>JAXLYU010000001.1:0-1558 GCA_046351255.1 Labilithrix sp.
CGCTCGTCGTACGCGTCGCGCAGCCGCTGCAGGCCCTCGGGCGCGGCGAGCAGGCAGATCGCGGTGACGTCGGTGGCGCCGCGCGCGAGGAGCAGGTCGATCGCGTCGACGAGCGTGCCGCCGGTCGCGAGCATCGGGTCGAGCACGTACACCTGGCGGCCGGACAGGTCGTGCGGCACGCGGTCGGCGTACGTCGAGACGATGAGCGTCTCCTCGTCGCGGATCATGCCGAGGAAGCCGACCTCCGCGGTCGGGAGCAGGCGCATCATGCCGTCGAGCATGCCGAGGCCGGCGCGCAGGATCGGGACGACGAGGGGCCGCGGGATCGCGAGCTTCACGCCCATCGCCGGCGCGACCGGCGTCGTGACGGCGACGCGCTCGACGCGGATGTCGCGCGTGGCCTCGTAGGCCAGCAGCGTCACGAGCTCGTCGGCGAGGCGGCGGAACGTGGGGGAGTCGGTGCGGGAGTCGCGCAGGGTCGTCAGCTTGTGGGCGACGAGCGGGTGGTCGGCGACGTGGATGCGCAGGCTCTCGGACATGGCCGCAGGGTAGGGGTTCGCGCCCTCGCCGCACGACCCGGACGGCCACCCCTCCCGCCCCGCGGACGCCGGGCACCGCTCGCCGCGGCCGCTCGGACGTCGCCGTCGGCGCGCCTGCCCCGCCGCCGTCGGCGTGGTCGGCGAGGGCGGCGAGGGCGGGGTGCGGCGTACCCCTGCGGTCCGACCGGCGTGCTGCCGGCGTCGAGGCGGCCGCGGGAGCGCGTCCGTGGCGAGGCTCACGCCCGCCGCGCGGGGAGAGTCCCCGAACGGTGCGCGACCCGGTGCCGGTTCTGACACGCTGAGGCCGAGCGCCCACTGCGCGTCATCGGCGACGAGGAGGTCGAGATGTCCGACAGCGATGTCGACGTCGACTTCGCCTTCGCCGCCTGGCGCGAGGAGGGCATCTGGCGCCTCGAGCAGCTCCCGGCGCGCATCGGCGGTCAGCTCGACAGCCTCGTCTCCGCCTGCCGCGCGCAGCCCGGCGAGGGCGGCGTGCTCGGCATGGTGTCGGTCGAGGAGGAGTTCTTCGTCCTCGTGCGCGTGCTCGGCGAGGACGTGCGCGTCCTGGTCTCCGACGTGTACGCCGCGGAGGAGTGGCCGATCGGTCTCGCGGCGCTCGAACGGCTCGGTACGCCGATGCCCGACGACGACGACTCCGACGACCCCGAGCCCGGCGGCGACCTGCGCATCGTCGAGGACCTCGGCCTCGGCGTGGAGGAGCTCGAGCTGCTCCTCGACGACCCCGAGCTCTACCCCGACGAGCAGCTCGCCGGCATCGCCAACCGCCTCGGCTTCGGCGACCAGTTCGACACCCTCCTCGAGTCCATCGACACCCCCTGATCCCAGAGCCAGCTCGTCTTCTTGGGGTGAATGTGCCCTGAACTGCCCTCTTAGCAGTTTCGCCGCCCTTCACGCCTACGCGAGCGCGCCCGGCACGCGCGGACGGCATAGGGACGAAAAGCTGCTTAGGGCGCAGTTCAGGGCACATTCAGCGCGGATCTGCCGTGGGGCGGAGGGTG
>JAXLYU010000002.1:0-25093 GCA_046351255.1 Labilithrix sp.
GTATGCGCCCACTTCGTCTTCGCAGAAGGCGGAGAGAAGGTCGCGGAGTCCTACGAAGACTCGAGCTACCTGCTCCAGATGGGCGCGCGCGCCCGCGGCGCGGCTGCGGGGCGTGATCTCTCCGTCGAGATCATGACGAACGAGGAAGGCAAGCCGGAGGAGGATCCGGTCGCGGAAGCTCCGAAGCCCGAGCCGAAGAAGGAAGAGAAGAAAGAAGAGAAGAAGGCGGAGCCCGCGCCGCCGAAGCCCGAGCCGCCGAAGCAGGAGGCGATCAAGGTCGCCGTCAAAGAAGAAGACCCGCTCAAGAAGCTCGATGAAGTCCCGCTCAAGCAGGACAACCGCATCGCGGTGAAGCAGCACGCGCAGAAGAACCAAGCGGACAATCCGAACGCGAAGTTCATCGCGGACGAGGCGAACAAGGTCGAAGAGGAGAGCGTCGCCACGCAGACCTCGCACGATCAGGACGACGAGAACCCGACGCCCGGCGCGAACAAGACGGCGGGGCCGAAGGACAAGACGGGCGACAGCGACCGCACGAAGATCGCCGAGAGCGACGAGCACAAGGGCGAGCAGAACAAGGCGCCCGGCGAGAAGGGCACCGAGTTCACGGTCCTCCCGCACGACAACATGCCGATCAACCGGCCGATGGGCCCGGTCGCGGTGCAGTCGCAGCAGCAGGCCTCGCAGATCCCCCGCTCCGGCGGCGACGGCCGCACGCCGTCGCAGGCGCAGAGCCAGACGCAGCCGCAGCTCGCGCCGGGCGCGCCGCCCGCCGAATCGCCCGACGCGATCGCGGGCGCGAACGGCACGTGGATCGTCAACCCGATGCGCCCCGGTTTGCCCGCGGATCCCGCGCAGAAGGGCGTCCCCGGCACCACGAACCAGAAGCCGCCCGTCGCGCAGAACACGCCGAACAACCGCGCGTGGGGCCTCGGCGGCAACCCCGGTCCCGGCCAGCTCAATCTCAATCTCACGCAGAATGGTGTCGTGGCGGCGGTCGGCGTCGATCAGCTTCGCAAGGAGCGCGAGGCGGACGGTGAGCGTCGCAAGAGCGAGCACCGCGGCTCGTGGACGGCGTCCAACTTCGAGCGCTGGCGCAACGCGATCGAGAACTACGTCTCGAGCGTGAAGCCGGGCAACCAGACGGCGCTCAACACGGCGGCGGTGCCGTTCGCGTCGTACCTCAACACGATCCACAACCGCATTCACCCGATCTTCGCGGACAACTTCCTCGGCTCGCTCGACAACCTGCCGAAGAACCATCCGATGAACAACCCGAAGATCATCACGCGCCTCGAGATCGTCGTGAGCCCGAAAGAGGGCCGCATCGTCAAGATGGGCATCGTGAAGACGTCGGGCATCACCGCCTTCGACATCGCCGCGCTCGACAGCGTGAACCGCGCGCAGCCCTTCGGCGCCGCGCCGGGCGCGATCGTCTCGGCGGACGGCAACGTGTACCTCCACTGGGAGTTCCACCGCGACGAGGTCTTCGCGTGCTCCACCATGCACGCGCGCCCGTTCATGCTGAACACGCCGGCGAAGCCGCAGTCGCCCGAGCCGGAGCCGCCGGGCTCGCCGGCGCCGCCCACGCGCGAGCGTGGCGCGCCGCCGGTGAACTCGCAGGACTCCCGCCAGGGCTACGTCCCGCTCACGCGCGGCGAGTCGGCTCCGCACACCTGAGCCCCATCCGCGACGACCTCAGCCTCCACGCGGGAGTCGTCGCGCGCTCTCGAGGATCTCCTCGGCCACCCGATCGTCGGGGGAGGTGACCTTCACGACGACGTCCGCTCCCTCGCGCTCGACGAGCACGCTCGCACCACCCCGGCTCGGTCGCAGAGGGTCGGAGGTCGCGGACGCAGCGCTGAGCGGACGAACGGAGTGACCCGCCGCATGGCAGGCGAGCGCGCGCTCGAGCTCTCCGTGATCGACGGAGGCGGCGGAGACCCGGATCGCCGCGCCTTGCAGGTCGTGATGATCGGTGGCGGCGCGGTACTTGTGGATCGGGGTGACCTCGCGCACGGGACGCGTGTAGAGCGCGGCGAGCTCGGCGTCGTCGGACACGGCGGCGCACTCGGAAGCGGTGACCGCGGTGCGCGGTGGCGGCGTGCAGCCGGCGAAGAGAGCGACCATGACGAAACTGGACATCCATCGAAGAGACATGAGCGGATCCTTGTAGGAGGAGGGAGGACGCAGCAGGGATTGGGTCAGTCGGCAGATCGGGCCGATGTCGGGCGGAGCCGACACCGCAGTGTCGGGGGCTCCTGACAGCCGTCCTCGTCCGGTTGACCCGAGAACAGCAGCAGGATGTCGAGCATCCGAACGAGGTCGTCGGACTCGAACGGCTTGTCGAGCACGACGCTCGCGCCGCGGCTCGAGGCCTGGTCGTGAAGCACGGCGTCACCGAATCCGGTCATGACGACGATCGGCTGATCCCAGTCGGCGAGCCGGAGGGCGGCGAGGACGTCGAGCCCGCTGCAGCGAGGCATCCGCACGTCGAGCACGAGCGCATCGGGAGCGTCGATCTCGCCACGTGAAGCGGCGCTGAGGAGGCGGAGCATCTCGTGCCCATCGCTGGCGGAGAGCACCTTGAAGCCCGCGCCGATCAGCGCGTCGGTGACGAGCCGGCGGAGATCGGCGTCGTCCTCGGCGAGATAGACGAGTGGCTGCTGCGAGCTACGAACGGAGGTGGCAGGAGACGGCGACGGAGCGTTCATGCTCGTGGTCCCAGCACGCCACGTGCCTGGCGGGGTTCGTTCTCGTCGGGTCGACCGGCACGCCGCGTGCTCTCCGAAATGCGAGGTGGCGTTCGTCGAGTGGATTCACCAGCTTCGGCTCCGCGTGGCGACGAAGTTCGCGTCGGCGCTCATGGCGGTGGCCCTCCTCACGCTCGCGGTCGTCATCTCCATCTTGAGCCTCCACGAGCGGCGGGCGGTGGCGCGCGAGGTCGCGTTCGATCTGCAAGTCGAGGCCGACGCGCTCGCGCCCATCCTGGCCGAGACCTGGACCCAGGGAGGCGAAGCCCACGCGCGCGCGGTGATGCGTGCGCTCGAGGCCGCCCATCCCGAGGTCACGATTCACCTCGACGCCGGCGCGCCGACCGCCGCCGCTCCCAACGAGCGATACGTGGCGCGCGCGCCGATCGATCTGCACGCCGAGGGCGCTCCGAAGTGGCTCGTGCTCGAGCGCTCCGCGTCGCCGCCGTCGTCGATGCTCGCGCCGGCCGTCGAGACCTTTGCGCTCGCGTCGCTTCCCCTCGCCATCGTCGCGGCCGTCCTCTCCTACGCGCTCGGGGAGTGGCTCGTCGGGGCGCCGCTCGAGCGGGTCACGGCGCTGATGCGCGGGATCGGCAGCGGCGACCTGAAGCTCCGTCTGCCCGTGCGGGGGAGCGCCGAGATCGCCGCGCTCAAGCGCGAGGTGAACGCGATGGCGGACAAGCTCGAGGCCGCGCGAGAGACCGCCCGGCGCGAGGAGGCCCGGCGGCTCGAGGCGGTCGAGCGCCTGCGCCATGTCGATCGGCTGAAGACGGTGGGCACGCTCGCGGCGGGGGTCGCGCACGAGGTCGGGACGCCGCTCAACGTGATCCTCATCGAGGCCCAGAACATCGGCAAGGCGGCGACGGACCCAGAGCGCGTCGCACGCGGAGCGGTCGTCATCCGCGAACAGGCCGCGCGGATGACCAAGATCGTCCGGCAGCTCCTCGACTTCGCGCGGCGACGGAAACCGGCTCGCGAGCCTCACGGCGCGACCGCGCTCGCGACCTCCGCGGCGGCGCTCCTCGAGTCGCTCGCGCGCACGCGAGGGTGCTCGGTCGAGGTGGTGACGGAGGGGCCTCCGAAGGTGGTCGACGTGGACGGCGCCGCGATGCAGCAGGTGCTCACGAACCTGCTCATGAACGCCTTCGACGCGATGGCCCCGAGCGGCGGGGCGGTCGAGGTTCGGGTCTCGAACGTCGCGCGGCCCGCGCCCGCGGAGGAGACGAGCCGCGAGTGGGTACGGATCGCGGTCTCCGATTCGGGGAGCGGCATGGACGAGGAGACCCGCGTTCGCGTGTTCGAGCCGTTCTTCACCACGAAACAGGTCGGCGCGGGGACGGGCCTCGGGCTCGCGGTGGCGCTCGGGATCATCGAGGATCACGGCGGCTTCATCGAGGTCGAGTCCTCACCGGGGAGCGGCACGACCTTCCTCGTCTACTTGCCATCGTCGGCGTGACGCTCGGCGCCCGTGGGATCCGGGGTCGTCAGGCAGACCTCGACCAGCCGCGCGAGGTCCTCCAGCCCGAAGGGCTTGGCGAGCATGTGGGCGCGGAGCGCGCGCGCGCGGGCCAGGGTCCGGTCGTCGGGGAAGGCGGTCATGAGCACGAGCGGGACACGCCCGCGGGTCTCGTGCAGGGCGGCGGCCATCTCGAGTCCCGACATCACCGCCATGTTCACGTCGGACACGATGAGGTCGGGCATCACGCCGCGCCGCATCGCCTGACCCAGAGCGACGAGGAGGCGGCCTCCGTCGGCCACCGCCTCCACCTGATGACCAGACGCACGCAGCGAATCGGCGACCAGCTCCCGAAGAGAAGTGTCGTCCTCGGCGAGGAGCACGTAGGGCATGAGACCTCCTCGCGCATCCGAAGCACGACGCGCGCCAGCGGCTGCGCTCACTACGATCCGATCGTGCGCAGACAGCGTGCGAAGCGCTCGCACGGTGCGGTTTCGATCCAGTGAGCATGGGCGTCATGCCGGATAAATCCGCCCTTCTTGCGGCCTGGATCGCGCGGATCGGTGGAACGACCGCTGCTGTATCGCGGTCATGCGCACGACGACGGGGGCCACGCTGCTCCTCTTCACCAGCGTCGCTCTCTTCTGGAGCGGATGTGGAGACGACGAGACGGCACGCAGCCTCTCGAAGAAGACCGAGCTCGAGGCGGACTCCAAGAAGGACGTGGCGCCGACGCCCCAGAAGGTCCCCGGCACGTCGCTCATCGAGCTCGGGGCCGCGAAGATCGCCATCCCCGGCGCGATCGACATCCAGCCGGCGAACGGGACGTTCTTCGGGCGCGAGCGTACGAGCACGATCCGCCTCCACTTCACCGGCTTCACCGTCCACGCGAGCGAGAAGGTCGAGGTGCAGGTGCTCGGCGATCCCGCCGCCCCGATCGGCGAGGGCAACTGGGTCACCATCGCCACCACCACGTCCGCGGCCACCGGGACGCAGTTCAACGATCCCGCGCCCGTCTTCCGTTACGACGTCGAGGCCACCCCGGGCGCGGACGGCCGCTGGCGCGAGGGCGGCGTCCTCCGCTACCGCACCGTCGTCACCGACGCGGCCGGCGAGCGGACGCTCCTCCCCTTCTTCGACGCGAGCTCCGGCGCGTGCGTCGCGGCGGCAGGCACGAGGTCGTGGAAGGACGTCGTGAGTCAGTGCAAGAGCCCGTTCAGCCCCGCGCTCGGCGCCGCGCTCGGGAGCACCACGCGAGCGGCGGCGCTCGTGTCGGGCTCGCGCCAGCCCGAGGAGGTCTTCCTCCCCGGCTTCCTCAGCCGCCGCGGGTTCATCGAGGCCACCGAGACCGAGCTCTATTACGACCGCATCGACGCGCCACGCTCCCTCGCCGAGTTCCGCTTCCGGTTCGGCTTCGACACGAACCGCGAGGTCGACGCCTTCTACTACAACCTCGGCGATCTCGGCATCGGCCGGGAGGTGCACTGCACCACGTTCGATCGCGGCAACGGCTTCAGCGGCACCGCATGCTACGTGCGCAACTACGGCGTCAATCTCGACGGCAGCGGCGCGTTCAGCGGCGATCCGCAGAGCGCGATGGCCGATCTCCTCGCGCAGCAGGGCAGCTTCGCCTCCGTGTGCATGGTCAAGTTCGGGAGCACGCTCGCCGATCCGCAGGGCAACGACGTTCAGTTCTTCGTCTACGACGCGAACGAGCGGATCGTGAATCGCGCGGAGCTCGACTCGTTCGGCTCGAACGACGCGATCCCGAACAACTGCCTCAACTGCCACGGCGGCAAGTACGACCGCACCACCTCGACCATCGTGGGCGCGTCGTTCCTCCCCTTCGATCCGGAGGCCTTCCTCTACGCCGACGAAGCGGGCATCGGCTTCGACGATCAGGAGGAGGTGCTCCGTCAGCTCAACGACATGATGAAGAGCGCGGGCGCGCCGCCGACCACGAAGCAGTACGTCGACGGTATCTACGACAACAAGTCCGCCATCGCGGGTACGAGGACGAACCTCGACTTCATCCCCGCGGGCTGGGCGGGGAGCGAGGAGGCGAAGACGGTCTACCGCGAGGTCTACAAGCCGTACTGCCGCACGTGCCACACCTCGCAGTTCGGCGCCTTCGCGTTCATGACCTACGAGGACTTCAAGTCCGCCGCGAACGAGTCGATGCACAGCGTCTGCGACACGATGGAGATGCCGCTCGCGGAGGCCACGATGATCAACTTCTGGGCGAGCCCCGCGCGTGCGTATCTCTTCAACGCGCTCGACCGCAACGCGTCTTGCGCGCCCGAGGACCGGTGAGCGCGATCGTGCCGAGCCGCTCCGTGTTCCTCTTCATCGCGCTCGCGACCGTCCTCGCCTGCAGTCCGGCTCCGCAGTCCGCGTTCGGCGGGCGCGCCGGAGACGATGACGATGACGCTCCGAAGACCGCGCAGAGCGCCGCCCTGCCCGTCCCTGCGGGAGGCGCCGCCGCGGACGCGGAGCCGCCCGCGGTCGATCCCTTCGCCGGCGCTCCCGCGTTCACGGCGCGGGCGCTCGAGACCTCGACGAGCGACCATCACCTCGGCGACTCGAACGCAGGCAAGGACTGCCTCGCCTGCCACGGCAAGAACATGGGCGCGCCGGCGTTCCTCTTCGCGGGCACGATCCAGAAGAGCTCGATCGACAAGACCGGCGCGGAGGGGGTCGAGGTCCGTGTGATCGATGCGGCCGGAACGGAGGTGGCCGCGGTGAGCACCGACGAGAACGGGAACTTCTGGCTCCTCTCGGACGCGACGCTCCCCGCGGGCGCCAGCGTCGGCATCCGGGACGCCACGGGCACGCGGCGGATGAGCGGCCGCATCGGCGTCGGCGCCTGCAACCAGTCGGGGTGTCACACGAAGGATCGACCGATCTTCCTCGCGAAATGAGGGCGTGACCGATACGCTGAGGAGGCATTGAACGAGGAGGCGAAGCGCAAGGACGCCGAGATTCTGGGGTTGGCCGGGAGCGCGCTACTCATCACGGTCGGAGTCGCGGTCGCGGCCAAGATCGCCGGGGTGCTCATCGCGCCGGGCGCGCGCGGCAACTTCGGCGAAAAGGCCGTCGTTCTCGTCGAGACGCTCTCCGGTGCGCTCGCCTACACGCTGACCGCCCTCCTCGTCGCCCTCGTCTGCGCCGCCTCCTTCGAGCTCGCGCGCACGCGCGCCGTGAACGTGATCGCTCGCGGCAGCGTCGTCGCCATCACCGGCCTCATCGTCGCGCTCGCCTCGCCCGCCGTCGTCGAGCGGCTCTCGACCCTGCCCTCCCTCGCGCTGGGTGTCGTCACGAGCCTCGCCGTCCTCGTGGCCGGGCTCGTCGTCCTGAGGACGCGTCGCATGCGCGCGATCGGGGCCGTGCTCGCGCTCTTCTCGACCGCAGGCCTCCTTCGCGTGATCGCCTACGAGATGTCGGCCGCCTCGTACGAGCACCTGAGCGTGGGGCTCCACAACGGCGCGAAGGTGCTGGCCACCGTCTCCGTGACGGCGCAGTCGGTCGGCATCCTCATCGCTGCGGCCTGGATCGGCACGCGCTCGCGCTGGAAGGGTCGCGTCCTCGCCAACGCCGCGATCCTCGTCGCGTTCGGGCTGACGTGGCTCGCGGCGCGGGGCGGCGACAGTCCGTCGGCGCTCGAGTCCGTGCTCCGCACGTCGCTGCCAGCGGCCGCGAGCATCACGCCGCAGCCCTATTTTCTGGGCTCGATCGCCGCCTTCCTCGTGCCCGCGTCGATCCTGCTCTCTGGCGTCGTGCTCGCGCTCGTGGAGGAGTCACCGCTCGTCGTGGCGCCGCTCGCCCTCGTGCTCCTCTCGAACGGGATCTTCGACGTGCCGCTGCACGCCATGCTCGCGACGGCCGGCGCGCAGTGGGCGATGCTCGTCCTCACGGCCGAGGCTCAGCGGTCCGGCGTCCAGCAGCCGATGTCGGCGCCGACGGTGCCGCCGATCGAATACAGCGGGATGCAGTAGGCCGCGGGATAGAGGTCGTCTTCCTGCTTCGAGCAGCCGACCTTGCGCGGCGGAGTGGTGGGCGCCTCCGCCGGGCACTTCGTGCAGTCGCCGCCCGGCGCGGGCAGGATGCAAAACTTCTCCGTCGTGAACTGGCCGTGGGTGCAAACGCCGCCCTCGCCGCAGTCCGTGTCGACGAGGCACGACGAGCAGAGCTTGTCTTTCTCGCCGATGCACACCTTCGAGCGCGGGTAGCAGACCTTCGCCGACGAGTTGTCGTCGAGCTTGGCCGTGACGCACTTCGCTTCGTTGTTGCAGTTGCTGTTGGTCTCGCACTCCGGCGTGCAGAAGCCGCGCCCGACGGAGTCGCGGATGCAGTGCTGCTTCGTGCCTTCGATGGTGGTGCAGTCGACGTCCGCCGTGCACGGCGAGCAGTACGTGCGGCGCAGGCAGACCTTCTGCGTCTTGCCGATCGCCTTCTTCTTCGAGGTCGCGACGTTCGGCGTGGTGTTGATGTCGACGCACGCGAAGCCGGGGCCGCACTCGAGATCGGACTCGCAGTCGTAGCGCGTGCAGTACGCGTCACCGTCCGTCGGCGAGATGCCGTAGCAGTAGAAGCGCTGGTCGTAGTCGCAGGCGGGGTTCTTCGAGCCCTGGTTCGCCTGGCAGGGCGCGCCCCACTGCCCTTCCTTCTGCTGGAGCTTCTCGCCGTCGTTCGTCCTCGCGGTCGTCGCGACGCAGAACGGCTTCACGTTGTTGGCGGGATCGGTCGACACGCAGTTGTAGTTGAACGGGCAGCTCGTGTTCGGGTCGTCGTTCGACGCGCACGTCTTGCGGCACTCCTCGACGCCGTCGAGCGGCAGGCACTCGTTGCCGGTGAAGCACTTCGCGGGATCGCACGGGCCGCCGGGGACCGGCTCACCGCTGCTGCTGCTGCTGCTGCTGCTCGTGTCGGTGCCGCTCGAGCCGCTCGGGACGGCGCCCGAGTTGACGAGGCACTGGAACACGGCCGTGCAGCTCTCTGCATCGTTGATGCAGTCGGCGGCCTTGTCCTGCTTCTCCTTCTGGGCGTCGGGCAGCTTGTCGTACTCGGCCTCGGCCTGACTGCAATCGCTCTTGATCGTGAACCCGGGCTGGTTCGCGCACAGCTCGTTGGCGTGCTCGCAGGCGTCCTGGATGCTGTTTCCGCAGGCCGCGGCCAGGCCCACCATCGCTGCGACGAAGGCGACCACCCCGAAAGATCGGGCCGGAGACGCGGATCGATGAGAGCTGCCAGCCATTTAAGCGCCTTACCGCCGCCTTCCCAGGGGCACAAGTACGGCGAATTGGAGCCTCGCCTTCCCTGGAGTTTGACCTGGGCTCGTCTCGAGTCAAAATCAGTCATGGACGGGTCCGCTCGGCCTTGACGGACGGCCAGACGTGGGTAAAAGCCCACACCGTCGCCTTTCCTTGGCGCGGACGATTCCTTTTGTGAGGTGGTTCCCGATGAAGCTCGTCACGATTCTCAGCGCTTCGACTCTCGCTCTCGTGGGTCTGATCGCGTGCGGCGACACGAAGACGGTCGTGCAGCAGGCGCCGCCGGGCTCGAACACGAGCAGCAGCGGCTCGACCGACACGACGAGCGGCGGCGAGGACAACACGGGCGGCCAGGAGGGGAACGGCGGCCTCGAGGGTGACGGCGTCGGCAGCGCCGCCTCCGCCCCGGACACGAACCCGCAGGGCAAGAAGTACCCGACGACGGGCCTCGGCACGAAGGAAGGCTCGATCATCCGCAACTACAAGTTCCTCGGGTATCCCGACGCGGACACCTCGGAGCTGAAGCCCATCTCGCTCGCGCAGTTCTACGACCCCAGCGGCCAGAACTACCAGCTCATCCATATCCAGGCCGCCGGCGTCTGGTGCTCCGCCTGCAAGGGCGAGACGACCGCGCTCGTGCCCCTCGCCGACCAGCTCAAGGCGAAGAAGGTGGTGTGGATCGTCAGCCTGGCAGAAGGCCCGCAGCCGGGTAGCCCGTCGAAGCAGGCGGACCTGAACGGCTGGATCGCCGAGTTCAGCTCGCCGTACACCCACGTGCTCGACCCGTCGAACAAGAACCTCGGTCCCTTCTACGACCGCTCGGCGCTCCCGTGGAACGCCAACATCGACGCGAAGACGATGAAAATCCTCACCGCCGGCACGGGCGGCGCCCAGAGCGCAGACGCGATCCTCGAAGAGATCGACGACGCGCTCGCGATGATCAAGTAGTAGTCGCCCCGTGATCCTCCGAAACGTTCTGTCTCTCGGTGCGGTCCTCGCGCTTGCCGTCGCTGCGTGCGGCGGTGAGCAGGCGGGGAGCGCCGGTCCCAACAGCGCCGCTGACGGCAAGAGCGGCGGCAGCGCCGCCGGCACCGGCGCGACCGCGTCGGACTTCTCGGCGCGCGACATCGACGGCAAGACGGTGAAGCTGTCGACCTACCTCGGCAAGCAAGCCATCCTGCTGAACTTCTGGCAGACGTGGTGCGAGCCGTGTGTCGCCGAGTTCCCGCACATGCGGAAGATGTACGAAGCCAACAAGTCGAAGGGCTTCATCATGTTCGGCATCGCGATGGACGGCCCCGAGACGGTGGCCAACGTCCCCGCGTTCGCGAAGCGGAACCAGCTGAACTTCCCCGTCCTCCTCGACGAGGACTCGCACGTCGCGCAGATCTACAACCCGAAGAAGTCGGCGCCGCTCTCGGTGCTCATCGACAAGTCGGGCAAGATCGTGATGATTCGCGAGGGCTACAACCCGGGCGACGAAGAGTACCTGGCGAAGGATGTCGCGAAGGTGCTCGACGGCTCCGGCGCGTCCAAGTAAACCACTCGCCCTGTGAGGAGGGCGCCGCATACACGCATGGCCGCCGCCGTGCTCGGCGGCGCGCTGCTCCTCGGCGCCCGCGACGCGAGCGCGGTCGATCTGCCGAAGCTCGGCGGCTCGCCGCTGAAGCTCGACATCACCGAGACATCCATCGTCTCGCAGCGCTTCCGCGAGCGCGAGGGCGAGAACTACGACGATCAGGGCTACTTCGCCTGGCTCAATCGCCTGAACCTCGTCCTCGGCTGGAAGAAGTTCACGTTCGGCGCGCGCATCGACACCGCGGTCTACGGCCTCCGGCCCGTGGAGCGAAACGAGGACCCGCGCCGCCTCCAGCAGCTCTTCCAGGACGGCTCGACGCGCTTCCGCAACTCGATCTACCCGGCGAAGATCTGGTTCGGCATCAAGGACAACGGCGTCGAGGTCACCGCGGGCGACAGCTACGTGCAGTTCGGGCGCGGCCTCACGCTCGCCCTCCGCAAGGTCGACGAGCTCGGCATCGACACGACGCTCTTCGGCGGCAAGATCTCCGTCAACCGCGATCCCTTCGCGGTGACGCTCGTGGCGGGCGTCGCGAATCCGGCGCGCGTCGACGAGCCGACCGGCCGCGCGCTCTTCTCCTCGGCCGCGGTGCCCGCGCTGCCCGCCGTCGATCCCGACACGGGCGCCGGCACCGGCGGCTTCAACGAGCCCATCCCGCCGCAGCCGATCTACGGCTCGGACCGCATCGTCGGCGCTGAGATCACCGCCGGCCGCGGGCTCCCCGCCATTCTCTCGACCCACTTCGTGCGGCTCACGAAGTGCGCGCCGTACCGGTACGACGGACCGGACGGCAACATCATGGACAACTACTTCGACAAGCCGATCGGCACCTGCGAGGAGGGCGATCGCCTCCTCTGGTTCCGGAAGCTCGCGAGCGCGACGAACCCCGTCATCGAGTCGCGCGAGACCACGAACGTCGGTCAGAGCATCGAGATCCCGAGCTTCTGGGGTCACGGCAACCTCTACCTCGAGGGCGCGTTCCAGCGCCGCGAGAAGACGCGCGTGCGCGCCCGCAACACGGACGGCAACGCGCTCTACGGCTCCTTCGTCCTCACCGGCGGCCCGGTCGCGAACACGATCGAGGTGAAGAGCTACCGCAATTTCTGGGCGCTCGGCGGCAGCGTGAACGCGACGCAGGCGGCGGCGTTCACGAACGTGGCCTACTCGATCCCGCCGACGGCCGAGCCGATCATCACGGACACGTACGGCAACATGAACGTGTGCATGAACAGCGCACGCGATCGCCTCGACTATCGCCTCACGCCGACGCTCCTCGCATACGGCGCGTATGCATACTCGGTGACGCTCTCGGAGCAGCCCGGCGGCGCTTGCGACAAGTGGGGCAAGTCGAAGGGCCAGGCCGCCATCGACAACACGGACTTCATCCACGACGGCACGCTCGGCGTCGAGGCGCGCTTCGACGAGGACAAGTCCTCGCTCTTCGCGAACGTGAACGCGCGTCACGACATGCTCGACAACGGCAAGCCGTTCTACCGCGAGCTCGCCGTCCAGTACTCGCTCACGAAGTACATCGCGGGACCGTACTCGTTCGAGCTCTCGGGTCGTCACCGCTACCGCGTGCAGGAGGGCGAGAACATCCGCGGCGGCGACTTCCGCGGCGCCCCGTGGTGGCAGGGCGAGCACTACAACGCGCTGAAGATCGCGCCCAAGTGGGTCCTCACGCAGGGCTTCGAGTACACGACCCTCATCGGCTTCCCGACGTACTACTTCAACGGCGGCGTCCTCTATAAGTTCACGAGCGAGTCGAACATTCGCGTCTACGCGGGTCAGAATCGCGGAGGTCTCCGTTGCATCTCAGGGATTTGCCGAGTGTTTCCGTCGTTTGACGGAGCCCGCGTCGAGCTGACGCTCCGCTTCTGACCTGCTACGTTTTGTAAGAATGCTTCGCTTTTTGCGTGTGGCTCCGCTGCTCGCTGGGTGTGTGATCTTCGCGTCGGCGTCCTGCGGAGGCGATGAAGACACGGGCAGCGCCTCGGGCGCGGCGGGACCGAAGTTCCCGACCAATCCAGGCACGGGCGGGACGAGCATCAGCGTCGGCGGCAAGTCGTCGAAGAGCAACAGCCGCAGCTGCGATGGCAAGTCGCCCGGCGCGGACAAGTCGTGCGGCGGGGTCGCCGGCGACGACTCGAAGCCCGGCAGCCAGGACTGCTGCGAGACGCGCGAGGTCCCGGGCGGCTCCTACAACCGCTTCAACGACTCGAGCTTCCCGGCGAAGGTGAGCGCCTTCAAGCTCGACACGTTCCTCGTCACGGTCGGCCGCTTTCGCCAGTGGGTGAAGGCGGTCAACGGCAACCTCCTCTCCTCCGCGCCGCCCGCGGGCGCCGGCGCCAACCCGAAGATCCCGAACAGCGGCTGGCGCAGCGAGTGGAACATCTTCCTCCCCGGCTCGATGTCCGAGGTCGATCGCATGCTCGGCCCCGAGTACGACACCGACGGCAACCTCGCGTGTCAGTACGGCACCATCCTCGAGGAGCAAGGCGCCCTCACCTGGTGGACCAAGGAGCTCGACAAGAACGTCAAGAGCTCGAACAGCGATCGCCCCGAGATCCTGAAGGAGAACACGCAGGAGGCGCTCGATCGGAAGCCGCTCAACTGCGTGCCGTGGCACGTGCTCTTCGCGTTCTGCATCTGGGACGGCGGCCGCCTCCCCACCGACGCGGAGTTCGGCTACGCCGCGCTCGGTGGCAGCGAGCAGCGCAAGTTCCCCTGGGGCAATCTCGAAGGCGACGACATCGCGCCGATCGGCGGCCGCGAGGAGCTCTCGTCGCCGCCCATCTTCTCGGTCGGCAAGAAGTACATGGCGGCGCGCCTCTGGGACTCCGAGCTCGGCAACGGACAGAACGTCTTCGAGGACAACTACGGCTTTACGTGGGGCCCGAAGACCTTTGGCGACGCCGACAACGCCGCTCACATCATGCCCGTCGGCCGGCGGCCGGCCGGCAACGGCAAGTGGGGCCACGCGGATCTCGCAGGCGGCATGTTCGAGTGGATGCTCGACGAGGGCCCGATCAATCCGGGTAACTGCAACGACTGCGCGAACGTGAGCTGGCCGAAGCCGACGGACCTCGATCCGAAGGCCTACATGGAACAGCCCGAGTTCAAGAACACGACTCCGAACGGCGTGAACTGGTGGCGCGGCGGCGCGCGCGCCATCCGCGGCAGCGCGTGGGACAACGCGGTGTTCCTCGCGAACACGCAGTCGAAAGACGAGATCAAGTACTACACGAGCTATCCGGTCCTTCGCACGTACCGCTCCCTCGGCGGCCGCTGCGCGCGCAACCTCTGACGTCTCGAGAGCTCACGGCAGGACGATCGGCGCGGTCAGGACCTCGAGGAAGGTCGGCAGATCGAGCACGATGCTCTGATCGAAGATGGGGACCCAGTCCTCGGTGTGGCCCACCGCGCGCGGATCGCTGTCGTTGATGCCGCGCGTGCCGTAGGTCGCAGCGACCTCGCCGAGCGAGAGGACCGTGCCGCCGTGGCCGAACGGCGCCGACGTCGCGACGCCGCGCAGCGTGGGCGTCTTGAACGCGCCCTCGAACGCGGGCGCCGTCGCCACGTCGAAGGTCTTCGCGGTCGTCGGCGCGTCGCTCCACGTCGAAGACGCGCGGAACGCGCTGGCGGCGAGGCGCGTGAGGCCGTCCGCGCGGCCCCGGTCCGCCTTCTTGTCCTGACGCCCGGTGGGGAAGCGGAGCACGTGGAACGCGTCGTCCGTGAGGCGCGGGCCCCAGTGGCACTGCGCGCAGCCGTTCACCATGAAGTTGCGGAGCGACGTCTTCTGCGCCTTCGACAGCGCGGTGAGGTCGCCGCCCGCGTAGGCGTCGAGCATGTTGGGCTTCACGCGGATCGCGCGCTCGAAGGCGGCGATCGACTTGCCGACGTTGACGAAGACGCGCGTGACCTTCTCCTTGTCGGCGGCGCTCAGCGCGTCGTAGTCCGCGTCGCCCGGCTTTCCGTTCGCGGGGAGCGCGCCGATCGCCTTCAGATCGCCGTCGAACAGCTCGGCATACTGCGCCGCGTACGCGTCCGCGATGCGATGCGCGACGAAGAGCCGGCTGCCGCCGAACTCCTTCGCGTCCTCGAAGGGGCCAAGGGCCTGCGCCCAGAGGGTGTCGGCGCGTCCGTCCCAGAACTGCCAGCGCGAATGCGCGGAGAGCGCGACGCCGGGCGAGTTGCGATCGACCTTCGCGACGCCCTCCGACTGGGCCTTGCCGTCGGCGAGCTCGAGGCCCTGATCGTGGCAGGTCCCGCAGGACACCTTGCCGCTCGGCGAGAGCTTCGTGTCGTTGAAGAGGAGCTTGCCGAGCTCCACTGCCTTCGGATGGTCGGCCACGGCGTTGGTGGGATCGGGCGGCGGCGCGAAGGACTCGTCGATCTTCATCCCGCGGATGAGATCCATCTGGTCCTCCGTGAAGCCGTCCGTCAGCGGCGGCGCCTCGACCGGCGGCTTCTTCGTGCCGTCGATCTCGGCGAGCGAGATCGCGATCTTCGTCGTGAGGTCGGCGGGGCCCGGGTTGCTCGCGGTACGCAGGATCTTCATCGTGCGCGTATCGATGAAGACGTACTCGGGCAGCGGCGAGCGCGAGAGGAGCGCCGGCCCGAACGAGTAGTGCGGATCGATCGCGAGCGTCTGGGGTGCGTCGATCTTGGACCTCCACTCCGTGAGCGCGTTCCGGTCGGCCGCGACGTTGTCGCGATCGGCGACGAGGAGATCGACGAGCGTGAGCCGCCCCTCGAACCGAGGGTCCTCGAGGAGACGCTTCGTGTGCGATGCATGCCAGAGACACGTCCCGCACCACGCCGCGCTCGTTCGGATGACCGCGAGCTTCGGCGACTCCGCCTTCGGATCGTAGAGCGCGTCGATCGACACCGTGCCGTCGAGCCCCTCGAACGTCATGCCGGGCGGCACGATGCCGAGCGTCTTCAGCTCGTAAGGTCCCGGCGGATAGTCGCCGTTGCCAGCGGGGGCGGAGCCGTCGCCGCTCGACGACGACGGCGGGCCATGCACGACGCGCTTGTCCTCCGAGCAGGCGCCGAGGAGCGCGGCCACGAGGAGCGCGACCCGAGCGACCCGTCGGTTCACCATGCAAGGACGGCGCGAGGCGCACGCGCGAGCTTCTTCTCGCTCGGCGAGAGGATGATGAGGAGCGCGCCCGCGCCGATGAGCGCGACGCCGGTGATCATCGTGGCGGTCGCCATCGCGGCGAGGTCGTAGGCGTTGTTCGCAGTCTCCACCGCGTTCGGATCGCAGCCGTGCGTGCCATTGGTGCAGTGCGCGGCGGCCGCGTCGTAATTTCCGGCCGCCACGAGGGCCATGAGCCCGCCTCCGGCGACGCCGAGCGCGCCGACGCCCGCCATGGTGAGGCCCGCGATCTCGAGCGTCGACCAGCGCGCCTTCGGATAGGGTTTGTCCGCCGAGGGAAAGCCCTTCGGCAGCGTCAGCGGCGGGGGCGGCGGCTCGACGGGTGGCGGCGGGAGCTTCTCGAGCGCCGGCACCTCGAAGGTCGCGTCGCCCTCCTTCACCTCGAGCTTCTTCTCGATCGAGATGTAGCCGTCCGCGCTCGCGGCGATGACGTGCTCGCCCGGATCGACCGGGATCGCGACGCCCCACTCGCCCGCCTCGAGCTTCGCGCCGTCACGCGAGACGACGAGCCCAGGCACCTTGCTCGTCTCGCCGACGGTGATGGTGAGGTGATTCAGCGTCGGCTCGAGCGCGGCGGCGCGGGCCTTCGCGTTGGCCTCCCAGTCGGCGTGGTTCGTCTTCCGCGCGAGGCTCTCTGCTTCGCGGTACGCGCCCCACGCGCTCGCGGGCTGGTGATTCTTCTCGTAGCAGTTGGCGAGGTTGAGCAGCGTGCTCGCCTTCGGGTCCGCGGCCTGGCTCGCGAGGAACTTGGGGCACGCGTGCGCGAAGTCGCCGCGCTCGGCGTCCGCGAGCGCGCTCTCGAAGAGCTGCTGCGCGCGCGCGCGGTGGTCGGCGCTGGGCTCCTGCGCGAAGGCGAGCGTCGGAAGCAGGAGCGACGTCGTCACGCAGAGCACGAACGCGCGCGTCTTCACTCGCGCACCTTCAGGAAGCCGCCGGAGTCCGCGGGCGCGGGCGTGGCGCTCGGCTTCGGCCGCGGACGCGGCGCTGGTGCAGGCCCTGGCCCTGGCGGCGTGGCGCTCGACGCGGCCGCCGCAGGCGCGGCGACGGCGGGCTCCGCGGGCGGCGGCGGCACGGGCGCCGGCACCGGGGCGGGCGCGGGCGGCGGCGCTGGCGGCTGAAGGACCTCCGGCGTCGCCGGCGGAAGCGGCGCGGGCGTGTGCGTGCTCCGCGTGAGCAGGTACGAGATGACGAGCACCGACACGCCGAGCGCGGCGATGAGGAGCGGCGTGCGTAGCGGCGACGAGGGCGCCGGCTCGGACGGCGGCGGCATCGGATTCAGCGCGCGCGAGGGCGGGATCGGCTCGTCGTCCTCGAGCCCGGGCGCGCGCTCCGTGGCGGCGCTCCCCGTGATGACCTGCTCGTCCGGCTGGACGACGGTGCGCGTGCCGCTCCGCGTGATCGCCTTGCTGACGGTCGTGCGGGAGCGGTCCACGGTCTGGGGCACGTAGACCTCGCCGCGCGGACGCGCCTTCGGATCGCCCGCGGCGAGGATCCCGGCGGTGCGCGCGGCGGTGCCCTTCTTGTCCGCAGGTCCGAAGGGCTCGAGCGCGGCGGCGAGCTCGCCGACGTTGTTCCAGCGCTTGCTCGGCTCCTTCTCGAGACAACGCATGACGGCGTCGGAGAGGCCGGCCGGGATCTCGGGGCGATGCACGGTGGGCGGCACGCAGTCCTCCTGCGCGACGCGGAAGCAGAGGTCGAGGAGGGTCTCCGCCTCGAAGGGCACGTGTCCGCTGAGGACCTCGTAGGCGACGGCGCCGAGCGACCAGATGTCCGAGCGCTCGTCGACGTACTTCGACGAGCGCATCTGCTCCGGCGCCATGTAGAGCGGCGAGCCGAGGAGCATCTCTGTTTTTGTGAGCGAGAGGTGATCGCTCGACGACGGGTTGATCGACTTCGAGATGCCGAAGTCGAGGACCTTCACGAAGCGGCGGTCTCCGGGCTCGTGCTGGAGGAAGAGGTTCGCGGGCTTGAGGTCGCGATGGACGATGCCGAGCGCGTGGGCCTCCGCGAGGCCTTCGCAGGCCTGGAGGATCCAGCTCACGCCTTCCTCGATCGGGAAGGGCTCCGTGCTCGCCTTGATCTCCTGGCCGAGGTCGTTGCCCTCCAGGTACTCCATCACGATGTACGCGCGGCCATCATCCATGCGGCCGACGTCGAGCGTGCGCGCGACGTGCTCGCCCTTCAGCTTCACGGAGGACCTGGCCTCCCGCATGAAGCGGCCGATGAGCTCGTCGCTCTCCTGCGCCTGAGGGAGGAGGAACTTCAGCGCGACGCGCTTCTCGAGCTCGAGGTGCATCGCGGAGACGACGACGCCCATGCCGCCGACCCCGATGACCTTCTCGACGCGATACTTCGCGGCGAGGACCTCACCCTCTTTGACGGGGGCGGTCTGGAGGGTGGAGGCGGCAACCATCGGGAATGGCTAAAGAACGGGGCTCGAGCGAAGACGTCGGACGCACGCGGCCGTCAGACGGCCGTGCCTCGCCTATTTTCGCCCCTGGCGCCCCGCAAAGCAATGTCGACGGAGCCGCCTCGACGCGGATAACTACCGCGGAAATGCTGCGGAATTTCCGCCGTCGACCGTCACCACGCATCCGGTGGTCGCCCGCGCCCGCGCGAGCCAGGCAAACGCCTCGGCCACGTCCCGGGCGAGGACCTCGCGTCCGAGGAGGTTCGAGCGGAAATATTCGTCGACCGTGATGCCCCGCGCCTTGGCCCGGAGCTCGACGAGCGGCGGCGCTCCCGGCTCCGCGGCGAGGAAGATGTTGGTGCGGATCCGGTCCGCGTTCACCGCGTTCGAGCGAATGCCGGCGCCCGCGAGATCGACCGCGTACTGCCTCATGAGCGACACGAGCGCTGCCTTCGCCACCGCGTACGGACCGAAGCCGGGCCCCTGGTTGAACGCCGACTTGCTGGCGTTGAAGAGCAGCGAGCCCCCGCGCCCCTGGCGCTTCATCAGGTCTGCCGCGATACGTGCAACATACACGTGCGAGAGCAGATTCACGTCGAGCGATGCGCGGAGCGCCGCCTCCCCTTCCTTGTTCTCCAGCTTCCCTTCCGCGGCCATGCCGGCGTTGCTGACGACGATGTCGACGCCGCCGAAGGTCTTCACCGCGTGGTGGAACGCGGCCTGGACGTCGGACTCCTTCGTGACGTCGCAGTGGAACGTGGTGAAGGCCGGCTTCGCCTTCGCCTCGAAGCGCTTCTCGAGGTCGATCGCGTCGCGGTCCGTCATCACGACGTGCGCCCCCATCTCGAGGAAGAGCTCGGCGGTCGCGCGGCCGATGCCGGACGCGGCCCCGGTGACGAGCGCCACGCGGCGCGCGAGGGGCAGCTCCGTCTCGCGCTTCAGCTTCGCCTGCTCGAGGCTCCAGTACTCGACGTCGAAGAGGTCCTCGAGCGGAAGCGGCGCGTACTCGCCGACGTTCTCGGCGCGCGTGATCACGTCGATGGTGTGCTCGTAGACGTCGGCCGCGATCTCCGCGTCCTTCTTCGTCTTGCCGATCCCGAGCAGCCCCACCTTCGGCACGAGCGCGAGGCGCGGCCACGGATCGAGCTTGTTCCGCGTGATCTTCTTCTTCGCACAGACCTCGGCGAAGTACGCGTCGTACCGCGCGGCATAGGCGGCCACGGCAGCAGCGGGATCGTCGGCCGGCCCGCGGAGGAGCATGGGCCACGGCTTGGTGCGGATGACGTGATCGGGCGTGGCGCAGCCGCGCTGCGAGAGCTCGCCGCGCTCGGCGAAGGCCAGGATCGCGGGCGACGTCCGGAGCGCGACGATCGGCCCGCGCTCGATCTCGTCCTTCGAGAGCGCGGCACGCACGGCGGTGATGCAGCGGCAGATGTCATCGTCGCTCGCGGCAGTCGCGACCGCCGCGACCGCGACGAGCGGCGCACGCTCCTCGCAGCGGGTGACGGCCGCGATCATGCGCTCGTAGCTCTCCTTCGCGGTCTCGCCGAAGGTGAAGATGCCGTGGCGCTCGAGGACCATGACGGTGGGCGAGCGCCCTGCCCTCACCGCATCGTCCCACGCGAGCTTGCACGCGCGCGCGAGCCCGAAGCCGGGCATGACGTACGGAATGAAGAGCAGCGAGTCGCCGAAGAGGCTCTCGCAGCGCTCTCGCGCGTCTTCCTGGTCGACGATGGCGAGGAGCGCGTCGGCGTGCGTGTGATCGATGAACTTCGCCGGCAGCGCGGCGTGCAGCAGCGTCTCCACGCTCGGCGTCGGCGCCCCCGCGTCGAGGAGGGCGAGGCGGAGCTCGTTGACCATCTGCTCGTCGGTCATCGTCTCGCGCTCGAGGAGGCGGCCCATCGCGCCGAGCCGCACCGCAGGATGGCCGGGCGGCTCGATGGTGGCGAGGTCCCAGCCGGAGCCCTTGATGTGGAGGACGTCGACCGTCTCGCCGAGCGAGGTCTGGGCCTGGGCCTTCACGGACGTGTTGCCGCCGCCGTGGAGGACGAGCGCAGGGTCCGCCCCGAGGAGCCGCGCCGAATACGTGCGGAGCGCGAGCGCCTCGCTCACTCCTGCGCCGCGCTCCTCCACCGCCCGCGCCGCCGCGGCGTCGTCCCACCGGCTTTTCATGCCGGGAGTTCTACTACGAATCGATCACGGAGACATGGCTCACGGGGGCGCGGGCTGCGCGACCACGTCGATGTTGATGCTGAGGATCTTCTCGTCGTCGGCGAAGATCTGGAGCTGCGATTTGCCCTGTTCGTAGGCAAGCATCGAGTAGTTGTCCGGATCGACCTGGGCGACGAACTGCACCTTCTTGTTGTCGGTGAGCACGAAGCGAACGGGCATCTTCTCGTCGTCGTCGTTGTAGACGATCAGGTGAACGGTGAGCGCCGATCCCTCGGTGAGGGTGATGTGACTCAGCGAGAAGTCGTAGTTGCTCGGGTACGTGGAGCTGACGATCGTGATCGACGTGTGGTCGTAGTCGGGCCCGCAGGCGGAGAGCCCGACCGCCGCGCCCGCGAGCGCGAGGCCCCCGACCAGGCGGACGAGACGGCGAAGGATGCGGCTCATCACTTGACCTCGATGCTGATGGTGGCGGTGACGCCGGCGCCGGTCACGGTGGCGGTGGTCTTCCCGACCTTCTCCCCCACGAAGGTGGAGACGCCGTCGTTCTTGCTGTCCACGCTCGCGACGTCCGGCGGGTCGAACGTCCAGCTGTGACTGATCGATCCGGCGAGGTTCTGCCCGCCGGCCGCCTGGCCGACGATGCGAAGCCGCTTGCCGCTGCCACCGCCGCCCGCGTCGAGGGTGATGGCCGTCACGCTGACCGCCTTGTCGTCGTCGGCGTCGTAGACGACGAGCTTGGTCGTCTTCGAGATGGTGATCGACGTGGTGTCGATGAGGGTCCCGTCGGACGTCCGGGCGACGAGGGTGCCGATGCCGGGCCTGAGCGCGGCGATGCCGAGGCCCGGCGCTTTGCCGAAGAAGGGCGTCAGCCCCTCGACGTGGGTGCCTTTGTACTCGGTCCCGAGGTCGTCGAACGTGATGGTCGGCGCGTCGCCCATGTCCTCGTTGGCGACGAACCGGATGCCGAACGTCGACCCGGAGGCGAGCCCCTTCGGAAACCTCTCGGAGTCGCTCGAGAAGAACGTGCGGCACGCCACGCCGTCGGCGCAGCCGAAGAGGAATCCGCCCTTGCCGAGGTCGCCGGCCTTGTAGGCCGGGTCGTCCTTGGCGGGCTCGCCGCAGCCGAGGGCGATGACGGCGATCGCCGCACCGATCATCGACTTGACGAGCAACGAGGTGTTCATGACAAAGCCCTTTCGCGCGCGCCGCCCACGCCAGACGCGCGAGCCGCAGAATAGACCGCCCCACCAGCGGCAAGAATTGTCGCGGCGGAGGGCGAGGCCACGGCATCCATCCGCGACCTCGCGCCTCGCGCCGCGTGCTCCCGTTCCCGGCCGGATCGCCAGGAAGAGAGAAGCGATTCGAAGGAAGCGAGAGGCGTGGTCGCAACCGTCGTGCCGCGGCCCCGACCGCGCATTTCTCGGCGTTTTCGTGCCCCTCATCCCCGCCCCATCCGCGAACCAGCCTGACATCCATGGCAGACCCCCGTGCCCGGCGCATCACAGGTTCACGCGCGATCCCGCGACCTTCCCACCTTCTGCGCGTCGACGCTTGACAGGCCCCCGCCGAAAACGCTAAACGCTCCGTTCCGCATAGGCGCGTAGCTCAGTGGTAGAGCACTACCTTGACACGGTAGGGGTCGTTGGTTCGACACCAATCGCGCCTACAGCATAAGCTTCCGGAATCTCGCAGGTTTCGGAAGCTTTCTTCTTTTGTGCGTTCGCGGCCGTGGCCAACGACGTGGCCAACCGGGCGCGAATCTCGACGAGCTCCGGAACCGCCCACGTGACGTCGGGGAACGGCTCGTAGTTGAGGTCGGAGAGGGTCTGCGCGCCGCGGTCGTACCGGGCGATCATCTTGCCGTCGACGTCGTGGCCCGTGCGCTCGGAGATCCAGGCGTCCGACTTCCCCGCGCGCCGCGCCCACGTGCAGAACGTCGAGCGGAGGTCGTGGAAGCGAAGCGGCTCGACGTTGTCGGCCTTGTCCTCGAAGAGGATCGCGCGGGTGACGTTCGCCGTCTTCAGGTCCTTGCGGAGCACACCGGCCACACGCTTCGCGCCGCCCTTCACCTCGAGCTCGCTCTCGCGCACGATCGGCTCGTCGTCGTCCGGCTTCCCGCGGAGCAAGTGCCACGCCTCGAGTAGCGCCATGAGCCCGCGGTCGGCGACGAAGTACTGCGCGCGCCCCGTCTTCGTCTTGAAGCTCGCGAGCGTGCCGTGCTGGGAGTCGACGTGCTTCCACTTCTGCGCGAGCAAGCTGCCCTTGCGTTGCCCCGTGAACGTCGCAAGCGCGTAGAACACGCGGCGCGCGAGCGGGATGTCTTTGCACTTCAGCAGCGAGACGAGCTCGCTCGGGTAGAGGAAGCAAAAGAGCTTCTCGGCGTCGGGCTCGGGGCGCAGGTACTTCCGCACGGGGTTCGTCTGCTCGGGCCGCAGGCGACACGGAAACTCCGCGAGCTCGAAGAGCCGGTGCAGCCGGTTGTACTGCTTGATGCGAGTCTCGGCGCGGTGGTCCGCCGGCTGCGCGCCCATCACCACCGCGACGTCGTCGCTCGTCACGTCTGCGACGGCGAGATCGCCGAACGCCGGGCCGCTCGGGCCTCGCGTCTTCACTTCGTAGACGTGCGCCGCCATCGTCCAGCCGTCGATCTTCGCGCCGGCCTTCACGCGGAGCTTGTTCACGCGCCCGAAGCGCTTCAGCATCTCGCCGCTGGTCCATGCGTCACCGAGCTGGCGCACCGTCGCCCAGTCCGACGCGGGGCCGGACGGAGCGAGGCGCGCAGCGGAGGGCTTCTCATCGAACACGATGCGGCCGGCGAGAACGTCGGCAGAGATCTTCTTCCCCTCGCGGCTCGCCTGACCGCGCGTCATCGACTCCGAGCCGGCGATCGGGACACGCCGGCGACGGAGCTTGGCGCCCGGTGCGCGCGGCAGCGAAACGCGCACCCACCACACGGCGCCACGACGCTCGACCGATCCCCCGCCGTTCGCTGCCTTCTTCGCCATGACTACGCTCCTCCGTTCTTCTTCGCGTCGTGCACCGTCATCGCCGCGAGCATCACGCGGGCGCCGGCGAGGTTGTCATCGAGCGCTCGCGCCAGGCGGGCAACGTCGCGGAGGTCCTCCGCCGCGTCCTCCCCCAGCGTCGCGACCATGCGGCCGACGAGCTCGTCGACGTGGCGCCGGGCATCGGCCACGCACTCTGCGACGTCCTTCGCGGAGTACTCCGCGCGCGTCACGTCGCACCGCCGTTCTTCTGCGCTTCTTCGCGGCGCGCGTCGTCGATCTTGTAAGCCAGATCACCGGCGCACTGCGCACGAACGGAGAGCCGGTAGAGCGCCGCATTCACGTGCTCGTCAGCAAGCGGCAGCTCGGGGTTCGTGGCCGCGAGATGCAACGCGGTCAGCTCGCCGGCGAGACCGTACAGAGCCTCGGCGGCGAAGTGCATCGCGTGAGTGTCGGACGAGCCGGAGATGCCACCGGCAGCCAGCTCGAGGAGCGGCGAATGGGCGGTGGAGAGCACGACGCGCTCCGCCTCCTGCAGGTTCTTGGTTGCTTTCTTCGTGGCGTGACTATTCTTCATGGGTCGCTCCAATTCCGGTTGGGGTGGCCATGGCGTCGGGGCTGTTACCGCAGCTGCCGGCGCCACTTCGTTTCAGCGTTTCTTCTTTCGAATGAGCGCGGCACCGTCATCACCGAACGCGACCTTGAACGCCTCGCGAACTAGGTCGCGGATGACAACGGCGTTCGTCACGCCGCGCTCCTCTGCGAGCTCGCGCAGCATCTCCAGCTCACGGTCAGACAACATGACATTGAAGCGGTTCGTTCGTTCGATGGGTGCCACACACGTTATGTAGCCCTTATACCAGGCTTACGCAAGCGCGATCACGCCGCCCGTCGCGCCGGGCGTTTCACCATGCTCGTGACCCACTCGATCCCCCGCGTGTTGGCGCCAGTCTGCGTCGCGAGCCGCTTCAGCATCGCCATGGCTTCGTCGAGCCGCTCCTCGAGCTCCTCGACACGCTCCTCTAGGGAGACGACGGACTCGAAGTACTCGGGGTGTGCGCGTTGCAGCGTGGCGCGGACGAACGTGTACCCGCGATTGTTGCGGTCGGAGGGCATGAGGAGCGTTCCCCCGAGTTGCTCATCGAGCTTCTTCAGCATCCGCAGCGCGCGGTGGTGACTGACCCCGAGGTGGTTCGCGAAGTCGCTGACCGACCACACACGAGCGCGCGGATGTCGAGCGGTTCGGCTCACATCAGAAGTCCAGCGTGTTGGGTCGAATCAGCT
>JAXLYU010000003.1:0-3097 GCA_046351255.1 Labilithrix sp.
CCGCGGGCCATCGTCTGCGACGCGCGGCGCGGGCGGATCCCCTCGATCCCGAGCTCCAGCGCGACGTAGCGCAGCTCGGTCACGTACTTGTAGATCGCCTTCACCTTCGAGGCGTCGTCCTTGAGCCCCTTTGTCAGCTCGCGGACCTTCTTCCGAACCTCGTCATCGACGTCGAGCTGGTCCTTCGCGAGGCCCCAGTAGAACGCGCCGACCTCGTCCCACGTCTTGAACGTCGACACGTGCACGTGCGCGAGCACCTCCGACCACGGCGGCATCGCGCTCTCCGGCACGACCGGCGGCACGTCGGTCGCGGTGATGCGCAGGATCGACTGATCGCCGTTCTCCGTCGTCTCCTGCTTGATGCCCGGGAGCGGCGACACGAAGACGTTCATCTTCTTCGTCTTCGGCGAGAGGAGGATGTACTCGGCGGAGCCGATCGGCTCGTCGGACTGGAGGTACTCGACCTCGCCGAAGTAGTCGGCGATCTCGTTGCGGAGCGAGACGTCCTCCACGCGGTACCGCAGCTCGACGATGTCGCCGGGCGAGAGCCGCGGGAACCGCACGTAGAAGGTGCGCGTCGACGTGTACATCGAGATCGCGGGGTTCGCGACGCCGGCCTCCCCCGTGTCGACCGCCTCGTCGATCTTGCCGTCGGCGCGGTACACCTTCGCGGCGCGCAGCGTGACGACCTGCTTGTCGCCCTGGTAGCTGAAGGCGAACTCGCGCGCGTCCTGCGCCGCGTCCTCGGTCACCGGCATGTACACCACCTGGTGGAAGCGGCTCGCGAGGCCGTTCGGGAACACGGTGGTGACGTTGAGGTTCTTCAGCGTGCGCTTCGGGTAGCGCTTGTCCGCGGTGTTGCGGAGCGGGAGGAATTTTTCCGGCGCCCACGCGTACGCCTCGTCCGGGCGCGGCTTCGGCGGCTCGACGTGCTCCAGGTACTCGCGGACGTCCTTCGCCTGCGGCACGATCGCGAGGATCTGTCGCAGCAGCTTCAGCTGCTCGTCGCGCTTGTCGAGCTCGGCGTACAGATCGCTCATCGCGCGCATCGTGCCGACGTCCTCGGGGGCGATCGCGAGCGACGCGGACAGCTCCGAGAGCGCGCGGTCCTTCCGGCCGAGCGAACGGTAGATCTGCGCCGCGAACGCGTGACCGGCCGCGGCGTCCGTCTCGGCCTGGAGGAAGCGGTTCAGCCACCGCTCGGCGCCCGCCGGATCGCGCCGCGCGATCGCGAGCTCCACCTGATCCGAGAGGAACGACGTGTCGTCGAACCGCAGCCCCGAGTAGCGGGCCTCCGCCTCGACCGCCTCCGTGTCGCGGCCGAGCGCGCGCAGCTGACCCGAGTACACGCGGAGGAGCGCGACGCTCGAAGGGTTGCGCGCGACCGCCTTCTCCAGCGCCGCGAGCGCGGTGCGCGGCAGCCCGGCCTCGGCGTAGAGCTCCACGAAGCCGAGCGTCGCGCGGATGTTGTCCGGCTCCTTCGCGAGGATCTTCTCGTAGATCGGCACCGCGTCGCGCCAGTTCGTGCTCGTGCGCGCGAGCACCGCCTGCGCGAGGAGGATGTCCACGTCGCGATCGGCGCCGCCCGCGAGCTCGACGGCCTTGTCGACGCGCGCCCTGCGGCCGTTGCGATCCTCCGCGAGCTCCCCCGCGAGGAGCAGCCGCGCCACCGTCGGGTGCGCGTCGGCCGCGCGGCTCGCGAGGTCGCGCGCGAGGTGCTCGCGGTGATCGTCGCCGCCCGTCGTCGTGAGGTACCGCGCGAACGCCTCCAGCAGCGCGGCCTCCGCGTCGGTCGGGGGCTTCTTCTTCGCGTCCTCTTCGTCCTTCGCCTTCGGATCCTCGGGCTCCGCGAGCTTGCCGAGCGCGCGGCGGAACGCCTGCATCGGCCCCTCGACGCCGCCCTTCGGCGACGCCGCGCTCTTGTCCTTCGCGTCCTTCGCGTCCTTGCCGTCGGCCTTCTCGATCTTCACCGGGACGAGCGACGGATCCGCGACGGTCTCCACGCCCTGCTCCGGCGCGCCCTTCTCGTCGCCGATGCGCAGCGCGATCTTCGGCGAGCTGTGGTCGCCGCACACCTTCACGAGGATCCGGTTGTTGCCGGGCTTCAGCGTCACCTGCGCGGCGAACCGATCGATGTCGAGGTCGCGATAGCCCGTGTCCTCGATCGCCTTCTCTCCGTTCCAGAGCACGCGGAACGCCCCGGAGGCGCCGGCCCACAGCGTGATCGCGCGCGGCGTCTTGGTGCCGGCCTTCGCGCGGATGAAGGTCGTCGCGTAGGCGCAGATCTCATCGTTCGGCCGCATCATCGAGCCGAAATCCACCCACCCGTAGGCGGCGGGCTCGGGCGGGACGCGCCACTTCACCGCGCGCTCTTTGCCCTTGAACGAGCGCGTGACGTTCACCGCCTGGTCGAGATCGCTCTCGGGCTCGAACGCCTGCGAGAAGCCGCCGCGGTTGTCGTTGTCGAAGGGGCCGACGGTGATCCAGTTCCCCACGAAGCCGAGGCTGCGGATCTTCGCGGCCGCGCCCGTGAGATCGCCGCGGCGACGACGACCGTAGCCCGTGAGCAGCTGCGCATACACGCGCGCCGGCGCGGCCGTGTCCTTGCTTTCCACGACGGCGTTGAGCGCCTCCTCCACCTGCGCGGGATCGGTCCGATCCCACGTGCGCCACACGTCGCGCAGCGCGGCGTACACCTGCGGCCCCTTCGCGGACGAGAGGCTCGCGACCGCCTTCGCGACGTCGGGGTGGATAGCGGAGGCCGCCGCGGAAGAGTCACGCGGGGCGGCGATCATCGCGAGCGCGGCGATGGGCAACATCGTCGAGGCCGAACGGAGCGCGGATTTCACGGCCGGCACCCTAGCAGAAGGCCGACGGCGCATCAGCGCTCCGTCGCAGGATCACAGCGCCTCTCAGCGTCGAGCGCGCGTCGCAGGACGCGCCGAGCAGCTCACGTGGAGCCCCGGCGCGATCACCGCGTCACTTGTCGCTGGCCTCGGTCTCGCCGCGGGCGTGTCGGGGACGCGTGCGGTTGAAGCCTCGATACCCTTCGAGCGTCGTCGCGCGATCGGGCAAGTGATCGCGCACGAGGTCGAGC
>JAXLYU010000004.1:0-2021 GCA_046351255.1 Labilithrix sp.
TCCCCCGGCCAAGGGAAAGAGCCCGATCCCGCGTTAAGGGACGCCGCGATCTCGCTGACACGCCGCGGCACTTCAAGAGCGCTCGCGGACGCGAAAAAGACGCCACCCATTTCGTCGCCGCTTCACTACTGTGCACGGCCATGTCGAAGCCGGTCGCGCTGATCACGGGGGCCAACGGAGAGATCGGGCGGAGCCTCATCACGCGCCTCTCCGAAGAGGGGCGCTACGACGTCGTCACGCTGGATCTGGTGCCGATCGCGGAGCCTTACCGCGCGCGTTGCCTCGCGAGCTACGCGGGCAACATCATGGACAAGTACCTCCTCGACGAGATCGTCGCGCACCACGACGCGGACGTCGTCTTCCACCTCGCGGCGCTCCTGTCCACGCGCGGCGAGCGCGACCCCGAGCTCGCGCACCAGGTGAACGTCGAGGGCACGCTCCACGTGCTGCGGATGGCTCAAAATCAAGCCGTTCGCCTCGGCCGCGCGGTGCGGTTCCTGTTCCCGAGCTCCATCGCCGTGTACGGCCTGCCGACGCTCGAGCAGAAGGCCGCGACCGGCAAGATCCGCGAGGAGCAGTGGAACCTGCCGATCACGATGTACGGCTGCAACAAGCTCTACTGCGAGCACCTGGGCCGGTACTACGCGCAGCACCTCCGCCGCCACCAGACGCACGGATCGCCCCGCGTGGACTTCCGCGCGATCCGCTTCCCGGGCTTGATCTCGGCCGACACGATGCCCACGGGCGGCACCAGCGACTACGGCCCGGAGATGCTGCACGCGGCCGCGCAGGGCAAGCCGTACGCGTGCTTCGTCGGCCCCGAGGCGCGCATCCCCTTCATGGCGATGCCGGACGCGATCACCGCTCTTCTGGCGCTCCTCGAGGCGGATCCGTCGACCTTGCGATCCACCGTGTACAACATCGCGGGCTTCTCCATCTCCGCCGAGGAGATCGCGCAGCGCACGCGAAAGGCCTTCCCCGGCGCGCAGATCACGTACGCGCCCGACACGACGCGCGCGCAGATCGTGGACTCGTGGCCCGAGGACGTGGACGACTCGCGGGCGAAGCGCGACTTCGGCTGGACGCGCGCGTACGACGCGGACCGCGCGTTCGACGAGTACCTGTTGCCTCGCATCGCCTCCACGAAATAGGCGCCGCTCGCGGCGCGTGACGCCCGACGCTCGCGGAGGCGCGACGGGCCGCAATCGCGATGGATCGTCGCATCCTCCTTCCGCGGCTTCATCGGGGACGCTAGGCTGCCCACACCTTGCCTTGACCCGAGGAGGCACCATGCGCCGGAAGCTTGTTTCTGCGATGTTCCTGGTGGGATGCGGGGCCGCGACGGCGGGCTGCACGTTCAACGACGGCGCCTTCGAGACAGGCGGCAGCGGCGGCTCGACGACGACCACCACCACGACCACCGGCGGCGCGGGCGGCACCACCACCACGGTCGACCCCAACTGCGGCAACAACAAGCTCGACGCGAACGAGCAGTGCGACGACGGCGCCGCCAACTCGAACACCGGCGACTGCACGCTCGCCTGCAAGGACGCGGTGTGCGGCGACGGCTACGTGAAGGACGGCGGCGACGAGCAGTGCGACGACGGCAGCGCGAACTCCGACAACGGCGCGTGCACGACCGATTGCAAGCTCGCCGCGTGCGGTGACGGCCTCCTGCAGGCCGGCGTCGAGCAGTGCGACAACGGCGCGATGAACGCGGACGACGCCGTCTGCACGAAGAAGTGCACCGCCGCGGTGTGCGGCGACGGCTACATATACGCCGGCGTCGAGACCTGCGACGACAACAACACGATGAACGGCGACGGCTGCGACAACAACTGCCACACCGTCTGCGGCGACGGCATCGTCTACCCAGGCATCGAGACGTGCGAGGACGGTAACTCCGCCGACGGCGACGGCTGCTCCAGCTCGTGCACGCTCGAGGGGACGTGCGGCAACGGCCGCGTCGATCCCGGCGAGGTCTGCGACGACGCGATGAGCTGCACGGACTGCAAGCAGAT
>JAXLYU010000005.1:0-1559067 GCA_046351255.1 Labilithrix sp.
GCCGAGCTTGAGCGCCACCGGCACGTAGCCGTAGCCGCCCGACGAGGAGCCGCCGTAGCCGTAGTAGCCGCCCGACGAGGAGCCGCCGTAGCCGGAGGTGCCGTAGCCGCCGTAGCAGTCATCGTCGTCGTCGCCGTAGCCCGAGGAGCCGGACGACGAGCCGCCGTACCCCGACGTGCCGCCCGACGAAGACGAGTGCTTCGTCTGCCGGCTCGTGCTCGAGCCGAGATCGTCGGGCTGCTCCTCCTCGCCAGCGCATCCGACTTGAAGGCAAGTAAGGAGGCCGAAGGCCGGGATGAGGAGCGTGGCGTAGCGGAGCGAGGAGAGGAGGTTCGTGAAGCGCATTGTGATGGGACCTGCAGCAGCGCTCGTGCCAGCCCGGGTGCAGTTGCCCGCACACGACACGGGCGGCCGGTCCGGAGGGGTTCCCCCACCCGTGGCCATTCATTTCAATGACTTACGCTAGGTAGGATAATGTCCTACCTAGCGTACGAGGTCCGTTCACGACGTTGTTTCCACTCAACAGGTCGTGGTGCGGAAGCAATAGGGCAGGTCTCCGGAGCGGATACGTACTCAGAGAAGTTGGCCTGTCCTCGCCCTCTGTCTATTTGCTGCTAAACGAGCCTGCCTGCCATGTCTCTGGAGTCCCTCCTCCCTGAAGAAATGCCGCGGCTCGGGAGCTACACGCTCTTCGAGAAGATCGGCCGAGGCGGGATGGCCGAGGTCTTCCTCGCGCGCCAGGAGACGGAGCTCGGGGCGACGCGCCTCGCGGTCGTGAAGGTCGTGCTCCCCGCGTTCGCCTCCGACCGGCGCTTCGCGGAGATGCTCGTTCACGAGGCGAAGCTCGCGGCGCGGCTCGGACATCGCAACATCGCGCAGGTCCTCGACCTCGGACGTGACGAGGGCCGCCTCTACATCGCGATGGAGTACATCGAAGGCGTCGACCTCACGGCGCTCCTCCGTCACTGCTCGGAGCGAGAAGAGGGCCTCCCCGTCGAGCACGCGGTCGGCATCGTCGCGGACGTCCTCGCGGGCCTCCATTACGCGCACCGCCGCACGACGGACGCGGGCGTCCCCCTCGGCATCGTCCACCGCGACGTGTCACCTTCGAACGTCCTCGTCTCCTACGACGGCGAGGTGAAGCTCTGCGACTTCGGCATCGCGCACGCGAACGATCTCGTCGCAGAGGACGCGTCCGACGCGCTCAAGGGCAAGGCCGGCTACATGAGCCCCGAGCACGCGCACGGGCAGGCGGTCGACGCGCGCTCCGACGTCTTCGCGGCCGGCATCGTGCTCTGGGAGCTCCTCTCCGGGCGCCGGCTCTATCGCCCGCGCGGTCCGATCCCCCTCATCGAGCAAGCGCGCGCCGCGGAGATCCCGCCGCTCGTCGACCGCGGCTTCCCGCATCACGATCTCCTCGTCCGCATCGTGCGCCGCGCCCTCAAGGTCGACCGCAAGGAGCGCTACTCGTCGGCGGCGATGTTCCAGCTCGATCTCGAGGAGTACCTCGGGCGCGCAGGCTTGCTCGCGTCGCGCCTGCGTCTGGGGGAATGGCTCGCGCAGACGCTCGGCACCGGCATCGTGGAGCAGCGCCGCGCGAGCGAACGAAAGCTACCGAAGAGCTCGGTCCCGCCGCCCCCTTCTCGCCGCTCCGGCATCGTGAAGGTGGGCACCCGCGACTCGAGCGTCTCGATCCCCGCCGCGCCTCGAATTCCGCTCGAGCTCGTGTTGGATCCGGAGATCGAGGAAAGCTCTCCTCTCCTGCTCACCGCGCAACGTGGCTGAGACGCCCAAGAAGAACGAACGCGGCGCGGACCTCACCGACGCAGAGCTCCTCTCGTGGGCTCGCAAGCGCGGGGTCGTGACGTTCTTCATTTTCTTCAGTATCGCGGTCGGGGTCGCCGTCTGGTGGTATCTGACACGTTGAGATGGAGGAGCTCGTCGATGTCGCGGTGCCTGCGCCGCTGCCGCGTGCTCTCACGTATCTCGTCCCCGAGAAGCTGAACGCGCGGACGAAGCTCGGGCGTCGCGTGGTGTGCACCCTCGGCGGTCGCCGGGTGGTCGGCGTGGTGGTGGAGCGCCGGACGGGCGAGCCGCCGCCGAAGGCCAAGCCAATCCTCGACGTGCTCGAGGACGTGAGCCTGCCCGAGGACCTCGTGAAGTTCCTCTCGCGGCTCGCGCACTACTACCTCGCGCCGATCGGCGAGGTGATGCGCCTCGCGCTGCCGCCGCTCGATCGGGACACGGCGGAGGCGGTCGAGGAGCTCACGCTCTTCTCCGTGAAGAAGGGCGTCTCCACGCGCAAGGTGCCGTGGGTGGTGGCGACGGACCAGGTCGAGTCGGAGCTGAAGGAGAAGGTCGCGCACGTCCTCGCGCAGGTCCGCGGCTACGGCGCGCTCCCGCTCTCGCGCATCGGGCAGAAGGCGGCGGTGAAGAAGCTCGTCGACGCGGGGCTCGTGCGCATCGAGGAGCGCGAGCCGATGCGCGATCCGTTCTTCTCCGACTCGCTCGCGCGCGACATCCCGCCGGAGGCGACCGGCCCGCAGAAGGAGGCAGGCACGCTCCTCGACGCCGCGATCGAGGCGCGGACCCCGGCCACGTTCCTCCTCCATGGCGTCACGGGCTCGGGCAAGACGGAGGTGTACCTCCGCGCCATCGCGACGGCGAAGGCGCAGAAGCGCGGCTCGATCATGCTCGTGCCCGAGATCGCGCTGACCCCGCAGCTCGTGAATCGCTTCCGCGCGCGCTTCGGCGACGACGTGGCGGTGCTCCACTCCGGGCTCACGCAGCGCGAGCGGTTCGACATGTGGAACCGCCTGCGCCGCGGCGATGTCGACGTCGCGATCGGCGCGCGCTCTGCGCTCTTCGCGCCCATCGCGGAGCTCGGCCTCGTCATCGTCGACGAGGAGCACGACCCGTCGTTCAAGCAAGAAGAGGGCGTGCGCTACCAGGCCCGCGACATGGCCATCCTCCGCGCGCACCAGACGGGCGGCGTCTGCATCCTCGGCAGCGCGACGCCTTCGCTCGAGAGCGAGCATCTCGCGCGCACCGGAAAGGCGACCAAGATCGTCCTCCCGGATCGCGCCCGCGCGCAGGAGATGCCGCGCGTCGAGGTCGTGGACCTTCGCCGCATCGGCGCGGGCCCGACCGGCGATCGCCGCATCTCGGTCGTCCTTCATCGCGCGATCGAGCAGACGCTCGAGGCGAAGGAGCAGACGATCCTTTTCCTCAACCGCCGCGGCTTCGCGCCGAGCATCCGCTGCGAGAGCTGCGGCGAGCTCTCCGCGTGCCCGCACTGCACGGTGGCGTTGACGTTCCACAAGCAGGGCGGCATGCGCTGCCACTGGTGCGACTTCCACACGCCGATGCCGGCGCGCTGCAAGAAGTGCAGCTCGGATCGCATCGCGCTCGAGGGCCTCGGCACGGAGAAGCTCGAGGAGACCTTGCAGACCGCGTTCCCGAACGCGCGCATCGCGCGGCTCGATCGCGATGTCGCGAGCGGCAAGCAGGTCGAGAAGATCCTGGCGCGCGTGCGCGAGCGCGAGGTCGACATCCTCGTCGGCACGCAGATGGTGACGAAGGGGCACGACCTCCCGCACGTCACGCTCGTCGGCGTCATCAACGCGGACGCCGCCATCTCCATCCCCGACTTCCGTGCCGCGGAGCGTGCGTTCCAGCTCCTCGTCCAGGTCGCCGGCCGCGCAGGCCGCGGCGACACGCCCGGCCGCGTGCTCGTGCAGACCTACGACCCCGATCACCACGCGATCCAGCGCGGCATCCACCACGACGTGATGGGCTTCTTCGAGCACGAGCTCAGGGATCGCAAGGAGCTCGGCTACCCGCCGTTCTCGCGCATGGTGCTCGCGCGCATCGATTCCCTCGACGAGAAAGAGGCACAGAGCGCCGGCGCCGTCCTGGCGAAGGCCGCGCGCCGCGCGACGAACGAGGCAGACGTGATCGTCCTCGGTCCCACCGCCGCCCCCATCGCCAAGGTGCGGAACCGCTTCCGCTTCCGCGTCACGCTGCGAAGCGCCTCCCGCGAGAAGCTGAGGCAGGGCGCGCTCGCCGTGCATGCCGCCATGCAGACCCTGCCGCGGAGCGTCCGCGCCTCGATCGACGTCGATCCGGTCGGCGGGCTCTGAGCGTGCGCGCTACGATGACCGCATGAGCGACCCGCCGCCCACCCCTGCGCGCCTGGGCGGGCCGCTCGACGACGTGAATGACGCATTTCACGCGGCGTACGACGCCGACCGCGCGGAGGCGGAGAGAGATCCGATCCTCGTGGTGCTCGCGGATGACCTCGTCCTGTTCCGCGGGCGCGAGCAGGCGCGCTTTCACGTGACGACCGACGAGCTCACGGCCGTGAAGTCGGTGGCTCACGCGCCCGTCGCCCTGTGGCTCTTGCTCAAGCGCACCGAGGGCGCAGAGCGCGCGCGTGGGCTCGCCGCCCTCCGCGCGCACATCACCGCGTCGCTCCCCAGCTCGCTCCTCTCCGACACGCTCCGCTGGATGGACCGGATGCCGCTCGATCTCGACGAGCTCGCAGCCGCGTTCGGGCCGCGGCTCATGGAGTCGATCGCGCACGCGACCAGGCTGCAGCTCGACGCGCTCCATGCCGCCACCGAGCGCGCGCTCGCGACCCTCTCCCTGGACGAGCGCCGCTCGCTCCACGTCGCCGTGACCGGCGATCACCAGGCTCGCGTCCGTAGCCTGCCGATGCAGTATTTCCAGAAGCGCTTCGGCGATCCCGATCGCGTGCTCTACGCCGAAGGGGTCGACGAGGCGGAGGCGGCGGCGGCGCTCGTCGGAAAGCAGCGGCTCGATCGCGCGATGGCGAAGGCGTTCTTCGGCGATCCGCGACGGATGCAGCGCGATCTCCTGGGGGATGCCGCGAAGACCGAGCTGGCCAGGACCGAGCTCGCACGGATCGACGAGTGAAGGAGCTCCGCGGCGGCCGCTACGTGCTCGTGACGCAGCTCGGCGAGGGCTCGCAGGGCGAGACGTGGGAGGCGATCGATCGCGGCGAAGCGCGGACCCCTTCGCTGAACGAGCAGTGGCAGAAGTACGTCACGGATCGCGCCTCGAAGACGGAGCGCGGGGCGAAGCCGCCGCGCAAGGTGACGTCGGGCGAGGAGCTCGTCGCCATCAAGGCGTTCCGCATCGGCAAGGCGAAGGCGTGGAAGGACGTCGAGCTCGCGGAGCGCGAGGCGCGCACGTTGCAGTCGCTCGACCACGCCAATCTGCCGAAATACGTCGACCATTTCGAGGAGGACGGCGCCCTCTACCTCGTCATGGAGAAGATCGAGGGCGAGAGCCTCGCCGCCATCCGCAAGGCGAAGCGCACGCTCGGCCCGCGCGAGATCCTCCGCTTGCTCGAGGACCTCTCGAGCTCGCTCGGCTACCTGCATGCCCGTGCGCCGGCGGTGGTGCATCGCGACATCAAGCCGGGCAACGTGATCCGGCGCAAGGACGGCTCGTTCGCGCTCGTCGACTTCGGCGCCGTACGCGATCACCTGAAGCCCGCGGGCGGCAGCACCATCGTCGGGACGTTCGGCTACATGGCGCCGGAGCAGTTCCAGGGCCGCGCGTCGCCGAAGTCGGACGTGTACGGCGCGGGCGCGACCGCGCTCACGATGCTCACGGGCTGCGAGCCGGAGGACCTGCCGCACGAGGGCCTCGGCATCGACGTTCGAAAGGCGGTCCCCGCCGGCACGTCGAAGGCGCTCGTGCGCGCGCTCGAGGCGATGCTCGAGCCGGATCCCGATCGTCGCGCCGGATCGATCGAAGAAGCGCTGGCCGAGATGCACGCGCGAGACTCCGAGCCCGAGCTCGAGAAGAGCAGGGGCAAGAAGGAGAACCGGAAGCAGCGCCGGCGGCAGGAGCGCGAGCAGCGTCGCCAGCAGCGGGAGCAGAAGCGAGAGGCCTTCGCCGAGCGTCGGCGGGAGGAGCGCGTCGAGCCCACCCCCGTGCTCGCGCGCCTCTTCGCGCGCCTCGGTCTGCTCATCGCCCTCCTCGCGGTGTGGCTGGCGGTCGGCGTGGTGGTGCCGCTCGTCCTCGTGTTGCTCTCGCTCTTCTTCGGGCAGCGCCTCCGCGACGCGGCCATGGCCTGCCGGGACGCCACGAAGCGCGCGCACGCCGCCATCGGTCGCGCGTCCGCGAGGCTCTCCGGCCGCGTGATCGAGCCGCCGAGGATCCGCGTGGCGGCGGACTTCGATCGCGTGCGCGCGGTCACGGAGGGGCAGGCGCAGGACGACGCGATCCGTGCCGCGGAGGCGCGGGGCGAGGACGCCGACGCGTGGCTCGAGGAGAAGCTCGAGGGCGAGCAGCGGCGCTGGGAAGAACAGGAACGTCGCCGGGAGCAGCAAAAGCGGCACGCGCAGCGAAAACACTGGGGCCGCTGAGAGCGCCGGCGGCCGCGCGTTCCCGGGTTACAATCGGCCCCGTGATCCCGCCGCTCTCCATTCGTCTCACGAGCGAGCGGCTCATCCTCCGTCCGCCGCGCCCTCAAGACGTGGCCGAGATCCGCCGCGTCCTCCGCTACAACCTCGCGCACCTGAAGCCGTGGAACCCGGCCCCGCGCCCGGGGGAGGATCCGACCTCGATCACGGAGGTGTCCAACACGGTGCTCCGCCAGCGCCGCGAGTGGAAGAGCGGCCGCACGTTCGCGTTCATGATCGCGCACAAGGACGACCCATCACGCTTCATCGGAAAGATCGCGCTCAGCGGCGTCATGCGCGGCGCGATGCACGGCGCATATCTCGGCTACTGGATGGACGTCGATCACCAGCGGAGCGGCCTCTGCACGGAGGGGATCGCCGCCGTCATGGACTTCGCGTTCGGCCCCGCAGAGCTCCACCGTCTCCAGGCCGCGATCATGCCGCGCAACGCGGCCTCGCTCCGCGTCATCGAGAAGCTCGAGTTCCGCCGCGAAGGCTACGCCGAGCGTTACCTCCAGATCGCTGGCCGCTGGGAAGATCACATCCTCTTCGCGAAGACGAGCGAGGAGCACGTCGGCGCCGAGCTCCCCGACCGCGCCGCGATCTGACGTCAGCGAAGATCCGCGAAGATGCGACCGTTGGTGCCCTCGCTCTGCGAGACACCGAACCGCGGGCTCTGCTGGGTCGCGATCGCCGCGCAGTCGTCCGCGAAGAAGCGCTTCGGCAGCTCCGCGTGTACGCACGCGTCGCCCGCGGCGAGCGGCTTGCCTCCACACTCGCCCTTCCGCTCGACGCCGTAGACGCGCACCCAGTCGCGCTTCACCCAGCTGGTCGACGAGAGCGAGTCGCGCTGGAAGAGGTACCCCTCGTGTCCCGGCTCGAAGCCCCAGCGCTCGGGCGCAGTGAACGTGATGTCGTAGACGTTGGCGCCGAAGCTCGATCCTTCGATCTGCTGGCACGCGACCACGGGGAGCATGCGCCGGCTGCCGATCGCGCGGGTCACGCTGTCGAAGAAGGGCTCCGTCTCACCGAGCAGCTGGCCGAAGTCGCAGCTGACCTGGTGCCCGTCCGCCTTGTACCGCTCGCACGCGGGCTTCAGCACGTTCGTGTAGAAATCGTAGTCGAACACGGTGAGCCGGTCGGCGCCTCGAGGCGAGTGATCGTTGACCGTGTCGGAGCAGACCGGGGTGGACCAGCGCACCTCCTGCTCGGCCTGCAGCGAGAGCCCGGCGCTGCCGCCCAGCACCGACAGGAGCGACGTCGCGATCTCCGACTGGCCGGTGAAGGCGGAGATGATCGCGCCGATGCTGAGGTTCACGCCGACGTTCGCGCGCATGTAGAAGAACGGAATGATGTTGTAGGTGTTCGCCATCGTGTAGGGCTCATTGCGAACCGCGCCCTCGCCGCTCGCGTCCTCGAAGACGAACTGGAAGCCGACCGACATCCGCACCGCATGAACGTCCACCCCCGCGCGGGCCGAGGGCTCGTCGTTCTGCCCGACGGTGAACGAGCCGGCGAGCTTCGTGAAGACGTCCTCGCGGGCCTTGGCGCCAGGACCGACGACGGGCGTGATCTTCATCTCGGCGAGCCGCGTGGGCGAGTCGCCGCTGACGGATCGGAAGAAGATCCCGCGCCGCCCGGCGTCCGCGACGAGATAGCTGACGCGATCGCGCAGCACGGAGCGGAGCGACTTCAGGGTGCATGAGTCGCGCTCCTCCTGATTCAGCTCGTGCGCGCCGATCTTCGCGCTGCAAGGGTCGCATCCCTCGGCTTCGCCGGAGCGACCGCACACCGTGATGCGAGCGTTGTTCACGTTCATGGCGCCCACCGAGGTGTCGCTGTCGTCGGCCGGTGGCGACGAGCATGCCGCCGCGGAGGCGAGCGCTCCGAGACCCAGGGTGAGCGCGATGCGAGGGAGGATTCGGGAGGTGGCTGAGGCACGCACGTACGCCGGTCGAGCAGGAGGCGTGCCGCCTCGCGCGGTCCCCCGATCGCCCGGGCCGAGCGACCTCCACCAGCCATCGGATCTCGTGGTGCCGATCCCGCGGGCCAGCACGAACGGTCCACGATCAAGATTCGCTCGCCCATCTAGCAACCTCCCGTACCCGCGGCCGATGCGTGGGAGATGCTCCTTCGCGCCTTCGCCGAGCTCATCGCGCCCTCCGGCTGCGCCGCGTGCGACGAAGCGGTCCCACCGAACACCATCTTCTGCAGAACGTGTGCATCGACGGTGGAGCGGACGCTCGACCCGATCGGCGCGTTCGTCTACGGCGGCGCGATCGCGGAGGCGATCCTGCGCTTCAAGTTCGGGGGACGCCCCGACCTCATCGCGCGCTTCGCCCCGATGCTCGTGCCGCTCGTCCCATCCGAGGTCGACCTCGTGGTGCCGGTCCCGATCCATCCCGCGCGCCTGGCCGAGCGGGGATACAACCAGTCGGCACTGCTCGCCCGTCCCGTGGCCCACGCCCGCGGCCTGCCCTTCCACGCCCGGGCCCTGGAACGCGTGCGGGATACACCCAGGCAGGCCGCGCTCGATCGTGCAGGGCGGCTCGCCAACGTCGAGCGAGCCTTCCTGGCACGGGATTTCAGGATCCTCCGCGGACGCTCGATCGTCCTCGTGGACGACGTCCGTACCACGGGCTCGACGCTGCGCGCGTGTGCCGACGCACTTCATGAAGTGGGTGCTCACCGCGTATTTCCCCTCGTTCTCGCTTGCCGCGATGGAAGCGCGTTATGATCGAAACGCGCGATGAGCAACGACGTCTGGCGGTGGGCGGACCCCGAGGGTCAGCAGCGCCGAGTTCGGCTGGACGAGCTCCGCGCCGCGCTCGCGGGTGGTCACATCGCGGCCAACACGCCGGTGTGGAGGCCGGGCTGGCCGAACTGGCAGTCCGCGCACGAGGTGCCGGAGCTCACGTCCGCCTCGCTCGGGGGCGCGCACGGCGTCGTCCTCAACATCCCGCCGCCGCCGCTCGCGATGGTGGCGGTCCAGCAGAGCTACGAGAAGCAGTCGGAGTCCATGGCGCCCGCGCCGCCATCGATGGCGCCCGCCGGCCCCGAGCCCGAGCCGCCGGTCCCGCCGCCGCGCTATGTCCCGGTAGCGTCGAAGATGCCGTCGATGCATCCGGCCTCTTCGTCCTCGTCCGTGAACATCGCGACGCAGATCGGCGGCAGCTCCGGGATGGTCCTCGCCGCGCCGCCGGTGCCGAACTTCGCGCCGCCGGCCTCGACTCGCGCGCCGTCCGTCGCGCCGCCCGTGCCGCCGAACATCCCGACCACGCTCGGGATGCCCGCCCCCACGATCCCGCTCGGCGCGCCCGAGTCGGCCGAGGAGCTGAGCGACTCGAACCTGCTCGAGCCCGTCTCGGAGCCGAACCTCCGCACGCCCGTGAAGACGGCGAGCCGCCTCACGCCGGATCCGAACGTCCAGCCACCGCCGAGCAACCCGGACCTCCTCGCGCCGCTGTTCCTGCACGACAAGCCGCCCGGCGTCGTCGACCAGCTCGTCGCCGATCTCAAGGCGCTGAAATCGGGACAATCACCGAATAACAAACCGGTCCTGATCGCGGCCGGCGTCATGACGGTCATGTTGTTCATCGGCCTAGTGGCCGTGGTCATCAGCCTCGCGAGCGGCGGCACGGGGTCCGCGAAGACGGTCGCGTCCGCCTCCGCGTCGCCTTCGGGCAAGGTGCCACCGCCGCCGACGACGATCGCGAGCGCGGTCACGACCACGAGCGCGCCCGTCGCCGCGCCGCCGCCGCCCGCGACGCCCAGCGTCGTGCTCGGCGAGTGCAAGGTCTCGGGCGATCCGAAGCTCGTGGCGCCGCGCGCGGTCAGCGCGGCCGCGATCGAGACGCAGGCGCTGAGCTCCGGCCTCGCGCTCGGGTTCGCGGCGTCGCCGCGCGACGCGGTCGCGACGATGCTCGACCCCGTCACCTTCGCGCCCACCACCACGTTTCGTACGAAGCCCGGCGGCGACGTGAAGCGGGTCACGCCCTTTCTCAACGGTACGAGGCTGTCGGCCCTCGTCGACGTCGATCGCAAGGGCGACAAGCTCGGCTCGCGGCGCAGCGTGGCCACCTCGCCCCTCGCCGATGTCGGCGTCTCGGAAGGCGCGCTCGTGTGGGCGCCGCACGGCCGCGACAGCTCGGCGAAGCTCTTCGCGCTCGACGGCGACGCGCCCGTCGAGGCGCTCCGCGCGATCCCCCTCGCGGACAAGCACGGACTCGCGGTGACCTTCCGCCGCGACAACGCGATCCGCATCGGCGTCGCCCGGGGCGACCAGACGCTCGAGGCGGACGGCGAGCTCTCGAAGATCGACGGGCTCGGTCAGGGCGCGGGCACGCTCGGCTCGCCGTCGATCACGTCCTCCGGTGATCGCGTCGTGGTGGCCTGGGCCGATCGCGCCTCCACCGACGGCGAATGGACCGTGCGCTGGACCACCGTGAAGCCGCACGAGTCCAAGCACGAGGCGACCGCGCTCACCGCGCCGCCCGGCGGCCTCGGCGGAAACGTGATGTCGCCGAACGTCGCCTCGCTCGGCGGCGGTCGCTTCCTCCTCGCATGGACGGAAGGCGCCACGACGAACCATCAGGTACGCGCGCTCACGTTCGCTGCCGACGGGACGCCGTCGAGCACGCCGCTGAGCATCTCCGCGAGCGGCGACAACGCAGGGCAGCCCGCGATCGCGCTCAACGACGAGGGCAAAGGCGTCGTTGCCTACCTCTCCGCCAAGGGCAAGGGCGGCTTCGATCTCCACGTCACCCCCATCAGCTGCCCTCGCCAGTGATCCGCATGAAACGTCCTCTCGGCTTCGTACTCCTCCTCGCCGCGCTCTCGACGCCCGTCATGGGCTGCGACCTCTTCCTCGGCGAGACGAAGATGTCGAAGGGCGTGCTCTATCAGTCGGGCGATCAGCGCTACGACCCGTACTTCGAGCAGGTGCATCGCGAGCAGCTCGCGGCGGCGAGCTGGCCGGACCAGGCGAAGGAGTCGCGCAAAGCGATCGTCGGCGCGCTGAACCTGAAGCCGGACGCATCCAACGGGACGATCATGACCGCGACGCGCGAGATGAAGAGCGGCGCCGCCGCGCTCGGACCGCCCATCGAGCAGACCACGACGTCCGAGACCGAGCGCGCGAAGCGCATGACGGCCGAGGCCAAGCGCCTCGAGGACATCAAGGAGCAGGGAGTCCTGCTGAAGAAGCAAGCCGCCAGCGATCGCGACAACATGGGCGCGCAGAAGGCGGACGACAAGGCGGTCGAGAAGAAGGATCAGACGAAGCGCGAGCTCGGAGCGTCGATCGACGCGATCGACAAGCTGATCAACGACGCGCGCCGCGCCGCGCGCGAAGCGGAGGAGCTCGCGACGAAGCTCACCGCGGCGTGGACCGGTCATCCGGAGGACGAGAAGCCGATCACCAAGACGGAAGTGGCGGCGGACGCGAAGGACAAGGACAAGGACAAAGAGAAGGACAAGGGGAAGAAGCCGGAGGCGAAGAAGCCGGCGGCCAAGCCCCCCGCCGCCGCAGCCCCCGCGGCGAAGCCCGCCGCCGCGCCGGCGCCCGCCCCCGCCCCCGCACCGAAGCCGCCCGACGAAGTCTTCAATCCCTGAACGCAGGGCCGGACTCGCTCGTCATCGAGGCGCATCTTCGAGCGGCGTCGAGCACGCCGTCAGATCACGAGCACGTCTTCCAGCCGTCGCAGCACGCCTTGAGTCGCTCCGCCTTCGTCGCCTTGTCGAGCGGCACGCCGCCGCCCATGGCGAGGAAGTTCGCGTGGCCGCGCTCCTCGATCTTGCGGGCACGCGTCTCGAGCGCATGGGCCGCCGCGTCGCTGAGGCCGTGGTTGTCGAGGACGCTCGACGCGGTGAGCGAGACGGTCGCGCCCACCGACTGCTCTCCCCCCTGGCAGTCCGCCGTGCTGATCGGGAGTGGGATCGAGCCGCTCCCCGAGACCGTGACGGAGCCGTCGTCGGCGAAGGAGACGGTCGCGGTGCCCTTCACGATGCCGAGGTTCTTGCTCACGCTGGCGGACACGGCGACCTCGCGATCCTGGACCACCTCGCCCTTGGCCTGACGAACGCTCACCGAGCTCGTGGCCTCCACGCTGACCTCGACCGCTTTCAGGGGGATGTTGATGCTCGCCGTCACGTCCATCGCCTGCTCGGTGAAGACGCCGTCATCGGAGGACCAGCCCGCGCGCTTCTCCATCGTGAGGCCGCTCGCGACGATCTCGCCGTTCTCGTACGAGCAGGTGAACGAGACGTAGGCCTCGAACGTGAAGTGCGCCTTCTTCTGGTAGCTCTCGAGCATCTCGACATCGGACTCGCTGAGCACTTCGCACGCGTTCGCCTTCGCCTCGATCGCGTCGAGGATGCGATCGTGCGAGGTCTTCGGATAGGAGACCTGGCTCGCCGTGCTCTCACCGGACTCCTCTGCCACGACGGGCTCCGCGCACCCGACGAGGGAGGCAAAGGCGAGCAGCGAGGAAGCGACGACGACCGACCGGAGCATGCCGACCGTTTCAGCAAGCCTCTTGCCGCACTGCATTTTGCGTAAATCCACGCAAATGGCTGGGTGGAGGTGGGTGCTGGGAGGTGGACCGCGATCACCCCTGATCCCTGGTGCAGAGGGCGATCATGCCCTCTCCTACATCAACCTACACGGAGCTCAAGGCCCTTCGTGGGTGCGGGCGTCGAGCGCGAGGAGCGCACGCTCGAGGAGCGGCCGCGAGACCGCGTAGGGCCCGGTCCGTGCGAGCCGCGCGCGGGCCCTGGCGATGCGCGCGGCCCCGTCCTCGATGGGATGACCGCTGGCGAGCACCAGCAGCGAGACGGCGAGGGTGTGGTCGGCGAGGGAGACGAGATCGCAGAGCGCCGCGAAGGCGCTCTCCGAGTGGCGATTGGCGCGCGCCGCGTCACCGGCGACGATCGCGAGGCTCGCGAGGACGGTCTCTGCGTAGCCACGCACGAAGGCGCTGATTCCGAGCACCTCGATCGCGAAGCGTGCGTGCGCCTCCGCCTCCGCGAGGAGCGCGGGCGTGATGCACGGGGATTGCTCGAGCGCGAGTCGTGCGATCACGAGCGAGCGAAGGAGCCTCGCGTAGATGAGCGGGAAGCCGCCGCCCACCGTGGAGCCGATCGCGATTGCCGAAGCGCTCGCCTCGAGAGCGGCCGTGCTGTTCCGGGCGGCGAGCGCCACCCCGAGCACCGCATGAGAGGCGAGCTGGTTGCGCAGATCGGCCGCGCGCTCGAAGGCCTCGAGGGCCGCCTCCGCATGCGCGACGCCGGTGTCCCCAAACCGACCGACGAAGAGCGCCGCCCACGCGAGCCCGTGGTGTGCCCAGCCGCGGGCGGCGTGCGCGGTCGGCGGGGCCTGCGTGACGAGGTAGAGCAAGCGATCGGTGAGCTGCGCGGTGAGCTCGCCGTCGAAGCCAGCTTCACAGTTCAGGGTGATCGCGAGCGACTCGCAGAAGCTCTCCCACTCGTCGGGACCTGGCTCGTGCTTGAGGAGTGCACGATAGCCCTCGTCGAGAATGCTCTTCGTGCGCCGCGCCGGATCGACGTGCGAGAGGATCGCGCTCATGTTGCCCGCGCAGCGGATCCACCACGGGGAGTCGCGCGGCGCGAGGCGCATCGCCTCGATGCCCCACGCATGAGCGTTCGGCAGATCGCCCGCGAAGAAGGAAGCGATGGAGCCGAGTGCGAGTACCGCGCCGCGCACCTCGGAAGAGGGGTCCGCCTCGAGGGCGCGACGCACGAAGCCCACGGACGTGACCATGTCGTTCGCGGCGAAGCTCTCTTCCGCGGCGCGAAATGACCAGACGACCGTCTCTTCGGCGAGCCGCGCCTGGCGCGCGTGCTCGGCGAGCTCGGCGGCCGATGTATCCTTGCGGGCCGCCCCGATCGCGAGGACTCGTGCATGCGCAGCCATGCGGTCCTCCTCGGGTAGCAGGGCATACGCCGCCTCCCGCACGAGCGGATGGCGAAAGCGATAGCGACCGCGTTCGCCCTCGGCGACTAGCTCTGCGCGAACGAGAGCATGCAGTGTCGTATCGACCGGCATCGCATTTTCCGAGCACTGCACGAGCACCTCGAGGATGTCGCGTGCGAAGGTGACGCCAAGCACGCTCGCCGCGCGGAGCAAACGGCGCTCGGCAGGCGGCTGCGCCGCGCAGCGCTCCTCGAGCAAGGTGAGGACCGTCCGCGGCGCCTTCGTGAACCACGCGGTGGACGCGTTGGCCGGGACCGCGCGCGCGAGCTCCTCGAGGAACAGGGCATTCCCATCCGCCACCGCGACGAGCTGTTCGAGCACCTCTGGCGGGATGCCCTCTCCATCGAGCACGGCTTGCAGCAAGCACTCGGCGGCGCGAGCATCGAGCTTCGGGAGCCGGATCTCTTGCTGCGTGAGCCGCGAGAGCGCCTGCGAATGGCGCTCCTTCACCTCCGGCCGCGCGAAGGCGGCGAGAGCGATCGGCGCGTCCTCGAGGAGCGCAAAGGCTTCGTCGAGGACCTCGACCGAGGGGCCGTCCGACCAGTGCAGATCGTCCAGCACGAGCACGAGCGGCGCTCCCGAAGCACTCTCGCGAAGCCAGGCCGCCGTCTCCTGCACGATGCGCTGGCGCAAGGAGAACGGGTTGCGGACCGCGGCTCGCTCCGCCGCGTGCTCTTCGCGAAGCAGCTCCCGGATCGGCGGCGCGATGTCGGCGAGGAGCGCGAACGGCACCTCCATCGCCAGCGGGTCGCTGCGGCTCGGGATGATGCGGCGATTCGTGCCTTCGAGACGACGCACGAGCTCCTGGCGGAGCCGCGATTTGCCCGCGCCCGCCGGCGCCAGCACGAGGACGCCACGTGGTACGCGGGCGGCCACGACGCTCCCGATGACGAGGTCGAGGGTCGCCAGCTCGAGCTCGCGTCCCACACACGGGACCATGCGCCCGCGAACGGGCTGCCCAGACGCGGCCTCCGGGCGCTCGCCAACGAGCTCCACCCCTGCGTCCGTCGACGCGAGGACGAAGCCCTGACCTAGGAGATTCGCGGTGACCTCGTCGAGTCGCGTGACGCCGGAGGTCGTGCTCTCGAGGAGCGTGAAGGCGTGGACCGCAGCGTCACCGCTCACCTCTTCGTCGCCCCCCTCGGGCGCGAGGACGCGACCGCTCGAGAGGACGACGCGAAGATCCGGCTCCTGCGCTCGCAGCGCGAGGGCCGCGCGCCCCGCGAACATGGCCTGATCGCGCGCGAGCGTGGATCTGGAGAAGACGACGAAGAGCGTCCCGTCGGCGAACACCTCCGTTCGACCGCCGAACGGCTCGCAGATCGCGCCGAAACGCGCCGCCATGCTGGAGGCCTGGCCACCGACGCTCTCCGTAGCGTCGTTCGCGGCCGCTCCTCGCATGGAGCGAGCGAGGAGGACGGTGACCGGACGACGCTCCCAGTGCGAGACGGCCGGCTCCGTCTCTACGACGCTCGACTCCGTGAGCGCGTTCTCGAGGGCGGTCACCACGCCGGCGCCGTCTGCGGGACGCTCCCCCGGCGCCCGACGGAGCATCTGGCCGAGCAGGCGGTCGAGACCAGGCGGAACCCAGCGCGCGCGAACCCGTATCGGCTCCGCCACGTCCGTGAGGATCCGCGCGAGCACCGCGACCGCGGTCCCGCCCGGAAACGGCGCGCGCCCGGCGATCGCCTCGTAGAACACGGCGCCGAGCGAGAACACGTCCGCTGCGGGCGCGACGACACGCTCGCCGCGGGCGACCTCCGGAGCCATGTAGGCGGGCGTCCCGATCTGCGTGCCGGTCACCGTGGCGCGGGGGTCCTGCTCGGTCCGCGCGAGCCCGAAGTCCGCGATCATGGCCAAATCGACCCGACCTTCGGGGAGGAGGATATTTGCTGGTTTGAGGTCGCGGTGCACGATGCCGGCGCCGTGAATGGCGGCAAGGCCCTCGGCGAGGCGTGGGAGGAGCGCCCGCGCTTCGCGCTCCGACAGCCGGCTACGCCGGAGCCGCGCCGCGAGCGTCTCGCCCTCGACCCAGCTCATGGCGAGCCAGAGCCGCGCATCCGGCAGCTCGCCATACGCGAGGAGCCGGACGATCGCCTCGCTCTCGATGGCGGCCAGGGCGCCCACCTCGCGCTTCCACCGAATCCGCTCGCGCTCGGAGCCCGAGGTGAGGATCTTCAGGGCAACGAGCTCGCCCGTCTCGATCCGCACGGCACGGTACACCACGCCCATGGCCCCCTGACCGGCGAGCTCATGGAGCTCGTAGCCCTCGACCACCGTCGAGCTGCAATCGTCTCCTTCCCCCATCCCCAGCGGCGCCCCTTCGACCTCCAACCCCTCAGGGTACTACACCGCTCCGCCGGGGTCTCGTCGCTTCCGTGGACCGCGTCATCACCCACGCTTTCGCGGTCGCGGGACGCCGTAGGTCTCGAGGCGGAGGATGAACGTACGGCGCGGCATGCGAAGGAGCTTCGCCGCCTTGGTTTGATTGCCCCCCGCCTCCGCGAGCGCGTCGAGGATCCGCTGGCGCTCGAGCGCGTCGAGCTCGGCGCGGAGCGGCGCCGACGCGCCGCTGGCCTCTGGCGGTGGCGGTGGCGGTGGCACGCGCTCCGGCAGGCCGAGGTGCTCGGGAAGGATCGTCTTCGAGGTCGTCATGAGCATGGCGCGCTCGAGCACGTTCCTCACCTCGCGCACGTTGCCCGGCCAGTGCCAAGCCTCGAGGATCGCGGCCGCCTCGCGCGAGAGCGTGGGTACAGGCCGATCGAGGCGCTCCGCGGCCCGGAGGAGGAGCGCCTTCGCGAGCGGGACGATCTCGGAGCGCCGGTGCCGGAGCGGCGGGATCTCCACCGACACTCCGTTCAAGCGGAAATACAGATCTCTCCGGAAGGTGCCCTCCTCGACCGCGCGGCCGAGATCTCGGTTCGTCGCGGAGACGACGCGAACGTCGACCGAGATCGCGCGTGTGGCGCCGACGCGCGTGACCGCGCGCTCCTCGAGGACGCGGAGCAGCTTCGCCTGCGTTTCGGGCGGCAGCTCGCCCACCTCGTCGAGGAGCACGGTGCCGCCGCGCGCCGCCTCGAAGAGGCCCTCCTTCGCCTTCGAAGCTCCCGTGAACGCACCGCGCTCGTGACCGAAGAGCTCGCTCTCGAGCAACGTCGAGGAGAGGGCCGCGCAGTTCAGGGCCACGAACGGCGCCGCGGCGCGCGGCGAGCTCGCATGCACGGCACGCGCGGCGACCTCCTTGCCGACGCCCGTCTCACCGAGCAGGAGGATCGAGATGTCGCCCGCCGCGAAGCGGAAGAGCAGCTCGTAGGTTCGTTTCATCGCAGGATCGACGAGCACCGGCTCGACGATCACGTCGCGCTTCGCCTCGCGCGCGAGGGAGGACTCCCGCGCCTGGAGGAAGCACACGAGGGTGCCGGGCTCGAAGACATCACCCGGTGTCGAGTCACCGCTCGCGCCGATCGGCACGAGCACGCCCGGCTCGAGGCGCTCGCCGCGGAGACGCGTGCCGTTCTTGCTCCCCTCCTCGCGCAGGCAAAGCTCGGGGCCGAGCGCGATCGTGACGTGGCGCCGCGAGAGCGAGGAGTGAGCGATGCAGATCTCGCACTCCTCCGCTCGACCGATCGTCACCTCCCCCGAGCTAGGGAGCGGGTAGTCGCGACGCGTACCGTCGTAGACGACGACCAGGACGAGCCTCCGCGCCTCCGTCGTGGGGACCGCGGCCCCCATCGTCTTCGTCGCGGAGACATCCCGCATCACCACGAATTCTCCTCCCGACCGAGAGCCCAAAAGGGCAATGATCGCGGAGTTCGTGCTCGCGTGCAACGAGAGCGTGCTTCGCTCAGTCGAGCGTCGGTTCGTCGTAGGCGACGACCGCCGGCGCCTCGCAACGACCGGTGTTGTCGTTGTAGTTCCCCGCGTCGCAACGGCGGTTGACGGTGGTGGTCGTGCCTAGTCCGTTCTTGCAGACCTTGTTCGACGCATCCCACGTCCAGTCGTTCCGCATGTTGTGGAACACACACTTCGGCGCCTCGTTGATCGCGGGCGTCGTCTTCGAGCAGAAGTACTCCTTGCTGCTCGGCGTGGAGCGAAGCCCCAGCACGTAGCCGCTCTTGGTGCACTTCAGCGCGTCCTGACACGACGACTGGCTCGAGCACGCGCGCGAGGTGCCGGAGAAGACGCCGTTGGTGGTGAGGATGGGATGCGAGTACGCCGTCGTCGCTGGCTTCTCGCACTTGCCAGAGCCGGAGTCGTAGGTATAGCCGTCCTCACAACGGATGTTCTGGGTGGTGCTCGTCCCGACACCGTTCACGCAGGTCTTCGCGGATGCGTTCCAGACCCAGTCGTTGCGCATGTTGTAGAAGCCACACGTCGGGTTCACCGCGACGGCGAGGATGGTGCGCGAGCAGTACCAGCCGCTCGTGCTCCCACCCACCGAATAGTTCGACGGACAGGTCACGGTGCGACCGCAGCTGTCGGAGCTCGAGCAATTCGAATCGGCGTGGCTCTCCGAGGAGGACAGCACGAGAGCCGCGAACGCCGCGACGAAGCCCAGGACCGAGACGTGACGCATCTGAAGCATGGAAATCTCCTTCGCCAGCGGCGGCTGCAATGCCCGCTCCACGCGTGAAGCCGAGGCAAATCTCGAGCGGCCGCATCGCGACGTGCGAGGGTTGCACGATCCGGATCGTGCAACTCTTGCACAGCGAGCCTCCGGTCAATTGGCAGCCGGCGTAGCCCAGGTTACGCTTCGGAGATGAGCGATGCCCGTCGCCGGCCGATCCCAGAGCCTCTTGCGCGCGCGAAGACGCTCCCGAGATCGAGCGAACCGTGGCGGCACGAGCTCGAACGGTGGTCTGCAGAAGACCGGTTCGTGTGGGAAGAGCGAGTGGCGATCATGATCGTCGATGGCGGGCTCTCCGAAGCAGAGGCCGAGCGACTGGCCTTCGAGGACACATCCAGGCACCGCGCCGCTCGGCGGTAGCACCTCGCGTCTTTGCGGCGCGCGTCTGCGGGGTCGTCGTGTCTCTGAGTCTCACGGTCCGAGGAGCTGGACGATGCTCGGCCCGAGCGGCAGGTCGATCGAACCGCTCAGCGTCGCTCCCTTGTCACAGCTCTTGTCGAGCTGAATTCGTTCGCCGTTGCCGATCTGGCGGACGAGCCAGAGGACGCCCGCACGATCGAACAAGGCCTCGTGGTTGCGAACGGCGAGCTTCAGGCCCTCCGCGGCAGGATCCGGCACGTCGGCGAGGATCTTCTCCGCGCCGAACGTCGCGCCGCCGTCGACGCTACACCGCGATCTGCGGCCTCGCGAGGTCCTGCGGACGGCCCGTCACCGCCGCGATGGCCGATCCCCACGTCGCGCCGCCGTCGCTCGAGCAGCGCACGTAGTGCGTCTCGCCGCGCGCTACGTTCAGGTCGTAGTCGGCGTAGCTCAGACAGGCCTTGCCCGCCCGATTGGTCGCGAGATGCGAGCCGCTCCGTCCGTCGGCGGCCTCGATGAGCATACCGCTGGTGCGTGTCGTCTCGAGCGTGAGCGGCACCGATGTCGCCCCGTATCCATTGCTGATCGGCGCGCCTTGACCCCAGGTCTCGCCCCGATCGGCGCTGTGGAGGACATACGCGGTGCTGCCTTGCTCGCCGTTGCCGTCGTTCTGCCAGGCGGCGACGAAGGTGAGGAGGACATGGTTCGGCGAAGGCGCGGTGATGTCGGCGCGGAGGCCGACCTGGGGGGAACGGAGACCGCTATCGCGCCTCGTCGCGACGGCGGCGAAGGACATGGACACGGGCGACGGTGTCTACGCCTTCACCGGCAACGAGCCGAACGCCGACCCGCACTTCGCGACGGCGCCTTTGTTCGTGGAGCGGGCGCTGAACCCCGCCTTCCTGGCGCGTCTTGCCGAGCTCAATCGGGACGCACCGGCGGGCGTGTACGACCCGGTCCAGCGACGCGTCGCGTACAACGGCGGGCTCGAGCGCACCTACGGGGGCGGCTCGCCCATCGTCCAGCATTTCCGTGCGCTCATGCAGCCGGCCGGCATCGTGGACGGCTTCTCGACGTTCGCGCGCGACGGCGAGTATGGAAACCTCACCATGGCGGCCCCGTCGCGCTCGGTCGTCGTGCCCGCGAGCCGCGTGCGCGGGATCTGGAATCGCGTCCTCCTCCACGCCGCCGCTGCCCTTCGCCTGCGGCGAAAGCTGGCCGCGAAGCGGACCGAGGTCGACGCGGTGCTCGACCCGTCGGGTAAGCTCCGGGACGCGAGGGTCGACGTGCCGCGCGAAGCGCTCAGGGCGGCGGTGAAGGCGATGGATCGCGCGCGCCCGAAGCGGCTCCGCTCCACGCCGGAGGAGGCATTGGAGCTGTGGCAAGGGCTCGTCGCCGGCGAATGGTCGCTCGTCGAGCAGTGGGAGCGCGGGTCGAAGCGTTACCTCGCGGCGTATCGCAACCAGCCGCTCCTCGTCGATCCGCGCGCGCTCGTCTCCTCGGAGCCTGCCATTGTCCGCTACGTCACCCTCGGGGCGTCGAACAAGGACATCGCATTCGCGCTCGGTCTGCCGCTCGGAACGGTGTCTTCGTCGATCACGAGCATCCTTCGCAAGCTCAAGCTGAAGCGCCGCGTCGACCTCGTGCTCTTCGCCGAACCCTCGCGCTTCGAGCGCTTCGACGTCGACGTCGATGACGACATCGGCGATCTCGGGGTGCTCGCGATCGACGCCGAGCCGTCGCTCACGCCGCCCACGCTGACACCGACCGAGCGCGAGGTGGCCGCGCTCGCGATGCGAGGCTGGACGAACGCGCGCATCGCTGCGCGTCGGGGCGTCTCGGTCAAGACGGTGATGAACCAGCTCCGCGCCGTCTACGAGAAGCTCGGGGTGACGAGCCGCAGCGAGCTAAGCGCGAAGCTTCGACGCCGGCCGCGACGTGCGACCTGACCGAACGTCGTCCTCATCGACGATCTACGAGGGCAAGCCCCGGCGCGCAGGACTGGATGTCGCCGAACCGGTTTGTCCCGACTCATGGCCTGGAGTGCAGCGTGTGCCAGTGGCACATGGCTCAACTCGCACGAGAATCTCCGAGAAATCTGGCCCTCGGCGGTGGAGCGACGGTTGCAGTACCTCCGCGACGCAGTCCCACCTTCCGCTGAACGAGGCCATCATGAACTTCTTCCGTTGCGTCGGCGTCCTCCTTGCTCTCACCACCTCGACGGCTGCCTGCTCGACCGGCGTAGACGAGACTGGCGCTGCATCCGACCAGGCAGCTCTCTCCAAAGAGGAACGGAAGGAGTGTCCCGTCTACGCCGCGCCGCTCTGCGGACCCGGAGAGACGCTCCGCACCGTCAAGGGCGCGGACGGCTGCGACGCGCCCCAGTGCGGGCAGTGCCCGGTCTACGCCGCGCCGCTCTGCGGACCCGGAGAGACGCTCCGCACCGTCAAGGGCGCGGACGGCTGCGACGCGCCCCAGTGCGGGCAGTGCCCGGTCTACGCCGCGCCGCTCTGCGGACCCGGAGAGACGCTCCGCACCGTCAAGGGCGCGGACGGCTGCGACGCGCCCCAGTGCGGGCAGTGCCCGGTCTACGCCGCACCGCTCTGCGGACCCGGAGAGACGCTCCGCACCGTCAAGGGCGCGGACGGCTGCGACGCGCCCCAGTGCGGGCAGTGCCCGGTCTACGCCGCACCGCTCTGCGGGCCCGGCGAGACGCTCCGCACCGTCAAGGGCGCGAACGGCTGCGACGTGCCCGAGTGCCAGGCGAGCAAGTAGCGCGAGGGCGGCTTCGTCGAGGTCTCCCCAGTTCGGCCATGTGCCGCTCCCGCGCTTGGCCGCGCCATCGCATCACCGGGTCCGCCGAGGCTTCGTCGCGAAGCCCGTGAGGATGGACGAGACGGCGTCGTTCCAGACCGAACGAGCTTCCTTCGGCGAACCAAGCGCTCCCGCGATCTCGAGCGACGCGAGGCCATGGAGGAGCGCCCACACCTCGTTGACGACAGCGTCACGTTCACGACCGACGATTCGCTTCTGCGCGATCGCGCGATCGATCGCGTCGTGGACGCGCACGAGTCCGCCCCGGGCCCGCGCCTTTGCCTCGGGCAGTGGTGTGAACCCCGGCACTGGGCGGCCGACGACCAGCGGGTAGAGATGCGGGTGCTCCAGGGCCGCGTCGCGGTACGCGTGTGCGAGCAACCGCAGCTCTGCGATCGGATCCTCGCCGCGCGGGACCGCGAAGTGGCGCTTGGCCAGGGTGTCCGCCATCTCGAGGTACATCGCCGAGATGAGCCCGTCCTTGCCGCCAAAAACGCTGTAGACCGCCCGCGTCGTCGTCCCCACCGCGTCAGCGAGCCGTCGTACCGAGAGCGCCTCGGGGCCCTCCTGCGAGAGGAGCTCCCCGGCGGCCGCGATCAGCCGCGCCTTCGTCTCCGCGCCGTGCTCTCTCGGGCGTCCCATCCCTTGACAGACTAACGCAACAATGTAACGAAACATTGTAACGAAATGCTGGCGCCTCTCTTCGGCTGGATCGTCCTCACACCGATCGCCCTCCTGGCGCTCGAGCGCTCGCCAGGGGAGGCGGCCATCGCGGCCGCGATCACCGGAGCGCTCGCGAGCTCGTCGACATGCTGGTCTCGGACGCTTCGCCACCTGATCCCGCTCTCCGCCATCCCTGGCGCGTTGAGCTGGGGCGCGTGCACCTGGCTCGTGGCGTGGCTCGTCCCGAGTCCCTGGTTCGTCGTGGCATTTCCGGCCGCGATGGTCGTGGCGACGCTTCCGCTGCGTCTCATCGGCGCGCCGCAGTTCGTAAATAACCCGCTGGCTCGGACGCAGGAGCGGTGGCTATTCGTGGTGCACACCGCGCGGTTCGGCGGCGATCTCACGACGACCGGCCTCCTCGCGACCGCGGGCGCATCCCTCGCCCTCGGCATTCGCGGCGACCTCCTTCCCGCAGCCGCGGGCGGGGCGATCGTCGCGTCGATGCTGACGCTCGGATATGCGAGCTATCGTCGCGCGATCCAGGGTGTGGCTCGCGCTCACCGCCTGCGTGTCGCGGCGGTAGTGGTCGACGGAGAGCCGCCCGCCGACGGCGAGCTCACCGGCCTCTGGCCCGGCGAGTCGGCCGAGTACCGCGACGTCGCAGGAACGCTCGCGCGCTACCGATCGCATGTCGAGGCGGCAGCTCGCGACGGCGCGTCGTTGATCGTCCTTCCAGAGGCCTCGGCGTGGCTCCTGGGGGACGACCGCGCGCACTTCTGCCGGGAAGTGCAGGCCTGGGCGAGCAGGCTCGAGGTCACGATCGTCGCGCCGTACTTCGACGCGACCACGCCGAAGAACATGCTCCTCGTCATCGACCGGACGGGCGTCGTCGGCAGCTACGAGAAGCAGCATCCCGCGCGCGGGATCGAGCCGCCGTGCACGACCAAGATGGCGGTCGGGCCCTTCGTGTCCCAGGGCGGGCTGGCCGTCTCGACCGCGATCTGCGTGGATCTCGACTACGCGGACACGGCGCGTTCCGCGAGGACCGCCGGTGTGGTCCTCGCCGCTCCGTCGAACGACTGGCACGGCCGCTTCGCCTTGATGCATCACCGAAGCGCGGTGTGGGCGGCCGTCGTCGGTGGCGTCCCCATCGTCCGCGCGACCGGGCACGGGATCTCGGCGATTTACGACAGCGCAGGCCGCGTCGTCGGTCAGCAAACGAGCGCTGATGGGCCCGTCGTTCTCGTCGGCGAGGTCAGCAGCAGGCGGTCGTGACCGCGGGACCACTCATCGGCTGGCCCAGAAGACGCGCTTGTCGTTCGGGTCGACGCCCCAGATCGCTCCCGTCGTGAGGGCGCACGCACCCCCACCCAGTGACGTGGAGATGCTCGCGAGCTTCCGCGAGGGCTGCGAGGACGAGCCGATCAAGTGGTAGTCGACCGCCTCGCTGTTGGCGGCCGCGACGGCGAGCTCCGTCGGGCTCGACACGTTCGGGCGGCAGAACTGGAGCACGGAGCCTATGCCGAAGTTGCTGGTCACCACGGGCGTCGGAGCCGGTGGGAGCGCGGCCGCCACGTCCGCCGACTTGAAGACGAAGTCGCCCGCGTTCGGCCCCGGCTCCGCCCACACCACCTTGCCGCCGATGATCTCGTGGCCCGAGGTCGACGGAGAGTCGACGCTCACGAACGTCTCGATCGCGCCGCCCAGCGTGAAGCGAGCGATGCGAGCGCCCGGCGTGGCCGCGGTCGACGTGTCGACGACGAAGCCCGTGGCGCCCGCGGACGCGAAGTCGCCGATGAAGCCGGACGCCGCCGTGGTGAGGAGCTCGGTCGGTGCGCCTCCGGTGAGGGGCATGCGCATGACCTTCACGACCCCGAGGTACACGAGCGAATCGCCGACCTTGACGAGCTCCGTGAGCTGGTTCGGCTCGATCGCACCGACCTCCTCGCAGGCGGCGCCCACACCGGTCGTCGTCGTCTTCACGATCGCCGAGAGCCCGGTGTCCGGCTCTCGGCGGATCCCGTAGAGGGTCGTGCCGTCGACGGCGATCGCGGTGATGGTGCGCTTCGCGCCCGCCTTGCAGAGGACGCTGGGCCCTGCGGTGGCGCTCGCAGAGAAGATCGCCCCCTCCCCACTCGCCTCGACGCCGGTGAAGTACGCCGTCTCGCCATCGCCGAGGATATCGGTGACCTCGGTCGGCCCCGAGAGATGGTTGATGACGCCGGTGCCGCCGCTCGTGCCGCTGCTCGAGCCGCTGCTCGTGCCGCTGCTCGTACCGCCGCTCGACGTGGAGCCACCATCCACACCCGAGCTGCCCGAGCTACTCGATCCGGACGACGAGTCGGAGCAGGCCAGGAGGAGGGCGAGCGACCCGAGACCAAGAGACACAAGGGCACGCTTCATGGTCTGCGATGATCCGAGAGCGCTCGCATCGTCCGCAATACCTCGTTCCCTTACGAGCTCTCGTCGGGCACGACGGAGAAGGAGCTACTGGCACTTCATCGCGTCGGGCGTCCCGCCGACGCACTTCTGGCCTGCATCCTCGCACTGGAGGCCCTTGAGGATCTGCCCGCCCTCGCACACGTACCCGGAGCTCTCGACGAGCTCGCTGCAGTGAAGACCGTCGGGCTTCCCTGCACAGCTGTCGTAAGCGGGCGCCTCACACGTCTCCTTGTTTCCGACCAAGTACAAGGGTTCGCCGATGGTCTGGGAGAAGGTCATCAGGTCGCGCTGCTTGTCGATGTCCAGGAGCGGGATGTCCACCCGGACACCGATCGTCTCGTTGAGCGCTCTTTCGGCGACCACCGTGAAGCCGGTCTTGGAGCCCTGCTTGCTCGCCACCACGCAGCTCGTCGCGGTGATCTTCTCGGAAGGACCCATGCGCCCAGTGAATCCGACGCTGTCGAAAGCGAGGAGCTCCAGCACCGCGACGACCTCGCACTCGGCGGCGACGTTGGCGGTGCCCTCGACCTCCTTCGCTGCGATCGTGCTCTTCATGGTGGGTGCCTGCGAGAGATTGGTGATGTCGAGGTCGCCGCCGAACGCCTCTCCCGCAAAGCCGACGGTGCTCCGCGCGTCGAGGTTCGCCCCCACCGTGAGCTTGCCGTCTCCCGAAGCAGAGAGGGTGCACTTCATCTCAGGGGTGAACCTCAGGGTGAGCGGGATCGCTCCCGGGAGCGGCAGAATGCCCATCATCGCCTTCCACGACCGTGCCTGGCTCACCTCACCCTTGATGCCGAGCTCGATATCGAAGGCGACAGCGGGGGCCAGGTCGAGGGAGGCGCTCATGGCGACCTTACGAGGGAGCAGCGCCCCCTCCTCACGCCGTACGTCGATGAAGCCCTTGAAGGACGCGTTCATCTTGAACGATGTGTTCGTGATCTTGAGCGTGTTGCCGAAGTCGGCGTCGAACTCGGTCTCCGCGGACGCCTCGTTGCTGTCCGTCGCCTCCGTCTTGTCCACCTTCTCGGCCCGAACCTCGAGCGACTTGGTCGTCGGCGCGTTCATGACGAGCTTGCCAGTGAGGGCGGAGCGCGGCGATCCGAAGTCGACCCGTCCAGAGTGGATCCAATCGGCGAGCTCCGCCTTCGTCGTCAGGAGGGTCACCTGTCCTTCCTTCGGGACATCACGCTGGACGTCGATCACGCGGCGCAGGAACCCATAGGGGTTCGAGGTGCCCGTCGAAGCGCGGTCGCCCGCGACGATGCTCCCTCGGTCGATCTTCCCGACCATCGACGCAGGGACCACCACGCGGTCCTCGGTCACGATGGCGGTGTCGGAGAACGTGGCGCTGACATTGACCACGTCCTCGTGGAAGACGACCCGGCCATCGGACGAGAGTGGGGGCAGCGCACCGACATCATTCGTGCAGCCACCCAGGAAGATTGCAGAGGCGAGGAGCAAGCCGGCCTGTCGCGATGACATGCCCGCTTCCACGCACGAGGTGCGCCGACCATGAAAGCGTGGAGTTGCCCTCACCTGAGGGTGCAGGCGCGATCCCCGCGATCGCACGTTGGCGCATGCTGATCCTGCGCGCCTCTCGCACTGTCGATTCATGTCACGGACAGTTGCACACACGCCACTGCGCTCGATGGCCATTCCCGAGGGTGCTCGGGACCTACGTGCATTTTACACATGTATCCCCCCGAGTAGCCGCGCGTTTTGCGGCGCATCCGCGATCGAGCGCAGGGTCTCATGGCTGGCGAGCGTGAGTCGAAGAAGGTAGGTTGAGCGGATGCGGTGGGACGCATCCGCTCTGTTCGTGATCGTCGGCGGGACCGGCTGCTCCCTGTTCGTCGACACGGACGCGCTCACCGGCGGCGCCAGGACGGCTTCCTCGCCGGACGGCGGCGCCGAAGGTGGCAGCGTGCTCGTCGACGCGTCACCGCCGCGAGAGACCGGCTCCACCGTGCCCTCCGAGGCCGGGGCGGAGCCATCGGACGGAGGTGGTGATGGCGATCCGCTCTCGTCCGCCGTGCTGGCTGACGGCCCCATCGCCTACTTCCGTTTCGCGGAGACGGCAGGCATCTCGTCGGCGAACGTCGTGCCGGGTGGCAAGGGGACATGCCTCGTCTCGAACACGGCCGTCTGGGGCGCCACGGGTGTGGCCGGTACGCGTGGCCTCGAGCTCGCGACGAGCGAAACCCTGGTCACGATCAGCGGCCTCGTGACCGATCTCGGCAAGAGCTACTCCATCGAGCTGTGGCTCCGGAAGACGACCGCGGCGAACGGCTTGCTCGTGACCCATGCGGACGATCCATTCAATGTGGGCGGCCAGATCACGGGAAAGAACCTGATGTGGTGGAACGACTCGAAGGTCCGTACGGAGACCTGGAACAAGTACCAGCTCCTTTCGTACACGCTCATGGACACGGGGTCACCGGTCGACACCTGGGTGCACGTCGTCTACGGGTTTGACGCGGCCAAGATGGTCGACTTCACCTTGGTCGATGGCGTTCCTTCGACGGGCGGCGCGAGCCCCTCGAATCGCCCGTCCGTCTCCGCCGCGATCGTGATCGGTCACTGGCAGGGTTATCTCGACGAGGTCGCGATCTACGACAAGGCGCTGACGCAAGAGCGCGCCGCTGCCCACCGCGCCCTCGCTCCCTGATCCCTGACTCAGAGCGCTGGCGTCGCGCAGCAACGAACTCCATACGACTCGCCGGCCCCGACGCCGGCGCCATCGGTGCAGCTCCGTAGCCTCGCGAAGCCGACGCCCGCCCCGCGGACCTCGCAGTGCTCGTTGGGCGCCGCCGCATCGGAGGCCCCCGGGATGCAGTTGTCCTCCCACTCCACCGCGTTGCCGCTGAGGTCGAAGATGCCAGGGTAGCCGCCTTCGCATCCGGGAAAGGACTTCGGCCCGGTCACCCCGCCGTCGGCGGCGGTGTTGCACGCCCCCGCGTCGAAGGCGTTCCCGTACGCGAACGAGCGCGAGCCATTACGGCTGCAGGCCGCGGTCCACTCGCTCACGGCCGGATCCTTCCACTCGCCGAGCGTCTCGAGGTGACCGCCCCCGCGCTTGCCGCAGAGCCGCTTGCCCGCCCACGCGCAGTACGCGACCGCGTCGCAGTGGTTGACCTGCACGGCTGCATTCGCATCGGGTGGGGAGGGTAGGACGAAGCTGGTGTTCCATGCGCAGCGCGGGGCCTGGCTTGTTGGAGATGGCCCCGAGTCGAGGAACGCGAGGTAGTCCGCGCCGGTCGCCTCCGTCGCGTCGATGCAGAACGACGCCGGTCCATCGTCGACGCGGACCATCGACGCGCCGCGTCCCTTGGGACAACCACGGTCGTCCACGGGGAGCGCGCTCGCGTCCCGCCCTCCGTCGAGCGCGGCGGGGGCGGGAGCGTCGCCGCCTGCGTCGGACGCGACGACGTCGTTCGCGCTCGAGTAGGAGTTGCATGCGGCGCACAGGCCAACGACCGCGCCGACGATCCCAAGCCCCCGCTGCCTCATTCGATGAGGCTACCTCACGGCGGTCCCGTGACCCAGGGGGTCGCGCTCCTAGAGCTTGAGGCCCTTCGCGTCGGCGTTGTCCGGATCGAGCTTCAGCGCCGCGTCCTTGTGCTTCTGTGCGTCCGCCTTCTTCCCGAGCGAGAGGTACTCCTGCGCGAGGAGCGCCTCGCGCGTCGCCTGCTCCGGCTTGTCCTTCGCGGGACAGAGGAGCGAGGTCTCGAGCTCGTAGGCCGCCGTCTCGTGCGCGCCTTGCTGGGAGAGCACCTTCGCGTAGAGGACGTGCGTGGGGCCGCCCGTGACGTCGACGAAGACCGCGCTCTCGCCGACCTTTCGCGCCTCGTCCCACTGCTTCTGCGCGACGAGATGCTCGAGGAGCATGCGCCACACCTTCTTGTCGTGCTGCTCGAGCTGCGCGAGCTCGCGGAGGAGCACGAGCTCGTCGGCCTGGTTCTTCGCCTCGTGGGCCATGTCGTAGAGGCCCTTGATCGGCTCGCTCTGCGACGGATCGAGGCGATGCGCGGCCTCGAGATGGAAGCGCATCTGCGTCTTGTCTTCCTTGGCCTCTGCGATGTCGGCGAGCATCATGTGGACGACGAAGCCGTCCTTGCCGTTCGCGCGCATCGTGTCGAGGTGCTTCACGGCGGTGGCGGCGTCCTTCTTGCCGAGCGCGAGCTTCGCGGAGATGAAGTGGGCGTCCGCGTGCTTCGGATCGATCGAGAGCGCCGCGTCGAGCTCGTGCTTCGCCTCGTCTGCCTTGCGTGTCCTCAGCAGCGCCATCGCGAGATCGACGTGCGCGCCCGGATCGTTCGGCGCGTTCTTGAGCGCGCGCTTCGCGTCGTCGAGATCCTGCGGCTTCCGCGTGAACACGTACTGGTTCTTGTAGCGAGAGAGGCGCGCGAGCTGCCACTCGCGATAGCCCTTGTCGTAGTCCGCGGGGCTCACGCCGAAGGCCTGCTGGATGACGTCCGGCGTCTTCTTCCCCGCGCCCCACAGCTCGAGCGCCTTGACGACGCCCTTCATTCCGAAGCGCTCCACCGTCCAGATGAGCATCTGGCTGGCCGCGTAGTACGCGGTCGTGACGTCGCTTGCGTCGTTGGCGTGCGTGAACGCGCGGTTCATGTCGACCGCGCCGGGGAGCTTGTTCTCCGTGATCGCGTGGTAGAGCTCGGGATCGAGCTCGCGAGCCCACTCCGGACGCCGCGCGATGGTCTCGTACTCGGAGAGGCCCTCCGTGAACCAGCGCGGCACGTGGTTCTTCGAGAGCTGGATCGCGAACACGTGCCCGAGCTCGTGCCAAACGACGTTGCCCCAGTTGAACGGCTCCGCCTGCGGGCTGATGGCGGCGATCATGCCGCCGAAGCAGACGCCCTGGATGCCGATGTTCGGCAGGCCGCTCGTGCGCACGCTGAACTGCTCGCGGTTCGCGTACATCTCGACCTGCACCGGCACCTTCGGCACGAAGCCGTAGCGCGACTTCATCGACGCCCACGCCTCGCCGAGCATGCGCGGCACGTAGCGCTCGAGCACGGCGCGCTCGTTCTTCTGGTAGCGAATCTTGAAGACTCCGTCCTCGACGAGGTCGTACTCCGTCGGGATCGACTTCTCGTACAGGTTCAGCGTGTTGAAGACGCGGACGTTGAACTTGTCCTTCGACCACGCCTTCTGGATCGCCTTCAGGCCCTCCGCCTCGTCGCCCGAGCGGAGCTGCGTGAGGCCGAGCTCCGCCCACGCCTTGCCGTCGTCGGGATCGATCTTGGTCGCTTCCTTCTGCATCGCGATGATGTCGTCGTAGCGGTGCTCCCACTCGGCGAACTCGCCGACGATGCCATAGAAGCGCCCGAACTCGGCGTTGCGCGTGAAGACGTCCTTCTTCGCCGTCTCGAAGCCCGCCTTGTCGTCGTCGAGGAAGCGCGAGGCGGCCTTCAACGAGAGGAGCTCGAGGTTCGACGGATCGTTCGCGAGGCCGTCCGCGATCGACTTGTCCGTCGTCTTGATGTCCATGTCGCGGAGCGAGAGCCCCGCCTGCACCGCGAACGCGCCCGCGTGATGCGGGTTCACGGCGAGGGCTTCCTTGACGAGCTTGTCGGCGTCGTCGAAGTCCATCGTCTGATCGAGCTTCACGCGCGCCATCATGACGAGCGCGTCCGCGCGCTTCGGCGCGATCTCGAGCGCCTCCTTCGTCACCTCGGCGGCGTGGCCGGGATCGTACTTGTCGAGGAACAGCTCCGCCTCCCAGAGCAGCGTCTCCACCCGCTTCTTGTCGGCGCGCTCGCTGTCCTTGAACGCCGAGTTCGCGTCCTTCGGGTGGCGCAGCAGGTAGGCGGCGCGTCCGACCTCGGCGTAGCCCACCGCGTCCGTCTGCGTGATGGTGCCGTCGTTGTAGTCCTCGATGACCTTCATCAGCGGGTCTTCCGCGTCCCGGCGCTTGCCCATCGCGATGAGGGTCTCGCCGAGCAAGAGGCGCGCGCGCCGCGCCTCGGGGGTCTTGCCGGTCTTCAGCGTCTCGAGGAGCGCGACCGCGTCCTTCTGCTTTCCGCGCGCGAGCATGATCTCGGCGCGGAGCACCTTGCCCCTCGGCCCAGCGGCCTGCGCGTGCTTGTCCGCCTCGTCGAACTTGCCTTGCTCGAGCGCGCTTCGACCGAGGCCGTACTCCGCCTCCGGTTGCCCTTTCACCTTCGCGAGCTCGGTCTCCGCCTTGGCGTAGTCGCTCGCGTTGAGGGCGGCGAGGCCCTCGGCGAGCGGGCCGGTGGGCTTCGGCTGTGCGCCGAGCGGCGCGGAGGCGAGGACGACGGAGGTGACGAGGAGGCCGAGGACCGAGCGACGCATCGAGTCGATGGTATCAGCTTCATTCTCGCGACAGCGGCTTCGCCATCTCGATCGCGTCCTCGCCGTCGTCGTAATAGCGGCTGCGCCGGTTGAACTCCTCGAAGCCGAGCGCCCGATAGAGCGCGACCGCGGGCGCGTTCGAGACGCGGACCTCGAGGAGCACCTTCGCCGCCTCGTGGGCCCTCGCATAGGCGATGACCTCCTCGACGAGCCGGCGCCCGAAGCCACGCCTCCGCGCGGCCTCGTCGACGGCCACGTTGAGGAGATGAATCTCGTCCGTCACGTGCCAGAAGAGGACGTAGCCGAGGACCCGCGCCTCGTCGCGGAGCACGCGGAGGTGGCCCCACGCCCGCACGAGCTCCTCGCGGAGGCTCGCCTCGCGGGCGTCGGGATCGATCGCCAGGACCGCGGCGATGTCGCCTTCGGTCATCGCCTCGATGCGCTCCATGCGCGCATCGTAGCCCGATGTCGCTCAGTAAATCGCGACCGTGCCGTCCGAGACCTGGCAGATCCCGCTCTCTGGATCGCCCGCCGTGCGGAGGATCTCGTCCTGCGCCGGCTCCCGGTACGAGCCGGTGAGCTCGACGTCGACCATGCGGAGGATCGCCTTGTCGAGCTTCGTCACGAAGTAGCAGGGCACGGTCGGCTCCGCATGCGAGCCGCCGACGCCCGAGTCGTCGGTGAGGAAGATGTAGCGACCGCCCGTGATCTGCGCCGTCTGGCGCATGGTGTACTCGGTGAAGTCGTCCACGCCGCTCGAGGCCACGGGGTAGACGTGGATGTTGCGGTCGCGGGCCGCCTTCACCGACGCGGTCATGCGCGCCGCGTCCGTGTCGTGGTGCGGCGCGTCCGCGATCCAGAACATCACGCGCGCGACGTTCTCGTCGCGGCGCCAGGAGAGGCGGTTCGCGATGTCGATCGCCTGATCGGGGGCCTCGGGGAAGTCTCCGCCGCCGCCCGCGCTCGCCCCCATCAGCTTCGACTTCAGCTCGGCGGTGTCGGCACGGAAGTCGTACCAGCGCACCACGTACGAGTCCTGCACGTCCTTGTAGAGCACGAGCGACCAGCGCTGCTGCGCCTGCGGATACTTCGTCTGGATGGTCGAGACGAGCGACGTGAACTCGCGCTGGAGATACGAGATCTCGTCGCCCATGCTGCCGGTCGTGTCGATGACGAGCGACACGTCGAGGACGTTCTTCGCGCCGGTGCGATCGCCGAACAGCGCGGCCGCGGCGTTCGCGTCGGCCGGCGCGAACGAGAGCGCGCCCGAGGGGCTGTCCTGCAGGAAGGAGTCGCGATACTTCGTGAAGAAGGAGAAGTTCCGGTTGTCGTCCCACGTGCCGGCGGTGAGGACGCCCGGCCCCGGGTTCTGCGAAGGCGGAAGCGTGCCGGACGAGATGCCGCCAGAGCTCGACGAGGAGCCGCTCGCGCCGCCGGTGCCGCTCGACGAGGCCGCGCCTGTGCTGCCGGAGGCGCCCGACGAGCTCTCGCCGGACGTGCCGGACGAGCCGCCGCTCGAGCTCGATCCGGCGTACGGGGCGGAGTCATCGACCGACGACGAGCCGCTTGTCTCGTAGCCGCCGCTCGAGCCCTTGAGCTCGCCGTCGCCCATGATCGGGTTCGACCAGTCGCCCGGTCCGCTCCCGAGGTTCATGACAGGGCCCGGGCTCGAGGAGTCACCACCGTCGCTGCTGCCACCGCCGGCGCAGCCGATGACGACGAAGAAGAGCGGGAACAGGATCGGACGCATGGGCCACGAACATTCATGAACGAGGCCACCCATCTTCATCGAGCTTTGCCCGCTTTTTCGGCTGGATCGGCGAGTTTTGTGCCGGACGTGGCACAGCGTCGTGGCGCAACCCGGCTCAGCCGATGATCGACACCGAGTCGCTCGGCGGACCGACGCGGCCGAGCGCACGCACGCGCGGCGCGAGCGCGTGCACGTCGATGACGAGGCGGATCGATCCGTCCCCACGCACCACCGCGCCGGCATACGGACCGACGCCGGCGAGGAGCGGCGAGAGCGGGCGAAGGAGCACCTCCTCCGCGTTGCCGACCTCGTCGACGCCGACCGCGATGCGCTCGTCGAGATCGATGACGAAGGACGGCCGGCGCAGATCGCGCGGCTCGAGGCATGCGGCGAGGTGCGGCACGAGCTCGGGGTCGCCGGCCCGCACGCGGAGCGCGTTCGCGGCGGGGATCGCGAGCTCGGTCCCGCCCGCCGTGACCCAGAGCACGGTGACGAGGCCGCTCTCGATCGGCACGTCGACCCGCGCTTCGAAGCCATGGCCGCGCGCCGTCGAGAGGCGGATCGAGCCGCCGAGCCGCTCGATGCTCGCGAGCGTGATGTCGAGCCCGATCCCGCGACCGGCGAGGAGGTCCGGGCTCTGCGAACGCGTGGAGAACCCGGGCAAGAAGAGGAGCTCGAGGAGGGTCTGATCGTCCGCCGCCCGCGCGAGGATCTCGGTGACGACGCCCGCGTCGACCGCGCGCTGGCGAACCGCGGCCACGTCGACGCCGGCGCCATCGTCGGAGATCGAGATGGAGAGCCGATTGCCTCGCCGCATCGCGATGAGCGTGAGCGTCGCCTCGGGTGGCTTGCCGAGCGAGGCGCGGACGTGCGGCTCCTCGATTCCGTGCGCGATCGCATTGCGCGCTAGCTGCAAGCATGGCTCGGCGAGCGCCTCGACGAGGCGGCGGTCCACCAGCTCTTCAGCGCCGACGGAGCGGACGATGACGGCGCGGTTGGTGCGACGCGCCTCGGCGCTCACCGCGCTGGCGAGGCGCTGGAAGAGGCCGCGGATCGGCGTCTGCCGCATCGTCGAGAGGAGCTTGCGCGTCGCGCCGATGTCGTCGCGCAGCGTCTGGCCGGTGTGCTGGAGGCGCTCCGAGGACGCCTCGAGCTCGTCGCCGAGCTTCCCGAGCGCCTCCGCGGCCTGCTCCACGCGACGCAGCGCCGCCGCGGGCGCGCCCCACGGGCGAGGCGGACCGATGAGGCGGAGCGCCTCGACGAGATCGGCGCGGAGCTTCCGCATGTGGCGTGCGTGCTCCATCGCGCCGGTCGCGCGCCCGGCGACGCGCTCGCGCGCGGCGGCCATGCCGGCGGCGTGATCGAGGAGCGCGTCCACCGCCTGCGCCGAGACGCGGATCGTGCCGTCGCCGTCGGGCTCCATGCGCGCGGAGGGCCGCTGCGTCGCGCGCCGCGGCCGCACCGAGACGCCGCGCAGCGTCGCGAGCGCGGCCTCCGGATCGTCGACCAGCGCGCCGAGCACGGCGCGCCAGCCCGCGACCTCCTCCGCCGCCGACGCTCCGGAGGTGCGCTGGCGGAGCCGCTCCTCGAGCCCGTGGCAGAACCACGTCATCGGCTCGTCACCGACCGCGCTCGCGGCGCCCTTCATGGTGTGGACGTGCCGAAAGATCTCCGAGGCCGCCTCCTCCGGGTCGCCCTCGGAGAGCGCCTGATCGATCCGCGTGAGTCGATCCGTGACCTCGACGACGTACTGCGCGCGCACGATCGGATCCAGGGTGGACGGCAAGAGATCGGGCGGGGGCTCGGGCCAGCCTCCAGGCGCGGCGGGCTCGCCGGCCTTGATCCGCACGATGGCGGCCGCCACCGTGGAGATCACCTCGGGCTGCGCCGTCGCGTCACCATCGCGGAGCCTCCGCTCGAGGCGCTGCATCACGGCCGCGAGCTCGGGCTCTCCGGCGAGCCCGGCGGAGCCCTTCAACGCGTGCACCGTGCGGCGCACGTCGTCGAGCGCGCTCATGCTCTTCAGCGCCACGAGATGGCGCTCGAGCTCTTGCACCAGGATCTGGGTGAGCTCGGGATCGCGCACTACGGCTCGTCCGCGTCGCGCAGCAAACGGAAGAGCGGCTCGAGGACCGGCGCGAGGGCCGCCACCACGACCGCGCGCGGTGCCTTCGCGGTGACGATGGCAAGCGCGGCCACGAGCGAGCGCGCGTGCTCCGTCGCGTCCGCGAGCGCGCGCGCCGTCTCCGGGTCGGTGCCCGTGTTGCTCTTCAGTCGCTCCGCCATCTCGGTGAGCGCCCGCTCCGCGTCGGCAGAAGAGGCGCCGAGCTTCGCCGTCTCCTGCGCTGCCTCCGCGGAGCCCTCGCGTACGCGCTCGAGGCTCGTGTGCACGTGTCCGAGATCGCTCGCTACCTCGCCGAGCGACGCCGCGAGATCACGACAGGCCTGCGCGCCACGCGTGGACTGCGCCTTCACCTCTTCCGCGACGAGGCCGAGCGCCTGGCCGGGACCTTCGCCGTAGCGCGCGCCCTCGAGCCCGGCGTTCAGCGCCACGAGCTCGAGCCGCGCGAAGCCTTCCTGCAGACGCGAGAACGAGCTCGACAGATCGTTCGTTCGCGACGACGCGCCCCGCGCGCGCTCCGCGAGGCCATCGACGATCGAGCGCTGCTTGGCGACGTGGGCCGCCAGACGCTGCGCGCCTTCGCCGGCCTCCTTCACCGCCTGGGCCGCCCGCTGGTGGGTCGTCCAGAGAGCGCTCTCCTCGACCACGCCGGCCTCGCCGCCGGTCGTCGCGCGCTCGCGACGAAAGAGACGGAACACACGCCGTTTCGGCTTATCGCCCGTCATAATTCTGGAAGCGTAACGCCCCAGCGGCCCTCGCGCACCTTTGCGATCAGCGTCGCGACGTCGAAGGCGCGCGCGATCCGGCCCTCCTGATCCGCCGCGTCTTTCGGCCCGAGATGCACGTCGCCGCCGTCCGCGGCCTCGAATTTTCCCGTGGCCACGACCTCGATCCCGACGAGCCCGATCTGCTCGCCGAGGACGGCGCACACCAGCATGGCCTCGCTCTGGAGCGAGCCGGCGCTCACGATCGCGATCATGTCGCCGTCGACGAGCGCCACCCCGCGGAGCTCGGACGGCGCGCCGGGGACGTGTGCGATCGACGGCACCGGGAGGACCTTCAGCGCGATCGTCGCGGGCAGGAAGGCCAGGCCGGGCGCGGTGCCCGGTGGACTTCGCCGGAAGACGACGCCGCCGTGCATCATCGACGTCGGAGGACTCGCGCTTCGAGGAACTGAACGACGATGCGACACACGTCGAATGTCGACATGAAGCCGGCGATCGCGATCGCGCGCACCGTACGGTCCCCGTCGACCATGTCGAGCACCGCCTTCTCGCGCGGCGGCAGCTCCTTCAGGTCGAGCCGCCCGAACGCGAGGTCGTCGCGCACGAGCACGGTATCGAAGCTGCCGAGCGTACGCTCGATGGCACGCCACTCGTCGACGCGGCGGAAACCTTCCATCACCACGGAGGCGACGGGCATCGAGAGCTGCGCTTCCTCGGCGAGCTCGCTGGGCGGCTCTTGCTTGAGCTCGAAGCGGCCATAGGACCAGCGGAGCACCTCGTAGAGGAGCTCGCTCGACTGGCGAGTGAGCGCGGTCCGGAGCTGGTCCGCGTCGATCTTTCCTGCCGCGAGCAAGGCCATGCCGAGCGGCTTCGGCTTCTGCGTCGCGACGGCGAGGGCATGCGTGAGCACGTCCCCTTGCACCGTGACGGCGAGCGACTCGCTGGTCCGCGCGAGCTCGCTCTTCGTGAGCTTCTGGATCGTCGAGGCGGGCACCTCGTCGGTGCGGCCAGGATCGATCGACGCGGACGTTCCGAGAGGATGCACGGTGCGCGCGTTGACGTCGTCGATCTCGCCCGGCGCGAGGATGCCCTCCTCGACGAAGAATCGACCGAGGCGAAACTCGTCGCCGGCGCCGCTCGACTGCACGAGGTCGATCTCGCCCTCGCGGAAATAGGCGCGCACCTCGAACTTGTCGCGACGGCAGACGAGGACGCCGGTCTGGTTCTCGGCCTGGAGGAGCTGCAGGATGGCGCCGATCGGGATGACGCCGAGGTCACCCTCGAGGATCGGTCGCGGCCTCGAGGTGGACGGCGGCGACGAGATCGCAGGCTGCGACAGGTCGCGCTGCGACATGGCGGGTACGCGCTCGTCGGTCTTGGCGAGGTCGTTCTCGTCGAAGTCGGGGAGACGCTCGCTCGAGCGCGCGGTGGTGAGCTTGCGGAGCGCGTTCTCGACGACGGCGACGAGGGCCTGCGCGTCGAAGGGCTTCGTGATCGCATCGAGGGCGCCGGTCTGCTCGACGAACTGGTCGCGGATCTTGTCGCCCTTCGCGCTCATGAGGACGACGGGGAGCTTCTCGAGCTTCTGGTTCGCCCGGATCGCACGGCAGAACTGGAAGCCGTTCATCCGGGGCATGACGAAGTCGAGGAGGACGAGGTCGGCCTCGACCTCCCCGGAGGCGAGGGCCTCGTAGGCGTCCTCGCCGTCGGAGGCGACCTTGGGCTCGTAGCCATTTCGCTCGAGCAGCGTCGAGACGATGTGGCGGATCGTGGGGCTGTCGTCGACGACGAGGATCCGCGTGGCCAAGGCCTTTGAAAACTACAACAAGCCAGGGGCACCGCGTAGAGTAGTCGACGAGTGGCGCTGCTCATTCGCGGTGGAACGCTGGTGCGGTGCGACCGAGCCGGTACGGTCGGGCCGGGAGACCTGCTGGTCGAGCGAGGGCGCATCACCAAGATCGGCAAGCTCGACGGCCGAAAACGGCCGCCGGGCCCGCTCCACCTCATCGATGCGACCGGCTGCGCGGTCATTCCGGGGTTCGTGCAGGGTCACGTGCACCTCTGTCAGGTGCTTTTCCGGGGGATGGCCGACGATCTGCCCCTCCTCGACTGGCTGAAGCAGCGCATCTGGCCGTTCGAGGCGGCCCACACGGACGCGTCGCTCGGGGCCAGCGCGGAGCTCGGCCTCCTCGAGATGATGCTCGCGGGCACGACCACCATCCTCGATATGGGGACGGTGCACGGCTACGACGTCGTCTTCGAGGCCTGCCGCCGCGCCGGAATGCGCGTGATCGGCGGCAAGACGATGATGGACGCAGGCGCCGACGTCCCGAAGGGCCTCCGCGAGACGACGAAGGCGAGCCTCCAGGAGGCAGATCGGCTCCGCGCCTCCTGGGACGGCAAGGACGACGGGATGCTTCGCTACGCGTACGCCCCTCGCTTCATCCTGAGCTGTACGGAGAAGCTCTTCCGCGAGACGTCGGAGCGCGGCGCCCTCCTCCACACGCACGTCTCCGAGCATCCCGCCGAGCGCAAGACGGTCGAGAAGCTCCTCGGCGCGTCCGACTTCGTGAAGCTCCGCGCCTGGGGCTTCAAGGGCCCGAAGACGGTGCTCGCCCACGGCGTCCAGCTCACCGATGCGGAGATGAAGCAGGCCGGCAAGGACGGCACTCGCATCACGCACTGCCCCAGCGCGAACCTCAAGCTCGGCTCCGGCATCGCGCGCGTGCATGCGATGAAGCAGGCGGGCATCGTGGTCGCGCTCGGCGCCGATGGCGCGCCGTGCAACAACAACCTCGATCCCTGGGTCGAGATGCGCCACGCGGCGCTCCTGGCGAAGACGCTCGGGCCGGAAGCCATCACGCAGCTCCCCGCCCGCGAGGCCTTCGAGCTCGCGACGATCGAGGGCGCAAAGGCGCTCGGCATCGACGGGGAGACGGGCTCGCTCGAAGAGGGCAAGCGCGCGGACGTGGTGGTCGTGCGCATGGACGGCCCGCACGTCGAGCCGGGCGGCGATCCGTGGTCGCGCCTCGTCTACGCGTGCACGAGCCGCGACGTGGAGCACGTGGTCGCGAACGGCAAGCTCGTCGTCTCGCACGGCGAGCACACGCGTCTCGATCGCGAGAGCATCCTCGCGAAGGCGCGCGTCGAAGCGAAGAAGCTCGCCGCCCGCGCCTGAGCCTGGATTGGACTAGCTAAGCTAGGCGCGCGTCTCGGCTTCTTCGATCAGGCTGAGGGCCACCGCGAGGGCGTCCTTCGCCTTGTCGAGGGAGACCTTGTCGTGCTCGAGCTTCGTCGTGAGACCGGCGAGGGCGGTCGACTTCGAGGCGAGCTCGGCCGCCGTCGTCTCGAGGGCCTGCTTCGTCGAGGCGAGCTCTGCCTCGACGCTCGTGTGGCGCTCGCGGAGCGACCCGAGATCGCGCTCGAGCTCCGCCTTGGCCGTCTCGAGCTGGCTCTTCGCCTCCTCGAGGGTGGCGACCTGCTGGTCGAGGGCGCCGAGCTTCTCGGTCTGATCCGCCACCCGCTCCTCGCGCTCGGCGAGGTTCTCCTTCGTGGCCTGGAGCTCCGCCATGATCTCGGCGATGCGCGCCTCGGCGGCCGCCTTGTGCGCCTCGCTCGAGGCGCCGATCTCCGCGATGCGACGCGCGACCTCTTCCTTCGTCGCGGCGAGCGCGGCCTGCGCCTCGTCGTCGGCCGCCTTCTTCGCCTGCTCGGCGGCTTCCTTGACCGCCTCGATCTCGGACTTCGCCTCTTCACGGAGCGCCGTCAGCTCGGCGTTCGCCTTCGCCTCGAGCTCCGCGAGCTTCGCGTCGCGATCCGCTTCCGCCGCCGCCACCTTCGCGTCGCGATCGGCCTCCGCGGCCGCGAGCTTCTCCGCGCGATCGGCCTCGGCCGCCGCCACCTTCGCGTCACGATCGGCCTCGACCTCGGCGATGCGGCTCTTCGCTTCCTGCTCCGCGGCCGCGAGCTTCGCGTCGCGATCCGCCTCGAGCTCGGACGTGCGCGCCGCGAGCTCGTCGTCGGCCTGCTTCTTCGCCTCCGCGAGCGCGCCGGCCTTCTCCTCCGTCATCCGCTTCGACTGCTCGTCGAGCGCGGCTTCGTGCTCCGCGCGTGCGGCGGCGAGCGCGTCGTCGGCTGCCTTCTTGGCCTCCGCGAGCTTCGTCTCGAGATCGCTCGCGGCCTGCGCCGCGGCCTCTTCGAGGGCCTCCATCCGCGCTTCTTCGGCGGCCTGGGCCGCTTCCTCGAGCTCCTTGACGCGCTTGGCCTCGGCCTCTGCGAGCGCCGTCTCGTGCGACGCGAGGAGCTGCTTCTTCTCCGTGTCGAAGGCCTCGGCGCGCGAGGCGAGCTCGGACGCGTGGATGTCCTTCATCGTGGCGAGCTCGTTCTTGGCCGCCTCGGCTTCCTGCGACGCGCGCTCGGCGCGACGCTTGAAGTCTTCGCCCGCCTTCTTCGCCTGATCCTTGTCGGCGGTGAGCGCTTCGATCTTCGCGCGCGCGTCGGCGACCTCGCGCTCCTGCTCGAGGACCTTGTCGTCGACGTCGGCCTTCTCGCGCTCGAGCGCGAGCGACTTGTCGCGGGTCTCGACGATCTCCTTGTCCTTCTTGGAGAGCTGCTCCTTGAGGGCGAGGATCTCCTTGTCCTTCTTGTTGAGCGCCTCGCGGAGGTCGAGGAACTCGCGGCTCGACACGCCGGCCTTCGCGGCAGCCGGCGGCGCCTGCGAGATGCGCGTCTTCAGCTCCTCGTTCTCGCGAGCGAGCCGGGCGAGCTCCTCGCCGTCGACGCTCAGATCCGCGATCTGCGCCTCGAGCTCGCGAATGCGCTGCTGCGCGGCCTCGACCTCGGCGCTGCGATCGGGGACGGGTGGGACCGTGCGCAGCGCCGCCTGGGGCGGGACGCTCGGCGCGCGCGGCGGCGGCGGAACGCTGGGCGCGCGTGGCGGCGGCGGGGCCGAGACTGGCGCGGGCTCTTCCGTCAGCGCCGACTCGAGCGACATGTGGCCGTTGCCGAGGTGCGGGACCTCGTTCGTCTGGGACGGCGGACGCTCGCTCGCCTGCGGCGGCACGGTCGCGGGGCGCGGCGGCTGCGACGTCATGCGCGCCGGCGGCACCGAGTTCATCTCCTCGATGACGAGCTCGTCCTCCTCGAGGTCGGCGAGATCGAGCTGCTGCGAGGGATCGCTCGATGTCTCGGTGATGACGACGTCGGCGTCGCCGTCGCCGCCCGCTCCATCGTCCGCGATCTTCACGAACGGCTGGATGTGATTGAGGAGGTCGCCGAACGTGATCGGCTTGTGGACGTAGTCCTCGGCGCGCGTCCGCAGCTTGCGATGCTGCTCGAACGTCTCGTCGCTCGACTCGCTCGACATGATGATGAGCGGGACGTCCTTGAGCGCCGGATCCTTCTTCAGCTTGTTGCACACGCTGAAGCCGTTCATGCGCGGCAGCTCGATGGAGAGGAGGATCAAATCCGGCCGCGCCGATGACGCTTGCTGGAGCCCGGTGTTTCCGTCATCGACGACGCTGACGTTGCATCCGAGCTTCGTGAGCTCGGATCTCAGCTCGCCCGCAAATGCGGCGTCGCTCTCGAAGACGAGGACCTTGTGACCCATGGGGGGCTCTGAAGATACGAGCCCCCAAGAAAATGTGTCAAACCACCGGCTTACTTAAGTGAGACTGGAGGATTTATTTCCCACGAGACGCCTTTTCTGCGTGTCCGGAGGTGCCCGCCCGCCGTTCGAGCTCCCCCATCACGGCTTCGATGCCTAGCCCGCGCGACCGAAGGGCCACCATCGCGTGGAAAACCACGTCTGCCGCCTCGGAGACCACGCGCTCGTCCGACTCGTTCGCGACCGCCTCCGCCAGCTCCCCGGCCTCTTCGCGCAGCTTCGCGCCTATTTTTTCCGGCCCGGCGTCGTAGAGGCTCTTCGCGTAGCTCTTCTCCGCGGTCGCCTCCCGCCGGGCTTGCAAGATGGCATCGAGCCGCCCGAGCGCGGTGGTCGGGACGGGGGCCGAGTGGTCGAGATTCCGGAAGAAGCAGGACCGGGCCCCGGTGTGGCAGGTCGGCCCGCTAGGCGAAACGAGATAGACGAGGGCGTCCTCGTCGCAGTCCGTGAGGATGGCGTGGACCTCCATCGTGTTGCCGCTGGTCTCGCCTTTGGTCCAGAGCGCCTTCCGTGAGCGGCTCCAGAAGGTGGCCTTGCCGGTCGCCTTCGTTTTCTCGATCGCCTCGGGGGAGGCAAACGCCACCATGCGAATTTCGCCGGTCACCCAGTCCTGAGCCACGACGGGAATCAGATCGTCGGTCATGTCGGAGTAAGATTCCCACGAATGACACGACCAGAGCTGGCATTCGCGACCCCGCGAAAACTTCCGAAGGCCAGCACGCTGAAGGGCCGGGTGGTCGTGCTCGACGTCGCGTTCGCCTCGGAGGCCTCCGGCGGCGGCTTCGAGAAGATCACGAAGCCGCTCATCGACGGCCTCGGCGCGCGGCTCGCGGCGTGGATCGATCACCACGACCACGCATTGCATGCAGAGTACAAGAAAGATCCGCGCTTCGTCCTCGCCACCAAGGCGGAGCACGGCGCTTGTCCGGAGATGGTGACGCCGGAGCTCGTCGCGCGCATCGGGCCGGTCGAGACGATCGTGTGTCACATCGATTTCGACGGGCTCTGCAGCGCCGCGAAGTGGATGCGCGCGGGCGTGGAGCCGTACCCGGGCGCCGATGACGATGCGCGCGCGATCGACACGCGCCTCGGGATGCCGTCGCCCACCGCGAAGCGGTTCGATCGCGCCATCCGCGCGCGCCCGCGCGATCCCGCGCTCCACGGGCTCATCGTGCGGCACCTCGCAAACGGGCTCGCCGACGACGCGCTCTGGGTGGAGATCGACGCCGCGGGCCGCGAGCTCGAGGCGCTCGAGAGGTCGACCCTCGAGCTCGCGCGCGGCTATCGCCGGGTCGATCTGATGAAGCCGAAGCTCCCGTTCGCGACCTCGGTCGCGTTCCTCGACGTGACCGGCAAGGGCGTCCGCTACGACAAGACGATGCTCCTCCTCGACGGGCAGCAGCGGGCGAAGATCGCGCTCCTCGTCGACGGGGATAACCTGACGCTCGCTGCGCCCTTCGACAGCGGGGTCTCGTTCCTCGAGCTCATGGGCCTCAGCGGGGGCATGCCGACCCTCGTCTCGGTTCCATCCTCGCGACTCTCCGAGTGTCTCGAGCGCCTCGGCGTCCCGTCCTCCGAGATCGACGCGACGCGTCGCGCCTGACCCCTCGACGTTCGTTTACGCGACAATCGTTCAGGTTCGCAACGCCTCTGTTTCAAATGCGAAAGGGCGTTCCCACTCCAATTTCGGCGTGGTAACGACGGCCTCCATCTCTGCAATGGGTGGGAGCAGCAACATGCAAGCAAGGGCATTTTCCGAGCGTACGACGGCAAAGAAGTTGGGTGCGTCGAGCCGAGCCAGCGGTGTCATGCCGCGGGCGAAGGTCGAGAGTGGCATCGAGGAGATGTTCGTTCAGAACGAGTCCGTCTCGCTCTGCCTCCTCTTGAACCGCCGCGCCAAGACGATGCGCGTGATCGACTTCCGCGCGGGCCCGAGCCACGCGAAGCGCCTCTTCGTCCTCAAGCTCGCGAAGCGTGAGGGCATCGAGAAGGTGTACACGCTCGTCGAGCGCGACGAGACGCACACCTGGATGAAGCTCGGCTTCAACAAGGAAGCCAACATCCCCGGCTTCTACAAGCGCAGCGACGCGTTCCTCCTCGGCGTCGGCGTCGACGAGGCGCTCGCCACCGAGATCAAGGGCTCGCTCGAGGCGACCTCGGCGGACGACGACGACGACGATGACGTCGAGGTCACGCCGCCGAAGGCGTCCCCCGCGCACGACCGCATGGAGAAGACGCTCGTGCAGGCGAAGAAGCAGGCGAAGGCGCTGCTCGATCGCCCGCTCCCCGTCGCCAAGCTCGCCCAGGTGAAGGCCTCCGACGTCCAGAAGACGGTCGACAAGATGGTCCGGTCCGGCGCTGCGCTCACCGCGTTCGAGCCGTTCGGCCGCGACGTCGAGCGCCGTCACTTCACGGTGACGGCGAAGAACAACTTCGAGCTCGTCACGTCGATCGAGTCGCAGGCGTGCTTCGCGAACGCGTTCCTCGAGCTGCTCACGCCGCCGTCGACCGAGCACGAGCGCCTCGCCACGGTCTCGTCCCTCCGTGCGATCTGCGACAAGCTCCTCGGCGAGGGCGTCGTGAGCTGCTTCGCGCTCGCGCCGAGCGACGACGTCGCGCTCGCGACCGCGTTCGTCTTCAACGGCTTCCGCCGCACGGGCCTCCTCCAGGGCCACATGCTCGTGAAGGGCGAGCGCAAGGACGCGATCGTCTGGTCGCGCAAGCTCGCCGATCCCAAAGAGGTCTGATCAGGGCGAGAGCCGCTCGATCGTCCAGCCTTCGTTATCACGTGTATAGCGCACGCGATCGTGGAGGCGGGACGGGCGGCCCTGCCAGAGCTCGACCTGCGTCGGCGCGATGCGGTACCCGCCCCAGAACGGCGGGGTCGGCACGTCCGTGCCTTCGGGATACTTCGCGCGCAGCGCGGCGAGCTTCTCCTCGAGCTCGGCGCGGCTCGCGAGCACGGAGCTCTGCGCCGAGGCCCAGGCGCCGATGCGGCTCTCGTACGGGCGCGACGCAAAGTATGCGTCCGTCTCGGCCCGGGAGACCTGGCTCACGTCGCCGGTCACCCGGACCTGGCGCTCGAGCAGCACCCAGAAGAAGGTCGCCGCTGCGCGCGGATGCGACGCGAGATCTCTGCCCTTGGCGCTCTCGTAGTTGGTGAAGAAAACGAGCCCCGAGTCGATCCCCTTGAGGAGCACGACGCGCGCCGCGGGATCTCCGCTCGAGGTCACCGTGGCGAGCATCATGGCGGTGGGCTCGGGATGGCCCGCCGCGATGGCTTCGGCGAGCCACTTCTCGAGCTGAACCACGGGCGACGGATCCAGGTCCTTCTCGTCGAGCCCTGCGCGCGCGTAGTCGGAACGAATGGCGGCAATGTCCGGAAGCTTCATCGTGGCCTCACTTCTGATACCCTCCGCGCGGGGTAGTTCGCCATGAATCCTGCGCTCGTCGAGAAAATGACGAAGCTCTTCGGAGAGCTGAAGGACGACGATCGCATCAACGGTGTCGTGACGCGTCCTCACCCGCTGCTCATCGCGGCGAGCCGGGACGAGCTGATGGTCGTCGTGGCGCCGAGCGACGTCTGGGAGAAGGGCCGCGATCTGCTAAAACCGTTCGCGAAGCGCTTCGCCGACTCCACCGCGATGGTGATCTTGCTCGGCTACCCGAGCAGCGTCGACCTCCAGCAGGCGATGAACCGGGGCCTCGCGAGCATCGTCTCCACCGATCCGACGAAGGACGAGCTGTTCCTCGCGGGAATGCGCGCGTTCGAGCTCCTCGAGGCCAAGGGCCGCGCCGAGAGCCGCGGAAAGTGGCTCAATCGCTATCGCTACGAGCTCGGCGAGCTGATCAACATCGCACGGGCGATGACCACCGAGCGCGACGTCAACAAGCTGCTCGGCGTCATCCTCGAAAAGTGCCGCTTCGTCACCGGCGCCGACGCGGGCAGCATCTACGTCGTCGAGAGCGCGCCCGAAGGCGACGTGCGCGGCTCGCGTCCGCCGCCGCCGATGGCGTCGGGTCCGAAGGACAGCCAGCCGCCGCCGAGCATCAGCCTCCCGGTGCGCGGGCCGATGCTCCGCTTCAAGCTCTCTCAGAACGATTCGGTCACCTACGACTCGAGCGAGTTCGTGATGCCGATCTCGAACCGCTCCATCGCGGGCTCCGCCGTCCTCGCGAAGAAGCCGATCAATATCCCCGACGCGTACGAGATCGCGGCCGGCGCGCCCTACGGCTTCGACCGCCGCTTCGACGAGAAGATCGGCTACCGCACGAAGTCGATGCTCACGGTCCCGCTCGTCTCGCAGCGCGACGAGGTCATCGGCGTCATCCAGCTCATCAACAAGAAGCTCGACCCCGAGAAGAAGCTCTACACGAAGGAGGACATCGAGGAGCAGGTCGTCCCCTTCGACGAGCGCAGCGAAGAGCTCCTCGGCATGGTGGCGGCGCAGGCCGGTGTCTCGCTCGAGAACACGATCCTCTATGACGAGATCCGCCGCCTCTTCGACGGCTTCGTGAAGGCGAGCGTCGAGGCGATCGAGTCGCGCGATCCGACCACGAGCGGTCACTCGCGCCGCGTCGCGGACCTCACGGTCGAGCTGGCCAAGGTCGTCGATATGGAGTCGAGCGGTCCGTACAAGGACGCGCGCTTCGGTCGGGAGGATCTCCGCGAGCTCGAATACGCGTCGCTCCTGCACGACTTCGGCAAGATCGGCGTCCGGGAGAAGGTCCTCGTCAAGGCGAAGAAGCTCTACGACGAGCGCCTCGAGCTGCTCCGCGCGCGCTTCGAGTTCGTGTCGCGATCCATCGAGGCCGACATCCTTCGCCGCAAGCTCGGGCTCCTGGAGCGCGGCGGAAAGAAGGAGGAGCTCGACGCCCTCGACAAGGAGATGGCCGAGCGCCGCGCCGAGCTCGACGAGGCGTGGACCACGATCGAGCACGCGAACGAGCCCACCGTGCTCGCGGCCGGCGACTTCGCGAAGATCGAGCACCTCGCGAAGGAGACGTACTTCGACCTGAAGGGGGAGATGAAATTCCTCCTCGAGCCGCAGGACGCGGTCGCGCTCAGCGTGAAGCGCGGCTCGCTGACCCCGTCGGAGTACGACGAGATCACGAGCCACGTCGTCCACACGTTCAAGTTCCTGTCGAACATCCCGTGGGGCAAGTCGTTCCGCCGCGTCCCCATCATCGCCGGCGCTCACCACGAGCGTATCAACGGCACCGGCTACCCGAACCGCCTCCGCGCGGAGGAGATCCCGGTGCAGTCGAAGATGATGAGCATCTCGGACATCTACGACGCGCTCACCGCGAGCGATCGCCCGTACAAGAAGGCGGTCCCGGTCGAGCGCGCGATCGACATCCTCGAGTTCGGCGTCAAGGACCAGCACCTCGACCCCGAGCTCGTGCGCATCTTCAAGGACGCGCGTGTCTGGGAGCGCTGCAGCCACAACCCGTCCACGAAGTGATGCGCCTCCGGCGAGAGGCGTCGGCCCTCTTCATCCTCCTCGCGCTCGTCGCCTGCGGCGGCCAGATGCCGGCGCCGAACGCGGACCTCGTCGCCGACACCACCGTCGGCAAGAACCGGTGCCAGGTCGGCAAGGAGAACGACCGACCGTTCGTCATCGAGTGGGACGCGACCGACATCGCCAGCTTCGAATCGAAGGCGAAGCGCGACGTCGTGTTCGTGAAGATCGACGGCTGCAGCCTCAAGGTCCTCGACTGCCGCGACGACGGGATCCCAGGGAAATACGGCCTCTACGACGCCCCGCAATGGACGACGGGCGCCGTCGAAGGCTTCGAGATCAAGAACGAGGGGGACCTCTACGCGAAGCTCCCGTTCGGCGCGACGACGCTCTCTGGCAGCCTCAAGGGCGGCAACGAGCTCCAGCTCAAGTACTACGTCAGCGGCTCGCGCCCGGCGCTGCGCTCGATGATCTACCGCAACGACATCGCGGCGAACCCGCTCTGCGCGAGCGCGACGCACTTCATCGCAGGCTACGACATGGGCGCGTTCGACCTCTCGACCAAGGGCAACCTCGGCGCGAGCGCGAACGTCGAGGCCCCGGCGGGGAGCGGCGGTGGCAACTACAGCCACTCGCAGTCGCATCTCCGCGCGGCGGGCTCCCTCGACGACTGCAAGAAGGAGACGGCGCAGGAGCTCGCGCGCTGCCGCGTGCCCATTCGCCTGAGCCTCCGCGCGATCGCGGACGGCGCGAATCCAGGCGGCGCGCCGGTCGCGGGCAACGCCGGGGGCGGCGGCGTCCCCGCCTCGTTCATGACGGACGACCAGCAGGCGCTCGTGGCCTCCTCCACGCGCAAGATGCAGCTGAAGGACGGCCCGGGCTGCCTCGCGGACCTGGATCGCCTCGACGCGAGCGGCCTGAAGGCCGAGCGCTTCAACATGGACATGGTGCGCGCGACCTGCGAGATGCTCGTCGGCCGCTGCGACGACGGCCGCCGCCGTTACCGCGCCTGGCTCGAACGGAGCTCCCCGCAGCTCACGCCGGAGCAGCTCGACTCGGGCACCGCGCTGGCGTCGCAGCAGAGCTGCCAGGGCAAGCAGCGCTCGCCGATCGAGAAGATCGAGAGCGCCAAGAACGAGGCCGCCGAGGGGCTCTACCGCAAGGACGTGAGCCGCTGCGTGGCGGCGGCGAAGGTCCTGCTCGAGGAGTGCCCGAAGGTCGCGCCGGCGGAGAAGAGCGACTGCCTCTCGGGCGCGGACCACGCGAGCGAGTGCATCATGAAGCTCCCGGGCGGGGACTGCGAGGTCGGCCGGAGGGCCCGCCAGCTCTACGCCGAGCGCCACCCCGGGCTCACCTCGGCGGAGGCGCGGAGCAACGTGCTTGCACAATACAAGTGCGCGGCGAGCAGCGCACCCGCCGCCTCGACGACCCCGGCCACGCCAGCGCCGAAGCCGCCGCCCCCGCAAGGCAAGAAGAAGCCGAAGAAGAAGCCCTAGACGGCACGCGCCGCGGCGATCACGTCGCGGATCGACGCGAGCGAGCGGACGCCGAAGATGGTGGCGCCGCCGGTCGTGAAGGCCTCGTCGATGGCCTGATCGAGATCGAGATCGAGATCGATGACGGTGTCGCGCATCGAGCCCGAAGAATGGAACGAGGAGGAGATCATCCCCTCGAGCCGGGCCACCGCGTCGCTCGAGGCCATGATCTCGCCGCCGATGCGGAAGCGGCCGTTCGCGTCGCGCCCTGCGGCGACGATGCCGATCGCCTCCTCCAGCGTCGCGGCCCACGGGGGCTCCGCGATGACGACCTTCGCGGACGGCGCACCGCTCGACTTGAGCCCGTAGGCGGCGGTGACCTCGTCGCGGACGCGATCGCGCGCGACGCCGAGCGTCTTCGGCGCCTTCCCCATGAACGTCGGGCGGAGCGGCGCGGACGGCGGAACGAAGGGCTCGTCGACCGCGATCACCGCCTCGAGCAGGCCCTCGCCCTTCGACGCGTCGTGCGCGAAGCCGACGAAGCCGACGGGGTGATGCGCCATGCTGATCCAGTCGCGACCGAAGTAGCTCACGGGCTTGCTCGTCACCTTCGTGAGCGCCTTGAGGAGGGGGCGGACGTGGCGGTTCACGAGCTTGTCGGCGGGGACGTCCTCGAGCGTGAGCGCGAGCTGCATCCAGAGCGTGCCAGGGCCGACGCGCACCACGCCGCCGCCCGACGGCCGCCGGAGGGTGGCGTCCGGCGCGTCGCCGGATCGCTGGAACGCCCCGAGCACGACCGCAGGCTCCGACGGAAAGCCGATGCGAAGCGCCGTGTACACGCCTCCGATCATCTATTCTCGACGCGTGACTGTCGACTGGAAGGCGGAGGCGGCGATCTGCGTCGAGCTTCTTCGCGATTTGATTCGGATTCCGACCGTGAATCGCGGGACGAGCGCCGCCGGAGACGCGAACGAGCGCGTCGCGTGCGAGCGGATCGCGGACCTCTTCACCTCACACGGCATCGACACGAAGATCGTCGAGAAGAAGAAGGGCCGCGGGAACCTCATCGCGCGCATCAAGGGCACCGGCGCGAAGCCGCCGCTCCTCCTCAACGCGCATCTCGACGTGGTGGAGGCCGACGCGGGCTCGTGGAAGCACGACCCCTTCGCGGCGGACATCCACGACGGCTACATCTGGGGGCGCGGCGCGATCGACATGAAGCACATGGCGGCGATGAGCGCCTGCGTCATGACGCTGCTCAAACGCCTGGAAAAGCCGCTCGATCGCGACGTCATCTTCGCGGCCGTGGCGGACGAGGAGAACGGCTGCGCGCTCGGCTCGACGTACCTCGTCGACGATCACGCGGACGAGGTACGCGCCGAGTACGTGCTCGGGGAGATCGGTGCATTTTCCCTGCATCTCTTCGGGCGCACCTTCTATCCGATGCAGGTAGCGGAGAAGGGCGTCTGCTGGGTACGCGCGGAGTACCGCGGAAAGCCCGGCCACGGCTCGATGCCGGATCCCGAGAGCGCGGTCATCCGACTCGCCCGCGCCATCGAGAAGCTCGGACGAACGCGGCTCCCGATGCACCCGACCAAGGTCGTCGAGTCCTTCATTCACGGCCTCGCGAAGGAGCTCCCCGCGCCGCAGAGGCACGTGATGAAGCGGCTGACGACGCCGCAGATCGCGTCCCTCATCCTCGACTACTTGATCCGCGATCCGTCGCAGCGCCGGGCTTTTGGCGCGCTTTTGTCGAACACCGCCTCGCCGACGGTGCTGCGCGCCGGCTCGAAGACGAACGTGATCCCGGGCCGAGCGTCGGTCGAGATCGACGGAAGAACGCTGCCCGGACAGAGCGACGCGGCGTTCCTCGAGGAGCTCCGGCAGGCGCTGGGAGGGCCGACCGAGCGGCCCGACGCCCTCGAAATCATCCATTCGCTGCCCGCGGTCGAGGCCTCACCAAACACCCCGATGTTCGAGCATCTCTCGGCCGTGATCCGACGGAACGACCCCACCGGCGCGCCCCTCCCGTACATGATCCCGGGCTTCACGGACGCGAAGGCGTATGCCCGGCTGGGCGCGATTTGCTATGGATTTGCGCCGGTAAAGTTCGATCCGACGCACGAGATCAGCTTCACGGCGATGTACCACGGGCACGACGAGCGGGTGCCCGTGGAGGGCCTCGGGTGGGGCCTCCGGGTGCTCTACGAGGGCGTCTCCGGGTTTAAAGGCTGAATTCGGCGAGAAAAATCGGCTGAAACACGCCCTTGTATGGACGTGCCTCCATCGGATAGAACCGATGTCCGGCCTCGCTTCAGCAATCATGGGGCAGACGTTAGAGAGAGATACGCGAGGAATCTCGCGGAGGGTTCGATGAGCAATCCCCAGATGGTGATGTACGAGGAGGAGTTCAATCAGATCCAGGTGGTCGTAGACCGTCTGGTTCGCGATGCGAACGCCAAGGTCGTTTTCATCGTCGACAAGAACGGCCAGCTCATCGCCGCGGCCGGTGATATCGACAACGTCGACACGACCAGCCTCGCCTCGCTGACCGCCGGCAACATCGCCGCGACCGGTGGCATGGCCAAGCTCCTCAAAGAGAACGAGTTCGCCACTCAGTTCCACGAGGGCGAGAAGGCGAACATCCACATTCAGCTGGTCGGAAACCGGGTCATCCTGGTCGTCATCTTCGACAGCCGGTCCAGCCTCGGGCTCGTCCGTCTGCGCGTGAAGAAGGCGAGCGAGGAGCTCAACCATATCTTCGAGGCTCTCTTGAAGAAGGTTCAGGAGCCGGGCACCGACTCGCCGTTCGCCGAAATCACCGACGAAGACATCGACAACCTGTTCAACGACTAGTCGGCGCGGGTGCTGGGTCGAGACCTACCCGCGCCTACGTCCCTCGGACGAAGCTTCTTCGCCCGACGCAAAATTCGCCCGCAGCCGAGAGTTCGTCCACAATTCGGTAGGACCAAAAAGCGATGAGCTTCATCAACTACATGGCCAGGGAGATCAACTGCAAGTTGGTCTATTACGGGCCTGGTCTCTGCGGGAAGACCACGAACCTGCAGTACATCTACGAGCGCACGAACCCGGACGCGAAGGGCAAGATGATCAGCCTCGCGACGGAGACGGAACGCACGCTCTTCTTCGACTTTCTGCCGCTCTCCCTCGGTGAAATCCGCGGGTTCAAGACGCGCTTCCACCTCTACACGGTCCCGGGTCAGGTCTTCTACGACGCGTCCCGCAAGCTGATCCTGAAGGGCGTCGACGGCGTCGTCTTCGTCGCCGACAGCCAGATCGAGCGTACGGAAGCGAACCTCGAGTCGGTCGAGAACCTCCGCACGAACCTCGCCGAGCAGGGCTACAGCCTCGACAAGCTCCCGTACGTCGTCCAGTACAACAAGCGAGACCTCCCGAACGTCGCCAGCGTCGAGGAGCTCCGCCAGATGCTGAACCCGACGAACGTTCCCGACTTCGAAGCGGTCGCCCGCACGGGCGTCGGCGTCTTCGACACGCTGAAGAGCGTCGCGAAGCTCGTTCTCACCGAGCTGAAGAAGGGCTCCTGAGCCTCGACCCCTCGTGATCGGCCGATAGGCCCCGCAGCGAGAGCCGCGGGGCCTTCGTCATTTCGGCGCTCAGCTCTTGTCGGTGACGGCGCCGATGCTGTTCACGTTGAACGAGAAGGTCTTCGTGTCGTTCTTCAGCGTGACCGCGATCGTGTCCTCGTCGACGCGCGAGAACGAGACCTCGAGGCTGCGGCCCTTCGGGCTCGCGAGGCGATAGCTGCCCGCCTGCGGGACCGGGTCCTGCCAGCGGACCTGGACGCCCTGAACCGCGAGGTTCCACTTGCCCGCCTTGCCCGTCCAGGCGCGCGAGCCGTCGATCTGGATGCCGGTGAGCACGCCCTCCGGGAGCGCCTTCTGCGTGATGTCGCCCGTGCCGACGCCGGTGCGACCGTCCGCGATGCGCGTCCAGGTCAGCTCGTGCGTCGCGTGGCGGCTCTGGTTCGCGAGCGACCACGTGACGTGCGCCGTGCCCGTCACCTTCACGACGCCATTCGAGAGCTCCGTCCACTTGTGGTCGACCTGCACATCACCGTCATCGTCCTTCGCCACCGTGATCTGGTGCTCGCCGCTGAACTTGTGGCCGCGATAGAGGCAGTTGCCTGGACGCGCGCCGTACACCACGGTGAGGGTGCTCTCCTCGAGCTGGATGTCCGCGCACGGGAGCTGCGTCTCGATGAAGGTGCGAAGCTCGCCTGCCGCCTCCTTCACCGCCTTGCCGATCGTGAAGTTCGTCGAGATCTCGATGCTGTTCGTCGTGAGCGCCTGCGCCTGCGAGTCCGCGGTCGACTCCTCGAGCGCCTCGCGGGCCTCGCCCTGGGTCATCGGACCGTCGGCCTCCGAATCGGTCTTGTCCTTCGGGCAACCCGTGAGGACGGTCAGAAGAGCGAGCGACGCGGCGAAAGACTTGGTGTTCATGGTTCCCCTCAGGAGCACGAGCTCTGCCAGCCGCGATCGGCGGAGAATTCCGCGTTTCTCGCGCACCAGCGGGCTCCCTGTGAACCAATAACGCGAGAACCGTGAAGCGGAAAAGACGGACCTCTCCGCGTCCTGGGGGGTGGACGCAGGGAGGTCCAGGCGGGGCCGGCGCGACCAGGCTACGGCGCGCCGGGGGCGAGGTGCTGCGCCGCCCAGCACGCGGCCGGGTCGTGGCAGGTCTTCATCGCCTCCAGGGTCGTGTGGAGCGCCGCCTTCTGGCCTGCGGTCAGCGCCTTCGCCGTGTTGTGGAGCTCGTCGGGGTCGGTGCGACGGTCGTGATACTCGACCTCGCCCCCCGCGTATTCGATGTAGACCACATCCTTCGTCCGGAGCGCGTTGTAGGTGGGCGGGTCACCGCTCAGCTCCTCGGGAGCGTCCGGATCGGTGGGGTCGAAGCTCGAGCCGTGGTGCTCGATGAGCGCCGCGGTGCGCCAGTCGGCCGGCGTCTCGCCGCGGAGGAGGGCGACGAGGCTGTGCCCGTTCTGCGTCGCGATCGGCGTGCCGCCGCCGAGCTCGGCGAACGTCGAGCAGAGGTCCACGTTCTGCGCGATCTGGTCGGCGACGGCGCCCTTCGGCACGCCCGGGCCCGTGACGATGAGCGGCACGTGGATGTCCGTGTCGAAGGCGGTCTGCTTGCCCGGGCGGAGCGAGTGCTCGCCCATGTGGAAGCCGTTGTCGGAGCTGAAGACGAAGTACGTGTTGTCCGCCTGCCCCGCGGCCGCGACCGCCGCCTGGAGATCGCCGATCGCCTTGTCGATCGCCTGCACCGCCTGCGCGCGCTCGCGGAAGTTCGCGTCGATCTTGTCCTTGTTCACCTTCGTGAGCGCCGGGGTCGCCTTCAGCCAGGTCACCGCGTCCGCGTCGGGCGCGGCGTCGAACGCGGGCGTGCGCGGCGCGACGAGGCCAGGGAAAAGGTTCACGTCGCGCGGGGCCGGCGTGAACGGCGAGTGGGGCGCGAAGGTGGCCATCTCCAGCAGGAAGGGCTGCGCCGACGGCTTGCCCACGTCCGCCTTCACGAAGCCGACGCCGAGCCCCGCGATCACGTCGGTCAGGTAGTCCGTGTCTGCCTTTCCGTAGTGATGCACGGTGCCCGTCTGGTTGAGGTCGTAGTTGAGCTCCTTGTAGGCGGCGCCCGCGACCGCCCACTCGGTCCAGCCAGGAGGCACGGGCGTGCCCGCGTCGTTCGCGGCCACCGGCTCGTAGCCGTTCAGGTACTTCCCCATCATCATCGTGCGGTAGCCCGCGTTCTGGAGCGCGCTGCCGAACGTGGCCGTCTCGTTGCCCATCTTCTTGAACTGCGCGTAGCCACCGTCGTCGCCGCCGTTCGTGAACACGCCCGTGTCGTGCGGGAAACGTCCCGTGTAGATCGACGAGCGCGACGGGCAGCACAGCGAGTCGCTGACGAAGTAGTTCACGAACGTGAGTCCGTTCTTCTGCATCTCGAGCACGTGGGGCATGAACGGGAGCAGGTTCAGCGCGAGGTCGTCCGCGAGGATGAACACGATGTTCGGCTTTCCACGCGCGGCGCCGCCCTCCGCGGAGGGGCCGCCGTCGGGCGCGCCGCCGGAGGACGAGGAGGACGAGCCGGCGCCACCGCTCGACGAGCCGGTCTTTCCCGGCGCCGTGTCGTCGCCCGAGCACTGCACGAACAACCAGACGAGGCCTACCGTCGCAACAGCACGAGTCACGGAGCTCATCCTCCGACTCTATCCCGGCAGGCGCTAAGATCCCGCACCGTGATGAAGGGAGCGACCTCCGAGCCAAGGGTCCTCGTCGCCGACGACGATCCGGCGATGGCGAGCATGCTGGCCGACGGGCTGGCCGATCTCGGGTACGCGGTCACCACCGCGACCACCGCGACCGACGCGCGCCGGCTCGTCGCCGATCCGTCCGTCGACGTCCTCGTCACCGACCTCCGCATGCCCGAGCTCGACGGCATCGAGCTCCTCGCCGCGAGCAAGCGCGCCGCTCCCGAGCGCCCCGTCCTCGTGATGACCGCGTTCGGCGCGATCGACACCGCGGTCGAGTCGCTCCGCCAGGGCGCCCATCACTACCTCCTCAAGCCGTTCAAGGTCGCGGAGCTCGATCTCTTCATCAAGCGGGCCCTCGAGGAGCGCGCGCTCCGCCGCGAGACCCGCACGCTGAAGCGCGCCTTCCGCGATCGCTACGGCACCGGCGCCCTGGTCTCCGAGAGCGAGACGATGGCCGAGGTGCGCGATCTCGTCGAGCGCATCGCCGACGCCGACGTGCCCGTCCTCTTCCAGGGCGAGACCGGCACCGGGAAAGGCCTCCTTGCGCGCTACCTCCATGCCCAGAGCCGGCGCGCCGCGGGGCCCTTCGTGGCCGTCAACTGCGCCGCGCTCCCCGAGAACCTCCTCGAGAGCGAGCTCTTCGGCCATCTCAAGGGCGCGTTCAGCGGCGCGATCGCGAACCGGACCGGGCTCTTCGTCGAGGCCGACGGCGGGACGCTCTTCCTCGACGAGATCGGCGACATGGCGCCCGCGCTGCAAGCGAAGCTCCTCGACGTGCTCGAACGCGGCGCGGTGCGCGCGGTCGGAGCGTCGAAGGAGCGCGAGGTGGACGTGCGCATCGTCACCGCGACGCATCGCGATCTCGCGGCGCGCGTCGCGAGTGGCGCGTTTCGCGAGGACCTCCTCTACCGCCTCGAAGGCATCACCGTCACCATCCCGCCCCTCCGCGAGCGTCCGAAGGACATCCCGCGTCTCGTCGAGCGCTTCATCGCCGAGGCCCGAGAGCGCAGCCCGCGCGCCGTCGTCGAGTCGATCTCGGCCGACGCGATGGCGCGCCTCGTCGAGCATCCGTGGCCGGGAAACGTACGCGAGCTGCAGAACGCGATCGGGCGCATCGTGCTCCTCGGACGGACCGCGCAGGCCGGGCTCACGGATTTGCCGCTCGCGGAGCCGAAGCGGGTGAAGCTCGACTTCGGCGACGAGGTCATCCCCGTGCGCGAGCTCCAGCGCCGCTACGCCGCGTGGGCGCTCGAGCGCGTAGGCGGCCGGAAGAACATCGCCTGCGAGAAGCTCGACATCGACGCCAAGACGCTCAACAAGTGGCTGGCGAGCAGCGATGAGTAAGCTGCGCGCGGCCATCCGCCGGTGGTCGCTCGCGCTCTGGATGCTGCTCGCCATCGGCGCCATCCTCGGCAGCGCGGTGTGGATCGGCCTCCGCGCGAACGAGCTCGCGCTCGCCGATTTTTCGCACGAGCAAGAGGTGCTCGCGGCCGCGGTGGGGATCGACTTCGAGGAGCGGCTCGCGCAGCGGCTCGCGGCGGGCCCGGACGGTCCGCTCGACGAGAACGCGCTCGTCGACTCGATGCTGGTGGAGCTCCTCGCGGGCTCGCGCCGCCTCGAGCGCCCCGGAGAGCTCTCGCTGCTCATCGCGCGGCCGGGTCGCTATGGGTTCCTCACCACCGACGGGCGCATCATCGGCTCGCATCGCATCCACGACGCGCTCGAGAACGGCAGCACGAGCGTCACGATCCCGCGCGAGGAGGCGCCCGCGTTCGGCCTGCCGAATCGCCGCGCCTACGCCGGCATCGCGCACGTGACGTCGAAGAGCGGCGGGCGGTGGGGCATCGTCGTCCTCACTTCTGCGTGGCGGATGCGCGCGCGGCAGGAGGCGACGATGTGGCGGCTCGCGCTGAGCGTGATCGTCTCCGGCGGCATCGTCGCCATCATCGGCGCCTACGCGCGACGGACCGCGCTCGCGGCCGCGAATCGGGAGCGGGAGGCCGCGCTCGCCAACGCGGACAAGATGGCCACCGTGGCCGCGCTCTCGACCGGCATCGCCCACGAGATCGGCACGCCTCTCGGGGTCATCATGGGGCGTACGGAGCAGGTGCTCGGGCGCCCGAACATGGACGAGCGGGCGGCGAGCTCGCTCAGGATCGTGCTCGAGCAGGTGGAGCGCATCCAGCGCATCGTGCGGGGCTCGCTCGCGCTCGCGCGCGGCGACGCTCCCGAGCTCGTGCCCACGCCGGCGGCGGCGGTCGCGAAGCGCGCGAGCGACCTCGTTCGTCACCGCTTCGCGGAGGCCGAGGTCGAGCTCGTGGCCAAGGTCCCGGGCGATCTGCCCGAGGTCGCGTGCAGCCCGGCGCTCTTCGAGCAGGCGCTCGTGAACCTGCTCCTCAACGCCTGCCACGCGACTCCCGCGCGGTCCAAGGTCACGCTCGACGTGCAGCGGCACGACGGCCACGTCGTCTTCGCGGTCGAGGACGAAGGCGCAGGCATCCCGGACGAGGTCGCCTCACGCGCCTCGGAGCCCTTCTTCAGCACCCGCCGTGAACAGGGCGGATCGGGGCTCGGCCTCACGATCGCACGGGAGATCGTGAAGCATCACGGCGGCGAGCTCGCGCTCGCAAAGCGCTCCGATGGCCGCGGCACACGCGCGACCATCTCGGCGCTGGTCGCGGCTTAGGAGCGGCGGTGCGCCTGGTAGACGCGCGACTGACGGCCCTTGTCCTTCGCCTTGAGCTTCGCGCGGTAGCGCTTGCTCTTGGAGCGGGTCGACTTGCGCGGCTTCTTGGAAAGAATGAGGTACATGGCCGGGACCGACCTACTTACCCGAGCTCCGGATGTACCGCAAGCGGGGCGTCGAGGGCCTCGTCCTCGGGGTCCCGCACCACCGGCTTTGCCAGCAAGGTGAACATCGAGGGCACGAGGAACAGGGAGAGGAGCGTCGACGAGAAGAGCCCGCCCACCACGGCGAGGGCCAGCGGCCGGTTCGACGCCGCCGCCGGATCGAGGCCGAGCGCGGTCGGCAGGAGGCCGAAGATGGTGGCGAGGCTCGTCATCGCGATGGGGATGAAGCGAACGCGCGCTGCGTCGAGCACCGCCTCCGCGGGCGTCATCCCGCTCTGAAGCTGCCGGTTCGCGTGGTCGACGAGGAGGATGCCGTTCGACACCGCGATACCGATGACCATGAGCACGCCCATGAGCGCGGTGATGGAGAGGCCGAGCCCCGCCGCCATGAGCGCGCCGACGATACCGACCAGCGATACCGGGATCGTGAACAGCATGACGAACGGCAGGCGCAGGCTCTTGAACTGCGTGGCCATGATCATGAACACGACCATGACCGCGAGGCCGAGCGCGACGCCGAGTCCACCGAAGGTGGTGCGCATGAGATCGACCTGGCCGACGTAGTTCATCTCGACGCCCTTCATGCGCGGGTCCTTGGCGAGCTTCGCCTCGAGCTCCTCCGCCGCGCTGCCGATATCGCGGCCCTCCGTCTGCATGAAGACATGGCCGGCGCGCGTGAGCTGATTGCGTGTAATCAGCACGGGTCCGAAGGAGCGCGTGATGTGCCCGTACGCGCCGAGGGTGACGATCTTCCGGTCCTTGCTCGCGCGCACCGGCATGTCGCCGATCGCGGCCATGCCCTGCACCACCGCCTCGTCGTAGGACGTGACCACGTAGTACGACTGGCCGTTCGCGGAGTCGACCCACACCGCGGGCGTGTTCACGTTGCCGAGGACGGTCTCGAGCGTCGTCTGCGCCGCGTCGCGCGCCGTCACGCCCACGAGACCGGCCTGCGCGCGATCCGTATTCACGCGGATCTCGGGGTAGTCGTTCTCCATCTGCACGTAGACGTCGCGGATGCCGGGCACCGTCCGCGCGACCTCCGCGATGAGCTTCGACTGCTCGAGGATCTCGTCGAGGTTGTTCCCGCGGACCTCCGTCACGATCGGCGCGATGAAGCCGTTCGCGAAGACGCTCGCGACGAGGCCGCCCGGCGCCATCAGGAAGTCGACGCCCGGATAGCGATGCGTGAGGATCTCGCGGATCCGATCCGCGAGCTCGCGTTGATCGAGGGTGCGCTCCTCGGGATCGCTGAGCTGGATGCGGATGAAGCCCTGGTGCGTGCCCATGTTCGGGCTCGTCATCGCGGCGCGCGCCTTCGCCGGAGACCCCACGTTCGTGAGCGTCAGCTTCACGCTGCCCTCGGGGAGCTGCTTCTGCAGCGTCGCCGCCATCTCCACCGTCATCTTCGAGGCGTCCTCGAGCGAGGTGCCCGGAACGAAGCGTACGTAGACCGTCTCCATCGACTCGTCGATGTCGGGGAAGAACGTGCTCGGGAGCTTCGAGGCCGCGAAGACGGAGCCCGCGACCATCGCGAGCGCGCCCGCGAGCACGAGCCAGCGGTACGGCAGGACGACGCGTAGGAGCCGCGCATAGCGCTCGGCGACGCCCTGCGTGGCGCGCTGGAGCGTGCGCGCGATGCGGCCCGGCTCGCGATGCTCTTTCGGCAGGAAGTAGCGACACGCCACGGGGGTGACGAGCATCGAGACGAAGTAGCCCGCGATCATGCCCGTCGCGACGGTGAGCGCGAGCGGAATGAAGAGCTTCTTCGCGAGGCCGGCGAGCAGCACGACCGGCAGGAGCACCGCGAGCGTGCAGAGCGTGGCCGCGAGCGCCGCGATGGCGACGGAGCTGGCGCCCGTCAGCGCCGCCACCGCGCGGCTCCGGCCATGCGAATGGCGATGCACCGCCTCGAGCACGACGACGGAGATGTCCACGAGCGGCCCCATCGCGAGCGTGAGCCCGCCGAGCGTGAACGAGTTCAGCGACTGACCCGTCACGTAGAGGACGATGAGGATGATCGCGAACGAGATCGGGATCGCGATCGCGCTGATGAGCACGGACCGCGGGCTCTGCAGGAACACGAGGATGACGAGGCCGATGAGAACGAGCGCCTGGAGCACCTCCTTCTGCAGGCCGCTCACTGTCGAGCGCACGAACGTCGACTGATCGAAGATCGCCTCCACGTGCATGCCGGGCGGGAGGCTCTTCAGGTTCTTCACCACCTTCTGCACCTCGTCGCCGATCTTGACGACGTTGCCGCCGGGCACGCGCAGCACGCTGAGGTAGACGCCGGTCTTGCCGTTGATGGTGACGGCCTGCGCGTCCTTCGAGCCCGAGTCGAGCACGCGCGCCACGTCCTGGATGAGCACAGCGCGGCCGTTCTCTTCCTTGATCACGGCCTCGCCGATCTCCGCCGCCTTCTTCGGGACCGCGTTCGTGTAGACGTTGGCCGCGAAGGTCGGCGGGTTGAAGCGGCCCGAAGGCAAGAGGGGGTTCGAGCGATCGACCGCCTTCGCCACGTCGTCCGCGGTGAGCCCGCGCGCCGCCGCCCTCGAGGGGTCGACGACCACGTTGATCTGTCGCTCGCGACCGCCGTCCGGCGCCGCGCTCGCGACGCCCGGGATCCCCTCGATGAGGGGCTCGATCTCGTTCGCGGCGTAGTCGTAGAGCTGCGAGGCGGTATAGCCCTCACCGTAGACCGCGACCTGGATGATCGGCGCGTTCGACGGATCGTACTGGAGGACGAACGGCGGAATGACGCCGAGCGTCTTCGGCACCGACGACATCGCGAACTGCACCTGCTGCTGCACGAGCGTCTGCGCGGCGTTGAGGTCGGTGCCCCACTTGAGCCACACGTAGATGACGCCGAGGCTCGAGCGCGAGACGGACTCCACGTGGTCGACGCCCGGCGTCGCGCTCACGTACTTCTCGATGCGCCACGTGAGCGTCTTCTCGACGTCCTTCGGGCCCATGCCCGACGCCTTCACGCCGATGACGAGCACCGGCGGCGTGAGCTCCGGAAACGTGTCTACGCTCATGCGCGGCGTCACCACCGCCGAGAAGACGAGGAGCCCGATGCAGAGCATCAGGACGAAGAGCGGGTTCTTCAGGCCGAGCTTCGTCATTTCGCGTCGCCCTCCAGCTTCGCGGTCACGCGGTCGTTGTTCGCGAGGAGTGACTTGCCCTGCGTGACGACCCGGGCGCCCGCCGCGAGGTCCTTCGGATCGATGTAGATCGAGGCGCCGAGCTCGCCCAGCACCTTGACGCTCTTCTTCTCCGCGACGTTGTCCTTGATCACGAAGAGCGAGGCTTTGTCGCCGCGGATCGTGCCGGCGAGGAGCGGGATCTCGGTGGCGGGGGCAGGCTTGCCCACGTCGACGAAGATCTCCGCGGTGGTGCCGACGGGGATGTCACGCTTCGCGTTCTCGAGCTCGACCTCGAAGTGGATCGTCCGCGTCGACGGATCCGCCGCCGGCGCGCGACGGACGATCGTGCCCTCGAGGTCCTGATTCGTCGCGAGGACGTGGAACTTCACCGCCGTGCCGGCGCCCACCGCCTCGAAGTCGATCTCGGGGACGTCCGCCGTGAGGCGAACGACGGAGCGATCGACGATCTCCACCACCGGCGCGCCCGGCTTCACGAACCAGCCCGGATCGACGAAGCGCGCCGCGACCTCACCATCGAACGGCGCGCGGAGCACGCAATCGCTCACCTCGAGCGACTTGCCCGACGCCTGCGCGAGCAGCGACTGGATCTGCGCCGCCTCCGCCGCCGCGCCGGCCTGCTTCAGCTCCACCTCGTTCGGCGACGCGTAGCCGCCGTCGAGGAGCTCGCTCATGCGCGCGACCTCGCGCGAGGCCGCCTTCTCCCGCTCCTGCAGCGCGCGCGCCTGCATCGACACGGCCTGGTTCGCGGCAGAGGCGTTGCGGCAGTCGATGGTCGCGACCACGTCGTTGCGCTTCACGACCGCGCCGGGGCGCACGAGCACGGTCCCGACGTAACCGGAGGCGAGCTGCGGCCCGACCTTCGCGTCGAGATAGGCCTCGAGCGTCCCGATGTAGCGACGCCGATCGCGGTAGGTCGTCGCCTTCGCCGCGACGACGGTGACGCCCTTCGGCTCCTCCGAAAGGGCGATCTTGTTCACCCCCGCCTCGGCGCGATGGAGCAGATAGCCGCCAGCCGCGAGCACCATGACGACGACCCCGACGATCGCGATGGGAATGCTCTTCATCTCACGTACCTCACCTACCGGACCTCTGCGATGGCGCGCTCGAGTACGGCGCGAGCGCGAGCGGCCTGGTACAGACCGACCGCGAGCTGGATATCGGCGTCGGTCCGCACCGCCTGGGCGTCGGCGAGCTCCGTGCTCGTGCCGAGGCCGACCTGGAAGCGGTGGTCCGCCTGATCGTAGTTCGCGCGCGCCGCGTCCGCGCCCCGCTGCAGCGCCGAGAGCGTCGCCGTCGCGACGTCGGCGTCGTGCCACGCGGACGAGATGGCGGCGCGCTGCACGCGGAGCACCGCCTCCGCGTCCGAGGCGGCGGCCTGCTCGCGCCCCCGCGACGCGTCCGCCGCGCGATCGATCTGCGGCTCCCAGAGCGGCCACGAGAAGATGGCGCCGACGTCGTAGTTCGGCACGAGCGGGACGAAGCCCGCGCCCGACTGGAGCGTGCTCCGCGCGGACGACGGAGGCGCGCCGCCTGCGCGCCCGTCCACGGCGGCGGTCGCGAAGAGGTTCGGCCGCGCCTGCGCCTCGATGCGCTTCGTCTCCGCCTTCTGCGCCTCGACGCCCGCGCGTGCGACCATCACGAACGGGCTCCGCGTGGCGCGCGCGAGCGTGTCGTTCAGCGCCGGCAGCGGCGCCCCCGCGAGCGCCGCGCCCGAGGCGTCGAGCTCGGCGTCGTCCACGCCTACCGCCGCCGCGAACACGATACGTGCAGAATGCAGCGCCCCGCGCGCGCGCTGCATGCCCGCCTCGTAGCGCGCGACGTCGGCGTCGGCGCGCGTCTGCTCGATGGGCGGGCGCATGCCGCTCTGCACCTGTGCGCGCGCGAAGTCGGCGTGCGTGGCGGCGCGGTCGAAGGCGTTGCGCGAGGCCTCGTCGATCGCGATCGCAGCGAGGACCGCGTAGTACGCCTGCGCGACGCCGAAGTCGGTGTCCACCGTCTGGCTCGCGACGCGGTAGCGCTCGACGTCGGCGCGGAGCTCCGCGGCCGCGCGCTCCGCGGCGATGCGACCGAAATCGTAGAGCTCTTGCCTCACCCCAAGCGCGACGAACGTCGACGCATACGGCTTCCAGCTCGGATCGTCGCCGGGCACGACCGTCGCGCCGACGCGGGGCACGTCGACCGCGCGCTGATTCAGGTAGAGGCCGGTCGCGTTGTTCGCGGTGCCGCCGAAGACCTCCGCGAGCGCGCCCACCTGCGGGAGCCACTGCGCGCGGGGGATCTCGACCTCGAGCTTCGCGGCCTCGAGCCGCTCGCGGGCCGCGATGAGCTTGTACTGATGCGAGCGCGCGTACCCCAGCGCCTCGGGCAGCGTCATGCGCCGCGCGGGCGGAGGCTCGGGCGGGGGCGCGCGCCGAGGCTCCGCCCCCGCGACCGAGGCGAGGAGAACGAGCGACACCGCGAGCCGTCGGGCAAGCATCGGACCCGTGCTTGCAGCAGCGCCCGTGCCACGCGGGCAGGAGCGAGAATCCGCGGGCGAGCCCGTCGCGCCAGCGGGATTTTCTCCCGGCGGGATCGGGAAATTTTCCGGCTCCGCGGACTGGACTGCGCACCAGCGCGAGCGAGCCGAGCCCCTGCTGCGCTGCGCAGGACCGAAGAGATCAGTAGACCGGGCGCTTCAACACGAGCTTGCCCGCGAGGCGCGGGTGGTGCGGGAGGCGGAGCTCGAGCTGGCTGCCGGCGCGGTCCTGGCGCAGCACGACGTCCGCCACCTCTTTCTCGCCGTGCTCGCAGTCGAGCGTCACGTGATGGCCTTCGACGCTCGTGACGTGCCACGTCTCCTTGAACGCGTTCGCGGTGACGGTGATGGTGCCGCCCTCGACGTGCATCGTCGCGCTCTTCGAGTACGTGTCGACGAGCTTCTTCTCGCCGGCGCTGAGCTCGCGCTCTGGCCGGACCGACTGCACCACCCAGTCGCCCTGCGCCTGATCGAGCAGCGGTGATGGCGGCGGCAGCTCCTCCGGCTTCGTCGTGGGCACGGGGCGATCGGGCACGATGGGCGTGACCGCAGGCGCGGGCTGCTCGACGGAGCGCGAGCGCGAGACGCCGAGCGCGGCGGCGATCCCGAGGAAGAGGACGAGCACGCCGACCGCCCCCGCCCATCGCGAGCGGAGCGCGCGGCGGAGGCGGGACACGCGCTGCCGCACCATCGGCGCGGGCAGGCCATTCTCGCTCGCGATGTCGGCGAGACGCTCGCCGCCGTGCTCGCGAACGAGCCACTCCATCGTCTCGGCGTCGCGCCGCGACTCGATCGCGCCGAGGAGCTGATCGAGCACCTCGCGCTCCTCGAACGCGACCGGCGAGGCGGCGCACGTCGCGAGCGGCGCCTCGCCCTCGCTCCGGGCCTTCGTTCGCGCGGCGCGGCGGTGATAGTCGGCGATCTTGTGGCGCGCGATGCCGATGAGCCACCGCCGCATCTCCTCCGGATCGGAGGGGATGGAGCTCGAGGCGAGCGCGTCGCACAGGATGGTCTGCGCGAGGTCGTCGACCTCCTGACCCGGGACCCGCCGCCGGAGGAGGGCCGTCAGACCGCGACGCACGTCCTCACGCGCCAGCTCGGGCGGATATGGCCTCAGGTCGAACGCGACGGTCATGCGGGGGGAATCGTCCTAGGAACAGCCCGTGTGACGTTGATACGCCCGAGCGGGTGCTTTTCTTGGACGGCCCGGCGCCGAGAGAATTCGCATCACGAGATTTCGCGGACTTAGCTAAGCTTCCCCCACTGTGCGCGTCCGGTTGGTTCACGAATTCCGCTTCGAGGCGGCTCACCGCCTCCCCATGGTCGCCCCCGGCCACAAGTGCGAGCGCCTCCACGGCCACTCCTTCAAGATCGAGCTCGCCATCGCGGGTCCGGTCGATCCGAAGACGGGCTGGTTCATCGACTACGGCGTGCTGTACGACGCCTGGGCGCCGCTGGGCGACAAGCTCGATCACCACTACCTGAACGAGATCGAGGGCCTCGAGAACCCGACGAGCGAGATCCTCGCCAAGTGGATCTGGGACCGGATGAAGCCGACGATCCCATCGCTCGCGCGTGTCACGGTGCACGAGACCTGCGACGCCCGCTGCGAGTACGAAGGCGAGGACTGAGCCGCGGGTCCCGCGCGATCCGTCGCACGCGTGATGACGACGAGCGAGGCTTCGCGCATCGAACGAGTGCACTTTTCTGCACGTCTGGTCGCGCGAACCGGCAACGTTCATCTTCAGCGGCTATCAGTTCGCCTGGCGCTGATCCTTCGGACGGCCCCCGCAGCGCCCGCGCCTCGCGGAGCATCGTCGAGCTCCTCCAGCTCGGCGAAGCGAGCTTCGAGCGCGAGATCCTCCTCCTCGAGCGGGTCCGTGAGCAGCCCGCCCGACGGCGCGGCGGCGGCCGCCACACGCATGCGCCGGGGGAGCGTGTGGCGCTCCACGAGCGCGCTCGCGAACCGGAAATAGAGGCCGAAGCAGGCGCCGGCCGCGACCGCGCACACCGCGCCGATCGCGAGCATCGCGGGCCAGTGGACGGAGGAGTGCATGGTGACGTACGCGATCGGCGGGACGGCGGACACGACGCCCGCGACGAGCGCGGCGCGCCCCGCCGAGAGACGCAATGAAGGTCTGCTCATGACGAGCTTGGAAGCCGCGCGGAGGAAAAGGTTCCCGCGCTCAGTAGCAGACGCCGCCGGCGCAGGCGGTGCCGGGACGACACCTGCACGTGCCGCCGCATCCGTCGGGACCGAGGCAGCGCGTGCCGTCACACGTCGGGCTGCACGCGACGCAGCGGCCGCTGCCGTCGCAGACCTTCCCGTCGCCACAGCCCCCGCAGGAGCCGCCGCACCCGTCGTTCCCGCACACGCGTCCGGCGCAGCTCGGCACGCACGCGGCGACGCACTGCCCGGTCGCGCTGCAGTAGCTGGCTCCGCCGCAGGCGCCGCAGGAGCCGCCGCAGCCATCGTTCCCGCACGACCTGCCCGCGCAGCTCGGTGTGCAGGTCGCGGCCCTCAGCGCCGAGCCGTTTGGAGTGCCGAGCCCCGTCGGACCGTCCCAGCCCGGGCCGCTCTTGCAGAGGACGCTGCGGCAGGCGCCGTTCGCTCCGACCGTGACGTCGAAGAACGCGCCTGGATGATCGTAGGCGAACGAGGGGGCGACCTTGCCATGGCCGGTGAGCGCGTAGACGCCCGCGACGAAGGGCGTCGCGGCGCTGGTCCCGCCGGTCACGATCCAGCCGCCCTGCTTCGAGGTGTACACCGCGAGCCCGGTGGACGGATCGCCGATGGCGGAGATGTCCGCGCTCGCGCGACGGCGGCATGCGGTCTCGCCCTGCCACGCCGGCTTGGGCACGGAGAGACTGCACGCGCTGCCGCTGCCGTGGCCGCCCCAGCCGCCCCACGCCCACTCCGTCCAGCCGCGGGGATCGGTCGCGCTGCGCCGGAGCGTCGTGGCGCCGACGGCCGTGACGTACGCCGACGTGGCCGGATAATGCGGGCCGTGCCCGTTGCTGTCGTAGCCGGAGTCGCCCGACGACGCGAAGATGCCGACGGCGGGCGTGACCGCGAAGAAGTGCTCGTAGGTCGAAGCGAGGTCGACGGCGGTCTCGTCGTTGCCCCAGCTGTTGCTGATGACGGTGGCGCCGAGCCTCGCCGCGACCTGCTGCGCCTCGAAGAGGCCGGTGTCGTGATCGTTTTCCGTCTGGACGAGCAGGAGCTTGCACTTCGGACAGGCGGCGCTCGCGAGGTCGAGGTCGATCGCCTGCTCGGTCATCCAGTCGTTGTCGTTCGACGGCGGCGGCGGGAGCGGGGCGCTCGTGCCGCGCTGGTTCACGATGCGGAGACACCCGCTCGCGACCGTGCACGGCGGCAACCCGTAGCGGGCGCGGTAGGCGGCGAGGTCGGCCTCGACGTTCGGGTACCCGAACGCGTCGATGATCGCGATCGTCGCGCCCGGGTCCACGCTCGTGTCGAGCTCGTACGCATCGGCGAGCTCGGCGGGCCCGAAGCCCGAAGGGGCCGCAAAGCGCTTGATCGAGCCCCCGGCGGTCTCGGTCTGGATCTTCGCGAAGCAGCGGAAGCGCCCCGTCGGACAGGCCTCCTTCGTCGTCACGTCGTCTGCTTCGGTCACCGCCTCCGCGCGCTCCGCGAGCCTCTCTTCCGGCGCGCAGGCCCCGGCCACGATCGTCAGCGCCGCGAGCGATGAGCACGCACTCAAGAGCTTCGTCTTCATTCGAGCCTCCGACAGAGCGGCGCTCTACCAACCACGAATGCGAGCCGCAACGCGACGAGTGGATCGCACCGCGCTGCGATGGGATCGATCGCAGCCGCCGGTCATCGACCCACCCTCCACGTGAGCGCGCACCAGCGGTCTCGTTCGCGTTCGCGATCCACCAGCGCGTCCGGCTTCGCCATGACGACGGCCGGCTCGCGTGGGTCGAGTGCGACGACGTCGAGCGCGGAGGCTCGCGGTCGGGTACGCTCTCGTCGTGCGGTCCCTCCTCGCGCTCGCGCTCGTGGGGCTCGTCGCCTGCTCGCGCGGGGACGACGCAGGGCTCGCCGCGGAGAACGGCGAAGACGCGCTGAGCGCGCCGCCGAGCGCGTCGCCGCGCCCGCCCCGTGCGACGTGCACGCCCCCGAAGCGGTTCACGGGCGAGGCGTGGCCCGAGGCCGACGCGCTGTTCCATGCCGATCCACGATGGCTGGGCGGCGACGCGGCCTACACCGTGGAGCTCGCGCCGGGGCGCATCCTCTGGCTCTTCGGCGACTCCTTCATCGCGAAGACCGACGCGCACGTTCGCTCGCAGTCGACGTTCGTTCGCAACAGCATCGCCATCCAGTCGGGGACGGACCCCACCACGGCGAAGATCGAGTTCTTCTGGCACGCGGCGGTCGAGGCCGGCCCCGCTCCGAGACCCGCGACGTCCTTCTTCCCCGAGGACGGCACGCATTGGTTCTGGCCCGTGCATGGCACACGCATTCCCGGGGGCGAGCTGGTGCTCTTCCTCAGCGAGCTCGAGCGAGCCGACGGCGGCCTCGGCTTCGCGACGGTGGGCACGCGCCTGGCGCGCATCGCGAACCCCGACGACGAGCCGATGAAGTGGCGCGTCTCCCTGCGGAGGCTCCCGAGCGACGGGCGCTCGCACGGGATCGGTGTCGTTGCCGTGGACGGGTACCTGCACTCGCTCACCACGAAGAAGGGCGCGTTCTTCAACGACGTAGAGCTCGAGCGATGGAAGCTCGACGCGCTGGACGCCGAGAGCGCATTCTGGAACGGCAAGGCCTTCGGTCCGGAGAAGGCGTCGGCGCCCGTGTGGGGCGGCGGCGCGCCGGAGTTCATCACCGCGCCCTACTGCAACGAATGGCTCACGGTGGAGTCGATCGGCTTCGGCGCGACCGACATCGCGGTTCGCCGTGCAAAGGCGCTCGCGGGCCCGTGGACGGACGCCGTGCCGGTGTTCCGTCCCGAGGAGTCGAAGCGCGCCAACCCCTTCGTCTACGCGGGCAAGCTCCATCCCGAGCTCACGGGCGCCGACCTCGTCGCGACCTACGCCGCGAACAGCTTCGACTTCGCGGAGGTCATCCGCGATGCCACGCTCTATTACCCGCGCTTCGTGAAGCTCGACGCCCAGCGATGAGTCGACGGACGCGGCGGAGAGCGCAGCCCGCTCTCCCTCCGCGACTTCATGAGTCGCCGCCGCGAAGCTTCTCGATGAGCTCCTCGCGTGTCCTCGCCCCGAGCTTCGCGCGCGCCCGCGCGAGCAACACGCGCACGGTCGAGTGGGAGAGGCCGAGCTCGTAGGCGATCACCTTCGGGCTGTGGCCCATGGCGAGGCAGCCGACGACCTCGCGCTCGCGCTCGCTGAGCAGGCTCGAGCCCGCAGCGCTCGCCTGGTTGGCGCGCGCCACGATGAAGCGCTCCCCACCCGTCTCGAAGTCGTGCACGAGCGTCCAGCGGGCGCGGACGAGGGCGGGCCAGGAGGCGAGCGCGCGATCGGGCTCGCGGCGCAGCTTCGTCTGCGCGCGATCGATGCCGAGGACGGCCTCGCGCAAGGCGTCGCGCGCGCGCTCCGCGTCGCCCTCGAGGTGCTGGGCTCGACCGTCGCGCGTGAGGACGGCCTGTACTGGCGCCGCCGCGCGAGATAGCCGGAGCCGGAGCCTCAGCGCGGTCTGCACGTGCGCTCCGACGCGCTCCCAGCGCTCGCGCTCCGGCTCGGACAGCCTGCGGAGCTTCCGCAGCGGAGCGCCGACGAGACAGCCGATCCCCATCGGATCGAGCGCGTTGATGACCATGACGTCGTGAATGCCGACGGGATGGAAGACGAGCGGGACGCCGGGATGCTCGGTGAAGCCCGGCGTCTCGCTCGCGGTCGCAGCTACCTTCGAGAGCCACGCGCCGCGCACGTAGTCCTCGTTCGAGTTGCCCATGAGCGCGGCCAGGCCGTTCGCGTCGAGCGGGCAGTCGAGGATCGGCTCGCGCACGACGAGCGGCCGAACGGACGCGTCGTAGACGTACGCCGCCATGCCGAGGCCGTCCTCGAGCGCGGGGCGAAACGCGGCCACGATCCCGGAGAGCCACTCCCGCTCTGCGAGCTCGACGGCGTAGATGGCCTCCAGGATGCGGACGAGATCGAACGCGGGCACGTCGGGAAGTCTGCCCTCGAACGGCCTCTGGGCGTAGGGCCAAAAGCGTTGCGCGCCGTCAGTAGGCGACCACGTTGAACGCGAGGTCGCCCGGGATCGCCGCGCCGCCCGTCACCTGGAACGCGCCCCCGCCGCCGACCGGCGTGACCGTCCACGGCGCGGTGTAGTACGTGCTCCCCACCCCGCCGTTCTTGTACTGGTGGCTCATGAAGAAGATGCCGCCTCGCTGCACGGACGGCGGCAGCGTGGTCGGAGAGCCCGGGTTGGCGGGACCGGTAGCCCACGTCGAGACGTAGGGGCTCGCGGCCGTGCTCGGCGCGCTGAAGACCTTCACGTTGAACTCGAGGCCCACGCCCATCGCGGTCCTGTCCTCGTTGTAGATCGCCCACTTGTTCGGGCCGCCGACGCTCCCGCCGTGGAACCAGACGCCGACCGCGCGATCGTTGTAGCCGCCGTTCGCGCCCGACGAGCTCCAGCGTTGCGTCACGAAGACGACGGCGAGCTGGTTGCCGTTGGCGGAGGGATGATCGATGTACGTCCAGTTCTGCGAGATGTTCGCGGGAGCGCTGCGATGCACGAACGCGCCGTCGGCGACGACGTTGAACTTCGCGCCGACGGGCATGGGCGACTTGTCCTCGTTGAACACGGCCCAGCGCGACGAGGTCGTGTCGTAGAAGACGCCGACGTTCTTCTGGTGTCCGACCGACTGCACCATCAGGACCTGGTCGGGCTTGGCGTTCCAGGCGAGGTTCTCGATCTTCGTGAAGTTGTTTACCACGCTCCCGCGATCGGCCACGTGCTGCATGCGCACGGCGGCGGCCCCGCCCTGAGCCTCCGCGCGATCGGGGGAGATGACGGCAACGGCGACGAGCACGACGGCGGCGAAGGAGCGGCGAAGGGTCATCGTGCGAAGATAGCGACGCCTCTCCGCCGGAAAAGCGCGCGAGTGTTTACTTCACGGCGTAAACACCGCGCTCGTTGCGTCGCGAGCGGGTCGATCAGAAGCTCCTCGGCCGCGCGCTTCTGGCGATGCTAGGCTCGCCAGCACTTTGGCGAAGGTCCTCGTCTGCCGCTGCGAAGACGTCACGCTCCACGAGCTCGAGGACGCGATCACGCGCGGCCACGACGACATCGAGTCGCTCAAGCGTTACACGGGGTTCGGCACTGGATGGTGCCAGGGAAAGAGCTGCGTCGCCATCTGCGCGCGGCTCCTCACCGAGCGCGGCGGCGACGCCATGCGTCCGTTCACGCCACGCCCTCCGTTCCATCCGCTCCGCCTCGCCGATCTCGCGGGGCTCGCCGACGTGGCGAACGACGATGCCAAAGCGGGCAAGCCCCCGCACTGAGGAACCATGCAAGCCACATCTATTTTCGCTCCCACGCTCCTCACCGGGAAGACCGCACTCATCACGGGCGGCGGCAGCGGCATCGGCGCCGGCATCGCCAAGCTCCTCGCGGCGCACGGCGCCAAGGTCGCGCTCGTCGGACGCACGCTCGCGAAGCTCGAGAACATCGCGGGCGAGATCACCGCCGCAGGCGGCACCGCGTCGTGCCACGCGTGCGACGTCCGCGAGTACCCCGCGCTCGAGGGGGCGGTGAAGGAGGCGGTCGCGAAGCATGGCTCGCTCGACATCGTCATCAACTCCGCGGCGGGGAACTTCCTCGCGCCCGCGGCCGCGCTCAGCGCGAACGGCTTTCGATCCGTCATCGACATCGATCTCTGCGGCACCTTCAACTCGTGCCGCGCCGCGTTCCAGCACCTCACGAAGCCGGGCGCGTCGATCGTGAGCATCACCGCCACGCAGGCCGAGGTGCCCACGCCGCTCCAGGTGCACGCCGGAGCAGCGAAGGCCGGGATCGAGAAGCTCACGCGCGATCTCGCGCTCGAGTGGGGCCGCTTCGGTGTGCGCGTGAACGCGGTCGCCCCTGGCCCCATCGAGGGCACCGAGGGCATGAGCCGCCTCGCCCCCGAAGGCGCCGGCGAGGCGCTGAAGAAGCGCGTCCCGCTCGGCCGCTACGGCACGATCGACGAGGTCGCGAGCGCCGTCCTCTATCTCGTGTCGCCCGCCGGCGCGTACATCACGGGCTCCACCATCCTCATCGACGGCGGCACCTCCCTCCTGGGGCCGGGGCCGTTCCTCGACATGATGATGGGCTCGCTGTAGCGACGGCCCTCAAGGCGCGCGCGAACCGACCGTTCACGGGTCGAGAGCATCCCACCTGACGGCCCCCTGACGAGCGTCATGCAATTGACGCCCGTCCGGCCGCGCGAAACGGGAGCTCATTCACGGATTCTCCGGCGATCCGGGGTCACGGCGGTGGCGCCCGGCGCGGCACGCACGGTGCAGAGGTACGGGAGCGCGAGGCTTTCGCTTCGCTCCTGGAGAACATCGAATGAACACCGCCCTCAGGCTGCCGCAACGCGACCTCGCTTCTTCGACCGCGGAGACGCCGTCGTTTCATCTCGCGGTGGCCGATCAGGTCGACGACGACGCGATGCTCGGGCAGTTCATCCCGATCCACTACCACTACCAGATGCTCAATCAGGAGCAGCGCACGGGCCCGTTCGAAGAGGCGATCGGCACGGTCGTGAAGAAGGGCATGAAGGTCGTCGAGCTCGGAGGTGGTACGGGCGTCCTCTCGTTCTTCGCCGCGCGGGCGGGCGCCGCGAAGGTCTACTGCGTCGAGCGCGCGCCCCACGTCGCCGCCGCCGCGCATCGGTTCCTCACCGCGAACGGCGTCGCGGATCGCGTCGTGGTCATCAACACCGACGCCAACCTCTACCTGCCGCCCGAGCCCGTAGACGTCGTCATCTGCGAGATGCTCCACACCGCGATGCTTCGCGAGAAGCAGATGTCGGTCATCGCCTCGTTCAAGAAGCGCTACCTCGCTCGCTTCGGCGGTCCGCTCCCGATCTTCCTCCCGGAGGCGGCGGTGCTCGCCGTGCAGCCGGTCGACACGGACTTCTCGTTCCACGGCTACGAGGCCTCGGTGCCGATGTTCATCGACGGCGAGCGGGCCCAGAGCCGCGTCACCGCGCGCGCGGATCGGTCGCTCTTCGCGTCGTTCCTCTACGGAGACGAATACTCCAACGTGCTCGCGCTCGACGTCCGGGTCACCGTGCGCCAGTCGGGCCGCATCAACAGCCTGCGGTTCACGCACAAGAACCTGCTCGCGATCATCGAGAGCGAGGCCCGATCGATCGACTGGGACATGCACGAGCTCGTGCTCCCGCTGACGACGCCCATCCACGTGACGGCGGGCGAGGAGATCCACGTCCGCTTCCGCTACGAGGCGGGCGACAGCTTGCTCTCGCTCGCCGCGGCGATCGAGGCCTTCCCGGGAGCGAACCCGAAAGACGGAGCGAACCCGACCGCGACGGCCGCGATCGCGCCTGCGACCCCGCCGATCAGCGCCATCCGCCAGAAGGCCTGAGGCTACGCGGCAGCGACGTCGGGCGTGGACGGCAGCGCCGCGGGGACCGCGGCGTGCTGCGTCCGCGCCTCGCTCGCCATCAGCACGAGCACGATCCACGTCGCGTCGGCGAGGAGCAGGTGCACGAGCTGCATCGGGATCGGCGCGAGCAGCGTGATGTTCAGGATGCCCGCGCCGAACTGCGTGACGAAGAGGAGCGTGAGTCCTCGCGAGAGGAGGCGCGCGTGCGGGTTGCCCGAGAGCCCGCGCACGAGGCCCGCCGCGCCGAGCACCACGATGCCGGAGCCGAGCGCGATCACGGGATGGAGCATGCGCAGCTTCAGGAACACGTGCGAGAGCGGCGAGAGGTCCTGCGCGATGCCTTCGCGGAGGGAGAGCGCCGGGAACAGCGTGTCTCCCAGAGCGGCGATCGCGCCGCTCGCGCCGAGGACGAGCACGCTGCCGAGCGCCACCGTGATCACCCCCCTCAAGAGGAGCGGCTTCCTCGTCTCCTCCACCGTGACGGGAGAGAGCAGCGGGACGGTCGCCCACCACGCTGTCAGCGCGAGCGCGGCGAGAAGGAAGAACGTGTTGCAGAGGTGAATCGTCATCGAGAGGCCGCGCTTCATCGACGCGTCGTGGGCGACGAGCTCGAAGAGCACGAGGCCGGCGCCGACGAGCGCCTCCGTGAGGACGAACACGGTCGACCAGCCCGCGCTCTTGCGCACGCGATGGCCCTTCGGCAGCGCGCGCCTGGCGGCGACGAGCAGCCAGACGACCGCGATCAGCGCGAGCCCGCTCGTGGCGCGGTGCGCGGCTTCGATCATCGTCGCGGTGCCAGGGGAATGCGGCACGACCTCGCCGTTGCAGAGGGGCCAGTGACGGCCGCAGCCAGCGCCCGAGCCCGACGCGCGAACGAACGCACCCCAGACGATGACGGCGAGGTTCCAGGCGAGGACACCCCACGCCAACTTCGCGATTTTACGCATTTTCTCGGTGGATACGAGCGCCGCGTCGGACATCGCCGCCTCACGTAGACCCACGCCGTGCGGGCGGCAAGCCTGGCGTTCGGGCGAGTTCCAGCGCGCCGGATGAGCGCGTTTGAACCAGAGAGACGTGCCGCTACGGAGTCCTCGTCCGCGATCTACGCGGCGCCGCCCTTCCGCAGGCGCGGGCGCGTGTAAGGGATGGTGAGCCCGCGCGTTCGAGAGGCATGCACCTCCGCTTCTCTTCGTCGCTCCTCCTCTCCTTCGCGTTCCTGGGCCTGGTCGGCTGTGCCCCGAAGCCCGTCCCGCCTCGCCCGCGGCCCGTCACCGTCGCGCCGGGAGAGCCGCGCACCACGACCATGAAGGCGATCGACGTGCCGGCGACGTACTCCGCCGAGGAACGCGAGGCGATCCAGACGCTCGGAAACGCGGAGCACTTCGGCGGGGCGGCGGTCAGCATCGCCGGGCTGCCGATCCCCGAGGTGGCCGCGCTACGCATGCTTCTTGGCCGGCCGAACGCCTCCGAAGCGCTCGCCATCGTGCTCGATCAGGGGACGCTGCCCGGCCAGCTCATGGCCCTCTCCGGGCTCTATTTCGCCGATCACGTCGCCTTCCAGCGCCGCGCGACGGCGTATGCGAGCCTCGACACGCCGGTCTCGGTCCGCTCCGACGGCTGCATCCTCCACCATCAGGTGGTACCTGCACGGACCATCCTCGAGGCCGAAGGCGCGATGCAATACACGGGACCAAACGACAACCTCGAGGGGTGGGCGCGACGAAACCACATCGCGTCGAACACGCCGATCGTCGAGGACATCCTCGGAGGCGGCTATCCGTTCCATCTCGCGGGTCGCGAGCATCAGACCGTTCGCGACTGAGGAGGACCTCCCGCGTTTCCTTCCATGGCCGGCGATCTTAGACTCGGCTTTCCATGTTCGAGCCGATCGAGAAGCACCACGAAGAAGTCGGCCTCGCCGGATACTTCGTCGCGTCCGTGGCCCAGGTGTTCTTGCACCTGCGCATGCTCGGCGGAGAGCAAGTGGAGGAGCTCCTCGTCGGGGTGGAGCCGACGGGCTTCTATCCGTATCCCCGTTTCCTCGCGCTCCTCACCGCGGTCGCCAAGCGCTTCCGGGACATGGACCCTGTCCTCGAGCAGCTCGGGATGCAGCTCATGGCGGACTGGTACGAGCACGGCCCCGGAAGGCAGCAGGTCACGAGCGGTGTCGATTTTCTGAAGTTCCAGACCGGCTCGGCGGGCTACCGGAGCGTCGTGCAGGGACCGCCCGCCGCCGTCGGCGAGTTCACGCTCGAGGCGATCGACGAGCAGGCGGGTACGGCGCGCGTCCGGAGCACGACCCCGTTCCCGAAGGCGATCGAGCGCGGCATCCTCCTCGGCGGAATGCGCGCGCCGGGCGACCTCACGTTCGTGGATGTCGACAATGCGGCCGATCCGCTCGTCTTCAACGTCACGTTCCGGTGAAGCTCATCACCGCTCGCGACCTCCTCGATGGCGATCCTCCGGCCGAGGACGCCGCGGTCACGGGCGCCGAGCTCACGCGCCTCTACTGGAGCTTCAAGCAGGGGCGCCTGGACCTCGCACGTCGTGAGCGGTACTGGGCCTCCATCAACGAGGCGCTCGTGGGCGCATACGAGGAGCTCGAGACGCGCACGCGCGAGCTCCAGTCCCTGCGCGAGGAGCTCGAGCGGCTGAACCTCGGCCTCGAGCGGCGGGTGTCCGAGCAGGTCACGGAGATCGTCCAGCGCGCGAGCGAGATCGACGCGCTCAACACCCAGCTCCGGCAGAAGGTCGGCGATCGCTCGCGGGAGCTGCGCCGCGCGCTCGACCGCGCAGCGGGAGGGGCCGAGCCGGTCTCGCTCGCGCCCGGCACGGTCATCGGCGGCCGGGCGCGCGTCATCGGCAAGCTCGGCGAGAGCGCGACGGGGAGCGTCTACGAGGTCGAGGACCTGATGACGAATCGCGTCGTCGCGCTCAAGATGCTCCACGCGGTGCAGCGCGAGTCGATCCGCCGCTTCGTCACGGAGGCCGGGATCGCGAGCACGCTGACCCATCCCGCGATCGTGCAGACGCTTCATGTCGACATCACGGAGGAGGACGGCACCCCGTATCAGCTCATGGAGCTCGTGCGCGGAGTCACGCTCCGGCGCTTCGCATCGGCGGTGCGCGTCCGGTTCGGAGACGCGGCGCGGATCGGCGCGGCGGTCGCCGCCGCCCTCGTCGTCGCGCACTCGCAAGGCGTCGTGCACCGCGACATCAAGCCTGACAACCTGATGCTCTCCATCGCGCCGCCCGGGGTTCGCCTCCTCGACTTCGGCATCGCAAAGGTGCTGAACGCACCCGCGGAGGGCGACGCGACTCGCCCGCTGACGTTTCACGGCACGCCCGGCTACATGGCGCCCGATCAGATCCGCCCGGAGGCGGGGATCACACCCGCGGTCGACATCTACAGCCTCGGCGTCGTGCTCTTCGAGCTCATCGTCGGGCGCCGGCCCTTCGTCGAGTCGCGCATCGAGGACGTGTTGCTCGCTCATCTCTACTCGCCCGTGCCGACGCTCGGCGGTCCTCCCGAGCTCTCGTCGCTCGTGATGGCCTGCCTCGAGAAGCAGCCCGGCGCGCGGCCCGCCGCCACCGATCTCGTCGAGCAGCTCACCGCCTTCGCCGACCGGATGGAGGCACCGTCCGTCGACGACCTCGGCCGCTCCTCCGTGGAGGCGGTCGAGGCCGCCGAGACCAAGCGCGGCGCAGACTCGTGAAGACGAGGCTTGCTGCTGGCGTGCCGGCGGAACGGGCTCGTATCGATCTTCTCCCACCGGCCGGGCCCGTCGGCGGACAATCCGCCGGCGACAAGCACGGCCTCGGCTGGGCGCTCGGCGAGCGGAGATGGGCCAATGGCCGGGTGCTCTATCTGCAGGGCTCGAACACGCTCAACGACTCGAACGTCTGGATCGCGCCGAAGTCGAATCGTATCTACATCGCGGTGACGAACGGCGGCTCCCACGACGACTTCATCGCATCCGACGACGCCATCGGCGCGCTGATCGAACCCGAGAAACGGATCGACGCGCTCGAGCGATGAGCGTCGGGGTCCTCGTCAGCGCTTCTTCTTCAGCGCGCTCCCCGCGCCGCCCTCGATCGTCGCGGGCTTGAAGAGCTGCGCCTCGTAGGCGACGAGGCGCGTCATGTCTTCTTCGTAGTCGCTGAAGGTGAGCGGGAAATCCGCGGGACGCGTCTTCTCGGCGGCGGCGGTCGGCCAGCCGACGATGCGCCAGCCGTCCGGTCGCTTCACGAGATACTCCGCTTGCCGGTACTCGGTCGCGTCGAGGTTGCGGCCCGAGACCGCCACCCACGCGTGCGTGTCGTCGACGAGGAACGTTCGCTCGATGCGGGTGCCCATGCGCAGCACCTCGAAGCGGGTTCGCGGGTTCTTGCGATCGATCTTGATGCCCGTCCGCGCGTAGACCGCGCTGTCGTACTCGCGCTCGTAGCTCGCTCGTCCGCCGTCGGGCGCCTCGAGCGCCTCGCGAAGAGACCGCGCGTTCGACTTCCGCGCGAACGTCTTCCGGTAGCTCTCCGCCGCCGCGTCGCTGACCGCTTGCGACTCGAGGTGCTCGTCGAGCCTCCGGATCGGAGCGTTGGGATCTTCACCACGAAGATAGGCGAGCTGCGACTCGCGCATCGCGCCGACGACCGCCTCCTTCGTCGCGCCGTGCACGACGCGATCTTCGAAGTCCTTCTTCGCCGCGCCGGTGAGCTTCAGGTACTTCACCTTCCGCTGCAGCTTGTCGAGGATCGCGTCGTAGTACGCATCCCAGTCGTTGCACTCGAGCGAGGTCTCCGACGCGTGCTCGAGCGCGCTGTTGCACGTCCGGACGGTGGCCTCGGGCGTCGTGCGATCGAGCGGGATCACCGTGCGCTGGCCGGCGAGGATCGGCTCCGCCAGCGTCGATGGGCGCGCGAAGCCGATCCCGTGCATGTCGCCGAGGAGCTTCGACGTGTTGATGCCGATGACGCTGCCCTCGGCGTCGACGAGCGGACCGCCGGAGTTGCCGCGATTGATCGCGGCGTCGGTCTGGATCATGTCCTTGTGGAGCGAGCTGACGACACCGCTCGTGAACGACCAAACCGTCTCGCCAGGATGACCGACCGCCAGCACCCGCTCGCCTTGCTTCGCCGCCTCCTTGCGAAACGGGAGCTTCATGCCCTTCGTCGACGCCTTCAGCTTCACGAGCGCGAGATCGAGCACGGGATCGCCGCGTACGAGCGTCGTCGGGACGATGGCGGCGTCGTTCTCGAAGAGGTAGCGCGCGAGACCGCCGTCCTGCGGGATGTAGCTCACGCGCTTCGGGTCGTAGAGGAGCGCGCCGAGCGAGTCGCCGCCGGCGACGACGTGGAGGTTCGTGAGGACGAGCCCGTCGTCGTCGACGACGATCCCGGAGCCGAAGCCGATCGTCCCGTCGGCCGCGCGGTTGACGATCAGGACCACGCCCGGCAGCACCGACGCGAGGACCTGCTCCGTCGACCGCGCCGCCGCGTCTGCGTGATCGTCGCCCCGCGGAGCCCGCTGGCATGCGCCCACGACCAGCGCTGCGCACGCGATCACGTGGCGAGCCCGGGACATCACGACGCCTCCGGTGGACCGCCCTTCGTCGCGTCGAGCAACCTCTTCATCTCGGCCATCAGGGCGGTGAGGCCCTTGAACGGACGGACCATCACCTTGAAGCTCGTGACGCGCTCCTCGTCGTTCCAGCGGATGATGTCGACGCCGTTGACGGTGAGGTCGCCCACCTTCGCTTCGAACTCGAGCACCGCCGACCGCGCGTTCACCCACTCGTCGACGTAGCGGAACGAGCCGTTGTTCAGCACGTGCATCGCGCCGCGCAGGTACATCGACACCATCGCCTTGCCCACCTGTGGAGTGTGGATCGCGGGCGACGAGAAGACGGCGTCGTCGGCCACGATCGCCTCGAAGGCAGTCAGGTCGTTGGCCTTCACGGACTCGTGCCAGGTCGCGAGCGGTCTCGGTGTCATCCGCTCCACGTTAGCGCAGACGCGCGTCGCTTCAGGTGTCGGTCGACGACGGCCTCTGCTCGTGGTGCAGCGAGCGCAGGAGATCGAACACGCTGACGCCCCGGTGCTTGTTCATCTTCCGCGTCTCGACGCTCCGCGCGCCACGAACGATCGGGCCCCACGCCTCGGCGGAGTAAGCGTTCGCTTCGAAGAACTGCGTCTTCGCGACGAGCTCGGTGTCGCCCGGCGCGACGCCGCGGAGCTCGATCAGGATCGCGATCGCGTTCCCGTTGTCGAACCGCGCGATGCCCGTCGCGCGGCCGGTGGTCGCGATCCGCCGGCTCATCTCCTTGTACCAGGCGCGCGCCTCGTCGTCCGTCGCGCCGGGGAGGCGCACGACCTCCGCCATCCAACGCAGCGGCGGGATCAGCTGCCCCTGCGACGACGAGCGAATGACCGCGGCGCGCGCGTCTCGCGGCGTCCGCCGCGCGAAGCACGCGAAGGTCCCTCTTCGCATCTCGATCCTCGTGGCCTCCACGCCGTCCGTCGGGCGCCGCCCGCGGAGCGGTGAGTCGGGCGCGATCTTCTCCGGGCTCGTGACGCGCTCGACGAATGTCACGAGCTCGTCGTCGCTCGGCGTCACGACGGTCGTGAGCTCGTCCTCGACCGCCTCGCCTCCGACCGCCGGGTCCACGAGCACGGGCTCGAACTCCAGGCGCGCGGCGGCCGGCAGGGGCCTGGCGGGGACGACCGGCGGGGCCGGCTCGGGGCTCTTCGTGGGCACGGGCTTCGCGCATCCGAGCGCGAGAAAGCCGACCGCAATCCATGTGTTCCAGCGCATGGCGTCTCCATTCCGTTCGAGGTGCCGGGACACCGCTCGAGCCCGCCCCTTCGTGACCGAGGAAAATCGTCGACGACCCGAAAAAAAGCTGTCACACCCGTGAAGGCACGAGCGGTAACGGCCACGTTGAGCACCTCGAACACGTCCTCCGGCAACGTCCTCGCCGACCCTCGGCTCTGGCGCGATCTCGCGCACACGGTGCGCCGTCGCATCGACCAGGTCGAGGTGGAGGACGTCGTGCAGGCAACGCTCGAGGAGGCGCTCACCGCGAAGGCGCTGCCGGTGGCGGCCGACGGCGTTCGTCGCTTCGTCTTCGCGATCGCGCGGCAGAAGGTGGCGGACGTGTATCGCCTTCGCGATCGCGAGCGGCGGCGCGCTCTGAAGGAGTGCGTGGACGATCCGGCGCCACCTCCGGACGATCTGCGCCGCTGGGTCGAGCGCACCCTGCCGAAGGCGCCCAGCGCCCAGCAGACGTTCGACTGGATGCTACGCGAGGCAGACGGCGAGACGCTCGCCGAGATCGCCGCGAACGACCGCGTCTCTGCGCTCGTGGTTCGGCAGCGCGTGAGCCGGCTTCGCCGCTGGCTGCGTGCGCGCTGGGCGAAGGAGGTCGCGGCGCTGGCGGTGGTTGTGCTGTTCCTGTTCGGTCTCTCCATGCTGCGCGGCGGAGCGCAGACGATCCGACGCGACGAGAGCGTGGCGAGCACGCATGCGTCGCCCGCGCCGCCGCCGCCGTCGTCGGAGCCGGAGCCCGTCCCGCCGGTGGGGATGGTGTCTCGCGAGCCCCGCGCTCCGCTCGCGCTCCCGCCGGCGCGTCCGGCGCCGCGGCCGACCCCGAGCGCCTCTCCGTCCGCGACCGTCACGAGCCAGCGGTGGGAGCCCTCGATCCCGGCGATCGACGTCCGCAGCTGCGCGACCCCGACCTCGCCGCGGGGGATCGGTCACATCACGCTCGCGATCCGCGCCGATGGCTCGATCGAGTCGGCCGTCGTCGACGGCGGCGACCTCGTCGGTCGTCCCGAGGCACGGTGCGTGGAGCGCCTCTACGAGCGGCTCCAGCTCTGGAAGCTCGCCAGCGTGCGCTCGCGCGACGTCACCGCGCACGGAAGCGCATACTTCTCGTTCGGCACGCAGTCACCCGCGCCGTGGGTCGAGCCGTTCGCCGCGCCGGCCGTTCCCTGAGACGTCAGAGCAGCTTGCGCGAGGGGACGACCACGTTCGCCACGAGCACACCGATGACGAGCGCGGCGCCGACGAGGCCCATCGAGAACACGCGCTGCGTGCCGTCGAGCGTCTTGCCCTCGAAGTACTCGCCGAGGCCCATGAAGCCGAAGCTGCCCGGCACGAGCAGCATCATGCCCGGGAGCTGAAAGAGCTGTGCGGGGCGGTGGGTCATGCGTGAGAGGCCGTTCGCGACCACACACACCGCGAGCGACGCGCAGAACGCGGTCACGTGACCGGGCAGATGAAAGCGGAGCGCGAGCGCGGCCACGAGCCACCCCGTCGCGCACGAGAGGAGCGTGCTCCAGAGCCATTTGCGCGGCACCTGGAAGAGCGCTCCGAGCGCGACCGCGGCGCACGCGAGCGCGCCGAGCTGCACGAACCATGGTAGCCCGGGCGGCGGCGCGCCGTTCGGGAGCCAGCTCGGGATCGTGAAGTGGGTCGCGTCCGCGAGGCCGTCCATGAGCGCGACGCCGAAGAAGATGAGGAGGAGGGTCACCGCCGCCTCGACGAGGCGCGCGCCGCCCGCGACGATGTTCTTCTGCGCGACCTCCGCGACGCCGGTCGTGAAGGTCATGCCCGGAAAGAGCGAGATGGCGCCCGCAGGCACGATGATGACGGGATGCACCTCGGGCCAGACCATGACCGCGAGGCCGGCGCACGCGGTCGCGAAGAGGCCGCCGAGGAAATCGCTCAGGAGGAGGCGCGCATTGCGGCGTGAGGCGGCGGCGATGTCGCGTCCGCTTCGCTTCCGCCCCGCGAGGAGCGGCCGCGCGCCCGCGATGACGGCGCCGATGAGGGCCGCGACCGCGATGTCGAGCCAGCCGCCCTGGAAGAACACGGCCGACGCGCCGGACAGCACGACCGTCGCGACGAAGACGGACCACGCCGGCCACGCCGGATCGCGCTTCACCGCCGCCTTGATGCGCTTTCGCGCCTCCTCGATCGTCGTCTTTCGCGAGATGACGTCGTTGAAGATGTGATCGATCGCGGTGAGCCGCGCGAGGTCGACGCCCCACTCGCTCACGCGTGTCATGCGATTCACCTGCGTGCCACTCCCGTCGGGGCTGAGCACGCGGAGGAAGAGCCCGGTCGGTAGGGAGAAGGGATCGGCGCGATGGCCCTCCGCCTCCGCAACGGCGCGAATCACGTCTTCGAGGCGATAGCTCGGACAGCCGTAGCCGGAGAGCGTGGCGCCGAGCTCGACGAGATAGTCGGCGATGTCCTCGCGATCCGCGGCCATTCACGCGAGCGGCCGCGGCGGCCTCTGGGCGTCCGGCCGACTCGTGCCGCGGAGGTGGTCGAAGAGGCGCTGCTCGTCCTCTTTCGACAGGTTCTGAAACTCGATGCCGTACGAGAGACCGTAGTCGCCAGGGCGGCGGCCGTGGACGACACGCGCGACGACGCCCTGCGCGTCGAACCACGAGTTCGAGCGCGGCGGCTTGAAGGACACGACGACCTCCTCGCCCGTGAGGACCGGCATGACGCGCGGTCCGCCCGTGGTCGGCCGTGCCCGTACGAGCATTCCGCGCGGTGAAAGATCCAGCGCCAGATCCCCGACGAGCTTGAAGTCGAAGTCGCGCACGACCTGGCAATCCAGGCGGACGTAGCGGCGGAAGTGCTTTCGGATCGGCTCGTGAACCATGGCGGAAAGGGTAGGTAGGATAATGTGGGTCAGCCAAGTTTTGGGCTATGCTGGCCCCGTGGCTCGAGGACGCAAGGCAGGCGGCGGCATCGGTGGCGTCCCCCACGAGACGGCGACGCTCGCGAACGCGCATCTGATGGCGCGTCCGCTCGGCGCGATCATCCGTGTGATGGGCGCGCCCGCGCAGCCCGCCGCGTTCAACCTCGATCAGGGCACGTGCATCATCGGCGCGGGCGCGGACGCCAACATCCGCATCCAGAACCCGAACGTCTCGCGCCAGCACTGCGAGATCGGGCTCCTCCCCGAAGGCATCAGCGTCCGCGATCTCAACAGTCGCAACGGCACCTTCTACCTCGGGCAGCGCGTGCAGGGGATCGTTCTCGCCCCCGGCGCCCGCATCCATCTCGGCCCCGTCGAGATCGCGCTCGATCCCGACGTCGAGGCCCTCGAAGGCACGGAGCCTTATCCGGAGCCCATCTACCGCGGGATGATCGGCTCGTCGCTCGGGATGCGAAAGCTCTTCGGGGCGCTCGCGCGGCTCGAGGGCTCGCTCGTCACCGTGCTCGTCACGGGCGAGTCGGGCGTCGGCAAGGAGCTCGTCTCACGCGCGCTCCACGAAGGGTCGTCCGTCGCGGGCGGCCCGCTCGTCACCGTGAACTGCGGAGCGATCGCGCCCGAGCTCGTCGCGAGCGAGCTCTTCGGACACAAGCGCGGCGCGTTCACCGGCGCGCAGGAGGCGCGGAAGGGCGCGTTCGAGAGCGCGGACGGCGGCACGCTCTTCCTCGACGAGATCGGCGAGCTCCCGCTCGACGTGCAGCCCATGCTCCTTCGCGCGCTCGAGGCGGGCGAGATCCGTCCCGTCGGCTCCGATCGCTCGATGCACGTGCGCGTGCGCGTCGTCGCTGCGACGCACCGCGATCTCCGCAGCGAGGTCCGCGCGAATCGCTTCCGCGAGGACCTCTACTACCGCGTCGCCGTCGTCGAGCTCCAGGTGCCGCCGCTCCGCGAGCGCATCGACGACATCGCGGATCTCGCGAACCGCTTCGCCTACGCGGCGGGCATGGCGAACGGGCTCCCGCCACCCGTCGTCGAGCGCCTCCGCTCGCGCCGCTGGCCGGGCAACGTGCGCGAGCTTCGCAACGTGGTACAGGCGTTCGCCGCGCTCGGCCGGCTGCCGGGCGAGCCGCTCTCGCCCGACGAGCGCCCCGGCGATTTCACGATCGACGTGACGCGCCCGTATGCGGATCAGAAAGACGAGCTCGTCGAGCGCTTCACGCAGGCCTATTTGCAGCGCCTGATGCAGCACACGCAGGGCAACCAGTCCGCCGCAGCGCGGCTTTCCGGCCTGGATCGTTCGTGGCTCTGGCGCCTGCTCGTGAAACACGGCATCGCCAAGGGCTGAGCGTTTGGGGCGGAGCCCGGAGAACTCGCTATAATTCGCCCGTGGCCTTCGACCCCGGCACCGTCATCGCGGGTAAGTACCGCGTCGAGCGGGTGCTCGGAGAGGGCGGCATGGGCGTCGTCCTCGCCGCGCGCCATCTCGGCCTCGACGAGATGGTCGCGGTCAAGCTGATCAAAGGCGAGCGCGCGGCCACGACCGACGCCCTCGCGCGGTTCCAGCGCGAGGCTCGCGCCGCGGCGCGCATCAAGAGCGAGCACGTCGCGCGCGTGCTCGACGTCGATCGCTTGCCGGAGGGCGATCCGTACATCGTCATGGAGCTCATCGACGGTGTCGATCTCCATGCGCTCGTGAATCGGAGGCGGCGCATCCCGCCCGACGAGGCCGCGAGCTACATCGTGCAGGCGTGCGAGGGCCTCGCCGAGGCGCACGCGCTCGGGATGGTCCATCGCGATCTCAAGCTGAAGAACCTGTTCCTCACGCAGCGCCGCGACGGACGCGCGCTCATCAAGGTGATCGACTTCGGCGTGGTGAAGCTCTCGCCCCTCGCCGAGGACGACGACCCGACGCAGGGACCGGGCTCGGCGATGGGACACGTCCGCGCGCGCGACGCGACGCTCACGAGCGCGGCGATGCTCATCGGCTCCGTGCACTACATGGCGCCGGAGCAGATCCGCGCGTCGAACGTCGTCGATGCGCGGGCCGATGTCTGGTCGCTCGGCGTGTGCCTCTATGTGATGCTCGCCGGGCAGCTGCCGTTCGACGGGCACACGGTGGCGGAGGTCTGCGCGCAGATCCAGGGCCGGCCGCCGATCGACGTACGCCAGCACGCGCCGCACGTCACCCCGGAGCTCGCCGCGGTGGTCACGCGCGCCCTCGAGAAGAACGTGCATCGGCGCTTCGCCAGCGTCGCGGATCTGGCGAAGGCGCTCTCCCCCTTCCACGCCGACTCCGCCGCGCAGTCGCGCATCGAGACGATCCTCGAGTCCGGTGTCCAGTCGCGGGACCGTGGCGCCTCGGCCGCGTCGAGCACGCCCGCGACCTCGCGCTTCACGGAGGCGCATACGCAGACGCAGGACATGACTCCGCAGCCGATGTCGCCGGTGCTGGCGCGCGTCGAGAGCACGATCGATGCCGCGGCGGTCGGCTCGCTCGCGACCCACCCCGCCGGTGTACCGAAGCGGTCGCCGCTCTTCGTCGGCGCGGCCATCACCGTGCTCGCCGCCGGCATCACGGTTGCAGTCTGGACGGGTCGAGGCTCGCGCCAGCCCCAGCTCGCGCCGGCCGCCGAGCCACCACCTCCTGCGATGACGACCGCCACCCTTGCGATGCCCATCGCCGAGCCCGCGCCGACGACGCCCCCTGTCGTGGTCACGCCCGCGCCTGCACCGAGCGCGCTGCCAGCGGCCAGGCCGGCCCCCGGACCCGCACCGAAGAAGACGACGAAGAAGACGACCCACGAGCCCGCGGCGGCCGCCCCGGCCCCCGCCCCCAAGACCGAGCCGAAAGCCGAGCCCAAGGGTGCGTACGATCAGTTCTGATCTCCGGCGTCTCGTCTTTGCCGTCGCTCTTGGATGCATGCTCGTACCGAGCATCGCGTACGCAGACGACGAGCAGAGGGCGAAGGAGCTCTTCGAAAAGGGCCGCAAGCTCGCGAAGGACGGCCGCTGCGCCGAGGCGCTCTCGCCATTTCAGGAGAGCCTCCGGTACGCGGAGGGCGTCGGAACGCTGTTGAACCTCGGCAATTGCTACGAGACGCTCGGCAAGACGGCGAGCGCGCATCGCTCCTTCCTCCGCGCCGCCGAGGTCGCGTCGAGGAACGACGACAAGCGCAAGGACGAGGCGAAGGAGCGCGCGAAGTCGATCGAGAGGGAGGTCTCGAGCCTCCTCATTCACGTGCCCATCAACCTGAAATCCTCGGCCGAGATCCGCGTCGACGGAGAGATCTGGCCGAAGGAGCGATGGGACGTGCCCTGGCCGATCGATCCCGGCGTGCACGACATCGAGGTGATCGCTCCCCCGCGACCGAAGCAGACCGAGTCGGTCACGGTGAAGCCCCACGGCGACAAGGCGGACTGGGCCGTCCTCACGCGAGACCCCGCCACCTCGCCCGTGCCGCCGCCGAAGAGCGACCGGCCGAAGCCGGACGCGAAGGAGACCGGCGAGGAGAGCTCGCCGCAGCGCACGCTCGGCCTCGTGACCGGCGGTGTGGGTGCGGTCGGCATCGTGGGCGGCATCGTCAGCGGGATCATCTCGATCAGCGCGCACTCGGCGCTGACGGGGCGCTGCCGGACCTACCCGAGGGGCTGCGATCCGGACGACCGCACCAACCTCGAGGGAATGAACGACAACGCGAAGCTCTCGGGGAACATCTCGACGATCAGCTTCATCGTCGGAGCCATCCTCCTGGGCGCGGGCGCGGGCCTCTACTTCACGTCCGATCCCCCGAAGAAGCGCTAGGGCCGAACGCCCGGCGACCCGGCGTTGCTTCGACTCCACGACCTGTTGTTTCGAAGCAGCGGTCTCTGGCCTCCCGGACGCTGTCGAGCTGGAAATCACGTGGGATTCACGGTCGGCACGCCTGCTGCTTGGAGGGTAGACATCATGTTCGCCAAGCCCGCCTTCCTCCTCCGCTCCGTTTTCGTCGCCGCCACCCTCGCCAGCCTCGTTGCTTGCTCCTTCGAAGGACAGCAGGAGGAGGAGAAGGGCTCGAGCAGCGCGCTCCGCCGCCACTCCGACGAGAGCGCGGACGCCGGCTCCTCGAAGAAGAAGAGCCACGCCGACGGCGGCGCGTACGACAGCGACGGCGGCACCGATTGGGGCTCGGACGCCGGCTCCTGGGGCGGCGACGCGGACGGCGGCGCCTGGGGCGATGACGACGACGTCGACGGCGGCGCCTGGGGTGATGACGACGACGACAGCTGGGGCACGGACGGCGGCGCCTGGGGCGCAGACGGCGGCTTCTGATCTGCTGCTAGCATCGGCCGATGCGTCGGCGGCTGCTCCTTGTCCTGGCTTGCTTGGCGGGCTCACTTCGAGCCTGCGCTGATTATGGAGAGGACGCCCCCGCGACGCCCACCGACGACGCGGGGACGTCGAGCGGTGACGCCGGGGCGACCGGTGATGCCGGTGGCGATGGCGATGCCGGTGGCGATGCCGGCGGCGATGCCGGCGACTCCGGCGCCGAGGGCGGGGGCGGCGCGGCGACACCGACGGGCCTCGACGTCGCCACCTCGAACAGCGCGACGTGCGCGACGGTCCAGTACGGCAGTGAGAAGAAGGTCACGTACTGCTGGGGCGCGGAGGGCGCGAAGTATCCGGCCGCGATCCGGGGCACGGCCGACGGGGATCCGAGCGTGGACGGCTTCTACCGCCCACGGCCCCCGAACTCGGATTTGAAATACCTCACGTTCGAGCCCCTCGTGGGAGCGGGCACGGGCGAATGGTTCATCGGGCGCGGGACCGATGGCCTGACGACCGCGACCTACGCCTGGGGCTCGAACGACACGGGCGAGTGCGCGGCGGGCTCCGTCACCTCCACGATGCCGAACCTCTTCAAGGCCGGTGGGAGCCTCCTCCAGTTCGACGCTGTCTACGCGGCTCCGAACCACGGCTGCCTCGTCCAGAACGGGACGCTCTATGGCTGGGGCTCGAACACGAGCTGCGAGCTTCGCTCGGGCGCACTCGCGAGCTGCAACACCAGTCCTCCAGTGCTGACGGACGGCGTCGCCCGCACGGTGGAAGTGGAGAGCGGCCAGCCGTCGGGCGCGATTGGCACGATCATTCGCGTGGCAGGCGGGCTCGACCACACGTGCGCGCAGGTGAAGGGCGACAACGCAGACGAGATCCGGTGCTGGGGCAGCAACTTGCTGGGACAGATCGATGCGGCGTCCGGAACGTTCATCAACACACCCACGACGGTCGTGACCGTGCCGCGCAACGGCGGGGGCCTCGCGGCGGGTGAGAACCACACCTGCGCGCTCACGGACACGAACAAGATCGCGTGCTGGGGAAAGAACGACTCCGGCCAGTCGAACCCGGCCAATCCGGGGGCCAAGGCGAAGGTCACGGAGGTCGGCGTCCCCTCGGGCAGCCTCTCCACGCTGCGCGCGGCGGGCGACCTGAGCTGCGTCGTGGCGAAGGCGGTCGGCCAGCCCTCCCGTGCCCTTTGCTGGGGCAACGGCCCCAAGGGCCGCGCCGCGGACGATACGACACCGGTCAGCAAGGTGGCCGGCCTCCAGGACGTGACGCAGCTCGCGCTCGGGCGCGGGCACGCGTGCGCAGTGGCGAAAAAGGACGGCGCGGCGGAGACCGATCCGGCGCGCGTGTGGTGCTGGGGGACGAACGCCTTCAAGCGCGTGGACCCGCGCGCGCCGGACACCCAGACGATGGCCCAACCGGTCGAGATTCAATTCCCGCCGGAGCCGGCCAACTAGCGCTGCGGACGGCGATTTCCGACTCCTGTATCATGGCCGGATGCGGCGTCGGCTTCTGCTTCTGGCTTCTTTCGCGGGCACGCTCGTAGCGTGCGCGAGCATCCTCGGTGACTTCGAGGTCGATCCCAACGCGGGAGCGCCAGACGGGTCGACGCTGGCCGACGGCTCGTCGGGCAACACGTCAGAAGGCGGGCTCACCGACGCGGGCGACGGCGGCCCGGCGGTCGCCAACCAGCCCGCGGGCGTTCAGGTCGCCGCATCGACGAGCGCGACGTGCGCGACGGTGCAGTATCCCGGCAAGCAGGTGACGTACTGCTGGGGCGCGGTCGGCGCGAAGTATCCGGCCGCGACGGTGGGGACGAATCAGGGTGATCCAAACATCGAAGGGTTCTCGCGCCCGCGTCTGCCGGTGGCCGACGTGCGCTACCTCACGTTCTCGTTCCTCACCGGCGCGGGCACCGGCGAGTGGTTCGTGGGCCGCGGCGGCGACGGGCAGACCACGGCCACCTATGCCTGGGGCTCGAACGACAACGGCGAGTCGGCCGCGGGCGCGTCCACTGCGGTGATGCCAACGGTGATGAAGCTCGGCACGAACCTCCTCCAGTTCGACACCATCTACGCGGGACCGAACCACGGCTGCGCGGTGCAGAACTCCAACCTCTTCTGCTGGGGCCTGAACACGAACTGCGAGCTCCGCTCCGGCTCCCAGGCCACGTGCAACACGGAGCTCCCCGTTCTCACCGCGACCGGCAACGCGGCGCGCACGATCGAGGACGAGTCCTCGCACACCTCGGGCAAGGGCGGTCAGATCATCCGCGTGGCGGGTGGCCTCGACCACACCTGCCGTCACGTGAAGACGGGGAGCGGCCCCGACGTGAGCGCCCAGGACGAGGTGCAGTGCTGGGGCAGCAACGTCCTCGGCCAGATCGACGTCAACGGCGGCGTGTTCATCGACTCGCCGTCGAAGGTGCTCACGCTCAAGCGCGGCGGCGCGGAGCTCGCGGCGGGCGAGAACCACACGTGCGCGATCACGGATACGAGCAAGATCGCGTGCTGGGGAAAGAACGACTCCGGTCAGTCGAACCCGGCCAATCCGGGGGCCAAGGCGAAGGTCACGGACGTCGCCATCCCCGGCAACCTCTCCACGCTGCGCGCCGCGGGCGACCTGAGCTGCGTCGTCGCGAAGGTGATCGGCCAGCCGTCGCGGGTGTGGTGCTGGGGCAACGGTCCGAAGGGACGTGCTGCTGGCGAGGAGAACCTGGCCGTCGGCAAGGTCGCAGGCATCCAGGACGTGACCCAGCTCGCGGTCGGTCGTTCGCACGCCTGCGCGGTCGGGAAAATGGAAGGCGCGGGCGAGAAGGACGCGGCGCACGTCTGGTGCTGGGGCTCGAACGACTTCAAGCGCGTCGACCCGCGCTCGGCTGCGGGCCAGCTCATCCTGCGGCCGATCCAGATCCAGTTCCCGGCCGAGCCCGCCAACTAACGAGCGCCCACGATCACGGCGTGAAGTGCTCGACCGGAGCCGCCGCCGGTTTCGGCGCGGGCTTCGGCGCAGGCGCGGCCGGCGGCGGCGCCGCCGGCTTCGGCGCGGGCGCGGGCGCAGGTGGCGGATACGCAGGCTTCGGCGCAGGCGCAGGCGCAGGCGCAGGCGCGGGCTTCGCGGGCGCGGGCGGAGGTGCGGTCGCAGGCTTCGCAGGCGGCGTGGGAGACGTGGGCGCGGGCTTCGCGGCGGGCGCGGCCGGCGCGGCGCCCGGGGCGGGTGGCGGGTTCTTCGGCGGAGGCGGCGGCTTCGGAGGAGTGATCTTCCCCGTCCACGTCTCGAGCGAGCCGAGCTCCCATTTGTCCTCGGCGTGCCGGTGGTCCTTGTCGCAGATCGTCTGCGTGCGCGTGCCATTGAACCAGACGTTCACGCACGGCGAAGGCCCCGCTTGCGCGCGCTCGTCGAGGTAGAGGAGCGAGAGCGGAAGCTTGCGCCGTCCCGCGGGGATCTTCATGTACGTGTAAGATCCACGCGTCTTCGCATCGCAGAGGCCGGGCACCGGCACCTCCGACGAGCAGCGCTGCCCGCGGCCGCCCTCGCTCGACACGCGAAGGAGCGTGCGCGGGAGGGGCGTGATCGGATCGATGGGATCGACGTCCGACCACGTCAGCTGGAGCAGCACGTCGAGCGTCTTCTTGGGCGCGACCTCGATCACGGCCGTGCCGCGGCCCTTGCGTCCGGCCTCGTCCGTCGCCTCGGCGCGGATCGCGTACGTGCCATAGGCGTCGGGCGTGAGCTTCGCGCGTACGGAGCCCTTCGAGAAGGAGAGCTTCGCCTTCGAGGTCGGCGGCAGGTCCGCGAGCGTGAGGACCTGGTCGATGAGCTCGTATTTTCCGGTCGCGACGGAGGCGAGCTCGCACTCGACGACGTCGCCCGCCTTCACCGCGAGCTTCTGGGTCCAGCTCTTGGCCGCCCCCACACGACACGAGACCTCCGCCTTCGGCGGCGCTCCGCACGACGGCGCGTCCTCGTCTTCGACGACGAACTTGATCGGCTTGTCGATGCGCGGCGTGATCATCGCGTCGAGACCGGAGCGCTCCTCCGACTTGTGGATGCAGCCCTCGCCGAGCATCGTCTGCTTCACCCAGACCGTGACACCGCTGCCCGACTCCTGCACGCGGTCGATCTCGAGCTTGGAGACGATCGCGTCATCCGTGGCGACGACGAAGAGCATCTCCGTCTGCAGGTTGATCCCTTCGGGGATGGCCGGAGAATCGCCGCCCTTCCACATGCGATCCCAGTCGGACGAGCCCCGCACGACGTAGGCGCCGCCGTGCACGTCGGAGAAGGTCGCGAGCCCCGCGCGGCGCATGCGGAGAGCGTCCCCGACCTTCTCGTCGGGCACCGCGCCGTCCTTCTTCTCGACGTGAACGACCGTGACGGGCGGCGACGGCACGCACGCGCCGCCGAGCGTCGTCACGAGCATGGAGAGGAGGGCGAGGCGCGACCGCAATGCCGCGCCAGGATAGCCCAACCGGCCTTTTGCGCCGAAAAGTCAGCTGATGACGCGGAGCGAGCCCCGGACGACGCCGTAACCGCCCTCGGTTCGCAGCTCTTTCCATATGGTCGGCACTCGCGCCGGCTCGTCCAGCGCGCGCCGGTACGCGTCCACGAGGCGCGCGACGTCCGCCGCCGTCTCGCGTACGAGCTCGATGCGGAAGCGCTTCACACCTGCGCGCGAGAGCTCCGGGAGGAGCTGCAGCGCCGACTGCGGGCGCGCGTGGAAGACGGTGTTTCGGCAGCCGACGTCGGCCTCGACGGGATGCTCCATGCCCGCGCGATCGCGGAGCGCGACGCGATGCTTCTCGCAGGGCCGCCCGCAGGTCCGGTAGTCCTTGCCCTCGGAGAGCAAGGCCGCGATCACGCAGTGCTCCATGTGAAAGAGCGCCATCGGGTGGTGAAGCACGACCTCCATCCACGGCCCGAAGTGGCTCTGCGCCAGCTTCTGGAGCTGACCGGCGTCGAGATCGAACGAGGGCGTGAACGCGGAGAGCCCGCGACGGAGGACCTCCGCCGCCGTCACGCGGTTGGTCACGTTGAGGGAGAAGTCGCCGATCGCGACCACCTTCGACGTGCCCGCCAGCTCGCGCAGGGCGCCCAGGCCGCGGATGAGGAGCGCGTCGGGCTCGAGCGAGTTGATGAACTTGTCGATCTTCTCTTCGCCCGGCTTCCGGATGCGTGGCGGCGCGACGCCGACGAACGCGTCCCGCCCCCGGAGCGCCCGTAGCGCCTCGCCGGTGCCGGTGAGCTCGAGAAAGTCGAGGTAGACGCCGCTCGCGCCGGCGTCGAGCGCGGCGTTCGCCTGCTCGAGCGTCCGACACAGCACGAAGAGCCCTCCGCTCGGCGGCGCCTTGGGCGGCGTCGCGGAGGCGACGAGATCCGTGCCATGTACATTCGTGGTGGCGTACGTAGCGATGGGCTTCGCCTCGTCGAGCGCGCTCACGAGGGCCCGGCGCGCGCGCTTCAGCGCGGAGAGGGGGACGATGGAGCCAGCGGGAAGCGCGTTCTCGAGATCGGTGAGGACGTAGCGCGTGTCGCCGAGACCGCCGAGCTTGTCGCGCAGGGTGGCGTCGTCGAGCGGCTGGTTCTTCGCGGGCTCGACCGTCGCGTCGCCCGTGATCCGTGCGTAGGACTTCGCGGTCGTGCCCTCGACCACGAAGGGCTGGCCGAGCTCGCCCGCGATGCGAAGGCGTAGGCCCGTCCGGCGCTCCCCGGAGTCGCGTGCGAGGATGCGCTTCTCCACGGCGGGCGCGCTCGTACGGTAGACGCGACGTCCCGCGGCGAGCTCGCCGATCGCCACGTCGGGACCGAGCCACACCTTGGCCGAGCTCTTCGCGCCGGCGTTCGTCGTCTCCATCTCCCAGATGCGCCCGCCGAGCTCACCCGCGCTGTCGTGGCCACCCTCGACGAGGATGCCATCGCCGAGGCGAGCCTCCATCGCGAGATCGAGCACGAGCCACGTGCGACTCCGCGCGCGCTCGACGCGGACGAGCGTGCCGAGCTCGAGCCCGCGGTGATCGCAGGACCGCCCCTCGACGAGGCGCTGGTGATCGACGCCGGGGAAGAAGCCGGGGCCGGAGCCGCGCGTGAACGTCTGGAGCGCGTCCCGGCGCTCCTCCTCCGTGGGGCCCTCGCCGTCGACCGCCTTCCGGTAGAGCCGCGTGGTGGCGGAGACGTACTCGGGCCCCTTGAGGCGCCCCTCGATCTTCAGCGACGACACCCCGAGCCTCACGAGCTCGGGCACGAGCGCGGAGCTCTCGAGGTCCTCGGGCGACAGGAGATAAGCGCTCTCGCCCGTGTCGACCTGCTCGCCGTCGACGACGAGCTCGTACGGCAAGCGGCAGGCTTGCGCGCAGGCGCCCCGGTTTGCGCTTCGCCCGCCGATGGCCTCGCTCGTGAGGCACTGCCCCGAGTACGAGATGCAGAGGGCGCCGTGGACGAAGACCTCGACCTCGACGTCCGTCGAGGCGCGGATCCTGGCGATGTCTTCGAGCGACAGCTCGCGCGCGAGGATGACGCGGTTCGCGCCGAGCTCCTTCGCCAGCTCGACGGACGACGCGTCGGTGCACGTCATCTGTGTCGACGCGTGAATGGGGAGATCGGGCGCGATGGCGCGCGCGAGCTTCGCCACGCCGAGGTCCTGCACGATGATCGCGTCGACGCCTGCCTCGGCACACGCCCGCACCGCGCGCTCGACCGCCTCGAGCTCCTCGTCGAACACGAGCGTGTTCAGCGTGACATAGCCCTTCGTGCCGCGATCGTGGAGCCAGGCGAGGGTCTCGCGGAGCTCGGCCACGTCGAAGTTCGTGGCGCGCGCCCGTGCGTTGAAGCCCTGCAGCCCGAAGTACACCGCGTCCGCGCCCGCGCGCACCGCCGCTTCCATGGCGGGCCGGTCGCCGGCAGGCGCGAGGACCTCGGGTTTCTTCATCGTCCGGGTCTCTTAGCGCTTACGCTTTGGCGGTGCTCGTAAAACGAGAGCAGGCGGCCTTCCGGGTACGTCCAGAGGGAGGTTTTCTCGTGGGCGACGCGTGGATCTACTTCTGCGTCGACGCGGGACTCTACGGCTTCGCGCTCTGGGGGACACCGGCGGCCGAGGATATGGCCGCGCTCGTGTCGCTCCTCACGGTGGAGCTCGATCGCGTGCCGCACGTGGCGATCGTCGACGTGCGCGATCTCGAGGCCGCGCTCACGCCTTCGTTCGAGGCGCTCGCGGGATACTTCTTCGAGCACGCCGCCACGCTCGCAGAGCGCGTCACCCGCTCCGTGATCGTGAAGGGCAAGGGCATGACGGCGGCCATCGCGGCGGGCTTCATGGAGACGGTGCCGCCGACGTTTCACGCGTCCCTGGCGAGCGAGCTCACGGAGGCGCTCACGACGCTCGGTCGCGCGGACGCGAGCGAGGTCGCGGCCGCGATCGACGCCGCGAAGAACGAGGCGCGGGGCACGCCCGGCTTCGTCCGGACGCTGCAGTCGTGGCTCGACGCGCACCTCGAGGGCAGCATCGACGACGCGGCGCACGCGCTCGCGCTGGCCACGCGCACGCTGCAGCGCCGCCTCACGGAGGCCTCCACGTCGTTCGCCGAGCAGGGCCGGCTCGCACGGGTGCGGGCGGCGAAACGCCTCCTCGTCGAGACCGACGCACCGATCACGACCATCGCGATCGACGTCGGCTGCTCCTCGCCGCAGCACCTCAGCACGCTCTTCAAGCAGTACGTGGGCCAGACGCCGAGCGAGTGGCGAGCCTCGGCGCGCGGCTCGAGGTCACCACCTTCGAATTGACGAAGGCCCCGGCATTCCTGCCGAGGCCTCCGCGCCCATCAGGCGTCCCTGTCTCGTCCCGAAGACACGGGGCGCTTTCGTCAGCGTCTCACCACCACCACGTCCACCAGTCGTTGTTCGTGCTGTCGGAGTCGTCGTCGCCGTCGTTCGTGGCCGGCGCGCTGTGGGTCGGTCCGGAGGCGGTGCCGCCGCTCGTCGAGCCGGTCGTCGTGGTGGTGCCCGCGTTCGGGTCGACCGCGCCGTTCGTGCTCGTCTTGAGCCACGCGAGGTAATTGCCGATCCGCGTGTAGACGCCGGGCGCGTTGGCGCGAGCGCAGCCGAGGCCCCAGCTCACGACGCCGATCTGGACGTTCTGGCCGTCGATCTTCTGGAAGAGCGGGCCGCCGCTGTCGCCCTGGCAGGAGTCCCTGCCTCCGCTCGCGAAGCCCGCGCAGATCATGTTCGTCGTGATGCGCGAGTAGCCGCTGTACGTCTTGCAGGTGGAGTCCGAGATGATCGGCACGTCGACCTCGCGGAGGTCGTTCGACGTGTTGCCGCCCTCGCTCATCGTGCCCCAGCCGACGACGGTGGTGTTCGCGCCCGCGACCACCTTCGAGAGCTGCGCGCTCGAGACGATCTTCGCGACCGGCTTCGTCGATGGCGTCGAGAGGTGGATGAGCGCGATGTCGTTGTCCTGGCCGCTCGACGAGTAACGCTCGTGGCGGAAGGCGCGGTCGACGGTGCGCGACTCACCACCGGAGCCGGTGAGCTTGTTCGTCCCGATGACGACCTTGCTGAAGCCGCCGTTCGTCTGCGAGGTGGTCACGCAGTGCGCGGCCGTGACGACCCACGACGGAGCGACGAGAGTGCCGCCGCACGCCTGGTAGCCAGATTTGTAGACGGCGACCGCGCCCGGCCACGCGCCATCCGTGGAGACCTTGCCGCCGACGATGGCGTCGTTCGTGTCGACGACCTGCTCCGGCTGCTCGTCGCTCGTGTCCGTTGCGCAGGCAGCTTGCGAGCACGCAAACGCCGTGAGAGCTGCACCGACCAACCCGCTGCGAGTGAGATTCTTCACGATGTCTTCTTTCAGGTGTGCCGAGGGGTGCGAGGGACCGTTGCGCGTGGGGGACCCACACGCTCGTCCCTCGGGAACGGGCCGGTGTTTACTTCTCGCCTTGCTTCGGGGCCCGGCACGGAGGCGTCTCAGTTTTGCCAGCCTTCAGATCGGTCGTACCTCCGTTTCCATAGAGATCACTGCGCTCTACATGGACGTCGAGGTGGGATAACGCCTCCAGATCCGGCATGCACACATGCGCGCTCACGTGTAGTAGCGTGCGCCGGTCATGCCCCGGCGCCTCTGGATTTACGCGGTTTTCTTGCTGAGCGGCTTCGCGGCACTGCTCTACCAGATCGTCTGGCAGCGAGCGCTGTACGCGATCTACGGCATCAACATCGAGAGCGTGACGATGATCGTCACCGCGTTCATGCTGGGCCTCGGCATCGGCTCGCTCGCGGGCGGCATCGTGTCGAAGGACGCGAAGAAGCCGGTGCTCCTGTACTTCTCGGTCGTCGAGGCGGGCATCGGTCTCTTCGGCCTCGCGTCGCTCCAGATCTTCCACGCCGTCGGCAACGTGACGCTCGGCATGAGCGCGGTCCCGACGTTCATCGTCACGTTCCTCCTCGTGCTGTTCCCGACGGTGCTGATGGGCTCGACCCTTCCGCTCCTCGTCGCGCACCTCGTTCGCGAGAACAAGAACGTCGGCAAGAGCGTCGGCCAGCTCTACTTCGTCAACACGCTGGGCTCCGCGTTCGCGTCGGCCATGAGCGTGCTCTACATCCTCGGTCACGCCGGCCAGGCGGGGGCGGTGCGCGTCGCGGCGCTCCTCAACGTCACCGTCTCGCTCCTCGCGTATGTCGCGCATCGCCGCGCGCAGCGCCCCGCGGAGATCGCGGAGACGCTCGCCAACGTCGCGAAGGAAGCGGCTCGGGCCGAGAAGTCGGACTCGTCCCCCGAGCGCGCCGAAGCAGAGATGGAGTCGGTCTGATGGGCTTCGCCGTTGCCATCATCGTCGCCGCTGCCGCCGGCTTCATCGCGCTGTCCTACGAGATCCTCTGGTACCGCGTGATCTCGTACGCGAGCTGGGGCCTCCCCGGCGCGTTCGGCCTGCTCCTCGCGGCCTACCTCTTCGGCCTCGCCATCGGCTCGCGCGTCGCAGGCGCGTTCTGCAAGGACAAGCAGGCGGAGGGCGACAAGTCCACGCTGCGAAAGCTCGCGGCGTTCACGTTCTTCGCGAACCTCGTCGCGTGGCTCGTGGTGCCGTGCTTCGGGTGGAGCTCGAAGAAGTACGACTGGCCGCCCGCGCTCCTCGCCGTCGCGATCGCGGCCGCGCTCCTCGGCGCCATCCTCCCGCTCGTCGCCCACTTCGGCATCAAGCCGGACGACAAGGCGGGGCAGAAGCTCAGCTACGTCTACCTCTCGAACATCATCGGCTCGTCCGCGGGCTCGCTCGTCACGGGCTTCGTGTTCCTCGACGTGATGAAGCTGCAGCAGATCGGCGCTCTCATCGCGTGCCTCGGCATGGTGCTCGTGGCGGCGCTCATGTTCCTCTCGGATGCGCAGGGCACGACGCGCGCAGCGGGCCTCATCGTCCCGCTCATCGCCGGCGGCGTCTTCGTGAAGGCGACGCCCGTCGCGTACGACCGCATCTGGGAGCGCCTCCAGTACAAGCAGGCGTTCGACGAAGAGAACACGCGCTTCAAGGACGTCGTCGAGACGAAGAGCGGCGTCATCGCGGTCACGCAGCAGGGCTTCGTCTACGGCGGCGGCGCGTACGATGGCAAGGTGAACGTCTCCATCCGTGGTGACGTGAACGGCATCTTCCGCGCGTACGGCGTCGGGGCGATGCATCCGAACCCGAAGAACGTGCTGATGATCGGCCTCGCGACGGGCGCCTGGGCCCAGGTGGTCGCGAACATGGACAAGGTCGAGCACATGACCGTCGTCGAGATCAATCCGGGCTACCTGGAGCTGATCGCGAAGTACGACGAGGTGAAGAGCCTCCTCAAGAACCCGAAGGTCGACATCCAGATCGACGACGGCCGCCGCTGGCTGAACCGCAATCCGGACCGCAAGTTCGACTTCATCGTGATGAACACGACGTGGAACTGGCGCGCGCACAGCACGAACCTCCTCAGCGTCGAGTTCTTGAACCTCGCGCGCGCCCACATGAACAAGGGCGGAATCCTCTATTACAACACGACCTCCTCCGACGACGTGAAGAAGACGGCCGCCACCGTGTTCCCGCACTCGCTCCGCGTGTGGAACTTCGTGGCCGTGAGCGACGACCCGTTCGAGTGGAACAAGGAGCGCTGGCTCGATCTGCTTCACACGATGAAGATCGACGGCGAACCCGTCGCCCGCACCTACCCCGACGACGAAGACGACCGGAAGTGGTGGAAGGAGCAGGCCGAGTTCCCCGACACCGTGAACGGCCCGTTCGACGACGAGGCGCTCGAGTCAGGCAAGAGCATGCTCGCGCGCGCGGATCAGGCCGGCGCCGTCGTCATCACCGACGACAACATGGCCCCCGAGTGGCGGAAGGTCATCCGCTTCCAGGATCCGCCGCACTAACGCTCGCGAGCTCGGCCTCGAGCTGCCTCGCCCTCTCTCCCTATTTGCAGACCTGGATCTTGTCGTTGTCGACGCTGTCCGGGTCGACCCCGCATGCGAGCGGGAGGCCGAGCACCGGGACCTGTTTGCACCGTACGAACTTCCCCTTGTGACCGCATGCGACGGTGCCCGTGAAGCCGACGACGGAGGTGCATCCGAGGCCGAGGAGCAGCCCCTCGCAGTGGATGTTCTCCTGGTACCCCTTCTCCAGCTCGTCGTCGCAGTTCCAGTTGCCGTTCATCGGCGGCTCTGCGCCCTCCTCGAGGTAGAGCTGACCCGGATGCGACCGCGTATCGTTGTCGTCGCAGTCGAACGGGCCCGCGCCGCAATCGGGGAGGTTGCGGCTGAACCCGTCCTTGTCGCAATCGCACGCGGCGCAGCCCGAAGCGTCGACCTTCCCTCCGGCGTCTTCGACGACCGCGACGTCGGGATCGGCGTCGAGGATGACGTCCGCATTCGACGCATCCACGGGTCCCGCATCCGTCCGCCCGTCCGCGCTCGTCACATCGCTCGACGGCAACACGTCGGCGGCCCCGGTCTCGCGACCGTCATCGGAGGCGAACTCCACGTCCGGGAACCCGCATGCCGCGAAGCACGCCATCCCGACGATGAGGCCCCCAAAGACCAGCGCGAGCCTTCGAGAGCGCTTCATTTACACAGCTGCGTGGCCTTCTCTCGGAAGCTCTCCTCACAACCGAGAGGAGCCTTGGTAGAGCAGTTCAAGATGTCGCCCCGCTCACCACAGCCGACGGCGCCCTTGAACTTCGGAGGATCGTCCGCGGAGCAGATCCCGGCGCCGAGGCCGACGCACTGGAAGTCCTCCTTGATGCCCTTGGTGACGACTCCGTCGCAGTCCCAATCACCCGGCTTCGGACTTCCGGCGCGTGGCACCGCGTCCGAGTAGCCCTGCCCAGGGTGGACCAGCTTGTCGAGGTCATCGCAGTCGTCGATGCCTTTGACGGCCACGGTGTCGCCAGGCGCTGCGGCGTCGCAGCCCTTCTTCAGGTAGCCATCGTCGTCGCAGTCGCAGCGCGCATCGCAGCCAGCCGCGTCTTCGATGACGCTCGCGTCCTCTCGCTTGGACACATCGACGCCGAGGCCGCCGTCGTCGAGGAAGATGCTGCCCGTGTCGCCGCCCGCGTCGGACGCGTCGGTCGTCACCCCGGACGACGAGGACGAGCTCGGACTGTCCGGTCCCGCCTCGCCCGAGCCCTCCGTGAAGGTGACCTCGGGAAACGTGCATGCGACGGCCACGGCGCCGAGCGGCGCACCGACCAGCAGCGCGAAGAGAAGCCTTCGCTGGCGCGGCCGCATCTAGAAGCTGCCCCCCAGGTGGAGCCCGCCGAGCGTCGGCGTGATGCGGATCGATCTCACCGCCACCGGCTTCTCGCTCGTCGGGCTCGTGAACACGAGCACGAGCCCGGCCGCCACGCCGACCGCGCCGACGGGGACGAGGATGCTCGTCAGCGTGCTCATCGTCTGTCCGCGATCGACCGTGTCCTTGAGGCTCGGGTCGCAGTTCTTCTTCGCCTCGCCGCAGCTGTTCTCGACGTCGGAGAGCGCGCTCTGGCGCATGAGGAACGTGATGCCGCCGCCGGCGAGGGCGGCGGCGCCGACGCCCGTGAGGATCCAGCCCACCGTGCGACGCGTGGAGTGATCCTCGGTCGTCGCGACCGGCTGCTCCTTCGGCGTGACCGTGATGCGGAGCGTGACGTGCGGGTTGTCGCCGGCGTTGAGCGCGACCTGCTGCTCGACCGGCTGCGCGTCCTTCGCCTGCGCGCGGATCGTGTACGTGCCTGGGTCGCGCTCGAGCGGAGTGCCAACGAGCGTGCCCTTCACCTCTTCGCCGTTCACGAAGAGCTCGATGCCGCTCTTCTCGGTGGCCGGGGCCTCACTGGTGGGGCTCTTCACGATCACGTCGACGACGAACGACGCCACCTTCGGCTGCAGGCGCTTCGCCGCGTCCTCCGCGTCACGATCCCAGTCCTGGTACTTCGGATCGTTCGGCGCCGTGATCAGCGCGCGCTTGAGATCGAGCCACGCGCGACGCGACGACGCGAAGTGGCCGAGCTGCTCCTCGCACTCCGCGAGGTTGCGCAGCGAGCCGAGGCCCGCGGGATAGATCGTCCACGCCTTGCGAAAGAGCGGAGCGGCCGTACCGCAGTCGTTCTTCTCGCGGAGATCACGGCCCTTCGCGAAGAGATCCTTCGCGTCCGACTCCGGATCCGCGGAGGCCGACGGCGCCGTCGTCGCGAACACGAGACCCACTGCACCCGCCGTCAGGACGCGACGAACGCGCGGAGAAGCGAAGCTCACGCGAAAGATCATACATCGGATGCGGATAGTGCTGGAAGCTCGACCCGACGAATCGGGGGCTAGAACACGCCGCTCTTCTCGACCGACTTCGCGGGGACTGGCGTCGCACTCTTCGGCGTGGGCGGAGTCACGTGGGGCATCGCCGGGAACGCGGCTGGTGCGGGTGTCGGCTTCGTGACGGGCTTGATTGTGGGCGTCGACGCCGGCCTCGTGCTCGTACTGGGCGCTGGTGCCGCAGTCATCTCCGTCGTCGACGGCGGCGGCGTGACGTCGCGCTCGGCGGTGGGGTTCGCCGTATGGGTCGTGTTCGCGGTCGTCACCGTCGCGATCGAGCTCACCGCCGGATCGGGCTGCTTGCTCGCCGTCTGCGTCGGTCTCTTGAGGACGAGGACGATGAGGCCAACGCCGATGATCGCCGTGAGGATGCCGATCGCGATGAAGACGCCGCCGTTGCTGCGGCGAGGCGTGATGACGGTCGGCCCGCCCACCGCCACGTTCAGATCCGGTGACGACATGCGCTGCGCGCCGATCGCGTGCGGCACGAGCTCGGGGTTGCTCGGCGGTCGCTGCAGCGACGGCCCGGGGGCGCTCGCCGGAAACATGGGCGGCGGCGTCGGGATCTGCGCCGGCATCGCGTGCGGTTGGCTCTGGGAGGGCGGCAACTGCCCCTGGCTCTGCAGGCTCGGCTGGCTCTGCCGGGCCAGCTCGAGCCGGCGCGCGCTCGGCGTGAGCACGATGCCGAGCGCCTGCTCGAGCAGGTCGGCGGGGACGAGGCGCTCGAACGCGTCGGAGAGCTCGGCGGCGCTGCTGTAACGATCGTCGAGCTTGGGGGCGAAGGCGCGCGCGAAGAACGCCTCGACCGCCGGCGGAAGATCCGGACGGCGCGCGAGCACCGGGACGACGCGGAAGGTGCAGATGGAGAGGAAGATGTCCTCGACCGTCTCGCCCTCGAACGGGATCCTCTTCGTCAGCGCTTCGTACGCGACGACCGACAGGGCCCAGAGGTCGCAACGGTAGTCGAGCGTGTCGAGGCCGCGCGCCTGCTCCGGGCTCATGTAGCTCGGCGTGCCGAGCACCATGTCCTTGCTGGTCGCGAAGGGCGAGCGCGTGCGGAAGGGCTTCTTCGATCGCGCGATGCCGAAGTCGAGCAGCTTCACGAGGAGGCGGCCGTCTTCGTCCCGGCCGAGCCAAACGTTCGCGGGTTTGAGGTCGCGATGGAAGATGCCCTCTTCGTGCGCGAGCGAGAGCGCGCGGGCGACCTGGAGCACGATCGCCGCGACCTCCGGAACCTCGAGCTGCCCCTGACGCTTGGTGCGCGCCTCGAGCGACTCGCCCTCGAGCAGCTCCATCACGAGATACGCGAGGCCTTCCTCCTCGCCGTGATCGCTGACGGAGACGATGTGACGCGTCTTTCGCGAGAGCTTCGCCGCGATCTGCGCCTCGAGCTGGAAGCGACCCGCGGCCGTCTCCGCTTCGATGTCGTCCGCCGGCTCGACGAGCTTGATCGCGAACTCACCACCGAGCGAGTTGTGCGTCGCGAGCCAGACCTCACCCATGGCGCCTTTTCCCAGAAGGCGAACGAGCTCGTATTTCCCGGCGATGAGGGTACCGACGTCGGCGTTCACGGGCAGTGAGAGACTATCGAGGAGAACCTCCGCAGGCGAGCCTCCGACGGGCACCGCTGCCCGATGTCGCTGCGGGAAATGGCCACAGTGGCCTCGACGAAGTCACATAACTTTCACGCGGTTTCCATCATACCTCTATCCCCATTGTCGCATCCCAAAAGACACAGTTTTTCACCTGCTAATTCATCCTCATGGAGCTAGCGTTGACGTCGTGGGACAAGAGAGTGGGCGGAGGCCCAAGTTCGATCCGGAGCAGCGTCCTGTAGGGGCGCCTGCTGTCGACGAGCAGGACGAGCATCGCTCGTTCAACGTCACGGTTGGCGAGGCGATTCGTCGCGCTCGTCAGGAGCATGGTTGGACACAGGCACATTTGGCGGAGCAGGCAGGGCTGTCTCCGAATTACATCGCGCGTCTCGAGCGTGGGGAGCTCGGGCCATCACTCTTCGTCGCGAACCGCATCTGCGGCGCGCTGACGATCGACCTCGAAGCGCTCGTCACTCCGATCGTCGGAGGCACTGGCGTTCAAGCGCGCCGGACCACCGGCAAACGCAAAGCCCTGGTCGGCTGACCGCCGGCTAGGGCAACAGAACACCAGACACCGCGACCGGCGCGTACCGAGCGACCACCCCCTGACGCTTCGCGTTCGGGCGGGCCGCAGCAGCGAACTGTCCACCGACGCCCCAGTACGCGCCGGTGGGATCGGCCCAAGCGCCGTGGAGATCGACCAGCGGCTCGCTGCCGAAGTCGGTCTCCCAGCGTTTTGTAGGTCCGTCTTTCACGAGTCGAAGCTTGAGACTCCCGCCACCGACGATGACGACGCCGTTCGCGCCGCAGGCGATCCCGTTCACGTCACTCAGCACCTTCAACGGATCGAGCTGCGGATCGGCGCCTGCCTGGAGCACGCTCTTCCAGGTCGTGCCGTCGGACACGAGGATCTCGCGCGAGCCGACCGCGTAGACTTCCGTCGCGCTGCAGCCCGCCACCGTCGTGAGCCGACTCTTCGCCACGCCGCCTTCCGATTTCCATGCATTCTGCACGCGATGCCACACCGCCCCGGCGTCGCCGACGACATACACGTCGTCCTTGCTCGATCCCCACACCTTGAAGAAGGGGATCTTTCTCGTCTCGCCGATGTCCTCCGCTTTCCACGAGGCGCCGTCGAAGTGGAGCACCACCGCGTTGGGGCTCGCAGGCGCGTCCGGCGTGCCACCCACCGCCCAGACGTCGTCCGGAGCCGCTGCCCAGACGCCGTAGAGCGTCGCGGTGGTCAGTGGCGGTATCTCGGTGAAGGCGCTGCCATCCCAGTGCGTGATGCGTCCCTTCTCGCCGACGAGCCACACGTCGCTCGACGACGTGCCGTGGACCCACCAGTACGAGTCGGTCTTTCCGGGCGTCGCTCGGCGCCACACCGTGCCGTCGAAGCGAACGACGAGCGCGTCGAAGCCGTTCCCGAGCGAGCCGCCGACGGCCCAGACGTCCTTCTCCGACGAGCCCCAGATCGAGAGGAGCGCACCGTCGAGGTTCTGCAGCACGGGTCGCCACTGCGGAGCCCCTGCGTCGGCGCCGGCCTCGTCGCCCGTGATCGACGTCGCGCCGTCGGGGCCGGCATCGGCGCCCGGCGCCGGCGTGCTGCGTGTGTCGTCGTCGCCGCATGCGAGGAGCGCCGACGCGACGAGCAGCGCATGGATGTACAACGCATGCTTCATGGATTCCCCGCGTCGATGCCCGCGTCCTCGCCGCACGCTTCGCCGAGCACGTAGCCGTTCCGGCAGAGGCAGCGACAGGCCGACTCCTTCTCGCCTGGCTCGGCGCAGCGTGGAGTGACGGTGATCTTCTTGGTCGTCGTCTTCTGGTTCCTGTCCGTCACGAGGAGCTCGAGCTCGAAGGGCTGGTCGTAGATGTCCTTGCTCGCCCACTGATTCGGACAGAGCGGCACGTTCGAGTAGTCGCCGATCTCTGCCGAGTCGGCGATGTTCGGTCCCGCGCCTTGCCCCGTCACACCAAAGCCGTCGTCCTGGCGCTTCAGGTTGACGGTGCGTCCGTCGAGGCGGACCTGCTTGGTCGTCGGATCCCGCAGGGCGCCGGTGATCTGGACCGCGCAGCCGTCGAGGTTGGTGGCGCGGATGCCGACGAACGCGACGCGCCCGCCCTGGGGAGGGAAGATGATCGCGAGGTCGTCACCGTCGTCGAGGGGGACGTCGGTGCCATCCGCTCTCAGCGCGCGGAGCTCGACCTGGATCGGCGCGTTGACGTCGCCGAGGTAGCCGGTCGGACAGACGGTGGGCGGCGGTCCGCTGTCGACGGCGGCCTCGACGCCGCCATCGACGGGCGATGGAGTCGTCGGATCGTCGGGGCAACCGGCGAGGACGGCGGCCGCGATCGGCAGCGCGAAGAGCGCGGGGGCGAGCCTAGTTACAGAAGACGTCGCCGGTCTCCTGCTTTGGCCAGTAGTAGACGAACGCGTTGCAGTGCTCGTTCTTCTCCACGATCGGGCCGAACGTGTAGCAGCAGTCCTTGGGGTCCTTCGTCTTCGTGTCCGCCGCGTCGAGCGCGGCGCAGCCACCCGCCGAGTCCGCGGGCGGGAGCCACTGGTAGTTGCACGTGTAGAAGACGCCGCTGCCCGGCGGGAGCTTGAGGTCGAGGCCCGGCGAGCGCAGCATCGGCGGGTCGTCCCACGTCTGCGAATGATAGAAGCGCGCCGAGTCCGCGGGCTTCGTGATCGAGGTGCCGTCCCACGAGAACATGTCGAAGTTCTTGCCGCGGCCGTGGAAGTGGCCGTTCGCGCCGATGATGTGGACCTCCTGCGTCGGGTTCTTGAACTGGCAGGTGCCGCTGAACTCGGGCTTGGGGTTGCTGCGGCACACGCGGATGGACTGCTTCGTCGCAAAGACGGTGCCCATCTCGTGTTGCACCTTCTCCTTCGGGATCGTGTACCAGTTGATCGCGACCTCGGCGCCCTCCGGCGTCTTCTGCGAGCCCGCATTGACGTAGTGGGTCTGCAGCATGATCCACTCGTCGGGCTGGAACACGTTCGCGACGCCCTCGGGGAAGGTCCAGTCGATCTGGCCGTCCTGCTGCGTGTTCGCGACGAGCGGCCAGTCGGCCCAGTTCGAGCTCTTGAAGCACTCGCCCTGCCCGTTGAGGCCGAGCGACGTCCCCTTCTCCGGGTCGAGGTTCACGATCGTGCGGACGCGGAAGAGATTCATGTGGTGCGAGCCGTCGCGCTGGACGATCTGCACGCGATGAAGATTGACGGGCTCGTCGGGGTTCAGACCGCCGGCCTCGGCGAGCGTGCGGATCTTCACGAAGTAGCAGTCCTGGCGCTCCTGACCCGCCTCCACGGAGAACGTCGGCGTGCGGAACTGGAAGCCCTGCCCCTTGGGCGGCGCCTGGAGCGTGCTCGGATCGTTCTCGTCCCTCACCGCCGGATCGCTCGGGCAGCCGGCGAGGATCGCGATCCCGATCGGCGCGGCGATGAGCAGGGAGAGGAAACGATTCATGCAGGGTCCCCCAGAAGCAGTGCGCGTGCCATTCTAAGCAAGGTCTCAATCCTAGCGAAATGATGGAGCATGTCTCGGTTAGCATGCCAGCTGTGCCGAGACATCTGCGTCATGCCCTGACGGTTGGCACACTTGTCCTGGCCGCCTGCTCGGCGACTCCGCCGAAGCCGCCGCCACCGGCGCCGGAGCCGCTCCCCGCCGTCCCGCCGCTCGTGCCGGCGCCGTCGCAGATCCACACGTGTGCGGCCGGGCCGATGAAGGTGACGGCGGCGACACGCGTGAGCGGCCCTCGAGACGTGGCGAGCCAGCTCGAGCGATGGCTCGGGCTGCCGTCGAGCGCGGTCGGAGAGCCGGCCGCGATCGAGCTCCGGCTCCTCGCGACGGACACGACGGATCCGGCGATCGAGTTTCCGTCGATCGAGGCGCAGTCGTTCACGCTCGAGATCGACGGCCACCACGCGATCGTGAGCTCGCACGGGCGCGCGGGTCTGTATTACGGCGCTCAGACGATCGCCGAGCTCGCGGGCGCCCGGCGCATCGGCGAGGCGACGAGGCCGCTCGGCAACGAGGAGTGGTCGCTCCCGTGCGTGAAGATCGAAGACCGCCCGCGCTCCGTCTTTCGCGCGATGCACCTCGACGTGGCGCGGCACTTCTTCGATCGCGGCACCGTCGAGCGCTACGTCGATCTGCTCTCGTTCTATCGCTTCAACGTCTTTCACTGGCACCTGACCGACGATCAGGGCTTCCGCCTCCAGCTCTGGCGTCATCCGGAGCTCGCGTCGCCCGAGGCGGCCTACTCGCGAACCGACGTGACGGCCGTGGTCTCGCTCGCGCGCGAGCGCTTCGTCACGGTGGTGCCCGAGATCGAGATGCCAGGTCACGCGCGCGCGATCCTCGCCGCGCATCCGGAGCTCTCGTGCACCGGCGAGCAGCAGACGACACCTCGCTCGTGGGGCGTGTTCGAGGACGTGCTCTGCGCGGGAAACCCCGGCTCGCTCGCGCTGGTGAAGGACATCCTGACCGAGGTGGCGCAGGTGTTTCCGTCGCGCTTCGTCCACGTCGGCGGCGACGAGGTGCCGGCGACGCGATGGAATGCGTGTCCGAAGTGTCAGGCGGTGATGAAGGCGGCGGGCGCCGACGCGACGGGGCTCGAGCACCTCTTCATGCAGCACGTGTTCACGCATCTCGCGGCGCTCCACCGGCGGCCGATGGTGTGGGACGAGGCGCTGCCCGATACGCCGCCGGAGAAGACGTTCAACGCGCCGATCATCGTGGCCTGGCAGTCGAAGGAGCGCGGCGATCTCGCGGCGCGCCGAGGGTTCGACACGGTCTATGCCCCGTACGAGTCGGTCTACTTCAACTTCATGCAGTCGGGCATCCGCGGGATCGAGCCGGGCCACGACAGCGGCCAGGTCTCGCTCGACAAGGTTCGCGCGTTCGATCCGGGGACGGCCCCGCACGTGCTCGGCGGTGAGGGCGCGCTCTGGACGGAGTACGTGTGGAAGCCCGAGGACGTCGACACGCTGGCGATGCCGCGCGTGGCGGCGCTGGGCGACGCGCTCTGGGCGGGAAGGCGCGACGACTTCGCGGTCCGCTTCAGCTCGCCGGGGCACGTGGGGATGCTCGATCGATCGAACGTGAAGTACTTCATCGAGCCGCCGCGCGGGGTCCGCGCGAGGCGGGTGGTCGTCGACGAGACGTTCGCGACCTTCGAGCTGCCGCCGCTCTTCCGGCAGGGCGTGATCCGGTACACCCGCGACGGCTCGACGCCGACGCCTTCTTCGCCGCGCTACCGAGATCCGCTCCAGATCACGGACACGACCACGATCGCGGCCGCGCTCTTCCTCCCGAACGGGCGCTCGAGCGCGCCGCTCCGCTCGACGTTCATCAAGGAGACCCCTCGCGCGCCACGGCGGCTCGAGCGCGGCGTCCAGTGCACGTACTGGGAGGGCCACTTTCACCGTCTCTCGCAGATCGGCGGCGCCGAGAAGGCGAGGGTGCGTGTGAAGACGATCGACATCGCGCAGATCCAGAGCTCGGCGAGCGTCACCACGCCGGAGCACTTCGCGTTCCACTGCCAGGGCACGATCGAGATCGCGGAGACGGGCGTGCATCGCTTCTTCGTGAGCGCGGACGACGGCGCGCGCCTCCGCATCGACGACGAGACGGTCACCGAGATCGACGGCGAGTTCGGGCCGCGCGAGGAGGACGGCGAGATCGCCCTCGCGAAGGGCCTCCACGCGATCGACGTCCTCTACTTCCAGGCCGCCGAAGGCAAGGAGCTGCGGCTCGAGGCGGAGGCCCCCGGTGGCCGGCGCGCCGCCCTCCAGTACTGACGGCTACGGCCGCTTCGGATCGCCGAGCTCGATCTTGCCGTAGAGGTACGTGATCGTCCGGCTGAACGTGCCACGCTGATCGAGGCTGCGCATGCGGAGGTGGCGGAGGTCGCCGTTCTTCGCGATCTCCGGCGGATCGCGCCCTGTCTCTGCCTGCGCGATCGCGGTGCCATTGCGCCCGACCACGAAGCCACACTTGCGCGCCGTGACGGGCACGGTGGTGTTGCAACCCTGGACGATCACGAGCTCCTCGTTCGGGACCGGGATCCAGTTCCATGTATGTTGCAACTTCGGGTCGAGCTCACCCGTGGTGACGCCCTCGAGCGCGCTCTTCAGGGACTCGCCCGCGGTGTTCGCGACCATCTGGAGCACGGGAGTGCCGACCTGCTCGAGGTGCACCTCCGCGCTGCTCCGGGTGCCGGCGCAGCAGCGGAAGCCCATCGTGGGGGACTTCTTCGCCGGATCGCGCGCGATGGCGTTCGCGCAGCGACCCACGAGCTCGCCCGCGACCGAGTTACCACCCCGGAGGACGCCCTGGCTCGCGTCCTTGTCCTTCGTGCCGCGGCCCCATGCGCTCGACGTCCACTCCCACGCCCCGCCGTGCATCTCGCTCACGCCGAACTTCGACTTGCACTGCGCGTGCTCGCCGGTCGGTCGCCGCGCCGCCTGCTCGAGGGAGATGCCCGTGCCGCACCGCTCCTTGCGATAGGTGTCGCCGTACTCGTAGGTGGTGTTGTCCGGCCCCTTGCACGCGCGCTCCCATTCGAGCTCGGTGCAGAGGCGCTTCTGCTTCGACTCGCACAGGAGGGAGGCCTCCTCGCGCGTGACGGCGGTGGTGGGGATGGCGTTTGGCTCGTTCGGCCACGGGAGGAGATCGATGTAGAATCCACCCATCTCCACGACCGTCCCGGGCATCTCCTCGTCCGCGAGGCGCGGCATGCGGTCCGGCGGCGTCCCCGCCTTCAGCTGACCGGCGGCGATGAACGCCATGCCTGGGCGGGAGGCGCCGGGCTCGCCGCCGAGCGACGGCGCCGGCCAGGACGAGAGCGTGGAGGAGGTCGCAGGCAGCACGGTGCCGGCGTCGCCGTCCGGGCCACGATGATTCGAGCAGCCAGCAAGGAGCGCCGCTGCCAACAGGACCCCTCCCGTGCGCATCAGGTCAGTCGCCCTTGTCGCCCGTGCCTTCACGCAGGCCGAGCTCTTTCATCTTGAGCTGCAGGCCCTTGCGCGAAATCTTGAGGAGACGCGCGGCGTGGGTGACGTTGTTGTTCGTCTGCTTGAGCGCACGGCTGACGAGATCGCGCTCGAGGCGACTCATCGCGACCTTCACGTGCTCCTTGAGGCCGCCCTCCGCGGGCAGCGAGCCGAGATCGACGTTCGCTTCGGCGCTGGCCGAGGGCGCGATCGAGCCGGTCATCCCGCTCGTGCCGCGGAGCTCGGTGGGGAGGTCCTCGACGCGGAGCTTCTGCCCGTCGCAGAAGAGCACCGCGCGCTCCATCACGTTCTCGAGCTCGCGAATGTTGCCCGGCCACGTGTATGCGCTGAGCAGCTCGAGCGCCTCGGGCTCGACGCCGATGACGCTCTTCTTCAGCCGCTCGTTGAACTTCTTGAGGAAGTGCTCGACGAGGAGCGGCGTGTCGCTGGCGCGCTCGCGGAGCGCGGGCAGGCGGATCGACACGACGTTGAGACGATAGAAGAGGTCCTCGCGGAAGGCCTGCTGCGCGATGAGCTTCTTGAGATCGCGGTTCGTCGCGGCGACGAGGCGGACGTCGACGCGCATCGTCTTGATGCCGCCGACGCGCTCGAACTCGCTCTCCTGGAGCGCGCGCAGCAACTTCACCTGCATCTCGACGGGGATCTCGCCGATCTCGTCGAGGAAGAGCGTGCCCCCGTTCGCGAGCTCGAAGCGGCCTGGCTTCGAGCTGACCGCGCCCGTGAACGCGCCGCGCTCGTAGCCGAAGAGCTCGGACTCGATGAGCTCCTTCGGGATCGCGGCGCAGTTCACCTTGATGAACGGCTTTCCGCGACGGGAGGAGTGATCATGGAGCGCGCGCGCGACCAGCTCCTTGCCAGTCCCGCTCTCGCCCGTGATGAGCACCGTGGTCGGCGAGTCGGCGACGCGCTCGAGCACCGCGTAGAGCTCGGTGAGCCCCGCGGACTGGCCGATGATGCCGAAGCGAGCGCCCTCGGACTTCTCGATCTCGGCTGTGGAGTCGGCATCGGTACTGGGGGGAAGGCGCGCCGCCGAGGGCTCTTCGCCGGCGAGCTCGCGCGTCTTCAGCGCCTTGCCGACGATCTGACGGACCTCGTCCTTGTCGAACGGCTTGGTGAGGTAGTCGAAGGCGCCGAGCTTCAGGGCCTCCACCGCGGTGTCGACCGTACCGTGCGCGGTGATCATGACGATGGGGAGCTCGGGCTGCTCGGCGAGCGCCTCGCGGAGCAGCGTCATGCCGTCGATCTTCGGCATGCGCAGGTCCGTGACGACGAGATCGATGTGATGTTCCCGTAGAAGCGCGAGCCCTTGCTCGCCGTCTTCGGCCAGGAGCACGTCGTACCCGTCGCGGGAGAGCTGTGCCGCCAGAATCTTCCGCAGGTTCGGCTCGTCGTCGACGATGAGGACCTGCTTCTTCTCGGGGAGCATGGGGCTGACCAGGATACCATGTGGGGGGTCCGGTAGTACCCTCGCTTCGCCTCCGCTCGATGAGTGAGCTCTCTCAATCTCTGCAGCGCCCCCGAGCGCCCAAGCCCAGTGTTCAGCGGGCGCGGCGCAACCGCCGGATCGAGGCGGCGGCGATTGGCCTCCTCGCGGTCCTGCCGCTCGTCCCCTATTTCACGTTCCTTCTGCGGAGCGGGGTCCCACGGTTCGGGCTCATCGGGGACCTGGCGCTGGTGGAGCACGCGACGCGCCATGTGTGGACGGGCGAGACGCTCGTGGGCAGCCCCTCGCGCTTCGGCTGGTCGCAGCCAGGGCCGTTCTTCTTCTATTTCGCGGCGCCGTTCCAGGCCATCGGCGGCACGTCGAGCACGGGCGTGTACGTCGCAGCGACGTTCATCAACGCCGCCGCCGCGGCGGGCATCGTCGCGTGCGCCCGCATGTACGCGCGGCGCGCCCACGCGATCGCGGCGCTCCTCGTCGTGCTCGCGTGGTTCGCGGCCTTCGGCAGCCTCGCGGCGAGCCCGTGGGCGCCGTTCCTCGTCGTACTGCCGCTGCTCGCCTTCCTGCTCAACGCGGCGATGATCGCGCGCGGAAAGAGCGGCGCCGCGTACCCGGCGCTCGTCTACGGTGCGTTTGCGGCGCAGACCCACGTGTGCGCGGTGCCGGTGGTGATCGCGGCGACGATCGTCGCGGTCGCGGCGTTCTTCATCGGCTCCCGGAGGCGAGAGCGCGACGCGCCCTCGCCGGAGCTGGCGAGCCAGAAGTGGCGCCTCGGCATCGCGGGCGCGATCGGGCTCATCCTCGCGGTCCCACCGATCGTGGAGCAGATCATCGCGCCGACCGGGAATTTCCGGCGGATCGTGTCGTTCTTCGTGCACCGCCAGGCGCCGCTCGTGCCCATCGGCACCGCGATCCAGCAATGGATGACGATGATGGCGTGGCTGCCGTACCGCATGGCGCGCCTCACCCTCATGCGCGAGGACTTCGTGCCCCAGATGGCTCGGGTCGACGAGATGTACCTCGGGACGAGCTCCTTCCCGGCCATCGTGGCGGGCGTGCACGTCGGCATGGGCGTGATGTGCGCCATGATCGCGTGGAAGCGGAGCGACACGGCGAGCCTCGCGCTGCTCTCGATCGGTGCCCTCGCCGACGTCGTGTCGATCGGGGCGCTGCAAGCCATCGTCGGCGTGAGCGCGCCGTACCTCGTCCTGTGGACCACGGCCGCGAGCTCGGTCCTCTGGATAGGTGTATTCTCCACGCTCTTCTCGGCCGCAGGCGCGGCCGCCCTCAGGTCCGAGAAGGTGATGAACACGGCCGCGACGCCCATCATCGTGTTCGGCCTCACGCTCGCGGTCGCGACGGCCACGCTGCAGCGCTGGAGCTTCGCGAAGCACCCCGCGGGCCCCGGGAGCCATCCGGAGCTCCGGCCCGACATCCAGAAGGCCTACGGCCTCCTCCACGATCGCCTGAAGAGGGACGGCGCGACGCCGGTGATGCACCTCGAGGGCTTCAGCGACATCGCGCTCGGCTTCTATCTCGAGCTCGAGAAGGACCGCATCGACGTGCGAAGCCCTGCCTCCGACCGTTCGCTCCTCGTGGGCGCGCGCCCGGACGACAAGGCGGCGAAGCCGCTGCACCTCTGGATCGGCAGCGCCGCCTCCCCGCATCGCCTCGCGAAGTGCACGGAGGTGGTCGCGCGGAGCGGTGACCTCGTCGTCCTCGGAGCGGCCCAGACCCCCGCGACCTGCAACTGACGAGGCAGCTACAGAGACAGCTCGTAGAGCTTCACCATGTCCGTGCGCTCGCACGGGCGCGGGTTCGAACGATGGCAGGCGTCTTCCATCGCCTTGTCGGCGAGCTTCGGGATGTCGCCCTTGCCGACGCCCTCCGCGGCGAGGCCGTTCGGCAGGCCGATCTTCTCGCGGAGGCCGCGGATCGCGTTCGAGAGGCTGGTCGCGGTGAGGTCGAGGATGCGGCGGAGCCGCTCGACGCGCTCCGGCACGACCGCGTTGTTGAAGTCGACGACGGCCGGCAAGCACAGCGCGTTGGCCAGACCGTGGTGCATGTTCTTCTCGCTCGAGAGGGGGTGCGCGAGCGAGTGGCAGACGCCGAGGCCCTTCTGGAACGAGACCGCGCCCATCATCGCCGCCTTCATCATCGCGCCGCGAGCGACGAGGTCGCTGCCTGCCTCCACGGCGCGTGGCAGGTGCTTCGCGCAGAGCTCGACGCCCATCAGCGCGATGCCGTCCGCCATCGGGTGATCGCCCACCGCGAGGTACGCCTCGATGCAGTGCGTGAGCGCGTCGAAGCCCGTCGCGGCCGTCACGCGGCCCGGCATGGTCACGGTCATCTCGGGATCGAGGATGGCCGCCTTTGCCATGAGGTACGGGCTGAAGATGACGGTCTTGCGGCCCGTCGCGGCGAGCGTGACGACGCCGGAGCGACCGACCTCGCTGCCCGTGCCAGCCGTGGTCGGGATGTTGATGATGGGCGGCACGTTCGCCGTGATGTGCGCGTCGCCGCCGATGGCATCGTCGTACTCGTGAAGCGGGCGCTCGTGCGTCGTCTTCAGCGCGATGAGCTTGCCCGTGTCGAGCGGGGCGCCTCCGCCGACGGAGACGATGATGTCCGCGCCGTGCGCCTTGAAGGCGGCGACGCCGTCGACGACGTTCTGCTCGACCGGATTCGGATCGACCTTGTCGAAGACCGCGCTGGCGATGCCGGCCGCGTCGAGGACCTGCTTGACGCGATCAGCGAGCCCCGCCTTGACGACGCCGGGATCGGCGACGATGAGCGCGCGCTTCGCGCCGACCCGCTTCACGTGATCGGGCGTCGCCGAGATCGCGCCCGCGCCAAAGACGACCGTGGTGGGAAAGCCCCAGGTAACGAGAGACATGTGTTGGCCCGGAGGCTAGATCGACCGGTCTCCGCTTTCCAGGGGCGATGGGGACCATCCCCACCGAGGCATCAGATCGACTCGAAGTAACGGCGGAGCTCCCAGTCCGTGACCGCGCGCTCGTACTGGCGGACCTCCCAGTCGCGCGTGCGGACGTAGTGATCGACGAAGCCTTCGCCGAGCACCGCGCGAGCGCGCTCGCTCTTCTCGAGCCACGCCGTCGCCTCGCGCAGCGTGCGCGGGAGGCGGCGTTCCTCGCTCGCGCTGGCGTCGCCGCTCGCGGTCGCGGGCGGCTCGACCGCGTTGTCGATGCCCCACAGGCCCGCGCCGAGGCACGTGGCGATCGCGACGTACGGGTTGATGTCGGCCGCGGTCTGCCGGTACTCCACGCGCGTCGACGAGCCGCCGCCGGGAATGACCCGGATGGCGCAGGTGCGGTTCTCGACGCCCCAAGACGCGTTCAGCGGGGCCCAGACGCCTGGCACGTAGCGCTTGTAGGCGTTCACGGTCGGCGAATAGAGCGCGGTCAGCTCGGGCATGAGCTCGACCTGACCGCCGACGTAATGGCGAGCGATCGTCGACAGCTTGTCGGGCGCGGCGTCGTCGTGGAAGACGTTCTTCTTGTCCCGATCCCATAGCGACTGGTGAAGGTGGCCGCTCGAGCCCGGAAGGTCCGCGTTCCACTTCGCCATGAACGTGACCATCAAGCCGTGACGAGCGGCGAGCGCCTTCATCTGTGTCTTGAAGAGCGCCGCCTTGTCCGCCGCGCGCAAGGCCTCGTCGTGCTTGATCGCGACCTCGTAGACGCCGGGGCCCGTCTCCGTGTGGAGCGCCTCGATGTCGATGTCGAACGCCTTCATCTCGTCGAGGATCGCGTGGCAGAAGGCGCGGTTCTGCTCCTCGCGAAGCCACGAGTACCCGAACATGCCGGGCGACAGCGGCGTGAGCTTGCGGAAGCCCTTCTCGTGGATGGACTCCGGTGTCTCCTTGAAGACCCAGAACTCGAGCTCGACGCCGAAAGAGGCGGAGTAGTCCTTGTTCTTGGCTTTTGCGAGCTGCTGCTTCAGCAGCGATCGTGGACACGCCGGATGCGGGCGGTACGAGCCCTTCGCGTCATCCTTGGTCGGTGTCTCGACGAAGTCGACGAGGAACGCCGCCGTGTCGGGCTCCGCCGGGATGACGCGGAACGTGCTCGCGTCGATCAGCGCATGCGTGTCGGGGTACCCGGAGTGCCAGCCGGTCACCTTCGCGTTGTCGTAGAGGACATCGCCGATGTCCCAACCGAAGATGACGTCGCAGAAGCCGAAGCCGGGCTCGGCCACGCTCCAGAACTTGTCCAGCGAGACGTACTTGCCGCGCAGAACGCCATCGAGGTCGAAACCCCCGACCTTGACCTTCTTGATGCCGAGCTCGTCGAACTTTTTCTTCAGGGCGCCGACGTCCATGCCCCGACGCTACCGAAACGAACAAGAACGGGTCTCGAAAAGGAAGGGCGAACCGAAGCGAAGCTCGAAGAAGAAGGGAAGGTGGAAGTGAACGTCGAGGAGAAGCGAAGGAGAGGGGAAGCGAAGAAGAAGGAGATGAAGATCGAAGCGAAGAAGAAGGGGGAAGCGAAGGAGAAGAAGAGCGAAGCGAGTCGAAGCGAGGATGCATAGGTGTACAGCAACCCACATGCCTGCATGCTGGCTGGAAAAGCTCCACTCAGGACGGAATCTGGGCCGTTAAATGCGTTACGCTGTTACGCACACGAGGCGTAACAGCGTAACGATCGACCGAACTGTTACGCCGAGTGTTACGGCGTCGCGGTGGCCGGTGCCCCGAACGCAGCGATCGTCGCGTTGATGAAGTCGACCGCTTCCTGCTGATCGACGCGCTCGTAGTGCACCACGCGGTTCGGGTTCGGGTAGGCCGCGTTCTGGCACGAGACGGTCCCGACGATCGCATCGCCGAAGAGGAGCGGGCCACCCGAGTCTCCGTGATCGGCTACGCCGTCGCCCCACACCACGGTCGTCGTGTGCTCCGCGTAGCCCGTCACGAGCTCCGTCGCGCTGCGCTTGGTCTGGTGCTCGACCGAGCCGCTCGGCGTGTTGTGCACGCCGTACCCGACCGCGAGGCACTGCGTGCCCGTCGCGGGCGCGTCCGCCATCGCGAGCGGCGCCACGTCGGTCACCGCCTGCGAGAGCTTCACGAGGCCGAGGTCGCGCTTGGTCGCGGGGCAGCCACCCCACGACGAGTAGCCGGGAAAGCCCTTCTGCGCCGCGACCGGGATGGCGCGCTTCACGCCGTCCACCGTGATGGTGAACGTGCGAACGGTGCTGGCCACGCAGTGACCGGCGGTCAGGACGACGGTCGGCGTGATGAGCGTGCCGGTGCAGCCGGACGACAGGAGACCGATCGCGGGGTGACCCGTCTCGGCCACGCCCCCCTGGATCTCGCTCGTGGTCGTGGTCGCTTCCTCGCTCGGCTGCTCTGCGGTGCAAGCAACGGCGAAGAGCGGGAGAGCGAGAGCGGCGAAGAGGGCAGCGCGTTTCATGCGCCGTCGAATTAGTCGTCGCCTTCGAGACACTGTGGTCTCAGCACCGTCTAGCTCGAGAAGAGTAGCGGCATTTCCTACACGTTCCGCAAACGACCCACACTCGCTCACCGTCGCAAATGCCGTCGAAACTGGCGGGGCTCGAGCCCCACGCGTCTCGGTGGATTTCACAGCGCCGCGATCGGTCGGCGACAACGCTCGATGGAACCAATGACTGGGCCTGGTGTCGTGTCGATGGTCGACATGCGCGCGCTCTTCCTCGGATCGGTGGCGATGGTCGCGGTCGCTTGTGCGGCGTCGAACGCGAGCGGCCCCGAGAAGGTGGCGGTCCCCGACGCGCCGCAGCCGGTCGAGATCACCAAGGTGGAGGCGGCGCTCGAGATCCCCGAGCCGCCGTCGCTGCCCGTGCCTCCGCGACCGGACGAGGAGCCCGAGGTATTGCCGCTGAGCGGCGCGTGGGCGGCCACGTTCGGGCATACGCTCAAGTTCGCAGAGGCGATGGACAGGGCGCGCTTCTCGCGACGCGTGTTCGAGGTCTCGAGGAAAGCGATCGTCGTCGTCGACGGTGGTCTCCCATCCGCGCTCGACTTCCAGCAGGCGAACGGCACGATGGACCTGCTCAACCGCAACCTCGCCGCGGCGTACTTCGCGACGGACGCGACGAACGAGCAGCGCATCCGGGTGCTCGAGGAGGCGTCGAGCACGCTCCTCGCGTGGGCGAAGCGGCTCGACGAGCTGGGGCTCGGCCTCGCCCCTGCCGCGTTCAAGTCCGATCACCGCCTCGCGCTCACGTTCGAGGACGTGGCCGAGGGTCCCGCGAAGCGCTGGCGCAACGAGGGCTACCAGCTGTCGAAGCTCTGCGTGGACCGCGGCGTGGCCGATCACATCGACAACGACGCGACGAAGACCTGCAAGCATCTGCACGATCAGTACCGGGTGGTGTTGAACCGCAACGCGCCGCCGCCGAAGTCGACGGCGCCCGCGGAGTGCGCGTGCAACCCGGGGGATCCGCTCTGCTCCGCGACGATGAGCGGCTGGTGTCGCCCGGTGAAGTAACGTCAGTGCCGCAGCGCCTGCACGAGCTCGATCATGATCAGCACGACGACGGTGACCTCGAGGAGCTGATTGCGTGAGACCTCGACCTCGCCCTTGAGGAGCTCGTACGCGCGCCCGACGAGCCTCAGCTTGGACTCCACGCTCTCTCGCCAGTCGGGGACGCGGAAGCGATTCAGCGCGGCGCTGTACACACGCGCGAGGTAGAAATCGCCGACCGCCTTGATCGCGTTGTCGACGCGCTCGGTGAACTCGGTGAGCTCCATGAAGCGCCGGAGCACGTCGCGCGTGAGCTTGTTGAACGGGCTCCGGAGGATGCGCGGCGCGCGCGCCACGTCGTCGTAGACGCGCGCGAGCTCTCGATCGAGCAGGCCGTCGTAGTAGCGGAACTCGAGGAGCTGGCAGGTCGCGAGCTCGAGGACGTGAGGCACGATGCGTGATCCGCTCGGCTCGATGACGAGCGCGCTGTTCCAGTCGACGACGACGAGATCGTCCGCGAGGTACGAGAATGCGTTCTTGAGGACGTCGTCGCGTGCCGACGCGGCGAGCGGCTTGTCGCTGTTCTCGCCGAGGAGCAGCTTCGCCACCGTCTCGGACCTCGCGAGCGTCTCCACGGTGCAGCCCGAGATCTCCTCCGCGAAGACGATCGTGTAGCTCTCGGCCTCGCGCCAGTCGTGCGCCCTCTCGAGCGAGGCACCGAGCAGCTTCATCACCTCGGCGCGATGCCGGGCGCCGTGTTCGTCGAGGATGGGCGAGTCGTAGAGCGCGTCGCACATGGGCGTGAGCTCGGCGAAGGTGGTCCCGGGCGCGACCGTGATCTCGTAGAGGACCGAGACGGCGCCGAAGTCGAAGAGGCGCGCGGAGCACTTCGCCTGGACGACGCCCTCGATGCCGGGGATCGTGAGCTCGCACTCGGCGAGGCGAAGCTCGAGCGGCCGCACGGCGATGACGAGGCCTTCGGCGAGCGAGCCCTGGAGGACGACGCGCTTGGCGTCCGGCAGCCGCTCCTCGGCGAGATCGAGCGCGATCTCCTCCCCCGCGTCGTAGACGCGGTACGCGAGGATCGAGCCTTTGGCGATCGCGGGTCCCGCCATTGGCCCGATGTTAGCGCCCAATGTCATCCAATGAGGGGACTCGTCACCTCGACCGCGCCGCATCATGCTGTATCGCTCCGGGGGACCTCACTCCTCCGCTGATTCCCCTCGGGGTGGTGTCATGAGGAGTCTCGCGACCAAGGTCGTCGGAGCCGTCGTTTTCGCGTGCGCCGTGCTGGCATGCAACAGTCCGAGCCCGGACGATCTGGATCTTCCAGGAGCGGCGGACGCCGCTGCGCACGACAGCGCCGCCGAGGCGTCGACGCGTGCGGACGGCAGCATCGATCCATCGAACGGCAACGACGCCGGCCCGGATGCCGCCTCCGACGCGGGGCCCGAGCAAGACGGCGGTGCGGTGGAGGACGCGGGACCGTCCGCCAGCCCCGTGAACGTCGCGCCGGAGAACGGCGCCGAGCTGACCGACCAGGAGGCCTCGGGCAGCGTCACGTTCCGCTGGACGCCGCTCGTTCCGAAGCCGCCGCAGTCGACCACGTATCGCCTGAAGGTGTGGCAGCTGATGCAGGGGCAGAGCGGCGCCACCGCCATGAGGTCGAACCCGCCCATCGTGACGAAGGACGTCGCCGACGTCTCCGAGGTCGCCGTCGACGGCCTTTACACCGGCCCATGCAAGCCGCCGTATCTCTGCGATTTCATCTGGAGTGTGGAGGCGTCGAACGCGAAGGGCGCGCTCGGTGAGCCCAGCGCTCCCACGACCTTCCACGTCACCGATCACACCGGCCTCACCAACGTCGCGCCGAAGGACGCCGCCGACCTCTCGGATCGCGAGGCGAAGGGCGAGGTCACCTTCCGCTGGACGCCGCTCGTTCCGAAGCCGAAGGAGCCGGTCACCTACCGCCTCAAGGTATGGCAGCTCATGCAGGGCCAGAACGGCACCACGGCCATGAAGTCGAACCCGCCCATCGTGACGAAGGACGTGGTCGACGGCGTCGAGGTCGTGGTGGCGGGCGTCCTCACCGGTCCGTGCCGGCCGCCTTATCTCTGCGACTTCGTCTGGAGCGTCGACGCCTCGACCGCCAAGGGCGCGCTCGGTCAGCCGAGCCCTCCCACCGGGTTCCACGTCACCGAATACACGGGGCCGACGAACGTGCTGCCGGCGGAGGCCACCGACTTCACGGATCGCGAGGCCGCGGCGAACACCACCTTCACGTGGACGCCGCTCGTTCCGAAGCCGAAGGAGCCGGCCACGTACCGGCTTCGCGTCTGGCAGCTCATGCAGGGCCAGAACGGCGCTCAGGCGATGAAGTCGAACGCTCCGATCGCCACGAAGAGCGTCGTCGACGCCTCGCAGGTCTCGGTGAGCGGCATCGTGACCGGCCCGTGCAGGCCGCCCTACCTCTGCGACTTCGTCTGGAGCGTCGATGCGTCGATCGCCAGCGGTCCGCTCGGCGAGCCCAGCGTGCCCACGACGTTTCACGTCACCGACTACAGCGGCCTCGCCAACCTCTCGCCCGCCGACGACGCGATCATCCCGCCCAAGGAGGCGCTCGACAAGATCACCTTCCAGTGGAGTCCGATGCTCCCGAAGCCGGCGCAGCCGGTCATGTACGTCCTCCGTGTCTGGCAGCTCGAGGGCGGGCAGACCGAGGACCAGGCGATGGCCACGAACCCGCCGGTCGTGACGAAGAGCGTGATCGACGCCACCCAGGGCGACGTCTCGGGGCTCTACACAGGCCCGTGCAAGCCACCTTATCTGTGCGACTTCGTCTGGAGCGTCAGCGCTTCGACGCAGAACCGCCCGATGGGGCAGCCGAGCACCCCGACCGGATTCTCGATCAAGTAGTGGTAGCTTCGGAGGCGTGGAGCCGACGGCGGAGATCTCGACGCAACACGCGACGACCGAGCATGCCTCGTCCGGGAACGCGCTGCAGCTCGATCTCGGGATGGCCGTCGTCGGGCTCGCGTACGAGCGCCGGCTCGCGTCACGCGTCGCGTTCCAGATCACTGGCCACGCGTTCGGCACGTGGTTCGGCCCCGTCTTCGACCAGCCGAACTTCACGGGGTTCGGCGGTGGTGTACGGCCGACCGTGTTCCTCACGGAAGACGCGCCACGTGGGGTGTACGTCGCGCCCTTCCTTCGCATCGATCGCGTGACGGTCGACGAGCCCGGGGCCACGAGCGACTGGGGCTACTCGACCGGCGCGTTCGTGGGCTACTCGTGGCTCTTCGCGGACCGCTTCAATCTGCGGGTCGGTGCGGGGGCGCAGTGGCTCGCGTACGAGGTCTTCGTGGGACCACGACGCGAGTCCTTCCGGACGCTGTTCCCCGCGCTCGACCTCGTGGTCGGCTACGCGTTCTGAGCGGACCGATCAGCCGATGTACGTGGCCTTGACGGTGGGGCCGACGACCGCGCCGCCCTTGATCTCGAAGTTGAGGACGAGCGCCTCGGCGTCGCCTTCGTCCTTCTTCGTCTCGTGACCCGCCGCGAGGGTGATGGAGACGTCGAACGTGCCCTTGGCCGGATCCCCCTCGAGGACCAGGATGCTGACGCGCGCGTCGTTGTCCTTCGCGAGCCACTCCGCCATCACCTCGCGCGCGAGCTTCTTCGGCGCGTTCTCCTCGTCGTACTCACTCGTGATGACGGCGTCGCTCGTGAAGATGGCGCGGAAGACGAGCGCGTCGACGCAGGCCTGACGGCCCTGGCAGGCCTCGACGGAGAGGGTGGCCGGCGCGCCGGTCGCGGTCGTCGCCGCCTGATCCGTCGCGGCCGCGTTCTCGTCCCCGCTCTGGGCCGCGCACGCACCGAGAAACACCGACAGACCCAACGCGAGAAGCTTCTTCATCGTCCTACCCTCTTTCCTGGTTATCCCACACTGGAGCACCATGTGTTCCAGTCACGGGATCCAGTGGATCCGGACACTTACAGGCGCGGGGCGAGAGGACGCCCGTCTTCGGAGCGCAGGCCTCCGATCCACGGGTGATCGAACCCGAGAATGCCGAAGAACGGCTCGCTCAGGGGTAAGGACGGAGGTCGCGGACGTCGATGGCGCCCTTCGTCGTGACGATGCGGCGGACGAGAGCGGTGCCGACGGCGTCGTCCGGCGCGAAGGCGCGGAGATCGTCGAGGGCCTTCGAGAGGACATCGCGCTCCCCGGTCGCGGCCATGCCGACCGCGCGCGCGCGGAGCAGGGTGGCGGTGGCGGCGGCGAGCTCGGCGTCCTTCTTCGCGATCGCGATCCGGACGAGGCGGTCCTTCTGGAGCGCCCAGGTGTCGAGGGCGCGGACGCGGTCGCTCGCGCCGCGCGGCTCGGGCTCGAAGCGCGACGTGAGACCGATGGGGACGAGGTGGCGCGAGAGCGCGCGATCCCACTTCGGATCGAAGTTCGCCAGCACGGGCCGCTGGGCGCCGAGCTGCGACAGCGAGAGCTCCTCGGGCGGGACGTCGAGCGCCATGTCGCGGTAGAGCGGCGCGAGCTTGGGCTCGGCGAGGAGCGCGTGCTCGCCCGAGCGGCCCTGGACGTCGTAGCCGGGCACGACGACGAGGTCGTCGCGGAAGTGGCCCGTCGCGCGCGCGCTGGCGATGCGACCCATGGTGGCGCGATCGTGGATGAGGAGGATGGCGGCGGGCGCGACGCCGCCCCACGCGAGATCGTTCCAGATCGCGGCCGCGTGCGGCGCCCGCGCGTCGCGCCGCGCGAACGCCTCGTCCGCGGAGCGCAGCGGGAGCACGAGCTCGATGAGCACCACCATCGCGGCGGAGGCCTCCGCGAACGGCACCCGCGCTCGCGCGACGACGAGCACGAGGACGGCGAGCGCATTCGCCATGAGCATGTAGAACGCAACGAGCCCGCCGAGCACCGCCGCGGCGTAGCGATTCGGGCCGGACGGCGCATGGAGGGCGAGCGCGACGACGCCGGCGAGGATGGCGCCGAGGAGGGGGCGCGCCGCGGGCCGCGTGGACCCGAGCGCGGCGCCGGCGATGCCCGCGACGAGGAAGACGATGCCCACCTCGCCGAGCGCGAACCCGATCGGGCCGACATGGGCGGTCCGCTCGATGGCGGGCACGAGCAGCGAGATCTCCGGCGGGCGACGGCCGACCGCGAGCCCCACCGCGAGCGGCGAGAGGCCGACGAGAAACATGCACCCTGCATGCTTCCAGGGCGCGTCGCTTCGCGCGGCCGTGACGACGGAGGGGGTCGCCACCGCGAGGACGGCCAGGAGCGCGAGCGGCTCGTAGCTCGCGGCGGCTCCCGCGAGGAGCGCGAGAGCGGGGAGCTCCGTGAAGCGCATGGCGAGGAGGACGAGGAGCGCGCCGGTGGTCGCGCCGCCGGGCGAGGACGCCTCCGTCTGCCAGGCCGGCGAGAGCAGCGCCGTCAGCACCGCGACCGCGCTCACCGCGCTGATCAGCCGCTCCGCCTTCGTGCTGGAGACGTTCCTGAGGACGCTCGTGACCGTGGAGGCGGTCAGCGTCCGGGCGACGTCGAACGCGATGAAGCCCGCGATCGCGCTCACGAAGGCCCCCGCGAGGGCGGCGCGATAGCTCCGCGTCCCGAGCGGGAGGAGCTGCATCGGGGCGGCCACGAGGAGGTCGAGGGCCCGCCAGATCCCGGTCGATCCGACGCCGATCGTCCTCACGACGCCGTCGTCGTGGGCCACGAGGGCTGTCGAGCTTGCCGCCAAGGCCGCGCATGCTCCTGGAATCAGGGCACAAATTGCTCGGAGCGTTGCGTCGAGGCGGCTCTTCATCGGCCAGGCCTTCTGGTCTAACCTGCCCTACCCCGTACCTCCCAATTTTGGGCGGTCACGACCCGAGACGGCAGGAGAATTACCTTGGCACGCTTCATCGACGAGCTGAAACGCACCCACCGCTGCGGCGACCTTCGCGCGACCGACGAAGGCAAAGAGGTGGTCCTCTTCGGGTGGGTCGCGAGCTATCGCGACCACGGAGGCTGCGTCTTCGTCGATCTCCGCGATCGCGAAGGCATCACGCAGATCGTCTTCGACAAGTCCGCGGTCATCCTCTTCGACAAGAAGCTCGTCGAGAAGAGCGACACGACCATCGCCGCTGCGGAGAAGACCTACGAGGCGGCGTCCACCGTGCGCTCGGAGTGGGTCATCGGCATCCGGGGCTTCGTCATCGGCCGCGGCGGGAACAAGAACCCGAAGATCGCGACCGGCGAGATCGAGGTCCACGCCTGCGAGATGACGGTGTTCAACAAGTCGGACACGCCGCCGTTCGAGATCGCCGACTCGATCGACACGGGCGAGGAGAAGCGCCTCCAGTACCGCTACCTCGACCTCCGCCGGGCGCCGTTCCAGAAGACGCTGCGCATCCGCCACAAGATCAACCAGACGGTCCGCTCGTACTTCGACTCGCAGGGCTTCCTCGAGCTCGAGACGCCGTTCATGGTGAAGTACACGCCGGGCGGCGCGCGTAACTTCCTCGTCCCCTCCCGCATGAACGCGGGGAAGTTCTATGCGCTCGCGGAGAGCCCGCAGCTCTTCAAGCAGCTCTACATGGTGGCTGGCTTCGACCGCTACTTCCAGATCGTGAAGTGCTTCCGCGACGAGGCGCTCCGCGTCGATCGCCAGCCCGAGTTCACGCAGATCGACGTCGAGATGTCGTTCGTGAACCAGGACGACATCTTCAAGGTCATGGAGGGCATGATCTTCGCGGTCTGGAAGGCCACGCTCGGCATCGACCTGCACGAGAAGTATCCGACGGGTCGCTTCCCTCAGATGCCGTTCCAGGAGTCGATGGAGAAGTACGGCAACGACAAGCCGGACCTCCGCTTCGGGCTCCCCCACACCGACATCACCGGCCTCGTCATCGATCAGGTCGGCGGCGGCATCCCGTTCTGGAAGGACATCGCGGACAAGTTCGCGAGCGGCCAGTACCGGCGCGATCTCCCGACCGAGATCGTGAAGGCGATGCGCATCCCGGCCGAGCTCGCCACCAAGCTCTCGCGCGCCGAGCTCGACAAGCTCGAGGAGTTCGTGAAGGGCATGGGCGCGAAGGGCCTCGCCCGCGCGAAGATCGGCCCGGGCGGAGAGTGGGCGCAGTCGCCCCTCGCCAAGACGATCACGCCGGAGCTCCGCAACGCGGTCAACACCGCCACGGGCGCGGTCGAAGGCGATCTCGTCTTCTTCCAGTTCGGCAAGGAGTCGGTCGTCCACACCGTGATGGCGAACCTCCGCGTTCACCTCGCGAAGAAGCTCGGGCTCATCCCCGAGTACGGCCACGGCGGCACCTTCAATCTGCTGTGGGTCGTGAACCCGCCGCTCTTCGAGTACGACGAGGAGTCGAAGCGCTGGGCGGCCGCGCACCACGCGTTCACGCGCCCGCACGACGCCCATGTCGACCTCATCGAGACGGACCCGGGCAAGGTCCTCTGCTGGCGCTACGACCTCGTGCTCAACGGCTTCGAGATCGGCGGCGGCTCGATCCGTCTCCACGATCCAGACGTGCAGGCGAAGGTCTTCCGCGCGCTCGGCATCGTCGACGAGGACGCGCGCCAGAAGTTCGGCTTCCTCCTCGACGCGCTCAAATTCGGCGCCCCGCCGCACGGCGGCATCGCGATCGGCATGGACCGCCTCTCGATGCTCCTCTCGGGCGCCGAGTCGCTCCGCGACGTCATTCCGTTCCCGAAGACCCAGAAGGGTCAGGACCTCATGACCGACGCGCCGAACAAGGTGGAGCCCGAGCAGCTCCGCGAGCTCCACGTGCGCGTGGTCGAACCGCCGACCTGACTCGATCAGGCCGTGCCGTGACCTTCCGCCGGCTCTTCGCGGGATCCGTGGTCGTCGCGCTCCTCGCGTGCGGCGACCCGAGTCACATCTACGAAGGACGCGCGTACCTCGAGTCGCGTGACTGTCTCGGGACGACCTCGAGCGTCGACGTGGTCGAGGGCGAGCGTCCCGGGAGCTGCGGTCCGGTCTGCCTCGCGAATGGGCATCCCGACGGCGGGCGCACGCTCTACGTATCGACGATGTGTGCACCTTACCCGTTTCAGTACGACGCCTCCGGCCGCGATCCCTCGTGCCCGGCGGCGCTCGCCGCGCTCGGACGCGACGACACGTGCAACGTCGACGGCACGTCCACGCATCCGATCCCGGATGCGGGCGGTGACTGAGCTAATATTCCGCCGGGGCGATGGAGGAGGAGCTGGCGCAGGAAGCGCACGCGCGCGTCGGATCGACGATCGGCAAGTATCGCCTCGATGCCGTGCTCGGCGTGGGCGGCGCGGCCGCGGTCTACGCCGGGACTCATCGCAACGGAAATCGCGTCGCGATCAAGGTCCTGCACCAGCAGTACGCCGCCGACGAGTCGATGCGGAGCCGCTTCCTCCGCGAAGGCTACGTCGCCAACAAGGTCGATCATCCGGGCACCGTCCGCGTCCTCGACGACGACACCACGAACGACCTCACGTACCTCGTGATGGACCTGCTCGAAGGCGAGACCCTCGAGCAGCGCTCCCGACGCGTGGGCGGCAAGCTGCCCGTGCCCGACGTCGTCCATCACGGCATCGCGCTCCTCGAGGTGCTCGAGCGCGCGCACGCCGCGGGCATCGTGCATCGCGATCTGAAGCCGGAGAACCTCTTCTTCACGACGCGGCAGGAGCTCAAGGTGCTCGACTTCGGCATCGCGCGCCTTCGCGACGCGACCGTGAAGGCGACGACGACCCAGATGGGCACGATGCTCGGCACGCCCGGATACCTCGCGCCCGAGCAGGCGCTCGGCAACGTGAACGACATCGACGCGCGCACGGACGTGTGGGCGACGGGCGCCACGCTCTTCACGCTGCTCACGGGCCGTCCCGTCCATCAGGGGCGAAGCGCGCAGGAGTCGCTCGTCTTCGCCGCCACGAGGCCCGCGCCTCCGCTCAAGCAGTACGCGCCCCACGTCCCGGATCACGTCGCGCTCGTCATCGATCGCGCCCTTCGGTTTCGTCGCGAGGAGCGATGGCCGAACGCGGCCGAGATGCGCGGCGCGCTCGTCACGACGGGGCTCGCGCGGCTGACCGTACCGACCGCCCTGACGGGCCCGCTCGTCGCGCCGGTCGTCGATCCATCCCGCCAGGCCGCGACCATCATGACCTCCACCGCGGGCGCCCGATCGAGCTCCACCTCCTCGATCGCCCTCGCCGGGCTACTCTTCGGTCTCGTGACCCTCGGAGGCATCGTCGGCGGCCTTCTTTACCTGAAGCGCCGGAACGCGGGCGAGGTCACCTCGACGCCCGAGATCGCCTCCGCGGCGAGCGCGGAGCCCGAGATCGAGCAGCTCCCGCTCCCGAGCGCCCAGCCGGCCGCGACCATCGAGCCCGTCGCGGAGCCCCTGCCCGCGCGCTCCGATCTCGACGCGAGCGCGGCCGTCGAGCCGCCGAAGCCGGTGGTCGTGGCGGCGCCGCCGCCGAAGCCCGTCCCCGCGCCCGCCCGGTCGGCGGCCCCGAAGGACCCATGGGATCCACGCTGAGACTCGCTCGTGGCGCGGCGCTCGGCGCGGCGATCCTGCTCTTCGCGGGCGCCGCTCGCGCAGACGAGGCCCTCGACCTATCGAAGAAGGGCTACGAGCTCCTCCTCGCGAACAAGTGCGACGAGGCGATCCCGATCCTCGAGCGGAGCGCGCAGCTCGCGCCCGAGGCTCGCACGCTCGTGAACCTCGGACGTTGCGAGGAGAAGACGAAGCATCTGAAGGCCGCGCTCCAGCACTTCGCGGCGGCGCGCGAGCTTGCGCGCGCGAAGCTCACGGCGGAGCTGGTCGCGCAGCTCGACGCGATGGTCGCCGAGACGGAGCAGCGCATCCCGCACGTGAAGATCTTCGTCGCCGAGGGCGCGCCCGCGAGCACGGTGGTCAAGCAGGGCGGCGTCGAGCTCGCGCGGGACACGCGCGAGCTCGGCGTCGCGGTCGACCCCGGCGACGCGATGTTCGTGGTGTCGGCCGCGGGCCACGAGTCGAGGACCTTCACCGTGACGCTCGCGGAGGGCCACACGCAGTCGCTCACGGTCGGTCCCGGCGCGCGCCTCGAGCCTCCGCCGCCTCCGCGTCCGTTCATCGAGCCGCCGTCGAGCGAGCCCAACCGATCGCCGCTCGAGACGATCGGCGTGATCACGATGATCGGAGGCGCCGCCGCGATCGCAGCGGGCGGCGCGTTCGGCGCGGTCGCCATGGGCAAGAAGAGCGATGCGGAAGATGCAGGGTGCAAGGATCGCCGCTGTCCCGACGGCAACGCCGCCAACCTCCGCGACGACGCCCGGGCCGCCGGCACCGTGTCGACCATCTTCTTCATCGGCGGCGGGGTCCTCGCCGCCGCCGGGCTCGGGGTCTTCCTCCTCGCGCCCTCGGCCGGTCATGATCGCGTCGGTCTCACGATGAGCGGGAGGTTCTGATGCGACGTCGCCACTTCGCCGGCTCCGCCCTCGCCGCGCTCGCGCTCGTGGCGTGCAACGCGATCCTCGGGCTCGACGGAGACACCGTGATCGGCGGCGCGGACGGCGCGGCGGGCATGCTCCCCGACGGCTCGCTCGCGGACGGGACCATCGGCACGACCGACGGAACCACGAACGCGGACGGCGGAGGCGACGCGAGCGTCCGCCCCGATTCGAGCCTCGACGCCGGACCCGACGCGGACGACTCCCCGCTCGGAATCCGTCTCGTGATCGGCGACCTCGGCGGCGCCGGCAACCTCGATGGTCCCGCGGGAAGCGCGCGCTTCATGGCGCTCTCGGGGATCGCGCGCGATGCCGCCGGCAACCGGTACGTCATCGACAGCGGCGGCCTCGTCATTCGCAAGATCGCCGCGAGCGACGGGACGGTGACCACGTTCGCCGGGCAATGGAACCAGGCAGGCGGCGATGACGACGCCGGCACGAGCGCGAGGTTCGGCGGCCTCACCGCGATCACCTCCGACGGGAAGAACACGCTCTACGTGACCGAGAGCGGCGACGGCCTCTGCCGCGTCCGCCGCATCGACACGCTGACGGGCAACGTCGTCACGCTCGCCGGCCAGCAAGGCTGTGCCCCGATCCCGAAGCCCCCGCCCGCGATACCGGGGAGCTCCGACGGCGGCCTCTTCGGCCCGACGGGCATCGCGCTCGGCACCGTCACCGACGGCACCGTCGATCGGGTCACGCTCTTCGTCTCCGATCCGCCGACCATCAAGACGTGCGATCCCCAGACGGGCGCGCTCACCCACCTCTGCGGCAAGGACAAGGACGGGCTCGGTGACCCGGGACCGGGCGACTGCAAGTCCGTGCCGACGAACGCCGTCGATCTCGCGTGGGACGATGCGTCGCCGACGCTCTACTTTCGCCAGAGCTCGAGCCTCTACCGCCTCGCCTCGCCGAAGAACGTGGAGCTCGTCACGGGCCTGAGCGGGCCGACCGTCGACGGAGGGCTCACGGGAACGCCGATCTACGGGAGCGGGCTCGTCTTCGATCCGCCGGGCGGAGGCTCGCTCGTGTTCGGTACCGAGGGGCAGCTTCGGATCGGGGAGCTCGCAAGCAATGGCCTCGTCCCCCTCACCGGCTCGAACACCGAGCGCTTCTGGTTCGACTCGACGCCGCCGGAGAGAGCGCGCTTCGAGTCCATCAACGGCATCGCTCGTGTGGAGGACCGCGTCTTCGACGTCGCCGATGTGGTCGCGGTCCGGCGCTATTCGAAGGGCGGGGTCACGACCATCGCTGGACGCGGGCGCGCGAACGGCTACGCGAACGATCCCGTGGGCACGTCGGCTCGCATCGGGAGCGGCTTCAGCCTCACGCGCACCGCCGCCGGGCTCGTCTACTTCTACGATCGATCCCACGCGACCGTGCGCTCCTACGATCCCGCGACGGGCGCGGTCGCCGCGGTCGCGGGAAAGCTCGATACCTCGGCGGAGAGCGACGCCGAGGGCACGCTCTCGAGCGTCGGCGACGGCATCGTGTTCGACGGCGACGCGATCATCTACAGCACGACGTCCGCGAAGGGCGGCCCCGCGGTGCGGAGCATCGACCCGGCGAGCGGCACCATCAAGACGGTCGAGCCGGGCAAGTCGCTGGGCGGCGCGCTCGCCTCCGACCTGAAGGGCCGTGTCTTCGCCAGCTCCGCGGGGCACCAGGCGGTCATCGTCTGGAGATCGCCCAACCTGCGCGAGGACGTCGCCGGCCTGGACGGAAAGTCCGACTGGGTCGACCTGCCGGGCGTGGACGCGCGCTTCGGCGGCATCACCGGCCTCTGCTACGACGCGAGCCGGGACGCGATCCTCGTCGCCGATGCCGAGAACCGAGCGGTGCGGAAGATCGCCCTCGCCGGCGGCAAGAACGAGGTGTCGACGGTCGCCGGGAGCCCCCTCGAGAAGGGGAAGTACGTGGACGGAACCAAGGACGTGGCGCGCTTCCGCACGCTCGACAAGATCGCGTGCGACGGTCGCGGCTTCGCCTACGTCAACGACCCACAGGCCAGCACCATCCGCCGCATCGACGTCGACACGGGAGAGACGCACACCGTCGCCGGCGTGCCCGACCTCCACGGCATCCTCCCGGGAACGCTCCCGGGCGGCCTCAATCATCCGCTCGGCCCCATCGTGCTCCCCAACGGTCACCTGCTCGTGGGCAGCGACGCCGAGTCGGCGATCGTCGACATCCGACTCCCGCCTCCGTAGCCTGAACGGGATGCGACTCGTTCGCTCCCGTCGCTTCGTCGCCATCGCGCTCGCCGTGCTGGCGGCGGCGGCGTGCGCGAACCTCGATGGGCTCGCGGGCGGGTCCGGTACGACGGCGAATCCGGACGGCGCGAGCCCCGCGGACGTGATCATCACGCCGGACGCCGACGCGCCGCTCGACGCGCCGAAGGACGACGCAAAGAGCGCCGATGAGGTCCGGATCATCCTCGGCGAGGTCGGTGGTGTCGGTCATGCCGACGGCCCAGGGGCGAGCGCGCGCTTCGATGGACCGAGCGCGCTCGCGAAAGACCTCGCCGGCAACCTCTACGTGATCGATGGCGGCGGCACGGTCATCCGCAAGATCGCGGCTGGTACGCAGGAGGTCACGACGATCGCCGGCGCCTATCGCGGCTCGGGGAAGGCGGACGGCACCGGCATCGAAGCGCGCTTCGAGGGCGCGAGCGGGCTCGCGTTCGACGGCAAGTCGACGCTCTTCGTCTCGCAGTATGGCGATTGCCGGATCCGGAGCATCGATCTCGCGACGAACGTCGTGAAGACCGTGTTCGGTCTCGGCTGCAGCGAGGGCACGCTCCTCGCGCCCGCCGCCCTTCAGTGGAACAGCTCGGACTCGAAGCTGTACGTCCTCGACAGCGGCCGCCTCCGTGCGCTCCATATCGACGGTAGCTCCACCACGATCGAGACTGCGTGTGGCAAGACGGGACAGATCACGAAGCTCGGCGACTGCGCCGAGGCCTCGTTCCCGGGGTCCGCCTTCGTCCTCGGCAACGCCACGAAGTTCCTCGTCCGCGCCGGTGACGGCGTCGTCGCGGTGGAGCTCTCGAACCACACCGTGACGGCCTACGGCTTGGCGCCCGCGGGGCGAGGCCTCGCGATCGGGCAGTCGAGCCTGCTCCTCGCCACCGTGACGTCTTCGACCGTCTCCAATCTGGTCAACCTGCCGTTCGGCGGCACGTCCATTCCCTTTGCCGGTCTCGGAAAGTCCCTCCCCGTCGATGGCGCGCTGAGCGAGGCCGGCTTCGAGGACATCGGCGCGCTCCTCGGCGACAGCCCCAGCTCGTACGTGGTCGCCGATCTCGCGGCTGTGCGGCAGATCAAGCCGACGGGCGTGTCGACCCTCGCCGGCCGCGCCCGCACGCACGCCTTCGCGGACGGCGTGGGCGAGAACGTCAGGATCGGCCCCGTCAGCTCGATCACGAAGGACGAGGCCGGTCACCTCTTCTTCTACGACCGCACCCACGCAGTGGTGCGCTCGTTCGATCGCGCGACGGGTGAGGTGAAGACGATCACCGGCATCCTCGACACGTACGGTGTGGACGGGGGCCTCAGCGACCCCGACGACGACGCGCTCGTCTTCGACGGGACGCAGCTCCTTCTCCTCGAGCCGGGCGCCTATGCGATCCGGGTCATCGATCCCGTCGCCGGAACGAAGCGATTCGTCGAGTACTTCGACGGCGTCGGTCATGCCGCCGCCAGTGATGGCAAGGGCCGCGTCTTCGCGACGACCGCCATCGACGACGCGGTGCAGGAGGTGAAGCTCGACGGATCGGCGACGACGCTCGCCACGATCAAGGCGATCGGCGGCGGCTACGGCCACGTGCGCGGCATGTGCTTCGACGCGGCGGCGAAGGCGCTCTTCGTCACCGACGTCGCGGATCGCGCGGTCAAGCGCATCGATCTCCTGGCCGACGGAGGCGCGGGGCCCGTCACCGCCATCTCCGACGGCTTCGTCGGGCCGGACGGAATCGCGTGCGACGGCAAGGGGCACGTGTACGTCACGGAGTATTACCGCTCGACCATCACGCTCGTGGACACCGCGACGGGGGCGAAGAAGGTCGTCGCCGGCGTCGACAACCACGTCGCGGTGGTGCCCGGCCCGCTGCCCGCGAGCCTGAACAATCCTGCGTCCCCGATCTTCCTGGACGAGGAACACCTCCTCGTCGGGAGCCGCAACGAGGCCGTCCTCCTGTCGGTGCCGCTACCGGCGCAGTAGCGCGCGGAGCGCGGCGAGCGGGTCGAAGCCGAGCGTGGTCGAGACGTCGCGCGTGCCCGCCACCGAACCGAGCTTCTCGCGCGCGACCGCGAACACGGGGTCGAGCATGCGCAAGGTCTCGCTCCGGCCGGCGATCGTGCGGAACGTCTCGAACGCAAAACGTGCGCCGTCCGCGCCGAGGGCGAGGCGAACGCCGATGGGCATCGGGGAGAGGATCACGTCGCGGACGACGGCGGCACGTCCCCACGCGCCAGGCTGCGGATCGACCTGCAGCTCGCGGAAGCGATCGACCTCCGCGAAGCATCCCATCGCCACCGGCGCATATTGCTCCTCGACCGCGCGCGAGACGTGGCGGTAGTCGCGACGCCAGTCGCCCGAGATGAGGCCCATGCGGATGCGGATGTCCTCGGGCCCGGCGAGGACGTCGAAGCCCTCGCCGCGACGCCGCGCGACGCCCGCGGTCCAGAGATCGCCGTGACGGAACACACCGAGCACCATCGCGTGGCCGTCGGGGCAGAGCGCGTCGAGCGAGCGGCGCACCATCATGTCGGTGGGCGGGGGCACGCCTTTCAGTCGCTCCGGCCAGCGCTCGATCGCACCTTCCTCGAGCAATTCATGCGCGATCTCGACGAGGAGCAGCGTCTGTGCGGTGAGGTCGTCCGTGCGACGGAGCCGCGCGCCGAAGCGCTCCATGATCTCCTCGAGCGCGCCCGTCCGCGCGGAGAGCGCCCAGCTCGCGTGATGAAGCTCGGCGAGCTCCGCCAGCGGCATCGGCCAGTCGCCACGCGGGTCGAGGCGCCCGGTCTTCGTGTGGAGGAGCTTCCGGACCCGATTTCCCTCGTGAATCGCGATGACACCGCCGCGCGGGCGTGTGGCTTCACGATCCGGCGTCGCCCGAGGCTTCCAGAGATGCAGAAACCTCGTCCAAGTCTCGGTGGTCCAGCCCTCGAAGCGGACGTCGGTCGTGAGCAAGGGAGCTAGAAACGTACCTGAGCGACGGCCGGGCGCGAAACAAACTTGGGGTGAGCGACGCGTTATCCATCACCCTCGCCGATCGCTTTTCAAACCGTTTTTCGTCGCAGCGGGTTGCATTCGCGACGGCGTCTCGGTTTGATCGGTAGTGAGTGGAAAGCGCCGGGAAAGGCTCCGTCGTACAACCGCTCCTCGCGATCGAGCGCGAGGACGTGACGGGCATGCTCGAGTTCCGCGCGCTCGGCGTCGCGACGCAGATCTTCTGCCGCGCCGGCGAGATCGTCTTCGCCACCGGCGGCACCCTCACCGAGACCCTCGGCCGCATGCTCATCCGCTGCGGTCGCCTCACGGAGGATCAGGTCGCCGCCGTCATCCGCCGTCTCACGGACGCGATCGTCGACGGCGAGGAGGTCCGGTTCGGCGAGATCCTCGTCGAGTACGGGTTCATGACCGGTGACGAGCTCGAGATCGCGCTCTGCCAGCAGGTCAAAGAGAAGATCCTTGGGTGCGTTCATCGCGGCGACGGCGAGTGGCGACTCTCGAAGCACGATCGCCGCGTCGACGACGTCGGCAACTACGTGGTCCGCACGCGCCCGTGCCTCGTCGAGGGGATGCTTCACTTCCCGGAGCGCCGCGTCGAGGCGATCCTCCAGGTCGAGGACAATCGCTATCCCGAGATCGTCGCGCCGGAGAACGTCGTCGCGGCGGAGTTCGAGCTGACGAAGGGCGAGGGCGCGGTGCTCACCGAGCTCGACGGCACCGCCACGATGCAGTTCATCCTGTCGAAGGCGCCGTCCGATACGATGGCGCCGCTCATCGCGGCGCTCGTGCTCGGCGGGGGCGTCGATCTCAAGGCCGCGCCGGTGCGGGTCGCGCGCGGGGACACGCGCTCGATCCCCCCGGACTTTCGCACCCTTCGCCGCGCGGTGCCGTCGTTCGAGGAGACCGCGCAGGCGACGAAGCCACCGGTGCGAAAGCCCTCGACGCCCGGCATGCCCGCGACGTCGGACCCGCTCGTCAAGGCCGGGCTGCCGCCGAAGCGCCCCAGCTACTCGACGATGCAGGTCGCGGTGCCGCCGTCGCAGCGGCGCTCGTCGCGCCAGAACCTCGTGCAGCCGAACGCGGACGTGCTGGCGCGCTCGCGCGAGGCGTTCGAGCGACTCAAGGGCGACCTCGATCAGCGCAAGCCCGCGAGCAAGCGTATGCGCTGGCCCGATCCGAAGGACGAGAGGCAGAGCCGGCTCATGGCGGAGTCCGCGTTCCACCAGGGGCGCATGTGGCTGCACGCGGAAGAGGCGGAGCGCGCGCTCCCGGGGCTGCATCGCGCGCTCGAGCTGCGCCCGCAGGAGCGGGAGTACGAGCTCTACGTGAAGTGGGCGCAGATGCTCGTGAACGACACGTTCAAGGACGACGCTCAGCGCCTCACGATCCAGTCGCTCGCCGCGAAGCTCGTGCGCGAGAACCGGGACTGCGAGCTCGGTCACTCCATCCTCGGTCACTGCGCGCATCACGACGGCTTCGACGAGGCCGCGCTGCGGTTCTTCCAGCGCGCAGCGCATCTCGATCCGAAGCTCGTGGACGCGGCGAGGCTCGCGCGCCTCCTCGCGCAGCGCGCGCACACGGAGAAGACGAAGCCGGGATCGCGGCCGGAGATCCGCACGCCGCGGCGCGATCGTGGCGGGCTCGACGCGTCGATCGACGAGATCGTTCCCGGCCTTGCGACGAAGCCGATCCTCACGCGCGCGCCCGGCGAGACACCGTCTCCGCGCGCGACGGGTGCGAACCGGAAGCACGAGGACGCGAACGCGCCCGGCTCGGGGCGCACGTGGGACGGGATCGGCGCGCCGGCGCCGCCGCCCGTGGCGCCGAACGCGCCGCCGCGCCTCGCCCCCCCGCCAGTGCCGCGACGGACCCCTTCGCCGATCACCGCCGTCGCCGCGCCGGTGACGCAGGCGATGCCGAACATCCCGGAGCCGCCGGACTCGCCCGAGCCGCCGCACACGCAGATCATGCCGCCGATCGCGCCGCCCGCCGCGCCGCCGCCGGTCGCGCCCGTGCCCGCCGCGATGACGCTCGCCTCGCCGATCGCGCCGCCGGTCGCGATCCCGTCGCTCCCGCCACCGCCACTCGCCCTGCCACAGCCGCACACGCAGTCGATGCCGGTGCCTTCGCACGCGTCGATCCCGTCCTTGCCGGCAGGCCAGCCCTGGCACGTCACGCCCTCGGTCCACCCGCCGCCCCCTGCGCCGACGCCCGGGAACTCGCTCGCGCCACCGCCGAACCCGTTCGGCCCAGCGGGGTACGAGAGCTCGCGGGCGATCCCGGTCGATCCCTCATCCGCGCGCAACACGTCGAGGGCGGAGACCGTCGTCACGAAGAAGAAGGGCAAGGCGGGGCTCGTCATCGGCCTCGTCGCGACCCTCGCCGTGACCGGCGTGCTCGCGTTCGTGGTGGGCACGCGGGTGCTGGCGCCGAAGGAGTCGCCGGAGACCGCGCACAGCACCGACCCGCACGACACGACCACGACGACGACCGCGGTGACGACCTCTCCGAGCGCAGCCGTCTCGGTGGCGATGAACACGCCCAAGGAGTCGACGCCGATCCCGCAGAACGACCCGGAGCCGGTCGTGAGCGCCTCCGCGAAGGTGACGCTCACGAAGCCGCCGCCGTCGACGAGCACGACGGGCATCGTCAAGGTGAAGAAGAACGGGTGGGGCCACCGCGTGTTCATCGACGGCCAGGTCGCGGGACAAGGCGGGAAGGACATCGTCTGGCAGTGCGGCTTGCATCGCGTCAAGGTCGGCAGCGCGGGCAAGGAGCACACGGTCGACGTCCCGTGCGGCGGGACGGTCGAGGTGGACTGAAGTAGAGGTTCGGGGAATCGCACGTCCGCACGCGGTATTTGGCGAACCGAGCCTCGCGTGGTCTACTCGTTCGGCTGAAGAGCTAAGGAGGAGACGTATGCAAGGTGGATGGCAGCCCCCGCCCGGGGGCGGTGGACAGGGTTATGGGCCGCCGGGCGGTGGTTATGGGGCACCTCCGGGTGGAGCTCCTCCGGGTGGTGGTCCGCCGGGGTACGGCGCGCCTCCGGGCGGACCCCCGCAGGGCTTTGCGCCCAACCCGTACGGTGGGCCGCCGGGCGGTCCGCCGGGCATGGGCATGATGAATCCCCAGTACGGCAACTACGAGTTCAACGAGTACGAGAACTCGATCATCGACAAGGCCGCGAGCCGCGCGAAGCTCTGGGGCATCATCTCCACGGTCATCGGCGCACTCTACCTCCTCGGTAGCTGCGGCATGGTCGCGAATCCGGGCCTCGCGTCGTACCTGCCCTCGGGCATCGTCTCGATCGTCATCGGCATCACGTTCATGGGCGCAGGCAACTCGCTCAAGCAGATCGTGACGTCGCAGGGCAACGACATGATGCACCTCGGTCAGGCGATGCAGAAGATGAGCACCGCCTTCATGATCCAGATCGTGTGCGCGATCATCGCGTTCGCCCTGGTCGTGCTCGTGGTTCTCCTCGCGATGTTCGTCTTCGTGGCCGCCGCCGCGTCGCAGTAGTAACCACCTGCGCCACGCATGGTGGCCCCAGGTTCCGAGCCGCAAACGGCCGAGTCGCTCTTTCGAGACGTCTTCCTCCCGCAGTACCCGGAAGACGCGAAGAGCGATCTCGGCCGTGCGCGTTCCACCGACGCGAATCCGGCCCGGAACCCGCACCTGCTCGCGCAGATCGCGGACGCGGCGCGCATCTTCGTCGAGCTGGCGCCGACCGCGCTCGGCGCGGCCAACCTGACGCTCGACTTCTCGGACGCGAGCGTGCATCGGCTGGGTGCGGCGCTGACCGTGGACGCGCGGGAGCGGCTCCGCTCGCGTGACGAGCTGTTCCACTTCGTGATCCACGGCGCGCTCTACGTCGGCGAGTGCATCGTGCGAAACCACGGCGGCTCGTGGAGCGTGAGGCGGCCGATGTGGGAGTCGCTCGTGGCGCTGAAGTCTCGCGCGGGCGAGGCGGAGCTGCCGATCTTCCACTGGTGGCTGAAGTCGCTCGCGGACGACGCGAGCGCGTCGCTCGGCGATCGCTACCGCGCCCACGTCGAGATCCCGTGCCTCCGTCCGGAGGAGCTCCCGGTGATCGCGCCCCCCGAGGGCCGGACCTTCCCGCGGCTCTCGAAGCTCAAGTACGATGTATTTTACAAGTACCTCAAGGCGCATCTGCCGGAGGTCAAGGACGTGGGCACCGGGTTCCCGTCGCCCGAGCGCTTCACCGACTACGAGTTCAAGCATCTCGACTTCGCGCTCGTGGGCGGCGGGCGAATGCTGCTCGTGTATGGCCCGAACAAGGACGGCCTTCACGCGTTCTGGCTCACGAAGGAGGGCTTCGACAAGTCGGCCTTCTGGCCGGCGGAGGCCTTCCCGGCGCCGATGCTGAAGGTGAAAGGCGACAAGCTCGAGGTGGTGCTCTCGCGGGATGGCAAGCCGCTCTCGTTCGAGCTCCTGTGGTGGGGACCGTGACGCCGAACACGACGCAGTTGAAGCGCGCGCGGGCGTACAAGGCGATCCGCGATCTCTTCGTCGGCAAGACGGAGCGGCGTCTTGCGATCGTCATCTTCGTCACCACGATGGTGCCGCTCGCTGCGGCGCTCTACCTCGGGACGCAGATGTTCCGTCGCGCGGCGGCGGTCTGGTACACGCCGGAGATCGGCGCGCAGCTCGATCGCGGCGTCGACGTCTACAAGGACTACGTCAAGGCGATCAAGGACGACCTGAAGCACCAGACGGTCGCGATCGCGGCGGACCCGGTGCTGCGCGAGGCGGCGAAGAAGGGCAACGTGGAGACGCTCGAGTCCGAGCTCGACGCGCTCTTCCCGAGCTTCACGTCCCTCGTCGAGCTCCGCGTCCTCCGCGCGCCGCCGGAGAACGCGGCGCCGCCGTTCGACCTCGCGGAGGTCGCGCAGAAGACGATGGCGCACCGCGACCGCGGCCGTCCCGTCGACGAGCACGCGGAGAAGAGCCTGACGCAGCTACATCCGTTGACGGAGGATCCGGACGGCCCCTGCGTGTTCGCGACCTTCGCGGTGTCGAGCAAGCGGCTCGACGAGCTCGAGAGCAGCGCGGAGGTCGTGAAGCGCTATCACCAGATCGAGGCCTCCCGAAACGAGGTCTATCAGGGCTACCTCAACGTCTTCGCGCTGCTCCTCGGCGTCACGCTCCTGCTCACGGTGCCGCTCGGCTTCATGCTCGCGCGCGGCGTGACGAAGCGCATCAACCGCCTCGCGGCTGCCATCGACCTCGTCGCGGAGGGAGATCTTTCCGTGCGCGTGCCGGTGACGGGCTCCGACGAGCTGACCGACCTCGCGCGCACGTTCAACCGCATGATCGGCGAGATCTCCCAGTCGCGCTCCCGCATCGAGTTCCTCCAGCGCATCGGCGCGTGGCAGGACATGGCGCAGCGCCTGGCGCACGAGATCAAGAATCCGCTCACGCCGATCCAGCTCGCGGTGCAGGAATGTCATCGCAAGTACGGCGGCGACGATCCGAAGTACCGCGCCCTGCTCGACACGACGCTGGAGATCGTCGAGGAGGAGGTCGGCACGCTCCGCCGGCTCGTCGGCAGCTTCTCCAACTTCGCGCGCCTCCCGCACGCCGACCTCCAGCCCGCGAACCTCTCCGACTTCCTCCGCGACTGCGAGAACCAGCTCGGGCACCTCGAGGATCCCTTCGCGGGCGAGTCGACGGGCGACGCGGCGGACGCCGAGCCGCTCCCCGCGACGAACGTGGAGATCAAGTGGGAGGTCCCGAAGGAGGAGCTCTCGGTGGCGATCGATCGCCAGATGCTTCGCCGCGTGGTCGTGAACCTCGTGCGAAACGCGGTGCAAGCGATCCGCGATCACCAGCTCCGCGGCTCGAAGCCGAGCGGCGTCCCGGCGGGAGAGGTGCTCGGCCGCGTGATCGTGAGCGCACACGCGGAGGGTGAGGGCGTCCGCATCGAGGTCGAGGACGACGGGCCGGGCGTCGCTACTTCCATGCGCGGGCGCATCTTCGATCCATACGTCACGACGAAGGCGGACGGCACGGGCCTCGGCCTCGCGATCGTGAAGAAGGTCGTGGTCGAGCACGGCGGGGAGATCGAGGCCGACGAGAGCCCGCGGCTCGGCGGGGCGCGCTTCGTGCTGCACCTGCCGGGCATGAGGATCCTCGCCATCGCGGCCGCCGCGCGTGACGCGCGCGAGCGCGCGAAGCAGCAGGGCGTCGAGATCGAGGGATGAGCGCCGACGACCTCCCCGACGTCCGCGACGGCCTCACGCGAAAGGAGCGAATCGTCCTCGTGGCGCTGCAGGCCCTCCAGCGCGAGAGCGCCGGCCGCGCCCTCCACCTCCCTCAGCTCTACGGGCGCGTCCTGGAGCAGGTCGACCTGAGCCGTGAGGAGCTGCAGGCGATCGTGAAGCGCCTCGCCGGCCGCTGACTCGCGCACGTGGGCGCAGACTCGTGCCGGGGCGCGCTTCTCGTCGTCATGGTGTGAGCTTGAACATCGCCATCGCGGTTTCGCCGCCCTTGATGATGACCGAGCGCGACTTGAGGGCCGAGCCGTCGGTCGGCTTGCACGTCACCGAGTAAGTCCCAGCCGGCACCGAGAGCTTCAGCTGCGAGCTGGTACCCTTGGCGGCGCCGTTGACGGAGAACGCACAGGACCCGCCGACCGCGACCGCGACGAGCGTCCCGTTCCCCACGGGGGCGGGAGGAGCGGGGAGCTCGAGCACGACGTCTGTGGTCGCGCCGAACGTCACCGTCACGCTCTTCGAGGTGGAACGATCCGGTGTGATGCATGCGACCGAGTGCTGCCCGATGCTGAGCGCGAGGTCGAGCGAGGTCGACGTGCCCTTGTCCACGCCGTCGACACGATAGTTGCAGATCGCACCCGATTTCTCGGTGACGTGGATGCTACCGAAGAGGAGCGGAACGACGACGATGACGCCCGAGTCCTGCTCCGCCAGCGGCGCCCCGGCATCGGCCGGCACGCTCGCGTCATCCATCGGCGCCGGCGCACCAGCGTCTTCCGCCGGCTCGCTGTCCACGGCCGGAGCAGGCGCGGGCGGCGGCGGAGGCGCGACCGACGTGGCGAGCGGCGAGACCATCGGGCCCGGCTCGGTCGGCGCGGCGGCGTCGGCGCCCTCCGACGTCAGCGCCGTCGGCGCGGGAGCGCTCGACTCGTCCTCGTCGGCGCAGGCCGCGACCACGAGGCAGAGGGAGACCAGAGAGACCTTCGCAACGTTTCGGAACATGATGAAGAGGCTCTTCAGCAACGGGTCTGCCAGCGTCGTTCGGGGGCGTGCGCGCTCGTAAGTCTTTGAAAGAACTAGATTTCCCACTCAACGGGGCGCGTGCGCGCACGCCAGGAGCGCGCGCCCGCACGCCGCCGCTCCGGAGGGGCCGTGCTATGCGAATGGGATGACCGAAGAGGCCGTCGACGCCGGCACCGCGCGCGATGTGGAGAAGCCCACGGAAGGTGCGAGGGCGGCTCCGAGCAACCTGCGCTCGGCCCTCGGTGTCCTCGTCCTCGCCGCCGGTTTCGCGCTCGTCCCACGCGTGACGAAGGGCTGCGAGGCCGCATCGCTCGACGAGGACGCGCCCGACTGGGAGGCGAAGGTGGTGGCCAACGCGTCGGCGCTCCCGGGCGCGGATCCGGGCGCGGCGTCGAACGGCCCCGTCGTCGCCCCGACCCACCTCAAGCTGGAGAACCTCCGTGGCCATCCCGTCATCCTCGACTTCTGGGCGACGTGGTGCGGGCCCTGCCAGATGGAAGCGCCGGTCGTGAACACGATCGCGCAGCGCTACAAGGACCGCGGTCTCGCCGTCATCGGCGTGAACACGAGCGATGAAGACGGTCTCGCGGCGCAGTTCATTCGCCAGAAGCACCTCGGCTTCCCCGTCGTCTACGACGAGGGCAACCGCATCGCGAAGAAGTACGGCGTGACGAACCTGCCGACGCTCATCGTCGTCTCGAAGACGGGCAAGGTCGTGGCGATCCGCACGGGCGTCACGAGCGACAGCGCGCTCGACGACATCGTGCGTCGCTACCTGTGAGCGTCGCGGATCGGTAGGAAATACGGCACGCCGTCGCGCGAGCCGCAGTGGAGCCGGCAGTCGAACACGTCGTTGACGATCGACTCGGTGAGGACGTCCTTCACGCTGCCCGAGGCCACCACGCCGCCGTTCTTCATGAGCACCACGCGGTCCGCGTACTGCGCGGCGACGTTGAGATCGTGCATGACGACGAGGCACGCGAGATCGTCCTTCGACACGGCATTCGCGAGGAGCGTGTAGAGCTCGAGCTGGTGCCGCACGTCGAGGAACGCGCCTGGCTCGTCGAGCAAGAGCACCCTGGGCTGCTGCGCGAACGCACGCGCGACCGCGACGCGCTTCTGCTCGCCCCCCGAGAGCTCGCGCGCGGGACGCTCGCGGAGCTCGTTCAGGTCACATCGAGCGAGCGCTTCGTCGACGATGCGCTCGTCGTCCACGCCGAGCCGCATCCAGGCGTCTTGATGCGGCGCGCGCCCCATCGCGACGACCTCGCGCACCGTGAAGCCCTCGGCGAGCTCCTGGAGCTGCTCGACGACGGCGAGGACCTTCGCGATCTCGAGGCGGGTGCGCTGGCCGAGCGACTGGCCGAGGAGATCGATCGAGCCCGACGCCGGCGCGAGGAGCCCGGACGCGACGCGCACGAGCGTCGTCTTCCCTGCGCCGTTTGGACCCAGCACGCAGACCATCTCGCCCGCGCGCACGTGCAAATTGACGCTTTGCAGCTCGTTCCGGCCAGGACGCCCCGGCGCCGCGGAGACGCTGTATCCTGCCGTAACGTCACGAAGAACCAGCGACTCTTCCACGCTTCTCGACGCTCCGCGTTGGTGTATGTTGGAAGGTAGGAGCCACCGTGGACAACAACGCGAACGAGAGCCAGGCGCGCCGCGTCGTGAAACGGTACTCGAACCGTAAGCTCTACGACACGAAGGACAGTCGATACGTCACGCTGCTCCAGATCGCCGAGATGGTCCGCGGCGGTGAAGAAGTGCAGATCATCGACAACAACACGAAGGAAGACCTCACCGAGGTCACCCTCGCGCAGATCATCTACGAAGAGCAGAAGCAGAAGGCCTCTTCGAGCCGCAACGTCCCGCTCCAGACGCTCAAGGACCTCATCCACCAGCGCACGGAGAAAGTGCTCTCGGACCTCCGCGAAGGCCCGATCGGACGCCTCATTCCGGGCAGCGGCAAGACGGAGCCGCCAGGACAGACGGCCGAAGAATCGGTGCCGGACGTCGTGGAGAGCAACGGAGCGATCCCGCCGCCCGCGACGAGCAAGCCGAGTCTGGTCGAGCAGGCGAAGGAGACGCTCGAGGACTGGCAGACGAAGATCGACGAGCGTGTGAACGTCGTCGTCGCGAACCTCCTCCCATGGCAGCAGCTCCAGCAGGACGTGAAACGCCTCAATGCCCGCGTCGAGGAGCTCGAGGCCAAGCTCAAGGCCAAGGGCGAGTAGCTGCCAACTTGGCAGCAAGCGAGATCCTCCGCTCTGCCATTTCGACAAGTAGGCAAACGTCGCGCCGGGCCTAGATCACCGGAATAGCGTCCTTAGGGTGTGGGTTGAGCCAACCAGAGGAAAGGCGCTCCCTCCTATGACCCTGCCTTCGACGACCGACAAAGCGAATGATTCCGACGCCTTTGCCAAGGAGGCGGTCGGCCACTTGGACGCCTTGTATGCGGTCGCGTGCAAGCTCACGAGGAACCCCGCGGAGGCCGAAGACCTCGTTCAAGACACGCTCTTGAAAGCGATGCGGGCGAAGGACCAGTTCCACGCGGGAACCAACCTGAAGGCCTGGCTCTTCCGCATCCTCACGAACACCTTCATCAACAAGTACCGCCGGGGTGGGCTCGAGCGCTCCGTCCTCGAAGGTCCGGACGCCGATCCCCTGGTCGATGGGTGGGTGTCCGCCTCGACCATGCGCCAGCTCCGCGACCCGGAGCAGGCCGCCCTGATGCCCATCGTGGAGGGTGAGGTGCAACGCGCCCTCGACGCCCTCCCGACCGAGTTCAAGATCGCCGTCATCCTCTGCGATGTCGAAGAGTTCAGCTACGAGGAGATCGCCCAGATCATGGGCTGTCCGATCGGGACCGTCATGAGCCGCCTCCACCGGGGGCGGAAGCTCCTCCAGCGTTCCCTCTACAATCACGCGCTGTCCCTGGGTATCGTCAAGGGCGAGCCGATCTCGGAGCAGCGCAAGGATCAACCCGCGGATCTCGCGGCCTACCGAGCTAAAAGGAAAGCGTCTTGACCCGTGAAGTGAACCTCTCGATCGAAACGTCTCGTTGCAGCGGTGTGATCCGCCTGCTCGGCGCGCACGCTGATGGTCAGCTCGACGCCGCGAAGACCATCGAAGTGGACGACCACCTCGCGGGTTGCGAAGACTGCCGGGAGCGCGTCGCGCTCGACCGGGCGATCCGCGGTTCACTGAAGAAGGCGGTGAAGACCGCCGCTCCCGACGACATGCGCGCCCGCATGCTCGCGCTGATGAGCGCCGAGCGACCCGCGGAGACGCCGGTCGAGGTCGAAGCCGTCCCCGCGCCCGCGCCCGCGGAGGCGCCCGCGCCGAAGCGTCCAGCGATGCTGCGTCACTGGCGCACCGCGCTGCCGTTCGCATCCGCCGCGGCGATGGCCATCGCCTGGGGCATGGCCGGGCGCCAGCCGATGGCGACGCGCGATCTGAACGCCAGCGCGCGCGCCGGCTTCAGCAACGACGAGCTCGTGCAGCAGTTCGTCGACGTGCACTCTCACCCGATCCGCCCCGAGACGAACGACTCGAAGGAGGTCCGCAACTTCGAGCGCGAGGTCGGCGTGCCCGTTCACGTCGTGCACCTCGATGACAACGCGCGCTTCGTCGGTGGCCGCTTGCTCCCCGTGCAGGGCGGCGAGCGCGCGGCGATGCTCCAGTACGAGATCACGCGCGACAAAGGCGATGTCCGCCGCGTCAGCGTGTTCGTTTACGACCCGCGCCGCGTGCAGATCCGCAGCGCCGAGCAGCTCCCCACGCGTGCCGTCGGCACCGCGGAGGTCCGCGTAGGCTCGGCGCGCGGCTATTCGGTCGCCGTCGCGCAGCACGGTGACGTCGGCTACGCCGTCGCGACGGACGACATGGACGAGTCCTGCGCGCAGTACGTGGCCGCGGTCGAGCGCGAGTAAGTTTCAGATTTCGTGAGCTGCGAGCGGTCGCCGGAGCGACTGTCTCGCGACGGCGGTACCTCCACCGTGCGCGCCAGATCCCGTTGCCGACGCCTTCGCACCGGACGATGGCCCTGAGCTCGGAGGAGTGCGGCGTGATGGGCACCATCTCCGGCTTCGACGATCAGCCGTACCCGCAGACCTCGAACACGGCCGTGGTCGGTTTGAGCCGCGTGCAGCTCTTCACCGGTGAGAGCGTCGACGGCGGGCTCGGCGGCACGTATCAGACGGACCCGGGCGGCTCCGTCATCGTCGAGAGCGGACCCATCCGCGGATCGTCGCGCGAAGTCCGCGGGCACGCGCGCGTCGTCCGCGAGGACGGCCGTGCGACCCACGACCTCGTATTCGACATCCGCTACTGAGCTGATTCACTCCGGATCCAGCGTCGTTTCAGCATTTCGGTGAGCCGCGAACGCGAGCCGGGGCGACTGGCTTCGCATGAACCGAGCCCTGGCGATCCTCGCGTTGATCATGGTGGGGTGCAGCAGTGAAGTCGCGTCGAGCGGCGAGAGCGCGGTGACGGAGTCTGCGGCGAACGAGCCGGCGTTCGGGATGACCATCAATCCCGGCAACGCGAGCGACCGCAAGTGTCCCTATGCTGGCGGCTGCGACGGCGACGTGCATCCGACGAGCGGACAGCTCACGGTGGGCGGCAAGGACTGCGGGATCGACGGCGTGGCGGCGACGCTGAAGATGGACCCCGCGGGGCCGGACGTGCAGAACCTGACGTGGAAGCTCGTGGTCACCGACGGCTCGTGCGGCGCCTTCGAGCTCGAGGGGCCGCACTTCGAGAAATATCCCGCGAAGGGGCTCGCAACCGTCGGCGATGCGGAGGGCGACGGCGCGCTGAAGCAGGGGCCGTCGAACCACGTGCCGTCCAAGATCCTCGGTACCGCGAGTGTCGGAGGAGAGACCGTCGAGTACCGTTTTTACTTCGGAGACGAGAAATGAAGCAGCCCATCCGACGGCCCGCGCCGCTCGCCATCATCCGCAGCTATCCCGGCTGCCCGCCGCGGTTTTCCGGTCGAAGGCGCGAAACCGGCTGCTAAGGTGCGGCTTCGAAGCGGGTAGTCCCCCGCTCCAAGAGGCTGACCGATGCGCTTCGTCTTCGTGATGGACCCGATGGACCGGGTCCTGCCGGACAAGGATACGACCTTCGCCTTTCTTCGCGCGGCGCATGCGCGAGGGCACGAGTCACTCCACTGCGAGCCCCGCGACCTCTGCGTGCGCGACGGCGACCTCTACGCGCGGGTCCGCCCGCTCGTCGTCAGCGACACCGCTCCGCACACGAAGTTCGGCCACTTCCAGGAGTGCCGTCTCGCAGAGGCCCAGGCCGTGTTCATCCGGAAGGACCCGCCCTTCGACACCGCGTACCTTCTCCTCACGCTCCTCCTCGAGAAGCTGCGTGGGCGCACGGTGCTCATCAACGATCCGCGCGGGCTTCGCGAGGCGAACGAGAAGCTCTACGCCTTGAACTTCTCGCGCTGGATGCCGCGCACCGTCGTCACCTCCGACGAAGACGAGATGATGCGTTTCGTCCGCGAGGTCGGCGGGACCGGCGTCATCAAGCCGCTCGACCTGATGGGCGGCACCGGCGTCATGATGCTCAGGGACGGCGACAAGAACGCGCGCTCGATCATGCAGCTCCTCACCGAGGAAGGACGCCGCATGTGCATGGTGCAGGAGTTCATCCCGAAGGTGACCCAGGGCGACAAGCGCATCCTCCTCCTCGCCGGCAAGCCCCTCGGCGCCATCAACCGCGTCCCGCGCGCGGACGATCTACGCTCGAACATCCACGTCGGCGGCAGCGTCGAGCAGTGCGAGGTGACGCCGCGCGAGATGGAGATCATCAACGACATCGCGCCTCGCCTCGCGCAGGATGGGCTCATCTTCGTGGGCCTCGACGTCATCGATGGTCGCCTCACGGAGGTGAACGTCACGTCGCCGACCGGCATCCAGCAGCTCAGCCGCCACGTCGGTCGCGAGGTCTCGGAGGACGTGATCGCATGGGCCGAGCGCGCCGCCGAGGAGTTCCGGCCCGACCTGAAGAGCATCCCCGTCCCCTCGACGAAGTAACGTGCCCGTCACGATCATCGTCCGCCGCGACGAGCAAGGTGAGTCGCCGTCGCTCACGTTCGACGGCGCGCGCCTCCTCATCGGCCGCAGCGACGGCGCCGACGTCCGCCTGCCCGACCCGAGCGTCAGCCTTCGCCACGCGACCATCCGCGCGGACGCGGCGAACTACTCGATCGTCGACGAGGGCAGCACGAACGGCACCTCCGTCGGCGGGGTGAAGCTCCTCCCGCAGACGCCGCGCCTCCTCAAGACGGGCGATCTCGTGCGCGTCGGACGCGTGTGGCTCGAGATCTCGATCGGACAGCGCGCGCCCACGCCCGATCTCGCGCTCGCCACCCGCGACCTCGCGCTCGCGATGGTGAAGAAGGCGATGGAGGCCCACGGCGACGACACGCGTGCGCGCATCCGCGTCGTCGAAGGGCCCGATCTCGGCACGGAGCTCACGCTCGCGGAGGACAATCGACGCTACGTCCTCGGCCGCGCCGAGCGCTGCGACCTGCCGCTCGCGGACGAGGACGCCTCGCGCGAGCACGCCGCCGTCGTGCGCAAGAACGGTCAGGTGTTCATCACGGACCTCCAGTCGAGCAACGGCGTACGCCTCGGGGAGCAGCGCCTCACGCCCGATCGCGACACGGTCTGGCGCGCGGCCACGATGGTCCGCATCGGGCAGTCCGTCCTCGCGCTCGAGGAGCCGGTGGGCAACATGCTCGCCGACCTCGCGGCCCTCCCCGACGAGAAGCTGCCCGCTGCGGAGGAGCCGCCGCCGCCGTCGTCGATCCCTTCTTCGCTCCGTCCCGCGAGCGCGGCACCGCCCGCGACGCCGCCGCCGGCGGAGCCCACCGCCGCCGCGCCGATCGCGGAGGTCCCGAAGACCGACTCGCGCAGCGAGACGACCGTCGTTCGACGGAAGTCGAAGCGCACGTGGGGCACCGTCGACTATGCGGTCGTGGGCGTCGCGATCGTGATCATCGGCGCGAGCCTCGCGGGCCTCGTCTGGGTCCTGCGCTGACCGTCACGGGTCGAGCAGGTGACCGTCGACGCGCGCCTGGAAGGCGAAGTAAGGCGGCATGCACGCGCCGACGCCCGGCGGGCCGTTGCGGACGCGGGTGCAGGCGTAGTCGTCGCGGCACGGGTTCGTGCGGTCGCACGTGCGGAGGAAGGATGGCGAGCTCGTGGTCGCGATGCACTCCGTGAACGGCTTGTTCGCGGCGAGGCAGGCGGTGAGCCCGGACGCGGACGGGATCTCGCCGCAGATCGTGTCGTCCACGACGGTGCCGACCTGATCCGCGGAGCAGTCGAGGCGGCACATGCCGTCCGGGAAGCCCATCGACGTCGGATTGCAGCGCGCGCCGCGGCCGTCGTTGCAGGCGAGCTGCCGGACGCCGGTCACGCGATCGAGGCGAGGGTTCGGTGACTTCGTCACCGTGCCGACCTCGCACGCGTCCCCGACGGGCGCGTTCGACGGCGAGCACGAGCCGACCACGTCGCCGTGGAGGTCGAGACACTCGAGCCCCGCATCGCACGTCCAGGACGCGAAGCCCGCGTCTCCGAGGCCGCAGTGCGCGCCGTAGTTGCCCGCCTTCGTGGTGCGCTCCGCGAACGGCCGCGGCTCCGCGAACACCTTGCCTTCGGCGAGGGCGTGGACCATCGCGAGGCGCCACTCGAGCTCGCCCTCGAAGTGGGGCGAGCGGCCGATCGCGAGGGCGTTCGAGCGCGCCGTCTCGTCGCGATCCTCGCCGAGCAAGTGGAAGCCCGCGATCGAGCGCGTCTGGTGGCAGCCGTTGCACGTCATCGTGTCGAGGCGGCGCATGAGCGCGACCGGGCTCCGGATCTGCTTCGTGCTCGCCAGCTCGAGGTCGCCGAACGCGGCCTTCGCGTCGGGGAAGAGGCGGGTCCACGGGCGGTTCGCGTCGCGTGCGCCGCCCGCCGGCCCGATCGCGACCGCCTTCGATGCGAGGAACTTCTCCGGGACGACCGCGGTGCCCTCGTCGATCGCCTCGAGGTTCTCCGAGACCCACTTCTGCAGCTCCGCCTTCTCCGCTTCGTCGAGGTTGCTGCGCGGGGTGTTCTCGAGCGGCGTGGACGTGACGGCGTCGCCGTCGACGTCGAACACGCGAAGGATGTACTCTGCATGTCCGCCGAACTCGGGGCGCTCGTTCGAGGGCCAGCGCGCGGACTGGAGGTTCACCTCGATGGAGGCGATCGGCGGCAGCTTCAGGCCATCGACCTTGTCGGTGACCCAGCGCTGCGCGACGGTCTGGCACGCGTGGCCGTCATCGGGCTGCGGAAAGACCACGTTCACCGTCATCGGCAGGCGCGAGGCGGTACGCTTCGCGGTGTACGCGAGGCGGTAAATCAAGCGGAATTCGCCGCAGTCTCCTGCGCGGCGGCGGTCCATCCGGTTCACGACGCCGACGAGCTCGAAGCGCGTCTCGGGGGAGGAGAACCAGCGCGTGTCGAAGAGACGATGCGCGAACTCGACGCCGACGCCGGCCTTCGGGTCCTGTCGCTTCATGAGGTCGAGGTCCTGCTTCACCACGTCGGTGACGGCGCCGATCTGCGCCGGGCGGACGACCTTCGAAAACGAGAACCCCGCCTCCTCGAGACGGGCGAGGGTGCGGGGATCCTTCACCAGCACCGCCGCGCGATCGTCCTCCATCGTCTCCGCGACGTCGCTGTCCGACGTGCTCGCGGAGCCGACCTCGCTCGTGCAGGCCGAGGCCAGCGCGAGAAGGAAGGAGAAGAGGATGATCCAGGCGGCGGCGCGCATCACGCGGGTCCTGGTCAGCGGGCCGGGCTCACTCGCCCTCGCCGCCGTCGCCGTCGCCTTCGCCGTCGCCGTTGCCGGAGCCGTAGATGTCGTAGGCGAAGGAAGAGACCTCGCCGAAGTAAGGCGCGTCCGTGCCGACGGAGTAGCCCTTCGAGTGCTTGACGCTCCCGGAGCCGCCGCCCTCGCCGCCGCCTTCGCCGTCGCCCTCGCCCTGCGGGATGTCCTGCGCCGAGACCTTCCAACTACCATCAGGCTGCTGCTGGAGGAGGGCGGAGACGCGCGCGGCGAAGTTGCCGTTGCGGAGGACGCCTTCGAAGCCGGGCTTGCCCGACTGCTCGCGGTAGACCGTGGTCGAGTAGTTGATCGGCGTCACGTTGCCGTTCGGGCCCTCGATAATACCCTCGTAGTAGGCCCAGCCGTCGTGCTCGAGGAAGATGCCCGGCGGATCCTTCGAGTTGAAGACGCAGGTCTGGCCGCCGAGCTCGGGGTCGATGACGGCGTGGAGGCCGCGGAGGATCGCCTTGCGCTCGTCGCCCACCGGCTCGTGCAGGTCGTCCTTCGGGAACTCCTTGGAGACGTCGCGCAGCCCGACCGGCGGGAGGCTCGCCCAGTCACGCCAGGCGTCGTAGCCCGGACCGACCGCGTACGACTTGCCGCCGCCGGGGAGGTCGACGACGTGCCACTTGCCGTCCGCGCCTTTGTGCGCGAGGCCGAGGAACTTCGCCGCGAAGTGACCGTTGCGCTGCACGCCGTCGAGCCAGCCGCCCTCGGCCGCGTCCTTGTAGATGCTCTTCGAGTAGTTGATCGGCTTCGTGTTGCCGTCCGCGCCTTCGAGGATGCCTTCGTACGAGGCCCAGTCGCCGTGCGCCTGGTAGCGACCGCGCGGATCCGTGTTGTTGAAGATGACCGACTGGCCGTTGAGGTCGGGGGTGAGGACCTCGCGGAACGCGGCGAAGATCGCCTTGCGCTCGTCGCCCTGCGGCTCGTGGAGGCCCTCGGTGACGGCCGCTTCCGACGATGCCGAGTCATCCTCCGACGTCGACGCGCAGCCCATCGCGGAGGCCGCGAGGAGCGCAAAACCGATCGACAAAACCACCCCGCCCGAACGACGAATCGTAAGCATAATCCACCTCTTGGATGCGGCGCGTCAGCCGGGTCGTATTCGCCGGCGACAGCGCTGCGCTGTTCGAGAATGTGGTAGCAGCGCACACATGGTGTGCAACGCGCAACGTGTGCACGTTTGTCGAATGCGCAGCTTGAGCAAGGTGCTGCGCGTCGTGGTTCGCGTGCGATCCGTCGCAAGTCAGCGAGCGCGCGTGAGCAGCATCGCCTGACGAACGATGCGCTCGATATCGGCGCGAGGCGGGTCCAAGCGCGCGAGCACGTCCGCTCCATCGCCTGCGTCGAAGGCCGCGTCGATCGCGCGTGCGATCGACCGCACGTGCTCGGCGTCCTCGGCGCGCGCGTGCTCCTGATCGAGGGCGGTGACCGCGCCTGCGAAGCGACGTGCATGCGTGACGAAGAGCATCGCGTCCTCCGCGTCCGTCTTCGAGCGGAGCGGCTCCACCAGCATCCGCTCGAGCGAGGACTCGGCGTCGCCGAGCGCGATCCCGGCTTCGCGTCGCGCCGCGACGACCGCGGGCGACGACGACGTCCCCGCGATGTGATGCTCGAAGGCGACGCTCGCGTAGCGACGAGCCGCGTCCTCGAGGCGCGCGTTCGCCGCATCGAGACGCGGCTCCTCGCGCGAAGGAAAGACGAGCGCGGCGACGAGCGCGATCCCGCCGCCGATGGCGGCGTCCCCCACGCGTGCAGCGGCGGTCCACCAGTCGCGCCCCCAGCGCTCCGCGAGCAGGACGAACACCGGCGTGAGGAACAGCGTGAAGAGACGATAGCTTCGAGGCTTCGTGGCCACCGACGCCACCGACAGCGGCACGAGCACGAGCGTCAGCAGCTCCGGCGAGGTGATCGCGAACATGACCGCCACCGCGACGATCCCGCCGAGCACGGTCCCGATCACGCGCTCGACCGCGCGTTTCACGGTGGCCCCCGAGTAGGGCTGGAGCACGCCGATGGTCGCGACCGTGACCCAGGACACGTGCTCCGGCGAGAGCAGCCGCCCCGCGAGCTGCGCCGCCACCACCGCGGCCACGACGCGCGACGCGTGATGGAAATACGTCGAGCGCAGCGAGAGCGCGTCGCGGAGCGCGCGGAGCTCCTGCCGCGCGGGCGACCCGGCGAGCTCGGGGAGGTCCGCGTCCGCCGGCGCGCCGATGTTACGTGCAATCCGCAACGACATGCGCGCCGCGTTCGCGATTCGGCCGAAGAGCGGATGACCGCCCGGTGGAAGCGAGGGCGTCGGTTCGATGGGACCGGTCGCGATGCGCAGCACCGGCGTCTGGAGGAGCGTCGCGACCTCCGCGGCCGCCTCGTGAAGGGCCGCGCTCGCCGCCGGCCAGGCTGACGCGCGCATCGACGGATCCGCCTCGAGCTCCTCCGTCGCCGCCGCGAGGAGGGGCAAGAGGCGGTCGGCGAGCGCCAGGAGCGTGCGCAGGTTGCTGCCGACGGCGCTCTCGCCGGAGCGGCGCGCGCGGCTCTCGAGCGCCACCTCGCGCGCCGCCTCGATCGCGGCGCGCGTCGCCCGGGCGTGCGTGCGCGCGAGCGTGTTCCAGCGCGGATCCCCCGCCGCCCAGCTCGCGCCGTCGAGCGCCGCGCGATAGGCGTCGAGCGCCTCGAAGCACCGGGCGAGCGGCAGGCGAACGGGGAGATGCGTCCAGATCGGCCAGACGATCGACGAGAGCACCACCGCCCACAGCGCGCCCCCGAAGAAGTCCACGCGAGCTCGTGAATGCCGTAGCGTCGCGCCAGGTAGAACGGCAGCAGCGTGGCGATCGCGGCCCGGAGCCCGCGCGCGAGATCGGGAACCAGCGGCCCGAAGCGGGCGAGCTTCACTTCATCGGCGGAGGCGGATCGCTGCTCGTCATGGCCGGGACCGTCTGGTTCGGCTCCTCGACGGGCGGCGCGCGACGCGCACGGCGCTCGTAGCTCGTGGGCAGGCCCGCGATCGGGATCGCGGCGAGCGAGGCCTCGAGCTCCTCGGCCGACTTGGGCCGATCGTTGATGCGCTTCTTCAGGCACTTCATGACGACCGCGTCGAGCGCCTCGGGGATGTCGAGGTCGGGCCGGCGCTGCCGCATGGGCACGGGGATCTGGCGCTGATGCAGATCGAGCAGCTCGCGGCGCGACTGCGCGATGATCGGGAGCTCGCCCGTGAGCGCCTCGTACATGAGCACGCCGAACGCATAGAGGTCGGTCTGCGGGACGACGTTCGCGCCGATGCACTGCTCCGGAGCCATGTATTCCGGCGTTCCGAGCGTGTAGCCAGCCTGGGTGAGCGACTCCGCGGTCGTGAGCTTGCTCATGCCGAAGTCGAGGACCTTGGCGTTGCCGTCGTCGCAGAGGAAGACATTGCCCGGCTTGAGGTCGCGGTGGACGACGCCCTTCTTGTGCGCGCCCGCGAGCGCCTTGCAGACCCCGATGAACACGGGGAGCGCGAAGCCCGGCGCGACGACATGTTCGCGCGAGAGCTTGTCGGCGAGGGAGCGTCCGTGCAGGCGCTCCATGACGACGTACATCGAGCCGTCGGGCATCTGATCGAGGTCGTGCACGCGGCACACGTTCGCGTTGTCGATGTTGACCTGGATGTACGCCTCGCGACGAAGACGCGCGATCTCGCCGCCGTCGCGCGCCGCGGCGCCGCGGAGGACCTTGACCGCGACCTCGTGGCCGAGCGTCGTGTGCTCGGCGGCGTAGACGACGCCGATGCCGCCAGAGCCGATCTTCTTGCCGATGCGGTACTTACCGCCGAGGACGGTACCTGTGAGCTCGCCCGGCACCGCCGCTTGCGTGGCCTCGCCGCGGAGATCGAGGCCACGCTCGAGCGCCGCGATACGGTTCTTCTCGAAGGCGCGACCCGAGGCCTCGACCTTCGACTTGTCGAACATCATGCCCGCGCCATAGCCGAGGCCGCCGGCGATGAGCGCGCCGATGACGCCCGCGATGGGCCCGCCGGTGATGCCGATGGCGCCGCCGGTGACGACCGCCGCGCCCGCCGCCGCCATGACGGCGGTGTTCTTCTTTGCCGAGGTCTCCCACTCGACGAGGTAGGAGCAGCAGTCGTCGCCCTTGGCGATGCACTTCTCGTGCGTCACCTTCGCGTCGTCGAGGCCCCAGATGCGCGTCATCGACGCGAGCTCGCCCTCACGCGCGGCGCAGAAGAGCGCCTCCGCCGGCGTGTCGGGCTTCTCGTTGTCGTCGTAGCCGTCGGAGCGGTGGCGATAGACGAGGCGCACCGCCTTGACGCTCGCCTTGTCCTTCGGGAGGCGCTTGGCGGCGTCTTCCTTCTCCGCCGCCGTCTCGTTCGCGGCGTCGTCGTCCTTCGGCTCCGGGATCTTGTTGGCCTCGGAGGGCTTGCCGGGCTGCGGGATCTCGAAGTCCCACGAGCCGACGCGCGTGACCTCGCGCGCGTTCTCGGCAAGATACACGTAAGCGTCGACCGGCTGCTCCGCGGTGCGCAGCATGCGGACGAGGGACCCGAGCGCCTCCGCGTTGATGACCCAGTCGCCGCGGCTGCGGAGCGCATCGACGCTGCCGAGCTGCTCGCAGATCCCGCGCAGCGCCTTCTTCGCGGCTTGCGTCGAGACCCATCCCGTCTCGTTGTCGACCATCGACGGATCGATGCCGGCATTCGAGAGGATCGCCCGCGAGGCGCGGTCGCCCTTCTCGGAGCGGATCCGAAGGAGATACGTCTTCAGGATCGAGGCGCGTAGCTCCTCTTTCCCGCCCTGGCGCACGGCGCCCTTGGGCAGCTCCGACACGTTGCTCATCCGACGGTCAAACGTATACGAATCACGCGTTGGTGACGACCTCGAGCGTGGCGGTCGAAAGGCCCCGCATCGCTTCGAGCATTCCGGCTGGACCGGCCGCAAAAACCATGTCGGCCCCCAGCCGGTTCGACGCGAGATCGGCCGCGATCACGCTCTGGACATATCCCTGGGCGCGCAGCGCCTCGGGAAGGACGGCGGGGTCGTCCTCGGCGGCCCGCGAGAGGCAGAGCACGAGCCGCGCGCCGGCGTGGGCCCAGCCCGCGACCTCGTCGACGAGTGGGATCTCCTTCGAGGAGCGCACACCGATGTAGACACTCGTGAGCGGAGCCTCACGATGAGCGATTCGATCGCGAAAGAGCGGGCGCGCGACGGCGAGGGCGCTTCCCACGACGGCGATGAGGAGCGAGCGCCCTCGGGCGCGCGCGATCGGGAAGCCGTTCCCGAGCGGTGTCGTCGCTCCGACCACGGTGCCTTCGGGCGCACCGATGAGGTCCGTCGAGGCCTCGCCGTTGTTGCGCACGAGGATCTCCCACGAGGGCGCATGGCACTCGCCGGCGAGGACGAAGTAGCCCGAGCCCGAGTCGGTCCGGACCTGGATGTACTGTCCTGGTGACTGGTAGGCGCTCGAATGCGAGGCCGGTGGCGCGAGCGTCACCAGCTGGAGCCCGGCGCCGGCGTCTCGACGGGCCGCGAGTACGGTCGGTTCGAACGTGCTCAGAAGGTCCCGCCGTACGAAAGACCGGCAAAGCCCGGTGCGATCGACGGGAGGAACTGACGCTTCGTTTTTCCCGTCGTCTTCGGTCCGGTCGGCTCGACGAAATGCCAGACGAGCCCGCCCACGAGGACGGCGCTGCCGGCAAGGATGAACACGGTGCCGGTCACCTTCCGGTTACGGACGCCGGTGGCCTCGTCCTGATCGGCCTGGAGCGACGCCTTTGCTTCCTCCTCGGGCAGCGCGTTCTGCGCAATGGTGCGGGTGCACTTGCCGCCCTCGATGTCGGGATCGCAGTTCGCCGGATAGCTCGCGGTGAGATGCAAGACGACGCCAGTAATGACGCCCGCGGCGCCGATCCCGGCCACGATCCACGGGAAGACGGTGTGCTCCTGCACCTCTTCCTTGGGCGGCGCGCTCGACGACGCCGTCGGAGGCGGCGCGCTCGCGAGCTGCTTCTTCATGTTCTCGATCTTCGTCAGCGTCGTCGCCATGTCGGGCGCGTCTTTGGGCGCCCGCTGCGTGTAGACCTCGAGCGCGGCGAGGGCGGCCTGCTTGTCCCCCTTCTTCTCGAAGGCGGACGAGATGATGAGCAGGAGCTCGGGCTTCGAGCAGTCGAGGTCGTACGCGACCTTGAAGCGCTTGATGGCGGTGTCGTAGTTGCCTTCTTCGGAGTCTTGCCGGGCCGCGATGAACTTCTGCTTCGCGAGCTCCTGATCGGCGTCGCTCGCCTTCTTGGTGCAGGCCGGGAAATCGGTCGCCATCGACTGCGCCGTCGGAACCTGCGTCGGTTGCGCGTACGCGGGTACCGCGGTCGCACAAGCGACCAGGAGACCGAACCCGATGATGTGTTTCCGTCGACTCATGTGGAGCGCTTCACCGCGGACGCCAGCATACAGGCGCCAGCATACAAGCGAACGAGCTTACGCCCGTTTTTTTGTCGCCTTCTCGCCGAACAGATTCACCGCTTCGAGCATCCAGGTGAGGCCGCGATCGTCGGGTCCGAGTGACACGGGGACCAAAATGAAGCCGCCCGGCCGGGTTTCGGCGTGGATTGGAACACGCCAGCCGAGAAGGAGCTTTCGCAAGCTCGGGGTGATCCCCGCGCTCAGGTCCTCGCGGCTCGCAGCGAACGAGGCGAAGACGTGATCGAACGCCGGATCGCCGGTGTGCATGCGTGGCATCGACACGAGATCGAGCGGCTCCGCGAACGGGCTCCCGAAGTCGCTCGTCACCGCCGCTCTCACCTGAATACGTTCGTCCTGCACGATCGCGATCCACGTCCCGACCTCGGGCGGCGGCGATCCAGGCGGCGCCATCGGCGACAGCGGCAGCTCGAGGACCGCGCGCGCGATGCTGATCGAGCCTTGCCCGCCGGTCGCGAGCAGCGCGTGCTCGTAGCGCAACGGCACCTTCGTCGTCGTGTACGGCTCCCACGCGCGGAGCCAGCGCTCGTCCGCGTCCGGCTCGTAACGCAGCCCGCGTCCCCGTGCGAACGCATCGATCCAGTAGAGAGGCCCCGGCATCTCGAGAGGCAGGCTACCGCCACCCGCTCCCGGACGCACGCACGGAGCTAGGGGCTCGGAGTCACGGCGATATGAGGCGCCTTCTCTCCCTGCTTGGCCTTCTCTTTCATGTCGTACTTGCTCGGGCACTTCGCGAGCACCTGCGTGGCTTCGAAGTTCCCGTCCGCACGGAGCGAGCCTTCCACCGTGACGCCGAGCTCGATGCCAGGGACGTCCTGGAAGGTGTCCGGCACGACGCAGCCGACGTAGCGCACGGGCATGTCGGTGCCGTTCTTCTCGATCCGGAAGCGATACTCGCAGGGGCTCTCCTTCTTCACGAGCGAGCCGTGAACGAGATTGCCTTCCGCGCGGACCGCCTTGCCCTGGTACTTGCCCTTCGAGGCGACGAGCTCGTCGACCGGCTTCGAGTAGATCCCCTTGTCCTGCATGCCGAGGAGCACGAGGCCGACGATGGCGGCGGCCGCGGTGACGAGCGGGATGACGAGAAGCAGTCGCTTCCGGGCCGCGCCCTCTTCTTCCTCGTCTTCACCGCGGCGCCGGCGGACCGGAACCTCCACCGCGCGTTCACTCGTCGGCGCGGACTCTTCTGCTTCGGACATCGTCATGGAGACTACCTGCCACCCCTGTAGGGTCAACGTCATCCGTGGTCGCGTATTCCCACCTCGGTACCCAAAAAACGCCTTGGATCCGGGCCGATCCACGATTCCGGTGCTAAGCTGAAGGCAGCAGCTCACCTATGACCGACGTACTTTCGAGACCGGTCCTCGTTCTCAATCGTGTGTATTCGCCGGTGCAACTGACGACCGCCAAGCGCGCGTTCGTTCTTCTTTACGGCGGCGCGGCCAGCGCGCTCGATGAGGCGGGGGAAGAATACGACTTCGATCTTTGGCGCTCCATGCCGGTGCGCGAGGAGGACGACGTGGTGCCGATCATCGGCGGCGCGCTCCGTATCCCACGCGTCGTCCACCTGCATCGGTACGAACGAACGCCCAAGGTGACGGTACGGCTCACGCGGCGGAACCTCATGTTCCGCGACTCGCATCAGTGCCAGTACTGCGGGAAGACCCCGCCGCTCCGCGATCTCAACATCGACCACGTGATGCCTCGCTCGCGCGGCGGCGGAGACACGTGGGAGAACCTCGTCACCGCATGCCGCGTCTGCAACCTGCGGAAGGGCTGGAAGACGCCCGAAGAAGCGAACATGAACCTCCGGCGCCGCCCGTTCCGACCCAAGTGGTCGATGACGGCGCAGATCCTCCTCGGCTCGCAGACGAAGTACGCCGAGTGGGAGCCGTTCCTGAAGGCTAGCTAGCGCGAGTCCTGACGAACGCCGCCATCGGGTGAGCACTGGCCCCAGAGCTCCCACGCACCGCTCGTGCACACGTAGAGGTCCTCGCATCCGCAGCAACCGCTGGAGCACGCGAGCGCGAGGCCGAGCGCGCAGTCGGGATCTTGAAGCACCTCGCAGCCCGGTCCGCCGTAGGCACCGGGCGGGGCGTCGGTCGATGCGTCGATGATGGTCGTGCTCGGGCCCGCGTCTGGAATGGAGCCCGCGTCGGGATCGAAGTTCGGGCACGTCTTCACGAGCTCCCACACGTTGCCTTCACGGCACGCGTAGATCGCCTGGCACGTCGGGTCCTCGCACGCGACACCGTGCGAGAGCGGACAGCCGCGCTCGGGCACGTTGCTGCATGGCTGAGGGACGGGCGGGTCGTCGCAAGCGAACGCCACGCACGCGGCGAGACCCGCCACCGAAGCGAGCACCACGCCGAGAGGACCGCGAGTCACCCCGACTACTTAGCGCAATCCGCACATCGACGCCGGATGTGGGGGTCGTGCCAGATCGCAGGTCCACAGCCAGTGCTGTCGGAGATCACCTCGCCCTTTGATTTCAGATTTCCCGGAGTTGCACGTTGCGCAACTCCGGGGCGTTTCCGGGCATGTGGATTGCGCAAGCAATCGCTCATGAAGGCACACATCGCGCTCCTCGCCCTCGCCGCTCTCGTCACTGCCTGCACCGAGCCGGTCGCGGGTGACGAAGAGGAGGGCTCGTCGGAGTCGAGCATCGTGGGCGGATCGACCTCGACGAGCCTCCCATCCGTCGGCGCCGTCATCACGTTCGACAGCAAGGGCAACTACACGACGTACTGCAGCAGCTTCCTCATCACGTCGCGGATCGTGATGTCGGCCGGCCATTGCGGCGCCCACGACGGGCTCCCGAGCTTCTACACGGGCGGCGGTGTCCGGCTGACCAATCCACCGAAGACACGCGCCGATCTCAAGGGCTTCGTCGAGCACAAGCTCAAGGCGAAGGTCGTCCACGCCAAGTACAAGGGCGGCACCGCGGAGAGCCTGAAGGGGACGCTCTCCGCGGTCCAGGGCACCATGCTCAACGACTTCGCGCTCTACGAGCTCGCCGAGCCCCTCACGAACGTGACGCCGCTCCAGATCGCCGGGACGACACCCAAGTCCGGCGACACGTGCACCGCCATCGGCTACGGCTACGACTCGGAGGGCACGACCATCGGCGCGATGCAGAAGCGCGAGGCGACGGTCCGCGTGACGACCCGGAGCGCGCAGTGGCTCGAGGTCGTGAAGGTCAACGGCGAGCCGGCAAAGGGGGACTCCGGCAGCCCGCTCGTCTGCAACGGCACCGTGCGCGGCGTCCTCTCGTTCTGGTATGCGACCGACCCGAAGCGGCCCGCCGACGACAAGGATTTCTACAGCAACGCGACCGGCGGCGACGTCCGCGACTTCGTCAACTCGACGGCGAAGAAGTGGGGCGTCCCGGGCATCAACTAGCGCGCCCCGGCGCCGTGGCCGGCCGGCTCGGGACCTGGCCGAAATGATGATAGGGTCCCGTTCATGCGCCAGCTCATCTCTTTCCGGAGCGGCTTTCTGGCCGCCACCTCGCTCCTCGTCGTCCTCGCCGTTGCGTGCGGCGGTGACAAACCGGAGGCGAAGAACCCGACCACCAGCTCGGGCGGCGGTGACGATCCCTCGAGCACGTTCTCCAGCTCCGGCGGAAGCTCGGGCGGCTCGAGCGGGGCGGCGTCGAGCGGTGGCGACTCCAAAGGGGCCTCGTCCGGGGCCTCGGCGCCCACGAGCAGCGGCTCGACGACGACCCAGCTCGGCGACGGCGGCGATCTCCAGGGCGCGAAGCTGGGCGGCAAGGTCCACACCGAGACTGCGTCGACGGGCGAGAGCGGCCCCAAGTCGACGGGCGGCCAGAGCGCCAGTGAGCCGGGACGCAGCCTCGGCGACATCAAGTCGATCGTCACCGCGCGCCGCGACGAGGCACGCGCCTGCTACGACAAGGGCCTCGCAGCGCATCCGGGCATCGAGGGCAACCTCGACATCAAGTGGACGATCGATCCGCAGGGCAACGTGACGGAGGCCGCGCTCGACTCGTCGAAGTCGCAGATCCTCGAGCCGAGCGTCGCCAACTGCGTCATCGACGTGATCAAGAAGATCAAGTTCGCCGCGAGCGCGAAGGGCTTCGAGACGCACGCGCACTACCCGTTCGACTTCCACCCGAAGACCTTCACGCCGAAGGGTGCTAACTCGGCCAACAAGTGAGCGAGCCGGATCGCATCGTCACGGCACTGGTCGCGCTCGGCTTCAGTCTCAACGAATCGCGCGCGTACTCGGCGCTCCTCCTCGAGAGCCCCGCTACGGGGTACGAGGTCGGCGTGCGCGCCCAGATCCCGCGCTCCGCGGTGTACGGCGTGCTCCGGCGCCTCGTGAAATCCGGCGCCGCGCGCAGCATCGCGGGCTCGCCCGAGCGCTTCGCCCCAGCGCCGGCGGAGGACCTGCTCTCGCTCCTGCGAAAGCGCTTTGATTCGTCGACGGAGCAGCTCGAGGACGCGATCCGCAGCATCGACGTGACGCCGCCCACGCCCGACGCATTCAGCGTGCGGGGCTACGGCCGCATCCTCGAAGAGGCGGAGCGGCTCGTGCGCGGGGCGGAGTCGCGGCTCGTCGTGAGCGGCTGGCCGCGCGAAATCGAACAGCTCCTCGCGGAGCTGAAGCGCGCCGCGAAGCGCAAGGTGTATGCGGTGGTGTTCTCGCATGCCGCGCTGCCTTCGCTGCCCTGCGAGACGTTCTCGTACGGCGTCGCGGAGAAGGACCTCGAGGAGTTCTGGAAGCATCGCCTCGTCGTCGTCGCCGACGACCGGCGGTCGCTCATCGGGGCGACGGAGATGAACGACGCGGACAACGCCGTCATCAGCGAGACGCCGGCCATCGCCGAGATCGCGGTGAGCCAGGTGGCGCTCGACATCACGCTGCTCTCCCAGCGCACGCAGCGCGACGTCGGGGACGTGATGGCGAAGATGCTCGGCGATCGCGTCGGTCGCCTCGACACGCTGCTCGAGCCCGCGCCATCTCGCCCCAGTTCGCGTAAGCTGGCCCGTTGAATGACCCAGGGGCCGCCGCCGCGAGTATCGCTGACCCCGCGATCGATGGCGGCCGCGTCCATCGTGTCCCGCTCGATCGCCCCCGCCGTCGCCGGCGGTGATGCCTATGCGGATCTGATCCGCGAGACGCGCGGGCTCCGGCGCGAGCAGCAGGTCGCGCGTGAGCAGTGGCTCGCGCGCCTCGACGTGTCGCGCCGCGAGGAGACACTGTTCGAGCTCGAGGTCCTGCTCAAGGGCCTTGCCTGCTTCGCAAACCCTCGGAATCATGCGGGTCCTCCGCGTCGCACGGCGATCGTGGCCCAGGACTACCGCGAGGCGCTCGTGCTCGCGCGCGACGCCATGCACCGCATCATCGTGCTCTGCCGGCAGCTCCTCGGAGAGCAGGACCGCGCGTTCGTCTTCCAGCGCTACCTCGAGATGCTGCTCCCCGACGACACGGCGCGCACGCGTCTCGTTCGCGGCGGGGCCTCGCAGGACACGCCCGAGGAGTCACTCTTCCTCCTGCGCCATGCGCTGACGAACCTCCTCGAGGTGAGCGGCGGCATCACGCGCCTCCCGCGTGTACCGTTCCGGCTCTTCTATGCCGCGATGTCGGTCGCCCATCGCGAGGTGGCGCAGTCGGCGTTCTTCAACCCGCTCGTCGCGCTCGAGTTCCGGCCGGAGTTCGACCGCATCACGAACCAGCGCGTCCTCGAGCTGATGCGGCAGGTGCCCGGCGAGCAGGCGCGGCGCCTCGTGGCGCTCGCGTTCCTCGCGCTGTTCCGCATGCTTCGCTACGTCACGCTGCTCGAGAGCGTGGTGCGCGAGCAGCGTCCCGCGGGCCTCGTGTACATGGTCCTCAGCGTCCTCCGCTCCGACGCACGTGCGCTGACGGACTACCTGCGCAAGCAAACAGGTCAGCAGCTCGCCGAGAGCTTCGAGCGGGAGCTGTTCAAGATCCCGGCCTCGCAGATCCACGCGCGGCACACGGAGCTGCAGGCAGAGGCCCATCGGCTGCTCATGATCAAGGCGACGCTCGGCGGCATCTCGGCGAACGTGCGGCTCGAGCTCCGTCGCGCGTTCGAGCACGATTTCCTGTCCCCCGACGGAGGCGCGACGACCGAGCAGCTCCGGGCCTCGGTCGCGACGGTGGCCGCGAACCTGCGCCCCGCGTTCCAGAACGCGGTCCTCGTGCTCGGCAAGGCCCTCGGCGCGCGCCTCGACGAGCACGGCGTGTTCGACGATGTGGCCGCCAAGCGCTCGCTTTCGCTACGTCTTCGCCGCGATGTCTGGATGTTCGCCCAGATCGTCCGGGCGTTCGGCGCCAAGGCGCGCGCCACGCCGACGCGGGAAGACCGCTGGAGCGGCCCTTCGTCCCTGCAGTTCGTGCGGGAGTTCCTCTCGTACTTCGATGCGATGGGCTATCCGCTGCTTCGCGCCGCGGACTACCCGCGGTTCGACGCCTTCATCGCGGCCTTGAGCGCGCTCGAGGAGACGGACCTCCTCGATCCCGAGCGCCTCGACCGCGCCGTCGCCGAGGCGGAGCGGTTCTACCAGTTCCTCTCGGAGCTCTTCGAGCAGATCGGGCAGCGCGACGAGCTGAAGGGCGTCTCGTTCGATCGCCGTCAGGCAGCCGAGGCCCTCAAGCTGTATCTCGGCGACTGACTCCGCGCGCGCGCGAGCGAGCGGCATCACGTCGGAACGCTGAACACGATGGGACCGAGCTCGCGCACTGCGACGCGAGCCAACGCCAACGCCAACGCGACGCATGCGCGATCGTCCTCTCGCGCGCGAGCGTCGTGCGCATGCGCGTCGACATGGAAATTCCGTGCTCCACGCGCGCGTGACGAATTCGACGACTCGAGCCTCGCTCGGCGGAGGCCGCCAAGGAGATGTAGGTCGCTGTCGTAGTGAGCACCGCACTGTACGCCCGATCCCCACCTGACCAACGTTCCGCTATCCATCCGTCATGCCTGAACAGATGGTAGGGCTTTCCGTCGGCGCTACGGCTGAGCTGATCCGCTCATGACGGACGCCGGAGACAAATGACAAAAAGACGAAAGGGCCCTCTCCAGAGGAGAGAAGCCCTTTCGTCCGTGCCTGCCCCAGCGGGCTCAGCCGCTGAGGGGTTGGCAAAAACTGCTTCTAGGTCAGAGGCGAATGCCCGAGGGGTTTATTCCTCGCCCTCGTCCAGCCCAGCGCTGGACGTGGGAGCGCCGCCCAACATCGACGGAACACCGGCCGGCGGAGCCGACTTGCCGCGAGCTTTCGCCCCGCCGCCAGTCGCCTTCTTTGCCGCAGACCGCCCAGTTTTTGCCGCCTTAGGCTGGGCGGCTTTTCTAGCTGGCTTTTTAGCAGCCTTTTTTGCGCCGCCGGCCTTCTTGGCCGCGGCGCGCTTCTTGCCGCCCGCCTTCTTCTTGGAAGCGGTCTTGCCCGCCGCCTTCTTGGTGGTCTTCGTCTTCTTCGCAGCAGCCTTCTTCTTAGCAGCCATATTCGTGTCCTCCTGCAGAGGTGATCTACATGACGTATATGGTCACCTACGTTACATGTCAAACAAAAAAACTTGACGAGTGAGCAGGCTGAGCAAGCGCTCCGGTGGTGGACCGGCATTCATTCGCTCCACCTCGAACTCGCCTTGACTCGACGAGCTTCTCGGGTCATGGGCGCCGATACATCGGCGATTTTGGCCCTGTACGCGCAAACTATGTCTGTTCCGGTTTTACAAGCGAATCTGGAATCGGTCCGTTGCCCACACGAGAGCCCTGGATCTCCGGGCGATCGTCGTGACGACGAAAAAAAAAAAATTTCGATTGTGAGAGCGTCGTGAGGTCGCGACCGACGTTCGTCATCTTCTCCTCCTGATGGTGATCACGATCGGGCCGTCGCGTTCACGATCTGGAGGGGCTCGATCCGGCAGCGGACGAGCGCCCGTTGACGCCGCGGGACGAACGCCGATACCGTCGGCGAGGTTTTGGGCTCCGCACTCGAGCCGCCAAACAAGGAAGGAAGAGGAGACGATGAGGAAGTTCATGGTTTGGTCGGGCGCCGTTGCGATGGCCCTCGCGATCGCCGGGTGTGGTCACACCGACGAAGAGATGGCGGCCAAGCAGCGCGAGATCGACAAGCTCTCGGCAGACCTCAAGGCTGCGAAGTCGCAGATCGCGGATGACCAGGCGAAGTACGGCGACCTGCAGAACGCCCTCGAGAAGCTGAAGGAGCAGGCGAAGCAGGCGGGCCTTTCGTCGCAGGCCGAGATGGACAAGTTGAAGCAGGCGCTCAACGAGTACAAGCAGCGCGCCGACCAGCTCGCCATCATCGAGCAGCGCTTCAAGGATCTCCGCTCGAAGCTCGACAAGCTGAACAACGTCGGAGTGAAGGTCGTGCCCCGCAACAACCGCCTCGTCGTCCAGCTCCCGGGCGACATTCTCTTCGACTCGGGCAAGGACGAGCTGAAGCAGCAGGGCAAGGAAGTCCTCGGCCAGGTCGCCGAGGTCATTCGCTCGGACAAGGACTTGAACAACCGCTACTTCCTCGTCGCCGGTCACACCGACAACGCGAAGTACCCGGCGGGCGGCCCGTTCAAGGACAACTGGGGCCTCTCCCTCATGCGCGCGCGTCAGGTCACCGTCTTCCTCGTCGACGAGCACAAGGCCGACCCGAAGAAGAAGAACGACATCGCCGGCGGCGGCCTCAACCCGAAGCGCTGGGCGCCCGTCGGCTACGGCGAGTATGACCCCATCGCGGGCTCGGTCGAGACGCAGAACAAGGACGAGATGCAGAAGAACCGCCGCGTCGAGCTCGTCGTTCAGCCGAACGTCGAAGAGATGCTCAACCTCGGCAACATCAAGTGACGTAGCCGCGGGGCGACCCGCGACACACACCACGAGGCCTCGGGCTCCCGTCCGGGGCCTTGGCGTTTTTGTGTACGCTGGGCCGCATGCGCGTTGCGGCCATCGACATCGGAACGAATACCGTGCTCCTCCTCGTCGCGGAGCGCGGTCCGGGCGGCGAGCTCGTCGCGGTCGAGGAGCGAGCGACCATCACGCGGCTCGGCCAGGGCGTCGACAAGACGCGGCGGCTCGCGCCAGAGGCCATCGCGCGCACGAACGCCGCGCTCGACGACTACGCCGCCGTCATCGACCGGCTCGGGGCCAAGCGCGTCGACGTGGTCGGGACCAGCGCCATGCGCGACGCCGGCGGTGGCGAAGAGGTGCGGGGGCACGTGAAGGCGAGGCTCGGCGTCGAGGCGCGGACCATCTCCGGCGACGAGGAGGCGCGACTCACGTTCGCAGGCGCGCTGTCCGGCATCCGCGACCTCGCCGCGGGGACCAAAGTCCGTGTCTTCGACATCGGCGGCGGGAGCACGGAGGTCGTCCATGGCGAGCGCGGGTCCGACGCGCTCGCCTACGCGCAAAGCTACGACGTCGGCAGCGTGCGCCTCACGGAGCGTCACGTGACGGTGGACCCCCCCACCGCCGACGAGATGGCGGCGATGCGCGCCTCGGCGAAGGCCGCCTTCGCAAGCGTGCCGGCCTACGCGAGCGACGTTCCGCCCGTCGGGATCGCAGGTACGATGACGACACTCGCCGCGCTGTCGCTGAAGATGACCGACTACGACGGCGCGCGCGTGCACGGGCTCACGCTGCCCGTCACGGAGATGGAGCGGGTCGCGAAGGAGCTCGCGGCCGTACCGCTCGAGGAGCGAAGCAAGCTGCCTGGCCTCGAGCCGAAGCGCGCGGATGTCATCGTCGCCGGCAGCCTCATCGCGCTCGCATACCTCGAGCACGTGGGTGCAGTCGCGGTGACGATCTCCGATCGCGGCGTTCGTTGGGGCCTCGCCGAGGCCCTCGTGAGTCGCTAACCCCTCGAAACACCTCGGGTTGCGCTCTCGCCCTTTTCCCTACATAATCTTACCTTGGCATTGACATGCCGGGGCCACGAGAACTAAAGTACGCGAGCCTGTCGTTGTATCCGCAGGCTGTTCGCGTTCCGGCCACCAATCCGGGGCCAGGAAAAGGCGAAGGAGACGCTTATGCCCGCTGACGCGGAGTTGAAGTTCAAGGTCGGAGACAAGGCCGTCTATCCCGCCCAGGGAGTGGCCGAAGTCATCAGGATCGAAGAGAAAGACATCGGCGGAACCCGCCAGCGTTTCTACGTTCTCCGCATCATGGATACCGACCGGAAGATCATGGTTCCGGTCACGAACGCGAGCGCCGTCGGCCTGCGCCAGGTCATCAGTGAGCAGGAGATCCGCGAGATCTTCGACATCCTGAAGGAACGCACGATCGCGTTCGACAACCAGACGTGGAACCGCCGCTATCGCGGGTTCATGGACAAGATCAAGACGGGCTCGATCTACGACGTCGCGGAGGTGCTTCGCGATCTCTACCGTCTGAAGACCGACAAGCAGCTCTCCTTTGGCGAGCGCCGCATGCTCGACACCGCGCGCACGCTGATCGTGAAAGAGATCGCGATCGCGCGCGAGCAGACCGAAGAGCAGGTCAAGAACGAGATCGAAGCGATCTTCGTCAGTAACTGACGTTACTGGTGGGTCGTGATGACGGGCGCGGCCTCCTCGGCCATCTCGAGGAGGCCGAAGTCCCAGGTCTCTTCCGGCTCGCGTAGGCCCGCGACGGCGCGCTCCACGCGGTCGAGGAGCTCGCTCGGCGCCGCGAACGCGCCGGGACGGATGCCCACCGCGACGCGGCCGGGCCAGTGCCACACGCGCGCGGCGGTGACGCCGGAGACGCCGTAGACGAGCTCGAGCGTCCGACGAAGGCGCGGTGGAAGCTCGGTACGCGTCGCGGCTGGCGTCGGATCGGCTGAGTCCATGTTCGAGATGCTTACCCCGCCGCGTGCAGACTGCAAGCGATGCTGCGCTCGACCTAGGTTCGATGGGTGCGAGGCTAGCTCACTTGATGTCGTTGAGGACGGCCATCGTGACCTCGGACGCCGCAAACGCCTTGTCCGCCTGGTGATCCTGGATGAACTTTCGTGCACGCGGTGTGTCGACCGGAACGAGGTCAGGGCCCATCGGCCCCAGCACGTCGCCACCGACCACGAACCTGAGCTCGCCGCTGTCGCGGAGCTGGTGGTCGTAGTAGTCCGTCGCGCGGATGTCCTTGGCCTCCATCTTCCCGCTGCGCCAGTAGGTGAAGGCACAACGCGGTGTGTCGAACCGCACGGGGATGCCATCCATCCCGACGAGGCTCGCAGTCCACGCGCTCGCGGGATCGATCCTCATCCCGCAGTTCTTGCAGCGCTCTTCCTTCTTGCAGGCCACGAGCGCCGTGACGAGCACGGCACCGACAATGAACGATCGACGCTTCATGGGAAAAGGGACGCTCCTCCGCCAACGATGAGAAACCGCACCACGGGAAACGCGCCCAGCACGAGCGCGCAGCCCCACGCCACCGCGCCGAGCCGCAGCCGGCGCGCCGCGAACGCGCCGAGCGCGTCGCTCACCGCGAGCGGCCGCGCGAGGAGCGCGCTCACCGCCGCACCGCCCGCCCACGCCGTCGCCAGGAACAGCGCGCCGTAGAGCGGATACCCGATCGCGAACACGTCCGCACGGAGCAAGCAGAACGGGCACACGTGCGACGGGACCTCGAACGCATGCGGCGCGACCTCGAGCACCGACGCCCCGAGCGCGGCCGGCAGCGTGAGCAGCGACAGCGCGCCCGCACCGAGGACCGCGCGCCGCGAGGGCGAGCGCGCCGCGAGCAGCGCCGCCGCGATCGAGAGCACGGTGCCGCCCACCGCGACCGCGGTGAAGAGGACGCGTGGGCCGGTGGCGAACGACTCACCCCCGGCCGACACGGGATCGAGCTGCACCGAGCAGCACGACGCGACCACACTGAGATCGAGGCCGAGGAGGAACTTGCCCGTCGCGAACAGGTCGAGCGCGGCGAGCGGCGCCATCACGCACGTCGCGATGGCGAGGGGACGCGCCAGCGCGAGCGTCTTCACCCGCGCATCGAACGCGTAGAGCTGCGTGACGATCCCCGCGACGAGCGCTACGCCGCCCGTGATGCCGAGCGCGCGGAAGCCCCATTCATGCGCAGAAAATACGCCGTACGCACACATTGCGCCGCGCACGCCGTGGCTCAGCCGGTCCGCCGCGAGCGCCGACAGGGCGAGCGCCGCGACCTGGACCACGGCCGCGACCCGGGCGAAGGTGGCGGCGAGCTCCACCCGCTTCTCGAGCGCGAGCTGCCCCTCCGTCTTCTGCTGTACGTCGAAGTGCCGGAGGACCTTCTGCGCCGTCATCGCCGCGCGCGCGAAGAGCGCGAACGCCACCAGCCCCGCCGCCAGACGGACGAGGATCCACGGCTCGAGCAGGTTGTTCACGAGGCGAGCTTCCCCGCCACGAGATCGAGCACCCGCGCCTCGACACCGTTCGTGATGCGCGCGTCGTGCGTGGCGACGAGGACGGCGCGGCCCTCCTTCGCCAGCGCCGCCAGATCGCCCGCGATGCTGTTCGCATGCGCGTCGTCGAGGTGTGCCGTGGGCTCGTCGAGCACGAGGAGCTTCGCGTCGAGGAGGAGGGCCCGGCAGAGCGCCACGCGCTGCTTCTCGCCGCCGGAGAGGCCCTTCGCCTTCGAGCCCGCGAGCGCCCCGAGGCCGCGCGCGTCGAGGAGCGCCCGCGCCCGCTTCTCGTCGCTCGCCGTCACGCCGTCCGGCACGCACGGGAGAAGCACGTTCTCGAGCGCGGTCAGACCATCGAGGAGCTGGAGATCCTGGAACACGAAGCCCACTTTCTTTCGTCGCACCTCGGCGCGGTGTGCCTCGCGGAGACGCGACGTCGGCTCACCGTCGAGATGCACCTCGCCACTCGTAGGGGAGAGCATCGCTCCAACCAAGGCGAGCAGCGTGGTCTTCCCGCTTCCGCTTGGACCGCGGACGATCACGACCTCACCACGACCTATCTCGAAGCTTACTCCGTCGATGACGGTCCGCCGCGTCGCTCCATCGCGGACGCGCTTCACCACGTCCTCGACCCGTACCGCTGCCGTCTCCGTCATCGTCCGCGAATTGTGCCAACGTGAGCCAGCCGCTCGCAAGCTGTCAGGGTCGTAGCTCTGCTGTCATCGCTCGAGCTGCGGCGTTCTCCATCGGAACCGCTCGCGTTTTATCCCTTGCCGGACGGATGGTACGGTCCATGCTGTGCCCCCTCGCGTGAGCCCTCGTCGTTGGATCCCCATGTTCGCGTGCGTCGCCTTTGGCGCGGCGGTGTTCGCATGTGCGGCCGACGAAGACCTGAATCCACAGCCCCTGCCGCCGGGCGGCACCGAGGAAGACCGCGGCACGAGCAGCGGCACCTCGGTCTCTTCCAGCGGAGCGCCGCTCCCGGGCAGCAGCTCGGGGGCCAGCAGTGGTGGCGGCTCGTCCTCGTCCTCGGGCTTCATCGAGCCGCCCAACTCTGACGCAGGATCGGACGCGGACGCGGGGGACGCGGGAGACGCGGGGGACCAATGAATCCGCGCTTCCGCTATCGACTCATGGCCGGCGCCGCGGTGCTCGCCGCGCTCGCGGCGTGCGTCGTCGACCCGCTGAACCCACAGCCGCTCCCCCCAGGCCCGGACGACAACAAGGATACGGCCTTCGGCGAGGACGCGGGCGCGTTCACCCCGAGGTCGGACGGTGGCGTTCAGGGCAGCAGCGACGCCGCGGTCACGAGCCCCAACGACTCGTCGCCGCCGACCAACGACTCGGACGCCGGCCCGGAAGACGGCGGCGCCGACGCGGCGGACGCAGGCGACGCGGACGCGGACGCCGGCCCGTCCTGATTCAGCGACTCATGACGCTTTGCCCGAGGCGCTCGTCGCATACTCGTCGAGCACGTTCATCGTGAAGTCCGCGAGGAGCCCGTCCGCCACGCGGAGGCGACGCGAGAGGTCGCGCGCGATGTTGAGCACGATGAGCGTGTAGCTCTTGAGGTCGTGGCGGTAGAGCGAGTCCATCTCCTCCGTGGAGATGCGGAGCAGGCGCGCCGAGCCGAGCGCCCGGACCGTCGCCGAGCGGGGCTGCATGTCGATGATCGACATCTCGCCAAAGCAGTCGTTCGGGCCGAGGATGGCCACGCGGGTCTCGCGACCGCGGCGGCTCTTCTTCAGCACCTCGATCTCGCCGTCGAGCACGACGTACATCTCGCGGGCGGGGTCGCCCTCGCGGAAGATGGTGTCGCCCACGGTGACGCGCATCACGCTCAGCGTCGTGCAGAGGTGCTCCAGAAACTCGTCGGAGAGCGCGCCGAAGAGGCCGACCTCACGAAGCTGCGTCGTCGTGACCTTGTCGTTGGTGGGCGGCTTGACGGAAGACATTTGAGCTTTTGACCTTACGCCATCGGCGTGCCGGGCGCGACGAGCTCCTTGGTGAACACGATGCGCTTTCGGTCGCGGCCGGCATAGTCCTCGACCTCTTCGTGCTTCCAGCCCATCGCCTCGTGGAACTTGATGGATCCCTCGTTGGCGGTCGTGGTGATCGCCTTCATCCGGGTGCAGCCAAGGCTGAGGCAGCGTGCCGTGAACTGCTCGTAGAGCAGCCGGCCGACGCCCTTGCGGCGGTAGTCCGGGTGGATACCGACGAGGTGGACGTAGCCCGTCTTCGGCGTCTTGAAGACGAGGAAGCCGAGGATGAAGCCGATCACGCGACCGTCTTCTTCCACCACGAGGGCATTGTCCCCTAGCTCCCAGAAGAAGATCGGATGCGCGAACGTGGCCATGGGCCCGCCCCACCAGCGATCGATGACCTCCACGATCTCGTCGAAGTCCGCCTTCGTGATCTTCCGAGCCTGCATAGCGGGTTCTTAGCCTACCATGCTCGCCTCATGAGCCACGCAGATCGCGTCCTCGTCGCGCCGTCGATCCTCTCGGCGAGCTTTACCCGCCTGGGCGAGGAGATCGCAGCCGTCGAGGACGCCGGCGCCGACTGGCTGCACGTGGACGTGATGGACGGGCGCTTCGTCCCGAACATCACGATCGGCCCACCCGTCGTCCAATCGATCCGCAAGATCACCCGGCTCCCGCTCGACGTGCACCTGATGATCGTCGAGCCCGAGCGCTACGTGGACGCCTTCGCCGAGGCAGGCGCAGACACGATCACGATCCACGTGGAAGCCTGCACGCACTTGCACAGGACCCTTTCGCACATCCGCTCCCTCGGGAAGCGCGCGGGCGTGACGATGAATCCGTCGACGCCCGAGGCGCACATCGAATACGTGCTCGACGTCTGCGATCAGGTCCTCGTGATGAGCGTGAACCCCGGCTTCGGTGGCCAGTCGCTCATCCCGAGCCAGCTCGAGAAGGTCCGCCGCATCCGCAAGATGATCGACGACCGCGGCCTCGACATCGACCTCGAGATCGACGGCGGCATCAAGCCCGAGAACGCGCACCTCGCCGTCGATGCCGGCGCGCGCGTGCTCGTGGCCGGCAGCGCCGTGTTCGACGCGAAGGACTACCGCGCCGCCATCGGCGCGATCCGAGGCGCGAAGTGAAGAAGCGCGTCGCGCTGCTGCTGCTGGCCGCTTGCTCCTCGCCGAAGCCCCCGCCGCCAGTCGCCCAGGCGCCGCTGAACGTCACCCCCCTCGACGCCGGGCCGCCCGTCTTCGCGCCGTCGCTGTCCCCGAGCCCGCTCGACACGAAGGAGTCGCGCGAGGTCGCGCGGACCCTGAAGCGCGTCAGCGAGCTCCGCGGGATCACCTCGACGAAGCCGGTCCCGGGCGTGACGCTCCCGCGTGACGAGCTCGTCGGGAAGATCAAGGACAAAGCGATGCGCGAGTTCCCCGCAGACGCGATCAAGCGTGAGGGCGACGTCCTCAAGCTCTTCGGCTTCGCGCCGGCGTCGTTCGACTACCTCGCGAACGAGCTCCGCCTCCTCGAGTCGCAGCTCGAGGGCTTCTACGAGCCGAACAATGGTACGATGTACCTCGCGGGCGACCTCAAGGGCGCAGAGGCGAAGGTCACGCTCGCGCACGAGCTCGATCACGCCCTGCAGGATCAGCGCTGGGACCTCAAGCCTCACTCCGGGTACCGCCCCGGCGAGAGCGACAAGACAATGGCGCACGCATGCCTCGCCGAGGGCGACGCGACGAGCCTCATGATCGACTACGACCGCGCGAAGCATGGCGGCACCGCGCTCGACCTCGACGATGACCTCCTCAAGGCGAGCATGGCAGCGGGCATGGAGCTACCCACGTTGAAAGACGTTCCGCCCATCCTCAAGGTCGGCCTCATCGCGCCCTACGTGAACGGGATCGTCTTCATCAACGCGGCGCGACGGAAGGGCGGCTGGGCGCTCGTGAACGAGATCTGGGACAGCCCGCCCATCACGACGGAGCAGGTCCTCCACTTCTCGAAATGGGAGGCGCACGAGCCCCCCATCCTCGTGTCCACGCCCACCGGAACCGCGCTCGGCGCCGGCTGGACGCGCGAGGATGAGGACTCGTACGGCGAGCTCGATCTCGCGATGACCCTGGCGCAGTGGATCCCCGAGCCCGACGCCAATCGCGTGGCCGCGGACTGGGGCGGAGACAAGAGCGCCGTCTGGACGAAGGGCGACGAGATCGCCTTCGCGCTCCACGAGCGCTACGACCCGGGCGCGCCGAAGGCTCCGGTCTACGCGAAGGTCCTCGCCGGCCTGAAGAAGACGTTCGGCAAGCCGAAGCTCGATACGGCCGATACCTTCTGTGTGGAGCGCGAGGGCCTCGGTCCGCTCATCCTCACGCGCAAAGATCGCGACGTGGTGCTCGCCGTCGGCCCGGCGACGCGCGGCGCGACGTGGTCATCGAAGGCCACCTGCGCGCAGACGAAGAAATGGGCCGACGAGGTACTGGCGAATCCATGAGCGATCTCACTCACTGGGCCCATCGGCCACGTCCGCACGGCGAGCCCATCGAAGGACGCTACGCACGGCTCGAGAAGCTCGGCTCCGCGCACGCCGCGACGCTCTACGAGGCCTCGAGCATGGCCGAGAGCTATCGCTGGCTCTTCGATCATCCCCCCGCGAGCCGCGAGGCCTTCGACGAGTGGCTCAGCACGGCGTCGGTGCCCGCCGATCCGCTGTTCTACTCGGTGATCGACCTCGCCACCGGCCGCGCCGAGGGACGGCAGGCGCTGATGCGCATCACGCCCGATCACGGCGTCATCGAGATCGGCAGCATCCTGTGGGGCCCGCGCATCTCGCGCACGCGCGTCGCGACGGAGGCGCTCTATCTGTTCGCGGAGCACGCGTTCGACAAGCTCGGGTACCGCCGCTTCGAGTGGAAATGCGACGCGGAGAACGCGCCCTCGCGGCGCGCCGCGCTCCGCTTCGGCTTCACGTTCGAGGGGATTTTCCGCCAGCACATGGTCGTGAAGCACAAGAACCGCGACACGGCGTGGTTCGCGATCACCGACGGGGAGTGGCCGCAGCTGAAGGCGCGGTACCAGCGCTGGCTCGATGCGTCGAACTTCGACGAGTCGGGCAAGCAGCGCCGGCGACTCGAAGAGTGCTAGCTTCCGGCGCATGCGCGTCGCAGTGCTCGAAAAGAACGGCGATCGAGGATGGTTTGCGCTCGACGGTGACCGCGCGAGACGCTTCGACGGCGCGCCGTGGGACGGCGCCCGTCTGGGCTCGCACGAGATCCAGTGGTCGTCCGCGGATCTGCGCGCACCGGTACGGCCGTCGAAGATCGTCTGCATCGGCCGCAACTACGCCGCGCACGCGAAGGAGCTCGGCAACGACGTTCCGAAGGAGCCGCTGCTCTTCCTGAAGGCGCCGTCGGCGATCGTCGGTCCCGGCGGCGCGATCGTGCTACCGAGGGAGTCGGCGAAGGTGGAGCACGAGGCCGAGCTCGGCGTGATCATCGGACGCCGCGTGAAGCGCGCGACGCGGGAGAACGCGCTCGATGCGGTCTACGGCTACACCGCCGTGTGCGACGTCACCGCGCGCGACCTCCAGAAGAGCGACGGCCAGTGGTCGCGCGCGAAGGGCTTCGACACGTTCTGCCCCGTCGGTCCTTGGATCGAGACCGAGCTCGACCCGAAGGATCTCGAGGTCTCATGCGTGGTCGACGGCGTCGTGAAGCAGAAGGGGCGCACGGCGCAGATGATCTTCGACGTGCCCGCGCTCATCGCCTACATCAGCGCCGCGATGACGCTCGAGCCGGGTGATCTCATCGTCACGGGCACCCCCGAAGGCGTCGGCCCGCTCGCGGCCGGCAACAAGGTGACCGTCGCCGTCGAGGGCATCGGCGAGCTGACCGTCGGCGTCGTCGGGGGTGAGTGAAGCGGTTCGCGGCGATCGTCGTCGCGATCGTCGTCGTCCTGTCCGTGATCCTCGCGCTCCGCGGTGACGCCGAGCCGTGCGCGTCCGGCTTCCGGCGCGAGGGCCCGCGCTGCTTCGACCTCGAGCGGCGCGAGATCGCCGAGCGCGACGTGGTGAGCATTCCGGAGATGACGATCAACGTCGGGCCGTCGGACTGGGAGGCGGAGGGACGCGTGAAGCCGCGCACCGCGCACGTCGAGGCCTTCGCCATCGACCGCTTCGAGTACACCGCGGGCCAGCTGTGCAGGGCCAGGCACCGCCAATGCGACGTGGACGGAGCTCGGGCCGCCAACGGGATCGGCTTCGAAGAAGCGCGTGCATTATGCAAGGAACGCGGCGGGCGCCTCCCGACCGAGGACGAGTGGCTCGCCGCCGCCGGCGGAGAGAAGCCGCGACGGTATCCGTGGGGAGACACGGGCGCCGTCTGCCGCCGTGCGGCGTGGAGGATCGAGACGGGACCGTGCGCGACCGGTGCCACCGGCCCGGACACCGTGGGGGCACATCCGGACGGCGCGACCCCCCTCGGGGTGCACGATCTCGCGGGCAACGTCGCGGAATGGGTGGACTCATCCCCCCCGAGCGTCCGCGGAGGCTCCTGGAAGACCAGCCTCGCGACGGATTTGCGCACCTGGCCGCGCACGGAGACGGCTCCCGGTGGAGATACCACGACTGGCTTTCGCTGCGCGTACAGCGCGGTACGCTGACGAGTCCATGACCGTCGCCGTCCTCAGCATCGGCACCGAGATCACGCGAGGCGAGCTCGTGAACACGAACGCCGCCTGGATCGCCGCGGGGGTGACCGACCTCGGCTTCGAGGTCGTCGAGCAGTGCACCGTCGACGACGACAAAGCACGCATCGTCGCCACGCTCGAACGCGTGGCGCGCGGCGCGAAGGTCGTCATCTGCACGGGCGGCCTCGGCCCCACCACCGACGACCTGACCACGGAGGCGGTCGCGGCCGCGCTCGGCGTCGGTCTCGACCGCGACGCGGCCGCGCTCGAGCACATCCGCCGCCGCTTCGAGAAGCTCGGTCGCACGATGAGCGAGTCGAACGCGAAGCAGGCCGACTTCCCCGCCGGCGCGACCGTGCTCCCCAACCCGGTGGGCACCGCGTGCGGATTCATGGTCGAGATCCGCGGCGCGCGCGCGTTCTTCATGCCCGGTGTTCCGCACGAGATGAAGCGCATGTTCGAGGAGCAGGTCGTGCCGCGCATCCGCGAGATGGCGCCGAACGACTCGTACCAGCTCCGCTATCGCACGTTCGGTCTGCCGGAGAGCATCGTGGGCGAGAAGCTCGCTGGCATCGAGGCGGCGAATCCGGGCGTCACCATCGGCTATCGCGCGCACTTCCCCGAGATCGAGGTGAAGGTCCTCGCACGTGCCGCGGCCCATCCAGAGGCGGTGGAGCTCGCCGAGCGCGCGGCGGCAGAGGTGCGCGCCCGCCTCGGTGACGTCATCTACGGCAACGGAGAGGACACGTTCGCCGGCGTCGTCGGCCGGTCCCTACGCACACGCGGCTGGACGCTCGCGATCGCGGAGTCGTGCACGGGCGGGCTCGTCGGTCATCTCCTCACGCGCGAGCCCGGCGCGAGCGACTTCCTCGTGCTCGATGCGGTGACCTACGCGAACTCCGCGAAGCAGGCGGTTCTTGGCGTCGACGAGGAGGTGCTGCGCGGTCACGGCGCGGTGAGCGCCGAGGTCGCGACGCGCATGGCGGAGGGCGCGCGACGTGTCTCGGGCGCCGACGTCGCGCTCGCCATCACCGGCATCGCCGGCCCGACCGGCGGCAGCGACACGAAGCCGGTCGGCCTCGTGTTCATCGCCGTCTCGACCGCAAAGGGCAGCGTCGTGAAGGAGCATCGCTTCCCGGGCGACCGGCACTGGATACAGACCCTCGCCGCGTACCACGGTCTGACCCTAGTAAAAGCCGCAACGACATGACCCGAGCCCCCGTTCGCCTCGCCTTCTCTCCCGACAGCGACGACATCTTCATGTTCTGGGCCTTGCTGAACGGCAAGGTCGACACCGAAGGCCTCTCGTTCACGAGCGAGCGCGCCGACACCGAGACGCTGAATCGCATGGCGGAGAACCCCGAAGCCGGCGCCGACGTCTCGGCGGTGTCGATCGCACATTACGCCCGCGTGGCGAAGGACTACCTGCTGCTTCCGCACGGCATGTCGGTGGGCCGCGGCTACGGGCCCGTCATCGTCTCGCTCACGAAGGGCGTGAAGCTCTCCAATCTGCGCGGCAAGCGCATCGGCGTCCCCGGCACCCGCACGACGGCGTTCCTCGTGACGAAGCTGCTCCTCGCGGACTTCGAGCCCGTGGTGGTCCCGATCGCCCCCTATTCGAAGGCGTTCGACGAGCTGAAGGCGGGCGCGATCGACGCCGCGCTCCTCATCCACGAAGGCCGCCTCTTCTACGAGCGCGAGGGGACGCACAAGGTCGCGGACATCGGCGAGGAGTGGGCGCGCGTGACGAACGGGCTCCCGCTCCCGCTCGGAGGAAACGCGATCCGTCGTGCGCTAGGCGAGGACGGCGTGGCCCGGGTGTCGCGTGTGTGCCGCGCGTCGATCCGCTGGGCCGCCGATCACGCCGACGAGGTCACGCGCGCGCTCCTCGACGCGGAGACGCGTGCCGACGTCGGGCTCGATCGCGCCTCGCTCGACAAGTACCTCGACATGTACGCGAACACGGACACGCTCGACGCGCCGCCAGACGTGCGCCGCGCGATCGACGAGCTCTTCGAGCGCGGACGCGCCGCTGGCCTCTTGCCGAACGACGCGCGCGCCGAGTTTGCTCCCTAGAGGTTTCAGGAAGGATCAGCGGGTGACGGTGCCACCATCGCTCGGAGCCGTGGCGGTGACGTCATCGTCGTCATCGTCGCTGGGGGCGGCGTCGGAGGTGCGGGTGCAATCGAGCGTGAACTCGACGGTGCCGTTCTTCTCCGTCTGCGTCGATCCGGTCACGGTGAAGCCGTTCGCGTTGCCGGTGTAGCGACCGACCACGACGCCGTCCTTCGTGATCGTGCCGTCGGAGTTGAAGCCGCCCTGGCTGCTGGTGCACGAGCCGCTCTTGAAGCGGATCGGCACCGGGTAGGCGGCGCTCTGGCCGGCCGCGCTGATCGTGCAGCGATAGGTGCCATTGCAGTCGATGCCACTGGCCCCACCGCCACCACCGCCGGCCGGGTTACCCTCCGCCGTCGAGGGCACCGCCTCGTTGGAGCGCCCCACGCCCTCCTCGAGGACGCCGACCTCCTCGAACGAGATCGGCGCGCGCTCCTGCGTGGCCTGGTAGCCCGCCGAGGGATCGCCCGACCCGCCCTTGCACGCGAAGAGGATGATGGCGGCCGACGCGGGGAAAGCGATCCGAGGCGTCATGCCCATCAGCGTACCGCTGCTCACGGGAAGTAATAGATGGCGGCGATGTTGTTGGTGAAGATCGCCCACGGATCCGACTGGACTGTGGTGCCGAAGTCGGTCGCGCCCTGGGACGACGAGATGTCCGCGGGGGTGGTCGGCGCGTTGGCCTCCTGGCTCGCGTGCCACACGCGGCGGCGGAAGTTCAGGCCGACGGACGCCTGGAGGGCGAGCTCCGGAATGCCGATGAAGCCGAACTGGATCTCGGTGCCGATGCGAGCGCCGATGTCGAAGCGAAGACCGGTGCGATGAATGTCTCCCGGCGCCACAGCTCCCGGCGCGACGTTCTGCGCCTCTTCGGTCTGCGTCGCGTAGCCGAAGTTGAGCTCTGGAATCGCAAGGAATTTGTAGTGCTTGCCCGTCGCGAAGGCGAGCGGCACGCCGGCATGCAGGGCGAAGGCGAGGACGGCGGGACCGTCGACGGTGACCTCGCGGCCCGCGGTCTCGGCCGCGCTGCTGCTCGAGAACATGTTGAGACCGAGGCCGGCATCGATGCCGAAGCGCTCGGTGAGCCAGTAGCGCATGCCGATCACGGGGACCTGCACCGTGCCGCGCCCGACGCCACCCGCGGCGCCGGTGCCGATCGGCTGTGCCGTCACGCCAAAGTAGCCGACGCCAAAGTGACCGATGACCTTCGAGTGGTCAGTCGTCCCGTCGTCCTTCTTTTCAGCACCTGCGTTGTTGCTGGTGGCGGTCTGCGTGGTCGTCTGGGTGGTGACCGTCGCGTTCGCCTTCGGCGGCTGGGTGACGACCGGTTCGGTCGGAGGCGGCGTCGGCTCTTGGGCCATCGCCGTCGACGTCAACGCCAGGATTCCCACAGCTACTCCACAGCCAAGCGCGTTCCTCATCGAATGCCTCCGCACATGCCCAGCAGACGACGACCAGGCCGACTGGGCCAAAATTGTGGGCATCAGGAGCAGCGCCTCAGCCAACGCCTGCGGAATTTTGCATAACGCTCTGCGTCAACGCACTTTCTGAAAGGCTTCCCGTGGGTTTGCCGCAAATGAGACGCGAATGGACATTGCTCGTCTCACCCATGGACGTACAGTGGCCCACCTTTCGCGATGGCTCACACCCGAGCCTGCGGTGAGGAAACGCGGAGAAATCATGCGGCTGGCTGGAATCACGGGATGCGTTTTGACGGTCGGCCTGCTTGGCGCGTTTGGCTGCTCCACGACGAGCGACCACGAGCAGCCCGTCAGCAACGTCTCCGAGGTCCAGGGCGGTGACACCGACCAGACCCACAAGTTCGCGGTCGGCGTCTGCGATGGAACGGGTCCGGGCCGCTGCATGGGCATCTGCTCCGGCGCGCTGATTCTCCCCAACCTCGTCGCGACCGCCCGCCACTGCGTGTCGAAGTCGCCCGAGCTGATCAACTGCTCCGAGAACCCGACCTTCGGCGCGGACAAGAACAGCTTCTACATCACGACGAACACGACCATGTTCAGCGGCGGTGGCGGCACCGGGGGTTGGTACAAGGCGAAGAAGGTCTTCCGCCCGGCGGACAACCACGTCTGCGGCAACGACATCGCGCTCATCCAGCTCGAGGAGAGCATCCCCGCGAGCGAGGCCAAGCCGATCACGCCGGGCATTCAGCACAAGATGTGGGACACGAACTACTTCGTGCCGTCCTTCACCGCCGTCGGCTACGGCCGCACCGCGCCCGCGCAGGCGGGTGGCAACGGCGGCGCCGGCGTTCGCCGCATCCTCAGCCAGATCGACGTGCGCTGCATCCCGGGCTCGCCGACCATCGACTGCCCGGCCCAGGTGAACGAGGCCGAGTTCGTCGGCGGTGACGGCATCTGCCAGGGCGACAGCGGGTCGAGCGCGTACGATCAGGCGACGTTCGACGCGGAAGCTCCCGTCTCGTTCGGCGTCCTCTCGCGCGGCGGTGCGAGCCCGGACGGTACGCAGTGCCAGGGCTCGCTCTACTCCCGCTTCGACGCGCACCGGGACTTCGTGCTCGCGGCGGCGAAGGAAGCCTCGGCCAACTGGACGATGTACGCCGAGCCGTCGTGGACGGCCAAGGTCGATCAGCCCGGCGGCTCGACCGGCGACGACGACGACGACAGCACCAGCAAGCCAGCAAAGCCGACGAAGAAGGCGAAGGTCGGCGACGAGTGCAAGAAGAGCAAGGACTGCGAGTCCGGCAAGTGCATCCAGATCGCTGACGGCACCCGCACCTGCGCCGCGAACTGCTCGGAAGACGAGAGCGTGTGCAAGGGCGACGAGGTCTGCAGCGATGGCGCGTGCATGCCGGCGCTGGAGCCCAGCACGAGCTCGGGCGAGGAAGACGTCACGCAGGACACGAACGGCACCCTGCCAGCCACGGAGGCTCCGCAGACCGTCACCACGACCGAGTCGGCGTGCTCGTTCAGCAGCGGCTCCACATCGAGCTCCTCCACCGGCTGGCTCGTCGGCCTCGGTCTCGTGATCGCCGCCGTTCGGCGACGTCGCGCGGCCCGCTGAGACCTGAGCACCTGTACAGTCCGCAACCGAGCTGGTCTGCCGAGCATCGGATCGGGCAGGAAACAAGATCGAGACGCGCTCCGAGGTCGGAGCGCTCCGCGATCGCGCTATGCTCTGGACTCGAACGATGAGCATGACTTCCGAGCTGGAGCTGGAAACGGCCCGTCGGCGCGCTCGTTTCGAGACGGAGCGGCGCCGGGTCTTCGCCGAGATGAAGGGGATGACCTCCCGATGGCGCGTCGCCATGGTCGCGCCCTTCCACGGTCTCGTGATCGCGCTCCTCGCGATGCACGGCTTCCCGTTCCAGCGGCTGCTCATCCAGATCGCCGCGTCCACCACGATGCTCATCGGCTTCGTCGCGGTCGACAAGGGCTCACCACGTCGAAACCGCGTCATCCTGTTCCTCTGCGGAACCGCGATCCTCGTCGCGATCGGAAACACCGGCGGCCTCTGCTCCCCGCTTCTCCTCAGCCTCACCCCGTTCATCGTCGGTGTGGCGATGAACCCGGAGCTCGAGAACCGCCGACGTCACTTCGTCGGCAAGTTCCTCGTCGTGTTCGCGGTCATGGCGTGGTTCGCGCGCAGCTACACCCTCCCGCATCCGCTCTGGGGCGAGACGCCGTTCGCGACGCGCGAGTACACGACCATCGCATTCGCGAGCGCGGTCATGTCGCTGCTCGCCGTCTACACCATCGGCAAGAGCATCACCGGAGCGTACGAGCGGCTCACGCTGGAGCTCGCCGAGCGGCGCGAGGAGCTCTGCGACGAGAACGAAGGGCGCACGCGCGCGCTCGAAGGCATCGCCGCCCGCCTCGCCCACGAGGTGAAGAACCCGCTCGCCGCGATCAAGGGCCTCTCGACGCACATGGCGCGCAGCGCGGAGGACGCGAAGATGAAGGAGCGCCTCGCGATCGTCGCCTCGGAGGCCGAGCGCCTCCAGGAGATCGTCGACGGCTTCCTCTCCTTCTCGCGCGGCCTCGACGAGCTCAACATCGCCGCGACCAAGCCCTACGACATCGCCCGCGAGCTCTCGACGCTGCTCGAGGTTCGCGCCAACGATCTCGGCGTTCCGATCGAGGTCCGCGGCTCGCGCGAGCTCGTGCTCGACGCGGACTCGAAGAAGCTCCGTCAGGCGCTCCTCAACCTCGTCCTCAACGCGATGCAGGCCTCGGAGAAGGGCTCCACCGTCACCGTGGAGGTCGCGAAGAGCTGCGCCGACGGCGCCGCCATCGTTCGCGTCATCGACCGTGGCGCCGGTATGACGCCCGACGTCCTCGAGCGCATCCGCAAGCCCTACTTCACGACGAAGGACGGCGGCTCCGGTCTCGGTATCGCGATCGCACGCGGCATCATCGAGCAGCACGGCGGCACGCTCGACTTCGAGAGTACGCGCGGCCGCGGCACCTCCGCCATCGTCCGCCTGCCCGCGCACGCCCTCGGCAAGGAGAAGCTTCCGAACCCGTGCCGCTACGCCGCCGCCGCGATCCAGAAGGCGGTCGAGCCCAAGCCCTTGGTGACCGAGCCCACTCCGACCGGTGATGTGATGGCCCCCGCGTTCGCGCGGACGTCCAAAGTCCCGTCCTGAGCCACTCCGCGAAGGCACCGAAAGAAGAAGATATGGCCCGCGTGCTGGTGATCGACGACGAACCGGCGATGCGGTTCACGCTCGAGGCGGTCCTCGGTGACGCAGGCCACGAGGTCGAGACCGCCGACGGTGGCGCCGCGGGCATCGCCGCCTTCGAGGCGCGCGGCGCAGACGTCATCATCACCGACCTGGCGATGCCACAGGTCGACGGGATGCAAGTCCTCGCCACGATGCGCGTCCTCGATCCCGGTGTGCCGGTGATGATGCTCACCGCGCACGGCTCGGAGCGCGTCGCGGTCGCGGCGATGAAGGCGGGCGCGTTCGACTACGTCCCCAAGCCCTTCGATCCCGACGAGATCCTGCTCGCGGTCGGGCGCGCGGCGGACACGCGCCGCCTCCGCCTCGAGAACGCCCGGCTCCGCACGGAGGCCTCGCTCGGTCGCGCCATCGTCGCGGAGAGCCCGGTAACGAAGCGCGTCCTCGAGCTCGTGACGCGCGTCGCACCAAAGGACGTGACGGTGCTGCTCACCGGCGAGAGCGGCGTCGGCAAGGACGTGCTCGCCGCGACCCTGCACACTCACTCCAAGCGCGCAGACAAGCCGCTCGTCCGCTTCAACGCCGCCGCCATTCCGGGCGAGCTCGCCGAAGCGGAGCTCTTCGGCCACGCGAAGGGCGCGTTCACGGGCGCGCATCAGGCGCGGACGGGCTACTTCCAGCAGGCGGACAAGGGCACGCTCTTCATCGACGAGGTCGGTGAGCTCGCGCTGCCGATCCAGGCGAAGGTCCTCCGCGCGCTCCAGAGCGGCGACGTGCAGCCCGTCGGCGGGCGCGCGGAGCACGTCGACGTGCGCCTCGTCGCGGCCACCAACCGCGACCTCGCGGCCGAGGTGAAGGCCGGGCGTTTCCGCGAGGACCTGTTCTATCGGCTCAACGTCGTGCCTATCCGCGTCCCGCCGCTGCGCGAGCGGCCCGAGGACATCGAGCCGCTCGTGCGTGCGTTCGTGCGGACGTACTCGGAGCGGTACGGCATGGATCAGGTGCATGTGGAGCCGGCGCTCATCGACGCTTTCAAGGCGTACTCGTGGCCGGGCAACGTGCGCGAGATCGAGAACACGATCGCACGGCTGCTTGCGCTCACGGCGGACGACAACCTCACCCTCGCGCTCTGGCGCGCGCTGACGGAGGAGACGCGCTCTGCCGGTTCGTCATCGCTCGTGCCGTCATCGGGGGCGATCACGGGCGACCCGGGGCCCGGGCACCCGCTCCGTGCACGCGTCGAGTCCTTCGAGCGCTCCATCATCAGCGCGGAGTTCGTGGCGGCGAACAAGAACCAGAGCGAGACCGCGCGGCGCCTGGGCGTTTCGCGGCCTGCGCTCATCGAGAAGCTGCACAAGTACGAGCTGATCGGCCCCGAGCGGGGCCGGCCCTAGTTTGACTTAGAGCTGGAGCGGCGGGCGGATCTCGGCGAAATCGCCGTCGTCGAACGCGACGACGATGCGCTGATACAGCCCATCGGACGCGAACCGCGCCAGGAGCGCGGCCGCGCCGAAGCGCAGGGCGTGCAGCACCGCCTTCTTGGGCTCCCCGCGCGCGTCCATGCCGGCACGGGCGATGAGGTCGAGCGCGCGGCTCGCGAGGAAGCGATCCTTCAGGCGCCAGCGCGGCGAGGGCGTCAGCCAGCGCGTGGTCTCGTCGAAGCCGCTCATGCCGGTGAGGTGAAATCCCGTGTATATTCCACGCTCATCGACCATGGGCACGCCCTCCGCGGGGGTGACGTGAAAGCCGTCGAAGAGCCCATACACGAGCGTATCGATCTCGATCGGCGCATGCGCTGCGATGGAGCGCACGCGCACGCCGAGGGCGTCGATCTCCTCGTCGAGATCGAGCGACGAGAGCGGATGGGCGACCTTTTTCCCCAGCGTGCGCTGGGCGCGGACGCAGATCGCTCGCCAGCCCGCGGTCGGACTTCGTGCCGTTTTGGCGACCGCCACGACGTCGCTCCAGAGAGCGTAGTGATCGATCGGGAGCGGCGCGGGCAAGGCGAGCATACTATCGCGTTCGATGAAGTGGGTCTGCGCCGCGCTCCTCGCCCTCGTGGCGTGTCATCGCTCGAGCGCACCGGCTGAGCTTCGAATCGTCTCGCTGTCGCCGTCGACGACGGAGGCCACGTTCGCGGTGGGCGCCGGCTCCCGGATGGTCGGGCGATCGCGCTACTGCAACTATCCCGCGGAGGTGCTGAAGCTCCCGCAGGTCGGCGGGTACGTCGATCCGAGCTTCGAGGCGATCCTAGGGCTCCGGCCCTCGCTGGTGGTCGGCGCGCGCGGTCCCGCGGGCAGCGCGATCGCGGAGAAGCTCGAGGCGCACGGCATCAAGACCTACTTCCCGCCCACCGAGACCTTCGCGCAGATCGACGAGATGATCTTCGGGTCGGCGCGCGCACCGGGCACGACGCCGACGCGAAGAAGGAGGTCGACCGCCTGCACGCGCGCATCGACGAGGTCTCGAAGAGCGCCGCCGACAAGCCGCGCCGGCGCGTCGTGCTGGCTGGGCCTGCGCCGATCTCCGTGGCCGGTCCGGGCAGCTTCGCGGAACGATGTCTAGCACGTGAACGCCGAGAACGCGGTGAAGGAGGGCGGCGCGTACCCGACGGTCGGTGGCCGAGCGCATACTTGCGCTCGACCCGGAGGTGGTGATCAATGCCGCGATGATGGAGGAGCGCTCCGCGGAGCGACTCAACGCGGGCGCCCCCGGCTGGAGCGCGGTCCGGGCCGTGAAGGAAGGCCGCGTGCGCACGATCACGGACGAGGCGGTGCTCCGCCCCGGGCCACGCCTCGGCGAAGGACTCAGGCTCCTCGCGGACGCGGTGCACGCGCCATGAAGACGCGCGCCGATCAGCTCCTCGTGCAGCTCGGTCTCGCGCCGACCCGCGCCCGCGCGCAGGCGCTCATCCTCGCGGGGAAGGTCTACGTCGGTGAGCAGCGCGTCGACAAGGCGGGCGCGCTCGTCGCGGACGACGCGGAGCTCACGCTGCGCGGCGAGGATCACCCTTACGTGTCCCGCGGCGGAGTGAAGCTCGCGGGCGCGCTCGACTCGTTCGCCGTCGATCCCACGAGAAAGCGCTGCCTCGATCTCGGCGCCTCGACGGGCGGCTTCACCGACTGCCTGCTCCAGCGCGGCGCCGCCTCTGTCGCCGCCGTCGATGTCGGTTATGGCCAGCTCGCGCACTCGCTACGCGTCGATCCGCGCGTGCTGAACCTCGAGCGGACCAACGCCCGCACGCTCGAGCCAGCGCAGATCGGCGGAGAGTGCGATCTCACCGTGGTCGACGCCTCCTTCATCGGGCTCGGCAAGCTCGCGGAGGCGATCGCGCGATGCACGAGGGCAGGCGGCGAGCTCGTCGCGCTCATCAAGCCACAGTTCGAGGTCGGCAAGGACGAGGCCTCGAAGACGCGCGGCGTGGTGAAAGATCCGGAGGTCCGCGCGCGCGCCATCGAGGAGGCGGTCGCGGACGTGCGCGCTGCGGGATTCGAGATCCTCGGCACCGCCGACTGCGTGATCCCGGGCCCGAAGGGCAACGTGGAGGCCTTCGTACACGCGCGCCGCTTGCCCGGTTAACGGCCGGCGTCGGGGTCCGCGGGGACGAGCCCTCCATCCGGCGCGTCGGCGGTCGCGTCGATCGCGGCCCGGAAGCGTTCCCATGCGCGCGAGACCTCGAGCGCGAGCTCGAACGCCGCGATCTCCACCTCGGGCGCGAGCCAGGACGCGTCGTCGTCGAGCTGGCGCCGGAGCGCCGGCACGCGCGTCGGGTCCTTCGACTTCGCGTGACCGCGCCCGAGCTGGAGGCCGACGTCCTCTGCGATCTCCGCCATCTCCTCGCCGCTCTCGATGTCGTTCACGCCGAGCTCGATGTACTGCACCTGCCAGGCATGCGTGTAGAACGGCTTGCCCGAGATCGTCATCGCGCCGAGGAAGCGCTGGGGCGCGGCGGACATCGTCATCTGCGTCTCGATCACGCGCGTGGCGTCGAGGTCCGCGCCACGCATGCAGCTCGCGAGCGCGCCCGGCTGGAGCGCCTTTGCCTCCACGATGACGTCGTCGTTCGCGGCGGAGGTCGGGCCCTCGATCCGGGCGAGGTACTTCTCCGCATGCGCGCTGCCGATCCCGAGCACGAGCTTGCCACCGGTCTTCACGGTGAAGAAGGACTCCGTCAGCATCGGGTCGATCGCGCGCATGTCGCCAATGAACTTCTTCCATGCGGGCTGGAACTTCTCGCGCTCCGCCGGATCCGGCGGCACCACGAGCGCGCTCACGCGATCGAGCCAGGCCTCGGTCGTCGGCGCGAAGCGCGACCGAAGTCGGTGCGCGGCACGAGGCTCGGGGCTCATCGCCCTCGGCTCGTCGAGGGCGCGCCGGTAGCCGCGAAAGAGGGCGCCGATGGCGGCCTTCGTGCCCCCGCGATCGTACGGACGCGCCAGCGCGATGGAGGCCGCGAACCGCGCGAAGTCGATGACGGGCGGTCCCTCTCCCGCGGCGTCGAAGTCGGAGAGCCCGCGTCCGCCCTCCGCCACCGCGTACTGCTCGACGTGAGCGTCGCCGTGCACGTGCACGAGCGGCATCGTGGGAATTCGGCTCGCCCAGCGGCTGCACACGCGCTCCGCGAAGGCCCGGTTCTGGTAACGGAAGTAGTTGTAGGGGCTGATCGCGACGCGCTTCGCGACGGAGGGATCCGTCTCGCGGAGGCGCGTTCCGTCGATCGTGAAGGTATCGGGCGGCGGCGGCGGTGGCGTGGGCGCTGGCGGCACTGGCCGCGAGCTACACGCGGCCAGCGCAACGAGGATCAGCGCATACGCCGCTTTCACGCCCGTGCAGTCTACTTCTTCTTCACGGCGCAGGTGCCTTCCTTGCAGATCGCGACGAAGAGGTCCTTGGGCTCGACCTTTGGACACTCGATGCGATCCGACGAAGCAGAGCATTCGACGACCGCACACTTGTTCTCCATCTGGGCATGGTTCAGCGAGGGCATGCCGAAGGGCTGGTCCGGGCAGGCCTTGCAGCAGGCGGCGTGGTCACTCACGACGCAATCGCTGTCCGCCGCGCACGACGCCCGCGCCCCGCTCGGCGTCTTTCCTTCCTTCGCGGAGCCGCCGCAGGCGACCACGATGAGACCAACGACCGCCAAAGCCCCGATAACCCGCGCGCGCATCTGCGCGAGACTACTCGAAGCCTCCGAGTCCTGCTAAGCCGGGTCCGTGAACGTCGCCGACAAGCCCGCGAAATTGCCCGGCCTTGGCGCGATCTTCCTCATCGTCTTCCTCGACATCATGGGCTTCAGCCTCGTCCTGCCGTTCCTGGCGGAGGAGTCGCGAGCGACCTTCGGGACGTCCGAGCTCACGGGCACGCTGCTCGCGTCGATCTATTCGCTCATGCAGTTCGTGTTCGTCCCGGTCTGGGGCCGCGTCTCGGACCGCATCGGACGGCGCCCGGTGCTTCTCTGGAGCATCACCGCGACGGCGATCGGGATGAGCGGCCTCGGGCTCGCGCTCCTCCGCGCGGATCACGTGTTCTGGCTCTTCCTCGCGCGCGCCGGCAGCGGCATCGCCACCGCGAACCTCGGCACCGCGGCCGCATACATCGCGGACGTGACGAAGCCCGAGGAGCGTTCGAAGGGCATGGGGCTCATCGGCATGGCGTTCGGGCTCGGCTTCATCCTGGGCCCGGCGTTCGGCGGCGCGCTCTCCGGCATCTCGATCGCCGGCCGTACCGGCGCCATGCCGTGCTTCGTGGCAGCGGCGCTCTCGTGCATCAATCTCGGCTGGGCGTTCGTCGGACTGAAGGAGTCGCTGCCGCCCGAGCGTCGCTCCTCGAAGGGACGTTCGCTCTCGCCGCTCGACTTCAGCGCGGCGCGCGACGCGTTCGCGCGCCCGGGCATCGCGGTGGCGATCGCGGTAAACTTCGCGATCACGCTCTCGTTCACCGTCCTCGACCAGACCTTCCGCTTCTTCAGCAAGGACAGCTTCCAGATGGAGCCGCTCGACACGGGCCTCGTGCTCGCGTTCATCGGTGTGGTGGCGGCCGCCGTGCAGGGCGGGCTCATCCGTCCGCTGTCGAAGCGGTATCCGGAGTCCACGCTGATCCGGGTCGGCACCGGCATCCAGTCGGCGGCGTTCGCGGTCATCGCGCTCTCGGCGTCGCTGGGCAAGCCCTTCCTCTACCTCGGAGGCGGCCTCCTCGCAGTGGGCAACGGGATGACGCAGCCGAGCACGGGCGCGTTCATCTCCAAGCGAGCAGATCCGACCGCGCAGGGCGCGACCCTCGGAACGAATCAGTCGGCGGCCAGCCTCGCTCGCATGTTCGGTCCGGGTCTCGGCGGCTGGCTCTACGGCTCGTTCGGGCCGCGCTCGCCGTACATCCTCGGTGCGGCCGGGATGTTCATCGCGATGGTGGTCGCGTTCCGTCTGAAATCGGGAGCAAGCGGCGGAGTGCCGAGCTCACCTTCGCGCTCTACGCTCGGGGAATGACGATCGACGACGCCGGCTTCGAGGTGAAGCCCGGGCTCCTGACCCCCGAGCAGTGCGACGCATTGGTTGCACTCTACACTCAACCGGCGCGCTTCCGCAGTCGCGTCGTGATGGCCCGCCACAGCTTCGGACGCGGGGAGTACCAGTACTTCGCGTACCCGCTCCCGCGTATGGTGCAGGACCTACGTGCGTCGCTCTACGCCGAGCTCGCGCCGATCGCCAACCGGTGGAGCGACGCGATGGGCGCGGACGCGCGATATCCGCTCGAGCACGCGGCCTATCTCGCGCAGTGCCACGCCGCGGGGCAGACCCGACCGACGCCGCTCCTTCTCCGCTACGAAGCAGGCGACTACAACTGCTTGCACCGCGATCTCTACGGCGCGGAGGTGTTTCCATTGCAGGTGGCGTTTCTGCTCTCGGAGCCGGAGCGGGACTTCACGGGCGGCGAGCTCGTCTTGACGGAGCAGCGACCGCGCATGCAGTCGCGCGTCGAGGTGGTGCCGCTGCGGAAGGGCGATGCGGTGGTGTTCGCGGTGAATCAGCGGCCGGTGCAGGGCACGCAGAGCGTCTATCGCGTCGCCATGCGACACGGCGTGAGCCGCATCCGCAGCGGGCACCGATTCACGATGGGGATCATTTTTCACGACGCGTCCGCCGGCGCGGAGTCCGAAGGCCATGACGCTCTCGCTCTTCCGCTCACCGGTTAGCGGTCTCACGATCCTCCCCGTCCGCGCGAGCGCGCCCGAGATCGCGGCGGCGATCACGGAGGTCGCGGCCGTGTCCCCGTTCCGCCATCAGGTGACGCCAGGCGGCGGGGTCATGTCGGTCGCGATGACGAGCTGCGGCGACGTCGGTTGGGTGACGGACCGGCGGGGCTATCGGTACGACCCGATCGATCCGGAGACGTCGAAGCCGTGGCCACCGATGCCGGCCGCATGGCGCGCGCTCGCGGAAGAGTGCGCCGCGGTGGCGGGCTTTCGTGGCTTCGCTCCCGACGCCTGTCTCGTGAATCGCTACGAGGTGGGCGCCCGGATGGGCCTCCATCAGGACAAGGACGAGGCGGACTTCTCGCATCCGATCGTGTCCGTGTCGCTCGGTGCCTCGGCCGTGTTCCTGTGGGGTGGAGTGACGCGGACCGAGCGGCCGGAGAAGGTCGAGCTGCATCACGGAGACGTGGTGGTCTGGGGCGGCGGCGCGCGTCTGCGATTTCATGGCGTCGCGCCCATGAAGGCGGGCGTTCGCCACAACCTCACGTTCCGGCGGGCGCGCTAGACTCGATGCATGCGGGTCGAGCTCTCGTTGGCGCCCCCGGCCCTCGGAGGCTGCACGGAGACGACGGACCCGCCGCCACCCGGCAGGACTTCGTCGCCACGGTCGGCGCGTGTGGCGGGGAGGTGACGTGTCTTTTGTTCGCCGCGCGCTGCGATGACAGGCGCTGCGTCGCGCGCTGAGGCCCGAAGCTCAGGCGTGGAAGACGAGGACCCAGACGTCGTAGATCGCGTGCGTCCACACCGCGGCCGCGAACCCGCGCGTCACGAAGATGAGCGTGAGGACGAGCCCGAGAACAGCGCGGAAAGTGAAGCTCGTCAGCGCGAACGAGTCCGACATGGGGCCGACGTAATGAACACCGCTGAAGATGAGGGCGCAGGCGACTGCCCAGCCCGCCATCACCATGAGTGAGCGGAACGAGAAGCGGCTCGCGGCCTGCGTCCCTGCGAGCTGCACGTTCTCGTGGCCGAAGATCTTCACGAGCACCTTCGCGCCGAGCCCGAAGAGGAGCACGCGGAACGTGAGCTCTTCGTAGAAGCCCGCGCCCAGTGACATGATGAAGCCGACGAAGCGCCCCGCGTCCTTGATGGATGAAGGACCAGCGAAGAGGCTGCCCACGACCGCGTTCGCGATGACGGCCATGAGCACGGCGTAGACGACACCCTCGACGGCGATCTGCAGGAACTTCCGCGGCTTGAACGCCTGACCGCGACCGGCCAGCGCGAACGTCCCCGCGAAGATGACGCCGATCGCGAGCGTGGCGAGCAGGTACTTCGTCTTGTCGCCGGCGGAGAGGGTGAGGAGCGCGCCCGTCACCATGTCGGTCGCGTTCTGGACGCCGAGGAAGACGACGGCGAAGTGGTAGACGAGGAAGATCGGCAGCGTAAGGCCAAGGTCCACCCAAGCGCCGGGCTTGGCCGTCAGAGCTTCGTTCGGGACCGCCGTTTCACCCATCTCGCATCAGCCTACCAACAGCCCTCTGAACCTAGCCATTCCCCGGCGGTCGGACAGGGCAGCGAGGCATTTCCTCGAAGGCACAAAGCCGAGAGGCCGATCCCGCCCGGGTCGACCTCTCGGCGAAGCTTGGTCTTGGGGTGGGCGCCGCGTGGCTACATCTGACCAGCCGAGCGCGTCGCCGCGGTGCGGCTCTTCGGAGCGAACGCCTTCCACGCGCCCGCGGAGAGGAGGAGTCCCGAGACGATCAGGACGCAGTATTCGACCATCGCCGCGCCGCGGAGCCGGCGACGGAAGCGCGCAAGCGCGCCAGGCCGTATCAAAGCTGCGAGCCCGAGCGGGTGGCCGCGGTACCGACCTTCGGTCCGAGAGCCTTGAATGCACCTGCAGCGAGCAGAAGGATGGCGACGAGGAGGAGTGCGTATTCGACCATCGACGCGCCACGGACCTTCTTGATCAGCTTGTTCATGGGATTCTCTTTTTCTTCTGTCGGGGAGGGAGCTTGGGGGGAGGAGAGGAGCGCGGCTCAGAGCTGCGAGCCGGAGCGCGTGGCTGCGGTGCCGACCTTGGGGCCGAGCGCCTTGAACGCTCCGGCCGCGAGAAGAAGGATGGCAACGAGGAGGAGGGCGTATTCGACCATCGACGCGCCGCGGACCTTGTTGAGCATCTTCTTCATGGCGTTCTTCCTCGTTCCTATCGGTTGAAGTCTTGCGAGGCCGTCGTTGCCTCGTGGACAACCCCTTTTGCTCGTCGCGTGCCACGGCCGGCCGCGCCAGAGCCCGCTTCCAGGCCCCGCGACGGACCCCAAAATTCGCCGCGCTTTCCTGCAAATTACGGTTGTCCCGCAGGCAACACCCACATTCGCCCCTGATTGAGCAAAGTCCCAGTCCGCATGGATGGGGGCCGGTGCGCATCCTCCCTCCGATTGCGCAAGACGTTGCGCGATGGGCAACAGGACGACCCGCCCCGCGCCTGCGGATTTTTAAGCACGACGATCTGCGGATTTTTAAGCAGCTCGGCCGTGCCGGAGGCGCCAGAACGGCGCGTCTGGCCAGCGCTGCTCGAGATCATAGACATGAGCGGAGCGCGCGACATACGCGGCGCGGATCTCCTCGAGCCTCGTCGTGTACGCCGAGAGCGCGGACGGATCCCCGCGAAGAGCCGCGCCCACTGCCTCCCCCGCCTTCATGCCTGTGTAGAGCGCGTTGAAGATGCCCTGGGCCGCGATGGGATCGAAGGCAAGCGCCGCGTCGCCCACCGCCACCCAGCCTCGCCCGACGAACGCATCGAGCCGCGCCCCGCCCGCCTCCGCCACGCGGAAACGGCCAGACGCCAGCGCCTCCATCGTCATCCCACCCGCGACCGCCTTCACGTGCGCCGCCGCTGCCAGCGCGCGCTCGAGCCCGCGTCCGCGACGGAGCGCCCGCGCGAGGCTCGCGTCGGTGTGAAACGCGAAGACCCGCGCCTCGTCCGGGAGGGGCGCCGTGTACCACCACCCGTCCGCCACCGACTCCACGAGCGTGCGCTCGTCCCCGGCTCCGCCGCGCGCCCAGTGAAACAGCGCCACCAGCTCGTCGTCCCGCGTTCGCCTCGCTCCCTCGCGCTTCGCGATGGACGCACGCCGGCCCGTCGCGTCGATCACACACGCCGCGCTCAGCGCGATCGCGTCTTCTGCACGCAGGACCCAGCCGCTCGCGCCGCGCTCCGCCGCGCGCACGCGCCCTGCGACGAGCTCCGCGCCCGCGTCTCGTGCCGCCTCGCGGAGAGCGCGATCGAAGCGCGCGCGATCGAGGTGCAGGCCGAGCCCGTGGGGGTCCTGAATGAAGTCGGTGGAGACCAGCTCCTCGCCGCCCCAGGCCGAGACGTTGCCGAACGAAGGCCGGTGCCCTTCGAGCACCTCTGCGAGGCCGATCTTCCGCAGCAGATGCCCCGCGATGGCGGGGAGCGACTCTCCGATCTTCCGCGACGCGGCCGCGGCCGCATCGATGAGCACGACCCTCCGGCCCGCGCGCGCCAGGACGTACGCCGCCACCGCGCCGGCCGGGCCACCCCCGACGACCGCGACGTCGTACGTCGGCCCCTCCGCGAGGTCGGCGCCGCTCAATGCCGGCGAATGCGGATCTGCCGGAACGCTTCGAGCTGGGCCTCGTCGTCCCAGCCCGCTTGCGTGGTCGGCGTCGACGCGGAGGCTCCCGGCGCTCCGCCCATCACGACGGGACCGCCGCGGCTCTTGGTGCCGGCGGGAAGCGACTCCACGAACATGATCGCCGGGAGATCCGGATCGTTCGCCGGACCCGGCTTCGCCTCGATGACGCCCATCGCCCCGAAGTCGCTCACCATCTGCAACATCTGCTGGACGGGGCCCTTGTTGCCCATCGCGCGTACCCAGCTCTCGCGGTTGCGGAAGGCAGCGAGGCGAGCCTCGCGACTCAGCTTCGGGTCCATCGCGATCGCGTAGTCTGCCTCGGTGAGCACGTGGTTCGGGACTCGCGCGGGCCAGAACGTCGGCAGGTACGGGTCGTACTCCGGCTCGTAGCCCGAGCGGCAGAAGACGGTGTCGCCCTGCCACGGCATCGCCATCCACTTCGTGAGGTCGCCCGCGCTCTGAGCGTAGAGCGGGCCGTCCACCTTGAGCACGATCTCCTGCGTGAGGAGATCGCCGTAGTCGGGATCGGGCGCCGACTCCGGCCGCTGCTTCACGCGGAAGGGTGCAGAATACATGGTCGCGTGGCGCATCGGCCACGTGAGCTCGCACCCGGGGTGGAACGCATCCGCGAGGCAGAAGTGCAGGGCCGCGCGATCGAGCATGGCCGGCTGCTCGCCGAGCGGCACCTGCTCGAGCGACGTGACGGGCTTCGCGCTCGGGTCCCAGTCGTCGATGAACTCGCCCTTCGACCAGCGCTCGAGGTGCAACGCGCGCAGCTTCGAGACGGAGAGGTCGGCGGCGGTCGACTTGTCGAACGTGCCGTACGCGTCGCCGTACATCCACGGCCAGTTCTTGCGATCCGTGCCCGGGGGCCGGAAATTCGCGCGGATCTGCTCGCGCATCGACGCGTTACCCGCGTCCCGCTTGTTGAGGTTCGCGATGTTCGTGGGGCTCTCGAAGTCGAAGTTGAGCCCCTTGCGGTACCCCTCCGAGAACCCCTTGTTCACCCACTGCAGGTTCGAAAGGCGCCGCAGCGCCGGCAGCACGTCCTTCGTGAACGAGGTCGTCGTCGGGAGCGCGAGCATGTTCGCGTCGACGAACGTGTCGATCAGCATGTCGTACATGGTTCGCCAGCCGATGACGTCCGGCGCGTAGTTGGGCGGGCCCACCACGACCCACGCCGGCTCGACCGGGATCTGCCGCCCGCCGAGGCGCACCACGGCCGAGACCGGACCGTCCGCCACGTCGTCGTACCAGCCATCCGCGTTGTTGAAGCTGTCGCCGTCGCTGGGGTCGTAGATCGGCTTGTTCTGCGGCGAGCCCGCCTTGCCCTGACCACCGAGCACGAGGAGGCGGCCGGACTCGTCGGTGCGGACCTCGCCCAGCGAGAACGCGGCCCCGAACAGCGACGTATCGAAGCGGTACGCCGCGCCATTCGTGTTCTTGCCCTTGATCGTCTTCGTGCCGCCGCCCGCGACGAGCGACGCGCGGTCCTTCACCTTCGGGTTCCGTCGCGGGGTCTTCAGCGACGCGGAGTCCGGCAGATCGAGCGCGGCCACGAAGCGGTACCAGGCCGCCTTCTTGTTCGCGAGCTGCACGAACCAGTCGATGTCGGCCGTGTCCGCCGTGAGCTCACGGACGATCTGGCCCTGGGCGTTGTAGCCATAGATGCGGAAGCGCGCGGCCTGCCGCTTGATCGCGCCAGACGCGTCGCGGCTCGCCCCGAACTGGGTCGGCGTGGGCTCCACCACCTCGGGCCCGATGAACACGCCGTCCTTGCTGTTGCCGATCCGCGCGACGCCGATGCCGGGATGGATCTCGGCGCGGACGATCTGATCGTCGCCCGTCTGATCCGACTCCGCCTTCGCGAAGTAGTCCTTCTTGCACGCCGGCAGCGCGGCGGTCGCGGCGGCGCCGATGAGGAAGTGGCGCCGCGGGAGCTTGAACTTCTCGGCGCTCATTGGGGCTCCGTGAGGGGGATGTTGTTGCGCGAGCGACGGAGATCCGCGAGATGCTTGTAGACGAGGCCGCGGGCCTTGTTGATGCTGCCCACGGGGCGGTGCTCCGGCAGCGCGTGCCACGCCGTGAACGACATGTTCTCGCACTGCTGCTCGTTCTGATCGATGTCCTGCTTCGCGATCGTGATCTTCGCGACCGTCTGTGGCGGGCTCTTCGTCTCGTCCCACTCCACCGTGGCCTGGTCGAGCGGGAACTCCGCCGCAGGCGTGCCACGGAGCTGCACCTGGAGCTCGAAACACGCCTCGTTCGCCTTCAGGTCCCGCACGAGCCGCGTGCGGAGGTAGTTCGAGTCGTCCGCCGGGATCGCCTCGGCCGCCGGCGCAGAGCACGGCTTCGCGGTGTACTTCGCGTAGTCCTTGTCGCCGAATTTGTACGGGGTCGTGCTCCAGTAACGCGAGCCGAGCACGTTCTCGAGGGGCTTCTCCATCGCGGTCAGGATCTGATCCGTGCGCGGATGCTTGGCGAGGTAATCGTCGAGCTTGCCGGAGAACGCGGCGTCGTTGAACGCGAGGAAGTCCGCCGCCGTGTCCGAGAAGAACACGTTGATGTTCTGCATCAGGAAGTCGTGCGTCGTGAACTGCTCCTCGCCGGCGAGGATCTTCGTCCCCGGTACGTCGAGCACCTTCACCGCGAAGCCGATCGTGTTGTTCTTCTGATCGCGCGTCTGCGGGACGGTGTCGCTCGAGTGGCGGGTCCACGCGCGATGCGCGCCGGGGGTCGCGAAGAGGCCGACCTTGTACTTCGCGGGGAGGTCGGGGAGGACCTCGAACGTGGCCGTGGCGCAGCCATGCGGCTTCAGGAACACGGCGCGACGCGCGGGCCGGGCTGGGCGCGAGTCGACCGCGCGCATGAAGAAGCCCTCGATCCCGTCCGCGGTCTTCGGGTCGAAGGGCCCGTCGTCGTCGGTGACGATCGAGCTCTCGTCCTGGACCGGAACGCTCGACGTCGTCTTGCAGGCGACGACGAGCCACGAAGCAAAGGCAAGCCACATCCCCGAGCGCATCGGCCGAAGGATAGCGGAGTGGGCCGAGAAATCCCTTTCCGCGGCGTCTCGGGAGGGGCTTCTCGGGCGGGTCGGTCAGCCCGGACGGAGCCGGTAGATGATCGCGACGATGATGGCGACCCAGACCGCCAGGTTCAGTACGAACGGGACATCACTCAGCATTTCCTGGGTGGGGCTCTCCGCCTTGCGGCCGCGGCCGGCCCGACCCGAGACGAGCATGAGGAAGCGAAGGACGCCGAAGACCGTACAAGGCGCGGTCCACCACAGCTTGTTCGTCTGGAAGAACGCCTCCGTCGCCGGATCCAGCGTGTACATGACGTACGTGGCGACCGTAGCGACGCCCGTGATGGCCATGGCCGCCGTGAGCGAGCCCTTCGAGTAGGCCTCGAGCGCCGCGCGCTGCTTGCCGGCCTTCTCGCCTTCGAGCTCGTGACGACGCTTGCCGAAGCCGAGGAACAGCGCGAGCAGCGCCGTACAGGCGATCATGTACGAGCTCACCTTCGTCTCGGTCGCGTAGCCGCCCGCGATGACGCGGAGGACGAACCCGAACGAGATGAGGCCGACGTCGAGATACGCGACCTTCTTCAGCTTGAAGCTGTAGGCGATGTTCTCGATGAAGTAGATGGCGGCGCACGCGGTGAAGGCGAGGTTGAGATCCTTGCCGTCGTTGATGCGAAGTGTGCCGAGCGCGATCGCGAAGGAGGCGAGCACGAGGAACCCCGCGAACATGCGGGCGAGAGGCTCGGGGACGGCGCCCGACGCGATGGGACGGTCGCGCTTCACCGGGTGGACGCGGTCGGCCTCGACGTCGACGAGGTCGTTGATGGTGTAGACCGCGCCTGCGAGGAGGCAGAAGACGGCGGTGGCCAGGAAGGCCTTGCCCGCGACCTTCAGGTTCAGGGTCGGATCCCCGCTGCCCGAGGTGCCGAAGAGGTCCTTGTGGAAGAACATCGGCGCCGCCACGAACAGGTTCTTCACCCATTGGTGGGGCCGAATGGTCTTGATGAGGCCTTTGACCACGGACTTTCGCTTCGCGCGAACAGACGGCGGCGGCTCGGACTCCAGGGCCGTGGTCACGGGGACATCCTTACCCCAAACTGCTTCGAATCGCACGATCGCGGCACAAGCAAGAGCGTAGCCAGGCCGAGCTACCCGGCTGGTCGCCAAACTTGACGCCCCGGCCTAGGGGGCGGACAACCGCCCCGTGCCGCGCGCTTTTCCATGGGGCTTCGCCGCGATCATCACGTTCCTTTGCTCGTTCGCGTCGGCCGACGTCGGACAGCGGCTCCCGAAGCTCACGAAGCTCTCGGACGAAGTGGTGCGCGGCTCGGTGCCGCTCGGCTACGTGCCGCTCCGGCAGATCTGGCAGGAATGGGATCAAGGTGACCCGACGGAGGTCGAGGCCACCCTCGCCTCGCTCGCCCGTGAGCCCGCCGTCGCTCCGCCGCTGCGCGTGTATGCGGGGCTCCTCGAGGCGTATGCCCGGCGGCGCCGTGGCGATCTCTCGGGCGCCAAGCAGCGCATCAAGGATCTCGGCTTCGTGTCCCGCTGGATCGTGGCCGGGCCCTTCGACAACGAGGGCAAGACGGGCCTCGATCGGAGCTTCGGCCCCGAGGAGGAGATCCAGGACGCGCTCAGCATGGCGCGCACGTACGACGGCAAGGAGCGCCAGGTCGGTAACCGCATGGCGCCCGACGTGTTCCCCTTCGGCTGGGTGGACCTCGGCGCGCTCATGCGCCCGCAGGAGAAGGTCTGCGGCTACGCGAGCACCTTCATCCGCGATCCGCGCGCGAAGTCGCCGCGGCCGTTCTCGATCTGGTTCGGCGCGTCCGGGGCCGCGAAGGTGTTCTTCGACGGTCGCGAGGTGCTGAAGGACCCGAAATACCGCGACCTCGACACGGATCGTGTCGGGGTCACGCTCATCATGAAGGACGCCGCGTGGCACCGCTTGACGGTCAAGGTCTGCGGCGACGAGGACGCTCCGATGTTCTCGCTCCGCCTCGCCGACCCGAGCGGGCTGCCCGACAAGGGCCTCGAGGTCGACCCCGACGTGACACACGCGAAGGAAGCGGCCGCCTCGAAGTTCCACAAGGGCGAGAAGCTCCCTACCCCGCCGACGACGGGCCCCGTCCCGGCGTTCGAGAAGCTGACCGGCGCCGGCGCCACGCCCGCCGCGCTCGAGGCCTACGCCCGCTATCTCGTGCTCACGAGCTCCGACGATCCCGCGGAGCACAAGGCGCGCGATCTCGCCGCCCGAGCCGCGACCCAGGCCCCCACCGTCCAGCGGTGCCTCCTCGCGGGCGACCTCGCCGAGAACCGCAACCAGCACGCGGTGTGGCTCGACAAGGCGGAGGACCTCATCAAGAAGAACAAGGAGGCGTCGACCGAGGACCGCATCGACGCGCTCCTCGCTCGCGCCGCACACACGCGCGGCGGCGCCAACTGGCGCGACTCGATCCCGTTCTTCGACAAGGTGCTCGCGATCGATCCCGACAACGTCCCCGCGAACCTCGCGCACGTCGAGCTGTTCAGCGAGGCCGGCCTCCGCGAGACCGCGCTCGGCATGCTCGTGCGCGCCCTCGACCGCCGCCCCCGCTCCGTCGCGCTCCTCCGCGCGAACGCGGGCGCCCTCCGCGAGCTCGATCGCACGAGCGACATGGTCGACGTCGCCGAGCGCTACCTCACCCTTCGCTACGACGACTCCGCGATGATCGGCGACCGCATCGAGATCGCGCTCGCGCGCCGCGACGCGGTGAGCGCGAACAAATGGATCGAGCGTCTCATCGAGACGAACCCCGACAGCGCGCGCACCCTCGCCACCGCCGCGAAGGCGTACGTCGCGCTCGGCGATCGCCCGCGCGCCATCGCCATGCACCGCAAGGCGCTCGACCTCGCGCCGGAGGACACCACCGAGCTCCGTACCCTCGCCGACGTCTACGCGGTGGGCGGCCAGCAGGACGAACAGATCCGCCTCCTCAAGAAGGTCCTCGAGCTGAAGCCGCAGGAGAAGGAGGTCCGCGAGTACGTCGCGCACACCGAGCCCTCGAAGCCCCGCGCGGACGAGGTGTATGCGCGTCCCTCGACGGAGTTCCTCAAGCTCCGCGGCGAGGCAGCGAACGGACGCACCCGCCGCACGCTCGTCGACCTCCAGGTCACCACCGTGTTCCCGAACGGCCTGGCGAGCCGCTTCCATCAGATCGTGTTCCAGCCGCTCACCGACGCGGCCGCCGCCGAGGCGCGCGAGTATGGCTTCGGCTTCGAGGCCGACAGCGAGACGGTGCAGCTCCGCGGCGCGAAGATCTACCGGAAGAACGGCGCGATCGACGAAGCGATCGAGAGCGGCGAGGGCGCGACCGACGATCCATCGATGGCGATGTACTCGTCCGCACGTGCATTCTACATCCGTTTCCCGCGCCTCGATCCGGGCGACGTCGTCGAGCTCCAGTACCGCGTCGAGGACGTCTCGCACCGCAACGCGTTCGCGGACTACTTCGGCGAGGTCCGCTACATGCAGTCCTCGGAGCCGATCGCGCATGCGGAGTACGTGCTGATCACGCCCAAGGCGCGCACGTTCTACTTCAACAAGCCCAACGTCCCCGGCCTCCAGTCGAAGACGGAAGAACAGGGCGACTCGAAGATCTGGCGCTTCTCCGCGGAGAACGTCCCCGCGCTCGACCCGGAGCCGAACGCGCCGCCGTACGCGGAGACGCTCGGCCACGTCCACGTGTCGACGTACAAGGACTGGAACGCGATGGGCCAGTGGTACTGGGGCCTCGTCAAGGACCAGTTCACGCCGGATGACGAGGTCCGCCGACGCGCGACCGAGCTCACGAAGAGCGCGAAGGACGAGAAGGCGAAGATCAAGGCCATCTACGACTTCGTGGTCCAGAAGACCCGCTACGTGGCGCTCGAGTTCGGCATCCACGGGTACAAGCCGTATCGCTGCGCGCAGATCTTCGCGCGCGGGTTCGGTGACTGCAAAGACAAGGCGACGCTCATCGTCACGATGCTGAAGGAGCTCGGGATCGAGGCCACGATCGTGATCCTCCGGACCGGCCTCAAGGGCGACTTCGAGACGGACCCGGCCAGCCTCGCGCCCTTCGATCACGCGATCGCCTACGTGCCGAAGTACGACTGGTACCTCGACGGCACCGCGGAGTTCACGGGCTCGACCGAGCTTCCGAGCATGGACCGCGGCGCGCTCGCCGTCCTCATCAACGAGGGTAAGCCGAAGATCGTGCACCTCCCCGAGCCTCCGCCGAGCGAGAGCGTGGCCTCGAAGCGTATCGAGGCGAACGTCGCTCTGGACGGCTCCGCACAGATCGACTGGAACGTGAGCGTCAGCGGCGCGAACGCGTCGAGCTGGCGCGGCCGCTACCACGCGAAGGCCACGCAGAAGCAGCGCGTGCAGGAGGACCTATCGAGCGAGCTCCCGCAGCTCGACGTGCAGAGCGTCACGTCGAACGACATGGATGACATCGAGAGCAAGGTGGAGATCCGGGCGAAGGGCAAGGCACCCGCGTTCGCGCGCAAGGACGGCGAGACGCGCACCGTCGGTCTCGGCGCACGCGAGCACATGGTCAAGGGCTATGCGCCGCTCTCCGCGCGCCGCGAGCCGCTCCGGCTCCACGCGCTCACGACGGAGGAGAACGAGACGATCGTGCATCTCCCACAGGGCGCGAAGATCGTCGGCGCTCCGCACGCGTCGAGCGGCACCACGCCGTTCGGCACCTTCAAGGTCGAGACGGAGACGAACGGGAACGTCGTGAAGCTGAAGTCGACGATCGCGCTGTCGAAGTCGCGCATCTCCGCGAGCGAGTACGCCGCGTTCCGCGCGTTCTGCGAGCAGGTGGATCGCGAGCTCGGCCAGTCCGTGACCTATTCGGTGGGGAAGTGATGAACAAGCTTCTGAAAGTGATCGCCGGGGCCGCGCTCGCGCTCGCCGCCTGCGAGCCCGGCCTCCCGGACGCGAAGACCCCGGTCGATCTCGCGCGCATGCGCGAGGCGGGCAAGGGCTCCACCGACGGCGAGGTCGTCGGCCGCTGGCTCCTCGACGAGATGTTCGCGCCCGGCGGGACCGCCGCCGGCGCCGAGGAGGCCCGGAAGAAGCTCGACGGAAAGTCGATCACCGATCGCGGCCTCTACGCGAGCGTCGGCGCCGCGCTCTGGGACGAGACGCACGGCGATCCGCAGAAGGCGGCGAAGGAGTACATCGCGGCCGTCTCCCATGCGCGAAAGAGCGAGCTCATTCCCGCGCAGCTCGTGGCGTGGATGTCCGTCCACCACCTCGTCGGCCTCCGCGGCTCGATCGCGAACCTATGGCGCGACAACAAGAGCACGCTCGACGCCATCGTCGCGTCGCCGGGCAACGTCGGCTGGCGCGCGCTCGCGGAGCTCCACGAGTGGTCCACGGCGGAGGCGATGGACAAGGCCGAGGTGACGGGCGAGGCGTACGACAACCTCGTCACCACGCGCATGGGCTGCGTGAAGAACGTGCGCGTCGCCGGACCGTTCGGCCGCGGCACGGCCCCGGATCGCCGCCGGAATTTCCCCGCCGAGCGCGCGCCGTGGCCGCCGGCGTGGGAGGAAGAGCCTCTGCGCGGAAACGTCCCGCACGTGCTGCAGACGGAGCGTCATCGCTGCCTGGTCGCGAGCACGGAGAAGACCGACGAGGGCATCTTCTACCTCGAGACCTTCGTGGAGACGCCCACCGTGCGCGACCTCCTCGTGGCGTCGCAAGGCGCGCTCGCGGTTTGGGTCGACGACGTGCAGGTCGTCAACCGCGACCTCCGGGAGTGGGGCGTGTGGCAGCGCTTCGGCGGCGCGGTTCGCCTCCCGAAGGGACGCCATCGCATCCTCGCTCGCATGATGACGGACGCCGGCTCGATCCGCGTCCTCAACCTCGACGGCACCGCGACCGCGCTCGGCAGCGACACCGACGCGAGCAAGCCGTACGGCGTGAGCCGCCCGACCGTCCTCGACGATCCCAACCCGATCGCCGACGTCATCGCCGAGGTGGCCGCGGAGCGCGATCCGGGCCTCACGCCCTTCCAGCGCGTCCTCGCCGCGCATGCGGCCTGGATCGACGGCCTCAACGACGCCGCCGCCACCCTCATGCAACCGCTCTCGGAGCCTTCCGCCGAAGGGCAACGATCCGAGAAGGCGGCGCCGATCGCGCTGCTCTTCTCCGCGCAGTATGCGCGCGCCGATCCCGCGTTCCCGGAGCAGCAGCGGCGCATCGTGGAGAAGGACCTCTACTCTCGCGCGGCGGCCGCGGATCCGAAGCTCTGGTACGCGCGCGCCTGGCTGCTTCTCGATGACGCCGAGTCACGCGGCCTCGTGGAGGCGATCGAGCCGATGCGCAAGCTCTCGACGGAGCTCCCCGCGGTGCCGCAGGTCACGGAGCAGCTCGCGCGGCTCTACGCCCGGCTCGGCTGGCGCGCGGAGCTCCTCTCCACCGCGCTCTCGCTCTCGCAGCGCTTTCCGGACGATCGCGACGCCCTCGGCATCTACCTTAACGCGCTCGAGAGCGACGGCTCGCTCGCGGAGGCGGATCAGGTCGCGGCGCGCATCAAGAAGCTCGATCCCGACGCGGAGGTCGATCTCGATCGCGCGCTCGCGCGTCACGACTGGAAGGCCGCCATCGCAGAGCTGCGTCGCCTCGAGAAGCGCCGGCCCGATCGCAAGGACCTCGCCGGCCGCATCGCGGACGTGCTCATGCGCTCGGGCGATCCGACGGCCGCCTTCGCGCAGCTCGAGAAGGCGCTCAAGAAGACGCCACAAGACTCGGCCGCGCGCCTCCGCATGGCCGACTTCGCCTACGCGCGCGGCGACACGTCCGCGCTCCGCACCGCGCTCGCGGCCGCGCTCCAGACTGGCTCGAAGGGCACCGAGATCCGCGAGGCGGTGGAGATCGTCGAGGGCACCACGCTGCTCGATCCGTACCGCCAGGACGGCCGGAAGGTCATTCGCGAGTTCGAGGCCTGGGAAAAGACGGGCAAGCGCATGGAGGGAACCGCGGCGCGCATCCTCGACTACGCCGCGGTGTGGGTGAGCTCGGATGGCTCGAGCCAGATGCTCGAGCACGAGATCGTGCGCATGCAGTCGCAGGAGGCGGTCGACAAGGAGGCGGAGCAGAAGCCGCCGGAGGGCCTCGTCCTTCGCCTGCGCGTCATCAAGCCGGACGGCTCGGTGCTCGAGCCGGAGACGGTGGCGGGCAAGCCGACCCTCACGATGCCGCATCTCGAGGTGGGCGACTACTTCGAGATGGAGCACATCACGTCGACGCCGAGCGAAGGCAACAAGGGCCGCCGCTACCACGGCCCGCACTGGTTCTTCCGCGAGGCGGACAAGGGCTACTGGCGCAGCGAGTTCATCGTCGTCTCGCCGAAGGACCGCAAGGTCGACATCGAGACGGTCGGCCGCGTGCCCGAGCCCGAGCTGAAGGACAAGGGGCCGTTCGTGCAGCGTCGCTGGCGCGTGGACGAGAGTCCGCCCGCGGTCGAGGAGCCCGACGCGCCGAACCCGCGCGAGTTCCTCCCATCCGTTCGCATCGGCTGGGGCGTCAACCTCGACGACATGCTCCTTCGCTACGTCGACGCGGCGAGCGAGGAGACGCCGCTCGACCCTCGCCTCATGAAGGTGGCGCGCGAGATCGTGAAGGGCATCCCGGGCACGCGGCCAGACGATCAGGCCCGTGCGCTCTACAAGTACGTCGGCGACGCGGTGCAAGACGCGCAGGAGAACGACGGCCGCCGCGTCGTCACTGGCCGCGCCGGCAACCGGCAGAGCGCGTTCTTCTATCTGCTGCGCCTCCTCAACCTGAAGGCGGAGCTCGCGCTCGTGAAGAGCCGCATCGCGATGCCGCCGATCGGCAAGATGAGCGAGGTCGAGGGCTACGACAACGTCGTGACGCGCCTCGAGCTGCAGACGAAGTCAGGGCCGGTCGAGCGCTGGCTGACGGTCCGCGACAAGTTCGCGCCCTTTGGCTACGTACCGGCGGACCTCCGCGGACAGCCCGCGATCCGTCTCGTCCCTGGCACGCCGCGCGCGACGACCCCGGCGCTCGGCGACGCGGACGGCGTCATCCTCGACGGCAAGGCCTACCTGAAGGAGGACGGCTCGGCGTCGGTAGAGATCACACAGTCGTACGTCGGCCGCATGGGCATCGCGCTGCGCTCGCTTTTCGACCGCGTCGCGGAGGCCAAGCGCTCGGAGTTCGTGGAGACGCGCCTCCTCGCGAACAACCTCCCCGGCGCGCACCTCCGCGAGATGAAGATCGAGAACAAGGACGTCCTCGATCAGCCGCTCGTGCTGAAGCTGAAGGCGGACGTCCCGCAGCTCGCCCGCCCCGGCGGCCCCGGGCGCCTCGTGCTGAAGGAGCTCTTCGCGGTCGACATCGCGCAGATCGCGTCGCTCCCGCAGCGCCAGACGCCGCTCCTCCTCTCGACGAGCTCCCACGTCGAGGTGAGCTTCCAGGTCATCGCGCCGACGAACGTGCGCCTTCCGTCCTCGCTCCCGGGCGGGGAGCTCCGCGACGGCGACCGTACCGTGAAGGTGAAGGATCGCGTCGAGGGCAACGCGCTGACGCTCGTGCGCGTCGTCGACATCCCGGCCGGCCGCGTCCAGCCGGGCGCGGAGTACGAGCGCTTCATCCAGTTCACCCAGAACGCCGATCAGCTCCTCGCGCGCGAGATCGCGCTCGGGCTCTGAGCCGGCGGACCACTCGCGAATCTAGCGAACTAGGCGTCGAGGACGGCCTTGATCGGCGCGATGAGCGTCGGGCCGCGCACGAGGCCTTCCTTCGTCTTGATCGTGCGCGCGCCGCGGACGACACCGATGACGATGTTGTCCTTCACGCGAAAGACGGGCGCGCCGCTCTCGCCGGGATACGTCGCGAAGTCCGCTTCGTAGATCAGCGCGCCATCCTTCACGTAGCGACTGCCGATGATCCCCGTCGAGGCGCGGGGGACGGCGGTCGTGATCCATCCGCCTCGCTCGAGACGACACACTGGCTCGACGAAGCCATACGCGAAGACGGCGAGGCCGACCGGCTCGTCCGCGGCCTCGAGCTCGAGCGCCGGGATGACCTCGTCGAGGTTCGTCTCCACCCGCAGGATCGCGACGTCCTCCTTCGCGCTCCGGTGCTCGATGATGGCGGCGTGCGTGTTCGGCTGCGTCCAGTTGAGCCAAACGACGAGCTTGGCGCCGACCTTGAGGCTCTCGGGCAGGAGGTTCGAGGCGGTCACGAACGTCCCGTCTCCGACGTGGAACGCGGTGCCGCCCGCCGTGAGCTGGCCCGTCTTGGCGTCGGGGAACGTGACGACGCCGACCGACTTCTGATTCGCGGAGATGTGCTCGACGAGCATGGCGCGGGCTAAGCGAGCAGCGCCTCGAGCTTCTTCTCGTACTCCGCCTTCGTGATCTCCTTCGCCTCGAGCTTCTGCGCGAGGGCCTCGAGCTCGGGCGCGTGCTCGGCGCGAGCGCGCTCGATGCGCTCCTTGTCCGCCTCGTAGGACTTCTTCACATCCGCCTTCTGCTCGTGGAAGACACGGCGGAGCTCGGCGCCGGTCGTCTTGCCGTCCTGCTCGAAGTGGTAGTTCACGGCGCGACCGATGGCGCCCACGACGACGTAAGAGCCGACGGCGCCGCTCACCGCGCCCGCGACCGTTCCCCAGCCCGGGATCAGCTTGATGAGCGAGTGCGCCGCCGTCTGCGCGATCGAGATGGAGAGGAGCGCGCCGAAGCCGGCGATCTTCTCCTGGCGCGTCAGCGGCTGACCCCACACGAGCGCGATGTCGTCGATGACGGCGCTCACCTGGAGCAGGACTCCAATGTCGGTGAGGAGCGGGACCGGGATCGCGCCGAGGATACCGGCGTTGAGGGAGCGGCGGTCGATGACCGCCTTCACCCGGGCGGCGCGCTCCGTCGCGTCGAGCGTCGGCTCGACCGCGAGGTGGCTCGCGTCGTGGGAGACCATCTGCGCGATCGCGTCATCCTCCGTCTTCACGGAGAACGCGGCACGGATTTGCTTGAGGAGGTCGCCTTCCTCTTTCACCGCGCCGTCGCTCGCGGACATCGCATACGCGACCTCGAAGACGGCGCGACGAATGGCCGGGTTCTGGACCGTCGCGAGGTCCGCCTCGAGATCCGAGTCGTTCGTGAGCAGGTCCTCGACCGCGGTCCCGTCCGGGAGCTTCGGGCTCAGCTCCGAGACCGCCTGCGTGAAGAGCGCGCGCTCTTCCTTGCTGATCTTGCCGTCCGCACGGGCCACGGCGCCGATGATCCGAAGCCCGGCCAACACTTCCTGGTTCGTGCTCATGGTCACTTCTTCTTCGGGGGGGTCACGGGCGCCTTGCCCGCGTCTGCCTTCTCCGCCGCGATGCGCTCGCGGACGGGGGCATACTGCTTGTCGAGGTCGATGGCCTTCTGGATCGCGCGAATGCGCTCCTGACCGCTCTGCGGGAACGCGCCTGCGTCGGGTCCGTTCATCTTGTTTGCCGCGTCGACGTACGCCTGCCAGGCCGTCTTCGCCTGGTCCCACTTCTTCTGGCGCTCGTAGATGTCCGCTCGCAAAAAGAGGATTCGCGCGCGCGCCGACTGCGAGGAGGCCTTGGCGTCCGTAGGCGCGAGATCGACGGCCGAGGCGATGGCGGCGTCCGCCTCGTTGAGATTGCCCTGCGCCAGGTACGCCTCTGCGAGGAGGTAGGGCCCGAGCGCCTGCTTCGGCGCGAGCTGGATCGCCTTGCGATAGAGGTCGGTCGCGCCCGCGTAGTCCTTCTGCCCGTAGCGCTCGTTACCCTTCGTCACGTTCTCCTGGAACTCGCTGATCGCGACGATACCCTCGGGGTCGTATTTGACGTCCCCCGCCGCCGGGGGGAGCTTCTTCTTCGCGGGCTTGTCGCCGTCGCCGAGGGCGATGACGGGGACGAGCAGCGCCGCGGGAAGGATCAGCGCGAGCGCCACCCCGAACGGGGACTTCGAGCGAGCAGGCATGCGCGCGATGCTAGCATGCTCGCAATGAAGCGCGTCCTCGAGCCGGAGGTGATGGATACCCCGGAAGAAGCGGCCGATTACGACACGATGGACCACGGGGCGGTGAACCTGAGGTTCTGTCAGGACCTCCTCGCGACGACCGCGGTGCGCGGACCCGTGCTCGACGTCGGCACCGGGACGGCGCTCATCCCCATCGCGCTCTGCGACCTGACGAAGGATGTGAGGATCGTCGCCATCGACCTCGCCGTGCACATGCTCACCCTGGCGAAGAAGCACATCGACGCGCGAGGCCTCAACGACCGCATCGAGCTCGTGAAGATCGACGCGAAGAGCATGTCGTTTCGCGATGGCGAGTTCGCGTGCGTCGTCTCGAACTCGATCGTGCACCACATTCCCGAGCCCCGCGACGTCATGGCCGAGATCCACCGCGTGACCGCGCCCGGAGGAGTCGTCTTCGTGCGGGATCTCTCGCGCCCCGACACGGAGAAGGAGGTCGACCGCATCGTCGCGCTCTACGGAGGCGAGCCCCCGCTCGATCCGAGCCAGCGCAGCTCGTACGACCATCAGCGCATGCTCTTCCGCGACTCGCTCTGCGCCGCGCTCACGCCGGATGAGGTGAAGGCGCTGGCGACCGAGGTCGGGATGATCGAGGCGGACGTCCGTATGACGAGCGATCGCCACTGGACCCTCACGTATCGGAAGCCCCTCGCGACCTCGTGATCATCGCGCCGTTTCCGTTCGACTCGCTCCCGAAGCTGACGCGCGCCGACGTCCTCGCGCAGCGGCGCGTTCGCGATCTGACCGCGCACTTCGCGCCGATCCCGCGGCTCGAGCACGCGCTCGCGGAGACGGTCGCCGCGCCGGTGCGTATCCGCATGGGACGCACGCGCGGCGCGGCCGATGGCGTGAGCGCCGCGATCGCGGCCGGCGAGCAGACGGTGGGGGTAGACGTCGAGACGCCGCTCGCGCGCGAGATCGTGGCGCGGGCGCTGAGGCACACGTCGGGGATCGACAGCGCGAAGACGCCGAGCGCGGCGCTGCACGGAGCCTTCGCCGCGGTGCTGCTCCACGCCTTGCGAAAGGCGAACGTCGGTCCGGTGCGGCTCGGCAAGCCGGTCTCGGAGCGCGCGATGGTCGTGCGGCTCGCGATCGACGTGGCGGGCTCGACCTTCGACGCGAGCGTGACGATCCCGGATCGCGTGCTCGCGCCCGCCGCCCCGCCGGAGGCCCTTGATTTCACGGTGTCGCTCCCGCTCGTCGCGATCTCGTGCCTCGCCTCCCGTGGCGAGCTCGCGGCGCTGGGCGTCGGGGACGTGTTCCTGCCGCCAGGGCTCATGCGGTCGCCGCTCGCGCTCGTGGCCCCGCGGGCCGAGCGCGGGCTTGCCGTGGAGCTGACGCCCGAGGAGCGACTCGTGATAGGAAAAGGGCGCTCGTCGCAGCATTCCTGGGAGCCGCCGATGTCCGCCGATCAGAACTCGACGCTCGAAGTCGCCCTCGAGGCGCCGGTCGTGGTGCGCGTCGAGCTCGGGGCGGTGGAGATGATGGCGCGAGAATGGGCCGCGCTCGCGGAGGGCGACGTCATCAGCCTGCAGCGAAAGCTGGGCGAGCCGGCCATCCTCCGCATCGCAGGCCACGAGGTCGCACGAGGCGAGCTGGTCCAGGTCGACGGCGAATACGGCATCCGCATCACGAGCACCACGCCCAGGGCATTCGAGGGTCGATGAATAATACTGTATTCTGCACGCTTTTGGGCGCCGCCCTCCTCACGGGCTGCGACGACAGGAACAAGGCGACGAAGGACACGCCGGCCCCGTCGAGCTCCGTCGCTTCACCGGCGCCCGTCACGTCCGGGGGCCCGGTCGCGTCCGCGTCGGGCAAGCCGAGCGATCCGAAGGCGCCCGCTGCCGGGGCGGCCTGGTCCGGGTCCTACACGCTCGCGCCCGCCAGCCTCTCGATCCCCACCGAGAACAAGGACTACGCCGGCGTGAAGCAGTTCAAGGACGATCCGTCGAAGCACATGGGCGACGGCAAGATCGACTTGAATGTCGACGGCAGCGGCAAGGTATCGGGCACCGTCGAGGGCGGCGCAGGGCCCGCCATCATCGACGGCACGGTGGTCGGTGAGGAGATCCGCGGCACGGTCCGCCGCAAGGATCCGAAGGACGACGGCCTCACGGGCACGATCACCGCGAAGATCGCGGGCGACGCGGCGGAGGGCAAGCTCGCGCTCTCCGAGGCGAACGCCGCCGTCGTCAGAGAAGCCAAGGTCATCCTCAAGAAGAAGTAGCTATCATCGGCGCGTGTTCGGGCCGACGCGATACATCCAGTGGGCGCTCCAGTTCTACGGGCAGGTGCCCTACGACCTCGCGGCGAGCGGGATCCCGAGCGCCACGTGGAGCGATCTCGGCGTGGCCACGCCCGACATCGGCGACCCGACGGCGTACAAGGCGCTCCCCGCGGCGATCGCGAAGCACACCTGCCGCCCCGCGGAAGAAGTGGTGCCCGCGCTGGGGACCTCGAACGCGATCTACCTGGCGTACGCGTCGATCTGCTCCCCCGGAGACTCCGTCCTCGTCGAGACGCCGGGCTACGAGCCGCTCACGCGAACCGCCGAGGGCCTCGGCATCGAGGTGCGCACGTTCCCACGCGTGGAGAAGGACGGCTTCGCGATCGAGCCCGAGCGGGTGGCGGCGCTCATGACGCCGCGCACGCGCGCGATCGTCGTCACGCGGCTGCACAACCCGACCGGCGTTGGCGTGAGCGACGACGCGATCCGTGAGCTCGCGAAGATCGCGGACGCGCAAGGCGCCTATGTCATCGTCGACGAGGTCTACGCGCCCTTCGAGGATCTCCGCGAGGACGGCATCTTCGATCGGAGCGCGCGTCGCCTCGCCCCGAACGTCGTCGCGCTCTCGAGCCTGACCAAGTGCTGGGGCCTCTCGACCCTCCGCGTCGGCTGGGTGCTGGGCCCGCCCGCGGTGGTCGAGGCGGCGCGCGCCGCGTCGATCTCGACGTTCGGGCACCTGCCGCTCTCGCACGCGACCTACGCGGTCGCCGCCTTCGGCGCGCTCGGCACCTTGTCGAAGCGCGCGCGGGCCCTCGTGACCGGAAAGCGCGAGCTCGCGGAGACGTGGGCCGCCTCGCTCCCGAACGCGCGGTGGAGCGCGCCATCGAGCGGTCTCTTCGGCATGCTGACGCTGCCCGGCCGCGGCGATCTGCGCCCGCGCATCGAGGAGCTCGCAAAGACCTCGGGCGTCCTCGTCGGTGCCGGCAGCTTCTTCGGCGCGCCGGAGTCGTTCCGCCTCTCGTGGGCGACCTGCGACGTCGAGAAATTCCGGCGCGGGCTCGAGCTGATCGAGCCGATGTGCCGCTGATCACGGCTTCGTACCTCCTGACGCTCTCGTCGTCTCGGGCTCCTTGCTCAACACCCGGGGCGAGAAGCCTTTGCGCAAGTTGCCCTGCATCGTTCCCGCAAGGTCGAGCGCTCCAGACGGGGTGCATCCGTGACGAAACGCCGCCGTTACCCTGCGCCGCGCCCCCGGTCCGGGGGCGCGAGCCCTCGCGGTCTCGAGGCCGCACGACCGCATTTTTCGCCGGTTTTGCGCCGGTTTCCTGAAGCTCCGCGAGAAAACCGCGCCGCGCGGAAGAAAAGTCCGCGGTCGGCCCTATCACCTCGACGCGCTCCGGATCCACGTTCGGTGCGCACGGTCGTGGTACGTCCGCAACCACGCAGAATCCCGTGTTTCTCGGGTAGACTGGAGGCCTTTCCCATGTGGTCCACGTTTCCCCTCTTCGGAAGCACGCTGCTCCTGGCCGTCATGGTCGTGGCCAGCTACACGTTCGCGGTTTCGCTGTCGGCGGGGGCGACTGGACGGATCAAAACGCTGCAAGCCGCGCGCTTCGGTGCGTACGGCACCGTGGCGCTCATCGGGGTCACGGTCCTCTGCCTCGCGTACGCGTTCGTCGCTCACGACTTCCGCCTCCGCTACGTCGCGCACTACTCGGACCGCAGCATGCCGACGGTGTTCCTCTTCACCGCCCTGTGGGGAGGTCAGGACGGGTCGCTGCTCTGGTGGCTCTTCCTCCTCAGCATGTACATAGGCGTGTGCGTCTGGCAGATGGGGAAGAAGCACCTCGATCTGCAGCCGTACGTGATCGCCACGTTGATGGTGATCGTCGTCTTCTTCTGCGTGCTCATGGCGTTCGCCGCCAATCCTTTCTCGACGAGCGTCGCCGGAGCGCGGACCGACGGCGAGGGGTTGAACCCGCTCCTCCAGAATTTCTACATGATCATCCACCCGCCGAGCCTCTACATCGGCTTCGTCGGGTGCTCGATCCCGTTCGCGTTCTGCATCGCCGCGCTCTGCACGGGGCGCCTCGACGCAGAGTGGATCGGCGCGTGCCGCAAGTTCACGATCTTCGCGCTGCTGTTCCTCGCGATCGGCAATACGCTCGGCATGCTCTGGGCTTACGAGGAGCTCGGCTGGGGCGGCTACTGGGCCTGGGATCCCGTGGAGAACGCGGCCTTCATGCCGCTCCTCAGCATCGCCGCCTTCGCGCACTCCGTCATGATCCAGGAGCGGCGCGGCATGCTGAAGGTGTGGAACGTCTTCCTCATCTGCCTGACGTTCTTCATGACCATCTTCGGCACGTTCCTGACGCGCTCCGGCGCGATCGCGAGCGTTCACAGCTTCGCCCAGTCGTCGATCGGTGAGTACTTCCTCTGGTTCCTCGGCGGTGTGGCGTCCTTCTGCCTGACGCTCATCCTCTACCGCTGGCCGGAGCTCCGCGCCGTCGATCCGACCGTCTCGAACAAGGAGCGTTACGCGGCGGCTCGCAACGCGGTCGCGTTCTTCCTCCCCCTCCTCGTGGGCCTCGGCGCGGCCGCGGTCCTGATGATGATCGCGAGCTACGGCTGGAAGCAGCAGCTCGCCGCCTCCGGCATGGGCGCGGTCCTCTGGGCCCTCGCCGCGGGCGTCGGCGGAGCCGCCTTCCTCGTCGTTCGGAAGCCGCTGTCGGCCTGGGTCGACCGCCCGTCGAACGTCGTTCGCGGCGCCGCCATCTCGGCCGGCTGGATCGTCGTCATGGGCCTCGCCCCCGGCGCATGGGTCCTCTCGGGCAAGGTCGAGGCGATGAACAACGCCTCCGTACGCGTGGCCGTGTTCAGTGTCGTGGTCGGGGTCGCCGTCTACGCCGCCGTCGAGCTCGCGTTCCGCCGCATGACGCGAGGCCTCAAGCTGGCCGTCCTTCGCCCGCGCATGGAGTCGATCTTCTCGCGCGAGTTCACGTTCCTCCTCAACAACTACGGCCTCCTCGGGATCATGCTCTTCGTCCTCGTGGCGACGACGTTCCCGATGGTCAGCGAGGCCCTCTGGAACGAGAAGGTCACGGTCGGCCCGCCCTACTACAACGCGTGGATGCAGCCGCTTGGGCTCATCGTGTTCTTCCTGATGGGCATGGGCACGCTCCTCGGCTGGAAGAAGACCTCCACCGAGGCGCTCCGCCGGGCGTTCGTCGCTCCCACCACCGCGTTCTTCGTCGCGGTCGCCTTCCACTTCGCGCTCGGCAAGAAGCTCGGCTTCCCCGCCGTGGCGTGGAGCGAGGCGATCTACGGCGGCGTGCTCGGCTCCGCGCTCAAGGCGTTCAACGCCATCACGCCGGTCCTCGGCTTCTCGCTCGCCGTATTCAACTTCGTCGTGATCGTGCAGGAGTTCGTATTCCTCTTCCGCTCGCAGCAGCGCGCGGGCGACAGTGGCAAGAACTTCCTCGCGCGCTTCCCGAAGCCGGTCCGGCCGATCCTCGCATTCCTCCTCTTCCCGGGCTGGGCGCTCAGCCTCCCGCCCACGGGTCGCCGTCGCTATGGCGGATACATCGTCCACCTCGGCATCGTCCTCATGTTCCTCGGCTTCACCGGGAAGTCCTGGACGGTCGACAAGGAGACGACGATGGCGCCGAACCAGACGTACGCCGTCGAGCGCCTCACCGTGAAGTACGTCGGCCCTCGCATGGAGGTCGACAACAACAAGCGCATGATCTTCGCCGACGTACGCGTGCTCGAGGACGGCAAGGAGATCGGCCAGCTCGCTCCCGCGAAGTTCATCTACAAGAAGATGCCCGACTCGCCGACGACCGAAGTGGCGATGCTCCACTCGGTGCGTGACGACCTCTATCTCGTCGTCGGCAGCATCAACCCGGAGACGAAGGTCGCGTCGCTGCAGATCCACCTCAACCCGCTCGTGGGCTGGATCTGGTTCGGCGCCATCATCCTCATCTTCGGCAGCTTCGTGTGCCTGTGGCCCGAGCTCCAGCCCGAGGAGTCCAGAGCCTGGCGCTTCGCGAGAGGCGCTGGCGCGGTCGCCACGAGCATCACCCTCGGCCTCGTGCTGGCCCTCCTGCCCGTACCCGCCTTCGCACAGAACCAGGCCACGCAACAGGCCGGCAGCGTGCAGATGGACACGCCCCAGGAGCGACACGTCTTCGGCTCGCTCCGCTGCATGTGCGGGACCTGCCCCCGCGAGCTCCTCTCGTCGTGCGCCTGCTCGACCGCAGACCAGACCCGCGAGCGCCTCCGCGGCCGCCTCGCGAAGGGCGAGGAGCCGCAGCACATCATCGACGACTACGTGCAAGAGTACGGCACCGGCGCCCTCGCGATCCCGCCCGACAAAGGCGCGATGAAGGCGATCTACGTCGCTCCGCTCGTCGCCATCTTCGGCGGCGGGATCGCCCTCGCGTTCGTCCTGAAGCGCTGGCGCAAGAACAACGACGGATCGAAGAAGAAGTCCGACGACGACGATGCGCCGAAGCGTGACAAGCTCGACGACCGCATCGACCAGGAGCTCGAGGATCTCGACGATGAGTGAGGCACGGCCCGAACAGGTCGACGAGGCGCGGATCGCACGCGGCGTCGCGATCGGCCTCCCGATCGTCACCGTCGCGACGGCGATCGCCGTCGGCTACCTGATGGGCCCCGCGACGGGGATCCTGGTGCTCGCGGCGGGGCTGCTCCTCGGGGTCATCGCGATCCTCTGGGGCTCGATCCGCATCCTCTCCGGAGACGCGCCCCTGCCGCCCGATCTCGAGGAGCTCGACATGCGCGCTCAGGGCAACGACCCGCTCATGAGCCGGAAGAAGATGCTCCTCCGCGCGCTGAAGGACCTCGAGAACGAGCGGGCCATCGGCAAGCTCGAGACCGACGACTTCGAGCCGATCGCCGCGCAGTACCGCGCCGAGCTGAAGACGGTGCTCACGAAGATCGACGAGGCGCTCGCCCCGACGCGGGCGCTCGCGGAGGAGGCGGCGCAGAGGTACCTCGAAAAGGCGAAGCTCGGGACGCCGAAGGCCGAGGAGTCGGAGCCCGACGTGACAGACGAGAGCGAGCGCCCGAACGACCGCGTGCCGTGTCCGAAGTGCGGCGCGAAGAACGAGCCCGACGCGAAGTTCTGCAAGGAGTGCGCGACCAAGCTGGTCGACGCGACGGAGAGCGAGGTTTCCGATGCGTAAGCTGGCCCTGATGACCCTGCTCGGCCTGGCCCTGATGACCCGGCCTGCGTTCGCGCAGCACGACGAGCCCGAGGAAGACGCGCCGCCGCCAGGCGCCAACCCGGCCGCGAATCCGCACCAAGCCCACGGCGCCGCCGCCGGAGGGATGCAGCAGCCTCCGGAAGACATGGCCGTCGACGCGCCCTCGCTCCCGAATGGCGTCCTGGAGATTCTCATCGTCGACCCGCAAAACAAGCCGATCCCGAACACCTCGGTCACGCTGGGCATCGTCTACAACTCGGTGGCGAAGGGCGAGAGCCGTAAGCGCGTCTCGATCATCACGGATGACCATGGCGTCGCGCGCGCGGAGCACCTCGAAGGCGGGAGCACGGTCGCCTATCGTCCGTCCGTCGCCGTCGGCGACGCGACGTTCGCGATCACGCCGTTCCGCATGCCGGACAAGGGCGGCATGCGCGCCGTGCTCCACGTGTACCCGCTCGTGGAGAACATCGAGGACGCGCTCGTCGTCGGTCAGTCCGTCATCTACGTCGAGGTGAAGGACGACCGCATCCAGGTCCAGCAGGCGATCAAGATCTACAACTTCGGCAAGAACGCCTGGGTCCCGAAGGACCTCGTCATGACGCTCCCGGAGCAGTTCACGGCGTTCACCTCCCAGCAGGGTATGACGGACGTGGGCGCCGACGCGGTGCCGAAGAAGGGCATCCGGCTGCACGGCACGTTCGGTCCTGGCCAGCACATGGTCGAGTATCGCTGGCAGCTACCGTACTCGGGCGAAGCGGAGGTGAAGATCGACGTCGGGATGCCGCCCCACACCGCGGCCTCACGCGTCATCGCCCCCGCCTCGCGCGACATGAAGCTCGAGGTCCCAGGCTTTCCACCGCCCCAGTCGACGAACGACGGCCAGGGCCAGCGCGCGCTCGTGACGGAGAAGCAGGTCTCGAAGAACGAGCAGGCTCTTCGGAACATCGAGGTCGTGATCAAGGGCCTCCCCACAGAGGGGCCCGGGAAGATCATCGCCACGCTCCTCTCCGGCGCCGGGCTCGTCTTCGGCCTCGTGCTCGGCACGAAGAAGCCCAACAAGGCGGACAAGAAGACGGAGCGAGCACGCCTGCTCGCCGAGATCGAGGAGCTCGAGCGCGCCAAGCTCTCGGGCGACGTCGGCCCGAAGACCTATGAGCGCGCGCGACGCGAGCTGCTCGACGCGCTCGCTCGAACGTTCGCCGATGACACCCCCGCTCCGGTGAAGAAGAAGAAGGCCGCTGTCTGAGGAGTCGCCTCAGCGAGAGCGCGCCAGCATCGCCGTCCACGAGGCGTCGATCTGGTGCTTGCCCCGCTCCGGGTCGAGTCGGTTCGCGAGGCGCTTCGTATCGCCGTTGGGACCGTAGAGCGTCGCCCCGTGCGGACGACGTAGCGTCATCACGGCGCCAGGGCACGCGGACAGCGCCGCGCTCACCACGAAGGCGTCTCGACTCGTGATCGAGAGCTCGATACCGCTCGGCCGGGTCGCCTCGAAGTGCGCGTCGATCCCCCGCAGAACGATGCTCGTCTTCTCCGTCGCGAGCGAGAGGAGCTCCGCCGCGTCGGCGATGAGGCGACCATAGCCGAACGTGACCGTGATGCGCTCGAAGCCGGCATCGACGATGGACCGCACCGTCGCGCGCTCGACCAGGCTCGTCTTCAGCTCGATGCGTCGCAGCTTCGGCGGAGGCTTCTCGAGCACTGTGCGCAGTATCGCGAGCGAAGCGATCTCGGCCTCCTGGAGGCTTCGCAGCGCCGGCGAGTAGAGGAACTTGCGATAAAGATCGGCGGTCGCGGCGCCCATGCGAAGCACGCGCACGGTGGCGAGCTTCGGGTTCGCCGCGACGGCATCCCATCGCGCGGGGGTCAGCGTACCGTCGGGAGCGAGCGCGATCTCGTCGAGAAAACCGCGGTGAAATCGCCTTTCCTGGGCCACGAGCGCGATCTCCCCCAGCCAATCCTTCTCGCCGTTCGCCTGCAACGTCGCCATGCGCTCGAGGTCCGACGAAGAGGCCTCACCACGCGCCGCTCGAAGCTGCAGCGAGACGAACTCGCCGCGCGGATCGCCGGCCTCGAGCCAGCGGTCACCGAGCACGGCGCGCGGGGTATCGTCATCCGGCTCGCTCGCGACCAGCGCGAGCAGCTCCTCGACATCGACGGCGGCAGCCGGCGGAGTGTACCCGAGGTCGAGGGCGAGCCTCTGCACCGCCTTCTCGTCCGAAAGCGGCTGGACCGCCACGGAGCGGAGGGCCTCGATGACCCGGTCGCGACGCGCGGACGCCGGCAGTGCCTCGAGGTCCGGCAGCACGCGCACGTCGCCGAGCGACGCGACAAAGTCATAGACGGGGCCGTACGTCGCCACCTCGAGCGCTCCGGTCGCCGCGACGGGCGCGATCTTCAAGAAGCGAACGAGCCCGGTCGCCATGCGGGGATCGGGCAGACGTTCGGCCAGCGCCGCGATCCGGCCGCAGACCGCCATGAATGGCCCTCGTTCCTCCGGCCCGATGGAAGCGTTCTCCCGTTCGAGCGCGGCTCGCATGCGCGCGCCTGCGTCTCTCTGGTCGAAGTAGCCACGACTCTCCTCCGTTGAGAGCTCGAGCGCGAAGCACTCCATGAGCGGACCGACGTCCCCGGCGAACGTCGACCGGGCGCGGCCGAGCCACTTCGACTGAAACCAGCCTGATTCCATGGAGATCGCGGCACGTGCGCACTTCGGTGCGAGCGCCTCCACGAGGTTGGCGTAGGCGGGAACCCTCGTCCGACGCCATTCCTCGAGCGCGATGTCGAGCGCCTCCTCCCACGCGCCACGCGCCACGTGTTGCTCGATCGCGAGGAGGCTCACGTGAAAAAACTACCCTCCGAACAACGTGTGCAGAACGCGTGAAGCGCTTCGGGAGCGTTTCTGGAGGGGTTTTCGCCCCATATCCCATTCGGCGCTGTGCATATGGAGTGGGTTCTACCTGGGGATGCGTGGCGGATGGGCCTGGGGATCAGAGGTGGGACAATTCCTTCCACGAACCTCCCCTGTGCTACTCCCATTTCCCTCCCCACCGAAAAATGCTCCAAGCATTCGAGATCGCTCGCGGTATCGGGTTTTCCCCGGTTCCCACAGGCTCTAGATCTATGACCTTAATTTAAATTACTCTCTCCCCTCCTCCCTGACTGGGAGGGAGATCCGAGCGGGGAGCGTATGGCGGATGGGTCATCTCTCCCCTGTGGGGGAGAGGGAGACGTCTCCGGCGCAAGCTCGCCGGGTAAGCGCTCGAGGCGGCGACAAAGCGAAGGGCTGACCCTTGACCCCCCGGCCTACGCAGGGCACTTCTGAGCGCAGGTCGCAGATGGAGCTCACGGTCGCCAAGAAGGATTTGCTGAAGATCGTCGCCCGCATGCAGGGCGTCGCGGAGCGCAAGAGCACCATGCCGGTGCTCGCGAACGTCCTCCTGTCCGCGGAGGGGCAGAACACGCTTCGCCTCGCCGCGACGGACCTGTACCTGTCGCTCATGGGCCGGATCCCCGCGGAAATCGCGAAGGGCGGCAGCGTGGCGGTCTCGGCCAAGGACCTGTTCGAACGCGTGAAGATGATGCCCGACGGGCCGATCGTCATCACCTCGCAGGACAACGCGACGACCACCCTCAAGGCCGCGGGTACCGCTCGCCGGTACACCCTCCGCGGCATGCCGGGCGACGATTTCCCGCCGCTGCCGCAGCCCGCGGAAGGCTCGCCGACCCTCGCGCTCGACGTCGAGGTCCTCGCAGAGCTGATCTCGAAGACGCATTTCTCGATTTCCACGGACGAGACGCGCGCGCACCTGAACAGCGCGCTCTTCGAGTGGGAAGGCGACACGGTTCGAATGGTCACGACCGACGGTCACCGCCTCTCGAAGGTCGATGTGAAGGTCGCGGGACGCCAGGCCTCTGCCACGATGCTCATTCCGCTCAAGGCCATCCAGGAGCTTCGCCGCCTTTGCGACGAGATGCTTGCGGAAGGGCCCACGGCGCAGAACGACAAGGGCGAGGGCAAGAAGCCCGAGCTTCACATCACGCAGAGCGGCGCATCGGCGTTCTTCCAGGGCGCCGGCACCACGTTCAGCGTGAAGCTCGTCGATGCGCAGTTTCCGCCGTATTCGCAGGTCATTCCGGCGAACAGTGAGAAGATCGTCCGGGCCCCCCGTAGCGGGCTGGCAGATGCCCTTCGCGCCGTCTCCGTGGCCGCGTCGGAGCGTACCGGCGGCGTGAAGCTCTCGCTGACCAAGGGCTCGATGCGCATCACGTCGGAGTCGCCCGAGAGCGGCGATGGTTACGACGAGATCCCGATCGAGTACGCAGGCCCGAACATGAGCATCGGCTTCAACGCGAAGTACTTCCTGGACGTGCTGGCGGCGATCTCCGACGACGAGGTCGCGGTCGGTCTCTCGGGTGAGCTCGATCCGGCCGTTCTTCGGCCCGCTGGCGCGACGACGACCTCCGATCGGCAGTTCTTGTCGGTCGTCATGCCGATGCGCATCTGACGCGCGTTCTGCGTGCGCTCACTGTCCGTAGAGAGCGTTCAGGTCCGGTCGTTCCGGAACCTGCTCGCGGTCGATGTCGAGCTCGGTGCGCGTTTCAACGTCATCGCGGGCGCCAACGGCCAGGGCAAGACGAACCTCCTCGAGGCCATCTACGTCCTCGGCACGTCGAAGTCATTTCGCAGCTCGAAGATGACCGATGTGGTGTCGTTCGCCGGCGAGCTCGCCTCCGTGCGGGCCCGCGTGAGCGAGGACGGCGAGTCGCGGCTCCAGTCGGTCGGGATCAAGGCCGGCGCGCGCATGGTGCGCATCGACGACAAGCGCCCGCCGACGCTCGCCGCGTACGCCGTACGAACGCCGATGGTCGTGTTTCACCCCGGAGAGATCGCGCTTTCCATGGGCGCGAGCGCCGAGCGCCGGAAGCTCCTCGACCGCACCGCGCTCTATCTCGCGCCGGCCGCGATGAGCGAGCTCGAGTCGTATTCGAAGGCGATCCGATCGAGACAGCGCACGCTCGAGATGCGCGGGGTGAACGCGTCCGATCTCGCGGAGTGGGAGACCCTCGCCGTGAAGCACGGGATCGCGCTGATGCAGTATCGCGCGGAGGCGGCGGAGAGGCTCTCTGGGCGCGCCCTCGACGCGTTCCAGCGCATCGCCGCGCCCGATCTCTCGCTCCACGCCGAGTACGCCGCCGGCGCGCCACGCGAAGAGGAGGCGTTTCTCCGGGAGCTACGGGAGAACCGCGTGCGCGATCTTCGTCGAGGCAGCGCTACCGCCGGGCCTCATCGCGACGACCTCGCGCTCTCGATCTCCGGGCATCAGGTCCGCGGCGTGGCCTCGCAGGGGCAGCATCGCGCCGTGACGCTCGCCCTGAAGTCGGCCGAGATCGACGTGATCGGCGTTGCACGCGGCGTCCGCCCGATCCTGCTCCTCGATGACGTCTCCAGCGAGCTCGATCGCGAGCGTACGGCCGCGCTCTTTGCGTTCCTCCGCGATCAGGAGGGGCAGGTCCTTCTCACCACGACCCGCCCCGAGCTGATCGACACCGGGAAGGACGCAGATCGACGCGATTTTACGATCGACCGAGGCTCCCTTTCTCGTGTTGACGGAACGGGTCAAAGTCGACCCTGACTCCATGCGTCAATAGGCCCGATCCAGGCCCCGAAATCGGCCCCGAAAATTCTCCGCGTGATGCAAGCTAAGTTAGCGGAATGTCGGTCCAAACCCCGGCGTTTGGGCTTGATGGGAAAAGCCCTCAGGACTACACTCCCAGCTGACCTGATGAGCCGTGCCGGGGGAAGTGGAGCATGGCCCGTCAATTCAAACGCGGTAGTTCGTTGGTAATCAAACGACGAATCAATCCGAGAAGCACTCCCATCCATGACGACCGACGCGACGATTCCGAGCACGAACGTTGAGCCCCAGGCGCCCGGCGCCTACGGCAGCGAAAGCATCCAGGTGCTCGAAGGCCTCGAGGCCGTTCGCAAGCGGCCCGGGATGTACATCGGTGACGTCCACGACGGGTCGGGCCTGCACCACCTCGTATGGGAGGTCGTCGACAACGCGGTCGACGAGCACCTCGGCGGGTTCTGCTCGCGCATGGACGTGACGGTGCACTTCGACGGCTCGGTGACGGTCGAGGACAACGGTCGCGGGATCCCCGTCGGCCGTCACGCAGAGCAATCGAAGAAGCTCGGACGCGACATCGACGTGGCCGAGGTCGTCATGACGATCCTCCACGCCGGTGGCAAGTTCGATCACTCGAGCTACAAGGTGTCCGCAGGTCTCCACGGCGTCGGTGTCTCGGCCGTCAACGCGGTCAGCGAGTGGCTCAAGCTCGAGATCAAGCGCGACGGCAAGGTGCACCTCCAGGAGTATCGTCGCGGCGCCCCGGTGACGCCGATCAAGGCCATCGGAAACACCGACAAGACCGGCACGAAGGTCACGTTCAAGCCGGACCCGACGATCTTCACGATCACGGAGTACAGCTACGACATCCTCGCGAGCCGCCTCCGCGAGCTCTCGTTCCTCAACGCTGGCTTCATCATCACGCTGACGGACGAGCGCGTGCAGGGCAGTGAGCCGCCGCGCCGGGAGGTCTTCGAGTACCAGGGCGGCATCCGCGAGTTCGTCGAGCACCTGAACAAGACGAAGGAGCCCGTTCACGACAAGGTCGTCCACATCATCGCGGAGCAGACGCCGGAAGCAGGCGGTACGCCCATCGTCGTCGAGGTCGCGCTGCAGTGGAACTCGACCTACGCGGAGCAGATCTTTCCGTACACGAACAACATCCACAACAAGGATGGCGGCACGCACCTCACGGGCTTCAAGGGCGCCCTTACCCGCGTGTTCAACAGCTATGGAACCGCGGCGAACCTCTTCAAAGAGGTGAAGAACGGCCTCACCGGTGAGGACATCCGCGAAGGCCTCACTGCCGTCATCAGCGTCAAGCTCCCGGATCCGTCGTTCAGCTCGCAGACGAAAGACAAGCTCGTCACCAGCGAAGCGAAGACGGTCGTGGAGAACGTCGTCCTCGACAAGCTGGGTCGCTTCTTCGAGGAGAACCCCGGGACGGCCCGCAAGATCGTCGAGAAGACGATCCTCGCCGCGAAGGCACGCGAGGCGGCTCGCAAGGCGCGCGAGGTCGTGCGCAAGTCGTCGATGGACTACACGTCGCTCTCCGGAAAGCTCGCCGACTGTCAGTCGCGTGACCCGGAGACGAGCGAGCTCTACATCGTCGAGGGAGACTCCGCAGGTGGCTCGGCCAAGCAGGGCCGCGACCGCAAGTTCCAGGCGATCCTCCCCCTCAAGGGCAAGATCCTCAACGTCGAGCGCGCGCGCCTCGACAAGATGCTCTCGAGCGCCGAGATCGGCACGCTCATCACCGCGCTAGGCTGTGGCATCGGCAATCCCGAGCAGGGCGGCAGCTTCGACATCTCGAAGCTCCGGTACCACTCGATCGTGCTGATGACCGACGCCGATGTCGACGGCAGTCACATCCGCACGCTCCTCTTGACGTTCTTCTATCGCCAGATGCCGGAGCTGCTCGAGAAGGGCTACCTCTACATCGCGCAGCCGCCGCTCTATCGCGTGTGGAAGGGCAAGAAGGGCCTCTACATGAAGGATCAGGCGATGCTCGATCGCTTCTTCCTCGAGCAGGGCGTCGACAACCTCACCGTGCGCGCGTCGAAGGGCCCGCGCTTCACGGGCAAGCCGCTTCATCACCTCGCGGAGCGCCTCCGCATGTTCCGCAAGGCGCTCACGAAGATCGACCGTCGCGCCGACGCGAAGATCGTGGCGGCCGTGATCCGCGAAGGAAACCTCGGCAAGAACGAGCTCCGCGACAAGGCGTTCGTCGAGAAGGCGATCCCGAAGATCCGCGCCCTCCTCGAGAAGAAATACCCGGACATCTTCCCGCTCACGATCGAGATGGGCTGGGAAGAGGAGCACGGCGCCGCCACGCTCGCGATCAAGCCGCGTCCCGGCTCGGCCGCGAACGAGGTCACGGTCGACTGGTCGCTCGTCGAGTCGGCCGAATACGAGGAGCTCTACTCGATCGAGCAAGACGTCCGCTCGATGGGCCCGGCACCATACTTCGCGAGCACGGCGAAGGCCGGCGAAGAGGGCGAAGACACGAAGGAGAGCGAGATCGAAGACGCCGATGCGCTCTGGGAGTTCATCGAGGCCCGCGGTCGCAAGGGGTGGAACCTCCAGCGCTACAAGGGCCTCGGCGAGATGAACCCGGAGCAGCTCTGGGAGACCACGCTCGACCCGAACGCGCGCGTGATGCTCCAGGTTCGCCTCGATGACGCGGTGCAGACCGATCAGGTCTTCACGATCCTCATGGGCGATCAGGTGGAGCCGCGTCGCGACTTCATCGAGAAGAACGCGCTCAACGTGCGGAACCTCGACATCTAGCGGTGCGTCGCCGCGGGCTCGCTGCGGTCGCGCTCGCGACATCCGCCTGCATGGCGGTGACGGGGCTCGGCGACTACGAGGTCGTCGACGACGGCGTCACCGACGCCGCGAGCGACGGCGCCACGGGTACGGGCTTCGATCGCTCGGTCGCTCCTGGCGATGCGGCGGAGCCGCTGCTGGACGGCGGAGGGAGCACGCCGCGCGAGGACCAGGCCGCGCCGCCGATCGACGCGGGGGATGATGGCCAGGACGCAGGCCGTGACGGTGGGCGCAGCGGGGTGCGCTGCAACTCCTCGCTCGTCTGCTCTGGCGGATTGAATGACGTCTGTTGCCTGTCTCAGCAGGCGTCGCTCTCGTGCTCGCCCTTCTTCTTGTGTGCCATCATCACGAACGCGCGCCTCTACGCTTGCGACGAGGATCGTGACTGCAGCGGAGCCAGCGCCGATTCGAAGTGCTGTGCGACCATGAGCGGCAGCACCGCGAACAGCACCGTCTGCCGCGTCGCTTGCCAGGCCAGCGAAGAGCATGTGTGCGTCGATGGAGCCGACTGCAGCCCTCCGAAGACCTGCACGAGCGCCAGTCCCGACGGGACCCTACTCCCGCTCCTGCGGGTGTGCCGCTAGCGACGGCCTTCAACCGATCCGCGAATTTTGCGTTCTTCGGCTGCGGTGTCGACGGACCATTGCAGGGCGCGTGCCCGTGCTTATCGTGAGGTGAGCAGATCGCCGACTCTACATCGGCGACAACGAAGAGGAGTGACGAATGCGCCCTGATCGCATGACCACGAAGAGCCAGGAGGCCTTCCGGGCCGCCTCGGACATCGCGAGCCGCCGAGGCAACCCGGAGATCGTTCCCGAGCACCTCATGCTTGCGATGCTGGAGCAAGACGAAGGCATTGCGCTCCCGCTCTTCCGCAAGGCGGGCGGCGACAGCGACAAGCTGAAGCAGAGCCTCACGAGCCATCTCGAGAAGCTGCCCAAGATCAGCGGTGGTGCTGAGCCCACGCTCTCGCGCCGCACGATGGAAGTCGTGCGAAAGGCAGAGGACGAAGCGAAGACGTTGAAGGACGACTTCGTGTCGGTGGAGCACTACCTGCTCGCACTGGCGAAGAACGACCGCGAGATGCAGGGCGCGTTCGAGTCCTCGGGCGGCGTTCGCTACGAGAAGCTCCTCCAGGCGCTCGCCTCCGTGCGCGGCGCGCAGCGCGTGACGGACCGCGATCCGGAGCAGAAATTCCAGGCCCTCGACAAGTACACGCGTGACCTCACGGACGCGGCGCGGAAGGGCAAGATCGACCCCGTCGTCGGTCGTGACGAAGAGATTCGTCGAGTCATGCAGGTGCTCTCGCGCCGCACGAAGAACAACCCGGTGCTCATCGGCGAGCCGGGCGTCGGCAAGACGGCGATCGTCGAGGGAATCGCCCAGCGCATCATTCGCGGCGACGTGCCAGAGACCCTGAAGAACAAGCGCCTCGTGTCGCTCGACATGGGCGCGCTCGTCGCGGGAGCCAAGTACCGCGGTGAGTTCGAGGATCGCCTGAAGGCGGTCATGAAGGAGGTCGAGGCGGCCGCTGGCCAGATCGTCCTCTTCATCGACGAGATTCACACCATCGTCGGAGCGGGCGCAGCCGAAGGCTCAATGGATGCGGCGAACCTGCTCAAGCCTGCGCTCGCGCGTGGCGAGCTTCGCTGCATCGGCGCGACGACGCTCGATGAGTACAAGAAGCGCATCGAGAAGGACCCTGCGCTCGAGCGCCGCTTCCAGCCGGTGTTCGTGACGCAGCCGTCCGTCGAGGACACGATCGCGATCCTCCGTGGCCTCAAGGAGCGTTACGAGGTGCACCACGGCATTCGCATCCAGGACGCGGCGCTCGTCGCGGCGGCGATGCTCTCGGATCGTTATCTGACCGAGCGCTTCCTGCCGGACAAGGCGATCGATCTCGTCGACGAGGCGGCCTCCAAGATCAAGATGGAGGTCGATAGCATGCCGGCCGAGATCGATCGCGTGCAGCGCCGCCTCACCCAGCTCCAGATCGAGCGCGAGGCGCTCAAGAAGGAGCGCGACGCAGCATCGAAGGCGCGCCTCGAGGACATCAAGCGCGACATCGGCGAGCTCGAGAGCGAGATGGGCGCCATGAAGGCCCAGTGGCTGCGCGAGAAGGAGGTCATTACCGAGATTCGCAATGCGACTCCGGAGATCGAGAACCTCCGCACCGAGGCCGAGCAAGCGCAGCGGAAGGGCGACCTCGGGCGCGCCGCGGAGATCCAGTACGGCAAGATCCCCGAGCTCGAGAAGAAGATCGAGGAGAAGCGCCGCGAGCTCGCGAAGGTCCAGGAGAAGACGAGCTACCTCCGCGAGGAGGTCACCGATCAAGACATCGCCGGCATCATCGCGAAGTGGACGGGCATCCCCGTGACGAAGATGCTCGAGGGCGAGATGCAGAAGCTCCTGCGTCTGGAGGACGAGCTGCGCAAGCGCGTGGTCGGCCAGGACGACGCGCTCGAGCACGTCGCGAACGCGGTTCGCCGCTCACGTGCGGGCCTCGGTGACGAGAAGCGCCCGATCGGAAGCTTCCTCTTCCTCGGCCCCACGGGCGTCGGCAAGACCGAGCTTGCGCGCGCCCTCGCGGAGTTCCTCTTCGACGACGAGCGCGCGATGCTGCGCCTCGACATGAGCGAGTTCCACGACAAGTACACCGTGTCGCGCCTCATCGGCGCGCCGCCGGGGTACGTCGGCTACGAGGAGGGCGGTCAGCTCACGGAGCCGGTTCGCCGCCGTCCGTACACCGTCATCCTCTTCGACGAGGTCGAGAAGGCCCATCCGGACGTCTACAACGTGCTCCTCCAGGTCCTCGATGACGGCCGCCTCACGGACGGTCAGGGACGCACCGTCGACTTCAAGAACACGGTGATCATCCTCACGAGCAACATTGGCTCGCAACACATCGCCGCGATCGAGGAGAAGAATTATCCCGAGGAGGACAAGAAGGAGCTCATTCAGCGTGCCGTCATGGACGACGTGCGAAAGGCCTTCCGGCCCGAGTTCCTCAACCGCCTCGACGAGAGCGTCGTGTTCAACCGCCTCGAGCGGAAGGACATGCACAAGATCATCGACATCCAGCTCCGCCGCTTCGAGCAGCGCCTCGCGAAGCGCGAGATCCTCGTCGAGCTCACCGCTGCTGCGAAGGACGTCATCGCCGAGGCCGGCTGGGATCCGCAGTACGGCGCTCGACCGCTGAAGCGCGCGATCCAGAAGCTCCTCGAGGACGCGCTCGCGAAACGCGTGATCGCAGGTGAGTACCCGCCGGGCACGCAGCTCGTCGTAGACAAGGGCGCAAACGGCGAGCTGACCTTCACACAGAAGATCGCGAACTAATCCCGGAGCTCGCCTTCCGCGCTACCCTTCACCCATGAGCCGTCGATGGCTGATCTGCGCGAGTGCGGCGGTCGTCGTCGTGCTCGTGGCGTGCGGTGGCTTCGGCGGTGACGAGCCCGCGCAACCTCCATTGGGCCCTCCCTCGGCGACGACCGAGGCGGGGCCCGACGCGTTCGTGGCGACCGACGGCGGCGGCCTCGTCGCGGCAGACGCAGACGCGGACGTGGACGCGAGCGCCTCCGCCTGCGACCTCGGCGCTCCATTCGGTGAACCGACGCGCATTCGCTTGAGCGGTGACGGCACCACGTTCCTCGCCACGTTCACGGAGGACGAGAACACGGTCTATTACGACTCGGCGTCCCTGAGCACTCCGGCGCGGGCGGCCGTCTTCCGCGCCACGCGGACCAGCCGCGACGCCGGGTTCGGAGCCCCGGTGCCCGTGGCGGTCATGAATCCGCCCGGAAACTCGGGCCGCCCGTCCCTGTCGGGCGACGGGCTCACGATGGTGTTCTTCGCGGATCAGCCGGTGTCCGGTCTGCGGCTCGCGACGCGCTCGATCGTGACGGAGGAGTTCGCGAAGGAGCGCGTCCCGTCTTTCGTCGCGTCCCATCCGGTCACGAACCTCGGCGCGCTCAGCTACGACGGCCGAATGCTCTACTACTCGGGGACGTCGGACGCCGGGATCACCGGGGTCTTCGTGTCGACGCGGCTGGGCGACGACTTTCTTCCGGGCGCACCCGTCGTGGGGCTGACGGCCGAGGATCGCGCACCGCACCTCGTGCGCGACGGGACGATGGCATATTTCACGCGCGTGAGCGGGACGACGATCGACATCTTCCACGCCGAGCGGCGACCGGACGGCAGCTTCGGCGAGGCGGTGCGGGAGGGCTCGACCATCAACACGGTGGACGACGAGATCGTGATGTTCGTGTCCTGGGACGGCTGCCGGCTCTACTTCAATCGCCGGCAGGGCGCCGAAAACCCGCTGCTCCTCGTGGCGGCCAAGCCGTCTCGCTAGGTCGCGGGCTCGGGCTCGGGCTTGAACCCGCGGATCTCCTTGACCCTGCGCTCGTACTCGGTCTTCGCGGCGTCATCGATGGCGACGCCGCCGAAGCGCGCTTCGATGTAGAGATTCGTGAGCTCGAAGACGGGCTGCGCCAGCGGGTGGTTGCGCTGGACGAGATCTTCCGCGTGCTTGAGCGGCGGAAGCGCGGCCGGGCGAGCGATCCCCTGCATGGAAAGGGCGATCTCGAGCATGCGGTAGAGCGCGGTCGCGGCCTCGAGCTTCGGATCGATGCGGGTCTTCTCGGACGAGTCGGTGGGGTTCGTCTTGGTCGTGCGCTTGCGTCGCCAGAGAATGTACGCGCCGATGAAGGCGACGATGAGCGCGCCCGCGACGACGGAGGGGCGCGTCACCTTCTCCATCGTGCCCGTGTTGGCGCCCGTCTTCGTGCGGAACTGCTCGTAGCGCCGTGAGAGGTCTTCGAAGATGCGGACCTGCGTCTTGAGGTCGTAGCCGATGACGTAGCGGTTCCAGCGCTGCGAGAGGGCCTCGAGGACGTCGCGGAAGTACACCCACGCGCCGGCCGTCTCCTGGAGCGGCTGCGCGCCGGAGGTGGGCGTGGGGTCGAAGGTCACCCATCCGTGAATCGGATCGTCGAGGTAGGCCTCGACCCACGAGTGCGCGTCTCCCTGGCGGACGGCGTAGTAACGACCGAATCGGTTGTAGGTGCCGCCGACGAAGCCGGTCACGTTGCGCGACGGGATACCGATCTCGCGCAGCATGATCGCCATCGCGGTGGAGAAGAACTCGCAGTGCCCGCGCTTCGAATCGAAGAGGAAGTGATCGACCGGCTGAGGCTTGCCGCCCGACGGCGAGCCGAGCTGGTACTTGAAGTCGTGCTTGAGGTGGTCCTCGATCGCCTTCGCCTTCGCGTACGCCGTGGGCTGCGCGTCGGTCCACTCGTGGGCGAGCTGCGCGATGCGGTCCGGGGTGTCGATGGGGAGCTCGAGGTAGCGGGGTCGCTCGGCTGCGGGGAGGTTCTCCGTGATCGGCTCGCGCTCGCTCGCGACGTAGGCCTCGTAGCGGAGCCCGTGCGCCCCTTCGCCGGAGTAACGGACCTCGCCCTCAGGGCCGCGCGAGATCTGGAGCGTCTCTCCGCCAAGCGCCTGCTGCTGCGTGCGGAGCTGGAGCGCGACCGTGCGTGGTGGGAGGAACACCACCGTGGGATCGATGGGCTCGAGCTCGATGAGGATCTTGCGGTCGTGCTGTGGATCCTCGGGGTCAGGGCGCGGCGCGCGCGAGAGGGCGAGGATGTCGGTGCTGGTCGCGTTCGCGTTGGTGCCGTAGCCCTTGGCCTGGGTACGCTCCCAGCGACGGCCGGTGTACTTGTCGAAAGCGGTGCCGCGAAGGCGGAGCGTGAGCTTCTGCTGTGGCGGGTCGGGCAGGTCCGGGACCTCGAAGCGCAGCGCGAGCGCAGGCACATCGCGGATCGCGCCGACCTCTCCGAGGTCGACCTTGTCGGAGAAGCCGATCATGCGATCGCCGTTGCGATGATTGAGCAGCAGCAGCGAGAGGCCGACGCGCGGGAAGACGACGAACAGCGCGGCCGTGAAGAGGAAGATGGGGACGGAGAGGAGGCAGGTCGTCGCGAGGAAGCCTCGGCCCACCACGCGGCGTGAGCGAAGGATGCGCGGGACGTCGACGGGGAGGCCGGTTCGATCGCGCGCGCCCTGGCGGTAGTTGCCCTCGACCTCACGGCGGAGGTGACTGAGCACGAGCGCGCCCGGGGCGACGATGAGGAAGCCGACGAAGCAGAGGCCGTAGGAGAGGCCGCCGCCGAGCACCGTACCGGCCACGAAATGAAGGAGCGCGAGGACGATGATTTGCTGGTCGTGCGCAGCGCCACGCCGGGTCGCGAGGCGAATGATCTGGAGGATGGCGGCGAACTCGACGGCGACGTCGAGCGCGGGCCGGCCCGCGAGCAGCCGGACGCCTTGTACGGCGAAGAGCGTGAGCGGTCCGATCGTCGCGAGGTGGCGGAGCGCGGGCTTGTTCTGCCACGACTCGGGCACGGCGAGGGCCAGCGCGAGGCCGGCGATGACGAAGCCCGTCGTCCACGTCGACATCGAGGCGGTGTTCACGACCGCGAGGACGCCGAGCGCCGCGAGGGCGTCGGTCATGATGCGGTGTACGAGTCCGAACCTCATGCCTTCACCGTCTCCACCGAGCCGCTCGACGATGGGACCGGCGCCAGGAGGGTTGCCTTGGGCGCGCTCGCCGAGCCCGCCTTGCCTCGCTCGAGGAGCTCGGTCTGCGTGATCGAATCGACGAGGGCGAGGAACCGCAGCACGCGATCGGCGCCGGTGGTGCGGTCACCGCGGACGACTTCGCCGGCGGTGGTCTTCACGGAGATGGTGTCGCCGCGCTTGATGTGCGCGACGGCGCGAGAGGCCACATCGCGGATGCGGCGCTCGAAGGCGTTGAACCAGTCGTCCTTCGCGTCGTCGCGGCGGACCACGTCGAGGGGAAGGACCACGTCGGGCCGAGCCTCTCGCGCGCGCTCGCGCATCACGAGCTGACCGACGGCCGCGCTCTTGCGCCAGTGGACGTCGCGACGGTCTTCGCCTTCGCGGAGGAGGCGGAGCCCGATGTAGTCGTCACCGTGGCCGCGGCCCATGGAGGCGTCGCCGCCCGTGTTCCGACCGGCGGGGAGCGCGGGGAGCTGGAGCGGATCGATGGCGGGGTAGATGACGAGCTCGCCCTCCGCCGGGACCTCGCGCGACTTCTCGAAGAGGCCGAAGGGGAAGCGCGTCGCGATGCGGAAGCCGACGTGGCGATCTCGGCCGCGCTTGGCGGGGGTGCGTCGATACGCGGCCACCTGCGCGGACTTCGGGCTGATCTTGAGGAAGAAGCAGCGCTTGTCGGCGGGCTGGCCAGCACGGAGGTCTTCCACCTCGATGGCGTAGCTCGGCACGCGCCCCTTGTGATTGAAGACCTCGATCTCGACCAGGTGGGGGCGCCCGACCTGGGCCCGGAGGGGGAGGCGCCGCACGACGGTGAGGTCCCGAAGGGAGAGCTCGCTCATGAGGCCGCTCACGATGATGAGTGCGAGGAGCATGCCGAGCAGCAAATAGAGGAGGTTATTGCCGGTGTTGATGGCGGCGAAGCCGACGCCGAGCGTGATGCCGACGAAGAACTTCCCTTCCCTCGTGAACTTCAGCCTTCGGGGCGCCTTGAACCGCGAGAAGGGCCAGCGCCCCTTGGGCTTGTCGAGCTCCTTGAGCGGGGGGGCGTTCGCGGGGGCGAGGTGGGCGCTGGCTGGGCCCACCGCGGGCGAGGCTTCGCTCTTCGGCGCGTCGTCGGCCTTGCTCTCCGGGCCGCGCGACAGGGCCGGATTGCTCGGCTCAGGCTGAATCATCGACATTCGCCGGACTCCCCTTCAACTGCGGGCAGGTGCTTCAGACCGGAACGGGAACGCGGGCGACGATGTCGCGGACGGCGGCTTCGGCCTCGTCGCGCGAGGGCACGAATCCGTCGGCGTGCGTGGACAAACGGACGCGGTGTGCGAGCACCGGCACGGCGAGGTCGTGGATGTCGTCGGGGATGCAATACGTGCGTCCGCGGACGAGCGCCCTCGCGCGGGCCGCCCGGGCGAGCGCCATGGCGCCGCGCGTCGAGGTGCCGAGGGAGAGGACGGGGGCGTTGCGTGTAGCCTGCACCAATGCGTGGGTATAGCTGAGGAGCGAGGTCTCGATCGTCACGCGATCGACCTGGAGCTGCAGGGTGACGAGCTTGGCGGGGTCGAGGACGGTCGGGACGTCCCGCGCCGTATCGGCGTTGCCTTCGAGGAGGAGCCGCATCTCGACCTGCGGGGGCGGATAGCCGATGCGGAGGCGAAGGAGGAAGCGGTCGAGCTGGGACTCGGGGAGCGGAAAGGTGCCCGCGAAATCCTGGGGGTTCTGCGTGGCGATGACGAAGAAGGGATCGGGCAGCGGGTGGGTCTGCCCGTCCGCGGAGACCTGCGACTCGTTCATCGCCTCGAGGAGGGCGGATTGCGTACGGGGCGACGCACGGTTGATTTCGTCCGCCAGCAGGACGTTTCCGAAGATCGGGCCGTGACGGAATTTGAACTCACCCTCGCGCTGGTCGAAGATCGAGACACCGATGACGTCGGACGGCAGGAGATCGCTCGTGAACTGGATGCGGCGCAGCTCTCCGCCCACGGCGCGCGCGAGCGCCCGCGCGAGGGTGGTCTTGCCTACACCGGGCACGTCCTCGATCAAGAGATGACCGCGGGCCAAAAGCGCGACCAGCGCCAGCTCGACGGCTTCCGGCTTACCTTCGAGCGCACCTTCGACGGCCTGCCGCAATTTCTGGATCAGCGGAAGCTCTTCGCCGAGCAGAGCGGCGGCAGCGGTCATAGGGTCGAGAGTAGCACGGCCCGCTCGATCCCAAACGAATCTGGCGCCCGGGCCAGGGACCCCGCGGGCCGCGTGGGAGAAGGTGCGCAGTTGCGGTTTCGTTGGGATTTTGGGAGGCTCCGCGCGTGGTGACCCTCACGGCGGTGACGAAGTCGTTCCCGCCAGCGGTGCGAGCTCTGCGGGGCGTCAGTCTGCGCTTCCAGCCCTCCAAGGTATCGGTGGTGCTTGGCGCGAACGGCTCGGGGAAGAGCACGCTTCTCTCCATCGTCGGCACCCTGGCGCGCCCGACCAGCGGCAAGGTCTCCCATGGCGCGCTCGGCAAGACCCGAGACGCGGTCCGGCGCACACTCGGGTGGCTCGGCCACGACGCCCTCTGCTACGCGGACCTGACGGGTCGCGAGAACATCGAGCTCGCGGCGAAGCTCCATGGCCTCCGCGCCGATGAGGCCTTCGAGGCCGCGCGCGAGCGCTTCGACCTCGGCGCCTTCGCGGAGCGCCCCTTCCGCACCTACTCGCGTGGCCAGCGCCAGAAGGTCGCGCTCGCCCGCGCGCTCGTCCATGCGCCGAACCTCCTCTTGCTCGACGAGCCGACGACGGGCCTCGACAAGTCGAGCGTCGATCGCCTCCTCGAGGTCATCCAGGCCGAGGCGAAGCGGGGCGCGATCGTCGTGGTCGTCACCCACGACGACGCCTTCGCCGAGTCCGCCGCGAACGAGCGCATCCTCCTCGACCGCGGCGCGGTGAAGGAAGCGACCTCCGGCGCCCGCCTCGACTGACCCCTCGATCCGCTGATCCGCCAAAGGCTCGCCGCCGCCGCCGCCAGCCGCCCATCGATGCTGAAGACGTGCACGTCATGGACGTTCGTATGTCGTCGGCCGCCGGCCCGCTCCTGCCTGCTTCGAGCCCAGCGCCCCCCTCCCCTCCCCTCGTCGGTTCCGCGCTGAGCGTTCGACGCGCCTCGTGTTCGCGCTCGTGCTCGCTTCGCATCACGTCGCCACGGTCGAGATGAGTGTATTGTGCATGGTGCGGGTCGGGTGCCGCGGGGCGACATGACGACGTCGTCGGCCGCGCCTCGGTGGCGGCTCGACGGCGGACGGCGGTGCAGCTCGTCGGTGCCCGCGCGTGACTCCGCATCCGCGATGACCGCGACGCGCCTGAGGGCCAGCCGCGCTCCTGCGCCCAGTCACCCGCTACTCGCTATTCGAGTGCGGCGACGAAGGAAGGAATGAGCTCCGCGCAACTCACCTCTCGACCGCGCCCATCTCGGAGAGCCAAATCGAGAATCATGTGCGCGGTCCGAGTATGGATCTTCACGGGAGCCTCGACCGCTCGCGACAGCGGCCGAACATCCAACGATGGCGCGTGCCAACTCGTGAATCGTCGATCGTGTCGACGCCTCCCTCGCGACCATCCGTCAAAGAGCAACCCCGGCATAGAGCTGCCGCCGCACCGTCACGGCGACGCATCTCTCTCCCGGATCCGATGGGCCGCGGAAGGGCGTCCTGGCATATGCAGGTCATGACCCTGCTGGTCGGACTGGCGACTTCGGACGATGGACCACGCGAACGCGCTCTGTCCTCGAGCATGACGAGGAGGCGTGTCGAGCCATGTCGCTGACGAGTGAGCAGTGGGAAGTGACGGACGTCTGCGAGCTCGTCGCATCGCGAGCGCTCGGTCCGTCCGCGCGCCGGCGAGAGGTGTGCGGGATCCGAGATCGGAGACGGGGATCTCTCGCCGTTGCGATGAGAGGCGCAAGACGGTCGCGTCACCGAGCACGTCGTTGGCCGTCGGGCTCACGAGAATCGCGACGATGAACGTCGAGCCAGAGCGTGAGTGCGAGATGGTGACGCCGACCCGGTCGGCCGCCGACGGCGGAAACACGCGCGGCGTGACAGCCATAGAGGAGCGCGTCGAAAGGCATCCCCCGCCACCGGCAATCGACTCCCGCACATGCCTCGTCGGCTCGGCCGTCGCTGATGCCGTCGAAGACCGATCGTCGCCGTCGAGCGCGTCGTGCGGACAGAGACCTGCACCGTCTCGCCGATGAGGCCGCCGTCCGGCTTCTCCTGGCCGACGAGCATCTCGAACCGCGTCGTCTTGTGCGGCGCGAGCTGTTCCTTGAAGGACCCTGGGCAGGTTGGAGGCATGGGCGCGCCGGTGCACGAGGTCTTGGCAACGGAGCCAGCACAGCGACACCGATGCCTGCTCGCCGTCTCGGCGGAGTCTGCCGTTCGGGAATGGTGGTCTGCCGAGCCGGGATGGCTTGGGAAGATGTCGCTCATCGTCGCGCCTGAACCTCTGGGCGAGCGCCCGGGACGTTCCCGAGCCCGCCGGTCGGCGAATGGGCGCCCCACGATGCGGGGGATGTTCGCGTCGACGGTGGGCGACGGGTCGGCGGGGCCCGGGCAGCGGCGTGCGTTCCCCGGACGACCTCATGGGGCACGGGTCGCTCCGAGGACATGCTGGGACCGCGAACGCTGCGGGTGAAGGAGGCGTTCGGGATGCTTCACGTGCAACGTTCAGCGACGGAGCCGGACGGGAAGTCGCGGTTGGGTTGCGAACCGGCACGGGTGGAGGCTGGGGAGCTACGACGGGCGAGGGCGTCGGCCCGCAGACTGGCGTTCGGTACGGACCGCGGAGCGGCGACCAGCGCGGCGCGGCCTGCGGTACCCGCGAGAGCTCTTTGCCGGGCGACGGGGGGACCGCCATCGCCCGCGCCGTTCGCTGCAGATGTGGCGTGGAAGGATGACCGCGGAGCGCATCTCCGCACGGCGAGCACGTGGTCGCTCACAGCGAGTGGGCCGGAGAGCGACACGCATCACGTCTCGGCGGCGGGGCGGTCGGTGTTCACCACGCTTTGGGATGTTCCGCGTGGAACGATGTTCAGGGGCTGGCAACGGGAGCGGGCTTGGGGAAGGGGTGGACGTGCCACGGCACGAGTGCGCCCGCGTGAGCGGGCCGTAGCGACGCGGGGGAATCGCATGGGTGCAAGAGCGCCGCGCGTGGCGTGGTGAGGCTCGCCCAGCGCCGTCTCGCGGCGGGCGCCTGGGACGCGGGGGTGTTTCACGTGGAACGATGAGCTCGTTGCCGGACGCGGGCCGAGTCGGATGTCTGGGCGCTCGCGCAAGGGCGCGGTCTCCACGAGCTCGCCCCGACGACACACGGCGACGGCGTGCGGAGGCTCGCCGAGCGCCGTCCAGTCGCGTGCGCCTGAGACGCCGGCGATGCTTCACGTGGTGCGAGGAGTGCGTGGCCGGAGATCGGAGGGTTCCTGGAACGCTCACGGACGAGGGCGCTTGCCACGAACTGGCCCCAGCGACACACGTTTCCCACTCCACCGTGGAACGGCGTGAGGCGAGCGCGTCCGGCCGCGCGCCGGAGACACCGGGGTGTTTCACGTGGAACGAGGGGCGCGTAACCAACGAACGGACGGGGTGCCCGCCCGGACGAGGCGAGGCGAGGCGAGGCCTGGATGCTCACACACGAGGGCGCTTGCCACGAGGTGGCCCCAGCAACGAACGCGTCCCGACGCCACCGGGTAATGGTGTGGGGAGGAATTGCCGAGCGGGTCCGGTCGCGTGTGCCTGGGAAGCTGGGGATGTTTCACGTGGAACGAGGAGCGCGTGGCGGGGGATCCGAGGGGTTGCCCGCCCGGACGAGGCCGAGGTGGAGGCCTGCATGCTCGCGCGCGGACGTCGTTGCCACGACTGACTCAGCGACGGATGACAATGGCGTGGGAGGAATCTCCGAGCCCGTCCGGTCGCGGGCGCAGGAGACGCCAGGATGTTTCACGTGGAACGAGGGGCGCGTGGCGGAGATCGAAGGTGCTCCCGCCCGCACGGGGCCGAGGCGGAGGCCTGTACGCTCCCGCACGAGGGCACTTGCCACGAGCTCGCCCAGCGACGCTCGCTTCCCCACGCCACTGGGCGAAGGCGCGGGAATGGATTCACCGAGCGCCGTCGGGTTGCGTGTGTTTGAGGGGATGTTTCACGAGGAACGAGGAGGCGCGGCTGGAGATCGGAGGGGTCCGCCAGGAGCAGGTTGAGGCGTAGGCCTGGATGCTCGCGTACGAAGCCGCTCGTCACGCGTCCCAGCGACGCTGGGCAAAGGCGTAGGGAGGGATTGGCGAGCGCCGTTTGCGACGCTGGGGATGTTTCACGTGAAACGAGGAGCGTGGCCGGAGAACGGAGGCCTGGACGCTGCACACGAGGTGCTTGTCACGAGCTGGCCCCAGCGATGCGCGACGACGGCACGAGGAGGAATTGTGGAACGCGTCCGGTCCGGGCGTCCGAGACGCCCGGACGTGTAGTGGAACGAGGAGCGCGTGGCCGGAGATCGGAGGGTCGGTCTGCACGGACGAGGTCGAGGCAGAGGCCCGCAAGGTGGGGCGTGAGGGCTCGGGCCACGGATTGGCCCGAGCGGCACGGGTGGATCGCGGCTCGCCTGCGAACGTCCGGGGCGTGACGACCATCAGGCGGCGATGGGCAGCTGCGTGACGGCGACGCTCAGGATGTTTCACGTGGAACAATGAGCGCGCTACCCGATACCGGAGGTGAGCTGTCGCGCGGACAGGCTCTGGCGCAGGCCTGCACGATCGGGCATGAGGACGCTGGCGACGGAATGGCCCCAAGGACATCGGAGGACCCCGGCTCGCCTGCGAACGCCGGGGTGACGAGCGCTCAGGCTGTTTCACGTGGAACAATGAGCGCGGAGGCGGATGATCGAGCATCGAGTCGCGCGGCCTCGCGGAGGACGTCGACCGCCGTGCTCGGCGGCGGTTGGGGCTTGGAGGGGACCTCGCATGGCCGAGGCCCAGGCAGAGTCTCGCGCGCTCGCGCCTGCGGGCGCTCTCGACCCTCCGGGCAGCGACATGGAGCGTCGGTCCGATCTCGGAGAGCGCTGTCCCTCACGCGGCTGGGCCCGGGTCGACCAACCAGGATTCGGCGTTTCATGTCGACCGAGCGCCGGTGCTGTCGACCGGCCGGAGTGCCGAGCCGCGCCAGACGTCGAGGACCGGCCAGGGGCGGTGGGGCTATCGGTCGGGGGCAAGTTGATCCGTCGCGCGCTCCGAGCGAGGAGGGGCAAACGCGGACTGCGAGCGATCGGGACCGGCGGGCGGATACGAATGTGGAGCGGTCCTCTACGGGCTGAAAGGGTGAGGGGCTTGCGTGCCGTCGCGACGATGGAGTGTGACGCCACCAAGGTGGAAGCCGTGGGGCACATCCTTCCGCTCCGTGCGAGGTCCATGCTGCACAGGCGTCGAGATCGGCCGCGCGAGCCGTCCGCGGTCGCGGCCGGACGCGACGAGCGGCGCAAGTCATGACGACACGCTGTCCAGGCGCGGATCATTCGTTGGGCTCGGTCGACCGCACCGGTGACGTCGGAGACGAATCCGAATCACGAGCTCGGACCTGGGCGAGAGGCCGTCCGCGAGGGCCGGACCTCGTTGCGTGATGCCGAGGGAATGTAGAGTGCACGCAGCGGCGGTCGCCGGAATCCCGAGCGCTCTGGAGCGATCAGGACGCGGCGCGGATGGCGTGCGCCAGACGGTCGATATCGGCGTCGGACTGAGCGCCGGTGGCGGTGAGGCGGAGGCGGGCCTGACCGTCGGGGACGGTCGGCGGGCGGATGGGCGGTACGTCGATCCCCGCGGCGGCGAGATGATTCGATATCGCCATGGCGCGCTTCGCGGTTCCGACGACGAGCGGGACGACATGGCCGAAGCCGAGGAGAGTGGCGTTCGGGAGGCCAGACAGCGCGTCCCTCAGGCGAGCAGCGTTGTGCAGGGTACGCTCGCGCAGCGAGGGCGTGCGGAGAGACTCCTCGATCGCCCGGCGCCCTGCGTCGGCCGCGGCCGGGGAGAGGCCCGTCGAGAAGACGAAGCTACGGGCACGATTCCACAGCCACTCGCGGAGGACGGACGGACCAGCGACGAGCGCGCCCTGGCTTCCAAACGATTTTCCCAGAGTGCCAATCAGCACGTCTGGTGTGATGCCGGCCTCGGCGCAGCGACCACGGCCCTGCGGACCGAGCACTCCCAGGGCATGGGCCTCGTCGACGATGAGCCCCGCATCTGCCTGATCACAGATCGCACGGAGAGCGGCGAGGTCGGCGCCGTCGGCGTCCATCGAGTAGTAGCTCTCGACCGCGACCCACGCCCTCGACTCCTGGCGACTGGTGAGCTCGCGCGCAATGGCGTCGAGGTCGTTGTGGGGGACGACCGCCACCCGTGCGCGAGAGAGGCGCATCCCGTCGATGAGGGAGGCGTGATTGAGCGCGTCGCTCACGACGAGATCGCCCGGCGCTGCGAGCGCGGAGATCACTCCGAGGTTCGCCGCGTAACCCGATGTGAAGGCCAGCGCCGACTCCGCTCCCACCAGGCCGGCGAAGGCCGACTCGAGCGCGGCGTGCGCCTCGCGCTCCCCGTCGACGAGCCTCGACGCGCCAGCGCCGGATGGCGTCGCGGGAGGGGGGAAGCGACTCGCGAGCCCGAGGTAGTCGTTCGAGCAGAACGAGGTTGCGTCGGCCGCCCGGGCGTCGCGCGGGTGTCGACGAAGACCGATCTCTTCCAGACGCTCGAGCTCGCGCGTCAGGTACTCGGTGATGCGTGTAGAGTGCACGCGACGGTTGCGGGGCGAGAGCGCGGGGGAGGGGAGGTGAGGGGAGGCCTAGTCGCAGTCGACCAGGGCGGCGTCGAGCTGACCGAGGACGCGCTTCATCATCTCCTTCGCGCGACGCTCGACCTGGACGCGGCGGGCGCGCTCCTCTTCGAGCTCGTGCGCGAGCGCGATGGCGGCGAGGAGGACGGCCTGGCTCCCGGCCGCCTTGCCCGGCGGGGTCAGCTCTTCGACCTTCGCATTCACGGTTCCGGCGAGGCGCTGCAGCTCCTCCTCGCTCGAGGAGCTCACGACCTTGTAGCTCTGCCCCGCGATCTTCACCGAAATAGGCCGGCCGTCCATCGCCTCGACGCTAGCACAGCGCCCCGTACCCTCAATGCGCGATGGCCTCGTAAAGGAAGAGGGCCGGGAGGGCCAGGTACGCAAGATCGATCTGGACGCCGAGGATCGCATCCGCCTGTTTTCCGTCACCAAAGCCGAGTCGACCCTGGAGGAAGAGGCCGAGCGTGAGCGAGTATGGCGAGTGGTAGTTGAAGCTCTTCGATCCGAAGAAGACGGCCGCCTCCGCGCCCGGCTCCCAGCCGAAGCGGCTCGTCCGCCCGAACCCGCCCGCCGAGAAGACGAAGGCCGGCTCGCCCACTGGCACGAGCCACTCGAGGCCGCCGCCCGCCTGGAACGTATCGAAGGCCTCCGTCGCCACGCCGATGTACGGGCCGAGGGCCATCGTCCCCGCACGGTCTCGGACGAAGAGCGCGTCGAAGCGGCCGCCCAGGTGGTACGCGACACGCGGGCCGTTCGAGGCGCGCATGTCCGTGAAGGCGGCGCCCGTCGTGAGGGCGCCGCTCAGCTGCGTGTCGGCGTGCGCTTCGCCCGCGAGCGCCAGCGTTGCAGCCACGGAGGCCACAAAAACGGCGAAGGAGCCTGCGTCGAGACGCATGCTCCTTCATCTCATGAAACCGAGGGCTACGTCACTGGGGGTTCGTCTTCACCTGGTCCGCGGCGCTGGAGCAGACGTCGATCGTCTTCGAGCTGTCGGTCGGATCCGGGATCCGGTTCCCCTTGCAGGCGGTGCAGGGAAGGTACTCGTCCTGGCCGGCCTGGCACGGGAGCTTGGTGCGGTCGAGCGTGTCCGAGGCGCCACCGGCGGCGGCGGCCGTGTTCTGCAGGTTGCAGTCGACGCCGTCCGAGTTCGGATCGTCCGAGCCCAGGAAGGAGATGAGACATCCGCGGCAGATGCGGATCGGGAACTGGAACTCCCCGCTCTCGAGGTCGACGCCGCCCAGGGTCTCGCCGAAGACCTTGATGTTGGCGAGGACCAGCTTCTCCTTGCCGGTCGTGATGGAGCGCGCGAGGGAGTTGACCGTGGCGCTGTCGATGAGGGTGACGCGCGCGAGGCCGAAGCTCGCGATGATGCCGTTGCTGTTGTCCGCGAAGCCGGCCGCGGGCGAGGTGAACTCGCGGATGTCGTTGCCGTCGGCGTCGGTCACGCGAACGATCGCTCCATCGAGGTGAGCCTTGTTGCTCTCGGCGCGGGCGCTGAGGTTGTCGGAGCGCTGGATGAGCTGGTTGCCGACGAGGATGACCGCGGAGTAGTTCTGCGCGATCAAGAGGTCGAGCGTTCCCTCGAAGAGCGCCGTTCCGGTCGCGTCTGGTTTGTAGACGCAGCCGCCGGTCTCGCTCTTCGTGTCCGGCGGCGCCACGACCTGCCTGACGTAGAGTGACTGATCGTTGTCGACGCACGCCGGCGCGACCGTCAAAGCAAGCCCAATCGCCGTGGCAACCACGAGCGTCTGACCCAGGAGCCTCATCGTGCTGGAAGCCTAACTGGCCGCCTCTCCGTCAGCCAAATTTGACGCTGAGCGGGTCGAGTGCGAGAAGCCGCGCATGGTGGAGATCCGGCAAACCCCAATGGGCGGCGACCTCAAGGACTTCCTCAATGTCGTCGATGTGATCTATCGCGACGACCCTCGTTACATCCGCCCCCTCGACATGGACCTCTCGGACCGGCTCAATCCGAAGAAGAACCCGTTCTTCGAGCACGCCGACGGCGTCATCTTCACCGCTCACAAGGGTGGGCGGTGCGTGGGGCGGGTCACGGCCCAGATCGACCGGGAGCATCTCGCTCGACACAAGGACGATGTCGGGTTCTTCGGCTTCCTCGACACGGTCGACGACGAAGAGGTCGCGAAGGCTCTCCTCGAGCGCGCGGAGGCCTGGCTGAAGGAGCGCGGCATGAAGACCATCCGCGGTCCCATGTCGCTCAGCATCAACGAGGAGATCGGCTGCCTCGTCGACGGCTTCGAGTCTCCGCCCGTCCTCATGAACCCGCACCACCGCTCGTACCAGGGCGGGCTCATCGAGAAGGCCGGCTACGTGAAGGCCAAGGACGTCTGGGGCTGGCGCTACGAGGTCGGCGAGCCCAACGCCCGTGTGAAGAAGGCGCAGGAAGACATCCGGGCCCTGCCCGAGGTGAAGATCCGGAGGCTCTCGAGGTCGCAGATGGCGGCGGATGTCGCGACCACCCTCGAGATCTTCAACGAGGCCTGGCACGACAACTGGGGCTTCGTGCCGGCGACGCCGAAGGAAGCGGACAAGATGGCCGCCGACTTCAAGCTCTTCCTCGTCCCGGAGATCACCGTGATCGTCGAGATCGACGGCAAGCCCGCTGCTGTCGCGATCGCGCTGCCCAACGTCAACGAGCTGATCGCCGACATGAAAGGAAAGCTCTTTCCGTTCGGCCTGCCGAAGCTCCTCTACCGTTTGAAGGTCGAGGGGGCGAAGAGCGGTCGCCTCATCCTCCTCGGCATCAAGAAAGAGTTCCGACAAAACCGCAAGTACGCCGCGCTCTCGCTGATGCTCTACGCCGAGATGAACGAGGGCGGCAAGAGGGCGGGCATGACGTGGGGCGAGCTCGGCTGGACCCTCGAAGACAACGCCGCCGTCAACGCGGGCATCCGGATGATGGGGGCGAAGAAGTACAAGACCTACCGCATCTACGAAAAGAGCCTCTCGTGAAGGTCCTCATCACAGGGGGCTCGGGATTTCTCGGGAGCCACGTCGCAGAGGTGCTCTCGAACGGAGGCCACGAGGTGGTCGCGCTCGTTCGCAAGAGCTCGAACCGGAAGTTCCTCCAGACGCTGAAGAACGTCGAGCTCGCGGAGGGCAGCGTCGAGGACAAGGCCGCCGTCGATGCGGCCATGAAGGGCGTCGATGCGGTCGTCCACTCCGCCGGTCTCGTGAAGGCGAAGAGCGAGGCCGAGTTCCGTCTCACGAACACGCAGGGCACGGTGAACCTGCTCGAGGCCGCGCTCGAGCACGCGCCGAACCTGAGGCGCTTCGTCCACGTGTCGAGCCTCGAGGCCTGCGGGCCGTCGTTCGACGGCAAGCCCGTGCCTTTCGATCAGGAGCATCCCGTCACTGCGTATGGGCGTTCGAAGCTCGCCGCCGAGAAGGAAGTGCTCGCCCGGAAGGACAAGCTGCCGGTCGTCATCCTCCGGCCGGCCGCCATCTATGGCCCGCGTGACGTCGAGATCCTCGAGGCCTTCCGCGCCGCGAGCAAGCGTCAGTACCCGGTCATCGGCAACGGCGCCATGCTCGGTTGCTACACGTACGGGCCGGACTGCGCCCGGGCGTGCGTCGCGGCTATCCAGGCCGACATCCCGAGCGGGCAGATCTACTTCGTGGACGACGGCGAGCCCCTCACCATGTCGAAGGCGATGGGCGAGCTCCTCCATGAAGCGCTGGGGACCGCTCCTCTACTCAAGGTCGGTATTCCTCTCCCCGTCCTGCGTCTCGCGTCCTTGGGCGTCGAGGCTTACGGTCGAGCTCGAGGCAAGGCTGTGATGCTGACGCGGGAAAAGGCCACGATGCTCTCCCACCACTGGGTGTGTGAGAGCAAGAAAACCCGCGCAGATCTGGGGTGGGAGCCGCAGGTATCCTTCCCTGAAGGCCTGAAGCTCACCGCCTCCTGGTACCGAGAGAACGGCTGGCTTTAGTCCTCACGGACAGCTGAGCCTCCCTGTCGACATAGGTACTCCTTGCACCTCGCGACGAATCGAAGCGGAGACCTTGCGTAGATCGTTGCGTCTCCCGTAGCTTTAATCCCTGCTCGGACGTCTGTCGACGTTCGGTTGGGAGCTTCGTTTGCCGCAGTTCGTAGGAGGTCGGTACCAGCTCATCGCCCAGCTCGGAGGCGGCGGCATGGCCGACGTGTTCCTCGCGAAGCTCTCGGGCAAGAGCGAGTTCGCCAAGCTGGCGGTCGTCAAACGTCTGAAGTCGACGGAAGAAGACGATCCCGAGATCATCAACATGTTCGCGGACGAGGCCCGCCTCTCCGCGCGCCTCAACCATCCGAGCATCGTCCAGACGTTCGAGGTGGGCGAGGACGAGAACGGTCCGTTCCTCGTCATGGAGTACATCGAGGGCCAGCCGCTTGGTCGCATTCGTTCGCGCGCAGCGCGGCGTGGTACCCCACTTCCACGCGCGATGGCGCTCAAGATGGTGCGCGAGACGATCGGCGCGCTCGCGTATGCGCACAACCTCGTCGATCACGACGGCACGCTCCTCAAGGTCGTGCACCGCGATGTCTCTCCCGAGAACATCATGGTCACGTACGCGGGTATGACGAAGCTCGTCGACTTCGGCGTCGCGAAGACGGCCGCGTCGATGAGCAAGACGCGTGCGGGCGTCCTCAAGGGCAAGGTCGCCTATATGGCGCCCGAACAGGCGCGCTCCGACGAGAACATCGACGAGCGCGTGGACGTGTTCGCGGTCGGCCTGATCCTCTGGGAGCTCCTCACCGCGAAGCGCATGTGGGAAGGCATGTCGGAGGCGAAGGTCTTCGAGCGCCTGCTCGACAAGGAGCCGCTCACGCGCGCGAAGGAGGTCGAGCCGAGCATCCCCGACGAGCTCGACGAGATCTGCGCGAAGGCGATCGCGAAGGACAAGGACGAGCGCTTCTCGAACATGGGCGAGCTGCTCGACGCGGTCGAGAAGACGATCTCGAAGCTCGACCTCCGCGCATCGGATCGCGAGATCGGTCAGTTCGTCTCGGGTCTCTTCGAGACCGAGCGCGAGAAGGTGAAGGCGCTCGTCGCGAGCTCCGCCGCGAAGAGGGACGACTCGGCGGCGCCGAGCCAGCCGCAGGTCATCGACGAGGCGACCTCGGACCCGCTCCTCTGGCGTGGCGCGAGCAGCTCCGGCGCGAGCTCCGTCCCCCAGGTGCTCTCGTCGAAGTCCGACGGCGCGAAGTCGATCTCGAAGCTGGAGCAGATCGAGAGATCGCTCCCGCCGGTCCGGAGCATGTCGAGCAGCGCGCCCGGTGAGACCGCGGCGGGCGTCTCGGACACCAAGGTCACGGCGGCGCAGCTCCGGAAGAGCCCGCTGAAGCCGATCCTCGCGGTGGCTGGTCTCGTGGTCGTCGTCATCGTCGCGGTGATGGTCGGCAAGAACATGGGCTCGAACGACGCGGCCGCGATCGCGAACGACAAGCCCGTCGACACCGTGCCGACCATCAACACGAACGTCTCTCCGACTCCGACTCCGACGCAGGAGAAGGACATCGAGAACGACGTCGCGATCGACATCGCGGTCAAGCCGAGCAACGCGCGTCTCTTCCTCGACGGCAGTCGCGTGAAGGAGAACCCGTACCACCTGAAGACGTCGCGCGGCTCCGCCATCCACGAGCTGCGAGCGGAGGCGGACGGCTTCGAGACCCGTACCCTGACGCTCGTGTTCGACAAGGATCGTGCGATCGAGATGAGCCTCTCGCGTGCGGGCGCCGGCTACGTGCCGCCGCCGAGCCCGAAGCCCTCTCCCGCGCCGTCGCCGAATGCGGCGACCGTCGCCGCGCCCGGCCCGGCCCCCGCGCCGGCTCCCGCTCCGGCGCCCGGGCCGACGGGGATCACCGAAATCGATACTTCCAAGCCAAAAACTGGCAAACAAGACAAGCTCGACACGGACGTCTTCAAGAGGTGACTTAATCGATGCGGACCCGACTTGCTATTCGCGGTTTGGGAGCACTCGCAGTTTCGCTGGCCATCGCTTCGACCCCCTCGCTCGCACGAGCGGACGGGGATGAGGCCGTGCAGCGCTTCGAACGCGGTGTGCAGCTCTATGAATCGGAGAACTACGAGGGCGCGCTCGTCGAGTTCAACACGGCGTACAAGATCTCCGGCAACTACAAGCTCCTCTACAACATCGCGATCTGCCAGACCGCGCTGAAGGACTACGCCGTCGCGATGGACACCTTCAACCGGTACCTGAGCGAAGGCGGCGCCGAGATCAGCGCCGCACGCAAGCAGGACGTCCAGGACCGCCTCGCGAAGCTCGCGCTCAACGTGACGCGCGTGAAGGTGACGACGGACGCCCCCGCGGGTGCGACGCTCACCATCGACGACCAGACGGTCGGCACGACGCCGCTGCCCGATTCGATCGCGGTGAAGATCGGACGCCGCCAGTTCGCGCTCACCGCGAACGGTCGGACCGTGACGAAGTCGGTCGACATCAACTCGGGCGATCAGAACGCGCCGATCAACATCGCGTTCGGCCAGGCGACGACGTCGACGGTCGACACCTCCTCGGTGACGAAGGACTCGGCGAGCTTCCCCGTCGTCTGGTGGGGCCTGACCGCGGCGCTCGGCGCGGGCGCGGTCGTGACGGGCTTTCTGGCGGTCGGCAAGCGAAACGACTTCGAGCGCGACCAGGCGACCTTCGGGGTCAGCAAGAAGACGCTCGAGGACGACCGCTCGAGCGCGCAGACGCTCGGCATCGTGACGGACGCCCTCGTCGTCGCCGCCGTCGTCGGCGCGGGCGTCTCGACCTACTTCACGATCGACTACTTCAAGAAGAAGAAGAAGCAGAACACCGGAATTTACGTCACGCCGTTCGGTGTCGGCTATGCACGGAGCTTCTAAGATGACCTCTCGAGCCTTGCGCGCCGGCATTGCCGCCGCGGTGACGATCCTCGCGGCGCTCGCGGGATGCGTGGATGAAGACCCCGTGATCACCGGGCACCGCTCGGCGGACGGCGGCACGAGCGGAGGGACCGACGCGGGTAACGATGCGGCGCCTCCGATCGTCATCAACACGGTCGTGCCGCGCGAGGACTACCCCGACGGCGGAGATGTCGACGATCCGAAGTGTCGTCATTGCAACGAGACGCTCGACACCAACAAGGCGCGCGGCACGCTCTGCGCGAAGAACGACTCGAACGGCAAGAGCTCGGTCCAGACGCTCAACGCCCTCGTCGACTGCGTTTGCTACGACAAGTGCCCGGCGTTTTGCGGCAACTACTGCGCCGGCGGCAAGACCGACGACGACTGCCAGCTCTGTATCGCTTCCAATTGCAGCCCCCAACTCACGGCCTGCGTCCTCGACAAGAAGAACTGATGCGATCCCTTCTGAAAGCCGCTTTGAGCCTTGGCCTCCTGACGCTGGTGGCCTGCACCGCGATCGTCACCAGCGACGATCCCGTTCAGTGCAACAACGACGGTGACTGCACGAAGCGCGGTCCCGACTTCGTCGACTCGATGTGCTCGAACGGGCTCTGCGTGGCGAAGCCGCCCACGGTGAGCACGACCGACTCGGGTGCCTCCTCGAGCGGCGTCATCAAGCCGAACGCCGAGTGCACGAAGAACGCCGACTGCGCCTCGAAGGGCGACAAGTTCGTGTGCAGCTCGAACATCGGCAAGTGCGCGCCGACCGAGAGCGAAGACTGCAAGGTCGTCTACGGCGACCCCACCGTCGAGGGCACCATCCTCTACGGTCTCATGAGCGAGATCGCGACCACGGACACGCAGTACTTCCGCCAGGTGCAGCACCGCATCGGCGCGAAGCTCGCGTTCGAGGAGTTCTTCGACACCGCCGGCGTGAAGTTCCCTGGGGAGCGTCGCGGCGCGCTGATCGCGTGTGACGAGCACTTCCCGCGCCGCGCCTCCGCGCTCCTCGCGAACGCCGGCGTGAAGGCGGTGCTCGGACCCGCAGCCGAGGACCGCCAGCGTCCGGTCGTCGAGACGCTGCTCCCGGCCCGGATCCCCTCGTTCTCGCCGTGGATCAATGGCAACCCCGCGTCCGTCGTCGAAGGCAGCAATGGCTTCGCCTGGCTCGCGGGCTTCGAGCGTCGTGACGTCCTGCCTCCTCTCAACGCGCTCGTCGCGGAGAAGGAGAAGGCGCTTCGCGACGGCGGCAAGACGCAGATCCGCGTCGCGGTCGTCCTCAGCGTGCAGTCTCCCGACGTCCCGCCGGGCTTCAACGCCTACACCGACTACGGCCTCATTCTCGATCAGCTCCTCGAGTTCAACGGGAAGACCGCGATCCAGAACACCAACGACAGCAGCTGCAAGGGCAACGCTTGTTACAAGGTGTTCCAGACGAATCAGGCGGAGCTCACGGCGGTCGCGCAGCGCGCGAAGGAGATCGTCGCGTTCGAGCCCGACCTCATCATTCCGTTCAGCGACATCGACTGGGGCGCGCAGCTCCTCCCCGCGCTCGAGACCGAGTACGGCACGCTGCCCGCGAACACGCGTCCGACCTACGTTCACCCGTTCCTCCAGATCGAGGACTCGGGCTACAAATCGCTCGATCTGAGTGATGCGTCGCTCCGCGCCCGCATCAGCGGCATCCGCGCCATCCGCGACAACAGCTTCGAGCTCTTCTCGCAGAAGTTCAAGGCTGCGCTCACCACCCCCGCGAGCGTGGGCACCGACCCGAACCCCGGCGCCGGTCGCGCGTTCGAGACGTCGCTCCTGCTGCTCCTCGCTTCGTACGCGGGCTTCCAGGCCCACGCTGACGCGACGCCCGAGCAGATCGTGGCCGCATTGCCAAAGGTGACCGACACGACCGGGCCGCGCATCACGCTGACGCAGCTCGTCGAAGGCGTCAGCGCCCTGAATCAGAACAAGCCGATCAACTTCGACGGCCTCTTCTCGTTCTTCGAGTTCGACCAGACGTCGCACACCGCGCCTGCGACGTGGACGACGTGGTGCGCCACGGCGACCCGGCAGTACGACTCGAGCGCGAATCGCGTCTTCAAGGACGGGAAGTTCAGCGGCACCAGCGGTCCCTGCCCCTGAAGAGCAGCCGGCGCGCCGGTCCCCAGCGAGGAAAGGCCGCTCGAAGCTGAGGAAACGAGTCCGCACCCAGTTGCGGCCGGTTCGCCTCAGGTGATCCGAGTCATTTCGCCCGGTTGGCCGGTCGGCGAACCGGGCATGTTGCATGCTGAGCCACAGCTTCGGATGTCCTACGCGCGCGTCCAGCCGCTGCTCCCGTTGACGAGCATCGACACCCTCATGGGGCTCGATCCCGACGACGACTGGAAGAAGCAGACCCGCGTCCAGACCACGAGCTCCATCCATCGCATTCCGTCGGCGAAGGCGATCGTGGCGTCGTCGGTCGTGGCGTCGCCGAGGCACGTGCCGGTCGTGAAGAAGGTCGCGCTGAATGGCCGGCAGTCTCCGACGGTGGCGAGCTTCCGGACGAAGGCGGCGCGCAAGATGGCCTGGCCGGTGTTTCTCTGCGGCTTCGTCGCCGGCATCTTCGGCGGCATGGCGCTCCTGAAGAGCCCGGTCGGCCAGAAGCCTGCGGTCCAGCACGTGGTCAAGCAGGCGAGCTCGATGATGAGGTCGTTCCGCTAGCGGTAGTTTTGTGCTTGGCGGGTCATGCTCCTCACAGGCCCAGCCGGAGCGCGAGGTCCTCGGCGTCTGGGCCCGGGAGGAGTGGCATCAGCTCGGTCACCACCGCTGCGAATGCGGGCGGGGGCATCGCCGCGCGCCCGCCGTTCAGGATCTCGAATCGCTCCTGACGCGACGAGGCCGGGATCGCGGCACGGAGGAACTCCATCATCTCCGGGGGGGCGATCGACGCCACGATGGAGGCGTTGAAACCGAGCTGCTCTTCCAGGGTGAAGTTGCGATCGAGCAGCGGCTGCACCATGCGCTCCTCGTAGGCCATGTGCGCGAGCGTCTCCGCGACGAACACCGTGAAGTGGAGGTAGAGCGTGCGTCCGATCGCGGCGCGGTGGTCGTCGCTCGTCGCCTCGTTCAGCGCCTTCGCCATCGCGCGGAGCTCCGCCACCTGCGTCGCGTGCTGCTCGTGCTCCTCGTCGAGCGTGGCGAGCGCCTTCGGGCACCGTGCCACGAGCGCCGGGCGGAGGACCTCGTCCTCGTGCGCGATGTGACGATCGCATTGCGCGAGGACGACCTCCATCGCAGCGAGCGTCATGCCGGCCTCGCGCTCGTCCGCGAACGACACGCGGCCCATCTCGATGAGCAGGTGACCGAGGATGTAGCGAAGCGCCTTGTGCGGGGCGCGGTAGATCTCGAAGCGCGGGGTGAGCTCGCGCGAGGTGAGCGTGGTGGGAGCGGACTCGCGGACGACGGAAGCGGTGTTGGTCATGCGAGGAAGATGACACCTCGCCGAGACACGCGATCCTAAGTGGTCCCTGTCTCGATCCTGTTTCGATCTTAAGGACCTTAACCGCCGGAAAAGACCGCCGAGTCAAGCGGACTCGGAGAGCTCCAGCGGGCACGTGATGTCGAGCCGGAACCGGCCGCGCGAGGTCGGGACGAGCTGGAGCTCGGGGAGCTTCGCCTCGAGCCGCTTCCGCAGGAGCACGAGCCGGCTCTCGAGGTTGTCGCGGATGGCGGGCAGGCCGAGGCTCGGGTCGAGGCGGAGCTCGCGGTTCGAGAACTCCGTGCGGCCGCTCGCCTGGTGCTCCTTCAGCACCTTCCAGAGGATGCGCCCGGGCACGTTGCGCACGAGGTACTCGTCGTCGGAGAACACGCAGTCGTCGCTCTTGAAGAACTTGAGCCGGAGCGTGCGGGCGCACGGCGGGGTCGGCGCCTTCGACGGCGTCACCTCGACGGGCGCGTCCGCCTGGGACTCGGCGTCGTCCTCCTTCGCGTCGATGGCGCTCGCGATCTGGTTGGCGATGATGTCGAGGAACGCCTCGTGCCACGCCTCGAACGCGGCGGGCTTCCGGCTCTCGACCGCGATGACGCCGACGAGGCGGTCCCCCGCCACGAGCGGCAGCGCCATCTGGCTCTGCGCGTCGATGAGGCCCGGCAGCGGGATCTCCGGCCTCAGCGTGCGAGAGCCGCCGGCGCGCTGGATGCTCGTGCGGATCGCCTTTCCGTAGCGGAGCTCCGCGCCCACGCCCGCGACGCGCAGGATGCAGCGCTCGCGCGCGACGGTGCCGATGAGGCCCTCGCCCACCACGACCTCCGCGCCGATGCCGCTCTCTCCGTAGCCCCGGGCGGCGATCGCGTACAGGCGCTCCCCCGACTCGTCGGGCAGGAGGATCATCGAGCTCTCGAAGCCGAGCGACTCCTCGAGCGACTCGAGCGTGCGGTTGAAGAGGTCGTCGAGATCCTTCGCGCGCGCGATGGTGCGCGAGATCTTCTGGAGCCCCGTCATCTCGTTGCGGTCGTTGGGGACGTCCGGCGGCTGGTCGGTGCGAGCGTTCGGGATCTGGAAGCCCTCGACGAGCCCCACCTCCTCCACGACGTACACGTCGGCCGAGATGAGACGGAACACGCCGACCATGCCGAACATCGACGCGAGCGAGTCGATGCGAAGGCGCATCGTGTCGAAGAGCGGGCCCTCGGTCTCGGCGTGGTCGTAGCGGATCAGCAGGCGATACGCGACGAACGTGAGCGGATCGTAGAGCTCGATGCACGCGTACGGGTTCTCGAGCACGTTCTTCTTCGTCTTGTTGAAGAACTGGCAGGAGAGCGCGACGCGCTCGCCGTCGAGGATCTGGACCTGGCTCAGGTGCGTGACGTTCGGGACGCCGGCCGCGTCGCTCGTCGCGATGGTGGCGGGCACGATGCCATGGAAGCAGCGGCTGGGGACGTCGCGGAGCTTCACGGCTTCCACGCCGCGCCGGCCTTCGGACCGGGCGTCTGGACGAACACCTCGGCCGCGTCGTACGTGATCGCGACCGCGGGCCACGTCGCGCATTGCAGCGTCACGGCGCGGGGGATCCCCGTCTGGTAGAGCGCCTCCGCCCAGGCGCCCATGTAGCGCTTGATCGTGTCCTGGTGAATCTCAGCCGCACGGTCGGCCGAGACGACCTTGCCCTTCGTCTGGATCGACCGGTGGTGGAAGATCTCGGTGAACGCGACCGCGATCTGGCCGTTCTCCGCGATGTTCGCGAGGGTGCCCGCAGCGATCGCCTCGGGCAGAAACACGGTGATTCGTCGAGCTTTTCGGTCGGCCACGGCGCCGCAAGCCCGGCCGATCTCGGGGCGGAGTTTGGCGTCCCGTGTCCCGATGACGATCGACGCCCCGCCTTCGAAGAGCTCGATGACGTCCGGCGGAAAACCCATCCCAGTCGATCCCTATAGCAAAAAACGAGCTGTGCTAGCCTGGTCCGTCCCTCTCCAGGGGAACAACGCTGTCCTTTTCGAGGTTGTCGTCGAATGCTGACTTGGGCTCTCAAAAAGATCCTTGGAACCTCGCACGAGCGCGAGATCAAAAAGCTTCGTCCGCTCGTCGACGAGATCAACAAGCTCGACGAGAAGATGTCGGGCCTGAAGGAATCCGAGCTGAAGGCGATCACGCCGAAGCTCAAGGAGAAGCTCGACAACGGGGCCACGCTCGACGACATCCTCGTCGAGGCCTTCGCCGCGCTTCGCGAGGCCGGCAAGCGCTCGCTCCGCATGCGTCACTACGACGTGCAGCTCATCGGCGGCATGGTCCTCCACAAGGGCATGATCAGCGAGATGCGCACGGGCGAGGGCAAGACCCTCGTGGCGACGCTCGCCTGCTACCTCAACGCGCTCGAGGGCAAGGGCGTCCACGTCGTCACCGTGAACGACTACCTCGCCCGCCGCGACGCGGAGTGGATGGGCAAGCTCTATGGCTACATGGGGCTCTCGACCGGCGTGGTCGTGAACCAGCAGGCCGATCGCGAGAAGCGCGAGGCCTACAAGAGCGACATCACCTACGGCCAGAACAACGAGTTCGGCTTCGACTACCTCCGCGACAACATGAAGTTCAGCGCGCTCGACTACGCGCAGCGCGAGCTGAACTACGCCATCGTCGACGAGGTCGACTCGATCCTCATCGACGAGGCGCGCACGCCGCTCATCATCAGCGGGCAGGCGGAGGCCTCCTCGCAGAAGTACCGCATCATCAGCGAGGTCGTGCCGCGGCTGAAGAAGGACGAGCACTACGTCGTCGACGAGAAGGGCCACTCCGTCTCGCTCACCGACGACGGTGTCGACGCGGCGCAGAAGCTGATGGCGATCTCGAACCTCTACGATCCCGTCAACCTCGAGTCGCTGCACATCCTCAACCAGTGCCTTCGCGCGCACACGCTCTACAAGCGTGACGTGAACTATCTCGTCACCGATGACGGCAAGGTCCTCATCATCGACGAGTTCACGGGTCGCGTCCTGGCCGGTCGTCGCTGGTCCGACGGTCTCCACCAGGCGGTGGAGGCCAAGGAGCACGTGAACATCCAGGAAGAGACGCGGACGATGGCCACCATCACGTTCCAGAACCTCTTCCGCATCTACAAGAAGCTCGGCGGAATGACCGGAACGGCGGACACCGAGGCCGAGGAGTTCCACAAGACGTACAAGCTCTCCGTCGTCACCATCCCGACGAACAAGCCCATCCTCCGCGCGGACAAGGAAGACCTCGTCTACAAGACCGAGCGCGAGAAGTTCACCGCCGTCACGAACGAGATCCTGACCGCGCACGAGAAGGGCCGTCCGGTCCTCGTCGGAACCACCTCCGTCGAGAAGTCGAACGCGATCGCGAAGATCCTCAAGAAGAAGGGGATCCCGCACGCCGTCCTCAACGCCAAGCAGCACGAGAAGGAAGCCTTCGTCGTCGCGCAGGCGGGTCGCAAGGGCGCCATCACCGTCTCCACGAACATGGCCGGTCGCGGCACGGACATCATCCTCGGCGGCAACCCGGAGATGCTCGCGAAGCTCGAGTTCAAGGAGCAGGGCCGCGATCCCGACACCGAGGTCGAGGAGTTCGAGAAGTGCGTGAAGAAGTACGAGGCCTCCTCCAAGAAGGAGGGGGACGAGGTCCGCGAGGCGGGCGGTCTTCACATCGTCGGCACCGAGCGCCACGAGTCACGCCGCATCGACAACCAGCTCCGCGGTCGCGCGGGTCGCCAGGGCGACCCCGGCTCCTCCATCTTCTACCTGTCCCTCGAGGACGATCTCATGCGCATCTTCGCGGGCGACCGCGTGAAGGGGCTCATGGAGAAGATGGGTATGCCCGACGACGAGCCCATCGAGCACCCGTGGGTCTCGAAGAGCATCCAGGACGCGCAGCGCAAGGTCGAGGCGCGCAACTTCGACATCCGCAAGAACCTGCTCGAGTACGACGACGTCATGAACGAGCAGCGCAAGACGGTGTACCGCATCCGTCAGCAGCTCCTCCTCGGCGTCTACTACCCCGAGGTCACGGACGACGAGGGCAAGCCGACGGGCAAGATCCGCAAGATCGAGAAGCTCGATCGTCTCACCGACGACGTGAAGAAGGCGATCACGGAGCTCGTGCTGCACTTCGGCACGCCGATGCCGTCGCCGGGCGAGGAGGTGAAGCGTCCGGAGAAGGTGAAGGACGTCACCGAGATCTACGACATGGAGCAGCTGCGCCACGAGATCTACCAGATGTGGGGCTACCGCTTCGACTTCAAGCCGAAGGAAGCGAAGGATCCGCAGGGCGTCTACGACCGCCTGATGGAAGAGATCCCGATGAGCCTCACGCAGCAGCGCGAGCGCCTCCTCGATCTCATCGATCAGATCGTCTCCGCCGTCGTGGAGGAGAGCTGTCCGCAGAACAAGCCGCCGGAGGACTGGGACTGGAAGGGCATCCGCGGCGCGTTCATCGAGCACTTCGGCAAGAAGCCGGTCGACTACGAGCACATCCACGACCTCTCGGATCTCGCGCACACGCTCTACTCGCAGGCGCTCGCCGCGATGGAAGAGCGCGAGCAGGAGATGGGCACGGAGCTCATCCTCCGCGTGTTCCGCCACTTCTACCTCGAGGACATCGACAAGCAGTGGGTCGAGCACCTCACGAACATGGAGCACCTCCGTGACGGCATCGGTCTCCGCGGCTACGGCCAGCGCGATCCGAAGCAGGAGTACAAGAAGGAGGGCTACGACATCTTCGTCAACATGATGGCTTCGACCACGTCGAACGTGATCACGAAGCTCATGAAGGTGAAGATCCAGAAGGAGACCGAGATCGAGCGCATGGAGCGTGAAGACGCAGCCCGTCACGCGCGCCAGGCGCAGCAGATGCAGGTCCGCCATGGCGGTGAGACGAACCCGGGCGCCGACGAGGCGGGCAACAGCGTTCCGCCGCCGCCGCGTCCGCAAGCGCGCATCGCTCCGCCGAAGCGCGAGGCGCCGAAGATCAGCCGCAATGACCTCTGTCCGTGCGGCTCGGGTGAGAAGTTCAAGAAGTGCCACGGCGCGGCCCTCGAGGACGAGGACGGCGACGGCGGCGGCGACGACGCGTCGGCCTGAGGCAAGCCTAGGGCACGCCGGCAGCGCTCGAGCCGAGGATCTTGCGGCTCGCGCGCTCCTGGACGAACGCGACGATCGAGAACGAGGTCCCGCCCGGCGCGTTGATCGCGGGCGGGATCGTCACGCGCGCCCTGGGCCCGGCCGTCATGGCACGGACGATCGATCCGTGGTCGAGCGTCTGGCCGGCGTTCTCGCCCGCGGGCACGGCGGTGCGTCCGCGGTCTTGCACGACGACGACCGTGACGTCGGCGTCCGCCGGGAACGCGGCGCCGTTCGCGGTCTTCACGGTGACGTCGAAGACGCTCTTCTCGAAGCGCGTGACCTCGAGGTCGAGCGCGAGGTGCGGCGCCTTCGCGGCGTCCGCGATCAGTGACTCGACCGCGCTCGAGCGGCTGCCCACCGTCTCGCTGCGGCCGTCGACGACCGCCTGCGGTGTGTACGAGCCGGTGCGGATCGGAGCGAACGACTTCTGGCGCGCGGTGGCGGCCGGCGAGGACCAGGGATCGGGCCAGCCGAGCGAGTTCCAGTAGTCGACGTGATGCGCGAGGACGATGATGCGCGCGCCGCCGACGGGCTGCGTGCGTTCGAGCTTCGTCGCGACGGCGTCCGCGGACGGGCAGCTCGAGCATCCCTCGGAGGTGAAGAGCTCGACGAGGACGGGGGTGGCGCCCGCCGCCGCCGGCGCCCCCGGCATAGCCGGAGGCATCGGGGCCGCCGCGGGAGCGGCCTCCGCGTTGGGGCTGAGGAGGTGACCGAAGCAGGATAGAAGGACGGCCGTGACCGCGCCAAAGCCGACAAAACCGAGGCTCGCGAGACCGAGGCGACGCATGCGACCTGCCATGGGTGGGACTACGTGGGGTCGCGGGGTGGGTTTCGCGCGACCGACAATTTTCTGTGAATGCTCGAACGACGCCCCATCAGGGCTATTCTTCCATACGTGAGCTTCCGATCACGCATCCTGGCAGGCGGCCTCACGCTCCTCGTGATGTGCGCGCCCGCGTGCTCGAAGAGCGACGACGAAGCGGTGATGGATCCCGTCGTGCTCGCGATGGTCGAGACGACTCCGCCGATCTTCGACGACGGCGAGTCGCAGATCTTCCAGGTGACGAAGGACGTGCGCTTGCCGTTCCGTCGCTTCACGGACGCCGAGCGCCCGAAGGGCAACGCGCCGCCGTACAACCGCCCTCCGTTCCATCTCGCGAGCGCGTCGCGCACCACGCTCCGCTTCACGCTCACGAACCTCGACGCGAAGAAGCACAACGTCGAGATGCTCATCGATCCGTGGAACGAGTTCGTCCGCTACGAGCCGGGCCTGACGATCGTGGAGAACGAGCCCGCGGAGCCGAACTTCTCGGGCATCCAGCGCACGTACGTGCTCGAGCCCCGCTCGCGCATCGAGGGCATCATCACGCCGGACGACATGGTGGAGCTCGCGACCGACCTCACGACGGCGATGGCGCTGGATCGCTCGCCCCCGGACGCGATGGGTCAGTTCGGCGGTCCGGTCCTCTTCAACCGCGCGTTCAACGTCCAGAACCGCTCGAGCGAGCCGGACATCGTCCTCGCGCCCTACCTCCCCGCGAACCGCGCCGGCGTGGCGGCGGTGACGGGCTTCACGCTCGGTCTCCGCTCGGAGGAGGCGTTCCGCGTCTCGGTGGAGATCGTGGCCGACGTGCAGGACAAGAGCGAGGAAGGCGACCGCCTCCTCATCGCCGAAGACGACGGCGAGGAGGTCGACAAGGACCCCAAGAAGCGTCAGCTCGGCCGTCCGGGTGAGGTCCTGAGTCCACCCGCCGCCGCTGCCCCGTAGCGGAACGCCGCCGCCCGGACCCGCCAGGCTTGACAAACCTGCGTGGATCTATGATTTTCGCGGGTGGAGAGCTGTCCGAGTGGCCGAAGGAGCCTGATTCGAAATCAGGTGGAGGTGCAAGCTTCCCAAGGGTTCGAATCCCTTGCTCTCCGCTAACCGAAGACCCCGCCACTAAGCCCGGCGGGGTTTTTTCGTTCCGGGGTCCGGTCGCGGCAGCATCTGTGAGGGCAGGACGCCGGTGAGCTGCTTGCAGGTCCGCGTGAGGTGCGCGGAGTCGGTGAAGCCCGCGTCATGAGCAGCCTGGGTCAGGTTCGTCCCGCGCAGGACGGTTGCTCCGATCGCGCGGCGGAGCTTCAGCCATCGTCGCCACGTTCGGGGCGGCGCGCCGAGCTCATCGACCATCAGGTGGGTGAGCCGGCTCTCCGAGAGGCCGACCCTGGCCGCGCACTCGCGCACGGTCTCATCGTCGTCGGTGTCGAGGATGTCGAGCGCTCGTGAGAGGCGAGCGTCCAGTCGTCGCCGAGGGACCTTCTGCGCGTCGCCGAAGGCCTCTTGGATGCTGTCGACCCCCGGGACGAAGCCAGCCCAGAGCCGGGCGAGGCGGCGGACGTCTTCGAAGCGATAGTGCCGCGCGTCGAGGTAGGCGACGCCGGCATACGGGCCATCGAGCGTGAGCGCGTGGGGCACGTTTGCCGGGATCGCCGTGACGTCGCCGCGCTCCACCGCGTCGCGTGCCGCGATCCGGCAGCGCCCGAGCACGATGCCGTGCACCGGGGGACACCGCACGAAGAGGCGCACGCCTGCGGTCGGGGCCACCGTCAGCGCCAGGTGGGGACCGAGCACGAGCTCCGGCCGCACCTGCAGGGAGCTCGGGACAGCCTCGGCCCCGGGGATACGCATACCTCGAGCGTGGATGAAACCCCGCCTCCGCGCAACCTGCGGATCGCCGCGCGCAGCAGCTCCGTACAAGCCTCGGGCCTGCAGGTCTGGCAGGGTCTCCGTCGTGATGACGAAACAGACGGCCCCGGAGCGCGGGACGACCGAAGCGCCCCACGAGCTCCGGTGGTTCAAGGCCACCTTCACCACGATCGGCGCGATCTACGTCCTGCTCGCGAGCTCCGCGCTCGTGCGGGGTGTCGCCATGCTGCGCGACTTCGGCGTGCCAGACGCGGTGGTGGCGTCGCCGTTCATCGCCGACTTCTTCAGCTTCTTCTACCAGCTCATGGCCGCGCTGGGCGCGCTCATGATCCTGATCGGTCGCGTCACCAGGGACGTCGGGGCGCAGCGCGCGTTTGCTCGCGCTTTCTCGTTCTTGAGCGTCCTTGCCGCGTTCCGTGATCTGTCGACCTCGGACAGCCGCTTCGGCGACCACCTGTACAAGGGCGACCGGACGCTCGGCTTCGTGCTCGTCGACGTGCTCGTCGCCCTCGTGTTCGGTCTGCTCTCCTTCGCGAGGGCGAGCTCACGGGCTCGGGATTGATTCACCCGATCGGGGACCTCACGCCGCGCCACGCGCCAGGGCCTGCGCGACCGTCTCGGGGTGGATCGCGGGGAAGCGTGCGTTGTGGCGGTCGCCGAGCAACGCGGCGCCGCCGAACACACCTCGCGCGTACATGAGCGGCAGCCAGGCGAACATGTTCTGCGGCTGCTCGGTGAGCTGGCGCTTGGTCTCCGCCTCGAGATCCTCGAGTGAGCCGAGGCGCTCGAGCGTGACCTTGCGGTCATGGACCTGCTCCCAGGTCTGGGCAAAGTCGAGGATACTCATCCGATCGCCGGAGACGAAGAGGTGCTCGGGGACCTTGTCGTCGTCGACGGCGGCTGCGGCGGCGAAGCGCGCGGTGTCCTCCCACGTCGTCCAGTCGATCGGCGTCTGGCCATCGCCCCAGTAGCGGACGACGCCCTTCGTCGCGTCGAGGACGCCGAGAAAGCCCAGCACGTAGGCGTCCGTGAAGATGCCCTGGAGGACGTGCACCGTCTGGAACGAGTCGGTCGCCTCCGCCTTGGCCGCGAGCGCCAGCGTTCGCCGCCAGTCCGAGTTGACGTTGATGCCCTCCGGGAGCGTGAAGATGTTGAACGAGTAGTCCGACGGGATGAAGCGTCGCGCGCCCGCCGCCTTGGCCGCTCGCAGGAGCGCGAGCTGCGCGTCCACGATCACGTCCGGCCCGCCCTGAAGGGTGGAGACGACGGCGAAGGCGCCACGCACGGCCTCGGCTCGCGCGGCGTCACTGGCGGTCGCGGCGTCGAAGGCGAAGAGCTCGGCGCGGTCGCTCCGGAGCGCAGCGACCTCGGGCTTCTCGGGGTCACGTACGAGGAGACGCACGCGAACGTCGGGCTGGCGGAGCAGCTCCGCGGTGACGAGACGACCGAGCTTGCCGGCGGCGCCGGCGACGACGATGAGCTTGTGGTTCATGAGCCCAAGATGCGGCGTCACCGGCGCGTGGACAATGAGGGTGAGCTCGAACATTTCGTCAGGTATGACCTGACAATGATCTCTCCCGCCGACATGGTCCTCTTCGCCACCGTGGTACGCGAGGGCAGCTTCACGCGGGCCGCCTCGCGCCTGGGCATCACCAAGCAGACGGTCAGCGAGCGAGTCGCGAGGCTCGAGGCCGAGGCGAGCGTTCGCCTCCTCGAGCGGACCACGCGCAAGCTCCGGCCGACGGACGCGGGGGCCGCGTACGCAGAGCGGTGTGCGTTGATCTCGGCGCAGATCGAGGAGGCCAACGCCGAGCTGTCCCGGCGCCACTCCGAGCCCGTCGGCCTGCTCCGCGTGTCGACGCCGGTGCTCTATGGGCGCCGGTTCCTGTCGCCGGTCATCGGCGCCTACCTGGGCCGCTTCCCGGACGTGCGCGTGGAGGTCGTGCTCGCGGACCGCCGGGTGGACCTGGTCGAGGAGGGGTTCGACCTCGCGATCCGTGTCGGCGCCCTCGGCGACTCGTCGCTCGCCGCGAAGAGGCTCGGCGAGGGCCACGTGTACTACGTGGCGAGCCCCCGGTTCCTCGCCAGGCACGGGCGGCCGGCGCAGCTCCGCGCGACCCGGTGCGTGGGGACTCGCCGGCACGAGACGTGGGAGGTGGGCGGGATCTCGTCGAGGGTCGAGCCCGTCCTCGTCGTGAACGATCTCGAGGTCGCTTGCGAAGCGGCCATCGCCGGCGTCGGCGTCGCGCGCTTGCCGTCGCTCGTGTGCGGGGACGCGGTGCGCGACGGACGGCTCGAGCTCGTGTTCGGCGCTGCGCCCGCGATGCTGAGCCCCGTGTACGCCGTGTTCCCCAGCCGCATGTATCTGCCGGCGAAGGTGCGTCTCTTCGTGGAGGCGCTGGAAGAGAACGTGGAGCCGATGCGGCCGATCGCCCTTCGGAGCCGATAGCCGGCGCCTATGTCCTGCATAGGCAGCGGCTAGTTCCTCGGTGCGGGGTGGCTGCTACGGTTCGAATGGGACGTCAGACCGCGTGCTGGGTGTCGAGCTGCTTGCCGTGTGCGATGAGCGCGTCTTTCACGCGAAGGGCGGCGCTCGTTCGATGCATGTCGGCGCGATAGAGGAGATAGATGGTGTCCGGGATGAACGGGAGCTGAGGATTCAGCCGCACGAGCTTGCCCTCGTGACCGTAGCTGCCCACGCGGCGCGGCAGGAGCGCGGGCCCGATGCCCGCGAGCGCGAGGCTCTTCACCATCTCCAGGTCACCGACGACGAGCTTCCGTGTCGTGAGGAGGCCCGCGTTGCCCAGCGCCTCGCAGAGGTCCTGGCACTGCTTCACTCGGCCGGCGTAGATGATGGGGCCGGCGAGCAGGCGATGGCGCGCGATCTCGAACGCGGGATCGCGTCGAGAGGAGGGGGGACCACCATCCCGGGAGGTCTCGGGGGGAGCATCGGCATCGTCGGCGGGCGGAAGGTACGCGGAGAGCGGGCGCGATGGCGGCGGCGCGTCCTCCGCCACCAGCACGTCCATCGCATCGTGGAACAGCTCCACCATGACGAGATCGGGGTGCGGGGACGGATTGACCACGATGCCGAAGTCCGTCCTCCGCTCCACGACGCTGTCGCGGACCTGGGCGCTGTTCTCGTTCGAGATGAGGAGCTCGATCTTCGGGCAATCGCGCAGGAATCGCGCCATGAACGTCGGCAGGAAGTACGCACCGAGGGACTCGTGGCACCCGAGGACGAACGTGCCTTCCTCCTCGCTCTCGAGCCCCTTGATCCGTCGCTCCGCCTCCTCCATGAGCCGGAACACGTCGTGGGCATGCCGCAGGAGCTCCTCACCGGTCACGGTCAGGCGCACGCCGTTGTGCTCACGAATGAAGAGCTGCGTGCCGAGATGCTCCTCGAGCTGCTTCATCGCGACGGTGAGCGTCGGCTGAGCGACGCGAAGCGCCTTGGCCGCCGCCGTCATCGACCCGCCGTTCGCGATCGCCGCGAAGTACCGCAAGTCACGAAGATCCATAGGCCCATAGGACCATGACCATGCACTATCCGAAATTGGTGTTCCTTCTCGTCGCGCTGGCGGCCTGCTCCTCGGACGACACGTCGCCGCCGCCGTCACCTGCGTCGTCGGAGAACACGCGGACGACGACGATCGGGCCGGAAGGTGGGACCATCGTCGTCGGTGGCGCGACGGTGACGTTCCCGAAGGACGCGGTTCCGAGCCCTGTCGCGATCACCATCAGCAAGGAGGCGACCGGATTTCCGGACGGGTTCGAGACCCTCTCGCCCCTCTTCAAGTGCGAGCCGTCGGGGACCAACTTCGGCAAGCCCGTCACGATGCAGATGCCGTTCGTCGACGATGGCAAAGGACCGTCCACGATCTTCTGGTCGAGCGCCGCGGATCCGACGTTCAAGGATGTCGGCGGCACGGTTCAGGGCGCGACGATGATCACCACCGTCGAGCACTTCAGCATGGGCTTCGTGGGTAGGCGCAAGTAGGCCGGGTCGGTGCCGACCGGGATATAGCAACAGCCTATCGATGCCATAGGAAGCCGGTATTTCCGCTGCGGGCGAGCCCGCCCCATAGTCCAGGTGAGGTGCACGGGGCACCGCTTCGGAGGTGGAAATGAAGAAGGCTCTTTCTGGTTCTCGGGCCTGGTGGCTCGGGATCGTCCTGATGGGTGGCGCGGGGCTTCTCTCGCACACGACGGGTTGCGCGGACGATCCGGCCGAGGCCTCGGACCAGGAAGAGGACGAGGGCGAGCTCCCCGGTCCGAGCCGTGGCTCGGCCGTCGTGCTCTCGGCGGACGATCGCACCGCCGTCATGGTGAACCGCGACTCGGGGACGCTGAGCGTGTTCTCGCTCACGTATGGCCGAGAGGGCTACTCGCGCGACGGCTCGCAGTCGTACCTGCCGACGATCACGAAGACGGCCGACCTCGACCTCGGCGCGGGCAGCGAGCCGTGGCAGGCGGTCATCAGCCCGAACGGCACCAAGGCGTTCGTCGTGCTGCGCAAGACGCAGGAGGTGGTGAAGATCGTCGGCCTCCGCGACACGCCGCGCGAGTACGCCCGCGCCAAGGTCGGCTCGGAGCCGACCGGCATCGCGATGTCCCCGTCCGGCAAGCGACTCTACGTCGCGAACTGGGTCGATGGCACGCTCAGCGAGATCGGCACCAACACGATGAAGGTCGTCGACACGGTCGACCTCAACGCTGCCCTCGCTGGCACGAAGCTCCTCGGCGACGTCGCGGCCCGTCCCGCGCTGGCGCACCCGCGCTCCGTCGCGGTCACGAGCAACCTGAACGGCCGCGACGATGACGAGAGCGTCCTCGTCACGGAGTACTTCGCGCAGCGCACGGCGCCGCTCGCGGCCGACGGCTCGAACGCCGACACGAGCATGCAGGGCATCGTCTACAAGCTGAACCTCTGGGATCGCTCGGTGCAGGTGATCCCGCTCGCGCCGCTCCAGGACCTCGGCTTCAAGGACGTCGCGAACGGGGCGGCGGGCTGCTTCCCGAACCAGCTCCAGTCCGTGACGATCGCGGGCGAGTACGCGTACGTGAGCTCCGTCTGCGCGTCGCCGAAGGGCCCGCTCGGCGTGTTCACCGGTCCCGCGAACAAGACGTGCGCGGCCGACGCAGAGTGCCCCGGCGCCGTGGCCGGCTCGTGCACCGCGGCGAAGAAGTGCTCGACGAACTGCACGCAGGACGCCGAGTGCGGCGCGAACGGCGGCAAGTGTGTCGCCAACGTCTGCGCCGCGAACGTCGCGGGCGTGAAGACGACGACCGCGCCGGTCGTGAGCGTCATCGACATCGCGAAGGGCAAGGAGATCCCGCAGGCGACGGCGAGCCTGAACGCGAAGTTCGACGCGATGTACACGGCGAAGGGCACCGCGGACGACGGGACGCGCCGCTACCCACACATGCCGGCCGACATCGGCTTCATCCCGAAGCCGATCTTCCGGAACGGCCACGGCCGGCCGATCGACGAGACCCCGGGCGGCGACGCCTACGTCGCGGCGAACGCGGCCGACGGCGTGTTCCGCGTGAAGTACGACTTCGGTCAGACCAGCGCGGTCGCCGAGGTCGGCTCGGCCGAGGGGCCGTTCATCGATCTCAACCCGTCCGGCATCGCGCCGGAGGCGTCGGGCAAGAACCCGGTCGGCATCGCGATCGGCTACACGGGCCGCTACTTCGCGCTCGTCGCGAACGACGTCAGTCGCAACCTCACCGTCCTCGATCTCAAGTCGAAGACGATCGCGAAGGACGGCGACAAGCCGGTCGTCCTCCCGGGGGCGCCGCTCCCCGCGAAGGGCTCGCCGGAGGAGCATGTCCTCAAGGGCAAGCGCTTCTTCGACACCGCCACCGCGCGCTGGTCGCTGAAGGGCCAGGCGTGGGGCTCCTGCCAGACCTGCCACACCGACGGCCTCACCGACAACGTCACGTGGTTCTTCGCGCGCGGCCCGCGACAGTCGACGAGCCTCGACGGCAGCTTCTCCAAGAAGGACGCGACGGATCAGCGCATCTTCAACTGGAGCGCGATCAACGACGAGGTCGACGACTTCGAGCTCAACACGCGCGGCGTCTCGGGCGGCGTGGGCGCGACCGTGAAGGCGCTCAGCACCCCGCCGACCGCGGCCGACCGCATCGACATCGCCGCCCTCGGTCACGCCGGTCTCGCCGGCTCGGCGGCCCAGGCCGCGGATCCGAAGAACCCCGCCGGCCTCGCGACGCCAGGCCTCCTCACCGACTGGCAGGAGATCACCGCGTACATGCGTACGATCCGCTCGCCGCGGCGGCCCTCGAACCTCGACGCGAACAAGGTCGAGCAGGGCAAGAAGCTCTTCGAGGAGGCGAACTGCCAGGGCTGCCACTCGGGCGACAAGTGGACGATCTCGAAGGTCTTCTACCAGCCCTCCCAGGCCACATCGACCGCGCTCGCCTCGCTCGCCTGGAGCGCGCCCGCCGAGTTCCCCACCGCGCTCCTCCCCGCCGAGACGAACCGCTTCATGCGCTTCCCCGCCGCGAACGGCGGCCTCGACCAGATCCAGTGCATCCTCCGCCCCGTCGGGACCTTCGGCGTGAGCGACGGCAAGGCCGGCTTCGCGGAGCTCCGCGCCGACATGAAGGCGGTCGCGCAGGGCAACGAGGCGGACGGCAAGGGCTACAACCCGCCCTCGCTCCTCGGCGCCGCCACCGGCGCGCCCTTCCTCCACGCAGGCGGCGCGCTCACGCTCGAGAGCCTCTTCAGCGACGGCTTCAAGGCTCACCACACCGCGCTCTCCGCGAGCTTCCTCGACTCCTACGACGGCCAGCGCGCGCAGAAGATCGACTGGCTCGTGCAGTATCTCCTCTCGATCGACGAGGGCCAGGCGACCTACCCGGTGCCCGCCGCCGGCGCGAAGGGCGGCAACTTCTGCGTCGCTCCTTGACGGAGCCCGGCGACGGATAGACTCGCGGCCCACCGGCGCTCTGCCGGTGGGCTCTCGTCATTGAATGAGGAGCTCGTTGATCTCGCCGTCCTGGCAGGTATGCGGCTGACCGATCACCTCGAAGCCCTCGTCCCACTTGTCGAGGATGTTCTTCTTCGCCTTCGAGTACTTGATCTTGAGCTTCATCTTGTCCTTCTTCACGCCCGTCAGGTTCTTCAGGTACGTCTTCACGCCGCTCGGCTGAATGACCTGACTCTCGAACGTGAAGTCGACCGGATCGCGCCAGCGCTCCTTGTCGTAGTCGTACCACTGGATGTTCATGACCATGACCTTCACGTCGAGCTTGTTGGTCAGCTTGATCGTGACGTCCTTACACGTGTCGCCCGCGTGCGCGGATGGAGTGATCGTGCACGCCGCGGAGAGGGCCAGGCCCGCCGCCCATCGTCGCCAATCGTTCTTCATGGAAATCACATTCCTGGCAGCAGCGGGGACACGTCCTGAATGCCCACGCCGACGTTCTGATCCTTGTTACCCCAGTTGAACTTCGAGAAGACGCGCCCGGCCTTTGCGTCGACCTTGTCGACCTTCGCCTTCTGGAACGTCCCCATGTAGGGGACGGCGACGTCCTTGCCGGCCGCCCACGTGCCCTGCGGCGAGACCGCCGTGCACGTGCTCTTCGGGAACACCTTCATCGATCCGGCGAAGCCGAGCGCGAGGATCTTGTCTCCGTTGATGCTCGTCGCGATCCAGCGCTTCTGCTTGCCGCCATCGGTGCACGCGATCGTGAGGCCGGGCTCGAGGGTCGCCCCGAGCTTGTGGAAGCTGTTCGGCTTCAGCGTGTCTTCCTTCTGCGCGATCTTCGCCGGGTTATCGAGGTCCATGTCGAGATGGAGCACGGTGGGCGCGTCGGGGGTGCCGCCGGTCACGATCGAGCGCTGCAAGCCGGAGCCGCTCTGCCACCAGGTCAGCACGATCTCGCCTGGCTTCGTCTTCTGCCCCGACTTGATCGGGAGGATGAAGCCGTTCGGCGCCGTGAACGTCGAGCCCGAGAGAGACTTCACCTTCGACTCGAGCGGGCCTGGCTCGAGCATCGTTGCAGCGTAGTAGATGAAGGTCTGCTTGTCGCCGCCCTTCACGAACGCGTCGTCGATCCAGTTGCGCGAGGGAACGAGGACGAAGTCGCCGGCCTTGGCCGTCGTGGCGGTCGACGCGAAGTCGAAAGGCATCTCGCCGGGCTTGCGAGGCACCGGGGCCGCGCTCGCGGCGGCGGAGGCCGTCGGCGGTGCCGCACCATCGGCGCCATCCTTCGATTCGGGCTTGGAGCAACCTAGCGCAAGAGCCGGGAGGAGGACGAAGAGGAGCTTTCCGGAAATCATCCATCGCCCGTACCAGGGCATTCGGTCGCATGAAACACTCGATAGATTCCCTGATGTGGGATCGGGAGCGGCGTCGCTCCGATCGACGCAATTCCTGCACCTTCTTGCGTCGGTGGACGCGGCGGCGTGCGGCTCGGACAGGAACCATAACCTCTCGAAACTCCGCAAAATCAGGGGGGAGAGGCGCTCCTCTCGACGGTCCTCGCCACGCGCGAAGCGACCAGCAGGACTGACCATTGAGCGGCGCGGCGGTCGCGTGGTCTCCTCGCTCGCGTGATCGCCGACCTCGAACGCGCCGCGACGTCGCTCGAAAAAGGACAGACCGCCGAGGCCCTCGAGGCCCTCCTCACCGCTTGGCGTGTGAAGCCGGCGACGGAGCTCGCGGACGCGATCGACGCCCTCGCGCACGCGTTTCCGGCGGCCGAGCTCGAAGGGGACACCAACGCCGCGTGGATGGCGCTCGCGCGCGGTGGTGACGCCGGCGACGTGTATGGCCTCCTCGCGACGCTGATCGAGGCGGGGCCCGTCAGCGCGCTGGGCGGGCGTGTGGAGTCGCTCGCCGAGCGTCCCGCCGATCCACGCATTGCGCTCGCGTTCGCGAACGTCGCCCTCGAGCCGCCCACCACGTCGAGCTCCAACTTCTGGGTCTGGACGAAGCTCTTCGCGTGCATCGAGAAGACGGGCGACGCGCGTGTCGTCCCGATCCTCGAGAAGCGGAAGCGGATGAAGCCGGGCGCCTCGAATTTCTGGCCGAAGCTCGCGAGCTGGATCTCTCGCGCGCTGAAGAAGGTGCCGCCCCCGCCGGCGCTGACGAAGGCGGAGGCGGCCGCCGTCGCACGCATCGCGCGCGCGGCCAAGAAGGCGAAGCCGGCGACGCGGAAGGCCGCCCCCGAGCCGTCCCCGGCGAGGAAGCCAGCCTCCGGCGATCCGCTCGCGCGCGCGAAGGCCGCGGTGAAGGAGGGCGATCTTCCCGCGTGCATCGACGCGCTCCTCGACGGCTGGCGAGAGCGTCCCTTCGCACAGTACGCGGCTGCCATCGACCGGGTCACCGCGCTCCACGACGAAGGCGTCGCCGGTCCCGGCGGCAGCGACAAGGAGCTCGAGAAGGCGTGGCAGGCGCTCGCCGCGAAGAGGCGCGCGATCGACGTCGGGCGGCTCGCCGAGACGGCGGGTGATGGAAAGGTCGGCGATGCCGACAAACGGCTCGAGCAGATGATGACGTGGCCGTCGGACCCACGCATCGCCCGGTGGATGTTCCAGTGTTGCATCAGCAAAGCGTTCAGCGATCGTCCGCGCACCTGGAGCGTGGTCGCGGACCTGCTCGTGAAGAACGTGGACGTGCGCCTCGCGCCGGACCTCGAAGACTTCGCGGAGACGCGCGGCGAGAACAAGGCGCGACGCTCCGCGATGCGTCGCGCAGGGCCGGCGGCGCTGAAGGCCATCGCGGCCGTGCCGAAGGAGCCGTCGCACGGCGAGCTCGTCGCGTTCGACGCGTTGAACGCCGCGCTCGACGGGTGGGATGCGAAGCGCCCCATCACGGAGCGCCGCATGCTCGAGGCGATCGCCGCGGCGCCGGACGATCACGGCCCCGCGCTCGTCTACGCGGACTGGCTCACCGAGCGCGGTCATCCGCGCGGCGAGCTCATCGTCCTCCAGTGCTCCGAGAGCCCCGACCAGGCGCGCCTGACGGAGCTCATCGCACAGCACACGCGCGCGCTCCTCGGCCCGGCGGCGTGTCTCCCGTACTCCGCGCTCGCGCACGTGACCGGCGCGGGCTCGTTCCGCCGCGGCCTGCTCCGCAAGATCGAGCTCCGGTACAGCCCGCCGCGCTGGTTCTACGAGGGGAGCCCGATGCTGTGGTTCCTCGAGGAGATCGAGCCCGGATCCGGAGGCCGCGCCGACGACACGGCGCTCGCGGTCGCGCAGGCGTCTCGTTCGCTCCGCTCGATGACGGCGAGTCCACGCCTGGCCGCGCGCCTCGCGGAGAGCAAGGAGCCGCTCTCGCTCGAGCGGCTCAAGCTCTCCTATGCCCTCGAAGGGGAGGCGCCCATGGCGACCCTCCTCGACGGGATCGCCGGCCCGGGACTCTCGCGCGTGAAGCACCTCGAGCTCTTCTGGTCGAACGGCGTCATCCACCATGACGGCATCCCCGACGCGCTCGTCGCGTCGCCGCTGTTCGCGAAGCTCGAGTCGCTGGCGGTCGCGACGACGAACCTCGCAGGCGTGCTCGAGACCCTGAAGAAGCACGGGCGCACCGTCCGTAGGCTCTCGTTGCTTCGTCGCTACTACCTCGACTACCGCCTCGACGTGGCGCTCGACGCGAAGCTCGCGCCCACCGGCGTCTCCCTGCACCAGGATCGCGAAGACCACGGCGGCGCGATCGACAAGGATCAGGTGAGGCCGCTCATCGAGGCGCTCGTGTCCCTGAAGCTCCCCACAACGACGAGGTTGGTCCTCGGGGCCGGCGTGAGCCTCGCGGGCCCGGCGAAGACGGCCGTCTCGAAGGTGATCGCGCTCTAAACGCCCGTGAAATGGCGGGTTGCCTACACTGTAAGATGGTGTAAGCTACGGGATGTCTTGCCGGGTCCTCGCATGCGCGCTGCTGGTCGGCTGCGCCGCGTCGAAGGAGGACGGTGAGACGGAGCACGAGGCGATCGTCGCGGCGAGCCCTTACACGCTCGAGATCTCGACGCGCGCCGCCGTCGACGTCGACGAGCCCTTCATCCGCCGCGAGGTCGAGGCCGCGATCGCGCTCTACCGCCGGGACGTGGCGGTGCCGGCGGAGCCCGTGGCCGTCGTCGTCGATGCGCCCGACTGTCTGCGAACGGGCTATGACATGCCGAGCCGCAGGGTCCTCTTCTGCAACAACGACGACACGCCGCGCGCGGGCACCGCATCGGCGGACGTGATTCATCACGAGGTCTTCCACGCGCTCTTCTGCCAGTCGAAGCCCGACTGGTGCGACGCATCCGCGCCAGCGAACATCGACCGCTCGGCGTGGCACGAGGGCCTCGCCGACTACTTCGCCTACGTGCTCGCGCCAGACGCGGAGTTCGGCGAGGGCTTCTACCGCGACCAGGCGTTCGTCCGCCGCTACCGGGTCCCTTACTGCTACAGCCTCGTCAGCGGCGGTCACGAGAAGGGCAACGCGATCGTCGACGCGCTCATCGAGCGCGGCCACGGGCTCGACGACGTGAAGCGCCTCGTCGCGGGACGAGAGATCGCGCTCGAGGACGAATGCTTCGGCGCGGATCCGCCGCACGTCGTCCGAACCGTCACCGGCTATCCGGAGTCGACGCTCGAGCGGTACCGCGTTCGAGCCGATGCGCCGCTCGAGCTCCGCTTCGCCGGCGACCCTGCGTTCGAGCGCCGCTATCCGAACCTCACGATTCGCTGGGAGCCGGCGCCGACGCGGTTCGCGATCACGGCGGACGATCCGCGCTCGTTCCACGTCACGGTCACGGGCACGAGCGGCTTCGAGAAGATCGCCGCCCTCTACGTGGTCGATGGCGCGGTCGTGGGCGGGAAGAGCTTCTACTTCCAGGTCGCGCGGCCCTAGCCGCTAGCCGAGGAGCTCACGGCCCCAGTCCGTATCGAGGAAGAACGCCCGCTCGACCGCGGCGTAGTCGACCTCGACGTCGAAGCGCGCGAGCACGGAGTAGAAGCCGAACTGCAGTCGGTTCACGAGCACCATGCCCGCCGGGAGCGGCGTGACGTTGGCGTTGCGCTGCAGGAGGAGCTTCTTCATCTCCTGCGCCTCCTCCACGAGGCTCGCCGCGTACTTCCGCGTGAGGCGGAACGGAGAGCCGAAGAGCGGCTCGAAGCACCGGCGCGAATAGTCGAGCGCGAAGTCCTCGTAGCGCCCGGGCTTCGTCTCGAGGAGCACGCGTGCGTGCGTGCGGAACGTCGCGTCGTCCTTCCGGATCGCGGCCGCATGCATGCGACGGGCGGCGCTGTGGTGCGCGCCGCTCAGCGGCTCGCAGCAGCCGAAGTCGAGGAAGGTCACGACGCCGTCCTCTCCGAAGAGGTAGTTGCCCGGATGCGGATCCGCGTTGAACAGTCCGAGCACGAGGTTGCCGCGGAAAACGAAGCGCCACAGCGTCTCCGCGTAGGCGCGCTTGCTCGCCTCGTCGTCCGTGATCGCCTCCTCGAAGGTGCGGCCACGCACGAGCTCGGTCGTGAGCACACGCGCCCCGCTCCGATCGACCATGAGCTCCGGGATGTGGATCTTCGGGTCGCCCGCGTGGAAGTCGCGGAAGGTCGAGAGGTGCTTCGCCTCGATGCGATAGTCGAGCTCCTCGCGGAAGCGCGTGCGCACGCGCTCGAAGATGGCCTTGCTGCCGAACTTTCCGGCCGCCACACCCGCCACACTCTGCAGGACGGACGCGTTGGAGAGGTCCGCCTCGACCGCCTCGTGAATGCCCTCGTGCTGCACCTTCACGGCCACCGCGCGACCGTCTTCGAGCGTCGCCCGATGGACCTGGCCGATCGACGCGCTCGCGAACGGCGCCTCCTCGAACGACGAGAAGAGCCGGTCGAGCGGCGCCTCGAGGTCCTCCTCCACCGTGCGCCGCACCGCCTCGAACGAGGAGGTCGGCGCCGCCGCGCGCAGGCGCGAGAGCGTCGCCTCGTACGCTTCGCGATGTGCCTCCGGGACGACGCCGTCGACGTAGCTCGCCATCTGGCCGACCTTCGCGGCAAGGCCGCGCATCTGCCCGAGCACGCGCGTGGCGCTCTCCGCGGCCCCCGAGCCGTCGCGTGAGGTGAGCAGGCTGGCGCCCGTGCGCGCGCCCAGCGCCGCCAGCTTTCCGAGGCGCACGAGGCGGCTCTTGGGAACTCCCTCATCCTTCATCGCGAGGCAGATACACTACCAGACGGACCTCGACCTGGAATGGCGGCGAGAAAGCGCTCCGTCTTCGACCTCACGCGAGAGCACCGATTGGCGCCGATCGTGGCGGCGGACGTCTGCACGGAGGCGAGCCCGCTCGTCGAGCTCGCGTGGGATGGCCATCGTGTGCTCGCGTGCGCGATGGGGCGCGAGGCGCGCATCGTCTCGAGCGACTTCCGCGAGTGGAATGACCGGTTTCCCACCATCGTGCGCGCGCTCCAGAAGCTCGCGCGGCAGGACGTGGTCCTCGAGGGTTTTCTTTGCGCGCTGGGTCCGAACGGGCTGCCGTCGTTCGATCTCCTGCGCCAGCACGTCTCGGAGAAGGCGCAGCGCATCGTGCTCGCCTGCGTGGACCTGCATCGACTGGACGGCGAGGACCTGCGGTCCGTGCCCATCGAGGAGCGCCGGAGCCGTCTGCGCGCGCTCGTCGGGGGCGCCGGCGATTTCGTGTTCTCCGAAGCGCTCGAGGGCCCGCTCGAGGCCCTGCTCGAGGGCGTGCGGAAGCTCGGCGCGCGCGGGGTCCTCGTGCGCGGGACGTCCTCGTACGTCGCGCTCTCGACGACGGACGAGCCCGTCATCATCGACCGCAGCCTCTCCGCGCCGCCGAGGGCGACGAACCGCGAGAAGCTCATGTACCCGCGCGATGGCCTCGCGAAGCGCGATGTCATTGCATACTACACGGACGTCGCGCCCGTGCTCCTGCCGTACCTGAGGGATCGTCCGCTGGTCGGTCAGCGATGGCCAGACGGGATCGACGAGTTCACGTGGTTCCAGCACCGCATGCCGCCGCGCGCGCCGGACTACCTGCGCGCGGTGTGGATCGAGGGCAACCGGCGCATCGTCGCGGAGACGACGGAAGGGCTCGCGTGGCTCGCCAATCAGGCGGTGCTCACGTTCCACGGCTGGGCGAGCCGCTGTCGATCCCTCGCGCACCCGGACTGGGTCATCCTCGATCTCGATCCGGGCGAGGGGACGAGCTGGGCGGACGTCGTGCTCGTCGCGACGACGCTCCGGAAGCTCCTCGAGCTCCTCGACCTGCCGAGCGTGCCGAAGACGAGCGGGCAGAAGGGCCTGCACGTGCTCGTGCCCATCGGCGGAGGGCAGAGCGTGTCGCAGGCGAACGAGCTCGCGCGGCGTATCGGCATCATGCTGCAGCGAGCGCTCCCGGACCGCGTCACGACGGAGACCTCGCCGGACAAGCGGCGCGGCGTCGTCTTCATCGACACACTCCAGAGCTTTGTCGGCAAGATGCTCGTGCTCCCGTACTCGCTGCGCGCGGTCGATGGCGCGCCCGTGTCGGCGCCGCTCGCCTGGGACGAGGTCGCGCCGAACCTCGAGCCACGCGCGTTCACGCTCGCCACGATGAGGAAGCGGCTCGATGCGCGGGGTGATCTCGCCGCGGCCCTCCTCACAGGCACGGTGAAGCTCGAGCCCGCGCTCGCGAAGCTGCAGGTGTGACTACGTCTCCGCGATCGCGTCGCGGATGAGCCCGTAGAAGCGGCGCTTCCCGTGGAACGACCAGCCGAGGTGTGAGGTGCACGCGCGGCACAGCTCGATCTGCCACTCGAAGCCGGGGAACCAGGACCACACCTTCGATCGCTCACCGACCGGCATGCATCCCGGCGCGGTCGAGAAGCAGCGCACGACGAACGTGATCGCCGACGGATTGGTGAGCTCGTGCTGGTGGGCGCCCTGCACCTCGACCGCCGACGCGCTCAGCGTGATCCGCGCGCCGCACGTCGCGCACACGACCCAGGTCGGAGGCGCGGTGCGCTCCTCCGGCACCGTCTGCGGGCGGGGGCCGCGCTCATCCACGCGAGTCCCTCCTTCGCTCGAGCAGCGCTCGCTCGGCGTTCGTTGGCGCGAGCTCGATGGCACGCTGGAGGTGCGCGCGGGCCGCCTCCTCTTCTCCGATCCGCCAGCGGAGCTCGGCCCAGGTCGCTTCCCAGAGGTAGTACGGTCGTGGCGGCTTCGGGGCGCGCTCGAGCGAAGCGATCGCCTCCTCGGTGCGTCCATCCTCCGCGAGCGCGATGGCGCGATTGAGCGCGGGCAGCGGCCCCGCGAGCGTGGCGTAGAGGGCTTCGATCTCGGCCCAGGGCGTGGCGTCGTAGGTCGGCGCGAGCGCGTGGAGCGCGGCGATGTTCGCCTCCACGTGATAGCGGGTGAGACGGTCACCTCGCGCGGAGGCGCGCAGCTGCGTGACTCCCTCCTCGATGAGCGAGCGGTCCCAGCGCGAGCGGTCGTGCTCCTTCAGCAGCAGGAGCCCGCCCACGCCGTCGATCCGCGCATCGAACCGTGATGCGTGAAAGCACATGAGCGCGAGGAGCGCGTTGGCCTCGGGCGGGCCGAGCGCGTGCGCGGCGAGGACCCTCGTGAGCCGCATGGCCTCCTCGCAGAGCTCGCGACGGAGCACGCTCTCGGGCAGCGCCGAGGAGTAGCCCTCGTTGAAGAGGAGATAGAGCATCTGCAAGACGCTGGGCACGCGCGTCGCGTCCGGCGCGCCCAGCTCTCGCAGCCGCGCTCGTGCGCGCTGGAGCCGCTTGTGGATCGCGTCCGGGGACTGGAACAGCCGGAGCGCGATCTCCTCGGTGCTGAACCCGCAGAGCGTCTTCAGCGCGAGCGCGATCTGCGATCCGGGCGGCAATGACGGGTCCGCGCACGCGAACAGCATGAGGAGGAGATCATCGGGGAGCTCCGAGGCGAGCGGTGGATCGATGGGGGCGAGGGAAGGCTCCTCGAACGGGTGGTCTCCGGCCGGGCCGCGTCTCTCGCGTCGTAGCGCGTCGATCAAGGCATGATGCGCGACCCGATAGAGCCACGCGCCCGGATCGTCCGGCCGCCCGCTCCTCGGCCACGTCTCGACCGCGCGGAGCAGCGCGACCTGTGCCGCGTCCTCGCAGAGCTCGAGCGAGGTGAAGCGCCGCGCGAGCACGGACACCAGGCGCCCGTGCTCGTGGCGAAAGTAGTGAGGTGGAAGGGCGTCAGCCGCTTCGGCCGGCGAGGGCTCGGATCTCGATGCTCGCACCAGGGCCTCTCATCATCGGCCCCTCCTTGGCGACCTCGATCGCGCGCTCGAGGGTGGGGGCTTCCACGATCATATATCCGCCGATGACCTCCTTCCCCTCGACGAACGGTCCATCGGTGACGCCCTCCGCGCGACAGACCGAGCCGCCCGGGAGGAGACCATCACCGATGTCGACGATCTCGGTCGCGAACTTGGACCGCCAGGCCTGAAATTGCTCCATCATCTCCTGCATTTCTGCGGGAGACGGCCTGGGGCGCGAGGTGCCGACGGGTGACCGATAGAGGAGGAGATACTTGGTGCTCATGACCCGACGACGTTCTACGACGACGGCGCTGGACACGGGGACGTCGATTTCACGGCGAAGGCGGCGGCCAGCGGAGGCCCCGGTCGCCATGCGGGGAGCCCGGCGCAAGGCGCACGTCGTCCGCCGGCGCGGAGAGCGCCCTCCACGCCTGCGGGCTCGTGTCCGGCTTCTGGCCCGTGGTGTCGGCGAGCGCCTCGTAGAGCGTGCCGAGATGCACGACGATCGCGCCCTTCCGGTAGCTCATTGCGGGCTGGCCCGGGGCGAGCGTCATCTTGTCCGTCCACCACTCGAGCTTGCGGTAGTTCTCGTCGAGGGTCGGACCCATGAAGTCGCGGAACTGAACGCGCGGGACGGTCGCCTTCGTGTTGTTGGTGAGCGTGGCGACCGCGGGCGGCGTGTACGCGAAGAACGGGTAGGCGCCGTCCGTGACGTTGTCCGTCAGCGCATGCGGGTTCTTCGTGCCCGCCCCGATGGCGAAGATGCCGACCGGCGGCTTCGCGTCCGGATAGACCTCGCTGTAGTTGAAGTCGAAGCCGCGGAACGTGTTGCGCTCGAACTTCACCGTCACCGAGTTCTCGTCCGCATGGGTGAAGACGCCGGACGAGGACGAGTCGGAGAAGTAGTTGTCGCTGAAGGTGACGGTGTCGCCAGCACCGTGCGTGTCGCCCTCGACGTGGGTGGGGAAGAGCTCGACGAAGAGGTCGCCCGTGCCGATGACCACGTTGTGATGGAAGCTCGAGCTGCCGTAGCGCTGCCCGAACTGCACGTTTCCGTCCTGGTACTGCGCGAACGCGGAGCGCCAGCGCACCGCGCCTGGGCCGAGCACGTTGTGGTCGATCTCGCAGCCCGCCCCGAGCTGTCCCGTCTGCAAGGCCTCCGTGCCCGTGCGGAGCATGCGGTTGTCGTAGACATGGAGGTTCTCGAACGCATGCTGCGGCTGCGGCTGAGTGCTGCCGAAGTAGATGCCCTCGGAGCCGGTGTCGTGAATGTATGCATCATGCAATTTCACGTTCTTCATCGTGGCGGTGCCGTCGTTGTCGGTCTTCGCCACGATGCCCGCGAACTCGGCGCGCGCGATCTCGATGCAGTCGATCTCGAAGTCGGTGGCCTTGCCGCCGATGCTGAGGCCCGTCAGGCCGGTCTTGCTGAAGGCGTCGTCGACGAAGAAGCCGTACGTCCCCTGGCTGTGCGCGAAGCCGCCCTCGGCGTGCCCCTTGAACTTCTCGTCGCCCGTCTTCGAGTCGGGATCGTAGCGGCCGGTGAGGATCCAGTTCGCGCCGCCCTGCAGACTGAAGAGGTAGTTGCCCTGCTGCCCGCCGATCTTCACCTGCCCGCCGAGGTTCGTGATCACGAGCGGCTTGTTCGCCGGCCGCTTGGGGAGGTTTCCGAGCAGGATCGACTTGTAGTTGCCGGCCGGAATGTAGAGGCGGTCGATGCCCTGCCAGTCGACGGACGGATACTTCGCCTGCACGTCCGTCAGGTAGACGTCCGGGAACGGCTGGTCGGGGCGCTCGATCGTGAACGTGGCGCCCGGTGCGCCGAAGCGGCCGTACTTCGGCGTGAACGACGGATCGCGACCACCATCGGGATACGTGGAGCCGTCGGGGCCGCCCGGATCGCCGCTGCTCGTCCCGCTGCTCCCGGACGAGCCGCCGCCGTCCGGACGAGACGCGCCGCCCGGATCGCTCGAGGGGTCGTCGTCGCCACACGCGAAGAAAAAGCCGACGAGAAGCGGCCACGCCAGCCTGCGCATCCCTCGAGGATACGGGTACGCTGCTCGTCATGCAGCAGCCTCCGCAGGGATACGGTCCGCCCGCGGGCGGGTTCGGTGGCCCGTATCCGCCCCCGGGCTATCCGAACGGTCATCCGAACGCGGGATATGCCCCCGCGACGATCTGCACGCGTTGCGGCCGGCCCCACGCGGACCACCGAATCGGGACCGCGATGCCCGTGCATCGCGCCTGCGCGGGGCTCGGTCCCGACACGCTCGGCACGGGCTGGATCGTGCTCGCCTACCTCGTCACGATCCCGCTCGGCTGCAGCTTCATCGGGGCGCTGGTCGCGTCGATCCCGTACTACGTCTGGAAGGCGGACTACCCGAACAAGGCGCGCGCCTACAACCGTCACGTGTGGATCGCGTTCGCGATCTCGTGCGTGATGTGGATCTTGTGGATGGTGCTCGTCGGCAACAGCGGTCGCTGATCAGTGTGGCGGCCGCCGGCGGACGGCCGTGCCGTACGCGCAGAGCATCGCGAGGACGGCGCCGGAGAGGACGTCTGCGACGTAGTGCTGATGCGTCAGCACGGTGGAGATGCACACCAGGACCGCGGTGACGATGCCCCAGCCGAAGAGCCCGCGTGACGAGAAGCGGAGGCCGATCGCCGCGTACACCGCGATCGCGCAGTGCGCAGACGGAAAGCAGTTCGTGGTCGGATCGAAGCCGTAGACGCCGCGGAGGAGCCACGCCCCGAAGCCGGCGGCCGCGGGATCGATCGCGGGCCGATCGACGCGCACCGGGAGCGCGACCCACAGCACGGAGGAGAGGACGACGATGAGCACGGCGCCGAGCAGATGCCGGCGGAGGAAGCGCACCTCGGGCATCACGCAGAAGGGGATGACGCCGAAGACGTGGACCCCGAGGTAGATGGGCGCGAACGCGGGGAGGAGCGGGACGCGCGCGAGGATGCCATCGTCGAACGTGCGGGCGTTCGACGCGTCCGTGACGTGCCCGGCCGCGAAGTAGAGGACGGCCCAGACGAGGAACACGCCCACGCCGGGGCGCCACCAGCGCGCGAGCTCTGGCGGCTCGTCCGCCGCCGGCCGCCGCTTCACCGCGTATACGACGGAGGCCACGATGCAGGCGCCCTCCACCGCGAAGACCAGCGCGGGAGGACGCAGCGTGAGGCCGAGGAGCTCGAGCGCGGCCCAGAGCTGCCCGCACGCGACGAGCGGCAGGAGCAGCGCGAACGCGACCCGTCGTTGCACGCGCGCAGTGTACACGTCTGATCGTCGTGTCGGCTCAGGTGTGCCACACGCGGCACGGATCCGGGGTTTTCGCGGCGGATCAGGCACATCCCTCCGTGGCACGGGCGCTGCTGACCGGCGCGCATGCGTCTTCGAGCTCTCTGCGCGGTGGGGGCGGTGCTTCTGGTGGCGTGCGGCGGGTCGAGCGGCGACGAGACCAACGAGATCCCGCCGGCCAGCTCGAACGGCGCGAAGGGCTCCGCCATCGGCGCCTCTTGCCAGCTGGTCGTGGCCGCGGCGTGCAAGCCTGGCTTCCACGTGTCGAGCGCGGCGGAGGTGATCGCCGCGTCGAAGGCGTTCGACGCCCAGCGCATCTCGATCAGCCAGGGGAAGACGCTCGAGGTGGGCGACGACCTGATCGCGGACGAGGACCTGGAGGTGAACGCGAGCGATCTCGTCCCCGCGTCCGAGTGCGGCGCGGCCGGGACCGGGACGAGCTGCCATGCGCCGCTCTTCCGCGCGAAGGCGTTCCCGAGCTTCGCGGAGGTGCCCGGTGTGACCTGTGCGGTCGAGAGCGTGGATCAGCCCGTCCGCGAGCGCTTCGCGTGCTCGACGATCCGGATCGCCAAGGGCGCGACCTTCCGGCTGCGCGCCGTGATCGAGGACATGCACCCGAGCGCCCCGAACGACTGGGCGTTCATCGACTTCGTCACGCCCTGCACGACCTCCTGCGGAACGGGCGAGGTCCTCTGCGCCGCCACGCACACGTGCTTCGCGGCCGGCTATTCGTCATGCACGTACTGCGAGGGCAAGTCCACGGACGTCTGCGCCTGCCGCGCCGACGCGTGCACCATGAAGCCGAACGGGGCGGAGTGCAGGTTCGACTCGTCGCCCGACGTGTCCGAGTCGGGGACGTGCTCGGCCACCAGCTGTCGCCCCGTCCGCCGCTGATCGCCGCCAAAGGGATGACGAAATCGGGGCCATGCGTTAAGCAGGGACCGTGCGACGCGTCTTGCTGGCTGGGCTCGTGATTTCGGCCGTCGCGTGCTCGCGCTCCCGGGCGCCCGAGCCAGCCCAGGCCGCGCCCGCCATCGACGCGGGAGCGCCCTCGGTGGCGACCATCCCGGCCACGAGCGCCGCGGCCCTCGTCCCCGAGCCGCCCCCCGCCCCGACGTGCGAGGCGAATCCCAGCGTCTTCGTCTTCACGTCCCCCGCGACCCCGGTCGCCGGCGCGCCGCTCCGCGTGCTCGCGCTCAGCGACAAGCCGCTCACGGGCAAGCTCGATGTCGACGGCAAGGCCTCGGATGTCCGCCGCGGCGGGCCCCCGTATTTCTGGCTCGTGGAGACGACGGCGAAGGCGTCGAGCATGGCGACGTTCTCGCAGGCGGCGTGCGCCGATACGCCCGCCGTCACGCAGCCGATCAAGGCGGGCAACGCCAACGCCTCGCTCGCGACGGGCCCCGGCGTCTGGCCGGCGCGCGCGGCGTGGACGCATACGTTCGAAAATGTGTATTCCGCATGGATCGAGGCGCTCTTCGATGCGCCCGACGGCGAGCAGCCGCACTGGGCCGCGCTGCACGAGGTGCTCCGCGACCCTCAGCGCAACCTGCTCTTCGATCACCTCGGCGCGAAGGAGGACTCGAGCCCCACCGCCCCCGTCGTCCGTCCCGACTGCGCCGACCTTCCCTACTTCCTCCGCGCGTACTTCGCCTGGAAGCTGCGCCTGCCCTTCGCGCTCGCGGAGTGCAATCGCGGCGGGGGCGGGCTTCCGCCGTCGTGCCACGGGCTCATCACGAACGAGGATCCCGATCCGCGCGCGAAGGGCGATGGGGTTACCGCGTTCGGCGGCTTCCTGCGCGGCACGCTCGCCGACAAGGCGCACTCCGGCTCCGCGCGGACGCCCTTCGACGACGAGGCAGGCGACTACTACCCGGTGAAGCTCTCGTGGGAGACGCTCCGCCCCGGCACGACCTACGCCGATCCCTACGGCCACGTCCTCGTCATCGCCAAGCGCCTGCCGCAGACGGCGGAGCGCGGCGGCGTGCTCTACGCGGTGGACGGACAGCCCGACGGCACCGTCGCGCGGAAGCGCTTCTGGCGCGGCAATTTCCTCTACGCGAGCTCGAAGGAGCTCGGCGGTCCCGGCTTCAAGGCGTTCCGCCCCGTCGCCCGCAAGAACGGCTCGCTGAATCGCATGAACAATGCAGCCATCGCGGCGAGCCCCGAGTACGGCGACCTCTCCTTCGAGCCGGGCAAGCTCGACACGGAGGGCTTCTACGACGCGATGGACGACGTCCTCTCGCCGAGGCCGCTCGATCCGGAGCGCGCCATGCTCCAGACGATCGACGCGCTCGAAGAGCAGGTCCGCACGCGCGTTCAGTCCGTCGAGAACGGGCGCAAGTGGCTCGAGAAGGGTCGCGGCGTGGCCGAGATGCCGGACGGCCCGTCCATCTTCGAGACGATGGGCGCGTGGGAGGACTTCGCCACGCCCTCGCGTGATCTCCGCCTCCTCATCGCGATCGACGTTGTCCGCGGCTTCCCCGCGCGCGTCGCCCGCCGCCCCGAGCGCTATGCGAAGACGGGCGGCGACGTGAACCTTCAGGCCATCCTCGATCGCGAGCTCAAGGCGCGATCCGTGAAATATACACGCACCGACGGCAGCGCCTTCGAGCTCACGCTGGCGGAGGTCCTCGCGCGGAGCACCGCGTTCGAGATGACCTACAACCTGAACGACTGCGTCGAGACGCGCTGGGGCGCGCCGGCCGGCTCCGCCGAGGCGTCGACCTGCCGCACCCAGGCCCCGGCCGACCAGCGCGCGCGCATGGAGCAGTATCGCCCCTGGTTCCGCGATCGGCGCCGGCCGCCCCGGAAGTGACAACACGGTCCGCGCTGCTAGAGTCCCGGCTCGATGTCGCCGTACCGCTTTGCTTTTGCGCTCCTGACCCTCGTCGCCTGCGGCGGTAAGATCGATCCCAACGCGGAGCCGACGCGCACGCGCGTCGTCGGGACGACGACGAGCTCCTCGGGCGGCAGCTCGGGCAACACGTCGTCCAGCGGCTCCTCGGGCACGGGCTCGAACGGCTCCTGTTACTCGTCGGCGCTCGTCCCGTTCACGGCAGATTTCGAGGACGGCGCCATCGGTGACGGGTTCACCGTCAACAGCCCGAGCGCCTTTTCGATCGAGTGGGAGGAGCCGATCGACGGCAGCGCGAGCCTTCGCGTGAAGCCCAACGCCGCGTCGTTCATCGCGCGCAAGGTGAAGAGCGTCTGCGCCGCGCGCCTGCAGTTCACGCTCCGCGCGTCGAATGACTTCTTGAAGGGCGGCGGCAACCTCGCTCGCATCGACGGCGGCTCACGTCGCTTCACGCTCATGCTCCAGCCCGGTGGTGGGCTGGCGATGCACGAGGAGATCTACACCACGAGCGCGCTCGGTGACGTGGTCTTCACCTCCATCGGCGACGTCCACCCCGAGGACCCGACCACCATCACCCTCGACGTCGACCTCGCGGCGCAGAAGGTGACCTACGGCTTTTACTCCGCCATGGGAGCTGGACCCTCGGTCGTCGTGAACATGATCGCGCAGGAGACCGCGACACCGCCTGCGATCACGTCGGTCGAGCTCGGCACCACGCCAGGCATCGCGTCGGGCCCGCAGGGGCTCTACTGGCTCGACGACATCGAGATCCAGTAAGCGTCACTCCTTCGGCTCGCGCAGGCCGTGGAGGCGCAGGTACTTCCGCACGTGCGTGCGCTGCAAGCCGGAGCGGCGCGAGATCTCCGCCACGTTCGCGTTCGTGGCGTCAACGAGCTGTGCGAAGTACGAGCGCTCGAACGCATGCAGGGCGTCGCGCTTCGCGTCGTGGTAGCCGCGCACTGCGCTCGTGTCGATCGGCTTGCCCTTCGTCGGCTTGGCCGTCTTCAGGCCGACCGCCCCCGCGATGTCGAGGGCCTCGTTCTCGTCGGCCAGCGCGAGCGCGACGGAGACCGCATTCTTCAGCTCGCGTACGTTGCCTGGCCAGTCGTAGCGGAGCAGGCGATCGAGCGTCCCGCGCGTGACACGGCGCCACGCGCCCTTCGAGCCGAGCTGCTCGAGCATGACGCGTACGAGACCGGGGATGTCCTCGAGGCGCTGGCGCAGCGCGGGGACGAACGCGCGGACCTGCGCGAGGCGGAAGTAGAGGTCGCTGCGGAACGCGCCGCTGTTGACCGCGCCTTCGAGATCGCGGCGCGTGGCGGCGACGACACGCGCGTCGAACGGGATGTACGTGTTGCTGCCGACGGGCTTGATGCGCTTCTCCGCGAGCGCGCGGAGGAGCTTCGGCTGGATGTCGATGGGGAGCTCACCGAGCTCGTCGAGAAAGATGGTGCCGCCGTTCGCCTCCACGAAGGGCGAGACTCGCGCCGTCTGCGCTCCGGTGAACGCGCCGCGCTCGTGGCCGAAGAGGATCGCCTCCGCGAGCGAGGCCGCGATCGCGCCGCAGTCGACGACCACGAACGGGCCCTTCTTCCGCGGTGACGCCTCGTGCACGGCCTGCGCGACGAGCTCCTTGCCGGTGCCGGTCTCGCCCTGAATGAGCACCGTGAGCTCGGAGGGAGCGGCCTTCTCGAGGCGCCGGAAGAGATCGCGCATCGCCGCGCTCGAGCCGTAGATCGGGCCGAATCGCTCGATGTCGGGCAGATCGACCTTCTGCGCCTTCGCTGTCTCGAACTGCAGCTCGGTGCGACCCACCGCGAACGTGGTCGAGTGATTGAGCTGCACCTCGACGACCTTGAGGTCGCCGACGTACGTGCCGTTCTTGCTGCCGAGATCGCGCAGCCGGACACCGAAGGGCGTCGCCACGAGCTCGGCGTGCATCGAGCTCACGCCCGTCTCGTTCACGACGAGCCCACATGCGGGATCGCGGCCGACGACCACGGGCTCCGGCCCGATCGAGACCGACTTCTCTCCGTAAGTGAGGGTTCCGCCGCGGAACTCGAGCATGCGCGTCGAAAAGACGGTCGTCGCCATCGCTTATCTTCCTCGTGGGGATTTCGACTGAAGGGTGAGGGTGGCCGTGGCACCGGCGCCAGCTTGAGGAACTTCGAGCACCGGCGCGCGACCACGGGAGGCCTGCGTGAGCGCGGCGAGCGCGACCTCGGCGGAGGCGTATCGCTTCGACGGCGAGCGCGCGAGCGTCTTTGCGAGGAACGTCTTCACCGCCGCGGGCCAGGTCTCGCCCGTGACCTCGTCGATGCTCGGCGCCTCGTGCTCCTTCTTCAGCGCAACAAGGCGTGTTCCGGTCGCGTCGCCGAAGGGCAGGCGCCCGGAGAGCGCGAAGAACACGATCGCGCCGACCGCATAGAGGTCCGCGCGTGGTCCCGCGCGCGCGCTGTCGCCAAGCTGCTCGGGCGCCACGAACGGCAACGTCCCCATCGTGGTGCGACCCGTCGTGCGCGGGCCGCTGCCGGTCGCGGCCTTTGCCACCCCGAAATCGATGAGCTTGACGATAGGCGGTCGCTTGCCATGGAGGAACACGTTGGCCGGGCTGATGTCGCGATGCACCACACCCGCCGCGTGCACGGTCGCGAGCCCTTGCAGGACCTCGCAGCCGATGCGGCCGACCTCCTCGAGCGCGAGGCACGGCTCTCGGTGCAGGAGCTCTTCGAGCGTCTCCCCTGTCAGCTTCTCCATCACGAGGTACGGGACGCCGCGGTCGGTCCGGCCGCGCGCGACGAGACCGCAGATGTACGGGCTCTTCAAGCGCTCGAGGAGCTCGCCCTCCCGCTCGAAGCGATCCACGAGCTCCGGCTCTTCCATCGACCACGCCTGCGCGATCTTCACCGCGACCTCGGCCCGCGTCTTTTTGTCGATCGCGGACCAGACCTCGCCCATCGCGCCTCGACCGATGCGCTCGTCGAGCTGGAAGCGGTTGGCGAGAAGCACCGCCGGCACGGCCTCGACGATACCGCATGCACCCGCTGGATGTGGGACAATGAAGCCGGATGATCGACCTGTCCGCAGGCCAGCTCGTGGCGGACAAATACCGCGTCGACCACGTGATCGGCGCCGGCGGGATGGGAGTCGTGCTCGCAGCGACCCACCTCGACCTCGATCAGCCCGTCGCGATCAAGGTCCTCCGTGACGCCAACGCGGAGGCGATCGCGCGGTTCCAGCGCGAGGCCCGTCTCATCGTGCGGCTCAAGAGCGAGCACGTCGCGCGCGTGTTCGACGTCGGCGCGCTCGATGACGACACGCCCTACTACGTGATGGAGCGGCTCGAAGGCGAGGACCTCTCGAAGCTCCTCGCGAAGCGCGGTCAGCTCCCCGTCGAGCAAGCGGTCGACTACGTGCTCGAGGCCTGCGAGGCGGTCGCGGAGGCCCACACGCTCGGCGTCGTGCATCGCGATCTCAAGCCTGCAAACCTCTTCGTGGCGCGCGGTCCAGGAGGCCGAGGCTCCGTGAAGGTCCTCGACTTCGGCGTCTCGAAGACGGTGACCGAGGGCTCTCAGGTCGGCCATCTCACCAACGAAGGCGTCGCGCTCGGCTCGCCGGGCTACATGGCCCCGGAGCAGATCGAGTCCTCGCGTGACGTCGACGCTCGCGCGGACATCTACTCGCTCGGTGCCATCCTCTATCGCCTCACGAGCGGCGTGAATCCCTACAAGGGCGAGACGGTGATGAGCGTCCTCGCAGCGATGGCCTCCGCGCCGCTCGTGCCGCTCCGCTCCGTCGTCGAGGTGCCCGCGGACTTCGCGCGGATCGTCGAGCTCTGCCTCTCGCAGGAGCCCGAGTCGCGTCCGTCATCGATCGCGGACCTCGCCAAGGCGCTTGCGCCGTTCGGTTCGCGTCGCGCACAGGCGAGCCTCGAGCAGATCCTCGCCACGATGGGCGTCGACGACGTCGGGCTCGAGACGGTCACGATCCCGAGCCCGCAGAAGACGGAGCGGCTCCCCGGTCGCGAGCCCGAGGACGACAGCGAGGCCATCACCACCACCCCGAGGAACGGGAGAGACCTGGCCCTCCAGGCGACCGTGGTCGCGATGCCGCGACCGCCAACGACACCACGTATGGTGTCCGTGGCGCCGCCCGCGCGCCGGCGCGCGCCCGCGTCCTCGAACGCGAGCCTCCTCCCGCTCGGCCTCGCGATGGTGTTCCTCGTCGCGATCGTGGGCTGGGTGGTCTTCCGGCGCAGCACACCCCCGCCGCCCGGGCCCGCACCGAGCGCGGATCCCGAGCCCACCGTCGTCGTGGCGCCTCCGCCCCCGACGACGGTGATGATCGTGCCGGCGCCCGCGCCCGAGCCGGCTCCCGATCCGAGCGGAGCGCGTCCGAAGACGAAGCCGCATCCACGTCCAACACCCGCGCCGGCCCCCGCCACGCCGCCGAAGAAGCCGGTCGACGCGCCTCCGAACCTGAGCGATATCGGCGGCCGTCACTGAGCCGGAATCGGTAGCTTCATCACCTTGTTGCCGGAGTTCCAGTAGAGGTTCCCGCCCGTGATGCCGATCTGCGTCGGGTGCAGCTGCTCCTGCGCGAGGATCACGTGCTCCGTCCCGTCGAGCTTCACGCGGTGAATCACCCCGTCGCGGTAGGTGGGGAAGTAGAGGAAGCCGCCGTCGATGGTCAGGCACTGCGGGCTGTTGAGGCCGTCGAGCAAGGGCGTCTCGGCCCCGACGAACCCGTTTGCGTTTCCGCTGCGTGTGACGATCTGCGTCTCGTCGCGCGTGTAGAAGATCTGCCCTTCGATGACGGCCACGCCCCAGATTCGCAGCGTCGGTCCGCCCGTCTGGTCGAGCACGTGGACAGGCGCGCCGGTCCCGTCGACCGGGACATGGAAGATGCGTCCCGCATAGTCCGTGGCGTAGATCCGCGAGCCGTCGGGGCTGACGTACGCGCAGCCGCTGGCGCCCGACGCGACGACGGTCTCGAGCTGCTCTCCCGTGTCGTAGCGGTGCAGCTCGTCGTTCGTGGTGCCCGCGCCCGTCCGCCAGACGAAGCTGTCCTTGACGATGAGCTGCTGCCCGACGCCAGGACCAGGGACCACGCGGTTCGTCGTGTCGCCAAGGAGCTCTTCGATGCTATCCGTCGCGCGGTTCGAGAAGAAGACACGCCCGCCTTCGGCGGTGACGGCGCGGATGACCTCGTCGCTGGTGGGCGGGCCGTACGAATAGGCCTCGATGGGCAAGAGGCCCGGGACGACCTTCGCGTCGGTCGCGAAGATGACGTCCGCGCCGCTGCCATCCGCTGGCGACGCCGAGGCGTCCGAGCCCGCTTCGTTCGGGTCCGGCGCCGCGGTCACGCCGTCCGCGCCGAAGCTCGTGCATGCCGCGAGCGCGGCGATGCCGGTGGCGACGATGGCGCGGAGCGCTCGCATCTGCGAAGCGCTCAGTGCTTCGGCGGCTCGACGATGATCTCGACGCGGCGGTTGTTCGCGCGGCCTTCCGCGCTGTTGTTGCTCGCGATCGGGCGATCCGGGCCGATGCCGACCGCCTTGATGCGGTCCTGCGCGACGCCGCGGGAGACGAGCTGATCGCGAACCGCGTCCGCGCGCTTCTTCGACAGGTCCATGTTGTACTGCCGCTGGCCCTGCGAGTCGGTGTGACCTTCGACGGTCATGTTCGAGTCGGGGTTGCCCTTCGTGAGCGCGTCCGCGACCTCGTTGAGCTTGATCATCGCGGCGGGGAGGAGCGTCGACTCGTTCGACGCGAAGAGCACCGCGCCCGAGAGCGTGATGACCGTACCGCGGGCCTCCTTGGTGACGGCCGCGATCTTGGCGAGGTCGGCCATCGCCTGCGCCGCCTTCTTCTCCGCCGCCTCGCGCGCGATCTTCTCGGCCGCGAGCTGGTCCTGGGTCTTCTCGAGGTTGTGCTTCGTCGAGTTGAGCTCGTTGCGCGCGCTGCGGAGCTGGTCGGCGGTGAGGTTCTGCGCGTCGCGCGTCGCGCCTTCCTTGTCCTTCTGCGCGATGAGGGCGCGGGCGGAGGCGTCGGCGAGCTCGGCCTTGCGCGTCGCGATGTACGCGTAGTCCTTGGTCTCGGGCGAGTCGGCGTCGTCGGCGAACGCGCGCTCGGCCTGGTCGAGCGCCTGCTTCGCGACGTGGAGCTCGGCGGGCGCCTGCTGGCCGGCGGGACCCTTCGCCGCGGCCTGGTACGCGGCGCGCGCGTCGACGAGCTCCTTCGGCGGGAGCGTGCTGCCGCACGCCATGGCGAGGAGAGAGACGAGAGCGAGAGTGCTGTAGCGGACCTTGCGCATGACTACTTCCCTGCCTTGATGTTCTTGACGTTCTCTTGCGCCTTCTCGGCTTCCGCCTTGGCGTTGGCTTCCTTCGCGAGCATGACGGCGAGCTCCGCGTCGGCGTTCGCGCGCTGGAGGATGAGGTCCGCTCGCTTGTTGTCGCCGTCGGCCATCAGCTTCTTCGCCTGATCGATCTGCTCCGTCGCGAGCTTCAGCTCGAGCTGGGCCTTCGGCGTGTTGTCCGCGCCGAGCTCTTTTGCGCTGCGTGCCGCGGCCTCCGCGCTGGCGAGACGGTCGGTGGGCGGGGGCATGCTGCTCCCACAGGCGCCAAGGAGAACGGAGAGCATGCCGACAGAGATAATCAGAGGAGTGCGCATTGTGATACTCGAATCCCGGAGTTTAGTAGCTAGCGGCGCTGGATGAGAAGCTTGTCGATGAGGTCTTTCGAGTAGGCGGAGAGCTCGCGGAAGACCACGCCCATGCCGTCTTTCTCGACGCGAACGACCTCACCGACGCCTTCGATGGTCTCGATGTCGTTCATGATGACCGTGAAGTGAAGGTTCACCTGCGTGCCGATGGGCAGGGGCTTCTGCGCGCGGATGAAGACGCCCGTGCGCGAGATGTTCGTGACGTATTCCTGGATGAACGCGTCGAAGGACTCGAACTCTTTGTTGATCGTGATGCGCTCTTCGGCGCGCTTCGATTCGGTCATGATGGCGTTCTACTTCCGCCTACTTGCCAAGAATGTCGAACTGCTCAAGGTGGTATTCCTTGCGTGGGGTCACGATGATCTTGCGCATGTACTTGTTCTCGGCGTCCTGAACCGCGGCCTTCTCCGTGCTGTTGAGCACGTCGGCCACGGCAGGATGCGCGTTGACGAGGACGGAGTAGCCCGGAAGCGTCGAGCGCTTGCGGCGGATCTCGCGGAGGATCTCGAACGCGATCGTCTCCTTCGACTGCAGCTGGCCGGTGCCGTCGCAGTAGAAGCAGGGCTCGTGCAGGAGGCGCCCGAGGCTCTCGCGCGTGCGCTTGCGCGTCATCTCGATGAGGCCGAGATCGCTGATGCGGTTCAGCGTCGTCTTCGCCTTGTCCTTCTGGAGTAGCTCCTCGAGGGTGCGGCGCACCTTCTCGCGGTTCTTGTGCTGCTCCATGTCGATGAGGTCGAGGATGATCAGGCCGCCGATGTTGCGGAAGCGAAGCTGGTAGGCGATCTCGTTGACCGCCTCGAGGTTCGTCTTGAGGATCGTCTCCTCCATGTCCTTCGAGCCCTTGCCGACGAAGCGACCGGTGTTGACGTCGATCGCGGTGAGCGCTTCGGCCTGGTCGATGATGAGGTAGCCGCCCGAGGGCAGCGGCACCTTGCGCGAGAGCGCGCGGCCGATCTCGTCCTCGATGCCGTACTCGTCGAAGATGGGCTCCTCTTCCGAGTAGAACTTCACGTCCTTGAGGCGCTCGGGCGCGAACATCTCGACGAAGCGGACGAGGCGCTCGTACTGCTGCTTGTCGTCGATGACGACCTCGTCGACGTCGTCCGTGAAGAGGTCGCGTGCGACCTTGAGCACGAGGTCGAGCTCGCTCGAGAGGAGGTACGGCGCGCGGGCGCCTTCGCGCTTCTTCGCGACCTCGCCCCAGAGACGAACGAGGTAGCCGATGTCCTGCTTGAGGCCCTTCTTCGTGAGGCCCTCGGCGACGGTGCGGACGATGAGACCACCGGACGGCGGCTTCATCGCTTCGATCGCCTCGCGGAGGCGCGCGCGCTCCTTGTCGTTGCCGATGCGCTTGCTGATGCCGATATGATCGACCGTCGGGAGGTACACGACGTAGCGGCCGGGCAGCGAGATGTGGCTCGAGCAGCGCGCGCCCTTCGTTCCGATCGGATCCTTCGTCACCTGGACGATGATCTCCTGACCCTCCTTCACGACCTCGCGAATCGGGGTCGACTTGGAGAGGCGACCAGGGAGGCCGCCCGCGCCCGGGCGCTCGCCGCGCGGTCCGCGATCACCGCCACGTCCGCGATCACCGCCGCGTCCGCGATCGCCGCTGCGCCCGCGGTCGCCGCCGCGTCCGCGACTCTCGCTGCGACCACGCGCTTCGGTCGGCGCTCCGGCCCCGGGGGCGGCGGGACGATCGTTGCCACGGCCGCGTCCACGACGGCGCCGTCGACCGCCACGCTCACCGCGCTCGCGATCGCTCCCGGGCCCGCGCGGGGCGGGGGCACGCGGCACGGGCTCGCCCGGATCGCTGATCGTGAACCCAGGCATGTCGCCGAAGTCGTCATCGTCGTCCGAGTCGGCGGCGCCGCCCTGCGGAGCGGTCTGGGAGGGGCGATCGCTGTCGGACGCCGGAAGCTCGTCGAGCGTCGGCTGCGACTGCAGCGAGTGGACGGAGGGCTCGTCGCGGTCGTCGTCGTCGTCCTCGTCGTCGCGATCCTCGTCGCGCTCCTCGTCGCGATCCTCATCGTCGTCGTCGTCGCCGTCGTCGCCGAAGAGGCGGTCGCTCTCGTCGGCGGCCGGCGCGAGGATCTCACGCGAGGAAGCCGCCGCGCCGATCAGCGCGACCGAAGACGTGTCTTCGATGACGTTCGTGGACGGCGTGTAGAGCGGAGGCGGAGACGGCGGGGCCGCCTCCGTCGACGGAGGCTCTTCGCTGACCGGCGGCTCGCTCGTGCGGCTACGAACCGGCGCCTCTTCCGACCGCGACCTGGAGAGCGCGCGCTTCGCGGTCGTGGTGCCGTTCTGGCCGGGACCCTTCTTGGCGGCAGCGCGCGGCGGAGGCGGCGCGGGCCAATCGGGGCCGTAAGCAACCGTGGTCTCGAGATCGTCGATGCCGCCGAGACCCGAGAGCGGCTCGCTCGAGTCGCCCGAGTCCGCGGTCGCGGGCTCATCGGAGTCGGCGCCGCTGGCGTCGGCCTGCTCGTCATCATCGCGGTCGGCCGGGGGTGAGGGCGGCGGAAGCGACGGCTCCGACGGAGCTGCGATCGCGGTCGCGGGCTCGTCGGGAGAGGCCTGCGTCTCGGGCTCGACGTCGGGCTCGTCCTCGGCGACCTGCGTGCGCTCCTCACCACGGGCGAGCTTGCGACCACCGGCGAGGTACTCGTCGAAGTCGTCGGGACGGATCAGGTCCTCGACATGGAGGAACGCGGCGCGCTCCTGACCGATGTCGATGAACGCGGCTTGAAGCCCTGGAAGGACACGAGTGACCTTGCCGAGATAAACGTTACCGACCGTGCCGGACTCGGCGCCTTTGCGCTCGATGTGGAGCTCGGCAATGATGCCGTTCTCGATTAGTGCGGCGCGTGTCTCGCGGTAATCACACGAAATGACGAGGATATTCTTGGCCATGGACGGAAATGGCTTTCCCGCCCGATGACGCCCACGAAAGCCTGGTCTTCACGCTTGGGACGGACGTCTCCCCATTTCGTCCCCACATGAACGTGGGGCCCCTGCGCAGAACGCGCATCGATGGCGGGCGGCGTAATCTCGGTCCACATCGCGACGACCACACCTCACTGAAGAGGGAGGTGGAGAGCTCGTGGCGCCTCGGGCGCTCAGAGCGAGTTCGGAGGCCCATCCGCGCGGCAAGCCTCGCGAATGAGCCGATAAAAACCTGCGGTCATGAGCCGAAGCTCGTAGACCTGTCCCCAGAGCTATCGGAAACCGCGCCCGCGCGCCACACAAAGTCACCGACCCCCGTGCCTCGGGGATAGCGGGGACCCCCACGGGCCGGATGCGCCGGGGAAAGCGGTCGCCAGCTGCTGGAAAACCAGCAGTATCATCTGCTGAAAAATCCGCAGGTAAGCGCTGGACCGCCCGTGTTGGAAGCGCTGGAAATCCAGGCTTTAAATAGGTAACGACCCTGCCACACCCTTCCGCGCTACCGTTGCTCCCTTTCGGGCCTGGCGGGGTTCACGTTTCCGGATCGACAGGGTCATACGGTCCACTGCTGGAAGCTGGGATTCCATCAGCGGACACGAACTGGCTGCCTCATCGACTTAGGTCCGATCGGACCTCGCGTCGAGTGGTTTCGGTGAGCTTTCACGAGCTCGCCTGAATCCCGAGGCGTGACCGCTACTTGCAGCAGCTACCGCAGCCATCGCAGCATTTCCCGCAGTCTCCGCAGCCCTTCCCACACCCGTCGCACGATTTGCAGCAGTTTCCGCAGCCGTCGCAGCACTTCGTCGGAGCGTCACAGCAGCCCTTGCAGGTGTCGCAGCACTTGAGCGGCGTATCGCAGCAGCCTCGGCACGGGTTTCCGCACGCGTCGCAGGGACCCGCGCCCGTCCCACCGCCCGGCTTCGATCGATCGCTGCCCGGCGCTCCACTTGGCGCGGGGCCCCCCGAGGGCTTCGACGTCGACTCCGGCGCTGGGAGCTCCGGCAGACCGGAGTCGATCTCGGGGATGCCCCAGGGACTCGTGCTCTGGCCGGCGCTCGCGTCGCTCGCGTCGGCGCCCGCGTCGCGGATCCCGGCGTCGCGCTTGGGTCCGGCCGCGAACACGCGCGGCACCGCGCAGAGCATGGCCCACACGAAGACCGCCATCGCGACGATGAGCGCGCGGAGACGCGAGTCGGGCGCACGCCGCACGCCGTCGATGGCCTGTGTCGCTCGCGCGCGAAGCTCGCCGAGGATGTCGCGCAGCACGCGCTCGTGTCGCGCGACGGGCAAGGCGTCGAAGAGGGGCGCGAGGCCGTCGACGTTCCCCCGCAGGAGACGCGCGGTCTCTCGCACGCGTCGCTCGTCGCGCCTTCCTTGCAGAATGCATGGATTGAAGGCGCCTTTCCGCAGGTCGTCGTCGAGGTCCTCGAGTGCGTCGACGAAGTAGATCGCCCGGCCCACCGCGGCGCCGAGCTCCCCGAGCGTCGTGGCGTCGCCGCGCGCGCCCGGCAGCGACGCGATGCGCGAGAACACGAGCCGGAGCGCTTCGGCGGTCGGCGCGGCGGCGCGGATGGGGGTCGCGTCGTCGCTCTCCACCTGGGATTGAACGCGATCGAAGTCCTCGAGCGCGCGCAGCGAGACGCCGAGGGCCTCGAGCCGCGCGTGCGCCGTCTCCGCGTGCGGGCGCGAGAAGCGACGCACGAGGGAGCGCCCGCCGTCCGCGGCCCACTGATCGAAGAGCAGCATCTGGACCGACGCCGCGTAGGTCATGGCGACACTGTCGGGCGCGACCGTCTTTCGATGGACGACCGGCAGGAGCGGACAGCGGCACTTCGACGGCGCGGCGGGCTCCTCCACGAGCGCGTCCACCATCAGCGCCACGAACACGCCGTCGTAGGAGAGGAGGCCGCGCGTGACGGTGCCGTGATGGTGATCGAGCCCCTTGCAGAGGCCGCAGTAGAACCGGTTGAACTCCTGCCGCTCGGCGCAGCGCAGCCCTCGGTCCGATGGACGAAGCAGGCCGAACATCAGCCCCCGCGCCTCGCGTGCCAGCGCGCGGTGAGGTGCTCGTGGATCCAGCGCAGGAGGAGCTGGACGTCGCCGAGCCCGGCGTGCGCGGAGGCGGCGCGCTGTACGAGCCCCGGATCGAAGCACACCTCCGCGACGCCGTTCTTCGCGAGCAGCACGTCCACGTCAGCACCGGCGCGTGCGCGCTCGTAGTCGCGGCTCGAGCGCTCGAAGAGGACCTTGAGCGGGTACGTGGACCAGTGCCCGTCGGCGATGTCCTTCGTCAGATCGTTCAGCGCGTCGGCCTTCTGGATCGCGTCGCCCCAGAGCTGGAACGCGTCCGACTCCTCGCGGGTGAGGGCGCGCGTCCCGATCGTGCCGATCTCCGTGATCATGAGGAGCCACACGCCGCTGATGTCGCGCGTGACGGACTCGACCTCCGCGAGTGTCACCTCGCTCGCATGCCGGGTGAGCGTCGAGACCGCGATCGCCTGCACCTCCCAGCCCCGCGCGATCGTCTCGATGACGTGCTCGCAGCTCCCGAGCGCGCGGAGCCGGCGGCCGAGGCGCGCCGCGAAGACGCAGCGCTCGTCGTCGCTCGCGGGCGCACCGCTCCGGATGGAGGCGAGCGTCGGCGCGAGGTAGGCGCGCGTCTTCTCGGCCGCCGCTTCTCGGCTCGTGCCGGCGTGGAAATCGCGCGCGTCAATCACCTGATCGTCGAGCTTCGTCAGCAGCGAGAGCATCGCGCCTGCGAGCCCGACCTCGTCGCCTCGGCGGGTGCCTCCGAGGGCCCGATATGTGGCCTGGCCGAGGAGGCCGAGACCCGCGCACAGCCTCCGGCTGGACGGCGTGATGGTCCCCGCCGGATCGAGCCGATCCACGGGGATTTCATCGAGAAATGCGTCGGCGGCGAGGCCCACCTCCGAGGCAAGTCCCAGCCGTGACTCGTCGAGCCCCGCCATGCCCCGACCCTACCGCACGCCCAGCTCGCGTCCGGGCGTTTTTTCAGGCATATGCGGCCGATGCGTTCTTCGCTTGGTTTGGCCGCGGCGCTGCTCGCGACGGCCTGGGCCGCTGATGCGCGCGCGGACCTCGTCGCGCAACGTGTCGATCGCTTCGGCGACGGTGAGACCGTCGTTCGCTACGCGCAGCTCCCCGAGGGTATCCCCGTGATCGGCCGCGGCTCCGTCGAGCGCTACTCCACGATCGGCCGCCGCCTGTTGCAGCGTCCGGATCTCGCGACCGATCTGCCGTCCACGAAGCCGACGCTCACGCCTGCCGACGCGGCGAAGATCGCCCACGCGAGCCCGAGCGACGCGCACCTCGTCATCTGGCCGACCCTCGATCAGGGCTCGCGCCTCGCCTACGCGGTCGTCCCGAGGGTGCTTCCGTTCGCCGGCGCCCCGCGCATCATCGTCGACGCGCAGACGGGCGAGATCCTCGAGGCGCGCGACACGCGCGTCTTCGCGACCGCCCGCGTCTTCGAGAGCAACCCGACGAAGACGCCGAAGACGACCACGAAGGAGCTCGCGCTCGAGCCCAGCGGTGGCTTCCTCACGAACCCGTTCATCGAGGCTCACAACTGCATCGACAACAAGAGCGTGAAGTCGCTCGACGTCGGCATCGCGATCGACGTCCACGTCTGCGACATCGACCAGGTCGCGAAGGCCGACAAGCAGGGCAACTTCCTCTACGACCCCATCGACGATCAGACCGCCGCGTCTCGCTCGGACGAGTTCTCCGAGGTCGCGATCTACTACCACGCGTCGAAGGCCTATGCGTTCTTCCGCGACCTCCAGGGCGATCCCGACGCGCAGGTCGTGGTCGACAAGCCGCTCCGCACGATCGCGAATCTCCAGCTCCCGAAGGGCCTCCTCCAGGGCAACATCGCGCAGGCGGGGAACCCGGATCTTCCGCTCGAGCCGTTCCAGAACGCGTTCTTCGCGCCGGGCGCGGGCGGGCTCGGCGGCGTCTTCGCGCAGCTCTACGGCTTCGATGCAGGCGCGCTCTGGTTCGGCCAGGGCCCGAAGCGCGACTACGCATACGACGGCGACGTCGTCTATCACGAGTTCACGCACGCCGTCGTCGACGACACGCTGAAGCTCGTCGTATGGCACGTCGACAAGTACGGCGCGATCGACGCGCCGGGCGCGATGAACGAAGGGCTCGCCGATTACTTCTCGTCCGCCATCACGGGCGAGCCGGACGTGGGCGAGTACGCGTCCACGGATCTCGGCGCGACCACCGGCGTCATCCGCACCCTCGACAACCAGGACTCGTGCGCCAATCTCGCGGGCGAGGTCCACGCCGACTCCACCCCGTTCTCCGGTGGCCTCTGGGAGGCGCGCGCCTCGCTCGCGGCGGCCGATCGCGCGAAGTTCGACAAGGCCCTCTACAAGGCGATGCGCCAGAACGCGGGCCATGGCGACGTCGGCTTCGAGGACCTCATCGGCCTGTTCCTCGAGGTGCTCGACACCGACCTCCCGAAGGGCGCCACCGCGCTTCAGGCGGCGATGACGAAGCGCCGCCTCCTCGTGGACGGCAAGGGCTGCGACCGCGTCATCGAGTACGGGACCGATCCGGTGGCCTCGTCGCAGAAGCGCCTCGGCTTCGCCGCGCCCGGCACCAATTCGGTGAAGATCAAGTCGATCGCGCCCGGCATCATCCAGATCAAGGCGAACATCCCGGACGACGCGACGCAGATCCACGTCTCCTTCCTGCAGGCGCAAGGGGCCGGCGCGGCCAACCCGCTCGGCGGGAACGCCAAGCCGTTTGCGCCGACGGTTCTCGTCAAGATCGGCGCTCCGATCCTCTGGGATCCCAAGAGCCAGAACGGCCACGACGCTCCCCTTCGCAAGGCGGCCCAGGACAGCGAGGTCACGCTCGACCTCCCCAGCGAGCGCAACGGCGACGCGGCTTACGTGCAGATTGCAAGCACCGGCGAGGCCGATGGCGCGTACAACGACGTCACGATCGAGTTCAAGACCGCCGACGGCACGACGGTGAAGCCGAAGACGAACAACCCCGCAGCGGAGAACCCCGCCGGCGGCGCCGGGACGACGCCCGCGACGCAAACCGTCACCACGGAAGAGGGCTGCGGAATATCGCGCCGCCACGACACGTTCGGCACGGGCAGCCTCCTGCTCGGCCTTGCCGGCGTCCTCGCAGGCGTTCGCGCGCGCGGGCGCCGCAGAAATAGCCGCGCCTAGGCTTTGCCTCGCCGGCTGAGCCGTTCTAGCGTGTGGGCGTGAGTCCCCTCGTCGAAACCCGCTTCATGGTGCAGCGCGAGCTGCGTAAGAGCTTCCGAAGCATCAAAGGCATCATCCTCTCGGTGCTCACCGTCGCCGGCGGTGGCGGGCTCGCGATGCTCTTCGCGCAGTCCGACGACATCCGCAAGAAGCGCATGGACGAGAAGAACATCTCGCCCGAGGTGCTGCTCGAGGCGAAGAAGAAGCTCTTCGGCTGGTGGTTCATGGACGAGAAGACGGGGGATCACCTCGGCAGCGCGCCGGGCCTCATCTTCTTCCTCTTCGCGGTGTCGCTCGTGCTGATGCCCGCGGTCGTCCTCCTGCTCGGCTTCGACTCGGTGTCCGCCGAACGCCAGCACCGCACGGTGCGTTACTGGACGGTTCGCTCGCGACGCAGCTCGTACATCATCGGCAAGTGGCTCGGCCTCTGGGCCACGTGCGGCATCGTCGCGCTGGGGATGCACGCCCTCATCTGGATCGTGTGCACGGCGCGCGGTGAGGCGCCGTTCGCCGACATCGTGAGCTGGGGCTTCCGCTTCTGGTGCGCGTCGATGCCGATCCTCGGCATGTGGTGCGCGGTCTCCGTCTTCATCAGCTCGCTGATGCGCGTGCCGATCATCGCGCTGCTCACCACGGCCGGCATCTTCTTCGTCTGGTGGCTCGTGTACATCCCGTTCTGGGTCGGCGGTCACAACGACCCCGAGGTCATCGGCTCGCCCACGCCCATCCTCTACATCTTCCCGAACTTCTACGACCGGTTCCTCCTCTCTCCTCAGATCGGACCGTTCCTCACCGGTCTCGCCGTCTGCTTCGGCTTCGCGGCTGCGATGCTCGCCGGCTCGAGCGCGCTCTTCGCGAAGAGGGACGTCTGATGACCACGGAAGAGAAGGTCGAAGAGAAGAAGGCCGAGCGCTCGCCCTACGAGCCTCCGGCCGACGAGCCCGTGAAGGAGGCTCCGAAGGAGGCGGCCGTGTCCGACGGCGAGACGACGAAGCCCGTCGCCCCCGCCGATCTCCTCGCCGCGAAGGAGGCGAGCAAGTCTCCGGACGAGGTCACCGCGCCCGCGCCCACCGGCTACATGCCGGCCCCGCTGCCCGAGCGTAAGCCGGGGACGAAGCGCAAGAAGAAGGACGTCGAGATCGCGATCCGCATCAACAAGCTGACGAAGCGCTTCGGCGTGAAGACGGCCGTCGATCAGGTCTCGCTGAAGGTGAAGCAGGGCCAGGTCTATGGCCTCATCGGTCCGAACGGCGCTGGCAAGACCACCACTTTCTCCATGATGGCGGGCTTCCTCGTCCCGACGAGCGGTCAGCTCGAGATGCTCGGCTACGCGCCCACGCAGGTGGACGAGCTCCGCTCGCGCATCGGTGTTCTCCCGCAAGACGCGCTGCTCCCGCCCTGGGACAAGGTCGGCGAGTTCCTCATGCACATGGCGCAGCTCCAGGACGTCCCGGCGGATCGCGTCGAGGCGGAGGCGCGCGAGGTGCTCGAGGAGGTCGACGGCAAGGAGTGGTGGAACCTCCGCTGCAGCGCGCTCTCGCACGGTATGGCGAAGCGTGTCCAGCTCGCGCAGGCGCTCCTCGGCGATCCGGAGATCGTCCTCCTCGACGAGCCCACGGCGGGTCTCGATCCGCGCGTGGCCTACGAGGTCCGCAACATCATCAAGCGCCGCAAGGGCCGCTGCACGCTGGTCGTCTCGAGCCACAACCTCCAGGAGCTCGAGGAGATCTGTGACGCGGCGTGCATCCTCGACCGCGGTCGCGTCGTCGCGGCCGGCACCATCACGGAGCTCACCGCGTCCAGTGAAGAGGTCCGCATCCGTCTCGGCCAGGGCCCCACGCCGATCTCGCAGGTCCGCGACCTCCCCATGGTGAAGCGTGTCGAGTACGACGAGGACAAGCGCGAGCTGATCGTTTACTTCGATCGCGGCACCATCGACGCCGAGACCGTCATCGGTCACGTGCTCTGGGCCCTCCTCAACAACCAGGCTCGCATCAGCCAGGTCACGAAGGGCAAGGGCCTCGAGCAGCGCGTCATGGAGCTCACGGACTGACGAAAACGCCGGGAGAGGACGCGCCGTCGCGCAAGCCTCTGCGCAAGTCGTGCAGATCGCCGAGCGTCGCCGATGTGATTTGCAACGTCTCGGCGACGTCTTGTCGCGCGTCGGCCTTAAGCCAATGACGGCGCTCGGGTATGGTCCGCGCTCTTCGATGGCTTCGGGTCTCCGCTCACTCTTGCTCGGGTCTGCGCTCGCGATCGCCGCGGTGACGGCTTGCTACACAGGCCCGTCCGCGAACGACGGCTTCCTGCCGACGCCGTACATCGCTCCCACGGACCCGACGACGGAGACGGATCCGACGACGCCCGAGGATCCGACCGGCCTCCCGTGCGACGTCGCAAAGGTGCTCGCCGACAACTGCACGTCGTGTCACGGGACCAAGCTCGAAGGTGACGCGCAGACGCGACTCCTCTCGCGCGAAGACCTCCTCGCGAAGCTCGAGGGCCAAATCGTGGCGAAGCTCGCGCTGTCGCGCATGAGGGACACCGACGCGCCGATGCCGCCGGACTCCTCGACCACGGAGGATCAGATCGCGATCTTCGAGCAGTGGGTCGCGGACGGCATGCCGGCTGGCACGTGTGACTCGGCGACGGGCGACGATGACGACAGCGTCTCGCATCCGCCGGTGGACCTCACGTGCACGAGCGGCACGCACTGGACGCGCGGCAATCACGAGAGCCCGCTGATGAAGCCGGGGAGCGCGTGTATCTACTGCCACCTCACTGGCAAGACGTCGGAGGACGCCCCCGACGAGGGTGAGCGCGAGCAAGGACCTCGCTTCACGTTCGCGGGCACCGTCTACGGCGGCTCGCACGACGAGGACGACTGCAACGGCTCCAGCGCCATCGACACGACGACCGTCGTGCTCACCGGCGCCGACGGCAAGGTCCTCACGCTGCCGATCAACCGCGCCGGCAACTTCTACACGCGGACCGCGCTCGCGATGCCGGTGAAGGCCAAGGTCGTGAGCGCCGCAGGCACCCGAAAGATGAAGGACATGGTCGAGGACGGCGACTGCAACAAGTGCCACACGGCGAGGTCGTTCTCGCCGGGCCGCATCCTCGAGCCGCGCTGATCAGGGAAGCCCGCGCTCTCGTCGCGACGTTCCTCGGCCCGAGCGGTGCCATGAGCCGCACACGACGCGGGATCGCGACTCACTCGTTCGAGGCCGTCAGCACGACCGTCTCGCGCTTCGCCGGGTCGGGGCCGCCGCTCATGGGCGGGAGCGTGCGGAGGTAGCGATAGATGGCGCGGAGGTCGTCGTCGCTCATGTTCTTGAACGCCTGCCAGGGCATGGGCGAGCCGTCGTGGACGCGGCCCGAGTGCATGCGCGCCACGAACATGTCCTCCGACCAGTCCGTGATCCAGCCGGACGACGGGTCCGGGGTGAGGTTTGGGCTGACGAACTTCTTCTTCGGATCCTTCGTCGACTCGTGGATCGCGCCGCCGCCGAACTTCGGTCCGTCGAGCTCGCCCGTTCGCAGGTTCACCTTCGTGTGGCAGTTGACGCAGTTGCCGACGTGGTTCGCGAGGTAGTCGCCGTAGGCCGCCGTCGGCTCCGGCTTGATCGCCTTCTTCGGCGTCTCCTCCGGGCCCCTCGGCTGGAGGACCCATGCCTTCACGAGCTTGCCGGCCGCGCTCGGCTCGTGGGCCGGGACCACGTGCGTGACGGGAGGCTGGGCGCGGAGATAGGAGATGATGGCCGCGAGATCGTCGTCCGCGAGGTCGTTGAACGGCATGAAGGGGAGCATCGCGCGGCCGCTCGGATGCACGCCGTAGCGGAGGGCCCGCGCGAGCTCCTCGTCGGTGTAGCGGCCGATGCCCGTCGCCGGGTCCGGCGTGATGTTGGGGACGCGGAACGTCCCGACCGGCAGGTGGAACTCGCGGCCACCCGAGAGCGGGACGATCTCGCCGCGAAGCATCTTGTCCTCCTGATCCATGGCGCCATGGCAGTCGGCGCAGTGCGCCGCACCATTCACCAGATAGCCGCCGCGCGCGATGACCGCCGGGTCGGTGCTGGCGTGGATGTCGGGCTTTGGCGCGTCGAACGTACGGTCCTCCCGCACCGTCGTGAGAGCCACACATCCGCTCACGAAGAGAGCCACGCCGAGACCGAACCGAGAGACCGCCTTCCGAAGTTTCATGCCCGCTCAAGTGGAGCGACCAGCGCGACCGTTACACCGCACCGACAAAAAAACCGGGGCGGGGGAGCTGAATTCACGCAGCCTCTTGCTAGAGTGGGAGTGTCCCCCGAACGGATGACGACGATGAGCATCGCCGACGAGCTCCACCTTGTGAGGAGCGGAGACCGCGCCGCGGAGTCCGCCCTTTGCGCCCGCTTCATCCCTGCCATGCGGCTCTTCGCGCGACGCCGGCTGCGCACGAAGGACGCCGTCGACGAGTTCGTGCAAGACGTGCTGCTCGTGCTCGTCGAGGCCATGCGCCGAGGCGCCATCGAAGATCCCGAGCGCCTCGGCGGCTTCGTGCTCGGCATCTGCAAGAACATCGCGCGCGACCGCGCGAAGCAGCGCGATCGTCGCAAGGAGCTCTGGGAGAAGTTCGGCGCGGATCTGATCCAGCCGGATCACGACGCGCCGTCGATGGGCGGCCAGGACTACATGCACCTCGCGGACTGCGTGAGCGAGCTGTCGTTGCGCTCGCGCACCCTCATCCATCTGTCGTTTTACGAGCTGAAGAGCCACGTCGAGATCGCGTCGGCGCTCGAGGTGTCGGAGGCGAACGCGCGCGTCATGCGGCATCGCACGTTGCAGGCGCTGCGCGACTGCATGTCCAAGCCGCTCGTCTGGGAGAACCCGCAATGACGAAGCTCGATCCGTTTTTCGGCGTAGATCGCCTCGACGACTACGTCACGGGCACGATGCCGGAAGCGCAAGCGGACGACTTCGAAGCGGAGCTCTTCGCGGCGGCGGCGAAGGGCGAGGACGAGGACGCTCGCTGGTTCGAGCGCTTCCTCCTCATGATGGGCGAGTTCTGCAAGGACGACTTCCTGATCCGCGGCGCCACCGCCGAGGACGTGGCGAAGCTCTCGCAGGCCGGCGCCAAGGTCCACATGGTCGACTTCCGGATCGACGAGCCGCTCGCCTTCGAGGAGCGGCACGACGTCGACATCATCGTGTCGCACCTCCCGCTCGACGTCCGCGAGTACGACACGGTCGAGGTCACCATCGAGCGGCCGAGCGGGGAGCTCCTCCACACGTTCCGCGACTGCCTCGGCGACCCGAAGACGGGGCACCTCTACGCGATCTGCGCCGCGCCGCTCGCGAACCTTGCCTGGGGCGGCGGTCCGCGCGTCGCGCGCGTCACCGGTGTGAAGCGGGGCGAAGAGAGCCGCCAGGAGCTCGCGGTCTACCGCCTCGAGCCCGTCCGCACGTAGCTCCCCTCCGCCCGACGCATGCTCACTCCCCGCCCCCGGGGATGTTGAACTTCGGCAGCTGCGGCTCCACGAGCAGGGCGGTACCGATCGCGACCGCGAGCCCGCCGAGGGCGACGAGGAGCGCGATCCGCCGGAGCACGAGCATCGCGCGGCACTCGCTTCGCGGGCTCTCGCCCTCTCTCACGGCCACGAAGAGGAGCGACTCGTGCCCGCCGGAGGTGACGCGCCCGACCTTCGAGTCTGGCTCGCGATCGACGCGTCCTGCGACGAGGACGTTGCCGCGCAGGGGAACGGCGCGGATGTGCTCGATGATGTCCTTGTCGCGCTTCCCGTCCTTCCGGATGCTGAGGGCGACGGACGAGGTCCACACCGCACCGTCGGGGTGGATCTCGATGCTACGTCCGCTCTCGTCGGGAGCATCGACGAAGAACGTGCCCTTCGACAGCACCCGCTCCGTGAAGATGTTCGGGTCGGAGCCGGAGACGACCTCCTCGCTGATGACGTGGACGATCGCGACCGCCTCGCCTTCCGCTGTGACGGGCGTGGGATCGCGGACGACCCCTTCGAACGAGCCCCACGTGCGAGAGAGCGGACCCTCGGCGGGGAGCGGCGGGGCTCCGAGGAGCACCTGGAAGAGCCGCGCCTCCCTCTGCCCGCGCGTGAGTGCAATGAACCCGACCCCGAGGCTCCAGCACGCGAGCGCGACGACGCTCACCCAGCTCGCGTTGTAGACGAGGTCGGGAGGCGTGTTCGGCGCCTGCCACGGCCCGGCGTGGTCGGCGAAGAAGCCCATGAACATGAAACCGAGCGGCACGATCATCAGGACGAGGACGAGCTGTCCGGGGGAGGTATCGCCGAGCGGGCCGAGCACCTTGCCGTCGCTCACGAAGCGAGGGACGCGCGAGAGCGCCCACGAGGAGAGCGCGCTCACGACGAGGACGGTTCCGGTCATGACGAGGTCGACGGTGAGCGGCGTCAGCTCGATCGCGCTCGCGGCGGCGAACAAGGACAGAGCGACGAGGACCACGACGAGCGGCGCGCGGCTCCCGCGCGGCTTCAGCTTCGGGTCGCGCTTCGTCGTCGCCTTCGTCGCCGGCTTCGGGCGCTCTTCCTTCGGCAGGAGGAGGCGGTCGATGACGGCAGCGGCGTCGGGGCCGCTCGCGATGACCCGCGCCGTCACCGTCGAGAGCTGCCGGTCGGGCGCATCGCGATGGCTCCCGCCGACACCGAAGACGTGCTCCACGTCGTCGTCCTGCGCGAGGACCTCCACGTGCGCGCCCACCTCGATGCGGGCTCGCCGGACGTGGACCTCGACGTGGGGGCCGGGGGCGGCGGCGCGAAGCGAGGCGAACGCGGGATCGTTCTCGATGTCGCCCCACGTGGTGTCGCGCGCATCGACGGGCTCGAGGCGAACATGCTGCGCCAGCCGCACGCGCACCTCGTGACCGCCGGAGAGCTCGAGATCGAACGGCTCGAGGGTCTCGATCTTACCGAGCTGGCCGTTCTGCGTGTTCACGGTCGTACGCTCGAGCAGCGTGCTCGTGACCGTCGGCGGATGAGGGACGTCCCGCGTGCGACGCGCGATGCCGGAGAGGCGCATGGCGACGCAGCTTAGCCCGACCGGTGCCACATCCCGTAAGGCAGGCTCTTCGCGGTCGATGCTGACCGGATACGACCTGACACGGGCATCGCCGTCGAGTGCTACCTTCGTGCGCATGCGTAGACGGTGGCTGGCGACGGCGCTCGTACTCGCGCCGACGGGTGCCTGCAGCGTGCTCGTGGACAGCTCCGGTCTCTCGGGCGGTGCAAAGACGAGCGCTGCCAGCGACGCGGCATCGAACGATGCGACCACCACCGATGCCTCGACCGTCGTCGACAGCGCTCTCGCCGATGCCTCGGCTCTCGACGGTGCCCTCTCGACGTGCAGCGATCCGAGCACGTCGTTCTGCGACGACTTCGAACGGGCCGTCGTCACGACGCGCTGGGACAGGACCAAGAACACGGGCGGCGTCCTCGAAACCACGCCCGGAGGGGTGACCTCCGCGACCGCGTTCCGGGCTGGTTCGTCCGGGGTGCAGAGCGACCAGTACGTCTACCTCGAGAAGTCGCTGCCCGTTGCCACCAAGAACGTTCGTTGTGAGTTCGACCTCTTCGCCGATCCCCTGCCGGACGTGTCAGACGGACACGAGGTCGAGTACTTCGTCTTGCAAGAGAACCGAGCGAGCGGTGAGCCCTACCTCCTCTACTTCAACTGGTACGCGAGCTCGGGGCAGCGTAAGTGGAACGTCGGCGAGTTCATCGCCGGCAAGCTCGATCGATCCGTCCCCTTCACCGCGGTGACGGAGAAGTGGGTCCATGTCGTGTTGGATGTGGCCGATCGGGCGGCGTCCGTGAGCGTCGATAACGTCGTCGTCGGGAGCCTCACCGACCTCACGGTGGTCGACCAGACGTCGATCGAGATTCGACTGGGAGTTAGCTATGCGTCCAAAGGGATCGCCTATTCGGCGCTCTTCGACAACCTCGTGTGTCGTTTCGGCTCCTGATGCTCTTGCGCGGACGAGGCGGTGCGGCGCCTCAGCCAGCGAGAGCGAACGCGCACGCGACGGCGATCGCGGTGCATACCGCCGGGGCCATGAACCGCGACACGGAGGCGACGTTGCGAGCCATCACCTGTTCGACGAGCGCAGAGTGCTCGACGGCCCGCGCGTGGCGCGCGAACACGGTGCGGCAATAGGGGCAGTCGGTGCCGCGGAGTTGATCGAGCGACAGGTGCGCTCCGCAGGTCGGACAGAGGCGAGGAGAGGCGCTCACGCCGGCACCACCGCGCTCGGGTGCATCCACTGCTGCGAGCCGTTCGCGAACTGCACGAGCGTCCCCTGAGGCGCGGTCTGCAGGACCCGGCCTGGATAGCGGCGGCCGTCCGCCGGGTGGGTGACCATCACCGACGCTCCCGCCATGACCCCACCGCCGAAGAACGCGCCTCCCTGTCCGAGCGCAAAGCCGAGCGGGTTGGCGTTGATCCGAGCGGCGTGTCGCATGGACGCCTGGTACGCTGGCGTCTGCGCCGCGGCCGTGACGGGATCCGCGCCAGCCTGGGCGGCCATGCTGTCGGCACGCGCCGCAGCGGTCGCCGACACGTCTACCGCGAGGCGTGAGATCGCGATCTTCGCGGGCGGACCGCCGGCGCGCAGCCGCGCCTCCTCGCGCCCTACGGCGTCGTTGTGCCCCGCGTATTGCATCATGTCGGTGCTCATCGCTCGGGTCCAATGCGACGCGACCTCGGTCCAGTCGGACGACTTCACGCCACAAGCGTCGAGCGCGACCTCGTAGCCGTACACCTTGATCGCCGCGCTCACCGCGACGAAGTCGTCGTAGGACGCGGCCGCGCGTCCGCCCTTACGACGTGCGAGCGCGGCCTGGTACAGGGGCATGTAAGCGCTTGCGACTCGTCCCATGAGGGAGAGGTCCTGCATGCGAGCCGTCCACTCCGTCTTCGCGGCCTCGAAGTCTTCGAGCGGGACGCCTTCCTGCGCGATGATCTCGGCGGTCTTCGCCGCGCCGCACCTCGAGCAACCAGCGCGCCAGTCATGGTGGCGGTGGGATCCGAGAAAATGACCAGGAATTCGCGAGGCCTCATGTGTGGAGACGCAAGCGCGCACGAACGAAGAGCGTGCGCGCACGCTCGGTGCTGGACCCCACGGCCTCGAAGGTCGGACGAAGAAACCTACATTGACTTACCATGTTCGCATTCGGTTAACGTAGTCATTCCGTAGATCTACATACGCGTGCGGCGGCGTCGCGGCCGCTCTCGTCGTGCCTTGACGAGACCTTTCGGGAGGCGGATGCTTCGTACGCTAAACGTTTAGCTGTGAGGGATTCTCCATGAGTGATCTGCGGTTCGACGGGCGTGTCGCCATCGTCACGGGTGCAGGCAATGGTCTCGGGCGCTCGCATGCGCTCCTCCTCGCGTCGCGCGGCGCGAAGGTCGTCGTGAACGACCTCGGCGGCGGCTGGAAGGGTGAAGGCAAATCGAGCAACGCGGCCGACAAGGTCGTCGAAGAGATCAAGGCGGCGGGCGGCGAGGCGGTCGCCAACTACGACTCCGTCGAGGACGGCGACAAGATCGTGCAGACCGCGCTCGACACGTGGAAGCGCGTCGACATCGTGATCAACAACGCGGGCATCCTCCGCGACACGTCGTTCAAGAAGCTCACCGACGAGGACTGGGAGCTCATCTACCGCGTGCACGTCCGCGGCAGCTACAAGGTCACCAAGGCCGCGTGGGATCACATGCAGGATGCAGGCTTCGGCCGCATCATCATGACCGCGTCCGCGGCCGGCATCTACGGCAACTTCGGACAGACCAACTACGCGATGGCGAAGCTCGGTCTCGTCGGCTTCGCCAACACCCTCGCGCTCGAGGGCAAGAAGAAGAACGTCCAGGTCAACACCATCGCACCGATCGCCGGCTCGCGCATGACCGAGACGGTCCTTCCGCCGAACCTGATCGCGGCGCTGAAGCCAGAGTACGTCTCGCCGCTCGTCGCGTGGCTGGTCCACGAGAGCTGCGAGGAGACGGGCGGCCTCTTCGAGGTCGGCGGCGGTCTCTTCACGAAGCTCCGCTGGGAGCGCACGGAAGGAAAGCTCTTCAAGCTCGGTCGCGACATCAAGCCGGAGCAGATCAAGAGCGCGTGGGGCCAGATCACCTCCTTCGAGAAGAGCACGCACCCTGCGAACATCACCGACTCGATGGGGCCGATCCTCGGCAACGTCGACACGAAGGCGCTCGGCGGCAACGACCTCATCGATTGCGACGTCGCGCTCGGCTACGAGTACCCGCCGCAGAAGTCGTCGTACGACGAGAAGGACCTCGAGCTCTACGCGCTCGGCGTCGGCGCGGGCCAGGACGCGACCGATCCGAACGAGCTCCAGTACCTCTACGAGAACGACGCGAACTTCCGCGCCATCCCCACCTTCGGCGTCGTCCCGGCGCTCGGCATGGTGTTCGAGATGGCCAAGCGTGGCGAGACCGCGCCCGGCATGAACTTCGGCTTCGACCGCATCCTCCACGGCGAGCAGTACACGGAGCTGAAGCGCCCGCTCCCGCCGAGCGCGAAGCTCACACACAAGGCGAAGATCAAGGAGATCTGGGACAAGGGTAAGGGCGCGGTCGTCGTCACGGCGATCACGACCCTCGACGACGACGGCAACGAGCTCGTCTACAACGAGCTGTCGACCTTCGTGCGCGGCGCCGGCGGCTGGGGCGGCGAGCGCGGTCCCTCCGCGGAGGTCAACGTCGCGCCGGATCGCAAGCCGGACGCGGTGATCGAAGAGAAGATCAGCCCGTCGCAGGCGCTCCTCTACCGCCTCAGCGGTGACATCAACCCGCTCCACGTCGACCCGAGCTTCGCGAAGGCGTTCGGCTTCGACCGACCGATCCTCCACGGCCTCTGCACGTTCGGCTTCGCTGCGCGTCACGTCATCAAGGCGTTCTCGAACAACGATCCGCGCTTCTTCAAGAGCATCAAGGTTCGCTTCAGCGAGTCCGTCTTCCCGGGCGAGACCCTGATGACCGAGATGTGGAAGGAAGGGGAGAAGATCGTCTTCCGCTGCAAGGTGAAGGAGCGCGACAAGGTCGTCATCTCGAACGCGGCGGTGGAGCTCTACAAGGAGATCCCGAAGGCGCCGGAGAAGAAGAAGGCGGCCCCGGCGGCGACGACCGCCGGCGCGGCCGCGCCGAGCGGCGAGCCCACGAGCGCGGAGGCGTTCGCGGTCATCGCGGACTACATCGGGTCGAACAGCGGCATCGTCGGCGAGGTGGGCAAGACCTTCCTCTTCAAGCTGACCGGGCCGGACTCGGCGTGGACGCTCGATCTCAAGAACGGCAAGGGCAGCGTCACCGCTGGCGGCAGCGCCGGCGACTGCGTCCTCGAGCTCAGCGACGCGGATTTCTGCGCGATGACGGCGGGGAAGGTCGATCCGATGAAGCTCTGGACGGACAAGAAGCTGAAGATCAGCGGGGACGTGATGGCCTCGCAGAAGCTCATGTTCCTGAAGAAGATCGATCCGAAGCGCGGCGCGGAGGTCGTGGCGAAGCTGCGCAGCGCGGGCGGCGGAGCGGCGGCCCCGGCCGCGGCGGCGCCGAGCGGTGAGCCGACGTCGGCGGAGGCGTTCGCCGTCATCGCCGATTACATCGCGTCGAACGCGGGCATCGTGGGCGAGGTCGGCAAGACCTTCCTCTTCCGCCTGTCGAATCCGGACTCGGCCTGGACGCTCGACCTCAAGAACGGCAAGGGCTCGGTCGCGGCCGGCGGCACCGCCGCCGACTGTGTGCTCGACCTCAGCGACGCAGACTTCTGCGCGATGACGGCGGGCAAGGCCGATCCGATGAAGCTCTGGACGGACAAGAAGCTGAAGATCAGCGGGGACGTGATGGCCTCGCAGAAGCTCATGTTCCTGAAGAAGATCGATCCGAAGCGCGGCGCCGAGGTCGTGGCGAAGCTCCGCGGCGCCGGCGGCGCGGCGAAGGCCGCTCCGGCCGGTGATGCTCCGGCCACGGCGTCCGCCCCGAAGGCGGCGACGCAGGCGCCGGCGATCATGAAGGCGCTCGCCGAGCGCTTCTCCAAGACGCCGAACCTCGCGAAGGAGGTCGGCGCGAAGGTCGGGCTCAAGGTCGGCTCGTCGAGCTGGCTCCTCGATCTCACGGGCCCCGGCACCATCACGGAAGGCGACGTCTCGAGCGCGAGCGCGGTGCTCACGCTGGAAGACGACGCTCTGCTCGCGCTTGCGAAGGACGGCGCGCTCCGCGACCTTTACATGCACGGTCAGATTCGCGTCGACGGCGACACGCGTGTCGCCCAGAAGCTCACGTTCTTCAAGGGCCTCGTCTGAGCTCGGGGACACCCCGACAACCCCGATCGTGGAGAAACACAAATGCGTAAAGTGAATGTCATCGGCGTCGGCATGACGAAGTTCCAGAAGCCGGGCGCGAGCGACGAGTACAACGTGATGGCGGTGAATGCGGCGAAGGCCGCGCTCGCCGACGCGAAGGTCGACTTCAAGGAGGTGCAGTCGGCGTACGTCGGCTACGTCTACGGCGACTCGACCTGCGGTCAGCGTGCGGTCTACGAGCTCGGCCTCACGGGCATCCCCGTGTTCAACGTGAACAACAACTGCTCGACGGGCTCGACCGCGCTCATGCTCGCGACGCAGGCGATCCAGGGCGGTCTCTACGAGTGCGTCCTCGCGCTCGGGTTCGAGAAGATGGAGAAGGGCGCGCTCGGCTCCAAGTTCAATGACCGCGCGAACCCGCTCGAGTGGCAGGCGAACCTGATGAGCAAGGTGCAGGGCTTCAGCTCGGCGCCTCCCGCGGCGCAGATGTTCGGCGGCGCTGGTCGCGAGTACCGCTGGAAGTACGGCACCAAGCGCGAGACCTTCGCGAAGATCAGCAGCAAGGCGCGCAAGCACGCGGCGAACAACCCGTACGCGATGTTCCAGGAGCAGCTCACGGTCGAGGAGGTCCTCGCCTCACCGGACGTCTTCGATCCGCTCACGCGCTACCAGTGCTGCCCGCCGACGTGTGGCGCGGCCGCCGCCATCGTCTGCTCCGACGAGTTCGCCAAGAAGCACGGCATCACGAAGCCGGTCTACATCGCGGCGCAGGCGATGACGACGGACTTCGACTCGAGCTTCAAGGAAGACTCGATGATCAAGATGGTCGGCTTCGACATGGCCAAGGCCTGCGCGAAGAAGGTCTACGACCAGGCGGGCCTCGGCCCCGAGGACGTTCAGGTCGTCGAGCTACACGACTGCTTCACCGCGAACGAGCTCCTCACGTACGAGGCGATCGGCCTCTGCAAGGAGGGCGAGGCGGAGAAGTTCATCACCGAGGACCAGAACACCTACGGCGGTAAGTTCGTCACGAACCCGTCGGGCGGCCTCCTCTCGAAGGGTCACCCGCTCGGCGCGACCGGACTTGCACAGTGCACGGAGCTCGTCTGGCAGCTCCGCGGCACCGCCGACAAGCGCCAGGTCCCGAACGCGAAGGTCGCGCTCCAGCACAACCTGGGCCTCGGCGGCGCGTGCGTGATGACGATGTATCGCGCCGACTGACCCATCCACCAGGACGCACACAAGACGCCGCTCCGCGCTTCGGCCGGGGCGGCGATCGTCATTTGGAGCAATGTGTCATCATTTCGATGGTTTAGCTCGAGGTGCGCCGGCCCCGGGTGTCAGCCGATCGGATGACACGTGAATCTTGGAACCTTTCGCCGAGAGCCCTGTCTCTTCCCCTGACGACGCTGAACGCCGCTGAAAAAGGCGGAAACCCTCGGCGGAAGTCGCCAACCGTAACCCACACCGCCTGCACACGCAGAGCGGCACAGCTGCTCTGCATCCAAAGAACACACATCATGACCGCCCACTCTTTCTCCAGCCCGTTTGCCCGCCCGTTCAACCCGTTCCTCCCGATCGAAGACTCGATCGAAGAGATCGAGGTCGCCGATGCGATCGACGGCGGTGACGTGTCTTATGCGCTCGTGCAGAGCGGTCCGGCGGTCAGCTCGGAAGAGACCGAGTCGCACCTCGACGCGGTCGAAGTGAAGATCTCGTGGGGCACCCAGATCCTCTCCACCACGCACCTCGAGTCTGGCAAGGGCTTCTCGATCGGCGACGGCGGCGACTTCGTTCACCCGAACGCGTTCGGCAAGACGAGCCTCGTGTCGCACCGCGGCGCGTCCACCGTTGTCTCGATCCCGGACGGCGCGACCGCGAAGCTCTTCGCGCGCGGTGAGTCGCCGCGCACCGTGAACGCGGGCGACGAGATCGAGCTCGCGAGCGGTATGCGCCTCTCGATCGAGCTCGAGCCGGTCACGATCGAGGTGTCGGCGGTCCGCGCGGGCAAGAAGTTCCAGGTCGGCTTCCTCGCCTCGCTCATGGGCGGCGCGGCGGCGGCGATCGGTCTCTCGTTCGTCGGTCACGCGGCCATCGTCGCGTCCCTCGCGATGTTCATGCCGAAGATGGGCGCGGACGACGCGGAGGCGATCGACCGCCAGCAGATCCTCACCATGCAGACGCTCATGAACGCGGCGGCGGACCGCGAGCAGGAGATCCTCAAGGAGGAGCAGGCCTCGCAGGACTCGTCGGGCGGCGGCTCGAAGGGCGGCGAGCCCCACAAGGGCGAGGAGGGCAAGGCGGGCTCCGACCAGCCGAAGGCGGCGCCGGGCCACATGGCGTTCAAGGGCGGCGACGACAAGGTCGTCCTCTCCCGCGCGGACGAGATCAAGCTCGCTCGCGAGGGTGGCTTCATCGGCATCCTCAACTCCGGCATCAACTCGACGGGCCCGAGCAGCCCGTGGGGCGCGGACTGGCAGCAGGGCATGGACCGCGAGGACCACAAGGGTGGCCTCTTCGGTGACAACCCGGGCGACGAGTATGGCACGGGCCTCGGCCTCTCCGGCACGGGCCTCGGCGGCGGCGGCAACGGCGAGGGCGTCGGCATCGACGGCGTCGGCAACACGGTCGGCGGCGGCGGTGGCGGCAAGGGCAAGTGGGGCTACGGCCCGGGCGACAAGGGCGGGATCGGCAACGGTCACGGCCCGGGCGGCGGCGGTCACGTCGCGAAGGCCCCGCAGATGCGCCAGCCGACGAAGGTCGACGTCAACGGTCGCCTTCCCCCGGAGGTCATCCAGCGCATCGTCCGCGAGAACGCGGGCCGCATGCGGATGTGCTACCAGGGCGGCCTCCGCACGAACCCGACCCTCACGGGTCGCGTGACGACGAAGTTCATCATCGGCCGCGACGGCTCGGTCGCGGTGGCACAGGACGCGGGCTCGGATCTCCCGGACCAGCAGGTCGTCCAGTGCGTCGTGAAGAGCTTCCAGAGCATGTCGTTCCCGCAGCCGGAAGGCGGCGTGGCCACCGTCGTCTACCCGATCGTCTTCTCCCCCGGCGAGTGATCGGGACGCGAGAACGCAAAGCCGCCGATGTCGGGTGAGTGAAGGACCGCGAGCGATCCCCGAGAGGGCGCTCGCGGTCGCCCTTTTGTCCTCGCGCCTCCCGCATCGGCTGACGCCCCGCGCGCGCGGTTTTGTGCCATAACCCGCGCATGCCGCGCTGGCTCCTCGCGCTCCGATGGACGCCCATCGCGCTCGGCGCGGCGCACGTGGCGCTCTTCGCGGTGGTCGCGATCGCGCGCTTCGTGCACCCGATCGAGCTCGAGTGGATGAGCGGAGGGGTCTGGGATCACGTCGAGCGCGTCGCCTCCGGGAGGCCGCTCTACGTCGCGCCGAGCGCGGAGTTCACGCCGTTTCTCTACCCGCCGCTGCACTACTGGCTCTCGGCCGTGCTCGCGAAGGCGCTCTCGATCCCGATCGCGGCGCGCCTCGTGTCGGTGCTGGCGACCCTGAGCGCCGGGTACGGCGTGTACACCGCGACGAGGCGGCTCGCGCAGGACCGGCTCTCCGCGCTCGTCGCGCTCGCGCTCTTCGCGGGCGCGTACTCCGTCACCGGCACCTGGTACGACCTCGACCGGAGCGACTCGCTCTGCGTGGCGCTGCTCGTGGCCGCGTTCGTGACCGCGCTCGGGGGCGAGACGTTGCGGCGCATGGCCGCCGCCGGCGCACTCCTCGGCCTCGCGTTCCTCGCGAAGCAGCCGGCCATGGTCTTCCTCTTCGTGGCCGTCGGGGCGCTCGCGTTCGCGCGGCGCTTGCGGATGGCGGCGTCGCTCCTCGCGGGCGGCCTCGCCGTGCTCGTGCCGGTGATGACGTGGCTCACGCTGAGCAGCGACGGGTGGTTCTGGTTCTACTGCATGAAGATGCCGGCTTCGCACGGCATGAGCGCGTCGCTCGTCACGCTGTTCTTCGTGGTCGATGCCGGCAAGACGTTCGCGCTCTTCGGCGCGTGCCTCGTCGCCGTCGCGCTGCTCGTCCGTTCGCGCGAGAAGAACGACGTGCTCCTCGTCGCGTTCGTGGCGGCCGCGTTCCTCACCTCCGCGTCGAGCCGGATGCACAAGGGCGGCTGGGTGAACGGCCTCGTGTTCATGACCACGTTCGGCGCGATCTCGTTCGGCGTGCTCCGCGCGCGCGCTGCTTCGCTCAAGCAGCCGGTGCTCGACGCCGTCGTCAGCGGCATCGCCATCGCGCAGCTCGTGCACTTCCTCTACGATCCGGGGGAGGCGATGCCGGGCCCGAGGCAGCTCGAGGCATCGGCGGCATTCCACGAGCGGATCGCGGCCCTCGAGTCGGGCGGCGAGGTCCTCGCGCTCGCGCACGCGCATGCGGGCCGGCAGCGCCATCTTCACGCGATGGCTCTCGTCGACGTGCTCCGCACCGACCACCGCGTGCCCGACGATCTCGCGGCCGCGCTCCGCGACCGACGGTACAGCGCGCTCGTCATCGACGAGCCGGCTGGGATCGGCCTCGACGAGCTGACCGGCGAGCGCACTCCGCTCTTCGCGCTCGTCGCGAGCCACTACGCCGTGACGGAGCGCCTCGCCGACGTCGCGCCACCCGTGGTCGGCTACCCCGCGCGTCCGACGTGGATCATGCGCCCTCGCGTCGTACCGCTGGCGGAGTCGGAGGTCGACCAGCGCATTCGCACCGAGATGGCGGAGTGCGAACGCGTCATGCCCCTTCGCTGAAGAGCGCTTCGCAGGGATCGAGCCGGCGGCGGGATCAGCAACGCGAGCTGCGGAGCATATCTCCGCATGAAGCGATCACTCGCCAGTCGCCCGCTCCTCCCGTGCGCCCTCCTCTTCTCCTTTCTCGCAAACGGATGTCTGGCACATTCCATCGCGCCGCTCGAGCCCGATGACGAGACACCCGTCCCCGAACCGGGGTCGACGAGCATCGAGAGCGTTTCTTCGGCGCTCTATCGGGATCCCGGCAGCCCCATTCGACCGAATCTCCTTCGCTATTGCTTCGACAATCGCGACGGCAACTCGCTACCGTCGAGCGCCGAGCGAGCGCTGATTCGCCGCGCGCTCGAGAACACGTGGAACCGCTACTCGAGGCTCGCGATCATCGAACAAGGCGGCGGCCATATCTGCCCCCTCGGCTACAGCGGACTAAGGATTCACCTGCAGAATGCGGTGAGCCCGCCGCAGAACTACGTCTATCCAATCACTCCAGCGCCGGGCGGATACCAGTACGGAGCGCCCTGGTATCTCCACAACGACCTCGTCCTCACCACGACCTACGCGCAGTCAGTCCACAGCGGCGGTGCCAACGCTCAGTGTCGCAACGGTCCAGGGCAGCTCAATCACTGCATCTACCAGACGGTGGTTCACGAGTTCGGTCACGCGATTGGCTACTATCACGAGCAACAGCGGCCCGACACGACCTGCGCGATCAAGCAGAACACGCCCGGCGGGGTCTACAACTCCGCCCCCGACGACGAGTCGGTCATGAGCGTGAGCGGTTGCGGCAGCGCGAACAAGTCGGGCGATCTCTCGAAGACCGACATCTTCAGCGTGCAACGCGACTACAACCGGAAAGTCGGACTCGTGACGTTCGATGGTCGCTGCGTCGACGTGCCGAACGCCGGCTCGCCGATTGGCCAGCTCGCCCACACCTGGGATTGCCTGACGGGGACGGAGTACAGTCCGTCAGGGCCGTACGCGAACCAGAACGCGAGTTACTCGAACGCGAAGCACTTCCTCTTGCCAACGGGAAAGGTGCTCGACATCCACGCGAACTCGGCGTCCAACGGAGCACCGATCCAGAGCTGGGATTTCCTCGGTACCGCCCCCTCGCAGAACTGGACGATGGAGAACATGCAGATCCAGTCGATGGGCGCGATGTGCGTCGACTGGCCGAGCACCGCCGTCGGTACGCAGCTGGATCTCCGAGATTGCTCGGGTAGCCCGAAGCTCACGTGGAATCCTGGCGATCCCGCGAACGTCAGCGCGTGGGCCAACCCGCCTTCTCTCAATACCTACAAGTCGCGAGGGATCGACGACCAGATGTTCACCTGGCAGCTCGACGGTCACATCAAGCTCACGGGCCCCAGCTTCTTCGCCGGGAACAAGTGTCTTGGCGTGCGCGGTGGCTCGACCGCGCCCGGAATGCCGGTGGAGCTCCAGACCTGCGCCGACGTGCCCGCGCAGAAGTTCGCGATGTTTCCCAATGGCCAGCTGCGGCCGTTCTCGGGCGTCGGAGGCATCTGTCTCGATGCGGGAATCAGCGACCTCAAGACCTTCACGGGGACGCCCACGACCTATCGACTGCAGGCCTCCCCGTGCGTGAACGACACGAACGGCCTGCCCCGCTTGAATCAGCAGTTCAACTTCTATGGTCAGGTCAAGGCATCCTGGAACCGGTGCATGGACGTGGCAGGCTGGGGTCGAGGGATCGACACGCAAGTCTGGTCATGGGCCTGTGACAACATCCTCAGCAGCACACCGAACACGATCTCGACGAAGCAGTTCTTCGCCTACTACTGGTAACCAAAGGCACGGTGCTAGTGTGGGGAGCCACGCTGGACATGACGCGCCGGTCGATCCTTCACGCGACGCCGATGACGTTCATCGTCCTCGGCGTTGTCGTGCTCCATACCGTCGGTCTCGGCTGGGGACTGCCCGCCTCCGACGGCTGGGACAACGACGGGGTCGCACCGCGCGACTTCCTTCCGGGGCTCGCCGAGACGTTCGATCCGGGCCACTTCTACACCTATCCGCCCGTCCATCTCGCGCTGCTGGCGGTGCTCACGCTCCCCCTCACCCTCGCCGGCGTCGCTCGCGCGCCGTCCACCGCGCTCGGCGACATCGTCCACGAGCTTCTCTCGCCCGGGTACATGACGTCGATCGCGTACGTCGCGCGCGTCCTCTCGATGACGATGTCGATCGGCATCGTGCTCCTCACGGCGCGGATCGCCGAGGAGATGCGCGCGCACGAGCTCGGCGTCGCGCCCGACCGCACGCGTGTACGCTGGCTCGAGGGCGACTTCACCGACGAGCGCGTACGCCGCGTCGGATGGTGCACGGCCGCGGTCATCGGGCTCGAAGCGACCCTCACGTACTACGCGCACACCACGAACCTCGACGTCCCCTACCTGTTCTGGGGCATGCTCGGGCTCGTCGCGCTGAGCCGCGCCGTGGCGCGCGACGAGCCCCGGCGTCTTCGCCTCGCCTTCGTGTTCGCGACGCTCGCCGTCGGCACCAAAGATCAGGCCTATGCTCTCTTCGGCCTCTCCATCCCCGTCGTCCTCGCGCTCGCGCGGCCTCGCCTCAAGGAGGTCGCCGTCGCCGCGGCCATCGCGGTTCTCGTCTTTCTCGTGGTGGACGGCGTCGTCTTCAACCCCACCGGCTTTCGCGCGCGCGTCGCTTTTCTCCGCGGGTCCGCGAGCCAGGATTTCGTGGAATATACACGCGATTGGTCGGGCCGCGTCGCGCTTCTCGTCGACGCCGGCGAGCGCTTCTCCTCGCAGTTCCCGAAGCTCGCGGCGCCGCTCTTTCTCCTCGGCGGCTTTCGCGCGATCGCGCCGGCGGTCCAGGGCTCGGCACGTCGACGGCGGCTCGCGGTGGCGCTCCTTCCGCTCCTCGTCGGCGTGTCCTTCACCGTGCTCTTCAACTGGGCCGCTCTGCGCACGAACGCGCGGTTCTTGCTCCCGCAGGCGCTGATGCTCGGCGTCTACGGCGGGATCGGTGTCGAGTCGCTGCTCTTCGCGGAGCGCGCCGGGCTGCGTCATGCGTCGCGCGCGGTGCTGCTCGTGCCGCTCGTGCTCGCGCTCCACGCCTGCGTCAGCGTCGACGTGTCGTTCCTCTTCGACCCTCGCTACGACGCGGAGGCATGGATGCGCGAGCACATCCCGCCGGGCGCGAAGATCGAGACCTACGGGCTCAATGTGTATCTTCCCCGCTTTCCGCCCGATCGCTCCGTGACGCGCGTGGGGCCCGAGCCCGTGCGGCGTCGCAATCCCATGCCGGGCGTTGCAGAGGTGGAGGGCGCCTTCGAGGACGCCCTCCATCGTGACGCACGCTTCATCGTCGTCAGTGAGGCCTGGGTGTGGCGTTACCTCGTCCCGCCCGACCCCGCGCTCGCCGAAGGCCGAAGGCTCTCGCCCAACGTCAAGGAGAGCGCGAGCGAGCCAGCCTCGACGCTGTTCTTCAAGCGGCTCGTCTGGGGCCACGAGGACTTCGAGCTCGTTCATCCCGCGGAGTACCGGATCGGGAAGTGGTTTCCGATCGTCGACGTGCATGGCAACTCCGGCCGCGAGATCTGGGTCTACGAACGAAAGCCGGTCGCCGATCAGAACAACGGCGGCAAGCGATAGGCGTATGCGGCGTAGCGGAACGCGCTGAAGACCGCGTCACCGACGTCCAGACTGGCGCCGCCGCCGATCTTGGTCGGACGCATTTGGCTTGCGTGCGCGCCGGTGAGGTTGGAAAAGACCGAAGTCTTGCAGGATGTCGACCAAGCGCGATCCGAGCTCGGGCGATTCGGCCGACTACGCTCTCCGGAGATCTGGAGGTGGCCGGTCGTGGCCGGGATCGTCGCGCTCACGATCGCGGCGGTCGTGCAGCTCGTCCGGCACGTACCGACGGTGCAGACGTTGCCGATGTGGTTCTGGAATCTCCACGACAAGGCCACGAGCTGGTTCTGGTTCGCGCTGCTCGCGCTCGGGCTGGCGGCTACGCTCGCGCAGGCGACCCGGTCGCCCGCCCGACGCGCGAGCCGGGTGGTGCTGCCGATCTTCCTCCTCGGCGTCTTGCTGCAGCTCGGGATGGGATGGTCGGAAGGGCGAGGGGTCCGCGGTCTCCGTGACCGCTATCTCCACTCGGGGCATACGCAGTTCGCTCACGTGGCCACCTTCGAGCCCGATCTCTTCGGGGTCCTTCGCCACTACGAGGCGTTCACGAAGGCGCATGATCTCGTCTTCCTCCGCTCCAAGCCTCCGGGGACCCTGCTCGCGTACGTCGTCGTCGATCGCCTGTCGCGCGTCGTACCCGCATCGATGACGTCGCAAGACCCCGAACCCGACGTGCCCGAGAAGCTGCTCCGGGCCGCCAACCTCGCCTCGCTCGTCTTTCCTCTCGTGTCGCTGGCGCTGCTGTTCCCGCTGTTCGCGATCTCCCGCCGGCTGATGCCGAAGGAGATCGCGTGGTGGCCCTTGCTGCTCCTGGTCCTCGCGCCACCGCTCGAGCTCATCACGCTGCACATCGACCAGGTGCTCTGCCCGCTCCTCGAGGTGGGGCTGGGCATGGCGGTGGTCGCCGGTCTCGACACCCGCAGCGAACGCGAGCGGATCCTCTGGGCCGGCGCGGCCGGCGCGCTCGCGTGGCTCTCGCTCTTCGTGTCGTTCGCCCTGATCCCAGGCGTCGCGCTGGTGGCCGGGTTCGGCGCCCTCGACGTCGCGCTCGGCAAGAACGGCTCGGCGCGAGAGAAGGCGCTGCGGGTCGCACGTATGGCCGGCGTCGCGCTGGGTGTCTTCCTCGTCCTCACGCTCCTCGCGCATCTGCTCATCGGCTACAGCGCGACGGTTCGGTTCCGCGACGCGATGGGGAACCACGAGCGCTTCAAGCAGTGGAGCTCGGCGACGAACGTGGTCCTCGAGTCGGCGCTGCTCGACATCGTCGAGTTTTCGTACATTCTTGGCGTCCCGATCATGGGCGCGTTCCTCTGGCAGACGGCGGGCGCGGTCGAGCGCACGATCCGGCGCACGGAGAGCTCGCTCGACCGGTTCACGCTCGCGACGGCCGTGATCCTCACCCTGCTTCCGTTCACGTCGAAGACGCAGGCCGAGACGGCGCGGCTCTGGCTCTTCCTCGTCCCGTGCGTCGCGCTCGGCGCCGCGGCCGCCATTCAGCACGCGTTTCCGCGTCCGCGTCAGGGCTTCATCGCGCTCTCGTGCTGCGCGGCGCTCCAGCTCGTGTGGATGATGACTGTGAAGCGTTACTGCGATTTCTACTGAACGCGCCTCGGAGCGAGGGCTCGAGCGTCACGGGCACTCGAGCGTTTTCAGGACGAGGTCCGCGACGCGGTCGCGTCCGACCTCGACACACGACGCCAGCGCGGGCGGCCGTGGTGGGTCTCCGAGGGTCGCGAAGACGAAATGTCTCTCTCCGGAGCGCGCGAGCCACTCTGCCCAGCGGCCGCCCTCGACGCGGTAGGTGGGCCGCGAGATGAGCGTCGTGACGGAGAACTGTGGGAGCCACCAGAGATCGGTCACGAGCGGCTCCCGGATCGTCGATAGCTTCCGGATCACGGGGAAGTCCCGGGCCGCGCGCGCCTCGACCTCCGTGATCGCAGCGGCTTGAAAGCGGACGCCCATGAGGAACGCGGCCAAGGCGGAGAGCACGGCGACCTTCCTCGAGGCGCGCGGGATCGAGATCGTGGCCGCCACGATCGCGAGCGCGGGATAGAACGGGATCGCGAAGCGAGGTGCGATCTCCATCGCCCCCGCCGCCGGTCCGAGCGGCGACGTGAGGCACAGCGAGAGGAGATAGAGCGGCAGGTAGAGCCAGAGCGTGTGGCGCAGGAACACGCGCGACGGATGCTCGTCCGGGCGGCGGCCGAGATCGACGAACGCGACGACGAGACCCGGCACACAGCCGAGGAGCCCGTGATAGAGCCCCGTGGTCCGCACTACCGACGTGAGCCCGACACACGACCACGTCACGCCGCCGAGCGCGATCCACGAGGCGACGTCCGCGCCGCGCACGCCGCGACGAGCGAGGAAGCGGAGGACGATGAGCGCGGCCGTCGCCCCGATGAACCCGGCGCGGATCGCGGCGGGAGGATCGGTGCCGAGCGTCAGCTCGAGGAGGATCTGGGACAGCGGATGCAGGAGGTAGTGCTGGGACGTGTCCGCGAAGTTCTGCGCCGCGTTCAGCGGCAGCGCGCGACCGGCGACGGCGATGTTCATCAGCCAGAGCGGGGCGCTCGTCGCGAGCGAAGTGGTCCCGAGGAGGATGGTCTCGCGAATCGGGCGCTTCGCCGCGCTGATGCGGACGACGAGCGCGACCGCGAAGAGCACGTAGATGTCCGCGCGTATCGCCCCCGCCGCGAGCGCGAACGAGGCCGTCCCGAGGACGAGCCGCCACCACGGATCTTCCCGGCGCGGCGCGAGCAGCGCCAGGCCGAGGAGCGCGAGCGCGACGGAGGGCAGGTGCTCCCAGAAGAGGACGCTGTACGTGAGGACGGGCGTGCTGGTGGCCACGATGAGCGCCGCGATGAGGCCGCGCCCCGCGCGGATGCGCTCGGCCGTGGTCCCCGTCAGCCACACCACGAGCGCGCCGGAGAGGATCGGCAGCGCGTAGAGGCCGTTGGCGCCGAAGGCTCGATAGAAGGGGTAGGACGCGAGGAAGAACGGCAGCGGCCACACGAGCCGGAGCTCCCCGTCCTTCACGTGGAAGAACGTGGGGCCGAGCGGCGCGAACTCGCCCGCCGGATCCCAGCGCCGGCTGGAGTAGGGGAAGTCGAAGCGAAAGCCGTTATCCCAGCGGAGCGACTCGATCTGGATGTGCTTGTGGAACGAGTCGACGGACCAGAACACGCCGGTCGGGCGCCGGAGGACGAGCACGACGCACGCGACGACGAACGCGAAGCAGATCGCGCCCAACGCGAGGCGGAAATGCCTCCCGTACCGTCCGCCGGGAGAGCTCCCACTCGAGGACATGACGCGCGCACGCTAACACGATGGATCGGGTTTACGAGCCGCGGCGGCAGCGGTATGGAGCCCCCACTGCGTCATGCTCGACGTCCTGCACGAACGCGCGCCCGCGCTCGGTCGCATGGTCTGGTCGTGGCTCCTCTACGTCTGGCGGCGGGACTCGCTCTTTCTCGCGCTCCTGCTCGCGTTCGAGCTCTTCTGTGCCCGGCATACGTTCGACGGCGGCATCTGGGCCGACAACGACTCGGTCTGCCACTACGCGTACCTGCGGCACCTCCTCGAGGAAATCTATCCGCAGACCGGGACCTTCCTCGCGTACAGCCCGCGGTTCGATCTTGGCGTCCCGTTCCTCCTCTACAACACGCCGCCCGGGACGTACGTGCTCTCCGGCATCGTCACCACCGTCCTCCACGTCACCGCGCTCACGGGCCTGAAGATCACGGTCACGGCCGGGTTCCTCTCCGTCCCGGTGCTCGGCTACTTCATCGCGAAGACGTTCGACGACGCGCCGCCCGACTCCCCGAAGTTCGTCGCGATGGTGCTCGGCCTCCTCTCGAGCGAGCTCTGGGGGCTCGAGTTCTTCTTCCGCAACGGGATGCTGAACCCCGCGCTCGGCGTGCCGTTCCTGCTCGCCACTCTCTATTTCTTTCGTCGCACGCAGACGAGCCCCTTCCCGCAGGCGCTCCGGCACATCGCCTTCGGCGGGTTCTTCTTCGCGTGCACCGCGTGCACCCATCTACTCAGCACGTACATGCTGAGCATCGCGCTGGGCGCGTTCGTGCTCGGTCGTCGTCTGAAGGACTGGGGGCACGACGTCCTTCGCCTGGGCGGGCTGCTCTGCGTCGGAGGCGCGCTCGCCGGCTTCTGGCTCGTCCCGAGCGCGGCCTTCGCCGCGAAGGAAGACGCGGCATACACATGGCTGCGAAGACCGACCGATCTCGTCGCGTCGTTCCTGGACGGGTCGTTGCTCTCGTCCTGCTTCTACGGGTTCTTCCCGAGCTTCGTGAACATCAGCAATGTGGGCATCGTCACGGTGGCGATGGGCCTCCTCGGGATCCTCATCGGCGTCATCGCGCGTCGTCACATCGCACCGCGCGTCGCGCTCTTCGTCTTCGTGCTCGGATTCTGGATCATGGTCGGACCCACGTGGTCCTTCCTCATCAAGTGGCTGCCGGGCTACGAGCGACTCCTCTGGTATCGCTTCGTCACGCTCGCGCAGCTCGGCTGGTTCATGCTCGCGGGCTTCGGCGCGGCGTACGTCGCCGACCTCGACAAGCGCTTCGCTCCTTACAATCGTCTCCTGCTCGCGGCCGGCTTCGGCTGGGCGGTGCTCTCGCTCGGCGGGCGCGCGGACAAGATCGAGACCGCGACCCACTACCCCGAGTTCACGACCGACCTCGATCAGATCGTCGCTTGGCTGAAGGAGCACGGCGACCGTCGCGGCCGCGTCTACGACGAGTTCCTTGGACAGGCGGTCATCCAGCCGCCGAGCGTGAACTACCCGCGCCACATGACCCCGACGCTCTCGGGCTTCGACGAGGTGAGCGGCTGGATCTACGAGAACAACATCGCGAGCCAGGTGCTCATGAAGAAGGGCGCCTTCTGGTTCTCGCCCTTCCCGATGATCGAGGAAGCCCCACGCTACAACGTGAAGTACATCGTCGCCGGCTCGCCTCACTTCGTGCGCGCGCTGTCGCTCGATCCCCGCTGGCGCAGCGTCCTCGGGCAGCGGAACCTCGTTCTCTTCGAGAACACGGCCTACGATCCGACGCTCGCGGAAGGCCGGGGCTTCGTGGCGAAGACGTGGACGCAGCGCTACCTGCGCGGCGGCGGCTATCAGTACGACTTCGAGCTCGGCAAGGCGGACGTCGCGACGGGCGTGACCGCGGACCGGCCCTTCGTGGTGAAGGTCGGCTATCTGCCGTACTTCACCGTCACCGCGGACGACGTGATCGTGCCGACGCGCCCCTCGGCCGACGGCCTCCTCGAGGTCGATCTTCCGGCCGGCGCCATGCCTGCGCGCCTCCGCTGTGTATGGGACGTGACCCCGCTGCGCTTGCGAGGAAACATGATCAGCCTTGCCGGCATTGGCATCGCGGTGCTCCTCGTTGCGGCGTCGTTCGTGAAGAAGATCGACGTGATGAAGCGCGCATCGCGGCCGCTTGCGCTCGTGGGCATCGCCGCGGCAGGGCTCGCCGTCGTGGGGGCGTTCGTGCGAGACCGCAACGTCGACCTCTCGCCCATCGGCTTCGGCGTACGCGGCGGCATCGTGCCGTTCCTCGACCCGCATCGCTTGAAGGTGGGCATCTACGACGACGAGCGCGCGTCCGGGATCGTTCACACCGTCACCGCGGCGTGGGGGCCGCGGATCACCGCGGGGCGGGAGCCTGCGCGCAGGCTCGAACATCCCGAGGGCGCCGCGCTCGTGATCGCGCTCACGCCGAACCGCGCGTCGAGCTTGGTCATCACGGGCGAGCCTCCGAGCGCGCCGGTCGAGCTCGAGCTCAGCGCGCCCGGCGGGGCGACGATGTGCCGGCTGAGTGGGCGCGTGGGCGCGCCCATCGCGCTCCCAAAGGCGTGCGCCGCGCCCGATCCTCACGACGCGAGCGGTGCCCTGCCAGGGGCGACCCGCACCGTTACCGTCAAGAGCGAGTCGCCGCTCGTCGTCACGAGCGTCGCGGTCGACTCGAGCATTCGCGTCATCGAGGCGGAGAGCCTCACCAACTCCCACCGCGATAGCGGGTACGAGGCCTTCTACTCGTTCGGGCCGGCGGAGAGCTTTCCGTCGAACGGCCTCCTGATGATCACCGACGTCAAGAAGAACGAACCCGTCGATCTGGGGGCGGAGCCAGGTTTTCAGCCCGGCCGCTACGACGTCTGGCTCCTCCACCGCACCTATCACCCACGCTTCGACAACACGCGCGCGGAGGTGATCGTTCTCTTCAACGACAAACCGGTGGGGAGCGCCAGCGGTAACTCGCGCATTCCCCACGACTTCTGGGAGCGGGACGCGGTGTACGAGTGGATGCCCATCGGACCGGCCGAGGTGCAGGAGCGCTCGACCTTGAAGCTGCGTATCGTGCACCGGGAAGACACGGTGGCCGGGATCGCCGACATCGACAGCGTGGCCCTGGTGCCGCGCGATTAACGTGCGACTGGACGAGCGGCGCCAGCGTTGCGACGCTGTGGGTCGATGCGTCTCTGGACGGCCTTGCTTCTTTCTTCGGCGATCGCACTGGTGGTCGCCGCGACGTCCTGCAACGGTGCCACGACCGACGACGGCTCGAGCTCCGGCACGCCCGGCGACGACGACGACAACGCCTCGAGCAGCGGCAAGACGTCGTCGAGCGGCAACTCGAGCAGCGGCCAGGTCAACGCGAACGTCGAGACGAAGGACGAGACCTTCGTCTTCAACGGCAACACGCGGCGGTATCTGCTCTCGAAGCCGACGAAGTTCGACGCGGCGAAGAAGTACCCGCTCGTACTCAACCTGCACGGCAATCCGGCCCGTCCCGAGGACGAGCTTGCGGCCCTCCCGTTCGACTCGGTGACGAAGCAGGAGGCGGTGATCGCGTATCCCGCCGCGGCGAACGGCTCGGACTGGGACTTCTCGCTCCCGAGCGAGGGGAACCCCGACATGCCGTTCATCAAGGCGCTCGTCGATCACCTCGCGGAGACGGCGAGCGTCGATCCGAAGCGCGTCCTCGCCTACGGCTACAGCGGCGGCGCCTACTTCCTCTCGCAGTTCGCGTGTCGAGTGGAGAACGTGGCGAGCATCGTGAAGATGATCGCGATCGTGTCCGGCGGCGCGCCCGAGACGCGCAACGGCGAGGACGAGACCCAGTGCGCGCCCTGCGTCGGCGGCGCGGTCCCGATGTTCATCGCTCACGGCGTGAACGATCAGTCCGAGGTCCCGTTCGAGGGCGGCGACTACGCGCGGCAGTGCTGGTCGGGCACGAACGGCTGCGGCGAGAACGACCTCTCGGACAGCACCGCGCCGTGCAAGAAGTACAACGGCTGCAAGCAACAGACGAGCTGGTGTCCGATCCCGAACCACGGCCACGAGCCCTGGCCCGAAGGGATGCAGCTCGCGTGGGACATGTTCAAGGCGTTGCCGTAGGAGATCGCATGCGTCGTCGTCGGCGGTTCGTCGCTCTTCCAGTCATCCTCGTTGGCCTCGCCGTCATCGCCGCGTGCGGCGGGAGCGATCCTGCGCCCGCGAACACCACCAACCCGCAGGGAAGCATCGCGGGGAACTCTGCCTCCGGCTTCGTCAATTCGAGCGGCGGCGCGAGCGGCAGCAACGGCGCTTCGAGCGGCTCGAACGGAAACACCGGGCCGCAGCCGTCGGGCCTCACCGAGACGACCGAGGAGTCGATGGACTTCAACGGGACGGCGCGCCCGTACCTGCTGACGAAGCCGAAGACGCTCACGGACGGGAAGAAGTACCCGCTCGTCATCAGCTTCCACGGCACCCCCGGCTCGCCGAAGGAGATGCACGACCAGCTGCCCTTCGACTACAAATCCCAGGACGGCGCGTTCGTCGCATATCCCGCCGCGGGCGATGGCACCGAGTGGAACCTCAATCTGCCGAGCGACGGCAACGCGGACATGGACTTCGTGAAGGCGCTCATCGACGAGCTCGCCGGTAAGAACCCCATCGATCCGGCGCGCGTGCTCGGCTTCGGGTACAGCGGCGGCGGCTACTTCCTCTCGCAGTACGCGTGCCGCGTCGGCGGCGTGCTCAAGATGGTGGCCATCATCTCCGGCGGCGCGCCCGAGCTCCGGGACGGCGATCAGAAGCGCGCGAACGAGTGCGTGATCTGCCCCGCGGGCCCGATCCCGATGTTCATCTCGCACGGCATGGCGGACACGAGCGAGGTGCCGTTCGAGGGCGGGGACTTCGCGCGGATCTGCTGGGCGGAGCAGAACGGCTGCGGGAACAGCAGCTACTCGAACATCGGCGGTCCGTGCGTGGCCTACAAGGGCTGCGAGAAGCCCGTTCAGTGGTGCGCGGTCCCCGACCTCGGCCACGCCCCCTGGAACGAGAGCATCGGCGCGGCCTGGGCCATGTTCAACGGGCTCTGACGGATCTTTGCCGGCCGTGTGCTAGTGTCCGGCGCGATGGCGGCCGCAGAGACTCAGCGCGAGCGCGATGACGATCGTGAGCCGCTCTCCTCGCGCTTCATGCGGCTCCTGTCGCGCGAGCCGAACGCGCCGAAGCGCCACGAGGCGCCCGAGGTCTACGGCGTCCGCGCGATCGCGAACGTGGTGAGCGCGCTCCCGCTGCTCGAGCGCACGTACGCGACGATCCGCTTCTCGATCCTGCGTCCGAAGCTGCTCAGCGTCATGGATCTGCTCCTCCCCGACGAAGGACGCATCCTCGACATCGGCTGCGGCTTCGGCCTCTTCGCGGCGTACTTCGCGCAGACCCAGCCGGAGCGCCGGATCGTGGGCGTCGATCCCAACGCCAAGCGCATCGAGCTCGCGAAGCACGTGGCCAAGGGCGTCGGCGTCGAGGGCAACGAGTACCTCGCGGGCGATGCGCGCGACGTGAAGCTCGAGGGCAAGTTCGCGGGCGCCTACGTCCTCGACGTGATGCACCACATCCCTGGGGACGACCAGATCGCGCTCCTCGAGCGCCTGCGCGACCTCCTCCTCCCGCGCGGCGTGCTCGTGATCAAGGACATCACGACCGAGCCCGCGTTCGGCGTCGAGTTCACGCGCCTCCTCGATCGTCTGATGGTCGGCTGGGAAGAGCCGCTGCTCTACCGCCACCACCGCGAGTGGGCCGCGATCCTCGAGCGCCTCGGCTTCAAGGTCCGCATGGTCCGCGTCCCCGACGTGCTGCCGTATCCGCACGTCGTGATCGCGGCCACGAAAATGTAGTCGTCGCTCCGGGTCAGTTCGCGTTGAAGAAGGCCCAGGCGGCCTGCATCCCCTGGTCCCACACCCCGTGCCCGAGCTTCGGGACGAGGCACCACTCTGCCGCCTTCTGGCAGCCCGCCGCGGCGAGGCAGGGGGACGGATGGACCGGCGTCTTCGGGAAGTCGGTGCAGCCGTTGTTCTTCGCCGCGCTCGACGCGGTGAACTGGCCGCTCGCCTTCACCACCTGACCGTCGACGTCGCCGTGCACGACCATCGTGGGGATCGGTCCGCCCGGACAGATGAACGACTTGTCCTCGCGCTTCGGGAAGCCCATCTGGTCCTCCTGTGGGCCGCCGCCCGAGTTGATGTAGACTGCATGGAACGCGCGCTGGCCGAAGCGGCAGCTCATCTGTGCCATCATGAACGCGCCGCCGGAGAAGCCGAAGCCGTAGACGCGGCCCTGATCGACGTTGTACTGCCCCGCGAGCTCGGCGGGCAGGGCGCGGATCCAGGCCATGTCCTTGTTCGTCTCGGTCGGCGTGTAGAGGTCCCACGCGCCGTCGAGCGCGCTCGGGTACACGAGGATGGCGTCGCGCCTGGTGACCTGCTCGAAGGGAGCGTAGCCGCGCATCTGCTCCTTCGAGCCGGGGTTGCCGTGGAACAGCATCACGAGCGGGTAGCTGCGCTTCGGGTCGTAGCCCTTCGGGAGACCGAGCATGTAGTTGCGGGCTTTGCCCTCGAACGACGTGCTGACGGTCGTGAGGTCGACGTCCTCCGGCAGGGGCGGCGGCGTCGCCGCGTCGCTGGTCGTGGAGCCCACAGGACCGCCGCCCACGTTTGCTGCAGAGCTGGTGCTCCCCGAGCTCCCGACGTCGACCGGGATAGAGTTGCCAGGCACCCCACCCGCCTCATCCGTGGCGGCATCCTCGCCACAGGCGGGAAGCGAAGCGACGGCGAAGACCGCCGCAGGGACCGAAAAAAGGAGAGCAAGAGCTCGCATGGGCGCTCCACCAGCGACTGTCGTGCCACGCTGGACACCCGCACCGGCTGGGTTCATCCTTTGGGCGCGCTGTTCGAGCGCCGAGGTGTGCCATGACCGACCAAGAAATCGCGACGTTCGAGCAGTTCTGGGACTACTACGTCGGCGAGCATCGCGAGAAGGCGACGCGCATTCTCCACTTCGTCGGCACGACTGCGGCGATGGGGTGCGTCGCGGCAGGGCTCCTCACCAAGCGTCGCTGGCTCGTTCTCGTCGCGCTGGTCGCCGGTTACGGACCCGCCTGGTTCAGCCACTTCGTCATCGAGAAGAACCGACCCGCCACGTTCAAGTACCCGCTCTGGTCGCTCCAGGCGGACTTCATCATGTGGTGGAAGATGGTCCGCGGCGAGATGGATGCGGAGGTCGAGCGCGTCGTCGAGGCCGAGCGCCGCGCGGACGCGGACAAGGCGCGCGAGCGTGCGTCCGAGTCCGGCGAGCATGTCTCGATGTCGAGTGAAGCCGTCAACTGAAGGTCGTGTCTCGCTGGCGGCGGCCATGGCGATCCTTTTCTTGGGGTCGATCGCCTTTCTCGTCGCTGCCGCCGGCTGCTCTCGCTCCTCGAACCTGGTCGAGGCTCCGATGATCTCCGTGGATGCATCCGCTGCGCTTCTCGCGAACGAGTCACCGGCGCCGTCCGGCGATCGGCGGCCGATGCCTCGCTCCGGAGACCGCTTCATCGGCACGTATCTCTGCGGGCAAGGGCCGACGCACGTGACGATCGAGATCGACGACGTCGGACGTGGCGACGACGAGCTGACGGTGGAGGCCCGCTTCGAGTTCAGCTTCGAAGGCGACGACGACGCGGACGACGCGCGCGGCGCATACCGCATGCGCGGCAAGTACGAGATGAGGACGCGCCGTCTCGTCTTGAAGCCCGAGGCGTGGATCGAGGAGCCGCCCGGCTACGTGATGGTCGGCATCCGCGGCACGATCGGCCGGGGCGGCGACACGTACTCGGGCACGGTGGAAGGGCCGAGCTGCACGACGTTCGACACGAAGCTCGACCCTCGGGCGGCGGGGCACTGAGGCGAGATCATGGCGCCGCCCCCGGACGAGCCGCGCGGACGCGTCGGTCAGATGATTGCGGGGAAGTGGAAGGTCGACGAGCGCATCGGCTCCGGCGGCATGGCCACGGTGTACGCCGCCACGCATCGCAACGGCATGCGCGCCGCGCTGAAGATGCTGCACGCCCCGCTCTCGCGCGACCCGTCGACACGCGCGCGCTTCCTTCGCGAGGGCTACGTCGCCAACTCGGTCGGCCACGACGGCGTGGTGCAGGTCCTCGACGACGGCGTCACGGACGACGGCTCCGCGTTCCTCGTGCTCGAGCTGCTCGAGGGCGAGACGATCGAGGCGCGTCGCCACGCGCTCGGCGGGCAGATCCCCGTCGATGAGGCCCTCGACATCGGCCTCCAGCTCCTCGAGGCGCTCGCCGCGGCCCACGAGAAGGGCATCGTCCACCGCGACGTGAAGCCGGAGAATGTCTTCCTCACCGTCACGGGCAAGGTGAAGATCCTCGACTTCGGTCTCGCCCACATGCGCGACGCGCAGGGTGAGGCGACCAAGACGGGCGTCACGATCGGCACCCCCGAGTTCATGCCGCCCGAGCAAGCGCAGGGGCGGCGCGACCGCGTCGATCCGCGCTCCGATGTCTGGATGGTCGGCGCGACGCTCTTCACGATCATCACGGGCGCCTTCGTGCACGACGACGCCGAGACGATCCACGAGGCCCTCATCGCGAGCGCGACGCGCCGTCCACGCCCCGTGCGCGAGCTCGCGCCGCATCTCCCGCCCGCGGTGGCGCAGGTCATCGATCGCGCGCTCGAGCTCGAGATGGAGGACCGCTGGGAGAGCGCGGTGCACATGCGCTCCGCGCTCGTCGCCGCGCGTACGGTGGCGGTCCAGGCCGCGCCCGTCTCCAAGAGCGGCAAGTACGACAGCGAGACTCACCTCGCGATGACGACGTCGCGCCGGAATCAGCTGCTCTCGCCCGACGATCACACGATGCAGGACGAGGAGCCCAACCTCGTGAACAGCGGTGAGCTCGATCTCGAGCCCACGCTCGTGCCGCAGCCCCCGCCGAAGTCCTCCGCGCGCGGAGGGAAGCGTTCGCTCGGCGGCGTCCCCGAGATCAACACTGCCCGCATGGCCAATCGCCCCCGCGGCGAGTTTCGCGCGCCGATGCAGACGCCGTCGGAAGAGCACGAGACCTACTCCGCGCCGCCGCGCTCGGTCCCGCCGCCGCCTGCGCCTTCGCGCCGCTCGCTGCCGCCCCCGCACGCGTCGGTGCCGCCGCCGCCGTCGCATGCGTCGGTGCCACCGCGGGCGCCGAACCTCACGCCCATCCACGATCCGCTCGAGCCGACGCCCATCCTCCCGCTGGATCAGTACGAGCAGTTCCGCGGCCCCATGGCGTCCATTCCGCCGCCGTCGCTGCCGCCGCCGTCGCTGGCGCCGCCGCCGCCGCGCGGGCACCAGAGCCCCAAGGAGACGATCGCGCTCCTCGCGCTCGCCCTCTTCTTCTTGTGCGCCGCGATGGGCGCGTACATGATGCGAAGACCTCGATGAAGAACTTCGCTCTCGGCCTCTTCGCGCTCCTCTCGCTCACGGGCTGCCCTTCGAAGGAGAGCTCTTCGTCGAGCGGCGCGACCTCGCCAGCGCCGGTCGGATCGGGGCCGCTCGCCAACCTCGAGTCGCAGCCGAGCGCGCCCGAGCAGTGGACCGCGCAAGACGGACGCGCGCTCCCGATGGTCTACTTCTCGGGGCAGAACGTCCGCGTGAGCGCCGGATGCAAGCAGCCGAACGGGCAGCTCGTCTGCGACGCGATCCGGCAGCTCCGCGGAGCGCCTCCGATCGAGGTGTCGGGCCGCGGCAGTCCGAGCCTGAGCATGGGCACGAAGGCCTGCATGAAGATGCATTATGCATACGTCACCGGGCGCAACTCGGTCGGCGCGGAGGACGGCTTCTGCACCTTCCCCGACGGCTCGATGGTCTCCGCTGGCGCGCTCGAGCAGTACGGCGTCCGCGTCATCCAGTAGCGGGGAGCGTGATGCGGAAGGTCGTGCCGGTGCCGACCGTGCTCTCGACGGCGATGGCGCCGTCCATCGACTCGACGAGGTGCTTCACGATCGCGAGGCCGAGGCCCGCGCCGCCGTGATCGCGTGAGCGGCCCGCGTCGACGCGGTAGAAGCGCTCGAAGAGGCGCGGCAGGTGCTGGGCCTCGATGCCGGCGCCGTCGTCGGTCACCTCGATGACGGCCGTGGCCTCCTCGCGCCGCGCCCGGATGTCGACGCGACCGCTCTCTTTCCCGTACTTCACCGCGTTCTCGACGAGGTTCAGGAGCGCGCGCTCGACGCCCTCCGGATCGCCGATGACGTGGAGGTCCTCGGGCACGTCGACGGCGACCGCGATGTGGCGCTGCTCCGCCTTGCCGATGACCGTCTCGCGCACGAGGCGCGCGATGGCGACGAGCTCGAGGTCCTCCTTCGCGAGCTCCTTGTCGCGCGCCTCGAGCTCCGAGAGGGCGAGGAGCTGCTCGACGAGGGCGCCCATGCGCTGCGACTGCCGGTAGATGGTCTCGAGGAACTGCGTGCGCTTCTCCGGCTTGGGGTCCTTCCGCAGCAACGTCTCGGCGTAGCCCTGGATGGACGTGACCGGCGTGCGGAGCTCGTGCGAGACGTTCGCCACGAAGTCGCGCCGGATGGTCATGAGCCGCTCGAGATGATCGCGCTCGCGCGTCAGGTCGCCAATGCGCGCCTTGAGCTCGGCGGCGAGCGTCTTCATCGCGCGGCGAAGCACGCCGAACTCGTCGTTGGGCCCCTCCTCGATCGGCACGTCGTAGTCACCCTGCCGGAGGCGATCCGCGGTGCCCGTCATCTCGGCGAGCGGCCGCGAGGCCACGCGCGACGCGAGGAAGCCGAAGAGCACGGCTGCGAAGACGGCGAGCGCGGACGCGAAGAGCAAGCGCCGTCGGGTCTCGGCAACGGTCGCATTGATCTCGGAGAGCGGCTGCGCGAGGCGCAGGATGGTGCCGTCCTCACCGGCGACGGCGACGTAGTGGACCTCCTCGCCGTGTCGCCAGCGCGCGGCCTTGCCGACCTCTCCTCTTCGCGCCGCGTCGATCTCGGGTCCGAGGTCGGTGCGCGCCTCGATCGTCGATGCGCCGATGACGGTGCCGTCCTTCTCGAAGAGCGTGACCTCGGCGTCCACGATGTGCGCGATGCGCGCGGTGATGCGGTCGGGATGGCGACGGCCGCCCTCCGCCCACTCGATCGCGCCCTTGCCCTGTTCCTCGAGGCGATGATCGAGCTGGCTCACGAGGTCGGCGGTGAGCCAGCGGTCGAGCAGGAGCAGCGCGACGGCGCCGATGATGACGGCGAGCGCCACGTGGCTCGCGAGGAGCTTCGTCCGGAAGGACAGCGTCACGTCACGACGACTCGCGGAGGCGGTAGCCGAACCCGTGGACGGTCTCGATCGCCTCGCTATAGGCGCCGAGTCGCTCGCGGAGCCGGCGGATGTGCGTGTCCACGGTGCGCGTGTTCGTGTCCGGGCTGATGCCCCAGACCTCGGCGAGGAGGTCGGTGCGCGAGAAGACCTTGCCCGGCTGCTCGATGAACGTCGCGAGCAGCTTGTACTCGAGCGGGCGGAGGCCGAGCTCTGCGCCGTCGATGGTGACGCGGTGCCGGACGGGATCGATCTCGAGCCCGCGCCAGCGGAGGCGCTTGCCCTCGTCCGAGGCGCCGCGCGCGAGGCGTCGCTCCTTCGCCCGCGAGGCGAGGGCCTTCACGCGCATGACGAGCTCGCGCACGCTGAACGGCTTCACGACGTAGTCGTCGGCGCCCACCTCGAAGCCAAGGACGCGGTCGTACTCGTCGCCGCGCGCCGTGAGCATGAGGATCGCCGCGTCGGAGAGGTTCGGGTCGGCGCGGAGCCGCCGGCAGACCTCGGTCCCGGAGATGTCGGGAAGCATGAGGTCGAGGACGTAGACGGAAGGCCTGAGCCTGGCCGCCGAGACCAGCGCGTCGTTGCCGGTCTCGACCGACTCCACGCGGAATCCTGCCTCATCCAGGTTGAACGAGACGAGCTGCCGGATGTCCTCTTCGTCGTCGACGACGAGCACCAGATCCTGTCCCTGGCCCGCCGAGGAGGGCGGGAACTCGGAGAAATTGCTCATTTGGGTGCCTGGTCGATCTTAGTGCGGCCGCGCGAGGCGGGGGATGGGAACCGTAAGGTTTCGTGTTTCCCTACGTTTTCATGGCGCGCGAACCGCATTGACGCCACCACTCACCCGATTAGAAAGAGCCCTCGGGCTCGATTTCTGCGCGTTGTCACGCGTGTGTAATAAGAGGAAACTCCCAAATGAAGAAGGTTGTCACGATCGTCGCCGCTCCCCTCCTGCTTCTCGCCGTCGCGTGCGGAAGCGACAAGAAGCCGACGCCGGTCGCGCCCACGCCCACGACCGAGCCGCCTCCAACGGTGACGAGCGCGCCCGGTACGCCCGCGAAGTCGGCGGTGAACGTCGACGACGCGATCACCAAGGCGTGCAACCTCAAGTTCACGGATGAGTCGCAGGCGCCGAAGTTCGACTTCAACTCGGAGGACCTCTCTCCCGCGGAGAAGGACATCCTCGAGCAGATCGCCAAGTGCCTCACGACCGGGCCGCTCAAGGGCCGCTCCGTCGACCTCGTCGGCCGCGCGGACCCGCGTGGCGAGACCGAGTACAACATGACGCTCGGCGCGAAGCGCGCGCGCGCGGCGCACCAGTTCCTCGCCTCGGCCGGCGTCGCGAACGACAAGCTCTTCGACACCTCGCGCGGCGAGCTCGACGCGACCGGCAAGGACGAAGAGGGCTGGCGCAAGGATCGCCGCGTCGACGTCAAGCTCCGCAACTAAGACGTTGCCGTGGTCCCCGACAGCGTCCTCACGGCGCAGCTAGAGCACACGCTCGACGGCACCCACTTCACGGGTCTTGGCGAGCGTTACGAGGGCAAGGTCCGCGACAATTACTCCGGGAATGGCCGGAGGTTCATCGTCGTCACGGATCGCATCAGCGCGTTCGATCGCGTGCTCGGCACCATCCCGTTCAAGGGCCAGGTGCTGAACCGTCTGGCGTCGTGGTGGTTCGAGCAGACCCGATCGGTCGCGAAGAACCACGTCGTCGGCGTCCCCGATCCCAACGTCCTCGAGTGCATCGACTGCACGCCGCTGCCGGTCGAGATGGTCGTACGCGCGTACATCACGGGCTCGACCTCGACGAGCATGTGGACGCACTACGCCGCCGGCAAGCGGACGTTCTGTGGCCACGACCTCCCGGAGGGCCTCGTGAAGAACCAGCGCCTCGAGCGGCCGCTCCTCACTCCGGCGACGAAGGCGCCGAAGGGCGAGCACGACATCTCTGCCTCGCGCGACGAGATCCTCGCGTCGGGGAAGATCAGCGCCGCCGACTTCGATCAGGCGGCCTCGATGGTGATGGCGCTCTTCGCGGCCGGCCAGAAGATCTGCGCCGACCGCGGCCTCATCCTCGTCGACACGAAGTACGAGCTCGGCAAGACCTCCACGGGAGAGATCGTCGTCATCGACGAGATCCACACGCCCGACTCCTCGCGCTTCTGGATGCAGAGCACCTATGACGAGCGCATGAAGTCGGGCCTCGACCCTGAGCCGCTCGACAAGGATTTCGTGCGCCGTTACTACACCGCGCTCGATTACCGCGGCGACGGCGAGCCCCCGCCGCTCCCGAACGACGTCCGCGTCGGCGCCGCCAAGCGGTACATCGAGGCCTACGAGCGCATCACGGGCACGACGTTCGAGCCGAACACCGAGCCGCCGCTTCCACGTATCGCGAAGAACCTGGGACTTTCAACATGAGCAAAGCCACCGTCCTCGTCCGTCTGAAGACCGAAGTGCTCGATCCCCAGGGCGACGCCGTGAAACGCGCGCTCGACAAGCTCGGGTTCGATGGCGTGAAGGGCGTCCGCATCGGCAAGCTCATCGAGATCGACCTCGGCGACGCGCCCGTCGCAGACAAGGCCGCCCTCACCGCCAAGCTCGAGAAGATGGCGGACGAGATGCTGGCGAACCCCGTCATCGAGGACTTCGAGATCCGCGTCTGATGATCCGTCCGTGGCGCTACAGGTGTTCAGTGTCGATTTCCAGTCGGCCGCGCTCGCTCGACATTTGGCCGTCGTGTGACAATGAGCATCATGTCGAACGCGCTCCCCATCGTTGGCCACTGGATTGACGCAAAAGACGTAGCTCCGGGCGAGAGCCGCTCGCAGGAGGTCTTCAATCCGGCGACGGGGCAGGCGGAGAAGAAGGTCCTCCTCGCCGACAAGAAGACGGTACAGCTCGCGATCGACTCGGCGGAGAAGGCGTTCCCCGCCTGGCGCAACACGCCGCCGCTCAAGCGAGCGCGCGTCATGAGCAAGCTCAAGGTCCTGCTCGAGCAGAACGCGGAGAAGATCCAGTCTCTGCTGACGGCCGAGCACGGCAAGGTCGCGGGCGACGCGATGGGCGAGATCCAGCGTGGCATCGAGAACGTCGAGTTCGCGTCGTATGCCACCGAGCTCCTCAAGGGCGAGCACTCGCGCAACGTCGGCCCGAACATCGACGCGTGGACCGAGCTCCAGGCGCTCGGCGTCACGGCCGGCATCACGCCGTTCAACTTCCCCGCGATGGTGCCGCTCTGGATGTGGCCGATGGCGGTGGCGTGCGGCAACACGTTCGTGCTGAAGCCGTCGGAGCGCGATCCGTCGAGCGCGATGTTCATCTCGCAGCTCGCGGTCGAGGCGGGGCTCCCGCCGGGCGTCCTCAACGTGGTCAACGGCGACAAGGAGGCGGTCGACACGCTCCTCGAGGACCGCCGCGTCCAGGCCATCAGCTTCGTCGGCTCGACCCCGATTGCAGAGTACATCTATTCGAAGGGCTGCGCGGCGGGCAAGCGCGTACAGGCCCTCGGCGGCGCGAAGAACCACGCCGTCGTGATGCCCGACGCCGACATCCCGAACGCGGTGAACGCGCTCATGGGCGCGGCATACGGCTCGTGCGGCGAGCGCTGCATGGCGATCCCGCTCGTGGTCGCCGTCGGCGACGCGACGGCGGACGCGGTGGTGGCCGGCCTGAAGACGGAGATCGCCAAGATGAAGGTCGGTCCGGGCACCGATCACTCGATGGACATGGGCCCGCTCGTGACGAAGCCGCACTTCGAGAAGGTGAAGGGCTACGTCGATCAGGGCGTGAAGGAAGGCGCGACGCTCGTCGTCGACGGCCGCGGCCTCAAGGTGCCGGGCCACGAGAACGGCTTCTTCCTCGGCGCGTGCCTCTTCGATCACGTGAAGCCGGAGATGGTGATCTACCGCGAGGAGATCTTCGGACCGGTGCTCGGGGTCGTCCGCGTGAAGACGCTCGAAGAGGCGATGAAGCTCATCAACGATCACGAGTACGGCAACGGCACGTGCATCTTCACCCGTGACGGCGAGGCCGCCCGCTACTTCACCGATCACATCCAGGTAGGCATGGTCGGCGTGAACGTGCCGCTCCCGGTCCCGGTCGCGTACCACTCGTTCGGCGGCTGGAAGCGCAGCCTCTTCGGCGATCTCCACGCCTACGGCCCGGACGCGGTCCGCTTCTACACGCGCAAGAAGGCGATCACGCAGCGCTGGCCGAGCGCCGGTGTGCGCGAGGGCGCCGTCTACTCGTTCCCGAGCGTGAAGTAATCGGACTGGATACTCGCTCGCGCTCCACGCTGGGATCGCCTAGCCTGCCATTCGTGAAACGGCGGGTTCGCTGGGCGATCGGGGGCCTGGGCGTGCTCGCGCTCGCCGCGCTCGGTGCATGTGTGGGCTCCGATCCGGATCTCGTGGCAGTGAAGGAGAGCGCCGACGCAGCGCCTGGTGGCGGCGCCGAGGGGTCCACCACCGCGGACGTGGCGTCCCCCGACGCGGGCGCCGATGCCGACCTGCCCGGCGGCTCGCTCCTCACGAATGGCAACTTCGAGCTCGGCTGCCTCGGCTGGAGCGGCCTCGCGGCAGCGCTCGTGGAGGAGCCGTCCGGACGAGTGGGCAAGGCGTGCCGGGTCTGCAAGAACGAGCGGCAGGCGTACTACTACGTGAAGCAGGAGCTCGAGGGCCCGATCGCCAAGGGCGATCGCTTCGTCGCCCGGGCGTACGTCCGGGCCACGACGGACAAGCCCGCGCCGTCGGTCGAGGTGCTGGTCGTCGCGAAGAACCAGGCCAGCGTCGAGGTCGATCGCACTCAGGTGGGCAACACGTCGGCGACGACCGTCTTCCAGGAGGTGTCGGGCCTACACGTGACGAACAGCAGCGAGGGCGTCACGCTCGTGGTCCAGTTCGGCGTCAACTACGTCGGCACCGACGACGAGAGCTGCTTCGTCATCGACGATGCGACGCTCTCGCGGCTTCCCTAGCGCGAGCCCTCCGGAGCTCGAGACTACTTCACGACCACCGGCACGTCGCAGAAGCCCGCCAGGCAGAGGCGGGTCGCGCACTCCTGGTTCGTCGTGCACGGCGCGCCGATCGCGCCGCCGCCTGTGGCCGTGCCGCCGCTGGTGGTCCCGCCGCTGGTCCCCGTGCCGCCGCCGCTGGCCCCGGGCGCATCGCATTTGCCGTCGGTGCAGCTCGCGCTGCAGCAGTCGAGGCCCGTCGCGCAGGTGCCAGCCGTCGCCGTGCACTGCGTGAAGCACTTCTTGTCCGCGCCGCAGTGACCGGAGCAGCAGTCGCCGTCGCTCGCGCACGACGCGGCGTTGCCTCGGCACGCGCTCGGCGGCGGGATGCAGCGCCTCGTCTCCTTGTCGCAGAGCTCGTTGTCCTTCGTCGCGAAGCAGCAGCCGCGCTGCGAGCCCGAGTTGCAGTCCTCTCCCGTCGGGCGGCACGTCGAGTTCGCCTGATCGATCTCGCATTTGCCGTTCGTGCATAGGCTCGAGCAGCACTCCGCGTTGCTCTTGCACGCGTCACCCGTCACGGTGCAGAGCTTCGCCGACGTGCACTTGCCATCGAAGCAGCCGAGGCCGCAGCAGTCCTGCGCGCGCGTGCATGCGACGCCGTCCGCCTTGCATGCGTCCGTGCAGCGGAGGACGCCGGCCTGGCCCGTCACCGGCTCGCACCTTCCGCTGCAGCAGCCGTCGTTCGCGGTGCAGGTCGCGTTCGGGATCTGGCACGACGTGGCGCCGCCGCCGCCCGCGGTCGGGGCGATGGACACGCACTTTCCGACGTTGCACGTACCGCCGCAGCACTCGGCGCCCTTCGCGCACGTCGCGCCGGCCGCCTGACACGCCGCGTTGCCTGCGCACTTGCCGTCGGTGCAGGTCGCCGAGCAGCAGGCCGCGCCCGTCGTGCACGCCTCGCCGTTCGCGGTGCAGGCGGTCGAGGCGGCCACGCACGTTCCGCCCTCGCAGCGGTTCCCGCAGCACTCGCCCGAGTTTCCGCAGGTCGCGCCCTCGGCAGCGCAGGTGCCGAGCGTGGGCCCGCCGCCGTCGCCCTGGCCCACAGCGCTGGCCTCGGTCCCGCCATCCGTCGCAGGAGGTGCGATCTCCGAGGAATCCGAGCCGCAGTTCGCGACCACGAGTGCTGCTACGACCGAACCAGACAACCAAAGGAGGGCTCGCATGACCGGCAGTAGTGCGGAGGGACCCGCGCGAGGTTGCGCGGCGGGCTCGGATTTGTGCGACAAGGTGCGCCGCAACCTTTTTTCGCGAGCCCTCCACTACTGGTCATCGTGGTCGAATCCGTCGCCCGCACCTGGTCCGACGATCTCGCGCTCGCCCGGCAATGCGGGGCAGGCGATCGAGCCGCGCAGCGCGCGCTCTACGAGCGCGAGAAGCGCCGCGTGCACGCGCGCCTCTTCCGCATCCTGGGCTCGAACCGGTCGATCGAGGATGTCCTCCAGGAGACGTTCCTCCAGGTCTACCGCTCCCTCCCCAGCTTTCGCGGTGAGTCCTCGCTCTCGACGTGGATCGATCGCTGCGCGGTGCGAGCCGCGTTCGCCTATCTCGCGCGCGGGAAGAAGCGCGGTCCCGAGCTCGAGCTCGTCGCAGAGATCCCGAGCGACGATCCCTCCGCCGAGCGCATCGCGCACGCGCGTGACGCGACGAGGCGCCTCTACGCCGTCCTCGACGGGATCGATCCGCGGCAGCGCCTCGCGTTCGTGCTGCACGAGATCGAAGGGCACTCGCTGGCGGAGGTCGCCGCGCTCATGGAGACGAACGCCATCGCGACCAAGGCGCGCCTCTTCCGCGCGCGCCAGAAGGTCCACTCTGCCGCCAACCAAGATCCCGTCCTCGCGACCTTCCTTCGAGGAGACGACGCATGAAGCACCCGAAGATCCGCGTCGACGTCGAGCCGCTCAGCGAGGCCCGCTGGCGCAAGGTGGACGACGCCGTCCTCAGCTCCATCGATGCGGGACCGTCCATGCGTCCGCCCGCACCCGTCCGGCGCCCGTGGCTCGTACCCGCGGTGGCCGCGTTCGCGATCGCGGCCGGCGTCCTCGTCTACACGCAGTGGCCGGTGGCGCCTGCGCCCGTCGCGCACGTCGCGCCCTCGCACATCGAGACCGGGACGGGGCGCTCCTTCGTGCAGCTCGGCTTCGCCACGCTCGACGTCGGACCCGAGAGCGAGGTCACGACCTCCGGCGACGAGGAGCACGGCATGGTCGTCGTCCTCGAGCGGGGGAGCGTCGACTGCGAGGTCTCCCCTCGCGACCGGCGTCCGCCGCTCGTCGTGCAGGCGGGCAACGTCCGCGTCACGGTCGTGGGGACGCACTTCACGGTGCGCCGCGAGCCGAGCGGGACGTCGGTCACCGTCACCCACGGCGTCGTCGACGTCGCGCACGACGGGACGGTCACGCACGTGAGGGCGGGCGAAGGATGGCCCCCGGTCCTTGCCGCGAGCTCGACCGCCGGCATGGCGCCGCCCGCGCCCTCCATCAGCACTTCGGCTTCCTTGTCTTCCTCCCCTCCACGCCCTCACGTCCCGGCGCCTCCCACCGCGCCGAGCGATCAGGCGCAATACGAGAGAGCGGCCTCGCTCGAGCGTAGCGATCCAACCGAGGCCCGTGCGATCTACCTGAGGCTCTCCGAGAAGGGCGGTCCGTGGGCGTCGAACGCCCTCTTCGCGGCCGCGCGCCTCGCGAGCGAGCGGGGCAACGGCGCCGAAGCGCAGCGGCTCTCGAGGCAGTACCTCGATCGCTATCCCAGCGGACCCAACGCAGAAGACGCTCGCCGGCTCAGCGGATCGCGCTAGTTTGGCGTCCGCATGAGGAGGCGCGTCATCGCTGCAGCAGCGCTGGCAACGACGACGCTCGTCGCGAGGGCCGAGGCACGTGACGTCGTCCTCATCGGCGGCGGGAAGGAGCTAGAGAGCGCGGTCGGCGTCGCGCTCAATCCGTGGAACCTGCGCGTCGTCCCGAGCGATGCGCCCGTCCCGCCCGTCGACGTCACGCGCGCCACGCGCGAGGCGCACGGCCTCGCCTCGCAGACGGGCGCGGCGGGCGTGGTCTGGCTCGGCGATCACGCGCTCGTCGTCTACGACGCGGAGAACGATCAGCTCGTCTCGCGCGCGCTCGCGCAGGCTCCGCCGTACGACGCGCCCACCGCCGCCGCCATCGCGCTCAGCGTAAAAACCCTCCTACGCGCGAGCAACGTCGCGCCCGTCGAGGAGCGCATCGGCGCGCCCGCCGTCGTGCACGAGACACCGCCGAGCGAGCACGACGCGAGAGGGCCCGAGGAGACGCGCCCGCTCCTCCTGGCCGCCAGGCCACCTTCCTTCATCACCATCGACGTGGGAACGGCGGTCCGCGCCGTGGCCGCCGACGCGGATCTGCGCGTCTCGCTCGGGGGCGCTTACTGGGCGGGGCGGTTCGGCACGGGCCTCGCGGTGAAGCTCGGCCCCGGCCTCGGCATCGACGAGCCGCGCTTTCGCGGGCGCTTCGACGAGGTCGCGATCGCGCCGTCGCTTCGCTACCGGCTGCCGTTCGGCCGCTACGTGAGCGTCGAGCCACGCGGCGGCGCATCGCTGCATGTTACATGGATCAAGGGCGTGGCCTTGCCCACCGCCCAGCCCGCCGATCGGCAGCGCCTCGACGTGGGCGTCGATCTCGGCGCCGTCCTCGACTTCGCGATCGCCCGGAGCGCATCGTTCGGTATCGACCTCGATGGCTCGTACATCCTCCGCTTCCAGCGCTACTTCGTCGCGACCTCCTCGGTCCTCACGCTGGCGCCGGTCCAGGGCAGCGCCGGTTTCCGCCTCTCGATGGTGATCGATTGAGGTGGGTCACCGCGAGCCTCGCGATCGGTCTCCTCGTCATCGCCGCCTGCGGTCGGGAGGACGTGGTGCTCACCGTCGATCCGCGCGGAGCCGGCGCCGACGCCGGCTCCGCGCCGCCGAGCACCTTCGTCCCGGAGGCCGGTACGAGCCAGTGCGTGAGCCCGCCGGAGCGCGCCTGCCGCACGCTCGACGCCTCGTGCGCGACTGGCAACGAATGCTGCTCGGGTCGATGCGAGGGCAGTCGCTGCTTGCCCGCCGGTACGTGCAAGGCGCCGGCGGCGGCGTGCGCGACTCGCGGAGAGTGCTGCTCGGGTCGCTGCGAGCCGATCGCAGGGACCACGAACCGTGCATGCACCAGCCTCTGCCGTGCGGAGGGCGGCGCGTGCACCACGGGGGCCGACTGCTGCTCGTTCAGCTGCCGTGGCGACCGGTGCGTGGCCGACGCGTGCCGTCAGGTCGGCGATGACTGCACCGCGGCGCAGGAGTGTTGCGGTGGGCACTGCGACGGCGGCAAGTGCCGTCTCGACCCGACCGCCCCCTGCCGCGCGACGGGAGAAGACTGCAGCTCCGGAGGCGGCGGGCCGTGCTGCTACGGCTGCAACGACGGCCGCTGCGATCTCGGACCCGGCCCCTGTCGCCCGCGGGGCGCGCCATGCGCGACCACCGCCGATTGCTGCAGTGGCACGTGCGTCGAGGGCGCCGACAAGGCGCGCTTCTGCGTCGCGGCCTGCGTCGCGGAAGGTGCATCATGCACACAATCGGCGGACTGCTGCAGCGGCGCGTGCACCTCCAGCACCGGGAAGTGCACCGCCGCCGCGTCGGCGTGCGCGCTCGTCGGCCAGCCCTGCACCACGAGCGCGACGTGTTGCACCGGCACCTGCTTCGATGGCCGCTGCGCCGATAACTGTCCCGCGATCGTGCGCTGAGCGCCTACGAGCGGCGAAGCGCCGACGAGAGATGCTCAGTGACCGAAGATGGGGGAGCTGGTCGCGGGCGGATAGAACGCGAAGGAGACGGCGTTCCCGACGTCGGCGCTCGTGATGATGACCTGCGGTGTCTGCGCGCCGCTCGTCGCGAGCTGGGCGGCGGCGAGGTGTCCGATCTTGCCCGTCGAGAGCGGGAACCACAACGAGCCCGACTCATCGAAGGCGAGACCTTCGAGGAGCTCGTCTACCGGAAGCGTGATCTGCACCGCCGGCGTGAGCGTCTTCGGTCCCGTGCCGCTCAGGTCACTGGAGGTGAGCTTGTAGATGATGTTTCCGCCAAAGCTCGAAGCCCAGAGGTTGCCCGCGCCGTCGAAGGCGAGGTGGTTCGGCGCCAGATCGCCCGAGGAGGGGGTCTGCGGCGTGAGGACGAGGTTCGCGGGATCGGTCGAGGCCGTCGCCAGGCGCGCCGCGTCGTACCTGAGGAGCGTCTTTGCGCCGGAGTCCGCGACCCAGAGGTTGCCGTCACGGTCGAACGCCATGCCTTCCGGCGCGCCGAGCCCGCCGAGGGTCAGGTTCGGGGTGGGCGAGCCCGTCGACGCGATATCGGTGGCCGCGAGCCGCGAGATCTTCTGACCGCACGCGCTCGAGACGTAGAGCTCGCCCTTCGGCGAGAAGGCGATCTGCGTCAGGCCCGGCGCGCAGCCCGCGTCGAGCGTGAGCGTGCGATCGGGCGTCTTGTCGCCCGACGCACCGAGCGAGCTCGCGGCGTAACGCTGGATCGGCGCGTCCGTGACGGTGCCTTGCAGCGTCCACATGTTGCCATCCGCGTCGAACGCGATGGAGCGACCCGCCGGGCTCTTGATCGCCACGCTCGCCGACTGTGTGCTCGTGGTCGCCAGCGTCGAGGACGTGAAGCCGAGGACGGCGCCCGCTGGAGCGTTGTTCGTCATCCAGAGCTTGTTGCTCGACGGGATCGGCGCGTAGGTCACGACCACCTTCTGCGTCTGGCCGTCTCCCAGGCAGAAGCTCGAAGGCACGATCGTCGCCGCGTAGGCGGTGCGCACGATCGGATCCGACAGGTACTGCACGTCGGCGCTCGCGGTGAACTCGCCCGCCGGCGAGGCGAGCTGCGCCGTGACGGCGGCCCCGACGTCTTGCGTCGGGCTCTTGAAGTGGACGATCTGCCCCGATGGATCGACCTTCACGCCCTCGGGGAGCCCGGTGATCGTGATGTCGATGATGCCGTTGCCCTTCGTGCCGTCGCACGCGGGCCCCGCATCACCTCCGCCGTCATTGGCGGTGCCTCCGTCGCTCGTCGCCGGATCGGCGGTCTTCGTTTCCGTCGTGCAGGCCGCGAAGAGGCTGGTGCCGGCGAGGAGGGCGAGGGTGGTGAGGGTGGTCTTCCGCATGGGAGTTCGACGAGCAGCTTCGCCGATTCCGCCAAACGTCGCACGTCCCTTGGATGGGGTCATCCGTTCGGCGGTACCCCGATGTCGCAGTCGCCGTGCGGCCGCGGGGTCGCTCGGCGTCGTGTAGTCTTCGAGAGGCGTGAGGCGGCGATTTCTCCTTGGATCCGTGGCCGCGATCGTCTTCGCAGCGGCGTGCGGTGAGCAAGGCGATGCCGCCGCGCCCGCGTCGGGCAATACCGTTCCGGATGAGCCTTCGCGACCGGCGGACGCGGTGACGGACGCGAGCGCTGGCCGCGATGCGAGCGACGCGAGCGCTGGCCGCGATGCGAGCGCTGACCATGATGCGAGCGATGCGAGCGATGCGCACGACGAGTAGTCGCGTCACGCGTCGGGCGCGAGCTTCGCGAGGCGCGCGCGCAGGCGCGGAAGGACGTCCGGGAGGCGCTCCGCGAAGATGGCGAGCCACGGGACCACCTGGACGTTGCGAACGAGCCCGAGGTCGCGAACGAGGTCGCGGTCGACCACGCCATAGGCGCTCGTCATCGCCTCGATCGCGTCGCGATCTTCGCCAAAGAGCTCCGCGCGCGATCGCAGCGCGGCGAGGTCGAACTCGATCGGACCGAGGAACGCGTCCTCCCAGTCCGTCCAGAGCGCGCCGCGCCGCGTCCAGAGGACGTTGCCGATATGCGCGTCGCCATGGATCGCCTGGAAGCTCGCGCTGCGTCCGCGCGCGCTCGCCACGACGAGCTCCGCGCGCTCCCATGCGCGATCGACGATGTCTCGCTCCGCCGCGGTCATCGCCGCCTTCGCCCGCGGGAGCACCTCGCGCGCCTCCTCGAAGCCGCCCCAGAGCGGCAAGGCTTCGCGATATCCGGCGAGCGCCTCGTGTGCGCGCCGGAGCTCGGCGCCCGCCTGCGCCGCGAAGGCGAGCGCGTCCGGTGGCGCGAGCACGTCCTCCGCTTCCCAGAAGCTGATCACGAAGCCGCCGCGCTCGAACGGGCCTGCGAGCGGGCGGGTGACGCCCACCTCGCGCGCGGCGAGGAAGCGCGTGAGCTTCACCTCGCGCTCGAGCCACGCGGTGCCCACGCGCACCATCGAGGTGGCCATCGCCACGCGCGCGATGACCGGCCCGACGCGTAGCACCAGGTTGCTCCGGTCTGCGATCGTGACCGGCTCCGCGTCGGCCAGGCCGAGCTCACGTGCGAGGTCGCGCGCGACGTCGGTTGCGCTCATGGTCGGGCCGGACGACCCTACGCCGACGAGCTGGGCGTCTCGATGCGCGCCCTCAGCTTCCGGAGGACGCGGCGGTATGCGGCGTTGAAGGTCGCGGCGATGACCGGGTCGAGGAACCGCAGCCAGCCGCGCTTCATCGTGAACTCGATCGTCCAGGTCAGCTCGCAGCCATCGGCCGTCGGTGACACGTCGAGGCGCTCGTAGTCCTGTCGAAGCGGGCCTTCGTTCTCGAGGACCTCGACCTCCATCGTCTCGCCGGCGCGGACGTTCTTGACCACCTCCACGAACCGCCAGCTGCCGATGACGAGCTCGCGGCGCGCGCCCTCGTCCCAGCATCCGCCGTCGACCCCATCGATGCGGCGGATCGACTTGACGAGGCCTAGCTCCAAATAGGTCTCGGGGGTCGTGATGGCCTTCCAGAGCACCTCGGGCGCGGTCTTGAAGGGCTCTCGTATCTCGAGGCGTGACATGCGCCTAGCTTACCAGCCCCCGCTTTTCCGTCGCGCGGCGTCGCGCCCCGGGCGTAGGCTGCGCGGTCATGAACCGTCGCGAAGCGATTCTCTCCACTGGCTCGATGTTCATCTCCGCGTCGATTGGCGCCCTCGCGTGTGGCGGAACGAACGCCTCCGCCCAGCGCGCCTTCGCCCCTCCGTCCGGCGGCGGGGGCACCAACCCGACGGGCGCGGCCGCCGTCCACGAGGCGGCGCGGGGCTGCGTCGTGAAGGGGGAGGCGTGCATGGCGCACTGCCTCTCGCTCATGGCTGCAGGCGACGCCTCGATGGGCCCCTGCGGCAAGGCCTCCTACGAGATGTACAAGGTGATGCTCGGGCTCGTCACCGCCGCCGCCTCGCAGAGCAAGCACCTCCCCGCGCTGGCGAAGGCGGCGATGGAGTTCTGCCGAGACTGCGAGGCCGAGTGCCGGAAGCACGCGGACCATCACGCCGTCTGCAAGGAGTGCATGGAAGCCTGCGCGCGCACGATCGCGGCCTGCGAGAAGCTCACCGCGTAGCCCACCTCCCGACGCAGACGGTCCTCCGGCACCTCACGGATCGCGCGCGGCCCCGGCACGGCGAGCTAAAGCCTGCCGTCTAGATATCTGAAATCACGTGGCGATCTTGCTCGTGGGGCTGCGGAATACATGCGCCCACGTTTCGGCACATCTGCTGCAGTCACGACTCCTCACAACTGTAGGAGGTGCCCGACGGCGCCTCCTTGAGGAGGCTTTCCGATGACTTCGAGCAAGACGATCACGACGCACATCACCATCCTCGCCTCGGGCGCCGCGCTCGCCCTGAGCGCCGTCACTGGCTGCGCCACACCTTCGACCGAGGATGGAGAGGGAGCGACGGAGCAGCACGTGTCGGCGACCGAGCGTGGCTTCACGCCCATCGCCGGCTCCGCGCGCCTCGAGCTCGGCATGGTGACGCTCCGCGACGAGGTGATCATCAGCGAGGTCGCGATCCCGTCGGCGGACGACATCAAGCCCGGCTTCGAGGTCGAGCTCTTCGCCCCGACGACGCTCCGCCCGATCGCCGGTCTCCACGGCGCCGACGGTCTCTCCCTCGGCGCGCGCGAGATGGCGATCGTGAGCTTCGCGCCGATCTCGAGCGTCGCGCGCCGGCCTGGTGGACGTCAGGACGCCGCCCTCTATCTCGACTCCGCGATCGACGCGCACGAGCTCTACACCCTCCCCACCGAGTACCGCGCGCCGGTCGTCTACACGGGTCACCCCGGCATCGCCGTGACGGAGGCCGTCTGCGACTTCTCCACGCTCTCCTCAGAGGACGCGGTGCCCTATCCCGGCATCGTCAGCGTGGGCCAGCTCGCCGACGGCGAGGTCCACGGCGCGGTGACGACGATGGACGCGAGCGGCGAGGTGAAGATCCGCCTTGTCGCGCAGGTCGAGCGCTGCGCCGGCCCGATCACCAATGCCGCGCAGGCGAAGGCCGAGCCGCGACTCTGCTACGAGAAGCTCGTCTGGCTTCGCGCCAACGGTGGAAAGTCCACGGAGCTCGGGCGCCTCTCCGCGTACCGCGCGCCGCTGACCGACGCGCAGCGCACCTACTGCGGGGATTGATCGACGCTCACCTCGCCACGCTCCCTCCACTCGCGGCATCCAAGCAGCATGCGAGCGATCTGGAAGGGGGCGGTCCTGGCGGAGAGCGACGACACGGTGGTGGTGGAGGGAAACCACTACTTCCCCGAGGGGGCGCTCCGGCGCGAGCACTTCCGCCCGAGCACGAGCCACACGACCTGCGGATGGAAGGGCGTGGCGAGCTACTTCGACGTGGTCGTGGGCGACGACGTCAACCGTGACGCGGCCTGGTACTACCCGCAGCCGAAGGAGGCCGCGGCCCATATCCGCGGACGGGTCGCGTTCTGGCGCGGCGTCACCGTCGAGGCCTGAGCGAGTCTCTCGACTCGCGCGGCACTTCACGCATCGCAGGCGGCGGCTCGGCGCAGAAGACCTACGGCGAACGCGATCCTTCGCGCCGGAGAGCGCTACGCGGCGAGACGCGAAGGCGCGCGCGACGGGGGCGGGAGGCTCTCGTTCGTGGTGCGCACGAGCGGGATGACGGTCGCGAGCGCCGGCTCCGGCGTGATGATCACCGGGGCCGCCAGCGTGGCCGTACCGAGGCGTTCGAGCTTTCGCCAGCCGTGACGGCGCCCCGCGATCGCCGCGACGATCGCGCGGAGGCAGACGAGATACATGAACTGCCGGTACGTGAAGCGCTGGACGAGGAGGAGCGGGAGCCAGCGGAGCGGCTTGTCGTCGAGCTTGAAGGCGACCGCCGACGCGAGCATGTCCATCGCGAGGAAGCCGACGTAGCCGCTCAGGATCGAGCGCCAGTTGCCGCTGAAGAGCGCGATGAGCATCACCGCATCGCCGATCGGCGACAGGAGCGGGAAGAGCACCTGGAAGAGGATCATGTTCGGGAGCGCGATGAGCCCGGCCGGCCCGCGGAGGAGCGCGTGACGATGCTTCGCGAGGCACTGGTACGTGCCGTACGTCCAGCGGAAGCGCTGCTTCCAGAGCGCGGAGAGCGTCTCCGGCGCCTCGGTTCGCGCGATCGCCTTGGGCTCGTACTCGATGCGCCCGCCGTTGCGGAGGACGGCGAGCGTCAGGTCCGCGTCCTCGACGAGCGTGTCGTGCGCGTACTTGCCGGCGCCGACGAGGACCTCCTTGCGCCACGCGCCGAGCGCGCCCGGCACCACGTTGACCGCGTTCACCGACGCGAGCGCGCGCCGGTCGAGGTTCTGGCTCGTGACGTACTCGATGGCCTGGAACGCGGTGAGCGCAGAGTGCACGTTGCCGACCTCGACATTGCCGCACACGGCGGAGATCTTCGGATCCGCGAAGTGCCGCGCGAGGAGCCCGATCGCGTCCGGGTGGATGAGCGTGTCGGCGTCGACGCAGACGAGGATGTCACCGCGCGCGTGCTCGATGCCGTGGTTCGAGGCCGCCGCCTTGCCGCCGTTCTTCTTCGTGATGCAGCGGACGCGCTCGTGCTCGCGCGCGAGCTGACCGCCGATGGCGTAGGTGCCGTCCTTCGAGCCGTCGTCGATGACGAGGATCTCGAGGTTCGGATAGCGGCTGCCGAGGAGCGACTCCACCGTCGAGCGGAGGACCTTCTCTTCGTTGTAGGCCGGCACGAGCACGGTCACGAGCGGCTCCTTCCCGGGCTCGAGCTCGGGAGCCTCCCGGCGCTTCTTGAGCGCGAGCAGCACCATCATGAGCACGCGCATACTGGCGAGGCCCGTGCACGCGGTGAAGAGCAGGCCGAGCAGGGTGGGGCCATGCGCGGCGATGATCGAAGCCGCGCGCGCGCCGGTGGCGATGGTGCGGTCCTGCGTGTCGACGTCGGCGCCGCGCGCGACGCCGAGGTGCCGGTCGAGCGAGACGATGGGGTAGCCGCGCGCGCGGAGCCGCGGGATGGCGGCCTGGAGCGCCTCCACCGTCTGGGTGCGATCGCCGCCGGCGTCGTGGAGCACGACGATGCGCCCGCCGCTCTCGACCTGCGCCACGATGCGCTCCGCGATGACGGCCGCGCCGGGCTGCTCCCAGTCGGCGGGATCGACGTCGCCGCCGACGATGTCGTAGCCCGCCTCGAAGGCGGGGAGGTGCGACGCGAGGAGCTCGGGCTCGGCCGCATCGAATGCAGCGGTATAGGGCGCGCGGAAGAACGGGGTGTAGTGGCCGAGCTCGCCCTCGAGGACGCGCTCGGTGGAGCGGAGCTCGAGGAGGAGCCCGTCCTCGCCGATCTGATCGATGTGCGGATGGCGAAAGGAGTGATTGCCGACGACGTGGCCCTCGCGATCGATGCGCCGCACGAGCTCCGGATACTTCATGGCCTGATCGCCGAGGACGAAGAAGGCGGCGGGCGCGTCGAGGTCTCGCAGCGTGTCGAGGACGCGCGGCGTGTAGATGGGATCGGGACCGTCGTCGAAGGTGAGGACGACCTCGCGCCGGGCGTTGCCGCCGCGGCGCTCGAAGGCGCGCGCGCGAGGGACGACGCGATAGATCGCCGACTGCACGCTTCCGTTGGACGCGAGCACCACGTCACGCTCGCCCGTCCTCGGCGGCGTGGTCATGATCCAGCCGTCGCCGGAGCCGTGGACGCTCGGCGCTTCGGGCGCGGCGATCGACCCGAGGGACGTGCTCCACAGCGAGGGATCCTCCGAGCCGGCGCGCCAGAGCGCCCAGCGCGCGAGGCCGCGCGCGGCGAGCGTCTTCTGCTGGTTATGCGCGCTCAGCGCGTCGCCGCACCACACCTCGTGGTCGGCGTACGTGAAGCGCGAGCCGCCGGACTCGTCGTCGAAGGTCGGCGTGGTGCCGTTCGCGGCGCGCTCCATCGCCGCCTCGAAGCCGAGCGGCTCGGCGTGAATCGTCCTTCCGTCGCGGCGCTGCCAGTCGTAGCAATAGCTCCCGATACCGGCGACGAGTCGATCGGCGGGTACGAGCGCGCGCGCCTGATCGACGACGCCGGCGAACCAGCTCGTGGAGGCGATGGGGCCTGGGGCGGACGTCTCCTCGTGCTCGTCGTAGGCCATGAGGATGACGGCGTCGGCGATTTTACCGAGGCGCGCGAGGTCGTAGGCGGGATCGCCAGGCGTGACGTCGATGGAGAGCAGATCGTGAGGCCCGAGCGCGGCGCGCAGCTCGCGCATGAAGTCGACGAGGTTCGCCGCGTCGTCCGCGGAGAGCGACTCGAGGTCGACGTTCACGCCGCGCGCGTGCAGCGCATGAGCGCGGGCGGTGACCTTCTCGATGACGCAGCGACGTGTCTCGGGCTGGCGCAGCATGGCGCCCGCTTCTTCCTTCGCCCAGGCGTCCGCGCGGAGGTTGGCGAGGCGCGCGACGACGCCCACGTCCGAGCGCGTGGCCCAGCGCCGACTCGCATCGTCCACCGTCTCCGTGACCTCGCAGCCCGAGCCGGGCAGGCGGAACCAGTCCGGTACGATGACGTCCATCTGCGAGAGATGCGCGTCGATCGAGCGGGCGCCCGGGGGATCGTCGTTCGCGGCGAAGACGTATGCGGCGTGAGGGCCGGGCGCGGTCGCGGTCACGGTCGGCGTCGGGGTCGCGCGTCCGATCGAACCCGAAGAACGGATCGCGGGGCCAGCGCTCGCCGTCAGGTGCGGGGCCAGCCGGAGGCCAAGGAAGTAGATGCTCACGGGCACGAGCGCAGCCACGGCGAGGAGCACAGCGCCCGAGATCGCCCACTTCTGCCGCTTGCCGAGACGGTCTTCGAAGATCACGGTCGTCCGCGAGCAGGGGACGTGCCGCATCTGTCGCATGCGATAAAACTGGGAAATTCGGCCGGTGCCGCGCCACCGGTCACGCTCGCTCCCACCGGAACGCCGGTTTCATGGCGTCATCCCGATGACGCTGACGTGGCCCCGACAACCGCGAGGCTTCCTGAAATACCGAGGTCGTGACGTGCTTCAGGGAGGATTATGGACCACATTGCCCGACATGCGCGCCACCCTCCTTGTCCTCGCCGTTCTCGGTCTCTCTGCGTGTGCCTCTCCCGAGGACGGCACGGGCGGGTCGCCGGCTGCGTCGTCCGATCAGGAAGTGCAGAGCGCGAAGGTCCTCCTCGACTGCAACGTGTTCCTGTCGGGCGGCGGCCCCGACCAGCAGGTGACGGTGCTGAAGCGCGGTGACCAGCTCTTCCTTCGCGAGCTCACGAGCTCCGGCGCGATCGAAGAGCGTCCGCTCTCCGCCGAGGAATGGGAGAAGAAGGACCTCAAGCTTCGTAACGACAAGCTCGACGGGCCAGACGCCGTGAACCGCCTCTACCTCGAGGACGGCGACTGGATGAACGAGAGCAAGAGCCCCGGTTGGCACGCGATGGGCTTCGCGGACTGCTCGGATCCGCGCTGACCTCGTAGACTCGGGGGGTGAACGAGACCCCGCTCGACGTCGCCGGCCTTCACGTCGTTCGTGACGGCGAGCTCGAGTATCGCGGGGGCGATCGCTGGAGCCCCGCGCACGACGCGCTCTCCGCCGCGCTCCGCGTGTCGGGGGAGCACGTGGGGCTCGCGCTCGACGATGGGACGCTGCTCGACGTCACCGCGCTCGGGTATCGGCTCTCTCCGTTCGAGCTGCGCTACGCCGCCGATCACGGGCGGCTGCATCCGATCCCGCTCGCCGCTCGCACCCCCGCGCGCGTGCGAACCCCGGTGACGGATCTGCACACCCACTACGCCGGCTGCGTGAGCGGAGAGGCGCTCGTGGACCTCGCCACCGAGCACGGCATCGTGATGTCGACCGCGCTCCTCGCGGAGGGCGGCGTGCACATCGATGGCGCGTCCGCACGCGTGGGCGACCTCCCGGAAGGCGCTCGCGCCAGGCTCGCTCGCGCGCTCTCGGTGCCGATCGACAAGCGCATCACGTTCGTCGACATGGAGCGCATCTACCGTCTCCGCGGGGCGATCACGAAGTCCGATCTCACGTTCCCGGCGATCCTCCGGCGCCTCGCGCGCGACTACTCCGCGATGGGTATTCGTTACGTCGAGCTCTCGCTCGGGACGCTCGTCGAGGCCCGCGTCCTCCGCGCGATTCACGCCGCCGTGCCTGCGATCGAGGAGGAGACCGGCGTGACCCTGCGCTTCCTCCTGGCGCTCAGCCGGCACGACGATCCCGAGTGGGACGAGGATCTTCTCCGCCGGCTCGCCACGCTCGACGAGAGCCTCTACGTGGCGGGCATCGACGTCATGGGTCACGAGACCAACTCGACGCGTACGTTCGCCCCTCAGCTGCGCGCCGCGGCGGCCTGGGCGACGAAGGCGCGGCCCGGCTTCGTCATTCGCGTTCACGCGGGCGAGAGCCCTTCGCATCCCGAGAACGTGCGCGTCGCGATCGAGGAGACGGCGGCCTTCGACGTGCAGCTCCGCATCGGCCATGGCCTTTACGGCGTCGACGACGCGACGCTCGAAGCGCTCGTCCGCTCGCGAACGATCGTGGAGATGAACCTCGACTCGAACGTCGCGCTCAATCACATCGCGAGCGGCCGTGAGGCGCCGCTCCGTCGCTACCTCGACGCGGGCGCTCGCATCGCGCTCGGCAGCGACGGCTACGGGATCTACGGGGCCTCCGCGGGCTCGGCCGTCCGCGCCGCGCTCGTCTCGGGGATGCGCGCGAGCGACCTCGCGGGGCCGCTCGCACGCGTCGAGGAGGAGGTCCTCGACGCCGCCGCGCGCCGTGACGCGAAGGCGAGCCGCGCGTTCGTCGTGCCGGACGATCTCGCGCCCGTCGCCTACACGCCCGCCGTGGCGGAGCGCCGTCGCGCCGCGATCATCGAACGCGATCGGGCGCTGACGGAGCGGCTCTCGACGCTCGGCATCCCGCTGCTGTCGCGCGCCGAGCTCGACGAGCGTTGCGCGGGGCGCAAGGTGGTCTCGATCGCGGGCGCGTGGCTGCGGAGCTGGGAAGCCATGACCGACGCGGAGCGCTCACGCATGCGAGAGGAGCTCGGCGCCTTCGTCGAGGCGCTCGATCCGGCGCAGGTCGTCCTCGTCACGGGCGGCACGCGCTTCGGCGTCGAAGGCTTCGTGGGGGAGCGCGCGCTCGCGCGGAAGATCGCCGTCGTCGGCACGATCGTGAGCGAGACCAAGCCCGCCGCGCTCGACGCGGGCGCGATGACCCACGCGCACATCGTGGCATCGACGCTCTACGAGAAGGGCGCGCGGCTCTACGAGCTCGTGAGCGCGCTCGGCGGCTCGTGCGTCTTCATGGGCGGTGGACAGATCGTGCGCGACGAGATCCAGGCGGCGAAGAACCTCGGCATTCCCTACGTCGCGATGACCGAGATCGGCGCGAGCGGCGCACACGCGCGAGAGCGTCCGTCGGCGGCGTTCCACACGGGGGCGGAGGCGGCCTACTTCATCGCGGCGCGCGAGAGCCGCGTCGCTCCACACTGGTTCGTGGGTCCGAACCCGACCGTCGACGCGGTCGTGATCCGCGATCGGCGCGAGCTCCTCCTCATCCGGCGCAGCCCCGAGGCGCCCGTCGAGCCCGGGGCATGGGCGCTGCCGGGCGGCTTCATCGCCACCGACGCGCCGCGCGGCAGCGACTGGAGGACGGGCCGCGAGACCGCGGAGGACGCCTGCGTCCGCGAGCTCGGTGAGGAGACCGCCGTGACGATCGCGAAGAGCCGGCTCCGGCGTATCGGCGTCTTCGAGGGCGGGGGACGCGACCCGCGCGACAGCCCGCGATCATTCAGTCGATCGATCGCGTTCCTCGTCGAGCTCTCCCGTGACGAAGCGACCACGGTGGCGGGCGGCGACGACGCAGCGGACGCGCGATGGTTCCCGCTCGACGCGCTCCCGGCGCGGCTCGCTTTCGATCACGCGAGGATCATCGCCGCCGCTCGCGCACGGGTACCGGCCTGAGTCGATCCGCGCGCCGGTTCCACATCGGTCCGACGAACACGCTCGCCACGAAGAACAGCATCATCGGGAACGCAGCAAGGAACATGGGCGCGGTCGCGCGGCGCGCAGGATCCGCGAACGAGATCACGACCGCCATGAGCGCGCCGAAAGGAGCGCCGTAGAGCAGAGAGATGGTCGCGAGCCGAGGCAGCGTCATGCGCTCGTAGGGCTCGGGACGAAGCCAGAGGAACGGGTACCAGCTCCAGTCCTTGTCGGACACTTCGTTGACCGCGTTCTCCAGGTTCTCGAGGAAGTCCGGCTGCATGACGACAACTCAGCAAGTCGCGACGCTCCCTGCAAGCGCGGGTGGGGCAATTCTCTGCTCGAGGTGAGTCGATTGCACGTTCTCGCCACACCCTCACGGGACGCTCATCCACGCATCTGCGACCGCAGTGCTACAAATGAGCTAGCTCATGCAGGCGGCTTCGTCGTGACGGAGAAATCTCGGCCCTGGTGGAAGGCGGTGCCGGAGGGCGCGGCGACGGCGGCGGAGGCGGCGCCCGCGCCGACGACGAGCGGAGAGCTCGCGGATGGTGAGTCGCGCGAGGTCCAGGGCTCGGGCTCGAACACGTACACGCTTCGCAACGTGGCGGGCGTCTACTCGTGCTCCTGCCCGGCGTGGCGCAATCAGGGCGCCGCGATCGAGAAGCGGTCGTGCAAGCACCTCCGCGCGCTTCGCGGCAACGACGCCGAGGACGCGCGCATCGGGAGCACGACGCCGCGCGAGCGCGCCGCCGCGAATCGCCAGGTGGACTCGCCCACGCAACCCGGCGTCGCGCCGCCGCTCCTCCTCGCGCACACGTGGGAGAACGACGTCGATCTGACGGGCTGGTGGATGAGCGAGAAGCTCGACGGCGTGCGCGCGTTCTGGGACGGCGCGAATTTCATCTCGCGCCTCGGTAACGTGTTCGTCGCGCCCGACTGGTTCATCGAGCAGCTCCCGAAGGACATGGCCCTCGACGGCGAGCTCTTCGGCGGGCGCGGGAAATTCCAGCGCACCGTGAGCATCGTGCGCCGCCAGGACAAGAGCAACGCGTGGCGAGAGATCCAGTACGTCGTCTTCGACGCGCCGAAGCTCGCGCTCCCGTTCGAGGAGCGGCTCGCGGCGGTGCGCGAACGCCTCGAGGCCCTCGGCGTGCCGCACGTGCTCGCGCATCCGCACGAGACGTGTCGCGACGTTCCGCACCTCCGCGAAGAGCTCGCGCGCGTGGAGGGCCTCGGCGGCGAGGGGCTCATGATGCGGAGGCCGGGCTCGCGCTACGAGGTCGGCCGCTCGCACACGCTCCTCAAGGTGAAGAACTTCAAGGACGCGGAGGCGCGCGTCGTCGAGTACGGACCCGGGCTCGGAAAGCACGTCGGACGCGTCGGCGCGCTCATCTGCGAGCTCCCGAACGGGACGAGGTTCAACGTCGGCACCGGCCTCTCGAACGAGGAGCGCGCGAAGCCGCCGCCCATCGGCTCCATCATCACGTTTCGCTATCAGGAGCTCACGAACGACGGGGTCCCGCGGTTTCCGTCCTACGTGGGCGTGCGCGACGACGTGAGGTTGGCTTCAACGTCGGGGGCGTTGCCCCCGACACCCCCCCCCCGACCAGAGCCCGCGGAGACGCGGGCGCGTGGCGCCGCTGTGGCGGCTCCGGTCGGGGGCGGCTCGCGGGATGCGCGGGTGTTCGTGCGGGATGGGACGACGTGGGAGATCCGGCTGAACGGGAGCGCGCACGTGATCCGGCGCGTGCGCGGGGAGGCGATCGAGTCGCTCACGACCACGTTCACGGGGGCGGCCCTCGCGTGGCGCGACGCGGAGCGACGGATCGCCGAGCAGCTCGAGCGCGGATTCACGGAGATCGCGCCCGAAGACTGACCGCTTGCTCAGGCGTTCGCCGCGTAACCGCGACCGTAGACCGCCGCCTTTGGATTTGCATACGCTCGCCGCCATGTCCGAGCGCCACTACCTCGAGCTGTCCGAAGGCGATGCCGGTTCGCACAAGTTCTACGAAGTGATCATCGACGGCGCGCAGCTCTCGATCCGCTTCGGTCGCATCGGCGACAAGGGACAGACGCAGGTGAAGGACATGGGCTCGCCGGAGAAGGCGCAGGCCGAGGCGAAGAAGAAGCTCGCGGAGAAGACGAAGAAGGGCTACGCGGCCGCCGTCCAGGGGGAGCGCAAGAAGCGGTCGATCACGCGCCGCGAGATCACGAGCCAGAAGGCGGCGAAGGGCACCACCGCCGCGCCCGTGCTCTGGAAGTTCTCCACCGGAAGCGATCGTGCGTACGGCGTGTTCGTCGACGACGCGCGATGCTGGGCGGGCAACGAGGCCGGGTCGATCTTCTCGCTCGATCACGACGGCAAGCTCCTCGATCAGTTCCGCCTCCCGGACGGCGTGAAGTGCATCGTCGCCGACGACGACTGGCTCTACGCCGGCTGCGACGACGGCAAGGTCTACGACCTGGGCGGCAAGGTCCCGCGCGTCGCGTACGAGATCGCCGACGACGTCGACATCTTCTGGCTCGACATCAAGGACGGCGTGCTCGGTGTCTCGGATCAGGCCGGCAACGTGGCCGTGTTCAACCACGAGGACGAGTCGCAGTGGCGCCACAAGGGCCGGGGCCAGGCGGGCTGGATGGTCCGCTGCGACGAGCTCGGCGTCTACCATGGTCACTCCGGCGGCGTGACCATGTACGACTGGGAAGACGGCTCCGAGATCTGGCACCAGCCCACGCAGGGCGGCGTGCTCTTCGGCTGGCAGGAAGAGTCGACCGTCTTCGCCGCGACCTCGAAGAACAAGATCCACAAGTTCACGAAGCGCGGCGAGGCGGGCACCGTCTTCGACTGCGACGCGATGGTGTTCTCGTGCGCGGCGGCGGAGGACGGGAAGTACGTCTTCGCGGGCGACAACTGCTCGTCGGTGTATTGCTTCGACGAGAAGGGCACCCGCCTCTGGAAGCTCGGCACGGGCTGCGGCTCCGCGTTCTCGATGCAGTTCTTCAAGGACCGCCTCTACATCGTGACCACGGACGGCGTGCTCGCCTGCATCGACGCCAGCGAGGCCGCGATCAAGGCGGCGCAGGAGGGCAAGGTGCCGGAGGCGAAGACGATCAAGGCGCCGAAGCCGGTCGAGGTGGTGAGCTCGACGCAGGTCGAGACGACGACCGACGTCGAGGACGGCGTCGTCGTCGAGTGCTACCAGGAGGGCAGCCAGGTCCGCGTCCGCGTCGTCTCGAGCGGGTACCACAAGGACTGGAACGTGCAGTTCCCGCGGGATCTGCGCACGGTGGGCGCGAAGTTCGTCGTCGATGAGGTTCGCGAGTCGTCGAAGGGCGGCTTCTACCGCGCGCACGGCGGCATCAAGCGCCTCGGGAACAACTGACGTAGAGCCACCACGCCGTGAAGCTGATCAAGACGACGAAGCTGATCTTTGCCGAGGGCAAGACGCAGCGCGTGTACGAGGTCGACCTCTGCGAGGTCGGCCCGAAGCAGTTCGTCGTCAACTTCCGCTACGGAAAGGTCGGGGCCGCGCTCAAGGACGGCTCGAAGACGGTCGCGCCCGTCGGCGAGGCGGAGGCGAACAAGGTCTTCGACAAGCTCGTTCAGCAGCAGATCGAGAAGGGCTACGCGCCGGAAGGAGCGCCGCGGCCCGCGCCGGTGGTGGCGCCGGTGCAGGCGTCGGCGTCGCGTCCGCGGTCGAGCGGCGACGGGCCCGGCGAGTCTCGGCAGCGCGAGCGCGTCCTCGATCTACTTCGCACCGCCGTCCGTACGAGGAACGCGAAGGCGCTCACGCGGCTCATCTGGCGCGCGGGCGAGCTTCGCCTGCGCGAGGCGGAGCCCGTCTTGCTCGATCTCCTCTCGAAGCGCACGAACGACATGCGGGACTACTGCATCGCGTTCGCGCTCGGGCGCATGGGCGGCTCGGACGCGGCGTCCGAAGCGCTCGGCCGCATCTTCGCCGACCGCTCGACGCCGCCCCACATTCGCCGCATCGCGACGCTCGCGCTGCAGGAGCTCTCCGACGAGCCGACGCGCCTCGAGTTCGCGGGTCACCTCGCGCAGTCGCTCCCGGCGCAGCTCCAGAACGTGGGCGACGACCCCGAGGTCTTCGCGAAGCGCGTCGACGATTACCTCGCGGCGTCGAAGCCCGAGGCCTTCGCGGTCGTCGAGACGCTTTACATGATGAATACACCGATCGTGCGCCCCGCCGTCCTGGCGCAGCTCGCGAAGGTGGAGCTCGACACGCCCTACTGGCAGACGGTGCGTCACGTCTTCAAGGCGGCGGAGTACCGGCGCGACGCGCGGGTCTTCGGATTCATCGCGTGGCGCTTCGAGAAGGTGCGCGCCAAGTTCGGCTCGAAGAACTGGGGCTACCGGTATCCGAGTGGGGGCCAGCTCCCGCGATCGTACGGCGGGCGTACGCGCCGGTATCTGCGCCGGCGCGTGTGGCGCACGATGCGGCGCGCGGGAGAGCTCGGCGATCTCGACTACGTGAAGCTCGCCGTCGGCGTGCTGCTCGCGTTCAAGGACGACGACGTCGGCGAAGGCGCGGCGCGGGGATGGAACGGGTACTGGTCGTTCAACTGGATCCTCCACGCGCACAACCCCGAGTACAAGGCCTCGCCGAACGGCACCGTCTTCCGCACGCAGCGGACGCGCGTGCCGATCCCCGCACGCGAGGAGGCCTTCCCCGCGCTGTGGGATCAACGTCCCGAGGGGCTCATGCACCTCCTCGCAGAGAGCGACTGCCGCCTCGTCGCGGAGTTCGCGGCGAAGATCATCCGCGCGAACCCGACGTTCCTGAACCAGCTGGAGGACGACGACCTCCTCGTCCTCCTGAGCCGCCCCTACCTCGCGGTCGCGGAGCTCGGCTTCGAGCTCGCGCAGAAGCGTTACGATCGCGACCGGCCGAACCTCGCGCTCCTCGTCGGGCTCGCGCAGTGCGCGCACCCGCCCGCGCGCGCGCAGGCGTTCACCTGGCTCGACGAGCAGCGCACGCGTCTCATCGCGGAGACGGGGCCGCTCGCCGAGCTCGTCGTGTCGCCGCACGCCGACACGCGCGAGTTCGCGCGCCGCGTGCTCCGCGCCACGCCGGTGCCGAGCGCGGGGCATCTCATCGCGCGTGTGGTGGCGCTCTTGCTCGCGCTCGCGAACACGCCCGCCGACGACGCCCGCGCGCGCGATGCGACGCTCACGCTCACCTCCACGATGGCCACCCACCTCGGCGCCATCGGCCAGCAGGTCATCCGCGATCTCCTCGCGCATCCGCTCTCCGGGGTGCAGGAGCTGGGCGCGGAGCTGCTCCTTCGCGCGGGCGCCGCGAGCGGCACCATCTCCGACGAGGCGATGGTGGCGATCCTGCACTCCGAGCACGCGAACGTGCGCGCGGTCGGCATGCGGCTCCTCGCCGAGATGCCCGATCACGTGCTCGCGAGCATGGAGCTCCTGCTCGTGCGGCTCACCACGGACAAGAACGCAGACCTCCGCGGCGCCTCCCGGCCGCTCGTCACGCGGATCGCGCGCGCGTTCCCCGCGAGCGGCGAGACCATCGTGCGCGCGCTCATCGAGGCGCTCCTCCGCCGCAAGCTGCCCGAGGACGCGCCCGCGCACGTGCTCAGCCTCCTTCGCGAGGAGCTCTTCGAGACCGTGCTCGCGCTCGACGTGAACGAGGTCTGGCGCCTGTTGCAGTCGCAGTCGGCGCACGCGCAGGAGCTCGGCGGGCTCCTTCTCCAGCGGATGGATCCGGGCGCGCTCGCCGTCGATCAGATCGTCAAGCTCGCGAGCCACGACATCCTCTCCGTGCGGCAGGCGGCGTGGTCTTCGTTCGAGCGCGGCGTCGATCGTGTGAAGGGGAACATGACGGAGGCGGCGCGCATCCTCGACGCGAAGTGGGAGGACTCCCGCGTCTGGGCGCGCGACTTCTTCCGCACGAAGCTCGGCGCGGAGGCGTTCACCGCGGACGTGCTCGTCACCATCCTCGACAGCGTGCGCGAGGACGTGCAGGCCTTCGGACGCGAGCTCACCACGCAGTACTTCCGCGAGGAAGACGGCCCTCTGCTCATGGCGAAGCTCGCGGAGCACCCGTCGACGGCGGTGCAGCTCTACACCACGAATTACCTCACGCGCTACGCCAAGGACGCGCCGGGCAAGCTCGAGGCGATGATGCCGTACTTCACGAGCGTGCTCTCACGCGTGAATCGCGGCCGGATCGCGAAGCAGCGCGTGCTCGGGTTCCTCGAGCAGGAGGGCGTGAAGAACGCGGAGAGCGCGAAGGCGGTCATCTCCGTGTTGCATCGCGTGTCGGCCACGATGGCGATCGAGCTCCGCGCCGCCGCCATCGGCTCGATGGTGGCCATCCATCACGCCCAGCCCGGTGTCCCCGTGCCGTTCACGATCAAGCGCCCGCAGCTGCGAGCATCGGGAGCGGCGTAAGCGATGGAATTCAACTACTCGTACAAGGGCGCGACCGCGGTCGAGAACCATCCGTACCGCACGAACATGGCGTTCGTGCCGGACGCGACGCGCGAGCCGACGTACTTCTCGGGCGAGCTCGACGCGCGCATCCCGTTTCGCGAGGCGATCTCCGCGCTGCACGACGTGGTCGTGAGCGACATGCGCTTCAAGCCGAAGGACAAGACGGCGTACAAGCAGTGGGCGGAGCAGCAAGACCTGCTCGACATGACCCAGATCGCAGCGCAGCGCTCGGGCAACGCGGAGCGCATCAAGGAGCTCCAGGTCCAGCTCACGACCCTCCGCCAGCGCTCGTACGCGCGCCGCCAGCCCTTCTGGAACGCGCAGCGAAGGTACTTCGACTACCTCTACCAGAAGGACCGCGACGCCTGGTTCGTGCTCGACCCCGTCATCACGGTGCACCCGGACGAGGTGTTCTTCGAGTGCTTCTCGCAGGACGAGTCGAGCTACGGCCGGCTCTCCACGAGCTACGAGGTGTTCAAGAACATCGGCTCGTTCGCGTGCGGCACCACGAACATCGACTACTCGGCCGCCCTCTACGACGAGTTCCAGAAGATCCGCAGCTACAAGACGACGCGCTTCGACGTCGATCCGAGCGGCTTCGAGGTGCGGACCACGAACGAAGAGACGTTCCGCGAGGTGAAGATCGACCTCCCGGACAGCTGGGTGCGCGGCTTCCTCCAGGTCTCGAGCGCGATGTCGCTCCCCGCGACGACGTTCGATCTGCACCCGATGGACGTGCACGACATGTGTCTCGTCCTCCGCCGTCGTCGCGAGCGGCTCGGGCCGCGCTCGATGCGCTTCCACCTCGAGCCGGGGAAGCCCGTCCGCATCGTGTTCGATCCCTGGGGTATCGAGCTCATTTGCAAGCGCTCCGCGTACACCGGACCGAAGCAGGAGATCCGCATCTGGGGTCGCCGCCGCATCCACATCCTCGAGCGCCTCATCCCCATCGCGAGGAGCTTCAAGGTCCATCTCCTCGGGCAGGGCATGCCCTCGTTCTGGGTCGCCGATCTCGGGATGATGTCCTTCACGCTCGGTCTGTCGGGCTGGAGCGCGAACGACTGGAGCGCGTCGGGCAATTTCGACCTCCTCGCGCCGCGCATGGACGTCGATGACGCGACGAAGCTGAAGGTCTTCCAGGCGTTGAAGAAGGACTGGCGATCGACCGCAGACAGCCTCGCGCAGGCGACGAACGTCCCGCGCGCGCAGGTGCTCTCCGCGCTCTCGTCGTGGACGCAGGCCGGACGCGCGATCTACGACCTCGCGAAGCACGTGTATCGTGCACGCGAGCTGTCACGTGAGCCGCTGCCGATGGACGCGCTGCGCTTCGCGAACGAGCGCGAGGCGTCGGCCATGCGCTTCATCGACGGCAAGGCGGTGGCGGTGCGCGCCACGACCGACTCCACGGGCGCCCTCGCGCTGGCCGGCAACGTGAAGGATGGTCGTCACGACTACCGTCCGGCGCTCGGGCTCGACGGCGACGGACGCATCGTGCGCGCCGAGTGCACCTGCAATTTCTTCCAGCAGAACAAGCTCCACAAAGGACCCTGCGAGCATATGCTCGCGATCAGGCTCATGCATCAGAGGCAGGTCCACTGATGCTCCTCGGAAAGGTTTCTCTGGAGCTTCGCTCCAAGAAAGGATGTAGCGCGAGCGGCGGCTTTCGGGACGACTTGCAACCGGACGGTGGATCGCCGTCCTTGCTGCCTGGTCCGTCATGCATCACTGGCCCAGTCTTTACTGTGCCGGCCACAGGGTACTACCGCGCTTCCGGTTTGATTCCTGGAGAATTAAGCCGCGGTAGTACCCCGGGCCGGCTTGAGTTGACTGCGCCAGTCCCTCGTGGGTTCGAAGCCCCGAAAGCCGCCGCCGCGTCTGCAACTTCGTTCACGGGGGCGCCGTGACCGATCGCAACGACAACGACAACGGGCGCCCCCGGACGCGGCAGGAGCTCTACGATCGCATCCGGCGGACCTCGAAGGACACGTTCATCCTCGAGGACATGATCCGTCTCGGCTTCTGGCCGGCGCGCGGCGTCATCCCGGACGATCCGGCGGAGGAGATGCACGAGATCGCGCGGCTCGAGCGCGAGCTCGCAGCGCTCCGTACCGAGCAGTCGCGGCTGCAGAACGTCGAGGCCCTGCGGCGCGAGCTGATGAAGCGCCGGCTCGAGGAGTCGAAGGCGAAGCAGCTCGAGACGAAGAAGCGTCGCGAGCGTGAGCGCGTCGCGCGGGCCGATGCCTGGAAGGCGAAGAAGCGCGAGGAGATCGGCTACCTCGGCGCCGGCTTCTCCGCGGGCCTCACGAAGGGCGCGCCGCCCGACCCGACGAAGCTGAAGTCGCACGGGCTCCCGGTCCTCACGACCGCGAAGGACGTGGCCACTGCCATGGGCATCACGGTGCCGGAGCTGCGCTTCCTCGCGTTCGGCCGGAAGACGTCGGGCATCCATCACTACGTGCGCTTCGCGGTCACGAAGAAGACGGGTGGCGAGCGCATCATCTCCGCGCCGATGCCGCGGCTGAAGAAGGCGCAGCGCTGGATCCTCGATCACGTCCTGGCGAAGCCCGCCATCACCGACGTGGCGCACGGCTTCGCGCCGGATCGATCGATCGTCACCAACGCGCGCCCGCACGTGAAGACCGCGATCGTCGTGAACCTCGATCTGAAGGACTTCTTCCCGACCGTCACGTTCCGTCGCATCAAGGGCCTCTTCGAGGGCCTCGGGTACGGCGAGGAGGTGTCGACCATCTTCGCGCTCCTCACGAGCGAGCCGGACGTGGACGAGGTCGAGCTCGACGGCCTCACGTCCTTCGTCGCGCGCGGTCCGCGCCGGCTTCCGCAAGGCTCGCCCGCGAGCCCCGCGATCACGAACCTCGTGTGTCGCCGCATGGACAAGCGACTCGAGGGCATGGCCGCGAAGCTCGGCTACCGCTTCACGCGCTACGCGGACGATCTCTCGTTCAGCGCGGGCGCCGCCGACAACGCGAACGTCGGCAAGCTGCTCCGCCGTACGCGCTGGATCGTGGCGCAGGAGGGCTTTCGGCCTCACGAGAAGAAGACGCGCATCTTCCGCCGCGGTCGCCGTCAGGAGGTGACAGGCGTCGTCGTGAACGACAAGCCCGGCGTGCCGCGCGACGTCCTGAAGCGGTTTCGCGCGCTCCTCTTCCAGCTCGACAAGGATGGGCCCGAGGGCAAGCGCTGGGGCAATCGTCAGGGCAAGGCCGTCCTGCCGAGCGCGATTGGCTTTGCGAGCTACGTCGCGATGGTCGATCCCGAGCGCGGCAAGCCGCTCCTGGCGAAGGCGAAGGAGATCGCGCTGCGCCACGGCTGGAAGCCCACGCCGCCGCGCCCGCCCCCCGCGCCGCCCGCCGTCCCATCGCCCGCCCCCGTCGCGGCTCTGGCCCCCGAGCCCGAGAAGCCGCCCGAGCCCACGCCGCCGGAAGCGCCGAAGAAGAAGAAGTGGTGGCAGGTCTTCTGAGCCGGGGATGATCGTCCTCGGGGATCGCCCACGGCTCGAGCGAATCCATTTGGAGCCGCATCCCTCGCGCCTCTCGTCCGTGATGATCGCTTGTCCAAGTACTGGAGAATCCGTCGCGTTTTGCCCGTGAGGCCGACCTCGGCAGAGGACGGTCCGAAGGTTGCGACCGAGCCGGACGAGGAGTGACCATGACGATGAAGAAGGAGTCCGAGGGACCGAGCTTCGCCGAGGTGCAGCGCGAGCTGACGAAGGCCCTGGGCAAGCCGAAGAAGTCGCGCGCGATCCTGCGCTTCGTGGCGCCGAAGAGCGTCAAGGAGGTCAACGCGTTCGTGAAGCGCGTGCACGCGGCCGGCGGCGCGGCCTCGCTCGCCGAGGCCTATCCGGTGCGCGAGCTCTGGGTCGTGTCGGGGCCACCGTCGGGGCTCATGGAGCTCGTCACGTGGGTGAGCTGGCGATCGAAGTCGGGGAAGAAGGCGCTCGAAGCGTTGCACGAAGACGCCGGCGTGCGCGTGTCGAACATCAACTACACGAGCTTCGTCATCAAGCTCGACCGCGTGCCGAAGGACCCCGCGGCGCATGCGAAGCGGCTCGCGAAGATCGTGGGCGAGGACCCGAAGACGATCGCAGCGGCACTGGCGAAGCGCCGCTGGAAGACCTGACCGCACGCCGTCTTGGCGGCAGCGGACGACGCTTGCGTGCGATCTCGGGGACGTGATGCCATGGGCCGGTGCGTCGCACGTCGCTCGCCCTGCTCCTGGCCGCCATCGCGGCCGCGTGCTCTCCCGCCGTCGTGCGACCTCCGGCGACGAAGGCCGCCGCACGTGCGTCCGCCCAGCCTCGTGTCGATCGCTCGATCACGAACGAGGGTGGCGTCGTCGCGGCGGACGGCGCGACGCTGACGATTCCCTCCGGTGCGGTGCAGGCGGAGAAGACGTACAGCGTCGAGCTGGTGACCGACGCGGAGCTCGCCGAGTTGCCTGGCTCGGCCGCCGGCTACCGGTTCGAGCCCGCGGGTCAGAGCTTCCGCATTCCGGTCGAGATCCAGCTGCTGGCCGATGGCCCGACGTCCGAGGTGATGTGCGAGTCCGTGTCGGGCGAGCGATGGCTGCTGCCGCCCGAGGCGGCCGTGTCGGACGCGGTGTACCACTTTCACGTGACGGAGCTGCCGAGGCGGTGCGTCATCTTCACTGCCGCGCACGCGTCCGCCCTCCAGTCCTCGACGGAGCGACATGGCCAGGTGGTCGAGAAGCAGAACCAGCGGCACAAGTGGGAGGTCCAGAGCGAGGTCTGCAATCCGCACATCTTTCTCCGGCCGAACTCGGGCAAGCCGCTCCAGGAGCCGCCCGGCATCGGCGGGTGTCCGCCCGGCATGGCGCCGATCCCGGGCAAGCAGGTCTGCATCGATCGCTGGGAGGCGCACGTGCTCGAGGTGCTCGACGACGGTACGACGCACACGTGGAGTCCCTACTTCAATCCCGGCGCGATCAAGATCAAGGCGCGAAGCACGCCTGGCGCCGTGCCTCAGGGCTACATCTCACAGGTGCAGGCCAAGGTCGCGTGCGAGGCGGCGGGGAAACGGCTCTGCACCGACGCGGAGTGGGTCACCGCTTGCCGCGGCTCACAGAACACGCAGTTTCCTTACGGCAACGACGAGAAGCGTGGAGTCTGCAACGATCACCGCGACCGCCACCCGGCGATCGAGTACCTCGAGTCGACCGATGTCTACTCGCGGCTCGAGCATCCGTGCATCAACCAGATCCCGAACTCCGTGTTTCCGACCGGAACGATGACGGAGTGCCACACGACGGACGGCGTCTTCGACATGATCGGCAATCTGCACGAGTGGACGGCCGACCCGGCGGGGACGTTCCGCGGCGGCTACTACGTCGAGGCCAAGCTCAACGGCCGCGGCTGCGACTACGCCACCACGCGGCACGACGCGATCTACTGGGACTACTCGGTCGGCTTCCGCTGCTGCGCGAAGCTCTGATCACCGAGCGTACCGAGCGTCAGTCGGGAAGCCGCGGGGCGGTGGCGACCTCGTCCGGTGCGCGCACGAATTCGGTCACGAACGGAGCTCGCCGGATCAAGCTCCGGTACCGCTCGCGCGCGAGCTCGAGGTAATGACGTGCGTAGTCCGGGTGCAGACGGACGCCCGCGCCATCGTCGTGACCGCGCTCGTAAGGTTCGAGGAACACGCGCGCGATCGCGGTCGACGCCGCGGTCAGGCAGGCGCTCGTCGGCTCCTCCGCGCGGTGTGCGGCGGCGTGAGCGAGGAGCTCGTCCGTGGCGCGGAGGACGCGCTCGTCGACCCAGGGCGCGACCTCGAGCGCGGCACGGAGCACACCCGCGTGCCAGTGGCAGCGACGAGGATGTTGTCCGCCCTGCTCGACGAGCGTGGCGTACGCGTGGAGCGCCGTCTCGGCCCAGCCTCTCGCGAGGGCCTCCTGCGCGTGGCGCTCGACCGCCGTGACCGTGGGCACGCCGTCGACGGCGGGCCTCGCCGTCGCCTCGGGCGTGAGCATCATGGGAAGGATCACCGTGACGGGGCCCTCCGCTCCCATGGTCTCCAGCCACTGCGTTCGGGCCGCGTCGAGCATGCACGAGGTGAGCTCGGGATCCGTCGTCGAGAGCTCGCGATCCGGGATGGTGGCCTCGGCGACTTCGCCCTCCGCCGTGAACTCGATCCGCACCGCGAGCCTCCCCGCGAGACCCGGGTGCCGCGCGAAGGCGTCGGCATAGCAGCGCTGGTACGCCCCGCGGTTGTACGCGAAGGATCGGACCGCCGATCCCGCCTGCTCGCGATAGGAGATGATGGTCGCGAGGTGCTCGTCGCGCGGAGGTCCTGTCCGCACGTAGGGCTCGGGCTCCGGTCCTCGCCGCCCGCCTCGCTCCCAGGCACGTCGCGCGTCGCGAGCGTTCGCCTCGCGCTCCATCTCGGCTTGCTCCCGGTCGAAATCGTCGACCGAGAACGACCCCAGCTCCAGGAGATCGACAGGGGAGCGTGCGGGGAGAGGCGAGCATCTCTCGGGGGCGTTGCGCGGCTCGGCCGCCGGACGACGCAAGGTCGGCGGCGGCGGACCGAGGCCGCGTCGATGGAAGTCGAGCGAGACGAGCGCAATGGTCCGGCGTGGCGTCGCGCCGAGAGGTCGAAGCCCCATGAGGACGTCGGAGACGCACGCTCGAAGCGGGGCGAGATCGCGCTCGGGCGCGATCGTCTGGACCCAGTCGACCTGTCCCTGCTCGTCGACCTCGAGGCGCGTGGCGATCGTTCCCTCCCACTCGGGCGATCGAACCCGAGCCCAGCGGTAACAGTCGTGCAGCCCGCGGTGGCGCTCGAGCGCGCTCTCGAACGGGGTTCGCCCGCGGGGTACGGCCTCGCGCGCTCGCTCCACGGTACGAGGTCCGGAGGGGACCGGACGGAGGGTCGTGGCCGCGAGCTCGTAGCCGTGTCCGTCCGGGCGAGGACCGCCGCTGCTTGCCTTCGGAGCGCACCGCCGCTCGAGGGGAGGGACGCGCGGCGGCGCGTAGCGATCGGCCGCCGTGAGATCCACGACGCGCTCGACCGCCAGCGCCACGGGCGGCGCCGCGGCCGCGGCCGGAGCCCGGTCGGAGGCGGGAGTCTTCCCGGAGCAGCCCGTGGAGACGATGGCCGCGAGCAGGACGCGGGTTCGATGGCGGTTCGTCATCGGGAGCCCGATCCAGCGTACGCGATCGGTCTCGTCGCGCGAGAGCTCAGCGGCGGCGGCGGGAGCTCTTCGCGGCCTTCTTTGCGCTCTTCTTCGCGACGCGTGTCGCGGGGCCGAGGTGCTCGAGCAGAAGGTCGAAGACCACACGCACGCGACGGCTCGTGTAGAGCTCGCGGTGGGAGACGAGCCACATCTGCACCGGGATGGCCGGCATCGAAGGGAGCACGCGCTCCACGAGCGGCTCTGCGTCCCCCACCTCCTCCTCGTGCAGAAGCCGCGCTGGCTCGACCACGAGCTGGCCGCTGCCATCCCCTTCGGCGGCAACTCGGCGCTCGCCTTCGTCCGTGACGTCGGTCGCGTGCGCCCGGGACAGCGCGTGCTCGTCATCGGCGCGTCGGGAGGCGTCGGCGTGTGGGCGACGCAGCTTGCGCGGCACTTCGGCGCGGACGTGACCGGCGTCTGCAGCGCGGCCAACGTCGAGCTCGTTCGCTCGCTCGGGGCGCACCACGTCATCGACTACACCTCCGAGCGTCTCGTCGAGCGCGCCGGGACGTACGACCTCGTCCTCGACACCGTGCGCGCGACGACGTTCACCGACTGCCGGCGGATCCTCTCCGATCGGGGCACCTATCTGCCCATCGACGCCGGGCTCGGCGATCTCGTGCAGGCCGCGTTCACGTCGCTTCGCTCCGGCCAGCGCGTGAGGTTCGCGGTGAGCCGCAACACCCGCGAGAGCCTCGAGGCGCTGCTGGAGCTGACGGAGGCGGGCGCCGTGAAGCCCGTGATCGACAGCGTCTACGCGATGAACGAGATCGTCGCGGCGCACCAGAGGGTCGAGGGACGCCACAAGCGCGGGAGCGTCGTGATCACGATGGCCCCTGGATGATCGAGCGAGATCGAGCGGTTGGGCGCCTGGGCACGGCGAAACGCCGGGCACGCGCCTTGCTCCTATCCCGTCGCATGCGCGGACCCGGTCGGGCTAGAGCCCTCGTCCTCGCGCTGGTCCTGTCCGTCATGGCGTGTGCGAGCCCCGAGGTCGAGGCCGAGGGGAGCAGCCCGTCGGCGATCGCGACGGACCGGATGGGGTCCGGAAAGCAGGGCCAGCCGAGGAAGCGGGTCGACCCCGGCAAACGAATCGACCAGCTCCAGGTGACCCATTACACCCTGCCGAGCGAAGAGGACTTCGAGGATGAGGACGACTTCCTGTGCTCGGGCCGTGGGGTGGCGATGCAAGGGACCGGCGTGCGGAAGGACGGCACGCTCGTCCGGTACGAGGGCGGCGGCGGGGGCTGGAAGGCGAACTACAGCAGCCTCGAGGACTGTGCGTCCGCCGTCTTCGGCCCGGTCGACGGTGTCCTCGGGTCGAGCGGCCGGACGCTCACCGAGCACTACTCGATCGCCGTCGACGAGCGCGTGATCCCGATGGGCTCCTACGTATGGCTCGAGGCGACGTCACGCTGGTATCGCGCCGACGACACGGGCGGCGCGATCAAGGGCAAGCACATCGACGTCTTCGTCGGCGCACATAAGGCGGTGCTCCCGCCGACGAGCGCTGCGTTCGTGACGACGACCCCGCATGAGCCCACGGATCCGGGCCCGGAGCCGGCATCGACACCGGCAGACGTGTTCGAGCGTCCCGTGGAGGTCGCCGCTCGATGAGCGCGCGACCTCGGTGACGTGGTCGGCGTCAGTTGCAGAGCTTGAAGTGTGCCTTCTCGGGACGGACGCCGTCCTTGCCCAGGTGAATGAGCTGGGGCTGGGCCTTGCCGTCGATCGCGAGGTAGAAGCGCACGCAGCCGTTGCCGGCGACGTCGAAGTCGATCCCGTCGGCATCGCCATCGGTGTAGACGTCGAAGCTCGCGCGATTGCCGGACACGCGTACGCGATCACTCCACTCGGTGCGCGTCGGCCGCGCGTTCTTCAGCTTCCCGTCCGCGACGATGAAGCCATTGAACCGGTGAAGGTGTGACTTCGTCGAGGCCCGCACGTGCCAGCGCGAGCCCTTCTCGTCCTGCCAGATCCAGAGCGACTCGGGGACGCCCGGCTTGTACTCCTTCGGCCGCCCATCGGCGATGCCAGCCTTCGCGTCCTTCGCGACATCGCCCGCGACGTTGTCCGGCGTGTCCTGGAACGGCGCGGGCTTCACGTCCGCAGCGGGCGCGGGCGCGGGCGCAGGCGCAGGCGCGGGAGCCGGCGCAGGGGCCGGAGCCGGTGCAGGGGCAGGGGCAGGGGCAGGGGCAGGGGCGGCGGGCGCAGGCTCCTCCGCATGGTGCGCGTGGTGATGTGGCGGTCCGGACGGCCCAGGCTGAGCGTTGACGACACAACCGATGAGCGCCACCGCGAGGGTCGCGCCGACAAGAGCCTTCATCTCGTCTTGTACGACAATCGGTCGCAGACTCTTCCTCAACAAAGCGACTTCGGGCACGAGAGAGGCACAGGGTGCAGCAGAGGAGCCGGCGTACGCGGGGGCTCGCTCGAGATCAGATCGCGTAGTAGGGGCCGAGATACTCGGTCCAGACCCAGCCCGTGTTCCCGCCCGCGTCGGTCACGAGCAGAAAGCCATTCTGGCTGCAGAGCGAGCCGCGCGGAGTCAGCCACTCGTTGGCCTGCACCACGCGAATGCTGCCGGCCGACGCCGACGGCGCCTTCCGGAGCTGGAGGTTGTGCTCTGCGGAGACCTTCGCGTTCTGCGGGATGCAGATGGTCTCGCTCGCGAGGATGGCGCTGTTGCTCTCTCCGGTGGGCTCCTCTTCGACCTGCTCCGTCGCGCAGCCCGCGCCGAAGACCGTCACCGCCATCACCGCCACCATCGCCATGAGCTTGTTCATCGGGTCTCTCCCATCGGACGCTACGTGCATCCGTGATGAGGTCTCTATCAAGGGAGATGCCACGCCGCGGACGGTGTGATTTCGCGTAGTTCGCGGGATCCAGTGTCCTCGCGCGTCATTTCGCGATGACCGGCGAGGTCGCACGGGGACAACGCAGGACCGGGCGTCAGGGGGCGAGCGGCTCGTCGATGACCGTCACCTCGCCCTCCGCCAAATAGAGGATACGCATGTGGTTCGCGTCGAGCGGGCGCTCGACCTGGAGCGCCTGGGCGTCGGCCTCGTAGAGGCGGAGCACGCGCGCAGCCTCCGCCCTCGCGACCACGCCGACGAAGTCATCCTTCGCGAGGTCTCCGCCGAGGTCCTTCATCATGAGTCGCGAGCCTTCATGACCGTCGGCGAGGACGAACACGTGATCCTCGAGGGACCCACCAGCGCGGGCTCGGAGCTCGTCGAGGTGCGGGCGGGCTGCCTCGAGCGCGGCGTCGAGCTTCTCGACCGTGAACTGCTGCTTCCGCTGCGCGAGCGCACCGAACGAGCCGAGGGGCTTACGCGTCTTCTTTGCCATCGATTCATCGATAGCAAAACGACCGCGCGAAGACCCGCGAGCATGCATCTCGCCGCCGCCGAAGTCGCGTAGGCTCGTCTGCCGCGGGAAGGGCACGACATGCAGCGCTTCGAATTGAGTGACGGCAAGAGCCACAAGTTCTGGGCGATCACGCTGCGGGGGGCGTCGATCGAGATCCGATTCGGACGGATCGGGACCGACGGCCAGGAGCTCGAGCGGACGTTCCCCAGCGCAGAGGCCGCGAAGCGCGAGCACGACAAGCTCGTCGCCCAGAAGACGAGGAAGGGATACGCACCTGCCGCGTCGGGCGCGCCGAAGGCGTCCAAGCGGGCGGTCGGGAAGCCCAGCGCGGGCGCGCCGCGGCCGCCGAAGCGGAGGATCGGTCGCGTCATCAACGGCTACTCGAACTACCTCGCGGTCCTCGTCGCCGATGCCACCGTCGCCGCCTCCTACTCGGGCCCGGTCAACGATCCGGTGGAAGAGGACGCGCGAAAGAAGAAGGGGAAGCGCCCGCCTCCGGACGACTTCGAGCGCGCCTGTGCCGCGACCAACCGAGAGAAGTTCCCTCTCGGATCGGGCAGCGGCGTCGTCGTGGAGATCGGTGGCTGCGGGGCCGCCGAGGTGCACCGGCTGGGCGATGCGCTCGTGATCCCCGAGATCTACACGGACGAAGACGACTCCGACACGGAGGCCGAGCTCGATCGCGTGATCGCGACCCATCCCACGACGAAGCCCAAGCTCATTGGCACGGTGGACGTGAAGAGCGGCGTCCTCGTCCTGATGGGCATCTTCGAGAGGGGCCCGAAGATCGTCGATGTCCAGGTGAAGCAGCGAGGGGTCGCCGAGACGAAGAATGGGATCGCGGTCGCCGTTCCCGCAGGCCGCTACGAGGTGTGGCGCGAGGAGTTCAAGAAGGAGCCCGAAGGGGACTGGGGAGAGATGCCGAGTCGGGTCCGGGTCGTCCCCGCCGGCACGAAGGTCCTCGCTGGCGCCCCGCTCCTCGAGGTCGCGCCGGCGGGACCGCGCCACCACGCGACGGCCGGCGGCGACCGGCGCCTCGTCGACCCCAAAGATCGGTGGGAGGCGATCGCGTCGATGGTGGTCGCCGGGGATGGGCGGCTCTTCGCGGGAGAGCACGGGCGCCACGGGGTGGCGGCGTGGGGGCCGGACGGCACCCTGCTCTGGCAGCGCGCGGTTCGGCCGGCGCCGAAGAAGGTCAGTCATCGGGTCGCCCTCGCGCTGGCTGGAGGCGAGCTCATCGTGGGGTGTCCTGCGATCGGAGAGCTCATCGTTCTCGACGCGAAGACGGGGAAGGAGAAGCGAAAGACGAAGATCGAGGATCCGCGCAGCCTGGCGGTGGCGGGTGACCGACTCATCGTGCGGACCGGCATCACGACGACGGTCCTCGCCTATCCGTCGCTGAAGAAGCTGGCCGAGCTCGACTCCTACGTGAATGGCTCCGGCATCGCCCTGTCGCCCAATGGCAAGCACCTCGCCGTCCACGGGCACGAATGGCACACGTTCGAGCTCGCGACGTTGAAGCACGTTCGTTCGATGGAGGCCGACCCCTGCGATCTTGCGTTCACGGCCGACGGGACGCTCGTCACGGTGGATGACGCATCCCGCGTCGTGCTCTGGGATCCGAAATCGGGGAAGCGTCTCGCTCGGATCGACGGCGCGAAGGACCGCAGTCGCAAGCCGCAGGCGAGCGCCGTCGACACGAGCCGCCGGCACGTCGCGATCGCGCGTGACGACGGAGCGGTCGCCGTCATCGATCTGAAGTCCAAGAAGACGGTTCACCTCTTCGAGAAGCACCACGTCAGTATCCCCGGCACGGGCGCCACCGAGCTCTCCGCGCTCCGCTTCACGCCGGACGGCAAGCGGCTCTGGGTGAGCGCGGGCCCGAAGGGGGCCCCGATCGGCCTGACCGCATACTCGATCGCCTGAAGGAGTAGGCTCGAGTAGCTTGGTGGACTTGGCCACGATGCGCGACCGCGCGCGGTTCTGGCGGTACGCCCCGCTGATTCCGTTCGCGGCCCTGCAGGGGGCGCTCGTGCGCCGGCGCACCCCCCTCTTGCCGGAGGCGGCTGGCGACAGGACCGGGCTCGTGGACGGGGGGCCGGGCGCGGCGCTCCACCTTGCCATCGTCGGCGAGTCGACCGCGGTCGGGGTCGGCGTGGAGCAGCAGCGCGACGGGCTTGCGGTCGGGCTCGCGCGTGCCATCGCTCGCGTCGAGGGTCGATCCGTCGCGTTTCAAATCGTGGGAGAGAGCGGCGCCCCGGCTCGTCGCGTGCGCCAGCTCCTCGTCGCGCTACGTCCGCCGATCGACGTGGTGGTCGTCGTGCTCGGCGTCAACGATGTCCTCGAGCTCACGCGCGGCTCCCGCTGGTCGACCGAGATCGACCTCTTGGTCCACGATCTCGCCGCGCGCGAGGCTCGAGAGATCGTCTTCACAGGGGTACCTCCGCTCGGGTCCATACGCTCGTTGCCCGAGCCCATGCGCTCGATCCTCGGCGCGCGCGCGGCCTATCTGGACGCGCTCCTGCGCCGCGCGTGCGCGCGTACCGGCGCGCATCACGGCGACGTCACGTTCCCTGCTCGTGAGGAGCTCCTCTCTCGTGACGGGTTTCATCCCTCCGCGGAGGGGTACTCCTTCTGGGCGGAGGCGCTCGTCGCGTCGAGGGCGGGATGGGCCTCACCATCCCTGGCGGGCTCGCGGGCTCGCCGTCGTGTCATCTGACCACGCACCAGGATCGTGGTTGAATCGTACATGCATGGCTCTTCGCGCCGCACGCTCTCGACTCCTCGGACGGCTCGCCGTCTCCGTCTCCCTCGTGGCCTGTGGAGGTGCGGCCCAACCGGCGACCGCGCCTCCGGCCACCTCGCCGGGGCCGCCGCGTTTTGGCGCCGCGGCTCTCGGCGCGACCTCCGCGTCCTTCAAGAACATCAAGAAGCACGAGACGAGCGGCGACATGATCTACTACCGGGCCGACGTGGCGGCGTACGAAGGGATCAAGCTCGCGGCGCTCTCGTACGGGTTCCGCGATGACCGGCTCGCCACCGTGCGGTTCGAGCTGGCCGAGGCGAGGGACTGCGCGAGGATGCTCGACGCCCTCAAGCCTTCCTTCGGCAACGCTCCCAGGGCCCAGCCGAACGCAGGTCGCGGGACGAGCTACACCTGGTCAGGGGAGGGCTGGACGCTGAGGCTGAACGATTTCGGGTCGGCGCAGTGCAACGGCATATTCTTTCGTCCCTGACGCTCGAGTCCTTCGACGGAGCGCTGGCAGCGCTATCGTGCTCGAGCATGTATCGCGAGCCGGCGCAGAGGCCGACGGAGGGAGAGACCTCCCGCGCGTCGAAGCCGACGGAGCGCCTCGCGATCGCGCGCGGCGCGGGGCCCACGGCGGCGCTCGGCGTCGTCTGTGTCGCCGTCAGCGCGCTCGTCTACGTCATGACCAGTCCAAACACGGCCGCCGCCATCATCCTCGGCCTCTTGACGCTCTTCGCGCTCGTGGTCACGAGGGTGCTGCTGCGTCCGCGCGTCGTGGAGATCGACTACGCCGAGGGGCGCATCCGCTGCCATCCGCGCGAGCGCCCGTTCCACGTGCTCTCGCACGCGCGCGCCCAGCCGACGGCCGGCGATTGGTACCTGCTGCTCGCGCCGCTCGAGGGCGAGGAGGTGCTGCTCGCGCAGGGGAGCGCGTCGGACGTGGACGAGGCGGCGAACGCGATCAACGTGGCGCTCGCCGGCGAATACGAGAGCGTCCGTGTCATGCCGGACGGCCTCGCGCGCGCCATGAAGGCGCTCGACCGCGGCTTTCCCCTCTCCGGGCTGTCGAAGCTCACCGAGGTCGAGCGGCAGAAGCGCGTCGACGCGTTCCTCCGCGAGCTGCCCGTCACGGAGCTCGAGGTCCACAACGTCATCGATGGCCTGCTCCACGTCGCGGCCACGTCGCACGGTGTGCCCGTGACCTTCGTGTACAGCGTGCGGAAGGATCGCATCGAGGTGGCGGCGACGGCGAAGAGCCCGCACGGTCATATCGAGCTCGTGCGCCGCGGAGAGCCCGACATCGGCAACGGCTGGGTGCCGGTCGCCCAGGGCGTGCTCGTGAACGGCGAGACGAACCGCGCCGCGGTGGAGTCGTTCCCGCGGACGCTCCGCGAGCGCATCGTGAGCGAGGTCGTACGCCTCCGATTACGTAGTCTGCACATCGGCCCGGAGGAGACGCGCGCCGTCTCGCAGGACGGCCTCCGCGATCTCCGCGATCCCCACGCCCGCGTGACGGGCATGCTCGCCCTCGTGATCGAGATCGCGCAGGGCCTCGCCTGAGCTCGCGCACGGCCGGTCCCGACGCCAGAAAACCCGCGAAAACGGGGCCCTTCGGGCTATCTTCCCGGGCGGCGCGTGCTGCCCATTTTCCCACGCTCGGGCTTCGACCAGTCGGTCACGACTCCCGTCCTGATCGGCGTCCTCGCGTCGTGGTTCTTCTGCGAGACCTACGGTTGGGTCTTCGCTGGGCTCGTGGTGCCCGGCTACCTCGCCTCGGTCTTTCTGCTCGAGCCGGTGGCCGGCGCGATCGACCTCTTCGAGGCCGTGCTCACCTACTTCGCGGCGCGCGCGATCGGCGAGCACCTGCCGCGCCTCGGCGTCACGTCGCGCATCTTCGGGCGCGAGCGGTTCTTCCTCGTGGTCCTCGTCTCGATCCTCGTGCGCCTCGCGGTGGAAGGCTGGCTCCTGCCACGCTTCGTTCCGCACGTGACATGGGCGTACTCCGTCGGTCTCGTCGTCGTCCCGCTCACCGCGAACGCCTGCTGGAAGACCGGCCTCGCGCGCGGGGCGATCCAGAACGGCATCCCGGCCCTCCTCGTGTACCTCGCGCTGAGGTACGTCCTCGTCCCGTACACGAACCTCTCGCTGGCCGGCTTCGAGCTCTCCACCGAGAACCTCGCCGCGGGGTTCCTCTCCTCTCCCAAGGCGTACATCCTGCTGATCACCGGCGCGATGATCGCGGCGCAGGCGAATCTCCGCTACGGCTGGGACTTCAACGGGATCCTCGTGCCCGCGCTCCTCGGGCTCGCGATCGTGGAGCCGGTGAAGTTCGCGGCCACGTTCGCGGAGACGATGATCCTCGTCGGCGCCGTCGCCTTGCTCATCCGCATCACGCCGCTCAAGCGGGCGAACATCGAGGGGCCGCGGCGCACCGTCCTCTTCTTCTGCGTCGACTACGCGCTGCGCTTCGGCTGGGCCGCGGCCATGGGCAGCCGCTTGCCAGGCGGCGACATCGTCGCGTTCATGGGCTTCGGCTACCTGCTGCCCACGCTCCTCGCCGTGAAGATCTCGCAGAAGTCGAGCGCGCCGCTCGTGCTCCTCCCCACGCTGAAGATCAGCATTCTTGGGTTCGTCGCCGGCTCGCTGGTCGGCTTCGCGGGGCACCTCTTCGATCGCAACGCGGAGGTCGCGCCCGCGAACGCCGCCCCGCAGGCGCGCGTGATGCCGAGGCCGCCGGAGACGGCCGCCGCCGCCGCGCTCTGGGTGAGCCAGCTCGCGGTCGAGGGGCTGCCCGAGCCCGACAGCAACGTCACCGGCGATCTCACGAAGATCCCCGCGCTCCTCGACGCGGTCGCGCATGGCCGTCCGACGCCCGGGATCGAGGCGGGGCCGCTCCTCCAGCGCGGGGAGGGAGACGGGATCTTCCTCGTGCGCGAGAGGTTCGACACCCTCATCGCGCGTCACGGCACCCCCTCCTATCTCTTCCGCGCGCCATTGCCCGCGGAGCCCGTGGTGGCGCTCGTGCCCATGCCGGTCGCGTGCCCAGCCTGCGCCGCCCTCGCGGGGCAGCTCCTCAACACGAAGGACATCGACGCGATCGTCATCGCGGGCATCGAGGAGTCGCCGTCGAACTGGCTCGACATCGAGACGACGGCGCACGCCGCCGCGCGCGTGATCGCGGGACGTAAGGGCTCGCTCCTCGCGATCCGCGACAAGTCCACGAAGGACACGAAGGCGGTCGGACCGACCTCGCCGCGCGTCTCGGCCGCGATGCGCCACTTCAACGGCACCGCGCTCGTCTCGTACCGCGGCGACACGGTGCTCACGATCGACGCGATGCAGATCGCGAGCGCGCTGGCGCCCACGCGACCGACCGTGAGCTTCGACAGCGCGACCGATCTCGCGGCCACGCTCGATCCGATCCGCGCCGCCACGCATCCGGGCGAGCTCGAGCACCTCATCGCGTTGAGGCGGCTCGTGCTCGATCCGATGCTTTCTCCCGACGCGATGCCCTCCGCGAAGGCGCTCGCGCCGTTCGCGGCGAGCGCGCTCGGCTACCAGCTCACCGCGCCCGCGCGCTGGCCGAGCGGCGGCGAGGGCGTCGCGCTCCTGCCAGCGCAGCGCGGCCTGCCCATCGCGGTCTTCGCACGCACGAACGGCGTCCGCGAGAGCCTCGTGGAGGCGCCCACCGGGAGCCACGCCGGCGTCCGCGATCTCGCGATCCGCCTCACGTTCGCCGTGAACGCCGACGCGCTCGTCATCGGCGAGGTCTTCGACGGCGCGATGCGCGCGGGCGCGGTGCGCGCCGCTCACGGCGCGGCCACGAACGGACGCGCGCCGGTGGTCTTCCTCGTGCGCGAGGACAAATCCGCCGAGGCGCTCAAGGGAAGCGGCGAGGCGACCATCTCCACGTGGATGGATGACGGCAAGGCCGGCGCGCTCGGGCACCTCGCGCTCGAGAAGCTCGGCGTGCCCGCCGTCGACGCGCCGCCCGATCTGGCGACGCGCGATCTCGCGAGCCGCACGCTCCTCAAGCCGACCGCGGTCGTCGCCATCACCGCAGGCGGCAAGCGGCTCGAGAGCGCCTCGCTCGACGCCACGCGGCGCGCGCACGAGCTCCTCCCCGGCTTGCCGCTCCGCGACGGGACCGCCACCGACGTCGCGCGAACGCTCGCGCGGACGCTCGAGGGCGGCAAGCCGTCCGCGCCCGTGAACATCGACGAGATCGTGCGCCGGGCCGCCGCCGACGGCAGCGTCACCGCGGGTCGCATCCTCACCGAGCAGATGGCCAGGAGCGCGGTGGTGGCCGCGATCGCGCGCACGAAGGAGGGCAGCTTCATCGTCGCCGTCGCGCGCACGGATCGCGCGCAGCTCGTGGTGTTCGCGCCGCTCGACGCGAGCGACGTGAGGTCGGAGCGCAAGGCGACCTTCGACAACTGCCTGAGCGTCCCCACCGTCCCCGGCGTCTGCGAGGCCCCGCGATGAGCACCGCCGGTCGCCGCCCGCGCATCGAGCGAAAGCGTCCCGCGCTCACCGTCACCGGGACCGCGGAGCTCGTCCTCGAGCCGCAGATCCGCAAGTTCCGCGGGCGCCTCTACGTGGGCGCGACGCTCACCGTGCTCGCGCTCGGTGTGGCCGCGTTCGGCGCCGTGAAGTACCTCTCCGTCGTCGAGCCGATGCTCGCGGCGGAGGGCGCGAACGCGGCGCGCGCCATCGTCTACGAGATGCCGGCCGGCGCCGAGATCCAGATCCCGATCGAGCCGCGCACCGATCTCCTCCGCTTCGTCATCCATGCGTACGGCAAGGAGGACATGGCCCTCACGCCCCACACCGCGAGGCTCCTCCTCGACATCAAGGGCGACCGGAAGCAGCGCAAGGAGGAGATCAAGGCGGAGGTGCCGGGCCTTCGCTCGCGCGTGACGCCGGAGAGGGCCACCACCGGGGTCGGCGACCCGATGCCGATCGAGGTCGACGTGCACGACGTCGGCGTGGGCACGCTCACGGTGAAGCTCGCCGAGATCGCCGGCGCAGACGGGCTCCTCGTCCGCGCGTACCGGCGCGAGCAGCTCAGCGAGGCGGAGGTCACGCTCCGCGAGACGGCGCTGGATCGCGAGAAGAAGAACGAGCTCGCGCAGTGGACGTGGGAGCTCGGCTGGGACGAGCTCACGCCGCCCGAGCGCACCACGCTGTTGCAAGCGCGCTGGCGTCGGATGGGCGCCCTCCGCGGCGCGACCGCCGACCTCCGCTCGACCACGATCGCGATCTCGCCGCCGCCGATCCGCGAGTCGCCGCCGTCGCGCGAGGAGCTCCTCGGTCGCGTCGCGCTCCGCGGCGACGAGCGCATCGCGATGATCGTGCACCCCGCGGTGAAGGTCCGCTTCCTCTCGGACGAGGCCACCGTCCTCACCGCCACCTCGCGTGACATCGAGAACAAGACGGAGGTGAAATCGCAGGCCGGCTCGGTCGAGGTCGGGCCCTTCGACGGCGTGCGATCGATCGAGCTCGCCGCCGCGCGCGACGTCCTGCTCGAGGTCCGAAGCGCGAACGCCGCGGAGACGGAGTGGGTCGGCTGGAGCAACGTCTACCGGGTGGGCCCGAATCGCCCCGTGATCGTCGACTCGCCCGACACGGATCGGGTCGTGCGCGTGTCCTTGCGGAAGCCGATGGCGCGCAACGATGCGGGCGTGGCGAAGATGGCGGTCGCGATCGACATGTGGGGCGTGGGCGCGAACATCGTGTCGCGCTGGAACGCGGAGAAGCCTCGCTCGCGCGTGGATCGCTACGAGGACTACGACTCGCTCGAGGCGCCGAGCGAACGCGCGTACTTCTTCATCGCGCTGCCGCGAGGCGAGCACGCGCGCATCAACTCGCTCGACGGGACCCCGCTCGACATCTCTCTCGCCGAGCTCGACACGACGTTCCCGCCGATGCCGATGCCCGTGCGTCCGCCCGACTCGCCTGCGCCGGTCATCATCGCGGAGGTCGAGGACGCAAAGACGCCGTGGGTGCCGCGCCGTCCGTCGAACATCTCGCTCTTCGACGAGGCCTCGCGCAAGGTCGTGCGCACCGCGCACTGGTTCGCGCCCGCGCCGCCGCCTCCTCCGCCGAACACGGTGCCGCTCGCGCACATGAAGCACACGGACGTGGAGAAGACCGTGCGGATGATGCCCGGACCTCCGCCGGAGCAGAAGGTCTTCGACGGCATCACGAAGCCGTTCGACATCGACGAGGATCCGCGGCGCCCGCTCTTCATCCCGGTGACGGCCGAGTTCGACTCGCCGACGAAGATCACGGTCCGAGCGGAGCGCGAGCCTGCCTACAAGATGAAGGCGGGCGTCTACTCGCGGTGGACGCTGCCGCGGACGATGGAGGTCGGTCCGAAGGAGATGCGGGCGACGTTCGTCATCGGCGACGACGTCCCGGTGGGCGGAAAATTGCGGCTCCGGATCGTCGCGGACTCCCGGCCGGCGAAGGGGGCGCATCAGCTCGTGCTCCTGCCGTGGGCCTCCAATCGCGCGGTCGGTCCGCGCTGGCTGCAGGGTGCATTCGAGGAGTAGGGGACATGAAGATCGACTACGCTCGGAAGGGCGAGATGCAGCGAAGTCGCCTGTTTTCCCTGACGCTCGTGCTCGGCATGGGCTTCACGGCGTGTCGTTGCACTCCGAAGCCCGAGCCCACGAAACCTGCGCCCGTCTCCTCCACCAGCCAAGCCGTGACGCCGACCCCGCCGACCAGCAGCAGCAGTAGTCCGGAAGGCCCCGCCGCGCTCGACGGCGACAGCGGGTGCCCCGCTGCGCTCGCGGAGACGCGTCGCGGCGGCACCAAGCCGAACGTGTTCGTCGCGCCGACCGACGCGGAGATGAAGGCGGCGCGCGTCGCGTTCGCGAAGCTCCTCAAGGGCGACGAGAAGGCCGACGTGGCTGCGTTCGGGATGGAAGTGGTGCCGCTCGAGGGCTGGGCGGACACGTTCCTCGTGCGCGAGGCGGGGGAGAAGCGTCAGGGGCGCGGCGCGTTCGTGTTCCGCAAGGGCTCGACCTCGAGCTTCGTCGTCCAGGCCCCGCACACGTTCTACGACGAGGGCACGTTCCCGATCGGCTGCGATCTCTTCCAGCGCACGAAGGCGCGCGCGTTCTTCATCAACACCGCGCACCGCTACAAGGCCGCGCCCGAGAAGGACGGCCAGCACCCCGCGGACATGGCGCACGCGCCCGCCACCATCTTCCAGGCCGGCACCGAGGGCGTCATCGACGTGCTCGGGAAGTCCACGCAGGTCATCCAGGTGCACGGCTTTGCGGATCGCAAGCTCGGCGCCCGCGCCGTCGTGTCGGTCGGTGAGAAGAAGCAGAACAATCCGATCGTGGCGAAGGTCGCGAAGGCGGTCGAAGAGGTCACCGGCCCGCGCATCCTCAAATACCCCGAGGACACGAAGGAGCTCGGCGCGACGACGAACGTCCAGGGCGCCATCATTCGCCGCGCCGGCGGGAAGTTCCTCCACATCGAGATGGATGACGGGCTCCGCCGCGACCTCGTCAAGGACGGGGCGCTCCGCGGGAGGATGCTCGACGCGCTGTGGGGTGCCTTCTCCGGATCATGACCATGCGACGGGCGTGGTTGGTCGCGCTGCTCGCGCTCGGCGCGTGCACGCCGCTCAGGATCCCGGTCTCGAGTGAGCTCGTCTGGACACGAGCGGACGAGACCGAGGTCCTCGTCATGCCCGGTGACGTCGTCCGCATCCAGGCGAGCGGCCCGCTCAAGGTGACGAGCGTGCTCCGCGGTCCGCAGGGCGAGGCGGACGTCACGCAGACGATGACGCCGAAGGACGGGGTGATCCTGCTGCGGCCTTCGCTCGGGACGGCCGCGCTGCGGCTCCCGTCGGGGACCGTCGTTCACACGAGCTATCCCAAGGATCCCGAGATCTCCTGGTTCACGCTGGAGCGCGAGGCGCTCGACTGGGCGAAGGCGCCGATCGGCACGCCGTTCCCGGTGCTGACGGCCGCGCCGCGCCTCGACGCGTCCGACTTCACGGACCTCGACGCGGCGCTCGCCGAGGCGAAGGGCTCACCGGCGGTGGAGCCCATCCGGAAGCTCGTCGCCCTCCGCGCGATCCACGCCATCGAGGGCGTGCGCTCGTACCCGTACGCACGAAACGGCGAGCTCGAATTCACCGGCACGACCGCCGCGCGCGAGATCCAGCTCCGCGACTTCTACCAGATCGCGCCGGGCAAGAACGCGACCGTCACGCTCGAGGGGCCGACCTCGTTCGCGCTGTCGTCGCGTATGATCCGCACGGGCGCAGACGTGATCGCGGAGCTCCGCGTGAAGGAGGGGCCGCGCCTCCGTGGCGCGTCGCGCGCGATCGTCCATCACCTCGCCCCGGAAGGCGATCAGGGCATCAAGGAGAAGGGCCCGGACGTCCGGCCCGAGGAGCTGAACGATCCGACGCTCGCGCCGCTCCGCCGCATCTTCGTCCCGGTGCCCCCGGGCAAGCACACGTACGAGATCGAGACCGCCGGCGCCTCGGCGTGGATCGCGGGCGCGGACTCGCAGGCGTATCTCAAGCTCGAGGACGCGCTCGCCGGCTCGAAGAACGAGCGCAGGTTCGCCGCCGAGGCCATGGCCGCGTGTGGGGGCTCGGCGCCTGGGCTCTGCGCGATCGCGAAGGTGCTCGCGGGCGAGGACAAAGACGGGATCGATCCGGCCGCGCCGCCCGCCGCGAAGAAGATCGCGGAGAAGCTCGCGCTCGGCGCGCCCGCGGATCGCGCGGCGGCCCTCGAGATCGCCGCCTCGACGGGGGATCGCGCCGCGATCATGGAGCTCGCGAAGGAGGCCGGCTCCACCATCGACCAGAGCCTCCGTGATGCGTGGTGGCTCGGCACGCTGCGCGGCACGGCGTGGCAGACGCTCGAGGATCCCACGCCGCCGACGTGGTTCGCGTTCCTCCCGCGCGACGCGACGGGCCCCGCGGCTGCGGTGTGCAGCCAGCGCACGACCGTGACGGAGAAGGAGCTCGACGCGAACCCCGTCACGCTCGCGACCGAGCCCTGGCGGCGCGTGAACGCGATCCGCCTGCTCGCGATCGCCGACTGCAAGGCGGGCGAGCCGCCGGTCGAGCTCGAGGTGAACGGTCAGACCGTGACCGCGCAGCCGAGCTCCGCGCGAGCGCTCTGGCACATCATCGTGCCCGCGCCGACGGCGAAGGTGCGCCGCCTCGACAAGGGCGCGACGAAGATCTACGCGCTCTCCGACGATCAGTGCGGCGGCGGCACGCTCATTCACGCGGCGGTGCCGCTGAACACGCAGCGCACGATCGCGTTTCCGCCGAACACGACCGCGCCGGGCGTCGAGGTGTGGATCAAGCAGGGCACGCCGAGCGCGGACCTCACGCTCGCGTCGAGCCAGGGCGGCGAGCCGCTCGAGGTGAAGGCGACGCCAGGCAACGGCCTCGCCGCGATCGCGGAGGGCGGCGAGCGCTGGATCCGCGCCGCCACCATCCCGCTGCCCGCCTGGCCCGGCGTGAAGGCGAGCGGGAGCGGCAACGTCGCCGTGCGCGGCGTCGCGCGCGGGCTCAAGACGGATCCGCTTGCCAGCAAGCCGCCGGAGCACGCCGCGCCGCCGAACGTGGAGGCGATCGCGGCGCTCTCGAAGCGGCTTCTCGCCGCGAAGACGAAGGAAGAGAAGGCGGCGATCGCGATGGAGCGCGCGAACCTGCTCGCGTCGTTCGGCGCGGAGCGCGCCGCGGTGGAGGACGCGGACCTCGCGGCGCACTACGGCGGCCCTGCGGATGCGATCGCCACCATCCGCGCGAAGGTCTTGCCGCTCCCGCCGACGCCGCTCGAGCAGGCCATCAACGGCTACGGCATCGAGCCCGACTTCGATCCGGGCGCGCAGCGCTGCGCGGTGAGCGGCGGTGAGCGCGCGCGCATCAACGACCTCGACGTGAAGCTCCGCGCCCGTCCGAAGAGCGCGGCGTACGATCGAAACCTCGCCGTCCAGGCCGCCTCGCTCGCGGCGGCCTCGCCCGGCGATCCGCGGAGCGAGACGCTCGTGAACCTCGCCGGCGCGAGCTCGAAGTGGAAGCTCTCACGCGACGTCGTCGGCGGCGAGCGCGTGATCCGCCCGCACGAGGCGGAGAAGAACCCGCTGCTCGACTCCGACGCCCGCCTCCGGGCGCGCTACTTCGCGGGCGATCCCTTCGGCAACAACTTCGTCAGCGTCTCGCCGGATCGTCCCGCGAAGGCCTTCGTGGCCGACATCGGCGCCGCGAAGGCGCGGCTCGACATCGTATGCGTGCCGCGAAAGATGCCGGGCCCGAACGAGCGCTGCCCCATCGACGTGAAGATGGGCGACATCCCGGTCCACCCGACGCTCGACGAGGGCGGCAAGGCGAGCGTCGAGCTCCCGCACGGGCGTGGTCGTGGCAGGGGCGCCGAGCTCAACGTCGTCCTGAAGCAGGTCCCCGGCGACTACATCGCGCTCATCCGCGTCGTCTTCGACAAGGAGGCCCCCGGCGCGACGAAGGTCGATGGCGTCGGCTACGTCCTCGATACGCCGCACATCCAGTATCGATTCGTCCTGCAGGCGGGGCGTCCGCTCCGGATCAAGGCGACCGAGAAGGGGATGATGCGCATCGACGCGCTGCCCGACACGAAGGAGGCGACCGAGGTCACGGCCACCTTCGCGGGCAAGTCGGTCTCGATCCCCACGGACGGCGAGCCGAAGCCGCTCCCGATCACGAACGTCGGAGAGATCGTCACCGTCACCGCGAAGGGCGGGCCCGCGACGATCGCGGTCGCCGAGCGCGTCGAGTCCGAGACGCGCTACCCCGGCAACGACGCGGATCCGAGCCTCGCCGCGGTGAAGCCGATCGAGCACGAGACCGCGCGCATGAACGTGACCGGCGACGGCTGGCGCGACGCGGCGGAGAGATCGCCGCGTCCGCTGACGTGGCTCGAGGATCACCTCGGCGCGTTCGAGGCGATGTCGGGCGCGCTCGGCGGCACGCTCCGCGACGGCGCGCCCTCCGACACCGCGATCGACATCTATGGCTTCCAGACCGTGACGTATCGCCGGCGCATCGAGCCGATCAACCTGTACACGCTCGGGACCGGGCTCTTTCGCCTGCGCGACGGCGCGCCCACGTACGGCGGCGCGTTCACGCTCTACGAGGACCTCTCCATCCTGCGGCTGCGCATCACGGGCACGCTCAACGCGTTCGCGCAGGACGTGGACGGGAGCAACGAGACAACGCTCCGTCCGCGTGCCGCGATCGAGTACAGCGGTCGCGTGACGCCTGCGTTCTACATTCTTCCGCGCGTCGGCTTCGATGGCTACTACACCTCGCTGAACGCGCGGCCGCCGTCCTCCAAGCACGTCGACGACGACATCTACAACGCGTTCCGCTTCGAGCGAAACTCGTTCGCGTTCCTCCAGGGCCTCTTCTGGTGGGTGCCGTACTTCAATCACATCGCGTACCTCCGCGCGCGCGGCACGATGGACGTGACGAACGGCTCGTTCAGCCACGCCGCGCTCCGCCCCGGCACCTTCGTCATCCTGGGCACCTTCGAGGCGGGCGGCTACCTCGACGCGCAGTACTTCGAGCGCACGACCGGCGCACGGACGAGCTCGGGCATCGATATCTCCGGCGGCGCGAACATCGTGCTTCACTTCCCGATCATGCCGGGCAGCTTCGAGATCAGGCCGAACGCGACGGGCCAGATCCGCGGCGATCTCGGCTGGCAGGCGCTCGCCGGCATCACGTTCATCGCCTCCGCGCGCCGCGGCGTGCGCGACTACTCCTCGCTCGAGCTCTCGTTCCCGGAGGCCACCGGCGGCGGCATCCCGTGGCGCACGGAGGGCAGCAAGACTCCATGAGCGTCGGTCTGCTCCGCGAGAAGCTCGCGCCGAAGGAGGTCCGTGCGGTCACGAAGATCTTCGAGGACGGCGGCGCGGTTGCGCTGATGCAGTATGCGCTCGAGAACGACGATCGCGCGGCGCGAGACGAGCGCGGGATCCTCGAGGTGTCGGCCGCTCTCGACGCGAACCCCGACCAGCGCGCGAAGATCGTGGAGGCGCACCTCCGCGCCACCGTCACGGACAAGAAGCAGCTCGCGGGTGATCTGAAGGAGCTGCGCCGCGGCCGCGCGAACCGGCTGAACGTCGCCGCCCTCGCCGAGCGGAGCGCGCTCCGCGTCTTCCGCTGGGAGCTCGCGTCGGAGATCGCGCTCGCGCTCCTCCGCGACAAGCTCACCGATCAGGACATGCGCGGCCTCCGCGTCGCAGACGCGGTCCGTCTCGCGGTGCGCCCGGGGCGATGGTCGCGCCGCGCGGAGGCGCTCGCGCTGATCCGCCAGATGACGCGCTACGTGCTCCACGAGTCGGACAAGGAGCTCATCACGAGCGCGTGTATCGATCTCGCGCACCCCTCCCAGCACCGCTGGGTGCAGACGCCCGCGCTCGAGGTGCTCGCGCGCGTGGCCGCGAACCAGTGCTTCGAGATGATGCGCCGCCGCCTCGCCGAGCCGCTCGGCGGCGACGACTTCCTCGTTCGCGAGCGCATCGTCGAGCTCGCGGCGCGCCTCCGCCGGCCGATGTGGCACGAGATCCTCGAGCTCGGCGCCGAGGATCCGAGCGAGCACGTGCGCATCACCGCGGCCCGCGTGGAGCGCCACGCGATCCGCCTCACCCACGCGAGCACGAGCGCGACGAGCGACAAGGTCCGCGCCACCGCGCTGCTCGCGCTGGCGAAGCGCCGGGGGAAAGAGGCGGCCGCGACGCTGCTCGGCGCCGTCGAGGAGGACCTCTCGCCCCTCGTCGTGACCACCGCCGCCGCCGCGCTCACGCTCCTCGCGAAGCGAAAGTCGCTCTCGCAGCGCAAGGTCGCGCAGACGATCCTTCACAAGGCCGCGCAGCGCGAGGACCTGCCGCTCTACGCCCGCGCCGCGCTCATGGAGGAGCTCCTCGCGGTGTCGGTGCTCGCGGATCCGTATCTGCGCCTCGTCTACGACCTCCTCGAGAAGGTGCTCGTCGAGACGCCCGTCGGCGGCGCGGTGCGCGTCGTCGGCAAGGTGGTCAACGCGATCACGGACGAGCAGATGGGGCAGGTGCTCTCCGCGCTCGCGCGTGACGACTTCTCCGTCTCCGCGGACCGCATCCGCGACGGCTTCATGGTCTATCGCGGCGAGCGCCGCACGTTCGCGATCTGGCGCGCGATCTACGAGCTCTTGCACCCGCTACCCAGCAAGCGCCAGGGCTACACGCACACGTGGAGCCGCGCGATGCGAGGGAAGCTCCGCGCGCCGCCTGCCGGTCTCGCCGAGCTCACCGCCACGAGCGTGCCCGGCGAGCGCGTGCTCATCGGCAAGCGCCGTGACTGGGGCCGCCACCTGCCCCTCGTCGAGGATCTCCTCCAGTCGGGGCTCTTCGCGAAGGAGCCGACGCGCATCGTCGGCGCGCAGGGCACGACCATCATCACGCCGCCGCGCTCGTTCGGGAAGCGGCTCTCCGCGGCGGCGCGCCTTTCGGTGCGGTATGCACGCTTCGCGGAGCAGCGCCGGCGCTCGCTCGACTCCGACGAGGAGGGCATCCAGCGCGGCTTCCTCGACACGGTCCTGCGCGAGACGGGCATCCGCATGGACTACGTCCCGCACGGCTTCACGGTGGGACTGAAGGTGCCACCGGAGCTCGCGCCGTCGATGCAGCCCACGGTGCGCGTGCGCGATCGCGCGCAGCTCGGGCTCGACGATCTCGGCGGGCCCGGCGCGTTCCTCGCGGTGCCGTTCCTCCAGGGCTTCGACGGTCTCGTCCGAGACTTCCTCCACTACGCGGTGCGGCCCGAGGGCAATCGCCTGCCGCACGTCGGGGCCTACGCGGCGACGGTCATGATCGCGATGCTCGCGCGTGGCGTCGCGACGCGTCGCGGGATCGACAAGGATCGCAAGGCGATGCCGCTCGTCGTCGGCGGCTGGGGCACGCGCGGAAAATCCGGCACGGAGCGGCTGAAGGCGGGGCTCTTCCAGGGCCTCGGCTACGAGGTCCTCGTCAAGACGACGGGCTGCGAGGCGATGTTCATCCACGCCATGCCCGGCGTCCTTGCGCACGAGGTCTTCATCTATCGCCCGTACGACAAGGCGACGATCTGGGAGCAGCGCGGCGTCCTCGCGCTCGGGAAGCGCCTCGGCGTGCGGGTCTTCCTCTGGGAGTGCATGGCGCTCCAGCCGGACCTCGTGAACCTGCTCACGTCGCAGTGGATGCGCGACGACTACTCCACGATCACGAACGCCTATCCGGACCACGAGGACGTGCAGGGCCCCGCCGGCTACGACGTGGCGCAGGTCATCAGCGAGTTCATTCCCCCGAACGGACGCCTCTTCACGACCGAGGACCAGATGCTCCCCATCTTGAAGGAGATGGCGAAGAGCAAGAACACCTCCATCCGCGCCATCGGCGAGCGCGAGTCGATGCTCATCGGCGACGACGTGCTCGCGCGCTTCCCGTACCACGAGCACCCGAAGAACATCGCGCTCGTATCGGCGCTGGCGCAGGCGCTGAGCGTGCCCGCGGCGGTGGCGCTGGCCGAGATGGCGGACAACGTCGTCCCCGACCTCGGCGTGCTCAAGACCTACCCGCGCGTGGCCCACGCGGGGCGCACCGTCGCGTTCACGAACGGCATGAGCGCGAACGAGCGCACGGGCGCGCTCGGCAACTGGACGCGCATGAGCTTCGATCAGCACGACGTCGACCGCGAGCCGTCGCGCTGGATCATCACGGTCGTGAACAACCGCGCCGACCGCGTCGCGCGCAGCGAGGTGTTCGCGCGCTTCGTCGTGCAAGACATCGGCGCGCACAAGCACTTCCTCATCGGCACGAACGTCTCCGGTCTCGTCGGCTTCATGAACGACGCGCTCGAGAAGCACCTCGTCGCGATCGCGCCGACGCGCGACCTCGAGGGCGACGCCCAGGCGCGGCACCAGCTCGTGCTCACACGTCTCCGCAAGGCGTTCCTCAACCTGAAGCTCGCAGACCCCTCGGTGGTGTCGGTCGACGCCGAGCTCGAGGCGCTGCGCCTGCCGCGGCTCGATCCCGGCCTCGTGAGCGCGGCGCTCGCGCCGGCGTCACCGGACGAGGGATTTCCCGCGGGAAAGCGCGCCGTCGACGCGCTCGTGCCGAAGGAATACCCCGCGGAGGCGCGGCCGTTCGTGGTCGACGCGCTCGCGAAGCGCCGCATCAAGCGCGCGATCATCGCCGCCGTCGACGAGCACCTGCAGAGCGATCCGCGACGCGTCGACAAGATCTTCGCCGACGCCTACCGCGCGCTCTTCCAGGAGCAGATGGTCCCGCTCTACGATCCCACGCTCACGGGCGATCAGATCATCGACCTCATCGCGAAGAGCGCGCCGCCCAGCGCGCGCATCGACATCATGGGGCTCCAGAACATCAAGGGCACGGGCCTCGACTTCGTCTATCGCTGGGTCAGCCTCGAGGCGGTCGAGCGCGCGCTCGCCAAGGCGAAGTCGCACAACGCGGAGGACGTCGACGCGGGGCTCCGCGCGCTGCTCGTGCACGACGACTATGGTCTCGTCGACAGCGTGCACGCGATGGAGCAGCTCTCCGCGCGGGCGGGCAACCCCGCCGTCGACGCGGTGCTCACGCGGCTCGGCCCGATCGTCGCGAAGAAGCGCGCCGCGCTCTCCGCGAAGCGCTCGAAGTCCGCGGGCGACCTCGTGCGCGGCTTCATCGGCAAGACGTTCGACTACCTCGATTCGATGCGCCGTCAGGCGATGGCGCGCGAGGTCGTCGACGAGCTCGTGGCGGGTCGCCTCTCGCACGCGAGCGCCGCCATCGAGATGCGCAACGTGGTGGCGCGCGCGAAGGGCGCGTGGGCGAACCGGAAGGCGACCTAAAAGGCGCAGTCGCGTCCGTCGCACGCGGCGCCGACGGCGCACGGCTCGCCGTCGTTGTTCGGGCAGTAGCAGCGGCCGCGGTCGTCGTCGCCGCTGCCGCAGCCGTCGGCGCGATCGCCGCACTCCCCGTCCTCGCGGCACTGGCACACGCTCTCGATGCAGTTCAAGCCGGCGCCGCAGGCGATCGTGCAGCTGCTGCAGTGCTCCTTGTCGGTCGAGAGATCGGACTCGCAGCCCGTCGACGGATCCGTGTCGCAGTCGCCGAAGCCCGTGTCGCACGTGATGGCGCACTCGGCGCCGTTGCACGACGGGGTGCCGTGGTCGGCGTTGCAAGGATCGCAGCTGTCGTTCCCGCAGCCGGTCTCTGGATCGTTGGTGTTCACGCAGCGGCCGTTGCAAGACTTCTTGCCCGCACCGCACTCGCCGTTGTTGGTCGTGTCGTCGTCGTCGCCTGCGGGCGTGGAGGGGATCTCGTCGGTCTTGAGGTGCGCCTCGGGGATGTCGAGCACGCTGTTGCACGCGACGACGAGGAAGACGCCAAGGACGCAGACGAGGCTTCGCTGGAGGTGGCGCATCAGAAGGCGAGCCCCGCTCCGTGCCACTGGAGGCCGGCCGCCGGCCTCGGCGGCGCCGGTTTCGGCCAGAAGAGGAGACACGCAGCGCCCGCCGCGGCGACCACGAGGCCGGCGACGAAGAGCACGGTCGCCACGTTGCCCTTGTCTCGCGCGTCCTGGTTGGCCTTGAGGCCTTCGGCATCGCATGCGGCGCTCGAGTCGCAATGATCGGCGGCGTCGTTCCACGTGCCCTTCGCCTGGAGCGCGAGGACGCTGCCGACGCCGACCGCCACCGCCCCGACGCCGATCCCGGTGAAGCCGATGATGCGTCCGGTGGTGAAGAGCGGCTCCGACTTCACGACGTCGTCCTTCTTCGGAGTCCTCTCGCCCGGTGGTGGCGTGACGGGCGTCTCCGCCTCGGCGACGAGCGGGTCGACCTTCACCGTGTTCGCGGAGGGAGCTCCTTCGGGCACCGTGATCTTCAGCGTGACCGATTTTTTGCCAGGCGCTCGCGCTTCGATCGTGTGGGAGCCGGGATCGACGGGCATCGGCGTGCCCCACGCCCCGTCGTTCACCTCGGTGCCATCACGCGAGATCTTGAGGCCGGGCTCGCTCTGGACGACCACGATCGTCAGCGACGACAGCTTCGGCTGGATCGCGTCGCCCTTCTTCTTCGCGAAGTCGGCGCGGTTCGAGTCGTTGCGTGTGAGCGCGAGCGACTGTGCGGCGCGGTAGTTGCCCCACGCAGAGGCGAGGCGGCCGCGGCGCTCGTTGCAGTCGCCGAGGTTGAGGAGCGTACCGACGGCGGGATCCATCCGGTTCGAGGCCTCGAACTTCGCGCACGCTTCCGCGACCTTGCCCGAGTCGAGGAGCTTGCGCCCTTCCTCGAAGAGGCTCTCCGCTGCGGCCGGATCCGTCCTCGGCTCGGCGCCGAGCGCCGGCGTCGCGAGCAGGAGACCGGCGAAGATCAGTCCGAAGAAGGAAGATCGCACGCCCCGTCATCCTACCCCAAACTGGCGTCGCGCCTTCTCCTCAGCGGTAGGTCATCGGGTTGCCCGCCGGCTTGGCCGATGCGGCACCCTTGGGCCGAGCCTTCGTCGATTTCGCGGGTCTCTCTCCTGGGGCCGGCTTTTCGCCGGGCGCCGGCTTCTCGGCGACCGAGTCGTCGAGGTTGATGACCTGCGGCTCCGGAGCGGGGGGCGGCGGGGTCGACGCGGGGGGCAAGGCGAGCGGGGGCAGCGGTCCAAGCGCGGACGGCGAGGGCGGCAACGTGAGCGCGGCCGATGGTGGAGCCTTCCCCATGCTCGCCGGCGTGGTCGGCTTGCGCGTTCCGATGACGATGAGCACGACGAGGCACGTGGTGACGACCGCGATGAGCGCGAGCAGGACCGCGAGCCGCTGGCTGACGACGGACGCCACCACGAAGCCGGGCGTCGGTGGCGTCGCGGTCGGGTTGCTCTCGGGCATCCCGTTCGAGCGCGGCATGATCGAGTCCGGCGACGCTTCGGCCGTGAACGTGTCGGTCGCGAACGTGCCCACCGTCGCGGTGTGGCCCTCGCCCTCGGGCGCGACCGTGCGCACGGTCCCGACGCTGAAGGGGTTCCGGCCGCCGACCGCCTTCACGCGATCGACGTAGTGCGCGAACGCCGCGGGCGCGTACGGACGCAGCGCCTCCGCGAGGTCTTGCACCGACGAGTAACGGTTCTCGCGATCCTTCTCGAGGCACTTGCGGACGACGTCCTCGAAGCCGGGCGGGATCGGCTCGCTCGGGCTCGTCAGCGGTGGCATGGGCAGCGTGGCCGCGGCGATGAGCGCGTCTTGCAGGTTCGCCGCCTCGAACGGGCGATGTCCGGCCACCGCCTCGTAGAGGACGATGCCGAGGCCCCAGATGTCGGCGCGCGCATCGGCGTCGCTCGCGGTGCCGAGCTGCTCCGGCGACGCGTAGCCCGGCGAGCCCGCGATGCGTGGACCACGCGCCGAGCCGCGCGCGGTCGTGGCGGCCGTCACCTCGGCACGCGCGAGCCCGAAGTCGAGGACCTTCAGGGTGACGGTCTTGTCGGGCTTCTGCGCGAGAAAGAGGTTCGAGGGCTTGATGTCCCGATGGACGATGCCGGCGGCGTGCGCCTCGGCGAGGCCGTGGCAGGCCTCGAGCACGAGCTTCACCGCCTCGCTGACGGGGACGCCCTTTCCTCCGCGGATCATCTCGGAGAGATCGCAGCCGCGGAGCTTCTCCATCACGACGTAGCCGAAGCCGGCCTTCGTCGTGCCTACATCGTGGACGCGCACCACGTGCTCGCTCGTGAGCCGCGCCGTCGCCTGTGCCTCGTTCAGGACCCGGCTCAGCGTCTGCTGCCCGGTGAGCACCTTCACTGCGAGGTCTTGCCCGAGCTGGACGTGCTTCGCCTCGTAGACGACCGACATCCCACCGCGACCGATCATCTGACCGATGCGGTACTTACCGCCCACGACTTCGCCGGGCTGAATGAGGTCGGGACTCCCCGAAGGGTCGGGCATTGGGGCGAGCATGAAGTGTGCGGCTGTGCGGGCTGAACTTCAAGCGACGCGAGTGACGCCGACGACGACGCGCCGAAAATCTCGGGCCAACGAGTGGGGCTCGGACGATCCAGCGATCCCTGAAAAGACCGCGCCGCCGAAAGCGGAGGAAGAGGGCATCCGCTAGTCTTAACGGCGGATGTCTGCACGACTCTGCATTCTTTCGCTCGCGGCGCTGACCGCTCTCGTCTCGACGATCAGTGCGTGTCGGATCGATACCTCGAAGGGCGGCGACGACGACGACGACGACGGGCCCGGCGGCAAGAGCGGCGACTCGAAAGAGAGCAAGCAGGACGAGACCGAGGCGGAGAAGGAAGCGGAGAAGGACACCCCCACGTCCTTCACCGGTACGCAGAAGCGCTACAACGACGCCGACACGGGCGTCGCCGACGCCTCGGCGCAGTTCCGTGCGCTCGTCGTGATCCCGTTCCGTGACTCGCTCGGTCTTCGCAACGCGGTGACCGCGATGTACACGCCCGGCGACCCGACGTTCCGGAAGTACCTGTCGAAGGACGCGTTCATGAGCACCTACGCGCCGACGCAGGCGAGCGTCGACGAGGTGTCGAGCTTCTTCACGTCGAACGGGATGAAGGTCGAGCGTGTCGCGACGAACCGCCTCCTCCTCCAGATCTCGGGCACCGTCGGCGACTTCAACAAGGCCTTCGGCGTCGAGGTGCACACGCTCGAGCGCGGCACGCAGAAGACGAAGATCTTCGGCACCCTCGACAAGGTGACGATCCCCCCCGCGCTCGCGGAGAAGATCACGGGCGTCCTCACGATGGACCTACCCGCCGTCACCGGCAATCCGAGCACGAAGGGCCTTCCGGTCGACACGACGCCGCCCGGCAGCGAGTCGTCGCGCGTGCCCGACGTCGCCGCGCGCTACAACGCGGTCGACGTCCCCGCGCATGGCGAGGGCGAGACGATCGGCATCGTCGGCGCCGGCCACATCCGCAAGACGGACGGCCAGTCGTTCTGGCAGTCGCAGGGAGTCACGCGCGACGACGCGGTGACGGTGCAGGTCGCGGAGAAGCCGAGGTCGATCAACTTCGAGGCCCTCCTCGACGTGCAGTGGTCGGGCGGCCTCGCGCCGAAGGCGGCGGTGAAGTTCTACCAGTCGCCCGACGTGCGCGACTCCGGCCTCATCTTCGCGTTCAACGAGGCGGTCGGCCAGGGCGAGGCGACCGTCATCAACGACTCGTACGCACACAACGAGGCGGTCGAGCCGGTGCAGGTGCGCATCGCATACGACCGCTCTGCGATGGCGGCGGCGGCGATGGGCGTCACCATCTTCTCCTCGTCGGGCGACAGCGCGCAGCCGGACACCCCGGGCACGAGCCCGTTCGTGACCGCGGTCGGCGGGACGCGCCGCGAGAACACGGTCTGGGACGGCTCGGGGTGCGGCGAGTCCTCGTCGTTCTCGCTGCCCGACTGGCAGAAGCCCGTGCTCCCGGCCGCGAAGCATCGCGGCAACGCGGACCTCTCCGCGCTCGCGGATGATCTCTGGGCCTACAGCGAGGGCTACTCGCGTGCGGGCGGCACCTCCTTCTCCTCTCCGATGACCACCGGTCTCTTCGCGACGCTCAACAGCATCCGCACCAAGGCGGGCAAGCCGCGCGTGGGCTGGCTGAACCAGGTGCTCTACACCGACCCGAAGGTGCAGGCCGTCTTCCGCGACATCTCGAAGGGCGGCTCCGGCGAGGTGCAGGCTGCCGTCGGCTACGACATGGCGAGCGGCTGGGGCGAGCCCGACATCGGCAAGCTCGCCGATGCCATCCCCTGAGCGCTGCATCTCGCGATGGGAGGTCTAGGTGAGGCCGCTCGAGACGTCCTGGCGATCGTACGGAACCTGTCCTGGCTGCGGCCATCTCGTCGCGACGCGGTGGGAGGCGCTCCCTGCGAAGCGCCGCCCGATCGTGTGCGCCGTCTGCGCGCGGAGCTCGCACCACGAGGATCTCGTCTGGCTGGATGTTGCGGACTTCCACTACAAGGCGCCGCGGCGAACGCGGTGCCCGACCTGCGGAGCAGGGCTCGTCGAGCGCGCCGAGAGCTGCGCGACGTGCGGTGTGCCCCGCGACGCGCGAAAAAGCAGTCCAACGAAAGCGTTCACCGACCGAGCTTGCCCGCGGTGCGAGGCGCGCATCTCGGTGGACGCGCTCGGCTGCCCGGCGTGCGATCTCTCGATGGGCCCAAGCATTCCCCGGCTGTACGAGGAGGATCACGGCGCTTTCGTCATCGCCTGTCCGTACTGCGAGGGGTTTCTCGGCGAGGTCGCGAAGGCGGATGAGGCGATCACGCCACCCTCGATCTGTCCGTACTGCCACGGCGATCCGCGGCGGGATGCGTGTCACGAGATCGCGTGGGACGCGTTCTTCGTCCGTCCGCCGACCAAACGCTGCACGGCGTGCGACGCCGAGATCCGCGCGGGAGCTCTCGTCTGCGGCGCGTGTCGATCGCGAGGCACGGGCGAGCGTGCTGCGCCCGCGCTGCCGCCACCGCGCGCGCCGTCCGGGCCGGCTCGGCGTGCTCGGAGGCCGAGCTTGCGCCGAGCGGGGCTCGTCGCGCTGGGCCTCGGCGCCCTGATCGTGCTCGGCGTCTACGGCCTTCGCGAGCGAGCCGCAGAGGAAGACCCGGCCGCGGCGAGGGTGTTGGAGCGCGTCGTCTATGCGGAGGGCTTGCGGAGAGTCGACGAACCGGACTCCGCGCTGCCCGCGGATGTCGTGACCGACGGCCCGGCGGCGAACACCCTGGTCTTCAGCCAGAGGAGCGACGCCTGCCAGGCCGCGCTCATCCGGATCGGGGCGGTGAGCTGGGTCGAGGACGGGGGGCCGCTCTGCGCGTGCAAGCGAGCCGTGACCGACCATGCGGCGAGCCGAACGGACCGCCTCGGTCGTATGGCACCCTGCGCACGCGCGACGTACATGCTCCGTTCCTCGCTCATCGGGAACCAAGGCCTCCGCGATCGCGTGGGGTACGAACACTTCGTCGGCGAGCTCGTACTGATCGACGTCCGCCAAGCACCGCGGATCGTCGCGCGCCGAACGTTCGAGCGGTACTTCCCGGTCGGGTGCGCTCGCGACGCGTGCCGAGCGCTCTACGAGGATGCTCTGCGTGAGGAGCTGACGAGCTGGCCGCGCCGTTGAGGACATTGCGTCACGCAAGGCACGAAGGGGGACATGTTCGGACGGTTCTTCATGAGCGAGCCTGACGGCATCCCGCTCGCGCGCTGGTACAGCGTCACGTCGCCACCGCTATCATCGCGTGGCGATGGGCGCGCTCGTCGACATCGGCATGCTGATCGCCGGGATGCTCGCGGGCGTCCTTCGCTTTCGTGGCCCCATCGCGCGCGCCTGGTCGGGCGCTGGCCGTGCCACGTCGTGGAAGGCCCGCTTGCTGATCGCGTACGTCTACGCGCTCGTCTTCTTCGCGGTCGTCCGCGCCGCGGGCGTGTGGATCGAGATGCAGCTCCTCTACTTTCGCTTTCACGTACGCGAGCATCTCGTCCCGCAAGGCCCCGAAGGGATCGTGCTGCAGTTCTTCGTCACGGCGCAGGCGATCCTGGTCTTCGTCGTGGTGGCGCGCGCGGCGCGCGCGTTCGCGTATCGGCGCGCGCCCACCGCCGGACCCGCGATCACGGTGGTGATGCTCGGCGCCGCCCTCGCGCTCGCCTGCTTCCTCGTCCTCTACCTCGCGACGCCGAAGCCGCCGATGTACTGGCGACGATCCTTGCTCGTCGATCACGCGGCATATGGCGTGTTCTCGCTCGCAGGCGCGCTCGCGCTCCACGTGCTCGCGCGAGTGGAGCGGAGCGCGCCGCCGATCGCGGCCGTCGCGATCGAGAAGGCGACGCGCGACGAGACGAACGGGGCGCGCGGGCTCGAGCTCGCAGGAGCCGCGCTCGCGCTCGTCGCGCTGGGCCACGCGTTCGTCTCCGCACGGAAGACCTACCGCTTCCACCAGGCGCTCGCGGGCGAGATCCCGATGTCGAGCGACTTCGCCGCACCGCAGCGAGGCGCCGACGACTGTCGCGCCATGTTCTGGATGCCGGACGATGACATCTACAAGACGGAGGGCACGGTCGACACGCCGTTCGGCACCCGCCACACGACGCGTTACGAGGCCGAGTACGCGGACGTGAGGTTCGTGCTCACGTGCTGGTCCCCGGCGAGCACCGATCGCCGGCCTCTCGCGGAGCTCTGCGGGGCGGACTTCACGGTGACGAGCGCGACGACCTGCGAGCGGTCACGCCCCGCGGAGGACGTCCTCGACCGACTCGTCTACGACGGCCACGTCGTCTTCCAGCTTCGGGCAGAGAACCCGAGCGACCCGGCCGCGAGGTACTTCTTCGACTCGTTCCGGACCCTCCCCGAGCACGACTAGCGCACCCTGGACGCCGGACCCCCGATCCACCCGCGACCGTCTCGAGCGCACACGCATCCTCGCGCAAGTTGCGCAAGCTGCCGTTGTAAGTCATTGAAATCGTGCCTGTGAGACCCGGCCATGGCATCGATGTAGGTAGGCCTACTCCTTGCGCATACCTCCTCGTGATGAAGCGGGCCGTCGCTCTCCTTCCCTGGCTCATGGTGGCGGTCGCGGCCTGCAGTGTCGGGACCGATGAGGACGTGGCCGCCTCGGCGGAGGCGATCGACACCGACCAGTACGGCTTCACGACGGAGGCCCCGACGCAGGCGCTCGCCGACACCTACTATGCGTACGACCTCCGAACGAACATCGGCCGATGCGCCACGGACAGGGTCGAGTGGACGATCGCCGAGGTGCCCGCGGGCGCGAAGCTCGTCGTGAAGGATCGCGAGAGCGCGAAGGTGGAGTGGGATCTCGGCGGCGTCGCGCCGGGCAGGTACGCGTTCGCCGTGAAGTGGCGCGCGTGGACCGACTGCGGCGCGCTCCGGAAGGGGAGCTGGGCCCCCGAGGTCACGCAGACGTGGACCCTCGAGGTTCGTCCGAACCACTGGTACTCGGGCGATCTCCACGTGCACACGAAGCACTCGGAGCGCGATGACAGCGCTGGCTCCGTCTACGACTACTACCAGCGCGCAGTGAACGGGAAGAGCGACGACCAGAGCCGCACCTTCGCATCACGCAGCCGCGACTCGCTCCGCGGGCGCTTGCACTGGATGGTCTTCTCCGACCACTCGAACAACGAGCAGGAAGAGTGCGGTCGCCACTTCACGAAGTACTGCAAGACGAGCGAGAAGATGAACGAGGCGACGGGCCGTGACGTCGTCCAGCACTACACGGAGGAGTCGGGCGGCGACGTGCTGCTCGTGCAGGGCTCCGAGATCTCCAACGAGGACGACGGGCACTTCGGCTTTCTCCCGCTGAACCCGTTCCCGAATCATCCGATCTACGCGCCGGGCCACGGCGAGAACCCGACGAAGTACGACGCAGACAACGGCTACGGCCCCGGCGTCTTCCGCGAGCGCTGGGTCGATCCGAAGGCGACGAACGCGGAGGAGCTCGCGCTGATCCACGAGCTCGGCGGGCTCGCGATCGTCAATCACGAGGACGGCTTCTACAAGAACTGGGTGAAGTACGACTGGTCCTCGCTCGACTTCGACGGCCTCGAGGTCTGGAACGGCGCCAACCTCCACGACAAGTGGGACGACAGCGCCTACAACGGCGGCATCGACTTCAACCCGGTGTCGAAGCACGACGAGCTCACGGTCGATATCCCGGAGAACCCGATCCACAAGTCGTACATCGGCATGCTCAAGCACGGCAAATGGCCGTTTGCGCTCGTGGGCGGCTCCGACGCGCACGACGTCGACGAGGTCGTCTGCGGCGGCGCGATGTGCGACCCGACGAACGCCGAGGTCGCGAGCCCGATGACCACGGTCTGGGCGGACGACTTCGTCTGGACCAACGGCAAGACGGGCGTGGTCGACGGGATCAAGGCGGGACGCGTCGTCGTGCACGACACGTCGAACTTCATCGACCTTCGCATCACGTACCACGGCAAGGAATACATGCTCGGCGACACGATCGACGGCTACGTCCCGGGCGACAAGCTGCACCTCCGCGCGTTCGGCCACACGGGCCCCTTCGTCGATGGCGACAACCGCGTGCTCCTGATGCTCGGCACGAACGGCGAGGAGTCGAGCCGCCAGGTGAACGTGCACTACAGCTCGGAAGACGCGACGCACTTCGTGAAGAAGGCGAAAGGCAAGGATCACATGCGTTACATTCGTCCGGAGTCGAGCTTCGATCGCCAGTGGGACATCGAGCTCGACACCGCGACGCTCGGTGCGAAGAAGACCTACTTCGTCTGGTCGCAGTTCATCCCCTGGCATGACGTCGCTCACTTCTGGGGCAACGGCCGTGACATGGCGCAGACGGGCGTCATCCGCGTGGTGGCGAAGTGAACACGGCCCGCATGAGCAGCCCTTACCGGTCCGGACCGCCGCGCAGCGGCCACATCGAAGGCCTCGACGAGCTCGAGGCGAAGCTCCGGCGCGGGGTGCGGATCCGGCGGCTCGTGATGGGCTTCCTCTCGCTCGTCACCGGTCTCGGCATGATCGTCACCGGCACCATGCTGGTGATGCAGCGCTCGGGCCTCGGCGGTCGCGGGATGTTTCGCACCTCCCTCGCGATGGTGCTCTTCGGCGTGCTGCTCTCCGTCATCGCCTTCGTCATTCTGCGCCGAGGCGAGCTCAAGGCGGATCAGGGGCTCGATGTCGAGCACGAGGATCCGATCCCGTGGTCGACGCTCGGGCCCGTCTCGGCGGGGATCCTCGTCGTGGTGGGCCTCGTCGCGGCCTATCCGCTCGGGGTCTATCGCTGGGCCGGCGCGCTGCGCAGTCCATGCCGGAGCGTGTTCACCCCGAAGGACGCGGCCGCGATGGGGCTGCCGCCGTTCGCGATGGAGCAGATCACCGATGACTCCCTCCAGTGCACGATGAGCGGGGTCAACAGTGGCCACCGCACGGTGCACGTGACGCTGGCGGCGGACAAGGGCGGCAGCCAGTTCGAGAACGAGCTCTCGTTCCTCGGCGGAAGGCGCGAGCCGCTGGCGGGGATGGGCGACGAGGCGTACCTCCTGGAGCGCCGCGGCGAGCGGATCATCGTCGTGCGCCGCCGTCACGCGGCCATGTTCGTGCACCTCGCGTCGCCGCTCTACGATCGCGACGCGGCGATGAAGGTGGCGAAGCACCTCGAGCCGAAGGTCAGCCTGCTCGAGCCGTTCGCGGACGTGTGGAAGAAGCGTTACGGCAGCGATTGACGAGGCGGATCGTCCCGACGAAGAAGACGGAGAACGCGACGAACGCGGCCATGATGCGCCAGGCGCCGGGCTGCAGGTGGCCGTCGCGGTCGAACATCGCGGAGCCCGCCCAGCTCATCACGAGCAGCGGCGGGACGTAGCCGAGGAGCGAGGCCCAGAAGTGCGTGCCGAACCGCACCTTCGAGACGCCGAGGAAGGCGTGCAGCGCCTGTGGCATCCAGAAGACGAGGCGCAGGATGAACACGGTCTGGAAGCCGCTCCGCTCGAGCGCGCCCTCGTACTTCTTGAAGCGGGCGGGGATGCGCTTCGACACCCAGTCACGCGCGATGAAGCGGGCGAACGAGAAGCCGATCACGCTCGCCGCCATGGTGCCCGTCATCGAGAGGCCGAACGCGATCTCCCAGGGCCAGATGAGCGGGGCCGCCACGACGAAGACGGTGCCTGGAACGCCGAAGGGCTGGAGCAGCGCGTAGGCGACGACGAAGAGCACCCAGCCCCACATCCCCATCGCGCGCAGCGACTCGGCAAGACTCCGCGGGTCCGAGACACTCGCAAATACGCCCATCCGCCACGCCACGGAGAGCCCCGCGGCGACGAGCAGGATCAGCGCAACCTTTTGCCACCGTTGCGCCACTATCCCTCCGATGCCTCATCTTACCCGCGCGTTCCTCCTGGCGCTCCTCGTGGCGTGCAACAGCGAAGCCGAGATCGGCGAGAGCTGCGAAGAGCCTGGTAAAACCGAAGACGTGTGCGTGGACGGCGCCGTCTGCACCAAGAACCGCAGCGGCGCGCTGCAGTGCCTCGCGATCTGCACCGAGCAGAGTCAATGCGGTGCCGGCTCGACCTGCAACGGCGTGGAAGGCTCCGGCCTCAAGGCGTGTCGCACGGAGAAATGACGTAACCTGCGGTCGTGAGCTACAAGCAGCACTTCCGGCGCGCGCTCGAGGCGGATCCCGAGCGCATTCACTTCGCCGCGCATAGCCATCATCTCTGGCCGGATGTCAGCCTCGAGGCCCACGTCGAGGCCTGGCACGACGCGGCGCGGCTCGCCGATCGCAAGTGGGAGAAGGTCTTCGGCGAGGTGATCCCGCGCGCCACCGCACACATCGCCAAGCGGCTCGGGCTCGCGAACGGCGACTCCGTGTGCTTCGCGCCGAACACGCACGAGCTCTTGATGCGCGTGCTCTCGTGCTTGCCGCGCGAGCGAGCGCTGCGCGTCCTCACCACCGACGCCGAGTTTCACTCCTTCGCGCGCCAGGTCACGCGCCTCGAGGAGGACGGCGCGCTCGAGGTGACGCGCGTCCCCGCGGAGCCTCACGCCACGTTCGTGGAGCGCTTCGCGAAGGCGGCGGAAGGACCGTGGGATCTCGTCTACCTGAGCCAAGTCTTCTTCAACTCTGGCTACGCCGTGCCCGATCTCGCGCGCTGCGTCGAGCGCGTGCCGGCCGGGTCGTTCATCGTCGTCGACGGCTATCACGCGTTCGGCGCGATCCCCGTCGACCTCTCCGCGTTGCGAGAGCGGATCTTCTATCTCGCCGGCGGCTACAAGTACGCGATGAGCGGCGAGGGCTGCTGCTTCATGCATTCGCCTGCAGGTTTCGGCGAGCGCCCGCGCGACACGGGGTGGTTCGCGGCCTTCGGCGCCCTCGAGAGCGCGAGCGCGCCCGGCCAGACCGCGTACGCCCCCGGCGGCGGCCGCTTCTACGGCGCCACCTTCGATCCGACCGCGATCTACCGCTTCAACGCGGTCATGGACTGGCTCGACGCGCAGAGGCTCACGCCCGACGTCATCCACGCGCACGTCACGAAGCTCGAGGAGCGCTTCGTCGCGGAGCTCGAGCTCGAGCCGCTGCCGCTCCGCGCTAGTCAGCTCGTCGTGCCGCTCGCGGAGAAGAGCCGCGGGCAGTTCCTCACGTTCCAGACCCCCGACGCCGCCGACTTCCACGCGCGGCTCGCGCAGGCGAACGTCCTCACCGACGTGCGCGGCGATCGCCTGCGCTTCGGGTTCGCGGTCTACCACGACGGAAGCGACATCGACCGGGGCGTCGCGCGCCTGCGAAGCGCCCTCCGGCCTCGCTAGCCCGCGATCGCGCGGACCATCGCTGGCGCGTGGAACGCCTGAAAGACGTGGTGTGTCGAGGCGAGGGACTCGTTCGGAGAGGGATGCGGAAGGCGCCCGCGCACGCCCGCGATGATGAGCGTGGAGTTGTCGTCACCGCCGCGGAGGTTCGCGAGATCGACGAGGTGACGGCAGGTCTCCACGGCGAGTGCCGGCGCTCGGACTCGTCGATGATGCCGGCCTCGATCATGATCTCGGTCATCGTCTGATCGACGGTGAGGCGCGAGATCTTGCCGCCGCGAACGACGTACGCGCGGGAGTCGCCGACGTGCGCGATGTGGGCGCGCTTGCCGTCGATGTGCACAGCAGTGAGGGTGGTGCCCATCCGTGCGAACCCGGTGCGTCCGGCGGCGGCCTCACGCACGGAGCGATGCGCGTGCTCGACGGCGCGGCGCACGCGATCGGGGCTGCGGCCGCTCAGGCGCTTCATCGCGTTCGACAGCTCGCAGATCGCGATCATGCTCGCGATTTCGCCGTGCGCATGGCCGCCCATCCCATCGGCGACGGCGAGGAGGACGCCGTCGCTCCTGCACTCGAGACACCCCGAGCACGGCGCAACGTCCGGATTGAGGTCCGCCACGATGAAGGAGTCGTCGTTCTTCTCGCGCTCGAGCCCCACATCGGTCAGCCCGGCCACACGCACGGTCGTCGAAGAAGCAGACATCGAGGGGTCGCTCAGCAATGCCCGTTCCCGTGCTCGCGAGTCGTGCCCAGCACGACTCGTACTGGTTTTCGGCGGAGACGCCGTACACCCGTGCGGGACGTCTCCGAGACGTTGGTGCATCGCGCCTCAGTCGTTGCGGGCGGGCGTCACGGCGGAGCGCACACGCCGCCGAGCGTCCCGCCGACCTCGAGCGGAATGCTCCCGCAGACATAGCCGCAAGCGCACGAGCCGCAGCGACACGCGTAGCGGACGGTGCCGTTGATGTTCGTCGTACTGTAATCGGCGCAGGGCGGGATCTTCGTGAAGAAGCCGTCCCCTTGCGGGCCCGCGTTCGTGCAGCTGTCGGACGTCACGGTCGCGTCGGCGCCCGCATCGTTCGCCGTCGGGGGCGAGCTCGCGGGCGCGGTCGTACAGCTCGGCGGCGAGTCGCAGCGTTCGAACGAGCAGCTGTGCGTCGACGTGAGCGTCGACGTCTCGCAGCCGGCCTTTGCGCCGAGCTGCTGGCAGGTCGCCGCGTCGAAGCTGGAGACGCTCGACGAGCAGCTCGCCGTCTCCACCTCCTTGTCGCTGCTGCAAGCGGCGATGACGAGGGCGGCGAGAGCGAGGGCGGAGAGGGCCTTCACTTGGGCGGGATCCTGGCGCAGAAGCGGCCGACGAGCGCGACGCTCGTGCAGACCGGAAGGAGATCGGGGCAGTTCTCGTCCTTCGCGCATTCGTCGCTGCAGAGGAGCTCGTCGTTCGGTCCGTCGAGGCAAAGCGCGCTCACGCAGTCGTTGGCGTCTGCGCATTTTCCGCCCGGCTTGCCCTTGCCGCGTGCGCCGGTCGCGCACGCGCACTCGTCGGCGCACTCGCAGCGAAGGCCGAGCTGGCAGTCCCAGTTGAAGCTGCACGTGTCGCCTTCGCCGCCGGGACCGGCCGCGTCGCGCTGGAGCGGCTTCACTTTTCGGCCGGCGTCCTTGCCAGCGTCCTTGCCGGCGTCTTCACCCGCGGTGTCGTCGTCGTCGTCGCTCTCCTGCGGGGCGCCCGCGTCGAGCTGGTTCGCGCTGGCGTCTGCGGCGATCGTGCCGGGCGTGCTCTGTTCGTCGCTGCAGGCGATCGCGAGCATGGCGCCGGCGACGAACGCGATCGCCAGCACGAGACCAGCACGCAGACTGACCCGGCGCATCGGATGAGTATATCGTTTCGAGGATGAGAACGCTGCTGGCGCTCGCATTCGTTCTCGACGCATGCCGGTCGTCCGAACCGCCGTCGAAGGTGCAAGGCGCGCCGACCCGACCGCCCGACGAGTCCTACGAGATCGGCGGTGGTCACGCCACGCGCGTCCTCGTCTGGAGATGCGACGCGCACAACGAGCGCGTCTCGATGATGCAGTCCTGCGCCGAGGGCCTGACCGGCTGCGGCGCGTGGAAGATCGACCGCACGCTGTGCCCGCTCGACGAGGCGGGGCGCGCCGCGACGCGCACCGCGAGCGAGAGCACGCTGAGCGGCAACGCCGAGCGCCGTCCGATCCCGGAAGGCTCGGGCTGGCGCTAGCTACTCTGGCAGTCCGTCGACGAGCACGCCGAGGCGCGCCAGCAGCGCCTCCGACGGCGCCGGCGGATCGTTCATCGCGAGCGCACGACCCACGTCGCCGACGGGGGCCGGCGGCGGGCGCGTCGGGGTGCGAGCCCACGCGAGGAGTCGCTGCCACCACGACGGCGCGCCGCGGATCGGTGCCGGCGCGGCCATCGACGGCGCGCCCGGCGGCGGCATGCCGCCCATCCCGGTCGCGCGGGGAGCGGGGGCCGCGGGGGCCGGCGCCGGCGCGGCCGCCGCCCCGCCGCGTCCACGCGCCACGACGTTCGGCTCGAGCGCCTCGCGCATGCGGGCGAGGGCGCGGGACACGCGCATGCGAACGGTGCCGGTGCGAAGCCCGAAGGCGGCGGCGAGCTCGTCGTATTCGAGGCCGTTCTTGAAGCGGAGGACGACGAGCGCGCGATCGCCCTCCGGCAACGCCTCGAGCCCGCGCGCGACCTGCTGCCGGTGGCTGAACCACTCGCTGCCGAACGCGGCCTGGTCGGGCTGGGCGTCGGGATCGCTCTCGTCGTCGTCGCCGGTCGTGCCCGCCCACGGGCTCCACGACGGGTCGCGCTTCTTCGCGCGGAGGTAGTCGATGCAGCGATGGCGAGCGATCGAGAGGAGCCACGTGCGTGGCGCGGAGTCTCCGCGAAACGTGGGGAGCCCACGGATCGCGTCGCCGAAGATGTCCTGCGTGAGGTCCTCGGCGGCGGTGCGGTCCCGCACGATCGCGAGGCAGGTCGCGAACACGTCGGAGCCGTAGTCGACGACCAGCGACGACGCCGCCCGCCGGACGTCGCCGGACGCGATCCACTCCACGAGCTCCGCCTGCACCACGCCGCGAGGATACGACGAACGCGGGGGCCGATCTGTCACGACCGCCGCGTCGATTCTTTGCAACGTATGGAAATCACGACGCTTCGAGACAATCGATTCCGGGCCGTGTGACGAGCCTCGGGCCGCCGCGTCCTATCCGGCGAAAGGACGAAACGATCCCATGAACCTCGCAACCGACCGCGTCACCCTTGGCCCGGCGCTCGACATCTCCTTCCTTCGCACCCTCCGCATCCCCGATGACGGCAAGACGTATCCGCTCCCGCCGGGGCTCGGCCGCTTCCCCATTCGGAGCGTCGACGACTACGCGTCGAAGGTCCCCGCGGAGTGGCGCGAGAAGGGCGGCATCTTCCTTCCGATGTACCAGCGCGAGGCGATGTGGATCTCGTTCAGCGGGCAGTACTTCAAGCCACGCGCGGTGAAGATCGGTCTCGGCAAGGTCTGCGCGCTCACCGCGGAGCGCTGGAAGGACGGCCTCTCCGACGATCCGCAGAACTACCTCGTCACGCCGCCGCAGCCCTGGCTCGACGGCATCGCGGTGAAGAAGGGCATCATCCGGCAGTTCGTCGCGATGCCGCTCGGCCTCGGCTACACGGTCGAGGGACAGGTCACGGGCGAAGAGGCGGTGGGCGGTCTCCAGATCCAGGTCTTCGAGCCGAAGGCGGGCCGCTTCCCGGACGAGCCGCCGCCGGTGATGCGCTCGCGGGGGATGGGCGGCTCGCCGGCTCCGATGGCGTGCGCCCCGGCGCCGTGCGCGGCCCCGGGCGCGATGGGGCTCGCCGCGGGCGGTCGCATGAAGCAGAGCATCTACACGGATCCGCACGGCAAGGAGACGTGGGATCTGCAGAACAGCGCTCGCCTCTTCGTGCACATCGTGAACTCCGAGATGTGGCGCGAGATCACCGGTGAGGAGCCGCCCGCCTCGCCCATCTCGGCGAAGGACTACACCAATCACAGGCTCCCCTGGTTCGAGCTCTACGACGAGTCGGTGCCCGCCATCCAGGGCAGCTCGAAGCTGGCGAGCCTCAAGAGCGTGAAGGAGATGGACGCCGAGAAGAGCACGCGTCCGCTCCAGGACGACGGCTCGGTCTCCGTGGGTCCCGTCACGAAGCTGTGGAACGCGCTCGGCCAGGCGGTCGGGGTCCGCGACGGCAAGTGGTGAGCGTCACGGAGGCGGCGTGGTGCAGGGGATATGCGCCGCCTCGGCCTCGGGATACGCGACGAACCGCACGCGGTCCGTCGTCTTCGCGAGGGCCTCGCGGCGCTCGCGCGCGAGGTCTTCTCGATCGGCGGCGGGGGTGCCGGCGGGGACGAAGCCGTGCAGCGCCCGGATCCGACGTTGATCGATCGCCTCCTCCGCGGAGAGCGGCGTGACCGTGACCTTCGCGTCTTCGACGACGACGAGCTGGGGGCCCTGCGCTCCTTCCACGCGCGCGGCGACGAGCGCCATCGCGCGACCGAGGACGTCCCGCCAGAGCGCGACGTGATCGGGCGAGAGCTGCAGGTTCGGGATCTCGATCGCGCCCTTCACGCTCTCGCCGCGAGCGCCGCGCACGTCGAACGTCTCGAGATGCGAGGGCTCCGACGCCGGACCTGCCGGATCCTCGTCGAATCGCCAGTGGACGTCGGAGTCGAGCGTGATGCAGCTCACGCCGACGGCGTGCGGGCAGAACGGCCGCGGCGCCGGCCTTCCCGTCGCTGGGTCGACGACGGTAGCACCGTAGTCGTAGCCGGTGAGGAGCCTCGAGCCCTCGGAGTGCCTCGGCTCCGCGATCGCGATCGCGCTGCCCCAGGCGCGAAACGGATGGCACGTCTTGACCGGACCGGTCAGCTCCTCACCAGTCTCGAGATCGAGCGCGTGAACGCGGCACGACGTGTCCGCGAAGTAGACGTGCCTACCGGCCTCGATCACGGACGACGCGACCGGTCGGGTGAAGACGGCACGTCGCTCGGTCGTGGCCCAGGCGATGAATCCGTCCTGCCCGAAGACCGGATGCTTGCTGGCGGCGAACCCGATGACCTTCGCGCCGCGGAAGGTCGTGCTCGGAGGGTTCACGTTCGGAGCGATGACCGCCGGCGGCACCGGCCCGCCGCCACGAAGCTCGATCTCGTGCTGCTTCGCGTCGACCTCGCCGTGCCATACGAGGAAGAGGCCAAGACGCCCGTCCTCGGTGGCGACCTCCGCGCCCTTCGGCTCCCGCTCGGGGCGCGAGAGCTTGCGCGGTCCCTGCACGGCCGCGCAGACGATCCGCGCCGGCCCGGTGGCCGAGGTCGTCGTCGAGCGAGCTCCGCAGCCCGAGACGAGGACGAGCGAGCCCGAGAGAGCCAGCGTCGCGACGACCAGGACACGGCGAAACTCGGACCGGAGCACGGCGGTCATTCTAGTGGTTCGTGCCGGCTTAACCCGAGGGAGGCACACCAAGGCACGGTGTGCCTGAATGTGCCGATGACTGGCACAAATGCCCGCGCGGTGCGGCGGCTAGGTACGCTATTTCAACGAGTTAGAGGCAGGCCCGGGCCTTGCGGAAGAGGTGGTCATGTCGTCCTACCGCTCCCTCGCCGTCGCCATCGCCCCCATCGCTCTCGCCATCGCCGCCGTCGCCTGCAACGGCCAGGTCTCGACGCCGGACGAGTCCGGCTCGACGGCGTCGCGGTCGCAGAAGGGCGATCCGGAGCAGGGCCGCGACGGCACGAAGTCGGTGACCTCGACGACGCAGAAGTCGCCGCCGCAGGGCGTCGCGGCGGCGGAAGAGCCCGCGTGCGACTACAGCCACGGCTCCTCGTCCGGCGGTGGCGATGGGAGGAGCTACTCCTGCGAGAGCATCGACCACTACTCCTGCGGCGGCAGCACGCGCGAGATCCGCTGCTCGAACGCCGCCGTGAACGGTGAGTGGGGAAGGGGCTCGTGCACGTGCGACGGCACGACGTTCACGCTCGACAAGGAGGGCTGCAGCCCGGGCGCCGAGGACTATGCAAAGTGCAACCTTCCGCTCCCCGAAGGCTGGGGCTCGGGCGCGGGCGGCAGCACGACCTCGTCGTCGGGCGTGTCGGGCTCGTCGGGCTCGACGGGCTCGTCGGGCTTCGGCGGCGGATCGACGACGTCGTCCTCGTCGGGCGGCTGACCCGCGGGCGGTTGACAGCCGCCGCAGGCGCACCATCTTGTCTCCCATGTTCGTGACGATCGCGACCACCACCACGTCGATGCTCATGCGCAACGAAGCGCGCGGAGCAGCCGTGGTGCGTGGTGGATAGGTCGAGGACAGAACATCGACCTCCCGTCACCCCGAGACCCGGGCCGCTCCTCGGAGCCGCTCGGGTCTCGGCATTTTGTCCGAATTTTTCGAACGGGAGCTCGTCATGAATCACTGCGTCTTCATCTCCACCGCCCTTCCTTACGTGAACGCGCCGCCGCACCTCGGCTTCGCGCTCGAGGTCGTCCTCGCCGACGCGATCGCGCGGCATGCCCGCGCGCGCTCGAAGGAGGTGCGCTTCGTCTCCGGCACCGACGACCACAGCTCGAAGAACGTGCGGGCCGCCGAGCGAGCGGGCGTCTCGACCCGCGCGTATGTCGACGCGGCCGCGGGCCGCTACCTGGCGCTCGCGCGGGTCGCCGGCGCGGCTTACGACGACTTCGTCCGCACGAGCGCCGATCCGAGGCACGCGGCGGCGGTGGAGGCTCTGTGGGAAGCCTGTCGCCATGCGGGCGACCTCGAGAAGCGCGGCTACCGTGGCCTCTACTGCGCCGGCTGCGAGCGCTTCCTCGAGGCCGGCGAGGTCGAGGTCTGTCCCGAGCACGGCACGAAGGCGGAGGTGGTCGAGGAGGAGAACTGGTTCTTCGCGCTCTCTCGCTACGCCGATCGCATCCGGGCTGCGCTCGAGAGCGGAGCGCTCCGCATCCATCCGCCGGAGCGCGCGAACGAGGTGCTCCGCTTCCTCGACACGGGCCTGCACGACGTGAGCGTGTCGCGCCCCGGCGGACGCACGCGCGGCTGGGGCATTCCCGTTCCCGGCGATCCCGATCAGACGGTCTACGTCTGGTTCGACGCGCTCGCGAGCTACGTCGTGTCACGCGATGCGTGGCACGGCGCGGAGCGGCGGATCCACGTCATCGGCAAGGGGATCGCGCGATTCCACGCCGTGCTCTGGCCGGCGCTCCTCCTCGCGGCGGGGCTGCCGCTCCCGACCGATCTCGTCGTGCACGGCTACGTGACCGTCGACGGAAAGAAGATCGGCAAATCGCTCGGCAACGCGATCGACCCCGGCGAGCTCGCGGAGCGCTTCGGCACCGACGCGCTTCGCTACTACCTCCTTCGCCACGTGGGCGCCGTCAACGACGCGGACGTCTCCGTGGAGCGGATCGCGACCGCCTACTCGTCGGAGCTCGCGGACGGCCTCGGCAATCTGCTCGCGCGGACGCTCGGCCTCGTGCGCGCGAGGCTCGGCGGTGAACGCCCCACGCCCGAGCCCGGCGTCGATGCCTCGTCCGACGCCCTGGCGGCGCGCGCGGAGGCGCTCCAGGGAGAGGTCGATCGCGCACTCGAGGGCTTCGCCGTCGACGACGCGCTGCGAGCCGTCTTCGCGGTGGTCGCCGAGGCCAATGTGCATCTTGCACGTACCGCGCCGTGGTCGGCCGACGATGGGCTGCGTGGCGCCTCGCTCGGCGCCACGTGTGTCGCGCTCGAGGCGATCGCGCGCGCGCTCGGGCCGCTCCTCCCTACCACCGCAAACCGGATCGCGCAGGCGCTCGCCGCTCCGGCAGAACCGTCGCCGATCCTCTTTCCAAAGGAGTGATCGAGGCGGCGTCCGAACCCATTCCGCCGCCCGCTGGCTCTCACGCTCGAACCCCGGAGGAGCGTGAGCGTGGCGAAGCTGAAGTTCGGTTACTGGTCCGACCCGCTGTGCATCTGGGCGTTCGTCGCGCAGTCGAAGCTCGACCGCGTCCTCGCCGAGCTCGGGGAGCATGTCGTGGTCGATTACCGCGTCGTCCCCGTGTTCGGGAGCGTGCCGTGGCGGTTCGAGCGGGGCCCATGGGCGAAGGACGGCGTCGACGGGCGCGTCCTCGCGACCCGCAAGATCGCCGAGCAGGGCGGACGCTCCGACGTGACCGGCGAATGCTGGCGTCGCGCGATGCCCGCCTCGTCCTGGGCGCCCGCGATGGCGATCAAGGCCGTGTTCGCGCTCGAGGACGGCGCGGCGGCGGGGCCTGCGTACCAGCGCGCGCTTCGCGAGCGCTTCTTCGTATGCGAGGCGAACATCGCGCTCCGGGCGGTGCAGCTCGAGGTCGCGGAGGAGCTCGCGCTGCCGCGGGCACCCATCGAGCGGCGCCTCGACGATGGGACCGCGCTCGCCGCCGTCTACGAGGATCACGCCGAGCGCGAGCGGCTCCACATCCAGGGCTCTCCGACCTACGTGTTCGATGGCGGGCGCGCGATGCTGTACGGCAACTTCGACTACGCGATCCTGAGGAGCACGGTCGAGGAGCTGGTGCGCGGCGCTCGACCCGGCGGGTCAGCCTGCGGATGACGGGAGGTCGAGGAACGCCTCGAACGCGGTGAAGAGATCCTCGTTCGGGCCGATGAAGGGGAGGTGCGCGTCGCCCTCGAGCTCGACGAGCTTCGCGTTCGGGATGCGCTCTGCCAGGAAGCGGCCGCCCGCGAGCGGCATCATCAGGTCGCCCTTCCGGTGAAGGACCAGCGTGGGGACGCGGATCGAGGGGAGAGTGTCCGAGACGTCGATGTCCGCGTTCGCGAGGAGGAGCGCGGCTGCCGTGCTCGGGCTCGCGCTCGAGCGAAGGAGGCGCGCCCACCACGCACGGAGGATCGGATCCTCGGCGTACCCGGGCGCCTCCGCCTCGAGGAAGAGCGGCTCGCCCCACTGCTCGACGATGACCCGCGCCGCGCCGTCGATGAGCGCGCGTTCGACGCCCGACGTGAAGCCCGGACCATTCACGGGGCGAGCCGACCCGCCGTAGAGCACGAGGCCGCGCGTCAGCTCGGGGTGCCGCGCCGCGAAGAGCGCGCACATCGGAGCGCCCTCCGAGGTCCCGAAGAGGACCGCCTCTCCCGAGCCCTCCGCCGCCATCACGGCGAGGACGTCCTGCATCCTCTCCTCGAGGGGCGGGCTCCCCTCCATGCGGTCCGAGAGGCCGGTGCCGCGCTTGTCGAACGAGAGCACGCGCGCCGAGCGGCCGAGGCGCTCCAGGAAGGCGGCGGGGAGTGGATGCGCCCACTGGATCTCGAGATGCGAGACCCAGCCGGGGACGTACACGATGTCGATGGGACCCGTGCCCCACGTCTGGTACGCGATGCTCACCCCGTCGCGGCGCACGTAGCGCACGCTCGGCTCGACGCGCGGCGTCGTCGGCTTCGCCCTCACCGGCGCCACGAAGCGGTAGCCCGCCTTCGCGACCGTCTCGATGTACCGAGGGCTTCGCGCGTCGTCGTCGAGCGCTGCTCGCACCTCGCGGATCGCGACCTTGAGCACCTCGTCGCTGACCGTGACGTCACCCCAGAGCGCCTCGAAGAACTGTTGCTTCTCGACCAGCTGTCCCGCTCGTTCCGCGAGCGTCGTCAGGACGCCGAACGCGCGCGGTCGCAGGGCGACCTTCTTCGGTCCACGCCACAGGGCCCGCTCGCGCCGATCGAGGACGAAGTCACCAAAGAGGAGCGTCATCGCGGCCTGGAATGTGGAGCGTAACGCCGCGCGAGCTGAACCGAAATTGAACCACGACCACACGCGCGGTCGGAAAGGATGGACGGATGGGGATTCTTGCGCGGTCGATCGCTGTCTCGCTTGGAGTGGTCGCTCTCCTTACCGTGGCGTGCAGCTCGGAAAATGGCGGGCAGGCGCCGGCGTCGCCGGGGGCGGACGCCGGTCATGGGTCCACGACCCCCGACGGCGGATCGGGCGAAGACGGGAGCTCGCCTGCGCCGTCGAACGTGCCTGGAAGGTACACGCACACCCCCGAGGTCGACGGCATGTCGCGCGAGGTCATCGTCTACGTGCCCGAGAAGGCGCGCGGGACAACGCCGGTGCCGGTCGTGTTCATGTTGCACGGCACGGCCCAGACCGGCGAGCAATTCTTCGAGATTTCGCAGTGGAAGGAGCTCGCCGACGAGCAAGGGATCATCGCCGTGTTCCCGACCGCCCTCACCTACTGTCACTACGATGATGACAACCACGACGGCGTCTTCCCGCCGAGCGAGCGAGTCGTGGTCACCAAGTGGGCGTCTGGAAAGCTGGGGGGGACGACCCGTCCGCTCTGCACCGCCGAGGAGGTCGCGGCGCTGGCCCCCGACAAGCGCGCGCTCGCCGACCATCCGCTCGAGGATGACGTGAAGTTCATCGATACAATCCTCGACCTCCTCTCCGCGAGCTACGCCGTAGACGCGAAGCGCATCTACGCGAGCGGCTTCTCGAACGGCGCGGAGATGACGGGCCGCCTCGCGGCGGAGCGCTCGAACCGCTTCGCCGCCATCGGGTGCGCCGCGAGCGTGCTGAGCGTGGACCCGCCGCCGCTCGACGCGCCCGTGTCGGTCGTGTTCAGCGTGGGCGAGGACGACCCGAAGATGGGTGACCTCATGGACGCGTCGCCGATCCCCCTCACGGAGTCGCTCATCACGACGAACACGAAGTTCGCGAACGGCTTCGTTCGGCCGTTCCTCACGCTCGGAAAGCTCGACCAGGAGTACACCTACTCTGCGCCGACGATCGCCGGCATGAAGACGAGTCAGTTCTTCTTCACGAAGAGCCTCGCGGGGCGAAAGAACACGTTCCGCGCCGTCATCATCGAGAAGGCGATTCACGAGTACCCCAACGGCATCAACCATCCGATCCGCATCGCCGCTGCCCTCTGGGAGTTCTTCAAGCTCGAGGCGCTGCCCTGACCTGGCCGGTCATCGCCGGCGCGTGAGCAAGCTGGCGAGCTCCGCCCGCGTGCTCACGCCGAGCTTCGCGCACGCCGACGCGAGCTGCTTCGCGACCGTCGCGGGGCTCACCTTGCGCCGCTTCGCGATCGTCGCGTTGCTGTCTCCGCGCGCCACGTGCGCGGCCACCTCGCGCTCCGCCGGGCTCAGCAGGTCGAGCGACGGCGCCTCGACCGCTGGCGCCGAGAAGAGCAAGACCTCGGCGTCGTCGTCGAGCCTCACGCGCTCCACTTCGGTCGGCACCTCGAGCCGCGCGATGAGGGCCGCGCGCGACTCCACGCCCAGCTTCTTGTACGCGCGGGAGAGGAGCGCGCTCACGGTTCCCGGGGCGAGGCCCAGCTCGTAGGCGATGACCTTCTCGGAGTGCCCGCGCGTGGCCCACGCGGCGACGGCGCCCTCCGCCGTGGTGAGGCCGCGCGGGTCGGTGAGGCTCGGCTCGTTGACGAAGGCGACGACGTAGCGGCGCTGGTCGGTCTCGAAGCGATCGATCGTCGAGTACTCGCCCCGGAGGAGGGCCTGCCACGATCGGAGCGCGTCGTCGGGATCGGTCCGGCGCAGCTTCCCGCGCGCCCGATCGACGCGGAGCACGCGCTCGCGGAGGAGCGGGAGCGCGCGCTCGTGCGCCTTCTCCACGTGGGCGACCCTTCCGTCGGCCTCGAAGATCGCGGCCGGCACCGCTCGCTTCTTCGCGATCGCCCGGAGGAGCCTCTGCGCCGCGGCGGCGTGGGCCGCGACCATGCTGAGCCGCCTTCGCTCGTGCGGCCCGAGCCTCCGCGGTCGGCCGGTAGTGATGCAGAAGAGGACGCCGTCCCCGTCCGGATTGATGGCGTTGACGTAGGCGCAGTCCCGGACGCCCATGCGCGCGCTCGCCCCGGCTCCTCCACGCATCTCGTCGAACGTCACGCCCGCGTGGGTGCTGAACGTGCCCACGGGGCCCGCGGCGAGATAGAGGTGCCGGCGCTCGGCCGGCGGCGAGACGTCGAAGCACGACATGACCGTCGTCGCGACCTCCGGCGGGAGCTCGTGGGCAACGGGGATCGAGAGCCGCCACCGCTCGGCAGGTCCTCGCAGATCGTACGCGTGAGCGTAGCCGCCCCGCGCCCACCCGATGCACGCGCTCACGTGCGGGAGCACGCTCTCGAGCCAAGCGCCGGGATGAGCGGCCTCGAGGTTCGTGTAGATCGCCTCCACCGCATCGAGGAGCTTGCCTCCGGGACTCTGCCCCATGAACGGGAGGATAGTCGAGGATCGGCCATGAACGCGTGCAGATGCACGCGTAAGGAAATGCAGTATTGGCCGCCGATCCCGGTGTCGCCACGATGGGCGAGCTGGGGAGATTCCGATGAAGCTTGCTTCCATGATCGCAGGGACCGCGATCGTTCTCGTGACCAACAGCGCGTTCGGGCGTGGCGGTACGAACCCGAATCCGCAGGGGACCGGCGCGGCTTACACGCTATCCACGTGGAGCGGCGCGCCCACCGCGGAGCGGAACCTCGTGGCGAGCGGCATGACGCAGCCGGGGTTCGTCTTCATGACGCACGTGTGGAACTACCCGGTGACGGCGCTCTCCGCGCCGGTGCCCGTCGGTACCGGCGACGCACGGCTTGATCGGGGGCTCTACTTCACGCGGCCGCTGGCGATCCTCTTCAACCCCGCGCAGAACGGCTTCAAGGTCCGCGCCGACGACGGCACGGCGCTGCCGGCGGATCTTGCCTACAACGTGCACTACGAGCCGATCGCCAGCTCGATCGCGTTCATCCACAAGGCGACCGGCACGAACATCCAGGGGCACGTCACGGTGCTCGACCACCCGCTGACCAACGGGAAGCCGAACGCGATGCCTCAGGTGATGGCGTACTCGTCGCCGGTCATCAACCCGCACCACATCGGCGTCTTTTACTTCAACGACCGCTGGGCGATCTTCAACGAGGACTTCGCGGCGATGCCGGCGAACGCGCAGTGGAACATCCTGGTCAGCGCGACCGGCGTGGCGAGCCTCACCGCGAAGACCACGAACGTCTCGTCGAACTCGATGTATCTCGACGAGCTCCCGCCGAACGTGCGCAACAACCCGAAGGCGCGCCTGCTCGTCACGCAGGCGTGGAAGGGCACGTACAACAATCACCCGGTCGGTGTCTGGTTCGACCGGAGTCGCTCCATGTGGGCCGTCTACAACGAGGACATGGCCGCGATGCCAGTGGGCGCCGCGTTCCACGTCGACTGGGACGTCCAGGCTGTGCTCACCGGTACTTAGAGGATTCATGAAGCTTCAGACTGCCTTCTTTGCCCTGATCTGTGCCGGGGTCGCCGCCGCGTCCTGGGCTTGCTCCTCCGACGCGACGAGCAGCACCCCCGACGGTGGCTCGCCCATCGATAGCGGCGTCGCGACGAGCGACACCGGGACCTCGAGCGGCACCGTAGCCGACGCTGGCGGCGGGACGACTGACCTCGGCACGTTCACGCTCGAGTGCGGAACGACGACGAAGGACTTCGCGTTCACCGCCGACAAGACCGAGGTGATTCGCTTCGAGGCGACGTGGAGGACGGCGAACGGCGACTCCGTGCCGGGCGCCACCATCCTCGACTCTGCCGGTCAGACCATCGACGTGACCGGCAATCCGCTCAACCTGAATCCCGGGCTGATCACCACGGCCGAGACCTCCAGTGTCGTCGTCCACGAGTTCTTCACCGCCGGCAATCACACGCTGCGCTTCGACAACACCCCACCAGGGTGCAACACGATCACGGTGTCGACGAAGTACACGCGGGTCGCGCCCGCCGTGACGAACACGACGCAGGCGACCGCGACCGCGCTCACGAAGAGCACGGCGGTCCCCGGGCACATCGGGTGCTCGACGGAGCGCTGGTACAAGCTGACGGCGACGAGCGGCGAGGCGCTCTCGGTCGTCCTCACCGGGGAGCGATTCGCCGGCGTGCCCGCCGACGTCGTCGCCAACTTCACGCTCGACCTCCTCGATGGCGCGGGTCAGCCCGTCATCGTCAGCGGAAACCCGGTGTCTGCGTCCGGAGACATCGGCAACGCAAACAGCCAGATCAAGCTCGATCACACCGTCGCGGAGGCGGGCACGTTCCACGTGAAGCTCATCGAGAACGGGTGCATCGCGCCGGTGACCTACTCGATCCAGTACTGAATGCGTCCACGATCCGGAGCGGCTCGTCGGGCGTGGACGGTGACGCTCTCCTTGTGACTCGCGGCCCCGTGCGATGATGCCGGGGATGATCGAGCTCGTCGCCATCGGGGCCACGGAGAGTCCGAAGGCGCTCCAGCCTGGTGGCTTTGGAGCGATCGCGGCCGACGCCGTCGGACGGCGTGCGATCACCTATGGTCGCAGCGAGAGCCTGGTCTGGGATCTCTCGACGGGCCAGCGCCTCGCGAGCGGCGGGTGGCTGCGGCTTCATCCCGACGGACGGCGCGGGCTCCGTGCGGATTCGGACGGCTCGGTCGTGGTCGCAGATCTCGAGACGGCCGAGACCCTGACCCGCCTCGACGGCGTGAAGACCGCCGCGCTCCCGGCGCTTGGCCCGGGCGAGCACTTCGCCGACGCCATCCGCGCCGACGCGCCGCCCGACCGGCCGCCCGCGGCGCTCACGCACGTGTGGGCCCTCGCGTCGGGGAAGCGGGTGCACACGATCGAGGAGCCGAGCGTCCTCGCCGCGTATCTCCCGGAGGGGCGCCTCCTCCTCGTCGGCGCGCGCGGCGGCTCGAGCGTCTGGGACCTGGCCTCCGCGGAGCGCATCTCCCTGATCCGCGCCACGGCGAAGCGCGGCGAGCGTCCGATCAAGCTCCGCGTGAGCCAGGACGGTCGAACCGCGGTGACGGTCGGGAGCAAGGGCACGACGAGCGTGTGGGATCTCGAGAAGGCCGAGCTCGTCGCGTCGAGCGACGCGATGACCCGGGAGCTCGGCGGCGGCGCGCGCGACCACTTCGAGCTCCTCGCGGACGGACGGCACGCCGTGGTCGCGTCGCGGCCGGGCGCCTACGGGGATCAATTCATCGGCGTCATGGACCTCGCGTCGGGCGAGCTCGATCTCTCCTGGACGACCACGGACGAGGAGCGGGAGATCTCCCAGCTCGCCGTGTTCCCGGACGCGCCAGAGGTCGCGATCGTCATCGCGCGTCGAGCGTCCGCGCCGGCCGTCCTCGAGGTCTGGGACGCGAGCGACCGTACGATGCTCGCAGCGACGGACGCGCCGCTCGCGAAGGGGCTCGTCGTCACTGCCGGCCGGCGCGTCGTCATCACGGGCGGTGGTGCGTGGGGTGGTGCCCATTTCTTCCGCGTCTACCGCGCATAGCGGCTGTCACCCGATCGGGCGACCTCATGAGCGGGAGGGTCGTCTCGCGGGCTGGGCCGTAGAACGTCACCATGACCAAGACCTCGATTCTGCTCGCACTTGCCCTCTTCGTTCCTGCATGCACCGCCACGGACACGACCTCGGACACGCCCGAGGCCGACCTCGGACAGGTGTCCGCCGAGCTCGGCGCACCGGCCGATCTCTCGGTCGAGCTCGTCCCGCCGACGACCGGCGTCGGCGGCGCCCGTGGCGTGTTCCGGCTCGTCGTCCGCAACCAGGGCGGGACCGCCGCCACGGCGAGCAAGGTGCTCATCACCATGCCGTCGCCGATGTCGTTCTACAGCTCCTCGCCCTGGTACTGCAATTACGGCCCGACCCTCGGGACCATCGCCTGCGACTTCGGCACGATGCAGCCGAACACCGCCGTCACGACGAACATCACGGTGGCGCTCCCCGTGACCGCGACGACGACGATCACCGGCGTGGCTTCGACGACGAGCGCAGAGTCGGACACGAACAACAACACGGCCACCGCCACCGCCGTCCTCGCACCGCCGCCGGCGCCCGTCGCGGTCACCATCACCGCGCCGCGCACCGTGACGACGCGCGCGTGCGCGGGCACGGTGCCGTCTTTTGCGGGATGCACGCCGGGCTCGTTCATCAACAACACGTGGACGTTCCTCGCGGATGGCAGTCTCCTTCGCAACAACGTCCGCCTCGGCGTGTGGATGCAGCCGAGCGGCCTCTCGTCGCTCCGCATGGAGTTCCGCAACGGGCAGGGTCAGGTCATGGGTCACTACGACGCGACCGGAGTCTCCGCGACCTGCTTCGAGGGCTTCACCTACGCGGGCGCTCAGTCCACGAACGCCTCAGGTGCCATCCAGGTCTGCATGTAGTCGCTGGCGGAGGTCATCGCGATACCGCCTCCGAAGGCGCAGTCGGCGCGCCTCCGCGCACCGCGTGCGTTTGGCACGTGCGGGCCGCCGATACCTCGAGGCGCTAGCAGCGCGTCCCCGCGCAGAAGCCGATTCGACTTCGGGTCGCACGCTTCTTGCGATCCCGAAGGGTCATGAACATCGATCGCAAGCAAGCTCTGGCCGCGATCGCGGCTGGCCTCGTTGCGTTCCTGCCGCGACTCGGCAAGGCCGCGCCGACGCCGCCCACCGTGCCCATCACGCCCGTTCTTCCCCCGCCGGTCGATGCGGCGGCGATCGAAGACCTCAAGCGGCGTGTCGCAGCGCTCGAGGCGGCCCTCGCGGCGCAGGTCGCCTTCACGAAGGAGGCGAATGGCAACCTCACGCTCCGCACGAACGGCAGCGTCGCCTTTCACGTCGGTGGAGCCATGTCGGTCGCCGCCTCGGGACAGATGGTCTTGAAGGGCGCCACCATCAACCTGAACTGAGGTCGCGATCATGCCCGCTCAATCCAGACTCGGAGACCGATCGTTCGCCGGCAGCGACGCCCATGGCTGTCCCGGGTGTCCGCACGTCGTCACCGGACCGGCGATCAGCGGCTCGCCCGACGTGACGGTCAACGCTCGGCCCGCGGTCCGCGCCGGCGACACCGGCACGCACTCCTCGTGCTGCGGTCCCAACACGTGGAAGGCGGTGGGCGGCTCGAAGACGGTCTTCATCAACGGCAAGCCGGCGCATCGTCAGGGCGACGCCGATCAGCACTGCGGTGGAATGGGCAGCACGATCGAGGGCTCACCGAACGTCTTCGTCGGCTGAGCCGCGCTCAGAGGCGCCAGCGCCTCACGATGCTCTGCTGGTCCCACACCGTCACGTGCTGTCCGTCGGGCGAAACGGCGAGGCCGACGAGATCGCCTCCGTGTCCGGCAAACCTCGATCGCAAGCGACCATCGTCCTCCATCACGAGGAGCGTCGTGCGCGTGCGCCCGACGAGGCCTCCCCGCGGAAGGAGCGCGATCTCTGCCACCTGGTCCAAGAGCTCGAGGAAGTGTGCCTTTGCTTCCCCGTCGCGGCGGATGTGCCATCGACGCCAGCCGTGGATGCCGCGCTGGCCGTCGGGGCTCGCGGCGGTCGTGGCGTCGGGCTCGGTCGGCGCTCGCGGCTCGCCGCGCTCGATCACCTCCGATGCCGGCGGCTGGAGCACGATCGGCGCGCCCTCCGGCGGGTGGACCGTGACGCCGAGGCGCTCGCGGTCGATCTCATAAACCGCGCCGTCGATCGTCCCGAAGGCGATCACGGACGCGTCCTCGGCGATCGCGATCGCGGCGAGCGGCTCCACACTCTCGTCGAGCTCGAACCAGATCTCGCGGCGTCCGTCGCGGAGGTCGTGAAGCGCCACGCCCCGGTACGCGGCGAGGAGCCACCGCCCGTCACGGCTCGTCGCCAGACGTGTGAAGTACGAGTCGTGGAAAGCCGTCTCCGCGCGCTTCTTCCCGCGGGGATAGCGCTCGGTGCGGTAGCCGCCCAGCCCCGCGACGATGGTGCCGTCCGGAACCGGCGCCGCTGCCACGGTGGTGCTCGCGAAGGGCGGGGCGAGCTCTTGCCGGCACTTCAGCGTGCTCGCGTCGCGGAGCTCCACCGTGTCACGCGGCTCCTTGCGTTCGCCCTTCTTCCTCTCCGGTCCCGCGACCACGCGCGCGATGGTGTCGCCGAGGAGGGCGAGGTGAATCGTCTGGCCTGTCGTCTTCACCTGACGGGCGAGCGCCCAGCCCGAGGACCACACGAACGACGCCAGCGCGCCCTCTCCCGCCACGACGAGCGCTCCTCCGTCCTGCGCGAGCGCGTGACCGCTGAAGCCGAGCTCGACGACGGTCGCCGTGCTGCTACTCGCGCGGCGCGTCTCGAGGCGATCTCCGGCGAGGCACGTCCACGAGCCATCACGGGCCGCGAGCCCGACGACGCGGCGTCCGTCGGCCTTCCGTAGCTCCGCGCCGTTTCGCCTGACGCGGCCGTCCTCGTGCCCTGCGATGATCGTCCGATCGTCGATCACGATCGCCGTGACGGCAGGGCCCTTGGGCCACGTGACCGAGGGCGCCGCCGCGACCACGATCGGAGTCTCGGTGGCCGCGAGCGGCGTGGTCGTGGCCGGCAGGTCGATCGAGCGCGCCTCCGTCCTGCCGAAGGCAACGAGCCGCTCGTCCACCCAGACGAGGTGGGCCTCGTGACCCATCTCGGGGGCGGGGAGCTCGGCCCAAGCGTCCTTCGCGGGGAGGTACTCGAAGAGGTGCTGCGCGATCCCGAGGACGAGCCTCCCGCCGCAGTCCACGAGCCGCGGCGTGCCTCCACGCACCGCCGGCGGAGGCGCGCTCGGCTCCCAGAGGTCGGCTCGCGGCTCGTAGCGCCACACCACGCAACCGTCGAGATCGGAGCCGAAGTGTCCTTCGCGGCAGACGAAGAGGACCCCGTCGAGGCAGGGCACCATCGCGCGTTCGTGCTCGCGCGTCTCGGGCAAGGCCGCGAGGTCGCGCCAGCGGTCCGCCCTCGGATCGTAGGCGTGCCCTCGCCTCTCCTCGCGATCCCAGAGCCACAGCTCGCGGCCGGTCCATACGCTGTCCCGGCGATCGGACAGCGTCTCGCGCGGCGGCAGCTTTCGCCACGTGTCGGTCGACGGATCGTAGGCGGCGCCGCCCTTCACGGGCTTGCCCATCTTCCATCCGCCCCACACCAGGACCTCGTGTCCCGTCCAGGCCTGGACCGCGCTCGCACGCTGCGACGGGGCGCGCTGCGAGGCGACGGGCTTCCACGAGTCGCCAGCGCCAAGGCGCACGCCGTCGTCTCGCAGCCTGAAGTCGCGCGACGCGAAGGACGATCGCGCCGCGCCGCCCCACACGAAGAGCTCGGCGCCCGCCGACACCACGACCGCGCCGCCACGGACGCCGCTGCTTCCGAAGGGATCCGCGAGCGGCGTCCAGGCGCTCGAGCTCGGATCGAAGATCGCGCTCTTGGCGTCCTGATGCCAGAGGCAGACCACGCGGCGGTCGTGGGCGATAGGTGCATGATCCATGCTTCAATGGAGGTCGGGATCGTCCGGCTTGGCGAAGACGGCGCCGTCATCGGGACGAGCGCTCGCGCCGATGATGGCACGTAGCGAGGTGACGACCTCGGGCGTGATGTCGATGAACTCGACGCCCACTCCCTTGAAGCCGGGGTCGTTGATCAGCCGTCGCACGATGACCTGGATCTCGAGCTCTTCCTGGCTCGGCGTGGTCACCGCCAGGAGGACGCGCATCCCCACCTCGAACGCGAGGTCCGTGCGGATCGCCATCCCGGTCATCGAGAGATCGCGCGTCTGGCCGGAGCTGCCGCCGAGGATCACGTCGAGCCTCATGCGGAACCGCTCGGAGCCGCGGCGGACCTTGTCGACCTCGTTCGCGGTGAGGGTGCCCTCCTTCGCACGGACGCGAAGATCCTGGACGTACCCCTCCCACGCCTTGGGCTGATCGATGGGACCCCAGAACTGCACGCCGACGCCCGGCACGCGCGCCGGATCGCCGGGCTCGACGACGTAGACCACCATCGCGTGGACGTTCACGGTGGGGCCCTGCGGAGTCGTGAACGACAGCTTGATGAGCTGGCGCAGCTTCGGAGGCGCGTCCGTGCGAACGAAGGCGCCCTTGAAGCTCACGTTGTTCGTGAGGAGGTCGACGCCTTCATCCTTCCGTTGCAAGCGCGCGATGATGCGCGCCGGGAACCTCCGCTCGCGTCGCTTCTCGTTCCCGTCGCTCACGACGATGATTATGCCGCGGTCGGGGCTGGGGCTGGGACGAAAGGAGAGCGAGCTCGACAAAGATCCGAGCGCGTCAATTTTCTCAGGGTGCGGTCGTGAACGTCCGTGTCTCCGAGGCGGCAATGCGTGCCTCGGCGACCGGCGGGAGGTTGCTGTCGGGGACGTCGATGATCGACGCGAGCTTGGGGTCGTCGAGCGAGGTGAGGGGGCCGTATCCGAAGACTCGCCACGTGTAGAGTGCACCCTTTGGAAGCGCGAGCGTGAAGGCGGCGAGGTCGGGGAGCTTGACGCTCGTCCCGGTGGTGAACACGGTGACGGTCGGGTTGCCGTCGGACACGAACGACACGCGGTGGACGCCGCCCGCGAACTTCGAGAACTCGAACGTGGTGGTCGCATTCACGTTGGTCGCGCCGCCAGCGGGCGCGCTCGGACGCGGCGGCTCGGCGAGGACGGGGGCGACCGTGACCGCGGCAGCGGCGGTCGCGCTCGCGCGTACGAGGCTCGACTCCGTGTCCTTTGCGAAGCGGTTGTAGAGGAGCTCGGCGTAGAGGGAGGCGCCGGGCACCTTCGGGAACTTGCGCTTCACCGAGAAGGGCAGCGTGAGACCGCCGGGCTGGGGCGAGAAGTAGCCGCCGCTCTCCTCGATCCGGATGCCCGGCCGGAGGTCGAGCTTGGGGCTGTCGTTGTAGGCGAGGGGGCCGTCGCCGTTGATCGTGACCTCCGCCATGCCGACCTCGTCGAGGACCACGTTCTGACCACCCGGCAAGCTGCTGTCGGTCAGCGAGACGTCGGCCGTCGCCTTGCCGTAATAGCCCTTCTCCGAGCCGACCGCGCCTTGCACGAGCGTGGCGTGGACGCGGCCCACGATCGTGGTCGCAGGTCCGAACCAGGTGGGGGGCTGCACCGACGACATCGCGTAGTTGCCCGTCGTCGCGTTCGCGGTCGCGAGGCCCGAGAGCGCCGACCCGCCCGAGATCGTGACGATCGGCGAGTCGGAGAACGGAAGGCCCGGTCCTCCGCCGACCTGCCCGGTGAGGTCGGTCGTCTGGTGCTGCGTCGGGAGCGGCACGCCGTTCGGCCCGTAGGCGACGAGGACGACATCCGCACGCGTGAGGCCCTGGTACACCGTGATGCGCGTGGTGCTCGACGCGAAGGCCACGTCGTACGGCGGCTTCACGTCGGGGACGGTGAACGTGCCGAGCACGCTCGTGGTCACGGGCGTCTTTCCGGCCACGATCACCGCCGCGTTCGCGACGGGGACTCCGTACGAGATGATCTTGCCGGTCACGGTGATGCTGGTGCTCGCGTCCGTGCTCGCCTCGGCGCTCGAGTCCTGGCCGGCGTCCGTGGGGCTACTGGAGTCGACGCCGCCATCCGCACCGGACGATGCGTCCACCTTGGGCGCGTTCGTGTCGGGCGCGGCTCCGTCGATCGTCGGAGCGGGCGCGGGGGTGCTGTCGTCGTCCCCGCAGGCGAGGAAACCGACGGCCACGACGAACGATCCCGCGACGACCCGAGCAGCTCGTTTCATGCCCATACCTGTCGCAGACGTAGGGGCCGCCTTCAATCCTCCAAACGGAGTACGCGCGGACAAACCCGCGAAACGCAAAGCTTGCGCCGCGATCCGCGCTATCCCTTCAGGTGTCGCGCCACCACGCGAGGAGCTCGAGCCGACTCCCCACGCCCGCGCGTCGGTAGAGCCGCTCGAGCGTCGTCTTCACGGTGGGCGCCGCGATCCCGAGCGCGTGTGCGATCTCCGCGTTCGTGAGGCCTTTCGCGAGCAGCTCGAGCAGCTCGCGCTGGCGCGTGGTCGGGATCGGCCTCGGCTCCACCGCCGCACCATCGATCGCGACGAGCCAGCGAACGCCGGGCTCGGCGCAGGGCGAGACATGAAGGATCACCGCGTCGCCCGTCAGCGTGCGTGCGCCGCCTCGCGCGCGTCGCACCGCCTCGCGCAGTCGCTCGGGGAGCATCCGTTCCTGACGCAGTCGCATGAAGGCCTGGCGCGACGTGCCGACGATGGTGCCGCGGGCGTCGAGCGCGACGACGGCGTCGGTCGTTCCTTCGAGGAGCTCGTCCATCGCGGTGCGGGTGCGCTCGACGTCGCCCAGCATGGCGGCCACGCGGAGCGGGACCACGAGCGCCTCGGCCGTCGCCTTGAGGCGCTTGCGCTCCGCCTCGGTGAAGTCTGCCTCCTCCGGCACGGCAGCGCCGGCGAAGGCGACCTGACGCACGCCGCTACAGACGGCGATGCGCCCCTGGTCGAGGACGCCGAGGTGCCGGACGAACGGATAGAACGTGCTGCTCTTCCATCCCTCGCGTGTCGCGATCCCTTCGCGAAACGGCTCCACCCAGCGGTTTCGCTGCGCGACGGGCACGTTCGCGAGGTCGTAGGCCGGGGTCCGTACGTACGCGAGGTGCGTCGTCGACGTCGGGAGCTCGAGGAAGCGACCGCCGTGCATGAGGCGGACCTGGCCGGCGCGCTCGGAGGCGCGGCCGCGCGACGTGATCCCGATCGCGACCCCGCGCGGACATGCCTCGTGGAGCGCGCGCACGGCGAGCTCGAGGACGGTCGTCTCGTCCGACAGGACGGCGACCGCGTCGGTCAGGCGCGTGAGTGACGGCGAGCGGGCGGTCTTGCCCATGGGCTCGAGGTTAGGCGGAAAGCCGCGTCATCAGGGAGCCGCTCGCCTCGAGCGCGGCGAGGTCGTCGAACCCGCCGATGTGATCATCACCGAAGAACACCTGCGGCACCGTCCGGCGTCCGGTCCTCTCGCGCAGCCACGCTCGTGTGGCGTCGCTCGAGGCGTCGACGGTCTCGAAGGGGATGCGATGCCGGCCGAGGAGCCGCTTCGCCTTCCAGCACCAGATGCAGAGCCTCCGCTGGTACACGCGCACGGGCTTGAGCTGCTCGATGTTCACGTCCTCAATGAAACGTGGCCGCGGTCGGCCCGCGATACGCCGATCGGCGTACAGTCCTACGCCCGAGCGAAGGCACGCGCGGGCGCCCACGGCATCGTCCACACCGCGCTCACGCCGGTCGTGGCGCGTCGCCGCTCCTCCCAGGCGACGAGCCGCGGCGCGACCACGGCCACCGCCGTCGCGAGCGCGAGCCCGGCCACGACGTCGACCGCGTAGTGCCAGCGAAGGAACATCGTGGAGAGGATGATCTGCGAGGAGGCGATGGTCAGCGGCAGCCACGTGTAGCGGAACGGTACGAGGCGGCGATGGCGGATCGAGAAGAGGGCGAGATAGGTCGGCGCTGCGGTGTGGAGGCTCGGGAAGATGTCGGTGCGCGCCCGGACGTCGACCGAGTCGACGGCGCCGCGCACCGCGCGCCACCACACGGGCCCGCTGAGCTCGTGCTGGAACTGCGAGGCGAGGTGCTGATACGGGCCGTGCCCGGGCACGACGATGTAGAGGACGTGCCCGATGCAGAAGAGCGCGAGGAAGCCGAGGGCGAACTCGCCGAGGACGCGACGTGGCTGGTTCGTGAGCAGCATCGGGAACACGTGCCCCGCGACGATGAGGAAGTAGCCGAAGTAGAAGAACGAGAACCACTCCGTCGTCGCCGGTGTCACGAAGCGATCGAACGCCACCGCGGGCTCGAACCCGAGCACGCGGAGGTCGAGCGCGTGGAGCTGCGCGTCCACGAGGGTCGAGCGCGCGGTCGGCAGGATGTACTGGAGGTGCGAGAACGAGCCGAACACGGCGATGAACAGCCCGACGCGATAGACGAGGGCGCCCAGGCGACCACGGAGATACCCGCCGCGCGTGAGGACGAGCGCGCCGGCGAAGAGCGCGAGGTCGAGCCCCGAGCAGGCGAGCGCCATGTCCCGCCGGGGCCCCTGCCCGACGGTGACGCACCCGAAGAGGATGACCAGATACCCGAGCACCAACCAGTCCTGCGCCGCGAGCTCGTGCACCGTTCGACGACCCATTCCGACCTCCACGTGAGGGAGGAGCAAGGCCCGATCCGCGGAGGGCGCACGAGCAAGATCAATGAGTTAGCGATTGGTATTGGTTCAACCAGTCAACCAGATGCGAACTGGTTGAACCACTTTACGCAGCCGGTGCGAACGGCGGATCTCGGTCGGCGGCAAATGAAAATCCTGGCCACCGAACGGCATGGCCGCCGTGCCGCTTCGACGCCGTGCTACCTGCCGCGCGATGAAGTTCTCACCATCGAAGGCGCTCGCGCTCGCGGTCTCGCTCCTGGGTTGCACCACGGTCGCGAGCTCGAGCGAGCAGGAGATCGTCGAGGCGCACGCCTCGGAGACGCCGTCGCTGGTCCGCTTCGACGGGTCAGCCGCCCTGACGACGACGACGCCGGCAGGGGACGCCGCCGACGTCTACTACCCGACGGATCGATCCGGACGCGCATCGGCGGTCCTCGGGCTCCGTCATCCGGTGGTGGTCCTGCTGCAGGGCGCGCAGACCGACAAGTCCGCCTACTCGAAGGTCGCCGGCCTCGTCGCTGGCCACGGCTTCGTCGTGATCGTCCCGAATCACGCGCGAGCGTTTCCGCCAGGCGCGCCGCCCGCGCTCTTCACGGAGGAGAGCGTCATCACCGATGCCTTCGCCGCCGTTCGCGCAGAGGCGTCGACCGCCCTCTCGCCGCTCGCCGGGCGCGTGGACGAGACGCGGCTCGCGCTGATCGGTCACTCCTTCGGCGGCGTCGCGACCCTGCTCGGCGTGGCGGGCACGTGCGCGCCGCCGTTCTGCACCCCTGGCACGTATGCACGGCCCGACGCGCTGAAGGCGGCGATCGTCTACGGCACCAACTACACGGCGGGAGACCCGCACGTGGCGCTCCCCATCGACACCTCCGCGGTGCCGGTGGCGATGGTGCAGGGGACGCTCGACGGCCGCTCTCTGCCCGCGCTCGGCGTGCTGACGTACGCCGAGCTCGAGCCGCCGAAGGCGTTCATCGAGATCGAGGGCGCGAACCACTTCGGCATCACGGACACGGGCGCCCCGGCGGGCGCGGTGCCCGATCCGTCGAGCGCGTCCATCGCGCAGGACGCCGCCATCGAGCGCATCGGGACGTGGGCGGCTGTCTTCCTGCGCTGGTCGGTGAACGGCGAGCCGGCGGCGCGCGAGTATCTTCGTTCCAGCGGTTCCCCCGACCACGCGGTGTCGGTGACGGCGGCGCTCTGATGTCGATCGTCAAGATCAACGCGATCGAGGTCGAGGAGGGCAAGGCAGAGGAGCTCGAGCGCCGCTTCCTCGCGCGGAGCGGCGGCGTCGATGGCGCCGAGGGCTTCGAGGAGTTCATGTTGCTCCGCCCCGTCGCCGGAGACACGCGTTACTTCGTCGTCACGCGGTGGGCGTCGGAGGAGGCCTTCCAGAAGTGGCGCGCGAGCGATGCGTTCCGTCACCAGCATCGCCAGACGCACACCGAGGGCGGCGGCGGAGAGGCCAAACCCGATCATCCGGTGGCGAAGGCGGCGGCGCTTCTTTCGTTCGAGGTCGTCGCACGAACGACGCCCAGGTGAGCGTCGCTCGAGCGTCACTCGCAGCGAGGGCCATACGGATAGAGCCGCTGCGACCACACATCGAGCGGAATGCCGTACGCCTTGGGCGTCTCGCAGTACACGCCGCTGCCCCAGTTCGCCTTGTTGAGGATCGTCCACGTCCCCGCGTCGCGGCGAAGCACGAGGGTCGCGCCCTGGAACTCGGGGCCGCTGATGTCCGCCGCCGCGAGGTCGCCGAAGCGACGGACGACCACGTAGTCGACCTTGTAGCCCGTCTTGGGAGTCACCTCCGTGGCGACGAAGTCGTCGACCACGGCGAGCACGTCCTTCCGCGCCGAGGTCTTGAGCTCGCCTTCCGCGACGGCGCTCTCCTCGCTCGGCGTCGAGTCTTCCGCGGGCGCGCAGGCGAGGAGGGTGTGCCCGGCTGCGAGCATGGTCGCTCCGGCGACGACGTGACGAACGGTGGCGAAAAAGGAATGCTGGTTCATGGTCTCTCCCCTTCGCATCGCCATTCAGCAACCGACATGCCGCGTGCTCCTCGAGCGTGAGAGCCGCGCAGTCCAAGGAAACGATGGTGTTTTCCGGTCGCCGCCCTCCGCGCCTACGATGTAGGTGTAGAGGCGCGGATAGACCACCTTGGATCTCCGAGCGCTTCGCGGGCGGTGGGCTGCGCGGACTGCGCAAAATCGCGCGCAGAGGGTGGACGGGCCACGGCGGGCACCCCAGCATGGGGCGACCTTGAAGAAGCCGCGTGACGTCGCCGACGCTGTCCTCGAGGCCAGCATCGTCGGGAGCTTCACACGTGTCGGCTCCACAATTCGCCGCCGCCTCGACGGATGGAGCGATCTCGAGGGGGTGGACCTCGGCGGGCGCGTCGTCGTGATCACAGGCGCGACGTCCGGGCTCGGGCTCGCGACCGCGCGACGGATCGCTGGTCTCGGCGCCGACGTCGTGATCGTCGGGCGCGACCCGACGCGCGTGGCACGCACCCGGAGCGTGCTTCGCGCGGCGACGGGCCGCGAAGGGTTCGACGTCGTCGTCTGCGACGTCGGGGATCTCGCGGCCGTTCGCCGGGCCGCGGCCGAGATCCTCGAGCGTCATCCACGGGTCGATGCGCTCGTTCACAACGCGGGCGCGCTCGATGACGTCCGCGCCGAGTCCCCGCAAGGGATCGAGCAGACGATCGCAGCCCACGTGGTCGGTCCTTTCCTCCTGACGATGCTCCTCGAGCCGGCGCTGCGGGCCGCCGCGCCTTCACGGGTGCTCTGGGTCTCCTCGGGCGGAATGTATGCGGAGCCGCTCGACGCCGACACGATCGAGATGGATGCAACTTCGTACGACGGCGTTCGCGCGTATGCGCGGGCCAAGCGCGCCCAGGTGACCCTCTCCGAGCTCCTCGCCGAGCGGCTGCGCGACTCGGGCATCGTCGTCCATGCGATGCACCCCGGCTGGGCCGACACCCCCGGCGTCGCCCGCTCGCTGCCGAGGTTTCGCACGATCGTCGGTCCGCTCCTCCGAACGCCCGAGGACGGCGCCGACACCCTCGTCTGGCTCCTCGCCGACGACGGGGAGCCGCTCTCCACGACGGGCCGCTTCTGGCTCGACCGGCGTCCCCGATCGACGCACAAATCCGCACGCACCCGGGCCGCCGACACCGAGCACGAACGTGAGCGCCTCTGGGCGTGGGTCGTGAGCCGGAGCGGCTCGGCGACGGAGACGGCCGCGCTCGGGCGCAAAGGAACGTAGCTTTCTACACCGCCGACGGAAGGGTGCTCTGCTTCGAGCGCGGATCGGCGGCGCGACGGTCAGGCGCCGGCGCGCTGCTTCGCTCGCTGGCGTGCGAAGCCTCGCGGGTCGAAGAATGCGTCGATCGGTCCCTCGGGCGCGCTCCTCTTTTCGTCTTCCATCGCGTCCTGACGAGGCGCGGACGTCTCGGGGCCACCTCCGCATGCCTTCACCTCGGCGGCGGTAGCCGCGGGGCTCGCGGCACGAGCGGGCTTGCGCTTTCCGATCTGCACGAGCTGTTCGTTCGACAGGACCTTGTCCGCGTCGAACTTGAAGTCGATCTCCTTCTTGTTCTGGTAGCTGATGCGGCCGAGATCGTAGAAGCGCCGCTCGACGGTCGACTTCAGGAACGCCTTCAGACAGCCGAGCATGTAGCGCCGCTTCCAGCGATCCCGGATCCACGGATACGAGAGGAAGCTCTTTCGCATGTAGAACCGCTTGTAGTTGTTCATCACGCCGTGAAGAACATCGCTGCGGCTCATCGCGTCGGGCTTCATGATCGGCGTGACGAAGTTGTACTTCGCGTAGTCGCGGATCTCGACCTTGTCACCCAGATCGGAGAAGAGGTCGGAGAACGGCCACGGCGTGTACATGTTCCAGTTGACCATGTCGGCGTTCCAGTCGAGCGCCCAGCGGTAGGTGTCTTCGATCGTCTCCGGGGTCTCGTTCTCGAGCCCGATGATGAACTGCGCCTCCGCGACCATCCCGGCCTCGCGAATGAGGCGGATCGCCTTCTTGTTCTCGGCGATGGTCGTCTCCTTGTTGAAGCGGTCGAGCTGTAGCTGCGTCGCCGCTTCGGTCCCGAGCGAGACGTGGACGAGGCCGGCCTTTCGATAGAACGGGAGCATGTCCTCGTCGCGAAGGATGTCGCTGACGCGGGTGTTGATGCCCCAGTGCACATCCAGCTTTCGATCGATGAGCTCCTGGCAGAGCGCGATGAACTTCTTGCGGTTGATGGTCGGCTCTTCGTCCGCGAGGATGAAGAAGCCGACGTCGTGCTTCTTCACGAGCGTCTCGATCTCGTCGACGAAGTTCTTGGGCGTCCGCGTGCGGTAGGTGCGCCAGAACTTCCACTGCGAGCAGAACGAGCACGTGAACGGGCAGCCGCGCGCGAAGTTCGGGATCGCGACGCGCACGCCGAGCGGGATGTACTTGTACTTGTGCCACTCGAGCACGCTCCAGTCCGGCGAGAGCGTGTCGAGGTCCTGGATCGGCTCGTGGGCCGGCGTCGCCATGGTCCGCTCGCCGTCGCGAAAGGCGAGGCCGCGGATGTTCTTGCGATCGGTCTCGAAGGTGCCTGCCTCGATCGAGCGGATCACGTTGATGAGGATCTCCTCGCCTTCGCCGCGCACGATGCAATCGATGGCGGGCGCCTCGCGCAGGACCTGGTCGTACATGAACGTGGCGTGGATGCCGCCGAGGATCGTCACCGCCTCCGGGAAGATCCGCTTGGCCATCGCCAGCGTGGACTCCGCCTTGTAGATGCTCGGAGTGATCGAGGTGCAGCCGATCACGTCGGGCCTCGGCTGCGCACGCAGGAGCGCCTCGAGCTTCGCGTCGTCGATGTCGTTGGTCATCGCGTCGATGAACTCGATGTCCGTGTATCCTGCATGCTTCAGCGCGCCGACGAGGTACGCGACCCACGCGGGTGGCCAGTTGCCTGCGATCTCGGCGCCGCCGGAGTGGTAGTTCGGATGAATCAAGAGGATGCGCATGAGACCTCGCCTGCGGGTGCGTGGAGCGTGACCTGGAATCGGCACCGCGGAGCGCCTGCCGCCTGGCAAGCGACCTCGCGGACGTGGACGTTCGCGGACGCGATGCGAAGCAAGCCCTCGAACGCGGCCTCGTAGTAGGCGCCGCTCGCGCGGTCGCCACGGCGTCGCTCACGACAGGTCGGCGCTCCGTCGAGGACGAGCGTGCCCGGGTAGTCGCCCTCGGCGGAGAAGCGCCCCGCTCCCGCGAAGGTCCAGGCGTGCTTGCGGAACGCGCTGAACAAGATCGGGATGGCGACCCGCGCCGGCAGGACGCCGAGGATGGTCCGCACCGTCGCCGGGATCCGACGGTTCGCGACGTACACGGCGGTGTACATCCCGGCGCGACGGAGGACGCCCTCCGCGCGGTCGGCGTCGAGCTCCGCGCGCAGCGCGTCGATGACGCGCAGGAACCAGACCTCCGGGATCATCCCGTCCGGCAGCGTCTTCGGGAGCCCCGCACGCGTGCGGATCCGAGCCGCTGTCGCCGCGTCTTCCAGCTCGTCGAGCGCTCGCCACGACTGGAGCACGGCATTCGGACCGATCCGAGGCTCGCTCGTCTCTGGCTGCGACTGCTGGAAGGTGCTCGAGATCGCGCTCATTTCCTGCGTGGAGGAAGAGCGACATTCACGCCGCGCGCCAAGCCGCAAGTGTCAACGATGTTTGACACTTGCGTGTGTCATGCGGCGCGGAGAGCGCGAACGTCTTGCGTGTCCCCGCAGAGTCTGCGCCTAGAGGCTCGTCTCGAGGAGCTCGATGCGAAGCCGTGCTCCACCGAGCGGCGACACCTCGGCGTCGACCCGTCCTCCGTTGGCCTCGACGATCCGGCGAACCACGGCGAGTCCCAGACCGGTCCCCGTGGCGCGGGTGGTGAAGAAGGGCTCGAAGACGCGCCCGCGCGACTCGGCGCTGATCCCGGGCCCGCTGTCGTCGACGACGAGCGCCACCTTGCCGTCGAGGCGAGCGACGGTGGCCGAGATCGTTCCCGCGCTCCCGCACGCCTGGACGGCGTTTCGAATGACGTTCTCCACCGCGAGCTCCATGAGATCGGGATCGACGAGCACGTGGACCGACGAGTCCCCGTCGATGCTCACCTGAACGAAACGGAGATCGCCGCGCTTCTCGAGCAGCCGCATGCCGCGCTCGAGGAGCTCCTTCGCCACGGTCGCCCGTGTGCGAGGGACGAGAGGTCGGCCGAGGTCGACCAGATCGCGGACGATGCTGTTCAGGCGGTTCGCCTCTTCGTTGATGATGTCGAGGGCGGCGGCCCGGTTCTCCGCTGGCGTCGTCTCCTTGCGGAGGAGCGCCACCGCGTTGAGCATCGCTGCGAGAGGATTGCGGACCTCGTGGGCCAGCACCGCGGCCGCCTCGCCGAGACCGGCCAGGCGCTCTCGTCCCGCGAGCTCTGCCTGAAGCTGGCGCAGCTCGTCCAGACGCAGCGCGAGCTCGGCGCGGCGCCTCGTGCTCTCGAGCGCGCGAGCCACGAGCTCGGTGAACATCTCCACCGCTCCCGCGAGCCCGGGCGTCAACTCGTCTCCCACGGCGATGATCGCGCCGTAGGGCTGGTCATCCACGAACAGCGGCGCCTGGACGAGCGGCCTCTGCCCGAGGATGGGCGCGTCGGGCAAAGGGCGCGACGCCACGACTCCCCGCTCGGCCTCGACGAAGACCGCCTTTCGCAGGGAAAACCCGGGGTTCTGCTCGTAGAGGAGGCGGGCCGGGATCGACGCTGGATCGGGCAGACCTTCGAAGCCCAGCGTCGGACCGATGGTGACGAGAGGCTCTCCCGCCTCGATGCGGAGGACCGTGACCGCGAGTCCGCGTGAGAAGAGCGCCTCCGCCGAGCGCTCGAGGACCTCCTGCTCCGTCGAGCATGCGACGAGCTGCCCAGCCGCGCGCGCGAGCGCGTCCGAGAGCGCCTTGGTGCGTCCGTCGTCACCGAGATCGAAGAGCGCCACGAGGGTGTCGCCGCCTTCGAGCATCGTCCAGCTCACGCGTGCTTCCTTGAGCCCCGCAGGGACGCGCAGCCCGACCCAGACGTCGCCCGAGGCGGCCAGGCCCTGCGTCCTCGCCGCCACCAGCCTCCGCAAGTGCAAGTGCTCCTCCGGCACGAACACCTCGGCCGCGACGTCGACGTCGCGCCGCCCGACGATCTGCGCCGGCTCGAACCCCGTGAAACGGACGTACGACGGGTTCACCGCGACGATGACGTTGTCGCGGATCAACAGCGCCGGCATCGGCAGGAGATCGAATGGAATGGAGTGCGTCACGCGACGACGTTGGCCATCTCGAGGCTACCCTGGGACTCGACGAGATCATTCTCTGATCGCTGGTGAGGTGTCGTGCGCGCCTTTCCTCACGAGCGCAGACATTTCGGTCGAGCGGGCCGCGACCGAGGCTCGATTGGTAAACCGCCAGCGCTTCTCATACGTTCGAGTCTCCACATGGAGGTCGCGATGAAGAAGGTCATGGTCGTGCTGGCGGTTGCGGTCGGGGTCTTCGTGGTCGGAGTGAGCGAGAACGGCGTGACGCCGGTCTCCGAGGCCGAGGCGGGGAGCTGCATTCCCAACGGGGGCAAGTGCGCGGGCTCACCGCTTCCGTGTTGTGACAAGCCGTGCACGAACGGCGTCTGTCGCAACTGACGGTCTCCTAGGGCGCGCCGGCTTCGCGCACGAGGGAGAGCGAGAAGTCGTCGACGAGGAAGCAGGCACCGGCGACGGGATAGCTTCGGACGCTCACCGTGATCTTCGACCTCGCCTCCGGCACGTCCCAGCCCACGCGTACGGGAACGTAGCCATCACGCATCGTGCTCGCGATCCCGGTCTTGCCGATGTTCAAGTCCGTGAGCTCGGCGAAGACGCCTACGCCGGAGTCGTCGCCAGGGACCGCCCGAACGCAGGCGACCGCCTCGTAGCTCTCGCCTGGGAGGATGGTGCGTGAAACGGTGGCGGACATCACGAAGCCGTTGGGTCCGTCGACGTAGCAGACCTTGCACGCGAGCGCGCCGTTCGAAGGGGCGCTCGTGCTCTCGGTGATGGTGGCCTGGTAGCCCGTGTACCCGCTCGCACAGCCGAGCTCGAGGTCACCGTTGAAGATGGGCACCGGCGTCCCGAAGAGCAGCGCGCCGCAGGAGTTCTTGCGCGGGCCAGCCTCGTCTTGCACCACGGCATCGGCCCCCGCGTCGGCATCCGCGGGATCCCCGACGGTCGCGTCGCCTCCTGCCTCGCCTCCGATCGTCCCATCGAGGCCGTTCGTGAGGTCGCCGTCTGCGCGACTGCCATCGAGCGGGGGGCTGCCACCAGAGAACTCCGCCAGATCGACGAGCAACGTGCAGCTCGTCGCCATCATCGCGATCGCGCTGACGGCCCATCGCCATCGACGAACGGAGGAGAGAGGGCCGGGTCGGCGCACCACCTCCCAACGATATCCCAGCCGGCGATCGAACCCGAGAAACGGATCGCCGTCGCGCGGACATGAGGAGCGCTTCGTCGGCGTGGGCACCGCGCGGAGCGGCGCCTACACGTACGTCACCGAGCTCGGTGTCCAGTCGCCCGCCTCACGGCGACACGTGGATGACGAGCCAGGTCTCGTTCGGCGCTCCGCTGCCGCCCAGGACCTCGATCGTTCCTCCGTTGCACGTGTAGCGGCCGCCGCCGAATCCGACATCCGGAGCCTCGCAGCCCTCGAGCAGCGTGCGGACTTCGCTGAAGCGCGCTCCGCGAGGGATCGTCGTGCGACCCACCTCGACGTCCCTCGGCGCTCCGAGGAGGGAGACCGCGATGCGAACGACCCGCCCATGGTCGTCGTAGCCGACCTGGTAGGGCGTGGTCTCGAGCGCGAACTTGGGGTGGCGCTGGAGGACGCGGAGAGCCGCGACCTCGTCCCGGCTCATGCCGAACCGGAGCGGACCGATCCCGACGCCAGGTGTGAGGGTCAGGCGCGCCGGAGGCGTGTCGAGCTCCGGCGCCCTCGACGCGGCGGGCGCGCACGGACACGAGCTCGCCGGAGCGCTGGGCGGCGAGGGAAGGTCCGGACATCGGGGTGGGCTCGCGGCGCGCGAGCGACAGCCCGCCACGAGGCCACCGACGAGGAGCGCGGAGACGACCAGGCGCACGACTGGAGGAGACCGGGGTACGTCCATGCCGTCCACCCGCGTCAGTCCTCGATCACCACGAGCTCGTCCGGGATCTCGGCGGGTCGCGATTCTCCGTAGCGCTGCTCGAGGAACCACGCCCGGAGCGCGAGGAGATCGGAGTCGCTCTGGATGAAGGCCAAAAGGAGCTGGGTGCTGATATTGACCGGCGGACCGGAGCCGCGAAGGAGGACGATGAACGTGGCCGTTCCGTCGCCGGTGTCGTGGAGTCGAAGGCCGATGTCGCGAATGTCTTCGAGGGGATGCTCCATCCTCCGCGTGCGCAGGCCGAGCTTGAGGCGGTAGCCGCGCAGCTTGTCTCCATCGATCTCGAAGATGACGCGCGTGAGATGCGCGTAGACACATCCCACGAACACGAGGAAGCTTCCGCAGAGCAGGCCCTGCGGAACCTCCAGATGGCGGAGGTAGCGAGCGAGCGAGAAGAGCACGCCGGCCAGAGCGACGACCGTGAATAGCGGTGTCCAGCGGCTGTACTCCGGACGCAGCACGAGGCGCGTGGAGCTGGTCTGGCGTTTCGGCTTCATCGCGCCGGGCAGACGCCCCACCACGGGACCTCGCGCGTGCGCCAGTGAAGTCGAGCCCCGCATGCGTCGAACGATAGCAGCGATCGCGATGACATCGATCCCGGGGAGGCGTGCTCGAGTGATGGACGCTCCGGCATCGCTTCGCCTAAGGTCGAGGGGTGAGGCTCCTCTTCGTCGCCGGTCTGACGGCGCTCTCGTTCGCGCTCACCTTCGCCGCCGCTTGTGGTCGGAGCGAGAGCGCTCCGGCGCCCGCCGTCGATGCCTCGGGCGACGCGGGAGGAACGAACGACGACTCGGCCGGTGAGGAGCCGGACCGGGACGGGGTCGACGGGCCGACGGAGCCTCCGCCCTTCGCCGACGCCGGCGCCCCAACGCTGATCCCGACCAAGATTCGCTACGTCCTCGTGGTCGTCAAAGAGAACCACACCTTCGACAACTACTTCACCGGTTTCCCCGGCGCGACGTCGTCCGCCAAGGCGGAGCGCTCCGACGGCGGGACATTCAAGCGCCCCGATGCACCGGACACGCGTCTGGCCGGAGACATCTGCCACTCGAACAACTGCGGGAAGCGGGCGTACGCGAAAGGGAAGTTGAACGGCTTCGACAAAAACAACGCGGGTGACCGCCCCTTCGTTCGCTACCGCGAGGACCAGATCCCCAATTACTGGCAGTATGCACGCAACTTCGTCCTTGCCGATCACATGTTCTCGACCACACTCGGCCCGAGCCTGCCGGGTCATGCCGTCTTCTGGGCGGGCCGGTCGCTGTCGGTCGAGAACGTGAAGTGCACGCTGCCCGACGGCGGCGAGTGCAAGGATGGCCTCGGCTGCAAGAGCCACCCCGCGAGCACCGTCCTCACCTACGATCCGCTGACCTGTGCCCGCTCCGAGGTGCGACCGTGCTTCGACGTCCCGGTGCTCACGGACCACCTGCCCGCAGGCTTCACCTGGACGAACTATGGCTCACCGCACGCGCTGCTCGTCAAGTCCGTCGCCGATCAGCCCGACTACGCGAAGCACTTTCGCAAGCTGGGCGAGCTCGTCCCCGACGTCGAGGGCGGCCGCCTCGCGAACCTCACCATCGTGCACGTCCTCGGTAGCGCCTCCGAGCATCCCGAGCAGCACCCGTGCAACGGCGAGAACCTCTCCGTCGAGATCGTGAACGCGGCGATGAAGCTCCCGCAGTGGAAGGAGATGGCGATCGTCATCACGTGGGACGACTGGGGCGGCTTCTACGACTCCGTCGCGCCTCCGGTGACGAGCTGTCCGAACGACGAGCACTTCCAGGCGGGGTTCCGGGTCCCTGCGATCGTGATCTCGCCGTACGCGAAGAAGGGCTTCGTCCTGAAGACGCCGACCAACCAGGCCTCGGTCCCACGGCTCGTCGAGGAGCTCTGGGGGATGCCCTTCATGAGCGAGCGCGACCCTCGCGCCATCGACGGCAAGGTGGGGAGCCTGATGGAGGCCTTCGACTTCGCCCAACCTCCGCGCGACCCGCTCCTGCTCACCCCGCGCGCGACCTGTCCGAAGTGAAGCGTCCCGTCCCTCGCGCTTCCACCGGCGGCCCTGAATCGCCGCCTCGCTCGACATCGGCCGAGGAGCCCGATCTCGGCGTCGACGGATCAGAATCGAACGACGGTCGTGAAGAGCTCCATCTGCGTGGCCTTCATTCCGACGGGGCCACCCGGGGGGACCTTGTCGCGGAGCGCGCGCATGTGCTCCTCGCTCTCCCAGATCGTGACGGAGAACACGCGTCCGTTCGGGTCGGACGCGTGCCAGCCGTCGACGAAGCCGGGCATCTCCTTCATCCACTTCCGGAACGTCTCGGCTCGCTCGCACGTGATGGGCTCGGGGCTCGAATCGTGAAAGGCGACGCGACAGATCATGCTCCAACCTTCGCACCTCGGCCGGCCACGGGCCATGGAGCAAATGTCGAGAGGAGCTCTCGACGAGAGCCGACGCCCACCTTCTTGAAGATGGCGTCGACCTGCTTCGTGACGGTGCCGCGGGTCGACGCGCGAAGCTCGGCGATCTCGAGATCCGGCAGCCCGGCGAAGAGGAGGCAGAGGACCGCTGCCTCCGCTTCCGTGAGCGCTCGTTCACGGGCCACCTGCGCCGCGCGCGGGTAGGTCTGGACGCATCCGTGCGCGCGCCCGATGAGGCCGGCAGCGCCCTCGACCTGCAGCTTTCGCGCGGCGCTGGAGAGCAGCGTGCTCACGGTCGAAGGGCGAATGCCGAGCTCGTAGGCGATCGACTTGTTCGATCGGCCGAGCGACACGAGCGACGTGACGGCACGTTCGCGCGCGCTCAGCCGCTCGAGCGGCGCGACGTCGGGCGGGTTCTCGACGGCGAGATATCCACGCTCCGTGGGCACGATCGCCGCGCCGTCACGCATGGCGGGCCACTGGTCGAGCGCGTCGAGCTCGTAGCGGTATCTCCTCCGTCGCACGCGGTCGACGTCGGGCGCGTTTACGGGACGGCCTGGCGCTCGGCGTGACCGAAGTCGAATCGCGGCCGCGAGGTGGCTCGCGATGCGCCGTAGCGAAGGGTCACGTGGCGGCTTCGCAGCGGTGCCGCCCCGAAAGGCGAAGAGCACCGCGCCCGCTCCGCTCGGATCGAAGCCGGAGACGACGAGCGCCTCGCGAACGCCGGGCGGTAGCGGCATCGGCGGGACCGTTCGAGCCAGCCGCTCGACGACGGCGCCTTGCATGACGGCGCCGCAGCTCTGGCTCGCGTAGGTCGCGGATCCGAAGCCGGCGAGATCGGCGATGAGCTTTGCGGGCATCCGGGCGACCCGCGCGTCCCACCACCGCTCGCGCCATTCCCCGTTCCACGGGTCCGCCCCCACGAACGCAGGGCTATGCGTGGCGGGGCCTCGACCCGTGGTGTCGACGAGGTATGCGGCCAGCCCGCTCCCGTCGTCGAGGAGGGGAGCGGTCGCCTCGGCGAGCCCGCGGATCCACGCCTGCTCGTCGAGATCGAGCCGGTAAGCGGCTTCGATGATCGCGATGACATCGGGTCGGGGTGCCAAGTTGGACTTCGTGAGGATCGCGGCTCGGGCGAGGGAGGGCGTCAGTACGTCACGATGGCAGCGCCGTGGAACTGGCGACCGCCCGGAAGGGAGGTCGTCGGCGTCCAGGGCGCCATCGCTCCGGTTTCGGGGTCGATGGTGGTCGTGTACACGGAGCCCGTCTCTTTGCCGTCGGAAAAGCCGGACACGACATAGACCCGGCTCCCTGCGGCCACGACGCGGGCGCCATGGACGTCCTCCGGGAGGGGCGTGCCGAGCTGCCAGCTCTCGATGCTCCCGTCGGCCTGAATGTGTGCATGATACACGCTCGCGGCGGGGACGCCGTCGAGCTCGCCTCCGATGACGGCTAGCCGTGACCCGATGACCACGGCGCCGGGGAGGTAGCCCGTGGCGGGCAGCGGGATCGTGAACTTCCACGGACCGAGCTCCCCACGGGTGGACCGCTCCGCGTAGAAGACGGTCGACTGATGATCACCCGACGCGTTCTTCCCGGCGACGACGTACACGAAGCGCTCGTTTGCGGCGCACCCATGGAGCTGACGAGGCTCGACGAGCTCCTTCGTCTCGCTCCAGGCGAGCGTCGCTCCGGCGCGCGAGGACAGGACGCTGGCGACCGCTGTTCCACCCTTCTCCCCGCCAGTGACGATCACGGAGTCGCCAGCTACCGCGGTGCAGAAATCGTCGCGGCCGAGGTCGGGCTGGACGGTCCACGAGGGGGTTCGGTCTGCCAGGAGCGTCCCGGTATAAGTGGTGGGGCTCGACAGGACGAAGACGTTCGGCCCCCTCGACCCCACGTAGATCGTGAAGAAGCGCTGCGCATCGACGAAGGCGGACTCCTGCCATGCGCCGAGCCCACCGTCCTCGAGGATCGGAGCGACGCTCGCGGTCGTCACCGGTATGTCTGCTCTCCGTCCGCCCACGACGACGAGCGCGGACCTCGCGCTGCCGGCGTCCGTGCCCGCGCCGTCCGCGCCGCCGCCGCCGTCGTTCGCGGCTGCGTCCGAGGCCGCGTCAGCCGCGACGCCGCCGCTCGACGCATCGGCGTTGCCGGAGCCGCCGGTGAACCCATCGAGCGAGGTGAGGAGTGCGCATCCCGTGGGGGCCGCGACGAGCGTCATCGCCAGCGCTCGGGTCAGAAGGATGGCCATCCTCGGGCGAAGCCGCATACCGCCCACGATAGACCCGCGACGTTGGAACGGCCGCCGACGAGCGGCACCTTCGTATTTCGCTCGTGTCCGGTCTCGGTCGGGCTGCATGTGTATGTAAGTATTCACAAGTTAAGCGCGAATTCAGTACCCGGGCGGGAGCATGACGCTCATCAGGGGACGTCGGCCGCTGACCGGCCCCTCGAGGTAGTTCATGTAGAGATCGTTGTAGCCGGGCATTCCCCGGACGAACGCGGTCGCGCCGCCGGTGCCCCACGAGTTCTTGATCCGGAACAGCTCGATGCGCGTCCCGCTCTCGAGCGCACGCGTCAAGAGGCGCTGCGCGGACGGATCCTGGGGCTTCAGCGTCTTCCCGACCGGGAGACGCGTGCCGTCGGAGAGAACAGCCTGGTAGTCCTCGATGATGGACATGTGAATCCCCTGCCGTCCGGGTCCCTGGTCACGCAGCGTCTCCATGTTGAAGCCTCCGTGGAGCGGGCCGTCGCCGCTCTCCAGCGCATGGCCGTCGACGAACCACGTCAGGTAGACGGGCTGCGCGTCATGCAGCGCTCGCTGGACCCGGATCTGGAAGGCGCGGTCGGAGCCTTCGTAGCGGACCTTCTTCCATTCGGAGATGGCACGCGCGAGGGTCGTGTTCGTCGGCGCTGCGCCCGGCGCTCGTGCGTAGGCGGCCGCGATCTCGTCCGCGCGATGGATGACGGGGCCCGTCTCGGTCGCACCAGACTCGAACGAGCGCTCCGCGCCTGGACCAAAGACCTGATCCAGCATCGCACGCGTCTCGCTCGTGAGCTTCCATGCGCGGTCCAGCTCGGGACGGACGAGCCGTCGATCGCGACGCGCGGCGGCGGTCTTCAGAGCGCCGCTCGTGAGCGATGCCTGGAGCGCGGCGAGGGCCTCGCTCTGCGCCCGAGACTTCCCTCCGTTCGCGTCCGCGCGGATGAAGTTCGCCTCCTGCATGAGGCCATAGCGAGCGATGAGGCGGTTGGCCGTGTCCCAGCTCCCCTCCGGATCGATCTGGTCTCGTCCATCGACGATCTGTCCGAGCCAGTGCCAGTAGCTCCAGTACGACTCCGAGATGTCGAGCTTCCGACCGGTCGCCTGAAGGTAGAGTGACTCAGCCCACGCGGCATGCGCGTAGAGCCAGCAGTTGCTGATCGCCTGCGTCTCGACCGGGGTCTGGGGCACATCGACGATGGCCTCGGCGCCGGTCCCCGGCTCCTCGTCCGAGCGTGCGTCATCACAGCCGACCAGCAAGGTGAGGGCGAGCAGCGGGAATACGTGCGACCGATTCATTCCATCCTCCAACGTAAGTGGATGGAGGGAACGGGTGCACATCGCGTTCCAGGCTCATCGCAATTTTTTCCTTCGCCGAAACGACGGGTTACCCACAGCGATGCCATGTCCCGACCACTGTCATACCCCCCATGCGATCGCGGATGCGCCGCCATGCATCGTTCGATCAGGGCGCGGGGTCGATGCTCGGACGCAACTATCCTCGAGCCGTGAGCTCACATCGCCTGGATCCGTGGTCGATGCTCGATCATGTCGCCGTCGGTGTCGTCGTTCACGAGCGCGCTGGGCAGGTGGTCTACGTCAACCAGGCCGCATGCACCCTCCTCGGGGACGAGCGCGATCGACTCCTCATGCGTGGCGCGCGCGAGGGTTGGTCCATCACCGCGGAGGATGGCTCGACCTTGTCGCCCGAGCAGGTCCCCGCCACGCGCGCGCTCCACACGGGAGAGCCGGTGCGCGATCAGCTCCTCGCCGCTGCACGACCGGACGGCTCGCGTGTATGGCTGCTCGTCACCGCGATCCCGGTGGGTGAGGGTGAAGACCGCCACGTGGTCGTGACCTTCACCGATGCCACCGTCGAGCACGCACGCCTCGAGCGCGAGCAGACCGCGCACCTCCAGTCGGAGCTTCGACACGATGCCGTGCTGCGCGCCATGAGCGAAGGCGTCGCCATCCACGACGCGACGGGGAAGATCATCTTCACCAATCCGGGCGCCGAGAGAATCCTCGGTCTGACCCAGGCGCAGCTCCTCGGCCGGGAAGCGGTCGATCCGCGCTGGAGGCTCGTCTGCGAGGATGGCGAGCCGCTGCCGCTGGACGAGATCCCATCGGAGATCGCGACGAAGACCGGGCGCAATACGACGCGCACTCTGGGCGTCGAGCGCGGCGACGGAAGCCGCGCTTGGCTCAGCGTCTCGGCCGACTGCGTCGCCGGCGAGGGAGATCCCTCGCAGGGCGTCGTCGCGACCTTCACGAACATCACGGAGCTTCGCGAGGCCAAGGTCGAGGCGCAGAACCTGGCCGAGCGCCTGCGCAGCGTGACCGAAGCGGCGCCGGGCGTCATCTATCAGTACGTCGTCACGGACGACGGCGACGCTCACTTCGCCTTCGCCGCGGGACGGACGAAGGAGGTCTTCGGCTACACCGAGCTGGAGCTGCAGACCGACTACGCGCGCGCATGGGCGCACGTGCATCCCGCGGATCAGAGGCGCATCTTGCTCGAGATCGCGCGCTCGCGCGCGACCCTCTCCGCGTTCGACCTCGAGGCGCGATCGAACGATGGGCCCGACCGGCGCTGGATCCGGTTTCGCTCGCTCCCCACACGGATCCCCGGCGGCACGCGGTGGACCGGCTTCGCGCTCGACGTGACCGAGGAGCGAAAGCTCTCGGACGCGCTTCGCACGGGCCAGCGACGAGAGGCGATGGGCGACCTCGCCGCCGGCATCGCGCACAACTTCAACAACGTGCTCGCCGTGATCCTCCCGAACATCGCCGCCGCGCGCGAGGTCGCCCCGGCGGCGGAGCCCTACCTCGCCGATGCCGCGATCGCGACGCAGCGTGCGGTCGATCTGGTGAAGCAGATCCTCTACATCGCGCGTGGTGCGACCCCGACGGAGATGGATGCCGTCGATCTCGTGGTCGTCATCGAGGAGGTGGTCGAGCTTTGTCGTCGCACCTTCGACCGCGCGATCCGGCTCGAGACCAGGTTCGGGCCACGCCGGGCGTTCACGCACGGGAGCCCCGCGCACCTCCAGCAGGTGATCCTCAATCTCTGTTTGAACGCACGCGATGCGCTCGGTCAGGCCGACTCGCCCGCCATCACGATCGCGCTCGAGACGATCGACGAGCCCCTCGGCACTGCCAGCTCATTTCATCGCGTGACCGTTCGAGACAACGGGAGCGGGATGAGCGAGGAGACGCGGAAGCGGCTCGGTGAGCTGTTCTTCACGACCAAGGGACCCGGTCAGGGAACGGGTCTCGGCCTCGCGACGGTGTTCGGGACGATGCGTGAGGTGAATGGCTCGATCGAGGTCGAGTCGGCGCTCGGCACCGGAACCACCTTCGACCTCGGCTTCCCCGCGGTCGCAGGACCGAGCCCGGGTACGGTGCGCCCGGCGGCCATGAAGGTCTCCTCGCGTGAACGCGAGATCCTCATCGTCGACGACGAGCCCCTCGTAAGGCGCGCCCTCGGCCGCACGCTCCGTCGCGTCGGGCACCGCGTCCGCGAGGTCGGCTCCGGTCGCGAGGCGATCGACGTCGTGAGCCGCCCCCATACGCTCGACCTCGTCCTCCTCGATCTATCCATGCCGGAGATGTCGGGTGCGGAGACGCTGCGGTGGTTACGGGAGAAGGAGCCAACGCTTCCCATCATCGTGCTCACCGGGGACGCCACGCCGCGGGAGGGGCTAGAGATGGCAGATGCCATGCTCGAGAAGCCCGTGGCGCTACCGCTGCTACTGGAGATGTTCGAGCGGCTCAGCCCCTGAAGGCCGGTGGGCGTCGGCATGCGTGTCCCGAGTCAGGGGCGCTGGAACGTGAGGCTACGGCTCCGCAGGTACGCCATCAGACCGACGCGCTCCTCGTCGGTCACGTTCCAGGTGTGGCGGCCGCCATTGGGTTGAAGCGTCTCGACCTTGCCGGTCTCGGTGCTGATCTTCTTGATCGATTTCCCGTTCACCGCGATCCCGAGGATGGTCTCGTCTGCGAGATCGACGAGGACGCTCGGGTTGTGGACGCTCTTCGACGCATGGCAGCTCATACAGGCGGGGGCGCCCTTTTCGTAGCGCTTCTCTCCGATGACGACATCCTCCGGCGTGTACTTCGTCACGCGGAGGGTCGCGGTCTGCGCGATGTCGCCCGCCTTCGCGGTGACCTTGGTCTCTCCCGCGCCGGTGCTGCGGAGGAGGAGAAGCTGCACCTTCCCATCGAGCGCGTCCGGGAGATCCTTCACGATCGCCTTCGTGATCTTGATCTGGCCTTTGAGCTCCGCGACGGACGGGTCCTCGATGGTCACCTTCGGCGCCGTATCGGCGAAGAACGCGATCGGAGCGACGTACGAGTTCTCGCCGTCGTAGCCCGTGTAATAGACCTTCCCTTCGCCCTGCGGGTGGAAGCTCTCGAAGCCCGCGAGGTCGTCGACGACGCTCGCGTTGCCGTCGCTCTTCGGCTCGGTCGCGGCGCTCTCGCTCGCCGCGCTGGTCGATCCATCCGTTTCGCTGCAACCCATGGCGAGCACCGCCGCGAGAGCTCCCACCACCACACCCGCGTATCCGAGCTTGTTCATGACCACGCCGCATCGCAACGACCATACCGTTCGGGCCGCCCGCGCTGCGCCGCGGCCCTTGCCTGGTCCCCCTCAGGAGCGACTTCGAAGGCACGACCGCGGCTCGGCTCGATGTCTCCTGGGCGCGACGAAGGGTGGATGACGGCCGAATCACGTCATGGCCTCGGAGCGAAGAAACAGGGGGCTCGAGAGCGGTACGAACCTCGCATCCTGTAGTCGCATGTCGGTTTTGAAACGTTCCTTGGTCGTCGCAAGCCTCTTCCTCGCCGCCTGCCACGAGACCTCCAGCGACGACGCGGCGGGCGAAGAGCTCGCGTCGAGCCAGGGCGACGCGCTCACGCAGAGCGACGCAGCGCGCGCCCTCTTCGTCGGTCCGTCACCATCTCCTCTCCGCCGCTTCCACTCGGATCATTATCCCGACCACTGCGGGGCGACCCTCGAGCTCATTCATGGCGAAGGGTTCGAGCTCGGTCTCGCGACGTACACCTATCGGGACTGCGACGACTCGAGCGTCCCGCCGATCGTCTATCACGGGAAGTACGACGTCGTGTCGGGGTGGCTCGATGGTCACCTCACCGATCCCACGCTTCGCATCGACGCGATTCCCGCAGGCGCGACTTCGCACGTCCGATGGCGCTATGCGATCCGCAGCTCGACATCGGCGGACGGGGCGACCGCGATCAGGCTCGAGATGTTCGAGGACTTCGGCTCGTTCGGGATCCCGGTGTACGGGACGACGGACATCTGGCTCCACCCGATCCCATGACCTGCCCGTCATCGAGGATGGTCTGAATACGACCGCGCGCACGCGCGTCGTGGCACCGCGGTTGCTCGTCGGCTCGGCGAGGTATGAAGACCATGACGACCTTCACGAGCACGCTTCGACGGGTATGGGCATCGGCTGGGTGGACGCTGGGGATCGGGCTCATCGCTCCGATCGTGGGGTGCGCTGATGTGCCTCCGTCGCCCGAGCCTCACGGATCCACGACGGCACGGCTCATGAAGCCCTATCCGACCACCGAGGTGCCCGCATCGGAGGCGGCCGCCTTCGCGCGCGAGGTCGGCGGCCCCGAGATCTCGCTCACGAGCTGGGAGGGGTACGTCGCTGGCACGCAGGGCGACGATCTCTTCGACATGCATCTCTCCGGCGTCGACGGCAAGAAGCCAGTGGCCGGGCTCACCCTCGCGTTCGTCGAGGACGGCGCGAAGGGGGCGGGCGACCTCGAAGCGCGCCTCCGGAACGCAGCGTTCCTCGAGGTTCGCTTCAACAACGGCTCCGGCGTCGTGGCTCGTCACGTCTTCGACGGCGCCGGAGCGACGACGGCGGCCCATGCCGACGATCCGAGCTCGAAGGCGCTCCTGGGACGCGCGTACAACGACGCGGAGGCGCTCCTCCAGGCCTCGCCGACCGCCTTCGGGGGCAGTGACGACGCGAAGACGTGCCTCGCGAGCTTCCTCACGACCATCAGCGACGCCGCGCGCTGCGTGGACGACGGCGCGAACGCGACGGAGTGTGCGCGCGTGCGCGACGACGCGTGGAGCGTCGCGACGAGCTGTCAGGGCACCGAGACATCCAACGTCCTCGCGGGCGCGGGCTCGTTGTCGACGCGCTCCGTACGCACACGCGCGCTCGATCTCGGCAGCCTGTTCTCGAGCTTCAAGGGCCTCGAGAGCGGCGGCATCGGCTCGCTCCTTGGAAAGCTCGGCGGCGGCAACGGCGGCGGGCTCGGTGACATCCTGGGAAAGCTCGGTGGTGGTGCGAGCGGCGGGAAGGGCGCTCTCTTGAACAAGCTCCTGTCGTTCCTGCCCTCGCTGTTCTCGAAGAAGAACTTCGCGGGTCTCGTCGCGAGCCCGAAGCACGGCGCCGTGACGCTCGTGACCGACGCCGAGCCCTGACGAACCTACCGCGTCTCGCGGTAACCCTTCTTGGTCTTCTCGGCGACGAGCTTGTCGTGCTCGGTCTTGGCCTTGTCCGGGGAAGGCCACGACTTCGTCGTGCTCTGGCCGCTCGTGCCGATCTTTCCGTAGGTCGTGGTGAACGACGTGCCTTCGAGGCGAATCTCCCAGAACTTGCTGGAGGTGCCCTCGACCAGCTCGAAGCGCCGCGCCTTGCCCTTCTTCGCTGGCGGCGCTGGCGCGGTCGTCTTCGCGGGCTTCGCGCCAGCAACCGTTCGAACGATGCGCGTGATGGACTCGTAGCGACCGAGCTCGTCCTCGTAGCCCTTCGGCCCCCAGGCGTGGGCCACGACCTCGTACGTCCCGTTGGGCGCGGGCAGGAGGACGCGATCGCCGCCGGCGCTCACGACCTTCTTCCGCGCGCTCTCGAGCTGCGCCGCGGTGAAGTTGCCACGCGTGTAGGGCAGCATGAGCGCGATGCAGCCGCTCGTCACGGTGAAGGTCCCGATGCGGTCGGGCTTCGCGGGCACGGGCAGCTGGGACACGCGCCGACCGAGCGCCTTCGCGTACTCGGCCTTCGGCATCTTCGCCGCATGTCCGCTCCGCTGCTGGCACGTGAGCGCGAAGCCTCCGTCGATGCCGAAGATCCACGACCAGCCGCAGTCACCGATCTGGGCGAGCACGCCCTTGCTCTCGCCCACCTCGAAGGGGCCCTCTTCCTCGTCGAGCGCGCGGTCGAACTCCTCCTCGTCGGTTCCGTTCCAGGCCGCGGCGGCTGCGCCGTCGATCGCGAGGAGCCAGAGCGCCGCGTTGATGGCGTCGATGCGAACGAGGGCCTCGGCCTCGGCCCCGCGCTCGTCGACGAGAGGCTTCGGCGCCTTCGCTCCCGCCTCTTTCGAGCCCGGGAGCGGTGCGTAGACGAGGCTCGTCGCCCCATCCTGCTTCGCGCCGTCGAAGTGGCCCTTGGCCCACCGGACGCGCGGATTCTTCTCCTTCGAGAGCTCCTTCCGTCGCTCGTCGATGACGTCGAACGTGACCCGCGCGCCGCGGAGGTCGGCCTTCTTCGCCGATACGTCGATCTCGCTCTCGTGGTGGAATTTCGCCTCCAGCACCAGGCCCTGGGCCTTGGCCCCGCCAAGCTCGATCCGCGGGCTCGGCTCGAGCTCGGTGAGGCTCGCCTGGCGCACGTCCGCGTTCTTCAGATCGACCCCGAGCTCGCAGCGGCGGAAGGTGAGGCCGCGGGCCTTCGCCTTCGTCATCGTCACGTCGTCCGTCGTGCAGTCCTCGAACGTCGCTCCCTCGAGGTTGGCGCCGTCGAGCTTCACGAGCCAGAGGTCGCAGCGTCGCCACACGCTCCCGGAGAGGTCCGCGCCGCGGAGATCCCAGGACGACGCGAACGCGTCCTCGATCACGACCCCGCGGAGGTCGGTCTTCCGCAGATCCACGCTTGCGGGGTCGAGCGTGTCGGCAGCGATCGCCTTCACGAGCGCTGCCTTCCCCTTCGGCACCGGTCGCGGCTTGCGGGGGACGGCGAGCCCGATGAAATCGAGCTTGGCTCCCGGGATCTTCTCGAGCAGCGCCTCGACCTCCTGGGGCCGCTCGTCACCGAGCTCGCCGAAGCAGACCGTGCGAAGCGATGATGAACGGGCGATCCCGGCGATGACCCCCGCCGACACGTTGGCCTCCTCGAGGTAGAGCTCCTCGAGGTTCGGGAGCTCGAACACGCTCGCGGGGATCTCCGTGACGCGGCCGAACAACTTGAGCACACGGAGATGCCGGAGATCGCCGATCCACGACGGCGGATTGCCGCCCAGGGACAGCTTGTAGATGCGCGCGATCTTCTCGAGGGCGCGATCGGCCCTTCGTGTCTCGACGCAACGCGCGCGACCGGCGTGGGCGAGGGCCTTCTTCAGGTCGAGGTACTCGGTCTGGTTGGCGGTGAGCTCGGAGAGGCGGATAGCAGCCATACGCACCAGCATCGGAGGAAGCGGAGCGACGGACCTACTCCGCAAAGATCCTCCCAGAACCTCTTGGACTCCTTTGGAAAACCGTGCCGCGATGCGCGCTTGCTCCGCGACACTTACGCGGTGAGCGCAGCCTGACGCCCTCGACGTCGACTCACTTCACGCGCGCGAGGACGTAGAGCTTGTTGAACTGCTGTTCAGCCGTACCACCCAGCCCGATGCGGAGATCGCGATCGAGGTAGAGGTTCCTGATCTTCCCTCGAACGCCGACGGGCCCGCTCGGGGGCCCGCCCGCTCCCGTGGTGGCGCCGATCTCTCCGCGCTCGATCCGATCGACGAGAGCGCCGAGGGTGCGCTCGGCGGGCAACGGCGCGGAGAGGATGCCGAAGCGCGTGAACTCGAGGTCGAGGCTCGTCTCGTTGGACGCGATCGCATACACGCCGCGGAGGAACGCGCTCACGACGACCTTCGGCGCGCCGGGCGGGGTCGGGACGAGCTGGTTCGAGAAGTTGTAGAAGTAACCGCGTTCCGTGACGACCTGATAGATGCCCTCGGGATCCTGCTTCGGCGCGCCGGCCGGCGCGGGTCGTACGTCGTCGCTCCAGATCTGCCGCCACGTGTCCGCCAGGCCGCTGGCGAGCTCTTCGTTCACGGTCGGCGTCCCGTAGATACGGGCGAGGTCGGCGACGAACGGGTTGATGCGGTCGCGCGTCGCGACGAGGTTGTCCGGCTCGATCTTCGTCGTGTTCTCCGCGGCGATCCGCGTCACCTCGGCCTTGAGCGCTTCGCGCGAGAGCCCTGTCGACGGGACCTGCCCGAGCGCATCGCTCGCCGATTCGAAGCTCGGCTCGTCCTTCGACGACTCGCCGGAGGAGCACGCGACCAGCATGCTCGACGTGGCCAGCAGGGCGACAGGAACCAGATGCGAGACCCTCTTCATGCGTCTTCTCTCTTCGTCTTCGTCTTGGCGTTTGCTTCGCGGCACCGCGCAGCGCTGTCTAATCTTTGTTCGATGACGGCGCAATCATGATGCATACCCTGTGCACCGGATCTTCAGCGCGATCCCCGAGATCGCGCCGGGTTCAGCGTCCGCGATCTCCGAGGAGCGTCCGGCCACTCTCCGCTACAAGCTCGCGAAATAACGTCAAAACGCGCTGGTCTCGCGCTTGCTCGTGGGTCGGACATGACCAACACCAAGCTCTCCACGGTCCTCTCGCTCCTGGCTCTCGCGCTCACCTCCGCTGTCGTCGGATGTGCCGCGGATGATGGCGCACCCGAGGAGAAGGGCGAAACCACCTCCAACCTCTCATGCAAGGTCGTTCCGACGAAGACCGTCGTGGCGGGCAGGACCGTGACGACGTCGAAGATCGTCTGCGACGGCTCGCGTCCCTCCGGGGCCACGTCCACGACCACGACGAGCAACGGCTCGTCGTGCACGCTCAACGGCCGCAAGATGACCTGCGAAGGCGGCGGCTGCCGCGCGGTCAACGGTCAGCCCGGCCAGGGCTGCCGATGGGCCGACGGCGCAGACGCGCCGGACGAGGACCCGAACGGCGCGGACGCGCCGGGCCTGGATCCCGATGGCGCGGACGCGCCGGACCTGGATCCCGATGGCGCGGACGCGCCGGGCCTGGATCCCGATGGCGCGGACGCGCCGGACCTCGATCCGGCGGGCGGCATGTCGAGCTGCACGATCAATGGCCGCGAGGCGGTCTGCGACAACGGGAGCTGCACCGCGGTGAACGGTCAGCCCGGCCCGGGCTGCCGCTTCGTCGACTGACGGATCGCGGGGAGAGTCAGCGCGCGTCGTACGTGACGTCGTCATAGGCGATCTCGGACGGGGTGGACGGGCCCGATACGGCGAGCCCGAGTCGCAGAAAGGGCCTCACGCCCATTCCGCGCTCGAGCGAAATCGTCTCCGCGGGCGCGTCGCCGATCTGCACCGCGATCGACGTGGCGGGCCCGTTCACCGTGCGTTCGAGCACGAGGTGAATCGTGACGCGCGACCATGCGTTCGGCGGGGGAGCGTGGAGGAGCGACACCACGTCGATGCTCGGTCCGCTCGAGACCTCGATCGAAGCCTCCGCCCCGCCTCTGGAGAGGAGCAGCGCGACGTGGTGACTCGTGAAGTCGATCGGGTTGACGCCCTCCACGCGCGCGACCTCCGTGCGAGGGCTCGCACCCAGCGTGATCACGCGCAGCGAGAACGAGAAGTCGGCCGTCACTTCGACCGCGTCGGGCCCACCAGCGCTCCTCCGGAGTTGCTGCTGCACGCCCGTCGCGTCGGCGATGGCCGGCGTCCTCGAGACGAAGGCGTTCGGAGGCGAGCTCGCATACGCCGGTGAGAGCGCGCCAGGAAGAGCAAGATTGGGCGCGCCTTCGACGACCCACGACCTCTCGGAGAACGATGGGGTATCGAAGTCGTCGCAGAAGAGCGCCGAACGCGCGGCGCAGAACGTCCCCGGAGCAGGCGTCGCGCCGGCATCGCTGGACGCGGTCCCGGCCTCGATCCCGGCTTCGATCCCGCGAGGCGCGGCGGCGTTCCCGTCGTCGCCGGCGGCGGAGGGCCTCGTCGACGAACAGGCGGCCACGAGCAGCAGACTGAGGACGCCTCGACGCTCGGCCATTCGTCGACGTTAGCGGTTGGCGCCGTGAGCGTCTCGTGACTCGATGCCACGAGGAAGACCTTCCACCGACGCACGCGCGCGGCCCTTAACGTCTCCCCGCCGCGGCCGTTGGCTCGACGGAGGTATCGCCATGGATGTTTCGGGAGTTGTGCGTTCCGGAAATTCTGCGTCGTCCCTTCCGGAAATTCTGCGACCTCCGGCAGCGTTCAGATCGTCTTCAAGGAGCTCGTCGGCGGGCAGGTGCTTCGTGCGGATGGAGGGTCCGTCGAGACGAAGGAGCCTGCCGCGCTCGAGGATGCGGTCGACGATGGCGTCGGCGAGGTCGTCATCGTGAAGGACGTGGCCCCATCGTCGAGGGTGCTTGTTCGTGGTGAAGATCATCGCGCGACGGCGGATGTGGCGGTCGTTGACGACGTGGTAGAGGACGTTCGCAGCGTCGTCGCCGTAGGCGAGATAGCCGACCTCGTCGACCACGAGGACGTGAGGCTTCATGTAGACAGCAAGGGCTTCGCGTAGCCGGCCCTCGCGACTGGCTGCAGAGAGTTCGTCGATGAGCTTGGCGGCCGTGACGAAGTGGGCGTCGAAGCCGTTCTGGAGCGCGCGGTAGGCGATCGCGATCGCTAGATGGGTCTTGCCGCGGCCGGGCTTGCCCTCGAGGATCACGGAGTGACCTTCGGTCACGAAGTCCGGCGTGAGGAGCGAGCCGATTGTCGTGAGCCGCAACGTCGACTGGTAGGTGAAGTCGAACTCGTCGATGGTGCGCAGGAACGGGAACGCGGCAGCGCGAACCGCACGGGCGAGGCGAGTGCCACGACGGTGAGCGACCTCCTCGGCGAAGAGCGTGGTCAGCAGCGCCTCATAGGTCCAGTCCTCCTTCTCGGCGCGCTGAATGAGATCTCGCCAGACGCGTCGTGCGTTAGCGAGGTGGAGTCGTTTGAGGATCGGATCGAGATCGGTGGTCATCGCGCGGCTCCTTTCGGCTCCGCGCGGTGGAGCGGGAGGTCGAGTTGGGCGCGCTGTCGTCCGCGCGGTTGCGCCGCTCCGGCACGGCGGCGTTCGCCGTCGTGCCTCCGGACGCTCTTGGAGGGTAGATGGCGGCGTACGCCGACGACAGTGAGCCTGCCGTCGACGACCGCCCGCTCGATCGCGCTCCGCATCGCGTCGTCCCCGTGCGCCTCGAGCAAGGCGTAGAGGTCCTCGACGTGACGGCCAGCGAGCTTGCCGTGGCGGTGCGTGATCTCGGTCAACAAGGCGAGCGCGTTGCGCCCGAGGTTGAGGACCTGCTGCCGCTTCTCGTAGAGCTTGGCTCGCTTGCCGTGGACGGAAGCGATCTTCGCGGCTCGATGCTCCGGCAGCGGCGCCGGCGGCTCGTCCTTCGTGCGGCGGCGATGGCTCGCCTCGTAGCGACCGGCAATGATGCGAAGTCGATCCTCGTAGAGGAAGAGAGTGCCGGGGACGTTGGTGGCTTCGGGCGGCATCGAGTACGGAGCTCCCTCGAACAGGACCTCCGCGGTCGGCCCGACGAACACGGGGAGCCGGAGGGCGAGCCTTTCCGGAATCACCTTGATCGGGCGCAGACGAGGCAACTCCTCCTGTCGCCTCGTTTCCGGAATGACTCGTGTCGCGCGTGACGGCGTCTTCGTGTTGACCTCGACAAGCCACGCCGTCAGCTGCGCCTGGAGATCGGTGTCGTCCTGGAACTTGCGATGCTTGAAGAATGCACCCTTTACCCACTTCACGAGATGCTCGACGGCGCCCTTCTGGTTGCCGCTTCGCGGGGCACACATCTCGACGCCGACGCCGATGTCGACGATGGCCTGGGCGAACGTGGCGTTCCACTCGTCGACCTCGCGGCCCTTGCCCCCCTTCTTGACGATCGTCCGCGGGCGGTCGAAGACGGCGAGCAGCGGAAGACCACCGAAGGCGACGAAGTCGCGCGCGAGGCAGCGCACGATCGTCTCAGTGCGCTCGTTGGCGACGAGCGTGACAGCGACGAAGCGGGAGTACTTCAGTCGTGAGGCGAAGAAGTGCACCCGCTTCTTCCGTCCGTCGACGAAGCGCACGTCGACGTGACCGAAGTCATGCTGCGAGAACTCGCCTGGCAGGCCCTCGAACCGTACGACCGGCGTCGCGCGAGGCGGACGAAGGCCCGCGACGAGTGCGTAGAACGCCGTCTTGTGACCGGCGTAGCCCGCCTCGGTCGCGCGACGAAGCAACTCCTGCGTCGGAAGCTCGGGCTCCTCCGAGAGCCACGCCGAGACCTTTGCGGCGTACGGCGTTGCCTTCGAGGGCCGCCCGATCTTCCTCTCCCGTCGCGCGGCGGTGTCGTCGGCGCTCGTGACCTCGGCTTCGCGCTTCACCCGCCGAACTGTGTCCGCCGAGACCCCGGTGCGAGTCGACACGTCCGCCTGCGAGTGGCCCGCGCGCAGCAGTACCTGGATCTCGTGGCGCTTCAGCAGAGGCAGCATCTCCTCGGCTTGCACCGTCCGTCGGGCCATTTCCGTCGATTCCATCATGCGTCACCTCTCCTTCGGGAGGCCGCAGATTTTCCGGAACGAGGGATGGCAGATTTTCCGGAACCATCACCAGTCGGCAGCGCGGCGTCGTTTGGGCAGAGCTACGGTGTCGCCGTGGCGAAGAAGGCTCAGGGAGCAAGGGAGGCCGAGGGGCAAGCGAATCTCCAGCTCATCCAGAGCGCGGCCTCCCCGCCGAAGCTTCAGCCTGGGCAGACGATCAACGTGATGGCCTGAGCGCATCCGCCAGGATCTCCAGCTCTCAATCCGCTGGGCCGAGGGGCCGGACAAGGGCCTGACCGTCCGTCGTCGAGCGGAGCCCGCCAGCGCTACACACACGGGACCTCTCCGATCGCCGCGTGCATCCGAGCGTTGGTACCTCCGTTGCAATCAGGCCGGCATGAGCAGCTTGGAGTGCCACGGCGGTGCAACGTGGACGCGCGGCCGATCGCTTCGAACCGTGGCGGCGATCGTCACGAGCGTCCTCGCGGTCCGGTGCCTCCCGAGCGAGGATCATCGTCCCGCGAGGGCCGCCTCGAGCGACATCGAGACGGCCTCCGATGCCGCGAAAGGCACGACGTGCAAAGGCGCGACGCGACTGTTCTCGGGCTCCATTCGCGACCACGTCGTGGCTGACGGCGACCGCCTCTACTGGATGCACGAACCAGCGGCTCGAGGCGCGCGGCCACGGCTCGAGTCCGCCGCCAAGGACGGGGGCGCGCCGCAGATCCACGACGTCGCCTTCGAGACATCGACCGCCAGCCTCGGAGGCGTCGACGACACCCATCTCTACTTCATCGACGGTCTCAAGGTCGTACGCGTCGCGAAGACGGCGCTCGCCGCGGCGAATCCCGAGCGCGAGACGGTCCACGAGGCGCAAAGCGAAGCAACGAGACCGCTCGAGCTCCGGCTCGACGGCAGCGTCTTCTATCTCCTCGCGGGCGCCCCGAAGTCCGTCCTTCTCGCCATTCCAAAGGGGTCCGGTCCTACGCGCCAGCTCCTCTCCAAACTGTCGAATCCGAAGGGCCTCACTCTCTTCGGCGATACGGTCTACTTTCTGAGCGGACCCGACCCGCAGGCCGTGTACCGCGCGCGACGTGTGAGCACCGACACCACGCCGGCCGACGTCGCGGCGACCGTGCCCGTCGACGATCTCGGGATCTATGGATCGGAGGACAACATCCTGGCGGGCGGTGGAATCGTCTACCGCTACGACATCGAAGGGGATCAGCCGATCATCAAGGTGCCGCGCCCGTACGGGATCCGCGAGCTCTTCTTGAACGGCGGCGAGGTCTTCTTCACGCTGGTCGAGACGAACAAGCCGGACACCGCGCTCCGCGCGTCGATCCGAAGCGCGAGCCGCTCCGCGTTCCACGAACCGGGCAAGGAGCTGGTGAAGGCCCTCCACCAGCCGACGTCCATCTTCTTCGACGAGCGGTTCGCGTACTTCACGGAGAACAACCCGGGTGGCGGCGGCTTGTTCCAGGTCCCACGCGAGACGCTGGGCACGGCACCGATCGCGTGCCAGTTCGTACCCGACGACACGCTCGACGCCTTCGGAGCGCCGCTGGATGGCGGCCTCCCGGCGGCGAGCGATGCTGGCGCGGGGGCGTTCGATGCCGCGACCGACGCCGGGAGCTCGGCCGACTCCGGCGTCGCGATCGACGACGCGCCAGCGCCCGAAGACCGAACGGACGCCCCGGAAGATCCCTCGCGTCCAGCGCCGAAGCCGACGTCGAGGGAGACGAACGACGCCGGCGCGGTGCGCGCTCCATCGGAGGCCTCGTGGATGTGCAGCTCCATCGGCCTCGTGAACGCGGGCTCGAACGCTCTGCCCGTGGCCGCCGCCGCGTGCCTTGCCATCGCGTTGGTCCGACGGCGCTCGAGGCGCCCGGGATAGACGCCGACGCCGTCGATGTCGATGGCGCCGCACGTGGTCGGCGTCATGGTCGAGCGATGCGGCTACCCGTGGTTTGCTTGCGCGCGACCGCGCCGGCGGATGCAAGCAAAGCACGGGTACCCGGCGCCGCCCCAGGCGGTGCAGTCTCGCGCCCATGCGCTCCATCGTTCGCGCCGAAATGGGCGCCGTCGCCCTCGTCATTGCGGCTTGCGTCATCGCGGCTTGCGGGAAAAAGGACGAGGTCGCCTCCGACGCTGGCGCGGCGGTGACCGGGGCTGCCCCTGCCGCAGATGCCGTCATCGTCGAGCACGTGAAGGCGCACGCCGAGGGGTGCACCGTGAGCGTCGAGCAGGGGCAAGCCTACTCCTGCAAGGCGGGCATCACCGACGCGATGACGAAGTACGTGCGCGAGAGCAAGCCGCCCGCCTTCGCCCTCACCCTCGCCGGACTCATCCGGAAGAAGGAGGACGCGAAGATGTCGGCGACGGCGGTGGCGCTCCTCAACGAGGAGCTCGACTACCTCGGCGAGGACGGAAAGCGCGCCAACGCGACGCCTGCGGCGGTGAAGGAGGTCCTGGCGGCGCTCAAGGAGAACGCAGGCAATCGCGCGGCGCGCATCGCGACCCCCGCCTCGCAGCTCGCCACCCTCGCCGGTTCCTTCGACGAGCTCTACTCCGTCGCGGACGCGCATCCCACGAAGGAGGCGCGGGACAACGTCTACCGGAACCTCCTCGTCTTCGGGCGCGTGAAGGCGTTCCCGAAGCTGAAGCTGGTCGCGGCGAAGCCGGAGCACCGGAGCGCCGCCCTCGACGCCGTGCCGCGCATGGCAAAAGCGACCGACGAGGAGAAGGCGGCCGTCTGCCCCTGGGCCAAGACGCACCTCGCCGACGCCGACCTGGAGATCGCCGCAAAGGCCGGGCAGGACATGATCTTCTGCCGCGACGAGTACATCGACGCGCTCCTCGCGGAGGCGGAGTCACGCCTCAAGAACAAGCAGTACAAGGATCCGTTCGCGATGGTGATGCGCGAGCCGTGCTTCGAGTTCATCAAGCTCGTCACGCCAAAGGCGGGAGCCGCGAAGCAGTGCGACGCCGTCTACGTCTTCCTCGAGAAGGCGGCCAACGACCCGACGGTCGACGACGCCACGCGTGGCATGGCGCTCTGGAACATTTACTACCAGCGGCGAGACAAGCAGACGCTCGACCTGATGCGGAAGTACGAGAATCACCCGAACAAGGAGATCAGCAAGCGAGCGAAGGAGGCCATCGCCTCCCTGACCACGACCTACAAGCTGAAGTAGTCAGGACACGTGCGTCCCGCGAAGGCGCGCCGCGATCTCGGCGCGCGAGCGGACGTCGAGCTTGCGCATCGCGGCGCCGAGCTGTTCCTCCACCGTGCGCACGCTCGTCCCGCGGCGACGTGCGATCGTCGCGTTCGACTCGCCGGCCGACGCCGCGAGAGCGATCGCCCTCTCGGCGGGCGTGAGATGCTCGAGCACCGCGCTCACTGCCGGCGCCGGCGAGGTGAACACGAGGAGCTCTCCGTCCGCGTCTCGCTCCACACTCGATGGGATCATGAGACGCTCGATGAGCTCGGCGCGGGAGCGAACGCCGAGCTTCCGGTAGACGCGCGTCATCACGCCGCCCACCGTGCCGAGCGTGAGGCCGAGCTCGTAGGCGATGAGCTTCTGCGCGTGGCCGTGACGTGCGAGGTTCGCGACCGACGCCTCGAGCGGGGAGAGCCCACGCGGGTCGCGAACGCGCGGTCCGTTGTCGTGGGCGACGATGTAGCGCCGGCCGTCGCTATCGAAGCGGCCCACGAGCGTGTAGCGACCAGCGACGAGCGCTTGCCAGCTCGCGAGCACGAGGTCCGGCTCGGTCGTCCGCTTGCCGTCGCGCATCGCCTCGGTACGGAGCAGGTGTTGCCTCAGGGTCGGGAGCGCCGCTTCGTGGCCGCTCTCGGCGTGCGCGACGCGCCCACTCCGATCGAACACGACCGACGGCCGTGCGCTTGCGTCGCCCGCGAGGAGGAGGCGCCGCGCGGCGGCGACGTGCGCAGCGATCATCGCAAAGCGGCGTCGCTCGGCAAGCGAGAGGCGCGTGGGCGTGGGGATCGCGAGCGCGAGGAGGAGCCCGCGCGAGCTCGGATCGGTCGCGTTGATGTGGATCGCGTCCGTCACGCCGAGCGCCCGCGCCGCCGCTGCGCCGTCGAGCGGTAGGTCGCTGAGAAGAAGCCCGGTCCGATCGCTCAGGGTGCCCGACGCGCCCAGTCGGAGGAGCCCGCGGCGGACCGGCGGCGGCGAGGCGAGGAAGCTGTTGTAGATGCTCTCCGCGAACGCTTCCGGCATCCCGTGCACGATCGGTCGGGATATGCGCCACTGATCGGGCGAGCCGTCGAGATCGTACCCATAGGCGTACGCCGCGACCGCCGCTGGCGACAGGGTGTGGAACGCGACCAGCGTACGCCTCAGCCATTCCGTCGTCGTGACCTCGGCGAGGCAGCCGTAGACGGACTCGACGAGGTCGATGTACGTGCGGCTGTCCGACTGCCGTCCCACCCGAGCCCGTTGCGAAGATACCTGCACCGGCATGCGTGTGTCACGCCGGAGAATGGGGGGGCGGCGCGCGACGCGGGGTGCGACCTCCACACCTCACGCCGCGCCCATCCGCACCGCCGGGCGCATCTGCCTGTCCCCACCGCCTGCGTTCGCGTGTATGGAGTGAGGATGCGTCGGCTTGCGCTCGCGCTCGCGTTCGCCGCCACCGCGGTCCTCGCCGCGTGCGCAGGTATCCTCGGCGTCGAGCCGATCCACATCGACGACGCGGAGGACGCCGATCTCCCCGCCAACGACGCGGCGCCGACCGACGCGTCGACGGAGCCTCTCGTCGACGCCGGCGACTGCCGCTCCGAGGCCGGGCCCGCGATGGTGCGCGTGACGCTCCCCAGCACGTCGTTCTGCATCGACACCACGGAGGTCACGGGTGCGGACTACGCAGCGTTCCTCGCGACCTCGCCGGCCCCGGCGGCCCAGCCCGCCGTCTGCGCGTGGAACACGAACTTTCTTCCGACCGTCTCCGCACCGCCGGATCACCCGGCGACGGGCATCGACTGGTGCGACGCGCGCGCGTTCTGCGCCTGGGCAGGCAAGCGCCTCTGCGGCGCGATCCAGCCCGGCGGTCCGCTCGACCCCGAGCGGATCACGAGCGCGGTCGACAGCCAGCTCTTCGCGGCGTGCTCACGCGGCGGGACGATGGTGTTCCCCTACGGGAGCGGGTACGAGCCGGAGGCGTGCAACGCGGGGCTCACCGACGGCGGCGGCGGGGTCGAGGCGGTCCGCGCGAGACCGAGGTGCGTCGGAGGTGTCCCCGGCGTCTACGACCTCCTTGGCAACGTGTGGGAGTGGGTCGACGCGTGCAAGGGGAGCGACGGCGGGCCCCTCACCGAGAGCGGCGATCACGCGAAGGACTTCTGCTTCTTCTATGGTGGAGCCTACGGGAACGAAGCGACCCGCGGCTGCCAGTTCTACTCCGGCTTCGCGCGCAATTACCGCGCCGACGACCTGGGCTTCCGTTGCTGCGCGCCCTGAGCGTACTACCGTGCGGCCCAGAACTCCGAGCCGCCCGCCGGCAGACGCATGACCTTCTCCGGACCGAGATAGACGAGCGAATCGCCGATCTTGACGAGCTCGGTAAGGCTGCCGGCGTCGATGGTGCCGACCTCGTCGCATGCGGCGCCGGTCCCGCTCGTCGTCGTCTTCACGATCTCATGAGAGAATGGTGCCGTGACCCATTCGACTGTGCCATACGATCGCGCAGCCCCTTGCGCGATCGCATGCGCGATCATGGATCTGCGCGCGTTCGGGGGTCGAAAATCGCAGCGTTCAGGGCCGGTCGACACAGGCACGCCGTTGGCTGGAGCACCAATCATGAAGCGGTTGTTGTGTGGGCTTGCGATGATGATGTTGACGGCGTGCTCGACCGGTCCCTCGGAGGTGCCGGGCGAGCGCGGATGCAGCTTCGAGCCGATGCTCGATGGTGTCGTCGTCGCCTTCGAGTCGGGCGACGGGTGGCACGAGGACCTCCGCGCTTTCGAGGCCTATCGCGATGGTCGGGTCCTCGTGCGCGACGCGAAGGACCAGCATGGCACCACCGTGAGCCTCGGACCGGCGCGCGTCGAGCGCCTCCTTTCGGACCTCACCGCCACGCACGTGAACGAGGTCGAAGAGGGCTGCTTCGACCCGCACGAGTCGACCGACGCCGATGGCGGGCCAGTCGTCTCCGAGCTGCAAATTCGCGAGGACGGGAGCGTGCGTCGGTTCCGCGACGAAGGGGACGAGCTCCCCGACGAGCTCACACGCGCGTTCGACGTGGCCTCTGCATTCTTCGCCGAGGCCGCGCGCGCCCGCTGACGGGCCCTGCGCGACCGGTGCTTGACGTCGTTGGCCTGCCCTGGCCGCCTCCAGGGCCGTTGGGCAGGGCTCGCCGACCGCAGGTGCACCCCACGCTTGAACCCGATGGGTCTCTCCTGCGGAGCCGAAAGTCGGGCGTGGTCCTCTTCTCGAAACAGGTTCTCTAGATTCTCCAACTCACACGCGCCCGTAGCTCAGCTGGATCGAGCGACGGCCTCCGGAGCCGAACATCGGGCGCGGAACGCACTCTCGACACTCTCTCGAAGCAGGTCTCTAGTTTCACCAACCAACACGCGCCCGTAGCTCAGCTGGATCGAGCGACGGCCTCCGGAGCCGTAGGTCGCACGTTGGAATCCTGCCGGGCGTGCCACTCGATAGCGTTTACGAACTTTGGTGACCCACGGGTCCGGAGGTCGTCGACGCGCACGTCGCGCTGGAATTCGCGAGGGTTGGCTCTCGGGGCGCTCTCCACAAAGAGCAGGCGGTCCGTGTAGGGTGCACGCGAGTGCTCGGTTTACCGGTCGCGAGGGCGCTCTCCGGGGCAGACTCGGGGAGACGAGGTGACCCGCGGCTCCGGAGGAGAGACCGACGGCTACGGAGGTTGGTCTCCGGAGCGGTGGGTCGGCGACCCGGCGGTACGGAGAGCGCGGCGTAAGGCGTGGAGATCGTTGAGGGGCGGCCCTTCGCACCACAGACGCGGTTCGTAGGCGTTACTGCATGGGGTTCATTCGTGGGGTGCACCAGTCATCGGCGCGCCTTCTTCTTGGCCGGCTTCTTCGTCTTCTTGGCGGCACCCTTCCGGGCGCGCTTTGGAGGCCGCGTCGCCGCGGTTCCGACCCGAACCACCCGGAGCGGGTTCTCGACGTCGCCCTCGGATAGCTCGATGCTGGCGGCGCGCTTGCTCGGGCTGTCGGTGCACAGGTTGATGACGACCACGAGGTACCGATAGAGCAGCGTCTCTTTCGGCGCGAAGATCGGGACGCTCGTGAAGTTGTAGAGAACGAGCGCACCGCGTGCCGCTCGATGCTCCTGCGGGTACCCGAACCTCGGCGAGCTCGAGAACCTTCACGGACTCGGGCGCACGCTGGTCGCGCTTCGCATCGCCCTTGGCCTCACCCAGAGGCAGCTCGCCGAGCGTCTCGACGTGAACGAATCGCAGGTGTCGCGCGACGAGCGCAACGAGTACCACGGCATCACTGTCGACCGGGCGAGTCGGATTCTCGACGCCCTGGGGGTGAATCTGAAGAGCGCGTTCGAGGGACCGGTTCTCGAGAAGTCGACGGCGACCGTCAACGACGGTCGGTAGCTCGGTCGTCGGATGAACGGCCCTCAGCGACCTTGCGACGTCGCGAATCAAGCGTCGCGCGGGGTCGAATGGGGCTCACGGTGACTGTCAGTCCAAGCCCACACGGCCCGGAGTCCAGTAGGCCTTGGTCTTCACGTTCCCGACGCCAATTGAACGAAAAGCGTCGCGTGCAGTGACCACGAGCGTGGCGCATCCCGTTAGCGCAATTGCAGTCTCGCGAGTCACCGCCAACTCGGCAAAGACCGCGGCAGTGGCGCTGGTGTCGCCGCGCGGAACGACCGTGAGCGACCTCAGACCAACGGTCGCAGCCGCCGTTCGAGTGTCCTGGCCATGGTCGGACTGAATCACGGCGTGCACCTGACCTGGGCGCTCTGCCTCGAACGCCGCAGCAACGGCAACGCTCGTCTCGTCCCCCACGATCACGACCCGTCCGGGCGCGAGCTCCAGCGACCGTTGGGGGCCGAGGAATTGGATGCTCTCGCCCACGCCGACGTTGGCCATCCAACGCGCACCTGGCCCGCCCGCGTGCGTCCACGCAAGGAGCGTCATTCCATGCGGCGACGGGATGGGCGTGTAGGTTCGGGTCTCGTCCGAAGGCAGCAGCACCTGGATCTTCGCGCCTGCGGAAAACCGCGGAACTTCCGCCCGAACGACCAGCCGCCGAAATCCGCCGACCCCTTCGGCGTCGAGGATGGTGGCTCGCTTGAGGAGAAGCCCCGACAGAAGGCGAAGAACCTTACCTTTACCGGATGCCATCAGCCCACCTCCTCACCCGAGCGCACGTCACCGCGACTGGCCCTCGACAAGAGGAGCCCGCGGGGGCGAGAGCGGCGGCCTCGCGATCTCCCTCGTGAGATCATGTTCGGTCATGTCTGGCTGTCCTTCCGTTGAGCAAGCCGAGGCACCTGCGAGCGCGATGACGACGCCCACCGAGACGAATGGCCGGCGACCGTACCCCACGGGTCAGCCCGCCGACGTTTGGCCAAAGTGGACCGCGCTTACGCGAATGCCCATGAGGCTGCCATTCCACGCGACGCGGCCGACGTCGGCACCCGCCGCACCGGCTGCCACCATCATGGGCAGGAGATGCTCCTCGTGAGGATGGGCCGCTCGTGCGTGAGGCGCTTCGGTCCAGTTCGCGAGCATCCGGTCACGCGTCTGTGGTTCGGCTAGCGCTGCGTGCTGAAACCACTCGTCGAAGGCGTTCGACCGGCGGACGATGTCCCGCGCCCGAAAGTCCTCCCAGCTCATCCCGCTGCCGATGATCAAAACTCCTTGCTCCCGCAGGCTCGAGAGCGCGCGCCCCATGGCGAGATGGTGTTCAGGATCGTACCCGGCGTCGAGGGACAGCTGGATGGTCGGGATGTCGGCGCTCGGAAACGCGAGCTTCATCGGGACGAAGGTCCCGTGATCGAAGCCTCGACGCTGTTCCTCCGCGCTCTCGATGCCCGCCGACGAGAGCAACTGGCGGACCGTCGCTGCGAGCTGCGGGCTCCCCGGCGCGTCCCAGCGGATCGCGTACGTGTCAGCGGGGAAGCCATGGTAGTCGTACAGCATCGTCGGCCGCTCGCTCGTGATCACGGTCGGCAGCGGTGCCTGCCAGTGCGCCGAGACCACGACGATGCCCGTCGGACGACCGGGAAGCGCGCGACAAAGTTCCTCGAGGTACGCGCGCAGGGGCACGTAGTCGGCGGCGAGCGCGGGCGTGAAAGCGGGCGTCCAAGGCCATGGCCCGCCCCCGTGAGGCAGATAGATGGTGGGCATCGTCTTCATGCGTCCTCCTGCTTCGTGCTCTGACACGACCCGCCGCGCGTCCGGGCGACATCCCGAGGCATGCAGCGCGACCGCTGCGCTCACGCCACCGATGAAGGTGCGGCGGCTCAAGCCTTCGCGCGGATCGAGCGCACGGTCGCGGTTCGAGCGCTTGGCCATCTTTCATCCCCTCGCGGCGATGGGCGCCTTCTTGAACCGACCCCAGGCGATGAACGCGGCCAGGCTGCCGAGAACCAAGTTCGCGACGATCATCGGGTACTCGCCGCGGCTGATGTGAGTCATCGAGGCGAGGACCATGACGGTCAGAAGGCCGGAGGCCGCGAGCGGCGTGAGCTTCGGCAGGATTCGAGTCGCGGCGGGCAGGATCAGCCCCAACGCGCCGAGCAGCTCCACGACGCCGATGAAGCGGACCGCGCCGCCCATCGCGCCCGTCACCCACGGCATCTGCGCCTGAAGCTGTTCGATCGGTGCGGACACCTTCATGCCGCCGGCCATCAGGAATGCGGCGGCGAGAAGTCCCTGGGCCACCCAGAGGCCGATGTGGAGCCCCTTGCTGGGCGTCGAGGTCGAGGTCGAGATCGGAAACGTAGCTGCGTTGCTCATGGGCGTATCTCCTTGTTGCGGGGTGATGAGGTCATCATGAGTGTGTTCCTTATTGCGAACAAGACCACGCCATTGCAACATGGTGTTCTGAAATGGAAACACACGTCGATCTTCAACTTCTCGCGATGTTTTCGGCAGTTGCCGAGCAGTCGAGCTTCTCGAAGGCGGCGGCGAAGCTCGGGGTCGCCAAGGGCACCGTGAGCCGCTCCATCGCGCAGCTCGAGGAGATCCTCGGCGTTGAGCTACTGCACCGAACGACCCACCACGTGTCGCTGTCGACGGCGGGGGCCGCGCTCCACGAGCGCACGCGCGGGCACCTCACCGCGCTTCGCTCCGCGGTCGTCGACCTGCCCGAGCGGGAGGAGGCGCCATCCGGGCTCCTGCGGATAACGGCCGCGCCGGACTTCGGAGCCATCGTGTTGCCGTCGGTGATCGCCGCGTTCTCACGCCGCTTCCCCAGCGTGCGGTTCGACATCCGCCTGAGCGGGCAGCAGATCGATCTCGTCAAGGACGGCTACGACCTCGCCATTCGTGTCGCCACCGGGCCGCTCAAGGACTCGACGTTGACTGCGCGCCGCATAGGCAAGGGCTCGGCGGCCTTCTACGCGGCACCCTCCTACGTGGCGCGCCGCGGGCGACCGAAGCAGCTCGGAGACGACCGACATACCTGGGTCCTGCACCGCGCGGTCACGCGCATCTTCAAAACGGAGCCCGAGTCCGTGCAGTTCTTCGTTGACGACTTCCTTCTCGCACGAGATCTGATGCGGGACGGCGTCGGCGTCGGCATCCTGCCGACCTTCGTGGCTCGCACGTATGTTCGCGAGGGCTTGCTGGAAGAGGTTCCCGTCAGCGGGGCGGCGGCGATGTCGGGCGACCTCGTGATGCTCTACCCCTCGAGCGGACAGACCTCGAAGAAGGTCACGGCGTTTCGCGACTTCCTCCTCGAGGCCCTTCGTCCGGGCGCCGGCGCACTCTAGGCATCTCGCGCAGGCTCACTTCGCCTTCGCCGCGCGCACGAAGGCGAGCACCTGCTGCGACTGGTCCGCGTTGAGATCCGACTTCTTTCCCATCCGCGTCATGATCGCGGGCCACTTGTCGTCCGCGACAGTCGCGATGTCCGGGTAGCCATGGCACCCATTGCACTTCGCGGCGAAGAGATCGCGCCCGGTGTCGAGATACGCCTGCGTCACGCCCGAGCCTGCCTGGGCTTCGTGCTCGACCTGCTGCACGGTGATGCGCGGAGGCGGACCGTCGACCGTCTTGGGAAAGCCGCACGCGACCGCCATGCTGCCGGCCACGATCGCGAGCGCCGACAGTATCGGCAAGCGGGCGGCTCGATAAATCCAGTTTGTGTTCGCCTTCTTCATTTCGTCCTCCGGAGAGCGTCGTGGACGACGCAGCCCCATCTCCGCACGAAACGGCGCGAACGAGTCGCTCACAAATTCCGAACACCGCGTTTCGTTCTCGCAACTCAGTTCCATTGCGTCCTTCATTCGAAACAGCGTGTTCGAGAAGTGTGCGTTGTCGGAGCGGTGCCTCGTCGCCACAGTGACGTCCGAATTGATGCGAGGACGCCACGCCACAAGCTTATTCCTGCTCCTCGCCGCCCAGGCGAGCGCGTGCACTCCTGTGGCGCCGTATGCGCGAGGTCGTCTCGCGCACCCAACCATGGTGCCCGGCGACCGGGCCGGGCCGGGGGAGGCCCACGTGCGCGCCGTGCAGGAGGGCGCGATGGGGGGATCGCTCGCGACCGGTGGCGGATGCGGGTGCAACTGACACGCGCTCTCGCGATCTCGCTCGCTACGGTCCTCTTGGCGCCCGCCGCGCGCGCGGCGGATCGACCAGACGTTACAGTGTCGAGCGAGCTGTCATCGTACGTCGGCACCGACAGCGTTGTGGTCCTCACTCCGACGATCGCCGCGACCGTGTCGGATCCCACCGCAGGCTGGCGACTCGACGGCCACTACCTCCTCGACGTGGTTTCGGCCGCATCTCCCGACATTGTCTCGACTGCATCGCAGCGCTGGGTCGAGCCACGGAACGAGGGTGAAATCGCGGCGTCGTACAAGCCGCGCGAGCTCGGATTGTCGGCCGCGGCGAACGTGTCGAGCGAGCCGGACTACCTCGCGATGACGTTCAGCGGCGCCGTCACGCGCGACTTCGACAACAAGCTCCTCACGGTGCTGCTCGGCGGCTCCTACGCGCACGACACCATCGGCAAGGCGGGGACGCCGTTCTCGATGTTCTCGCAGCACGTGAGCCGCGGGGGGCTTAAGCTCGGCTTCACGCGCATCCTCGACGCGTCGAGCTTCGTGTCGGTCGTCGCTGACGTCTTCCTGGAACGCGGCGACACGTCGAAGCCGTACCGTTTCATCCCGCTGTTCACACCCGGCACGTCCGTGCCGAACGGGGCGAGCGCCGACCTCGTGAACGCGCTTCGCCTCGACGCGAAGGTCATCGAGCGGCTCCCGACCTCACGGGAGCGTTACGCTATTGGCATCGGGTATGGGTATCGCTTTCGAGCGTCCACGCTGCGGCTCGAGGAGCGCCTCTATACCGATTCGTGGAGCCTCTACGCATCGACGCTTGACGCGCGCTGGCTCTTCGACACGTCGAAGCGATGGCAGGTCGGACCTCACGTCCGGTTCCATGGACAGAATGGCGTGAGCTTCTGGCGGCGCGCATACACGACCGCGTCGGAGCTGACTGCGCCGACCTTGCGCACCGGCGACCGCGAGCTGAGCCCGCTCGTGACGGCCACGCTCGGCGGGACGCTGCGTCGCTCCTTCGGCGAGAACGATGCGTGGACGTTCGGCGTCGATGCGAATGCGGCGTACACACGCTTCCTGGATGCGATCTACGTCACCGACCGTCTCGCGATTTTCGGCGGCGTCTCGTTGGAGGTAAGGAAATGATCCGACTCTGGTCGGCACTCGCGCTCGTGATCGGCCTCGCCTCCTGCCTCGACCCCGTGCAGTCCGCGAAGAAGGATGCACTCGGGGACGAGGTGAGTGGCGTCTCCGAGGGACCTGAACACCGCCCCGGGCAGCCGTGCCTCGTGTGCCACGAGGGGGGTATTGGCTCGCCGCCCGAGTTCGCCGTCGCCGGAACGGTGTTCCGCGACTCGGCCTCGCGCGTCGGTCTCTCCGACGTCACGGTGCGCCTCCAGGACGCAAACGGCGTCACCCACACCGAGGTAACGAACCGCGTGGGGAACTTCTACGTCAGACCCGAGACCTTCAGCCCGGCGTACCCCATGCGCGTCTCGCTCGCCTACCAAGGGGCGACGGTGGAGATGCGAACCAACATCGGGCGGGACGGCGCGTGCGCGACGTGTCACACCGGTCCGCGCGGGGCGCGCTCGCCAGGGCACGTGTACGTCTTCGACGCGTCGAACGGGGGAGAGCCGTGAGGCGCGCGCTCGTCGCCGTGGCGATCACTCACGCCCTCGCCTGCTCGCCGCCGCCCGACGATGGGATGACGACGCCGGTGCTGCCCGACCGGACCTCGTTCCCGGTGGTCAGTCAGGCGCTCGTCCACCGATGCGGCTCGATCGACTGTCACGGGAGCACGGCTCGCAATATGCGCGTATGGGGAGACGAAGCGATCCGGCTCTCGCCCGACGACACGATCCTCGGGCGCCCGACGACACCGGCGGAGCACGACGCGAACTACGCGAGCGTGGTGATGCTCGAGCCCGAGACCATGACCGACGTCGTCGGCGACCGCGGCGCTAGCCCGGAGCGCCTCACGTTGATACGCAAGGCGTACGGCTACGACCACCATAAGGGTGGCTCGCGAGCGAGTGGCGACGACCCTCTCAGTCGGTGCCTGCTCTCCTGGCTTGCGGGCGCGACCGATGTGGCGGCGTGCGACGCCGCGGCCCGCACGCTGTAAGGGTGGGCGACCTCGGCGTCGACGCGCCGCCTCGTGGATCGCGTGGAACGGATCTGTGTCCCCGCGCGCGAGTGGCTCACTCTATTTCGCGACGAGGCGCCGTCGCCTCTTAGCCACAGGCATCGGCACGTCGCCATCCAGGACCATCTCAAAGAGCCCGTCCGCGAGCACGTCGACGAGGTCGTCGTACTTCGTTCGCTTCGGCGGCACGTACGGCGGGATCGGGGACGGCTCCGGCGGGGACGGGATCGAGGAAGCGCTTGCTCGGTTTCGCATCCAACGACCGTTCGCTCCACTCGCCGGGCGACATCAAGCGAGAAGAAAGGTGCACCCCACGAGTGGACCCCATACAAACCGAGCACGAACTCGTCTCCATGGAGATTCGGAGCTATCTCCAGAGAACCCCGGTGTTTCATTGTCGTGGCTCGTTGTGTTGGCCGGTTCCCATCACGACAAAGAGCGGTTCGTAACCGCTATCGTATGGGGCGCCACTCGACCAACTCGTCCACCCAGTCCATCGGGTGATGCCGAGTCCGGGTAGTCCGTCACACCGGCGTCACGGCTCGCGATACCCGTGAAGCATCAGGGGTCGAGGAGGCGCTTCTGTTCGACGTGGGCCTGACCGGCACGCGTAATCGTGTAGTGGTCACCCGCTTGGTGGACGAACCGCTTCTTCTCAGCCAGGGCACCGAGCGTCCGACGCAGGTTCGTACGCATGGACGTCGGCGACCATTTCGTCAGCTCCGATAGGTCGGCCCCCTCTTCGCCGCGTTGGTACAGCAACACGAGCGTGTGCTCCGAGGCTCCGAGGTCGGCGCGAAGAACTTTAAGGTCGGCGCCGAAGTCCTGCACCGCGGGAGCCTGCCTCGTTACGAGCTGGTCGACGATTCGCTGTGCCTGGTCGGCGGGCACGCCGTGGTAGAGGCGAACGAACTCGGCCATCACCCAGTCGAGAACCCCGACGACGAGCATGGCATCTTGCAGGTTCGGGTCTCCGGCTCCTCTTTCTCGGCACGACCGGCGCCATCGAAGTGCCTGCCGCGCCTACGCATGAGGACGCGAAGGAGGCGGCGCGCGATCTGCTCGACGTCGTCTGCGACTTTCCCTTCGTCGATGACGTCGGGCGCGCCGTCTTCATCGCGGGCGTCCTCACGCCTCTCTGTCGATACGCCGGGATTGGGAACGTCCCCTGTTAACGCGCCCGCTGGATGATCGCCGAAGGGCGATCGCGTAGCCGCCTCAGCGAGGGCCATCATGACCGCGCCCACGCCGGGAGCCGCGTCGCGATGGGCAACGAGGCGACACCGCACCCGACAGGGGATCGCCCCCCGCCCATCGTGCGCCGGCGGGATGGGCATCGCCCGGCAGCCCGAGTAGGGCGTCGCCCCGAAGGAGAGCACAGGCCCAGAAATAGGTGACGGAGAGGGCGTCTTCTTTGGACGGAACCGCCCTCTCCGCCGTGCTTCGCGCCCCGTAGAAAAGACGCGCAGCCAAGAAAGGTTCGTCGTGAGCTCGCTCGGAATCAAGTCCTGGCGTGCGTCGATGCCGTCGTGCGCCGCGGCGCGGCCGGGATCGTGTCCTTGCTGCCGGGCGCCCGCGCAGCCGATCGGCGGGCGAATGGCGATCGTCGGGCACGGGCTCGTCGAGCGGCAGGTTCGGGGCCCGATGTCGCCGTCGGGCGTGGCCGAGCAGGGCGTCGTTGTCATGCGCCGCTTCCGATGCCGTGCGTGCCGCGCCGTCCTCGTTGTCGGGCCCCGCGGGCTTCTCCGTCGTCGGTGGTACAGCGCCGGCGCGATCGCCATCGCCCTCGCGATGTACGCGTCCGGCGAGACCAGCGCCGCCGCGCGGGGCCGGACGAGCCCGGCGCGCGTGCTGGGCTCGTCCGCCATCGATCGGTGGATATCGCTGCCTCGTTGGATCGAGGCAGTGAGGCGCGGCGAGCTCTTCGGGGTCAGTGGCCTGGAGGCCGCTCCGCGCCGTCGAGTCGCCGAGCTCGTCGTCCTCGCGCTCGCCGCCCGCGGCGGACGCCGATTGGGAGGTGATCTCGCCGAGAGCGCGTTCGCCGGAGCGCAGATCGCGGCTTGATTGGCCTCGCGGAGGCGCCGCTCGACACGCGCGCCGTCGAAGGACCGCGCCGCCGGCCGGCGCGAGCGTTCCAGATCCACCGAGGAGGATCGGGCACGCCGTCCCTTCGCGCCGGCACGACTGCTTCACGGGCACCAACGAGCCCGCGAAGGAGACGAAATGGATCAACTGACTCCGAAGAATCACGGCGAGGAGGTGGCGGTCTTCCGTCACGGCCTCATCGGCGAGCTCGCGATCCGCGCGGGCGCCCTCGACCACGGCGAGCGAAGCGAGGAGCTTCGCCGGCTTAGCGCGCAGCGCGTGCGGCCGCCCGGCAGCGATACGACGCGCTGCTACTCGATCGCGACGCTCGAGCGATGGCTCTACGCTTTCAAGAAGGGCGGCCTCGAGGCGCTCGTGCCTCAGGGGCGTGGTGATCGCGGTCGCGGTCGCAACCTCGATCCCGAGCTACGCGAGCTCCTCTGCGACATCCGCCGCGAGCACCCGAGCGTCAGCGTGACGCTGGTCCTCCGGACGCTGCGCGCCGACGGGCGCATCGGCGACGAAGTGACCGAATGCACCGTCCGCCGCATGCTCGCCGAGCGCGGCCTCGCTCGCACTGTCGAGGTAGAGGCGGAGGGCGGCAAGGCGCGTCTCCGCTGGGAGGCCGAACGGCCAGGCGCGCTCTGGCACGGCGATGTCTGCCACGGCCCCACGCTCACGCTCGACGGCAAGCGCACGCCTGTCCGGGTGCATGCCCTCCTCGACGACGCCTCGCGATACGTCGTCGCCCTCCGCGTGGCGTCGGACGAGCGCGAGGAGACGATGCTCTCGCTCTTCGCTCAGGCGCTCATGGAATATGGCAAGTGCGACGCGCTCTATCTCGACAACGGCGCGACGTACCGCGGCGCAATTCTGCAATTGGCCTGCTCTCGTCTCGGGATCACGCTCATGCACGCGCGGCCCTACGATGCCCCGGCTCGCGGGAAAATGGAGCGCTTCTGGCGTCGGATGCGTGAAGAGGCCCTCTCGCACATCGGGCACGTCGCCTCGCTCGATGATGTCGAGCAGAAGCTCCGGACCTGGCTCGCTCGCTATTATCAAGTAGCCCCGCATGCCGGGCTCCTCGGACGTACGCCCGCGGCCCGCTTCGCCGAAGGCGAGAAAGTGCCCGTCACCGAGGAGCAGCTCCGCACCGCCCTCACCGTGCGCGCGCGGCGGCGCGTCCGCCGCGACAGCACCGTCTCCGTCGGCGGCGTCGTCTATGAGGTGCCGCTCGGATATCTCGCCGGCCAGATCGTCACGATCGCGACGAGTCTCTTCGATCGCCAGAGTCCGGTCATCGAGCTCGACGACAAGCAGATCGCGCTTCATCTCGTGGATCCCGTCGGCAACGCGAAACGGCCGCGCCCTCCGCGCCGTCCCGCACCGGAGCGAGCCAAAGGCCCGGTGAACTTCAACCCGGGCCGCACGCTGCAGGAGGAGGACGGCGATGACGACATCTTCTGATGTGCTCGCGGCCTTCTCGCTCCGCTCGTCTCCATTCTCGAAGGAGATCGACGACGCCGACCTCTGGCTCCCCGAGAGCAAGGCGGCGCTCGTCGCCGAAATCGAGGAAGCCCTCGGCGATCGCCAGAGCGTGATGCTTCTCGGTGAGCCCGGCGTCGGGAAGACTTGTGTACTCCGGGCGCTTCGACGGCGGCTTCCACAGGCCGGATTCCGACTGACGTATTGCCGAAACGCCACGCTCGGCCGACGCGACTTCTATCGATACCTGTGTCACACGCTTGGCCTTCACCCCACCTCGACGGCGGCGAATCTCTTCCTCGCCGTCGAGACCCACGTCCACGATCTCCGCCGCGACAAGGTCCATCCCGTCTTCTTGCTCGACGAGGCCCACCTGCTCCACCCCGACATGCTCGGGCACCTGCACATCCTCATGAACTACGAGTGGGACGCCAGAGCGCTCCTCTCCCTCGTCATGGTGGGCTTGCCAGAGCTCGAAGCCTCGCTCTCGCGCCGCGCACATCGATCGCTGCTGACCAGGCTGCACCACCGCTTCCTCCTCGAGCCGGCGACGGTCGATGACACCGCGGAGTATGTGAAGTACCGCCTCTCCGCAGCGGGCACCGACCGCGCGATCTTCCCAGACGATGCTCTCGCCGCGCTGCACGAGCTCTCCCAAGGCGCCCTCCGGGAGATCGACCGCCTCGCCACTGCAGCACTCCGCGACGCCGCTCGGCGAAAGAAGAAGCTCGTCGACCGCGACGTCATCGCCCGCGTCGCCGAGACCCTCGCCCGCTTCGACTGACCCTCGACAGCATCGCGTTGGCGCCACGACCGGCGCATCACGATGGCCATCACGCCGTGCGACCTGGAGGTGCCGGCCTGATGGCCATCAGCCTTTCGGCGGTCAACGCCATCATCCAGCCGGCGCATGTACAGTCCCCTCATCCTCGTCGACAAGAGCGTCCGCGGGTGCGGAGGTAGCCTCCTCGTCGACACCATCGGCGTCATCTTGAAGGGAGAGCCGCTCGCTCGCGTTCCCCAAGCCCAGAACGACGAGGAGCAGCGGAAGGTCATCACGAGCGTCCTGCTCGCGGGCGACGACCTAGTGTTGGTCGACAATCTCAGTCACCCGCTCGGAGGCGCCTCCATCGACGCCTTGCTCACGGGCTCCGTCTGGCGTGACCGGCTCCTCGGTCGGAACGAGCTCTCACTGGTTCCGAACTTGGCGACCTTCTACGCGACCGGCAACAACGTCGAGCTACTCGGGGACACGACCCGGCGTGTGCTCCGGATCCGACTCGAAGCCGCCCACGAGCGCCCCGAGGAGCGTGCGGACTTCAAGTACCCGGACCTCCTCGCGCACGTGCGCGCTCGACGCCCACAGCTTCTCTCCGCTGCGCTCATCATCCTCCGCGCGTACTGCCTTGCAGGGCGGCCGAAGCAGGCCGTCTCGGCCTGGGGGTCGTTCGAGGGCTGGTCTGCCCTCGTCGCCAGCGCCGTCGCGTGGTGCGGGCTGCCGGATCCATCCTCCGCCCGCGCTTCGCGGGACGAGAGTGCCGACGCCGAGAAGAGCGACCTAGCCGACCTGCTCGAAGCCTGGATCGAGATCGACAGCAACGGCGGCGGCGTGACCGCACGCACCATCATCAAGCGTCTGCAGGATGACGTGGAAGGGAAGCTCTATCCCCGTTTCCGTCAGCACTTCCTTCATCCTGGTAGCGGCCGGCTCCTGACCGTCTCGAAGGCGGCATCGAAGCTTCGGAAGTTGCGCGGTCGCGTGGTCGGCAGCCTGCGTCTGGTCGCCGAGAACAACCGCACCAAGACGGCCGTGTGGAGGGTGGCGAGCCTCGGTAGCACCACCATCACGAAGGACGGCGGCGAGCCGTCGTCGTCGAGGCTCCCGAAGAGCGGAAACGAGTAGCCCGACAGCGCGGAGCGCACCGCGGGCTCCGCGCCGTCCCCGTCTGCCTCGTCGGTTGTTCACGACGGCGCAGACGGGGGCGCAGGGGCGCCCATCCCTCGCTCTCGAATACGGCCGGCCGGTCGCAACCGACCAGTGCACGAGGTCTTCTCCATGTCGACTCTGCCCGTCACTCCGCCACTCGAACCACTGCTCACCGTCGCCGACGTCATGCGGGTGATCGGGTGCAGCCGCAGTCGCGCGTACGAAGTCATGAAGGAGATGCCGCATCTCGTGAGTGGAAGGCTGGTCCGCGTAACGAGGGCAGCACTCTCCGAGTACCTCGCCGAGCTGGAGCGACGTTCATGCGTGAACCTTCCACGACCCCCTGGGCAATCTACGAACGCGATGACACCCGCGTCATCTGGGCCAGCCGCACCGTCCGCGGAAAGCGCGAACGCGCGAGCACCCGTCGGGTCGACCGCGCTCTCGCCGAAGCCGTCGGCCGTGAGTGGAACCGAGAAGCCATCGACCCCCTTTACAAGGCCGCGAAGGAAGTCACCGTCGGCGCGGCCGTGACCAACTTTCTGGCGAGCGTCGGGCAGCGCGTCGCCGCCGCTACTCTCTCCGCGTACACCGGTCAGGCTGGCCATCTCGTCCGCGTCTTCGGCGCGAACGAGCGCTTGCTGGTCGTCACGGCCGAGTCCGTCGACGACTACACCAGGCGCAGGACCGACAAGTTCGTCTGCCCGGTCCACACCCGCGGGAACGCCCGCGAAGCGTGCAGCCCCGTGTGGCGAGGCGGCCAGTGACCACACCGTGAAGAAGGAACTCAACGTGCTTCGTGGTGTGCTCGGCCTCGCGCGCCGTCGAGGGGAGTATCCGCTCGACCCGGGGCAGGTATTGCCGCCCTGGGACGCCAACTACGTACCGCGCTCGCGCGTGCATACTATCGAGGAGGCCAAGAAGCTCCTCGCTGCTCTCTATGACGACGAGCGGCGAGCCGAGCTCGCGTTCTTCTACGTCAGCGGTGCGCGCCACGCGGAGGGCAAGCGGGCACGCCCGCGTCGGGACGTCGACCTCGTCGCCGGAGAGGTTCATCTCGACGGGTCGAAGACCGCGAGCAGCACGCGGACCGTCCCCATCACGCCAATCTCGCGCCCGTTCCTCGAACTCGCCCTCGCCGGGTTGCCCGAGGGGCAGGAGCAGTACCGCCCTTGGCAGAACATGCGTCGCGACGTACTCGCGGCATGCAAGCGTGCGGGCGTACCGGAGGTGTCCCTCAACGACTTGCGGCGCTCGTTCGCCACCTGGCACCTCGAAGCCGGGGTCTCCAACGTCCTCGTCGCCCGATACCTCGGTCACACCAGCACCCAAATGGTGGACCGCGTCTACGCCCGTCCGTCTGTCGAGGCGTTGAAGAAGCTCACCGACGAGCACTTCGCGAGTCGGGGCGCTGCGAGCAGGACAGTGGGCCCCCTGCCCGAGCCCGAGCGCCCGGGAGCGGACGAGCAAGACGCGCCGGCCGAGGCGCCCGTGACCGTGCCGCGGCGACGGCAGCGCGGGGCCGACAAGCCCGACGGCGCTCCGCCGCTGCACTAATGGAGATATTTCAACGGGTTGCCCAAGTTACTGAGATCTATTGTAAATATGTTTGCGCGGGCGGTGCCCTCCGACTACGTTCGTACCCATGGGCGAGCGCCGCGATGAGGGGGACCAGGCGCGGACGGTCACGCGAACGGAGTTTCTCCGTGACGCGCGCGCCGTAGTTCAGCGTGCGGAGCGAGAAGGACCTGTCGTCGTCACCGACGATCGCGGTACGCCGCGGATGGTCATCCACTGCCCGCGCGAGAAGCGAGACTTCAGCATAGACTGACGCAGTGCTGGGGGAGCATCACTGTGTAGAGCACTTCGACCGCTGGCTCCGTCTAGGGATGACGGGCTGCAGGTTCGCGAACTCCGCAGCGGGCGGAGGGCACGTGAACTACGTCCATCAGCTCGACGAGCTCACCGAGGCCGACGTCGTGCAGCTCGACACCTTCATCGACGAGGCCGGCGCGGAGGGGAACTTCGCAGTCGTCCTTCTGCCTCGTGTGCGTACGCCCCGCGGCATCGTCCGGCTGCTGCGTACCCTCGCTACGGGAGACCGTTGGCGGGCGGCGCGTGTGCCTTGGCGCCGACACCCGCGCGAAGGAGCCGCCCTCGTTGGTCTTCACTTCAAGACCGTTCACGGCGACGAGTCGAGTGTCATGGGGTTTGCCCCGCTCGGCTGCATGCCGGTGACACGTCGAGCTCCCTACGTCGCCCTCGCCGTGTGGGCCGGCGCAAAATCGAACAGCTTCAAGCCCTCGCCCGAGGGCAGCATCGGCTTCGTCGACGCTCCCGTCCTCGCGAAGGACGACACACCCGTTACCGAAGGCGCGCATCAGGTGATGTGGAGCGCGACCCTGGAACGCGTGAAGCTGCTCCTCGGCGACCCGCCGGAGGACGACTTCAAGCTGAAGGACGTCGCCTTCTGCTTGCCCGAGGTGAACGTCGCCGAGCTCTTCCCGGGCGCGTGATGGTCGAAGCCGCTCGACCGTGACGGCCGGGACCGACGGTCATAGCTGTTGTCAAAGCCGAGACACGGTCGATGAACTCCGGTCCCCGCCGTCACGGTCCGCGAACCGTCTCCGCCGCGTCGAAGTCGCCGCGTGACTACCGGCCTCCGGAGCCGCGGGTCACCTCGTCTCCCCGAGTCTTCCCGGAGGGCGCCCTCGCGACCGGTAAACCGAGCAATCGCGTGTAATATACACGGACATCCTGCTCTTGTGGAGAGCGCGCCGAGAGCCATCACCCGCGAATTCCAGTGACGTAGTCGGCGGAGACGCTGAGCCAGGCGCGGCTGCCATCGCCGCGCTCGACGCCCAAGGTTTGGCTGTTGCTCCGTCCTGTCCGGGTCGTGACCTCCGATGGGATCTCGTCGGGCGGGAGCGGCTCGCCGTTCTCTCGAACGAGCCGCCAGCGGGGATCGATGGCGTCGCGGCCCAGGAGCTGCTCCTGCGTCAGCCCCAGGATCCGCTCCGCGCCAGAGTTGGTGAAGATGATCTTCCCAGTCCCGCCGTGGATGGCGACGCCCTCGCTCATGGCGCGCAGGACGGCGTCGTGTCGGAGCGCGGAGGAGCCAGACGCGCGAGCCGTCCGGTCGCGAGACGTGGAGGAGCTGGTCGCGCACGGGCTCGCCCGTACGCAGCGCTCGCATGGCGGGGACTTCGTCCGTGGGCAGACGGTTCGCGTAGACGATCCGCCCTCCGCATTCGTGAACGACGACGCCGACGGCGACGTCATCGAGCAACGATCGCGGGTCGATTCGCTGCGATGAATCCACGACGCGAGGATAGATGCCGCGGCCCGGTCGCGTCGCGCGTCGTATCGAGATCGTCGCGCGATCATTCATGATTTTCTCGACCGGTACACGGCAAGGAATCACATGACGTGGATGATCGTGCACGCAAGGACGTAGTCCGTACCAAAATCCCGCACCTCGAAGTCCGCGGTCACGTCGGTCGACTCGTTCTTGTAGGAGATCGGAACGAAGAAGCTCGGGCTCTCGTCGGCGTCGAACGGCTCGCCGTCGGTCGACATCTTGCCGATGGAGACGTTCTCTCGTCGTGCTCGAGCATCGAACGAGCCGCGTCGACGGTCCCTGCGGAGAGAGCGTCGAAGAAGGCTCTCGTAGCTTCATAGACGACCTTCTTCGAAGGCTTGCGGTTCCAGACCACGAGGCCCTTCGGGTGCTTCGGCTTCGCACTGTTGGTCGGCGTGGCCTTCTTCGATGCGGCCTTCTTCGACGCGCTCTTCTCCGCGGCAGCCGCCTTGACGTACTTGCCCTTGATCGCGAGGTTGAAGTCGGGATCCTTCTTGAACGCGGCGAACGACGGATCCTTGGTGAACTCGGACGGACCGACGCCGTAGCTCTTCAGCGTATCCATGATCGCCTTCAGCATCTTCGGCTTGTCGCCCTTCGCCGCGTACCAGCGGCGTCCTTGTGGCGCAGCTTCTTCTGCGCGAGGTCGAAGAGCGCGTCGTCGTCGGTCGCGATCGCGGTCTGGATGGCCTTGGCTCCGAGGTCGGAGAGAACGATGGCGTTCGGCCTTGCCAACGGGAGGGCGTGTTCGACGTACGCGCGAAGAAGCAGCTTCGCGTCGTCGTACTCCTCGTCCTCCACGGCTTCGTCGATCATCTCGGAGCACGGGTCGCAGTAGTAGACAGCGTCTCGGCTCGAGAGCTTCGTCACGTTGGCGGCGTAGATCGCGACGAAGGGCTTGGCCCCCTTCTCCGCGGCAGCCCTGAGGCGAGCGACGTACGGTTCGTCCGCTTTGCTCAATTCCATGTGGGCCATCATGCATGCGCCTCGAGTCGCGATTCACCCGTCGGGCGGTTCCAGCAGCTCCTCGAGGACGACGGGGCCGAGGTCGTCGCGCACCACGAGCAGGGTGCCGACGCCGGAGCGGTACCCGCTCGGTGTGGGGGTCGCCCGTGCCTCGACGGTCGCCGCGAGACGGACGCGATCGCCGGTGCGCAGTGTCTGCTCGCAGAAAGACATCTCGCGCTCGTCGGTGAGCCCGAAGCGGTCCGCGAGCTCCGGAGGGACGGGTCGGAGCCGCGTCTTCGGGCCACCGTCCGTCGCGAACGTCAGGCGCGCGAGCCGGAGGGGCACCGCGAGCTCCACCCCGGCGTCGTCGCCGAGGACGAGGGTGTGACCGAGCCGGATCGCGCCACGCGACCGGTATCGATCGGTCATCATGGCGGGGTTCGCGGGCTCGATCGCGTCCTCTTGCAGCTCGGCGAGCGAGAGCTGCTCGAAGGCTTCGATCGCGAGCACGGCGGCCCGCGTTCCCGTGACCGGGCTAACGACGTCGTTCGGCGAGACGACGACGAGCTCGCCGCTCACGACCGTCGGTCGATCGAGCGGCACCTCGGGGAGCGAGAGCGCCCGCGGCTTCGTCCGATGGAAAGGCCACACGCCTCGATGCTACGCGAGGCGGGAGGCGTTGGTAACCGAGCCACTCGCACACATCAGGCGGCGCTGGAACGACTCACGACTCCACCTCTCCCGCCGATCTGCCGAAGCGAAGGTAGAGCGCGGGCACCACGAGCAGATTCAGCACCGTAGACGTCACGAGGCCACCGAGAATGACCACCGCCATGGGATGTTCGATCTCGTTTCCCGGGCGGTTGCCGGAGATGACGAGGGGCACGAGCGCAAGCCCCGTCGCAAGCGCGGTCATCAGGATCGGGACCACGCGCTCGATCGATCCGCGCACGATGAGAGCTTCGCCGAACGGCAACCCCTCTTCGCGTTCGAGATGGCGGAAGTGACTCACGAGCATGATGCCGTTGCGTGCTGCGATGCCCAGGACGGTCACGAAGCCGACGAGCGATCCGAGAGAGACGACGCCGCCCGTCACGACGACGCCCAGGACGCCTCCGACGAGGGCGAACGGTAGCGTCGCCATGATGAAGCCGACGACCCGGGCCGAGCGGAAGTCGGCGTAGAGCACGAGAGCGATGCCGAGGAGGGAAAGGAGCGCGAGACCGAACAAGCGTGTCTGTGCCTTCGCGCGCGCGGCGTACTCACCGAGGACCTCAGCGTGGTGCCCCGGGGGAAACGATACCTGGCGAACGGCCCGCTCGACGTCCTTCGCCACCGCGCCAAGATCACGACCTCGGGCGTCGCACGTCACGTCGATTCGACGGGACGCACCATCTCGCTGGACGACGTTGGGCGACGAGACCATCGAGACGGTCGCGACATCGGCGAGACGCACATCCGAACCGCCCGAGCCCGCCGCGGCTGACGGGAGGCTCGCGGCGGCGGGAATGGCGATCCGCAGGTCGCGGACAGCCGTGACATCGGCGCGTAGGGCCGCATCTCCCCAGACGACGACCTCGATCACCTGATCGCCACGGTAGACCTCACCGACCCGCGTCCCCTGGAGCAATGTCGCCATGGTTCGTCGCACGTCGCCGGGGGTGAGGCCGAAGCGCTGCAAGGCCGCGGGATCGAGCGCCACTTCGATCTGGGGAACGAGCACCTGAGGCTCGACCTTCAGATTGGCGATTCCAGGCACGCTCGCGAGCACACCGCCGACCTCGTCGGCCTTCGCGCGCAGAACGGCGAGATCGGCTCCGTAGATCCGCACGACGATGGATCCACTGGCGCCGGTGAGGACCTCCTTCATGCGCTCCTGGAGGTACGTCTGAACGTCGCGGTAGAGGCCCGGATACCCGTCGACGGTCGCCTGTATCTTCGCGACCGACTCGGCGTAGCTCGCCGTTTCATTGAGGCTGATCCAGAGCTCGGCGAAGTTTTGCCCGACGACCTCGTCGGCCACCTCGGCTCGCCCGAGGTGAGAGCCGAAGTTGCGCACGCCCGGAATCGCGCGGAGCTCCTTGCTGGCCCGCACCGTGATCCGGTCCATCTCCTCGACGGACGTGCCCGGCCGACCCACCCAGTGCATGAGGAAGTCGGTCTCGTGAAAGTCTGGCAAGAACCCCTCCCCCAGGATGGGAACGAGGCCAACAGCCGCCGCGATGAGAATGCCGAAGAACGCCCCCGCGGCTCGCGTGCGTTTGACCGCGCGCTCCACGATCGGTCGATACCAAGCTCGGAGTATCCGCGATAGCGGGCCGGCATCCGCGGTGGAACGAGTATGGCCGTCGACTCGCACCTCGGCGCCGGCGCCAGGCTCGAGGAGCATGAGCGCCAGCGCCGGAGTCACCGTCAACGCGACGACCAGCGACGCGCCGACCGCGAGAACGTACGCCACCGCGAGCGGCCGGAAGAACGCACCCGAGAGCCCGTCCATGAAGTACACGGGCAGGAACACGAGCACGACGATCAGCGTCGCGTAGACCACCGCGCTCCTCACCTCGAGCGACGCCTCGAGCACCACGGCAAGGCGCGAGCGCGGCGAAGGCGAGCCGGCGTTGATGGCGAGACGACGTTGGATGTTCTCGACGTCGATGATGGCGTCGTCGACGACCTCTCCCAGCGCGATGACGAGACCTGCGACCGTCATCGTGTCCAGCGTCACGCCACGCCACGCCAAGATCGCGGCCGCCGCGACCAGCGAGAGAGGGATCGCGACGACGCTGATGAGCGCGGTCCGGAAGGAGTAGAGAAAGAGGAAGAGAATCACCACGACGAGGACGCAACCGATCACGACCGCGTGTCCCAGGTTCGTGAGCGCCCGCTCGATGAACGTCGCGGGTCGGAAGATGGTCGGGTCGACCTTGACGTCGGGTAGTGCGGGGGCGAGCGCGGTCAGCGTGGCCTCGACCTTCCGTGTCACGTCGAGCGTGTTGCCCCAGGGTTGCTTCTCGACGATGAGAAGGAGGCCCGGGACGTCGTCGATGATGGCATCGCCGATCGGTACGGGGTGGCCCTCTTCGATCGACGCGACGTCGGACAAGCGAACGCTCGTCCCCGGTGTTCGCCCAAGGACCACGACCTCACCGAGGGCTTCCTTCGTCGTCGCGAACGACGCGTGCGTGACCGCGAACCGCTGCGTGGGCGTATCCACGTATCCCGCAGCGGCGGGGGTCGTGGCATCGCGCGCTGCTTTGAGCACGTCGTCGAGCCTCACGCCGCGCGCTTGCAGTGCGTCAGGGTTCACCTTCACCTGGAGCTGCCGATCGCGCTGCCCCCAGATCGCCACGTTGGCCACTCCGGGCACCGCCATGAGTCGAGGGCGAATCGTGAAGCGCGCCAGATCCGTCATCTCCATCTGCGACCGCTTCTGCGAGGAGATGCCGATCTTCATCACCCGACTCGTCGAAGACAGTGGCGAGAGCATCACGGGCGCTCTCGACCCCGTCGGAAGCTGGGACGCGACGGTCCCCATGCGCTCCTGAACGAGCTGGCGCGCCTTCATGAGGTCTGTGCCGTCCTGGAACACGAGGACCACCGACGAGAGGCCGAGCACGGACTTGGAGCGGAGCGCGGAGAGAAACGCGACACCGTGGACAGCGCGCTCGATGGGCGTCGTCACGAGAGTCTCGACTTCGATCGCCGACAGCCCTGGGGCCTCGGTCTGGATCTCCACGCGCGGGGGCGCGAACTCCGGGAACACATCCACCTGCGCGGAGCTCGCTGCCCGCCATCCGAGCACCAGGAACGCCACCGCGCCGAGCACGACGACGAACCGCAGACGCAAGCAAAGGTCGATGAGCGCGCGCATCGGCTACTTCCCCGCGCCGAACTCGAAGCCGTAGAGCTCCGCAGAACCTTCCGCGACCACACGCGCCCCGGGAGCGATGCCGCGCGATACGAGCGCGAGCCCGGCTTCGACACGCTCGATCTCGACCTTGCGTCGCTCGTAGGCATGGTCGGCGAGAGCCTCGTAGATCCACGCCGTCCCATTCACGTCGCGGACGACGGCGGCCACCGGCACGCTCGTCATTTCAGCGTCGCCTCGGTAGCTGAGCGTGACCGCGACGCGCTCTCCGGGGCGGAAGTCCGTCTCCTTGGCGAGGGCAAAGTAGAGATCGAAGCTCGCCGTCTGGGGATCGGCCGTCGGCGGTCCGCTCACCGGCAAGGCCTCGGCGTCGGCAGGCGAGGGGGACGCGGTGAGGGGGCGGATGCGAGCGGCGGCATCGGGGCGAATCGAACGCAGGTCGCCGACGAAGACATTGGTCTTCACCCACAGCGCGCCGGTGCCTACGAGCTCGAAGAGCGGAGCGCCTGCCGGAACGAGCGTGGACGACGGAGCGCTGATGGCTCGCACGATTCCGTCCTCTGGCGCACGGAGGGTGACGGCGACGTCGGCCTCGAGGGGTGCGCGGTCGAGCATGCCGAGTCGGCTCTTCGCGGCTGAGAGCTCCGCCTTGGCGGTGTCACGTTCAGCTCGCGCCTCTTCGACAGCCCGCGCCGACCCAGAGCCTCCGGCGAGCATCGTCTCGGCCCGCGCGAGCCTCGCGTCCATCGCGGTGAGCCGGGCCTCCGCGATGGATTGCGAGCGATCAGCGTTCGCGCGCAGGTCGCGGTCGATGGTCGCCACTGGCGTGAGACGGAGGAGCGGGTCGCCGCGTTTCACGAGTTGACCGACGTGAAGCTCGGCCCCGGCGCTGCCGAGCCGCCCGGCGATGGGGGCGACGACGAGAATGGATCGCCCCGAGGAAGGAAGGATGTCGCCCCCCACGGTGCGCGTTCGAGAGAACGCGTGGCGCTCTGCCGGCCGAACCGCGATGCCGAGCCGCTCCTCCGCCGCGGGGGTCAGAGTGACGCGCGCGATCTCGCCTTCCGGCTTCTTCCCGGTCACGGACGCGGGCGGCTGCGACTTCTGGGGCTCGGCTCTCTTGCACGACACGAAAGCCGAGAGCGCCAAGACGACGACGGTCCATTCAACGCGACGCATGAATCCTCCAACCCACGGCGCGATCCAGGCGCGCCCGTGCCCGTCTCACGTCGAGTCCTAGCTCGAGCTCGCGGAGCCGCGCCTCGACGAGGCGTCGCGTGGCTTCCAGGACGACGAGGTAGGCTTCACCCCCCGCCTCGTAGGCTTGCAGCGCTGCTGCGACGTTCCGCTCCTGGAGAGGCACGATGGTCTTCGCCCAGGGCTCACGCGAGTCCATGGCCATCGCCAGCTCCTCGTGGGCGACGCGCACTTCGGTGAGAACCTGCTGGCGGACGAGGAGGTACGTCCAGGAGACGCGTTCGAGCTCTGCGTTTGCCCGCGCGCGGCCGCCCGGGTTCTGGTTGAAAATGGGGATCTCGGCGGTGAATCCGGGCAGCCACAGGAGCGGTGGTCCACCCGCGGAGCCCACCGGCTTCGCGTCGAGTCGCCCGAAGAGCTGGACGATCCGCGCCCTCTCGAGACCGAGACGCTCCCCGGCCGCCTCGATCGCCACCTCCGCCGCGCGCAGATCGGGCCGCGACGCGAGCGCTGCCCTCTCGTGCTCGGCGCGCGGCAGTGGCACGTCCTCGGGTGTCTCGACGGCTCTCACGCCCAGACGCTCGCCGAGCGGACTGTCCGCGAGACCGACGAGCTGGCGTAGGCGCGCTTGCGCGATCGTCTTCTCGCGCACCGCGCGCTGCGCCAGGTCGGCGGCGGCCATGGACTCCGCCTTCACGAGGTCCGCTTCGAGAGCGCTCACGTCGCCCGTCCGATGTCGCGAGGCGGCGAGCTCGGCGCTCTTACGCATGATCTCGGACACTCGGTCGCGGAGCGCGCGCCGCTGCTCGCTCGCCTCGAGCTCGGCCCACGCGATGCGCACGTCGCGTATGGAATCGAGGCCGCTCTGCACGAGCGCACGCGCGGTTCGCTCGACGTCGAGCTTTGCGGACGCGACACGCCACGGGCGCTGGATGAGAGCGGCCACCGGATACTGGGCGGAGAGCTCGAGCTGCCGCGTGCTGATCGGGAAGAGGAAGGACAGGTTGGGGTTCGGGATGGCCGCCGCGTCGGCGAGGTCGGCTCGCGAGAACCCGAGCTGGCTCAGGTCGACGCGGAACTGCGCGCTGTTCCAGAGCGCGACGCTGATCGCGTCGTCTTCGGACAGCGCCTCCACCGCGGTCAGGTGAGGCGGGAGGCTCGGCACGAACCGTTCGGAGCCTTCGCGACCGGGCACGTCGCGAACGGGCACGTCGCGGCCAGCGCGATCGCCGACCTCCTTCGAGACCCATGAGGCGTCGTATGGCGAACTGCCGCCGCACGCGCCGAGAGCGAGCAGCGAGGCGAGCACGGCCACGAGTCGATGCTTCTGCAGCACACCTCGATGGTGTGTCGGGCAGCTGAACGGGACCCAAACGCCCGATAGCACTCGCGAAAGTTGCTACTTCCGCGTGGTACCCTGAGGTCGATGCGCGTGCTGCTCGTGGAGGATCACAAGGAGGTCGTCGAGGTCGTCACCCGCGCCCTCGTGAAGGACGAGCACAGAGTCCTCGCCGCCCGCAGTCTCGACGAAGCAGATGCTGCCATCGCCACGTCCACCTTCGACGCGATCGTTCTCGATCTCGGACTTCCGGACGGGAGCGGGCTCGCCTGGTGCAAGCGGGTCCGTGGGGAGGGGCTGGCCACGCCGATCCTGGTGCTGACGGCGCAATCGGCCGTCGCCACGCGCGTCTCCGGTCTCGACTCCGGCGCGGACGACTTCCTCCCGAAGCCGTTCGCCGTAGCCGAGCTTCGCGCGCGCGTCCGAGCGCTTGGAAGGCGGGCGCCCAACCACACGATGCGTCCGTTCATGTCGAGGGACGTTCAGCTCGACTTCTCCGCGAGGCGGGCTCTCGTCGGGGGCCTCGAGGTCCCGCTCACCGCGCGGGAGTGGAAGATCGTCGAGATGCTGACCTCGCGCGCCGGCCGTGTGGTGCGCCGTTCGGAGATCCTCGAGGCGTTCTGGGGGGACCGCGCAGAGTCGTCCGAGGCGAGCCTCGAGGTGCTCGTCGGCAGGATTCGCAAGAAGCTCGGCCTGGCGTTCATCCGCACCGTTCGTGGCGAAGGATATGCGACCGACTGACTCCCCGCGGCGAGAGGGCGCAAGGACCTCGCTCGCGTTTCGTGTAGCGCTCGGCACGGGCGTCTCCGCTGCGTTCGTCGCGGTGTTCGCGGCCGCGGCATCTCTGCTCGTGGCCGATCGCCTCGTTCGCGATGGCGAGGACGAACGCCTCCGCGCGACGGCGAACGCCTTCGCGGCCGAGCTACCACGTGGGGGCGATCGGAGGAGCGTGGCCGACGCCGTCGCCGAGGAGCAAGCAGAGCTCGCCCCGGCGTCCATCCGCATTGCCGTGACCGATGCGTCCTCGCAGGTCCTCGGGGACGCGCATCTGCCATCACCGCCTTCGGGAACCTGCGAGTCCCGCGACTCGCGCGACGCGACACTGCGTGTCTGCGCGGTGCAAGCGGACTCGTACCGCGTCGTCGCGGGCTCGACGCGATCCCGCCGAGGCCCGGCGCTCTTCGTCCTTTCTTGTCTGGCCGCAGCGATGGTCGCGGCGGTCCTGGCCGCGGCCCTCGGCCGTCGGTCTGCCCGATGGGCGCTCGGGCCCCTCAGCCGACTTCGGCAGTCCCTCGACCGTATCGATGCGGACGAGCCTCGCCGGGTCGTCATCGCCGGTGACGACGACTGCTCGGAGGTCGCGTCGTTGCGGTCAGCCCTCCACGCGCTACTCGCGCGGCTTGCCGACGCGCTCGATGGCGCGCGTGGCTTCTCTGCCGACGCGGCTCACGAGCTTCGGACTCCGCTCACGCTGATCCGAGCCGAGCTCGACCTCCTTGCCGAAGAACCGCTCGATCCGCCCACCGCAGAGGCCGTCGAGAAGCTTCGCGTGCGCGTCGGCTCCCTGGTCACACTGACCGAGCGACTTCTCGCGCTCGCGACAGCAGCCGAGCGCGTGAGCCTCGCGGCCGATGCCGTCGCGCTCGAGGACGTCGCGGGCGACGTCGTCGCGCGCCTCGCGGAGGGCGTGCGCGCACGCGTTCGCTTGCGGGCGGCCGCGCCCGGGATGGTTCGCGGCGATGAGGCCCTCCTCGCGGCGGTCATCGAGAACGCCGTCGATAACGCGCTGAAGTTCTCCGGCGACCGTCCGGTCGACGTGGACGTGCGGGAGGTAGGCGACCGTGTCCTCGTCGACATCGCCGATCGCGGACCCGGTCTCGAAGGGGAGGAGCGCGCCCGCGCCTTCGAGGCGTTCTTCCGTACGCCCTCGTCGCGCGGAGAGAACACGCCTGGTCACGGGATCGGGCTCGCCCTCGTCGCACGCATCGTGGCGGCTCATCGCGGCACGGTCACGTTCGTCGATCCGGAGGCGGGGATGAGCGGGGCGCGCCTGCGTGTGGAGCTTCCCGGATGGACCCCGCAGCATTAGCCGCCGCTCGTCCGTGGATTCAACGCGCCAGCGTCTTCACTTCGTCCGCAGTGAGCACGCGCCGGTACACCCGCACCTCGTCGAGGAGACCCGTCGCGAAGCTCGACTCAGGCGATGACGGGTACGCGCCCATGATGAGCTCGCCAGGATCGGAGGGAAGCTCACCACTCGCTTTGGTCTGGTCGGTGCCGAGCGGCGTGGGCGAGCCGTCGACGTAGATCGTGATCTTTCCATCTTGAAACACGAACGCGAGGTGGTGCCACGCGCCCGCGATGATGGGCACGTCCGAGATGGCGTACTCACCGTCCACCAGGCTGAGCTGCGGCTTGTTCCCGTTGATCTTCGTGTCCCAGGAGTCCCTTCGCCCGACGAGCCGCGGATCTTCGGTCACGAGCTGCAGGTTCGCCCAGAGCGTCACGGTCATCACCTTCGTCGTCACGAGCGACGCGCTCTTCGGAACCTCCACATACCCGCGCACTCCATCGAAGGAGACCGCACCACCCACCTTCCCGGGCGCGCGCGTAGCCCCGGGCATCATCGCGCCGTCGTTGCCGTTGCCCGACGAGTCGTGCACCACGGTGCCGCCGGTCTCGTCGAACTTCCAGTATCCGACGAGGCCGTCAGCGAGCGGATCGGGCGCTCCGTCCAGCGCTCCGCCGTCTCCCATCGCCGCGTCACCCGTCACCGCACCTCCGTCGAACGACGAGGAGTCGATCCTCGAGCCGCCGTCACCCTCGCCGTCGCCTGCCAGCCCGCTGGTGTCGACGAGAAGCGAGCACGCCACGGGCAAGACCGCGAGCATGAGAGCCCCCAAGCGCTTGATGCTCGTCACTTCGTCAGCGTCCTGTGGGCGAGTCGATGGTTTGGACAATCCGAATACTCGAAGGAGGCTCGTTCATGCCTCCCGCCTGTGAGCGCATCGGAAAGGCTACCCTACATTCCGGCGACGGGCCCGATGTACGACTTGGCCGCGACGACCGCGTCGTACCACTTCTTGGTCGGCCCCTTCGTGTTGCTGCCCGCGTGGAACGACAGGTTGAAGCGATCGATCTTGAGGGTGTCCACGTCCCGAAAGCGAAGGTTCGGAAAGTCGCCGATGACCTGACCATCGAGCCACAGCGTGATGCGCCCGTCGCGCTGGCCGGGCGTGTTCGCCTTCAGCATCAGCTCGTAGGCGTACCAACGACCGAGCTCGGGCGTGATGTCGGGGCGCGAGGCGAACGTGCCGCCGAAGTCCCCCTTGTTGCCAACGACCGGATCGTACGGCGTCACGGATCCCGTCGTGAAGAAGAGGTCGCCGTAATCGCTCCTCTGCGCGGGGTGATAGACATAGGCGTTGAGCACGCCAGGCGAGGTGTTGCTCGCTTCGCCGCGCCAGCACTCGTACTCGACGAGGAACTTGTTCCTCCCATCCGCTTTGACGCCAGGCGTCGCCTGGTTGCCATTGAAGTAATGGGCGTTGATCCCACCGCCGTTGTGGCTCGATCCCGTGATGTCGAAGGACGTGTCGAACTTGGAGTAGTAACGGAGGTAGAGCACGTCGAGCTCGGTCGTGAGGATCTTCTGGACGCCGTTGGAGAGCTCGTTGTCCTGCTGCGGGAGGTTGAGCTCGAGCGCCTTCGATCCGAGCATCACGTTGGCGGGATCGGTGACGATACGCGTCTGGTCGGGCTGGAAGTAGTTGCTCCACTTCTGCGTCAGGTCGGTCGCGGCGCCATACGCCTCGAAGCTATCGGCGAAGATGACGTCCGGATCCGCCTCGATCCCGACGTCGCCAGGGTACTTCGCGGCGATGCCGGCGCCGGTCGGACCTGGTGGCGTTCCCGCCGGCGTCCCGGGCGCGGTCCCCGTCGGCGTCGTTGCCGCCGGAGCTCCTGCGTCGTTCTGGGGCGTAGTGCCGGTCGATGATGGAGTGTCATCGGACGAACACGAACAACCGAGGACCGAGAGACCGAGCACGAGGAACCCTCGCATGTGCATGTGACCTCTCGTCGAGAGTATCAGCACGGTCCCGGCGTAAGCAGCCGGCAGGCGGTGACCGTAGTGGTGGCCAGCACGCCTCGTCAGCGCTCTTCAGCGCTCTTCAGCGCCCCTCCGCGCACCCACCATTCGGACGGGGATTCCGATGTCCAGGTGAATTGCGCGCGCGTCGTCGAGGCCTGCGGCGCCAAGCGCGCGCGCGATCTCGTCGCTCGACAAGACGGGACCGCCGGATCGGAGCGTGCGCAGCTCGGCGAGCCGGTTGGCTCTCTCGTCTCCGCCGCCGAACGCTCCGTACACGATCCAGCCGCCGCGTGAGAGAGCGCGGGCACATGCGCGGAGCGCCCTCGGCTGGATCGCGGTAGGAGCGAAAGGGCCCGAGAACCAGATCAGGTCGTACGCGCTCTCCTCGCCGAGCGTCGCGACATCCTGCATGCGGAGCTCGATGCGCTCCGTGAGCGATGCCTCAGCAACGTCCGCTCGCGCGACGGCGAGCGAGGGTGGCCACACGTCGATTCCGACGATGCGGCTCGCCGGGAAAATACGCGCCAGGGCGATCGCGAGCGCACCGACCCCGACGCCCACGTCGAGGATACGCGCGTTCGCGCCGAGCCTCTCCGCGAGCCCGGGAAGCTGCGGGGCGACGACATCACGTATGAGCGGCGCAAGAGCCGCCGACGCGCGCCCCTGTCCTCGCAGCACGTTCGGATCCTCGGTGTTCCACGCCGGCGGATCGCGGCGAGCGCTTCGACCTCCCCGATGAGACGTTGAACCGCGCTCGACGCGTGCATCGCCGTGTCGTCTCACGCGATCCGGCGCTGCGCAACATGAAACCGTGGCTCGACGACGTCCGCTTCCGCTTGTCGCGGAGGACCACGAGGATCACTTCGAACCGAGGACCGCCTCGCACCGGCTGCTGAACGACGCAGCGTACGCCACGCACCACACCACCCATGCCCGCTCGCGCGAAATGCCGGTTCGAGCATGGTATCTTGGAGCGGTGGGGCGTGCGATGGTGGCTCTCGTCGTGATGTCATCGGCGGCGTGCTCGCTCGTGGTGGACACGTCCGGCTACGTCGGGGGTGCGCCGCGCGACGAAGATGGAGGCGCGGCACAGGAGGGCGGCGCCTCACCTCCGGTGAGGGATGGTGGAAGCGACGATGGCGCATCGGTGGGGTCGAGGTACCGAGACGCGGTCCTTTCGGACAGCCCCATCCTCTACTTCCGTCTCGGCGAGACGAGCGGCACGACGGCCAAAGACGCCTCGGGCAAAGGCCACGACGGCGCCGTCAACGGCACGGTTGGTTGGAGGGCCACCGGCGCGCTCGCGGGCGATCAGGACACCGCCCTCGCCTTCGATGGGGCCTCGACGTACATCGACGTGGGCAACGCGATCAGCTTCAGCGGTAGGGCGCCATACACGCTCGAGGCGTGGATCTTCACCGAGCTGATCGACGGCAGCTTCCGCCACATCGTGATGAAGAACTGGGAGCCGACGACGGACGTACGCGAAGACTTCGGCGTCTACGTCGAAAAGAGCAACGGGCTCGTGTTCGAGCGTATCGTCGGCGGCGCCACGCGGACCGCCCGGTCGACGCAGACCGACACCCTCATCGGACGTTGGGCGTACGTCGTCGCTCGATACGACGGGAGCGTGTTGGCGCTCTTCGTCGACGGCGTGCAGGTGGGCGAGACGGCGGACACGCGATCTCAACCGACGAAGGACGTCCCCCTGCTGCTCGGCAAGAGGTACGACGCGCCATCGTTCTCCGGCGTCATCGACGAGATCGCGATCTACGACACCGCGCTCCCCGCCGCGCGCATCGCCGCGCACTACGCTCTGGCGCGCTGAGCAGAGCGGGTTCGCCGCAAGCATTCAGGATGGCGCTCATCCGCGGCGCATGGCCGCGACGCGACCTGTCGGCCTATACTAGCGCTAGATGAGGCTCCCGCGATGTGAGGTGCTGAGCCTCGTGAGCCTCGTCGTCGCATGCAACGGGATCGTGAACTGGAGCGAGCTCCAACGAGGCGCGACACCGGGGCAGGCAGAGCCCAGTGGCATCGCGGGGCGAGTCGAGGTCAGTCTCGGGATCAAACACGCCTGCGCGACTCTGGCGGACTTCAGCATCGCCTGTTGGGGCGCCAACGAGCACGGACAGCTCGGGCTGGGGCACACCGATCGGGTGCTCGTTCCCACCCGTGTGCCGAACGTCCGCGACGTCCGCTTTCTCTCGGTCGGGCGCGCGCATACCTGCGTCGTCAGTGGAGACGGCGAGGTGTCATGCTGGGGCTCGAACGAGAGCGCGCAGCTCGGCATCGGTCCCGCTGACTCCATACCTCACCCCGAGCCGCAGAGGGTGGGATGCTCGAAAGCGAAGAAGGTCCAGGCGAGCAAGGGCCACACGTGCATCGAGACCCTCACGAAGACCGCGGAGTGTTGGGGCGCCAACCAGTTCGGGCAGCTCGGCGACGGGACGACCACCCAGCGCTCCGAGCCCACGCGGCTCCCTGGCCTCACGGGGATCGAGAAGCTCTCTGCCGGGGACGGAGACTTCACCTGCGCGGTGGCCTCCAACCCTGCTGGTGGCGACGCCGTCTACTGCTGGGGGCTCAACGACAAGGGGCAGATCGGGCAGCCGCTCACGACCACGTCGAACCCGACGCCCACGATCGTCGCGGGGATCACCGATCCCGACAAGGTGTTCATCGGCGTCGAGCACGCTTGCGCGACGCTCTCCGACACGACGGTCGAGTGTTGGGGCTCCAACGAGCACGGGCAGCTCGGCGACGGGACATCGGCCACTCGCTTCACCCCCGCCAAGGTGAAGGGCGTCATCGGTATGACCGAGGTCGCGCCTGGGGTCGCCCACACGTGCGGTACGGAGAACGCGGCGGGCGTGACGAAGTGCTGGGGCTCCAACGAGCATGGACAGATCGGGCTCGGCGAGGTCGGCGGAGACCGGCTATCGCCCACGCGGATCGCGGGGGAAGGCTGGGAGACGGTGACCGCCGACGGGGACTCCTCGTGTGGCACCCGGGGGACCACCACCTACTGCTGGGGCCGCAACGATGAGGGCCAGCTCGGCGATGGGACCACGGAGGATCGGAGCGAGCCGACCCCGCTGGCGCAGCGGTGAACGTGAGGCACTTCAGAAGAGATCAGAACAGGCCGCTGACGCCGAACGGGCTAACCGCGAGGAGCCCCACCTTGGCGGACGCCTGGATCTTGGTGGGGTTGAGGAGCCCGTAGACCAGCGCTCCGAGCCCGGCTCCTGCGACGATGAAGGACACGGTCGAGAGGTTGCCATAGAGAATCCCTCGATCGATGTTGTCGTCTTCGCTCGTGGGACACTTCGTCCCCTCGAGGCAGCGGCTCTTCACGTCGCTCTTCGCGCGAAAGGTCAGGATCCCGGTGACGGTGCCGGCGGCGGCACCGACGACGAGCACCGCGCCACCGACCCACACGAGCATGTTCGTTTGCGTCGCGGGTGGCTCTCGTCTTGGCGCCACGGGTGGAGGCAGCGGCGTGGTGGCGGGTGGCGCCGTACCGCGCATGTCGAGATCCAACGCCTTCGTCTCTCCTTCACCGAGATCGAGCGCGACCTTCTTGTCGCCACGAGACGACGATGCGATGACGGTGTGGGATCCGGGGTTGACCTTGAGCGGGGCGCCGACGCTCGCGGGGGCGAGCTCGACCTCGTCAATCATGACCTTCTCCGCACCGGGGGCGGTGACGGTGAGTGTGGCGAGCCGGGCGCCCAGTGCATCAGCGCGGGTCTTCGCCTCCTCGCGGGCGCGCTTGAACGACGTCGGCTCGTTCGCTTGTACCGGAAACCGCGCGGACTCGAGATAGCTCGAGCGCGCCTCGACGAGGAGGCCGAGCGCCTCCTGCGTGCGCCCGAGGTCGAGCCCCGTCGTCGGCACGTGCATGATCGCATGTGCCTTCTCGAAGTCGGCCAGCGCTTCCTTGTTCTGACCGTGCCTTCGCTTCTCACGTCCAGCGAGCAGCAGCGTTCGTGCCGCCTCGCGCTCCCCTGCAGAGGGTTCGGCCGCCGCCGTGGGAGTCGCGAGGAGTAGCGCGAGCGCGAGGGCCACCCTACATGAGCTCCGTGAGAGTTCGACGGGGAGGGGCACATCGAGATTCTACCGTCCGTTGGAGGTCCACGAGAGCGTCGTGATTCGCCGCGGGTCGCTTCCCGTCACCGGACGGAGTCAGCGCTTCTTTTTGGCATGTGTGGACGTCGAGGGCGTGGGCGCCGGGGGCTCGCTCGCGTTGAGGGGCTTCTTGCCTGACTTCTTGCATCCCCATAGCCCGACGAGTGCGCTGGCGACGACTGCCCACTTCCTCATTCGATCACCATACCAGCGAACCATGCGCGATCGCTTCGCCGCTCGAGCGCCCGCTGTTTGTCCCGATGGGCGACCGCGCTCTCCGTTATACGAGCCGGTACTCCGCCTCGCGCGCGATGTACGGCACGTAGCGGTAGTCACGAATGGCCTTCACCCGGCCAGCTTCCCACTCGAGGAGGATGAAGTAGCTCGGCGCGCCGGCGTCACCGTCGAACGCTGCGAGCGCGAGCGCTCCCTCGAGCTCGACGAGGCGCAACCTGACCGCCTCCTTCGCGTAGCGCCCGAAGTACATCCCGACGGCCTTGCCCTGACGCTGCGACTTGGACACCAGATCGAGGCGACAGTCCTCTCCCACGAGCGCTCGGACCCCATCCCAGTCCTTGGCGTTGAACAGCGTCGCGTACTTCTCCAGCGCCGCGCGATCGCTCGCCTTGCCCACCGCGTGGGCTGCGGCGGCCTCACGGACCTTCGCGCGACCACGAACGAGCACTGCTTTGACTGCCATCACGGAAATCCCCATCGTCTCGGCGGTCTCCTCGAGCGAGTGCCCGAGCACGTCCTTGAGAATGACCGCGCTACGTTGACTGACCGGGAGCGCGGCGAAGCACAGTAGCGCCGCGCGTACGACGGCGGGGTCGGGCGTGTCGTCGTATCCGGCGACGTCGGAGAAGTCCGCGCGTGCCTCGGTGTACTTGCGGCCATGGCTCTTGAGGAAGTCGAGCGCCGCGTTATGAGCGATCTTGAACAGCCACGGCCGGAGCGGCGGCGTCTCCGGGTTGAGCGACAGCGCGTAGAAGCCACGCGCCAAGCTCTCCTGCACGATGTCCTCGGCCTCGATGACGGATCCCGTCAAACGCGCGCAGTAGCGGTGGAGCTCCGGGCGGACCTCCTTGACCGCATCGAGGAACGCTTCTCGCGCCGCGGCGACCGCTTCCATCGTGTTCGACATCCCGCGCCTCCGAAGCTACGCGTCGAACATCCTATAGGAAGCGACCTCGCGGAGCTCCATCGTCACGGGAGGTACCTCGCAGCGCTCGCGGATCGTGCTGGCGAAGCGCTTGAACGCCTCGAGCGCGACGAGCGGGTTCTTGCCGTCGGCGGTGTCCACGATCGCGATGTGCGTGAACGACACGCCGTCCGCCGCCTTGAACGACACGTAGCGGATCCCCTCAGGCTTCTCTCGCTCGAGCTGCTCGAACACGGAAGCGATGAGCTCCTCGTTCTCGGCGGCACGATCGGACTTCACTCGGTACTGCACCACGATCGCCATCGCCGCTCACTTCCCCGCCGCGCGCATGCGGCTGCTGTTCGTGTCGTGCTCCATTCTGGTCAGGCCGCACATCGCGAACCTCCCGCGGAGGCCCGTCTTCTCCTTGCTCGCCTTGCCCTCACTCACGACGCACCTCCTTCTGCCGCCCGCTTCAGGTCGCGCGCGAAGGCCTCGAACGCAGCGCCGAAGTCGGGGAGCGAGCCCTTGATGAGAGGGAGCATGGCTCCCGAGAAGACCTCCTCCATCGCGAACTCCGTGACGCCGTTCTCCTTGGGGGTGAGCTTGAAGATCCGCACGCCCCGAAACATGGGCGCGAAGCCGTCCGTCCAGACCATCTCGTTCTCGTCCAGCTTCCTGATCTTGGGGGAGAACGTCCGCTTCGGATCGAGGGTGACGCGAAGCCTCAGCCGCTCACCCGGGCGAATCTCACCCTCGAGGCTCATGACGGTGGAGTTCCACTGCGGGTACCTCGCGGCGTCGGTGAGGATCGCCCAGATGGCGTCGGGGCTCGCGTGGACGTCACAGCGGATCGCGCAGGACTGCCGAAAAATGCCTCGGTCGTGAGTCGCTCTCAATTCGTTGGCGTTCATGGACTTTCCGTCTCCTATGCCCACCACGACCGGCGCTGGCGAAAGGATGCGGTCGCCCGCAAACAAAAGCGTGCGCGTCTGCGCAAACTGTCGAAATGGTTGAAGTTACCGCCCCACGAATCCGGAGCAAGAGCGGCCGACGCCTTCGCGAGATCGGCGTCGTCGTCTGTCAGCTCGCCGCGCGCCGCCGGAAGGACGCCGGAGATGTGCTCGTCCATCGCTTGAAGGCGCGGGAAAAGCTCGCGATCTCGGCGAAGCCTAGCGTGCTCGCGACCTCGGCGACGCTCGTCCTCGTCGAGGCGAGGAGCAGCTCGGCCATCCTCCGACGCTCGACGTCGAGCAGGTTGCGGTAGCTCGTACCATGGTCTCCGAGCGTCCGCTGTAGAGCGCGGACGCTCGTGCCCAGCGCGCGCGCCACCGGCTCGATCAGGATCGTCTCCTCGACGGCGAGGCGGCGACGCACCTCCCGCGCGACCCGCTCGGGGAACATGGCATCGGCTTGCGAGCGTGCCTCTTCGACGCGGCTCTTCATGGCCTCCGCGGCCTCCAGCAGATATGCGCCAAGTCGCGGATCGGACCTCGGAACGGGGAAGTCGAGGATCGCGGCGTCGTATCGAAGCTCGTACACCGGAGCCTCGAACTCGACCGCGACCCCGAAGAACGCGCGGTAGGGCTCGGGGGCGAGAGTCGACGCATGGGCCATGCGCACCCGTCTAGCGGTGAGCGGCGTCTCGGACAGCAGCTGGAAGAACGCGTGGCCGCTCGCGAGCAACGCTTCGACCGGCTGCCGGAGCGCCGAGAGCGCGGGATCTCGCGCGATCGTGACGATGAGGACACCGTCGCGAATCGAGTGGGCGAGGCGGTTCTCTCCGTCGACGATGGCCTGGAACTGGATGAATCGCTCGAGCGCCTCGCCGAGCGACCTCGCGTTCGCGGTCAGGTAACCGAGCAGGCCGAGCGACTCGCACCGCCAGCGCACCGCGAGCTCGAGGCCCAAGGGATCGGACGGGAAGCGTGCGATGAGCGTGGCCCAGAGAGAGAGGACACTCGCGAGCGGAACACGGTCGTCGGGGTCGAGGCTCTGCCGAATGTCGACCTCGCGCGCGAGCGAGGCGCAATCGACGCCCTTGCTCCCGGCGAGATCGAACAGAGCCGCAGGGAGAAGCCCGCTCACGACGCGCGACCCATGATCGAGGGGAGCCACCACGTGGCCGAGGCTCCCTGCCACGTCGTATTCTGTCAAGCCGCTGGCGTGTTCGGTCCTACCCGCTCCGACCAAGTCGCGGTAGCTACATCCCATGGGCTGGTACGACGTCTTCTCGTACTTCTACGACGGCTCCCTCGAGCGCCTGTATCGACCCTTCCGCGCCGCCGCCGCCGAGCGTCTTGCGCTCGCGCCCGGGCTTCGCGTGCTCGACGCCGGCTGCGGCACCGGCCAGAGCTTCGACGTGCTCTCGCCCGCCGTCGGCGAGTCGGGGCTCGTCGTCGGCGTAGACCTCGCCCGCGGAATGATCGAACGCGCCCAGCGACGAGCCGCGCAGAAGCGCTTCACGAATGTGCGCATCGTGCAAGGCTCGTTGCTCGCGCTCGAGCGCGCGACCGTGACTCCACACCTGCCCGAAGGGCGCGGCTTCGATCGCGCTCTTGCGTTTCTCGTCATGAGCGCGCTCCCCGAATGGGAAGAGGCTACTGCGCGCGTCTGGGACCTCATCGAACCGGGGGGGGCGATGATGATCGTCGACGCGCACACGGATGTCATCGGACTCCAAGGCCGCCTGGTGAACCTCACCGCACGCGCGGACATTCGCCGTCGCGTGTGGTCCCGGCTCGAGCAGCTCTCCGAGCGCTTCACGCTCGAGCGGCTCGAGGCTCCCCGATCGGTGGGGGGCGACATCGTCATCGCGCATGGCTCGAAGCCCGCACGCTGAGGTCGGCCACAGGCACACTGTGCCTGTGCAAGTCGGCTTGTGCCGGCGATCCGTTCCGAAAAAGCCCAAAGTTCTGTGCGGGCCGCGACCCCGTCGAGAGGCACGCATCTTGCCAGCTTCGACTCGTGGCCGAGGTACCCTTCACCGTCGACCTGACGATCGCCCAAGTTCGAGCCGTGCTCGCATTGCGCAGCGACCTCTCGTGCATGGGGGACCCGGCGAGCCGCTACACACACCTCGTGGCGATGGTTGCGGCGGTGCTGAGCTCGGACGCGGTCACGCTGACGAGGCGAAGCGAGCCGCGGTCCGGGCCGCGCGTCGTCGGAGCGCCGCGCGACGTGGCGTCCTCCGTCCTCCTCGCCGCGCACGTCGAGGAGGGCGCGCGGACGGACCCCCTCCACGACGAGCCCGGCGAGGGCTGGACCCACGCACGGCTCGCCATCGACGGCGAGACCACGGTGATCCTCTCCGCACGGCGTCGTGCACGCCCCTTCTCCGAAATGGAGACCCATCTGCTCGCGACCATCCACGAGTCATGCGCCTTCGTATACGAGGCGCGCGAACCGATGACCCCGAAGCTGCGCCCTCGTCAGCGGGAGGCGCTCGAGTGCTTGATGACCGGGGCGAGCGACAAGGAAATCGCCGTCGCACTCGGGCTCAGCACCTACACGGCGAGTCAATACGTGAGGGAGATCCTCCGCCTCCATGGCGTGAGCAGCCGACAGCAGCTGATGGCGAAGCTCTACGCAGGAAGCGTCCACGCGTCGGTCGGTGGAGTCGGCGTCACGCCGCGCGCACGGGTTGGCTCGTGACGTATTCTCTTCGATGTCGATGACGACGGGTCTCCGCTTCGAGCCCTGGGCCTCTCGCGGACCGAGGGCACCAGGTCCTTCGCCCGTCGGTCGCTACCAGATCGTCGAGCGCCTCGGCGGGGGCGGAATGGGGGAGGTATTTCGGGCGAACGACCGGCTCTCGGGCGAGGTCGCGCTGAAGCGCGTGCGTCGGAGCGTCGGAGTCGGCACGCCCCAGTGGGTCCCCACGCCCGCGCAGGAGACCGAGCCTCAATCGGACTACCCCGAGGTTCGTCCGAAGGAGGACTTGAACTGGGCCCTTGGTGGCCCGGAGCGCGTGACCTTCACCCTCGTCCAGGAGTTTCGGACGCTGAGCATGCTGAAGCATCCTCACGTCATCGAGGTGCTCGACTACGGGATCGATGCGAAGTTGGGCCCCTTCTTCACGATGCCGCTTCTCCGCGATGGAGTCCCGATCACGCGGAGCGAGCCGGCGTCTCGTGTCGCCCTCCTCCTCGAGCTGCTCGACGCGCTCGAGTACCTGCACCGCAACGGCGTCGTCCACGGAGACCTCAAGCCGAGCAACGTTCTCGTCGCGGGCGGCAGCGTGAAGGTGCTCGACTTCGGTCTCGCCTTCCACGCCGGCGCTGCGCGCGCCGACGGGCGCTGGGGAACCCCGCCATATATGGCTCCGGAGCTCCTCGCCGGCGGTCCGCCGAGTCCGTCCAGCGACCTGTTCGCGGCTGGCGTGGTCGCGTTCGAGCTCCTGACCGGCAAACACCCTTTCGGTGGAGAGACATGTCGCCCTGTCGACCTGTCCGAGGTCGACAGTCGCTTCCGAGCGATCCTCAGCGTGCTCCTCGAACCCGACTTGCGGCTGCGCGTGAACGACGCGCACGCGGTGTCCAGACGCATCCGAGAGCTCGCCGGTTCAGTGCCGTACGTTACTCCAGCCCTCACGCGGCACGGCACGGCGCCCCAAGCGCCCTTCAGTGGCAGAAGAACCGAGCGTGACGCTCTCGACGCTGCCTTGGCTGCGCTCGTCGCGGACCGGCGCGGCGATGCGTTCCTCGTCCACGGTCCGAGCGGCGTCGGCAAGTCCAGGTTGCTCGACGAGCTCAGGACACGCGCCCTCGTCACGGGAGCGCTCGTCCTCGAAGGGCAGGCGATTCGCGAAGCAGGCGAGCCGAGCGAGCTCTTGCGGGGAGCGCTCCGTCGTCTCGTCGTGGAGGTCGACGTCACGGACGATGAGGCCGGGCCGCTCGCCGCGTGGGTTCCGGACCTGCCGAAGCTCCTCGAGCGCAGGATTCCAGAGGCTCCTCGGCTCGACTCGCACGCGAGCTACGCGCGGGTGCTGGAGGTGGTCGAGACCCTGTTGACGCGCGCCCCCGCCCCCGTCGTTCTGCTCCTCGAGGACGCTCAGTGGGCCTCGTCGCTCATGCTTCGCGTCGCGCAGCGACTCGCGACGATCGCGCCCGAACGAGGCATTCTCGTGGTCGTCGCCTGTCGAGACGAGGAGCTGGGGCTCGTTCGAGAGGCTCTCACGGCCCCCCGGTCGCTCCCCCTCGGCCCGCTCGCGCCTCGCGAGGCCGACGAGCTCGCGGAGCGTCTCGTCCCCGCGGATCGGCGAACGCCAGCGTTGCTCGCCTGCCTGCGACGCGACGCCGAGGGCCACCCTCAGCTCCTCGTCGAGCTGGCGCGCTATCTCACGGAAGACCCCGCGCGAGTCGAACGCGCCGCGACGGAGATGTCGCCCCCGCTCCAGGCGCTCATCGTCGAGAGGCTCGGGTGGATTCCCGAGCGGTGCCGACCTGCTTTCGAGCTGGCGGCAGTGCTCGGGCGAGCATTCGAGGTCGGCATCGTGAGCGTCCTCTCCGAGGTCGACACGGTGGAATGGACGAGCGCGGGGGTCGAAGCGCGCGTCTTCGAGGCCCGCGATGGGCAGGTGCGATTCTCGCACGACCGCCTGCGCGAAGGGCTTCTCGCTGCGATCCCACCGGAGCGCCTCCCGGGCATGCACGAGCAGGTCGCGAAGGCGCTCCTCGCCGCGACGGGCGGTGTCGGCGTTGCACGGCGGCTGGCCCACCACTTCGAGATCGCGGGAGATCGCGAGAGGGCGGCAACGTTCTCCTTGCGAGCCGGAATCGAGGCACTCTCGGGGAGCGCCTATCGCGAAGCCGTCTCGCTCTTCGAGAAGAACCTCGCGCTCACGCCCGCCACCAAACGCATCGACAGAGCGAGAACAAGGTCACTCCTCGCCGAGGCCCACCTGCGGTTGGGCGACTACCCGAACGCGCTCGAACATGGCCAGGAGGTGCTGCGTTCGCTCGAAGCAGCGGCTCCGAAAGGGCACGCACGTTACGCCATCGCTTGCGCTCGCCACCTCGCGACCGCCATCATCGAGTTCGAGCGACGCGGCCCGAAGCCCGTCGCGTCGCCTTCCGATCAGGCGCGCCTCGCCGCGTTCGTCTCGGTAGGAGAGGCCGGCTTCTACCTGGGAAGCTGGAGGGACATGCTTTGGTCGATCGTGTCCTCGCTCTCGATCGGCGAAGCGCACGCGCCGACGGAGAACCTCGCGCGCATCCACGCGGATGTCGGTCTCCTCGCCGGGACGGTGCGCTTTTCGCTCATGGCTCGCCGGTGTTCGACACGCGGCATCCAGATCGCCGAAGCTCTCGGAGCGAACGCCACGCTTGCGCTCACCTTGCAACGGGCCGGTGCCATTCGCCTGACCGAATCCGACTGGGACGCGTCGGAGCGCCTGCTCGAGCGCGCGATCGCGATGGCCGAAGGCGTTCGTGACCGGACCCACTGGCAGGAAGCGTCCGCCGTGCTCGGCATGAACCAGCTCTATCGCGGACGCCACACGGAGAGCGCGGAGACCTCCCGCAAGCTCCTGAGCTCGGCACGAACCCACGGCGATACGCAGGGCCTGCTCTGGGGTGCGCCGCTCGCAGCATGCGCAGCGCTGCGCCTCGACCGTGTCGACGAGGCGCGCGCCTTTCTGGAGGAGGCGCGGTCGCACTTCGACGAGAGGACTGCGGCTCCCGACAAGGTCAACGTGCTCGGCGGTCTGGCACTCGTGAGCTTCCGCGCGGACGAGCGTCGAGAAGCGCTGGCCCACGCGCGCGCCGCGACGACGACTGCCGCGTCGATCGCGGTCAACTCCTATTGGATGAAGCACGGCCTCGGCGCGGCGATCGATGCTCTCCTGCAGCTCGCCTCCACGGAGGAGGACGTTCGGCGCGTCACCGAAATGCGCGTCGCACTGCACGAGGGGGTCCGCGTCGTCCGCCGCCTCGCGCTGGTGTTCCCGCTCGCCAGGCCCGCGGCACGGCTGTGGAGTGCGCTCCTTGCGAGTTGCGAGGGACGCCGCTGGACCGCGCAGCGAGCACTGGAGAAGCTCATCGACGCTGCTGGAGCGCGCGGTCACCGTTACGAGGAGGCGCGCGCGATGCTCGAGCTCGGCCTCCTCCGCCGCGATCGCACCATGCTCGAGGACGCTCGAGCCGCCCTCTCCGAGCTCGGGGCGCACTACGATGCGCGGCGGGCGGCTTCGGCGATCGGATAGAATGACTTCGTGACACGCGAGGAGACCGTCGAGACGAACGGCTCCGGGGATCACGACCCGGAAACCGGTGCCGTTCCCGGCCTCGTCTTCGTGTTCGGCGGTGGCAAATCGCGAAGCGTCGTCGTTCGTCTGGACTCGGGGGTACGGGAGCTCGGTCGTGGTGAAGTCGAGGCACTGGTCGGTGACGACGGAAAGATCTCCCGCCGGCACGCGCAGATCTCGTTCGACGGCCGACAGTGGGGCGTCCGGGACGCCGACAGTCGCAACGGGACGTACGTGGATGGCGAGCGGGTCGCGCACGAGGTGCTCCTGCCGTGGCCACGCGTCATCCGCCTCGGCGAGTCGCTCTGCGTGCCGGTGAGAGATGTCCGGCCCTTCGAGCGTCGAGGCGTCTCGACCGAGGGAGGCCGCGTGGTCGGCCCCTCGCTCGGAGCGTGCTTGGACCGGGTCGCCCGTGCGGCCGGGGGAATCCTCCACCTCTTCGGCGAGAGCGGGACCGGCAAGGAGCTCGCCGCGCGACACTTCCACGAGAGCGGTCCGCGCCGGACGGGCCCCTTCGTGGCGGTCAACTGCGCCGCCATCCCCACGAATCTCGCGGAGCGCCTCTTCTTCGGAGTGCGGCGCGGAGCGTACTCGGGTGCGGACGCCGACGCAGACGGCTACCTGCACGCGGCACACGATGGCACGCTGTTCCTCGACGAGGTCGGCGAGCTCGATGCCGCCGTCCAGGCAAAGCTACTGCGCGCCCTCGAGACGATGACCGTGCTCCCGCTCGGCGCGTCGCGGACCAAGCCGGTCGCGTTCCAGCTCGTCTCGGCGACCAACACCCCGCTCAAGCGCCTCGTCGGGGACGGCTCCTTCCGCGCAGATCTCTTCTACCGAATCGGAAGGCCATCGGTCTCCCTGCCGCCCCTTCGTGAACGGCCCGAGGAGCTTGCGGCGCTCGTCGCCAGGACCGTTGTCGCGCGGGAAGGGTTTGTCGCGCACGCATCGCTCGTCGAGGCGGCTTTGCTTCGAGTGTGGCCAGGCAACGTCCGCGAGCTCCTCACCGAGGTACGAACCGCTGTCGACGAAGCCGCGGCGAACGGAGTGACGTTGGTGAAGTCGCGACACCTCGCACCGGACGCCGGCGCGCGCGTTCGGTGCGACGAGGCTGAGGCGGACACGGCGGGGGGCGGGACGCAGCCAACCGCGGTCTCTCGTCCGCGTGTGCTGGCCGCTCTCCACACGGAACGCGGCAACGTGACCGCGGCGGCCCGTTCTCTCGGCCTTCACCGGACTCACCTCCGGCGCCTGCTCTCGCGCTGGGGCGTCGAGCCGACGTCCTTCCGCGGAGAGCCCAAGGAGTGAGCGGCGCTTCCAGGCGTATGGCTGCGAGGCCGACGCCTTTGCCAGGAGCCCATCCACGCCAGGAGGACCAGCGCGAGTGAAGCGGTCTCCCCCGATGGCGGGGTCGCGGTTCGGCACCCGCACCCGCCGCCCTCCGAGCTCGCGTCGAGGGAGAGCGGTTCTACACCCGGAGGCTCGGCAAGAAAGCCTCCATCGAAGTGCTCGCCTCCCGAGCTCGGCGGCGCCCCTGCGTCGTCGGACGGCGGCGTCTCCGGGGGCATGCCGGCGTCCTCGCTCGCGTCCACCCCCGCGTCCATCGCCTCGGGCGCGACGACCGAGAGGACGATGTCGTTCCCATCGCCACCTGCGTACGTGATGGCGAACGTCGTGCCTCCGACGGTGAATCGGCTCCCGTCCGGGCGTCCGGCGAAGGCGCCCGAGGTCGGCGCGACGCTCTGGTTTCGCAGGATCTCGAACGAGTCGCCTGTCTGGGGAACGAAGTTCAGCGTCACGTTCAACGCCGCGCCGCCGAGGACGACGGGCCCCGTGACCTCGAGCTGGCTGAACGCGCCCGGCGTCGTTGCGTCCAGCACGACCTCGAGGCTCGAGCCGACGTCGAGCTCCAGTGACGTGGCGGTGCCGAAGCGACGACCGAGAGGGCCGATCTGCACCCGGCCACCCGCGGAGTCGACCGCGCCTACCGCTCCGCCCTCGTAGACCCCGAACGTCCCCTGCGCCGCCACCTTCGTGACGGACGCGAGGGTCCCGGAGACCAGGAGTGTCCCGTTCTCGACGTCGGTACCTCCCGTGTGCGTACCCGTACCGAGGAGGTACTGCGTCCCTGCCCCCGTCACGTGGAGACGGCCCTCGCCGTCGATGCTCCCCGCGTAGCCGTTGACACCCGTCGTTGCGATGCCGAGTGTCTGCGTCATGGGGATGGTGACGCGGCCCGTCCCCGTCGGACTGGTGAGGCCTCCCACCGCCTCGGTGTCCTCGACGAGCAGCCGACCGTCGCAGCGAACGGTGCTTGCGTCGGGGATCGCGCTGCCTCCGATGGATACGAGCGTGCCGCTCTCGATCGACGTCGTCCCCGTGTAGGTGTTCGCGCCGCTCAGCCGCAGCGTGCCCGTGTTGCGCAACGTGAGCCCACCGCCGGAGGCTCCGCCGATGCTGCCACTCACCGTAAGCGTGCCTTGCACGTCGAGCGCGGAGTCGGGGCTGAGCATCTCGATCGGCCCCGACCAGGTCGTCGAACCAGACAGCGTCTTGAGTCCGCCGCTCCCGAGCGTGGACCCCGAGATCGCCAGCGACTGGGGATAGGTACCATTGGCCACGCGCAGAGCGGCGCCGAGCCACGTCTTGACCTGCCCCGGCCCCAACGATGCCGGCCCCGCGACCTCGACGACATGAGATTGGACCTCCGTGCCGCCCGCGTAGGTGTTGTGGCCCTCGAGGGTGATGGGGCCCAACGTCCTCAGCTTGCCTGCGCCCGAGATGTCCCCGGAGAGCGTCAGCGGTACGTTCGTCGCGATCGTGCTGTCTGCTTGGAGCTCGATCGACCCCGACCAGGTGTGCCCGCCCGCCAGAGACGTCAGCGAAGAGAACGCGACCGACGAGAGCACGAGCGGTTCCGGGACGGTCATGCTCGCGGAGCTCGCCAGCTGAATCGAGCCGCTCGTGTCGACCGTGGTTCCGCTCGACGCGGCCCCGAAGGCGGACGAGGACCCAACCCGGAGGACGCCCGAGGAGATCTCGGTGACGCCCGAGTAGGTGTTGTCGCCGGACAGCACGAGAATCCCCGTGCCACCCGCCCGCGTGAGCGCGCCACTGCCGGAGATGGGCCCCGTGATGTCGAGCTTCCCGTCACCCGAGACCGTCAACGTGTGGACGGAGAGGTCGAGCGCTCCCGAGAGCTTCACTCCCGCGCCTTCGTTCGAGAACGAGGCCGTCCCGGCGAGTCGAATCGGCAGGGACAGCGTCGCGCCTGTCGTCACGGAGGCGAACACGAGCTTCCGGAGCTCGATGGCGTTGCCGTCGAGTGAGTAGCCGTCCCCGGTGAACGAGAAGGTCGTGAAGGAGGCCCCCGTCGCGAGGTCGTTCGTCATGGCTCGGTTCGGGGCGCCCACCGGGAACACCAGATCGTCCCCCGGTTGGGGAACAGCTGCACCACTCCAGTTGCCTGGCTCGGACCAGAGCCCGGACAGCGTACCGCCCCATGTACGCGTGACAGCGAGCGCAGTCCGATCGAACGAGAAGAGGAACGTGGCCAGCGCCACCGCCGTCGACCAAGAGGCCCACCGCTTCATCGAGCTCCTCCGCGAAGACATCCGGCGTGCTACGTGGATCCGCCGGGCGCGCAGAACGTCGCGAGCTCGTTCGAGTACGGGGACGAACGAGAGCCAAGGGTGCATCGCAAGCGGTAAACACACTGGCTGCTCCGGGCGAACGGGACGGTGGTCGAGTCGGAGTCGGTCGTTTCGGTCGTCGTGCCGGAAACGTCGAACGCCTCGGCGTACGGGACGAGGCCGATCTTGCGCTCACCGATCACGCGCTCGCAGTCGGGTTGACGGTTGACCCAGCCGAGCTGCACACCCCCGTCGGTCGTCTTCGCCATCATGAGCTGTGGGGCGAGCAGCGGGCCGGCATCGACCTCTGCGTCCGCGGAAGCCTCCGCGACGGACGCGGCATCTGCGCGCGGCTCGCCGACGGCCGCCTCCGGCGAGGGGGGCGTCGCCGCATCGGCGCGCGACTCTCCGGGGTCCGGCGTGGTCGCCGACGTCTCGGCGCCGCACGCCCAGCCGGCGAGCCCGGACACGAGCAAGAGGGTGGACGAGAGGACCATCCCGAGGCGCATGCGTCCCATGAGACGACTCTAGGGAGTCGATCCGGCCTGCTCCATCCCGAGGATTGGGGATGCAGGTGCGGAGACTCCGGCGCTGGCGCAGGCTCCCGAATCCTCGGGATGGCGCGAGCGAAGTGTGCGTGGCTCAGTGTACCTGCGGAGCGCGGCCTTCGCAGCGATGCGCTACTCCTTCGGCCCGTTCGAGCTCGACGACGTCCGCTACGAGTTGGCGCGCGCCGGAGTCCCCGTTCCGCTGCAGCCGAGGGTGTTCGACTTCCTGATCCACATCGTTCGTCGCTCCGGCCACGTGTGTACGCACCGTGAGCTCATCGAGCACGTGTGGGGAGGGACGAAGGTATCGAGTGACGCCGTTGCGCACGCTGCACGCTGTCTACGCCGCGCGCTCGAGAGCCCCTCAGCAGCTCCCGACGCGTACGTCGAGACCGTGCGAGGAAGGGGCTATCGTTTCCGCGCGCCCGTGAAGACGTGTCCGGGCGAGCTCCCTTCCGGTCCGCACACGCCCGGTGGACGCGAGGCCATCGCCGCTGCCCTCGAGCACCTCCGGCGGGCGCTCGTCCTCCTCTCGCACGGGGAGCCTCGCGCTTCGGACGCGGAAGACGCTCGGCAAACGATCGGCCTTCGCTCCAGAAGCGCGAGCGGTTCCTGACGTCGAACCCTCCGACAAGGAGTCCTCATCCATGCGCCATGTCCTTCCGTACGCCGCTCTTTCCCTCTGCCTGCTCTTGATCGGCGACGCACACGCCGATGGCGTTCTCACGCCCCAGACGATCCAGAAGATCGAGATCACCGACAAGACGTTCGTCGGCTGCTTGCGGTCCGCGCCCGACAAGGTCGTGAGCGCCAGCGATCTCACGAAGCTCGAGGGCTCGACGCCGGCCTGGAAGGGCTCGCTCGCCGCGCCGGTGCCGGGGGGCGCGTCATCACCTCGCATCTACTACGGCGACGGCAACGCGGCGTGTCCGCGCATGTGGATCGCGGACTTCCTCGTGACGGCGTCCACGACCGGGAAGTGGCCCGACGCCACCGCCGTGAAGCTCCTGCAGCCCACCGTCGAGCCCGGCGACCGCCAGCGGAGCGGCGCATACGGCTCCCTGGCCCGGACCACGCTGCTGAGCGACGGCGAGCGCGCGGCGTGCAAGGGGCCGAGCCACGCCTTCGGAGACAAGACGTTTCCGGACGCGAACGCTTGTGAGACTGCGGCGGCGAAAGACATCTGCGGCCGGCTTCTCCGGCGGACCGTCACGGCCTGGAAGAAGGATGGCACTGCGTCCTTCCAGCCCGTCCGCTCCTCGTTCGACGGGTACCTCTGGAACGGGACGTTCTGTGAACCGAGCTCGGGGTTTTCGTTCCACCTCTTGCCAGGTGACACGAAGCTCTACGACCCGACGAATGCCCCGGCGGACGGCTACCGCGCCATCCCAGTCGCTGCGGGCCACACGGACGTCTACCGAGTCGCCATGAGCCTGACGCTCTACCGGAGGTCCATCACCATCCAGGACGGCAACGCGAACTCGAGCGGGAAGCCAGACGGGACTGCGCAGTTCCTCTTCAATCCGAACCTGTACCCTCCCTCGGGGAACCCGCCGGCCGAACAGTTCCCCATCCGCGCACTCCTCTCGCCTTCGAAGAATTGAGGGACACCGTCCCGGCGCGCGGCGCGCGCTCTAGGCGACGCCGGCGCGCGCGCGGATGCTCGAGATGGCGCTCTCGGCGGCAGCGCGCACTCCCCTGCCGTATCGAAGGGACGAAACGACGGACGCGAGAGCGGGAAGCAGGTCCGAAGTCCCGAATCGCCGCGCGGCCAGCGCTGCGGCCAGGACCACGATGTCGTCGTCGTCGGCGAGGGCTTGGCGCACGTGCGCGAGCCCTCGCGGGTCGCCGCGGTCGACGAGCGACTCCAGGGCGAGCCACCGGGCCCACGGCTCCCTTGCGTCGAGGAGCTCGGCCAGGCGGTCGGCTGCTTCGGACGATGGAAGTGACGCCAGCACGGTGACCACCACCAGCGCACCTCGAATCGCTGGCTTCTCGTCGAGGACGCGGAAGAACTGGTCGGGGAACGTGACTGCGACCGCGCGCGCGCATCTCGCCAGGTCCTCGAACGCGGCGCGACCGTCCACCCCCGGCGCCGTGCGGTGCTCGGAGGCGAGCTCGAGCACGAAGCGCTCGGCGGCGGCCGGACCGAGGCTCACCAGAGCATCGGGCGCCTGCTCTCCGTCCGGAGTCCCGAGCGTGGTCCGAATTCTCGCGAGCGCAGCGCTCAGGAGGCGATCTGCGGTCAAGTCCGAGTCCGAAGGTTCGGCAGGTTTCCGCGCGCTGCCCCCAAGGCGAGGACGACCACGGCGAGGGGAACGAGCCTTGTCGGGTCGAGATCGGACGAGGGCATGACGCGAGTTGCGCGGTTCTGGGCCCGGCTCGGGCGGTGCGCGCGCCAGCATGTTGCTCCTGCCGCGCTCATCTCGCCATCCTGAGGATTCGGGAGCGGCCTCCCGCGCACGATGCAGTGGTCGCCGATCGCTCGGCCGATCCTCGGCATCGGATCGGTGAGCTTCCGCGGCGACGCTCGTCCAACGATGCACGAGGCCCTCCACGCGTGTCGGAGCGGCTTCGCGGAGAGGACTGCGCAAAAATGATGAAGAAGAAGCTGCTCGGGTTCGCGGTGACGGGATGCATGGTCGCGATGGGCATCGCCAGAACCTCGACTGCAGGCGTGACGGTTCCCACCAAGCTGCCCCTCCTGGTCAGTGTCGGATGCGTTGGCTCCGGCGCCTCCGACACTGCTGGACGCAAGCACGTCATCGTCAACACGACCCCCTATCCCATCCCGGCAGGAACCCTCGTGCTCTGGAAGGCGAGCGACGGAGGGGCCGGGTCGCTGAAGCTCACGGCGGACCTCGCGCCGAAGGCGTACGTCGACGTCGTCGAAGGCGGCGCGACCAAGGGCTACACCTGTACGGCGTCGTTCTCCCCTCCGCCGGCGGACTTCGCCGTCAAGAGCGTCAGCCATGACGCGACGAAGGCGACGGTGGTGATCCAGAACCTCAACCCCTGGACCGTGGCCCAGGCCTCGATCGTCCGGGTCTCGACGATGAAGTGCGTGGACGTGCCCTCGAAGTCGGTCGACGCAAACGTCCCCACGATCCCCGCCCTCGGCGAGGTGACCGTCACTGTGCCGATCTCCTTCGACGCCGCCAGCGAGGCCTACGTGCAGGCCGTCGCGAACGCGACGGCGAGCGTGAGCGAGTCCGTCAAGGGGAACAACATCGGCAAGTCCGCCGAGGCGCAGCTCTGCAACCCCAAGTGAAGGCTTCGACCCTCAGGGCGGCGGCTCGTACTTGCCCGGCGCGAGGAACGAGACCATCTTGCCATTCACGACGAAGATCCCCGTGAAGGGTCGCGACACGACGAGACTATGGCCGCCATGGACGCGCAAGAACGCATGAACGATGGGCGGAGGGGCGGATGAGCGCCGACTGGAGCTGGCGGGCGAGGGTGCCAGGCATCCTCCCCGGCGTCTTGCTGCGCACGGCGGTGGCGGAGGTGGCGGTTCGGCTTCAGATGCGCATCGACGTCGAGATCGACGACGCCTACGACGCGCATGGCGAGACGACGTACGTCACCGTCACCATCGCCGACGACGACGGGGATGACGTCGAGTACACGCTCCTCGCATCGCAGCCCGAGGAGGACGACGACGAGTTCTCGCTGCACATGTCGACGACCATCGGGAGCACGGACGACGGGTGGGACGAGCTGATGGCGGTCGGAGACGCGCTCGCGAAGCGGCTCGGGCTCGCGGGCGACGCGAGCGATAACGAGCTGCCGGCGGGCCCGGTCCGGGTCGGAACCGTGCGCTGCAAGATCCAGCTCGCGCTCGAGGCCGCCGGCGGCTCCGCATCACGCAACACCCAGCTCACGACGCAGGTCGAGGGTGCGTTCGGCGTGCGTGGCGTGGCCGACCAAGCGCTGATCCTCCTCGAGCGGCGGATCGCCCTCGCGCTCGGCGCAGGCGTGGGCGACCCCGCACAGGCGATCCGCGGCTGGCTCGAGGCGCATGAGAGCTGGACCTTCGACGAAGAAGAGGGGGAGAACGGCACCACGTTCGACATCGAGGGGAGCGACGATGATCCGGTCGTCACCCTCATCGCATCAGGGAACATCGTGCGGGCGACGGTCTTTCTCTCGAACACCCGGATGACCGACGAGGAGGCGCTCGTCGCGAGCACGCAGAAGCTCTCGCGGGCCAAGCTCGGATACCACGAGGAGCGCGACTGCTACTACCTCGAGGCCCGCTGGCGATCCGACATGCTCACGCGGACGATCCTCGAGGAGGAGATCGAGGGCCTGCTCGAGGAGGCCCGATCGATGGTCACGGAGGACGACGACGGTACCGACGAGGAGGACGAGGGCGACTGATCCGGTACATCGAGCGGCTCGACGCACCGGTCGCATTACCCAGCAGGGGGTCTCTGTCCGAGCGCTTTCGTTCTCGAGAACGGGATCTCGCGCGATAGTGAAGCGACGATGTCGTGGTGACATCGAAGCTTCTTCAGCGCGCGATAGCCGAGCCTCGGCGCGTCCCTCTGGCGCTCACTCGTCGTCGGCCTCCGCTGCGCCGAGCGGGAACAGGCGATGCCCGGCCTTCGCGATTAGCCTGCCAACCGAGGGGGCTACAACTTTCACGCACGGCGGCGACGATTTGCGCCTCGAGAACTATGCTCAGGAGGAGCTGGGCGGGGTCAAACGCCGTTGAGCGACGGCCGCGAGGAACGGCCGGTGTCCTTCCCCCCTCGAGCGTCGACGATGCGCTGAAACTCGGAGAGGATCTCCGGATACTTCCGAGCGAGGAGCCGCACGATCTTCCCGTTGTCGAGGCCCGCCTTCGTCCGTCTCCACACGAAACCGCCCCGACCTCGTAGCGACCCTTCCCGTTCGACGCTCCGGGTCGACGCGTCGCAGCATCGCGTTCGTTCTAGTCGCCAGACGTCTTACAGTGGTGACCAGTGACTCTATCCACTTCTTTCCCCGTCGAAGCGTAGGTGTGCGTTACGTCATGCGCCCGGGCGGGCATGGTAGCTGCTGTCAGGCGCTGCATGGTGACTCGAACGCTCGCTCTCGGGCGAACAGCCAAACGCTCCTCGATTCTTTCTTTGCTCTTGATTGCGGTGGTCGGGTGCGCGGTGCGGGACGAGGCCACCGCCCGTGTCGACGACTCGTCTCTCGCGACGCCCTCGACGACGCTGCCCGAGCCCATCTGCCTGAAGGGCGGCTTCTGCTGGTCGCGGCCCACGGTCGGAGCGGTTCGGCGGGGGTGCCCTCGACGCGCATGGCGCTCTGATAGCTCGACGGAGGGACGTTCGCAGCGTCGTGAGCAGGCTTCTCCCTGCGGCTCTGTTCGATCTCGCCGGGAATTCGGCAGCCTCGACCCCGACGACCGTGTTCCGCTCGCGAGTGTCCTCTCTCTCTGGGCCACGCTCATCGCGCGCTTCCCGTCCAATCCCTTGGGCCTCGAGCTGTGCGCTGGCGGTCCGAGTCGCTCGGCCTGCTCGGTTACCTGACCGCGAACGCGAGGTCGCTCGGCGAGGCGGTCGAGCGATTCATCCAGTTCCAGGCCATCGTCGACGGACGACGAAGGGCTTCCCCGGATCGGGGTCGGAGTCACCTTCGTTGGCGCGATCTCGGACGATGGGAGGTCTACATCGACAACGTCCTCGTTCCGTCGGCCGGCATCCGGTCGATGCTTTTGCGGGGCGGGGTCGAGTGGCTACTTCTGCGGATCGAGGACATCGTCCCGGACGACCGGGACGCTCGGATCCCAGTACGTGACACCCGCCGCGTAGTAGCCTGTGAACTTGCTGAAGATCAGGCGTGCGTTCCAGCGCGCGTCGGTGCCGCCCGTCGCCACATAGTGGCGGTTGCCGTTCTCGTCCTGGTCCTCGAAGGTGAAGTGCAGCTCGGTGCGGACGCCGTCCGCGTACACGATCGTCGCCTCGACGGTTGTGTCGCTAGGAGCCGTCAAGGACGTCGTCCTCGTGGTCCCCGACCTGGCCCAGCTCTTCCCCACGAACGTCCAGTCGACGCCGGTCGGGGTCTCCGTATCCGCGGGCTTCGTATCCGCGGGCTTCGTATCCGCGCCCGCCGGCGCATCGATCGACGCGGAGGCCGGCACCGCGAACTCGAGCGGTACGTCGTGGAGGGAGCTTCCGGTTCGGGAGGAGAGCGCACGCAGATGGCTCTTGGTCGGGACGAAAGTGCTCTGGCGCTGGGTGCTACCGGCGCCGTTGGAGCTGCTCCGCGGGCCTCTCCGCTCGCCCTCCACGACGAGCTCCCACCGCGTGCTGTCTTCGGGGATGTCCTTCATGGCCGAGAACGTCACCCGCATGGTCCCGCTCACGTCGTCCTCGGCCGCGGCCGTCGTTTGCCGTTCCGGCTCGAACTCGACGCACGAGATCAAGAGGTCGAGCGTGATGTTCGAGGCGGGGTCGGAGAGAGAAGCGACGACGTTCGCCCTCCTTCCAGGGGCGAGGATCTCGCCGCGAACCTGCCCGCCATCGCCTCTCAGCCTCCCGCCCGAGATGAGCCGCGCGTCACCGACGAGGACGTCCTTGTCGACGAAGAGCTTCTGTCGTGTCTCGTCGAGATCCATGTCGTCGATGCATTGACGAAAGCTTCGCTGGAGGTTCGTGCTCTCGCTGCTCTGTTCCGCGGACGTGGCGGGAGCCGCACAGGCCAGCAAGGACAGAGCCGCCATCGCGGCGAGGGCGAGAACATCATGGGTGCGCTTCATCTCCAGCCCTCGTGCACCGGCGGTGCCATCGCGAAATCGCAGTGAATCGGCGCCCAGAGCACACCGGTGCGATCCCGCAGAGCGCACCTCGATCCCCCAACGCACCCTCGAGGCCATGAACGTGGTGAACGGCCACCGAGCGGTCGCCTCGCGCTTCACTCGAGCAAGAAGAGCCGCTCAGATTCCCGCAGAGGCCGCGGGAAGGCCAACCAAGTGCGACCACGCAACCTCGTTCAGCCCGGGCAGATTCACGACGTGCCCGCACGGTCGAGCCACGTCGGGTCCTGCAACGTGGCCCAGATGCGCCAGTCGAGGTTCGAGGCGCCTGGTACGAAGCGGGAGGGATCGCCACTCACGAGCGCCTCGGCGAGCGACCGAAAGGTGGGCGACTCGCTCGGCGCCACGCCGATCGCGCGCACCTCGGGCGGCACGTCCTCGTCTTCGTAGCGACGGCCGACGACATGGGCAAAGGCCTCGCTCGTCACGACCCGATCGCAAGGCGCACCGAACAGCGGGAGGGGGTCCTGCCAAAACGCGCCTGGGTGCTCGGCGAGGTAGGCGCGAATGGCGAGGATGGCGCGCCCATCGGCGGCGCCACTGTCGCAGCCACCGCACAGCATGTTTGGGCGGAGATCGAGACGGGCGATCGTATCGCGGTCACAGCGAACGACTCCCGCCGGTCCTTCGAGCGTGACCCCGCTGAGATCGGTCGGGGCATCCGGTCGACCGGAGTCGAACGAGAGCTCCAGATCACGCTGCACGCGCGTGCCGAACGGGTCTCTTGGAGTACGCGAGGCCCCAGTCTTCGTCACCGCCGCGCTCGCGAACAGCGACCAGCCTCATCGCGTGGTATTCGAACACGCCGAGCCCGCCGTCGAACGTCGGCCAGTTACCTTCTCTCGCGACGGCGTCGAGCTTCGCGAGGATGTCTTCGGCGCTGTGTCGCATCGCGGCTGGTAGACCTCCGGCGCCGTCGACGACCTGTCCGACGCAAGCTCGCAGCTCGGGGAACTGCACGACCGCGGGCGCGAGCGTTCGCTCCTGCGACTCGAGGAGCTTCGCGAGCAGCGCGATTCCCTGCTCGACGAGAGTCTGCAGGACAAGCGAGACCACGCGACCATGCACTCCCAAGAGATCATCTAGAGGCAGCGTCGAGCGAAGCGCGATGTCCTGGAACCGGGCGCCCGCCAACCAGGCGTTCACCGTGTCGATGAAGGACTGCCGCACCGGGCTGGTGTCGCCGTTGTCTTCCAATCGATAGGCCTCGCGCACGACCTCCTGGATGTCATCCTGCGCCCACGCCCAGCTAAAGGTGCAGATCGAGCAGTGGCGCTTCGCGCGCGACGTGCGCGCCGTCGTCGCCGAGATGGAGGAGAGCGTCACCTCGAAGAACCTCCGCATCAGCCGAGGCGGCCCTCTCGAGGAGCAGATCGAGTGGATCTTGGCGCGCGCGATGGACGCCGACCCGCACGCCAAGCTCCGCAAGGACGTCGACGAGATGGCGGCGAAGCACCGGACGTGGATGAAGCGGGAGAAGAGCCCGCTGGGAACTCGTGCGCGACGGATGCGGAAGCGTCTGCCCCGGAGGCTCGCCCTCGGGGCGCCCAAACGAGCACTCGCATGCACCCTACACGGACCGCGTGCTCGTTGTAGAGAGCGCCCCGAGAGCCAACCCTCGCGAATTCCAGCGCGCCGTGCGCGTTCATGACCTCCGGACCCGTGGGTCACCAAAGTTCGTAAACGCTACTGAGTGGCACCCATGCGGTAGCGGTACGAACCGCTCCTTGTCTTGATGGGAACCGCTCTCGTCTTAAGTGGTCCTCAAAGAACGGATGGAGAACCGAGGGGTTGAGCGCGGTCTTCGCCGGGAGGCCGAGAGTGCTCGGTTTCGGTGGGGTCCACTCGCAGCCCGCACCGAATCGAACCCAGCGCCGCACCACGGCCATCCGGCTCACTGACTTGGATCGATCACCCGGGCGCTGAAACGTCGGCTCCCTCGAGCGCCGTCAACACCACGATCCCAAGAACGCAGGCATTGCGTACTATCGCATCTACCGATGAAGAAGGTCGTCTCGATCGAAGGCGTCTGCGATGCGTCGTCGGGTGGTGGCGCGGTGATGTCGGGCACGCAATGGCAAGGGGTCGGATCGCATTAGTAGCCAGCACGGGGTCACCAAAGTTCGTAAACGCTATCGAGTGGCGCAAATTCGGCCTGCCGTGTCTTGCTGGCCAGTGGCCGAAAACACCATCTACGTCGATAACTTACCGTCCGTAGCCATGGGTCACCCTCTGCGTTTTCGATGCAGGCAAACCGAGCACCTTGCTACGCTTCGATGATGAACGCGCGCGCAGAAAAGCTCCGAAGAGAGGCGCTCGCGCTGCCTACGAAGGCACGGGCCAAGCTGGCGCATGACCTCCTGTTGAGCCTCGAGGAGGAGCCCTTCGACTCCCAGGAGGAGGTCGAAAAGGCGTGGGCTCCGGAAATCGAGCGGCGCGTTCAGGACGTGAAGGAAGGCCGCGTGAAGCTCATCCCGGCGGCCGAGGCCCTGCGTGACGTGCGCGCCAGCTTGAAGCGAGTGCGCGCGCAACGCGCGCGATGAAGGATCTTCCACGGCGCTCGAGCTACGGCGGTATCCGTCGCATCCAGTAACCCGGCCTCTGCTTGCCGTGCATTACGGCGAGCACGCGGATCGCGTCCGGGGCCTCCAAGAAGACGATGACGTACGGAAACCGCGCGAGCAGGATCCGACGGAACGGGCTCCTCGGGTCGGCTCCGGGAAAGCGTCCTCCCAGATTGGGCGAGGCCGCGAGCTGCTTCAACCGCACATCGAGCGCTTCGAGGAACTCGTTGCCGAGCCCGGGTCGCTTCTCGTCGTACCACCCCGCTGCACTCCGAATTTCGGCGAGAGCCTCGTCGTGAAAGCGAAGCTCGAGGCTCATCCGCCGCGTGGCACACGCAGACTGCGCTCGACCTCCGCACGGACCTCATCCCAGCTGCGCCCGCGCCAGTTGGGGTCGAGCGCCTCGGCAGCGCGGCGCTCCAGCTCCACGGCCCACTCTTCGTCGGTGCGCGTGTCCGGCGGAGCGTCGAGCTTCTCGAGCAGCTTTGCGGCGAACGCATCACGATCTTCGGCCGGGAGCTCCAGCACCTCATCAAGAAGCTTCTGTGCGCGCGCGTTCACATTGAAAAGGATAGCGCAGGATCCAAGCTTGGGCGACCAGCTCCGGAGCTCGGCGCCCTTCGAAGCGGTCTCTGCGGTCCCCGCCGCGATATCTTCGATATCGTGCCCGGAGACGACGACCCGCAACCGCTCAAGGTCCGGTGCGCCATCTACACGCGGCAGTCGGTCGCGCGTGACGGGGATCCGGCGATCGCGTCGTGCAAGGTGCAACGTGCGAAGTGCATCGAGTTCATCCGCTCGATGGCCTGGCGCGGCTGGTTCGTGGCCGGCGAGCACTTCGACGACGAAGGGCAGAGCGGCGCCGCGACCGACCGCCCAGGCCTCGCAAAGCTCCTCAAATGCATCGAGGACGGCGAGGTCCACCGCGTCATCGTCTACCGGCTCGATCGGCTGACGCGACGGCTCGCCGACTGGGCGAAGCTCGCCGCCGTCTTCGAGCATCACGACATCGGGCTCACGGTGGCGTCTGGCGCGATCGACGCCGAGGCCGGGTCGCTTCAACGCTTCCAGCTCAACATGCTCGCCACGTTCGCCGAGATGGAGAGAGAAATGATCGCCGAGCGTCTCGCCGACGCCCGGCGATCCCGCAACGCGCGCGGCGAGCGCTCGTCGGGACGCATCCCCCTCGGCTACGCCTCCAATCCGCGCACGAGGCAGCTCGTCATCGACCGGGAGGAGGCCCGCGTCGTGAGGCGGCTCTTTCGGGCGGCCGCCAGCGGAAGCGCGCCCACGGAGCTCGCACTCGACGCGAACAAGCGAGGTGTGCCGAACAAGCGCGGAGAACGAGGCACGTGGTCGCCGCGGACGATCCTGCGCATCTTGCGGAACCCCGTCTACTTCGCGCGCCGCCCCGACGGCACGCCCGCCGCGCACGCGGCGATCATCGACGTGGAGCTCGCCGCCAAGGTAGCGGCCCTCATCGAGAGCCGCCGGAGTCGGACGCCGTCGAAGCGCACGCCGATCCCGGTGGCGAAGGACCCGTTCCTCCTTCGAGGCCTGCTCATGTGCGAGGCGTGCGGCAAGACGATGACCCCCGCGATGAGCAAGGGGAAGATCGCGAGGCGCTTCGCCGCGAAGGCGGCACGCTACTACCGCTGCCGGACGACCGGATGCACCGCCGGACACGTCGCGGCGCGGACGGTGGAGTCCTTCGTGAACCAGAAGCTCGTCGCCAACAAGTCGACGTTCGAGCCCGCCGTCCACGCGAAGGTCCGGGAGCTCCGCCGGCTCTGGGATCGACTCACCCCCGACAACCGGCGGCGCGCGCTCGCCGAGACGTTCACGCTCGCCTGGCGCGGGCGAACCTCGCAGCTCATCGTCCGGCTGAAGGAGGAGGGGGAAGGTGCAGACAACGAATGAACCCCACTCGGTAACGTTTACGAACTCCGCGTCTTTGTCCGCCAGAGCGCCGTCTGCGATCTCGCCACCTTGCGCGCCACGCTCCGGAGCCCCGGGTCACCGACCGACGGCTTCGGAGACCAACCTCCGTAGCCGCAGGTCTCTCCTCCGGAGCCGTGGGTCAGTTCGTCTCCCCCAGTCTGACCCGGAGAGCGAAGTCCACGAGTCCAAACCGAGCACTCGCTTGCATGATGCACATGCCGCGCGCTCTTTGTAGAGAGTCGATGGAGAGCAGCGCCTCGGCGATTCCCACACCGTGCTTCCATCCGCGACGTCCGGAGCCGCCGGTCGCGAAAGTTCGTAAATGGGGGTGAGTGGCGCGCCCGGTTGGATTCGAACCAACGACCTACGGCTTCGGAAACCGTCACTCTATCCAGCTGAGCTACGGGCGCGTGCGGGACCGTCATAGCGAACCCCCGGGCATGCCACAAGCGTTGCCGGTCAGGTGAGGTGCTTCAGGAGGAGGGCGTTCACGCGGTCCGGCTGCTCATGGTGGACCCAGTGGGAGGCGTCGAGGACGAACTCCGTCGTCGCGTTGGGGACTTTGGCCGCTGGGGGCGTGGCCAGCTCGCGGCCGAGATGGGGGTCGTTCACGCCCCAGATCGAGAGGACGCGGGCCTCCACGCTCGCCGGCTTCGGGGCCAGGCTCGGGCGCATCGCGCCGCGGTAGTAGCGGAGCATCGCGTCGACCGCGCCCGGCTGGCGGTAGGACTTGGCGTAGATTTCGAGGTCGTGCGGCGTGATCTTGCCCGGCGTGACGGCGGGGGTGCGGAAGCCGTCGAGGAGGAGCTTGAAGCCGTCGAGCTTGCAGATCTCGTTCGAGAGCCACGGGATCTGGAAGAGGAAGACGTACCAGCTACGTGCAAGCTGCACGGGATCGCGCATCGACGCGAGGAGGTTCTCGGGATGCGGGCCGTTGCAGAGCGCGAGGCGATCGAGGCGATCGGGGTGGGCCATCGCGAAGGCCCACGAGATGCCCGCGCCCCAGTCGTGTCCAATCACGTGGGCGCGCTTCGCGCCGAGGGAGTCGATGAGGTCTGCGAGGTCCTTCGCCACCACGGCCGTGCCGTAGCTCGCGATGCCCTCGGGTTTGTCGCTGAGGTTGTAGCCGCGGAGATCGATCGCCACGACGCGGAACCCGGCCTCCGCGATGGGCAGGATCTGGTGGCGCCACGAGTACCAGAAGTCCGGGAATCCATGGACCATCAGCACGAGCGGAGCGGCGTCGTCACCCGCCGTCACGTAGTGGAGCCGCACGTGCTCGAGATCCGCGTAGCCGTCGCGCGTGCCGGGCAGAAGCGAGGCATCCGTTCGCATGCGGCTCCTTCTTACTCGAAATCCCTTCGGCCGAACCTACGATGAAGACATGAGCAAGGTCGCGGGAAAAGATCCGCTCCTCGCTGCGATCTGTCACGACCTTCGGGCACCGATCGCGGCGGTCACGATGGGAGCGAACTACGTCCTGCAGACGACGCCCGAGAACGAGGCGTCGGGACGGTCGCGCCGCGTGCTCCAGGCGATCCTCCGATCATGCAAGCAGATGGAGCGCATCGTGCGCGACTTCGGCGACCTCTCCGAGATCGAGGGCAAGGCGCTCGTGCTCCGCCTCGGCGTGCAGTCGGCCGGGGAGCTCGCGGCCATCGCCGCGGAGGGCGCGCGTGACGCGGCCCTCGCGAAGAACGTCGACCTCGCGGTCGCGCCGCCCGAGGCGCCGCCCGAGGCGCCGCCCGAGGCGCCGCTGCTCGTGCGTTGTGACCGCGAGCGGCTGCTCCGCGCGCTCGCTCACCTCGTCGACAACGCGGTGCGCTTCGCGCCGCCCGACTCGAGCGTCGCGATCTCCGTCCACGACGAAGGCGCGGACGTGCGCTTCTCCGTGACCGATCGCGGCCCCGGCCTCGACGCCGAGACGCGCGAGAACCTCTACGATCGCACGTGGCACGCGAAGCGCGCCGAGCGCGTCGGCGCGGGGCTCGGCCTCGCCATCGTGCGCGGCTTCGCCGAGGCCCATCGCGGGCGCATCGAGATCACGATGGACCCGACGACGTTCTCGCTCATCCTCCCGAAGGAGGTCTCGATGTCGGGGCCCGACGTCACTTTGGCGGAGGCGGAGTCACCTCGACCTTGAGGTCGCGGATCGCCTCCTTGAACTGGATCCGGAGCTCGGCGAGCTTCGAGTCGATCTCGACGATCTTCTTGCCCACCTCGTCGAGGCGATTCGACGTGTCCGCGAGGCGCTTCGTGAGCTGCGCGCGCAGCGTGTCGGCGGTCTTGTTCTTCTCGATCGCCTTGAGGTTCGCGCGGGTCTCGTCCTGCTGGTTGCGGAGCGTGCTCTCTTCCTGAGCGAGGCCGCTGCGCGCGTCGATGCGGGAGACGATCTCCTTGCGCACCGCCCAGGCCGTCGTGAGCTTCGCCTTCGCGCCGGCGTCGGCGCGCGGGTCGTTCAGGTAGTTCTGCACCGCGTGATCGGCGAGCAGCGTGAACCAGTCCTCGTAGCGCCGGATCGTGTTGCGCTCCTCGACCGTCAGCTCGGCGTTCTTCGCGGCCGCGACGGTTGTGGGCACCAGCGCGGTGGCGGTGCCGACGTTGTCCTCGGTGCCCGCCGGCGGCTCGAACAGACGCCAGCCCGACATGCGCGGATGACGGACCATCACCTTGGCCGGCTGATCGCCGCCGTTGCGAATCCGGTAGATCGTCTTGTGCACCGAGTCGCGCTCGATGGTGAGGTAGCCATTCTCGATCTTGCCGACGCGCTCGCCGAGCTCGTCCGTCTTCGTGTCCTTGTCGATCGCGAGGCCGCGCTCGAGCGCGAACGGGACGGTCGCGGTGGCGCCGGCGGGGAGGGGATCGAGCATGCCTTGCCCGAGGAAGGACTCCTTCTCGAACACCGCAATCGGCCCTTTTTCCAGCACTCCCGGCGTCTGATTCACGAAGCGTGCGACGCGGAACGGGTGCGTCGCCGAGTCGGGCACGCCGCCGTCGGGCGCGAAGAGGAAGAGCGCCTCACCCGACACCTTGCGCGACAGGAGCATCACCATCGTGGCGCTGCGATCGGGGACGGTGACCGGCGTCGGGATGTCGTAGCGCGTGGCCCCGGCCTCGACCGCCACCGCGGCGAGCGAGCGGAGGTTCCGCGGCGCCTGGGTCCGGGGCGGGGGCGGCGGCGGGGGCGGCGGGGCCGGGGCCTCGGACGCGGGCGGCGGCATCGGTTTGTCGGCGGGGGCCGGACGCTGCTTGCCGCCCGCGGCGGACGCGGAGGCGTTGCTCGCGGGCCGGTTGGTGGGCCCGCGCGCCGGCTTCGAGTCCCTCTCCTTCGAGTCCTTCGTCGCCTCCTCGGCGATCTTGATCGAGTCGCCGGACACCACGACGCGCCCGCGGTCCGGGCAGCCGTCCGTGTCCTCGAAGCCGTTGTAGGTCTCCGCCTCCTCCGGGCACCGGTCCAGGCTGTCCGGGATGCCGTCGTGATCGCGGTCCGCGCTCTCCTCGCGCAGCGACGTGTCGCCGCGCGGGACCGCCGCGATCACCTCGCCGTTGTCGGTGACGACTGGCCGCTCCGGAATGACCGGCGTGCCGAGCTGCGCCTCGAACGCGAGCGGCGCGCCGGCCACGAGCGAGAGGCGGACGTTCTTCCAGTCCTCCCCCGACAGGTTCTGCACGATGCCCCACGCCTGGAGATAGGCCTCGCCGCTCTTCTCGATGACGACGCGATACGACGGACGCCACACCGGCGAGGCGGCGACGTAGCCGACCTCGAGATCGTGCGCCTTGCCGTCGAGCGCGAGGACGACCTTCTTGAGTCCCTTCTTCTCGTCGGGCGTGAGCTGCTTCTTCGGCGCGTCCGGATCGGGCTCCTCGTCCTTCAGCGGGAACGCCGCGGAGCGAACGGAGCTGCCGCCGCGCTCCATCACGGCGAGGGTGGCGAGGAAGTCGCCGACCTCGGTCTCCTTCATCTTGAAGCGGACCTGATCCTCCTCGACGTGCCCCGCGCGCTCGAAGTACGCGACGCCGTTCCGGTAGACGACCACGCGCTGCAGCGGGAGCCCGTCCGCTTCCACCACGGCCTGCCGGCCACAGCCCGCGAGCGCGAGCGTCGAGATCAGGAGAGCCAGAGACGCGTGACGGTGAACGAGGATGCGGCGCATGGCCGCGAGGCTAGCACCTCAGGCGTCGGGATCCTTGGGCACGTCTTCGCGCTGGGTCTCGGGCACGAGCTCCGAGAGGCCGTGCTTCTCCATCTTCTGCTTCAGGGACTTGATGGAGATCCCGAGGAGCTCGGCCGCCATCTGCTCGTCGCCGTTGGCGAGGGAGAAGGCGCAGTGGAGATGCTTCTTCTCGAACTCCCTCATCGCGACCGAGAGCGGCTCGATCTTCTGACCGCCGAGGAACGTGCTCGAGGGGACGGGGCCGCCCACCACGTCGTCGGGGAGGTGCTCGACGTCGATCTCGCCGCCGCGCGCGAGGACGACGGCGCGCTCGATCGCGTGCGCGAGCTCGCGGACGTTGCCGGGCCAGGCGTACTCGGTGAGCGCTTCCCACGCGCGCGAGCCGATCCCGGGGGGCACGCGGCCGGGGCAGAAGCGGCGGAGGAAATGCGCGACGAGCAGCGGCATGTCCGCGCGACGCTCGCGGAGCGGCGGCACGAGCAGGTCGAGCACGTTGATGCGATAGAAGAGGTCGTCGCGAAACTTGCCGGCCGCGATGAGCGGCTTCAGATCGCCGGAGGTGGCGCACACGAGGCGGACGTTGACCGGGACGGGATCGCCTCCGCCCATCGGCTGCACCGCGCCTTCCTCGAGGACGCGGAGGAGCTTCGCCTGCGTGGGCATCGGGAGCGAAGCGATGTTCGCGAGGAGGAGCGTGCCGCCGTCCGCATGGCGAAACGCGCCGTGACGGGTCGGACGCGTGGTCGAGATCTTCGGGCTCTCGGCGTCACCGAAGAGCTCGAGGTCGATCACCGCCTCGGGGAACGCGGCGCAGTCGAGCGCGACGAACGCGGCCGCCTTGCGCGGCCCGCGGGCATGCAGCGTGTGCGCCGCGAGCTCCTTGCCGGTGCCGCTCTCTCCGCAGATCAGCACCGGCGCGTCGCTCTGCGCGACGGTGCCGATGCGCTCGACGAGCCGCACCATGGCGGGGGTGTGGCCCACGATCGGCGAGCCCGTCTCACGCGTCGCGACGAGGCGCCGCGCCTCCTCGAGCTCGCGCTTGAGCGACACGTGCTCCGCGATGTGTCCGATCACGCGGAGCGCGAGCTCCTCGGGATCGAACGGTTTTGTCACGTAGTCGTACGCGCCCTCGCGAAGGGACGCGACCGCATCGGGAACGGTCGCGAATGCGGTCATGAGGATCACCGCGGTCGTGGGCGCACGTAGTCGCAGCCGCCGGAAGATGGTGAGGCCATCGACCTTCGGGAGGCGAACGTCGATGATGGCCACGTCGAAGGTGCGCTCGGCCGCGAGGGCGAGGGCCTCCTCGCCGTCGGCCGCCTCCGTGACCGAGTGGCCGGCATCGGAGAGCGAGAAGACGAGACTGAGGCGAGTGGCCTGCTCGTCGTCGACGACGAGGATGTCGAGCGGGACCGAATGACGCGGCGAGCTCTCGCGCGGTCGCGCGTTGGCGAGTCTCTCGATCATCATGGCGGCGGTCGTCGACATGGAGTCGGGATGGGAAAGCACGTCCCGATCCCTCGGACCGAGGCATGCGGCGATGCCGCACTCGGCGTATGCACGATCGAGTTCCGCCGTGAACGGTGTCGATACCACATGTGGTTCTCACCACTTGCGCCGCCGGACGATCGTGGCGTCACAGCACGGGTGGGCATCGAGAGCGTGGCATGCTGGCGAGGCTGGTCGAGCGGATTCCGCCCGACCGTCGAAGAAAGGTCGCGCAACCAAGGGACGCTCTCCCGTTCAGGCCACCGTTCCACGCCGTCTCGCGTGGCACGACGTTTTCATCTCGGCCCGGAACGATGTCCACCGCCTCGATGCCCTCGGTCCCGCCTCCGTCGCATCGCGGGACGAAGGCGCGCCATCGTTATGCGATCGGTGGCCTCGCGCTCGCGCTCGCGGTCGCGCTGGGGACGCCGGTGCTGGCGCGTGCGATCACGAAGTTCTCGTCGATGCCGATCGAGGCGTCGCTCGTCGGGGTGGGCTTCGTCATCGCGCTCGGCTTCCTGGCGGCGGGGTGGTCCATTGGAAGGCGCCTCGACCGTTTGTGGGAGGCTTCGCGTCGGGATCCGGTGACGAAGGTCGGGAACCGCCGACACTGGGAGGAGTGCCTCGAGCACGAGGTCAAGGCTGCGGCCCGCGCGCGCATGCCGCTCTCTCTCCTCATCGTCGACGTCGACAACCTGAAGAAGCTGAACGACCAGGGCGGTCACGCCGCCGGCGACATCGCGCTCGCCATCGTCGGTGACGTGCTCAACGACACGTGTCGCTCCCGCGACGTCCCCGCTCGCTTCGGCGGCGACGAGTTCGCCGTCCTCCTGCCGCGCACCCACGCCTCCGAGGCGCGCATCCTCGCCGAGCGCATCCGCGCCGAGCTCGTCGAGCGCCGTCGCGACCAGAAGAAGCCGATCGACGAGCTCCTCACCGTGTCGATCGGCATCTGCGACCTCGCGCAGATCGACGAGCCGCGCTCCGACCTCCTCTTCTCGAGCGCCGACCGCGCGCTCTACGTCGCGAAGGAACGCGGCCGCGATCGCGTCGAGGTCTATTACGCGCCGCGGCGCGACTCGACCGTCATCAACCTCGACGAGGTTCGCCGCGCGCGGGGGCGTCGCTCGCACAGCGGCTGAGGGACCATCGGTCGGGATAAGCGAACTCGCGCATGGCTCGCCTCCTCGGCGCGTAGTATTCGGCCATGATGCGCCCTGCCCTCGTCATCGGCCTCGCCTCGTTCGCGGTGATCCTCGCCTGTTCCTCGGACAAGACGGACGATGGGAGGACCGACGGAGGGGCGTCGGCATCGTCGTCGAGCTCGTCCTCGTCATCATCTTCGTCTGGGGCGTCGAGCTCGGGCACCTCGTGCGCGACGGCCGATGCGGGCGACGACTGGAGAGCGTGCTTCGATGCCTGCTCGATCACCTGCGTGGCCTGCGACGTGAAGGCGAACCCTCCCGTTTGCGAGGGCGGGAAGCTGCACATCAACTGCAAGGGCGAGTGCAAGGCAGGCCCCGGCAGCGTCGGGGATCCGGGACCCGCGAGCGACTGCACCGGCGTCTGCAGCGGCGACTTCGACGTCCTCTGCTGTGAGGGCGGACGCATGAAATGGGGCTGCGACGGCGACGCGGCGTGCGCGGCGAAGTGTGAGCCGAAGGCCGTGTGCCGTTGATTCGAGTCGGCCATCAAAGCGGTACCCCGGCGACCTTCATGCACTCGCGGATCTCCTCCGTGCTCTTGGTCGCGACCAGGCAGTCGAAGACCTCGTCCGTGAACGAAGGAATCTGGCAGATGGCGTGGTGGCCCTGGATCATCGCCTCGATGACGCCCGGCTCCTGCTCGTGAGCGGCGATCTCGCGCAGGTGCATCGCGAACGCGCGGCACTCGACGCTCGTGAGCGGGCGGCGCTCCTCGCGGGGCCCGACGAGCTTCCTCGCATCGGGAATCGCGCCGCCGACCACCGTCCCGCCGTCGACCTCGCTCACCACCACGTCCGCGGGGGCGGCGCTCTTCGCGGTGCTCGGTCCACCGCCGCAGGCGACGAGGAAAACGGCCAGAGCGACACAGCGGCTCACCCCCGGATGGTAGCGCCGGCGCCGACGAGCGCGCGGATGATCCCGACGCGCGCGCTCACGGGGACCTCGGGTCGTACGAGACGTCGAGGCCGTCGAGCTCGAGGTACGCGTACTCGCCTTCGGGCGCCGCGTAGCGAGCCTCTCCGCGTGAGGCGAGCCGCACGCCGCCGCGCTCGCGATAGTCGCGGAGGGGCGTCGACCAGCGCTGCGGCACGAACGTGACCCCGTCGGGCGCGAGCGCCGGACGATCGTCGGACCAGAAGTTCACGAGGGCGCCGGCGTCGTCGAAGACGAGCACGGCGCGGATGGTGTGAGGACCGTTCGTGAACGTCCCTTCGACGCTGCTCGCGTCGAGCGTGCGCCAGCGAATGGTCGGATCGAGCAGGGTGGCGGGCGCCATCACGCACATGTCGTTGAACAGCGTGACCGTCTCCGTCCTCGTGAAGTCCGGGCCCTTCGCGTCGACGACGGAGACGAGCGAGAGCACCTTCACGCGCATGCGAGCGCCGCTCTCGTCGTAGGAGTGGAGCCCGTCGACGGGCAGGCCGCGCGTCGTCGCCTGCATCGAGAAGAGGCGCGTCTTCGGCTCGGTGAAGTTGTGCTGCTCGCCCGTGAACGGCATCCACGGCGCGCTCGGGCCGCTGCGGATCCGCCCGGTGAAACGTGCGCGAAATCCCTGCACGTGCGGCCGTCCGACCACGCCGGCGTATCGCAAGTAGCGCTGAACCAGCGGCGGCAGCGGCGCGAGCTCGCTCTCCGTCACGGGAGGCGTAGCGGTGAGGCGAGTGAGGCGAGCCACGTGGAGCGCCGTGCTCGCTTCGTACTCGGCGCGGAGACCGAACGGGCGCGAGGCGAACGCGCCGTGGACACCGGCGACGAGCGCGAGGACGTTCGCGGCGGTGCCGAACCGGGCGTCGTGCCACGACGTGACGATCGCCGCCTGCGACACGATCGCTCCGGCGATGGCCAGCAGCCAGAACCATCGCGGCGCCGCGAACAGCGCGGCGCTCGACCCGACGAGCACCATCGCCGCGGCGAGCCACACGAGGCCCATCGTTCGCGAGATCGGCATCGTGAGCTGGGGAGCCCGCGCGAGCTCGAAGGCCTTCGCGAAGCCCATGAGATGGATCAGCGCGTGAACGACGAGGAGGATGGCGAGGGCGACGCGCATGGTCAGGCTCCGCTCGCGCTCGCGAAAAGGTTGCGCGCGCCTGCAGCCAGTGCGCGTCGTGGCCGGAGAACGCGCGGGGCGATCCTCATGTTCGGCGAGCGGAGCATTCGTCGTGCCACCGCCGCGCGTCGTGGCCCACCGGTTGCTCCCGCCGGCGCATGCTCGATCCGTCTCTCGGGTTCGATCGCCTCGTTCCCGCCCCGCGCAAGGTCGAAGTGAACACCGTCGATCTCGCGGCGACACCCGCCGTCGTCTGGAACCACCTCCGGCACGGCGACCTCGGCGACTCGCCCTTCTCGCGCGCGCTCTTCTCGCTGCGGACGCTCCCATCGCGGCTCGGCGGTGGCTCTCCCGAGCCGCCGGTCCTCCGGATCGATCGTCTGCGCTCGACGCCCGAGCTTCCGGGCTTCCAGCTCCTCGCCGAGGAGCCTCCGCGCGAGCTCGTCGTCGGCGCGATCGGAAAGGTGTGGCAGCTCGACATTCCCTTCGTGCACGTGGACGGACCAGAGGCCTACGCCGCGTTCGACGAGCCCGGCTGGATCAAGGTGGCCTGGGCGATCCGCGTGGAGCCGCTCGGAGAGGCCGCGACGCGCGTCGTGTTCGAGGTCCGCGTCGACGCCACGGACGACGAGTCGTGGGCGAAGTTCGCGCGCTACTGGCTCGTGATCGGGCCAGGCTCGCACTTCATCCGGCACACGCTCCTCGCGGGGCTCCGCCGTCGCTTCGGCGCGCCCGACGAGCGCGAGGAGGAGCGCGCGCTGCCAGGCGACGAGCTGCTTCCGGACGCCTTCGGGCAGATGACGCTCGGCATCACGATCGACGCGACGCCCGAGGCCATCTGGCCCTGGCTGCTGCAGATGGGCGCGCAGCGAGGCGGCTTCTACGCCATCGACGTCCTCGACAACGGAGGCAAGCCGAGCGCGCGAGAGATCCATCCCGAGCTCCAGCACCTCGAGGTGGGAGAGATCATCGCGGCCACTCCCGACGGTGACGATGGCTTCGAGGTGCTCGCGATCGAGCCGCACCGCGCGCTCGTGCTGGGCGGTCTCTTCGATGTCGACCACGGCAAGCAGCTCCGCTTCACGAGCCCGCGCCCCGACCCGTACTGGCACGTCACCTGGGCGTTCGTGCTCGAGCGTCTCGGCCCGACCACGACGCGCCTCCACGTCCGCGCCCGCGCCGCGTTCCCGGACGAGGAGACGTTGCATCTTGCATGGATCCGTCCGGTGCACGCGCTCATGCAGACATCGCAGCTCCGGCACCTGGCCGCGCGCGCCGAGGGCCGGCTCGCGCGCGACACGTTCCGCGACGTGGCGGCGGGCGTCGGCGGAGCGGCGATCATGACGCTCGCATGGCTGACGCCGTTCCTCCGATCCGCGCGCAACCACTGGGGCCTCTCCACGGCGGAGGCGAACGAGCCGCGCCTCGGCGACGACCTCATCATGGAGCCGCGATGGTCGTGGACCCACGCCATCGAGATCGACGCGCCTGCGGAGCGCGTCTGGCCGTGGGTGGCGCAGATCGGCGCCGATCGGGGCGGCTTCTACAGCTACCAGTGGCTCGAGAACCTCGCCGGCTGCGGCGTGCGCAACGCGGAGGCGATTCACCCGGAGTGGGCGCATGCCACCGGCGACGCCCTCCTCTTGCATCCGAAGATGCCGCCGCTCCGGATCGTGGCGATGACGGAGGGGCGCGGCTTCGTGGCGTATGCCAGGCCGGACGAGGCGGCGCGGGCGGCCGGGCGTCCGTGGGCGGCGGCGACGTGGGCCTTCCTGGTCGAGCCGCTCGGCCCCGGGCGGTGCCGTGTCGTCAGCCGCTTCCGCTCCGCGTGCTCGGACGACGTGGCGACGCGGCTGGCGCAAGGCCCGACGCTCCTCGAGCCGATCGGCTTCGCGATGGATCGGCGCATGCTCCTCGGCATCCGCGACCGGGCGACGGAGCGGGCGCATGCTTGAGATCGCTCACCGGTCGTCGCCCGCGGGCGTCGCGGGCTTCGCCGTCGACCAGGCCGTGTTCTGCCTCTTCATTCGGTGACAAAACGAAGAGGACGATCGACCCGGAGGTCGATCGTCCCGTTCATCGTTCCGAGGCGCGTCAGCCGTTCGTCTCTTCGAACTCGGCGTCGATGACGTCCTTCTTCTTCTCGCCCTCGGCGGCCGGCGGAGCGTCGCCGCCCGCCGGGGGAGCCGCGCCCGGAGCGCCGCCAGGTGCGCCCTGGTACATGACGCTCGCGAGACGGTGCGCTTCCTTCTCGAGCTTCTCGAGGACGTCCTTCACCTGCGCGTCGTCCTGCTTCTCGACCGCGGAGCGACCATCCTTGATGAGAGCCTCGAGCGTCGTGATGTCCGCCGCCTGGAGCTTCTCCTTGTTCTCGGTGATGGTCTTCTCGAGCGTGTAACACATGTTGTCGAGCTTGTTGCGGCGGTCGATCTGCTCGCGCCGCTCCTTGTCCTCGGCCTCGTGCGTCGCGGCCTCGGCGACCATCTTCTCGATCTCGGCCTGGCTGAGGCCGGAGTTGCCCTCGATCTTGACCTTCTGCTCCTTGCCGGTCGCGGTGTCCTTCGCGTGGACGTTGAGGATGCCGTTGGCGTCGATGTCGAACGTGACCTCGACCTTCGGCATGCCGCGCGGCGCGGGCATGATGCCCTCGAGGTGGAACTTGCCGAGGGTGCGGTTGTAGCGCGCCTCGGTGCGCTCGCCCTGGAGGACGTGGACCTCGACCGACGGCTGATTGTCGGACGCGGTGGAGAAGATCTCCTTCTTCTGCGTCGGGATGGTCGTGTTGCGCGGGATCATCACCGTCATCACGCCGCCGAGCGTCTCGACGCCGAGCGAGAGCGGAGTGACGTCGAGGAGGACCATGTCCTTCACGTCGCCGGAGAGGACGCCCGCCTGGACCGCGGCGCCGATCGCAACGACCTCGTCCGGGTTCACGCCCTGGTGCGGGTCCTTGCCAAAGAACTTCTTCACCGTCTCCTTCACGAGCGGGATGCGCGTCGAGCCACCGACGAGGATGACCTCGGCGATGTCCTTCGGCTGCTTCTTCGCGTCCTGAAGGGCCTTCTTCACCGGCTCCATCGAGCGGTCGATGAGCGGCGTCATCATCTGCTCGAGCTTCGCGCGGCTGAGGCGCATGTCGAGGTGGACCGGGCCGCCGGGGCCGACGGTCACGAACGGCAGGTTGATCGACGTCTCCTGGACGCTCGAGAGCTCGATCTTCGCCTTCTCGCCGGCCTCCTTGAGGCGCTGGAGAGCCATCTTGTCCTTGCCGAGGTCGATGCCCTGAGCCTTCTTGAACTCGGCGATCATCCAGTCGATGATCAGGTTGTCGACGTCGTCGCCGCCGAGGTGCGTGTCGCCGTTGGTCGAGATGACCTGCACGACGTTGTCGCCGACCTCGAGGATCGAGATGTCGAAGGTACCGCCGCCGAAGTCGTAGACGGCGATGATCTCGTCTTTCTTCTTGTCGAGACCGTACGCGAGCGCGGCCGCCGTCGGCTCGTTCACGATGCGCTTCACGTCGAGGCCCGCGATGCGGCCGGCGTCCTTGGTCGCCTGGCGCTGGGCGTCGTTGAAGTACGCGGGGACGGTGATGACCGCCTCCGAGATCTTTTCGCCGAGGTAGTCCTCGGCCGCCTTCTTCAGCTTCTGCAGGACCTTCGCCGCCACCTCCGGCGGGCTCACCTTCTTGCCGCGAAGGTCGAAGGACGTGTCGCCGTTGTCGGCCTTCACCGTCTTGTAGGGGACCCGCTTGGTCTCCTCGTTCACTTCGTCGAAGCGACGACCGATGAAGCGCTTCGCGCTGAAGATGGTGTTCTCGGGGTTCGTGACCGCCTGGCGCTTCGCGATCTGGCCGACGAGGATCTCTCCCTTGTCGTCCCACGCGACGACGCTCGGCGTGATGCGCGAGCCCTCTTCGTTCACGATCACCTTCGGCTCACGGCCCTCCATGATCGCGACGCAACTGTTGGTCGTGCCGAGGTCGATTCCGATGATCTTGCCCATGGTCGTTTACGCCTCCAAGAGTCCGCTCGAGCTCACTCGAAGCGCGCGGACTCTAATGACTTTTCGCCGTGTTTGCCGCACCCAAAGTTGGTGGGGACGCCAGGCAAGCTAATCACCTCGATCCCGGCGTCAACGGCCGCGGCACGGAAATTGGCGAGCGCTACCGCTGGCCTATTTCCCTTGCTCTTTACGGGCCTTCTGCAGGGCCAGCTCACGCTCGACGAGCTTTCGGAGGTTCGGGTCGCTCTTCGTGGGCAAATCGAAGGGATCCGAGGCGTCCATGAACGCCACCGTCTCGTCCGGTTGACGGACGGTGTGCGGCGCCTCTTCCTGGTCGGCGGCGAGGGGAACCGCCATCGCCCGCTGAATGGTCCGCTCGGATCCGGACGAGACCGGGAAGGCGGTGGCCGGCGGCGGCATCGAGGGAGGCGGGAAGCGGTTCGGCTTGTGAATCGTCCGGTCTTCGTAGCCGTCGTCGTCGTTTCGGAGCATCCGAGGCGTGCTGACCTGCGGCGTGCTCGGCTCCTGCGTGTGCGGCATCGTCGACGGTGGCGCCCCTTGCAGCCGCTGCGAGGACCTCATGCGATCGGTGTCTTCGCGGTCGGGCGACGACGCCGGCGACTCCGACGGCGGCACGGGCGGCACTCTCCGCGAGATCTCCGTCGTCCCGCCCTCCTCGAACGAGGCCATCACGTTCCGCCAGTGATCGAGCATCTCGCGCGCGCTCTTGAAGCGGGCGTTGGGATCGCGCGCCGTCGACTTCTGCACGAACCAGTCGAGGAGCGCGTTCTTCGGCATGCCCGGCATCGTCGAGATCGTCGGCACCGGCTGCTCCGACTTCATCTTGATGACGGCGTGGAGCGAGCGGCTCACGAAGGGCAGGCGGCCGGTGAGCGTGCGGAACACGACGACGCCGATCGCATAGAGATCCGCCGTAAAATGGACGCCTTTTGCGTTCGTGAACTGCTCCGGCGCCATGTAGCCCATGCTGCCGATGAGGTGGTTCGCGCTCGTGAGCGCGCCCGAGCCGTCATCCGCGATCTCGCGCAGGCGGGCGACGCCGAAATCGATGACCTTCACCATCTCGCTCTGGCCGTCGTGATGGAGGAAGATGTTCGACGGCTTGATGTCCCGGTGAATCACCTTCGCGTCGTGACAGTCGCGGATGCCGATGATGAGCTGCTCGATCCACTTCACCGCGACCGGCGGCGTGGGCGGACCGTCCCGGCGGAGCTTCGCGTCGAGGGTCTCGCCCGCCAGCTTCTCCAGGACGAGGAAGGGTTGCCCCTTCTCGAACCCGAACCCGAGGATCTTGCTGACGTGCCGGCTCTGGACCCCGGAGAGGAGGATGGCCTCCCGGGCGAACCGCTCCCGCATTTCTGCCGTGGAGCCGGAGTCTTCCATCATCTTGATGGCAACTGGTCTCCCCGTGGCAGTCTGCGTCGCCTCGTAGACGCGGGCGGTCGCACCGCTGCCGAGCGAGCCCGCCAGCTTGAAGTCCGACAGCTTGGCGGGCTCGAGCGCCATTCAGTTTCACGAGCATATCATCGGTCGTTGTCAGGGATCTTACCGGCTGATACATTGGCCCTGGATTTCCCGTGTCTTCATTGCTTGTCGAGCTCCGGCTTATCTGATGCGCCGGCGCTCGAACCCCGACCTCCCGCCGCCGCCCGAGCTCCCCTCCTTCAGGGTCGAGTCCGAGGTCGAGGAGCCCCTTCTCGACGTCCTGGAGCGTCATTCCAACACGGGCCTCATGCGGCACGATGCGGCGCTCGACGAGGACGCCATCGACGCGGACGCGGCGAAGGTGGTCCGCCGTCTCGAGCGTAGCGGCTACCAGGCCTACCTCGTCGGAGGCTGTGTCCGCGACCTCCTGCTTCGAGGCCGCCCCAAGGACTTCGACGTGGCGACGAGCGCCCGCCCAGACGACGTGCGCGCCCTCTTCCGCAACTGCCGCATCATCGGCCGGCGCTTCCGCCTGGCGCACGTGCTCTTCGGCGGCGGCAAGGTCGTCGAGGTCGCCACCTTCCGTCGCAACCCGGGCGAGACCGACCTCGACGAGGACCTCCTCATCCGTAGCGACAACGTCTTCGGCGAGGCCCACGAGGACGCGCTCCGCCGCGACTTCACCATCAACGCCCTCTTCTACGATCTCGATCGCCGCCAGGTCCTCGACTGGTGCGGAGGCATGCCGGACATCCAGGCGCGCGTCATCCGCACCATCGGCGAGCCGAACGTGCGCTTCCGCGAAGATCCGGTGCGTATCCTCCGCGCGATCAAGTTCGCGGCGCGGCTCGATCTCGGCATCGACCCTCACGTGTATGATGCAATGGTCGCGTCGCGCATGGAGCTCGCGCGCGCGGCGAGGCCCCGCCTCTTCGAGGAGATCCTCCGTCTCATGCGCGCCGGGGGCGCCCACCGCTCGATGTGGCTCATGTGGGAAGTGGGCGCGATGGCGGTCCTCATGCCCGAGCTCGCCGCGTTCCTCGACGACGACGAGGCGACCGAGGACGGCAGCCTCCGCTTCTTCCGCAAGATGGACGCGATCGACAAGAAGACGATCGACGAGGGCATCCTCGACGACGTCGTCCTCATGACCGCGCTCATGTACGAGCCGCTCGAGGAAGCGGCCACCGGCGTGCGCGACGTGATGGGCGCCGTGAACGACTTCCTCGAGCCGATCATCGAGCGCATCGCGATGCCGCGCCGCATCGCGGACGGCATCCGTCGCATCATGACGATGGTGCCGCGCATCATCGCGGGACGCGTCGGCCGCTTCGCGCGGACGGAGCTGTTCTTGCCGGCGCTCGACGTGGCGGAGATCGTGCTCGTATCGCGGGGACAGAGCACGACCGCCATCGAAGCGCTGCGTCGCGAGGCGATGCCTCCGGCGCCGCCGCGCGAGCCGCGTCGCCCATCGGGCATCCCGCGCCAGCGCGGCGTTCGTCGGTGAGCGAGGCCTACCCGGGCGACAAAGTTCCCTCGCGCGTCTGCCTGACGTGCCGCACGCTCTACGATCAGAACGAGGACTGCCGCGGGAAGCGTCACCGCACGGTGGCGCTCGTCTCGCAGGCCGGTCGCTCCGCCCTCTACGACGAGGTCTGGGGCCCCGATTCGCGCGCGCGTGCGATGCGTCAGGCGGCGAAGGCCGGCGCCGGTGGCGGCGCCGCGGGCGCGCTCGACTGGTGCGGCGGCGGCTGCACGCCATTCGACGCCTGCGAGGGCATCGGCGCGGGCGGGGAGATCGGCGGCGCGATCGCGGGCATCATCCTCGTCGTCGTCGGGGCGATCGTCGGCATCATCCTCTTCTTCGTCATCCGCGCGATCGTGCGCTTCCTCCGCGAGCGGTTTCGCCGTCCCGTCCCGCACGGCGCGCTCCAGGCAGCGCCGAAGCTGAAGAAGACGGTGCAGTCCATCGCCGGCGTGGTCAAGGGCGGCAAGACGCTCGAGACGCCGTGGAAGAGCGGCGACAGCGCCTACGCGTGGGCCATGGAGCTGCACGAGGAGCGCGTGCTCGGTGGCGGCGCGATGCTGCGCGACGCGCGCACGGCCGGCTTCGCGCTCCAGCTCGACGACGGGCGCTCGCTCCGCATTCCCGCCGGCCGCATTCGCGTGGTCAGCCCGCTCGCGCGGGTCGATTCGGAGCACGCGAGGCTCGAGGAGCTCGTGAAGAGCGTCGATCGCGCCCGCGCCGGCGCGCGCACCGTCTTTCCGTTCGAGTTCGCACGCGCGGTGACGATCGAGGAAGGCGATCGCGTCGAGGTCCTCGGTGAGCTCGCGCCCGACCCCGACGCGCAGGGCGGAGGCTATCGCTCGAACGCGGGCGGCTTCATCCCCGTCGGCGTGCCTTACCTGCGCGTCGACAAGGGCAGCAGGGTCCGCATCGCTCCCGAGCTGCCGCCTCCGCGCCCGCAAGAGGGCGGGATGGCGGAGATGGAGGCGGAGGCGATCGAACCCGAGAGACGCGACGAACCCGAGAGACGCGACGAACCCGAGGGCCGCAGGGCTGACCGGCGCTAACGCGAGTCGCGAGCGTCAGCGGCAGTAGCGGAGGTTCTGGATCACGTCCTGATACCCGCCCTTCACGCAGCTCGTGCCCGAGCAGTCTGTCTTCGACTGGCAGGCCGTCTTCAGCGCTCCGCAGTCCGAACGACACGAGCTCGCGATGGCGTAGTCGCTGTCGTTCTCGATCTTCACGCAGCACTTCATCCCAGCGCCGCAGTCGTTGTTGCTGTCGCATGCGTAGGGGAACGTGCATCCCGAGGCACTGTCGGCGCACTTTCCCTTGTAACCTCCAGGGAACGTGAGGTTGACGCAGCAGAGGGTGCCGTTGCACGTCGTCGTGCCCTGACACGCGAGGCTCGCGGTCGGCGACGGGGGCTCAGCGTCCGTGCCCGCCTCTGGTGTCGTCGCGTCCTGAAGATCGATGATCGGCCCCGCGTCTCCCGGAGCCGCGTCCTCGTCATACAGCGGCGCGTCGACCGAGCCGTCGAGGATCGGGCTCACACCGCTCGTCGAGCCATCGACGCCGGCGTCTGGAGAGGAGCCGTCCGCGGTCGCCGGCGGCAGATCCTCCGGTGCGATCTCGTAGTCGCCGAGGCCGGTGACCGCGGCGCAGGCGGTCAGCGTCGTGGCGAGGGCGACGAGGCCGCGGGTACGCACCCGCCTAGCGTAGCTGGAACCAGGAGCGTCCGGCGAGCGTCACAGAAGAACGATCAGCTCTTCCGGCGTCTTCACGGGCAGCGAGCACGTGCGCCCCCGGCAGACGTACGCCACCGGCTCGTCGTGGAGGGGCTTGTCCTTCGCCAGCTCCACCGCCGCGTTGGAGTCCGGCGCGAGCCACGCGATGGTCCGGTTCGGGAGCCATCGTGTGTAGACGGCACGAATGAGCGCCTCCGTCCGCGTGTCCTGGCGGCGACCGACGAGGACGACGTCGACGGAGCCGTTGATCACGCGATCGAGCTCGCAGAGCGACTGGCCATAGCCGAACGGGTTCTTGATGGCGGCCGGGGCGAGCTTCGTCAGCTCCTCCTCCGCGATGCTCGCGTAGCGGTCGCCCACGAGCGCGCCGAGGCGGAGGAGCGCGCGGCACATCATCGACGCGCCGCTCGGCACCGCGTTGTCGTACGGATCCTTCGAACGCGTGATGAGGCGCTCGCCGTCCTTCGGGGTGAAGTAGAAGCCTCCGTCCTCGTGGAACGCGCTCAGCGCGGCGTCGACGACGAGGCGCGCCTCGTGGAGGTAGCGCTCGTCGCCGACCGCCTCGTAGAGGTCGAGCGCCGCGTTCGCGAAGTACGCGTGGTCGTCGAGGAAGCCTGGCCTCTTCACGAGCCACTTGCCGTCCACGCGCTTCGCGAGGCGAGCCACGCGGCCGCCGTCGAGCATGCGCAGCGTGATGAACGCGAACGCGCGCTCCGCCATCTCGAGCAGCTCCGGCGCGTCGAGCACCATCCCCGCCTCCGCGAGCGCGCCGATCATGAGCGAGCTCCAGCTGACGAGCACCTTCTCGTCCCGGAACGGCTTCGGACGCGCCTCGCGCGCGAGGAAGAGCCTCTCCTTCAGCGTCGAGACGTCGCCGTCCTTCACCGCGGAGAGCACGGTCTTGAACGTGGGGCGGCCGTGGTCCTCGAAGTTCCCCGCGAGCGTGACCCCGAAATGCTCGAGCGCGGAGGGGGCGTCGGCGCCGAGCGCGGCCTCGATGTCCGCGGGCGACCACACGAAGAACGCGCCCTCCTGGCCCTCCGAGTCCGCGTCCTGTGAGGCGTAGAAGCCGCCGTCCATGTCCGTCATCTCGCGCCCGACGTACGTCGCGATGTCGCGCGCCACGTCGGCGTACGCGGCCACGCCGTAGGCGCGCGCGCCGTCGAGGTACGAGCGCAGGAGGAGCGCGTTGTCGTAGAGCATCTTCTCGAAGTGCGGCACGAGCCAGCGCTCGTCCGTCGAGTAGCGATGAAAGCCGCCGCCGAGATGGTCCCAGACGCCGCCACGGCGCATGTTCGTGAGCTGCGACCGCACCTCGTCCGCGCGGCCGGCGCGCATGAGCACCTCGAGCGGCATCGTGTTCGGAAACTTCGGCGCGCGACCGAAGCCGCCGTGCTCGACGTCGAACCGTGGCAAGAGGATCGACGTCGCCTGTTCGAGCAGGTCGGGCCCGAGCTTCGGCGCGCTCTCGTCCGTTTCCTCACCGCGACCGATGCGCGCGATCGCGTTCGTGAGCTCGCGCGCCTGGCCCTCGACGTCCTCGCGCCGCTCGCGATACGCGTCCGAGAGCGCCTGGAGCACCTTCGGGAACCCGGGCATCCCGTGCCGATCCTCGGGCGGGAAGTACGTCCCCGCGAAGAACGGCTTCTGCGCCGGCGTCAGCCACACCGTGAGCGGCCAGCCGCCCGTGCGTCCCATGAGCTGCACCGTGAGCTGGTAGATCTGGTCGAGGTCCGGTCGCTCCTCGCGATCGACCTTGATGTTCACGAAGAGCGTGTTCATGAGCTCGGCGATCGTCGGGTCCTCGAAGCTCTCGTGCTGCATCACGTGGCACCAGTGACAGGCCGAGTAGCCGACGGAGAGGAGGATCGGCACGTCGCGCTTCCTCGCTTCCGCGAGCGCCTCTTCGCACCACGGCCACCAGTCGACCGGATTGGATGCATGCTGCAACAAATACGGTGACGCCTCTTTCGCGAGCCGGTTCACCCGATCATGCTAAAATCATGGGAGTGCCCCAGCCACCTCCGCGGACGAAGCCGTCCGAGAACGACGCCAGCGGCAAGAAGAAGAGCCGGGCCGCGACCCCAAACGCGGCGGACGATCCCGTTTCGCAGGCGCGCAGCGCGGTGCTCGAGGGCGTCGGGCGCGAGGTCGCGGCCAGCTTTCCGGGCATCACGCGCCTCGGCGGTCAGATCGTCGCCGCCCTCTACCTCGCGGACGACGCGCGGACGATGGATGAGCTCTCCGAAGAGCTCGGCCGCTCGAAGAGCAACATCTTCGCGAACCTCCGCGCCCTCGAGGCGGCGGGCATCGTCGAGCGCCGTCGCGCCTCGGGCTCGCGCAGCGACACGTTCGGGCTGCGCGGGAAGTACCCCGACGTCGTCGTCGGCGCGTACCTCACGCGTCTTCGGCGCGTCGTGGCCGACAAGGTGAACCTCTGCACGCGCGCGCTCGGCATGCTCGGCGACGCGCGCGGTCGCGAGGCCGACGCCCTGCGCGAGAAGCTGACCACGCTGCTCAAGAAGTACGAGCGCTTCGCGGTCGCCTTCGAGCTGTTCCCCTTTGGCGACGGTCCGATCGATCTGGAGGAGCTCCTCGACGAGCTCCCGCAGTCGCTCCTCGTCGCGCTCGTGAGCTCCGCGAAGAAGCCGGCGAAGCGCGCGACGGGCTAGCCTGGGCTAGGCGGCGGTGATCTCGACTCGGAGCAGCTTCCGGCCGATGAACAGGTAGTCGCCATGACCGAGCTCGCGCTCGTTCTTCAGGCGAATGTACGTGCCGTTGCGCGAGCCCATGTCGGTGAGCTTCGGAGCGCCCGCGATGAGCTCCACCTTGCAGTGCGAGCCGCTCATGTAGAGGTCGGTCGGGAAGTTGATGTCGCCGCCCTCGCGGCCGATCTGGAGCACCGGCTGGCGCGCGCAGACGACCATGCCCTCGGGACCGCCTTGCAGGATCTGGGTGACGCGGAAGGCGTGCGGCTGCTTCGGCGACGAATAGAAGTACGTGCCGTCCGGGCCCGGCTGGTCGTGCTGCTCGGGCGGCATGTTGAAGCGGAAGACCTGCTCGCCAGCGAGGAAGTAGTCGTCGGGCGCGATGTCGACGGTACCTCTCACGCGGAGGTACACGCCGTTCGTCGAGCCTTCGTCGCGCACGTGGAGCACGCCGTTCCGGTAGAAGAAGTTCGCGTGGCGCGCGGAGACGAACGGATCGTCCGGGAACTGGAGCTGCCCCGCCTTGCCGACGACGTGCTGCTCGGCGTTGAGCTGATAGGCGAGTCCCTCGACCCCCTCGCCGCGAATGAGAATGAGCTTCGCCTTCCCGGGCGTCTGGAGCTGCCCGAAGAACTGCGTCCGCACGCTCATGATCTCGGGCGGCACCGCTGCGCCGCAGCGGCCACAGAACTTGTGTCCGAGCGGTACCGCCGTCGAGCAGGAACGGCATACGAAGTTCTTCGCTTGATCCATGAGCTCCTCGATCGACCTCTGCGGCTGCCGTGGCCTTCCCGCCGAGCGCGAGGAGGCCGGAGGCGGCGTATCGTCCTTGCTCTCTTGCGCCAGGGTGCTGCGGAGCCCTTCGAACCCGCCCACCAGCGGCGATGCGCCGTTCGACCCCTGCGCCGACACGAAGGTCGCGGTGGGCTTGGGCATGGGCTGCGGCGCGTCGGCGAAGTCCGCCGTCTCGCGCGTGGTCGGGGGACCCTTGCTGGAGGCGACGGGATCCGCGGTGAGCGACGAGGTCGACACCACGGACGTCGACGGCAGCTGGGCCGACACGACCGACATGGAGACCACGGGATCGGTGGGCTCGAGCGCGAGCTCGTTTTCGCACGAAGGGCACGACGTCGTGCCGAGCCTCGAATACGACTCGCAGCGTCCGCAGACGATGCCAATCCCCGGTTCCATCGAGCAGTCCGGCAGCTTACTACAGCTCTGTGGGAAGGGGCCGGGCGTCTTCGGGGGGGCGAGAAAGGCCGCTCACCAGAGGATCGTGAAGCGCCGGGCGGCGTCCGTGTAGTGCTCGCCCCAGAGCCGGTAGACGATGTGCTCGCAGGTCGAGGCGTCGACCTGGCCGAAATCCCGCGAATCTTCGTGCATCGAGCGGTTATCGCTCACGAGAAAGAGCTTTCCGGCCTCCACCGTCGCCTGGTGCTGGCCGACGGACTGGCTCTCGGGGGCGGTGAGGTACTGGAAAGAGCCCGCCCCGACCTCGACCTCGCCGCAGCGCATCGTGACCAGGTTCTCCGTCACGGGGTGAGGGACGGTCACCGAACCGCAGCCGTGGGCGGCGGAGGCGTGCTTTCCATTCGTGGCGACGCCATGGTCGTTGACGTCGACCCGGTCGCCGGGCTCGCCGAACACCCGGCCCACCACCCAGCGCGACCCCGTCGGATGCTGGCAGCGCGCGAGCTCCGCGTATCTGGGCGTCGTCCCGCGACGGATGAGCACGTGGTCGTCGGCCATCAGCGCCGGCATGATCGACGTCTCGAAGAGCTTGTCCTCCGCGTGCGGCACCGTCCACGCCTCGAAGACGAATAGGTGGAGGAGGAGAACGATCGCCCCGACGATCCCCAGAAACCAGAACAGCACGCGCATCGATCCGCGCACGACGGGGAGCGTATCAAGCCGCCGCGAGAACCGGTAATTCGATGCCGACGATCGCGCCGGTCGTCTTTCCGGCCTCCTCGACGTTCACCGCCGACACCCGCCCGCCATGGGCCTCGACGATGCGCCGGACCAGCGCGAGGCCGAGCCCGATGCCGTGGGCGCCCGGGGAGCGCGCGGCGCCCGTCCCGGTCACGAAGGCGTCGAAGGCACGTGGGAGGATCTCGGCGCTGAAGCCCGGACCGCGATCGCGCACTGCGATGCGCACGAAGCCGGGCTCCTCCGCCGGCGTCACGCTCACCTCGAGCGGGGTGTCCTTGGGATGTCCGTGCGCCCAGGCGTTCGCGAGGAGGTTGTGGAGCGCGCGACCGAGGAGCGCGGGATCGATCTCGGCGCGCAGCGCGGACGAGGCCGTCACCGTCACGGGGCCCGTCGTCTCGGTGGTGGCGCGCTTCCTCACCCACTCGTCGACGTCGGTCGGCTCTCGCCGGACGTCGGCGAGGCCGGCGCGCGCGGAGGCGAGGAGATCGCCGAGGATGGCGTCGACCTCGCCGAGCTGCCGCTCGATGTCGTCGTGCGCGGGCAGGGGCTCGGCCGATCGATCGCGCGCGATCTCGAGGGCCACCCGCGCGCGCCCGAGCGGAGAGCGGAGCTCGTGGCTGATCGCGGCGAGGAGCTCGCGCTGCTCGACCACGATGCGCGAGATGCGATCCGCCATGTGATCGAACGAGCGCCCGACGTCGCGCACCTCGTCCGCGACCCAGCGGCGCGAGAACCCGTCGATCCCCGCGCGCGCCGTGAGATCGCCGGCGCCGAAGCGTTCCGCGGCCCCCGCGACGTGCTCGAGCGGCTTCGCGAGGCGCATCGCGACGCGGCGGGCCGCGAGGGAGAGCGCGAGGAGCGCCGCGAGGAGCGCGAGCACCACGCGCCAGGGACGCGGCGCGGGGGCGCCGGTGTGGATCTCGAGCGCGCCGACGATCTCGCCACGGCGCTGGACCGGGATGTACGCGACGCCGTCCTCGAAGACCATGCCGCCGTTCGGCCCGCCGCGCTGCCGGTGTCCGAAGAACATGGGATCGCGACGCACGCGGATGTCGAGACCGGTGTCCTCGCGGAGCTGCGCGACGTAGGCGTCGCACGCGGCAGGCTCGTCCCAGAGTCGCGCCACCTTCTGCTGCACGTGGCGCGAGACCACGCGCGATGGGTAGTCGCCGCTCGTCTCGTCCTTCGTGAGCCAGGTCGTGAGCATGCTCGCGCCGACCGCGAGGAGGATCGCGCCGATGAACCAGAGGAGGAGGCGCGCCTGGAGGCGGCGCCGCCCGCGTCGCATGCGGACCCACGGCGGGATCGCTCCGTGGCGTCCGGGCCTCGTCATGACGGTCGCGCCAGCACGTAGCCGATCCCGCGCACCGTCTTGATGAAGCGCGGCTCCTTCGGATCGTCCTCGAGCTTCTGGCGGAGGCGGCTCACGTGCACGTCGAGGGAGCGATCGACGCTCGGATCGTACGAGGCGCCGGGCTTTCCTCTCTGCGCCGGATCGCGCACCGCCTGCGCGAGGTCCTCGCGCGCGATGGTCTCGCCCGCGCGCCTGGCGAGCTCGGTGAGGATGCGGAACTCGTAGCTGGTGAGCGACACCTCTTCGCCGTTGCGTGCGACGGTGCGCGCGCCGAGGTCGATCTCGATGGGACCGATCGCGATCTTCGCGGAGACCTGCGCCACGCTCGTCGGCTTTGCGCGCCGGAGCACGGCGCGCATGCGGGCGAGGAGCTCGCGCGGGTTGAAGGGCTTCGGGACGTAGTCGTCCGCGCCGAGCTCGAGGCCGACGATGCGATCCTGATCGTCGCCGCGCGCGGTGAGCATCACGATGGGCACCTCGTGCGCGGCGCGGATGCGCTTGCAGACCTCGAAGCCGTCCATGCCGGGCAGCATCACGTCGAGGAGCACGACGTCGAACTCGTCCGCGGCGAGGCGCTCGAGCCCGGCCTTTCCGTCCTCGACGTGCGTGAGCTTCACGTCGTGACCTCCGAGATACTCGTCGAGGAGCTGCGCGAGGCCGTGGTCGTCGTCGACGAGGAGGGCGCGGACCGTCATCGCCGTCTCAGGGTGCGGTGCCCACGAGCGCCGCCTTGAGGTGGTTGCGCGCACGGAGCGCGTACGGACCTTCCGGAGAGGCTTCGAGGTACGTGTTGAAGGCCTCCACCGCGAGGTCGCCGCGTCCGGCGTGGAAGTAGACGATGCCGAGCGCGTACTGCGCGGGGTACTTCGGGTCGATCGCGGCGAGCCGCTTGATCTTGTCCGCGCGCCAGCCCTCGAGCTCGCGCCGCCACTCCGCCCGCGACCTCGCGCAGGTCTCGGGCGTGGTCGCGTCGCGCCGCTTCGCCTCGAGGCTCGTCCGGTGGCTCTCCGAGACGCGCGGATGACCAATGTAGAACGCATAGAGCGCGCGCTCCTCGTCGAGCGTGAGCGCGAACGTCCCTGTGCTGAGGTGGGTCATCGCGTTCCACACCGTCTTGAACGCGACCCGCCGCTGCGTCTCGTCGAGGAGGATGTGGCGTCCCTCGACCCAGCCCGCCTCCTGTGCCCGCTGCACGAAGCTCTTTCCGGTCGACGCGAACTCCTTCGGCTCGCCGCCGTTCTCCCACGCGCGGAGGTCGGCCATGAACGTCCGGAGCTGCGCGGAGCGGAGCTTCACGAGCTCCTGATCCGTACCGGGCCGCTTGATGAGGTCCTTGACCAGCGCGTCGAGGCGGTTCCGCACGATGAGCCGCTCCGCCTCGGTGCCGTCCGTCTCGGCGGCGGTCAGCTCGCGGACGGTCGTGCCGACGAGCAGGATGTCTCCGGGCAGGCGATTGGTCTCCGCCTCGTCCGCGAGGCGCTCCTCGGCCTCCGCCACCGCCCGCGTCACGCGGTGGTCGACGCACGGCAGCGGGACGCCGTCGGGCGGGGTGGAGCGCGGGAGCATGAAGAGGAGGAGCGTGGCCGCGATGGCGATCGGGATGGCGGCGAGCCACCGGCCGGACTTCCGCTGCGCGTCGGCCTTCGCCGCCTCGCGCGCCGCCGCGAGGGCGCGCTCGACCTTCGACGGCAGCGCTTGGTTGGGCGCCTTCGTCTTGCGCGAGCTGGGCTCGGGCGCGCCTGCGTCGCGCTCTTCTGTGGTTTCCTTGTCCGTCACTGCCTCGCGAGGATAGCATTCCAACCATCACCGAGGAGGGAGCCTCGGCCGCATGGAGAAGCGTCGTCACGCGCGTGCATCGATCGATCTTCCCGTGCTTTTCGCGGTGAAGGGCGGCGACTCGCAGGGTCAGGGCATCGGAAAGGACATTTCCATCGGCGGAATGTTCATCGAGACCGAGGTCGCGGCGCCCTTCGGAGCCGAGGTGGTGGTCCGGGTACGCCTGCGAACCCCCTCCGGCACGGAGCAGGACTTCGATCTCCCCGGCGTCGTCCGATGGGTCCGGTCGGGCGGCATGGGCGTGCAGTTCGGCCTCCTCGGCGCCCTCGAGACGCACGCCATCACCGAGCTCGCCAAGCTGGCCGAGAGCATCTGACCATCCGCGCCAGGTAGCTAGTAGGAGAACGAGATCGGGACCGACACGGTGCCCGTCTCGTCCAGCTTCGTCTTGTAGATCGTCTCCGCGGCGCACGTCTGGACCTCGGGCGGGAGCGGCGGGGTGAACTTGGCGAGCGTGGGCATGCCGTCGGCGCCGACGGTGAGCTCGAGGGAGCTCGTGACCGAGACGCGGACCTCGCTCGCGGACTTCGCGTTCTTCGCCGCGCACTGGCGAACGGCGTTGATGATCGCCTCGCGCGGAGCGGCAACCGGCTTCGGCGACTCGAGCTTCGCCGTCGGCTTCGGCGCGGGCGTCGCCGGATTCGTCGCGACGTGCGGGTTGTCGCTCGACTCGGCGGGCGGCGGGGGCATCACGACCACGTGATCGCCGAGCTGCACCGGCGCGCGCACGTTCGTGTGACGCACCTCGAGCGTGCCGAGGTCGGTGGCGTCGAGCTCGACGTGCGCCGGGGCGGTGACGGTGGTGCCCGTCGTGAGGCCGCTCCGGGGCGCGGCGCCGATCGCGATGACGCCCTCCGTGAGATCGACGACGACGCGATCGCCCGCGCGGGAAACACGCAAATGCGTTCCATGAACGGCGACGCGCACGATCCCCGTCTTCGTGATGACGTCGACGGCGAACGCCTCGCCCTCCTTCACCGGGGTGACCTGCGCTTCGATCGAGCCGTGCTCGAGGTCGAGCACGAGCGGCCTCGCGGGGCCGCTGCCCTGCTGTCCGGCGGACGAGACCCGCGCGCGCGCGGCCTCGGCGTCGTTCGTCTCCATGAGCCACGAGACCGCCTTCGTGGAGCCGTTCCCGCGCTCGAGCACGGCGCGGCCATTCGTGACGGAGAGCGCATCGCCCGTGCGCACCATCTGGCCCGCGGCGAGCGGAGCGCCGTCGATGTGGAGCTCGCCCGACGTGAGCGAGCTCGCCTCCTCGCGCTGCGCGAGGACCTTCTGCGCGCGCTGCTGCGTCTCTTCGGCCGCCGTCCGATCCGCCGCCTCACGACGCGCGTAGAGGACGACGGTGGCGGCGAGCGCGAGCGCCACGGTGGCCGGACGGAGGTACTTGCGCCGCCACTCGGGCGAACGCAGGCCCGTGACCGGTGGCACCGGCGCGGCCTTCACCTCGGCCATCAAGCTCGCCTCGAGCTTCGACCAGTCGATCTCGCGAACCGCGGCGGGCTCCTCGGCCTTCGCCTCGGCGATCAGCGCATCCAGGCCATTCTTGGTCGTCATTTCTTGTCTCCAAAGGACCCTTCGAGCGCTGCAAGCGAAGGTTCCTCGGCGAGCATTTCTTCGAGCTCGCGGCGCGCGTAGAAGAGGCGCGTGCGAACGGTGAGCACGGGTGCGCCGACGATGTCGGCGATCTCGCTGGGCGAGAGGCCCTCGAGCTCGTGCAAGATGAAGACGATTCGCTTCTTCTCCGCGAGACGTCCAAGCAAGCGCTGAAAGGCGCGGAGGCGCTCGGCCTTCTCCGCTTCCTCGTCGGGCAGAAGGTGCTCCACGTCGGGGACGAGCTCTTGCGGCGTCTCGGGCGCGAGCACGGGACGGCTCTTCGCCGAGCGGCGATGCATGAGCACGACGTTGACGGTCACGCGATGAAGCCACGTCGAGAACTTCGACTGCCCGCGAAAGTCTTTGAGGCTGCGGAAGACCTGGACGAAGACCTCCTGCACGACGTCTTCGAGGTCCGCCGGAGCGTTCAGCATCCGGTAGACGAGGCGCGCCACATCGGAGCGATGGCGGAGGAAGACCTCGCGAAACGCGGCCGCATCGCCCGTCGCCGCGCGACGGAGCACGTCCGCTCCCACACCTTCGGTCGGCGTGTAAGCCGGAGTAGGCTTGGTCGAAATCCCCGCGAAAAGCCCAGGATTCGAGGCGATGGCGGTCACTGTCTCTTCGGTGCTCTCCGCATCCGAATCATTCAGCGCACCTACCTCGACGCCCCTATCGTCGACGGAAATTTGGCCCGAAACCGCCACGCGTTCGAGGCTCGCCGCATGGCCATCCTCGTCGTCACCGCTGTTCTCGGGGTAGTGCTCTTCGACGCCCACGACTTCCTGAACCGTCGCACGCACCGACGCTGAGCGCCAGCGTCGGAGGGGACGCGGGTGGAGTGGGCTGCGAACGCCGAAAGGCGACGCTCGCTCCGAGCTCGCGGCCGAGATCGCGGCCGGGAAACGTGCTCTAGAAGAGCGTCTTCAGCTCGACCTTGTCCTTCTTCTTCTGCTCGAGAAGGAAGTTTACGGCGCGGAGGATGCGCTGCTTGGTCGGGCCCGAGATCGTGCCGCCCTTGAGCGCGGCGTCGAGCGCGCGCTGCGTGACCGCGCGACCGGACTTCGGCTTCGCGACCTCTTTCTTCTCCGCGCCTTCCTTCTTGTTCGCACGGCGCGCGAGCTTGAGCGCGCGGTCCTCGCGCGTGTGCTGCTCGAGGTTGTGCGAAACGGCCAGGAGGCGCTTCGAGTTGAGCTTGTTCTCGTTGAGGAAGTTCTGGAGCTTGGATCCGTCGGCCATGGCTGGGTCGGCGGTTCTTAGTCGACGTCGGCGTCCGCGTCACCCTGAACATCCGCACCGGCATCTTTGGGCCCATCCGGACCCGCATCTTTGGGCTCTGCGTCCGCGCTGGAGTCCATGAGACCCGAGTCGCGCGGCGGGCAGGTCTCCACGATCGCGATGGACCAGACGCCGCCGTCGCAGGAGGCGCTCGACACGTTCGCCGTTGCATCGGCGCCGTCGCAGGTGCCGTAGCGGCAGCGGAGGTTCGCCGGAAAGCAGGCCGGGCAGGTCTGACCGCTCACGGGAAAGTCGCTCGGACAGGAGGCCTGAGGAGGCGGATTTCCGCCGAATCTCCACGCTCCGCGGGTGCACTGCGCGATGGTCGCCTCGCTGCACGCGCCGAACGAGCACGTCGTTCCTTCGGGGACCACGCAGCCTTCGCCCGCCTCCGGAGCCGCGTCGGGACAGAAGCTCTGACCGAGCTGCCCCGGCTGAGCTCCGCTGTCCGGAGCGCCCGAAGGCGCCGTCGGATCGTCCGAGCACGACGTGGCGACGGCGACGGCGATCAGCGGGATCACCGCTGCGAGCCAGGGCTTTCGCAGCCGCCTCAGACACAGCATCGAAACAATATAAGTGCTAAAGCCTCGGCCATGTCGCTTCCCACCGTTTACATCGTCTCGGCAACGCGTACCCCGATCGGCGCCTTCCAGGGCGCGCTGTCTTCGCTGAAGGCGCCCGAGCTCGGTGCGCTCGTCATCAAGGCGGCGCTCGAGCGCGCCAAGGTCGCGCCGGATCTCGTCGGTCAGGTCTTCATGGGCAACGTGCTCTCCGCGGGCATCGGCCAGGCGCCGGCGCGCCAGGCGATGCGCTTCGCCGGTCTCCCGGACGCGGTCCCGGCCGTCACCATCGGCAAGGTGTGCGGCTCCGGCATGGAAGCCGTCATCCAGGGCGCGAAGTCGATCATGGTCGGCGACTGCGACGTGGTCGTCTCGGGCGGCATGGAGTCGATGTCGAACGCGCCGTACCTCCTCGACAAGGCGCGCACCGGCTACCGCATGGGCAACGGCACGCTCGTCGACAGCATGATCAACGACGGCCTCTGGGATCCGTACGGCAACGTCCACATGGGCACCTGCGGCGACAAGTGCGCGGCCGAGTACAAGGTCTCGCGCGAGGCACAGGACGAGTTCGCCATCGGCAGCTTCCGCAAGGCGGTCGCGGCGCAGAAGGAAGGCATCTTCGACGCGGAGATCGCGCCCGTGTCGATCGCGCAGAAGAAGGGCGATCCGCTCGTCGTGAAGCAGGACGAAGGTCCCGCGAAGGGCGACCCGGCGAAGATCCCGGGCCTCAAGCCGGCCTTCGGCAAGGACGGCACGATCACGGCCGCGAACGCCTCCTCCATCAACGACGGCGCCTCCGCCCTCGTCCTCGCGAGCGAGGCGGCGGTGAAGAAGCACGGCCTCACCCCGATGGCGAAGATCCAGGGCTGGGGCTCGGCCGCGCAGGCGCCGGAGTGGTTCACCACCGCGCCCGCGAAGGCGATGGACTCCGTCCTCGCGAAGCTCTCGCTCACGCCGAAGGACATCGACCTCGTCGAGATCAACGAGGCGTTCGCCGTCGTCGCGATGGTGAGCGCTCAGCTCTCCAAGATCGACATCCAGAAGGTCAACGTCCGCGGCGGCGCGGTCGCGCTCGGTCACCCGATCGGCGCGAGCGGCGCCCGCATCCTCACGACCATGCTCCACGCGCTCCAGCAGCGCAACGAGAAGCGCGGCCTCGCCTCGATCTGCATCGGCGGCGGCGAAGCGCTCTCCATGGTCGTCGAGCGCGTCTGACCCTACGCTGAAGTGATGCTCGGTCCGCGCGAGATAGCGAGCGACATTTCGCTCGTGGCCGCACGGACGCCGACGCTCTTGCCGGCCACGCATACGAACAGCTATGCGATCGGCCGGCAGGACGTCGTGCTCGTGGAGCCCGCGACGCCGTACGAGGACGAGCAGCGCGAGTGGGTGGAGTGGGCGCGAGCCTTCGGCTCCACCGGTCGCCGGCTCACTGCCGTCTTCGCGACCCACCACCATACCGATCACGTCGGCGGCGCGGCGCTCCTCGCGAAGGAGCTCGGCCTCCCGATCTGGGCGCACGAGCTCACGGCCGCGCGCATCGACGCGCCCGTGGCGAGGCACCTCGTCGACGGCGAGGTCGTCGTCGACGCCTGGACCGCGCTGCACACGCCCGGTCATGCGCCCGGCCATCTCTGCCTCTTCGATGCGCGCTCCCGCGCCGTGATCGTGGGTGACATGATCGCCAGCGTGGGCACCATCCTCATCGCGCCCGGCGACGGCGACATGCAGGTGTATCTCGAGCAGCTCGCGCGCCTGGCGCAGCTCGACGCGTTCGTGGCGCTCCCCGCCCACGGGGAGCCGGTGGACGAGCCCACAGCCATGTTCGAGCGCTACGTCGCGCATCGGCTCATGCGTGAGGCGAAGATCCTCGACGCGCTGCGCGTGGCAGGCGAGGCGACGAGCGAGGAGCTCGTGGCGCTCGCGTACGCGGACGTGTCGCCGGCGATCTGGCCGATCGCGAAGCTCAGCGTGGACGCGCACCTCGAAAAGGTGGTGCGCGAAGGCCGGGTCGTCGCGGGATCGAGGGACGGCGCCGTTCGCGTGGTAGGCTGATCCCGATGTTCGACCGCGCCTTCGTCGCCACGAGCGTCGCCCTCGGCGCGACGCTCGACGAGGCCCTGGCCGCGCTCGGACGAGAGGACGAGGCTCCGGAGACGATCCGCCTCGTCCCCGCGACCAGCGCGGCAGAGCTCGTGGCCGGTCTCCGCGCGCCGACGCGACCGGAGCGCGCGAAGGCGCTCGCCCTCGCCGTCCACGAGGTGCTCCAGGCGGTCGACGAGGGCAAGCTCCGATGACGCTCGAGCGCGCGCGCATCATCAAGGGATCGCCCACCGCGCCGACCACGCCCGCCGGCGCGGAGGCCCTCGCACGGCGCATTCCACGCGAGATCGTGGACGCGAAGGCGGAGGCGGCCGCGATCATCGCCGGCGCCGAGGCGCGCGCCCAGGCGGCGGTGGAGAAGGCGAGCGCCGAGGCGCGCGAGCGGGAGATCGCGAAGCTCGCCGCGTACACACTCGCGATGCGCGAGGCCGACGAGAAGCGCGCCGCGCGCGACGTCGCGCGCACGATCGAGGTCGCCACGCTCCTCGCGGAGCGCCTCATCGGCGAGGCGCTCGCGGTCGAGCCCGCCCGCATCGCGGAGCTCGCCACGAACGCGCTCGAGCAGACGCGCGGCGCGAAGAAGATCCGCATCGACGCGAGCCCGGCCGACGTCGAGCCGCTCCGCGCGGTGCTCGGCGAGCTCGGTCAGGTGGCCGACGTCCATGCCGACGACACGCTCGCTCGCGGCTCCCTCGTCGTGCACACGGATCTCGGCCGCATCGACGGCCGCCTCCGCCCGCAGCTCGAGCGCCTCGCGGAGGTCCTGAAGAAATGAGCAACGCCGACGCGACGCGTCCGTCCACCGCGCCCGCCGCGGCGTCCAGGCCCGCGTGGCGCCTCAACGCGGTCCTGTTCCTCGCCACCCTCGCGGCCGTGTTCGTGACGGGGCTCTTCTCGTTCCGCGACAAGGGCGAGGAGCTCGGCCTCGTCATGCACGCGAGCACGTACGCGAACGCGCTGAAGTTCGTCGGCTCCGTCATGACCATCCTCGTCGCGCACGAGCTCGGTCACTACGTCGCGGCACGCATCCACAAGGTCGATGCGTCGCTGCCGTTCTTCATCCCGATGCCGATCCTGAGCCCGTTCGGCACGATGGGCGCGGTGATTCGCATGCGAGGGACGATCCCGACGCGCCGCGCCCTCCTCGACATCGGCGCCTCCGGTCCGCTCGCGGGCATGGTCTTCGCGATCCCGCTCTACATCTGGGGCGTACAGCACTCCGAGATCGTGCCGTTCACGGGCCCCACCGACGGCATGGTCGAGCTCGGCGAGTCCGTCCTCGTGAAGACGCTCGACCACTTCTTCGTGCCGAACATCCCGGAGGGCATGACCGTCAACTACTCGCCCATGGCGTTCGGCGCGTGGGGCGGCATGTTCGTGACGATGATCAACCTGCTGCCGCTCGGGCAGCTCGACGGCGGCCACGTCGCGTACGCGCTCTTCGGCCCACGCCAGGACAAGCTCGCGATCACGGTGCACCGCGCCATGCTCGTGTTCTTCGGCGTCATCGTCGCCGGCCACGTCATGCGTGACGTCTCCGCCGGCCGCCCCATCACGGTCCCGCTCCTCGGCGCTCACATCGCGAACGCGCTCTTCTGGCTCGTCTGGTTCCAGGTCCTCGGCATCCTCGGCACGCTCGCCCGCGCCCGCGCTCCCGAGGGCGAGGCCGACGAAGGCGAGGAGTCCGATCGCCCGCGGCTCCTCACCTGGCGCACGCGCGCCTTCGCCACCCTCGGCCTCGCCGCCCTCGCGAGCATCGGCCGGGAGCATCCGTCGATCGCGATCCTCGGCGCCTTCCTCGGCGGCCTGGGCCTGCTCATCGCGATGGAGATCAAGGGCGGCGTCCTGCGCAAGCACGACCTCCTCGTTCACCCGCCGACGGGCGCGGAGCCGCTCGATCTCGGCCGCAAGCTCGTCGCCGTGTTCACGCTGGTGCTGTTCGCGCTCCTCTTCATGCCGGAGCCGTTCAGCTTCTGAATTCAGTCGCAGTCGTAGGCTTTGGCGAAGGCACGTCCCGTCTGGATCGCCTTGCACGTGTTCACGCAGCGGAGCGCGCCGACCGCGTCGGAGCACTCGTTCCAGCGCAGGCCGTAGGGATCATCGTCGCACGGCCGATCGATGAGGCCCCAGCACTGGCCGCCTTGCTTCCCGCAGTGCGGCATGTCGTTCGGGGAGCCGCCGCCGAGGAGCTCGCACGTCGCGCCGATCGGGCACGGGGTCCTCGCGTCACAGAAGAGCGCGGACGCGCCCTCGCATTCGCCATCCGTCTTCGACGAGCGGCCCGCCTGCTTGCGATAGCAGTCGTTCAGGTACGTGATGCCGTCGTCGCCGCAGACCGGGTGCACGGGCTCGTCGCCGCAGAAGATCGGGCGGTGCGAGCAGTGCCCGCTCGGCGGATCCAGCCGATCGAACTGGCAGAACTCGTCGTGGCAGTCCTCGTTCTTCGTGCACTTCTCGTAGGTGTGATGAGGGTTGTTGCCGGGGCCAGCGTCTTCCTCGTCCTCGATGGAAGCGAGCACGATCACCTCGTCGCTGCAGGCCGCCGCGAGCCCGACGACCGTGAGCCCGAGGAGGACGCCGAACGCGCGGCGCCTCACCGTCCACCTCCCAGCGCGGCGAAGGAGATGCCGGCGAGCAGCATGGGGCGGAGCTGCCAAGGCGAGAAGATCTCGGTGCGCGCCGCGCCGAAGTCGAAGACGTACCTTCGCGAGGACGGATCGACGTCGAGCATCGCGGTGAGGGTCACCGAGACGTCGGTCGCGACCGCGACCCGACCCGTCACCGCGCCCGAGAGGATCGCGTTCACGCGCGTCGTGGAGTCGCCCAGCGCCGTCTCGGGCAGGATGCTCGACGCCGGATCGACCGTGATCACGTCGAACCCGCCGCCCGCGGACGTCTCGAGGCCGAACCAGCTCCGATGAAGGACGGTGAGCCCCGGCAGGAAGCGCATCGAGAAGAGCTTCGTTCGCGAGGTGATGGTCGCGTCTCCGGTCTCGAACGGAAACGCGTAGAGCGCGGCGACCGCGAGCTGCGGTCGAAGCCCCCGCCGCGACGCGACGGTGATGGCGCCGCCGACGCGCGCGACGACGCCCGTATCGCCCGCGAAGCCGCCGCCGCCGGCGAACGTCGCCACGTCGAGCCCGAACGAAGAGCCTGTCGCCGCCGGAGGCGCGACCGGCGCCTCCGCCACGGGCGGCCTCGTCTCCACCACGATCGGCGCCGGCTCGACCCGCGCGGGCGGCGGCGGAGGCGGAGGCGGAAGCGGCTCGTCCACCACCGGCGGCGCGCGGCCGGCGACGCGATCGGCGTCGACGAGCAGCTCGGCCTCGGCCGCGCCGCGCACCGCGTGCGCGATCTGCTCGCGTTGAATGGCGGGGCTCTCACCGCGCACCAGACGGTCCATCACGGTGGATCCGCTCGCCGACTTCACGACCACCTTCGCGCCGGTCGCGGTGAGGTCGATCGTCACCGTCTCGAGCACGCTCGACGCGGGCGCGCTGCCGGTGGCCATCGTGAGCTCGAGGCGCGCGAGGAGCTCGCGCACCGCGGCCTCGAGCGAGCTCGTCTCGTCGGGCGTCCCGTTCACGTGGACGACCACGACCCGGCGGGGCGCGATCGTCTCCGCACGCGCGGCCGTCGCGAGCGTCATGGAGGCGAACGCCGCGGCGAGGGCCGCACGCGCTGGCGACCAGCTCATGGCTTCTTCAGCTTGGATTCCGCGTGCTCTCGGTACGGCGTATCCGGGAACTCGCGCAGCAACTGCGACCAGGCCGTGCGCGCTTCGCCCTCGCGACCGAGCCGCTCGAGCGCGGTGGCGCGGCCCACGAGGACCGCTTCGTCGAGCGGCCCCGGTCCCTTCGCTTGATACGCGTCGAAGGCCTGGAGCGCGCCCATCGCGTCGCCGCGATCGAGGAGGAGCCGCCCCAGCGTCGCGTAGGACGTGTGCGCCTCGCGGCTGCGCGGGTAGGTCGTCTCGAGCTTGCGATGCAGCGTGATCGCTTGTCCGTAGTCGCCCGCGTTGCGCGCCTTGTTGGCGGCCTCGAAGAGCGACGCGGGCGTCTCCACGGCGCTCAGCGACACGGGCACGATCGCGCTCGTCGCCGGCTCCGACTTCGTGTCGGGCACGACGAGCTCGGTGGGGACGGGGGCCACCACGCGCGCCTGCTTCACGGGCGCCGCTTGCGGTACGGCGGCGCTCGTCACGGGGGGCGCCTCTGCCGTGGTCGACTCGAGCGAGAGCGCGCTCGCGACATGCGCCCAGACGCGTCCGCCTGCGCCGGCGGTCGCGGCGCTGCCGATGAGGAGCGCCGCCGCCACGAGCAGCGCGACGCGGAGGTTCTTCCGCACGCGCGCGGGGCGCGTCGAGACGCGTCGCTCGACGCTCCTCTCCACGTCGCCGGCCGCCTTCTTCGGCGCGACCTCGGTCTCGTCGAGATCGAGCCCCGGGATGAGGGCCGGCAGTCGCTGCGAAGGAATGTCTTCCTCCGCCATGAAGAGCTCCTCCGCGAAGTCGTCCCGGACCTCGCGCTCGAAGCGGCACGTCTCGCAGCGCGCGAGGTGCGTCTCGAGACGTTCGCGCTCGACGGCGGTCAGCTCCCCACGAGCTTCCTTGTCGAGGAGGTCATCCGGGTGGAGATCGACGACTTTCATTCTGCCCGCCCTCCTAGTGTCTCACGGAGGGCCGGATCGCTCTCAATCCGAGAACGAAGTCTCTCTTTTGCGAGGCGGAGGCGCGAGCGCACGGTATTCAGAGGTGCGCCGCTCTCGCGCGCGATCTCTTCGAGCGAGCAGCCGAGGACGATGCGCATGGCGAACGCCTCCGCCTGCTCCGTCGGCAGCTCCTCGAGGAGCGAACGGAGCGCCTCCTTTCGACGTGCGGCGAACGCGTCCTCGCGCGGCGACTCCCCGCCAGGCATCGTGTCCGCGTCGGCTCCGGGATCGTTCTTGGCGTCTCGCGCGCGCGAGCGCTTCCGGACCGCCACCGCGGTTCGCACCGCGATCACGCGGCCGTAGCCGGTCGGATCGCAGTCGCCGCGGAACTGGGGCAGGCCCTGGACGAAGCCGATCAGCGTCTGCTGCACCGCATCGTCGACGTCGGCGTGACCCGCGCCGAGGATCGCTTTGACCACCGCGACGAGCTTCGGCGCGATGGTCCGGAGGAGCTTCGACATCGCGGCGCTGTCGCCGGCTGCGGCTTCCCGCGCGAGGCTCACCAGAATCGGAGCCCGGTCGGGCACTTCCAAGGCGCGATGCTCCATGAGGCCACCGATGGAGTAGCGCGCCCTCGGGAAAATCGATCATTCGGGCCTACGATTTTGGAAAAACCGAATGATTTCTTACTTGTTGAGGCGCGGGATGGCGCGGTAACAGCTCTCCTCGAGGGTGCGTCCCTGGAGCCAGGACTGGAGGCAGATATCCGCATCGTCTCCCTCGACGATGGGCTTTCCGCCCTTGTGCGCCTCGTGCTCTCGCGCCTTCCGCATGAAGGTGAGCCGGTCCGGCTGCTGGCCGCCCTCCCGAACGACCTGGAGAAAGAGCTGCGGCTCGAGCGCCACGAGCGAGTTGTAGTTCTCCGCCACCTCCTCGTCGCGCATGTCCTTCGGGTTGGTCGGGGTGTCGTTCGTGAAGAGTCGCTGGCTGCTGTAGCCATAGAGACGGAAGTTCCGGTACTTCGATCCGTGGCAGTCGATCTGCCCGCAGCGATCCACGAGCATGAGCGCGACGGGCACGAAGTTCGTCACTCCCGCGTCGGCGACGGGCCGGCCCACGGTGGGGTCGATGCGATCGTTCGGGTCGTAGCTGCTGCACGCGCCGACGAGGGCGAGCCCGACGAAGGCCAGGATGGCGCGACCGCGATGCTCTGCGCTCATTTGGCCCTCATGAAGATCGCGGGCATGTAGTAGCGGTTGCCTGCACCGCGGTGGCACGCGCCGCATCCGCCGTCGCGCCCGATCGTCGTCGTCATGCCGACCTTGATGCCTTGCGATTCGACGTTCGCGATGATCGGAAACACCGGATCCCACTGCTCCTTGCTGACGTAGAAATTGCCGACCGCGTTCGTGGTGAGCACGAACTGCGCGCCGGTCTTGTCGGTGATGGTCACGCGCGCGCCGACCTCGGGCTCGGGTCGGCCTTTCACCGCGAAGATGGTGCCGGCGATGCTCCACTGCGGCTCGCCGGGCCCGTTCTCGCCGTGGCAGGTCGTGCAGTGCTGGCCGGGACGATGGAGCGGACCTTCGGGGACGCCCGGCGCCTCGGGGCCGAGGCTCGCGACGTCGTCCGCGTGGACGGGATCGTAGCAAGCGGCGCCGAGCGCGACGAGGATCGCGGACAGGGGTAGATGCTTCAAAACGCCACCTCCACTGCGGCCGTGGCGAGGCCGCTGAAGCGGTTCTTCACGTAGAGCGCGTCGGTGAACGTCGTCCACGTCCCGTCGCCCGTGAGCTGGAGCGCGAAATCGTCCTTCGAGCCGCTCTTGCCGAGCGCGAAGCGAACCCCGGCGCCCGCGCCGAAGTTGCTGAGTGGACCGAGCTCACGGTCGCCGGTGCGCCACATCGGAATGTCGTTGATGGACGTGGCGACGTACGCGCGCTTCCAGAAATCGACGCCCTTCTGCACGTGCACACGGAGGTGCGGCCAGATCGTGGTGCGCTCGCCGAGGTCGACGAACCAGCGGAAATCGGTCGTCGTCGCGAGGAGGGCCCAGGTGTCGGCGTAGAGACGCTGATCGAGGCGCACCGTCGTCCGCTCCGTGCGCCAGCCGAGGCGCCCGGTGAGCGCGAAGCGCTCGCGCGAGAGCGGGAGCTGCTCGATGGGCTTCGCCGTGATGCGCGCGTCGGCGACGGAGAACGCGGTCGCGCCGCGCGGGATGATGGGCGCGATCTCCGGCGAGAACATCGGCACGTAGCGATACGGCTTCGATTGATTGCCGAGCTCGAAGATGGCGTCGCCGTAGAGGCCAATCACGAGCGAGGGGTTGATGACGCGCGAGAAGCCGAGGGTCGTGCCGTGGGTCGTGAGCTCGCGCGAGAACACGCTGAAGGGCGTGCCCGTCCGGCCGATCGTGTCGTGACCGTAGGAGTAACCTTGCACGAGCGTGAGGTTCTTGTCGTCGAGGTCCTCGGTGAGCTGCACGTTCGCGCCGAGCGCGAGGTAGTCGTTCGAGTAGCTGCCGAAGCCGCCGCCCGAGATGCCGAAGAGCCCCGGCTTGTACCGGCCGCCGAGGTTCGCGCCCTGACGCACCTCGGTCCAGCGCGGGGACGCGGTGGCGACGATGTCCGGCGAGGCGGCCGTGACGACGTCGACGAGGTAGCGGCCGTTCGCGGACCAGCCGGCGATGGGGTTCTCGACAACGGCGCCCACGCTCGGCGTGAGGACGGAGACACCGACGGAGTCCGTGTACCCCGCGACCTCCGAGGAGGCGCGCGTGTTGATGTTGCCCTCGGCGAACGCGGGACGCGCGATGCCGAGAGCCAGCAAGCTCGAAGTGACGACGTGACCGACCCGCATCGCTAGTTACAGCCGCAACCGCTCTCGGCCGCGGCGCCGCCGCCGACGGCACCCTCCTGCACCGCGTAGACGTGCTCGAGCGCCGGGCCCGAGACGTCCGTCGTCATCGTGCGGTGCGCGAGCTTCCCGCGCTGGTAGGGGCTCACGTGCGTGCACCCCGCCGACAGCGCGCCGAGCAGAGCCACGAAGCAAAGGAATGGCGATCTCTTCGAGCGCATCAGGGCTCCATGACCCGACCCGGCGCTCCGCTCTTGCCCCACTCGGTGTGGCAGCCGTTGCAGTCGCCGTTGGTCTGGGTCGACTTCATCTCTCGGATCGAATTGCCTCGAACCACGATCGCCCGGTAGGGCGTGGGCAGGGCGGCGTTGCTCATGAAGTTACCCGCAGCGTTGACCGGCAAGGCGCGCATGGCTCCGTTCGCGTCGATGATAAGGACTTTCACGCCGTTCGTGGGCCCGTCGCTGCCGTTGCAGTTGTCGGGCTCGTGGGACGTGGGGAACACAGTACCCGCAACCGTGAAGGACGGACCACTCTCCGCACTATGGCACGAGACGCACGTACCGCCCGGGCGCATGGTGGCGCCGGCGCCAGCGGGCGCGGTGACGCCGCTCGTACACACGCTCTCGGGCTCGGGCTGCGGTTCGGGCTCCGGTGCCCTGGCGTCCTTCTTCGACGGGGTCTTGCCGCCGTCGGGTTTTGCATCAGTCGATGGCCCGCAGCTGCCCTTGGGCATGCCGTCCTTGATCCATTTCTCGAGGATCGCGATCTCGTCCGTACCCAGCTTGCCGTCGGGCGGCATCGGGGTCTCGGTGGACTTCATCTTCGAGAGCGAGAGCTGGGCGACCGTCTTCGACGGGTTGGCGGACCGGGCGACGAGGTCCTCGTAGGTCGCGATCGGGAGCAGCTCCTTGTCCTTCCGCTTGCTCCCGTGGCACGAGCCGCACGACGTCTTGAGCAGCACGGCGAGGTCGCACGGCAGCCCGGCCGCCTCGTCGACGGCGCTCCGATCGTCGTCGCCGGCCGCGTTCTCGCTCGTGGGCTCCGTGGGCTCGTGGCTCGTGACGACGGTTGGCGTCGCGTTCGTATCGACGGCGCTGCCGGTGTAGCAGCCGGCGGCGGCGGCGAGGGCGAGGGAGGAGGCGAGGAACGCGAGGCGGCGACTCATGACGCGCCTCGTTGTGACCCTCGCGGACCCTTTCCACTAGGGCAATGTCCATCAACGGTCGTTTCCGCACGGGAAACGCATCGTGAGGACGGCTATTTTTGTGGGCGATCAGGTCCCGCAGCGGACGCGGTCGGTGCACTGGGAGGAGGGGACGAGCTTCCCGTTCGCGTCGCCGAGGTCGTAGCGGACGGCGCGGACGTCGCCCTTCGAGATGGCGTCGCGGACCGCCTGCTTCGTGTCGCCGTCGGAGTCGTCCTCGTGCGCCTTGCCGATCTTGCGGCCGACGTCGTTGTTGAAGAAGTCCATGTCCGAGAGCAGGCGATCCTTCGCGGTGGCGCGGTTCTCCGGGTAGCCGTTCTCGTGGGCGTCGGCCCACTGCTTCGCGTAGTCGGCGCCGACGGCGCGGGTCATCGCCGCGTTCCAGTAGGTGTGGCGGAAGCAGTCGATGCGACCGCCGACGTTGCCGTCGCGATACTCCGCCTGCGACGCGCCGCGCGCCTTGAACGCCGCGATCGCGACGCGCACGCAGACGATGCGGTGCGCGCTGCACAGCTTCTGCTCGAGGCCGTTCAGCTTGAAGAGATCGGTGTCATAGAGATCGAGCTGCGCGTGGATGCCGGTGGCCTTGGCCTTCCGCTGCCTCAGCACCGCGGTCAGCGTGGAGCGGGTGGCCGTCCGATCGAGCTCTCCCTCCGAGTGGCCCGCCGCCTCGAGGGTCCTCGACTCCGCGTCGATCGACTCGAGCGTCGTGATGTCGAGCTTGCCGATGGCGCCGTCGAAGCCGATCTCGTCCTCGAGCGCGGTCAGCGCGTCGTCGCTCCCGCCCACGTCCTCCTGGTCGTGGGCTCCCTCCGCCGACACGCATCCGACGAGGGCCAGAGCCGCGAGACCGAAGACGGAGCGCATGTTTGCCTACATGCACGTACTCGGCCGAGCGTAAGTCCTTGAAATCGCTCGGCCCGCTCGTCGAGAACCGGTGCAAACGGATCGTCGCGAATCCATCGCATGGCCGTCGCCGACCTGTCGCTGTGCGTTCCTAGCCTTGGAGCATGGACGAGTGGAACGAGGACACGGCCGAGCATGAGCCCGTCTCGGAGGACGCGGTGGCAGAGCTCGAAGCGCTCTCGCAACGGCGTATCGCGCTCGAGGCGGTCGACGAGATGATGGACTGACGGCCCGACGCGCGGGCCCGCGTTCAGAAGCTCAGATACGTGTGCTCGCGGAGGCCGCGCTCGTACTCCGCGAGGAGGCGCATGCCCTCCGTGGGCTTCACGCGGTCTTGTTTGATGGCTGTGTCGACCTGCGCCTTCAGGCGGCCGGCGAGATCGCGCGCGTCGTACTGGGTCATCTGGAGGACGTCCCCGATGGTCGACGCGTTGATCGTCTCCTCGAGGTAGTAGCCGCACTCCTCGTCCTCATCGAGGAACACGTGAACCTCGTTCACGCGGCCGAAGAGGTTGTGGATGTCGCCCATGATGTCCTGGTACGCGCCCGTCAGGAACACGCCGAGGTAGTACGGACCCTGACCCGTCTGCACGCGGTGCAGCGGGAGCGAGTCGACGAACTCCTCTTTGCGATCGATGAAGCGCGAGACCTTGCCGTCCGAGTCGCACGTGATGTCGACGAGGATGCCCTCGACCTCCGGCTGCTCGTCGAGCCGGTGAATCGGGACGACCGGGAAGAGCGCGCCGAACGACCAGTGATCGAGGAGCGACTGGAAGACGGAGAAGTTGCAGATGTGCTGCGTCTTGAGCTCGCTGCCAAGCCCGCGGAGGTCGTCGGGGAACTCCGCCGGGTCGATCGCCTTCGAGAGCTCCTGGATGCGCTTGGCGACGGCCCAGAACTCCGCCTCGACGTTCGCCTTCACGTCGAGCTCGAGGAGCCCGAGCTCGAACATCTTCTGCGCCTCTTCCTTCGTCTCCTGGAGGTCGTGCCAGGACTCGACGAGGCCTCGCTCGTCGAGGTGGCGCGTGATCTCCTCGAGCGACTTGAGGAGCTTGTGCTCCTGGATCGAGCTCGTCTCGTTCTTCTCGAACGACGTCGAGCGCTCGATGGCGCCGAAGGCCTCGATGACGAGGAGCGAGTGCTGCGCGACGATGGCGCGGCCGGACTCCGACACGATGTGCGGATGCGGGACGCGCTCTTCGTCGCACACGTCGCCGATGTTGCCGACGATGTCGCGTGCGTACTCCTCGAGGGAGTAGTTCATCGAGCCGTCCGACGTCGACCGCGAGCCGTCGTAGTCGATGGCGAGACCACCGCCGACGTCGATGTACTCGATGGGGTGGCCGGCGCGACGGAGCTTCGCGTAGTAGCGGGCCGCCTCGCGGACGGCGCGCTTCACGATGAGGATGTCGGGGATCTGCGAGCCGACGTGGAAGTGGAGCAGCTTGAAGGAGTTCTTCATCCCCGCGTCCACGAGGATCTTCGCCGCCTCGAGGATCTCGCCCGTGGAGAGACCGAACTTCGCCTTCTCGCCGGAGGACTCCGCCCACTTGCCCGCGCCGCGCGACGCGAGCTTGATGCGCATGCCGATCTCGGGGACGACGCCCATCTCGTTCGCGATGCGGACGATGGCGCGCACCTCGGAGAGCTTCTCCGCGATGAGGATGACCTTCTTGCCGAGCTTCGTGCCGAGGAGCGCGGTCCGGATGTAGCCGTCGTCCTTGTAGCCGTTGCAGATGATGAGCGACTCGTTGTCGGTGTGGAGCGCGAGGCCCGCGAAGACCTCTGGCTTGCTCCCGACCTCGATGCCGTAGTGCCAGGGGCGACCCGCCTCGACGATCTCCTCGCAGACCTCGCGGAGCTGGTTCACCTTCACGGGGAACACGCCGCGGTACTGGCCGCGATACTTGTTCTCCAGGATCGCCTTCGCGAACGCCTCGTTCAGGACGCGCACGCGATGGTGCAGGATGTCCTGGAAGCGAATGATGAGCGGAGCCTTGAGCCCCTCTTCGCGCATCGCCGCTTCGACGACGTCGAGGATGGCGATCTTTCCGCCGCGGGTTCCGAGCGGTGTGACCGCCATCTTCCCGTCCGGCGACACCTCGAAGTACTCACCGCCCCAGCGGTCGACGTTGTAGAGCGCAGACGCATCGTCCACGGACCACACACGCTCAGCGGCAGGGAGGGTTCCGGACTGTTCCTCGACGATCACGCGCTCACGATAGTCGATCGCGGCCCAAGTGATCGACGATCGACACACCAAAATGGCGATCCGCCCCCGAGCCGGAGGCGGAGCTCTCCCACACGAGGAGGGTCGCGAAGGCCGCGCTCCGCCAGTCGTCGAGGTAGCCAGGGAGGATCCCGCGATAGTCGAACCCGGCGCGGAGCTGCGAGGTGAAGACACGGTCGCGCCGCTCTCCGGCCAGCACCTCGGCCGCGTAGGCCTCGGCGGACTGGGTCCCCGCCACCTCGTGGTAGCCCCACAAGCGGCCGCCCGCCACGACGCGGGCGAGGCGCTTGCGTTCGCAGAGGCGGAAAAGCGCGTCGTAGAGCGCGGCACCGACGCCGGTGCCGGCCGCCTCCGGATCCGAGTACACGTCCGCGAGGTAGAGCGTGTCGGCCCGCGGATCGTGGCAGGCGAACGTCCCGTAGCTCGTGATTTCGGCCCACGTATGCGGGCGGAGCGCGACGGAGCCGGGCACCACGAGCGTGGCGATCGCCCCCACGACGACACGCTCGCCGTCCGCCCAGAGCTGCTCGGCCACGAGCTGCCCCTCCTGGAAGACCGCCTGCTGCGCCGTGAGCTGCGCGGCGTCGAACACGACGCCGTCCTCGACCAGGTCGGGGTACGCCGCCGCGTTGAGCGCGACGAGGCGCGGGACATCGGAGAGGCGAGCGGGGCGAACGAGGAGGGTTCGGGGTTCGGGGTTGCGCGACATACCCAGAGCTTCGGCGCTGGCTGGCGACCTGGGAAGCGACCGGCCCCAATCGTCGCGCCCACGAGACGGACCCGTCACCAACCTGCCACTCAGCTCGACCGTGAGGCTCACTCACACTGGAACGATGCTGTTACTTCGTTCAGCGCCGCCCACATCGGATCACCAGGCGGCTTTGGAGAGGCGCCGACGAGGACGAAGCGACGGTCGCGGCAGGCCCCGGTCACCAGTCGGACGTGAAGAAGGATCTCGCTCCGCGTCTCGAACGCATCGATGGTGCGGACGGTGCCGACGAGCCCAGGCTCGACGTTCGCCGCCAGCCTCGCCTCGATGCGCGAGAGATCCGGCTCGAACTTCCCCTTCGCGACCGCGCTCGTCAGCCCGACGAAGTACTCCCTGAGGTTCGCCTCGAGCGTCGCTCGTTCGAGGCGGGGCCCGGTCGGCTCGAGCCACCACACGAACGCATACGACCAGTGATCGGGCGCCTTCGGATCGAAGAACCCGGGCGCGAAGCGGAGCTCCGCGGTCCCGCGGTACGGAAGGCCGGGCGCGAAGTCGAGCGGGAACGGGATGCTCTCGTGCCTCCAGCCGGCGGGGGGCGGCCAGGTGAACGACGCAGGAGGCGGGGGCGGGGGCGGCGCCGGATGGTCGTGGTAGCCAAAACCGCCCGCGCGGATCTTGGCGCATCCGACGAGCGCCGACACGAAGAGGAGGCCAGCCCGGGCCGAGGTCGACACGCGGTGAGGTTACACCGCCCGCGTCACCGGCACTGGATGTCGTCGTCGCTGCCGCCCGTGCAGCGCTGGTCCGTGTCGCACTGCATGCCGTGGTCGATCTGGCCGCCCTTGCAGACATAGCCCGAGAACGTGTGCACCTCGCTGCAGTAGAAGCCGTCGCGCCGGCCGGCGCAGGAGTCGACGTCCTTGACGGCAGCGCTCGCGCTCGCGCCGCCGCACGTGTCGTCGTTGCCGAGGAGGTAGTGGGGCTTCCCGAGCGCGGTCTTGAGGCCGAGGAGCTTGAAGTCCTTGCCCCGGTGGAGGAACGGGATCTGGACGCGGCCAGCGAACTCGCCCGCGAGGCCGTTCTCCTCGTAGATGGCGATCTTCCCGGAGCAGGCGTCCGCGTTCAGCGAGATGTACGGGCCGATCTTGCCCTTCATGCCGACCGCGTCGAATGCGAAGACGGCCGGCACCGCGAGGAGCTGGCACTCGACCGCGAGCGACTCCTTGCCGTGCGTCGAGACGAGCTTGATGCTCGCGCTGAAGGTGGGGAGGCGCGAGAGGTTCTTCACGTTCGGGAAGTCGGTGAGGCCGGCCTTGCCCTCGAAGCCGAGCTCCGCGTGCGCGCCGACCTGCGCGTTGACGGTCGCGTCGACGGTGCCGCTGGCGGAGACGCCGCACTTCAGCGCGGGCGAGAACTGCACCGAGAGCGGGATCGGCCCGCCGACCGGGATCGTGATGGGCTTCCGCGTCGTCCATTCCTTCTCCGTGAGCGGCACGCTCTTGGAGATCGCGACCGCGATCTGCGCCGAGATGATCGGGTCGAGCGTGAGATGCGAGCGGAACTTCACGCCCGTGGGCGGATCCGGGACGAAGGGGATGTGCTTGTGGTGAATCTTGAAGTAGCCGTCGAGCTTCGCGTTCAGGCGGAGGCTCGCCTTGCTGAGGCTCACGCTGAAGCCGGTGCCGCCCATCGACGCGCTGATGTTCGCGTTCGCGGCGCCGCCTCCGGCGCCCTCGTCGTCCTTGTCGTCCTGGAGGTGGAGGGTCTGCGTCTTCACGGTGGGGGCGGTCGCCGTCGTGCCATCGAGGAGCGAGCGGCTGCTCGAGAAGTCGATGTCGCCGTCGTCGAGCCAGTCCGCGAGCTCCGCGTGCTCGGTCACGATCACGGTCTGGGCGCCCTCGGTCGTGACCGAGACGACGCGTCGGAGGAAGCCGAGCGGGTTCGGCGCGCTCTCCTCCTCGATCGCGGGGGCGACGCTCGAGCGGTTGCCCGCGAGGATCGAGCCGGTCTTCAGCTTCGCGATCACCGCCTCGTTGCCGGCGGTGGGGAGCGTCAGCCGATCGTCGGAGACGACGACGGTGTCCGCGAAGTGCTGGTCCGCGTTGACCGCTTCGGGGGCGAGGATCGCAGGGCTCGGCGTCTCGAAGGCCGCGTCGTGCGGATCCACCGTCGCCTCCGACTCCATGACGGCGGGTCCTTGCGCGTCGTCCGCGCAGCCCACGAGCATCCCCACCAGCACGAGACCGAGAGCGGCGCGAAGAGCGAACATGTCGGAGCGGCCGTCATCGCAACCGCTGGTCCATGGCCTCGGACCAATGAATTCAGTCGGTTACGCGCGCTCTGCTCATGACCTGCGAGGTCACCCTCGGACGTCACGTGTCATCTAGCGGAGAGGGAGGGATTCGAACCCTCGGTAGGCTTTTGACCCACGCTCCCTTAGCAAGGGAGTACCTTCGGCCACTCGGTCACCTCTCCTGAGTGGGAAACACGCTTCTACCCGCGACTTCTCGGGGGATCAAGTGAGGACCCCAGCGCGGCCCCGCGCACACATCTGCCTACTGAGGACCCGAGGCTGCACCGCGGGGCTGGCGCGGGTCGGATCGGGTGCTAGACCGCGCACCCTTCGCATGCGCCGGCTCCTTCTTGCTTCGATCGCGCTGGGCGTCGCCGCCTGCGCCGCCGCCTCCGAGTCGCCGGAGGCCGCGCCGTCCGAGGTTCATGCCGCCCCGGCAGAGCTGTCCTTCCCGCTCGACGCGCGCACGTTCACGAACGAGCTCGTGCGCCGGGGCGTCCGTACGAAGAGCGACGCGCTCGCGCTCCTGCCACGCGCGATGAAGCAGCGCTTCGCGCTCATGAAGAGCACGGGCGCCCTCGGCGTCGCGTCGCCGGAGCGCCCGCGCATCATCCACTTCGAGGAGGATGGCCGCTTCATCGTCTCTTCGAGCGGTCACAAGATCGACGAGGACGTCACCGCCAACTCCCTCGAGATCCTCGAAGAGGATGCCGTCACACACGTCTACCGCACGCACGTCATCAGCTTCGACGCGAAGGAAGGCGCGACGCTCACGGAGGACGACGCTCGGTGCAAAGGCTGCCACGGCTCGCCCGCGCGCCCGATCTGGGGCTCGTATCCGGACTGGCCGAACGCCTACGGCGAGCACGAGAACGTGATCACACCGGAGGAGCGCCCCACCTTCGACGCCTTCGTCGCCGGCGCCAAGACCGATCCCGACTATCGCCACCTCGAGATCCACACCACCTCGCAGGGCTTCTATCTCCCGCTGCCGTACGGCTACGCGAACACCGATCTCAACGCAGCGCTCGGCATCCGCTGGGCCTCGCAGCTCGCGGCGCGCATGACGGCGAGCCCGCGCTACGCTCAGCTGGCGAACGCGGTCGTGATGGCGTCGCTCTACTGCAACTACGCGCCGGAGACGGAGGCGTTCATCCAGCGCCTCTACGCGGCGAACACGTTCGCGGCGGAGGCGCGCTACCCGGCGCGCCGTACGACGACGAAGGTGTACCGACTCCTCGGCGTCGAGCCGACGACGGACCTGCGCGTCGAGGGCACCGTCATCACGCCGCCGCGCGGCGACTACGACATCGGCATGGACCCCTGGGACGCGGGCTCGGACTACCTCACGAACCTCATCGCGTATCCGATCTTCAGCACGCTCCTGCACGCGGATCCCACGCTGCAGCAGCTCTACGCGTCGAAGCTCACCGCGATCGACTACGCCGATCGCATCACGATGAAGGGCGACCTCGCGACGATGATGTCGCTCACGGACGACTCGACGCCGACGTACTACGACGCGAATCACTTCGCGCCATACAACTACGTGCACGCCCCCGTGCTCGACGGCGAGGGGAACCGCGCAGCGGTGTGTGCGCGCCTCAGCGCGTCGCAGCTCGCATCACAACACATGCCGTGATGCCGCCGATGCCGAGCATCAGCTTGAAGCCGACGCGCGAGCTGACCTCGAGCGGCGTCGTGCCCGCGACGATCGACTCGGGCCGCCGCACGTTCGGGTGAATCGCGCCCGCGCCGATGCCGGTCGAGTAGGCCTCGCCCGCGCGGAGCCCGAGCGCGAGCGCCGTGAGCTCCCAGCCGCCGGAGTTGGCCATCCCGTGACCGAGCTGGCCCTTGCGCGCCGTGATGCGCGTCCTGTCCGAGATGTAGTCGCTGACGAGCGAGAGCTCGTTGAGGTCTCCCGGCGTACCGGTCGCGTGAAGATCCGCGATCGCGATGTCGTCCTTCGAGACGCCGGCTTCGGAGAAGGCGCGGGAGAGCGCGCGCTTCGGTCCCGACACCGACGGCGTGATGATGTGCTCGGCGTCCGACGAGAGCGCGATGCCCTCGACCCAGCCGCCGACCGGCTCGCCGAGGCCGCGCGCCCTCATCTCTTCCTCGTCGCCGAGGACCCAGATGCACGAGCCGCCCGAGAGGTGCGTGCCGCGGAGCGACGTGAACGGCGAGTTGACCTCGCCCGTGCCCGCCATGACGCGCGCCTCGTGGAATGCGCCGACGAGGCACGGATCCGGGCGCGGATCCGTCGTCCCGACGATCGCCATCTTGGCGTCGCCGGCGAGGATCGCGTCACGACCGCACTTGAGCGCCACGCCGAAGGTGGAGCACGCGCCGACGGGCGCCCACGCCGCGCCGTGCACGTCGAGGAGCATCGTGATCTGCGCCGCGGGCGCGTTCTGGATGTTCCAGATGAGGTCCGGGCTCACCGCCGTCCAGGGGGGGGGCGGGCAGCCGACCTCGTCCTGCAGGGCGCGGAGCGCGCGCACCTTGCGACGGATCGCGTCGAGGTGCGCCTTCTCGGAGGTCTGCTTCGCCTCAACGCCTTCCTCGACGGAGCCGATCGCCTCGACCACGGAGACCTTCTGGAGGAACTCGCGGAGGGGGGCCGAGCGCGCCGCCCAGAACTCGTCCCACTTCACGCGGGCGTCGTGGCGCTCCTCGCTGTCGACGGGCAAAGTCGTGGGGTCGACGGGCGGCCTCTCGCCGCCGAGGTCGCCCGTCTCCTGGAACGCCTTCCGCGCCGGACAGCGGGCGGGATCGGCCCAGAACTGGTTCCACTCCCGGGTGGCGCGATCGAGCGAGCGCACCGCGCCGTAGCTCTGCGGCAGGTCACCGACGCCCGAGCCGACGTAGACGTGGCACCGATCGTCGAGCTCGCGCGCGACGCCCTCGAGCTTCGCGTCGCAGCGCATCGCCTGCACCGTGGCGCCGAGCGCGAAGAGGACGTTGTCGCCCATCTTCTTGCGGAGCCGCGCCGCGAAGGCCTCGCCCTTGCGCTCCGCGATCCAGCCCGTGTAGTCCTCGACGTCGAAATCGGGATCGCCGACGGCGAAGAGACCGGTGCCGAGCTCGGGGCGACTCGCGGTACGGAGCGCCGTATTTCCCGAGCGCAGGAGGACATCGAGGGCCTGGATGTTTCGCGCGCCGGGCGCGACGAGGCCCCAACCGTAGACACCGACTCTTCGCTGCTTCTTCTCCCCGCTTTGACGCACGGCAGCGGTGGAGTATCAACGTCTTGCCCTACGGGATCCATTCGCATTCCGTTCAGTTTTTCAGAAATGCCCGCCAAGAAGTCGCCGCCCCGGAAAAAGCCTCAGCAAGCACGCGCGCAACAGACGGTGAACGCGATTCTCGAGGCGACCATTCAGGTTCTCGAACGTGAAGGACCGGAGGCCGCGACCACCACCCGCATCGCCGAGGTGGCGGGGGTGAGCGTGGGGACGCTCTATCAATATTTCTCTCATCGTGACGCGATCTTCGACGCCCTCCAGGAGCGCGAGTTCTCGAAGGCGCTCGAGATGACCGAGGCCATCCTCAACGAGGGCAACCACGTTAGCTCACCGCGTCAAGTCGTCGAGCAGTGCGTCAAAGGGATGCTCTCCCTCCACACCGGGCATCCCGGCGTCCACCGTGTCCTCGCGATGGAGGGGCTTCGCACCACGAAGGCGGACCGGCTCCAGTCGTTCGACATGCGGGTCATCGGCATCGTGCGGCACTTCCTCTCCGTCACGGGGAGCGTCCGGCGGAAGAACGTCGACGCGGCCGCGTTCGTCGCCTTCCAGTGCGTACGCGCCGTCCTCCTCGCCCGCCTCCTCGAGCCGTCGCCGGGCCTCAACGACGACACCATGGTCGAGGAGCTCGTCGACCTCCTCATGCGCTACCTCGTGGAGGAGGAGCCGCAGCACGTCGTGGCCAACGGCGCGAGGTCCCGCTCATCGAGCCGCGCTCAGAAGAACGTGTAGCCGAGGCTGCCGCCGATGATGTCGCGGTTCGTGCCCTTGAAGTAGTGGTCGTAGCGCAGCGCGAAGGTGAAGTAGTTCGCGGCGCAGCAGTTGCCGAAGTGCGCGACCGCCTCGGGGCTGATCGAATAGCGGAATTTCTCGTCCCTCTGGATGATATCGACGGTGGAGCCGATGCCGAGGCCGGGGCCGACCACCCACGTCGTCGGGTGCAGGATGAAGCGGTAGCCGCCGCGTGCGAACACGCCGCTGCCGGCGCCGCCCGAGTTGAACCCCGGCTCGACCAGGAAGCGATGCACGCGGTGACCGTCGACGACGTACGTGCCCTGTTTTCGCGTGCAGGCATACATGGGTCCGATGACGAGCACGGACCACGGCCATGACACGAGAATGGAAGGGGACCCGCCGCGGTACTGCGCGCCGAGGTGGGGGAGCACGGTGGAGAGGATGAGGCCGCTGGAGTCGCTCACCCCCTTGAAGAAGTTGCCCCACGGGGCGTTGATGACCGTCTCGTTCCGCGGATACTGGTACGGAACGGGCGGCTGGCGCTTCTCGTAGAGCGCCACCTCCTGCTCGTTCTTGTCCCGGAGCGCGCGGCAATCGGTGGAGCCGTTCGCGGTCTCGAGGGGCGGCTCTTCCTCGGCGCGAGCCTCAGCCGCGATCGCCAGGATCGAGAGGGCCGCCAGGAGCGGGGACACGCGCACGGCCGCACTCTAACACGAGCTGTTCGACGGCGGCTTGGAGCCGCTCGCGGCCGACCGGCTTCGCCACGATTCGATGCTCGTGCGCCGCCACGAAGGCCTCCGCGCGAGCGGTGAACGCGCCGCCCGTGCAGAAGAGGACGCGGGGGGCGAGCTCGGGCGCGTTCGCCTCGATCCACCTCCACACGTCGGTGCCGTCCACCTCGGGCATCGAGATGTCGCAGAAGATGGCGTCGAAGAGCTCGCCGGTCTCGCGCGCCTCCACGAGCGCGTCGATCCCGGCCTGGCCGCCGCCCGCGACGATGACGTCGCAGTCGCGAAGCATGCGCCGGTAGGCGCGGAGGAGCTGCTCCTCGTCGTCGATGAAGAGGACGCGTGGGCGCGCGGCCGATGGCGAGGAGGCAGGCGCAGCTGGGGGCGGCGGCTTCGGCGCGACGAGGCCGTTGATGATCGGCAGCTCGAGCTCGAACGTGGTGCCGTGGCCGGGCTCCGACGTGAAGCGGAGCACGCCGCCGTGTTGCCGCGCGATGTCGGCGGCGACGGAGAGGCCGAGCCCGGTGCCCTCGCCCCTCGGCTTCGTCGTGAAGAACGGCTGGAACACCCGGCTCTGGAGCTCGAGCGGAATGCCGCGTCCCGTGTCGCGGATGCGCACGAAGACGCGGTGCTCGTCCTCCGTCACCGTGAGCTCGACCTCGTTCGCGTCGGGCGGACCGTCGATCGCGTGCGCCGCGTTGACGAGGATGCTGGTGACGAGCTGGGTGAGCCGGGTGCGCTCGCCGAAGATGGGCCTTATGCGCGCGATCTTCTTCACGAGGGTCGCGTGATGCGTGATCTCGCGCGAGGCGAGCGTGCACGCCTGCTCTGCGATCTCGTCGAGCCGGACCTCGGTGACCTCGTGGTCTTCGATACGCGAGAAGTCTCGAAGGCCGCGTACGATGGTGGCGATGCGTTCGACGCCGACCTGGCCGACGCGCGCGATCTCGGCGATCTCTGCGAGCGTCTCGGCGTTCTCGGGCGGGAGCTTGCCGCGCAGGGCCTCGAGGTGATCGGTCAGCGCGACGAAGTTGGCGAGGAGGAACGCGGCGGGGTTGTTGATCTCGTGGGCGACGCCGGCCGCGAGCATGCCGATGGCGGCGAGGCGCTCTGCCTGGATGAGTCGAGCGCGCACCTCGGCCTCCGCCTTCGTACGAAGCTCGAGCTCTTCGATGAGCATGTTGAGCCCGGAGGCGATGCCGTCGAGGATGTGGTCGCCGGTGGCGATGGTGGCGCGGCGCGAGAAATCGTTCGCCGCCACCGCGAGGATGATCTCCAGGATCTCGCTCAGGCGAGCGTGTTCGTCGCCGCGGGACGGTGACCGTGAGTTGCGGCTGAAAGGCCCTAGCTCGTGAAGGTCTGGAGCCATGCTTGGGCCGCGTCGGGGTCGGTGAAGAGTCGGGTCGGGACGCCTGGTCGGTTGAACCCGAGGTAGAAGTTGCCGATGGCGCGGCTGAGCGGAGAATCGACGAGCAGGGCAACGGCGGGAGAGAGCTGAACCGCTTCGGAGCTCGAGAAGTGGTCTCGCGCCTGGGCGGACTGCGAGCGTACCCAGCGGAGATCGATGAAGGTGGGGAGGCGCTGCCCACCCATGAGTGCCTGGGCGGCGCGCACGTTCTCTTGCGCGTCCGTGAGGCTGACCTCGGCGCGGTCCTTGAACCGCCCGCGCAGGTGGCCGTCGGTCCATAGCCAGCACGTTCGCGTCTCCACGGCGCCCGGAGGCGGAAGCTCGAATGCCTTGATGCCCACGTCCTCCAGAAACGGCGGCGGCGCGACGAAAATTCAACGCATCGGGCGAATGAGCCTTGCGCCGAGTGTAGGCAAGACGGCGAGCGTCAGGATGGTCGCCGTGACGAGGCCGCCGATGACGACGGTGGCCAGCGGGCGTTGCACCTCCGCGCCCGTCCCGGTCGCGAGCGCCATCGGAACGAAGCCGAGGGCCGCGACCATGGCGGTGGTGAGGACGGGGCGGAAGCGCGTACGTCCCGCGACGCGCGCTGCGGTCGACGGATCATCGCCGGCGGCGAGCCGCTCGCGGAGCGCCGTGACGAGGACGCTCCCGTTCAACGTGGCGACGCCGAAGAGCGCGAGGAGACCGACGACCGCACTGACCGAGAGGGGCAAGCCGCGGATCGCGAGCGCGACGAGCCCGCCGCTCGTGGCGAGAGGGACGTTCGCGAGCACGACCGCCGCGGAGCGAGCCTCTCCGAAGGAGAAGTAGAGGAGGACGAAGACGGCGATGAGGGTGGCGGGGACGAGGACCGCGAACCGCCACGCAGCGTGCACGAGGTGGTCATACTCGCCGGCCACCTCGACGTGGTAGCCCGCTGGGAGCGTCATCCCGCGGAGCTCCGTGTCGACAGCGTGCACGAACGAGCCGAGATCGCGGCCTCGCACGTTCGCCTCGACCATCACGCGGCGTCGAGCGCCCTCGCGGCTCACCATCGCGGGGCCCTCCTCGCTCTTCACCTCCGCGAGGCTCGAGAGCGCGGCGCTCGCGCCGTTCGGGAGCGGGACGAGCGTGCCGGCGACGGCCTCGGGGGAGTCGGCGAGGGGAAAGAGAACGCGCACGTCGAAGCGACGCTCGCCCTCGACGAGCGTGCCCACCTCGCGGCCGGCCTTCATGCCCTCGACGGTGGCCGCGATCGCGCTCGGCGCGAGTCCGAGGCGGCCGGCGCGCTCGGGGTCGGGTCGCACCGTGAGCAGCGGCAGGCCCGAGAGCGGCTCGACGCGCACGTCGGCGGCGCCGGGGATGTTCGCGAGGAGGTGCGCGATGCGGGTGGCGAGCCGCTCGAGGGTCGCGAGATCGTCGCCGAAGATCTTCAATCCCACGTCGCTCTTCGTGCCACCGAGCAGCTCGTGGGTCCGCATCTCGATGGGCTGCGTGAACCCGAAGGCGGTGCCGGGCAGCGCGTGGTGGAGCGCGGCGGACATGTCCGCCGAGAGCGACTCGCGCGTGACGCCGTCCCGCCACTCGCGGTGGGGCTTCAGCATCACGAAGACGTCGGACTGCTCGATGCCCATGATGTCGGTCGCCACGTCGGGGCTGCCGGTGCGCGACACGACGGTGCGGACCTCCGGGAACCGGCGCAGCGTGGTCTCGACGGTGGTCGCGCCGGCGATCGCCTCGGCCAGCGAGACGCTGGGCGGTCGCGTGAGCTGCACCACGAGGTCGCCTTCCTCGAGGCGCGGCACGAACTCGACGCCGCGCGTGGCGCCGGTCGCGATCCCGATCGCGAGGAGCGTGGCGGCGGTGGCATACGCGAGCCACGGCCGGCGGAGCACGAGGTCGAGGGCGGGCTCGTAGCCGCGGCGCAGCCAGCGGACGACGCGCGGATCGCCCTCGTGGGCGGACCCGAGGAGCAACGACGCGAGCGCGGGCACCCAGGTGAACGTGAGCACGATCGCGGTGCCGAGCGCGAAGAGCACGGTGAGCGCCATCGGGCGGAAGAGCTTCCCCTCCACGCCCTCGAGGAAGAGGACCGGCACGTACACGAGCGCGATCGTGAAGACGCCGTAGGCGAGGGGACGCCCCACGAGCTTCGCCTCCGAGACGAGGGCCTCGGCGGACGCGACGCGCTTCGCCGCCATCGCCGCGAGCGCGCCTTCCACGACCACGACCGCGCCATCGACCACGAGACCGAAGTCGATCGCGCCGAGGCTCATGAGGTTGCCCGTCGTGCCGGCCGCGCGCATGAACGCGAACGCGCCGAGCATCGCGAGCGGGATGGTGGTCGCGACCACGAGACCGGCGCGGAGGTGACCGAGGAGCAGGAGGAGCACGATCACGACCACCACGCCGCCCTCGACGAGCGAGCGTTTCACGGTGGCGAGCACGCGATCGACGAGGGAGGCGCGGTCGTAGAACACGTCGAGCTCGACGCCCTTCGGGAGGCGTCGCTCGATCTCGCCGAGGCGTCCGCGCACGCGCGCGACGATCTCGTGCGCGTTTCCGCCCGCGATCATCTGCACCATCGCGTAGACCGTCTCGCCCTGGCCGTCGGAGGTCGCCGCCGCGAGCCGGAACGCGGTGCCGTCGGACACGGTCGCGACGTCGCGGACGAGGATGGGGATGCCCTCGCGCGTGGCGACGACCTGCGCGCCGACCGCGTCCGCGGTGCGGTACTGGCCGTCGAGGCGAATCATCGATTGCTCGCCTCCGTGCACGATCGCGCCGCCGCCCGTCGATCGTCCGCCCGCCTCGATCGCGCGCTCCACGTCCTCCTGCGTGATCTTTCTCGCGATCAGATCCGCCGGCCTCAGCATCACGGAGACCTGCCGCGTATCGCCGCCCCACGCGTTGACCTCGACCACGCCGGGCACGGTGCGAAGGGCGTAGGCGACCTCCCAGTCGAGGAGCGTGCGGATCTCGGACGGCGAGTGCCCCGGCCAGCGCAGCGTGAAGTGGAGGACCTCGCCGAGGCCTGTCGTCATCGGGCCCATCTCCGGCGAGCCGATCCCTCGCACCGCCTCGCGCGCGGCGGGCAAGCGTTGCGAGACGAACGATCGCGCGTCGACCAGCGGGAGGTCGTCCTCGAACACGATGGTGACGGCGGACACGCCCGAGCGCGAGACGCTGCGAAGGAGCGTCGTGCGTGGCAGGCCCGCGAGCGCGAGCTCGATGGGGCGGGTCACGAGCGCCTCCACCTCGAGCGGCGACAGCCCGGGCGCGGCGGTGAGCACCTGCACCTGCACGTTGGTCACGTCCGGCACCGCGTCGACGGGCAGCGAGCGATACGCGGCGCCGCCGCCGACCGCGAGCAGCAGCGTGACGAGGATGACGGCCCAGCGATGCCGCACCGCGAGGGAGACGAGCGCCGCGATCATTCGGCCTGCAGCTCGGAGCGGAGCAGCTCGCCTTTGAGGAGCACGGTCCCCTCGACGACGATCTCGTCGCCCTCGGTCACGCCCGCCTTCACGACGCGATCGTCGCCGACGCGGACGCCGAGCTCGACGGGGCGCATCTCGTAGCCGTCGCCCGCGCGGGCGAACACGATCGGCGTCGACTTCACGTCGACCACCGCGTCGGCGGGGACCGTGAGCACGTCGCCCGTCCCGCCGGGGACCACGATGCGCGCCTCGGCCTGCGCGCCGGCGACGAGACCCTTGCAGCCCTCGGGCAGGAGCCGAACGCGGCGGGTGCGCGTGGCCGCGACCACCTCGGGCAGCGTCGCCACGACGCGCGCCTGGCACGTGGCCACGCCGCGCTGCTCGATCTCGGCGCGCGCGTTGGGCGGCAAGACGACGGACGCGCCGTCGGGCAGCTTCGCTTCGACGAGCACGCCGTCCTCGTGCACGATCCGAAAGAGGTGGGTCTCGGGCATGACGTGAGCGCCGAGCGGCGCCGTGCGCTCCACGATCGTGCCGTCGACCGGGCTCCGGATCGGGACGCGCGCGCTGATCGCCTCTGCGCCGATCGCCGGCTCGCCCAGCCCGAAGCTGGTCACGATCGTCCGCGAGGCGGCGAGGTCCGCGCGCGCGCCGTCGCGCTCGAGGCGCGCGTCCTCGAGCGCGATCTGCGTGGCCGCCTCCTGCGCCACGAGGGGCTCGAGCCGCGCCACGCGCCTCTGCGCCGTCTCGCTGCGCGCTCGCGCCCGGACGAGATCTGCCACCGCGCGCGCCGCCTCCGGCGCGTCGAGCCAGGCGAGGACCTGGCCGGCCTTCACCGCGTCTCCCTCGCGCGCCTCGAAGCGCGCGACGCGCCCCGCCACGAGCGCGCCCGCCTCCGCCAGCCCCTCCGGCGACGAGACGACGTCGGCCGCGAGCCGCACGACGCCCGCCGGCGCCTTCCGCGCGACGCGCGCCATCTTGATGCGCGAGCTGTCGGCGTGAATCACGCGCGCGCCCGCGTCCCCGGCGCGCGTCGCAGGCGCGGGCTCCTTTTGCTTGCATGCTGCAACCAAAGCGACGGCGAGGAGCGCGCGCCTCATCGCGGCACCAGCGTCCCGGTGAGCGCGGCGAGCCGGATCTCCGCGCGCTCGACCTCCGCCGTGGCGGTGATCGCCCTCTCCTCCGCCGCGAACGCGGAGCGCCGCGCGAGCAGCAGCATGCTGAGCTCACCCGTTCCGGCCGCGTACGCGGTCATCGCGGTCGCGAGCGCGGTGCGGAGCGGGGCGAGGACGCTCTCCTCCACCACCGTCTTCACCTCGCGCGTGTGCTCGCGCTCGTGGATCGCGAGCCGGGTCTGGTGCTCGAGCTCGACGCGAAGCCGCTCCGCGCGTCCGGCGGCCGCGCTCGCGAGGACGGCCTGCTTTCCCGCGTCGTAGCGGGCGGGATCGAAGAACGGGAGCGGTACGCTGACGAGGGCGGCCGCTGCCTTGTCGCCCGAGCCCTCGCGCCAGACGGACGCGCCGAACGAGAACGTCGGGCCCACGAGCGCGTGCGCGACCGCGATCTCCGCGTTCGCCTGGCGGGTGCGCGCGTCGGCGGCGCGGATCGCGGGCGCCTCCGCGAGGTGCTTCACCGCGTCGCTCGTCGCCTCGAGCCGCGGGAACTCGCCCTCCGCGGTGAGCGTGGCGTCGAGGGCGAGGCCCATCGCCTGCGCGAGCAAGAGCCTCGCCTCGGTGGCGCGACCCTCGCCGTCGAGGAGGGCGACCTTGGCCGCGCCCACCTCGGCCTGCGCGAGGGCGCGATCCGCGCCGGTCACGAGGCCCGCGGTCGCGCGCGCGTCGGCGATCGTCTTGAGCTTCTCGGCGTCCTTCGCCGCGATCGCGCGCACGCGAAGGAGCTCCTGCGCCTCGAGGAGCGCGACCCACTCGAGCGCGGCCGCGCCGGCGCCTTCGAGCCGCGCGCGTTCGAGCTCCGAGACGGCGGCGCGCTGCGCCCAGTCTGCGGCCTCCGCGCGCGCCGCGCCGAGCCCGCGAAACGAGACCTCCTGCTGCACCGTCAGCACGACCTCGGGCCCGAGCGGGAGGCCGCGCGGATCGCGGGCGCCCGCGAGGACGGTCGCCTGCGGGACGGACGGCAAGCCGGAGCCGTGGTCGCGCGCGAGCGCGCCGGCGACGGTCCGTGCCCGCGCCGCCTCGATGACGGTCGGGCTATGCCGCGCGCCCTCCCCGATCGCCTGTGCGAACGTGACGGGCTCTGCCTGCGCGTGCCCCGCCACGAGCACGACCCCAAGCACGACGTGAAGCCGCATACCCATCGAGTACGCGGCAGCGGGTGGCTCCGGTATCCGGCAACTGTCCCATGCGCCCCACGCCGCACAAACGCTAGCGTTCGCTCATGCGTTTGCCGGAGCTCCGCGTCACCCGACCGTACGCATACATCGCGCTCGGCGTGGGCCTCGGCCTCGGCTACGCGTTCCTCAACACCCAGACGGACGTGTGGGCAAAGGCCGACTGGGCCGTCGAGGGCTCGTTCGCGCGCGGGTTCTTCGCGTTCCACTCGTTCGTGGACCGGATCATCCCGGTCGTGGCCGGCGCGCTCTTCGGTCTCGCGGTGCACTGGCTCTATCTCCGGGCCCGCCTCGAGAAGGAGCTTCGCTCTCGCCTCGATCACGTGGAGCGGGATCAGGCGGTGTGGGTCGTCGCCGCCTCCACGCTCCACGAGCTGAAGAACCCGCTCCACGCGCTCGGTCTCCTCGTCGACGAGCTCGGCGACCTCCCCGCCGCGGAGCTGCCCGAGCACGTGACGCGCATCCGCAAGACGATGGAGCGCGCGCTCGTGCCCCTCGATGCGCTCCGCTCGCTCACGCGCCGCGACGCGCAGCGCCGGCCGCAGAAGCCGATCGGCGCGACCACGGCGGAGATCGTCGAGTCGCTGCGGCCGCTCGCGCGCGACGCGGGGATCGATCTCCGGCTCGAAGGCGATCGCGGCGCCGCGAAGGCGGTCGATCCGGAGCTCGTGCGCATCATCGTCGACAATCTCGTGGCGAACGCGCTCGAGGGAGAGAGCCGCGCCGTCGAGGTGCGCATCCTCGAGTCACCCACGCACGTCACGCTGCGCGTGAGCGATGATGGACCCGGCTTGAGCGAGGAGCGCCGCTCGACGCTCTTCGAGCCGCTCCGCACCGAGAAGTCGAACGGCCTCGGCCTCGGTCTCCCCATCGCGCGCGCGCTCGCGCGCACGCTGGGCGGGGATCTCGTGGTGGCCGACGTCCCGGGCTTCCGGACCTCGTTCGAGCTCGTCGTGCCGCAATGAAGCTGCTCCTCGTCGAGGACGAGATCGAGGCGCGCGACTCGCTGGCGCGCGCCCTCACGCGCGCGAAGTACGAGGTGCGCGTGGCGTCCTCCGTGGAGGAGGCGCTGGCGCTCCTCGAGGTCGATCTCGCGGTCGTGGACGTGAAGCTCGGCGGCGACGATCACGGCGGCCTCCGCATCCTCGAGGCGATCCGCGCGCGTTCCCGCATGCCCGTCGTGATGGTGACCGCCTTCGCCGACGTGGAGAAGGTCAAGTCCGCCCTCAACCTCGGCGCCTCGCATCTCCTCGAGAAGCCTTTCCGTGCGGCCGAGCTCCTCGCCGTGCTCGATCGCCTGCTCGCGGCCCGCCCCGACCCCGCCGCCTCCGTCCGCGAGGCGTTCGCCCGCGCCCGGCTGACGGCGCGCGAGGAGGAGGTCGCGCTCCTCGCGCTGAAGGGCCTATCGAGCCCGGAGATCGCGCAGGTCCTCGGGATGAGCGACAAGACCGTGCGTCAGCACCTCTCGCGCGTCTACGAGAAGCACGGCGTGAGCAGCCGCGGCGAGCTCGTGCACCAGCTCTTTCCGATCTGAGCCGTGACCTACTCGCCGAACTTGAACGTCTTGCCGACGGTGACGGCGTCGCCCTTGAACGCGGGGACCTTCGCCTTCTTGAACTCCTTGACCATGCACTTGGCCACAGGTGTGCCCACCCAGGGACCCCGGTCGATCTTCACGTCCGACGCTTCGCCGCTGGTCGCGAAGGTGATCATGACGTGGCCCTCGCCCTTGGCGGCGTTGGTCGCCTTGCACTTGGTCAGGTTGGCTTCGGTGATGGCGGTGACCGCCGCCGCCTTGTCGAACTCGGGAGCCGCGGCCTCGTTGCCCTTCTTCTTGGGCTGCGCGCTGGCCGTGGCAGCGCAGGCGATCAAACCGATCAGGACCGATGTAGGCAAAAAGTGGCGGCTCATCACGAGCTGGGTACGAGCAAGACGAGGGCCACCGATGGTTGCAGTTTCCAACATCATCGATCCTGCGAAGATCGAGGAGGGAGCCAGCATGACACCCACGTCGCGATCGTGGATCCGCTGGACTCCATATGTCACCCGCACGGATCAGGCTCCAAGCATCAATTGCGCATTCCGAGGCGCCCGAGGCCACACGGGAGGCCTATTTTCCAAGGCTTAGAACGTCATGTGAGACGCCCGAGAGACCGAGTAATCTCGCCAGCGGCAAACGAATTCGATGTCCGGAGCATCTACAGGATCGGCAAAGGCAACTCTCACGGACCTGCCGCCGAAGGACGCGCCGAGCGACGTCATTCTGAACGCGTTCCTCGGGTACGTGGCGGCGAAGAACCTCGAGCTCTATCCCGCGCAGGAAGAGGCCATCCTCGAGATCTTCGAGGGGTCGAACGTCATCCTCGACACGCCGACGGGCTCGGGGAAGTCGCTCGTGGCCGAGGCGGCGCACTTCTACGCCCTGGTCCGTGGCGAGCGCAGCTTCTACACGTGCCCCATCAAGGCGCTCGCGAACGAGAAGTTCTTCGCGCTCGCCCGCGCGTTCGGCGCGGAGAACGTCGGTCTCATGACCGGCGACGCGACCGTCAATCGCGACGCGCCCATCATCTGCGCCACGGCGGAGGTGCTCGCCAACATCGCGCTCGCGGAGGGCGCGAACGCGGACCTCGACGTCGCCATCCTGGACGAGTTTCACTACTACTCGGATCGCGATCGCGGCGCGGCCTGGCAGATCCCGCTACTCACGCTCCCGAACGTGCGCTTTCTCCTCATGAGCGCGACCTTCGGCGATCCGGAGCCGTTCAAGGAGCGGCTCACGCACATCAACGGGCGCCCCACCGCCGTCGTCCGCTCGACGCTGCGCCCGGTGCCGCTCGACTTCTCCTACCGCGAGACCGCGCTCCACGAGACGGTGCAGGACCTCATCCGTCGCGATCTTGCGCCGGTCTACATCGTCAACTTCACGCAGCGCGGCTGCGCGGAGGAGGCGCAGAACCTGATGAGCTCCGACTTCTGCACGAAGGAGGAGAAGAAGCAGATCACGGAGGCGCTCCACGGGATGCGCTTCGACTCGCCGTACGGCCGCGAGATCCAGCGCTTCGTCCGGCACGGCATCGGCATCCACCACGCCGGCCTCCTGCCGAAGTACCGCCTCCTCGTGGAGAAGCTCGCACAGCGCGGCCTCCTCAAGATCATCAGCGGCACCGACACGCTCGGCGTCGGCGTGAACGTGCCCATCCGCAGCGTGCTCTTCACGAAGCTCTGCAAGTTCGACGGCGAGAACACGAAGATCCTGAGCGTCCGCGATTTCCAGCAGATCAGCGGTCGCGCGGGCCGCAAGGGCTTCGACGACAAGGGCAGCGTCGTCGCGCAGGCGCCCGAGCACGTGATCGAGAACCTGAAGCTCGAGGCGAAGGCAGGGAGCGACCCCGCGAAGAAGAAGAAGATCGTCCGTCGCAAGCCGCCCGAGTTCGGGTACGTGCACTGGGACAAGTCGACGTTCGATCGCCTCGTCACGTCCAGCAGCGAGCCGCTCCAGTCGCGGTTCCAGATGACGCACGGCATGGTCGTGCAGGTGCTCTCGCGACAGGAAAAGGGCGGCTGCATGGGCCTCGCGCGGCTCATCAAGGCGACTCACGAGCGTCCCGCGCAGCAGCGCATCCTCGGACGTCAGGCGCTCGAGATGGTGAAGACGCTGCGCGAGGCCGGCATCCTCGAGTGGCAGTACGACGACGATGGCCGCCGCTATCCCGCGCTGAACGCGGACCTCGGCGAAGACTTCTCCATTCATCACGCGCTCTCGCTCTACCTGCTCGACACGTTCGAGCGCGGCGAGGAGCTCGCGTTCACGAAGGAGAACGAGAGCTACGCGCTCGACGTCCTCACGATGGTCGAGTCCATCCTCGAAGACCCCGACTCCATCCTCCGCCAGCAGCTGAACAAGCTGAAGACGGACAAGATCGCGGAGCTGAAGGCGCAGGGCGTCGAGTACGACGACCGCATGGCGGAGCTCGAGAAGCTCGAATACCCGAAGCCGAACCGCGAGTTCATCTACGGCACGTTCAACGCCTTCGCCGCCAAGCACCCGTGGATCAAGGCGGAGAACATCCGCCCGAAATCGATCGCGCGCGACATGCTCGAGCAGGTCATGTCCTTCCAGGAGTACGTGCGCGAGTACGGACTCGAGCGCATCGAGGGCGTGCTGCTGCGGTACCTCTCCGACGTCTACAAGACGCTCGTGCAGACGGTCCCCGCGTTCGCGAAGGACGACCGCGTGGACGACGTCATCACCACGTTCGGCGCCATCGTCCGCCAGGTCGACTCGTCTCTCCTCGACGAGTGGGAGCGTCTCAAGGACCCGCACCAGCTCTTCGAGAAGCCGCCCGAGCGCGAGGAGATCGAGCCGGTCGGCCTCAAGGACATCACCGCGGACGAGAAGGCCTTCACCGTCCTCGTGCGCAACGAGATCTTCCGTCTGGTGCGCGCCATGGCGCGCGGCGACTTCCAGGAGGCCGGCCAGATGGTCGCGGCTGACCCGCTGCAGAATGCGTCGGAAGGGCTCCGCATCCAGAAGTCGCTCGAGCCGTTCTGGGCTGCGCACCGTGTGATCCGCGTGGACCCAGAGGCGCGCAGCCCGAAGCACACCGCGATCGATCGCGGCATGGAAGGGCAATGGCGGGTCCGGCAGGTGCTCCTCGACGAGGAGGAGGACAACGACTGGTACTTCGATGTGATCGTCGATTTGACGCGATCACGCGATGCGGCACGACCGGTGATGACACTCGAGCGCCTCGGCACGTAGCTGCTAAACTGAGGTCAACGTGGCCAAGAAGGTGAGCCTGCGCGTCCTCGAGGACGAACGCCGTCCGGCAAAAGCAAAGCCGCTTGCCCGGAAGAAGCCGTCCATCGACGCGGCTCGTGATCGGCTCGGCGGACGCATCACGTCCGAGGACGTCCCGCCCGCGGGCCTCGCGCTCGGTCTCGTGGTCGGGGTCGGCGGCGGTCGCGGCGAAGAGCGCGTGGTCCCGGGCGTCGTCATCTACGCTTCACGTACCGAGGTGCACGTCCTCCTCGACGGCGTCCGCCTTCGTCGCGTGCAGCCCGACAGCGTCCGTCCATACTCGGGCGACGTCTCGCTCGCGCTCTCGAAGATCGCGGGCGACGCGAAGCTCTTCGCGCGCCTCGCGGAGGGCGAGTCGGTCCGTTACGCGGGGGACGACGGGCATCTCGTCACGGCGAAGTTGGTCGAGAAGTGCCGCTGGGGTGCGCTCGTCGCGCGCGAAGACGGCGCCGTGATCGCGGTCGGCTTCCGCAAGCTCTGGCCGAGCTCCGCGCACGGCGACGCATGATGCTTCGCGCCGAGCTCGTCGCGGTCGTCGACGCGCTCCTTGCCGACCGAGCGCCGAGGTCCGCGATCGAGCTCGACGTCGTCGGCGAGGCGATCGGGGCGCGCGTGATCACCTCGGACGAGATCGACGCGATGCTCGGTCTCATCGAGAAGCGAGGCTTTCGCGTCGTGACGCGCGAGGGCGGTCGCGGTGAGGCGACCCTGAAAACCGTGCTGACCACGGCGCGGGCGCTCAGAACCGAGCTGGGCCGCGTCCCCACGGCGAGCGAAGTTGCAAATCGCAGCAACCTGCCGCTCGTCGAAGTTCAGCACGCCCTCGCTCTCGCTCGCGTCATGCAGCGCTGATCTGGCATCATCGACCGATGCGCCGCCGGTACCTGTGGGCGTGCGTGATGCTCGGGCCAGCGATGGCGTGCGGCGTCTCCGTGATCGGTATCGAGCCCGACCTCGACGCGGGGAGCGCCTCGAGCGCCGATGCCTCGACCGACGACGCGTCCCGCCCCGCTGCCCTCGATGCAGGCGTCGCCGCGGACTCCTCGCTCTCGTCGCCGTCCCCGCCGGACGCCGGCAACGACGTCGTCGTCACCCCGAGGTGCGAGGACGTCTGTCCGGGCACCTGCCAGGCCGGGGTCTGCCGCCTCGGGGGCGCGGCGCCCAACGAGCTCGTGTGTCCGCCGGGCATTCCGTGCGAGGTGGCCTGCACGAAGAACAACGACTGCGCCGGCGGCGTCGACTGCTCGAAGGCGTCGTCGTGCCGGATCACCTGCAGCGGAGACAAGACCTGCACCGGCAACCTCATTCGCTGCGGCGGCACCTCGTGCGACGTGATCTGCTCCGGCGATCAGGCGTGCCGGCAGGGCGTGGCCTGCACCGCGACATCGCGCTGTGACACGAAGTGCATCGGCCCAGGATCCTGCGCCGGCAACGTCATCACGTGCACGAGCGACTCGTGCTCGACGATCTGCACCAGCCAGGACTCGTGCAAGCAGGGCGCGACCTGCGACGCCGGCGTGTCGTGCAACATCGAGTGCTCGCATCCGTCCTCGTGCAGCGGCAACCGCGTCCAGGCGAAGAGCACCGGCACCACGACCGTCCTTTGCGGCAACGGCGACGCGTGCAAGCAGGGCGTCAACGTCGCTGGCAAGACGGCCGTGGTCACGTGCGGCAAGGACGAGTCGTGCAAGGGCAACCTCAACTGCGACGCGGAGACGTGCACGAGCACGTGCGTCTCGAATCGCAAGGTCTGTTGCCAGGACGGCAAGTGCGAGTCCGCCGGCGGCTGCACCGAGACGCCGCCCGGCGGCTGCAACTGAGGCCGGGCAACGTCCTCGCTGGTCAGGCGCCGAGCAGCGCGAGGACGCCTGTCTTGTCGGGACCCGCCGCGAGCACGTGCGGCGCCGTGCAGTGGCGGCAGCCGTCGGTGCACGTGCACTGGGAGAGGATCGCGCTGACCCACTCGAGCACGTGGAGGAGGCGGTCTGCGGGGAGCGCCTCGACGAGGCCGGCAGAGCGGAACTGGCGGTCGACGAGCGCGATTCCGGAGAGCGGCTCCGAGCTCGGGACGACCGCGAAGTCTTCACGATCGCTCGCCACAGTGTAGCGGAGGACGTCGTCGACGGCGCTCGCGAGGTGGAGGAGGACGTTGCTCGAAGCGCCGCGCCGGAAGCCGAGGTGCTGGATGCGCGTGTCGTATTCACTTCGGAGGGGGGCGTAGCGCTGGACGATGCGGCCGTCGTCGTCGACGACGCCGTGCACCGACTCGCGGACGTGCGCGGCGAGCGTCGCGTGGCGGATACGCGTGGAGGGACCGCTGGCATGCTGGGTGTCCTCCAGACGTAGCTCGAGATCCGCCTCGTGCTCGATGGTCCCCGGTTCGACCTCGATCGCGAGGCGCGGGCGATTGAGCGGGCGCATCCGATCGACCTGCTTCACTCGCAAGACGTCGCCGGTGGGACGTGCGCCGAGCGGGACCTCGTAGCGACGTGCGCCCTTGGAGAACACGCGCCCCGAGTAGTAGCGCGTCGCGAGGGTGATCGCGTCCGTGCGCGCGATCTCGTGGCCGCTGTCGAGCTCCACGATGTGCACCACGTGCTCCGTGACGGTCTCGCGGAGATGGCTCGCGACGCGCTCGCCGCTCTTGGCCACGAGCTCCGTGCGGCTGTAATCAGAGTGCCCGGTCGTGCCGCGAAGGACGTGCGCATCTCGCTGCAGGTTCTCGCAGGCGGCCTCGACCATGCGCCGGTCATCGAAGACGGCCAGGAGAGAGGCGAGGTCCTGATCACCCTCCGCGAGCGCCGCGCGGAGGTGGAGGCTCTGCACGATCGAGTTGCGGCGCGCGACGAGCGGCGACGGTGCGGGCAAGCGGCGCTGCGCGAGGAGGGCTGGCAACGTGCGCGGATGCAGCGCGAAGCGCGTCGTCGGGCTCGACTCCGCCGCGAGGAGGACGTCGTGATGCGATGACTCCGGGTTCGGCGTCCGATGCGCGAGGGCACGAATGGCGCCGAAGAGCCAGGCGCCTTCGAGCTGCGTGACCGACGCCGCGCCATCGAAGGTGATGGCGCGCGAGAGCCGCACGCGCGGGCCACGCGCGTTCACCGCTGCGTCGTCGACGTGGCCCAAGGGATCGTCGATCGCGACGGTATGGTTGTCTCGCGCGATCGGCTCGCTCGCGCGCACTTGCCAGGTGTCGGGACCCTGCCTCGCCCACGCGGGGTCCAGCGACCACACCGCCGTCTCGTCGCGAGAGCGGAGATCGATCTCCGTGCGCTCGGTCGCGATGTAGCCCGCGAACGCGCTCTGGGCGAGGGCGTAGGTCTCATCGCCGCCGAAGCCGGTCGAGATGGTGCTCCACGTCGAGCCCGCGGCGCGCAGCGCGAGGCAGAGGCGCCGCAGGCTCCAGAACCGATGCGCCACGCGGAGCGGCGAGCCTTGATCGATGCGCGGCACCACGACGAGCTCGAGATGCCGAGCCCACGCCACGCCGTTGGCGCCACCGCCGCCCCAGAGGGTGGTGATCGCCCGCTCGGAGAGCTCGTCGACGTCGAGGAATGCGATCGCGGGCAGCCGGAAGCCGGTGAGCGTGACCGAGAGCTCCTCGTAGCCGAGCGGCATCGGGCCCGGTGCCCAGTAGCCGCTCGCGCCGAGCGCACCCAGGATGCGGTCGCGCAGCGCCGAGGTCTTGCGTCCGTCCTGGCTCTTCTTGACGTCGTCGATGATGACGAGGCACGTCGCGCCCTCGATCGCGGTGGCGTGAAGGAGAGTGGCGGCGAGCAGCGTGTCTTCGACGCTGCGCGGCAGATCGGCCACGATGGCCCCTGCGTTCGGGAGGGTCGCCAGACGCACGAGGTGATCGAGCGCGCGTGGCGGAGCGCGGAGACCGCCCGCCGCGTTCCATGCGTTCTGCAAGTGTTCCGGCGCGGCCCCGGTTTCCCGGGCTGGAAGGCCGAGGAACGGACCGGCCTCCTGTGGGAGCGCGCCGATTCGCTTCCACACCGCCGCCGCGTCGAGCGCCGGTACGATGACGGGTGCGGGTGCGGGCGGCGGCTCCACCTTCCGCGGGGTCGCGTCGCGTCGCGCCTGGGTCCAGATCGCGAACGCCACCGCGAGTATTGGCACCATGCCCGCCACGTCGAGGAAGCGCGCCTGGAATGAAGCCCGGTCGAGCGCGGGGACGAGCAAGACGGGGGTCGCGATCGCGGCGAGCCCGAGGAGGACGGCGGGGATGGTGCCGGCCACGACGCGTAGCGGATCGGTCCGTTGGTTCTCGCGTAGCGCGAAGAGCGGCGTCATCACCGCGAGCGCGCACCCCGAGAGGATCGCCAGACCGAGGATCGTCGCCCCTGGTGGCAGCGGCGGTGCGATGCACTCCGACGAGCCGTTCGGCGTCGGCACCCACACCGACACGCCGCCGAAGAAGCGCTGGATGAGGGAGTCGTCTCCGAGAAACAGGCCATTTTGGATGGGCAGCGCGGCGATGAGGCGAAAGACGAGGAGCGCTCCACCCAGCGTCGACGCGGCCGGACCGAGGGCCGCCGCCGCGCGTCGCGCGCGCCCGGGCCCTGCCTTCGTGAGCCCGATCGCCATCCCCCACGCCATGAACGGCAGCGCCAGCGCGAAGAGCCACGCGAGGAGCTGCACGTCGTGAAAGCGCAAGAACCAGGGCACCCAGTCGTCGTGGTAGCGATCCTCGATCCACTTCGGCACGAGCGCCTGATCGCTCGGCGGAACGTGGCTCGGATCGCAGGCGCGGGGCAGGCAATGATCGCTCTCCGATCCGCAGGTGATCCAGGTGGGAGCGCTCATGCAGGTGGCCTCATGCCGAGATGCCCGCGCCCGCCGCGAGATGCCGGACCGTGAGGTCTTCCCAGAAGCAGATCATCGCCGCCCGAGCACCGAGGCTCGGCATCTCCTGCGGCTGGAACTCCGCCCCGTTCCGCGTGAACGCGCTTCGCACGCGGTCGCCTTCGCTCGACGGTACGAGCACGACGCGCGCCGCCTCTCGGAGCGCGATCACATCGCCCGTCTCGCTGCGCGGCCTCACCGGCGGGCCGAGCGCGTGCGCCACGTTCTGCGCGAAGCCGGAGGCTCTCTGCGCCGCTTCGACCGCGAGATCCGGATCCGACAGCGGCGGCTTCTCGCGAACCCCTTCGACCTGGGCGTCGCAGGCGCGCGCCACGCGCGCGTCGTCGAGGCATGGTCCATCGAGGCTGCCGGGATCCCAGGTCTCGGCGACGAGGCGGGTCGCCCACACGTCTGGATCGACGACCTTTCGTTGCTCGGCGACCCAACGTGCGAGCGAGCCCGGGCTCACGAGATGCCCGTGCAGCGGCTCGACCTCCGGAAAGAGCGGAGACAGGTCGTCGTTCGCCGCGGAGGTCGCCACCACGATGTGGAGCGCGGCGAGATCCTTCGCCGCTCGGTCACGAGCCTCGTTCACGAGCGAGACGATCGCGTTCAGCCGGCGAAGGCGCAGATCGATCGCGTGCGCGATCCCACGCCGGAGCCTTCGCGCGCGTACGTTGATCTCGCGTTCGAGCTGCGCGCGCGCCCGGCCACCGCCGCCGGATTGACGGAGCGCTCCCAGCGCGGTGCGACGAAGCTCGAGCACCTCGCGGATCGGCCGTACGGCCTGCCCCGCGGCCCAGAACCCGTATCCGACCGCGGTGATGAGGCCGAGGAGCCCGCCCGCGATCCACGGCCAGCGCGGGTTCCACGCGTCGGACGTGGGCGCTGGCGGCGCCGCTTGCGCCACGGGACGACCGGCGCCGGCGGGCGGAAGGGGATATGCGGCGGCCGGCGGCGCGACGCTCGCGACGACGGCGGCGCTCAGCATCGCGACGCCGAACCCGGCGAGGAGCGCGGTCCGCGCGCGTCGAAAAGGGGAGAGGAGCGCAGCAAAGGCCTCGTCGACCGCGCCCCGATGAGGATCCGGATCGATCGTCTCGGCGGCTTGATTCAGCGGTCCCGCGAACGCCTCTGCCGCGCTGCGATCCCACACACGCGCGTGGATCTGCTGGAGCGCGCCGCGCGTCTCGGGCAGGCCCATCAGGCCTTCCTCGGGTGGGAGCTGCGCGCCGAGCGATCGATCGAGCGTCTGCTCGATGTCACGCGTGAGCGCCTCCGACTCCTTCGCCGTCAGGCGCTCGAGGCTCTGCGACAAGCGCACATCGTCGCGATAGGCGCTCATCTTCGGCGGCGTCGCGGGCTCGAGCAGCGCTCCGTTCTTCTCCTTGATCTCGGCCACGCTCGCGAACGGCGGCACGTCGATCGGCGTGTCTTCGATGGCGCCGGCGCCGGAGCGCTCGGCGGTGAGCGCACGGATCTCGCCCGCCTCCGGGCCTTGATCGACCGAGCGCGTCCACTCCTCGAGCGGATAGGCGCTGATCAGCGCCTCGGAGCGCTGGCGGTCCGCCGGCCGCGACGCGCGCGCGGCGATGCGCTGGAGAGCGTCATAGCGCGCGCGCCGGCGCGCGTACTCGACGACGTCAGCCTCCGGAATCGCGAGCGTCGCCGCGGCGAAGGCCGATACGCGCGCCTCGACGCTCCGCGGATGGCGGAAGCGCTCCGCGAGCGCGTCGACCTCGTCCCGCGCCGTGAGCGCGGCGAGCCAGACCGCCGCCGTCGTCACGAGGCCGCGCTCGCTCATCGTTCCGGCCGTGGTCTGCGTCGAGAGCGGCCAGATCCGCGCGAGGATCGGATAGCTGCCGCCCGCGGGCGCCCACTTCTCGAGCTGGGTGAGCTCACGCAGCGCACTTGCCGCGGCGGCGGTCGCGCCCAGCGGCGGGATTCGAACCAGGACGTGCAGCGCCGCGTTCCGCTGATCGGGCGTGGCGCGGGGATCGAAGATGGCGGCGAGCTCCTGATGGAGCAGCGCGCTGATGAGCGTCGCGAGGTTCGCGGCCTGGGCGACGCCGGTATGGTCGACGAACGCGGCGATGGTGACGCGCGGGCCGCCGGCGCGCGCGCTCGCGCCGGCGCGGGTCATCCGCGCGAGCGCTTCGCGGAGGCGAAGCCCGAGATCGGGCTCGCGGCCGACCTCGATCACCTCTGGAAAGCGATCCGGCGGCAGCCAGCCGCGCGCGCTCGCGAGGACGTCCGAGCCGAAAGCGTCGAGCGCGACCGCGATGACCGGGACCGTCACGACGAGCCTTGAAGCTCCTTGAGCATGCTGGCCACCTCGTCGCGCTCCTCCTTGACGAAGCGCGCTTCGGCCTCGCGTTGCTCGGCCGTCGCACGAAGCAAGACGGCGGCGAGCCTCGACTGATGGGTCTGCAGGTCCGCGAGGAGCTTCGCCTTGGCGGCGCGCTCACCTTCGCGCGCGCCCCAGGCGTCGAGACCGGGCTGCACGAGGAGACCCCTCACTTCGCCGTCGAGGGCCTCGAACGCCGTGAACGCGGACGCGCGATCCTTGCCGAGCGCCTGGGTGGCGCCCGCCGCCGACCACGCATAGCCGCCGTCGGCTTCGATGACGGAGCCGCCGAACGCGGCCAGCGTGAACGCGCGCACGCGCGACGCGCGCTCCGCGGCCTGTGTCTTCTGCGCGCTGGCCGCTCTCTCTCGCTCGCGAGCGCGGCGGATCTCGATCGGATCGAGGTTCGGCAGGCCCGGTCTCTCTGCCGTCGTCTCCCAGTCCGCCTCGATGTGGAGCGGATAGGCGCGATTCGGATTCTTCGCGCTCGAGGCATACGCGGGTCCGAGCACGCGATCGACGTTCGCGAACCAGTAGATCGGAATGCCGAGCATGGCGCGGTAGACGACGAGCGCGTCCTTGTCGTCCCAGCCCTCCACCACCGAGATGTTCCCCGCCACACGGCGGAGGACGGAGCCGAGCGAGGTCTGTTCGTCGGTCTGGAAGCGCGGCGCGAGGCCGACGAACGCGATGCGCGCGGGCGTGACGCCGTCGCCCGCCCGCTCGTCGATGTTGGCGAGGATCGCGCAGTCCGCCCACAGGCGCTGCAGCTTGTCCTCGACGCCGCCCCGGACGCGCTCTGCGGAGACGCCATCGACGGCTTCCTCCAGCTTGCCCGTGGCGCGGAGCTCGCGCGGGTTCTTCCCCTCGTCGGTGAGCGCGATGTAGCGTTGCTCGTATTCGAGGGTGCGTCCGAGATCGAGCTTCAGATCGTCGAATGCCTTCTCGTAGATCGCTCTGCCGGAGGCGAGGAGCGACTCCCGCACCACGCGCACGACCTCGGCCGCGTCGCGCTGCTTCAACTTGCCTTCGCTGTCCCGCGCCGGATTGAACGCGCTGGACACCTGCACGAAGATGTCGGCCGGGACGAAGTAGGCCGTCTTGTCGAGCAAGTGGGCATAGAGCCAATGCCAGAGGCGCTCGCCGCGACGGTCGTCGCGCAGCACCTCGGCGTCCAGGTAGTACTGCGCGCAGTCCGACTCCGGCTCGCGCGCCGGATCGCGACGGAAGTCCTCCGTCTCGCTCTCCGCCGCGCGCGCCGCGCCGTCCGCGATCTCCGCCGTGCGACGGAAGGTGGCGAGGAGCGTGCTCGCGACCTGGCGCAGCTCGAGCTCGAAGCCGCGCCAGAAGAGCCGCCGAAGCTCGGTGCGCGCGTCCTGGGCGAGCTCGTCGTAGACGCCGATGGCGCGCCGCTTCGCGGCCTGGAAGGCCTGGTTGTCGCGATCCTTGAGCTTGTCGAACACGCCTTGCGTCGCCGTCCGCTGGAGCTCCGCGTTCATGCGGCCGACGTTCTGCTGCACGCTCTCGTCGTCGAGCGACGGGTTGGTGCCCGCCTCGGGCCGCAGGAAATCGCCCTCTGCCGGATCGTCGAAGGGAACGAGGAAGGCCTCCCGCATCGCCCGCAAGAGCAGGAGGCGCTGGGCGATCGGGCTGACGTCGAAGGCACGGAACAGCTCACCGAGGAAGCGACCCTGGCGGAGCGACGTGCGTTGCACTTCGAGCTCGGCGTTCACGCGACCGAGCGACGCCGCGTACTCGCGACGTAGGCCGTCGAGCGCACGGCTCATCGACGGATTGCCGGGGTTGACGCCCATCGCGTCGATGTCGGAGATCTCGATGACCTGATCGAGCTTGCCGTAGACCTCCTTCAAGCGCTCGCGGAGCGCCACGAGGAGGTTCTTCCCGTCGCGCCCGCGAAGCTGCGCGACCGCGGTGAAGACGCCATTCTCGTTCGCGGCCCGCTCGAGCTCGGCCATGTAGTCGATGTAGCGAATGAACGCGTCGTCGATCTTGCGCGCCTTCTCGTCTTCGCTCAGGCGCTCGAAGGCAGGATCGCCGTAAGGCACGCGGAACTCGGGGTTGTCTCCGCCGAAGCAGAGGAAGTCACGAAGCGCGCGCGCGACGTAGCGGAGGGAGGCGTAGCGAATGACGTCGTGCCGCGGGAAGTGGAGGATCGAGCTGCCGAACGCGCCCCAGTGGACGGAGAACTCGCCGTTCGCGAGCGACTTCTGCCGCTTCTCGTAGTTGTCGTACTCGCCCTTCTGAGCGCCGAGGATCGGCGAGAAGATCTGGAGATAGCTCGCGTCCGCGATCGCGTGCTCGTAGCGCTCGATCGACACCTGGGTCGGACGGTCGACGATGTACGCGATGTCGAACGGGCGCCCGGTGACCTTCGTGCGGCTCGCGTTCTTCGTGCCCGGATCGAAGTGGAGCTCGATCTCGCTGGCGCCGCCTTCGTGGCCGAGCTGGCGCGTGAGGAACTCGCCTTCCTTCAAGGCCGCGTAGCCATTGGCGAGGATGTCTTCGTGGAGCTCCGGCTTCACGCGCTCGAGGAAAGCGGTGGGGAGGGTGAAGACGCCGACGACGCTCGGGCGCCCCCAGCCTTGATCGCTCGCCATCTGGCGCAGGAGATAGGCCATCGGGAGGAAGCCACCCGAGCCGGTGCCGCCCGCGACGGACGCATAGATGACGATGCGAATGACGCGGTCGTCGTTGTCGCGCCACGGGTTGCCGATGCGCGTCGAGCTCTGGAGCAGCTGATCGATCTTGCGGCGGATGCCGGCGCGGTCATCCTCGAGGTTGTAGTAGAGGCCGAGCCGGCTCTCCATGCGGATCTGACCCGCGCCGGCGCCTTGCGTGTCGCGGAACTGGTAGTCGGTTCCGGTCCACTGCGTGACGAGACGGTCCTCGTCGATCTCGGCCTTGCCGCGCTTGCGGCGGACGTAGGCCTGGCGATCGAACGCGGAGGCGAGGAAGCGGCACTCGACGGGCACATGGGCGAGCTTGTCGAGGTCGTCCTTGTTCGTGTCGATGGCGACGAAATGCGTCATCGACTCGATGCGCGACCAGTGGGGGTGCCGCCGGAGCTTCTTCCCGAGGAGGTTGACGATCTTTCCTCCGTGGCCCCCGAGCCCGACGAAGAGCGTCGGCTTGAACTTCGATCCGTCGAGCACACTCATGGCGCGTCCTCACTCCCACTTCACGTACAGTGAGCCGATACGATAGACCGCCTTGGGGAGGAGGCCGGCCCTAAAATCCGTCTCCGGTACGGCGATCCACTTGCTCGTCCGCGTGTCCTTTTTCTCGAGCCCCGCCGCCTTCATGATGACGGTGCTGCCAGCGATGCCCGCCTCCACGAAGAGGACGGCCAGCTTCGGATCGCGGACCAGATCGCCCGACGCGTTGATGGCCACGCGCGCATTTCGGTAGAAGCCGCGCCGGCCGCCGGGGACCTCGCAGGCCACGTTTGCCTGGTTCTTCTTGAGCCCCGCCTCCGTGCTCGCGACGTGGAACGCGGCGTTGGCCTCGAACGAGCGCGGCGTGAGGAAGCCACGGAGGATCCAGATCGTCAGCAGAGCGGCGATCGCGATCGCGATCCAGTGCCAGTGGCAGCGGAGCCAGCTCGGACGCGCCACGTCGAACGTGACGACGACCGGCGCGGACACGGCCTGGTAGTCGGGATCCTTGCCGCTGAAGACGACCCTCGTCGCGCCGCCGGGACCGTTCTTCATCTCACCGCAGCACGGCTTGGGATCGAGGCACACCCTCCAGCGCATCGGCTCTCCCGTGCCGGCGTATCTCGAGGCCGGATCGGGCTCGCACGCCGGGCTCCGATTCACGTCGCCGGGCCAGGCTTCGGCGCGGCACGTGATGGGGATGGTGGCGGCCCCGGGGGAGTCCTTCAGGTCGATGAGCTGGCAGCGCGATTCGGGCGGCGGCGAGCCGATCCACGCCGATGGGCCCGTCCACGAGCCGAGATCGATCTGGGGCGGAAGATGAAGCTCGAGCTTGGTCGCGTCCTTGATCGTGATCTGCCCCGTGCCGATGAGCGGGATGTTCTGCGCGTTGCGGAACGTCACCTGCACGGGCGCGATCGAGCCGCCCTGGGCGGGCCGCTTCGCGATCCACGTGCCCTTGAAGCTTCCGTCGGGCGCCGCCACCACCTGCGTGATCGGCTCGCCGGCGACGGTGAACGTCGGCGTCTGGAACCCGCTCTTGTCGAACCACGCTTTGTCGCGCGCGACGCCGCTCGCCTTGATGCGACCGGTGATCGTGACCGGCTTGCCGACGAGACCGGTCGTGGAGTCGACCTCCGCGACGATGTCGTACTTGTAGATGATGCCGTACTTCGCCTTGCCGCGCGCACCCGGCAAGAGGCGCAGCGTGAGGCTCAGCGCTTGCTCGACCGGCTTCGCGTAGCGGAGCGTCGCCCAGTGGCGAGCCACCGCCCGGTTCGTGTCGTTCCAGCCGCTCTTCCAGCCCGATCCGGGCGGCGCGCCGGTCGGCACGTCGAGCTGGGGGGTGAAGTCCTCGTTGGGGCCCTCACCCGCGACCGCGATGAGCACCTCGTCCACGCCAGCGCCGACGTCGAAGCGGAAGCTCTTCGTCGTGTCGATGACTCCGCTCTGGTTGTCGGAGTCGAACGCGCGGGCGAGCGCCCGCATGAGGCTCTCGACGATGGTGGAGGGGTCTTCGACGAAGCTGGTGTTCGCCTCTGGCCCCGCGAGCGCGTTCAGGTAGGGCGCGATCTGGCTCTTGCCCTTGCCGCCCGGGTCGAGGCCGATGATGACGGGGTGCACGCCCTGCGCGAAGAGCGGCTGAGTGGCGGGCTGTAGCTCGGCGACGGAGAGACGAGAGTTGCCGCGGGTGGAGGTGGGCTCGCCGTCGGTGAAGAAGATGAGCACGCGCCGTGAGTCGGGCGGGCTCGTGTCGAACTCCTTCTTCGAGGCCTCGAGCGCGGGGATGTACGGCGTCGGGCCTTCGAACTGGATCGACGGGAGATCGTTCGCGCCGAGGCGAGGCACGGGCGCGTTGGGCTCGCGCGGGAAGCCGAACACGGTCGCGTCCTCGTGCCCCTCCGTCAGCGCGACGATGATCTGCGCGCCGAGAACGGCGAGGCGATCCGGATCGTTGGCCGGCGCGGAGCAGCTGTTCGGCGTGCCATTGCAGTTGCCGGCCATGGAGCCGCTCGTGTCGAGCACCATGACGATCTTCCGCTTCTCGGCCGCGCTCGCGTCGGTCGCGCAGAAGACGATGGCGAAGAGCGCGAGGAGCGCGAGCCAGAGGCGGCCGCGGTGGGTCTCCGGGCGGGCCCGTTTCATCGCGCGCCTCGCCCGGGGATCTTGCGCTGGCCAGCGACGACGATCGCGACGCCGATGTTGTCGTGTCCACCTCGGCGATTGGCTTCATCGATGAGCGACGTGACCGCGTCCTCGTACGGGCGTCCCTCGATGAGGCGGTGGAGCTCTTCGTCGTTCGGTATCATCTCGTAGAGGCCGTCGGAGCAGAGCAAGACGACATCGCCAGCGGCAAGCGGAATCGGCTCGAAGACGGACGGCGCCACCGTGCGCTGGCCGAGCGCTTGCGAGAGCACGTTCGCTTGCGGATGGCTCGCCGCCTGTTCGGGGCGAAGCTCGCCGCGCGCGACCATGTCCGACACCTTCGTGTGATCCGTCGTGCGAACGACGAGCCGGCCTTCACGGAACAAGTACATGCGCGAGTCGCCGACCCAACCAACATGACAGGCCTGCTCTTCGAACCACGCGAGCACCGCGGTCGTGCCCATGCCGGCCACACCTCCCGCGACGGCGCGGACCGCTTCGTGCGCTCCGAGCAGCGCCGCGTGCACGGCCGCGGAGGTCGGCGCGGTCGTCTGCGAGCGCAACGCGTCGAGGAGGGAGAGCGCGGCGGTGCGCGCGGCCAGTGCCCCGCCCTCCGCTCCCCCCATGCCGTCGCAGACGATGGTGGCGACCCCGCCCTGCGGAAGATGCTCCGCCCTGACGTAGTCCTCGAGCAGAGGACGCTCTCGTCCGACGTGCGCTGCCGCGTGGGCAAAGTACATGTGTGTCATGTCGTTCGCCCTTGGACCTTCGCGCGCCATGGTTGCACGACCCGCAGCCGAATGTGCTGCGAGAACGAGAGCGCGGACCCGCGCGGAACGTGATGCTTCTGATTGGCGGTGACGCGCTCCTGTCCGACGTACGTGCCATTCGTCGAGCCGTGGTCGATGACGAAGAGCTCGCCATTCGGCTCGACGAGCAGCGTCGCGTGATGGTTGCTCACCGACGCGTGATCGAGCGCGAGCTCCATCTCCGGATCGCGGCCCACGCGCACCTCCGGCCGCGCGATGCGGAGCGGGCTGCCGAGGGGGATCGCGGAGGCCTCGACGTGGAGCTCGGTCGCGAGCGTACGTGCGAGCGGATTGGCGCCGTGCTTCTCGAGCCAGGGCGTCGGGCTCGGCACCACGAGCGGAGCCCTCGTGGAGGCGTGTCCGACCTCGGGGACGACCGGCGGCGGCGGCGCTGGCGCGATGGGCGCCGGTGCGTTGGACCTCCGGGTGAGGGCGACCGCGATGCCGATCCCGACCGCCGCGACGAGCGCGATCAGGGCCCACGGCCACCACGGCGCGCTCTTCGTCTTGCTCTCGGTGGGCGTCGCCGGTGAGCTGGCGGGGGCCGGAGCACACGCCGCGCCGCCGCCGGCAGGTACCTGCAACTTGATGGGGAGCTCCATGGATCGCCACGGCGGCTGGCCGACGCTGAACGACAGCCGATCGGCGTGCTCTCCTGGCGCGGTGAGGCCGCACGTCTCGACGTGAACCCGAACGAACGAGCTCGGCGCCGCCGCCACGTCGTCGAGACGCGACCTCATCTGCGGCTCCGCGGGGCGCGCGGGGTCGACACGCACCATCGCGCCGCCGGTCTGCTCCACCGCGGAGCCGAGCTTGTCCGCGAGCGTCGCGGCCAGCGTGGAGGGCGTGTTCGCCTGGAAGAGGACGGCGTCGACCACCACCGCGCCTGCGAGCGCGGGCTCCGTGATCTGCGCGTAGTCCTGGAACGCGGCCGACTCCTCGCCGCCATCCGTGAAGAGGACCACCTCTCGCAGGCCGTCCGGGAAGCGCACCGCGTTCGCCGTCTCCACCACGATCTCGCCCACGAGCTTACGGAGCTGCGTTCGCTGTTGTGATGGTTGGCTCTGGACCTTGTCGAGCGTCGTCTCGTCGCCGAGCCTGAGGTTCGTGATTCCGAACGTGTGCACCGTGACGCGCACGTCGAGCCCAGTGCTCCGGCTCTTCTCGACGAAGCGCTTGGCGAGCGCGACGGCGGTCGGGAGATGGCCCTTGAAGGAGGCCGAGATGTCGAAGGCGAGCGCGACCTCGAGCCGGGCGGCCGGATGCATCGACGCGAGCGGCTGCACCGACGTGACCTTCGCGCCCCCGCTCTTCAACTGGGCGGTCCAGTCAGCGACGGGAGCGCTGCGAGCCGACGGATCGACGGGCACCAGCACGTCGATCGCGCCGGCGGGCTGGCGATCGCTGGCCACGGGTCTCGACGCCGCTTCGGCTCGGTGGGTCGCGCCGAGCGAGAGCGCGCAGACCACGAAGGTCCGCCACTTCATTTTTCGAACGGCGCGGGGATCGGCACGAACACGAAGCGGGCGTTGCCGAGGTCGAGCTTCGATCCGTGGGAGAGGCTCACCTGGGCGCCGCGAATCGTGCGTCCGTCGACGATGGTGCCGTTCTGCGAGTTGTCGACGAGGCGCATCCCGTCGGCGTCGAGATAGATGAACGCGTGAGTCTTGCTGATGCTCGCCTCGTCGAGGCGAACCTCGCAGTCGTCGTCGCGACCGATCGCGTTCCGGCCCTCCCGAAGGAAATGACAGCTGCCCGGATCATCGGGGCCACGGAACTCGACGAGAACGGCGCGGAGGTGAGGAACGCCGGCAGGGGTCGCTCCGACGACCACCGTCTTGGCACGGTGGGGGGCGCCCGGAGTCGGCGCCGGAGCGTGCGCTTCCGCTCGTGGGCGCGGATAGAACGCGGGCGCGGGCGGGGGCGGCTCCGGGGTTGGCGCGACGTCGTTCACGGTGGGCTGTCGATGGGGAGGGCGCTGGTAAAAGGGCGGAGCTGCCGCGGGCGCCGGGAGCGGCGGATCGACCACGGTCGGCGGACGGCGGGGGGTCGCACCATGGAAGCCGGCGTCCGCGCCGACGAGAGGGGCCTGGCAGACCACGCAGCGGCTCTGATGAGCGGCGTTGTCCGCCTGACAGCGTGGGTTGGTGCAACGCATACGACCCTCCCCGGATGCTAACACCGCCAAGGGCGTCGAACAGTGGCTACTCTTTGCGGGGACCGATGGTGAGGGCGGACGAAGCGGCGGACAACGAGGACCTCTTCGACTTGATCGGCCACGTCATCGACGACGAGAAGATCTCCATCAAGTCGGTCGTTGGCATGGGTGGCTTCAGCGTCGTCTATGAAGGCTGGCATCACGTCTTCGACGAGCGCGTCGCCATCAAGTGTCTGAAGGTGCCTGCCGGTTTTACCAAGGCGCAGACGAGCGAGTACTTCGCCAACTTCCGCCGCGAAGGTCAGCTCCTGCTCAAGCTCGCGAAGTCGACGCAGAACGTCGTCCGCATCTTCAACATGGGCGAGATCACGCGGCCGGGGACGCCGTCCATTCCTTACCTCGTCCTCGAGTGGCTCGATGGAGAGGGGCTCGACCTCTGGTTCACGCGCCGGCGGCAGGGCGGCGCGCATCGCCTGTCACTCCTCGAAATGACGACACTGCTCGACGCCGGCGCAGAGGCCCTCGCCAAAGCCCACGCCATGGGCGTGGCGCACCGGGACGTGAAGCCGCCGAACTTTCACGTCACCGAAGCGGGAAGTGTCAAATTGATTGATTTCGGAATTTCGAAACAATTCGATGTAAACGCAAGTCGGTTCGAGACGCAGACCGCGGCCGGCCCCGCCTATACGCCGTCCTATGGCGCGCCCGAGCAGTTCGCGCGCGATCTCGAGCGGGGGCGCGCGGACCTGCCCGCGACGGGGCCGCACACGGACGTCTTCGCTCTCGCGCTCGTGTGCGTCGAGCTCCTCTCCGGGGCCGCGCCCCTCGGGGCCGACGAGAGCCGCATCGCTCTCTACGGAGAGGCGACGCGTCGCGATCGCCGGCCGACCCCACGAACCCGAGGAGCGGAGGTCACGAACGAGGTCGAGGCCGTCTTCCAGCGCGCGCTCGCGGTGGAGATCACGGAGCGCTATCCCAGCGTGGCAGAGTTCTGGCGCGCGCTGCACGACGCGGCCGGGCTCTCTGCGCCGGCGTGGATGCCGGCGAGCAAGGTCGCACCACGAGCGCGCTCGAGCACGCCGGCGCCGAGCTCTCCGGCGCCGGCACCCCACGCGAGCGCGCCGCCGCGGCCCGGCCATCGCCGGAGCGCGCCCGAGCCGGTCCCGCAGCTCAAGACGCCCGAGTCGCGCCTCTCGAGCGCGCCCGACCCCGCCGCGCGCCCGAGCAAGACCGTGTTGATGCCGCCCCCGCCCGCCCGAGCGCACCGCGTGTGGCCGTGGCTCGTTGGCGGCGTGGTTGTAGCGTTGATCTCCGCTCTCGTCGCGCTGTCGGAGCACCCCGCGCCGCCGAGCGTCGAGCGCGACGCTGGCCGCACGCCGCACGCGCCGCCGCCCGGGTCCTCGCGCGGAGCCTGGGCCGCCGGCTCCGCCGCTCGCCGTGCGCTCACGTGCGATCGCGACTCGGCGTGCGGCGACGGCAAGCATTGCTGTCACGGCGCGTGTCGCGAGTGCTGTCCCGACGTCCAGGCGCACTGCCCACCCGGCTCGCTGTGCAGCGCGGCCGAGGGGTACGTGTGCGTCCTGCCCTGAAGCGCTCCCGCGCTCTCCGGACGACGTGCGAGTCGCCGCCGACGGATTGTTCTCTCGAGCGCAACAATGCATCCCGTCCCCGGGCGCTTTCGCCACACCGGCCGCGCCTTACGGTAGGAGCCTCGGAAGGAAGGACCCATGAACTTCGAGCGCAGCATCGGCAACAGCGTCCGCGGAATGGCCACCAGCGACGGCGCGGGCGTCAAGCTCACGCGTGTCATCGGGTCGCCGCTGCTTCGCCGGCTCGATCCGTTCCTCATGCTCGACGAGTTTCGCTCGGACGAGCCACAGGACTATCTCGCCGGCTTCCCGGATCATCCGCACCGCGGGTTCGAGACGGTCACGTACATGATCGCGGGCAAGTTCCGCCATCGTGACAACAAGGGCCACGAGGGCTTGCTCGCGGCGGGCGGTGCGCAGTGGATGACGGCCGGTCGCGGCATCGTCCACTCGGAGATGCCGGAGCAGGAGGAGGGCCTCGTGCACGGCTTCCAGCTCTGGCTGAACCTGCCGAAGAAAGACAAGATGTGCGACGCGACCTATCGCGACGTGCAGGCGGCGGAGATCCCGCACGTCGAGCTCGGACAGGGCGTGGTGGTGCGGGCGCTCGCCGGGACCGTGAACGGCGTCACCGGACCGATCTCGGGGCGAGAGACCGCGCCCATCTACTTCGACGTCGAGATCCCCGCGGGCGCGACGGCCGAGATCCCGATCCCTGCCGGTCACGAGGGCTTCGTCTATCCGTTCGCGGGCGACGTCGTGGTCGCGAACGAGCGCGCGCTCGTTCGCGGCGAGCTCGGCGTCCTCGCGGACGGCAAGGACACGGGCGGCGTCTGCATCCGCGCGAAGCCGGGCGCGGCGGCGCGGGTGCTCGTGGTCGCGGGCAAGCCGCTGCGCGAGCCGGTCGTGCAGTACGGCCCGTTCGTGATGACGACGCCGGAGGAGGTCGAGCAAGCCGTGCGCGACTTCCAGGCCGGTCGGTTCTGAGGATCTACGCGCGGAGCGCGTCGAGACAGCGAGCGGCGGGCCCGGCGAGCTCGTCCACCGGCGCTCGCGGAAACTCGATCACGGCGCGACCCAGCCGCAGCCTTCGGATCTCGTCCGCGTTCGTGCCGGTGGAGGCGTCCGCCGCCGCGGGCGCGGAGAGCGCGATCACGGGCGCGATCTTCGCGGCCCGCACCGTGGCGGTGATGTCGTGGAGCACGCCGATGCGATCCGGCGCGACCAGCAGGAGCGCCGCGCCGAGGCATCGCGCGACGTCCAGGTTCGTCTCCGTGTCCGAGATGGGGGAGAAGAGGCCGCCGGCGCTCTCGACGAGGAAGACCTCGTGGCCAGATGCGAGCTCTCGCGCTCGATCCGCGATCGCCTTCGCGTGGATGGTGACGCCCGCGCGCCGCGCCGCGAGGTGCGGCGAGATCGGAGGCTCGAAGGCGTGGAGCGGCGGCGCCTTCGCCCCGATCGCGCGCGCGTCCTCGCCCATCGCGTCGGTCATCCCGGTCGCGACGGGCTTCCACGCCCCCGCGCCCACCGCGACGCGCACGAGCGCGGACGTGACGTGCGTCTTGCCGACGTCCGTCCCGGTGCCGACCACGAAGACGATCATGATTCGGCGAACTCTACTAGCGTACGGCGCACCATGCTCGCGCTGATCCTCGATCCGAAGGGGGCCGATGGGAACCCCGCCCGCGTCGTGACGGACCACGCTGCGCCGGCCCTCGCGGCGGGCGAGGCGCTCATTCGCGTGCGCACCGCCGGCGTCTGCGACACGGATCTCCAGCTCGCGCGCGGCTACATGGGCTTCGAGGGGATCCCGGGCCACGAGTTCACCGGCACGGTGGTGGAGTGCGCGGACGCTTCGTGGATCGGCAAGCGTGTCGTCGCCGACATCAACGCCGGCTGCGGCACGTGCGCGGAGTGCGTCGCGAACGGGACGCATCACTGCCCGAACCGCACCGTGCTCGGTATCGTCGCGCGCGGCGGCGCGTTCGCGGAGACGGTGGCCATGCCGGTCGCGTGCCTGGTCGAGGTGCCCGCGAACGTGAGCGACGACGCGGCCGTGTTCGCGGAGCCGCTCGCGGCCGCGCTGCACGTCCTCGACGAGCTCGCGGCGCCGCCGAAGCGCGCCATCGTCCTCGGCGACGGCAAGCTCGGGCTCCTCATCGCGCGCGCGCTCGTCGGCGCGGGCGTGCCGACGGAGCTCGTCGGCCGTCACGCGCGCAAGCTCGCCCTCGCGCCCGGCGCGAAGACGTGGATGGACACGGACGACGTGAAGCCCGGCGCGGACCTCGTCGTCGAGGCCACGGGGACCGAGGCGGGGCTCGAGCGCGCCATCCAGCTCGCGGCGCCGCGCGGCACGATCGTGCTCAAGACGACGGTCGCGGGAAAGCTCTCCATCGATCTCGCGCCCGTCGTCGTCAACGAGCTCCGCGTCATCGGCTCGCGCTGCGGTGACATGAAGCGCGCCATCGACGCGCTCGCGCGCGCAGAGGTCGATCCCACGCCGCTCATCGAGGCGCGCTATCCGCTGGCGCGTGCGGACGAGGCGCTCGCGCACGCGGGCCGCCGGGGCACGCTCAAAGTCGTCATCGATGCGGGGCATTGAGGGCTGGTTCTCGGAGGACGAAGGCCGCTGGTATGCGCGTCTCGCGCGCGGCCTCACGGGCGGCGTCTTCGTCGAGGTGGGCTCGTGGAAAGGGCGGAGCACCTCGTTCATCGGGAAGATCTGCAACGCGAACGGCACCCGCCTCGTGTGCGTCGATCACTGGGCGGGCTCGAACGATCTCCTCAAGGAGCGCTACGAGACCGCGCTCGCGATCGAGGACGTGGAGCAGACCTTCCGCAACAACATGAGCGACCTCGGCATCACGGTCGAGGTCCTCGCCATGCCGTCGCTCGACGCGGCGCGCACGTTCGCGTCCGCGAGCGTCGACCGTGTGTTCCTCGACGGCAGCCACGACGGTGAGAGTGTCGCCGCGGACCTCGAGGCCTGGAGCTCGCGCCTCAAGCCCGACGGCATCCTCGCCGGTCACGACTACGCGCCGAAGTACGAGGGGCTTCGCGCCGCGGTGGATGGCTTCGCGGCCAGGCACGGGCTCGTCGTGCGCCGTGGGCCACGGGATATCTGGCACTTCGCGCGGCGCTGATCGGCACACGACGGCACGTTTCTGAAACGCGTGAAGGCCGGGAAATGACGGCATCTCGGCGCGCCGCGCGGCTGGCCGTCATCTTGCTGGGCGCGCGCGACATGAGACTTCGTACCTTCGCTCACGCGGCGCTCCTCGGCGCCGCGTCTCTCTTCGTTCACGCGTCCGCCGACGCCTGCGACCCGGCCTGCCGGAGCCCGCTCGTGCCCCGCGGCGGCGAGATTCCGGCCGGCGTGACCGCCATCCCGTATGCGCCCGGCGCCTCGTTCCAGTCGTCCGAGCTCGCGAGCCCGCGTCTCGTCGGCGCCGATGGGAACGAGCTACCCGCGACCGTGCTCGACGACGCATGGAGCGGCGGCCAGCTCCTCGTCACCACGAAGCCCCTCGCGGGGGCGGTGGGCCTCGAGCTCGACGATCCCTGCGTGGGCCCGCCGGCGCTCGTCGAGCGACGATTCCAGGTCGGCGACGCCCGCGCGCTTCCGGCGGTGGCGGGCACACTCGAGGTGCGCCGGCGCGGCGTCGGGATGACCACGGTCGCCGAGAACGGTACGTGCGGCTACGCGGACGCGGTCGCGGTGACCTTCAGCCTCCTCGTCACGCCGTCGGACGAGCTCCGCGCGTATCGCGCGCTGACCGCCTACGAGATCCTCGTCGATGACGTCGTCGTGAAGCGCACCTTCTATGGGGACGCGATCCTGGAAGGGCAGACGCTGACCATCGCCGGGCTTCATTCCACGTGCGGGCCGCGCTCGGGCGGCATCGACGAGGGGCCCGAGCCAGGCCTCCACGTCGTCACCGTCCAGGCGCACGTCGCGGGCGCGGCGTCGGACCCGCCCCCGATGCGCGCCACCGTGGACTTCTCGTGCGACGAGCCAATCCACGAGCCGCTCTCGGCGCCGGGAAACGTCGCGGAGTCGACGGGGAGCGTGAAGGCGTCGCCCGCCACCGAGCCGTCGACGAGCGCGGCCGGGCCAGCCGCGGACTCGGGCTGCCGCACGAGCCCGGGCCAGAGCTCCGGGCTCGGTGCGGTCGCGCTCGGGCTCGCGGTCGGCGCGCTCGTGAAGCGCCGTCGCCGCCATATTTAGCCGTGAAAGGCCTCGTCGTGCTTCGGCGCCATATCGCGTACGCGATAGAGCCGCTCGAACGTCGAGAGGATTTCTTGAAACGGCAAATCGAGGAACATCCCTCGATCGGCCACGTATTCCATGTACCTGTTCCCCGCGCCGTCGAATGGCTGGAGCAGCGCGTCCGCAGGCGTGGCGGGATCGAAGTCGAGCGGCGGGACGCCGAAGCGCGCGCAAAGCGAGGCGTTGAACGCGGGCGCGAGCTTGTACGGAGTCCCGTCGACCCAGATCTCGACGTAGCCGTGCCATGCGAACAGATCCGATCCGAGCGACTCGATGAGCTTCGACGACGAGAGGTGATTCTTCACGTCCGCGAACCCCAGCCGGGCGGGGAGCCCCACCGCGCGCGCGGCGGCGGCGAGCAATACCGCTTTGGGAATGCAGTAGGTGCGCTCGCACTTCAGGATCGCGCTGGCCGCGTAGTCTCGCGGATCGAACCGGATCGTGTACGGGTCATATCGAAGCTTCTCCCGCACCGCCCGGAAGAGCCGGGCCGTCTTCTCGGCGTCGGAGGTCGCGTCGCCGATCGCCTCGCGCGCAAATGCGATGATGTCGGGATGATCGGAGTCGACATAGACCCCCGGCGCGAGAAACGACGGGTCGCTCATCAATCCTGATTACGCGGGTCCCAGCCCGTGGCCTTGCCGTCGTCGAGCGCGTCGAGCTTGGCCATCGCGGTCGCGTCGAGCTCGAAATCGAAGATCGACGCATTCTCGATGATGCGACTCTCCTTTACCGATTTCGGCAGCGTGACCATTCCGCTCTGGATGCTCCAGCGGAGGAGCACCTGAGCGTTGGTCTTCCCGACCGCCTTCGCCACGGCCGTGATGCGGGGATCGTCGATGCGCCGCGCGTGGGTGAGCGGGCTGTACGCCTCGACGACGATCTTCTGCTTCGCGCAGAGGGCGCGCGTCTCGCGGTGCTGCAGGAACGGGTGCACCTCGATCTGGTTCACGTCCGGCGGCTCGTTCGAATTCGCGAAGAGCTCGTTCAGGTGCGGCACGAGGTAGTTCGAGACGCCGATGTGCTTCGCGCGGCCGTCGGCCTTGAGCTTCTCGAGGGCGCGCCACGAGTCCATGCGCCGCCCGCCGACGGGCCAGTGAACGAGGTAGAGATCGATGTAGTCGAGCCCGAGGCGCTTGGCGCTCGCGTCGAATGCCCGGAGGGCCGGCTCGTAGCCGTGGTCGTCGTTCCACAGCTTGGTCGTGACGAAGATCTGCTCGCGGGGCACGCCGCTCGCGCGGATGCCCTCGCCCACCTCCGCCTCGTTCGCGTAGATGCGCGCCGTGTCGATGTGGCGATAGCCGGCTCGGAGCGCGGCCGCGACCGCGTCGCGGGTCTCGCCGCCGCGTCCGGCCTGCCACACGCCGAGCCCCACGACGGGGATCGTCCCGCCGGAGAGAAGAGGAAGCGTCGCGCTGGTGACGTTGGTCATGCGTTCTTTCGATGCGCCGCGTTAGGCTCGGGTTCCGATGGTTCCTCATGATGACATGGAGCTCTTCGCATGACCCTTCGTTGCTCGGTCTACATCGCGGTCAGCGCGGACGGTTTCATCGCGCGGAAGAACGACGCGCTCGACTGGCTCGATCGCGTCCAGATCCCCGGTGAGGACTACGGCTACGCCTCGTTCATGAGGACCATCGACGTGCTCGTCATGGGCCGTCGCACGTACGAGGTGGCGCTCGGCTTTCCGTCATGGCCTTACGAAGGCAAGCGCATCGTCGTCCTCACCTCGACTCCGAACCGCGAGTCGCGCCACGGAGAGGAGTTCTTCTCGGGCGACGTCCGCGAGCTCGTGAAACGGTACGAGGGGCGCGCGTACATCGACGGCGGCGAGGTCATTCGCTCCTTCTTGAAGGCGCACCTCATCGACGATCTGACGCTGTCGGTCGTCCCCATCCTGCTCGGCTCGGGCATCCCGCTCTTCGGCCCAGGCTTGCCCGAGACGTCGCTCGAGCTCGAGGAGTCTCGCTCCTTTGCGAGCGGGCTCGTGCAGAGCCGCTATCGCGTGACGAGGCGCGCTGGCTGACGCCTGAACATCAGACTGACCACCCTCCTCGAACGTCGCGCCTTGCAAAAGCCTGCCGAACCATTTACGAGGGCGAAATGTCGCGTCGCTCCATCCTCCGACCGCTCTATGCGCTCGTGCTCCTCGTCCTTGCGGTCGTCTGGACGGCGAGCTGCTCCGATGATCCGGCCAACCCCGGCGGCGGCTTCATCCTCGACGCGGGGGGGAGCGGCTCCGACGCGACCGCCGCGGACGCGAGCAAGGTCGACGGAGGATCGACGGTCGACGCCCAGGGCCCGGGTGTCGACGCGTCCTCGACGGACGCCTCCTCGGACGCGGCCGCCAGTCGCTTCACCGTTGGTGGAACGGTGACGGGTCTCGAGGGCAAGGGGCTGGTGCTCAGCAACAGCGGCGTCGACCTCGCGATCACCAGCGTGGGCGCGTTCTCGTTTCCCACGACGGTCACGAAGGGCACGGCCTACGCCGTGACGGTCAAGTCGCAGCCGACCAACCCGACACAGACGTGCGTGGTCACGGCGGGGGAGGGGACGGTCGACAGCGCGAACATCACGACGATCGCGGTCAACTGCACGAACAACACCTACGACGTCTGCGCGAACGTCTCCGGCCTCGCTCCCAGCACGAGCGACGGAGGCACCGGCGGCGGGGGGCTCCTCACCCTGACCAACGGCTCCGATTCGACGACCGTCGGCACGAACGGCGAGGTGTGTTTCCCGACGAAGGTGGCGAGCGGCCAGGGCTTCGACGTGAAGGCGCAGAACCCGACCAACCCGGTCCAGAACTGCGTCGTCACGGGCGGCCAGGGCGTCGTCGTCGCGGGCAAGATCTCGACGATCGTGGTCAATTGCGCCATCGGCGCGTACACGCTCGGCGGGACGGTGGCGAACCTGGCGGGGGCGGCCACGCTGACGATGCGTGACGCCGTGGGCGGCGCGCTCCAGACCACGACCGTCAACAGCAACGGAGCGTATGCCTTCGCCGCGCCGATCAAGAGCGGACAGAAATACGACGTCATCGTGACCGCCCAGCCGACGGCGCCGACGCAGGAATGCGTGGTCGCGAACGGCGTCGGTCAGATCACGAACGCCAACGTCACGAACGTCAACGTGACCTGCAGCACGAAGTCGTACAAGGTCAGCGGGACGGTCACGGGCCTCATCGGGACGGGGCTCGTCATCCAGAACGACGTCGCGAACAAGGGTGGCGATACGATCGCCATCAAGGGGACGGGCACCGTTCCGTTCGCGTTCAGCACCCCGGTTCCGAGCGGCACGTTCTTCCAGGTGAAGGTGCTCGTGAAGCCTGGCTCGCCGAGCGAGACCTGCACCGTGACGGGCGGCGCGGGCACGATCCACAGCGCGGACGTCACGGGCGTCGTGGTCGCCTGCGCGACGGACGCTTACTCGATCAGCGGAACGCTCACCGTCCCGAGCGGAACGGTGACGCTCAAGAACGGGGCCGACACCATCGTCCGGGGCGCGGGGGACTTCGTGTTCCCGACCCCGGTCCTCAGCGGGGAGAGCTACAACGTCACCGCCACCGCTGGGCCTGGCACCACCTGCACCGTGGCGAACGCGTCCGGCGTCGCCACGACCGCCGACGTCACGGACGTCTCGGTGACGTGCGTGGTGACCTCGGTCCCGGTCACGTTCGCGTTCACCGGCGCGGCGCAGACCTACGTGGTCCCCGCCGGCGTCACGAGCGTCCTCATCAAGGCTCGCGGAGCCGCGGGCGGGACCGGCGGAGGTTTGGCCGGCACCGTGGGCGGCCTCGGTGGCTATGCCGAGGGTGTCCTCGCCGTCACCCCTGGCGAGACGCTCACGATCTTCGTCGGCGGAGCGGGCGTGGACGACGTCGGTGGGTTCAACGGTGGCGCCAATGGCGGCGCCGGTGCCGTGGTCGGACGTGGCGGCGGCGGCGGCGGCGCCTCCGACGTTCGCGTGGGCGGCTCCGCGCCTGGCAATCGAGTCATCGTCGCCGGCGGCGGCGGCGGCGGCGGCGGCTCGGCGTGCGATGAAGGTGGGAGTGCATCCCCGAACCCGGGCGGTGCGGGTGGCCTCGGCGGCGGCGGTGGTGGCGGCAATGGCGCCTCCCAGCCGAACTCCGGTGGCGTCGCGGGCGGCGGCTTTGGAGGTGTCGGCACCGTCGGTGGCGCAGCGGGCGTGGGCTGCGGCGGCTTCCTCGGCCAGCCGGGAACCGCGAGCGCGGGTGAGACCGGTGGCGTCGGCGGCGCAGGCCAGACCTGCTGCTGCTTCGCCGGAAACAAGAGCGATCCGAGCGGCGGCGGCGGTGGCGGCGGCTTCCTCGGCGGCGGCGGCGGCGGTGGCGGCTCGGCCGGCACGAGCGGGTGCTCGGGCAACAGCAAAGGCGCTGGCGGCGGCGGTGCCGGCGGCACGAGCTACCTCGGCGGAGTCACCTCGGGCGTCACGACGGATGGCGTTCAGAGCGGCGACGGCGAGGTCATCATCATCCCGTGAGAGCCATGCGCCTGGCGGTGACGCTCGCCGGCGTCACCGCGCTCACCTCTGCGTGCGGCCGGTCACACTCGGAGGCCGCGCTCGCGAGTGACGCGGGCGTGGCGACCGTGAGCTCGGCGACGGCGAGCGCCAGCCCCGCCGCCTCGTGCACGGGGCCGGCCTTCGCGTTCGGCGATCAGGACCGGCTCGGCTGGCAGGCGGTCGGGAAGCTGCGCTACGACGCGGGGATGTTCTCGGTCGATCTCGGGAACGAGATCGAGTTTCGGAGCAACAAGTACGGCAGCACGAAGGGCTCGCGCGTCGCGCTGACCTGCACCTCGTGTGGCTCCGAGGACTCGAAGGCCTTCGATGTGGCGCTCGGGTCGCTCGTCGGCAAGCGGGTCCGGGCGACCGGTATCGTCAGCCCGGCGTGGACCGACGCCGGAGCGACGACACCTCCCGTCGTGCTCGCCACGCGCATCAAGGACGTCGCCGCCATCCCATGATGTCCGAGACGCCGGACACCACGTGTCCGACGCGTGGGACATCGAGGATCGTCGCAAGCGCCTGAATTCAAGGCGAAAATGCCATGTCTTACCTTGGCCTACACCATGCAGAGAGCGTGGGAAACCAAGGAGACTCCCATGCGCACCTCATTGCTTTCCTTCGCCGTCGTCGCCGCTCTCACCTCCCTCGCCACTGGCTGCGCGCCCGCGGGCGAGGAGACGGAGTCGGTCGACGCGACGGAGAGCGACTACTCCGTCGGACCGGACGGCCTCGTGCGCTGGCTCGGCACCAACCACAGCGTCCGCTACATGGGTCAGTTCCTCGACTGGCGAGCGGGCGCGACGACGCCGTTCCTCCTCGCGCCGCGTCCGGAGCAGGCGCAGCCGGGCGGCCTCGCGTTCCCGGCCGCCGTGTTCGAGTCCCCCGAGGTCGAGTCGATGATGAAGATCGCGCGGGAGGCCGATCGCCTCGCCCTGCCGATCACGGTCGGCCGTCCGGAGGAGGTCGTGCTCCCGGATCTGATCTGCGCCGCTCCCGCCGGCGTGCACGTCTACTCGGGCCGCCCCGCGTGGCTCGACTCCGTCGCCGCGCTGGCGTCGACGCCCGAGCAGCGCGCGGCCCTCGACGCCGCGGCTGGCGCGACCACGGAGGTGCTCATCGCGCTCCCGGGCGACGATCTGAGCGCCCCGATGATCCGCCTCGCCTTCGGCATCGTGAATCGACCGCAGTCCGCGCAGCCCGGCGCGAACGTCGCGAGCTACTGGACCATCCTGGGAGCGACCCTCGGCGAGGCTCGCTGCTCGCCGCGCACGCGTCCCGTGTTCTCGCTGTCGAGCCGCAACGACAACCTGCTCACCATCAACGCGGACGAGAAGAACGCCCTCCTCTCGGGCGGCGCTTGGAAGGAGCAGATCAAGCCCGGCCGCGAGGGCTTCGAGATCGGCGTCGCGGACGGCCCCGGACGCGTCGGCATCTATCGCTGCTATTATCCGAGCTCGGGCCTCCACTTCTTCAGCCAGAGCGCGACCTGCGAGGGTGGCACGAACGAGGGCATCCTCGGCTTCGCCGCGCTGTCGCCGACGACCGACGCGAGTCGCTCCCTCCGGCGCTGCCTCCAGACGTACAACCAGTACACGCACGTCCTGGGCGGCGAGTGTCAGGCGGGAGCCCGTGACGACGGCATCCTCGGCTGGGTGCCGTGAGACGGACCACCGATCAGGTGAAGATGATCTGAGCGCCGTCGGCGAGGTCGTAGAAGTCGCCGGCGGTGATGATCCCCTTCACCTGATCGAGGAGATCCTCGCGCGTCCGCTTGAACATCTTCATCGCGAGCTCGCACGCGTAGAGCTCCGCGCCCGACTCGTCGAGGATCTGCAGCATCTCCCGGACGCTCGGCAGATCGAGCTCGGTCATCGTCTTCTTCATCATCGACGCGGCGAGGCTCTCCATGCCCGGTAAGCCCGCCACGATCGTGGGCATGCCGGAGGCGGCGTTGCCCGCGAGGTTCACGTGGAGGTGATCGACCTTGCTCTTCGTGATCACGTCGAGGCCCCAGAACGTGAAGAACACGAACGCCTCGATCCCCGATTGCCGCGCCGCGCTGGCGAGGATGAGGGCCGGGTAGGCCTCGTCGAGACCTCCCTTCGAGCAGATGATGGCGACCTTTCGCTTCGTTTCCATGGCTCGTCCTTCCGATTCAGATGCATCCGGCAGGCTTCGGGATCCCCGCCACCTTCGCGATCGTGCGGCCCGGCGCCTTCGGGAAGAGCGCGTACACGTCCTTCGTCGAGACCTGCGCCTCCTGCGTCAGCCGCCGGATGTTCGGCGACTGTCCCGTCTTCTCGAAGTCGGCGCGCGCGACCTTGACGATCGACCAGCGCGCCTCGTCGAGCTCGATGTGCTCGCGCGCCGCGAGCTTCACCGCGAGCTCCGGCGTCCACGCGCTCGGGTCCGCGAGGTGACCGTCCGGGCCGAAGGCCACGCCGTCGATCCGATCCTGCGGCTCCTTCGTCATGGCCGGCGCCGCCTTGGCTGGCGGCGCGGCCTTCGGGGCCGCGGGCGCCGCCTCCGCCTTCCGCCGCGGGCCGAGCGCGGCCGCCAGCTTCACCTTGCGCTCGTCGCTCGCGCTCGGCGGGCTGGCCTCCCGCTGCGCACGGATGGCGGCGGCTGCCTTTCCGACGTGGCGCATCATCTCCATCATGACGCCCATGCCCTTCTTGACGTCGTCGTCGTGCGTCGCGCGGACGGCGCCGAAGAGCCCGATCGGCTCCGCCTCGTTCGCGTGCTCGAGCGCCTGCGAGGCGTCGGTCGCGATGGCGAGCACCTTCGGCTGCGTGACCGCCCGCACCGTCTCGAGGATGCCGATGATCGCGTCCGCGAGCTTCCGCACGTCCTCCGGCTGAAAGCCCGTCATGATGCGCTGGCCGAGCGAGACCACCTCGCGTCCGAACGCGAAGTAGCCTTCGTCCTCGAGGGCAGCGAGCTTCGTGGTCGCCACGCCCATCACCTCACGCGCGACGGGCGTGAGCTCGGTGAAGAGCTCCTCCGTCTTCTTCTGGCGCTCGACGAGATACGCGAGCTGCGACTCCATCGCGGCGAGGCGAGCCTCGATTCCCTGCTTCGGTGCCATCGGTTCCATCGTGTTCATCTCCACTTGCCGGCCATCGCCATGCGGTGATCGAGCGGGAGCTCCTTGCCCGCGACGAGCACGTTCCAGTAGATCCACTTGAACGCGAGCTTGCCCCAGTGGTTCGTCGCGCTCTCCTCGAGCAGCGTGAACGGGCCCACGCCGGGCAGCGGGTAGCGCCCGGGGAGGGGCTCGGTCTCGTAGTTGAAGTCGATGAGCATCGCCTTGCCGTAGCCAGTCTCGATGAAGCAGTTGGTGTGGCCATCGAATCCAGGCTCGATCGGGCGCCCGGAGATGAAGCGAACGACGTTGTCGACGAGCACCTCCGACTGGAAGTGCGCGACGGCGCCCGCCTTCGAGGCCGGCGCGTTGGTCGCGTCGCCGAGCCCGAACACGTTGGGAAACGCCGTGCTCTGGAGCGTGTTCTTGTCCACGGGGAGCCAGCCGCCGGCGTCGCCGAGACCGGACTTCGTGATCGCCTCCGCGCCGCCGTGGATCGGGATCGTGACGAGCAGGTCGTAGCTCGTCTCGCGTCCATCGAAGGCCTTGAGCACGCGGCGTGTTCCGTCGACCTCGGACGCGGCGAAGTCGCCGAGCACGGAGATGCCGCGGCGCCCGAGCATGTCGCCGAACGCGGCCGACGCGCGCGGCTTCGTGAACGCGCCCTCGAGCGGTGTCGCATAGGCGAGCTCGACCCGATCGCGGATCCCGCGCTTCGTGAAGTAGGCCTCCGCGAGGAACAGGAGCTCGAGCGGTGCCACCGGGCACTTGATGGGCATCTCGACCACGTTCACGAGGAAGCGTCCGCCCTCGAAGCGGTCGAGCGCGTCGCGAAGCGCGAGCGCGCCCTCGAGCGTGTAGAAGTCGAACGCGGTCTCCTTCCAGCCCGGACCGGTGAGTCCTGTGGTCTGCTCGGGGAGGATACGGCTGCCGGTCGCGACGATCAGCACGTCGTAGGCGAGCGGCGCGTGGCTCGTGACGTAGACCTTGTTCTCCGTCGGCGCGACGCGATCGACCTCGCCAAGGACGAGCTCGACGCTCGGGTCGAGCAGGTTCTTCCGGCGCTTCACGATCTCGTCCTGGCGGTAGTCGCCGAAGGGCAAGAAGAGGAGACCAGGCTGGTAGAGGTGCAGGTCGTCGCGGTCGACGACGGTGATGCGCCATCCGTCGTGCGAGAGGATGCGCGAGAGGCGATTGGCCATCATGGTCCCGCCAGTCCCGGCGCCGAGGATCACGACTCGTTTCATGCGCGGTGCGAGAGCAACCGCCACGCCATCACGCCAGGCGTGCGCGCGACCCGCGCAAATCGGCGGTCTCGAGCGCAGCTTCGCTGCGTGTCTTGCGGCGCGGCGCAGGATCTGCGCGGGTCAGGGGTGAAGCGGCGTGTAGAGGTCGTGCTTGCCCGCGAGGAGCGTGGACGAGCTGCTGGCCATCGTCACGAAGTCGTCCGCGAGCGCGCCGTCGCCCGGCTCGGGAATGAACTTCTCCCACGGCGCATTGCGCCAGAGCCCGACGTAGGCGAAGCGGCGAGACTCGAGCGGCGCGAGCATCGAGCGCGTGAACCAGCTCGGGTCGACGCTGCGTGTCCCCGCTTCGATATCGACCCCGACCTCCGAGACCGCTGCCACCTTGCGATGCTGCTCGGCAAAGGCGCCGATCGTCCGCAGATCGGCCTCGTAGCCACCCGCGAAGCGCCCGTCGTCGTGGTCGTAGCGATCGAACGCGACGACGTCGACGTAGTCGTCGCCAGGGTAGAAGGCATTCCAGCCCCAGCTCGACGATGGCGAGTCGGGCGCAAAGACCCAGAGCAGATTCCGGAGCCCGCGCCCGTCGCGTAGATAGCCGACCGTGTCGCGCCAGGTGGCGGCATAGCTGGCGGGAGAGTTCTGTCGTCCCCACCAGAACCAGCTCCCCGTGAACTCGTGAAACGGGCGGAGGAGGACCGGGATCAGCCGGCCCTGATCGTCCTCGAGCGACCAGAGCAGCTCCGCGAGCTCGTCGAGCATGGCGCGCCACTCCGTGAAGTGCGCGCCACCGGCGCGGAGCGAGTCGAGGCGGTAGTCGGCGGGACACTGGTCCGGCGCGTAGGCGTCGTTGTCCGTCACGTTCGCCTTCGGACATCGAAGATGCCAGACGAGGGACACGAGCACGCCGCGGCGGTGCTGGTCGACGATGAGGTCGTGCATCGCGGCACGGCCAGCGCGAAACGCGGCCACGTCGAACATGCTCGTCGCGCCGCGGTCGACGTTCGACAGCTCGTAGCTCACGAGGGCGGGCGCGTGGCCGGTCAAGCGCTCGATGTCGCCCGTGACCTTGGTCCCGTACGACGATCGGTTGGAGACGTCCGCGTCCTGCTGGCCGATGATGACGCGGTGATCGAACGGATCGACGCTCCCGAAGTCGAACGACGAGAGGTTTCGCAGCACCGTCTCCGTCTCCGGTGTGCGCGCGATCGTGGTGGCGGCGGCGTTCGCCCCGGCGGCGTCATCCGCCTCGCCCGCGGTGCACGCAACGAGCGCGGTCATCGCCGCGAATGCTGCCGCTCGAGCGCCCACGGCTGGCATGCAGCAAGCGCGATGCCTACATCTCCCACTCGGCTCGAGGCTGGAATTTGCGGCGTGCGCTCCCGCGCGGGGCTGGTCCCTGGATCGGTGAGAGCCCAGCGTCCCATGCGGGAACGATCCGTCCTACTCACGGGCCGTCGGCAAACATCTCGTCGACCAGATGGTTCGCGCCCGCGGCGGCAAAGCCTTTCACGTCGGCGTGGTTGCAGAGGGTGACGACGTCGGCAGGAGCGTCGTCTTCGAACAACCTTCGCGCGCCGAGCCACCCCTGGTTGAGCGCCCCGCCTCCGTCGCCGTTCACCGTGGTCGGCGGCGGCGTCGCGCCCGTGCTCTTGTAGGCGAGCACGCGCTTGGCGTGAAGCGCGTAGCCCGCCCGAAGACGATCGTAGGCCGACCTCTCGAGAGCGTCGCCGTGGGCCACGATCGTCCGCGCTGCGTGCATCCAGGCCCCGAGCCCCATCGACACGTGAGCGAGGTCGCGAATCGTCTCCGAGTTGAATCCGTCGACGACATAGGAAGGGTCGACGAACGTGTAGTCGGTCTTCACCTGGGGCGCGCCCCAGTAGCCGCCCCACGCCGAGACCGTCTGACTCGGATCGGGACCGCCCGCCTTGTTCAAACAAGGCACCACCGTCTTTCCGTCGTACGCGGAGTGGTAGATGGTTTGCGGAAGTCGCCTGTAAAAGTAGGACCTCGCATCGGCGTAGAGCGCGGCGTCGCGCGCATAGATCGCGATCGCGAGCTTGGAGTCCGCGAAGCTCGCTTGCCAGTTGTTCGAGCCCGTCCAATCCATGATGGGGTATGTGACGGTCACCAGGAACCGCGTGAACAGCGGGTCTTCGTACCCGACGAGCGTGGCCGCCTGAGCGAGGTTGGTCATCACCCATCCCGCGACCAGGCGGTATTGCTCGACCGGGTCCGTCTGCCACGAGGTGATCTCTCGCAGGGTGTCGAGGAGGGCGGTGACCTTGGCTTTGCGCGCCGCGTCTCCGTCCGCCGCCCAGAGAACAGCCTGTGTCTTGATATAGACGGACTCGTCTTTCAGGACATCGCGCTCCACCGAGCTGACCTCGGGGCCATACGGATCGTACGGGCGATTGACGTCTCCCGCCCATGAGCTGGCGAGACGCGTGTATTCCGGATTCGTCGTCGACCAGGCGTCGACCTCCGCTCGGGTGTAGATCGGATAAGGAGACGGCGAGACCACCGATGCGTCCGAACCAGTATCGGGAAGGGCGGGCGAGCCCGCCTCGTGAAGTGTCGCGTCCCACATGCTGGCATCGGTCGATGCGTCCACGTCGGAGGCCTCGCGCGTGTCTTGCGCGCTCGCGTCGTTCGATGGGTTCGACGGTGAAATGACCGAGTCGCCGCATGCCTCCACGCTGGCGACCGACGTGCATCCCACGAACAAGAAGGCCGGCCACCGATACGCTCGAACGCGGGTAGAAGCGGCCCGTCTCTCGGTCCTCATGAGGCACGTCCGATCCGGAGATGCGCCGCGCCGAGGACCTCGGGCACCGGCGTGTACGCCATCGCGCGCTCGATCACGTTCCGGAGCTCGCGGACGTTGCCGGGCCACGCGTGCGCCTTGAGCGCGGCGACCGCGTCCACGCCGAGCTCCGGCGGGGTCGCCCCCTCGGGCGCGAGCTTGCTCACGAAGAGGCGCGCGAGCGCGACCACGTCCTCGCGGCGATCGCGGAGCGGCGGCACCTGGAGCGGGACCACGTTGAGGCGGTAGTAGAGATCCTCGCGAAACGTCCCCTCGCGCACGAGGCGACCGAGGTCGCGGTGCGTCGCCGCGAGCACGCGCACGTCCACACGGCGTGGCTTCTGCTCCCCGAGCGGCAAGACCTCCGCGTTCTCGAGGAAGCGCAGCAGCTTCGGCTGGGTGTCGAGCGGCAGCTCGCCGATCTCGTCGAGGAAGAGCGTCCCCCCGTCGGCGGCGCGGATCACGCCGGGGTTATCGCTCGTGGCGCCGGTGAATGCCCCTTTGCGATATCCAAATAGCTGCCCCTCGAAGAGCTCGCGGGGAATGCTCGCGCAATTGAAGACGACATACGGCTTCTTGGCGCGCGCGGAGAGATCGTGGACCGCGCGTGCAACGACCTCCTTGCCCGAACCCGACTCGCCCGTGATGAGGATGGTCGCGCTCGAGCGCGAGAGCTGCGCGATCTCACGCTTCAGCTGCCGCGTCGGGGGGGCGGCGGCGATGAAGCCGGGGAGTCGGTCGTCGAGATCGGCGGGGACCTCCGCCACGGGGCTCGGCGGTCGCGCGCCCCCGAGCGCAAGCTTCGCCATCGTACCCAGCGTGCGAAGGACGGCGCGGTCGTCGGCGTCGAGCGGACCGCTCACAACGACGCCGCCGCGCCCGTCCGGAAACACGATCGCGGCCGCCGGCTCGCGGACGGCCGCATCGGTCGGGGTGATCGTCCGTCCCGGCAGGAGCTCGCCCAGCACCTGGATCAGCTCGCGATGGAGCAGCTCGGGCGGCAGCCCCAGCGCGAGGCGCTCGACGCCGAGCGCGAGGCGCTCCGCGAGGCTGAGCGGCTGCCACTGCTTCGTCGTCGCGGCGCTGACCTGGAGCATCACCTCCGGCGGCAGCTTGGCGTTGACGGGGCGGGGCATCCCGTGGCGCGCGAGCTCTGCGCTCGCCTCCGCGACGCGCTGCTCTGCGTCCTCGGCGCCCGCGAGCTTCGAGAGCAGCGCGAGGTCCATGCGCGTCTGTGCGCCTTGCGTCACCTCGCCGATGAGCTGAAAGGTCGCGAGCGCGGACTCGAGCTTGTCGCGCGCCTCCGTGAGCCGCCCGGCCATGGTGTCGAGCCGCGCGAGGAGCCGCCGGAAGAACATGGCGTGCGCGATCGAGGGGCGCTGTTCGAGGAGCGCGGCGCATGCCTCCGCCGCCCGGCGCGCGCCCTCGACATCGCCGACGCCGAGGTGTGAGCCGACGAGCAGGATATGGGCGTCGTGAGTGATGAAGTCGATTCCATCGGTGCCGATCTGGTCGATGATCGCCCGCAGCTTGCGCCCGAGGTCGGCGGCGAGCGCGACATCGCCGGTGAAGAGCTCCTTGGCGAGTCGTATGTGAAGGACGTGTGCATCGATCACGGCGGTGCGCGAGAGCTGCGCGGACAGGCCGCTCGCGGCCACGCGGCGCGCCAGCTCGTCGAGCTCGGCCCCGCGCTGGGTCAGCGCGAGCGAGCGCACGGCGGGCGCCACGAGCGCGAAGACGGGGACCCCGCCGGCCTCCGCGTGCTGCATCCCTTCGCGCACCACCGCCATCGCGTCGTCGAAGCGCGCGAGCCGCATGAGCGCGTCCGCCTCGCAACCGAGGAGCCTGACGAATGGCTCGACGGGCACGATGACCGCGGTCGCTTCACGCGCGCGCCGCGTGATGGCGAGGATCTGGTCCGGCGTGGTCGTGCCGGCGAGCCCGCGATACGCGCGCTGTGCGAGCATCGGCACCCAGAGGCCAGGCAGCCCGAGCTGCTCGGCCCGCGCGACGGCCACGTCCTCCAGGCGCTTCTCCGCGACGAAGTCGCCCCGCGTGGCGGCCATCACCGAGCGCAGCTCCGCCGAGAGGGCCTCCGCGAGCGGTGACGTCGCGCGCTCGAGCCACTGGATGGAGCTCGCGAACGTGCGCGCGACGGCGTGTGGTCCCGCGAAGCGCGCCGCGGAGATCTTCGCCACCGTCAGGAGCACGCCGAGATCGTCCTGGTCGGGTTCGAAGAGCCGCTCTGCCGCCGTCGCGTGCGCATTCACGCGGCCCGCATCGAACACGCGCGCGTCGGGCGCGGCGTGGATGAGCGCCGCGAGCACCTGAGCGCGCGCGGCCACGTGACGGGGGAGCTCCCCGCGCTCCGCCGCATCGAGCACGGGTCGGAGCGCGGCGATCGCGCCGCGGACGTCGCAGCGCACGAAGAGCTGGATCTGCACGAGCGCGACCGTCGCGTACATGCGCTCCTCTTCGGTCTCGAGCTCACCGTTCGCCACGAGCGAGAGGAGCTCCTCGTGCACCGGGGCCCAGTCGCTCCGGCTCAGTCGATCGACGAGCTGATCGAGCCGGCTCGGGACGCGCGCGGGCTCCGAGGCGTCGTCGTCGTCGTCCCCTTCGTCGGGCTCGCTCGTGGTGATGCCCTCCTCTGCGATCTTGCGCAGCTGCTCGAGCATCTTCGCGCGCGGGCGGCGCGCCTCCTTGCTCCCGTCCGGCAGCTCCCAGCGGAGGACGGTGAGCTGCGTCACGCCGAGCAGCTTCGCGAACGCCGCTCGACTGCGTGCGCCGCGGATCGCGCGGATCTCGCCGGGCCCCATCGTAGGAACGAGGCTACACCGGTTCGAGGACCACGCGCACCAGGTCCAGACGCTCGGCGAGGTCTCGCCGGAAGCGCGCCGCGCGCGCCCGCTGGATCAGCTCCACGTCGGTGGAGACGACGACGCGCCCGCGGCTCGACAAGCTCTGATCGAGGTACGCGAGGAACCGGGGCTGGAGCGGGAGGGGCAGGTCGTGAACCGCCGCCACGTAGAGCGTGCCCCCGTGAGCGGCGTGCACCGCGCCTCGCGCCTCGGCCACGTAGCAGGGCCCACCGAAGAGGGCGACCTCCACGTCGTCCGGCGCGACGACCTCGCAGTCCACGGCGACGAACGGCGCGCTCGCGCGGGCGGACCGCTCGTGAAGGGCCCGCGCCACCCTCGCCTGCGCGACCCGACCTCCTCCCACCACCAGGACGGTGGCCCGGGAGGGGGCCAGGCGGCGGATCTCTTCGGAGGTATCCAGGGGCTCGGTTGGATACATCCGCAGCGGACCCCGGATGCTCTCCGGCGGGGTTGGATACCTATCCTTCTCGTCTTCGCGGTCGCCGTTCATATCCAGACTTCTCCTGAGCTCGAGTCAAACCGGGCAGTTCGCGAGCTCGATGGGGAAGGAGGCAGGAGTTGGACCGCTGGCACCGGTTTTGTGATGGGGCGCCGCATGACCCCTCGCATCCAGATCGGAGCGCTCGCTCTCCTCACCCTCGTCGCATGCTCCAACCACGCACCCGCTCCGGATCGGCGCCCGATCCCGGTGAAGGCGCGGACGGTCGAGGAGACCTCCGCCGCCGCGCTCGCACGTTACTCCGGCTCGCTCGACCCCGCCGTCCGTGTCGACATGGCGTTCCGCGTGGGCGGCTACGTCGAGGCGCTCGGCGAGGTCGTCGAGGACGGCAAGCGCCGTCCGATCGACAAGGGCGATTTCGTCAAGAAGGGCACCGTCCTCGCGCGCCTACGTGCGAGCGACTACTCGCAGAAGGTCGCCACCGCGCACGCGTCGGTCGCACAAGCGAAGTCAGAAGAAAAGCTCGCCGACCTGGAGCTCGAACGCTCGCGCAAGCTGTTCGAGAGCAAGGCGATCACGAAGGCGGAGCTCGACAGCCGGATCGCCCGCGCGGAGTCGGCGCGCGCGAACGTCGAAGGCGCGGTCGCGCGCGTCGGCGAGGCGGGGGTCGCGCTCGACGACACCGTCCTCCGCGCCCCGATGGACGGCGTCATCCTCACGCGCAGCGCCGAGATCGGCATGCTCGTATCGCCGGGCCAGCACGCGCTCACGATCGCGGACACGCGCACCGTGAAGGCGGTGTTCGGCGTCCCGCAGGCGCTCGTCGAGAAGCTGCATGTCGGCAGCCCGCTGCAGGTCTTCGTCGGCGCCGACGCGGAGGGCAAGGACCGCTCGCTGGAGAAGGCGATCGACGGGCAGGTGTCGCGCATCGCGCCGGCAGCGGACTCGAAGGGCCGGGTCTTCACCGTCGAGGCGGCGGTCGCCAACGAGGCGGGCGCGCTCCGTCCGGGCTCGGTCGTCTCGGTCCACGTCCCGGATGCCACGCTGGCATCTTCCTCGCTTGCGATCCCGCTGTCTGCGGTGGTTCGAGCGCCTTCGAACCCGCGCGGATTCTCCGTCTTCATCCTCGATGGGCAGGCTGACCGTGCACCCGCACACATGCGAGACGTGAAGCTCGGTCAGGTGCTCGGAAACCTCGTGACGGTGACCGACGGCCTCGCGGCCGGCGAACGCGTGGTCACCGTCGGCTCGACCCTCCTCCGCGACGGCAGCGAAGCCGTCGTCATCCGGTGAACGCCATGGCTCACGAATCCGACGAGAAAATGATCGAGAAGACGCGCAACACGGCGCGCTTCTTCACCGAGAACCCCCACGTGTCGTGGGTGCTCTTCGTGCTCACGATCCTCTGGGGCATCTTCGGTTATGCGACGATGCCGAAGCGTAAGGACCCGGAGATCCCGGTCCGCGTGGCGGCGGCGCTCCTCTCGTGGCCGGGCGCCTCGGCGGAGAACGTCGAGAACCGCCTGACGCGTCCCGTGGAGCGCAAGCTCGCGGAGAACTCGAAGATCGACAAGATCGAGTCGACGACGCGCGCCGGCGTCGCCGTCGTCACCGTCACGCTGGACAAGAACGTCGGCGAGACGGGCAAGGAGTTCGACGACATCTGGCTGAAGCTCTCGTCGATGACGGGTCTCCCCGACGGCTCGAACATGGAGTTCATGAAGGACTTCGGCGACACGTCGGCGCTCATGCTGACGATCGCGTCGCCTCGCGCGAGCGAGATCGAGGTCCAGCTCCGCGCCGAGCAGATCGAGAGGGCGATCCGCGACGTCCGCGCCGAGCTCGGCGGCGCCCCTGCCGACCGAGCCGCCCTCGTCGCGTGTTTCCCGTACTCGCTCGACGATCGCGAGTTTGCCGTCGTGGGCAAGGAGCTCGCGGCGTGGGCGGAGGTGCGCGGCGCGAAGAACGTGCGCGTGTTCTCCGGCCCGGGCTTTCTCGGGATCGACACCGAGACGGCCGCGAACGACGAGAAGATCCTCGCCCACGCCCGCGAGTTCGTGAGCGAGCGACTCCGCACCTCGGAGATGCATCCGGACGTGTGGAAGCTCGCCGTCATTCGCGCCCCGCAGGAGGCCGAGGCGAGGCTCACCGCGGTCGCGGGCGAGAAGTACAGTTATCGCGACCTCGACGGATATTCGGAGACGATCGAGAAGGCGCTCCAGGGCGTCCCGGGCGTCGCCCGCGTGACCCGCTCGGGCGTCCTCGGTGACGCGATCTATCTCGATTACTCGCAGGAGAAGATGGCGAGCTACGGGATCAACCCTGGCCAGATCCGCGACGTCCTCTCGGCGCGAAACATCACCGCGCGCGGCGGGCTCGTCGAGCTCCAGGGCAAGAGCGTCCTCGTCGCCCCCAACGGAGAGCTCCACGACGAGGCCGAGATCGGCGGCATCGTCATCACGAAGACGAGCACCGGGACTCCCGTTTATCTCCGTGACCTCGTCACCATCACTCGCGCCTACGAGAATCCGCAGTACGTCTCGTATTCCACCTGGAAGGACAAGGCGGGGAACTGGCAGCGGACGCGTGCCGTCACGGTCTCGCTCACGATGAAGTCCGGCCTGCAGATCTCGGACTTCGGCAGAGCGGTGGACGCCAAGCTCCGCGAGACGCGCTCGCTCCTCCCCGAGGACCTCGTCGTCGAGCGCGTGAGCGACCAGCCGGAGCAGGTCGAGGAGAACGTCGACCTATTCATGTCGAGCCTCTACGAGGCGATCGCCCTCGTCGTCCTCGTCGCGTTCCTCGGCTTCTGGGAGTGGCGGTCCGCCCTCCTCATGGCCATCAGCATTCCCATCACGCTCGCGATGACCTTCGGGATCATGCGCCTGATCGGGATGGATATTCAGCAGATCTCGATCGGCTCGCTCATCATCGCGCTCGGCCTCCTCGTCGACGACCCGGTCGTGGCCGGCGACGCCATCAAGCGCGACCTCGCGAGGGGCCTGAAGGGGAAGATCGCGGCCTGGCTCGGCCCGACGAAGCTCGCCCGCGCCATCCTCTTCGCGACCATCACCAACATCGTAGCGTACCTCCCATTCCTCACGCTCACCGGCGACACGGGCCGCTTCATCTACTCGCTCCCCATCGTCCTCACCGCCTCGCTCGTCGCCTCCCGCCTCGTCTCGATGTCGTTCGTCCCGCTCCTCGGCATGGTCCTCCTCCGCACGCCGAAGAAGCTCGAGCAGCCGATGGAGGAGCGCCGAAAGCACGGCTTCGCGCGGTTCTATGCGCGCGCCGTGACCGGCGCCATCCGTCACCGCTGGATGGTCCTCGCCGGCGCGGTCGCGCTCCTGGGGCTCGGCGTCTTCGGTGTGCGCCACGTGAAGCAGAACTTCTTCCCGAAGGACTTCAGCCACCTCGCGTACGTCGACGTGTGGCTGCCCGAGGACTCGCCCGTCTCCGCCACGCAGCAGACGGCGATCGAGGTCGAGAACGTGGTCAAGGAGGTCTCCGGCCAGCACGGCCTCACCTCGGTGACCACGTTCGTCGGCGGCGGCGGCCCGCGCTTCTGGTTCAGTATCAGCCCGGAGCAGCGTCAATCGAACTACGCGCAGGTCATCCTGCGGTTCAACGACAAGCACGAGACGGCCGGCAACATCCAGCCGCTCCAGGACGCGCTGTCGGCGCGCATCGCCGGCGCCCGCGTCGACGTTCGCGAGATCGAGAGCGGCCCAGCAGTCGGCATCCCGGTCGCGGTTCGCATCGCAGGTGAGGACCCGGCGACCCTCCGGGAGATCGCGGCGAAGGTCGACACGGTGATGCGCCGGCAGCCGAACGCGGAGCGCTTCCGCGACACCTGGGGCTCCGACAACTTCACGGTTCGCCTCCAGGTCGACTCCGACCGCGCGAGCCAGGCCGGGGTCACGAACCAGGACGTGGCGAGCGCCTCCGTCATGGCCCTGAACGGCACGCGCGTCGGCACCCTCCAGGAGGGTGACCACAAGCTGGCCATCATCACGCGGCTCCGCGCGAGCGAGCGCCAGCACCTCTCGGATGTCGGAAATCTCTACGTGTACTCCGCCCACGACGCGTCCACCAAGGTCCCGCTCCGCCAGATCTCGGAGCTCGATTTCGGAGGCGCCACGGCCAAGATCCTCCGTCGCAATCACCAGCGCACCATCACCGTGGGCGGCTTCCCGACCGCGGGCACGCTGCCGAGCGAGGTGGTCGCGCAGATCGAGCCGGACATCGAGCGCATCCAGGCGGAGCTCCCGCCCGGCTACAGCATCGAGTACGGCGGCGAGCAGGAGGAGCAGACGAAGTCGTTCAAGGAGCTCGCGGTGGTCCTCGTCATCTCCGTTCTCCTCATCTTCCTGGCCCTCGTCTTGCAATTCCGCAATGCGGCCAAGCCGCTCATCGTCTTCGCGGCGATCCCGTTCGGCGCGGTGGCGGCGCTCCTCTCGCTCCTCGTCATGCACGCGGCCTTCGGGTTCATGGCGTTCCTCGGTCTCATCAGCCTCATCGGCGTCATCGTCAGTCACGTCATCGTGCTCTTCGACTTCGTCGAGGAGCGCCACGAGGCGGGAGAGCCGCTGCTCGACGCGCTCATCGACGCGGGCATCCTCCGCCTCCGTCCGGTGGCGGTGACGGTGGGCGCGACCGTCCTCGGACTCGTGCCGCTCGCGATGCACGGCGGCGCCCTCTGGCAGCCTCTTTGCTACGTCCAGATCGGCGGTCTGACCTTCGCCACCATCGTGACGCTGGTCATCGTCCCGGTCCTCTACAGCATCTTCGTTCTCGACCTGAAGCTCGTGAAGTGGGGAGCCCCGACCCACGAGCCTGCAGACGAGCCGCCGCCGTCCTCGCAGCGGCTGACGCTCTCGGCGGCCGAATAGGCAACCAGTCCTCTCACCCTCAATTCGAAGTTTCTCAGGAGTCGGTCATGTCTCGAACCGGTCAGGTTACGTGTGTCTTCGTTTCGGCAATTGCTCTCCTTCTCGGCATCGAGCGCGGCGCTTCGGCGGCGGGTCTCACGGAAGAGGAAGTCGCGCGCCGGACGGCGTCGACGAGCCCTCTGACGGAGGAGAAGAAGCGTGACCTCGAAGCGGCCCTCGCGCAGAGGGACAAGGCGATCTCGGATTTCTTCCCGCGCCTTGCCCTCTCCGCGAGCTACTACCGCCTCTCGCCGGTGACGAACGCGCCGATCGCCGGCTTCGAGATCAAGTCTCTCGAGAACCAGACGTCGACGAGCGCGACCTTGACGGTGCCGCTCACCGACTACGTCTTCCGCCTCGTCCAGGCGAACGATAGCGCCAGAGCCCAGGTCACCGCCTCCGATCAGACGCTGAAGGCGCAGGAGCGGAAGACGGTCTACGACGGCAAGACCCTCTACTGGCAATGGGTGAGGTCGGAGCTCGAGGTCGCGGTGGCGAACCAGAACCTCGAGCTCTCGAAGGAGCACCTCGCGCGGATGAAGACGCTCGCGGCGCACGACTCGGCCTCCGAGGCGGACGTCGCGCGCGTCGAGTCCTCGGCCGCCTCGGCAGAGCTGGTCGTGCTCCAGCAGAAGAACGTCGTCCTCCTCTCGCGCGAGCGACTCGCCATCGCGATGCACGCGACGGGGCCTGGCGACTGGCAAGTAGCGGAGGATCTGCGGACCAATCCGCCGCCGCCCGTCGCCCTCACCGATCCGGAGTCGCTCGTCCGGAGCGCGCAGTCGCGCCGCCCAGAGGTGCAAGCAGCGAACGCCTCGGTCCTCGCCTCGACCAAGCAGATCGAGGTCGCGCGAGCGCAGGCCTTCCCGCGCCTCGACGCGATCGCGAACGCGACGATGGCGAACCCGAATCAGCGTCGAATCCCGCCGACGCAGGACTTCCACTCGTCATGGCAGATCGGCATGCAGCTCAGCTACGCGCCGAACGACACCGCGACGGGTCTCTCGCAGACGGCGGCCGCGCGCGCCAGGGCGGACGCGGCGGACGCGAAGCGGAGGCAGCTCCTCGATGCGGTGCGTAGCGAGGTCGTGGAGGCGGTGATCGCGCACCGCGACGCGACCGCGAGCCACGAGACGGCCACGCGGAGGCTCGCGGCGGCGGAGACGTCGTACCGCGCGCGACGACAGCTCTTCGAGAACGACCGCGCGACGACGGTGGAGCTCACGGAGGCGCAGACGGAGCTGTTCCGCGCGCGCCTCGACGTGGTGCAAGCGGCCGTGGGGGTGCGGGTCGCGAACGCGCGCCTGGCCTACGCGACGGGGACGCCGTGAGCGCGGTCCGGGCGATGCTCGCCGCGCCGGAGCTCGCCGACACGCTGGTCGTGGCGGGCCCCACGTCGGTGCCCCTCGAGAGCGAGGCGGGGCGCAACTACCTGCGGGCGCGCCTCGCGCTGCTCGCGAAGTTCTCACTCGTCCTGGTGGGCTTCTTCTTCGTCGCCGGGACGGTCCATCGCTCGATCTTCCTCGGGAACGCGTACCTGCCGCTCACGACCGCGATCCACGGGGGAATCCTCGGTCTCCACGCGTTCGGCTGGTGGCTCATGACGCGCCCGTGGCGCCTCTCGGGGCGCGTGCTGGCGGCGGTCGACGGCGCCCTCGCGATCATCACGCTGACGGCGGTGGTGCTGCAGGCTCGGCTCATCGGCGCGCATTTCCACGTGAGCGTGGACCTCGTCGTCGCGCTGATCCTCTTCTGCATCCTCAGCGTGCGCGCGGCGCTGATCCCGAGCAACGCGCGACGCTCGCTCGTCATCGGTCTCTTCGGGGTCGTGCCGACGATGGCGCTCGCGGCCTGGTTCGGCGGCCTCTCCGAGCGTGGCCTCGAGGCCTTCACCTTCTCCGCCATCTGGTGCTTCGCCATCGTCGGCATCACGACGTTCACGTCGTGGGTGATCTTCGGCCTCCGGCGTACGGCCGCGATCGCCAAGCAGCTCGGCCAGTACGTCCTCGAGAAGAAGATCGGCGAGGGCGGTATGGGCAGCGTCTTCCTCGCGAAGCACATGCTCCTCCGCCGCCCCACCGCCATCAAGATGCTCCCGCCGGAGCGCGCCGGCCACGACACGATCGCGCGCTTCGAGCGCGAGGTCCAGGAGACGAGCCGCCTCTCTCATCCCAATACGGTCGCGATATACGATTACGGCCGTACCCCGACGGGGGTCTTCTACTACGCGATGGAATATCTCGAGGGCGCAGACCTCGAGCGTCTCGTGACGCAGCACGGCCCGATGCCGGCGAACCGGGTGGTCCACATCCTCTCCCAGATCGCAGGCGCGCTCTCCGAGGCGCACGGCCGGGGCCTCGTCCACCGCGACATGAAGCCGGCGAACGTCATCCTCTGCGAGCGCGGCGGCGTCCGCGACACGGTGAAGGTCGTCGACTTCGGCCTCGTGAAATCCTCCGAGCCGAAGGACCCGCTCCAGACCGACGTCTCGGCGCTGCTCGGCACTCCGGCGTACATCTCGCCGGAGGCCATCGTCAGCCCGGAGAAGGTCGACGCCCGGAGCGACCTCTACGCGGTCGGCGCGATCGGCTACTGGCTATTGACGGGTCGCCGCGTGTTCGACGCGAACAGCGTCATGGCGATGTGCGCCGCCCACGTGCACGAGGAGCCGGTGACGCCGAGCCTCTGGCTCCGCCGCAGCCAGAAGGCGCCGCCGCAGCTCGAGTCCCTCATCCTTCGCTGTCTGGCGAAGGACCCGAAGGAGCGCCCGCAGAGCGCGCGCGAGCTGATGGCGGCCCTCGCCGCCTGCGACATGGATCCGTGGACCGCGGACGACGCCGACGAATGGTGGGGCTCTCACGTCATTCGCTCGCGCACCGAGCTCGATCGCCTCGCCCAGGACCAAGACGACATCGCGACTCTCTCTCTCACTGCCTGAACGAAAGAAGAATGATCATGAAGACCATCGGAATCCTCCTCGCTGCCCTCGTCGCCACCTTCACCGCGACCATCTCGACCACCGCGCTCGCGCAGGACAAGGCGCAGAACGAGCCCGGAGAGCCCGCCACCAACGATCGGTTGGGCGGCCACGCCGCGAGCTCGTTCCAGCTCAATCCGAACGTGATCAAGCTCGATGCGGGCGTGCACTACCGTCGCGACTGGTTCCAGGTCGGCGCCGGAGTCCACGCCACGCCGTCGTACGTGGCACCGGCGCTCCAGCTCGAGGCGTTCGCGGGCCCGTCGTTCTCGCTGAAAGGCGAATACGCGTATATGCGATATACGGCCGAGGGGCGCGGCCTCATCGCGTTTGCGTCGAAGGACGCCAGCTACGACACGAGCGTCCTCGAGCGGCGCGACCCCCGCGGCGGCGGGACCCACCGGGTCACGCTGACCCCGAATGGCAAGTTGCAGCTCGGCCCGGTTCTCCTGAAGATGAAGAACGATATCTCGTATCTCCACACGAGCGAGCGCGGAGAGGCATTTTACCTGCCGGACTACGACGTCCTCGTCCGCAAGGACGATGTCTTCCTCGCCTCGCGCACGGACGTCCTCTTCCAGCCGTGGAAGAACGGCGGCTCGGCCGCGTCGGGCCTCGCTTTCGGTCCGAGCCTCCAGTCCACGTGGGCGATCCGCACCTCGCTGATGCGCTCGCGCGTGGGCGCCACCATCGGCTACACCCCGGCCGACAGCGTCGCCTTCTTCCAGCGGCCGACGATCGTGCTCGACGTGGGCGTCAACGCCACGGACGAGCACCACCAGGGCGAGGGCTATGGCGCGCTCGCCCTCTCGACGGAGCTCTGACATGCCCTCGCCGACCGCCTCGCGCTCCGTCGCGCCTCGTGACCGCGTCCTCGCGCCCTCGTGCCCTCGTGAGGGCTCAATGGCGCGGAGCGCCGAGGACGAAGCGATCCTCCTGCTTCGTGCACTGGATGTCTCCGTACTTCTCCACGAGCGTGCGCTCGACGTGGAACACGGCGACGGAGCCGAGGTTGGCGAGGACGGCCGCCTCCTTCAGCTGGAGGCGATACCGGCACTGGCTAACGCGCTCCTCGCCGTCGGTGGTGACGGTCAGCTCCTCGAGGGTGGGGAGCCCGGCGTCGCCGTCGTAGGTGACGCCGTGCCCGTCGGTGGCGGTGAGGCTGCCGTTCGAGCTCATGGTGACGGTGAAGCCGTTCGCGGTGCGCACGACGTTCGTGGCGCTGCCGGGGAACATCTTGATCGAGAAGCGGCCCGTGGGGTGCGTGTCCCAGAGCTTCCCGATCTCGCGATTCGCGGTGGCAAGCACGGCCTCCCGGACCTTCCCGTCGGCGGACGAGATCAGCATCGCGCCGCTGGCGACGCCGCCGCCCGGCGTGTCGATCTCGGCGATGGGCGCCTCGGCGTGGATCCGGATCGTGCGCTTCTGGTAGCGGACCTCCGTGTAACGCGGACGCCCGTCGGCGTCGGGCCCGTCGGGCAGGGTCGTCTCGAGGAAGACGATCTCGCGCACGGCCGACCCGTCGGCGAGGGACGGCAGGCCGAACATGACGGGGAGACCGGTCGACGAGATGACCCCGTCGCGCGCCGTGATCGCGGGCGCGGCTGCGGCGAGGTCGGCCTCGCTGCTCGCGGTGTTCTCGGCGTCGCCAGCAGGGCTCGAGGCAGCGCAGCCGGTGGCGAGGACGAAGAGGGCGGAGAGGAAGTAGCGCGTGTTCATGATGGGCTCCTGTTTGGGATGTTCGCGACGGCCCCACAGTGACCGACAAGCCCCGACGCGCATCGGACACGGGGCGCCAATGAAGGGACCGCGCGCGCCATGCCCGCCGAGCCCGCGCGGGCGTTGCGCAGCCCCCCGCGCGCGTCGCGCAGAAGCCGGCTAGCTTGGCACTGAATGCGCACGCCGACGTCGCCTCCGGACCCGGTGATCGAGAGCCAGTTCGTGCCCGTGGCGCTCGCGTACGCGGCGGCGATGGCCGCCGCCGCGCCCGTGCCCGCGATCGTGGCCGGCGACGTCGCCGCGATCCGCGCGGAGCTCGTGCCCGGCGGGATCCCGGACTCGGGCACGATCCCGCTCTCCCTCTCGCGCATCCGCGAGTGCTCGGAGCGCATCGCGACGGCGCTCGGCGACCCGCACCTCGGTCTCACGATCGCCTCGCGCGTCCCCCGCGGCATCGGCGGCGTGGGCGAGCTCGCCGCGCGCAGCGCCCCGACCATCGGGGCCGCGCTCGAGCGCTGCGCGCGCTACTCGCGGATCATCACGCCGCACCAGGAGCTCATGTGCACGCGCGACGACGCGAGCCAAGAGCTCTGCTTCTCGTATCGCGTCCCGGGCGGCGTCCCCCCCTTCGCGGGCCGCCACACGAACGAGTACGCCGTCGCCGTGTTTCGGCGCCTGGCCGACGAGATGTCGGGCGCGCACCCGCCGCTCCGCCGCGTGTGGCTCGCGCACGGCGACGAAGCGAACACGCGCGCCCGCCTGGCCGAGTACTTCGAGCTCCCCGCCACCGCGATCGAGTTCGACCGCGACTCGAACGGCCTCGCCTTCGACCTCTCCCTCGCCGACCAGCCCATCCCGGCCGCAGACCCGACGCTCCTCCGCGTCCTCGAGCAGTACGCGCAGTCCCTGATGCCCGCAGAGGACGCCGCCCCCGAGCTCCTTCGCAACGTCGAGCGCGCGGTCGCGGAGCTCCTCGTCGACGGCGTCCCGACCCTCGCGTCCGTCGCGCAGCGCATGGCCGTCGGCGAGCGCACGCTCCAGCGCCACCTCCGCGCCGAGGGCACGACGTTCGCAGAGCTCGTCGAGAAGATCCGCCGCGCGCTCGCGGAGCAGCACCTCCGCCGCCGCACCCTCAGCGTGAGCGAGGTCGCCTACGTCCTCGGCTACTCCGACGGCCGCGCCTTCGCCCGCGCCTTCCACCGCTGGTTCGGCCTCACCCCCACCGAGTTCCGCGCGCGCAGCGCCTGATCCGCGCTACACTCGCGCGCGACGAGCATCATCCGGAGGAGTGGCCGAGTGGTCTAAGGCAGCGGTTTTGAAAACCGCCGTAGGGCAACCTACCGGGAGTTCGAATCTCTCCTCCTCCGCCGAAAATCCAAGGGGTTCGTGAACGAGCCCCTCGGGTAGTCCCCCTTCGAGCGGGGACCATTCACACACCATTCACACGGCGACTGCAGGGCGGTTGCTGAAGATCTGCACCGCCTGCCTCATGAGCTCCTCGGGTACCTGGGCGTAACGCTGGGTCACGGAGAGGTGCAGGTGCCCTGCGAGCTTCTGCACCGTCGGGGCTCCCACCCCGTTGGCGAAGAGCTGAGTGATGAAGAAGTGACGCAGCCCGTGGAAGCGAGAGTGCGGGAGCTCGGCCTTCTTCAGCGCCTTCTGGAAGGCGTGACGAAGACCGCTGTCGGTCCAGACCGTGCCCTTCCTGCTCGCCGCCACCGGGTCGAACGGCGAGAACCGTTCGGGGCGAGCAGCGAGCAAGATGTCCTTCAACGCTGGGGCGATGGGGATGGCACGTTGATGCCCTGACTTCGGGGTCACCACGACACCGTGGGTGATGGCCCTCTTCACGAACAAGGTGTCCGTGTCGAGGTTCACATCCGCCCATCGGATCCCGATGACCTCGGACAGGCGGAGCCCCGCATAGGCCGCCAATGCGATGGCGGGGCGGACGTGCTCCGGAGCCTTCGCCAGGAGCATCACGATCTGCACGATCGTCAGCACCTCGAAGACCTTCGACTTCACGCGATGAAGCGGAGGGAAGTCCGGCTTCACGTTGTGCTGTCCGAGCTCGATGGCGTTCCACACGACGCTCCGCAACGGCATCGTCGCGTTGTTCCGTGTCGCCACCGAGACTCCGTCCCGCAGAAGATCGAGGTCGAGCTGCAAGAGCGCGGCCTTGTCGATCTTGCTGAGCGGCCAGCTCCCGAAGCGCGGAAGAAGATGAGCCTCGATGACCTTCTTGTAGCCGTAGAGGCTCGAGGGCTTGAGCTGTTGTCCTGCCCCCTGCTCGTAGAGGACCCACGCCTCCGCGAGGGTCATCTCCTTCTTCTTCTCCTCATTCTCCTCGGGTACGAAGTCCTTGGCGGTCGGGATGAATCCCTTCTCCGTGAGGACGACCAGGAGCTGACGCTCCTCTGCCCGAGCTCCCTCCGCCGTCTGCAGCTTGGCGTTTCGGAAGTAACGCACCTTCTTGCCGGTGCGTCGGTCGACGTACGAGATGTCAATGACCCAGGGGCGGTTCTTCCGCCGCGTGTCGCGGTGCACGGGCATGGCCGGCTACTCCTTCTCCGGCCTGGTCGCGTGCGAGGGACGAGAAGAAGAAGTAGCACGCGTGTCCTTGTTCTTCTTCTCGTCGTCCTCGCTCGGCATCCACGCATCGCCGATGAGCACCCGCCACCGCCCACCGAGCTTCCGGGCTCGGATGCCGTCAAAGACGGCCTCGAGGCTCCCGTCGTAGCGGCGGCGAGCCCTTCGTTCGATCGCACGCCGAAGCGCACCGTCGGTCATACCGATAATCGGGGCGGCCCTCGGGATGCCGAGCCAGCGAGGACCATGCAGAACCTCGAGGTCTTTCTGCGGTCGTCCCCGCTCGTCGGGGCCGACGAGGCGCAGATGCCGACGCTGATTGTTGTCGTCCTCGGACATGACGCTGCCCTCACCAGAACCCGCCACGTCGCTCCCACTCCACGCGGATGGCCTCCCGATCGAGGTAACCCTCCGGCTCCCAGTCGAAGGGCACGTACTCGTGACCTTCTTCTTTCAAGCTGATGAGGCGCTGCCACTCGTCCGTCGCCCTCCGCATCTCCTCGAAGTACCGGTCCACGAAGCGGCGGCGGGTCGTGGACCCGAAGTCTCGTTGGATGTCGTTGAGCCGGACGATGCGGCCCTCCTGGATCTGAAGCGCGACAAGAATCGGCACGCCATCCTGGAGTCGCTCGTCGAGCCGGCTCATGATTCCACCTCCTCGACGTCGTCGGCGGCATCGACCCCGCACACGTTGCGAGCGTCCACTTCGACAGCGGCGCGACGGTTGAGCACGAGCTGCATGGACGTGATGACCTGCTCGTAGAGTGCGAGGCGTCGACTCACCTTCCTCAGGTCGCGCTCGATCCCACGAATCTCTGTGACGGCGAAGCGGAGTCCGGCGTCGTTGAAGGCGACATCCCGCCACGACTCGTCCGGCTCGAGGAGCCCCGCACAGCGAGCCTTCGCGTCCTGGGTCTCGATGCGCTTGATGTGCCGAGCCTCAGCGAGGTTGTTCAGGAGGCTCGCCTTCTTCTTCGACAGGCGCTCTGCCCCAAGCAGGCACAGACCAAGGCGATCCTCGATCTGGGCGTCGGACGCCTTATCCAGATGCGAGAGCAGGTCGAGTCCGTCGCTCTCGTGGATTCGGATGGAGCGGGCGAGCTGCTCCTCTCTTGTGATTGTCGGGTCCATGATCGTCTCCGGGCAACAGGGGCAACAAGGGTGGCGTTCACGGTGCCGTTCGGTGGCCCGGCAGTCCTCGTCGCCGCATCGCGGCCGGCTGTCGGTCACCTAGTTGGACTCTCCGGACCAAAGGTCCCAAACGGGGTTGGGCCCTCTATGGGTGGATTCGGTCCCCTATAGGAAGCCAGGCTATTCAGCCCTTCGGCCCTGCTGGAAATCCCACTCGCACCCTTGGGGGGTCCGGGGGGCCGGCGCGGCCGCGAATCCCAAGACAAGAAGAAGTAGAAGCGGCGTGATTCCTAGGTGCGGTGAGTGCTCATCACGTCGGTGAGCGTTGAAGCGGCAAGCTCCTCGGCCAAGGCACGAGGGCGGAAGTAGTTGACCCAGCCGACGACGAGGCGCTTGGTCGACTTCTGCTTCTGCCAGTCCGTGAGGCGGGCATAGCGTCCGACGCCGTCACGAATGGCCACGAGCTTTTGGCGAAGGCGCTCCACCCGCGACAGCGAGGGACGGATAATCACCTCGCCCGTCGGGGAGCGATGCATGTCGTGACCGAGGCAGAAGCAGGCTTCGTCGGGGCGACGGATGAACGTCTTCGCTTCAGCGATCTCGAGGTCGAACGTATACTTCAAGTGGACCTTGATCTCGTTCAACGTGTTGGCAGCGACGCCCACGTCGCCGGCCACGCCGATGAGGAGGTCGTCGCAGTACCGAACGAAGCTGACGACGCTGGGCAAGGTCCGAATGAACTCGTCGGCGGGAGCGAAGGCGATGTTCGACAAGAGCGGCGAGAGCGGCCCACCTTGCGGTACGCCCCGCGCTGCCTTCGGCTCACCAACGGGTGACACTCGAAGGGCGGAACGCACGAGCCTCAGCAGGTGCTTGTCGGTCACGCGCGTTGTAATGCCAGCGAGGACGTCCTCGTGACGGAGCCCGGGGAAGAACCCCTTGATGTCGAGCTCGATGACGGCTCCCACCCGCGGGTCGCCGACGATGCGCTCGGCTTGGTCGATCGCCGGAGGCGGGCCGAGACTAGGGCGGAAGCCGTTGCTCTCGGTGGCGAACCAGACGTCGAAGATCGGCTCCTGGACGTAGGTCATCGCCCGCTGGACGATGCGGTCTCGCAGGGTAGGAACCTGCAGGGAACGCGTTCCACCGGTCGGCTTCCTCACTTCGACGAGCCGGGTCGCGCCCCACTGGAAGTCACCCGACTTGAGCTCACGGGCGAGCTCCTCGATGTTGCCGACCATGTCACGGCAGAAGATCTTCTTCGTCTCCCCGTCGACGCCTGCCGTATGAGCAGAGCGTCGGGCGAGCGTCTCCCCGGCTGCGTGCGTCAGGAAGGCTCGGTCGTGGATGAAGTTGTAGAGGTCGCCGAACTTCTGATCGGCAACGCTCCACGTGGCGAGCTTGTACTGCACGGCCTGCACGGTCGCGGCGGCGCTCACTTGGCCAGTTCCCACTGCCGGTCGACGGCACGCTTGTAGGTGACCGGCCTGACGCCAAGGGCATCGGCGATGCTCGCGATGCGCTCGTCATCGAGCTTGGTGTAACCGCGCTCCACCCGTGACAGCGTCGGCCTCCCGATGCCGGTCTTGCGGCCGAGCTGATCGAGCGTGAGCCCGGAAGCCTCACGCAGCTCTCGAGGGGTTTTCGATGGGCGAGGCGGATGAGACGGCCTCGGGGCTTCAATCGTTGTTGGCGTCGTCTTCATGACGACAATTCATTTACTCACGACACCAACATCAACAACACCAAACTCCGGGTCGTTCGAAGACAAATGGGACATAAATCAGGACTGTAATTACTGGCCTATTCACGGTTCATCTCCGTCGTTCGGGCAGGACTCCAGCAAACCAACGAACAAACGGCGATCGATCGGCGAAGTCCTGGACGATGAGCGGGGAGAGCCGCTGGGCGACGAGCGTGCCGAGGTACGTCGTGGGCACGGGGTGGGCACGTCGCTCTCGCATGACCCGCTTGCGAAGGGTGTCGATCTTCCACGGCGAGGTCGTCTTCTTCGACGCCCGCACCACGAGGTTCAGGAGCTGGGCCTCCTTGAAATGCGGACGCACCTTGCCGCTCGGCGTGCGCTCGCCAGGAACACACCGCTGCCGGACGATCAGCCTCGCCACGCCACCGAGTACGAGCTTTGGCGGCGCCCCACGAATCGGCTTCTGCAACTTCGACCTGGGAGGTGGCTTTCCCTGTACCAGCGCTGCACGAATCTCCCGGAGACGCCGGGCTGATGCGGGCCGCTTGGCCATCTCCAGCACGCCCTGCACCAGAAGCATCCCGAACAGCTTCACGGTGCGGAGCGCATCGGGATCCTTCACCGCCGGCGGCCACAATTGCTTGGCGTGAGTCGGGTCGCCCCACTCGACCGGGCCTTCGTGCAGGGCCACCGTGACGGCGGAGAAGAAGGAGAGCTGCGTGCCGTAGTACACCGCGGCGCTTCTCACGTCTGCGCCGGCGAGCTCCTCGAGCATCTGCTCCACGCTCAACCGTGCGTCCCCGTCGCCGTCGAGGAGCAGCCCGGAGAGAAGAACCTCGAACGCCGTGTAGGCCGGCATGAGCTCGCGCGGAACGCCCTCGGGTCGAAGACGTTGAAGAAGAAGTACAAGCCGGTCGTGATCGACAACCGACTTCTTGTTCTTGCGTGATGTAGTTGCCATTACGTCCATCCCGCTCGCTCTTCGGGATTTGATTGCGATCCGTTACGATCCTTACGCGCGAGGCGGAGTTCATGGACTACTTCACGGAGCAGACGGCCGCCATCTGGATGGACGCGAGCCCGGCGTTCATCCGGCACGAGGTCCGTCAGGCGCGGCGGGTCGTGAACAAATTGAACTGGCGGGCTCTCACGCAGGCACGATGTTCGGCCTTCGCTGCGCTCCTGCGGGCGCTTCGCCGCTGCCTCGGCCCGGCCTACGTCGGCCGTGAACGCGAGCCCGGTCGGACGTGGGTCATCCTCGGCAAGAACAACGAGGGCGTCGTCGTCCCGGTGGTGCGCACCGGGATGGGGGCGGCCCAGACCGTCGACGACCTCAAAGCCCCCTTCGAGCTCGAGATCTTCGTGCCGGCCTTGTTCAACGCCGCCGCGCTCGGGAAGTTCACGATCTCGGCCGGCGCATCTGCAGGAGGTGACAAGAAGTGAAGACCGCAAGACTTCGGCCCGTGCCCGCGCCGAGCGACCTCGCTCTCTCGATCGGTGAGGTGATGGCGCTCGCTCGTCGGTGCGTGGAGCGAGCGCTCGTGCTCGAAGAGCTGGCACAACATGCGGCCACGGTCTTCGTCGGCAAGAACGGAGGGGAACCGCGGCTGCAACTTCAACGCGACGGCGAAGGCCCGAGACCGGTCGACATCGAGACCTTGGTCGACGTGTCGACGGAGCTGACCGCGCTCGCCGCCAAGTACAAGGGCGAGGCCGAGGCGCTCTACAACATGCCGGCGAGCAAGGTCCGACCGGTAACCCCGGGCGAGTACAACCTCGAGCTCAAGGACAACGTCGTGCATCGTCCCGCCAAGCCGCTGCCGACCACGGACGCCGCGCCGATCTCTCCGCTGGCGGCGGCACAAGAAGGCTCGGTGCGGGCCAGAAGAGGCTGAGCGCCGGGGAACCTGTCCAACCCAGCGGCCAGGTGCTGTAGAACAATGTCGCCATGCCCCTGCCGCCCGATTTCGAGAAGCGCCTCTGGGACGCCGCCGACCAGCTCTGGACGAATTCGACCCTCCTTCCGAGCCAGTACTCCACGCCGGTCTTGGCACTCATCTTCTTGAAGTACGCCGATCACCGGTTCGCCCAGGCCGAGAAGGAGCTCACCGGCGGGCGCCGCCGGGGCACCGTGGGCAAGGAGGACTACCACGCGCTCGGCGTCCTCTACGTGCCCGAGCCGGCCCGGTTCTCCAAGCTCCTCAAGCTCCCCGAGGGCGCCGACATCGGCAAGGCGCTCAACGACGCCATGAAGGCGATCGAGGCGGAGAACGACGAGGTGAAGGGCGTCCTGCCCCGCACCTACGGCAGCTTCGAGACGACGACGCTCAAGGAGATGCTCAAGTTGTTCAACTCGATTCCCGAGGACGTCGAGGGCGACGTCTTCGGTCGAATCTACGAGTACTTCCTGGGCAACTTCGCGCCGCGGACCCTGCAGAAGGGCGGCGAGTTCTACACGCCGTACTCGGTCGTCCGGCTCATCGTCGAGATCCTCGAGCCGTACCACGGCACCATCTACGACCCGGCCTGCGGCTCCGGCGGCATGTTCGTGCAGAGCGCCAACTTCATCGCCGAGCACCAGAAGACACCGGCGGACGAGATCAGCATCTACGGCATCGAGAAGATCGCCGAGACCTACAAGCTGGCGAAGATGAACCTCGCCGTCCACGGCCTCGCGAGCGACATCAAGGCGGAGCTGAACTCGTACTACGACGACCCGCACGACTCCGTCGGCAAGTTCGACTTCGTGATGGCGAACCCGCCGTTCAACCAGAACGCCGTCGACCGCGAGCGCATCAAGGACGATACCAAGCGTTACCCGTTCGGAATGCCGACTACGGACAACGCAAACTACTTGTGGATTCAGCTATTCTATTCTTCTTTGAAGAAGGACAAGGGCCGAGCGGGATTCGTCATGGCCAACAGTGCCGCCGACGCCCGCGGCACGGAGCTTGAGATCCGGAAGAAGCTCATCGAGGCCGGCGCGGTCGACGTCATCGTCTCTCTCACTACAAACTTATTCTACACCGTGACGTTGCCGGTCACGTTGTGGTTCCTCGACAAGGGCAAGGCGAAGACCGACCGCAAGGACAAGGTCCTCTTCATCGACGCCCGGCATCATTTCCGTCAGGTCGATCGGGCCCACCGCGAGATGACCGGGGAGCAGGTCGAGTTCCTCGCGAACATCGTCCGGCTCTACCGCGGGCAGCAGCCCGAGAAGGCGCACGGGAGCGCCAAGCTCACGAAGGAGCACTTCCCCAAAGGGAAGTACGTGGACGTGCTGGGGCTCTGCAAGGTCGCGACCCGTAGGGAGATCGAGGCCCACGGCTTCAGCCTGAACCCGGGTCGCTATGTCGGCGTGGCCGAGCGAGCGGCGGACGACTTCGATTTCAAGGAGAGGCTCGAGGAGCTCAACGAGCAGCTTGAGGTCTTGAACGCTGAGGCCCGAGAGCTAGAGCGCCGCATCGGTGAGAACGTGGCGACGGTTGTGGAGGGGTAATGGCTGCACGGTCCTGGCCCACTAGGAGGCTCGGCGAGCTCGCTGAGTTCCGAAACGGGCTCAACTATACGAAGGCGAACTTCGGCGTAGGGCTCAGGGTGCTCAACGTCGGCGACTTCGGCGACCGCCTATTCGCTCCGACCGAGGGGCTCGACGAGATTAGGCCGGACGGAGCGGTCCGCGACGACAACCTTCTGTTGGCCGGAGATATCATCTTCGTACGATCAAACGGCAATCGAGAGCTTATCGGTCGAAGTCTGCTTGTGCGCGACCCAGAAGGGCCGCTCAGTCACTCAGCGTTTACGATTCGCACCCGATTCATCACAGCTCAGGCAAATCCTCGATTCTACGCCTATGTGTTTCGCACCAGGTTGATTAGGGACACTCTGAGCGCTCAAGGCAACGGAACGAACATCTCGAACCTGAACCAAACGATCCTCGAGAACCTTCGGGTGCCCGAGCCGCCGCGCGAAGTGCAGGACGAGATCGTCGACGTGCTCGGCGCCTACGACGACCTCATCGAGAACAACACGAAGCGGATCAAGATCCTCGAGGAGATGACGTCTGTCGCTTTCAGCCTGATGGAGGCTGGAGCGTCCGCCGCCACCGAACGAGCGCTAGGTGACATTGTCGATGAGGCCGGCGGCGTCGTTCGCACGGGACCATTTGGAAGCGCCCTGCATGAGTCGGACTACACCGCGGAGGGAAGTCCGGTGGTCATGCCCAAGAACCTCATCGCCGGCCGAATCGACACTAGCGACATCGCTCGGATACCAGATGAGGTCGTCGAGAAGCTCGCTCAGCACAAGTTGTCGGTGGGAGATATTGTGTACGGACGTCGCGGTGATATCGGCCGCCGGGCGTTCATTGGCAAACGTCAAGTAGGGTGGCTTTGCGGCACTGGCTGCCTTCGTATCTCGCTCCCTCTCGGAGGACCACTTCACCCGCGATACCTTCACGAGTACCTCGGGAAGCCCGACGTCGTCGCAGGCATCGCCGGTGCGGCGGTCGGTGCGACGATGCCGAACTTGAACACGTCGATCCTGCGTGCAGTTCCCGTGAAAGTGCCGGATACCACAACGCAAAGCCGCTTTTCTGAAGTGGCGCTGGTGAATGACGATCTGATCGAGGTGCTCCGCTCCGCCAATGGGGTCCTCCGTGCTCAACGCGACCTCCTCCTCCCTCGGCTCATCTCCGGCGAGGTCGCGCTGGACACTGCCGAGACCGACCCGACCGCCCCGCGGGCTCACGGGAAACCGTCTCGGGTGAGCGATCGCGTCGCGGCCGACTCCACCCCGTGAACCGGGGCCGCGCTTGCCAGATAGCCTCCAGGAGGCCGCGCTGAAGTAGCTCGACCCTGGCCGCGGTGCGTCCATGTACGATGGGGCGGTGAGCCCGGGGACGCTCGAAGCCGAAGTCGAAGAAGCCGCACTCGAACTTTTCACCGACTTGGGGTGGAAGGTCGCCCGGGTCATGGACGAGACCTTCGGCGAGAAGGGCACCCTCGGGCGGGAGACGAAGGGGGACGTTGTTCTCTTTGGCCGTCTGCGCCCCGCCCTCGAGAAGCTCAACCCCAAGCTCCCCCGAGAGGCCATCGACCAGGCCATCGACGTGCTCACACGCGACCGCGCCGCCATGGGTAGCATCGTCGCCGCCAACCGTGACGTTCACGCCCTCTTGAAGCAGGGCGTGAAGGTGAAGGTCCCCGCCCCCGACGGCGAGGAGGGCATGCAGGACGTCACGGTCCGCGTGATCGACTGGGAGAAACCCGAGGCAAACGATTTCCTCGTCGCCCAGCAGCTCTGGGTGCAGGGCGAGATCTATCAGCGGCGAGCTGACCTCGTCGGCTTCGTGAATGGCCTTCCGCTCGTCTTCATCGAGCTCAAGGGCCTGCACAAGAACGTCGAGAACGCCTACCGCGACAACTACACGGACTACCAGACGGCGATCCCGAACATCTTCTGGTTCAACGGCGTCGTCGTCCTGTCGAACGGCTTCGAATCCCGCATTGGCAGCGTCACCGGCGCGTGGGAGCACTTCAAGGAGTGGAAGCGCATCGAGCGGGAGGACGAGCCCGCCACGGTGAGCCTGGAGACGATGCTCCGGGGCGTCTGCGACAAGGCCCGCCTCCTCGACCTCGTCGAGAACTTCACGCTCTTCTCCGAGCAGAAGTCGGCCGTCGCCAAGATCGTCGGCCAGAACCACCAGTTCCTCGGCGTGAACAACGCCATCGCCGCCGTGCGGAAGTACCAGCTCGCCTCGACCCCGCCGGGCGTCGGCAAGGACGTGCTCGCCGCCCGCCGCCGCCTCGGCGTGTTCTGGCACACGCAGGGCTCGGGCAAATCGTTCTCGATGGTCTTCTTCTCGCAGAAGATCCTGCGGCGGCTTCCGGGCAACTGGACCTTCGTCATCATCACCGACCGGGAAGACCTGGACGATCAGATCTACAAGACGTTCGCCGCGTGCGGCGCCGTGAAGGACAAGAACGTCCAGGCGAAGAGCGCCGAGAACTTGAAGCAGCTCCTCACCGAGGACCACCGCTACGTCTTCACGCTGATCCAGAAATTCCGCACCGACGTGAAGGGGGCGACATACCCGAAGCTCTCGGACCGGAGCGACATCATCGTCATCGCCGACGAGGCGCACCGCTCCCAGTACGACACGTTCGCCCTCAACATGCGGCAGGCCCTGCCGAACGCCGCCTTCATCGGCTTCACCGGCACGCCGCTCATGGCCGGCGAAGAGAAGACCCGTGAGGTCTTCGGTGACTACGTCAGCGTCTACAACTTCCGGCAGGCCATCGAGGACAACGCCACCGTCCCGCTCTACTACGAGGCCCGCATCCCCGAGCTCCAGCTCACGAACGAGGATCTCGGCGACGATCTCGCCGCCCTCATCGAGGAAGCCGATCTCGACGAGGAGCAGCAGAAGAAGGTCGAGCGGGAGTTCTCGCGCCAGTACCACCTCATCACGAGGGAGGACCGGCTCGACACCATCGCGGCCGACATCGTCACGCACTTCCTCGGCCTCAACACCGAGACCGAGCGCCCCGGCGGCACAAAGGCGATGGTGGTCGCCATCGACAAGCTCACCGCCGTGCGGATGCACGACAAGGTGAAGGCCGCGTGGGCGAAGAAGAAGAAGGAGCTAGAAGAAGCGCTCGCCCGCACCGCCTACGAGGAGAAGGCGGCCAGGGCGAAGCTCCAGATGGCGCTCGACTTCATCACGAAGCTCGACATGGCCGTCGTCATCTCCCAGTCGCAGAACGAGGTCGACGCGTTCAAGAAGAAGGGCCTCGACATCGCCCCGCACCGCCTCCGCTTCATCAAGGAGGACCTGGACACGAAGTTCAAGGACCCGAAGGACCCGCTCGGTCTCGTGTTCGTGTGCGCCATGTGGATGACCGGATTCGACGTGCCGAGCTGCGGCGCCGTCTACCTCGACAAGCCGATGCGGAACCACACGCTCATGCAGACCATCGCCCGCGCGAACCGCGTCTACGAGGGCAAGGTCAACGGCCTCATCGTGGACTACGTGGGCGTGTTCCGGAACCTGCAGAAGGCGCTCGCCATCTACGGCGCCGGTGCGGGCGGCGGCGTCGGCGAGGGCGACACGCCGGTACAACCGAAGGAAGTACAACTCGAAGAGCTCAAGAAGCTCATCGCCGACGGCAAGAAGTTCTGCGCCGATCACGGTGTGGACGTGGACGCCATCCGCTCGCTGACGAAGTTGGCCCGGATCACGGTGCTCAAGACCGGCGTCGACAAGTTGATTCACCCGGTCGAGACGAAGAAGAAGTACCTCACCCTCGCCACGCACGCCGATCGCGTGTACCGCGCCCTCGGCACCGACGATCGCAAGCTAGAACACGCCCTCGACTGGGGCGTGCTCTTGGATCTCGCCCGGGGGATCCAGGGGCTCGAGCAACCGGTCGACATCTCGGCCGTGATGACGCAAGTCGAGAAGCTCCTCGATGAATCCGTGGACGCGAACGCGTACGTGATCCACGAGCCGCCCGGCGACAAGTACGGGGGCCGCGTTCACCTCGGCGAGATCGACTTCGAGGCCCTGGCCCGCTACTTCGCCAAGGCGAAGAACAAGGCGAGCACGGCGGAGGCGCTCACGTCGGCGACGTTGAAGCGGGTCGACGCTCTCGTGCGGTTGAACCCGACCCGCCGCGCTCTGCGAGACAAGCTCGAGGAGCTCATCGCCGACTACAACGAGGGCGCCCACACGGTGGCGGCCTTCTTCGAGCAGCTCATGGCCTTCATCAAGAAGATGGAGGAAGAAGAAGGCCGGGCCAAGGGCGAGGGCGTGTCGCAGGAGCAGCTCGCCTTCTACGACCTGCTCGTCGGCGTGGAGGTCACCCTTGACAAGAAGGACCAGGCCGCCGTGAAGAAGATCGCGGCCGACCTGCCGAAGAAGATCGAGAAGAAGCTCGTCATCGACTGGCGCAAGAGCCAGATGAAGCGGGCCGCCGTGCGCGTCGCCATCAAGGCCGCGTTGAAGGACCTGCCCGACGCGTACGACGAGGTGAAGTACGAGGCCGCCCTCGAGGCGGTCTACGAGCACGTCTACGAGTCGTACTGGGGCGAGGGGAAGAGCAAGTACGTGGAGGGGGAGAGCTGATGGAGATCAAGCCGAGCGACGTCACGGTGAAGAAGCTCCTCGAGGGAAACTTCTACCGCATCCCCCGCTTCCAGCGGCCGTACTCGTGGGACCGCGAGAACGTCGAGGATTTTTGGAATGATGCGATTGTTGCCGACGACGCGGACTACTTCATCGGCTCGTTCGTGGTCTACCGCAACGCGGACCCGTACGGGCCCCTCTTCGTCGTCGACGGGCAGCAGCGGCTGACGACGATCACGATCCTTCTGGCTTCCGTTCGCGACGCCATGGAGAGCGAAGGCCACAAGGCCCTCGCGAAAGGTGTTCACCAACTCATCGAGCGCCAGGACCTAAATAGCGATCAGCAGTTCGTCCTGCAGACCGAGACGTCCTATCCGTATCTCCAGGAACACATCCAGAAACACGGTCACGCCGAGCTCGAGGCAGATCTCGGTGAGGAGGAGGTCGCGCTCAAGGAGGCCTACGAGTACTTGTCCGACCAAGTGACGAGGACGCTGCGAGCTGTCGACGCCAACCCGTCGGTAACTGCAAAGAAGAAGGTCGACCAGAAGCGTCAAGAGCTGATTCGCATTCGCGATCGAGTGATGCGCCTACAGCTCATCGTCATCGAGCTGACGAAGGAGGATGAAGCGTACCTTATCTTCGAAACGCTCAATACCCGCGGCAAGGATCTCACCGTCTCCGACCTGGTGAAGAACCACCTCGCCCGCAACATGAAGCCGAAGAACAAGAATGTCGACGTTCTCGGCGACCGGTGGGCATCCTTGCTGGAGACGCTCGAGGGTTCCAAGGCGGACCTCGACGTCAATCGCTTCCTGCACCACTCATGGCTTTCGAGGCGGCCCTATACAGGCGAGAAGCAGCTCTTTGCCGCAATCAAGAAGGCAGTCACAAAGTCCGAAGCGCCCGAGTTTCTGAAGGAGCTGTTGGCGGACGCAAAGGCCTATCGTACGGCGTTCGAGGCCGACTACCACGAGTGGACCAAGCAGGAGAGCGACATCGCCGAGGCGCTGAGGGCGCTGCAGGTGTTCCGGGTTCTGCAGCCGGCGCCGATGCTCCTGGCCATCGTTCGCGCCTACCAGGCCAAGAGCTTGACCATAAAGCAGACCGCTACGGTGCTGCAGCAGCTAGAGAGCTTCCACCTCCAGTTCACGGCGATCACCGCCCAACGCACGGGAGGCGGCACGGCCAAGATGTACGCGCTGAGTGGGCGCTCGCTGTGGGAGGCGACAGACAAGAACAAGGCGGGCCGAGTACTGCGCGACTTTACGAACAAGCTGCGAGAGCGCGTGCCGAGCGAAGACGAGTTCGTCGCGGGCTTCGCGCAGCTCAAGTTCTCCGACGAGAACACGAAGCAGAAGGCCCTCGTGCGTTACGTGCTCCAGCGGATCGATGCCCACCTTCGAAAGGGCGCACCCCCCGATTACGACAAGTTCACCATCGAGCATGTCGCCCCGCAGAAGCCGGCGACTGGGAAGCCGGCCGTACGGATGGCTGACATCGGGAATCTGATCCTCGTTCCTCAGAAACTAAACGAGCGGTTGCGGAACGAGACGTTCGTGAAGAAGAAGCAGCTCATGACGACCGATCTTGTGCCGATGGACGACGTCCTCAAGAAGGCGAGCTCATGGGGTGATGAAGAGATTGCGGCCCGCTCGAAGGCCATGGCGACGCTCGCGTGTCAGAAGATCTTCGCCATCTGACCGGACAAACTTGGAGCTAGACGACGGGGCATGCGCCCCGTCGCCCGCTACGAGAGCGAGCTCGCCGCGTACGCGCCCGCGGCCCGTTCGAGTTCGTAGCGCTCCTCCGCTGAGAGCGACTGAGCGGCCAGCGTGATCGCCTGCACGATCCCGAACGCGCTGGCGTGCTCCTCCTTCTTGTAGGCGGCCTCGATCTGCGGAGCGAGCCGGCGTGGCTGGCGGGCGTTCTCGAGGAATCGACCGATCTCCTCGTTCACGTCGTCGACCCGGATGCGTGTCGTCGCGGCGAGCGTGTCCGTGCCCTTGCGAAGTCGAGCGGGCAGATCTCGAAGCTTGGCGTAGAGCTTCACCTCGAGATCACCGATGTCGAGTCCACGATGAACTCGTCGAAGTACCGCCTCCTCGTGCGGGACCGTCATCCCGTTGAGGCAGACGAGCCGGGTGAGATGAAGCTGGACGGCCAGCGCAGCGAATCCGGTGTTGCTGTTGCGGACGAGAAGGCCGCCCCAGACATCGCCCACGCGGCCATCGCCGCCCGGCTTGTACGGCTCGCCGACGCCGATGACGAACGACGTCGTGCGCTCGGTCACATGTGCACGAACGACCGTGGGGTCCGCGTTGTAGTGACCGATTGAAGCGACGATGCCGCGGGCCACGACGGAGTCGGGCACCGGCGTGTACCGCGGGGTCACGAGCGCACGCAGCTCGGGTCCCTCATCAGGACGCGAACGCGTGCGGACACGAACCTCGGCCGACGATCGTTGAAGGCGCCGGTTGACCTCCTCGGCCACGTCACTGCCGCTGGCGTTCTCGAACCAGCGATCCCACCGCAGGCCCAAGAGGCTCGCGGTCTGCCGCCGTGACCAGTCGTTGAGGCGGAACGTCCGGCCGTCGGGCACGGCGAGACGCTCAGCGTCGACCATCTGGAGATCGCGGAGCGGAAGTACAAGATCGGGGTTGTCGTGACGTTCTTCTTCTTCGAGCTGCTCGATCAGCTTCGTCAGGGTGAAGGGACGCCTCGGGGCGAGGCCGTTCATGATGCGGGGGACGATGGTGGTGATGCTCTCCATGGGAAACCTCATGACGAAATGAATCGAGGGGCATGAGCGTCGTGCCCATGCCCCTCGATTCGGGTTGAAGTGGAAGCGGCGGCCTACGTGCCGACGCGAGCGTCGAGAACCGGCAGCCGCTGATGGCCGTCGGTCTTCCAGTCAGAACAAGCGGAGGCGAAATCGCACGTGCCGCACATCGGCCCCGGCGATGGAGCGAAGTGGCGGGCCAGGATCCCCCGCTCGAGCGCAGCGTGCGTGCGCCGGCCCATCGCGATCACACAAAACGGCGCATCGCGATCACCCGTTTCGCGCCATCGCGATCACACATGTCAGCGGGCTTGTGAAAACGCGCAAATCTGAGCGCGCCGCCGCGTAGTTGGCCGTCGGTGGGGTCCGCGGACGACGATCCTGCGGACGGCAAAAGTAAGGGCCCGGAGTGTCGAGCTCCGAGCCCATCGTCGCGACGGCAGTAGCGACGTGCGACAGGTGTCGCACGTTTCCGTCGCGCTGATCCAATTTGCTGCCGTCAGGGCGGCGGCGTGGATTCGGTTCGACTCGTTCAATGCACGGCGCCGCGGTGCGGCGTCCCATTCTTCATCTGCTCGCCCTGCGATCGAGGGCAGATCTACTGCGCGCCGTGCCAGCCGAGAGCGCGCTGGGCGGTCCGGCAGGCTTCGCGACGCGTGTACTGGCGTAGTCCGAAGGGGCGGCGGAAGACGGCGGCTCGCGTCAGCAAGCATCGCCGGAAGCAAAATGTAACGCACGCCCGTCGCCGAGAAGTGGACCTTCCGCCGATGGTCGTCGCGCCGTCTGCGCCCGTCGTCATCGAGGCGATCGCGACAGCCGGCGTGGAGTTCACCGATGGAATCGATCTGGATGGGAATCGCCCCCAACGCGATGAGCACGAGGGTGATCGCGATGGCGGGAGCGCACGACACGTTCCTCAAGGCGAGATTGCTTCGTTCGCCGGCGCACCCGCGCGCGATGGCATTGCTGCTCGAGGCGATCGCGCTCTGGCAGGGACAACCGATCCGCGCTGCGCTCTGTGCGGACGACGCGCACGGTGGGTCCGCTTCGACTCTCTTTCAAGAGACGTTCACCGACGGCGGCGCGCCGCTCTACACGCTCGATTGGATCCCCGGTCCGGCGCGCGCTCGCCGCGCGGCCCGCCGTGACATCACGGGCATGGGTGACTTCGCTGATCTCAGGCGCCTCCTGATCGAGGAGGTCGCCCGATGATCACCGATGAGCAGCGCGCCGAAGCCCGTCGCCTCTTCTTCGCCGAGCACTGGAAGGTCGGCACGATCGCGGCGGAGCTCGGGCTGCACCACGACGCCGTTCACAACGCGATCGAGAGTCGATCGTTTCTCGCTCCCGTCCTTCGCGCTCGCGCGGAGCTTCTCGACCCCTATCGCGAGTTCATCCACGTGACCCTCGAGCAGTACCCGCGCCTGCGCTCGACTCGCCTTCACGAGATGCTCCGTGAGCGCGGCTACAACGGATCCGTCTTCCCCGTCCGTCGCTTCGTTGCCCGCCAACGTCCGTCGCGACACGAGGCGTTCCTCCGCCTCTCCGTCCTGCCCGGCGAGCAGGCTCAGGTCGACTGGGCCTCCTTCGGTTCGATCGTGGTCGGGCGCGCGAAGCGCGGCGTTTCTTGCTTCCTGATGGTGCTCTCGTGGTCGCGCGCGCTCTTCGCGCGCTTCTACCTCGATCAGACCACCGAGAGTTTCCTCCACGGTCACGTCGCCGCGTTCGAGGCCTTCGGCGGCGTGCCTCGCACCATCTTGTATGACAACTTGAAGAGCGCCGTCCTCGAGCGCGAAGGCGATCTCGTCCGCTTCCACCCGAGGATTCTCGAGCTCGCGGGCCATTACCACTTTGCGCCCAAGCCTTGCGCCGTCGCGCGCGGCAACGAGAAGGGGCGCGTCGAACGACGTATTCGCGATCTCCGCGACGGCTTCTTCGCCGCGCGATCTTTTCGCTCGGTCGACGACCTCAACGTGCAACTCGAGGAGTGGGTTCACCGCGTCCAGCGCGGACGCCTTGTCCCCGCCGATCTCGACAAACGCATCGTTCGCGATGCTCTCGTCGAGGAGCGCGCCCGGCTCCTCCCGCTTCCAGAGCACCCGGCTGCCACCGACCTCGTTCGCGCCGTCGTCTCTGGCAAAACGCCATATGTTCGATTTGACCGGAACGACTACTCGATCCCTCATACCCACGTTCGGAAGACACTCTCGGTCGTCGCGTCGCAGACCGTCGTGCGCGTCCTCGACGGGATGGTGGAGATCGCGCGTCACCGGCGGTCCTACGACGCCGGCCAGCAACTCGAGGACGAGCGGCACCTCGCGGCGCTCACCGCTGACAAGCGCAAGGCGCGCGAGCATCGTGGACGAAATCGTCTCTTCGCCGTCTGCCACTTTGCCCGAGAATTCCTCGCCGAGGTCGCCCTCCACGGAGGCCATCTCGGCGGCACGACGTCCCGTCTTCTTCGCCTCCTCGATCTCTACGGCGCCACCGCGCTCAACATGGCGATCCGCGATGCGCATACCCGCGGCGCGTTCCGCGCCGAGTCCGTCGCGCACGTCCTCGACCAGCGTCGTCGCGCGGACGGCGAGAGGCCCGTCATAGTCGTCGCGCTCTCGGACGATCCGCGTGTTCGCGATCAGGTCGTCGAGCCTCATCGTCTCGACGACTACGACAACCTTGCGGACCGCGTCGGGAAGGAGGCATCCCATGAGTGAGGCTTCCCTCCACGAGCGACTCCGCGCTCTCGGCCTCGCCGGCGCCGCCGACGGCCTGGACGATCTCGTCTCGCTCGCGACCAAGAAGCGCTGGGGTGTGACCCAGATCTTCGAGCATGTCGCCGACATCGAGGAGCGCGAGCGCACGCGTCGAGGGCTCGAACGCCGTCTCTCGCGCAGCAAACTCGGTCGTTTCAAGACCATTGCCGACTACGACTGGAACTGGCCGACGAAGATCGACCGATCGCTGGTCGAGGCGGCCGTCGGTCTCCACTTCCTCGGCGGAGCGCGCAATGTCGTCCTCGTCGCTCCGCAAGGCCTCGGCAAGACGATGATCGCCGAGAACATCGCTCACCAAGCGATCGTCGCCGGCCACTCTGTCCTCTTCATCACCGCCGCGAAGATGCTCCTCGATCTCGGCGGACAGGAGACGAGCCGCGCTCTCGAACGGCGCCTCGCGTACTACGCGAAGCAGAGCCTGCTTGTCCTTGACGAGGTCGGGTACCTCGCCTTCGACAACCGCAACGCCGACCTCCTATTCCAAGTCGTGAGCCGGCGTTACGAGAGGAAGAGCCTCGTACTCACCACGAACCTCGCCTTCAAGGAGTGGTCCACGATCTTCCCCAACGCGGCCTGCGCGACCGCGCTCATCGATCGCGTCATCCATCACGCCGACGTCATCAACATCGAAGGCAAGAGCTACCGCCTACGCGAGGCCGAAGACGCCGCTGCCGCCAAGGCGACCACGAAGACCAAGACGAAGAAGTGAACTCGAGAGCGCGTCGGTCGCGCGGCTACGCCGCACAACCGGCGCGTTCATTTCTCTGCGTTTCTCGAAGCTCGTCAACACACAAAACGGCGCATCGCGATCACCCGTTTCGGCCATCGCGATCGCCGGACTACTGAGCGGATGACGAGGTCTTGGGGGCTCCGGCCCACGCCGCCTACGAGGTGGCATGGCGACAGAGAGACTCCCCATGCTGCAGATACGAGAGATCCTCAGGCAGAAGCTCGGCCTCAAGCGGAGCCATCGCGACATCGCGCGCTCGCTCGCGATCAGCGCGAGCTCGGTCGGGAAGGTCGCCATCGACGCCGCCGCGCTCGGGCTCGACCTCGCCGCCGTCGAGGAGCTGAGCGACTCCGAGCTCGAGACGAAGCTCTATCCAAAGACGGCACCGTCGTGCATTCGTCCGCAGCCGGACTGCGCGGCGATCCATCTCGAGCTTCGTCGCCCCGGCGTAACCCTCGCGCTCCTTCACATCGAGTTCCTCGGGACGCATCCCGACGGTCTTCGCTACACGGCGTTCTGCGATCGCTACCGCGAGTGGTTGAAGCGGCGGTCGCCCGTGATGCGCCAGGTGCACGTCGCCGGCGACAAGATGTTCGTCGACTACGCCGGCATGAAGCCGCGGTTGATCGACCCGACGACTGGCGAGATCATCGAGGTCGAGCTCTTCGTCGCGGTGCTCGGCGCGAGCAACTACACGTTCGCGGAGGCCAGCCGGACGCAGAGCGTGCCGGACTTCGTGGCGAGTGTCAGCCACGCGTTGACCTTCTTCGGTGGCGTGACGCGCGCGATCGTTCCCGATCAGTTGAAGAGCGCCATCGTCACGGCGTGTCGGTACGACCCCGGCGTTCAACGCACGACCGCCGAGCTCGCGCGCTACTACGACACGACGATCCTTCCGGCGCGACCGAAGTCGCCGCGCGACAAGGCGAAGGTCGAAGTCGGCGTTCAAGTCGCCGAGCGGTGGCTCCTCGCGCGGATCCGCACCGAGACTTTCACGTCCCTCGGCGCGCTCAACGCTCGTCTCGCCGAGCTTGTCGCGGATCTCAACGCGCGCACCATGCGCACGTACAAGGCGAGCCGGCGCGAGCTGTTCGAGCGCCTCGACAAGCCCGCGTTGATGCCGCTGCCCGCGGTGCCCTTCGAGGCCTGTCTCTGGAAGAAGGTCGGCCTCAACATCGACTACCACGTCGCGTTCGAGGACCATTTCTACTCCGCGCCGCACGCGCTTCGCACCGATGACGTCAAGCTCTGGCTCCGCGCGACGACGCGCACGGTGGAGATCTTCCACGTCAACGAGCGCGTGGCCGTTCACGTTCGCAGCTTCGTGCGCGGCGGCTTCACGACGATCACCGAGCACATGCCGAGCAGCCATCGCGCGCACGCCGAATGGACGCCCTCGCGCATCCTCGGGTGGGCCGAGCAGGTCGGTCCAAACACGCGCGCGCTCTGCGACGTGATCCTGCGCGAGCGACGGCACCCCGAGTGGGGCTACCGATCCTGTCTCGGCCTCTTCCGCCTCGCGAAGAAGTACGGCAACGCCCGCCTCGACGCTGCGAGCCGGCGCGCTCTCTACGCCGGCGCTCGCAGCTATCGACCCGTGCTGACGATCCTCCAGCACAACCTCGATGGCGAGCCTCTACCCGAGCCGGAAGCGCCCGCCGCCGCTGGCGCGCCTCACGAAAATGTTCGCGGCCCTGGCTACTACCACTGACGTCCATGACGACTGAGCAAGAAAGAAGGAATGAAGAAATGACGATGAGAGAACCGACCCTCGAGAAGCTTCAAGCGATGCGCCTTCGCGTCCTCGCCGCGACGTGGCTCGAGCAAGACAAGTCCCCCGACACCCTCGCGCTCTCGTTCGACGATCGCCTCGCGCTGCTCGTCGACGCCGAGATGCTCGCGCGCGAGAACGCGCGCCTGGCGAAGAATCTCCGCGACGCGAAGCTTCGCATCGGCGAGGCGTGCGTCGAGGGCGTCGACTTCGCGCGCGAGCGACAGCTCGACAAGGCGGTCGTTCGACGGCTGGCGACATGCCGATGGGTCGTCGAGCACCAAACCGTCATCGTCACCGGCGCGACGGGTACCGGGAAGAGCTACCTCGCGTGCGCGCTGGCGCATCAAGCCTGTCGGAAAGGTTTTCGTGTATTCTACAGGCGCGTTCCGCGGCTCTTCGACGAGCTCCGTCTCGCTCGCGCCGACGGGACGTACACCCGTCTCCTCGCTCGCATTGCGAAGGTCGACGTTTTGGTCCTTGATGATTTCGCGATCGGGCCTCTGACCGAAGAGGCTCGCCGCGACCTGCTCGAGATCCTCGAAGACCGCTACGACCTCCGCGCGACGATCATCACGAGCCAGCTCAAACACGATCGGTGGCACGACTTCCTCGCCGACCCGACCGTCGCCGACGCCGTCTGCGATCGCGTCATCCACGGCGCTCACAAGATCGGTCTCCTCGGGCCCTCGCGGCGCAAGACGAAGGCGGCGGCGACCGCAGATTGAAGCCCGAGCCGTGCACGCGTAGCGTCCGCGCGGTTCCAAACATCAACTACTCACCCGTTCAGAGGAGACCCCAAGACAAAGACGTCGCTTCGCTCCGATCGCCATGCTGCGAAACGGGTGATCGACATGCCGCGGTTTGGGTGATCGCGATGGCCGAAATACGCACGCAGCGGCAGCGTGGTGCCACCAACCGTCGGGGTTGTAGTTCATCACGTCGACGACGGCATCACGTCGACGACGAACCAAGACATGTACTTCCACCGGACGACTACTCGCGGCGGTGTAGGCGCCAAGCTGCAGGTGCTTGGAAACGTCCGGAAGCGCGGCGTGATCGTGACCCTTTCCGCGTCCCTCGGAAAGGAGGCCCGGCCGTTCATGAGTGGGGTGAGCTCCGCCTGCGGAGCGATCGAGGCGATGACCCGTGGGCTCGCCGCGGAGCTGTCGCCGGCCGGCGTCCGTGTCGTCTGCGTCCGTCCCGGCGCCATGTTCGAGACGCGCACGATCCAGGAGACGATCCGAGCGAATGCAGCCACGGCGGGGATCCCCGAGGAGGCGTTCAAGGACGCGATCCGGATGGGGGCGCTCATGCAGCGAGCGGTCACCGTGGACGAGACGGCGAACATCGTGGTGCTCGTCGCGTCGGACATGGCGAGCTGCCTGACGGGCCAGGTCGTCGATGCCTCTTGCGGGATGGTCCTGCACTGACGGCTGTCGGCGTGGACACCTCCGAGGGGCTCGTTCACGAACCCCTTGGATTTTCGGCGGAGGAGGAGTCCGGTAGGTTGCCCTACGGCGGTTTTCAAAGCCCTGCCCTCCCTCGAACGACGTCGCTTAGCGCTCGCCCCTGAACCCCACAGGATCAGGCTGAAAAACCAGCCTGGTCGCGTGCTTGGGACTTCCTCGTGGAGGTTCGGGTGGCGATCGCGAACGCGACGCTCGTGGACAGAACGCGACACGGCGCGACGGTCGGCGTGTGAATGGGATGTGAATGGTCAGCCGGCAAGGCGCTCGAACTCCTGAGCGAGCTCCTCCCGGAAACTCTTGTGCGCTCCCTTCGAGACTCCGGCAGGCCTACGAACGCCTTCAACGAGCGTATGCCCACCCGCTGTCGATGAGATGCTTGCTCGCTGCGCCTCTTCGAGTGTCTCCCACCGAGGGTCAGCGGACGGGGACGGCAAAGGGTCGGCCACGATCGCCAGCTCGCGCTGATGCTGGCCAGCAACGTGCTTCAAGCGACCCACCTCGGCGGAGAAGGACGTCTGCTCCCCAACGTGGACCTGTCGAATCCAACAAGCGTCCTCGTGCTTCGCGAGTGCGACGTCCCAGACAGAGATTCCAGCCGGTCGGCCGCTACGTTCACCCTCAGCGATGTCCTGGGGATCTGGCTCGAGCCACTCGGGCTTGGGCAAGAGGTGCCCTGCAGGCAGGAACCCGCCGCCAATGCGAGCCATACGGAAGACGCGAGCGCTCTCCGACAGCGCCTCAAATTGACTACGCATCGATGACCCTCTGCATCCAATCCCGCAGCGGGGCCCAAGATGCTCCCCCCGTTAGAAGACCATCTGCTGCCTTGCCGGTCTTCCGGTCCTTGCCGAACCACTCAACCGTCCCGTCCGCGTGGACCTCCACCTCGACGAGGACGGACCGGTAGCTCCACGCAAACTGGAATCGCTCGTTGTCCGAGGTCATGTCACCCATCGGGAGCGGGAGCTCGGCGTCAACGAGCGATGCAAGAGAGTCCCAAGATCGTCGGACTTTGCTTGCCATGTCAGCGCTAATGCCGAGCCTCGACTCGAGGTCCTGTAGGAACGAGCGCCACGCAGCTCGGGGACCGTTCTCGAGCTGACGCTGCAAGTAGCGCCAGTTCCCGCGTGCCCTGACGCGCTCAGGGACGAGATCATAGACCTCTCGAGCCCAGCTTGTCCGGCCTGCGTTCACCCACTCTCGGAAGACCCAGCGGTGGAAATTTCGTGCGAGCCACATGTTCGCTCGAACGATCGTGCCCTCAGGATCAACGCGTTCGACGGCCACCTTCCATTCTGCATAGCTCGCGCGCGGCTGGCCGTCCGCATTCAAGAAAGTAACAAGTCGGCTGTTCCACCAGGGGTTTTCCTCCGCCAGCTTCACCGCTGTGCGAAAGGCCGCTTCGACCTCTGCGCCCGTTGCTCCGGCTCGATGCAGGTTGAAGCCGCGGTAGTGCCACGCGTAGTCGTCATCTGGAAACCGGGACACGCACGCCTGATAGACGCGTGCTGCAGCAGCGTAGTCCGCTTCAACAACGCTCAAATAGCGGCCCCGGTCCCAGTAGAATTCGGGCGTCGGAAACTCCTGCTTCGCCCACTCGCTGGCGCCTGCTGCCCCCGCATGGGCGAGGTGGTGAACCTTCTCGCACCACGCGCGAGTTTGCGGTGCGTCGAGCCCGTTCGGAGAGAGAGCTCCGTCCGACTTCTGGTAGTGAGCGGCGAGCACTTCGTGGACGCTGCGGGTCATCGAGCGCCATCGAACCTCCTGAAGGCGCGAGTTCAGCAAGCTTCGGACGATGGGCGTGACCCGAATTTCATCGCCCCCGTAGCCGATGCACATCGTGAGCAACGGTTCGTGTTCGGACCCAACGCCTGTAAGTCTGGGGATTGCGTCACGTGCGACGGGTCGGCGTACGACCAGAAACCTTGTGACCGCTAGAGCGATTTCGGGGGTCAGTCGAAGACGCTGCGCCAGCAGTTGTGCCAGACGGGGAATCGGAACTCGCGAAAGAAGCGCATGCCGAACGGATTCGGCAACGGCACCGAGATGCAAGGCGCCCACGGCGAGTCGCCACGCTAACGGCGACGCCACGCCCGCTTTGCCGACAGTCCGAAGAAGCGAATTGAATGCCGGCTGGTAGGTACCCCACGAAAGCGCCTCGAGGCTTGAAAGGGGCACGTCGTGAGGGCGCAGGGGTACACGAACGGCGGCATGAAACCCCAGCCTCTCCGGTGTCACAGCGGCGTCGGCGACGAGGGCGACCGAGCCGCCGGCAAAGAGACCGTGAAGGAGCGCCGCGGCTCGCCCGGGGACGACGTCATCCGAACGTCCTCTGTCCTCGATCGCTCGCCAACTCTCCGGAACGCGGAGTACGACCGCCTTGCCGCCCTCTCGAAGGCTCGCACCGATCGCACGTCCAAACGAGTGCAACTCGGCTTCGGCCCCGGTGCTTCTAACCGAGGTGGTAGCGCCGGGAGCAAGGTTTGCTAGCTCGACAAGGGCAGCCGCGGGCGCGTCGGTTTCGGTCAGCGGGAGCAGCTCAATCGCGACAACATCGGCTTCGTTGTTCAGCCGATCGACGAGCGCGTTGCGACCGGACCCAACCGGACCCTCGACATAGGCCAGCTTTCCGCCCCGCAACGCGGCAAGGACGGTACTTGCGACTGCTTCGATCTCTGGCGTGTACCCCGCCATATGTTCAGACTCTAGACCCAGCGTTCCATCAGGGGCAAGCGCTCAACAGCGGGCCCCACGTCGGTGTTCCCCAGTTGTGTACCGTCAGCGTACACGCAGACCGCCGCCGCAAACCGCGTCGTAACCCCGGGATAAGAGCCCCGGAGGAAGCCACGGCTACAACCTGCCGGGGCGCACCGCGCATGCGAACGCTCATGTACTTCATCCGCCGGCACGGCCACGTGGTCGTCCAGCTCATCGCCACCGTCGTTCACCACATCACGAACCGACCGCATCGAGGATCCCCGCCGCACGAGGGAGGTTCACGATGAGCGCCGCCAGCAAGAACAGCTTCGTCATCCGCATGAAGGTGCGGGACGACAAGGGCAACGTCGTCGGGGAGACCGAGGCCATCACGTTCAAGGGGCTTCTTCACCTCGCTCACGAGGAAGGACTTCAATCCGTCCGCACCGAGCTCGTGCAGGTGCCGAGCGAGAACAACGATCGCACCGCCGTCGTGCGTGCGACCGTCCGCACCCGAAAAGGCGTCTTCACGGGCATCGGCGACGCGAACGCCACGAACGTGAACCGTCGCATCGTCCCTCATCTCGTGCGGATGGCAGAGACCCGGGCGGTTGCCCGTGCGTTTCGGGTCGCCGTCAACGTCGGGGCCGTGGCCGTCAAAGAGCTCGCCGACGAGGCGGTCAGTACAACCTCGGTCACTACAACGCCGGTCGACGACAACAACGTCAACGTCGTCCCCTCGGGTCCGAAGCCAGCCCTTGTTCGAGCCCGAGGGCGTGACTCTGAGCCCGAGACGGCGGCGACGACGGATCGAAGGGCCATGAGCGAAGAGCAGAAGAAGCTCTTGTTCCGCTTGGCCTACCAGCTCGGTGAAGCCGGCGAGACCGCCGCCAGCCGCGTGCTGGAGGCTCTCGGGGTCGAGCGCTTCGAGCTTGCATCCCGGGTCGCTGCTGCCCGTGCGATCGACGGGCTCAAGGCGCACCTGGCCGAGCAAGAACAAGAACGGGCCGCCATCGTGCAGGAGGCCCGTCATGGGTGACATCCCGCCGACGAGCTCGGCCTCGCAGCTCGTCACGTACGCGATGTGCGGGCGGAAGTACTACTTCATCTACGTGCTCGGGCTCGAGCCGGAGAAGAAGTCCGCCGCGCTCGTCTTCGGGGCCGCCGTCCACGGGGCGCTCGGGTTCTGGTTCACCGAGAAGCTTGCCGGTCGCGTGCCGTTGGTGCCCGCCGCCGAACAGGTCTTCTTGGCCGACTTGAACGCCGGGCTCGTCGGGATCTCGGAGGCCGACACGACCGAGCTGGAAGAACAAGGTCGCGCCCTCGTCCGCTTGTACTTGAAGAAGCACGGCGAGCTCCCCGTCGTCGGGGTGGAGCAGGAGTTCATGCTCTCCATGCACGACCCGGATACGGGCGAGGTTCTCCCTCGACCTCTTCGGGGGTACTTCGATTTCGTGCTCGGCGATGGGCGCGTGATCGAGCTGAAGACGTCGAGCCGCAAAATGGGGCGTCGACCCGCATCTGCCGTGCGGCGATTCGTGAGGTCAAGAACTGCGAGCCCAAGTGGACCTGCACCGGCCGCATGAACGAGGCGAAGGGGAGGACCTCGGCGGGCATGCCGTAGCCACCCTCCTCCGCACGGATGCCAATGGCGTTGAAGACGACATCGACGCCAACGCCTTCGAGGGCCATCAGGTAGCGCTCGACGGCGACCTCGTCCGTCGCGTCGACCTGCGTAGCCCGCACGCTCCCGATGGTGGGCCAAAGCGAATCCGCGAGGGCGTTGACGCGGCCCTTGTCTCGACCGGAGAGGAAGAGATTCGCTCCCTCGCGGGCGCTGGCTTGCGCGACGGCACGACCGATGTCGCCGGTGGCGGCGAAGATGACGACGTTCTTGCTCTTGAGCAGCATGATGACCTCCGTCGGCAGAAACGTGCAGGGCACGAAGACCGGATGGCCGGCCCGGTCCTCTCGTCACGAACGTCGAAGCTGGCACGCCTCGCGGCCTGGGCGGCGAGGCACGCCATCCGTTCCGTCGCGGTCAGCCGTTAGAGGGGTATGGAAAGCTCGGTCATCCGGAGAGACGCCCCCAGCGCCGCAGACGTGGCTCTCGTCCCCAAGTCCGCAACCCTCGCCTACGACAGCTACGGATCCTCGGGGCCGACCCTGGTCCTTCTCCACGGAATCCCGGGCTCCCGCGGCACCTTCGCCGCCGTCGGCGAGCGTCTGGGGAAGACCTGCCGTGTCGTCGTCCCCGACCTCCTGGGGTTTGGCGACTCGGCCGACGCACCGGCTGATTACCACGCGGAGGAGCACGCCGAGGTCTTGGCGCAGTTCCTCGCCAGCCTCGGCATCGCTGACTTCAATCTCGTCGGCTTCGACTTCGGGGGGCCGACGGCCGTCCGCCTCGCGGCCAAGCTCGGCAAGCGCGTCCGATCCCTCACGGTCGCCGCGACCAACATGTTCCCCGACACGCCAATCCCTCCACCACTCCGCCTCGCGAGGGTTCCGATCCTCGGCTGGCTCTTCTTCCGGCTCGCATTCGGCAGGCTCGGGCTGATGGCGATGTGGCTCGCCGCCGTGGCCGATCGAACCGCGTTCCCGTTCAAGAAGTACCGGGCGGCCCTCCGCGGACACGGCGCGCGCACGACGCGCCGGATCTTCCTCAGCAGTATGCGTGACCTGCCCGGTCTCTACGGCGAGGTCGAGCGGCTCGGCAAGACGCTCGGGCTTCCTTCGCTCGTCCTCTGGGGCGACCGAGACCCGTTCTTCCCGACGGCCGTCGGCGAGCGTACGGCGAAGGCCCTCGGCGCCGAGCTGCGCGTCCTGGAGGGCTGCGGCCACTTCGTGCCCGAAGAGCGCCCAGCGGAGACCGCAGACGCCATCGCAGAGTTGATCGCGAGGAGCCGCTCGTGAACCTCGCGGGTACTCGGCCCGACTGGCTGACCAGGGAGCTATTTCCCTTCGAGAGCAGGTTCACAGAGATAGGCGGCCACACGATTCACTACGTGGACGAGGGCAGCGGGCCGACGCTCTTGATGCTGCACGGGAACCCCACGTGGTCGTTCGTCTACCGGCACATGATCGGTCTCTTGCGCGACCGCTTTCGCTGCGTCGCGGTCGACTACCCGGGCTTCGGCCTGTCCGTTGCCGGGGAGGGCTACGACCACCTACCCGAGAGCCACATGGCCGTGGTCGAGGACTTCATCGAGCACCTCGGGCTCACCGAGTTCAGCCCCGTCGTTCAAGATTGGGGAGGCCCGGTCGGGCTCGGCGTCGCGGGCCGCCAGCCCGAGCGCGTTCGCGCCCTCGTGATCTGCAACACGTGGGCGTGGCCGGTCGCCGACGACCCGCACTTCGTGCGATTCTCGGGGCTCATGGGCGGCGCGATCGGCGGATTCGCGATCCGCAACTTCAACGCCTTCGTGAACGTCATGATCCCGATGGGCACGCCGCGTCGGAAGTTCTCCGTCGAGGCGATGCAGGCCTACCGCCGGCCCATGAGCACCCGCAGTCGTCGAGAGGCCACGCACATCTTCCCGAAGGCCATCGTCGGCAGCACGCCCTTCCTGGCCACCGTTGAACGCGGCCTTGGCGGCCTCGCGCAAAAACCCGTCCTCCTCTGCTGGGGTGACAAGGACATCGCCTTCCGAGAGAAGGAACGAGCCCGCTTCGCCAGGACCTTCGCGAGGGCGAGGTCCGTTGCGCTGCCGGGCGCCGGACACTACGTGCAGGAGGAGTCCCCTGCCGAGATCGCCGCGGCGATCCGCGCCTGGTGGCCCGAGGACGTGGAGGACCGATCGTGACGACACGGGAGCAGGTCGCGGCCACCTTCCAGGCGAACCGCAAGGCGCTCGCCGGGTATCTGACTCGCCTCGTCGTCCGTGAGGACATCGCGGAGGAGCTGGTCCAGCAGGCCGCGGTCCGGGCCCTGGAGCAGGAGAGCTTGCCGGCGGACGCGGGCGAGATGCGCACGTGGTTCTTCCGCGTCGCGACGAATCTGGCGCTGGACCACCTTCGCAAGCACAGCACGTGGCGAGAGGGAGTCCTCGGCGAGACCCGGGGACGAGCCGAGGAAGACGCGGGCTTCGTCGCCGAGTCGCGCCTCCTGGCGGGCTCGCTGGAGATGAAGACGATCGCGAAGGATCACCTCGCCGTCTGCTTCGCCTGCACGCTCAGGAACCTCCGCCACGAGGAGTCCGCGGCCCTGCTGCTGAAGGAGGTCTACGACTTCACCGTCGAGGAGGTCGCTCGCGTGATGGGCGCGAGCTTCGGGCAGGCGAAGGCCTGGATCCAGTCAGCCCGAGCCCAGTTGAAAGCGAAGTACGACGCGTCCTGCGCGCTCGTCACCCAGGAGGGCGTCTGCTTCCAGTGCGTCGAGCTGGACCGGTTCTTCCAGGCGGATCAGGGCGACCCTCTCGCGGGGACCGCCCGTGATGTGCCGGCTCGTCTCGCCATCGTACGAGAACGACGTGAGGCCCCGCTCGGTCCGTGGCACCGCCAGATGATGCGGCTCGTGGAGGACGTGCTCGATGACGGACCGTCGATCTCACGCAAACGCGAGCGCTGAGCTCGAGGAAGCGCGCGGCTCGAAGAGGCGAACGTGGAGGACTACGCGCGCCGCCGGCGGCCGAGCCTCAGGACGAGGACGCCGGCGAGCGCGCAGAGGACCGCGCCTCCCGCGAGGTCATTCGACGGATGGGAGGTCCCCGCCGAGCATCCGCTCACGCCGGTGGTCATCGGAGGGGGAGGGGTTCCGTCCGGGGGCGGAGCGGCGGCGGTATATTCGAGACGGGTCGTGTCGAAGCCGGTGTCCTTCGCGGACGCGAGGACATGCTCCTGATCGACCGGCGCGAGCGTCTGCGAGCGGCTCAGGATCCAGAGGTAATCGCGCGACGGATGGCCGACGACCGCGTAGCGATAGTCCGGGGCGACCTCGAGGATCCAGTAATCGCCTTTGAAGCCGCCGACGTCGATGGCGAGCTTCGCGGGGCTCTTCGAGTCGGGCACGGACGCGATCATCGTCTTTCCGTAGTAGGACCCGTCCTTCAGCGTGCACTCGTGCGCGAAGGCGAACGTGCCGTCCATCTGGCGCGTGTACGTGGCAGTGGTGCCGCTGCAGTCACGCTGCGTCGGCCGCGGCAGGTGCGCGACCTCGTACCATTTGCCCTCGAACCTCTGGAGATCGACGTTGGTGGCGACGGGGAGATCGTCGTGGCTGCACCCAGCGAGACCGAGCCCGAGAAGGCCAAAGAACAGACCGGAGAGTCCCGAGAGTCTTGCGCTCACGACGAGGCTCCTCCGCGGCGCGAGAGCCGGCGAAATGCGAACAGGGCGAGGATCGCGAGCGGCGGCAGATAGCCCTCGCGACGAGTCGGATCGGGCGCGCTTCCGCCGCAGCCGTAGCCGGGTTGCTCCCCGCTCGGCAGCTCGACGGGGCCGGGGTTGTTCGGGTCGGTGCCCGCGGTGAGCTCGGCGACGTCGGTGACGCCGTCACCGTCGCTGTCGGCGTTGGCCGCCTTGATGGAGTCGAGCGCGGCCCCGACCGACTTGTCGTCCTCGACGACGAGCCCCTTGCCCCGCATCGCCCATCCGAACGGGGTGATCACGGTGCCGCTGCCGGTATTGCCCTTTTCGTGGCAGAGGCTGCATGGCGGCGCGTAAGTGAGCGAGAGATGCTTCTGGATCTCCGTCGGATAGCTCTTCATGGCGTGTGCCGGGGCGCCGAGGAGCATCGTCGCGACGAGGAGCGCGCCTCCCAAACCTTGGGTCTTCATCCGGGTCCTCATAGGTAGGCGTGGAGCTGGATCATGTAGTTGGTGAGGTGGATGGATGAGCGTCCGAGCGCCATGCGCTGTTGCATGGCGTCGAAGCGGACGTCCGCGTGGGGGAGGAAGAACCAGTTCACGCCTGCCCAGCCGCCGTACGAGGCTCCGGTGTTGGCGGTACCGGGGCTCTTCAGCTCCAGGGTGCTGATGAAGTGGAGTCCTTGAATGGGCTCGAGGTCGGCCTGGAGCATGGTGGCGTAGCCCGTTTGATTGGCCGGGCCGTCGAGCGCGTGGAGAACGAGGTCGCCTTCGGCGAGGATGACGAGTGGGCGCACCGGCGCCGTTCGCACGAAGAGGCCGTGGGCCTGGCGCAGGTCGGCGGTCTGCAGGTAGAGGTCGCGCTTCGCGTAGGTGACCAGGCTGCTGGCACCGACCGCCAGTCGAGCGAACGGGGAGTATTCCAGGAATCCGCTGTAGCCGCGCTGGCGATAGTCGTCGGGCTGTATCTGGTAATTGCCCGCTATTCCCAGGATCTCGCCGCGCACGCGCTCTCCCGAATACGCCACGGCGACGCCGTGCTGCTGCGTATCGTTCAGGTCGGTTCGGGTGTCGCGCCGGACGAAGAGCGGGTGCTCGACGGATCGGATACCGAAGGGCAGGTTGATGCGGCCCGCGCGTATGAGCAGTGCGTTGTCGAGGAAGGCATATCCCGCCCAGTGCTCGCGGGAGACGACAGGGCCCACGACCGATGCGGCGGACCCTTCGCTGGAGACGGCGCCGACGCTCGCGCCTGCGCGAAAGCCGCCCGCCGCGATCACGGCGCGAAGGTCGGCCTGCATGAGGAGGAAGTCGGTCGAGAGCGCCGCGCCGTTGGCCTTCGTGGCGAGGCCCATCGCGCGCACGTCACCACCGCCGAGAAACCAGCTCGGCGGTGCCACGAGCCCGAGGAGCCACTCCGAGGACCTCGACGGCTCCTCGTCCGTACTGCCGTATCGCATGCGAAGGAGCAGATCGCCCTGGGCGCGGCCGTACTCCGTGAGCGGGCCTCCGCCGGAGGGATCCGCATGACACGAGCCGCACCCGCCATAATCGTGGCGGATCATCCACGAATAGGCATCGGCTCGACGTGAAACGACGAAGACGAGGAGCGCGAGAAGCCACGTCACGGCGCGAAGGGCGCGCCGCTCTCTATGAGAGAGTCGGACCATCTGATTATCTCCGTTGCCTCGAGGAGGGCGTGTTCGTCACTTGTCGTCGGCGGTGAAGCTCACCGACAGATCGACCGACGTGTTCACCGAGACCCCGAGGTAGCCGGGCTTTTCGATTCCGTAGTCGGTCATATCGATCTTCATGGTGCCGCTCACCGCGTAGGCCGTCTTGCCGTCGCTCTTCGCCGTGTAATGCACGGTGACCGGCTTCGTCTTGCCGTGGAGGGTGAGCGTGCCCGATCCATCGAACGTGCCGCTCTGTCCGGACGCGGGCAGCTTGAGATTCGAGCGCGCGACGTTCAGCACCGCCGTCGGGTACGTCTGCACCTCGAGATATTTCTCACGCATGTGCTTGTCGCGCAGGGACATGCCGGTGGTGAGCGTCGCGAGCGTCACCGTGATCGCGATATTTCCGTTTGGGTCCTCGCTCACGGTGAGGTCGTGATTCGTCCCGACGATGTTCATCCCCGCGGGCCCCACCGCGGTAAACGAAACATTGGCGTCCGGACGGCCGACGAACGCCGCGTCTGCGACGGACGGCAAGAACCCAAATAGGACGGAGATCCCCGCGATCGTGGCGAGCTTCATGGAGGTCGAAGCGCGAAATGGCGACGCGCTTTCCTTTCGATCGAGAGGTCACCCGATCGCGGGTGAATCATGCAGAAATCGTCGAGCCCCGGACCGATTTTTCGGGCCGTCGAACGGCCTGTCCGAGCCCCGGGTCACGGCGCCGCCGACGCACGGGCGCATGCGTCGGGGTTCGGAGTCCCGCTGACCCAGCCGACGAGGCAGAGATCGGCGTCGTCGTTGCGGACGATGAGCTGCTTGCCCTTGTGGCCTTCCTCGCCTCTTCCCTTCCGGACCACCGTGAGGTCGTCGACGCCCGCGCCGTGCGCGGCCACCACCGCATGAATCTTCTCCGGCTCGAGCCCGACGACCGCCTCGTACGTTGCGTCGTTCTCCGCGGGAGTGCTCTCGAGCGGCGTATCCGGACGATCCTTCGGATCGAGGCGGAGCCCGCCGTGGCCATAGATCCGGAGATTCCGATAGATGGAGCCGTGGCAGTCGAACGTGCCGCATCGCCGGCCGAGCATCTGAGCGACGGGCGGAAACGACGCCCGGTCGGGACCGCCCGCGTCCACGCTCGCGCCGGGATCGGGGGGCGCGCACGCCACCGCGACGAGCGCGATCGCCGGCACGCATGCGAGCGCGCGCCGCCTCATTGGTCCCTCATGAACACCGCGGGCATCGACTTCGCGGAGCCCGCGCCGATATGACACGAGGCGCAGCCGCCGTCCCGTCCGATCCGGGTGGTCATCTCCTTCTTCGCGTCGCCGTATTCGAGCTGTACGTGGAGCGGAAAGGCGGGCGTCCACAGCGAAGCGCGGAGATAGAAGTTGCCGACCTCGTTCGTGACGAGGCGCTGCGTGGAGCCCGCGGCGTCCGTGATCGCGACGACCGCGCCCGGGAGCGGATCGCTGCCACCGCGCACGGCGTAGACCGTTCCGGCGACCGCGAAGTCCGGTCCCGGTCCGCTGCCGCCGTGGCAGGTGAAGCAGGGCTGGCCGGCGCGATGTCGCGGGCCTGGCCGCTCCCCGTTGGCCTCCGGACCGAGCGCATCGACGGCGTCGGAGTGCACCGGATCGATGCACGACGCGGCGAGGCAGACGAGGAGAAGGACCCTTGCGCGCATCAGAACGTCAGCTCCATTCCCGTCGTGTGGATCGCGCTCCAGCGGCGCGTCACGTAGATCGCGTCCGCGAAGCGGGTCCACGTCCCGTCCATGGTGGTGGTCCACGTCAGGTCCTCGACACGGCCGGACTTGCCGAGCGCGACGCGCAGACCCGCGCCGGTGCCGAGGTTGAAGAGCGGGCTGAGCTCGCGATCGCCGGTTCGGAGCGCGGGGAGGTGATCCGAGCCCGTCGCGATATACGCGCGCTGCCAGAACGAGACCCCGTTCTGCACGTGAGCGCGGAGGTGCGGCCACAGGATGACGCGCCGGCCGAGGTCGAAGAAGAGTCGGCCGTCTGTCGTGCTGGCGAGCTGGCTCCAGCTATCGGCGTAGCCGCGCTCGTCGAAGCGGAGCGTCATCCATCCGTTGAGTCGCCACGCGGTGTGGCCCGTCAGCGCGAAGCGTGCGCGCTCGAGCGGGAGCTGCTCGAGCGGTCGTGCCTGGAGGCGCGTGGCGGCCACGAAGTCGACGGTGGCGCCGGCCGGTACGAGCGGCGCGATCGAAGGAGAGAAGACCGGGACGTAGCGATAGGGCTTCGACGGGTCGCCGCGCTCGAGGACCACGTCGGCCGTGAGCCCGACTAGGAGGCTCGGATTGGCGACGGTGGTGGCTCCCAGCGTGAACGAGTGCGTGTCGAGCTGGCGCGAGAAGACCGAGAACGACGTCCCCGTCCGGCCGATCACGTCGTGTCCGAAGTGGTAACCCTCGGTGAGCGTGTAGTTCTTGTCGTCGAGATCTTCGCTGAGGACGATGCCGCCCGCTCCCGAGAGATAATCGGGTGACGAGGAGACGAACGCGTCGGCGGCGACACCGAAGCGGCCGGGCTTGTAGCGAAGACCGAGATTCCCGGCGTGGCGTACTTCCTTGAAGGGGGGGGAGGCCGTCGACACGATATCGGGCGAGGCGGCCGAGACGACATCGACGAGGTATCGTCCGTGGAGCGACCAGCCCGCCGCGGGATTGGCGATCACGCCGGCGATGCTCGGCGTGAGGACCGTCGTCGCGACGGAGTCGAGATATCCCGATACCTCGGCCGACGCGCGAACATCGATACTCGACGCGGGCTCCGCGGGCGCCGGCGCCGGCCCCGGCTCCGGCTCCGGCGCTGGCGCGGGCTCCGGCTCCTCGTCCGCGTGGGCCGCCGAGGAGGCGGCGGCGATCGTCGCAGCGACGAGGGCTCCGAGCCGCCGTCGCGGTCTCCACCAGCGGTCGAGCCGCTCGATCACACGTTCCTCTCGTTTCGCTCGGTTTCGTTATGGGAGCAGCACGCGGCCGGGAGCGTCGTTTGCACCGGCGAGGGTGTGGCAAGAGTTGCAGTCGCCGTTCGTCTGCGGAGTCTTCATCTCGCGGATCGCTCCGTCGACGATGACCCGGGCGCGGTAGGGGAGCGCGACCCGCTTTCGCGTGCCGAAGTTACCGGCGGCGTTCGCGTTGATGGAGATGGTCGCCCCGTCGGCGCCGGTGATCTCGATCGTGGCGCCGCTCGCCCCGTTGCAGTCGTCCGGCTCGTGGGCGGTCGGATAGACGGTGCCCGCCACGAAGTACCGCGGGCCCTCGTCACGCGAGTGACACGCGATGCAGGCGACGCCGGGATGCATCGACGACGAGCCATGATTTCTCCGCGTCCACATCGTCTCGCTCGTGCACACCGTCGGAGTGTCGTAGTTCGTGCTCGCTCCGGGAGCGGACTCGCAGGCGCCGGCCGGCGTGCCCGCCGCGACCCACGCCTCGATCACGGCGATCTCCTCCTCTGCGAGGGCGCCGGAAGGGGGCATCGGCTTCACCGTGTCGCGCATGCGGACGGCGGCGAGGGCTGCGTTCGACATGGAGGGATCGCCCTTCGACGGGCTCGTGAGCTCGGCAAGAGACGTCAGCGGGTTCGGAGCGCCGCCGGCGAGCGAGGTCCCGTGGCAGCCGAGGCAACCCTTCTCGAGCACGGCAGCGACGTCACACGGGAGGTCGACCGGGATCGTGGGCGTGTTGCTGGTCGTCGCCACTCCGCCGCCGACGTTCTCCGGCGCGAGATGAGGCCCGCTGTAGCAACCGACGGCGATCGCCAGCACGAGCACGACTCCGAGCAGATCACGCAGCATCTGGCCTTCATCGCGTAGGTACCCGCGAGGGACCAGGAGCAGGCAGGCAATCGAACCCGAGAGACGGATCGTGAGAACGCAGCTTTTGCGCGCGCCGTGTGGTCGAGCTTGCGAGCGGGAGCCGACCGCGAGCGAGCCGCGCGGCGCCGGCACGCTCGTTCGTCAGCGAATCACTTCACCATCATGCGGACCGCGCCCGTGCCGTCGAGGGCGCCCCAGTAGACGCCGAGGTCGTCGGTCGCGACCGTGCTCGTGAGGATGCTCTCGATCACGGCGACGCCTCCGTCCGCCTTGTCGATGCGGAGGACCGCGGTCTTGCCGTAGCTCGCGCCGTAGAGCCACCGTGCGTCCGCGGTGAGATCTTCGACGGCGTGGGTGACGGAGGCGAAGGGCGCGGTCACCTCGCGCGTGGCGAGCGACACCGCGGCGATCGTCTCGGGGGAGTGCCGGCTCCCGAAGATCGTGTCGCAGTCGGTCGCCATCGAGAACATGCCGCCGCCGTCGGGGAGGGGGGCGAAGATCTGCGCAGCCTGAGTGCCGTCTGGCGGGACCTCGCGCACCCCGGCTGCCTGCGGGGATGATGTGTAGAGCATGCGGTCCGTGACCGCGCAGGTGACGCCGTACCCCGGCGTGTCGAGGAGCGCGACCGAGCCGTTGACGTTGACGCGGGACACGAGGTTCTCACCGCAGGCGACGAGGACGCCGGGCGAAGCGTGGACGAGGCGATCGATCTTCTTCTTGTTCCAGACGGAGCTCGTGGCCACGTCCTCGACGGCGCACGGCGGTGCGCAGTCCGCCTTCAGCTTCACGACCTTCGAGGATCCCCCGCCGTCCGCGGCCTGCCATACGCCGAGGTAGACGTAGCCCTGGTCGAGGACGAGGGACGTCACGCCGGCGAGCGACGTGAGCTCGGTCGCGCGCGAAGCGTCCGTCGCGCCGGTGCGGTCGGCGCGCATGATGCGGGCACTGGCCGGAGGCGGGTAAGCGGTGCTGTCCGTTTCGATCCAGTACACCGCCGTGGGATCCGTGACGATCCGGCGGATGTACACCCCGCTCTTTGCGTAGAGCGTCTTCGTCACGCAGTCGCCAGGTGTGCACGAGGGACCGGCGACGGGGGTGCACTCGAGCCCTGCATCGGCGGTCGGTCCCGCGTCCCCGGCGTCGTCGTTCGGCCCCGCGTCGGTGTCACCGTTCGTTGCGTCGGAGCGGTCGGCTGCGCTCTCCCGAGCACCGTCGGGTAAGCTCCCTCCGGGATTGCCGGACAGCCCATCGAGATCGGTCAGGAGGGCGCATGCGGTGAGCCCAACCAGGACGAGCGCGAGCATGCTCCGGCGCAACACGAATCCCATCTTACGCGCTGTGGCCTCGGGGCACGGCCCAAATGGCCCCTGACCTGAAGACTCCCTTGCTCGTCTTCCTCTCCTCGAGGCTCCTCCCGTGAGCGTCGGCCGCCGCTCAGAGGCGGTTCGTCCAGGCGCGAACGAGGTCGAGATCGCGGACGTCGAGCGGCGCCAGCTCTCCATCGAATCGTACGCCGAGGAGCTCGCCATGCCCGAGCTCGACGCGGCCGCCACGCTCGACGAGAGCACCTCGGAAGAGGTCGAGGAGCCCATGGCTCGCGGCGGTGCCGTTTCCGGCAGCGATCTCGTCGAGCGCCTCTCGAAGCGCTTGAAGGATGGACCGCTCATGAGCGAACGCACGGGCACGGCGAACCAGCGCTGGAGCGAAGACGCGCGAAGGGATCTCGGCCCAGGGCAGCTCGAGGACGCCCGCGGGCGAGCTCTGCTTGAGCAGCGTGAGCGCAAGTCGGTCGAGATCGCCGAAGAGTGAGGCGGCCAGAGCTCGGTCTTCCTCCATCGTCACGGAGAACCGGTCGAAGACCGCGGTGCGGGCCCTCAGGCCCTCTCGAATACGCTCCTTTGCGAGGCGGCCACCGTCCAGGCGTCTCACGAGCTCGGAGAAGCCGGTCACGTAATCGGTCGGGATGACCTCCGTGCCGAGAAGCTCGACTTCGAAGTCCCAGTACGTTCCGACGAGCGCAGCCGCAAGCAAGCGCTTCTCGGTGGCGCGAACCGCCGCGGCGGTGCCGGCGGTCTCCGCGGCGTGGCGATCGGGATCGCTCTTGGCAAGGGCTCCGGCGAGCGCCGCTCGAAGCTCCTGCCGGTCGAGCATAGGGATGAGAGCGAGACCGATGCGCAGCGTGCGCTTGGCCCCGATGCCCAGCACTCCGCCATGGGTGGTGAGCCCGAGGTCCGCGAGGGGTGAGAGCTCGATTCGGTCAGGCATGGCTGTGCCGACCCGTTTACCGACCTCGTGCAGGAGCCCGAAGAAGAGCGGCGCGTCCGCCCAGGAGAGCGTTGCCTGCATCAGATCGGCGCGACGCACCTGCGCGAGCCTACCCGTTCGCGCGCCATGTCCCAACGGCGAAGCATCTCACCACGATTGTCGTGCGCCTCGTGGCGGAAGAGGTCGCCGGCTGTCGACGAAGCACGCGTGGGCGTCGCCGGAGCCGACGATGGAGCCGTCGTCGCCCTCCGGCGTGCTCACCCCCGAACGATGAGCGTCTCGTCCTCCCGAGCGGGCGACGTGGGCCGAACCCCCGAGGGCTGCTGGACCTGGAGCGGGATCGCAGCGAGCGCGTCCGCGAGCTCGCGCGCGGTCGAGAAGCGAGCAGAAGGATCCTTCGCGACCGCGCGGACGATGAGCGCCTCGAGGAGCGGAGCGCCGATCGTCGGCACAGGGAGCCGTGACTGCAGGATCGCCTCGACCGTCTCGACTCGGCTCGCTCCGCCGAAGGGAAGATGGCCGGTCGCGAGGAGATACAGGGTGACCCCCAGCGCGTAGATGTCGCTCGCGACCGACGCGACGCCGCCCTGGAAGATCTCTGGCGCGAGGTATGCGAGCGTACCGACGAGCGAGGCATCCTCGGTCAAGGTTCGACCGCTGTAGACGGTGCCGAAGTCGATGAGGCGCACGCGATCGCGCAAGGGTGCGTTCGAGTGCACGAGGATCGTGTTGCTCGCCTTGACATCGCGGTGGACGAGACCGTGTCCGTGGACGGCCTCGAGCGCCGAGGCGAGCGCCCCGCCGATCTCGACCACCTCGTCGCTCGAGAGCGGACCGTTTCGCCGGACGTACTCGGAGAGCGTCTCTCCGTGCAGGTACTCCATGACGATGTAGTAACCGGCCTCGTGCGGTCCCTCGTCGATGACGCGGACGATGTTTGGATGAGACAGCTCGGCGAGCGTGCGTCGTTCACGCTGGAGGCGCTCCCGCGAGCTCGTGTCGTCGATGCCCGACTGCGCGATGATCTTGAGCGCCACGACGCTCGCGGTCTCCACGTTCTCCGCGCGGAAGACCTGGCTCTGACCGCCTGCCCCCAGCCGCTCGTGTACGAGGTAGCGGCCGATGAGGCGCATGCGTGAGCGCAAGAGCCCCTCGACCGTTGCGAGGACCTCTTGGGGGTGGAACGGCTTCGTGAGGTAGGTGTCGACGCCGAGCTCGCGACCGCGAACGCGATCTTCGACCTCGGTCTTGGCGGAGAGCAACACCACCGCGGTGTCCCGGAGCTCCGGGCGCTGCCGAAGCGCACGTACGAGCTCGAGGCCATCCATATTCGGCATCATCACGTCGGAGATCACGACGTGCGGATGCTTCTCGATGATCGCCTCGAGCGCGTCCTCACCGTCCTTGCACACGAGGACGCGGCATTTCGCCGAGAGGATCTCGGCGAGCTCGTTGCGGATGCCAGGCTCGTCCTCCGCGACGACCACGAGCGGACCACGCTCTCCGCGGACCTGCGGACCGCTCGCGTCGCGACGGAGCGCTGCACGCGCCGCCTCCCGAAACAGCTCCGCGTCCGGCGCTGGCGTCTCGATGGCCGGCGCAGCCGCACGGAGCGAGGTCGGGAACGACACGGTGAAGGTCGTGCCCTCGCCGACACGGCTGGCGACCGCGACCGTTCCGCCGAGGAGCCTCGTGAGCTCCGAGACGAGCGCGAGCCCGATCCCGGTGCCCTCGTATTTGCGCGCGCGCCCTTGATCCAGCTGGCGAAAGCGCTCGAAGATCGCCCCGAGGCTCTCCTCGGGGATGCCAATCCCGCTGTCCTTCACCGCGAGGTGGAAGCCCGCCGCGTCCGCGGACACGCTCACCCGGATCTCCCCTCCCGCCGGGGTGAACTTCATCGCGTTCGAGAGCAGGTTCAAGACGATGCGCTCGAGGTGGCGCTCGTCGAGCGTGGCGTGGACGCCCTCGGGCGCCTCGACCGCGAGCGACTGACCGCGGGCCGCCGCCGCCTCCACCACGTCCGCGACGAGGCGACGGGTGGTCTTACCCAGATCGATCGCGACGGCGTGCGTCGGAAGCGTCTGCGTGCTCTCGAGCTTCGCGAGGTCGAGCACGTCGTTCACGAGGCCGAGGAGGCGGAGGGCGTTGTTGCGGACGGAGTCGAGGCGTCTCCGGTCGTCGGCGCTCGTGGTCTCCCGCTGCAGCATCCGCTCGATCGGGGAGAGGATGAGCGTGAGCGGCGTCCGCAGCTCGTGGGAGACGTTCTGGAACATCTCGTCCTTGAGCCGGTAGAGCCTGAGGAGCTCTTGATTCCGCTCGGCGAGCTCGCGGGTGCGCGCCGCGATCTTTTCCTCGAGCGTACGGTTCGCGGCGAGCAGCTCCTCCTGCGCCTTTCGTCGTGCGTCGGCCTCGAGCGCACGCGCGACGAGGTCCGCCATCGAGCCCGCGAAATTGATCTCGTCCTGGGTCCACGTGCGCGCCGGCCCGACGTGCTCGTGACACACGAGCCCGACCATGCGCCCGTGCCACCGGATGGGCGCGTCGAGGAGCGATCCGATCCCGAGCGGCGTGAGGTAGGCCTCCGAGAGCTCGCACGTCGCCGGGTGGGTGTGCGCGTCGTCCGCGGGGATCGCGCGCTCCCGAGCGAGGTGAGCGAAGTACGTCGGGAAGCTCGTATGCGAAAGGAGCGGCGCGGTGGTGTGCGTCCTCGTCGAGCGGAGGAAGAGGTCCGGCGAAGACATCGCGTCCTTCGTCTCGTCCGCATAGAACCAGACCCCGACGCGCTCGAGACCCAGCGCATCGGCCGAGGCTTCGGTGATCTCACGAAACGCGGCCTCGAGATGACCGCCATCGATCGCCTCGCTGCGCGCGAGACCGAGGAGCACTTCGTTCTGCTTGAGGAGCGCCTCTTCCGTCGCTCGTAGACGCTGGCGCGCCTCCTCATCTACTTTCCCGGCGTTCGACATCAGGATCGTCCTCCCGCGAGTGCTCCAAGGGAAAGCGTATGCGACCTGGAGAGGCACGAAAAGGCTGGGATGGTGGAGTGAAAACTGACACGAGGCTGTCATGGGGCGCTGGCACCATGGCTCGACCGTCACCAACTGCGAGGAGTCATCCCAATGAGCACCACGTTCTACTACGCACCGATGTCCACCGCTTCTACCGTCCTCTGGACCCTCGCCGAGCTCGGCATCCCCTACGAGGGCGTACGCGTGAACCTCCGGGACGAGGCCGACAAGAAGGCGAAGCTGGGACCCCTCAACCCGAACCTGAAGGTCCCCGTCCTCGTCCACGACGGCGTGGTCCTCTTCGAGTCGGCGGCGATCCAGATGTATCTCGGCGAGACCTTCGGCACCGAGCGTGGTGTCTACCCGGCCGCAGGGCCCAAGCGCGGGCTCGCCATGAAGTGGCTCGTCTGGGCGAACGTCACTCTCGCCGAGGCGGTGATCCGCTGGCAACGCAACGTCCAGAGCTGGGGGCCGGAGAACGAGCGCAACGTCCTCGCGGGGGAGCGGGCACGCGGTGAGGTGAACGACCTCATCGGCATGCTCGAGATCGAGCTCACGGCAAAACAGTACCTCGTCGGCGACGCCTTCTCGCTCGCCGACCTTCACCTTGTGTCGATCCTGGAGTGGGCAGGGCACTGTGGCGCTCCACTCGCGAAGTACCCGAAGACGTCGGCCTGGATGGCGCGCTGCGCGGCGCGTCCGTCGCACGCAAAGGCCGAGGAGCTGGAGCGGCAGTCGGCCTGATCGTGCGCTCCAGCTCGTCGAGCGAGGTCATCGAGCCGAGCTGGGCTCCTAACGACGTGGTGGCATGCGGCCCCCTCAGAGCTGACAGCCTGGGCGTGCGAAGTTCTCGACTCCCGGCGACGCGCCGGGTCGGCATGAGAGTGAGCGACTCATGACCGTAGCTTCTCATGAAGGTGGCGCGCTCAGTACCAGAGCTTGACGTTGTCGAACAGGAACTGGTGCGCGGGGACGGCGCCGCGAGACCACGTCCCGACGGACACGAAGTACGGTCCGTCGATCGGCTCCGCGAGGGTGACCTTCTTCGCGGGGCTCTTGCCGACGCTGATCGACATGACCGGTCGGGCGGTGTCGAGATCGAGCTCGACGTGGATGCGAGACCACTTGTCGGGTGGGAGCTCGACATCGACGCGTTCGAGCTCGGAGCCGCCGCGCTGCGCTGCGAGGCGTACGTAGTTGGCGCGGCGGAAGAGCGAGATGTTCATGTCGTCGGCGCCGTCGATCCAGAAGAAGTACGTCCACGCGTCAGCGGGGAACGCGGCCTCTTCGGAGTACGAGACGTCGAGCTCCGCCGCGATGCATCCCGAGGCCTGGACCTCGCGTTCGATGTACGCGGTCGTCTTCGCGTCCTCGTCGGTGGCGGCCGCGACCTTCGAGGTGAGCACCGCGGTCGTCTTCGAGCTCGGCGTCGTGATCGCCGGCAGGCCGTCGCTGACGCGGCCCTTCGACCAGCCGGCGGACGATGCCTTCGTGCGACCTTCGAAGTCGTCGCGTACCCGCACCTCGGCGGCCGCGCACGTCCGACCGCTCACCGCCGATGCCGCCGACGAGTCTTGTGTGGGCGACTCCTCGTCCCCGTAGGGCGTCGCGCACCCCTGGGTGGAGATCGCGGCGATCAGCACCAGCGCGGCGAGCGAAGCGCATGAAACGATGCTCGGCGCGCCCATGCCCCCTCCCGGTGCAAGCCATACGCCGGCCTGGCCGGCCACGCCCTCGGCCCGTGGAGCGCGCCATTTCAGGTTTTTCGCGCTGTAGCGACCCCTCCCACCTCCTCGGGCGAGTAACGGCGACGTTACAGTCGCGCGCGGGCCGATCCGCGGGCCAGGTCGCACCTCTCGCCTACTCGGCGAGGAGGCGCTCGATCTCGTCCAGGGTCGCGACGTCGTCGCCGATCATCTCCTTCATCGAGTGAATGCGGCTCGCGACGAGACGGGCGATGCGCTCCTCGATCGTGTCGTCGGCGTAGGTCCAGTAGACCTGGGCGAAGCGGCCGTCTCGATGGCAGCGGCCCTCGATCTGCGCCATCTGGATCGCCGACCATCGCAGATCGTGAATCACCTCCGAGCGAGGCGCGTCGTTGTGCTCGCCTTCGTGGAGCGAGATCCCTTCCTCGACCGTGAAGAGGACGACCTTCGCGTCGCCGCGCTGGAAGCGAAGGCGCTGCTCCTCTCGCGCGGAGGCTTCGAGCTCTCCGTGAATCTCCGCGCACGCGACCTTCTCGGCCGCGAGCGCGTCCCGGATGGCGACGAGGCTCTCCATGAAGGCGACCGAGACCGCGACCTGATGGCCATTCGCGAGCAGATCCTGCACGAGCTCGACGGTGCCAGTAACACGGATGAGCGAGCTCTTCTGACGTAGGCGCAGCACGGCCGCCAGCGCCGACCTGGGATCGCGGCCGCGCGGCGCGAGCTCCATCTCCTTGCGGAACGCGGTCCAGGCTTGTGTGTAGAGCTCACGCGATTCGGGCGTGAGCTCGATGGGCGTGAGGATGCGATTGATCTCGGGCCATCCGGCGATGTCCTCCGGCCGGCGCCGGATCCCGGCCGGGGTCTCGCCGTCGAAGAGGAGCGCGCGGACCTTCTCGCAGTCGGCCGGATCGCCGCGCCACTCCCAGCGACCGAACGTACCGCGCGTGAGGCCCAGACCCTGCGTCTGGCACCAGGCCTCGAAGTCCTTGAGGTCGGCCGCCCGACTCCCCGTCACACTGGCCAGTAGCGGCGCGAGGTAGGAGAGCTCGAGCGGATTCTGTCCCGCCGTCGCGGAGAGCCAGAGGACCCAGTCCGCATTGGCGACGAGCTTCGCCGCGAGCTTCGACCGCGCGGCGGTGGGGTTCTTGCAGCGATGACTCTCGTCGAAGACGATGGCGTCGAGCTCGGGGGCGGCGCCCACGCGCGCCAATCCCTTCTTCGATCGCACCTTCTTGCGCGCCGCGGGCTTGACCTCGAAGAGCTTTCCGAGGCGATCGTAGTTGAGAATCACGACGTCCTTTCCGCCGTCGCCCATGGCCTCGATGGTGCGCCGCCAGTGCGCCACGACGGCGAGGGGACATACGATCAGCACGGAGTCGACGTCGCGCATCTCGAGGAGCGCTTGCCAGGTCGTGATCGTCTTCCCGAGCCCGACGTCGTCGGCGAGCAGGAAGCCCGGCCGCTTCGCGTTGCGCGCGCGGAGGATGGAAGCCACCGCTTCGGTCTGGTGGGCGCGCGGCACGAGCTTGCCCTTCGGCTTCGAGGGCTCCTCACGGTCGCGATCGTTCAGCTCGCGCTCGACGTGCGCCTCCCACGAGTAGCGCGCGGGCCGGAACGGGCGCAGCGAAGCGGGCAATGCGCCGCCGCGCCAGGTGAAGACGCCTCTCTCGGGATCCCACCGGGCACCCGCCGCGTTGGCGACGCCGCGCATCGCGAACGGAACGTCGAGCGCGTGAACTCTCGTCATCAGCTATCGCGCGAGTCGCTGGATGGCGTCCACGTAGCGTTCCGCGCGGTAGCTCGCCGCGTGATCCATCACGAGCATCGCGCCCGCCTCGAGCGTGAGGCCGAGACCGATGCCGCTCACGGTGCGCTCGCCGGCGCGGCTCCCGTACGCGGCGAGCCCGGCGCCCGCGAGCGCGAGCCCGAGCTCCACGACCTGCAGTGCCGCGAACTGGAGCTGCACCCGCCGCATGCGTGGCGCTTCGAGCGTCCAGAACGCGCGACCGTCGCCCTCGTGCAGGAGCCGGTCACGCTCGACCACCTGGCCATGCGTGCGAAGCCCGAGCACGAGGCCCGCGCCGAGCTGGACGAGCCCGAGCACGGCCATCGGATAGGCCGCGCCGTGATAGATGTCGTCCTTCGCTGCGAATGCGCCGAGCCCGGCGCCGGCGAGGGAGACGACGCCGGCGCTCGCGAAGCCCCACGCGCCTGCGACCTCGCCGTCGAAGTACTCGTGCATCTCCTCGCTCATCTGCTGCGCGCTCGCGTCCGTGACGGCGAGCACCGACGCGAGCACGACTCCACCGAACAGGCCCGAACGCACGACGCGAGTGTCGCACGTCTGCGGTGCGAGCGGCGCTGGTTGCGTGATCTCTCGTCGCGAGGGTAGAACGAGCGCCGATGAAGAACGTGTCCGAGATCGTTCAGACCGGGGATCCCGTGCTCCGCGCTCGCGCTCGGGAGGTCGAGGTCGAACGCATCGGATCGCCCGAGATGCGGACGCTCGTGAAGAAGATGATCGCGACGATGCGCGAGGCGCCTGGCGTCGGGCTCGCGGCCCCGCAGATCGGCGTTCCTCGTCGCATCATCGTGCTGGAAGATCGTGCGGCGCTGTTCGGCAACCTCACCGACGAGGAGCGGCGCGAGCGGGAGCGGGTCGAGGTCCCGATCCGGACCATCTTCAATCCCGTCCTCAGCACCATCGGCGAGGATCGCGCCACCTTCTTCGAAGGCTGTCTCAGCGTGAGCGGGTTCGTGGCGCTCGTCGAGCGCAGCGCGGAGGTCGAGGTCACCGGGCTCGACGAGCACGCAGAGCCCATCCGCTGGCGTGTGCGGGGATGGCCCGCGCGCATCCTCCAGCACGAGGTCGATCACTTGGACGGCATGCTCTACATCGACCGGATGATCTCGCGTTCGTTCGCGACCGCGGAGCAGGCCAGTGAGTTCTACGCGGGCAAGTCCGTCGCCGAGATCCGCAGCGCGCTCGATGCCGGCGGAGGTTCGTGATCGGGCTACTTGAGGCAGACGGCGAGGATGGTCCCCTGGATGGATGAAGGCGGGCCGAACACGCGCACGGGGCTGCAGTGCTCGTCCGCGGGACAGTCGACGTTCGCCTGACACAGCCTCGTCGAGCCCTCGGGGCAGGTGGCGGCGCAGGCGGAGCCCGCGCCGGTGAGCTGCAGCTTGCCCTCGCCACACTGCGTGTTCGGCGGCGTCAGCGTCGCCATCACGCAGCAGGCGCCGGTGGGGCAGTAATGGGCCGAGTGGCACTCCCACCGGAGCTCCTCGGCCTCGCACGCGCCGGCCGGATCGATGCAGCGAGACGGACCCGCATCGGCGCCGGCGCCGGCGTCCGCCGGATAGCAGCTCGCCTTGTCATCGCAGGCGTATTCGGTGGTCTTGAAATTGGTGCAGCGAACGCGGCCCGCGTCCGTGACGGCGCCGTCAGCAGCGGCGTTTGCGCACTTCGCCTTGCCGTCGATGACGGTGCAGACGAGCCCCGCGTTGCACGAGAGATCGGCGAAGCACTCGCCGCCGAGCTGGCCCGGCGCGACCGAACCCGCCGCCGGAGCGGCGTCCGAGCCGGTGCACGCCACGATCACCGCTGCGACGACCGCGCCCGAGGCCAGGAGCACGACGAGCTCCTTCATGGCGCGCATACCCCGACCGTGTTGCCGTTGATGGCCGCGCCGCCTCCCGTGATCTTCACGGGCGTGCATCGCTGGGCCGCGGGGCAGTCGGCGGTCGTCGCGCAGAGCTGCGTCGCACCACCGGCGCAGGCAGGGCCGGCTCCGCAGATGGCGCCCTGGGCCTGGTCCGCGGCGAGCTCCAGGATGCCCATCGCGCAGCTCGCGCCGGGCTTCGCGGTAGCGGTCGCGGCGGGGACGCAGCACGCGATGCCTTTGCCGCAGGTCTGGGGGACGTTGCAAGACCACATGAGGTCCCCGACGTTGCAGCCCGTCAGCGTGCACGACTGCGCCGCGCCGTAGCACGCGGTGGGAGGATTATCGCCACCGCACGGAAACGCCGCCGGGGTGACGGTGCATTCATCGGGAGACGCCTCGCGCCCGCCGTCAGCGGGCGCCGCACCGTCGGCGACCGCTCCGCTCGAGGACACGGAGCCGGAGCTCGCGGTCGTGGTCGCGTTGCCCTCCGGCACGCACTCGGCGACGCCGCCGTCGACGAGGCCGCACTCCAGGCCTGCGTTGCACTTTCCGTTCGGAAAGCACGCGCCGCCGAGCTGACCTTGCGGGCCCTCGACGGCGCCCGGCGAGACGGTGCTGCTGGTGACGCACGCGCCGATGGCCAGCGAGGCGGCGAAGAACAGGATGGCTCGCACCCCCCCAAAGTACATGGCTCCACGGCGAGGTTCGTCGCAAAGCAGCGGTCGTCGTCGGAATTCGAGTCCCGGCGGCGCGGGCCGTGGCACGCGGTGCGATGCGGTCTTCTTCCGCTCAGTCGCCTGCCGCAACACCATGGATATACGACATGTCTGGCGTCATTCCATGCAGGCGACCCGGAGCGATCGTGACGAGCGTGGGGAACCCGGTGTCGACGAATCCGGCAGGTAGCCCGGGCATGGACCGTTCGAGTCGGAATCCGCGCTGCTGCAACGCGCATAGCAGCTCGGGCGAGAAGCGTGGGTCGACGCTGTTCTTCGTGTAGTCGATCGCGTGCTTGGCGTGATCGAAGGCGAAGTACCCGACACGAGGTTCGAGTACGGCGTCTTCGGCGTCGAGGCCGCGTCCGACGACGGCGTCGAGCACCTGAACATCGGCAGGGTGAAGTCCCGTCCCGTAGACCGTCAGCGCCGCCACGGGCGCTCCATCCTTGAACACGATCGTCGAGCTGAGCGGGTCGATGCGCATGGGCAACTTCGCTGTCCTCGGATCGTCGAAGCTGATCGGTCCAGCCGTCGAGAGCGGGACGCCGCCGACGAACAGACCCTCGCCCCAGTTCATGGTCTCAATCGTATGCGTGCCAACCACGATGTTGCCGTTCGCGTCGACGACGATCACGGCGGAAGAGTGGGTGCCTCCTTCCTTCGAGGAGGTCGAAGGTCCCCCGAGCTCCCCACGCACGCGAGCCACCACGTCCGCGGTCGCGGCTGCCACCTGGGACTCGCTCGCCGCGCCTCTCGAGACGATCTCGCGATCATGCAACATGGGGAGCGCATGGGTCGCGCGCTGAACACGCAGAAGCATCTCGAGCGCACGTGGCGAGGTCACGGGCGACGCGGGTGAAGCGCCGTCGCGCAGCATCTCGTACGCCTGAAGCGATACGAGCGCCTTCACGCCGCCGTATCCAGCGGCGTACACGTCACGCCCCATGTAGCGACCGTGGATCGGCTCGGCGACTTCGGGCCGGTACGTCTCGAAGTCTCGCGACAGCAGGGCACCGCCATTCTGGTTCGCCAGTGCCACCGCCTCGCGCGCCCACGGTCCCGTGTAGAACCAAGACGGGTCCTTCCCATATCTACGAAGCGTGGCGCCGAGCTCCGGGAGCTTCACCGTCTCTCCTTCCGCGATCGGCTTGCCGTCATGGAAGAAGGCGTTCTTCCCGTACGTCGACTTCTCGAGCTTCTCGCGGTGGCCGGCGATCGAACCCGCGTACAACCGATCCGCTGGGAACCCATCCGTGGCGAGCTTTGCGGCAGGCTCGACGAGCGCAGCAAGCGGTCTCTTCCCGAAGCGGCGGGCGATCTCGGCATATGCGGCAGGAGCACCTGGAACGAGCACCATCTTGCCAACCGCGGTGTCCGTCTCTTGCCATCGTCGCGCGGGATCGATCGGATCGGCGACGCCACCATGGACGTAGGTCAGCTTCTTGGTCTTGGCTTCGTAGACGAGCACGCCGGTGAGACCAGCGGTCGACGTGACCCCGGGAAGAACGACGTCCTGAACGAGCGTTGCGGCGACGAACGCATCTGCGGCCGTCCCGCCCGACCGAAGGATGGCGAGCCCTGCCTCGGTGGCGAGAGCATGGGACGTTGCGACCATCTGCTTCGTCGCCGATCCCATCGTGCCGCGCTTCTTGGTGAAGCGCGCCGCGACCTCTTTCTCGACCTCTTTGGGCAAGCCGAAGTCATCGCCCTCGCAAGGCGCCTGCGTACTCGCGTGAGTCGTGCTGCCGGCGACGGCGTTCGCAGTGGTCGCACGTTCCGATGCCGAGCTCTGCGACTGCGCCGGAGAGGGGGAACGCGCGCCACACGCGGTGACGAGAGCGGCGATGACTCCGAGACGAAGAGGACGCGCGAGCATGTGAGGCTTCTATCAGACGTTGCCGTCCGTGTTCGGCGGACGCGGGCGGTGACGGCGGGGCCGGCGCGCTGACAACGTCGAGACACGAGGGACTCCCGGCTCTGCCGCGTGAGAAGCGACCCTGTCGGGGAAATCCGACACTCCTCCGACCACGGTCGCCGGCAGCAGACGTGCGGGCCGTGGGCTAATGCACGGGAAACTCGAAGGTCAGCTCCACGAGGCCGGCGACGGGGCCGGCGCGGTCCGCGGTCGGCACCTTGACGCCAGCGATGATGATGAAGTTCGAGGTCATGTTCCACTGCATGGCGGGCACGAACGCACCGAGCTCGTGCTCGCCGGAGAACCAGTCCGCGACGAACGACACGCGGCTCGTGATCGGCTGCTCGATCGCGGCCAGCAGGGAGGCGGTTGGCCGCCCGAATATCTGACGAGACCCGTAGCTCGGACCCGCCGAGAAGCGCGTTCGGACGCCCGGCAACCGGACGCTCATGACCGCATAGGTCCAGATCCCGACACCGTCTCCTTCCAACGACACCGGCAGCATCGGCCCGAAGGCCACCGTCGGCTCCCAGACCGACGTGCCGAGCGGCACGCGATGCTTGTAGCCGACGGCGACCGTGCGACGGCCCGAGGCTGGGCTCGAGAGGCCGTAGAGGGTCGCCGCCAGCTCCATGTTCTCGGCGAAGCCATAGGTTCCGAACGTGAAGCTGTTCCAGTACGCACGCCCGTACGTCCACGTGTTGAGCTGGGACTCGTGGGCGAGCATCACGTGACCAGGGCGGGCCACGTCGGTGCTGGGGACGCTGACGACGACGGACTGCGCACAGACAGGCGAAGCGAAGAGGACAGCGCCGAGGAAGAGAGCGAGCGCCAGGCGCGCTCGAGGAGATGAGGTCATCTGGGTGGTGGTCTCGTCTGGGCGGGGACTCGGAGCCGTGGCGTCTCGAGTCAGCCCTTCTGCGGTGACGCCGCGGAGACGGCTGGTGCACTCGCCGTGCCGTAGACCACGGAGAGTCCGCCCATCGGCCGCTGCGTCGAGGGCTGCCGCGTCCCCTGACGGGACGTGGTCTCAGTCTGCGAGCTGGATGTCCACGCGGCGGTCGAGTCGCCAGGTGTCTTCGTCCGTTCCGGTCGCGTCGAGCTCGCCGCGCGAGGTCTCGCGAAGCTGGCCAGGGTCGACCCCGAGCGCTGCCATGTGACGCGCGACGGCGTTCGCGCGCCTCGCGCCGAGCGCGAGGTTGTACTGCTCGGAGCCGCGCCGGTCGGTGTGCCCGACGAGCGAAATGCGCCGCCCGCGGAGCGGTCCGGACGACACGCACCGACCGACCTCGGCGAGCAGCTCACGCTCTCCTTCCGAGAGCGTGTCGTCGTCGAAGCCGAACTTCGGCGCCTCTTCGGGTCTGGATGGCAGCGCGCAGGCGCGCGCGACCTCGTCGCTCACACGGAGGCCGCCGATGTTGGCCGCCGTGAGCGTCGTGGAAGGCGCCTCCGCCACGGAGGCAGGCTTCGGGCGATTGGTGCCACACGACGTGGCGGAGAGCGCGATGAACGAGGCGATCACGAGAGAGTGCTTGGGGAACATGGGTCCGTCCTTTCGTCGGGTTCGAGCTACGTTCGTCACTCCTTCAGATCACGCGTGACCTCCTCTGCCGTCGCAGAGAGGTCAGCCACGTGGGCGTCGATCAGCCACGCGACGCCCGTGCAAAACGCGTACGCCGCGAACGGGATCACGCCCGCGATCGCGGCAAAGAAGATGATCTGCCTTCCGATGGCCTTCAAACGATTCATGGAGCCTCCTTGTCTTCTCGAGATCGAGGTCCCACACCACGAGCAATCCTCGTACCGCCCTTCGCGCGCGGAGCACGTGGCATGCGCCCTGCGTCGTCGACCCGCGGAGGACATCCCATGAAGACATTCTGATCGCGCCGGTGGGGTCGCCTGACGCCTACGCGGAGAGTCGAGTGTTCGTCGAGACCGACACCTCGCGGTTGCGACTGACAGCGCCAGCCTCGAAGGGCGACTACGAGATCCGTCTCCACCGCCGCTGGCCTGCCGAAGCTCATCATGTCGTGGCGCGCGCCCCGCTCACCGTGCGCGACACCGTGAGCGCTCGCTAGACGCGCGAGGACGCCAGGAGCCGCGCCCGCTCGAAGATCTCGTGCGCGACCTCGTGCGTCTCGGCCGTGATGATCACGACGAGGCTGTCTCCCCTTCGCTCGACCCGCACGCGCGCCACTCCCTTGGAGGGGCGCAGCGGATCGACGCTCGGCGTGGTCGCGATCGCGGCCACGTCGTGTCGAGCCGCATGACAGGCCAGCGCATGCTCGAGGGTCTCCTCGTGCACACCGGAGGCGATGACGATGGTGGCGCCCTCGAGGTCGTAGCTCTCCGGCGCCGGGTAGCGATGAATGGGAGTGACCTCGATCGGTGGTCGCCCGTAGAGCGCGCCGAGCTCGGGGTCGGGGGGAAGGGCCGCACACGCGGCCGCCGACACCGGCGCGGACGGCGGCCGGGCCGCACAGGCGCCGAGAGCGAGAGACATGAAGAGGAAGATCGCTGCCGCGCAGACCGGCAAACCTCGAGCGTTCATGTCCACACGACTGCAGGTCGTGTGCCGCTCGCTCCTCGGAGGGGCGCCGTCGGCCTCTTCACGTCGAACGACGCTCCGCCCATCCACGCAGGTGTTGCAAGAGCCAACACCGAAAATCCTTCGACGCTCGACGCGACGGGGTGTGTAGGCTTGTCGCAGCCATGGGGGGAGGGAGGCACGCCGCTTTGACGGTGCTGAGTGTGGCGCTGCTTGCTTCGTCGCATGCGGCCGCCGACGACGACAAGCCGGAGAGCGACCTGCCTGCCGGAATTCGGATCGGCGCTCGCGTCGGCTTGGCGACGGTGGCTGGCAAGGTCTATCGCGGCGGCAGGCGCGCTCCAGGCGACAGCTCGACGACGACGCCGATCCGTCAGAGCCCTTCCGTCGCGAACGAGGTCGGGACGCCGGGCATACTGCTCGAGATCGACGTTCGGCTGCGCATCGACGCGCAGTGGTCCGTGTACCTGCTCGCCGGTCATACCCGCTGGGCTCTCAACGAAGGGGACCATTTCGGCATCGGCGCTCGATGGGTGCGGCCCGTGGCGCGGCGTTCAGCGTGGATCATCGAAGCGGCGAGCGTCTACGAGAAGACGCAGCTGACGCCGGTGCTGATCGCGGACGTCGACGGCGGTGGGACCGAGCCATCCCCGGCGGAGTTCTATTACACGGGTCCCACGCTCCACGTCGCTGCGGGGCCGTCGTGGCGAGTCACGCGGTGGCTCGACCTCGAGGTCCTCGCATCGATCAACGCGGGCACCTACCTCGGCTGTTCGGCAAACATCAATCCGTTCGTCCGCGCAAGGACGACGAGCGGGCCGCTGGCGTGTACTTCGTTGCCAGGCGAGGACTTCAGCCCCGCGCTGCACGGCACGTTCGCGCTGGTGCTCGGGAGTTGGCTCCGGTGAAGCCATGGCGATTCGCGCTGGCGTTCGGGTTCTTCGCCGCACACGCGCTCGCGTCGGCAGCGGCCGACGCGCAGTCGTCCGCTCGGTCTCCCGAACGTGAGGGGAGCACGCTCCCCTCACCGCAGCGGTGGGCCACCGAGCTCCGCATTGCACCCTATATCCCCGTCATCGGCGAAGTGGGCCCTCCCAACACGTGGCCGTTCATCCGAGCGTTTGGAGACATGCCGCGCTTGCTCGTCGGCTTGGAGGTCGACTGGCAGGCGCTGCGGATCCCCTACGTCGGCACGCTCGGCGTCGGCGCCAGCGGCGCCTTCACGTCGTACGCGGGCCAGGTGGGCACGACGGAGACGTCGCTCGACGTCTTCATGTCGTATGGCGTCGCGGTCCTGCGCGGCGACGCCATCTGGCGCGAGCTAGAGATCCCGTTCGTGCCTTACGCCAAGCTCGGTGTTGGCTGGGCTCGATGGACGACGTCGAACGCACTCGTCACGAGCGGCTTCAGCTACGACGGCGCAGCCACTCATGGGTACTCGTGGGGCTCGCACTTCGCGTTGGGTGTGTCGTTCGCTTTTGCCGTGCTCGACCGTGACGCCGCCAAGCGCGTCGACGAGGTGACGGGCATCAACGGCGCGTACTTCTTCGGCGAGTGGATGCGTGCGGACCTGTCCGGCTTGTGGTTCCAGGACAACCCGCTCGCCGTGGGAACGTCGACGTTGGTGACGGGATTGACGCTCGAACTATGAAGCGCGGAGTCTTTCTCTTGGCGCTCCTTGCATCGTCGGCGACCTTCGCCGCGGAGACGCAAGCCCGCGCAGACGAGCCGAAGGGGGAGACGGGCGAGGCGCCGAGCCCAGATCCGGCGATCCTCGCGGCTCCTCCCCGCAAGCATGGTCTCATCACACTGACGTTTGCACCCTACGACGTGCACCTCAGTCGCAAGACGGGAGGCACGTACAACGCGTGGCCCTTGTTGGTCGGCCTCGAGTACGAAGCTCCGTCCCGCTGGGGTATCGCCGGCGCGTTCTTTCAGAACTCCTTCGACCAACCCACCGGTTACCTCGGCGCGCAGAGGCGCTACACGTGGGGCCCAGAGGACAACAGCTTCTTCATCAAGGTCTCGGCCGGCCTCCTCTACGGCTACAAGCGGCCACACGACCTCGCCGTACCGCTCAACGTTGGGGGTCTCAGCCCAGCCGTCATCCCCATCGTCGGCTACAAGTACTGGCGCATGACGGCCGAGGTGGTGATTTTCGGATTCTTCTACGGCGCCATGGGCGCCGTGGGCATCGACATCTGGAAGTGAGGCTGAGAGCCGTCTCGTTTCCACGCGGTTGCACGTTCCTATACGGGAAATAGTCTAGGTAGACTGACCGCCGTGAAGCGACTCTATCTCCCGCTCGCAGCGATGGCCTTCGTCGCGAGCGCTTGCTCGCTGCTGACGTCATTCAGCGGTCTGAGCGGCGGAGCCCCTCCAGACGATGCCAGCGTCGATGGCGCCGTCGCGCCTGGCGCGGACGGGAGTCGAGAGGACGCGGGGGAAGGTGGTTCCGTGGGGAGGATCCTCATCGACCCCGATGCGCCCTTTGTCGGAGAGGCGCTCGGAAATGGGAGCCCGATCGATGTCGTCGTGACGACATCGGGCCCCGATCGACTCCTCGTTGCGGTGGTCGCCTGGGGCAGCGCAAACAACGCCCATGGCCCGCTCACGATCGAAGGCGGTGGTCTGACGTGGACCCCAGCCGCAGGCCAGACGCTCTCTGCGGGCAACAAGGCCGACCACGCCGTGGTCGAGCTGTGGACGGCGGTCGCGGCGGCGCCGCTCAGCGGGGTCACCATCAAGGCCACCGCGACCAACGGCCTCGTGGCGGGTGGTTCCGCTGCGTTCGCCGTCTGGCCGGTTACCGGTTACCGGGTCGGTCGCCCCGTGGGGCGTACGAGCGTCAGCGAGAACTCCAGCGATCGACTGGAGACCGGTCCGGTCGGAACCACCGTCACACAAACGACCGTGGGCTCCTTGGTCCTTGGAGGGGCGTGCAAGATCGACCCAAGCGGAGCCTTCACGGAGCGCGCTGACAACACCCTCATCAAGGCGGCATGGGACAATTCGACCTCCGTGCGATGCAACGTCTGGCGTCTCAGCGGTCTATCGCTTGGCGGCGACGTCACGATCGGCGCGGTGTCACCGCTCAGCACGAACTGGGTCGCGACGGCGGTTGAGATCGTACCGCAGTGACCGGCGCAGGCGCCTCGCTCGCACCCTTGCCCAGCTTCTCCAAGACCTTCCACTTCGAGGTCGACTTCGCGCGCGCTAGATAGTGCCTATTTTTGTGCTCTATCGAATAGGTAAGCAAGATGTTGGCGGCGAGAGCTGTGGCCGCAGAATCCGGACAACTCACTCGTCCTCGCGCGGGCGCTCGGTGCGGGCACCATTCTCACTTCGATGCCGTTACTTCGATGCCGTTTCGCGTCGCACTTCGACGATCGCCTCTCGCACGTCCTTTGGCACCCACGTGACCTTGGCGCTGAGCTTGTAGGGGCCCGCCTTCTCGATCACGAGCGCGCAGTCGAGCGGGACGCCGCTGGTCGTGACACTGTCGGTGTCGTTCGATCCAGTCGATGCCTTTCCGGCGAAGGCGCCGCAGTCTGTCGTCAGGCTCTCGGTGCCGCCGGAGCGCGCCGCGGTGATGACGATCCGCGACGCACGTAGCTCGTCGTGCACCTGGTTGGTCCGGCTCCGCGAGCTGTTCGGATAGCTCCCGTTCGTGCCGACCGTGATTCTCTCGAATCGGAAGCTCACCTTGTCTCCAGCTCCGACGTCGACATCGAGCGTCGGCGAGCCCTCACGGAGGTCGATGGTGCCGATGCGATCCCCTCGCGGCCAGAGATAGTAAGCCCCGCAGGTTCCTATGACCACACCGACGATCGCGATCGCGCCAAACACGATGAGGGCCGGACTCTTCGCGGGCGGTGTGGGCGCAGGCGCTGGTTCGGACATGCGTCAGTCTGCCTTCCAACCTGGTCCGTGCGTGAAGATTCCGACTCGGTGACGCCACGTCTTTGCGTGCCAGGCGTCGCGCGCGATGGCGGCGTACTCGTGAAACGCGATTCGAAACGGATTGTAAGTCGTGATGTTCCTCGTGAGCCCGTAAACCACTCGCGCGCGTTCCGGCTCGAACGTGCGAAATGCTCGGTCCCAGACGATGAGCATTCCGCCGTAATTCTTGTCCAGATACTCTGGATTCGAGCCGTGGTGAACACGGTGATGGGAGGGCGTGTTCAACACCATCTCGATGAAACGCGGCAGCCTTCCGATCGCCTCGGTGTGAATCCAGTACTGGTAGATGAGATTGATCCCGCCCGAGACCATGATCATCCAAGGCTGGACGCCGAAAAAGGCGAGGGGCGGAAAGAAGACGAGCCCGGTCCATGGTGTCCAGGGCTGCCGGAGCGCGGTCGAAAGGTTGAAGTGCTGACTCGAGTGGTGGTTGACGTGGCTCGCCCACAAGAACCGATTCTCGTGCTCGACTCGGTGGTGCCAGTAATAGGCAAAATCCCAGCCGATGATGGCGACCGTCCAGCCAAGCGCGCCCGTGCCGAGGTCCGTGAGGCGACGTGCAAAGAGGTACTTCGCGAGCGCGTAGATTCCAGTGTTGATCACCGTGACCGAGACGAGTGAGCCGATGCCCATCGCGAGGCTTGCCCACGTGTCCTTCGGCGCGTATCCCACGACGTCGCGCCCGTCGCGCTTCCAACGCCGAATGAGCAGCGCTTCGAGGAGCACTGTCACGATGAAGAACGGCGTCGCGTAGACGGTTGGCTCGGGATAATCGAGCATCAGGCGAAGCGTACGTGAACCTCGAATGCATCGCAGCCCGCCTCCATCGCACGCCCTCGCGCCTCGCGCCTCGCGCTCGGCCGAGGACCGCGGCCGCTCAGCGGTCGTGCGAGTCGAAGGCCCAGCCCGCCCGACGTTCGCCGCTTCACAGACCGCGCACCGAAGGGCGACCCTCGGCGTGGACATCGCGACCGTTCGAACGATCCGTCGACGGACCGTTCGTATGCGCAAGTGCTTGATTTGACACGAGTGTGGCTCGGCATCGAGGTTGCTCGGGCGAACGCTACCGCGTCGTCGAACGCGATGCGGATGACTTGGAGGTCCTTGCCATGAACCTGATGAAAGCAATCCTGTCGATCACCCTCGTGACCGTCGCCACCACCAGCGCCGGCTGCGCCGCCGACGCGGATGGGCCGCCCGAGGGCGACCACCTCGCCGACGAGGCCGACGAGCTGACCGTCGCGGCCGCGGGCACGAACCTCCTGGCCAACGGTAAGTTCGACGAGACCAACGCGATCGAAGGCGTGAAGCTCGACGAGGTTCGCAAGCTCCGGAGGTGGACGCTCTTCGCTGGCGCCGGCGGGGCGACGAACATCATCAACGAGCTCGGAACCACCGACCTCTACCAGTACAGCGGCAAGCGCGAGCGGACGACGGCAGCCCAGCTCGTTCGAGGGGAGGCGCATGCGGAGTACAAGCTGACGTTCGGCGCGAGCACCGGCGGCTTCGGTCCGGGTGAGCAGAAGGTCTTCCTCGACTTCCTCGACGCCGACAAGGTACGCATCGCTCACAACGAGAAGGACGTCGCCGCGACGGACAAGCTGGGCGACGGTCCCGCTCCGCGCTTCCGCTGGAACTCCATCTCGGCGCGCGCGCCGCGCGGCACCGCGTTCGTGCGCGTCGCCTTCGTCGCGCCGCCCGACCCGCCCACGATTCCGGATCTGCCTGGCGCGGCGGTCGCCACTCGGTACGACAACGTCACGCTCACGAAGTGAGGTGCAACGACGTCAAGGCAACGAGGGCAACGAGGGTCGGCTCCGTTCGTCGTCGGTGGTCGCGGGGCGCAGAGTGACCGGCATGCGCCTATCATAAGGTGTGACGCTGCAAGCGGGGGCGCCAGGGTAGTGGCTGGTCAGCGGCCGCGGACGGCGATGGATTGGTAGCCGTCCTCGTTCGAGTACTCGAGCCAACGGAGCTTCCGCAGCTTCTTCGACTTCGCGATCGTGGCGAGCCCTTCGCTCGAAATCCCCTCGTTGCGAGCAAGCCCCAGTCGCGTCAGTGCCCCGAGGGCGCTCGATTTGGCGAGCGCCGGAAGGCACTCGTCGGTGAGCTCGTTGCTCGTCAAGAACAGGACCTCCAGGGAAGAGAGCGTCTTCGCGCCGGCGATGAGCTGTACGCCCTCGTCTCCCAGGGCGTTGTCGGTCAGGACGAGCGAACGGCAACCCGCGAGCACGGCGACCAGCGCCTTCGTGCCCGTCGGTCCAATGCCGTTCCCTCCGAGGTTCAGCGTCGTGAGCGGCGACGTCCGGCTCTTGGCGATCATCTGCGCTAGCGCGCGGGCCCCCTCGTCTCCGAGCGAACCACTCAGCTGGAGATGCGAGATGCGCGCAAACGCTCCGGCCTCGTCGAGAGCCTCGAGCGAGGCGCGCGAGACATCGGTGATCGAGAGCCTCAGTATCGGTTGCGTCGCGAAGATCTCGCGCGCGACCGCAGCGACCTGGGTCGCGGTACCGCTGATCTGGTCGACGAAGCCTCGGCGGAAAATCCAGCTGGTAACCAGCGCTGCCGGCCCTGCCCAGGTATCTCCGTGTTCGTTCGTGAGCTTGGTGACTTCGCGCGCGAGTGTCTGTCGCTCGGCGCGCGGGAGGCCGCGCTCGGTGAGCCGGCACTGCGCGACGATGAAATGACCACGCGCGTCGCCCTTCTCTTGCAGCGCATCTGCAAGGACGAGGCGCGGCGCATCGTCCATCGGTCGCGCGAGGATCTCGCCGAGGAGCTTCGGGTCGATGGCGGACATCACGCCGAACCCGCTTCGAGGACTTCCTGCGCCTCGCGTGCGAGCCTCTGCCCGAGCGCGGGCTGCACCATCTGCACGTAGGCCGCGAAGCCGCGGAGCCAGGCCTCGAGGTCCGGGTTGCCGCGCGCCTCGGCCTCGAGGCCGTTCTTCTTCACGTTGGACAAGATCGCTCGGAAACGACGCCGCGCGTCGCGCGGGACAGCGAGGTGCTCGTTGACGACGATCCCCGTGACACGCTGCTGCGCCGACCGGCGAAAGACGCGCCGCTTCTTCGTGTTCTCGGTGAAGCCTTCCTGCTGGCAAATCTGGTCGATCCACCAGAAGAAACGCCCGAGCTTCAGCGCTTCGGCAGGATCCTTGGCGAAGGAGAACGTGAGGTCATCGGCATAACGCGTGTAGATCGCACCGGCCTTGGCGGCGAGCGCCGTGAGCCGAGCGTCGAGACGACGACAAATGAGATTCGTGATCGCTGGCGATGTTGGCGCGCCTTGCGGCAGGAGCCCAGGCCACACCCTTCGTCCGCCGGCGAGCTTCGGACGATAGGTGCAGAGACCCGCGAGATCCGCCGCGATCGGCGCCGAGTAGCCAAGCTCCTGAAAGAGCCCCGTGACACGGCGATAGTGAATCGACGGGAAGAAGTCGACGAGGTCCATCTTGATGACGATCGCCGCGCCGAGGTGCGGCTCGGCGTTGGTGACCGTCGATCGTCCGGGCACGAAGCCGTGCGCCGCGCGATGCACCGGCACTTTGGCGAGGATCTGGTCGAGGATCTTCCGCTGCACGATACGGAGCGGCTTCCGTGGCGCGGCGATGCGCCGTGTGCCGCCAGTAGCCTTTGGCACTTCGAACTCGATGTACGCCGATCCCGGCGCGAGCGCCGACCACTCGGTGACACCAAGCAAGCTCGCCAGCTCGTCGCGCGAAGCGAGCGCGGGGATCCCGCGCGCACGGAGGACGTCCGGTCGTGCCGCGTCCGAGGTGTTGCGTCGATAGATCCCGAACGCCCAGCCGGATGGGTTGAAGGCGCCGGGGGTATAGGGGCCGATCCGCCGCGGAATCGGAAAGCGCGCGTCGGCGAGCGCCACGTCGACGATCCCGAGCTTCTTCACGACGCTGCGCGCATGCTTTCGAGTCGTCGAGTCCGGATCCTTGACGACCGAGCGAAGGAGCTTTGCCGCGAGGTTGCGCGGGCAGACGAGCGCGACCATGCGCACGCCCTCGAGCCGCTCCTTCGGATCGACGCTGCGAAGGCGTGTCGAGAGATCGCCAGCGAGGTGCTTCGCCACGAAGAAGCGTGCGACCTCGTATTCGACGAGATCCTGATTCTTCTCGAGCAAGCGGTAGATCGCGTCGGCGTTCTTGTCTGGCTCGTCGAGGAGCTTCGACAGATCGACGAGAAGGGCGCCGAGGCTCATGCTCCCTCGCCCTTCGAGCAAGATCCCGGAGCTCGGCTACTTACATTCAGGAGAAGACGAGCCCGAGGAAGCCGCTGGCGGGGCTCGTACTGATTCGTACTCGATGACAGACGATTCGCGACCGCGACGTAACATCGCAGAGTGGCTAGCTTTGCGCACGAGCTCCGGGACTCTTCGAGGCTATGAGAGGACGTCGTAGGGCGCAAGGCCGTGCTCCTCGTCTCGAAGCATCTCGTCGATCGCTTCGGGTTGGGTGGGGAAGCGCCGGATATGGCGCGCGAAATCGAGGGACTCTTCCCGAACGCGCTGGCCGTGAGCGCGGAGCTCGGCGACGCGCGACGGATCGAGCTCGGGAGCCGTCAACACGCTCAGGTTCTCGACGAGCTGGGGGCCACCACGTGGGGCCGACACGCATGCGGTCAGTCCAACGAGCAGCGAGTACTGGTAGCACTCCACAGCCGTCGCCTCGCGTAGCAAGCGGCTGTAGTTGGTCGCGCTGAAGCCGAGGAGTCCCACGCCGCTCACGGCTGCCTTCTGGATGAGGCCGTCTTCGGCGCCGGGATGCGCGGCGCTGTGGCGGATCATGGCGACGTCCCAGGGAGCGCTTCCGATCGTTGCCTTCGCGAGCTCGCGATCGTGGGTGGAAAAGCCCGCCGCGCGAATTTTTCCTTCACGTTTCAATGCATCGAGGGTCTCGGCGACCGGGTCCTCGAGCCGCGCGGCGGAGCGCGTCCAGAAGACCAGGAAGACATCGAGCCGGTCGCGGCGAAGTCGGCGAAGGGCGGTGTCGACGTCTCTCCGGATCGCCGACGCGCTCGCATGATAGGTCCCGGCAACGACGAGCGCGTGCCTCGCTCGCCGATTGCGGAGGAACGTCGAGAGGCTGCGGTACCGGGGCTCCCAGAAGAAGATATTGCACCCTGCATCCATCGCGCCGAAGAGCGACGCTACGGACGGCTCGTTCGCGCCCGAGAGCACGAGCGGCGAGATCGTGAGGCCGGTTCGGCCGAGCGCGCGCGGGCTGGCGATGGACGGTTGGGGCCGGGGCGCCCTCTTCTCACGCGTCGGCGGCTGGTCGACGGGCGGCGCCGCCGCGAGCAGCGCCGGCGCGCGGACGCCGAGCCACGTGTTGGCGGCGTCGCGGACCAGGTCGCTTCCGGTATCGCGCACCCGCGCGAGACGCGCGGCGAGGGTGGCGCGATCGAAATCAATGACGTCCGCGGCCGCGGCGCGGACCGCAAGTGAAGGATCGCGCGAGAGCTCGAGCACACACCGCAAGTCTTCATCGGCCTCCGATCGCACGAGCAGCTCCGCGGCACGGGTTCGAAGCATCTCGTCCGGGTCGTGACACGCGACGCGCGCCGCCGCGAGACCAAAGCCTCCGCGCGCGGCGATCTCGAAAGCGTCGCGCTTGAGGAACGGATCGACGTCGCCCTTCAGCGCTCGAATCGCCGCTGGCGCATCGAGCACCGCGCGACGTATCCATGGATCAGGGTCCGATGCCAGCGCCGGGTCGGGTTCGAGCGCCGCGACCGCCTCGGCGCGAGTCTCGACGTCATCGTCTGCCGCCGCGCGGCGGAGAAGGCCGATGTCGCCCGCCTCCCGCGCCGCGATCACGATGAGGCGCCTCACCAGCGCTGGCTCCCGCTCGAATGGCAGTTCGAGCAGCGGTCGCCAGGCGGCCGCTTCGCCGAAGTGAAGCAGCGCGTGTGCCGCGAGCCGATGAACGTCTTCGTCGTCATCCGCGAGCGCCTCGCGAATCGTATCGAGGGTGTCGCTCCGCTTCGCCGCGCCGAGGGCCGCGACTGCGCTTCGCCGCACCATCGGGCTCTCGGCGCGAGCCGCGCGCACCATCGCGTCGACCCATTCCCAGCGTCGATTCAGCACGATGAACGAGAGCGCCCAGACGGTGACTCCCGGTCTCGCATCGGGTTCCGCCAGCACCTCGTCGAGCAGCGCATGCGCCACGTCCGCGTCGTGGGCTTCGAGGCGATCGAGGAGCGCCACCACAGCCCCTGTCGCATGTGGGATACGCGGGTCCTCGAGCCAGATCGACGCAGCGCGGATCGCGCGGAGGTCGGGACGTGCGAGCAAGCGCGCGGTCGCGGCCTCTCGAAGCGCCTCGTGTGGATCGCCAACGTAGAGCGCGAGCTCGGCCGGTGATGCCGCGAGCCCGCGCTCGAGCCTCGCCGTGATCACGGCGGGATCAGGATCGGCGACGAGCCCCGCGGGTTGCTCGACGATCGGCTCGCTGGAGGCCTGGTCTGGGCCACGGCGAAGCCGCCGTTCGATGTAGCGAAGCGCGCCGCGAGCGCGGTCCGATCCTTCCAAGCCGTCGAGGATCTCGATCGTGCTGTCGTTGCTTGCACCAAGGACGAGGAGCACGCGCACCGCCGCGTGGCGAACGCGCCAGAACGGATCGTCGAGGACGGCGCGCAACGCTGGGATCGCGGCCGCGCCTTCGATCCGCGCGAGCGCGATCACTGCGCCACGGCGCACCCACCAGATCGGCTCCTCGAGCGCGAGCCGGCGCAACGTCGGCGTGGCCGCGTCGGCGTTCAGCCGCGCGAGCGCGCGACACGCCGCGAGGCGGACCGACGGATGCGTGTCGTAGAGCGCGTTGATGAGGGATGGCGCACCACGTCGGCGAGACGCATCCAGGTCGCGTTCGCGCTCGAACCACGTCGCCGCCGAAGCGCGAACGGTGGCGTCTTCATCGCCGAGCAGAAGCTCGCGCACCGCGAACGGCGCGCCTGGCGTCTCCGGCGAGAGCTCCGCGAGCGCGCGACGCCGTGCGGCGGCGTCGATCGAGAGAAGTCCGAGCAGGCTCATTCGTCGTCTCCGTCTCCGCCGCCGCCGGTGAAGACCGTATCGAGATCCTCGTACGCGCGCTTCTTCCCGCCACTGGCGCGGGCGTGCAGGCGCGATTCCACTGCACGAAGGACTGTCGCGCGATCGGCCGCGAGCTCCGCCGGCATCCAGAACCAGACGAAACGTCCCTTCGCCTCCGCGCGCTCGCGGACGAGATCGAGGCCGTCGATGGTGACCTTCTCCGGCGCCTGCCCCACGCACTTGTGGCAGAGGCACGGAGTCGGTCCGTGCGGCTCGTGCGCATTGAGGTGCCCCTTCGCGCTCGCCCCCGCGCCCGCGCCCGCAGCGCCGCCGCGCAGGAGCGCGACGTCGCTCTCCGCGAGGATGCGTGGAGTCTGCAACGACATGCCGAGCGCGCCTTTCTTCGCGCTGATGCCGCTGTTGTTCTCGAAACGAATGGTGCCCTTGAGCGGAGTGATGTCCGTGATGGGCATCGTGTTCCGCGTCGCGTTCCAGTTCTCGCCGTCGAACGTCGGTGACTCGAGGATGCCGACGAGCCAGAGGTGCTCGTCTGGAGGGCGCACGGTGACGAGAAAGATCGCGCCACCTCCCGCGACGGGTGAGATCCCTTTGTTCTTGCTCACGTACCGCTCGAACGGGACGACATCCCCGACCTTGCTGCCCTTGGCGTCCTTTTCGAAGACGGCCTTGCTCACGATCGCGAGGACGCTCGGCATGCGTATCGAAGGTACATCGCTCCGCGCGGTGCGCCACGCCGGAAATCGGCATCAACGTCGGCTCGCGCGGGATTTCGGTCGAACAGCGCGAGCGCTCGCCCCATGGGCCGCCCTGGCCGCGTGAGGTACCCCACGTGGATCGCGCGAAGCTTCGTTCAGAGCCCCATCACCATCAGCGGGCTGGCGGTGCCGGTGAGGTTCAGCGTGAAGGTGCCTTTGCCGACGATGTTGTTCGGCACGGTTCCGTTCACGTAGTGCGCTCTTGGCTTCGTCGACGCGAACCCGCCCGCCGAGCAAGCTCCAGGCGGGGCGGGTTCATCGTGTCGGCGCTCGCTCAGGGATGACCGGCGCTGAGGTTGCCCTCGTACAGCGTCCACTCCTTGTTGTAGGTGGGCGCCTGGATCTGGTCGATCAGGGTGATGTGGAACGGCTTGAGCGTGCCGCCGAGGCCCGCGTTCACGCCGCCGATGACCTTCGCGTGTACCGTGCCGCTCGCGCCGCTGAGGCCACCGCCGCCGTTGCCGCTCGCATCGAGCTTCACGTAGGCCGCCGCCTCGCCGTACGGCCCCTCGTCGCCGTCGAAGATGAGCGCGAGCGCCTTCGCGGTGACGGTGCACTGCGCATTGACGTTGGCGTTGGTCGAGAACGTCGGACCGACCATTCCGAACTTCGGCCAGGCCGGCGTGAAGCTGGTGTCGAAGCCCTCTTCGCGAGACCAGGTGGCGCCCGCCGTGAGCTTGCCGTCGACCTTCGCGCCGACGTTCGCCACGACCTTGCCCGTCGAGGCGAAATCGCAGTTCGCGCTCACCGCGAAGTCGAGCGCCAGCGGGAAGCCCATCACGCTCGTGATCTCGACGCGCTTGTGAAAGAGCTCGACATCGCCCGTCTGCGCGCCGAACGCGCCGTCGAATCGCCCCTCGAGCGTCACCTGTCCACGGAGGTTGAGGTTGAGGAGCGCGTGCGCCGCGTCCGGGTGCAAGCAGGCGCCTGCGACCTGGGTATCGAGATTGCCGTCGACCGTGAGATAGGAGCTCACGAGTCCGACGCTCATGCGTCCGACCGATCCGAAGCTGTGATCGTAGAGCGAGCGAGAGAGGTCGACGTTGAAGGCGGTGAAGGGGTTGGTCGCCTGCGGGAAGCAGCCGTCCTTGGAGCGCATCACGAAGCCCTGGCGCACGAGCTCGTCTTCCGCCTCGGTGAGGCTCGCCTTGCGCGTCTTGAAGATGACGTCGCCGTTCATCGCGTTCTCGACGCCGATCACGCGGCGGAGATAGCCGTTCGGGTTCGCCACGTCGTCGCGGAGCGTGCCGTCCGGGTTGAGCGCGTCCTTCTGGCGATGACCGATGAGGAAGAGCGGAACCTTGTTCTCGTAGGTCTGCGCGACGAGACCGTTCACGCGCGAGCTCTTCGAGAAGCGCGCCGGATAGACGATCCGATCCGGCTCCACCTTCACGATGTCGGCGTCGTTGAAGACCTCGTCACTGAGAGCGTTGTTCGAGGTGTCCGAACTCCTGTCCTCAGTTGTCTCCGGAGAGATACAAGCGGCGAGAAGACCGCACGTGGCGAGAGCGATGAAACGGAGCTTGAGCATGCGCGGCGCCCAAGCGAGAGCGATGCCAAAGACACAAGCGCGTACCAGATCCGGGATCGTGCGCACATTGTGGGATGATCCGGCGGATCAGAGACGATCACCTCGCGATGTGTCGCGCGCCGTTCGTCCGGTCACGCGATGGCTCGCGACGAGGTGAGATCACCTCACCCCGATTCGACGGGAAAAAGCCGCGAGAACGTCACTTCACGTCGACCCATGGCGAGTCGACGCGACGCTGGTCGTGTGTTCCGTTCGCGTCGTCGTAGATCCGCCAGACCGCCCGGAGCTGGACGATCCGGTCCGAGGGGAGCGTCCAGAGCGACTCCGTCCGCGTCTGCGCGGTGACGAGCGCCGCACGGTCGCCCGCGCCGAGCCGCTCCCGGGATGGGTACGTCGGCACGGTCTCGACATGCAGCGTCGTGATCTCGCCGCTCGCGAGCTTCGCCTCGAACACGAGCGACGCGCCCGACTCCGCGTCGCCCACCGGAAGCGCCCGTGTCGAGCGATTCTGAACCACCACGTCGAGCGCGGCGGCGAGCGGTGCGGCGGGCGTCGCCGGAAGCGGCCCCTTGAGCTTCAACGTGAGCTCATAGGGATGCTCGACGGGGATCTCGATCGGCGCCGAGACGAGCGCATACTCGGGCATCGCGTGGAGCGGGACCGGGACCTTGCTCTTGTCGCGCGCGTGCTCGCCGTACTCGTAGCGCGCCGTGATGCGCACGCGGGTGGCGTCCTCGAGCATGCCGTACCAGGGATAGGGCATCGACGGCAGCTTCACCCGCTCGCCCGGAGCGAGGATCCGCATGTCCTTCGTCCAGTCCTCCGCGTACACGCCACAGCGCAGGACCTCCCCGACGGGCAGCGGCTCCCACGTCCCCGAAGGACGCATGCGCTCGACGACGTAGAACGCATGAGGCTCGCGCCAGCCCATCTCGCTTCCGTCGTTGGAGAGGACGATCGGGTAGCTCGCGGTCGCGCTCCGGTTGACGAGCCACACGTCGATCGGCGCCTCGCGCTCGTGGTCGACGCTCTCCGTCGTGCGCTTCGTGATCTCGAGCTTCAGATCGCGCTCGACGGTGGCGCGCGGAATGGCGCTCGCGGCCGGCGTGCTCGAGGTGCTGGAGCTTCCCCCGAGGTTCGGAGTCGTGTCCGCGCCGGAGCAAGCTGCGATGGACACGCTCACACCGGCGAGGGTCACGAGGGCGGCGACGCGCATGTCCTTGAGTCAACCACGCCGCGCGGAAGTTCCCAGGTGGTCAGGCTGCGAAGAGATCCACCATCATCGGGACCGTAAGGACGGCGGACGCGCCGCGTTAGGCTACCCATATGAAGACTTCCCGGTTGGCTTTGGGGGCGGTGGCGATGGTGGTGGCGGCGTGCGGCTCGGGGAACGGCGAGGGCGCGCAGACCGGCGGGGTGAGCAATACCGGCTCGACGCCGTGCGTGGAGAAGGTCGCGCCGAACGCCGAGTGCCCCGGCACGTGGGCGGAGACGATCCCGGCCGGCAAGGCCTTCTGCGCCGATCGCGGAAAGTCGCCGATGTTCACGCTCGCGCGCTCGGGTGGGGCCTGCGGACCGTACCTGCGCTACACGACCTTCCTCTTCGACGGCGGCCCGCGGAACTGCCTCTACGATCCGAAGACGGAGAAGCTCGTCGGCTTTGGCTTCTTCGATGGCAAGGCGAGCTGGCAGCAGCGCACGTGCAACGTCGAGCAGAAAGAGGCGGCGTTTCCCCAGGACTGCGCGCACATCACCTGCGCGGATGCGGCGTTCGGCGGCGGCTGACGACGCGCGTCAATCGGGCCTCGGCGCGTCCACGAAGCGTCGCTCCCAGCGATTGCGCTGCTTCGGCTCGCAGTCGAAATCGACGAACGGGTCCTTGTAGAGCGCGAACGGGTCGAGCGCCTTGGCGACCGTCTGCAGCGCCTTCAGCGCAGCGCCGTCGGGATCGATGGCGGGCTCGTGGCTCGTGCGCAGGGCGAGGCTCTTCCCGACGCTCTCGACCGTGACGCCCGTCAGCTTCTTCGCAGCCACCTTCTGCGCCAGCCTCGGGCCGAGGAAGTCCACCCAGCGGGCGCCGCTCCGGACGAGACCGCCGAGCGCGTCCATGTGCTCCGTCAGGATATCGAGCCCGATGTGCCTCGCCGCTTCGCGGTACATCGCGCCGCCATCACGGAGGCTAGACAGCAGCGGAAATGGACTGAGCGCGATGCTGCACGAGCCGGAGACGAGCGAGTCGCCGAGCGCCGCCACGAGCTCCTTCGCAAAAGCAAATACGGTATCGGCGCCGGCTTGCCATACGACGTCGCTCGGGAAACGAAGCTCGAACCGCGTTGCCTCGCCCTTGTCCTCTGCCGCGGAGAACACGAAGGCGTAGGCGGGGATCGACGGCTCGTCCGTGTCGGGCCGGGCCGGGTCGTCGTCGCTCGCCACGAAGAAGAATCCGCCCTTTCTCTTGAACTGTCCCGCCGCGCGCGACATCGCCCCGGGCTTCGTGGGACGGACATCGGTCGACGACGCGCCGATCAGCGCCCAGCGAAGAACGTCCGCCGGGATCACGCGCTGATACGAATCGAAGATCTTCGCGCAGGCGGTCTCCTTGGGATTCGAGGCATAAAAGACGATCACCAGATTATCGCGCGCTGCGTCCCGGGTCTTGCCGGCGCGGATGGGCGTGAACGGCGCTCTCTTCGTCGCGTCGAGCGCCCAGCCGCCGGCCTTCGGCGACGCCGCTCTCGCCGGCTCCGGCAGCGCCTCCTCGGGCTCTTCCTCTTCATCTTCCTCCTCCGGCCCCGCGTCGTAGCCCTTCACGTTCGAGAACGAGAGCAGCACGTCGGTCTTCGAGGTCTTGCGGAGCTCCTGCAGATGCACGAACGGCGGTGTGAAGTGCGCGCTCACGTAGGCCTCGATCTCGCCGAACCCCACTGGAGTCTTCTTGTTCTTCTTCGCGCCGAACCAGGCCGCCACCCCGACGTCGGTCGCGCCGTAGAGCGCGTACCAGAACACCGGGGCTTCGAGCTCTTTTGCGTGAAACGCAGCGAGCCCGTGATCCGCGGTGTAACGCTCGCTGTCGGCGATCGCGATCTGGCCGCCCGCCGAGATGATCGCGTACCCGAGCTGCTTCGTCTTCTCGACGGTCAGGGGCTCGAGCTTTCGCGGATCGTTCTTTTCGATCCTCGCGCCCTTCGACGTCCAGTACTTCTTGATCGCCTCCGCCACGCGCGCGGCCGGAATCTCTTTATCGACGTGGATGCCCCCGACATTGAAGCCCATGCGCGGAGCATACCGCGAGCGCGAGCAGCCGATCGTCCACCTTCAAGCGAGCTCGACGCCGTGCGAGCATCCTTCGATGGCCGAAGGTGGGGCGCCGACCCGGACGTCGATCGACGAGCTCTTCGACGGGGCGCGAAGCGCGTTGATCCGCGCGCGCGCACCGATGACGATCGATCCGGCGAAGGGGCCCGTCCTCCTCGAGGTGAAAGCGGAGGAGCTCGCGCAGCTCCGCGACACTCTGCGCATCATCGAGTCCGACGAGCGCTTTCACTGCATGTGCAAGGGCGACTACGCGATCGAGCTTCGGGGCCGCCTCCTCTCGAAGGGCATGGTCTCCTTCCATCATGGGATCTCGGTGCGGCTCGCGGGGTGGAGCTCGGACGCCAAGCTCGAGGACGGTCCGGCGCTCTTCCGCTTCCTCGCGGAGCGTGGGATCGAGGAGCCGCTTCGCTCCTACGAGGAGGGGCTCGTGGCGGACCAGGAGCGCTACCACCAGCGCGAGCGCTGGACGAACGGGGTGCCGGCGGCGCTCCGCGAGACGTTCGATCGCCTGGAGCGCGATCCGAGCGAGCCGAAGCTCGAGGCCGCGCTCGAGGCGCTCGGTGGCGACGCGGCCGCGGCCCGCGAGCTATTTCAGTGGCTCGCGCTCGGCCAGGGGCCGTGGAGCGGATATCCCGCCTACGAGTCGCTGCCGCTGAAGCTCCTCGGGGCGATGCCGGCCGGACCGCTCGTCGAGGCGGCCGGGCTCGATCTGTCGGACGCGGAGGTGAAGGGCGCGACCCGCTATTTCGGCTCGCACGATGTCATCTCGTTCCGGAAGAGCCTTCTCGGCGAGCTCCCGCCGGCGCTCTTCGATCGGGCGCGTCCGCTCTGGAAGGCGCTTCCGGCGGACGACGTCGAGGACGTCATGCACCGCTTCGAGCACATGGTCCGGCTCGCGGCGGATACGCGCGAGTCGAAGACGCGTAGAGCCCCGTATCGTCACGGCGCGTGCCTCGTGTTCGGCGAGAGCGTGGACGGTCCGCTCTCCGGCCTCGCCGCGCTCGCGGACGGAACGCTCGTCTCCGTCGACGTGAAGCGCATCCTGCGCTTTGCGCCGGGGACGGTCGCCGGTGTCCTCGTGGCGGAGGCGAGCGAGCACTTCGTCGTGCTCGGCGCCGCGGATGACCGCATCGTCTGGGCCACCATGAACGCAGGCGAGGTCCACCAGCAGCGCGGCAAGAGGCCAGTGGAGCGAATCGCTGCCGGCCAGCGCGTCCCCGTCGAGCTCACGGTGAGCGGGGAGAACACGGCGTGGATCTCGCGTGACGTGCCCGGCGGTAACCAGATCACCACGCCCGCCGGTCCGCTCGCGCAGGTAAGCGGTATTCACTCGCTCGTCTCGGATCACGAGCACGTCTATTTCTTCCACGGCGGATTCGCGGGTGGCACCATCGAGCGTGTCGCCTGGGTCGGCGGCGCGGTGGAGAAGGTCTGCTCCGTGCCGGACATGGAATATTCGGCGATGGGGACCCCGATGCTCGCCTCGTCGCGCGGAGAGCTGCTCCTCGGCGTGAAGAAGGAGCTCCGCGCGTACGATCTCTACACCGGAAGATCGCGAGTCCTCCTGAAGGCGCCGCTTCCCATCCGGGCGGTCGCGGCGGACAGCGAGCGGATCGTTCTCCTCATCGGCGACGAGGACGAGGACTGGTTCTTCGCGGCCGCGCCGCGTGACGGCGGCGCGATGGAGAAGCTGGCGAGCTTTCCGCGCGCGCCCTATCACCGCCATCGGCTCGTCATCGCGCGCGCTCACGCGATCACGGTCTCGAACGATCGTCTGATCGCGACTCCGCTCCAGCCGTCGGGGTGACCTGCGACGTCGCCCGTGGCCTCCGGTGTCACGCTGACCCGAGACCGCCCTCGCGAGAGGCCAGATCGACGGCTCTCCATCCACCGAGCATCACGGCATGACGGTTGCTCGATCCATCATGTCCATGCTCTTTCGTGTCATCGTCGGTGTTCTCCTCGCGATCGCTCTCCTCGGATGCGGCACGAGCCTCACCACCCTTCAACCAGCTGAGCCGATGCGCCCCGGACACGTTCACGCGACGGGCGCGCTCGACCTCCTGATGAGTCAGGTCTCACCGGACGACTACGACCTCAAGGTCGCAAACCCGCCGAGCGTCGACGAGGCGCGTCAGGCGAAGCACGCCGCGCTTGCTCGCGGCGCCCGCGCCGCCGGCTTCAATCCGGACGTGATGGTCCGCATGGGGGTCATCGAGGACCTCGACGTCGGCGCGCGCTACTCGGGCGGCACCGCGCACCTCGACGCCAAACTTCGCTTCCTGTCGACGAAGCATCCGACCAGAGAAGAGGAGCGGCGCGAGAAGACGACGATCGGCAGCGCCCCGGATCACGGGTTTCAGGGGGCGGTCTCCGTCGGCGGATCTCGCTCTCTGTTCCTGCCCACGACGAGCGGTCCCAGCCTCGACGGCAACGTCGACATCGACGACTTCACACGCTGGAACGTGGAGGTGCCCGTGATCTTCGGCGCTCGCTTCCTCGATCTGTTCGGCGTGTGGTTCGGTCCGAAGTACGTGTATTCGCACATCGACCTGACCGTTCATGCCGACGTCCCGATCGGACGCGCGAGCGTCTCCGTTCATCAGGTCGGAGGCTTCCTCGGCGTCTCCCTCGGCCCGCCGATCGCCTCGGCCTTCGTCGAGCTCACCGTGATGCAGGCGTTCGCGAACGCCGACGTGCTTGGGGGATCGAAGGACGTGGGCGGGACGATCATCCAGCCGAGTGTCGGGGTGATGATGCGCCCGTGAGGTTTCAGCCGTCCGGGTAACACCTCCGCCAGGCTTCGCTGCCGTAATAGCCTTTTCCGTCGCTGGCGGGAGTGAGGTTCTCGAGATCGAAGGTGAGGCCCAGCTTCGCGAGCCCCTTCGCGAGCGCCTTGGCGTACGGCGGAGGATTCTTCTTCGCGACCTTGATCTTCCCGCCCGCGAGCTCCACGCCCGCACTCGTGATCGTGTCGCCCACCATCACGCGACCATCGGTGGCGGTGGTGCGCGTGCTCGGCCAGAACGTCGATGGCTCTCGCGTGTTCCGCGCGAAGAACCAGGCGGTGAACGCCTGGGCGGAATCGTCCTCGTTCACGAGCTGGATCCGCATGAGCCCTGGACGATCGACGGTGACCCGCAGCGCCCGCTCGAGGTCGGGCCCGGGATCGACGTCCCAGAGGATGCCTCCGGCCATGAAGCCGTCCATGCCCTCCGGGGTCGGCGTCGCGAACGCGGGGCGCACCGCGTGCATGAGCTGGAATCGCTCGGGCGCCTTGCGGAGCTCGCTCTCGATGTAACGGCGCGCGCTGACGACGCGTAGCTTCATCGTACCCGCGTCGAGCTCGGGCTTCGGCTTCGGCGGCGCCTTCGCATGCGCGAAGGGCGGGTTCTCCTTCAGCGCCGCGCCGCTCACGGTGACGGCGAGATCCTTCGAGATCGTCGAGAGAGGCTCCGGGGCGCTTCCCTGCGACATCTCGACGACGGGCTCGGTGGTCCCGGCGCGGAAGAGGACGCCGCCGTCGAGGCGCGCTCTCTTCGAAGGGGCGCGCGCGTCGTCGAGGAAGAATCCCTCGAGCGCCTCCGCGCCGTCCTCCGCGCGCAGGTAGACGAGGCCGCGGACATCATCGTCCTCGGCGCCCGTGCCTTCGATGAAGCTCTCCGCGAGGTCCGGCTTTCCCGGCGCGATCGCGGCCACGAACTGGGCCCGGTGAAGCTCGGTCAGGCGGGCAAGGTCTTGCCGCCTGAGCCTCAACGCGCGTGTGAGCTTCACAGCCGCGGGTTGTTCTCCGCGAGGAACTCGGCGAGGTATTTCGTGAAGTTGAACGTGTCGTCGCCGAAGAAGCCGACCCCGAAGGTGCCGCTCGGGGCGCCGGCGACCTTGGCCGGATCGACCTGCGCCGTCGGGCTCATGTAGCCCTGCGCCACGAGCTCCGGGAACGTCGGCGTGACCGGCGAGTCCATCGGGCCGAGCGGGCCGACCGGCCAGCGGTGGCGGAGCGTGTCCTGCTTGAGGTGCACGATGCGCTTGCGACCCTGCTTGTCCGTCCACGTATCGGCCTTCACCTGCCAGGGACGCTTCTTGTAGTGCTCGAACGTGCACTCCGTCTCGGCCGTGTCGTCGTGGCTCTTCTCGCCGCCGGGGCAGCCGTAGCCGATGCCGCTCAGACCGGGCAGCGCGACGTCCTCGCTCGTGAGCTTAGCGTCGAAGACGTCGGCCATCGCGTCCGCGATGATCCGGTGATGGGCAAACGGGATGTACTTGTCGCCGTCCCAGATATCCGGATTGACGAATTTCGTCGCCGTCCAGACTCCCCACTCCAGGATCGGCATTCCGGCGGGAAGTCCGTTGTCGTCCGACGCGATCGCGTAGACTTGCTCCTTCAGCTTGGACTCGTCCGAGCTGCCGCCCGCGTAGTACTCGCAGCCCCAGCGGACGCCCGACGGGCCCCACACCGGCGGCATGACCGCCATCGACTGCCAGGTCCCGAGCGAGGGCGCGGCCACGGTGCCGACACCGGCGAAGACGTCCGGCGCCATGCAGGCGACCTGCATCGCGACCGTGCCGCCAGCGGAGAGACCCGCGACGTAGACCTGGCGCGGATCGATCTTCAGCTCGGGCTTCTTCTTCGCGATGTCGCCGCCCGCCTTGATGAGCGCCGCGTGGTCCGTGCGGTAGCGCGTCGGCTGCGCGTAGAGACCGAAGTCGTAGCAGCCGACGTGCGGCGCGGCCGGGTTCGGGTACACGGGATCGATGACCTCGGGCACGACGACGACGTAGCCGTTGTCTTCCGCGACCTGCGGCCAGCCGGAGCCCTGCGCCACCTGGTAGGCGAGCTCCCCGCAGCCGGGGAGGTGGAAGACGACCGCGCGCTTGCCCGCCGCCTTCTTGCTGAAGCTCGCGGGTGTGTAGACCCACGCGCTCGGGAGGCCGACGAAGTTCTTCTCGTACGACCAGTGCGAGCCGCGCGCCCACTCGGTCTGGTTGGGGAGGGTCGCGACGACCTCTTGCCCGGCGCTCGCCGCCTCCTCTTCCTGTGACGGAGCACTGCACGCAGCGGCCGTCGAAAGGATCGCGAGCACGGCGACGGAGAGAGCGCGGTTGAGCACGGCGCCTCTCTACTCCCGTGTTGCGTTGCGTCAAGCAACACCCCCCGAAAATGCCCCAAGAATGGCGCAAAAACACGACTGGGTCTCAATGGATCCCCGGGAGTTGCGAGATCTGAAATCTGTGATCGGCGAGGGAGATCGGCGCGTCAGTCGAACAGGTGGTCGAGGATCGTGTCGATCTGCGCGTAGCCGGTCTGGAGGAGAAACGAGGACGAGCGGCCGTAGCTCTTCGCGCCGATCATGTGGAAGCGAGGCTCACCCGACGCGAGATCGCCTGGCGAGACGCTCGGCACGGAGAGGCAGTCGGTGACGTTCGCGAGCGCCCGCGAGAGACGTGCGGCGCCCTCCGTGGCGGGAGAGATCTCGAGCGGGAGCTCCGAGAGAAAATCGAGGTTCGGCCGGTACCCGATGAGCGCGACGACGACGTCGAACTCCACCGTGCGTCCGCCAGGCAGCCTGGCGACCCCGTCGATGAGCGACTCGATCGGCGCCGCGCGCTCGACGCGGAGCCACGGCGGCGGAGACTCCGCGAGCGCGTTGGCGGCCGCGACGATGCGCTCGCGCTCGGGCAGAGGATCGCTCGGCACCATCACGACGGGACGGCGGTTGCGTGAACGTGTGACCCACGTGACCAGCGTGTCCGGCGCTTCCTTGGTGAGCGTCTCGAGGGCGAGGAGGGCGGTGGCGGCGGAGTGACCGTGACCGGTCAGAAGGATGCGCCTGCTCGCGAGCTCGCGGCGCCGCGCATGGACCACGCCGAGATCGCGAATCGTCTCCGCCATGCTGCAAGGAATGGCGAGCGGCACCGGGTTCCCGTAGGTGCCGCTCGCGTCGAGCACGGCGTCGACCTCGAAGACTCGATCATTGGCCACCACGCGAAATGGCATTTCGGCGCGGACCGGATGACCCGCCATCTCGCCGCGCGAGAGCGTTCCGCGCGTGATGCTCGTGACTCGATGATGCGTTTGCACGTAGGGCGCGAGCGTCGGCGAGGCCGCGGCCGCCTCGAGGATGCGCGCGATTTCGGGGCCCGTCAGGATGGTGTCCAGATCGTCGGTCCCGCCGGCAAACGCGATGACATCGACGGGGAGGTTCATCTTCAGTGGCGTGTAGAAGCGGGTCGGACCGAAGCGCGCGAGCGACGCGCCCGGGGTCTCCGCCTCGAGCACGACCGGCACGAGCTTCCTGCGCAGGCACGCGCACGCCGCCGCCAGCCCGCTCGGGCCTCCGCCGATGATCGCGACCGTGCGGCTCACGGCGAGCGACTCACTTCTTGCGCGCGAGCGTGTTCTGCGTCTGCGCCCAGTGCGCGAGCGTACCGCCGCCACGAATGACGGCCGCCACGTTGACGACCTCTGCCATCTCCTCGGGGGAGATGCCCGCGTCGGCGCACGCCGAGGTGTATGCGTCGATGCAGTACGGCTCCTGGATCGCATACGCGACCGCGAGCGCGACCATCTTCTTGGTCTTCGCATCGACCGCGCCGGCTTCCATCGTCTGGCCGTACCACTTCGAGAACGCCTCCCACTGCTTGGGAGCGCTCTTGGCGATGTCACCGAAACGCGCGAGGTCTTCCGAGAGGTAGTAGCCAGCCATGGGCGAGAGGCTACGGGAGGTCTCGCGCCCCGGTCCAGGGTCAGCAGGCGACGAAGTCGGGCGCCGCGGGATGCCTCGGATCGATGGGGCGGAGGTCGCAGCCGCTCACCTCGGCGCTGACCTGCAGCGGACCGTAGGCGAACTCGAGCGGACGCTCGAAGACCGAGTCCTCGCTCAGCGGGTAGACCCAGTGTTTCTCCGCCACGTGCGTGTGGCAGCAGTGGACGGCGCGGCCGCGTCCGCCCTGACGCACGTGCGCCCAGCCGACCCGCTGCGCGACGGCGGGGATCTCGTCGAAGCGCGCACGCACGATGCCAGTCTCGCGCCTCAGGTCGACGCCGACGTGGTCGAGGAGCGGCTTCGCGACGGCCGGAGCTTGCTCGCTCGTGAGGGTATCCTCGTCGGCAATCGGAATCGAAGAGGCGATGAAGTTGAAGCCGCCCTCGAAGGTGTACTTCACGTAGCCGTCGCGCTCGTTCTCGATCGCTCCGCCGAGCGCGACGAGCTGCGCGTGCGGCAGCCGCTCCGTGTCATCCACCTTCACGTGCAGGTGCAGAGAGCTGGCGAGACGCGTGGCGGCGAAATACGGACAGTCCGGGCCGAGGAGATGGAGGACCTGCGCCGCCTCCGCGGCGGAGACCAATCGCAGCTCGCCGAGCGCTCCGAGCAGCTCCCGAAAACGAGCTGGGCACACGAGCTCCGCCGTCCACGCCGGAGTGTCCGGCCTGGCTCCGCGGCGCAGAGGTCGATGACGCTCGCCGGCGGGGAGGCTCGCGGTGCCCGTCGTCCAGATGCCGGTGCGAAGCGGAGATACGAAGACGTCGGCCACGCCGAGCTTCTCGCACGCCTGCGCGAACGGCTCGACGTCGTATTCGACGCGGCGGATCTCGAGCCTGGCCTCGCCCTGACTCGGCAGATCGATCATCGCGTAATGCACGGCGCGGTCGCCGTCGTGATCGGGTTTCCCGACCGCGCCGCAGTTCACCGCAAAGCGGCCGCCCCGCAGCTGGCGAATCCAGGGCAGGCCGGAGTGGGTGCAGACGAATCCGCGCACGTTCCACTTGTCCAGCCAGGCCTCGAGCCGGAGATCGTCGAGCTCGAGCTCGTAGAGGAACTCTGCCGTCTGCCCGGGCGAGCCATGACAGAGGAGCACGCGGCCGCCTTCGAGCTCGACGAACGCGCGCTCGGGCCACGTGCCGAGCCACGCCTTCGACGCAGGCGTGAGCGCCTCCGTCGCGAGCCGGAAGGCCTCGCAGCTGATCGCCTCGTCCTCGGGTGACGCGTAGCCGCAGCCGCACGACTCGGAGTCGATGGCGGCCTGCTGCTCGTGATTGCCCGCGACGAGCACGGAGAAATTCGCGCGCACCATCGCGAGCACCTCCTCCGAGTGAGCGCAGCAGCCGATCGCGTCGCCGAGGAACGCGCGAACGTCGCTGTTCTGGTCGCGCGCGTCATGCAGGCACGCCTCGAGCGCAGCCGTGTTCCCGTACGATCCCCCGAACGCAGCGAGCCGACGCATGCGTCGATTCTACGCGCCTTTGAACGGCTCGAGCACCTGCTTCCAGAAGGTACGTGGCACCTGGTCGCCCTCGATGCCGATGTCGTCTGGACCGTCCGGGCGGCGCGCCGGATGGAACGTGCCGAAGAGGCGGTCCCAGATCATGACCGTCGTGCCGTAGTTGCACTCGCTCTCCTCGCGCGCGCGCGCGTGGTGCTGGCGGTGCAGGACGGGCGTGCAGAGGATGGCGTCGAGCCAGCGCGGCGTGCGCATGCGGATGTTCGCGTGCTGGGTGATGCCGAACGCGCTGATCACGACGTTCAGGAGCACGATCATGCGCTCGTGCGCGCCGAGGAGCAGGACGGGGAGGTATCCCATGAGCGTGGGCAGCCCGATGTCGACGGCATGAAAGCGGAGGCCGCGGAGGAGATTGAGGTTCGCGCCCGTGTGATGGAGCGCGTGAAAGCCCCAGAGGCGGCGCGAGCGATGGAAGAAGCGATGCTGCCAGTAGCTCACACCCTCGTAGACGACGACGGCGACGATGACCTGCAGCGCGAGCGGCCAGCGCGCCGGCCACCACCCGAGGGTGATTTGCCGGGCGATCGCGGTGCACGCCAGGATGGCGAGGCCCGAGCCGATCTGCACGCCGAGGAGGAAGTGTCCGAGCTCCATCCACACCGGGAAGTCGGGCTTCGCCTGCGCCGGGTGCTCCGGGCGCACCCGCTCGATCCCGAAGGCGGCGAAGCCCGCGACGCCGAGCACCACCACCTGCGCGACCAGATCCGGCACGCCGTGATCGAGCATGAGCACGGTCGCGACGATCGGACCGAGGAAGAGGACGGGCCAGAGCGCGTAGTCGAGCACGCGGCCTTCAGCGTGCCACGAAGATCGCGGCGGTGGCGAGCGCGGCCACGCGGGCGATCTCGACGCCGCGCGCGTATCTCCGCCCGTCGAGGAGGCCACCGATCGACGAGAGGCTCCACAGGATGAGGGCGGCGCCGACCACGAGGAACAGGGGCGAGTGGCGCGTCCGGAACCAGAGCACCCACGCCGCGAGCGCGAGCGTGACCGCGGTCTGGAGCGCGACGTACGCCTTCGTGGAGAGCGCGATCTCGACGCGCGGGGGCGGGTCACGCTGGAGCTTCGCGCCGGCGGGCCTCCAGCCGGGATGCTGGAGGAAGACACGTAGCTTGTCGCCGAGCGCCGGCGTCTGGCGCGCGAGCCGGAGGAGGTCGCGGAACCCGAGCCACTGCGCGAACACGCCGTCGTGCGTGCGGTAGCCCTCGTGAGTGCCGAGGATCGGCGGATCGTTCGGGTCGAGCTCGACGTGCGTACCAAAGAGGCGATCCCAGATCGTGAACATCGCGCCGAGGTTCTTCCCGAGGTAACGCGGGTTCCGGGCGTGATGCACGATGTGCGTCGCGGGCGTGACGAGGACGTAGAAGCCGGGACGGTGGAAGAACCGCGAGTGCACCGTGAGCGAGTAGAAGGAGATGACGGAGATCGCGATGAAGAACTGCGTCGCGGGTACGCCGCAGAGCGGGAGCATCACGTAGAACGGAAACGAATACGTGTCGCTCAACCAGGGATGGCGCATCGCGACGGAGACGTTCATCTCCTCCGCCTGATGATGGACGCCGTGAATGGCCCAGAGCACGGCCACGGAATGGCCGGCGCGGTGGTAGACGTAATAGCCGAGATCGCCGAGGAGAAAGGCGAGGACCCAGGGGATGATCGGGTTTTGCCAGTGCACGAGCGCGAGGTGCTCGTACCCGAAATCGTAGAGGCCGAGGAGGATTGGCCCCAGGAACAGGCCGAGGACGACCTCGCCGACGCCGGCCGCGATGTTCCCGATCGTGGGCGCAAACTCGTAGACGGGCCGCTTGCGGCGCTTCGCGACGAGGAGCTCGGCCACGACCACGGAGGCGTAAAAGGGGAGCCCCAACGCGTAATAGCCATTCGTGTCGAGCTCGCCGGTCATCGCCATTTGAAGCTCCGGACCGCGATGCCGTAGGTCACGATCGCCCAGCCGGCGAGGATGGCGAGCGATGGAACGACGACCTCCATCGGATCCTCGCGATGCAGGAGCACGGCGCGGAAGGAGCGCACCATCGCCGTCGACGGTAGCACGCCCGAGACCCACGCCACCGCGCGGGGGAGCTCGGTGCTGGAGAAGAAGATCTCCGAGAGGAGCGCGATCGGGACGGACAGCGCATTGATGATGTCGACGACGTTGCCCTCCGTCTCCACCAGGCACGAGATGCAGAAGCCGATGCCCATGAAGGTGACGAGGCCGAGAGCGCCCACGAGCACGACCCACCCGATGGCGGCGGCGGAGAGCGGGATGCCGAAGGCGAAGCGCGCCACCACGAGCATGAGCAGGAGCTGCAACGTCACCAGCACCACGCGCGCGATGATCTGCGAGAGCACGAACGAGCTCTTCGAGAGCGGAGTCGTGGCGAGCTTCCGCAGGAACCGGCTCTGGCGGTAGCGCACCATCGCGTAGCCCATGCCGAAGAGCCCGGCGACGACGACGCCCTGCGCGAGCACGCCCGGCACGAGGAACTGCGTGTAGCCGCTGGTCGAGAGGGGCACGATCTCGAGCCGCGCCGGTGGTCCGAGCACGTCGACGAGGCCGCGCCCGAAGAGCTCCTCGCGGTCCCCGACGAGCACGCGGTCCCCGGCGATGACGGCGCTCGCGGAGCGCGACTCGAGGCGCGCGCGGGCGCGGTCTTCGTCCGGCACGGAGTCCACGACGGCGCCGCGGATCTCTCGCGCGGGGCCCACGATCGCCACGTGATGGCGCTCGAACGGGTGGCCGTTCGCGAAGAGCCCGGCCAGGACGCCGAGGAGGATGAGCGGGAGCGCGAAGAACCAGAACGCTCCGCTCGGCTTGCGGACGATCTCGGCGAGGCGAATCCGCACGAGGACGCGGAGCGCGCTCACGTCGCCTCGCCCGACCGCGACAGCGTCCGCCCGCAGTAATGGAAGAACGCCGCGCTCAGCGAGTCGTGAGCGCCGACCACCTCGGACTTCGGGCCGTGCGCGCGGAGCTTGCCGTCGAGGAGGAACATCACCTCGTCCGCGAGGAGATCGGCCTCCGTGAGATCGTGCGTGGTCATCACCACGAGGGCGCGCTCCGCCTGCCTCCGGAGCACCTCGCCGATGCGGCGCTTGTTCTCCGGATCGAGCTCGCTCGTGGGCTCGTCCAGGAAGAGGATCTCGGGATCGTGCACCGACGCAGCGGCGATGAAGAGACGCTGGGCCTCGCCGCCGGAGAGGCGGTCGACGGAGACCGGCGCGCGCCCGGCGAGCTCCGCGCGCTCGAGGATGCGGGCGCGCCCGCCGTCGACCTCGTAGATCGAGGCGAAGAGCTCCGCGTAGTCGCCGACCGTGACGCCGTCGAGCACGAACTCCTTCTGCATCACCACGCCGATCTTCCGGCGCGGATAGGCCTCAGGACGGACGGGGTCTCCGAACAGCGAGACGCGCCCGGCGGTCGGCTCGGCGAGCCCTTCGATGAGGTCGAGCAGCGTCGTCTTTCCGGCGCCGTTCGGGCCGAGAATGACGACGAGCTTGGGGCCAGTCAGCGTGAACGTGACGTCGTCGAGCGCGGTGACGTCGCCGAAGCGCTGACTCACGCCCGCCACCGCGATCGACATTCAGATCCCGCCGTTGGCGGCGAGCGTCTTGCCCGTCATATACCGATTATCGAGGGCGAGAAAGAGCACGGGCGCCGCGATCTCCTCTGCGGTGCCGAGCCGGTGCAGCGCGGAGAGCTTCTTGTAGCTCTCGACGTCGCTCGGTCCGAGGACACGCGAGACGCCGTCGCCCACGAGGCCGCCCGCGACGAGATTGACGAGGATGCGGTGCGGGCCGAGCTCCTTCGAGAAGGACATCGCGAGCGGGCCCAGCATACCTTGCGCGGCCGCGAACGGCGCCGACAGCGGGAGCGACTGCGCGCGCTCGAGCGCGCCGACGAGGACGACATGCCCCGGCTTCTTCTCCGCGATGAGGCGTCTCGAGAACGCCCGTATGGCGAGGAACGTGGCGCGCCCCGCGAGGGCGACGGGAACATCGAAGTCGGCGGCGGTGAGGTCGGCGAGCGGCGCGAGCGGATGCACCGCGGCACAGTGAACGAGGATATCGAAGGTCGTGTCGAAGAGCCGGTCCGCGAAGTCGGCGCGTGTCAGATCGACCTGCACCGCCGCGCCTCCGAGCTCCTTCGCGCGCGCCTCGTTTCCGTGCCACGTGAAGGTCGTCTCCACGCCGCGCGCGCGGAGACCGCGCACCACGGCCGAGCCGATGACGCCGGTGCCGCCGAGGACGAGCCCCTTCATGACGCGAGCTCGGTCAGGTAATCGAGCTCCTCGCGCGTGCTCGTCACGAGCCGATCGAGCGTGGCGTCGTCGATGAAGACGCGCGGCTGGAGGCGGAAGACGCTCCAGTCGTGGCCGCAGGTGAAGCAGAAGAGACCCTGCCGGTGCAGGCGGAAGCAGAGGAGCGGCGCCACGCTGGCGCGGCCCTCGCGCGCGATCTCCTCGAACCCGAAGTGCTCGAAGCCGAGCCACGGATGGTCGAGCGCCTTCAGCTTGATCCCGAGCATGAAGCCCTCACCACGCACCTCCTCGACGAGCGGATGACCGGCGAGCTCGGACTCGAAGCGCGCCTTCAGCGCCGCGCCGCGGCGGCCCACGCTGGCGATCACGTCGTCGGTCAGGAGCTCCATCGTCGCGATCCCAGCGACGGCCCCGAGCGCGTGATAGCTGAACGTGACGTTGTGCGACTCGCCGCCTTCGAAGTCGCGGCCGTACGCGTCGGTGAACGTCTTCTTGTCGAAGAGCATCGCGGAGATGGGGACGAGCCCGCCGCCGAGCGCCTTGCCGAGGAGGACGACGTCCGGGCGCCGCGGCCAGAGCGAGGAGCGGAGGAACGTGCCCGTGCGTCCGAGCCCGGTCTGGATCTCGTCGGCCACGAGGAGCACGTGATGCTTCGCGGTGAGCTCGCAGAGGGCCTCGACGAACCGCTGCGGCAGCACGCGGACGCCGCCTTCGCCCTGGATGGGCTCCACGACGACGGCGCCGACGTCGCCCGTCGCGAGCTCCCGCGCGAGCGCTTCGACGTCGCCGAAGGGGATCTTTCGTACGCCCGGGAGATGCGGGCCGAAGGGATCGCGGAACGGGCCCTCGTGCATGAGCGCGGTCGCGCCGATCGCGCACCCGTGATACGCGCCGTCGAGCGCGAGGATCCCAGGTCGCTTGGTCAGCGCGCGTCCGAGCTTGATCGAGGCCTCGACCGCGTCGCTTCCCGTGCAAGTGAAGAAGGCGGAGGAGTAACCCGTGCGCTCGCAGAGGAGCCGCGCGAAGCGGCCGGCCTGCGGGCTGACGCGCGACGGGTACCAGTTCGGCTGGTCCGTCGCGAGGAAGTCCTGTACCGCCTTCGTGATCGCGGGATGCCGGTGACCGAGCATCTGCGTGCCGTGGAAGTCCTCGATCGCGCGCCCGTCGGTGTCGAAGAGGCGACCGTCCTCGGCGCGCACGACGCGGATCGGCTCCTGCGCGAGCGCGGCGCGCTGCGCGACGAACGGATTCACATAGTCGACGAACTCGTCGAAGCCCCGGCGCTGGATCTCTCGCAGGTCCATCACACGCCTCCGTCGATCGCGACCTTCGCGCCGGTGATGAAGCTCGCCGCGTCGGACGCGAGGAACGCGGCGTGGGCGGCGACCTCCGCGGGCTGTGCGATGCGGCCGAGGGCGCATTGTTCGAGATATTCGGTAATTCGATGCTGCGGCAGCATCCGTGCGAGGCCGGCGTCCATGAGGCCGGGCGCGAGCAGGTTGACGGTGATGCCATGGCGCCCGACCTCGCGGGCGAGCGCCTCGCAGAGGCCGCGCAATGCGGATTTCGAGGCGGCATAGTGCACCGGCGCCTCCACCAGCCGCTCGGAGGCGAAATTGCCGACCGCGAGGATGCGCCCGCTCCTGGCCTTGATCATGTGACGAAGGACCGCGCGCGCGAAGAGAAAGGTGCCTTTCGCGTTCACGTCCATCACGAGGTCCCAGTCCGCTTCTTCGATGAGCGCGATGGGGAGCACCTGCGTGATGCCGGCGTTGCAAACGAGGATATCGACGCCGCCCCAGGCCTTCACGACATCGGTCACCACCGTCTTCACGTGGGCCGCGTCAGCGACGTTGCCCTTGAAGAGCAGCGCCTCGCCGAGGAGGGCGCGGGTCTCCTCGGCGTCGTCGTCGTTCTTCGAGTACGTGACCGCGACCTTCGCCCCGCGGCGCGCGAGCTCGACCGCGATCGCGCGACCGAGGCCGCGGGTGCCGCCCGTCACGATGGCGCGCTTGCCGTTCACGATGCCCCTCTCGCGAGGATGGGCAGAAATGTCCGCTTGCCGCCCGCGCGCTCGTTCCACCGCTTCGGCTCGTGCACGAAGCTCGCCTCTTTCTCGCGGTAGAGGACGTTGTAGTTGCACACCGGGATCGTGGAGCCGTCCGGATACGCGTTGGAGTCGCAGCAGAGATAGGCGCGCTCCACGTCGAACGTCTCCTCGTCCATGTGGGAGTGCACGTAGATCGCCTTGATCGCGCGCTCGCTGATGCGCAGCGACGCCTCGCGCGTGAGCGACTGGCCGGCGGGAAACATGGTGTCGAGGAGGCGGCGGAGGAGCCCGAGGATGCGCTCGCTGTCGGGCGCGTCGTCCGTGAAGAGGCGGTCGATCGCGGATCGAAACGCGTCCTCGAGCGCGCGCGTCGGCTCGAGGTAGAGGCGGTCCGAGAGCGCGGAGTAGAGCTCGTCGCGCGTGAGGAAACGCAGGAAAGGCACCGGCGGTCCGCCGTCCGGATCCATGAGGAGATAGGTGATCGAGTAGCAGAGCGGGTGCGCGCACGGCGACGGCACGAAGTCCGCCACCGTGAGGAGGCCGTTCGTCGTCTCCTCGATCCGCCGCAGCACCTCGTGCATCGAGATGCGCACGCCGCGGTCGAACGTGGCGCCGCTCTGGCCGGTGAAGGTCATCGTGTGGACCTCGAGGTGCCGCACGTTGGGGCGCGAGAGGAGGACGTCGATGATGCGCCCGATCTCGTGATCGTTCACGCCGCGCGACATCACGGGGATGAGCGTGGTGTCGATATCGTGTGCTTGCAGGATGTCGAGACATCGCATCTTCAGATCGAAGAGCTCGGCTCCCTGCAGGAGCACGTCGGCCGCGCGGTCGAAGGTGTCGAACGAGAGCGCGATGCGCGCGCCGAGGGCGGCGAGCCGCTTCACGAGCGCCTCGTCCTTCACGAGGCGAATGCCGTTCGAGCAGATCGTGATGCGATGAACGCCGGCCGCCTTCGCCTTCTCGAGGAAATCGATGAGCCGCGGATGCAGCGTGGGCTCGCCGCCGGTCAGGTTGAGGATATCGAGCTCGCCGCCGTGATCGCGAATGAGGTGCTCGACGACGCGCTCGAAATCCGCCTCCTTCATGTGGAAGGCATCGTCGTTCTTGTTGTGCACGTAGCAGATCGGGCAGTCGAGGTTGCACGCGCTCGTGATCGTGACGACGGGCAGGCGGACCTTCTGCTCGTGGCTCGCGCAGGGCCCGCAGTCGAACGGGCAGCCGTGCTTGAGGTCCTTCTTGATGACGTGTGGCGGGCTGCGAATGGGCTCGATGGCGCGCGTCTTCGTGTACCAGCCCGCGTCGTCGGAGAGCTGGACCTCCTGTGCGCCGTGCTGCGGGCAGCGCTTCGACATGAAGACGGCGCCGTCACGCTCGAACACGGTCGCGGGCAGCGCGTTCTTGCAGACGCGGCAAAGGCTCGTCGTCTCGTGGAGCGCCGGCTCGTGGCTCATTTGCGCGCCGCGAGGGCCTGCTGGCAGACGATGCAGATCGACTCGACCGTGATGAGCGAGAAGAGCTGCCGCGGCGTGATCTTCGTCTTGTCCTCGACGGATGCGAGCGCCGGGAGGAAGCTCGAGAGCCGCTCGACGACCGCGCCCGTGAGATGCGCGCCCGCCATGACCTCGGGCGAGCTGAAGTCGAGGCGCGTGAGGAAGTTGAACTCGGTCTCGCGGACGCGGATGTCGAGCTCGCGATCGAGCATGAAGACGATGTCCACGAAGTCGAGGGAGTCCGCGCCGAGGTCGTCGACGAGGCGACTCTGGAGCGTGATCTCGCCCTCGCCGACGGCGAGGCTCTCCGCGATGGCGCGCTTGACGGTGCTGAGAACGCGTTCCTCGATCACCTGCGGGCTGATCATCGTCCCTCGGTGCTACAGCCAGCGCACGACCTTGTCGACGGGCTTCCGTCCGGGAGCGGCAGGCTGCTCGTCCGGCCAGCCGATCGGGACGAGCGCGACGATGCCCCATCCCGTCGGGACCTCGAGGATCGCGCGCAAAGCCGGCTCCGCGACGAGCGGGCCTGTCATCCCGGACGCGCCGAGGCCGAGATCGTGGGCCATCAGGAGGAGGTTCTCGAGCGCGAGCGACGTCCCGATGAGACCGCTCTGCGCCTCCATGGCGTGGATGGCGGCGCGGTCGGCCTCCGCGAGGCCGCCGTCGACGAGGTTCGAGAGGACGTGGAGCGCGCGATGAATCGGGACGATGACCGCCGGCGCGTGCTCGAAGCGCGTGAAGTAGTCGCCATAGGCGCGGAACGCGTCCTGGCTCGACTCGGGGATGTGGCCCTGGATGCGCGCGATCGCTTCGCGGACCGCGGCCGCCATCCTCGCGATCGACTCCCGTGACTCGACGACGAAGAATCGCCAGGGCTGCTTGTTGCTCGCGGAGGGCGCCGCGACGGCGGCCTCGAGCAGCGCGAGGATCGTCTCGCGGGCCACGGGCTCCGGCTTGAAGGAGCGAATCGACCTGCGTTCGCGGATCAGCTCGAGGAGGCTCATCCGGCGGCGTAGCCTCCGTCGATGTCGATCACGGCGCCGTTCACGTAGGAGGCGTCGTCGCCGAGGAACATGAGGACGGCGCGGGCGATCTCGTCCGCCGGCGCGATGCGCTTCATGGGAATGCGCTCGAGGATCTCGCGCTCCGCGAGGGACCTCGTGGTGCGGAGGAGGTCGGTGTCGATCGCGCCGGGGCGGACGCAGATGGCGCGGATCCCCTTGCGGCCATACTCGACCGCGATGGAGCGCGTGAGGGTCTCGACTCCCGATTTCGAAGTCGCATAAGCAGCCTGGCCCCGCGCGGGCCGGGACGCAGCGACGGAGCCGATGAAAAGGATGAGGCCTCGTCGCTGCGCCATCATCGAGGGCAGCGCGGCGCGCGCGCAGTGGAGCGGCCCGAGGACGTTGGTCTCGACGACGCGGCGCAGCTCGGCGGGGTCGGCCGTGGCCAGCAGGCCGGCCGGCGCGATCGCGGCGTTGACGATGACGGCGTCGAGGCCGCCCGCCGCGAAGTCGGTCAAGGCCTTCTCCACCGCCGAGAAATCCGTCACGTCCGCGCTCTCGCGGGTGCCGCGGCCGACGCGATCGCCGCGCTGCTCGAGCGCATCGGCGATCGCCTTTCCGAGGCCGCGGGCCGCGCCGGTGACGAATACGGACTTCGCGCTCATTCGTGGCTCGAGATCACGATGGCGGCGTTGTGTCCGCCGAAGCCGTAGGAGCAGGAAAGAAGATGACGCTGCACGTGAGCGCGCGCCACGTTGGGCACGTAGTCGAGCGCGCACGAGGGATCGGGATCGTGGAGGTTGATCGTGGGATGGAGCATGCCGCGGCGGAGGCAGGCGATGGCGGCCACCGCCTCGACCGCGCCGGCGGCCGAGATGAGGTGGCCGATCATGCTCTTGGTCGCGACGACGGGGACCTTCGGGGCGCGCTCACCGAAGAGGCGGCGAAGGGCGAGCGTCTCGATGACGTCGTTCTTCGGCGTCCCCGTGCCGTGTGCGTTGACGGCGTCGACGTCCTCCGGCGCGAGCCGCGCGTCGGCGAGGGCGCGCTGCATGGCCTGGAGAGCGCCGCGTCCCTCGGGGTGCGGCTCGCTGATGCCGTGCGCGTCGAAGGAGTTTCCGTAGCCGCGGAGCTCGGCGAGGATCTCGGCGCCGCGCGCGACGGCGTCCTCGTGGCGCTCGAGGACGAGCGCGCCCGCGCCCTCACCCATGACGAAGCCGTCGCGTGTGCGATCGAACGGGCGCGACGCGCGCTCGGGCGCCTCGTTCCGCGTGCTCGTCGCGGAGAGCGCGCAGAAGCCGGCCACGCCGAGCGGATTGATCATCGAGTCGGTGCCGCCCGCGATCATGGCCCGACGCCGTCCGGAGGCGACGAGCCGGTACGCGGCGCCGATCGCGTCGGTCCCCGCCGCGCACGCGCTCACGTGAACGAGCGGGGGCGCGGTGAGGCCAAACTCGGACGCGATGAGATGCACGCAGACGTCCGAGGGCGTCTGCATGAAGGAGAGCCGCTCGATCGGGGATGCGGGCAGGGAGAACCCGGGCCTCTTCGACGCGACGAGGTCGTCCATGCTGAAGAGCTCGAGCCCGACGCCGAACGACACGCCCGCGTCCTCGAGGCGAGGCACCCCGCGCATCGCCTGCCGAGTCGCCTCGAGCGCGAACGCGATCTTGCGATCGCCGAGCGGGACCTCGGCGGGGAGCGCCGCCTCGCCGGCGATGCGGGTCGGGAGCGCGCTCGCGTCGAAGATGGAGATCGTCCGAACGCCGGAGCGTCCGGCGAGGAGCCCGTCCGTGAACGCCTCGACGGACGATCCGAGCGGCGAGACCACGCCCATTCCCGTCACCGCGACGCGATGGCGGCTCACGTGAAGCTCCAGCGGCTCGTGGCGCGGACGCCGTCGCGCGCGACGAGCTCGTCATCCATCTCGGCCACCCGACCATTGGCGAGGAGCTCCGACAGCGAGTGAGGTAGCGCGGCCGGCCCGAAGGACGACGCGGGGCGTCCGGGCGAGGCGTAGGTCTCGAGCGAAGGCGGCACATAGGAGATGGCCAGCTCCTCGAGCTTGCCCTTCGCGCGGGGGCTCGGCGCGCGCTCGAGGACGAGCATCGCCGCGACGTCGTGGAGCCTCGGCTGGGGGGGCTCGATGCGCGAGAAGTGGTGCTGGACGAGAAAGTTGGATTGCGCCGCCACCGCGCCAGCGAGCGCGATATCCACGAGTCCGGACTCGAGCGCATATCGAGCTTCGTCGAGCGCCGAATAGAACTCGCTGCCCCCGGGATAGGTGACGAAGTACGGCCCCTGCACGTCGAAGCACGCCGATACGTGGTACGCGGGCATGTTCGGCAGGCACCGGAACGTGAGCAGGGGATGGGCCTTCTGGAATCCGCCCGCGCCGAAGCGGCGAACGTCGAAGCGATCGCCCTCGTCGTTCATCGAGGCGGCGAGGACGGGCGCGATATCCTCTTCGAGAAAAGGGATGTAGCCGACGGCAAGAAACAGCCCGGCTCGCTCCCCGAGGTCGGCGGCGGCGAGCCCGGCGCTCGCGAGGGCGCGGCCGGCGGCGACGACCGCGAGCTCGTCCTGGAGGCCCATGAACTTGCGGCTCTTCCGCGTGCGGAGGAAGGGGGTCGGATCGCACGCCTCGCCCTCCCCGAGCAGGATGGAGCCCGCGCCCGTGAGCGCGATCGTCATGGGATGCGCACCTTCGTGGCGAGCTTCTTCGTCCAGAGCCGGTAGAGGTACCGGCGCTGCTCGTGCACGCGATCGGAGTCGATCGCCTTCAGCATGAACGTGAGATGCGCGCGCGCGATCCGATCCGCACCGACGCGCGCCTCCGCGTCGACCTGCGCCGCCGCGTCGAGCGAGGCCGCCGCCCTCACCGCGATCTCGACGGAGTCGCCCGGCTCGGCCGGCTGTGAGAACTTCGCCTTGTCGACGCCGACGAGGAGCGCGCGGACGAGCGGCTTGTCGTCCGCGTTGTGCGTCACCTCGAGGAGGAAGCCCGCGAGCTGCGCCATCGCCTCGATGAGGAGCGCGCCCGGGAGGATCGGATGATCCGGAAAATGGTCGTGCAGGACCTCGTCCGTCAGCGTGACGTTCTTCACGCCGCGCGCCGACTCGCCGGGGACGATCTCCGTCACGCGATCGAGCAGGAAATAGCGCATCAATCCACCCGCATCCGTGTGGCGAGGTCCTTGAACGCGGCCACCGAACCGCCGCCGCCGAGCGCCTGCTGGAACCCGCGGCAGGCCGTCCAGCAGTCCTGACAGGATCGGACGACCTCCTGCTTCGCTTGCAGCTTCTTCAGGAGATCCTCGATCGAGTCCGTCTTCACGTTGCCGACCGGCTCGCCGATGCGCTCGATGCACGGCGCCACGTTGCCGACGTGATCGATGTTGAATCCCTGGGTGCCGGCGCTGCACGTCGGCATATCGGACTTCGAGCCGCTCAGGAATGTCTTCATCGTCGAGAAATACGACTCGAAGTATCGGACGTGCGGGAACTGCTCGAAGAGCCGCACGAGCTCTTCTGCCGCCTCGGGTGGGGGCAGCGCGTCGCCGCCTTTTCCACGTCGATACCCCGATACGCTAATGAGCGTCACGTGCTGGCCGACGCCCGCCTGCGCGCTCCGCTCGAAGAGCCGCCCGAGGTCCTGGTGGTTGTCCTCCATCACCACCGTCATCACGTTCACCTGCTTGCCGCCCTTCGGGGCCGTGTCCCGGAACAGCTCCACCGCGCGCCAGGCCCGCTCCGTCGCGCCGATCATGCCGCGCTTCTTGTCGTGGCGAAGCGCGTCCGGATAATCGATCGAGACGTCGGCGTGCACCATACCCGCGTCCCAGAGCGCCTTTGCATTCTCGCGCGTCACGTACCAGCCATTCGTGAAGAGCATCGGGACGTGGTGCTTGCCGAAGGCGCGCACGATCTCGACGAGGTCCGGCCGCACGAACGGCTCCCCGCCTTCGATCGAGACCGCGTAGCACCCGGTGTCTGCCAGCTCCTTCGCGAGCCGCTGATAGTCCGCGAGCGTCAGCTCCTCCTTCTTCGGCGCGGCGTTGGGCCAGAAATCGCAGAAGCTGCACTGCATGTTGCAGCGATTCGTGAGCTGAAGCAGCACGGAGAAGGGCCTTCGCAACACGATGCCCGTCGTGAAGCGCGCGTCGCGCAGGAGCGAGCGCATCAGAAGCTCCACCCGCCGAGCGCCTGCGTTCCGAGGCGCTTGCCCGCGTCGGCGACGATGCTCTTCAGGTCTCGGTAGTCCGCGAGGATGTCCTTGATGGCGCCGACCACGCGGTCGATCTCCTCCGACGTGATGGTGAGCGCGGGCTCGAGCTTCAGCACGTTCCACTGCTGCGACGCCGGCTGCGCGATGATCCCGACCTCGAGCAAGCGAACCGCGAGCCACTGCCCGAAGATGTGCTTGCTCACTCCTTCCACCAGCTTGTCGAAGAGGCCCTGCTTGGTGGGGCCGAGCTCGAGGCCGACGAGGAGGCCGCGCCCCTCGATCGCCTTCACGAAGGGATGTCCTTCGAGCGCGTGGCGCAGCTTCGTGAGGAGCTCGTCGCCGCGCTCGCGCGCGTTCTCGACCAGGCCTTCCTCGTTCAGGAGATCCAGCCCGGCCAGCGCGATCCGGCAGCCGAACGTATTTCCGCTGAACGTGGTGCTGTGCATATCGAACTTGTCGACCCGCCCATAGCCCCGATCGTGAATCTCGGGTGTGGTCAGCGCGGCGGAGATCGGCACCATTCCCGCGCCCAGCGCCTTTCCGAGGACGAGGATATCCGGCACGAAGTCCTCGTGCTCGTAGGCATACATCTTCCCGGTGCGGCCGATCCCGGTCTGCACCTCGTCGAGGACGAGGAGCGTGCCCTTCGCCTTGCAGAGCTCCTTGGCGCGCTTCAGATAACCGGCTTTCGGAACACGAACGCCCGCCTCCGCCTGAATCGGCTCGACGATGAGCGCGGCCGGACGCTGCTGCGTGAGCGCTTGCTCGAGCGCCGGTAGATCGTCGAACGGAATTTCGAAGCACTCCGCGACGAGCGGCTCGAACGGCTCGCGCATCCGCTTGCTGCCCATGACGGAGAGCGCGCCGAAGCCGGTGCCGTGAAAGCCGCCCGTGCAGTAGAGGAGCGGCTTCCGCTTCGTCGTCGCACGGGCGAGCTTGAGCGCGCTCTCGATCGCCTCGCCGCCGCTCGACGAGAAGAGCACGCGCGTCAGCGGGCCATGCGCGAGGCGCTCCGCGAGGTCGGCCGTGTGCACCTGGATGCCGACGTGACAGAGGTTCGGCGCGTCGTCGTCGAGGATCGCCTTGATGCGCTCTCGGAGCTTGGGGGGATTGTGGCCCAGGTTCATCACGCCGAACGCGGCGAGGAGGTCGAGGTACTCGCGGCCGTCGCTGTCCCAGAGACGCGTACCCGAGGCGCGCTCGAACACGCGCCCGTAGCCGTAGGCCCCGAGGAGCTTCACGAACGCCGGATTCACGTGCGCCGCGTATTTCAATGCCGCCGGATGCTCGCGCGCGCTCATGGCGACCTCATGGCGACGCAGCATACCGGCGAGCCTTGCGCTATCCAACGGCTCGGGCGACCCTTTCGCGCGATGTCCATCTGCGCGCCGTGCACGACTCCCCCCGGGCGGGAGTTCCAGAAGCACGTCTACTACGGGCTCACGAAGAGCCTCTGCTCGACGTGCAAGAAGAGCGTCGACGCCAAGATCCAGTTCGGAAAAGACGGCAAGGTCTACTTCGACAAGTTCTGCCCGACCCACGGTCACCAGAACGTGATGGTCGCGTCGAGCGTCGACTGGTACCTCGACGCGCTCTCCTTCGTGGCCCCCGCGTCGCCCGTCCGCGGCGAGACGAAGCCCGTCAAGGCCGGCTGTCCCTTCGACTGCGGTCCGTGCAAATCACACCAGCAGAAGGTGTTCATGCCCGTGATTCCGATCACGAGCGCGTGCAACCTCGACTGCCCGATTTGCTACACGGTGAACAAGAACGAGAACGCCCACATGCTCTCGAAAGAGAGCTTCCAGAAGACCCTCGACCACATCACGAAGCACGGTGAGGAGGTCGACATCATCAACTTCACGGGCGGCGAGCCCACGCTCCATCCGGAGCTGCCGGAGCTCCTCCGCATGGCGCGACGCGCCGGAATTCGCCGCCTCACCATCTCCACGAACGGCCTCAAGCTGAAGGACGAGGCCTTCGTGAAGGAGCTGGCCGAGTGCGAGGCACGCATCGTCCTCAGCCTCGACACGTTCGACGACGCGACGGACATGAAGCTCCTCGGCGCCAAGACGGTGAAGCGGAAGCTCGAGGTCCTCGACCTCCTCGAGAAGCACGACGTCACGACCACCATCCTCCCCGCGGTGGCGGCCGGACTGAACGACAAGGACGTGCCGAAGCTCCTCGAGCTCGTTCTCTCGCGCCCCAACATCTGCTCGCTCGAGATGCACACGCTCACCTTCACGGGGCAGGGCGGCGTCGGCTTCGAGCGCTCGGCGCGCATCACGACGCCCGATCTCCACCGCATCGTCGAGGAGGCCACCGAGGGACGCATCGACCCGAAGGACTTCGTGCCCTCGCCGGTCGCGCACCCGCACTGCTACTCCATCTGCTACGTGCTCATGCTCGACGGCGGGGGCTTCGTGCCCTTCACGCGCTTCATGTCGCGAAAGCGCGTCTTCGATCTCCTCTCCGATTCGCTCTACATGCAGCCCCGCGAGAAGGTGGAGCGCTACATCACGGAGGCGATCGACGACATCTGGGCCAACCAGGACGACATGCCCGACGCGGAGCGGCTCCTCTCCACGCTGAAGCGGATGATCACGAGCATGTTCCCGCCTGGCGGCTCGATTCCCCTCGCGGAGCGCCAGAAGATCGCGGAGCGCGCGACCAAGGCCATCTACATCCACTCCCACATGGATGAAGAGAACTTCGATGTCTCGCGCATCATGAAGTGCTCGATCGGCGTCCCCGAGGAAGACGGCTCGAACATCCCGACGTGCTCCTACAACGTCCTCTATCGCGAGCGCGACATGCGATTTGCGGATCCCGAGATGATCGACCGCATCAAGGCCCTCCGCGGCCCCGCCTTCGACGAGCCCGTCGTCCCCGAGACGCCTGCGCACGGCAAACGCTCTCTTCCCCTCCTCTAGCAAAACAGTCGCCATGATGAAGCTTCCGATCGTCGACCCCAACCTCACCATCCTCGAGCCGACGGGGGCCCAGGAGACGTTCCACTCCTTCTCGAAGGGGCTCTGTCCCGCCTGCAAGAAGGCCGTCGACGGCGTCCGCATCATTCGCGACGGGAAGGTCTACCTCCGCAAGCAGTGCCCGACCCACGGCCAGAGCGAGGCCATGATCAGCGGCGACGCCGACTGGTTCCTCAAATCGCTGACGTACATCAAGGAGGGCTCCATCCCGCTCGTTCACTCCACGAAGGTGGAGAAGGGCTGTCCCGACGACTGCGGACTATGCCCCGACCACGAGCAGCACTCGTGCTTGCCCATCATCGAGATCACGAATCACTGCAACCTCGAGTGCCCGATCTGCATCGTGCAGAATCGGCACAACTACGACATGACGAAGGAGGAGTTCGGTCGCATCCTCGACGGCCTCGTCGAGAAGGAGGGGCAGATCGAGACGATCAACCTCTCCGGCGGCGAGCCCACGATGCACCCGCAGTTCTTCGAATTCCTCGACATGGCGCGCGCCAAGACGGAGATCTCGCGCGTATCCATCTCCACGAACGGTCTTCGCTGCGCGACCGATTATGCGTTTTGCGAGGAGATCGCGAAGCGGGGAATCTACATCTCGCTCCAGCTCGACGCCCTCAGCAATCCGGCCCTGCGTGTCCTCCGCGGCGCCGGCGACCAGCGCGCGGCCCGCGAGAAGGCGCTCACGAACCTCGAGCGCGCGGGTGTGAAGACGACCATCGTCTCCACCGTCGCGAAGGGCGTGAACGACGACAAGATCGGCGAGTGCATCGATCTCCTCTACTCCAAGGACTTCATCCTCTCGCTCACGTTCCAGCCCGCCGCCTTCACCGGTTATGGTGGCGCCCACTTCGCGCCACACAACCCGATGGATGTGGTCACCATCCCGGACATCGTGCGCGGCGCGGCGGCACAAACCGGCGGCCGGCTCTCGAAGAGCGACTTCCTCCCGCTCCCGTGCTCGCACCCGAGCTGCTTCGGATTGACCTATCTCCTCAAGACGGTCGATCCCGAGGGCAAGACGGACTTCATCCCGTTTCCGCGCTTCCTCGAGCTCGAGAAGTACCTCGAGATCCTCGCCAATCGCGGCACCATCCGCCCGGACGAGAGATTCGAGGACACCATCAAGTCGACCATCGACGAGATGTGGACGAGCGCCGGTCAGGTGCCCGATCAGGACAAGATCATGAAGGCGCTCCGCCGCGCCATCTTCCTCATGTATCCCGAGGACCGGGCGCTCGCCCTCGAGGAGCGACTCAACGTGGGCGAGAGCCTCGTAAAGACGATCTTCATTCACGCCTTCATGGACGTGCACACGTTCGAGGTCGATCGCATCAAGAAGTGCTGCACGCATTACGCGCTCCCCGACGGCCGCCTGATGCCGGGCTGCGCGTACAACAATCTCTACCGGGATCGGGACGCTCGCTACACGGGCGAGATCGGTAAACCGAAGATCTGGGGCAAGGCGTGACGGACGAACCTCGCGACTCACGGCGAGTCCTCATCACGGGCGGCTCGCGAGGGCTCGGACGCGCGATCGGGCTCGCGTTCGCCAGGCGCGGCTGCTCGATCGCTTTTTCCTGGGTCCGCAACGAAGAGGCGGCGGCGAAGACGAAGGCGGAGATCGAGGCCCTCGGCGTGCCGGTGCTCATGTTCAAGGCGAATGCCTGGAGCGGTCCGGAGACGGAGGCGATGGTCCGCGAGATCGAGAAGGAGTGGAAGCAGATCGACGTCCTCGTGAACAACGCGGCCGTCACGCAGAACCTCCCGCTCGCGCTCATGGAAGAGGACGACTTCGATCACGTCATGCGGGTGAACGTGAAGGGCGTCTTCGTCACGTCGAAGGCGGTCCTTCGCGGCATGATCCGACGGAAGAGCGGCGTCATCGTGAACATCGGCTCCCTCGCCGGCGTGCGGATGATCGAGGCGCCGATTCATTACTGCACCTCGAAGGCGGCCATTCTCGGCCTCACGCAGTCGCTCGCGAAGGAGGTCGCACGGCACCAGGTCCGCGTCGTGTGCCTCTCGCCGGGCCTCCTCGAGGACGGCGTCGGCCGGAACCTGCCCGAGCACCGGTTGACCGACTATCTCAAGCACTGCGCGATGGGCCGCGTCGGAAGCTTCGAGGAGATCGCCGAGTCGTGCGTCTTCCTCGCCGGCGACGACGCGAGCTACTTCCAGGGCGGCACCCTCATCATCGACGGAGGTCTGTGATGAGCTCCCTCCGGCCGGGCACCTCCGGAAGCCTTGGAACCACCACCGGGAAGCGCGCCATCGTCGTCGGCGCGTCGAGCCACCTCGGGAGCGCGGTGTGCCGCGAGCTCGAGAGACGGGGCGCGAAGGTCGCGGGCACCTACTTCCAGGGGGAAGGAAGGCTCGCCGCCGTCAGCGCCGCGCGGCGTCTGGACCTCACCGACCCCGCGGCCATCGCGCCTGCGCTCGGCGAGCTCGCCACCGAGCTCGGCGGTGCGGACGTCCTCGTGCATTGCGCGGCGGTGGCGGAGTGGACCGCCCTCGCCGACGTCGACGCCGCGAAGCTCGGGCGAATGCTCGCCGTCAACGTGACGAGCGCGCTCCTCTGCGCGAAGGCGTTCGCCACGCTGCCCGGCGCTTCGCCCCGTGCGATCGTGCTCGTGGGCTCGATCGACGGCGCGAAGTCCGTACCCACCTCCGTCCCGTACGCGACGGGCAAGGGCGCGCTCGTGGCGATGGCCCGCGCGCTGGCGAAGGAGCTCGCGCCGAGCATCCTCGTCAATGTGGTGGCGCCAGGCGTCCTCGAGACGGGGATCACCTCGATGGTCCCCGAAACGGTCAAAACGGAATATCTCAAGCACTGCGCCCAGAAGCGATTTGGCACGCACGAGGAGATCGCGCGCTCGATCGCCTGGCTCGCGCTCGCCAACACGTACATCACGGGCCAGACGATGGTGCTCGACGGCGGCCTGTGACGCGCACCACCAAGCTCGGCCTCGCCGCGCTGGGTCTCTATTTCCCGCACGCCGCGTGGCACGTCACGCACGCCGATGCGTGGAGCCTCCTCTGGATGTGCGACGTCGCGATGCCGATCCTCGCGCTCGGCTGCTTCGCGCGCCGTCCGCGCGCCGTGGCGACGGGATTCCTCTTCCTGCTCTATGGCACGCCCCTCTGGCTCCTCGATCTCGCTGCCGGCGGCGCGAGCTCGATGGTCATCACGTCACCGCTCATTCATGTCGGCGGTCTCGTGGTCGCGTTCCTCGCCATACGGACGCTGGGCTGGTCGCCACGTTCGTGGGCCGTCGCCTCGGCATGCGCCGCCGCGGTCCTCGGCCTCAGCCGTCTCCTCAGCCCGCGCGCCGCGAACATAAACATGGCATTTCGGGTCTACGAGGGCTGGGAGCGACATTTCTCGAGTCACGGGCTCTACCTCGCTGGCCTCTGGCTCAGCGCTACGTGCCTCTTCTGGCTCTTCGAACGGACGTGGGCGTCGAAGCATCTCAGTAGACGGTCATGAACATCCTCCCCACGATCCCTGCCGCGGCGCTCATGGTCGTGGCGCTCGCGGCCGTCGCGCCGGGCGAGCAACATCGCTCCACGGCCGCCCACAACCTCACCGCCGAAGACAAGAATCAGATCGCCGAGCTCGGGATTCGCCCTCTCCACGCCGGCGGTGTCTCCGTGCGAAGTCTCTCCATCGATCACCGCGACGCGCAGCTGAGCCGCCTGCGCGAGCTCGGCCGTTCGTCCGCCCTCCTTGCGCCCTCCGGGATCTGCGACTCCCTCGTGGCGCAGCCGGACGGCACGGCGCTCTGCACGGGCCATGCGGACGGCCCGCTCGGCAGCGACGTCCCGATGCGCATGACGCTCGCGGCGCGCCTGGAGGAGCGCAGCAGCGGCCGCTACTCCTTCGTCGTCTTCAACACGAAGTCGCTCGAGGCGAAGGCCCCGATCTTCGGCTGGACGGAGCTGGTGCGGCCGCACGGGCTCGAGCTCTCGCTCGATCTCACGCCCGGCACCGACCGCTGGACGGCCACGACGCGCAGCGGCGTGACGATGACCTCCCACACGGACTCGGCGGAGCGCCTGGGGGTCGTCCTCGGGAAGCTCGACGACTGGCTCGCCACCGACCTCGCGCGCCGCTGATTCTGTCTCCGTCGCGCGAGCCCTGGACCTTCGCGGATTCGCACCTTCGCGACGGGCGCACGGCATCGCGTCGGTGTCTCCTCGCGGAGCCATTCGGATCTTCCGTTGACCGCGACGGGAGGAGTGCGCACCTCTATGCGGCTCGTCGTGCGTATTTATCCATCGATTCCTCATCTGCCCGGGTCGCGCTGCGCCTCGGATCGGACCGTGCCGCTCGCGATCGCGCGTCGGTGCACAGAGCCGGGATTTGCGCTCGATGGGGCAGAGGTCATCGTGCAAGAGAAGCTCGACGGATCATGCGTGGCAGTCGCGCGGCGCGACGGGGAGCTCCTGGCTCTCGGGCGCGAAGGGCGGCCGTGCGCCGAGTCGGGCAACGAGGCGCGTCGGTGGTTTGCGGCCTGGGTGGCAGAGCATCGCACTCGGTTCGACTTCGTCCGCGAAGGCGAGGTGCTCGCCGGCGAATGGCTCGCCCTCGTCCATGGCACGCGCTACGCGCTCGACCACGAGCCGTTCGTGCCGTTCGACCTGATCGCGGGCGCGAAGACGGGCGCAGGCGCAGGCGCGGGCGCGGGCGCGCGTGCGACCGTCGATACGGTGGCCGCGCGGCTCTCGGGCTCGGGGCTGTCGATGCCGCGAGTCGTGCATCGAGGCGCGCCCATCTCCATCGCCGACGCGGTCGAGAAGCTGGGGGCTCGCGGCCTCCACGGCGCGATCGATCCTCCGGAGGGTCTCGTCTACCGCGTCGAGCGCGGCGGCGAGGTCATCCACATCGCGAAATGGGTGCGTCCCGAAAAGCGGGACGGCGCCCTTCTCCCAGAAAACTCCGGCGCTCCGGCGCTCTACCATTGGCAACCGAAGTGAAAGCTCCAACTCCAATCACCGCTCCCATCACCAGCGTCTTCGTCACCGCGAATCAGTCGAAGCATCGGGAGGTCGCGAGGCTTCTCTCCGGTCTGGACGTTCGCTGGGAGCGGCTCGACCTCGCGCGCCCGATCAGCGATGACCTCGCCGCGATCGCGCGGGCGCGCGCCGAGGAGGCGCACGAGCGGCTGGGCGGCCAGCCGTGCTTCGTCGAGAACACCGGGCTCTACCTCCACGATCGCGAGGGGCAGCCTGGGCCCGGCTTCAAGCGACTCTGGCGGGAGCTCGGCGAGGCGGGATTCGCTGCGCGCTTCGGCGGCGCGAAGGGGATCGCGCGCGTCGCGGTCGCGCTCGCGCGCTCGGACACCGACGTCCGCGTGTTCGAGGGGAGCATCAGCGGTACGCTCCTGTCCGCACCCCGCGGCGAGGGCGGGTACGGCTACGACCGACTCTGGGTCCCCGATGGCTACGACCGGACGCTCGGCGAGATGGCCGAGTCGACCTACGTCGTCAACATGCGCGCGGCCCCGTACCTCGAGCTCGGCGCGTGCTTGCGCGGCGAGCCGTCGCCCGGCGTGTTCGAGGCGCACGTGACCGTCTCGTCTGCGGCGGAGGACGGGGCGTTTCGTCGGGCGTGCGGCGAGATCGGCGTGAAGTGCATCTCGATCGACCTGCCGGCCGGGGAGACGCGTCGCCAGCCGATGACCGGCTCGTTCCATCGTGGTTCGCTGCTCGATGCGCAGCGGGAGGCGATCGCGATCGGGCAGGAGCTCGTGCGGCGCGGCTTCGACGTGGTGCGGACAAAGATCGAGCAGCACGGCCGGCTCGAGAACGCGCCCGCGACCGACGAGGAGGCGCGGCGCGCGGGGCCCAATTCGTATTTCGAGTATCACGCCAAGCTGCTCATCGCGCCTGGCTCCGACGAGCCGGCGATCAGGCGCGCGCTCGCGAAGGCGGGCGGCCATCTGTCCTCCAACGCCGCGAACCCGTCTTCGAACGAGCGCTTCGTCACGCTCCGCGCCTTCGGCCTCGGCCGCGAGAACGCAGAGCGGCGGTTTCGAGACCTTTTGTCGGCCATCGCCGAGCAAGGATTACCCATTCGCAATCGCGTTCGTGAATATACCGTCTTCGACTCCAATCCCCACACCGACCATGGCTGGATTGACTGACACGGGGCTCACGGGCGCCAGGCTCACGGGCGCCTGGCTCCGTCGTGTCGCGAGCTCGCGACACGCCTCGCGCCTGATCCTTCGGGGGTCGCTCCTCACCCAGCAGTGGGTGCCGGAGCGGCCCGCCGCGGACGTCGATCACGTCCTCGACCCGGAGGGGACCCCGGACGAGGCGCGGGCCATCGTCGACGAGGTGCTCGCCTTGCCGGATCCGGAGCCGCTGCCACCAGCGAGGCACGAGGTCATCTGGGCGAACACGCCGTGGCCGGGGCATCGCACGAAGCTCGGCGAGGGCGAGGACGCGCTCCAGATCGACGTCGGCAGCGGCGATCCGCTCGCGGTGCCGGCGCGGCGGATCGAGATCGCCCGCATCTCGCTCCTCGCGGTGCGGCCCGAGACGATGTTCGGCTGGAAGGTGCACGGCCTCGTCGAGATGGGACATGGTCAGTGGAAGAGCAAGGACCTCTACGACCTCTATCTCCTCGATCGCCATTGCGTGCTCGAAGACGAAGCGATCGTTCGCTCGATCGCGCTCGCGTTCTCGAGCCGGGGCTACGCGCTCACGCTCCTCGATCGCTTTCTCTATTCGGACCAGTGGGGGCGCAGCCGTGGCAGCCGGCGCAAGTGGGAGGCGTTCCAGAAGAAGTGGAAGGGGCCGCGAAAGCCCGAGGAATTTCGCGAGGTCATCGCGCACGTACGTGACCGCATTCGGCCGCTCGTGGAGGCGGCCGCCCGCGTATGATGAGGGCGATGCAAACGGATCGGCTTCGCAACGCGCTCTCCTTCGCGGTCGTCTGTGGGTTCACGCTCATGCTTGCAGGCACGAGCAAGTCCTCCAACACGACCGCGCCGTCGCCGAGCCCGTCGCCGATGCCGAATACGACCCCCACCACGATGTCGAACGCGCCCGCGCCGAGCGGCTCGCCGGACGTCGACCTCGCCGCGGTGAACGCGCTCGTGAAGTGCCCCGGCTCGGGCCACGTGGCGTGTCGCTTGCTCACCGACTTCGCGCTCGGCACGCCCTACAACGACACGCCGAGCTCCGGTAACAACGTGCTCTGGTACGGCGAGACCACCGGCATCGGCGGTCCCGGCAGCGGCCGGAAGGAGTTCTTCTTCGTTCAAGTCGAAGGCACGCCGGACGGCCCGAACGCGAGCCCGCGCTCGCTCATTCCTTCGAACCCGAAAGAGACGAAGGAGGCGAGCGACCTCGTGTTCGCGCTCAAGAACAACAAGCCGCTGCCGAACAACAGCGCGCTCACCTACATCAAGACGGTGGGCGGCAACATGAAGAAGATGATCAAGTCGAGCGGCACGTCGATGGAGTTCCAGACGGAGCTCCCGCGCATGACGTACATGCGTCGCATCGGCAATCGACTCATCATTCTCGAGTACACCGGCTCAGGGCTCGGACACGGAGGGACCGGCGCCGTCTCCGCCAATGGCTGGATCGCGGAGACGTGGGTCGTCGCTCGCTGAGCGAAGCACGAGGAACGCGGCGAGCGCATACGCGCCGACGATCGCGATCAGGTCGACGGTATCGAACGTCCCTGGCGGCAAGCCCCAGAGCTGCCCCACCTCCGCGTAGGCCGCGACCGCCCCGCCCGTCACCAGCCAGAACGTGCGCGCGCGCGTCTTCCGCCCGCGCCAGACGAGCGCGAGCGCCGCGCCGAACGCCCAGCCCCATGCCGCGTCGGCCCCGCTCGCGAGGACGAGCCGCGGCACCGCCCAGCCGCCGAGCCCGCTCCGCGCGGCGCGCACCGTGGCGTCCGGAAGCCACGACACGAGAAGGACGGGATCCTTCCGCCAGGCCACGTAGATGACGACCCCGATGACCAGCGGCAGGACCACCTGAAGGACGATCGTGCGCGGCACGATGCCAACAACGCTTCGCACGCGTCCGCTCGACGGTGGAGACGTCATCAGATCTTACGAATCGCAGACGGCGTGATCCTTCGCCAGCGCCCCAGCGTCGCCGCGTCGATGCGCTCGCCGGTGGAAAGGAAGCGCTCGAGGAGCGGAAGCGAGTCGACGCCCCAGAAGAGCTCGTCGTCCGCGATCATCGTCGGCACTCCGAAGGCGCCTCGCGCGATCGCCTCCTCGGTGGCGGTCCGCAGGCGCGTCTTGATCTCCGGGCTCCGTGACTCCTCGAGGATGGCCGTGCCATCGAGGCCGGTCTCGCCAGCGATCTCGGCGACGACCTCGGGCCGGTCGACGCGACGCGATTCGACCCACGTGGCCCGGTAGAGCGCCTCGACGAATCGCCAGTCGTTCGCAACGCGCGTCGCGCGGAGCGCGGCGAGCGGGTTGAAGGGATGCGTCGCGGGCGGCTCGATCGGGACCCCGAGCATCTTCGCGAGGCGATTCACGTCGCGAAACATGTATTCGCGCTTGAGCGGTATCTCGGCGGGGCCGCGCGCGCCGCTCGCGTCGAGCATGGCCGCGAAGAGGACGGGGACGGGACGCAGCTCCCGGTCGTGCTTCGAGGCCAGCGCTTGGAGCTGGGTCGAGGCGAGGTACGCGTAAGGCGATATGTAATCGAAATAGAAGAACAGCGGGCTCATCGACCGGCGAACTTTCCTTCGCGGCGCTCGACGAAGGAGCGCATACCCTCGATGGCGTCCTCGGTCGTCATCAAGGCGCGGGCGCGCTCGAGGAGCTTTCCGATCTCGGCGTCGGGCCCGTGATCCGCCGCGTTGCGCGCGGAGGCGAGGGAGGCCTGCACCGCGAGCGGCGCCTGAAGCGCGACGCGGTCGGCATAGGCGACGGCGCGCGCGAGGACCTCCGCCCTCGGCAGGACCTCCTGCACGACGCCGATACGGAGCGCCTCGGCCGCATCGAACGTGTCGCCCGTGAGGAGCCACTTCATGGCGTTACCCCAGCCGGCGACGGCGGGGAGGCGAAGCGTGCCGCCGCCGAAGGGGTAGATGCCGCGCTTCACCTCGAGCTGCGCGAGCTTCACGTCGTCCGACGCGAAGCGCACGTCCGTCGCGAGGGCGAGCTCGACACCGATCGTGAAGCAGTAGCCCTGGAGCGCGCACACGACGGGCTTCGTGCGGCGGCGAGCGCCGAGGCCGAGCGGGTCCACGCTGCCGTCGGGGAAGAGCGGACGACCGCCCGCGACGGCGGGGCCGACCTCCGCGAGGTCGAGGCCGCCGGTGAAGTGATCGCCATGCGCGAAGAGGACCGCGCAGCGGAGCGACGCATCGTCCTCGTAACGCGTGTAGGCCGCGGCGAGCTCGTCGAGCATCTGGAGGTCGAAGGCGTTGCGTTTCTCTGCGCGGTTCAGGCCGATGAGCGCGACATGCCCTCGTGATTCCCAGCTGATGCGTGCCATGGCCGAAGCATACGCGCACCTACACCGCGCGCGCGCCTGCATTGATCGGGGGCGAGACTCGTCTCACACTCCATACATGCTTCGCCTTCTCCGTATTGGGGCGCTCGGTCTCGCGCTCGCGCTCGTACCGACCAGCCTCGCGCTCGCAGACGAGACCGCGCCGGCGCCGGCCGTCATCTCCGAGTCGCTCATGAGCGGGCTCGCGCAGCACGCGCAGAAGCTCGAGGACATGAAGGCGCGCGGCGTCTTCACGTTCAGCGGCAAGATGGAGATGCTGGACGACAACAACAAGCCGACCGAAGTGCGAGAGATGACGATGCGTTCGACGCCGACGGGCGCGCCACGTGATCGAGTCGTCAAGGTGATGAAGTACACCGAGGATGGCAAGGACAAGACGGCGGAGGCGCAGGCGAAGGCAGATGCCCGTCGTGCGAAGCACAAGATCGCGAAGAACGAGAAGCTCGGTAACGACCTGAAGCTGCCGTTCCTCGCGAGCGAGCAGTCCCGCTACATCTTCTCCGTGGCGGAGCGCGACAAGACGGACCCCACCCATGTCCGCATCAACTTCAATCCGAAGACGCCCGCGGAGGACGCCATCAAGGGCTCGGCGTGGGTCGACGAGACCTCGAAGGAGGTCCTCAGCGTCGGGTTCTCGCTGAGCAAGAACCCCGCGTTCATCGATCACGTCGACGTCACGATCGTCTTCGGTCTCCCCACGCAGCTCGGCCGCGCGCCGTCCGCGATCAGCTTCGACGGGCGCGGCGGCTTCCTCTTCATCCGCAAGCACTACCGCGGGTCCGCGACGATCACGGACCCGGGCGTCGCGTTCTAGCTAAGCTAGATCACCAGCCGGCCGAGCCCGGACCGCCCTTGAAAGGGCCGACGAGGTCGCTCGTGATCCAGCCGCCGTAGAAGCCGCCCTCCTGCGGTCGGGCGCGCTCGTCATCGACGAAGCACTCCTCGAGCTTCGATGCGTAGAATGCGACATGGCCGGCGAGCGGGCCCTCGTCGTACGTCCACGCCGCGTCCGCGACACCCGCGACATCGAAGTAGCGCGCGGAGCCCTTGAACTCGCAGAAGGTCTGGCGTCGCGACGGGACCAGGGCCTCCGCCTGGATATCGGACTTCGGCACGTAGTAGACGGGCGGATGGCTGGTCTCGAGCACGCGTAGCGCGCGCGTCGTGTCCGCGATCACGGCGCCGCCGTGCACGACGCGGATTCGCCGCGCCGTCGGCTCGATGCGCGGTGGTCGCGGGTAGTCCCATACCGATTCGGGCATCGGCAGAGGATAGCTCTCAATGGTCGCGCGAGGCGCAAAAGGCGAGGTACTGGCGCGGCGTACGGCCCACCTGCGAGCGAAAGTCGTGAGTGAAGTGCGATTGATCGAAATAGCCGAGCGCCTGGGCGAGCGCGGAGAGGTCGACGTCGTCGCCGCTCGCGAGGCGGAGCGCCGCCTCCTGCACTCGATAGCGGCGAATGACCCATTTCGGTGAGACGCCGATGCGGCTGCGAGAGAGGCGCTCGAGCGCACGCACGGACCTGCCCTTCGACTCGGCGAGCTGGGCCACCCGCGAGATCTCGCTGTCCGCATGGCATTGCGCGACGATCCGGTCGAGCTCGCGGTCCTCGTCATCGACGCCCGGATGATGCGCGCGCACGAACGCCGCCGCGAGCGCGACGAGCGCGTCCGGATCGTCCGTCGCTCCGAGCGCCTGCTCGAGCTCGCGCACCTCGACCGAGGCGGTGAACGCATCGCCGACCGCGAGCGGGCGGTCGACCAGGTCGGCCGGCGCGAGGCTGGGCCGGAGCAGGGCGTGAAATCCCGCCGGCCGGAACTTGAACCCCACGGTGCGGCCGCGGCCCGTGAGACGCGCCACGAAGCGACGCGTGATCGGCCCGTGGACCCCGGGCTGATCCGCGCCCCGCCTTCCCGAAGGTCCGGAGGACGTGCTCGCTCATGACGCACTTCCAGCCACTTCTTCTGCAAGACCTGCGGCTGTCGCGCTTACTCCCGCGGCACCGACAAGGAGGGCAAGGACACGCTCGCGGTGAACCTCCGCTGCGTGAGTGGGCTCGATGCGGCCGCGCTGCCGGTCCACACCTTCGATGGCGCGAAGCTCTAGCGGCGCCGAGGCGACGCGCTATTCGCGCTGGGCGCGATCGACGGCCTCCACGTCGGCCCCTACGATCCACACCGTGCCCGAGGTGCGTACGATCGACGTGAGCGGGATCGCGCTGCCCTGACCTGACGCGGCGCGAGCGCGTTCGAAGGCGGAAGGGTTGTCGTCGACATCGACGAGGTCGAAGGGGATCTTGCGATCGGCGAGGCCCTTCTCGAGCGACTTGCAGGCGCTGCACCACCTGGCGCCGTACACCGTCACCGCCGACGAGGTCAGGGAAGAGACGCCGGCGGTCGCGTCACGAGGCCCGCCGAGGAGCAGGCCCAGGAGCGCAAGAGAGCTGGCGAGCGCGACGACCACGGCGCGAAGAGACCTCACCCCCGAAGCGTAAGGCATCCACCGCCGTCGCGCGAAGGTATGCTGCAGCCCCATGCTGATCAGCGCCCGCGCGGTGCGCATCCTGCTGGAAGCGCTCGAACGCTGCCGGATCGAGCCGGCGCCGATCCTCGAGGCCGTCGGCCTGGACCGGCGCGCGCTGGCGAGTGACCGGCATTCGATCCCCTGGACGACCTTCGTGCGGCTCAACGCCGAGGTGGCGGCGGCGGTGGACGGCGACCACGGGCGCCTCCACCTCATCGGACGTGCGACGGTCGAGACCCCGTCGCTCGGCGCCCTCCGGCGGATCGGGCGCACCGTCGTCTCCGCCCCGGCGCTCTACGACATCGCGTATCGATGGTTCGCACGCTCGAACTTTCCACATATCCGTCTGCTCCAGCGCATCGACGGCGATCGCGTCACCATCCACGGCTTCATCCCGATGTCCTACGAGGGCTCGGAGCCCTTTCTTCGCGTGAGCGCCGGATCGATGGAGGCCCTTCCCCGGATCCTCGGTCTGCCTGCCAGCGTGCCGATCGACGTTCGTATCGACGATCGGTCGCTCGATCTCGAGCTCCGCATCCCCGAGAATACGTCGCTCTTCCGCCGGGCGCGGGCGGCGGTGGGCGCGGTGCTCAATCGAAGGGAGCGCGCCGTGCTCCTCGAGCGCGAGCGCCAGGCGCTCGACGCCGGGCTCGTCGCGTCGTCGCGCTCGAGGGACGAGCTGCGCGTCGTCCTCGAGCGGATCCCGGCGCTGGTCGTGATCCACGTCGAGGGGCGGATTCTATTTGCCAATCGGGCGCTCGCGCAGACGCTCGGCTTCTCTTCGCCCGACGAGCTCGTGGGGCGCATGCTCATCGACTCGGTCGACCCGCGCTCGCGCGATCTCTTCTCGCGAAGCAGCCGGCAGCCCGCGCCGCCGAATCCTGCGCACGACATGGTCGAGGCCTGGCTGCTCACGAGGAGCGGCGACCCGGTGCTCGTCGAGACCTCTCCGCCGCAGGCCATCGTGTTCGAAGGCGCCCCGGCGCGGCTCGTGGTCGGACGTGACATCGGCGAGCGCGATCGCCTGCACAAGCAGCTCGCGACCGCGGATCGCCTCGCGGCGCTCGGCCTCCTCGCGGCGGGCGTCGCCCACGAGGTGAACAATCCGCTCGCGTACCTCCTCAACAACATCGAGATCGCGCAGAAGGAGCTCGCGGCGCTCGGGACGGGTGGCGAGAAGGCCCGAAGCGCGCTCGACATCGCGATCGAGGGGGCGCATCGCATTCGCTTCATCGTTCGCGAGCTGCTGCTGCTCGCGCGAGAGGAGCCCGCGCTCAACGCGAGCGCGGACCTCGCGGAGACGGTGCGCTCGACGCTGGCGCTCGCGCACGTGGAGATCGAGAAGACGGCGCGCGTGGAGACCGAGCTCGACTCGGTCCCGCTCATACGAGGGTCGGTCCCCCGCGTGGCGCAGATCGTCCTGAACCTCGTCCTGAACTCGGTCGAGGCGATGCGCAGCTACGATGCGTCGCGGAACGAGCTCGCGGTTCGCGTCCGGCGCTCCGGTGAGGAGCGGGTCCTGCTCGAGGTGACCGACAACGGCGTTGGGGTGGAGGGGTCGGACGCGTCGCGCATCTTCATGCCGTTCTTCACGACCAAGGCGGCGGGCGGCGGGACGGGCCTCGGGCTGGCCGTGACGCAGCGACTCGTGACGGAGCTCGGCGGCGAGATCTCGTTCACGTCCGAGCGCGGCGTCGGCACGACCTTCCGCGTGCTCTTTCCTATCTTCGACGCCGAGCGCGCGGCGCCGCCGGCGCCACGTTCTTCAGCGCCTCGCGCTGGCTGAGGCCGCTCAGTCGATCCTCGTTCTCCTTCACGTACCGCACGACCTCGTCGGGATTCGTCCAGGCGAGCTGGCGGAGGGCCCAGCCGATCGCCTTCCGGAGAAAGAACTCCTTCGAGCCAAGCGACGGCTCGATGCACGCATGAAGGAGCTCGAGGTCGGTCTCGTCGCGCCGCTTCAGCTGGCACAAGATCGACACCCGGCGCTTCCACATGTCCGGCGACTTGCTCCACGCGAGCATCGTCTTTCGCATCTCCTTCGGATACGCGACGAGGAGCTTGCCGACGCGGTTGGCAGCGAGGCTATCGACGTAGTCCCACCAGGCGCCGGTGACGATCATCTCCTCGTACATGGGCAGCGCGTCGAGGGTCTGGAAGCTCCTGGCCGCCCGGTGCCCCGTGAGGGCGATCGCGGCATAGCGCTCTTCACGAAACCGCGCGCCGCGCCAGAGCGCGAGCACATCGTCGCGCCAGGTCTTCGCGTCCGCGGGCGCGTAATCGGCAAAGACCTCGCGACAGACGGCCGCGAGCACCGGGGAGGAGACGCCGTGATAGGGCATCTCCGATTTCATGTAGGCCTGCATCTGCGGCGCCTTCGCGGGATCGGCGACGGCCTTCAGCGCTCGACGAACGCGGGGAACAAGCGACGACTTCACGGGTTCTGACCATACTATGGCGCTACCCGTGTCGTTCTTCGTTTCCCGCGCGGTCTCGCCTGCGCCGAGCCAGGATCGAGCGGACATCTTCGCGCGCGGTGAGACAGCAGTGCTCGTCGTCGCGGATGGCGCGGGCGGCGTCGGCGACGGCGCATCGGCCGCGGACCTCGTGCTCGATCGCGTGCGCGCGGCGGTGCTCGATGCAGGCTTCGATCTGCTCGCGCCGGCGCGGTGGACGACGTTCCTGAAGGAGCTCGGCGCGGCGGTGAAGCGCGCCGGCGAGTCGACCATCGTCGTCGTGGTCCTTGCTCCGGGCATGCTCCTCCACGCGTCCGCAGGCGACAGCGAGGCGTGGCTCGTCCTCGCGGACGACGTGGCGAAGCTCACGCGGAGCACCCCACGCCTCGGCTCGGGACGCGAGTCGCCGGACGTGGGCGTGCGTGGAGCCTGGGAGGGACGCGTCGTGATCGCGACGGACGGCCTCTTCCGTCACGCCCCGCACGACGAGCTCGTCCGGATCGTACGGACCGAGAGGTTCGGCCGCGTCGGCGACGCGCTCGTCGCGCTCGCGGGAAGCGCCGACGACGTGGCGGTGCTCGTCGCGGAGCCCTGACGATTCCGCGGAACCTCCGGGCCGGCGCGTCGTGAGAGCGGTCGATGAGACTTCGCCGGGCTCTTCACGCGCTTCTCACGACGGGTCTCCTCACGTTCTGGGCTGGCACGGCGCATGCTGCGGATCGGGTCGGGCCTACCGCGCTCCCCGCCTGGGAGAAGTGGCACGTGTCCGCGACCCGGGACATCGACGCGTACGTTGCCCGCGGTCCGGTCGAGCGAGCGCCGCTGGTCCTCGTGCTCCAGGGCTCGCCCTGCCATCCGATCTTCCGGACCTGGGACGACGGCGGCCGTCATCGGACGCAGATCGCGATCCCGTTCGCCGACGCGATCGCGGAGCGAAAGCTGCCGGTGCACTTCGTCGCGTTCGATCGCCGCGGGCTCACCTCGTTCGACGGCGGGAACGCGAAGAACGAGCCGCGGAGCTGCACGAAGGATCGCGGCGGGGTCGACAAGGCCGAGCGTGTCGCGGACGCGATCGCCGTCATCCGCGCGTTCCGGGAGCTGCCCTGGGTGAGCGAGGTCTGGGTGGCGGGCCACTCCGAGGGCGGCGACGTCGCGACGGGCGTCATGCACGCGGCGCCGGAGCTCGTGCGCGCGGCCGGTGTCTTCGCCGGCGCCGGGCCGAGCCAGTTCTTCGACGACGTCGAGACCGCGCGCTGCGACGGCGACCACGCGGCCGCGGAGGCGACCTTCCTCGCGCTCGACGCGTTCGCCAGCGGAGCTCCGCCAGCGGTGTATGACGGGCATCCCAGCGAGCGCTATCGCACGTTCGCGTTCGACTCGAGCCCCGTCGACGATCTGCGTGCGTCGCCGGCGTCGATTCCGGTCTTCGTCGCGCACGGGACGAGCGACCGTCACTTGCCCATCGCGAGCGCCGACCTCTTCGTGGTCGAGGCCTCGCGGCAAAGGGAGCGCGCGGTTCGCTATCTCGTCGTCGAGGGAGGCGGGCACGGCTTCGAGAACGAGGAGGCCGACCGGCAAGCGGAGGTGATCAGCGATTTCGTCGCCTGGGCGGGACACGCCCCGCACGGCCGCTCGTTCCAGACGATACGTCTCGCGCCTCCGACGCCGAAGGCGGATATCGTTCGCTACTTCGGAGTCCGAGATCGGGTGTGGTTCACCGGACTGCCGATCATGGGCGCGGTCGCGGTGGTGGCGTGTGTCGTACGCCAGCGCCGGCGACGGCAACGCACCGATCGTGCGTGCAGAGCCGGTGGGAGCGCCTCCGCCATTCGGCAGCGCGGGAGACCACGCCCTTCGTCGCCTTCGCATGCGAGCGAGGGCGGCACGCGCATTCACGATGGGCCTAGCGCGGTCTGAAGGTCACGATTCGCTGCTGGGGCAAGGACTCCTCGCTATCGAGGAATTGCCAGCGATTGGCGCTCAGCTCCTTCTTCAGCTGCTCGAGCGTCGTCTTGTGTTCCGGCTTGATCGCGACCTTGGGGTCCTCCGCGCGATACTCGACGAGCGCGAGGACGCCGTTCGGCGCGAGCGCCTTCTCGAGCTGCGCGAGCGTGAGCGGGGGATCCGGGAGCTCGTGATAGACGTCAACGAGGAGGATCACGTCGAGCTTTCCGTCGGGGAGCTTCGCGTCCCGGGCGGTGGCGAGCACGGGCGTCACGTTGTCGAGGTGCTCCTGCTTCGTTCGCCTCGCGAGGAGGTCGAGCATCTCCTGCTGGAGGTCGGTCGCGTAGACGCGCCCGCTCGGGCCGACGCGCTTCGAGAGGCGTGACGTGAAGTAGCCGGAGCCGCAGCCGACGTCGGCGACGGTCTGGCCACCGTGCACCTTCAGGACGTCGAGCACGTGCTCGGGCTTCTGCTCCTCGTCGCGGTTCGGTCGCTCGAGCCAGTCCGCGCCGAGGTAGCTCATGGGCTCCGCCATGCGCCGGCCCATGTAATAGCCCGGCGGCCCCACCTGCGGGACGGGCGGCTCGGCGGCTGGGGGCACGGCAGGCGTCGTCGCCGGCGGCGGCTCTGTGGCGCCGGGCGCGGGCTGCGCGCGAGAGCATGCGAGGAGGAGGATCAGCGGGAGCCAGCGCAAGTCGCGATCATAGCTCGACAACCGCGGGCGCGAGATGGTCGAGGAGCGCATCGGCTCCGTCATTCTCCAGCAGGTCGCGTGACCCGTATCGCGCTCGTCGCGATCCGGTTCGTCACAGGACCTGGAAGCTGCCCACCTTGATGCGCTGATCGTTGATCTCCGATCTGCCCTTCTCGACCACGTGCGCGCGGCCTTTCTTGCCGGAGGTGTGGCCGAAGCCGACCCAGACGTCGTACCAGCCGCGCGCCGCGTGCGAGAGGTGCACGCCGAAGGCGTCGTGCACGATCACGTCTCGTGGCGCCTCGGAGAGGTAAAAGCTTCCGCCCACGACCTGGTGATCGACATTGAAGAAATCGCGTCTCGGCTCCTTTCCGGGCTCCGGCGGCGGGACGGGAGCCTGACCCTCGCGGCGCACGAGATGCACGAACATGCCGGTGGTGCGGGGCATGCTCCCCGTGCGCCGGAGCCAGAGATCGATATCGATGTTGAAGTAATTCTGATGCGGGCCCTCGACCTTGGCCGCGTCGAGGACGATCGGAATATCGAACTGCGCGCCGATGGGCGTCGCGTCGGGCGCCGCGGCCGACACCAGGGCTGGCGTGTTGTTCGCATTGCGCATCGTGGGGGCCGGGAAGCGCGGCTCCTTCCACGTGCCGGCGAAGGCCGCCATCGCCGCCCACGGCAGGAGGACGAGCGCGCCCGTGCGCAGCACCGCGCCGCGACGGAACGGGATACGAACGAAGGCGAGGCCGAGGAGCGCCGCGAGGCCGACGAGCGTCACGACGCCGCCTGCGAGCGCCGATTGCGGCTCGAACGAGACCGTGACATCGTGGGCGCCGGCGGGGAGCTCGACCGCCAGGAGGCCGTCGACGGAGACGACCTCCCCCACCGACGAGCGCCACCCGGGGTGCCAGTTCTGATTGATGAAGAGACGGCCCGCCGTCGCCATCGCCGCGCGGACCACGATGCGGTTCGGCGACCAGGACACACGCGTGGCGGTGCCCGCCGTCGGATCCTCGAGATATTCCTCCTGCGCGAGGTCGCCGCGGAGGTTGGGAGACATCATGACCGGGTGCGTCTCCCAGCACGAGAGCGAGCCCAGGTTCGAGTGCTGATAATGACCCGCGAGCCACCGATTGCCGCGCGACTGATGGAACTCGCGAGGGGGCTCCTTCGTGACGACGCCGAGATCGCGATTCGCGTCGCAGTCGTAGAACGCCTTGATCTGTGCGCCGAGGCTGAGGAGCACCGCCGCCGACAGCACGACATTCGCGCCCACACGCCACCGCTTGCCCTCGCCGAGACGTGGGACCTTCGCGAGCGCGTTCGCCGCCGGCTCGCATGCGAAGAGGATTCCGAGCCAGAGGAAGCGCTCGGGATAACGAAGCGCCGAGAAGACGGGCAGCTCGCGGAGGAGCGCGAAGAGCGCCGGCTTGCGCGCGTAGCCGGCAGAGAGCCAGAGGAAGAGAATGACGATGACGAGGGGCCGCATCGACTTCCGTTCCGAGCCGCCGAGGGCGATGAGCGCGAGGAACGCGCCGCCGACGTAGAACGCGCCTGGCTCGTCGATCTCGCCTTGATGCGCGTTGATCGCCTTGACGAGGAAATAGAGGATGGTCAGCGGCGGATGGCCCGGCGTGCCGGCCATGATGCGTGGCTGCGCGGAGAGGACCTCGGCGAGCGGGAGCAGCCGCACCGCGGCAACCGCCGCCATGAAGCTCCCGACCGCGGACAGCATCGCGAGCGCGCGACCGCGGCGGTTGGGCGGGGTCTCGAGGAGCGCGCGTACGCTCTCCGCCGCCGCCGCGACCGCGATGAGCGGCGCCGCGAACGTGCCGCCGAAGCCGAGGATGATCGAGAAGGCGATCGCCGCCACCGCGATGCCGTGCGTTCGACCGCGCGCCGCCGTGGTGATGCCATAGAGGACGAAGGGCACCAGCTCGAAGCCGTAGAAATTGATCCAGCCATGATGCCAGGCGACCGCGAACTGGCCCGACAGCGCGAAGAGCGGCGCGATGCGCAGGACGGCGGTGGCGTCGCTCACGCGGAGGCGCAGCCACCGGAAGGTGCCCTCCATCCCGAGCACGGCGAAGAGCCAGACCACGAGCGGCTGGGCGCGCTCGACCCCGAAGAGGAGACTCAGCAGGAACGGCGGCGCGGCAAAACGGCTCTGCGCCTCGCCGAGACCGTAAATCCCGCCGCAGTACCAGGGATTCCAGAGCGGTAATTGCCCGTAGTCGCGGATCGAAGCGACCGCGGCCTGCTCGTGAATGGAGAGCACCTCGGCGTCGCGAAACTCGTTGAACGCGGCCGCGTGCGCGAGCATCGGCCACACCACGACCAGCGCGAGGACGGAGAAGATCGCGATTCGAACCGCGGTGCGCTCGGAGAGTCTCCCCCACATGGCGGTCAGTCGTAGAAGGGCCGCGGCTTGCAGGGGACGGCGTGGGCGGCGCGCGTGTCCGGCGCGGCCGGCCCATGTGCCGGGTGCTTGTGGAGATCGTCGTCGATGGCGCGGAGGACATCCTCGATGCGGAGGCCCCGCTCGTGTGCGATCTTCTGCACTTCCTTGTACTCGCGACCGTGGAAGTCATCGCGCTGGGACCAGTTGTCCTGTGGGAAGCTCTCGCCCACCTGACGCAGCCATTCCTTCTCCTGGGTCGCGATGCGATTCGCGATCTCCTGGCGCTCCGCGCTCGAGCCGACGCGCGCCGGAGCGGGGGCTGGGGCGGTCGCGACGCGTGCGACCACGATCACGGCGACGATCGTCGTCACCACGGTCGCGGGGAGGCTCTGGCGCAGGTCCATCGGCATGGCTCAGTCCTTCGGGCCCTCGTTGTAGCCGCGCGGGCGGTACTTCGGGTCGACGCCGCCGTGCTCCTCGCCCTTTTCGATGATGTCGCGTCCGAGGTACTCGAGCCACGAGCCGGGATGGCGATCCTTCATCGCCTCGAGCTCCGTTCGCTCGTCCCCCTCGTGACTGATGACCTTCTCGTCCCAGAGGCACTGCAGGCCGAGCGCGATGAGGTTCACGTCGTTCGGCGCGAGCTCGAAGCCTTTGACGTAGTAGGGCCAGGCCTCGGGTGCGCGGTGCAGGCGGCAGAGCGTATCCCCATAGTAGACGCTCGCCATCGGCCATTCCGGCGCGAGCTGGAGCGCGACCCCGTTCGATTCGAGACGCGTCTGGAGGTCGCCGCGCGCGCCCTTCATGACCGAATAGTTGAGGTGCGCCTTGGCGCTGCGCGGGACGGCCTTGCGCGTCGCGTCCCAGAACGAGAGGTCGTCGGTGTAGTCGTTCGCGTGCCGGCGGGCGGAGAAGGCCTGGAAGAGGAAGAACGCGACGAACCCGCCGATCACCCAGCGACGATCCCTCACGCGGTCGATCAGGTAACCGAAGAGCACCGCGATCATCAGGCTCGTGCCGATGACGGGGAAGTACCAGAAGCGCTCCGCGCGCACGGTAGGGAGGAGCACCGGAATGTTCGAGACCGGGAAGTACGAGATCATGGCCCAGAGCGCGCCGAACGCGACGATGAGCGTGGGATCGGGCGGGCGCACCGAAGGCGGCTCGGGCGGGGGCGGGACTCCATCGGCCGTGATTGGTGGATCCGCGGCGGGCTCGGGCGGCAGCTTCTTCCAGCGCGCGTAGGCGCGGAGGCCGAGCCAGATCGCGAGCGGGAAGGGGGCCAGGAGCAGGATGGCGCCGAGGACGATCTCCGGCGTGACGAGCGGGTTCGGAATGGGCTCTTGCGGTGCCGAGTAGTCGCCCGAGAGCGTCCACGGGAAGACCACCTGCGTGAGGCCGCGGAACCACACCCGGAGCGCGCCGCCGATGCGGTGGATCGCGTCGGCGTTCACGAGCGGATTGTTCAGCGGGTCCTTGGGCAATATCGGCTGCGCGTACCAGCGAAGGATCCCCGCGAAGACGCGCCCGGCAAATGGCTTGTGGGCATTGGCCTCCGCCGAGAGCTCGTTGGGAATCGTGGTGGGGAATGCCCAGCGCCGCATGTAGACGTAAAAGACGAACGAGCCGCCCGCGGCGATGAAGGATAGAAACGCGCGGAACCAGCGCTGCGGGTTCTTCGGATGAAGGTTCGGCGAGAGGAGGAGCGCGCCGAGCGGGATGAGCGGCACGCAGCAGAGCGCGCTCTCCTTCGAATAGAGGCCAAAGAGCGTGCCTCCGATGACTCCGAAGAACATCAGCTCCCAGCGGAGCGTGAGAGCGAGGAGCGCCATCAGCGTGCCGGTGGCGCCGAGGACGTCCGCGATGCCGACCACGCCGCTCACCGCCTCCGTCAGCACCGCGCTCGCGGTGAAGGCGGCGCCTGCGATCCACGCCACGCCGCGGCGCTTCGTGAGCGCATGCGCGAGCACGCACACGAGCGCGCCGTTCACGCCGTGCAGGAGGACGTTGACCCAGTGATGAAGGAACGGCGTCTGATCGCGCGCGCCGAGACCCCAGAGCGCGCGCCACACGAGATCGGGGATCGGACGATAGGAGCCGATGCTGCGCTCCGGTCCGAGGCCCCAGAAGTCTCGGTGGAAGGCGTCGATCCAGCGAAACTTGGGGTGCGCGTCGGCGACGCTTCGCACGTAGGGATTCGCGAGCAGCGCCTCCTGCTCGTCGAAGATGAAGTTCGTCTTCGTGGGATGCCGCGTGTAGAGCAGCATCGAGAGGAAGCAGAACGGGACGAGCGCGAGACCGAAGCTCGGCGTGTCCCCGAGGAAGTAGTCGCGGATCCACTGCTTGAACGTCTCGGTCACGCTCGGCAGCGGCGGCGGTGGCTGGACGAGCGGCGGGACATCGAGGGACCCCGGGCGCGGACCGTCGTTCCCGGCGGAGGTCGTCGGCTCGAGCGCGGGAGCGACCTCTGCCGCCGCATCGTCGGGCGGCGCCGCCGGCGGCTCGGGCGCGTCGCCCTCTTTCGGTCGCGGGGTCTCCTCGCTCACGACCCCAGCTCGGTGATGATCGGGGGGATGGGCGGAGCGTCGTCGTCGGCGATGATCCAGTTGTCGCCCCAGAGGTGCGCGCCGCCGTCGATGTACCAGCACTCGCCAGTGACGAAGTTCGCGGCGTCGCTCGCGAGGTAGACGATGAGCTCGGCGACCTCGCCCGCGTTGCCGAGACGCTTCATCGGCGTCTTCTTGCGGCTCATCTCGATGAGCTCGGGCGGATACTGATCGGTGCCCGACGTCCGAATGATTCCGGGCGCGATCGCGTTGACCTGGATGTTGTGCTGCGCCCACTCGATCGCGAGCGTCTTCGTCATGTTCTCGACGCCCGCTCGCGCGGCGCCGGTGTGGACCATGCCGGGGAAGCCGCGCGCGATGTTCGCGATGACGTTCACGATGCGCCCGCGCTTCTTCGGAATGAGATGCTTCTGCGCCACGGCTTGCGTCATGAAGAACGTGCCGTTCAGGTTGTTGCGCACCACCGCCTCCCATCCGCGCGTGGAGACGGTCTCCGCGGTGGTGGGGAACTGGCCGCCGGCGTTGTTCACGAGGATCGATGCCGGCCCGAGCTTCTCGCCGACGAGGGTGACGAAGGCCTCGATGCTGGCGGGCTCGCGGATATCGCAGATCCCCGTCGCTACTTCGATATTGGACCGGCGGAGCTCCGCCTCGGCCTTGGCCAGCTTCTCCGCGTTTCGCCCGCAGATGGCCACCTTCGCGCCGAGCTCGCCGAGCGACCGCGCGGCGGCGAATCCGATGCCGCTCCCGCCGCCAGTGACGATGGCGATGTGGCCATCGAAGAGCCCTTTGCGGAAGATCGAAGCCATTACTTCACCCGGACGACGCCGTTCTCTTCGATGAGCGTGCGGCCGCACTTGCACGCCTCGTTCAGCTTGGCACGTTGGCCGCACGCGCACACCCAGCCCGCATGGCGCGCGGGGTTACCCATCACGAGGGAGTGATCGGCGACGTTCTTCGTGACGACGCTGCCCGACGCGACCATGGCCCACTTGCCGACGGTCACGCCGCACACGATGGTGGAGTTCGCGCCGAGGGCGGCGCCCGCCTTCACGAGCGTGGGGGTGATGTGCCAGTCGTCCGCCGCCTTGAGCGACATGTCCGGGTTGACCGCGCGCGGGACCTTGTCGTTCGTGAAGCACACATGGGGGCCGACGAACACGCCATCCTCGATCGTCACGCCTGCGTAGAGCGAGGCGTTGTTCTGGATCTTGACGTTGTCTCCCACGACGACGCCGGCATCGACGTAGACGCCCTTGCCGAAGATGCAGCCCTTGCCGATGCGGACGTTCTCCCGCACCTGGCAGAAGAGCCAGATCTGGGTGCCATCCCCGATCTCGGCCTTGTCGGAGACGACGGAGCTCGAATGCACACGGACGCCCATTTGCGGCCGCCACCTTAGGCAGGATCCGCCAGGATTTCCAGGCGAAGCGGGCTCAGCTGGCGGGAATCGTGGGGAGCTTCTTCGAGCGGCTCGTGACCGCCTCGCGGGCCAGCTCGTCGGCGCGCTCGTTCAGGGGCACGCCCGAATGGCCCGGGACGTAGACCAGGCGCCAGCCCTTGCGGGCCGCGAGGGCGCTCTTCACGTCCGCGACGAGCTGCTGATTCGCCTTTGCCTTCCAGCCCTTCGTGAGGACGCCGATCGAGTACTGCGAGTCGGTGTGGACGACCGCTGCCGCCCCGGGCGGAACGAGCTCCGCGGCGCGCAAGATCGCAGTGAGCTCCGCGACGTTGTTGGTCGCCTCGCCGAGGTACTCGAACCCGTCGTGCGTCTTGCCGCCCGGCGCGACGAGGACGATGCCGAGGCCGGCCGGCCCCGGATTTCCCGAGCAGGCGCCGTCGGCGTAGACGGTCCACGCGTCCTTCGGCACCGCGCCCGGGGCCGTGGCCTGCTTCGCCGCCTCTGCCTTGCGCGCGGCGCTGCGCTCTTCCTTGCTCGGGGCCGCCTCGCCCGCCACGACCGCGTCGTCGGCGAGGAGCTCCGCGCCCGGCACGCGCTCGAGGTTGGCGACGCCGGCGCGGTAAGCCCGGGTGTCCGTCGGCTTGTAACGGATCTCGACGCGGCCGCCCTGCGCGTCGAACGTGCCATCGGCCTTGGCCTTCGCGAGGACCTTCTGGCCTCGAAGCATCGCTTGGATCCACGGCACGGTGCGGTGCTACGCCATCCGTTCTCGGGGCTCAAGCCGCGCGGACGCGGTGGTAACCTCTTCACCGATGGCAAAACGTCCTCGGCCCATGGTCCTCATGATCCTCGACGGATTCGGCGAACGCGCCGAGTCCCAGGACAACGCGGTGCGCCTCGCGTCAACACCCGCCCTCGACGCGCTCTACGCGAAGTACCCGCACGGCCTCATCGGGACGTCCGGGCCCGACGTCGGCCTGCCCGTGGGTCAGATGGGCAACAGCGAGGTCGGCCACCTCAACTTCGGCGCCGGTCGCATCGCGCTCATGGACATCATGCGCATCGACAACGCCGTCCACGACCACTCTCTCGGGACCAATCCGGTCATCCGCGACGTCATCGAGAAGGCGAAGGCCTCGGGTGGTCGTCTCCACCTCCTCGGGCTCGTCTCCGACGGCGGCGTCCACAGCCACATCACGCATCTCGGCTCGCTCATCGAGACGGCCGGCGCGAGCGGCGTCCCCGTCGTCGTGCACGCCTTCCTCGACGGACGCGACGTCATGCCGGGCACCGCGCCTGGCTACCTCGAGACGCTCGAAGGGATGCTCCGGGGCAAGGGCGTCATCGGCACCGTCTCCGGTCGCTACTGGGCGATGGATCGCGACAACCGCTGGGAGCGCGTCGAGAAGGCCTACGACGCGATCGTCCACGCGAAGGCGCCGAGGCAGGCGAGCGCGATCGACGGGACCCGCGCGTCGATCGAGGCGGGCAAGGGGGACGAGTTCGTCGAGCCCTTCGTCGTCGGCGGGTACGCCGGCGTCGATCCGGTCAAGGACGCGGCGCTGCACTTCAACTTCCGCCCCGACCGCGCTCGCGAGCTGACCCGCGCGCTCGCGACCCCTGGATTCACGTCGTTCGTGCGCGAGGCCGAGCCGCCGTTCCGGGTGTATGCGTGCATGACCACGTACGACTCCAAGCTGGAATTGCCCATCGCATTTCCGAAGGAGAGATATCCGGACATCTTCCCGGAGGTCGTGGCCAATGCCGGTCTCACGCAGTTCCGTTGCGCCGAGACCGAGAAATACGCCCACGTGACGTATTTCTTCAACGGCGGCCGCGAGGAGCCCTTTCCGGGCGAGGAGCGCACGATGATCCCTTCACCGAAGGACGTCGCGACGTACGATCTGAAGCCCGAGATGGGCGCCGCCGGCGTCGCGGACGCGGTCGTGAAGGCGATCGAGTCCGACGGCTTCGACTTCATCGTCGTCAATTTCGCGAATCCGGACATGGTCGGTCACACCGGTAATCTGGAAGCGGCGATCACCGCCGTGCAGGTCGTCGATCAGGGGATCGGTCGTATCGCCGATGCGGTGCGCGCGAAGGGCGGCGCACTCTTCATCACCGCCGATCACGGCAACTGCGAGCTGATGAAGGATCCCAAGACGGGGCAGCCACACACCGCGCATACGCTCAATCCCGTGCCGCTCGTCTACGTGGACGACAGCGGCACGGCTCGGAAGATCCGCGCCGGCGGCCGCATCTGCGACGTCGCTCCCACGATGCTCGAGCTCATGGGCTTGCCCGTGCCTGCGGCCATGACCGGCCATTCGCTGTTTGCGAAGTAAGTGACGGATCTTCGCTTCGGCCAGTATCGAACCACCGAGACGATCGGGACGGGTGCGCTCGCCTCGATCTACAAGGCGGTGCAGGAGCCGCTGGGGCGGACGGTGGCGATCAAGGCGTTGAAGACGCAGATCGCCGCCACCTCGTCCTTCGGTGAGCAGCTCGATCGCGAGGCGAAGATCCTCGCTGACCTCGTCCACTCGAACATCGTGCTCCTCCTCGAGTCCGGCAAGACGGAGTCGGGCCGCCCCTTTCTCGTCCTCGAGCACATCGACGGCCCTTCCCTCCACGAGCTGCTCGACCAGAAGGCGAAGGCGAAGGATCCGCTGAAGCGCAGGCTGGACGTCGCGAGCGCGCTCGCCATCGCCTGCGGGATCTGCGCCGGCCTCGAGCACACCCACTCGCGAGGCGTCGTTCATCGAGACATCAAGCCCGGCAACGTCCTCTTCACGCGCGCGGGCATCGTGAAGCTCATCGACTTCGGCATCGCCCAGCGCCCGCGCCTCGGCAGCGTCAGCGACACGGAAGGCATCACCGCCTCCGGCCGGACCGCGCCCGAGCAGCTGAAAGACGCGTTCGGGACGCCCGCGTACATGTCACCGGAGCAGATCCTCGGTGACTTCGTCGACGGGCGAAGCGATCTCTTCTCGCTGGGCGTCGTCCTCTATCAGATGCTGAGCGGCGTTCGGCCCTTCGAGGACGACTCGAAGAAGAACGCGGGGCAGCGCATCCGCCGGGAGGCGGCGCCGAACCTTCGCGAGAAGGCGCGCGACGTGCCCCGCGCCGTCGAGCGCATCGTGATGCGCCTCCTCGAGAAGTCACCGAACGACCGCTACCCGAGCGCGTCGGCGGTGAAGGAGCGCCTCGAGGCCGCGCTGCGCGCCGAGACGCGCGAGGATCCGACGGCCATCATCCGGCGCGCGCTCGTGAGCGGCGGGTTCACCGTCGTCGAGCCGGAGCAGGCGTCCGGCGCCGCCGCCGAGAGCGTGGCCGAGCCGCCGCCCGTCTCCCTGATCGCGCCGAGATCGAGGGGCAAGCGCGCGCCGCGTGCGCCGCGTCCGGCCTCGCCTCCGCGCGCGCTCCTCGGCTTTCTCCTCGTGCTCGCCGCGTTCTCGGGGGCGATCTACGCGAACGAGGGCACGCGCGCCGGCCGCGAAGCTCGCGCCGCGCTCGCGCCGCCGCCGCCGCTCGCCATCGAAGGCGCGGGCGGTCTGCGCGTCGTCGCCACGCCGTGGGCGTACGTGAAGGTCGACGGCCAGCAGCTGGAGACCACGCCGTTCGCGCGAGCGATCCCGCTCGCGCCGGGAAAGCACTGGGTCACGCTCGCGCATCCGGACGCCGTGCCGATCGAGCGCGAAGTCACGATCGTGACGGGAGAGACGGTGATGCTCGACGTGACGCTGGACGTGTCGCTCGGTGATGCTGGAAAGGACGCGCAATGAAGAAGGTCGTCGGTCTGCTCGCGTTTGCGACCCTCACCATCACGGCCGACGCGGGGGCCTTCACGCACATCGTCTCGCCGAACGAGACCCTGGCGCAGATCGCGATCCGCTTCTACGGCTCGCCGCGCTTCGAGGCCGCCATCATCGGCGCGAACTCCCTCGACGCGCACGGCGGCAGCGCCATCGTCGCGGGTCAGCCCATCGAGATCCCCGCGCCGAGCCATCACCGCGTGGCCGAAGGCGACACGTGGTTCACGCTGTCGAAGACCTACCTCGGAGACGCGAAGCGCGCCGACGTGCTCGCGCGCGCCAATCGCACGGTGGCGTGGACACCGCCCGTCGAGCATCAGGAGATCGAGATCCCGGCCGTCATCGCGCACAACGTCGGCGACGGGGAGACGCTCACCACGATCTCGCAGCGCTACTACAACGACCCCAACAAATCGTGGACGATCGCGATCTACAACGGCGAGAGCGAGAAGAGCCAGAAGAAGTTCGTGCGCGGCGACGTGCTGCTCGTGCCGCTCCCCGACCTCTCCCTCACCGAGGAAGGAAAGAAGGCGGCGCGGCTCGCTGCAGAGCGCACGCGCACCGAGGGCGGCGGCCAGGCGTACGAGGCGCAGAAGCGAGGCGAGGCCGACATCCCGCCGCTGCTCGCCGATATCCGCGGTGGTCGCTACGTCGACGCGGTCGCGAAGGGCAATCGCCTCCTCGGATCGGGCGAGCTCACGCGACCGCAGCTCGCGACGATTCACCGTGCGCTCCTCGAGGCCTACGTGGCCCTCGACGCGAGCGGTCTCGCGACCGCGGCGTGCGCCGCATGGCGCGCGAACGTCCAGGCCGCGAACGGAGAGGCCCGCGCGGCGACCCTCGACGCGCGCTCCGTGTCCCCGAAGATTCGCGCCGCTTGCTCCGCGCGCTAGTAGGATGGGGAGTTGGCGTGGAAGTCGTCGCGGACAAGTACGAAGTCAAAGGCGTCCTCGGTGAGGGCGGGACCGGCATCGTCTACGACGCGATCCTCAAGGACGACGGCACCGCGGTCGCCCTGAAGGTGATGCACGAGCATCTCGCGGGCGACCGGCAGATCCGCGGCCGGTTCCAGCGCGAGGCCGCCATCCTGCGGCGGCTCGAAGGTGAGTATGTCTGCGCGATGCTCGATTTCGGCGAGGTCCCGCCGCCCGAGGGCTCGAGCCTGGACGCGCCGTCCCGGCTCTACATCGCGATGCCGAAGATCACGGGTGAGCCGCTCTCTGCGATCATCGCCAAGGCGCTGCTCCCCGTCGACCGTGCCCTCGATGTGATGATCCAGGTGCTCGCGGCGCTCTCCTCCGCGCACTCACAGGGCGTCATCCATCGCGATCTGAAGCCGGCGAACGTCCTCATCGACACGAATGGCAAGGCCATCGTCGGCGACTTCGGGATGTCGAAGATCGTGACCGGCACCGGCACGGGGACCACGAACCTCACCACGCACAACATGCTGTTCGGCACGCCCGAGTACATGTCGCCGGAGCAGGCGCGCGGCGACGAGCTCGATCCGCGCTGCGACGTCTACGCCGCGGGCGTCATGCTCTACGAGCTCCTCTGCGGAGAGCCGCCGTTCTCGGGCGACACGCCGCTCAACGTGCTCACGGCGCACCTGACGGGTGACCTCGTGCCGCCATCGCAACGGAAGGGCGGCAGCGGACGCGTCACGCCGGCGCTCGAGGCGGTCACGCTGAAGGCGCTCGCGCGGGATCCGAACGAGCGCTACTCGTCCGCGGCAGAGCTCTCGACGGCGATCAAGAAGGCGCGCCTCGGCGGCTCGAAGGCAGACGCCTTCGCGGCCACGATCCCGGCGTCGCTGACGCCGCGTCCGTCGTCGGGGCCGATCGTCGATGGATCTCCGCCTTCCACGCTCGATTCCTCCAGCCACGATCATCCGAGCGTCGATCCGACCGCGCCGACGTTGCTCGGCGAGTCGGTCCTGCCGAAGGCGGCGTATCCCTCACGACCGCCGACGCCCGTCTCGTCGAAGCGACCATCGCGTGCTCCGTCGCCGCCGCCGGAGGGCTCGACGAAGACGTGGATCGCGCTCTGGATCGTCGTGATCGTCGCCAGCATCGGCGCCGGCTCCTGGTTCGCGCTACGCCATTGAGGCGCTGGCCACCTCAGGCCCAGCGAAGCTCGTTCACCTGGCTCAGCGACCACGGCGCGTCGGGCGTATCGATGGCGATCGGCCTCTCGACGGGCGCCACCGGCTTCGACACGAAGAGACGTTCCGACAACCAGGCCCAAATTCGTTTCATGACGACGTGCACTCATTCAGCATCCGTGCCAGCAAGGATCACGGGCAAATCCCGGGGAGAGTGCCTCGAGCTGAGCCGATCCGAACCAGACACGTGTCGGAGCGCCGTCAGGGGGCGCGGCCCATCGGCCACGCTTCGGTGCGCCATTCCGCGGGTGGGGCGAGGCTCGCGGCGACCTCGGCCGGGGTGAGCGGGCCGGCGGCTCGCGTGAGGCCAAGCCCGCGCGCGAGCATGCCGATGATGGCGGTCGGGCGGATCGCCGACGCCACCAGCTCGCGAATCGTCGTGCCGCCGTTTCGCTTCGCGAGGCGCTGGCCGTCCGCGCCGAGCACGAGCGGGAGGTGTCCATACGTGGGGACCTCGGCGTGACCGAGCATGCGCATGAGCAGGATCTGCCGCGCGGTGGAGCCGAGCAGATCGTCCGCGCGGAGGACGTGCGTGACGTGTTCCGCGTCGTCGACCGCGACCACGAGCTGATACGCGAACACGCCGTCCCCGCGGCGCAGCACGAAGTCGCCGGCTGTCTGCGAGACGTCCTCTTCCTGTGGACCGCGCACGAGATCCACGAACGACACGCGGGCGCCGTCGGGCACGCGCAGGCGGATCGCGGGCGCGCGTTTCATCTCGCGCTCCGGCGGCAGGTCTCGACACGTACCCGGATAGCGCAGCTCCTCGCCCGCGTGTGGCGCGCTCGCGGCCCGGGCGATCTCTGCGCGCGAGCAGTCGCAGGGGTAGGTGTCGAGGCGGGCGATGGCCGTCTCGTACATCGAGGTGCGTGCAGACTGCACGATCGTCGGGCCGTCCCAGTCGAAGCCGAGGAGCGCGAGGTCCTCCGTGATGCGCTGCGCCGAGCCGGGCACGACGCGCGGCGTGTCGATGTCCTCGATGCGCAGGACGCACCTCCCGCCGTGTGCGCGGGCATAGGCCCACGAGGCGAGCGCGGTCCACGCGCCGCCCACGTGCAGGTCACCGGTCGGAGATGGAGCGAACCTCGTCGCGATCACGCCGTCGCAGAGGCTACGCCGAACGAGAGCACCGCGAAGCGACGATCCGCGTCGAGCCATTGCCCGCGCGGGACGAGGCCGGCGGCGCCTGCGAGGCGCTCGGCGCCCGCGAGGTCGTATTTGTAGGAGTGCTCGGTGCAGATCGACTCGCCGTCCTCGAAGTCGACGCGGTGGTCCCCGAGCAACACGCTCTGCTTCTTTGCGCTGACGAGGTGCATCTCGATGCGGCCCGGGGCCGGCGCGTAGAACGCGTAGTGATGGAACGCGTCGAGGTCGAAGTTGGCGCCGAGCTCCGCGTTCATGCGCTTCAGCACGTTGCGGTTGAACGCGGCCGTCACGCCGCTCGTGTCGTTGTACGCGGCGTGGAGGACGCCGGGATCCTTCTTCAGATCGAAGCCCACGAGCACCGTGCCATCGAGGCCCGCCGCGTGGCGGAAGCGGCGGAGGAGCTGCTCCGCATCGGCGGGATCGAAGTTGCCGATGGTGGAGCCGGGGAAATAGACGACGCTGCGGACGCCGTCGTTCACGCGCGCGGGAAGCTCGGTCGTGAAGTCGGCCGCGTACGGGCGCACCTGGAGCCACGGCAAGGTCATGCGGTGCCGTGCGGCCGCGTGCCCGAGGTGCTGTCCGTCGATGTCGACGGGGACGTACTCGCGGCAACGCGTCGGCCCGAGCGCGGCCAGAAGCAGCCGCGTCTTGGTACCGCTGCCCGCGCCGGGCTCGATGACGCGGCACTCGCCGAGGTGATCGGCGATCGCGCGGACGTGCTGCTCCAGGATGAGCGTCTCGGTGCGTGTGACGTAATACTCCGGCAGCTCACAGATCGCGTCGAAGAGCCGCGACCCGTCGAGGTCGTAGAAGTACTTGGGCGAGAGCCGCTTCGGGCGCGCGCGCAGACCGTCGAGCGCATCGCGGAGAAATGGATTCGCGGTGGCATCCGAAGGTTCGGAGCTGGTGGTCGTGCCGTCGAGGGGAGTCATGCGATGTCCTTCGCAAGGCGGATGCCGGTGAACTGCCAGGCCGCGTGGGGCGGGAAAAAATTACGGTAGGTGATGCGCGCATGGGCGCGAGGCGTTGCGCACGATCCGCCACGTAGCACCTTTTGGCTGATCATGAACTTGCCGTTGTATTCGCCAAACGCGCCCACGAGAGGCCTGAAGCCCGGGTACGGCGCGTAGTCGGACTGTGTCCACTCCCAGGCATCACCGAGCATCTGGCTCAGCCCTGCGCCCGCGACCGAGGGGTGAAGCGAGCCATCCTCGACGAAGCGTCCCGGACTCGAGCCGACGGAGGCGGTCTCCCACTCCGCTTCGGTGGGAAGTCGCGCGCCGGCCCAGCGCGCGTACGCATCGGCCTCGTAGTAGGTGACATGGGTGACGGGCTCGGCGTCGTCGATGCGGCGGAGGCCGTCGAGCGTGAAGTGATGCTCACCGTCCCAGTACAGCGGCGCCTCGCGGCCGGCGATCCAGGCCCAGCCGTCCGAGAGCCAGAGCTCGGGGCGCCGGTAGCCGCCGTCGGCGATGAAGGCCTGGTACTCGCCTGCGGTGACCATGCGGGAGGCGATGGAGAAGGGGGTAAGATACACCTTGTGCCGGGGCGCCTCGTTGTCGAACGAGAAGCCGCCGCTGCGATGACCGATCTCGGCCACGCCGCCGTCGAAGGTCTCCCAGTGGAGGGGCGGGGCGGGCCGTGCGATGTGGCGATGACCCGTTCGGTACGCGGGGGCGAGCGGGCTCTGCGCCAGGAGGTGCTTCACGTCGGTGAGGAGCAGCTCCTGATGCTGCTCCTCGTGGTTCCGGCCGAGCTCGAGGGCCGCGCCGACCTCGTCGAGCCGCGGCGAGCCTTCGAGATCGGCGAGGCGCCGGTCGATCGCGGCACGGTAGGCGAGCACCTCTTTCACGGTGGGCCTCGTCATGAGGCCGCGCTTCGGCCGCGCGACGCGCTTGCCGACCGCCTCGTAGTACGAGTTGAACATGAAGTCGTTCGACTCGGCGGTGGGCGCGACGCCGAGCGGGGCAAGGACGAAGCGCTCGAAGAACCAGGTCGTATGGGCGAGGTGCCACTTCACCGGTGAGGCGTCGGGCATCGACTGCGGGACCCAGTCCTCGACCTCGAGGGGCTCGGCGAGCGCGATCGTGGCTCTCCTCGTCGCGAGGACCCGTGCTACGAGTCCTCCGAGGACATCCTGCCCGTCCATGGACACGCCATAAACGTGCACGGACCATCAGACAACCCTCCGTCAGTTAATGTAGAGGACGCTGCGATCGACGATCCGATATGAGCCTGTCGCGACGTAAATTCGTGATGTTAGGAGGCGCCTCGGTCGCTGTGATCGCCCTCGGCTACGCGCTGGTGCATCAGCCCTATCCCCCCGACACGACGCCGGAGGGGGCGTACATGCGCATCGCGAAGTCGGTCACGGAGGACGATCCGACGGCCTTCTTCGCGTACCTCGAGACCGAGGCGCAGTGGGCTTGTTACACGCTGCGGGACATGCGGAAGAAGGCCCGCGACCTCGTGAACGCGAGCTATCCCGATCCGCAGCGCACCGAGCTCGCGGGGCAGTACGCGCCCTTCGCCGACGCGCCCGACGGCAGCGACGTCTTCGCGCACCTCTATCGAACGCGCAACTGGGCGAGGCGCCTGCGCAAGGACCTCTCGGGCATCGACCGCGTCGACGTCGAGGGCGAGCGCGCGAGCATCGTCACGGTGGGCGGCACGCGGTGGCCCTTTCGCCGTCGCGACAACGGCATCTGGGGCATCACCGTCTTCACGGCCGAGCTCCTCGCCGACGCCGAGAAGGCGACGCGCGACCTCACGGTCGTCGAGGCCGCGGCAAAAGACTACGAGCGCGTGAAGAACGGGAAGTAGCTCGGCTCGCCGCGATGTGCACGCGGCTGTATCAACGGGTGTATCGCGTGTCCCGGGCGGATACGGCGGGATAGGACCGCGAAGAAATCCCGTGTTTTTGGGGTGTCCGGACGCTCTACGCCCCTCCCGAGCGCTGGCACCCGCGTTGCGATGCGGCTCGTCACCGGCGCACGGAGCGTCGGGTTGCAGGAGCAAGCTCAAGATCATGTTCTCGTCGATGGGTTCGCGCGTTGGTTTCGTCGTTCTCTCGGGTCTCTTCGCGGTGGCGTGCGCTGGTGCGGACGGCGCGTCGGGCTCGGAGGGCTCGAGCGCGCTGATGCAGGTCGTCCCGGAGCCCGCGGGCGCGAACTGCGCGAACGGCGGCCAGGCGCTGACCTACGGCGTCGACCATGACGATGATGGCAAGCTCGACGAGTCCGAGGTCGACGGCACGTCCTTCGTCTGCCACGGCCCGCAGGGGCAGGCGGGCGCCGACGGCCAAGCCGCGGCGAAGGGCGACAAGGGCGACACGGGCGCGCAGGGCGCGGATGGCAAGGACGGGATCGACGGCACGGATGGCGTCGACGGCAAGGACGGCGTCGACGGCAAGGACGGCGTGAACGGCAAGGACGGCGCGAACGGCAAGGACGCGCCGGTGGTCCTCCTCAACCAGTTCCTCGCGAGCCAGGTGGCGGCGGGGATGCTCGTGACCTGCGCGTCGACGAACCAGACGGCGGCGACGGTGGAGTGCCGCGGAATGAAGGTGAACGGCCTCGACATCTACCTCGGCCCGAAGGAGGCGGGAGCCATCTGCGCAGGCATCACGGGCAAGGGCTACGTTTCGGCGAGCGGTCTCGGCGTCGTGCCGGCCCCCTGGATGTCGCTCAACGGCGCCGGTCAGTGGACGGTCGCGAGCGCGGGCAACGCGAGCCCGATGCAGAACCTGAGCTGCCAGCGCTGATCGCCACGTCTCACTTCACGTCGCTGGGGAAGTCGTTGCACGCGGCCTGGATGGTGGCGAGGACGTCCTTCAGCGACACCGAGAGATCGCCCGCGCAGATCGAAGACGTCGAGCCATGCTTGCCCGCGAGCGACGCGAAGGAATGAAGGCGCGGCGCGTCCTTCGCCTTGCCGAAGTCCGACTCGCAGTCGCCGTCGCCCGCGATGACCGCGACCGCCCACCGGTCGTGGTTCTTGGTGAAGCCATCGAGGAAGGTCCCGTAGCTCGCGACGTCCGTGAGGTCGTCGTGCTTCTCCGCGATGGTCTGGTAGTGCGTCTGCCGCGTCGAGCTGTCGTCCTCGTCGGTGAGAATGACGATGGCGAGGAGCGCGTCGTCTCGAAGGAACTGGCCTGCGGCTCGGGCCTTCTCGAGCGAGGCGCGCATCGTCGCGAGCGGCATCTCGTCGCTCGCGCCCTCCGTGCCCACCTCGGCCGCGCATGCGAAGGCGTCCTTCACGTTCGCGTCGCTGCGAGCGAGCCAGGGCTGCTGCATCCCGCAGGACGTGCCGTCCACGAGGGCGCCGTCGGCGGCGACGCTGTTCTCGGGGCCGATCGCATCGACCGCCTCGTCGCAGACCATCGAGGTCGAGGTCGTGGTGACCGCGACGTGATAATCGAGCGTCCCGCCCTTCGTCGCCGCGATCGCGTCGATGAACTCCGGGAAGGCGGTGATGAGGCTCGCCTGCTCCTGACCCATCGACGCGGAGTCGTCGATGACGAAGAGGAGATCGATCTTCCCGCACGACGAGGGCTTCGCCTTCGTCGCGGGATCGTCGGTGGTCCCGAGCTTTCCCGGCGGGACCTTCGTGTCGCCGCCGATCTTCTGCGCGTCGCCGAAGGTCGAGTCCTCGGAGCTCGAGCCGCACGCGATCACCACCAGTCCGAGGGTCAGAGCCGCGAGCCTGCGACGAAGCATGCGACCTCCGTCAGCAGCGAACATGCCGTCCACGCAGGGAGCTTTTTTCCGCTACTTACGGTCTTCGCGCGCACTCCGCACTTGATGGCGCGATCGCTCACACGGCTACGACAGGATCCTCCGACATGTCGGTATCGTACGGATTGCGCAAACGTCAGCGAGGCGTCGGGCCGTCCCACGTCCACAGGCGTCCCGGGCTGTCGGCGGCCCCGCTCTCGTGGCACGAGCCGCACGCGACGCCGTTCGTCGAGCCGGTCACGGTGAAGGTGCCGTACTGGATGCCGGTGAACGCGGGGACCTTCACGTCTTCCTTCGACTTGAACCAGAAGTTGCCGTCCTCGTCCGTCACGGTGTCGAAGACGTCGCCGTCGGCGCCGACGATGCGAACGCCCGTCTTCGTGGACGGGGTCGTGCGGTCCTGCGGCCAGCCGCGCTTGCCGCAGCTTCCGCCGCCGTAGTCGTCGTCATCGTCGTCGCCGTAGCCGTAGTCATCGTCGTCGTCGCCTGCGTCGTAGCTGCCGTAGTCGTCGTAGTCGTCGTAGTCGCTGTCGGGGCAGTAGCCGTAGTCGTCCTCCCCGTAGCCGTAGTCGTCCTCCCCATAGTCGCCGTACTCGTCGGCGTACTCGTTCGCCGGCTGCGTCGGGGCGGCCTTCGTCCACGCCGGCGTGCCGACGACCCACTTCTTGCCGAGCGCGATCGTGCCGCCGTAGGCGAAGTGAGGGGCCGACCCGCCCGCGCCGTGGCAAGTCATGCAGTCCTTGCCCGTCACGGGCGTGGAGTGCATGTCGTTCGCGCGAACGGTCGGCGCGACGGCGGTGAAGGCGCCGCTCGTGAGGACCTGGCGCGGGGTCGAGAGGATCTTGCCCTTCGCAGGGACGAGATCCGGGAGCGGCGTGCGCGTCTTGCTCGAGGAGCTCGCCGCGACGGACGGGCGGTTGGCGGCGCTGCCGCTCGTGCCGTCGTTCTCGGCATCGACACCATCGCCCTTCGAGCTGTGAGAGGTTTGGAGGTCACTCACCCCTTCGGACGCGCAGCCTGCAGCGACGGCGACCAGGAGAGCAGCGACCAGCAGAACGTTTCGTCGGAGCATGCAGAGCGACACTGCAGGGCCGATGCCGCGTGTCGCCGGCGGGCGACACGCGCGCTCGCGAATCACGAAGGCCCATCATTTCCGGCCGACGCGCGTTTAAGGTCGTGGGCCGACTCGCGCGCTTGTGCGACCTGGCCTCACCGCTCCGTGACGCTCGCGGGCGTGACAGCTCTGACGCGCCTGCACCCCTGATCCGAAATGGATCATGGCGCCCGCACGATTATGCAGGCTTTGACGCGGGCGGCAGCGGTCCGAGCGGGCGAACGAGGCCGTACGGAGGTGGGACGAACGTGTCGCGCCAGCCCTGCTCGATGGCGGCGCCGAGCGTGAAGTGCGGATTCACGAGGTGGGGGCGGGCGAGGGCGCAGAGATCTGCGCGCCCCGAGAGGACGAGCGTGTTGACCTGGTCGCCGCTGGAGATACCGCCGACGCTCATGGTCGGGATCTTCACCTCGTTGCGAATCATGTCCGACCAGTAAGCCTGGTACATGCGGCCGTAGAAGCGAGGCCGCGACTCGGGCGAGGTCATGCCCGCCGACACGTCGACGATGTCGGTGCCGCGCTCCTTGAGCGCCTTCGCGAGCACGAGGACGTCGTCGTCCTGGATGCCCTCGGGCAGCCAGTCGGTCGCAGAGATTCGAACGCTGAGCGGCTTGTGCTTCGGCCAGGCCGCGCGTACCGCCTCGAGGATCTCGAGCGGGAATCGCATCCGGTTCTCTCGCGTGCCGCCGTACGAGTCGGTACGGCGGTTGGTGAGCGGAGAGATGAAGCTGGCGAGCAGGTAACCGTGCGCCATGTGCACCTCGAGGAGGTCGAAGCCGGCGTCGTCTGCCATCTTCGTGGCGCGGACGTAATCCGCCTTCACGGAGTCCATGTCCCCGCGATCCATCTCCTTCGGGACCTGGGAGTCCGGATAATACGGAATCGGCGAGGCGCTCATGATCGGCCAGTTGCCGCTATCGAGAGGGCGATCGCTGCCTTCCCAGGCGAGCTTCGTCGACGCCTTGCGTCCCGCGTGACCGAGCTGCATTCCGAACTTCGCCGGCGAGGAGTCGTGCACCGCCTTCACGATGCGACGCCAGGCCATGAGCTGCTCCTCGTTGTACATGCCGGTGCAGCCTGGGGAGATGCGCGCGTCGCGGGACACGTTGGTCATCTCCGTCATGAGGAGGCCCGCGCCACCGAGCGCGCGCGCGAGGTAGTGCGTGTAGTGGAAGTCGTCCGGTACGCCTTCCGTCGCCGAGTACATGCACATCGGCGAGACCACGACGCGATTCGCGATCTCGAGGTCCCGCAGGCGGAGAGGCGTGAACATCGGCGGCGCGCCCTTCTTCGCCTCTGGCGTCCGGGCCTCGTGCCAGTCGCGGATCGTCTCCGCGAAGCCGGGATCGCGGAGCTTCAGGTTGTCGTACGTGATGCGCTTGCTTCGCGTGAGGAGGCTGAACGCGAACTGCGCCGGCTCGAGCTCGCGATACCGTTTCACGTTCTCGAACCAGACGAGCGAGTCCTGCGCCGCCTTCTGGATGCGCTCGACGATGGGACGGCGCTCCGACTCGTAGAGCTGGAGCGCCGGGCCCACCGCCGACGTGGCGAGGAGCGCCTTGCAGAGCGCGATGGAATCCTCCATCGCGAGCTTCGTGCCCGAGCCGATGGAGAAGTGGGCGGTGTGCGCCGCGTCGCCCATGAGGACCACGTTCTCGTGGCTCCAGCGCTCGTTCTTGATGTTGGGAAACTGCACCCACATCGAGCGATTCGCGAGGAGCCTCTCGCCCTGAAGATGCTTGGCGAAGAGCTTCTCGCAGTACGCGATGCTCTCTTCGGTCGACATCTTGTCGAGACCCGCCGCGAAGAACGAGGCCTCGTCGCACTCGACGATGAACGTGCTCGTGTCATCGTCGAAGCGATAGGCATGCACCTGGAACATGCCGTGCTCGTTCTCTTCGAAATAGAACGTGAACGCGTCGAACTTTTTCTTCGTACCGAGCCAGATGTAGCGTGCCTTGCGCAGCTCGATCGTGGGCTTGAAGGTGGCGGCGTGGCGCTCCCGGATCTTCGACTTCACGCCGTCGCCCGCGATGACCAGATCGGCGCCGCGGGTGTGCTCCACGTAGTCGTCGACCTCGACGCCGAACTGGAGCTTCACGCCCAGCTCGCGGCAGCGGTCCTGCAGGATCTGGAGCAGCTCCTTCCGTGCGATGCCGGAGAAGCCGTGGCCGTCCGAACGGAGGCATACGCCCTTGTAGAAGATGTCGATCGCGGTCCAGTGGGCGAAGCTCTTCGTGATCGCCTGGTGCGTCGGCGGATCGTTCTCTTCGAGGTAGGACAGCGTCTCGTCCGAGAAGACGACGCCCCAGCCGAACGTGACGCCGTCCGCGTTGCGCTCGAGGACGGTGATGTCCGCATCGGGCCGCGCTTTTTTGTAGAGAAGCGCGAAGTAGAGTCCGGCCGGGCCACCACCGATGCAGACGATCTTCATGACCGCCTAGCTAGCAGAAGGCGGCGGCGGATCGCGTCATTTTCCAGGCGCTTTGCCGAGGAAAGCGCCCGCCCACTCCATGCACGTACCGGCCCCGCACATGCCCTGCGCGCATTCCGCGATGTCCGCGCATTTTTCGCCGATCTTCTTCCCGGGCGCGGTGCTCATCCACGACTCGTCCCGGGCCGAGGGAGGGTGGCCCCCGACCCGGGAATCGTCTTTCTACTCGTTCACTCGGATCACGCCGCGGTGAGGAGCCGGCGGAGCTGCACGCGCATCAGATCGAAGCTGGGCGCAGACAGCCCGCGGGCACGCCGGAGCATGAACAGAGCATGGTGGACCTCCGCCTCATCGGGCTCGACATCTCCGGCGTCGAGAAGGTTGCGATCCTTGGCAAGCGCAATGGCTGCTGTCAGCTCGTCACCTTCCGCCGTCTCGAGATATTGGAGAGCCTCCTCGAGAGTCACTTCCTCGAGAGACTTGATGATGGGTTCAGAAACAGGGGTCATCCCATTACCTCTTGGACCGTAGGCCTTACGGTCGTTCGAACGTTGCATCGCCAAGACACCCTTCTCTGGTTTCACTGGTCCTGGCGGTGGCTAAGGGCGAGCTCCTCCATCGCCGCGTGAGCGGTGACGAGGGACCTCGCACGGTTTGCATGCGACCTACCCGCAAGCAGGAGGACGCCGAAGGCGCGACGGCTGCCCGAAGGCAGACGTCTACTCGTGACCCGCGAGCCGCCCGATGGGGAGGCGCTCGGGAGTCCAGTGCGGTCATCAGCGGTGAAGCTCGGCGATTCGCGCGGGTCCCGCCGCGCAGTCTCGAATTCGATTTTGAAACGCGAGAGGCGAGCTACAGCCGCGCCTACGCAGCGCGGCATCGCATCCCAGCTTCGGAAATCGTTCGGCATTCGCCTCACTACGCCAGGTCCGGTGGCGAGAATTTCACCACCGCCATTATTGAAGTTACTGCTCGGCCGGGAGCTGGACCACTTTTCTTGCTCATTTAGTGGCGACCATGTAGGTGGCCGCGCGTCGCGCGTCGGGCTCGAGACATGGGGAGGAAGCACTACCGTGCAGAGTGCACGGACGGTGCCGCCCCCTTCTTCTGGGCCTCGATCTCCAACCACCGCGCCATCATGCAGCCCGCGTGTTGGGCGTAGTCGATCCGGAGCTGCCAATCGACGGGGCTGCCTGGCAACGCGCCGCGAATCGTCACAGGCTCCGCGAAGAGGTAGGTCGGACCTGGGTGGAACTGGTTCCGCAGAACGAACGCGAGCGCGCGATTCAGCTCGGTCTGAACGAGCGGGATCTCATCCGGGTGCTTCTCGGGCTCGTGCAAGAGAACCATGAGCAGCGCCCCCGCCGCCTCACCACGGCTCGAGGCCGGCGTTACGCGCGGCGAAACCAGGGGGCCAAAACCGAAAGCACCATCGGCGTCGAAAGGTGAGTCGCTCGGGGAATATTGCAAGCGCCTTTGAAACTCGTGCCAGCGAGAACAGAACGCGAGCGCATCGCGATCGGGCGCTCGGCTCCAGAGCTCTGCGACTGCCTGGCAGGTCCAGTGCTCCTCACTGAAGTAGTAACGGCTGCCGAAGAAGCTCCAGCCCGCGCCGGAGATGCGGGAGAGCGCGGCCTTCGCCGCCTCGAGGTCCTTCGGGTCGCCGTTCACCTCGTGGGCACGCGCGAGCCCCAGCGTCGCCTCGCCGCTGTAGTAGAGCGACTGCCGATCGATCGGCTGGCTGTCCATCCGATTGTAGAAATGCATGAACTCGCCGTCCGGCCGCTGCTGACTGCGGAGGAACTCGGCGAGCTCCTTGATGGTGGGCTTGAAGCTCGCGTCGGCGCCTGTCCGCGCGATCTCCGTGAATGCGATCAGCGCGAGCGCGCTCGAGCCGAGATCGGCGACCGGCTGATCCTCCGTGATGCATCGATGCGTGCCACACGGGCGCATCATCTCGGTGCGCAGCCGGCCGGCGGCGCGGAGCGCGGAGTAGCGGAGGTACGAGTCGTCGAGGATGCCCGCCGCCTGCGCGAGGAAGAACGTGGCGCCGGAGTGACGGGGCCAGTTGTAACCGGGGATATCGCGGTTGTCGGGCGCGTTGATGAGATAACGAAAGCGGCCGCCCATATCGACGGCGCGCGCGAGATGCATGGCGGCCTCGCGGAGCGAGTCGAGCACGAGGTCGTGCGTGAGGTCCTTCTCCTCGATGTGGTCCGGCTTCGGCGCGACGGGGCCACCGGCGATGGGCTTCTTCTCCACCTGGCCGCGCTGCATCCGCACGCGCGTCAGCTTCGCGCGCGTCTCCACGTCGCGTGCGGACACGCCGAGCTGCTCTGCGAGGACCGCGAAGACGATCTCGCGATACACACCCCAGCCGAAGCTCGCCTCCACCCAGAGGTGGCCGCGATCGTAGGCCTGCGCGCTCATCAGGTCGTCGACGGTGGCGAACACGGTCTTGCCGTCGAGCTCCGCACGCACGCCATCGAGGCCCGGCACGAGCCCGACATCGAGGAGAAGGGAGGTGGCGAAGAGCGGGCTCTCTCCCGTGACGATCTCCTCCGCGAAGTCGGCGAACGGCAGATGATCGGGGTGCGCCACGGTGGTCGCCTTCTCGTGCGCGATCACGCGCTCGACCCGCTTTCCGAGGCGCCAGTACGTGCGCACGGACCACGGCTCCTTCGGCGTGCCATGCGCGACGTACGTGCGCATGCCGAGGAGAAGGAGGACGAGGAAGATGGCCCATCCGCCGAGCAGTCGAGCGAGCGTGCGGCGGTTCATTCGTCGTTCTTGGCGGCTGCGTCGGCGTCCTTCGCGGGCGCCCCGACCGGCTTCGTGTCGTTCGCCTTCATCGGTGGGCCGAGCCACGCGAGCTCGGCGGCGGGAAGGACGATCACGTAGGGCAACACGAGCGCGCCCACGAGGGCGAAGATGACCGCGCCGCCGGAGCCGACCGTTCCGTAGACCCCGCTGATCCAGCCCGCGGTCGCGAAGAGCACCGTCACGAGCGCCATGCCGAGCACCAGCACCACGAGCGCGGCCCACCGCGTGAGCTTCTCGGCGGGTGGCATGCTCCTGAGGAGCGTGAAGCCCGACGCGAGGAAGAGGCCGCCGACGATCAGCGCGCCGCCGTCGACGACCCACCAGCGCGTGGGCAGGAGCTTGAAGACGCCGCCCAGCACGGCGAGGGCGACGATGACGTTCGCGACCCCGAAGCCGATCCGTGCGCGTCGATCTCGATCTTGGATCGCCATGACGAGGCGACCGTTACTACTGTCAGAACTGCCCGTAAATGAAGGGCTCCGCCTTCGCGGCGGCTGCGAAATGCAGCACCCAGGCGCAGAGCGCGAGCGCGACGCCCTGAGCGACCGCGGGCGACTTCACGAAGACGTCGCGGACCCTGGCGTAGGCCTGGTCGGGGATCCAGTGGGTCACGAAGCCGAGCGCGAGCACCGCCAGGATGCGCGGGACGAGGTTCGGCGTCGCAAAAGACAGCTTCCCGAGCTGGGCGAGGATCGCCATCGCGTGGCCGAAAGATGGCGCGCGGAAGAAGATCCACGCGAAGCAGACGAAGTGGAACGTGGCGACGACGGCGACGACCCGTCCCGGCGTCCACGCCTTGTCGGAGACCTGCTTCCCCGGCTCGCCGCTCGCGTGCCAGCGCTGCCACATCCGGTTCACGGCCAGCGCGCCGCCATGGAGCGCGCCCCAGATCACGAAGTTCCACGAGGCGCCGTGCCAGAGCCCGCCGAGCACCATCGTGAGGAGCAGGTTCCGGTACGTGAACCAGGAACCACCACGATTGCCGCCGAGCGAGATGTAGAGGTAATCGCGGAGCCAGCTCGAGAGCGAGATGTGCCAGCGGCGCCAGAACTCCTGGAGGTCCGAGGAGGTGTACGGCGCGTTGAAGTTCTGCGGCAGCTCGTAGCCGAACAGCTTCGCGCTGCCGATGGCGACGTCCGAGTAGCCGGAGAAGTCCGCGTAGATCTTGATCGCGTAGGCGTACACGCCGACGAGGACCTCGATCGACGAGTAGCGCTCCGGGCTGTCGAACACGCGGTTCACGAGGTTCAGGCCGAGCGTGTCGCCGATGACGATCTTCTTGCAGAGGCCCATGCCGATGAGGAACAGGCCCTCCGCTTTCAGCGCGTCGCTCGCCACCGGCTCCGCCGCGAGCTGCGGGAGCATCGACCTCGGACGCACGATCGGCCCCGCCACGAGGTGGGGGAAGAAGCAGACGAAGAGGAGGTAATCGAGGTAGCGATCGGCGGCGGGGATCTCCCGACGGTAGACGTCGATCGTGTAGCTCATCGTCTCGAACGTGAAGAACGAGATGCCGAACGGCAGGACGAGCCGCAGGTGCGCCGGCGCGATCTTCACGTGCATCCAGCCGAGGACGGTCGCCACGGAGTCGGCGGCGAAGTTGAAGTACTTGAAGATCGAAAGAACACCCAGGTAGTAGACGACCGAGACGAGCAAGAGCGCCTTGCGCTTCCCGGGCGCCTCCGTTCGGTCGAGCTTCTTGCCGATGTAGAAGTCGAGCGAGCTGCCGCAGAAGATGATCGCCACGCAGAGGATCGTCCAGCCGAGCGGTCCGAGCGGGACGTCCTGCTCCTTCGCCGCATCGAACGTGCCGACGAAGTAGAAGACGTAGCTCGCCACCATCAAGAAGAGGGGGCGGAGCAGCGGTCGCCGGCGCAGCGCCCAGAACACCACGTAGGTGACGAGCAAGAACACGCCGTAGAGCGGGCTGGCGAAGAGCACGACGTTCGCTTATCGCAAGACCCGCGCAGGATGGGCAAACTTGCCGGCGGTTCGGTCCGGGCATAGACAGGAAGAGGGATGAGTCATCCGCTCCTCGGAAAGACGTCCGCCGCGATCGGCGTGATGCTCGTGCTGCTCGCGGTGCCGTATTCGTCTCCGCGGCTCGCGCGTCTCCGCGTGGCGCACATGCCGTGGGAGCCGAAGGAAGAGATCGCGGCGGAGTCCGAGGTCGCGCGCACCGTCGCCGCCCCCGCCCCCGTCCCCACCCAGGGCGAGACGAAGCTCCAGGCCTCCAAGAACGAGGGCACGGTCACGAACTCGCTCCCCGAGACGCCCGCGCTCGCGAAGCCCTCCGCGGAGGACCTCGCCAAGACGAAAGGATCCATCGCGATCGAGGATCCGTCGGGTCACGCGATGGATGCGTTCTACACGCGCCTCTTCCGCACGAAGAAGAAAGAGGTCGGCGCCGTCACACGCATCGAGCACTACGGCGATAGCGTCATCACGAGCGACTACATCTCCGGGACCATGCGCCGGAAGATGCAGGCCGAGTTCGGCGACGCCGGCCACGGCTTCATCCTCGCGGCGAAGGCGTGGGACTGGTACTTCCACAACGACGTCGTGATGGGCGCGGGCGAGGGCTGGACCTCGTCGAAGGTGACGGGACCGTTCAACCGCGACCTCGCCTACGGCATCGGCGGCGTCAGCTTCGTCGGCGCGCCAGGCTGCACGTCCTGGTACGGCACGTCGAAGGGAGAGACCTACGGCAAGAAGGTCTCGCGCTTCGATGTGTATTACATGGAGACCGCCAGCGGTGGCGACATCGAGCTCAAGGCGGACGGCAAGACGGAGACATTCTCGACCAAGTCGGCGGACTCGAAGGACTCGAAGATCCATTCGTTCCCCGTGACGGACGGCGAGAACAAGATGACCCTCCGCGTGGTCAGCGGCGCGCCGCGTCTCTTCGGCGTGGCGCTCGAGCGCGACGTGCCGGGCGTCGTGTACGACGCCCTCGGCGCGAACGGCGGCCGCGGCTCGCTCCTCGCAGCGATGAACCCGGATCACTGGAAGCAGCAGTTCGATCTGCGCGATCCGGCGCTCATCGTTCTGCAGTACGGCACGAACGAGAGCGAAGCGGGCATGGCGGATCGTGACGCCTACGAGAAGACGCAGCGTGTGCTCGTCGACAAGGTGAAGGCGGCCGCGCCGAACGCGTCGGTCCTCGTGATCGCGCCGCTCGACCGCGCGCAGAAGATCGACGGCGAGCTCAAGACGATGCCCGTCATCAAGAAGCTCGTCGACGCGCAGCGCAAGGTCGCCGGCGAAGCAGGTGTGGCCTTCTGGAACACGTTCGAGGCGATGGGCGGCGAGGGCTCGATGGCGCTCTGGGTGAAGAAGGGCCTTGCAGGCAGCGACCTCACACATCCCTCCCCGCAAGGCGGCGAGGTGCTCGGCGACCTCCTCTTCAAGGCGCTGACGAGCGGCTACGAAGCGTGGTCCCAGGGCTCGCGCCCAGGCCCGAAGCCGCCCGAGAACAAGACGAACTGACGGGTGAGTCACGCCCAGACGCGAGCCACGAAGCTCGCGAGGACAACGCCCAGATCTACCCGGTTGCCGGGGCATGCCGTTCGCACGAGCCCCGTCGCGCCCACCGTGAGGCTGCACGGTTGGAGCACGCTCGCGCGCGTTGCGGTGCGACGTCTCGCCGCTCGCGCGTGCAAGACCAGCGAGCTCGGGGGATCCGTCGCGCGTACGTCGCCTCGGCGTTCAGCGCGAAGCGCGCTGGCACGGCATCATCGGCGCAGTCGATCGCAGAGCGCGGCTGGGGCCGCTTCGGAGTCGCAGCCTGCGGCGTCGATCTGATCGAGCGGGATCGGCGAGAGGGTATTCACGATCGGATCGTCGTCCTCGATGTCGGGCAGGGGCGTGCACGCGAGGGCGGCGGAGACCACGACGCCCGCGAGCGCGACGTGGAACGGCCTGCACGCGCTTCGCTTCGGCATGGTCGCGCTGGGGCTTTGGCCCAGATCCGAGTCGCCTTCACTTCGTTTCGGCTTCATCAAAACGTGCCCTGGAGGAGGTGGGTGAGGGTGTCGTTCTTGCCCGAGCGATGCTCCTTGTTGTCCCACGCGAGGAAGCCGGCGTCGATGATCACACACGCCGCGGCGGCGATCCCGATGCCGATGCCCGCGCTGACGACCACACCTTTGACCTTCGTGTCCTCACCGTTCGCGCCGACGTTCAGCGCCGCGCCCACCGCACCGGAGACGGCCGGCAAGAGAAGGCGTAGTCCGAAGCTCGCGAGCATGCGGCCATAGTTGCCATGGATCGCGTGCATGATCGGCGTCCCCAGGAGGAAGCCGCTGTAGCCGATGACCGTTGGCTCCACCGTCCAGGACAGAAGACCTCCCGCGAGGATGCCCGCCGAGGCGCCGTCCGCGATGAGCGTCTGCCAGCCATACCAGCCCGAGCTCGAGGAAGAGCTCGACTCGTTCACCTCCGGCGGAGGCATCGTCGCGAGCGGCCTGTCCTCCGGCGGCGGCGGAGGCGGCGGCTCAGGTGGCTGCGCAGGCGCCGGTGGTTGCGGCTTCGTCGATGGCGGTGGCACCGGCGGTGGCACCGGCGCCGGCGCCGGCACCAGCACCGGCGCGACGGGCGTCGGGAGGATGCCGCCCGAGCACTCGTAGGTGCACGAGAGCGCGACGGGCGTCGGGCTCGTCGTCGCCGATACCTTCTGCTTTGCCTGTACGATACACGGATGTGTATCGAGGCCTCGCGCGACCTCGATCGTCGTCGCCGTCGGGGCCCAGGTGATGCGTAGGGTCGCGGGGACGGCGGTGAAGCTCTCGCGGTTCAGACAGCGACGGAGCTCGCGAAGGATCGGGCCGACCGTCTTCATCTGCCCGAGCATCTCTTCCGGGGTAGCTTGCGTCGCCTCGAGCTGCTGGCAGGAGAGGCGCGAGTCATTGCAGACCGGATCCGATGCGTCGACGACCACGGTCGGCGGAGGTGCGACGAAGGAGGCGGGCGGGGCCGGCGCTGCTTCATCCGCGAAGGCGATGCTGCTCATCAGCGCCGCCGCGCCGAGCGCAGAAGCAAAAGGAAGTCGGCGGACGGCCATTCGGAGCCCTTTCTAGCGCGGCGATATGTCTCTTGGAAGCTACGGGATGCTCGCAGATTGAGTAGGCTATTTCTCCGGTAAGGTCGCGTGTCGGGTTCTGGTTCGAAAGCGTCGAAATCCCGATCGTTGGCGATCGGACAGGGGCATGCGATCGTCGAGGACATGGGCTCCTCCGACAACGCAGCGGATTCTCCGCCGCCGGACGGGGAACGCGCGCCCACCACGAGCGGACCGGTGCCCGCAGAGGCGCCGTCGGAGCCCGGCCCATTCACAGGCCCACCACCGCCCGTGCTGCCCGTCTCTGCGCGCATCGCGCGCATCACACGGGAGCCCGACTCGTTCACCGGCCCGCCGCCGCCGATGCACCCTATCTCCGCGGAAATCGCGCGGATCGCGAGCGACGACGAGCCCGCGAAGAGTGACACCCAGCCGACGAAGCCACCACCTCCACCACGTCGCCAGACCATGGAAGTGCAAATGGCCTGGCTCGAGGTCCCATCGGACGAGCCGCGCGTCGAGCAGGTGCAGACCCCCGTGACGAGCGTGGCGGGCTCGGCGCCGGGCTCGGCGACAGCCTCCGCGGCTGCCTCCACAGCCGACGAGTTCCCCGACAACGAGGCGCCCACCGCGCTCCGGAAGCGCCCACCACGCGTGCCGGGAGCTCTACGCACGCTGCCGCCGATGCCGCTGAACAGCGTGCCGACGAAGCCGCCGCCGCCGCCGCGCCGCCATACGCAGGAAGTGGAGATGTCGTGGGTCGAGCTCGTCGACGACGATCTCATCGAGGAGCCCGCGAGCGGCGATCTCCCGCCGAGCAATCCGTCGACCGCCACGCCGAGCGTGACGCCGAGCGTGACGCCCAGCGCGACGCCGAGCGCGAGGCCGAGCGTCACGTCGCCGACCGCCGGCCTCCCGAAGCTCTACGAAGACGACGACGAGCCGGAGCCGCGCGAGGTCACGCGCGTCGAGTCGGCGCCCGTGTCGACGCAGCGTATCGAGGCGGAGAAGGCGGTCGTGCTCGCCGAGGCCCAGGCGCAGAGCCATCTCGAAGGTCCGCCGATCTCGGACACGATGCGCGAGGCACGCGCGAAGGAAGCCCAGGCGACGGCGAAGCACTCTGCCGTCGACGAGGCGAAGCTCGCCGCCGAGGCCGCGAAGAAGGAGCGCCTCTCGCAGTTCCTGCAGGCGGTGTCGGCGTCGCAGTCGATCGTCCCAGGCGCGCTCAAGGTGAGTGAGCTCACGTCGCCGGTCACGGTCTCGGAGGCGAGCGACGCCGACCTCGACCAGATGCGCGAAGAGGCGCTCGCCGCACGAAAGCGCGAGCAAGACGCGCGCGACCGCGAGATCCTCGCGCGTCGCCGCGCCGAGCGCGAACGCGAGCGCCTCGAGGAAGAGGCGAAGCAAGCGCGCCGCGCGCAGGAGAAGCGCGAAGAGGAAGAGCGCGCCGCCGCCATTCGCCACGGCACGCAGGACAAGGAGCTCCTCGACCTCTCCGGCATCGACGACGAGATCGATGACGCGCTCGACGCGCTCCTCGGCCCGAACCTGTCCTACCCGCCGCCGCCGCCGCCGTCGAACGACGACGCGGCGAAGGACGAGAAGAAGTAGGCGGCTACCACTCGCCCGGCTCGGGGGCCGGCGGGAGGGTCGATGCGACGAGCGGTTGCTCGCGCGTGGTGCTGGGCGGGAGGCCGTTCTCGCGGCGCCAGACCGCGTAACCGCGCATCAGGTCCGAGGCGAAGGAGCTGCCGACCTGCGCGTAGCCATCGCGTGTAAGATGCACGCGATCCGGCTGGGCGCGCTTCGGGTCCTCGCTTGCCCACTGCGCGATGGAGCCTTCGCCGCCCATCGCGGCGAGCTGATCGTAGAATGCGCAGCCCGCCGCCTCCGCCACGCGGCGCTCGGCGTCGATGATCTCGAGGATCTTCGGCGCCGTGACCCATTGCTGGTCCGCGTTCTTGATCGCGCGGTCGGGCGGACCGAGGAGGAGGCACGAGGCGCCGGGCACCGCGCGCGCGACGCGGCCGAGCTCGTCGACGAGCTGCCGCTCGAAGGTGGCCTGCGGGAACTCGACGTCGACGGACTCGTTCGTGCCGTACGCGAGGATCACGAGGGCCGGCGAGCGGTGCTTCAGCTGCTCGGCCCAGTGCTGCTCGTTCCACGAGAGCGCGGTGGTGATGCGCGCGCCGTTGATGCCGAGGGCGTCGAGCACGATGCCGTGCTGGCTCGTGCGATCGAGGCTCATACCGAAGACGCGCACGTCGCCGTCGCCCACGGAGCGAACCTCGAGCTGGTGCGCGGTGCTCTCCGCGACGTCGAAGGAGCGGAAGGCGCTCTGCGTCTTCTCGCTCTTCGTCGCGATGCGGACCACGCGCACACCGTCGATGAAGACGTCGAACGCGCCGCCGTTCGGCTGCTCGAGGTAGTCGATCTCCGCGCGTGACGTCTTTGCCGTGATGTCGGCCCACGCCCGCGCACCGTGCGCATGGGTGAAGAGACCGATGCCGGAGAGGCCGAAGAAGCCGTCGGGACCGCCGGCGGCGGACTTCGCCTTCGAGCTCGGGCGCTCCGGCGTCCAGTCCGTCGACATCCCGACCTTCACGCCGTCCTGCGACCACTGCTTCCATGGGCGACCGATGGCCACGAAGCCGCGACCGCCGTCGCCGAACCGCGTCTGCAGCGCGCGTCGCACGGCGCCGGTCTGGATGTCCGCGGCCGTGTGCGAGTCGCCGAACTGCGTCACGCGAACGTCGTCCATCGAGGTGCCCGCCTCGAGCTTCGCGACCGCATCGTAGAAGCGGCGGAGGGCGGCGGGACGCTCGAGCGCGCCCACCTGATTTTGCCGGGGGGTGGAGACGATCGCGGCGGGCTCGGTCGCGATCGGGCGCTCGCTCCCGGCCGGCGCCGTCTTCAGATCGTCGAGCGGGGAGGTGGCCGATTTCGCCTTCGCGTCGTTCTTCACCTCGCCGCCACAGGCAGCGAGCAAGCACGGCAGGAGGAGGGCGGCTCGGCGCATCGAGAACCTTCATCCTTCCACAGGGATACGCGGGGCACAAAACAATGGGGCAGTCGTCCAGCCTCGTACTAGCGTGGCGTCGTGGAGGGCGAAGCCCAGAAGCCAGAGACGCCGCGTCCCTCGCTGCCTCCCGGCCGGGGGCCGGCGCACAACTGGCGGATTCTCTTTGCCCTCGTCTGGGTCTCGGTGCAGCTCGCCCTCATCGTCACCGCCGGCCGCCGCTACGACAACGCCTTTGGATTCCGCATGTTTCCGGAGTCCTCCGTCATGACGCTCGTGCTCTACCGCGAGGTCGAGGGGCCGAACGGCGCTCGGGAAAAGGTGCACGTGTCGGATGGTGTCTGGGGCGCGAAGAACGTCGACGGCCGGGTCCACCGCTTCTCCTGGTACGACCGCGTGCCCTCGCCCTACTGGGTCTTCGACCGCGAGATGAACGCGGCCTACGGTGCCTCCACGCAGCTCGCCCGCCTCCAGCTCGCGCTCGACGACGTCGCCGCGCACGTGAACGAGGACGCGGAGACCCTCCGCTTCGACCTCGACGTCACGATGAAGAAGAACGGTCGCGAGCCGGTCGTTCATCACCTCCAGAGCCGTGAGCGCATCGCGACCACGCGCGAAGAGGTGCGCTGACGTGTTCGAGCGCTTTCGGGACGAGATCGCGGACGGATATGTCCTCGGCCCCGTGCGCGCGGTGGTCGGCGGCATGCTCGGATACCAGGCGCTGACCGCCGCGGAAGAGCTCGCCAAGATCGGATACTTCGGCGACGCGTTCCACGTCCCGATCCTCCCCGAGTCCTTCGTGCCTGCACCGAAGGTATACGCGGGGATCCTGACCTTGCGCGTGCTCCTCGCGGTGCTCGTGCTGATCGGCGTGCGGGCCCGTCCCGCCCTCGTCCTGAGCGCGTTCCTCGGCCTCTTTTGCATCCTCGTCGACCGTAACCAGTTCCACCACAACCGTTATTCCCTCTACTGCTACGCGACGCTCCTTGCCCTCACGCCGTGCGATCGGTCGTGGCGCTTGACGGAGGTGCTGCAGCCGCGGAGCGGTCCGTTCTGGGCTGCTCGGCTCATGCAGGTGCAGGTCTCGCTCATCTATCTCGCCTCGGGTGGCTCGAAGCTGCTCGATCCCGAGTGGCGCGACGGCGTCGTCCTCGGCGATCGCATCATGCGCTACGGGCACATCGCGATCGGCTACGGCGTGCCGAAGGCGGTCATCACCTTCCTCGCCAATCCCGACATCGCGAGCGCGCTCGCGAAGCTCGCGATCATGACAGAGCTCGTCCTCTGCGTCGCGCTCTGGCTGAAGCCTACGCGAGTCTTCGCGCTGTGGTGGGGGCTCTGGTTTCACATCACGATCCAGATCACGGCGAAGGTCGAGTCCTTCAGCGTGCTCGCCATCGCGATGTACGGCGTGTTCGTCACGCCGGACTACCGCGAGCGCACGCTGCGCTTCGATCCTTCGCGCTTCTGGGGACGGCTGGCCGGCACGATGGTGCCCGCGCTCGACTGGTTCGCGCGCTTCAAGGTCGAGCCATGGGAGCCCGACGAGAAGGGCGGTCACTCGGTCGTCGTGATCCGACGAGACGGTGACCGCGCCACGGGCATCCGCGCGCTCGCGATGGTGACGCGCTGTCTGCCGCTTCTCTTCGTGGTGTGGGCCCCCATCGCGCTCTTCGCTTCCTTCACGAAGCGCGGAGATCTGACGACGGGCGGCTGAGGATCGGACGGATCAGTCGGCGAAGTCGACGCCTTCGCAGTTGGCGCGGATCCACTCGCGCTCGCTGCACGCGGCGGGAACCGGGCCGCCGGGCATGCAGTTGACCCAGCCCGCGTTCGGGCAGACGAGCATGTCGCTGACGTCGAACGCCGGACGATCGTGCGTCTCGACGCCCGAGAGCGTCGTCTTCTTGCCCTTGAGACGGGCGCGCTTGCCGTCGACGAACCGAGCGCGCTCGCTCGCGTCGAGGATCAGCTCGAACATGCCTTCGTCCGTCATGATCGCGACGCCGGTGGACTCGCCACCGATGCCCATGACGCTCGCGAGCTCGCCCTCGAGGACGGCGTCCGTCTGGGGCTTCACGTCCTGCGAGTAGAGCTTCGTCGTGACCGAGCCGTGCGTCTCCTCGATGACGATGAGCGCAGGGACGATGTCGCGGCAGACGCGCGAGCGGTGGTCGGTGAGCTTGAGCGACCAGGTCTCGCCGCCCTTCGTGAAGGACGCGGCGTAGACGCCCGAGCCGCACGAGGTGCCGGTGCGCGTGAGCTTGTAGTCGCGCTTGTTCGGGTCGACGGCGACGAACGTGGCGCAGGGGCCGACGAAGGCCTCTTCGAGGTGCGCGTTCAGGTCCTTCACGTCGAGCTTCGTGAGGCGCTCGCACGACGACTCGGGCGCGTAGTGGGGCTGCGTGAACATGTCGAACGAGCCGGCCTTGATCGGCATGGGTGCGACGAGGTCCTGGTTCGCCGAGGCCGAGTCATCGGCCGCGTCGGCGGTGCAGCCCGCGACGAGAGAGAGGAGAGAAATGCCTGCGAGAAGAGCGGCGGTGGTTTTCATGTGTGCGGGTGTATGGCCCGCGCATACCTGAGGCGCAAGCTGAAACTGGGGGCCGACCCCCACCCCCCGGGCGAGCGCGCCCGGAGGCTCGCGGATTCACACGACTATCAACGTCACCCGCACGAATCTGCGTGGAAGCCCGGATATCCGCATTCAGCGATGCGTGGGACGGTGGAGCATGAAACATCGCACTCGTTATTTCGTTGGTTCAGCCGTCGGAGCCATGGCCATCCACGTCGCGCTGGTGGCTTGCTCGGACTCAAGCAACGGCTCAGGCGCCACCGGTGCCCGTGACGCGGGCGGCATTCTCGATGCGTTGGTGGATGTGATGACTGGCATCATCGATTCCAAGGACGCAAAGGCCGATACACCTCCCGTCGGAACGTTCGCACAGACAGAGGTCTTCGAAGAGCCATGCTCGCAGACGTTCACGGTCCAGGATGGTCCGACGACCCTCACGGAATACATGGCGGTTCACAGCTTCCCGGGCGTGAGCGCCAATGACCTCGCGCACCGCCTCTTCGTCACCTATCGACGCGCGACGGTGAAGGAAACCGCGCCGCCGGGATACGCGATCCATCTCGAAGAAGACGGCATCGACTTCCTCGTCAAGGACGGTGAAGCGGCCATCGTGTGCGGCGGTGCCTCGCACAACGGCGACTTCGGCATCTTCCACTTCCACAAGTGACCAGGGCGGCCCTTCGCGACGCCGTTCTACGCCGGGAGGCCCGGCTCAGCGGTCTCGTCGCGCGCTGAGCTCTGCGATCGTGTCGCGCACGAGCGGGTCGTCCCAGCGGTCCGGCCGGGCGATGACCCAGAAACGGGACCGCGGGAAGAGCGCCGTGACGTCGCGCGCGTGGAAGCCTTTCGCCACGCGATGGCCTGGGAGGAGCGAGAGGAACGTCGCGCCGATGCCCGCGCGGACGTACTCGAGCGCGGCGGCGCGGCCCTCCACCTCGATGCGGATCGACGCACCGTGAGGCGCGAGACGATCCATCACGCGCGCGCGGGTGCGCGACGACTCGCCGTAGAGGACGAGCGGCACGCTCGCCATCTCGACGTGTCCGAGCCGGGCGATCTTCCTCTTCGTCAGGGGATGGCCCGCCGGCAGCACGAACCAGAGGCGATCGTCCGTGAGGTGCTGGTGACGGAACGCCTTCGGCGGCTCTTCCGCGCGCACCACGCCGAGGTCGAGGTCACCGCTCTGGAGGAGCGACTCGCAGAGCGCTCCGCCCGCGCGGCGGATGACGAGCTGCACCGGCCGCGGGCGCTTCTCGAGCGCCACGAGGACGCGCGGGAGCAGCTCCGTGGTGATGGTGCCCGTGCAGCCGATCGTCACGCGGTCGCGCGCGAGCGTGACGTCCGCGCGGAGCTCCTTTGCCTCGGCGAGGAGGCGCGCCGCGCGCTCGGCGAGGCGGACGCCGGCCGGGCTCGGCTCGAGCGTCGCGCCGCGGCCTGCAAGGAGCGGCACGCCGATCCACCGGTCGAGCGTGCGGATGCGGCGGCGGAGCACGCTGCGATCGACGTTGAGCCGCTGCGCCGTTCGCTCGAACGCGCTCGGCCGCGCGCGCTGGACCTCCACGAGCAGCGTCTGGAAGGACGCGAGATGCAGGAGCAAATCGCCAGGATAGTCCATGAGGCAAATTATGCCTCAACATGCCGCAAACGATGCGTGGAATGCCTTATCGATCCAGGTCAGTCTTTGACGCATGAGCCACATCGTTCTCGTCGTCGTGCCGGACCACGCGGGAGGAGGCGCCGAGCGCCGGTACCTCATCGTCGAGGAGCGCGACGGCACCTTCTTCCTCCCCGCCGGGCGCGTGGAGCCGAACGAGAACCTCATGGCCGCCGCCGTGCGCGAGACGGCGGAGGAGGCCGGCCTCCTCATTGGCCTCCAGGGGATCCTCGGCATCGATCACGAGCCGCATCGCATGCGCTTCTGCTTCGTCGGCTACGCGGCGGTGGACATGCCGCCGAAGTCGAGGCCGGATCGCCACTCGCGCGCCGCGCACTGGCTCACGAAGGCAGAGATCGCACGTATGCCCCTCCGCCACCCGGAGGTGCTCGACTGGATCGAGCGCGCGGAGCGGGCGACCGCGCTCCTGCCTTGCGCGGCCTACCAGCCACACGGGCTGTCCGTGCCCTCGGTGTCGCTCCCCCTGGCCCAGCACCCGTAGCCGGCGACGGTCAGGCCGTGACGGTCAGGCCCACTCGGTTCGCTGGACGACGGGCAGCTGGAGCGCGCGCTCGCGATCGAGATCGAGGTTGCCGACGTGGAGGCAGAGCGGGGTCTGCACCCACTTGTAGATCGACGCCGTGAAGAGGCGCGCGAAGCGGGCGGACCACGCGTCGATCTTCGCCGGATCGTGCTCCGGGAACATCGTGAGGAGGACCTGTTTCACCTCGCTCGGGCTCATCTTCTCGCCCGCGTAGAGCGCGAAGCACGCGTCGAGGACGGGGAAGGGCATGAGGTCCTTCTCGTCTTCCTGATCGTCGGCGAGCTCCGCGGAGGCGGGCTTCTTCAGCGTGAGCTCGATGCCCGCGAACTTCGTCTTCTCGAGGAGGTAGTCGAGCAGGTAGTTCACGACCGTCTTCGGGACGTTCGCGATGACGCTGATCGCGCCCTCCATGTCGCCGCCGATGGTCGTGTAGCCGACCGCCTTCTCGCTCATGTTGCTCGTCTGGAGGAACAGGCCCGACGCCGAGTTCGTCCAGTTCCACATGCGCTCGGAGCGCACGCGAGCCTGCGCGTTCTGGCGCACCATCGAGCCGAGCTTCTCGCCGGGCTGGAGCATCTTCGCCGTCGCTTCGAGCTCCTTCTCGAAGGCGTCGTCGATCGGGATCACCGCGAACGGCGCGTCGAGGTCCTTCGCTGCGGCCTCGGCAGCGGCGTGCGTCTCCTTCGAGGAGTACCTCGACGGCATGAAGAACGCGCGGAGGATCTCCTGCGCCTTCGCCCTCTCCTGCTCCGGCCCGAAGCGCCGAGCGATCCATCTGCGTGCAATATACAAGGCGAGCAGCGAGTCTCGACCGCCCGAGAGCGCGACGCCGATGGTCTTGAACACGCCCGTCTTCTCGAAGTAGTCGCCCACGCCGAGCGCGAGCGCGTCGAGGAGGTCCTCGCAGAAGTCCTCGCGCGGCGTCGTCTTCTTCGGCTCGCCGGGGAGGAAGAAGCTGCGGTTGCCAGGGATCGGGTAGGTGAGCTCGTCACGCGCGGGCGTCGCGCCGGTGACCTTGATCCGGCGGATCGTCGGCTCCGTGGCGGCGAAGGCCTCCTGGTCCGCGCGCCACGTCGTGTTCTCGTTGCGGAGGCGACGCGTGCGATCGAGATCGACGTTCACGGCGCCGAAGCCTTCGCGATAACGATCCGCTTCGAACATGATGCGGCCGTTCTGGGCCACGAAGGCGCCGCCGTCGAAGACGAGCCCATCGTTCGCGCCGACGAGGTTCGTGTAGACGACGGTGCACTGATTGTCGTTCGCGCGCGTGGCGAGCATCTCACGACGGGTCGAGACGACGCCGAGGCGATAGGGCGAGGCGCTGAGATTGACGATGACCTCCGCGCCCGCGTACGAGCGACGGCGCATCGGGCCGTCCGGGGACCAGCAGTCTTCGCAGACCTCGAGGCCGATCGTGCCGAAGTCGCACTCGAAGACGAGGTCGCCGAAGGGGACGCCATTGACCTCGTCTTGCAGGCCGGGGACGCCGCGCGCGTAGACGCGGGCCTCGTAGAACACGTTGTATGTCGGCAGCTTCTCCTTCGGGACGATGCCGAGGATCTGGCCGCGATGGACGAGCGCCGCGCAGTTGTAGAGATGCGAGCCGCGCGCCACGGTGAGCCCCAGCGCGAGGAGCGAGCCGAGGTCCTTCGTCTCCGACGCGAAGCGTTCGAGCTCCTTCCACTGGGCATCGACGAAGGCTCGCCACTGCACGAGGTCCTCGGGCGAGTAGCCCGCGATGAGCTGCTCCGGGAACGCGACGATGGTGGCGCCGTCGGTGGAGGCCTCCTTCGCGAACGCGATGGCGCGGTCGACGTTGGAGCGCACGGCGCCCACGGTGGTGTTGACGTTCACGCACGCGATGCGAACGAGTCTCATTTGGCTGTCCGGAGTGTAGGGTAGGCGGACTACTTCGTCTCGGCGACGATGCGCTCGATTTGATGCACGAGCGCGTCGCTCGCGACGAGCTTGCGCTTGGCCTCGCCCTTGGCGATGGCGCGAAACTCGGGGCTGAGCGCGGCCATCTCTTCCTTCGCGCGCCCGCGGGCGGCGGCGAGGTCGGCGCGGACGTCGGTGCTGGCGAGGGCGCTGCTTCCGCGCCACACGGGGCTCAGCATCGCGCGGGCGCCGTCGCCAGGCGACGGCTCCTCGTGGAGCGCGACGAGATCGTGATCGTGGTAGCGCCACACCTGGAGCTCGCCGGGCAGGGTGGCCTTGCCGGTGCCCTTCGCGATCTTCATCGTGACGTTGCCGTAGCCGTTCACGACGAGCTTCGCCACGGCGCCGACGCCGACCGCGGAGTCGGGGCTGCAGACGATGTTCTCGCCGATGCCGAAGCCGTCCACGAGATCGCGGAGCTCCTCGACGCGGCCCTCGTCGAGGCCATCGGAGACGTAGATCTTCGTGTGCGGTGCGCCGAGCTCCTTCAAGAGATCGCGCGCGCGGACGACGGACTCGGGGGTGACGTTGGAGTCGATGCGGATCGCGCCGAGCTGGCGGTTCGTGGCTTCCACCGCATGGCGGATGCCGCGCTCCGTGTCGTACGTGTCGATCAGCATCGTGGTGGGCACGCCGTCGAAGGTCTTCTGGTACGCGGCGAAGAAGTCGCGCTCGGTCTCGGCCCGCGGCTTTCCCGGTCGCTCCGCGGCCTGGATCGCGAAGTGATCCATCGTGCCGGTGCTCGTGATGCCCCAGCGCGCGTAGGCCGCGATGTTGGACGTCGCATGAACGCCCGCGACCCACGCCGCCCACGACGCATCGAGCGCGGCCGCGGGATGCGTGCGGCGCTGGCCGAACTCCATGACCGACTTTCCGCCCGCCGCGAGGACGACGCGCGCCGCCTTCGACGCGACCATCGACATGTGATTGATGAACCCGAGCCACGGCGTCTCGATCAGCTTCGCGCGCAGGAGGTCCGTGCGGACCTGGAGGAGCGGCGTGTAGATGGAGAGCGGCGCGCCTGCGACCTCGAGCGGCGAGCCGTCGGTGCGGGAGGCCTTGCCCGCGAACGCGAGCGAGCCTTCCGGCATCGCGTCCATCGAGCCGACGAAGCCCTTCAGATCGCGCAGGCGATTCACGACCGCCGGCCGGTCCCGGAGCGCCTTGCCGATGGAGTCGTGCTTCTGGAGGCTGTCGAGCTCCTCGTTGTCGATCGCCATCTGCGCGGCGTGCTCGAGGATGCGGCGGAGACCGGAGAAGAGGACGAACCGGCGCTCCTTCGGCATGCGCCGGAAGAAGAACGCCATCGTCACTTCCTGATCGAGTCGCCCTTCGTCCGCGTGCGTGAGCAGCGTCGTGAGCTGATACGCGTCGATACCGAGGGTCGGGAGGGTCATGCTTTCAACCTTGGGCTGAGCGGAAAGAGTGTCAAGGACTCTTTCTGGGCGGTTAGCCCATCGTACGCGAGAGCAGGGCCTTGATTCGCTTGGTTTCCGCGGCCGAGAGCCGGGGTAGGAGAGCGGTGACCGCCGCCTCCGCCGAGCCCTCGAAGAAGGTCTGGACGAGGTGCGAGAGGGCCTCCTCGGACGCGTCGCGCTTCGGCGTGGCGGGCGTGAAGATGTAGCGACGTCCGTCCGGCACGTGCTTCACGTGTCCGCGCTCCTCGAGGAGACGGAGGACGGCCCGGACCGCCGAGTAGGAGGGCGCGTCTTCGAGGTCCTCGAGGACCTCCTGCGCCGTCGCATGACCGCGACGATGCAACACGTCCATGATCTGGCGCTCGCGCCGCGTGAGGTCGGGCATGTCGCTATTTCGCGTCGGACCAGTGCTCGTCCCACGGATGGTGCGGGCGGCGGATCCACGTGTCGATCTTCGTCATCGCGGTCTTCGGATCGCCGCCCGTGCCCTCGAAGCCCACGAGGTACACGTGCGAGTCCCACCAGCCAGTGACGAGCGCGCGCTTGCCGTCGGGGAAGAGCGTGATGCCGCTGCCGCGATCCATGCCCGGCACGCGGAACACGCGCGCGGTCCAGTCCTGCGTGTCGACCACGGACACCGAGTTCGTCTCCGGGCCGTAGTCTGCGGACCACACGTAGCGACCGTCGCGGGACACCTCGACCGACTTGGGCGAGCTCCCGACGTGGAGCGTGTGCACGAGCTTCTCCGTCGCCACGTCGACCGCGTGGAGCTGCGAGTCGTGGTAGCAGCTGATGAAGAGCATCTTCTCGTCGGGAGAGAGCGAGAGGTGGCGCGGGATCTGGCAGACCGGGAGCGTGTGGCGATCCTTGAGGTCCGGTCCCTTGAACACGTCGATCGACGCGCCGTTGAAGTTCGCGGCGTAGAGCACCCCGCTCTGCGTCACCGCCATGCCGCGCGGGTTGAGGCCGCTCGTCGGCAGCGTGCGGATCACCTTGCCGGTGGAGATCTCGATCTCCGAGACCGACTGCCCCGACCAGTTCGCGGCGAAGAGGAACTGCCCGTCTGCGGTCGGGACGAGGATCTTCGGATGCAGGCCGACCGTGATCTCCTTCGTCACGCGCTTGGACGCGAGATCGATGAACTGCACGCTGTTGCGGATGAAGTTCGAAGCGTAGATCGTCTTGCCGTCCGCGGAGAGGACGCTCTCGACGACGTTGCCCATGACGTCGATGGTCGACTCGTGCGCGAGCGTCTCCGCGTTGTAGACGTCGATGTTCTTGCCGTTCGACTGACCGAAGTTCGTGACGTACGCGTGCTTGCCGTCCGGCGAGATGCTCACCCCTTTCGGCATCGAGCCCGTCTCGGCGACGGCCTGCACCTCGAGCAGCGGCGGCTGCGCGTAGGCGAAGGCGGAGAGCGATGACGCAAAGAGAAACGCCCGGAGCTTCACGACACGATTAGTACCGTGAACTCGGGCGGTGGCCTAGAAGGCGACGGGCAGGAGCCGGCCCATCCCGTCAGGGCGCCATGATGCGTCCGGGCGCGCCGTTCACGCCCTTCTCGGTGTGGCACGTGTTGCAGTCGCCCGCGGTGAGCGTGCCCGCCATCGCGCGCTCCTTCGTCCCGTCGACGACCTTCACCTTGAACGGCGGGGTGATCCTGGCGCGCGAGTAGAAGTTGCCGGCGCCGTTCGTCCTGATGGTCGTGACCTTCCCCTTCGCGTCCGTGACGACGACGCTCACCGGCGTCTTCACGCCGTTGCAGTCGATCGGCTCGTGCGCGGTCGGGTAGACGGTGCCCGCGATCTTGTACGCGGGGCCGCCCTTCATCGAGTGACACGTGATGCACGCGCCGCCCGGGTGCATGCTCGACGACTCGTCATCACCGCGCGTCCACATCACCTTGCTCGTGCAGACGGTCGGCGTGTTGTACGGGGTGTTGGGCACGCCGGCGTCGGCGGCCCCGGGCGGGGTCGTGCAGACCTCGCCCTTCGGCGTCTTCGCGTCGACCCAGGCCTTGAACGTGGCGATCTCGTCCGCCGTCGGCGCCTCCGCCGGCTTGGGCGGCATCGTGCCGTTGCTCAGGCGCTCGAGGGATTTGACCGCCATCGTCTTCGTGTTGTCGCTCGGCGCGGGCTTCTGGAGATCGTCGTACGTGAGGAGCGGGTACGTCGTCGTCGCGAGGTGGCAGCCGATGCAGAAGTTCTCGAGGAGCTGCTGGACGTCGCACGGGAGCCCGGTCGCGGCGCCTGTTCCAGCGCCGATGCCGGTGGCGTTGATGCCGTCGCCGTCATCGTCATCGCCCGAGGAGGCATCCGTCTCGGACGACGTGCCGCCGTCGTCGTCATCACCCGCCTCTGCCGACGGATCGACCTTCGTCACACCACAGGCGGCTGCGAAGCCGGACCCGGCGATCACGGATACCGCGAGGAGATGAATGAGACGCATCACCCTCGAGGGTACCGATCGGCCGTCCAGACCAGGCAGGATCTGCGCTGGTCAATCGAGCGACCGGCGCATTTTCTTCAGGGGGCGTTGACGATGATGGGCGCCGGCTCGGGTGGCGCGAGGCTGGCGTCCACCACGTCTGGAATCGTGCGGTAACGACGGTAAAACTTCGTCACTTTTACGACATAGTCGCGGGTCTGCGCATACGGCGGGATCCCGCCATGCGAGATGACCGCGTTCTCGCCTGCGTTGTACGCGGCGATGGTGAAGTCGAGATCGCCGTTGAACATGTTCGCGAGCACGCGGAGGTAGCGCACGCCGCCGTAGATGTTCTCGCGCGGATCGCTGATGTCCTTCACGCCGAGACGCTCCGCCGTCTCCGGCATGAGCTGCATCAGGCCGCGCGCGCCCGCGGAGCTGATGGCGCGCGGGTCGTAGTCGCTCTCGACCTTGATGACGGCACGCACGAGCTGCTCGGGGATCTGGTAGAGCGAGGCCGCGCCGCGAATGTGCTCGTCGTAGCGCGTGTACCGCGAGAGGTCCTTGTCCTGCGGGGCGAACGCGGGGAGGCCGGTCCGCGAGGCGCGGCTGTCGCTCTTGATCGCGACCGTGGAGTTGGCGCCGCTCGGCCGGCTCGTGAACGAGATCGACCCGTCGGCGTTCACCGTCTTGTAGATCGTGTCGGCGCCTGCCGTGAGCGGCAGAAGAAGAGCCGCTGACGCCACGAGGAGCCGAAGACCGCGCATTGGTGCAATTGTCCCAAGCCGAGGGGCGCGGATCAACTTACCTCTCGCGGCCATCGTTTATTCCGCGAACGTGAAGGACTCGCCGACCTTCGCCGGTCCAGCGCCGGCGCCCGCGGCGCCTGGTTTTACCGTCGATCCCGTGAGCTCGACGCTCGACGTCGTCCCGCACGCCCAGCCGAGCGAGTGGCCGCCCGCGCCGTCGCCGCCCTTGCCGCCTTTGCCTCCCTCGCCGCCCGTACCGCCCGGATCGCCGCCCGGCGCGAGGAAGGGCGACGAGCCGCCGTTATCCTCGCACTTCGGCGCATCTCGGCTGCTGCAGATCGCGAAGTCGTCGGGGCAGTCTGCATCGATCCGGCCCTCGCCCGCTTCGCCCGCGCTGCCTTTCGCCCCGTCGCCGCCGTCGGAGCCCTTGCCGGCGCGGCCGCCGTTTCCGCTCTCGAGGGCGCCGTCGATCACGCTCACCGTCGATCGTGCGCTCACGTAGAGCGCGATCGACGAGCCGGCGTTGCTGCCGGCCGCGCCGCCCACGCCGGCGGCCCCGCCGCAGCCGTTCGTGCCCACGTAACCGGCGACGCGATGCTCGCACTCCTGGTTCACGCAGCCGAGGACGATGGGACCGCCGGTCGGCTCGGGCGCCACGCACTTGATGCCCTTGTAGCCTGGCGCGACCGGCTCGATGGCAGGCTTGCCGGGACGACCGTCGACCCCACGCGCTCCATCCGTCGGCTTCGACACCTCCACGATGCCGGTCGGGCCGAACGCGATCGCTCCATTCGCGCCGGCCGCCCCCGCCGGGCCGGAGAGGCCGTCGGACGCGGGCGTGCATAGCGCGAGGGAGGTGGTCGCGGCGCGTGCCTGGCCGTCTGCGCCGTTCCCGCCGGGCCCCGCCACGATCTTCACGTGATCCAGCGTGACGCGCGACTGGTGCGTGACGACCATTCCGTAGAGCGATTCGGCGAAGGCCGGCGTGGCCTTCGAGGACACGTCGACATAGGAGAGCGTGACCGCGCTGCCGTCGATCGAGAGGCCCACCGCTTCGGGGCTGACGAGCTTCACCTTGCCGGTCTCGCAGGAGCGCGTCCACCCGCTCGCGTCGACCTTCCAGCCGCCGAAGATCCGGATGGACGTGCTCACGAGCTTCACCGCCAGCGGGTAGGTGCCGTCGGCGATGTTGATCGTCTGCGGCTTCTTCTCGAGCGCGCGCGCCAGCGAGCAAGGGTTGGCGATGGTGCCGCAGTCGGCCTCGGTCGCGCCCTTCTCCACGACATAGACGTCGCTCGCGCCCGGTCGATAGGAGGCGGCGCAGGGATCGACGGTCCCGTTGCCCCCCGTGGGCGGCGGGACGTACGTGTCGGTCACGACATCGGGGATCGTGACGCTGCCGTCGGTGAGGCCGTCGCTGCCCGTCGTGCCAGCGTCCGTGTTGCTCGGACCCGGCGTGACCTCATCCCCCTCGACGGTCGTCGGGAGCTTCGTGCCGCAAGCGATCAGCCCGAGCAACCCGAGCGCTACGAAGACCCCGGCCCGACGCATCCCCGGAATGCTAGCTCACGGCTTCGGCACGGGAAGCAGCCACATGCGCTCGAGGCGCGCCCGGCGGGAGCGCCGGAACATGATGACGAGGAACACGACGAGCGCCGCGAAGATCACGGCCGCGCCGCGCTCCACCTTCACCGCGATCGATTCGCGTAGCGTCTCGTCGGCGAGGATCTCGTTCAGTGTGCGCAAGCCCGTCTCGCTGCGCGGCCACCAGTGGATCGGCGTCGCCTTGCGGTGACGCAGCGAGAGCCAGTCCATCAGCGCCGCCACCGTGATGTGGAGCATGAAGCCCTGATAGATGCTCTTCGTCTTCATCGAGAGCGAGCCGAGCGCGACGCCCGCGATGATCGCGCCACACGCCTCGAGGTAGGGCTTGCCGAAGTGGATCATGCAGTACGGCACGCACATCGCGAAGATGGCGCCCGAGCCGAAGCTGCGCCGGAGCGCGCCGAGGATGAAGCCTCGGAAGAAGCACTCGAGCGCGAAGAACTGCGCGAAGTACATCGCCTCCCACGCGAGGAAGTCGAACCAGCTCCGCGACGACTGCTTGTAGAACGGGTAGTACGTGCCGAAGTCCGGCGCCTGCGCGACGATGAACATCGCGGGCACGACAGCAGCCAGGAAGAGGCCGTAGATCCAGACGTGATCGTAGAAGCCCTTCGTCCGGAGACCGAAGTCGCGCAGGCTGTCCTTCGGGAAGAAGAAGCGCCAGAGGAAGAAGGGGAGCAGGTACCCCGCGCCGCGCGAGAACGACCACCACCCGAACTCGACGAGCTCGTCGTAGCGGGTGAACTGGAAGCCGGGGTGCGTCGTCTCGTACTTCTTGAGGAGCGGGACGACGGCGACGTCGAACCAGATGCGATTGCCGTAGTACTCCTGCATCGCGAGGATGATCGCCATCATCAGGAGCGCGACGAACGGCCGGAGGTCCGCCTTGCCCTTCGCGTGGCTCTCTGCGCGCGCGAGGAGCGCGTCCTCGTCGAGCTCGCGCCAGACCTTGCGGAAGAACAGGTAGACGACGAACGCGATGACGAGGAGAAGCGGCGCCGGCAGGAGCGGCTTCCACTTCTCGACGAAGGCCTGGAACGGATTCACGTCCCGTCGGAGATCGCAGCGGCCTGCTCGAGGCGCTTCAGCGAGGCGTCCTTTCCGAGCACGAACATCACCTGGAAGAGGCCGGGGCTCGCCGAGCGACCCGTGAGCGCGACGCGGGCGGGCTGAGCGACGTCCTTGATCTGGAGGCTCTGCTCCGCGAGGAACGCGTTCATGGCCGCCTCGGTCGAGGCCTCCGTCCACTCCGTGAGCTTCGCGAGCGCGTCGCGCAGGCCGCGGAGGCGGGGGGAGTTGTCCTTCACGAGGAACTTCGCCTTCGCCTTGTCGTCGAACACGAGGTCCGCGCGGAAGAAGTAGTCGAGCATGTCCGCCGCCTCCACGAAGGTGCGGGCGCGATCGCGAATCGTGTAGAGCGCACGCTTTACGTCGTCCGCGATGGGGCCGAGCCCCGCCGCCTTCAGGAACGGGAGCGTGCGGGCGACGTACTCGTCGTCCGGCGTGAGCTCCGCGCTCTTGAGGTGCTCGTGGTTGATGGCGATGAACTTCTTCTCGTCGAACTTGCCGTCGCCGCGCCCGCAGTTCTCCCACGAGAACGCGTCGATGAGCTGCTGGCGCGAGAAGACCTCCTGGTCGCCGAACGACCAGCCGAAGCGCGCGAGGTAGTTCAGCACCGCGACCGGGGAATAGCCCTTGTCGCGGTACTCCGTGACGCTCACCGCGCCGTGGCGCTTGGAGAGCTTCTCGCCGTTCGGCGCGAGCATCATCGGGAGGTGTGCGAACTCCGGCACCTTCGCGCCGAGCGCCTCGTAGATGAGGATCTGCGGGGGCGTGTTGATCATGTGATCGCGACCGCGCGCGACGATGGTCATGCCCATCTGCACGTCGTCGACGACGGCGCCGAAGTTGTAGAGCGGCACGCCGTCGTTGCGGAGGAGGACGAAGTCCTGGTTCTCCACGTTCGGCGTGACGATCTCTCCGAACACCTTGTCGACATAGGTGACCGAGCCCTCCGTCGGCGCCTTGAAGCGAACGACGTGCGTGTCGGCGGCCGTCTTGTCGGTGCGGTTCCGGCACGTGCCCGGGTACTTGAACTGCGCCTTCGGGTCCTTCTTCTTCAGGGCCTCGCGCTGCTCGGCGAGCTCCTCTTTGGTGCACCAGCAGCGGAACGCCTTGCCCTCCGCGATGAGCTTCTCGGCGTACTGCTTGTACAGGTCGAGCCGCTGCATCTGCAGGTATGGACCGTGATCGCCGCCGACCTCCGGGCCCTCGTCCCAGTCGAGGCCGAGCCACTTCAGCGAGTCGAAGATGATCTGACGGCTCTCGTCCGTCGAGCGCGCCTGGTCCGTGTCCTCGATGCGAAGGACGAACGTGCCGCCCGTCTTGCGCGCCCAGAGCCAGTTGAAGAGCGCGGTGCGGACGCCGCCGATGTGGAGATAGCCCGTCGGGGACGGGGCGAAACGGAGCCGAGGCTTCATGATCGAGGTGCGACGAGTATCACACTGGGACGGGCCCGCCGAGGGCACCGCAGCCACGTGCGATCCAGAGGAGGAAGACGAGCGCCATCACGCCCAGCAGGAAATAGAGGGCGCGACGGCCCCACTGGCTCTCGAACATCGCGAAAGGCGAGCCCGCACGCCAGGCGGCAGCCACAGATGTAAGCGCCATCGCCGCATAGGCAAGGGTCGCCGGCACCGCCAGGGGGTGCATGGCGAGCGAGGCGCCGATGTGACCGTCGAATAAAAGGAGCATCGCGCGCGTCATTCCGCACCCGGGACAGGGATGATGGGTCAGAGCGGCGCTGGGACAGCGATACGACGGCAGAATGAGGGGGAGCGCGAGCGCCACCCACACCAGCAGCACGGGGAGGACCGCGCGGAGGCGTCGCGGCATGGCTGGCTGCGCGGCCGCTTCCATGCTGAATTTCCTATCATGACCCGCGCAGAAGGAAGGCCTACGTGAGCTTCGACGCGCCGCCGCCCGCGGGCGGGTTCGGGGCCGCTCCGGGGCCGGGTCCCATCGGGCCCATGGGTCCGACCGCCTTCGGTCCGATCGGGATGCCGCACGCGCTCTCGTCGGATCGCCTCGCCGTGATCGCGGTCATCCTCGGGGCGATGTCCCTGCCCGGGGCCCTCATCTGCATGACGGGGCTTCCGCTCGGCATCGCCGCCGTCTGCGTGAGCGCGCACGCACAGAAGAAGATCGCCATGGAGCCTCACCTCCACCACGGACCGCGGATGGCCCGTGCCGGGCTCTACTGCGGGATCGTCGGCATCGTCATCAGCCTCCTCTATCTCGGGCTCACGGTCGTACCCTTCCTCGTCATGGGCCTGATCCATTGAGCCTGCCGCCGCCCGCGGGAGGCTTCGGGTACGGCGGAGGCGCGTCCGCGTTCGGGCCCGTCGGCGCGTCGTCGCCCCATCCGCCCTCCGCCCAGTACGCGCACTGGACCTTCGCGATCGGCGCGCTGTCGATCATCGGGATGTTCTTCTGCCTTCTCGGCCTTCCGTTCGGCGTCGGCGCGATCGGGATGGGCGTGCACTCGCTCAAGCGCTGCAAGGCCCATCCGGATCTCTTCACCGGGAGGAGCTACGCGATCGCCGGCATCGTGTGCGGGTCGATCTCCGTGTTTCTTACCGTCGTGTTCCTCGTCGTGTTCTCGTTCCTCAACTGACGCTCACCACTTGTTGCACGTGCGCGACGCGAGCACGGGGCTCACGAACGTGTCGCACTTCACCTTCACCGACGCGAGCATCCACTCGACGTTCGGCTTCGCGCGCTCGAACGCGTCCTTCTGACCGCCGGCCTCGACGATGAAGAGGCGGCCCTGCGCGAGGTAGACGCCGACCCAGTACGTGAACGGCTTGCCGTCCTCGTCGTGGCCGAGCTTGAGGAGCTTCCCCTTCGTGCCGTCGCGTGACCTCGTGTCCGTCGTCTCGAGCAGCGCATAGCCGGAGACGTCGCGCAGCTGCAGCGTGAGCGCCTGTGTCCAGAAGGCGAGGTCTCCGCGCTCCTCGTCGTCGATCACGCGGATCGCGACGACGACGCCCTCGGGGGTGGTGGCGCGGTAGTCGTAAGAGTAGCCGCTCTGGTTCTCGAGCGGCACGAAGCCGGGCGCGGTCTCGACCTTGAACGGCCTGCCGCAGCCGACGAGCGCGAGGATCGACAGGAGGCCGAGGATCCGGAGCACGAGCGTCTTCATTTCTCCTCTCCCAGGTTGAGCAGCGAGGGGAGGTTCAGGGTGTTCAGCCACGGGAACGGCAGTCGAACGCGCTGCGTGGTGAGCGCCTGCCCGCGGGCCTCGAACGTCACCATGATGGTGGAGAACGCGATCTTGTCGTTGAGCAGCTTGAGGCGGCCCTCGAGGCGCTCGAGCTCCTCGGTGACGCGCCCGAGCTCCTTCTCGATCTCGAGCGCCTCCTTCACGTTTGCGCGCGAGAGGAGCTCCGTGAGCTGCTTCTGCATCGCGCGAGCGTTCTTGATGCGGATCTCGAGATCGACGTGCTCGTCGGTCACGTCGAGCGCGGCGATGTCGCGATGGAGGACGTCGCCGACCTTGTCCACCTTGGCGACGGCGGCCTCGAACTGCGCTCTCGGAACGCGAATGATGATCTCCCGATCCTTCTTCGCTGCGAGATAGCCGTTCGCCTCGCGCGCGATCTTCTCGATCGCCGCGATGCCCGTGTCGACCTGGTAGACCGCCATCGTGAACTGCGCCGTGTAGATGACGAAGTCGCGGTTCTGCGGCGCGCCCTGCGCGGCGTTGGCCTTGGCCGGCGTGGTCGAGGCCGGCGATCCCCCCGGCGGAGGAGGAGGCGGAGGGGCGGGCGGCTCGGGAGCCGGGAAATTCCCGCGGACGCCGTCGTTCGGCGCCTCGTCACGCTTCGCGATGGCCGTCGCGTCGAGCGAGCGGCTCGCCTCCGCCGGCGCCCCGCCGCTCGGCGCCGTGGCCGGCGCAGTGTCCGCGTGCGCGCATCCCGTCACCGCGCCGAGGAGCGCGAACCCCAGGGCAAGCTCATGTAGTCGCAATCGACACCTCCGTGCCCTCCAACGGCGAGCGCGGCGCGAGCTTACACCGCGCCATCGGCGTTCCAGCCGAGATCAGACAGGGATCCCGAAGGCGCGCAGCAAGAGGAACGTCGCGGCGCTGAGGGCGGCCGCCGCGGGGACCGTGATGAACCACGCCCAGACGATCCTCCCCGCGAGACCCCAGCGCACGGCCGAGAGCTTCCGCACCGTCCCCACGCCCACGATGGCGCCCGTGATGGTGTGCGTGGTCGAGACGGGGATGCCAAGGAACGTGGCCATGAAGAGGGTGGTGGCGCCCGCCGTCTCCGCCGAGAAGCCGCCGACCGGCGCGAGCTTCGTCAGGCCCATGCCCATCGTCTTCACGATGCGCCAGCCGCCGGAGAGCGTGCCTGCGCCCATCGCCGCGTGGCACGCGAGGACGACCCAGAACGGCACGTGCTGCGGCCCGTCCTTCGTGATCGCGAGCTGACCCGACGCGATGAGCGCGGCCACGATGATGCCCATGGTCTTCTGCGCGTCGTTTCCGCCGTGGCCGAGCGAATAGAGCGCGGCGGAGACGAGCTGAGCATGGCGGAAGCGCCGATCGACGGTCCCCGGCGACGTATGGCCGAAGATCAGCATCACGAGCCGCATGTACCCGTATCCGAGCGCCATGCCGAGGAGCGGAGCGACGACGATGAAGGCGATCGTCTTGCCGAAGAACCCGTAGTCGAGCGCGCCGAACCCGGCCTTCACCACGGCAGCGCCAGCGAGGCCGCCGAGGAGCGCGTGCGAGGACGACGTGGGGAGGCCCCACCACCACGTGAGGAGGCCCCAGAGGACGGCGCCCACGAGCCCGGAGCCGACGAGCCCGAGCGTGACGATGGAAGGATCCACGCCCTTCGCGATGTTGCCGGCGATGTGCGTAGAGAAGACGAGGAACGCGATGAAGTTGAAGAACGCGGCCCACACGACGGCCTGACCCGGCGTGAGCACGCGCGTCGAGACGACGGTGGCGATGGAGTTCGCCGCGTCGTGGAAGCCGTTGATGTAGTCGAAGGCCAGCGCGAGGACGATGATGACGGCGAGACCGACGATCATGGGGCGCTCGTCATGCGTATTCGAGGACGACGCCCTGAATGATCGTGGCCACGTCCTGACCGCGATCGACGGCCATCTCGAGGCTGTCGAAGATCTCGCGCCACTTCATGACCATGAGCGGCTCGCTGCCCTCCGCGAAGAGCGTGGCGAGCGCGCCGCGATACACCTTGTCCGCCTGGCTCTCGAGGCGAAAGACGTCCTCGCAGATCGTGAGCATCTCCTGCGCCTTCCTCTTGTCGCGGAGGAGGGCGAGCGCAGCGCTGATCCTCTTGCACGTCCGCACGAGGAGCTCTGCGAGCTCCGCGGCCTCCGGCGGCGCGACGCGGACCTCGAAGAGGACGATGCGGTCGGCGACCGCCTCGATGTAGTCGAGGACGCTGTCGAGGCTCGTGATCAGATCGTGGATGTCGATGCGATCGAGCGGCGTGATCCAGTTCTCGCGGAGGCGCCGGATCGTGGCGCGCTCGATCGTGTCGCCCGCTGTCTCGAGCTCCTTCACCTCCTTCGCCATCGCCCGGGTCTCGTCGTCGACCTTCTTTCCGTGGACCGGCGAGTAGGGGGAGCGCTCGGACGCGTGAGCTGGGTCCATGCGCCCGAACATCTTCACGAGCTTCTCTGCGGCCGCCTCGCTCTTGCCGGCGAGCTCGCAGAACGCATCGAAATACACTGCGTCTTTGTTGCCGGCTCCGAACATGGGCCGAAGCCTATCCCGCTTGCGACCGACATGCCGGTGCGCTATCTGCGGCATCCATCACTCGACCGAACCCCGTTCGATCGAAAGCCGTACGAGTCATCTCGTACACCTTCCAAAGGAGAATCGTCATGGCGCAGTCGCCCCTCGCAGCCCTCAAGGCCAAGTTCGAGTCCAAAGAGAAGCTCGTCGCGGAGCTCGAGAAGTTCACGAAGTCGGATGACCTCTGGGTCGGCCGCCTCAACGAGAGCAAGGGCCTCGCCCACGTCTCGAATGCGAAGCTCCTCCGCCTTCACGCCACCTTCACCGCGGTGAAGGAGAAGTTCGGCACGCGCGCCAAGCTCATCGACGCGATCGCGGACCTCGAGAAGCGCACCAAGGACGAGGGCTACAAGACGCGCCTCGGCAACTATCCCGTCCCGCGCCTCTGGGACATGTACCAGTCGGCGACGAAGCGCCAGGCGGCCGCGAAGAAGGCCAGCGAGCCGAGGAAGAAGGCGGCTGCGCCGGCGCCGAAGAAGGTCGCCGCGAAGAAGGTCGTCCAGACCGCCGCCCAGAAGAAGACCGCCGCCGCCAAGGCGAGGAAGTAAGCCAAGAGCGCACGCGCCCATGCCCGAGATCACGCTCCGGCACGAGATCGAGACGGACGAGGACACGTTCTGGAGCAAGATCGTGTTCGACGAGGGCTTCAACAAGAAGCTCTACATCGACGAGCTCGAGTTTCCCCAGTGGAAGCTCCTCGAGATGAAGGACGACGACGCGAAGATCTCGCGTCGCGTCCTCGTCGAGCCGGCCACCAGCGACCTCCCCGGCCCGATCAAGAAGGCGATCGGCGGCGACAAGCTCGCGTACACGGAGGAAGGCACGTTCGACAAGAAGTCGAAGCGCTACGTCTTCAAGACGATCGCGAGCCTGATGCCGGACAAGACGAAGGTCAGCGGCGAGATGTGGGCCGAGAAGATCGGCGACAAGAAGATCCGCCGCATCGCCCGGATGACGGTCGAGGTGAAGATCTTCATGGTCGGCGGCATGGTCGAGGATCGGATCATCAAGGATCTTCAGTCGTCCTACGACGCGAGCACCACGTTCACGAACCGGTACATCAAAGAGCACGGTCTCTGAGCGTCGCGCTCAGTGGCCGTGCCCGGCGCCCTCGCCGTGCTCGTCGGTGTGACCGTGCGAGCACGCCGCGGTGACGCGCTTGCGGTCCGCCTCGGGGAGCTTCTTCGCCGGGCCGCCGTCCATCGTCTGCCCGCTCGGGTCCGTGGTGTAGTCCTCGCCGCCGACGTTCACGTCGAGCCGCCCGTTCGGATACACGGTGAAGGACGCGATCCTCTCGAAGCGCTCGGGGGAGTGAACGCCGATCGACGCCTGGATGGTGCCGTCCTCGAAGGTCTCGGGGCCGATGCCGCCCTCGTTACGGTCCGGGTACTTCGGCAGCTCTTTGCGCACGCCGTCCATCGCCTTCTTCACCGCCGGGACCTCCCACGCGACGCTGCTCGCGACCTCCTCGCAGCTCGTGGCCTGCCGGGGCGCGTCGCGCTCCTCGACGATGACGAGCGGCGAGCCGCCGAGGACGAGGACGGCCTGCGTGTCACCGAGCTTGGTGCCGTTGCCGGATCTCTTCGTGAACGTCGCCTGCCACGTGTCCTTCGATGCGGGCGCGATCTCGATCCGGTCCATGATCTGCTGGTGGAACGTCGACTTCGGGCCGAGCACCGAGCGCTTCATCGCGAGCACGGTCTTCTTCGGCTTCGGGCCGAGCTTGTAGAAGACGACCGGATCGCCGTAGGTCTTCTCCAGGGCGACGAGGTCGTGCTTGTCGAGCGCGTCGCTCCACGCCTGGACGACGCGCCGCGCCTCCGCATGCGCGGGGCTCTCGGCCGGAGGCGCGGCAGAGGCGGTCGGCGTGGCGGCGACGCTCGCGGACGGCGCGGGCGGCGCGGCGTTGTTGTTGCTCTTGCAGGCGAGGAGCAGGACGAGCAGAAGCGCGCGACGCATCACGCTGGACGATAGCGGGTGAGCCGTGCGTCTGGTTGAACGAAGATGCTGGGACGCGGACGATGCAGGCTGTCACCGGCACGTCGGCTTCGACGATGCGCCGGCCTACTTCGCGAAGAGGCGCTCGCGGGCCGCCCCCGCGAGCCGCGCGACGGTGGGATGGCCGATGCGACGCTGCACCGTGAGGAGGTAGAAGCGCTGGCGCAGCGGACGCATCCGGCCCGCGCGCATCAATCGTCCCTCGCCGATGCGCGTGTCCTCGACCGCGTCCGGCGCGACGTAGAGGCCCTTGCCCGCCTGGGCGAACGCGCTCATCAGCGCCGGGTCCTCGAACTCGCCGATGATCTGCGGGAAGATGCCCCGCTCCTCGAACCACTGATCGAGCTCGCGCCGCAGCGTGGTCCCGGGGACGGGGAGGAGCATCGGAGCGTCCTGCAGCGAGCGCGGGAAGCCTCGCTTCGCAGCGCGGGCCAGCTTCGACACGCCGAACACGCTGATGCCGCTCTCACCGAGGAGCTCGCTCGTCGCGCTGAGCGAAGGCTCGTCGGAGATCACGAGATCGAGCGTGTGGCTCTGGAGCTGCCGCACGAGGCGATCCGTCGTGTCCTCCTCGCACACGACGCGGAGGCCGGGCTCCGCGAGCGCCGGCTCGAGGATCCGATAGGCGATCGCCTTCGGCACCGACTCTGCCACCCCCACCTCGAGACGCATCGGCCTTCCCGTAGGGCGGCCGCGGACGGTGCCGATCAGGTCGTCGCCCAGGCTGAAGATCTCCTCCGCGAACTTCAGGACCGTGCGGCCCACGTCCGTCAGCGCGACCTTTCGGCCGTCGCGCCGGAACAGGTCTTCCCCGAGGGTCTCTTCGAGCAGGCGGATCTGCTCGCTCACGGTGGGCTGCGTCACGTGCAGCTTCGCGGCCGCGCGCGTGACGCTGCCCTCCCGCGCGACGAGCCAGAAGTAACGCAGATGATGGAAATTCAGCGACGCGTCCATGAGCTCCGAGGCCCTGCATCCGGCGCTGGAACACGCCCCAGGACCGTCTCATAGGTTATTCCGATGAATGCGTTCGGGAAGTTCTATTGGCGGGGATTGACCGGGCGACGCATCCCTATACTTCATGTTCGGTCGCCTCCTCGTGGGCGGCGGCGGACTCATGGGCCTCTCCGGCCTGTGGGTGGCGTTCGCCCTGCCGGTCCTCGTTCTCCTCGTCCTCGACTTCGGCCTCTTCCTGAAGACCCCGCGCGAGCCGACCCTCAAGGAGTCGCTCGCCTGGACCGCCATCTGGGCCGCCGTGGCCGCCGTCTTCGGCATCACCCTCGGCGTGAAGCTCGGGCCGACGGAGGGCTTCTCCTTCCTCACCGCGTACGTCGTCGAGCAGGCGCTCTCCGTCGACAACCTCTTCGTCTTCATGCTCGTGTTCGGCGAGCTCGCCGTCCCGCGCGGCGCGAAGAAGCGGGCGCTGGCGTACGGCGTCCTCGGCGCGCTGCTCCTCCGTGTCGCGATGCTCGCCGCGGGCGGCGCGTTCCTCGCTCACTTCCACGCCGTGGGCTGGCTGCTCGGCGCGCTGCTCGTGGCGATGGGCATCCGCGCGGGCCTGAAGATCTGGCGCGGCGAGGAGGAGACACCGGACGGCGAGGAGCCCAGGACGAAGAACGGCGCCGCCGCGCGCCTCCTCGGCCGCTTCTTCCCGATCCACGACGAGTTCGACGGCGATCGCTTCACCACCGAGGTCGGCGGGCGCAGCTACGCGACGCCGCTCCTCCTCGCCGTCGTGACCATCCTCTTCGCCGATGTCGTGTTCGCGGTCGACTCGATCCCCGCCGTCCTCGGCGTGTCGGTCAATCCGATCGTCGTCGTCACCTCGAACGTGTTCGCGGTGCTCGGCCTCCGCTCGATGTTCTTCGTCGTCTCCGGCCTCCTCGCGCGCCTCCGCTACCTCCCGCACGGCCTCGCGGCGGTGCTGGTCGTCGTCGGCGCCAAGATGCTGCTCGGCGCGCTCGTCGCGATCCCGACGTGGCTCTCCCTCGCCTCCGTCCTCGGCGTCCTTGCGGTCGCCGTCGTGTTCTCCGTGCGTAGCGCGCCGACTCCGGAGCGCGCTGGCTAACCCCTGCAAAAGAAAGAAGAGTCATGCTGAACGATCGCGACTACACCCTCATCCTCGACAAGAGCGGCTCCATGGCCACGAAGGATCAGCCCGGCGGACGAAGCCGCTGGCACGCCGCGCGCGAGAGCGCGGCCGCCCTCGCCGCGAAGTGCGAAGTGCTCGATCCCGATGGCCTCACGCTCTACGTGTTCGGCAGCCGCTTCAAGCGCTACGAGCACGTCACCTCCGGGCGGGTCGACCGCGTCTTCGACGAGAACGAGCCGAGCGGCGGCACCGACCTCGCGGGCGTCCTCAACCACGCCTTCAACGCGTACTTCGAGCGACGCGCGAAGGGCTCCGCCCGTCCCGAGACGATCCTCGTCGTCACCGACGGCGAGCCGGACGACGGCGCTGCCGTCATCAAGAGCATCGTCGCCGCCTCGCGAAAGCTCGAGCGCGACGAGGAGCTCGGCGTCTCCCTCGTCCAGGTCGGCGCCGATCCGAACGCGCGTCGTTTCCTGAAGCTCCTCGACGACGAGCTCCTCCCCAGCGGCGCCAAGTTCGACATCGTCGACACGGTCACGCTCGACGAGATGGAGGACGTCGGCCTCACCGAGGTCCTCCTCGGCGCGATCCACGACTGACGCCGCGATCTCCCGGAGCCATCCCATGCTCGACCTGCAGAAAATGCTCCGCGACGCCGTCGCCGAGCTGGACCGCGAGACCGAGCTCGATCAGCGCCAGGCGGCCCGGGCCTTCCTGAGGAACCTCGACCCGGGGTCTCAGGAAGGCATGTGGTTCGAGGCGCTGGCCGAGAGGTTCCCGAGCCGCCTCGAGGCGGCTGTCGCTTACCTTCGCGACGTGAAGCGTTAGAAGGTCCCGCCGAGCCCGAACGATCCGGCGCCGATGAGCGGCCGGATCGTCAGGCGCGACGCGGACGCCTCGAGGCGGACCCTCGAGGGGTCCTTCTCCCAGAGCTCGGCGAGGCGCTCCGAGTGGGTCGGCGAGAACGTCCCGACGATCGGGATCGCGAACCCGACCGCCATCACGAACGCGGACGCGCCGAAGACGAAGGCCGTGTTCGGGCGATCCTGCCCCGCCGCGACCACGGAGATCGCGGTGGCCATCCCCACGTTGAGGCCGCCATAGGCGAGGCCGAAGCCTCGCCAGAAGCGTCGCTCCTCGCGATCACGCCTGGCCAGCGCGAAGAGATGCGCCTCCGCCTGCGCCATGAGGTCCGGCGTCATGCCCTGTCGCCGGCGCGCGTTCGTGAACCACTCGTAGGCCTCCTCCTCGCGCGACGTCCGCGCGAGCGACCAGGCGGCGAAGCCCAGGCCGACCGCGCCCCAGCCGCCGAAGATGGCCGCACCACTGCCCCTTGCCTCCACGATCCCCGTGTACGCACCGAAGCCGACGTAGACGCCACCCACCCCACCGAACGCGAGCGCCTGGAGATAGCGGTCCGACCGCGCGCTCTCCGCGCCCTGGCGGAGCAGCGCGTCCATGCGCACCACGTCGTCGCTCGAGACGCCGTACACCGGCGGCGGCTCGCTCGCCTTCTCCGCGCGATACCGATCGAGCTCCTCCGGCCCGAACGGCTGCGCGAAGAGGCTCCTGAAGATGTCGCCCGCGCCTCGTGACGCTACAATCACCGGCGCCGGGCCCGCGCCGAGCGTGAGAGCATCGTCCGTCGACTCGATCGCATGGCGCTCGCCGCCGAACGCCACCGTCGCGCCCTTCGAGATGCGCGGCGGCACGAAGATCGCCGGCGCGGACGGGCCGGCCGCGAAGTTGGCGTCGATCCACGGCAGGTCGTCCGCGTCGCGCAGGGTCACGCGGCCGGCGTTCTTCGGCAGCGCGAGCTTCGCGGAGGCGTTCGCCAGGCTCACGAGGGCCTCGCCGTTCCGGCCGCTCGGGCCGCGCGCGAAGACGTTCGGTCGGAAGCGCGGGTTCTTCACGTCCTTGGAGGCCGTCGCCACGAACGCGGCGAGCTCCTCGTAGCTGACCTCGCCGTCGCGATTGGCGTCCGCCGCGCCCGAGAGACCGGAGCGGACCGCGTGACTGAAGATGCCGGCGCCGAGCTCGGACCACTCGAAGGTCTCCGCCTCCGCGCTCGTCGAGAGGAAGACGCCCACGCTCGGCAGCGACCGGTTCAGCTTCTCGCCCGCCTCCACGCCCGTCGCGAAGCGATGTCCGCCCGGCTTCCGCGCGTTGATGACGAAGAACGAGTTGCAGGAGTCGAGGATGACGTGGGTGCGCGTGGCGGTGACCGAGGCCACGAGGGACGTGAGGTCGTCGGAGACGAGGCGTCCGTCCTCGAGCTCGATGAAGCCGCGCCCCTCTTCCACGTCGCCGTGGCCGGCGAAGACGAAGTAGAAGTCGGCGCGCGCACCGCGAGCGGTGGTGTCGCCTGCGCGCTTTGCGATCGCGGCGAACGCGGCCCGCACACCGGCGACGCTCGGCACGGTGGCCTTCGAGACGAGATCCGGAAAGAGCTTCGCGCTGTCACGATCGAACGTCGTCAGCAGCGTGACGTCCGCGCGGGGCGCGAGGTGCGAGAAGAGCTCGAAGTAGCGCGCGCCGTCGTCGTCCGCGTAGTGCAGATCCGGCCGCGACAGCTTCTGGCTCTTGTTGCTCGTGACGACGAGGGCAAAGACGGCGCGCTCGGGAGGAGCGTCCGCGTACGCCTCGCCGCCGGCCAGCAGGATGACCAGCAGCAGGATCGCGAACGCGAAGGTCTTCATGGTGTCTTCACGCGGATCGGGATGGATCGGATGTCGTCGAACCGGCGGCGCAGCGACTCGGTGGCGACGTCGCGCGTGCGCTCGATCTCGTCGACGTGCGCGGGCGAGCTCGTGACCACGACGAGGACCGTGGCCGGACCCGGCGCGAGGTCCGCGAACGCGGCGCCCGATCCGAGCGAGGTGAAGTCCTTCGCCGGCGCGACCGACACCGACGCGGGATTGGCGCCGGGCTCGGTGTATGCGGGATACACCCAGTGCGTCTCTCGCTTCGCGTCGACGATGAACACGAGCACGCTCGAAGGCGCGGTGCCCAGGTTGCGTGCCTCGCCCGAGAAGATCGTCGCGGGCGTCACCTCGTCGTTCTCGCGGAGCCGGGTGACGCCGCCGTCCTCGCGCTTCAGCACGTCGATCGCGACGTCGCGTCGTGAGCCGGCCTCCGCCGAGGCCCCGCCCCGCGCCGTGAACTCGCCCGGATCCGCCGGCTTGGTGCCGCGGCCGATCCCGATGCCGAGCAGGAGCGCGGCGGCGAGCGCGAGCCCGCTCGCCACGAGCGGGACGAGGACGCGCTGGCGCCGCGGGGGTGCGCGATCGAGCGAGGCCATCACCGTGTCGGCGTGCGCCTTCACGTCGAGCGGCTCCTCCTCGCCGATCGCGTCGAGCGCGTTCGACATGGCCTTCAGCGCCTTCGCGCATCTCTCGCAGCCGTCGACGTGCTGCCGCCACACCTTCGCATCCTTCTCCGACGCGGCATCGTCGACGAGCGCAAAGAGCTTCTCTTCGTCGAGACAGTTCACGAGGCACCTCCCGTCAGGAGCTGATGGAGCTTCTTCACGCCGTGGAACACGCGGCTTCGCACGGTGGACTCGTTCGCGCCCACCACGCTCGCGATCTGCTCGTACGCGAGCGACTCCGCGTAGCGGAGCGTCACCGCCTCGCGCATCGGCGCAGGCAGCTCGGCGAGGGCATCGTGAACGCGGCGACGCTCCTCCGTCGCGATGATCCGATCGAGCTGCTTGGCCGACTCGGCCGCGTCTGCCTCGTTGTCGGTCACCATGACGCGCTCGCGGCGCGTCTGACCGCGCTTCGCGTTGAGGCAGCGATTGCGCGCCGCCACGAGGAGCCAGATCGCGAACTGACCTTCCGGCTGGTACGTCTCCCGTGCGTTCCATGCCGCGAGCCAGGTCTCCTGCGCCAGCTCCTCCGCCACGCGCCGGTCGTTCGTCAGCCGGAGGCAGAAACGGAACACGCGTCGGGCGTGACGCTCGACGAGGACCCGGAACGCGTCGCGGCGACCAGCGGCGGCGAGCAGCATGAGCGCGTCGTCGTCGCGATCGTCCAGGGCGTCGCCGTTCTTGACGAGTCGGAGGGCGGTCACGTGAAGGAAGAACCCCGCAAATTCGCGTTTGTTGAAGGCCGAAGAAAGGAAACGCCGGTCGGCCCGGCGAGAGATCGCCCGCGACCTTTCAACGAACCTCTTTAGCCGGGGTTCATGCGGGTATGCGTTTCCTTCTTGCCGTCGTCTTCCTCGCGCTTCCGGCCTGCACCATCAGCTACTACGGGCAGGAGGAGACGGGGACCGACTCCGCCCCCACCGAGCCCGCCCTGGGCGACGCCGCGGACGCAGCAATTTCGACGGGTTAGCGGGGTTTACGGTTCTTTACCGGCTCGCATCGAGCAAAGCGGGGGCCTCGGACGTCATACTCACCACCATGAAGCTCGCCCCGCGCGTGTCGTTCTCGTCGCTCCTCCTTTGCACTGCACTCTCGGCCGTGGCTTGCGGCGGGAGCGTCGAGCAACCGCAGAACACGGCGCAGGCCGCGTCCAAGGCGCCGATCGCCGCGAATGCCCACGGCCCGATCAAGGCGATGGGCGAGGCGCTCGGCGAGGTCGCGCTCCGTCCCGACCAGCGCACGGAGATCGAGAAGCTCGCGACGGACGCCGAAGCGCGGCACGCCCCGCTCTCCGCCGGACGGAAAGATCTGATGCTCGCGTTCGCGGATCAGGTGGAGAAGGGAAGCATCGACCGCGCCGCGCTCACCGGGAAGCTCGACAAGATCACGGCCGACATGGAGAGGTCGCGCAACGACGACCGCGCCGCGCTCGTGAAGCTGCACGACCTCCTCGACAAGCAGCAGCGGAACGAGTTCGTCGACGCGCTCGAGAAGAACTTCAAGGCGAAGCACGGCTTCGGCGGCGAAGGCGAGGGGGCCGGTCCGCCACGCATGGGCTTCGGCCACATGCACAAGCTCGCCGAGGACCTGAAGCTCACCGACGACCAGAAGGACAAGATCAAGGACGTCTTCAAGGAGTCCTGGCGCGAGAACATGAAGGAGCACCACGGCGGCAAGCACGCCGGCGGCCCCTGGGGCGGTCATCACAAGGGCGGCAAGCACGCGCTCGAGGCGTTCCGCGAGGACAAGCTCGATCTCGACAAGGTCGCGCCGCCCCAGGACCTGAAGGCGATGGCGAACGGCGGGGTCGAGCACGTCGCGAAGATCGCGGAGAAGGTCCTCCCCATCCTCACGCCCGAGCAGCGCAAGATCGCGGCCGACAAGCTGCGCGAGATGGCCAACGGCGGCGATACGTCACTGCTGGTTCATTGACCGCGCGAGTCGTATAACGTCGCCTTCATGGCGAGCCTCGGCGTCCTCGGTGCAGCGTGGGAAGTCTGCAAGAAGGACGCGCGGATCGAGCTTCGTACGCGGGAGATCATCGCGACCGCCGGCGTCTTCGCCGTCGTCGTCGGCATCCTCGCGAGCATCGCGTACCACACGATGCCGAAGCTCAACCGCGCCACCGCGGCGGGCACGATCTGGATCGCGGTGTTCTTCGCCGCCGTCCTCTCCTTCAGCCGCATCTGGCAGCGCGAGCGCGACGAGTCGGCGCTGACGGGCCTCCTCGTCTCGCCGATCCCGCGGGCCTCGATCTTCCTCGGCAAGGCGCTCGCGACCTTCGCGACCATCCTCGTCATCGCCACACCGCTCGTCGCGATGACGATGTTCCTCTTCGCGATCGACTTCACCGCGCCCGACGACGTGGTCCGCGATCCGAGCGCGCCGCAGGATCCGCAGTCGACGCACATGCTCGCGTTCCTCGGGATCATGGCGCTCGGCATCGCCGCCCTCGCGGCTGTCGGCACGCTCTTCGGCGCGATGACGGTGCGGACGCGCGCACGCGACCTCGTGTTCGCGATCGTCGTGCTTCCGTTGCTCTCCCCCGCGCTCATCTGCGGCGTGGCGGGGACGCGCAACGCGTTCGAGTCCCAGCCGTTCGAGGACTACCGCGGATTCTTGGCCCTGCTCGCGCTCTTCGTCTTCGTCGGCGTCTCGGTCGGGGTCGCGCTCTTCGGATCCCTCGTCGACGAGTGAGCCCTCGGCCGTCCTCGCTCGAGGCACGACCGGGATACGAACATCGCGCACGAAGGTCGGCGGCACGTGCCGTCGTGGATCGCATCGACGCCTGCGAATAGCGCCCCTACGCTCCTCGCTGGATCTGTGCATATTCTCCGTTTCTTGGTCGCGGACGCGCACTACGCGGTCGGCGTGGCGCGGGTCGTCGAGGTCGCGCCCCGTGTCCTCGTGACGCCGCTGCCGGACACACCGCGCTTCATCGAGGGAGTGTTCTCCTACCGGCGCTCGACGTGCGTCGCCGTATCGGTGCGCCAGCGGCTCGGGTATCCGGCGCGGGCGGCCGCGCTCGACGAGCACATCATCGTCGTTCGCGGACGGCGTCGTCTGCTCGGTCTCATCGTGGATCGCGCGCTCCACGACGAGCACCTCGCGGCAGCGACGCTCGAGTCGCCTGCGGTTCCGAGTCGCCTCGTCGCGGGGCTGGTGCCGCTCGAGGACGGCGTGCTCCTCGTGCAGGACGTGGACGCGCTCCTCACCGACGACGAGGAACGCGCGATCGAAGCGAGCTTGCAGGGATGATGCCCCTCGCCTCCGTCTGGGACGAACGGCTGCGACGCACGTTCGGCCTCTCCATGCTCGACCATCCCGCGCGCCTGCAGGACGGGATCCACGCCGCCTGCAAGGAGCTGTCGCTCGCGAGCGACGCCGAGCTCCTCGCGCGGCTCGAGCAGAACGACGCGAACGCGAAGGCGGCCCTCGCGCGCGCTCTCACCGTCGGCGAGACCTACTTCTTTCGCGAGAGCGCCCAGCTCGATCATTTCCGCGCCGAGCTCTTGCCGGGCGCGCTCGCACGCGCGCCGCGACCGGTGGTGGTCGTCTCCGCCGGGTGCTCGACGGGCGAGGAGGCGTACACGCTCGCCATCATCGTGCGCGAGGCGCTCGGCGCCGACGCGAACCGGGAGGTGCGCGTGGTGGGCTTCGACCTGAACTCGAAGGCGATCGCGACCGCTCGACGCGGCGTCTATCGACCGTGGTCGGTCCGCGGCATGACGGAGGACGTCAAGCGGCGGTGGTTCGACGAGACGGAGCAAGGCGTGAGCATCAAGGCCGCGGTTCGCTCGCTCGTCACGTTCGAGCAACGAAACCTCGTCGACCCGCGCGACGCGCTCGCTCCCGCGAGCGCCGATGTCGTCTTTTGCCGCAACGTCCTCATCTACTTCGACGACGAGTCGGTCACCGCCGCGCTCCGTCAGCTCGACCAGGCGCTCCGTCCCGGCGGCACGCTCGTGGTGGGCGCGGCCGAGGCGGCGTTCTTCAGCATCGCGAAGCTGGGCGCGCACGCCGTCGGCGAGACGTGGATCCACGAGCGTGACGAGGTGGCGCCGGCATCGCCGCGCCGGCCGAGGCCGAAGCCGATCTCGCAAGGCCGGCCGCGACCCGCGCCGAGGCGCGTCGCGGCCGAGCCTCCGCCCGCGCCCGCACCAGCGCCGCCCGCGCCCGAGGCTCGGCACGACGTCGACGAGGTGCTCGCGCGGGGGTGGAAGGTCTTGCCGAGCGATCCCGTCGCTGCCGGAGAGGAGGCGCGCCGCGCGATCCTGCTCGACCGGACGCTCGCCGCGGCGCACGTCCTCGCCGCGAGCGCGGCCCTCGCCCTGCGCGAGCTCCCGGCGGCGCGCGCGTCGCTCCGTCACGCGCGGCGCGCGCTCGCCACCGTGAAGCCCGAGGCCACCGTGCGCGGCGCCGACGGCGCGACCGCCGACCAGCTCGACGCGTACTGCGCGCGCCTCGAACGCGCGCTCGGAGCGAAGGCATGAGCGCTCTGACGCCCGAGGAGCAGGCGATTCTCTTCCAGCGGACGGCCGCGCTCTCGAAGCTCGATCGCGTCGAGCGAGCGCAGGGGCTCGAGCCCGCCATCTTCTTCCGCGTCGGGCGCGACCGCTGCTGCGCGCTCGCGCGGAGCGTGCGCGCGGCCGTGAAGCTCGATGGTCTCTCCGCGATCCCACACGGCGGGCGCTCGCTGGCGGGCGTGATCGTGCGCGGGGGCAACGTGATCCCCGTCTTCCATCTCGCCGCGGTCCTCTCCGACCGCATCGCGCGCCTCCCCGAGACCGCGCACGCGCTTCTCGTCGGGAGCGGCAGCGACGAGGTCGCGCTCGCGGTCGATCAGATCGACGGCTTCGGCGAGATCGATCGTAGCGCGTTCAGCCCCCCGCCCGACGAGCTGAGGTCGGCATGGATCACCGGGGCGACGTCGCGAGGCGAGAGCTTCGTCGACATCGACGCCCTTCACGAAGGCCCACTGCTTTGGGTCGACGCAGGACCGAATAGGACAGCAACCCGATGAATGTTTCGATCAGAGCCCGCCTCATCGCCGCGTTCGGCTTCGTCATCGCGATCATCGTGCTCACGAGCTTGCTCACGTATCGACGCGAAGAGGCGATCGAGTCCAGCCTGAGCGCGACGTCGAGCCGGACGCTCATCGCCACGCGGTCGCTCGGCTCCGCGCGCGTGTTCCTCGAGCGTGTCCGGCAGCGTCACTTCTTTCACGCCGCTTCGAAGAACGTGGCCGAGATGACGCCGCTGGAGGAGGAGATCACGGCGCTCGAGGACGAGATCGACGGCGCGCTTCGCTCGGCGGAGTCGACCTTCGATCGCGACGCGCAGAGGCAATCGACGGCGATCATTCGCGCGGCCCTGAAGGCGTACCACGACGCGCGCGAGCGAGACTTCTACCCCGTCAGCCGGAAGGGCGACGTGGAGGCCTCGATCAGGGTGATCCTGAATCAGCTCTCGGTGCATTACTCGAAGGCTGCGACCGAGCTCGAGAAGCTCAAGGACACGACCGACCGCTCCGTCGACGAGGCGAACGATCGGATGCGGGCGCAGATCCAGGAGGGGCGAAAGACGTCGCTCACTCTCGCCGCGCTCGGCGTCGTGGCGGCGCTCGTCTTCACGTTCCTCGTCACGAGCGACATCGTCCGTCGTCTCGGGCACCTGGCGGGCGTGGCCGCGGCGGTGAAGGCCGGCGATACGAAGCAGCGCGCGCGGCTCGGCGGCGGCGACGAGCTCGGCGTGCTGGCCACGTCCTTCGACGCCATGCTCGACGAGCTCGCAGAGAACGTCGCGACGGAGCGGAAGAACCGCGAGGAGCTGGCGAAGGCGATGCGCTCGTACGGCGGGTTCGTCGAGAAGGTCGCGGCGGGCGATCTGACCACGTCCGTCGAGAAGAGCGGCAGCGGCGACCTCGCCGCGCTCGGCGAGAACCTCGGTCGGATGAGCGGCGGCCTGCGCTCGATGACCCTCCGCGTGCAGGAGGCGGTCGCGCTGCTCGGCTCGGCCGCGGCGGAGATCATGACGACCGCGACGGAGCAGAGCTCGAGCGCGACCGAGACGGCCGCGGCGGTGACGGAGACGGTGGCGACGGTCGAGGAGGTCTCGCGGACGGCCGAGCAATCGACGGAGCGCGCGCGCTCCGCGGTCGAGGCGTCCGAGCGTAGCTTGACCGTGACGGACGCGGGACGGAGCGCGGTGGAGGAGGCGCTCTCCACGATGGAGCGCGTGCGCGATCAGATGACGGCGATCGGCGAACGCATGCTCGCCCTCTCCGAGCAGGCTCAGGCTGCGGGCGGGATCACGGGCTCGGTGGCGGAGCTGGCGGAGCAGTCGAATCTCCTCGCGCTCAACGCGTCGATCGAGGCCGCTCGCGCGGGAGAGCATGGTCGCGGGTTCGCCGTCGTCGCACAGGAGGTCCGCGGGCTGGCGGAGCAGTCGAAGCGTGCCGCGGGGCAGATCCGCGGCATCCTCGGCGACATCCAGAAGTCGGCGCAGGCGGCGGTGCTCGCCGTCGAGGAGGGCAGCCGCGCGGTCCAGACCGCAGGCGGCGCCGCCAAGCGCTCGGGAGAGAAGATCGAGGAGCTCGCCACCACGATCGCGGGCACTGCCGACATCGTGAAGCACACGCTCTCCGCCACCCAGCCCGTCATCACCGGCATGTCGCAGATCGCGCAGGCGATGCGCTCGATCGAGCAGGCCGCGCTCCAGGCCTCCGAAGGCACCCGCCAGACGGAGAGCGCGGCGCGCGACCTCAACTCGCTCAGCACGACGCTACGTGACGTGGTGGCTCAGTACCGCACGTGATCGGATGGTGAAGCCCGCGCTCGAGACGCTTCGCGCGATCTTTCGCGAGGAGTTCGACGACATGCTCGCGCTGCTCCGGCAGCAGATCGAGCGCGCGCTCGAGGATCCGTCGGGCGCGGCGGACGAGCTTCGCCGCGCGGTGCACACGTTGAAGGGCGCCTCGCGCGCGGCCGGCTATCCCGAGCTCGAAGCGGAGTGTCACAAGCTCGAGACGCGCGCGGAGACGCTGCGCGCCTCTGGTGCGCTCACGTCCGACGAGGTCGCGAGCAGCGCGCGCGACGCGGTCACCACGGTCACGAAGTTCGCGCCGATCGTCCATGCGGCGACGGCCGTCGCCTCGCCGCCGTCGATCGCGTTTCGCGCCGAGCCTGGCGATGAGCCGTCGCCCGCCGCTGCCTCGTCCGTCCCCGCGGAGACGCTCCGTGTCGACACGGCTTCGCTGGGGCGACTGCTCGAGTCCTCCGAGGATCTCGTCCTCGAGATGGCTCGCGGCCTCGGCCGATCGAAGCAGTCGCTCGAGCTCGCGACGACGGACCTCGTGCGCGAGCTCGAGCTCATTCGAAGCCTCGCCGCCGCCCTCGAGGTGCGCACGGGCTCGCCGGCCGCGATCGAGCTGCGGCGACGCCTCGAGCGATCCGTCGGCGCGGCGCGCACGATCGCGGCGGGTACGGAGGCGCGATCGACGTCCGAGGCCGAGGCCTGGCGAGCGTCGTCCGAGCGGGCGAAGCTCGTGGCGAGCGCTGCGCGCAGCTTGCGGCAGGAGCGCTTCGAGTCGCTTGCGACGAGCGCGACACAGGCGGCGGAGGACGCCGCGGAGCGTCGTGGCGTGAAGCTCACGGTCGTGCGGGAGGGGGACGATGTCCGCTTCGATCGGCGCCTCCGCGAGCCGCTCCGCGAGGTCCTCCTTCATCTCGTGCGCAACGCGGTCGCGCACGGCTTCGCCGGGCTTCGCGGCGGGACCCTGCGCATCCGGGCGGAGGAGGGCGAGGGCGAGCTGCGGGTGATCGTGAGCGACGACGGGCGCGGGATCGATCGGACGGCGGTCGCCGCGCGCGCGACGGAGCTCGGGCTCGAGGGCGATCCCTTCGAGGTGCTCTTTGCGCATGGGTTCTCGACGCAGTCGGCGACCGACGAGCTCGCCGGGCGCGGCGTCGGGCTCGACGTGGTTCGCCAGCGCGTGACGGAGCTGCACGGCCGCATCCGCGTCACGTCGGAGCTGGGGAAGGGCACGACGTTCCTCGTCTCGGTCTCGCCCGACCTCAGCCTGACGCGGGCCCTCGTCGCGACGGCGGCCGGCCACGCGATCGCGATCCGGCTCTCGTCGATCGAGCGGATCGTACGGACGCCGCGTGCGGACGTGCAGCTCGCGGGCGGCCGCGCGCACCTGCTCCAGAATGGAGTCCTCTTGCCGCTCGCCAACGTCGGAGGCGAGCTCGGCGCGCGGACCAGCTCGCTGCCCGATACGGAGAGCTTCACCTCCATCCTCACGGGCGTCGGTGAGCGGCGCGTGGCGCTCATCGTCGACGAGATCACGGACGAGCGAGAGGTGGCGGTGCGACCGCTCGCGGGTCGCGTCCGGCGCATCCCGTTCGTGAGCGGGACCACGCTCCTTCCCGACGGGACGGTGGCCTGGATGCTCGACGTGCAAGCGATCGCGGCCGTGGCGCGCGGCGCGCTGCCCGCGGAGGAGGTGGTGCGCGCGCGCCCGAAGCGGGTCCTCGTGGTCGACGACTCGGCGACGACCCGCGAGCTCGAGCGCACGCTGCTGCGGGTGAACGGCTTCGACGTCGAGACGGCGGTCGATGGGGAGGCGGCGTGGTTGTCGCTCGGCTCCCAGTCGTCGGACTCGCCCTTCGACATCGTCCTCACGGACGTCGAGATGCCACGCCTCGACGGATTTGGCCTTCTCGGTCGCATTCGTGCCACACCGCGGTACGCACGTCTTCCGGTCGTCATGGTCACGGCGCTCGAAGATCCGGCCGACAAGCAGCGCGCCCTCGACATGGGGGCGTCGGCATATATCGTGAAGAGCTCGTTCGACGAGGACCAGCTCCTCGACGTGATTGCCCACCTCCTCTGATGCCGGTCCGCGTCCTCCTCGTCAATGACTCGGCGACCGCGCGCGCGGCGCTGCGGGCGGCGCTCGCGGACGAGCCCGATATCGTCATCGTGCAGGAGCTCTCCTCGGGCGCCAACGCGGTGGAGATGGTCGAGCAGGTCGACCCGGACGTCGTCCTCATGGACATCGTGATGCCACGGGCGGACGGCTACGAGGTGACGCGTCGGATCCTCCGCGCGCGACGTGTCCCGATCCTGATGGTGTCGGCGAGCGTCTCGCCCACCGACGTCGCGGTCGCGCTCGAGGCGCTGCGCGCGGGCGCGATCGCCGTCCTCGAGGCGCCGCCGCCGCCCTCCGAGCCCACCTACGACGTGAAGCGCCGGGCCATCATTCATACCGTCCGGAGCGCGGCCGCGCTCCCGCGGTCGCGCCTGGCCCGCCCCGGGAAGCACGAGACGCCGGTCTCGCTGACGTCGCCAGAGCTCCCGCAGCGCTCCTATTCGATCGCGGGCATCGTGGCCTCGCTCGGTGGGCCGCCCGTCGTCGCGGAGATCCTCGCCGCGCTCCCTCCCGATCATCCGCCCGTCCTCCTCGTGCAGCACATCGAGTCGTCGTTCGTCGACGGCTTCCTGACGTGGCTTCGCGGCGCGGTGAAGACACGCGTGATGCTGGCCACGCACGGCGCGCCGGCGGAGCGAGGATGTGTGTATATTGCACCTGGCGACCACCACCTCGGCGTCGCGCGTGATGGCTCGCTCGCGCTCTCCACGGCGCCGCCCATCGGTGGCTTTCGGCCATCCGGCAATCACCTGCTTCATACGCTCGCGATGGCCTACGGCCGTCGCGCGGTCGGGGTGGTGTTGACGGGGATGGGACGCGACGGGGCCGAGGGCGCTCGTGCGCTCCACGACGCGGAGGGCTTCGTGATCGCCCAGGACGAGGCGTCGTGCGCGGTCGCGGGCATGACGAACTCGGCGCGCGAGCGCGGGGCAGTGGACGTCAGCTTGGTGCCGGCGGCGATCGCCGCGCACATCCGGTAGAAGGAGCTCCAGGGTCATGCTCGTACTCGTCGCCGAAGACAGTCGCACCCAGGCGTATCAGCTCAAGGCCCTCCTCCAGGATCACGGCCACGAGGTGGTGGTCGCCGTCGACGGAGACGATGCGCTCCAGCAGGCGAAGGCGCGGAAGCCGGATTTCGTCATCAGCGACATCGTGATGCCGAAGCGTGACGGCTACTCGCTCTGTCGTGCCCTTCGCGGCGATCCGGCGCTGAAGAGCCTGCCCATCATCCTCGTCACGTCGCTCGCGGAGCCGCTCGACGTGGTGCGAGCCCTGGCCGCCGGCGCGGACAACTTCGTGACGAAGCCCTACGACGAGCAGCAGCTGATCCGCCGCGTGCAGCGCACGCTCGAGCGCTCGGATCATGCCCACTTGACGGTCGGCGGCGAGTCCTTCGAGATCTCCGCCTCGCGCGAGCAGATCATGGACGTCCTCGTCTCCGCGCTCGAAGACATGAGCGTCCGCAAGTCCGAGATCGAGGCGAGCCGCGCCGACCTCGCGCTCGCGACGTCGCGACGCGACGACGTGCTCCACGTCGTGTCGCACGAGCTTCGCGGACCGCTCGGGGTGCTCGTCATGGCGGCGGATAGCTTCGCGGTCGACGCGAAAGCGAACGCTTCGCAGGCCAAGCAGCTGACGTTCGCGGAGCGCGTGCTCCGGCAGGCGCATCGCATGCTCGCGATCGTGGACGATCTCCTCGATGTGTCGCGCATCGAGGCCGGGGAGCTCCGGGTGGAGCCAGCGGCGGCCGATCTCGTCGCCGTCATTCACGAGGCGGTCGAGCGCATCCAGCCATCGCTGAAGAAGCACAGCGTGACCCTCCGGGGCGCGACGAACGTGCGGGCGCTCATCGATGTCGACCGCGTCGAGCAGGTGATCGCGAACTTCCTGACGAACGCGATCAAGTACTCGCCGAGCGGCGGCGAGATCATCGTCAACGTGCAGACGAAGGCGTCGGAGGCGGTCGTCTCCGTGACGGACTCGGGCATCGGCATTCCCTCGTCGGCCCTCCCGCGCATCTTCGAGCGCTATTTCCGTGCGCCGGGCTCGGAGAAGGCGGCGAAGGGCATCGGCCTCGGGCTCTACGTCACGAAGCGTCTCGTCGAAGCGCATGGCGGTCGCGTCGAGGTCACGAGCGAGGTCGGCAAGGGCACGACGTTCTCCTTCAGCGTTCCGCTCGCCGGGTGATACCGTTTGGGATGATGCGCCCTGCTAGCCTCCTCACGCTCGTGCTCCTTGCGGCGTGTTCGAGCACGGGAGATCGCTCCTCGCTCGGCACCGCGCCCCGCTCCGGCGACGACGATGACGACGACGCCGTGAAGGTCGCCAGCGACGCCGGGTCGACGCTCGCGCCGGAGGCCGGAGCGGACGCGGGGCCGATCTCCTCGGCGACCTGCAAGATCGGCGGCCTCACGCTCTGCTTCGCGTTCGACGGCGCGGTGACTGACGGCTCGCCGAACGGCATCAAGCCGAAGATCGCGAACATCACCTTCGCGCCGGGGAAGGATGGTCAGGCGGCGTCGTTCGGGCCTGCGAGCCAGATGACGTTCGATCCCAATCAGGCGTTCGACCTCCCGGCCGACGCAGCGACGCTCGAGGCGTGGGTCAAGCGTCAGAGCACCGGCGCGGACGCGGTGGTCTTCGACGACGACGGTCGGTTCTCGCTCACGCTCAGCGCCGTCGGCAAGGTGATCTGCGCGAGCTCGGGCGGCGCGGTGACGAGCACGTCGGAGGTCGCGGTCGAGGACTGGACGCACGTCGCCTGCGTGATCGACAAGGGCAAGATCCGCGTCTACGTGAACGGCAAGAAGGAGGGCGAGGGCGACGGCGCGATCGCCAAGAACCCGACCCTCGGCGCCGCGCTCGGCCAGAACGCGCCCACGGGCTCGCCCTACTACGGCCTCATCGACTCCTTCCGCCTCATGTTCCTGGCGCGGCCCGAAGCGGACATCGCAGCGGACGCGGCCCGGTGAAGTAGCCACCGGCGACGGCCGGGTCCCGTCACCGGCAGCGTCGGGGCACCCGGACAGACCGGCCTCTTTCTGACGTTCGCGATGCGCCACGAGCGCCCGATCCATGGTCATTTGTTTCACGAGCGCGTCGTTTGCACGTGTGCGTCGTGCGTCGCGCGACTCAACGACCGCAGATCGATGCGGTCACCTCGCGCGCGTTCGCGATGAGCGCGGCGGCGTCGAACGGGACGCCTGTCACCTCGCCGGCGGCCCAGAACCCCGGGGCGATCACGCCGGCTCGCTCGGTCTTCACGACGAAGCCGCGCGGCTCGTGCACCACCGTCGCACCGGCCTGCTCCGGGAGCTCGAACGCGGGCGAGCGCGCGGCGTCGATGAGGACCACGTCGGCGTCGAGCTCGCCGTCCTTGCCTTTGCCGCTGCGCACCCGGACGCCCTTCACCTTGCTCGAGCCTCGAATGGCGAGCGGCTCGCCGTGGACGACCTGGACCTTCGGGCCCTTCTTCGTCGGCTCGAGCTCGCTCAGCGCGCGCGCGTAGGACTCGCCGAAGGGGCCGCCGCCCTCGGCGACGACGATCGCGATGCGCTCGCCCGGGATGATGCCGTACGAGAGGAGCCAGCCGGCGGCGCGGGCGCTCATGACGCCGGGCATGTCGTTGCCCTCGAACGCGAGGACGCCGTCGTGCGCGCCGCACGCGAAGACGACGGCCTTCGCCTCGAGGATCTCCGCGCCGTCGCGCTCGCTCACGACGAGGAGGTCGCGGCCGTAGACGCCGCCGACGGTGGTGCTCGTGCGGAGGCGGATGGCACGGCGGCTCATCGCCACCGAGAACGGCGTGCGGAGCGAGTCGAAGCGCGCGGCGTCTTGCGGGGAGAGCGCGGTGATGCCGCCGCCGGCGGTGAGCTTGTCGTCGATGACCTCGACCTTGCGCCCGGCCTCGGCGAGGCCGATCGCGACCGCCATGCCGGAGGGACCCGCGCCGACGACGGCGACATCGACGCCACGACGCTGCGCCTTTCGGGCCGCGAGCTCCTTCACGGGGAGCTTGCCGAGGCCCGCCACGCGGCGCGCGAAGCCCTGCATGATCGTCTGCACGCCCGGGATGCCCGCGAAGAGCTCGTGGTGGTTCATGCCGTCCGGAAAGAACCAGTCCGTCATGCGGAGCAGATCGGCGTCGCGCGGGCCGAGTCGATTTTGCGAGACCACCGCCGCGCCTTCCGTGGCGGGGACGAGGCACGTCATCACGTTCGGGATCTCGTTCACGCGTGCGAGGCAGCCATCACAGGCTCCGCGCATGCATGCGGGGCCTCGCGGCCGGTGAAACTTGGGGCTTCGTGCGATCGTGGTCTTCCCGGCGGCCACGAGCGCGGCGGCGAGCGGCTCGCCGGCCTCGGCCTCGATCGGCTCGCCGTCGAGCGTGATCGTCACGGGGCGAACGAGCGATCGCGTGCGAGGCATCGAAGCCGGCACTTTACTTTCGATCGCCGGGTCGGGACACTGTCCTCGCGATTCAGGAGGAACGATGGGATGCGCCTCGGTCTTTTAGGTGCCGCCGGAGGTGACGTGGGAGCGCTCGGCCGTGCGGCTGAGTTCCTGCTGAACGGCGCGCGCGTCCATCGCGCGATCTACCTCGGAAATGATGGGGCGCTCGACCGCGCGGTGGCGGCCTGGGCGCGGAAGCTCGTGGGGGACGACCCGACCGACGACGGCGCCTGGCGCCGCGCGGCCGACGTGGCCCTCGCGGGGGCGCCGGCCACCATCGATCGCTTCGTCGCCACCGAGCGCGCCCGGCTGCGCCTGAAGTCGCTCGAGGCGCTGTCGGAGTCGCAGGCGCGCACGATCGAGATGGTCGGCGATCGCGTCGCCATCCTGATCTACGACAAGGCCCTCCTCGACGAGGAGGACATCCTCGCCGCGAACATCCTCGCGTTCGGGAAGAGCGAGGCGCCGCTCGTGCGCAAGATCGGCCAGCGCTGGTTCGTCACGCCCGGGCCGATCGGCTCGCAGGAGGGCGGCATCGCCGTGCTGGACGACGAGAAGGAGGACATCGTCCTCACCATCTTCGACGCCACCGGCAAGCCCACGCAGCGCGAGGTCCTGCGCACGTCGCGCGACAAGGTTCGTCGAAGCGTGGAGGGCGGATGAGCGCCGCCGTGGACGCGGGCGCGGACAAGAGCGCCAGGCCGGTGGTCGCGGTCTTCGGCGGGAGCTTCAATCCGCCGCATCTTGCACACGTCCTCGCGCTGGCGGTCGTGCACGCGCGCTTCGAGGTCGAGCGCATCCTCGTCGTGCCCACCTTCCAGCATCCGTTCGCGAAGTCGCTCGCGCCGTTCGAGGATCGCGTGAAGATGTGCCAGCTCGCGATGGGCTGGCTGCCGCGCGTGGAGATCTCGCGCATCGAGGAGGAGCTCGGCGGCGAGAGCAAGACCTTGCGCACGCTCGAGCGGCTCCAGGAGAAGCTGCCCGGCAAGCAGCTCCGTCTCATGATGGGCGCCGACATCGTCGTCGAGTCGGCGAAGTGGCATCGCTTCGATCGGGTGAGGGAGATCGCGCCGCCGATCGTGCTAGGCCGCGTGGGCGTGAGCTACGAGGGCGCGCCCGCGCCCGTGCTGCCGAACATCTCGAGCACCGAGGTGCGTCGCGGACTGGCGCTGAACGAGCTCGATGCGATCCAGGAGCTCGTGCCCAAGGCCGTGCTCGACTACGCGCGGAAGCACGCGCTGTACACGGTGCCCCCGTCGTCCCCGACTCTGGGCTAAAGAACGAGGCGTGAAAGTCTTCATCATCGGGGCCGGCAAGGTCGGTCGTGCGCTCGCGGCGGCGTGTGAAAAGCGGGGGATCGACGTGAAGTTGCATCCTGCACGCAAAGTGCTGCCAAAGAAGCCGATCGACGCGTCGATCATCGTGCTCGCGCTGCGCGACAAGCAGCTCGCCCCGTTCGCGACGGAGCTCGCGAACGGACTCGTGCAGAAGGACACCGTCGTCGTGCACAACGCCGGCTCGCAGAGCGCGGACGCGATCTTGCCGCTCCGAGGCAAGTGCGCCGGCATCGCGCAGATGCATCCGATGATCTCGTTCGCCTCGACGTCGTCGTTCCCGACGCTGAAGCGCGGTCACGTCCACGTGAAGGGCGACGCGAAGGCGGAAGAAAAGGCGCGAAAGCTCGCGAAGAAGCTCGGCATGACGCCGCGCACGTTCGGGGCGAAGTTCGATCCGATCGCGTATCACGCGGCCGCGGGGCTCGTCGCGAACGGCGCCGCCGCCCTCGCCGCGATCGGTGTGGAGCTGCTCGCGGTCGCGGGCGTCCCGCGCCAGGACGCGCCGCTCATGCTCGGCCCGCTCCTTCGCAGCGTCGCGGAGAACGTCGAGGAGCTCGGCTTCCCCGATGCGCTCACCGGTCCGGTCCGGCGCGGCGAAGCGGCGAGCATCGAGAAGCAGATCGCCATCCTGAGGAGCAAGCTTCCCGACGCCCTCCTTCTCTACGTCGCGAGCGGGCTCGCGCAGCTCCCGATCGCGCGGAAGATCGGCGACGCGACGAAGAAGCAGATCGACGAGGTCGAGGCGGTGCTGAAAACGGCATCCGCGACAAAAAGTCGCTCACAGCGCCGAGGATGAACGCTGATAGGCGAAAGAGACCTACATAGGTGGCGATCGGGAACGTGACGCCCAAGCGCGTGCGTGCCCTGACGGCGGCTGGGTTCGGCCAGCGATCTCGAGCATTTGCGGCCGTCATCCTACGGCTCGGCTCTTGCAGGATGAAGTGGCAGCGAAACTCACCAAACTCCAAGCTCGACCTTCGAATCCCGAAAAGTCGCATCATTCCGCGGTCATAATGACGATTCGCGGTGGGGCGCGGCGCTCGGGTGCCGCCCTTGAAGGTCCACTTCTATCGAGTAGGTTTCCTCGGCTTTGGCACTCGCAGCTCCTCTCTCTTCTCTCTCCGCGTTGGGTCCGGCTTCGGTCGCGGCTCCGGCGCGGACGTTCGTCGACCTCGACGAACGACTCGTCGGTGCGCAGCCCGGCGTGATGCTCGTTCGTGCGCCGGCGGACGCGCACGGTCCCATCACCGCTCATGCGTCCCGTCGCCTTCGCACGAGCGGGTGGCTCCCGATCGGGGCCCAGGTCCGCTCGGGCGCGCCGCTCTTCCGCGAGGTCGCGCTGCATCTGGGGGTCGCCAACGCTCCGTGTGATCCCGCGCTCTGCGCCGAGACGATCGCCAATGCCGCCGTCGCGATGCGCGCGGCCATCGTCGCGCCCCTTCCGAAGGATGGGACCTGGGACCGCTCGGTCGCGGCTGCGCTCGCTCGCATCTCGCGTGTTCCGGTCGTGTTCGTCACCGCGAGCGATGAGCTCCCGGGCTGGGACGCGTCGTCGTTCGACGTCGCCGCGGACCTCAGCGTCACGGACAAGCTCCGCTGGCTCTCCGCCGTCGCGGATGAAGCGCAGAACGAGATCGCTTCGACCGATCTCCGCTCCCTCGAGGCCTGGTGGTCGCGCGCGCGCCGCGCTCCGGCGACGCCCGCCGCGGGATTCGATGACCTCGGCTCCACCGCCGCGAGCGTGCTCACGTTCATCGCGCTCGCCGGTCGCTCGCTCTCGATCGAGTCGCTGGTCGAGCTCGAGCCCGACGCCAAGGCGGCCATCGACGAGCTCGTCGCCGCCGACTTCGTCAGCATCGCCTCCGGCCTGGTCTCCGCCTCGCCGTGGTGCGAGCTGTCCGAGCTCGAAGCGGAGGCCTCGAACGAGGACCGCATCGCAGTGGCCCGCATCCTCGGCGAAGACGCGTGGGCGAACGCGCGCGCGGCGGCGCTCTTCCTCGGCGCTGGCTCGTACGACGCCGCCGACGCGGCGATGGGCAAGGCCCTCCGTCACGGCGCGGACCCGCAGGTGAACGGCGAGCTCGCGGCTCGCTGGTTCGAAGCGGTCGGCCGCATCGGCGGCATCCACGGCCTTGAGCTCCGCCTCAAGTCGGCGCAGCGCGCGCTCCTCCTCGGCGAGGCGGCAGACGCGCAGCGCTGGTGCGAGAGCGCGGCCACGATCGATCCGACCGACGCGACCATCTCCCTCCTCATGGGCCGCGCGCTCATGCAGCTCGGTGACCTCGTCGCCGCCCGCGTCTGTCTCAGCAAGGCGGAGAGCAACAACGTCCACAACGAGCCCGAGCTCGCGGCGCGCGTCGCGGCCGAGCGCGCGGAGCTCTCGTACCTCGGCGGCGAGCTCGACCTCGCGGCCTCGCACGCGGTCCGCGCGACCGACCTCGCGAAGACGGCCGCCACGCGCCTCGGCGCGCGCGGCACCCTCGGCAAGATCCTCCTCGCGCGCGGCTCGTGGGAGCTCGCGGACGAGCACTTCGCAGAAGACGCGATGAACGCGTCGTCCGCCGGCGAGACCACCGCCGAGCTCCGCGCTCGCCTCAACCGCGGCATCGCGCTCCTCTCGAAGGGTCGCCTCGACGAGGCGCGCGAGCTCCTCGAGCGCGTCCTCGCCGACGGCACGCGCCTCGACGAGGAGCGCGCTCGCGCCTACGCCCTGTCGAACCTCGGCCTCGTCGCGTACCGCCAGCACGACTACGGCGCGGCCCTCCAGTACTGGGAGCGCACGGTTCGCTTCCCGCAGGCGCTTCGTGGCCGTCTCGCCACCGCGCTCACGATCGCGAACCTCGCGGACCTCCGCCTCCGTCTCGGCCTCGTCGACCACGCGGAGCACGCCATCACCTTCGGTCGCAAGCTCCTCTCCGGTCACGCGCCCCCGCGCTGCGCCGCCCTCTTCAAGTGGGTCAGCGCGCAGGTCGCGCTCGCCAAGCGCAACACCGAGCTCGCGCGCCGCGAGATCGAAGGCGCCCTCCTCGACGCGCAGGCCTCCGGCGATCACGATTGCTTGGAGTCTGCATATATCGTCTCGGCGCGCGTCGCCCTCGAAGACGGCGACCTCGCCCGCGTCGCGCAGGCGCTCACCACCGTCGACTCGATCGCGAAGAGCGGTCGCGCCCGCGCGGAGGCCGCCATCGTCCGCGCCATGCACCGCCGCGCGCTCGGGCAGCCAGCACTCGAGAGCGCGAACGAGGCGCTCCAGGTCGCGCGTCTCTCCGGCGATGAGCACCTCCTCACCGAGATCCACATCCTCCTCGCGATGATCAACCGCGACGCGGCCGACATGACGGCGGCGCACGCGCACTGCGCACGCGCCATCGCGGTCCGCGATCAGGTCGCGGCGGGCCTCCCCGCCGACATCCGCGCCGCGTACCTCGCCAAGCCGGAGATGGTCACGCTCGCGCGCTTCCAGACGACGCTTCAGCACTCCGTCACGGACCTGTCCGTGGAGGAAGAGGCGCCGCGCACGCAGCGCGTCCCGAACCGCATCGAGTCGAACGAGAAGCGCGAGATCGTCGGCGACGATCCGGCGATGAAGACGCTCGCCATCGCGATCAAGAAGGTCGCGAAGTCGAACAGCACCGTCCTCATCCGCGGCGAGAGCGGCACCGGCAAGGAGCTCGTGGCGGACGCCCTCCACCGCGCGAGCGATCGCTCGAGCGGCCCGCTCGTCAGCGTCAACTGCGCCGCCCTCGTCGAGACCCTGCTCCTCTCCGAGCTCTTCGGTCACGAGAAGGGCGCGTTCACGGGCGCCTCGGCGCGCCGCCGTGGCCGCTTCGAGATGGCGGAGGGCGGCACGCTCTTCCTCGACGAGATCGGCGACATCTCTCCGCGCACGCAGGTCGCGCTGCTTCGCGTCCTGCAGGAGAAGACCTTCGAGCGCGTCGGCGGCACCCAGCCCATCCGCGCGAACGTCCGCGTCGTCTGCGCCACCCATCGCGACCTCCGCGCGATGGTCGAGCGCGGCGAGTTCCGCGAGGACCTCTACTACCGCCTCCGCGGTATCACGCTCGAGGTGCCGGCGCTCCGCGCTCGCCTCGGCGACCTCCCGAAGATCGCGGACCACCTCCTCGGTCGCATCGCGGAGGAGCGCAGCGACACGAAGAAGTCGCTCTCGAGCGACGCTATCGACTTGCTCCAGCGTCATCGTTGGCCCGGCAACATCCGCGAGCTCGAGAACGTGCTTCGCGCGGTGTCGCTCTTCGCCGACGGGACGACGATCACCGTGACCGACCTGATCGAGAACGTGGAAGACCTCCGCGCCGTGGCCCAGCAGGTCCCCGCGCAAGCGCCGGTCTCGCTCCGCGCCCCGCTCAGCGTCCTTCCGCCGCCGGCTTCGTCCGCGGCGGTCCCCATGTCGGCGGCCGAGCCGGTCGACCTGGGGGGTGACGACGAAGAAGGCGACGGCCTCCTCCCGGAGGACGAAGCCAACGCGACCGCCGTGGCCTACGCGCAAGTGCGTCAGGGCGCCGTGTCGCTCAGCGACATCAAGCGTCAGATCGAGCGCGACTGCATCGCGCGCGCTTTGACGGAGACGAAGGGGAACATCACACGAGCCGCGGCGCTTCTAGGAATGAAGCGCCCGCGTCTGTCCCAGCTCGTGAAACAGTACGGTCTCGCTGCCGCCTCCTCCGAGGGGAACTCATGAATCGCATCAGCATCCTCAAGTTTGCCGCCCGCCCGGCGCTCACGCTCCTGCTCGTGGTCGGTCTCTCCATCGCGGGCACCGCCTGCGCGGACGACGACGACCAGACGAACGAGCCGTCCTCGCAGACCAGCGAGATCACGGAGATCGACAAGCACGCGGCGGAGACCCAGCCGAACCCGATCCCGGTCACCACCACGGACGTGACCGAGCACGCGAGCCTCGTGAAGAGCTGTGAGACGTGCGGTCCGCTCCCGGATCCCTGGACGAAGGGACCGCTCCCGGATCCGTGGGCGCAGTCGTCGAGCAGCGGTACCTCGACGCCCGGCACCAGCACGGGCTCCGGCCACAAGTAACTCTCTCTCGCGGGAGCTCCGCTCCCGAAGCTCGGTACGTCCGGGTGTCTGGGGTATCCTCACGTGGTGGAGGAGCTCCGCGCTCGGACGACGCTCTTTTGTGGCGTCATCGCTTTTGCGATCGCGCTGTCGATGCTTCTCCGCGGCCGGCGGATGGCGCACTGGCTGTTCGCGTCGTTCTCGACGTGCGTTGCCTTCTGGTACGTGAGCCAGTCGCTCGCGGGGCTCCTCGAAGATCCGCTGCGCTCGGGGTTCGATCGCACGACGACGATCCTCACCGTGCTCCTGCCGCAGTTCGCGGTGCATCTCTTCCATTCGATCACGCCGCTCGAGACGCCCGACTCCGCCGGCGCGAAGCTCCCGCGCATCGCGACGCTCCTCGGCGTCCCGATGCTCGCGATCGCGGTGTCGCCGTTCGAGCGGGCGGGCGCGCTGGTGAAGGCGCTCGCGCTCGGGACGCTCTACCTCTACGTGTTCGGGCTCCTCGCGGTCGCCCTCACGTCGCTCTGGCGCCGAGGCGAGAAGAACCCGTCGCGCGCGGTGCGCGATCGGATCCGCTTCCTCGCGGGCGTCGGCGCGCTCGCGATGACGTTCACGCTCGCGGACTTCGTCGCGTTCCTCGGCGTGAACCTTCCGCCGATCGGCGCGGTGCTCGCCGTCGTCTTCTTGTTCGTGCTCGCGGAGTCGCTCACGCGGCCGCGCCTCGCGGACCTCTACGAGCTCTCGGGCCGGCTCCTCGTCTCGACCGCGCTCGCGTTCGCGCTCGCCGGCATCTTTTACGGCTTCATCACGTACATCGGTCGGTTCGGCGCGATGTACCTGAACGCGGTCCTCGCCGCGATCGTCTTTCTCGTGCTCTTCGAGCCGCTCGAGCACGAGTTCGAGACGCGCGTGAACAAGTTCTTCTTCCGCGAGCGCTACGACCTCGAGTCGAGCGTGGGCGAGCTGCGCCGTCGTCTGGCGCACACGCTCGAGAGCGCGGAGATGGTCGAGGTCGTCATCGCGGGGCTCGAACAGTCACGTCGCGTCACCTCGTCCGCGGTGTACCTGCGCGATCCGGACGGCAACGGGTTCGATCTCGTGGGCTCCGTCGGCCCGACCCCCGTCCCGCGGCTCGAGATGCTCGCGATCCGTCCGCTCACGGAGAAGCTCACGCTCTCGATGTCGCTCGAGGAGCTCGCGCGCGAGGCCGACGGCGCGCCGCACGCGCGCGAGCTGATGGCGCCGGTGCTGACGGCGGTGGAGGCGCTCGGCCCGCTCAAGACCTCGGTCGTGCTCGCGATCCGTGGTGACGCGGAGGAGCTCGTGGGCCTCCTGTGTGTGGCCGACGATCGCGTGAAGGACGCGTTCACGCCGGAGGAGATCGCGCTGCTCGAGACGGTGGCGGCGCAGATGGGCGTCGCGATCGCGAACTCGCGCCTCTACGATCGCATGAAGGAGCGGGATCGCCTCGCCGCGCTCGGCTCGATGGCGGCCGGTCTGGCGCACGAGGTGAAGAATCCGCTCGGCGCGATCAAGGGCGCGGCGCAGCTCCTCGAGGAGGTCGCGGGCAGCGCGAAGGACCCCGATCCCACGATGGCGGAGTTCCTCGGGATCATCCTCGAGGAGACGGACCGCCTGAATCGCGTCGTCGGGAGCTTCCTCGACTACGCGCGCCCGCACGCGGGCAACCCGGTGCCGCTCGACATCAACGCCGCCGTGAAGCGCACGCTCCAGATCCTGAGCAGCCAGAAGATCGACGATGTCGACATCCGGCTCGACCTCACGGAGAAGATCCCGCGCGCGAGCATCGATCCGGAGAAGCTGAGGCAGGTGCTCATGAACCTCGTCCAGAACGCGGGTCAGGCGATGAACGGTCAGGGCAAGGTGACGATCACCACGAGCGCGCGCAAGGCGAGCCGCGCCGCGAGTTGGATCACGGCTCCGCCGGCGACGAACAGCGGCCGCCTCCCGCTCGAGGAGCAGGTAGAGGTTGTCGAGATCAGCGTCGCCGACACCGGCCCGGGCATCAGCAACAAGGTGCTCAAGAACCTCTTCGTCCCGTTCTTCACCACGAAGGAGAAGGGCACCGGTCTCGGTCTCGCGATCTCACAGAGCATCGTGCAGAACGCGGGCGGCAGTATCCAGGTCCAGAGCCAACCCGGCTCGGGGACCAAGTTCACGATCACGCTCCCCGCGAGCGACGACGTGCTGAAGACGCCTGCGCCGGGCAGCATCGCGCCCGCCACCGCGCCCGCCGGCGAGTAGCGTCACTCCGTCCGCGCGAGCGCGAGGACGTGCACGCCGTTCGCGATCGGCAGATCCTCGACGCGATACGGCGCGCCGCCGGTCCGGGCCGCCCCGAGCAGGAGGCGATCGGCCCAGAAGCCGGCGCTCGCCTCCTCGAGGGTCTGCCACGGCGTCGCGCGCACCCTCGTGGTCACGACGAGGTCCGGGGCGCGGGAGAGGGTGTACTCGAGATCGTGCCGCTCGTGGCCGATCCAGGTCCGGGTCAGCAGCTCCGGCGGCACGGTGCGGCCCGCCCTCGCGATCTCGCGCGAGTTGAGGCCCACGAGATCGAGCACCTCGAGCTGGGAGAAGTAGCCGATCGCACCGACCGGCACGGTGGCGACCGTCTTTCCGGGGTAGTGGGCCTTGAGGTGCTTGCCGACCGCGGTCCAGAGCATCACGTTCTCGAAGCCATGGGCCTCCGGGATCGCGTGCGCGACGGCTGCGCGTACGCCGAGGGCCGCGGCGGCCGCGGTCGCGACGCGGACGACTCGCGCCTGCTCCGCCGGAGCTCGCCCGAAGGCCATGGCGCCGCGCACGGCGAGAACGGTGAGGGCCGGGACGAGCGGGAAGAGGAGACGGCTGTACGAGAAGGTGTCGCCGCCCGCGCGTACGACGGAGAGAGACCAGAGCCCCGAGGCGGCGAGGAAGTAGGCGGCGCTCTCGCGACGAGATCGCCACGCCAGCGCGAGCGGAGCAAGGAAGATGGCGGGGAAGTCGCGCGCCGCGTCGACGAGGTACGCGGCGCCGAGCTCGAAGTGGCGCGCGGAGCCCCCCGATTTCGCCCAGTACGTGTTCGGCACGACGTCGTGGAAGATCGACCAGCGAGCGAGGGCGATCGCGACGAGCCCGCCGAGGCAAGCGCCGAGGACCCGCGGCGTGCGCGCCCAGCGCAGCATCGGGAGGAGGAGCACGAAGATGACGCCCTCCGGCCGGAGGAGGGCGAGCACGAACGCCATCGCGATCGTGAGCCGCCGCGCGTCGGCGGTGACCGCCACGAGCACGGCGGTGGCGGCACACGCGGCGAGCGCGGTCTCGAGGCCGATGACGGCATTGAGGAGGACGAAGTGGTCCAGCCCGAGCAGGAGCGCCACCGCGATCGCGGCCATCGCGCGCTCCGGCCTGCGCGTGCGCTCGAACGGCTGCGCGGCGCCGGAGATCGCGAGCGCCAGCGCGCCGGCGACGCCGATCGAGCCGAGCACCTGCGTCAGCGTGACGAGCTTCGAGGTGACCCGCGAGCCGGCGACGAGGAGCGCGAGGTAGAGCGGCCCGGAGAAGCCTTCGACCGGCGCGTCGTTGCAGTTCCATCGAAGGCCGCAGCCGGCCTTCACGTGGTGGACGAAGCGGAGATAGATGAACGCGTCGTCGTAGAGCGAGTAGGCGTGCTCGCGAACGAACCACGCGAGGGAGGCGAGCGCGAAGACCGTCGCCCCGAGGACGGGCCACTCGAGACGGCGAGCGATGCGGGTCCGCACGTTCGCCTCGTCCGCCCTGGCCTCCATCGCTGCTCGGGCAGGGTACTACAGAGCGCATGGGCTCAGGGGCGAGCGCCGGCGTCTCGCGCGAGGGCGTCGAGGAGGGCGCGTGCCTCCGCGCTGCGATACGAGCCGCGGGCGAACTCCTCGAGGACGGCGCGCGCCTCCGCGGTGCGATCCAGGCGGATGAGCGCGAGGGCGCGGTTGTAGCGGGCTTCGGGCGCGAGGGAGCCGTTCGGCGCGGCGGCGAGGTAGCGATCCCAGGCCGCAAGCGCGCGCGCGGGATCGCGCTCGAGGAAGTGGATGCGATGCGCGTCCTCGAAGAGCTGCGCGTCGGGATCGTCCGCGCGTGGGGCGGGCGCGATCGCGGCCGGCGCGCTCGCATGGACGTCGTGGCTCGCGCTGCTGGTCGTGGTGATCGCAGGGCGCACATGGGCGCGTGGCTCGACGGACCCGGTCGCGGGCTGCAGCGCGCGGTCCTGCGCGGGTGTCGCCGCCAGCGGGGGCGGGGCCGGAGCGGGCGCGGCGGCGACCGCGGTGGCGACGACGCGCGTCGGCGCGGGCTCGTCGGCGATGGGGGCCGCGTTCGACGGCTCGCTCGGCGGCTGGGTCGGCGGCGGGCTCGGCGCCGTGATCGCCGGCGCGTTCGTCGCCACGCTCGATGCTGCCGGCGCGACGACAACGGGCGAAGCCTCGGCGTGAAGCACCTCGCGTACCGTATCCACGACGGGCGCGAGCCTCCCCGTGGCGCCGGCCCACGCCGTGCTCGCGAAGAGCGCCGCCGCGACGGGGACGAGCACCCACTGCGTGAGCCGGCGCTTCTTCGCGTTTCGGCGTGACGCGAAGAGGGCGCGCTGCAGCGTGAGGTCGGCGGTGGGGCTTGCGCCGTCGTACGAGTCCTTCACCGCGCGGAAGGCGCTGCGGAGATCGAGGTCGCCATCGAGCTCGCGATCGTCACTCATGTGCGCCTCCTTTCTGCGCGAGGATCTCGCGGAGCTTTCGCTTCGCGTGGAAGATGCGCGTGCGTACCGTGGCCTCGGGCGCGCCGACGATCGTGGCGATCTCGGCGCACGTTCGCTCCTCGATCTCGCCAAGGACGATCGCGACGCGCTGCTCGAGCGGGAGCTCGTCGAGCGCGAGCATCAGCGTGTCCGCGAGCTGGCGTCGCTCGAGGTCGCGCTGGAGGTCCGGCGACGAGGGCTCCGGCTCGCGCCCTAGCTTCGCGAGCGCTGCGCGCCGTCGCATGGCGGACCGCACGTGGTTCTTCGCGCGGTTCACGGCGATGGACACGAGGAAGGTGCGCAGGGAAGCGTCTCCGCGGAAGCGACCGATCGCGCCCGGCAGCGCCACGAACACGTCCTGCACGAGATCTTCTGCGGACTCGATGTCACCAACGAGGCGCTGCGCGAACGCGCGCACCGCGACGTGATGCTGCCGATAGACGACCGTGATCGCGTCTGCCTCGCCCTGGCGAAGCCGCGCGACGAGAGAGCGGAGCGCGGACGCGTCTCCGCTCTCCTGCTCCTCCACGCCGTCGACGACTCCCTCCATGCGGTCCTTCGTTGGTACCCGATGCGGCCGACTTCGTTCAGACGGCGCGGTCGATTCTTGCACACGAATGATTTCCGATGGTTACGAGGGCCCGGCTAGCTCCGGACCTCGAATTTGCAGACGTATTTGATCTCGGTCGCCACCGCGCGACCCTCGCGATCGAGCGGGGGATCCCAGCGGGCGGCCCGGACGGTGCGCTCGCAGGCCTGGCCAAAGCCGGGGTGCGACTCGGACAGGTGGTCGACGCGGCCGAGGCGACCGTCGGACAGGACCTGCAATCTCAGGGTTGCGCTTCCGGCGATGCCGGCGCGACGCGCGTCGGCGGGGTAGTTTCGCTCGAGCTCGCGATCGAGCACCGGCGCGCGCGGCAGTCGCCCGAGCGCCTTCGCGGGGACGACCACCGGACCGGGATCGACGCGCGGAGGCGGCGCCGGCGCGGGGCTCGGCGGCGGCGCGGCGATGGGTGCGGGCTCCGGCCGCGGAGGTGCGGCCGGCATCGTCGCCGTCTCGCCGACGATCGCGTCGAGCTTCACGTCGCTCGCGCTCGTCGACGCCTCGAGGACGGTCGGCTTCGTCGTTGCCCTCGCGGCTCGCGCCGGTGCTGGCGCTGGCGCTGGCGGCGCCTCTTCGGTCGAAGGGGGAGGGGGTGGCACCGGTGGCGGCGGCGCGGGCGGGGCCTCGAGGATGATCTGGCTCTCGAACGTGATGCGCTCGCCGGGCGGCGCCGCGTTCGGCACGAGCACGCCCACGCCGATGTGCAGGATCAAGCTGAGCGAGGCGATGGCCGGAAAGACCGACGTCTCTTCGTCGCGGCTCGGGTCGGGCGTCATCGTTCGGCTCTGACGACGATGGCGATCTTCTGCACGTGCTCGAGGCGCAGGAGCTCGAGCGCGTGCACGACCGATTCGTGCCGCGCGCGACCATCCGCGGCGAGCACCGCGCTCTCGGCGCCGCGGGCGCGCGTACGCACGGTCGTGTCGTCGACGCGGCTCTGCTCGACGAACATCGCGCCCGACTCGTCGATGGCGAGGGTGAACGGCGGCTTCGCGTCTTTCCCCTGGTCGCCGGTGGCGGCCTTCGGCAGATCGACCGGGATCGTCTTCGATGCGAGCGTCGTGGCGGTCACCATCATGAGGATGAGCAGGACGAGGACCACGTCGACGAGCGGCGTCACGTTGATCTCCGTCAAGAGCGAGGCGTCGCCGCCGCCCGCCTTCACGGCTCCTCCGTGGTCGGCTTCACGAAGCTCATCAGCTCGCGCCCGAGCGCCTCCGCTCGGGCGATGCGCGTCGCGATCATGCGCTGGAACAGGTTGAACAGCGCCACCGCGGGGAGCGCGACGAGGAGGCCGAGCGCGGTCGCGCCGAGCGCCTCGCCGATCTCCGCCATCAGCGCCGTGGACACCTGGCCCCCGCTCTGATCGAGCGCGTGGAACGCCCGGATGATGCCGATGACGGTGCCGAGGAGGCCCACGAACGGCGCGTTCGAGCCCACCGTGCCGAGGATCGCGAGGCGCCGCTCGAGCGTGAGCCTCACCATCTGCGCCTCGCTCGCCAGACGCTCGCGCACCGCCTGCGGGCCGCGCTCGAGCGCGCCGAGGCCGGCCTCGAGCACGCGCGCCTCGACCGACTTCGACGCGAGCACGACGCCGAGCGCTGCCTCGAGATCGCCTCGCCCGAGCGCGCTCGACAGATCGCGCCGCAGCGCGCGTACGTCGTCGCGTTGACCGAGGAGCACGAGCGCGCGCTCGGTCGCGATCGACAGCACGAGCACCGAGAGCCCGAGCAGCACCCACATGACCCAGCCTGCGCCAGCGCCAGTGAGCGCGCGCACCTTTGCTTCGATGGACATGACCTTCCTTCTTTCAGCGCACGCAGACGCGTGCGCGCGTGAACGACGTGCCGCCGCGACCGTCGCGCAGCACGAGATAGACCGATACGTCGCCCGAGGCGGGCGCCGTCCAGGCCACCACGCCCTCCTTCGGCGCAGGCTCCTCCGCCCCGAGCGACGTGTACTGTCGCTCGAGCTCGCCCGCCGTCACCGTGGTCGACGCGAGGAGCGACTCGCCCGGCTCGCGATCCTCCAGGCGCATGACGAAGCCGAACGCGTGCTTCGAGCTCGGCGCGACGCAGGTCTCCGGGGTGACCGGTTGACCATCGAGGAATAGCGCCGCCGGCGCGGGGTTCGCGTTCGGTTCGGCCGGAGTCTTGACCGACGCGAGCAGCGGCGGCGCGCCGTCCGCGCACGTCCCCGTGAAGTCGCCGGGAGAGAGCGTGGCCGCTCCGTTCGCGCAGAACGCCGCGAGCACGAGCGAAGACGGCGCCAGCGGCCCCACGTCCATGACCACCAGCTCGTCGTCCGAGGCCCCGCGGCCCGCCGCCGTCACGGGCGAGTCGCAGCGCGGCGCGTTGAGGTGGGTATCGGTGCATACGGCAAATGCCCAGTCGCTGCGCGACGAGCGGGCCACGAGCCACGACACCTGCGTGCCCTCGATGCGCGCGCCGAGCACGCGCGTGCGGTCGACCTCCCAGCCCTTGATGAACGAGTCGTCACAGGCGACGACCGCGAGCGTCAACAAGGCGAGCGCCGGTGTCTTCACAGCTCACCTCGGAGGCCGATGATGGGGAGGATGGGGATCCCGTTGCTCGCCTGGCGGCGGCGGTAGTCGTAGCTGTACGAGAAGCCCTCCGCGTTCGACTGGTTCGTCGCGTTCTGCACGTCGAGGTACGCGGCGAGGCTCCAGCGCGAGAACGTCCACGTCTTCTGCGCGCGTAGATCGAGCCGGAAGAACGCGGGGTTTCGCTCGCTGAGCAGGCGACCGTTGCGCGGCGAGTACACGTCCGTCGTCGCGTCGTAGGTCGCGCCGGCGATCGGCGTGTACGGCGTGCCGCTCGTGTATCGCATGCTCGCGCCGAGCTCCCAGCCGCGACCCATCCGCAGCACGCCGGTGGCGCTCGCGATGTGCGGCTGATCGCGATCGAAGAGGCGCCAGCCGCCGCCGTTCACGTCGCGGCGCTCGCTCCGCATCAGGGTGTAGGAGAGGAAGCCGAAGAAGCGCGCGTCCGGGCTCGGCTTGAGCCGCAGGAGGAGCTCGCCGCCGAAGACGCGACCGTCCGTCTGGTTCGTGAAATAGGGCGCGTTGCCCTCGGGTGTGGCCGTGACCACGCCGTCGATGCGCTTCACGAAGCCCTCGACGGACACGGTGAGGCGATCGGTGAACCCTTGCTCGACGCCCGAGCTCGCGTGGAGCGCGTGGCTCATGCGCAGGGCCGGGTTGCCGACGCCCTCGATCGCCTGGCGGGGATCCGGCGACTGCGAGAAGCGGCCGACGCCCGCCTTGATCACGGTGCGCTCTGCTGCGTCGAGGCGTACGGAGAGACGGGGATCGACCGCGCTCTCGCCGATCAGCGCGTCGTGGTCGGTCCGGATGCCCGGCGAGATCAGGAGCGGCGCCCATGGCCGCAGGCCGGCCTCGAGGTAGGCGCCCGGCAGCGTCTCCCATTCCTGCGCGTGGACGGTGAGACGACGCTGGAGCGATGGTGGTGTGTTCGGGTCGTTCTCCCCGCTCGGCGGCGGGACTCCGGTGTAGTCGCCCTGGAAATGGTTCGCGAGGACGTCGACGCCCGCGACCACGCGCACCGCGTCCGTGACGTTCGAGGCCCACTCCGTGCGGCCTTGCAGCGTGTCGATCGCGAGGTCGTATCTCCCGACGTCGGCGAAGCGGCCGGTCTCGTCCTGGCGGCCGTAGGTGAGCGCGGCGTCGAGCTGACCTCGCTCGAAGCGGTGGCGATACTCGACCTGCGCGCGATGGAACACGCTCGTCGCCTCGAACGTGCCGCGGATGGCGGGATCCGCCTCGCTCGGGTTCTTCAGGACGAGACCGAAGCGATCGCTCGACCCGTATGCGAGCACCCGGATGCGGTCCGCCTCCGTCAGCTTGAAGGTGGAGACGCTCTGGTAGTCCCAGTAGACGGGCGCGGCGGTGATCCCGAGATCGCCGAGGCTCTGCGCGCTGCGGAGCACGGCGTCGAGGTTGCTCCGGCGGACCGCGGCCAGCACCGCGACCCGATCTCCGATGGGCGTCTCGACGAGCAGCGACGTGTCGAGCAGGCTCGCCTCGGCGACGCCATGCAAGCCATCGGTCTTCGGATCGCGGAGCCGGACCTCGATGATGCCGCCGACCTTGCGGCCGTAGCGCGGCGAGAAGTTCGACGGCTGGAGATCGATCGAGTCGAGCACGCGCGAGTGCACGAAGCTCGAGAGTCCGGCCAGGTGGTAGAGGATCGGGACCGGCGCGCCTTCGAGGAAGACCTGCGTATCGAAGGGATTGGCGCCGCGGACGATCGGGAGATCGCTCCCGACCTGCGCTCGCGAGACGCCCGGCAGGAGCTCGACCGCTCGCAGCGCATCGCCGCGCGTGCCAGCCACGCTCGCCATCTCCTCTCTCGCGATGGTGCGTGTGACTGGCGCGCGCGGCGGGGCTTCGACCGTCGCGGTCGCGGTCAGGGTCTCTTCATCGTCTGCGGCTGGGTCCTCCGCCCCCGCGGAGATATCCGCGAAGAGTAGGACGGCACATGCGAGCGCCGAGGGCATTTCGCCCCTCTGTCACCGCTCCTCGCGAATTCGTTCAGAGCTTCGAAGGCGGTCGCACCGTTTTGAGCTCGCTGATGCCCGTCGGCGCGGGGATCGTGATCGCGGCGGCGGAGGCCCGTCGTGGGAGAGAGAACGCGTCCTCCGCGCGAGCGGCGTCGAGACGAGAGATCTCGCTGCTCGGATTCAAACCTCCGTAGGCGATGCGATGTGTGTCGTAGAGGTCCCAGTCCGCGATGCGCGCCGCGCCGCGAAGAATGGCGAGGATCACGCGCTCGCGGCTCTCCTGTACGACGGAGTCGAGGAGCTCCTTCGCCCGTGCGCCGAGCTCGTGGGCGTCCGCGACGCTGAGCGCCTCGCAGTACGCCTCGTGCCACGCACCCAGGCGGAGGTGGTCGCCTACCTCGGCGAGGTGGCGCGCAGCGCGGGCGTAGAACTCGGCCATCGCCTCCGGCGGACGGCGCGCTTCGAGCCAGAGTCGACCGAGAACGAGATGATGCATCGATTCATCCTCCAGCACGAGGCGCTCTTCGAGGGCGTCGAGGACCTCGCGCGGCCACGCCCACACCGCGAGCTGCTCGGACAGATAACGCTCGTGCACGAAGAAGCTGGGGTCGCGTTGCGCGAACCGCTGCACCGCGAGCACGAGATGGTGACGCACGCGCGTCGCCGTCGCCGGGTCTCGAACGAGGTCGAACAACCGGCGGGCCCAGTACGCGTCCTCGGGGGACGCGTGCAGGTTTCGAATGACGTCGTGGAGGACATCGCGTTCGGACGAGGCGACGCAGAGCTTCGCGGAGGGCATGAGCCCCGACCGCGGCGTTCCTCGATTCACCGGCTGGATACACATGGTGGCCTCAGTTCGAGGTGCAGCTCAGCGTCTTGCCGACGCCTCGACCGTACGAGGGCTGCGCGTAGATGTAAGCGTCGATACGGCAGGTGCAGCCGTCGTTCGAGTAGCCGGCGGGGCACTTCGAGCAGCTCGAGCCGAGGCCGCACTTGTTGTACCAGGGGCAGCTCGACGTGTTCGCCTTGATGATCTTGCTGTCGCGGTGGCAGAAGAAGCCGGTGTCGGTGAACCCCGATGCGCACGTCTGCCAGCAGACAGGGCCGTCGCCCGTGTAGCCCGCGGCGCACTTCGGGTAGCAGAGGCCGCCGTCGAGCTCCTCGTCCGGCGCGCAGCTACAGCTGAAGCCGGAGGCCTTCGTCTCCACGTTCGTCTCGACCTGCGGCATCTCCACGTTCTCGCTGGACTCCGTGCTCTCTTCTTCCGAACCCTCCTCGCCAGTCGCGCAACCGACGAGGGCAAGGAGCGACGTGACCGCGGCGAGCGTGCTGATGATGCGAATCGACATGTTGGTTGATGCGTCCTCTCGAGTGTCGCCATCCGTTGGCGACGCAGACCTTCATCGCAAGGACGGGGCCAGCCCGAATCCCCCCTCTCGAGCTCGTAAATCCACGCATTTTCGGGCCTGTCTCGGCGGATACACCCCCCGATACACCCCGCGCCGTATCGGATACGCCGCCGATACATTTGGCGCCGTGGCGGAGGCGGTTGGCGTCACCGCGAACGCGGGACTCGCCGAGTCGGCGCATCTTCTGCCGCCATGCAGGCACGCTCTCTCGTCGACCTTCGCGCTCCCTCCCGCGCGATCTACTTCGCGGACCTCACGCTCACCGCGTGCGTCACCTATGCCGGCCTGGCCATCGCGTACCTGCGCTCGTTGCCGCTCGGCGTCGCGGTCGCGGGCCTCGCGCTGAGCCGCGCCGCGCTCTTCGCGCACGAGCTCTCGCATCAGCGCAATGCGGTGAAGGGCCTCCGTCTCGCGTGGCACGTGCTCATCGGCGTCCCGTTCCTCTTCCCCACGTTCATCTACGAGCGGGTGCATCGCGAGCATCACCGGTTGAGCGTGTACCGAACGGAGCGAGATCCCGAGCACGCGCCGGACCCACGAAGCTTCCTCGTTCGCACGGCGCAGAATCAGCTCGCCGCCCGCGTGCTGCCGCTCGTGCTCTGGTTTCGCTGGGCGATCGTGGCGCCGCTCTCGTTCGTCGTTCCGGGCGGACGCGCGTTCGTTTTGAGGCGCTTCTCGTCGCTCACGATGAACCCGAAGTACGTCGCGCCCTCGACGCAGCGGCGGAGCGAGCTCCTCGCCGAGCTCGGGTGCATGGCGGCGGCGTGGTCGATGCTGCTGCTGCCGGGACGGGCGCTCCTTGCGAGCGCGCTCGCGATGGGCCTCGCGGTCGGCATCAGCGACCTGCGCGGCGAGGTGCTTCACGACTTCAAGGACGGCCCGACGGGGACGCTCGAGCGGCAGGTCGCCGACTCCGTGAACCTCGAGTCGACGAACCTGCTCGTGCGCCTCTTCTTCCCGATGGGGATCGGCCTCCACAAGCTGCATCACCTCGCGCCGTGGCTGCCGTATCACGCGCTCCGGGAGGCTCTGGCCAGGACGCGTTCGCCGGAGCGAGCGCTCAGTCGTTCTGCATCAAGCCCTTGATCTTGCCGTTCGGGAGCAGCTTGATGCCGCGGCTCGCGGGGACCTTCGGGAGGCCCGGCATCGTCATCATCTCGCCCGTCAGCGGGACGAGGAAGCCGGCGCCCGCGCTGAGGCGGACGTCGCGCACGGTGATGGTGAAGTCGCGCGGGCGCCCCGGGATCGTGGGATCGTCCGTGAGAGAGAGCTGCGTCTTCGCCATGCAGATCGGGAGCTCGGACCCGGCGACCTGCGTCCACTTCTCGATGCTCTTCTCGGCGGCGGCGGAGAAATTGACGCCCCTCGCGCCGTAGACCGTCTTCGCGATCTTCTCGATCTTCACCTTCGGCGGATCCGAGAGCTCGTAGACGTACTTCGGCTTCGGCGGATCGGAGTCCGTCGCGTCGACGACCTCGGTCACGACCTTGGCGAGCTCGAGCGCGCCCTCGCCGCCCTTCGCGAAGCCCTCGGAGCGGGCGAGGCGAGCGCCGAGCGCCTCCACGGCGCGCTCGACGGTCTGGATCTCGTCGGGCGTGTCGTTGGGGAAGACGTTGATGGCCACGACGGGCTTGAGGCCGTACGCGTGCGATGTCTCGAGGTGCTTCTCGAGGTGCTCGATGCCCTTCTTCAGCGCTTCGAGGTTCGGGTTGCCGGCCTCCTTCACCGGTGCGCCGCCGTGCATCTTGAGCGCGCGAAGGGTCGCGACGAGGACGAGCGCGCGCGGCCAGATGCCGGCCTGGCGGCACTTGATGTCGAGGAACTTCTCGCCGCCGAGATCGAAGCCGAAGCCCGCCTCCGTGATGGCGTAGTCGCCGAGCTGCATCGCGAGGCGCGTCGCGAGCACGCTGTTGCAGCCGTGCGCGATGTTGCCGAACGGACCGCAGTGCACGATGGCGGGGCCGCCTTCCTCGGTCTGCACGAGGTTGGGCTGGAGCGCGTCGCGGAGGACGGCCGCCATCGCGCTCTCGGCCTGGAGGTCCTTCGCGGTGACGACGTTGCCCTGGTGGGTGGTGCCGACGACGATGCGGCCGAGGCGCTCCTCGAGGTCCGCGGGCGACGACGCGAGCGCCATGATGGCCATGATCTCGCTCGCGGCGGTGATGTCGAAGCGCTCCTCGCGCGGCATGCCGTGCGCCTTGCCGCCGAGGCCGACGATGCACTTCCTGAGGAAGCGATCGTTCATGTCCATCGCCCGGCCCCACGTGACCTGACGGCCGTCGAGGTGACCTTTGTCGCCGAGCTTCTCGCCGAAATAGATCGAGTTGTCGACGAGGGCGGAGAGGAGGTTGTGAGCGGTGGTGATGGCGTGGATGTCGCCGGTGAAGTGCAGGTTGATGTCGTCGGCGGGCGTGAGCGACGCCTTGCCGCCGCCCGTTCCGCCGCCCTTCACGCCGAACACCGGGCCGAGCGAGGGCTCGCGCAGCGCGAGGACCGCGTTCTTGCCGAGGCGGCGCATGCCCATCGCGAGACCGATGGAGGTCGTCGTCTTGCCTTCGCCGGCGGGCGTCGGGTTGATCGCCGTGACGAGGACGAGGCGTCCTTTGCCTCGCGCGGGGCGATCCAGAAGGGACAGCTCGAGCTTCGCTTTGCCTCGTCCGTAAGGGACGAAATCCTCGTTCGAGAGGCCTAGTTCTTCGGCGACTTTGGCGATGGGGCGCGAGGTGAACTCCATGGGCGACGCATGTAGCATCGCCGCCATGAAGAAGATCGCTGTTCTTGGTTCGGGGATCGTGGGGGAGACGCTCTCGGGTGGGTTCTTGAAGCACGGACACGAGGTCATGCGTGCGTCGAGGGAGCCGTCCAAGCTCGCGGATTGGAAGGCGAAGGCGGGCGATCGGGCACGGACGGGTACATTCGCCGAGGCCGCGAAGTGGGGCGATCTCGTCGTCCTCGCGGTGAAGGGCGACGCGGCGCTGAGCGCGCTCGAGATGGCGGGGCCCGAGAACACGGCGGGGAAGACGGTGATCGACACGACGAACCCGATCGCCGGTCCGCCCGTGAACGGCGTCCTGCCCTACTTCACGAAGATGGACGAGTCGCTGATGGAGCAGCTCCAGAAGGCGAACCCGAAGGCGCATCTCGTGAAGTGCTTCTCGTGCGTCGGCAGCCCGCGCATGGTGAACCCCGACTTTGGCGGCACCAAGCCGACGATGTTCGTCTGCGGCGACGACGAGGCGGCGAAGGGCGAGGTGAAGGGGATCCTCGACGTCTTCGGCTGGGAGACGATGGACGTGGGCGGGGTCACTGCCGCGCGCGCGATCGAGCCGCTCTGCATCCTCTGGTGCATCCCCGGCTTCCGTGAGAACAGCTGGACGCACGCGTTCAAGCTCCTGAAATAGCCGCTCAGAACTGCACGCCCGCGAGGAGCTCCGGCCGCGGCACCTCGCGGCCGCGGTTCACGATGAGCGGGAAGCGGGCGCCGCCGCCAGCGAACACGCGAAGGTGCTTCGCGAAGCTGTAGCCGGCGGTCGCGCGGCCGCCGAGCCAGAGGTTGTCGTCGATGTCCGTCCCCTTCTTCGGCACGACGTGCGTGATGACGCTCTCCGCCTCGACGTCGAGCCTCGGGAGCAGCCGATCCAGCGGGAGATGACCGCCGAGCGCGCCGGTCGTTGCGAGCTGCTCGAAGTCGCTCTCGAGCGTCCCGTAGACGAGCGCGAGCGTCGTGTAGAGGTACCTCGTCGAGAACTTCACCCCGACGTTCGTGTACGCGAGGTTCGACGCGAAGGCGATCGGGTGAACGCCGTCGCGATTGATGCTCACCGCGCCGAGCTGCACGCCGTCGACCTCGTCGGCGATGTTGATCGCGCCGACCTGCGCGCCCTTCACGTGCGAGCCGATGTTGACGGCGCCGAACTGAAGCCCGTTCACGTCGTGTGCGATCGTGACGGGCGCGACCTGAACGCCGTCGATCTCGCCCGCATAGGTGACCGCGCCGGCCACCTGGACCCCCTGCGCCTGGTCCCGCGTGATCGTCGAGAACCCCGCCAGCTGCGCGCCGCGGAGGTCCTTCGTCACGCCCGCGAAGCCGTCGACCTGCGCGCCCACGACCTCGCCGGAGACGTGATGCGCGAAGCTTCCGATGTGTGCACCGTGCACGCTTCCGTTGCGGCCGAAGAGGAGGGTGAAGTCGACGTACGCGCGTGCGTCCGGCTCGCTCCAGTTCGTCGCGAGCGGATAGAAGAGCGCGGTGCTGGCGAAGACGTTCGGTCGCGCTTTCTCGCCGCGCCGAGGCTCGCCCGTCGCCGGTGGAGGTGAGGGCGGCGGCCGGCGACGCGCCTCGAGATCGTCGAGGAGCTCGCGCGCCTCGTCGCGGGCGAGGTTGCTCGCGAGCAGCGAGGCCTCGCGCTCGACCGTCGCCTCCTCCGCTTCGATGGTTCGTTCGAGGACCCGTCCGTCGCCATGGTCGGCGCGGACGGTGAGCCTGCGGTCGCGGTAGCGGACGGTCACGGTGACCTTGCCGCCCGCCGGGCTCACGGGCGCGCCGAGATCTGCGCTCAGCAGCGCACGGAGGCGTTCGAAGCTGACCGCCCCCTCCGGGTCCGACTCCACGACGAGCCCGTAGCCCTCGGCGGGCGTCTGGGCGTCCGCGGAGCGGGCCCAGAAGAGGAGAAGAGCGAGCAGGAGCAGAACGGGCTTGCGCATCCGCGGTCGGCTTCTCTGTCACCACATGGCCCCGAATCGTTCAAACCCGGCGACGATTCTCGAGGGGTGGGGGAGGGTGCCCGGGCCCCTACGCGTGTTCAGTCCGGGGCTCGGCCCCCGTTAAATGAGGGTCCAACGTGGGCTAAGGGCGGTTCAGGGGCCAGCTACGACTTTCCACCACCGTGACTTGACCGAAAAAGGGTGGGCTCGATACTCTGCTGATCGCTCCCAAGTGTGGGAAAAGCCCGCGCTTGCGACACGGCGTCAGACGGTGCACCGTCTCACGTCATCTCGTTGGTTCCCTCCGTGATGCAAGACCCCGCCGCAAAGGCATCCGCTTTGCCGTCAATCCCACCCGGTGGTCCAGGTGGTGGCGGCGGACGTCCGACTTCTGGTGGTCGGTCCTTCGTCCTCCGCTTCATCAGTGGCAAGTACCAGGGAGGCGAGTTCCCGATCGTGAACGACAAGCCGATCATCGTCGGCCGTTCCAGCGATCTCGACATGGTCCTCGTCGAGGACATGGTGAGCCGCAAGCACGCGCGGATCACGATGCAGCAGGACCAGATCTGGATCGAGGATCTGGGCTCGACGAACGGCACCTTCGTCAACGGTGAGAAGATCAAGCGCGCCCGCCTCAAGGAAGGCGACCGCGTCCTCATCGGCACGAGCATCCTCAAGGTCATCGCGGGCGACGGCAACTCCGCCCCGAACGACGCGAAGCGCGATCTCGAGAACGTGGCCGCCGCGCGGCGCACCACTCAGGCGCGCACGATGAGCGGCTCGATCGAAGAGGTCCCGCTCCCCGACCTCCTCCAGCTGTTCGCCACCTCGAAGAAGAGCGGCGTCCTCGTCATCCGTACGGAGAGCGACGACGTCGGCAAGATCTTCATGAGGAAGGGCATCATCTACTACGCGTCGATCAACGACCTCGACGACGTGCCCCCCATGAAGAGCATCTTCCGCATGCTCACGTGGCAGAAGGGCCTCTTCGATCTCGATCCGCCCGACGAGCGCGAGTTCCCGAACGAGATCAGCCTCAGCGTGCAGGAGGTCCTCATGGAGGGCCTCCGCCAGCTCGACGAGTTCAACGAGATCCGCAACGAGCTGCCCGACCTCAACACGCGCCTCGTCCTGAGCCAGCCGGTCATCCCGCCCCTCCGCGATCTCAAGCCGGAGGAGCTCGACATCCTCCAGCTCGCGCACAACTACGGTCACCTCGAGACGGTCCTCAACAAGAGCCTCGCGACGGACCTCGACACGGTCCACTCGATCCTCAAGCTGTTGAAGGGCTCGTACCTCCGGCCTGAATAGCCGCGTCCGTCGCGCGACGGTGGCGGATGCGTCGCGCATCGCGGCCGCGCACGTCGCGTCCGCGAACGACGCCTACGCGCCGCTCGCCGCGCAATGGGCCGCCGTCGATCTCACGGAGCACACCGAGGCATGGAGCGCGACCCTCGCGTCGGGACCCGGCGTCGTGTGGGTCGCGGCGAGCCTGGACGGCTTCGTTCACGGCGGCCCGGCGCGGCGCACCGAGCCCGGCGTCTCGCACGAGGTCTACGCGATTCACGTGCTCCCCGCCCAGCGCGGGACTGGCCTCGGCGCCGCGCTGTGGACCGCGATCCGCGACGAGCTCGGCGGCGCGCTCTACGTCGACACGCTCGCCGAGCTCCCCTGCTGTCGCTTCTACGAGCGTCACGGCGGCGAGCGCATCGAGGAGCGGCCCACCGACTTTCGCGGCGCGGCGCGCACCCACGTGACGTATCGCTTCCGCTAGCCGCGCTTGCGGCGCGCGATGCGCGCGGCGACGAACGCGGTGACGCCGATGAGGAGCCACGTGCCCGGGTTGGCCTTCTTCTGCACGCGGCACGTGCACGAGCTGTCGTCCTCCGGCGGCGGCGCGGAGCGGCTGCTGGCGGGGGTGCCGCTCGAGGCGGTCGGGCCGCGGTAGACGCCGTCCGGGCACGGATCGTCGTTCGGATCGAGGTAGGTGTTCGTCGTGTGCTCGTTGCTCACGCGCGTCTGCGAGGTCGCGGTGAGGCGGAAGTCGTCCGAGAGCGCCTTCGCTGGCAGATCGGCGCGGAGGCGCGTGACCCACGCGTCACCGGAGTGGAGGCCGCGGCTCGCGACCTCGAGATCGTCGTAGTCGTCGCAGCCGCTCACGAGCTTCGTGCACTTGCTCGGCGCGCCCGCGTCCTTCGCTCCGCTATCGCTCCCCCCGTCCGCGCCGCCGTCGAGATCGTCCGGGCTGCCGTTCGAGGGCGGCAGCTCGTGTGCGTTGCACGGCTCGAGATGGGGTGGGACCGTGATGCAGGAGCTCGTGTAGCGCGAATACAGCGACTTCCCGCTGGTGAAGACCTGCGCCGCGTTGCCCTCGAAGACCTGCGTGCTCGAGACCTCGGTGAGCCACGTGCGCCCGTCGTTGCCCGCCATCAGGTCCTGCTGGAGCGTGGTCAGGTTCGAGCGCCCGGCCTTCGCGTCCCACTTGATCGCGGTCTCGTCGACGGTGCCGTTCGGGAAGTTCTGCGCCTCGTAGCGGCCCTCCGCGATGACCCAGAGCGTCAGCCCGACCTTCGCGCCGATGCCGGCCGCCACCATGCGGAGCGGCAGCGTGGTGTCCGCGCCCGGCGTCACGACGCGCACGGGGCGCATCGCCTGCACGCCTTGCCCCGGGCGAAGGCGCAGCGCGATGAAGTCGAAGCCCTCCTTCGTGTACGCGTCGATCACGGGCTTCACGTTGTCCGGGATCTGGAACTTGTTCGTCTCCAGCCACTCCGAGATGCCCTCGCCGTTGTTCGCGTGGAGCGTGACGGACTGATAGGGGCCGATGACGGACTGCGAGATGACGCTCACGTCCTCGTTCTCGCTCCCGGCGTCGAGGGAGGCGTTGCCGCCGCCGGCGCTGTTCTCCGACTTCGGGGCGCTGGCGAAGCTCGCCTCGTCATCGCTGCCGCCGCAGCCGCCGCCGCCGCTCGGGCTGCTCGAGTTGAAGGTGACGCTCTGATTGCTGTTCGGGTCGCGGCAGGTGCGCGTCGGGCCCTTCACCGAGGTCTTCGTCACCGCGTCGAGCGACGCGATGAACTCGTCACGCGAGAGCTCCACCTTCGCGCCGTCGCGCACGGGAAGGACCCACGCGAACTCCTCGGGGGCGCCGGTGTAACGGACCTGGTCCCAGAGGATGGTCTCGTTCTGCGAGACCTTGAACACCATCCGGTGGTCGGTGACGACGCTCGTGGTCTCCGAGCCGGACACGATCACCTTGGGCTCCGGGTGGAAGCATCCGCCGCAGGCGTCCGCGTCACGCACGTTCGTGAGGGCGAGACCGAGGGCGAGGGAACAGCCAACGAGGAGCGAAGAGGGTGACCGAACGATCATGCATGACTCCAAGGTCAGAGGAGGTCGGGGCTGGAAGGCAAAATGCGCCGCGGTTTCGAGAGCGCGCATCGACGCTCTGCCAGGCCCGTGCCAGGCTGCTCCGTCATGCCGAAGGTCGTGATCACGGGAGCGTCGATGGGGATCGGCCGCGAGCTCGCCCTCGCCTGGGCCCGGCGGGGCGCGAGCCTGGTCCTCTCCGCGCGCAGCGCCGGCGCGCTCGAGGAGGTGGCGAAGGCATGCGAGGCGCTCGGCGGCAAGCCCACCACCGTACCGGGCGACGTCACGACGGACGCGCACCGCGAGGAGCTCATCGAGCGCGCGAGCGGCCTCGACGTGCTCGTGAACAACGCCGGTCGCGGATTTTACTCACCGATCGCGAAGATCGACCTCGAGGAGATGCGCGCGATGTTCGAGCTGAACGTCTACGCGCCGCTCCGGCTCGTGCAGCTCGCGTTGCCTGCGCTCGAGAAGAGCCGCGGGACGGTGTGCATGCTGTCGAGCATCGCGGGCGTCGTCGCGGCTCCTCGATACGGCGCCTACGCGGCGTCGAAGTTCGCGCTCGAGGCGCTCTCCATGTCGATGCGCTCGGAGCTCGCGGCGTCGGGCATCCGGGTGGTCGTGATCCGGCCCGGCCCCGTGGCGACCCCGTTCCGCCAGAACGCGACGCGCGCCCCGGGCGAGACGGGCTACGACCGCCCCGACCCGAAGGCGCAGCGCGCGGACGAGGTCGCGGAGATGACGGTGCGCGCGGTGGAGCGCGGGACGGCGGTGGTCGAGACGAGCGCCTCCGTCATCGGCGCGGCGACCGCGATGCGCCTCGTCCCGCCGGCGGTGCGCTTCGCGCTGAAGCGCATGGCGCGCCGGTAGGCGTCAGCGCCGGCGCCAGAACATGAACGTATGCGTGCGCTCGCGGAACGGGATCGCGATCGTCACGCGCCCTTCCGGCCACGCCCCGAAAGGCGCCGGGCGGAAGAGGCGGCTCGCGGGCACGCTGTTCGGATCGACGTGGGTCGCCTTCAGCTCGTTCACGCCGAGGACGAGGAGGCCGCCGGGGCGCAGGCGCGCGGCGCACTCGCGGAGCGCGCGATCCACGTCGTCCATCGTGTCCAGGCCGTAGCCGATGACGCCGTTCATGAGGATGACGTCGAACGGAAGGCGCGCGTCGAAATGGCGCTCCAGATCGCGCAGGTCGCCGACCACGTGCTGCGTCGTCGCGAACTGCGCGCGAGACTCGTCGACGTCGAGGGTCACGAACGTCTTGCCGGTGAAGAGCTTCGCGTAGCCCGTCGTGTACCAGGCGACACCGACGGAGAGGACGCGCTGGTTCGCGTCGTCCGACGCGATGAGGGAGAGGATCTCGTCGACGAACAGGCGACGATCGGGCGGCGTGTAGCGCCCGTTCTTCCACGCGAGATGGAGGACCTCGGCTCTCGCCCAGCGTATCGGGTTCATGGGGCTGGTCTCAGCCTCGAACGAGGACCGCTCGCGCATGCGCCTCGAGGCCCTCGAGGCGCGCGAAGTCGACGATGGCGGAGGCGTCCGCCCTCAGCGCTTCGGGCGTGTACCGAATGATGGAGGTGCGCGCGACGAAGTCGTGCACGCCGAGGGGGGAGCCGAAGCGCACCGCGCCGCCGGTGGGCAGCACGTGCGAAGGACCCGCGATGTAATCGCCGACCGCCTCGGGCGTCGAGCCGCCCACGAACGCCGCGCCTGCGTGCTGGATCGCGTCGAGCATGGTGTCCGGATCGTCGACCTGCAGGCTGAGGTGCTCCGGCGCGATCGTGTTCGCGACCGCGGCCAGCTCGTTCCGCGACGAGACGATGAAGACCTGACCGTGCCGCTCGAGCGACGTGCGCGCGATCGTCGCGCGCGGCAGATCGGAGAGCTGCTTCTCGAGCTCGGCGTCGACCTTCGACACGAGAGCGGCGTCGCTCGTGACGAGGAGCGCGTAGGCGTCTTCGTCGTGCTCGGCCTGCGAGAGGAGATCCGCCGCGACGTGCGCCGGGTTCGCGCTCGCGTCCGCCACGACGAGGATCTCGCTCGGTCCGGCGATGGAGTCGATCGCGACCGCGCCGTAGACCATGCGCTTGGCGCATGCGACGTACGCGTTACCTGGCCCCACGATCTTGTCGACGCGCGGGATGGTCTGCGTGCCCCACGCCATGGCCGCGATCGCCTGCGCGCCGCCCGCATCGACGACGGCCTCGATGCCCGCGAGGTGCGCTGCCGCGCGGAGCGTGTCGTCCGCGGCGTCGTTCGCGAGCGGCGTGGCGAGGACGATCTCGGCGACCCCGGCGACCTTCGCCGGGATGGCGCTCATGAGGACGCTCGACGGGTAGCGGGCCTTTCCGCCCGGCGCATAGACGCCGACGCGTGCGAGGGGCCGGACCCGCAGGCCGAGGCTCCGACCTTCGCTCTCGAAGCGAAAGCCGCCCTGGCCGAACATCACGTCTCGCTCCTTGCGGTGGAACTCCGTGATGCGGTCCGCGGCAAGCTCGAGCGCATTTCGCGCGGCCTTCGGCAGGCGCTCGAGGGCCGCCTTCCCGCCGATGTCGCGGGTGAAGAGGGCGGCGGGCTCCCTTTGCTCGAACTTCGCCACGTAACGGAGGACGGCCGCGTCGCCCTCCGCCTTCACCGCGTCGAGGATCTCCCGGACCGCGGGCTCGACCCGCGCGGAGTCCGTCTCACCACGGTTGGCGAGCCGAACGAGCGCATCTTTGTACTCAGCCGTTCCATGCGTGAGCGCCTTGAGCGAGAAGAGGAGCGAAGCCATCAAAGCGCCTTCCTATACCACTCCGCCGATGGTAGTGTACGCGCCCTTATCTCCTCCGGACGAGGCTCCCGTGGACAGTGATCTGGCGGATGCGGTCGAGGGTCTCAAGACCGTATTTCAAAAGCGAAAAATCGATGCCTCGTTCGGGAAAGCCGACAAGGCGCTCGTCGAAGATCTGAAGAAGAAGCTGCGCATCCCGCAGCGCTTCCGGGCGTTCCTGACGGCCGCAGATCCGGTGAAGGTCGAGACGGTGACTCCGGTCGAGCGCATCCGGCTCTTCCCTGCCGCTGAGCTCGAGAAGGCTCAGGACATGGTGAAGACGCCGCAGGAAGGCGGAAGCGTTCCTGCGGACTGGAAAGCGTCGTGGGTCGTCATCGGGGAGAGCTCTCTCCTCGGCGATCCGTACTTCCTCGACGTCTCGAAGCTCGATCCGGAGGGCGATTGCCCCGTCTACACCGCCATGAGCGGCGAGGCGCGCTGGAACCCGAAGCTTGCAGCATCCACCTTCGCGCAATTCCTGCGCATCCTCTCCACGGCCATGGAGATCGCCGCCGGCTTCGGCGATGCGATCATGGATGACGAGGACGAGGACAGCTTCCGCGAGGCGCTCGGCCCCAAGGTGAAGGTCATCGACGCCGCCGCCCTGCGCGCGGGTCACTGGACCTGACCGTGGGCGTCGAATCCGCCTACGCGCAGAGCCGTTACCGCTCGCCCGAGATCGAGCACAAGTACGGGCCTAACGTTCATCTCCTCGACGATCCTGTCTGCTGGACGCAGCTCGCGCGCCTCTGCGCACGCGAGACCGTGCAGCCCGAGGTCGGTCATCTCGTGCGGTCGCTCTATCAGCGGCTCGCGCAGGTGGTGCTCGCGGCGGAGTTCCCGCGCGAGCGCGTCGCGGTGCCCACGCGCATGGTCGTGCACTCGCCGGAGGCGGTGTATCGCGGCGTCGCGCTCGACGCGTCGACCAACTGCGTGACGGTCGGCATCGCGCGCGCGGGCACGATGCCGTCGCAGGTCGTCTACGATCTCCTGAACGAGGTCATCGACCCGGCGGGCGTGCGTCAGGACCACCTCTTCATGTCGCGCGCGACGGACGCGGACGGCAAGGTCATCGGCGCGACGTGGCACGACGCGAAGATCGGTCGTGACGTCGAGGGCCGCATCCTGCTCCTGCCCGATCCGATGGGCGCGACCGGCGGCTCGATCAACAGCGCGCTCACGCACTACAAGACGAAGCTCGAAGGCAAGCCGAAGCTCTGCATCACGATGCACCTCATCGTGACGCCCGAGTACATCAAGAACGTGCTCCGGGAGCACCCGGACACGATCATCTACGCGCTTCGCCTCGATCGCGGGCTCTCGCCGTCGAAGGTCCTCTCCACGCCTCCGGGCACGCACTGGGACGAGGAAAAGGGCCTCGACGAGCACCAGTACATCGTCCCCGGTGCGGGCGGCGTGGGCGAGATTCTCAACAACGCCTGGGTCTGACGTTCGCCGTCGCGCCGGCTAGCGCGCCTTCGACAGCTTGCGGATCTGGTCCTCGCCGAGGACGAACGGGTAGATCCGGAGCTCGTCGATCTTTCCGTCGAAGACGCCGGAGGCCGCGTTCCGGCAGCCGATCCGGAACAACACGTTCGGCCCCGCGCCGAAGGCCGAGGGCACCTTGTCCGGACCGCTCTGCTTCTCGGCGAGGACGCCGTTCACATAGATGCTGCCCTCGCCGGTCTCGGAGTAGGTCGTGAGGATGTGCGTCCACGTCGAGAGCAGCAGATGCCCCGAGATCTCCGTCTTCCGGTTCTCGCCGCCCGACTGCCACTCGAGATCGAGCTCGAAGCGGTCGGGGTTGTCGACGCCGAGGTGCCATCCGAGCGGCGAGACCTTGTGGCCGACGACCCAGCGCCCCGTCTTCGCGGCCTCGTAGTACTGACGGGGGAAGACCCAGACCGAGATGCTGAACGGCTGGCCCTCGTAGCGATCGAGGTTCGCGTCCGTCGATCCGAAGCATCCTTCGTTTCCGTTGAAGTCGGCGGCGCCGTGGATGTAGCCGTCGCCCCATGCAGGGATCGCCGAAGAGAGCGCGTCGAGGTCGTGCGCCTTCAGCGAGCAGTCATGGAGGACGCCGCCTCCGGACTCGTCGAAAGGGTAGTAGCCGTCGAGCGCCGGATCGAGGGCCACGCCGTTGGGACAGCCGTCGCGGGGCGGCCCGAAGGCCTCGCCAGAGTCGTAGGGCTCTCCCGCCTCGAGCAGCGCGTCACGGCCACCGTCGGTCGCCGTGTTGTCGATCGCCTTCGCGTCACGCCCGTCGTCGCTCGCGGGCCCGCCGTCGGCGTGAACCCCGAGGCTCACGTCGTCGTCGATGGGCACGAGCAGCGTGCAAGCTGCGAGCATCGTCAGGCCGCCGATGACGAGCGGGCGCATCCATCCAGATGCTAGCGCGACTGGGCGGGTTTGGCCGATTCCTCGGCGGTCGCGGCCGGAACGCCCACCGCTCGAGCTCCCTCGGCGGCGTCCTCGCCGGCGTCGTTCTCGGTGTCGTCGGGGCTCTCCTCGACCCAGACGTGTGGCCGCTCCATCATGTGCTTCCGGTCTTCGTCGTGAAGTCGGTAGCGGTCCATGAGGGCGAGCCGGCCGGGGACCCCGGGAGAGATGGCGATCACCGGCGTGACGCTCTCCGCAGCGGCGCGCGGCGTCGCGCAGCCCGCGGTGGTCACGAGCCCGATCAGAACAAGCGCGCCCCTCATCACGTCCCTTCGACCCTCGCCCCGGTCCGAGCTTGGGCTCGAAGAGCGTAGCGCGTTGAGCCGCGATGGCGGATGGTGGGTCTTTGTCCGACACGCTCGATGGGAACCAGCGACTGGAGCAGGTCGGATCACGCCCGGCGCGCGCGAGAGACGATCGCGTCGCAGCGGCAGCGCCGCGCCTCGATGGTGGAGGCGCCGTTCCAAGGCCAGCTCGTCATGAGCTCGCTGGTGTCGCCGGCGTAGAGGCGTTGCACGAGCGGCAGCGCGTTCCACGATGCGTCGTCGTGAACGGCGCGACACCGCGCGCAGCGCGTCTCGCCGCTCACCACCCGCTCTCCATCACTGACCCTCGCTCTCCACCACCGTGCGGATGGCGGCGGCGGCGCGCCGGATGATGGCGACGATCTCGACGACGCCCTCCGGCGAGAGTCGCTTCGCGTTCCGCATCGAGACGTGGAAGTCGCGAATGGCCTGTCCGAGCTCCGTGTGCACGGCCCACGACCCGCCGCGTCCGCCCATCGGCGGCGGGGGCGGGAGATCGAAGCGCGGGAGCTCTCGCGCGTCGTCCTCGTCGGTGAAGGCCTCGCGGACGCGGCCCATGCGTTCGCCGATCGCCTCGAGGCGCTTCAAGATCTCGTCGACGACGGGGCGCTCCTTCGCCAGGTGATCGCGACCGGCGTCGGTGAGCGAGTAGTGCTTGCGCGAGCCCTCCGTCTGCGCGGTGATCTCGCCCGCCTCCTCGAGGTAGGTGAGGGCGGGGTAGATGACGCCGGGGCTCGGGACGTAGAAGCCGCCCGACTTCGTGTCGATCGCCTTGATGAGGTCGTAGCCGTGGCTCGGCTTGTCGTTCAGGAGCGCGAGGAGGACGAGCTGCAGCTCGCCCGACGAGAGCTTCCGCCCGCGACCGACATCGAAGCCGCCAGGCCCGCCCCCGCCAAAGCCGAACCAGCCCCCCCGCCGTCCGCCCCGCGACCCGCCGAACGGCCCGCCTCGGCCGCCGAAGTCGCGGACGTCCTCGCGCTTGTCGCCTTGAAAATGCTTCCAAAAATGATGTTCATGCATGGCGTGTGATCCTTGTGCATCGTACGAGATATATCGTTCGATAGGATCTAACGATATATCGTAAGATACTTTGGTCAAGGCCGCCGCGTCAGAAAAGCGGAGGTACGCTCGCGCTCATGCTCGGACGCATGATGGATTGGCCGCTCACGATCGGGCACCTGCTCGATCGCGCAGAGAAGTTCTACGGAAAGTCGGAGATCGTCAGCACACGGCCCGACAAGTCGAAGACGCGCGCCTCCTACGCCGCCTTCGCGAAGCGGTCACGGCAGCTCGCGAACGCGCTGACGAAGCTCGGCGTGAAGGCGGGCGATCGCGTCGCGACCCTCTCGTGGAATCACCAGGAGCACCTCGAGTGCTACTTCGCGGTCCCCTCGATGGGCGCTGTCGTCCACACGCTGAACCTGCGGCTGCATCCTGACGAGATCGGGTACATCGCGAACCACGGGGAGGACTCCGTCGTCGTCGTCGACCAGTGCCTCCTGCCGCTCTTCGACAAGTTCAAGGCGAAGATCGGGGCGCTGAAGCACGTCATCGTCGTCAAGGACAGCGACGCGCCGCTCCCCGAAGGCGCGCACGACTACGAGACCCTCGTGTCCGCCGCGAGCGACGACTTCACGTGGCCGGCGCTCGACGAGAACACGGCCGCGATGCTCTGTTACACCTCCGGCACGACCGGCAATCCGAAAGGTGTACTCTACAGTCACCGCTCGATCCTGCTGCACGCGCTCGTCGCGGCGCTCTCGAACTGCCTCGGCTGCGGCATCTCGGACGTGGTCCTGCCCGTCGTGCCGATGTTCCACGCGTGCGCGTGGGGGCTCCCGTACATCGCCATCCTCAACGGGGCGAAGGTCGTCTTCCCCGGCCCGCACCTCGACCCGGCGTCCATCCTCTCGCTCATGGAGAGCGAGCGCGTCACGCTCGCGGGCGGCGTACCGACGATCTGGCTCGGCATCCTCGCCACGCTCGACGCCGACCCCAAGAAGTACGACCTCAGCGCGATGCGCACGATGGCGATCGGAGGCTCCGCGGCGCCCGCGGCGATGATGGAAGGCTTCAAGAAGCGCCACGGCCTCGACGTCACGCACGCCTGGGGCATGACGGAGACCAACCCCGTCGGCACCGTCGCGCGCGTGAAGCCGCACCTGCAGGGCAACATCGATCACGAGATGCCCGTGCGCCAGACGCAGGGGTTCGCGGTGCCGTTCGTCGAGACGCGCCACGTCGACGACGCGGGCAAGGTGCTCCCGTGGGACGCAGCGGCGATGGGCGAGCTCGAGGTGCGCGGCCCCTGGGTCGCCGCCTCGTACTTCGGCGACGAGGGCAAGGATCGCTTCACGAAGGACGGTTGGTTCCGCACCGGCGACGTCGTGAAGATCGACGGTGAGGGTTACGTGACGATCACGGACCGCGAGAAGGACGTCATCAAGTCCGGCGGTGAGTGGATCTCGAGCGTCGCCATCGAGAACGCGCTCATGAGCCACCCGTCCGTGCTCGAGGCCGCCGTCTTCGCCGCGAAGCATCCGAAGTGGTCGGAGCGGCCCGTCGCCGCGATCGTCTTCAAACCGGGTCACTCCGCGACCGACGAGGAGCTCGCGCAGCACCTCGCACCAAAGCTCGTGAAGTATGCGCTCCCGGACCGCTACCTCCGGCTCGACGCGATCCCGCGCACGAGCACGGGCAAGTTCCTCAAGTCGAAGCTGCGCGCGGAGCACGGCGACGTCTTGCTGAACGACGCCAGCGCGCGGGAGTAGTGGTCGGCCAGCCACACCACTGACAGCGCTGCCCGACCGTCGCGGCGACGAGCGCGCGCGATCCATCGAGATTCGCGCGCGGCATCGTCGTTGCGTACGGCGCGGCATGCGCTTCCTCGTCTTGACCCTCTTGCCCGTTGCTTCGCTGGCCCTGACCGGCTGCTTCGTCGACATCTTCACCGACGACGATCCCGCGCCCGCGCCGCCGCCTGCCGCGAAGCCCGCGACGACGACGACCACCGCGCCGCCGTCGTCACCGCCTGCGTCGAGCGCTCCGGCAGGCACGTGCGCGCCGAGCGCCGCATGCGGCGGGCTCCGGAGCTGTACCGACGACTGCTACGGCCAGCAGTGCTGCAACATCACCTGCCACTGCGGTGAGGGCGACGATCAGGACCATCTCTACTGCCAGATGGAGTGTCGGAAGCACTGATCAGCGCACGATCTTCAGGTTGAAGGCCGGCGTCTTCAGCCCGCCGAAGAGCCGCACCCAGAGCGCGACGTACATCTCCGTGCCGCGCGCCATCGAGATGTCGCCGAGGTCGATGACGTCCTTCCAGCCGAACTGCGTCTGAAGGAGCTTCGTCACCTCGACCTTCGCACCGGCGTCGTTGCCGGCGACGAACATCGTGTGCTCCGCGTTCGCGAGCGACTTCGCGTCGACCATCAGGTTCGCGTTCACCGTGTTGAGGGTCTTCACCACCTTCGTCTGCGGCAGCGCGCGCTGCACCTGCTCGCCGAGCGAGTCCGTGTTCACGACGCTCAGCGTCGGCGGCATGCCCTTCGAGAAGTCGAGCGGGTTCGACACGTCGATGAGGATCTTGTCCGCGAGCCCAGGCGCCGCGGCCTCGAGGCCGGCGAGCGCGCCCTGACCCGAGAGGACGTTGAAGACGATCTCGCCATGCGCCGCCGCGTCCTTGAACGGGACCAGCGCGACCTTGGGATGGCTCTCGAGCCACGTCCGGATCGGCGGTCCGCCGAACATGTCGGGCTCCGAGCGCGTGAGCGTCGCCGCCGGATCGCGCGTCCCGAGCTTCACCGAATGTCCGAGCTGATCGAGCTTCGCGCCGATCGTCTTCGCCACCACGCCCGTCCCGAGGATTCCGATGTTCATGTCTTCCGTTCTCCCGGGACACAGCCTAGTGATTGACCCAGGATTGACCATACCGCGATGGGCAATCTATCGTTGACATGAAGTTGATGATGAAGGTCCGGGCCGATCTCTTCGCGGGCGTCCTGCCGTTCGTCCTGACCGCCGAGCAGCGAAGCTTCGGCAAGGCGGCGGCGAGCCTCGGCGTGACCACGGCCGCGGTGAGCAAGTCGCTCCGGCGGCTCGAGGAGGACCTCGGCGTGCGCCTCCTCGACCGCAGCTCGCGCGTCGTCAGCCTCACGCGGGAAGGAGAGGAGTTCCTCGAGCGCTGCCAGCAGGCGGTGCTCGGCGTGCGCGGTGCGCGCGAGGCGATGGCGAGCCGGCGGAGCGAGCCGCACGGCGAGATCGTCGTCACGCTCCCGATCACGCTCGCCGACTTCGTCGTCCCGAAGCTCACCGGGCTCTCCGCGCTCTACCCGCGCCTCTCGTACCGTCTCGAGCTCACCGACCGCATCGCGCGGCTCGGGATGGAGGGCTACGACGTCGCTGTCCGCCTCGGCACGCTCGAGGACTCGACGCTCGTGTCGAAGCTCCTTCGCCGCGTGCGCTGGGTGACGGTCGCATCGCCGGCATACCTCGCGACGCACGCCGAGCCGCGGCGACCGGAGGACCTCGCGTCGCACAACTGCCTTCGCTTCGTCGGGCCGAAGGGACGGCCGGTGGTGTGGACCTTCAAGGCGGGGAGCCAGAGCGTGCCCTTCCCGGCGACCGGCAACCTCCTCATCGATCACGGAGGCTACCTGCTCGCCGCGGTCCACGCCGGCCTGGGGGTCGGACAGGTCTTCGACTTCATGGTGGAGGGCGCGCTCCGCTCGGGCGAGCTCGTCGAGGTGCTGCCCGCGTTCTCCGCGGCCGGCCCCGACATCCACGCCCTCGCGACGCAGGCCCGCGCCGGCTCGGCGAACGTGCGCGCGTTCTTCCGCTTCCTCGGCGAGACGTTTCGATCGAGCTGATCAGGGCAAGAGTTGCGCGACGCCGAACTGGCGACTGTCGCAGTAGGGAGCGTCGTCGCCGTTCTCGCAGCCGCAGCTGCTCGACGCCCCACACTTCTTGAACCAGACGAGCTCGGACAGCTGGTTGGATCCCGTGCCGTCGTTCCACGCGATGTCGAAGCCAACGCTCGGGCCGAAGGAGCCCGCGCCGAAGGTTGCGGGGGCCACCGCGAGCTCGACGGTGTACGCCTTTCCGTCGCCGGCGAGGCGAGCCGCCTTCTCGACGTTGACGACATCGATCATCTGCGGATGGCGGAAACCCTGCACGCGCCCCGCGTGGTCCACCACGATTTGCAGCGCGTCCGCGCCATAGCCGTTGACCAAGCTCCCATCGGCGTCGACGTAGACGCTGATCGAATCGTTCTCGTAGAGCTCTGGCCCGCCGTTGTCCCCGAGCGGAGGAGCTCCCGTCATGCGCGCTCCGATGTAGAGCCGCGCACCGTCGTGCAGGAGCGTGAACTCGCCCGCGGGGAACGCTCCTCCCGCGCCTTCGATGATGCGGACCTGTCCCGCGTTCGAGGCATCCAGACGAACGAAGCACGTGGGCCAGTCGGCGAGATCGCCGTCGATCTTGGGCGGCGTCGCGACCCTTGGCACGGCGAGCACGCCCGCGGAGCCGGTGATCGAGATGCAGGTGCTGCCGTCACCCCCCTCGGGCGCCACACCACCGTCTCCGCGGTCGGGAGCGCTGACGTCGCCCGCTTCCAGCGTTCCGACGGCGCCATCGAGGGCAGCGTCGCGATCACCGCCCACCGGGAGCGCTTCCGCACCGACGCCGACCACGCTGACTCCACAGCCGCCCGCCGTCGCCGCGACGAACCCGACCAAGAATCTCAGGAGGCGTCGGGAGGAAGTCTGCATCGCCACGTCTCGTGGAGCCTTCGCCGGCCGTTGTACCACCATTGGTCCCACGCCAGGGGGGCCACCCATCGGGGAGGTCAGCGAGGCTTCGTGCAGTCGGGGTCGCCGCTCACGGCGCCGTCGGGGGCGATGGTGCACGACGGATACTCGCTGTCTTTCAGCTTCTTGCCGGGGAAGAGCTTGGCCGCCTTCGCGTTCGTCGTGATCGGCTTCGTGAGATCCAGGTTCCCGTCGCGCCGGAGCTGCTCGTAGAGCGCGACGCGATCGACCGCCTCCGCCCAGGTCTCGTCGCCGGCGAGGAGCGCGAGGCGGATGGAGAGAAATGCCTCGAGCCACCTCGACTCGTCGCCTTTGCCCGCCTGCTTCGCGGCCTTCGCGGCGAGCTCGGCGACGCCGTCCTTGCCCTCGTCGCCGTGGTTGATCTCGGCGTCGTAGAGCGCGGCGAGCGCGAGCGCGCTGGTGAGGTCGTACCTCGTCATCTCGGCGCGCGCGGGCGCGAAGTAGAGCTCCTCGACGACCTCGTCCTGGCACGTCTTCACCACCGCCGCGAGCTCGCCCGTCGCGTCGGCGGTCCAGTCCGCGCAGTACCGCCCGACCGCATCGAGCTTGGACGTGCTCGCCTGATCCTTGCCCGTGGACTCGAAGCGCTTCGTGATCGCCTCGAGCGCAGGGACGTACTTCGCGATCTTCGCGCCCGGCGCCGCGCTCGCGACGCACTTCGCGACCAGGACGGCGTCGCCCGTGCCGCTGCAGAAGCCGGCGCGGCCGGAGGTGTAGCCGCGGCCGTCGTCGATGTCCTCGCAGTAGCCGTACTGCAGGATGGTCGTGCCGTTCTCCCAGATGCTCGTGAGCAGCTCCGCCTTGTGCCGCGCGAGCGCGTCACCAAGGAGCGCGCTCGGCAGCGAGGCGCCAGCGTCGTGCCCCGAGGTCCCGGCGCCCACCGCTCCGCCGTCGGTCGGACCATCCGTCGTCGCGCTCACACCGTCGCGCGTGCCCTCCTCGGACGGCGTGTTTGCGCCCGAGCAGGCGGCGAGGAGGACGATCAGTGAGAGAGCGAGCGCGCGCATGACCGCACGCGTGCATGCCGCACGCCATCGCCAAGTACGCGGAATGCTTGGATCGTGGGGTTCGAGCCAACCCACCGAAGCCGCAAACGAGCCGCTCACCCTTGCGTCTCGGTCCGGCGCCTCGAGAAGACAGGGAAAAACGGCGTGTTAGCCTCGGAGCGTGAGCAAAGGTCGTGACCTCCTCTTCTTCTGCGTGCTCGCTCCGGCGGTGGCCGGCGCTTGCACCGGACTGAAGAGCGCGCTGGAGGTCACCGTCACCGGACCGGAGGCCGGAGCCCCGTCCCCCAGCGGCAACGGCGACGACGACGACGTTCCCACCAAGACGCCTGGCAGCTCGAACGACGATCCGCCGCCCGACGCGGGCGTGCCGCCGGAGGACTTCTCCTGCGAGAAGAGCTACTGGGTCCTCGATCCGAAGCCGCGGGCGGAGTGCGCGCCGCGCCAGGTGCGCGTCGTGTCGACGGCGCTGCTGACGCAGAGCAACGGCGTGTCGATCGCGCGAACGAGCGCCGGACGTATCGGCATCGCGTTCAACTTCGATCCCGATCCCGAGACGACCAAGCTGCGCGTCGCGCATTTCCAGCCGACGATGCCGGACTTCGCGGCGCCAATCATCGAGGAGCGGGCCTCCGCCGACTTCAAGCATGTCGGTTTCATGTCGCGGCTGGCCGCCTCCGCGCCCGACACCTTTCACGTGCTCTCGTTCGACGTCGATCCCTCGTCGGGCAGTGGCTCGGTGACCTCGCAGAAGCTGATCGACGGCACCGGACCGCTGACGGATCCGGAGACGGTGCTGACCGACGTGCCGTCGCCCACGGAGCTCGGCTTCGCGGTGGACTCGAACAAGACGGCGTATGCGCTCGTTCGCATGGCGGCCGCCAGTGACAAGGCGAAGCTCCTCGCGTTCAAGAAGCCAGACGACGGCGCGTGGACGTCGCTCCCGAACATTCCCAGCCTCGGCTACGGCCTCCTGCCGAAGGAGGCGCCCGCCTCCGGCGCGAGCTCGCTCGTGATCGACGGCAACGACCGCCTGCACGTCCTCTATCACCACAACGAGGTGAGGTTCGGCTCGACGCCCCGCTATCACGTGCTCGCGAGCTCGGCGTGGTCGTACCGGAAGACGATCGACAACAACGCCCCCGATGGCTGGTGTGGATTCAGCCCGCGGCTCGCCGTGTTCGGGCCGCGGAAGTATGCGCTCTACTTCTTCAACCGCACGAACCAGGACACGCCGACCCCGACCGCGGAGCTCCGGCTCTCGACGTGGGTGAGCGAGGACGATCAGCCGACGCACGAGGTGATCGACCAGCAGATCCCGTCGACGTCGACCTACGCCCCGCGCTACGCGGCGGCGATGGCGATCGACAAGTTCGGGCTCATCCATCTCGCGATCGTGCGCCCTTCGCCGAACGAGCAGCGCGGGTTCCTCGAGTACCGTCGCCAGCAGCGCGTGGACGGCGGCGGCACGCGGTGGGTGAGCGACCTCGTCGACGATGACGTGCTCTCGGCGCAGAGCGGCGCTTCGGTGGACATCCTCGTCGACGAGAACGCACGACCGCACATCGCGTACGTGTCCGGCAAGGACCTCCGGCTCCGGTACGCGACGCGCTACGACCGATGACCGTGCGCGCATCGCGCCCTCGTGTACGCGACCTTCAGTGATGCGCGGGACGCGAACGTAGCTCCTTGTACCCGGCGATGGCGGCGCGGATGCACTTCGCCGCCTCGTAGGGGCCCTGGAGCTCGTCGACCTCGACCTTCTTCTTCTCGAGCGTCTTGTAGTCCTCGAAGAAGCGCTTCAGCTCGTGCAGCGCGTGCTGCGGGACCTCGCGGATGTGCGTGTAGTCTGCAAACGCGGGGTCGTCGATGTGGACGGCGATGATCTTGTCGTCGAGGCCCTTCTCGTCGCGCATCTGCATCATGCCGATGGCCCGCGCGCGCATGATCGACATGGGCGCGACGGGCTCCTGGCAGAGGACGAGCACGTCGAGGGGGTCGCCGTCGTCGCAGTACGTGCGCGGGATGAACCCGTAGTTCGCGGGGTAGTGCACCGCGCTGAACAGGATACGGTCGACCCGGAGGAGCCCGGTCTCCTTGTCCAGCTCGTACTTCACCTTCGATCCCTTCGGGATCTCGATGAATGCGAGAAAGCTCTCGTCGACGGGCTCGTCACAAGGAATGTCGTGCCACGGATGCGTCATCGACGCTGAAGCTATCACTCGTTGTGATAGACAGGGAGCCGTGAGGCTCGGCCGCTTCGCTGCATCGTCGTTGATCCTGGGAGTCGTTGCGCTGGCCTGCGGGCCGGCGGAGCCGCCACCGAAGCCGCCGCCTGCGCCGGCCCCGGTCAAGGATCCCGCGGTCATCGCGACCGCCTCGAAGGCCTGCGCGCGAGCCTCGGCCTGCTCGTCGCGCTTCAAGGACCCGAACGCGTGCGTCTCGTGGTGGATCGCGCCCGGCGCCAGCGAGACGCTCAAGAAGTGCCTCGACGCGGCCACCGGTTGTGAGGCCGTCACGACGTGCCTCCACGGCGGGGGCGACGCGAAGGCGGCCGCGTTCTGCGGAAATCGCGGCGTGGTCTCCGGATGCGATGGCAACCGGCTCGTCAGCTGCGGCGATGACGACGCCCACGAGGCGACGGTCGTGGACTGCGCCGAGATGGGCGCCACGTGCGCCGAGATCAAGAGCGCGGGCGGGCTCGTGGTGCGCGCCTGCTCGGCGCCCTCGAAGTGCGCGAACGCGCCCGACGTGCGCTGCGACGGGACCGCCGCCGTCGTCTCGTGCCGCGATGGCGCCTACGAGCGCGTCGTCTGTCCGGCGGGGACGAAGTGCGAAGAGCACCGCGACGAGGTCGGCGACGCGGCCGCGAGCTGCGTCGTCCCGGGCCAGCGCCGCTGCGTCGGCGGGCTCCGGCGCTGCGAGGACGATCGCCTCGTCGAGTGCGAGCGCGGCAAGGCGAAGGTGACCGACTGCGTCGGCCAGGGGCTGCGCTGCGCCGGCGTCGGGCCGAGAGCGGGCTGCTACGTCCCGGAGAACGTCGAGTGTGACAAGGAGATGCTCCCCCGATGCGATGGCGGCAACGTCGTCTTCTGCGCGGCGGGGCGGCTCGAGAAGATCGCGTGCTCCTCGCTCGGCCTCGGGCCTTGCGATCCCTCGGCGAAGGGCCCGTTCGCGGCGTGCTCTCCCGCGGTCGCGAAGCCCGCAAAATAAGACGAGAAGGTTGTATTCTGGCGGTGATGACCGACGCGCCGATCGACCGGACGCCACGCTCGCTGCCCGAGGTGCGGGTGCGTCGCATCCATCGTCGCGATCTCAACCGCGTGTGGGAGTTCCTGAAGCTCTGCTTCCGTGACGTGAATCGCGAGACGGTCGAGTACCAGCGCCCGCGCTCGAAGAGCCGCTTCCTCGAGATCTACGAGGAAGAAGGCATCGAGCAGCTCATCTTCGAGGCGAAGTTCAAGGGCGCGAAGTCGGACGTGATCGTCGGCTATGCCGAGTGCGCCTTCGAGGTGCTCGGCGGGGACAACTGGATCAACGCTCGCTACTTCTCGAAGCGAGACATGCGCCCGCTCTTCGTGGAGGAGCTCGCGGTGCACCCGGAGATGCACGGGCAGGGCATCGGCAGCTTCGTGCTCGAGCAGCTCGATCACCTCGCGCGCGTCCGCGGCTGCACGCACCTCGTGCTGGAGGTGGCCGAGAACAACGAGAACGCGCTCCACTTCTATCGCGGTCGCTCGTTCTTCAAGCTCGACGCCGCGATCTTCCTCGCGAAGAAGGTGGTGGCCGAGGACGAGCTCCTCCCGCCGCGCCGCTTGAAGAAACCCGTCGCGCCGGAGACGGTCGCGGCGATGCAGCCCGGGCCGACCCGCGCGGCGCGGGCGCGTACGAAGAAGGAGTGAAGCCCGTGCGCCCTCCTCACATCACGCGCTGGGACCTCGACAAGACCTATCTCCGGACGGAGTTCGACACGATGCGCGATCTCGTGCGCACCGCGCTCGAGCGCGCCGACGAGAAGCGCACGAACCCGGGCGCGGCCACGCTCCTTCGCGAGCTCGCGCACACGCAGGTCTCCATCCACATCCTCAGCGGCTCGCCCGAGCAGATGCGGAAGCGCCTCGAGGAGAAGCTCAAGCTCGACGGCATCAAGTGGGACTCGTTCACCCTGAAGCCGAACCTGCAGAACATGCTGCGCCTCCGCTTCCGCGCGCTCCGAGATCAGCTCGGCTACAAGCTGCCGTCGCTGCTCGCCACCCGCACCGCCGCCGGCGACGAGGTGATCGGCGTGAAGGAGTCGCTCTTCGGGGACGACGCGGAGGCGGACGCCTTCGTGTACTCGCTCTACGCGGACATCATGGCGGGCCGCATCGGCGAGGAGCTCATCACGCAGATCTGCGAGAAGGGTCGCGTCTACGACGACGTCATCGAAGGCGTCATCCGCAGCGTGCGGCTCGTGAAGCCGGAGCCCGTGGTCGAGCGCATCTTCATCCACCTCGAGCGCCAGAGCGCGCCGCGCGACTACGCCGTCTTCGGCACGCGCGCCGTGCCGTTCTACAATTACTTGCAGACCGCGTTCGTACTCCACGAGGACGGGCGCCTGCCCGCCGAGGGCCTGCTCCGCGTCGCGGGCGAGATGGTCACGCAGCACCGCTTCGACGGCGACGGCCTCGCGAAGAGCTACGCGGACGTGGCCAAGCGCGGTCACCTCGCGGGCACGAAGATCGAGGCGATCACGGAGGCGCTGCCCAGGTACCGCAAGGACGCGCCCGCACCCGCGGCGGTCGAGGTCGAGCGGATGGTGAACCAGCTCCCCGAGTATGCCGACGTGGCCAAGGCACGCTTCAAGCCCCCGGAGGAGCAGCCGATGCCCGATTACCTCGAGCTCGTCGGTCGCCACAACCCGAGGCACAAGAAGAAGAAGAAGGAGTGAGCGGAGCGTCCGCGCGCTGCTTCAGATCGCGATCGACTTCTTCAGGTCCTCGAGCGAGTGCAAGAGCTCGTGGGCGCCGCTCGCGAACGCGAGCTCGAGGGCCTCGAGGAGGTAGCGATGCGCCTCGTCGTTGCGGTCGCGGATGGCGCTGACCTGGGCGAGGGCGCCGAGGACGCGCGCGCGGTCCGAGCCGCTCGGGCCCGCCATGTCGAGCGCCTCGCGGAGCACGCCTTCCGCGTCCGTGAACTGACCGGCCGCGGTGAGCGCCTCGCCGAGCTTGCGCGCAAAGAGGAGCACTGCGTGCATCGGATCGTCGAGCTCGCCGCGGAAGAGCTCGCGGCGCGCGAGGTCGAGGCCGCGGCGGAGCGACGTGATGGAGCCGCCGAGATCGCCGCGCATCCCCGCGCGGGCCGCGACCTGATCGAGGAGGAGGAGCGCCTGGAACGGACGCTGCGCGTTGTACTCGTGGAGCGCGCGGGCCTCGATCGGCATCTTGCCGGAGCCTTCGCCGATGTCCGCGCACGCGGCGTGGAGGCCGCGGCGAACGGCGGCCGGGATCGTGGCGAGGACAACGTCGCGGATGAGCGGATGCGCGGTCGCGTGCACCGTCGCGGAGCCCTCGACGTTGACGATCATGCCCGCCGCCTCGAGGCTCGTGAGCGCTTCCTCGAGGTTGGTCTTCTCGGTGACGAGCTTCGCGATGGTGTCGTCGTCCGCGTTGTCGCCGTAGACGGCGATCGCCTGGAGCACGCGGCGCGCGTCCGGCGGGAGGCGCTCCACGCGGAGGGCGATGAGGTCGGCGAGGCGCGTCGGCGCGCGGCCGCCTTGCTCGCGCGAGAACTTCATGAGCTGATCGACGTAGAGCGGGGCCACGCCGCGACCGCCGATCGACGAGCTCGGCTTGTTCGTGCCCTGGAGGAGCTTCGACACGAGGGCCGGCGGGAGGCCCATGAGGACGCGCGCGCTTGCGGTCGACGCGGGCCAGCCCGGATCGTGGCCCGGCGGATAGCTCACGACGAGCAAGCTCGGCACGAGGGGCGGCTCGCCGACCGCGTCCGCGAAGGCGGTGCGGCTCGCGCCGTCGATGGCGTGGAGGTCGTCGACGGCGACGACCACCTTCTTGCCCTCGGCACGCTCGCTCGCGCGGACGATGGCCCAGCGCAGAGCCTCCGCGACCGCGTAGCGGAGCTCGTCGCTCGAGAGCTCGCCGCGCCCGGAGTGCTCGAAGATGTCCGCGAGGCCGCGACGGGCTTCGGCGCCGGCGGCGGCCCAGTCCTTCGTCGCGCCGCCGCCGTTCGGCAGGTTCGCGAGCTTCGTGATCGCGTGGCGGACGGCGTAGTAGCCGACCTCGGCCCAGCCCGGATCCGGGCGCACCTCGATGACGAGGTTCTTCGCGCTCTTCACCTTGGAGAGGAACTCTCCGAGGAGGCGCGTCTTGCCCATACCGACGTCGCCGACGATGCGCGCGCCGATGAGCGAGCTCTTCGCGTCGCCGAGGCGATCGTCGAGCCAGAGCAGGTCTTCGTCGCGACCGACGAAGTCGAGCGGGAGCGCCGCGCGTGAAGCGTCGACGAGGATCGGCCGCTGGCCGGTGCCGGGCTCGACGGGGATCCGGTCGGCGTCGGGCTCGTTCGACGGCGGCGCCATCGTGGCCGCGGCTGGCGGCTTCGCCCCCGCCGGTATCGACGCGGGGCCGGCCGCGCCGTTGGCCGTGGAGAGGCCCGCGCCGCACTCGCCGCAGAACTTCTTGCCCGACGGATTGTCGGCGCCGCACGCGGGGCACTTCACCGTCGCCGAGGGGTTCGGCTTCGGGATCGACGACTCGATCTGCGCGATGGCGTCGGAGAGCGCGTCGCCGAACTCGTCTGCGTTCGCGAAGCGATGGTTCGGATCCTTCGCGAGGGCCATCAAGCACACGTCCGCGATGAGCGACGGGATGCTTCGCTCGGGGACGACCTTGCGCGGGTCCTGCGGCTGCTCCGTGATGTGCATGAGCACGACCTGCGTCGGGCTCTCCGCCTCGAAGGGCAGGCGACCGGTGAGGAGCTGATAGAAGATGACGCCGACGGCGTAGAGGTCGGAGCGCGCGTCGAGGGGATCGCCGCGGCCCTGCTCCGGGCTCATGTACTCGGGCGTGCCGCACACGATGCCGGGGGACGTGATGTTCGGCTGCACCGCGTCGATGCGGATCTTCGCGAGACCGAAGTCCACGACCTTGACGAAGTCCTGACCCGTGCGCGTCTGCTCGAGGATGATGTTCTCGGGCTTGAGATCGCGGTGGATGATCCCGAGGTGGTGCGCTTCCGAGAGCGCGGCGAGCGTCTGGCGGAGGATCGAGACGATGCGCCGGAAGGAGAGCGGTCCCTCCTCGTAGGCGACACGCGCGAGGTCCTTGCCACGGAGGAACTCCATGACGAGGTAGAGCTGGCCGTCCTCGGTCTTGCCGAAGTCGATGACGGCGACGCTGTTCGGATGGTTGAGGCGCGACGCGGCGCGGGCCTCCGTGATGAAGCGCGCGGCGGCGTTCTCTTCGCCCACGAGGTGCGGGTGAATGATCTTCACCGCGACGGTGCGACCGAGGTTCGTCTGTTCCGCCCGGTACACGCGGCCCATGCCGCCGATGCCCACGAGATCGAGGATGACGTAGCCGCCTGGCAGCGTGCGACCGACGAGCGGATCGTCGGATTGCTGCGCGACCTTCGAGACCGGAAAGCCGCACGCGGGGCAGAACTTGTGCTGCTCTTCGCACTCGCTCTGGCACTGAGGACACTTCCGCATCTCGCGAGCGATCGAAGCTATCACGCTGTAAAGTCCCCCGAAACGGTAGTTCTACGCACCTACACGAGTCCTGCTGCGTTGCAGCAGAATCGGGGCGAGCGGGACCGTACCGGTGGGGGGAGGGGCGCCGGGCCATCCGCTGCGACAACGCCGCCGGACTTCCTTCGCCGCGTTGTTGGCCGTCCATGGAGGGGGACCGCTACCATTGATACGTGGTCGGCGATCCGAGCAGACCGGGCTCCGAAGAGACGGGGGTACCCACGTCCGCGCGGCGTGTGCTCCTCGGCGAGCTACTCGTCGAGAGCAAGGTCATCACGAAGGAACAGCTCGCGGAGGTCCTCGCGGCGCCACGCGAGGGCAAGAAGCTCGGGCAGGTGCTGCTCGAGAAGGGCTGGGTCACCGAGCAGCAGCTCACGCAGACCCTGAGCCTCCAGCTCTCGGTGCCGTGGGTCTCCCTCCTCCACGTCGACTTCTCGCGCCAGCTGCTGAACCGCGTCTCGCGCGAGCTCGCCGAGATGTACTGCCTCATCCCGGTGTTCGTGCGTCACGTCCGCGGGCAGGGCGAGACGCTCTACGTCGCGATGGATGATCCGACGAACGAGCCGGCGCTGCAGGAGGTCTCGCGACTCGCGAATCTCCCCACAAAGCCGATGATTTCGTCGGCCTCGGACATCCGCAGCGCGATCCGCGTCTACTACGGAGAGTCCGCTGGCAGCACGCCGAACATCGAGGTGCCCGCGCCGCCGCGCGCCGAGGCCGCACCAAAGACGCTCGCCGAGCCGGCCGTGACGGTGCGCGAGCCGAGGCCCGCGCCGCCCGCGCCGCCCTCGCCGAAGCCGAAGGCGGCGAAGCCGACGAAGCTCCCGAATCAATCGGGCGCGAACCCTCCCGCGACGCTCGAGCAGGGACCGAACACCCCCGCCGCGCCGACCATCCCGGATCCCCCGCGAGAGCCCTCCACTCCGGCGCTCACGGTCCAGCCGAGCGTCGAAGAAGCGGCGCCGATGACGTCGCGCTCCGAGCCGCCGCCTGCCAAGGAGGTGGAGCTCCCGCTTCCGCGCCGTGTGATCCCCCGCGCGGAGGAGTCCGAGCCAGCCAAGCGCAAGGGCCCGAAGATGGTGGCCTTGACGCTCCTTGATGGGACGACGATCACGCTCCCGGCCAAGAAAAAGAAGGAGGGCACCCCGGACGCCCTCACCGCCCGGGACATCGTCAGCGCCCTCCGCGCGACCGCCCATGGCGCCGATGCCAGCGAAATCCTTGGGGATCAGGTCCGCTGGGAGCCGATTGTCGCAGCGCTCCTCTCCATCCTGCTCCGCAAGGGCCTCATCGCGGACTGGGAGTTCGTCGAAGAGCTCCGCAAATTCTGAGCGGGAAATCAGCCGGCCCGGCCTGGCCAGCTCCCATGTAGGTGCTAGGCCAAGCGGCGATGAAGCTCGCTCTCGTCTCGGCTGTTGCGGTTCTCGTGTCCTTCTCGGCAGTTGCGTGTACGGCCGGGGACTCCCCGAACGACAGCGCGAGCGATGAAGCGGCGGTTCATGCGGGGCCCGCCGACGCCTGCTCGACCCTCGCCGTGGGTCCGTTCACCCCGGGCGAGCTCGGCACGCTCTTCAGCGGCAGCGAGGACTTCACCTTCGACGGCAAGGGCGGGATCGTCTCGCGCCGCGGTCAGGCCGTCGTCGCGGTGAACGCGCAGACGCAGGCCGCGACGACGCTCGGCACCATCCCGAGCTCCTCGTGGGGCATCCGCTATCAGGAGAACGGCAACCTCCTCGTCGCGTCTCCGCAGCAGAACAAGATCTTCAGCCTCGCGCCCGATGGCACCGTGAGCGACTTCCTCACCGGCCTCTCGGGTCCGAACGGCATCTACGTCGCGCATGACGGCAACGTCTTTCTCGCCGAGTTCGGCGGGCGCGTCTCGAAGATCGCCACCGACGGCACGAAGACGGTCTACGCGCAGGGCGCCTCGGTCGCGCAAGGCGCGGACGGCATCGTCGTCGACGAGGACAAGGGCATCGTCTTCTACGACGAGTACCAGAAGGGCAAGATCAACCGCATCGCCGTGAACGCGGCGCCGGGCACCGCGCCCGTCGCGGTCGCGACCATCCCGGGCGCTGCGCTCGACGGCATGCTGCTCGACGAGTGCGGTAACATCCTCGTCCTCGACAACGGCCGCAGCCGCCTCTTCCGCGTCCGCACGGACGTGCAGGGCAACGCCGTCGGGCAGCCCGAGCTCCTCGCGTCGTTCCCGAAGAACGTCGCCGCCGCCAACTTCGGCGCGGGCCCCGGCTTCGACCCGAAGACGCTCTACGTCACCGGCAACCCGGGCGTCGTCTACACCCTCCAGCTCGGCGTGGGCGGGAAGAACGTCGTTCACCCGGCGGCGCCCGTCGTCGAGCCGACCGAGCCGACCGTTCCGCCGACCGATCCGGCCGGCTCGACCCACTGACGGCGGTCCTCTAAAATACGACGATGCGCGTCTGGCTTGGTGCGGTCGTTTCGCTCGGCGTGCTCGCGTTCGCGGCGTGTGGCAACGACTACGACTCGGACGATCCGGCGAAGAACCCCGACGGAGGGACGAAGATCGGCACGAGCTCGTCGTCGAGCGGAAGCACGATCCTCTTCGACAGCGGCAGCGGTCCCTTCGCCGAGGAGGAGAAGCTCCCCTGCGACGGCCGCACCGCGAGCGACGCCTTCTCCGTCTTCGTGGTCCCGAGCGGTGCCGACGCGGCCGGGTGCGGGACGCGGGAGGCGCCATGCAAGACGGTGCAGGCCGGCATCGCCGCCGCGTACGCGACGGGCAAGCCCAAGGTGCTCATCGGCGCCGGCACCTACGCCGAAGCGATCGCGCTCGACGGCGGGCTCATCCTCGAAGGCGCGTGGGACGTGACCGGCACGACGTGGACGGCGAGCTGCACGTCCACGCACAGCGCGCTCGCGACCATTCAAGCCCCCGACTCCGCGAACACGTCTGTGAAGGCGACGCGGGGCGCGTCGGTGCTGCGGTTCCTCACCTTCAAGAGCAAGGCGACGGCCGCGCCCGGCGAGTCGCTCTATGGCCTCGTCGCGATCGGACCGAACGTGAAGGTCGCGATCGACGACTCGGAGCTCGTGGTCGCCGGCGGCGGCAAGGGCGCCGACGGCGCGCCTGGCACGCTGACGGGCGCGCTCGAGTGCGCGACGGGCAACGACGGCGCGGACGGACCCGACGGAGAGCCGGGCGGCCCGAGCACGCTCGGAACGCTCGACGGAAATGGCTTCACGCCCGCGACCGGCGGCGAGGGGCAGTCCGGCACCGTGGGGCGAGCGGGCACGCCGACCGCTCCTCCGTCGGCGGTCAGCTTCTCGTACTGCTCGTCCGTCGACAACTGCGCGCTCAAGACGAGCTCGTCGATCGGGTCGGCCGGCAGCCGCGGCTGTGGTGGCGGCGGCGGTCAGGGCGGCAAGGGCGGCCAGGGCGGCGGTAGCAGCATCGGCATCCTCGCCACGAACGCGATGGTCGTCAGCTACAGCGGGAAGATCACGACCGGTCCGGGCGGTGCGGGCGGCAACGGCGGCGCGGGCGCGTCGGGTGTCCCTGGCACGCCGGGCAAGGCGGGCGACCCGATGCCCTACAACAAGGCTCCGGGCGCTGGCTGCACCGGCGCGACGCCTCCCAATTGCGGCAACGTGCAGGCGAGCGCGCCGGGCGGCGAGGCCGGCGGCAAGGGCGGCGACGGCGGCAACGGCGGTCAGGGCGGCGGCGGCGCCGGCGGGTGGTCGCTCGGCTTCGCGAAGCTCGGCAACGCCGCGCTCCTCGAGTCGACGACGACGGTCTTCTCGAACGGCGGCGGCGGCAAGGGCGGCTCTCCGAACGGGATCGAAGGTCTCGGCCAGCAGCAGTGGCCGTAGCCCTCAGTGCGTGCTCTGGCCGTCGGGCGGCGGACCCGGCTTGCGCGGCGGCGGTGCGAGCTGGTTCACCTTCGCCTGCATCTGGGCTGCGAGCGCGAGGCCGGTGCTCGTGATGAACGTGTAGTCTGCAGGGAAATTCTTGCGGAGCTGCTCGCGCGACCCGTCGGGGAAGGCGTGGTCGCCCTGGATGATGCTCGTCGTGTCGAGATCGGTGCCCGCGTGCTGGTGGCAGCCGATGCAGTTCGTCTTCGCGTTGTGCTCGCCCTCTTCGAGATACGGGTTCGAGCACCACGTGCGCGGGCCGAACGCGCGCGTCGCGCCGTCGGCGGCCTGGAGCGTCGGATCGGCGCTCGCGAGGGAGGAGCCGTCGTCTTGCTCGTCGAACGCGACGGCGGTGCACATCTTGTAGTTCGAGAGCGGCGCAGCGAGCGCGCCGCCGAAGTCCACAGGGCGATCCGCGCCGAAGTCCGTGTTCGGCTGGTCGCTCCAGAAGAGCGAGACCCACGCCCAGTCGCGGAGCTCCTTCGACATGATGTGGAGCGCGGCGAGGCGGTGGCGAATACCCGACGCGAGCGTCATCTCGTAGATGTGGAGCGGATCCGGGCTCGCGGTCCGCGGAGCGGTGCCCCACTGGCCGGCGGTGAGCGCGGTCGCGAGCGCGTCGGCGCTCGTGTCCCAGGCGTCGAGAGGGAGCGTGTTCGGCACCCATTTCGCCTTGACGATGACCGCGCCCTCGGGGAACTCGGTGCCCACGCAGGGCGCGAAGTTGTCCTCGCTCGGCGGCGCGTCCTCCGCGGCCGGGAACCTCCGCATGCACGCGATGATGGAGTCGTAGTTTCGGAAGAGGTGCGTCAGCACCTCGGGGCTCATGAGCACGCGCTCCGGGCCGCCCAGCGACTGATCGCCGTCGAGATCGAGCTCCTGCCGCCGCGAGGCGATCTTGTCCGCGGAGCCCGCCGCGGTGCCGATGGCGCGCTGGGCGATCCAGTCGAAGCCGGCCTGGATCTGGGCCTCCGTCAGCTTGCGGTGCGCCGCGAGGTCCGCTGGCGACTGCGACCGCAGGATGTGGTCGAGGATCGGGAGGACCTCTTCTTTCGAGTACCAGGTCTGAAAACGCGGAAGCGTCCTCGGCGCGCCGGCGACCGTGTGAGGATCGAGGCTCACCGGCTCGAGGACGCGCTGTGCGATCTTCCAGGCTTGCTCACGGCGAGCGGCTTGCGACGCCCTGAGCGCCGGAAGCTCGCCACGGAGCGTGAGGTCCGCCGGATACGGACTCGCCGCCCCGACGAACAGGCGATCCGTCGGGCTCATCTCCTGCTGGGAGTCCGCGACCTTTTCGGTCGCGGCCGCGCACGCTGCGAGAGCGAGCAGGCCGATGAGCCCGAGGGACTTCGTCATCAGTCCTGGATGTGGAGCGCGGCGTCGCTGGCGACGAAGTACTCCTTGTTCGTGTTGTCATCACGCACGAGGAAGTAGAGCCAGCCGTCCGCGCGCCAGTGCGGGTAGAGCGCGCGCTGGTTCTTCGCCATGTTCGTGAGGCGGATCGTCTTGCCCGTCTTCAGGTCGTTGATGAAGATGTTCGACGACTGCGTCGCGAGGCCGAGCGGGTTCGCCGCGGGATCGGTGTACTGGTGGACGGCGAGGAAGCGCTCGTTGAACGAGAGCTGCGGCTTGCCACCCTGGAGGCACGCGGTGCCGATGACCTTCGTCTCGACCGTGACGGTGGGGACGGTGGACGTGGAGCCGGCCGCTGGCGGCGTGAGCTTCGGCTTCACGCTGCGGATGTGATAGCCGGCCTTGCCCGCCTTCTGGCCGAAGCGCGTGATGAGCAGCGCGTTCGAGGGGCTCATCTGCTGGTCGCCTTCGTTCGGGACCTTCACCGAGAGCTGCGCGCCCTTCACGTACTTCGTGCCGTCGTTGAACATCGGCGAGACGGTCGTGCTGGCGTTCGGTCCGAAGGACGCCGAGAGCGGGCCCGAGCCGTCGCCCGAGTCGTTCGTGTGCGTGCCGGTGACCATGAAGAAGACGGAGCCGTCGAGGGCCGCGCCGACCGACTGGTAGACGGTGCTGATGATCGGCGTGCACGTCGGCTCGTTGAACGTGATCTTCTTCGTCGTCGCGAGCGCGTTCAGCACGACGCTCGTGCGGCAGACGGAGATGCCGCCACCGGTGCCGGCGAACGAGAAGCCGTCGTTGTTCGGGAACCAACCCGGATCGTAAGGCGCCGAGACGCTGATCGGCGTGTCGGTGTCGGGCGCGTTCAGGTCGACGATGCGCGAGGGCGAGCCGCCGAACGAGGCGAAGCGGCCGTCGGCCGAGCTGCGCGTCCAGAAGCTGGTGGTGAAGGGAAGCTTGCGGACCTCGCGGAGCTTCTGAACGGTGCCTTCCGCGCCCCACTGCGCCGTGATGTCCGGGCGGCTCTTGAGGCACTCCTTCGGATCCGTCTCCGAGCCGCACATCGCCATCGGCGTGGCCGCGTCGGCGAGGCGCGCGCCCCAGCCTTCGGTCGCCATCTTGTCCATGTGCGCGAGCAGCTCGGGGGACGTGCTCGGGTTGCACTCGATCTGGCCGACGTCGCCGAGGACGGCCTCGATCTGGGGGAGACCGCGATCGGCCCAGGCCTTGACGAACTGGTACTCGTCCGGCGTGAAGGCGGGCTTGTTGAACGCGGGCATCGCGGCCTGCGCGAGGAACTCCTTGAACTTCGCTTCCCACTGGTCGGCCGGGTACGCGGCCTTGAAGAGGTTCTGGAAGCTCGCGAGCGAAGCGCCCGCGGCGTGGAGACCGAGCTTGTGCGCCTCGAACGGCGACGTCGGATCCGCCGGGTCCTTGCGGAGGCAGTCGACGCGCTCCTTCGCGCTCAGCGTGAGCTCGGGCGCGAGGCACTGATCGTTGATCAGCTTGTAGGCCGCGCCCCACTTGGTCACGTCGTCCTTGCCCGCCGTGTGGCAGGTGTTGCACTTGGCGCCGTCGCCGTTGAGGAGCGTCGCCGCCTTCTTGGCGAGGTCGAGGTCCGACAACCCTCGCGTGGGATCTCCAGCGTGAACCTGGGACTCGGCCGAGATGCCGCCGTCCGAATCGGTGCTGCTGCAACCAAACGCCGCGACTGCAGCAGCGATGGGAGCGATCCATACGAGTCCAAGACGAGCGCGCATTTCGACTCCTTGAGGAGGCCGACCATCCGAACGAAGCGACGGCGGGCGAGAGGCTGTCGGCGTAGCGCAAAGTGAGACATGGTCAAACGCGATCCGACATGTCGGTGTCGCATTTTGAGACGCGAAAACTTCCCTGATATCCGAGAGATCCCTCGAATTGCGCAATTCGCGCAAGCGGAAATCGACCGGCGCTGGGGAGGCTAACCCCACTCTCGCGCTGTTAGCCTCAAGGCGTGGCGACCACGGAGCCAAAGGGCAAGGGAGGCGATCTCGCGCTCATGATCGGCCTCGGCTCGCTCGCGCTGGTGGTCGTCGCCGTCGTCGTCGTCGGCATGACGCTCGAGCCGAAGCTGAACGACGACGCGGAGGACGCGGGCGCGAGAAGGACCGCCGACACGATCCCCACCGCCACCGGCAGCTTCGACACGAGCGATAGCCTCTACGATCCTCAGGGCCGCTTCACCCTCGACGACGCGCGAGGCGCGGTGCCGGGGAGCGGCGCGTTCACGGCGACGATCCGCACCGGCAAGGGCGAGCTCACGTGCACGCTCTACGAGGCGCATGCGCCGAACACGGTGGCGAACTTCGTCGGGCTCGCCACGGGCGCGCGCGCGTGGAAGGACCCGAAGACGAAGCTCTGGGTGCATCGGCCGGCTTACGACGGAACGCCGTTCCATCGCACGATCCGCGGCTTCATGATCCAGGGCGGCGACCCGCTCGGCAACGGCACCGGCGAGCCGGGCTACACGATCCCCGACGAGATGTGGGGGGGCCGCCACGATCGCGCCGGCCTCCTCTGCATGGCGAACCGAGGACCGCACACGAACGGCGCGCAGTTCTTCATCATGGACGGGGCCGCCTCGCACATCGACGGCAGCTACACGATCTTCGGCGACTGCACGCCGGTCGACGTCGTGCACGCCATCGCGAACGAGCCGGTAGAGGGCGATCGCCCGCTGAAGCCGGTCGTCATCGAGTCGGTCCGGATCCGTCGAGGCGGCTGAACCGGATCAGCGAATGGCGCCGCTCGCGCGGAGCTTGGCGATCTCGTCGTCGGCGAGGCCGCCGTCGCGGAGCACATCGTCGGTGTGCTCGCCCGAACGCGGCGGCGGCACGTGCTGCTTGTCCGCCGGCGTGAGCGGCGTGCGCATCTGCTTGATGGGGCCCCACGGGGAGTCCAGAGTGAAGAACATCTTCCGCGCGGCGAGATGCGCGTCCGCGGCGGCCTCGGCCGGCGAGAGCACGGGCTCGAGGCAGCAGTCGCGTTCGCTTGCAAACTGCACCCATTCCGCCTGGGTCTTCGTGGCGAAGACCTCGGCGAGCTTCTGCTTCAGCGCCGCCTGATGCTCGCCGGGGACGAGATCGCTCATGTCGACGGCGTGGCCGATGCCGGCCGAGAACTGCATCCAGAACTTCGGCTCGAGCGAGGCGAGCGCCATCGCTCGGCCGTCCTTCGTCGCGTAGGTCTGGTACGGCGCGATCCCGCCGGTGAGCGCCTCGGCGCCGCGCTGCGGGGCCTGCTCGCCGAACATCAGCCCGAAGCCGGCGATCGCGAAGGGCATCGCGGTCTCGACCATCGCCACGTCGACGACGCGGCCCTGGTTCGTGCGTGCGCGCTCGAGGAGGGCGCCCATGATGCCGATCACGGCATAGAGGCCGCCGCTCACGTCCGCGAGCTGGAAGCCCGGGAGCGTGGGCGGCCCGTCGGCGGGGCCCTGCTGGCCGAGGACGCCTGCGCGAGAGACGTAGTTGAGGTCATGGCCGGCGCGCTGCGAGAGCGGACCGGTCTGGCCGTAGCCGCTGATGGCGCAGATCACGAGGCGGGGGTGGGTCTCGAGCAGCTTCTCGTGCGAGAGGCCGAGCCGATCGAGCACGCCGGGACGGAACGTCTCGAGGAGGACGTCGTACGTCTTGATGAGCCGCAAGAAGGCGTCCTTCGCCTCGGGCTTCTTCAGATCGATGACGGCGCTCCGCTTGTTGCGGTTCAGCGCCAGGAAGATGCTCGACGTCGCGTCGGCGGGCTGGCCATCTCCCCCGCCGCCCTTCACCGTGGGCGGCATGATGCGCAGGTAGTCGCCGCCCGCGGTGTCCTCGATCTTGTCGACCTGCGCGCCGAGATCGGCGAGCACCAAGGTCGCGTACGGCCCTGGCAGGAGACGGGAGAGATCGAGGACGCGAACGCCCGCGAGCGGCGTCATGACGGATGCCTGGACTACTTGTAGCCGAAGAGCTTCTGGAGCTTCATCGCGAGCATCTGGTTGCCCTCGACCTTGAGCTTGCCCGCGAAGAACAGCTGCATGCCGTTCGCCTGCGGGTTCTCGATCAGCTTCTGGAAGTCCTCGGCCGCGATCGTGATCGTGCAGTCTGCCGCCTCTTTGCCGGCCTTGCACGACGGGCCGCTCGACGTGACGTCGATCGTCCACTCACCCTCGCCGGTGACGTTCATCTGGTACTTCGCGCCGATCGTCTTCGCGTCATCGGCATTCTTGGCCAATGCGGCGGGGAGTTCCTCGTTGAACAGCTTCTTGATGTCGACGGCCATCGGCGTCTCCTTCGAGTGGTAAACTAGAACTGAATGACGGTTCAGCGAGTATCAAGCGTGCTTCGGGTCGTCAAGGCTCGACGCTGGCGCGATCCGGCGATGGTTCTGGGGATCGCACTGTCCGCATTCGTCGCCTGCGGAGGTGACGACGAGCCCGCCGCGGAGCCGGCGCCCGACGACGGCTCCACCTCGTCGAGCACCTCCTCCTCGACCTCGGGCGACAACGGGCCGAAGCCGGGGTCGAGCTCGGGCGATCCGAACGAGACGGTGAGCTGCGAGGCGCCATCGAAGCAGGGCATCTGCACCATCGAGGCGTTCTTCGCGTACGACGTCGAGCTCACGACGGACGCGAGCTGCAAGACGAGCCTCTACGTCGCGGGCAAGCCCACGCCCGACGCGCCGAACGACTTCAAGACGCGTCGCTACACACTGAAGACGCTCGATCCGTGCGTCTTCGAGCGCGACACGACGTTCCCCGAGCTCGCCTCGAGCGACGTGATCGCGGCCGACGAGGCGGGGAACATCCTGTCCGTCGGGACGAAGACGGTCGAGCTGCTCCAGGGCGACCAGCGCATCAAGTGCGACGGGACGCTGCCGGAGGCGCCGACCCACTTCGCCATCCTCACCCGCGACGGCAGCGTTGGCTACCTCGCGCATTACGCGAACGTGAACGACAAGGTGGCGAACATCTCGTTCTCGAAGGTCACGGTGACGGGCGAGACGTGCGCCGTCGCTGCGCTCGCGCTCACCGGGGACCCGCTCACCGGCGTGAACAGCATCGCGCTCGATACGAAGGGCCGCCTCCACGTGGCCGACACGACGTACCCGAAGGGCGCCGATCGCGTCGCGATCTACGACGCGGACGGCAAGTTCGTGAGCTCGTACAAGGGCGTCGACCCGGACGCGTACTTCTCGCCCACGAGCGTCACGCCGTGCAAGGGCGGCATGTGCGTCGATGGGTTCGGCGCCGTCTTCTCGTTCGACGAGAACGGCATCATGCGCGGGCACGCGAAGCTCGAGCCGCAAGGCGGGAGCTTCAACACGCTCATCCGCTACATCGGCTCGACGCGCGGTCCGTTCTTCGTCGTCGGCAACAACGACGTCGAGCCACGCCATCTCCTGATCAACGCGATGGTGCGTCCGTGACGAGCGCGGCCTGGTGGCTCGGCGCGCTCGCGCCGCTCGCCGTCTTCGTGGCGTGCAGTGACTCGACCAACGCGAACCCGGGACCGCCGAGCCAGGTGCAACGCTACCCGGACGGCGGCGTGATCCTCCCGGACGGCGCCCCGAACGAGCCCGTCGTCTGCCCGCTCGTCACGAAGAGCGCGGCGTGCGCCGTACCCGCCGACCTCAAGGGCTTCTCCCTCGGGTCGGCCTGGGCGACGACGAACGAGCAGTGCAAGACGAAGCTCTACATCTCCAAGATCATCGTCGGCGATGTGGTCGATACCTACGAGCTGAAGCGCTACTCGCTGAAGACGGCGACGCCGTGCGTGATCGAGGAGGACAAGGACTTCAAGGGCGGCGTGCCGGGTGACTTCCTCACCGCGGACGACGACGAGAAGGTCTACTCCGTGACCCCGAAGGGCGTGGTGCAGCGCATCGCGCCGCTGCCCGTGGTGGACTGCGAGACCGATCTCGATCCGGCGAAGGACGAGCTCCAGCCGACCGCGATCACGATGCTCCGCGAGGGGACGCGCGGCTACGTGGCCTTCGCGAAGCTCGTCGAGGGCGCGGCGGTGGAGCGAAAGATCGCCCGGCTCGATCCGACCGAGAAGGGCTGCACGGTCACCGAGATCAAGCTGAGCCAGCCCATCAGCGGCAGCATCGACGGGCTCCAGATCGACACGAAGGGCCGCATTCACGCCGTCGATCACGCGAAGGAGAACGATCGGGTCGCGATCTACCTGCCGAGCGGCGAGTTCGTCACCGACTACAAGACCGGCGCGGGCGGTGAGCCGATGAAGCAGCTGCGCGGCATCACCGCGTGTCGCGGCGGCCTCTGCGTCGAGGACTCCGGCACCGCGGTCGCCGTCGACGAGAACGGTCGCTTCCGCGCCGAGACCGTCTACACACCGAGCGAGGCCACGAGCGCCCACATCTTCGTCGGCACCGTGCGCGGCCCGTTCTTCGCGGTCGGCGCGGTCAATGCTGGCGAGAAGATCCTCGTCGATCTCCTCGCCGAGCACGAGTGACCGCTCGCCGAAGCCATCGCTCGAACATTGTGGCATGCTGATCGGTCCATGGGTCTGCTCGACGACAAGGTCGTGGTCATCACCGGCGCGGGAAATGGCATCGGCCGATCCCACGCGCTCGCGTTCGCTGCGGAGGGGGCGAGCGTCGTCGTCAATGACGTGGGCTCGTCGCGCGACGGCTCGGCGGAGGCGAAGGTCGACGCCGCGGACGCGGTGGTGAAGGAGATCGAGGCCGCCGGCGGGCGCGCCGTGGCGAGCTACGAGTCGGTCGCGACCATCGAAGGCGCGCAGGCCATCATCGGGCACGGCATCGAGCACTTCGGCAAGGTCGATGTCCTCGTGAACAACGCTGGCATCCTGCGCGACAAGACGTTCCTCAAGATGGACGAGGAGATGTGGGACGCGGTCATCGCGGTGCATCTCAAGGGCACGTTCCTCTGCTCGCAGGCGTTCGCGGCGCACGCCGTGAAGCGCGGCGGCGGGGGGCGAATCGTGAACACGACCTCCGTCTCCGGCATGCTCGGCAACTTCGGGCAGGCGAACTACGCCGCGGCGAAGGCCGGAATTTACGGCCTCACGCGCACGATCGCGATCGAGCTCCAGAAGCACCGCATCACCGTGAATGCGCTCGCGCCGATCGCGAAGACGCGCATGACGGAAGACCTGCCGACCTTTCAGAACGTCGAGACGATGACGCCGGAGCACATCACGCCCGCGGCGCTCTTCCTCGCGAGCGATCTCTGCGGTGACAAGACGGGTCACGTGCTCGCGGTCGCGGGCGCGCGCATGTACGCGTTCAAGGTGGTGGAGTCGGCGGGCAAATTCAAGGACGGCCACAGCACGGTCTGGACCCCGCAGGAGATCGCCGAGAACTGGGCGGCGATCATGAAGGTTTGATGAGCGATCCGGAGCGCGAGCCGAGGGACCATCCCAGCGACGCGGAGACGCCCGCGGCCGGCATCCCGCCCGAAGAGCAGAAGCTGATCAAGGACCTCTACGAGCGGCTCGACCGGATCGATCACTACGCGCTCCTCGGCGTCTCGGCGACCGACGACATCAAGACGATCAAGCGCGCGTACTACACGAAGGCAAAGGAAGCGGTTGAAGACGCGCATGCATCGCCGTCAGGCGGCGGCGCTCGAGGCGGCGAAGAGCTGGCCGCAGGCGGCGGAGATCTGGGGACGCATCGTCGAGCAGCTCCCGAACGACGCCTACGTGCAGCATCGCTACGCGTACTGCCTGCTGCGCGCGGGTAAGAGCCTCGACATGGCGATGGCGGCGGCGCAGCGCGCGATCGATCTCGACTCGACGCGCCCCGACTACCGCATGACCGCCGCCAGCCTGCACCTCGCGGAGGGACGTGATCGCACCGCGCTCGTCCAGCTCGCGATCGCGGTCGAGCTCTCCCCCGATCGCGCAGACCTCGCGGGTCTGCACGCTGCGCTCACCGAGCGCGTGGCCCGCCTGCGCTGACTCGCGCGGAGCCGCGAACGCCTCAGAATCGCCGCTCGGCGATGATGAAGCCGACGTTCACCTCGTGCGTCGCGCCGGTCGGTCCGGCGACGGTCGCGTGGATGGAGCCGACGTGGAGCCTCGACGGGAGCGCGCCGGAGACGAAGCCGACGGGGAAGACCTCGTTGTAGCTTCGCTCGAACGTGAGCGAGCACTGCGCGGGATCGCTCTTCATCGACTCACCGTCGAGGGTGATGGTCATCTTGCCCCGCGTCGCCGCGCATTGCAGAGTGCCGGGCCGGACGCTCGAGTCTGGTGAGAGCGCATCGAACTCGAGCTCCAACGGCGCGCCGCCCTGGGTCGCGACGACGAAGGCCCTCGCGATCGAGCTCGGTACGTCGGGGAGCTGGAGGTGCTGCTGGTCCTCCTCGAGGAACACCGCCGGACCGTCGTCGATCGAGACGGCGAGCACCGAGCCGGCGAGGACCGTCTTCACCTGCTCGTTCTCTCTCCACCGGGCCTCGGCCTGGGCGCTCAGAGAGGGGGCGGGATCGGAGAGCAAGCTCGGTCCCTTGGCCACGCTATCGGTCGCGAACGAGCCGAGGTTCGAGGAGGCTGCGCTCGTGTCCTCGGAGGACGACGCACAGCCAACCAGGATGATCGGAACCGCGAGCAGAAGACGGCGCATGGATCTGGTTCTCGTTCAGTGACCGAAGGCGGTGGGAAGGACGAAGCCGCCACGGACGTCGCGCGTCTGCGTGCCGTCCGCCGACTTCAGCTCCGCGCTGATCGTGCCGACGATGATCGTGCGCGGCTTCAGGTGGGTGTGCTGGAGGAGGACGGCCGCCTTCGGCGTGAGCGGCTCCTCGTACATCTTCGTGATCGCGATCGTGCAGCGTGTGCCCGGCTTCGGCGCGAAACGTGTGCCATTGTCGATCAGGATGACTCCGCCGGTGACCTCCTTGCAGGAGCGGCTGCCGACGGCGAGGTCGGCGATCCGCCGGAAGAGGAGGGCGGGCTCGGCTTGCACGGTCACCTCGAGCGTCTGCGAGAACTTGTCCGGCATGACGACCTCGAGCGCCTCACCGCCGTTCATCGAGACGGGCGAGCCATCACCGATGGAGAAGACGATGGTGGGCTTGCCGTCCGGCTTGTCCGGCGTGAGCCCTTCGGCCTGCGTGTAGAGGGCCTCGGCGTTGAAGGCGAGCTGGTCCTCGCTCGCCTGTGTGGCCGTCTCGGCGTCGGTCGAGGGCGTCTCTTCGAGCGCATCGACGGAGGCGCTGGCGGTCTCCGCGGGCGCCGTGCACCCGATGAGAGAAAAGAAAGCGATCGAAGCAGAACAACAAGTTCGGAAGCTCATGCCCCCGAGCTAGCAAGGTGTGTGCTCGAATGTAGGCTGGGGTAGGATGTGGTAAGTAGTGGTAATCTGACGATCGCCCCTGGTTTTGCGAGCGAGATCATGGCTCCCACTTGCGTCAGGGCGACCACGGGACAAAGAAGAGGCCAACCATGACGCACCGCTTCGAAGGGACCTTCACCGCGCTCGTGACCCCGTTCAAGGACGATCTCTCGATCGACTGGGACGCGTTCGACAAGCTGGTCGACGGACAGATCCAGGGAGGCATCGCGGGCCTCGTTCCCTGCGGGACCACCGGCGAGAGCCCCGCGCTCGAGCCCGAGGAGCAGCTCGAGCTCGTCCGCCGCACGGTGAAGGCGGCGAAGGGCAAGGCAATGGTCATGGCCGGCACTGGCACCAACTCGACCGCGAGCACCATCAAGTACTCGCAGGCGGCGGTGAAGGCCGGCGCGGACGCGGTGATGATCGTGACGCCGTACTACAACAAGCCGACGCAGGAGGGGCTCTACCAGCACTACCTCGCGGCCGCGGCGTCGGTCGACGTGCCCGTCTGCATCTACAACATCCCCGGCCGCAGCGTCATCGACCTCACGACCGACACGCTCGCGCGCATCTGCGAGAAGGCGCCGAACGTGGTCGCGGTGAAGGACGCGACGAACAACGTGGTGCGCTGCTCGGAGACGGTCCGTCGTCTCGGCTCGCGCGTCGCGGTGCTCTCCGGCGACGACACGCTCACGCTGCCGATGATCTCCGTCGGCGCGAAGGGCGTGATCAGCGTCACGTCGAACCTGCTCCCGGCCGAGGTGACGAAGGCCACGCGTCTCGCGCTCGAGGGCCGCATGGAAGAGGCGCGGCGCGAGCACCTCGCGCTCTCGAACGTCTACGACGTGATGTTCCTCGAGGCGAACCCGGCCTGCCCGAAGGCGGCGCTGGCGCACCTCGGACGCATGAAGGACGTGGTCCGCGGCCCGATGGTCAAGTGCAGCGAGGCGGCGCGCGCGAAGGTCATCGCCGCGCTCGGCGCGTACGAGTCGCGAAGCAAAGGCGGCTGAGTCGGTCATGAGCACGGGAGAGCGTCTCGCCGTTCTGGGCGCGAACGGCAAAATGGGCCGCGCCGTCATCCGCCTCGCGCACGGCATGGGCATGCAGCTCGTCGCCGCGATCGGCGCCGGCGACGACGTCGGCAAGGACGCGGGCGATCTCGCGGGCGTCGGCTCGCTCGGCGTGAAGGTCTCGTCCGACCTCGCGTCGCTGAAGGCGAGCGGCGCGCAGGTCCTCGTCGACTTCTCGACCCCCGCCGTCGTCACCAGCGCGATCGAGGTGTGTGCATCGGCGGGCATCGCGATCGCGAGCGGGACGACGGGCCTCGGCGAGGCCGAGAACAAGGCGCTCGACGCGGCGGCGGCCAAGGTCGCCGTGCTCTGGGAGCCGAACATGAGCGTCGGCGTCTACGTGCTCTCGCAGCTCATCGCGCAGGCGGTGAAGGCCCTCCCCGACTTCGACATCGAGATCGTGGAGGCGCATCACCGCCTCAAGGTCGACGCGCCGAGCGGCACCGCGCTCCGCCTCGCCGAGGTGGCAAAGAAGGCCCGCGACGCCTCCTCGACCTTCGTGACGGGCCGCGACGGCAAGCCCGGCGCCCGGAAGCGCGAGGAGATCGGCGTCCTCGCCATGCGCGGCGGCGACGTCATCGGCGATCACCTCGTGCACCTCCTCGGTGACGGCGAGCGCCTCGAGCTCACGCATCGCGCCTCGAACCGCGACCTCTTCGCCCGCGGCGCGCTCCGCGCCGGCCGCTGGCTCATCGGCAAGCCCGCCAAGCGATACTCCCTCGCCGACGTCCTCGGCTGAGAGCTAGAACGACGCCGAGAAGCTGGCGCCGTTCGTGGTGCCGAAGAGCGGGCTGAACCGGACGTTGCGGAGGCCGCCTTGCGGGGGCTCGCTCGGCTTCGCGCCGCTGTTGCCCATGAAGAAGAACATGTAGGCGCCGCCGAGGAGGAGGACGCCGCCTGCGATGCCGGTGGCGGCCGCGACGACCGAGTTCGACTTCGCCTGGTCCTCGAGCTTGCAGACCGGGTGATTGGCGGCGGTGAACGCCGGGTACTGCGCGCTCCCGCAGGTGTCGCTCGCGGACTTGCCCTCGGGGAGCTCGAGCACCTGCGGGTTCGGGTTGCCCGCCGCGCGATCGCGCGCGTTCGAGGCGTGGAGCTCGTCGTTCTTGTCCTGGGCGTCGCTCTTGTCGCCGAACCACTTGCTCGTGAAGATGACGGAGACGACGAGACCGGCCACGCCGACCGCCATGAGGCCGCCGCCGAGCGCCTTGAACACCGGGAACGGCTTGTCTTCCTTCGGCGGCTCGGCTGGACCGACGGTGGTGCCGGCGAGGGCGAGGTCGACGATCGTCTCCTTGCCCGCGGTCACGTTGATGTTCCGCTTCTGCGTCGCGCCGTTCTTCGTCGTCGCCTCGACCGAGTGCGTGCCCGGCGAGAGCTCGATGTGCGCGGTGCCGTTCTGCAGCGGGACGTGCTTCTCGCCGTCGATGATGACCTCGCCGTTCTCGACGCCCATCTTCACGACGATCACGCCGACGGCGCTGCCGCCGAGGCGCTCGAGGATCTTCTGCGCCTTCTGGCGGAGCGTGTCGTCGTTCGCGTCGCGGAGGTTGTCCGAGTAGCTCTCGCGGATGATGGTGTCCGGCTTGCTCTTCTGGAAGAGGTGAACCTCCGCCGTGACCTGTCCTGCCGGGCCCTTCGACACGTAGCCGAAGATGAAGCGGTCGGTCTTGAGGTGCTCCGATATACGCTGCTCGCAGTCCGCCGGGATCGGCTTGCCCGGACAGCGGAGCGCCGCCGTCAGCATGCCGAGCGACTGCGTCGTCTCGACGAGCGACCAGCCCTGCGAGTTGCGGATGCGCGAGCGAATCGCGCCGGTCAGAGCGTCCGCCTGCTCTTCGGCGTCGTCCGAGTCGAGCGCCAGCACCGCGACCGCGACGCTGTGCGCGCTCGAGTTGTCCGCGAGCACGGTCTTGGGAATCATCAGCGCGACGGCGCAAAGGATGACGGCGAACGCGACCCAGCGACGAAACATCGCGCCAGCGTATCGTGGTTTCGCCGCTGCGATCAAAACCGTAGGATCCCACCTACATGCGCATCACCGGCGGCGTCTTTCGCTCGCGCGCTCTCGTGGCCCCGCGCGGGGAGGAGACGAGGCCCACCTCGGATCGCGTGCGGGAGGCCCTCTTCTCCATGCTTGTCTCGGACGGCGTCTTCGAAGAGGAGCGCGAAGGGTCCGGGCTTCGCGTGCTCGATCTCTACGCCGGGTCCGGGGCGCTCTCGTTCGAGGCGCTCTCGCGAGGCGCCACGGAGGCTGTCCTCGTCGAGAACGCGCGGCCCGCCATCGCCGCCATCCGCACGAACATCGAGGCGCTCGACGTGGAGGCGCAGGTAAGCCTCCTGACCAGGTCCTGCGAGAAGGCCCTCGAGACCGTCGCCGGCCCGTTTCGGCTGATTCTCATCGACCCGCCCTACGCCGACGTGAAGACGAAGGCGTTTGCCGGCGTCCTGCTGCAGGCATCGAAACTGCTCGAATCCGGCGGCGTTCTGGTGCTGGAGCACGACGCCCGCGACGAGCCACCCCCTCCGGAGGGCCTCGAAGTCGACCGCCGGCGCCGTCATGGCGACACGGTCCTGTCGCTGTTTCGCCGGCCGTAGGAGTTCCGTATACTGCGCACCTTCCCGCGATTCTCAAGAGATTCGGCCCTGGCCCAACATGGCTTCTTCACCTTCCAAAGCTCCCCAGTCCTCCCCCGCCGGCGTCCCGAGCGGAAACGGCAAGTACATCGTGATCGCGGTGCTCTTGCTCGGGTCGATCGCGGCCGTGACGATCTGGCAGCTCACGAAGAAGCCGCCGGAGACGGTGACGATCGTCGACGCGGGGCCCGCGCCGTCGCTGACCGTGGCGAACACGGGTCGCGACCAGACGGAAGACATCCCGCTCCCGCCGCCCGTCGTCGACGCGGGCGAGAAGAAGCCGACGGGCACGGGGCAAGTGGTGAGCTCCGGTCAGTGCGACGTGAAGAAGTGCGCCGGTCATACGACCAGCGAGCTCGAGACCGCGCTCTCGTTCCGCACGCGCCAGGCGCATCGCTGCTACGACACCGCGCTCGGTCAGGACCCGACGCTCCGCGGAAAGATCACCGTCGCCGTCCGCGTCGGCTCGAACGGACAGACCTGCCCGAACGGCGTGTCCGTCGCGAGCAACGAGATGAGCTCACCCACCGTCGCGAACTGCGTCCTCAATTACTATCGCGGTCAGAGCTTCCCGGCGCCCGCCGGCGGCTGCGCCGACGTGAACATTCCGATCAACTTCGTGCCGAGGCAGTAGTGCGATCTCGGGCGATCGTTCCCGGGTTCGTCTCACCGCGCGCGCTGGTGCTCGCCATCGTGATCGCGCGGGGCGTGATGGCGTGCGTCGAGGGCGTGACCCCCGACTGCTCGAATCCGAGCGTGTGCTCGCCGATCGAAGGCGACGCGGGACCGCTCCGCGAGACCGACGCGGCGACGGACGCCCGCGCCGACGCGGCGACGACCGACGCGCCGGTCTTCTTCGACGCACGCACGTCCGACGCTGCCGACGCCGCCGACGCCGACGGCGGATGAAGACGGTCCTCGTCCTCGCGTGCGCGCTCGTGGTCGCATGCGGGGAGTCGCGGCGACCGATCGGCGATGAGTGCATCAGGAACGAGGACTGTCTCTCGAGCGTTTGCGCGGCGCGTCTCTGCGCGCCCGCGCCGCAGCTCGTCACCGGCGCGAGCAATCCGCCGCCGGACGAGGAGCCGATGATCCCCGACGACGGCGGGATCCTCGGCGGGCCGCGCGACGCAGGAGCCGACTCGTGACGCAGCAGGGCGTGCTGGTCAAGGTCGCGTACGACGGCACGAGCTTCGCGGGCTGGGCCTCGCAGAGGGATCAGCGCACGGTCGAGGACGTGCTCCGCGGTGCGATCCTGGCGCTCGATCCGAAGGGCGTCGGGCCACGCGGGACTTCGCGCACGGACGCAGGGGTGCACGCCGAGAGCCAGATGGCTGCGTTCGACGCCGAGGTGCCGATGCCCCCGCGGGGCTGGGTGCTCGCGCTGAACCGCCATCTGCCGGACGACGTCGCCGTACGTGAGGCGCGGAGTGTCCCGGTCGGATTTGCGCCTCGTTTCGCGAGCAAGAAGAAGCGTTACCGCTACGATCTGCTGCTCGACAAGGTGCGTGATCCGCTCCTTTGCAACAGAACGTGGAGGATCGGCTACGACATGGATATGGAGCGGATGGCGCGGGAGGCGAGGTCGATCGTGGGGACCCACGACTTCGCGGCGTTTCGCTCCGCCGGCGACGAGCGCGCGGTGACGGTGCGCACGATTCACTCCGTCGAGATCACCCAGTCGACGATGGACGCACGCGTGTGGAGCGTCGCCGTCGAGGGCAGCGCGTTCCTCTACAACATGATGCGCATCCTCGTCGGCACGCTGAGCGACGTGGCCCGCGGTCACCTGCCCGAGGGGACGATCGCGAAGGCGCTCGAGGCGAAGGACCGCACGCTCGCGGGAGCGACGGCGCCGGCGCAGGGCCTCACCCTCGTGCGCATCGACCTCGATCTTCCGCCGGAGACGGGAGCGCCATGGCCGCCGTGAGCAAGTCGCGCTCTGCCGTGGTGCGCGCCGCGAACGCGGACGAGGGCGATCAGATCGCGGGCCTCTGGCGCGAGCTCTGGGACGTCCACGAGGGCTGGGGCGGCTACGCGGGGACGCGCGATCAGCGTATCTACGATCAGCTCGCGGTGCGCCTCGCGGACGACGCGCGCGTGCGCAGCGGCCAGCCCGTGCTCGGGCGTCACGTGCATCTCGTCGCGAGCACGGAGATGGGCGTGGCCGGGCAGGTGGAGGGGTGGTTCGAGCGCCACGGCATCGACGAGACCACGCCCTTCACGTGCGAGGTGCGGTCGCTCATCGTGTCCTCGCGCACGCGCTCGCGCGGCGTCGGACGAGCGCTGCTCGACGCGCTCGCGCAGGTCGCGCGCCACATGAGCCGCGGCACGCCCGTGGTCATGGCGGCGGAGGTGCTGGAGCCGAACCCGGCACACGCGTTCTACGCGAAGGTCGGCTACGCGCCCGTGTCGTGGACGGCGCGCGTCTCGACCGAGGGCGCGGACGACTCGCTCCGCACGAGCTACGGCCAGTGGTCGGCGCGCCTCGCCACCGCCGACGACGCGCTGCCCATCGCGCTCCTCGATCCCTCGCTCGCCATTCGCCGCCGCGGTCAGGGCGACGTGCGCTTCGATCGACCGCGCGCCGTCGACGCGACCTTCGTCGGGGCCCTCGCCGCGCATCTCGCGCGGCCGACCGGGACGCTCGATCAGTGCGAGCTGGTCGTGGTCGACGAGCGCCACCAGGTCCGCGGCAGCGCCAGCCTGACCGTGACCTCGCTCGATCCCCCGTTCATACCCGCGCGGCGCGGGCTCCTCGGGCGCTTCGCCATCGATCCGGCGATCGATCCGCGCCCGCTCATGTTCCCCCTCGTGCGCCTCGGGCGCCGCCTCGCCCGCGAGCGCGGCGCGGCGACGCTGGAGCTCACGGATCTCGATCCGCCGGGCGGCCTGCTCCACGACGGCGCGATGGCGACGGGCGCGCGGCCGTGGTCGCGCATCGTTCAGCGCTACGCGTGACCGGTCACGGGCGTGATGCACGCCTCTCCGCTCGAGCGTGACTCCCCGAGATCGCGAGGGATTTGGTTTCCGGGGAGGTGGCCGAGGGCTTGCTCGCAAGACAGGCATGCGTTCACCCTTCCCGCTCCTGCCCGCCGGGGGCCCCGCGAACCCCCCTCCTCGAACGACGCTGCCGAAGACGGTCGGCAAGCTGCCGACGCTGCCGAACGAGGGGCTCACGATCCTCGCGGAGGAGGAAGAGATCGAGCGCAGCGGGCCGATGACGGAGGCCGGCCTCGAGCGGAGCCGCCAGCGCCGACTCCAGGTCGTGCGGTTCCTGTACGAAGGCGCCGCACGCACCTCCGCCGACTACGTGCATGCTGCATATGTCTTCCAGTTCGGCGAGTCGATCGCCGAGCTCGAACGCGCGAACGCCCTCGCGAACCGGGCGCTGGCGTTTCGCTACGTTCATCCCGAGGCCAAATGGCTCGCGGCCTCGACCGACGACCAGGTGCGAATGTTCCGGGGCGAGCCGCAGCGGTTCGGGACCCAGCTCGCGTTCCAGGGCGAAAAATGGGCGCTTTATCGCGTCGATCCCCGTGTGACGGACGCGGAGCGCGCGCAGTGGGACGTCCCGCCGCTGGCGACCGCGTTCGCCTACGTGGAGGGCGTGAACCAGCAGTACGCGGCCTTCGGCGATGGTGGGTTCGGCGGAGGCGCCGCGGCTTGCGGTGAGTGACGCGTACACTTCTGGCTCGAGCGCGCTACGTTTGAGGCGTCATGCTGCGACGCTTCATCTTCGGTTCTGCGGTCTTCTTCGGTCTCACGGGCGCGGCGTTCGCCGCTCCACCGGCAGCTCCCGCTGCCCCTGCTTCCACGGAGAAGACGACCGCGCCGCCGAGCCCGCAGGCCGCCGCCGCCGCGAAGGTCGAGGCGAGGAAGCTCTCCGACGGCTTCGTGTCCGTCGCGGAGAGCGTGAGCCCCGCCGTGGTCCAGATCGAGGTCACCGCTCGCGAGCAGCAAGAGATGCAGTTCCTCGGCCGGCGGGACGACACGCCGATCGTGCGCGGCACGGGCTCGGGCGTGATCCTGTCGAGCGACGGGGTGATCCTCACGAACAACCACGTCATCGACAACGCGCTCACCATCAACGTGAAGCTGAAGGACGGACGGCTCTTCACCGGCAAGCTGCTCGGGCGCGATCCCGCGACGGACCTCGCCGTCCTCAAGATCGACGGGCAGGGCCTCGCGGCGGCGAAGTTCGCGGACTCGGACGCGGCGAAGGTCGGCGAGTGGGTGGTCGCGATCGGCTCTCCGCTCGGGCTCAGCTACACCGTGACGACCGGCGTGCTCAGCGCGAAGGGCCGCGGCGGGCTCGGCATGAACGCGATCGAGGACTACCTCCAGACGGACGCGAGCATCAACCCGGGAAACTCGGGCGGCCCGCTCTGCGATCTGAACGGGCAGGTGCTCGGCATCAACACGATGGTCGTCGGTCGCGGCGTGCAAGGCATCGGCTTCGCGGTGCCCTCGTCGCTCGCGAAGCGCGTCGCGGAGCAGATCCAGAAGAAGGGCAAGGTCGAGCGCGCGTGGATCGGCGTCGGCATCCAGGACCTGACTCCGGAGCTCGCGAATGCGCTGAAGCTGCCGGATCCGCACGCGGGTGTCCTCATCAACAAGGTCGAGGAGAACGGGCCGGCCGCGAAGGCGAACATGAAGCCGGGCGACGTGATCGCAGCGGTCGCGGGCAAGCGCGTCGGTGACGGGCGCGAGCTCGTACGCGAGATCCTGCAGCACGACGTCGGCCAGACGGTGCAGCTCGAGATCATCCGCGACGGAAAGCACTACGGCTCGAGCGCGACGCTCGCGCCGAAGGCGGAAGCCGCCGTCCCGCCGCTGCCCGTGCAGCAGCAGGGCGTGCCCTCGTCGGGCCTCGGCCTCTCCGTGCGCGACGTGACGGCGGCGCAGGCGTCGCAGCTCGGCGTCGGCACCCGCGCCGCGGTCGTGGTGACCCAGGTGTCGCCGGGCTCCGCCGCCGATCGCGCGGGCCTCAAGCCGGGCGACGTCGTCGTCGAGGCGGATGGGACGCAGGATCCGAACGCGACGCAGCTCGCGGACGCGGCGAAGGACGGGCAGCTCCTCCTCCGCGTGCGCCGTCGCGACCAGGCGTTCTACGCCGCGATGAAGAAGTGACCTGGTGTCGCCCGTCCGAGGTTCCGACGACGCCGGCGACCGGCTTGCTCATGCCGGCGAGGGTATGCCGAGGGCCTCGCGCAGCACCGCGAATTCGATGGGCTCGACGTGCGCGGTGCCCCAGCCGGTCACGATCGGGAGCTTCACCGCGGACCGCGAGCGCTTCTTGTCCGCCATGACGTGGGGCCACGCTGCGGTGAGGTCGCTCATCGTCGCGGTCGTGGGAAGGCCGAAGCGCGTGAGGATCGCGGCCGCGCGCTCGGAGGTGCCGGCGGGGGTCTTGCCCATCCGCTCCGTCGCCGCGAGCTCGAGGACGGTGCCGATGGCGATCGCCTCGCCGTGGATCCAGCGCTTGTAGTGTCCATGCGTCTCGAGCGCGTGGCCGACGGTGTGCCCGAGGTTCAGGAGCGCGCGCACGCCGGTCTCGTGCTCGTCTTCGCGGACGACGCGCATCTTCGCGGTCACCGCCGCGCGCACCACGTCGCGAAGGACGGTGCGGTCGCCGAGGGCGATGAGCGCGCCCTTCGCCTCGAGCAGATCGAGGAGCGCCGGGTCGCGTGCGAGAGCGATCTTCACCACCTCCGCGAGCCCCGCCGCGCGGTGGCGGTCGGGCAGGGTGATGAGGTGCTCGAGGTCGAGAATGACGCGGGAGGGCTGGAAGAACGAGCCGAGGAGGTTCTTGCCGGTCGCGTGATCGAAGCCGGTCTTGCCTCCCACCGAGGAGTCGACCATGGCGAGGAGCGACGTCGCGATCTGCACGCATCGCACGCCGCGGAGCAGGGTGGAGGCGGCGAACCCGGCGAGGTCGCCGACGACGCCGCCGCCGAACGCGAGCATCACCGCCTTGCGATCGACACCGGCCGCGAGCGCCTCGTTCCAGATCCGGTTCACCGACTCGAGCGTCTTGTTCTCTTCGCCCGGGGGGAGGACGATGCGCGTGTGCGCGATGCCGTCGAGCGCGGTGTCGAGCCAGGCGCCGCGCGCCGCGATGACGTTCTCGTCCGTGACGACGATGACGCTGGACGCGCCGAGCGCCTCGAGCGTCGCGGTCAGCATCAGCGGCGCGCCGTTCCCGAGCTCCACCACGTACGAGCGATCGCCGAGCGGCACCGCGATCGTGTCCTTCGCGGCGAGCTTCACGATCGCGCGCGCGAGCTCCTGCGGCGTCTTCCCGTCCGTCGCGATCGTGCCGTGGCACTCGCCGTAGACGTGGTGGCGCAGCGCGAGCATGTCCTTCACGCGATCGAGCTGGGAGCGCGCGCCGAGCGCGGGGCGCGCGATGCCGTGCGCGGCGACGCGCGCGTCGATGGTCTCGGGCGAGGCGGTCAGCGTGACGACGGTGGCGGCCTCGAGCGCGGCGTGCCGGATGCGCGGCACCGTGACCGCGCCGCCGCCGAACGAGAGCACGCGCGGCACGCCGTCCGAGAGGAGGGGAAGGATCACGTCGACCTCGCGATCGCGGAACTGCGCCTCGCCCGCCTTGAAGACCTCGCCCACGGGCTTGCCCGCGGCCTCCTCGATGAGCGCGTCCGTGTCGATGAACGGCAGCCCGAGCTCCTTCGCGACGAGCTCGCCCACCGTCGTCTTGCCGGTGGCCATGAACCCGCTGAGGACGACGGACTTCATCGCTAGAACTCCGCGTTCTGGGCGGCGTAGCCCTCGACGTTGCGCCGGAGCTCGCGGAGCGAGTCGCCGCCGAATTTCTCGAGCACCGCGTCGCAGAGCGTGATCGCGACCATCGCCTCGCCCACGATCGAGGCCGCGGCGACGGCGCAGATGTCGCTCCGCTCGTGCGCCGCGTCGAAGGCCTCCTTCGAGACCACGTCCACGCTCGGGAGGGCCTTCTTCAGCGTCGCGATGGGCTTCATCGCGGCGCGCACGATGACCGGCTCGCCGTTGGTGATGCCGCCTTCGAGGCCGCCGGCGCGGTTCGTCGGCCGGTGGAACCTGCGGTCGCCGCCGTACTCGATCGCGTCGTGCACCTGCGAGCCGCGCGAGCGCGCCGCCTGCCAGCCGTCGCCGATCTCGACCGCCTTGATCGCCTGGATGGAGCACATCGCCTGCGCGAGCCGGCCGTCGAGCTTGCGGTCCCACTGCGTGTGCGAGCCGAGCCCGGGCATCACGCCCGTGGCGATGACCTCGAAGACGCCGCCGAGCGTGTCGCCGGCGTGCGCGGCGGCGTGGATCGCCTCCTTCATGCGCTGCTCTGCGTCCGGATCGAGACAGGCGAGGTCGCTCTTCCGCGCCATCATCTTCATGTCCGCGAAGGAGTGCGCGAACCGCTGGGCCTCGACGTCGCCGATGGAGACGACGTGGGCGAAGATCTCGATGCCGAGCTCCTCGAGCAGGCGGCGGCACACGGAGCCGACCGCCACGCGCGAGGCCGTCTCGCGTGCGGAGGCGCGCTCGAGGATGTCGCGGAGGTCGTGCCGGTCGTATTTCAGGCCGCCCGCGAGATCGGCGTGGCCCGGGCGCGGGCGCGTGAGCGCCTCCGGCGTGGCGGGCATGGGGGCCGGGCTCATACGGTCGAGCCAGCTCTGGTGGTCCTTGTTCACCACCGTCATCGCGATCGGCGAGCCGAGCGTCTCGCCGCCACGGACGCCGCCCGTGAACTCGACGCGATCGGTCTCGATCTTCATGCGCCCACCGCGCCCGTAGCCGCGCTGGCGGCGCGCCAGGTGCTCGTCGACGTGCTCCGCCAGGAGCGGCACCCCCGCCGGGATGCCCTCCACGACGGACACGAGCTTCGGGCCATGCGATTCGCCCGTGGTGAGCCAGCGGAGTCGTGACATATGCTCCGCGTACTTTGCCCCCGATCCGGGTCACCGAAAAGGACGGAGCGCTGCGGTTCGAAGTCCACGCGAAGCCAAAAGCCAAGAAGACCAGCGTCTTGAAGCCGCGAGGTGAAGCGGTGGAAATCGCGATCGCGGCGCCACCGGTCGACGGCGCCGCCAATGAAGAGCTGATCCGCTTCCTCGCGAAGCTCCTCGAAGTGCCCCGAAGGAGCGTGGAAATCGTCCGGGGTGAGAGCTCGCAGACCAAGCTCATCGCCGTGACCGGCCTCGACCGCGAGACCCTACTCGGTCGTCTCTTTCCCGACGCCGCGTGATATAAATCCCGCGCTCGCATGGGGGCTTCCCTCGACTTCGAAAAGTACGAAGGGCTCGGCAACGACTTCGTCGTGATCGAGGCCGCGGACGAGCGCGCGGTGAGCGTCGATCTGGCGCGGAAGCTCTGCGATCGCCGCCTCGGCATCGGCGCCGACGGCGTGCTCCTCGTGCTGCCTGGCCAGAACGGCACCGACGGGCGAATGGTCGTGCTCAATGCCGACGGCTCGATCCCGGAGATGTGCGGCAACGGCCTCCGCTGCGTCGCGCTCCACGTCGCGCGCCGGCGCGGCCTGGCGGAGGGCACGCTCCGCTTCGACACCGGCGCTGGCATCAAGCGCTGCGACGTCGCGGGCGAGATCATCACCATCGATATGGGCGTCGTGAGGCACACCGGCGACGTTCGCCTCGAGGGCTATGACTGGTCGCTGGGCGACGCGGGCAATCCGCATGCGATCACGATCCAGCCGGCCACGCGCGCCGAGATCGAGACGATCGGCCCGAAGGTGGAGAGGAACGCGCATTTTCCGAACGCCACCAACGTCGAGTTCGCGGTGATCAAGTCGCCGGAGGAGATCGACCTCATCGTCTGGGAGCGCGGCGTCGGCATCACGCAGGCGTGCGGCACGGGCGCGTGCGCGACGGTCGCGGTCGCGATCGCGAAGGGCTGGGTCCCGGACGGCCACGAGGTCACCGTCAACCTCCTCGGCGGTCCGCTCTCCATCCGCATGACCGCGGCTGGCCACGCGATCATGCGCGGCCCCGCGAAGTTCGTGTTCTCGGGTCACACACCGCTGGGCGGAACCTCTGCGCGATGAGCAGCCCGTCCGATCGCGCGCGTCCGCTGCGAGTGCTCGTCGTCGTCGAAGATCCCGACGTCAAGCGCTCCATCGAGCACGTCGTCAGCGAGGAGGGCGACCTCTTCGTGGCCGCGTCGTCGATCGAAGACGCGGTGCAGGCGGCGAGCATCGATCGCGTCGACATCACGTTCGTCGAGCTGCGCGTCGAGGGCGGCGCGGCGCTCGCGCTCTGCCACCACATCCCCTCGCTCTGCCCGGGCTCGGCGGTGCACGCGATCGTGCATCCCGTCGAGATCGAGCGTGGCCAGGAGGCGCTCCAGCTCGGCGCGACCGGCCTCATCGTGGCCCCTCCGAACGGCGAGGCGATCGCGCGCGCTCTCTCCGACGTGAAGAGCGAGTCGATGCGCCGCAAGGAGATCACGTCGCTCGAGGCGAAGCTCGCGCGCGAGCGAAAGCGCCTCGAGACGTACGATCGCCTCGTCCGCTTCGCCCGCGGCGCGGCGCCTTCGGACGCGGTGCGCGCCATCGTCGACGGCGTCTCGCAGCTCTCTTCCGCGCAGGGCGTCGCGCTCTACGCCACGTTCGGCGACGACGACAGCGAGCGCGTGCTGCTCGCCGCGCTCGGCACCGCGCTCGATCTCCCGTCCACGTGCGCGCCCGCGGATCTCTCGCGCCTCGTGAGCGCGCGGTCCGCGCGGGTCGTGCCGCTCATCGCGTCCGCGGGCGCGATCGGCATGCTCGTCCTCGATCGCGCGCCGACCTCGGTGGAGCCCGAGATCGCGCAGCTCGCGGATCTCGCGGCGGCGATGCTCTCCATCGTCGACCGGCAAGACAGCGTCGACGAGGGCGTGAAGGTCTTCCCGCCGAAGCACTTTCGCGGCCTTGCGGATCGCCTGCTCACGCTCGCGTCCCGCCACGATCGGCGTTGCAGCGTGCTCGCGATCGCGATCCCGGGCGACAAATCGAGCAAGCGCGAAGACGCGGTGCGCGAGATCATCGACATCGTCCGCACGACCGACGCGCTCTGCGGCCTCGAGGACGGCGATCTCCTCCTCTTCCTGCCGGAGACCACCGGCATCGGCGCGCAGGTCTGCCGCCGCCGCATCCTCGCCAAGCTCCAGGGCGATCGCCGCGCGCGCGCCCGGCAGGGGGCGGGCGGCGCCCAGAGCAGCAGCCGCGGCTCGGACTCCTCGCGCGTGCCGATCACGGTGTCGATCGGCGTCGCGACCTTCCCGCACGACGGCAACACGCTGCGCCGCCTCGTGAAGTCGGCGCGCGCCCGCGCGGAGGACGACGCGCGCTCGAGCGTGCACGCGCTCGGCCTCGACGGCATGCCGCTCGCGGAGCTCATCGACGCGCTCCTCGCCCGACCGATGGTCGACGCGGGCCCGCGCTCGTCGTACCCGCTCAACGTGGCTTCGACGGCGCTGTTCTCGCTCGCGGCGCGCGCCTGCAAAGAGGCCACGCGCGGCGGCGAAGCCCACGTCACGACGACGCTGCAGCCGGGCCTCGGCGTGGCGGCGGCGGCGCGTCAGGTCGCCATCCCGCGCGTTCACGACGTGCGCAACGAGCCCGGCTGTGCGGACATCGAGGCGATCGTCATCGAGGCCGAGCACGGCTCGTGGGTGTGCTGCGGTCGCATCGTCGGCGAGCGCTTCCAGGGCGTGCACGCGGCGGATCCGCTCCTCGCCGACATCATCGAGAAGCGCCTGGTCGCGGCGGGAGCGAACCATGCCGGGTAGCCGCGTCCTCCTCGTCGACCACGACGTCGACGCCCTCGCCGAGCTCGCCGGCGTGCTGCGCGAGCGCGGGATCAAGGTCTCACTCGCGAACGGCTCGCAGATGGCGCTCGAGCGTGCGAAGACCGGCTCGTACGACGTGGTCATCGCCGCGCGCGACGTGGCCGAGCCGCAAGACGGAAACATGGGCGTGATGGACACGCTCTCCGTCGAGCTCTCGAAGGTCCCTCACCTCATCGTGCTCCTCGAGCAGCCCGAGGGCGACGGGACGAGCAACACGCGCATCGTGCGTCGTGACGTCGAGCGCATCGTGGAGCGCATCGGTCAGCTCGCGAACCCGACGGTGGTGTCGGAGCGCCCGCGCTTCGCGAGCCTCAACCCGTCCGCGCACTCCCTCGAGAACGGAGCGCTCTCGGACCTCATTCTCGTCCTGTCCACGGAGACTCGCTCCGGCACGCTCACCGTGACCACGCCGAAGGGCTCGGGCGAGATCCGCCTCGTCGACGGCGACATCGCGGACGCGGTGTACGTGCGCCTCGAAGGTCTGAAGGCGGTGACGCGCATGATCTCGGAGCGCGAGGGCACGGCCACGTTCGTGCCCGGCGCGCCGGCGATCATGCGGCGCATCACGGTGCCCACGCGGACGCTCATCGAGGAGGCGAGCGCTCTCGCGGAGCGCGCGCAGCAGCTCAGGGCCCAGGCGGGCACCCTCGCCACGCACACGCTCATCGCGGCCGACGGCGGCGTCGGCGAGGCGCCGACGCCGGTCGATCAGCACGTGATGGCGCGCCTCCGCGTGCCGGCGACGCTCGACGAGCTCCTCGACGAGCTCCCGCACGCGGACGCGGTCATCCTCGAGTCGGCGATCACGCTCGACGCTCGCGGGCGCATCAAGCAGCTCTCGCACGAGTCGTCGCGCGTGCAGCTCTGCGGCGCCGATCAGCTTCACCTCGTGCGCGCATCGGCGGCGCGCGCAAAGGCGGCCGGCTTCTCGGGCGCGGCGCGGCTCGTGTTCGCCGCCACCGCTTCGCGCCTCGCGGTGCTCGGGCACACCGTGCTCTCGCTCGCGGACGCGCTGCCCCCGGGGGATCCCGTTCCGCCGATCCCCGTACCGCATTCGCTCAGCACGATCCGCCTCGGGGACGGCGTGGAGCTCGATGTCGTCGCGCTGCCGCTCGTGCCCGCCTACTCACCACTCTGGCCGATGGCGCTTGCAGGTGCAGCGGTGGCGGTGAGGCTCGATGAAGGTGCTGCGGAGCCGCTCGACGAAGCATGCGGGTCGGTGTCGGTGCCCATCCTCGACGCGCGCGCGGTGTTCGGTCCGGTCGACGAGTCGAGCCCGGTCCAGGTCGCCTCGCTGATACGTACGGCCCTCGAAGCTGACTCGGGGACGTGAGCCTTTGATCCATCTGGGCGTGGGGGCGCCGAAGTCGGAGTCGAGCCGTGGCTCATGGACGATCCACGCCAACTCTCGAGACTGATGGCTCTTTGACGCGTGGGTGTGTGTGTGCCCGATCTGAAATATTACACCTCGAGGTCGGCATCCGGGTTGCAGCAGCTCGACGGTATGAGCGGGCACCTTCGAGACGTCTCCCACGACTCGCGAGCCACGGTCCTGGCCGAGCGCTACGTCCTCCGGGGCGAGCTCGGACGCGGCGGCTGTGCCGTGGTGTACGAAGCGCACGACACGCGCCTCGGCCGTCTGGTCGCCCTCAAGATGGTGAAGTCCTCGGCGCGCGACGCCCAGGCGAACGCCCGTCTCGCGCGCGAAGCCCGCGCGGGCGCGGCCATTCACCACCCGAACGTCTGCGGCCTCTCGGATGCCGGTTACCTCCCCGATGGCCGTCCGTACCTCGTCATGGAGCGTCTCCACGGCGAGACCCTCACGTCCTGCCTACGCCGCGTCGGCAACCTCTCTGCGGAGCACGCGGTCGACCTCGCGCTCCAGCTCCGCTCCGGCCTCGAGGCCGCCCACGCGATCGGCAGCGTTCACCGCGACGTGAAGCCTGACAACGTCTTCCTCGTCCCGCGCAACGGCGCGACGCCCCTCGTGAAGCTCCTCGACTTCGGCATGTGCCGCCGCGCGGCGACGCCCTCGGGCGATGATCGCACGCTCACGCGCGCCGGCCAGGTGGTCGGTACGCCCGAGTACATGTCGCCCGAGCAGGTCTCTGGCAAGCGCTCGTTCGACGGCCGCATCGACCTCTACGCGGTCGGCGTCATCCTCTATGAGGTGCTCTCGGGCCAGCGCGCCTTCCCGGGCAAGGATGCTCGCGAGGTCGTCGTCAGCGTGCTCGTGAAGAGCCTCCCGCCGCTCCGCCACTTCCGCCCCGACATCCCGTCGGTGCTCGACCGCGTCGTCAGCCGTGCCATGGAGCGCGACGCGAACGCGCGCTACTCGACCGCGCAGGAGTTCATGGCCGACCTCGTCGAGTGCAAGCGCCAGATGCAGGAGAAGCGTCGCGCGATGATGCAGACGGGGCCCCGCCGCATCGACCCGCGCCTCGACGAGCGCCAGCGCCACGCCCGCCACGAGTCCCTCCCGCCGCCCGCGCCGCCGCGCTCCGTCGAGAGCGACGAATGGGACAACCAGCCGACGATCCCCGTCCGCGCGATGTCCCGCCCCGCGCGCATCGCCTGACCGCCTGACCGCGCGCGGGCGCTACCAGCGCTGCGAGGGCAGCATCACGTCGTCCATCTCGCTCTCGAGGCGAGGCGCAGCGTCGAGCGCGGTGTTTCCCTCGGGCGCGGGCTGCGCACCGAGCTCGACCTCGCGCGGCGGTATCGAGTCGATGCCGATCGGCGTGCCGGTGACGCGGCGGTCGCGCATGCGCTTGACGGCCCCGACGGTGAGAAGCGTCACACCGATCGAGAGCGCGGCCGTGACCACGCCCCCGAGAAACCCGCGTTCGAATGCATGGATAGCTCGCATTCCCGGCCATGAAGCGAGGAGCGAGCCAGGTCACGCTCGAGCTGCGCCGTCATCCGAGCTCGACGGGGCGTGAGACCTTGCCGGACGCGTCGAGGTGGATGACGGCGCGGGACCATCGCGCATTGCCTGCGCGTGCGTCGGCGCCGATCAGGTCGCCCGCGGCACGAAGCGCCTCGGGCGAGCTCGCGGTCGCATCGAGCCACGAGGACGGCTCGCGCGCGGTGCTGCGGAGGGCGATCGGCTGGACGAAGAAGCGCCCGCGCTCGCCGTTCACGTCGAGCGTCACGATGGCGACGGCGCTCAGATAGGGCCCGCGCTTCGCGAGGTCGCCGTGCACGACGCTCACGAACGCGGCGAGCGTCGTCGGCTCGAGCGCCGCGAATGGCGATGCCGCGACGTCCTGATTTCGGGCGGAGCGCTCGAAATCGAGGTCTGGGACCACGGGCTCCTCTCGGCCGAGGCTCGGCACCGCCTTCTGCATGCCCGTCTGCGAGACCATGCGGGTCGAGCCCGGCGGCTCGTCCACGGGCTCCGGTTCCTCTTTCGTTGCGGCGCCGAAGGCGCGGAACTGCATCGTGCCGCCGCGCGGCCCGGCGAGCGGGGCGAGCGCGTCGGCGAGGTCGCCCATCGTGGGCCAGCGCTGCTCTGCGGAGTCTTGCAAGGATCGGCGGAGGATCGCGGCGAGCGGGCGGGTGAGCCGCGCGAGATCGAGGGGTGGCAGCACGGAGGAGCCGTCCCACTCGTCGCCGCGGGGGTGCGTGCCGAGCAGGAGCTGATGCGCGACGAGGCCCCAGGCGAACTGGTCCGCGCGACCGTCGACCTTGCCGCCGCGAAGCTGCTCCGGCGCCATGTAGCGCGGCGTCCCCACGGAGGAGCCCGGCGCGGTCCGCATGCGCGGCATGGCGGCGGTGAACTTCGCGGCCGCTTCGTCGGTGGGCTTGGCGATGCCGAAGTCGAGGATCTTGGCGCCGGCCGCCGCGATCATGATGTTCGTCGGCTTGATGTCGCGATGAACGAGGCCCGCTCGGTGCGCCTCGTCGAGCGCCCGCGCGACGTCGAGGAGCCATTGCAGCGCCTGCGTGGTCTTGATCGGCTGGCCGACGTAGTGGCGAAGCGGCACGCCTTCGACGAGCTCCATCACGAGGTACGTGACCCCGCGGCTCTCGCCGACGTCGTGCACCATCACGATGTTCGGATGATTGAGCCCGGCGGAGATGCGCGCCTCGCGGACGAGGAGGGCGCGGGCCTCGTCGGGGAGCTTGTGGTCGAGCGTCTTCAGCGCGACGGGCCGGCGGAGCCGCTCGTCGACCGCGCGATAGACGGTCCCCATGCCGCCGCGTCCGAGGACGTCCTCGATGCGATAGCGATCGAACAGCTCCCCCGCGGCGAGCATGCGCTCAGCGTAGCCGAGATGGCGGCGTGCGGGGGCATCCCGCCGGATCAGCCCTCGACGGTCGTGCCGATCGCCTCGCCGAACACGACGCGCTTGATGTTGCCGGGCGTCGTCAGCTTGAAGACGCGGATGGGCATGTTGTTGTCGCGGCAGAGCGTCGCGGCCGTCGCGTCCATCACGCCGATGCGGTCGTTGATGAACTTGTCGAACGACATGTGATCGTACATGCGGGCGTCCGTGTGCTTGACCGGATCCTTGTCGTAGATGCCGTCGACCTTCGTCGCCTTGAAGAGCGCGGATGCGCTGACCTCCATCGCGCGGAGCGCGGCGGCGGTGTCGGTCGAGAAGTAGGGGTTGCCGGTGCCGGCGGCGAAGATGACGAAGCGGCCCTTCTCCATGTGGCGGATCGCTCGCCGGCGGATATACGGCTCCGCGATCTGGCGGATCTCGATCGCCGTCTGCACGCGCGTGGGGACGCCGACCTGCTCGAGCGCGTCTTGCAGCGCGAGCGAGTTCATCACCGTCGCGAGCATGCCCATGTAGTCGCTCTGCGCGCGGTCCATGCCCGCGGCGGCGCCCTTCAGGCCGCGGAAGATGTTACCGCCGCCGACGACGATGCCGACCTGAACGCCGAGGTTCCAGACGTCGTGCAGCTCCTTCGCCGTCGCGACGAGGACCTCGGGCTGGATGCCGAAGCCGGCGCTCCCGCAGAGCGCCTCACCGCTGAGCTTGAGGATGATGCGCTTGAACCGGAGGCGCGAATCGCGCGGCGGCGGAGCCACCGTGTCGAGCCGAGGACCAGACGGAGGACCGAGAAGATCGCGCATGGGCGGGTAGTTACCCGCCCCCGCCCAGCGCCGCAATGCGGATCAACGCGAGAGGCTCCGCCCCTCCGCTCAGAAGATGCTGCGGACCGTGTTCCAGATCGACTTGCCGATGTTCGAGGCGGTGTCGGTGACGGCGTGTGCGGCATGGGCGATCACGCCCTCCTGCTCCGTCAGCGGCGCCGCCGCCATCTCGCCGCGGGCCGCTTCGGCCGCGCCGGAGTCGAGCTCGGGCGTGTTCTCGGTGACCAGCGACGCTTCGACCTTCGGCGCGAACTCGTCCATGCCGACGATGAACTGCAGCGTCTGCGGGCCGGCGATGCCGTCGACCTCGATGCCGTTTGCCTCCTGCACCTGCTTGACCGCGGCCTCCGTGCCGGGGCCGAAGTGGCCGTCCGCCGCGACGCCGAGGCCTTCCTGGAGCCGCTTCACGAGCTGGCCCTTCAGCGGCTTGTGGAGCTGCACGAGCTCGAGCAGCCCCATCGCATAAAAGGTGTCGGGGCCCGCGATGCCGTCGGCCGAGAGGCCGTTCGCGTTCTGAAACTCGATGACCGCGTTGTAGGTCGCTTGCCCGAAAACGCCGTCCGCCGTGATGCCCAGGTGCTCCTGGAGAATTCGAACCGGCTCGCCCTGCAATCCACGTCGTAGAAGTGCCATCGCGCGATGCTCGCCGACGCGTGCTAACTTGTCGAGCCGCATGCGACGCGCGGTCTTTGCGGCGATTTTCCTGCTCGCCTTTGCGGGGTGCAAGTCGTGCGAGAACGGCGGCGCGGGGGACGCCGGCCCTTCGCCCACGACGCTCCTCACGGACAAACAGGCGGCGCAGGTGCTCGCGCGCGTCGGCGACAAGAACATCACGCTCGGCGACTACACGGCGGCGCTCGAGCACATGGACCAGTTCGACCGCCTCCGGTACCAGTCGCCCGAACGCCGGAAAGAGCTCCTCGACGAGATGATCACGGTGGAGCTCCTCGCCCAGGAGGCCACCGCGAAGGGCTACGACAAGGACCCCCTCGCGCAGCAGGAGCTCCGCCAGGTCCTCCGCGACGCGATGCTCGCCGAGGCGCGGAAGGACGCGCCGACCCCGGCGCAGATCCCGGAGGCGGACGTCCGCGCGTGGTTCGAAGCGCATCGTGCAGAATACAAGGACCCCGAGCGCCGCCGCGTCTCGGTCGTCGTCGTCACCTCGGAGAGCGTCGCTGCCGACGTCCTCGCCCAGGCGAAGAAGACGACCTCGCCCGTCGTCTGGGGCGATCTCGTGCGGTCCAAGTCGATCGATCCGCAGGCCCGCGCGAATGTCCCGATCGACTTCGTCGGCGATCTCGGCATCGTGTCCCCTCCGACCGATCCTCGCGGCGAGAACCCGCGCGTGCCGCAGGAGGTGCGCGCCGCGGTGTACACGATCAAGGAGCTCGGCGAGGTCGCGGACGCCGTCGTCCAGTCGGGCGGCAAGTTCTACGTCGTCCGTCTGACGCAGAAGATCGCGCCGCACGAGCGCGGCTACGAGGAGGCCGAGCGCAGCATCCGCGTGAAGCTCGCGCAGGACAAGCTCCGCGAGCGCGAAGACGCCCTCATCGCCGACCTCAAGAAGGAGGTGAAGGTGGAGATCGACGAGGGCGCGCTCGCCACGATCCGCACCGACCTCACGAAGGAAGCGCCGAAAGACGCCGGCGCCGACCGATGACGCTGGTCGCGCTCACCCGCAAGGACGACTGGCACGCGCAGCTACGAGACTCGGTCCGCAGCGCGGACGAGCTCGCGCGGGCGCTCGTCCTCACGCCGGAGGAGCTCGAGGGCGCGCGCCGCGCGGAGTCGCAGGGCCTGCCGGTGGCGATCACGCCGTACTACCTCTCGCTCTGCGATCGCCACGATCCGAGGTGCCCCGTCCGCCTCCAGTGCGTGCCGCAGGCGCTCGAGGCGCGCGAGGTCCCGGGCGACCTCGAGGACCCGCTCGGCGAGGTCGCGCACGAGGTCGCGCCGCAGCTCGTGCAGCGGTATCCGGATCGCGTCCTCCTCCTCGCGACGGATCGGTGCGCCGTCTATTGCCGCTTCTGCACGCGCTCGCGCATCGTGGGCGACGGCGGCGGACCGGCGCCGCTCGAGAAGCTCGAGCCCGCGTTCGCGTACATCGCGGCGCATCCGGAGGTCCGTGACGTGATCATCAGCGGCGGCGACCCGCTCGCGATGGCCACCGATCGCCTCGATCGCCTCATCGCGCGCGTTCGCGCCATTCCCACCGTCGAGACCATCCGCCTCGCCACGCGCGTGCCGGTGACCCTGCCCATGCGCGTCACCTCCGAGCTCGTGAGCGCGCTCCGGAGGCACCACCCGATCTGGGTGATGACGCACTTCAACCATCCGAAAGAGCTCACGCCAGAGTCGATCGCGGCCTGCACGCGCCTCGCGGATGCGGGCTTCCCGGTCATGAACCAGAGCGTGCTCCTCGCGGGCGTGAACGACGACGCGGCCACCCTCGAGACGCTCTTCCGCGGCCTCGTGCGGGCCCGGGTGCGGCCGTACTATCTCCTTCAGGCCGACCCGGTCCGCGGGACAGGCCACCTCCGGACGCCCATCGACCGCGGGATCGCGATCATGGAGCAGCTCCAGGGCCGGCTCACCGGGATCGCCCTTCCGAAGCTCATTTGCGATACGCCGGGCGGGCGCGGAAAGGTGCCGATCGGGCCGGATTACGTGGTCTCCCGCGAGCCTGGGAAGACCGTCCTCCGGACCTTCCGAAACGAAGAGATCGCGTACCTCGATCCGCCCACTTGAGCCCTGGACTGTTGTAGTCTCGCTCGCGAGATGGGTCTTTCTACGCTTTGGCGACGCCGCCTCGTGGCCGTTGCCTCCGCCGCCGCCGTATTCGCGCCGACGACGTCCGCCTTCGCGCAGCAGCCCGCGCCTCCCGCGCCGGCCGCTCCGCCTCCGCCGGCGGCCGCGAAGAGCGTCCCCGCGAAGATCGCGACCACCGACGGCAAGGGATCCATCTACATCGACGACAAGCTCGTCGCGGAAGGCACGTTCGTCGGCGAGCTCACGGTGGGCACCCACCAGCTCAAGATCACGCGCCTCGGCTACGACACGCTCTCGGAGCAGCTCGCCGTCGCGGACGGCGCGGCCGTGAACCGGAACTACACGCTCACGCTCACGAGCACCGTCAGCACGACCAACGTGGAGCAAGAGGTCGACCGGCCGGAAGGCATCTACGGCGGCTTCGCGCTGCACGGCTTCCTCACCCCGGGTGGCACCGGCAACTCGCTGGAGACGCTCTGCGACCGCAAGAACGAGGTCGTCACGCTCACCTCTTGCACCGCTGGCAGCGGGCTCGGCGCGGGCCTGGGCGGCTTCGTCGGCTACCACTGGGATCCCGTCGGCATCGAGCTCTTCCTCTCCGGCGGCTACGACGTCCGCACCGAGAAGCTCGAGTGGGCGTCGGCCCAGCTCACGGGCGGCATCCAGAACAACCCCGCGCGCGACGAGGAGTACACGATCCGTCGCGCGGGCGGCATGCTCCTCGCGCGCATCCGCCTCACGAAGCAGTGGCGCAAGGTCCGGCTGTCGCTGCCGATCGGCGCCGGCGTCGCGTACCGCGTGATGACGCTCTCGCGCGACGCGAAGGCGAAGGATCCGCCGAACGCGGTCGACTCGTTCAACTCGGACGGCGAGACCTACCTGAGCCCGGCCATCCAGCTCGAGCCCACGGTCGCCTACCGGCTCACCCCGGGCCTCGCCGTGACCCTCGGCGTCCAGTTCTCGATGGAGGCGGCGTCCTCCGTGTTCAACGAGGACAACCCGGCCACGAAGGCGACGCAGACCCACCGCCTGGGCGCGGCGGGCCTCTCCACGCCGTCCTACGTCCTCGCGTCGAGCGGCCAGCTCTTCATCGGCCCGACCATCGGCATGATGTTCGGGCCGTGAGCCGCCCCGCTCACTTCGTGTAGCAAGCCTTGCTGCTCACGTAGAGCGGCACCGGGATCGCGGGCTGGCCGTAGAGCAGCGTGAACGTCGACGTGTCGGACAGGACCCTCTGGTAGTCGGTGCACGCGCTTCCGCAGATCCTCACGCGCGGGTTCGCGGCGTCCGTCGTGTCGACGGTCCAGCCCGCCTTGTCGCCGCTGCACGCGTCGACGTGTTCGACTCTCACTTCCTGCGCAGTGAGCGGGTTCGCGTAGCTGAGCTTCGAGTCCGCCGCGGGCGCCACCTTCTGGTTCGCGACGTTGACGGGCACGTCGTAGAGGCACGTCGCGAGGTAGTTGATGACGGCCTGGAGCGCGCCCTTCTTGTCCTCGGGCGTGACCGCGTTGTACTGGTAGGGGATCTTGTTGTCCTTGTCGTGCGGCGAGCCGAGGTCCGCGAGGGTGTGCGCCGCCTCGTTGTCGCCCTGATCGTTCGTCAGCTTGGTCGCGAACGTGGCGATGGGGCGCGTGGGCTTCGCGAGCTGGGCCGCCGCGAGCTGCGAGGGGATCTGCGCGTCGCCGCACGTGCTCACGTCGATCTTGCGGTTGCCGAGGACGACGACGGCACGGCGCGCGTACGAGTCATCGAGCTTGCCGAGCGCGTCGTAGGCCGAGAGGAGCGCGCCCTCGATGTTGGGGTCGTCGGACGGCGAGAGGGACGCCGCCTTGGCGGTGAAGTCGGCGATGATCTTCGACGTGCCCTCGGCCCCCGTCGCCCGCTTGAGCGCCACCGAACGCAGGTCGCACGCGAGCGGCAGGTCCGAGTAGAGGTAACCGATGTCGGTGCTCTCGAACGCGGGGTCCGAGAGCGGCGCCTTCAGCTGGTCCTGGACGTCCTTGCCGAAGAACTTCGAGTGGCCCTGCGTGTCGTCGACGACGAGCACGAGCGCCGACTTCGACGCCGTCAGGGGCTGGGTCGTGCACTGGGCCGTGTTGACGTCGGTGGCGGTGCCGTCGTCGTTCGCACCCATGATCTTGAGCTGGTCGGCGAGGCAGAGCTGCTGCGACGCCTTCTTCGGCGCGCACGTCCCGCCGGCGCGAACGCTCGTGATGCGGTGAGCGGTGGGCGTGCCGCCGTCGTCCTTGCCCTTGAGCATCTGGCAGAGGCCCGGCGCGAGCTTGAAGGTCTGCGGCTTCGCCGGATCGGGGATCACGAAGCCCTCGTCCTTGTCGAGGTCGAGGATCTCCTTCGTCTGCCCGCCGTCGTAGGTGATCTCGACGTTCACGCCCGTCCAGGGCGGCGAGCCCGGCGGGAGGAGCTCGCACTGCCCGTCGGTGCAGTTGCGGGGGCCGCACTTGGCGGAGGCGTCCGCCGCCGTGCAGGCCGGACGGAAGGGGTTCTTGTCCTTCGGGAGCGTCGCGATCGCGTTCGCGTCCGCCGACTCGGCGACCGCGAACGTGCAGTCCGCGGGGTTCACCGGCACGGCCGGGATCGCCGCGCCCATGCACACGGGCATGCTGAAGCAGGCGCCGTCGGTGCCGTCGCCCATGCCGTCCGTGTAGTCCTCGAGCTTCTTCGCGTCGTCCTCGCTGATGATGTCCGAGACGCAGACGCCACCCTTGCAGGTCTCGTTCTCGTTGCAGCTCTTGTCGAAGCACGAGTACTTGAGCGCCATCGGCAAGAACTTGATGTGGTCCGGGATGTACGGCTGCGTGCTGCGCCGAAGAATGCGGACCTTGTTCTGGCCGACCGGGTAGCTGCCAATCGGGTCAGTGAAGACGGGATTGGTGGGGTTCTCGTCTTCTGCTTCGGAGAGACCGATGATGGAGAACGTGATCGTGTTTCGATTGCCGTCGCTCGTCGACGGGAAGTTGCCGAGGCTGCGTGGGAGCAGGACCTTGCCGTCGTACACGCGGTAGACCTGCGCGAACTCGACGAACCCCTTGTTCGCGATCTGGATGCGTACCGCCTTCAGGTACTTCGGCACCGTGACCTGCGTGGAGACGCCCGTCACGTACTCGGTCGCCTTCTTCTGCTCGCAGCCCGCGCTCGCGAGCAGCGCACCGAGACACGTACCGACAATCAACCCGTGACGAACGAAGGAACGCATGCGGCTAATCTCCAGCGGAAACCACAAAGTGACATGCATGGGGGCGCATTGCGAGTCAGCCAAACGTGTGACGCTTGCACGTCGCTGCGCACATCCCCCGCAAATGACTCGCTAAAACGAGAACCCGGCTCCGGTCGGGCTGAAGCCGCCACCGCTGCGGTGGCGCTGGGTCGATACGGTGAAGGGGTCGAGCGTGCCGTTGCGCGGCTTCTCGTCCGGCGGGGTGGCGAGGAGGACGACACCGACGATCACGGCGCTTCCGATGACGATCGTGCCGATGAGCCAGGGCACGAAGCTCGTGTTGCGGTCCTCGTTGAGGGACGCGGAGACGGAGCGCTCGCCACCCTTGGGGACGTCGACCTCGTAGTTCCACGTGTAGTAGCCGGTCTTCTTGACCGAGACCTGGTGGACCTTCGCGTCGACCGGGCCCTCCCACTTCGTCGCACCGACCGCCTGACCGTCGATGAGGATGGTGGCGCCCTCCGGCTTCGCATCGACGATGAGCTTGCCCTTGCTCTGCTCCGGCGCGAGCTGGAGGGTGAGGTAGATGGGCGGGCCTTCCTTGACCGTGACCGTCTGCACGCCGGTCGCGTAGCCCGGGGCCTCGACGGAGATCTGGTGCGGGGTGTCTTGCACCTTCACCGGGCCGTTGAAGGGCTGGCCAGCGGTCGCGAAGCCGACCTCCTGGTTGTCGACCTTGATCGTCGCGCGCTGCGGGCCGATGACGGTGATGCTCACCATCGTCGTGCGCTCCAGCGGGAGCATCTTCAGCGTGAAGGTGCCGGTCGTGCCGCCCGCGATGTCCTGCTTCTGCACCATCTCCGCGTAGCCCGGCTTGCGCGCGACGACGCGGATCTCGCCGCCCGAGGCGAGGTACGGACCCGGCTTCGACGTGTCGACCTTGTCGTCGTTCATCGTGACCTCGGCGTCCTTCGGCTCGACGTCGATGTTCACCTTCGCGACGAACTTCTCGAGGCCCTTCTGGAACTCGCTGGCCTCCTTCGACTCCGCGGCCGAGAGCGGCGGCGTCGCAGCCTTGCCGTCGTCGAGCTCCTTCTGGATGGTCGAGTACGCGCGGTGGTACTGACCCATGTTCTTCTCGCAGACGGCGACGTTGAAGAGCACGCGCGGGTTGTTCGAGACCTTGTACGCCTCGAAGAAGCTCGTGCGGGCCGAGCCCCACGCCTTCGGATCGTTCGTCGACTGCGCGCGCTGCGCGAGCGCGACGGCCGCGTCCCAGTGACCACGCGCCTCCAGTGGGAGCTGGTCCTTGAGCGTCTTGCCTTGAGCCCGCGCGACGCTCGGAAGCGCGAGCGCGAACGTCAAGACGAGCAGCGCGAGACGCGCCAAGCGAAAGAGCATAGACCTCGAGCGCATATCGGTTCGCAGGCTACCCGACCTTCGGCAGCCTGTGGCGCTCGATTGCACGAGGGCCACGCCGCCCGGACCCCGCGCCGTCAGAACTTGAGGGTCGGGGCCAGGCCCGGGTCGCCGGCGGGGCGGGGGACGGGGGCAGGGGCCGGGGTCGGCTTCGCGGACGGCGTGCGGGGGACGGCCACGGAGACGGCCGCCGAGGGGGTCTCCGAAGGGGAGGGCTTCGCGGAGGGGGTCTCCGCGACGGCGGTCGTCGAAGGCGTGCTCGGCACGGTGAGGACCGCGCTCGGCGGCGCGGCCGAAGGCGAGGTGGTACCGTTGCCCTTGTCGTTGTTCTTCATCACGAAGACCATGACGATCGCGCCGATGACCATCGCGCCGACGGCGGGCATCGCGTAAATCAAGGGCGATCGCTTCTGCGCCGGCGGCGGAGAGTCGACCGCCTGGCCGCCGTCCGTGATGGCGGCGGGGTTCGGCTTCGCGACGTTCGGATCGTACTGGGTCTTGCTCTTCGCGACCGCCGGCGCGGCGGGCGTCGTGTCGATGAAGGCGGTCTTCTGCTGACCCGGCGTCATCGGCTTCGCTTCGAGGATCTCCGTGACGGGACCGCCCTTCTGGACGTCCGTCGTCGGACGGCGCGGCATGTGCTCCGTGCCCTGACCGCCGTGACGAAGCTGGGAGAGCGCGTCCATCGACGTCGGCAGACCGCCGTCGCCCGGCATCACCGACTGCGTGGACGGGGGCTTGAAGTTCCGCATGCGCTCGATGAGCGCGAGCGTCTTGGGGCTGGCGAAGGGAGCGAGCGCCTCGGCGAGCTCCACCGCGCTCGAGTAGCGATCGGCCACCTCGCGCGCGAGCGCCTTGTGCACGACGAACGCGAGCTCCTCTGGCAGATCCGGGCGTGTTTCGCGGAGCGGCGGCGGATCGGCGGTGAAGAGCTGGAAGAGGATCTCGGTGAACTCGCCGCTCTCGGAGAAGAACGGGGTCCGGCCCGAGAGGAGCTCGTAGAGGATGACGCCGACGGAATAGATGTCCGAGCGGTGATCGACATCACGCGGCGAGCGCGCCTGCTCGGGCGACATGTAGAGCGGCGTGCCGAGCGCCGAGTTCGTCTGCGTGAGCGACGAGCTCCCTGGGTCCTTGATCTTGCTGATGCCGAAGTCGAGGATCTTGACCCAGTCTTCTTCGCCGTCGTGCGTGATGACGAAGCAGTTCGACGGCTTCATGTCACGGTGGATGATGTTGATCGCGTGCGCCGCCTGGAGGCCGCGAAGGATCTGCACCGTGAAGTGCACCGCGCGCTGGATCGGGAGACCGCTCGGCCCGTCCCGCGCGAGGAGATCCGCGAGATCGAGGCCATAGAGGCACTCCATGCAGAGGTACGGCGCGCCATTCGGAAGGAGACCGATCTCGTTGACCGGCAGGACGTGGTCGCTCTTGATCGCCTTGCTCGCGCGGCCTTCGTTGACGAAGCGCTCCACCGCGCCGGGGAAGGTCATGAACTGCGGATTCATGAACTTCAGCGCCAGTGTCCCACCGAGGACTACGTGGGTGGCGCGAGCGACCGCGCCCATGCCGCCCTCGCCCAGGATCTTCTCGATCTTGTACTTGCCGTCGATGATCTCTCCGGCGGCGGGGTAGGGGTTCGGCTGTTCGACCATCGGCCTTCCAGAATATGTGCCTGCGCGGCTTGATGCCATACCCAGGGTGCGTAGTAAGCTCGACCGATGATTCACTGGCGTACGGGCGCGGTTTTGGTCGGTCTGGTGCTGGTGACGGGGGGCCTGGTCCAGGCCTGCGGAGGCAGCGATGGCGAGGCGCCGGAGGGGCCGGGCGGCAGCGCCTCCACGCTCGACTCCGGCACGCCACCTCCCGTGCAGACTGCAACCAAAGCCGCCGCCACCGTCGGCAACGGCGGCGGCAAGGTGACGACGACGTCCGGCGTCGGCGTCGAGATCCCCGCCGGCGCGCTGCCGAACGACGTCCAGGTCTCGGTCAACGCGTCCCCCACCTCGACGCCGCCTGCCGGCGCGACCTCGCTCGGCACGCCGCACGTCTTCGGCCCGTCGGGGCTCCAGTTCACGAAGCCCGTCACCGTCGTCCTCGAGTTCGATCCGGCGAAGCTGCCCCCCGGCAAGACGGCCGCGAACATCGTCGTGTTCACCGCGCCCGAGGGCACGCTCGACTACGCCCCGCTGCCGACGAAGGTGCGCGACGCGACGCACGTCGAGGCGGAGACGACCCACTTCAGCGTGATGGTGCCGGCGATCCCGGCCGAGGCGGTCGACGCCGGCACAGGGGACCGCGACGCGGGCCCGGCGTGTACGCCGCGCCTGTGCGGGTACTACGGTCCGGGCACGTGCGGAACGCAATCCGACGGATGTAACGCTTTCATCGATTGCGGTCAGTGCTCGGGTGGCACCGACGCCGGCGTGGACGCGAGCACCGGCGACGCGGGCACGTGCCAGAACCCGCTCACGTGTGCGAACTACGAGCTGGCCGAGGGGCCCATCTGTGGACAGCGCGACAACGGCTGCGGCGGCAAGCTCGACTGCACGAGCGGTTGCGCGAGTGACGCCGGCGCAGATGCTGGCGGCGGTCCGGTGGACGCAGGCGGCGGCGCAGACGCGGGCGGAGGCCCGGTGGACGCGGGCGGCGGCGCAGATGCCGGCGGCGGTCCCGTGGACGCGGGCGGCGGCGGCGCGGACGCGGGCGGAGGCCCGGTGGACGCAGGCGGAGGCGGCGCAGATGCCGGCGGCGGTCCGGTGGACGCGGGCGGCGGCGCGGACGCGGGTGGAGGACCCGTGGACGCAGGCGGAGGCGGCGCAGATGCCGGCGGCGGAGGACCCGTGGACGCAGGCGGAGGCGGCGCAGACGCGGGCGGCGGTGCGGTGGACGCAAGCGCGGACGGGGGGTGAACCGACGACCTGCGGCCAGGACACCGTGAGGTGACCACTCGGCTTCTCGCGCCGGACGGAGTATGTACCGGCGCGAGATGTCCGAAGACCCGAAGGCGCCGGTTCCGACTCGTCCTCCTGCCGCTCATCTCGAGCGCCTCGACGCGCTCAACGCGAAGGCGCTCCTTGGTGGCGGCGAGGACCGCATCAAGAAGCAGCACGAATCGGGCAAGCTCACGGCGCGCGAGCGCATCGATCTGCTGCTCGACCCAGGCTCCTTCGTCGAGCTCGATCGCTTCGTCACCCATCGCTGCACCGAGTTCGGGATGCAGGGCCACAAGTTCCTCGGCGACGGTGTGGTCACGGGCTGGGGCCTCGTCGACGGCCGCAAGACGTTCGTCTTCGCGCAGGATTTCACCGTCTTCGGCGGATCGCTCTCGGGCGCATACGCGCAGAAGATCTGCAAGGTGATGGACCTCGCGATGAAGGTCGGCGCGCCGGTCGTCGGCCTCAACGACTCCGGCGGCGCGCGCATCCAGGAGGGTGTCGAGTCGCTCGCCGGCTACGCCGACATCTTCCTGCGCAACACCCTCGCGAGCGGCGTCGTCCCGCAGATCAGCTGCATCATGGGCCCTTGCGCGGGCGGCGCGGTGTACTCGCCGGCCATCACGGACTTCATCCTGATGGTCGAGGGTACGAGCTACATGTTCATCACCGGCCCGGACGTGATCAAGGCCGTGACCCACGAAGAGGTGACGAAGGAAGACCTCGGCGGCGCGCACACGCACGCGTCGAAGAGCGGCGTCTGCCACCTCACCGCGCCGGACGACCGGACGAGCATCGCGCAGACCCGCGAGCTCCTCTCCTTCTTGCCTTCGAACAACCGGGAAGACCCGCCGTTCACTCCGTCGCAGGATCCGCCGCTCCGCGAGGTCCCCGAGCTCGACGCGATGATCCCGCTCGAGTCGAACAAGCCGTACGACGTGAAGGACGTCATCCGCGCCGTCGTCGACGACGGTCACCTCTTCGAGATCATGGAGGCCTACGCCGCGAACATCGTGGTCGGCTTCGCGCGCATCGGCGGTCGCGCCGTCGGCGTCGTCGCGAACCAGCCCGCCATCCTCGCGGGCGTCCTCGACATCGACGCCTCGCAGAAGGCCGCACGCTTCGTGCGCTTCTGCGACTGCTTCAACATCCCGCTCGTCACCTTCGTCGACGTCCCGGGCTTCTTGCCGGGCACGGACCAGGAGTATGGCGGCATCATCAAGCACGGCGCGAAGCTCCTCTTCGCGTTCGCGGAGGCGACCGTCCCGAAGGTCACCGTCATCCTCCGCAAGGCGTACGGCGGCGCCTACGACGTCATGGCGTCGAAGCACATCCGCGCGGACGTGAACCTCGCGTTCCCCACCGCGGAGATCGCGGTCATGGGCCCGGACGGCGCGGTCAACATCGTCTACCGCAACGAGATCGCGAAGGCGGAGGATCCGGTGAAGACGCGCGCCGCGTTCATCGCCGACTACCGCGAGAAGTTCGCGAACCCGTACAAGGCGGCGGAGCTCGGCTTCATCGACGAGGTCATCTATCCGCGCACGCTGCGTGCGCGCCTTCATCGCTCCCTCGAGATGCTGAAGGACAAGAAGGACACGAACCCGCCGAAGAAGCACACGAACCTCCCGCTCTGAGCCGCGCGCGCGGCGGCGTCGCGGCCGCCGTCTGTCGCTAATTTGGCCCCCGGCTTCGATCCTCCGTATGCGTCGAATGTGTCCGGAGGAAAGTCCATGAGCAATGCACATGATCGCCGCGCGCCCGGTTCGGCGCGCATGCCTTTCGATGCGATGGTCGAGATGGTGGGAACGCTCGGTCCGTCTTACGAAGCCCAGGCGGTCAATCTCTCCGAGGAAGGGATGCAGCTTCGCGGCGCGTACCTTCCGGAGGTTGGTCAACCCGTCATGTGTCGCTTCGACGCCGGCGGAGACCTGACCGTCACCGCGGCCGGTGAGGTGCTGTGGCGCGAGGACCTCGGCGACGGCGGCGAGTTCGGCATCCGCTTCACCAACCTCGACAGCGCGAGCACGGTCGCGCTCCAGCGCGTGCTCGGCATGGTCGAGGACGCGGTGGTCCCCGGTCCGGCCGGGGCCGGCATGAACCAGCCGGGCCGCAAGGTGCGCCTCCATGTCGAAGGTCTCGCGGCGCCGATGCGCGCGCGCATCAAGGACGTGAACGGTCCTGCCAACGTGACCGCGTACACGGAGCTCGGCTTCCTGCGCATGGATCGCCCGCTCAACCTCGAGGACGCGGAGAGCGGCCAGCGCCGTCCCGCCATGATCGAAAAGGTCGAGGTCGCGATCGACGGGAACTCGAAGGTCCCGCAGCTCGTCTTCGGCCTTCGCTACGACGACGCCGAGGCGCGTCAGGCGAGCAGCATGTCGTCGCTCGCGGCGATGGAGGTGCCGGTCGAGGCGACCCCGCACGACACTCCGGCCGACGCCCACGCGCACGGCGAGGAGTCCGACGAGGTCCCGTCCGAGGACGGAGAGCAGCCCGCGGCGGCCGCGGCCCAGGCGATGGACGAGGAGAGCTCGCCCAACAAGTTCAAGCAGGCGATGGCGAAGGTCACGCCCGTCATCTCCGGCTGGGCGCAGCGCGCGAAGGTCGCCGCCGCGCTCATCGCGGCGAAGGCGCGTCGCTCCGAAGCGACGGGACAGGACGTCGAGATCCCCGTGCGTCGCACGACGGCTCCGGCGCCCGGCGGCGGTCTCCACGCCGAAGGTCGCCGCGTGATCCGCGGCTCGACCCTCGGAAGCATCCACGAGGAGCGCTTCGAGGAAGGCGACGAGACGAAGCCGAAGCTCAAGATCACGAAGAAGAGGGCCGCCATCGCCGGCACGATCGGCATCGCCGCGATCCTCGTGTTCTTCGCGGTGAAGAAGCCCGCGCCGACGGAGCCGCTCGCGAGCGCGCCGCCCGCCGAGACGGTCAACGCCAGCGCCCCTGCCACGCCGGCGGCGCCCCCGCCGGCCACGCCCGCGCCCGCGACGCCGACGCCGCCTCCGAGCGATCCGCTCGCGATGCAGGCCACGGCGCCGAAGACGACGAACGGCAAGCCCGGCAAGGTGACCCCGTTCACCAACGGCCCGGTCGGCGCGCACCCGAACACGATCAAGATCAAGATGGACGGCCCGATCGAGGCCATCCAGGGTGCGACGCAGCCTGCGGGCTTCACGATCGTCCTCCCGAACCGGAAGAGCGCCGAGCCGGCGACCGCCCTCGTCGACAAGGATCAGCGTCTCGCCGGCCTGAACGTCTCGAACGAGGCGTCGGGCGCGGAGCTCACCGTCACCTTCAAGGACGGCGTCCCGAACTACCTCGTCCGCGCGAAGGGTGACACCCTCGAGATCGTGCTCGCCGGAAACTCCTCCCACGCGGAGAAGAGCCAGGCGCACGAGACGAAGAAGAAGCCGGCCCACGGCAAGAAGCGCTGAGCCACGCTCGAACCAAGTGACCGTCATTGGCGACAGCGGGCCGCTCCTCGGGATCAGGGATCTGAGGAAGACCTACCGCCTCGGGCCGGGCAAGTCCCACGAAGCCGTCTCGGGCCTCTCCCTCGAGGTTCGGGCGGGCGAGTGCCTCGGTCTGCTCGGTCCGAACGGCGCGGGGAAGTCGACGACGATCCAGTGCGTCTCGGGCTTCTACCCGCCGACGAGCGGCACCGTGACGATCAACGGCTTCGACGTCTCGACCGACCCACGGAACGCGAAGAAGCGGCTCGGCGTCTGCCATCAGGAAGAGACCCTCGACGACGACTTCAACGTCATCGACCAGCTGATCCGACATGCGAGCTACTTTCGTGTTCCAACGAAGGTCGCGACCGAGCGAGCCCACGCTCTTCTGGAGCGATTTCACCTCGCCGACAAGGCCGATGAGCCGATCGAGAATCTGTCCGGTGGCATGAAGCGCAGGCTCCAGGTCGCGCGCGCGATGATCTCGGAGCCCAACGTCCTGGTGCTCGACGAGCCGACGACCGGGCTCGATCCCGAGGTCCGGCGATCCCTCTGGGACGCGCTCGTCGAATGGCGACGAAAGGGCACCGCCATCCTCCTCTCTACCCACTACATGGAAGAGGCGAGTCAGCTCTGTGACCGCATCGCGATCCTCTACCAGGGTAAGGCCCTCGACGTCGGCTCCCCCGAGCAGCTCGTCGAGCGACACGTGGGGAAGGACCTCGTCGAGGTCAAGGATCACCGGGACGTGGCGGGGACCCGCACGTGGCGGCGGCCCCCCAACCTCGAGGACGTCTACATGAAGCTGACCGGCGGCGAGCTCACCGCGAAGGCGCCATGATCGGCGCTTTCCTCGTGAGCGTCGGCTGCGTCTGGCTCCGGCACTTCACCGTCTTCCGGAAGAACGCCTTCTTCTTCGCCGTGTCGATGCTCGCAGAGCCGGTCCTGTACCTGTTTGCCTTCGGCTATGGTGTCGGCGGTCTTGTCGGCAGCGTGCACATCCACGGCGCCGAGACCTCCTACCGGAGCTTCGTCATCTCTGGAGTGGTCGGGCAGGCGGTGCTCTTCCAGGGGTTCACCGAGTGCGCTTACGGCGGCTTCGTCCGCATGTATTACCAGCGCATCTTCCAGTCGATCGCCATCACCCCGATCACGCTGTCGGAGGTGCTCTGGGCGGAGCTCTCGTGGGGCACCACGAGAGGCACGGTCGCGGCGTTCGTCGTCGCGGTGATCGGCGTGCTCGCGGGGGACTTTCGGCTCGTTTCACCGCTGCTACTGCTGCCGCTCTGCGTCGTGGGGTCGCTCCTCTTCGCGTCGATGGGGCTCCTCACGGCGGCGCTCTCGAAGAACATCGACCAGCTGTCGTACCCGCAGTACCTGGTGGTGGTCCCGATGTTCCTCGTCTGCGGCGTGTTCTATCCCGTCGAGTCGCTTCCCCCGGTAGCGCAGCAGATCGCGTGGGCGCTTCCCCTCACGGGGCTGAACTCCCTCTGTCGCACGATCGCGCTCGGCTTTCCTTTCGAGCCGAAGGCGATCGTGGTGATCACCGCCTGGCTCGTCCCGCTCGTCGTCCTGTCGCGCCGCTCGATGATTCGCCGACTGGTGAAGTAGGGAACGGAGAGGCCCCGCTCAGTAGTTCCAGAGCGGGTTCTTCGGGTTCTCCCAGTGAAACATCAGGCCGCCCTGCGTCTCGAAGTCGAACTCTTCGACGAAGAAGTCGGGCTTGAAGACGCTGTTGCGCTGCACGTACAGACACGCGAACGCGACGTCCTTCTCCGGGAAGGCGCGGACCGCATCGGCTCGAAGCACCGTGAAGTTCACGCCCCGGAGGACGCCGGCATCGACGAAGATGATCTTCGGCTCGTTGAGGAGCGAGAGCTTCATGAAGAGCTCGAAGGACGACGCCTTGCACTCCTTGAGGTCTGCGGCCGTGCTGTTCGGGTACGGCATCTGAAGGTGGTAGAGCGGCAGCGGGATGTCGTTGTTCTGCGGACTGAGGGCGTGGGAGAGGACCATGCTCACCTTGCTGCTGTAGTCCGGACTGCAGTTGACGATCACCAGCGAGCCGTCGCGCGCGCGACGCCCCCGTTCGCGGTTCTTTTGTACGAACCACTCACTCTCGGAGATCTGCTTCGACAGCGCGGTGGTGTCGGCGTGCTCCTTCTCCGGGGAGACGAAGAAGTACTTCGTCACAGGCGGCTTCCTCGACGAGGGCGGCGACTTCTTCATGGGGCTTCCTTCCACGTCGCAAGGCTACGACGGCGAGCCCGAGAAGGGCGAAATTGCGTGCAAGAATGTCGCCGAAGGAAGTTCCGGCGCGTCTCGGAGAGGGCTTAGAATGCCCACCACGAACTCGTCGCCCGAGCGCCCCCGAGAGCAGCTCCTGAAAAGCTCGTCTGCGCTCGCGGCCGCCATGGTCCTCTCCTTTTGCCGGCTCGCCACGGCGGACGACGCACGCCCCGCGCCGCCGGCGGCGGAGGCTCCGCGTCATGTCAACCGGATCGAGATGAAGGGGATCGACCGCACCAGGGAGAGCACGCTCCTCGGCGTCCTGCCTCGGCCGCTCCCCACCACGTTCACCCCCGAAGAGCTCGAGGAGTACGAACGCCGCGTCAACAACCTCGCCATCTTCGATCTCGTCACCATCGCGATCGAAGACGACGTGCTCGTGGTCGACGTGCGCGAGAAGTGGACCCTCACCCCCCTCATCGACTTCGCCTCCGGCGAGACCCTGAAGGACACCTACGCCCTTCTCGGGGCGTCCGAGGACAACTTCCTGGGCCGAGCGCTCCAGCTGGGACTCGAGGGCTCGTATCTCGAGCGGTCGTGGAACGGCGAGGTGTGGGCCGAGGATCACCCGTATCGAACGAGCGCGCTCGGGTTCGAGCTCGGGGGCGGCTCGCTCGGCTCGAGCTTCCGCTTCGACGACAGCGAGAGCGAGTGGCAGCGCCGGCGTAGCGGCGGTCACCTCGCGGTCAAGCTCCCGAACGCCTATGGCAGCTTCCTCCGCTACGAGGTCGGGATCGCGGGGTATCGCGAGGCGGTGCTCGACCGGGTGGGAGTGACGCCCGCGAGCGGGACGTATCTCCATGCGATCGGACGAGCGACGCTCGATCGCTATCTGTGGAACGACCTCGTCCCGCGCGGCAATCGCGTGATCGCAGAGGTCGGACCCGGCTTCTTCTTCGGGCCCTCCGAGCAGCGGCACTATGTGAGGCTCCGTTATCTCGGCGCGCTGGCGCTGGGAAAGACGACCGTCGTGATGGCGAATGTCGTCGGCGATCTCTTGAACGCGGGCAATCCCAATCACTCCGCTCTGCTCGGCACGATCTCCGGCGTCCGAGGCCTCCCCGATACCTTCTACCGCAGCAACGCGCAGGCCTACCTGAACCTCGAGCTCCGGCAGTCCTTTCGTATCGCCACGCGCTGGGCGATCCAGGTCGTCGCCCTGACCGACGCGGCCGTGCTCCGCCAGCTCGACGCGGCGGGTGAGCCGACGAAGGTCATACCGGCGGTGAGCTTCGGCGGCGGCGGGCGCATCATCCCGACGCTCCTCTCGGACACGTTGTTACGCGTCGACACCGCGGTGCTCGCTCTTCCCCACCGCGGCTCCGTCATCCAGGTCGGACTGAGCCAGTACTTCTGATCCCGAGCGGCTGGCCGGCGAGGGCGCTTCGCATGGCCTCGTGCGTGCGATCCGTGAGGGCGGGTACATCGTCCTCCGTGAGGCCGTGGGTCGGGATCGGATCGAGGACGGTCACGCGGATCTCGGCGCGGCGCTTGAAGACGATCGAGCCCTTCGGCAGGAGGTCGTGCGCGCCGGTGAGGACGACGGGCACGATCGGACGCCCGTGGGCGATGGCGAGGCGGAAGGCGCCGTGCTTGAACGCGCCGAGCGAGCCGTCTTCGCTCCGCGTCCCCTCCGGAAAGATCGTCACCGATACGCCGCGCTCGAGCCAAGCGCCGAGCTTCTCCACCGCCGCCGCTCCGCTCGCGCGATCGCCGCGCACGACCGGGATCTCGCCCGCGATGCGGAGCGCCCAGCCGAAGATGGGCACGTCGAAGGCGGCCTTCTTCCCGAGGTACTTCGAGGGATGATCGAGGAAGCACATCGCGATCAGATCGGTGAGGCTCTGGTGGTTGACGACGATCACGAAGGGCCCGCCCGTGCGGAGCTTGTCCTTGCCGTCGACGGTGACCCTCCAGAACGGGTTCACGCCCACGACGAGCCGCGCGAGCCGGCGGAAGTACCAGTCGGAGAGGGCGCGGTTCGGATCGACGACCACCAGGGGATAGCCGAAGAGCATCGGAGGTACGGCGAGGACGACGACACCGGCGAAGCCCGCCCAGATCACCGCCGAGCGCACGACATCGCGTAGGCTCACCATGGCGATGGACTGTATCGCCTGTATCCGTGAGACGTCTCGGGGTGTATCGCGCGATACACCTCGATCGAGCTAGCGGATCGTCGGGGATCTCGCGGGTGCGAGCATGTCGTCCGGCGCGCGGCGCGGGCTGGCGCGCGACCTGCTCTCGATCGCTCGATTGGACCACGATCCGCGTCGTGACTGCGTGGAGCTACAGCGAGAGGTCGAACGACTTCGCGCGCTGAACGCCGAGCTCGAGGTGCGTGCGCGCGAGCGCATGGAGGCCCTCGAGCTCTTCTCCTACTCCGTGGCGCACGACCTCCGCGCGCCGCTCCGGGCCATCCACGGCTTCGCAAGCGCGGTGCTCGAGGACCACGGCGCGACGCTCGACGAGGAGGTGAAGCACCACCTCTCGCGCATCGTCGCCGGCGGCACCCGGATGGGAGCGCTCATCGACGCCCTGCTCTCTCTCTCTCGGGTGACCCGCGCGAGCGTCTCTCGCGAGCCGCTCGACCTCGCCGAGCTGGCAGAGCCGATCATCGCGGACCTCCGCCGCGGCGAGCCCGAGCGCCAGGTCGAGGTCCGGATCTCCAGACCCCTCCTCGTGCGCGGCGACCCGCGGCTCGTGCGCCTGCTCCTCCGCCAGCTGCTCGACAACGCCTGGAAGTTCTCGCGGGTTCGCGCGAGCGCGCTCGTCGAGCTGCGAGGCGAGGGCGACGCGTTCACGATTCGCGACAACGGGGTCGGCTTCGACATGCAGTACGCGAAGACCCTCTTCGCTCCGTTCCAGCGGCTCCACCTCGAGCGCGACTTCCCCGGCCTGGGGATCGGGCTCGCCATCGCGGCCCACGTCTGCCGGCGTCACGACGGGAAGATATGGGTCGACGCCGCGCCCGACGCCGGCGCGAGCTTCACGTTCACGCTCTCCGACCTCGAGAAGGAGCTCTGACGATGCCCACTATGCAGTCGAAGGTGATGGCGTGTGTCGTACTGTGCCTCGGAGCCTTCGGCGCCGTCGCGGCGTGCGGCTCCGACGACGCGGACCAGGCGTCCGGCGCGCGCCCGGATGGCGGCGCTCCAGGCCAGACCTCTGGCGGCGTCGATCTCGACGGCGGGACGAGGTCGCCCGACTTCGACGCGAACACGCCCGTCGTGACGGACGGAAAATGCGGCTACCAGAACACGGGCACGCCGCTTCACGTCGCCGACGGCATCGATCTCTGTCTACCCAAGACGACCTGCGCGGCGGAGACGTGCCCTCCTCCGCTCGGCGACTGCGTCGATGGCGTCTGCAAGTTCAAGCCGGGCTACGACGGCCTCCTCACGCTGCCCGAGGCGTGGGCCACCCAGTACTGCAAGCTCTCCTCCGGCGGGTGCCACGGCGTCACGCAGATCGACTTCGCGGAGGTCACCGCGTCCTCGATCGCGAAGAACCTCGGGCTCCCGATCTGCGACGCCGACGCGACCGGACCGAACTGCGTGGGCATCGCCGCGTCGTCGCCGATGGTGGTCGGCAACAGTCAGGTCACGAAGGATCCGGCGACGGGCCAGCCGGTCAAGGCGTGGGGCGCGGGCCTCACGGAGGCGAGCGGGCTCTGCTACGAGCTAGAAGGTCCCGGCGGGAAGGTGACGGTGGCGCTCACCGACCGCTGCGGTGGCTACTGCAAGTGCGGCGGCTCCGACTTCCAGGAGTGCGGTCCGTGCGTCGACGCGAAGGACATGGCGCCGAACTGCCCCTGCGTCGGTACCTCACCGAGCCTCTACACGAGCTGCTGCGGGAACAACTGTGGCGTGCCCGTGGAGCAGCGCTGCGACTGGTGCGCGAACAACAACCATCCGCACTTCGACCTCGACGATGCTTCCTTCTTCAAGCTCTGCGGCTCGTCGAGCAGCGCCGGGAGCTGCAAGATCGCGAAGGTGAAGCCTGTCGCGTGCCTCCCACCGAAGGCATGGCCGCCCGGCGGCGGCGGAGGCTGCGGCGCGAGCTCGTTCCACTGTGACGCGCCGGCCGATCAGCAGCCGATGGTCCCGGGCACCCAGTGCTGCTGCAACTACGGGCTGAAGCCCCAGCCTGACGGGAGCTGCAAATAGGCGCGGCGCCGCGATTTTCAGCGATTCACACGCGTTTCACCGGCGCGTAGCTCGAGCGCGACCTATCGTTCTGGATGCACGTGCCGCGCATCCTCCTGATCGATGACGACGCCTCGCTCCTCGACGCGCTGTCGCTCGCCTTCGAAGACGCGGGCCACGAGGTCCTGACCGCGCCCGACGGTACGCGCGGCCACGAGCGCGCGCTGGCGGAGCGGCCGCACGCGATCGTCAGCGACGTGAACATGCCCGGCCTCGACGGCTTCTCGCTCTGCAAGAAGCTCCGCGCCGCGGGCGACGGCGTGCCGTTCGTGCTCCTCACCTCGCGCGACGACGAGATCGACGAGGCGCTCGGCTTCGAGCTCGGCGCCGACGACTACGTCGCGAAGCCGTTCTCGACGCGCGTGCTCCTCGCGCGTATCAGCTCGCTCCTCCGTCGCAACGCGCTCCGCGAGTCCGCCACCTCCGAGCGCCCGATCGGGCGAGGGCAGCTCGAGCTGTTCCCCGGGCGGCTCGAGGTGCACTATGCAAAGATCCCGATCGTGGTCACGGTGACCGAGTTCCGCCTCCTCGAAGCGCTCGCCACGCGCGCGGGCACCGTGCTCTCTCGCGATCGCCTCCTCGATCTCGTGCGCGGCGACGACTCGGTGGTCGCGGAGCGCATCATCGACACCTACATCCGGCGCCTGCGTCGAAAGCTCGAGGCGGTCGACCCGAGCTTCGATCGCATCGAGACCGTGATCGGCGCGGGTTACCGCTGGAAGGACTGATGGCCAGAGCGCCGCGACCGCGCGCCACCTCGCTCCGCACGAACGCGGTGCTCATGGCGCTCGCGATGCTCGTCCTCCCGCAGGTCATCGTCGTCGGGTGGTCCTTCATGGAGCGCGACATCGGCGGCAAATTGCAGGGCGAGACGCGCATCTCGGTCGAGGAGGCGACGGCGCTGGTGGAGTCGTCGAGCGCTCTCGATCCTGCGAAGCTCGACGAGATCGCCGCGCGCTGGGGCACGCGCATTCGCCTGGTGAGCAAGGAGAACGTGGTCGTGTTCGACGCCGACGCGGATCGCGGCACCGACCTCGTGCACCAGGTCGGCACGCTGTTCTTCGGTCCGGACGGCGCGCCCACGATGCGAGAGCTCGACGAGACGTTCGGGCCGATCACGAAGCGCGAGGAGGTCGCGCGCGTCACCGGCTGGAGCGCGGGCCCGCCCATGCCGCCGCCCCTCCCGGAGGGCACGGTGCACCGGATGTCGTCGCTGAGCACGAGCCCGGACGTCGCGACCGGCTGCCGGACGTCGCCCGCGGGCAAGCTGCTCGTGTGCCACGCGGCGGCGGCCGTCACCTACGAGGGCGCGCCGCACGTGATCTACGCGCAGGAGTCGTCGCGCCGCGCGGTGCGCGCGCTCTACGACCTTCGCTATCACCTCACGCGCCTCTCGATCGTGATGCTGCCCTTCGCCCTCGCCTTCTCGTGGTGGATGGGCCGGCGCATGGTGCGTCCCATCGAGTGGCTCCGCGAGCGTGTGCTCGAGAAGGCGCGCGCCGCCAATCCCCGCGCCGACATCGACCTTCGCGGCGGCGAGGAGGTGCGCGACCTCGCGGAGGCGTTCAACGACCTCCTCGGCGCCCTCGACGAGAAGCGCCGCGCGAACGAGGCCTTCGCCGCCGACCTCGTGCACGAGTTCAAGAACCCGGTCGCCGCCATCCGCTCCGCGGCGGAGTCGCTCGAGTCCGGCGGCGCGGCGGACGAGAAGCGCGCCGCGCGCATCGCGAAGATCCTCGAGACGTCGAGCGCGCAGCTCGACGCGCTCGTCTCGCAGTTCCTCGAGCTCGCGCGCGCCGAGGCCGGCATGCCGAACGAGGATCGCGTCGACGTCGACCTCGCCGCCCTCGCTCGCGGCATCGCGAGCGCGCACGCGAACGATCGAGTGCGCTTCGACGTGGAGGTCGAGGACGCGACCGTGGTCGGCGTGCCCACGCGCCTCGACTCGCTCGTCCGCAACCTCATCGACAACGCGGCGTCGTTCGCGGGCGACGGTGGCGAGGTCCGCGTGCGTGTCCGCCGCGACGGCGCCGACGCCGTCCTCGAGGTCTCCGACTCGGGCCCCGGCATCCCCGCCGCCGACCTGCCGCGCGTGTTCGATCGCTTCTTCAGCGCGCGCAAGCAAGGCCGCGGCACGGGCCTCGGCCTCGCGCTCGTGAAGGCGATCGCCGAGGCGCACGGCGGGAGCGTGAGCGCGAAGTCGGAAGGCGCGACCTTCACGGTGCGCCTCCCGCGTCGAGCCTAGCCAGCTTGGCCCGCGCCGTAGGTCGTCAGAGTCGGTACTTCGACTGCAGGTAGGCGGTGACGGCCGAGCGCTGCGCGGCAGAAGCGATGGTGCGCGCCGCGATGATCTCGGAGACGGTCCCCTTGAACGTGGTGCTCCCGCCGCCGCCGATGCTCACCGGCACGCCGGAGGCGCTGATGTCGTTGATCGCGTTTGGCTGCGTGCCGCTCTTGGCGTCGAGCTGGACGTCGAGGTTCGTACCGACCCGCGAGATGGTCAAGAGGTGGAGCATGCTCCAGCTGCCGCCGAGGATGAGCCCGCTCCCTCCGAGGTTCGACACCTTCACCCAGACGTCGGTCTGGTGCGTGTCGTCCGCGGGCGCGAGGATCGTCAGCCCGGAGCTCCCGTCGGATTTCTGCCAGAACGTGCCGGCGTTCGAACCACCTTCGTAGCTCATGACCGCGAAGAAGATGAAGTCTCCCGTTCCCCATTTCAGCGCCGGGGAGTCGGGGAGGAGGAGGTTCGACGTCCCATCGAAGGAGATGGCCGGGCGTCCGTTCATCGCGACCATCGCCGGCGGCGCCGGGGAGCCTTGCACGATCGCGCTCACCCCGTTCGCGTGCCACGTCTCGCTCCACGCCTCCACGTGAACTCCGTCGACCGTCCGCTTCACGTCCGCGGCATCGAGCCAGAGCGCGAGTGAGTCTCCGAAGGTGTCGACTGGCACGGGCGTGGTACCGGCTTCCGCCGCGTCGCTCTTCTCCGCGCCCGCGTCGCCGCCGTCTCTCGCTTCCTTGGGCTCGGAGGAGCCGTCGCGGGGACCGCTCTCCGCTCCGGCGTCCGTGGCCGGCGGGCTGTCCGGCGTCACGCCGTAGTCCGAGCCGCAGCTGGCGATCGCGGGAGGCGCCAGCGCGAGCAAGATCAGGAGCGCGGCGCGAGCACGTTGGCGCACGGCGTGATCGTAACACGCGCGATCACGGCGCGCCCGCCGCGTCGGGCCTGGCTCCCGAGGCCCGATCGAGGAGTCGTGGGCCGAGGACGTTGGCGAGACCCGCGAGCACGATCGCGGCCGCGATGACGCACGCCGCGATGAGGATGACGTGGCTTCGCGTCGGTGGCGCCGGCGGCCTCGCCTCTTCCTTCTTCGGCGGGGGCAGCGGGCGAGGCGCCATCGGCGCGGTGCCCTTGCCGGGGGGAGTGCTGGCCATCGGCGGCGGCATCGGGGCGGTCGCCTTGCCGATCGGGTTCATCGGCGTCGTGGTCCGGACCACGTCCGGCGGCGCGGGCTGCTTCAGCGGACGCTCGACCGCGGTCGACGATTTGTCTCCCGGCGCGTCGATCCTGACGAGCGCCTCGTGGACCTCCTCCGCCGTCTGCGGGCGCTGCATCGGGTTCTTCGCGAGCATGCGCTCGACGAGGAACACGAACGACTCCGAGACGCCGGGCGCGAGCCGGCGCAGGTTCGGCGCGGGCTGCCCGACGATGTTGTTCCACACCGTGAAGAGATCGTCCGCCGTGAACGGTCGCACGCCCGAGAGCGCCTCGAAGAAGACGACACCGAGCGAGAAGATGTCGGAGCGCGCGTCGACCTTCCGCGGATCCTTCACCTGCTCGGGCGCCATGTACTGCGGCGTGCCGAGGACGGCCTGCGAGCCGGTGCGGTCGAGCGCGTCGGGCACGCGGACGAGCCCGAAGTCGAGGAGCTTCGCGTGCTCGAGGCGGCCGCCGGGGAGGAAGATGTTTCGGGGACCGAGATCGCGATGCACCGCGTTGACGGAGTGCGCATGCGCGAGCGCGGCGGTGAGCCGGAGGCCGAGCGCGCGCACGCCGGCGGACGGAATGGGCCCGCGCTCGAGCCGCTGCGCGAGATCCTCGCCGTCGAGCCACTCCATCGCGAGGTAGAGGCCGGCGCGGGTCTCGCCGTGCGCGATGTAACGCACGATGCCGGGATGAACGAGCCGCGAGAGCGTGGCGACCTCGCGCCGGAAGCGAAGGCGCCACGCCGGATCGGTCACGTACTTGAGCGCCACCACGTCGCCCTTGTCGTCGTGCGCGCGGAAGACGGTGCCGGCGGCGCCGCTGCCGACCTCGCGTTCGAGCTCGTAGGGGCCGACCTTCATCCGTGGCCGGCCGGCCTCGCTCGCCTGCGTCGTCACCCCTACCTGCGAGTCGATCACGCTGTCGTCCTTCGCCAGCGCGACGACCAGCTCGCGACACGACGGGCACGACTCGATGTGGCTCTCGACCGCCGTGCGCCGCGCGGACGGGAGCTTCCCGTCGAGGAGCGCGAGCGCGAGGTTGTCGTCGAGGCATTCCGACATCGGGCGGCATGGTAGCGTTACAGACGGCTCATCGACATGACGGCGGACGAGCTCATCGCGATCGCTCGAGCGGCGTGGCCGGCGTGGCCAGGCGTGGACGAGGTCGCGTTCAAGGCGTTCATCGAGGGGCTCGGGGCGTCCGAGGAGCCGGTGCCGCTCGAGGATCTCCACGCCGCCGATCTCTGGCTGGCGTTTCACGCCGGGCGGGGGCTCGCGCCTGCCGTCGCCGCGCTCGAGGCCGCATGTTTCGCGGATCTCCACGCGATCCTTCGCGCTCGGCGCGCGGATCCGGCCGAGGCCGAGGAGGTGGTGCAGCGCGTTCGACATCGTTTGCTCGTTCCAGAGCCCGGCGAGCCGAGCCGCATCCTGACCTACGGAGGCCGCGGCGAGCTGCGCGCCTGGGTGCGCGTCGCGGCGGTGCGAACGTGGCTCAACATGAAGCGAGAGAACCCGATCGGAGCCGCCACCGCCGAGAGCGCGGAAGACGTGCTCGTCGATCAGGCGGCTGGCGATCTCGAGCTCGAGCTCCTCAAAGGCAAGTACCGGGAGACGTTCCGCCGCGTGTTCCTCGAGGCGCTCGACGCCCTCGAGCCGAGCACGCGGCTGCTTCTCAAGCTCCACTACATCGACCGCCTCGCGATGGAGGAGGTCGGCAAGGTCCTCGGGGTGCACCGGCTCACCGTCTTGCGGCGCCTCGAACGCGCCCGCCAGGAGCTCTCGGAAGGTACGAAGGAGCGGCTCGAGGTCGAGCTGCGCCTGGCACCTACCGAGGTCGATAGCCTCCTGCGTCTCATTCAGAGCCGACTCGACGTGAGCCTGCAGACCGCGCTCGGTCCTGCGAAGTGAGTCACGAGCGGTGAGTCACGTTCCGGCTCACACGAAGTGGAAGACGCCGTAGAGGACCGACATCACGATCGCGAGGCCGCCCAGCGGGACCTGGAACGTGACGAGCTTGTTGCGGAGCATCGTCCCCTTCTGGATCGCGAGCTGGTTGCCGCGGAACGCGTAGGTCGAGATGAGACCGAAGCCGAGGAGGAGGCCGACCGCGAAGTCCGCGACGCCGGTGAGGGCCCAGAACGCGAACATGATCGGGTGGCTGGCGAGGAGGCCCATGTTGAGGACGCAGGAGATGAGCTCCCACACGCCCCAGCCGAACATCGTGAGGCCGATCCAGCCCTGGTATTTCGCGAGGGTGGCGAGCTTCTCCGCCGCCGCCGGCGAGCGGCCGACGAAGAGCGACGACATCGCCAGGAGCCCACCCGCAATACCGATGATCATCGAAACGAGAAACATGGATCCCTCTCACGGGAAGGGGTGAGCCCGGCGTCAGTGCCGGGCTTTTTGTCCTTCCGCGGAGAAGACACGGGCCCCTGCCGGGGTGTAGCGCCGGTCTCGAAAAAAAATCCGCGCGCCCGGGGCTCCGGCCCTCTCCACCGCCTGCGCACATCGGCGCCTGAAATGTTCACGACCGTTTCAAGAGCGGTCGGCGTCCCGTTCAAACGGGCCCGTCAGAGTGCAACGCATGACGACATTCATGACGATCCTCGATATCGCGTGTGGCCGGCCCATTCCTCGCGAAGACGCCGGCCCCGCCCGGCGCCTCCAGCTCGTGGTCCTCGCGTTCCTCGCCTCGCTCGTCTTCGCGGCGGCCTGGGGCGCGGCGGCGGGCAGCCAGGCGACAGGGCTCGCGGTGGCGAACCTCTACAAGGTCCCCATGGTGGTCCTCCTCTCCTCCGCCTTCGCGGCCCCGGCAGGGCTCCTCGCGTGGCGCCTCAGCGGGACGCAGGTGCGCGGGAGCGATCTCGCGCTCGGATTCTCCGGCGGCGTCTTCGGCGGGACGCTGGTCCTCGCCGTGCTCGCGCCGATCGTCGCGCTCTACTACCACTCGAGCGCGTGGGGCGGCCCGATGCTCGGCATCGGCTCCGCGCTCCTCGCGCTGGCGACGGGCACCATCATGTTCGTGCGTGGCACCATCAAGCGGGCGCCGGAGGGCGCGTCGAAGCTCGTGACGCTCATTCCCATCGGCGTCACGCTCGCGATGCAGGTCCTCACGCTCCTGCAGCTCGCCGCCATCGCGGCGCCCATCTTCCCCGAGCACACCCCGTTCAGCGGCGGCGTGGACCACTTCGTTCAGTGAGGCGGCACCGATGATCCCCCTTGCTCCGCTCGTTCTCGCCGCCGCCTGCGCCAGCCCGGCCCCCATCGTGGGCGGAATCTCCGTCGCTCGTCGAACCGAGGAAGGGATCCGCTGGGACGCGCGTTTCGTTCTGGACGTGGACGCCAGCTTCGATTTTCAGGGGGGGCGTGTCACGTTCGCCCTCCCGCTACCGATGGGAGAGATCATGCGTCCGGCGGCCGGCGTGACACCCATCATCGAAGGCGACCGCATCACGGCGCTCTGCGTCGAGCCGTCGGCCGTCCACGGACGCATGATCCATGCGTCCTTCACGCAATCGACGATGCTCCGCTCCGATCACGCGACGACGCTCGGTGCGCCCATCGTGGCGGGGACGGCGGTGCAGATCGTGGACGCGCCGGTGGGCGACGAGATCCGTCTCGAGCGCGCGCGCGGCGGAGGCCTCGAGCCGCACGTCGGGTTCCTCGCCGCGCGCGGCATCGGCCACGACGCACGCGAGGAGGCGCGGCGCCTCACGGAGACGCCGCTCCTCGTCGGTCACACCTCGATCTACGTGCGCGGCGACGACCTGAAGACGGCGGGCGCGCTCGAAGGTCCGCTCGTCGGCACACGGGCCAAGGCGAAGAGCAGCATCGCCGGCGCGGCCCTCGCGTTCCTCGGCGTCGTGGCGGCGCTCCTCTTCGGCGCCCGCCGCCTCAAGCGCGCCGCCAGCGTGGAGCGCGCCGACGCCTTGCTCGTCTCCGAGATCGAAGCCGCCGCCCGCCGCTAGATGCCCGCCTTCTTCCCGCCGCCCCATACGCTCCTCGTCATCGCCTTCATGGCGGGCCTCGTCTTCTTTGCCCTCCGCTTCGCCCAGCCGAAGTGGTGGCGGCACTGGAAGATCGCCGCGCTCTTCTTCGCGGTGCTCCTCTCCGGCGTCGCGATCTGGCTCTGCGGCTACTCGTGGGAGGGCTGCGCCGTCGCCTACACGGGGATCCTGATCTTGTTCCCGGCGGCGCTGATGCTCCCCGCCGTGGCCCGCACCGATCGCGCGCTCGAGAGGCGTGGCCACACCGTCTCGCGCCGGGCGCTCCTCAGCCTTCCGATGGGCGCGGCCGTCACGAGCGCGAGCGGCTTCGCGAGCGCGTCCGACCCGCCGCGCGTCCGCGAGATCCCGATGCGCTTCCCGGATCTCCACCCCGATCTGCGCGGCCTCCGCGTCCTTCAGGTGAGCGACGTCCACCTCGGCGCGGGCCGCACGCTCGCCGACCTCGAGGAGGCGCTCCGCGGCGTGAAGGTCGACCTCATCGCGCTGACGGGTGATCTCGCGGACGACCCGTGGCTCATCCCCGCGGCCCTGCGCCTGATCGTCGAGAAGAACGCGCGCCATGGCGCCTTCGCGTGCCTCGGCAATCACGAGTACCATCACGTGGAGTCGCGTCCGTTCTACGAGGAGAGCGACGTCCCGCTCCTCGTCGGCGACGGTCGCAGCGTGCGTGTCGGCGCGGCCACGCTCTTCATCGGCGGCGCCGACGATCCGCGCCACATGCGGGGCCGCATCGACCAGATGCTCGGCGACACCATACGCGCCGCGGCCGCGAAGTGCGGTCACGCCGACTTCCGCCTCCTCCTCTGTCATCGGCCCGAGGGCTTCGGCCCCGCCGCGGAGCACGGCTTCGATCTCACGCTTGCGGGCCACACGCACGGCGGTCAGATCGGCCTCCTCGGCAAGAGCCTCTTCGAGCTCATCGACCGGACCACGGGCTGGTGGGGCGCGTACGTCCGCCGATCGCGCGGGAACGGCCGGCTCGCCCGCCTCTACACGACGTCCGGCTTCGGGCACTGGTTCCACTTCCGTATCGGCTGCCCGACGGAGCTCCCCATCATCGTCCTCGAAGGCGGTCCGCCCGCCGAGGACGGCTCCTCCCGGGCCTGAGACCCCGTCCAGCATGACAGCGATGTCATGACCCGACGCCGGCTGTCATGGATCCCGAATGATCTCGGCCGTGAGCACGCCGGAAAATGTGGGCCGCGACCCGAGCGGTGCCGTTTTCTTGCCCGGGCGTGCCTCTTGCTTTTATGAAGCCGCAGCCATGGCCGGAATGGACCGCGACGAGCTCCTGAAGCTTCTCCTGCCCCTCTGGGGCGTCGCGTTCGTCGCTGGCTTCGTGATGGCCTGCCGCTAGCGCGCGCCGCGGCCCTTGCGGGTCGTTCGCGGGAGCGCGGTCTGGCTGGTGGCGACGAGATCGAGGCCATCGCGCTCGCCCGCCTGTAGGCGCGCGATACCCGCCCAGGCGATCATCGCCGCGTTGTCCGTGCAGCTCGCGAGCTCGGGCAGCACCGCCCGCATCCCTTGCTCGGCGGCGCCCTCGCTCACGCGGCGGCGGAGCTCGCTGTTGGCGGCCACGCCTCCACCGATCACGACGGTGCGGACGCCCTCGTCGCGCGCCGCCGCGAGGAGCTTCTTCGCGAGCACGCTCGTCACCGATGCCTGGAACGACGCGCAGATGTCCTCGACCCTCGGCGGGTGGTCCCTGGCCTCGCGCATCATCGCTGCGACCTGCGTCTTGATCCCGGAGAAGCTCATCTCGAGGCTCTTCGTGTGCGCCATCGGCGCGGGCAGCTCGACCGCCTTCGCGTCGCCCGTCTTCGCGAGGCGATCGATGACGGGTCCGCCTGGATAGCCGAGCCCGAGGATCTTCGCGACCTTGTCGAAGGCCTCGCCCGCCGCGTCGTCGCGCGTGGCGCCGAGCTCCTTCACGTCCTTCGCGAGCGGCCCATCGACGCGGTAGATCGCGGTGTGCCCGCCAGACGCGAGGAGCGCGACGAACGGGAACGAAGGCGGCGCCTCGCTCGTGGGAGCGCGGCGGAGGAACACCGCGCCGAGATGGCCGACGAGATGGTCCACGCCCACGAGCGGGATCCCCGTCGCCCACGCGAGGCCCTTCGCCGCCTGCACGCCGACGAGGAGCGCGCCGACGAGGCCCGGTCGATTCGTGACCGCGAGCCCGTCGAGATCGGCGAGCGAGAGGCCCGCCTTCGCCAGCGCCTCGTGCACGACGGGGCCGAGGTTCCGCAGGTGATCGCGCGACGCGAGCTCCGGGATGACGCCCCCGTACGGCGCATGCAGCTCGACCTGACTCTGCACGACGTCGGAGAGCACGCGGCCCGTCTCGTCGACGATCGCCGCCCCCGTCTCGTCGCAGGACGACTCGATCCCTAGAACGCGCACGAGCCCCGCTCGCGCTCGAGGTGGAACACCGCGAACACGGCGCTCGCCACGCCCGGCGGTGTGGTGCCCGCGTCGACCGGCGGCGCGCCACGGAGGAGCCGGATCTCCACGTGTCGATCCTGCTGCATGAGCGAGATGACCACCATGATGTCCTGCACCTCCTCGGGCCCGCTGTCGCCACGCAGCGGCGTCGCCGCGTAGACGAGGTTCTGGACGCGCCCGTCGCCGAAATCGAGCGTCGAGAGCGGGTCGTGCCAGATCTGCGGGATGGGACGGAGCGCGGTGGCCTGGAAGCGGCCGTCCGAGGTGGTGATCGTGCCTGGCGAGTCCTGCAGGTGATCGGTGTCGAGCGTCACGCAGGCGGTCGTGTTCTCCGCCACGCCGCTGCGGAGGAAGCTGCCGTTCACGACCGCGCCGCGAAAGCGATCGCCGTGGCTCGAGAAGCTCGAGACGTCGCGGCAGCCCACGCCGACGGTGATCACCGCCAGGACGGTAGCGACGAACGCGCTACCGCGCGCTCTTGTCAGAGTCGTCCGCCGCACGCTCTTCCGCATCGAGCTCCGCGATGGCCGCGGACAGCGGGGCCTGGAGATCGAGGACGCCGGCGAACGGCGAGATCGACTCGTCATCGTCCTCGACGCCGACCCGCTCGGGCACCGGCTCGCCATTGTCGAACAGGGACGCCAGGCTCGCGCCCATGGCGAGGGCGGCCTCGATCTCGCCGCTCTCGTAGAGCTCGCGCATCGCGGCGACACGATCGTCCTTCGCCGCGACGCCGGACTCCGACGGGCGGTGCGACTCTCCGGTCGCCCGGGGCAGCGCCGAGGGCGGCGGGAACGATGGGATCGCCGGCAGAATGCTCGGGCGATCACTCTCGCGCGGCTCTTCGCCGGGCATGGAAGGCGGGACGAGGGTCTTCGCCTCGTGATCGACCTCGAGATCGAGGTCGACGTACCCGAACTTCTTCAGCGCACCCATCGGCCCGCAAGCTCTTAGCAGATCTGGGTGGGGGAGCCACGTCTCACCCCCCGAAATCGCCGGCACGAGACCATTCGGAGACAACCGTAGACACGAGAATTATCCACATGTTGCGAGCCGTGTCCGCCCGCCCGATCGGCCTGTTGGGTCCCTGGCTCAGCGCCGATCGCGGATCTTGGCCGCGGTCTCGCGCACGCGCGGCTCCGCGTCGTGGGCCGCCATCTGTGTTGCGAGCTGAGCCGCTTCGTTCTTGTCGTAGCCCGCGAGCGCGACGAGCGCGGCCTCGCGAACGAGCGCGTAGGGCTCCTTGACCGCCGCCTCTCGGAGCTGCTTCGTCGCCTCGGGCCCGCCGAGTCGCCCGAGCGCCTGGGCCGCGAGGACGCGCATCGCCCAGCTCTCGTGCGTGTGCATGACCTTCGAGGCGGCCGCGGTCGCGGTCGGATCCGCCTTGCCGCCGCCCGCTCCGCCGATGCTGGAGAGCGCCACGCGCTGCACGGCGTCGCTCGAGTCCGTCATCGCGCGGGCGATGGCGGACATGGCGACGTCCGTCTTCGAGCGGGAGAGAAGGACGATCGCCTTCATGCGGACGTTCGGATCGGGATGGCGCGACAGCGCGACGACGCTCGGCTCGATCGCGGCCGCGATCTCCTTCACCTTCGCGCGCGCCGCCTGCGTCTCCGGGCCGTCCTCCGCCGCGAAGAGGAACGGCTCGAGCGTGCCCTCGCGCGTGCCCATCGCGTCGAGGACGGCGCGTGCCCGCTCCGTCGAGGTCGCGAGCGCGCCCGTCGCGGAGCGCTGGAGCGAGTCGCTGAACGTCACGAGCGCGGCCGCGCGATCCTTCACGGGGAGGTTGCGTGGCACGAGCTGGTCGAGCGTGGTCTCCGCGTCGACGTCCTCGTCGGGCGCCGGGACGCCGTCCGCGAGGCCGGCCGAGGGGGACTTCGTCGCCAGCATCACGAGCGCCGCGGCCGACGCGTGGCGCAGTGAGTCCGACGCCTTGTGTGCGCGTGCGCTCTCGCCGTTGCCGGCGAAGATCGCGTCCGTCATCGCGCTCTGCGCCGCCTTGCCGCCGAGCGCCTCGGACCGGTGCGCGCCCATGCGCGCGATCGCGAGGATCGCCATCTGGCGCGGCAGCGGATCGGTGTCCTCTGCGATCGTGACGAGCGTGGTCGCCTCGCTCTCCGCGCCGATCTCGCCGAGCGCGTAGGCCGCGGCGGCGCGGGCAGTGGTGCCCGCCTCGAGCGACTTCGCGGTGTGCGCGATGAGAGACACCGAGCCCTTGTCCTTCAGGGAGCCGAGCCCGAGCACGGCGAACGCGCGCATGTCGGGCGTGCCGCTCGTTGCGATGCGCTTCATGAGCGGGATCGCGCGCTTGTCGCCGAGGCGCGCCACCGACCAGCTCGCCGCGCGTGCGACCGCGTCGGAGGCCATCGCGTCGCCGCCGCCTTCGTTCTTGGGGAAGAGGAGCGCCTCGTACTTGGGGAGGAGCGCCGGATCTCGCAGCGCGCCGCAAGCGAGCATCGCGCGCGTGCGGAGCGGACCTTCGCCCTGGCCCGTCGCGTACGAGAAGAGGGCGGCGGACGCGTTCTTGTTCTGCACGTATCCGAGGACGTCGATCGCGATGCGCTGCTGCCCCGCGTCGCCGTCGGCGAGCGCGTCGAGGAGCGGCTTCACCGCACGATTGCCGATGCGCGCGAGCGCCGCGCGGGCGTCATCGGCGTCCTTGCCGGTGCCGTGCTTCGAGCGCTGCACGAGCGCGAACGTGAGGTTGCCGTAGATCTCGACGAGGAGCCGGCGGTAGATCTTCTTCTGCGGGTTGCCGATCGCCATCGGCAGGAGCTCCTGCTCGAGCGACTCGAGCGTGCCCTTGCCGAGGTTGATCTGCATCGAGAGCCGCGCCGCGCGCGAGACGAGCTCCTCGTCCGGAGCACCGCGGATCACGCGCCGGAAGAGGCGATCCGCCTCGTCGGACTGACCCTTCGACAAAAGCAAGTCGGCCAGCTCCAGGTACACCGGGAACAGGCGATCGTTCTTCGTGATCGCCGCGCGGTACTCGAGGATGGCGTGCTCGATGTCGCCGCGTTGCTTGTATCTTGCACCGAGCTTGTGGTGCCCCTCCGCGTCGTCGGGGTTGAGCTCGAGCGCGCGCGCCTCGTACTTGATCGCGTCCTCGTCGCGATAGAGGTTCGACGCGTAGTCCGCCATGCGGTGGTAGACCTGCCGCGCGCTCTTCGGATCGACGACGATGAGCTTCTCGAGGATCAGGATCGCGTCCGCGGTCTTGTTCTCCTGCACGAGCACGCGCTCGAGCGCGAGGTAGCTCTCCGTATCGCCCGGCGCGAGCTCGATGACCCGGCGGAGGACCTGCTCGCTCTCGTTGATGCGGCGCTGGATGTGGAGGAGCACCTCCGCGAGCATGCGTCCGGCCTCGACGTCGGGCGGAGTCGCGTTGAACTTCGCCTGCAACGGCGCGACCTGCTGGTCGAGGATGTGCTCGAAGCTCCAGAGCGTGACGATGCGCGAGCGCGCCTCGCGGGCGAGGAGCTTGTCGTTGGTCGCCTTCGCCTTGTCGGAGAGCTCCTGCCAGATCTGGCGCGACTCCTTGTAGCTCTTCGATCGCTCGAGCGCGCTCGCCAGCTGCTTCTTGTAGCCGTTGTTCGCCGGCTCGAGCTGGACCGCCTCGCGGAACGACGCGAGGGCATCCGCCAGCATGTCGTGCTCCATGTACACGTCGCCGAGGGCGGAGAGCGCGCGCTGCTTCGGCGTGATCGTGGTGAGGATCCGCTTCCACGTCTGGATCGCGAGCGGCTGATTCCCGTCCTGGAAGTAGCGATCGCCGAGGTCGACGAGATGGCCGGGATCGTTGGTCCCGACGGAGGAGAGGCGCGTCAGCACCTTGAGCGAGCGATCGTTCTCGCCGATGCGGCCATAGAAGTCGGCCAGACGCGAGAGCACCTCCTCGTCGTTCTGCCCGCGGGCCTCGAGCTCGACGAGGAGCTTCATCGCGCGCGTGCGATCGCCGCGCTGCATGAGCGCCTCACACTGATCGAACACGAACTGCGGGTTGTTCGGTGCGGCGCGGATGAGCGCCTCGTACTCGGTGATCGCCTTGTCGAGCTCGCCCTGCGACTGGAGCACGCGGATCATCTTCAGCCGGAGGTCGATCTGGCGCGGGTTCACCGCGAGCGCGCGCTTGTACGCGTCGAGCGCCTTCGTGCTGTCGCCTGTCTCCTCGTAGAGCGCGCCGAGGAGCGCGAGGCGCTGGAAGTCGGACGGGTGCTCGTCCTCGATCTGCTTGATGAGGATCGGGAGCTGCTGATCGGCGCGGTAGATCTCCGCGATCGTCTCGTAGATCTCGCCGCGGACCGCCGCCTCCTGCCCCGCCGTCTGGAGGGCCTTCTTCAGCGTGGCGAGCGCCTCCGTGTTCTTGTGCGCCTTCGCCTGCGCCTTGCCGAGGTCCTTCAGCGCCGGCGCGAGCACGCGGTTGTCGCCTTGCGCCGCGGCCACCACGTCCTTGAACTCCGCCTCCGCGCGCTCGTACTCGGCGCGCGCGTAGAGCTCGTTCGCGAGCATCGCCTTGACCGTCAGCGACGCGTTCGACTCGAGCTTCACGTATTGCTGATGCGACGACTTCGCCGCCGCCCAGTCCTTCGCGTCGAGCGCGAGGACCATGAGCGTCTGCAGCGTCTGCTGCTTGTCCTTCGCCGCGCTCTGGAGGGCGAGGGCCTCCTCGTAGCGCTTCCGTGCTGCCGGCACGTCGCCCCGATCTTGCAGGAGCTGCGCGAACGCGAGCAGCGCCACGGGATCGCTGTTCTTCAGCGCGATCGCCTTCTCGTACGTCTTGATCGCGTCGTCGCCGCGGCCGTCGATCTTGTAGATGCCCGCGAGCGTGACGGTCGCGGCGTACTGCTCCGGATCGGCCTTGCCCGCGCGCGTCTCGAAGTCGGTGACGAGCTTGTTCAGGTTGCCGTCGCGATCACGGTAGAGCTGCGCGAGGCGCTGGAGCGGAAACGGCGAGCCGGGCTGCTTGAGGACGACGCCGGTGTAGCGATCGATGAGGGCGCCTGGGCCTCCGGCGTCGGGAGACGTGGGGCCGGGCTTCGCGGGCCCGGGCTTCGCGGGGCCGGGCTTCGACGGGCCCGGCTTCGACGGGCCCGGCTTCGAGGGACCCGGCTTGTGCCGCCCGCGCGGATCGAAGTCCTGACCCTGCGCGTGCGTCGCGAGCAGCGACAGCGAGAGCCCTACGAGAGAGAGAAGCCGTTTTCCGCGCACCTCTCGAGATTACACCCGAAGCCGCCCAAGTCTTGGGTGCTGGTGTGGGAGGGGCCCGCCTAGAACGCGGCGCGGCCGAGCTGCATGGCCGCGAAGAGGAGGCCGCCCGCGAGGCACGCATAGACGATCGCGGCGCCGTGCCCGCCCGCGAGATCGCCGCGCCAGCGCCGGAACGCGCCGCGGATGTTGGCGCCCGCGACGCCGAACGCGACCGCCGCGAGACCGCCCTGGATGATGAGGCTGATCGGCTGCGCGGGCTTCATGAGGACCGCGACCAGGTTCCAGCCCTCCGGCGAATAGAGGAACGTCATCAGGAGCGCGGTCGTGAGGATGGGCACGAGCCCGCACACACCGATCGCGACGAGGAGCTTCATCGCCTCGTCCTTCGGGACGGGCTCCGGCGGCGGCTGGTACATCGACGGCGCCGGCGCGCCGGGGCGCCGCTGCGAGGCGATCGAGCCGCTCATCATGACACCGTCGAGCGGAGCGGCCGCGTCCACGCGCCGCGCCGATGGAGGCGCCGCCGCGGCGGGAGTGGACGCGGGCGCCGGCAGGTGCGGAACCGACGCCGGCGCGGATCTCGGCATCGCGGCGGTCGCCGAGAGCGGGATCGCCATCTCCATCGGGAGCTCGAGCTCGATCTTTCCCATCGCCTCGGTCGGGTGGGCTGGCGTCGGCTCCGGGAGGCGCGGAGACGCGGGCATGACGAGGTCGGGGATCTCGAGCGCCGGGCCGGGGGCGCCGCGCATCGCGAGGGGCGGGATGGAGCGACGCTGCGTGGGCTCGATGTCGGTGCCGGCGAGGACGTGCCGGAGATCGCGCGCGAGCTCGGCGGCGGTGGGGTAGCGCTCGTCGAGCGCGCGCCGGAGACAGCGCTCGACGACGCGCGATACGTGCGGATCGATCGACGGGTCCACGTCGATCATGCGCGGTACGTCCTTCGTGGCGATGGCCACGAAGAGCGCAGGAGCATCGTTCGCGTTCTCGAAGGGGAGGCGTCCGACGAGGAGCTCCCAGAGCACGATGCCGAGCGCCCAGACGTCGGCGCGCGGGTCGGCCTCGCGCGAGCCGCCGTGGATCTGCTCCGGCGCGATGTAGGCGGGCGTCCCCATCATGACGCCCACGTCCGTCATCTTGATGTTGGGCAGACGAATCTTCGAGATGCCGAAGTCGAGGAGCTTCGGCACGCGCTTGTTGCCCTGCTGCGCGAGGAAGACGTTCTCCGGCTTGATGTCGCGATGAACGACGCCGCGGGCGTGCGCCTCCGCGACCGCGTCGACGACGGGCAGGACGAGCTCCTCGACCTCCGCGAGGTTGAGCCGGCCGCCGCGCGACCGGACGTATTTCTCGAGGTCCTCACCGGTCAGCAGCTCCTGGACGATGTAGGGCGAGCCGTCGTCATCCTTGTCGACGTCGAGCACGTCGACCACGTTCGGATGGCGCACCAGGTTCGCGGCGAGCGCCTCGCGGAGGAAGCGGTCGACGATGGCCGCGTTGGTCGCGTGCTCCGAGCGGAGGATCTTGATCGCGACCACACGCCCGGCTCGAACGTTGAGGGCGCGGTAGACATGCCCCATGCCACCGCTGCCGAGAAGCTCTTCCAGTCGGTACTTCGAGGCGACCACATCGCCGACACGACTCGCCGCCACGATGACTCGAGTATAGGCTCAGCCGCGTTTCGAAATGCGCATTTGTCTCAACGCTCGGCGAGCGACTCTCGCGGTGAGTGTGCTTGCCCTCGGTGGCTGTCACGATAAGGACAAGCAAAAGCCGGCGGCGCCGCCCGATGGGGCGCCGATCGCGACGGCGCCGGCGTCCGCCGCCCCCGTGGACGTGGTCGCGAACGCGTCGGGCGCCGAGTACGCCGACGCCGGACCGACGGTCGTGGCGGCGGACGAGGTCGACGGCAGCGCCCTCCGCGCGAAGCATCGCGCGGCGATCAAGGCGGACACGAGCGCCGTCACGGTGCTCGAGAGCGGGACCCCGCGCGAGCTCGGGCAGAGGCTGTGCGAGGGCGTGGTGCCGAAGCGCCCGCCCGAGACGCCGGTGCTCATCAAGCCGAACCTCGGCGGCTTCGAGTGGTTCAAGGACCCTGCGAAGAACCATGGCGACGACGGCATCCGCGGGCGCACGACGGACCCCGAGTTCGTTCGCGGCATCGTGCGGTGCCTGAAGAAGCGCGGTCATCGCGCGATCACGATCGCGGAGGGCTGGGACGGCTCGAACGCGAACTGGAAGAAGATCGTCAACGTCTCCGGCTACGCAAAGATGGCCGACGAGGAGAAGGTGAAGCTCGTCGCGATGGACGACGACGGCGTCTTCGACAAGGAAGGCGACCGGCCGGGGGAGCCGATGCGCATCACGGGCATGGAGCGCTCGTCCGTGCCCAAGCTCCTCATGCCGCGCGTGCTCGCGACGCACCTGAGAGAGGGCCTCTTCATCTCGGCGCCGAAGATCAAGGCGCACCGCTTCGGCGTCGTGACCATGTCCATCAAGGGCATGCAGGGCACGGTGATGACGTCGGACGGCTCGCCCGCGATGCACCAGAAGAAGGAGATGCATCGCGAGATCTCGGCCGCGCTCTCGCTCCTGCAGAAGGATCGCCCCGCGGGCGAGAAGGCGTACCTCGCGTCGCTCGAGGCGTTCGCGGAGCGCATGTCCGACGTCCTCGAGATCGAGGCGCCGGACGTGGTGCTCGCGGAGGGTGCGCCGATGGAGGGCGGCGACGGCTTCGGCAAGCGCTGGCCCTCGAAGGAGAGCGTGGCCATCGGCGGCACGAACCCGATCCTCGTGGACCGCGTCGGGGCGCAGATGCTCGGGCTCTGGGACAACGCGGAGCTCGCGGCGAAGCTCGGCGGTCACCGGACCTCGCCCCTCATCGAGACGGCCGCGAAGCGCTTCGAGGTCGATGCCGCGCTCCTCGCGGCGCCGAACGTGACGGGTAACGGCGCCGCGCTCCTCGAGACCAAGCGCCCGGTGCACTTCGTGTCGATGGGCGGCTGGTCGCTCCACTCCGACGACTCGCCGCCCGAGATCGCGCCGGGGATGGGCTCCACGCCACCGCCCGAGCTTCACGCTGTGCATGGCTCGCTCGACGGAGCGACGCCCGTCACCTTCGACACCGACTGGTCCGGCGCCCCGACGGGCATCAGCACCACGGTGCGCGTGGCCTGGAAGAAGGAGGAGCTCGCGATCCGCTGGAATCTGCGCGGTGCGGCGCTCGACGTCGACACGTCGCGGCCCACCGAGACAGAGCGCGAGAAGCTCTACGAGGAGGATTGCGTCGAGGCGTTCTTCACGCCGGACCCGGCGGAGCCGAGCCACTACTACGAGATCGAGGTCGGGCCGCGCGGTCACTTCTTCGACCTCGAGGTGCATCGCGGCGCGAAGCTCGACGCGAAGAAGGCCATCGCCTGGTCGAGCCAGCCGAAGATCACGACCACGGTCGATGCCGACAAGCACACCGCCACGATCGAGGCCGTCTTCCGCGCGCCCGAGATCACGAAGGCGCTGAAGGCGGGGGCTTCGCTCCCGTTCGCGCTCTACCGGATGGAGGGAAGGTCGCCCCGGCGGTACCTGGCCTGGAGCCCGACCCGCACCGCAAAGCCGGACTTCCACGTCCCCGGCTCGTTCGGACGTCTCGTCCTCGATCCGCCATGATACGACCGAGGCGGCATGCAGCCGAGGATCAAGAACCTCATCTATGGCTGGCGGGCCCACGACGACGGGCTCCAGAACTACATGCTCGGCGAGTGGTGGGCAGACGAGCCGCCTGGCGGCACCGCGGTTCGCGTCCACATGATCCCGCCGAAGAGCCTCCTGCGCGAGGACGGCCTCGTCTTCGATCAGTACGAGGCCATCGTCTTCGCACACGACAAGCTCGCGAAGCCGCTCGACGGGCTCGGCGCCTTCACCGACATCGTCTTCGAGAAGAAGAAGGTGACCGTCTCCTTCGTGGTCACCGCGACGCGCATCAAGTACCTCGAAGACGCGGCCAGCGCCCTGGACGTGCGGCCGTACAAGCTCGAGAAGGTCGAGGTGCTCCGGCAGGGCGCGCGCTATCGCTGGAACGAGCTGTACAGCTACGTGCGAGCCTGGGCCGATCCCGAGCTCGGCCGCGTCGACCGTCAGGTGCTGCGCGCGCTCGAGAAGCGCCGCTCGCCTGGCTCGTTCGAGAAGCGCGCCGGCCTCGACAAGCCGAGGCTCGATGCGAAGAAGGTCATGGAGGGGCTCGCGTGGCTCGACAGGGAGCTCGCGAAGTTCCCCGTCCCGCACATCGGCTTCTACGTGAACGTGCACCCGGTGCAGCGCTTCGTGAACTTCGAGGCCATGAATCCGGGCGGCGAGCGCTTCGGGTACTGGCTCGGCCAGAAGGCGAACCACGAGCTCGCGGATCACTTCCGCTTCGACATCGAGAACGCGCGCCGCATCACGAACGTCCTCTACGAAGCGAAGAGATGGTCCTCGCCCGAGCTGAAGCGCATCGAGCTGACCGACGAGCACTGACCTCGGTTCTTGCGCCTCAGTCCGAGTGCTCGTCGACGACGAGCCCTTCGAGATGCGAGACGTCGTTCCAGGTGTGGAGGCGATGATGGCCCTTTCGGGGATCGCGCTCGACGACGGTGAGGCCCGTGTTCGCGACGCCGGCGAGCGCGCGCAGGCCTTCGGGACCGACGTTCAGGAGCTTCGAGATCCAGCTCTTGATCGAGCCGCCGTGGGAGACGAGGAGGATGGTGGCTCCGTCGGGCTGCCCGGCGACGATGTTCGCGATCGCGTCGTCGACGCGATTCGCGAGCTCGGCGTAGGTCTCGCCGCCGCCGCGCCGAACGTCGATGCCCGCGTCCCAGGCCGCCCATTCCTCGGGGTACTGCGCCTTGATCTCGTCGTAGCCCTTGCCCGTCCAGAGCCCGACGTCGACCTCGCGGAGCCCGCGATCGAGGGCGACGGGGAGGCCGCACGCCCGACCGACGAAGCCGGCGGTCTCGGCGGCACGCTCGAGATCGCTCGCGAAGATGACGTCGGGAGGCCTTCGCTTCATGCGCTCGGCGAGGCGCGCCGCCTGGGCCTTTCCCAAACGATTCAGGCCACTTCCGCCCTGGCCCTGGAAGACGCGCCGCGCGTTGTCAGCCGTCTCTCCGTGCCTCGCCAGGAAGATGAAATGACTCATGACTTGCGGGCCTTGGGTCCGGGGACTAGCTTGCCTCGGACCATGGCGCGCGTCACCGTCGAAGACTGCCTCGAGCGTGAGGAAAACCGTTTTGCACTCGTCATCCTGGCGGCTCGTCGCACGCGCCAGCTGATGAAGGGCTCCGGCGCTCTCGTTCATTCGAAGAACAAGGCGGCCGTCACCGCGCTCCGCGAGATCGCGGCCGGAAAGGTCCACTTCGACCGCACGAGCAACTCGGCGGTCGAGGAGTGGATCGAGCACATGGCCAAGTCTGGTCTCTACTGAGCGCGAAGAAGCGCGATCTGGAGCTCGAGGCCGGCGCCGCTGCGCACTTCGAGGATCCCGCCTACTACACGCAGACCTACGCCCCGCGGCGCGCGGACGTGACGTATTACCGTGCGCTCGCGGAGGAGCGCGGGTCGGTGCTCGAGCAGGGCGTCGGCAACGGCCGTATCGCGCTCGCGATGGCAGAGGCCGGCGCGTCGGTCGTCGGGATCGACGCGTCACGGCCCATGCTCGCGGATCTGCGGGCGCGCCTGAAGGCGGCGGCGCCGGCGATCCGCAAGCGCGTCGAGGTGCACGAGGGCGACCTCCGCACGACGAAGCTGGGCCGGAAATTCCCGCTCGTGATCTGCCCGTTCAACACGGCGCTGCACCTCTACGATCGGCCGGACGTCGAGCAGTGGCTCGCCCGCACCCGCGAGCACCTGAAGAAGCGCGGCGAGCTCGTGTTCGACATCGCGATGCCGCTCCCGGAGGACCTCGCGCGCGATCCGAACGAGGCCTTCGCGATTCCGCCCTTCCAGCATCCGGCGCTGGGGCGCGTGAAGTACCGCGAGCACTTCGACTACGATCGCGTGCGCCAGATCCTGTTCGTCTCGATGTTCTTCACGCCGAGGAAGGCCGCCGACGAGGTGATGACGCCGCTCGCGCACCGCCAGTTTTATCCGCGGGAGATGGAGGCGCTCCTTCACTACAATGGCTTCGAAGTGACGGCGCTCTACGGAGACTTCGCGCGCGGGCCGCTGACCCAGCGCTCCGACGTGATGGTGTGGCATGCGCGGCCTCGATGAGGTTCGAGCGCGGATCGCGAAGGCGGTCGCTGCCTCGGGGCGCGATCCGGCGAGCGTGCGCCTCGTCGCGGTCTCGAAGACGAAGCCCGTCTCCGCCATTCGCGAGGCCTATGCCGCCGGGCAGCGCGACTTCGGTGAGAACTACGCGCAGGAGCTCGACGAGAAGGCGAAGGAGCTCGCAGACCTTCCCGACCTTCGCTGGCACTTCATCGGACACCTGCAGTCGAACAAGGCGAAGCTCGTGGCGCCCGTCGCGCATCTCGTGCACGCGGTGGACTCGCCGTCCCTCGCGTCCGCGCTCGCCAGACGCGCGCCCCACCGTCTCCGCGTGCTCGTCGAGGTGAACGTCGCCGGCGAAGCGGAGAAGCACGGCGCCGCGCCGGCCGACGTCGGCGCGCTCCTCGACGCGATCGAGAAGGAGTCGAACCTCGAGCTCGCCGGTCTCATGACGATGCCTCCGCACGACCTCGACGCCGCGAAGCGCGCGTTCGAGGACCTCGTGAAGCTGCGCGATCGGTACGGCGGCGCGGCCCGGCTCCCCGAGCTCTCGATGGGCATGAGCGACGACCTCGAGATCGCGATCGCCTGCGGCGCCACGCTCGTCCGCGTTGGCACCGCGATCTTCGGCGCTCGCGAGTACCCCGCCTGAGCGCCTTCGCTCAGGGACACGCGCAGAGCGGATCGCCCAGCAGGCAGTCGCAGGCCGCGCCCGCGTCCCGGGGCGCGCGCCGGGATAACCCCTCGAGGTATCGCGGCGCCGAGCCGTCGTACTGGCGGAGGTCCTCGTCGCGGAGTCGGCGTTGCTCATCCAAGGCGCGCCGCTCCTCTTCCTGCAGCTTCGCAAGGCGCGCCGCTTGCTGCCGGCTCTGGTAGAGCGAGCAGCTGACGCCCAGGACGACCAGGCCCGTGAGCGCGATCAGGACGACGAGGAGCCGCGTGCTCACTTGCGGCGGAAGCGCGTGAAGATATCGCGGAGGCGCGTCAGCGTGCTGTCGCGGCGGTGACCGGTGCGGATGCGCTCCGCGAGGGCGCGGTTCGCCTCATCGGTCGCGTCGAGCGCGAGCGCGCGATCGATGGAGGCCGCCGCCTCGTCGCGCTTGCCGCTCGCGAGCAGCGCCGTCGCGAGCACGGCGAGCGTCCGCGCCGACTCGCCTTCGAGCGCACAGGCACGGCGCGCGCTCTCGAGCGCCGCCTCACCGTCGCCGAGCGCGACGTGCGCCGCGACGATCTCCATGTGCGCGGGCGTGGCGCCGCCGGAGCACTTGATCGCCTCCGTGAAGGCGTCCCGCGCCGGACGCCAGCGCTCGCGCCGGCGCTCCGCGATGCCGACCGCGAACCACGCGTGCCACACGCTCGTGCGGGTCGCGAGGCCACGGGCCCGCGCCGCGATCGTCTCGAGGTCGGGGATCGCCGCCGAGTACGCGGCGCGCAGCACCGCGTCGATCTCGAGCGAGACCTGCGGATCTTCCAGCGCGAAGCGGCCGCGCTGCGCCTCGGCCGCGAGCGACGAGGTCTCCGCGAGCGCCTCGACCTCGCCGAGGAGGCGGACCGCGGTCCCCTTCTCCCCGCTCAGCGCGAGCGCGCGAGCGAGCACGAGCCGCCCCCACGGATCGTTGGGCGCACGCTCGACGAGCATCTTCGCCATCGTGGCGACCCGCGAGGCTCGCGCGATGCCCTCGGGCTCGGCCGCGAGCGACATCTGGATCGCGCGACGAAGGACGTCCGGATGTGCATTCTGCACGTGTCGAAGGACGTCATCGACGAGCTGCGCCGCGGACGCGGTGTCCTTGCGCTCCGTCACGAGCGAGGCGAGGTTCGTGTAGGCGGGCGGATAGAGGGGGCGCTCGTCGAGCACCATGCGCCAGGCCTTCTCTGCCTGTTCGAGGTTGCCGCGCTCGGCGAGGACGATCCCGCGCTCCGTGTTGAGGAGCGGATCCATGGCGCCATGGCGGAGCCCGTCTTCGATCGCGCCGAGGGCGCCTTCGAGATCGCCGCGCGAGCGCCGCGCCTCGGAGAGGAGCGCATAGATGCGCGGTCGATCCGCCTCGATGGCGATGGCTTCGCGCGCGAGCGCGTCGGCCTCCTCCGTGTTGCCGAGACGGAGCGAGAGCGCGGCGAGCGCCTCGACGAGATCTGCGTTCCGCGGCGCGTCCTCGCGGGCGCGGGCGAGCGCCCGCTTCGCGGCGTGCGCGAGCTTCGCGTCCGTCGGCCCGCCAACCGCCACGTCCAGCGCGAGAGCGGCGAGGCGCATGGCGGGGAAGCGACCGTCCGGCGCGTCGCCGATGGCGCGGCCGAGGTGCACCATCGCCGCGAGGCGGTCGTGCGGGCCGCCGCGGAGCGGATCGTGGAGCGCGCATCGCTCGGCGCGGAGGACGCTCTCGAGCGCCTCCCACGAGAGGTCGTCGATGTCACGCACGGTGCCGAGCTCGACGCCGAGCTGCGCGAAGCACTCGTCGAACGCGGCGATGAGCGTCTTGCCCGCGCTCTCGCCGTCGACGGGCGCCTCGACCTTTGCGCGGGTCTTGCCGTCCTTCGTGTCGAAGACGAGGAGCTGGATGAGACCGCGTCCGTCCGTGGGAGGCTCGAAGGCGCCGGTGACGACGAAGCTCACGCCGGGCGGCGCAGCGGCGGAGCCGGTGAGATCGCGCCACGCGTGCGGCGGGACGAACGCCTCGACGGGCGAGGCCTCGGCCTTGTCGTCGCGCGGGTGGTCGTCATCGTCGTCGTCGTCGTCGCTGCGCTCGCGCTTCCGGGCGAGGAGCTGGGCCAGCGCGACGCTCTCGCCGTCGATCGACGCGAAGCTGTGAACGAGCGCAGCGAGACCCAATCCGAGGCCGCGACCATCGTCCGGCACTCCGAAGGGAATCACGACGGCTCGGGGGCTCGCCATACTCATGGTTCTGCCCGCTCTCGCTCGAGATCACAAGCTGGGCGATCGCCGGCCAGACGATCGCCGTCACGATCGGCATCGATCGCGGACTCGAGTCTTCTTAATTCAACGACTTCCTTGACGAGGATTGAAGTTGAGTCTTGCGATCACTTTCGCGTTGCTTCCGGGCGGTGGAGGGAACTTCAGGCTCCGAAGCACATTCGCCGCGCAGAGCAAGAGCGATGGATCGCCGGACCACGGATCGATGTGGGCGTTGAGCACGCGACCATCGGCCGCGATGTCCATCGTGAAAGCCCCATGCGCTTGCACGGGTCGACCCTCGCGTCGCGCTTGCTCGTCGCAGCCGTGGAGCTGCGGCCGCGCTGCATCGAGGGTCACGTACGTGCCCGCCGTGTAAGCGTCGTTCGGTGTGGGGACGGTGCGGCGGACGCCGTCGCGCGACGTGAACGTCGCCGGGATCGTCACCGTGTCCGAGCCGCTCGCGGGCGGAGGGAAGCGGAGCTTCCGCGCCACGCCGTACATGCAGGAGATGGACTCCGGATCGAGCTCGCACGCGCCGTACGACTCCACCTTCGCGACGCGCCCGTTGCCGTCGATCCGCAGGATGATCGCCACGCGACCGTCTTGCGTCGGGTGATGGACGAGGCCCTGGCGATAGCAGTGACGGAAGTCGCGCTGCGTGGCGTCGGCGGCGAGCTCCGTCGCGGTGCGGTCCTTCGTGCGCGCGATGAAATCGGCGTCCATCGGCAGCGGCGGGCCGGCGTCGGTCTTTGCGGCGGGCGGGCTCCACGGCGGAATGCTCGGGATCCAGTGCTGGCCGAGCTCGCCCGGAGGTGGGCAGGTCGTGAAACGGTCGACGCCGTCACCGCCGCGAATCTCGAGCTCGGGGACGTCCGCCGCGAGCGGGAGCGGCTCGCGAGGCTCATCCGCGGGGGCGTTCGAGCCGCCGCAGCCCGCGACGACGGCGCCGCCGGCGACGAGCGCGAACCGGACGATTTGGCGCGCGCCGATGCCCTCGAAGCTGCCGATGGCTCGGGTCGCTCGCGGGAGGGGCATCGATTGGCTAAGTTGCGCGCGTGGCACGTCCGCGTTCATCCTCCACCGCAGAAGGCCCGACTTTATTCGCGGCCGCGGCTCGACGCGAGGCTGTTGCGAGCGGCGCGGTCCCGCTGGCGGAGCGGATGCGGCCGACCCGTGTCGAAGACTACGTCGGCCAGACGCATATTTTGGGGGCGGGCAAGCTCCTGGCGACCGCGATCGAGAAGGACCGCGTACCTTCGATGATCCTCTGGGGACCGCCCGGGGTGGGGAAGACGACGCTCGGTCGCGTCATCGCCGAGCGGACCCGGTCCGTGTTCGTGCCGTTCTCGGCGGTGCTGGGGTCGATCGGCGAGCTCCGCGAGATCGTCGCGGCGGCGAAGGAGCGCCGCGACTTCAAGGGTGAGCGCACCCTCGTCTTCGTCGACGAGATTCATCGCTTCAACAAGGCGCAGCAGGACGCGTTCCTCCCGCACGTCGAGGCGGGGACCATCACCGTCGTCGGTGCCACGACGGAGAATCCCTCCTTCTCCGTCAACGCGGCGCTCCTCTCGCGGTGCAAGGTGTTCCGGCTGGAGTCGCTCGAGGAGGACCAGCTCGTGACGATCCTCGAGCGCGCCCTTGCTGACTCCACGCAGGACCTCCTGCCGGCCGACGACGAGACGCTGAGAGCGATCGCACGCATCGCGCGCGGCGACGGACGGCGCGCGTTGACCGTGCTCGAGTCCGCGTCCGCGTTCGCCTCTGCGCGCGGCGACGCGCGCATCACGATGGAGACGCTCGCGCAGTCGGAGGAGAAGGCGCCGCTCCTCTACGACAAGGCGGGCGAGGAGCACTACAACGTCGTGAGCGCGTTCATCAAGTCGATGCGCGGCTCCGATCCCGATGCGGCCGTCTACTGGATGATGCGCATGCTCGACGCGGGCGATGATCCGCTCTTCGTCCTGCGTCGCATGCTCATCTTCGCGAGCGAGGACGTCGGCAACGCGGACCCGCGCGCGCTCATGGTGGTGCAGGCGGCGGACGAGGCCTTTCGGCGAATGGGAATGCCCGAGGGCATGTACCCGCTCACGCACGCCTGCATCTATCTGGCGTGCACGCCCAAATCGAACGCGGTGAAGAACGCGTGGCAGAAGGCGCGCGCGCTCATCGAGGAGCACGGCGCGCTCCCGGTGCCGATGAAGCTTCGCAACGCGGTCACGAAGCTCATGAAGCAGGACGGGTACGGTAGCGGCTACAAGTACGCGCACGACTTCGACGACGGCGTCGTACCGGGCGAGACATACCTGCCCGACGAGCTCGTCGCGCGCCTCGGCGATGAGCGCCTCTACGAGCCGACGGAGCACGGCGAGGAGGCGCGCATCAAGGCGCGGCTCGCGAACCTTCGCAAGCGCGAGTGAGCGTTCGCAGCGTTCGCAGGAGTGAACGTTCGCGGCAGTGAACGTTAGCGCCTGCTAAGTTCGGGCCAGCGAGAGGGAGTGATCACACCCCTCGGTACTCCAGGCGCTGGGTCATTTGGCCACGCAGGCGCAGAAACACGACAAAGTTCTTCGGGGAGGACATCAATTTCGGGGCGGGGCCTTTGGCCTGCTCGTTGCTCTATCGTCCAGCATGCCTCGTAGGGAAGCGCCGGACAGTCTTTCGCTCGCGGTGGGCGAGCGAATTCGAAGTCTTCGTATCGAGGGGGGAATGACGATCGAACAGCTCGCGGAGGAGAGCAACACGGGCTCGAAGGGCCATCTCTCCAACATCGAGCGCGGCCTCGTCCGGCCCAACATTTACACGCTCAAGCAAATCGCGGACGGGCTCGGCGTGAAGGCGCTCGATCTCCTCACCTTCCCCAAGAAGAGCGCGCGCGAGCGGCTGATCGACCTGACCCGTCACCTCTCGCTGACGAAGCTCACCGAGCTCGTGAAGGACGTGACGCGGTGGCTCAGCCAGACCGCCCGCGACTAGTCTGGTGCGGCGGCGGCGCTCAGGCGCCATCTGTTCTCAGCTGTTTGTCGAGACAAACAGACGGGTTAGAGTACACCATGCTGGCTGGCGAGCTTCGTGCAAGCTTCGCCCCGCACTCTTTCCCCAACGATGTCCCTCGAGCATTACGTCATCCTCGTCGTCGAAGACGACCCCGATGCTCGTGAGCTGATGCAAGCCGTGCTCGAGCAGCGCGGCGCGACCGTGCTCACGGCAGACTCGGTGGCGACGGCGTTCGAGCTCTTCGAGGAGAAGCGTCCTGACGTCATCGTCTCCGACATCGCGATGCCGGAGGAAGATGGCTTCGGCCTCGTGAAGCGTGTGCGCGCGCTCGCCCCGGAGAAGGGCGGCGACAAGCCGATTGTTGCGCTCTCCGCGTACGCGGCGAAGTCCGACCGCGTCCGCGCCCTGTCTGCGGGCTTCACGCAATACTTGCACAAGCCCGTCGACTTCGAGGAGCTCGTGTCGACGATTCAAGCGGTCACGAAGAAGTAGCCGCCGCTCGCGCTCGAGCCCTGTCGCTCGAACCCCATCGCTCGAGCCTACTCGAGCGCGTCGAGCGCGGATTGCAGCTCGCCGAGCGCGTGGCTGTCGCCCTTGGCCTTCGCCTGGACCATGCCTTCTTCGAGCCAGGTGCGCGCTTCGTCGGTGCGCTGGATGCCCTCCAGCATCTGTCCGCACATCAAGTAGAGCGCGACGTAGTCCGGCTTCATCGTCCGGAGCGCGGTGAACGTCTGCAGGGCCTCGTCCCAGCGTTCGAGCTTCCGGTACTCCATGGCGAGGCCGTACCAGGCGAGGGGATCGGTCGACCCCTCGGCGGTGGTTTTCTCGAGGAAGGCGAGCCGTTTGCTGGCGTTGGTGGCGACGCTCATGTCGCTGCCTCTTTACTTCGGGCCTCGTTAAATCGAAAGCTCCAGGGCATGAGCGAACGCATCGTGACGATGCTCACCGTCGAGCAGATCGCCGCCCGGGTAAAAGAGCTGGGCGCCCAGATCACCAAGGACTACCACGAGACGAAGGTCGTCCTGGTCGTGGTCCTCAAAGGCAGCTTCCTCTTCGCGGCCGACCTCTGCCGCGCGATCGACATGCACAATGTCCGCATCGACTTCCTCGGCGTCCGTTCGTACGGCGAAGGCACCGAGTCTAGCGGCGTCGTGCAGATCACGCAGGACCTCTCGAAGCCCATCGCCGACGAGGACGTGATCATCGTCGAAGACATCGTCGATACCGGCCTGACGATCGCGCACCTCATGGACCTCTTCCGCACGCGCGCGCCGCGCAGCGTGAAGGTCTGCGCCCTGCTCCACAAGCCCGCCCGCGCGAAGGTGCAGGTCCAGGTCGACTACCTCGGCTTCACCATCGAAGACAAATTCGTCGTCGGGTACGGCCTCGACTTCGCGGAGCGCTACCGCAACCTCCCGTACATCGGCGTCGTCGAGAGGTCCTGACCGTCCGTCTCGACGATCACGCTGCCGTCCCGATCCGTGCGGAATACATGGATCGCGACGTCCCGTTGGTGGTTCGTTCCCGGTGGCCCGTCCTGATCCCGCACCCCGAGGTGCGCGAGTGTGGCGGGATGCGGATGTCCGAACCGATTGCGAACACCGCAAGAGACGATCGCGACCTCGGGCCGAACCTGCGCCAGGAAGGCCGGGGTCGACGACGTGCGGCTCCCATGGTGGCCGACCTTGAGCACGTCTGCGCGGACGCTCGCGCCGGCCAGCTCGGTCTCCTCCGTATGCTCCGCATCGCCGACGAAGAGGACCGCGCGCCGGCCGTAGCGGACACGGACGACGAACGAGTTGTCGTTCGCGCCGCGGTCGGGCTTCGGTCCGGGGCAAGGCGCGAGGACGTCGACGGTCGCGCCTCCGAGCTTGTGTGACCCGCAGAGGTCGCGCGGGCGCAGGATCGGGACCCCGCGCGCGCGGAGGTCCGCAAGGAGCGCCGCATGAGCGCCTCCGCTCCCTTCCTCTTCTCCCTGTCCGGTGTCCCAGAACGCGGCGGGGCTCGCACGAGCGAGCGCGGATGCAAAGCCAAGGAAGTGATCCGGATGAGGATGCGAGAGGACGACGGCGGCGAGGTGCGTCCGCCGGCGCGCCGCGAGCACGGCCGCCACCGCGCGCTCGCCGACGTCGATGGGGCTTCCGACGAGCCCGCCCGCGTCGACGAGCATGGCGGAGCCATCGGGCAAGTCGACGAGCGCGCTGTCGCCCTGTCCCACGTCGATGAAGGTCGCGCGAAGCATCCCGTGAGGTGAGCCGCGTACGCGCGCGAGCAGCTCGAGCGCCGCGAGGGCGATCGAGGCCGCCGCCATCGCCGGCAGGCGGCGGTAGCGACGATCGAGGAGCGCGCAGGCGGCTCCGGCGATCGCGATGGCCGCGAGCTGTCCAGGGGTGGGAGCGGGGACCGGGAGGGTCGCCCAGGCGAAGCCGTGGGCGACGAGCCGCACGAGGACGAGCGCTCCGGAGGCGGCGATGGCGCAGCCGCGCTCCGCATCGGGCCAGCCTTCGAGCAGGCCGTGAACGAGGCACAGTGGAAGCGCCGCCGCCTCGCCGAGCGGCACCGCGACGAGGTTCGCGACGAGCCCGCCGAGGGCGAGCTCGGGGGCGATGGTGGCGAGCACGGGCGCGCAAGCGATGGTGGCGGCCGTGGTGGCGGCGACGGGGCGAGCGAGGAGGAGGGGGAGCCGCCGCGCACGCATCCATGCCTCGACGCGTGGCGAGATGCCGAGGAGCCCCGCCGTGGCGAGCGCGGAGAGCACGAACGACACGTCGAACGCGACGAGCGGATCGACGCAGCTCATCGCGAGCAGCGATAGCCCGAGCGCGCGCCACGGCTCGGCGCGCCGGCCCATCGCACGTGCGAGCAGCACGACGCTACACATCCACGCGGCGCGGATCGCGGACCCGCTCCCACCGGCGAGATCGGCGTAGAGCCAGGCGAGGGGAATGCCGAGCCCCGCCGCGAGACGTCCCACGTCGAAGCGCTCTCCGAGCGGCGGCACGCGCACGAGCGCCATGCGAATTGCGGCCACCGCGCCCATGACGACGAGCACGAGGTGCATCCCGGAGACCGCGAGCAGATGCGCGAGCCCGCTCTTTCGAAAGGCGCGCGAGTCGCGCTCGTCGAGATCGTCCTCGCCGAGCACGAGGGCGCGCGCCATGGGCGCGGTGTCGGCCGGAAACGTCGCGCCGATGCGAGCCCGCAGGCGCGCGCGCAATCGGTCGACGAGGTGCCCCGACCGAAGCCAGGTGCCGGCCGGTGGCGGCGAGACGACGAGATCGTCCGCGCCCCCGGACAGGACGACGCCGCGCCGCGCGCTCGAAGGCCGAGGATCTCCGGTCCCGTCGTTCCAGAAACGGTATGGCGGAGCGACCGATGCCGTCGCGAGAACCTCGTCCCCGCGGGCGACGATGGGTGCATCTTGCATGTAAATCGTGACTCGGCCCTGGACGGGCGGGCCGGTGGGGCAGCGAATCTCCTTCGCTTCGACGACGACGCGGAGCCCGCTCCCCACGAGGGCCGGCGACGCGCTGACTCTTCCGGCGATCGTGCACCGGGCCGGCCAGACGCCGGTGGACACGATGGCGTCGCGAGCCTCCTCGTGGGCACGCACGAGGCGTGACGCGCGGAGGTACCCGACCAGAAGGAGCAACGCGCACACGGCGACGAGCCATCGCCGGCGGAGCATCAGCGCGACGAGCGCGCACGCGACGCCCACCGCGAGCGGCGCGCTCAGGAAGAGCGACCCGGCGCATCCCGCGATCCCGAGCCAGAGTACGGCATCACGCGCGCCGCGACGTGGTGCAGGCGCGGGAGCGGGCGCAAGCCCGGAGGCCCGCGCTCCGGCGGAGGGGGCGGGCGCAGGCGCGGAGGCGCGTGCACGCGTGGGCGCATGCGCTTGTTCGCGCGCGAGCGAGGTCGGTCGCATGCGCGGCGTCTAACAAGTCCCGCGCCACCCTTCCGCGAGCGAGCCGACGCACACTTACACGTGTTCTCCCCTGGCCGGGCCATGCCACCTGGCCGGCCCGGGCCAGGTGGTTGAACGGGTCCTGCACCGGATGCACAGGGCATCTGCAGGGCATCTGTGCGGTTCGGTCGTCGGGCGACCCTTCCACGAACCTCGAGCGCGGCGGCCGCCGCCGTTGCGCGCATGCGGGCAATGTCGATAGCCTTGGTGGCTCGGTCCGGATCGCCCGAATGAGTCATCGTTTCTACCGGTGTCCCCACTGTCGCATGCCGCATGATGCGGAGGCGCGGGTGTGTCCGAATACCGGGCTGCGACTCGAGCCGCGGAAGCAGACCGCCGACCCGCGCGATGCGTCGCGTCCTCCCGCATCGATCCCGCCGCCGGCGCCTCCTCCTCCCGCTCCGTCGAAGCCTCGCGTCACCGAGAAGGACGAAGGCAAGGAGATCCAGGAGGAGCTCATCGGCAAGACGGTCGGAGGTCGCTACCGCATCAAGGGCATTCTCGGCGAAGGCGGCATGGGGTGCGTCTACGACGCCGAGCATCTCGGCCTCTCGCGCCATGTCGCGATCAAGGTGCTCTCGCCGTCACAGGCGAAGAAGCGCGTGGCCGTGAAGCGCTTCCAGCAGGAGGCCCGAGCCGCGGGCGCCATCGGGCATCCGAACATTTGCGAGGTCTACGACCTCGGCCAGCTCGACGACGCCTCTCCTTATCTCGTCATGGAGCGGCTCACGGGGCAGACGCTCGCGGAGCGCATCCAGAAGGAGGGCGGCCTTCCTTTCCCGGACATCATCGAGATCATGTCGCAGGTGCTCTCGGGCCTCGTCGCGGCTCACGAGAAGGGCATCATCCATCGTGACATCAAGCCCGAGAACATCTTCCTCGCGCGTCGCGTCGGAGCGGCTCCGATCATCAAGCTCCTCGACTTCGGCGTGTCGAAGATGCTCCCCGAGTTCCAGACCAGCGAAGACGCGCTCGACCTGACGCGCACCGGCATGGTGATGGGCACGCCCTATTACATGTCGCCCGAGCAGGCGCGTGGCGAGCGCAACCTGGACGGTCGAGTCGATGTCTATGCGTGCGGCGTCGTCCTCTACGAGGCGATCGCGGGCAAGCGCCCGTTCCTCGCGCCGAACTACAACGCCCTCCTCCTCGCCATCATCAACACGAATCCGCGCCCGCTCCGCGAGGTGCGTCCCTCCACGCCGCCGGAGCTCGAGGCCATCATCCAGCACGCGATGGCGAAGAACCGGAACGACCGCTACGCGTCGGCGAAGCTCTTCCTCCGTGATCTCCAGCCGCCCGCGGAGCCGAGCCAGAGCCGCCTGCCGCCACCACCCACCGCCGAGGAGCGCGCCCGCGCGCAGCAGCTCGGCGGCCAGCGCATTCGTCGCGACACCGGCCCGACGGATCCGCGCGTACGCGCGAGCGTCCCTCAGGCGCCGCCCTCGCGCCCGCTGCCGCTCCCGCCCCCGTCGCGTCCGTCGGTGACGAGCGACTCGATCGAGATCCCGATCGATGTCGTCGTGGACGATGACGCGACCGAGATTTACCAGCCGAAGCAGCGCTCGCGCCCGACGCCGCGCTGGGCGGAGCAACAGCCGCCGCCTCCGGCCTCCTCGCGCGCGCAGCCGCCGCCGCCGGTTGCGCCGCGCTCGAATCGTCACCTCGACGTGCCACCGGCGCCGCCCGAGCCCAACGGTCCCTACATCGACGAAGCGCCGACCGAGATCCCGCCCGGTCGCTCGTCGAACCGCCGCCGCGAGCCGCTCTCGATCCCGGAGCCCGCCAAGTTCAATCCAGACGAGACCGTGCGCCTCACGAAGACGGGCGAGGAGACGTTCAACGAGCGCAGCCGCTCCCCACGTCGCCGCTAGGCGCTCGCGGCCAGGCGCTCGAGGTGCCGCACGCGCGTCGGCCGCGGCTCTGGCTTCGGTCGAGGGGAGATCACATGCCGACCGCAGCGCCGATGCCGCCGGCGGCGGACATCAGGAAGCCGAGGGCCGTCATCACGAGGCCGACCACGAAGCCGGTCATGAGCTTGCTCGTGAGCTGGTCCTCGCTCTTGTTCGTGAGGATGAGCTCCTCTGCTGGAACCATCCCGTGGAACATGATGAGCTGACTGCCGGGGACCATGCGGTAGCCGTCATGCACCGGCGGGCCCGCGTCGCGACGCGAGGGGCCGAGCGCGTAGAGCGGATCGTTCGGTCCGAGGACCTCCTCCGAGTAACGCATCGACTTGTTGAAGCCGAGCCAGGACGTGCTCTTGAGACCGCGCGACTGGAGGAACGCGTCGAGGTGCGGGGCGGCGTCGTTGAACGTGCCGCTCGACGCCACGTTCTGCGCCTCGAGGATCACGTTCGCCCCGTTCGGGATGATGCGGGCGAGCTGGCCCGATCCGTCCTCCACCATGAAGGGACGCTGATCGACCTCCGTGAGGACGGTGTGCCAGTACGTGTTGCGGCCGGACGACCGGAGCTCCTGAACCGTGATGCGGCACCAGACGGCGTATCGACCACTGAACGGCGTCTGGAGCATCCCCTGCTCGCTCGGCTGGATCCGGCCTTTGATCTCGACGAGACCGTTTCCCGGGGCCTGGGCGATGGGGGAGGTCGGCGTGGCGATGATCCGCTGCCGGCGCTGGAAATTCTTGATGTTGACGAGCGTGACGATGACGCCAATGAGGAAGAGAATTCCTCCGAAGACCAGGAGCACTCCCATCCGCCGATCCTATCAGCATGCGATGAGGGTGCGGAAAGGCGCAGGCTCTGGTAGACAGGAGTCGAATCGCATGTCGATGAAGCGCGCCAAGCAGCGGACCGGGGGCCGCGAGAAGGACATCGAGACCGACTTCTGGAAGAAGCCGACCGAGCCCGAGAAGACGTGGGAGGAGCAAGTCGCCGACAAACCGGACGACGCGTTCTCCCCCTACTCGCTCACGGAGAAGTACTCGAAGGGCCAGTTCCTCCTCCACTCGAAGTTCGGCAAAGGCGTCGTCGTCGAGGTCGAAGCCCAGCGCGTCGAGATCCTCTTCCAGGAAGGGAAGAAGAAGCTCGGCCACGCGCAGGCCAGCTGAGGCCGGCCGATGATCCGTGGCGGCATGGTCACGCTCGGCGTGCGTGACGTCGCATCGGCGGTACGTTTCTACATCGAGACGCTTGGCCTGAAGCTCGTCGAGGAGACGCCTCGAGCGAGCATCCTCGACGCGGGGGACTCCTTCCTCATCGAGCTCCGGGTGGGGACGCCCGGTGAGAGCTCGCCGGTCACGCTGTTTCCGAAGGTGCCCCTCGCAGAGGCGATCTCGATCTACGAGATGCGCGGTGTTTCGTTCGCCGACGACGGTGGGTTCACCGATCCGGACGGCAACCGGCTGCGCCTCCGCGCGCCCACGTGACGCTGCTCTTCCCGCCCGAGCCTCGCGGACTACGAGGTCGCGAGGCCGAGCTCGAGGTGCTCGAGCGGACGATCCTGGATACGTCGCCGACGCGGATCGCACTCGTCGGCTCCGGCGGGAGCGGCAAGTCGATGCTCGCGGCCGCTCTCGCGTATCGCATCGAGCCGTTTTTCCGCGGTCACAAGCACTGGTTTCGCATCGGCGCGTGGGACTACCGGACCCTCCTCGAGATGCTCGCGATCCGCTTCGGTGTGACGCGCGAGCGAACGAGCATCGAGCCAGCGCTCGTTCGCCTTCTTTCGAAGTCGCCTCGACTCGTCATCCTCGACAATCACGAGGACGACCGCGCCACGGCGCGCGTGCTCGACGCGCTCGCTGGCACGAAGGCCACGTTCATCGTCACCGCGCGCCGCTGCTTGCTCGCCGGCGTGCTCGTCTTTCCCGTCACCGCGCCGCGCGTGACGGCCGGAGAGTCGGCGTTTCCGCGCGTCGACGCCCTCACGCGGATGATGCGGTGGAACCCCCTCGCGCTCGACATCGCCGACGCGATGGTCGCGGCCAGGGCGTGCACCGTGAAAGGCCTGGCGGCGTACCTCGAGAAGCACGGAATCGAGCGCGTGCGCGTCATCGACCACGAGGACGATCTTCCGGAGGTGTCGCTCCTCGTGGCGTGGGCCTGGCCGAAGCTCTCGGACGAGAGCCGACGCATGCTCGGCGTGCTCGCGCACGTCGAGGGCGACCACGTCGACATCGCCTCGCTCGCGAAGCTCGCCGGCGCTCCGAAGGACGCGATCGCGCGCCTGAGGGAGTGGCATCTCGTGCAAGAGGCGATGCCGGATCGCTATCAGCTCCACGCGGTCGTGAAGTACGCGGTCCAGAAGCGAACGACGCCCGCGCCCGACGAGCTATTTGCGCACTACATCGATTTGCTCGAGCGCCATCCGTCTCGTCTCGACGTCGAGCAGACGCACCTCTTCGGCGCGATGGATCACGCGCATCGCACGTCGGACATGCAGGGCATGCTGCGGGTCGAGCGGCTCTTGACGCGGCTGGGCGAGGTCAGTGAGCCGCTGGCAAAGGCATCTCGATCTTCACCTCGGTCCCGGCGTCCTTCGCCGCGATGAAGCCGAGCTCCACGCGACGTCGCACGGGCAGACAGATGGAGTGATTGACGGCGTCGCACACGACGAGGTCGATCTCTCCCGCGAGCGTCGGATTCGGCGCGCCCTTGAGCGGCTTCACCCGCACGCTGTAGCCGTCCTTCACCGCCGAGCCGGTGGACTTCGCGTCCGTCGGGGCCTCGACGAGGCCATCGCTGCGGTTCCAGCGCACGCGAAAGGGCGCTTCGTCGTTCAGCGCCGTCCCGGGCGGGACCTTCCACGCGACCTTCACCGTGGTCTCCGAGTCTTCCTTGATGCGGACCTCCGGCAGCTCGAATTTCTCGAGCTTCTCGGGGTGACCGCGGACGTGCGACCCGGCTGGTTCGACGGTCGCTACGGCCGACGTCGCATCCGCCGGTGAGGGGGGAGTCTTCGCCTTCTCCTTGTCGCAGGCAAAGAGCAGAAGGCCGAGCAGCGCCGCGTGCTTGTTCATGTGCCGATCGGCAGGGTGAGGGAGGGCTTGTCCCAGATGCCGGAGTCGTCCGGATCGAGGCCGCCCGAGCCGTCGTCGTTCGCGTCCTCGAAGAACGCCAGGATCTCGTCGCGGTGGGCGTGCGCATCGGCGCGGCCCATCTCGATGAGCTGGCGGCAGAAGTGACCGTCGAACAGGAGGTAGCTCGCGAGGTCGGCCTCGTCGCCGACGCCCATGTCGAGCGCGTTGAGGAGACGGCGCGTGAAGAACGGATTGCCCATGAGCTTTCCGCTGCGTACGTGCTCGCTCGCGAGACGGCCCATGTCTTCCGTGGGGCGCAAGGTAAAGGCTCGAACCGCACGGTAGGGCGGCATATTCCGCTTCTCTGCTTCACGCGAGATCGCGTCCGCGAAACCCGGACCAAACTGAGCCGTGCCGTCGGCGATCACGTTGTTGATGCGGCCGAGGAGCTCGAGGTCGACATCGACGTGATCGAGCAGGAACGCGTTCAGCACCTTGCCGAGGAGGAACGCCGCGCCGGGTGGGCGGAGATCACGGCCTGCCTCGTGGGAGCCGACGCCCTTGAAGTCGCGCGAGCTGCCGATGGCGAAGAGGTGCGTGGCGCCGAGGCGGAGCGCGGGAGCGATGGGCGTGTTCTGGCGGAGGCCGCCGTCGAGGTAGAGCTCGTCGTCGATCTTCACTGGCGGGAACAGGAGCGGAATGGCGGCGCTCGCCAGCGCGTGATGCGGGCCGATGTGGTCGGCGCGGAAGAGGGTGCGGGGCGGCGCCGTCTTCGGGATGTCGACGTCGGGCGCCGTCTGCATGAAGACGACGGTGCGGCCGTTCGAGACCTCCGTCGTCGACACCGTGAGCGCGCGGAGCTGGCGACGCCGGAGCGCGCGCGCGAGCGCTCTCCAGCTGATCTCGCGCTGCACGAGCTCCGCCATCGGCGTCACGTCGAAGAGGCCGGTGCCTTGCTCGCCGCCGCCGAGGAGGAGCCGCGGAATACCCGCGAACTGCCGGACGCCGAAGCCCAGCACGCGCGTGATCTGCAGCTCGCTCCACAGATGCACGAGCCGGCGCATGCCGAGCACGGGATCCGTGAGGTGCGCCGCGAGGTAGCAGGCATTGATCGCGCCGACGCTCGTTCCGCACAGGATGTCGAGCTTGGGCGGCGCCCGGCGCATGCGCGACAGGTCGTCGAAGATGTACCAGAGGACGCCGACCTCGTATGCGCCACGCGCTCCGCCTCCCGAGAGGATCATCGCGGTGCGGCGGGTGGGCCGGGTCGTCGTCGGTTGCGTCATCGAGAAGGAGCCGCTCTTCCCCCGAGCCCCGATGAGGATAGCGGACGAACGACGACGGCGGCCAGTTTGATGGTCGCGCCGGAGAACCTCAGCGCGCGAGGCGCTTGACCGTGCCCGCCGAGACCTCCGTCACGTAGATCGCGGCCGGCGTGGTCGCAATCTGCCCTGGATTCGCGAGGTCCTTCGCGAGGGCGGCGACCGGTCCGCCCGTCCGCGAGACTCGGACCAGCGTCCCCGTCCCGCGGAGCGAGACGAGGAGGTCGTTGCCGTCCACCTTCACGCCGAACGGGTCGTTGCCCTGCAGCACCGGGGGCTGCACGTCCTTGCCGTCGTTCGCGAGCGGTACCACGTTGCCGCCTCCGGCGACGTAGAGCGTGCCGTCCGCCACGTCGATGCCGGCCGGGACGAGGTCCTGCATGAGGATCTCGGCCGGCCCGAGCGGGACGAGCAGCGGCGCACGCTCGACCAGCTTGGCGCCGTCGCGCGAGAAGAAAAGGAGGTCCGGCGCGACCGCGATCCCCTGCATCGCCTCGACGCTCTGGGCGAGCTCGACGACGCTTTTGTCCGCGAGCGATGCTCGCAAGATCCGGCTGTCCTTGCGCTCGCCGAAGTAGACGCTCGTGCCGTCGGTCGCGAGCTGCGCCACTCCATTGATCTCGGTGAAGCGCTCGCGGCCCTCCCCGTCGAGCGACATGCGATCGATCCCGCTTGCGTGGCCCACGAGGAGGACTGACCCGGCGACCGCGATGCCAAAGGGCTCCGCGAAGCCGCTCGCGATCACGACCGGCTCGCACGCGCCGCCCCGGCAAGCTCCGCCCAGGCAGTCGTGTCCGCAGCGCCCGCAGTGGTGCGTGTCTTCGGTGAGCTTGCTCGGATCGCAAGTGCCAGGGGCCGCCGCGTCGACCGGCGCTCCTGCTTCGGTCGAGAGGCCAGCGTCGGCCGCGCCGCCCGAGAGGTAGTCGAGATCGCGCGCCACCGTGCACGCTGCGCTCAGTGCGCACGCGACGACACCGGCGAGTACGACGCGGCCCGCTCCACCCCTCGAGACCATGCGGCTCGCGATGGTAGCACCGCCGCGGCGGACAGACGGAGGGCGACGCGCTACTTGCGGCTGCTGACGGACTGCGCCGAGTCGTCCAGCCGTCGGTCGGGCATGGGGGTATCGTCGAAGAGCGTGGCCACGAGCGGACGCTCCGCGAAGCGCTTCTTCAGGCGGGTATCGCGGATCGTCCCGACGAGCGCGGCCGCGTAGTCGACAGCGCGCTGGCGTGCCTGCGGGGCCTGCGGCGACGCCGCGCGCTTCAGCGCGTCGGCGCAGAGGACGCGGATCTCGAGGCCATACTCGCAGCCCTGGAGCGCCTCGACCGCGCCGAGCGCGGTCGTCGCGAGGAGCGTGGCGGCGTGGACCTCGCCGGCGTCGACGCGCGCCGCCGCCTCCACCGCCATCGCGTAGAAGTGATACGCGACGAGCGCCTGATGCTCCGCGGAGCGACGCGCGGAGAGCGCGTTGTGGATCGCCATCGGCGCGTCACGGCGGTAACGCGCGAGCGCGCCTCCGACGACGGCGGCGTGCGTGATGTCGTAGGCGTTGCCCGTGTTCTCGGTGAGCGTCGCCGCTTCCTTGATCCAGGCCTCCGCGCCGTCGACGTCGCCGAGCTCGAGCAGCACCTCCGCGGACACGAGGAGCGTGTCCGCACGGCCGTCCTGATCGCCGTAGCGCTCGTGGGCCTCGCGCGCGCGCTTCAGGTACGCCAGCGCGCGCGGCATGTCGCCCAGCCTGGCGTAGGAGTGACCGATGTTCGTCAAGGTCTTGGCGAGCTGGAAGCGCCCGCCGATGCTGAGGTCGATGCGGATCGACTCGAGCGCGAGGGCGATCGCGTCCTCGTAGCGACCCTGCACGAACATCGCGTAGGCGAGGGCATTCTTCGCGCGTGCCTCCTGACGGCGCGCGCCCTGGCGGCGGAACACGGCGATCGCCTCGACGTACGCGTCGACTGCCTCGCGCACGCGACCGACGCGGCGGAGGAGGACGCCGCGCGTGCGAAGAACCTCTGCGCGCGTGCGCGGTGGGACGCCCGGGTTCACGGTCGGGTTGCAGGCCGCGAGCGCGCGGTCGGACGCGGCGAGCGCGCCCTGCACGTCGCCGATCTCGCGCGAGAGCTCGCTCACGAGGAGCTCCGCCTCGATCTCGAACGTCGGATAGGCGGACGAATGCGCGAGCGACGCGGCCGACTTCGCGACCGGCAGCCCGTGCGCGAGCCGCCCCTCGTCGAGATCGAAGCGTGCGGTGCGAAGGAGCGCGAGCACGGCCGCGCGTGGATGACCGATCGCCTTCGCCGTACGACGCAGCGACTCGAGATGGCGCACGCGCTCGGACTTGCGGCCGAGCATGCGGAAGGTGCCCTCGAGCGCCTCGTGGACACCGAGCTTCTGGAGGCCCGCGTCTGGCAGGTACTGCGCGGCGCGGAGGTAGTAGCGGATCGCGAGCTGCGTCTGGTACGCCGCGCGCGCGGCGTTCGCGGCCTCGAGGTAGTAGACCGCGGCGCGCTCGGGCGCCTCGCCCTTCACGAGGTGGCGAGCCACGATCGCCGCCGACACGCCACGCGCGAGCGAGGTCTGGGCGAGATGCTCGCCGAGCGCGCGATGCATGCGCGAGCGCGTCGTGGCGTCGAGGTTGGCGTAGGCCACGTCGCGCGTGAGCGGGTGGCGGAAGTCGAGGACGTCGCCCTTGCGATCGCAGAGGCCACGCGCGCAGAGGCGCATGATGGCGTCCTCGCTCGCTCGGAGCGACGTGCGCGTGTTGAGCTTCGTGAGGTCGGCGAGGCCGAGCGGGCCGCCTGCGATCGCGAGCCAGTCGACGATGACGCGCTCGGAGCCGGGGAGCTCGGAGATGCGGTCGGCGAGGAGCTGCTCGAGCGTGGACGGGATGCCCATCGCGTCGAGATCGCCAGTGCCCTCGCGCACGAGCGCGTCGTCCTTGATCTCGAGCACGCCGCGCTCGAGGAGCGCGTCGATCATCTCGAGGAGATAGAACGGGTTGCCGCCCACGCGCGGCAGGAGCTCGGCGCAGATCTGGCGCGCGCCCTCCTTCACGTTGAGGCGCGCCTCGACGAGGCGGATCTGCTCCTCGCTCGAGAGGCCCTGGAGCTCGATGCGGACCTTGCCTTCGAGCAGGTGCGCGACGCGCTCGTCGGGCCGCGTGACGAGGACGACGAGCACGGGCAGCGGGTCGCCCTGCTTCAGGAGCTCGACGAGGAGCTCGAGCGAAGGCTTGTCGGCCCACTGGAGGCCTTCGATGACGATGACGAGCGGCTGCTCGAGGCCGAGCGCGGCCACGAGGTGGCGGACGCCGCTGACGAGCAGCTTCTTCCGGTAGTGAGCGTCCTCGTCCTCGCCGCCCTCGCGCTGCTGGTTCGCCGCGATCTCGGCGAGGCGCGCTACCATCGGGTTCGACACGTCTCGCCCCTCGTCGAGATGGCTGTTCCCACCGGCGCGGGCGATGAGCAGCGCCATGTCCTCGTACGACTCGTCGCCCGCCGCGCCGATCGCGTCGCGCACGAGGTCGGCGACGGTGGAGTAGGGGACCTCGATACGCACCGGGCTGCACTCCGTGCGGACGAGGCGTGCGTTCGGAGGCAGCTCGCTCAGGAAGGTGGCGGCAAGCGCCGTCTTGCCGATGCCGAGCTCGCCGATGACGGCGCGCGACGTGACCACGCCGCGGCCCTTCACGGCCGCGTGATAGGCGGCGTGGAGCTCGGACTTCTCCGCCTCGCGTCCGATGAGGTCGTTCTGCGCCTGCGCCTGCTCGTGCGCCTTCTCCTCGCGGGAGAGGCTTCGCTCGAGCGTGTAGATGCGCATCGTCGGCGGCAGGTTCTGGACGGGCGCCGTCTCGGGGCGATGGAGATCGAGCGTCGGCGCGTCGCGCCAGCGGAAGCCGCGGCGCACCTGGCGATAGACGCCGCCCGCGACCCACGTCGTGTCGACGGGCGTGGCGCGAGAGAGGACGTCGGCGAGGTACGTGACGGGATCGTGCAGCACGTAGCGCACGAGGTTGCCCTCGGGATCGCGTGTGCCGGAGGCGATGCCGCGCACGATCGAGAGCGACGCACCGACGGGCGAGGGGAGATCGTCCTTGATGCCCTGGATCGCCTCGTGGGTCTCGACCGCGAGCCACGCCGCGTCCGAGGCGGCCTTCGCCGGCTTGGCGCCGAGCCCCGCGATGGCGCGCGCCTCGAAGTCGCCGGTCCAGACCCAGCGCATGCCGTGCTTGTAGGCCATGTCGCCGAGCATGGAGCGCGAGCGCTCGAGGGCGCGGCCGAGCGCGCGCTTCTCGGTCTCGTCGAGCGACTGGTCCTTCGTGCCGGGGACGAGCCGCAGCGTGACGATGGCGACGTGGCGGACCTCGCGCGCCTCGTTCGTGCGGCGCGACATCGGACCGGGCGGCTGGCTCTGCGGCTTGCCCGACGGCGGCGGGCCCGAGCCGCGACCGCCGTCGCTCTGCGAGAGCGCGACCGGCGCCGCCGCGTGCGTGTGCTGCTCGGGGAGCTGCGGCGGCGCGAACGACTCGAGGGTGTCGAAGTGGCGCGTCTGGCGCGGGACGAGCTCCGCGATGGTGTGCTCGAGCGTCGAGTTGTCGACGAGCACCTGCCGCACGAGCATCGCGCGCATGATCGCGGCGGCGACGTCGCGGCCGGTGGCGAAGCGATCCTCGGCCTTCGGCGCGAGGAGCTTCATCACGATGGCCTCGAGCTCCTGCGGGAGATCGCTGCGATAGACGCTCGGCGGCTCGACCTGGCCCGAGCGCACGATGTCGAGCAGCGCCTCGCCGCCCAGCCCGCCGTGGAGCGGGCGGAGCGCGAGGCACTCCCAGAGGATGACGCCGAGCGAGTAGAGGTCGCTCCGGCGATCGACCTTCTCTGCGCGCGCCTGCTCGGGCGACATGTACCCGAACTTGCCCTTCAGGACGCCGGCCTCGTCGTCGACGAGGCGCGCCGACGCGATGCCGAAGTCGGCGATCTTAACGACGCCCTCGTACGAGACGAGGACGTTCTGCGGAGACACGTCACGATGGACGATCTCGAGCGGCGTGCCGGACTCGTCGCGCTTCTCGTGCGCGTAGTGGAGGCCCTTCGCGGCCTCCGCGATCATCCAGGCCGCGACCCACGGCGGGATGCGCGCCGCGGTCGACTTCGCGGCGGACATGAGATGGCCGAGGTCGCAGCCCTCGACGTACTCCATCGCGAGGATGTGCCCCTCGTCGCCCTCGTTCGAGAACTCGTAGACCTGGACGACGTTCGGATGGTTGAGGCGCGTCGCGAGCTGCGCCTCGTCGATGAACATCGACCGGAAGCGGCGTGACGTCGTGTATCCGGGCAGGATGCGCTTGACGACGACGATCTTGTACGTGCCCTCGGCGCCGCGCTTCTTCGCGAGGAAGACCTCGGCCATGCCGCCCGACCCGAGGCGGCGCACGATCTCGTACTGGGCAATCTGATGCGGGATCGGCGCGGCGCTGGGCATTGATGCGGGTCGATGCGCTGTGATTCTGTCACAGAGACGGCACGATCGGGTAATCGGCCGGTGATGGCCGCAGCGCAGCAGCCCGATGCGTCGCGCGCTACACCCGGTACCCTCTCCTCCGCGCGGTCTCGCGGCATTTGGGCCGCGGCACGGTCGATGCTTCGGGCGGTGCCCATGAAAGCTCGGACTCTTGCGCTCGGGATGCTCGTGACGGGAGCGGCGCTGTCGGTGTCGCGCGGCGCCGTCGCCGACAAGGGCGGGCCGCCGCCGGCGGCGCAGGCGGTGACGGTCGACTTCTCGATGTCGGAGGTGAAGTGCGCGCCTGGCGGAATGCTGCTCACGGCCAAGGTGAAGAGCAACGGCGCCGCGTTCGACGGGAGCTTCGTCGCCTCCACCGGCGAGCCGCCGAGCCTGTCGTTTCATCTCGACGCCGGGGGCACCAAGGAGCTCTCGACGAAGACCGGGATCGGCTGCCAGCGCACGCCGAACCTGAACGCCTGGACGGGCACCGTGAAGAACGGCGCGGGACAGACCGCGGCCACGAAGACCTTCAACCTGAAGAGCTTCGGCTACCTGCCGCTCACCGCGCGGCCGCCCTCGGCCGGCTCGGGCACGAAGAACATCCTCTTCGTCTCCAGCGTCGCGGTCGAGGCGATCTGCGGGCAGCCGCTCACCATCACCGTGAGTGGCAACAGCTATCAGCAGGACGCGACGCCCTACGTCGCTCGCGTCTACGCCGAGCTCGAGTACAACAACGCGTCCGACAAGAATCGCACCCTCTCGGACGGCAACGTGCACGTGGAGCCGCCGTCGCGAGCGTTCACGTCGAAGCTCGTCGGGCCGGCCGTCGACTGCAGCATCGCCGCGCCCACCATCAAGCCTCACGTCTCTCTGGGCGCCATGACGGTGCCGATCCAGGGCGTCCTCGAGAGCTCACCCGCCATGAAGCCGGACTCGGAGACGTGGCAGTGAGCTGACCGTCGCTTCGTCTATCGTGGGGGGATGGAGAGAGAGGTCGCGCGGATCTCGACGGACGAGATCTCGGCGGCGGTCCAGGCGGCCGACCCCCCGCCGCCATGGTGGCTGCGCGACCTCATCGTCGCGTCGGTCCGGCTGCCTTCGCGACGGCTCGGGCGACTCCTCACCGACTTCGACGCCGAGATCGGCCGCTTCGGGATCACGCGCGCGGCGCGGCGCTTCATCGATCGAGCAGGCGCCCGCGTCGCGGTGGAGGGAGAGCGACCGCGCGGCGCGGCGCTCGTCGTGATGAATCATCCCGGCGCCTACGACGCCCTCGCGTCGATGAGCGCGCTCGGACGCGACGACGTGCGCTTCCTCGCGCGCGATCGGCGTTTCCTTCGCCTGCTCCCGAACCTCACGGAGCACATGATCTTCGTCGGCGCCTCGGGCCTGCGCGCCGCGCTGCGCTTCCTCGCGGGCGGCGGCGTCGTGGTGCAGCTCGGCGCGGGCCGGATCGAGCCGGACGCACGCTTCGCCGCCGCGGGAGCGCCGCTGCTCGCGGAGTGGCCGGAGGGCACCGGTCTCCTCGCGTCGCGCGCGCGCACCGTGGTGCCCGCGTTCGTATCGGGCGTGCACTCGCCGCGCGCGAAGCGGCTCCCGCTCGTGCGCTGGGCCGACTCGCGCGGCATCACGACGATCGGCCCGCTGCTCCAGGCGACCGTCCCGGGCTTCCGCGACGTCGAGGTCACGCTCCGCTTCGGCCAGCCGCTCGAGCTCTCCTCGGCCGTGACGCATGCCGAGCGCACGGCGCGGATCCGCGAGGCGGTGCGCTCGCTCGCGCCGCGCGGATCATGAGCCGATGATCGACGCGAAGCGCGTCACCGTGTCCGCCCACGACGGGAGCGTCGCCGTCGCCGCCGCCGCGCGCATCCGCGCACGGAGCGTGGCGTCGGTCGAGAACCGGTGCAGAGCGGAGGCGAGCGCGGACGAGTCGGGGCCGGCGTTCACGAAGAGGGCCGCGTCCGGGCACGGCGCGAGGGCCTCCTCGAGGCCCGGCGTCCGCGCCGCGATGACCGGGAGCCCCGCCGCGATCGCCTCCGTCGCGGCGATGCCGTAGCCCTCGAGCGACGACGGCATGACGAGCGCGTCCACGGCCGCGAGCTCGAGCGCGACGGTCGGGTCATCGACCTCGCCGAGGAACGTGACCGCGCCCCCGAGCGCGCGCACCGCGTCCGCGTAGCCTCCGTCTCGGGTGATCGAACCCACCACGCGAAGCTCGGCGCCGGGCGGGAGCGCCTTCACGAGCTCGCGCACGCGCTTCCGCGCGGTGACCGCACCCAGGAAAAGGAAGCGGGTGGCGCTGCCGCGTGCCGCCGGCCCGGCCACCGGCAGTCGATCGCTTCCCGGCCGCACCACTTCGATCCGCCTCTCCGGCGCTCCTTCGCGCTCGAGTCGCGCACGCGTGGCCTGGCTCGTCGTCACGACCGCGCTCGCCGCGCGCAGGGCGCGGGCCTCTCCCGCCCGGGCGCGGAGGCGCTCGCGCGGCGAGCGCTCCTCCTCCCAGCAGGTCAGGTGATGCACGAGGAGGACGCGCCGAGCGCCGGCGAGCCGCGGAAAGACGAACGCGAGCTCGCGAAAGCAGAGCTCGTCGCCGATCACGAGCCGCGTCGAGGCGAGCCGCCGGACGGTCGCCGCCGCGCCGAGGCGCGCCGGATCGATGACGTCGATCGCGGCCCCGCGCTCGCGCAGTCCCTCGATGACGAGCCGGTCGTAGATCGTCCCGCCCGTCCTCTGCTCCAGGGAGCCGTAGACGAGCCAGGCGATCAAAGCGCGCGCTCGAAGCTCGCCCAGGCCACCGGGCTCTCCCGCAGGCGCACACGCAGCAGGGCGCCGGCGACGGGCTGACCATCGGGTGCGACCGCGTTCACGCGCGCCGCCAGCTCGGACGCGACGTACTCCGCCACGCGCTCCGTCGTCGAGGTTCGGCCCGGAAACGCCGGATGCTCGTCGAGGTTCGTGTAATCGAACGACGCGAGGATCGCGCGCAAGATGTCGCGCAGGGCGCCGATGTCCATCACCACGTGATGCGCGTTGAGCGCCGGCGCGACGACCTCCGCCTCCACCGCATAGGTTGCACCATGCAAGCGTTGCGCGGGGCCGAAGGTCGGGTCCGCGAAGCTGTGCGCGATCATCACGTGGTCCGAGACGCCAACGGTAAACACAGGCCGTACCTCCTGGTCAGGCATACTCGAAGACGTGGCACGGCGGTGCAGCGTCGACACCGGCGGCGAGCCGCTCGTAGAGCGCGGGCGCCTCGTCGAACGGGACGGACGGCGCCAGCAGCGCGTCGAGCACCGGATCCCCGAGGAGCGCCCGTACGAGCTCGAACCTCCGCGCGTAGGACCACCGCGGGGCGAGGCGAGGTGGGATCGTGCTCACCTGGCTCGCCACGAGCGTCAGCCGCCTCCGATGAAACGCGTCGCCGAGCGCGATGGGCGCGCGCCGCGCTCCGTAGAACGAGGCGACCACCACGCGACCGCCCGGCGCGGCGCTCGCGATCGCGTCGTCGAGCACGTGCGGATCGCCCGTCGCCTCGATCACCACGTCCGCCTCCTCGTGCGCGGCGTCCGCGCCGAGCCCGCGCGCGAGCTCGCGACGGGCCGCCGATCGCTCGACCACGCGCACCGAGGCCGATCGTTGCAGGATCCACGCAATGAGGAGGCCCACCGTCCCGCCACCGAACACGGTCACGCGCTCGCCGAACGCCACGCCGGCGTCCCACGCGCACGTGATCGCGGTCTCGAGGCTCGCCGCGAGCGTCGCCCGCCGGGCCGGCACCTCGGGCGGGAGGACGCGCAGCTCGGACGGTGACACGACGTGCGTGTCACCGTGCGGGAGGAGCCCGAACACGCGCGTCCCGTCCTCGCACGCGCCGACCCACGCATAGCCGTAGCGCATCGGATAGGCGACCGCGCCGAGTGACGGATCGAACGGGGTCGGCCCCTCGCCGCGATAGAGGAGCATCTCCGTGCCCTGACTCACCGCCGACGCGAGGCCGCGTACGAGGACCTGATCCGGCGCGACGATCGGCGTGTCCTCCTCGCGCACCACCACCCGGCCGGGGCCCTCGAACCAGAGCGACCTCATGGCGCGCTGCTCACGCGTGGTCCTCGAGGACGTCACCCGTCACGAGCACGCTGGTCCCGAGGCGCTCCACGTCGACGTTCGAGAGCCGCGGCGCTTCGCCGATCTCCCCGAGGAGCGGCGTCCCCGCGCCGAGCATGGTCATCGCGATCTCGAGCTCCACGCGGTGGACGAGCCGCGCACGAAAGAACGCCGTCATGACACGCGAGCCACCCTCGACGAGGAGCCGCTCGACTCCACGCGCGTGGAGCACCTCGAGCGCGCCTCTTAGCCCGACCATTCCGTCCGGTCCGGGCGGTACGAGCGCGACCTCGGCTCCGGCGTCCGTGAGCGCCTTGCCGTCGCCCGACACACCGATGACGAGCGTCCTCCCTGGCTTATCGAAGAGCCGGGCTCGCGGTGAGACGCCGAGGCGGCTCGCCAGGACGACGCGCATCGGATTTCGCCCGGGAATCTCGCGTACCGTGAGCCGCGGGTCGTCAATCCGCACCGTGTCGCTGCCGACCAGGACCGCGTCCGCCTTGGCGCGCGCACGGTGCGCAGATCTCCGACCTTCGGGTGTGCTGAGCGATGTGCTCTCGCGCTCACGTGCGATTCGGCCGTCGAGGGACACCGCCGCATGGACCGTCACGAAGACCCGCATCGCGCGTCATCTTACGGAAAGTTCGCATGGTAAGCGTGCGCCCCGTGTAGACTCTCCAGGCTAAGCGCGATGCAAGGTCCGCTTCCCGCACCGACCGCTACGGGGTCCTTCATCAAGACCCCGTTCCCGCATCTGATGGTCTACGCGCTCGAGCGGAGGCTCACGGGGACGTTCGAGCTTTCGCGCGGGTCGATCTCGATGGCGACCATCCTGGTGATGGGAGGCTGCCCGGCGAAGATCCGCACGAGCGATCCCGTGCACTTCCTGGGCAATGTCCTCCTGGAGCTCGGCATGATCTCGCCGCAGCACCTCCAGGCCTCGCTCGGGGCGATGCAAGGACCGCAGGGGCCGCGCCTCCAGGGCCAGCTCCTCCTCGAGATGCAGGCGATCGATGCGGCGCGGCTCGATGCCGGTCTCCGCTCGCAGGTCGAGCGCAAGGTCGAGCACCTCTTCGGTCTCTCCACCGACACGACGTTCGCGTACTTCGACAACGTCGATCTCCTCTCGCGTTACGGCGCGCAGCCCACGCCGATCGATCCGTTCCCCGTCCTCTGGCGCGGCTGCCGCGAGCAGCCCGCGCTCGAGCACGTCGACGCCACGTATCGCCGCGTCGGCACTGCGCTCCTCCGCGCTGCACCCACCGCTCAGCTCGAGCGATTCGCGTTCACGCCGCAAGAGCAGCAAGCGGTCGAGATGCTGCGCCAGCGGCCCACGCGCCCCGTCGACATCTCCACGATGCTGGGACCGCGCCTCGGTCAGACCCTCGTCTACTTCCTGATGATCATGAAGCAGGTCGACCTCATCGACGCGACCCAGCCGATGGCGCCGGCCGTTCAGCCGCCCGTCCCTGCGCCGCCGCCGTCGTCGTCGCCGCAGATCTTGCAAGTGCCGATGCCGCCACCGAGCCAGCCGCAGATCCCGGCCTCGATGCAGTCGCGGCCGAGCAGCCAGGCGTTCGCGCGCGTGCAGCTCCAGCGCCAGGCCGCGCCGAATCGCGCGCCCATCGTGGTCGAAGAGTCCGTCGCGCACATCCGCAACGACGAGCGCGCGGCGCCGCCGAGCGGCGCCCCCGCCCCGGCGAGCGCGTTCGGCCGGCCAGAGACGCCCGTGAGCGCGTTCGGTCCGAGCGCCGTCAGCTCGCAGCCGATCCCGCAGATGTCGTCGCCGCAACCGGCGCCCGTGATCTCGGCGCCGGCCGCGCCGGCCGGTGGCGTGTTCGACATCGGCTCCATGATCGTGGAGACGATCCAGAAGTCGAACGCGCCTCCCGCGATGCCCACCCCCTCCTCGGCGCCCGCGGTCCCGGTGGCGGCGAAGGTCCCCTCGGTCGAGGTGCCCGCCGCGGCGCCGGCGACGGTGAGCGACGCGCCGCCCGCGAGCGGCAAGCCGCTCACCGCGGAGCAGAACGCGCTGAAGCAGAAGATCCTCGAGCGCGCCGAGTCGATCACGGGGCAGGACTACTTCCAGATGCTCGGTGTCGATCGCGATGCGACGACCGAGCAGATCCAGAAGGCGTTCTTCGGCCTCGCGAAGGTCTGGCACCCGGACCGTCTCCCGCCCGCGCTCATCGACGTGAAGGACGCGTGCAGCAAGGTCTTCACGTTCCTCACCGAAGCGAACGCGACGCTCAGCGATCCAGGCAAGCGGCAGGACTACCAGAAGCTCCTCAAGGAAGGCGGTGCGACGCCCGAGGACCAGGCGAAGATCCAGGCGATCCTCGAGGCGGCGCAGGAGTTCCAGAAGGCGGAGTTCCTCCTCAAGCGCAACCCCGTCGACAAGGACGCGCACGAGATCGTGAAGCGCTGCGTCGCGCTCGACGATCAGCAGGCGGACTACCTCGCCACGCTCGCCTGGCTCGACGCGCAGCGCCCGGAGTGGCTGAGCCGCGAGAAGACGATCGAGAAGACGCTCATCCTCGATCGCTGCATCAAGATGAATCCGAACTGCGAGCGCGCGTACTACTACCGCGGTCTCCTCTACAAACGCGCCGAGGAGTTCACGAAGGCGCTCAAGGACTTCAAGAAGGCGGCGGAGCTGAACCCGCGCAACCTCGACGCGATGCGCGAGGTCCGCCTGCACAACATGCGCGGTGGTCAGAAGTCCGCCACGCCGGGCAGCCCCACCGCGGGCCGCCCCAGCGCGAGCCCGCCCGCGGGCGCCGAGAAATCCCTCGGCGGCCTGTTCGGCAAGCTGTTCAAGAAGTGAGCGCTCAGCCCGTGATGGGCGGCGCTGCTCGCATGGGCGAGAGGCTCGGGCGCTGCTTGTCCGCGTCGCCGAGGTAGCCGAAGCGCTCGACGAAGTCCTTCGGCTTCATCTTCGCCGCCTCCGCGAGGCGCGTGAGCTCGATGTTGTCGTTGAAGTCCGAGTCCTTGAGACGCAGCATGTAGCTGCACGCGATCTTGTAGCGATCGCTCTCGATATCGACCATGCGCACGCGCATGCGACCCGTGGTGGGGTCCATGATCTGATCGAACGGTACGGGGATGAAGCGCCCGCGCTGCATGGAGATGAGCGCGCGATCGCCGCCCTCGATGATGTAGCGCGCGGCGCAGTACCCGAGGTCGCGCGTGTATTCCATGTCGAACGGGATCGGGTCCGCGCAGCGAAGCTCGTAGCCGATGTTCTTCGGCACGATCGTCGTCTTGATGCCGAGCTTCTTCAGCTCGCGGTTCACGGCCTGCTTCACGATGTTGCCGAAGTCGACCTCGGCGATGCGGATGTGGCCGTGCTCGTCGCGCTCCACGCCCTCCATGCCGGCGAGGTCGTTCGGGTCGATGACCTCGACCAGGCCCTCTGCGAGCACGGCGACGCCGTCGGGCCGGCCGTGGCTCAGGCGCTTGATGATGGCGCCGGTCAGGGTGTCGACGATGTCGCTCAGCTTCACGCCGTTCTTTCCGGCGCGCGGCGTGAACTCCTCCGGGATGAGCGAGAGCGTGGCGCCCGCCGCCTTGCCGATGCCGAGCGCGAGGTGGCCGGCCTTGCGACCCATCGCGATGACGAAGTACCAGCGGCTCGTGGTCTTCGCGTCCGTCATCAGGTTCTGCACGATCTCGCAGCCGATGTGACGAGCGGTCTGGAAGCCGAACGTGTAGACGTCCTGCGGCAGATCGAGATCGTTGTCGATCGTCTTCGGCACGTGCACGACGCGCAGCCGGCCCTTGGCCGCCTTCGCCAGCGTCGACGCGCTGAAGCACGTGTCGTCGCCGCCGATCGAGATCAGCATGCCGACGCCCAGCTTTTCGAACGTGGCGAGGCACTTCTCGAGCGTCTCCGGTCGCTTCGTCGGGTTCGCGCGCGCGATGCCGAGATGCGAGCCTCCGCGGAAGTGGATGCGGCTCGTGTCGGCGATGGAGAGCGGGACGACGTGCGAGACGTCGCCCTCCATCAGCCATTTGTAGCCATCCATGATCCCGAGCACTTCCACGCCGGAGAGGACGGAGCGGATGGTCGCGGCTCCGATGACACTGTTGATGCCCGGGGCCGGGCCGCCGCCGACGAGGATTGCGAGCTTGTCGTCTGTCGCCATGAACAGGCCGCATCGTAACCCGTGACTCCATCCGGCTCCATGACTACGGTTTCCCGCGTGAAATTGGCCCTTGGAGCAATGAACTTCGGCAAGCGGACCGACGAAGCCGAGTCGAAGCGGATCATCGCTCGTGCGGTCGAGCTCGGCGTGACCCACATCGACACCGCCAATGCCTATACCGACGGCAATTCGGAGCGCATCGTCGGCGAGGCGGTGAAGGGCCGGGACGGCGTGACGGTCGCCACGAAGTGCGGCTTCGGGCGGATGGCAGGCGGCAAGCCGGAAGGGCTCTCCCCCGCTCGGCTCCGCGCCGCCCTCGACGAGAGCCTCGAGCGCATGAAGCTCGAGTACGTCGACCTCTACTACCTCCACGTCCCCGACCACGCGACGCCCATCGAGGAGACGCTCGACGCCGTCGCCGAGCTGCTCGAGACGAAGAAGATCCGCTCCTGGGGCATCTCCAACTACGGCGCGTGGCAGGTGCTCGAGATGATGATGCTGCGGCCGAACATGCCGAGGCCCGTCATCGCGCAGCATCTCTACAACACGCTGATCCGCGAGCTCGACGTGGAGTGGTTCTCGTTCGCGCGCAAGTACGGCGTCGAGACGACGATCTACAACCCGCTCGCGGGCGGCCTCCTCACCGGCAAGCACTCGCGCGACGGCTCGACGCAGAAGGGCTCGCGCTTCGACCGGAACAAGCTCTATCTCGGCCGTTACTTCACGCCGGCCATGTTCGATCGCGTCGACCAGCTCACCGCGGTCGCGAAGGACAGCGGGCTCTCGCTGCTGGAGCTCGCCTATGCATGGGCGGCGGGCGCGAAGGGCGTCGACTCGATCATCCTCGGCCCCGCGACCGTCGAGCAGCTCGAACAAGGCGTGGCGGCATGTAGAATACAGCTAACGTCCGAGGTGCGCGCCAAGGTCGATTCGCTTCATCGCGACTGGTCTGGTACAGACGCGCACTACGTTCGATGAACATCGACGAGGCGGTCGCGCACTACTGGGAGCATGGCTGGGCGCGGCTCGGGAAGGTCGGCGATGACGAGACCATCGCCGCGCTGCGAAAGCGCGCGGACGAGATCATGCTCGGCGAGGTCTCGTACCCCGGCCTCTTCTTCCAGCACGACTCCGAGTCCGGCCGGTACGAGGACCTCGAGTACGGAAAGGGCTGGAAGGGGCCCTCGCTCCAGTACCGGAAGGTCGAGAAGCTCGAGCTCGACCCTCTCTACTGGTCCTGGATGACCCGTGACGTCTTCCGCCGCGTTGCGTCAAAGGTGTACCCCTCGCAGGACGTGACCCTCTACCGGGCCTTCCTCATGAACAAGCATGCGGGGGGCGGCTCGGACCTTCCCTGGCACCAGGACGGCGGGCAGTTCTGGGGCCTCGACCGCGATCCCGTGCTGCAGATCTGGACCGCCCTCGACGACGCGCCGCTCGACGGCGGGTGCGTGGAATTCGCGGTCGGTTCCCACGTGAAAGGCCTCGCAACGCCGCTCGGCGGGGTCGTGCCGGACGATGTCCTCGCGGCCGCAGGTGGAGAATACAAGGTCCTGTCGGTGCCGGCGGAGGCGGGCGAGGTGCTGCTCATCCATAACCACGTCTGGCACCGATCGGGCCGGACTGCCTTGGGCAAGCCGAGGCGGGCGCTCTCGGTCTGCTACATGGACGGTCGGACGAGTTGCCGGCGCCGGAAGCGCAGCCCCAGGACTTTTGTCCGGGTTTTCGCGGCTTCAGACGCGAGCTGATAATGTAGTCCATGTGACATCCGGGCGTGTCCTCGTCATTGACGGAGACGAGTGGACCAGCCAGCTTCTCGTTCGGGGGTTGAAGGAGAAGGGCTACACCGTCGACCACTGCACCGAAGCCATGCCGGGCTTCCGGAAGGCGTGCGAGACGATCCCCGACTGCATCATCCTCGCGCCGGAGCTCCCCGACCTCGACGGCGCGTGGGTCGCGCGGCGTGTGCGGACCGAGTCAGGTCCGGTCTCGAAGGTGCCGATCCTCTTCGTGGGGGAGCTCGTGGATCGAAGTGTCCGCGCGCAGACGCTCAACGTCGGCGCCGACGTCTTCCTCGCGCGTCCCCTCGAGAACGAGGAGATCATCGCGTCCGTCACCGCGCTGATCGCGATGGCGAGGCGCCTCCAAGGCGGACGCGGCGAAGAGGGCGAGGCCTCCTCGATGGGCGCGACGGCGGCGATACGCGGCGATCTCGCGGCGTTCCCGCTCGCGAGCATGCTGATGATGTTCGAGATGGAGCGCCGCAGCGGCCTCATCGAGGTGACCTCGGTGACCGGCAAGCGGGCGACCATCACGATGAACGGCGGACTCTTCGCGGCGACGGAGATCGCCGGCAAGCCCGTGCCCGCGATCGAGGCGCTGCGTCAGGTCCTGTCGTGGCGCGCGGGAAAGTTCAGCTTCGCGACGAAGGAGAGCGGCGCGCTCCCGGCGGCGCGCGCGTCGATCGGCGCGCTCGTCCTCGAAGCGATGCGTCTCGAGGACGAGGAGAAGGAAGCGGCGGAAGAGATCAGCGTCGACGACATGATCGAGGAGCCGCCGTCGGTGCAGCCGCGCGGCGCCGGCGTCCCGAGCCCACGCACCGGCTCGTGATCGTCGCTCGAGCCCGACCGTGCGCGCCTGCGTGCGCGTGCGAGCTGTATCAGCCGTCTCGCTGATACAGCCGGCGGCGGGTGTCGCGTCTCGGCGCCGTTCGGGCCCAGGAGGCCCCGGAAACACGGCATTTTCACGTCACCCGTTCGGGTGCGGGGCACCGCTCGCGCTTGGCCCGACTCCCGCAGTGACGTCTGGGCATGAAGACCCTCTCCGGCCGGCCGTTCTCTTCATCGATGACGCGCCGAGTCCTCAGCATCGCCGCCACCGCGGCTGCGCTCTTCGTGACGAACAACGCTCTTGCCGACGAGACCCCGGCCGCGCCCGCCGCGACCGAGACCGTCGAGCAGCCCGAGACCTCCGCCGCGCCCGCCGCGACCGAGACCACCGAGACGCCCGCTGCTCCCGCCGTCGAGTCGACGCCGGTCGAGCCCGCGCCGGTGGAGCCCGCGCCCGCGCTGCCGCCTGCGCCGGTCGTCGAGACCGCGCCCGCGCCGGTCGCTGCGCCCGCCTTCGAGGCGCCGCGCTTCGCGCCGCTCGCGATGACCCAGCAGGATCGCCCGCTCGAGGCGCCGACCTCGGGCTCGAAGCAGGACGAGAGCTTCCGCGTCGGCGGCATGGTCGGCGTCGGCTTCCCGCGCCCGTTCGCGGTCGAAGGCTTCGTGAAGGTGAAGAAGATCGTCGGCGTCGGCTTCGAGTACAGCTTCCTCCCCGACACGAGCGTGGCAGGCACGGACATCTCGTTCAAGGGAATGGCCGTCGACGCGCGCGTCTTCCCGTTCAAGGGTGGCCTCTTCGTCGGCGTCCGCGGCGGCAAGCAGTGGCTCTCGACGCGCAGCACCGTCCAGGCGGGGCCGGGCAAGTACACCGAGGCGATGTCCGCGGAGACCGCGTTCATCAACCCGCGCGTCGGTTACCTCAAGACCTGGGAGAACGGCATCACCGTCGGCATCGACGTGGGCGTCCAGATCCCGATCAACCCGAGCTACTCGCGCGACAGCGACCTCGCGAAGAACGGCATCAAGTCGGAGGCGGACAAGACCTACGCCTCGGTCGCGAACACGCTCGGCAACAAGACGACGCCGACCATCGACCTCCTCCGCGTCGGCTTCCTCTTCTGAGGTGGATCGCGGGAACGGCTCGAAGATGGCCCTTTCCGGCGCGTAAGTCTCCGAAATCGTTGCCCGCTTCATCGGGCACGACCGATGAACGAGGGCAAGGATGCGCTTCCTCACCCTCGTCATCGCATCGCCCATCCTTCTCGCCTGCTCACCGGCCGAGCCGTCCGCGACCGCGTCGACGTCGAACGAGTTGACGGACGCTCCCGCGACCTGCGCCCCCGAGTACTGGAGCTGGTACCAGCGCGAGCTGCAGCCGGCGTTCGAGCGCCCGATCGGCGAGCTCTCCGAAGCGCAGATGGACGCGCTCGTCGCGACGCATCCGCCGATCGGGGAGACGAAGCACACCTACGGCGGCTGCTGGCAGCCGATGCTCATGCAGGGATTCTTCGTCCAGGCGATGGCGAGGCTCCACGAGGCACGCGTTGGCTTCGCGTTCGCCGAGTCACCGACGTACCGAAGCCTGCCCGACTACGAGAAGGCGGTGGTGATGACACCGGAGATGCGCCGCAACGCGAGGGCCGTGCTCATGCTGAAGCCCTCGACGATGTCGCCGACCGACGTCTCGCTTTGGGTCAACGCGTACGACGCCATCCTCGCGCCCGCCATCGAGCCCGTCGGCGTTCCTGGCCTGTACATGTACATGGACGTGAAGGAGGAGGAGTGGATCCTCAGTGACGCGGACGCGGAGTACCTCGCGATCCTCGAAGCGGCCGCGAGCCCTTCGGTCGAAGACGGCGGCTACCGCGAGTGGTTCGACTCGACGGTCGGATGGATCCTCGGGCCGCCGCCGATGGCGTCGAGCTCGTTTGTCTTTCGCCTGGCGTGGGAGCAGAGCAGCAGCGCCATGCACTACGACGGCCTCGAAGGCGTCGTGATCGTCGACGGGGCGCCCGTGATTCCCCCGGCCGTGCAGGCGTTCCTCGATCGCCGGAGGAGGACGATGCCGGCGGCGAACGGCGATCTGGACTCGTCCGCGTGGATGAGCTGGTACCGCGCGCGCGGCCTCCGTCTGATCGGCGACCTGTCGCAGAACGTGCCGCAGGTGACGAAGACCGATTTCCTCGCGCTCGACGTGCTCGAGTCGATGAGGCCGGCGAAGCTCCGCGGCGCGTTCGCGCACGAGTCGTGGGCGGATCTCGTCAAGCTCGCGAAGGACCACGAACGTCCCGAGCTCGTCACGCGCTTCGAGGCGTTCGAGCCGTGCGTGGACGCCTGTGACTAGCTAGACCTTCTCGGTGCGCGTCGAGCCGAGCAGACCCGACGGACGGACGAGCAGCACCACGATCAGCACCACGAACACGAGGACGTCCGCGCCGCCCGAGTAGTCCGTGAGCTTCACGAGCTCGCCGATGACGCCGATGAGGATGCCGCCGAGCATCGCGCCCGTGATGCTGCCGATGCCGCCGAGCACCGCCGCCGCGAAGGCGCGCGTGCCGATGATGACGCCCATCGTCGGATAGACCTCGGACTGATCGAGACAGAAGAGCACCGCGCCGAGCGCGGCCAGCGACGAGCCGAGCGCGAAGGTCATCGAGATGACGCGCGAGGTGCGGACGCCCATGAGGCGCGCCGCCTCCTCGTTCGCGCTGAGCGCGCGCATCGCCTTGCCGAACCACGTCCGCTTCACGATGAGCTCGAGGCCCACCATCACCGCCACGCTCACGACGAGGATGAGGATGCGCGAGCTAGAGATGGATCCGAGCGGCGGAATGCTCGCGAGCGTCTGCGGGTACGGCCGGACGCGCGGGCTGAAGAGGAGCTGCGCGAGGTTCTGCAGCAGCACGGACATGCCGAGCGCCGTCACGAGCGGCGTGACGCGCGCGAGGGCGCCCTTGCCCCGCTGCCGCAGCGGGCGATAGGCCAGGCGCTCGACCACGACGCCGAGGCCGGCGGCAGCCAGCATCGCGAGGATGGTCGCGAGCGACGTCGCGATCACCGCATGGCTCTCGAGGACGCCGTGCGAGGCCGCGCCCTTGAGCGGGAAGAGCATGCCGTCGACGAGCCCCGGCTGGCCGAGGAGCAAGGCGAGCGCGATGAGCCCGAAGTACGCGCCCATCATGAACACCTCGCTGTGCGCGAAGTTGATGAGCTTCAGCACTCCGTACACCATGGTGTATCCGAGCGAGACGAGCGCGATCATCGCGCCCTGCATCACTCCGGTCAGCAGCGCCTCGAGGACCTTCATTCCGCCGTCAGCTGTCCTGCGTATTTGAACGTGCGGTCCGTGATCTCGATGATCACGATCGGCTTGTTCGCGTTGCGGTCCTTGTCGAAGTTCATCGTGCCGGTGGCGCCGCTGAAGTCCTTCATCCCGAGGAGCGCCTTGCGGACCTCGTCGCGGGTCACCTCGGGCGCGCGCTTGATCGCGTCGAACAGCACCATCGCGCTGTCGTAGCCCTGCGCCGCGAGGCTGGTGGGTGGGTGATTGTACTTTGCACTGAAGGCCGCGAAGAACCGCTTCGAGTTCTCCCACGGCACGTCCGGCGCGTAGTGGTTCGTGAAGTGCGCGCCCTCGAGCTCCTTGCCGGCGCCCTCCGTGAGCGTGGCCGAGTCCCATCCGTCGCCGCCGAAGAACATGGAGCCCGGGATGCCGAGCTCGCTCGCGTGGCGGCCCACGAACACCATCTCGTTGTAGTAGTTCGGGACGAAGATGACCTCGGGCTCCTTCGCCTTCAGCTCGGAGAGGAACGTGCGGAAGCTCGTCTCTCCTTTCGGGTAGCCCTTCTCCGCGACGATGGTGCCGCCGAGGCGCTTCATCTCGCGCACGAAGCTCTGGGCGAGGCCGGAGGAGTACGTGTCCTGCGCGGTGAAGAACGTGGCCGCCTTCGTGCGCTTCAGCTCGTTGAAGATGAAGCGGGCCGCGACCTTGCCCTGCTGCTCGTCCGTGAAGCAGGTGCGGAAGACCCACTCGCGGCCCTGCGTCACCGACACCGCGGTCGACGACGGCGTGATCATCGGCGTGTGGCCCTTGTTCGCGATGAGGCCGCCGACGAGCGAGCGGCTCGACGCGACCTCGCCGATGAGGGCGATGACCTTGTCGCGATCGATGAGCTGGCGCACCTTCTGGGTCGCCTCGAAGGTCGTCGACTTGTCGTCCTCGTAGATGACGCGGACCTTCTTGCTCTTGAGGCCGCCCTCGGCGTTGATCTCCTGCACCGCGAGGTCGATGCCCTCGCGCGTGTCGCTGCCGAAGGTGGAGTCGGGGCCGGAGAGGGAGAGGAAGGCCCCGACCGCGATCTCGTTGTCGTGATTGCGCGAGCAGCCGATCGTCGTCCAGGCGCCGAGCGCGCCGACGACGAAGCCGCGCCGGCCGACTCTGGTCTCGACGGGGCTCTGCCCCGAGCCCGGAGGAGCGCTTCGCGCTCGCTCCGCGCTCACCGCCCCGCGTCCCAGATCGCGTAGACCGCGCCCCATCCCATCGCGAGAAGTAACACGAACATCAGCCAGACGAACACGTCGAGCTTCTTGAGCCCGCGGCGGCTCGAGATGACGCCCCAGCCCATCGCGAAGGTCTGGAGGCCGTTGGCGAGGTGATACGAGACGCCGAGGACGCCGAGGACGTAGACGATGAGCGTCGGCGCGTGATGATGCATCTCGTGCGAGATGTCGCTGAACGGCTCGGGACGGCCGGTCGTCAGGCGCGGATGCAGGGTGGCGAGCCAGAGGTGCGCGCCGAGGAAGAGGAGGAGGCCGATCGCGGAGAGCCGCTGGAGCACGTACTTCAGGTTGCTGAAGAACGGCTGCCGGTTCGGCCGCGTCGACGCGATCCGTCCGATGCCCCACACGGTGTGGAGCGCGATCGGCAGCAGCGCGATGACGGACGAGGCGAAGAACGCGAGCGGATGCGAGTAGGTCGTGACGTCGTCCGTCCACGCCTTGGCGCCCTGAAACGCGGACAGGTTTCGCCAGAGGTGGTTGATGACCCAGATGGACAGCGGCACGACCGCAAGGAACGAGCCCAGCCGCGCGCGGACGAACGCCCAATCGACGCTCCGGCTGGTGGTCACAGCAGACGACATCTCGACCTCCGTTTAGGGAGAATCCCCTTCGTTGACAAGTCTTTACGGCGGGCTCGTGTAGTCTTCACGGTGATGCGCCTCGCGCTCGCGGCTTTCCTGCTCGTCGACAGCGTCTCCGGCGCCGCCGTCACGCCGACCAGGACGGACAAAGGCCTCTCTTTTCGAGCGCAAGGGGAGGCCGTCCTCGTCCCACACTGCAACGGTCGCGGTCGAGTCCTGGTCGACGGGGCGGTGAAGGACAGCGGCTCGAAGGGGCCGCTCGTGGTCCGCCTCGGCGACGACCGGCCGCACGACGTCACCGTCGAAGTGAAGGTGTCGACCTACGAGAAACGGATCGCATGCAGCTATCCGCCGCGCGTCGGCGCGGTCGTGAGCACGGACGACGGCTTCCAGACGATCAAGTTCCCGAGCCCGCACGCCGCGAAGGGCGGCGGGGAGGCGGTCGTGTTCGTGCCTGGCGGCCACGACCGCTCGAAGCCGGGCGCGCTCCTGGTCGGAACGCATCCGTGGAACAGCAACCCGTGGACGTACGCGGCGTACGAGGAGCTGATCGACGAGGCGGGCAAGCAGGACGTGGTCCTCCTCATGCCGAGCGGCCTCGGCAACTCCCTCTACGTCGCGGACGCGGAGGACGAGGTCATGCGCGCGATCGATGCGATCAGCGCGCAGATCCAGATCGATCCCCAGCGCGTGTCGATCTGGGGCGCGTCGATGGGCGGTCAGGGCGCGACCACGATCTCGTTTCATCACCCGGATCGCTTCGCGTACGTGGCGAGCTATTTCGGCGACAGCAGGTTCGATCTCGACACGTACGTGCGTGGCATCCTCGGCGGCGACGAGGGCGCCCGGCGGGTCAACGCGCTCGACGTGCTCGAGAACGCGCGGCACCTGCCCGTGTTCCTCGTCCACGGCGAGGCCGACGCGACCTGCCCCATCAAGCAGAGCACCATGCTCTACGACGCGATGAAGAAGGCGGGGTTCGCCGTCGAATTCGAGCGCGTGCCCGGCATGGGCCACGAGGGGCCGCTCGTCGTCAAATACATCCGTCGCGTGGTCGATCGCGCCGCCGCCGCCGTGGCGCCGAGGTCCCCGAAGCGCGTCTCGTTTCGCAGCGTGCGCCGCATCGACACGGGCGCCTACGGCGTGACCCTGAAGCGCGCGTCCGACGACCGAGATGCCTTCGTCGACCTCGAGCTCCGCGATGACGGCGTGCACGTGATCGCCGCGGAAGGAGTGAAGGAAATCACGCTTGCGCCTGGCACGTTCGGCGCGACGAAGGAAGAGCCGATCGTCGGCGCCAAGGTCCCCGTGCGGTGGTCGAAGCCTTGAGACAGCACCGGACGAAGCTCATGGTCTACGCGCCGCTCGTCGCGATCGCGACGCTGATGGTCGGCCTGCGCGTCGGCGCGGGCTCGGGCTTCCACGCCGCGCTCGTCTACGGCGCTCGTCCGGGCCACACGGAGACGGCGGCCGAGCCTCACCACTACGCGTTCCAGATGGTCACGTACTACGAGGAGCGCGGCGTGCGCGAGGCGATCGCGATGAAGGATCTCTCGGTGGAGCTCCGCGACGTCGACGGTCACGAGGCGCACTGGACCGGCGCGAGCAACGAGGACGGCGTGGCGGAGATCACGTTCACCATGCCAGGGGCGCCGGTCGGCCTCGCCTTCGACGCGCGCGTCGCGGGCGATCGCGAGCCGCTCGCGTTCGGGATCATCGATCTGCTGAAGGCGCCGCCGAAGCCGGTCGACTGGCCCACCGCGAGCGATCGCCTCTCCGCGGCGCGGGTGCGTCCCTCGAAGCGCGAGGGCGACCTGCTGATGGACGTCTACCTCGAGAGCGGTCGCCTCGCGGTCGGCACTCCGCACGAGGTCTGGGTGCACGTCGAGCCGAAGGACGCGGACGCGGGCGCCCCGTCGGTGCACGCGACGCCGGAGGTCGGCCTCGCGCTCGCCGCGGACGACGCGAAGGCGGACTGCTTCGGCTACGCGAGGCTCGAGGCCACGGCGCTCGGCCACGCCGCCTCGACGCAGCTCGAGGCGACCGGCCCGCACGGCGAGAAGGGGATCTGGTTCGGCACGCTCCCCACCGCCCCGGGCGCGTTCTCGATCCAGCTCCCGAGCGTGTTCTTCAGCGACGAGTCGAGACCGGAGGCGCGCGAGGCGATCGTCATCGCGCCGAACCCGCGGAAGACGGCGTACGTCGAGGTCGACGACGTCGAAGGCCGCGTCTGGGCGGCGGCGCTGCCGCTCGCGGTCGAGCCGGGCGATCCGCTCCCGCGCGCGCACGTCCCGCTGGGTCATCTCGCGGAGGGCGCCTACTGGCTCGTCGCCTCGGGCGATCCGCGCGGCGCCGAGAAGATGTCGGGCGCGACGATCGCGCGTGCGTTCGTCGTCAGCCCGCGGAACAAGTGCGCGAGCTGCGACGGCTGTCAGCGTGGCCTCGCGAGCGCGCAGAGCCTCGCCGGACCGACGCCGCGCTGGCTCGCGCTCGACGGCATCGCCACGCGCGGCGCGAGGAACCGCGCGCAGCATCGGCTCGGGCTCTACATCGGGCTCGTCGCGCTGGGCGCGGCGGCGCTCCTCGAGGCGCTCCTCCTCACGCAGGCGTCGCGCGAGGCCCGCGCCGCCCTCGCCGCCGCGGACAGCGACGAGCCCCAGAAGGCGACCTCGAAGAGCGGCAACCTCGTCGTGGCGCTCCTCGTCGCGCTCCTTGGCTTCGCTTTCCTCGCGGCGCTGATGATCGCGAAGGGCTGACCGCGCGAATTGCGCAACGAGTCCGCCGAGCGTCGCCCATGGATCCAGGGTGGTATACCTACACACCATGTAGGTATTCCGTAAGCGCAGAATGATCGGCGATTTGCGCAGGGCGCGGCTGGCGCGACGGTTGCTCGAACCTGAACCACGATGCCTGCGTCTCGTTCTTCTCTTCTTAAAGGTCTTCTGGCGCTTGCCGCCTCGGCGTTCGCCGTCTCCGCCTGCGCCACCGAGACGGGTCCGGACGAGGTGGCGTCGACCGACGACGAGCTTCGCAGCCAGCCCCTCGACGACAAGGACATGGTCCAGATCGCGTCACCCGCGAACATGCCGGTGCCCTGGAAGCAGCCCGACTCGGAGGGCTGGTTCGACGAGCGCGGCAAGTGCGGTCCGACCGCGCTCGCGAACGAGCTCCGCCTCTACGGGATCGAGAAGTCTCCCGACCAGCTCGATGACGGCGGCGTTCACTTCGTGGTCGGCACGCTGCAGTGGCAGATCGAGGACTGGCTGAAGCGAAATCACCCGGACCTGGGCTGCCGCATCTCCTATCCGTGGGACGGCGCGAAGGCGCTCCGCGGCCAGCTCGATGGCGGCCACCCCGTCATGGTGTGGTTCAACACGGACGGGAGCTTCAGCTCGCACTGGGTGACGGCGGTCGGCCACCGCGGCACGGGCGCGGACGAGAAGGTCATCGTGATGAGCTGGGGTCGCTACTACGAGATCCCGATGAGGAAGCTCGATGACGCGTCGAAGTGGGTCTACGGCATGCGCCACCCGACGATCATCTGCACGAGGACGACCGACAAGATCGCCCGCTGAACGAACGCGCTCGCTCGCCATGGAGAGGGGTGGGGGAGAAGCCCCACTTTTTTCGGAAGCAGTTCTCGTGACTTGCGAAAAATCGACGGAAGTGCGCTTGCATCCTGAAAGGTAGGATACATAACCACGGCACCTCACCACTGACCGCGGCGGATTCGCCGCGAGGAGCCTTCGTCATGCGCATTCTCTCTTTCGTCGCCCTGGGTGCCTTCGCTCTCGCTCTCTCCACCATCGGCTGCTCGGCCGACGCGCAGGACGATGGAGCCGCAGCCGCTTCGAGCGACGTGACGGTGAAGCGCGAGGTCATCGCGACCGAGGCGGACGAAGGCACCACCGTGAAGGTGACGGAGGGTGACACGTTCGTCCTCGAGCTCGGCGCCAACGCGACCACCGGCTACAAATGGAAGGTCACGAAGACGGACCGCACGTTCGCGTACCCGTTCGCGGACGAATACCAGGGCCCCGGCTCGAGCGGTCCGGTCGGCTCCGGCGGCACGCAGATCCTCAAGTGGAGCACCGACGCGGTGAGCGACGCGCACGGGACGCCGCTCATGTCGAAGGTCGGCAAGCACCTCATCACGGTCGAGTACCGCCGCCCGTGGGAGCCCGCCTCGACGCCCGCCGTGAAGACCTACAAGCTCACGGTCGAAGTCGTCGCGCCCGCGACCGACAACACCGACCCGAACGAGAGCCTCTGCGGTGGCGAGACCTGCCGCCCGGGCACGAGCTGCCAGTTCTGCTGGGGCGCTCCGGCCTGCGTGCCGAACGGCGCGATGTGCTGATGCGCGGGCGGCGCGGCTAGGCGAAGAGCGCCTTCGCGTCCGCGTCGATCGTGTCGTCCACGATGGAGTCGACCCCGCTCCGCCAGAAACGGCGAGCCGCGGCGGTCGGCTTCTCGTGATCGCCGTGCTTCTTCGAGCGCGTCGCCTCGCGTACGAGGAGCGCCAGCTCCATCGCACGACCGAGCGTCATCGCCAGGCGCCTTGCGCCGGCCTCGACGGCGGTGGGACCGCCCGACTCGAGCGTCTTCATGAGCCACGCGCCGGCGTGCTCGCACGCCTCGAGCGCCGCCTGCGCCGGCTCCTTGAGCGCCGGCTCGCAATCGTCGACGCACGCGTGGACCTCGCGGAAGATCGGCTCGAGGTTGCCGCCCTTCGCGAGCACGCGGAGGAGGTCGAGCGAGAGCACGTTCGTCGTGCCCTCCCAGATCGGCAGGACCTGCGCGTCGCGGAGGAGGCGCGGGAGGCCGGTGTCCTCGATGTAGCCCGCGCCGCCAAAGGCCTCGAGCGTCTCGCTGGCCACGACGACCGCCTGCTTCGCGGTGATGAGCTTCACGATCGGGCCGAGGAGGCGGAGGAGCGCGGCCTCGTGGTCGGTGAGCTCGTTCGCCTCTTCACGCCCGAGGAGCTCGACCACGCGATACGCGATGAGGAACGCGCCCTGCGCCTCGGCCTCCATCGTGGCGAGCGTGTCGAGGTGGAGCGGCTTCTCCGAGAGCGGCGCGCCGAAAGCCACGCGCCGGCGCGCGTAGTCCTTCGCGAGCATGAGTCCGCGGCGCATGCCGGCCACCGCGCAGACCGCGTTCCAGGTGCGCGTGATGCTGAGCATCGGCGTGATGTTCTTGATCCCGGAGTCGAGGCCCTTCACCGCGACCGCGCGCGCGCCGTCGAGCGTGAGCTCTGCGGTCGGCACCATGCGCGTTCCGAGCTTGTCCTTGAGGCGGTTCACGAACACGTTGTTCGGGCTGCCGTCCGGGTTCTTCGTCTCGAGATAGAACATGGCGAGGCCGCTGCCGCCGGGCGGATTGCCCTCCGGACGACCGAGCGTCAGCGCCATCTGCGACGTGGTTGCGGAGGAGAACCACTTCGTGCCGTGGAGGGTGAAGGCGCCGTTCTCGCCCGGGACGGGGCGCGCGATGGTCTCGCAGATCGCGACGTCGCTGCCGCCCGTGCGCTCCGTCATCCACTGGCCGCTCGTCCAGGCGCGATCCGGGTCGCGGCTCGTGAGCCGTGGCAGCGCGCGATCGATGAGCGCCTGATTCTTCGAGGTCGCGAGCGTCTTCGCCGCGCCGTCCGTCATCGCGAGCGGGCACGAGTACACGTGCCACGAGGGCTCCACGAGGTACACGAGGGAGAACTGATGCACGCGCGACCACGCGCCCGTCTTCCGTTCGTAGGCGGTCGCGACGATGCCCTTCTCCGCCGTGATGCGCTGGGCCTTCTTCCAGAGCGGCGTGAGCTCGATCTGATCGACGCGCTTGCCCCATGCGCCCCACTGCGCGAGCGTCGGCTCGTCGGAGTAGGTCGCGACCGACTCCCGAAAGAGCTCGCCGCCGGAGAGCTCGCCCATCGCCTGTAGCTCGGGCTCCATGATCGCGAACACGTCCGCGGGGAGCGTGTTTCGCAGGTACCGACGGAGCACATCATCGGTCGCGTACGTGTTGCCGAGCTCGGGCGGGGTCTGGAAGAACGCCATGCCCCCGGAGGGTAGCAAACGACCGCCATCCACTCTTTCGTGGATCCTCGTCAGATCGTAGGGGCAGGTGGGATAACTGCCTGAAACCATGGGCTTGTGATGGGTTTGAGAGGTGTCGATCGCGACGGATCGACCATGATGGAAAAAGATGAGCCGTCTGTAATCTCAGGCGTCACTCCCCCACCAATCCTCCTTGATGTCGCTCCAACGACCGCAGACCCCGCCGCCGCTCCCGCGCACGTCCGTCGTGCGCGAGCTGCGCCCGCGTGAGGAGATCCCCGACGCGGTCCTGGTCAACGAGATCAAGCGCGGCGCCCCCGGCGCGACCACGATGCTCTTCGATCGGTACGCGCGCCACGTCGAGCGCCTCGTGTGGAGCCTCCTCGGTCCAGAGTCGGAGTCCGAAGACATCCTCCACGAGGTCTTCATCCGCGCGTTCGAGGGGATTCACGGCCTCGAAGACACCTCGAAGCTGAAGGGATGGTTGACGGGCATCACCGTCTTCACCTCCCGAGAGTGGATCCGCCGGCGGACACGCCGTCGCTGGCTCCGCTTCACGGACGAGGTGCCGGAGATGCCCGTCGTCGGCGCCAGCGAGGAGGTCGGCGAGGCGACGCGGGCGGTCTACACCGTGCTCCGCGAGATGGACGCCGACGATCGGATCGTCTTTACCCTTCGCTATATCGAGGGGTTGGAGCTGACCGAGGTCGCGACCGCAACGAATGTGAGCCTTGCGACCGTCAAGCGGCGACTCTCCGACGTGGGCAAGCGATTCGTGAACCGCGCCAAGCACTTCGAGGCGCTACGCCCCTGGCTGGAGGCTGGTCGATGGACGACCGAGTGAGCTCCGTCCGGGCGGCGCCTCCGGGCGACCCCTCGCGCGCCGAGCTCCTCGAGCTCGGGAGCGACATCGCGTCCGATCTCGACCGCGTCCGCCTCGCCGATGACCGCATCGCTCGCGTCCGCGCTCGCATCGCTCGCGGTGAGCCCTCGCGTTTTCCGAAGACGGAGCCGAGGCGCCGCGTGCGTCCGATCGCGGTCGCCTCCGCGCTCGCCCTCGCCGCCACTGTCGTCCTCGGGGTGGGCTACGTCGTGACCCACCGCAGCCCGGGACCCGAGAAGACGGCCGCGACGCAGGCGCCCGCGCCGCCGATCTCCTTCAGCGTCGGTGACACGTCCAGGCCCGGCGAGACCGGCGGCTTCATCGCGGCCAAGAACGAGACCCCGGTGAAGTTCTCCGACGGCAGCGAGCTTCGCCTCGCGCCAACGGCGCGCGTTCGCGTGACGCAGGTGGCGGACACGGGCGCGCGGGTCCTCGTCGAGAACGGCTCGATGCACGTCTCCGTGGTTCATCGCGAGCAGACGCGCTGGGCGATCGAGGCCGGACCCTACGAGGTGAAGGTCACGGGCACCAAGTTCACGGTCGCGTGGGACGCACCGAAGAACGCGCTCGTCGTGCGCATGGAAGAGGGCTCGGTCGTCGTCGGCGGCTGCGGCCTCGAGGCCGGCACCCGCCTCGAGAACCAGGAAGAGCTCGTTGTATCTTGCAACGATCGCGAGAAGGCCTCGACGGTCGAGCTCCCCGCGCCCTCCGTGACGCCGGCGATGCCCGAGCCCGCGCCGTCCGCCAGCGTCGCCACGCTCGCGAAGCCGAAAGCGCCGGCGGTCGATCCCACGCGCAACATCGTGAGCCTCGCGCGCTCGGGCCAGCACACAGAGGCGATCGCGGCGGCGGAGGCCAACGGCTGGGACGAGACGCTCGCCGCGCTCTCCGGCCCCGAGCTCCTCTTGCTCGCGAACGCGGGGCGCTACGCGGGTCGTTTCGAGCTCGCAACGGCCGCGCTCGAGGCCACGCGACGTCGATTCGCGAACAGCGACGCCGCCGCGACCGCCGCGTTCGAGCTCGGACGCATCGCGATGGACATCCGCCATCAGATGAAGGTGGCGGGCGACGACTTCGAGCTCTACCTGCGCGAGCGTCCGCAAGGCCCGCTCGCGCGCGAGGCGATGGGTCGCGCCATCGAGGCGCGCTACGGCTCGGGCGAGCACGATCGCGCGAAGGAGCTCGCCACGCGGTACCTCGCGTCCTGGCCCGATGGCGCGCATGCCGCGCTCGCGAAACGGGTGCTGGGGGTCAAATGAAGGCGTCTCGGGGGAGGCTCGTCGCGGCCGCCGTGGCCTTCGTCGCCGCGCTGTTCTCGGCGCCCGTCGTGCGCGCAGAAGAAGCGGTGCGGGTCGTCATCGCGGGGCCGAAGAAGGATCCGATCGCGGCGCGTCTCGAGAAGGAGCTCGTCGCGCTCGGCTTCGCGCCCGTCGCGGTGGGCGCCCTGCCCGATTGCACGGGGCCCGCGATCACGAGCGCGGTGCAGAACGCAGGCGCGTCCGCGGCGCTCTGCTCCAACAGCGGACGCGTCGCGGTGTGGACCGACGACGGCCACGAGCTGAAGCTCCGCGACACGATCGTCGCGCGCGACGCGCACGGCGCCGAGACGATGGCGATGCAGGCGGCCGTGGTCATGCGTGCGACAATCGCGTTCCGCGAGCCCGAGCCCGTGGGCCCGCCGCCCGCGACGGCGGAGCCGCCGCCGCCGAGCGGCGGCTGGGAAGACTTCGAGAACGAGGACCGAGCACCGTCGAAGCCGAAGCCGCTGGCCGCACGCGCGCCGCGCCTGACGTTCGGCGCCGGCGCCTCGTACCTCGTGAGCCGTGGCGCTTCGCTCGGTGGGCTCTCGCTCCACGGCTCGGTCGGGCTGCACCGGTATTTCTCCCTCTCGCTCCACGTCGACGCCCCGCTCAATGGCACGCGCGCGACGCCGATGACCACGGCTGCGCCTGCGGACGGTAGCCACGTCCGCATCGCGCCGGGCCTCGCGGGCGTGGGCCTCGAGATCCCCTTCACGCCGCCGAGCGCGTTCGTGATCCCGCGGTTGGGGGCGAACGTCGGCGCGGCGTGGGTGCATGCCACGAAGACGCCCGGCTCGCTCAGCGATCAGTTCGGCGAGTTCCTCGTGACCACGGAAGAGGTGGGCGACACGATCTTCGCGCCCGCCGGCTGGCTCTCCGCTGCCTTCTCGTTCCACGTCGGCGGACCGCTCCGCGTGGTGGCGGACGGCCTCGTCGGCGCCACCGCCGGCGGCATCGTGATCCGAAACCAAGGTGTCCCGGTCACGCGCTACGGCGTGCCGCTCGCATCCGTCGGTCTCCGCGCCGAGCTCGTCCTCCCCTGACCATGGCACCTCGTGGTTACCGGGTCGCCGCGTGTCTTGCGGTGGTGGGCAGCGCCGTGGCGTGCGGTGACGTCTACGAGGCGAACCTCGGCGAAGAGCCCGCGGTCTCCCCGCAGCGGACGATCCGCCTCGACGCCGGGCAGAGCGCGCCGGTTCGGCTGGAGCAGACGGATCCCGTGCTGTGTCCGTCGGTGATCGAAGACGTCATGCCGGCCGACGCCGGGGTCGATGCCGCCGTCGGTTGCGACCGCCCGGCCGCGGTCTGCGAGTACGGCTCCAGCCCCGACCGGCAGTGCAACGAGGTCTTCAGCTGCTCCACGGGCTCCGAGCCGTGGCTGCGATTTCCCAGCGAGCGATGCGCGGCCGATCAGTGTCCCAAGGACCTGCCGGTGGCGGCCCTCGACGGCCTCCCGTGCGGGATCGACGGCGGCGCTCCCGAGGACGAGCTCCTCTGCAACATGAGCGACGGCGTCTGCGCCTGCACCACGGGGCGCGGCGGCTCGGACGTGCACGAGCGGCGATGGGCCTGCACGAAGCCGCTGAATGTCTGTCCTCCGAGCCGGCCGAACACGGGTCAGCCGTGCACCGCCGGCCTCGTCTGCGACTACGGGAGCTGCCGGTCCAAGCGTGGTCTCGCCATGGCCTGCCTCTCGGGCGTGTGGGCCGCGACGTCGCTCGATTGCGATCCGTGAGCCGCTCCGTGGCCGGCTCGACACTCTCGGGCATGCTTCGCTGGAGACGCTCGACTTGCTCTTCGGGGGCGTTCCAGCAGGTCCTCGGCGCGATCGTCGCGGGCGCCCTGGCCGTCGCCGCGTGCAAGGACGGCGACGCGGTCGCGACGAGCTCCGCCCCCGTGCGCGAGGTCGCGCTCGACCCCCAGCTCCGCCCCGTGCTCGGCGCGGTCGTCTCGCGACCGGATGCGCCCCCTCCCATCAGCGGAGGCACGCTCGCGGTGTCGAAGACGTCGCGCCTCGCGGTCGCCTCCGATCCGGATCGCGACCGCGTCTACGTCGTCGATCTCTCGGCGCGCGCGGTGCGTCACTCGGTCCAGCTCGCGCCGAGGACGGAGCCGGGGCGGGTCGCGCTCGACGAGGCCGGGCACGCCTTCATCGCGCTCCGCCGCTCGGGGGAGCTCGCGACGGTCGACCTCGCCACCGGTGTGGTCTCGGTCCAGCCCGCGTGTGTCGCGCCGCGCGGCGTGGCCTGGGATCGCTGGCGCAATCGCGTGGTCGTCGCCTGCGCGAGCGGGAACATCATGGCGCTGCCGCCGCTCGGCGGCGCCGCCAGCGCGGTCGGCGGCCGCCTTGGCCTCGACCTGCGCGACATCGTGGTGCGCAACGACGGCATCGACGTGAGCACCTTTCGTCGCGCCGAGCTCCACTCCTTTCAGCCCGACGGCTCGGCCGGGCTCTTCACGGATCCCTCGCTCGGCGACGCGAACCTGGCCTGGCGCGTGCGCGAGCTCGGAAACGAGGACGGTGAGGTGCTCGACGTGGTCGTCGCACAGGACCCATCCTCCGAAACCGTGAGCATCCAGCCCGGCGGCTACGGGCAGAGCGCGCTCAGCGGGAAGTGCACGATGGGGGTCGGTATCGTCAGCACGCGTCTCTCGCTCGTGAAGACGCGCTGCGTGCAGGACCCGCTGACGTGCGCGGCGGACTCGGTCCGTCTCCCGACCGCGGTCCTGCCCGTCGACGTGGCCACGAACTCACGCGAGATCGTCGTCCTCGGCGCCGGTAACGCGCTGACGCCCGCGCTCTCGCAGCTCTTCATCGTCTCGACGGGAGACCTGCGCGGTGGCGGCCGCCAGGAGTGCGGGGTCCCCGTACGCGGCGGAGACGTGGCGCAAGGTCAGGTCGTCGCGGCGGACTTCTCGTCGCTCGACGAGCTCATCGTGCAGACACGCGAGCCGGCGCAGCTCCACATCATGACCGACGATCGCCTGCGTACCTTCAAGACGATCGATCTCGCGACCGACTTCCGCGCCGACACGGGCCACGCCATCTTCCACGCCAACGCGGGCGGCTTCATCGCGTGCGCCTCGTGCCACGCGGAAGGGGCCGACGACGGCCGCGTCTGGCGCTTCGAGGACATCGGACCGCGCCGGACGCCCTCGCTCCTCGGGACGACGGCGCGCACCGAGCCCTTCCACTGGGACGGTGAGATGCGCGATCTCTCCGCGCTCGTCGACCACGTCTTCGTCGAGCGGATGAGCGGCCCCCGGCTCGACCCGCCGGCGGTGGATGCGCTCGGCAGGTACCTCTTCGCGCTCCCTGCGCCAGTACCGCTGCGTGGTCAGCTCGACATCGCGCCCCGCGGCAGGGAGCTCTTCGAGAAGAAGTGCGCGGTCTGCCACTCCGGCGCGATGATGACGAACAACCTGAGCCTCGACGTGGGGACGGGCGGCAAGTTCCAGGTCCCCTCGCTCGTCGGCGTGGCCTGGCACGGTCCCTGGATTCACAACGGCTGCGCGGACACGCTCTTCGACCGCTTCAACCCCTCGTGTGGCGGCCGCACGCACGCGGAGATCGACGACCTCACGGCGGCGGATCGCGCGTTCCTCGTCGAGTACATGGAGAGCCTCTGAGAATCGAGGCTAGGGGTCGAGGCGGTGCAGGCCGGCGACCTCGACGCCGTTCGCGGACGCATGGAGCTGGATGTCGAGGACACCCTTGGCGGCGCTGCTCTCGATGCGGACGTGCTCGGTGCCGGGCGGAACGGTCACGCACAGCTTTCCCTCTGGCTGCACGTCCAGGCCGAACGCGCCGGCGCGATACGAGTATTGCTCCACGGGCTGCAGAGCGCGGCGGCGCGCGAGATCGACGCCACAGACGCGATGGCCATCTTCGACGTGGACGTCCGCGATGGGCGAGAGGACCGTGAGATAGCGGAGGAGGATCTTCCGGAGGCGCTGCTCGAGCACGTCGACGAGGTAGTCCTCTGCATCCTGGCGCGAGAACTTGCCAATCTTCACGAGGGTCACGATGTCCGCGCGATCGAAGCGCGAGAGAATGCGCGCCATCCACGCGTTGTCGTGCTCGGTGGCGCGGCTGAATGCGGGATTCGGATACTCGTTTCGCCAGCGCTCGGGGTCGAACTCGCGGGCGCTGAAATATCCGAACATCTCCATGCCCGGCTCCATGCGCTTCCGCTCCCACGGCCGCTCGACCAGGCCGAACGTCGCGAAGTCGACGCCGATGTCCTGCCAGTCGAGCAGGTAAGAGTCGCCCATGCGGCGGGAGATCCCGTCCCAGTCCCAGACGCTGCCGAGGCAGTCGCTCGTATCGAGGTAGTAGTGCTTCACCCAGCCCGGGGACGACTCCGGATGGGCTTTGTCGGACGCCATCCACGCGTCCATGCTGTTTTGCTCGCGTGCGTCGAAGTGGTGGAGCCAGGCCGCGAGGAGGCGACCTCCGCGGAGGTCGCGCCGATCCTCGTGGGGAATGATGTCGTTCGGATCGTCGCTCCGCGTCCCCTCGTACTTGAAGGGGCCGAGGAGGTATCCGCCGAGCCAGGCGCTCGCCTGGAATCGGTATCGGTCGCCCTTCTTGACCGCCTGACCGTAGACCTTCTCCAGCGCCTCCTGATCGAACGGTCGCGTGACGCCATCGTTGGCCGTCACCTTGAGGTTCGGCATCAGCTTGAAGGCGGACGGCGGCACGTAGAGGACCTGTTCGCAGGACGTGTTGAAGCCGACCGCGTAATAGGCGGCCGTTCCGATCGCGGCGGCGGCGCTCGGGCGCTCCGGCTCCTTCGCGAAGTCGGTCTTGAACATGTACTTCTTCCCAGGAGACGCTGGCGCGGTCTTGCCGCCGATCTTCACGCGGAAGCCCGGCGACGCGCCGTTGGGCTTGCCCTGATCGATGACGAAGTCGCCCTCCTCGGCCGTGTCCGGATCGAGCATGTCGTCCGGCTTGCACGCGCCGCGCGCCAGCTCCTCGGCCGGCGGATGCCTCTTGCCGATCCGATTCGTGAACCACGCCGAGTCGGGCACCTCGTCGAGCGCGTTGACGTTGCGCGCCTCCTGGGGCGGATCGACCGCCCAGATCTTCGCGAGCGGCCGGAAGAACGTGTTGTCCGCCGCGTCCCACGCGAGCGGAGAGACATAGGGCTCTGGCGCGCACGAGACGTGATTCGGATCCTTCTCGCTCGGGCGCTTCGTGCACGCGACGTTGACCGGATCGAGATCCGTGTCGCGAAGGACGATGGGCTTCGGCGAGTAGGGCCGGACCGTCGCGCAGCCGGCGAGCAAGAGCAGGAGCGCCGCGCGCCTCATGCGCCCGCGACGAGCTTGCGAACTCCGCTCTCGAAGAGGATGACGGCCTTGCCCGGCTCGGTGCCGGTGACGACGCCCACTCCGAATTTCGAGTGCTCGACGAGCTCGCCCGCCTCGAAGCGCGCGTCGGCCGCATACTTGCGGCGCGGCTTGCTCGAGTCGGACGTGGCGGAGGCCCAGTCGTTGGCGGGCTTCTTCGGCTGCTGCACCTGCGCCACGCCGAGGGGTTTGTTGTCCTGGGTGCGGTCGTCGACCTCCTTCAGGACCTCGCGCTCGAAGCGGCGCAGCTTCAGCCCCGCGCGATCGCGGTCGTCTCGCTTCGACTCGCCCTCGATGCCGAGCTTGTCGCGGAGGCTCTTCACGGTCGTGAGCTCTTCGCCCTTCGCGGCGCCGAGCTCGGTGGTGCCGAAGACGACGAGCTCGCGCACGTGCGGCTCGTGCGCGCCGGTGGGATCGGCGGCCATCACGCGATCGATCTTCTTGAGGAGGTAGGCTGCCGTGAGCACCTGCGCCGCGCTCTTCGTGTCGACCGCCTGCTTCTTCGCCTCGTTGATCTCGGCGTAGGTGTTGAGGAGGAGAAAGCGCGGGTCGTCCGGGTAGCGCTCGTGCAGGATCGCCCAGCCCTCCTCCGGCGTGACCGTCCCCGCTTCGCCCCGAGAGGCGATCGCCCACGCAATCGCGCGATCCGGGGAATCCGCGTTGACGTCGACGTTCTCCTCCTCGAGATCCTCGAACACGAGCGCATCCTAGGCCGGAGCGCCCTCGTTTCAAGCCCTCCGTTTCAGCGAATCGCCGCCCAGTAACGGACGGCCGGCGATCCCGGGATGAAGTCCGCGTCTTTCACCGTGAGAACCCGCTTCTGCTCCTTGCCCTGGAACAGCGCGACGCTCGTGCCATCGGCGCGGGTGGCGGCCCAGACCGCGGCTCTTGGCCGTCCCGGATCGATGACGGTCATGGTCGCGCCGTAGTCGACGGTGAGGTGCTCGGCCTCGATCTTGTCGGGGGCGGTGAGGCGGAGGACGTCGACTCCGCCCGCGCTGCTCCCGACGAGGATCTCGTCCTTTCCGTCGCCGTCGACGTCGGCCGCGGCGAGGCTCGAGGCAAAGCCCGCGGGCGGGGTGGCCGGAGACCAGCACGCGGCCGTGCCGTCCGAGGAGCGCGCCGAGATGCAGACCGTTCCCTTGCCGTCCTTCGTCGAGACGAAGGCGATGTCGTTCGTGCCGTCGCCGTCCACGTCGCCGAACGCGGACGCGGTGGCGGGGGTGGCGAAACCGGCCGACGGCCGTACGCCGAACATGGCGGGCTGGATGCTCCGCGCGTCGCCCTTCGACTGCACGAAGAAGAGGCCGCCGCCGGTGAAAAAGAGCGGCACCGCCACGTCGATGTGCCCGTCGTTGTCGAGGTCGGCGCCGTTGACGGCTTGCGGCGTGGCCGGCGCGGGGAGCTCGCCGGCGTCGACGTCGACGTTCGGCGAGATCTGGGAGAGGAACGAGAACTGATTCAGACCCTCCGAGCCGCCGAAGATCGCCAGCGTGAAGGTCTTCGTGCCGACGAGGATGTCGCCGCGTCCATCGCCGTCGAGATCGCCCGGCGCCGCGATCTGCGGGATGAGGTCGAGGCCGGGAAGCATCGGCTCCCCGAGCTCGAAGCCCAGATCCGCCTTCGTGGCCGAGCCCCGGAACGCGAACACCGACGAGCGGTCGGGCGACAGCCCTTGCACGTCGGCGAAGATGGGGTCGTTGATGCCGTCGCCGTCGAGGTCGACGCTCTGGATCGCGAGCCGCTCCGTGGTGCCGATCTGATAGTCGCGCGGCGAGAACGGTCCCGTGTCGGGGCCCGTCACGAGCGCCAGCGGATCGTCGGTCTTGCTACCGAGGAAGGCGACGGCGTCGTGGTAGTTGCTCGGTAACCCGCCCGAGTATTCGACGGTGATGAAGAGGTCCGCGATGCCGTCCGCGTTCAGGTCGTTGAGGTTGCCGGCGGCCCACCCTTCGCCCGCGCCGCCGCGCACGAGCAGGCTCCACGTCGGGCTCGCCTGCGTCCCGAACGACGTCGCGTTGGTGCTCACGAGGTGCCAGAAATAGCGCCCCGGCGGCAGGTCCTCCGCCGCCTGGAGCTCGCGGCCATCGGTGACCGTCCACTCGCGCTTCTTCCCCGGATCCGTGCACGCCTTGTCCGGGCAGACCACGACGCGCGCGCCGGTCCCGCCTTTCTCGGCGAGCTCCCAGCGGAAGTGGGGCCGCGAGCCGTTGACCCATGACGAGGCGAGCGGCGCCATCGGCCGCGGCGGCGGCAACGTCGGATCTTCGGTGAGCGGGACCGAGGTCTCGGCGCTCGCGGCGTCGGCCTTCACGCCGCCGGTGAGGTTCTCGAAGCTCGAGGGCGGTCCGCACGCGATCGCGTAGCCGAGCGAGATCGGCAGACCGGCCGCAAGAACGAGCGCGAGGAACCGACGCAAGCGAACGGGGTCATCTTAGCCCTAACCCCGACCCGGATGGCGGAGCCAGCATCCGACGTCATCCGTACGCGACGAGCCGTATCAGCGAATCGACGTGCCGAAGCGGCGGAACTCGACGTTTTCGTAGTTCTTCGCCTGCTTCAACGTCGACAGGTCGTAGTGCTGCGCAGCGCCCGCCTCGCCCTTGCCTTCGATGACGAAGAGCGTCTTGTTGTCGGTGCCGTAGACCGCCCACTGCGCCTTGCCCGGGCGTCCCGGATAGAACACGGAGAAGTGCGAGGAATAGGGGCCGGTCACCGTGGTCGGGGTGAAGGTCGACGTGCTGTCCGCGTAACCGACGCCCGCGTGCGTGAGGATGGTGATGCCCGTCGTGCTGCCGACGAAGATCTCGTCGACGCCGTCCCCATCGGTGTCACCCGCGCCGAGAGTGGCGCCGAAGCCGGCGACCGGCGCGTCGCTGATCCAGCACGCGTGCGCGTTGATCGAGGTGCCTCCGAGCGCGGACACGCAGATCGCGGCCTTGCCTCCGACCGTCGTCGAGAACGCGACCTCGTCGAAGCCGTCGCCGTCGAAGTCGCCGGTCGTGATCGCGGTGGCGCGCGTCGGCGGCGCGATGTCCGAACCGACGGTGAGGTTCGGCTCGGCGTTGAACGACTTCACGCTGCCCTTCGTGAGACGGAGCGGGGAGACGAGGTCGTAGGGCGTGTACGCGAAGTCGGAGATCCCATCGCCGTCGAAGTCGCCGGCGCTCACGAAGAGGCTCGGCGGCGGCGTTGTGCCCGGGGAGTCGAACGGCATCAGCGTGAACGACATGCCGGCCGCGTTTCCCTGAATCATCGTGCCGAGATCCGTGAACATGGCGGAGACGTCGCCGTAGCCGTCGCCGTTGAAGTCGCCGACGGCGAGCGCGGGCGGCTTCGTGAAGGGTTGCGTGAGGATGGTCGGCGGTGCGTCGTCGAACGAGCCCTCGGCGTCGTCGTCGTCGCCCGTGGCTGGCGGGGGCATGGCGGCCTCGTCGAGGTAGGGGCCGCCCCAGAGCGGGAACATCATCCCGCCCGTGCCGTAGTAGTCCGACGATGGCGTGCTCGCGGTCCAGACGTCCGCGCAGACGATGTCGCCATAGCCGTCACCGTCGAGGTCGACGCCGGCCGCGATCGCCGGCGCGTCGGTGGCGGCGTCGGAGTACCACGCGGTGCGGCCGTTGAACGGATCGAACGTGATCGGCTGGCCCGCGGCGCCCGAGCCGATGAGCGTGACGATCGCGGGGAGATCGACGAGCGGAGAGTCCGGCGGTCCGAGGCGCTCGCCCGTCGTGTACGTGATGGTCAGATCGGGGACACCGTTGCCGTCAGCGTCGGTGAAGCCGCCGTGCGCCGCCTTGTTGTCCTTGGTCGCGTTCTTCGATGCGCCGCGGACGAGGACGGACCAGATCGGCCCGTAGGTCCCGCTCTTCACCTTCTCGGAGCGCGCCTGGAGACGCCAGAAGTACACGCCGGGCTCGAGATCGCGGTCGACCGTGGTCTTGCTCCCGGCGGCGGGGAACGTCATCGCGTCCTTGAAGTCGCGCGTCTTCGCGAGCTCGAGGGTCGTCTCCGTGATGCCGGGCTCGAGCTTCCACGTGAACTCGGGGCGCGCCGTGTTCACCCACGAGCCGGAGAAAGGAGAGAGCGGGCGCGGATCGTTGTCCTTGAGCGCCTTGATCTTCTCTTCTTCCGTCTGCCCGTTCGCATGCGGATCCGTGAACTTCTTCCGCCCGTCGTCGCCGCCGGTGAGGCCGTCGAACGTCGACGGCGCACACGCCGCCGCGACGAGCGCGACGAGGAGCGGGGAGAAGCGAGCCGAACCCAAGGGCATTCCTACTTGAGGCGAGCCTTCACGAGCTGGAAGTAGCGATGCGCGACGCCGCTCGCGCGGGCCGCCTGCGTGACGTTGCCGTTGTGGCGCGCCAGGACGCGCTCCACGTAGCGACGCTCGAACTCGGAGACGACGCGCTCGCGCGCGGTCGGGAAGGGGAGGTCCTCCTCGATGACGGCGCTGAGGAAGTCGAGGCCCTGCTGCTTCGCCTCGTCCGAGCGGTACGTCGGGCCGAGCTCGCCCATCGTCATGCGCGCGAGCACGGCGGACCGGAGCTCGCGGACGTTGCCCGGCCACGGGTAGTGCTCGAAGCGCGGCAGGAAGTCCTCCGGCATCTCGGCCGTGCCACCCGCAGCGCTCGGGTCTTCGCCGGTGACCTGACGCGCCGCGAGCTCCGTCCAGAAGTGGCGCGCGAGGAGCGGCACGTCGCCTTCGCGATCGCGGAGGGCGGGGAGCTCGATGCGGCCCGCGGCGAGGAGGAAGAAGAGGTCGTCGTCGAAGCGGCCCTGCTGGACGTCGCGATCGAGGTCGCGACGCGTGGCCGCGATGATGCGCGTGTCTCGCACCTGGCTCATCTTCTCGCGCAGAGTCGCCTGCGTGTCGCGCGGGAGGTTGCCGATCTCGTCGATGAAGAGGACGCCGCCACGAGCCTGCTCGAAGAGCCCACCCGGCGCGAAGAGGGCCTGGTTGATCTCGTTCTGCGCGATGGTGCTCGACTCGAGCGTGATGAAAGGCGCTTCGGCGCGGCCCGAGGCGCGGTGAATCTCCTCTGCCACGAGCTCCTTGCCCGTGCCCGCCTCGCCTTCGAGGAGGGCGGGGCGATCGCTCGATGCGAGCTGCGCGAGCGCCGGATAGAGGCGCTTCATCGCGGGGGACTCGCCGATGACGCGACCGAAGGAGGTCGTCTGACCGAGGTCGGCGGCGCGGGCTTCACCGCGACGTACGGAGAGGACGGACGAGCCGATGCGGATCGCCTCGCCGCCCTGGAGCGCGGCTTCCTTCACGAGCACACCGTTGACGGTGGTGCCGTTGGTGGAGCCGAGGTCGAGGACCACGAGCTTCGTGTCTTGCACCGTCAGCGCCGCGTGACGACGAGAGACCTCGCGGTCCGTCAGCCGGATCGTGCAGACGGGGCTCTGACCGAGCAGGGCGCGGGTGGGACCGGTCGCATCGAGGGATACGACGAGGCCGGCGTCCGGTCCTTCGACCACGGTGATCACGAATGCAGAACCGGCCGCGGGCGGGCGCGAAAAACGCGTCCGGCGGATGGTCGCCATCTCTCCAGGTTTGCTCATACGGGGCTCATTCATCCTAACTCAGCGGCGACCTGCAACGACATACGTAACCGCCGCAATGACGAGGGCGCCAATACCCACGCCGAGAGCCACGTTTCGAAGCACGAGGCGGTCACTGAGGTCGTCACGGTCTGATTGAGAACACGTTGGCGCACACGAGTTGCCGAGGTCATTGGCCTTCGACGTCATGGTGATGTGCATGACGAGTGCCGTTCCAAGCCCGACCGCCCCGACGCCCGCGAAGGCGATCGGAATGATCGGGAGCCGCTGCCCTTCGGTCGTGACGTGTCCGCCACCTGCGGGCTTAGTGCCCGGAAATACTCCGGTAATCAGCTGGTTCTTCTGGCCCTCGCGCGCGACGATCTTCTGCTCCTGCGGCGGGCTTCCGGGACGCTCGAAGCGCACGGTATGTGATCCCGGATCAAGCGGGATCGAACGGCCGTCGAGCCCCCCATCGATGGTGTCACCGTCGAGGGACACCTTCGCGTCGCGCGCGTCCTTCCCGTCGAGCGTCGCGGCGAGCGTGATCGATGGAATGGACTCGTCGACCTCGCGGAGCCCCTTCGAGCAGTCCTCGCGGATCATGTCGGGACACGCCTCGTGCGAGCACGTGACGTAGTTGGCGCGGGCCTCGACGAGCTTGCGGCTCGCCTTCGAGGCCTGAGCTTTGTCGAGCGCAGCGACACACTCGGCCTTCTTCGCCGCGATCGCAGGATCGGGCTTCGACGGCGCGGACGACGCGGAGGATGCGAGAAGAAGAAGCGCGAATCCGGCCGCCGATGCGGCCGTTCGGATCCTCACATGCATTCCAACTTGTAGTGTTTCTGGCCGTCCTTGTCGATCGTGTACGGGATGCGACAGGGATCGCCTTTGGCCGCCGGCTCCGCCTTCGCGGGCACAGCCGCGCGCGGCGCGGGCGTCTTTGCGATGACGTTCTTCGTGACGGGCGTCGCGATGGGCTCTTCCATCTTCGCTTCGCTCTTCGGCGTGACGACGACTGGCGTGTTGACGGGGTCGACCGCGAGCTGTGTGGCTTGCGGTGCGACGACGTGGACCTCTCGCGTCCGCGCCTCCGAGCCTTGCGTCTCGCTCTTCGCGACCTTCGCGACGGCGACGCCCGCGATGCAGAACGCGAGCGCGGCGAAGCCGATCGCGAAGCGCGCGGTGCGATTCGCGCGCGCGGTCGCGGGCGGCGCGCTCGAGCTCGAGACATTCATCGCCATCGTGAGGCCGGAGACGGGACCGCGGCGTTGCGACGGGCTCTTCATGCTCGCGCGCTCGAGGACGCCGAGCATGGCGGTCGCGATGTCGTCGGCGAGCGACGGCGACGAGGTCGGCAGGCGCGGACCCGAGGGGACCTCGCGCGGCGAGACGTACTGGCGAACCCAGTTCGAGACCTCGGTGCGCGTGGGGAGGGCGATGCAACTCGCGAGGGCCTCTGCCATCTCGAGGGCGCTGCCGAAGCGGTCCTTCGCGTCGCGTTCGAGCGCCTTCATGACGAGGCGGTCGATCGCCTCTGGCAGCTCGGGGAGACAGGAGCTCGGCTTGCGGATCGGGAGCTCGCTGATCTGGCGGACCATCGCGGTCTCGCTCGGGCCGTCGAAGAGGCGCTCGCAGCAGAGGGCCTCCCAGAGCGTCACGCCCGCGGCGTACACGTCGACGCGATGATCGAGCGCCTCGCCGAAGAGCTGCTCCGGCGGCATGTACGGGATCTTGCCCTTGATCTCGTTGTCGTTGCTGCGGTGCGTGTTCTGGCGCGCCTTCGCGACGCCGAAGTCGAGCACGCGCGACATGCCGTCGATGCCGACGAGCACGTTCTGCGGGGAGATATCGCGATGGATGATCGAGAGCGGAACGCCGGCCTCGTCCTTCGCCTGGTGGGCCTCGTGGAGGCCGAGCAGCATGTCGTGGACGATGGCGCACGCGATGGCCGTCGGGATCTTCACGCCCGCGGTGCGCGCAAGGCGAAGGAGCGTGGCGAGGGAGGCGCCCTCGACGTACTCCATGACGAGGAGGAGCTGGCCTTCTTCGGCAACGATATCGAGGGTCGGGACGATGTTCGGGTGGCGGAGCTGCGCGGTCAGGCGGGCCTCGTCCATGAACATGGAGACGAAGCTCGGGTCCTTCGCGAACTGCGGATGCATGCACTTGATCGCGACGAGCCGCGAGAAGCCCATCATCCGGCGCATCCGGGCCAGGTAGACAGTGGCCATGCCGCCGCTCGCGAGCTCTCCCAGAAGCTCGTAGCGCTCGCCGCTGGCCATGGTGTCGGTTGCCATCATCGTGTCCCGCTCTCCCAGCTGCGCATCTAGAGCAAAGGGGATGCCGAACCTCACAGCCCGGACGGAAAAGTCGTGGCGTCACCCGGCCCCCCCGATTTGGGCGAAATCGAGCATGGCGCCGATGTGGGTGCACCTGCGTGTCTTCGAGGTGATCCGAATCGCATGGACCCAACTCCGGATCGCGGTCTCCATCAGACCTGATCGGGTGGGTCATCCCACTAGGGCCTACCTGCCCGCTGCAGTAAGGTGCGCGCATGGCTCTTCTTCGCTTTGCAGGAGCGCGTCTCCTGGGCCTCGTGGTGCTCGCGTTTCCGACCGCGCTCGTGAGCGTCGTCGCGTGTTCGTCGGACAAGGATTCCGGAAGCGCGGATTCCGGCGCGAGCGCGAGCCAGCCGTGCGCGTCTCTGGCCACGTTTCTCGAATGCGATATCTGCTGCGGGATGCCGAGCTTCTACAGCGTGCTGCAGAAGGCGGCGGACGACTGCGTCTGCGACGACGCGTGCAAGACCGAATGCGCCAGCGCGTGCTCGCTCACGAATCCCACCGCGCCGACGAAGGAGTGCGAGACGTGCAGCGACTCGGCGCAGACCGCGTCGAAGTGCCAGCCGAAGGTCGATGCAGAGTGCAATAAAGACCCGGAGTGCGTGAAGGCGCAGGCGTGCTCGCGCGCCGCGGCCTGCGACGACAAACCGGACGATGTCGACGGCGGCTGACCCATGGCGCGCCTTCGCGACGGGCTCGTGGCGCTCGTCTTCGCCGCCTGCGCGAGCGCGGACGCCCCGAGCCGCACCGACCTCGCGCGCGCGCCGAAGGACCATCGGGCCAAGGCGCCGGATTGCGTGTCGGCGCGCACGAGCCCCGAGCCCGTGCTCTCGTCGAGCGTCACGAGCCTCGGCTGCACGAGGAACGCGGACTGCCGCGCGGGCAAGAGCGGCCGCTGCGCCGTGTCGGGGAGCGCGACTCGTTGCGTGTATGATGCATGCACATCGTCGATGGAGTGTGCCGGCGTCTCCGTCTGCGAGTGCGGGCCGACCAACGTCTGCGTGACCGGCGGCTGCCTCGTCGACGCCGACTGCGGCCGCGGCGGCTACTGCTCCCCCTCCGCCTGCGAGAAGGGAGACGGCGTTCCCCACTTCTGCCACACGACGTCGGACGAGTGCCTCGACGACGGCGATTGCCCTGGAATCGACGTGTGTCGCTACCAGTCGAGCTCGCGCACGTGGCGCTGCATGACGAGCGCTTGCCAGTAGCGAGCATCCTCGTGAGACTGAGGTTCATGCGCAAGCCGGTCACGCTCGGGGTGGTGGTCGGGCTCGTGCTCCTCGGATGCCTGCCCGACGACTCGAGCGGGCCGCCATGCAGCGTCGATGCGGACTGCACGCATCTCGACACGGACTCGGACGAGTGCACGGTCGTGAGCTGCGAGAGCTCGCGATGCGTCCCGCGCGTGCTGACCAGCTCCCCGCAGTGTCAGTGCGCGACGGACGACGACTGCGCCGCCATGCTCGGCGGTACGGTCAAGGACTGCGCGACGGCGACCTGCACGGAGCACCAGTGCGTGGAGAAGATCGAGCCCGCGGGACCGGCGCCACGCCAGACGGCGGGCGACTGTGCGAGGGTCACGTGCGACGGCACCTCGGCCGCGGGCAAGATGGTGACCGACGACACGGACCTCCCCGACGACCAGAACGCGTGCACGGTCGACGAGTGCTTTGCTGGCGCCCCGTCGCATGCGACGAGCGCGGACGGCGCGACATGCGGCGATGGCTCGGTGTGCTTCGCGGGCGCGTGCCTCTCGTGCAAGCCTTCGAATGCGAAGAGCTGCGCGAAGGACGGCCCGGGCGAGCCTGCGAACGACAAGGGCACGAGCGCGATCGCATACCCCGAGCACACGTCGGTGTGCGGCTTCTCCGGCGGCGACGACGTCGACTGGTACACGTTCTTCGCGAAGGACGCGGACTTCGCCACCAACGTCCTCCGCTTCCAGTTCTGGTCGAGCGCGCCGACGCTCGAGGCCTGCCTCTACGTGAAGTGCGAGAACAACGGCGTGCCGGAGGGCGGCTGCGCCAATCTCGCGGACGGCCCGAACGGCAGCCGCGGCTGCTGCTACACGGGCGCGCCGGCCGACGTGAAGCCGAGCTGGGATCTCGACTGCACGGGCAGCAGCGAGGACAGCGGGACCGTTTACCTCAGCGTCCGCACGATCGGCGGCACGACCTGCGACCGATACACGCTGACCGGCGGCTATTGAGTGATCAGAACGCGAGGCCGCCGAGCGTGAGCCTGGGCCCGGTGGCCACCTTGCGCTCGTTCGCCTTCACGTGCGTCTGCGTGAGGATCGCGAGCGGGATGCCCGCGCCGAGGAGGGCGAGCCCGATCGCGCCGGTGATGATCCCCGCCGTGCGCACCTGCTTCTCGTCTTTCTTGTCGTCCCACGTCGACGCGGTCGTGATGAACGCGCCGCCGACGATGGCGGCCGCCGTTCCGGCCGCGATGAGGCGCGTGCCGACCGCGTGCCACCAGAAGCTCCCCGGCTGCACCTCGAGCTTCACCTGATCCGCGCCGGGCGGCAGCGTGAACTGCCCCGACCGCGTGACGGAGTTCTCGCGCCCGATGCGGTACGTCGCGGCGCGATCGAGATCGACCTTGCAAGGCGCGACACAGACCTGCTCCCAGGTCTGGACCTCGGAGCGCTGGGGTACGACGAAGAGCGTGCGCCCGTACATCTCGTCCGTCTTCGTGCGCCGCTCGACGACGACGTTCTTCTCCGGGTTCGTCGACTCGACCGTCACCGGCACGCGCTGCGCCCCGTGCGGTCCCATCCCCATCATGCCCGGTGGCGGCGTCGGCGCGGGCGGAGTCGGCGCGGGCGCGGGCGGCGCCTCTTGCGCGAACGTGCTCGAGGCACATGCGAGAGAAGCGATGAGAAGAGACCCGGCGAGGGCGAGGCGCATCCCTCACCCATAGGCCGACGCGCGTGCGGCGCCACCATGAACCGGCTCGAAAATACGTAGCTTTCACGTCTCCGTGTCGTTCGCGTGCTCGAGCGCGGCCACGTGTCTCTCGAGTGCGACCTGCGTGGCCTCGCTGGACGCGCGCCGCGCTCGGTCCTAGCGTCGCGCCGCGATGCGCGTCGTGGTGATTGGCGGCGGGGTGATGGGTTGTGCAACGGCCCTCGAGCTGGCGAAGCGCGGCGTGAGCGAGCTGATCGTCCTCGAGCGCGCGGTGCCGGGGGCGGAGGCGTCGTCCGCGGCGGCCGGCATGCTCGCGGCGCAGGTCGAGTCGAAGGACGACGACGAGCGCTCGCGCTATGTCCGCGCTCGCGCCGCGTATGCTGGCTGGGCGGAGGAGCTCCGCGCGCTCACGGGCATCGACATCGCCTATCGCAAGAGCGGCGTCCTCGAGCTCGCTTCGACGGATGCAGAGCTCACGCATCTCCGCGATCGCGTCGCGAGCAACGTCGCCGCGGGGCTCGCCGCGGAGCTCGTCGATCCGGCCGGCGCGCGCGCGATCGAGCCTCAGCTCGGCACGGAGCTCACCGGCGCGGCGTGGTTCCCGGACGAAGCGCAGATCGATCCGCCGCAGCTCCTCCGCGCTCTCGTGGCCGCGGTCGCGCGCGCCGGCATCACGGTGAAGAGCGGCGTGACGGTGAGCTCCCTCCACGTCGAGCGCGACGCGTGCCGTGGCGTCGTCCTCGACCGCGGCGACATCCTGCACGCCGACGCGGTGCTCCTCGCGGCAGGGAGCTGGTCCTCGCTCGTGCCGGGCGTGCCGAAGGCGGTGCCGGCGGTCCGTCCCGTGCGCGGGCAGCTCGTTCAGCTCGAGGAGCGGCCGCCGCGCCTCTCGCGCATCGTCTTTCGCGCTGGCGGCTACGTCGTCCCCCGCGGCGACGGCCGCATCATCTGTGGCTCCACGATGGAAGACGTGGGCCATCGTCGCGAGGTCACCGCCGCCGGCGTCCACGCGATCCTCGGCGCCGCCATCCGCATCGCGCCGGCGCTCGCGCAGGCGGAGATGTCGCGTGTGTGGTGCAACTTTCGTCCCCACGCGAGCGGCGGGCCGCTCGTGGGCGCGTCGCCCCTCGCGGGCCTCTTCCTCGCGACCGGCCATCACCGCAACGGCATCCTCCAGGCGAAGATCACGGCCGAGGCGGCCGCCGCCTCCCTGCTCGCCGCGTAGCAGCGCCTCGCAACGCCTCGGGCGCGCCTAGACACGTGGCCACACGGCACGAATGATCTCGCACGCGAGCTCGGCCTGCTTCAGCTTCGCGTCGGCGCGAGACGCTGGCAAGTGGAGCCACGGCAGGCGCGGCTCGAACACGATGCAGTGATCGCGGCGCGTGCTCTCGATGCCGAGCACGTTGCGGCGGTAGTGCCAGAGGAGCGACGCCATCGCGTTGCCCACGCCGCGCGGGAGCCGCTCCTTCGTGAGGACGATCTTCGCTGCGCCGGTGCCTCGGGCGCCGTCGAGCTCCACGTCGGGCTGCATCGATACGCGCACGCCGCCGATGATCCAGTGCGGAAGCCGCGCGTTCGCGCGGAGCGCACGCGAGCGCGAAGGCAACGCGAGCCGCGCGCGCGCCATCGCGGCGATGGCCTCACGCTCGTGCGTGCGCAGCGGCGCGTCGAGCGTGAGCGCGGTCCCGTCGGTGAGGAGCGAGATCGCTTGCTCGCGCGCCTTTTGGTAGCTGCGACGCGGTCCGATCGCGTGATGCTTGTGTCCTGCCAGGAGCCGCGTGAGCGTGGCGGGCGACAGCGGCCCCATCACGCGCGCGAGCGTGCTCAGCGTGATGGTGGGCTCCTCTTCGTGCTCGGCCTCGTCGGCCCGGAGCTGCTTCTTGCGGCGAATGGCGTCGAGCTGTCGGCGGTTCATCATGGACGAAGATGCTCCGCCCGGACGCTTTCTGATCACGGCCTCGCTCACCGATCACGTCTCCACCAGAGCAGCGACATCGCCATCCCGAGCTTGCGCAGGGGAAAGACGTGCTCGACGAGCTCTTCGTCGTCGCGGCCGTCCTCGAGCCAGGCGCTGGCGGAGACGGTCTGCGGCTCGGCCTGCACCTCGTCCCGGGCGAACCACGCGTGGGCCTCGGTCCACTCGCTGACGCGGCGTCCCTTGGTGGGCCGCGCGCCGAAGCCCTTCGACGCCTTGGTCCACTGGACCTTCCCCTCCTTCAGGCATACGAGGGCGACACGCTCCTCGGTGCAATCGAGGAGGCGGAGCCCGGCTGCCATGACCGACACCTCGAAGCGTCGCGCGAGCTTCTCGATCGGCCGCCACGAGATGCGCTCGACGTCGCACTGAGGCGTGAACAGATCCTCGGGCATGAGCAGCTCTGCGGCGAACGCGTTGGCCTCGGGCTCGCGTCCGCTCGTGCGGTAGCTCGGGAGCATGTCTCCGCTCGAGCAAAAGAGGTCGAGGAAGTTGATGTCCGGGTGGGCCTCGAAGTGTCCGAGCTCGTGCGCGATGGCCCAGCGCCGCTCCACGGCCGAGAGCCCCTCCGCGACGCCGACGATCGCGCGATCTCCGACGCGCACGAGATTCGCCCGCGCCCCACGCGCCTCCGCGCGCCGCACGGTGACGCCCCGCATGAACGCGAGCACCTCGATCTCGAGCTCCGTCGGCGTTCGATAGCCGATCTCTTCACGCACCTTCCGCGCGGCCGCGATGCCGAGCGCCTTGATCGGCTCCCTTCCGGGTCCCGTCTCCCTCCCGGGTCCCGTCATTCGTCGGCCGGCTCACCCAGGAGGTGCCGCAGCGACCGTACGAGCTCGGCGAGCTCTTCATCGGTGGCGGACTCGTACTTGTGAAAGTGCATCGCGACGGACTGAGGCGCACGCGCCAGGAGGGATTGAAGCACGACGAGCTGCTCTTCGCGCGGCCGCTTCGGCTCGGCCTTTCGTCGCTCGAGGCGCTCGAGCTCCTTCGCGTATGCGCCGCGCGCCTCGTCGATGCGCTTCTTCCGCTCGGCGTCGTCGGCTGCGGCGACGCGTGCGTGGAGCTTCGCGGCCATGTCTTTCACGTCGATGCCGAGGCGCTGCACGGTGTCGCGCGCCCCCCTGGCGTCGACCGCTTCCTCCTCGAGGGTCTCCACGATCCGGTTCAATTGTTCTTTCGACTTGGTGCTGCTCATGAGGTCCTCCGTCGCTTCTCGAGCGTCGGGGCAAACTGGTCGGGGGCGAGGCGTACGAGGCGTCGTTGAAATTTGATGCGAGCCGCGGTGACGCGCTCCGCGCTCCATCCGAGCGAAGCGGCGATCTCTTCGCGTTTCACGGATCCATCGAGGATCGCGCCGTGGAGCGCGCGGAGGTCCGCGTCGTCCCCGATGGCTTCTTCGATGGTGCCCAGGATCTTTCTTCTTCCTTCTTCCTCGAGCGCCTCGTCCTCCGGCGAAGCCGCGAGGGGCACGATGTGCTCGAAGTCGGACCGAGCGTGGGTCTTCGAGCGGACCGCGCTCTTCTTCTCCGACGACGTGAGGCTCCGGATGATCCCGCGCAGGAACCCCGGGAAGTCGACCCTCTCCGGATCCCAGCTGCGGGAGCCATCGAGGCAAGCCTCGACGGCCATGTTCACGATCTGCTCGACGGAGAGCTTGCTGGGCTCTTCGTCGCGTCCCGCCGCCCAGCCGACGCGCCGCAATCGATTGGCCGCGTACCCGAGCAAGCCGGGCAAGAGAGCCTCCCAATCCGCGTCACGTAGCGCCTGCCGCAAGAAGTCCGTCACGTCACCCAAGGATGCTCCGCCCCCCGCCGCTTCCGATCATGAATTCGGTCGAATTTCCGCCCTCCAAAACCTCCACGAGATCCGCAGCTTGCGGCCGTCCCCGCCGCACGTGCCAGCACCGACCTCGGTTTGACCCCGACCCGCATGGACCTCGTGCGGCCCGTCCGGCATCCCGGCCCAGCGACGCGTGCCCGTCGCGTCGCTGTCGTGCGCGCGTTTGGCGCCGCACGAGCCGTCGGTGCCGCCGGAGCCAGTGGCACCATGACGAGGCGCAGGCGCGCGAATCCGGCCGCGCGCGCGTCGCGGCGGGGTCGTAGGCGCGATTCTCCATCCCCCTCGTGGACCGCCCCCGTGATGGCCGCGCGCGCGTCGCGGCGGGTCGTAGGCGCGATTCTCCATCCCCTCGTGGACCGCCCCCGGTGATGGCCGCGCGCGCGCGCTCGTCCCACCCGTCCCGACCCCGCCCGTCCGTCCGTCCGTCCCGGCCATGCCCGTTCCCGTCCCGACCCGTCCGCGCCCGTCCCGTCCGTCCCGACCCCTCCGCGCCCGTCCCACCCGTCCCTGTCCCCCCAGCCCGCCTCGCCTCGTCCTGCCCAACCCGTCGATAACTCCTGCAGAAAGCAGTACATGAGTGCTATAAAGTAGCTTTGCCGATATTCAATACGTGACTAGGATGTCCGTCGATGCGGGGTCGAAAATCACCACAGCTCGGCCTCTTCCCGGAGGGCCGCATGCGAAGGGGCCGTCCGCCGGGCACGGGGGCGTTCCTCCCGCACATCGCACGCGAGCCTCATCACGAGGACCATCCGGTGCACATCTCGATGCGTCGTGTCGCATCGGGACCGAGCTTCCGTACGCAGCGGGTGTGCGCGGCGATCCGCGGCGTCATCGCGCGCGCGAAGCGCAACGGCGTTCGCGTGCTCCACTACTCCGTGCAGGACAACCACCTGCATCTCATGGTGGAGGGCCGCCACAGCGCCGACCTCTCGAACCAGATGCGCACGCTCTTCTCGCGCATCGCCTTCACCGTGAACGCCATCGCGCATCGCCATGGAAAGCTCTTTCGCGATCGCCATCATCGCCACGAGCTGCAGACGCCACGCGAGGTCCGCCACGCGCTCGTCTACATCCTCTTCAACGACCGCAAGCACGGCGCGCACGTGGCTGGCCATGCGAGCTCGGCGAGCTCGGCGAGCTCGGCGAGCTCGGCGAGCTCGGCGGGCACGGCCTCCGCCGCCCACGCGCCGGCGCTCGACCCCTGCAGCTCCGCGTGGTGGTTTCACCACTGGGCGCCGTGGGACCATCCACCGAGAGAGCTCCTCCTCGATCCTGCAGAAGCGCCCACGGTGGCGCCGAAGAGCTGGCTCGCGAGCTTCGGCTGGCGCTGGGGTCTGGGTCGCCAGCGCGACGGTCGCATCCGTTTCAGCGAGTCCCCGCGTCGCCCCACCTAGAGCGCCTCGGCTCGTCACATCTCCGCGCGTCGCGTCGCGTCGCGTCGCGAACACGTCGGCGGTCGCTGCTCGAGCCGGGGGACTCGATGGAAATGAAGACGTGTGCCCCCGAGCATCGCCGAAGCCGCAGACGTCCCGCCAGCGCAGTGGTGCCCGCCCCCAGGGGCTCCACGCGCGCCGCCACGCGACCCACGCGACCCACGCGCCTCGCCGCTCAGTACCACCAGCGGGAGCAGCGCTCTTTCGGGAGGGCGCCCTTGGCCTTCGCTTCGTCGCGGTTGGCCTTCGCCTCCTGGCCGGCGGTGCGCTCGAGCTCGGCGAGGCGGTACCACACGCAGGGACCCTTGCCGCGGAGGCCAAGGCTCTCGGCCTCGTCGCGGTACTTGGTCAGGCGATCGCGTCCTGCGGGCTCCATCCCGAGGCCGACGCCCGCCATCGTCGGGTGAAGGACGAAGAGCGGCGCCTGCGGTGGCTCGTGCGTGTTCGAGCCAAGGCCGAGGCCCAGCCCCACACCGAGGCTCAGCGGGTCCTCGCTCTGCGGCATGAACTGGGGCGCGACGCCGGCCGCGGCCGCCGTCACGAACGCGAGGGCGCGGAGCACCTTGTCCGCGCGGCGCTCGTCGCGCTGCGGGGCGAACGTGGCGACGATCGGGCAGAGGAGGAGGGCCGCGCAGACGATGTACCAGAACGTGATCGAGTCCCAGCCGAACCACTCGCCGATGTGATGAGGCACGAGCCCGAGGCGCGCCATCGGGATCGAGAAGTACGCGAGCGGGGGAGGGATGTTGTCGGGGAGCGTGTCGTAGATGATGCCCACGAGGCCGATCGCGAGGACGCCCGCCAGCGCGAGGCCGCCGCCCATGCCTCGCGCCATCGCGCGGCGCGACCGGTTGCGATAGGCGAAGCGCTCGAGCGCGACCGCCGCGCCGAAGGCGAAGAAGGGCGCGCACACCACGAGGTAGCGCGGGCCCACCGTCCAGCCAGCGCGCCACTCGATGAAGCCCGCGTTCACGGCGAAGGCCATCGCCATGAAGAGGAGCCAGGCGAAGGAGCTGATCCTCAGATATCGACGGAAGCTCGGCGGGCCATAAGGGGATATCAGGAGGAGCGGGACGCCGATGAGCCCGATCCACATGTACGGGCTCATTCCGAAGAATCCGAAGGAGGGATCGATGGCCAGCGCCTTGATATGCCCCCATGTCGGCCAGAGAATTCCCCAGAGCCCCTGATGGTGCTCGGCCTGGAACTTCGCGCTCTCGATCTTCTGGTGACCTGGCGTCAGCGGATTGCCGTACGCGGTCCAGTGGAAATACATCATGTGCGGGATGTTCGAGAGCCCGCCCAGCGCGAACGCGAGGATGCGCGTTGGATTCACGCTCGTGCCCAGCGGAATCCAGCTTCGGATTCGACGAAAGGGCGGCACGAGTCCGATGAACCACGCGACGAAGCTGAACGGACGCCAGAAGACGAGCCCCGCGAAGAGCGTCATCAGCACGCACATGAAGAGCGCGTGATATTCGAGCGTCACCGCCGCGCTCACGAGGAATCCCGCGAGCATCGCGCGCCACCAGCGCATCTTGAGAATATCGCCGCCGGAGCGGCGCATCTCGATCTCCATGAGCGCGAACGCCATGAACGCGACCGCCGCATATTGCGAGTGACTCGCGAACATGTGCGTGTACGCGAGATAGTTCGTGCCGAGGCCGCAGGCGGTGACGGCGGTGTACCGGATCGACGCGTCCGACGTGAAGCCGCGCAGATATCGCTCGAACCAGAGCAGGAAGAGGAAACAGGGAATATTCGACGCCGAGATGCGCATGGCCCAGGTGGCCATCCGGAGCCACCAGACCTTGTCCTCGGTCGTCGTGCTCGGAATCGGCGCCGCGCCGGGCTGCGGCTTCCAGTGGCCGCCCCAGACTCCCGGATAGTGCTTCCCCATGATCGGCGCGATGACGCGCGAGAAGATCAGATATCCGGGCAGCGCCGGGTAAAGGACGCCCGGCGCCTTCACCATGTAATAGTGCTCGACCTTGTCCTCGTTGCCCGGGACGCGGGCCATGTCGTTGACCCAGCCGAACGTCGCGACCTGCTCGTCGATGCGGTACGAGCCGCTCTCGACGAGCGACATCACCGTGAACACGCGAACGAACTCGTTCGGATTGTTGACCGCGCGGATGTACGGAAAGACGGTCAGGAGCGGCAGGAACACGAAGAGGAAGAAGAGCGAGTGCCAGGCGGGCCGCTTCCTCCGCAGCTCGCGTTCGTGACGACCGAGCACCCTTCAGTCCTTCTTTTCAGCCGGCGCGGTCGACGGCGAACGCGTCGTCGCGGGGACGACCTCCGGTCGCGGCGCGGCGGGCATGCGTGGGATGGACGGAGCGCGAGGAGCAGGCGGCGCGCTCCGCGTCGACGCGGGCGGCGCGCTCCGCGTCGACATGGGCGGTGCGCTCGGCGTGCGCGGCGCAGCGGCGACGGGCGGCGCGCTCGGCGTGCGCGGCGCGGCGGCGACGGGCGGGACGCTCGGGGTACGCGCAGAGGCCGCGACGGGCGGCGCGCTCGGCGTACGCGGCAAGGACGGGGGGCGCGACGCGCGCTGGGGTGGCGGCGGTACGGCGGCGGGATGGGGGATGCTCGCGAAGCTCGGGCGTCGCGGCGCGACGGGCGGCGTGCTCGCGCGCTCGGGGATCACAGGCACCGGCGGCGCGGCCGGGATCGCGCCCATCGACGACGAGAGCTTCAGCGGCGGTGGCTTGGCCGAGCCCGTCAGCGGCGGCGCGGGCGTGACGCTCGTGCGCTCGGGCGGGAGGCTCGCTGCGCGCTGCCGCGGCTGGGAGATCGCGTGCTCGGCGGCGGCGCCCGCGGCCACGACCGCGGCCGGGGGCGGCGGCACCTCGCTCGTGGTCGAGCCGGCGCGGGCGGTCGTCGGTACGGCGGCCGGCGGCGTGGCGGTCGAAGCGGCACCGGGAGCGGCGGTCGAAGCCGCGGGCGGCGCGGCCGGCGTCACTGCCGGGGCGGCGGGCGTCTTCGAGAGCGACGGCGGCCTCGACGCGCGCTGCGGGAGCGCGGGCGGCACCGACGGCGTGCGCGGGAACGACGGGAGCTCCTCGAGGTCGCGCGTGACGAGCTTCTGCTCGCGCTTCTTCGAGGCGAAGCCGATGCGCTGCGAGACGACGTAGAGCGGGCGCCGCTTCACCTGCTCGTAGATGCGTCCGACGTACTCGCCGAGGATGCCGATGAGCACGAACTGCACGGAGAAGAGGAAGGGCACGACGGACGCCGTGATGCCGAGCCCGACCGCCGCCGCCACGATGCCGAAGACGATGCTGCAGACGGCGAGGAGCGCGCCGATCCACGTCGCGATGCGGAGCGGGCGCGTGCTGAACGCGCCGATCCCGTGGAGCGCGCGAGAGAGGAGCTCGCCGAAGCCGGGGGCCGCCTTCTCGGCCGCGAGGCGCTCGAACTCGACCGTGGTCTGGCGGAAGCCGGCCCACGAGATGAGCGCGCGGGGCGACGGATGCGCCTCGCGCAGCGATCGGAGCGCGGCGACGACGCGCCGGCTGAGGAGCCGGAAATCCCCGTCGTCGAGGGGCACCTCGATCGGCATGAGCGCGCCGAAGAGGCTCGAGACGATGCCCGCGCCGAACGACTCTCCCGCGCGCGACTTGCGCTTGCCGAAGACGACGTCGAAGCCGGCCTTCCACTTGTCGATCGTCTCGAGGAACACCTCGGGCGGCTGCAGCTCGGTATCGGTGACGATGACGGCGCGCCCGCGGGACCGGTCGAGCCCGGCCGCGATCGCGATCTCGCGCCCGAAGCGGCGGGAGAGGCTCACCACGCGGTAGCGCGCGTCGCGCCCCGCCAGGCCGAGGAGGCGATCCATGGTCCGATCGCGCGACCCGTCGTCGACGAACACGACCTCCGCCTCCACGCCGAGGCGCGTGAGGAGCTCCTTCATGCGCGTGTCGACCTGCGGAAGATCCTCTTCCTCGTTGAAGACGGGGATGACGAGCGACAGCTCGGGGCGAGGCATGGGTTCGGGGCCCCGTTCTACTCGGATTCCGCCGCGTCGGACCGACGATGTTCGAGCCCTCTTGACACCAAACGCGCCGCGCCGTAATTACGCGCTTCCTCACGGGCCAATAGCTCAATTGGTAGAGCAGTGGACTCTTAATCCATTGGTTTCGGGTTCAAGTCCCGGTTGGCCCACCAGATACGCTTCGGACACGCAGGCTCGCCCGAGTCTGCGGGAGGCCGTGGTCACGATTCGCCGGCGTGGCGCTGCAGCTGCACGCTTACCAAAGCCCTTGCGGCGCGATGCCCGGCGGTCTCGGATGCCCGCCATGGGAATTGCCGGCGGCGTGACACAGGTTCAACACCTGAATCGAAACATCTTCTGGATCGCGTCCATGCGGATCGATCTCGCGGCCGTCGCGGCGCTCACGAAGAATGGCGCGGATGTCACGCCGGGCAGTACGTTTCCCGAGTCGTCGTTCGAGCGGCTGCGCTCGGTCGCGATGGCGTTCGTCGGCGAGCTGACGGGTGAAGCAGACAGCGCCGCCCTCCATGCCGCCGCGGTGGCGTATCGAGACGCGATCATCGCGTTCACCAACGACGTGAACACGGCCACGTTCGCGACGGCGGAGGAGAGCTTCACGCAGATGCGTGCCTGCGTTCCGGTCAGCTACTAGGTCTAGCCCGGCGGTGAGCTCACCCGGAGCGTCCGTTGTCACCCGAACGGAGACCCCAATCCTCGGGATGCCGCGGTGGCGGTGCGCGGCGCAGAGTGTCCTCGATGCGTCGTTCGTGACGCGAGGAGGATTCTCATGAAAGCCATCGTCCCCGCCCTGATCTCCTGCTTCCTTGCTGCCGGGTGCTCGCTCGAGCCGAACGCGCCCGCGACCGACGACGACTCCGGGGAGGTGGGCGCGGACGTGGCCACGTCACAGGAGGCGCTCGTCGCGGCGTCGGGCGGCGATCTTCGTTTCAACGGGTTCTGTCAGACGTCCCAGACCACGGTCGACGGCTTCCAGCAGTTCTCGGTGACGGTGCAGAACTACGGCAACGCGGACGTGAACCCGACGACCCTCACGATCCAGCTCCTCGCCACGCAGACGTCGCCGCAGACGTTCCTGCTCGGTCAGCTCCAGGCCGTGCCGACGGGGTGCAGCCTCTCCGGCCGTACCCTCACGTGCGCGCTCGGACAGCTCCGCTCGACCGGACCGACCAGCGTGCGCCGGAAGACGATCAACTTCGGCTACCGCATCCCCGTGACGACGCAGGCGCTCACGCTCTCCGCCTCCGTCTCCGGCACGGGCGAGCCGGCCGTGAACGCGACCGACAACAGCGCGTCGGTGACGGCGGCGGTGACGTACCGCGCGGTCACGGTCACGCCAGGCTTCAAGACCGCGTCGCACTGCACGGGCACGACCCTCACCGCGTACTTCGAGTGCACGAAGTTCCCGAGCTCGATCGCGTCGCACCAGGCGGAGTATCACGGCGACGGGTCCATCACGTTCCAGGGGACGACGGACGTATGGGGGACCTGGTCGCAGCCGGATCCGACGCGGCTCCACGTCGAGTACACGAACGGCGTCTACTCGGAGGTCGTCTTCGACGGACGAGGCGCGGACGGAAGCTGCTTCGAGGGCATCTCGAGCTTCTTCGGCGACTACGATGGCAACCCGCAGACGCCCGTCACCCAGAGCGCGTATCGCGCGCCGTACCGCATCTGCTTCTGAACCACTTCTGAACCGGTCCTGAACGGTCAGCCCGCGCGTCTGCCGGCGGCTTCCCGGAGCTTGTCCTTCTTGCTCCGGCGCTTGCCCTTCACGCCGCCGTGCGGATCGAGCGCGGGCGTGGGGGCCTCGGTGCGCTCGAAGCCGGGGAGCGTCTCCCGCGGGATCGAGAGACGGTGACGTTTCTCGATGAGCGCGAAGTGAGCGTCGCCGTCGGCGGTGAGGAAGGTCACCGCCACTCCCGGCTCGCCGGCGCGACCGGTCCGACCGATGCGGTGGACGTAGTCGACGGGCGAGCGCGGCAGGTCGTAGTTCACCACCGCGGGGAGGGCGACGATGTCGATGCCACGCGCCGCGATGTCCGTCGCGACGAGGACGCGCAGGCGCGCGGACTTGAACGCGGAGAGCGCCTCGAGACGCGCGCCCTGGGAGAGCTCGCCGTGGAAGGACGCGGCCGCGATGTGCGCGCGCTGGAGCTTCTCCGCGACGTGATCGGCGGCGTAGCGCGTCGCGACGAACACGAGGACGCGGCGCCACCCGTGGACCTCGAGCAGGTGGCGAAGGAGCATCGTGCGCTTGGGCGTGTCGACCTCGATCGCGCGCTGCGTGATGAGGCCCTGGAGCGTGGCGAGCGCCATCCCGCCATCGACCTCGATGCGGACGGGGCGCTTCAGGACCGCCGCCGCGAGCGTCTTCACGGCCGGCGGGAAGGTGGCGGAGAAGAGGAGGCGCTGGCAGCGGGACGGCAGGAGCCCCAGGATCCGCGCGAGCTCGTCTCCGAAGCCGAGGGAGAGCAGGCGGTCGGCCTCGTCGAGGACGAGGACCTCGAGCTCGTCGAGGCGGAGCGCGTTCTTCTCCTCGAGATCGATGAGCCGGCCCGGCGTGGCGACGACGATGTCGGCGCCGCCGCGGAGCTCCATCATCTGCGGCTGGATGGAGAGCCCGCCCACGACGAGGCACGTCTTCAGCGCGCGCGCGCCGAGGTGGCAGCCGTAGTCCTCGATCGCGTCCGCGATCTGGGCCGCGAGCTCTCGCGTGGGCGCGAGGACGAGGGCGCGGACCTTCCGCGGGCGGGGCGCCTCTTCGCTCGTGAGCCGCTCGAGCAGCGGCAAGACGAAGGCGGCGGTCTTGCCGGAGCCCGTCTTGGCCGAGGCCCACACATCACGCCGGGCGAGGACGGCCGGGATGACCTCCCCCTGCACCGCGGTCGGTACCGTGAATCCGAGCTCCGTCACGGCGCGAAGGAGCGGGCGCGAGAGCCCAAACGAGGCGAAGGTCATCGAGTCTGGCTGACTCTATCCGGTCCTGGCTAGGCGCGCGGCATCTTCGCAAGGGGGTCGCGTCGACGAGGCCCGTCGTCTGGTTCACACCTGCGTCTCGCGACGGGCGAGGGCGCGCTCGAGCTTCGCGAGGGCCGGATCGAGCGCGTTGGGCGAGACGTCCTGCGCGCGCGTGACGGCGGTGAGGAGGAAGTGGTTGCCGCCCGCGTCGAAGGCGCGGTGCAGGAGGAGCTGGTTCGCGTCGTCACGGATGAGTACGCCGATCGGCTTCGGCTGCCCCACGCGCTCGGCGCGATCGACGAGCGTGAGGACGATGGAGGCGACGCCGGCGAGCCAGTCCACCGAGCTCGCGGCGGCGCTGGCGGCGAGCGGCAGCCCCACGTCGTCGCTGAGCACGACCGAGGAGAAGCCGCCCTTCTCTGCGATCGCGTCGAGGAGGCGCGGGAGCTCGCCGAGGGAGGTGCCGCCGTCGAGCTGCGCGAGCTCGCGACCGACGCGGTCGCGATCGATGATCGGCGAGAGCGCCTTCTGCACGAACTCGTGGAGGTTCTTCGTGTCCTTCGCGCGGAGGGCGACCTGCTGCGACTCGCGCTCCGCGAGGGCGGTCGTGAGCTCGTGGATCTGCGCGCGCACCGCCTGCATCTCGCGGTGCTCGAGCCCGGAGATCGCGCGCTCGAGATCGGCCTTCACCGCCGACGCGTCGCGCGCCGAGTTCTGCATCTCCTCCACGCGCGCCGAGAGACCTTCGACCTCGCGCCGGGCGACCTCGGCGTGATCCGCCAGCTGTCGCCGGGCGGCGACGCCGCGCCGCGCGCCGAACAGGTACCCGGAGACGAACAAGAGCACCACCGCGACGATCGCGAGGACGCTGATGCTGACGATCATGGCTCGACCCTTCCTTCTGCAGAAACGCACGCATCCGCTTCACGCAGATAAACGACGACACGCCGGTTCGAGGCCGCCTCCTCGGGCGCGCCTTCCACGGGCTGGTACGCGCCGAAGCCGCGCACCGTGATCCGGGCGCGAGGCACGCCCGCCGCCATGAGCTCGCTCGCGACCGCCTGGGCGCGCATGCGACTCAGCGAGAGGTTGCCCTCGTCCGAGCCGAGCGCGTCCGCGTGGCCGTGGAGCAGCAGTGTCACCTCCGGCCGCTTCGCGAGGCTCCGCCCGATCTTGCCGAGCCGCTCGCGCTCCTCGGACGCCAGCGAGAAAGACGCGAGCGTGAACGGCACCACGAGGGGCGTGCACGGCGCTGGCGCGCTCGGCGCGCTCGGCGGAGGCGCGCTCGGCGCCGCGGAGGAGGCGGCGGGCGGCGCCGGTGGTGGTGGCGGCGGCGCGGCCGCGGCCACGACCATGCGCGGGGACGGGATCGGCGGCGCTGACGCCACGGCCGTGCCCTGCGCGAAGACGAGCACGGCGGCCACCGCCGCCGCGACGCCGGCGATCCCGGACCCACCGGCCGCCCAGATCGGGAGATCCTCGCCCGGGACGCGCTCCGGAGCGCTCACGACGCCCACCCCATCTGACGGAGGCGCTCGAGGTTGGCGTGCACGCTCGGGTCGCCCGGCTTGAGCTGCTCGGCCTCCGAGAACGCGCGAAACGCGATGTCGAATCGCTTCTTCAGGAGCGCGTCGACGCCCTCCTCGTAAAGATCCTCGAAGCCGCGCTTGGCGGTGGCGGTCGTGTTCGGCACCGGCAACTCTTCCCAGTCTCCGTCCTCGAGCAAGAGCTCCTCCTCATCCATCCGTCGTGCGGCCTCGAGCATGACGCTGATGCAAGAGCCGTGAATCGTTCGCGAGACCTCGGCTCGTGGATCGAGCGGCTCGCAGGTGGTCATCGCGTCCTTGAGGAAGACGAGCCGGCGGAAGGCGTCCTCGCCCGTCCCGCGATCGTCCTCTGCGGACCAGATCTCGCCGCTACGGATCAGGATCCGTCCTCGACCGGCCACCCGACCGCGCACCTCGATCGTGAGCGAGCGCCGCCCCATCCCCGCCAGCTGGATGTAGTCCGTCGCGCTGAAGGGGGACGAGAGGACCTCGTCGCCACGGAGGCGATCCTCGACGAGGTGCCGGAGCCGCTCGAGCGAGACGGGCTTCTCGAGGATGTCGCAGCCCGGGCGCGTGGGCAGGCGCGCTCGGTACTTGTGGACGTAGGCCGAGACGAACGCGATCGGGATCCGGACCCCGATCCGATCGAGCTCGCCAACGACGTCGATCCCCGAGCCATCCGGGAGATCGAGATCCGTGACCACCATGTCCGGCGCGGCCTTCTGGATGGCCTGGCGCGCTTCACGCACGCTCCCCGCGCCGCGGATATCGACGCCCTCGAGCTTGCCGAGCCCGCGCACCATCGAGGCGAGGAGCGCGGGTTCGTCCTCGACGATGAGGACCCTCGGCGCCTCAACGCGGGACGCGGTAGACATCGTCCAGCGTGTCGACGCCGCAGGAGAGCTCCTCGCACCATGCGATGAAGCGCTCCACCATCGGCTTTCCACGAAACAACGCGCCGTGCTGGGGGGCGATGATGTCGATGTCGAGCTCGCGGACCATCTTGGCCCACGCCCGCATGGTCTTGTTGGAGGCCATGTAGCGGCGATGAAAGCCCGCCATGCTGTCGATGTGCGCGTCGAAGTCGGGCACCTCCACGTACTCGGGCCCGATCGAGGCACCAAGGTCGCCCGAGTAGAGGACCTTCGACGTAGGGTCGTAGACCTGGAAGTTGCCGGGCGAGTGGAGGAAGTGAGCGGGGAGGAACACGACCTTCGAAGCGCCGAGCGGGTGGAGCAACCCCTGATCCGGGATCGGCAGGAGGCGATCCTCGACGAGCCGATCGAGGCCGAAATGCGGGACGAAGCGCGTCCAGAGCGCCGACACCCACGCCTTCGCGTCCGTGGTCATCAGCCAGCCGTTGATCGCAGCGACGATGTCCGGGTCCTGGTGGGAGAGGAAGATCGTCTCGAGCTTCGCGCGACCGAGCTGGCTCATCGTCGCGGCGAGGACCTTCGAGTAGATCTTGTGACCGCCGGGGTCGAGGATCATTCCCGACTGGCCGTGGATGATCACGTGCTGGTTCGACTGCACGGCGAGGCCGCCGGCAGTGAAGTCCTCGAGGAGGACATTGCGATGCGTTCCGTCGTCGTAAAGGATCGTATGGCCCATGATTCGTCCTATTTCTTCGGGATTCGGATGATGTTCTCGATGAGCGTGCGCTTCATGCCCGTGAAGGCGGTGATTCGCTCGAGCCGGTCTTCGGCGTAGGAGAGGTTGATCACGGCGAGGTCGAGATCGCAGATGCGCGTGAAGCTCGCCGCCTTCGACGCGATCTCGGCGGGATCGCTGATCTCCTTCGCGATCGCCTCCGTCATGGCGGTACGAATGAAGCTCATGACGCTCTCGACCCAAACCGGATCGAGACCGATGCGCACGTGTGCGAGGCCGATGCGCCAGCGGGACTCGAGGTAGGCGGGGCCATAGTCGCCGCTGACGAGCGCGCGGAGCCATTCGCGATGCGTCCGCTTGAGGGCGTCCACGCGGCCCTCGATGAGCTTCGCCGTCTCGGGCACCTCACCGAGTCGCCGGTAGAAGTCGTCCGTCACGCCGGGCCCGTATTTCTCGGCGATTGGCTGGAGGGACTCGAGGTTCTTTGCGTCGGCCGCGTCCAGCCCCACGAACGCTTTCAGCCGTTCGAAGAGCTCCACGGGCGGCGGCATCAGAGGACCTTTCGGATGTCGTCGATGGCGCGGCGCATGTCGAGGAAGACGAGACCGAGCTTCGCTTGCTTCGACGCGAGCGCGAGGAGCAGGGTGCCGGAGCTCGCCGCGAGCATGACGGCGTAGCCGTCCTTGCCGCGGACGAGGACCTCGTCGAGCTCGCCTCGTTCGAGCTCCGTCGCGGCGCGGGTCCCGAGGCTGGAGAGGGTGGCGCTCATACCGGCGACGCGGGTCTCGTCGACGTGCGCGGGCAGGGCGCTCGCGATCATGAGTCCGTCCTCCGAGATGAGCGCGCTCGCCTCGACGTCCGGTGATGCGCTCTGGAGGCTGCGGAGGATGCGGTTCAGGCTTTCGACGCGTGACATGACTTCGCCTTTCTCTGGGGCTGAGGACGGATCTCGTGCGCGAATCAGCTGAGGGTCGTCGAGTCGGGGCGTGACTCGCGGGGGGGCGCCGACGTCGGGACGCGAAGGGTGACGCGCGTCCCCGCGCCGACTCGACTCTCGATGTCGAGGCGCCCGCCCGAGGCACGGGCGACGCGCTCGCAGAGGGCGAGGCCGATCCCGGAGCCCGAGGCCTTCGTGGTGAAGAACAGCTCGCGACAGCGCTCGAGCGTCTCGGGCGTCATGCCGGCGCCGTCGTCCGTCACGACGAGGACGAGGTGGTCGCCCTCGAGCGATGCGTTCACCTCGATCGTGCCGCTACCGGTGCTCGCCTCGACCGCATTCTTCACCAGGTTGAAGACGACGCCGCTGATGGCGCCGCCGTCGATGCCCAGGAGCGGCAGGTCGGGGCCGGTCGCGCGCAGGACGACGCCGCGCTGCTGGGCGAGCGGCGCGAGGACCTGGCAGGTCTCGCGGACGGCGCGGTCGAGCGCGCAGTCCATCGACGAGTGCATCGTCTGCACCAGGCTCGCGATCCCCTGAAGGCTCAGCGTGATGCGGTGGACGTGACCGAGCACGTCGCGCACGGGTCGTTCGAGCGATGGCGGCCCGTCCTCGGCGAGGAGCTCGAGCATCGCCAGCGCCGCCGCGAGCGGGTTGCGTATGTCGTGAAGGAGGGTGGGCATCAGCTCGGCGAGCACGGCCGTCTGGAGGAGGCGATCGCGCTGACCGCGCAGCTCGACGATCGACGTGATCTCCTGGAAGAGAACGACGTGGTGGCGAACGAGCTCCGCGGTCTCCGCCACGCTGATCGAGAAGCCGAGGGCGACCGCGCTCCCATCGGGCCGCGACGCCAGACGTTCACCCCGGCCATGCCCGATGCTGAGGAGGTCGGGGAGCGGCGCGAGGATGTCCGCCACCGGGCGCCCGACGAGGTCGGGGAGCGCTCGCCGCAGGATCCTCGCCGCCTTCGGATTGGCCCGCGAAATCAGACCATTCGGCGCGATCGCGAGGACCCCCGCGCCGAGGACGTCGAGGACGGCATCCGCCGTCGGCGCGACCGATCGCTCGTCCGCCTGTCGCTGTCGCCCCGCGGGCAATCCCCCCTCCACGGTCGCGGTCCTTGCGAGGCTCGTGCCCCCGGCGCGCATTTATCTTTAGTGATGATTTTCCCGATTGTTGCGCGCGTTGGTCGATGGAACGACCGGCGCAGACGTTGCGCCGAGACGCGCCTCTTGCGCCCGGGCCGCAGGCGCAGGTGTGCGAGAACGACCTCCCACGCGCTCCAGAAGTGGCCGAGATCACGCGCGCTTGACGGCGGCGCGGGGGCGGCAAAGTATCCGCACGCGCTCGATGACGCTTCGGGACCTCATGCCGCGCGGACGCGACAACATGCCGGTTTGCCTGGCGTGGGCGGCGGGGGTCGTGACGCTCCTCTTCCTCTTCCAGAGGTTCCGGTACGCGCCCGACTTCACGGACGAGACGTTCTCGATCGCGATGCCGTATCGCTATGCGCTCGGCGACAAACCCTTCGTCGACGAGATCTCGATCCAGCAGACGGCGGGGTTCCTCCTTTTCCCGTTCGTGTGGCTCTGGGTGAAGATCAACGGCTCGACGGGCCTCGTCCTCTTCGTCCGCGTCCTCCACTTCCTCGTGTTCAAGGGCGCCGCCGCCGCCGGTGTGTGGTTCGCGGCCCGACGTGTGCTCGCGACGCACTCGGCCGCCATCGCGACCGCGTTCGTGCCGCTCGCGTTCGTCCCGCATTCGATCCCGAACGTTGGCTACAACGTGATCGGCCTCGCGTTCCTGATCGCCGGATCGTTCTTCGTGGTCGCCGCGATCTACGACCTGAGCGACAAGCTCGCGCTCCGGCTCTCGTTCACGGGCGGCATCCTCATGTCGCTCATGTCGTTCGCGTATCCGCCGATGGCGGTCGCGGCGCTGACGACGGCGCCGCTGCTCCTCGCATGCGCGCCCCGGCGGCGCTTCCACGTCACGGGCGCGTTCATCGCCGGGGGCGTCGCGGGAGTCCTGCTCGTGTCGCCCGGGCTGCTCTTCGGCGGTGTCTCGGGCGTGAAGCGCTCGCTCGCGTGGGGCGCGCAGGCCGGCAGCATGCACGGTCGCGAGCGCCTGAAGGCCATGCTCGACGCCTTCTGGCTCGGCATGCCGCGTGAGTTCGTCTACGTCGGCATCGGGCTCGTCGCGGCCGGGCTCTCGCGCCTCAAGCCGCTCGCCCCGATCGCCGTCCTCGCGAGCATCCTCACCGTCCTCTGGTGGTACCGCGACGACCCGAGCTACAGCCCCGCCACGAGCCGTACCGTCATCTATCTCGGCGCGCTCGCGCCTGCGTTCGTGTTCGTGGCCCAGCCCGACCGCCAGCTCGTCCGCGCCTCTGCGCTCGTGATCGTGCCGGCCTTCGCCGCCGCCGCCGCCGCCGCCGTGTTCAGCACGCAGAACCTCGACGCCGCCGCGCTCGGCCTCATCAGCGCTGTCGTCTTCATCGTGCTGCTCGGCGGGCGCGCGATGGAGCGCGCCGGCACCGGCGCCACGTTCGCCCTCGTCCCGGCGTTCATCGCGCTCTTCTTCTACGTCGATCGCGCGTGGATCTCCGTGTATCGCGACGCGCCCCTCGCGGCCCTGACGGAGACCGTCCCGCAAGGCCCGTTCAAGGGTCTGCGCACCACGAAGGATCGCGTGGAGATGCTCGGCGAGCTCCGCGACATCGTCCGCCGGTTCGATCAGCCGGACGGGCACATCCTCGTCCTCTACGAGCAGCCCGGCTTCTATCTCGCGTCGAAGATGCCGCCGAGCGCGCACTCGGTGTGGGAGGCGAGCTACGGCGACATCGACGGGATGATCGATTTTTTCCAGACGAAGGCGAACGGCAAGGGGATCGTCCTCAAGGTCCGCGGTATGCCGACGACGCGCGCGGACATCGTGCTCACGCCGCTCGATCGCAAGATCTACGAGACCCGGCATTTCCTGGTCTATCGCGACCAATGATCGTCTTCGACCTCGATGGGACGCTCGTCGACTCCGCGCCCGAGATCATCGCCGCGATGGAGTCCGCGTGGCACTCGCTCGAGCGCGGTCCGTTTCCGCGCGAGCGCTTCGAGATCGGCCCGCCGCTGACGGAGATCGTCGGCTCGCTCGGCGCCACGAGGCCGGACGAGCTCGCCGCGGCCTTTCGCACGCGATACGACGCGAGCGACTTCGCCGCCACGAGGCCGTTCCCCGGCATCCCCGAGCTGCTCGACCGGCTGCGCGCTGCGCACTCGCTCGCCGTCGCGACGAACAAGCGCCTCGCCCCGACCGACAAGATCCTGAAGCGGTGGTTCGCGGGGGCGTTCGCGCGGGTCGCGTGCTCGGACGCCCTCGACGGCGTGCCGGGGACCTACTCCAAGGCGGCGATGGTGAGGGCGCTCGGCGGGACGGTGCTCGTGGGCGACACGGTCGCGGACATCGAGGCGGCCCGGGAGGCGGGGGTCCGCGCGGTCGCGGTCACCTGGGGCTACGACCCCGCGGACGCGCTCGAAAAGGCGTGTCCGGACGCGCTCTTGAGCGACGTCGAGGGGCTTTTTGCGACGCTGCGGTAGGCGGTTCGTGGGGCCCGTCGTCCATCGCTTGACCCCCGCCTCGTGCCGCGCAAATGTCACCGCCCCTCAGGAGCGCCTTAATGAATCGCGACATCTTCGAAGACCTGTTCGTGCTCGAGCTCGCCAACAACCACCTTGGGAAGCTCGACCGAGGGATGAAGATCATCACGGACTACTCGCGCATCGTGCGTTTCAACAACGTGCGCGCGGCGATCAAGCTGCAGTTCCGCGACGTCGACAACTTCATCCACAAGGACTTCCGCGACCGGAAAGACATTCGCTACATCAAGAAGACCCTCGATACGCAGCTCCCGAAGGAGGCGTATCAGGAGATGGTGTCGGCCATCCGCAAGGGCGGCTGCATCCCGATGGCGACCGCGTTCGACGAGAAGAGCGTCGACCTCTGCGTCGAGCTCGGCATCCCGATCATCAAGATCGCGAGCTCCGACCTCAACGACTGGCCGCTGCTCGAGAAGATGGCGAAGGCGCGCAAGCCCTGCATCGTCTCGACGGGCGGCAGCTCGCTGAAGGACCTCGACGACATGGTCGCGTTCTTCGAGAACCGCAACATCCCGCTCGCGATCAATCACTGCGTCTCGCTCTATCCCTCCGAGGACCGCGAGCTCGAGCTGAACCAGATCGATTTCCTCAAGAACCGCTATCCGAAGCACGTCATCGGCTTCTCGTCGCACGAGTACCACGACTGGTCGGCCAGCATCATGATGGCCTACGCGAAGGGCGCCCGCACGTTCGAGCGCCACATCGACATCGAGTACGACAACGTCCCGGTCAGCCCGTACAACTCGCTCCCGCACCAGTGCGACGTCTGGTTCAAGGCGTGGCACAAGGCGCAGGAGATGTGTGGCGGCTCCGGCCAGACCAAGCGCATCCCCACGGAGCGCGAGGTCCAGTACCTCGATGCGCTCGTCCGCGGCGTCTACGCCAAGCGCGATCTCCCCGAGGGCCACGTGCTCCAGCACGAGGACCTCGTCGAGGACATCTACATGGCGGTCCCGCTCCAGAAGGGCCAGATCTCCTGCCGCGAGGTGATGAGCGGTGAGGTGCTCCTGAAGCCGGTGAAGAAGGATCAGCCGATCCTCATCGACATGATCGACTCGCCGTACTCCGGCAACGAGTCGCTCAAGGCGACGATCTACAAGCGCGGCCTCGACCCGACGCCCCCCGCCGAAGCCTGATCGCCGCGCGAGGAGCGTCATCCGGTTGACGCTCCCGCCTGGCGCACAGCGTGCACTCGCCGGGGCGTGAGCACCGAGTCCCTGAGCGCAGCCGAGTTCGTCGGCCTGGCGAACCACATGATCTTCGCCGGGTTCGACGATCACTTCGACGTCCCCGAGCTCTGGACGGCGGTCTCGGCGTTCGCGAGGGAGGACGCGGCCGCCGTCGTGCGTCATCTCCGCGCGCACCCCGCGCCGTCACCGCTCATCCGCAGCACGCACGCGTTCGCGGACGAAGCGTGGCACATGCTCCTCCACCTCGCGTCGTTCACGTCGGGCGCCTCGACAGAGGCGGACCTCGTCGAGCTCGCCGCCTTCATGCTCGCGCGTCACAGCCAGGAGGCGATCGTGACGGGCTACGCGTTCCACGTGAAGCGGCTCTTCGCGCCCGACGACTACGACCTCCGTGACTACGTCTGCGAGGTGCCCTTCCAGCAGCTCGACATCCTCGAGAACAGCAGCCACCTATGCTGCGCGAGCTGGCTCCACAAATCGGCGGGCAACCTCTCCGACCAGAGTCACGAGGAGGTCTGGAACTCGGACGCGGCAGAGGCGATCCGGCAGAGCGTCCTCGACGGCAGCTATCGCTACTGCAACAAGACCGCGTGCCAGAAGCTCCCTTCGAAGACGCTCACGCCGAAGGCCGCGCTCATGGACGATCCGTGGTGGGCGAACGTCATCACGAACCACGTCGGCAAGCTCGATCGCGCGCCCGAGCGCGTGAACCTCTCTTACGACAAGCACTGCAACCTCTCCTGCCCGAGCTGCCGGACCGAGCTCATCACCTCCGACAACGAGGTCCGCGATCGCCTCGATCGCATCACGCAGCGAAACGTGTTCCCTCTGCTCACGAGCGCGAAGCAAGCCTTCGTGACCGGCTCGGGCGACCCGTTCGCCTCGCGCACGTTTCGCAAGATGCTCGCGTGGATCTCCGACGAGACCTGCCCCGACCTCGAGGTCGTGCTCATGACCAACGGCATGCTCTTGACGGAGAAGGAGTGGGCGAAGTTCCCGAACCTCCGCGGGAAGGTGAAGCTCGTGAGCGTCTCCGTCGACGGCGCCACGAAGGCGACGCACGAGCTCCTTCGCCGCGGCTCGAAGTGGGAGACGATGATGGAGAACCTCCCGTTCATCGGCCGCCTCCGCGCGGAGGGCCAGATCAAGCGGTTCCAGATCGTGATGGTGGTGCAGAAGGAGAACTTCCGCGAGATGGGCGCGTTCGTGGACCTCGCGAAGGCGGTCAACGCGAGCCGCGTCTACTTCGAGACGCTCACGAACTGGGGCACCTTCAGCGCGGAGGAGTACGCGGACAAGGCGATCCACGGCCCGACGCATCCGCTCCACGCCGAGCTCCTCGCCGTCATGAGCGATCCTCGCCTGCGCGAGCCGATCGTCGCGTGGGGCGGCCTCAAGGAGCTCCTCCCCGTCGAGGCGCGCGCGGCCGCGTGAGCCGCGCTACTCCTTGATCATCGGCACGAGCATGTTGCTCGCGAGCTCCTCGCGCGGCAGGAAGGGCGCGAGGTCCTCGAGCGGAGAGCTCACCATGCGGCCGTCGTCGAGCTTGCGGGAGGAGAGCTTCGGCGCGAAGACCTGGTTCAGATCCAGCGTGACCTCGCAGATGGCGCGGCCCGGAGTGACGAGCGTCTTCGCGATCGCCTCCTTCATGTCGGCGTGCGTGTTCGCGCGGAAGAAGGGGAAGCCGTAGACGCCCGCGAGCTTCTCCATCTCCGGGAATCCGAGGCCGCTCTCCGTACCGCAGCCGACGACGTTGTCCGGGAAGTAGTTCTGCTGCGTCTGGCGGATCGAGTGATAGCCGCGGTTGTTGAGGACGAAGATCTTCACCGGCAGCCCGTGCGTGACGATCGTCTGCAGCTCTTGCAGGTTCATCTGGATCGAGCCGTCGCCCGCGAGGCAGATGACGTCCTTCTTCACCGCGATGGCGGCGCCGATCGCGGCGGGCAGGTCGAAGCCCATCGGGGCGCTGCCGCTGTTGTGGAAGAGCCGCGAGCCCCGCTTCAAGCGCGCCGCCTGGAAGGAGACGACGCTCGCCGTGCCGTCGCCCGAGACGACGGTGGAGCCGGCCGGGAGCGCGTCGAAGAGCGAGTCCATGAAGCAGTAGGGATTCACCGAGTCCGCGACGTTCCAGTACTCGGGGAGGACGACGGGGTACTTCCGGCGGCGCTCCATGCACCACGAGAGCCACGACTCGGGGCGCTTGCCGTCGTGCGGGGCATCGAGGGCACGATCGAGGAAGTCGTTCAGGTCGGCGTGGATGGGGAGGTCGATCTTGAGCGTCGGCTTCTTCAGCTCCGCCGCGTCGACGTCGACCATGATCTTGAAAGCGGCGCGCGCGAAGTTCTCCGAGTTGTAGGAGATCTGGCGGATCGGCATCCGCGCGCCGAGGATGAGGAGGAGGTCCGCGTTCTGGACCGCGAAATTGCCCGCGCGATCGCCGATCGTGCCCTGGCGGCCAACGAAGAGCGGATGCTCGTCCCAGAGGACGTCGAGCGCGTTGAAGCTGACCGCGATCGGGACCCCGAGCTTGTCGGCGAGCTTCAGGAACTTGTCGTGCGCGCCCGACGCGCGGATGCCCTGGCCCACGATGATGACCGGGCGCTCGGCGCGCGCGAGGCGCTCCATGACCTCCGTCACGTCCGCCGTCGGCGGCGCGTCGGCCTGCGGGTCGTAGCCCTTCAGCTCCGACGGCTCGATGAGCGAACCCTGGATGTTCATGGGAATGTCGAGCCACACCGGGCCCGGACGGCCGGCCGTCGCGAGGTAGAGCGCGCGCTCCAGGTGGTACTTGATGGTCGACGCGTCGGTGACCATCTCCGCGTACTTCGTGCAGCTCGCCACCATCTTGGTGATGTCGATCTCCTGATCGCCGAGCTGGCGCAGCGGCAGATCCGTGGAGCGGACGACGGTGCGGTACTGGACCTGGCCCGAGATGACGACCATGGGCACCGAGTCGGTGTAGGCGCCCCACACGCCCGTGATCGCGTTCGTACCGCCGGGGCCCGTCGTCACGTTCACCGCCGCCACCTTGCCCGCGGTGCGCGCGTAGCCCTCGGCCGCGATCGCGCACGCCTGCTCGTGATGGCAAGCGACGTAGCGGAGCTCTTTCTGCCGGCCGAACGCGTCGTTGAGGTGCATCGCGCCGCCGCCCGTGACGAGGAACACGTGACGGATGCCGTGCGCGGCGAGGGTGTTGGCGATGAAGTCGGCGACGCGGATTTTCATGGTGGCTTCAGGAGGTCCGGGGGACGCAGTAGAGGACGAGGTCGAAACCGTCGAGGCAGTACGTACGGAGCGTGTAGCGATAGCTCGGGTTCATCGCCGCGATCTGCTGCGGGATCCGCCAGGGGTGATCCTGGCGGTGGTAGACGCACACCGCGAGCGTGGGCGTCGTCTCGGTGATGATCTTCCGCGCGCCCTCGACGACGTCGGGGTCGTAGCCCTCGACGTCGACCTTGATGAGGGTCGGCTTCGCGTCGGCGACGGTCTCGTCGAGCGAGACGATCCGGATCGTCGTGCCCGTCGAGGACACGGCCGAGCCCCAGCCCCCGCCCTCGGCGAAGGTGACCGTCTCGGAGCGAGCTCCGACGCCGGCCTGATGGATCGCGATCCGGCGCTTGAGGTCCTCGGGCTGCGAGTCGCGCCACGCCGCGAGCCGCGCGAACGTCCCCGGATCGGGCTCGAACGCGGAGATGCGGCCCGCGAAGTCCGCCGGCGCGCACCTCAGGAACGAGCGCGCCGTGTCCCCGTCGAAGGCGCCGCAGTCGACGAAGCTCGTCTCCTTCGTCAGCGTCACGAGGTTCGGCGTGAAGTACTCGGGCTCGTCCGCGGGGTCGGAGATCCCCGCGAAATCGAGGTGCAGGCGGAGCCTCAGGTGGGAGAGGTACTCGCGGCGCGAGGGCTCGTCGGCGAGGAGCTCGAACGCGCGCATCACGTCGTCCTTCGCCTCGATGACCTGGTGCGGCAGGTCCATCGCGTAATAGGGGAGGAGCTCGGCCGGGTGCTTCCACGCGAGCGTCGCGAAGGAGGTGACGTGCTTCGCGCCGAGCTGGACGAGGCGCTCGATGCGATCGGACATGCGCTCGGTCGCCGGCGCGCGCCACACCGCGACGACGAAGACGGCGTCGTCCCCGTACTTCGCGACCGCGTCCTCGGTGGCCAGGATGGGGACGCCGGCGACCTTCTCGCCTACGCGCGCCCGGTTGTTGTCCGCGAACGCGACCGCGGGGCGCCCGAGCTTCTCGAGCACGAGCGCGATCTTCTTGCCGAGCCCGCCCGCGCCGAAGAGCACGATGGGACGACCTCCGGCGATCTCGTCGAACGCCGTCGCCCCGCGCGTCCGCGCCGACGCCACGGACTCCGACAGCAGCTTCTCGAGCTCTTCGCGGGCGCTCACGTCGAGGACTCTAGTCGTTCGGCGGCGCGATGAAATTGGATCGTGCGGCGAATCGCTTCGTCCAGATCCACCGTCAAACCAAGGCCCAGCGCCCTCGCCCGGTCGACGTTCGGGACGTAGCGCGACGGGACGTGGTTCGGGGGCGCCTGCTTCGCGACGTGGACTTCGACGTCGCGGCCCAGCCCCTTCGAGACCGCGGCGACGCGATCCGCGATCTCGCGGAGGGGCCGGCCGTCGTCGGAGCCGACGTTGTATGCGGCCCGCTCACTGCCGTTCACGAGCAGCGTCCAGAGCCAGACCGCGAGATCCGTCCCGTACATGTACGAGCGGTACGGTGTGCCGTCTCCGCCGATCCGGATCGGCCCGCCCGCGAGCGCGTCTCGGATGAAGTTGCCGATCGCGAAGTGGATGTCGAGCGGCAGGTGGGGCGCGACGTACGCGAACCCGCGCGCGCTCACGAGGCCCTTCGCGCCGATCGCGCAGAGGAGCTCCGCGGCTCGCTTTCCTTCGTGGTAAGCGTTCGCGGGGTTCATCGGATCGGGGCCCGAGGGATCGTCCTCCCTCACGTGCGTCACGGTCTGCGCGCCATAGACGCCGCCCGAGCTCACGAAGAGGAGGCGGCCCGATCTCGCCCGGTCCGCGAAGTCGAGGACGTGACGCGTGCCCTCCACGATCACGTCGAACATCTCGCGCGGCGCGTTCGAGTTGAGCGCCGCGCTCGCCGCCGTCGCGCCGTGCACCACGTGGCTGAACTCGCCGTCGGGGAAGGCGAAGCTCCGGACGTCGCCGCCCACGAGGGTCGCGCCCGCCGCATCGGTCAGCGCGCTCCTCGCCTTCGTGGGATCGCGCGTCAGGATCGTCAAGGACACCTCCGCGCCCAGCCGCTGGCGAGCCCATGCGAGCGAGGACAGAAGCCACGTCCCGAAGAACCCCGTCGCCCCGGTCAGGAAGAGGCGCGCACCCCGTAAATCCCGCCAGATCGGCTCGAGCGGAGCCAGCGTCTCGTCGAGGTCCGCGCGAAGGCGGCCGGGAAATTCGGTCGTTGCCGCGGTGGGTCCCATCGCGCTCGGAACACTATCAGGCCCGTGGTATAGCGACACGCGCGCATGAGGGCTCACTACGCCGGAAAACGGGTGCTCGTGACCGGGCACACGGGCTTCAAGGGAGGCTGGCTCAGCCTTTGGCTGAACGCGCTCGGCGCCAGAGTCCACGGCTACGCGCTCGACCCCAACACGACGCCGTCGCTCTTCGAGCTCGCGCGCGTCGGCAAGGTCGTCGACGACGCGCGGGGCGACATCCGTGACCTCGACAAGGTCGTGGCGCGCGTCGCGGCCGTGAAGCCGGACTACCTCTTCCACATGGCGGCGCAGCCCATCGTCCGCACCTCGTACGACGAGCCGGCCTACACCTTCGACACGAACGTCATGGGCACCGTCAACGTGCTCGAGGCCGTGCGTCGGTGGGGCGGGCCGTGCTCCACCGTCATCATCACGACGGACAAGGTCTACGAGGACACGAACGGTTACGCCTGCCGCGAGACGGATCCGCTCGGCAGCGCCGATCCCTACAGCGCGAGCAAGGCGTGCGCGGAGATCGTCACGTCGTCGTACGCGCGGAGCTACAAGCAGCTCAAGATCGCGTCGGCGCGCGCGGGCAACGTCATCGGCGGCGGCGACTACGCCGTCGATCGTCTCTTGCCCGACATCGTCCGCTCCATCCTCAAGAACGAGCCCCTCACGCTTCGCCATCCGGGCGCGGTGCGTCCGTGGCAGCACGTCATGGAGCCGCTCTCCGGCTATCTGCTCCTCGGCGCGAAGCTGGCGGACGGCGAGGATGTCGCGGAGGGCTGGAACTTCGGCCCCTCGTCCGACAGCTTCCGCACCGTGATGGAGATCGCCACGCAGGCGGCGAAGATCCTGGCGACGAAGGGCGAGGCCCCGCTCCCGATCCAGGTCGGCGCGGCGGACCCGAACCGGCACGAGATGCCGTCGCTCACGCTCGCGACCGACAAGGCGCGCCGCCGCCTCGGCTGGAGGCCGGTCTGGGGCATCGACCGCGCCGTCGACGAGACCATGGAGTGGTACCGCGCCGTGCGCGCGGGCAAAGACGCCGCGGAGGCTACCCTTGCGCAGATCGCGGCCTACGAGAAGGACGCGAACGTATGAAGGTGGTCATCCTCTGCGGCGGAATGGGCACGCGCCTCCGCGAGTACACGGAGTCGCTCCCGAAGCCGATGGTGCCGGTGGGCAACGTCCCGATCGTCGTGCACATCATGCAGATGTACGCCGCGGCCGGCATGACCGAGTTCGTGCTGTGCCTCGGCTACATGGGCCACGTCATCCGCGACTACTTCCTCAACTACGAGTCGAACGTCCGCGACTTCACGGTCGAGCTGGGCCGGCCGGGCGCCATCGAGTACCACGGCGAGCACTTCCCCGGCTGGAAGGTCACGCTCGTCGAGACCGGCGCGCAGACCCTCACCGGCGGCCGCATCGCGCGGGCCGCGAAGTACCTGACCCCGGGCGAGACCTTCGCCGTGACGTACGGCGACGGCGTCTCCGACGTGCCGCTCACCGAGGTGCTCGCGTTTCATCGCCGGCACGGGAAGAAGGCCACCGTCACGGGCGTCCGCCCGCCGAGCCGCTTCGGCGAGATCGACCACGACGGCGGTCTCGTGCGCTCGTTCAACGAGAAGCCGCAGGCCTCCGCCGGCCTCATCAACGGCGGCTTCTTCTTCTTCGAGCACTCGTTCCTCGACTACCTCACCACGGATCAGGAGTGTGTCCTCGAGCGCGCCGCCCTCGAGAAGTGCGTCGAGGACAAGCAGCTCCACGTCTACGAGCACGCCGGCTTCTGGCAGTGCATGGACACGTATCGCGACTGGGAGCGGCTCGATCAGTACTGGAAGGAAGGCAACCCGCCGTGGATCGGCGATCGCAAGAGCCTTCCGTCCCACTCACCGCTGCGGGGCTGAATTTCGATGAGCGACACGAAGCTGAGCGACGCCGAGCTCGAGGCGAAGATCCTGGAGCTGACGCGCGAGCTGCAACGACGGCGCTCGAGCAAGCGCTCGCTGTTCATGCCCGGCCAGACCACGGTGCCGTACTCCGGCCGCGTCTTCGATCAGGAAGAGGTGGCGGCGGCCGTGAAGTCGAGCCTCGACTTCTGGCTCACGCTCGGGCCCGAGGGCGAGGCCTTCGAGAAGGAGCTCGCGAAGTACGTCGGCGTGAAGCACGCCGTGCTCACGAACTCCGGCTCGAGCGCGAACCTCCTCGCGTTCACGACGCTCACGTCGCCCTCCCTCGACCGGCCGATCAAGCCAGGCGACGAGGTCATCACGACCGCCGCGTCGTTCCCCACCACCATCAATCCGATCATCCAGAATCGCTGCATCCCGGTCTTCCTCGATATCGAGCCGAAGACGGCGAACATCGACGTGACGCGCCTCGAGGAGGCGCTCTCGCCGAAGACGCGCGCGGTCATGATCGCGCACACGCTCGGCAACCCGTTCGATCTCGATGCGGTGACCGCGTTCTGCAAGAAGAACAGCCTCGCCCTCGTCGAGGACAACTGCGACGCGCTCGGCTCGCTCTACGACGGCAAGAAGACCGGTACGTTCGGCACGCTCGCCACGTCGAGCTTCTATCCGCCGCACCACATCACGATGGGCGAGGGCGGCGCGATCTACTTCAACTCGTCCAAGCTGCGCACGCCGCTCGAGAGCTTCCGCGACTGGGGCCGCGACTGCTGGTGCGCGAGCGGCAAGGACAACACCTGCGGCAAGCGCTTCGAGCACGACTGGGAGTCGCTGCCGAAGGGCTACGACCACAAGTACGTCTATAGCCACATCGGCTACAACCTGAAGCCGACCGACATCCAGGCCGCGATCGGTCGCGTGCAGCTCCGCCGCGTCGACGACTTCGCCAAGGCGCGCAAGAGGAACTGGAGCATGCTCATGGAGCGCCTCGCGCCCGTGCGCGATCAGTTCCGCATGCCGGAGGCGACGCCGAAGAGCGACCCGAGCTGGTTCGGCTTCCTCATGTGCATGAACGAGCCGGATCACGACCGATTGACCCGGATCTGCCGCTACCTCGACGAGCGCAAGATCGGCCATCGCCGGCTCTTCGGCGGCAATCTCCTCCGCCAGCCCGCCTACAAGAACATCGAGCACCGCGTCGTCGGTGACCTGAAGCACGCGGACGACATGATGAACGGCGGCATCTTCCTCGGCGTCTATCCGGGTCTCACGGAGCAGATGATCGACTACGTGGCCGCGACGTTCGTCGAAGCCGTTCGCACGGTCTGAGCGATGCCGCACATCAGCGTCGTCTCCGGCTGTTACAACGAGGAAGACAACGTCGGAGAGCTCTTCGACCGCGTGAAGGCCGCGGTCGAGGGCCTCGGCGAGAAATACACCTTCGAGCTCGTGCTCATCGACAACGCGTCGACGGACAAGACGGTCGAGCGCATCAAGGAGCTCGTGAAGAAGGACGACCGCGTGCGCGCGATCGTCAACGCCCGCAACTTCGGGCATATCCGCTCTCCCTATTATGCGCTGCTCCAGAGCGAGGGCGACATCACGATCGCGATGGCGTCCGACCTGCAGGACCCGCCGGAGCTGATTCCCGAGTTCGTGAAGAAGTGGGAAGAGGGCTTCAAGATCGTCGCTGCGATCAAGACCGATACTTCGGAGTCGAAGGTCCTCTGGCTATTTCGGTCGATCTACTACCGCACGGTGAAGCGCCTCGCGAACGTGAGCCTGCTCGAGCACTTCACGGGATTCGGCCTCTACGACCGCCACATCATCGAGATCCTGCGCTCGATCGAGGACCCGTATCCCTACTTCCGCGGGCTCATCAGCGAGATTGGCTACGACATCGCGCGCGTGCCGTTCAAGCAGCCCTCGCGAAAGCACGGCAAGACGAAGGCGAGCTTCTTCATCCTCTACGACATGGCGATGCTCGGCATCATCACGCACTCGCGCATCCCGATGCGCCTCGCGTCGATGTCGGGATTTCTGCTGTCCGCGTTCTCGCTCCTCGTGGGCCTCGCCTATCTCATCGCGAAGCTCGTGTTCTGGAATCAGTTCCAGCTCGGCCTGGCGCCGGTCGTCATCGGCACCTTCCTGATGTCGAGCGCGGTCCTCTTCTCGGTCGGAGTCCTGGGCGAATACGTCGCGAGCATCCAGACGCACGTGCGCAAGCTCCCGCTCGTCGTCGAGCGCGAGCGCATCAATTTCCCGCCGGAGCGCCGTACCTCGCTCGGCCGGCCGGCCGCGCCGCCTCCGCCGCCATGACCTACCGCGTCTCGACGTGTCCGTCGTGCTCGAGCCAGGCGTGGAAGGCGTATCCCGCCATCATCGCGCCGTTCGTCGCCGAGTATGCGCTCTCGGCGCCGCCAGGCCGCACGCGCCTCATCGAGTGCGAGGACTGCGGACTTCGCTTCTTCGAAGACCGCCTGTCGGATGCGGAGATCGCGAAGCTCTACGACGGGTATCGCGGCGATCGCTACTACGAGGTCCGGCACCGCCACGAGCCCTGGTACACGCGCGCGATGAACGACGGGCAGGGCGACGACGCCGCGCGCCGGGCCACGATCGAGCGCGTCGTGAAGCGGCAGGTGAGCCACGTCGGCGAGCTGCTCGATTTCGGCGGCGACCGCGGCCAGTACATACCCGAAGGCCTGGCGGACCGGAGCTTCGTCCACGAGATCTCCGGCGTCCCGTCCGTGCCTGGCGTCGAGCTACTCGCGACGGAGAAGGAGCTCGAAGGGCGGTCCTTCGACCTCGTTCTCCTCTGCCATGTCCTCGAGCACGCGTCGGAGCCTCGCCGCCTCGTGGAGCGGATCGCGAAGCTCCTTCGTGATCGTGACTCGCTCCTCTACGTCGAGGTCCCGTTCGAGCGCCCGAGCCTGCGTCTCCTCGGGCGCGGGAAGATCTCGTCCGGCTGGCTCGGCGCGATCCGTCGCGTCCGTCCGGCGCTGCTCGCGGCGGATCTCCTCTCGACCGCGCTCCGTCACAAGCTCGACGTCGTGCCGCCGCTCGGCGTGGTGAAGCTGCACGAGCACGTGAACTTCTTCGACGAGCGCTCGCTCCGCGCGGCGCTCGCGTCGGCGGGGCTCGAGGTCGTCTCCGTCGGGCGCGAGCTCTCCGGCAGCGAGAAGACGCCCGTCGTCTGCGCCCTGGCTAGGCGGCCTCTGCCGTCTTGACCGGCGGCGTCGGCTCGATCATCGCCACGACGCCGCCCGCGAGCGCGCCCGTGATGTTGTAGGCGAGCGCGAGCACCGCGATCCCCAGCGCGACGTCCTTCTCCACGCCGAGCATGCCGAGCACGATGACGAAGAGGCCCTCGCGGAGGCCGTGGCCGCCGAGGCTGATCGGGGCCATCGCGAGGACGCCGACCGCGGGCACGCCGACGATGAGGGCGACCGCGTGACCGTCGGCGCCGAGCGCGTGCGCCCCGTAGATCGAGAAGCCGATCGTGAGCGCGAACTGAAGGAACGACCAGCCGAGCGTCTCGAGGCGCGCGCCCGGCGTGGCGAGCGGCCCCTCGAGGTCGGCCACCACGCCGCGCACGTTCTCGATGAACGTCGCCGGGAGCCGCTTCTCCATGATGCGGACCAGGATCCGGAGCGGCGCAGCGGCGAAGAACATGGCCAGCACGAACGCGAGGATGACGAGGACGATGGCGCCTTTTTGCCCGAGCGTGAGCGCGGAGCCGAGCGCGAGGAGCGCGCCGATGGCGCCGATGATGGCCTGCGAGAGCATGCCGACGAGGCGCTCGAAGAGCGATGTCGACCACGCGTGGTAGCTCGCCTTCACGCGGCGACCGGCGCGGACGGCGCGGATGATGTCGCCGCCGAACGAGGTCGGGAGGAAGGTGTTGAAGAGCATGCCCACGAGCACGTCGCGCGTGATCGGCCACGGGCTCACCTTCTCACCCACGCGCGCGAAGAGGCGGTACCACCGGAGGGCGCCGAGCTCCATCTGCACGATCGCGATGAGGACGAGCGCGGCCGCGTCGGTCGCGCGGATATTGCCCAGTCGCTCTGCGAGGCTCGCGAGGGGCACGCGTGTCAGCACGATGACGAGCACCGCCAGCCCGGCGAGCGCTCGCAGGATCGTGCCGACGACGCGCTTGCGATTCACGGGAGCTTGATGACGATCGCCTGCGCCGTCGACAGGTGGAGGACGGGCTCCGGCTTGTCGGCGAAGTAGTCGTCCACGGCGCGCTTGGCGCCGGGGCAGCTCGTCCAGCCGTAGTCGTCGAAGACCATCACGCCACCCGGCGTCATGCGGGGGTAGAAGAACGAGCAGCAATCGGCCACGGACTGGTGGATGTCCACGTCGACATGGGCGAACGAGAAGCGCGTGTCTTCCAGGCCGGCGGCGGTGGCGGGGAAGAAACCCTGGTGGTACTCGGCGCTGTTGCCGACGAACTTGCGCACGCTCTCGAGCGACGTATCCGCGAAGTCTCCCGCGGTATGGAGGTCGTTCTTCACGTCCGTCTCGGGCATCCCCTCGAACGTGTCGAAGAGGTGGAGGTCGCGCTTCTTCGTCTTCGCGACGTTCGCGAGGAGGTACGCCGTGCCGCCGCGATAGACGCCGATCTCGGCGAACGAGCCCTCGAGCTGCACCGCATGACGCGCGAGGCTGAAGAGCATGTGCGCGCGCGTCTCGCTGAGGAGCGTGCGGGTGCGCGCGGTGGCGAAGAGGGTGTCGAAGCTCGCCGGCTTCTGCCACGACACGTAGGGATTGACGACCTTCGAGTAGAGAACGACCCGCTGCCAGAGACGGCGCGGATCGCGGAAACGGCGAAGGTCACGGAGCTTCATCATCGCCGGCGCACCATAGCAGAGGACCCCATGAAAATTGCGGCCCTGGATGGGTCGTGGCCCGCTCGACTATCGTCGAAGGCGATGCGGCGCCTTATCCCGATCCTGCTAGTGGTCCTCGGCGCGTGTGGCGAGGACGAGACGACCGCCGGCGGCAACGGCGGCACGAGCGGCGGCGCGAGCAGCAGCAGCAGCGGCGGCACCTCGGGCGGTCCGACGACGCCAGGCACGGACGAGCCCTCGACGCCCGGCGGCCCCTCGTCGACGACGCCGGTGAGCTACGGCTTCCGCTACGGCATCAACCTCGGACACCGCAACGGGGCCTGGGGCGACGACAAGGAGGGCGCGCTCGCGGCTCAGGCCGGCGCGCGCAGCATTCGCATCAAGCTCCCCGCGGCGCACCTGAAGACATGGGGCGTGGAGATCGAGAAGGGCGATCTTGCGAGCTACGGTTCGCACGAGATGAAGGACCACATCGGGTTCCTCATCGGCTCGCCCACCGTCGGCGATACGGTCGCGCCCGCGGGTAGCGCCGACTGGCAGAACGAATACTACGTTCCGAAGAGCCTCTACGAGCCCATCTTCGGGACCGACGGGAACATCAACCCCGCGAACACGTGGGCGCAATACATCTACGACGTCGTCCGGACCTACAAGGACTCGATCAAGGTCTGGCACATCTGGAACGAGCCGGACTGGGTCGCCGACTGGCACGTCGTGGACGGCTGGAAGACGAAGCCGCCGAGCAAGGCGGAGCTCGTGCGCTTCAACGGCTCGATCTTCGATTACGTCCGCATGCTACGCATCGCGAAGCAGGCCTCGCAGAAGGCGGATCCGGACTCGCTCATCGCCACCGGCGGCATCGGATATCCGCCTTTCCTCGACGCGATCCTCCGCTATACGGACAATCCCACCGACGGCACCGTCACGGAGGCCTATCCCGCCAAGGGCGGCGACTACCTCGACGTGGTCGACTTTCACTACTACCCGATCTTCAGCGCGAAGAGCTCGGACGTGTCCGTGGACGACTTCATCGCCTCGAAGAGGGCGCTGGAAGCCGTGCTCGACGCGCGCGGAAAAAAGATTCGCGGCTGGAACGTCTCCGAGACCGGGGCGCCGAGCGCGACGTCGGCCGAATATCCCACGATCGGCTCGGCCGAGTATGCCCGTAATTACTTGATCAAGGTGTTCATCTCCGCGCAGGCGAACGGCATCGGCGGTGTCGACTGGTTCATCCTGTCGAACGGCGCCGCCGAGCCGAAGACCGCGTTCGATCGCATGGGGCTCTACGGCGACCTCGCCCCGCTCACGTCACCGGATCAAGCGGTGAAGACGGACACGGGAAGGGCGTATTCGACGCTCCAGCAGATCCTCGGCGGAGCCGGCTACGACGCCGACGCCACGAAGGCGCTCGGGCTCCCGAGCAGCGCGCGTGGCGTGGCCTTCCGGAAGGACGGCAAGCGACGCGTGGCGCTCTGGGCGGTGACCGGCGCGTCGGAGACGGCCGCGGCCAGCGTCGAGCTGACGACGTCCGCGGGCTTCGACGTCTACGCCTGGGACGGCACGAAGTCCTCCGCCGACGCCGTCGGCGGCAAGGCAACGCTCGGGCTGACGGGCTCGCCGGTGCTCCTCGTCGAGCGTTGATTCACGCGCGAACGCGCATGGCGAGAGCGCTACGCGCGCGGCTTCTTCTGCAGGCGCGGCGGGCGGAGCAGGAACCCGACCGAGCCGAGGAGGCCGAGCAGCGAGACGATGATCCCGATCGTGAGGCGGCGCGGCCAGTAGCGGACCTTGATCCTGTGATGCCCCTCCGGCACGTCGACGGCGAGGAGCTCGTTGTTCGACACGATCGCGCCCACGTCGGAGCGCCAGCTCTCCTCGTAGGCGCTGTTGAGGAGGATCCGGCTCGGACGCGAAGCGGTGACCTCCATCGTGAACGTGTTGTGCGTGCGGCTCACGCTGTCGACGGTGGCGCCGTCGCCGGAGGCCTTCGCTTGCGGGACGTCGCCCTCCCAGAGCGGCGCGTTGCTGTGCCACGTCCACGCGGCGCGGCACGCGCGCCCGGCGCGGTTCTGTCGCGGCTGATCGATGGGATCGGGCGTGAGGCCCGCGCCGCCGTAATAGAAGCGCGGTGACGCGGCGATCTCCTTCTTCTCGGGCGGGCCGCCGAAGCGCGGGACGATGAGGTCCTGGCCGAGACCGGCGGCGTCACCCGCGACGAGGAGCGCGCACCCGACGAGGACGGCCTTCGCGCTCTTCGCCCAGCGCGGGAACCAGCGCGCGATCATCTGTGGCGCGCGCTCCGTCGCGAGCGCGATCCACAGCGCGACCGGCATCATCAGCAGCAAGCGGAAGCGCGCCGACACGCGCATCGACGTGAACGGCGGCACGTTGCGGAGGAGCGTCCACGGCGCCCACTTCGCGAAGTGCCCCATCATGAGCAGGAGGAGCAAGAACGCGAGGACCAGCAGCCACGAGAGCTCGCTCGCGGTGAGCATGAGACCGAAGAACGCGAGCAGCACGCCGAGCCAGCCGATGTACGTGAGGTACTCACCGATCACGTATTGCTGCTCGGGGAAGTGCGAGAGATACGAGGCGGTGCGCGTCATGTACATGTCGCGCAGCGTGGCGAGGGTCACGTGGTCGACGTCGGGGTACTCCATCACGCGTGTGTGCGATCCGAGCTGCGCCGCGAGCGGGAGGATGCGCGCGGCGGAGACGGTGAACGCGACCACGCCCACGAGGGCGCCCGCCGCGATGACGCGGAGCGCGCGCTTCGGCGGCCAGAGCCGCGTGAGCGACTCGAGGCCGAGCATGACGAGCGAATGCGGGAGCGGGTAGGTCGCGCCGTCGTAGGCCATCCACGCGAGGACGAGCCCGCAGCCGACGGCGGCGTCCCACGAATGCTCGCCGCGGCGCCACAGGAAGAGGAGGAGCGGCGCGTTGTAGAAGGAGATGAGCGCCTCGTGCGCCCCGGCGTACTGCGTGGTGTGGCACGTGGCGAAGGTCCAGAGGACGGCCGCGATGAAGGTGCCGCTCTCGCTCAGCTTGAGCTCGCGGCGAGCCAGCAGCCACATGCCGATGAACCCGACCGCGGCGTGGCTGATGTGCCAGAGGATCATCGTCACCGTCGTGGAGAACGGGAGCGTGACCCAGAAGATCGGCGACGAGGTGATGCCCTCGGGGTGATCCCACATCGGGATGCCGGCGCAGTCGAACGGGTTCCAGAGCGGGAGCTCGTGGTAGCGGGTCACCGCCGCCTTCGCGATCGCGATCTGGTGATGGAAGTACCGGCCGTCGAGCGTGGCGGTGCCCGGGTAGTCGACGAACATCGGCCACCACGCCCAGATGGAGAGCACGACCGCGAGGAGCGCGACCAGCGCCCTCCGGAGCGGGCTGCTGCGCGGGACCGGCATGGGCCCGGCAATCTACCTCAATTTCGGGGCCGCGAATCAGCTACAGTCGTCGCTCCGTGTCTGCGCGCGCCCGCTTGATCGTGCCCTGCTACAACGAAGAAGCACGCCTCGACCGGCGCCGATTTCTCGACTTCTCGGAAGACACGAGGATCTCGCTCCTTTTCGTCGACGACGGCTCGAAGGACGGGACGCGGCACATGCTCGAGGAGATGGCGGCGGAGAGCCGCGGCCGCATCGCGACGTTCTCGATGCCGAAGAACGTGGGCAAGGGGGAGGCGGTCCGCGCGGGCATCCTCCGCGCGATCGACGAGGGGGCCGAGATCGTCGGCTACGCGGACGCGGACCTCTCGACGCCGCCGGCGGAGCTGATGAAGCTGCTCTCGCACTTCGAGGTCCCGAAGGTGCAGGCGGTCATCGGCGCGCGCGTCATGCTCATCGGTCGCCGCATCGAGCGGAAGCGCATGCGGCATTATCTCGGCCGCATCTTCGCGTCGATCGCGGGCGAGATCCTGCGCATGCCCTTCTACGACACCCAGTGCGGGGCGAAGTTCTTCCGCACCACGCCGCTCTTCCGCAAGGCGGCGGAGCTTCCGTTCACGAGCCGGTGGGCGTTCGACCTCGAGCTCCTCGGTCGCCTCCTCGTCGGCATGGGCGACGAGCGCGGCATCGAGCCGGGCGAGCTCATCGAGGTCCCGCTCGACGAGTGGGTCGACGTCGGCGGCTCGAAGGTGAGCGTGGCGGCGATGGCGAAGACGCTCGTGGATCTGGCGCAGATCAACGGGGAGGTCGCGCGCCTCCGGGCCGCGAGGCGGCGCCGTTGAACTTCAAGCTTCTCTTCCCGACGTATCGCACGCGCGAGCGATGGGCCGATGAAGTGCTCTCGTCGCTCGGACCCCGGCCGCTCGGCCGCATGCTCAACGTGGGCGCGGGCGAGGGCGACTACGATCCGACCCTTGCGAAGTTCGCGTCACACCTCGAGTCGTGCGACGTGAACGAGGACGACGTCGCGCACGCGCGCGCGATGAACGCGAAGGTCCCGAACCTCAGCTACTCCGTGCAGAACGGCGAGGAGCTCGCCTTCGAGTCGGCGAGCTTCGACGTCGTCACGTGCTTCGAGGTCATCGAGCACGTGGGCGACGCGCAGAAGCTCATGAGCGAGCTGGCGCGCGTGCTCAAGCCGGGTGGGAAGCTCGTGCTCTCGTGCCCGAGCGTGCATTTCCCGGTGACCTACGATCCGATCAACTCCGCCCTCGCCGCGCGCGGCACGCACCTCCCGGTGGGGGCGTATGCGTACGGTCATTCGTGGCTCGTGGACGAGCGCATGCTGGAGCGCTGGGCGGCGGACGTGGAGCTCGCCATCGAGCAGCGCCACAAGCTGAGCGGCTGGCTCGTCGGCGCCTTCGAGTGCTACTGGCCTGGGCTGCTCCAGCGCGCGCTCAAGGCCAACACCGCCAATGTCGCGGGGAGCTCGAAGAAGAAGGGCCTCCGTCCCAGCGCGGACGCCCCGCCGCTCGTCGGCGCGGTCGACGCGCTCATCGCGCTAGACCGCCGCGTGATGACGAGTCGCAGCGTCGGCCTCGGCTACGTCATGCGCAAACGCAGCTAAGCTGTGGCGCGCATGGCCGATCGAACCCCAAGAGCGGACCGCTTCGACGCGCTTCGCAGGGACGTCTCTTATCTCGGGCGCGTGCTCGGGGACACGCTTCTCGAGCAGGAAGGGGAGCGGCTCTTCGACATCGAGGAGATGATCCGCGCGCTCTCCAAGGAGCGGCGCGCCGGCGAGCGCGACGCCGAGCAGCGGCTCGAGAAGGTGGTCGCGGCGCTCGACGTCGACCTCGCCGAGCGCGTGACGCGCGCGTTCACGCACTACTTCCAGCTCGTGAACCTCGCCGAGCAGCACCATCGCACGCGGCGCCGCCGCGACTACGCGCGCGCGGGAGAGGCGCAGCCGGGCTCGTTCGACGTCGTCCTCCGCGAGCTCGCGAAGGCGACCTCGCCCGAGCGCTTCGCCTCGCTCCTCGAGAGCACCGCCGTGGAGCTCGTGTTCACCGCACATCCCTCCGAGGCGCAGCGGCGCACCGTGCTCGAGAAGCACCGGCGGCTCGTCTCGCTCCTCGCGCGACGCGAGCGCGCGGAGCTCACGCCGGCGGAGACCGACGACATCGAGCGCGCCATCCGCGAGGAGATCGCCACGCTCTGGCAGACGGACGAGATCCGGCAGGAGAAGCCGCGCGTCGGCGACGAGGTGAAGAACGTCCTCTTCTACCTCGAGGAGATCCTCTTTCCGCTGATCCCCAGGTTCTACCGCGCTCTCGACGACGCCTACGCGCGCGCCTTCCGCAAGAGCGACGCGACGGCGCCCTGCGTGCTGCGCTTCGGATCGTGGGTCGGCGCCGACATGGACGGCAACCCCAATGTCACGCCCGAGGTCGCGGTCGACACCGCGCTCGCGCAGGCCACGCGCGTGCTCGACCTCTACATTCACGCGGTGGACGCGCTCGGCGGCTCGCTCTCGCAGAGCACGCGCCGCGTCGACGTGAGCGACGCGCTCGTCGCCTCGTTCGACGCCGACTGCCTGGCGATGCCGCTCCTTGCAGAGAAGCTCCAGGCGAAGACGGAGCACGAGCCCTATCGTCTCAAGACCAGCTTCATGGCCGAGCGCCTCCGCGCGACGCGCCAGGCGCTCGTGGACGTGCGCGAGTACGGCGGCGAGCCGCGCTTCACGGGCCACGCCTACCGCGCGCCGGAGGAGCTCGTCCGCGACCTCCGCCTCATCGACGACTCGCTCCAGAAGAACCGCGGCGCCCGGGCCGGCGACGCGCGCGTGCGCGGCCTCATTCACCAGGCGCAGACCTTCGGGTTCCATCTCGCGCGCCTCGACCTCCGCATCCCGGCAGAGTGGGTCCGCGCGGACGCCCGCGTCGCGCTCGGCCTACCGGAGGGCGCCCCGCTCACGCTCGAGTCCTTGCGTAACGCAAGCATCTGGTCGCTGCACGCGCCCGCCGGACCCGCGATGCACGCGCTCCAGGCGCTCGGCCGCATCCGCAAGCTCACCTTCGATGGAGGCGCGGAGTCCTTCATCCTCAGCATGACCCACGGCGCCGAGGACCTCGTCGCCACGCTGCTCCTCGCGAGGATGGCGGGCCTCCCCGCGGACGCGATCGCGATCGTCCCGCTGTTCGAGACGCTCGACGACCTCCAGCGCTCCGCTGCCGAGCTCGATCGCGCGGCGTCCGAGCCGACCTACGCCGAGTACCTGAAGGCGCGCGGCGGCGTGCAGGAGATCATGCTCGGTTATTCGGACTCGAACAAGGACGCCGGGATCCTCGGCTCCTCGTTCGCGCTCTACCGCGCACAGCAGAAGCTCGTCGACGTCGCCAAGCGACGTGGCCTGAGCCTCAAGATCTTCCACGGCCGGGGCGGCTCGATTGGCCGCGGCGGCGGCCCCTCGCAGCGCGCGATCGAGAGCCTCCCCGCCGGCTCCGTGTCCGGTCGCTTCAAGCTTACGGAGCAGGGCGAGGTCCTCGGCTGGAAGTACCTCGTGCCGGAGATCGCGGAGCGAAACCTCGAGCTCACGGTCGGCGGGGTCCTCGCGCAGACCGCGGGCTCGGGCACACCGAGCGACTTCTCGGAGTACGAGGAGCTCTTCGAGAAGGTGGCGGCGCTGAGCGTCGAGCACTACCGCGAGCTCATTCATCACCCGTCGTTCCCGGCTTATTACGCGGCCACGACGCCCATCGAGGACATCCCTCGCCTCAACATCGGCTCTCGTCCCGCGCGTCGGAGCGGCGGCACCGCGCTCAAGCTCGACGACCTCCGGGCGATCCCGTGGGTCTTCGCGTGGACGCAGTCGCGCCAGATGGTCCCCGGCTGGTACGGCGCGGGGCGCTCGCTGACGTGGCTGATCAAGGAGAAGGGCATCGACTACGTCCGCAAGATGCGCGCGGAGTGGCCCTTCTTCGCGTCCACGCTCGACGCGATCGCGGTCTCCCTGGCCCAGTCCGACATCCGGATCGCCGCGAAGTACGCCGCCCTCGCCGAAGAGCGCGACCGCCGCCTCTTCCACCGTGTCGCGCTCGGTCACGGCCGCGCGGTCCGTGCGCTGAAGCGCATCTTCGATCTCCCCGGCGTCCTCGCCCCCGACGCCACGCTCGCCCGCACCATCGAGCTCCGCAACCCCTACGTCGACCCGCTCTCCTTCATCCAGATCGAGCTCCTTCGCCGCAGCCGCAGCCCGAACGAGAACGCGAACGGCGCAAAGGCGCCCGGGCTCGAGCGCGCCATCCTGCTCACCATCAATGGCCTCGCCGCGGGTCTCCGTTCGACGGGCTGAGCGCCGAAGTGCACGCAGCCTGCGCCGCACACGAGGGCTCGATGGTAGCGCTCGCTCGCGCCGCGCCGCGCTATTCTCGTCCGCTTGAAGAACATCGGTCCCGCCCTCGCCGCCCTCGGCGCGATCGGCGTCTTTGCGCTCGTCATGATCGGCTGGAAGCTCGTGCTTCCGCTGTTCAGCGCCAAGGCGCTTGCCCGCACGCCCCAGGGCCTCGCGAAGGTCGCGGCGCAGGCCAACAAGGACCTCCCCAAGATGGTCGACAACGAGACGAGGCTCGTGCGCATCGACTCGACCGGCCTCACGCTCGTGTACCACTACGAGATGCCGAACGTGAGCGCGAGCGGGCTCGACCTCCACGTCTTCCACGAGACGCTCCTCCCGCAGGTCCGCTCGAAGACCTGCGCCCAGCAGGAGGTCCGCTCGATGTTCCTCGATAATGGGGACACGCTTCGCTACGAGTACGTCGACCGCGACGGCGTCCGCCTCACCTCGTTCGACCTGACGCAGGAAGACTGCACGAAGCTCGGGATGTAACGGGGTCATCGGCGTGCGCGTCTCCGTCATCGGTGTGAGCGGAAACGGCAAGACGACCTTCGCAAGGCGTCTCGCCGCGAAGCTCCGGGTTCGGTACGTGGAGCTCGACGCGATCGTGCATCAGGCCGGCTGGCGTCAGGCGAGCGACGCGGAGGCCCGCGAGGCGGTGAGGGCGATCGTGGACTCGCCGGAGGGCTGGGTGATCGATGGCTCGTACGTGAAGAAGCTCGGCGACCTCGTCTTCGAGCATGCGGATATGGTGGTGTGGCTCGACCAGCCGCTGCTCCTCGTGGTGAGGCGCCTCGTGAAGCGCGCGCTCGTCGACATCGTCACCCAGCGCGATCTCTTCAACGGCAACCGGCAGACGTGGCGCTACGCCTTCTTCCAGCGCGAATCCCTCGTCTCCTACGCCATCGCCGAGCACTTCCGGCGGCGGCGCGAGACGCCGGCGTACTTCGCGGCCCGCCCGCACATCCGGCTCGTGCGCGTTCGCCATCCGCGCGAGCTCGAGGAGCTCCTCGCGACGCTCGCGCCTTGACGAGCCTCCGGCAAGCGGCTCGCCCACGCCTGCGAGCTCAGAGCTTGTCCGAGCAGCGGCTCGCGCTCAGGCAGGTGTCGACGGCCTTGCAGCCGGGGCTGGTGCACGAGCCCTCCGTCTTTGCTTTTGCCTCGTCTGCGTGCTCGAGGACGCAGGTCGTACACGTGTCGCTCGGGTTCGTGGCCTTGGCCGCGCACATCGTGCTGCCGCACTCGGCCTTGCAGACCTCGCAGAGGAAGGTGGCCCCGCCGCGTCGCTCCTCGAGATCGGCCTCGTGGCCCTTCGCGCAGCAGGTCTCGCACGAGGCGAAGTCGCTGGTCGCAGAGCACTCGTTCACGCCGGCGTTCGAGGCGGTGCCCGCCTTCGGGTCGGCGCTCGACGTGGCCGGCGCGGGAGCGGTCTTCGCGCCGGGCGCGGCGGCTCCCGTCCCGTCGTCCGTGTCTGCGTCGGAGTCCCCGTCGTCGGACGCGCCGTTGCCGGTCTTCTTCCCGGAGTCCTCGACCCTGGCTCTATCGGTCTTTGGTTCGTTCTGCGACGGGAGGTCGGTGGCACAGGCCGCGAGGGCGAGGAAGAACGAGAGCGACAGCTTTCCCGAGACGCGTGCGTTCTGCATGAACAGGCGCCGATGCACGCCTCGAGCCGCGCGTGGCACGTGCCCAGAGCCGACGGATCTGCGGGGTGAACCGGATGTTCCGACGTTCGTGATCCATGCTCTCGACGTGCGATCTCCTCCGCCGCGATTCGCTCCATCGCGAGGCTTCGCCCGAACGCGCGCCGGCGTACCGTCGCCGGAAGGAGCCCTGGATGGCCCTCCCCTTGCTTACGCTGACGCCCCGTGGTCACTCGGATGTCGCGTTGGTGGTTCTACGCCGGGATCCTCGCGTCCCTCTGTCCGTGCGCATGCAGCGCGTCATCGAAGAAGGCGGCGTCTCCGACCGCATCGTCCTCCACGGAGATCGTCGTCCTCGGAGTGACGCATCGCCTGACCCCGCGTTTCCCTCCAGAGCGTCTCGCCGAGATCGTCGCCTCGCAGAGGCCTTCGATGGTGCTGCTCGAGCTCCCGATCGATTGGTACGAGAACGGTCACCCAACCACGCGCATCCGCGCGATGCTCGAGAAGGATGGTCAGGCACCGGACGGGCTCGCGTGGAGCTATTGCCAGCACGCAAATATATGGTGCGGCCCCTTCGACCTTCGCGGCCGCAACGAATTTTACCGCGCGACCCGGTTCATCGAGCGCGAGGACGTCTTCTGGCCCGCCGTCTTCGACCTGGTGAAGGAGCGCGCGCCCCTCGCAGGTCGAGCGATCGCGATGCACTTCGAGCTGAAGTCGGCGTGCACCGACTCGGCTCCCGAGCAGATGAACTCGAGCGCTTGCGATGGGATCGTCGCTCTCGAACACTCCTACCGCGCGGAGGTGGCCGGTGCGCTCGTGCCGGGGTCGACCATGGACGACAAGGGGTTCCTCGAGCTGTCCCGCAAGGAATGGGACGACCGCAATCGCGCGATGGCGGAGAACGTCTGCGCGGCCGCCAGGCGGAGCGGTCCGGGGACCGTCGTCGTGATCGTCGGCTACGAGCACCGCTATGCGCTGAGGCCGGCCATCGCTCGCGAGTGCCCGGAGCTCCGCCTCCGCGAGCTCTGGGAGAAGCGGTGACCGCCGCGACCGCGCGCTCAGTTCGCGGTCGTGATCGCCTTGCGAATCGCGGCGTCGGGGGCCTTGTCGTCGAACGAGATCTTTCCGTTCGTGTAGACGACGCCGAGGTCCCGCCAGAGCTTCGGGAGATCCGGCGTGACCGCCTTGTCCGCCCAGGCCTCGTAGAGCTCCGCGAGCACAGGCACGCCGACCGCCTTGTCCGCCGCCGCGAACGTGTCCGTGATCGACCAGCGCACGGCGTTGTTTCCGCCGGCCGCGTTGATCCCACGGAGCGCGTGCTCGAGGCCTTGCGCGTTGTTCGTGCGCCGTCGATAGCCGACGTCGGCCAGGAGGAAGAAGAGCGCGCCGCCCCAGTACGTACGGCCCCACGTGGGCGTGTGGTCGATGCCGCGATCGTCCGCGAGGGGGAGGCCGTTCGGCACGCCTTCGACGACGCCCTTCCACGCCTCTTCCACGCCGAGCGTGCCGACGCGGGCGCGCGCGAAGGGCTCGACGTAGGTGGCGACGCCCTCCTCCGCCCAGTGATGCTGGCGCGCGAGCGTCGGGAAGGTGAGATGGACCATCTCGTGCGTGAGCACCCAGTCGTTCGCGACGCTCTCCTTCGTCGCGCGCTCGCCGACGCGGAGGAAGATGGCGCCGCCGCCGCCGCCGAGCGTCTTGCCTTCGCCCATCGTGTGACCGCGGCCCGCGATGAAGATGAGGAGCGCCTCGCGCATCGGGAACTGGCCGTAGTAGCCCACGATCGCGCGCTCGCACGTCTCGGTCCACGCCAGCACGTCGTCGTCGCTGAGCGCCATCTTTCCGGGGCCGAAGGCGAGGTCGACCTGTGCCCCCTTCGGCTTCGTGGTCCTCGTGCGCAGCGGACCGAACGCGGAGTAGGGCGCGGTCCAGAGATCCGCGAGGGAGATGTCCCACGCGCCCTCCGCCTTCGGCGATCGATACACGCCGGTCGAGAAGCTCGTGCCGTTCTCCGTCTTCACGCGGAAGCGCACGAACGCCTTGTCGTCTTCGCGCGCCGGCGAGAGCACCCACGCCGACGGCGGCGAGATGATGACCTCGCCTTCCTCGCTCGCGGTCTCGAGCTCGTCGATCTTCTTCGCCGCGTCGCGCAGCGCCACGCGGTAGCGCAGGCGGCAAGGCTCGTGCGCGCACGGGGCGAGGACGAACAGGTGCCCGTCGCGCTTCGCCTTCACCCACGCGTCGCGACCGACCGGCGAGGCCTCGACGTCGGAGAGGAACGCGTCGGCCGACTCCTCCACCTCGAGCCTCGGCGAGGTGACGTGCATCGTCGCCTCGACGCGCAGCTCCTTCTTCCCGTCGTAGGTGGCGAGGTACTCGCCGATGATCCCGTCCGCGGGCATCGGAGGCCGCTGCGGAGAGGCCGCCGGTGCCCTACGTCCCGCCGGCGCGCGCGTCGCCTGGCCGCCGCTACACGCGACGATGGCTGCGAGCGTGAGCGCTCTCTGCGCGACGTTCTTCAGTTGCCGTACTTCTCGACGAGCTTGCCGAGACGCGGGACCGCCTGCTCCACGTTCTTCTTCGCGGAGCCACGGAGCTTGTCGTACGCGCCCTTGGCCACGCCGCTCTTCGCGCGCGCCGCCTTCGCGTCGGTGATCGCGAGCAGCGCGTCGGCGACCTTGCCCGCGTTCTTCTCGAAGTAGCTCGCGACGGGCTGGCTCGCCGCCTTCGCTTCTTCCTGGATGGGCTCGAGCGCCTTCGCGAAGTCGGGGAGGAGATCCTCGACCGCCTTCTCGACGAAGCCGGGCTTGATGCCCTTCACCGCGCCGTAGCCGGCCTTGATGGCGATGCCGGAGAGACCGCCCTTGTCCTTCACCTCTTCGTCGATCAGCGCGCAGGTGTCCTTGATGACGTCCTTCTTCTTCGTCTCGTCCGCAAGCGCTTCCGTCAGAGATGCCATGGCGAAAGCCGATAGCACACCCACCGCGCGGACGGGCGCGGTATATGGCCGCCCATGATCCCGCGCTATTCGCCCGCCGATCTCGTCGAGCTCTGGTCCCCCGAGCGCCGCTACGCGACGTGGCTCGAGGTCGAGCTCGCGGCCTGCGAGGCGATGGAGGTCGCGAAGCTTGTGCCGGTCGGGACAGCGAGCGCGATCCGCGCGAAGAACGTGAAGCTCGACGCCAATCGCATCGAGGAGATCGAGCGGACCACGAAGCACGACGTCATCGCGTTCCTCACGCACGTCGAGGAGCTCGCCGGCGCGGACGCGCGGTGGCTTCATCGCGGCATGACGTCGAGCGACGTCCTCGACACGTCGTTCGCGATCCAGCTCCGCGACGCCGCGGACGCGCTGCTGAAGCGCCTCGACGCGCTCCTCAGCGCCCTCGCGGCGAAGGCGCGCCAGCACGTGAAGACGCCGATGATCGGCCGCAGCCACGGCATCTTCGCGGAGCCGGTCACCTTCGGCATCGTCATCGCCGGCCACCACGCCGAGATGGCGCGCGGGCGCGAGCGCCTCCAGCGCGCGCGGGAAGCGATCGCCTACGGCAAGATCGCCGGTGCCGTCGGCACCTACGCGCATCTCACGCCGGAGATCGAGCTCGCCACCCTGACCGCGCTCGGCCTCCAGCCGGAGACGGTGGCGACCCAGATCGTCCCGCGCGATCGTCACGCGGAGCTCTTCACCGCGATGGCGCTGGTGGCGGCGGGCATCGAGCGCTTCGCGACGAATGTCCGTCACTGGCAGCGCAGCGAGGTCGGCGAGGCGGAGGAGAAGTTCACGATCGGGCAGAAGGGCTCGAGCGCGATGCCTCACAAGCGGAACCCGATCCTCACGGAGAACCTCTGCGGCCTCGCGCGCATCGTGCGCGCGTTCGCGATCCCCGCGCTCGAGAACGTCACGCTCTGGCACGAGCGCGACATCTCGCACTCGTCGGCGGAGCGCATGATGGCGCCCGACGCGACGGCGACGCTCGCCTTCATGCTCGATCGCACGCGCAGCGTCGTCGAAGGGCTCGTCGTCTACGAGGCCAAGATGCAGGCGAACCTCGATCGCGCCGCGGAGCTGTTCTTCTCGGAGGCGGTGCTCCTCGCGCTCGTCGAGAAGGGCATGGCACGGCAAGAGGCATACGTCTGGGTGCAGCGCAACGCGATGCGCGCGTGGAACGGCGAGGGCAGCTTCCGCGCGAACCTCGCCGCGGACACGGAGGTGAAGGGCAAGCTGAGCGACGCCGAGCTCGAGCGCCTCTTCGATCTCGGCCACGCGCTCCGTCACGCGGAGACGATCGTGGAGCGAGCGATCGGCGCAGAGCCGAAATCGCTCCTCCGTCACATGGTGTGAGCGCTCAGCGGAGCTGAAGCAGAGAGAGGGCGATGACGACGGCGGCGACGAGGAACATCGTCAGCCCCGTCATCACGGTGAGCGCCCAGCGAGCGTCGTTCGAGTAACGCTTGCTCGACCAGATCGCGGCGAGGCCGAGCGGCGGCAGCAGGATGAGCAGCGTGCCGATCGCCATCGGGTCCTCGTACCAGGCACGGGGGCCGAGGTCGGCGGGCTCCGTGTCGTTCGCGGGGCGAAGCGGCTTCTTGCCCATCGCGGTGCGACGCGCGTCGACGAGGAGCCGCTTGCGCTGCTCGGCCGCGATCTGTTCGGGCGAGACCGCCTCGAAGGCCCGGGCGTTGCGATTCGGATCGTTGCGGCGCACCGGCGGCGTGGCCGGGCGCGCCGCGGCTGGCGCCAGCGGCACCGCCACGAACGGCTTGGGTGGCGGGAGGTTCCGGAGGAACTCCGCGGCTTCCGGGGGAACGGGAAGGAAGACGCACTTACGAAGCGCAGAACGGCTCTTGATGTCCCAACCCCGCGGCCAGAGGTTCTTCGGAGACTCGCGAAGCCACCCGTTCCCGATCAGCGTCTTCACGCTGCTTCGATGGGAGGGGTGGGGAGTTCGCATTCCGAGGCCTCTTCAGGGTGATACGTCTTCGGCGCGACGCAAGGGCCTGGAGGGTCGCGTCATCCGTACGGGTGACATGGTCTCCGACGTTCCTCGTGCTCGGCGGACGGCGGCCCGCGCGATGAGGAAGAAGAAAGGCGGGAGATGTCTGAACCTTAGCTTGCTCGTCTCGTCTCCATAGACCGGCTCCACGGGGACCTCGCGGATCTCGAAGCCGCGAGCGGCCACCTGACCGAGGAGGTCGTTCGGATAGCCAAAGCTCGGCCAGAGGCCGCGAAGATCGAGCGCGACCAGGGCTCGGCGAGAGATCGCGGTGTAGCCGCACTGGCTGTCCGTGATGCGCTGTCCGATCGCGAGCGACGTCAGGCGCGAGAAGACCTGGCCGCCGATCCAGCGCGGAAGGCCCATCTTTCCCCGGACCGCATGGTGCCAGAAGCGCTCGCCCTTCACGTAATCGGCCTGGCCCCGCACGATGGGCATGACCACGGCGGCCAGATCCTCGGGCGCCATCTGCCCGTCCCCCGCCATGACCGCGACCGCGTCCTCCGGCCCGGCCGGACCGGAGGCGGCGAGGGCGGCCGCATAACCGGTGGAGATGGCCGCACCGACCCCGCGCCGCGTGTCGTGGCGGATGACCTTAACCCTTGGATCTCCTACGGAAAAAGCGGCTTCGCGGGTCCCGTCCCGACTGCTGTCGTCGACCACGAAGATCGCGTCGACGAAGCGCGGCATGGTCGCGATGACGCGGCCGATGTGGAGCGCTTCCTCGAAGGCGGGGACGACGACGGAGATCGAGCGATCGTGCAGCATTTCAGGGCCTCACGAGCCCGGCCCCAGCGTGACACGCGTCCGTCACATGGCTAGGGTAACTGCGGATCATGGCCCGAATTCTGGTGATCGAGGACGAGGCGGACATCCAGCAAGTCCTCGACTACAACCTTCGCGAGAAGGGACACAAGGTCTTCATCGCCAGCACCGGCGAAGAGGGTCTCAAGCTCGCGAAAGAAAAGCGACCCGACCTCGTCCTGCTCGACCTCATGCTGCCAGGCATCCCAGGCACGGAGGTCTGCAAGGTCCTCAAGGCCGACCCCGCTACGAAGCAGACCCAGGTCGTCATGCTGACGGCGAAGGGCGAAGAGATCGATCGCGTCGTCGGCTTCGAGCTCGGCGCCGACGACTACGTCGTGAAGCCCTTCAGCGTCCGCGAGCTCCTCCTCCGCGTGCAGGCGATCCTTCGTCGCTCGCAAGGCGAGCAGGAAGCGGCGTCGCAGCGCATCGAGTTCGGCACCCTCCGCGTCGATCGAGAAGCGCATCGCGTGTGGGCGAACGAGACGGAGCTCGAGCTCACCGCGCTCGAGTTCAAGCTGCTCGTCACGCTCTACGATCGCCGTAACCGCGTGCAGACCCGCTCCGCGCTCCTCAGTGACGTGTGGGGCATCGACGCGGACATCACGACGCGCACCGTCGACACCCACGTGAAGCGCCTCCGCGAGAAGCTCGGCGCCGCCGGCGACTACATCGAGACGGTGCGTGGCGTGGGCTACCGCTTCACCGACAGCCCCGAAGTCAGTCGCGATTCCGCCGCGAGCGCGAGCAGCGACGACGCGGTGCCGTGACCGGCAAGCTACGCCTCCGACTTCTTCTCCTCGTTTGGGCGGTGATCGCCGCCTCGGTGTACCTCTCCACGTTCGCGACGGAGCGCCACCTCGCGGCGGTGGCGATCGGCATCGTCGGCGCTGGGCTCGTCACCGCGGTGAGCGTGCGTTGGTTCGACGAGAGCGTTCGTCCCATCACGACGGCGCACGAGCAGCTCGCGGGCAACTTCTCCCGCGCCGCCGACGAGCTCAAGGGCGAGCGCGACCTCGTCGGCCGCATCCTCGATGGCATGCAGGAGGGCGTGCTCCTCCTCGACAAGGATGGGCGCGTGGCGCTCATGAACCCTGCGCTACGCGAGATGCTCCTCCTCCAGGCGGACGTCATCGGCAAGCCGCTGCTCGAGGCGGTCCGGCATGCGGAGCTGAAGGAGCTGCTCGATCGCGCGCGCACCACGAAGAAGACGGCCTCCGGCGAGGTCGAGCTCGGCGGGCTCAAGCCGCGACGGCTCCTCGTGCGCGCGACCGCGTTCACGGAGTCGAAGGGCGCGATGCTCGCCGTCTTCTTCGACGTGACGGACGTGCGTCGCCTCGAGTCACTCCGTCGTGACTTCGTGGCGAACGTCTCGCACGAGCTCCGCACGCCCGTCACCGCCGTGCTCTCCGCGGCCGAGACGCTCGATCTCGCGCTCGAGAAGGACCCCGCTGGCGCGCGTCGGTTCCTCGGCATCATCGAGCGGAACGCGTCGCGCCTTCAGGGGCTCATCGAGGACCTCCTCGACCTCTCGCGCATCGAGTCGCGCGAGCTTCGCCTGCGGCCCGAGCGCTTCGGCTTCGAGAGCTTCGCGGCCCACCTCGTCGGTCTCTTCCGCGAGCGCGCCGAGAAGAAGAAGATCTCGCTCAAGCTCGACTGCCCGTCCTCGCTCGAGATGGAGTGCGATCGCCGCGCCCTCGAGCAGGTGCTCACGAACCTCGTCGACAACGCGGTGAAGTACTGCCCCGAAGGCAGCACCATCACCATCTTCGCGGAGCGCCTCGACCGCGCGACCCGCGTCCGCGTCACGGACGACGGGCCCGGCATCGAGACGAAGCACATCGGCCGGCTCTTCGAGCGCTTCTACCGCGTCGATGCCGGTCGCTCGCGCGAGATGGGCGGCACCGGGCTGGGGCTCTCGATCTGCAAACACCTCGTGGAGGCGATGGGCGGCAGCATCGACGTGAAGAGCACCGTCGGCCAGGGCACGACATTCGAGGTGAAGATCCCCGATCCCACCGGCAAGAACCGCGACCGCGGCTCCGCCTCTTCCACGGACGTGGCGGCATGAGGCGCGCGTCCGTACTCGCGCTCGTCGCGTTCGTGGTCACGATGGCGGCCTGCACGCGCAGCAGCGACGTGCGCGTCATCGACGGCGCCGGCGCGACCTTGCCCTATCCGCTCTACTCGAAGTGGGCGACGGAGTACTCGGGCGCGCGCGTGAACTATCAGCCCCTCGGCTCGGGCGCGGGCGTGCGTCAGGTGTCCGATGGCGTCATCGACTTCGGAGCGACGGACCTCCCGATGAGCGACGTGCAGCTCAAGCAGGCGCGCGCCGATCTCGTGCACGTGCCGATGACGATCGGCGCGGTCGTCATCGCGTTCAACGTCGACGGCGTGAAGGCTCTCCGCCTCACGCGCGGCGTCGTCGGCGACGTCTTTCACGGACAGATCACGAAGTGGAACGATCCGCGGCTCGCGGCGGAGAACCCGGGCATCGCGCTCCCGGACGCGCCCATTGCGGTCGTGCATCGCGCAGACGGCAGCGGGACGAGCGCCGCGTTCACGGCTTACCTCGGCGACTCGGCGGCGAAGCTCGCGGGCGTCGGCGTCCGCGGCAACGACGGCGTGGCGAGCTACGTGAAGTCCACGCCCAACGCGATCGGGTACCTCGAGCTGGCGTACGCGCACAAGGAGTCGCTGCCGATCGCGCTCGTGAAGAACCGCGCCGGCAAGTGGGTTCCGCCGGACCTCGTCGCGCTCGACCGCGCAGCGCGGAGCGCGATCGGCCGCATCCCCGACGACCTCCGCGTGTCCATCGTCGACGCGGACGACGAGGGCGCCTACCCCATCGCGGCGCTCTCCTTCCTCGTGCTCCCGCGCGACGCGAAGGAGCGCGCGAAGGCACAGGCGCTTCGCTCCTTCGTATGGTGGGGCCTCCACGACGGCCAGCGCTACGCGGCCGACCTCGACTACGCGCCCCTTCCGCCAGAGCTCGTCACCCGCGCGGAGGTGATCGTGAACAGCCTGCGCGCCGAAGGCAAGCCGCTCTGATGACGGCCGCGCTCACGTCGCGCGAGACGCCGGCGCACGAGTCGGCTCGCTCCGGCGATCGCACGTTCGGCGCGGTCGGCGCGGGCGCGGCGGGCGCGCTCGGCCTCGTGCTCATCGGCGTCGCGGCCAGCGTGCTGCGTCTCGCGTGGCCGGCCCTCGCGAGCGACGGCACGTTCTGGTCGCTCGACTGGGATCCCGCGCGCGGTCGCATCGGCGGGCTCTCGTTCCTGTACGGCACGATCGTCACGTCGCTCGTCGCGCTCCTCCTCGCGGTGCCAGTCGGGCTCGGCGTCGCCGTCTTCCTCACGGATCTCGGACCGCGTCCGCTCCGCCGCTCCGTCTCCTCGCTCATCGAGCTCCTCGCCGCGATCCCGAGCGTGGTCTACGGGCTCTGGGCCGCGCTCGTCCTTGCGCCCGCGCTCCGCGACGCGATCTCGCCCGGCGCCGCCGGTGGTCTCTTCGCGGGGCCGAACCTCGGCGTCGGCCTGCTCTGCGCGTCCCTCGTCCTCGCGATCATGATCCTGCCCACGATCGCGGCCGTCACGCGGGACATTCTTCGCGCGGTGCCGGCCGAGCTCCGCGAAGGCGCGCTCGCGCTGGGCGCGACCCCGTGGGACGTGGTCCGCTTCGTGGTCGTCCCGCATGCCCGTCGCGGCATCGTGGGCGCGGTGCTGCTCGCGTTCGGACGCGCGGTCGGCGAGACGATGGCGGTCGCGGCCGTCGTCGGCAGCCGCGCCGACGTCTCGCTCTCGCTCTTCTCGCCTGGCTACACGATGTCGAGCGTCATCGCGAACGAGTTCCCCGCCGCATCGAGCGATCTCCACGTGGCGGCGCTCGCCGAGGTCGGCGTCGCGCTCTTCCTCGTCACGGTCGCCTTCAACGTCGCCGCGCGCGTCCTCGTGAGGATCAAGTGAGGCGCTCTCCGTGACCCCCGCCGAGCTCGACGAGGCGTATGCCCGACGCAAGGTCGGCGATGGCGTGGCGCGCGGCCTCGCGAGCGCGGCGGTGGCGATCGCGTTTCTGCCGCTCATCGCGATCTTCACCTACGTGATCTCGCGCGGGACGCGCGCGTTCTCGTTCTCCTTCTTCTTCTCGTCCGTCGGCGCGCGCGGCGCGGGCATGGCGAACGCGATCGTCGGCACGGTCGAGCTCGTGCTCCTCGCGAGCGCGATGGGCATTCCGCTCGGCGTCGCGTCGGGCCTCTACCTCGCGGAGACGCGCATGACGCCACTCTCGCGCGCCATCCGCTTCGGCGCAGACGTGCTGTCCGGCGTGCCGTCGATCCTCGTCGGGGTCGTCGTCTACGCCGTGGTCGTGGTGCGCATGAAGCACTTCTCCGCGTTCGCCGGCGCCGCCTCGCTCGCGATCGTGATGCTCCCGCTCGTGACGCGCACGACGGACATCGTCGCGCGGTCGGTGCCGGACTCGCTCCGGGAGGCGGCGCTCGCGCTCGGCGCTTCTCGCTGGCGCACGGCGATCCAGGTCGTCCTTCGCGAGGCGATGCCGGGCGTCCGCTCGGGCTGCATGCTCGCGGTCGCGCGCGCCTGCGGCGAGACCGCGCCGCTCCTCTTCACCGCGTTCAACAACCGCTTCTTCGCGGGCAGCCTGCTCGAGCCGACGTCGACCTTGCAGGTTCAGATCTTCACGTACACGATGACGCCGAACGAGGACTGGCATGCTCAGGCATGGGCGGCCGCGCTCTGTCTCGTCGCCATCGTCGTCGCGCTCAACGTCTTCGCCCGCCGTCTCCTCAAGCCATGAACGCCGACTCCATCGACAGCATCCGCCTTCGCGGCACCCGGCTCGAGCAGGCCGAGAGCGCGGCGAAGATGCGTGCGAAGGAGCTCTCGGCCTGGTTCCGCGACAAGCGCGCGCTCCACGGCATCTCGATGCCGCTCGTGGACCGCAAGGTCACGGCCGTCATCGGCCCGTCGGGCTGCGGAAAGTCGACGTTCATCCGTTGCCTCAACCGCATGCACGAGGTCGTGAGCGGCGCGCGCGTCTCGGGCGAGGTGCTCCTCGACGGCAAGAGCGTCTACGGCGCGGACGTCGATCCCGTGCGCGTTCGGCGCCGCGTGGGGATGGTGTTCCAGAAGCCGAACCCGTTCCCCACGATGTCGATCCGCGACAACGTGCTCGCGGGCCTCCGCCTCTGGGGGATCCAGCCCACGGATCCGGACGCGATCGTGGAGGCGGTGCTCCAGCAGGCGGCGCTCTGGGACGAGGTGAAGGACGCGCTCGACCGCCCTGGCGGCGCGCTCTCCGGCGGCCAGCAGCAGCGCTTGTGCATCGCGCGGTGCCTGGCGCTCGAGCCGGAGGTGGTCCTGATGGATGAGCCGTGCTCCTCGCTGGACCCCATCGCGACGGCCAAGATCGAGGAGCTGATCCACGACCTGCGCGAGCGCTACACGATCGTCGTCGTCACCCACAGCATGCAGCAGGCGGCGCGCGTCTCGGATTACACGGCGTTTTTCTACCAGGGCGAGCTGGTGGAGTACGATCACGCGGACGTGATTTTCACGCGTCCTTCGGACCCCCGCACGGAGGACTACATCACGGGTCGCTTCGGATAGTAAGGTTGACCCAAGGGGGAACGCCACGCGCCCATGCCTCGCCTGCACACCGACCGCCTCTACGAAGGAGAGCTCCAGAAGATCCGGGAGATGCTCCTGATGATGGGCGCCAAGGTCGAGGAGATGTTGAAGCAGTCGATGCGCGCGATGAACGAGCGCGACTCCGACCTCGCCGAGCGCACGCTCTACATCGATCGCGCCATCAACCGGCTGGAGATGGAGCTCGACGACCACTGCCTTCGTGTCCTCGCGCGCCGCCAGCCGGTCGCCTCGGATCTCCGCTTCATCACGATGGCGCTCAAGGTCGTGACCGATCTCGAGCGCATGGGCGATCTCGGCGTGAACATCTGCGAGCGCGTGATGGAGCTCAACAACGAGAAGCCGCTCGACGAGCGCCACATGTACGTGCAGCTCGTCGACATGGCGGAGTCGGCGCAAGAGATGCTCCGGGAGGCGCTCGACGCGTTCGTCGCGGGCGACGCGGAGCGCGCGCAGCGCATCGTCGAGCGCGACTCCACCATCGACACTGGCTACGCGACCATCTTCCGCGAGCTCCTGGCGCACATGCGCGAGAAGCCGGAAGACGTCTTCCTCGCCACGCGCATCCAGTCGATCGCGAAGTACATCGAACGCATCGCCGACCACGCGACCAACCTCGCGGAGATGGTCGTCTTCATGGTGCGTGGCAAGGACATCCGCCACGTCGGAAAGCTCGAGCGTCGCACCGCCTCGAGCCGCCCGCCGAACGCAGAGTGAACGTGCGCCGCGCCGGCTCGCTCCTGCCGCTGCCCGCGCTCGACGACGAGGAGGGCCAGTCGGTCCCGGCGTCGCTCGGTCCGGTCGTCGACGCGCACGTGCATCTCTTTCCCGATCGCCTCTTCGACGCGATCTGGCGCTGGTTCGATCGCTACGGCTGGCCCATCCGCTACAAGCTGCACACGCCGGAGGTGATCGCGTTCGCCCTCGCGCGCGGCGTGGATCGCATCGTGGCGCTGCACTACGCGCACAAGCCCGGCATGGCGCGCGCCATGAACGCGTACATGGCGGGCATCGTGCAGCAACACCCGTGCGTGACCGGCCTCGCGACCGTGTTCCCCGGCGAGCCGGACACGAAGGCGATCCTCGAGGAGGCCTTCGCCGCTGGCCTCGCGGGCGTGAAGCTCCACTGCCACGTGCAAGGCTTCGGCGTCGACGACCCTCCGCTCGCGGAGATCTACGAGACCTGCATCCTGCACGACAAGCCCGTCCTCGTTCATGCGGGCCGCCAGCCGTCGAGCGACGGCTACAAGTTCGACCCGCAGCGCCTCTGTCACGCGGATCGCTCGGCGGTCGTGCTGCGGTCCTATCCAAAGCTCCGCCTCGGCATCCCGCATCTCGGCATCGACGAGCTCGACGGCTACGCGCGCCTCCTCGAGAAGCACGACAACCTCTGGCTCGACACGACGATGGCGCTCGCGGACTTCTTCCCCGAGTCCGAGGCATCGTTCCGCCTCGTCGAGGCCCGCCCGGACCGCATCATGTACGGCACGGACTTCCCGAACATCCCGTACGCGTGGGACCGCGAGCTCAGGCGCATCGCGGCGCGTCACCTCCCGGAGGCCTCGCGGCACGCGATCCTCCGCGACACCGCGACCGCTTTTTACCGCCTCTGATCGCGCCACCGCGCCGTGAGCGCCCGTTCACAGGTCCCCTGATCGCGATGCCCTGAGGCACGACCGTGTCACCCGCAGGTCATCTACGTCGAAATGTTAGGCCGTGAATGATCGCGCTGGGCGGCGCGTCCATGGGGGCATGAAGACGAAGAGCACGCTCCTGCTCGGAATGCTTCTGGTCGTTCTTACCGGATGTGGATCGATTCGCGTGGTGAGCGAGGCGAAGTCCGGGGGCACCATCGTCCTCGAGGGCTCGCACGGCTCGGCTCGCTCGAAGGCCGAGGAGTACATGCGGAAGCAGTGCCCCACCGGGTACGAGGTCGTCGAAGAGGGCGATACGGTCGGCGACAGCGATGACAGCCGCGAGTGGCGCATCGCCTACCGCTGCAACGGCTCACCGTCCGTGGCGATGGTCGCTTACTGACCACGCCGACGCCGAGCTGATGAGGCCGCTGTGGTGGAGGCCGACCGACCCACGGATCGCGGCCGAGCCGTCGGTTTGGCCGCGAAACTGGGCGTATTTGCGCCGGAACAGGGGGTGCTACGTCATCCTACATGGCACGACGCCTCCTCTTGGTTCTTGCGGGTGTCTTCCTCGCGACGGGTTGCTCGAAGGAAGCGGAGGACGAAGCTGGCTCGTCGGAGGCTCGGATCGGGACCGCCGATGTCGCGAGCTGCGCGGCGCCGCGCGAGATCGTCACCGTCAACGGTCTGAACGTCCGCAAGTGCGAGCCGGGCGCGCCCGTCGACACGAGCTGCGCGAAGGTCGCGACGCTGCCTGTCGGACAGAAGGTCCGCTACCTCGGCGCCAGCGCTGGGGCGTGGGTCAACATCGCGGTCGACGATCTCGGCCTCGACAATGTCTGGGCGCACGCGGACTATCTGACGTGTCAGGGTGCGGGCGATCCGGGTCCCGCTCCGACGGTCGGGAGCGGGCCGCTCACGATCGACGTACGCTTCGACAACGCCGACGGTCGTGCGCGGCTCGACGCGCAGCAGAAGGACATCCCCGTCACGGTCACGATCGCGGGGACGGCGTACCGCGGCGCGCGGATGGAGGTGCACGGCGCCACGAGCGTCGGCTACCCGAAGACGTCGTACGACCTCAAGTTCGGCAAGTGCATCGACGGCTCGAAGACCCAGGGCTGCGAGAAGGGCAAGAAGCCGAGGCTCGAGGCCGCCCTCTACGACGGAGATGGGACGAAGAGCGTCGACAAGGTCGTCCTCAATGCTTCATGGATCGACGGCACGATGATGCGCAATCCGCTCGCTTACGCGATCGCGCGCGATCTCGGCGCGCTCGCGCCGCGAACGGGCTGGGCGACGCTGGCCTTCGATGGCCAGGCGCACGGCTACTACCAGGCCATCGAGCCGGTGAACGAGGACTTCTTCGATCGCCGCGACGTCGCGTGGGGTGGCAGCCTCTACAAGGCGACCCAGCACCGGAGCTGGGATCCGAGCGGCGACCCGTTCGTCTCGACCGACAACGGGCCCGCCTTCGAGGTGAAGGAAGGCCCCGGCAGCCGCGAGGAGCTCTCTGGCTTCTTTCGCGACGTGCAGGGCCGGGGCGTGGGGGACGCTGCCGGTGTGCTCGATCTCGAGGACTATCGCCGCTTCCACATGGTGCAGAGCTTCGTCTTCAACAAGGACACGTTCACGAAGAACTACTACCTCTACCGCACGCCGAACGCGCTTTGGCGGATGGTCTTCTGGGACTGCGACACCACCTTCGGCCAAGACTGGCAAGACGGCCACCGCACCAACCCGGACGAGGACTGGTACTTCGGCGGCCAGATGGGCGACTTCGCGAACCGCTTCGTCGGCGACGATACTATCAACTACCTGGGTCGCTTCCGCCACGAGCTCGCGAGCGGCGTCCTCAGCGTCGGCGCGATGGACCAGCGCATCGACGCGCTCGCGAATGCGATCCGCGGCCCCGTCGCGGCCGAGGTGGGCAGTCGCGGCAAGAACTTCGACGAGGAGCTCGCCTGGCTCAAGGAGGCGATGCGCCGCCGCCACGCAAAGCTCACCGAGAAGATCAACGGCGAGTGCTCCTTCCGTCCCTGTCACTGATCGTCAGCCGGTCGCCCCGGGCGCGCTGTGTATGAGCTACGAAGACGCCAAACGCACATCACGTTCGGGCGTAGCTCCGCAAGATGCTGAGAATGGATCAGCGATATTGCTCCAGGTCGGGGGATCCGGACGGAGTGGTTGGAGTCGTTGGTTCGGCGGGGAGCTGGACCGGGGGAGGTGCCGGCGATTCAGGCGAAGGAGCGTCGCACGCGACGAGCGGTGGGGCAGGGGTAGCGCTGGTCACCATCACCGGCACGGACGGGGTGGCGGTGGGTACGCTCGGCGTCGAGGCGATCTTCCAGAGCGACGCCAAGACGACGACGAGACCGAGAACGACAGTGGCCAGCGTCAACCAAAAGAGCCCGCGTACCTTCGTTCGCGCTGCATCGGGGCGGTCGAAGTCGAGGATGGCCGTGCGCTTGGGCAGCTCGAGCACGACCTTCGGCATCTTCATCATGACACGCCCCATTAACGACCGAAGTGCCTCGCTCACTTCCGCGATCTTGGTCATGGCTCGCGCCCGCGCCGTGCGACGTAGAAGTCGGCTGGTAGCGGAATCGGTTGGTCGAGCGCGCCAAAGGGCTGGTCGCTCGTGCCACGCGGTCGACGGGAGACCGGCGCGGGCTACGTCTTCTTCATGCGCTTCCGCTCCTTCGCCCTCGCCACCGTCGCCCTCCTCATCGGCTGCTCCGCCAGCCCCGCGCCCGCCGAGTCCAGCTCGGAGGACGTCGTGGGCGTCACCGACCTGACCGAGATGGAGAGCGCGCTGGGGCTCAAACCCGGCCCGCGCGACCCCGCGAAGCTCCAGGCGGGCCAGTGCTACCAGCGCACGATCGGCAGCATCTACGGAGGACTCTTCGAGTTTCGCGCCTACGTGAACGGCGCCGCGTTCTTTCCGAAGCGTGGGACGGCGCCCGGGACTGGCGATCAGCGCGCGGTCACGTGTGTCGACGTCGATGCGGAGAACCGGCCCATGGCGCTCGGCGGAGTCGCGCTCGACGTCGCGCTTCGCTATCGCCTCGGAGCGCCGAAGGCGAACCTGTTCGGGACGGGTCACTCGTATGCGCTGTTCCAGAACGGAATGGCCGAGACCGGCTACGGCGACCAGTTCTGCGGGCACGGACCGGCGCGTTTCGGCGGCTTCGCGAACGCCATCAATCCTGCGTTCGTCACGAGCGACCATGACGAGTGTCTCGCGTCGTTCGGCCGGGACATGACGGAGGACGGCATCGATCGCCCGGCGTTCGACTCCGAGCGCTATTTCTACGAGCTGGAGCTCAACAACAGCCGGGACCACGTGTCGGGCGAGCTCGCGTCGCTCGTCTATCGCTACGCGCAGAAGTCGGCGGTGGGCGTCGATGCATTCACCGTCGCGAACGATCCCGTCGGGCGCCTCGTCACGGAGGATGGGCCCCACCTGCGCTTCGAGCACCTCGATGCGCACGATGTCAGGGCCTACGGCACGCAGCTCATCGCCATCACCCCGAAATTGTCGGACGGCGACATCATCGGTCGCGCCGTGGCCATGTGCACCCGGCGCGTGAATGATCGCGGCGAGGCCACGAGCGACTTCTCTTGCCGCGGTCTCTGAGCGACGATGCCAATCCGTGGCGGGATCGTTGTCGATCTTGGCGGTGCGAATCCTCGTCGGCGCCGTCGGTGGCGAGGCCGCGCCGCGTCTGCTCGCCGAGCTCGGAGTCAGCCGGGAGACGCTCGTCGATGCCTCCGCCCGCGTGCCCGCGGAGGTGGCATTCCGCGGCTTCGAGCGCGCCGTCGAAATCACCGGCGACGAGCTCGTCTTCCTGAAGGCGGGCGCCGTCCTTCCGCTCGGCGCGCTCGAGGTCCTCGACTTCGCGGTGCGAAGCTCCGCCAGTCTGGGCGAGGCCATGCAGCGCCTCGCTCGGTATTATGCCTTCGTCGATGACGCGAGCACGCTGAGCATCGTGCGCGACGGTGACACCGCGGCCATCGTCGGAGCTCGACCCGCGATGCCCACACCGCGTCCGGCGACGGAGCTGCTCTTCGCGATCATCCTCGCCCGCGGCAAAGACTATATCGGCCGTGATTGGCCATTACGCGAAGTGCGTTTTGCGCAAAGCGCCCCACGCGATCCGGGTGCGTTCGCGAAATACTTCAGCGCCCCCGCGAAATTCGGCCAGTCGGACAATCGAATCATTTTCGACGCCGCCATCCTCGATGCGCCGTGCCGCACGCACGATCCCGCCCTCGCCGGCTTTCTCGAGCGCCAGCTCGACGGCGCCGTCGCGCAGCTCCCACCGCCGAAGACATTCCTCGACCAAGTGCGCGCCGCGATCGCCTCCGAGCTCTGCAGCGGTGAGCCTCTGCTCGCCGCGACCGCCGCTCGACTTGCCATCACGGGACGAACCCTTCAGCGTCGCCTCAGCGAGCACGATACCTCGCATCGAAAGCTCGTCGAAGACGTCCGTCGGGAAGTCGCCGAGCGTCTCCTCGCGCGCGGAGAGCTTCCCATCGGCGAGATCGCCTTCCTCGCCGGCTTCTCCGACCCCACCGCGTTCCACCACGCGTTCGTACGGTGGAACGGCGTGACGCCCAAGGACTACGTCCGCTCCGGACCTCTCCCCTTCCACGCGAAAGCCTGAGCGGTCCGATATCCTCGCGTCCATCGATGTCGACCATCATCCTGCGTGCCGCGATTCTCTCCGCGATGGTTGGGTGCGCGGGGAGCGCCGCCAGTCCATCGGCACCGCCCCCATCGACGGTTCCCGTGAGCACGGTCGCGACAACCACCGAGGCGAGCGGCGTCGTCGTCGAGCGGAGAGACGCGGAGGCGCCTGCATCGGCCGCGTCCGCGTCTTCTGCGCCGACCACGCCTTCACCCGACGACGCGATCGTAGCGAACGCGAATTCGAAGCTCGTCGCGTGCTATGCGACCGGGCTCAAGACGAACAAGGCCATGGCCGGTGACGTCGTGTTTCGCGTCTTGGTGGCGAGCGACGGAAACGTTGCGGTCGCCGTTGCGTCGTCTTCTGGCATCGCTCCCACGGTCGCCGCCTGCATGGCGGACCACCTGCGACGTTTGCGACTCACCACGAGTCGTTCGCTCCCGTTCCATTGCGAAAATAGCGCCTATGACGGTCCCCTGGTGTGGGACCCAACCAAGCCGCGCGACCCTGGCTACTGAACCGTCTCATGTGTCGCGCACCCGACTTCTTCTTCATCCCGAGATCGCGGACAGACCCAACACCACGAGCACGATGCCGAAGAGGCGCCGAAGTTCGGTATTCTCTCCGGATGGCAGGGGCCCACCAAACGCTCGCGATGGTGGCGCTGATGACGGTCGCGTGCGCGCGTGACTATGGGTCGGACCCAGATCCCGAGCCGCCGAAGGCGCAGCCTGTCGAGGCGGGCAGCTGCGCGTCGGACGCCTCTCTCCCTTCGGCGTGCACGACGACGAGCCCGAGCGATGCTTCGACCACGACCCAACCCGAGGTCAAGCCGCTCCCGTCCAGGACGTTCGATGCGGCCGGTGAGTTTCCGCTCGACTTCGGTCGATGCTCGGAGATCTCGATTCGCCTCTGGGGTGCGGGCGGAGGCGAGGGGCTGGGCGCGCTCCGCGCCGGGGCCGGAGGATTCGCGTCCGCCGTCCTCAGCGTTGACCCCGGCGCGGCTCTCGAAGTCGTCGTCGGTGGTCCCGGTCGGAGCGCAACCGCGGCGCCAGGCTCTGGAGGAGCACCCGGCGGCGGAGGCATGGGTGGAGCCGCGACCTCGAGCCAGCCGGGCGGCGGCGGTGGCGGCTACTCGGGTGTCTTCCGCGGCACGATCTCGGCCGCCAACGCGCTCCTCATCGCGGGTGGTGGGGGCGGAGGCGGCGGGGGAAGCGGCCACGCCGCGGGGGCAGGTGGCGGCGCCGATGGCGGCGGCGATCCAGGATTGGGCGGCACGCAAACGACCGGCTTCGCGCCCCTTCAAGGTGGAGCGGGCGGCAAGAACAACGATGGCGGCGGCGGTGGCGGAGGCGGGTGGTTTGGCGGGGTGGGCGGCGCCGCGGCGAACTCGGACGGGGTCGGCGGCGGCGGGGGCTCCGGCTTCGTCGAGAAGGGGGCGAAGGACAGCGTCCTTGCCGCTGGCGTGGGCCGCACGCCAGGCAACGCGGCCGACTCGGCGCGCGGGACCGCAGGCAATCCCGGCGCGCCGGGCAAGGTGATCGCTCGGTGCATCGCGCTCGCGCCCTGAGCACGGCGAGTCGACGAGCCGTCTGCGCTTCCAGCGTCGCGAACGGATCTCACTTCCGCATCATCGACGCCTTCCCCGGCACCGTTCGTGTCGGAGACAATCACCGCTCACACTCATGACCAGTGGGCTCGTGGAGGCGTGATTTCGCGCTCCATCGCGGCGGCATGGAACGTGATGGACGCCCTCAGCGCAGCGCCCGCCATCCCGCTTGCCTCGCTCCTCGACGACCCGGCCGTCGCGGCCGACCTCGAGAGAGCCGGCGTTCGACGCGGGCTCGACGAGCTCCCCATCTCGTACGCGAACGCCGCGCAGGCTCTTCACGACTTCGCGAGTGATCATCGCGAAGCGAGCTATGATCCGAACGACCTGAATGGCCCCGCTCGGCTCGGCCGACCGACCGGGACGTCGGCGTTGCGTCTCTTCGCCGACTTCCTGCGAGCCACGTGGGGCGTGACCTGGTGCAACAAGGCGGACGCCGTGCTTCCCGCTCCGGCCGGCCTCGATCTGCCGCGGACCTTCGCGGAGTGCGAGCTCCTCAAGGTCGATAACCTCGGCGCGACGTACCTGCGCGCGTGGGCGGGCGAAGCGACCATCGAGCTTCGGTACTCTCCCATCGCGAGCCTCCCTGGCAGCGCCGCGGAGCACCTCACCCTCCTGAGCGGCATCGAGCGCGCGCCGTCGCCGGCGTGGCTGAATCGCGCGCTCTACTTCGACGTCGGCGACGGTCCGAGGTCCGGCGATCCGAGCTTCGTCACCCGCAACTTCGTCGCAAAGGTCCTCGGTTCGCACGTCGGGACCTCGGAGTGCCCGGAGCGCATCATCGACGACCCCGCGCCCGATCGCGCCGATTCCGGACCCGATGGGAAGGTCCACGGGCTCCGCGACTGCGCCGATGGGGCCTGGCTCGAGCAGCGCTTTCCGAACGCGCCCTTTGGGGCGGAGGCCCATCTCGGGCGAGACCTGATGCTGGTCCTTCGCCCGTTCCTGGACGCCAAGCGGGGCGACCTCTTCGTGAAGTTCCTCGACCTTGCCGCGACCCGGTACGAACAGCAGGCGGAGCTGTTGCGGCAAGGGAGAGTGCAGCCCTGACCCCATCGAGACGCCTCATGTGAAGAGCGCGCAGGCGGGCTGGCTATCGCACTCCTCGTAGGAACAAATGCCATCGATCGCCCGCGACACGTTGCAGCCGCTCTTGTCTCCCTCGACCTTGCACTCCGCCTCCGTCTTTTTCGGTGCCTTGCTGGGACACTGATGGCTGGGGATGCTCTTTGTCTCGTCACTACTCGCGCAGCCGCCGCCAAGCACGAGCAAGAGAAGCGTGACCGAGAGCGAGACGACGGTAGCTCGAACCATGGCGCTCAGCGTACTGCATCATCTGGCGGGACGACCGACCCACGCACCCGCGCCTGCGAGGCCCCAGGGCGATGGCCGAAAACGCCGGTGGTGGGCGCGCCCATTCACTTCGATCGACACGTACCCTGCACGCAGCCGCAGCGCGACGCGGGCGGCTTGTCGTTCTCGTGGTTGCATCCGAGCTGGGTCACGCTGAGCGGCGGGGCGCGACGAGCGTGAGTGCAGTAGGCGGAGTCCTCGCACGGGTTCGACACGATCACGCAGTCGGCGTCCGCGGTGCACGCGGGGCATGCGCCGTTCGCGGTGGGGCAGTCGTCTCGGAGCTCCTGCTCGCTGGAGCAAGCGGCGCCCACGAGGACCACGGAGAAGGCGGTGACACCGAAGCGACGAAGCATTCTCTACTCTGGAACGGACTCCCCGCCGGCTCAACGTGCGCCGCGGTATTTCAGATGAGAGCCGGCGCCGCCTTCACGCCGGCCTTCGTCGTGTGGCGCAATGGAAGGTCGACCCCGCCGTGCTCAGTCGTCGTTCAGGATCGTGCCCGCCGCGACGATCCGAGGCGATCGGACGAGGAGGAGCATCGACTCGTTCGTCTCCACGCGTCGATCCCCCACGACCGGGACGCGGACCTGCTTGTGGGTCTCGCCGGGCGCGAAGGTGAGCTGCGTATCGATGGGAAGGTAGTCGCCATCGAGCCAGGTGGCCGTGCCGTCGAGCGTCGCCACGTCGAGCCGCAGGGACGAGGAGCGCGGGTTCGTGAGCGTGATGTCGAAGTCGAGGAACTGGAGGCCCGTCGCGCCCTCCGTGACCTGCGCCGGAGCCACGGAGAGCACGGACGAGTCGTCGTTGACGAGGGTGAGCGTCGCGATCGAGACGCCTAGCCTCGCTCCGGCCGAGGGGGACGAGAGCTTGACGAGGAAGCTCTCCGTCGGCTCCTCGGTACGGTCGGCGAAGACGTCGACGCTCGCCACCTTCACGATCTCACCCGGCTCGAAGGTGATCGAGCCGGTCGTCTGCACGTAGTCCTGGCCGCCCGAGAACGACACGTCGATCGGGGTAGCGCTGGATGGCTCGGTCGCGAAGTTGACCACGATCCGCGTATCGGCCTTGCGATCGAGGCCGACGAGGAAGCTCATCGGGCGCCGGGCCGGCCCGCTGGCGCCCGCCGGAGGGTCACCCTCGTTCTCGCTCGCGTCGAAGATCCCGATGACGGGCGCCGGGTCGTCCTCGATGATCGCTCCGAAGGCAGACGCCTGGCCGATGGTGGCGTTGGGAGAGGGATTCGACAGGTTCACCTTGAAGGTCTCGAATCGGCCTTCGTAGCGCACGTCGCCAACGATGCTGACGCGGAACCTGCCCTCGACCATCCCCGCAGGAATGACCAGACGCTCCGATCGAGCGATGTAGTCGCTGCCCGCCTGCGCGTGGACGCCGCCCGGCAAGACGTCATCGCCCGTCGCGACATCGACGGACACATCGTCCGTCATGGCCTTGCTGAGGTGGAGGTAGAACACGAGATCGGTCCGCCCATCGTCGCCCTCGTAGATCTGCTGGTCCGTGATCGAGACCGAGGTCCGGGGCCCGTCGTCGTCGATGAGCGTGACCTTCACCAGAGGATCGGGGACGCTCACGCCGATCGCCTTCGAGAAGGCGACCTCGAAGGCCTCGTCGCCCTCGACGCTGGAGTCGCTCACGACGTCGATCGCGATCGTCTTCGTCGTCTCGCCCGGCGCGAGGCGGAGGGTGCCGGACGTCGCGGCGTAGTCGCTCGGCGCGGTGGCTGTACCGTCGAGCGTCGTGTAGTCGACCTCGACCGTGCGGCCGCTCGCTCGTGGAACGAGCTCCCCGACCGGCGCGACGAGCTCGACCTGCAGCGCGGCCACCGCGGCTCCGCCGCTGCCCTCGTACACGACCACGGGCTTCGCTCGCAGCTGGGGCGGTCGATCGTCGTTCGCGATCGTCCCTGTCGCGCGCGCCTTGGGGCCGAGCGTGGCGTGGACGGGCGAGGTGAGCTCGAGGATGAAGGACTCGTCGGGTTCGTCGAGGAGGTCGGCGCGGATCGCGACGAGGATGGGCTGCGTCGTCTGACCCGGCGGGAAGACGAGCGTCCCGGTCGTCGCGAGGTAGTCGCCGCCGCCGCCCTCTGCGCTCCCACCGCTCACCGCGGTCCCGTCCGCGGTGCCGAACGCGACGGAGATCTCGCGCTCGCTCGGCGCGGAGAGCGACACCGCGAACGCGAGGACCCCGCCCAGGGCCGCGTCCTCGAGTGTCGAGACATCGGCGACTCCGATCGTGGGCGCGGCGTCGTCGTCGAGGACGGTCACGACCACATCGGCCGTCGTCAACAGCGCGCCGGAGGGATTCGCGAGACGCAGGACGAACGACTCGTCCTCCTCGTCGATGGCATCGCCCAGGATGCCGACATCGATCGTCTTCGAACGCTCCCCGGGCGCGAACGTCAGGGTTCCGCGCACGGGCTCGAAGTCCATGGTGGTGGCGGTACCGATGCGCGTCTCGTAGTCGACGGTGATGGTCGAGCTCGCCGTCGCGTCGAGCGTGACGGGGATCGACGCCGACCAGCGGCCGGAGCTCCTCTCCGTGAACGCCTGCGGCGTCGCGACGAGGCGTGGGAGCAGGGCGCGGTCGTCGTCCTGGATCCGTCCGGTCGCGCGCGACCTCGCGAGGGTCGCTCCGCTCGCGGAGGTGAGCACGACCGCGAACGTCTCGTCCCCCTCGACGGCGGTGTCTCCGATCGCCGCGATCTCGATCGTGCGCGAGGTCTGTCCGGGCGCGAAGGTCACGACGCCGCCGGTCGCGCCGGTGAAATCGCTCCCGGAGCTCGCCGTCTCGTCCGTGGTCAGGTACCGCACCGTCACTTCGGCGGCGGTGGGCGCGGAGAGCGTCACGACGAAGCTGGCGAGCGCAGAGCCACTGTCTCCTTCGACGACGAGCGCGTCGTCGATCGTGATCGTCGGATCCGCGTCGTCGTCGCGGATCGTCCCTTCCGCGCGACGTTCTGCGATGATGCCGTTCGACGGCTCGGCGAGCTCGAGGAACAGAGTCTCGTCGCCCTCTCGCCATCGATCCCCGTGGACCGCGATGTTCACCGCCTTGGCTACCTCGCCGGGCTCGAACGCGAGGCGCCCGCGACTCGCGACGTAGTCGGCGCCGAAGAGCGCGCCTTCGAGCGCGGTCGCGGTGCCGTCGGCGGTCGCGTAGGTCACCGACACGAGGCGTGTCGCAGGGGCCGAGAGCGTGATCGTGAAGGTGAGCAGCGTCGGTCCGTCGGCGCCCTCGAGCGCACCGCCTCCCGCGACGGAGATCGTGACCAGCTCCGGCGCTCCACCATCGTTCGCGGGCGCCGCATCGGACGAGGCGTCGGAGGAGGCGGCGGCATCGAACGGCTCCGCATCGATGGCGGCGTCGAGCGCATCGACCGTCCCTCCGTCCTCCGACGGAGCGCCTCCCGCTTCGGGAGCATCGGACGAGCCCGACGAGCTCGAGTTGCCTGGCGTGCGAGCCGCGGCGGCGCCGGCGCCGGCCCCCGGGCTCGCGCCCGCCGGCCCGGGCGGGTCCGGAATCTCACCAGCGTCGCCAGCATCACCGCATGCAGCGCTCGCGACCACGAGGACCGCGCCGAGCCAGACCGAACGAGAACGCAACATCTTGGAATCCTTTGAAAGAGCTCCACCCACGAAGGTGACCTCCCTCCATCCGGATTCCGATCCCCCGACCCGACATGCCAGGCGCGAAAATGTCTCGGCGCCGGCCGACGGCGAGGCTCGCGACGCGGATTCGGCTCCGTCGGCGCCGGTCAGGGGCAGTGGCAGCCCGGCGTGCCACCGCAGCGTTCGCACGTGCACTTCCCGAGCGCGGCGACCAGCGCGTTGGTGCTGCAGCCTGGCGCGCTGGCCGTCACGAGGCACGTCGAGCATGTGGGATCCGCGGTGCACGCATCCGTCTCTTCGACGCACGCGCTCGCGACGCAGCGAAGGCAGGAGATTCCTTCACAGCTGCCCGCGCAGTCCGTGCACTCACCACACGAGCACGCGAGCGCGCCCTCGAAGGCGTCGTCGCCAAAGCACTCGCGCGTGAAATGCTCGAAGCACGTGGCGCACGTCGTTTGACCCGCGCACGTCGCATACGGGCCGCCGCACTTTGCGCTCGCACATGCCTGGCACTGGTCCGAAGCCTCGCGCGACGCGTCGGCGACGGTCGACGGCGCTGCGGGGAGAGCACGAGCTCCGCCTTCCGGAGCGGGCGTCGTCGAGCTGCTCGCCGCCGGCGGATGGTCGCTACCACACGCGAGGCAGACGACGATCGCCACACCCACCGCGAACGACCACCACCACAAGCGCCGCATCCGCATCGCTGCATGGTAGTCGGGCCGCCTCGAGATCCGAGCCCCGTCACTCCACGAACGAAAACGAGACGTTGTGCAGCTGTTCCAGCGCAGGGGTGGCCGGCATCAGCCGACCTCGAAGAGCTTCCCGAGTGGCCGGCTTCTACGTGGCCGATTCGCGGCCAGCGCTTGGCCGTCTTCGGCCTACCGCAGTGGCGGAGCACAGCTACCTGTGAAGTGGACCGAAACCTTCTCTCGATGCGGCCGGCATCGATCACGAAAGGGAACCCGATGAAGCCGTCGTACTTCGCCCTCGCTCTCGCAACCGCGTCGTTCGTTGCTCTGACCCAGGCGTGCCTCGACGATGGGGGACCATCCGATCCCGAGCCCCTCGGCCACGCGGCGAGCGCGGACACCGTCATCATCATCGAGCCTCCCGACGCCAACCTCGAGACCATCGACCTCGACGGCGCCATGTTCGACCCGATTCCCTCCGACGCCGGCGTCTTCGTCCCGCCGCCCCCACCGCCACCGCCGTCCCCCTACTACGTCGATCCCACGACGCTCGCGAACATGCCTCGCGTGGGGTCGTGCATCAACGGCGCGGCGAATCTCCCGGTCGGCGGGAGCCTGAGGGTGGGCCAGGCCTTCAGGTCGTGCGATGGCCAGTCCGCGCTCGTGCTCTTCGGCGACGGCAATCTCGTTCTTCTTCGGGTGGCGGGTCGCCTGAACGTCGCCTGGACGTCGGGCACGGCGGGGAGCAATGCGACGAATGCCGTCATGCAAAAAGACGGCAACTTCGTCCTGTACGACGCGGCCGGTCGAGCGCGATGGAGCACGCTGACGTACAACAAAAAGGGCGCATCCCTCGGCCTCCAGAACGACGGCAGGCTGCAGGTGGTCTTCCGCGGCGCCGTCGTGTGGAGCAACTGAAGAGCCACCCTGCCGTGGTCCCCCACGCCCCGGAGCGGCACATGAAGGTTCCGTTCGCTGGATCTCCGTCGGGTCGGAGTTTCCTTTGGCCACCGCGGCGATGGCCCCCACGCCTGCGTCGTGCGGCTTTCACTGCGAGCGGCTGCTCATCTTCTCCGAGACGGTCCTCGGCACGTGCCGTGCTTCGTCGGCATGCTCATGCGACCCGGCCTTGTCATCGCCTGCATCCTCTCGAGTCTCGGTGGTTGTAGTGCGCAGGTCGAGGAATCTGCGCCGACGAGCGAGGACGCGATCATCGGCGGCGTCGAGGTGCAGAGCCCGACACTCGATGCCGTCGGCGCGCTGAAGATCACCTACCGAGGGGAGGAGCGCAGCTGCACCGGCACCCTCATCGCACCGGACCGTGTACTCACCGCGAAGCACTGCGCGATCGCGATGCGCGCCAAGCACGCCCCCGACGGACGCGACCATCTCTTCCTGGACGAGGGCTCGGTTTCGTTCGCGATCGGGAGCGACATTCAGGACGCCCGCCTCGTGCCGATCGTGCACGTGGAGCTGGCGACGCCGTCCGAGGGGGGCGTCGGCTACGGGGCCGACCTGGCGATCTACCACCTTGGTGAGAGGGTCGATGACGTTGTGCCGTTGCCGGTCGCCCGCGAGCCGCTCATCGCGACGGACGTCGGTCGGTCGTTCGTCGCGATCGGCTATGGAATCCGCAACCAGCTCGGGTGGTCGGGACACAGGACACTCGGCCACGTGACGCTGCGACTCCTCGAGGGGAACCCTTACGAAGCCGCCTTCGGCTCCTTCGATGGCTACCGGACGTACCTCGAGCGCTCCACCGGTCCTTGGCCGCCCGAGCTCGCGGCGGAGCGGAAGGCCTTCTTCGACTCGCAGCGACTGCTGACCGGCTACGAGGCGTACACGAGCAGCGAGGACGGAGCGCAGCCGTGCAACGGTGACTCCGGAGGCCCGCTTCTGCGGAAGCTCGATGGGAAGATCACAGTCTTCGGCGTGGCGAGCTGGGCCCTCAGCCGCGAGCACGGCTTGCTCTGTTCGAAGGGGCTCGTATACGCCCGGATCGCACCCTCGATCCACGCTGGGCTCGGCGACCGCGAGCAGCCATGCAGCGGCGAGAGCGAGCGCGGGAGATGCGACGGGGCGACGGCGATCCGTTGCACGACTCTCGACGAGGGCAGGCCGCGCGTCGTGCGGACGCACTGCGCGGAGCTCGATCTCGCGTGTGGAATGATGGACGGCAACGTCGGCTGCGTCGCCCCGCCGGCGCGCTAGTCGGCGGGGCCGCATGGCGGATGCGGTTTAGGATGCGCCACGGACTGCGCTTCTTGCGCGAGTTGCAGCACTCTCCTTCGGGCTCGTCCGGCGAGGATGGTCCATCTTCGCGTCGCATGGCCCCATCGGCTTCGTGCCGCGCCGGCAGGACTCATCGAATGAAAACGAGATGTTGCGCAGCTGGCGGGGGCCCCAACCGACTGGCACCAGGGGTGCATGTAGGCAAATGTATGCGAGCCACTCTCCGCGCCGCTCTGTTCGGCGTCACGACCGCTTTTCTCATCAGCTGCGCAGCCACCACGGCCGAGGATGACGCGATCGAGGATGACGCGATCGAGGATGACGCGCCCACGGCGGCCGTCGAGGCCGACCTCACGAGCGCGAGCCAACTCCGGGTGGGCCAGACGGCCCGCTTCGACAAGTTCAACGTCACGCTCCTGAGCATCAAGAGCGGGAAGCTCTTCGAGGTCGGCTTGAACGTGAAGGTGTGCGCGTTGAAGAGCAGTAACCCCGTGACGCGTGCACCGTGGTCGTTGATGACCCCATTCGGCCCTGTTCGTCCGACGACCGAGAAGACCTCGTTCGCCGCGAGCAAGCTCTACCCGACGAGGAGAGTCCTCCGTGTCGGCGAGTGCGCGCAGGGGATCGTCCCGTTCATCAACCCCGACGGCGAGACGATCACGTCGATCCGCTACATCAACTCCCTCGGCAACAAGGCCGTGTGGAAGTGAGTCGGTCAGGCGAGGGCGGCGGCGCCGATCTTCGCGCGGAGCTGGTCGAGCGTGGGGACGTTCGCCGCCTTGCCCGCGAGCTCCTTCGCGGAGCTCTGGATCATCGCGAGCTGCTCTTCCACGCGCTCGGGCGCGGTGCCGCCGAGGCTCTTCTTCGCCGCGACCGCCTTCTTCGGGTCTAGCGCGCCGAGGACCTCGGCGTCGAACGCGGGGTGCGCCGCCTTCGCGTCGTCGACGGAGAGTGACGCGAGGGGGACGCCCTTGGTGCGTGCAATATGCACGAACTGTCCGGTGGCCTTGTAGGCGTCGCGGAAGGGGATGCCCTTCTGGCGTACGAGCGCCTCGGCGAGGTCCGTCGCTTGCGTCGAGCCGTCGGAGACCGCCGCGAGGCAGCGCGTGGGATCGAACGTGACGTGCGGGAAGGCGAGGCGTACCGTCTGGATCGCGCCGCGGACGAGCGGGCCCGTCGAGAGCACCGCGTCGCGGTCGTCCTGCAGATCCCGGGCATAACCGGCGGAGAGCCCCTTCACGAGGGTGAGCATGTGCGTGAGGTTGCCGAGGGCGCGCGCCGTCTTGCCGCGGACCAGCTCGAACATGTCGGGGTTCTTCTTCTGCGGCATCATGCTCGAGCCGGCCGCCACGGCGTCGCCGATCTTGAGGAAGGCGAACTCGCTCGTCGTGAAATCGATCACGTCCGTCGCCAGACGCGAGAGCGCGAGGAGCACGCGCGCGCCGGCCCACGTCCAGTCGAGCGCGAAGTCGCGATCTCCGACCGTGTCGAGCGCGTTCGCAGTGATCGACTCGAAGCCGAGCAGCTCCGCGACGACGCGTCGATCGATGGGCAGAGACGTGCCCGAGCACGCGCCCGCGCCGAGCGGCGACTCGTTCGCGCGCTTCACAGCGAGGTCGAGCGCGTCTGCCGCGCGGAGAAGCTGCATCGACCACGCCGCGATGAGGAACGCCGCGCTCACCGGCATCGCGCGCTGGCGATGCGTGTACGCCGGGAGGATGACGTCCTTCTCCTTCGCGGCGCGGTCCGCGAGCTCGCCGACGAGCGCGGCGAGATTCGCGAGCGTCCTCGCCGCCTGATCGCGGACGTGGAGGCGGAGATCGAGCGCGACCTGATCGTTGCGCGAGCGCGCGGTGTGGAGACGCTTGCCGACGTCGCCGAGCTCTCGCGTGAGCAAGCTCTCGACCGCCATGTGCACGTCTTCTTCGTGATCGCCGAGCTCGAGCTCGCCCTTCGCCGCGCGATCGAAGAGCTCGAGGAGCGCCCCGCGGAGCTGCTTCGCGTCGTCCGCTTCGAGGAGGCCGACCCTGCGTAGCATCGTGACGTGCGCCGCGCTGCCGAGGATGTCTTCACGCGTGAAGCTGCGGTCGGGGACGATGGAGGAGCTCCAGGTGAGGAGCTCGGGGATCATCTCCACCTTGCCGGTCGCGTCGGTCCGGGCGAGACCGCCCGCTGCGTTGGGGTTCGCCATGATTTTCACGTCGCGGCTATGACCGCCGCTTCACAGTTGGTTTCGAAATGTCAGCGGGCGGGCGCGCCGGCATCCGCCGCCGCACTTCCGGCTGGGCTCGCGCCGTTCACGCCGTCCGTCGTCGTCGGACGCAGGGCCCACACGAGGCCAGCCAGCAAGAACAGCACGCCCCCGAGCGCGGTCAACCACAACGGCGTCTTCGGCTCGTTGGGATCCGTCGCATTTCCGTGGCTTTCGCTCATGGATCCGTGTTTCCCACACGCGCGCGGCCGCGGCAAGAGGGCCGCGCGACCCGCGAAAAAACGTGGGACTCGACGCGGGTGGAGGCGGGATCGAGCGGGGCGGGTGGGGGCCTGGGCTCGAAGGCCGAGGCCCGGTGCTGCCGGCGGCATGGCGAGTGCTAGATTTTCGGTCACCCATGCGTTCGGCGCTCCTCCCCGGCGGTCTCGTCCTGTCGGGCCTCCTCTTCTCTTCGGCGGCGCTCGCCGCTCCCCTGCCTGCGCTCCCGGGCGCGAACGACCCCACACCGGCCGGAGCCCCCGCGAGCAGCGGCTCCAGCGCGAACGCGGGCTCGCTCGATTTCGCCCAGCTTCGCCGCGGGGTGGTGCAGGTCGAGCAGCAAGGGCGTCCGATGGCGGTCGGCACCGTGCTCTCGAAGGATGGCCGCGTCCTCACCGCGCTCTCCGCGCTCGGCGGCGTCGAGACGCCCGAGATTCGCTACGCGGACGGCACGGTCGTGAAGGCGAAGATCGGCCACAAAGACAAGGCCTGGGACCTCGCGCTCCTCATCCCGCAGTCCGGAAAATGGCTCGATGGCCTGATGCCCACGGACGCGGATCCGACGGGCCTGACGCTGCAGGCCTTCTTGCCCAAGGCGGGCAAGCTCGGCCCCTCAACGGTCGGCCTCAAGGGCAAGATCGAGGCGCACGCGAAGGAGGGCGAGGCGCTGCCGAACGTCCTCGACTTCGATCTCAAGGGCCTGCCGAGCATCCCGGGCGCGCCGATCATCAACCCTGACGGCCGCGTGGTCGGGATCCTCGCGAAGGCTTGCAAAGACGCGGCGCCCGCCGCGCCAGAGACCGCCGACCCGAAGGCGAAGCCCCCCGCCTGCACGCCCGTGACGATCGGCGTTCCGGTCACCGCGCTCCGCGGGTTCCTCATGAAAACCCCGGCGAACGCGGTCGCGCCGGCGCCCTGGCTCGGCCTCGGCGGCCAGAGCGCGGAGAACGGCACCGTGAAGGGCGTGCGCGTGATGGGCGTCGCCCCCGGCAGCCCCGCCGAAAAAGCGGGCCTGAAGGCGACGGGCGAGAATCCGGACATCATCGTGGCGGTCGAAGGTCAGCCCATCGAGACCCCCGAGCAGCTCGCGGAGAGCATCGCGAAGCGCTCGATCGGCCAGACGGTCAAGCTCCTGGTCTTCAGCCAGGGCAAATTCCGCGAGGTTCCTGTGACGTTGCGCGCAGCTCCCTAAAGCCCCGAATCTCTTTGACATGCGAGCTTAGGCCCTGTTGGATCCGTCCATCGTGGGACTGCGCATCGAAGTTGTCGGCGAGACGAACGTCGGCATGAAGCGAACGCATAATGAGGACAACTTCTCGATCATCGAGGAGTCCGGCCTCTACATCGTCGCAGACGGGATGGGCGGTCACGCCTCGGGTGAAGTCGCCAGCAAGATGGCGGTCGACTCGCTGAAGGAGTTCTTCGCCGCCACGGCGCAGGACCCCGAGCGGACCTGGCCGTACAAGATGGATCGCTCGAAGGGCTACGAGGAGAACCGGCTCATCACCGGCATCAAGCTCGCGAACCTTCGCATCTACGAGACCGCGCAGCGCGACAGCGGCAAGCGCGGCATGGGCACGACCATCGTCGTGCTCTTCGCCGTGGAGGACGGCGTGTATGTCGCGCACGTCGGCGACTCGCGCAGCTATCGCTTCCGCGACGGCAAGATCGAGCAGCTCACCGAGGACCACTCGCTCCTCAACGACTACATCAAGATGAAGCGGCTGACGGCGGAGGAGATCGCGAACTTCCCGCACAAGAACGTCATCGTCCGCGCGCTCGGCATGAAGGACACGGTCAAGGTCGATACGCGCTTCGAAGCGCCGCGCGCCAACGACGTGTACCTGCTCTGCTCCGACGGCCTCTCTGGTCCCGTCGAAGATCCGCAGATGCTCGAGATCATCAACCGCTACAGCAGCGATCTGAAGCTCGCGGCGTCGAAGATGATCGAGCACGCGAACCAGAACGGCGGGCCCGACAACATCACCGTCATTCTCGCGCGCTACATCGAAGACGGCGCCTGAGCCGGCAAGCGCCTTCGCGGCGCATCGAGGATGCGTGACGGGACACGGATCGTCGTCGGCGGCGCCGCCTCGCTGGCCGACGTCGGCGGCGCGGGAAGGATCGCCTCCACGCTCGACGCCGCAGGCGACGCGACCACGACGCGGCCATTCCGGCCGTCGTCGAGCTCGCCTTCGCCGTGCCTCACGTAGGCACTGGCTGGCACTTCCGGCACGGTCACCGGCTCCGGCTCCGGCTCGCGCAGCTTTCGAATCGCCACGACCAAGACGAAGAACACGGCTGCGCCGGCGAGCGCGTAGCGAATCCCTCGCGGCGGCATCCCTTGGACGGTATCAGACCCATCGCTAATCGGTACCCGCGTCGCCCGGGGCGATGCCCGTCGTCGACACGCACGCCATCTGGGGATCGGTCGCCTCGGGATCGCACTCGTAGCCGCTCGGACACGTCAGGTGGGCGCAGGCCCCTTCGAGGGTGACGGTGATCGGCACGTTGGAGCCTTCGACGAACGTGACCTCGCGCCGCGCGATGACGCAGCCCGCGCCGACGACGCCGTCTGGATCATCGCACTCGTTGGCGGACTTGCCGTCGAGGCCCGCGACGATGCGGATCCCGATCCGCTCGTTGCGCGCAGCCTCGCTGTCGTCCCGCGGGGAGATGACGAGCGTACCGACGTTGCCGCTGTCACAGCCTTCGTCGAACACTTGAAGCGGATGATCGGCGCTGCGCTCGATGTCGCTCGCCGCCACGACGCCGATCCGGAGCTGGCGGTCGCAGAGGTCGCTGTCGGCCCGGACCTCGAGCGTGATCGTGGTGGACGACGCGCACGACGCGAACGAGGCGAGGAGCCCGACCTCGGCGATCGCGAGGCGCCGCATCAGAACGTCACCAGCGGCGGGGCCGAGCGCGTGACCACGGTGATCCCCGGCCCGAGCGTGCCTTTGTCCGGCGTGCGCTCCGTGTTGAACGCGACGAAGAGGATCACGGTCGTGGTGACGAGGACGACGGCGCCGATGCCAGCCCAGAGCCACACGCTCTCGTAGAGCGGCGTCGACGGCGGCGGCGACTCGGGGATGTAGGTCACCGGTGCGGCGGCGGTGGTCGTGGCGCTCTTCTCCTCGAGCTTCGCGTCGACGCGGGTGATGGCGGCGCCCTCGAGCGTGAGCGTCCTCGTCCAGGGCGAGTAGCCTGCCTTCGACACCTCGACCGTCGCCGACCCGGCGTTGACGGCGACCTTCATGGGCTGCGTCGTCGTCTCGCCCACGATGACGTTGCGCACGATGATCCGTGCGCCGCTCACGTTCGATCGTACGTCGAGCGTCGCGACCCGCGTGCGGTAGACCTCGAGCAGCCCGTCGAGCTTGGGCACGCGCCTTCGCGTCTCGAACGGGGCGGTGTCGCTGAAGCGCTGGAGGCGATCGAGCGCCTCGGGATGCCGGCCGAGCGCCTCGTACGTCCGCGCGAGGTTGTAGAGGACGCTCGGCTCCTTCTTCTCGGCGTACGAGGCCTCGTACGCGCGGGCCGCCGCTTCGTAGCGATGGGAATCGTACGCCTCGTCCGCGGCTCGCTTCAGGTCGGCGGCATCGGCATGCGCGACTCCGGTCGCCAGCGTCGCGACGAGGAGCGCGCTACAGACGTACGGGATTCTCATCGTCATGTACGCGCGGGGCAGGGGCCGGCTTCGGTCGCGGGCGCGGCGCGACGGAGGCCGAAGGGACGGGGGAGGCCACGGCTGCCGGCAGGACCGTGATCGCCGGCGGCGCGTACGTCGGGATCGCGACGGGCGCAGGCAGCGGCGCGACGGCAGGCGCGGGCGAGGGTGCGGCCGAGGGCCTCGACGTGGCCGCGATCAGCACGGTCGCGAAGACGAGGATCCCGGTGCCCGCGAGGACCATGCGCGTCTCCTTGGAGAGCGTGTCGAGCCAGTGCCGCTGGCGCTTCCTTCGCGGCGGCGGCGGCATGATCGACGTACGTGCGTCGACCGCATCGGCGACGACGGTGCGCGTGGTCGATGCCTCCGTGGTCTCGTCGAGCTCTCCGAGCGGGCGATCCTCGAGGGGGCTCGGGCGGACGCTGGGGACGGCGCCGAGCTCGTCCAGCGCGAGCTTCGTCGGGGGCGAGGGATCGCTCACGAAGGACCGGAGCGCGTGGCCGAGCGCGCGCGCATCCGCATACCGGCGCGCGGGATCCTTCTCGAGCGCGCAAGCGACGACCGCGGCGAGCTCGCGCGGCACGTCTTCGCGATCGATGCGCGGCAGCGGGTGCGGGTCGAGGAGGCGCGACGCGATCGCATACCCCTTCTCCGTGAGCGGCAATTTGCCCATCAGCGCGCGATAGAGCACGACGCCGAGCGACCAGACGTCGGTGCGTGGGCCGACGTTCTTCGTCGCGCGCATCTGCTCGGGCGACATGTACGCGAGCGTGCCGAGCGCTTCGCTGGGGGAGGTGAGGTCCGTCCCTCGGTCCGTCTCGAGGTCCTTCGAGAGCCCGAAGTCGAGCACGCGCACGAGCGGCGGGCCCGAGGTCCCCTCGAGGAAGAGGTTCCCGGGCTTCAGGTCGCGGTGGATGACGCCGAGCGCGTGCGCCTCACCGACGCCGGCGCAGGCCTGAATGACGTACGAGAGCGTATCCTCGACCGACAGCACCGGCGTCCGTCGCAGCTCGGTGCTCAGGTCGCGCCCCTCGAGCAGCTCCATGACGAGCACAGGCGCGCCGTCGGACGTGTGGTCGAAGTCGATGACGCGTGCGACGAAGCGGCTGCGGAGCTTCGCGCAGGCGCGGGCCTCGCGGCCCATGCGCGACGATCGATCGCTGCCGCCGTCGAGCGAGGGCTTCAGCATCTTCAGCGCCACGCGCCCGTCGGTCGCGGTGTTCACGGCCTCGAAGACGACGCCCATGCCGCCCTGCCCGAGCGCGCGTACGACTCGGTATTTTCCGAGGACGATGTCGCCGAGCTCGGGCAACCACCCCACGGTGCGAAGGGTATCACGAGCGTCTATCATCCGCGCATGCTGGAGACCGTCGTTCTCGAATCCGAAACCTCCGTCGTCCACATCGCGCCCGAGCGTGGAGGGATGGCGACGCGCTTCACCGTCGGCGGGCGTCGCGTGTTCTACCTCGACGAGGCCACGCTGACCGATCTGACGAAGAATGTCCGGGGTGGCAATCCCGTCCTGTTTCCGTCACCGGGCAAGCTCGTGGACGACTCGTGGACCCACGGCAAGATGGGCCAGCATGGCTTCGCGCGAAGCTCGAAATGGGAGGTGACGGACCAGACGAAGAGCGCCGTCTCGCTGCGCCTCACCGCGAACGACGCGACGCGCGCCGTCTATCCGTGGAACTTCGTTGCGAGCTACATCTATCGCCTCGACGGTCCGAAGCTCCGCATCGAGCAGCGCTTCGAGTCGTTCGGCGAGAAGCCGATGCCGTTTGGCGCGGGCTTCCATCCATACTTCCACGTGCCGCAGGCGGAGAAGGCGCACGCGCGCATCCCTACCCAGGCCAAGCGGGCGTGGGACAATGTCGCGAAGCGAGAGATCGAGATGCCGGAGCGGATCGACCTCACGGCGAAGGAGGTCGACCTTCATCTCCACGCGCATGGCGGTCCTCGCGCCGCCCTCGAGCTCCGCGACGCGCGCATCGACATTCGCTGCTCGGAGGAGTTCGAGCGCTGGGTGGTGTGGACGCAGGAGGGCAAGGACTTCGTCTGCCTCGAGCCGTGGACGAGCCCGGGCAACGCGCTGAACAGCGGGGAGGGGCTCCTCTTCACGCCGCCGCCGCGCGAGCTGTGGACGGAGATCTCCGTGAGTCAGTGAAGGCTGAAGCCCGTCGGTCCGAGGGCGAGATACACCGCGATGATCGTGACCAGCATCACGCCCGCCACGAGCACGTAGCTGATCTTCGACTGCGAGGTGCTCCAGCCGTCGCCGTAGAACTTGCCCTTCGACCGTTTGCGCAGCTTCTGCTGCACGTTCCGGAGGAGGACGTCGTCCTTCTCCGCCGTCTTCGTGGCCGCCGGGAGCTCCTCCTCGACCGGCGCGAGCGAGCGCTTGAGCAGATGGCTGACACCGCCCTTGGCGTCCTCCGCTTCGAGCTGCGCCAGCTCTTCCTCGGTCAGCTCTCGATCTTCGTCCGGCGTCTCGGGGCTCATCCGACCTTCTCACCCAGCTCGCGCTCCACCATCTCTTTGAGCTGGGCGCGCGCGCGAAAGATCCTGCTCTTCACTGTACCAGCCGCGAGCCCGGTGATCTGCTCGATCTCCTCGTAGCTGAGCTCCTCCACGTCACGGAGGATGAGGCACTCGCGGAAGGTGGGATCGATCTTCTGGATCGCGTCCTGGACGATCTTCTCGACCTGCTTGCCGCCGAGGGCCTCGTCGGGTCGCTCGATGACGGCGACGTTCGCGCGGCGCGCGTCGCCGAGGTCGGTCCGCTCCGCCACCGCCTCGAGCTCGTCTTGCTCGCCCGCGTGGCGGACGCGGTTGTACTTGCTGCGGTTCTTACAGAGGTTGACCGCGATCCGGTAGATCCACGTGGAGAGCTTCGACTCGCCGCGAAACGTCGAGATCGCCTTGAAGACCTGGACGAAGACCTCCTGGGTGAGGTCCTCCGCCTCGGCCTTGTTCCCGAGCATGCGGAGCACGAGCGCAGACACCCGGCGCCCGTACGTCTGCACCAGCTCGTTGAACGCCCGCTCGTCGCGTGCGACGAGACGCGCGATCAGCTTCGCTTCGAGCTCGTCGGGGAGCGCCACTTCCGGCCATGGTGAACTAGGTACGGGAGAAAGTGCAAAGTCCTCTTCGCTCCAGGCATCCGTGGCTGGTGGGGCAATCGGCTCGCTCCACATTTCGGCGCCATACATCCTTCAAAAGCACTCGACAGGGGCGCGCGAAGAAAGTTCCAGCGGCGATCCCGTGGTAAGTGTGGGGCCATGCATGCACGGCGGACTGCACGCGATGCGTTCTTCTCGAAGAAGGAAGATGACGCGTATTTCTCGCCCCGCCGCGGCGACATTTCGTTCGATTCCCTGCGGGCCGCCCGAGAATTCGCGGCGCGATTGAATAAACGGCCAGGAGCCCCCCGGCCCGTCCAGGGCTCCGAGCTCGCCGCGCTGGCCCTCCTCCACGAGCTGCTCCACGCGGTCATCGACCACTACCGCGAGCTCTATCCGGACAGCTTCAAGCGCTTCATCTTCGCCCTCCGCGAGGCCATGGGCGAGGCGGCCGACGCCGTCGTCGTCGACTTCGTCGCCGCGTTCCCGCCGCCGGTCGTCTACCGGACGCTCCGCGGCGAAGGCGACCCGCGCCGCAACTCCCCGCTCGCCTACGTCGAGCGCCAAGGCGCGGCCCTCCGGACCGAGATCGACGAGGAGCTCCTCCTCTTGTGGGTCACGAGCCAGAACCGCGCGTACGAGCCGATCGCGGACGTCGTCGGCGACGAGAACCTCGGTCCCCGCTACACCGCGTTCGTCGGCACCGCCCGCCGCTTCTTCGAGAGCGAGCCCGCCTTCGGCCCGAACGGCGAGACGCTCATCGAGCTCCTCCTCGAATCGAGCGGGGAGGGAGACATCTTCGCGCAGCTCGATCACTTCGAGCAGAAGATCGCGAAGCCGCTCGGACTCGAGACCCACCCGGCGCTGGCTGCGAAGAAGCACGGCGTCGACGACCTCAAGAAGGAAGAGGGCAAGTGGTTCGACAAGCCCGGCCCCGGCCCCGGTGAGCCCCTCCTCGAGGCGATGCGCTTCGGCCGCCGCGACGCGGAGGAAAAGGCGCAGTTCAGCCAGGACCTCAACTGGATGCCTCACGTCGTGCTCATGGCGAAGAGCGTCTACGTCTGGCTCGATCAGCTCGCCAAGAAGTACGGCCGTGACATCACGCGCCTCGATCAGATCCCCGACGAGGAGCTCGATATCCTCCGCTCGCGCGGCATCACCGGTCTGTGGCTGATCGGCCTCTTCGAGCGCTCGAACGCTTCGCGTCGTATCAAGCAGATGCGCGGTGACACGAAGGCGATGGCGAGCGCGTACTCGCTCTACGGCTACGAGATCGCGCACGAGCTCGGCGGCGTGCCGGGCTGGCGCAGCCTCCGCGATCGCGCGTGGCTACGTGGCATTCGCCTCGCGGCGGACATGGTGCCGAACCACGTCGGCATCGACGGACAGTGGGTGATGAATCACCCCGACTGGTTCCTCCAGTCGAAGCACTCTCCGTATCCGAACTACCGCTGGGCCGGGCCCGACCTTTCGACCGATCCGCGCGCGGCCGTGTTCCTCGAGCAGGGCTACTGGGACATGTCCGACGCCGCCGTCGTCTTCAAGCGCGTCGACCGCCACACCGGCGAAGAGCGCTTCATCTATCACGGCAATGACGGCACCAGCATGCCGTGGAACGACACGGCGCAGCTCGACTACTCGAAGGCGGAGGTTCGCAAGGCGGTCATCGAGACCATCCTCCACGTCGCGAGCATGTTCCCGATCATCCGCTTCGACGCCGCCATGACGCTCGCGAAGCGACACGTTCAGCGCCTCTGGTTCCCGCTCCCGGGCGGTGGCGGCGGCGCGATCCCGTCTCGCTCCGACTACTCGATGACGGACGAGGAGTTCGACAAGCTGATCCCCGTCGAGTTCTGGCGCGAGGTCGTCGACACGGTCGCGCAGCGCGCGCCGGACACGCTCCTCCTGGCCGAGGCCTTCTGGATGATGGAGGGTTACTTCGTCCGGACCCTCGGCATGCACCGTGTCTACAACTCCGCCTTCATGAACATGCTGAAGCGCGAGGAGAACGCGAAGTATCGGGAGACGATCACCAACGTCCTCGACTTCGATCCGCAGATCCTCAAGCGGTTCGTCAACTTCATGAACAACCCGGACGAGGACACCGCGATCGCGCAGTTCGGCGAGGGCGACAAGTACTTCGGGACGTGCGCGATGATGGCCACGCTCCCCGGCTTGCCCATGCTCGGCCACGGCCAGATCGAGGGCTTCCGCGAGAAGTACGGCATGGAGTACGCCAAGGCGAAGTTCGACGAGATCCCGAACGGGCACGTCGTCTATCGCCACGAGCAGGAGATCTTTCCCATCCTCCATCACCGCTGGATGTTCAGCGAGGTGGAGAGCTTCGCGCTCTACACGCTTCACAACGGCTACGGCTTCGACGAGGACGTGTTCGCGTACTCGAACGGCATCGGCTCCGAGCGCGCCCTCTTCCTCTTCAACAACCGCGACAAGCACACGCGCGGCCGCATCCACAAGAGCACCCACCGCGGGACGCTCGCGGAGGAGCTCGGCATCGATCCGGCGAAGGGGGACTGGGTCGTCATTCGCGACCTCCCCCACCGCATCGAGTACCTCCGCTCCGCCCACGAGGTCCTCACCGAGGGCGTCACGTGGAGCCTTGGGCCGTACGAGTACCACGTGTTCACGGAGTTCAAGCCCGTGTTCACCTCGCTGGAGCTCCCGTACGACCGCCTCGCGGAGGAGCTCGGCGGCGAAGGCGTCCCCGACGTCGACTTCGCCGCGCGCGAGCTCTATCTCCGTCCGCTCCACGCCCCGCTGCGCGAGGCCTGCAGTCGCGGGCACATCCAGTACCTCGCGCGGGAGCTCGACGCGCCCGATCCCACCGCCGCGCGCGCATCGATCGAGGAGAAGCTCGGTCACTTCGCGGACGGCCTCGAATGGATGCTCTCGCGCCGGAGCGGTCGCGACGTCTCTCTCGAACGCGAAGCGGTGCTGAAGCGCGCGGGCGACCGCTACGTGGCGCTTCGAGCCTTCGCGCGCGCCAAGCACCCCGGCCCGGACGCCCTGCCCGTGAGCGAGCGCGCCGCGACCGTGCTCCACGTCGACATGCTCCTCGCGTCGATCCACCTCGAAGCGGCGATCGAGCTCCTCGCGCAGTCCGACCGCTCGGTCGCGATCGCGATGTACATGCCCGCGCCGATCGTCTCCACGCGCCCCGATCCCTCGGCGCCCAAGTTCCAGTCGTCGAGGAAGCTCATCGAGTCGTCGAAGACGCTCGCGGAGTCGAAGCCGGACGTCGCCGCCGAGTCGACGCCCGAGCTCACGAAGGAGTCCGAGGCGGCGCTCGAGACCGGCACCGGCGTGGCGGAGCTGCCCGCACCGCCGCCGGCCGTGATCTCCGAGCCGACCATCTCCGTCGTCCCCGAGTCGCGCCCGTCCGAGGCAGAGACCCTCCCCGAGCTGCCGCCGGAGTCGCCGCTCGCGGAGTCGGACCCCGCGCCGCCGGTCGTCGCGTCCGCGCCCGCGATCGCCGAGGCCGCCGAGGTCCCCGAGGTGGTCGTGGTGGCCGAGTCGCCCGTCGCCGCGTCGGCGGCTCCTGCGCCAGAGGTGGTGCCCGTCGCGCCGGAGCTCATCGCGCCGAAGCCGGAGCCGATCAGCGAGCAGAAGAAGTCCGAGAAGCCCTCGTCGCCGGCCGCGCTGGCAGCGCCGGTGCCGCCGTCCTCGACGACGCGCGAGAACCTCATGATGGAGTGGCAGCTCGCGACGCCGATCGTCGCTGGCTTCACGCCGATGCTCGGAGAAGAGGAGGCGAAACGTCACGCGGCGATCGTCATCCTCGGAGCCACCCTCCCGTCGGGCCCCCTCGCGGCGTGCCTCCGCCTGGCGCTCGGCACGCGTCGCGGCCGGCAGTTCATGAACGTGCACGAGGCCGACGGTGTCTTCTGGCTCAATCAGGAGCGCTACGAGGAGCTCGCGCACTTCATCGGCGAGCGCGAAGGCGCGATGGGATCGCTCTCGCACACGGACGCGCAGCCGGCCATCACCGAGGCGATCGAGCTCGCCAAGCGCGAGGGCTACAAGGCGCAGGAGATCGCGGGGGCGCTCGAGGCGCTCGCCCCCCAGCTGCCCTCGGCGTGACGGCTCACCCGCGGCGATTCTTGTCGATCACCGCATACGCGATCAGCACGAACGAGAAGAGACGTACGAGATAGACGTACGGTTGGCTCTCGCGCTCGACGGGATACAGCACGATGAGCGCGCGATTGAGCGCGAGGAACGCGAACGCGACCGCGAAGAGGACGAAGAGGCGATCGCGGGTCTCCGTCCAGAACCTCGCGAAGAAGGCGGCCGCGGCCAGGAAGCCCATCGTCGACGCGCCGGCGAGAAAGGCGTGGAACGTGCTCATCTCGCGTCCCGGACGAGGCCAACGAGCAGCGCGGTCACGGAGAGGAAGCCCGCGAGATCGCGATAGAGCATGAGGCTCACCGTGGCCGGGACCACCAGCTCGTCGACGACGAGGAGCACGTTGTTCACGAAGAGGCCGCAGAAGCAGATGCTGCTCCAGAGGAGGAGCCTCGTGCGGCTCGAGCGATACGCGCGGATCAGCAGCAGCGCGCAGACGAGGCTCGTCAGGGCGCAGAGCCCGAACACGGCTTCACGCATCATTGTCCCCCTTTTTCCGGATCAGGAAGGCGTTTGCGAACGCCCGAACGGGGTCCTTTCCGTCCCGGGTCTCGAGCGCGGCCACGACATCGGCGCGGCGCAAGCGATTCAGCGCCTCGAGCTCGGTGAGCACCTGCGCGATCGAAGGGCTGATCGGCTTGTACGCGTAGAGGAGGTCGCTCCCGATGCTCACGGTCAGGAACCCGCGACCGCAGAGGATCGCGAGGTGATGCTCCACCGCGTGCGTCGAGATATGCAGCGCTGTGGCGACCGAGCGCGCCGTGAAGGTGTGGCCGGGGTCGCTGCGAAGATGGAGCAGCACGTCGAGTCGCTCGACCGACTCGATCGAGGACGCGAGGAGCCGCGCAATGTGTTCGGGCACTCTCTCGGACAACTAGTTTGAGCTTCAACTAACTGCGCGCTCTTCGAAAGAGGACCATTGCCGCAGGGCTCTTCAGTCGAACTGATGCGACGAGGTCAGCACGGCGCCGGCGCTGAACTTGTCGAAGGAATCGGTGAGCACCTGGCCGTCGTACGCGGTGAGGCGCAGCTCGAATTTCGTGGTCCCGAAGCCTGAAGCGTCCGTCAGGGTTCCGTCGGTGCCGCGGTCCAGCTTGATCCACGAGCCCTTGCCGTTCTTGCGGACCTCCACGGTGCGCAGCGGGAGGCGGGCACCGCGGACCCAGAGGCTCGTCCAGTAGGGGTTGGCTTCGGTCTGGAACTGGTACTTGATCTTCGGGCTCGAGCCGGAGCCGCCGCTGTTGGGGCACTTCACGAGGGCCCAGGTCATCCGGCGAGGGTAGTCGTCGCCGCCGAGGGCCTCGAAGGCCTTCTGACTGAGATCGATGTCGTTCTGCCCGACCGTCTCGCCCGTCGTGATGACGCGTGCAGTCACCTGCTTGCCGTTCGCGCGCTTCAGCGTCACGCAGGTATCGCAGAGCGAGCCGTCGCCGTTGTAGGCGAGGGCGAGACCGGCCAGGTTCTCGCCGAGCGACGCCTCGAGCTCCGGCGCATACGGCGAGCACGAGTTCCAGAACGAGCCGTGGAGGGCGACAGGGCCGAGGTTGTACGTGCCGTCGTGCTGCTCGCCGATCGCGGTCGCGATGTGCACGGTGGAAGGCGACTGTGGCTCGCCGCAAGCGACCGCGAGGATGACCCACCCGAGCGCGGGGATCAGACCAGGTCGGCGCATCATCATGAGTCTACGCGTCGTCCTTCGACACGGCCCGGCGGAAAATGAGGACCGCGACGACGCCGCCCGCGGCCGCCACTCCGATCGCGATGAGCAGGAGGATCCACACGAAGCCGGAGTCGCGCTGCTGGCCGCCGGGCGGGCAGTACACGTACCCGTGCGGCTCGGTGCGCTCACACGTGATCTCGAGGCCCTTCTGGATCGCGTCGCTCTGGCAGGATCGATCATCGACCCCGCACGCGACGCCCGCGCTCGAGCACTTCCGCTCGACGATGCAGAGCTCGCTCACCGCCCCTTCTTCTTCTTCGTGCCCGCGTCCGGGGCCGCGGGCAGGGGATGGAGCTCGATGCTCACGAGCAAGCTGCGGTCGAAGGTGATCGCCTCCTCGCGCGACTCGAACCCAGGCGCCTCGATCTTCAGCGTGTGCGGCCCAGCATCGTGCGGATGCTTGCCGATGGCGGGGTTCGCGATCGGCTGACCGTCGAGCGTGAGCTTCGCCTCGACGGGGGTCGCGCGGATCGAGTAGTCGACGTCCGGCGGCGCGGCGGGAGCGGCGGGAGCGGGCGCCGGAGCGGGCGGGGAGATGGCGGGCGCGGGCGGCGGGGCTAGCGCCTTGCCGCGATACATCAGCACGCCCATCGTGCCGCCTGCGAGGAGGACGCCGACGAGCGCGGTCGACACGAGGACGAGCGGGAGATTGCTGCGCGGCGCCGGCGCGGGCGCGGACACCGGCATCGACGCGGGCGGCCGCTGGTACGCCGGCATCACGGGGCCAGTCACGTCTGGCCGCTGGAACTGTGGCATCGCAGGACCGGTGAGATCGCGGATCGTGGACGGCGCGGCCGGCGGTACGCTCGGCTGACCCGGCTGACCCGCCGGCGCGCCGAGGCCGCGGTACGTCTCGCCGGAGAGCCCGCTGTTCATGGAGCCGGGCGGGATCGTGCCCCAGGTGTCCGGCTCGGGCGGAAACTCGGTGAAGGGGAGGCGATGCAGCGGCATCATCCCTTGCTGGGGCGAGTCCGCGAGGCGCCGGAAGAGCGAGAGCTGCTCCTCCACCGCGGCCGTGATCTTCGCGCGCGTCGAGGCGAACATCTCCGCGACGTACGAGCCGACGTCGCGCGCGCTGACCTGCTGCGTCTTCGTGAGCCAGTCTTCCAGCTCGTCGGCCATCTCGTCTGCGGTCGCGTAGCGATTGGCGCGATCGTGAGCCATCGCGCGCATGCAGATGTCCGCGAGGCGGCGCGGCGTGTTCGGCGCGACGTCGAGGACGTGCGGGAGCCGGCCCTGCGTGAGCATCTCGAGCTTGTTGTCGCCCTTGCGGAAGAGGCGCCGCTTCGTGAGCGCCTCGTGGAGCATGACGCCCACGGAGAAGATGTCGGCGCGGCGATCGAGGTCGAGGCGTAGCGCCTGCTCGGGCGCCATGTATTCGAGCTTGCCCTTGAAGTCCTCGGGGCGCGCCTCGATCGCGAGCTCGGCCTTCGCGATGCCGAAGTCGAGCACCTTCACGCCACCGGCCCACGTGAGCATCACGTTCTGCGGAGACACGTCGCGGTGGACGACATTGAGCGGCCGGCCGTCGAAGTCGCGAAGCTCGTGCGCGTAGTGGAGCCCGCGCAGCGTGTCGACGATGATGCGGAGGTGATACGTGAGCGGCGCGGGGAGCTGCTCCTTCTTCCGCGCGAAGCGCACGTACGCGACCCCCTCGAGGAACTCCATCGCGATGAAGTGGAGACGCGTCAGGTCGTCGGTGCCGACCTCGAGGGTCTGCACCACGTTCGGATGGTTGAGGCGCGCCGCAAGCCGGGCCTCGTCCATGAACATCTGCACGAAGCTCTCGTCCTGGCCGAGGTCCGGACGGAGCTGCTTGATGACCACGAGCTTCTCGAAGCCCGTGGACTGGGTCACGGCGAGGAACACGTCCGCCATGCCGCCCTCGGCGAGCTTGCCGATGTACCGGTACTTGCCGACGCCCTGGACCTCGCCGCCGTGGGGCGAGACCACTCGAATGGACGAGAGGCTGGTTTCGGCGTTCAAACCACCGGAATCGTAGCATCCCGTCACGAGATGGACGTTCTTGCTGGGGCGAATTTGCCCGCAATTTCGCGGAGCGCCGGTCGATCCTACGATGAGACGACCGGGAACGTTGATTGCACCCCGGTGACGCAGTGCTATGGAGGCCGCGATGAAGCTCGGAGCGGGAATTTTCGTGGTTTCGGCGCTCGCCCTCGCGGGCTGCGCTTCCACTTGCCCGGCCCCAGCGGCGAAGGCGGCGGCGCAGGCCCCGGTCGTCTCGACGACGCGCCTGACGTCCTCGGATCTCGCGGAGACCGAGTACGCGCCCCTCGTCAGCAAGCCGCAGCACGCCGTCGTCTCCAAGGACGACGACACGCTCGAGCCGAAGGACGGTCACCGTCGCGTCGGCGGCGGCTTCAGCGGTTACAAGTGAGGCCGAGCGCGCACGCGCACGGGTGACGGCGGCGCCAGCGACTCGCGGTCGAGCGCGAGCGGCGAATGGTCGAGGTGAGCGGCAAGGTCGGCCGGATCGTCGAAGATGGCGACGGCGCCGCTGAGATCCTCGTCGCTCCAGAAGCCTCCGCAGCGCATCGCGATCGTCGAGACGTTCGCGCGGGCGGCGGCGTCGATGTCGTACGGCGTATCGCCGACCATGATCGCTTCGTCGGCGAAGATCTCGAGGCGATCGAGCGCGACCTGAACGAGATCGGGCTCCGGCTTCGATCCCGCGGCGCGCGCGGCATCCGCGCCGCCCGCGGCGTCGTCGCCGCAGATCACCTCGTCCATCAGATCGGCGACGCCCGCGACGCGAAGCAGGTCGGCGACGTCGTCCGCGCTCGCCGAGGAGATCGCGACGCACACGAGCCCGCGGGAGCGGAGCATGTCGACGAGCACGCGCGCGCCGTGAAACGGCCCGAGGTCCGCGAGGTGCTGCTTCATCACGAGGCCACAGCTCGAGGCGATGGCCTTGCCGAGCGTCGAGTCGTGCTCGACGTGGATGAGCTCGGCGAGCAGCTTGTCGCCGTCCATCCCGATCTTCGATCGCACGCGCTCGAACGGGACCTCGTGGCCATGACCGCGCAGCGCTTCGACCCACGCGTGCGTATGGGCGTCGTTGCTCTCGAGGAGCGTGCCGTCGATGTCGAAGAGTACGGCTCGAATACGCGCCATGGTCTTTCCTTTCGATGCAGTCGATGTGCCGTTCGGGTCGAGGTTTCACGTAGGGGGAACATCACTTGCCGTGTAGCCCAGGGCATTTCGTCACGTTTGTTCTCGGTCGTGCGGCGGAGTGTCCGATCTCGATCGAGGATGCGCTGGTCTCGAGGAACCACGCCGAGCTCGTCGTCTCGTCGTCGCGCGTCATCATCCGCGACGGCGTCCGCGTGAATGGTGTCCGCATCATGCAGCCCACCGAGCTTCGTCCGAACGATCGCGTGCGCCTCGGCCGCGACGAGATCGTGGTCCTGACGACGAACGAGTCGGGCGGCTATCGGCCGACGCGCCCGACGGGCCGCCAGTTCGCGTGCGAGCAGTGCGGCCACGAACATGCGGAGGGCATCGCCGCCTGCCCGCTCTGCGGCCGAACCCTCAGCGCCGCCTGAGCGCCGCGCCGTCACTTCCAGCCCGTCGCCGCTCGCACCAGCGGCGCGAGCTGGTCCGCGAGGCGCTGGTGGAAGGCGGGCGTGCCGTGGCCGTCACAGGCCGTGAGCTCGTCGGGCGTGGCCACCGGCGGAATCACCTCGTAGACGCGATCGTCGCCGGCGGCATGACGGCGCTCGACGGTCGTGTGGATGCCGGCCATCACGTTGGTGCGTGCCTGACGGCCCGCAGGCTGGCCGTCGCTCACGGAAGGCGAGACGATCAGGAAGATGTGCGCCTCGGCGTACTTCTCGCGGATCGTCCTCGTGAAGCCCTCGTAGGCGTCCGTGAACTGCGCGAGCGTCGCGGGGCCACCCTCGTCCGTGGGCTGGCCGATCGCGAAGTCGTTACCGCCCATCATGATGAGCACGGCGGACGGCGTGTAGAGCGCGAAGTCCCAGGTGCTCTTGTTGTCGATGGGGTCGGCCCGAAGGAAGAGCTGCGGCATCGTCTCGAGATCGGGATGCCAGATGTTCTTGTAGATCCCCTTGCCCGAGTAGATGGTGCCGTTGAGCTCCGCGTTGAGCTCGTTGGCGAGGTCGACGCCGACGGACTTGTGAAAGTTCTGCCAGCGGGCGGACCAGTCGGGGCCGTCGCAGTCGTCGCCGTTGCCCATCGTGCCCTCGATGCCGAACGCCGCGGGCTGCGAGTCGCCGATGAGCTCGATCTTGCGGACCTTGCGGCCCGGCGGAGCGAGGAGCACGCCGCCGCCGAAGTCGAAGCCGAGGAACTGCGTGATGCCGTTCTGCGCCTCGCTTCGCTTGAAGAGCTCGACCGTGTGCTCGCCCGCGGGGAGGCCCGTCGCGAGCGCATAGTCGTGATTGCCCGGCTGCATGACGACCTTGGGCAGGAGGTTGCCGTCGATGGTGACGTCCCACTCGGAGGGGGCGCCCTCCTGCCAGGAGTAGTCGATCTCGTTCATCTTCACGGACACCGAGGTGCCGCTCCAGCGCGCGACGATACGGACACCCGGCCACGACGCCTTGGGGCCCGCGGGGTCGCGCGTGTCGAAGCGTCCGAGGAACTGCACCGCGGGCGGACCGCTCGGCGGCGGATCCGTGCTCGCCTCGGTCGCATCGACGCCCGGTGCGGCGTCGCTGGGGTCGGGCGGCGTGATCGTGCCGCCGGACGTGCTCCCGGACGAGGACGAGCCCGAGGATGAGGTGGTGGTGCCGAGCGGGCCGGTCCCACCGTCGCGCGATGCCTCGACCGTGGCGCCCGGGACGCTCGGATTCGAGGACGCGGAAGCGCCCGATCTGTCGTCGCTCGAGCCGCAAGCCACGAACAAAGCCAACGATGGGAGAAGCGTGAGGAGAAAAAGGCGTCGCATGACGACGAAGCGATGCTGCAGCTACCGCGCCCGCCGCCTGCGGCTGTAGAGTCACTGGCGATGCAAGCGCCGCAGGAGGCCACTCGCGATAGCGATCGCCAGCGCGTTGGCACGGTGCTCCACGACAAGTGGACGCTCGAGCGGCTCATCGGCGTGGGCGGGATGGGCGCGGTGTACGCGGCAAGGCATCGCAATGGCGCCAAGGCGGCGGTGAAGATCTTCTCGCCGTTGCACCCGACGGCTCAGCTCCGTGAGCGATTCCTTCGCGAGGGCTACGCCGCCAATCGCGTCGAGCACAACGGCGCGGTGAAGGTCCTCGACGATGACGTGATCGACAAGGGGCCGGACGAGGGCCTCGCGTATCTCGTGATGGAGCTGCTCGAAGGCGAGTCGCTGCACGAGCGCTCGCAGCGCGAGCCGCCGCTCACGGAGCGCGATCTCCTCGAGGTCGCGAACGGTGTCCTCGGCGTGCTCGAGGCGGCGCACGCGAACGGCGTCGTGCATCGCGATCTCAAGCCCGACAACCTGTTCCTCGTGAAGAACGAGGATCGTCCGGAGAAGAACGAGATCAAGGTCCTCGACTTCGGCCTCGCGCGTCTGCTCGAGAAGCAAGAGCAGAGCTGGAACGGCGTCGCCTTCGGAACGCCGACGTACATGAGCCCGGAGCAGGCCGCGGGGAAGGTGGCGGACATCGACGGCCGCACCGACATCTACGCGCTCGGCGCCATCCTCTTCCAGCTCTCCACCAACCAGCGCATCCACGACGCGGCGCACACGCTCGGCCTCGTCGTCCGCATGGCGACGACGCCCGCGCCGAAGATCCAGACCGTCGCGCCGGAGATCTCTGACTCGTTCGCGGCCATCGTCGATCGTGCGCTCGCGTTCGATCGGGACCTTCGCTACCAGACGGCGGCGGAGATGCGGAAGGACGTGCGCGCGGCGCTCGTCACGATGCCGAACGCGCAGCCGAGCCACGTGAACCTCGTCTCCACGGAGATGCGAGCGCCGGACTCGGCGCGCGTGCTCCCGGCGTCCACCGCCCCGAGCGAGCTGCTCGACGCGGGCGGGCCGGCCTTCGCGCTCCGAAAGACGATACCGGCAGAGACCGAGACGACGCGCGAGGTCGCGCTCGAGGGGCCACCGTCGATCGGCGCCCGACTGGCGGCGCGCGAGAGCGAGCGAGACCTCGCGGCGGTGCCGGCGACGAGCGACAGCGACCGCGCCACCCGTGCGGAGCCGGCCATCGCGCGGGCGAAGGCGCGTGCGAGCGGAGACACGACCGAGCCCGCGCGCACGCGCCTCTTCTCGCCGACGGTCCTCGTCTTTGCGGCGGCGGCCGTCATCGGCTTCATCGGCTTCGAGTCCCGACACGTGCTCTTCGGCAGTCCTCCCGTGCCGTCCGCGTCGAGCGCGGAGCCGGCGAACGTGCCGCCTCCAGCACCGGAGCCGTCGCCGCTGCCGCCGCCGCCCTCCGCAGAGCCGTTCATTACCGAGCTCGACGACGTCGACGCCGGCGAAGACGAGGATGACGAGGAGGACGAGGAGGACGAGGCGGGCGCTCCCGACGCGTCGCGCCCGCGTGTCGCGCATCCACGCCCGGCGATCCGCCCGGTCACGAAGAAGCGCCCTCCGCGTCGCCCCGGCGTCCCGCGCAAGACGAAGAAGAAGCGCTGGCACTGGTGAGCCGCCCCGGCGCTCGGGCGCTCAGCGCACGAACCTGACGGGCGTCTTCTCGTTCGTCCACTTGTTGTCGATCTCACCGTCGACCACGCGGAGCGCGTCGGTCGCCTTCGCGCTCTCCAGGAGCGTCTGGTAGCTCGGCATGGAGCCGCTGATGAGCTTCGAGATGAACTTCCCTTCCGCCTCGCCGCTCAGGTACTCGGGGGCCTCGATGCCGTTGGTCACGAGGTCGAGGTTCTTCGAGCCGCCAGCCTTCAGCGTGAAGAAGTCCTTCTCGTAGTAGTTGTACGATACACACGAGTCGAACCAGAACATCTGGTAACCCTTCGAGAACGAGTCCGGCGTGTAGTTGCCCGGATCGAGCGGACCGTACCCGATGTACGAGTGGCCGTTGTAGACGACGACGTCACCCCGGCGGAGTGCGCGGCGATGGGGCGCGGTGTCTTCGTCCGCGCCGAAGAGCGTCTCGATGCGGATGGTCACGGGCTTCGGCGCCTGGCCCCCGATGGCGACGTTGACCTGCTTCTCGAAGGTGACCCAGTGATTGTCGAGCTTGTTCGCGATGGTGCGCGCGATGTTGTCGCGGCTCGACGCCGGCATGCCCTCCGGCCAGCCGCGGCCATAGACCGTCCACTGGATGAAGTCCTCGAACGTGAGCCCGTCGTACTTCTTGTCCTCCGCGTAGACGACCGAGAGGTCCTCCCTCGGCTCGATCTTCTTCATCTCGAAGTCGGGGTTCGCGGTGAAGATGACGTCGAGGGCGGCCATCCACTCGTAGTAGCCGCCATCCTTGCGCGCCTCGACGTGTTCGTGAGCGAGGCGACCGGCGAGCATGGCGATCGTGAGCACACCGTCCTGCGAGGCGCCGCTGAAGAGGCGATCGTACTCGGGGTACGTCGCGCGCTGCGCGGTATCGGCGCCGGCGAGCTGCGCGGTGGTCGGGAGATAGAGGCGGTTCACGCGGGAGAGTGCGACCTCTCGCTTCGGATCGGCCAGCTTGCCCGTGTCCGCGTCGATGACCTTCTGCTCCTTCTCGAGCTCCTTGCGACAGGTCGGCTTCGACGGGTTGAAGTCGTACCAGAAGAGGCCGTCCTTCTCGTCTTGCACCTCCTCGTGCGTGCCCGCGGTGCACAGAGCCACGAGGTCCTTCGTCTTGTCCATCGCCGCCTGGCCGAGCACCGCGATGTTGAGCGCGGTCTTGTGCGCCATCGCGACGGGGACGAGGGCGTTGTCGCGATACGTGTACTTTACCTCCATCATCGGCTTGCCCGCGTCGCCGGGGACGTTCGTGTCGATGACGGTGATGGGACGCTTCTTGAAGCTCTTGTCGTCGACGTTCTGCACCTCGCGCGTCTGCACCGCGACGTCGAAGTGGAGGAGCGCGCCGAACGCGGTCTGCGTCTGCGTCTGCGCGGCGGCGAGGATCTCTTCATCGGTCGCATCGGGGGCGACGTAGACCTGGCCCTCGAACGTGAGGATGCGCTGGCGGGCGGTCAGGCTCGTCAGGTCGTCGTCGCCGGTCTCCGGCCCGCCGCCGGCGCGATCGCCTGCCCCACAGGCGACGGCTGTGAGCACAAACGGAAGAAGGCAGGCTGCCTGGCGAACGCGCATTCGGAGCGTCGCTGCAAAGGCTACACCTGCCTACATCAGACTACCTTACGCGCGGTTAGCGCAAGGCGAAAAGCCGTGTGGATCCAAGGCGCTGGATCGCGCCTGATCCATCTTCGTTTAGGATCAGCAGCCGGCGAGAGCGATCGGGGGCAGCCAACCGCCCCACTTCTTGCCCCGGAAACGGCGAACGAGAGAGGAAACGAAACGGCTCATGGCGCCCGAAGTAATGGAGACCCGGCGGCGGGTCAAGAACTCGACTTAACATCGCTTCGATGGACCGCGTGGCGGTGAAGAAGGCGCTCGTCGATTCCCTCATCGCGAAGCTCGACGCAGAGCTCGCGAACATGAAGCGCGCGGCGAAGGACGCGCGCGAGGCGGCGACGCACGAAGAGGCGAAGCCGGAGAACGACAAGGACACGCGCGCGCTCGAGGCGTCGTACCTCGCCGGCGCGCAGGCGGCGCGCGTCCGCGAGCTCGAAGGCTCGATCAAGATGGCGAACGGGATGGAGCTGCTCGACTTCTCGAAGGGGAAGGCGATCCAGGCGTCCGCCGTCGTCACGCTCGAAGACGAGGACGAGGTCCGCACGACGTTCTTCGTCGCCCCGATCGGCGGCGGCATCTTGCTCGCGAATGGTGGGGTCGAGGCGCAGGTCGTCACGCCGACCTCGCCGCTCGGACGGGCGCTGCTCGGCAAGTCGCAGGGCGACGTGATCGAGATGCGCGCGCAGACCCTCCGCGGTCCCGGTCCGTTGCGCGAGATGACCATCTTCGAGGTGTGGTAGCGTCGCCGCGCGATGGCGAGGAAACGCGGACGCTTCGCGCTCTTCTTCCTCCTCATCGTCGGCTCGTTCCTCCTCTTCCTGTTCGGGCGCCGCCTCGTTCACCGGCCGAGCCTCGCGAAGGACAACGCCGCAGGCGGCTCGAACGAGAACGACGCCAGCGAGTTCGATCCCGCCGCGGTGGTCGAGGACCATCGACGTTACAAGGTGAAGACGTGGTCGTTCCCGCTCGCGCGCTACGAGCTCACGATCGAGGACACGTCGATGACGACCGCGATCGACGGCACGCTCGCGAAGGCGGAGGCGGAGCTGGTCGTGAACGGCGGCTTCTTCGGTCCGGATCAGAAGCCGCTCGGCCTCGCGATGTCGAAGGGCGCCGTGCTCTCGCGGCTCTCGAAGCAGATGTCCGGCGGCGTGCTCAGCTCCGACGGCGAGCGCGCGCAGCTCTTCCCGGCCGAGACGTACGAGGTGGCGGACGGCGGCACGTTCGCGATCCAGTGCAGGCCGCGCCTCGTCGTCGACCGCGCGCCCAACGTCAAGACCGACGACGGCAAGCGCGCGGAGCGCACCGCGTTGTGCCTCCGCGACGGCGGCAAGGTGATCGACGTCGTGATCATTCGCGGCAGCGACGACGGCGAGAGCCCGGGCCCGTCGCTCTTCGCGCTCGCGCAGTTCCTCCACCGGAGCGGGTGCGAGTCCGCGCTGAATCTCGACGGCGGTCCGTCCACCGGCGTGGCCTGGCGCGAAGACGGCGGCGTCCAGCTCCTCGCGCCTCGTGCCGCCGTCCGTCACGTCATCGCCTTCCACGAGAGACCCTGAGCCATGAGCTACGTAGATCGTCACGAACGGGCACTGCTAGGCACGGCATGACACGCGCGTCGCGGCGCACGTGGCACAAATCAGGCGAATTCAGCGTGATTGCTGGGTTGCACGCCGCTTGCTAACAAGCTCCCGTGCGGTCGTGCGTCCTGGTCTTGATCTTCCTCGGCGCGATCGTCGCCGCGTGCGGGAGCGGCGGTGGGGGCGGAGATCCGGGCGACGGTGGGCCCACGTCCGGCGAAGGCCAGCTCGTGGTCGGCGTGCAGACGACGGAGCTCGGCGGGCTCGCCGGCTCCTATCACATCGTCGTGAAGCAGGACGGTACGGTCGTCGGCGATCGGTCCAGCAACTTCACCCCCGGCGCCTCGACCGCCATCACCGAAGCGATCGAAGTCGCCGGCCGCATCGGCTCGCTCGTCGAGGTGACGGCGGAGGTCTTTGCGCCACCCGGCTTCGCGAGCAGCGGACCCGTCCTCTCTCGCGTTGCGACGACGCGCATCGTGGCGGGGAACAAGCGCCTCCTTCGCCTTCGTCTCGACCCACGCTGCGTGGTGTTGCCGGGACCGAACGGCGCGCCCATCGGGCCCTCGTGCCAGAGCGGCCTCACCTGCGTCGGCGGCAGCTGCTTGCCGCCCGAGGTCGCCGAGACGGAGCTCGAAGACTTCGTCGCCGACTGGCCGACGATCCCGCCGCCCGACATCTGCCGCCCCGCCAAGCCGGGGCCGCCCGAGCTGATCCTTGGTACGGGGCAGACGGATTACGCGCCGCTGACGGATGGTCAGACGCTGCAGCTCGAACAAGGCCCGCAGGGCGGCCACCACATCTGGATGGCCGTACGCATGCGCAACCTGCGCCAGTCGGGCTCCACCACCACCGTGACCTCCACCGTCATCGACGGTCCGATGGTGCTGGCGCCGCTCGCCGTCGTCTTCACGTTCGATCGCGACGAGGGCGGCTTCTGCAAGGTGTACGGGCTGCGTTATCAGGTCGACGTCTCGGGCCTCGGTCCCGACGGCCAGTCGATCCCTGCGCCCGCCTACCGAGACTTCCTCGGCAAGACGATGAAGGTCACCGCCGAGGTGGTCGACTCGACGGGCGCGCGCGCTTCGGCGTCGAAGACGGTGCATCTCGCGGAGAAGATCCTGTGCGCAGACGGCACCGAAGCGTGCAACACGAGCCCGTGATCGAGCGCCGCTTCGCTGCCGTCCGACGGCTCGTCGGTACACCGCCTCGTTCCTGATCCGTTGGCCGGCCTCCTGCGCACCTAGCAAGCAGGAGATCGACCCTATGAGAACCGACGAGATGGAAATCGTGTGCTTCGCGCTTGCTCTTCACCTGGAGGTGGACCCCTCGGAGATCCGGGAGACCCAGCACCTCGAGGACGATCTGGGCCTGGATCCGCTGGACCTGGTGCTCGTCGTCCTGCGGCTGGAAGAGATCGGCGAAGGCGAATTCCCCGTCGGCGATCTCGAGAACGTGTTCACGGTGAACGACCTCGCGCGGGTCGTTCGGCGCTGGAACGACGGTCCGCCGACGGTCCGCGTCCCCGACCGCCGGGCCTACGTCTCGGCCGCCATGGCCTGAGATGCGCCGGCGTACGAAGACAGAAGGCCCGCGAGCCCAGAAGAACGGATCGCGGGCCTTCCTTGCATTTCGAAGCGTGGCGCTCAGCGCATGCCGACTGCTTCGGGCGTCTTGCCGGTGCCTGTGTTGCACTTCATCGCAGCGGCGAACTTGTCCGGCTTCACGAACTCGTTGAAGCGCGTGACCTCCTTGCCCTGCTTGTTGAGGAAGATGACGGTCGGGAGACCCTTCACGTCGTATTTGTTCTTGAGGCGCTCGACCTGCTTGTCCTCGTCGTCCGTCGCATCGATGTGAAGCGCGATATAGCGCTGCGCCTCCATGCGGACGGTCTTGTCGGGGAAGGTGTCGTGCTCGAGCTCCTTGCAGGCCTTGCACCACTCCGCGCCGAAGTCGATCATGACCGGCTTGCCCTCCGCGTTCGCCTTCGCGAGCGCGGTCTCCTCGTTCGTGAGCCAGGTGATCTCCGGCGCGTCCGTGGTGGAGGCGGTCGACGTCTCGTGGTTCAGCGGGAGCCACGAGAAGAGCATGGCCGCGCCTGCGACGGCGGGGATGATGGACGCGAGCTTCATGCGCTTCGAGAGGTGCGCGATGGGGCTCTTGCGACGCTCGGCGACCATGTGGACGATGCCGAGCGCGAGGCCGATGATGGCGAGCGTGCCGGCGGCGGCGCCGAAGCCGTAGCCCGCGTGATCGACGAGCTTGCGGACGAGCTCGAACTTGTCGCGGAGGTACGCGAACGCCATGTAGGCGAGGCCGACGCCGCTGACCCACTTGATGCCCATCATCCACGCGCCGCCCTTGGGGAGGTTGGCGCCGAACGCGCCTGCGATGAAGAAGATGACGCCGAGGCCGAGGGAGAAGGCGAAGAGCGCAGCTCCGCCGAGGACGTAGCTCTTCGAGGCCGCGATGACGATGAGCATGCCGGTGAGGAACGGACCGGTGCAGGGCGCCGCGATGAGACCCATGACGAGGCCCATGATGAACGCGCCCTTGTAGCCAACACCACCGACGGTGGAGAGCTTGTTCGTGAGGCCGCTCGGGAGGGCGAGCTCGAAGGCGCCGAACATCGAGGCCGCCAGCGCGACGAAGAGCGCCGCCAGCGCACACACGACGTACGGGTTCGAGAGCGCTGCGCCCATGAGCGCGCCGGTGGCCACCGAGATCAGGCCCATCGGCGTGAAGAGCGCCGCGATGCCGATCACGAATGCACCCGAGAGGGCGGCGCCACGCATGCGGGAGGTGTTGTCACCCGTGGCGCCGAAGATCGACACCGTGATGGGCACCATCGGGTAGACGCAAGGCGTGAGGGACGCCATGACGCCGAAGCCGAAGGAGGCGAGGACGGCGACCACGGCGCCATGCGCCTTCATGATCTCGCCGAACTTGCCGGTGTCGGAGCCCCCGCCGTCCGCGCACACGATGTCGGGATTGGCTGCCAGCGCGATCGCCGGGATCAGCAAAATCAAGGTGAGCACGAGGGCTTGCGTCAGTCGACGATTCACGGAGTCCTCCTCGGAACGAGCGTGACCTGGCTTGGATGGTAGCAAGGGCGAGACCGGTGCCGCGACCAAGCTGCAACCGCGAGTAGGGCCCTACTCCTACCTCTTCACACCACACCTTGTTCCCGCAATTTCCGGCAGAGGTCGTTTCCGCCTCGGAAAGATTGCGCAAGCCCGATGGATCGTCGGCCTCCCTGCGCGGGGGTGCGAGACCGTAGCTAGGTGCCGCTCAGTTCGCGCTCATTTTGGCGAGCGTGGCGCGGGCCATGCGGACCTCGCCTTCGAGGGCGATGCCGAGGGCGGGGCGGGAGGCGGTGGTGCGCTTGAGGAAGGCCTCGAGGTAACGCTTTGCGGCGGCCCACTCCCCGGCCGCGTAAGCGAGATGCCCCAGCACGAAGCGCCCGTAGCCCTGGCCGCATGGCGCCTCGGCGAGCTGATTGATTGTATCTTGCAACTCACCGGTGGGCGGGGGCTTGCCTGCCGCCATCTGCGTCAGCGCCAGATGAGCTCGATAGAGGGGTTTGTCCTTTGTCCCCCAGCGCACGGCGCGGGAGAGGGCCGCCGCCGCCTCGTCGTACCTTTTGGCCAGAAATAAGGCGCTTCCGAGCGTCCAGAGGTGGAACGGCCGGCGGGATGCGGGCCCCCGGCGGGCCGCCGCCCGGAGGTGCGCGAGGGCGGTGTCGAGGTCGCCGCTCGCCAGCGCGGCACGGGCCGCGTCCTGGTTGAGGACGTCGGACAGGACATCTAGCTCGAGCGCTTGCATCGCGATGTCGTGCGCCTGCCGGAAGCGCCGATCCTCGAAAAGGGAGAGGTAGAGCTGCCGCAGCAGCATCGCGTGCGTGGTGCGATCGATCGACCCGGGGGTCGCAAGGCCGCGCTTGGCGTAGAGGGCACGGGATCGGGCGCTGCGGGCGGCCATCGCCTTGCGCAGGTAATCTTCGGGAGCGATCGCGCTGTTTTCCGCGCGAGCGGTCTTCGTCGCCACGAACAAAGGTGTAGCACGCAACAATTGTCCAGGCCGCTCCGGAGCAACAAAAACCAGGGTCCGGCATCAGTTTGAACGTGTCCCCTGCGTGGGGACTTTCGGAGGATGGACCTGCCGTGCTACGCGTGACACCCCCGATGCGACTCGCGGTCTTCATGGTCTCGTCGCTCGTCCTGCTCGCGGGTTGTGGTCGTAAGGCCACGCGCGCGGACTGCGAGAAGTTCTTCGACAAGAACATCGAAGTGAAGATGAAGGAAGACGGCACGACGGATCCGGCTGCGATCAAGAAGCGCCAGACCGATCTTCGCGTCGAGAAGAAGGACGACATCGACCAGTGCGTCGGTCGTCGCATCACGGACGGCATGCTCACGTGCGTCGACGGCGCACAGACCGCGGCGGATATCGACAAGTGTCTGAGGTGAAGGGGCAGCGCTCACGGGCGCCGTTCGCGATCTTGATCGTCGGGCTCGCGGTCCTCGCGTTCGCCGCCTTCGCCTGGAAGCGCAAAGCGACGCAGACGCAGTGCGAGGACCTCCTCGATCACTACGCGGAGATCGTCGTGAAGGAGCACATGCCCGAGGCGGGCGCCGCGGAGATCAACGCCGAGCGCCAGCGAGAGCGCGTCGAGGCGGCCCGCAGCGACGAGTTCAAGAACTGCTCGTCGCAGGTGCAGCCCTCCGAGCACGAATGCGCGATGAAGGCGAAGACGAGCGACGCCGTCTTGAAGTGCCTGGAGTAACGAATACCCTTCGGTCATGGGGGTTCGTCGTCGAGCGATGTTCATCGCAGGTGGAGCGGTGCTCGCGCTGAGCATCGCCGCCGCTTGCAACGACTACTCGAGCGACGATCCCGCGCCAGCGCCGGACGCGGCGGTCGCGGATGGCGCGCTCGCGAACCTGGACGCTCCAACCAGCGACGCCGGCGGAAACGATCGGTGCGTCGACGGCACGACCCTCGCGCGCGCCGATGGCACCCAGGAGAGGTGCACCTTCGAGTGCTCCGTGAAGGATACGCCGCACTGCACGCTCGTACGGCCGACGGGGCCGATGCCGCCCGCGCTGCTCCAGGCAACGGGCTCGAAGGCGATCACGTTCGCCGCCTCGGCGAGGCTCGACACGAATACGGGCGCGATCGCGGGGCGCCGTCAGGCGAACGTCGATCCGCTGAAGCTCGAGCTTCGCGACGACATCGGCTTCCAGATCGTGCCCATCGACGAGACGCACAAGCTCGCGATCTGGGTCTTCGATTCGGTCACGGTGGACGCGGGCGTCGTGCTCTCGTTCACGACCACCAACGCGGCGGCGTTCGCGGTGGCCAAGGTGGCGACGGTCGCGGGTACGATCGATCTCCGGGGCTACAGCAGCGCCGGTCAGCTCTGCGTGCCCGAGCCGGGGAGCTCCTCGGTGAAGATGCTCGGCGGTCCCGGGGGCGGCGCCGGCACCAGCGAGAAGGTGAACGGCGGCGGACCCGGCGGCGCGCCAGGTCCGACCTTCCCGCAGCCGTTCTACGCCCCTGGCATCGGCGGCGGCGGATACGCGGCGACCGGCGGCGCGGGCGGCGCGCGCGATGGCGGTGACGGCACCGGCGGCCCGGGCAGCCCCGGCGGCGCGCCGTACGGTGAGCTGCTGCTCGATCCCTTGCTCGGCGGCTCCGGCGGCGCAGGTGCGCTCAGTCGTCCTGGCGGCTCCGGCGGCGGCGCCTTTCAGCTCGTCGCCGGCGAGAAGATCGTGCTCGGTGATGGGGTCACGACCGGCGGCATCAACGCGGGCGGCTGCGGCGGGTTCGAGGCCTCGACCGGGATCCCCGGAGGCGGCGGCGGCTCCGGCGGCGCGGTCCTCCTCGAGACGCTGACGATCGAGATCAGGAAGGGCGCCGGCATCGCCGCGAACGGCGGCTCCGGCGGCGCGGGGGCGGCCGGCAAGCCGGGAGCGCTCGAGAGCTCGCAGACGGGACCCGGAGCGGCACCCGACCCGTTCTACGGCAACGGAGGCAACGGCGGCGGCGCGAACGCGGTGGCCGGCAGCAAGGGCGGCGACATGCCGGCGGGCGGCTACAGCGGCGGATCGGGTGGCGGCTCCGCCGGTCGCATTCGCATCAACACGCGCACCGGCAGCGTCGTCGTTCCGCCGGGGGCCGTGCTGTCTCCGACGCTCGGCGTCGGCGCGACGACGCTCGGCACACTGCGCGTCGACTGAGTCGCTTGCCGGGCTCGCTTGCCGGGCGCATCGGCCGATGACCGAATGCGATCCAACTCGTCACGCGGTCGTCGCATGGATCCGGTTATGCAGAGAGCATGAACGACACGAACGAGCACCCGACATCGGTTCTCCCGGAAGGCCAGATGGCCTCTTCGTTCACACCACCAGCGGAGTCCACCTCGGCAGCAAGCCAGCTCTGGTACCCGGCGCCGATCCTCGAGGCCGCTCTCGCCTTGCACGATCCGCCAGGACGTATCGTGGAAGGGCTCGTCAATCGCCCCGACTGGTGAGGCCGTCCAGGTCCGCAGGCAGACTCGGGAGGAGGCGTCGCGTACCCATCGGTCAGGGTGGGCACGGAACGGCGCTCTTGCAGTTCGTCGAGCTCGCACACGAGAGCGTCTTGAGATCGCGGCTGAAGACGTAGCGTGATGCGAACGGATAGTCCGTGCACTCCATGATCGATCTGTCCGGGTTCATCGGCTGGAACGCGGAGTCGCCCTGAAACTCGATGTCTCCGGAGGCGAGCACGATGGGCGCGTCGGCTGGGGTGTGGCTGTTCGTCTTGCCGTCTTTCTTCTTCGCGATCACGAACGTGCCTCTGACGAGCGTGCCAAACTCGGTCTCGACCTCACCGACGAACGACACCTTCGACGAGCCGCCTCCGTCGCCGTAGCGGTCGAGCCACTGGCCCTTGCCGCGCGCGTCGAACGCGCTGCCTCCACCGACGATCGTGTAGACCACGTACGCCGTCTTCCCGCCGTCCCACGTCACGCCGTACGCGCGTCCGTCGGGCGCCTCTCGCTCGTGGTGCTCGCAGTACTTCTGGGTCGTGTCCTCGAACCGAGCAAAGATCGGATCCTGGTTCTGCCCGATCTGCTCGAAGCCGACGACGAGCGTGCTCGCTCCGACCTTCAATGACGTCGCGCCTGCGGCCGTCATCTGCGCGAGCGTCTGGTTGCAGTTGATGCCTGCGCTCGTTGCGCCAAAGGCCTTCTGCCATCCAGCCGCGAGCGGGCTCGATGGTGGTCGCGCGCCCGCGTCGCTGGAGCCGCTGGAGGCGCTAGACCCGCTGGTCCCGCCCGGCGCCGGCGTCCCGGGTCTCGCGGGTGACCCGGCGCTTCCCCCGCTGCTGGAGCCAGCAGACGAGGCGTCGTCGTCTCCGCACGAGAGCGCGCTCGCCGCGATCGCGGCGAGGGCGGCAACCTGACGGAGGCGCCGGCCCCGACCGGCTCGTGCGCTCACTTCTGGTGGGCGCTTCGGCCGTAGAAGCGCTTCTTGCCGAGCTTCATCTCCGGCTTGTCGCTCACGCCCCACACCGTATCCGCGCCGAGCTTGCACGCCTCGTCCTGCATCGTGCGGAGACAGTCCTGGTCGGAGATCGTCTCGTCGCACGAGGCCGACACCGGGCCGATGTTGTCCGTCGAGTAGCTCGGACGATCGGGGAAGATGCGCACCTCGCAGCCGGGCGGCCGCGGCGGGTACTTGGAGGGAATCTCCGACTGACCGCCGCCGCAGGCGAGCACGAGGCCGAGCCCGACGATGATGTAAAGTGCACGCTTCATTCCGCGGCCGCCTTCTCGTCCTTTGCGAGGAGCGGGAAGCCCATCGCCTCGCGCTGCGCGTAGTACGCCTCCGCGACCGCCTTCGCGATGCCGCGGACGCGACCGATGAAGCGCGCGCGCTCCGTGACGCCGATCGCGCCGCGCGCGTCGAGCACGTTGAACTGGTGCGCCGCCTTCACGACGAAGTCGTACGAGGGCAGCACGAGCTTCTTGAGCGGATCGTCCGAGAGGGCGAGGAGGCGCTTCGCTTCCTTCTCGTACTGATCGAACGCCGCGAAGTGCGCCGCGACGTCGGCCTGCTCGAAGTTGTAGGTCGACCACTCCCACTCCGCGCGCTTCGCGATCTCGCCGTACTTGATGCCGGGCGCCCACATCACGTCGTAGATGTTGTCTGCGTCCTGCAAGTACATGCTCATTCGCTCGAGGCCGTACGTGAGCTCACCAGCGACGGGGCGACAGTCGATTCCGCCGACCTGCTGGAAGTAGGTGAACTGGCTGATCTCGAGCCCGTCGAGCCAGACCTGCCAGCCGAGGCCCCACGCGCCGAGGGTCGGGCTCTCCCAGTCGTCCTCGACGAAGCGGAGGTCGTGCTCCTTGGGCTTGGTGCCGATCGCGAGGAGCGACTCGAGGTACTGGTCCTGGATGTCGATCGGCGCGGGCTTCAGGATCACCTGGTACTGGTGAAACTGCTGCAGGCGGTTCGGGTTGTCGCCATAGCGACCGTCCGTCGGGCGTCGCGACGGCTCGACGAACGCCACGTTCCAGGGCTCGGGCCCGATCGCGCGCAGGAAGGTCGCCGGGTTGTACGTGCCCGCGCCGACCTCGGAGTTGTACGGCTGCACGATGACGCAGCCACGCTTCGCCCAGAACTCTTGGAGCCCGATGATCAGGTCCTGGAAATACATGCCGACGTGAATATCACGGCCGGAGGACGTCGCGCATCGCGGGATGGCGCTTCGCCGCTTTCAGCGCCCGTGCGAGCAGCGTTTTTCCGGGCTCGAGCTTGTGCCACGGCGACGCCCCGCTCGGATGCGGCAGGCAGATCACGTCCACCATCTGGCCGTGCCAGAGCGTGCCGACGACATCACCGACGAGCGCATCGAGCTTCTGCTTCGCCGCGACGGGGCCGAGCACGACGCCGATGGCGAGCGTCCCGACCGCGAGCACGAGCTCCGGCTGGAGCGCCTCTACCTCGCGCGAGAGGAACTTGCCGCACTGGTCGATCTCCGCCGCGTCCGGTCTCCGATCACCCCCGCCGGACGCCTTGCCTGGGAAGCATCTCGCGACGGCGGCCATGTAGATTCGTTCACGGAATCGCGCTTCATCGATCCCGCAGGACGACTCGAACCAGCGAAAGAGCGTCTTGCCCGCCGTCCACGCGAACGGCCGGCCGAAGCTCGCCTCGCGCGGGCCTGGCGCCTGGCCGAGCAGGAATACCTTCGACGCCACCGGCGGACCGTGGACGCTCGGGCCGATCATCTTCGGGCACGCGGTGCACGCGGCGATCTCCGCGTGAATCGTCGAGAGCGCCGGCAAGCGCTTCACGAGTACCCGAGCTCCCAGAGCGGTCGCACGAGCGACGTCGCGACGTCGCCCCACGCATGTGCGAGCTCCCACGCGAGCTCGCGCATCTCGCCCGTGAGCACGTACGGCGCGACGAGGGCGTGGAGCTCGCGGACGCGAAGCTCGATCGACGTGTCGGCGCGATAGACGTCGTGCGCGGCGCGGCGGAGCGGATCTGGTCCCGCGAGGCTCCAGGTCACGGGCGGCACGGGTGAGGCGGGCCTTCGCGGCGCGACCCCCTCGACGTACACCGCCGCGGCGAGGAGCTGCGTCACGGCCGCGAAGAGCGCGCGCGGATCGTGCCCGTCCGTGATCGCGCCGACGATCGCGCGTGCGGAGGCGTCGAGCGCGGCTTCCTCTCGCGTCATCACGGGCGAACCCGATCCTCCTCGAGCTTCTGCTCGCGCTCGCGAAGTCCCTCGTCCCAGTCGATCGCCATCGCTGCCGCGCGATGAAGATGCCAGATCGTGGTCAGGCCGACGAGCGCGAGCATGACCTCGCGGCGCCGCGACCACCCCGCGCCGATCGCGATCCACGCGAACGGCGTGAGCGAGACGAGGTACCGCTCGCCGGCGTGGGAGCCGCCCGAGTAGTAGGAGAGGAGGAGAAACGCGGCGAACCCAGCCAGGAGCGCGCGTTCGCGAGCGCCGAGCGCCTTCCAGCCGAGCGGCGCTGCGAAGATGGCCGGCCCGATGATGCGCCACGGGAGGATGATCGGAAAGTCGACGAGCGAGCGGAGGGTCCACGCCTCGCGGGCGACCTGGACCTTCGTGATGTCGCGCGTCCCGCGGAGGAAGAGGAGGAGCGTCCCGTCCGTCCACCACCGAAAGAGGACGTAGAGCGCGACCACAGCCGCGGGGATGGCGGCGAAGGCGAGCCACGTACGCGTCCGTTCCTTCCAGAGCCAAGCGCCGCCGATGGCGAGCGCCGCGCCCCACGCCTCGTAACGGACCATGCACGCCAGCGCGAGCCACACGCCGGCGCGGACGGGCCACCCTCGCGTCGAGGCATGCACCGCCGCCACCACGAAGACGAGAAAGAGCGTCTCCGGCTGCGCGGACTGACCGAGGACCGTGAGGAGCGGGGAGAGGGCGAAGGCGATCGCGGCCCAGCGCGCGTCCTCGTCGCGGCGGGCGTCCCAGACGAGGAGCGGAGGCAACGTCGCGAGGAGGGCGTTGGCGAAGCGCACCCCGCGAAACGTGAGCCCCACCTTCGTGAGCGCACCGACGAGGAAGTGAAAGAGCGGCAGCCACACCCAGTGGACGTCGATGTTGCCCGGGTCGCGCCGCGCCGCGATGGCGATGAAGTAGTGCCCGTACGCATCGGAGTCGATCTCGCGAAAGCGAAGGATCCACGCGACCCGCACGACGAGCATCACCGCGGAGGCGATGAGCACCGAGCGCGGGATACGAAAGCGCGTGAGGCTCGACACAGAGTCGACGGACCAATAACGCACTTCGCTATGATCGTCGCGTGCGTGCGATCGTCGGAGGTGTCCTGGCGCTGGCCATCCTGGCCTCGCCCGGCCTTGCGCGCGCCGACGAGTCCATCTTCGGCCTCTCCTTCACCATCGCGACGCAGGAGAGCGGCGACGCGCACGTGGTGGACGACGCCTGGGTCTACGCGCAGATCGCGGAGGCCAATCGTCTCTTCCAGCCGCTCGGGACGCGCTTTCGCTGGGTCTACGAGAAGGCGCTGCCCGACGCGAACGCCTCGATGCACACGCGCGCCGATCGCGACGCGCTCACGCCGCTGACGGAGAAGAACGGCTTCGTCGACGTGTTCCTCGTCCGCGAGCTCGAGGACGTGGATGATCCCGGCACCTATCGCCGGGGCGTGTGCTGGACGGGGCGGGGCGGGAAGCGGTTCATCATCCTCTCCCAGATCGCCGGCGTGAGCGTGCTCGCCCACGAGCTCGGACACTTCTTCGGAAACCCGCACGTCGCGGTCACGGACAACTTGATGAGCTACTCGCGGACGCCGGGCACGTTGCCGTTCCTCGACGACGAGCAGAAGGCCCGGATCCAGAGCTTCTCGGCGCGCTTTCTCGGGAGCGGACGTCTCGTGGACGTCGGCCCGCCGTTTCGCTTCTTTTGACCGCTTCCTGCTACGCTCGAGGACGCGGAGGGTGCTTATGAAGGCCTCTTGTCTGGCTCTTGGCACGGCGTTTCTCGGTCTCGCGGGTGTGATCGCAGCGTGCGGTGGGTCGACCGCGCCCGACGTCCTCGGGGATCCCGGTCAGGCGACGGCGTCCTCGAGCGGTACGAGCGGAACCAGCGGTACGAGCGGAACGAGCGGAGCCAGCGGCACGAGCGGCGCCGCCAGCTCCAGCGGCACGAGCGGCGCATCGTCCTCGAGCTCGAGCGGCAACACGTCGAGCACGTCGAGCGGCAACCCCTGCGTGTCGTGCGAGCCGCCGCCCGCGGGCTGCATCAGCACGAGCACGTGCGATTCCTGCAGCTACACCTGCCCCGACGCCGGCGGTTCGCTGAAGTGCGCGTGGACCAAGGATGGAAGCGGCGGTTGCCCCGACGGCTCGTACTGCGACTCGCCCACGTGTGGTCCGGGCGTGTGCGTGAAGAAGGGGCAGTTCGAGGGCGCAGAGAAGACGCCTCAGTGCGGCTGCGACGGCGTCACCTACTGGAACGCGGGCATCGCGAAGAAGAAGGGCATGGCGATCCGCACGTCGGGCGTGTGCAAGGTGGACTCCGCCGCCTTCTGCGGAGGCATCGCGTCCATCGGATGTCCGAACGGCGCGAGCTGCAACATGCAGGTGGAGAAGAAGGCGGCGTGCAACCAGTCGGACGGGCAAGGCACGTGCTGGGGTCTCCCGACGACGTGTCCGATCGCCGTCGTCGGCGGCAACGCGCGACCGTGCGGCTCCGACGCGCTGACCTGTGCCAGCGACTGCACGGCGATCCGCAAGGGCATCACCTGGTACCAGGACAACAGCTGCCCGCAGTGACGGGGCAGCGCGGGCGCTACTTCAGCACGAGCTTCATGACGAGCGCGGCGAGCGCGGCCCCCACGACGAGGAAGGCCGCCGCGACGCCGATGAGGAGGCCGATCGACGGCCCCTTCTGGCGTCCGCTCGTGGGCACCCGCGGCAGCGGCGACGTGCGCGCGCCGGCGTTCGGATTTCCCATCGGCGCGGGCGGTCCCGCCGGGGCCATCTGCGGTTGCGGCTGCGGCGGCGGCTGGTGCATGGGCACCGGCGGCGCGTTCGCGGCGCCGAGCACGGGCGCGTTCTGCCCGTTCTGGTACGGAGGCACCTCCGTCATGCCGTTCAGCACCGCCTGGAGCGCGTGCGCGAGCTCGCCGCCCATCTGGTAGCGATCCTCGGCCTTCTTCGCGAGCGCCTTCTCGAGCACGGTCCAGAGGATCGGCGGGAAGGTCTTTCCTGGTACGCGCTCGTTGATCGGCCTTGGCTTCGCCGTGACGTGGAGCTGGATGAACTCCATCGGGTTCTTCGCGTCGAACGGGAGCTTGCCGGTGAGCACCTCGTAGAGGATGACGGCGAGCGAGTAGATGTCGCTCGCGGGCGTGAGCGGCTTGCCCTGCGCCTGCTCGGGGGACATGAACTCGGGCGTGCCGAAGACCATGCCCTCCTGGGTGAGGATGATGGAGCCGGGGCGCATCTCGCGCTCGGTCACCTTCGCGAGGCCGAAGTCGAGGACCTTCGCGTAGTCCTTCATGCCGCCCTGCTGGCTGAGGAAGATGTTCTCCGGCTTGAGATCGCGATGGATGATCCCGGCGCGGTGCGCCTCCTCGAGCGCGTTGGACGCCTGGATGAGGATCGGAAGACCGCGCTGGAGCGGCATCGGGCCCTCGCTGCGAACCGTTTGATTGAGGTTCTTGCCGTCGAGGTACTCCATCACGATGTAGAGCGAGCCGTCCTCGAGCTCGCCGTACAGGTACACCTTCACCGTGTTGGGGTGGGTGAGGTGGCTCATCGCACGCGCCTCGCGGCGGAAGCGCGAGACGAGGTCCTTGCGGTTCGCGAGCTTGGGGTGGAGGATCTTCACCGCCACCATGCGGTTCATCGCGGGCTGGAGCGCCTTGTAGACGCTGCCCATGCCGCCCGACCCGATCTTCTGCAAGATCTGGAACTGGCCGTTCAGGATGTCCCGACCAATAAAGGGATCCTGCGGACGCGCCATAGCGCCTACGGTGATATCACGAAGCGGTGTCCTCCGTGCCTCCGTTCCTCGAGTCCAAGCTGCTGAAAGAAGCCGGGTTTCGTCACGCGTTCTCGACACGTGCGGCCGGGGACGCGAAGGAGCGCGACCGCGCCGTGACGGACTTCGTCGGCGCGTCTCGGCTGTGGCAGGTGACCCAGGTGCACGGTGACGTCGTGGTCGACGAAGGGCTCCCGACCGACACGAAGGCCGACGCGCTCGTCGCCTCGACCCCGGGGCAGGCGGTGGGCGTCCGCGTCGCGGACTGCGTCCCGATCCTGCTCGCCTCAGAAGATGGCCGCGTCGCCGCGGTACACGCGGGGTGGCGCGGAGTCGTGAACGGGATCATCGGGAAGGCGTCGTCGCGCATCCGGCCGACCCTCGCCGCGGTCGGTCCGCACATCGGTCCCTGCTGCTTCGAGGTCGGTCAGGAGGTCGCGGCGCAGATCGGCTTCGTCGATCGAACCCAGAGAACGGATCGCGCGGTGGGGGAGAAGGCGTTCGTAAACCTTCGAAGAGCCGTGCACGAGCAGTTGAGAGCGGCGGGCGTGGCCACGATCGACGACGTCGGCGAGTGCACCAAGTGCCACCCGGACACGTACCACTCGTTCCGTCGCGACGCGGAGGCGAGCGGCCGCATGATCGGCGTGATCGTCGCGAAGTAGCCGCCTGCTCCGCCGGGGAGCTCAGTCGGGGAGCGCGGCGGGATCGCCCAGCAGCGCGCCCGTGAAGCGCGCGCGGAGATAGAAGCCGCGCGGCACGGTCGCGATCGCCTCGTTGTCGACGCCATAAGCCATCGTTCGCACGCTGCCGTCCTTGGCCTTGGGGCGCACCTGGAGCCAGCGGCCGCGGTGCGCCGTGAGGTCCTCGATGCGGCCGATCCCGATGAGACCGACCACGTCGTCGAAGTCTCCGCGGAGCACCTCGTCCTGCGCCGCGGTGGGGCGCCAGAGGAGCGGCTCGCCGACGGTTCGCTCCTGCCAGGCCACGCCGTGTGCGCCCACCGTCGGGACCCAAAGGACGCGCGAGAGCTTCGCGCGCACCCATGAGGTCTCCCATTCCTGGCTCTCCGCGTCGACGAGGGAGAGGGTGCACACGTACGTTGATTCGAGCGGGTTCCCGTCAACGTTGATGGGGATCGTCTTCAGCTCCACGCCGAGCTCCGGGAAGTCATGCACGCGCGTGGAGCCCCCGGTCGCGCCGAGCGCGCGTTCGATCGTCTCGCCGGCGGAGCCCTTGGTGCGCAGCGGATCGTGCGAGGCGGCGAGCCCGAGGTCGGTGAGGATCGCGCCGAGCGTCTTGCCTCGAAGCGCGCGGGCGCGCTCGAGCAGCTCTTCGATCGACGCCGGCGGGCCAATCACGGAAGGTCGACGACGAGGTTGTCGTAGACGACGTCGAAGGACGGCGTCGGCGGGTTCGGCGACTGGATTCCGAGCTGCACGCGCAGGCGGCCGTTGCCTGGATTCCCGAACGCGAAGCCCTTGCGCGAGGCCGCGACCTTGCCGTCGAACGAGAGGGTGTACGAGCCGTTCGTCGGGTCGAAATCGATCTCCAGCCGCACGTGCAGGAGCTGCGACCGGGGGATGTTCGGGGAGGTCGAGTCGCTCTCGAAGTTGCCATCGTCGCGGAGGGGGACCGCCTCGGAGTGGGTGTCTCCGACGTACAGCGCCAGGTTGGAGTACTTCGTCGCGATCAGATCGACGGAGAGGATGGCGGCGTTCCCGGTGAGGCCCGTGTAGTCGCCGTGGTCGACCTGGAGATCGAGCTCGATGATCGCGCGTCGCGCGTTCTGCGAGACCTCCCGGGTGATGATCGCGTTCCTCGGCTTGTCGCCGGGGCGCGGCGGGACAGACGCGTGGAGCATCCCGCCCTCGACCACCACCGTGCCGCCGCCCTCCGTGTGCGTCTCGTCCGGAAAGTCGTTCAGGCTCGCGGGCGAGTCGAAGGTCGAGCAGAAGGCGTGGCCGGCGCAGAGCGTCGTCGAGACGTCGGCCTTGGTCGACGCGTCGGTGACGACCGCGCCGTCGGGGAGCACGGTGCTCCCGTCCACGATCGGGAGCTGCGTCGTGCCGTCGGAGGCGCCGGCCTCCGGAGACATCGGCCCTCCACGTGAGAACTCGTCGGTCGAGGGCAGCGCGCAGCTCGCGGCCAGGAGGCCGGCAGAGAGCCAGGCGAGGATCGAGGGGCGCGCGGTCACGGCAGGGAGATGACCAGGTTATCGTAGCGGGCGGTGACGGCGGGCGTCGGCGGATTGCTCCGCGAGAGACCGACGCGCATGCGGAAAGACACGTCGGTCGAGGGGGTGAAGTCGATGCCGTCTTTCGCGAGCACCTGCCTGCCGTCGAAGAAGCCGCGAACCGACCCAGCATGCGGGGTGAAGTCCGCCTCGAGCTTGACGCGGACTCGCTTGCCCCGCGGCAAGTCCTCGGTCGCGCCCGCGTAGACGAGCGTCCCGTCGTTCACGGCCGTCGTCACGTTCACGTAGCTCGGGCCGACGTAGAGCTCGTGGCTGTGGTCGTTCGGCTGGCCTCCGTAATAGAACGCCAGCGCCACCATGTTCCCGCCCTCCCAGGCGGCGACCGAGAAGTCGACGTCGACCTCGACCGTCGCCTTCAGCGAGGCGCTCGGGAGGTCGTAGTAGGCGGTCGCCTCCTCGTAGCCGCTGCCCGGGATCGCCGCGAGCCTGGCCTCCAGCGCTCCCCCGGCGATCGCCAGGCTCCCCGCAGACGAGACGCCGACCTCGCCCATGTCGCTCGCGCTGCCGCTCTCGAAATCGTTGCAGTAGACGGCGGTGCGGGGGCAGAAGCCGGCGGGCGTCGTCCCGTCGCTCCCCGCGTCACCGCCATCGTCGTTGCCCGCCTCGACGCTCGCACCGGCCTCCGTCGTGGGGGTGCCTCCGCCGCTCGCGTCGGCCGTGATCTCCCCGCGCGCGTACTCGTCCGCGGACGGCAGCGCGCAGGCGCCGCCGATCGCGAGGACGAGGAGCCACGGGACGAGACGCACGCGCTCACGTTATCACTGGTGTGTGACCCGGAGCGTCTTCTGCGCAGATGCGCGCGCATGGCTCGTGGAGAATCGCGCGCCGCAGAACGCATCGGTCGTCACGTCGCTGCCCGACGTCTCGGAGATCGGCCGGCCTTTCGGGTTCTGGCGCGAGTGGTTCGGCGCCGCGGCCCGCCAGCTCCTCGAGTGGATCCCCGAGGACGGGAACGCCATCTTCTTCCAGAGCGACATCCGGCACGAGGGCGCGTGGATCGACAAGGGGCACCTCGTGCAGCGCGCGGCCGACGAGGTGGGGATCCCGATGGCCTGGCACAAGATCGTGTGTCGTCATCCGCCCGGCACCACGCTTCCGGGCCGCGCCTCGTACTCGCACATGATGTGTTTCTCGCGCACGCCGACGGGCAAGCGGCCCGGTCCGGACGTGATCGACAACGGCGCGATGCTCTGGAATCGCGGCATGGGCGTGAATGCCTGCCGCGTGGCGCTCCGCTATCTCGCGGAGAGCACGCCCACGCGCGTCGTCGTCGATCCGTACTGCGGTCGGGGTACCGTGCTCGTGGTGGCCGAAGAGTTGGGGCTCGAGGCGATCGGCGTCGAGCTCAACGTGAAGCGGGCGCGTCAGGCGCGCTCTCTCGATAGCGCCGCTCTAGATCGGGCGTGACCGGACCGCCGCGCCATTCGCTCGTGATGAAGGCGAGGAGCCTCGGCTCGACGGCGGCGATGGACCGCCGGTCGACCGACTCGTGCTTTGGATCGAGCTTCGTCATCACGGCCGCCACCGCGTGCACGACGAGCACGGTGAAGAAGCGCTCGCTGAAGCCCTCGGGCCGCTTCCCCGCGAGGAGCGCGCGCACCGCGACGCAGTCGGTTGTGCGTGTATTCTGCATGTAACAGGGCCCGCGAGCTGCGAGGAGAGGCGTCAGGAGCGCGCTCCGGCCCGCCGGCGGTGACACGGCGACGATGTCGACGGGCCCGGGGGTGACGCCGAGCGTCTTCGCGAGCGATACAACGACGCCATCCGCCTCCACGTCGAACGCCGCGTGCGCGCGCTCTACGCCCGTCCACGCCCAGCGGGCGCGCTCCTCCCAGTCGAAGGAGGCGTGCGCGCGCTCGAACGCCCCGCGAAATGGGCCGAGCGCGGCCATTGCGCAGTCGGCGCTCTCGCAGTCGGCGACGGCCCGCGCGGTCGCGCGGAAGAGGGCGTCGTCGTCGTCGGCGGCGAGGAGCTTCGCGTAGAGCCCGCGCGCCTCCGCCATGGCGGGCGGGAGACCCTCGATTTCATTTCTCGCGGCGACCGCGAGCGTGGCGTGGAGCTCGAGCCATTCGCTGGCGCGGAACGTCAGCGGATCGTCACGAAGAACGACGACGGGCGGCGGCGGCCGGTGGGACGGCGGCGCAGGTTTCCGCGGCGACGCGCACGACGCAGCGCACAAAACGGCGCCGAGGAGGGCGCCGTGGCGGGTCTTGCTTGCGTAGATCCTCGACAATCTCCTATGCCCTCGTCCCATGATGCACGGCGCGCTCGAAGACATCACGAAGGCAGTCGGAAATACTCCGATTGTTCGCCTCAACAAGGTGACGAAGGGCCTCCCGCCGGGCGTCGAGATCTACGTGAAGTGCGAGTACCTGAATCCGGGCGGAAGCCACAAGGATCGGCTCGCGTGGAACCTCCTCCGTCGCGCGGAAGAGGCGGGCCTCGAGCCGGGCGGCACCATCGTCGAGGCGACGAGCGGCAACACGGGCGCCTCGCTGGCGCTCCTCGCCGCGGTGCGTGGGTACAAGTGCATCTTCGTGATGCCCGACAAGATGAGCCAGGAGAAGGTGCTGAACCTCCGCGCCTTCGGGGCGAAGGTCGTCATGTGCCCGACCGCGGTCGATGCGGATGATCCGCGCAGCTACTACAAGGTGTCGCGACGCATCGCGGACGAGACGCCGAACAGCTTCTACGCGAACCAGTACCACAACCCGGCGAACCCCGAGGCGCACTACCTGTGGACGGGGCCCGAGATCTGGAAGCAGACGAAGGGCGACTTCGACGTCTTCATGGCGGGCATGGGCACGGGCGGCACGATCAGCGGCACGGGCAAGTACCTCCGCGAGAAGAAGCCGACCATGACCATCGTCGGCGTCGATCCGGTGGGCTCTCTCTATTACGACTTCGTCAAGTCGGGCCGCATCACGAAGCCGTTCTCGTACAAGGTCGAAGGCATCGGCGAGGACTTCTTCCCGACGACGATGAACCTCAAGATCATGGACGACATCGTCCGTGTCGACGACAAGGAGTGCTTCGACATGACGCGCGCGCTCACGCGCGAGGAGGGCCTCTTCGTGGGCGGCTCGGGCGGCGCCGTCGTCGCGGGTGCCCTCAAGTGGGCGATGCGGCAGAAGGGCCCGAAGAAGATCCTCGTGTTCCTCGCAGACGGCGGGAACAAGTACGTGTCGAAGATCTTCAACGACGACTGGATGCGCGAGAACGGCTTCCTCGACGAGGAGCCGGGCATCGGCACCGTCGCGGACATCATGCACCTCCGCAGCAAGAAGAAGATCGTGACGACCACCTCGAACGCGAAGGTGAAGGACGTCATCGCGACGCTGAAGGAGCTCGGCATCAGCCAGCTCCCCGTCGTCGACAAGGGCAAGCTGAAGGGCCTCGTCACGGAGGTCGATCTCCTCCGCTACATGGTCTCGGGTCCGAAGACGCAGGGCGCGCCCATCTCGACGATCCTCGAGAGCGACTACGCCACCGTCACGCCGGACACGAAGATCGAGCTGCTCCAGGGCGTCCTCGCCGATGCCCGCGCCGCGATCGTCACCGAGGGCGAGAGCGTCGTCGGCATCGTGACGAAGATCGATCTCATCGAGTACCTCGCGAAGAAGAGCAGCGAGCCCCCGCCGTCGAAGAAGAAGCCCTCTCCGAAGAGCGGCCCGGCCTCGAAGAGCGGCCCCGCGTCGAAGAACGGCAGCCCGAAGAGCCTTCGCTCATAGCTGCGGAGACGGTGGGCTGCGCAAGGACCTCTTCGACGGACGCCGACGCCATCGCGTGGCCCGACGGAAACGAGGTGCTCCCGACGTTCTCGAGATGCTCGAGCACGGTCGGGCGCTTCCGCCGGAAGAACCGCTTCATGCCGAGCTCGGCGATGATCCCGCCGACCGCGCCGGTGAGGATCTGCGCCGCGAGCCGTGGCTTCTTCCGCGTGAGCACGAGCGCCGCCGTCGTCATGGTCGCCGCCCCGGCGACGCTCCCGAGCGACGTCACCGCCCGACCGAGCACGTTCGTGACGGGCGACCGCGCCCGCCCGAACGCGCGAATGATCGCGAGGTCGAAGCGGTTCGCGCGCTTCTTCCCGATCGCACCGGAGAGCAGGAAGAACGCGCCCAGCGCGGCGAGCGAAGAGGCCGCAAGCGTGGCCTCTTCGCCCCACCGCCGCCTCCTTCGCGCCGTCGCGCGCGCCCGTTCCGGCTCGCGTCGCGCGCTCCGCGCCGGATCATCGACGAGGTCCGGAACGAGGAACGGCCCCATGACGTTCAAGACGTGCGAAGCGCATGCCCGAAGACCGACGAGCTCGCGCGACAGCGACCGTTGTCGCACTTCCTCACGCAGCGCGAGAATCAGTAGGCGTGCGCTTCGGCGTGGGAGCCGGTTCCGTCCACACGCACGGAGACCCTCGTGCGCCCGTTCGAAGAAGAGGCGGAGGCGTGCGCAAAGCCGTTCGACGCGACCGTGTCACCTGGCGGCGGAGGCGGAGGGGGCAGCAACGGCGGCGGCACCGGTTGGGCTGGATGGATGGGCGGCAGCATCGGTGCGGGGAGGACCTTGGCCTGCGGAGCGGGAGGCGGCGGCACCACGACAGGTGAAGGTACGGGTGGAGGTACGGGCACCGGCACCGGATCGAGCTTCGCTTGCGGCGAGGGTGGTCGTGCTGGGGTGTCCTGGTGCCCGGGCGTGTCGAGGAACGACTGGAGGAACGACGCGTGACGATCGGTGCGCACGGACCGGACACGGCCCCTCGTGCAACGGGTCGACGTCATGTGTGAGGTCACGGCGACGAGCTGCTCCTGGCCATCGATCATCGCCAGCGTCGGCCCCCCGGAGTCGCCGTAGCAGACGACACCGCCATGCTCGGATTCGACGAACTCGCTCGTCGTCCGGCTCGGGAACTCGACAGTGCGCTTCTTCTCGTCCTCGATCCGCGATCCGGTGAGGCCGAAGCCCACCGCACGAGCCGCACGGACGCTCATCGTGGCGCGCGGATCGAGGTTCATTGGGATCGGCGTGACGTTCGCCGGATGAGCAAGCTGGAGGACCGCGATGTCCCCAGAGCTCTCGGTCCGGCCCGTCGGCCGATCGAAGTGGGCGCGCTTGACCGCGATCCGGGTGGGGTGAGCGCCTTCACCGACGAGGACCTCGAGCCGCCCGTTTCCGGCGCAATGCCGCGCCGTCAACACGTAGGTGGGCGCGATCACCGTCCCCGTGCAGACCCCCAGACCGCTCGACCCATGGTGGCGCTGCACCTTGACGACCGCCGGATCCGAGGACGTCATCCGCCCGTGCAGGATGATCGGGACCTCCTGCTCTTCGTCATCGTCGGTCTCGTTGCTGGCCTTTGCGCCACTCGCGCGGAGCGCCAGCGTCAACGTGAAGAGCCCCGCCACCACCAAGCAACCGAACGCCGCCGATGCCTTGACGAATGCACCCACAGCGGATGGACGGAGCAGGCCTCACGACGTTCCAAGCGGCCGCGAAAACGTGGCGCTCCCCTCGGCACAGCGGCCGCGCATGTGCGCGCCGGACATGGCTTGATGCGTTCCGCGACGCTGGCGTGAACGCGAAGCCCCAGGTCGTCACTGGTTGCCGAACGTCGGGTTGACGGGGTTCCGTGGGTCGTCTCGCTTCATCGTCCGGCTGCGATCGATCGGCGTCTTCAGGACGACGCGGAAGTTGCCTCCGCCCTGGTTCTGCACGACGTCGAGCTCGTTGATCTGGGGGAGGCCGATGCCGCGACCGTCGAGTCGCGTGGACATCTTGAGGATCTGGAAGCCATACATCTTCTTGCCCTCGAACTTCGAGCTCGTGACGGAGGAGCAGGAGCCGAGCTCGAGCGCGAGGAGCTCGTGGCCAGCGCTGACCTGGCCCGGGAGGAGGTCATCGCGCCCCTGGAGCATCTCGAGCCCGTTGAAGTGCGTGTGAGCGTAGAGGAACGTGCGCGCGTTCTTCGCGTTGGCGATCTTCTTCACGAGGGAGACGCCCGAGTCGTAGCCCCGGTCGAACTGTGGCTCCCCCTGCATCCAGATCTGCTTTCCCTCGTCGCAGCCGCGCGAGTCGTCGTCTTCCTCTTCGCGCTCGTGCGCGAAGAGCGAGCTCATGAGGCTGGCGCCCTGGCAGAGCTGGTGAACGCCGGCGTAGCGTGCTCCCTCTTCGAGGGTCGCCTTGTAGAGGTGGTTGTACGTCTCGAGCGAGTGGTACGAGCCGTACTCTCCGTGGCCCTTGCCGCCGCGCGGATCGTGGTGGGCGATGAGCACGACGTCGCTCTTCTCCTGATCACCGCGCGAGAGCTCGCGACCGACCCAGTCGAGCTGATCGGGGCCCATGCCGCCCCCGTAGTTGGCCGAGTACATGCCCCAGCCCATGCGCATGTGCTGGCGGAGCTCGTAGGTGTTCATGCCGATGAAGCGGGTCGAGCGGAAGCGCCACGAGTGGTGGAGGGGGCCGATCGTCCGGAGCCACTGGTACTGACCGTCGTAGAGGATCTGATTCCGCTGCGGGCGGGGGATCTCTCTCCAGGCCTCCGTGAACGTCGAGCCGGCCTTCCGCGTGAACGAGCCGCGATACAGGTCGAGCGCGTGACCGCCCGGCTCCCCGTGGGCCGCCACGCCTTTGCGCCACGTCTCGTATGCGTCGAAGTCGAAGTCTGGCCAGGTGCCGGGCCCTGCGTTCGTCACCACCGTCCGCAGGCTCTTGTTGAAGATGGTGAAGACCGAGGTGTCCGCGAACCCGGTGGGAGCCTCGCCGATCGAGGCGTACCCGTCGTGGTTTCCTGGGACCATGTGGATCGGGATCGGTAGCTCCTTCAGCTGGTCGATCGCGAAGGCCATCTCGTTCGCGTACTCCGGGAGGACGAAGCTCATGGAGACGCCCGTGTAAGCGCCGGCCTGGTGGAGGTCGCCCTCGAAGACCGCAAACGGCGCCTGCTGCATCTCGGGGAGCTTCATGGACCTTGCGTAGGCGACGAGCTCCGAGAAAGGCGTCTCGGTCGAGCGGGACATGTACGCGCCGGTCGAGACCTGCGTGTCGGTGAGGTTCACGATCGGATACTCGTCCTCCGTCCGATCGAACACGCGGAGCGCGTTGTACTGGTACTCGAACGCGGCTTCGCGATCGCCGTCGAGCTTCGCGAGCGCGCCGCCCTTCCGGACCTCGACGCGAACGTCGTAGAGCCCAGCGGGGACCTGCGCCAACCGGTCCTTGCGGAAGACGAAGCGGTACGTCGAGCGGCGCTTCAGCGCCTCGGGCATGTCGGCCGGGATCGGGCTTCGTACGATCTGGCTCGGGTCGAGGGGGATGACGCCGTTCCCCGGCTGGATGACGCCGGCCTCCGTCGTCGCACGCCGCGCCGACCGCGCGACGAGCATCACGCGGACCCCGTCGCGGTCCGACGCGTCGAACGTCATGGTCGTATGTCCGGTCGGCGCCGTCGCGGTCACCTTCGGGTGGAGGTGCGCGAGGATCGCGTCCTCGAGCCGGAGCGCGACGATGGCGCTGTCGTTCGCGTCCGACTTGTCGAACAGCTTCGGGTTGCCGATCGTCGGATAGATCATGCGGTTGATCATCACGTGCCCGTTGATCGCGACGGGCATGATCTGCTCGGTCTGCACGTCGTCGGCGTAGAAGACGTCGGGGACGAGCGTCTCGCCTTTTTCGGAGACGATCTCCCAGGGCAGCTCCCCCTTTCCACCCGCGGTGAGGGCGACCTCGTCATCGTCGTGATCGACCTCCGCCTTGGTCGAACAGGCGAAGAGGGCCAGAGACGAGACGGCGAGGAGCCAGGCCGGTATGCGCATGCCGGCCTCCGCTGCACCATGTGCGCCAGTTGCCTACATCGCTAACGTGTTGATCTTGCTCGATAGTGCACGTGTTCGACGTCTCTTCTTGGAGACAAGAAGGACGGGGGAAACCCCATGATCACCCCGCGAGCCTCATCAACTGGAGCAGTCGATGAGCACGACGTCCTTGGCGGTCGCTCCGTAGAGGCCGTGGCTCCGCGGTCGGCCTTTGGCGTCCTCCTTGGACCACTTGCCGCCGTTCTCCTCGAAATATCCGAACAGGAACTTGCACACGCGTCCGACGACGCGACCCGTGATTCCAAGAAATGCCGCCGCCTCCGCCAGGATCTTCGCGGTGTCCTGCTCGAAGCCGACCCACTCGGCGACGTCCTCCGAGACGGGCGTCGTCTTGGACAGCACGAAGTAGATCGCCTGCGCTCGCGGGTGCATGTTGACCACCACCTGGAGGTGGCTCTTCGGAGCCCCGCCGAGCCATCGTTGCGCCTCGGGACCGAGCGCGTCGAGCGCCTTCGCACATGCGGTCAGCGCATCTTTGATCTTCGGCGCGCGCATCTCTTCGCCGGAGTCGAGGCCTGCTTCGCGGAGGAAGAGGTTGGCGTGAGGGGAGCTCCTCAGGATCGCCAGGAACGCGGACTTGCGCGTCTTGAGGTTCGGGAGGCGTGTCGGAGGACGCTCCGCGGTGCGCTTCTTTCCGGTCATTCCCTTCTCCTTCTCTGGCCCCTCGAGAGCGCCGTCGGCGGCATTACAGCACGAGGTCCTCCCCCTTGGCCTTGCACGACGAGGGGGCCGAAGTCAGCCGACGACACATCCTCCACCGGTGCAGGGGGCGTGGAAGCGCGCCTCTTCTGTCGGAAATATCGACGAGCATCCGCACAGCGTCGCGAGAGCGATGAATCGTCGCCGAGGCAGGTCGCCGAGCGATGCGAGCGCGTACTTCCTCCCGGCCGCGTTACTGAAGCGTCAAATCGAAGCGCTGCCGGAGCGCATCGAGCGTGTCCGCACTGGCGACATCGGTGAGGAATGCGCTGGCCCGTATCGTCTTCAACTTCGGAAGGGCCTTGGACGCGGCGAGCGCTCGCAGTCCCTCGTCGTCGACCTGGCACGAAGGAATGCTCAGGTGCTCGAGCGCGTGAAGGTGACTCTTCTCAGCGAGATCGACGAGGCCATTTTTCAGCAGCCGCGCGCCGTGGAAGTTCAGCCGCTGGATGCGCGAGAGCCCGGGACCGAGAAGGGGGCCGATGTTCTTCTCCGTGATCGGAGCACCCGTGAGATCGAGCTCGCGGAGGTTTCCGAGCTCGATCTCGCGGAATTTCTCGAGGTCGCCCGCCTTCAGCCCTTCGAAACAGAGGATCCGGACGGGATGATGCTCGAAGACGGTACGTGAGCCGCCGAAGAACGACGCGTTGACGTAGAGCTTCTCGATGAAGCCTCGCTCCCATACCCAGACACGCACGAAGGGGCGGACCGGCTCGAGCCACTGCTTTCCGTGCTTCTTCAGCAGCGCTTGCTGGCGCGCACCCATCTCACCAATGCGGCCCTCTCCGTTCGGGATCGTACGATTGCTCCAGAGCGGGCGATCGAGCTCGCAGGAGATGGTGATGAACTCGCCGTACGGGTCGCCATGCTCGGTGAGCCAATCGGCGTAGACGAGACGCGGTGAGGTGTCGTCGGGAGCAGCGAGAACCGCCGCGTGGAGCTCGGCCTGACGCTTGGAGTCTCTGGGGGTCGCGGCTGTAGCCGTGACTGCCTTCTTGGCTGCCATTGTGATGCGAAGGGTAGCTCCTGCGGGATCGTCGCGTTGCCGATGTTGCCGGCGCTCGAACGAGCAAGCGCGCTCTCCGCGCACCTCTTCACGAGGCTCTCATGATCTCACGAGGCTCTCGTGACTCCTACCGACGTCGTTCGGCGCAGCGACAACTTGCGTGACAGGGAGCGACGCCGGCGCGCTACCCTGATCGTCCGGCTCGCTCGACAAAAGGGGTGGGGGTGGGGTGCTGTCCATCCATGGGGACGAGACTGACGTTGGGGGCCTCTCCATCACTCCAATGATGCGCTTCATGTCGGACCTCCCGACTCAAAAGAGCATTGACCGTGCCCAACGCGGCCCCGCCTCAAGCCTACGACATCCCTTGCTATGGGACGCGCGCGTGCGATCCGCCAAATCGCAGCGAGCCGAACAACAACCCAACGCTCTACCGAGACGCCCCAGGATCATCGGCCCGACGTTCACGCATCATGACCGTGTGCGGCCGACCAACATCGCGAGACCGAATCGGACCCCCATGGTGCGCGGATTCTTGGCAATGAAAAATCGGGCTGCGATCGAGCGGATCGCACTGCATCGTACAAGTGTGCAAAATTCATCGATGTCGGTGGCGGTACGCCGTGTGCGTACGGGGTAGTCATGCGCCACCTAGCCCGATCTCTCGTCCTCGTTCCTGCGCTTGCCAGCGCACTCCTCTCATCCACCGCATGCGCGCCGACGGGGGAGGTCGAAGGAAACGCCAACGAAGCCCCCCTCTCGAGCGACTGCGCCCCAGGGACCTCCAACGTGCAGGGATTCACGGGCACCCGCTGGATCACCCCAGACGGCACAGTGATGCTTGTTCCGCGCGACTCTAACTACGTGCTCTCTGCCGTCACTGGTCCGGCGACGAGCCCCCTCCGGATCGAGGGGCGACGCGTCTCTGGCGGCGAGACCTTGATCCGCTGCGTCCCCGATGGGCCGTTCGTCCTCGAAGAACGGGACAGTGACACCCAGAACATCGTCTCGGCGGAGGTGATGCGCGAGCGAACGTTCACGCACGTCGCGCAGTATTCTGGCTACCCCATCTGGCGCGAGGCCGCCCCGAACACGCGCATCCGGCTCAACGCCACGAACCTCCTGCCAGTCGAGGAGTACATAAGTGTCAACAGCCTGAGCGGAGCCTTCACCTTCGATATCAAGACCTCCCCCGGAGCCCTTGGGATGAGCAGGCTGCTCGGGGAGGCGGACGGATGGTTCAACACGCTCCCGAGAGCTCCCCTCGGGACGTTCCGCCTCTTCGCCCACCAGCGGCAGCCGCTCAACCTCCCCGGCATCAGGGCGGGGTACGCCACGGTTCGGACGGCGACGAAGATGATGACGATCCAGGAGGGCGCCGAGAACCTGCTGGACCTCACCTTCGTGGATGGCACGCCTCGGACGACGCACGTCTCCTGGAACGCCGAGCTCGTCGACCGCACGCTCGGCCTCGGTGTCCGTCACCCGAATCTTCGTGTAGTGGAGGACTTCGTCGCGGCTTGGGTCGAGCCCCGGACCGGGTTTCCGTACTGGAGCGGCTCGGCGGCCTTGTTCTTCCTGGACACCCCGACGGCCCCCCAGGTCGAAGCCGACGTCGCCTACGTCTCTGGCTACGACGCGAGCTGGCGCGCGTCACTGAGCCACTGGAAGTCCGCGTTTGCGAGGCTCTCGAACGGCGTCGAGGCGTCGGTGGGGTACCGCGAGACGCGCTCCGACGAGCTGAACGCGGTCGAAGACGTCCAAGTTCGTCTGTCGCCGGTCACGAACATCCGCGTGAATGGTCAGCCAGCGTCGGCGCCGATCGGCAGCGCGACGCTGACCCCCACCCTGACCTGGGATCCGCCCACGGTAGGAAATCCGACGTCGTACGAGGTGTCGATCGCGGAGGTGGTGGACGGCGAGAGAGAGGTCAGCCCGCGCCTCTTCGTGACGACCCACGACCCGAGGCTCGAGATCCTCGCGGGCTGGCTGCGGCCAGGAGTGAAGTACGCCTTCGGAGTGACCGCCATCGCGGACACTGACGAGGCCAAGCTGCAGGCGTGGGAGACCACGGACATCGTCGATCCCGGGGTCCCGGCATCTAGCCCGGTGACGGCCTCGTCCTCGACGCCGACGCCATCCGACCCATCCATCCTCGAAGGTCACGGATCGCGGCGCGGACTCCACCCGTGAGGAAGCCGACGTTCGCTCGGAACATGGCGCGTCGTGAAGAAGTCGGCCGAGGAGCCGTGCAGGAAATCCGCTAGCACGGCTCGAAAGGGGCCCGACTCGAACGCCTGCATTCCTACAGAAAGGAAAGTAGGTTTCTACCAATGGGCCGTCGGAGCGTCCCCGTCGTCTGCTCTCACCCGATCCGCGTCATCGAGGCTGGCTACCGGCTCGAGGGCAGCGACGAGGAGTGGCTCGCGGGTCTCCTGCGAGCGGTGCGCGAAGACCTCGATCGAGGTGGAGGCTTGTACGCCTACGTGTCGCGGTTCGAGGGCGGCCGTCTCGACGTCACTTCGCCGATCGTGCAACGCGGGGTCGACCCCGCCGTCGTCGAGCAAATCGCGACGGCGCAGCCGCCCCCCGACGTCATCGAGTACATGCGGCGCCGCATGACCATCTTCGGCGGCCTACGTCAGACCTTCGGCGGCTCGAGCGAGTCGGCCGGCATCGTGCGGCGACGCCGCATCGGGTACGACACGCTGGCGGCGCTCACCCAGGGGGACGACGCGACCCTCCTCCAGGTGATCGCGTCGAGCGCGGATGAGGTCCGCGTCCCGGCGCGCACGGCCGCCGCGTGGCGGAAGGTCCTCCTGCACCTCGGTACGGCGCTCCGCATGCGTCAGCGCCTCGGCGCGCGCGAGGCGCTCCTCACGCCAAGTGGTGGGCTCGAGGACGCGTCGGAGGCGGCCGCGACCCCGTCCGCGCGCCGCGCGCTCGTCGAGGCGGTCGAGGGCATCGAGCGCGCTCGCTCCCGATCCATGCGAGGGGAGCCCGAACGAGCGCTCGCGCTCTGGAGAGGGCTCGTCAACGGGCGCTGGTCGCTCGTCGATCACTTCGAGAGAGGGGGTCGACGGTACATCGCCGCGTACGAGAACCGCCCGGGCCTCCGCGATCCGCGCGCGCTTGGGCCGTTCGAGCGAGCGTGCGTTCACTACGCGACGCGTGGCACCAGCGCTCGCGACATCGCCTACGCGCTCGGCACGACCGTCGCCAGCGTGTCGTCCGCGCTGTCCCGCGCCGCCCGGCGCCTCGGGATCGCGTCGAGCGCCATGCTCGCGACGATCGGTGAGCTCGATGTCACCCGCGTCGACGTCCCTCTCGGGGCCGACGTCCTCGATGTCGCGGTTCTGACGCCTCGCATTCATACCTCGTGGCGAGCGCGCTTGTCGCCGGCGGAGCTCAACGTGGCCGAGCTCGTCCTCCTGGGCCTGTCCGACGGCGAGATCGCTGCGCGACGCCAGCGTTCGCCGCGCACCGTCTCGAACCAGCTCCGCGTGCTCTACCGGAGGCTCGGGGTCCGCACGCGCGCCGACCTCGTGAAGGCGCTCGCTCGCGACGCCTCCGGTTGAGCCACCCTCGTGGTGCACCCGTTCAGGGCTTGAACGCGCCGGAGATGGCGCAGCTCCTCAGCGCGCCGACCTGGTAGCCGACGTTGACGACCTTGCCACTGAAGCCGGGCGCGTCGATGACGAGCGGGCGCTTGCCGTCGATCCCCTGATACGTGAAGGCGAGCGCAACCTCCTTGGTCGCGCCGGGCGCGAGGGATATCGGCGCGGAGGCGGCGTTGAAGTCGACGATGCGCAGGACGGCGTTCGCGACGGGCGTGGCGGTTCGGTTGGCGACGATCGCCTTCACCTCGACCGTACTCCCGCAGCTCCACGTGCCGGACGCGCTCGCCGACGTATACGAGAGCGCGTTGGCCGCCATCGCCTCGTTCTTGTCGGGCGAGTACTGGTTCCACGGCTTGTCTTCCTTCGCCACGAAGGTGCAGGTGGGCGTGACGATGAAGGTGTGGATGTCCGTCTCGAAGCCGGCGCCCGCACCCTGTAGCGGGTAGGACTTCGGCCCGGCGCAGACGGGGACCCCCGTCGGGTCCGAGAGCGCCTTCGTGTTGCTCGCTCCGGCCGGGATCTCGTGGGTGTAGAAGATCTGCGGGCCGAAACGCCCGTTCACGGTCACGGCGGACGAGCGAGGGTTCGAGAACTCGGCGATGAGCCCTACCGGGCCCCCCGCGTACGCTCCTGGCTGGGCGAGCTTCGCGTTGACCAGCTTGGCGGAGGCCTCCGTCGCGACGGGCTTCGCGGAGGGCGCGCCAGCGGCGACCACGCCGAACGAGACTCCGCTGACGACGACCGACAGCACGATGACGCGCTTCCACCGCATGACGAACCCTCCCTTTGCGTGGAGGGGAGCGTAACGACGTCGCCTCGGGACGAGCTTCGCAAAGACTACTCATCCCGATCCAAGCCAGTTTGAGGCCAACGGCCGCGCCGACGATCGCGTGCCCGCGCTGCCTCATGCGACGAGGGCTAACCTCACGACGGTCCTGCGCGGTGAGAGGCGGCTCAGATCAGAGGCAGCCGGCCATCTTCAGGTCGCCCCCGAGGGTGTTGGTGATGGCACACGGGACGCACACCTCGAGCGTGCGGCAGCCTCCGCGCGAGAGCCTCGACAGCCCTACGAGCTGCTCCGCGAAGCATCGGTCGAGGCAGACGCCTCGCGCGCCGAGGTAGTCGCAGCTCACGGGCTTGTTGTCGAGCTGCGCGGTGGGGGCGCATAGCTGTCCGTCCTTGCAGCTGTCCTTGATCGCGGTGGCGCGCGCCTGTTCGGGGACGGCCTCTTCGTTCACGCACTCGCCCATCAAGTGACAGCACGAAGCGGGGCGCTCGCCGGTGGCCTCGATGCAGTCGGCCTGGTGCGCGCCGAAGTCGTTGCACATCCCCGTGTCCTTGCCGTTTCGCGGATCGACGCAGGGCAGGCATACCTCGTCTTCCGCGCACTCGGGGTTCGGCTTCGGGCGCAGGAGATCCTTGTTCGCGTAGATGTCCTTCAATAGGAGCGAGCCACACGCGCCCGGGCCGCCAGTCAGGGGGAACGTGCAGCTCTTCAACTTCGACCCTCTCGCGGAGAGGACCTTGTCGGGGACGCAGTACTCCTCGCCCTCGCAGACGCCGAGCTGCTCGAGCTGCGACAAGACGATAGGCACCTTCGAGCCATCGTAGCAGTGGCCGGCGCCGCGCTCCTTGCTACCGCAAGGCTTCCGCGCGTCGAGATCGACCGCGACGAACGATGAATCGCACGTGATCGTCTCGCGCAACGGACGCTGGGTTACCTCGATCTCCTCGAAGTGAACCTCGTTGATCGAGCAGGCGACCACAAGGGCCGCAGTCGCCGCCGACACCAAGGCGCGGCGGCACCAGGTCAGAGCGAACGACCAGCAGGTCATTTGCATCCGGGGACTGGGACGCCCTCGGGCATCTGCGACTTCAGGACCCCACATGGAACGCACAGCTCCGCTTCGTCGCAGACGTCCGCCTTCAAGAGCTGGAGGAGGCCACCGATCTTCATGAGGTTGTTGAAGCAGCGGCCCAGGCACACCCCCGGCCCGCCGATGATCCCCGAGTCGCACGGCTTGCCGTCGCCCTTCAGCATCGCCGCTGGCATGCACACTTTGCCCTTCGCGCAGACGTCCTGAGGCATCGCGTCCTTGTCTCCCTCCGGGAGGATCGCGTCGCTCGTGCAGACACCGCGGCTCTCTCCGTCCGTCGTGCAGCACGGCTGCTCGGTTGGAGGTGAGGCCGACTGGGGAACAGGCGACCCGCCGTCGCCCGTCGCGGACGTGGAGCAAGTGTCGTCGAGGACGCCCGTCGGCTGGCAGAAGGGTGTGTCGCTCTTGTCTCGGGGATCCGTGCACGGCACGCAGACCTGCCCCTCGTTGCATTCCTGCTGCTTCAACGCGGCCCCGGCCTTCTGTTCGAGCTCGGGGAGGAGCGCGAGCGTGACGCAGCCGCCGCCTCCCCCGACATAGGACTTCAGGTTGTCGGGCTGGGTGCACTGCCTGATCTTGTCGCCGCCCGCGAGGAGGATCTCATCGGGCACACACGACTCTCCCGGTGAATCACACGGGATGAGCGCCGACTGGATCTTCGCCGGGACGGCGCTCGAGGCGTAGCAGTGACCGCCGGTCTTGCAGGCTTTGAGTCTCGAGAGGTCAGGCTTCGTGAACCTGGAGCCGGTGCAGCTCGAGCTCGTCGTGCTCACACCGGAGGGCTTGACCTGCGTCGCAGCGCCGGCATCGAGCGCCTCCGTCTGGGCAATCTCCCTGACGTTCACCACGTTCTCCTCGCCCAGAGAGCAAGCGCCCACCGCACCGGCGAGCCCAGCCACCACCGCGAACATCCTCGAGTGCATGGTCTCGGGACCGAAGCAAACTCGAGGCCATGCCGCCTTCACGCCTCCGACCCGCGATGACGCGCTGAATGACCCGGAAGGGTGAACATAGGATCTCGCAGATCCGACTCGCGCGAACCTACTCTTGGGCTCGTCATCTCTCCCCTGCTGGTCGGCGACGAGGTCAGGGCGCGTAGATGAACGAGATCGTGGTCGCGCTCGAGATGTGGTGGTCGTAGTGGTCCGTGACCGACTGCGTGTAGAGGGTCGGGCCGCCGGTCCAGGGCGTGGCGTCGATGACGTCCACGTAGTCGACGAACGAGGCCGAGCGCGTCGTGTTCGGCGCGACCTCGAAGGCGCGGTAGTGCGTCCACGGCCAGCCGACCACGCCGATCGGCATCTGGTAGTGATCGACCGGCGGCGTCGACCCGAGGGTCGCGCCGTCGCGCCAGGCCCACGTCTCCTCGAATTCTTCCACGTCTTCCCCCCGCTCGATGTGTCACGACGGGAAGTCGTGCGCGAACGGACTCCGCTGTCTCGTAACGAAGTGACGGTGGGGGCGCTATCGTGGAGAACCACGACACCCACACGATCACCTGCGCCGGTACAGTCCGAGCAGCGGTCGAGCAGCAAGCGCGCCGCCCGCTGCTGCGTGCGATGCCGCCGAGCGCGCTCCAGCGATAGCTAGCGCTTCACCTTCGTCCCGAGCTCCGAGTCGAGCTTCGGTCGGATGGTGTCGAACACGTCCGCGCCCGCGGGCACGCGCTCGAGTCGGTACACGGGGAACTTCTCGAGCGTGAGCTGATTCACGTTGCCGCCCGCGGGGAGCTTGTCGTCGGGACCGGAGACGACGGCGCGCCGGTCGAACGCGAGCGTCTTCGTCGTGCGGTCGACCTCGACGACGTCGATCGCGCTACGCGACACGCCACCGATGCCAGGGGCGTAGGGGTTGGAGCCGCCGCCGTGTCCCTTGGAGTCGGTCACGGTGCCGAGCTTCTTGTAGTCCACGAGCTGGAGTCCCGGGGCTCCGCCGACGAGGAAGAGCGCGCTCATCCCTTCCTCGACCGGCGGCAGGGTGGCCCGATCGACGACCTGGCCGTTCTTCTCGATGATGACCTCGGCGCCCTTCGTGAGCTTGGCCTCCGGATAGGCCTGGAAGCCACGAGACATCGTCTGCTCGCGGCGCTCGCCATTGATCGTGACGTTGAGCTCCTCGGCGTCGTCGGAAGCGATGTACAGGTGCTGATTCCCTCGCTTCGAGCACGACAGCGCGCAGAGCCCCAGCGCCATCACCACGGCTGCCCTCCATCCCCTCATCCTCTCATCGTAGTCGAAGATCCATCGGTGGGCGCGCCGCCGCGAGGTCCTGGAGCTTCGATCACGACCGAGCTAAGCTCGAATGGGATGGACGCTTCGCTGTTTGCACGCAAGCGGCGGAATCGCACCCGGCAGCAGGCGGCGCGCTCGCCGCTCGACCGCGTGAGGGCGGCAGACGAGCTCCGCAGCCTTTGGCGGCCTGAGACCGTACCTGGCACCATTCGACCGACGGACGAGCCCATCGAGCTCTGGCGCGACCTTCGCGCTCGACTCCGATCCTGTCCATGAACCCACGGATCAACCCGAGTGGGTCGCTCGCCGAGGCGATCTCTCGCATCTCGAAGCTCGCCGAGCTGCTCGCACGCCCATGCGCCGTCATCGGCGGGGCCGCGATGGTCCTACGAGCACGCCCGAGGCCCACGTTCGACGTCGACCTCGTGGTCCAGGCGACCCGCGCCGACCTCGACTCGATCCTGGCGCTCGCGGCCACGCTCGGCTTCGCGCTGATCGACGATCCCGCCGCGCGCGAGCTCGCGGAGGAGGGGCTCGTGCAGCTCGACGGACCTTCCGGTGAGACCGAGAGCCTCGGAGCGGACCTCATCTTCGTCGACAGCCCATACCTCGAGCGCGTGGTTCGACGTGCGACGGTGATGGAAGGCCCGTTCTCGGTGCCCATCGCGACGCCCGAGGATCTCCTCCTTCTGAAGCTCGAGGCCGGACGTCCCATCGATCTCGATGACGCGATCGCGCTCAAGGACGTCTACGAGGCGGAGCTCGACCGGCAGTACCTCCGCGAACAGGGAGATCTCCTTGGGCTGCGTGGAAAGCTCGAGAGCCTGCTCGGACCGCTGTGACGTTCGTCAGAACATGACGCCAAGGGTCAGGCCGAGGCGCAGGACGTCGAGGTGGTTCTGCGGCTCGAGGCGGCCGCGCGGGTCGAGCTCCTGGCGGACGCCGATGCCCACCTGCGGGGTGGCCTCGAGGCGGCGCCAGAACATGAATCGCACGCCGCCCACGACGGACTCGGCGTAGCTCATGCTCGAGCCGAGGAAGCGATCGCCCTCGGAGACGCGCGTGAACGAATAGTCGAAGCGAAGGCCCGCGTACGGGCCGATCATGCCACGGCCGACGAACCAGAAGCGGCCCTCGAAGCCGCCGCCGACCTCTCGCGTGTCGAACTCGTCGCCCCCGGAGAAGCGGTAGCTGAGCGAGTTCACGAGCGAGAGGCGGCGCACGACCTCGCGCTCGTACTGCAACGTCAGGCCCGAGCTGAAGAGCGAGCCGACCTGGGCCGAGATCGCGTTCCGGGGCGGCGGCGGATCGCTCGACAGGACGGCGAGCACGGTCATGAGCGCCGGAGTCACGGCAGTCACGGCCCGCTCCGCTTCGCGAGCGTGCGGTCGAGGAAGTCCATCACGACGATCCAGCTCTCCGTCGTGAGGTCTGCTTCCCCGCCGACGAGCTGACCATCGAGCGTGGTCTGCGTGATGTGCCCGCCGCCCGCGACCTCGTAGACGCGCGCGTCGTTGCCCGCTCTCACGAGCGCGTCGCGCATCTCGTTGCCCTGATCCTCGTCGATCCACCAGTCGATGGTGCCGTGAATGAAGAGGAACGGCGGCTTGCCCGGGCCGATGTGCGTCATCGGCGAGGCGTGCGCGTACTTGTCCGGCACCTCGTCCGGGCCCGCGCCGAAGAGCACCTTCGTGATGAGACCGTCCTGACCGCGGAGGTCGTGAACGCCCGAATTCGCGATCACCGCGCGCGGCGCCGCCGGCTGGCCCCAGGCGCAATCCGGTTTGTGGAATTCGTCGTCCCACGCCACGCCCACGAGGGAGGCCAGGTGGCCGCCGGCGGAATAGCCCATCACCGCGATGCGATCCGGATCGACGTGATACTGCGTAGCGTTCGCGCGCAGGTACGAGAGCGCGCAGAGGCAATCCTGCGCGATCTTCGGATATTCCCCATCGGGCGCTAATCGGTAATTGATGGTGGCGGCCGTATATCCGGAGCGGGCCAGTCGCTGCGCCGCCTCCGTGTACGCGTCCTTCGTGCCGCCGATCCAGGCGCCGCCGTGGATCAGCATGACGGTGGGGTGCGGCTCGGCGCCCTCCGCGACGTACACGTCCATCGACGTGTCCTCGCCGAAGCGCTCGTCGTAACGGACGTCGAGATGCACGGGCAGGGGATCGCGGCAGGCACCCGCGAGGACCACGCCGAGCCCCATCACCGGGAGCAGCCGCTTCATTCGAAATAAACCTCCAGGGAGCACACTTTGGCTATGACCTCGGCATGAGCTACGTCGATGGTTTCGTCGTCCCGGTCCCGAAGAAGAAGCTCGCCGACTACAAGAAGGTGGCGAAGGCCTGCGGCAAGGTCTGGTTGAAGTATGGCGCGCTCAGCTACGTGGAGTGCGTGGCCGACGACGTGAAGCCTGGCAAGCTTACGAGCTTCCCGCAGGCCGTCATGCTGAAGAAGGACGAGGTCGTCGTGTTCTCCTGGATCACGTACCGATCCCGCAAGGATCGCGACCGCGTGAACAAGGCGGTGATGAACGACGAGCAAATCATGAAGGTGATGGCGACCGAGCCGTTCGACGGGAAGCGCCTCATCTATGGCGGCTTCGCGCCGATGATGGAGCTCACGGCCAAGGCGTGATCACGCCTTCTTGATGATGATGTTGTAGACGCCCTTGCCCGTGGCGATCGTCTCGTCCTCGGCGGAGGGATGGAAGAGACGCATGTCGGTCACGCCGACGCGGTTACCGGCGCGGACGACCTTCGCCTCCGCGACCAGCAGCTCGGACTTGCCGGGACGGAGGTAGTCGATGCGAAGGTCAATCGTGGCCACGCGTCCGCGCTCGTCGTCGAGCGTCGTCCAGACGGCGCCGCCGCCCGCCGTGTCCGCGAGCGTGGAGATCAGACCGCCGTGGAGCGCCGGGCGGGTCGCGTCACCGATGTATTCTGCACGGAATGGGATCTCGAGGCGGACGAAGCCCTTCTCCACCTTCGTGCACTGGACGCCGAGGAACCGATTGAAGGGCACGAGCTCCTCCATCAGCTTCTTCATCAGTCCGAACTTCATGACGTGACGTGATCTCGAGCTCAGCCCGGCGTCAGGTACTGCATGTCGACCCAGTGCTGCTGCCCGTCGGGGAAGCGCACGAGGTACTGCTGGCCGTTCACCTGGCTCACCGTCGCCGGGTAGCGCTGGCCGTTCGACCACTTCACCTGCACGCGCGCGCCGAGCTGGTAACCGGGCGGCGGCTGCGGGTACCCGCCGTAGCCCGACGGGACCTGACCCCACTGCGGCGCGGGGTATTGCGGCGCGGGCGCGGGCTGGTACGGCGCGAGCGGCTGCGCCACGTGCTGAGGCTGATAGTGCGGTTGCGGGGTGTGTCCCCACGGCGAGGGCGGCGGCTGCTGCTGGGACGGGGCGATGAACGAGCCCGGCATGCCCGAGTGGGGCATGCCCACGCTCTGGGGCATGCCCACGCTCTGGGGCATGCCCACCCTCTGGGGCATGCCCACGCTCTGAGGCATGCCCACGCTCTGGGGCATGCCGACGCTCTGGGGCATGCCGACGCTCTGGGGCATCGGGCCGGGCGCGACGCTTCCCGGTGCCGGCTGCTGCTGCGAGCGCGGAGGCGGAGGGACCGGCGACATGGCGACCGTCCTCGCGACGGGCTTCTTCGCCGGAGCCGCCTCTGCTTCTTCCCTCTCACCCTCCGAGCCGGGCCTGCCGCTGCCCGGGCGGAACGGCGCGTTCGGCATCACGTACGTGCCTGGCTTCTTGACGCTCTTCTTCACCGGAGAGCCGGGCGCGCTCGGCGCGACGGACTGGCGCGCCTTCTCGACCGCCTCCTGGAACGGGGTGCGTCCCGAGATGCCGTTGCTCACCGCGAGCGGCGACACGGCGCGCGGGCTCGGCGGACCCATCTCGCTCTTCGGCGGAGGCTGGCTCTCGATCTTCGCTTCGATCTTGGGCTCGGCGATCCGTGGTTCGAGGCCGATCGGCCCGATCGATGCGGCCACCCCGGGCGCCACCAGCCCGGGTGGCGGCTTCGAGCTCGGGCGCTTCGGCGGGGAGGCGGTGACGGCGAACGGATTCACCATCGACTTCGGCGGCGCGGGCGGCGCGTCCGTGGGCATGTCGATGAGGAGCAAATTCGACGGCGGCTGCGCGGACGGCGTGACGGCCGGCATCGCGTCGGCGAGGAGGTTGGCGCCCGACGAGCCGCTGCTCACCGCGGGCGCACCCGAGGGCGCGCCCGTGGATGGGGCCGCGCCCGATGGCGCACCTCCCGACGCGGCGACGTTCGAGGACGAGGGAGCCGGGATGACGACGTTCGGGTTCGGCGCGCCGCAAGACGCGCAGAACTTCGCTGAAGCGTTCAGCTCAGCTCCGCATTTCCCGCACGTCATACGTCCATGCTACCGCGGTTTTTTGGCCGGTCGTGCGGCATTGCGAGTCTTGGGCTTCACGTAGATCGACAATTCCGCCGAGAAACCGCCCATATCGACGCTCGTCGCACGTTCGACCACGAATCCGGCTGCCTCCGCATGTGCTCGAGTTCGTCGCGGCTCGGGCACCAGCCAGACCAGGCATCCGCCCGGAGCGAGGACCTCGAAGGCGCGGTCCACGAAGCGGTCGAGCAGGTCCGCGTGGGTGCCGCGCTGCACGCGCCGTCCCATCGGCGGGTTCGTGATGATGACGGTGACACCGTCCGGGGGCACGAGCGGATCGAGCGCGTCACCCTTCTCGATCGTGATGCGATCGACGCCCGCGCGCTTGGCGTTCGCGCGGGCGGCCTCGATCGCGTCCTTCTCGACGTCGGTGCCGAAGAGCCGTGCGTACGGCCCGAGGCGTGCGCGCTCGATGAGCTCGGCGCCGGCGCCGACGAAGGGATCCCAGACCACGTCGTCCTTGTGACGCGGCGCGATCCACGCGAGCGCGGCGGCGACGGTGGGATGCGACGACGCTGGCACCTGATCCTGCCGGTAGGTGAAGCGGGGATCCTCGAAGCCGCGCGGGAAGAGCGTGATCCGGAGGCGCTTGCCCGCCACGTCCACGCCCACCTCCCAGGTGCTCTCCTTCGGATCGTTGACGATGTCCTTGCTCGTCGCGGCGACCTTCTCCGCCACCTTCCAGACCACGCCGCGCTGATGACCGCCTTTCGCGAACGAGAGGCGAAAGCGCGCGGGCATGCTCGACGTGAAGGCGCGGAAGATCCCGAGGGCCTCCGCGGAGGCGAGCGCCTCCGCGATCGACTCGGCGAGATCGCCGGTCTCGCGATCCGCGAGCGGAAAGCCCACGTCGAGCGCGGTGCGCACCGAGAGCGCGCTCGAGAGCGGCCCGTTCAAGGTGGTCTCGATGACGCCAGGCGACACGAACTTCGTGGTGCGGCTGAGCTCGTCCTTCAGGATGTCCTCGAGGCCGGAGCGGACGTGGAAGTGAATGCGCGCCTTGGGGAGCGTGCCCTCGACATCGATCGCGCCTGCGCTCTTTCGCGTCGCCTCGCGTCGCGCGATGAGCCCGGCGCGGCCGCTCTGCCCCGTCTCGATGCCGGCCTTGCCGAGCGCGAGCCCGAGCACCTTGCGATCGTCGTCCGAGGTCGCGCCCTCGAAAGCCTTCTGCAGCGCGCTCGTGATGGCCGCGGTCGGCTTCACGTTGCCGAGCGCGCGAGCGGCGGCGCGGCGGGTCTTCGGGTCCGCGTCGGCGAGCGCCTCGGTGAGCCACGCGGTCGTGGTCGGAGTCTCGATGCGTCCCGAGAGCGCGGTCAGCCGTCCGCGCGCCGGGCGCTTGGCCTTCCGCGCGTGCTCGACGACGGTGGTGGCCACCTTCTCGCGGTACTGGGCCTCGATCCGCAGGATGGCGCGCGTCGCGAGCTTCGCCTCCTCCTCGTCGTCCGCGGCGACGAAACCGAGCAGCTCGGGCAGAGCTTTGACGCCAGGCGTGAAGCCAGGGTCGGAAAGGCGAGACCGGATCCCTGCGGAAGTGCTCACAATCACGAATGTTTACTCGATTCTCGCCGCTCGCGTAACCGCAGGCGGGCTCGGCGCGTACTCTTTTTCGAGGCCGCCGCATGAGTCGTGAACCGTTCGAAGGAAACCCGCTCGCCAAAGATCCGGACCTGATGTTCAAACCGTCGATGAATCGTCGCGCATTCGTGCGTTCGGCGATGCTCGGCACGGGGATCATCGCGCTCGGCGGCGCGGGCTTCTGCCTCGCCGGCACCGAGGAAGAGAAGAAGGCGCGTGCGGAGAAGCGTCCGGATGGTCGCCCGCGTCTGCCGCCGGGCCAGCACCTGCTCTCGCGCATCCGCGCCATGGGCGGCACGGAGGGAGATCCCAGCCCGGGCGCGTGGAAGCTCAAGGTGTACGGCGAGGTCGACAGCCCGTTCGAGATCGACTTCGCCGAGCTGCTCAAGATGGCGCAGGTCGACCAGACCTGCGACGTCCACTGCGTGACCAAGTGGACGTGCCTCGACTCGAAGTGGACGGGCGTGAAGGTGGCGGACCTCGCCGCGCGCGCGAAGCCGAAGGCCTCCGCGCGTCACGTGATCTTCGAGTCGGCCCCCGGCGGGTACACCGCGAACGTCCCGATCAAGGAGGCGCTCGCTCCGCAGAACCTCGTGGCGCACAAGTACGAGGGCTCGCCCCTCGCGCGTGCGCACGGCGCCCCGGTGCGCGTCCTCGTCCCCGATCTGTACTTCTGGAAGTCGGCCAAGTGGCTCACCGGCATTCGCTTCGTGACCACCGACAAACCGGGATTCTGGGAGACGCGCGGCTATCACAATCACGCGGATCCTTGGACCGAAGAGCGATATGGCTGAGGCTCCGAAAGAGAAGCCAGCCCACAAGAAGAGCGTGATGGCCGTGCTGCGGCCGTGGCTCCGTGCGATTCACCGCGACGTTGGCTATCTCGCCGTCGGCTTCACGTTCATCTACGCGCTCTCGGGCATCGCCGTGAATCACATCACCGACTGGAGCGATGGTGACCCGAGCTTTCGCAACTACACGCGTACGGTGCAGATCGGCCGGATCGAGGGCACCGACGACGCGGTCGCGGACGAGCTCCGGAAGAAGCTCGCGATCACGTCGAAGCCGCGCGAGGTCTACGCCGCGGGGCCGGACAACCTCGAGGTGCTCTTCGACAAGCGCTCGCTCCACTACGATCGCGTGAAGGGCGAGGTCGTCGACGAGGGCCAGGAGCCACGCTTCCTCCTGCGCATCGCGAACTGGCTGCACCTCAATCGCGGGAAGAAGGCCTGGACGTACTTCGCGGACGGCTATGCAGGCGGACTGCTCCTCCTCGCGACGAGCGGTATCTTCATGATCGCCGGGAAAAAAGGCATCCTCGGGCGCGGCGCCGTCCTCGTGCTCCTCGGGATCCTGGTCCCGGTCATCTACGTCCACTTCAGCGGTCCGTAGCCGTACACTCGGCCGTGATGGCCATGGATGTTGCCGTTCGCGGTCCGGATCTCCTGCGCGATCCTCTCCTCAACAAGGGCACTGCGTTCACGGACGAGGAGCGCGATGTCTTTAATCTGCACGGGCTCTTGCCGCCGCACGTGGGCACGCTCGAGGGGCAGATCGATCGCCGCCTGAAGGCGTTCCGGGCCGAGCAGACCCCCTTCGAGAAGTACGTCTTCTTGCGCGGCCTGCAGGACTCGAACGAGACGCTCTTCTACGCACTCCTCGGCGCGCACCTCGAGGAGATGCTGCCCATCGTCTACACACCGACCGTCGGCGAGGGCTGCGAGCGCTTCAGCGATGCGTGGTCGAAGCCGCGCGGGCTGTTCATCAGCTGGCCGCAGCGGAACCGCATCGAGAAGATGTTCGCGGATCCGCGCCTCGACCACACGGAGGTCATCGTCGTCAGCGATGGCGAGCGCATCCTCGGCCTCGGCGACCAGGGCGCCGGCGGCATGGGCATCCCCATCGGCAAGCTCTCGCTCTACACCGCGTGCGCGGGCCTTCATCCCGCCACGACATTGCCCATCCTCCTCGACGTCGGCACCGACAACGAGGCGCGCCTCGCCGATCCGCTCTACGTCGGCTGGCGGAACAAGCGCATTCGCGGTCCCGAGTACGACGACTTCGTCGAGCACTTCGTCACCGCCGTCATGCAGCGCTGGCCCAACGTGCTGCTCCAGTGGGAGGACTTCGCGCGAGCCAATGCAGGGCGTCTCCTCGAGAAGTACCGAGATCGACTCTGCACGTTCAATGACGACATCCAGGGGACGGCCGCGGTCGCGGCGGGCACGCTGCTCTCCGCGATCCAGGCGACGGGCGGCGCTCTCCACGATCAGCGCATCGTGATCTTCGGCGCGGGCACGGCGGGCATCGGCATCGCCAACCTCCTCGTCCACATCATGATGGGCGAGGGGATGAGCGAGGCGGACGCACGAAGCCGCTTCTACGCGATGGACCGGCCTGGTCTCCTCGTCGACGACATGCCGGAGCTCCTCGATTTCCAGCGTCCCTTCGGCCAGCCGCGCGCAAAGGTGGGAGACTGGGATCGCGATCGCGACGGCACCATCGATCTCCTCGACGTCGTGAACCAGGCGAGGCCGACCACGCTCATCGGTGTCTCGGGACAGGCCGGTGCGTTCAGCGAGCCGATCGTGCGCGCGATGGCGCGCGGCACGCCACACCCCGTGATCTTCCCGCTCTCGAATCCGACCTCGAAGTCGGAGGCGACTCCACACGATCTGCACGCGTGGACGGACGGACGCGCCATCGTCGGCACCGGTAGCCCGTTCGCGCCGGTGATGAAGGACGGCAAGCCGTTCAAGACGGATCAGACGAACAACTCGTACATCTTCCCGGGCGTGGGCCTCGGCGTGCTCGCGTCGAAGGCCACGCGCGTGACGGACTCGATGTTCGAGGCCGCCGCCCGCGCGCTCGCGAGCGTCTCGCCCGCGAAGTCGGACGCGTCGCGGCCGCTCCTCCCGCCCGTGACCGAGCTCCGCGACGTGGCCCAGGTCGTCGCGCGCGCCGTCGCTCGCACCGCGCGCGCGGAGGGCCTCTGCCCGCACCTCGACGACGCTCAGCTCGACGCGCGCATCGAGCGCATCATGTGGAAGCCGACGTACCAGCCCTACGCCTACAGCGGCCCGCCCACCGCCTCGATGATGCCGATGCCTCCGCGCTAGCTTAGCTACGTCCCTCTAGCTCGTCACGAGGGGCCGACGAACGTGGCCTTGTCCTCGGTGCACTGCGCCTTCACGTCGTCGGCCGTCTTGTACTTCTCGCCCGAGTAGTACCAGTTCGTCTGGAGCGCACCGCTGCCGGTGTCGGTCTGGCAGCCGCCGAGCATGCCGTCCGTGGGGCACGTCGAGTCGTCGACCACACCTTCGACGCAGATGCCCTGCATGACACCGCTCGCAGGCGCCGCCGACTTGTAGTTGCGGAGATCCGTGCACTGCGGCCTCTTCGGACGGAAGTCGCAGCGGCCGTTCGTGGTCGGGAGCGGGTTCAAGCTCTCCGCCGCGCTACACGCACCAAGAACGACGACCATCGCGGTGAGACCGAGCACAAAAGAGATTTTCATCGATCGCACAGTAGGCACGAAACCTCATCAAGCACCCAGAAAATAGGCATTTTGCGGCGGCTGACCCCCCGCGAACACGGGGGTCAGCTCTCCTTCGCCGTCTCGCGAAGCGCTTCGACGATCGCCTTCTGCACGCGCGCGAGGACGCGGTCGGCGTTCGTGTGCAGGTAGAGCGTGTCCGTGAGGCGCCAGCCCGGCACCTTGACCTCGACGAGGCGCTCCGCGAGGACGAGCGTGCGCGCGGCGATGGTGGGACCGAACGCGAGCTGGTTCGTCGCCGCGGCGAGCTCGAACGCGACCCCCACCGTCGCCGCCTCGTGACCCATGATCCGGTCCTCACGCGGGATGGGGCAGCCGTCGTCGCCGGGGAGGAACTGGCCGCCGCCGCCCGTGTTGTAGACGGGGAGGATCCACGGCACGTTCATCAGCTTCTCTTTCGGCGGCTCCTTGCCGAGCTTCCGCGCGAGCTCCGGCGAGGCGAAGACGGCGCGCCGCATCACGCCGGCCTTCGTCGACACCCATGTCTCCGGGAGCTTCTCCTCGCCGATCGTGATCGCGACCTGGAAGAGGTTCTCCGTCGCGTACGCGCGCATGAAGGCGTTTCCGCATTCGAGGCCGCGAAAGCGCGCGTCCGGGACGGCCGATACGACGATGGGCAGATAGGCGGCGCAGAGATACGAGGGCGCCGCGACCGTGAGCTTCATCTCCGGCGGCACGTCGCTCACCATCGCGAGCGCCTGCACCTTCTCGATGATCTCCTCGAGGCGCGGGACGATCTTCTGACCTTCGCCGCTGGCGGACACGCCGCGCGCCTTGCGCGATAGGAGCGGTCGCTTCAGGTGCTTCTCGAGCCGCGCGACCGCCTTCGATACCTGTGACGGGGTCACGCGGAGGTCGCGCGCGGCGCCGGTCACCGAGCCGTGGCGACACACCGCGAGAAACGTGAGGATGTCCGGAATTCGGAGGTCCGAGCCATCACCGCTCATGTCTTCAGGTGTATCGCTTTCGGATGGTGGGGATCAGGTATTCGTCGAACGCGCGCGCGAAGTCGTACGCGGGCTTCCAGCCCCAGTCCTTGCGGGCGCGCGCGTCCTCGATGTCCTCCGGCCACGAGTCGACGATCTTCGAGCGGACCGCGTCGGGCTCGAAGGTGATCTCCGCCTTCGGGAAGCTCCTCTTCACGCGGTCGGCGATCTCCTGCGCGCTCACGCTGAAGCCGCTCACGTTGAAGACCGACTGCGTCAGCTTCGCGCGGTCCGCTTCGAGGAGGAGAAGGAGAGAGGAGACCGCGTCCGGCATCGCCATGAACGGGATCTTCGCGTCCGGGCCGACGAACGATCGGTAGGGCTGCCCCTGCGCTGCCGCGTGCAGCATCTCGGGCCCGAAGTCGCTCGTACCACCGGTGGGGGCCGTCTCCGCCGAGATGAGGCCGGGGAAGCGGAGGGAGCGAAAGTCGAGGCGAGCCGCGTTCGCCAGCGCGCCGAGCTGGCGGAAGTACTGCGTGAAGTAGCGGCCGAGATGCTCGCAATAGAGCTTGTTGCAGCCGTACATCGTGATCGGGACGTTCCAGTCCTCCTCGTTCACGCGCCCCGCCTTCTTCTTCTCCTCGAGGTTCGGCAAGCCGTACACCGCGATCGACGACGGGAAGATGAAGCGCACCGGGCGGCCGAGCCGACCCGACTGGTTCTGCGCCATACGGAGCAGGTGGAGCGTGCCTTCGACGTTCACCTGGTGTGCGAGCTCGGGGTCGCGTTCGCCGCGGGTCGAGAGCAGCGCCGCGAGGTGGAACACGACCTCGATCTCGTGATGCGCCGCGATCTGATCGAGCAGATAGCGGTCCATGATGTTGCCCGCGTAGGTCTCGAGGCAGAACCCGCGATAGCGCTCGGGCAGCGGCGTCAGGTCGACGGTGACGACGCGATAGCGGCCGTCCTGATGAAGGCGTTGGAGAAGCGAACGGCCGATTTCGCCATTGGCGCCGGTGACGAGGACGACGGGTTTGGGCATCGCGGCCGGCACGTTAGGCCAGATCCGCGCAGCGACGCTACTGGCACAGGCGTACGGTGACGTTCGGCGGTCCGATCAGATCGTTGCTGCATGCTCCGCTCCGGCACGAGCTCGTCGCGGAGGAGCAGATCTCGAGTCCGGTTGAACAGCTCGGGGCGCAGCTGACGTCGAGCCCGCCGCCCTTGCAGCAGCGCTGCCCCTCCGGACAGTCGGTGAAATCGTCGCAGGAGAACGTCCAGATATCGCAGCCGGCGCTCTTCGACTTGCACACCGCGCCTCCGCCGGCCTCGTCGCAGCAGACCTGGGTGGCGAGATCGCAGATCTTCCCATCGCAATCGACGGTGTGCTTCTGCGGGGGCGCCGTGTCGGCCCCGGAGTCGACGGGCGTGCCGGACGAGGACGACGTCGACGTCCCGGGATCGCCCGACGTGGTGCTTCCGCCGGAGCTCGTGGACGACGTCTTGCCGCTGTCCTTCTTCCCCGAGGACGTGTCGTCGTCGTCATCGTCGGCGGGCGTCTCGGTCGAGCCGCTGCCCTTCAGCTCGTCGAACGACGGAAACAAGCAACCGACGAAGACGAGCGTCGCGCCCGCGCCCAGCATCGTTCTCCGCAGGATCGAGGTCATTCGCAGTTCTTGAAGCTATCGATGTGTGCGCCGGCGATCGCGTCCCCGCTACACGATTGCCCGCCCGGGCACTGCGGAGCGTCGGGCTGGCAGTAAGTGTAGCCGTCGCACGCCGTCTTCTGACAGCGCGAGCCGCCGCTGCCGGTGCCACGCTGGCAGCAGATCTCGCCGGCCGCGCAGTCCTTCGTGTCTGCGCACTCGAGCAGATCGCCCGGATCGCAGCTCGGACTCGAGGCGGGCCGGCACACCGCATCACCGACGATCGGGGCACAGCACACCTCGTCGGCGCCACACGTCTTGCCGTCGCAGGGGATGGAGCGCACGAGGGTCGCCGTGGAGCCGCTGCTCGACGAGGAGCTGCTCGACGTCGCGCCCGAGGAGCTGCTCGACGTCGCGCCCGACGAGCTCGACGAGGTCGCCCCACCGGACGTCGACGAGGACGACGAGTCCGGCTTCTGCTTGCCTGCGTCGCGCTCGTCGCCGCTGGGGGTGGTGTCGTCGTGTTTCAGATCGTCGAACGACGGGAAGAGACATCCCGCGAGCATGGCACCGCCGAAAGCCGGAGAGACGCGCGCCATGAGGACATCTTAGCCGCAACCTGCATGCCGTCGATCGAGCGAGGAATTGCCCGCCTTTCCCGTGGGGCGATCCCGTCGATCCGATCCGTGCGACCCCCTTCAGGCGACGTGGAGCTGCGACGGCGGCGGCATCGGGATGGCGCGCGCCGGGGCGAGCATGCACTCCCGCATCGAGGCCGCGATCGCGAAGCCGCTGAGCGTGAGCTTCATGCGCTTGGCGTCGACGTGACCTTCCTCGTGCAGGCTCGTCACGACGTGGCGAACGTCCTCGCGGCGAACGCCGATGTCGTTCGCGAGCATCTCGAGGTGCATCAAGCGGCCCTTGGACTGGGCGCTGGCGAGGTGGCGAAGAACGTGCGCTGCAACTGCCTTGGTATTCGTCATGGTCAAAGCTCCTAGTGAGGGCCGTGCAGTCATGAAGCGTGAGTCGATGTAGCGGGCTTCGGTGTACTGCACACGTATGTAGTGTGCAATCCATGGACCGCGTCTCTCGGTCGTCTTTTTTCTGCAGTTTCGCGCACTTGTCCTTATATAAGCCCCGGAGTTTCGGCCCGTTGAGTGATGGTCGACGGATCCATCCTTCATCTTGCTACAGTGTGCGCATGTTCGAAGGTGCGAAGGATCAGTACGAGAAGACGGTCACCGAGATCCGCGAGGCGGGCCTCTACAAGGAAGAGCGCATCATCGTCACCCCGCAGGCCGCGAAGATCGGCGTGGGCGGTCGCGAGGTGCTGAACTTCTGCGCGAACAACTACCTCGGCCTCTCGTCACATCCACAGGTCATCGCGGCGGCGCACGCGGCGATCGACTCGCACGGCTTCGGCATGAGCTCCGTCCGCTTCATCTGCGGGACCCAGGACCTGCACAAGTCGCTCGAGTCGAAGATCAGCACCTTCTTCGGGACGGACGACACGATCCTCTACTCGTCGTGCTTCGACGCCAATGGCGGTCTCTTCGAGACGCTCCTCGGCGAAGAGGACGCGATCATCTCGGACGCGCTCAATCACGCGTCGATCATCGACGGCATCCGCCTCTGCAAGGCGGAGCGTCATCGCTACGCGAACGGCAACCTGGAGGAGCTCGAGGAGGCCCTGAAGAAGACGCAGAACAAGCGGCTGCGCATGGTCGCGACCGACGGCGTGTTCTCGATGGACGGCTACCTCGCGAAGCTCGACCAGATCTGCGATCTCGCCGAGAAGTACAAGGCGATGGTCATGGTCGACGACTCGCACGCGAGCGGGTTCATCGGCAAGACGGGTCGGGGCACGCCCGAGCACTTCGGCGTCCAGAAGCGGATCGACGTGATGACCTCGACGCTCGGCAAGGCGCTCGGCGGGGCTTCGGGCGGCTTCACCACGGGCAAGAAGGAGATCGTCGCGCTCCTCCGCCAGCGCTCGCGCCCGTATCTCTTCTCCAACTCCATCCCGCCGGCGATCGCGGGGGCGTCGATCGCGGTGCTCGACCTCCTCTCGAGCACCACCGAGCTTCGCGACAAGCTCATGGCGAACGCGCGCCGCTTCCGCGAGGGCGTGACCCAGGCGGGCTTCACCGTGAAGCCGGGCGAGACCCCGATCGTCCCGGTCATGCTCGGTGACGCGCGCGTGGCCGCGGAGCTCGCGAAGGGCCTGCTCGACGAAGGGATCTACGTGATCGGATTCTCGTTCCCCGTGGTCCCGAAGGGCGAAGCGCGCATCCGCGTCCAGCTCTCGGCCCAGCACACCGACGCTCAGATCGATCAGGCGGTCGGCGCCTTCGCGACGGTCGGCAAGCGCCTCGGAGTCCTGAAGAACTAGGACCGCGCGGCGGCTCAGCCGCGGCGCACGAGCTCGTCGAGGATCGCGTCGGACTGCTTCTTCGCCCAGGTGGCGAACTCTTTCATGTAGTCGGCGACCTGACGGAACCGGAGGACGACCGCGTCGCGATCGCCCATCGCGATGGCGCGGGCGAAGTGCGCCGCCTCCTGCTCGAAGACGTGCGAGAGGCGAAGGGCGTCGGGATTCACGGTGAGGATGTCCGCGTACAGCTCGGCGCGCTGCGAGAACATACGGCCGATCATGGCCATCTCGCTGCGGTAGATCGGCGACGCGAACTGGAGCGAGCGCCCGAGGTCGGCCTTGAGGCGCTCGAGGACCGAGCCGAGCACCATCGTCTTCTCGTGCACGAGCACCTGGATGAGCGCCATCTGAGCGTCGTGCTCGTCGGCGCTCGCCTCGATCGTCTCCGCGCCGAACGTCTCGAAGAGCTTCTTCACGCGCGTGAACGCGGCCTCGCCGCGGCCGCGGCAGAGGACGACCTTCTGGCGGTCGAAGTCGATGCCGTGCGGACCGAACATGGGATGCGTGCCGACGACGTCGACGTTCTCGGGCGCGCTGTCGAGCATGGCCGCGAGCGGCGCGCGCTTCACGGACGTGATGTCCATGAGGCAGGCGCCCGCGCGGACGTGCGGCCCGATCTTCTTCGCCATCTCCACCGTGTCGTGGATGGGGACGGAGAGGATGACGACGTCGTGGTCCGCCGCGACCTCTTCCGCCTTTCGGCCGCCGTCGAGGCCCATCGTCTCCACCGTGTAGCCCGCGCTCTCGAAGACGCGCGCGAGGAAGGCGCCCATGCCCGCGGTGCCGCCGATGATGCCGATGGAGAACTTCTCCGCCTTCGTCTGCAGGAGGCGGCGCTGATCGAGTCGGGATGCCGCGTAGAGGGACGCGAAGACGTCGCGTACCACCGCCTCCGACAAACCTGCGTCGCGCGCCTTTTCGATCGTGGAGTCGAGCAGGATGCTCTCGCGCTCGCGATCGAACGACGGCGCGCCCACCGACGCCTTCCACTGAGCGACCTCGCGGACGAGGGCCGTGCGTTTGGCGAGGATCCGGACGAGCTCCGCGTCGGTTTCCCCGAGCTCTTTCCGCAGGGTCCCGAGATCGCGAAGCGGCGGGCTGGCTTGGTCCGTCATGGCGGCCTACTTTACTGCTTGATGACCTCACCTGCTGCACCCACCTGCCAGAGCTGTGGCGCTCCGGACGCGGGCGACCTCGTTATCTGCAAATTCTGCAGGCAGGCGGTCTCCGCCGAGGCGCTGAAGAGCGCGATCCCGTGCCCGAATCCGAATTGCGGAACCCCGCAGCACCGAACCCTCTGCCGCTGGGGCAAGCAGCATTGTCCGGTGTGCCGCTCGTGGATCGTCGTGTCCTGCGTCTTCTGCGGCGCGCTCTCTCCTCACAACATCTCGAACTGCCTGCAATGCCACGAGGCCTTCGCGGGCGCTCCGCAGCGGAAGGCGCAGCTCGAGCAGCAGCGCCAGCATCAGCAGAACATGCAGCAGATGAACACCTTCGGGAACATCGCCTCCGGCTTCCTCGGCGGCATGGCCGGTGGGGCGATCGGCGGGGCGATCGGCTCGGGCTTCGGTCATCACCACCATCACGACTCGAGCTGGAGCGACGACAGCTCCGGCGACTCGGGCTTCAGCGAGGGCTTCACCGGAGAGTCCGGCATGTCCGACAACGCGACCTTCGACTTCGGCGGCGACGGAGGTGACTCGGACTTCGGCGGCGGCGATTTCGGCGGCGGCGGAAGCAGCGACGACTTCTGAGCGCGCGGATCGAGACGGATCGTGGCCTCGTTCGACGTTCAGGTCTTCCTCTACCTGCACCACGCCCTCGCGCCGTTCCTCGTGGTCGCGGCCGTGCTCTCCGCGATCGGCGGCGGCTGGGGCGCGCTGCTCGTGCTTCCGCTGTTCGCGTCCGAGCGTCATCGGCTGATGGCGCGCGCGCTCGCCTACGTGCTCACGATCGATGCCGTGCTCGTCTACGGGCTCAAGCAGCTCATCGCGCGCATCCGTCCGTGCGGATGTCTGCCCGACGTGCATGCGCTCGTCTTCGGGACGCCGACCGACTACTCGTTTCCGAGCGGCCACTCCGCGGGCAGCTTCGCTTTCGCGACCTTCTTCGCGGTCGTGCTCGTTCGCTCCGCGAGCCCGACGACCTGGCCGCGCGTCGCGGGCGCGACGACGCTCATCCTGCTCGCGATCGGCGTCGGCCTGTCGCGGATCGCGCTCGGGGTCCATTTTCCCGGCGACGTCCTCGCCGGCGCCATCATCGGATCCACCATCGGCGGTGTGGGGGCGGTCCTCTACCTCAGGCGCACGATATGGCGATCCAGGACCATCCCAATTGTCCCTGATTCCGCATAGTTCTACTGCGCAGCTTGCCTCGAGGGGTCGATCGGGGACAGACTACGCGGCGCTGATGAGGCGAAGGCTGGCCCGCATCCTGGTGGCTGTCGCGACCGTCGTGGTCGTGTGGCTGCTCGTGGCCCCGTCGCAGGCGTTCGCGCTGCCGCGCAACGGCGCGCCCGTGTGTGACCCGCGCGGCGCGATCACGTTCGCACCTCCACCGCAGATCCAGGACGCCGAGCTCTCGCTCGACATCCCGCCGGACTGCTTCGATCTCGCCGCGATCGACTTCCGCCTCGTCAAGAACGTCGACCATGGCCGGAGCGCGCCGCCAGAGCTGTCATCCTCGCAAGAGTCGATGACGGGCGCCGCGGTGATCCTGCTCGGTCTCGAGTTCTCGGAGCGGCTCCCTGCTCCGTCCGTCGTGGAACGCGCGCCTCGCGCCGCGGACCGCGAATCGCTCGAGCGCCCACCCAGGGGCTGATCGAGCTCACTCGGGCGTGCCGAACGACCACGCGTGCGGACCAGCCGCACGCCCGTCGTTCGGGTGCGCGTGATTGCGCTCGGTCTTCATGGTTCCGTGCCGGCTCCGCGTGGGTCTGCGCGATAGTTGTAGTTTGCAATTAAAAGGTCACAAAAATGGCAAAAGAAAAAGAAAACAAGAGCCACGCGGCTGACGTGCGCCCCCCGCCGGATGCGGGCGGGATGAGCACGGGCGTCGCGATCATCGGCTTCATCCTCTGCTTCCTCGCAGGTGGAGCCGTGATGTGGGGCTACGACAGCCACCGCCTCAAGACGGCGGGCGGCATCCAGGCCGACTCCACGAGCGCGGCCGGCGGCGCGTGGTCCGACAAGGACTCGCCGATCCCCGTCACGAGCGACGACCCCGTCTGGGGCAACCGTGACGCTCCGGTCACCGTCGTCATCTTCTCCGACTTCCAGTGCCCGTTCTGCTCCCGCGTCGAGCCGACGCTGGATCAGGTGAAGTCGACGTACGGCAAGGACAAGGTCCGCCTGGTCTGGAAGAACCAGCCGCTCCCGTTCCACGACAAGGCAAAGCCGGCCGCGGAAGCGGCGCAGGTCGTGTTCATGCAGAAGGGCAGCGAGGCCTTCTGGAAGTTCCACGACACGGCGTTCAAGAACCAGAAGGACCTCTCGCCGGAGTCCTACGAGAAGTGGGCCGTCGCCGCGGGCGCGGACGCGGCCAAGTGGAAGGCTGACTTCGCGGCGCACAAGGGCGCGAAGAAGGTCGAAGAGGATCAGGCGATCGCGAACAAGGTCGGCGCGAACGGCACGCCGGCGTTCCGCATCAACGGCATCGAGCTCTCGGGCGCGCAGCCGTTCGACAAGTTCAAGGAGGCGATCGACAAGGAGCTCGCCAAGGCGAACGCGAAGATCGCCTCGGGTACGCCCAAGGACAAGGTCTACGTCGCGATGTCGACCGAGAACTTCAAGGCGCCCGCGCCGAAGAAGGACGACGACGACGGCGAGCCGAAGGAAGACGACAAGACGATCTGGAAGGTGCCGGTCGGCAACTCCCCGGTCCTCGGCAAGGCGGACGCTCCGGTCACGATGATCGAGTTCTCCGACTTCCAGTGCCCGTACTGCAAGCGCGTCGAAGACTCGCTCAAGAAGGTCAAGGAGACGTACGGCGACAAGGTTCGTCTCGTGTGGAAGCACGAGCCGCTCCCGTTCCACCCGCGCGCCGAGCCCGCCGCAGAGCTCACGCTCGAGGCGAGGGCTCAGAAGGGCAACGCGGGCTTCTGGGCCGCGCATGACAAGCTCTTCGAGATGCAGCCGAAGCTCGAGGACGCGGATCTCGAGAAGGCGGCCTCCGAGCTCGGCCTCAATGTCGACAAGGTGAAGGCGGCCATCAAGGACAAGAAGTACAAGAAGGAAGTCGACGCGGACGCCGAGCTCGGCGACGACGTTCAGGCCTCCGGCACCCCGCACTTCTTCATCAACGGCCGCCGCCTCGTCGGCGCGCAGCCGTTCGAGAAGTTCCAGAAGATCATCGACGAAGAGATCAAGAAGTTCGAAGACCAGAAGGGCAAGGTCGCGGCGAAGGACTACTACGACTCGCTCATGAAGGACGCGAAGGGCGCGCCGGAGCCGGAGAAGAAGACTCCGCCGCCGGTCCCCGCGGGCGCGCCCTACAAGGGCAAGGCGGACGCGAAGGTCGTCATCCAGGAGTGGAGCGACTTCCAGTGCCCGTTCTGCGGTCGGGTCGAAGGCACCGTCGCGGAGATCATGAAGAACTACGGCGACAAGGTGAAGTTCGTCTGGCGCGACAAGCCCCTCCCGATGCACCCGAACGCGCCGCTCGCCGGCGAGTTCGCGCGTGAGGCGCTGAAGCAGAAGGGCCCCGATGGCTTCTGGAAGGCGCACGACAAGATGATGGCGAACCAGCAGAAGCTCGCGCGCGAGGACCTCGAGGGCTACGCCAAGGAGATCGGCCTCGACGCCGACAAGCTCAAGGCCGCGCTCGACAGCCACGTGCACAAGGCGGCGATGGACGTGGACGACAAGGCTGGTACCGACATCGGCATCAGCGGCACGCCCGCGTTCCTGATCAACGGCTACTACGTCTCCGGCGCGCAGCCGTACCAGAAGTTCAAGAAGCTGATCGACAAGGCGCTCGCCGAAGCGAAGTGACCTGACTCGAAGCGGCGCTTCGTAGCGTCGAACCTCGAAGAGCCCTCGCGCGAGCCATCGCGCGGGGGCTTTTTGCTATCGTGTCCACCGATGGAGTCGGGGGATGTCGGAGGCTACGTCACGATCGCGCTCGGCGCGGTCATCATCGTCGTGGTCGCGCTGATCAGCGTGGGCGTCATGGCGATGATCAAGGCGGTCGCCGCGAAGAACAACGGCTTCATCACACGCAGCTCTCTCGTCGCGCAGGAGATGCCGCCGGGCATGCTCGTCTCCGCGCGCTTTCAGCCGACGCCCGGGCGGCCGCACGCGGTCTGGCTCGACGTCTCGCTCTCCGGCCCCAGCGAGATGGGCTTCGAGCTCTGGCTCGCGGTGAAGCTCGGCCCGCACGCGCTCATCGAGGGCCACTTCCCGGTCACCTTCGACGACGAGCAGGACGCGCGTGGCCTGCCCAACGCGCCCGGCACGAGCGCGCTCAACACCATCTCGAGCGGCGGTCTCCGCGGCATGACCGTGACGAGCATTCTCCGCGCGTTTCGCTTCGATGCGCCGCCGCTGCCGCTGGCCGGTGAGGTCCATGCCCGCATCACGCCCTTCCCCGGGACGAGCTTCACCAAGAGCCGGCTCATCCTTACCGTCGGCGACTCCCCGCTCTGAGCCGGCACGGCCGAGCAACCCTGTCGGCGTGATCCTTCACATCTGAAAGATCGCGCACGCTTCGCGACTGCCTTCCGAGCACTTGGCTCGGAGAACGGGCCGGCACGATGCTCGCTAGGCTCCTTACCGGCAGCGCGTTGAGGCTTTCCCCCCCCGAGCCCGGACGCGCTGCCGCTTTTCTGCTTCTGTCGGCGCGCCTCGACCGAGACGCTCAGTTGCCCGTCACGAGCCACTTCACGCTGGTGCGCTCGCTGTGAGGTGACTTGCTCATCTGCATGAGCAGCTCGCGGACCGCCTTCAGGTCCACCGGCTTCTCGAGGTGAGGTTGGCCGACCGACTCGAGGAACGTCTGCGCGCGCCCCGTGAACGCTCCGCCCGTGAGGAACACGGTGCGCTTCGCGAGCTCGGGGTCGTCGTGCGTGAGCACCTCGTGGAGCTCGATACCGGAGAGCTCGGGCATGACGAGGTCGCAGAGCATCGCGTCGTAAGTGCCGCCGGCACGGACCATGTCGAGGGCCTCGCGCCCGTTGCGTGCGGCGGCGACTTCGAAGTCGCGCGCGAGGATGCGCGTGAGCGAGCGGAGCACGAGCGGGTCGTCGTCGACGACGAGCACGCGTCGCTGCGAGGTCTCGGACGGCGGCTTCGCCTCGTCGCCGACGTTGGCCTCGAGGGTGGGGAGCACCACGCGAGCCACCGTTCCGCCGCCCGGGCGCGGTGTAAGCGTGATCTCACCGCCATGCGCAGACACGGCCGCCCGTACGATGGCGAGCCCCATGCCGGGCCGTCGCGGCTTCGTCGAGAAGTAGGCGTCGAACACGCGGTTCGAGATCGCGGGATCGATGCCGGAGCCAGTGTCGCTGATCTCGAGGACGATCGCGCCGCGCCCCTGCTGGCGCGTCTCCACCGTGATCTCGTTCTCCGAGACCATGCCCTCTGGCATCGCCTGCGCCGCGTTCACGAGCAGGTTGAGGACGAGCTGGGCGAGCTTCGCCTCGTTGCCGATGATCGGCACGACCGCGTTCAGGCGCTTCGTGAGCTTCGCGCGATGGCGAATCTCCGCGAAGACGATGTTGCAGCACGAGTCGGTGATCGTGTTGAGGTCGACCTTGCCCGAGCGGTGATCCGGGCATGCGAACACGCGCACGTCGCGCACCATGTTCTGGATACGCTGCGAGGCGTTGTGCGCTTCGGAGAGCATCGTGCGGAGCTCGGTGAAGTCCTCGAGCGCCTCCTTCGGGATCTTCGGCTGGAGCTCACCGGTGACGTGGCCCGCCTCTTCCACGTTCGCGAGGACGACCGCGAGCGGGTTGTTGATCTCGTGGGCGAGTCCGGTGGCAAAGGCGCCGATGGCGGTGACCGAGACGGCCGCGGCGAGACGCTCCTCTTCCGTCTTCTTCAGCGTGAGGTCGCGCACGAAGCAGAAGTGGCCGCGCCCGCCGGCGCGCGCGATGATCGAGAGCTGCAGCGGAAGGAGCCGGTTGTCCTTCCGTACCCCGCGCGCCTCGATCTCGAGCAGCTCGTCCGCGCGCGCCGACGCGAACGCGGCCGCCACGTTCGCGCGATCCGTCGGATGAACGAGGTCGAGGAAGCGGAGCCCGTCGACCTCGCGGTTCGCGTAGCCGAGGAGCGAATGAAGCGCGGGATTGCTGCCGACGCAGACCCCGCTCTCGTCGACGCGCGTGATCGCGTCGACCGCGTGGGCGAGCGCCATCGTGAGCTCGTTCACCTCGGCGAGCCGCCGGACGCGCTCGCAGGCGTAGGCCACCGCTTGCGGGAGCGCCGGCCACGCACGGTCAGCCTTGACGATGTACTCCTGCGCACCGAGCTCGACGGCGCGGAGCCCGAGGTCCTCGCGGTCATCACCCGTGAGCACGAGCGTCGCCGCCGAGCGCGCGGCCGCGTGCACCGCTTCGAACGTCGCAAGGCCGTCGCTATCGGGAAGGCCGAGATCGGCGACGACCGCGTCGAAGGTGGTCGATGCCAGACGTGCGCGCGCCTCTGCCAGTGATGCGACGCGTTCGACGACGAACTCGATGCGCGCGAACTTCGTGAGGACGCGCGTGATGAGCATCGCGTCGTCGTCGTTGTCCTCGACGAGAAGGACAGTAGTCCTCATGGGCTTCTCCAGCGGGTCGTCAGAGTACCAGACCTCGCGGGTGGTATCGCAGACAGCGAGGCTGACACCCAAACGGATGACAGAGTCGGAGCGGCCCACGTTGACCTTACGCTCTTATGCCGATGCGTGCGACTCGACGACGGGCAGCGTGAAGATGACCGCCGTGCCGGAGCCCGGTGCGCTCTCGATTCGCAGGTCGCCACCCAGCCGTCCAACCAGACGTTTGCATTGTGCAATTCCGAGCCCAGTTCCCGCGTCCCGCGTGGTGAAGAAGGGGGTCCCGAGCTTCGCGAGCACCTCGGACGGGATACCTGGCCCGTTGTCCTTCACCACGATCCGCAGGAACGTTCCGACAACCCCGACTTCGACGCGAACGACCCCTTCGCGCACGTGATGCTCTTCGAGCGCCTGCTGGGCGTTTCGAACGAGGTTCACCACGACCTGGAGGAGATCGGTCGACGTCGCCCGAATCCGAGGGAGCTCCGCGGGGCCGTCATAGACGAGCTTGCTCCCACCGACGAGACCACCGCTCCGGCACATCGACAGCGCGAGCTTGAGGACGGGATAGGGTGCGACATCTCCACTCGTCGGCGGCGCCGTGTCGTGGCGCTGGAACTGGCGCATCTGCTTCATCAGGTCCGCCATGAACTGCGCGCAGCTCGCGAGATTGGACGCGAGCTCCGGGAGCTCGTCGCCGAGATCGGTGAGCGTCTGACGCTCCGCGTCGGTCAGCTTCACCTCCATGCCCTGTCCGAGACGGGAGAGCGTCGGTGCGATCTTGGATAGCTCGTTCAGCTGTTCGGCGCTCATCGAGACGGCCATCACCGGCTGATTGAGATCATGTAGAACGGCGGCCGACACCTGACCGAGCGTGCGGAGTCGCTCGGTCTGGACCAACCGGAGCTGCAACGCGTTGTTCTGCCGGCCCGCGACGAAGGCCTCGAGCGCCCAGCGGAGCGTCTCCTCGAGCTCCGTTCGATCCCAGGGCTTGATGACATATCGTGCGACCAGGCCCTCGTTGACGGCGGCCAGGATCGGCTCGAGGTCGCTGTACGCGGTGAGGATCATGCGCACCGTGTCGGGCGACAATTCCTTGACGCGCCGGAGCAGCTCGTCGCCGCTCATGCCGGTCATGCGCTGATCGCTGACGACGACCGCGACCGGTTCGTGCGTGGTGGCAAAGAACGTCAGCGCCTCTTCCGCGGAGGAGATGGCCTTGACCTTGAACTTCTTTCCGAACGTGGCCTGAAAGACGACACGATTCGCGTGCTCGTCATCGACGTACAGAATGAGGTGGTCCGTCGGATTCATGGCGCCACGGGGTCAGTAGGCAATCATGATTCCACCGACTTCCATGTATTGGAACACGGAAACGTCATTCGTGCATCGGCGGTCACGATTCGAGCGGCATGGTCAGCCGGAAGATGGACCCTCGCGCGCCCCGACGTACGTCCAGCGTCCCACCATGACGTAGGGCGATGTCGCGAGCCGTCGAGAGACCTAGGCCGGTACCTGAACCTGCTGGCTTCGTCGTGAAAAAGGGCTCGAAGATGCGCTCCCGGAGGTCCTCCGGGACGCCAGGGCCGCTGTCGGTGACCTCGAGCACGACCCGCTGCTCCTCGAGCCCGCTACGGATCTCGACCCAGCCGCCGCGGCCCGCCGCATGGGCGCCGTTCTCGAGGAGGTTCGTCAGGACCTGGGCGAAGAGCGGCTCGGCGCACCGGATCGGGCCCTTGTACTCGAGCGCCTCGCGGAGCTGCACGCCGTCGAGCGTGTGCTGCATCGTGGTCTTTATGCGACGAAGAAGCGAGTCGAGCGGAATCCCGGCGCGCTTGAGCTCCACGCCGCGCTTGAAGCCGAGGAGCTCTCGGGAGAGCGCGCCGACCTGATTCGAGCAGTGCTCGATGACGTCGAGCAGCTCTGCAGCGACGGAGCCCGGCTCGATCGCCTCCGGGGGGAGGTGCTCGCGGAGGGGACCGACCGCGTTGACGATGCCGTTGGCCGGGTTGCGGATCTCGTGCGCGAGCCCCGCGGAGAGCGTGCCGAGCGCGGCGAGCTTCTCCGTCTCGAGGAGCTGCAGGGCGAGCGAGCGGATCGCGAGCTGCGACCGGACACGCGCGCGGAGCTCATCGGGCTCGAACGGCTTGTGGATGTAGTCGAGCGCGCCGGCGTCGAAGCCGGCCAGCTTGTCCTCCACGTTGCCGAAGGTGGTCAGCATGAGCACCGGCGCCATGCGATGGTTCGGGAGCGCGCGGAACCGCTTGGTCAGCTCGATGCCGTCCATGTTGGGCATCTGGATGTCGGTCACGAGGAGGTCGGGCGAGTGATCCTTCGCGAGCGCGATGGCGGAGAGCCCGTCCGGCGCGGCGATGACGCGATAGATGTCGCTGAGGAGCATCGCGGTGTGATCGCGCAGTGACGGATCGTCCTCGGCGAGGAGGATCGTGGCGCGCGCGCTGCCGCTCCGCGCCTCGTAGACCTTGGGCTCGGCGACGCCGGCCGTCTGCACGCCGAAGTCGGAGGGGCGGAGCTTGGGCCCGCTCTCGCTCGCGCGAAGGTCCTCCGTCCCCGCCGGCGCGAGCGGGATCTCGACGCGGAAGGTCGCGCCACCACCCGGGGTATCGAGCACGCTCACGGAGCCGCCGTGCGCCTCCGACAGCTCTCTCACGAGCGACAGTCCGAGGCCGCTGCCGCCGATCGCGGCCTTGCGAACCTCGCTCCCGCGCTCGAAGCGTCCGAAGAGTCGCCGCTTCAGATCGTCATCGATGCCGGCACCGTTGTCTGCCACCTCGAGCACCGCTGCGCCGAGCTTCGCGCGTACGCTGACCTTCACGAGGCCGTCCTTGGGCGTGAACTTGAGCGCGTTCGAGACCAGGTTCGCGAGGATGCGTTCGAGCGCGTTCGGGTCGGCCACGACGATCGTGTTCGACTCGCAGTCATGCACGAGCGACAGCGAGGCCTGCTCGGCGGCGGGCGTCCACGCCTCCGCGACCGCGGCCGACATGCGTCCGAGATCGCAGCGCGCGGTCGCGAGCTTCACCTCGTTCTCGCGACCCTCCGCGAGGATGAGGAGCTCGTCGACCATGCGGAGGACGCGGCGCGCGCCATGCTCGATGGCGCCGAGCGTGCGCTCCGAGGACTCGCTCGCGACGCCGTTGCGCCGCGCCTCCGCCACCGCAAGGAGGATGAGCGAGAGCGGCGAGCGCAGGTCGTGGTTCACGTTGGCGAAGATGCGGTCGCGCGCTTCCTTCGCCTTCACGAGCTCGGCGGTGCGCTCCGCGACGCGGATCTCGAGGCCCTTTCGGTAGTCGTCGACGACGAGGTACGAGATCGCGTTGTCGATCGCCATCGTGAGCGAAGGGACGATGAAGTCGAGGAGCTCCTCGCGCTCCAAGACGTCGTCCGTCGCGTGCGCCCACACCGTGAGGCGCCCGGTGCTCTGGCCGCCGCGTCCCTCGATGACGCGGGTGAGCTCGAAGGCACCCTCGTTGCCGTGCTCGAAGGAGCGCTGGATGGTGACCCCGTCGCTCTTGCAGTCGATGCCGACCGCCGCCCGCGCGAACCCCGCTTCACCGACGAGGGCGCTCGCGATCGACGCCAGCGTGAGGTCGAGATCGAGCTCGTGCTGGATGACGGTGTTGACGGCGTGAGCGGTGGAGAGGCGCGCTGCCTGCCGCGCGAGCTGAGCGCGCTGCCGCTCGATCTCTTCGTAGCGCGCCATGAGCGCGACCTGCGCGTCGTCGAGCTCGGTCGCGACGGCGCGCGACGAAGAGATCCAGTTGTACGCACGGCGAAGCCGGCCGATCCGCTCGCTGCCGGCCGGGAGCTGGATCTCGAAGGCCATGCCGCGCTCGATCGGCACGAGGTGGATCCTGGCGTCGGCCTTGCCGAACATCTGCGGCACGACGCGGAAGCCTCCTTTGACGAGGAGGAAGAACTCCGGCGAGTGAGCATGGGGCTCGTCGATCCGCACCTCGAGGCGGAGCCGATCCGGACCGAGGTCCTTGAAGTCGGTGGTCGTACAGTCGTGCATCTGACTGCCGCCGCCCTTCTTCCCCTTCTTCGTTCCATTCGCCATCCAGCGATAGAACTCCTTTGGGGTGAAGACCGAGCTCGCGAGCAGACGCGCGTACCGCAGGAAGGGAGAGTCGATCCACGACCCGCCTTGCGCCTCGATCTCGTCCGGCGTCCAGATGCGATTCAGGTTGGTCATCAGCTGGGCGAAGTCGGCCCAGTCGATTCGCTCGTGTCGGTTCTGGAGGAGGGAGAGCGGAAGCGCGACGCCCTCCGTCCACACCTCCGGCGCGATTCCGCGCTTCTTCAGCTCACGGAAGTGAACGTCCAGGACCCGGCACGAGACCTCCTTCATACGACTCTCACGTTCATCATCGACCCCAGCGCATGGTCATCCCGGACCAGGTCATACCCGTACCACCCGAGAAGCCTGCCACGACATCGCCGGGTCGAAGAAGACCTTCCCTCTCGGCAACGGCCAGCTGCAGGGGAAGATTCACCGAGCTTACCGTCCCCGTGTAGTGAAAGTGCTCGACCGTCCTGGCATGCTGGAGGCCGGCGGTCGCTTGAGACACCGGGAGAAGCCACTTGAAGCCCTGGTGCGCCGCATAGAACGCGACGTCCGAACGCTCGAGGTTCGCCTTTGCGAGGGCCTCGCCAACGAAGGCGTTCGCGCGATCGGCCATGCGCACGACCATGTCCAGGTTGGCTTCGCGGTCGATCGAGTAGATGACGCAGCGATCGTCCTGCCAGCGCTTTCCCGGGACGCCACACAGCAGCGCACCCCAGAGGTTGCCGTTCTGATGGTGGGCGGACGAGAGAATGCCACGCCCCTCGCTCACCGCACCGACGATGACGGCCGACGCAGCGTCGCCACCCCACGCGTCGATCATCTCGCCCGAGTCGGGGAACCGGGTGAGTGTCGAGGACTGTGTGAGGAGCGCGTACTTCACCGCCCCGCTCTGGATCATCGCCTGCGCGAGCGAGAGCTGGAGCATGAACGAGTTGCATGCCGCATCCGTGCCCATGACCATCGTGCTCGAGGGGAGCCCGAGCTTGCCAGCCACCACCGCCGCTGACGGCACGTTGATGTAGTCGATGCAGATCTGGTGACTGAGGACGAGGCCGATCTCCTCCTTCTGGATCCCGGCGCGCTCGATCGCTTCGCGCGCCGCGATCACCTCCATCTCGGAGGCGGTCATGTCGTCCGGGATCACCCGGCGCTCGATCGAGCCCTGGAAGGGGTCGGTGGCCAGAGCCGCGAGCGCGTCCAGGGTTCGGCGAGCGCCGTCGGTGTTCTCGGCCTCGAGCGCCGCGATGAGCTTCTCCGCACGACGACCGGCCTTCTCACGCCAGGTCTTGACGGTGGCGTCCGACCAGTAGTCGTTCTTGCGGACGTTCGGAGGGAGATAGGCGGCGACCCCGAGAATACCAACCGACGGCTGCTTCATGACTCATCACTCCGTTAATTAACGGTTTTCCGACAAAAACGATTTGCGAGGACAAAAAAGGGGAGCGCCGGCCGCTCCTCGGTGTCCTCAGGCTTGGTTCGAAGACGTGGCCGCCTTCTTCAGGAACTCGAGGCGGGACGGGTTGAGGTGAACCGTCGGGTCGATGCGGATGTCGAGGACGAGCGGCTTCTGGCCGGCCATCGCGACGAGGTCGAGGTTCTCGAGCTGCCCCGGCTCGGTGATGACGACGCACCGAGCGCCAGCGCCCTCCGCGAGCCGTTCGATGTTCATGGGCATGGAGAATTTCGGAGTGCGGCCGTAGATAACATCGTGGCCGATCTCCACCATCCCGTAGCGCTCGTCGTTGAGCACGGCGACGATGAGCGGGATGTCGTTCTGGGCGGCGCAGGCGATGTCGCCGAGCGCCATCGAGAAGCAGCCGTCGCCGCAGATCGAGACGACGGGACGGTCGGGGTGCGCGACCTTGACGCCGAACGCGCCGCCGATGCCGGAGCCCATCGAGCCGAGCGAGAGCGTGATCATGAAGCTCGTCGGCGTCTTGGCCTCGATGTGGTGAAGCGCGAAGAACATGTGCGCGCCGATGTCCGACGTGTACATCGCGTCCTCGGGTACCGCTTTCTGGAGCTCCCAGAGAGCGCGCTGGGGAGCGATCTTTCCCTCTTTCCCGACGAGGACGAGGTCACCGGTGTTCGCGCGGCGGACCCCGTGGCGCATCGGGAAGCGACGAGGCATGCCCTTGAAGCGCTCCATCAGCTTCGGGAGGGCGTTCTCGACCGTATCGACCATGCCGTACGTCACCGCGTAGTTGCGGCCGATGCGCGTGGCGTCGATGTCGAGATGGATGAAGTGCTCGCTGCCAGCGAGCTTGGTGCTCCAGCTATCGGACGCGTGCTCGCCGAGGCTCGTTCCGATCGCGAAGACGACATCGACGCCGGCCTCGAGATATTCGGAGGCGGAGGCGTGCCCACCCCATCCGAACACGCCGAGGCTGAGCGCATGCGTCTCCGGAAGAACGCCCTTGGCCTTCGGCGTCGTCATGACCGGTATCTGCAGACGCTCGGCGAGCTCGCGGAGCATCTTCGGGCCGTTGCCCCAGCGGCAGCCGGAGCCGGCGAGGATGAGGCCGCGACGAGCGGTCCGCAGAGCCTCGGCCACACCGTCGAGCGTCTCGGCGGGCGTTTCGTAGCGCTCCTCGAGCTTCACGCCGAGCAGCGGCGGGATCGCCTTCAACGTTGCGACGTCGAGGGGCACCGTCACGACGGAGGGACCCTTGCGTCCAGCCATCGCGGTCGCGATCGCTTGACGAAGGAGGCCCGGCGCCGTCGCCGACTCGCTCGCGGCCGCCGCGAACTTCGAGATCGGCTTGGCCATGTGGATGACGTCGAGACCAAACGAGGTGCCGTCCTGAGCCGCGCCCTTGCCGACGCGATCGCGCGGGACGTCGCCCGCGATGACGAGGATGGGAAGACCCTCGCAGTAAGCGTTGGCGATGCCGGTCATGGCGTTGAGGATGCCGGGCCCGGACGTGACGACGCAGACCGCTAGCTTGCCCGTCGACTGCGCGTAGCCCGCGGCCGCGAAGAGCGCGCCCGCTTCGTGACGCGTCGTGATGGTGCGGATCTGCGGGCGATCGAGCAGCGCGTCCATGAGCGGAGCGACAGGACCGCCTGGTAGCCCGAAGATCACCTCCACGCCCGCGTCGACGAGGACGTCGACCAGGAGATCGGCCGTGCGAACGCTCGTCCGGTTCCGCGCGACAACGCCGGAGGTCGGAGATTCCGAGAGACGCGGAGCCGCCGCTTCATCCGAATTTTGGACGAGCGTCTCCGCCGCCTGCGCTGCAGAGCCCATGCGCTACCTGACTGACTTTCTTGCTAGAAGAGGGGTGTTAGAACGCGCGAGCCTCTAGCTCGCCACCGCGCGCCGGATACATGAGGGAGAGGACCTGCTTGGCGTCGATCGGCTTCGGCAGGCATTTGACGGCGCCGGCCTCGAGGGCCTTCTGCTCCAGTGCAGAAGTGAAAGCGCCCGAGACGACGTAGACCTGCACGTCCTTCGTGGCCGGGTTCTTCTTGAGGCGACGGCAGACTTCGAGGCCGTCGATGCCCGGCATGTACACGTCGAGCAGAACCGCGTGCGGGTGGAAGGACCCCACCAGCACCAGCGCATCGATACCGTTCGAGGTCGTGGTGACCTCGACGCGGTCGGCGAAGCGCTTGAAGGAGCGTGCGAGTGCCTTGAGCTGGTCCGTCTCGTCGTCGACGATCAGGAGGCGCTTCTTGGCCGCATCCTGGAGGTCGACGGGGATCGGCATCTCATGACGCACGAGAAACGACACGAGGTCAGCCGCGCGGATGCGACGGTGACCGCCGGGCGTGCGGAACGCCAGGAGCAGGCCGTCGTCCACCCACTTCTTGACCGAGCTGGGGTTGACCTGGAGGAGCTCCCCGACCTCGGATGAAGTTAGAAGTTGGTCGCTGACGATTTTCACGGATTACTCTCCTTACTCGGAATGCGAGACTTCGTCAAAACGAAATCGACAAAATCGGCTGATGCGCTTTTTGCGCCTTGAAAACGGGAAAAGATGTCGCGGTTAGGCCCGTGGCGCTCTGGGCAACCCGTGAGCATATGGCTGAATCCGGGAAATTTCGCCGGAGAAATCGACGGCGGGGGAGGTCCCCGGTGAGCGACCGCTCAATCGTTAAATTGCTGGAAAACCAAAGAGTTTTCCGCGGACGACCTTCGGCTCGCCCTCACCAGCTCTGTGTCGATGGAGATATCGCAGGCGCCGGGCGCCCGAGGAAATAGCCCTGGAGGTAGTCGCAGCCGAGATCGAGCAGGCAGGCAAGCTCGGCCGCGGTCTCGATCCCCTCGGCCACGACGCGCATGTCGAGGTCCCGGCAGAGACGGCTCATCGAGCCCACGATCTGCCGCTTAACCGTGCTTTTCTCGATATCTCGGATGAGCGTCATGTCGAGCTTCACGACCTCGGGCTCGAACGTGGCGAAGCTGGTGAGGCCCGCGTAGCCGGCCCCCAGGTCGTCGATTGCAATTTTGAACCCCCTCCGGCGGAGCTCGGCGGCCCGGTGCTTGGTCTCCGTGAGATCATCGAGGGCTGCACGCTCCGTGATCTCGAGAACGACGCGGTGGGCGATCTTCGTAAGGGGCGCGGCCCGATCGTAGAGGTCGGCGTCGAGCAGGTCGGCGGGATGCAAGTTCACGAAAAGAAGGGAGTCTTCGTCGGCGGCATGGAACCCCTCCACGGCGTGAGCGCGGACCCGACGGCCGAGGTCGTGGAGACGCCCCAGACGCTCGGCGGCCTCGAGGACCGCGCCGGGGTGGGGAAGGGAGGGCTCCTTCGTCCGCATCAGGCACTCGTAGCCCGCCGTCTTCCTCGTCCGACTATCCACGATGGGCTGGTAGACCATCGTGAGCGAGTCGAGCGCCCGATTGAGGCTCGTGTGGAGCCCGGCACGGTCGCCCGGCAGGATCGAGCCGCCGAGACCGGCGAGCGCGGCCTCCCGCTTGGTGCGCGCCAGGCGCGCGAGCTTGCCGGCCCGGAGGAGCGTCTGCTCGAGCTGGTCGTGGGAGAACGGCTTCTGGAGGTAGGTGAGCGCGCCAAGCTCGAGCGCAGCCACTGCCGTCTCGATGCTCGGCTGCCCCGTCATCAGCACGACCGGGACGTCCAGGTCGTACGAGCGCACGACGCGCAGGAGCTCCACACCCGACATCCCTGGGAGGTTGATGTCGCTGAGGACGCCGTCGAAGGTCTGGTTGACGAGCAGCTCGGCTGCGGCGGTGCCGTCACCGACCGAGACGACGTCGAAGTTTCCGTTGAGGCGACGCGCGAGCACCGTCCGGAGGCCGTCGTCGTCTTCGACGATGAGGAGACGTGGGCGCTCACGATCGGGGGTGGTGGTCATGGCAATCCAATTTCTCACCTTCCCACCTGCAAGAGTCGTTCGTCAATCTGGGAAAGTCGTGGAAAGTATCCGCCACCGGAGAGGTGGGACTTTTGACCTCGTCGTTCATGGCAGGCGGGTGTCAGACACGACCCGCTTAAGCCGATCGAGCGATGGACGTTCTCTCTCAACACCATGGACTCGTCCGAACGCCGTCGAGATATCCGCGCTCACGCTTCCCCGCCCGTCGAGATCATCCGCATCGGTTCCCTCGAAAAAGTCGAGGCACTGAACGTCAGCTTTCGCGGCCTCTTCCTGCGCATGGATGTGCCGCCCCAGCTCAACGAGCTCCTGAAGCTTCGGGTCCAGATCCCCGGTCGAATGATCACGCTCAACGTGGTGTCGGTCCGGGTCGTCACCGACGCCCACGGCCGGGCTGGCGTCGGCGTGAAGTTCTTCGCGCTCGCCGGCGATGAGAAGCGCCAGTGGGAGTCGTACATCACCTCCCTCGTCGCTCATCACCGAAGGCAGGCCGCGTGACGGTCGACCCGCCAGGGCCATGACGATCGCCAGACGGATGACAGGGTCACAAGGAACGACACTCACGAGATCTCGACGACTTGCACGAAAAGATGGACGGCACGGCGGCTGCTTCAGGAGGTCATCACGATGGAACAGACCTCTCTCTCCGGGAACAACGAAGGCTTCGCCAGCCACATGCACCTCGTGCTTGGAATCGTTGCCGACTTCATGCGCCGCGTCCCTCGCAGCGTTCAGCGCGAGGACCTCGTGGCCGCTGGCTCCGTGGGTCTTCTCCATGCTCTCCGTTCGAAGAAGCACACCTGCCCGGAGATGCTCGCCGCTTACGCGCGCATCCGCATCCGTGGCGCCATCATCGACGAGCTTCGCCGTCATGACTGGTCGCCCCGCCGCCGCCGCACCCCGCAGACCGCGAACGTGCCGGCGCCCGTGATCAAGAACATGCCCGCGTCCGCCTCCGCCCCTGCGTGCGCCGAGAAGCCCGAAGGCGTCGTCGTCATCGGCTTCGACGACCTCCCCCCGACGCACTCGCTCCGCGAGGAAGGTCCGTCGCCGTACGAGCAGGTGCAGACCAATCGCGAGAACGGCGACCTCCGCCGCGCCGTCGGCAAGCTCCCCGCTCGCGAGCGCAGCATCATCCAGATGCGCTACTTCGAGGACCAGTCCTCGAAGGCGATCGCGACCTCGATGGGCCTCAGCGAGGCCCGCGTCTCCCAGCTCCTCGCCCGCGCCACGTCGCAGCTCAAGACGCTGCTCGTGGAGGCGCAGAACGACGTCCACCTCGCGGCCTGATGCAGTCGGTGGAGCAACAGATCCGAGCGCTGGTCGTCGACGACGAGAGCGGCATTCGACAGGCGGTGGCTCGCGTTCTTCGCAACGCCGGCCTCGAGACGCTGACGGCGGAGAGCGGCGAAGACGCGCTCCTGATCCTCCAGAGAGAGAGGATCGACGTGGCGGTGCTCGACATCCGCATGCCGGGGCTCACCGGGATCGACGTGCTCGCTCGCATGAAGGAAGACCGGCACCCGGCAGAGGTGGTCATGATGACCGCGCACGCGGACGCCGAGCTCCATTTGAGCCTCACGAAGCAGGGCGCCTACGCCCTCGTGACGAAGCCGTTCCAGGCGAACGAGGCCATCGTCATCGAAGTGGTGAACGCTGCGGCGTACAAGCGTCTCCGCGAGCAGAGCGAGCGCTTGCAGGTGCAGCTCGCCGATCGCTCGATCGCCGGAACCGTGACGAGCCTCGCGCTCCACGAGCTCGCGTTCGCAGAGGCCAAGAAGCGCGTCGTGAACGAGTTCACCAACGCCTACGTGAAGGCGCTGCTCGAAGCGACGAACAACAATGTCTCCGAGGCGGCGCGTCGCTCGGGGCTGGATCGCTCGAACTTCCGCCGCCTCTTCCGCAAGCCGGCGTAACGCGAGCTCCGAAAGCGAAAAGGAGCGACGCTCACGAAGCGTTGCTCCTGATGGCATTCGAGCGAGGCCGCTTCTTCTAGAGGCCGCGACGGCGAATACGCTCGACGAGCGTCGTGCGGTTCATTCCGAGGAGACGAGCGGCCTGGTTGCGATTGCCGTTCGTCCGTGCGAGCGCCTGCTTCACGAGGCTGTCCTGGTAGAGCTCGATGGCGTCGAAGAGATCGATCCCCGCGTCGGGCAGCGTACGCGGGATGAGCGAGACCACCTTCGCCGACGGCGGCGGTACGGTGATGTGCACCGCGGGCTGGGCGAGCGCGCGCGCCACGCGGCCGAAGACGTCCTCGGGCTCCACGTATGGACCGCGCGCGAGGAGCACGCCGCGCTCGATCGCATTCTCGAGCGCCCGGACGTTGCCGGGCCACGGATAGGCCTCGATCGCGGTGAGGGCCGCATCGGAGAGGCCGAGCAGATCGCCGCGACCCGCTCGCTCCGCGAAGAGCCGGCAAAAGTGGCGGGCGAGCGGCTTCAGGTCACCACGTCGCTCGCGAAGGGCGGGCAGCTCGAGGTGAATCACGTTGAGGCGGTAATAGAGATCCTCGCGGAAGCGTCCGGCCTTCACCTCCTCGTCGAGGCGTCGATTCGTGGCCGCGACGATACGCACATCGGACTTCACGGAGCGCGTCTCGCCGAGCGGCGTGTACTCGCGCTGCTGGAGGAGCCGGAGCAGCTTCACCTGCACCGCCAGCGGGAGCTCGCCGACCTCGTCGAGGAAGAGCGTGCCTCCCTCCGCGGCGGCGACGAGGCCGCGCGTGCCGCTCGAGGCTCCGGTGAACGCACCTTTTGCGTGCCCGAAGAGCTCGCTCTCGACCAGGTTGTTCGGGATCGCGCCACAATTGATCGTGACGAGCGGCGCCGCTCGGCGCTCGCTCGCGTCGTGGAGCGCGGCGACGATGAGCTCCTTTCCCGTACCGCTCTCACCGCTCACCAGCACGGTGCACGACGATCGCGCGATGCGGTCGATCGTCTCGAGCACGCCGGTCAGACGTGGGTCCTGGCTGATGATCTTGCCGCGGCTCGTGGGCCTCAAGGTATGAACGGAAGCGCTCATGATTGGCTCGTCTGGTCGATCAGCTACCGAAGCCGGCCTCGAGACCGGGATAAGGAAGAGTGAAGCGGCGGCCCGACGCCGGCGCCGGCGCGTGAGCCGGGCAATACCCGCGCTTCTTCGCGCTGGGATCGAAGCTCACGTACGAGCACGTCGTACAGATCGCGAGGTAGCTCTCGTAGTCGCCCGGGCGCAGGAGGTAGTCGACCGCGAAGAGGGAGAGGACGCGATCGGCGAGGCGCGTCGTGCCCGCGGCGGGCGCCCAGGTCGGCTCGCGATATCCGTCTTCCACCCGAGCCACCGAGCCCGCGATGAGCGCGCGGAGCACGAAGCTCGAAGACTGATCGCCGCTGAGCTGAGCCAGGTTCTCGAGCACCTCCGTACGGGCGGCCCGCAAGATGCGATCGACGAGGCGGACGTCGATCTGCTTGATGAGCGGCACATCGCCGGCGATCGACGGATGGCTCTCACGCTTGGCATAGCGCGTGGCGAGGGCATAGGGGCCCGAGAGCCACATGGCGAGCTCGGGCTTCCCCCAGGTCGGCGACTCGTTCATGAACTGGACCGCGGTCTCGCGGCAGGAGCGGGCCATGTCGGCGCCGCTGAAGCCTGGCGGAAGAACAACGACGGTATCGCGGGGACCTTCCTGCGAGGGAGGTAGGGAGTGCACTTCGCTCATGATCGGAAAGGAGCAGGCATTCGCCGTACCAACGCCCGGTGTTCGTCCGATGACGAGGAACCGTCGCTCCGCCGACGCTGAGCCGTACCCCCATGACGCCTCGACGAGCAAAAGCGGCATCGGTGGTTTGACGCTCGCGCCACGCGAATGACGAAAGCGTCAACCTCATGGCAACACGCGGTTTTTCTAGATTGTTTCTCAAGCTCGAGACCCTCTGACCGTTCCCCCTACGTAGAAACGCTGGCCGTCGTGAGCGGCCGTTCCGGAGGAGACAGGACGATGGGTGCAGCGCTGAAGATCACGCCGGAAGAGGACTTTCGCGTTCGCGAAGACGAACGCAAGTCGCCCCGCGCGATCGCGTACCTCTGCATCGATCTGTGCTCCGAGCACAACTTCTGGACCGGGCTCACGATGAACATCTCCGAGGGCGGCGTCTTCGTCGCCACCCACGTCATGCTCCCTGCCGGCTCGCTCGTGGGCCTGCACCTCGAGCTGCCGAGTCACAAGCGCATCATGACGCTCGGCGAGGTCCGCTGGAGCCGCACGTACTCGGGTGACGACGATGTCCCGCCGGGCCTAGGCATCAAGTTCGTCGGCCTCGACCTCGCGAGCCTCGCCGCCATCCGCAAGTTCATCACGACGATCCGCGAGCCGCTGCTCTTCGAATAGCGCCAAACGCGCGCGAACCAGGTGGATTCCGCACCACTTCACGGCTACGAAGACGCCGTGAAGATTCGTCTCCTGCCCATCTTTGCCCTCCTCGCGACCATCGCGTTCGTCGCCGCCTGCGGTGACTCGAAGCCCGCGCAGTCGCCTGACCTCATCGTCGGCAAGGGTGGTGATGCAGGCGCCGAGCCGCCGCCGCCGCCGCCGCCCGCACAGGCGGAGGACGAGGCGGCCGTGCCCATCGTCGCGAACGACGCGACGCGAGGGAGCCGGCTCGCGACGGTGACGATCGTCGTCTTCTCGGACTTCCAGTGTCCGTTCTGTTCGCGTGTGGTGCCGACGCTCGACCGGCTCTACGAGCAGTACGGCGCCGACCAGCTGCGCATCGTCTTCAAGAACAATCCGCTCCCGTTCCACCCCCAGGCGCGCATCGCGGCCGAGATCGGGCAGGGCGTCCTCGAGACGGCAGGCAACGAGGCTTTCTGGCGTTTCCACAACGCGACGTTCGAGCACCAGAAGGAAATGGAGCCGGCGACGCTCCTGTCGTGGGCCGCTCAGGCCGGCGCGGACGAGCGCGCGATCAAGGAAGGCATCGAGCAGCACCGGTGGACGGCCAAGATCGAGGTCGACATCTCGGTCGCGCACGGTCGCGGCGCGAACGGCACGCCCACGTTCTTCATCGACGGCATCGAGCTCGTCGGCGCGCGCAGCATCGACGACTTCAAGGAGATCATCGACGAGGAGCTCGTGAAGAGCCGCGCGCTCGCGAAGGAGGGGATCCCTCGCGATCAGATCTACACGCGCCTCGCGGGTCAGAACTTCAAGTCGACGAAGGAGCGTCAGGAAGCGGACCGGCAGAAGCGCGACGTGGAGGAGCGCGAGCGAGCCGCGAGGGACGCGGCGGCCGCGAAGATCGTGCACAAGATCCCGGTCGGAAAGGCGCCGTCGCGCGGCAACCCGAACGCGCAGATCACCATCATCGAGTTTGCCGACTACCAGTGTCCGTACTGCAAGGCATCCGAGAAGGTGATGGAGCAGATCAAGACGACGTACGGCGACAAGGTTCGCTTCGTCTGGCGCGACTTCCCGCTCTCGTTCCACCCACGCGCGGAGCCCGCGGCGGAGCTCGCGCGATTCGCGCTCGCGACGAAGGGCGAGGCGGGGTTCTGGGCGGTGCACGACGCGATCATGACCTCCACGCCGCAGCTCGAGGACTCGGATCTCGAGGCGGTCGCGACCGCGGCGAAGCTCGACGCGAAGAAGGCCATGGAGGCGGTGAAGGCGAAGTCCTACGCCTCGCAGATCGAGCTCGATCAGATCGTGGCGGACGACTTCGGCGTCGAGGGCACGCCCAACTTCTTCGTGAACGGTCGTCACGTGAAGGGAGCGAGGCAGTTCGATGCCTTCAAGGCCATCATCGACGAGGAGCTCGTGCGTGCGGACGAGCTCTTGAAAAAGGGCACCGCGAAGACGGCGCTCTACGAGGCGCTCATCAAGGACGGCGTCGCGCCCCCGGAGCCGCCGAAGAAGGCGGTCGCGGCCGTGCCTGCGAACGCGCCGTTCCGCGGCTCGCCGAACGCGAAGGTGGTCATCCAGGAGTTCGCGGACTTCCAGTGCCCGTTCTGCGCAAAGGTGAAGCCGACCATCGACGAGCTCCTGAAGTCGTACCCCGGCAAGATCAAGGTCGTGTGGCGCGACGATCCGCTCTCGTTCCACCCGGACGCGCCGCTCGCGGCGGAGGCGGCGCGCGAGGCCTACGCGCAGAAGGGGAACGAGGGCTTCAACAAGTTCACGGATCTCGTCTGGCAGCACCAGCAGGACCTGAAGCGGTCGGATCTCGAGAGCTATGCGCAGCAGGTCGGGCTCGACGCGACGAAGTTCGCGGCCGCGCTCGACAAGCACACGCACAAGGCCACGATCGACGCGGAGCAGAAGGCGGCGAACGACGCGGAGCTCGGCGGCACGCCCGCGTTCTTCATCGGTCCTTATTTCATCTCCGGCGCGAAGGACCTGCCCAAGTTCAAGAAGCTGGTGAACCTCGCGCTCAACCTCCCGGCGGACAAGCTGACGCCGGAGGCCCCGAAGCCGAAGCCGGCGATCACGCCGCCGACCAACACGCCGCCGACCAACACGCCGCCGACCAACGTCGCCGCGCCGAAGAGCCTCGTGATCGCAGATACGCAGGTCGGCACGGGCCGCGAGGTGAAGTCGGGCGACAAGGTGAAGGTGCACTACGTCGGCCGTTTGCTCGACGGCACCGAGTTCGATGCGTCACGGAAGCACGGGAATGATGGCTTCTCCTTCAAGGTTGGCGCAGGACAGGTGATCAAGGGATGGGATCAGGGCCTCGTCGGGATGAAGGTCGGAGGCAAACGGAAGCTGACGATCCCGCCGGACCTTGGCTATGGTGACCGTGGTGCAGGCTCCGTCATTCCGCCGAAGGCGACGCTGGTCTTCGATATCGAGCTTCTGTCTATCGAGTAGCGTCGCGGTGCTGCTCGCGACGTCCGACGCGTCGGCGATCGAGCAGCAGCATCACCTCGGCCTCGCGCCGGCGTTCGGGATGCTGAACATCAAGGACAAGTCGACGGTGAGCGCCGGCTTCGGCGGTGCGCTTCACTACGCGTACGGCCTGACCGACCAGTGGAACCTCACGCTCGACGCGAGCTCGGTCGTCGTGGCGGCGGATCAGAAGCTCGACCCTCCGGCAAACTTGCAGACGAGACCCGCCGCGGTCCATCAGGCGGGCGCCGGCGTGAGCTACGTGATCGACATCCTGCGCGTCATCCCGTGGTTCGGGATCGAGGGTGGCGCGTGCCTCCTCACGGGCGGCACGCTCGATCGCGCCATCGTCGTGCCCGACCTCTCCGTGGGCGTCGGCCTCGACTACCAGCTCTCACGCACGTTCGCGGTCGGTGTTACAGGAAGGGAACATCTGATGATCAGCAAGCTCGACACGTATCCGAGCTATCTGACCGCGATGCTGCGCTTCGAGGTCATGTGGGGCTACTGAGATCCACCGATCGCCACCACGTCATTGCGCAGCGGCCCGACTCCAGCGTCGTTTCGCGCCCCCGTCCCCCGGCACGCATGGTGCAGCCGACATCACATGGAGGCGCTGACCTATTCGACCGTGGCCGTGACGATGGGCCTCGTCGTGACGCGCCCGCGCATCTCGCCGAAGCTTCGCCTCACGCCGGCGACGGCCGCGCTCGCGGGCGTGGCGGTGCTGACCGCGCTCGGCAGCGTGCACGTCGCCGACATCGGCTGGGCGGCGCAGACGATGTGGCGCCCGCTCCTCGGGATCGTCTCCATCATGATCATGACGGGTGTCGCGCGCCGGATGGGCGTGCTCGACGGAATCGCCGAGATCATCTTTCGCCGCGTCGCGCGGAGCGGCGCCTCGCTCTTCGCGGCCGTGTTCGCGTTCGGCACGTTGACGGCGGCGGTCCTCAACAACGACTCCGCGATCCTCCTGCTGACGCCGCTCATCGTCGACATCGCGCGGCGGAAGCGTCCCGACCTCGTCGTCCCGCTCGCGTTCGCGGTCTTCCTCTCCGCGGGCGTCGCGCCGCTCGTCGTGTCGAACCCGATGAACATGGTCGTCGCGTCGTATGCGCACATCGGCTTCAACGACTACGCGCGCGCGATGGCGCTGCCGGCGCTCGCGGGCTGCCTCGCGACGTTCGCGACCGCGTTCTTCCTCTTCCGTCGCGAGCTCGCGGCGTCGAAGGCGGCGCCGCCGGGCGAAGCGCCGCTCGCGCCGCTCCGCGGTCTCCGCCTCGTCACGCTGCTCGCGCTCGGCGCGGTCGTCGCCGCGTACCCCGTGGTCTCGTACTTCGGCGGCCCGGTCTGGATCGTCGCGTTCGTCGGCGCGCTCCTCCTCCTCGCGATCGGCCGCGTGGCCGGCGCGAGCACGAAGGACGTGGTCAAGGACGGCATCCACCTCGACACCCTCGTCTTCCTCGTCGCGGCGCTGATCCTCAGCATCGGGCTTCGCAACGAGGGGATCGTCGAGCGGCTCTCCTCGCTCTACCAGGGCGCGGGCGCGATGCGCGTCGGTCTGATCTCGGCCGGCGGCAGCGCGCTCCTCAACAACCACCCGATGAGCCACCTCAACATGTTCGCGCTCGGCCACCACGGTGGCACGAGCGTGCTCGCCGCGCTCATCGGAGGCGACCTCGGCCCGCGCCTCTTCCCGATGGGCTCGCTCGCGGGCCTCCTCTGGCTCGAGATGCTCCGCCGCTCCGGCGTCGTGCTTCCGATGCGGAGGTTCTTGATCGTCGGCGCCGTCGCCACGCTCCCCGCGCTCGTGGTGTCCCTCGCCGCGCTTTGATCGGCGAGCACGCTGGTCGGCTTGCTACCGGAGCAAGCAAGCCCACAAGCATCGTGTACGATGGCGATGTGGGTCGATTCACGGCGGGGCTCGTCATCCTTGCGACGGCGGCGGCAGGTCTCGTCGCGCTGGCGTGCAGCTCGTTCAGCGCGGACGGTAAGAACGACTCAGCGACCGTCGGCGATGCCGGTCGTGTGACCACCCCGGACGGTGCGAGTGCCCCCAGCTTCTGCGCGACGGTGGACGCCGCCGCTCTGGTGCTCTGCGACGATTTCGATGATCGGTTCGACGCTGCTCCCTGGAGGCCCGAGCGGGGGGATCCCCAAGCGGCGTACCAGATCACCGCCGACGCCTCGACGTCACCGCCGTCGAGCCTGGAGGCGGTGATAGCGCCTGGTCCCGATCCGAGCCCGGATGCCCGCTACCGCTTCGAGCTACCGGGCTCACCGAAGCACATCGTCGTCTCGGGGATGCTGCGCGTACCCACCCGCGAGCTCAACGCTGGTGGCGTGCATGTCGCCATGATCCAGGTCGGCGACATAGGCGGGGTCTTTCTGAACCTGAACGGCGACGTCGCCGAGGTCGTGATTCAAGACGGCGGACGGGAGTTTCAGTCGAGCCCAGGGGTCGGAGTGGTCCCCGCTGACTGGACGTCGTTCACGCTCGCGGTCGATCTCACGATCCCTGCCGCGTCGCTGCGGCTGGGCGACAAGGCGCTTGGACGCGTGCCCCTCGACACGTCGAAGGCGGCGATCGAAGCCTTCACCCCATCGATCTACCTCGGTATCTGGGAAGGAAAGGCGTCTTCTCAGGTTGGGTTCGTCGCGCAGTTCGATGACGTCGCGATTCGCGCTTACTGAGCGCGACGCAAGACAGACGCGGACCAAGCGATCAGGAAGGCGTCGACTACTTCTTCGCTTGTGGCTCGAGCGACGGGCGCTCGTTGCCGAGGCCGAAGCCGTCGTGCAGCGCGCGCACCGCGAGCTCCGTGTACTTCTGGTGCACGAGGCAGCTCACCTTGATCTCCGACGTCGAGATGGCCTGGATGTTGATCCCCTCGGCCGCGAGGAGCTTGAACATCTTCGCCGCGATGCCCGCGTGAGAGCGCATGCCGAGACCGACGATCGAGACCTTCACGACGTCCTCGTCGTAGCGGACCTCGGTGGAGCCGAGCTTCTTGCCGATCTCCTCGATCCACGGACGGGCGCGCTGGAGGTCGGTCTGCGCGAGCGTGAACGTGACGTCGGCGCGGTCGCTCGCGCCGGTGGTCGCGTTCTGGATGATCATGTCGACGGAGACGTTCTTCTCCGCGAGATGCGAGAAGAGCTCCGCGACGACGCCCGGCTTGTCGTGCAGGCCGATGACGTTCACGCGCGCCTCGTTCTTGTCGTAGGCGACGCCCGCGACGACGACGTCTTCCAGTGACTTGTCCTCCCCCGTCACCCACGTGCCCTGGGCATCGCTGAACGAGCTACGAACATGAACCGGAACGCCGTACTTCATCGCAATCTCCACGCTGCGGATCTGCAGCACCTTCGCGCCAAGTGACGCGAGCTCGAGCATCTCCTCGTAGGAGATCTTCGGAATCTTCTTCGCCGACGCGCAGATGTTGGGGTCGGTGGTGTACACGCCGTCGACGTCGGTGAAGATCTCGCAGGCGTCGGCCTTGATGGCGGCAGCCACCGCGACGGCGGAGGTGTCCGAGCCGCCACGACCGAGCGTCGTGATGTTGCCCGCGTCGTCCGCGCCCTGGAAGCCCGCGATGACCACGATCTCGCCGCGCTTGCAGGCGTCGCGGATCTTCTCGCTGTCGATCGACTTGATGCGCGCCTTGGTGAACGCGTCGTCGGTGAGGACCTTCACCTGGTGGCCGAGGAGCGAGCGCGCCTTGCCGCCCTCCGCCTGGATCGCCATCGAGGTGAGGGCGCAGGTGACCTGCTCGCCCGTTGCTGCGATGACGTCCATCTCGCGCTGATCCGGCACCTGGGTGACGTCGTGCGCGAGCTTGAGGAGGCGATTCGTCTCGCCGCTCATCGCGGAGACGACGACGACCACGTCGTTGCCTTCCTTCTGCGTCGCGAGCGCGCGCTTCGCCACGTTCTTGATGCGGTCGACGGTGCCGACCGACGTGCCACCGAATTTCTGAACGATGAGAGCCAAGGGGCCGAGACGTCTATTCGGCCGAGCGCGATGCGTCAACACACGGGGAAGCCGCGGGGGTTGACCCCGCTCCGAAATTCGTGGATATCGCCGCGCGGTGGGGCCGTACGCCGGATACATCGTGCAGACGCTGGTGACGCTGCTCGCCGTGTGCGCGCTCGCCTTCGTCGTGCTTTACGGCGCGCGCCGCCTCGGCCTGGGCCGGCCGCGAGGCCCGATCTCCCTCGTGGGCCTGCTCCCGCTCGACGCCCGGCGCTCGATCTACCTCGTCAAGGTCGCGGGTCAGGTCATCGTCGTCGGCGCGTCCGAGGCCGGCTTCACGAAGCTCGGCGAGCTCTCCGCGGACGACGTCCCGGAGGACGTCCCCGCCGCCGCGGGCCCGTTCTCCGACGTGCTCGCGCGCGTACTGAAGACGAAGAAATGAGCGCGCGGTCCCCATGACCGACTTCCTGGGAAAGCCGATCGCGCTCGTCGTCGCGCTCGCGCTGGTCTCGCTCCTTCCGTTCGTCTTCATGGGCGTCACCGCCTTCGTGAAGATCTCGACCGTCCTCCAGATCGTCCGGAGCGCGATCGGCGCGCAGTCGGTGCCCTCGAACACGGTCATCATGGCGCTCGCGACGTCGCTGACGCTCATCGCGATGGCGCCCGTCGGCCAGCGCATCTTCGATCGCGCCGCGCCGCTGGCGGCTCAGGCGGAGAAGAAGAACCAGGACACGAGCGCGCTCATCGAGCAGGGCGTCCTCGCCGTCAGCGAGCCGATGCGCGATTTTCTCGCGAAGAACTCCGCGGAGAAGGAGCAAACGCGCTTCCTCCTCGTCGCGAAGAACGCCCGGCCGGAGGCGGAGCGCGACAAGGTCGGCGCAAAGGACCTCTCCGTGCTCGTGCCCGCCTTCGTGGTGACGGAGCTGACGGAGGCCTTCGCCATCGGCTTCCTCATCTACCTGCCGTTCCTCGTCATCGATCTCGTGATCGCCAACGTGCTCCTCGCGCTCGGCATGCAAATGCTGAGTCCCACGCAGGTGAGTCTGCCCTTCAAGCTCCTCCTCTTCGTCGCCATCGACGGCTGGGGGCTCTTGGCGCAGGCCCTCGTTCAAGGCTACAGATAGCCCGCGATGCGGGTCGTCCTCCTTCTTCTCTCCTGCGTGACGCTCGGGACCCTCGCGTGCGATCAGCTCAACAAGCCGATGCCCGTGCCCCCGAGCGGCAGCTCCGCGTCCTCGACCGGCTCCTCGTCGACCCCCGTCGACGCCGGGCGCGACGCGGATCTCCCGGCGCTTCCGGGGGAAGGACCGCACGTCACCCCCCAGCCGGGCGACGTTCAGCTCTGATTCGTCGCGGCGGTGCTTGACATCGTCCGCGGCGCGAATAGAGTCCGCCGTCCCAATCAAGGAATTGGGCTCGTAGCTCAGCTGGGAGAGCGCCGCGTTCGCAATGCGGAGGTCAGGGGTTCGATCCCCCTCGGGTCCACTACTCAGAGCCGATGCCGAAAGGTGCGCCGGCGCGCGAACCGCGCCCTCTGGCTCGATGCGTGCTCGATGCGCCTTGGCTCCCCGCGACGGAGAACCCGACCAAGACGGCGCTGTCCGGTCGTGGCATCGAGCTCGTGCGTGATTGTGTAGAATACATGCAATCGGTCCGGCTCGCGCCCGCTGGCGCCAGAGAGAGGACGACCGCCGCTCGTCGGGCCACCTCACGACGCCCGGGCTGTCGCAGCCGCGCGATGGTCCGGAGCGCGTGAGAACACGCAGCGCACCGCGTCATGACAGTTTCCCGAACGCCGGTGGTCGACAAGAGGTTAATCTGAGCGTCCCAATGTTCAGCCCGCGCGCCATGATTCAGGCGGCAGTAGGTTACGTGCGTAAGAACCCCGACGAGGTCGTACGCGCTGCCGTGAACGCGACGGGCCTACGCTTTGGCGTGCCGATCGCGACGCTGCGGTGGTTCGCCGGCCAGATCCAGGGCGCCAAGGCGCCGAAGGACGTCGAGATATCGAGCGCGCCGCCGGCGCTCCGCTTCTCGGCCGTGGTCGACGCGATGGGCACGGCGGTCCGCGCCTCGGCGGCGATCAAGATCGACGAGGTGACGATCACGGAGGACTCGCTGCGGGTGGGCGTGCGCCTCCGCGAGGTGAAGCTCGCGCTCGTCGGCGACAGCGAGTCGCCGGTGGCCACGCTCATCAAGTCGGGCGCGCTCGACCTCTCGAAGCCGGGCAACCTCGTGAAGTTCATTCCAAAGCGGCCGGCCGCGGTCGTCGAGGCGGAGGGCGACCGCGTCGTCGTCGACCTCATGAAGGTCCCGAAGCTCGCCAATGACCCGCGCATCCGTCGCGCGCTCGGCATCCTGTCGCCGGTGCTCGGCATCCGGGCCATCGAGACGGATCGCGACCATCTCTATGTGAAGCTTCGTGCCACACCGGCTGGCCTGCCCGAAGCGCTCGGCAAGCTGCGCGCGCCCGCGTAAACTGCGGGGCCGTCATGCTCCGCGCTTCCTTGTTCGTTCTCGCGACCGCGGTGTTCGTGCCGCTGTCGGTCGTCGTGGCCTGCAACGATGTGGAGACGACGTACGCGCCAGATGCGGGCAATCGCGTCTGCGATCCCGGCCCGTTCACCTTCGGCGGTGACAACGAGAATCATGCGTCGGTCGTCGGCCTCGGCTCGAAGCCGAGCGCGCCCGCGTGCTCGTCGGACGGGACCACCTTCGACGTGATCAACAAGCTGCCGCGCGGCGGCTGGTATCTCGTTGGCTGGTCGGCGCAGATCAACGGCACGCAGGACAAGAGCGGCCAGGGCGAATGCCTGGTCATCTCGAGCTGCCGGTGCGTCGCCGGACCGGCCGACACGACGCCCGTGCCGACGCCGACCGATGCCGGCGCCGACGCCGACGCGGCGGCGGAGCCCGCGCCCGAGCCGTCGCCGTCGAGCGACGCCCACTGGGACTGCCGCTAAATTGAGCTCACGCGATCACGCGAGCTCGTCGCGCGCTTCCTGATCTTCCCCGAGGGCGCAGAGCGCGCGCTCGAGGTCGATCTCGCGAACGCCCGCGTCGAGGCGCGCGCGCTCCCCCCACCATGCGGACTTGTCCGGCGGTGTTCCGAGGAGCGCTTCGTTGTAGTCCTCCGGCTCGAGCAGCAGCACGGCCTCGCGGGCCGCTTCGAGCTGGTTGTCGAGGAACTCGAGCTCTACGCCGATCTCCGTCGCGCCGGACTTCACCGCGCGGTCGAGCGTGGCGCGAGCGGAGACCGCGAAGTACACCCATTCTTCCGCGTCAGGGCGCTCATCCATGCCTTCCGCGAAGGCAGCGGCGGCGTGCTCCAGCTCGACGCGAACGCGGATGGAGCCGAGAGCGGTGAGGAGCCCGCGCGCGGTGTGAGCAATCGCGGACGGCTTTCCTTTGGCGATGGCGCGACGACAGGCCTCGAGGTCGAGCCGGTACCGTCCGAGGACGATCATCGGATCGTGGCTGATGTCGGTGAGCGTGATCCGAGCGAGCGCGTGGAGAGTCATCGCGAGGCCTCGTCTCGCATCCCGCCTTCGGCGGATCCGCGGCAACCGGAGTTCAGAGTCTCGTGGTTCTCGTTGAGCGGAGGGGGAGGAGTCGTGCGAGGTGCCATCACGCGTGCCCGGACCCAGTCTCGCGCCCGTTGCAGCAGCTTGTCGACGCGGGCGCGCGCGCGCCGGCGTCGGGCGATGGCATCTTCCATCGCGGTGGTCTCTCGCGCGCGAACGCTGGTGTCGTCGACATAGGGTCTCCCGCTGGGGACAGCGAGCGACTCGCGCTCGACCTCACGGTCGACGAGCAGGTCAATCGGAGTCCCTTCGAGATATACGGCCACGAGCACCTCGCGATAACGGGGGGGCGCGGTGTGAAGCACGTGCACCACCTGATCGATGAGCGCCTTCTCCCCGCGCTCCTCCTCCGCGCGTTCGAGGGCCGAGTGCGGATCGAGCCCGGAAGAGGCGAAGAAGTCCTCCTCGTAGCACTCGGTCTTCTCGTAAACGCCGGAGGCCTCGCGGTGGTAATCACGCGCGCGGTTCTTCGCCGCGACGGCCAGATAACCGTCCTCGAATCCCGGCTCGACGGATCCGGCGACGATGCGGTCGAGGACCGACAACGTCACGGACTGAGCAAGGTCCTCACGCGACTGCGGAGGAATCCCATTTTGCGAGAGGACGCGCACTGCCTCGGAGCGGAGAATCCCGGCGAGCTCGTCGCGCGCGCACCGATAGTGGTGTTCGCTCTCGAGCCCGGCCGCCCGCATCGCACGCGCCCCCATCGCCGCGCGTCCAACGACACGCGCCGCGCTATTCATGGAACCTCCCGCTGCAATGAAGGATAGCCACGCAGGGGAATGGACGGAGGATCCTCCAGGTCCTGACAGACCCATCGCCATTTAGGGAGGACGCCGCCCCACGCTGTCTCCATCTCCCGAGCTTACGATCCCCACCGGCCTCCTCGATTCTCCGAGATTCGAGGGCCTGGCACTCCCCACGGCCCACCTACCGCCGTTCTGGTGTGGGGCCCCGCCACCGTTCGCCCCACCTGCGAGCCCCTCCGATTTCCGAAGCCGAGCTGAGCGCAGTCGTCAGGCGTGACTCGTCACGGCGTGCAGGGCTGGCAGCCCGGAGCGCCTTCGACCATGCACGGGAGGCCGTTCACCTTGATCGCCTGAGCGGCCGACGGCTTGTCCTTGCAGTACGTCGAGGCCACGCAGTGCGCGGGGCAGCTCATCGCTTCGCCGCCGCTGCCCGGCTCCGTCGTGACCGGCGGCGCCGTCGTCGACTCGAGATGGCCTTCGAGCTTGCCGCAGAGCGCCGCGTGCTGCGTCTGGAAGCGCGTCGGGTAGCCCTCGCGGTGATGCACGTCGTTCAGCTTCGCCTCCGGATACGGGATCGGGATCCAGCGGCCCTTCGCGTCCATCTCCGTGAAGAAGTTCTTGTCGAACTTGAAGCGCTCCGCGCGGCGCTCGTACTTGACGACGAGCCCGTCGGGGTTCGCGATCGTGCCCTTGATGTCCGAGAACTCCGGATCTGCGGAGAGGTGCTCGTAGAGCTTCATCGCGAGGAGCTCGTCGATGGTGGCGCTGCCGTCGAAATACGAGTTCCAGTACGAGCCGTCGATGTAGCCGACTTCCATTACCTTGCGGGTGGCGTCCTCGTTCGCATAACCCTCGTGGTTGTACGAATACCGAATATCGACGTCGCGGACCTCGAGGCCGAAGAGCGAGAGCATGTCGCGGTAGTGGAACGTCTTGCCGCCGGCCACCGTCTTCGGCGTCCGGCCGATCGCGTCCTTGACCGCGGGTGTCCACCTCGCGGGCGTGCTCCCGGAGCGACACTCGAGCAGCTCGTGGAGGAAGAGCGCGCCGAATTTATCGAAGTTCGGGTGGCTCTCGATCTTCTCCGCTGCCGACTGCGCCATGAGGCGATTCATGAGCACGCCGAAGCGGAGCGACGGACGGAACGCGAACGAGCGCGAGACGTTCTCGATCTGCTCGCTCGTGTCCTGGCGATATGGATAGCTCGGATAGACGTCGATCCCGCGGAGGCGCGCCTTCACGTTCGCCGCGTCGTAGAGCGGGGCATAACGCGGGAGGTGCTTCGTCGACACCTCGGTGCGGAACTGCTTGTAGTCGGAGCTCTCGCGGGCCTCGACCGGCTTCGACGTATCCGTCAGCTCGTCGTTGTCGCTGCCGTAGAACGACGGCCAGTCCGGGTACATCGCGAAGATGGGTCGGTCGTTCTTGCCGTGGCACTTCGAGCATTTGCGGCCCGGCTCCGGCATGTCCGCCTCGGTCTGCCACCTTGGCGCGTGCGCGTCGTCGAACTGGAGGGCCGACAGGTGGAAGCTCTTCGTCGCGGCGTCGAACTCGAGCACGTCGAGGCGGTTCGGCTCCGTCTGACCGGACGCGCCGCCGTTGTAGCTGATCGAGAAGCCGCTCCGCTCGTCCCACAGCACCGCGCGCGGCGCGGTCGGCGAGGATGACTGCGAGACGACCTGCTCGATGAGGTGACCGTTCTCACCCTTGTAGAGACGACCGTGCTTCAGCGTGAAGTTGATCCGGAAGTCGCCGGGCAACGCCGCCGGGAGCTGATCGAGGGAGACGAGCGGCGCGGCCATCTGCGCGAGCCGGTCCCTCGACATCGGTGGTGAGCTCGGATCGATCAGCGCTCCGTCGTCCTGGGCCACGTCCTCGCCGTCCGTGGTGACAGCGCAGGCTGCGCCGAGGAGGCCGATACCGAAGGCCGCGAGGACAGAACGAAGACGCATGGCCTGCATTCAGCATCATGTATGCCACTGTAGGTGGGTCGGGGTGATGGGATCGATCGTGCGAAATCGCGGCTGAAAACCGCTGATTCCGTCCTTGCCGGAACCGCCCCTGGTGTCCCGATCGTGCGACGCTGATCCACGATCGACGCCCAGCTTCATCGGCTCGCCCGTCCGTCGTGGCCGACGGCGGCGACGAGGCCGTAGACGCCATACTCGATCAGGTACGGCAGCGCGTGGTCGGGGTAGGCCTCCTTCGCGAGCGCGGTGATGGCCTTGCCATTGGCACCGGCGGCGCCGTGCTCCGCGACGTACCGTGTGACGATCTCGTTCATACGCGCGAGATACGCCTTCTGCTCGGTCACCGCCGCGTCGACCGTGGTCTGCGTGCCGCGGCCGCCGTACACCGTCGCGCCCTCGTACGCGCGGAGCTCGTCGAGCGCGAGCGCCCACGAGGCGAGATCCGGGGCCGGCTTGCCGTCGACGATGCCGCCCTCGAGCCAAGCGTGCGCGCCGTGATGCACGAGATCCCCCACGACGAGGGCGTCGAGCTGCGGAACGAACGCGACCGTCTGCGTGGATGATACGCCGGCGTGCTGGAGCTCGTGCAGGCGCACCTTCGTCGCGCCCTCGAGCGGCAGGTCGAGGTCACCCCGGAAGGTGACGTCGATCCGTGCCTGCGCGGGGTAGGTCGCCTCGGTGAAGGCGTGCGCGACGTTCACGAAGTAGCCCTTCTTGTACGCATGCACGCCTGGGATCGCGCGCGCGGTGCTCTCGCTCGCGACGACCCTCGCGCCGATCTTCTGGAACGCGCTCGCGCCGTTGAACTTGTCGGGGTTCGGATGGGTGACGACCACCCAGCGGATGGGGCTCGCCGTCTTCGCGCGAATCTCGGCGATGAGCTGGCTCGCGTAGCCCTCCGTGAACTGGGCGTCGAACACGACGACCTCGCGGCCCGTGTCGAGCCAGAACGAATGCGTGTCGAAGCCCGTTGCGTCCGACGTGAAGGTCTCGAGCCCGCGCGCGCGGTCGGGGGTGACCATCGAGGACGACGCGGAGCCCGGGCCCGGATCACGCGCATCGGCGCAGGCCACGAGGAGGAGGGCGGAGAGAGCGGCAGTGAGGATTCGCATGCCGTGAACCTAGCCTCGACGCCCTTGTCCGCCTCGCCGGCTTTGGACAAACTATAAGGCGAAACGGACATGGCCCATCTCGACCCCGATCGGGCTCCGCGCGCCGCCTTCGTGCTCGCGGAGTCGTACGAGCCGACCGCTGGCAGCTGGCACACGCATCGGCGCGCGCAGCTCGTCCATGCGGCGGCGGGCGTCCTGACGGTCGCGACGGAGGCCGGCCGCTGGATCGCCCCACCGCAGCGCGCGATCTGGGTGCCGGGAGGGATGAAGCATCGCGTGGCGTCGGCGCGGCCCTTCCGCCTCCTCACGCTCTATGTCGATCCGCACGTGCTGCGCCGAACGACCTGCGCCGTCGTGGCCGTCGACCGACTCGTCGCGGAGCTGCTCGAGACGGCGGGCACGTTCGGTCCCGGCTACCCGAAGACCGGGCCCGAGGCGCGGCTCGTCCAGGTCCTCCTCGATCGCCTGCCGGCGCTCGCGATCGCTCCTCTCCTTCATCTCCCGCGACCCACGAGCCCCGAGCTCGTTCGCATCGCGAAGGCGATCGCTCAGGAGCCTGCAGACCGGCGCACCCTGGAAGAGTGGGCCGCGCTGGTTGGGCTCGGCCCCAAGACGGCGGCTCGCCGGTTCCAGGCCGAGACCGGCCTCACCTTCGGGCGCTGGCGCCAGCAGTGCCGGCTCCTGGCGGCGATCGAGCACCTCGCGGCCGGTAGCAGCGTCACCCGGACCGCGTTCGAGGTCGGCTACGACGATGTCTCCTCGTTCATCGCGACGTTCAAGGCATCCATGGGGACGACGCCCGCCCGTTACTTCGGCCCTGACCGCCGATCCATGGGGTGAAACGCGCACCAGGTAGGATGCCGCCGTACCCCACCCTCTTGGGCACAACTCTGCGCAAGTGGTCGAAATCACTCGTTCACCCCCACTGGAAACTTGTGGTCCGGGGTGTGCTGAAGGGAGAGACACAACGTCAACGGAGGATTCGCCAATGTTCAGCCGCATCTCGAAGGTTCTCGTTCTCGCTCTCTCCCTCACCGCCTCCACCGTCGCGGTGGGCTGCGCGGGCAACGCGGAAGAGAACGTCGGCTCGGACGAGGGCGCGGCGACCTCCAGTACGCTCTCGCACGACTACGAAGGCACGATCGGCAACAACAAGGTCTTCGTCCGCATCGACCGCGTCGGCGCCGCCATCACCGGCAGCTACTTCTACGACAAGCCCGGCACGAGCGACGACGTCCTCGTCCTCAAGGGTTCGCTCGCGGGCACGAAGCTCACGATGACGGAGTCGGTCAACGCGGCGGGCGCGGACACGGGCGCGTTCAACGGCAACGTCTCGGGCGACAGCATCACGGGCACGTGGAAGGCTGGCAACACGACGCTCCCGCTCAAGCTCACCGCCATCAAGTCGCTCAAGACGGTTCAGCACAAGTACGTCGCGAACATCAAGGCGGTGAAGGTGCCGGGCCAGGAGTGGCAGCCGCGTGACTGCTCGCTCGAGGCGGACGGTGTCGAGATCTTCGGTCTCGATCCGGCGGCCGAGAAGGCGATGATGGACGCTCTCAAGATCGAGCGCCTCGACCGTGACCAGGAAGGTCACTGCGAGAGCGATATCCGTTACGTCAGCCAGTCGGTCGAGCTGAACGACAAGGGCTTCCTCACGATTCACGTCGCGACCGAGTACGACGGCGGCGCGCACCCGGAGAACGCGTCCGAGTATTACAACTTCCAGGTCGCCACCGGTCAGAACATCGGCCCGAACGAGATCTTCCAGGCCGGCTCCGAGGCGAAGGTGAAGGAGCTCATGATCCAGGCGATGCAGAAGCAGCAGACGCCGGACTTCACCGCGGAAGACATCAAGGCGCAGATCGAGGAGTTCGAGCAGCACTTCGGCGCCGATACGAAGCTCGAGAACATCCAGATGGGCGTCCTGGCGGATGGCCTCCACATCGACATGGGCAACAACTACCCGCACGTCATCCTCGCTCTCGCGCCGGCGGTCACCATCCCGTGGTCCGACGTGAAGCCGCTCATGACCTCCTGGAGCGCGGCTCAGGTCATGGCGAAGTGAGCTGATCGCCCTGGCGTCATCGCCAATCGACGAACACGCTAGGCCGCGGTCTCCGGTGACGGAGACGCGGCCTTCGTGGCTTTCGAGGCGAAGAGGCCGATGACGATCGCCACCACCGAGAAGAGAGCGAGCAGGGCGAGGAGCCCGAACGCCACGTCGTACGAGAAGCCGAACGCGCGCTGCGGAAATACCTGGGAGAGCGCCCACTCGATCACGCCGTTCCAGACGAGCGCGGCGGCCCCGGTGCCGAAGACGCACCCGAGAATGCGACCGGCGCGCGACGGTCGCTTCGCCCAGACACGCCCGAGCGTCACCGAGGCCGTGATCGTCGCCAGCGCCATCACGGCGATGAGAATGAGCCAGTAACCCTTCGTCTGCTCCATTCCGAAGAGGAGGCCGCGCCGCGACATGACCTCCATGGAGAGCTCGCCCGGGGGCAGACCCGGGAGATTCGCGCGATAGGAGGTGCCGTTCGACTCCGGAGTGAAGGGGACCGACGACGAACGCAGCTTCGTATCGGGAGGGAGCTGAAGATCGACGTGCAGCTCGCCGAATCGAGCCCACCGCCGGGCCGGCGAAAGCAGATATTCGTAATGGAAGACGGTATTCACCGCCCGCCCCGAGTCGCTGCCGGCGATATGCGTATAGCGAACGACGACGGCTCGTGAGGCGCCGGCCGGGATCGCCAGCGGAAACGTCAGCCAGGAGAGCGGCGCGTGGTAGGAGCGCGTGGTCCACCCTCGCTGCAGCTTCGGGATCTCCTCGGGGATCGCCTCCGCGGCGGCGCGCAGCACGTCGTTCCGCGTCGGCGCCGGGCGGGACGCATACCAGCGAAGGAGATCGGAGCAGTCGCCGTCGCAGCCTTTCGCGAAGCGGCGCAGCCTCTCCGTATCTCGATATCCAGGATGACGGTCGAGCGCGTCGAGGGCCTCGAGCTCGTGCGCCGCCTCCGGGTTCGCTCCGAGCCAGCGCTCGAGGAGCGGCCCCAGCACGTCGGCCTCCGTCACGAGCCGGCCGGTGACAGGCGCGCCGTCGATCGTGACCTTGGCCTCGACCTCGGGCCGGCCGTGCTCGGCCGAGACCATCACGAAGGCGACGTCGGCCTGAGTATCGGCGTGTCCGCCGTTCGTCATGCGGTAGGTGGCGGTGACCTCGGCGGACGCGAGCGTCGGTGCGACCACGAACGAGAGGTCCTCGGAGTCGACACGGACCTCGGTATCGTTCTGCGGAACGAGCGAGCCGTGGGACGCGCCTTCGCTCCACCACTTCGCCATGTTCGCGCGCGCGTCGTGCGTGGCCAGCAGACCGGCGCCGAGCAGCGGCGCGACGCGGAGCCAGTGACGCGAGCGCGGCCGATTCATCACGGGGAGCATCACGTCGAAGAAGGATCGTCGGGCCGCGAGCGACGGCGCGCGGCGGCGAGCATTCCAAGCAATAGCAGGCCGAACGGATTGTCGGTCGAGGCCTCACCGACCGCGCGGCACCCACACTTCGAGCTCGGCTTGGGCTCAGCCTCGACTCGTCCGGCGTCCTGGTTCGCCGCGTTCGTCGCGGTGGACGGGCCGGCGTCGGTGTCCTTCGCGCCGAGAGGCGTCCCGCCGAGGTCGGCATTCGCGGCCGTGGTGAAGGCGCTCAGCGTGGTCGTGCCGTGCGGCTGGAGGCCGAGCTTCGTCGCGCTCGTGGTCTCTTGTTTCGCACCGGCGTCGGGCCAGGGCCCGCCCCACGTCCCGCGGTGTGGCTCCTTGCATTCGATGGGGCCGGTCCAGGGATGGCGAATGGCATAACGCGCCTGGAAGCTGCTCGTGGTCGACGCCTTGGCCGCGCCGTGATCGAGCTTGTTGTCCTCGCTCCACAGCTCGCGTCCGCCCACGATGGGGTGAGCGACACGGAAGACGAGATCCTGTCCGAGCGAGCCCTGGCCGTAGCGCGCGTGGAGGCGCGTCACGACGAGCGGCGCGGCGAGCGAGAGGCCGCCCGACCCTCCGACCCCGCCGCCGCCCGGCGCGAAGGTGATCGGGTACGTGACAGTCACCTTCTTCTTGCCGTCGGGCTGCGGGAACGTGAGCCCCTGGAAGGCTCTCACCACGCAATCGACGACCGTCTTGTCGGGGAGATCCGAGCCGCCGTCCTTCGCCGAGGCCACCGACCCATCGGGCGCGATATCGAACTTCACCACGACCCTGCCGTTCAGGGTGGGATTCAGGCGGAGTCCGTTCTCGTAGCAGAGGCGATACCGGCCGAAGCTCTGGCGCACGATCCGGTGCACGACCTCGGGCGCCAGGCCGGGTGAGACCTCGGTCGCGCCCATACGCACGGTCGGCGGGCTGCTGCGAACGCCTCCGGAACCTGTCAGGGTCGGCACCACGTCGGCGCCGAGCGAGGCGATGTCGGCTCCCGTCATGCCCGTGGTGTCTCCGGGGCAAGGATCGCACGACGTGGCCTGCCATGCGTACTCGGTGACGACGGCGCCGGGGTTCTGCTCGACGGTGTGGTCGTAGAGGCTCGAGTAGAATGCCCCGAACTCACCGCGCGCCTTCTCCGAGACATCGAGGTTCGTCGGGATGGTGACGTTGGTGAAATTGGCCACTTCGTAGCGCTCGCGGCCGAGCACGTAAACGATGAGGTCCTGCGTGCCCGACGAGTTCAGGAGCCCGAGCTTGACGGGTAGTTCGAGCTTCTCGCTGTCGTAGTGGAAGCGCAGAGGGGAGAGCGCGGCGCGGCCCCCGCTGTCGAATTTCACCTTGCTGATATCCACTTTGGCGACGAAGAACTTCGAGCCGCTCTCCACATAAGGCTTCAGCACGTCGGCCGCGCCCGCGGGGATCTTGTAGTGGTTGTCGCGTAGCCACGCGTCGAGCCCGGTCGAGTCCTTGGCGCCCAGGATGAGGATGTCGTATTCGCCGACGCTGAACTCGGCGGCGATGGTGACGCCGTAGTCTCCGCCGCCGGCGCGGCCGTGACCGCTGCCGAAGCCCTGGCCAGTGCCAGTGCCGGCGCCGTGACCGATCGTGCCGAGGCCACCGAGACCGACGGCGCAGGGATCTTGCTCCCAGTACTCGACGAGGCGCGGCGCGGTGAGCTTGTCGATCCGATCGAAGACGTCCTTCGAGAGCGTCTTCACGTTCTCCTTCTGGAGGACGACGGGGACGGGCACGACGAGCGCGAAGTCGGCGGGCGGTCCCTTGTAGTCGTTCTGCATCGAGAGCACGGTCCGCGTGCCGTCGCGCATGAGCACGACCTGCGTCGCGTCGTTGAACATCTTCGCGTCCGCCCCGCTCACGTAGAAGCCGCAGAACGCGTCCGCGCTTCGCGAGGCGAAGAGCGAGAGACCAAGTCCGACCGCCAGGCCCGAGACGACACGCCGCCCACCCATCATGGTGCACGAAGGTACTACGCCCTTGCCGCAGTCGTCCCCGTACCCCGCGAAAACCTCGCCATTTTCGCCAAATCGAACGATCGTCCTGTGCCAAAGTCACCAACCCGTGTCGCCCCCGCGCGAACGCGTGCTAACTAAGGAGCGAAACGGGGCGTCGCACAGCCTGGTAGTGCACGAGCTTTGGGTGCTCGTTGTCGTGGGTTCAAATCCCTCCGCCCCGACCCGAGATCGTGGCGAGACGAAAGTCTCGCCCGGTCCACCACGCGTCACGGACCGGGCACGGCCACCCGGTCGAAAACATAAGGCTCAGCCGAAAAAAAGATCGCGCGAGCACTAACGACGCCGTGCCGTGGGCCGTTTTGAGTTCTCATGGGTAGCCGGCTCGACGAGCTCGCGGCAAGGCTCGTCCTCCTCGACGATCACGACGACGAGGGGATCGCGGAGCTCGTCGGTGAGCTTCGTGCGGCCGCGGCGGCGAGCGACGACACGCGCGTCGTGTCGAGCATTCTGCCGGCCGCGGACGCCGTCACGACGACGACTGGTCCCGCGCGCATCGCCGCGCTCGCCCGCCTGCGCCAGGTCGTGGCGGACGCGCACCAGGCGGCGAAGCCACCCATCATCCTCTTCAGCGAGGCCGACAAGGAGCTCTTCGGTGAGTTCGTGGAGGAGTCGCGCCGGAACCTCTCGGACGCAGAGGCCGCGCTCCTCGCGCTCGAGAGCAGCCCGCACGATCGCGAGGCGATCGCCACCGTCTTTCGTGCGTTCCACACGATCAAGGGAACGGCGGCTTTTCTCGCGCTCGACGAGGTCTCCCGCTTCGCTCACGCCGCCGAGAACCTCCTCTCCCAGATGCGCGCGGGGGAGGTGCACTGCGTCGGGCGCAACGCAAATCTAGCGCTGCGATCCATCGATATCCTCCGCGCGTTCATCGAGGAGGTGGCGCAGAGCTCGCGCAGCGGACTGCCGCCGTCGCCTCCGCCGGAGGCGATCGCGCTCACCATCGAGCTCGCACGTCCGGACAAGCCCGATGCGGCCGGGGAGGCGTTCTCTTCCATGATGCCGGTCGACGAGACGACGCGCGAGGCGACGCGTGGACGGTCCGGCGAAGAGAGCACCTGGATGCGCGTTCGGACCGAGCGCCTCGATCGGTTGATCGACGTGGTCGGTGAGCTCGTCATCGCGCAGTCCATGGTGTCGCAGGACCCGAGCGTGGCCCAGGGGGAGCGCGAGGACCTGCGACGCAAGGTGGGTCACGCGGCGAAGATCGTGCGCGAGCTGCAGGGGCTCAGCATGAGCCTGCGCATGGTGCCGCTGAAGCCGACGTTCCAGAAGCTGACGCGGCTCGTGCGCGACCTCGCGCGGCGTACGGGGAAGGATGTCCGGTTCGCCACGGAGGGAGACGACACGGAGATCGACCGCAACATGGTCGACACCATCGCCGATCCCCTCGTGCACATGATCCGAAACGCGATCGACCACGGGCTCGAGGACCCCAAGGTGCGGCTCGAGGCGGGCAAGCCGATCCATGGAACGGTCACGTTGGCCGCGTCTCACTCGGGCGGAGACCTCGTGCTGCAGCTCTCGGACGACGGCAAGGGAATGGATCCCGCGATCATCGTGCGCAAGGCGATCGAGCGAGGGCTCATCCGCTCCGAGAGCGCAATGAGCGAGGCGGAGATCCTCGGGCTCGTCTTCGAGCCAGGCTTCTCGACGCGCGACAGCGTGAGCGATCTCTCGGGACGCGGCGTCGGCATGGACGTCGTGAAGCGCGCGGTCGAGGCCTTGAAGGGGCGGATCGAGACCGCGTCCATCGTGGGATCCGGCACGAAGTTCACGATCCGCGTCCCGCTCACGCTGGCCGTGACGGACGGCATGCTCGTTCGCGTCGGGGAGGAGCGCTTCATCTTTCCGACGGCGGCGATCCGGACGACCTTCCGGCCGACCCGCGAGATGGTCTCGACCATCGCCGAGCGCGGCGAATACGTTCGCGTGCGTGACGAGAACGTCCCTCTCTTCCGCCTGCACCACGTGTTCGACGTGCCGGGAGCGGAGAAGGATCCGACGCGAGCCCTCATCGTGGTCCTGGACGCGCCCGACGGCCGCGTCGGCTTCCTGGTCGACGAGCTCCTCGGCCAGCAACAGGTCGTGAGCAAGGCGCTCTCGCACTCGATCCTCGTCGTGCGCGGGATCGGGGGCGGCGCCATCCTCGGCGACGGACACGTCGGGCTCATCGTCGATCCGCCGGGGCTGATCGCGCTGGCTCAAGACCTGACGGCGTTTCGACGCGCGGCGTAGGCGGCAGGGAGAAAGCAATGACGACGGAGATCAGCAACGTGAGCGAGCGACTCGGCGGTAAGTACCTCACCTTCGGGCTCGGCGAGGAGGAGTACGGAGTCCGGATCGGTCACGTGCAGGAGATCATCGCGATGCTCCCCGTCACCCGCGTCCCCAAGACGCCCGAGGTGGTGCTCGGTGTGATCAACCTTCGCGGCAAGATCGTTCCGATCTTCGATCTTCATCGGAAGCTCGGGATGACCTCGGCCACGACGACCCGGCATACCTGCATCATCGTCGTGAAGGTCGACCAGACCGCGGTCGGGATCGTGGTCGACCGCGTGCGCGAGGTCATGGCGATCGGAGACGACCAGATCCAGCCAGCGCCGACCTTCGGCGCGGACGTCTCGACCGCGCACTTGCTCGGCATCGCGACCACGAGCGGCGGTGCGCGCCTGCTCCTCGCGATCGAGCGAGTCCTGTCGACCAGCGAAGTGCTCGCGATCGGGGACGAAGTAGGCGAAGCGGTGGCGGCCTGAGAGGCCCGTAGAACAGAAAAAAGAAGGAACAGGGGTCATGAAGAAGACGAGTACGCGACGTGGGGCCCGGACGAAGAAGGTGAGCCGTCGGACGGCGCGGTTCACCCCGCCGGCTCCGAGTCGGATCACCGCCACCGCGAGCGAGGCGCGCCGGATCATCGCCGCGAGCGGACTCGGCGATGAACACCTCGCGCTCCTCGCTTCACAGCGCGAGCCGATCCTCGCGCACCTAGGTCAGGTGCTCGACGCCTTCTACGCCAAGGTCACCGACCACTCCGAGACGCGCTCGGTGCTCCTCACGCACTCGACCGTCGATCGCCAGCGCCCCATCCTCGACCGCTTCCTTCGGACGCTGTTCGCCGGTCAGATCGACGACGCGTGGGTCGCGCTCCGTAACGTCGTCGGCGTGCGGCACGACAAGATCGATCTCCCGGCCGCCTACTTCATCGCCATGTATTCCGTCCTCGAGGACGAGTTCATCGCCGTTGCGGAGCAACGAGTGAGGCTGCGAGGAACCAAGCTCTCGGCGTTCCGCGACGCGCTCTCGCGCATCCTCGACGTCGACAAGAACCTCGTCCTCAACGCCTTCGACGAGTCCCGCCGCGCGCGCATCTCCGACGTGGTCCAGGCGCGTCTGAAGCCGATCGATCGCGTGATGGCGGTCATCGAGCTCGACCTCGCGGGCAACGTCATCGAGGCGAACGACAACTTCCTCAAGCTCACCGAGTATTCGCACGACGAGATCAAGGGGAAGCACCACCGTCTCTTCGTCGACCCGACCGAGGCTGCCTCGCCCGCCTACGCGGACCTGTGGAACGCGATGAACCGAGGGCAGGTCGTCGCGGGCGAGGAGCGTCGCTTCGGCAAGGGCGGCAAGGAGCTATGGCTCCAGGCATCGTACAACCCGGTATTCAATCGCGCGGGGGTCGTCGAGCGCGTCGCGATCTTCGCGACCGACATCACCGCGGAGAAGACTCGCGCCGTCCTCTACGAGGCGCAGATCAAGGCTATCCATCGTGGCATGGCCGTCGTCGCCTTCGACCCGACGGGCAAGATCCTCGAGGCGAACGAGAACTTCAGCCGCGTGATGGGGTACGACGCCGAGGAGGTCCGCGGCCGGCACCATCGGATGTTCGTCGACGCGGCATACGCTGCCTCGCCCGAGTACACCGAGTTCTGGCGCAAGCTCGCAGATGGTCAGTTCCAGAGCGGCGAGTTCAAGCGGGTCTCCAAGCACGGGGAGCGGTGGCTCCAGGCGTCCTACAACCCGATTGTCGACGCGAGCGGGAAGCTCAGTCGCGTGATGAAGTTCGCGACCGACATCACGGACGCGAAGACCGCGCAGCAGAAGCAGGAGGAGCTCGCGGCGATGGTCGCCCGCGACGCCGCCGTCGCGGACGCCTTCCTCAAGGAGGCCGGCGGCGTCCTCGAGCGCATGGCGTCGCGTGACCTCACAGCGAGGATCGACGGCGAGTACACCGGTCCTTACCTGCGCTTGAAGGAGCTCCTGAACGGGGCCATCTCGAACCTCGAGCGCACGCTCGGCCAGGTGAACGCCGCTTCGCAGCAGGTCGCGGTGGCGTGCAACGAGATCACGAGCGCGAGCCAGACGCTCGCCCAGGCCACGTCACGCGGCGCGAGCACGATCGAGGAGGTGTCCCACAGCCTTCAAGAGATGGCCTCGATGGCGACGCAGAACGCGCGCAACTCGCAGGAGGCACGGACGCTCGCGGAGGCCGCTCGCGGCGCGGCGGACAAGGGAGCGCAGAGCATCGGCCGCCTCGCGCAGTCGATCGAGAAGATCAAGTCGTCGTCCGACGAGACGGCGAAGATCGTCAAGACGATCGACGACATCGCCTTCCAGACCAACCTCCTCGCGCTGAACGCGGCGGTCGAAGCGGCGCGTGCCGGCGACGCCGGCCGAGGCTTCGCGGTCGTGGCGGAGGAGGTCCGCAACCTCGCGATGCGGAGCGCCGAGGCGGCTCGCGTCACCGCGCAGCTCATCGACGGCTCGGTCAAGAACGCGGAGGCCGGAGTCGAGTTCAACGCCGAGGTGCTCCAGAACCTGAGCGAGATCACGACCCGAGTGGCGCGCGTCGGCGATGTCATGAACGAGATCGCGACCGCGTCCGAGGCGCAGAGCCATGCCGTCGGACAGGTGACGTCGTCGATGGACGAGCTCTCGAAGCTCACGCAGCAGAATGCGGCCACGAGCGAGGAGACCGCCGCCGCGTCGGAGGAGCTGAGCGGACAGGCCGGCAGTCTCCTCGATCTCGTGTCGGAGTTCGTCCTGGGCGACGATGAGAGCCCCGCCGAGCGCGTACCTCAGCGCACGGTCGAGGCTCGATCCTCGCGCCAGCGCGCGCGCTCGCTGCGCCCGGCGGCGCGACGTACGAACGTGCGCCCGAGCCCGCCGGCTCGGGCGACGACCAACGGGCGCGCCGCCGACCCGTTCCCCATGGAAGACGACGACATCCTCTCGCAGTTCTGACCATGGTCTTCCCCGACGAAGCCTCCGATCGGGAGGGGCTCCAGGCGGTCTGCCGACTGGTGGAGGACCGGACGGGGATCCTCCTCCCGGTCGAGAAGCACGCGATGGTCACGGCGCGCATCGCCCGCCGCGTCCAGCGGCTCGGTCTGGCTCGGTACGCGAGCTATGCCGAGCACGTGGTCCAGCCGGAGAACGCGAGCGAGCTCACCGCGCTCGTAGACGCCCTGACCACGAACAAGACGTCGTTCTACCGCGAGCGGGCTCACTTCGACGTGCTCGCGCGACACCTCGCGGGGCCCGCGGCTCGCACGGCGAGCCCGCGCCTGTGGAGCGCGGGCTGCTCCTCCGGTCAGGAGCCGTACACGATGGCCATCACCGCCCTCGCGAGCGGAGCGTCGCGGGTGCGCATCCTCGCGACGGACCTCTCGACGCGCGTGCTCGACATCGCCAGGGCGGGTCGTTATCCGTTCGCGGAGGCAGCGGACATCCCGAAGCAGAAGCTGGCGACGCACTTCGCGCGCGAAGGGGCCGAGGTCGTCGTCAGCCCGGAGCTCCGCGCTCGCGTCGCCTTCGCTCAGCTGAATTTCCGCGACTCGTGGCCGATGCGAGGGCCATTCGAGGCCATCTTCTGCCGCAACGTCATGATCTACTTCGATCGGGCGATGCGGACCGACCTCGTCGCGCGGTTCCGCGAGCTGCTCTCGCCGGGGGGCCTGCTCTTCATCGGGCTCAGCGAGGGGCTCGTCGGTGAGCACGGGCTTCGGCTCGTCGCGCCCGGTGTGTATCGACGATGAGCGCACGTCGAATCCGCATCCTCATCGTCGACGACTCTGCCCTCGTCCGGCGCCTCCTGACCCAGCAGCTCGCGAGCGTGCCGGACTTCGAGGTCGTTGGGTGCGCCACCGATCCCTATGCCGCGCGCGACCGCATCCTCGAGCTCCAGCCCGACGTCATCACGCTCGATATCGAGATGCCGCGCATGGACGGGCTCGAGTTCCTCGAGCGAGTGATGCGCTACCACCCGCTCCCCGTCGTCATCGTCAGCTCGCTCGCGCCCGAGGGGAGCGACGCGGCGTTCCGTGCGCTCGAGCTCGGCGCGATCGAGATCGTCGCCAAGCCGCGGAATCAGTACTCCGCGCCCGACGTGCGTGACGGTCTGATCCGAGCCATCCGCGCCGCGGGGCAGGCGAAGGTCGCACCGCGGGCGAGGCCGGCCGCGGGCGCGAGGCCCGTGGTGCGCGGTGTGTCGGCGTTGAAGACCACCGACCGCGTCGTCGCGATCGGCGCGTCCACCGGCGGAACGGTCGCACTCGAGCGCGTGATCCTCGGCTTGCCGGCGGCCATTCCGGGGATCGTCATCGTCCAGCACATGCCTCTGGGCATGACCGCGCCATTCTCGCGTCGACTCCAGTCACTGACGAAGCTCACCGTTCGCGAGGCGCGCGACGGCGACGTCATCGCCCCCGGTCTCGTCCTCGTCGCGCCCGCCGGCCATCATGCCGTCGTCCATCGCTCCGGCGCGCAGCTCGTGGTGCGACTGAAGGACGGGCCGCGCGTGCATCATCAACGACCCGCGGTCGACATCCTCTTCAAGTCCGTGGCGGCGGCAGCGGGACAGAACGCGATCGGCGTGCTGCTGACCGGGATGGGCGCGGACGGCGCGGAAGGCCTCCTCGCCATGAAGGACGCCGGCGCGGAGACGATCGGCGAGTCGGAGGAGTCGTGTGTCGTCTACGGGATGCCGCGCGCGGCCGCAGAGCTCGGGGCGGTGAAGCGCGTCGTGGCGCTCGACGAGGTGGCGAACACGATCGTCAGGGCGTGTGCCTGACGCGGCACCGGCAGAGGTGAAGGGTATGATGGCGGCCTCACGGCGAGAAGGTGCTTGCCATCGCGAATGGCCTCACGTCCACCGAGCTGAAGCTGGGACCCCTTCCTCGAGGCGATCGACGATTTGGAGACGAAGTCGCTCGCGTTCTTCGGCCGCATCGTCGAGCCGAAGGCCCTGTGAGCGCGGGCGTCGGACACGAGGGGGGACAAGCGGCGGCGCGCAACTGCTAGAACCAGCAGGCGATGAGGCTGGGTGCGCCGAAATTCTTCCTCTCGGCCACCGCCGCGCTGGGGGTCCTCGGCGCGGCGCTGATGACGTTGTTCGCCACCTCGTCACCGTCGCTCGGGCCTCGCTTCGTCGAGCCGGGGCACGTCGTCGTCGCGATCGGGGATGGCCGCGAACGCGTCGCCATCGACGCGGATGCGCTCGTCGAGGACCCGGACTTCCTCCCGTCCTACGCGAAGCGCGACGTCTTCTTCGAGAAGCACGCGCGCCTCTCGAAGGTGCTCGAGTCGCCGGAGGTCGTCCTCTATTCGGCCGACGGGACAGAGGAGCGCGTTCGCCCGCAGCCGCGCACCGTCGCGATGCTGCCGTTCGTCTTCTGGTACCAGCTCTTCTGCGGGCTCATCGCGCTCCTCACTGGAGCGACCGTGTTCGCGTTTCGTCGTGACCAGCCCGCCGCCCGCCTCTACGGGCTGACGGGGCTCTCGTTCGCGATCATCACGTACACCGCTGCCTCCTACAGCGTGCGCGAGCTCACGCTCGAGCCGCGGCTATTTCGAGTACTGGCGGCAGCGGATCACTTCGGGTCGATGGCGTTTGCGCTCTTCTACGTCGCGCTCGTTCATCAGTATCCGACGCGGCTATCCCGCTTTCCGCTGGAGCGCGTCCTCGGCGTCGTGCTGGGCGCGACGTTCGTCCTCGACACGGTCGGTCTCTTGCCGAGCCCCGACTGGGGAATTCGTATTCCGATCATCGTCGGGCAGCTGACCGGGATTGTCTTCGGCGCCATTCAGTGGCGACGTACGCAGCGCGACCCCGTCGGTCGCGCTCGCGTGCAGTGGCTGCTCCTCTCCATGCTGCTCGGCGGATCGGCGTTCGTGGTGTCCGTCTTCGTCACCGTCACGCTCGGACACGATCCGTTCGTATCGCAGGGATACGCGTTCGGGTTCGTGCTCACGATGTATCTCGGTATCGCGCTCGGGGTGACGCGATATGGGATCTTCCAGCTCGAACGCTGGTGGGTCTCGGTGTGGCTCTGGGTCGTTGCCGGCGCGGCGGTGGTCGTCGTCGACCTCACGCTGATGTCCGCGCTCCAGCTCGGTCGCGCGACGGCGGCGAGCGGCTCGGTCCTCCTCGTGGGATGGGCCTACTTTCCAGTCCGGCAATGGATCCTTGCTCGCCTCGGTCGCCGTCGCGATGTCGATCTGCAGCGTCTGCTCCCCCGCATCGTGAAGCTCGGCCTGCGCGACGTAGCGGCCCACGACCTCGCGCTCGACTGGCGAGCCCTCCTGAAGGAGGCGTTCGATGCCCTGGAGGTGACAGACACGGCCGAGGAGGTTCGCGACGTGCGGGTGGCGGAGGACGGCCTCGCGCTCCTCGTCCCGGGCATCGCGGGACAGCCGGCGACGCGCATCGCGCTCGCGCATCGGGGCTCGCGTCTCTTCACTCCGAGCGAGTGTCAGACCGTGCAGGCTCTCGTGGAGCTCATCGAGCACACGCTCGAGCAACGCAAGGCCTACGATCGCGGGGCGAAGAACGAGCGCGAGCGCGTCGCCCGCGATCTGCACGATGACATCGGAAGCCGTCTCCTCACGCTCGTCCATCGCTCCGAGGGCGGGCCCGCCGCGGAGCTCGCGCGGGACGCGCTGCGCGAGCTCCGCACCGTCGTGTCCACGCTCGGCGCGGGGCCGGCGCCGCTGACCGCCCTCGTCGCGGACTGGCGCAACGAGGCGGCCGACCGGTGCGAGGCGGCGGGCATCACGCTCGCGTGGGAGCAGCACGACGTGGCGGACGAGGTATGGATCGACGCCACCACCCACACGAACGTGCTGCGCGTGCTCCGCGAGGTCCTCTCGAACGCCCTGCGCCATGCCCGGCCGGGCCGCATCGAGATCGTGGTCTCCGTGACGGACGGAGCACTCGTTTTCGACGTGCTCGACGACGGGCAGTCTCCGGCGCCCTCGAGCTGGGCCCGGGGCCGCGGACTATCGAATATCCGGCAGCGTCTGGACGCGCTCGGCGGAAAGCATGATATTCGAGCACGTGAGCCCAGCGGGACGCACGTGACGTTCCGGGTGCCCTTCACCTCATGAAGCAAGCATTGGTGGTCGAAGATCTTCCCACCGCGCGGGAATGGCTGAGCGACATCATCGTGCTCGCCTTTCCGGGGATCACGGTCAAGGCCGCGGAGGGCCTGGCGCAGGCGCGCGCAGCCTGCGCGGAGACGACCTTCGACCTCGTGCTCGTCGATCTCAACCTTGGCGACGGCTCCGGCGTGGACCTGATTCGGGAGCTGAGCGAGCGTTCTCCGTCGACGGACTGCGTGGTCGCCACCCTCTACGACGACGACCAGCATCTCTTTCCCGCGCTCCAGGCGGGCGCTCGCGGATATCTGCTGAAGGAATACGAGAAGCATCAGCTCGTGACGTCGCTGAAAGGCATCCTCGCCGGCGCGCCGCCGCTCTCGCCGAAGATCGCGCGCCGCGTGATCCAGCACTTCCACGCACCGAAGCACGCGGACGGCCCGAAGCTCACGCCGCGCGAGATCGAGGTCCTCACGCTCGCGGCGAAGGGCCTTCGGGTGAAGGAGATCGCAGAGGCGACCGGCATGAGCCCCCACACCGCAGGGGACCATCTGAAGGCGATCTACAAGAAGCTGAACGTCTCGTCCCGAGCGGAAGCCACGCTCGAGGCCTCTCGTCGCGGTCTCGTCTAGCGCGCGAGAACCACGTTCGTTCATGCGAAGCATGAGTCGCCGTCCAGTCACGCGGTGGTCGCCGCGTATCGCTATGCCCGGGCGCGCAGCGCTTCGTCGATCGCGGCGAGCACGTCCTGCGAGCGGAACGGCTTCTCGATGAAGCGATACGCGTCTGCCTCGATCCCTTCGACGATGAGCTGCTCGCGCACATAGCCCGAGCAGACGAGGACCGGCGCCCCAGGATGCGTGGCGACGAATCGCTGGATGAGATCGCCCACTCCGCCGCCCGGGACGACGGAGTCCGTGAGCAGACAGTCGAACTCCTCGGTCTCGAGCGCGCGTCGGGCGGTCGCGGCGACCTCGTGGCTCGACACCTCGTGCCCGGCCTTCGCGAGCGTCCGCTCGAGCACCCGGCGGACGCCGGCCTCGTCTTCGAGGAGGAGGACCCGCGCCGGGCGCTGGGCGGAGGCACGCGAGACGGCGGCCGGGTCGGCGACCGCGGCCGGCGGCGGCGCACGGCGAGGAAACGCGATGCGGAAGGACGCGCCTTTGTCGGGGGCGGAGTCGACATCGATGGTCCCGCCGGCCGCGATGACGGTCCCCCACACCGTGGCGAGCCCGAGCCCCACCGCCTTCTCGCCCTTCGTCGTGAAGAACGGCTCGAAGATGCGCGCACGAGTGGCCTCGTCCATTCCGATGCCGCTGTCGATCACCTCGATGACGACCTCTTCACCGACGGTCCGGGAGCGCAGGGTGAGCGCGCCGCCTCCGCCCATCGCGTCGCGGGCGTTCGAGACGAGGTTCAGGAGCGTTTGCTCGAGCAACCCTTCGGGGAGGGCGATGAGATCGTCGCCGGTGCACTCGGTGGAGAACGTGATGTTCTCGGGCAGCATGCGCCGTAGTCCGACCGCGAACCGCTCGAGCACCTGCCGCGGGTTCGAGGTGCCCTCCGCCGTCGGGTTGCCGCGCGAGAACGTGAGGAGCTGGCGCGCGGTGCTGGAGGCGTTGCGCGCGCTCTGCTCGATGTCGTCGAGGATCTGACGCTGCTCCTCCGCGTCGTCGCAGGTCCGCAGGGCCTCGGTCCCGCCGAGGACGACGCTGAGCGCATTGTTGAAGTCGTGGGCGACGCCCCCGGCGAGGCGACCGAGGCTCTCGAGGCGTTGCTGGGACGCGGTGGCGCGGATGAGCCGGTCGCGCTCTTCGGCGTAGCTCTCGATTTGCAGGGTCCGCTCGCGAACGCGCTCCTCGAGGTCGGCGTTCGCGCCGAGGAGGTTCTTTCGTGCGGTGTCGAGCTCCTCGATGAGCCCGAGGTTCTCGAAGCGCAGGCGCAGCGACTCGACGATGGAGCCGTTCACCCCCTGCGCCACGCGGGCGATGAGGACAGCATAGAGCATGGCCATCGCGCTCATCGCGTAGTGCGCGCCATCGCCCGCCATCGCGAGCTTGACGATGAGCGGCAGCATCGCGGGGAACAGGAACGCGTAGAAGGCAGGGAGGTAGCAGGCGAGGGTGCCGGCGGCGCTCGCGACCATCCCGCCGAGCACGAAGGCCATGACGAGCTGCGAGGTCGGGGACGAGGGCGTGACGAAGAGGACACCGCCGCCTCCCCAGAGCACGCCCGCGACGAAGGTGCCGGTGAGCGCCGCGCGAGTCCATCGCGGCAGCTCCTCGGAGGCACGCGTCGCGCGAAGGTACGCGCGACGAACCTGCCAGCGAAGCGCGACCATGAACGCGATCGCGCCCGTCCAGCCGAGGAGCAGGGAATGGGGCTCCGTGTTCCAGAGGGCAATGGACACGATGGTCGCGTTGACGACGTTCGCCAGGAGGACGACCACACCATGCCCATAGAGCGCGCGGACCTGCTCGTCTGCGACGCGTTCGTCGATCGAGTCACGTCCCGGGCTCGCTTCGGTCGCCGCGGCCTCCGGTGATTCGCTGAAAAGGTGCAAGGCGTGACATTGACTATAGATCCCACAATACGCGCGTGGCGATGGCCAGTTCGCTGACTCGCTCCGTACCGTCGAATCTCGGGGAAATCGCGGGAGCGCCAACGTAGGGCCATCTCGTGAAAGGCGGCTTGTCGGTGTACGGCGTCGGTCGGATGGCCGCTCCTGGTCGTGGACTTCCGCTAACCTCGTGGAGGCATGGGGAGGTCGCTGCTACGCGCCATCTTCCTCGGGAGCGTCACGTCCGCGTTCGTCGCGTGCAACGCGATCACGGGGCTCGGCGATCTCGTGACCGAGCCCGATGCGCCGGACGCGTCCGAGGCGAGCGTCGCCCCATTGCCCACGACGACCGGCACCGTGCCTGCTCCGGGGCTCGACGCCGGCAGGGACGGTGGCAGCCTCGGCACCGTCGATGCGGAGGTGGTCGACGGCTGCAGCACGACGAGCTGCGAGGCGCTCCCGCTGGGCTTCCAGCTCGTCGCGATTGGCCCACGGAACGATGCGTGTCCCAACGGCTTCGGTCAGCCGCTCGATGCGGTCGAAGAGCCGGCGGTCGGTGCTGGCGCGTGTACGTGCGGCTGCGATCTGAAGCAAGCGCCGAGCTGCACCGTCGGAGGCGGTGCGACCATCACGCTCGGCTACGGAGCGGTCGGGAGCGGCACCTGCGCGATGGCCGGCCAGGACGTTCCGACCGGCTGTTCGACCGCGGGATTCATGGGCCCGTTCCTCCCTTACGAGCGAAGCTATACCGCGCCGCTGGCGACGCTGACCGGCGGCGCGTGCGACGTGAAGGTCGTCACCGACGACACCAAGCTCTCTACGAAGAGCCTCCGGGTGTGCCAGGCGACGGTGCTGCCACAGTGCGAAGGAAAGACGTGCCCGCCCGCGCTCACCGGATTCACCGCGTGCATCGCAGCGACGGGAGACGTGGCATGCCCCGCCGCTTGGCCGACGAAGCACCTCGTCGGTACGAGCGCGAGCTTCACGTGCAGCGCCGGATGCTCGTGCACGGTGGGCGGCCAGTGCTCGACCACGGGCACGCTCAAGTACTACCCGACCGCGAACTGCACCGGCGGCGCGGACCTGACATACCCCGTCGGCGGCTGCGGGGCGACGCCCGGCTCCGGCGCGACCGTCTATGGCTCGCACCGCTACGATCCGGCCGGGCCGTCGAGCACGCGGTGCAACACGGGCGGAACCTCGACGCCGAGCGCGCCGTCGCTCGCCCAGCCGTCGACGGTGTGCTGTCGCTGACGTGTTGATCAGCTCGCCGCGCGCAGCGTCAGGAGGGCGCAGATCAGCACGTCGGTCTGCACCAGCAAATGAAGCTTGCGCGAAGCGCGGTCTCGCGCACGTTCGCAGGCGCCGGGCGCTCACTCCGTCGCGGCCTTGGGCTTTGGCTTCCTCTTCTTCTTCGGTGGCACCGCGGACGCCGACGCGGACGGTGCGGCGGAGGCGGACGCGGACACGCTGGCCGGCGCGGCGGACGCGGAGGCCGACGCGACGAGCTTCGCGCCCGCGTCGCCATCGGTCACGCCGCGGAGCGCGGCTTCGACCTTCTTGTCGTCGATCGAGCCGTCGATGTCGATGTCCCAGTCGGTCTCGGTCGTGCCCGTCGCGAGCACGCCGGTGAGGAGCAGGCCCTTCACGGTGATGACGACGCGGTCGCCTTCGTGGAGCTTGTCTCCGATCGCGGCCCGGAGATCCACGATGAGATCCTCCCGGCCCTTCGATGTCACGTCCGAGAGATGCGAGTACTGGATGTCGATGAAGACGCGGCGGGGCGCCGGCTCCGTGATCTGCGTGATCACGCCGAGCTCCGCCTTCTTGAAGCCTCGATCCACGACGAGGGCTGCACACACGGCGTCGGCGAGCTCCTGCGCGCCCGGACCTTCGCCCCAGGTCGTGCCCGTGAGCAGATGCTCCTCGAGGCGCATCACCTCCTTGTGCTCGGGGGTCGGCGGCGGCGGCGGCGGCGCAGTCGCGACCGCGATACCGATGAAGACGAAGAACGCGAGCATGCCTCCGCCGAGCACGATGAATGGCACGAGGATGCCGCTGCGATCGAGGAAAGGCATCTTCGGGATCGGGTAGGGCGGGCGCCCGTACACGGAGTAACCGCACACGGTGCAGGTGGCGCTGATCTGCTCGCCGAACGAGAAGAGCGGGAAGAAGAAGAAGTGGCCGGTCTTGTACTGACGGCGCCAGTGGATCTGCGCCACGTTCTGGCAGCGCGGACAGCGGTCCGACGAGGGCGGTAGCATGACGTCCCGCTGGTATCGCCCAAAGATGAGAAGCATCGACGGGGCGTAGCATTTGCGGCGGGGTGCGCCACGTTCGGACGGGACGCGCTCGAACCGTGAGAAGCGGGAAACATTCGAGATTTCAGGGTAGGATCCGCGGCCATGTCCTCGGCGATGGAGCGAGCGCGGGCGGTCCTGGCGACGGCCAAAGCAAAGGCCGACCAGCTGGCGTCGATCGAGCCGTACCTCATCGATCTGTCCCTGCGCGAGAACGTCTTCGGGTCCGACGTTGGCCAGACCCTCGCTGACAAGCTCGCCATCCTCCCGCAGCTCCGCGCGTTCGGCTTTCAGAACATCCTCCTCGGGACGCTCGACTACGCCCTCTCCGACGAGCCCGAGGTCGACGACGACTTCATGCAATACCTCCGCGATCACCAGATCGACATGACCGGAGGGTTTGCGTTCACCGACATCGGCCTCGCCGACGGCAGCGGCAACTTCACGCCGTCGGTGTCGATGCAGAAGCTCCAGAGCTATCGCGTCCCGAACACGCTCCACGAGATCTACGTGAGCCCGCAAGGCATGAAGTCCGCCGGGTACGACTTCACCACGATGTATCGCAGCCTGGGCCCGACCATCGCCTGGCTCAACGAGAACGTCGTCGGGGATCACGGCGGCAAGCCCCGCATCCTCATCAACATCGTCGACGGGTGCGACGCGCTCATGGAGAACATGGACCAGACCGCGGAGGTCCTCTCGTTCCTGGCCACGCAGCCGATCGAAGGCGTGAGCATCGAGGACGATCGCGGGACGTACATGCCGTTCCAGGTCGGCGCCATCGTGGCTGCGGCGCGGAGCCTCTTGCCTCCGCCGCTCAAGATCCTCGTCCACATGCACACGGGCGCGGGCTTCGAGAACGCCTCCGTCATCGAGGCGCTCCTGAACGGCGCGGACGGCGCCTGGGGCGGCCTTCCCAAGCGCGCCGCCATCATCGGCCATGCGTCGCTCGGCGAGCTCATCGCGAACCTGGTGCGCGTCGGCAATCCGAACATGGCCTCCGCGTACCAGGTGAAGGATCTGCTTCCGCTCGCGACCCGGCTGCAAGAGCTCGACAGCGAGTCCAGCGTCCCCGACGACGAGCCGATCCTCGGCGCAAATGCTTATCGCCTCACGCTCGACTTCTTTCGCCAGACGAGCACGCGCTTCATGGATCTCCCGCCGGACGTCATCGGGGGCGCGTACGGATATCGGGTTTGCCCGCTGGCGGCCGACGCGATCGTCCTCGCGGGCCGTCTCGCGGAGGTCACCGGCCGGGATCCGGCGAGCTTCCCCGCCGAGGTCCTCGAGATGATGATTCGCATCATGCGCCGCGACCTGCGGAGCGCTCGAAAGATCGTGTACGACGAGCCCACGGCGCTCCTCGACCTCCATGCGCGTGCAGGAGGCAAGTCATGAGCGAGGGCGCGGGTGGACCGATGTCGAAGTCGTCGCGCTTCGTCGACGGCAGTATCTACAAGACATTGCTCGAGTCGACGAAGGCGATCCCGTGGAAGATCGACTGGGCGACGTCGACGTTCGCGTACATCGGACCGCAGATCGAGGACCTCCTCGGCTGGACGCCGGAGAGCTGGGAGACGGTGCAAGATTGGGCGTCGCGCATGCACCCGGACGATCAGAAATGGGTCGTCGACTTCTGCGTCGCGCAGTCGAAGGCCGGCGTCGATCACGAGGCCGATTACCGCGCGATGACGAAGGACGGCAAATACATCTGGATCCGCGACGTCGTGCACGTCGTTCGAGACGACGCCGGAAACGTGCTGTCGCTCATCGGGTTCATGTTCGACATCAGCGAGCGAAAGCGCACCGAGGAGCAGCTCTTGAAGCTCCAGCGCGAGCTCGAAGACCTCTCGTACCGCGACGGCCTCACGAACGTCGCCAATCGCCGCCATTTCGACAGTCAGTTCGAGATCGAGTGGAAATCGGCGCGGCGGAACAAGGTGCCGCTCTCGCTCGCCCTCATCGATATCGACTTCTTCAAGCAGTACAACGACACGTACGGTCACGTTCGGGGCGACGAGTGCCTGAAGCGCGTGGCGGCCACGCTCGTTGGGCGGGTATCACGCCCGCGCGACATGGTCGCCCGCTTCGGCGGAGAGGAGTTCGCCCTCCTCCTGCCCGAGACCGACGCGCCGGGCGCGCTTCACATCGCGACCGCCTGCCTCGAGTCGATCTCCGGCGAGAAGATCACCCACGACCGCTCCGAGGCGGCGCCGGTGGTCACGATCAGCGTGGGCGTCGGAACGGTGGTGCCGTCCTCCGACGACGATCCCACCCGCTTCCTGGACGAGGTCGACCAGTGCCTCTATCGCGCGAAGCAGTCCGGCCGCAACCGGCTCATCGCGCGGAAGTGACGCTCATCGCGATCACGAGGATGTTGGCGATCACGTAGAGGGCCGGCAATCCGAGGGCGAATCGCCGGTCGATGCGCTTCGACGCGTCTTCGCGGCCGTGCTCGAAGAGCCAGAGCGAATACGTCGACTGGGCGAGCGTGACGAAGATCGCCGCGTACGCGACCACGTGCAGCTTGTCGGCGAGGGTCGCGGCGCCGATCTCGGGGAGGCCGCTCGATACGGTGTATTCGCTCGCAATGGCAGCGAAGATGGCGCCGACGCCGAGGCCGAAGCGGGGGTCCACGTTCGTGGGCTTGATGAAGAAGCAGAGGAAGGCGATCGCGGCCGCGATCCAGAGCGCGAAGAAGAGCTTGGCGAAGTAGGTATTCCCCTCGCGGCCCATCGTGATGGACGTGGTGATTCGCGAGTAGTCGCTCTCGTGATCCTTCGGGAGCGTGGTGTCGCCGAAGTTGGAGCGATAATGGCCAGTCCCGGCCTTCGTGCCCAGGAAGGTGAGGACGTAGCCCGGCATCTGCACCGAGGGAGCGATGGCGGAGTTCTCCTCGTCCGCCTCGTAGCGGATCACGGTGACGTCCTCCTTGTCCTCCTCGAGCGAGATATCGAGCTGATAGCGATCGAGCGGATACTTCCGGACGTCCCAGTACTTCGTGATCTTCACGACCACGCGATACGAGAAATAGTTGCTGCCGTCCGGTAGCGTGCGATTGCCGGTCTCGGTCTTCGAGTCGATGCGCCCGTCGATGAAGGAGAAGCTCTCGTTCGGCTTCGCGTCGCCCTTCCAGCGAAACCAGACGTAGAGATCGACCACGAAGAAGTTCTCCTTCAGGTTCATCTCGTGGATCTGGTTCAGGTACATCCCCGTCTTCACGACGGTGACGCCGGTGGGCGCGGCGGGCGCGGGCGTCGCGACCGCCCCGGCGTTCGAGGTGGTGAGCAGGGCGACGACGAAGGTCAGGGCGACGAGGAGCGCGCGCACGCGCCTACGATATACCGGTCTCCGCCAGCGCGTGAGCCAGTGCGCGCCGGCGCCGTGCGCGCGGCGCGTCGCCGAGCAGCTCGGAGACCTCCGCGTCGGTCTCGAGCAGCTTCACGAGCGCCCCGACTTTGTCTCCGGACATCATGCGGATGGACGCGGGGTCGAGGCGGTCGAGAACGAGGGTCGGCACGCCGACCTGCGAATACGCTGCGTCGATCTCGCGGCGCGTCTCCGTCGGGTGCTCGGCGGCGCGCCCGATCACGCGATTCGCGAGCTGCGCCATCTCCTCGAGGAGACGTTCGAGATAGTCGCGCTTGATCACGAGGGGCTCCCCGGCGCGTCCGCGCGTTCCTGGACCAGGACGAAGGGCTGCACGACGAGCGCGGTCCAGGGCGAGCCCGTGCGCTTCGACCATTGCTCAATCGTCTCGAGGGTCGGCTTGCCGATGAGGCCGCGCTCGATCCACTCCGCCACGCGTGCCTTGTCGTCGCGGGCGACCGCCTCACCGACCTCGAGAAGGTCGAGCTCGAGGGCGACCGTGATGACCGCGCCGCGGGTGAGGTGGGCGCGCAGGTCGGAGAATTCGATCGGGCCCATCCCCTCTTCCAGCTGCTTGCGCATGTGCGACGCCTACCACGCGTGGTACGCAAACGACGTGGGCTTTGTTCCGTCTTTCTCACGCAACCGGCTCGAGCCGGCGGCCGAGGATAGGCAAGGATGAGCGTCCTCGTCGTCGCGGAGAAGCCGAGCGTGGCGCGTGACATCGCGCAGGTGCTGGGCGCTCGCTCGCGCGGCGAAGGCTATTTCCACGGCGGCGCGTGGGTCGTCACCTGGGCCATTGGCCATCTCGTGGCGCTCGCCGAGCCTCACCAGATGAACGCGGCGTGGAAGAAGTGGCGCCTCGACGACCTGCCCATCCTTCCCGAGCGCTGGCCGCTGGTACCGGGCGAGAAGACGCGCGACCAGTACGACGTCGTTCGTCGTTTCCTGCTCGACCCGGCGGTACGCGGCGTGGTCTGCGCGACGGACGCGGGGCGCGAGGGCGAGCTCATCTTTCGCTACGTCTACGAGGCGGCGCGCTCGAACAAGCCGGTGAAGCGGCTGTGGATCTCGTCGCTCACCGCGGAGGCGATCGCGCAGGGCTTCAAGTCCCTCGCGCCGGGGGCCGACTTCGACCGTCTCGCGGACGCGGCGCGCGCGCGTAGCCGTGCGGACTGGCTCGTCGGCATGAACCTCTCGCGCGTGTACAGCCTCCTGCACGACGACAACCTCAGCGTCGGGCGCGTCCAGACGCCGACGCTCGCGATGCTCGTCGCGCGCGAGCTCGAGATCCGCGACTTCGTGCCCGAGGACTACCTCGAGGTCGTCGTGGACTTCGGACCGGAGAAATATTCCGGCACGTTCGTCGGCGAAAAGAAGGAAGCGGCGCGGCTCGAGCCCGACGGGGAGGCGGCGAACGCGATCGTCGCGCGGGCGAAGACGGGGCAGGCGGCGGTCGAGTCGGTCGAGCGAAAGACGCGGAGGCTCCCGCCGCCGCAGCTCTACGATCTGACGGAGCTCCAGCGCCACGCGAATCGGCTTTACGGCTTCACCGCGCAGCGCACGCTCCAGATCGCGCAGAAGCTCTACGAGGAGCGAAAGCTGATCACGTATCCGCGTACGGGCAGCCGGCATCTCTCCCGCACCGTCGCCGAGCAGCTCCCGAACGTGGTGCGCGCGATCGAGGAGCCGTACCGGGCCATGCTCGCGGCGGGCACCGGCGCCCGCCCGCTCGGGCCGCGCTTCGTGGACGACACGGAGGTGACCGACCACCACGCCATCATCCCGACGGAGAAAGAGGCCCCGGGCGATCTGCCTCCCGACGAGAAGCGCATCTACGACCTCGTGTGCCGGCGCCTGCTCTCGGCGTGGCACGGCGATCACGTCTTCGCGGTCACGAGCGTCATCACCGCGATCGTGAATCCCGATCATCATGATCGCTATCTGAGCTCCGGCACGAGCGTGGAGGAGCAAGGCTGGAAGGTGCTCGATATCGGCTTTGGCCGCCCGCCGAAGGACGCTCCACCGACGCTCCCGGGCGGGCTCGCGCGAGGGCAGAAGAAGGTCGTCCTGGACGCGAAGGCGGTGAAGAAGCAGACGCGTCCGCCGCCGCGCTTCACCGACGCAACACTCCTCACCATGATGGAGACGGCGGGGCGCCTCGTCGACGAGCGCGAGCTCTCCCAGGCGATGCGCGAATGCGGCCTCGGCACGCCCGCGACGCGCGCGGCGATCATCGAGACGCTGCTCGCGCGCGAGTACATCGTTCGAGACGGCAAGGCCTTCTCCGCGACGGACAAGGGCATCGCTCTCATCGGGCTCGTCCACCCGCACGTGAAGAGCCCGGCGATGACGGGCGACTGGGAGTCGAAGCTCGCGCGCATCGAGCGGGGAACGGAGAGCCTCGACGGCTTCATGAAGGCGATCGAGGCCTGGGTGAAGGAGGTCGTCGGCAACGTCGCCGCGTCCACGCCGGCGCCCCCGCGCCCCCGCACGCCCGCGCCCGGAGCGGCGGCGCCGCCGCCCTCCGGAGCGGCGCGCCCCCCGAAGACGGAGCGCACGCGCGAGCTCGGGCCGCTCCTGCGCGACGCCTTCGGCTTCACCGAGTTTCGGCCGTATCAGGAGGAGGTGTGCAAGGCCGCGGCGGGCGGGCGCGACGTGCTCCTCGTGATGCCCACCGGCGCGGGCAAGTCGCTCTGCTATCAGCTCCCGGGGCTCGCGCGCGGCGGCACGACGCTCGTGATCAGCCCACTCATCGCGCTGATGGAAGACCAGGTCGCGCAGCTCACGAAGCGCGGCTTCGCGGCGGAGCGCATTCACTCCGGCCGGCCGCGGCTGGCGTCGCGCGAGGCGTGCCAGGCGTATCTCGCGGGCGATCTCGATTACCTCTTCATCGCGCCCGAGCGGCTGCGCGTGCCGGGATTCCCGGAGATGCTCGCGCGCCGCAAGCCGGCGCTCATCGCCATCGACGAGGCGCATTGTATTTCGCAATGGGGACACGATTTCCGTCCCGACTACCGGCTCCTCGGCGACCGGCTGCCACTCTTGTGTCCGTCGCCGGTGATCGCGCTCACCGCGACCGCCACGCCAGGCGTGCAGGACGATATCGCGGCCCAGCTTCGGCTCGACAACGCCGCGCGCTTCATTCACGGATTCCGGCGCACGAATATCGGTGTCGAGGTGGTGGAGCGCAATCCCGGCGAGCGCGCCGCCATCGTCGTCGACCTGCTCTCGAAGGCCGAGCGGCGGCCCGCGATCGTCTATGCCCCGACACGCAGCGATGCGGAGAAGCTCGCCAGCGAGCTGAAGAAGCTCCGCGCCGCCGCGTACCACGCCGGGCTCGGCGCTGACGTGCGCGATCGCGTACAGGCCGCCTTCCTCGGCGGCAAGCTCGACGTCATCGTCGCGACGATCGCGTTCGGGATGGGCATCGACAAACCCGACGTGCGCACCGTCGTCCATACCGCGCTGCCGTCGTCCGTCGAGGGTTACTACCAGGAGATCGGTCGCGCCGGGCGCGACGGCAAGCCTTCGCGTGCCGTCCTCTTGCACTCCTTCGTCGACACGAAGACGCACGAGTTCTTCCTCGAGCGCGACTATCCCGACGTCGACGTCGTCGCGAAGGTGGCGAAGGCGCTCGCCGCCTCCGGCGAGGACGCGACGGCCGCGAAGATCGCCAAGAAGGCGAAGGTGAAGACGGAGATCGTGCAGAAGGCGCTCGAGAAGCTGCAGATCCACGGCGCGGACCCCGACTGGCGCCGCGCCTACGAGGCGCAGCGCGCGCACAAGCGGGACGCGCTCGACCGCATGCGGCGCTTCGCAGAGAGCGCCACGTGCCGGATGCTCCAGCTCGTCACGCACTTCGGCGACGAGCGCGACGGCGGCGCGCCGTGCGGGATCTGCGACGTATGCGACGCGAGCGCGTGCATCGCCCTCTCGTTCCGCGCGCCGAGCGCGCTCGAGAGCGACGCCGCCGAGCGCATCGTCGCCGCGCTCCGCGGGAAGGACGGTCGCTCCGTCGGCCAGATCCTGCGCGAGGTGTTTCCGGAGAACGAGCTCGATCGCCGCGGGCTCGACCACGTGCTCGCCGCCCTCTCCCGCGCGGGGGTGGTCGAGCTCGTGAACGACGAGTTCGTGAAGGACGGCAAGACGATCCCGTTCCAGCGTGTCTGGCTCGAGAGCGCAGACGGTACGACCAGCGCTCCGCTCCGCGTCGTCATCACGCCGCCGAAGAAGGCGAAGCGCGGGAAGGGGGCGACGAAGAGCGACTCCGCGCGCCGAGCGTTCTTCGCGCGCCGAGCGAAGGGGAAGAAGAAGCGGAAATGAGGTTCGAGCTCGGCCACGCCTGGAAGGACGAAGCTCGCCTCGCCGAGGCGTGGCGGGCGGCGACACCATTTCCCCATCTGATCTTCGACGATCTCCTCGCCGCCGGGCCGCTGTCCGAGCTCATGGCGGTTCTGGAAGAGGAGGCAATTGACCATTACGAGAACGATATTTACTCGTTCGACGCGTCCTCTCCGACGGCGATCTCCGAGCCGCTCCGGCGCGTGCGCGACGCATTCGGCCAGACGTTCGCGCCCCCGCTCGCTCGCATCACCGGCAAGCCGGTGAGCCACGCCGATATGCGCGCTTACGCCTACCGGCCGGGGCATTTCTTGCTCCCGCACTCCGATCATCAGACGGGCGTGGGCCGGCAGCTGGCGTATGCCTACTACGCGCCTTCCCCCGAGCCGCCCGATGACGGGGCGCTCGAGCTCTATCGTTGCGAGCTCGAGGACGGGGAGGTCGTGCACGCGGAGAGCGCTCGCCTCATCGAGCCGCGCGCGAATCGCCTCGTCGTCTTCGACGTGAGCGACGTGTCGCTCCACCAGGTGCGCGAGGTCATGGCGGGCCTCCGCGTGTCGCTCGCGGGATGGTTCTACCCATGACCACCGCGAGCGCTCGCCTCTGGCGATCGGCGACGATGCCTGCGGTCGTCGTGCCGGATGCGATCGGCTCCGAGCTCGCGGCAGACGCCCGCGCTCGCCTCGAACGGGCGGGCTATTCGCGATACGGCCGCATCGATCGAGCGAGCTACGACCACGTCGACGACCCGCCGCTGCCCGAGCTCGTCGAGGCCCTCTTGGGCATCGCAGAGGCGGTGACGGGCCGCGCCGGGAAGGTCTCGGCGGTGCGCGCGATCCGCCTCGAGCCCGGCGATTATCTCCTCACCCGACACGACCGCGTTCTCGACGACCGGCCGCTCGAGCTGGTGCTCGATCTGTCCGCCTCGCCCGTCGATCGTGCGGAGGTTCACTTCCGCCACCGCGGGCAAGTGTTCTTCACGATGACGTCGCAGCCCGGCGCGCTGGCCATCGTCGAGCGCGGCCCGACCGTGATGAGCAATCACACGTACGTCAGCAAGCGGCTCCGCGGCTCGGTGGTGCGCCTGGTCGTCCATCTGGCCGCATAGGGCGATCAGGGACTCGCGGCGAGCCGTCGCAGCATGTCTCGCGCGCTCGACGTGACGATGCCGACGACGTTGCCGCCGTCGCAGCTCCCGGGATGCGTGATCGTGCCCGGCAGCGGGCCGCCGGAGACGACCGCGACGACCTCGAATCCGGTCGCGGTCGGCCGGAGCATCGGTCCGCCCGAGTCGCCATGGCAGGTCTGAACGGCTGGCGCGGAGAGATAGGCCTCGTAGCCGGCGAGCAGCGTGCGGCGGTAGGTGAGCGTGAAGTCTTCGACCTCGAACTCGCCCAGATCGTGGCCCGAGTGCTCCGCCGCGGCGTCGAGCCAGCGATCGAGCGTGGTGTATCGAAGCGGGAGCGGCGCGCCGCTCACGGCGAGCACCGAGAGCGGGCCGGCCTTGCGCGTATCCGCCGAGCCGCCCGTGCCCTGGGCGCCGTAGCCGACGGCGACGACCGTCTTGCCGACGTCGGTCGCGTCGAGCGCGCGCGTGGCGACGGCGACGGGCGCGATGTCCGTGATCGCCTCCGCGAGGATCACGCCCGCGACGTCGCTCCCGAGACGCATGAAGCCTCCGCGCTCGGGCAGGGCGCGCTCGAACCGATCGATGGCGACGACCCGGTCCGGGTGGCGCGCGTCGGCGCCGAACGCGAAGGCGGCGTCCGCGGGGAGATCGAGCGTGCAGTGCTTCGCCGTCACCACCACGCGCGGCGCGACGAGCGTGCCGGTGCAGAACGACTTGCGATGCGCGTCGTCTCCGGTGACGAACGCGCCGACCGCGACGTGGCGGGCGTCGGCCTCGCCGCCGATGAGGGCGTCGTCGCCGCCGGTCACGTCATCGGCGGGCGACGAGCACCCGAAGACGACCAGCGCGAGCAGTCCCGACCAACGCACGCCGGCACAAAAGCACGTATTTGCGCCCGCGCAAGCCTAAGCGCGTCGCTGCGCCTCCAGCCGGTCGTAGTGGCGGTAGCCGAGCTTTTCGATCGTGCTCTTCGGGGCGAGGCCGATGTCGACGAGCGTCTTCAGCGCATAGGTGCCCGCAAGCACCGGTGGCCCGTAATTCTTGCGCTCTTCCAGGCCGAGGAACGGCTTCAGCGGGTAGAGGATGCGGTTCGGGTTTGCGTGCACGAAATGCGCAGCCGAGTCCCGGGCCCAGCCCGCGACGCCCGGCGCGGTGATGACGTGCGGCGTGGCGACGAAGCGCCCGCCGGTGAGGATCTCGAGCTGCTGCCCGATCTGCGCCACGATGCAGCCCTCCGGCGGACGACCGCGGACCTGCACGCCCGCCGGATTCTCGGGCGTGCCGCGCGTGCGGAGGAAGAGCCCGCTCTTGTCGTCGGGCTTCGGGGCCGTCTTGCCTTCGGGGCTCACGAAGCGTCCGCCGGGGAGGAGCGTCAGCAGGTTGAAGTCGGTGTGCTCCTCGCCCCAGAGGATGCCCTTGTCGATCTGATCGGGCTTCAGCGCGAGGTAGTGGAGGATGCGCGTGACGTGAGCGCCGCCCTCGCAGACGTCGACGAAGACGCCGGGCTCGAGGCCCAGCGCTCGGGCCGCGCCGCGCAGGAGCTCGTTGCCGGCCTCGTGGAGCGCGCGCCCCATCTCGATGTACTCGCGCCGCCACGTCTCCGCGTTCGGGATCGTCTCCGGCCAGACGTTCGCGCAGAAGATCTCCGGATACTGCGCCGCGATCTCGGGATCGCTGTCGTACGGCGCCGCGAAGTAGCACTCCTTGAAGTCGGGCTGACCGCCGCCCGCGACCGCGGTCTCGGTGTTCGGCGGCGTCCAGCCGCGCTGGTACCACTCGGCGCGGCGCGCGAGGCGCTCCTTCTCGTCGGGCGGGAGCTTCGTGATGGCGCGGAAGCCGTCGAACACGCGACCTACGGCCTCCTGATCGACGCCGTGGCCTTTCACGTAGACGAGACCGTAGACGCCGAACGCCTCGCGGAGCGAAGCGCAGGCGGTCTCGAGGCGGGCCGGGTCGTTGGAGCGGAGATCGTCGAGGTCGACGGTGGGAATCGCAGGAGCGGACATGCTGAGGCGCCCCAGCGTACTGCGATCACGATCGGGGTGATGACCGCGGTCATGGTTCAGGCGCTCGAGATCGCACGCCTTCGGCGAGGGTGGGGAGAGCGCTATCCGCCCCGGCTTTTCCGAGGCTTCCGCGAATTCTTTCAGGATCTCGCGGCGGCACGAGGTGTGCGATGGGGTGGAATGTGGGCAAGCTCCTCTCCTTTGGTCACTTCAGAATTCTCGCGCTAGCGGCCTTTGCGTCGTTCGCGGCGACGGCGCTCGGCTGCGCGGCGCCGACCGCGGACAGCGAAGACGAAGAAGAGCAAGGCTCGACCGAGAGCAGCATCGTGCAGAACGGTGGTGGCGCGTGCCCGGTCGATGCGCGCATGTCGCAAGGCTTCAGCCGCGCGCACGATGGCGTCGATCTCGCCAACAAGATCGGCACGCCGATCTTCGCGGTCATGGCCGGCAAGGTCGTCGCGTCCGGTCCGGCGCAGGGCTACGGCCAGTGGATCCGCATCCAGCACAACGACGGCAGCATGACCGAGTACGGACACATGTCGAAGCGCCTCGTGCAGGTCGGCGCGACGGTCAAGGCCGGCCAGAAGATCGCGCTCGTCGGGTCGGAAGGTCGTTCGACGGGCCCGCATCTCCATCTCCGCACGTACCGCAGCGCCGCGAAGAACGGCTCCGGCAACGGCATGAACCCCGTCGAGTACCTGAAGGCGCGCGGCGTCTCGCTGCCGTGCAAGCCGAGCGGCGTGGTCGACGACGCGCCGCCGGTCGATGTCGCGGGCGAAGGCAACGACGGCGAGTCGGACGGCTCCGTCACGTTCTGGGCGGCGACCGAGGTCCACACGACGCCGTCGGAAGGGTCGGCCGTGGTCGCGACGGTGCAGGCGAAGGCGACCGCAGAGGCCGACTGCTGGACCGAAGGCGACACCGTGACCGAGGGCAAGTACTCCCATGACAAATGGGTGAAGGTCGAAGTGAATGGCAAGGAAGGCTTCGTCAGCGGCGTCTACCTGAAGGGCGACGAGACCGGCGGCATCACGAAACAGTGCGCAGGCGGGACGAACTCCGACTGACCACTACGGCTCAATCCGGCACACCTCCGCGACCAGGAAATCACGGTTGCCCGCGGATTCTCGCTCGGCACGCGACGTGCTCCGCCAGCGAGAAGAGGTATGCGGATGGCAAAGCTCGGCACAGTCGCTCTTGGCATGATCGCGGGCGCCGCGGCGCTCGGGGTAGCCCCGGCGGAGGCCCGCGCATGTGGCGGATGCTTCGTCCCGACCGACAATCCCACCGTCGTCACCGACCATCGCATGATCATGACGATCGCGAAGGACGAGTCGACGCTCTACGACCAGATCAAGTACAGCGGCGACCCTTCGAGCTTCGCCTGGGTGTTGCCGTACTCGGGTGAGATCAAGGTCGGGCTCTCCGCCGACGTCGTGTTCACCGCGCTCGACTCGCTCACGCAGACCACGATCCTGCCCCCGCCCGGCTGCGGGAGCTTCAACAATCCGAGCGCGGGCGCGAGCTCCGGCGGCACGAGCGGCACGAGCGGGCAGTCGTCCGGCGGCTCCGGCGGGGTCACCGTCATCAAGCACGAGGTCGTCGGTCCTTACGACACGGTGCAGCTCGCCGCGACGAACCCGAAGGCGCTCGAGGACTGGTTGAAGGCGAACCTGTTCGTCATTCCCGGTGACGTCCAGCCGGTCGTCGATCAGTACGTCAACGAGCACTTCAACTTCCTCGCCCTGAGGCTCGTTCCCAACAAGGGTATTCAGGACATGCGCCCAGTGCGCGTGACGACGAAGGGCGCGAATATCGCGCTTCCGCTGCGCATGGTCGCGGCCGGCACTGGCAGCACGGTCGGTATTTCGCTTTGGGTCATCGGGGAAGGCCGCTACGAGCCGCAGAACTACGGCTCCTTCATCATCGACGACAACGACCTCGGCTGGGACGTGCCCAATCAGACGAGCAATTACAAGGCGGTGCGAGCGGCGCTCACCGCCAAAGGCAATAACTCGGTCTGGGAGATCGAGAGCTCGACGTTCCTGAATACGAATCAGCTCTACTCCACGGTCGTCTATTCCTCGGGCAACACCTCGTCGAGCGGAGCCAGCGGTCAGAACGGCGCGGACGACGACTATCTGCCGGAGAAGGACGGCGCCGGCAACGTCACGAAGACGGCGACCCAGGTGCGCGAGGAGGACCTCGACCTCCTCATGCCGGCCGACGCTGCCACGCGGGTCACGCGCATGCGCGCCGACCTCGCCCACACGGCGCTCTCGCGCGACCTCCTCCTGACCGCCTCGCAGGATCAGTCGCTCCTTTCCAATACGCACCAGCTCTTTCGCTGCGGCCTGCCTGGCGATCCCAGCTCCACGATCATTCGCCCCGGAGACAACGCCGTCCCCGCCACGAGCAGCGGCTCGGTCACGCCATCGGCCCAGCCGGCGGGCGGCACCGGTGACGGAACATTCACCTGCAATACCGGCCGCGGAAACGACCGCGCCTTCGGGACGATCGGCTTCTCGATCCTCGGGCTCGCGCTCGCGCGAGCGATCCGTCGTCGCCGCAAGTAGCCCTCGCCAAGGTGATACGTTCGGGCGATGGTGCGTCGTGACGCGAAGGAAGGCCCTTCGGGGCCGGAGTTCGCTCGCTGCGCTTCTTCAGAAGGAAAGCCCGATCTCTGCGCGGCGAAGATGGCGTGCGAGCAGCCCGAACAGAGGCCCTGATGCTCGAGATCGTCGCGGAGCCGCTGACCCCGGGGACGCTGCTCGCCGATATCTATCGGCTCGAGCGCGTGCTCGGCCAGGGCGGCATGGGCGTGGTGTGGGCGGCGCGCGACGAGAAGACCGGCCGAGACGTGGCTTTGAAGGTGCTCGCCGACGATCGCGCGACGGATCCGACGCAGCAGGCACGCATCCTCCGCGAGGCCTCGGCCGCGATGACGATCGATCACCCGAACGTGGTGAAGGTCTCCGCCGTCCTCGAGACGGAGGCGGGGGTCCCGTTCATCGTGATGGAGCGTCTCGACGGCGAGCCGCTGCGCGCGCTGCTCCTGCGTCGCGGGACACTCGACGCGGCGACGTGCCTCCCCATTCTGCTCGGCGTGATCGAGGCGATCGCGGCGGCGCATGCGGCTGGCATCGTTCATCGCGATCTGAAGCCCGAGAACGTCTTCTTGCTCCCGGGCGGCGGGGTGAAGGTGCTCGACTTCGGCATCGCGAAGCGCATCGCGCGCGGGGACCTCGAGTCGGCCACCGCCGAAGCTTCCCTCACGTCGACCGGCGCCGTCATCGGCACGCCCTACTACATGGCGCCGGAGCAGGTCTTCGGCGACGAGGATGTCGATGCGCGCGCCGACGTGTGGTCGCTAGGCGTCATCCTCTACGAGTGTCTCGCCGGCGTGCGTCCGACGGAGGCGGAGGGCTTCGGTCCCATCCTCAAGAAGATCACGTCGGCTCGATTCGACGCGCTGCCGGAGAGCGTGCCTCCGCGACTGGCGTCGATCGTGATGCGCATGCTCTCGCGCGATCGGGCGGCGCGCCCTTCGCTCGACGAGGTCCGCACGACGCTCTCGAATCTGGACGAGCCCTCGCCTGCGTCGCTCGCCCGCACCGCCGAGACCACGGCGACGCGCCGGCGGAGCACGCTCGCGATCGCCGTCATCGTCGTCGCCGCGGGGGCTGGTGCGGTGGCGATGAAGTCGCGCGTCCACGCCGCGGTCGTCGAGCCGTCACTCGAGGCGGGCTCGGACTCGCTCGGCTCGCCCGGAAGCAACGAGGGTCAGCTGTTCCTCGCGGCCTCGAGCTTCCAGGCCAAGCGCGATGGCAAGTCGTGCCTCGATCGGCTCGACCAGCACGACCGCTTGCCGACGCGCAGTCTTCCGAAGACCACCGACATCACGGGTGGCTACTCGGGGGTTCGCGCCACCTGCATGATGCTGGTCGGGGACTGCGAGGAGGGGCGAAAGCTCTATCGCGCATGGCTGCCGCTCCACACGCCCCTCGCGCAGGACGACGCCTTCTACGACTCCGCCACGGACATGGTCATGAAGCAGTTTTGCCAGCCGAAGCCTTGAGCTCCTCGTGGAGGACGCGGCCGAGCTCGTCGACGGTGTTGGGCTTCACGACGAGGGCATGAAGGCCGAGCGACTCCGCCGTCCGCACGTCCTCGGCGCGGAAGGCGCCCGACGTCACCACGATCGGCACGTCCACGCGCTCTCTTCGCAGCGCTTGCACGAGCTGGAACCCGTTCAAGCCGGGCATGTCGATGTCGGTCACGACCGCGTCGAAGTCGCCCGGCGCCTTCGCGAAGGCCTCGAGCGCCTCCTGGGAGTCGGTGAAGCTCGTGACGCGATAGCCGATGCGCTGGAGGATACGGGCCGTCAGGACCACGAGGGTCTCCTCGTCGTCGACGTGGAGGATGTGCTCGCGACGGACGGTTGCGGGGGAGAGGACCTCGCGCGCCTTCGCCAGGAGCGCGTCCGGCGTGATCGGCTTCGGCAGGAACGCGACGCCGGGGTCCAGGAGCCCATGCTTCACCGCGGCGTCCCCGGTGTAGCCGGACATGTAGAGAACATGGATCTCCGGCCGGAGCTTCTTCACGCTCGCGGCCAGCTCGCGACCCATCGTGTGCGGCAGCACGACGTCGGTGAGGAGCAGGTCGATGCGTCCCTCGTGCCTCTTGCAGAGCTGGAGCGCGTCGGTCGCGCTGGACGCCGACAGCACGACGTAGCCCGCCCGCCGCAGGATCGCGCACGTGATGGCCCGCACCGCCTCCGCGTCTTCCACGACGAGGATGGTCTCCGTGCCCTGCTGCATCGCGGGGCGCGAAGGCTGCTCCGTCGGTGTGCGCGCGGCCTCGGCGGGCTCGTTCGTCTGCGGGAAGTAGACCTTGAACGTCGTGCCGACGCCGACCTCGCTGTAGACCCAGATGTGGCCGCCGCTCTGCGTGACGATGCCGTACACGGTCGCGAGCCCCAGTCCGGTGCCCTTGCCTTTTTCCTTCGTCGTGAAGAACGGCTCGAAGATGCGCTCGCGTGTGGACTCATCCATGCCGTGGCCGTTGTCGGTCACGGCGAGCATCACGTGCGGCCCAGCCGTCACGCCGTGATGCTCTGCGGCGTAGGTCTCGTCGAGCAGGACGTCGGCCATCTCGACCGTGATCTTGCCGTTCCTCCCCACCGCGTCGCTGGCGTTGAGGACGAGGTTCATGATCACCTGCTCGATCTGTCCCTGGTCCGCGAAGATGGCGGCGAGCGACTCGGGGCGGATGACGGCGAACGTGACCCCGTTGTCGAGGACGCGACGGAGCATCCTCTCGAAGCCGCTCACGACCTCGCGGACGTCGAGCCTTCGCGGCGTGGTCGCCTGCTGACTGCTGAACGTCAGCAGCTGGCGCGTCAGCTCGGACGCGCGCTTTCCCGCGCCGTGAATCTGCTCGAGGTCGCCGCGGAGGGGATCGTCGATCGGCAGACCGCCGATCATGAACGCAGAGTAGCTGAGGATGACGGAGAGGAGGTTGTTGAAGTCGTGCGCGACGCCGCCCGCGAGACGCCCGATGGCGTCCATCTTCTCCGCTTGGCGGAGCTGATCCTCGAGACGGCGTCGCTCGTCGATGTCCTGCAGCGCGCCGTGAATGCGGATGATCTTGCCGGCCGCGTTGCGCTCGGGCGCGCCGATGGCCCGGATCCACACGCGGCGTCCAGTGGCGGTGATGATCTGGAGCTCCGTGTCGAACGGCGTGCCGTCACGGATGCAGGCATTCATCGTCTTGTTCGCGATGGCCTGAAACTCGGGCGCGCAGGACGCGAGCGCGTCTTTCATGCTCGGCGGTGACCCGAGCGGCACCTCGTGCAGCGCGTAGAGCTGCTCCGACCATAGGACGCGCCGCGACGCGAGATCGACACTCCAGCCGCCGACCTTGGCCGCCATACCGGCGATCCGGAGCTGGGCGATGTTCTCGCGTAGGCGGCTCTCCGCAGCACGCTGCTCGATCGCGGACCAGCATCGCTCCACCGTCTCCTGGACCAGGGAGACCTCGTGCTTGCTCCAGAGTCGCGGCGCGTTGTGGTTGACGGACATGAGCGCGCGCAGCTTTCCGTGGCGTATGAGCGCGCAGGCCACGACGGAGCGGAGCTCGATGGCGGCGAAGACCTTCGCTTCGACCTCGGGAAACTCCTCGTGCACGTCGGTGACGACGAACGGCTCCTTTCCGCTACGCAGCGCGCTCGCGAACCGCGGACCGAAGCTCGAGAGACGGTGCTCGCCCACGATGCTCGCGCAGCCGTCGCAGTAGTCCTGGGCGACGAAGATGCGGTCCTCGTCGGGATCGAGCTCGCCGTAGACGCACCGCGACACGCCCAGCTTCTGGCCGAGGAGGGTGAGCGACGCGCGGAGCAGCGCGTTCGCGTCGGGGGCCATGCGCGCGATGGTCGCGAGCTCGTGGAGGAAGCCGAGACGCTCCTCGGCCTCGAGCAGCGCCCTGCGCGTCTGGGCGTGCTCCAGCCTCAGCGCCGCGAGCTGCGCCGCGAGGTCGTCGACGGCGCGCCCCATGCGCAGACCTTATCGCAATTCGTGTTAGTCGCGGAGACCGTGTTTCTTGACGAGACGCTTCAACACATGTCGGTTCGCGAGCCCGAGATCCCGCCAGGCCTGCTCCTGACTGCCGGCCCTCTCGATCGCGGCCCGGACGACTTCCGCCGAGAGATCGCGCACGTCCACGCGGGAGCCCTGGCTCGGAGCGCCCTCGGTCAGCGCCGTTTCCACCTCCGGCACGAGCTCCGCCGTATCTCCGTGGCTCTCCGACAGTGCAGCCCAGAGGAGCATGTCCAGCTCGCGAATATGTGTGGAATACGCATGCAATACGAGCGCGCGCATGAGGCCGAGACCGATGCGCGGCTCACCGGTCTTTCCGTCCCAGCCGGCGAAGAAGCGCTCGCCGATGGCCGGGTCTTCGACCGCGGCGCGCTGCAGGAGATGACGGGCGAGGAGCGGAATGTCCTCTCGGCGCTCCTCGAGGCCCGGCGTCGAGATGCGCAGCTTGAACCGCGCCGCGACGTCGGACTTGAGCGAGGCCGCGGCGCGGTTCGTGGCCGCGATGAGGCGGAACTTCGACGTGCGCGCCCGCGTGTCGCCGAGGCGCTGGTACTCGCCGCGATCGTCGAGGACGCGGAGGAGCTTCGTGGCGAGCTCGGCGGGCAGCTCGCCGATCTCGTCGAGGAAGAGCGTGCCGCCATCGGCTTCGCCCACGAGGCCCGGGCGCTCCGGCATTCCCGCGTTCGGATAGTTGGCGACGTGCCCGAAGAGCTCTGCGTCGATGAGCCCGGACGGTAGCGTGGCGGCGTTTCGGCTCACGAGGCGCTTGGAGCCTCGTGACAGCTCGTGAACGGAGCGCGCGACGATCTCCTTGCCAGTGCCGCTCGCGCCGAGAAGGAGCACGTGCGCGGAGCGCGCCGCCACGAACGCGGCGCTGTCGCGGAGCCGCCACGCGGCGGGGCTCTCGCCGACGAAGCCGTGCGCATCGGCGTGGCCGAACGCCGGGCGTTCCGTCGGGAGGTTCTTGAGCGCCGGCATCACGCGCGGGCGCCGCGCCGCGAGGAGGAGGAGACGGCCCTTGATCTCGATGACCTCGCCCTCCTTCACGGTGTCCTCGGAGACGGAGTGGCCGTCGACGAGCAGCTCCCGCTTGCCGAGGTTCTCGACGTGAATGCCGTCTCCGCGGGCAGTGAGCCGGAGCTGATCGCGCGAGAGGAACGGATCCTCGAGCGCCGGCGCGTCCTCCGTGAGGCCTGGGCGCTGCCTTACGGGGACGACCCCGCGCCCGAGCACGAACGGCCGATCGCCATGGAGGAGCGGTAGCCACGCGCCGAGCAGCGCGGACCCGGCGTCGGGCGCCGTGCCGACGATGACGAAGCCCGGATCCGCCGGCTCCCGATGGCGCTCGGCGACCCGGGAGTCGGTATCGAGGGTGTCGTCACGCGCAGCCACCGCCGCTCGTTACCCCGGGGGCGCGCCCGGGCGCGCCCGCGAAGTGACCGGCGGCGCCGGCGTGCGAAGGAGCGTTTTTCCGAGAAAAATGCCTCGCCCTGCGGCGAAAAGGGCGCGCCCGCCCCTGGACCATCGGTTGCTCGAGGGGCGCACGCGGGTCGCCATGACCCTCGTTCATTCGAAGGAGAGCAATCTTGAAGAGCACTTCTCTGGGCTTCGTCGGTCTTTCGACTCTGATCACGACCGCAGCGGCCGTCATCGCGCTCACCGCCGCGTGCGCGCAGCAGAACAAGGACGACGATGACGCGGATGGTGGGTCGACGTCCTCCGGTGGCGCCTCGTCGTCGGGTGGGATCGGCGACGGTGGTCCGGGCTCGAGCAGCGGCAACAGCTCCGGCGGCAGCACGTCGAGCGGCGCGCCGATCGGGAGCTGCTCGACCGCGACGCTCTGGGCGGGCAACCCGACGTTCGATGCGCCGGACCCGAGCACGCGTCCCACGGATGGCACGGGCATCCTCGCGGACCCGCCGTTCCAGTGGGGCAGCCTGACCTTCGTCGGCAACACGCTCTTCACGCGTGACACGGGCGAGATCTGGTACGTCGACACGTCCGCCGCGTCGCCGGTGGAGAAGCACCTCATCGGCAAGAACGCGGGGGACGAGACGAAGATCAAGTTCGGCGCCTGCAACGCGGCGCTGCTCGGCGCCATCCAGGGCATGGCCGTCTTGAAGGATGGCTCGCTCGTCGCCCCGGACGCGTGGGCGAACGACGTCATTCACATCAAGGATCCGCAGGGCGCCGGCTGTACGGTGGAGTCGTGGGCGGGCACGAAGGACGATGTCACCTTCACGGGGACGAACTATCCGAACCTCGGCGACATCGATGGCCCGCTCGGGACCTCGAAGATCGGTTATCCGACCGCGGTCGCCACCGACGGCACGGATACCGTCTATTTCTATGACGGCCAGGCGCGCAAGTTCAAGAAGATCGCCAATGACGCCACTCACACCGTCTCGACGATCGGCAAGATGCCGGACGACCTCGATATCTGTTACGGCATGATCAACATCGGGAGCACGATTTACGCTCTCGGATATGGCACGAGCGCCGACGGCAGTGTGACCAATATCTACAAGATCGACGGCACGAACATCACCAAGGTGGGCGGCGGCACGGCCGATTACTGGGGTCTCGGTACCACCCCGCAGCTCGGCGGTATCACCACCGACGGTACGAACATCATCGTCGCGGGCATGGGCTACATGTGGCTCGTCACGCTCTCCGACGCCAAGGCCAAGGTCATCGCGGGGAGCGGCGAGCGTGTCGATCTCGTGAAGGCGGGATATGACCCGAAGGCCTCGCATCCCGCGCTCGAGGTCACGCTCAAGCCCAAAGGCAGCGCGAGCTTCGCCTCGGTCGGATCACCCGACTACCTCGCGTTCAAGGACGGCGCCGTCTACTACCGCGGCCACGGCGTGAGCACCGCGTCGTACGTCGAGAAGATTCAGTGCCAATAGTGGCCTGAACGTCGAACGCCGCGCAGACCTCCGTCCACTGCTCTTCGGCGCGGAGGCTGCGCGGCGTGCGGCGAGCCATCGGGGCCGGGAGGCACTCTTCAGTCGCGATCGATGGTCGAGCCACGGGACTTCGCGTACCGCGCGAGTCCCAGGGCCTGGTCCTTCGTGAGCACCGTCTTGAACGACGGCATCGCGCTACCGGGCTTCGACGCTTGCGGATCGAGGATCCACTCCGCGATCTGCTCATCGCTCCTGGCCGCCGCGTTGGCGAGCTTGTCGCGATGGGGGCCGTTCGGACCGTGGCACGTGATGCAGCCCAGATTCGTGAAGAGGAGCTCGGGCGGATCGTTCACGCTCGGCTTCTGCAGCGGCGCCCCGCCGGCCGTGTTCGAGCGCACCACCTTCGGTACCGTGCGGAGGTACGCGTAGATCGCTTCGATGTCCGTCCGGTCGAGACGCGAGAAGAGCGGCATCGGTCTTCGCACGAGATAACCGTCCGGCGTGATGCCTCGTCCGACGGCGCGCTCGAAGTCGTCGACGCTCCACTTGCCGATCCCCGTCGCCTCGTCGGGCGTGATGTTCTTCGACCAGATCTTCGCGCCCGCCGGGTCGACCAGATCGAAGCCGCCCGCGAACGCGTTCGGATCGTGCATCTTGTCGTCGCCAAAGCCCTCCGTGTGGCACGTGGCGCAGTCGAGCACCTCGACCATGTAGCGGCCGTACTCGACGCTGGGCGCCTTCGGCGGGACCGGCACGCCCGAGGCCTGGCCTCGCACCTGGAGGCTGGCGGCGTAGGTGATCACGAGCGCGCCCGTGATCGTGAGCTTCGTGTGCGGCTGAGCCTCGCCCGCGGGATCGAAGACGGGCGTGCTCGAGCGCATGTAGCCGAGGATGGCGGCCACGTCGGCATCGCCGATCGCGCTGAAGCTGCTCATGGCGGGCGAGAGTCGCCCGTCCGGCAGGACGCCGTGGCGGATGGCGCGCGCGATCTGACCGTCGCTCAGCTTCCGGACGCCCTCGGTCGGGTGGACGAGGTTCGCGGAGTAGAAGTCACCGAGGAACTTCGGGACCTCGTCGAGGTGCTTGCCGGTCGGGCGCCCGTCCGGACCGCCGTGGCACTCGAGGCAGATCGAGTGAAAGAGGAGCTCGCCGCGTGCGACACCGGTGGGGGAGCGATCCGCGACGATGGGCGGCTCGGCGACCTCCGCGTAACTGCGCGACACCACGTACTCCGCCCGCGCGACCAGCCCGGCCACGACGACGACCACCCCCACCAGAAGCCATTTCCACCACTTGCGAGCCATCGAACCCGCTAGTGGCGCTCGGCGTCTCTACGTTACACGCCGTTCGGCGCCGACCAGTCCAGCTCGAGCAAGAGCTGCTTCTCACCGGCGCGATGGCCCCAGAAACGCGTGATCACGGCGCCCATGGCGTCTGCCCGTCGGGCGAGCGAGGCCTCGCAACAGAGATAGATGGCGTCGCCACCCTTCTCGAAGAGGACGTCGGGCATCGTCTTCACGGAGCCGATGCCCTCGACGAGGTTCTCCACGTCCACGCGGTCCACGCTCGCGAGGTCGAGCGGGACCTTGATGATGAGGAGCTCCGCGTCCGGCGGGATCTCCCAGGCGCCGGCCATGGTATCGACGTAGAAGACGCGGCCGCCCTCCTGGCGCAGTCGTTCGGCCTGGGCGGCGGTGGCGAAGTTCGGCAGCGTTCCGCGCCTCGCGAGATCGAACAGCGAGGCGGTGAGCGAGTCGAACGCGACGAGCTCCCTTGCGGTCCCCGCGAGCGCTCGCGCGAAGAGCTCCTCCTCGTACGCCTCGTCGTCGTCGCGCTCTTCGCCGCGGACGTAGTCGTCGAGTCGCTCGAGGAGCTTGTCTCTCATCGTGCCTGCTCCCAGGTTAGCTTCGGAGACGACTCCACGCACTGACGCAGCGCAGCGATGCTGCGATGGCGGATCACCCGCACGTTCGCCGGTGAGAGCTCCATCCTCGCCGCGATCTCGGCGTCGGTCGCGTCCTCGAAGTAGCTCCCGTGCAGCACGTTCTGCGCTTTGCCCGTGAGGAGCGAGAGACAGTCCTCGAGGCGCGCGCGCTCGAGCAGCACGGGCTCCTGCGCCTCCGTCACACCCGTGAAGTCGGCGAACTTCTCCCAGGCGCTCTGCCGGCGATCGCGCACCTTGGCGCGCTCGCGGGCGAGGTTGTGGCAGATGCCGAGCGCGAACGACGCGGCCCGGCTGGGATCGTCGATGCGGTCGTCCTGGACCGCCTCGACGAACGCGAGGAGAGCGTCCTGCGTGAAGTCGTCGACCGCCTCGCGCTGGCCAAGCCGGCGACGCGCGTACGCGCGGACGGCCGGGGCGAGGCGACCGAGGAGCTCCTGGTACGCGGCTCCGTCCCCCGAACGCGCCTTCGTCAGCAGCTCGGCGGTCGGCGAAGGCTGGATCGGTGCGCCTTCTTGCATCGATCCTCTTCTAGCGGGCTCACTTAAGGAAGTCGATGGCGACGTCGATCTCCTTCAGGCGGCCAGTATCGCTCCCATCGCTCGCGCGGTCGCCGCGGACGCGCTTCACGGCGTCCGCATACTCGGGCTTGTTCGACGCCTTTGCGAGGAACGTGTTGAAGCTCTTCTTCGCGTCCTCGAGCGTCGCGATCGTCTTCGCCTTGTCACCGCCCGCCTTCGCCTTGAACTCCTGTGTGAGAATGCCCTCGTTGTAATAGGCATCGGCGCGATTCGGGTCGATCCTCTTCGCCGCGTCGAGCTCGGCCTGCGCCGCGCGCACGAGGTCTTCGTAGTTGGTCTCGGCGCCGGTGATGGGACCGCGGAGCGCGAGCGAGAGCCCGAGGTGGGCGTCGTAGTCGTTCGGGCGGATCTCGAGCGCGTGCCGATACGCCTGTTCTGCTTGCTTGAAGCCGCGGAAGCCGAGGTTCACGGCCGCGTAGTTCATGTGCGCTTCGAAGAACCGGGGGTCGAGCTCCGCGGCCTGGCGGAACTCGCTCACCGCGCCGTTCACGTGGCTCAACGCATTTTCGATGAGCCCCGCGGTATTGTGAATGGGCGCGTAACTGGGATTCCGCTTGATGGCTTGTGAGCACACGAGCGCCGCGAGCTCGAGCTGCTGCACGTCGGCCTTCTTCCCTCCGCCGGCGCGCTTCCGGGCGAGCTGGAGGTAATAGAGCGCGAGCTGGTTCGACGCGGGCATGAAGGTCTCGTCGATGGCGAGCGCGCGCTGGAGATTCAGCTTCGCGCAGTCCATGTCGTCCTTGCAGCCGGTCCCGCCCTGCGCGCTGTCACGGGCCATCTGGACCGCCGCGAGATCGACCAGCGCGGGGACATTGCGGAACTCGGCGTCCGCGACCGCCTGCTGGAGCGCGCCGATGGCGGCGTCCTTGTTGCCGTCGGACTTGTACCGATAGAGCGCGAGCTGAGCGCGCGCGTGATGGAGCTTTGGGTTCACGACGAGCGCAGCCTCGAGCTTCGCCTGCGCGTTCCGGTCGTCGCTGCAGCGTTGATAGGCGAGGCCGGCGTCGTAGAGCGCCTGGGCGTTCCTCGGTACGGCGTCGAACGCGGCGACGACCTCGGCGCACACGGCGGGCGTCCAGTCGTTCTTCTTGTCGTGGGCGACGAAGAGGTCGACCGCGGCGTCGAACTTCGCTGCTTCCTCGACCGTCGGCTTTGGCGGCGGCTCGGCCGGCGGCGTGAGCTTCGGCGGTGCGGTCGAGGTGACGCCACATGCGGCGGTGAGGAGGAGAGCTCCGGTGCCCAGGATCCCGAGGAGACGTCGCATCTCCGCGTCCGACACGAGCGGTCGGGCTTGCTTGGGTCAGCGATCCGGAAAAAGCTTCATTTCTTCGTGCGGAGCGTGCGAAGCCAGGCCTTCATCTCGTCCTTCGACGGGTAGCTCGACGCTTCCTTCGAGAACGTGATCGACGGACACGACTCTGGCGCCTTGAAGTCTTTGCTCGCGATCTCTTTGCAGGTCCGGACGTCGTAGACCGTCATCTTCTGATCGTGCATCACGAGCGGAAGTGACTCACCGGGCCCGGTCTCGCCCGTCTTCTTGAAGCCCGTGCACATCTTTCCCTGGCGGTCGGGCAGCTTCGTCGAGATGGCGACCCAGTCGATCGCGTCGACGGTCTGCGCCGGGCCGATCGGCTCGCCGCCGCTGATGCCGTCCGTGAAGAGGACGGTGTGCTCGGCGGGCGGCTTCGGGGGCAACGGGAGCGTGATGGGGGTGTCGGCCGCCTTCTTGAACGCGCTGGTGAGCCCGTACGATACGTTCGTGGCCGGCGCATCGATCGTGATCGGCCGGTGCCCGAGCACGAGGTTCACCTTCACCTCGGGGTTGAAGCGGAACTTGTAGTCGAACGCGTCGGTGGGGCGGAGCTTCGCGAGCTTCTCGCCCAGGTCGACCTGCGCCATCATCAAGCTCGAGGTGGCGGTGGCCTTCTCACCGCCCATCTCCACCGTGTCGCCGGCGACCACGTTGTGGAACGAGGCGGTCAGCTTCGTGCCGCTGTACGAGAACGAGCCCGTGCCGCTCGCGCCCGGGAAGGTGACCTCCGTGTCCTTCCAGTGCGCGAGCAGCGGCTCGCTGCTGTTCACGGCAGCCGGCGAGCTCGTGAAGCTCGCGCCGTCGGTGTCGTCATACTTGCGGGGCTTGAGGAGCTTCTTGCAGCCGCCGAGGGTGGTGGCCGCGAACACGATGACAAGCCCCGACGCCAGCGCTCGACGCATGCAGGCGAGTGTAGCTCATTCGAGGCGTGGGCCGATGCGATGACCGAGCTTGCCCTCGCTGCCCTTCGTAGTCGCCCCGAACGTCGACGGGAGCGTGCCGCTGTCGACCGCCTTCACGGTGTCGATGAAGGCGAGCGCGCCCTTGACCGAGTTCTTGACGACGCGATCGAGGCTGGCCGCCGATGGGGTCTTCGCGGTCGAGACCTCGAACGTGAGCGAGAGGGCGCCGTATTTCGAATACGTGAAGTCGATGAACTCACCGGTCGTCGGATAGTCGTCGTAGGACTGCAGATACCGGTCGAAGCCCATCGCGTCCGCGACGATCTTGCCGGCGGTGGAGGCGGCCTGGGCGTTCGGGGCGTCGCTGCCCGTGTAGCACCAAGGCCAGATCACCTCCTCGATGCCGGAGTGATAGGCGGCCGCGCCGCGCGGCTTGATGCGGGCGACGAGGTCCCTCACGAGCTTGATCTCGGGGAGCCTGTACGCCGCCGAAGGATTGCCGGTCGGATACTCGTAGTCGCGGTTCGGATCGTTGCCCTGCGAGTCTTCCCGCGTGCGTGCGTCGTGTCCGTCGGGGTTCACGAGCGGCTGGAGCCAGATCGCATACTGGTCGAGCGTCGACTTCACCGCGGGCTCGTCGTGATGCGTGACGAGGTAGTCCGCGAGGCCGAGGATGCCCTCCGTCGACGACCACTCGTCGCCGTGGTGCGTACCGTTGAAGTAGATGGCCGGCACCGTGCTCGGATCGCGATGCGAGATCGCGATGACGTCGATCTCGCGGCCCTGTCGCGACACGCCGAGCTTCGTGAACGTGACGAGGCCTGCGTGTGCGCTGGCCGCGTTCGAGAGGTAGCTCTTGACGGCGTCTTGCGAGTGGTACTGCGAGAAGGAGAGGTCGTGGAACGTGACATCCACGCTCGCGGCGGACCGGTCCGTCGTGACCTCTTCTCTATCCGTCGTCACAGCGCAGGCTGTGACCGCGATACAAAGAGAGAGAAAGATGGTCCGCATCGGCCGCGCACCGTACTCGAGGAGCCCGCCGGCGCAAGGCGGATCGTCGGATTTTGCGACGCACAAACTGCGCAAATTCGCGTATTTCGGCGTCTCGCCGGCGTCCCCGGTGGTGCGCGGGCTCCTCTTCACGTTCTTCCTCTCGTTGCTCTCGTGCCGGGAGTCGCCGAAGCCCGCGCCGGAAGCGCCGGCCGTCTCGTCGCGCCGGGAGGTGCCGAAGCCAGGCCAGCGCACGAAGAAGGGCGGCATGGACGTCCGGTTCATCGTCGTCTCGGACCCGCACCTCGGCTACGGCGACATCGCCGAAGAGAACGCGCGCATGATCGGCAAGCTCAACGCCGTCGGGGCAGGGGCGCGCGGGCTCGTCATCACCGGGGATCTCACGGAGTACGGCCAGCCCAAGGAGTGGACCGAGTTCGTGAAGCTCTACGGCCTCAAGGGCACCGAGACCGCGCTCCACCTCCCCGTGTTCGAGATGGTCGGCAACCACGACAAGGTGAACCTCGGGCCCTGGGTCGAGCAGCGCGTGTCGGAGCGCCACGAGACGAAGGAGCGCTTCTACTCGTGGGACTGGGACGACCTCCACCTCGTCGCGCTGCAAGAGGGACCCGACGAGGAGGGCCTCCGGTGGCTCGCGAAGGACCTCGACACGCAGGCGAAGGACGTCCCGCTCGTCATCTTTTTCCACCTCGCGCTCCTCGGGCCGTGGTCGACGGGCAACTGGTTCGACGACGCGTACAAGGAGCGATTCGCGCAGGCCATCGCGGGGCGCCGCGTGGTGGCCATCTTCCACGGTCATCACCACGCGACCGGGCACTACCGGTGGAAGGGCTACGACGTCTGGAAGCCCGGCGCCGTGAAGCACGGCGCGCACACGTTCGCGGTGGTCCACGCCACCGACGAAACGTGGACGCTGGATTCTTACAACTGGGACATGAGCATGTTCGGCGAGCACTTCGAAAAACGGATGCCATGACCAGAAACTGACGGACTTTCGCCGATCCTCGTCTAGAGTCCCGGCGCTTTGGCTACCGAATTCGATCCCTCCACCGTCGACTGCGATGCGTTCTTCCGCGAGCTCCGCGCCATCCGTAAGGACGTCGAAGCGTCCCTCGGCGAGGAAGACATCGCGCACGTGAAGCTCATCGAGCGCATCGGCCGAGCCGCCACCGCGGTCGGCCTCGCCACGGCGTGGTTTCCGAATCCGGTGAGCATGGTCGGGCTCGCGATGGGTCGCTCGACGGCGTGGCTCCTCATGCATCACGTCGGTCACCGCGGCTACGACCGCGTGCCCGGCATTCCGGAGCGGCTCACGTCGCGCGGCTTCGCGGCCGGGAAGCGCCGATTCCTCGACTGGCCGGACTGGATGCTGCCCGAGGCGTGGAAGTACGAGCACAACGTGCTGCATCACACGAACACGGGAGAGCTCAAGGACCCCGACCTGATCGAGCGCAACACGGAGATGCTCCGCGAGATGAAGATCCCGGTCGCGCTCAAGTACGTCACGATGGGCGCGCTCGCCGTGACGTGGCGCGCTTCGTACTATGCGCCCACCACGATCAAGGTGTTCCTCGAGCGCGGTCGCACGCCCGCCGAGAACGCGAAGAGCGCAGCAGAAGGGAAGGACCCGCCCGGCTACCTGAAGACGCTGCTCCTCGACTGCTACGTGCCGTATGCGGTGCTGCAGTTCGGAGCGCTGCCGCTCCTCTTTGCTCCGCTCGGTCCGCTCGCGATGGGCAGCGCGCTCGTCAACTCGCTCGCCGCGGAGGCGATCTCGAACTTCCACACCTTCCTCGTCGTCGGTCCGAACCACACGGGTGACGATCTCTACCGCTTCGACGAGCCCGCGCGCTCGCACGCGGAGTCGGCGGTTCGTCAGGTGCTCGGCTCGGTCAACTACGCGCTCGGCACCGAGCTCACCGACTACGCGCACCTCTATCTGAACTATCAGGTCGAGCATCACCTCTTCCCGGATATCCCGATGGCGCGCTACCGCGAGATCCAGCCGCGGGTGAAGGCGCTCTGCGAGAAGCACGGCATCCCCTATCTGCAAGAGGGGGTGTGGAAGCGTTTCAGGAAGATGCTCTCCGTCGCGGTCGGCAAGGCCTCGATGAAGCGCGTCCGCAACGTGGGGGCGGCCAGCGCGACCCGGCGATCCGCCGAGCGTGCAGAGACGTGCACAGCTCCCGCCTGAGACGCCGCGATCACCCGTGAAATCGCGGTCCCGGCCGCGCGCACGCGGCTTGCGAGTCCCTGTCGCATGACGCGCTCTCGGCTCATCGCGCTCGCCGCTTTCCCTCTTCTTCTTCTCGCGCTCGCCGGCTGTAGCCGGCAAGCGGCCCTCGACGGCGACGGCCTCGCCGCGGACATCGCGACGGGCGAGACGATCACGGTGCATCTCTACCAGCTGTCGCAAGGGATGGAGACGCAGGCCTTCCCGTGCGAGGACGACGATGACGGCGTCGAGGTCGATGATCCCTCCATCGTCCTCGTCACCCCGCTCGGCGAGGAGGAGATCCGCACGATCAATCAGCAGCGGCCCGTCGCGATGAAGTTCGCGCTCACGGGGCTGAAGGACGGCCGCGTCGCGCTCACGTCGAGATGCAACGGCTCCACGAGCAGCCGCTACCTCTACGTCCGATGAAGCACGACGGTGAAGTGGTCACCGTCACGCGGATCGATGGCGTCTCCGAAGGCCTCGACTCGTTGCGTCAAAATCCGAGTCCATCTTTCAGAAACACGTTCCGATCGGATGCTAAAGCGCTGTTGTCGGTGAATGTAGGAGTTCACCAGACATACAAACCGAGGGATCAGACCATCATGAAACTCATCAAACTTGCTCCGGTTTTTGCGGCTCTTGCGATGTCCACGGCTGCCGGTTGCGCGGCCGAGGGCGGCGAGGAAGTGACGCAGGATGAGAACGCGCTTGGCGCGGCGGCTGGGGTCGAGTTCACCTCGGCGGTCGGCGCGGTCGTCGTCGACGGCAAGAAGGTCTGCACGGCGGCCCTCGTCGACATCGACGCGGGCGCCAAGATCGGCGGCGTCTCGGCCAGCGGCCGCCAGATCGTGTTCGGCGGCGCGTGCGTCGGCAAGTTGAAGGACGGCGTCGGCGCGGCCGTCTTCGTCAGCGTTCAGGAAGGCGTGACCGTCTCGACCCCGATCATCGGCTTCGACTTCGAGTCGCAGGCGAGCGCGGGCCTCGCGGTCGGCATCCTCGGTCGCAAGGTAAAGGGCGCGGAGCCGATCGAGGCGATCGGCACGAGCGCGCTCGTCCACGCGGGCGCCAGCGCGGCGACCGTCCTCGAAGCGAACGAGCACGGCGTCCTCATCGGCGCCAAGGTCGAGCTCCACGCGGGCGTCGAGTTCTCGATGAAGACGCAGTGCACCTCGCTGCAGTTCGCGGCGCAGGCCGGGATCGCCGCCGGCGGCGGGGTCTCGCTGCGCGACGACGGCCTCGGCGCCGCCGCCTTCGTGAAGGTCAACGGCAAGCTCCGCTTCGCCGCGCACATCGACGCGGGCTGCGTGGTCCACCACGTCGGCGACTTCGTCGGTCACATCGCGGAAGGCGTGCTCGACGCCGCCAACGGCATCGGCGACGCTCTCTCGAGCATCGGCACCGGCGAGGTGGTCGCCGTCATCAACACGAAGCACCGCTACACGACCTTCGCCATCCGCCTCGACGAGAACGTCAAGGAGATCCGCGTCAACGGCCAGGGCTACATCAACGCGAAGACCCAGGGCGCGGAGTGCACGAAGGTGCCGCTCGTCCTCATCGGCGGTCCCTGCGAGCTCCAGCGCGCGGGCGGCTGGAAGAAGGGCGAGCTCGTCACCATCAAGCTCGACTCCGGCCTGAACCTCTTCCCGAACGGCGACGAGGGCCAGCACTTCACGATCTCGACGGACCGCTGACCTCGGGCCTCGAGTCCCACCGTTCGGGCCCTGACGACGACCGCGCCCCCTCCGGCGGGTGCGGTCGCTCGCCATTTCACGAGCGTCCACCGTAAGAATTTGAAATCATGCAGGTTGCTTAACTTCTAGCATGTGCCAAAACTTACACATGCCTACATCGCGCACCGGTCTGGCTCTCCTGCTTGGCGCCATCCTCGCGATGGGCTCTGCGATGGGCTGCGCGCCGGCATCCGGCCCCGACAGCGATGACATCGCCGCGAGCGAAGCCAACCTCGGCGAAGAGGTGACGGCGGCGGGCATCCAGGACGGAAGCATCGAGGCCGAGGGTGTCCTGCTGCTCGTGAACGATCGCGAGACGACGACGGCCGACATCCTCAACAAGCGTGCCGGTCTTCCGATGGATGTCGCGCAAGCGATCGTGTCCGCCCGCACCGGCGCGGACGGGAAGCCGTACTGGTTCAAGTCGCTCGACGAGGTCGATGCGCTTCCGGGGACGACGACCGCGACGTTCGAGCAGCTCCTCGCCGACGCACGCGCGAGCTTCTACGTCGACGAGGGCCCGTTCGACCCGCCGACGCTCGCACAGATCGAGGTACCGGACGTCCTGCTCGGCACGCCGATCACGATCGACACGGTGCGCGTGGAAGCCGGCTTCGACGGGCTCTCCCCCGATGACGTCCGCCGCCTCGTCCGCGCTCGCGTCCCGAACAACATTCACCGCGAGAACGAGCAATTCCTCCAGACGACGATCGTGACGACGCACAAGTCGTTCACCCTCGGCGTCGGCAATCTCTTCGCGCCGAACGCCCCTTTCGCCTCGTGGCTCCGCAATCTTGGCGCGGAAAAGATCACGATGCTCGGCACGATGTCGGCGATTCACCCAACGGTGCTCCTCACCGAAAAAGCGGGCGTGAAGTCCTACTGGGTCCGTAACGCGCAAGGCTACGAGCCGATTGACTGGGCGCGATACCATTACCCGATCATCATGCGCGCCCATATCCGACTAGAGACCGACCCGGCCGGGCAGGGCGTCCGCATCTATTACCCGGCGTGCCCGCTCAAGGTGCTCGAGCAGCCGACCTATATCGTCACCGAACCCCCGGACCTCTGAGCGCAGCGTCAGGCGCGGATGGCACGGCAGAGATCTCGTTAGAGGGAGTCAGCGGGCTACTCCTTCAAATACCGCTTTCGCAGGTGGCGGAGGAGGACGTCCGGGTCGAGGGGACTGCCGGTGGCGCGGGCGAGGATGCCGTTCGTGTCGTAGACGCTGCCGTGCTGGTGGACGTGCTCGGTCGCGAAGGCGAGGAGGGTCGTCAGCTCGCCTCGCGCGAGCTCGAGGCGGATCTCCGGGTGCTTCGCGACCGCTGCCGCGAATAGCTGCGCCGCGGCGATGGCGCCGATCGTGTAGCTCGGGAAATAGCCGAAGGAGCCCGACGGCCAGTGCACGTCCTGGAGACAGCCTTCGCGATCGTTGTCCGGGCGGATGCCCACGATGCGCTCCATCGCGTCGCGGAAGGCGAGGGGGAGGTCCGCCACCTTCAGGTCGCCCTTGATCATCGCGCGTTCGAGGTTGAAGCGGACGATGATGTGGAGGGGATAGGTCGCCTCGTCTGCGTCGACCCGGATGAGGCTGCGGCCGACGGAGAGCGCGTGGCGCTCCAGCGCTTCCCGCGTGAGCACGTCGGGCGAGAGGCCCAGATACCGGGCCGCGACCTCCGCGAGGTAGCCCAGGAACTCGGGCGTGCGCGCGGCCTGCATCTCCATGAGGAGCGACTGGCTCTCGTGCAGCCCCATCCCCGGCACGCCGCCGACTGGCTGGCGGGCCCACTGGCGTGGGAGGCCCATCTCGTAGAGCGCATGACCGGTCTCGTGCACGACGCCAAGAACGCTGGTGAGGAAATCCGCTTCGTCGTAGCGCGTCGTCATGCGCACGTCTTCGGCCGCGCCGCCGCAGAAGGGGTGCGTGCTCACGTCGAGGCGGCCGCGATTGAAATCGAAGCCCATGCGTTGCGCGAGATGACGACCGAGGGCCGCCTGACGCTCGATGGGGAAGGGGCCAACGAGCTGGTGTGAGGCCTCCGTGTGCGAGGCCTGCTCGTCGACGATGCGGTCGATGAGAGGCGGGAGCTCGCGCTCGAGGCGCGCGAAGAGCGGGATGAGATCGGCCTCGCGCACGCCCGGTTCGTACTCGTCCGCCAGCGCGTCGTAGACCGAGAGGTTCATGTTCGAGGCCTTCGCCTCGCCCATCTGGCGCGTCAGGTTCAGCACCTCCTCGAGCTTCGGGCGCAGCGACGCGAAGTCGTCGCCGCGACGCGCGCCTCGCCATGCGAGCTCACACGCGGAGGTGGCGCGCGCATGGGCCTCGACGAGATCGGACGGCACCGAGGCGGTGTGAATCCAGGCGCGACGCATGGCGACGAGATTGGCGCGCTCCCACGCATCGATCGGCGGCGAGGCCTCGGCCGCGTCGAGATGCTCCGCCATGTCGGGCGCCGCGATCGTCTCGTGCGCGAGCAGGCGAAGCGTTCCGAGCTGTGCCGCTCGGAGATCGCCCGAGCCCTCCGGCATGATGGACTGCGCGTCCCACTCGAGCAGGTCTGCCGAGCTGCGAAGGAGATAGTGCCGGTCGAAGCGCTGATGGAGCTCGCGATAGGCGGCGAGAGCGGAAGGCTCGCTGGTCATGACCGCAGCATACATGGCTCGTCGGGACCGGTTCGCGCGAGGAAATGCCGTAGATTCGCGGGTTCTGCGGGGGCGGGGCGCGCGGAGTGCGCCAGCTCCACGGGTGTCGGGACGAACTACTCGAAGTGCATGTCCGAGATCAGCGCGACCTCGTGCACGCGCTCGCGGATGGCCCGCGTCGTCGTGCAACGCCGTCATCCAGTTCCAGATGAAGGCCATGCCGCCGTGAGCGGAACGCTTCCGCGGAAGGGCGAAGACGGGCGCCGGAGGGACGCCCGCGCTTCATGAGCTAGATCCGCGGTGCGGCACGTGGTACCAGGCCGCCGCAATGACCGCACGTCATCATCTCATCGAGAGCCCGGACATGGAGCGCCGCGTCCACATGTGGACGTACGGCGAGGTCGGGCGCCCTCTTCTCGTCTTCCCGTCGAACGCCGGCGTCGCCCACGAATGGGAGAAGGGCGGCATGATCGACGCCCTCGCTCCGCTCCTGGCGCGCGGGCGCATGAAGATCTACTGCCCCGAGACCAACGTCTCGAAGAGCTTCTCCGGCAAGGGCGGCACCCGCTGGCGCATGGCGCATCACAAAGCGTACGAGCGCTTCGTGATCAACACGCTCCTCCCGTGGATCCGCCGCGACGTGCGCGACCCGTATGCGCGTCCGATCGTCACTGGCTGCAGCGTCGGCGCGATGTACTCGTCGATCTTCACCCTCAAGTACCCGGAGCACTTCCGCGGCGCGCTCTGCCTCTCCGGCAAGTACCGCGCGAGCTCCTTCTTCGAGGGGCAAGTGAACGAGGACGTGTACTTCAGCGACCCGCTCGCGTTCCTTCCCGGACTGAAGGGCGCCGCGCTCGAGCAGGTTCGCCGCCAGACGCACCTCACGCTCGTCGTCGGTCAGGGCCATGCCGAGGGCGGCTGCATCACGGAGACGCGCGAGCTCGGCGCGCTCCTGCACAAGAAGCGGATCCCGAATCACGTCGCGTTCTGGGGCGAGGACTCGGCCCACACGTATCCGTGGTGGCAGAAGCAGGCGAAGCACTACCTGCAGCAGATGTTCTGAGCCCAGCTCACGGGCCGCCGGTCACAGGCAGCCATGAAACGGCAACTTCGCGGCCGCGCCGCGCGCGAGCCCCGTCTCGCAAGCGGCGCGCGTCGCGTACCAGCGTGTCGCGGACGCGGGCGAGTACGCCCAGATATCGCCTTTGGGGGAGTTGGTCAGCGAGATCAGCTCCCACATTTCTTTCGTGCGGCGGGCCACGAAGAGATGCTCGAGGCAGAGATATCCAACTTCCTCGCCGGGTGCGTGGACGAGGTGGATCCCGTCGTCGCTCAGCCGGGCGTCCTTGATCGTCGGACCGGAGAGCCTCAGCTCTCGATCACCCTCCCGTGAAAAGCCCCAGACGATGGCCGATGACGCGAGCTTGTCGCCCGTGAATCGGAGCTCGGCGCAGGACCGCTCGTCATCATCGCGCTGGAGAATGGCCGGCGGGAGCGTCGGATCGAGGTCCGACCAGGGGTCGATCTCCACCAGCACCGGCGGCGTGAGCGATCGCACGAGCGCGTCCGAGACGCGTGAGTCTCGAAGGACGAGCGGGCCGGCGCAACGGACATAGGCGCGAGGCGCACGCTCGAGATCGGCGTCGTCGATCCAGAACGTCTCCTCGTTCCGGGACACGCGCGTCGAGGCTCCGCGGCGCTCGTGCATCACGAGACGCGTGGCACACTCCGTCTGCCCGACGACGCTGCCTCCGGGGCTCGTACGCTTCGGCACCATGACGTCCCACAGCACGGGCAGAGCGGGCGTGCTCGGGTCGAACGGCTCCGGCTCGGGGCGCTTCGCTTGACGGGCGCACGCCGCCGTCGTGACGACGAGGCTGGCGGCGAGCACCGCGACGAGCCCGACGCGCGCGCGTCTCACTTGCCCTTCTTCTTCTTCTTCACGAGCGAGCAGGACTTGTTCACGCACTTCGCGATGTAGTCCTTGGCGCTCTGGTAGTCGCCTTTGACCTCGACGTCGGTGCACTGCTGCTCTTTGCAGTCCTTGTCCGTGTTGTCGACCTCGGTCTTGAGCGCGGCGCGTGGGTCGCCCGCGGTGCAGCACGCGATGCGCGTCGTGACCACGCAGTCCTTGTCGGTCTTGCAGATCGGACCAGTCACGGTGGAGGTCGCGGCGCCCGCGTCCGGCGCCTTCGCGGCGGCGGCAGAGCCCGAGGGCATGATGGGGATCCCGGGGGGCGGGTCGAGGTTCGGGACCTCGCGCGGCTCCGGCGGCGGGATGTACTTGGACGGCGGCGTCTCGCACGCGGCGACGGCGAACCACACGCTGGCGAGCAGCGCGCCTCCGGCCGTGGTCGTTCGCCTCCCGGTCACGGAGGCGAAGATAGCTCAGTCGATCGCTTTCTCGCTCGGTCTCAGAGGGTTGCGGAGCGATCCGGGATGGCAGGCGGTGACCTTGCCCTCACAAACCACGTCCACGCGCTCGTCGTCGGGCACCCCCTCGGCCTCGCTCGGGGTCGGCTGGCGCTCCTTTCCTTCGCACTTGCAGACGGTGTACTTCCCGGCTTTGTCGTAGCGGCTCGCGTTGACATGGCCGCAGGCCGACAAAATGAGCGCGGCTGCGACGATCGGCAGGAGATGACGCATGGGCACCAGACCCCGGCCGTGCGTCCAGGCTTGGGTCGATGGGAGGGCGCGATGCGATTTTCGACGGTCGCGAGGATCAGGCGGGTGTGCCCGGCGTCGCCGAGGCCCGAACCTCGTGCGACGGGTCAGGCCCTCGCGGAGCCCGGCGGCGGACCGAAGCGCCGGGCGATGACCTCGAAGAGGTTCTCCCAGTGGAAGGTGTACTCGAGCGCGCCGAGCCGCAGGGCCGTCTCCCGGTTCCGTTCTGCGAAGTCTCCCGAGGAGAAGATGACGACCGGAGCTCGCCGGTCGTTCTGGCGCATGCCCTCGAGGAGGCGAATCGCATCCGCCGGGCCATGGGGCTGATGACCCCAGCGTGAGATGACGAGCTCGTAGCTCTCGGTCTCCAGACGCTCCAGCGCGCGTTCGGGTGACTTCGCGAGCTCGATGGTGCAGAGCCCGCGGGCGGCGCGGTGAAGATAATCCGCGCCACGCGCGTTGTGGTGATCGTTGGGATCGACCCAGAGGATGCGCTTCTCTTCGAGGCGCGGCCCCATCACGTGGGCGGGCGAGGTCTTCGCGTGGAGCTTCCCGAGGAACTCGTCGACGTAACCGTGATCGGTATTGTCCTTCGAGTCGTAGTCGAAGACGTGAATGCCCTCGTGCTTGGCATAATGGGCACGAACGCTCGGGTGGACGTCGGCGAGGACCGCATAGGCGACGGTCGGCGTGTCGCTGCCTTTCCCGATGTACGCGAGCGCCTCCGAGCGGAGCTCGTTCAGATACGCGTCGTTGAAGGAGAAGCCGATGAAGAGCAGCGTCTTCGTCATGAAGACGGTGCGGAGCACGTTGAGATATCCGGGTTCGGAATAGAGCCGTGTACGATAGCCGCGCCGAGAGAGCGTGATGCCCTTGTCGCCGCGGAGATCTCCGTGGAGCTTGAGGATGGGGCTCCGGCCCTGCGGCTCGTCCGGGCGAATCCAGAAGCGACGCGCGAGCAGGTTCCGATCCGCGTCGCGCACGAGGGCGGAGTAGGTTTCGCGATCGAGGACGCTCCCGGGGAGCTCTTCATCGAAGTTGGTGGTGAGGATGGCGGCGAACGGGATCTCCTCGAGGAGCCGCTTTCGTCGCTCCATCCGCTCGCGCTCCTCCGCCGTGGGCGCGGGCTTCGGCGTGTGCCGGCGCACGAGCTCGAGGAGCCTCGAGGTCTCGTCGTGCGCGAACGCATCCTCCAGCACCTGCGCTGCGATCTCGTATTCGCGCCGCTGGAGGAGCGCATCGACCTGATCTCGGACGCCGTGGTCGGGGGCCTCGGCCGCGATCCGGCCGAGGAGCTCGCCCCATCGCCGGCAGACGGGGGAGGTGAAGCCCGCGCCGATGAACGCGACGCATCGTCCGGCGCGCGTCTCGGCGATGAGGTCGTCCAGGGACATGCCGGGTCACCAGCCCGTCAGGGGCTTCACGTGCGCGACGAGCGCCTTGCTCATCCGGGTCTGGGTCGCCTTGCTCGGGTGATAGTCGCAGCCGAAGCCTTCCGCTTCGGTGGTCGTGTCGATGTCGAGCAGCGTGACCTTCGTGTCTCCGGCCGTCTTGCGGGCCTGGATCGTGGCCTCGAAGGCCTTCTTCTGGTCGGCCTTGTTCTGACCCTCGAGCATCGGCGACGTCGCGAGGACGATGTTCGAGCTCGGATGGGCGGCGCGAACGGCGGCCACGAACTCGGTCGTCTTGGCTCCGAAGCTGTCGCCCGGCGGGTCCCCAGCGAAGTCGTTCGTGCCCAGTCCGATGACGATGACGTCGGGCTCGAACAGGCTCGCTGTCCAGGTGCTCGCAGGGTCGGTCGCGAGCGCCCGCTTGTACCGCTCGGGCATCTGGTTCGTGCGGTTGTCTTCGTCGTCTTCGTAGACACCGATTCCCGACCAGGCGATCGACGCGTGCACCGCGTTCAGCTCCTTGGCGGCGAGCGCGCCCCACGCCAGCGGCTCATCCTCCGTCTCGGGCGAGAATCCACAGGTCTCGTCCGTGCCGAGCACGCCATAGCCGGCCGTGATCGAGTCGCCCACCATCTCGATCCGTCGGCTCGGTGGCGGCGGGGTCCCCACGAGCGTGGCGTTGATCTTGATGAGCTGCGTCTCGCCCACCGACGACTCCGTGCGCTTGGTCAACACGAGCGTGTGCTCACCCGCGCCGAGGCCCTTGGCGAGCTCGTACGTCTTCTTCTCCTGCTGATCCACGTCGAGGAGGGTCGGCTCCTTGCCGTCGATGCTGACGTCGAACTGGTCCTCGTTTGAGGTGTCTGCAAGGTCGACGCTGATGGTGTCCCCGGTGAATCTCGCGATGACCTGCGTGCCGGGCCAGCCGAAGCGTGGACCCGCGGGGTCGCGCGAGTCGAAGCGGCCGACGATGCGGTAGGGCTCGAGCGAGACCGGAGGCGCGGAGTCTGCGTCCCTGTCCGTGACGGCCGCCGGCGCGTCGTTCACGCTGGCGTCCTTCGCGCCGCTCGAGGCGGGCGCTGCGCCCCCCTCCTCGTCGGAGCAGCCGAGCCACACGAAGCCTGCAGAAATCAGGGAGAAGACGAGGAGTGACGCGCGAAAACGCACCCCCCAAGAGGTAGCACGTATCTCCGCGGCGGCTGAGGGCCTATTCGCGCCGCTTCAGGACGTCGAGCGCCGCCACGCGATAGCCCTCGGCGAGGGTCGGGAAGTTGAAGGTCGCCTCGACGAACATGTCGACGTCGAAGCCCGCGAGGAGCGCCATCTGACCCACGTGCACGAGCTCCGAGGCGCCGTCGCCGACGATCTGGACGCCGAGGAGCTTTCGTCCGGCCGGATCCGCCACGAGCTTGATCATGCCCGCGTCGAGGGCCGCGATATGACCGCGCGCGAGCTCGCTGTATGGCGCGCGACCCACGACGGCGCCGCCGTGCCGGTCGATCGCCTCCGACTCCGACAGGCCGACGCTCGCGATCTCGGGGATGGTGTAAGCGCAGAAAGGAAGCAACGCGCCGCCAGGGCCGCTCGGATTCTCCTCGCCGAGCGCGTGACGCACCGCTCGGCGACCTTGTTCCATCGCGGAGGACGCGAGCGCCGGCGGTCCGCCGACGTCACCCACCGCGTAGATGTGCTTCACGTTCGTCCGGCAATGCTCGTCGACCGCGACCAGACCGCGGGCCGTCACGCGGACATCGGCGACTTCGAGATTGAGGCCCTCGACGTTGGCCACGCGACCGAGCGCCGATAAGACCTTGTCCGCCACGATGACGGTGCCGTCCTCCAGACGAACTTCGCATTGCGCGACGCCGTGGTGGCGGACCTCCACGATCTTCCGCTCGCCGAGATACTTGCCGCCGAGCGACTCGAGCTGCTTCGAATAGGCTGTCGTCAATTCCGGATCGAGGAACGGCATCGGACGCGAGTTCGTGTCGATGACGGTGACCTCGACGCCGAGCGCGGCGAAGATCGAGGCATACTCGCTTGCCACCACACCAGCGCCGAGCACCGCGAGCGAGCGCGGGAGATACGTCATCGAGAGGATCGAGTCGCTATCGAGGATTCGCTCGTGATCGACGGCCACGCCCTTCGGCTCGCGGGGGCGCGACCCGACCGCGAGGATGACGTGCCCTGCCGTGACGCGGCGGCGCTCTCCCGTCTGCGTCTTCAGCTCGAGCTCGTGCGCCGTGACGAAGCTCGCATGCGCGCGCGCGATCGCCACGTCGGCTCGGCGAAGCTGCGCCGCGATGTACTCCTCGTGACCGGTCACGACGTCCTCGAGGCGCGTCATGAGCGCCGCGACCTCGGTGCCTTCGGAGGTCGCCTGGGCGGTCACGGCGCCCGCGGAGCGTCGCGAGAGGCCGCGCAGGGCGACCACCGTCTCCCGGAGCGTCTTGCTCGGGATGGTGCCGTGATGCACACAAGCGCCGCCGACGGCGCGCTCGCGCTCGACGACGAGCGCGCGCTTTCCCGCCTCGGCAGCGCAGATCGCGGCCTTCTGTCCCGCGGGGCCGCTGCCGATGACGACGAAGTCGTAGTGCTCGGGTCGGGTCGAGAAGGGCGGGACCATCACGCGGCCTCTTTCTCGTCGTGGCCGGAGAGCTTCGCGACGCGCGCGACGAGCTTCTCGATATCGTCCGGGTAGAGGTTCAGGAGATCGGTCGCGTGATGCGTCGCGAGGTCGCGACGACCGTGAGCGAGCTCGTCGGCGAGCTGCACGATGGCGATGGTCTGTTTCTTCGAGGGGGTGTGATGTCCCGCGATGGCCTCGACGATGGGCCCCCGCATCTGCCAGCTCTTCGCGATGACGCCGCCGAGCTCCTCGTGGAACCGCCCGACGCACGCGTCGATCTCGCTCGTATCGAAGGCGCGACCGCTCTCGCGCTGGATCTCTCCGCAGGTCTGCAGCACGGCGGGCTTGCCGATGTCGTGAAGGAGGCCGGCGAGGAAGGCCTCCTCCACGTTGAGGCGCCGCGCTCGCGCGATCTCCTGGGCGAAGAGCGCGGCGGCGAAGGAGTGCGCGAGCAGCTCCTCCGCTCGTGCGGGGCGGTCCGGCACCACGAACGCGCGCGTCTTGCACGCGATGACGACGGCGATCTGCTTCGTCTGCGTCGTCCCGAGCCGCGTCAAGGCTTGCTGCAGTGTGACGAGCTGCGAGCGTCCGCCGAAGGCCGCGCTGTTCGCGATGGCGAGGAAGTGCCCCGCCAGCGAGGCATCGCGACGGATGACCTCCGCCAATTTCTTGGCGTCCACCTCCGGCTCCTCGCACAGCGCGAGCACCTCGCTGGCCGAGGACGGGAACACCGGTAGCTCGATATTTCCGGCAGAAATGCGCTCTTGCGCGAGGTCTTCGAGCGTGGGGGGATGGGAGGACATCGATAGGGCTCCAGCACGTCCCGTTCCCATGCCGGGCGCCAAGCCCCTGACGGTGGCGGTGCCCGAGCACCCGAGGTAGTCACATCGCGTGGCGCGCCTTCGGTCCGAGCATGTACGCCTTCCGCTCCGTGAGGACGGCGGCCTCCGCGTGGCCATCGTCGCGGATACGCACAGCGCGCCGCATCCGCATACCTCGGCGCTTCTCCGGAAGGAGAAGCCGGACGCGATCCTGCACGCGGGCGACATCGGCTCGCTCGACGTGGTGAAGCAGCTCGAGAAGATCGCGCCGACGCACGCCGTGAGAGGCAACATCGACGGCCTCGTCCTGCCCGACGACATCATCCTCGATTTCGAGCGAGCGACCCTCTTCCTCACGCACATCGCGGTGAACGGGCCGAAGATCCGCGCCGACGCCGCGAGGCGCGCGCATGCGGCCAAGGCCGCCATCGTCGTCTGCGGGCACTCCCACATCCCGTTCCTCGGCCGCGACAAGAACCTCGTCGTGTTCAATCCGGGGTCGATCGGGCCGCGCCGCTTTCACCTGCCCATCGTCTTCGGAATGATGGAGCTCGCGCCCGCGTCCGAGGGCGGCCAGCTCCGCTTCGAGCACGTCAGCTGCGAAACAGGCGAGCGCTGGCTGCCGTGACGCCGGCCGGGATCTCGACCTGGCCTTCGCCGACGTACGTGTCGCCCTCGCCCGGTCCCGCGAGAATGTGAACGATGCAGACGTCGGCGGAGAGGACGCGGGCGGTCGCCGTGACCTCGAGCGTTGCCCTGAGCCGTGCACGATCGACCATCAGATTGAAGTCGCGAACCGGGCCATCGAGGAGGGTGCCCGTGACCTTCCAGTCGCCGGAGAAGGATCGCGGCTCGTGCTTCGTGAGGAGGAGCGAGCCGTGCTCTCCGCAATCGAGGCGCATGCCGTTCCCGCTCAGCAACATGATGTGGCGATCGTAGCCTTCGAAGCTGGAGAACGGCCCGTCGGACGCGACGTCGGCGATGCTCACGCGATAGAGGAAGCGGTCTTCTGGCGTGGCGTCCGATGCGGGCTCCCGCACGATCTCCGTGGTCGTTCCGCCGCCGTTCTTCCAGCGCTGGGGCCGATGCTCGGATGGGCGAATCAGGCGCATGGACCCATTGTTCATGAAAACGATATGGCGAAGTGAAAATCATATCGATTCCGCATGCGCCACCCGGGGGCTACACCGACGCGCATGTCATCCAAGCTTTTCCACACCGTCGTTGCTTTTGGAATCACCCTCGGCGCAGCGAGCGTCGGTTGCTCGGCCGAACCGGTCGACGCGCCGCAGAGCTCGGAGGCGGCGGTCGTGTCGACCAACGACTCGGAGCCGACCGACCCGAAGCTCGATACGGACAAGACCCAGCCAGCGGCGCAGAAGGATCGCTTCTGTGAGGTGGCCTGGCCGACGACGAAAGGCGGCCCGCGCCCCACGCAGGCCCAGGCGTGCATCGATCCAGACCATCTGTGCGGGGTGTACCCGGGCGGCGTCTTCAGCCAGGACACGTGCTTCGAGGTCGAGGAGACCACGAGCACGTGCAACTCGAAGGAGGTGTGGATGTTCTGCAAGTCCACCCCGGCCGGCCACGAGTGGACCTGCCCTGTGGGCACCAAGAAGGTCGACCATTGTGTCTGGCCCGCCCCAACCTCGGACACGGAGCGGTGATCGAGATGGTCCACGAGTACACGGAGAAGGGGCGTTGGGGCGGTCGGCTGACGAACAAGCCGCTCCCGCAGACGGACTCCGCGATCGATGCGCTGCCGCCGGCGCTTCGTGAGCGTCTCGCGGGGCTCTGGCACATTCGATCCGCGATGGAGCGGCGCGTGGGCGACTCCTTCTCGATGGTCGTCACCGCGCTCGAGCGCCGGCGCACCGCGCCTCTACTCCTCGAGCTCGCGCGGCGCGCCGTTGACGACGAGTATCGTCACGAGGAGCTGAGCCGTCGCGTGGCGTCGGTCTATGCGGGCAGGGATCTGCCGCGCGCGCAGCGCCTCGAGCTCACGCCTCCGAAGTACGAAGGCGAGAGGGAGGAGCTCCGCGACACGCTCACCATCGTCGGCCAGTGCGTCTTCAACGAGACGACGGCGGGCGCTTTCCTCGAGGCCTCCCTCTCCCATGCGAAGACGCCGCTCGCACGGGCCGCGATCTCGGAGCTGCTGAGCGACGAGATCGACCACGGCCGCATCGGCTGGGCGCACCTCGCCGAGCTCACGGCGGAGGAGCGGAAAGAGGTCGAGCCGTGGCTCCTGCCCCTGGCGTACCTGAACCTTCGCGAGTGGCAGCGCGAGACTCCGTACGATCCCTCGCACGACGCGATCTTCTCCGATCACGGCGAGCCGCCGACGGCCGTGCTGCACGCTGCGCTCGTCGACGCTCTCCGCACCCTCATCGTGCCGGGCCTCGCGGCCCTTGGCATGGACACGAAGCCGCTCGTAGCCTGGCTCGATGCCGGCGCCGAGACGAGCAAGCCGCCCCGCGAGCTCGCGAACGCTTGAAGTAGCCACGGATCCGACCCTCGCGGCTGCGCTGGAGAAATGGCGCGCGTCGCGCGATCCAGCCGACGCGGACGCAGTCGAGGCCGCGGGGACGAAGGACGAGGCCTGGAAGAAGCGCGTGGCGCTCATCGCCCGGACGAGCGGCAAGCTCCCCGACATCGTCGCGCGGATGAAGACGGTGGCCGATCTCGAGGACGATCCGCGCCTCACGACCGTCATGCTCGGCTGGCTTCACGAAGCACGCTGGCCGGGCTCGGGCGCGGCCGGAGGATGGCCGGCGATCTTCGAGCGCTTCATCACGCTCGAGGACGCGCGCGCGATCGCGCCGCTCCGTCAGATGGCGAGCTCGCTTCCGGACTTTCTCGGCGCGAAGCACCGTGCCTTCATCGCAGGGGAGCTGACCAGGACGGCCGAGGCGCTCGAGCGCGCGACGCCGAAGGCGCGCGTGACGCAGCCGATCGTGCTCGGGCCGGCGAAGGATCCGCTCACCATCATCCAGCGCGTCTTCGATGCTCCGGGGGATGACGACGTCCGCCGGGTCGTGGCCGATCAGCTGCTCGAGCAGGGTGACGTATGGGGCGAGCTCATCCAGCTCGGGTTCCTCATCGCGGAGGGCAAGGCCACCGAAGAGCAGAGACGCACCGCTGAGCTCCTGATCAAGAAGAACGCGGCGCGGTTCGCAGGCCCGATCGCCAAGATCGCAAAGGCGGACTCGCGTGAATTCGAGAAGGGATTCCTGAAACGCGTACTGGTCAATGCCGTGATGGTCGGGCGTCCGGCATGGGAGGCGGCGGCGACGTCGCCATACTGGTCGACGGTCGCACGTCTCGAGATCGACATGATCAGTACTCCGAAGTGGTGGACGCCGGCGATCGTGAAGAATCCCGCGCTCGGCCAGCTGCGGGAGCTGTCGTTCAATCGGTATTACGTCCCCTTCATTTCGCTCGAGCGCGCGACGACGACGGCCCCGTGGCGCGTGGTGGCGGTGAATATCGCGTTGGAGCGGTGGCTCCGCTTCCTTCGCGCGTTCGTGCACGCGCTGCCGGAGGAGGAGCGGAATCGATTCGAGGTCGCGCCGATCCCTCAGCGCAACGACGTCCTTCGATTCATCGCCGACGCGCGATGACGTCGGAAGGGCACGGCTCGGCGAAGAGCGCCTCGACGTCGTCCTTGGGCGATCGAGGCGCATGCGCCACGGAGTTGTTGCTCGGGCGGAGCACCGGCGTCCCCGCCAGCGCCTCGGCGCGTCAGCGCGCAGGCTCGCGCGCGCTCTGGATGGCGGCCGCGAAGCGGCGCGTGATGTTCCACACGAGCCAGTTGCCGTTGCGCGCGCGGGTGCCTTCGATGGGGGTGTATGCGTAGAGCGCGGAGGTGGCAGCATTGACGGGGCGGATCTGGACTCCGTCCTGCGTGGTGGCTTCGTGACCGACGTCGAAGTTGTTGTCGCCCGCGTTCGCCTTCGTCATCTGGTTCTCGAGCGTGGTCGCGCCGCACTCGAGCTGGATGTTCAGCGCGGCGACGGACGGGTCGAGGCCGTTCGGATGCGCGACGGTCGCCTTGTGGCAGCCGAGGCCAAAGCTGCGCGCGGCCTCCGCCGGACGGCGTTCGGCGCTGACGAGGCTCTTCTCGACCTGCATGCGCGCGAGGAGGAGGAGCGGGTTGATGTGATGCGCCTGCGCGGTGCGCACGATCGCCTGCGAGACGGGAATGGCGGCGCTGCCGGGATGATCGAAGAGCACGATCGTCTCGGTCGCGAGCCATGACGGCCGGTTCCACACCGTGTTCTCGAGGAAGCTCTGGATCTCCGCCGCCGTCGCCCAGCTCGAGTCCGTGTAGAACGCATCGTCCATCACGCGGTTCCGCTGGAAGGTCGTCGGGACGCCAGCCACGTCCGTCGAGGCGCCCGTGAAGCTCGAGATGGCATCGCCGCTCTCGTCGATCTCCTCCACGTCGGCCGTCGATGCGCAGCCGGCCACGATGGCCATCACCACGAGAGCGAGAAAGGCCAGGCCGCGCATGCACTTCCAGACTGCACCGGGTATGCCCAGCCTGGACGTTTGCACTTTCGCGGACATGTAGGCGTCTGTGGTTCTGAGCCGATCGATCACCCCTGGATCGCGGGACCCTCAGGCGCTCCGCAGGAGGACGAACACGAGGACGCCCGTGACCGAGACGTAGAGCCAGATCGGGAAGAGGATCTTCGTGATCCGCTTGTGCGTGACGAACTTCCGCTTGAACGCGAAGTAGAACGCAGCGAGGCACATCGGCACGACCGGGATCGAGAGGAGCACGTGGCTCGCGAGCACGAGGAGGTATGCGGTGCGTGCGCCGCCGGTGCCCGGGTACTTCGAATCGCCGTGGACGTAGTGGTAGGCGAGGTAGCCGACGAGGAAGAACGCGCTCGACGCGAAGGCAGAGAGCATGAGCGCTTGATGCCGCGCCACCTTCTTCGCCTTGATCGCCAACACGGCGAGGACGAGGAGCACCGCCGCGAGGCCGTTGAAGCACGCGTTCACGGCGGGCATGAACGAGAGGCTCTCGCGATCGCCGGAGCCATGGCGAACGAGCAAGAGGTAGGCGAGGACCGAGAGCGCGACGACCGAGAGGACGCCGTTCACGATCCAGAACGGGCGGTCCTCCTTCGTGAACGTGGCGTTGGCGCCGTCCGTCTTCGCGCTTTCCATGCGCGTCTCTTAGCCGTTCACGCGCGCGCATACCAGAGGACGACGTTGCCATTGGAAAAGCTGCGGCTTCGCTCGAGCTTGAGCTCCGGGCGCCGCTTCACGCCCTCGAAAAGCGTGCGTCCCGCGCCGAGCACGATCGGCACGATCACGAGCTGAAGCTCGTCGATGAGGTCTGCCTCCATGAGCTGCGCGACCACGCTGCCGCTCCCCATGAGGACGAGCGGCTCGCCCGCCTCTGCCTTCAGCGTCTTCGCGGACTCGACGAGGTCACCCTTCATCAGGCGTGTGTTGTTCCAGAGGCCCTCGTCCGAGAGCGTGCGCGAGAACACCACCTTCCGCTTCGCGTTCATCTGCTTCGCCACGATCGGCGCCAGCTCCATCGCCATGGGCGTCGGCCAGAAGCCCGCCATCTGGTCGTACGTCTTCCGCCCGAAGAGGAGCTCGCCGCCGCCCGAGGAGTTGTCGGACGCGAACGCGGTCCACTCCGCGTCCTGCCGGTGCGCCCACCGCATGTCGGAGCTGGCGTCGGCGAAGTACCCGTCGAGGGAGATCTGGTTGAAGACTTTGATCTTGCGCATAGTCCTAAAATAGGACTAAAAAGTAGCTAAGTCGAATGACGAATCTCCGGAGCTACGGAGACCCTTGCGGCATCGCTCGCGCGCTCGACCTCGTGGGGGAGCGGTGGTCGCTGCTCGTCGTGCGCGAGCTGTGCTTCGGGCCGAAGCGCTTCACGGACCTGAAGGAGGGGATCACCGGCGCGAGCGCCAACGTGCTCTCGCAGCGCCTCCGCGAGCTCGAGGGGGGCGGCGTGGTGCGGAAGATCACCGATGGCGCCGCGATGTACGAGCTCACGGAATGGGGACGCGAGCTCCATCCGATCCTCGTGAAGCTCGGCCTCTGGGGCGCGAAGTCCGGTCCGCCGCCGAAGGGCGCGCTCAGCGCCGACGCGCTGATGGTGGCGCTGGAGTCGACGTTTCAGCCGCATGTCGCGGAGGACCTGAGCGCGACCTACGATCTCCGGCTCGGCTCGGCGCGCTTCAACGTTCGGATCGCGAGCGGTCGGATCTCCGTGCTGCGTGGCACTCCCCACGAGCCCGACGCGACGATCGAGACCGACGCAGTGACCCTTCGCTCGGTCGTGTTTGCCGGCGCGAAGCTCGCCGACGCCGGAGTGACGATCCGCGGCGACTCACGGGTTGGACGTCTCTTCTTCCGCCTCTTCGCTCGGCCCGCACGTCACTGAGACCCGAACGTTCGCGCCATCGACCACGCCGCTGCCATTCGTGATGGTGCAGGTCTGGCGCTCCGGCTGCTGCTCGATCGAGACCGCGTAGGACGAGCCGTTCGTGATCTTCCCGGGGAACGTGAACGTGCCGTCCCTCGACACGGCCACCTCGGCGCCCCGGCTCGCGAGGACGAGGCCCACCGCATCGACGCCGCTCACGCTGCCGCCGACCTCGAAGGCCTGCGGCGCGCAATCGACGACGACGTCGTTCACGTCCGACCCTGCGATGACACCCTTGCCGTGGCTGACGTGGCAGCGGAAGGACGGGGCACCCGGATCCGTCGACACCGCGACGTCGTAAGCCGAGCCGTCGACGAACGCGTTGTCGATCGAGAACCGCCCGTCCGAAGAGACGAAGACGCCGGCGCCCGCCGCGTCCGTGAGGAGGACACCGCCGTTCGTCGAGAGCCCGCTCACCGTGCCTCCCACGGAATAGTCCCCGGCTGGACCCGAGATAGCGCAGCCGGTGAGGACGGCGAGAGCAGCGGTGACGAGGGCGCGAGCGGTCATGCGGAGAGGGTGGGACCGCTCCGTGAAGATATTCATTCCGGCATGTTTCGACTCGTGTCGCTCGCCTCGCGCAAGGCAGAGATGAGCCGCTCGAGGTCGGCGCGGGTGGTACGCGGATTGATGAGCGTCGTGCGGAGGAACGTGCGGCCGCGCAGCTTCGTCTTCACGACGTAGAAGTCGCCCTTTTCGAGGATCCGCCGGCGGATCGCCTCCTGGGTCGCGTCGTCGCCGGGGGCGCGGAAGCAGACGATGTTGCACTCTGGCTTCACGGCCAGCTCGAAGCCGGCCTCCGCGAGCATGCCCGCGAAGTCGTTGGCCAGGTCGACGATGCCGTCGAGATAGTGGCCCAGCGCTTGCTCACCGTGCACCGCGAGGGCGGTGTAGAGCCCAAGGATGAGCATGCCTTTCGTGCACTCGAGCGTGCGGGCGGCGCTGTCGAAGGCGGCGTTCTCGTCGTTCTCGAGGAGGTAGGCGGCCTCGGTGCCCTGGAACGCGGCGAACGAGTCTCGTCCGTCCTTGAAGAGCACCGCGGTGACGAGGGCCGGGCAGAGCATCATCTTGTGGGCGTCCCAGACGACGGAGTCGGCGCGCTCGATGCCGCGGAGCAGCGCGCGATGCTTCGAGAGCACGAAGGAGGCGCCGTGCGCGCCATCGACGTGCAGCCAGAGTCCGCGCTCGGCGCAGAAATCGGCCACCTCGGGGATGGGATCGAAGGCGCCAGTGGAGGTGGAGCAGGCGCTCGCGACGACCGCGACCACGCGGCGGCCCGCGGCCTCGGCCCGCGTCATGGCGTCGGCGAGCCGCTCGGGACGCAGCTTGAACCGCTCGTCGCTCGTGACGCGGATCGTGCCTTCGTCGCCCCAGCCCATGACGCGCACCGCGCGCGCCGTCGAGTAATGGGTCTCCTCGGAGGTGAGGACAGCGCCGCGGAGGTCGCTCGTTCCGAGCTTCGCGACCATCCGTTCGCGAGCCGCGAGGAGCGCGGTGAGGTTTCCGGCGGAGCCGCCGCTGGTGAAGACGGCGTCGGCGTCGGGGCCGTAGCCGAGGCGCTGCGTGAGGAACGACGCCACGACCCGCTCCATGGCCGACGACACCGGGCCCATCTCGTACACCGCGGCCCCGTTGTTGAGATAGCCGCTGACGAAGGCGGCGATCGCGGCGACGGGCAGGGGCGCCGTCACCTGATGCCCGACGAATCCCGGATGATGCAAGTGCGTGGCGCCGGCGATGACGCGCTCGAAATGGGCGATCGGATCGACTCCGCCACGGAAATCGTCTCGCCAGGCCTCGACCTGCGCGCGCGGATCCATCCACGGCACGACTGCGCCTGGGCTCTCGGCGTGATGATCGGCGAGCCGATCCACGATCGCGTGCGCGTACTTGCGAAACCGTTCGGCGTCGTATTCGGTGCGCATGGCACGGGAGCATACAGCCGAGCGACCAGCGGCCGGGCAACCTCACTGGATAAATTCCGCCAGGTCGTGGCCTCTGAAACCCCAGTGGCACGCGCGGACCTCGGCGTTCATACATCCTCGATGGTCGACGCCGAATCTTTGCCGCCCGCGCAGGTCGGGCCCGCCGCCTGGCTGAGCTGCGAAATGCAGCACCGTGACGACTGGGTCATTTACCTCACGCCCGCCCACGTCGCCGAGCTCGAGGCCGCAGCGGCCCCTCTCGCGGTCGAAGAGCTGGCCGAGCTCGAGCCCTCGCGCTTTCCGTTGCCGACGCTCGGGCCCATCCTCGCCGCGATGCGCGAGGAGCTTCTCCGCGGGCGCGGGTTCTCGCTCGTGCGAGGGTTGCCGGTCGATCGGTATTCTCCCGAGCAATATTCGGCCATCTTCATGGGCCTCGGCGCGCATCTCGGCCACGCGCGATCGCAGAACGCGAAGGGGCACGTGCTCGGTCACGTCTGCGATCTCGGGCTCTCGAGCGCCGATCCCGCGGTGCGAATTTACCAGACGAGCGAGCGGCAGACCTTCCACACCGACTCGTGCGACGTCGTCGGGCTCCTCTGCCTCCGCGAGGCGAAGTGTGGTGGCGATTCGCTCCTCGTCAGCGCGATGACCATCTTCAACATCATGCGCCGCAAATATCCCGAGCTCCTCGCCCGGCTCCTCCAGCCCATGCCCCACGATCGGCGCGGCGAGATCCCGGCAGGCGAAAAGCCCTATTTCGAGATACCGGTCTTCAGCTGGCACGACCGGAGAATCACCGTCTTCTATCAGCGGCAATATTTCGATTCCGCGCAGCGCTTCGCCGACGCTCGCCGGCTCACCCGCGAAGACGTGGCCGCGCTCGACAAGCTCGACGACCTCGCGAACGACCTCAATCTCTGTCTCCTGATGCGGCTCGCGCCTGGTGACATGCAGTTCGTCTACAACCACACGATGCTGCACGATCGGACGAGCTTCGAGGACCACGCGGAGCCCGAGCGGCGACGGCATCTCCTCCGCCTCTGGCTCGCCTGTGACGGTGATCGCACGCTGCCTGCCGCCTTTGCCGCTCGCTACGGGTCGGTCGAGGTCGGCGATCGCGGCGGCATCGTCGTGCCCGGGACGACCAGGCGCGTCGTGCCGCTCACGCCGGCTTGACCGCCCTCTTCCGTGTCGTGCCCGCGATCGGCATCGCGCGGGTCGCCAGGTAGTCGACCACGGCGCGCACGCGCCGTGAGAGCGCGCGCCCAGGCAACACGATCGACGCGAGCTTCGGGGGCGGCTCCACGCGCGGCATGAGGCGCACGAGGCGCCCGGCCTCGATCGCGTCGGCGACCACGAAGAGCGGCAGCTGCGCGACGCCGAGCCCGGCGACCGCCATGGCCGCGAGATGATGCATCTCGTCCGAACGGAGCGGCGCGTCGACGGCGACGGGGCCAGAGTCGTAGTGCCACGGGGCGATGCGGCCGTCCGGCGCCAGCCACCCGAGGCAGGTGTGGCGCGCGAGATCGCTCGGCTGCCGCGGAGCTCCGTGCGCCGTCGCGTAGCCGGGCGACGCGACGGTCACGAACTGTCCCCAGCCGAGCGCGCGGGCCACGAAGCTCGAGGTCGGCAGCTCGCCCACCACGATGACGAGGTCGAGGCCGCGGTCGACGAGATCCTGGGCGCGCATCGTGGAGACGAGCTCGAACGCGAGCTCCGGATGCTCCGCGCGCAGGTCGCCGAGGACGCGCGGCATGAGATAGGTGCCGAAGAGCGGCGGCATTCCGATCCGCACGAGGCCTTCGAGGGCGCGGCCACGAAAGCTCACCTCCTCCGCGGCTTCGAAGAGCAGCCCGAACGCCTGCGTCGCGAGCTCCTGGAAGCGCACGCCTTCGTCCGTGAGGTGGAGCGATCGCGTGGTGCGGGTGACGAGATGCCCGCCCAGCGCGTCCTCGAGGCGGCGGATGCACTTGCTCACGGACGACGGGGACATCGCGTGACGGGTGGCCGCCGCCGCGAAGCTGCCCATCTCTGCCACCGTCAGGAACACCCGCGCGTCGGCCGGGGCGAACGGCAATTCGTGAATGCGAGGCAACAGTGTCGTGGACGATGAGCGATTTTTCGAGCGGAGGTTCGTCGCCATGATTCGTGGACAGGAAGGAAATACGAATGCGTCTCTACTACAGTCCCGGTGCCTCTTCCCTCGCTCCTCACCTCGCGCTTCGAGAGGCCGGTCTCGCCTTCGAGCTCGTTCGCGTGAACCTCGAGGACCGCACGACCGAGGGGCGCAGCTTCCTCGACGTGAACCCGATGGGCAAGGTGCCCGTCCTCGAGCTCGAGGACGGCTCGCTGCTCACGGAGGGGGTGGCGATCCTCGAGCTCATCGCGGACCGCGCCGGCTCGACCTTGCCCCGTCATCGCGTCACGGAGGTCCTCGCGTTCATCGCGACGGAGCTTCACAAGGGCTTTGCCCCGATGTTCGAGCCCGACGTGCCGGCCTCGTACAAGAAGCACCTGATGTCGAACCCGCGCCCGATGCAGCGGGTCGCGGCGCTCCTCGAGAGCGGCCCTTACCTCTTCGGCGAGACGTTCGGCGTCGCAGACGCCTATCTCTACGCCATCCTGCGCCTCGGACGGCACGCCGGGCTCGACTTCTCCGCCTGGCCGCACGTCGAGGCCTATCTCGATCGCGTCGCGGCTCGCGAGAGCACCCGCGCGGCGACACGCGCAGAGGGCCTCCTCGCCGGTTGAGCGCCGGCGATCATCGCGTCAGCTCATCGAGCCCCGAACGCCTCGTTCATCCAGGCTTCGCCGCGGGAGGGGTCGATGCCGATATGGCGAAACCCCGGCAGCACGACCTCGCGGAGACCGGCGTGAATGACCGCCTGGCGCTCTCTTCGCTCCATGATGCCGTGGTCCGCGCAGCCCGCGCCCGGGAGCGGGTGCGGATCGAAGAGCTCGCGGAAGCGCGCCTCGAAGAGCGTCGGCAGCCAGCCGGCGATCTCTCTTCGAATATCGTCGCTCACATAGCGCGACGTGAGATGGGCCCATCCCATGCGCCCGTGATCGATCTCGTCGGTCAAAACGCTCTGATATCCCGCATGCGCGAGCGGAGACTTCGCGAGCTTCATTTGCGCCTCGAGCACCGGACACGCGAGCGTCTCGTTGATGCAGCACATCGCGGTCACGAGGAGGGCCGCGCGGAGCTCGCCCCCTGCGGGTACGAACATCGGTAGCGGCGCTGGCTGCGCGCCCGGCCAGCGCACCTCGTCCCCGCGGTAGCGCGCCGCGAGCGCGGCCGCGATCTGCGCGTGATGGAGCTCGTCGCGCACCGCTTCCGTCGCGATCTCGAGCACCGTCTCGTCCGCGCCGGTCTCCACGAGGACCGACACGAGCGCGCCGAAGCTCGCTCCCACACGGAGCTCCGAGCTCGCGCGCTCCTGCCAAATTCCCGCCAGCTCCGTGCGCTGCTCGCGCGTCGCGGAGTCGATGATCTCGTCCGGGATCGCGTCGATGGATGAGGCCTCCGCGTCGACCCGATGCCACCACGGACGAGCGCGCTTGGCGCTCACGCGATCAGCCGCAGCAGACCCAGCCGGACGTCGAGCTGCCCGACGTGGACGACGTCGAGGAGCCCGTCGGAGCGCCCGACGTCGTGCTCGCCGTGCCCGAAGAGCTGGCCGCGCCCGACGACGTGTTCGACGCGACGGTCCCGGAGGTGCTGCCCTGGCCCTGCTGCTGGGTCTTGCCGGTGTTCGAGTCGTCGTCGCCGCAGCCGGCCGCGGTGAGGCCCACTCCCAGGACGACGATGGTGTGAAAGAGCTTCGCCGTAAGTCGACTGTCCATGGCCCGAGCGTATCAGTCGAACGGGTCGCCCGCGATGGCAGATTCAGGGACGCGCCGTTGACCATCCCCGCCGCGACCCCATCGCCAAAGCCATCAATGGAAGCGTGGGGTTATGGCCGGAGGCGAGCTCATGGCGACGGGATCGTGCCGCGGCGCTCGAGCGGGGCGACCCTCCTTCCCGCGAGATCGAAGCCGTAGACGACGAGCATGTAGACGAAGTCCTGCACCTTGCCGCCCCGATCGATGGGCATGTCGCGCTCGTACGCGAGGTGCACTTCGAACGGCTCCACGTGGCCGATGACCTCGTACGTCAGATCCAGCTCGCTCGGCGCGAGCGCCTTCGAGGCAGGGGTCTGACGGCGGTCCGTGAAGAACGTGCCGTCGACGCCCAGCGAGAGGTAGTCCTCGTAGACCGAGAGCTCGGAGTGCGCGACGTAGCGGAAGAGCGCGCTGCCGCTGTTGTCGGGCCGCGCGGCATAGCTCGGATTGACGACGAAATACCCGAGCGTGGCATAGCCCGAGACATCGCCGTCGATGAGCGCGTCCTCGAGCTTCGGGAAGACCTGTCCGAGCGAATAGAGGAGTCGCCCGCGGACATCGGCGTAGGTCTGGGAGAAGCCGGGATCGGTGCCGCGTCCATCGACGGCGCGGTCGTGCTCCACGCGCGCGCCGACCTCGAGGTCCGCGCCCTTCGCCAGCGTCGCCGTGCTCGTGACGCCGCCGATCACGTCGAGCTCGCTCGGAACGAGCGCTCCAGCGCCCTTCCGCTTTCGATCCGTGAACATGTTGAGGTCGATCGGAATCGACAGCTTGCGGCCGATGAGATCGAGGTCGCCATGCGCGGCATATCGCATGAGCGCGACACCGGAGTTGTCGGGGCGCGCCGCGTACTTGCTATTGATGATCGAGGCTCCGAGCGTCAACGCGCCCGAGAAATCGAGGTCGTTCACGCCGTTCTCGGCGCCCACGCCGCCGCCGTGAGCGCTGCCTTGCTTGTCGAGCGCGGAGGCGGTGGAGGTGACGACGACCAACGAGACGGCGATCGCAGCGGCGCACTGACGGAACAAGCGCCGCGATGCTATCTGGATCGAGGTGTCGTCGGAACTGTTCCAGCACGTGGAGCCGCTCCGCGACTCGACGATCGGAGAGATCGATCGCTGGGCGCTCCACACGCTGGCCACGTAAGCTCACCGCCCATGCGGTGGTGGGCCTTGGCTGTTCTCGTGAGCGCGTGTGGTCCCGTCGCGCCGGCGCGCACGACGTCGAGGACGGTCGAGCGCGTGCTCCCATCGCTGCCGATCCCGCCGCGCTCGGCGCCGTCGAAGCCGCCGGCGCCGCTCCGCGTGGAGGTCACATCGCACGACAAGGAAGAGAACTGCTTGCTGGTGCGGCTGCACTTCACCGGGAAGCTAGCGGGAGCGACCGCGCTCGCGTATCGACCGCTCCATGCGGTGAAGCTCTCCGAGCCATCGGCGCAGGACGAGATCGGGAGCGTCGCGATCGGCCACGAAGGAAGCACGCTCACGCTCCCCGCATCGGGAAGGACGGAGCTGCACGTGCAGTACACGCTGCGGTTTCCCGGGTCCGGCGAGGCGGGCGCGCCGTTCTCGGAGTCGATCGAGCTCCACGTGGCCGGCGAGGATCTCCTCGCGCTGCCCGAGGGCAAGGACGAGCGCTTCGACGTCGAGCTCGATCTGAAGACGGGGAACATCGTCGCAGGCGGCGCGTCGAGCTTCGGGCTCGGGCCGGCGCGCGCGTTCCAGGCTCGGCTCGAGGAGCTCCGTGGCGGGTTCTTCATCGGAGGCGACGTCGGGACGGCGGACTTCCACGCCGGCGATGGCGACGACATCACCGCGTGGATCGGCCATACCGCCTTCGACCCGCGCTGGATCGGCGCCGAGGTCGCGGCCACGCGCGCCGCGGTCGATCACTACGTGGGACGGCAGCACGCGGGGAACGGACCGCCGCTGGCGTTCCTGATCGTTCCCACCAAGCGCGACGAGCTCCCGGTCGTGATGATGCCTCGCACGCGCGGCTTCCTCGTGTCCGTCGACCGGCGCGCGGTGTGGAACGCGCAGGCCCGCATCCTCGTGGGGCAGGCGCTCGCGCAGCGATATCTGGGCGGCTTCGTCTCGCTCGGGCCTCGCGACGCCGAGGCGGCGGGGCTCTGGAGCGACGGCTTCGCGCGCGCGGTCGGGCGCGAGGTGGTCTTCGAGATGGGCATGATCGAGGCGTCGGACCGCGCGGCGGAGGTGAATCAGCTCCTCGCGGGCGAGACGTTCGCGACGGACGCGAAGCGGCGGCATGCGGTCCGCGGCGCGCTCATCGCGACGGCGCTCGGGACGAGCCTCCAGCGCTTCGTTCGCGAGCGAATGCAGGAGGCGGCGGAGGCGAAGAAGGACGAGATGGCGCCCGAGCTCTTCGAGAAGAAGATCGGTCATGCGCTCTTCGACGCGAGGGAGGTCCCTCTCCCCGCCGACCTGCTGGGGAAGTGCTGGCGACTCGACCGGAAGACGCTCGTGCCGTTCGAGCTCGGATTCGTCACCAGCGCGGAAGAGGAGTTGAAGGTGACGAGCGTGGTCCCGAGATCACGCGCCGAGGCGGCGGGGGTCCGCCTCGGAGACGTGATCGAGAAGATCGATTATCGGCCGAATCAGCCCGATATCGCAGTAAGGCTCGCGGTCCGGCGCGGAGACAAGTCGATATCGATATCGTTCTTGCCCGCCGGCGCCGGAAGGCCGGGCCGCGTCTTCACGCGCGTACCCGGAATTCCCGACGAGCGCTGCAGCTGATTCGCTCGTTCGTTCGATGCGAGCTACGTGCGCGCGGGCGGACGCCCGTTGCTCGCCGCCACCTTGACCACCTCGGCGACCGACGTCTTCGCTCCGATGGGCAGCGCGCCCAGGAGCCTCTCGACCACGGCCGTGATGTCCTGACCGCCGAGGATGGCGAGAGGCCCCACGTTCTTCGACAGCTCCGCCGTGAGCTGCTGGTGCCCCAGCGTGCGAAGGGTGGCGATGAGCTCCGGCGCGAGCGCCGACATCTGACGCTCGAACGCGACGACGCTTGCCTCCTGCGCGCGCCGGGCGAGCTCCGCCTCGCGTTCGCTCTGGGACATGCGCGCCTCGTGATCGATGCGCCTCAGCTCGATCGTGTTCTGCATGCTCGCGCGGGCGCGCGCCGCGTTGGCGGCGTCGAGATCGGCCGCGCTCTCGACCGCGCTCATCTGCGCGGCGTGGATCTCGCCGTCGACCTGCGCCTTGAGGCGCTCGCCCGCGAGGCGGCGCTCCTCGTCGCGGCGCGCGACCTCCGCCACGATCGCGGCGCGCTGCGCGCCTTCGAGGAGCCGCCTCACCTCCGGATCGAGGATCGCGAGGTCCAGGATCTCGACGTCGTAGACGAGCATCCCGTTCTCCTCGAACGTGCGCCCGCGACGCGGGCCATCAGCCCCTTTTTCGCCGAGGATCGCCGTGCGGAGCACCTCCGACTCGAAGCGCTCGATGCCGCGCGTGCGCGCCGCGGCGCGGAGGATCGAGCCGAGGTGATCGCAGAGGAGTCCGACGTAGTCCTTCACGCGGAACCACCGCTCGCGCGCCGCGTCGTCGACGAACGAGACGCGGTACGAGAGCGAGACGTCGACCTCCACATGGTCGCTCGTCCGCACGCGGACGACGTCGGAGACCTTGTTGCCGTCGATCAGGAGAAAGCAGGTCGAGAGCTTCTCTGCGTCGCTCTTCGGACGACCCGTCGAGAGGTGGAGCACCTCGAGCTCCTCGTCGAAGTCGAGGATGCGCGTCTGCGGGCCGACCACCACTTCGCGGCTCGTCTTGCCCGTGACGAGGACGGCGAAGCTCGGCGGGACGTAGACCGCGAGCGCGCTCGTCTCCACCTCGCGGTTCTCGATGCCGTAGAGGCGCTCGCGCTCGGCGTCGAGCGGGCGCGGGACGACATGCTCGCGCGTCGGGTCCGGGATGTAGTTGCTCGGCCCGACGACGGTGCGAATGCGCCCGCTGGCGGCGTCGCGGATGTAGATGCCTTCCTTCTCCGCGATGGGAATGGGGAGCACCACGTCGAGGACCTCGACGTTCTCGCTGGGGAAGAAGAAGCCGTCGCGATCCGTGAGGAATACATCCGTGCCCGCGGCGTAGCTGCCGGGCGGCAGCGCGTCGTCGGGGCCGGCGACGAGCGACTTCGTCACGCGCACGTGCAGGCCGCCCGGGCGCGGGAATCGCCAAGCGCGGCGGACGTAGTTGCCGTGCGGGTCGGAGGGGAGGACCTCGAGGCCGGTCCGCGGGACGTAGAAGCTGACGTCCGAGCCGCGCACCACGATCTCCGAGCCGATAGGGTGCGGATCCTCTTCGACGTGATCGTAGTAGCGAACGACGAGGTACTCGTCCTCGCGCAGCGGATGGCCGTTGATGACGCGGGCATTCTGGCCGGGCCAGAGCGGGAAGGTGGCGGGGCCCGGCACGACGATCTTGCGACCGACGAGGAGCTCGACCGACGCGTTGCTCCCGCGGAGCGCCCTGGCCGCGAGGTCGCGCGCCGGGTTCTCGAGCACGATGTATTGCGACGACGTCGCCGTCACGAAGGCGTTCACGCCGAAGCTGGGGTCGTCGGCGCGCACCGGGATGAAGCGTGCGCCCTTCAGCTCGACGATGCGCTCCGTGTTGGAGAGGCTGATCTTGGTCGGACCGACGTAGAGGACGATGTCGCCCTTCGTCAGGTCTTGCACGTACGCGTATTCGTTCGCCGCGACGAGGATGTCTCGTTCGCGGGCATCTCGTTCCGTCATGCGGCTCCCGAAGGCAGCGGCCGTGCCGCGAGCGTTCGTCGGGCAAAGCGCGCATCGCCGGCGCGTCGGTGCGCCAAAGTGAAGCGGCGCTGCACCGTCGTGAAGCGCCGGTCAGTCGGTGCCGCTGCTGCCCGCGCCGGCGTCGTTGAAGCCGGAGCTGCTCGAGCCGCCGCCCGACGTTCCGCTGCTCGAGGTGCTGAAGCCCGAAGACGTCGAGGAGAAGCCGCTCGTGCCGAACGACGAGGAGCCGCTCGTGCCGCCGGAGCTGGCGCTGTTCCCGCTCGACGTTCGTCCCGAGCTCGAGGACTGGCCGGAGGACGTCTCTTGCGTCTCGCCAGAAGAAGATCCCTCCTCGGTGCCGGTGTCGTACGTGATGTCTTCGTTCCCGATGATCGCGTTGCAGCCGAAGATGCAGGCCACGAAGATGATGCCGCCAATGGGGCCGGCTAGGCGCGGGATCATGACGACTACACTGTGACGGTTGGGGCTCGCGGGAGCAAGGATCGCGACGACGCGCTTTGCGGTAGCCTCGCGCCGTGGCGACGGCGGACGACTGGAGAGAAGCCGCACGCCTCGTTCGTCAGGACAAAACGAGGCATTTGCCGCGCCTCTACGAGCTCGCGCTCGAGGACGGACCGAAGCTCCTCGCGCGTTTTCAGAGACGCCTCGGTGACGAGCGCATCGTCGATCTCGTGCACGACCTCCTCTCCACGAAGGCGGAGGCGATCGTCGCGGCGGACGAGCCGCGCGCGCTCTTCTGCACCGCGCTGCAGCGACGCGCCATCTCGTGGCTCCGGCGCGGGGACGCGGCGGTCATGGAGGCGGGCCCCGAGAGCGCGGGCGGTCGCGAGGACGAAGGCGAACGGCAGCGTTTCCTCCTCGATGCCCGCGCCGCGCTCGACGGCCTCTCCGAGCGCGAGCGCGCGATGGCGGTGGCGGTGGCGCTCGGCGAAGAACGCGAGACGATCGCCCGTGAGTTCCGGACGACGCGCGCGAACGTGGATCAGATCGTGAGCCGCATCCGACGCAGGTTCGCAGGCGGAGACCCATGAAAATTCGACGGAAAACGAAAATCGACGGGGCCCGGCGCGACCTTTGTCAGATTCGCGCCGCTCGTGCGTCGCAAGACGGGGAGTCATGACTTCCGACCACGAGCCGCTCGAGCTGCCCGACGAGATCGTCCGCGAGGCGGTGCCAGACGACGACATCGTGCTCGCCTACGTGACGCGCGGAGCGATGGCGCGGTACGTGGAAGGGGTCGCGGCGAAGAGCGCGGGCTTCCGCGAGGAGCTCATGGCCTGCATCGATGGTCTCGAGGAAGCGGGAGAGACGATCAGCGCCGCCGCCCGCGACTGGCGCGCGCCTTCGGCGGCCGTGGTGTCGCTCCACGACGGACGAGGGGCGGGGGCGGCGACGAGGACGAAGAAGCGCTCGCCCTTCTTCTACTGGGCGCCGATCGCGCTCGCCGCCGCGTTCGTGCTCGTCGCCGGCGGGTACCACCATCAGCAGGCAAAAGACGAGGAGGCGCGGCTCCAGCGCGCGGACAAGGAGCGCGAAATCGCCGAGCTGAACGCCAGGGTCGACAAGCTCCACGAGGATCTGCGGCGCCAGCAAGAGGCGATCGCGATGGCGCAGAGCGAGCTCGCCATGGCGAAGACGGACGCCGAGCGCGCGAGCGCGCAGGCCAAGCTCGCGGCGGCCCAGGAGCAGCAGCGCGCGACGATGAGCTCCGTGCAGGCCGCGAAGGCGACCGCCGCGGGGCGTCCGGCCTCGAGCCGCGCGAAGGCGGCCTGCAACTGCCAGCCTGGCGATCCGCTCTGCTCCTGCCTGTAACCCGATCGGGCGACGGGCGGATCGCGCCCAAGAAAAAAGATCGACCCTTGTCAGAAGGGTGTTCGTCACGCGTCGGTTGGTCATGACGGCGATGGCGACGATGCGAGGAACGACGATGAAGACTCCGGCGCGGAGCGAGGGAAGTGTGCAGTTTTCGCTCGGCGAGCTCATGAAGCTCGAAGACGAGCGCATCGCCGAGCAGGCTCGCGAGCGGGAGGCCAACGAGCGCGCTGTCGCGCTGGCGGCGGCCGAAGCCGAGCGGCAAGCGCGCCTCGTGGAAGAGGCTCGCGTGCGCGCGGACCAGGAAGCGGAGACGCGCCGCCGGCACGCGGAGCTCGACGAGCTCGCGCGTCGCGAGGCGATGCAGAAGGCGACCGTGGAGCAGGCGCGGCTGGAGGTGGAGGCTCGCGCCCGAGCGGAGGAGCGCGAGCGCGAGCGCCGTCACGAGCTCGAGCTGCAGAGCGCGCGCGCGGCGGCGCCGAGGCCGGCGAACGTCGGCTCGCTGCTCGCCGCGACCGGGCTCGGGGGCGTGCTCATGCTCGTGGTCACGTGTGTTCTGCATTTCGGCGTGACGCAGCCCGCGAACGACCGCCGCTTCGCGGAGCTCGAGCTCCGCGCGTCGACCGCGGAGAACAAGCTGTTGGCCGCGGACGCGAACGCGGAGCGGTCGCGGAAGACGATCGCGTCGCTCGAGCGAAAAACAGCGGAGCTGGAGGCGGAGAACACCCGGCTCACGAAGGACGCGGCGTCGACGCCGGCGATCAAGAAGGGCGCGCCGCCGAGCGCTCACCCGACGGTGGCGCCGGCGAAGCCGAAGGCCGAGACGACCTGCGTGGACGAGCGTGATCCGATGTGCTTCACGATCAAGCGCGCGAACTGACGCCTCGCGGGCGCGCTCACTCCTTGCCGCGCGCCTTGATGCGCTGGAAATGGCGGCGCGCGATGCCCGAGGCCTCCGCCGCGCGCGCCACGCTGCCGCCGTTGTCGGCGAGCACGCGCTCGACGTAGCGGCGCTCGAACTCGGCGATCACCTTCTCGCGTGCGGCGGCGAGCGGGAGCCGCTCGTCGAGGACGGTGTCCATGAACGCGTCGTTGGGGTCGCCGCCGGCGCTCGGAGTCGGGGGGGAGACGCGCGCGCTCTCGGGCATCTGATCGCTCAGATCGCCGAGCGCGAGCCAGCGCGCGACCGCGTTGCGAAGCGCGCGCACGTTCCCGGGCCACGGATCGGCCTCGAACTTCGCGAGCAGCGAAGCGGGCAAGGTCTGGCCGCCTTGCTCGCGCGCGAAATGCTGCGCCAGGCGGGCGATGTCGCCCGCACGGCGGCGGAGTGGAGGTAGCTCGATGCGACCGACGGACATGCGGTGGAAGAGATCGTCGCGGAACTTCCCTTCTTCGACCATCTTCTCCAGATCGCGGCGCGTCGCGAAGAGGACGCGCACGTCGACCTTGATCGGCTTGTCGCCGCCGACGCGGCGCACCTCCGATCGCTCGAGGACGCGGAGGAGCTTCGGCTGCATCTGCACCTCGAGATCGCCGATCTCGTCGATGAGGAGCGTGCCGCCCTGTGCTTGCTCGAAGACTCCCTTGCGCGTGTTCACCGCGCCGGTGAACGCGCCGCGCTCGTGCCCGAACAGCTCCGACTCGACGAGGTTCGGCGGCACCGCCGTGCAGTCGAACACGACGAACGGCCCCGAGGCTCGCGGGCCCATCTCGTGGAGCGCCTCGGCGAGCACCTCCTTGCCGGTGCCGGTCTCTCCTTCGATGATGACGGGCACGTTCGCCTGCGCGAGGCGCTGGCAGAGCGGATAGAGCCGCTGCATGGCGGGGCTCGAGCCGACGTAGCGACCGAAGCGATCCGTCTGCGCCGCCGGCGCGGCCGCGAGCGCCGGACGACGCTCGATCGTCATCGCGGTGCCGCCGAGCCGGAGCACCTCGCCGCCGGTGAGCAGCACCTCCACGACGCGCACGCCATCGGCGGTGGTGCCGTTGGTGGAACCGAGATCCGTCACGCGGAGCTGCCGGCCGCTCGCCTCGAGCGCGAGATGACGGCGCGACACTTCACGATCCGAGAGCGCGAGGTCGCAGCTCGGGCTCGTACCGACGTAGAGCCGCGAGGGTGACGACGGATCGACGAGCAGGCCAGCCTCCTTGTCGGGTCCCTCCACGACCGACAGAAAGAACGCTGCTTGCTGCGCATCGCCGGGCGCCGACTCCCGGAGAAGCGTTCGGTATTCATCGCTCACGGCATCAGGGTACCGCGCTAGAATCCACGGCGTGAAGCGCGCTGCGATCTTTGCCTTCGCGGCCCTTGGCGCCGGGGTCGGATGTGCCTTCGATCTAGCGGAGCCAAAGGCAGGCGGCAGTGAGGTCATCCAGCCCGAGGCCGGGAGTGAGGGCGGCGGGGCCTCCTCGGGGGCGGCGACTCCGGATGGCGGCGATCCCGCCTCGCCCTGTCTGACCCAGGGGGCGTGGCTCTTCTGCGACGACTTCGATGCGAAGAGCGACCTGAGCGCGCTCTGGACCCTGGGGGTCGATCTCGACGGCGATCAGACCTCGCTCGACAAGGCGAGCGGGCGCGTCAGCGCCAGGCTGCCGAAGGCCGACCCTGGAGACAAGAAGAAGGCGCGCGTCGGGACGACGGTGGATCTCGACGAGAAGGGCCTTCACATCGAGCTCGACGTCTTCCTCCACAACACGGAGCCGACCGCCAACTACAACCTCCTGGAGGCGACCGTGGACCAGGCCACGGGGATCGATACGGAGTCGCTCTCCGTCTACGACGACGAGTCCTACGCCGCGCTCTCCGTCAAGCAGCCCACCTACGATTCGCTCAAGGGCCCGCCGCTCCCGAAGAAGCGCTGGCTGCACCTCGTGTTCGACATCAAGCCGAACGCGACCAGCGGCGACGCGGTGCTCTCCTATCGACCGCGAGAGCTGCCGAACGAGCCGCTCACCGAGCTCGTTCATTTCAAGGGGCTCAGCTTCACCGTCAACGCGGCACCGCGCAAGGCGCATGTCTACCTGGGCCTCGCCCGCTACGATGTCGCCACCCCCGAGGTGATCGTCGACTACGACAACTTTGCCGTCTCGAAGTTGCCGTGACGATCCGCGAAGGAGCGATGCTGCGCGACCGGTGGCGGATCGACGAGAAGATCGGACGCGGCACCATGGCCACGGTGTGGGCCGCCACGCATCGCAACGGCGATCGCGTCGCGATCAAGGTGCTGCACCCGGAGCTCGTCCACGAAGGCAGCGTGAAGCAGCGTTTCCTCCGCGAAGCGTACGTGGCCAACGCGATCGCGCATCCCGGAGTCGTGCGTGTCATCGACGACGACGCGCTGCCCGACGGCTCTCCCTTTCTCGTCATGGATCTGCTCGAGGGTGAGACGCTCGAGTCCTACCGGCAAAAGCTCGGCGGAAAGCTGCCTCCCGCGGAGGTCGCGGACGTCCTCGACCAGCTCCTCGACACGCTCGACGCCGCGCATCGCAAGAACGTCGTCCATCGCGATCTCAAGCCCGAGAACCTCTTTCGCGAGCGCGACGGACGCATTCGCATTCTCGACTTCGGGCTCGCACGCCTCCTCGAGGGCAACGACTTCGCGACCCAGACGGGCGCGCTCCTGGGCACGCCCGAGTTCATGGCGCCCGAGCAGGCGGCCGGGAAGACGGCGGAGGTCGACGCGCGTACCGACCTCTGGGCGGTGGGAGCCACGGGGTTCCTCTTGTTCTCGGGATACAAGCTGTATGACGCGGACAACCTCCCGATGCTCCTCAACGCGATCCTGTCGAAGCCGCCGCGGCGGCTCGCGACGGTCGCGCCGGAGATCGGGCCCGAGATCGCGCGGGTGATCGACGGCGCGCTCGTGCGCGACAAGAACCAGCGCTGGCAGACGGCGGACGAGATGCGGAGCGCGCTCCGAGCCGCCACGGGTGGCTCGTCGCGCGCCGTCGAGGATGCGCACACGGTCTCCTCGCGTGACCCTTACCTGCCCGAGCCGGTCACGCACAAGATGGAGCGCGCGGGCGAGGACGAGGCGAGGACCACGCTGCGCGAGGCGGCCGCTCCGCTGGCGGAGCCGGAGACGATGACGATCGCCACGCCGCGTCCCATGACGAGGTTGCCGATCCCCAGCCCGGCGAACGCGAGGATCTCGCCGCGGATCGTGTCGGACACGGAGGCGATGCAAGAGGCCCCGGTTCGCCCGCCGCCGCCCGTGACGAAGCCGGTGCCGGAGCCGGTGCCGACCAGGGAGCTGACCCCGGCGCCCGCGCCTCTGCCGCGGACGCTCGCCCAGACACGCGTTCAGCCCATCTCGGCGCCCGAGCCGATGCGCGCGCCGCCGCCGCCGCCGCCGAAATCCATGTCGCTCCTGGTGCTGCTGGGCCTCGCCGTGGTCTTCGCCATTGGCGTCACGGCGGTCGTGATCGTGCTGAATAGAGGGTAGTCTTTCGTACCGCATGGGGTCCTCCGCACCGACGCGACTCGGACGGTACGACGTCCTTTTGCCGCTCGGCTCCGGCGGCATGGCCTCCGTGTATCTGGCGACCGCCTCTGGCGTGGGCGGATTCGAGCGCGAGGTCGCGATCAAGGTGCTGCACCCGCACCTTCGCGAGCAGCCCGAGCTGAGTCACGACCTCATCGAGGAGGCAAAGCTCGCGGCGCGCATCCGCCATCCGAACGTCACGCCCGTGCTCGAGGCGGCGGAGGATCCGGAGGGCGTCTTCCTCGTCATGGAGTATGTCGAGGGCGACACGCTCTCGTACCTGCTCCGCGCGGCCGCGGGCCAGCTGCCGATCCCGGTCACGCTGCGCCTGCTCGCGGACGCGCTCGCCGGCCTTCACGCGGCGCACGAGCTCCGCGGCTCGAACAACGAGCCGTTGTCCGTGGTTCATCGTGACTTCTCCCCGCAAAACATCCTCGTCGGTCTCGACGGCGTCGCGCGCCTCACCGACTTCGGCATCGCGCGTGCGTCGAGCCGGGCCGCGCTGACGAAGACGGGCCTCGTCAAGGGCAAGGTCGCGTACATGTCGCCGGAGCAGGCGCGCGGCGAGAAGCTCGATCGTCGCGCCGACGTGTGGGCGGCGGGCGTGGTGGTCTGGGAGATCCTCACCGGCCGGCGCTTCCTCGACATGGAGAGCGAGGTCGCGATGATCGCGAACCTCATCTCCAACTCGGCCGTGCCGCGCGCCCGCGACGTGAGGCCCGAGATCCCGCAGGCGCTCGACGACGCGCTCGCGCACGCGCTCATGCGCGATCCGGCCAAGCGGATGACCGATGTGAACCAGCTCCGCGAGGCGCTGCTCACGGCGTGGAAACGTCCCGCGGAGACCTCCGAGGTCGCGCTCGCGGTGCAGCAGTACATCGGGCCGCGCATCGCGCAGCGCCGGGAGGCGGCGAGGAGCGCGCGCGCCGGCGCCGCGCCTGCCGTGGTCGCGACCTCCCTCCCGGCGGAGGCGCCCGTCTCCAACACGAAGCGCGCGATCCGCGTGCGTCGCTCGTGGCTCGTGCCGGTCGTCATCGCGGGTGTGATGGGGCTCGCGCTCTCGCTCGGTGCGATCGTCGTGCTCTCGCGCAGCGAGGTGAAGAGCGAGGCGAAGAGCGGGGCCGTGCCCTCCGCGCTGCCGCCGACGCTGCCGTTGGTCGCGGAGCCGCCGCCGGCGTCCGAACCGGAGACGCTCGAGGTCGCGGGGAGCAGCTCTACACCAGCGACGACTCCGCCCGCAGCCGACGTGCCGGACGATCGGATCGTCGTGGAGGCGAACGCGCCGATCGTCGCGCTCGCGCTCAACGGCAAGAGCATCGCGCTCGCGGACGCGACGAAGCACGTGGACGCGCCCGTCGATCGTGGGGCGGAGGTCAGGATCGTCGCGCGGTCGAAGGACGGCCGCCGCGCCGATGGCCACGGGCACGCCGGGACCACGGTTCGCCTCGTATTTCCGGCCCCGGCGGCCGCGGCCCCCGCGCCGAGACCCGCGCCCGCGGCCGCCCCTGCACCTGCGGGCCCCAAGCTCATCATGGATCCGTACAATCGGAACAAATGAAGAGAAGCACCGGCCTGCTCGTCCTTGCGCTCTGCATGTTCGCTGGCCGCGCCGCGGCCGACGAGGCGACGGCGGTGAAGCTGTCCGAGGAAGCGAGCTCCGCCTTCGAGAAGAAGGACTACCGCACCGCAGCCGCGAAGTTCGAGGCCGCCTACAAGGAGGCGCCACGCGGCGCGGTGCTCTTCAACGCGGGGCTCTCGTGGGACGCGGCCGGCGATCATCCGCGCGCCGCCGATGACCTCGCGCAGGCGCTCGCGCGCGCGGATCTCCGCCCGCAAGAAGCCGCGCAGGCGCAGAAGCGGCTCGAGGAGCTGCGGGCGCAGCTCGGCGTCCTCGACGTCCGCGCCCCCGCCGGCGCGAAGCTGCGCGTCGAGCACGTGAGCGATGGTGTCGTCCCTCGTCGCGTCTTCGTCACGCCAGGCTCGCACAAGATCGAGGTGACGAACGAGCGCGGCAGCGGCATCAGCACGGTGACGGTGGAGGCGGGCAAGGAGGCGCCTGTCTCGATCGAGATCGCGGCGACCTCTCCCTCCGCGTCTTCCGCGCTGTCTGGCCCCGCGAAGCCGGCAGAGCGACCGGTCGACAAGCCGAGCGACGGCTCCACGCAGCGGCTCGTCGGGATCATCCTCGCGGGCGTCGGCGTCGCGAGCGCGGGGGCGGCGGTGGGCCTGGGCTTTGCGGCGCTCTCCGCGCGCGATGACTACAACGCCACGAACAACACCGACCGCGAGCTCTACGACAAGGCGAAGAACCTTCGCCTCTTCACGAACGTCGCGTGGATCACGGCGGGGGTTCTCGTCGCGGGCGGCGCCGCGCTCTACCTCACGGCCGGTCCGAGCGGCGCCGCGGTCGCGGGCCGCTTCTAATTCACCGCTGCCCCTTCGCCGCCTTCCAGAGGGCAGCTTCGATCTCCGGAATGGGCACGTCGCCCCGCTCGCCGCCGTCGCCGTTCAGCACCACGACGATCCCCGTGTTGGTCGATGTGTCGAAGAGCATGTCCGAGACGACGCCGAGGTCGGAGCCGCTGTGGCCGAAGACGCCAGGCTCGTTGGCTGAGAGTGCGAGCGCCTGGCCCTTGGCGACGGTGTCGTCGTGCACCGTGAACATCTGCTCCGCGAGATCGGCGCTGAGGACGGCGTGGGTCCTCGTGAGCTCGACGATCAGCTTGCCGAGATCGGCGGGCGTTGTCCGGAGCGAGTCGGCCGGGTAGTACGGCGCTCCCTGCGGCGCGGCGGGGGAGAGCTCGTTCCTCGCGAGCGTATATGCCTGGACGAGACGCGCGCGATCCGTGTCCGCGAGCCGCCACGTCGTGGACGTCATCTGCGCGGGATCGAAGAGGACCTCCTTCGAGTACGCGTCGAAAGCTTCGCCGGTGACACGCTCGATTGCGTAGGCCGTGATCGCGGGGCAGATGTTGCAGTAGTCGTAGGCGGTGCCAGGCTTCTTCGCGCTGTAGAGCGAAGCGTCGTACCACTTGCGGCCCGGCGTGAACGTCTCCTCGACCAGCTCCTTCAGCGACAGCGACGAGTCGGCGTCCTCGACCCAGCCCGACTCGAGCGGCGCGCTCAGCGCCTCCGTGCGCGAGTCGATCGACGTCGTGTGCATCAAGAGCATGCGGAGCGTGAGCGGCACGTCCGGGAACTTCGGATTGCGGAGCGAGAAGCCGAGCGCCGTGCCGATATCCCCATCGAGCGACAGCTTGCCGCCCTCGACCGCCTTCAGCGCGACGACCGCCGTGATCGCCTTCGAGATCGACGCGACGTTGAGGATGGAATCGCGCGTCATCGGCGCCTCGGGTGAGACCCGAGCCTTGCCGTAGCCCTTTGCGAGGACGACGGCGCCGTCCCTCACGATCGCGACGCTCGCGCCCGGGACCGCCGGCGTCTTCGCCAGGACCTCGGCCATCGTCGCATCGAGCTCTGCGGTCTCGCTCAGCGGCGTCTCACCTGCGGCGGGGTGCGGGGTGCGGGGAGCCTTGGCCTTGCCCGATTCGACCGGCGCCGTCTGGCTCGGCGCGGTCTCGGGCGCTGGCCCCACGCAGGCCGCGAGCGTCGAGAGAGGAAGAGCGACCAGCACGGCGAGTCGATGGCGCATGCCTGCCGTGCTGCACGCCGCGAGCCACGCGGCCTTCGCCGCGTTGCGTCCGCGCAGGAGGTGCCCCGTGTCGGAGGTCGGGGCCGGCCTGGGGGCGCTGTGGATCGCCGATGCCGCGGAGGGAGCGAAGATCACCCCTGACAGCTTTTGCAGCGCGGCACCCGCCAAGCCGCGCTCTCCTTCGCAGATGCGAGCTCGAACCTCCCGGGGGCGGTCTCCTCACTTCGGGCGGTGCGCGATGTAGAGGTCGAGCGAGTCGTTCGCGCGGTTGCTCGACAAAGCCATCGTGCAGCCATCGGCTGAGATCCAGCTCGGGAGGTCGGTGGTCGGGCCAGAGAGCTCGACCACCGTGGTGGAGGCGCCGAACGCGACGTCTTTTGAAGGGCGGGTCGCGGTCATGACGTCCCACGAGTGCGAGAGGTCGACCGGCGCGCCTGCGTACCAGATCGTGAGCTCGTCCGCAGAGACGACCGGCCATACCTGATTCACCGCCTCCGTCGTCGGCAACACCGCCTGGCGAAGGCCCTGCGGGTCGAGCGCGACGCGCTGGATACGCCACGGCCCGCTGTCGTTGCCCGTGAAGTACACCGCGCTCTCGTTCGGGAGGTAGGGCTCGGCTTGCTCGACCCTTCCCCCGATCGCGAGCGACGGTATCTTCTCGCCGTGGAGGTGGCGGAGGCCGTTCGCATCGGGCACATCGGCGAACGTGAGCGAGCCGAGGATGCTGAGCCGCGAAGCGCCGGCGATGACGGTGAGCGGAGACGCGGGGCCGAAGGCTTCGGCCGTGCTCCTCCGGGAGGCGGTGAAGGTCCTGGCGCCGGTCCAGGTCCTGGAGTCGAGACGGGTGAACCAGATCTGTAGCTCGTCGCTCGAGAGCACGGGATAGACGTCCTCTTCCTCGGGCGTGCTGACCGACGCCACGAGCTCCGGGCGCGCGAATGGCTTGTCGCGATCGCACCGCGCCTCGCCGTTGCCCGTGATCGGCTTCGCGAGGTCGCCGTTCGGCGGCGGGGCTGACGCCTCGGCGACCGTGCCGTCGTCTTCCTTCGCGGTGCCTTCGACGGCAGAGCCGGTGACCTTCGAGTCGGAGCCGTCCTTCACGTTCATACCGGTCTCGCGCTCGGGGGTCGGCTTCAGCGGTTCGATGGATTCGCCATGCGTGAGCGTGCAGCCAGTGATGAACGCGAGGAGCGCGAGAGAGGTACGGAACATGGCGAGAGCTAGAGCGAGCGGCGTGCCGAACTGCGCAGGACGTCGTTCCGACGACTTGGCGCGTGGGGGGATGACCTCTGCGGTCCATGCTCCGAGCGCGTGACGGCGCATGTCCGGCGCGATCGCGCGTTTTCGCGGCTCATCTCGATGGCGCGGATGTAGGCGCGGGAGTTGCCGTCGTGTCGCGGCATGACCCGCCATGTCCGCAAGCGCACGCGCGCGGATCTCTGTCCCCAGGAAGCGGCGCAGGCGCAGAAGCGGCTCGAGGAGCTGCGAGCGCAGCTCGGCGTCCTCGACATCCGCGCCCCCCGGCGCGAAGCTCGGAACGTGGCCTGCTCAGTTTGCGTCGAACGGAACGCGAGCTCGGGCGAGGATCTCCGAAAGGAAGGCCGGGCACGGCGGCGGTCGTAGACATACGATCGCAACGTCACGGCGCTCGGCATACGCGTGGAGCTCTGAGGCCGTCCGGTCGTCCGCGGACGTCCGCCGCGCATAGGCGATGAGCTGCGGTCTGGCGCCATGGCAACCCCCGAGAGTTCGGAGTCGTGAATCAATACGCGGCCGGCGTTGGCTCGACTCGCCTTCGTTCAGCTCAAAGGGAGGCCCAGCCGCGGCGCTCGCGCCGCTTCCCGCGCCAAGTGATATTCACCGTCGCAGATCCGGAGCAGGAGGCGGGGCTCCGAGCCGGGTGTCCACGGCGGGGCACGGTGCACCAGCCCCTGTTCGGGGTCATCGCCGCAGCCCTTCATCAAGAGGACGTGACCCGTCGCGACTCGCTGAATCGCGCGCGGTGACCAGCAGCACTTGTCACGTCGCCATTCGGCGGCGGCGGCGGGCTCGAGCCATTCGGTTCCCGCTCCCGCGTAGGTGACGAGGAGGCGGCGACCGACGCGGTCGACGTGCAAACGGTGGCAGCCCGCATCGGCCACCACCGAAAGCGAGATGAACGCGTGCGGCCTCGGCGCCGATTCGAACCATCGGCCGAGCAGCGCGCGTGCATCGGCGATGATCACATCGCGAGGATGGCCCGCCTCGAGACCGCGCACGAGCTCCTCCAAATCGCGCTCGCGGTAGTCGTGGGACCAGACGATGAGACCGTCTTCGAAGCTCCGCGACGGAAGCTTCAGGTCACGCAATCCAGCGACCGCGGGCGCCGTCTCGCGCTCCCACACGCATCCCAAGACTCCCGGCTCGGAGAGCCGCCCGAGCACCGCCTCCTTCGGCGACGAGAGGACCCTGTCATCGACGGCACCCGAGTAGGAGCTGAGCATGGTCTCAAGCTATTGCGTCATGGGGTCTTGTGCAAACCAATTGCATCTGATTCTGATATGCCGTACCACCACGTCATGCGAGACACGATTCAGCTCGTTTCGACCGCCGGCACCGGCTACGCGTATGTCACGACGAAGAACAAGCGAACCATGGCGGGGAAGCTCGAGCTGTTGAAGTTCGATCCGATCGCTCGCAAGCACGTCCTCTTCGTCGAGAAGAAGATCTCGAAGGGCTGACGTGAGTACACCGGATCGGGTCACGCTCGCGTCGACGGCGCAGGTCTGCGTCGATGGGGGCGCGGAAGACCGCGCATCCTCGACGATCCGCGTGGCGGAGACGATCGAGCTCACCGCAGTGTTCGAGCCGCACGTCAACGTCGTTGTCCTCGAGCGCAGCGGACAGCCGGCGCTCCGCCGCTATGCAGATCGTGTCGCCCGCGAGACCACCCTCGCTTTCACGACCACCGCTGCGTTTGCGGAAGAGGATGGGCTCGACGGTCTCGATGCGCTCACGAAGCTCCTCCCGGCAGACGACGCGCGAGACGTCCTTCTGCAAGACATCGCCTACTGGATCGAGGTGCTCACGGAGCTCACGGGGGTCCATCGCGTCGGCGTGCGGCTTCTGCAGCTGAAGCGAGCGATGTGCCCGGGGTTCCACGTCGACCGCGTCCCGCTCCGATTCGTTTGCACGTATCACGGTCCGACGAGCCAATGGCTCCTCGCGGACGCGGTGGACCGAAGCGTCCTCGCTGGTCCCCGCATCCCACCGGAAGCGATTCGGCGCGACGCGGCCATTCAATCGTGCGCACCGCTCGATGTCGTGCTCCTCAAAGGCAGTGCCTGGCCCGGCAACGCTCTCGGAGGCGCCGTTCACCGCTCGCCGCCATCCTGCGAGCCGCGGCTGCTTCTCACGCTCGACCCGCTCGATTGACGGAGCCGGTCGTGGTCCGCACGGCCGGGGCCTCGGTCCGAATGGACGGCATCGGTCGGCGTGTTTGGCTGCTCGGCGGCGGGGGGGATGACCTCCGAGGTCCATGCGCGGCACATGACCACGCGCGTCCGGCACGATCGCGTGGGTTTCTCGGCGCTTCTTGGCAGCAACGGAGGTGGGCGTGGGAGTTGCTTTTACGTCGGGTCATGACCCGCCATGTCCTCCTCCTGCTCCTCCTCGCTGGTTGCGCCGCCTCGGAAGCGCCCGCCCCCGAGCCGACCGACGGGTCCGCTTCTCGGATCGAGCCGCCGCACGGCGAGGAACGAGGCGCGTCCTCGGCGGGAGTCGCGCCCGACGACGAGCAGGAGCCGGCGCCCGCGACGGGCTCCACACCGGGCGCGAAGCCCCCGGTCACCGAGGCGCCGCGCGGACCGCTGCTCCTTCACTACGGATTCTTGCAAGCGGCACCGATCGCCACGAACACGAACGGCACCATGCGAGACCCGGCGCTGACCGCGAAGCTCCTCGTGCCGAACGCGGACAACGTCATCGTGTCGAACCTCGCGCCGAGCGATCCCGCCTACGACGCATGGCGCGCCGGCGGCGGTCGCATCGCGTACCGGCAGTCGATGGTCGACCTCGTGGCGGCCCTCCCCGAAGGGGACCCGATCGAGGCACGCCTCGCCGAGGGCTTCGACTACGTCGCGATCGACGAGCTCGAGCCGTCGAAGGCAGCGGACGTGAAGGACGGAGCTCCCAAGGCGGACGCGCTCGCGGCGCTCTTCGAGAAGCACCCGAACCAGATCATCCTCTACGCGAACAGCTACAACATGGCCGGCAGCGCCACGAACCTGTTCTCGCAGTGGAAGACGGTGCTCGGCGCCTGCCGCGATCACGGCCGCGCGCTCGCGTCGCAGGTGTATCTCGCGACGACGGAGGCGTTCGCGCCCGGCACGCCCACGCCCGCGACCTGCGCCACCGGCACCCGCTGCTACTCGCTGCTCGCCAACGCGATCGATGCCGCGGCGCCGGGGATCGCGGCGAAGGTCATCTCCGTCATCGACACCCGCGGGACGAACCTCAAGGCCTCGCGCGCCGACTCGTACTGCGGCGGCAAGGCAGCGCTGAAGACCCAGCTTGGCATCGCGCGCGGTCTCGGGCAGGGAGGCGCGGGCACCTACGCGCTCACGTACGTCGCCAACGACGTCCCCACGAAGCAGTACACGACCTCGGTGAACGACTTCGCCGCTTGCTGGAAGCAGGAGGCGTCGCGCTTTCCGCGAGACGCGCGCTAGCGGCTAGAGCGCAGCCGCCCGGCGCAGGAGCAGGTCGCGCTCGCGCTCGTTCCGGGCAAGCGCGGCGGCGCGGGCGAGCTCGTCGCGGGCGTCGTCGATGCGCTTCAGCTTCGCGAGAAGGTCGGCGCGGACGGCCGGGAGGAGGTGGTAACCCTCGAGCAGCTTCATTCTCACGAGGTCGTCGACGATCTCGAGCGCCGCCTCCGGGCCGTCGGCCATCGAGACGGCGACCGCACGATTGAGCTCGACGATGGGCGACTGCGTGAGAGCGACGAGGCGATCGTAGAGCGCGACGATGCGCTCCCAGTCGGTGGCCTCGGGCGTGTTCGCGCGCGCATGGCACGCCGCGATCGCGGCCTGCAAGAGATACGGGCCTGGTGTCTGGCCGAGCGCTTCGCCGCGGGCGAGCGCGGTGAGGCCGCGCTGGATGAGGATGCGATCCCAGCGCGCGCGGCTCTGCTCGAAGAGCGGGATCGCGTCGCCCTGGGCGGTCGTGCGAGCGCCGGCGCGAGAGGCCTGGATCTCCATGAGCGCGATGAGGCCGTGCACCTCGGCCTCGCCCGGCACGAGCTCCGCGAGGATGCGGCCGAGCCGGAGCGCGTCCTCGCAGAGCGCGGGGCGCATCCAGTCGCTGCCCGCGGTCGCGGAATAACCTTCGTTGAAGATGAAGTAGACGACCTCGAGCACCGAGGCGAGGCGCTCCCGAAGGTCGGCGCCGCGCGGCAGCTCGAAGGGCGTGCCGCTCATCGCGAGTGTCTTCTTCGCGCGCACGATGCGCTGCGCGATGGTGGGCTCCGGCACCACGAACGCGCGCGCGATCTCCTCCGTGGTCAGACCTCCGAGCACGCGCAGCGTGAGCGCGACGCGCGCCTCGGCGGAGATCGCCGGGTGGCACGCCGCGAACACGAGGCGCAGGTAGTCATCACCGACGTCGTCGTCCACGGCTCGCTCGATCTCCTCCGCCGCGCGCTCCTGGCGATCTTCGAGCGTGCGCGCGATCTCGCCCTCCTTGCGCTCGAAGCGCCTCTGGCGTTCGACCTGGCTCAGCGCGCGATTCTTCGCCGCTTGCATGAGCCACGCGCCCGGCCGATCCGGGATGCCGTCGCGCGGCCACGTCTCCAACGCGGAGACGAGCGCGTCCTGCGCGAGCTCCTCCGCCGCGCCGATGTCCCCGCGCAACATGCGTGAGAGGCCAGCGACGAGCTTCGTCCACTCGATCTTGAAGACGGCTTCGATGCGACGTCGTGCGGCGTGCGCGGTGTCGTCGGTGGGCGGCGTGTTCACGCCCACCGACTATCACACTCGACATAGGCTCACGGCTGCTTCTCGACGAGCCTGCGCAGCTCTTCCTCCCTCTTGCGGATCTCGCCCGTCGGGTCCGATGCGGCAAAATCGTCCGTTGCGAAGACCTGGCGGATCTCGAGGGTCGTGCCCTCGGGGAACGGCGCACGCGACATCCACGCGATCGCCTCTTCCTTGGACTTCACCTGGATCATCCAGAAGCCGGCGATGAGCTCCTTCGCCTCCGTGAACGGACCGTCCTTGACCGTCGACTTGCCGTTCGCGCCGTACGAGATGCGCGCGCCCTTCGACGAGGGATGCAGACCTTCGCCGGCGAGCATGACGCCCGCCTTCACGAGCTCTTCGTTGAACTTCATCATCGCCGCGAGCTCGGCCTCCGTCGGCATGACGCCGGCTTCGGTGTCCTTGTTGGCGGGGACGAGGATCATGAATTTCATGGTGGGTATCTCCTTCTCACCAGACGACCAACGACCCGGTCCCGGATCGACACGAGCCCGACGATTTTTTCGCGCCTCTGCAAGTTGCTGGAATCGCTTGAGAATGTCGGTGATCCGCGGCGCGGGCGACCCCGGCCCCTTTGCCGCCGCCCTCGAAGTGAGGCCATTCGCGCCGCTTTCGCCCGAGGATCACGACCGTCCGATCGACCAGGGCTCACGCCAGGTCACCGTGGTGATACGTGCCCCGCATCTGTGCGAGAATAGCCCTCGCTCATGGCCACCGTTGCGGATACCGCTTACTCGATCGCCGTCGTGCGAGCCGAAGAGAAAGAGCTGTTCGAGGATCCGTATGCGCGTCATTTTCGTCCCTCCGACCCCGACGTGGTCGCGGCGACGAAGCGCTACCTCGAACTCCCGCTGTTCAAAGAAGGCATTCGCCTCCGTACGCGCTACATCGACGACGCGCTGAGAGATGCCCTGAAGGCTGGCATCACCCAGGTCGTCATCCTTGGCGCCGGCTTCGACATGCGCGCGATGCGCATGAAGGAATGTGCCAAGAAGGGGGTGACCGTCTTCGAGGTCGACCTGCCCTCCCAGCTCGAGCGCAAGAAGAAGCTGCTCGATGCGGGCGGCGTCGAGCTCGCGAAGAACATCGTCCACGTCCCGCTCGACTTCAACTCGGCCGACGTCGACTGGGAAGCCAAGCTCGTCGATCACGGCTTCAAGGTCGGCAAGGGCGCCGTCTTCATCTGGGAAGGCGTCATCGGCTACATCGACGACGCCATGATCGAGAAGAGCCTTCGCTTCATGGCGAAGGCCGGCGGCAAGAACACCCGCGTCATCTTCACGTCGGGCTCGGACGCCTTCGATCCGGACACGGCGGAGGAGCGCACGAAGCGCTTCGGGTTCTCCGCGTGCGAAGAGCTCGGCCTCGACGACGCCTGGCGCTACTACCTCGGTACCGAGCCGCCTCCGTACATCGACGTCTCCACCGTCTGTGTCGCTCGCGTCTGACGACGACGAGGACCTGCTCGTCCTCGCCGACGAGCTCCAGCTCAAAGGCGATCCGCGCGGCGAGCTCATCGGCATCCAGGTCGAGCTCGAGCGCAGCCGCCTCGACTCCTCTTCCAGGCTCGATCGCACGCGCAGCGTTGCGTTGCGGCGGCGCGAGCGAGAGCTGATCGCTCAGCAGGGCGCGGCGCTGGCCGATCTCGAGGGGCTCGGCTCCGATCACGTCTTTCGTCGTGGCTTCGTCGATGAGCTCACCATCGACGTTCGCACCTTCGCTTCGAGAGAGAGGGAGCTCTGGCGCCGCGCGCCGCGCCTGCGTCGTCTTCGCTTCACCGGCCTCACGCACCGCGCGCGAATGACGGGCAATGCGCCGGATCCGAGCGACGCGCGCGAGGTCTGCTACTGGTTCGATCGGATCCTCGCGAGCGGGCGCGTGACGAACCTCCAGGCGATCGACCCGATCGTGAAATGGTCCCGGCTCGGGCCCTACGTCGACCACGAGGCCTACGCGAGCGACGCTGTCGTCGACTGGCTCATCGCGTCGAACGCGATCGAACGACTCGTCGGGCTGGAGCTCCCCGCCGTCGCGCCCGAGACGCTCTGGAAGCTCCGGCGCTGCGCGAGGCTCGAGGACCTTCGCCTCCAGATCGACGGCTTTCGGCCGATCCTCGGCGATGATTTCGGTGACCTCCGGCCGCGCCGGCTCGCGCTGACGACCATGGCCGCCGGCCCCGGGCCCGGCGAGATCCCGCGCGTCCTCGGCACCAACCTCTCCGCGAACCTCGTCGACCTCCGGGTCCCCATCCTCCCCCACGTCCTGCCGATCGCCTCGCGCCTGAAGATCCTCCGCGGAGCGCCCGGCGATCTCGAGGTCATCGCGAACGCGCCCGAGCTCGCCGGCCTCGAGGAGCTCGAGCTCCACGTCGCCGAGGACTGCGACTACGAGCCGTTGCTCGAGCCGAAGCACCTCGACTCGCTGCGCGTGCTCCGGATCGTCGGCGACATCGAGGGGGACGATGCCCTCGCGCTCCTCGAGTCGCCGCTCGCGAGCCGGATCGAGGCGCTCGACCTGCGAGAGCCCGCCAAGCCCGTGCTCGCGGGCCAGCTCGCGTCCGTGAGCTGGGACGGATGCCTCCATGTCTGACGAGTCGAGCGACGAAGCGGCGCGCCTCGTCGAGGCCGACGCGCTGCTCGCGAAGGGTGACCCTCGCGGCGAGCTCATCATCGTGCAGTGCGCGCTGGCGCGCGGCGGGCTCTCGCGCGAGCGCGGGATCGCGCTGCGGAGGCGAGAGCAGGAGCTGCTCGTTCACGCGGATCACTGGGCGAACCTCGAAGGGCTCGCACGAGATCCGGTGTTTCGCGGCGGATTCGTGGACGAGATCGTCATCCCCATCGATCGGTTCATCGAGCACGAGGAGGAGATCTGGCGGCGCGCGCCGAGGCTGCGGTGGCTCCACTTCATCGGGCTCCGGTTCGACTCGCCCGTCGATGAGCTGGGCGACGCCGCGCGTGAATGGCACCGGGCAGAGACGCTGCTCGAGCGTGCGCTCGAGAGCGGGCGCGTTCGCTCCTTCAGCGCCCGCGACGCGCAGGTGAGCTGGATGGTCGACGGCCAGATCCGCTACCGGGAAAGCGGCTCGCTCGCGCCTTCGATCGTGCGCTGGCTGCAGAGCGACGGAGGCGCGCGCCTCGAACGCCTGCGCGGGCTCGGGCTCGACGACGTCGGGCCCGACACGATGCTCACCCTCGCGAGGGCCCCGCTCGAAGAGGTCGAGGTCCGCGGGCGGCTCTTCGCCGATGCGGCGGAGCTCCGCGAGGCCTTCGCCACGTCGCGGCTCCGACCGCGTCGCCTGCTCCTCGAGCACTGGCCCTCGAACGTGTCTCGCGACGAGTCGGCGGCGCTGCGTGAGCTCCTCCGGAGCCCGCTCGGCGCGAACCTCGTGGACCTCGTGACGTCGCAGGTCACGCCCGTGCTCGAGAGTGGCCGCGCCGCGCAGCTTCGATCGCTGCGTGTGACATCCTTGTTCGACGCCGAGCCGCTCGCCGCGATCGCGGGCGCCCCGGAGCTTGCGTCGCTCGAGCACCTCGCGGCCGACGGCAATTTCGGCGCGCGGCTCGACTACGATCCGGAGCCGCTCTACGCCCCGCGCCACCTCGAGGCGCTCCGCACGCTCCGCGTGGGCGCGCGCCTCGACCCGAACCGCGCGCGCCGGCTCGTCTGCTCGCCGCTCGCGCAGCGGCTCGAGCTCATCGACCTCCGCGCTTCGAAGGACCGGCTCGCGGCGCACGCCTCCGAGCTCCGCCGGCTCTGGGACGGGGTGATCCTTGTCTGAACGGGCGAGCGCCGGTGACGAGGAGCAGCGCCTCGTCGAGGCGGACGCGATGCTCGCTGCGGGTGATTTGCAGGGCGAGCTGATCATCGTCCAGTGCGAGCTCGAGCGGGGCGGCTTCCCCCGCGAGCGAGGGGTCGCCCTGCGGAAGCGGGAGCTCGAGCTCCTCCTCGCGCACGAGGACGAATGGGCGAAGCTCACCGGCCTCGCGCGCAACTGGACGTTCCGCCGTGGCTTCGTCGACGAGATCACGGTCGACGTGAATCGCTTCATCGCGAACGAGGCGGAGATCTGGAGGCGCGCGCCGCGTCTGCGCTGGGTCCGCTTCACGGGCCTCGCCCGAGAGTCGGCGTCCAGCCACTGGCTCGAGGCGCTCGAGGCGTGGGACGACGCGAGGCCGCTCCTCCAGCGCGCGCTCGCGAGCGGACGCGTGCGATACTTCAGCGCGCCCGACGCGGGCGTGAGCTGGATCTGGCGGCCCACGCTCGGCCGTGGCGCAGGAACGTCGGTGCCCCGGACGAGCGCGTTCGTCGATCGGCTGGTGGAGTGGCTCGCGGAGACGCCCGAGGTGCTCTCCGGTCTCCGGGGGCTCGGCCTCGATCAGGCGAGCGGCTCTACCCTCGCCACGCTCGCGGGCACGCACGCGAGCGCCGGCATCGAGGAGCTCGAGATCGAAGGCGAGCTGTACTTCTCGTCCACCAGCTCACTCCGGAAATACGTCACGACGCTGCTCCAGCCGCGGCATGCGCGCCTCGTCAATACGCGGCAGCACGCGCGTCCCGGCGAGCTCGACATCGCGGTGGAGGAGCTCTTGCGGACGCCGCTCGCAGCGCGCCTGACGTCGCTCGAGTCCGACCGGCTGATGCCGGTGCTCACCAGTGACTGCGCCGCGAACCTGCGCTCCCTCCGCGTGAACGGCATCTTCGACGGTGACGCCATCCGTGCCCTCGGCGACTCGGAGCGGCTCGACCGTCTCGAGCACCTCGCCATCGACGGCGACTACGCCGCGCATTTCCCGCTCGATCTCGAGGCGCTTCACGAGCCGAAGCGCCTCCCAGCGCTCCGCACCCTTCGCCTCGGCTCCGGCGTCCTACCCTCGCACGCGGCGCGGCTCCTCCGCTCGCCGCTCGCGCGGCGGCTCGAGCAGATCGATCTCCGGTACTCGCGGGACGCGCTCGCCGATCACGGGGACGGGCTACGCCGACTCTGGGACGGGCACCTTCTCGTCTGACGACGTCGCCGGCGGCGCCGCGGCGCGCATGGCGATGAGGATCGAGCCGACCGAGAGCGCCGCCGCCACGAAGAACGGCGCGCCGGGGACCTTCGTCTCGAAGGCGCCGAAGATCTGCGTCATCACGATCGGGCCGAAGATCGACGAGAGCCCTTCGGCGGCGCCGATCGTCCCTTGCAGACGACCTTGCGCGTCGGGCGGCGCGAGCTTCGACATCCACGCGTTCATGGCCGGGATCGCGACACCGGCCGGTGAGGCGAGGACGATCACGGCGAACGCCATCCACGACTGCGTGGCGAGGCCGGTGAAGACGAAGTTGAGGACGTTCAGGAAGAGCGCCACGAGCGACGCCTTTCGTTCGCCCCACTTCTTCGTCCAGCGTCCGACGAGCACCGCCTGGGTGATCGTGTTGCTGATGCCGTAGGCCGCGAGCGAGAGGCCGATCATGCGCGAGTCCCAGCCGAAGACCGCGTTCGACCAGAACGCCCAGCACGACGGATAGACGGCGTGACCGAGGAAGAGGACGAAGAGCGCGATCGCGAGCGTGCGGACGTTCACGCCACCGGGGATGTTCACCACCGCACCGAACGGATGCACCTCCGAGAGCTTCATCGGCCTGCGCTTCTCCTTCGGGTGCGTCTCGGGGAGCGCGATCGACCCGTAGATGAAGTTCGCGAGCGACAGACCCGCCGCGACGAAGAACGGCACGCGCGGCCCGAGGTCGCCGAGGAGCCCGCCGATGGCGGGGCCGACCACGAAGCCGACGCCGAACGCCGCGCCCATGATGCCGAAGGCCTTGCCGCGCTCCTCCGGCGCGGTGACGTCGGCGATGAACGCGTTCGCCGTGGTGTACGACGCGCCGAAGAGGCCCGCCACGATGCGACCCACGAAGAGCCACGTGATGGTGGGGGAGAGCGCGGTCAACGCGTAGTCGACACCGAGCCCGAGGACGGACAGGAGGAGGATGGGCCGGCGTCCGAACGCGTCGGAGAGGCCGCCGACGACCGGCGCGAAGAAGAACTGCATCGCGGCGTACGCGAAGAAGAGCCATCCGCCGTAGATCGACGCGTGCGCCGCATCGGTGCCCGTGAGCTGGCGCAGGAGGGCGGGGACGACGGGGATGATCAGGCCGAGGCCGATCATGTCGAGGAGGACCGTCACCCAGACGAACGCGAACGCGTGGCGGGATGAGCGGGCCATTTGGTGAGCGCCTTGTAATCCGGGCTATTCTCCGCGTCGATGGCCGATCCGAGCCCGGAGACGCGATACGACACGGCGGCGCTGCGCGAGGGACGTGCGATCGCGATGTACCCCGTGATCGCCTTCGGGATGGCCCTGCCGTTCCTCTCGCGATGGCTCGAGCCGTACTGGGAGGTCGGATCGACGATCGCGCAGGCACGCTTTCTCGCGCGCGTGGCGATGAGCTTCCTCCTGCTGGCGTGCTACCCGACGATGCTCGTCATGATCCGCGTCGGCGTGACCGACGTGACCGCGAGCCAGCACCGGCGCTTGCTCTCCACGTACCCGAGCATCACGACGCTGTGGCATTCGCTCCTCGCGCTCGACGCGTTCCTCTTGATCGCGGCCCCGCGCGTCTTCTCCCTGCCGAATTTCCCGCTCGATTTCGCGACCACCGTGCTCTCCGCGGTGCTCATCCCGGTCATCGTCCACCAGCAGACGTACTTCGTCGGGTTCGACGCGAACCGCTTGAAGCAGGCGCGTCACCTCCTCGAGAAGGCGCCCGAGCTCGCCCACGCGCGGGCGCCCCTCGACACGCTCGACTACCGCGTGCTGCAGCTCGTCGCGAAGAGCAGCAGCGACGTCCAGAACGTGATGATCAACGACATGGGCATCGGTCACCGCGATCTGATGCTGCGCATGTCGAAGCTCGTCGCGCTCGGCTACCTCAACGTGGTCGAGGAGCTCCACGGGCCGCAGGTGGCCCTCACGACGCTCGCGACGGACACGCTCGCGCTGCCGGTCTCGCTCTTCACCTGGGACACCGACGATCGCGAGCTGCTCGCGGAGCTCGCCTCGGCGAGGCTCTCGCTCGAAGGTCGCGAGCCACAGAAGGTGGTCGTGGCCTGCGCGCGGACGTGCGAGCGCCTCCTCCGCAACGCGCTCGCCTCCGTCACGCCGAAGATCACGCACATCGGTACGAAGGAGCTCTCGAAGGCGACGCTCGGTGATCTGATCGGCGCCGCGCGCGCGAACAAGCTGATCGGACGGTTCGAGGACGGGATCTTCTCGGCCATCAACGAGCGCCGGAAGAAGATCCACGCCCTCGAGGGCACGAGGCCGATCGACGATCAGGACGCGTTCGTCCTCTACACCCTGACGGAGATCGCGGCGCGGGACATGCTGAACCCCCAAGAACGCGCGCCTTCGCCGATGTCGGTCGTGCCGCCATCGGTCGTGCCGGGCAGCGCTTAACGAAGCAGTTCGCCTGCTTTTTGCGTCGGTTCGTATGGAACCGTTACGCTTCTGGATAGTGTCGGACGAAGAGGACAGAGCTCCGGAGGGAGAGCACGCGCCCGTCGCGCCTCCGTCCGAGGAGCCCGCGCCGGTACGGACCACATCGGCCACGCCGCCGCCGCTCGAGAGCGATCCGTTCGCGATCACCGGCCTCGACGATCCGCCGGCGAAGGTGCCGGGCGCCATCTCTTCGGGCGCCTTCGAGATCTCCCGCGCGTCGTTCTCTCAGGTGCCGGCGGAGGACCTGCCGCCCTCCACCGTGATCGCGAACGCGATGGGCCGCGGGAAGCCCGGCCTAAGCCTCGGCGCGATCGCGAGCATCGGCGTCGGCGTGCTCGTCGTCGCGATCGGGCTCGCGCTGCTGCTCTTCCGCTGAGACGCGGACGTTCTCGACCATCCGTACGGGCCGGACAGGCTCGAGCTCCCAGTAGGCGCGCTCGTTCTGCATGCCGCCGATCGCGAACGCGCGGGCGATGAGGAGCCGCTCGTTCAGGATGCTGTGGCGCAGGCCCGCGATCATGAACGGGATGAACGCGATACCCGTGAGCGCGACGAGGAGCGGGGGCACGAGGAGGAGCACGATGCCGGGGAGGCAGGAGACGCCGATCGTGATGAGCCAGATCTTCGCCCACTCGCGGTGGATGCGCAGGTTCGTGATCGCCTCGTTCGTCGCGCGATGGAGCTTCCGCGCGAAGAGATAACCGAGCACGGCGAGCGCGATGTGCGCGTGGCCGACGATGACGAGCGAGATGCGGATCCACTCCGAATACTCTCGCGCGCTGTCGTTTCCCATCACGCACGCGACGAGCCAGTGGAGGAACAGCGGCGCGAGGAACGTGATGCCCGCGATCGGGAGCGCGATGCTCGCGATCTCGAGCTTGTCGGCCTGCGCCTCGATGGCGCGCACCTCGCGGCGAACGTCGCTGACGTCGAGCAGCTCGACGTCGCGCTCGAGCTGTCCCGTGAGCTCCGGCTCGGAGGTGGTGCGCTTCTGACCGAAGAGGAAGAGGAGGATACGCGCGAGCGCCCACGTGACGCCGAGGCCGACGAAGCCGAAGACGAGCGAGTAGGTCGCGTTCTCGTCCCGATGCGTGGCGGTGGCGGCGTACCAGACCATGGCGATCGCGGCCCCGACCCCGGAGAGGCCGCTGACGATGCGGGCCCAGCGCGCGCGGTTGATCTCGCGCAGCTCCGGGAGCATCGGCGCGAGCTGCTCGCGCGCCTCCCGCACCTCGTCTCGTTTGAGCCCGACGATGTGGTCGTATGCAGAGCGATACGCCGAGCTCATGACCAAATCCTAGAGCCGAAACGCGTTAGTTCAAGCGACGCTTCCCGAACGGTCGCGATGAGACGACGAAAGGTCGGTGCCGCGCCCCTGGAGGCCTCAATTGCAGCGGCCGCTGACGCACTTGCTACCGGGGCCGCAGTCGCTGCCCTCCGTACACGGGGAGCCGCTCGCGTTCGCGTAGCAGGTGTCGACCGTGCAGTGCGCGCGTGGGCCGCAATGCTTGTTGGCGGAGCACGGCACGCCCGCCTCGTTTGCGTAGCACTGCCCCCGCGTGCAGTGCGCGCGGCTACCGCAGTCGCCGCCCTCGTCCGTCGAGCAGGGGCACCCGGCCTGGTTCGCGTAGCAATGACCGCCGGTGCAGTGGAGGTTCGGCCCACAGTCTTCGGCCGCGCGGCACGAGCGATCGCCGCCGGTCGGGCACTCCGCGGTCGTGGGCTCCGCGGCGCCCGGCAGCTCGTTCTCCTTGCAGGCCGAGGCGGTCAGGATCGCCGCCAGGACGGCGAACGCGATGACGGCCTCACGCAGTCTCATGAACCTCCACGATCGCCCGATCAGGGGGAAAAGGCCAAGCCGGCCGGACATCCGGGGCCGGGATCTGACACGAGCGTCAGGGCGCGGCTGGGCTCGTCGGGGGATCGATCCGGCGTTTTCCCGCGAAATCCGGTGTGGATCGACCCTTGCGATTGCTGATCGTCGATGAAACGCGCTGCCCTCGGCCTCCTCTCCGCTGCCTTCTTCGCCTGCTTCGCCATCGGTTGCGGTGGCGACGACGCCTCCTCCGATGACAAGGGCGACAACGCCGGAACGAAGTCGCCGGCGCCGGGACAGAGCCCGGGCAGCAGCTCCTCCGGCGGCGTGACCGGCCAGCAGCCCGGCAACGCGCAGAAGGCGATCGAGGAGGCCGACATCATCGAGCTCCAGGGCGGGCACCTCTTCGCGCTCTCGAAGTCGGGGACGCTCTCCATCATCGACGTGTCGAAGCCCGGTGCGCTCACGCTGAACAGCCAGATCATGCTCCCCGGCGAGCCGTTCGAGATGTACCTGAACGGCGGTCGTCTCGTGCTCCTCATGAACGACGCGAAGATCGACTCCAACGTGGTGTCGTCCGCGGTGCTCGTCCTCGACGTTCGGGATCCGGTCCTCGTCCAGCGCATCGGCACGTTCCCGGTCACCGGCCAGATCTCCGACTCGCGGCTCCAGGGCGACCTCCTCTATCTCGTGACGGAGTCGAGCGTCACCACCTTCGACCTCACGACGCCGTCCGCGCTCCACCAGGTCGACCAGCTCGCGCTCGAGGCCGGCCACCACAGCATCATCTTCGGCAACGGCCGCCTCTACGTGGGCGGAGACTCCGGTATCGACCTCATCGACGCGAGCGACGCGAAGGGCAAGCTCGCGAAGGGCACGCACGTGACGACCGCCGGCCCGATCACCGCGCGCTGGCAGATGAGCGAGAAGGACGAGGTCCTCCGCGTCGTCAGCCAGCCCCAGCTCCAGATGCCGACCGTGGAGACCTTCGCGGTGTGGAACGCGCGCTCGATGCAGGTGATGGGCAAGGTCGAGATCGCGCTCCCGATGCAGGAGGAGCTCAAGTCGGTCCGCTTCGACGCCGACCGCGCGTACTTCGTCACGTTCCGCCAGACGGACCCGCTCTTCATCGTCGACCTCTCGCAGCCGATGGAGCCGCGCCTCCGTGGCTCGCTCGTCATCCCTGGCTACTCCGTCTACCTCGAGCCGCGCGGCAACCGCCTCATCGGCCTCGGCGTCGATCCGACGAGCTACGAGGGCTCGATCAACGTCTCGCTCTTCGACGTGTCGAACATGGACGACCCGCGCATGCTCCAGCGCGTGAGCTTCGGCAGCGGCACGGACCTCGCCGAGGATCAGGACCGCCTGCAGAAGGCCTTCCGCATCGGCGCGGACGGCCTCATCACGGTGCCCTACTCGGCGCCGAGCGGTCAGTCGTGCGCCAGCGGCGGCGCGATCCAGCTCGTGAAGATCGACAACGACACCCTCTACAAGGGCCAGAGCCTCCCCATGGCGGGCAACCCGCGCCGCGCGCTCGTGAACCAGAACGAGCTCGTTGCGGTCTCGGACTCGAACGTGAGCGCCTTCGACATCGCGACCGCGAGCAAGACGGCGGACGTGACCATCGGTACCTGCGAGGTGCGCACGAACGGCGCGTCGAGCAGCGGCTTCGTCCCCGCGAATGGCAACCCCAGCTACCGCTACTACGGCGAGGACTACGAGGGCGACGACTACCACACCTGCTCGAGCAGCCGCCGCGGCGGGTCGACCACGAGCTGGGCCACGATCCTCGCCGGTATGGGCGCGGTCGTGGGCGCGGTCGCTCGGCGCCGCGCCGCTCGCCGCAGCGCGTGACATCACCGCCGCGGGGACGCATCATGAAGTCATGAAGCTGCCGCTGGCGACCGGTGTGCTGTCGGGCACGCCGCCGCCAGCGCCTCTCATTTGTGCGCTCCGCGTCGACCGCATCTGGGACCGCGCGGAGCAACCGCACCTTCCAGACGACGACCTGCCGGACACGAGCTACCGCAGCCTCGGCGACGAGCCGTCCTTCGTGAAGCAGTGGGAGGTGACGGTCGACGGCGACCAGCTCGTGATGACGAGCGGCAACCAGCGGCTGCGCGGGCGGGAGACCTCCCATGTCTTCAACGAGCGCCGCTTCGAGATCACGGACGGCGCCGTGGCCGGGGGCCGCTTCGTGATGCGCGGGACGGACGCGGAAATCACGCTATTTGGCTCGGGCGTCCCGGTCGTTTCGAGCGAACGCGGCAAGCTGATTCCGCGCTAGACTCCCCGGCCGCTATGCCCGAATTCATTTTCACCATGCAGGGTGTGACGAAGGTTCACCCGCCCGACAAGCGCGTCCTCGAGAACATCCATCTCGCGTTTTATCCGGGCGCGAAGATCGGCGTCATCGGTGCCAACGGCTCCGGCAAGAGCTCACTCCTCCGGATCATGGCAGGCGTCGACAAGACGTTCGGCGGCGAGGCCCGGCCGCATCTGGGCACGAAGATCGGGTACTTCGCGCAGGAGCCGGAGCTCGGCAACGCGAAGACGGTCTGGGAGGCGGTGTCGGAAGGCGTGAAGGAGACGCAGGACCTCATCACGCGCTTCGAGGAGATCAGCACCAAGCTGGGAGAGCCCATGGACGACGACGCCATGAACGCGCTCCTCGAGGAGCAGGGCCAGCTCCAGGACAAGCTCGACGCGGCGGACGCGTGGAACCTCGATCGTCACGTGCAGCTCGCGATGGACGCGCTCAACGTCCCGCCGAAGGACGCCGAGATCAAGGTCCTCTCCGGCGGAGAGAAGCGCCGCGTCGCGCTCTGCCGCCTCCTCCTCTCTCGCCCCGACATGCTGCTCCTCGATGAGCCCACGAACCATCTCGACGCCGAGTCCGTCGCGTGGCTCGAGCGCTTCCTCCACGAGTACACGGGGACGGTCGTGGCCGTGACCCACGACCGCTACTTCCTCGACAACGTCGCGGGCTGGATCCTCGAGCTCGATCACGGCAAGGGCTACCCGTTCGAGGGCAACTACACGGGCTGGCTCGAGCAGAAGACGGCCCGCCTCGCGCAGCAGGAGAAGGCGGAGTCCGCGCGGCAGCGGAAGCTGAAGCAGGAGCTCGAGTGGGTCCGCGCCTCTCCCCGCGCGCGTCAGGCCAAGAGCAAGGCGCGCCTCGCCGCGTACGATCAGATGGTCGCGGAGTCGAACGCACGTCAGGTCTCCGAGACGGAGATCTCACTGCCGCCGGGGCCGCGCCTCGGTGACGTGGTCATCACCTCCGACCACCTCAAGAAGGGCTTCGGCGATCGCGTCCTCATCAACGATCTGTCGTTCATCCTCCCGCGCGCCGGCATCGTCGGCGTCATCGGACCGAACGGCGCCGGCAAGACGACCCTCTTCAAGATGCTCGTCGGCCAGGAGAAGCCGGACGGCGGCACGCTCAAGATCGGCGAGACGGTGCAGATCTCGTACGTCGATCAGTCGCGCGACGCGCTCGACGGCGACAAGTCGGTCTTCGACGTCATCAGCGGCGGCGAGCCGACGATCGAGGTGGGCAAGGGCCGCGAGGTGAACTCGCGCGCGTACTGCTCGTGGTTCAACTTCCGCGGCTCCGATCAGCAGAAGAAGGTGAAGGCCCTCTCGGGCGGCGAGCGCAATCGTGTGCATCTTGCACGGTTGCTCAAGGAGGGCGGCAACCTGATCCTCCTCGACGAGCCGACCAACGACCTCGACGTCGAGACGCTGCAAGCGCTCGAGTCGGCGCTCCTCAGCTTCCCCGGCTGCGTCGTCGTCACGAGCCACGATCGCTGGTTCCTCGACCGCATCGCGACCCACATGCTGGCGTTCGAGGGCGACGGCAACGTCACCTTCTTCGACGGCAACTACCAGGCGTACGAAGAGGACCGTCAGAAGCGCCTTGGAGGCTCGAGCGAGAAGAGCCCGAAAGGTAAGTTCAAGAAGCTCGGAGCGATGTGAGATGGCTCACACGATCGAAGAAGCGAAGTCCGGACGCGCGGGCTGCCGCACGTGCCGGAAGCCCATCGCCAAGGGCGAGCTGCGCTTTGGCGAGGAGACCGAGAACGCGTTCGGGGATGCCGGCGACATGACGTTTCGCTGGCACCACCTGAGCTGCGCGGCGGAGTCGAAGTCCGACGAGCTCCGCGCGACGCTCCCGAGCTTCGAGTCGCTCGTCTCCTCCGAGCGGAAGGCGGAGCTCGAGAAGGCCATGGCAGAGGCGGACGCCAAGAGGCCGCCGCCATACCCGCACGCCGACAAGGCGCCGACGGGCCGCGCCGGCTGCCAGGGCTGCGGCGAGAAGATCGCGAAGGGCGAGCTCCGTGTCGCCTTCGAGCGCGAGATCGAGCGGGGCATGCAGATGACGAAGGGCGCCGGCTACCTCCATCCGAAGTGCGCGGCCGCGTACCTGGAGGAGAACAAGGGCGTCAGCCACGAGGACCTGACGAACGCGATCCGCGCCAACACGCGCGATCTGTCGGAAGCAGAGCTGGAACGGCTCTTCGCCGAAGTCTGAGGCCCCGATGAGCTCGCCGGTCGCGATCTACAAGGAGACGAGGAAGAAGCACGACCTCGTCTTCAACGTGTTCCTGGCGCGGCCGCTCGCCGCCGTCTTCGTGGCGTTCTTCTCGAAGACGCCGGCGACGCCGAACCAGGTCACGCTGCTCAACCTGTTCTTCTTCGCGATCGCCATCTCGCTCTTCATCGCCCTCCCGGACGCGAGCGGCGCGCTCATCGCGGTTGGCGTCCTCGAGTTCTCGTACATCCTCGACTGCGTCGACGGCATGCTCGCGCGTCACAAGAAGATCGCTTCGAAGGAAGGCCACCTCTTCGACTTCTTCACCGACGAGATCAAGGCCTGCATGCTCGCCGGCTCGCTGCCGATTCGCTTCTGGCGCACGGGCGGCATCGGCTTCGACGCGCGAAACTGGGGTCCGGACGACTCGCGCTTCCTTCTTGCCGGCGTCGCGGCCGTGTTCGTCGTCGCCTCCGCCACGTCGCTCACGAACTTCATTCGCCGGCCGGAGCTGAGCGGCAAGGCCACGACCGTCGAGGCGCACTACGAGGCGAATCCGGAAGCGAAGGCGACGAGCGCGGTGGGGCAGGTCGCGGGCCTCGTGAAGACCTTCCTCCGCTTCTTGAATCACTACCCGAGCCACATCTACATCTGGGCCATCGTGGGGCGCCTCGATCTCTTCTTCTGGCTCTACCTGACCTTGAATCTGCTCTACCTCGGACAGGGTTGGCTCGGCATTCTCGTACGCTTCGGCAGGCCCGCCCGATGAAGAGCACGTGGATTGGATTTCTGGTCCTGCTCACCGCCTGCGGGCCGAGCACGCGCACGCTCACGGTGAGCGTGGATCCCATCAATTCGTACCGCGCGTACGGTGAGTATCACCCCGTCGCGGAGGACGAAGCGGTCGTGAAAAGGGCAGGCACGGCCGCGGTCCCCAGCGACCAGAAGTTCCACTTGTTTCAGGAGGCATTGCCTCCCGGGATCGAGATGAATGGCGCCCTCCTCGGGGTGAATGCAAAGTACAAGCATAAACTGCTCGGCAAGTACGCCTACTCGACAGGCAAGGCCGAATCGAAGGACGCACTCGTGCTGGCGGTGAAAAAGATGTGCGTGGCGACCGGAGCGAACGGCGCCATCATCCTCTTCCAGTTCGTTCCGAACGATCATCCAGACCAGGCGCAAGCGATCGAAGCTGTCCTCGTGAAGTTCGACGAGAGCCAGCTGAGCCAGTAGGGGATGAAATCAGGGGTCGTGCTGCGGCGTGGGCGACTGGTAGTGCACGGTGGAGACGCAGGTCCGCGCGTCGAGCGAGAAGCAGAAGTCCTCGCGCAGGTAGCCGTCCGCGGTGGGCTCGAGGCGGACGCGTAGCACCAGCGTCTTTCCGTCGGGGAGGATGGCGATGTCGCGGAGGCTCATGCCGAGATCGAAGGAGGCGCGAGCGGCGAGATCGATCGAGTAGAGGTCGCCGCCGCGGCCGTTGTTCTTCAGCGTGAACACCTGCGAGCCGTCCGCGATCTGCACGAAACGATCGAGCGAGGCGGCCGGGCCCTGGAAGGGCGTGTAGTGCTTCGAGTCGAGCGTCCACACGCCGAAGAGGCTGCCGCTCGCGTCGCCGAAGGCGCCGACCGTGACCTGCGCCTCGAGCTGGCCGTCGGGCGTGAGCTCGATCGACGCCTTCACGTCACCGCCCATCTCCGTGCGCTCGACCGAGACCGACGCATCGACGAGGAGCGACTTGCCGTCCTTGCTCGGCGCAAAGCGTGGGAGCGTGTCGCCGACGGGATGCAGATCGAAGGCGAGCGACTTCGGGTCGATCGTCATGAGCTGAAATTGCTTGGCGTCCTTGCCCGGCACCTGCGCTGGATTCGAGAACATCGCCGGATCCATGCGCTTCGTGTCGAGGTACGCGACGGCGGTGCCGCCGAGGAGCGCCACCGGCCCGAAGCCAGGGAGGTTCTTCACGAACGAGAGCTCGTTCTTCGAGGCGTCGATGTCGATCACGCTCACCGGGTCCGGGTTCGACCAGCCCTGCTTCCGCAGCTCCGCGCTCGGGGTGCAGAACGTGGGCGAGAGGAGGGCGCGGCTGCCGTTCTCGACGATCGCGATCGGCGCAGCGCAGTTTGGGACGTCGATCGTCTTCGACGCGCTGCCGTCGAGCGGGACGAGGGAGACCGGCGTGTGCGGGCCGCCGTCTTCCCATCGCGTGGTGCCGACCGCGATCGCGCTCTTGCCGCCGGGGAGGAGATCGAGATCGACGATCCCGGCCGCGCTGCTCGTCGCGAACCGGATGTCGCCGGTCTCCGAGTCGAGGAAGAGGACGCGCGAGTCGTCGGCGAGGAGCAGCGTGCGATCGTCGTCCGAGAGCCGCGCGAGGACCGTGCGCGCCTCGGCCTCGAAGATGGGCTCCGAGCGCCAGAGCTCCTTCGTGGACCCGAGATCGAGCGCCACCACGCCCTCGCGATCGGGGAGGACGACGTACACGACGTTCTTCGACTTCGCGAAGAGGAAGCGCTCCGCCGCGAGGGGGAGCTCCGTCAGGCTCGATCCTTTCACGTCGACGATGAGCGTTGTCGTGTTTCGCCGCGCCACGATGTAGTCGCCCGTCGGCGAGACCGCCATCGCGCCCGTCTCCAGGAGCTCGCTGTCGCCATTGCCGCTCGACCGGTCGTTCGCATTGGCGCCGCCTTCGTCGCCCGTAGAGCCCGACTGGTCCCCAACCGGACCGCACCCCACCGCGAAAAGCGCCACCAAGAGACCGCTCAAGCCAAGGAATTTCTTCATGAAGGAGAGACGGACGCGGCGCGCGCTCGCTCGTCACCCGTTCGGGTGATTTGACTCTGACAAAGCTGTCGCGACGCGCCGCTCGCGCGTTCACGTGGCGGGGGTCACTGCACGTCGAGCGTCAGGTTGTCCGTCCGGATTTGCGCGGCGGGCGTGTGCTTCTGCGCGAAGGGCATCCCCGGATGAAGCTCGACGGCGTCCGACGTGACGAACCGGGGGTCCAGCGCGATGGGGCCGAACGGCGTCGTCCCGGTCGGCTTCGTGAGGCTGCCGCTCACGGTGCGGGCCTCGAGATCGAGCGTGATGTCGTACGTGAGCCAGGCCCCGAGGACGCTCCCGACGTCGAGGGCCGCGATGTCGTGATTCACCTGATCGGGTGCGCCCTGATCCGGGCAGAACTCGTTGAGCTGAGCGCTGCCGCTCACCACCGTCGGCTGCAGCGCGCACTTGCCGGTCGAGTAGCCGAACTCGATCTCGTTGACCTCGACCCCGACACCGAGCGCGACGATCTGGAGGTCGAACTTCAGCTGGAGCTTCTTCGGGCTCTTGGGCAGCGGCACCACGTGAAAGCACTGCACGGAGACGTCGTTGACGCCGGTGCAGTGAAGGGCGTTGGTCGAGTCGCGACCGGGGCCCTCCACGGCGAGGGTCGAGCCGACGTGGTACTGCTCCGCGCTTGGACCGAGCGACTTCGAGTCGTAGTCGAGGCAGACCTCGACGCTCGCCGGGACGCCGTCGCAGTAGTTCGCCGTGAGGCGCGCGTCGGCGCCGGTGTCCATGGTGGTGATGACGTCGGCCGGTGCGTCCGCGGGGGCGTCCGCGCTGCTGCCATCGAGCACGTCGACGGTGGTGACGTCCGAGCCGGGGGTCGCGTCGGTCGCCCCGATGACGTTGCCATCGCTATTCGAACCACCTTCGGCGCCGCCGCCGTCTTCGCCCACCGCCTCGAGATCGCCCACGCCCGAGATCAGCGTGCAGCCGGCGCCGACCATCAGCACGATCGAGACAGCGGTGACGCGGCGCACCTCTCGGATGCTACCTCCTCCCCCCGTTGGCGGCGAGGCGCGCCCGTCACCGAGCGTAGGCGGCGAAATTGTCGAAGTAGAGGGAGAAAGGCTGGGTCTTCGACGGGCCGTACGTGCATCCTACGCGAACGCTGGCCGCGCTGGAGGGCATGGCGTGCGCGATGGATCCCGCGCTCGTGATCGCCGGAGCGTTTTCGGGCGTGACCGTCATGCTGAACTTCTTCGTGTCGAGGTGCGCGTCGATCCAGACGTTGACCCACTGTCCAGGCACGTCGGGAAGCGTCACAAAGCCGCGCTCCACGTCGTCGCCGTTCGAGCAGAACTCGTAGAGCGTCAGCTGCTTGTTGCTCGGGTCGAAGTGAAGCTGCAGCGCGCACTCATCGTTGTCGAACGGGAGATTCAGCTCGCCGAGCTCCATATCGAACACGATGTCGGCCGTGAGCTTCAGGTCGTAGGTCCAGATGATCTCGTTCGCGAGGCCGACCGCTTGCTGCACGAACGCGAGCCCCTCCTTGTCGGTCGTGGTCATCGCCGCGCGGAGGCAGCGGCCGGTGCTCCCGCTACCGGGGCTCTCGAGGCTCAGCGCACCATTGCCTTGCTTGACCAGCGGAGGCACGCTGCCGTTGTCGAAGTCCTCGCACAGCTTCGGCTTCGCGGGGCGAGCCGCGCACGAGACGCCGACGCCGGAGGGGCCCGGTGGCCAGTCGGCGGTGCTGCCGCTGCTGCTGCTGCCGCTGCTGCTGCTGCTGCTGCTGCTCGCGCTCGTGGAGCCTCCATCGGACGCTCCCGCGTCCTTCGTCGCGCTGCTCTCTCCGCCGAACGACGAGCAGGCAAAGAGCCCGGTGGCCAGCACGCCGGCGATCGTTCGGGAGCGCATCGGTCGATGCTATCGGCTTCGCGCGCCCTCGGCGAGGAGCTCCGCGTGGGCGACCACCGCGCGCGGGCTCATCTTGCCTTTGTAGACATAGAGCGACGCCGGGGCCGTCGCGTCGAGCACCTCCGCGCTCACGCGGAGCCGGGAGCTCACGGCGAAGACGACGAGCGCGCCGAGCGCGCCGGACTCGGCCAGCTCCACGCGCTTCCACACCGCGTCGCGGCTCCAGTAGCCGAGCACCTCCACGAAGACGGACTTCTTGCTGCCTTTGCGGGTCAGCTCGAGGTCCGGGATGCACACGCCGAGGCCCGGCACGTCGAGGATCGCCGTCGCCGGCTTGGCCTTCCAGTCGCCCTTGATGCCATCGATGAGCTCGCGCACCTCGTCGCTGAGGTGAAGGTCGTCGGCGGACGGAGCGCGGCCCTCGTCACGAGACTCCAGGTGGAACGTGAGCGGCTCGCGCCCCTTGCCCCAGCGGATGTCGGCGTCGAGCGTCCAGTGCTCCACCGGCCGCAAGGCGTTCAGGACGAGCGCGAGCTTCAGCCCGTACTTCGTGACCGCATCGAACATCGAGTAAGGACCGTCGATCGTGATCTTCCAGCCATCGTCGCTTCGCTCCGCGGCGAAGAGGAGCTGATGGAACTTGAGCTTCGAGAAGAAGGCGCGGACGAGGCCGGGAGAAGAAGAATGTATGGTGCACGTGACGCGCACGGCGGTGAGCAGCACCGCCTGCGCCTGGCCGAGCTCCCACTGCTCGACGAGCTCCGGCGCGCTCACGGCGGGCATCTCCTGGAGGACGTGCTCGCTCTTGAGATCGGAGAAGAGCGTGCGCTCGATCTGCGCCGCGTCTCCCACGCTCGCGAGCACCGCGGCGCGATCGAACGAGCCCGCCTTTCGCGCCTCCGCCGCGCGGAGGAAGACCTCTCGGCGGAGCGCGATCGGGTCGAGCTCGGAGGACGCCTCGAAGTTGCACGCGTCCGCGGCGAGCTTCTTCAGGCCCGCGGCGAGCTTCGGGCGCTTCGCCTCCGCGATCGACGCGTCCCACGCGTCTTCCACCTCGTCGCGGCGCGCGCCGACCATCGCCTTCGCGTGATCGAGCAGGAGGGTCGCGAGGGCGAGCGCCTCCGCCCGAGCGCCGGCGTCGAAGGGGCGAAGGAGGAGCTGCCCGTCCTTGCGGCGCGCGTCGACGAGGTCAGCGGTAAGCATCGTGCTCGCGCCTCCGGTCGCTCGTGAAGGTCTCCGTCGTGGACTTGGTGACCACCTCGTAGAGGAGGGCGCGCTTGCCCTGCCGCTGGCGCAGGATGCGGCCGAGGCGCTGGACGTGCTCGCGCACGGAGCCCGAGCCCGAGAGCACCACCGCCACGTTCGCGTCCGGGACGTCGACGCCCTCGTTCAGCACCTTCGAGGTCGCGACGGCGGTGTACTCGCCGCGCGCGAAGGCGCTCAGGATCTCGCTTCGCTCCGTCACCTTCGTCTGGTGCGTGATGACCGGCACGAGGTAGCGCCGCGCCACGAGGTGCGCCGTCGCGTTGTCCTGCGTGAAGATGATCGTGCGATCGTTGCGGTGCACGTCGAGGAGGTGCTCGAGCCACACGAGCTTCGCGGTGGCGGCGAACGCGAGCTCGCGCTGGCGTCGGTACGCCTTCATCGCGCGGCGACCCTCCGGCGAGCGCGCCGCGCGCATGATGAACTCGCCGAAGCCGCGCGGGCTCGACATGACGATGTGGTTCATGCCGATGAAGTCGCGGTAGATCTTGCGCTCTCGGTCGTGCTCGGCGCGCTCCTCCTCGGTGAGCTCGACCTCGACGCGCTCCGTCTCGTACTCGGCGAGGTACTCACCCGCGAGCTCGCCGATCTCGCGGCGGTACACCATCGGGCCGACGAGCTGATGGAACGCGGCCTCCATGCCGTCGGTTCGCTCCGGCGTCGCGGTGAGGCCGAGCCGGAACGGCGCGAGGCAGAGGCGCGCCGCGAGCGAGTAGCTCGGGCTCGGGAGGTGATGTACCTCGTCGAAGACGACCATCCCGAACTTCGCGCCGAAGTGCTCCATGTGGAGATGCGCGGAGTCGTAGGTCGTCACGGTGAGCGGCAGCACGGTGTGCTCGCCGCCACCGACGATACCGACGGGCACGCCGAACGTGGCGCGGAGCACGTCGTACCACTGGCGCACGAGCTCGAGGGTCGGCGCGACGACGAGCGAGCTCCGCTTCTTGTCGTCGATCGCCATCGTCGCGACCTGCGTCTTGCCAGCGCCGGTCGGCAGCACGACGACGCCGCGGCCGTGCGCCTTCTTCCACGCCGCGAGCGCCTCCGACTGATACGGGCGCGGCTCGCGATGAACGAGCATGCCGTGCGGGAGCTCGGCGTACTGGCGCGCCTCGTCCTTGTATTCGATCCCGGCCTTGCGCAGCGCGAGCACGATCGGCGCGTACGCCACGGCGGGCGCACGATGGCAGCCAGTGCGTGCGTCCCAGCTCAGGTAGTCGGGCAGACGTGCGTCGTCCTTGTCCGCGCCTCTCAGCGCGAGCGTCCCGTTCTCGAAGGCGAGGATCACGATCGTGTGAGCCACACGATACGAGCTCTCGAAGGTCGCTCAGACGACGAAGTCGAGGAGCTGCACGCGCGTCGTGTAGTCGTCGAGCTTCGCTTTGTACTCGTCGATCGGCTTGTCGAGCTTCACGACCGTGCCGTTGTCGGCGGTCTCGCGGAGCACGGAGCCGGAGAGGAGGATCTCGTCGGTCGGAACGACGAGCACGCCCGTCCAGAACTGGGGATCGGTGGCGACCTCGGAGGCCTTGCCCTCGATCTTCATGTAGCCCTCGGAGAGCTCGAGGACCGGCACCGTCTTGCCGTCGTCGAGGCGGACGTGCGCCGGATACGACGGCGTGGGCGACACGCGGTAGTTTCCGCGGCGGTTGTTGTTGATGAGCTGATCGAGCGTCTCGTAGAGCGGCTTCGACAGCGCGGTCTCTTCCGCCTCCTCGATCTGCTCGCGCATCTTCTTCATCGACTTCTGCGTGCGAACGAGGTTCGTGCGCATGTCGTCGAGGCGGCTGCGGTCGCGGCGGATCTTGTCGCTCACGAGCGAGAGGAGGTTCTTGTAGAAGTGAAGGCCGAGCTCCGGGTTCTTGTCGAAGAACCCGAGGAGGTCGTTGATGCCGATGGAGAGGACCTCGACGTCCGAGGTGGCCTTCGCCGTCGTGCTGCGCGGGAGGCCGGTGAGGGCGCCGAGCTCGCCGAGCGGGGCGAGGTTACGGAGGACGAGCCGCGTGCCCGCCGCGGCGGAGGGCTTGTCGCTCGAGGAGGTCTCCTCGATGACGACCTCGCCGGTCAGCAGGATCTCGAACTTGCTCGCGATCTCACCGGCTTCGAACAGGATGGTCCCCGTCGGATGCTTCACGGTGCGGAAGGCATCGACGAGCGCGCCGAGGCGATCCTCGGGGATGCTCTGGAACAGCGGCAACGAGCGGAGGTCTTGGACGATCGTCACGGCTGACCCGTTAGCCTCGATCCGGGCGCGCCACAAGCAGGGCGAGCCCCGGCCGCTTTGTGATACTTGGCGCACATGCGCGGCGTGGTCCGGGTCTTTTGCGGGCTTTTTGTGCTTCTCGGCCTCCTTGTCCCGCGAGCCGCCCTCGCGAATGGCCGATTTCCCGCGTCAAATGCGGTGATCTTCGATCCGCACGACGAGAAGACGATTTACGTCCGCGTCACCTTCGGCCTCCTCGCGACGCACGATGGCGGCCAGACCTGGCGCTGGGTCTGCGAGCGGGCGATCGGCTTCAGCGGGGTCGAGGACCCGACCTACGTGGTCACCCCCAAGGGCACCCTCGTCGGCGGCACCTTCTCCGGGATCTCCGTGTCCCGGGACGGCGGCTGCGGCTGGGCTTTCGCGGGCGGGGCGGGGAGCGAGCTCGTGTCGGACCTCGCGATGCGCCCCGACGGGTCCATCGTGGGCATCAAGTCCGTCTACCGGAAGCCGAACGAGTACGACAACCGCGTCCTCGTCTCGAAGGACGACGCGCTCACCTTCAGCGCGTCGGGCGCCGCCATCGACCCGTCGCTGCTCCTCGAGAGTATCGAGATCTCGGACTCGGATCCCGTCCGCCTCTACATCTCCGCCGTGCGCGGCGACTCGAAGGAGCGCGCCTCCGCCGTATTCCTTGCATCTTACAACGACGGCATGTCGTGGGCGGAGCGGAAGATCGACCTCCTCCCCGGTGAGACGGCGGCCTTCATCGCGATCGTCGATCCGAAGAAGCCCGATCGCGTCTACGTGCGTACGTCGGGCGCGCCGGAGGCGAAGACGCGCCTCCTCGTGACGGACGACGCGGGCAAGACCTGGCGCAAGGTCTTCGACTCGCCGAGCCCGCTCCTCGGCTTCGCCCTCAACGAGGACGGCAGCAAGGTCGTCATCGGCGCGAAGGAAGGTGTGCAGTATGCAACGACCGATACGTTCACCTTCACGAAGGGCTCCTCCGCCGAGATCCAGTGCCTCGGCATGAAGGGCGACACGCTCTGGTCTTGCTCGACCGAGCGCAGCGGGTTCTTCGTCGGGACCTCGAAGACGGGCGGCCGGAGCTTCAACGCGATGGTGCACCTCGAGGAGATCAAGGGACCGCTCGAGTGCCCGGGCGAGAGCGCGGTCGGGAAGCAGTGCGTGGTGGACTGGGTGAAGCAGCGCCGAGAGCTCGGCCTCCCGGACCCGAGCGACAAGGGCAAGTCGGCCGACCCCGGCGCGCCGGCGCTCCGCGGGAGTGGGACGCAGACGAAGCGGCGCGGCCCCTCTCCGCTCGCAGCCGCCTTCGGCATCGCGGCGGTCGGGCTCATCGGCTACGAGATCCTCAAGCGATTGAGGCGCGGCCGGAAATGATGGGCCTGGCGCGAAGGCCCATCCTGCTGCCTTTCCTGGAGCGGCGGGTGCGCGGGGCGCTCGGCCGGCGCGGCGTCGTCCATCGCTTCGTGGAGACGAGCGCCGGACGCATCGGCCTCTACGACATCCCCGGGAACGGAGACCTGCCCACGATCGTCATCCTGCATGGCATCTCCGCGTCGGGGACCGGCTTCGCCTCGCTCTTCATGCGTCTACGCCAGCACTGCAAGCGGGTGATCGTGCCCGACTATCCCGGCCATGGCCTCAGCTCGGATCCGACCGTGCCCCTCACCGTGGACGCGCTCTTCGACGCGATGGAAGGGGCGCTCGACGAGCTGCTCGGTGACGCCCCTGTCGTCGTGATCGGCAACTCCCTCGGCGGCGCCGTCGGGCTCGACTACGTCGCCAAGCGCGAGGCCAAGCGGCCCGGCTCCGTGAAGGCCGTCATCCTCCTCTCCCCGGCCGGCGCGCGCTCCTCCGCCGAGGAGTTCCGCGCGCTGATGGGCTCGTTCGGGGTGACGAACCGAGGCGAGGCGCTGGCGTTCTTGCGCCGCGTCTACCACCGGCCGCAGTGGATCTTTCAGCTCCTCGCGCACGAGCTGCCGGCGAACTTGCGGCGCCGGGGCGTGGCCGACCTCTTCGACTCGATCACGGTCGAGCGGAGCGTGCCCGAGGACGATCTGTCGAGGCTCGGCATGCCGATGCTGCTCGTGTGGGGGCAGTCGGAGCGGCTCTTCCCCGGCTCGCATCTCGACTGGTGGAAGCGGCACCTGCCCGAGCACGCGATCGTCGAGCAGCCGGAGGGCATGGGGCACTGTCCGCACGTCGACGCGCCGGGCCGACTCGCGCACCGGATCGTGTCCTTTCTCCGCGAAAATGTGACGATGCCGGCGTGAGCAGGAAGAGCGCCGGGAAGATCGAGAAGCTCGTTCGTATCGCCGTGCTCGTGGCGATGGCGGGCGCGCTCGTGGCCGCGGTCGCGCTGCCGCTCAACGCGAAGGACGCCTCGAAGGTGACGCGCTTCCTCGGGCGATTCCACATCCTCGCGCTGCACGTGCCCATCGGCGTGCTCGTCCTCGCGCTGACGGGGGAGGCGGCCACGTTCCTGCGTCGCGGGCGTCGCATCGGCGACGTCGTCGTCGGCTTCGCGCTGCCGATGCTCGTCCTCACGGGCTTCGCCGCCGTCGTGCTCGGCCTGATGCTCGCGAACGGCGGCCACTACCCGAACAAGCTCGTCGCGCCGCACCGGAACCTCACCATCATCGGCATCTGCATCGCCGGCGTGGCGCGCTTGCTCTGGTCGAAGCGCCGGACGCGATGGCTTCACCGCGGGCTCCTCGCGAGCTCCGGCGGCGTCATGATGATCGGCGCGCACTTCGGCGGCTCGATGACCCACGGCGCGGACTACCTCTTCGCGCCGGTCGAGGACAAGCCGGCGCCGATCGTCGAGGACACGGACGCCGGCGCAGAGCCCGAGGTCATGGCTGGGAAGGACGCGTCCGCCAACGCGGTGGCGGCGACGGAGGCGGGCGCGCCGGCGGACGCCGCGGTCGTCGCGGATGCAGCGGTCGTCGCCGACGCCGCGCCGCCCGACGCGGGACCGCCGAAGCCCTCGTCGAAGCAGCAGGCGCAGGCGGTCGTGAATCGAAGGTGCTCGCCCTGCCACACGACGAACATGAAGGGCGGCCTCCGCATGACGGACGTCTCGAAGCCCGGCAAGCGCGGTGTCCTCGTGCCGGGCAACCCCGAGGCGAGCAGCATGTACACGCGGCTTCTCCTGCCGAAGGACGACGACGATCACATGCCGCCCGAGAACGAAGCGCAGCTGACGCGCGGAGAAATCGCGATCATTCGCGCATTTATCGCCGATCAGAAGTAGCCGTGTTTTTGTGCGCAACCGGTCGCACAACCGGTCGATAGGCCGTCCATGACCACGATCTCACGGGCTCATGCGGACATGGCGCGCTATCCGGTGAACGCGGAGGAGCCGAGCGACGTCTCGGGCCTCCTCACCCAGCAGAGCGACGACCTCGCCGGGATGGCGAAGGAGCACGTCCAGGGCCACGAGGAGACCGCGACGCCGTCGACCCGGATGGATCGGATCGCGCAAGGCGTCGCGGCTCGCCAGTACCGCGAGCAGCTCCAGACCACGAACGGCATCCTCCAGGCCCAAGGCCTCGACGTCGCGCTCGCCGGCCACGATCCGAGCTACCGCGAGGCGATGGCCGCGCCGATCGATCCGCGCGACCTCCGCTCGGTCGCCGGCCACCACACCGCGGTCGCGCAGGCGTACGAGAAGGAGGTCGTCCACGTGGGCCTCCTCGGCGCGCTCGACCTCCCCGGCGGCTACAAGGACGTCCGCGCGAACGACTTCAGCGTGCCGCCCGGCTCGGACGCGGCGACGAACGTGACCGCGAAGCTGAAGGCCGATCCGCTGGCGATGGCGCGTCTCCAGGCGAAAGCGGATCTCGGCATGGCTGCGGCGCGCGACATGATCCCGACGCTCGAGCGAACCGGGATGTCGCGAGAGGACTTCTTCGCGTCGAGGCCGGAGGTCGCGCGCGCCTACGCGGAAGATCCGGCGTTCCGCGAGGGCTTCGACGCGTACGTGTATGCCACCAACCACGCGAAGCAGGAGCTCCCCGCGCTCGACGCGCGGCTCGACCGCGAAGCGATCGAGGATCACCGCGCGCTGGCCTACCTCTCGCTCCCGGCTTGAGGCTATGGTCACCGCGCCAACGGGGGCGGGACCCACGAACCAATGTCGAAGCTCGTTTCATCGCTCCTCTTCGCGTCGCTCCTCGTCGTAGCAGCGTGCGGCTCCGACTCCGGCGGCGCGGCCCCGGCGACGACCGCGGACGAGGTCGACGTGGTCCCTTTCGCGTCGACGAAGATGCTGACGGCCGCGGACCTCGCGTCGCTCCAGCCCGATCGCGAGGACGGGAGGCTCGTCTTCGATCGCGCTCCGGCGATCCTCGCCGACGTGGCGCCTGGGACCGTGATGGTCGCGGGCGTGTCGCCGTCGACGCCGCATGGTCTCTTGCGCATGGTGACCAACGTCGCGCGCTCGGGCGACGTGCTCGCGCTCGACACGGCCGGAGCGCCCCCGCAGCTCGCGTTCAGGAAGCTGCATGCGCGCGTCGCGCGTCCCGTGTCGCTCGACGACGCCGAGCCGCAGGTGAACGCGTCCATCGAGCCGCTCGCGAACGTGGGGGGGACGTCGGAGCGGAAGCAGCCCGTGAACGTGATCCTCTTCGACGGCGACGGGGACAAGGCGACGACGGACGATCAGCTCCGCATCGAGGGCTCGTTCCAGGGCGCGATTCGCTACGACCTCTCGCTCGACGTCGACTGGGGCGCCGTCGACAAGCTGCCGGACGTGGTGCAGAGCTGCCTGACCGCCCTCGCGGACGCGATCCGCGGCAAGAAGAAGCCGAGCTGCAAGGTCACCGATCTCCTGCCGGAGGTCCGGGTGAAGTTCACGGTCGATCCGAGCGTCGCCGCCGACCTCCACATGGTCGGGCAAGCCTCGCTCGCCTTCGAGAAGGAGCTCGACATCGCGGTCGTGCCGCTGGCACCGCTCGTGCTCGGCCCCCTCGTGTTCCTGCCGCGGCTCGAGGTGATCGCGAAGGTGGAAGGCGGCGCGAGCGCGTCCTTCAAGACGGGCGTCGCGGGCCACATGACGCTCACCACCGCCGTCTCCGTCACGTCGAAGACGGCCGGCAACCCGCAGTTCTCGCCGCCCGCGATCAAGGACAAGGGCTACACCGTCGACGAGCCGGAGGTCGGTCTCCACGCGCATGCGCAGGCGAACGCGGGCGTTCGGCTCACGATGCCGCTCTACGGAACGGTCGGCCCGTACGCGACCGCAGAGGCGACGATGGCGCTCGAGGCCGATCCGTCGAAGACGCCTTGCTGGTCACTCCGCGCGGGCCTCGAGAGCGTCATCGGCGTTCGCATCACGACGCCCGCGCTCCCGTTCCTCGGGGCGGTGGAGCTCGTCGACTGGAAGACCGCGCCCTTCAAGGCGATCGACGAGGTGGTGGCGAGCGGCGCGTGCAAGGATCCGCCGCCGGGTCAGTCGCGTCTCCCTCCGGGCAGCGGCCCGGACGCGCCGGCGCTGCGCGATCCGCTCTTCACGCCGTGGTCGCACGTCGAGGAGGGCACCGTCGATACGGCGGCCGCGTCTGGCCCCTCGGTCACGGGCATCGTGTTCTCGGACCTCGTGCGCGCGATCGACGGGCGCTGGCTCGTGGCGGGCAGCGACGCGCGCACGCTCGTGAAGATCGACGACGCGGGCAAGCTGATCTGGCGCGCGGGCTACGTCACGGGCGATCCGGAGACGCCGCTCTCCGTCCTGCGCACGCTGCCGCGACGCGACGCGTCCATCACCGCCCTCGCGCTCGGCGCCACGGGCAGCTCGTTCACGCTCCTCGATCTGGGCCAGTCGGGCGCGGTGCGGCGCGCCACCTCGTACTCGCTCCCGCTCGACGTCTGCGCCGCCCCCACGCCACGCGTGCTGGCGACGGACGCAGGCACGGGCCTCCTCGTCATGGGCGAGTGCGCGAGCCAGGGCAAGACGTTCGTGGTGCACGTCGACCGCGGCGGCGCCCTCCTCGACGCGCGCCTCTGGTCGATCGACGGCTCGAGCCACTTCGGTCCCACCACCTTCACGCGCACGATGACCGGCCAGCTGGTCCTCGCGGGAGAGGTGAGCGGGGCGGACGGCGACGGCATGTTCGTCGCGCGCCTCGACGACGCGGCGACGATCACGTCGATCGACGCGTACACCGCGTGCGAGAGCGCGTTCAACCTCTCGCCCACGACCGCGGTGCCCGCGGAGTCGAACGGCCTCACCGTGGTCGGCGGCAGCTTCGCGCAGTCGCGAGCCTTCGTCGCGCGCCTCCACGAGGACGGCACGGTCGGCTTCGTGACCTATCCCGGCATCAAGGACGGCGCGTCGCCCGTCTTCGTCGCAGGCAGCATCGCGGAGCTCCCCACCACGGGCTTCGTGATGGGCGTCTCGACGGTGGAGCTGACGGCGGACGGCCCAGGCAACGTGCCAGGCATCGCGCTCCTGGGCCTCGACGCGCAGGGCAAGTCGGTGTGGAACCGGCGCTACACGCTCGCCGGTCACTCGGCGTCGTTCCCCTCGCTCCGTCTGACCACCGACGGCGGCGCGCTCGTCTCGAGCTTCGCCACGACGACGGACCTCGCGAGCGCAGCGACGTGGTCGATGAAGGCCTTCGCGAAGGACGGCACCGTGAACGACGCCGCCGTCACGTCGACGAGCCTCGCGCTCGACGACGGCCCCGCCGACTGCGCGCTGAAGCGCGGCGCCCTCGCCCCCAAGGTCGAGGACGTCGCGATCGAGACGACCGCGCTCAGCGTCACCCGACGCTGAGCGTGCGGTCGTCCGAGGATCAGCCGCCCATCTGGGCGAGGATCGGCAGCGCCTCCTTGAGGACCTTCTGGAACGACGGGCGCTCCATGAGGCGATTCGCGTAGCCGACGACGTTCTTCTTGCCGTCGTACGGGTGCACCTTCTTGCAGTAGAAGAGGCACGGCGCGGCGGCGCAGTCGGCCATCGAGAAGTCGTCGCCCATCGCCCAGGTCTTGTTCGCCATCTGGGCGTCGAGCATCGTGAGCGCCGTCTCGAGCCGCGCGTGCGCCTGCTCGACGCCGAAGGGGTCGTTCTTCCCCGCCGGGCGCATGCCGTCGAAGAAGACCTTCTGCATGGGGTCGTTGACGTAGCAGTCCATGAAGCGATCGCGGTGGCGCACCTGACGCGCGAGATCCGGATCGTCGGGGATCAGCTTGGTGCCGCCGGGGTGATGCCGGTCGATGTACTCGATGATGATCGAGGACTCCGGCACCAGCCAGTTGTCCTTGTCCTCCACCGCGAGGAACGGGACCTTGCCGATCGGGTAGATCTTCTCGTATTCGGCGCGGGCGGCGGGATCCATCAGGTTCACGACCGCGGGCGTGAAGTCGACGTTCTTTTCGTAGAGCGCCATGAGCGCCTTCATCGAGTACGACGACACGGGATTGTAATAGAGCTTCATCGAGCGTCCTCCTGTCGAGCCGCGGGCGATGAGACCCGGCGCCGGACAGGAGGTCAACCCACGCCGGGATCACTTGATGGCGCTCGCGCAGGCCTCGCCGCAGGGGCCCTGGATGCAGGTGCCGATGGCCTCGCTCTTCGAGGCCTCGGGCGTCGCCCCGCACTTGTCGTCGCAGGCGACATCGACGGAGGCGCAGCTGCTGAGGCACTGGGAGTAGCAGCCCTCGCCCGAGCAGCCGGCGCAGGATTGATGGCACGCGCGGCGGGAGTCGTCGCACTTCTGGTAGCAGCGATCGACGGTCTCGACGCACGTGGGATCACAGGCGGTGCACTGGCCACCACACGTCGAGTTGATGCATCGCTCGCACTCGGCGGGGAGCGTCACCTCGGAGTCGACGAGCTGCAGGACAGCCGAGCAATCGCCCTTGGCGCACGTGTTCTCGGCGATCGAGTAGGGGACGGTGAGCGCCGCGCTCGTGTCCACGCTGTACGACGTCGTGCCATGACAGTCGGTCGAGACGATGAGCGTGGCCGCACCGATGTCGGGGATCTGCACGACCTGCACGTTGGTCGCGCCATCGACCACGACCTGATGGATGCGCGAGGGCTGATTGACGGAGAGCGTTCCGTCGCCCTTCGCGATCGCGCCGATGAGGGAGATGAGCGGATCGACGACGCTCCGGATCTTCGCGTCGATCGCGGAGGCGAACTCGGACAGCGTGGGGTCCGTGGACGACAGGACCTGTGTCGCGGCGTCGGGCGTCACGCCGGCCGGAGCGGCGGGCAGAGTGACCGTCTCCTTGGTCTTCGAAGCGACGGTGCCCTCGAGGTGACTCGCGAGTCGATCGAGCGGCTGGAGCGGCACGTTCGTCGCCTCGCTCACGGCGCTGATGGTGAGGTCGATGACGTTGCCCGCGCGCTCGCTCGCGCCGAGCGCCTGTGCCGCCTGGCTGTAGCCTTGACCGGAGAAGGTCGACGCGGACACGGTCGCCTTCACCGCCGTCTTCCCGCACTCGACGCTGCTCTCCGCGACGGCGCGCTGCAGCTTCTCGGCCGGGATGGACTGCACGTCCGGTGTGTTGTTCGTCTCCGCGAGGCGAAGGTCCTGCTCGATGAGCTTCGCCTTGGCGAGCCGCGCGCCCATGCCGAGCTCGTCGAACGCCTTCTTGGCCTCCGCCTTCGTCGCGGTCGAGGGTAGGCCGAGCGACTGGTTGATGACGGTGAGGTCGCCGGACGAGGCGGAGTCGATCTTCTCGCCGGTGGGCGCGGTCCGGATCTCGACCGCCTTGTGCACGCCCTTCGCGGCGCCGTAGGCCACGATGGCGAGGCCAACGATCACGACCGCGTCGTCGATGCCGAAGATCGCGCTACGAACAGCCCCCGTCCGGCCGTCGATCGTCCGCGGCCGAAGCGCGAGGACGCCCATGCCGCCGGTGCCGGTGCCGGTGCCCCCCGTCCCGCTCAGCGCCGAGGCGGTGGCGAGCCACGCGGCGTGCGCGTGGACCGCCGTGGCGAGGGCCTCGGCCTGCGCGCCGCTGACGTCGAGCGGCGGGAGCGCCTTCGTGAGATCGAGCGTGTAGTTCGCGCTCGCGATCTTGAGCACCTCGAGCTCCGTCGCGTACGCCTCGCTCGCCGCGCGCCCCTCGGCGCTCATGGCGACGGGCCGGACGTCGACCTTCGTCGGATTCGACGGCGAGCTCCCGCTGCTCGACGACGACGACGACGATGACGAGCCCGAGGAGGATGACGAGCAAGCAACCGCGAGCGTGGCGACGACGCCAAACGCGCCCGCGAGGGCATTTCCAAATCGCATGATCGGCCATTCGAGCAAGGCGAGTACCAGCCTGCCGCACCACGAACATGCGCTCTTTCGCAGGCGCATCTCGCAGGACCTGCGCCGGCCGGCATGTCCTGCGTACGGCGCTTCGAGGCGGTCCTCATCGACGGGCGACGCCAAGCGGGCTACGAGGTGACGATGTCGATCATTTTCGCGGCCGCAGGCAGGGATGGTTACGTGGTCGCGAGCGATAGCCGGCGCCACGCGCCCGATTCGACGAGCCTCACCGACGACGCGGACCAGACCTTCGAGCTCTGCAGCAAGTACCTCGCGGCGAGCGCCGGTCTCCCCGAGATCGACGGCGTGTCCGTGCGCGATCTCGTCGTCCGCCGTCGCGGCGAGCGCTCGGAGCTCAACGCTCCGGACCGCATCGCGGACGATCTGGCAGAGCACCTCGTGGGGCTCCTCAACGCGACGAAGTCGGTCGAAGCGGTCGAGCTCGTCCTCGTCGGCGATCGACGCGGCCCGTCCGGCTTCCGCATCGAGACGAAGAACGACGAGCCGGGAACGTACGCGGCGACGCCGCGCGACCCAGCCACCCTCAAGGCTCCGTACCTCACCGCGGGCGACGGCAGCGCGACCAGCGGCGCGCAGCTCGGCGTTCACAAGTTCATGGGCGCGAAGGACCGCACGCGGATGCTGAAGCAGCTCCCGGAGAACGCGCTCAAGGACTGCGCCCGCCAGACGATCGCGAAGGGCGTGGCGGCCACCACGAAGACGCCGAGCGGCGCCGACGCCTGCGGTGGCGACCCGCGCGTCCTCTACCGCGTGTATGTGTAGCGTCGTCCCGGCCGCGTCTTGGCGGAGGCGGACCAGCCACGCCGGATGCGTGCATGGTCAATTCTTCACGGTCGCTCCGATCGAAGAGATCACTACGGACGATCGCGGTCGCGGACCGTATACCGATCTCCATCGGGGGGGCCATGGAGGGGTGTTCGGCGTTGCTCGCGGCGCTCGCGCTGGCGGTTGGCCATCGGCGCAAGGGCGGCGCTCACGAGCCAAGACCGGGGCGTGCGGATCGCTTCTGGGGCGAGCTCGCGCTCCAGGACTGGGTCGCGTTCGCGTACCTCCTCCTCCTGCTCGCGTGCTCCATCGCCGGCGACGGGCCACGGCGCACGACCGCGATCACCTACGTGGGGTTCGATCTCGCGATCTTCTTCGGTGCGCTCGTCGCGGTGCGCGGCGGCTTCGTGTCGGGAGCGACCGCGGCTCTCGTCTATCGCGCGGCGCTCTTCGTCGCGATCTTCGGCTCGTTCACCCACCTCCAGTATGTCCTGCCTACCGCGCGCTCCGTCGTCGTGGACGGCGAGCTCTACGCGCTCGATCGCGCGCTCTTCGGCTTCGAGCCGGCGGAGCTGCTCGACCGATGGGTCACGCACGACACCACGGAATGGTTCGCCTTCTTCTACTTCGGCTACTTCCTGCTCCTCGCCGCACACATCGGGGGGTTCATGATGTCGCGACGCATCGGCCTCCTCGCCGAGGTGTCGCTTGGCGTCGTCCTGGTCTTCGCGATCGGACAGCTGCTGTACATTGCCGTGCCTGGGCATGGGCCGTACATCCACCTGGCGGATCGCTTCGAGCGGCCGCTCGAAGGCGGGTTCTGGTGGTCGCTCGTCAGGTCGACCGTCGACTCCGTCGATGAGAGCGCCCGCACGGATATCTTTCCGAGCCTCCATACCGCGGCGCCGACCTACCTCGCGCTCTTCTCTTTCCGCCATCGCCGCGAACGACCATTCCGCTACACGTGGCTGCCGCTCGGTCTCTTCACGTCGCAGATCGTTCTGTCGACGATGTTTCTTCGCTGGCACTACCTCGTCGATGTCGTGGCCGGTCTCGTGCTCGCGACGACCGTCTCACGCGTCGCGCATCGCCTCGCGACGCGTGAGTCGGCGCGCCGCCTCGCGACGGGGAAGTCTCCGGTGTGGACGCCGATCTGGGAGCTGCCCGCCGCGCCTGCCGTGCTCGACGTGCCGGTCGTGAAGACGTGACCGACGACGACACGCGTGCGGACATCGTCGTTCTACTGGCCGCGGTCGCGAGACGTGCGGGTGGCTCGCTCGAGAAGGAAGACGCCGCCGGGGCGCTCCGCGCCTGGCGCGGGCTTCTCGCGGGCCGGTGGTCGCTCGTCGATCAGTTCGATCGCGCCGGCCGGCGCTTCCTGGTCGCGCGGCCGACGGAGCCGACGGAGCAGGCAGCCGCGGCGCTGTCCGCGCGCGAGCAGCAGGTCGTCGTCTATGCATCGCTCGCCCAGTCGAACAAGGCGATCGCCCTCGAGCTCGGGCTCTCCGAGGCCACCGTGTCCGAGCACCTCCACGCAGCGGCACGGAAGCTCGGCGTCCGCTCGCGCCTGGAGCTCGTTCGCCTCTTCGCGATGGCGCAGGTCGAGGTGGTCGACGGCTCAGCGCCCGAAGACCCGAGCCGCGAGCTCGACCCGTGAGGAGACGCGGACCTTCCTGAAGATCGCCGCGATCTGGTTGATGACGGTCCGCTGTGAGGTGCCGCGCTGCCGAGCGATCTCGGCATTGCTCGCTCCGTCGATGATCAAGCGCGCGACCTCCTGCTCCGACGGCGTGAGCATCGCCGGCCAGGTCGGCAGCGGTAGCGGAAAGGTGAGGAGGATCCGGCTCTCGCCGTTCCACGCGAGGTACATGACCTCGAGACCGCGCGGCGGCGGCAACAGCGCCGCGTCTTCGGGCGTGATGGGGCGCCGGTGCGACTTCGAGGTGGGGTCATTCGAGCCCATCGATCAGACCGCCCACGGCCAGCGCACGAGGTCGATGAGCGAAGCCGCGCCCAGTCTTGCGATCGCAGACCGGGCGAGGCCGGAGACGGTGGACTGCGAGACGCCCAGCTCGTACGCGATCGCCTTGTTCGATCGACCGCGGCTGACCTGGGCCACGACCACACGCTCGAGCACACCCAGCGGTCGCTCGTGAGGAACGACGCGCCGCACGAGAAGGAACAGTCGTTGATCGCGATCGAAGCGATGGACGACCGCGGACCGCCCCTCGATCACGTCACTCCAAGCCGCGCGAGCGCGCTCCTCTGTGAGCATCGTTCCCCCTCCCGTGAAGGTGACGAGCTCAGCAAGAGTCACACCGCCGCCGAAAAACAGGGTCCTCGTTCGCGAAAGAGGCAGTTCTGATGGTCAAGTCATCGAACCAATATTTGATCGGTGATTCAACCACTACGCAGTTACGCACCCGGGTGCGAACGGGCGAGCGCACCCGAGCGACCCTCGGCAGGTCGGCTCGCTCGGGTCGGACGCGAACGCCCCAGGCAGCGCCCCCTTGGGGTCAGGGCGATGAACGGGGCGTCGACGAAAACGACGATGATGTCAGCGGAGAGGGCGAGATTCGAACTCGCGGGAGACTTGCGCCCCCACATGATTTCCAGTCATGCACCTTCGGCCACTCGGTCACCTCTCCAAAGGTGGTCGAGAACTACCACGGGCTGGCGCAAGAGAGGAAGGGGTCGCGTGGACGGGAGCTCGACCGCGGCGGCGGCGTGGGCCGCTCGGACGACCACGCTCGTGACCGTCGGGGCGGGCGCGGGCGCGAGAAACGCGGAAATTTGCGCGGATTCGACCCCTCCTCGGGGCCGGCGCCACGGGCACGCTCCGTGCGACGGACCTCGCGATGCGCTCTCTCCTCACCCTCGCGCTCCTCGCCGCGATGGGCTGCGACTCCGCCGACGCGCCGGCCCCCTTCGAGGCGCGAAGCCCGAGCTCGGCGCGCGAGCGGGACGAGCAGACGACGACCGCCGAAGCGACACCCGAGCCGCCCAGCATGCCGACGGAGCCGCCGGCGCCAGCGCCACGCGCGCGGAGCTGGGCCGGGACCATCCCCGCGACGCGCACCGTCGACTTCGGCGGCGACGGGTTCTGCCGGTACCGCGTCGTGCTCACGAACGTGCGCGTCCAGGTCACCTTCGACGCCGAGGGGAAGATCCTCGCGAGCAACATCGACAACACGATGACCGAGACCCTCGCGGAGGCGTGCGACGCCAAGCCGCTCGGCAAGCAGACGAACCGCTACCTGGTGCAGGCGTCGCAGGCGCCGATCGACGCGCTCTTCGTGTCGTTCGAGCCCCAGCCCGAGAACCTCCCTCAGGCGCAGGTCATGCTCACGCTCGAGCCCGTCGATGACCGGACCATGAAGGGACACGTCACCGTGCAGCGCATCGGCGGCAGTACCCCCGCCCTCGACTGGAACGTCGACGCCGACGTGGAGCTCGCGCCGCAATGAAGCTCTCGCTCGCCGTCGTGCCGCTCCTCGTCCTCGCCGCCGCATGCAGCGTCACCGAAACGCCCGCGTCGTTCGAGGGACCGACCTCGAGCCGCGCCGCTGCGCGGGACGACGACGACGTCGCGGGACACGACGTCGACGACGCGGACCCCGCGCCCGAGGCGCCGAAGCGTGACACGCCGACCGATACCTCCGGCGTCACCCCCATCGTCCCGGGCGCGAAGGGCATCACCACGTGGCGCGGGCGCGTCGAGGCCACGGCGCAGACCGACTTCGGCGGCGGACCCTGGTGCGACTACCACGTGAAGATCACCAACATCGACGTCCAGCTCGCGCTCGACGCGGACGGGAAGGTCGTCTCGAGCGATCTCTCGAGCACCATGAACGAGAGCGCGACCGCGTGCGACCGCGGCGACGGGCTCTCCGTGCAGCAGAACGCCTACTCGTTTCGCGCGCCGAAGGACGAGGCGGACGCGCTCACCGTGCTCCTGCCCGATCCGAAGAACCTGCCGCAGGCGAACGTCGCGCTCACTCTCGCGCCGCCCGATGGGGCGCGCATGCGGGCGCGGCTCGTGTTCCAGCGGACCGACGGCGCGGACGCGGCGCTCGACTGGCGCGTCATCACGGAGCTCGAGCTCAGGTCCACCAGCGGGAACGCCGTCGTGCGGTGATCGGCGCTCGTCAGCGGCCCCACGCGTGGAGCGCGGCGGAGGTCGGGCCGTCGGCGTTGGCCCGGGGCGCGTTCGCGTTCGTGTCGTCGCGCGGGGCGTCGACCTTGAGGATGTCCGTCCATGCGAGCGCGTGCAGCGCTTCGGCCGCGATGGGATGGCTCGGGCGCACGTCGCTCACGCACTCCGCGTCGAGCGCGAGGTTGCACACCTTCGTCTCTCGCTCGCGCGCGCCCACGATGGCGAAGGTGCTCCAGCGCGCGGAGAAGCGCGACGCGGACGTGGCGACGAGCACGCGGTCCACCCTGGACGTCGCGAAGAGGCTCCGGCCCTGGAGCTGAGGCGGCGGGGCAAGCGCGAGCGCCTCGAGGATCGTCGGCGCGATGTCGATGCTGCTCGTGGGCGCGTCGTTGCGTGCGCGCGCGGGCGCGTTCGGCGAGCGCACCACGAGCGGGATCGCGAGCGTGCCCTCGTCCAGCGACTCCTCTTCGAGGAAGGGGACCTTGGCCGCCGCGTCGATGCCGATGTCGCCCGTGACGATCCACACCGTGTCGCGGTCGCGTCCGAGCGCCTTCACCTTCGCCGCGAAGGCGCCGAGCGCGATGTCGTGCGTCGCCAGCACCTTCTGGTGCAACGCGAAGGCGCGCTCGCGGTCTGCGTCGGGGAGGCGGCCGCTGCCGATCTTCTTCTGCTTCGCGAGGACCTCGCCCGCGTGCTTCGGATCGAGGCCGCCCTGGTAGTTCGCGGGCGGGAGGTCCTTCAGCTCCTCCGGAGTCACGTCCCACGGGGGATGGCCGCCGCGCGTGTGCACCACCACGAGGAAGCGATCGTCCTTGTGCTGCTCCAGCCAGTGCCCGGCCTCCTCGAACACGCTCGTCGCGGTCGTGTCCTCCGCCGGCATCTTCGCCGTGAACGTCTCCCAGCCGCGCGCGAAGCCGTACGCGGCGGTCGTGGTCGGGTTCGCGGTGAACATCGCCGTCATGATCCCTGCCTGGCGCGCCGCTTCGGCGACCGTGAACACGGTGGAGGAGAGCGCTGCGTCCGGATCGTTCGCGCCGTTCTCGCGCGGACCGAGGCCCGTCAACATCGAGCCCACCGCGCCGCTCGCATAGCTGGAGCTCGCGCGGTGGGACTCGAAGACGGTGCCGTCCCTGGCGAGCGCGTCGAGCTCTGGCAGCGGGACCGTGCCGCCGTACATCGAGAGCATGCGACGCGACGTCGAGCCCATGGCCACCACGACGACGCCACGCGGCTTCATCGCGCCCTCGGCCTTTGGAGGCTCCGGCGTGGCCGACCCGACGACGCGCGCCTCGCCGAACGCCACGCGCGCGCCCTTCGTGCTCGTCTTCGCGACGAGCTCGAGGGCCGCGATCGTGCCGACGTCTCCGAGCGGCAGCGCCACCGGACGCCAGCCCGGCGGATCCGTCGGGCCGCCGAGATGGAAGCTACCGATGACGCGCGGCTCGGAGCGATCGACGACCACGCGCACCTCCGCCTCCGCCTCGCCGCCCGTCACGCCGATGAAACCCTCGAGCATCGCGCCGCTCGGAATGTAGGCGGTGCAGCGATCGAAGCCCGGCGCGCGGAGCGAGACCGAGCGACGCGGCGTGCCGCCGATGCTCACCGTCGTCAGCGCGTCGTTGCGCGTCGGCGCGGAGTAGGGCGCGTCACCGTCGTTCGGCCCCACGCGGATCCAGTCGATCTCGGCGAGCGCGTCGTGCTGCTGCTTCGAGCCACCGTTGAAGCGGAGGAGGAGCTCGTTCTGACCGCGCTGGATGGTGGCCGCCTGGAGGCGCGTGGACGTGATCGTGGTCTCGCCCTTCGTGAAGGAGAGGGAGCCGATGGGCTTCTGGTTCAGGTAGACGGACGCGCTCTTCGCGAGACCGCCTCGCGCGCGCGCCTCGATCGTCACGCCCGCCTCGCTCTTCAGCTCCGTCGACGACACGAACGACAGCTCGAGGGAGCGGCCGCGCGCGCTCACCCACGACGCGCCCTCGTGCTCGCGCACCTCGACGTCCGGCTTGCCGAGGCGCGTGCCCGACATGCGTGCGCGCATCGAGGGATCGCCGAGGTCGAGGAGGATGCCGCGATGACCGAACGTGCAGCCGTCGGCCTTGCCCACGAAGTCGATCACGGTCGCGTCGGACGCCTTCGGCAGCGGCGGCGCGGTCGAGCCGAGCGGCTTCGCGGAGGCCGCCATCGACGTCGCCTCGCCGCTCGGCGCGTCCGAGCCGCTGCGCGAGCACGTGCAGCCGCTCAGCGTCATCACGAGCGCGATGAGCGAAATGGCAACGAGGCGGATGGTCCGGAAGGAGACCATGCCGCCTCTTAGCGTTGGATGCTTACCGTGCCAAGTGCGCGAGACGGCTCAGGCCTTCGGCGTTGTCCGGCTTCGGGTTCATGCCCGTCGTCCTCGGCGTTTTCGCGCTGGAACCGGCGTCCTTGCCGGCTCCGGACGTCTCGTCCGTCTTCATCTCGCCCTGCTGCGACTTGTAGAACGCGTCGTCCGCGCGATCCTGCTCCGTCTGCGCGGTCACGCTTGGTGCGGGCAGCATCATCTCCACCGCCGGCGGCTCCGCCTGGTTCTGCTTCGGCATGCCCATCGGGTGCGACGTGAAGTGCAGCACCGCCCAGGCCACCACGCCCGTCGCGGTGATGAAGGCCAGCATCGGCCACGCCTTGCGCCTGGGCGCGGGCGTCTCCGTCGGCATCTCTCCCTGGCTCGGATCGTCCGTCACCGCCGCGAATGGCGTGAGCTCCGCGGGGATGGGGAGGCCGTCCTCGTCCGTGCCCGGGACGATCGCCTCGCTGTGATAGACGTCGTCTTCGTCGTCGGCCACCGCGGGCGACGAGGAGGCATAGACCGTGTTCTCGACGACGGTCGGCTCACCGAGCGCGACGATCTGCTCCGCGGGCGGCGTGCCGGTCGCCTCGTAGAACGTCGGCGACGGCGTGAGCTGGCGCGGCTTCAACGCCGCCGGATCGACGATCATCGGCGCCGGCGAGTCGAAGGGGAACATGTCCTTGAGCATCTGCACCGGCGCGGGCGACGGTGAGCGATTCATCGCCTCGCGCAGGACCGCTTCCTCGACGGAGGCGGCCGGCGACGGGGCGGGCGAGGCGCAGACCGGCTCGGAGGCCGCGTCCGTGCAGGAGCTCATCGGCGGCGGCGTCACGCCCCGGATGGGCAGGTCGGCGCGCGTGTCGACGTGCGGGAGGAGGGCCTGGATCGCGGGCGTCAGCATGTCTTCGCCGCCCTGGCCCTCGATCGCGACGACGAGGCCGCGCGAGGCGAGGTCGCAGAGGATGTCGTCGAGGAGCGCCGCTTCGCAGCCGCCGTGGAGGACGAGCTCGCGGGGCGTCGCGCCGTTCGCGAGGCGGCGCGCGACGAGGCGCGCCTTCTCGGGCGTGGCCTTGAGGTAGTCGACGAGCGCGTGCTCGTCGAAGCGGATGCGCGCCACGGTGTTCATGCGCGAGCCGGTGAGGAGCGAGGTGGCGGCGCGCGCCTTCGCGATCGGCTTCGCGAGCTGCGACGCGAGGTTGCCCTCGAGCTCCGACTCGACGGCGGAGGTCGACGTGGTCACCGCGAAGCGACCCGCGCCGACGCCGAGCATCTGCGCGAGCATCGCCTTGCCCTTCACGAAGCCGCCCTCGGCGTCGGTGCGCGTGACGCGACGCGGAGCGCCGCTGCGCATCTCGACCTCGTAGAGGAAGCTCGCGTCGCGGATGGAGACGCGCGCGTCCGGGCGGGTCTCGCTCACCGCTTCGAGGAGCGTCTTGATGCTGACGCCGTCGAGGCGGCCGCGGACCTCGCCGTCCTCGCGGAGGCGCGTCTCGATGCGGGCGCGGCCGCGGAGCGCCTCGCGGACGCGTGCGATGATGGCGCGCGTGTCGCTCTCCTTGCGGACGTAGCCGGACGCGTTCGCGCCGAGCTCGCGCACGCGCTGGAGAAGGTCTTCCTTCCAGGAGAGCAGGATGACCGGCGTGTCGCGGAGCGCGACGTCGCGGCGGATGGCGCGGCAGAGCGAGAAGCCGTCGAGGTTCGGCATCAGGATGTCGCTGATGACGAGATCGGGCGACGACTCGTACGCGAGCTCGAGCGCCTTCTTGCCATCGAAGGCCTCGAGGACGTCGCAGCCCGCCGTCTTGAGGAGGTCGGCGAGGAACCAGACCACGGCCGGATCGTCGTCCGCGACGACGACGCGACGGCCATCGAGGCGAACGTCCGCCGCGGCGCTCCGCTTCTGGCTGCCGGTGGAGGTCGAGCGGTCCGAGCGCGCAGGCTCGTGGAGGAGCAGCGCCGGCGTGATGGCGCCTTCGGGGCCGCCCGCGAAGCGGACCGCGCCGTCGGTGCGCGCGGTGACGACCTCGCGCACGCGGGCGATCGCGCCCCACATCGCGCCGAGCACCTCGGTGCCTTCGCCGAGGGCGATGCGACGCGTGCGCGCGGCGGGGTCGGCGCGGCCGACGATGGCCTCGCGCACCTCGTTGGCGAGGCGGTCCGCGAGCTCCTCGAGGGTCGGCTCGCCGATGACGGCGTGCGCGGTGAGCGTGCCGCGATCCGGCGAGAGCGTCTCCTCGCACATCTCGCGCAGCGCCGACTTGGTCATCGGCTTCGCCATCGTCTTCGCGACGCCCATCGCGACGAAGCGCGAGGCCTCGCCGTGCTCCTGGAACGAGCCGAGGACGACGATCGGGACCGTCTCCGTGAGCGGATCGTCCATCAGCGCGTCGACGAGATCGATCGCGTTGGGCAGATCCGCGTCGAGGATGATGAGGTCGGGCTCCGTCGTGCGAACGAGGTCGTACGCGGTCGTGACGTCGGGCGTCGTCTCCGCCGTGAACGCGATCGTCGCCGCACGCGTGGTGTGCGGGTCGTGGCCGAGCAGCGCCTCCGCGATCTGGGGCGCACCGACGACGAGGACCTCGCGCTTCGGGAGCGACTTCACGTGGTCGTTCGCCTCCGCGCGGGAGGAGCGCGCGATGCCATCGCCCCAGGCGAGGGCGGGGAGGTCCTCGACGAGCTGCTCGACCGCGTCGAGGTCGTGATCGTGCTCGAGCTTGGCGATGGTCTCGCCGAGGGCGCGATCCATCGCCTCGAACTTCATCATCTTCGCCGCGGAGGCGAGGCTGCCGAGCCGCTTCTTCAGGTCTGCGCGGGCGTTCGGGGTGTCCGACTTCACCGCCGCGAGCGCGATGCGGAGGTCTGCGACCTTCCGTCCGAGCCCGGCGACGAAGTCGGCGCGGGCACCGCCGAGGCGCGCCCCGTTTCCCGCGCCTTCGCGGTGATGGTCCTTGAGGCGATTCCCGCGGGCACTCGTGGCTGCAGAATGCATTGATCCGCGGGTAACATGCGGTCTGTGGACGGGCCCAATTTCCGGCAAGCGCACGAGCGCGATCGCGAACGACTGATCGAGCTCGAAGGGCAGGGTTACCCGTTCGAGAGCGGCCAGCTCGAGCTGGAACGCGCGATTTTCCACAATCCGCTCGGGGAGTTACGAGATTTTCACGTCGGCACCCTCGACGACGACATCGTCTGTCAGGCGTTCCTCTTTCGCCTGCGCGCGTACTTTGGCGGAGCGCGGGTGAAGATGGGCGGGATCGCGTCGGTGGCGGTGGCGGCGGAGGCCCGCGGGCGCGGGGCGGCGAGTGGGCTGATGGACCACCTCCACTCCCTCGCTCGGCGACGGGGCATGCCCATCACGATGCTCTACGCGTTCCGTCAGGGCTTCTACACGCGCCTCGGCTACGCGCCGTGCTCGTCGCGTAAGCGCCTCGTGATCGATGCGCGAGCGATCCCGCGCTCGTGGAACGCGCCCGTGCGGCGCGCGCGCGGCGCGGATCGAAGGCTCATCGAGCGCCTTCATCGCGAGGTCGCGCGCACGATGACGGGCGTGCACGAGCGACCGAAGGCGCTCTGGGATCTGAGGCTCGCGCGGCCGACGCGCATCATCCTCGTGACGGACGGCGGCTACCTCATGTTCGAGATCCGCCAGGAGGTGCATCACACGGAGGCCGTCGCCGTGGTCGACGAGCTCGTCGCCACGACCCTCGACGCCCGTCGCGCGCTGCTCGGCGCGCTCGGGCGCATGCGCGATCAGGTCTCGTCGATCGAGTACGAGGTCGCGGAGAACGATCCGATCGAGCTCGCGCTGATCGATCCCGACGGGCACCGGTACGGCGACCAGGAGGTGGAGCACGACCTCGGCCGTCTCGTCGGCGGTCCGCTCGTGCGGCTCACCGATGTGGAGCTCGGCCTCACCGCCCGCGGGTATCACGCCGATGGCGCGTTCACGGTCGCGCTCGACGATCGGCACCTCGGCGTGCAGGTGAAGGGGGGCGTGGCCGCGCTCGGAAGGCCGCGCGGGCCGGAGCTCGCGACGGGCCGCGCGACGCTCGGAGCCCTGCTTTATGGCGGTCTCGGCCTCCGCGAGGCGGTGCGCCTCGGCCTCGCGCGCATCGACGCGAAGGCTCTCGCGCGGGTGGATTCCATCCTCCGGCTGCCTCCGATCCTGCCGCTGGATCCGTTCTGACGCGGTCGCGCTATATTGCCCGGCTTCCGTGATGCAGCATCAGCGGCCGCCTATGGACAGGGGGCATCGGCCCCAGCCGACGGGCGAGCCGTTGCACGAGGACGACGCCGATGCTGGCGCGTCGCTCATCCTCCGCATCGGGATCCTCGTCGCGGGCGGCGTCATCTCGGGGCTCGTCGCGTCGATGCCGGCGGCGCTGCGGCTCGGTGGCGAGGGATCGCTCGCCACGCTGCTCACGCGCTGGATCATCCTCGGCGCGCTCTGCCTGCCCACCGCGGTCGTCGCCGTCGCCGTGCTGCGTCGCGCGCGCGTCGGCCTGCGCGAGCTGCTCGGCGAGCGCGCGCAGCTCCTCGTCATCGGTGTCCTGTGGTGGTCCGTCATCATGCTCGGCCTCCTCGCCGTCGTCGGCGCGGTCCTTCGAAAGACGACCCACCACCACGCGCTCGCGGGCGTGACCTTCGCCGTCTTCGCCGTGATGTCCGGCATCGTCGTCGCGCTGCTCGCGAGGCGCACCACCGCCATGCTCGATCGCGGCGGGGGCAAGCTGCAGAAGGTGGGGCTCACGATCGTCGGCGGTTGCGCGGTCGTGGTGATCGCCCTCGTGCTCGTGCGCACCGCGAAGGCGACCGAGCTGCACGCCGCGGCCGGCATCGTCGACGCGATCGCGCTCGCGATCTGCGCGCTCATGACCTCGTCGCGTGCGTTCACGAAGCTCCGGCCGCTCGCCGTGATCGGACTCCCGGTCGCGATCCTCGTGCTGGTCATCGGGCTCACGCTCCTGCGCTTCGATCCGAAGCTCTATCCTGTGCTCGCCGCGGGCGCGCCGCTCCACACGCTGGTCCTCGATCTCTTCGGACACTGAGGCTAAGGTCCGGCCGCCTTGCATCGGCTGCTCGTCCTCCTGTCCGTGATTGTTTGCGTTCTGTTTGCGTCCTCGCGTGCGTCCGCCGCGCAGGGCGTGGCGGTGCTCGGGACGAACGGCGCGCGCGAGGACGCCTTCGCGCTCGCGCGAGCGGTCTACGTCACCTCGCTGCGGCCGAAGAAGCTCGACGAGGTGCGGGCGCGGGTCCTCGGCGGCGATCCGCCGCCGGAGGTGGCGACGAAGGAAGTGAAGGAGCTCGGGGACCTGCGCGCGGCGGTGAACGGCGAGGACGCCGCGAGCCGCCAGATCCTCGGCGGTATCGCCCGCCAGATCGACGTCCAGGCCATCCTGGTCGTCACGAAGGCGCCGCCGCCTGCGGATTCCGACGCGGGGGCGGGAACACCGGCGCAGGCTCGCCTGTTCGTCGCGGAACAGGGCGATTTCGACGCGGCGCGGTACGAATTCGACGGGAGCTGGCAGGCGACCGTGGCCTCCGTCTCCGCCCGCTTTCCCCAGGCACCGCCGCCTCCGGCGAACCCGGTCATCGTCGCCGCCCCGTCATTTCCCCGTCCTCCCGTCGACAAGAAGGAAGATCGACCGTTCTACAAGTCGCCCTGGCTCTGGGGCGCCATCGCCGGCGCCCTCCTCATCGGAGGCATTTTCTTCTTTGCTTCCCAGGACAAAAGCGACGACCCGATCCATGTTCGGATGAACGTTCCTCGCTAGCCCGCCACCTCAGGCGGGCGGCGGCATCCTAAGAAACACCATGTCCCGCCCGCTCCGCTTCCTCATCACGCTCACGCTCGCGCTCGTCGTGTTGCTCGGGCTGGATCGATGGGCGCGCGCGGCCGGCCCCGAGCTCGGACCGCTCCCAGGGACGGTGCAGGGGACTGCGCTCGAGGCGCCGCGCGACGAGCTCGTCGCGCACGGCGCGCTTCCGCCGCTTCCTCCTCACTACGTGACGAAGGACCTCGGGTGGATGGAGCTGTCGTATCCGCCCGCCGCGAACGAGCGCGTCGAGTCGATCCTCGCGAACGCGAACACGTGGAAGGCGCAGATCGACGATGCGTTCGCGCAGCCGGTGCTCTCCAAGGTGACGGTTCGCATCGCGCCGACGTTCGGTGACATGGCGCGCCTCGCGCCGGAAGACGCGCCTCCGCCGGGCTACGCGAGCGGCGTCGCCTATCACGGTCGCCACCTCGTTCTCCTCACGATGATGAGCCCGCGCGGCGCCGAGGCGACGGACCTCGACGAGACGCTTCGTCACGAGCTCGCGCACGTCGCGCTCGAAGACGCGGTCGGCGGCAAGCACGTGCCGGTGTGGTTCAACGAAGGCCTCGCGATCTGGCTCTCCGGCGAGGCGCCGTGGGCGCGCACGCAGATCCTCGCGCAGGCCACGATGCAGGATCGCCTGATCCCGCTCTCCGATCTCGATCGGAGCATGCCGCCGAACCCGTTCGAGGTGAACATCGCCTACGCGGAGAGCGCGGACTTCACCGCGTACCTCCTTCGCAAGTCGGATCGCCTCCGCTTCAACTCGATGATCGAGCGCGTGCGCGAGGGGCAGGGCTTCGACCGCGCGGTGGCGGAGGCGTACAACGCCGACCTCCGGAAGCTCGAGCTCGAGTGGCATCACAAGCTCGAACGAAACTACTCCGTCGTCCCCATTCTCCTCGGCGGCTCGCTGCTCTGGGTCGGTGTGATGGCCCTCGTCGTCGTTGCCTGGGCCAAGCGCCGCAAGCGCACGAAGGCGATCCTCGCGCGCTGGGAGCGCGAGGAGGCCCTCGAGGACGCGCGCCTCGCGAAGGCGGCCGCCGAGTCGATCCGTGCCGCCGCGGACGAAGCGGCCCGCAGCGGCTCGGACGTCGCCGCTCCCTCGATCATCAAGGTCACCCTCAAGACCGAGCAGAACGGCGACTTTCACACGCTCCACTGAGCGGCGAGCCTCGGGCGGGGGTCAGGGAAACGTGACCTCGCCCGAGCCGGCGTACTGGCGCGTCTGACCGCCGGCGGTGGTCGTCGCGGTGCCGTTGACGGTGAGGCTGCCGCCGGTCGCCTGGTGAGTCGTGCGGTCGAACGTCACGCGGTGGTACGTCGACCTCACGTCCCACGTGGACGAGTAGGCGTTCTGTCCGAGGTTCGTCGACGTGCTGCCCGACGACTGGACGAAGCCGTCGATCGAGGAGTCGGTCACGGTGAGATCGCAGTTCAGCGTGACGACCGTGTTCGTCGAGAGCGTGCCGCCGCCGAGGTTGTTGCCGCTGAAGGTGTATTTGAGGTCGCTACAGACGACGTGGCCGCCGCCCCACGAGTACGAGCCGTCGATCGTGAACGACACCGAGCCGTTGTTGTTGGTCGCGCCGAACGAGCAGGCGTTGAAGGTGCAGCTCGTGGCGGTGCAGGAGCAGCCCGGGTCGCCGATGTCGAGCACGTGAATGCTCTCGGTGTCGAGGCCGAGGCCCTGCGCGACGCTTCGCGTGCCGGCCGCCGGCTGCGCGGAGAGGAGGCTCTGCGAGGACTGCGCGGCGGCGGAGAGCGCGCCGACCGAGGCCCCGTTCTCGGAGCCGTTCACGGTGGACGCGAGCGCAGTGATGGTGGCGGTGGCGCTCGACTTCGCCGCTGCGTTGTCGACGGTCGCGATCTCCGGCGCGGGTTTGTCCGCCTCGTCGTCGCCGCAAGCCACGACCGTAAGCGCCACGCCCATGCACACTGCAAGTTGCTTGATGTTCATGGGGGGAGGACGACGCGTCGTCCCCGACCCTGACGGCAGCCCGCTACTTTGGGTAAATCGTGGGACATCCCGCGATGATACGGACGCTCAGCACGTCGCCGCTCTTCACGCGCGCGCAGGCATTGCCCACGAGCGTCACGGACTTGCCCGCGAGGGTCCATCCGTTGAGCGGCTCCTGGGGCAGGACGGCGTCGTCGATGTAGACGTTCACGAGCTTCGGGTCGGGCGGCGCTTCTCTGAGATCGAAGACGCAGGTACCGGTGATCTGCGCGGCGATCTTCTTGAGCGGGCCGAGGAGCTCCGCCGACGAGCCGCCGGAGACCGCGAAGTACTGGGTCGCGCTGCCGGTCTGGGGCTTGCCGCCAGCGACCGCCATCTGGTTCAAGAGCTGGGCATAGACGGTGGTGCCGGGGAGGCCGACGACGTAGACCGGAACGCCGCGCGCGCCGAGCTTCTGGATCGCCTGGATGGTGGCCGGACCGTCGTTGCAGTTGCCGCCCGAGCCGTACGGAGACGCGCAGCAGTTCGTCGCGCTGCCGGGCGCGCAGTCCACGTTCTCGTCGCGGTAGTGCTCGATGTTGGGCTGGCACTGATCGACCGTGCACGATGCGCTCTCGTTGCAGTTCGGCCCGCCGTCGGTCGCGAGGATCACGAAGGCGCGTCCGGAGATGCCCTGCAGGTACTCGTCGACCTTGGTGAGCGTCGCGCTCGTGGGCGTGCCGCCGCCCGGGTAGAACGCGGTCGCGGCGATGAGCTTCTTCACGGTCGGTCCGTCGGCGGTGGATGACGGCGGATCGCCGGCCGTGATCGGCAGCACCTCCACGCCGGGCGCGCACATGCCCGAGGAAGCGGGAAAGGCGGTCGCGCCGAAGTTCGCGCGCGGGCCGAGCGAGCGCATCACGCTGGCGACCGTCGAGCGGACCTGGAACCAGCGGTTGTCCTGGTTCATGCTGCCGGAGGCATCGAGCACGAAGTAGATCGTGGGGGGATCGATGTAGAGCGGCGCGTCCACGCACTCGCACGCGGTGCCGTCGTCCTTGACCCCGCAGCCCGGCGGCAGGACCGCGCCTGCGTCGTCCGTGTTGAAGAGCGTCTTTCCGCCGCCGCCGCCCGCCGGGGGCGAGTAGCTCTCCTCCGCCGCCTTCGGGCGCTCCGAGCCACACGCGGCGACGACCGCCAGCATCGCGAGTCCCGAAGACAAGGCCGGCGCGACCCGCACCTCGAAAAGGTAGCAGGGAAGCTTCGACGGCGCCGATGGTTGTGCTGGTATCGGGAGGTTGGGCCGGGAATTTACGATCGTGATGGATCGGTTTCGGCAGGCGCTTTTCGCGCTCGCTGCGCTCCTTTACGTGGCCGGCGTCCCGGGCAGCGTCCTCCGTGGGATCGCGGTCGAGCTCACCGCGCCGGAGGTCCCGAAGAGCATCCAGGGCCGCGACGGCATTCTCGACGTCATCGTGCGCGGCAAGGCGGAGGCCGGACCGCTCGCGGGCGCGCACGTGCACGCGTTCGCGATCCTCGACGGCAAGGCGCACGCCGCGGGCGAGGCGGACACGGACGCGGATGGCCGCGCGACGCTGAAGGACCTCCCGATCGCGGAGCACTGGGTCGTCGCCGAGGCGCCCGGTCACGCGCGCGCCTCGCAGATGGTCGCGGTCGCCGCCGGCGCACGGCGGCTCGACCTCGAGCTGCCGCCGGAGCATCGCCTGGAAGTACAGGTCGCGACGGAGCGCGGCGAGCCGGTCGCGAACGCGGAGATCGAGACGCGCGGGCCGGATCCGTTCCCGGTCGGAGCGCGCACGGACTCGGAGGGGGTCGCGCACGTCGGTCGCCTCGGCGAGGGGCCGTATACCGTCGTCGCGCGCGCCCCCGGCTTCGAGGAGACGACGCGCCGGCGCGTGCAGGAAGGCGAGCGTCTCGTCATCGTGCTCGGCAAGCAGGGGGCGCTCCTCGTCGAGGTGGTGGACGAGGCGGGCGAGCGCGCGAACGCGAAGGTGTACGTCGACTCCTCCGTGCTCGGCTCCGCGCGCGTGGCGGACGCGAAGGAAGGTCGCGTGCGCATCGCCGGGCTCGATCGCGGCAGCTATGCGCTCCGCGCCGTCAGCGGCACGAAGGTCTCGCCCATCGAGCTCGGCCTCGTCCTCGAGAAGGGCGAGGAGAAGCAGGTCACGCTCACGCTGCAGCAAGGCGTGATGGTGAGCGTCCACGTCACCGACGCGGCGACGGAGGACGACGTGCGCGATGCGCGCATCACGCTCGCGGAGGGCGGGCTCTCGCCGTTCCCGGTGGAAGGCGTGTCGGACAGGAAAGGTCATGCCTCGCTCGGGCCGATCCTGCGCGGCGAGGCGACGCTCTCCGCGCGCGCCGACGGCTACGTGCCGAAGTCCGCCATCGGGCTCGACGAGGAGGCGATGGCGAAGGAGATCCCGGTCGCCCTCGCGCGTGGCGGGGCGCTCGTCGGCAAGGTCACGGAGGCGAACGGCCGCGCCATCGACGGGGCCACCATCCGCGTGGTGGGCACGGACCTCGAGGGCATGCCCATCGACGAGGATCCGGCGCGCACGAACTTCCGCGAGGCGCACTTCGCCGCCAACCTCGCCGGTCCCTCGGCGCTGATCCCCGCGGGTGAGCTCGGCGTCATGCCAGGCCCCGTCCCCGCCATCCCGCACGGGCCGCACGTGAGCCTCGCCTTTGGCTCGCCCGTCCCGAGCACGAACGCGGCGCGCGCGGAGCCGTGGGTCACGTCGCACGCGGGCGAGTTCCGCGCCACGCCCATCCCGCCGGGGCGCGTGCGCGCGCTCGTGCATCATCCGCAGTTCGTCGACGCGATGAGCGAGGTCGTCCTCATCGAGTCCGACAAGGAGGCGAAGGTCGTCGTGGTGCTCCAGAAGGGCGGCACGCTCGAGGGCAAGGTCGTCGACTCGAAGGGCCGCGGGATCGACGGCGCCCACGTCACCGCGCTCGCGACGCACGGGTCGCTCGAGCACCTCACGCGCACCGGGAGCGATGGCTCGTTCGCGTTCGCGTCGATGCCGGACTCCATCGTGCTCCTCGTGTCGCGCGACGAGGACCCGACCGCGATCGTGGCGCGCCTCGAGGTGCAGGTGCCCGAGGGCGGGAAAAAGGACGTGCGCATCGTCATCCCCGAGCCGCGTCCTCCGCTCCCGGTCCGGGTCGTGGACCTCCGCGGCAGCGGCATCGAGGCGGCGCAGGTCTCCGCGGTGTCGCTCGACGCGAGCGACGCGCTCCGCAACACGTCGTTCACGGATCCCCGCGGCGACACGCGAATCATGGGCGGAAAAGGCCTCGCGCTGCGCGTCGAGGTGCACGCGCCGGGGCGCGCGGGCCGCGTCCTCACCACGACGGCCGAAACGGAAGAGCTCAAGATCGAGCTCGCTCCAGCGGAGGGCGTGACGGGCGTGGTGATGACGAAGCGCCGCGAGCCGATCCCGAACGCAGAGGTGGCGCTCCAGACCGACTCCGGCACGCGTCACGCGCGAACGAACAAGGACGGCGTGTACTCGTTCGCGGAGGTCGCGCCCGGGCGCGCGCGCGTTCGCGTACGCGCCGCCGGGCGCGCGCCGGACGAGAAGGCGATCGCGATCGAGGAGCGCGGCGGCCGGAAGCCCACCGAGGTGCCGCGCTTCGAGCTCGGCGAGGAGGGCATCGTCGAGGGCGTCATCGTGAACGATCGCGGGAACCCCATCCCCGGCGCGCGCGTGGCGAAGGACGCGGTGCCGACGTATCTGCCGGTCGGCGCCGCGCCGGTGGGGATGGCGGTCACGGACGGGAAGGGCCGCTTCAAGCTGACGGAGCTACCGGAGGGCGTGATCACGCTCGAGGCCTACGCGGCCGACATCGGGCGGACGCGGAAGAGCGACGTGCGCGTGAACGCGGGGCGCACCACGTCGGACGTGAAGATCGTGATCGTTCGCGGCGAGGCCTCGAGCAAGGAGCCGATCGCCACCGGCGGCGTGGCGGTGACGCTCGCCGACAACGACAACGACGAGGTCTTCGTGATCGCCGTCTCGCAGGGCAGCGAGGCGGAGCGCGGCGGCGTGGCCGTGAACGACGTGCTCCTCGAGGTCGGTGGAAGACCGGTGGGTACGATCGAGGAGGCCCGGGCGCGGCTCTCGGGCCCCGTCAGCGACGACGTCCTCATCAAGGTGCGCCGCGGCGAGCGAACGACGGTCCTCCGCGTCTCGCGCGAGGCGGTCCGCCGCTGACGTCGAGCCCGGCTAGCGCGGCTCGGGCGGGAGCTTCTTGAACCAGATCCGGCGCGTCTCGTCGATGCGCCAGACCATCGTGTCGCCCTTCTCGTTGAAGGTGAACGTCTCGGCGTTCGGGTCGCGGTCGGTGTGGATGACGAGCGTCGTCGCGTCTTCCTTGTCGATGGTGTAGGTCGACGTCTGGCTGCGTCCAGCGGGGGTCTGGATCGCGATCTTGTCGCCGATGGCGACGATCTCGGTGCTCGTGGCGAAGAGCTCTGCCTTCTGCGCCGAGGTGGGATCCACGCCTTCTGCGCGTACACCCTTCCATCGGCCTTCCAGCTTGGCCGAACCCCGCCTGCATCCGGCGAGGAGGAGGAGGAGGGTCGCCACGACGACGACCCGAGGCAGGACGAGCTTGCGCATCGGCGCGTCGCGGAGAGTATCTCAGTTCGGCGAAACCGCGCGCGTGTTCCGTCGCCCTGAGATAAAGATTGGGCAGTGGTTGGCGCCGGCCTGCAGGATGCTTTCGGCCTCGCGGGCACGGTGCTCGAGGGGCAGTATCGCGTCGACCGCGTGGTCGGCGAGGGCGGGTTTGGCGTCGTCTACCGCGGCCAGCACCTCTCCCTGGACCAGCCGGTCGCGATCAAGGTCCTGAAGGGCCTCGACGGCGGCGATCCGAAGATCAACGCGCTCATCCTCGAGAAATTCCGGGCCGAGGCGCGTCTCCTCTACACGTTATCCCAGACGTCTCTGAACATCGTTCGCGCCCTGCACTTCAGCGCGATCACGACGCCCTCCGGAGCCTGGGCGCCGTTCATGGTCCTCGAGTGGCTCGAGGGCCAGCCGCTCGACGACGAGCTCGCCAGGCGCGGGGGCGGTCGCTCCGTGAAGGACGCGCTTCCCATCCTGACCGGGGTGGCGGAGGCGCTCTCGGTCGCGCACCGTCATCAGGTCGCGCACCGCGACATCAAGCCCGCGAATGTCTTCCTCGTGCACGGCCCCGAGGGCCAGCGCGTGAAGGTGCTCGACTTCGGCATCGCGAAGATCATGAAGGAGGGCGAGGCGGCGGGGACGAAGGGCACCTTCGCCTCGTTCACCTGGCTCTACGCCGCGCCCGAGCAGCTCGATCCGCGTCTCGGGCAGACCGGCCTGCCGACGGACGTCTATGCGTTCGGCCTCCTCGTCACGGAGCTCCTCACGGGACGCCCGCCGATGGACGCGCCCGACGTGATCGGGATCATGCGCGCCGCGATGGACACGTCCCGGCGCCCCACGCCGCGCACGATGGGCGCCAACGTCACGGACGAGATCGAGGCGATCTGCCGGAAGGCGCTCGCCGTGAATCCCGGCGACCGTTACCCCTCCATCGTCGAGATGTGGACCGCGTTCTCCGCCGCCGCGAAGACGCGGAGCGCGACCACGATGCAGCGCGTGGTCGCGCCCCCCAGCGGAGCCGTGAACCCCGTGAATCCGCTCGCGGCCACGGGCGTCGCGGGGCCGATGCCGCCGTCGGGCGTCATGCCGCCCTCCGCGATCCCGCCTGGCTCCGGCGTCAATCCGATGGCTGCGACCGGCATGGCGCCGCCGTCGGCGGCGCAGTCCGCGCCCGCGAACATCGGCCGGCCGTCGCTGCCGTCGGCCGCGCAGTGGACCCCGCCACCGCCGACGCCGCCAGGCTACGGCGTGCCGCAGGGGTACGCCCCGCCGCAACCTCCGCCGCAGCAGTGGGGCCCGCCGCCGCCGCCCATGGGCATGCAACCGCAGCATCCGCAGTGGGTGCAGCGCCTGCCGATCCGCCCTCCGGAGTCGATGAGTCAGACGGCGGTCATCGTCATCCTGGTGCTCTTCGTGGTGCTCGTCTCCGGCAGCTGCGCCATGTGCAGCGCGTGCCTGCAGCTGATGTGATCAGCGTCCCGGCGAGAGCAGGACCTCGCGCATGTCCTCCGGGATCTTGAGGAGCCCGTGCTGCGCGTCGATGCACGCGAGGCGCGTGTGACCCTCGACGAGGAGGTGCTCGCCGCGCTTCACCCGGTACGCGAACTTGAACGACACCGAGCGGAGCTCCACGAGCGTGGCCTCGACCGTGAGCAGATCGTCGAACCTGGCGGGCGCCTTGTAGAGGAGGTTCGCCTCGACCACGGGGAGCTGCACCCCCTTGGCGGCCCAGTCCGCGTAGGTGACGCCGCGCGCGCGGAGCCACTCCACGCGGCCGGCCTCGAAATAGAGGAGATACGAGGAGTGATGGGCGATCCCCATCAGGTCCGTCTCCGCGAAGCGCACGCGAAGCTCCATGCTCGTGGTCGCACGGGCGGCGTCGATGGGCGGATAGATCGAGCTCACGGGCCGCGATTACCACAATTCGCCGCCCGTCCGGCGCTGCTAAGGTGAGACGTAGGTCATGGCTGGTCGTCGGCTGCCCGTCCTCAACAACAACGCGCCGGAGGAGCCGGAGGAGGACGAGCGTCCGCCGTGGCACTGGGCGGGGTTCGGCGTCGTGGCGATCTTCTCCGCGTGGGTCCCGCTCTCGTACCTGGGCGGCGCGATCTCGAACAGGCTCATCGCCGGGGTGACCCCCGAGCAGATGCAGAATGCATCCGATCTGGAGCGCGCGAAGCTGATGCTCATGATCGGCCTGCCCACGCTCGTCGCGCTCGCGCTCGCGTCGTTCGGCGGCGGTTACATCGTGGGCCGCTTCGGCACGGGCCCCGGTCAGCGGATCGGGATGGTGAGCGGCGGCGTGGTGACCATCATCGCGGTGGCGCTCGCGCGCACGATCATGACGCCGACGGTGCTCGCGATCTCCCTCGTGATCGTCGGGGCGGTCGCGGTGGGGTTTGCCGGACTGGGCGGTCGTGTAGGCGCGAAGCGTCGGACCTGAACGGTTCGACGGAGACTCGTGGTACTTTTTCGCCATGCTCTGCCTCCGCGCAGCGACGGACGAGGCCTGGGCGCGCGAGGCGGTGAAAGACCTCGACGCGGTCCTCGTCGATCACGCGCACTGCGAGATGAAGGCCGCGACCAACGCCCTGTCGCTCGTGGTGCGCCATCCCGCGGACCTCGAGCTCGTCCGCTCGCTCACCGCGATCGCGCAGGAGGAGCTCGAGCATTTCGATCGCGTCGTGGCGTTCCTCGGCGAGCGCGGGCTCGCGCTCGGCATCCCGCCCGTCGACGACTACGCGGCACAGCTCCGGCGCGCGATGAACGCGCTCCCGGTGTCGGACCTCCCGCTCGTCACGAACCGCCTGCTCGTGGGCGCGCTCATCGAGGCGCGGTCGTGCGAGCGCTTCAAGCTCTTGCTCGCCGCGCTGCCCGAGTCGACGCCCGACGAGCTGCGTGTATTTTACCAGGAGCTCTTCGAGTGCGAGGCGCGCCACTATCGCGACTACATCGACCTCGCGAAGCGCGCCGCGGGTCCGCTCGCGCACCTCGTGGACGCGCGGCTCGAGCTCCTCGCGGAGGCCGAGGCGCGGATCGTGCGGGCGCTGCCCTCGAACGACGTGCGCGGATCGGTGCACGGGTGATCGACCTCGGCCTCCTCGACGGCCGCGTCGCGCGAGCGAGTGCCTCGCTGCAGCGCGGCGGCGATGATCCGCTCGGGGAGTATCGCGATGTCTCCGGCAAGAACGCGTACGACGCGCTGAAGGCCTACGAGGCCGGCCCCGTTCACGGCGCGCATCGCGACGCGCTCCTCCGCTGGATCGCGTTCTTCACGGAGGCGCGGATCGGCTGGGACCTCGTGCTGGAAGAGGCAGAGCGCGAGAAGGCGCCGGATCCGCGGCTCGAGACGGCGCGGAAAGACCTCCTCGCGTCGACGACGTTCGCGAAGACGTGGGAAGAGGCCCGCGCGGCGCTCTTCCAGGCCCCGAACGTGGTGGAGCTCGAGAAGGCGCTCACGCGGCTCGACGAGCTCGCGGACCCGATCGCGGCCGTCCGACGCGAGCGTCGCGCGCGCACCTTCGAGGTGGCGCGGCGCATCGGCCTCGAGCATCCGTGGGCGAACGTCCTCGATCGCGAGGCGACGCTGTCCGCGGCGCCGGCGCAAGGGCAGCTCATCGTGGTCGCGACGGCCGAAGAGTCGTCGAGCGTGAAGGTGCTCCGCGAGCTCTCGGACGCGGTCCTCGAAGTGACGGAGCCGCTCGCGCGCGACTGGCTGAAGCGCGTGGGCGCGACGCCAGCACTCGTCATCGAGAGCACGTTCGCGCGGGACGCGACGGAGGGCTGGCCGGCGCGGCTGACGGCGCGCTGGCTCGAGGACGCATTCAAGACGATCGCGCCGCGCACGCCGAGAGACGCGCCGCTCCCCGAGGCCCTCGGCGGCGCGAGCTTCCTCCGCGCGGCCGCGGCGTGGGGCTATGCGCTCCGCACCGGGAGCACCGCGAAGTCGCTGCCGTTCGCGCTCGCGCGCGATCCCGCGCCGACGGACGCCTTCGTCTACGGCGATCTCCTCGCGCTCGCGGTGGCGAGCCGCACGTTCGCGCGGAGGAAGCTCGACCTGCCCGTGCGCGTCGCGGAGGCGCAGGAGCGCGCGCTCGCGCGGACCGCGTTCGTGGCGCTGCGCGAGCTCGCGGTGCTCGTGCGGCTGGGGCTCTCGGAGGGCATCGTCGCCGACGACACCGACGACGCGAGCGCTCGCGTGTTCGGCCGGCCGCTGCCGCACGCGCTCGGCATGGTGTGGGCGCATGGCGGCATCAGCGGACGCAGGCGCAGCGACGCGGGCGCGCGCTTCCTCGCCGCGCTCCGGGCGGACGCTGCGCGACGAGCTCGTGCAGATGCACGACGAAGACTGGTTCGACAACCCGCGCGCGGCGCAGCGACTGGCCAACGTCGCGTCGGGTCCGATCCGGCAGAGCGAGAAGCCGGACCCGACGCTCGCGCCACGCATCGCGCGCGCGTTCGAGGAGGCGATGGGATGAGGGGCACGCGACGCGCGCTCGCGTGTGCCCTGCTCGCCGCGTCACCGGCGCTCGCCGCGCCGCCGAAGCCTCCGCCCGCGCCGCCGCCGCAACCTCCGCCTCCGCTCGCGATGCTGCCCTCGATCGCGCGCGTGAAGGTCACGTTCCACGGCGGCCACACGTACGCCGTCGTCCACGAAGTGAACCTCCCGCGCGGCGAATGGAAAGGCGAGACGCTTCGCTTTCACGTCGCGTTCGGTGCGCCGGGGCCTCGCGCCATCGACGCTCATCTCGTGGCGGTCGGCGATGGCGCGCTCGAGGCGGAGGACGACGAAGCGGGCGAGGTGCTCGCGATCGAGCGCGTGCCTCGTCGTCCCGTGAACGCTCACCCGTTGCTCGGGCGCGAGACCATGGCGGGGATCGTCGTCACGATCAAAGGCGAGCAGCTCACGAAGGCGCTCGCGCGCGGAGAGATGGCGTCGCTCCGCATCCGATCGCTCGTCGATGCGACGGAGCCCGATCCGACCGGCGCGTCGTCGCTGCTGCTCCGGCTCGGCGCCTCGCGCGGCACGCCGCTCACGCTCGGGCGCATCGTCGCGCTCTCCGCGCCCCAGCAGCCGGCCCTCAGCCGCGTCGCGGCGAACCTCTGCGGTCAGGAGGCAGACGCGCATCCGCTCGCCGTCAACAAGGTGCCCAAGCAACCGGGCGAGGCGGCGATCGCACCCGTGCTCGCGGTACGGCACGCGAGCGACGATCTGTGCTTGCGCATTTGGAGCAACACCCCGAAATGACCGATGGATCCGCCTCGCCCGCCTGGTGACAGGCGACATCCACCGACAGGCTGAAATCTTCGTGGGATCGTCGTCGCTCGCTGGCCCGGTCGATGGACCGACGGTTGCTCCATCCCGGGTATGCGTTCCAAGACGCTCCTTGGCCTGCTGGCTCTCGTGGGATCCACGTTCGTCGTCGCGTGTGCGGCGACGCCCGCGCCGGACTCGTTCGACAACGGGCAGCCCTCTTCCGCGTCGCGCTCCAACAAGAAGAGCGCCGCCGACGACACGGAAGGAGACACCGGCAACGCCACGCCGCCCGCGTCGACGGGGACGATGCCCGACCGCCCGACGCCAGCGGAGCCGACCGCGCCGCCGGTGCAGGCGAGCGACACGGTGTGGACCGGCACGCTCGCGAAGACGGTGACCTCGAAGTTCGGCGGCTCTCCCTACTGCGAGTACCAGACTCACTTCGAGAACATGAACGTGAAGGTCGTCATCGGCCCCGACGGCAAGGTGAAGTCGGCGACCGTCACCGGCAAGGCGGTAGAGGAGTCGCTCAACGGCTGTCCCAACTCGCCGATCCCGGCGAACCTCCACGACTACTCGCTCACGACCGCCGCGGATGGAACCACCTTCTCCATCGACGGCGGCGGTAGCGCGGCGGAGCCGCACGCGAAGCTCGACGCGGACGTCTCTGCCGCGGGCGCGAGCGGCAGCATCTCGCTCAAGATCCAGCGCAACGATCAGACCGCGCCGCTCGTGTGGACGATCAACGCCGACGTCCCGCTCACGAAGCAGCCGTGACGTTGACGTGATGTACCTCGAGTCGCTCGACCACGACCTCGAGGAAGCTCCTCGGATCCTCGCGTGAGCGCGGCTGAAAGTCGAGGCGATCGCCCTCGAGCGTGAGGACGCCCATCGGACCGTCGAGCACGAGCCGCTCGAGCTGCTTGCCGCGCGCGTCGGAGCGGATGCCGAGCACGAGCTCCGGCTCGGCGTCGATCTCGAAGTCGACGATGGCCGGCCACCGCTCGAGGAGCGCGAGGATCTCGTCGGCGTTCACGAAGAAGTTGTCGTCGCTCTCGGCGCGCACCGAGAGCTTTCGCGCGGCGGGGAAGACCGCCTGTGGCCCCTCCTCGAGGCTCGCGCAGTAGACCCAGTGCGAGGTCACGAACCCGACGGAGAGCCAGGGCATCGGCTGCCCTCGGTTCCGTAGCCGCGCGAGGTCCTCGACCGGATTCACTCCCGTCACGTGACGTAGGTTGCGCGCCGCGTCCGACCACAGGAGATCCGGCGCGCTGTCGTCCCACGCGCTCTTCGCGCTCACGTCGAGATGCGTGAGGGTCGACCACTCCCGCGCCCCGATCGACTTCGCGCCGGCGGCGCCGCGAACGTAGCGGCCGCGGGCGACGAAGCCGCGCTCGAACACCACTCCTTGCTTCTGCAGCGCGGGCTCGAGCGGGCCGAGCCATACGCGTCCCCACTGCTGAATGAGCTTCTTCTCCGCGGGGCTCGGCTCCGTGTCCGTGCCATGCCGTGCGAGCTGCATCGCGATGAGCTCGCCGCGTGGATCGCCGCGCTGCTGGAGCAGATCCGCGAGCACGGCACGCGCCTCGTCGTCCGTGGGGTCGTCGTAGATGCGCGTGAAGAGCGCCTCCTCGTCGGCGGCGGTGCCGGCGCTCGGCTTCGGCGCGCGCACGAGCTTCGCGATCGCAGCGAGCGTCAGCGTGTCGTCGCGATCGAGGTCGGGCACCTTTCGCTTCGCGAGCTGCGCCGCAGCGGCGACGAGCGGTCTCCAGGTCTGGACGCCGTACGCTCGGTTCGCGGCGGACTGGTTCCTCGGCTCCGTGAGCGCGACGAGGAAGGGCGCGAGCCGCACGTCTCCCGTGCGTTCGATGAGCCGGACGACGCGATGGAAGAACGGCGCCCGGCTCGTGGCGCGCACCGGCGGCGACTCGAGCCACTTCTTCGCCGCCGTCGCCATGCGCGGGTCGGCCGGCATCGCGAGGAGCACGTCGATCTGAAGATGGCGATCCGTGCTGTCCGAGATCGCCTCGAGGAGGCGTCCCATCACGGCGGCCCGCTTCGAGCTCGCCGCCTCGCCCCACGCCGCCCGGGCGGACGTGCCGCCGGTGGCGCGGATCGGCGTCTCCTTCGCGGTGAGCGTGGCGCTCAGCAGCTCGATCGCGTCCGCGATCGCCGGATGCCGCTTGCTCGCGCGCCAGGCGTCGAGCAGCGCTTCGAGCGCCGGCTCCGGATGTGTATTCTGCAAGTGATGGAGCGCGTCGCGCAGGCTCACGAGAAGCTCTTCCCCTGCACGTCGAGCGGGACGCCCGCGTCCTTCGCCGCGTCGACGATTGGCTTCATCGAGGCTCGTGCGCTCTTCATCACGAGGGTGGGACCGTCCTCGAGCGCGGCCTTGCCGTCGCCGTGAACGGCGACGCTCGTGGGCTCGACGGCGCGCATCAGCCGGACCACCTCCGCCACCGACGTGGTGGTCAGACGGCGGAGCGCGATCGTCAGCTTTCGTCTCTCGACCGTCACCGTCATCGCCGGATCGATCACCACGAGGCGGGCCAGCTTCTCCCCGCGCTCGCTCGCGAGGATGGTCGAGACGTGCCGGGTCTCGGCTCCGATCGTGAACGCCTCGATGTTCGGCCACGCCGAGAGGATGCCGAGGATCGCCTCCGTCGGGACGGTGAAGGCATGCGACTCGACCTGCATGACGACCAGCGCTCGCGCCGCGGCAAAGAGGGACCCCGCGCCCTTCGCGATCGGCTCGAGGTAGTCCCAGCCCCAGGCGCGCCAGCCGACCGTCTCCCACGGGAGCTCGCCTCGCGCGGAGAGCGTCGGGAGATCGGCCGGCGAGAGCCCCGTCACGTGTCGCACGTGGCGAAGATGCGGGGACCGGAAGAGCGCGCTGCTGCCCGCGACGTAGCGGCTGGCGCGCGAGACGTCGAGGTGGGTCACGGTCATCCACTCCTTCGCGCCCGCGGCCTCGCCGCCGGCGAAGCGACACCGGGCGAGGAAGCCCCGCTCGTACTCGACGCCCTCCTTGAGGAGCACATCGTCGAGCGGACCGAGCCAGGTGCGGCCCCATTGCTGGACGAGCTTTCGCTCGGCGGGGGTCGCGGGCCGGTCCGTGCCGTGTCGCCCCATCTGCAGCGCGATGAATTCGCCGCGCGGATCGCCGCGCTGCAGGAGCAGGTCCGCGAGGACGGCGCGCGGCTCGTCGTCGGTCGGATCGGCGTAGATGCGCGCGTAGAGGTCGTCCTCGTCGGCGCTCGTGCCGCCGGTCGCCTTCGGCGGCGGCTCCGCGAGCCGCGCCTCGACGCGCGAGGCCGCCGCGATCGCGTCCGGCCCGAGCGGGAGGGGCGCGGGCAGCTGCTCGAAGCGCTCGGCGAGCTCGGTCAGGGCGACCCACGAACGTAGCCCGAAGGCGTTCACCGACGTCGGTCGCGCGGTCGACGTGCTGATGCGCGCGATGACGGGAGCGAGCCGCGCATCGCGTGTGTGCTCGATGAGCTTCCAGAGCGCGTTGAAGAACCCGGGCCGGTTCGAGCCCTGGACCGGCGGCGCCTCGATCCACGCACGCGCCGCGCTCCCGATGCGTGGATCGGCGGGCCAGGCGAGGAGCGCCTCGAGGCGCTTCACGCGGTCGATCCCGTCGGGCAGCGCCTCGAGCAGGCGCCCGAGCGCCGCGGGCCGCCGCGCGTCGCAGGCCTGGTACCACGCCGTCTTCGCGGAGGTGCTGCCCACGGCGACGATCGGCTTCTCCGTCTCCGTGACGATCGCGGACAGGCGATCGATCGCGTCCGCGATGCGCCCATCGCCGCAGGCGCGCCATGCGTCGAGCAGCGAGGCGAGCGCCGGTGCGTGCTCCGCGCGCTCGAGACGGTCGAGCGCCGCGTTCAGTGCGGGGAGAGGATCAGAGGGGGTCCGCTTCGCCTGAGCCATTGCCGCCACCGCTGCCGCCCAGCGCATCCACGAAGAAGCGGAGGCCGATGGAGATCATGGTAGCCGGATTGTCGCCGACGATGTCGCGCCGGCCGGCGACCTCGACCGAGAAGCGCTTGTCGACGTACCCCGCGCCGAGCGAGAGCGCGTGGTTGCGCGTGCCGTCGTCGTAGCGATAGCCGGCGCGCACGGGGATGTGGTCGGCGAGGAGGACCTCGGCGCCCACCATCGCGCGAGCACGGGCCTTCTGGTACGTCGTGAAGTCGATCAGCGAGTCCGCCTCGACGGACACGGTCTGGTTGGACCAGCCGAGGCCACCCGCGAGGGCGGTCGGCATGAGGCCGATGCCGGGCGCGGTGAGGTTTCGCCCGCTCACTCCGAAGCGCAGGCCTTCCGTGATCGCGATCGCGGCGCCGGCGTCGAACGTGAACTGGCTCGTCAGCGGATCGTCCGGCTTGCCGTCGGACGCGAGTGACGCACCGAAGGGGCCGCGCGCCACCGCCTGCGTCGCGCGGAGGTAGCGTCCCGTCATCCCGAGGTGGAATCGATCGCCGAGCGGGTACGCGAGCGTGAGTCGAAGGTCCGTCCACTGCCGCTTGATCCCGTCTGGATCCATCTGCGACCACGTGCCGCCAAAGCCGCCCGCGAGCTTGCTCGTGCTCGAGTCGACCACGGCGCCGCCGTAGCTCTGCCGCCGCGCCTCGGGACTGAACGCCGCAAGGGCCTCGAGGTGGTAAACGCGGTAAAGCGGGAGATTTGCGGGATTCGCGAAGATCGCCGACGTGGAGCCGCCCCACACCTGGTTGGCGCCGCCCATCGCGACGGTGCGCGGGTGCTGCACCTCGCCGAGGTCGTATCCCTGTTCGATCGAGGTCGTGGAGGGCGAAGCGTGCACGCGCGTCTCGGCGCCGAAGACGGCGCCCGCACAGAGCAAAGCGACGCCGGTTTTCTTCATGAGGCGGTGCACCGCTGCCGACCTAACCAATTCGTATGGGGCCCGTACAAGTTTTCGGCAAAACCGCGCGGGCGCTCGATCCGTTCCTCGCTCGAGAAATTCGGGCGATCGTCGACTCTTGACACGATTTCCGCCGACGATCCGCGGCGTTGTCATTTCGTGTCCGGCCGATGACAGGCCGATTACGAAAAGACGTCGGGCACTTATCAACACCCCTCCGAAATTGCATGCGAAGCGCCTGCATTTTGGAGGTGGTCTACAAGCAATAAAACGTAAGGCGTTCGATAACTTGCGACTTCTTTTGCGATGGTCGTTGTCGTTCTCGAATCGACGGTGCTAGCTCCATCTTTCCCGTTACGACGGGGCTTCGAGCTGGGCGGTTCAGTGGCTGGCGGGTGGCTTTGCGTTCGAGCGCGCCTTCCGACTGCTGAGGGGGAATTTTGTGAAGCGATAGGGCGGGCTGTCCTCCACAGCCCTGTGGAGAAGTTGTGCGCGGAGTGGAACGAATCGAGATGCAGCACGAGGCTCTCTGGAACGAAGCTGTCGCATTCACGCGGGCGAAGTCGCCTGCGAGCTTCGAGCAGTGGTTCTCCGGTGTGCAGTACGACGGCATGACCGACGGCGTCGTGAGCCTCCGCGCCCGCGACGAGTTCGTCCGGGAATGGGTCGATCAACATTTTCTCCCGACGTTGATCGACTACCTCCGTAGCCAGACGGGTTGGAGCGTTCAAATCGCGTGGAGCATCGGTGGTGACCTCGACCGTCCCGTGTCCGGCCCTGTGGCTCCGGCGCTGGGCGACGATGTGCCGTCCGGTATGCGCGCACGTGCAAACGGAACAAGTGGGATTGCGCCCCAAATGATCACCGAAGAAGCACCTGCCTCGCGCCGTACACAGTCTTCGCAGATGAAGGCACCGCCGCTCGAGGGTCTGAACCCGAAGTACACGTTCGCGAACTTCGTGGTCGGGCCGTCGAACCAGCTCGCGCATGCGGCCGCCATCGGCGCGGCCGGCGGCGGGGGGCCGCGTCATAACCCGCTGTTCTTGTGCGGCGGCACGGGCCTCGGCAAGACGCACCTCGTCCATGCCGTCGCGCACCGGATCCGCGCCGAGCGCCCCCAGTCGCGCATCCTGTACGTGTCGGCGGAGAAGTTCGTGAACGAGTTCGTGCAGTCGCTGCAGGAGAACCGCATGAGCGAGTTCCGCAGCCGCTACCGCGAGCGTTGCGACCTCCTCCTCGTCGACGACATCCAGTTCCTCGCCTCGAAGACGCAGACGCAGGAAGAGTTCTTCCACGCGTTCAACGCGCTCCACCAGGCGGACAAGCAGATCATCGTCACGAGCGACAAGTACCCCCAGCAGCTCGAGCGCATGGAGGAGCGGCTCGTGTCGCGCTTCTCGTGGGGCCTCGTCGCCGACATCCAGGGCCCCGAGCTCGAGACGCGCGTCGCCATCCTGCGGAAGAAGGCGCAGATGGAGCAGATCGACCTCGCCGACGAGGTCGTGCTCTACCTCGCGCAGACGATCCGCTCGAACGTCCGCGAGCTCGAGGGCACCCTCATCCGCCTCGCCGCGAAGACCTCGCTCCTCGGCCGCGCCATCGACCTCGAGTTCGCGCGTCAGGAGCTCGCCGCCACGTCGAGCACGAAGCCGAACGAGGCGGGCGTCGACGACATCCAGCGCGTCGTCTGCCACCACTTCAAGCTCCGCACGTCCGACCTCCTCTCGAAGGACCGCCACAAGAGCATCGCCTTCGCCCGTCACGTCGCGATGTACCTCTGCAAGCAACGCCTCAAGTGCAGCTTCCCGGAGCTCGGTCGCGCGTTCGGCAACCGCGATCACACGACCGTCATGAGCGCCGTGCGCAAGGTCGAGCACCTCCGCTCGACGGACCCCGAGGTCCGCGCGCACCTCGAGGCGATCGAGCGGAAGCTCGGCACCGGCGACTGACTCGCTCCTCCGCCCGCGGACCGATATGCTCGGGATGTGGGCGGTCGGCGCTGGTCTGTCATCGCAACCGCGCTGCTGCTGGCCGGCGCCTGCGGGCTCCCGAGCGCGGACGAGTTCGCGTCGGGATCGCCCGACGGCGGCTCGAGCCTGGGCGACGTGGCGCGCGCCGATGGCGGCGTCACGAAGGACGCGGAGACGCTCACGCCGAACCCGACCGACGGCGGTACGGACGGGGCGTCGGCGGTCGACTCGTCGACCCCGATCGTCAATCTGCTCGCGAAGAACAACGCCGACTTCGAGGCCGGCTGCACCGACTCTGGCGGGTACGAGGCCGTGATCTCCGGCTCGAACGTCGCGCGCTCCGGGGCGCAGGCGTGCAACGTGTGTCGGGGCCCGAACGCGACGACCGAGATCTGGTCGATCGACAACGGATACGCGGGCGAGCCCGCGGCCGGGCAGGAGTATCGCTCCACCGTCTGGGTGCGCCGTCCCCCGGGCAGCACCGACGCCCTGTACGTCACGCTCGTTCTGCGGTCGCAGACGAAATCCTACGCGAGGATAGAGGTGAGCGAGTCCGCGCCGCTGCTCCTCACGGACGAGTGGCAGATGCTCTCTGTCACCTTCACGCTCACGAAGCCCGCGAACAACATGGACACGTACACCTACGCGGAGAACGGCGCCGGGCTCACCACCGCCTGCTTCCTGATCGACGACTACGTCGTGTGGCGGACCCGGTGATCGACGCGGGCTGCGCCCGTTCAGCTCGCCTGGAAGAACATGAAGAGCTTCGTGAGCATGAAGTCGGCGATGAGGATCGCGATCGAGACCGCCACGACCGTGCGCGTGGTCGACAGGCCGACGCCTTCGGTGCCGCCGCTCGTCCGCAGGCCGAAGTGGCAGCCGACGATCGAGATGATGTAGCCAAAAAATGGGGTCTTGGCGACGCCGACGAGGAAGTCGGAGATACGCGTGACCTCGAGTGACGACGAGATGAAGAACGTGGGGGTGATGTCGAACTGCCCCCAGCACACGATGATGCCGCCGATGACGCCGAGCGCGAGCGCGTAGACGCTCAGGATGGGCATCACGAGGATCGCGGCGAGCATGCGCGGGAGGACGAGCTTCTTCGCGGGATCGGCGCCGAGCGCGCGGATCGCGTCGACCTGCTCCGTCACGTTCATCGCGCCGACCTCGGCCGCCATGCCGCTCCCGATGCGTCCGCCGACGATGATGGCGGTCAGGGTCGGCGCGAGCTCGCGGCAGAACGAGAGCACGACGACGCGCGGGATGTACTCGAGGCCGCCGAAGCGACGGAGACCGAACGCGAACTGGATCGTCATGACCATGCCGATGAACACGGAGGTCACGGTGACGATGCCCATGGAGCGGACGCCGAGCGACTCCATCTGCTGGATGGTGGAGCGGATCTCGAGCGGCCGCCGGAAGATCGATCGCACGGTGCGCGAGGTGAGGAGGGCGACCTCGCCGAGCTCTTCGATGAACCGGCGCCAGCGCGCGAGATGAAACTCGAAGAACGACGGCTCGGGCGGCGGAGGCGGGAGCGAGAAGCCTCCCGGTCGAAGCGACTCGCGCCCGCGGTCGGTGGGCGGCGGATTCACTTCACGACCCCAGAGCCGGGCAGCGTGCGAAAGCCGCGGACCCACGCCTCGTACCCGTCCTCGCCGTCGCGCTTCGCGCCCACGCGCGCGAAGTCGTAGGTGCAGCCGTCCTTCGACAGGACGAACACGTCGAGGTTCATCGGCACGCCGTCCCATTTGGCGACGAGCGTCGTGTGCAGTGCCTCACGCCCGTCGAACGGCTCCGTCTTCTGCTCGCGGATCTCGCGCTCGCTGGCGCCGATGAGCAGCTGATTGGTGAGCGCGACGAGCGGCGTGCGCGCGTCGGCGGAGCGGCACCGCGCATTGACGAGGATGGACGCGCCATGCGCGTCGTCCTGGTATGCGAGGGAGGCGTCGCGCACGTCGAGGCGAGACCAGCCGTTCGGCACCGCAGGGACGGTGAACGCGACCGGTCCCTGGCGAAAAACCTGGCCGTCGAACGACGCAGAAGCGCCTCCGCACGCGAAAAAGGCGATGCAGAGCGCAAATCGAGGGTTAGATTCGTGGCTCCGCATATGCCGATCCGTCTCTACAATACGCTCACCCAGAAGGTTGAAGACTTCGTCCCGCTCGAACCGGGCAAGGTGAAGCTCTACGTCTGCGGCATCACGGTTTACGACCTCGCTCATGCCGGTCACGGCCGCACCTATACGACGTTCGACGTCCTGGTGCGGTTTCTCCGGGCTCGCGGCTTCGAGGTCACCCACTGCCAGAACGTCACGGACGTCGATGACAAGATCGTGAACCGCGCCAAGGAGCGTGGCGAGGAGCCCCTCGCCCTCTCGAAGCGGATGGGCGAGCTCGCCGACGAGCACCTCCGCGCCATCGGCTGCCTCAAGCCCACGATGATGCCGCGCGTCTCGACGACCATCGACGGCATCGCCAAGATCACGAAGACGCTCATCGACAAGGAGCACGCCTACGTCTCGGAGACCCCGAACGGCAAGGACGTCTACTACTCCGTCCGGAGCTTCAAGGACTACGCGAAGCTCTCGCGGCGCAACATCGACGAGATGCGCGCCGGCGCGAGCGAGCGCCTCGCCGAGAACTCCGGCGAGGTGAAGAAGGATCCGCTCGACTTCGCGCTGTGGAAGTCACAGCCGAAGGACGCGTTCGGCTTCGAGTCGCCGTGGGGACACGGTCGTCCTGGCTGGCACATCGAGTGCTCGGCCATGGCGAACGAGAACCTCGGCGAGCAGATCGACATCCACGGAGGCGGGATGGATCTCATCTTTCCGCATCACGAGAACGAGGTCGCGCAGTCGGAGGCCGCGAACGGCAAGCAGTTCGCGCGCTACTGGATGCACGGAGGCTTTCTCGAGATCGACAAGGAGAAGATGGCGAAGTCGCTCGGCAACTTCGTCACCATCAAGGACGTCCTCGAGAAGAACGATCCCGAGGCCTACCGTTACTTCATCCTCGGCACGCACTACCGCGGTCCGCTCTCGTTCGACGTCGACAAGTCCGACGCGAACGGCCGCGTGACGTTTCCCGGCCTCGACGAGGCGGAGCGGCGTGTGGACTACTTGTATTCAGCACGCGATGCTCTCGCCGCCCTCGCGGGCGACATCGAGCCAGCGGAGTCGAACGTGCTCCAGGGCCAGCAGACGGTCGTTCTGGAAGCGAAGGAGAAGGTCCTCGAGGCCCTCGATCGCGACCTCAACACGCCGGTTGCGCTCAGCGTCCTCGCCGACCTCGGCAAGGCGATGAACGAGATCGCGATGCAGGCTCCGAAGATGAAGAAGGATCCGGCAAAGCACGAAGCGGTGCGGAAGCTCGCGGCCCTGGCGGTGAAATCCCTCCGGGACGCGACCGCTCCGCTGGGCCTGATGCAGGCGACGTCGGAGGAGTACGCCGCGCGGACGAAGGCGCGAAGGCTCGAGATTCGTGGGCTCGAGGCGTCGCAGATCGACGCGAAGGTCGCGGAGCGAGCGGAGGCTCGCAAGGCGAAGGACTTCGCGAAGAGCGACGCCATCCGCAAGGAGCTCGCCGAGCTCGGGGTCGAGGTGTTCGACGCCGGTGACACGAGCAGCTGGAAGATCGGGATCTAGTTGAATCACCGAGCGCACGCTCGGTGATTCAGTCCCGGGAGACGCTGACTTCGTCGATCACGAAGCAGCGCTGGCCCGCCGTGGCCGGCGTGGCCGCCCCGACGAAGACGTCGAGCTCCTGTCCCGTCTTCGTGACGGTGAGGGTCGCCTCGAGGAGCTGCCAGGTGTCGGAGAGGGTGACGTGATTCGACTCGATCTCCTCGATCGCCTCGAAGGCCGGGTCGTCGTTCGCCACGCGGATCGTGAGCCATGCGTTCTGGTCCTTGAACGAGTCCTGCCCGCGCTTGATGAAGGCACGTGCGTGGTACGTCTGGCCGGCGACCGGGCCGGGCTTCACGACGAGGTAGTACGGATTCCACGTGTAGAAATCCGTCGCCTCGTTCTTCCGGCACGCCTGACACGCGCTTACGCCGGCGTGCGCCTCGTCCGAGTGGCCGCCCTCACCCTGGAAGAAGTTCGCGGGACCGCAGGTGCCGTCCTCGAAGTCGGCCGCGAAGATGACGCCCGCCTCGGCGGCGCCTCCTTCGGTGGCCGCCTCGGCGCCGGCTTCGGCCCTCGGGCCCAGCCCCGCCTCGTTCGACGGCGAGCCCGAGCTCGCGGACGATCCAGCGCCGCCGTCCGGCGCGCCGTTCGAGTACTCGTCGGCGCTCGGGAGCTCGCACGCCACGAAGAGCGCGAGCGGAACGGCGAGGATGGCTCGACGAGACATCGAGCCGGCATTTACCACGTCTCTTCGAGCGCGCGAGCGCGTTCAATCCTGAGCGGCGCTCGGACCGTCGGTCGTGGCGGCGTCGCCGCGGCTGTTCGACGAGGCGCAGCTCTTCCGGCCGCAGGTCTGGAAGCCGAGGTACTTCTCGAACGAGCCCGCGTTCGCGGCGTAGCAGGCGCGGTTGCACGTCTGCTGCGCGGCGGCGTCGCCGCCCGCGGTGCTGCAGTCGTTGAAGCACTGGCTCAGCGCCGCGCAGCCCTGGTCGCCGAAGCACGCGGACACCTCCGCGCAGCACTCCGCCGCGAGGCACGCGACGTAGGGCGAGGCGGGCGTCGGCTCGAGTCCGTTCGCGGACGGCGGACCGGTGAGGATGCTGCACGAGGTCTGCTCGCTCGCGAGGCCGCAGGCGAGGACGCCGTCGTCACCGACGCCGCAGTGATCGCCGACCTTCGACGCGATGAGGTTGCGCGTGCTGGCGCCGAACACGGCGTACATGCCGCCGAGCTTGCAGAGGTTGTTCGACTCCGCCATCGTCGTCGAAGCGACGCCGTGAACGACCCACTTGCCCGCCGCGTCCTTCTTGAGGAGCGGACCGCCCGAGTCGCCGTGGCAGACCTGCGAGTCGCCGGGCGCGCCGCCCGCGTAGACCTCGTACGAGTCGCTGAGCGGCGTCATGTACTGCTGGCGAAGCGCCGCCTTCTGCGGCTCCGTGAACGTGTGACCGACGTTCTGCTGGATGAACGCGATGTAGTCATCGGCGGTCGGGAACGCGAGCGGGCCCGGCGAGCCCTTGACCATGCGCAGCGTGACCTGGCCCTTCTTGCGGGTGCCTTTGTGGCCCGCCGCGTCCTGACGGCCGTAGCCGACGGCGAGGAACGGCGTGTTCACGTCGGCCTCGCCCGGCGGGAGAGCGGCCACCTGGAGCGGAGTGATCCCCTGGATGGGCTGCTGAAGCGTGTAGAGCGCAACGTCCGAGCCGAGGCTCGTGTAGCCGCCCTGGTAGAGGAAGGACGGGGTCGCGTCGATCGCCTGCGCGCCGGCCGTCGGGTGCTGGCCATTCTGGCCGATGAGGAAGAGCACGCGACCGTTCTGCACGTTCGTCGGCGAGCCCTCCTGGCTCGGATTCCGCATCGCGCAGTGCTTCGCAGTGAGGACGACGTTCGGCGCGATGAGCGTGCCGGTGCAGAGCGACGTCGTACCGTCGTTGCCCTGCGACACGAGCAGGCCGACCGCATCGAACTCGCTGCCGATGGCGTCCGTGCCCTGAATGAGATCCTGGTCGCCGTCGTGGGTGACGTCGTCACCGCTGCTACAGCCAGCGAGCACCGCGAGCGAGGAGACGACAGCACCAAGACCCAGGGCGACGCGAAGTGTCATGCGAGGCGCCGGCATACTCTCGATTTCGTTGGGCGCAATGACGTGACGGAGTTGAGACGCTGCGTTTTGCAACACCGATTTCAGGGGAGGTCGATACGCGCGCAAATGGGCGTGATATGAGCGATTTGTGCCTCAATCGCGCGCGAAGATGATCGCCTTGGCGCTCGTCGTGAGCCCGCTGCTCGTCATCGCGGCGCTGACCGCAGATGCCCGCATGCGACGGGCGCGCGCGCGGGCCGAGCAGCCCGCGATCGACGCGGTCGCGGCGCGCCTTCCGACGAGCGACCTCGCGCTGTCCGGCGGCGCGCGCTGGCTTCGCTCGCCCTCGCTCGAGGAGCCGAACGCAGCGTTCCAGGATGGCCCCGCGCTCCCCGATCCCGATCCGGCGGGCGGCGCCATGGCCCCTCCGACCAGCGCGTGGCCGGAGCGGCAGGGGAGGGGCTATCCGTGAAGCTCTCGCTCCTCGCGCACGCGTTCCACGCCGTCGGCCGGCGCAAGGCGCGGTCGTTCGCGCTCGGCGGCGGCCTCGCGTTCGCGGTCGCGCTCATCGCCGCGGTGCTGTTTCTCACCGAGTCGCTGCGGGCCGAGTCCGAGCGGGCGCGCGCGGCGCAGCCCGACATCGTCGTGCAGAAGCTCGTCGGCGGACGACCGACGACGATCGCGAAGTCGGAGAGCGACAGGCTCGCGGACATCGCCTCCGTCCGCAAGGCGACGCCGCGCGTCTGGGGCTATGTCTTCCTTCCCGCGCTGCAGGGCAACGTCACCATCGTCGGCACTGCGAAGGGCGCGCCTGCGCTCTCCATGGCGAACGGCGTCCTCGAGCACGGCCGTGACATCACGCCCGGCCAGCACGAGATGATCGCGGGCGTCGAGCTCGCGCATTTCCTCGGCATGCTCCCCGGCGACGAGCTCGGTCTGCCTTCCGCGGATCCGCGCGCGCACGCGATGAAGCTCGTCGGCACGTTCCGCTCCTCGCTCGATCTCTGGACCGCAGACGTCGTCATCTGTGACGAAGACGACGCGCGCGCGCTGCTCTCGATCCCGGAGGGCGATGCGACCGACGTCTCCGTGGTGCTCGCCAATCCCGCGGAGGCGCGCGTGGTGGCGCGCACCATCCTCGAGCGCGTCCCGAACGGCCGCGTCATCGAGCGCGATCTGCTCGAGCGCGTCTATCACCTCGCGTACGGGCGCCGCGCGGGCCTCGTGCTCGGCGCCGCGATCCCAGCCATCCTCGCGCTCCTCGTGCTCGCGTGGGATCGGGCGAGCGGCATCGGCGCCGACGAGCGTCGCGAGATCGCGATCTTGAAGGCGGTCGGCTGGTCGACGGCGGACGTGCTGTGGGCCAAGCTCTCCGAGTCGATCCTCGTGGGCGCGGCGGCGACGGCGCTCGGGCTGTTACTGGGCTATGGCTGGGTCTATTGGCTCGGCGCGCCTGGCCTGCGTCCGGCGCTCGTCGGCTGGAGCGTTCTGTATCCCCGAACCGCGCTTACACCCGTCGTCGATGTGGCCGAGCTGCTCGGCGTCGCGACTGCGATCCTCGGCCCGTTCGTGCTTTTGAGTGTGGTTCCTGCGTGGAAGGCAGCGACCGCGGACCCGCTCGAATCGATGCGCACGTAGGAGCGGCGTTCGCCTATCATCGAAGCGTGACGGGCTCCGACGCACGCGTGTTCACGCTGGAAGAGGTCAACGACCTCGTTCCCAAGCTCGCGCCCGTCGTGAAGCGCCAGCTCGAGCGCCGCTCGGCGATCGAGTCGCTCTTGATCAAGCTCGGTCGCGAGCTCGGTGACGTGCCCGAGCGCATCGTGCTCGACCCCGCCGACCCTCACGACGTCCGCGAGATGAAGCGCGATCTCGTGAAGCGCATCGAGGAGTATCGCGCGGGCTGGCGCGCGGTGGAGGAGATGGGCGCCGTGCTCAAGGACGCGCGCCTCGGCCTGGTCGATTTCTACGGCAACGTCGACGGCAAGCTCGTCTGGCTCTGCTGGAAGTACGGCGAAGACGCGGTGAACCACTACCACGCGCTCGAGGAAGGCTTCTCGTGCCGGAAGCCGATCGCCGAGAGCATGCGGCATCGTCTGCTCAACTGATGGCCTCGGATCGCCGGGCGGCGGCTGCCGCGATCGACGCATTTCTCCGCGCGCTCGGGCTCGACTCGGCGGACACCGCGGGCACGGGCGAGCGCGTGGCGCAGATGTTCGCCGAGGATCTCTGCGCGGGGCAGCTCGTCGACACCCGCCAGCTCGTCGTCGAGTCGACGCTCACGGTGAACAAGTCGTCGATCGTCGCGGTGCGAGACATCGCCGTCACCACGACGTGCCCGCATCATCTCCTGCCCGCGATCGGCCGCGCGACCGTGGCGTTCAAGGCCACGAACAAGGTCATCGGCCTCGGCACGGTGGCGGCCCTCGTCGACGCTCATGCGCGTCGTCTCGCGCTGCAGGAGAACATCGGCGAAGCCATCGTCGACGACCTCGTCGCCGTGCTCGCGCCGGAGTGGGTCGGCTGCCGCCTCGTCCTCACGCATGGCTGCATGATCGCGCGAGGCGAGCGCGCGCACGGGACCTCCGTGGAGACGCTCGCCAGCCGCGGCAGCTTCGACACGAGCTTCCTGCGATGATCGCGGTCGTGACCGGGGCCGGACGCGGGATCGGCCGCGCCATCGCCGTCGAGCTCGCCGACCGTGGGATGGATGTGGCCTGCCTCGGGCGCGACGGCGCTGCGCTGGCGAGCGTGGCGGCAGACGTCGAGAGGCGCGGGCGCCGCGCGCTGATGGCGGTGTGCGACGTGGCCCGCTCCAACGAGGTCGCCGCCGCGACCAAACACGTTCTAAACGAGCTGGGGGTCCCGGCGGTCGTGATTCCCAACGCGGGCGTCGTCCACCGGCGTACGATCCTCGAGACCACCGAAGAGCAGTGGGACGAGCAACTCGACGTGAATCTGAAGGGCACGTTTTTGTTCATAAAAGCGTTTCTCCCCAGCATGCTGGCCCAGAAGTCCGGCCGCTTCGTGGCGATCGGTAGCATCTCGGGCACGATGGGGACCCCGCGCCTGGCGCCGTACTGCGCGTCGAAGTGGGGCACGGTAGGCCTGGTCAAGAGCCTGGCCGAGGAGCTCCGCGGAACGGGCCTTCAAGCAATGTGCGTGATGCCCGGCTCCGTGGACACGGATATGCTCAAAGGAAGCGGCTTCCCCCCCGCGATGCAACCCGAGCATGTGGCGCGCATCGTGGCTTGGCTCTCGCTCGAAGCACCGAGCGCCATGAACGGAAGCTGCGTCGACGCCTTCGGACCTTGAAGCCAATCCCATGCTGCACGCCCAGACCGAAATCGACGACAAGGTTTTGGAGGAAGTCGCGGTCTTCCCGCTTCCGCAGGTTGTCCTCTTTCCACACGCGCAGCTTCCGCTTCACATCTTCGAGCCGCGCTACCGGACGATGCTCGAGGACTGCCTCGCTTCGAACGGCGCGATCGTCATCGCCCAGCTCGACCGCAAGGGGGGCGGGCGCATCAACGAGTACGCCGGCGCGGGCGTGATCACGGAGCACACGAAGCTCCCGGACGGTCGCTCGAACATCATCGTCTCCGGGCGCGCCCGCGTGCGGCTCGAGGAGCTCGTGTTCGAGGATCCGCCGCGTTACCCGTACAAGCGGGCGCGCGCGACGCTCGTCACGGAGCGCTCCGTGCGCATCCAGGATCACGAGCGCGCGGCGCTGCTCGCGGCGGCGGCGATGTTCGCGAACGAGGTGAAGAAGCACGATCCTTCGTTCACCTTCAAGGTGCCGAAGGGCGTCGACGGCGGCGGCATGGCCGACGCGTGCGCGTTCCAGCTCGTGGTCGACCCCGCGATTCGCCAGGCGATCCTCGAGCAGCTCGATCCGCTGAAGCGCCTCCGCATGGTGACGAACCAGCTCGCGGTCCAGCATGGCGCTATGCTGGGGGAGACGGGACCCGTTCTGAATTGAAGCAAGTCGGTCGAGTGTCGCTGGCCGAGCTCAAGGAGAAAGAGCTCGTTCGCCTGACGTACCCCCCCTTCGATGTGCTCGTCGCGTGGGTGGATGGTGAGGTCTACGCGATCGAGGACGCCTGCAACCACGCGGGCGCGAGCCTCGCGGAGGGCTGGCTCGAGGGGCGCTGCGTGATCTGCCCGATGCACGCCTACGCGTTCGACCTGAAGGACGGTCATCTGGACCGCCCGAAGGGCCTCTGCGGCGATCAGCGGACCTACCGCGCGACGATCGAGGGCGACGAGGTCGCCGTCTACGACAACTTCAGCCTCGTGATCGGGCTCTGACCGCTCCCGGTCTGCGTGGTGGGAAGCTCGTCCGACAAAAGCAAAAACCCGCGCGGAGGGGCCGGGGGGGCAGCCACACTCCGCGCGAGCGACTTCTTGCAATGCCAATTTCGTGCCAAGGTGCCGATAGGGCCGAAGTGCAAGAAATGACTATGCCTCAGATCTCCAACCGCCCGTTATGTCATGCAGATGTGGAAGGAGTGAACATGCGTTCTTGCACGACCGCAACCGACGTTAGCGTCTGCGGTGCTCATTTTGCGACACTGCACCGCAGCGGATAACGGGTGAGGGAGCTCATGGCGGAGACCAGGATGTCGCCCGGTCGGGGTGGCAGCGTGGTGCGTGACGCGGCGCCGGGGCGGGCGAGCTGGGCGGTCCGCTCGGAGCTCCCGTCGTAGCTCCCAGAGAGGCGCTCGATGCAGGCGCGATCGCTCGACAGGCGAAGGCGTGCGTTGGTGCTCGTGAGGACGCCGCCGCCCGTCGGGAGCTTCATGCGGACGGAGGTGGTGCTCGCGAGGGACATGTCGACGACCCAGCCGACCGTCTCCTCGGTGCAGGCCTCGAGCGTGCGACCCGCCAGATCGACGTAGCCGAGGAGCTCGGGCTCGCCGAGCGCACCGGTCTCGAGATCGATCGGAAGGACCCAGCGTGTGTTCGTGCCGGTGCGGTCCGCGCTCGGCTGGCCATCGGCGACGAGGCCGACCGCGCGACCGTTCGAGCGACGCGCCATGCGCGTGCCGCGGTTGCTCACGTAGCCGCCGCTCATGTACGCGCCTCCGACCTCGCTCATCGCGCGTGGCACGCGGACAAGCTCGCGCGCGATCGCGCCTTCGATCTGCCAGATGACGGTCGTCGTGTTCGGCTGCGCGTTGTAGACCTGCACCTGGTTCGTCGGCGGCGTGGCGAGGTACCAGCGCCCAGCGACGCGCACCGCGCCTTCGATCTCGCCGAACGGCTCACCGTCCGCGCGGCGCACCTCGAGCGGGGCGCGATCGGCCTCGAGCTCGAAGAGCGAGTTGTCGTTGCGCTGCACGCGACGCGCGACGAGGAGCGCATGCGAGCCGTCGTCGCCGGGGACGAACTGGTAGTTCTGGCTCCCGTAGTACCCGCCGTATCCGCCACCGTAATAGCCGCCGCCGGTGCGAGTCGCGTCGACGATGAACGCGGGCGGGAGCGTGGGGAGGCTCGCGCGGAGATCGGGCCAGCCGTTGTAAGGTGAGAGCCACTTCACCTGCCAGCGGCCCTGCGTGTCCCAGTCCCCCGTCTTCGGTCCCCAGCCATAGAGCTTCGCGAGGTTCGTGAAGCCGGGGCTTCGATCGACGGTCTCCTTCACGTCGTGTGCGAGCCCGCGCTCCGGATCGCGAAGCGCTTGCGGAGGCTGGTGGAAGAACGCAGGCAGCTCTTGCAGCCCGTTGTACGAGCCGAGGACGCCGGAGGAGCCGCCGTACACCGATGCCGAGATCGAGGGACCGTGGCGCGACGTCGATGCGGCGGAGGCGGCGCGCTCCGGCGCCGGCCGCGCGGCAGCGGTGATCGTGGGCGGGACGGTCGCCATTGGCTCGCAGACGAGCGAGACGGACGGCGCGAAGAGCGACGAGGCCTTCGACGTGAGGGGCGCCACGGGCGGCGGCGCCTCGTGTTTCACCTCGCCCCATCCCACGCGGAGCCAGCCGTTCGCGAGGCATCCGACGGGCCCGCAGGCGCGTCGCTCGACCTTGCCCATCGGCACGAGCGCGTCGGGGAGATCGATCGACGTCCACGTCATGCCGCCGTCGACCGTCTCGTAGCCGCGGCGCGAGGCGGTCCAGCCGAGGCCGTACTTGCCGGAGACGAACGGGAACCCCGCGTCGCGGATGAACTGACCCGGCGTCGCCTTGCCGTCGAGCGCGATCTCGATGCCGAGGAAGATCCCGCCCGCCTCGATCCACCCGCCGACCACGCCGGGCTTGCGCTCCTCGAAGCCGTCGAGCCACAGGCCGAGGCGCAGCACGCGCGCGACCTCGGGCGAGAGCTTCGGGAACGCGACCGGCGCCGTGGTGGCCTTGCCCTTGTCGAGGATCGTGATGCGCGCGGGTGAGCCAATGCCCTGCGGCGGCGACACGACGACGATGCGGCCGTCCGTGAGGACGACCACACGCTCACCGCCGACGTCTCCGCGCACGTGGATCTCGCGCCACGTGTCATCGTGTCCGAGCACGCAGTACGGGTGAATCTCGGTCGGGGGCGGCGGCGGCGCGGCAGAGCTGATCGCGCTCGCGACGCTCGCCGACTTTTCGGGCTTCTCGTCCGTCGCCGTCTTGCCCTTGAGATCTCGCTCCTTGTCCTTGCCGTCGCGATCGCGGTCGCGCTCCTCCTTCGTCTTCTCGAGCTTGGCGGGCTCGGGACGCGCGGGCGGCGTCGGCTCTCCGTCTTCTGCGCACGGACCGCGCACCGCGAGCGCACCGTTGCCCGAGGACGTGACGACGCGCGGCTTGTCGAAGCGCTTCAGCTCGAGGAGCCGGCCCTTCAGCGGCTCGTACGCGTAGAGGACGGTCGTGCCGCGCGGCTCTCCGCAGACGAAGCCGAACGCGCCGAGCGCGCGCGGGCGATTGAGCGACACGGGGTGGCAGCGCGCCGGCTTCAGCGGGAACGCGTCGCGCGCGACCTCGGTGATCGCCCCGTCGGCGAGGCGGATGCGCGCGAGCGCGCCGTCGCGCGCGACGACCGCGGTGCCGTCGGTGAGCGGCCAGCCGTCCTCGATCGCGCTCGCGAGCGGTCGCTTGCCGAAGGTCTTCGCTTCGAAGTCCTCCTTCTCGTTCTTCTCCTCGCCCGCCTTCGGAGGCTCCGGCGCAGCGGTGGCCGAGGGCGGGGGACGGAAGCCGCCGTAATACGAAGCGGCGGGGCGCACCGTGATCGGCACGAGCTTCTCCTTCACGTCGCGCGGCGCGCCGGTCATACGCGTGATGCTCCCGTCGGGACGGATCTCGTACCAGGCCTCGCCCTTCGCGTTCTGGGAGTCGAGGCCGCCGATGGCGAGCGAGTCGCGATCGGCGACGACGCGCTTTGCCTCGAACGGCAGATCGAGCGTGCGCCACGTGGCGCCTGCGTCGTAGGTAGCCACGACCCCGCGGAGGTCGGTCACGGCGGCCGCGCGCCAGCCGTCGGCCGCGGCGTAGCTCGCCACGTACGGGCTCGCGGGCCACGGACCGAGATCGAGGAGGCGGCCGCTGCGTCCGTCGATGGCGGTGGTCGTGTTCGGACCGCGGACGTAGACGCGATCGAGGCCGGGGATCACGGCCTGGATGGCTTGCGACGACTTGTAGATGGGCTTGGCCGGGCCGAGCCAGCGATCCGCGCGCCAGATGTCGACGCCGAGCACGAAGAGGAACCCGCCGCCGAGCCGCTCCGGGAGCGAGATCGTGCTCGACGGGGCCTGCGGGAGGCGCTCGTCCGCAGCGACGACGGCGCCGCCGGGCGACGAGACGACGCGGAGGCCGGCCGTGATCGCGCGCGTGCCGCCGGTGCCCGAGGCGGAGGCCTCGGCGCCGTAGCCCTGGCTGTCGTCGACGAGCTCCGGCACGAGCCGCGCCGGCCGGATCGTGGGGTCGACGTTGGCGCCGACGAACGGACCGTGGAAGGCAGCGCTCTCCGAGGTTCGGGCGCCGGAACCTCGACAGCCGGAGACGACCGCAGCGGTGAAGAGGCAGAAGCCGACGCTTCCGAGGACGAGAACACGACGCATCTTTCTGCGAGCGTAACAGAGGGGGGCGTTGACCGAGATAGACGTAGGCGGATAGCGCTTTCGGCCGTCAGTTGCCGCAGCGGATCTCCGTCTCGGTGCCGCCGATGCACTTCTTCGCCGGGTCGCACTGGAGGCCCGAGGCGACCTGGCCGCCCTTGCAGACGATGCCCGAGTAGGTGCTCTCGACGCTGCAATAGAAACCGTCCGTGCGACCGACGCAGCTGTCCTTGGTCTTCAGCTCGCACGTCTGCTTGTCACCGACGAGGTACTTCTCTTCGCTCTTCGCGGTGTGAACCGTGAGGAGCGGGAAGTCCTTGCCGATGCCCACGACGGGGATCTGGGCGCGGGCCGAGAACTGGAGCTGGAGCCCATGCTGCTCGGCGAGGGTGAAGCCGCCGTCGACGGTCTGCGTCTGCACGTTGCCGTTCACGCAGGCGGTGAGGTCGAGGCCGACGTAGGGGCCGACCTCGCCCGAGAGGCCGACCGCGTCGAACGCGAGGACCTCGGGCACCGCCACGATCTCGCACTCCGCGCCGATGGTCGCCTTGATCTGGCCGCCCTTGAACTGGAACGTCGGCGAGAGGGTCGGCGACTCCGAGAGATCCTTGCTGTCGATGCCGCCGAAGCCCGCGTCCGCCTCGAAGCCGACCGCGGCGTGTGCGCGGAGCTCGGCGCGCACCGTGACCGTCGCCTCGCCGTTGCCGCTGAGCGAGCACTTGATGCGCGGGTGGAAGCGAACCGTGATCGGGATGGGCGCCGCGATCGGGATGACGACGCCCGGGAAGTCGACCGTCTTCTCCGCGATCGTGATGCCCGGCGTGACGCCGACGTGGAGGCCGCTCTCGCTGCCGATCGCCTTCACGCCGACCGTGATGTCGGTGCCGACGTAAGGGTCGACGGTGAGGAGAGACTTCATCTTCACGCCCGTCGGGAAGCCCCACGTCGAGCGGATGCGGAAGTAGCCGTCGTAGTTCGTGTTGAGCTGCAGCGAGCCGTTCGAGAACGAGATCTTCGGACGGATCTTGTAGCCGGGCTCGCCGACCTCTTCGCCCTCGAAGTCGCCGTTGAGCGCGCCCGAGCCGCTGCCCGACCCTCCGCCCTCGTCCGCCTGGATCTTGAGCGTGCGCGTCTCTACGCCGCCCTTCTTCGCGGTGCTCGTGAAGAGCGAGGTCGGGTCGTTGTAATAGATGTCGCCGTTCTTGATCCACTCGTCGAGCGTCGCCGCCTGCGTCACGATGACGGTGTTCGCGCCATCCTTCTTGATCTCGACGACCTTGCGGAGGAAGCCGAACGGGTTCTTCGACGTGTTGATGTCGTCCTTCGAGTTGCGATCGCCGGCGAGGATGCTGCCGACCTCGATCTTGGAGAGCACGGCGTCGTTGCCGGAGGTCGGGACGATCAGCTTGTTCGCCTGCGTCGCGTCGACCGTGTCCGAGAAGTGCCGGTCTGCGTTGACGGCGTTGTCGTTGTACGTGACGGGCTCGCGCGTGTTGAACCGGTCCTCCGCCGTCTTCGGGCGTCCGTCGTCCTCGGGCTCGGAGGAGCAGGCCTGGAGGAGGGCGAAGGAAGCGACGGTAAAAGCGAGCGCGAGGCGCGACGTCTTCATGTGTTGTTCGATGAACAACAGTCGTGCCCGACCAGTACCTACACCAAGTGTGCGGTTTTGTTCGCGTGAGGTTGCTCGTTGCGCAACATTCCACTCTCACCCGACTTCCCAACCCCAGGAAACCGAGATCCAGGGGAGGCCCAACTGCGCAATTCGGGCAATTTTGCTCACCACTGCGGAGCAGGGGGGAGCGGCCACGCAAAACATGGCGGGACGGTAGGGCGGTGCCCGGCGTTTTGCTAAGAATGCCGCATCATGTCGAAACAGTTCGTCGTCGCCGTCGCCGGCGCGACCGGCGCAGTCGGTCGCGAGATGCTGAAGACCCTCGAGCAGCGGAATTTCCCTGTCTCGAAGCTCGTTTGCCTCGCCTCGAAGAAGAGCGCAGGCACGACGCTTCCCTTCAAGGGAGGAGAGGTCGTCGTCAGCGAGCTCGGGCCGAAGTCGTTCGAAGGCGTCGACATCGCCCTCTTCTCGGCCGGTGCCTCCGTCTCGAAGGAGTTCGCCCCCATCGCGGCGAAGTCCGGCGCGATCGTCATCGACAACTCCAGCGCCTGGCGCATGGACCCCGACTGCCCGCTCGTCGTGCCCGAGGTGAACATCGCGGCGGCGAAGAACCCGAAGAAGGGCATCATCGCGAATCCGAACTGCTCGACGATCCAGATGGTCGTCGCGCTCAAGCCGCTCCACGACGCGAACAAGATCAAGACCATCATCGTGTCGACCTACCAGGCCACGAGCGGCAAGGGCGTCCACGCGGTCGAAGACCTGATGCAGCAGACGAGGGCCGCGCTCGCCGGTGAAGAGGTGAAGCCCACCGTCTTCCCGGGCCGCATGGCGTTCAACGTCCTGTGCGACTGGAAGCCGGGTAGTGACGACTACTCGGAAGAAGAGCTCAAGATGGTGAACGAGACGAAGAAGATCATGGGCGACGACTCGATCATGGTCTCGCCCACGACGGTACGCGTCCCCGTCGTCACCGGTCACTCGGAGTCGGTGCACGTCCAGTTCGAGAAGCCGATGACGGCGGCGCAGGCGAAGGATCTGCTCCGCAAGGCGGAAGGCGTCGTCCTCATGGAGGAGCCCTACGCCCCGGGCAAGCACCCGCAGCCGTTCGATGCGGCAGGGACGGATCCCGTGTTCGTCGGCCGCGTCCGCAACGACCTCGCCGTTCCGGGCGCGATCATGATGTGGGTCGTCGCCGACAACCTCCGCAAAGGCGCGGCGCTCAACGCGGTGCAGATCGCGGAGAAGCTCTTCGTCGGCTGAGGCGCGGCTAGGCGAGCGTCCAGGTCCAGCCTGCGTCGGGGACGAACGTGATCCCGCCCCCGACGCCCACGCCCGCCGGATGAGCGTAGCTGGCGAGCGGCTGCACCAGCTGAGCGGTCTGCATATCGAGCATCTGTACGAGCCAGCCGCCGGGGACCTGCGCGCGACGCAGGGAATAGGTGCGCTGGCCGGCGGTCACGCCGCTCGCGCCCCCTGTCTCGTAGTGCTCGATCTCTTCCCATTGGATGCGAGAGAAATTCGGTCCTTGAGCCATTCGCGCATCCTACGAAATAAAATGTCCGGAGCCCGGTGGCTCGTTCGTCGGAGTCAAAAGGAGCTGAACATGAGCGAATTCCTGTTTCTCTATCGTGGTGGTGAGCGTCCGGCGGGCACCCCGGAGCAGATGCAGCAGACCATGCAGAAGTGGATCTCGTGGATGAACGAGCTGCAGGCGAAGGGCAACCTCAAGGAGCGCGGCGTGCCGCTCGAGCCCTCGGGCAAGATCGTGCGCGGCAAGGACAAGCAGGTCGTCGATGGTCCGTTCGCGGAGGCGAAGGACGTCGTCGGCGGCTACAGCATCATCGAGGCGAAGGACCTCGCGCACGCCGTCGAGCTCTCGATGGGCTGCCCGATCCTCGCCATCGGCGGGGACGTCGAGGTCCGTCCCGCGCTGAAGATGTGAGCGACGTCACCGAGGGGGCTCGTCCCCACGAGGACATGGGCCCCCTCTTCCGGCGTGAGGCGGCGAAGCTGCTCGCCGCCCTCACGCGGGCGCTCGGCGTGCACAGCCTCCCGCTCGCGGAGGACGTGGTGCAGGACGCGCTCATCCGTGCGCTGGAAACGTGGAAGGTGCACGGAGTTCCGGAGAACCCTGGCGCGTGGCTCATGCGCGTGGCGAAGAACCGCGCCATCGACGTGGTCCGCCGGGACCGGCGCTCGGCGTCGCTCGACGAGCTTGCCGAGCCGGCCGAGGAGCTCGTGCCAGCGCCTGACGACGAGCTGCGCATGATGTTCTCGTGCTGCCATCCCAAGGTGCCGGCGGAGGCGCAGATCGCGCTCATCCTGTCCGTCCTGTCGGGCTTCGGCGTGTCCGAGATCGCGGCCGCGTTCCTCGCCAAGGAGTCGGCGGTGGAGAAGCGGCTCGCGCGTGCGAAGGCCGCGCTCGCGGAGACGAAGCACCTCTTCGACTTCGCGAAGGAGGACATCTCCTCGCGCCTCGAGACGGTGCAGCGGGCGCTCTACCTCCTCTTCAACGAGGGCTATCACGGCGCCAACGAGGAGTCGGCGGTCCGGACGGAGCTCTGTCGCGAGGCGATGCACCTCGTGAGCCTCCTCCGGCAGAACTCGATCACGGCGACGCCCTCGACGCACGCGCTCGCAGGACTCATGTGCTTTCACGCCGCGCGGCTGGCGGCACGGGTGGACCCGGCGGGGGAGCTCGTCGCGCTCGTCGACCAGGATCGCTCGAAGTGGGACCGCGCCCTCGTGATGGAGGGCGAGTATCTCCTCAATCTCTCGGCGCGCGGCGACGAGCTCAGCGAGTTCCACCTCGAGGCCGCCATCGCGCACGTGCACCTCTCGGCGCCGAGCGCGGCCGACACGCAGTGGAGCGTCATCGTGGGGCTCTACGATCGCCTGCTCGCCATCCGCCCCTCGCCCGTCATCTCGCTGAATCGCGCGATCGCGGTCGCTCAGGCGGAGGGGCCCGAGCGAGGGCGCGAGGCGCTGCTCTCCATCCCGGGCCGGGAGCGGCTGGAGACCTATCCGTTCTACGCCGCGGCCCTCGGGGAGATCGAGCTGCGCTGCGGGAATGCGACCGCAGCCCACGAGCACTACCGCACGGCGATCGCGCTCGCGCGGAGCCCGATGGAGCGGAGATTTCTCCAGACGAGAGCGGTGCGAAGCTTGCCTATCGATGCGTGATGGCTGCCGCTTCACCTATCCCACCGAACAGCCGAGCACCTCTCATCCTGGTGGTGGACGACTATTCTGACACACGGGACATGTATGCCGAGTTTCTGGACTACGCCGGGATGCGGGCGGAGACCGCGGAGAACGGCCGGGCGGCGGTGCGGCGTGCGCTGCGCTCGCACCCTGCGGCGATCGTGATGGACCTCGCGATGCCCGTCATGGACGGCTGGGAGGCGACCCGGATCCTTCACACCGACCCGCGGACGAAGGACATCCCGATCGTGGTCCTCACCGGTCAGGCGGAGCCGCGCCTCGAGGAGCGCGCCAAGGACTGCGGCGCCGCGTGCGTCCTCTCGAAGCCCTGCACGCCGAAGGAGCTCCTCGACGTTCTCCGGCAGGTCATCGACGAGGCCCCCAAGAGCTCGTCGACCCCGTTCCGCCGCTAGTCCCCGCCAGTCCGGTCTGGTCTAGTCGCTGCCGTTCTGGACGATCGGCTTCCAGTCCCCGGGCGGTCCGCCAACGGCGAACGCGGTGACCTCCGCCGAGGTCGCGCCGTCGAGCCGATACTCGTACGGCTGCTGGTCGTTCGCGTAGTCGATGCGAAGCCAGTCGGGCTTGGCGCGGATGTAGAAGCCCATCTTCGGGGCGGGCTTCTCCACGATGACGGCGATGGTCCCGTCCGAGACCCTCGTCTCCTTCACCGCGAGCGGCGTGAAGGAGACCGGTGCGCCGTCGTAGGACTTCACGCCCGCCGCCTCGACCTCCACGCGGTCGTACGGAGGCAAGGCGCCGGCGGCGCTGCCGACGCACGGCGTCGACTCTTGCGGCGCGAGCGGAGCCGGGGCGTAGGTCCGGACCGTGTCCTGGCAGAACCCGCTCCCTACCACGCGGCCCTGCGCGTCCTTCAGGTAGAACCACCCCTCGGCCTTGATCGGCACGGTGCCCGAGTTCGTGAGGACGGCGGCGAGCTGCTTCTTCTTCGTGCTCGACTGGAGCTCGAGCTTCGTCAGCGTTGCGCGCGGCGGGTTCGACTCCGCTTCGCGAACGCTCTGCACCCCGAACGCGACCGGGGCATGAAGCGTGAGCGCGCCGGTCGCGCCTCGCACGAGCGGGACGGTCACGTCCACGAAGCTCGCCTCGCCGGGCAAGAGTCGCGAGCGGAACGGCGCCGCGTCGCCGGCGCCGACGAGATGATTGGCGGCATCGACGACGTCGAACCGAGCACGGATGACGCTCGCCGGCGCGGCGCTTCCGTTGCGCACGAGTGCCCGAAGCTTCGCGGAGCTCTCGTCCACGCGCTCGAGCTTCGCCTCCTCGAGCCGAAGCGCGACGCGCGCCTCCCGCGGGCCTTCCGTCAGCTCGCCTCGGGGATCGCTGCTCGCGCCCTCGGCGCCATAACAGCCGCGGCGCTCGCCGGGCTCGAGGTCGATGCTGCAGCCGCCGATCGACACGTGCACGCCGGGCCCGAGGTTCTCGACCACCATGAAGCTCGAGGTCGTCCGGGTCGTCACGGCGAGCGGGATGGGGCCGGTGAGCTTCACGGCGAGGCCGCCCTCGTGACGGACCTCGTGCGAGTCGCCGGTCGCGCTCGGCTTCGACTTGCAGCCCGCCGCATGCACCAGGAGCACGCCACCGAGGAACCAGACCCACCTCTGCACGCCCCGAACGTATCATCCGATGGCCGGGGGCGCGGGAGCGGGCGACCGCTCTCGCGGACGGGAGGAGACAGCGAGAGACCCTTCATCTCGATGATGGGCGCCTCGAGCTGCCGAAACCCCTCGCCGAGCCATCGAGCCTTCACGTATGGCTCTTCGGCCTCCTCGCCGCGGGAGATCTGACGACCGATGACGAGGCGCTCGCGACCGCCTATCGCGCGCACCTCGAGAAGAAGCGTCCGAAGTCGTGGTTCGAGTCGCTGATGGCCGCGATCGGGATCTAGGTAGATCTAGGTAGCCAGGTACGAGCGGGTCTGCGAGCGGGCTGGTCCCGCGAGGGTTCACTGAACCCGGGCGCGTCCACTCCGGGGGCGCGAGTCGTCTCGCGAATCGGGCCCGGATCACGACGCGTCGCGATCGGCACGAAGGTTGTACTCGGCCGGGCGATGCTGGCTCGGTTCGTCCGCCATCGCCTCGTCGTCTTCGCGCTCTTGGGCGGCGGGCTGTACGCGCTGTCACTCGCGCGCGCCGAGCGGCGCGTCGTGGCGATCGATCCGGCCGCGCTCTCCGCGGTGCGGGAGGCGCAAGCGAGGAAGCTCGGGGTCGGCGACCTCGGCGAGGTCGGCCGCCGGGAGGTCGACGCGCGTGCGATCGAGGACGAGGTCCTCTACCGTGAAGCGTTGCGCCTCGGGCTCGACCGCGACGACCCGGTGGTGAGGCAGCGGCTCGTGCAGAAGCTCCTCCTGCTCGTCGAGGACCTCGGTGGCGCCGGTCGGGAGCCCTCGCGCGAGGAGCTCGTCGCGTACTTCGAGGCGAATCGCGAGCGCTGGCGCCGGCCCGCTCGCTACGCCCTCGTCCACGTCTTCGCGGGGCGGGCCGTGGATCTGCCCAGTGGGAGCGTGCTCGATGGGGCGACGGAGGCGCCGGCCGCCGGCGACGCGTTCCCCTACGCGAGGAAGATGAACGCGTCACGAGACGACATCGCGAGACTCCTCGGGAGCTCGTTCGCGGATGCGGTCGTGGCGCTGCCGCCTGGCACCGTGAGCGAGCCGATCGCCTCGTCGTTCGGATGGCACCGGGTGCGTCTCGTCGCGCGCGAGCCCGGCGCGCCGGCGCGATTCGACGAGGTGCAGAAGGACGTGCTCATCGACTACCTGCTCCAGCGGCGCGAGGAGGTCGTCGGCACCTACCTCCGCACCACCACGGCGAGCTACGAGATCCGCGTCGGCGACGACGTCGTGCGCGACTTCACGCCGACGCGCCGCGTGGCCGCTCGCACGCAGGCCTCGGCCGAGGACTGACGCGATGGTGACGTCGAGACGCCTTCTCCCCATCGTCCTGGCGATGGCCGCGCTCCTCCTCGGCCTCCTCGCCACGCCCCGCGCGAGCGCGCATGGCATGCGTACCGGGTATGTCGAGATTCACGAGACGGCGAGCGGCGCCCGCGTCACGCGCGCGACGGGCGAGGTCCACGTCGTCCTCCCTCCGGGGCCGCTCGCGGGGGCGACCATCTCCGTGGAGGGCCTCGGCGGCGTCGTCTCCGAGGCGGTGGTCGACGTCACGCTCGCGGACGGCACGCACGAGTCGCAGCTCCTTCGCGCCGGACATGCCTCGTGGACGATCCCGCCGCGTCCAGCGCCGCTCGATGCGCTCCTGCGATATGCGCGTGCTGGCTTCGTTCACGTGCTCTGCGGCGCCGATCATCTCCTCTTTCTCGCCGCGCTCGTGGTGGCGTTGCGTCGCTTCCGCGCCGTCGTGCTCGCGGAGACGGCGTTCACACTCTCTCATTCGATCGCGTTCACCGCGACCGCGCTCGGCTGGCTGCACGTCCCGACGGCGGCGGCCGAAGCCGCGATCGCGCTCTCGCTCGTGCTCGTCGCGCTCGACGTCGGCCGGAAGCCGGTCCCGGCGATGGCCGGCGCCCGCGCCGCGCTCGTCTTCGGAGCGGTCCACGGCCTCGGCTTCGCGGGCGGGCTCGAGGAGCTCGGCGTCCCGCGCCGCGCCGTGGGCCCCGCCCTCGCCGGCTTCGCCGCTGGCGTGGAGGTGGCGCAGGTCCTGTTCCTGCTCGTCTGCTTCGCGCTCTTCGCGGTCGCGAAGCGTCCGCTTCGCACGCTCACGACCTACGCTGTCGGCGTCGCCGGCACGTTCTGGCTCATCGAGCGCACCGTCCCGCTCCTGCACTGACTCCTCGCATGACTCCAGCACTGACTCCGTGGAGAATCCCGATGCGTAAGCTCTCGCTCCTCTCACTCGCACTCGCTTCCGCCGCCGCGGGCCATGCCGTCTTCGCCTGCGGGAGCGATGAAGTGGACATCGCGAACGTGCCGGACGCATCGGCGACGTCCGATGGCAGCTCCTCCTCGTCCGGAGGCGCGACGGACGGGGCCGCGGACGCCGCCGCGCGCTGCGCGGACTTCAACGCTCTCAAGAATCCGTACTTCGGCGATCTGCACTCGCACACCTCCTACTCGGCTGACGCCTATTCCTTCGACACGCGAAACACGCCCCTCGACGCCTACGCGTTCGCGCGTGGGAAGTCGCTGCAGATCGCCGGCGCGGGGCCCGACGGCGGCGGGCCGACCACCACCATCGAGCGACCGCTCGACTTCCTCGCCGTCACCGACCACTCGGAGTTCCTCTCCGTGGCGTACGGCTGCGGTGACGGCCTCGATGGTCAGCCTGTCGACCCGACCAAGGCGATCTACGACACGCCACAGTGCAAGGCCTTCCGCAGCGACAAGCAAGCGATCGAGGTCGCAGCCATCTTCGCGGTCCTCAACAAGGTGTGTGACGGAGGCAAGTGCGCTCCGGTGGTGAAGAACGCCTGGCAGAAGGAGCAGGAGGCCGCGAACGCCGCGTACGAGGCGTGCAAGTTCACCAGCTTCATCGCGTACGAGTGGACGAAGACGAAGGACGACCGCACGCTGCACAAGAACGTCGTCTTCAGCGACACGAACGTGCCGAGCCTGCCGCTCGATTCGCTCGCCTATCCCACGCAGGAGTCCCTCTGGAAGGGCCTCGCGGAGGGCTGCGATGGTGGTGCGGGCTGCGAGGCCCTGACCATCCCGCACAACTCGAATCTGAGCCAGGGCCTCGCGTTCGAGGTGCCGACCGATCCTGCAGATCGGGAGCGGATGAGCCGCTATCAGCGCCTCGTCGAGATCTTCCAGCACAAGGGCGGTAGCGAGTGTCTGTCGGACGACAGCTCCGATCCCGACTGCACCTTCGAGCAGCTCCCCGACCGCGCCGACCCGGTGCGTGACAAGCCGGGCTACGTGCGCGACGGCCTGAAGAAGGGCCTCGCCGCGCGGTCGGCGAGCGGCGCGAACCCGCTCATGCTCGGCATCGTCGGCGCCACGGACGACCACAACGGCACGCCAGGCAACACGCGGGAGAGCACCTTCCCCGGGCACGTCGGCTCGAACGACGACACACCGCGCCAGCGCATCGGCTCTCCTTCGAGCGCGTCCCTGAGCTTCAACCCTGGTGGCCTCACCGTCGCCTGGGCGGAGGAGAACACGCGCGAGGCGATCTACGCCGCGCTGAAGCGGCGCGAGACGCACGCCACGAGCGGAACACGGATGCTGGTGCGCTTCTACCAGACGTTCGACGTGGCCGACGCGTGCTCGGACGCGTCCTTTCCGAGGCAGCTCGTCGGCGGTGGTGCGGTGCCCATGGGCGGGACGTTCAAGAGCGGCGCCTCCGCTCCGCGCTTCGTGGTGAAGGCATGGAAGGATCAGACCCCGCTCGCCCGGATCGACATCATCAAGGCGTGGGTCGACGCGGGCGGCGCGGTGAAGGAAAAGGTCATTCACGAAGACCTCCCCGCCGACGCGAGCACTGCCTGCATCACCTGGCAGGACGACGATGCCACGCCCGGCGCGGCCTTGTACTATGCACGCGTCCTCGAACGTCCGACGCCGCGCTGGTCCGCGAACGACTGCAAGGCCGCCCCGCTCGCCAACGTCCAGGGCTGCGGAAAGGACGGCGGCCTCGACGTCGACATCCAGGAGCGCGCCTGGACGAGCCCGATCTGGCGCGATCCCAGCTGAGCGCCCCGCCACACGCACCCCTCGGTCAGCGCGCTCGCGACTGGACTAGCTAGCTAGCTAGCTCGCGATCTCGCGGACGCCTTCGAGGAGCGTGTCGATCTCCTGCTGCGTGTTGAACACGTGCGGGGAGGCGCGGACCGTGCCCGGGAGGTGGGCGCGGGCGTGGAGGACGTGCGTGCAGTGGAAGCCGGCGCTCACGCAGACCGCGAACATGTCGCAGAGGGCGCGCGCGACGCTCTCCTGCGTCATCGCCGGGGCATCGACGACGAAGGTCGCGAGGGCGATGCGCTTCTCGGGAGGGAGCTTCTTTGCGAGGACGCGTACGCCCGGGATGTCCGAGAGGCCGTCCACGAGGTACTTGCTCATCGCGAGGTCGTGCTCGCGGATCGTATCGAGGCCGATGGCGCGCATCCACTTGATGGCCGCGCCGAAGCCGATCGTGGCCTCGATCGCCGGAGTGCCGGCCTCGAACTTGAACGGGGCGTCGCGCGGGACGAAGCCGCCGACGTCGATGTCGTTGTTGAGCGAGATCATGCCGCCACCGACCTGATAGAGTGGACACTTCTGCAGGAAGTCCTTCTTCCCGTAGAGGATGCCCACGCCGCTCGGCCCGAAGGCTTTGTGGCTCGAGGCGGCGAGGAAGTCGACGCCGAGGCGCTGCACGTCGATCGGCAGGTGCGAGAGCGACTGAGCCGCGTCGAGGAGCACCGGGACTCCGCGCGCGTGGGCGATCCTCACGACCTCTTCCACCGGCGCGATCGCGCCCGTGACGTTCGACACGTGGCCGATCGAGACGAGACGCGTCTTCGACGTGATGAGGGACTCGAGCGTCTCCCAGCGGGGGACACCGTCCTCGTCGATCGGCATCGGCACGGGCTTGCTGTGGACGCGCCACGGGATCCAGTTCGCGTGGTGCTCGCTCGCGGGGAAGACGACCTCGTCGTCCGGCTTCAGCTCGAGGCCATTCGCGACGAAGTTGATCGCCTCCGTCGTGCCGCGCACGAGCACGATCTCGGCCGGCGTCGCGCCGATGAGGGTGGCGACCTCGCGCCGCGCGTCGTCGAAGAGGCGCGTCGCCTCCTCGCCGAGGGAGTGCACGCCGCGGTGCACGTTCGCGGTCGCGTTCTCGTACACGTTCACCACCGCGTCGATGACGGCGCGCGGCTTTGGCGTGGTGGAGGCGTTGTCGAGGAAGACGAGCGGGCGCCCGCCGAGCTCGCGCTGGAGTAGCGGGATCTGCGAACGGACCCGCGAGGCGACATCGTCGATGGTGCTCATGGAACTGCTCCTTCAAAAGCCGCTTCGATCGCGAACGGGACGTTGGTCCGCCTCGAGGTGCGATACTTACCGTTTGGCTCGACGCCGATCGCGGTGACCGCGCGGCTCGAGACCTTCAGACCGTGGAAGAGGGGGACGAGGCGCGCCTCGATGTCGCCGACGTTGCCGCCGATGACCTCGAGCTCCACTGCGTCGGGGGCGCTCTGCGTGACCTGGTACGCGCGGGGCTCGGCGCCGACTGCGCGGTCGATCGCGCCCGGCGTGACGAGCGCGCCGTCGGGGCGAACGATGCAGTCGTCGAGCGTGCCTTCGACGGTCGTGATCGCCGACGGGCTCGCGACCTGCACGAGATCGCCGAGCACGTAGCGCACGAGCGGCTGAACCTGACGATCGAGGGTGGTCACGGCGAGGAGCGCGACCTTCTCCGCGCCCGGTGTCGGGACCTTCGCCGGCAGCATCTCCACGTGCGTCGCGAAGGACGCGTGGTGCATGAGCCCGTCGTCGCCCGTGACGAACAAGGTGCCGACCTCGCGCGCGGCGAAGACGTCGAGCACCTTGCCGAGGTAGACACGCGCGAGCTGCGCACGCTGCGCGAGCGTCGGGCGCGCGCGCATGAGGCCGATGAAGTCGCGCACGTCGAGACGCCGGCCGAGGATCGCGGCATGACGCGCGAGGACGTCGAGGTAGAACGGGTCAGCGAGGAGGGCCGTCGTCTCGTGCTGCGTGAGCTCGTCGAGCATCCGCGTCATCACGGGCTCGGTCCAGAAGGTCGGGTCCTGGCGCGAGTTCACGTGGAGGCGCGTGCCCTCGAGGCGCTCCTCGTAGCCCGGATCGCCCGCGCCGCACGAGCCGGTCCCGCGCTCGGGCACCCAGAGCACCGCGTCGCGGCTGCTCGCGTCGATGCCGAGCGCGCGCTTCTGCTGCGTCGTGTACCAGCGCGGATCGAAGAGCGCGCGGACGCGCGATGCGCCGAGCCCCACCTCGATGACCGACACGGAGCCGGACGCGAGCTCCGCCTTCGCGTCACGGCCCTCGGGGAACCACTGCTTCGGCAGCGTGGGACGAACCTTGTCGCGCGTGAGGAGCGGAAGATGACGAAGGAGCTCGTTCAGCGGCGCATCGGGCGCGACGCCGTTCGATCCGTCGACCCTCGCCGCGAGCCCCTGCTTTGCGTAGAACGGCACCGTCGTCAGGGCGGTCTTGATCGCCGCACGGACGCGCGACTCGTGCTCCGATTCCGCAGTCATCCCCGCGGAGTTAGCACTGTCGCGTCCCGGAGAACACGAGGGCTCTTGAAATGAACGCGTGGTCCGGCGGCTGTCGCGCCGCGTCACGGCGGCGGCTGGCGCGAAGAGTGTCTATCGGTATACTTGGTGAGGAATGCTCACCGAGCCGGGCTTCTTCGAGGAGGAGGCGAGAGCCGCCCAGCGCATGTCTCGCTCCTCCGTCCCGCCGGACCTGGTCCCGGGCCGGCGCATCGCGTCCGGCAAGTACGAGCTTCTGCGGAAGATCGGCGTCGGCGCCATGGGCGAGGTCTGGACGGCGAAGCACCTGTCGCTGGACGAGGAGGTGGCGATCAAGCTCGTCCTCCGCGGCATCCACCATGACGACGGCTCCACGGCGGACGGCCGCTTCCTCGTGGAGGCCCGCGTCGCGCGCATGCTGTCGCGCAAGACGCGGCACATCGTCTCGGTCACCGATCACGGCAGCGACGGCGACATGGCGTACCTCGTCATGGAGCTCCTGAACGGGGAGCCGCTCGACACCCGCCTCGGTCGCTCCGGCCCGCTCGAGCTCGAGAAGGTCGTGCCGATCATCAAGCAGGTCGCACGCGGCCTCGCCGTCGCGCACGCCGAGGGGATCGTCCACCGCGACCTCAAGCCGGGAAACGTCTTCCTCACCCTGAACGAGGAAGGGCACCCCCTCATCAAGATCCTCGACTTCGGCATCGCGAAGCTCACGGGGGATCGGGCCTCCGATCCGCCGAACGGCGAAGGACCCGAGTCGCGGATCCCCATCGGGGTCTCGGCGCACGAGGCAAGGCAGAAGACCCTGCGCGGCTTCCTCCTCGGGACGCCGGCCTACATGAGCCCGGAGCAGGCCCGCGGGAGGAAGATCGATCATCGCGCCGACGTCTGGGCCCTCGCCGTGAGCACGTACCACTTGCTCACGGCGCAATATCCCTTCGACGGCAAGGACGCCGACGAGCTGTTCCGCCGGCTCGTGAAGGTGCAGCCGTTCGCGATCACGGATCATCGTCGGGATCTGCCGGCCGCCATCGGCGATCTCTTCGCGCGCGCGTTCGCCCGGCGCATCGACGATCGCTTCTCGTCGGCGGAGGAGCTCGCGAGCGCCCTCGAGGCGGCCGCAGGCGGTCGTCCCTTCGCGAAGCTCTCCGTCGCGCCCCCCACGTCCTCTCCTCCGGTTCGGCTCGTCTCGCCCGAGCCCGAGCGGATCGCGAAGAAGGCGGAGAGCTCGATCATGGCGGCCGGCGTCCCGCGGGGCGACCGTCGCGGGCCCATCATCGCGGGCGTCGTCGTCCTTGCCCTCGGCGCCATGGCGCTCAAATACGGATACGAGCGCTTCACGAGGACCGAGGCGCCGGCGTCCGGCCTCGCCGCGGGGACGCGAGGACCGCTCGAGACGGGCGCGACGACGCTGACGCGCAGCGACGACATCATCCCGCCGCCCCAGCCGATGGCCCAGATCGCCCCGGCCGTTCCCGCGGTCCCCTCGGTCGCGGTCCCCGTGGCGGCTCCGGTGGCGCCGCCGCCCGAGCCCGAGGCCACCGCCGAGCCCGAGCGGCCGCCTCCGCCTCCGCCTTCCGTCACGGCGCCCGCGCCGAAGAAGCCGGTCGACAAATCCGAAGTGTTCTGACCTCAGAACGGGACCGCCGCGACGAAGTACGGCTTGTCGATCCCGCCGAACGAGAGGCCGCGCGCGTAGCCGAGCCGGAACGTGAACGCGGCGAGATAGCCGAGCGTGAGGTCGAACCAGGCCTCCGCGCCCACGCCCGTCTTGAAGCGAGAGTCCTGGAACTCGTCGAACGCGCTGCCGTAGTCGATGAACGCGGCGCCCGTGATGCGGTTGAGGAAGAACGGGATGGTGGACAATCCGCGATCGACGTTGATGATCGGGAATCGATACTCGGCATTCGACAGCAGGTAGCTGCGCCCGGCCTCGATGACCGGCGGATAGCCGCGGAGCGTGATGCCGCCCTGGATGAGGACGTTTCGCACCGTGTCGACGACGGGCAGATCGACGAAGCTGCCGACGAAGAACGCGCCGCGTCCCGGGAAGGAGCCGCCGCTCGTGCCGGCGCCCGCGTGAAGCGCGAGCGAGTGATGCTGCAGCCACGGCATCGTCAGGTACATCGAGAAATCGAAGTTGCTGGCGAAGCCTGCGAACTCGCTGCCGAGGGCGGGATCGGTCCAGTCGAAGGAGGCGGAGAACGTGCCGCCGCGCTCTGGGCCGACGCTCCAGAGGTACCGCTCCGCGTTGCTGTACTGGTATGCGAGACGGAGCGTGCTGGCGCGTCCGCGGCTCGGGATCGACGGCGTCTCGTACGGATCGAGCTTGTCGATCGGCTTCGGGAAGTCGATGCCGACGCGCGAGAGCGCCTGGGTGACGCTGAAATTGTGCGAGTCGTAGCCACGCGGGATCGAGTACGCGATCGTCGACGCGACGCCGACGTTCTCCTGGATGACGGTGGGGCGATAGCTGCCGAAGCCGTAGCCGCCGCGCGGCGCGATCGAGCGGAATCCAGAGAAAGAGACATCGAACGGGAGGGCGGCGTAGGTATATGCGAGCGCGCCCTGGAGCTCGGGATGCTCGAACTCGCTCACGACCGACGCCGTGATGGCGTGCATGCCGCTGATGTCAGTCGCGGCCGCGTCGACGATGGCGACGCGGCCAAACGTACCTTGCGTGAGCTGAATGCCGTAGCGGCGCGGCGCGAGCGTGCGCCAGGGGGAGTACTTCGCGGTGGGCCACTTCCGCTCACGAATCACGGGCGTCGGGGGGTGATCGTCGACGTATTCCTCCGCCTCCGTCCACGCGTTCTCGTCATAGCGCAAGGCGAAGAGGTCGAAGCCGCTCGTCGTGTATCCAACGTAGACGATGGTCTTGCCGTCGGCGGAGATCTCCGGCGAGTACGCGCCGTTGATGACGTTGGTGATTTGCTTGAGCCGGTTCGTCGCCAGCTCGTAGGCGTAGAGGTTGGAGATCCCGGTGCGGTCGGAGTGGAAGACGAGGTAGCGCCCGTCGGGGGAGAACACGGGGGCGCCGTCGACGGCGCGGTCGACGAGGATGTCGCGATACGTGTTGCTGGCGATATCGATGTAGCGGATATCGCGATAACCGCCGCGCTTCCAGACGCTGTAGGCGACGTGCCTGTTGTCGGGTGACCAGCGCGGGGTGAAGGCCTGCTCGAGCTCGAGGTTCGGCGCGAGCTTGCGCGCGTTCACGATCCCGGCCCCGCCCGCGTCGACATCGCCGATATGAACGGTGCGGGTGCCGCCGTGGTTCTCGCAAAAGACGATATGGCGGCCGTCGGGGGAGACGGCGGGATCGGTCGCGCGATCCAGGCGCTTCGTGGACGACTCGCGCTCGCCGTCGGGGGTGCCGAACCGGCTCTTGTGGACGGGCGGGACGTACTGGATCTCGTTGAAGGCGTAATACGAACGAACGTATTCCTGCGACGAGAAGTAGACGCCGCCGTCCGGGTCGAAGCTCGCGACCGACTCGATGCCGTTCGTGCGGATGATGAGCTCCTCGTCTCTCTCCGCCGCGGAGAGGACATTGCCGTCCGCGTCTCGCCTCAGATCGAGCGCGTAGAGGCCAGGGCGGGTGTGCTGGTCGTCGCGAAAGTAGAGAATGCCGCCGGCGTGCTCGGGCCAGGCGTTCTGCGGGATGAAGCGTGGATAGCGGACGATCTGGCCGTGATGGGTGATGCGCCTGCCCTCGCGGAGACCGGCCTTCTTCACTGCCGCGGCCTGCGCGCCGAAGCGCTCCTTCAGGGACGCGATCCAGAGCGGATAGAGCTCGTCGTACGTCTTGCCCGTGGCGCGCCGGATCGAGCGCTGGATCCCCCACGGGATGAGCTGGCCGCCGTAGTCGTACGAGACCTTGCGGAGCGCGTCCTCACCGTACGTGGCGGCGATCCACTCGACGAAGGACGAGCCGTAGAGATAGAAGAGATTTCCCTGCGGCCACCGGCGCACGATGTTGGACATCTGGTCGAGGCCGGCGACGTGGTCCTCGAGGACGTCGGCGCGCAGGAACATGTTCCACATCGCGTTGCGCAGGCGACCGGCGGTGGTGCGGGCGCTCTCCTCGAAGACGCCGAAGCCTTCGAGGATCCATCGCGGCTGGATCTGGTTCGGCGAGATGGTCTTGCCGAGGATGGCGTTCACGAGGGCGGGGATGCCGCGGATGTGATCGGTGTGGAGGATGTGGGTGTACTCGTGCGTCACGAGCTCGAGGTTCCAGTCGTCGACGTCGCCGAGCGGCGACATGTCCTCCGGCGCGGTGACGAGGAGACGGATCGCGTTGTAGGGAAGGGACGCGGCCGATCCGTTCGCGCTCTCGGAGTTGTCGACGAGCTGGATCTCGGTGATGTCCTTCGGCGTGTAACCGAGGGCCACGGTCATGTCGCCGTGGATGCTCTCCGCGATCGACGCGACGTGCTGGGCGGCGCGCTCGATGCCCGTGTGGTACGTGATGCGGAAGTGCGGCGTCTCGATCTGCCGCCACTCGAGCTTCGGGTCGAAGGCGGCCGACGCGGAGTCTGGGAAGGCGCCGAGCGCGAGGATGAATCCAAGCGCGAAGACGACCCAGCACAGCAGGCGCCTCCGGAGCATCGCGGCGCGCACTATAACGGTGATGCCGGCCTCCGTCGTCAAAAACGGGCGGCAAATGGCCCAGGAAATGTGAGGATTACCGCCGTGTTGACGACCTCCGCGGCAGAAGCTCGGCGCATCGCGGTCGGGGCGCAGGGATTCGAGGACGCCAGATCCGACGCGCCGTCGCGAGGGCCGTCGAAGGCGCGCCTCCTCGCCGCGGTCCGGGGCCTGGGCGTGCTCCAGATCGACTCCGTGAACGTGCTCGCGCGCGCACATTACCTGCCGCTCTTTGCTCGTCTCGGCGCCTACGACCGCGCGCGCCTCGACGCGCTCGCCTGGGGTGCGCGCCCCGCGCTCTTCGAGTACTGGTGTCACCAGGCGTCGCTCGCGCCGGTCGAGCTCTATCCCTGGTTTCGATTTCGCATGGAGCGCGCGCGGAAGGGCGTCGGCACGTGGGGCCGGATCGCGCGCTTCGCGAAGGAGAAGCGCGCCTACCTCCGGGCCGTGCTGCGCGAGATCGAGACGCGCGGGCCGCTCGCGGCGTCGGAGCTCTCCACGGCGAAGAAGACCACGACCGGCTGGTGGGAGTGGAGCGAGGCGAAGCACGCCGTGGAGACGCTCTTCTGGCAGGGCCGTCTCGCGGTCGCGTCGCGGCGGAGCTCCTTCGAGCGCCTCTACGATCTGCCCGAGCGTGTGATCCCCGGCGGGCTTCGCGACGCGAAGCCCGTCCGCGACGCCGACGCGCATCGCGCGCTCCTCGAGCGCTCGGCACGCGCGCTCGGCATCGGGACGGAGGACGACCTCGCGGACTACTACCGCCTGGCGCGCCTCGAATGCCGCCCGCGTCTCGCCGAGCTCGTGGAGGAGGGGACGCTGCTCGAGACGAAGGTGGAGGGCTGGAGCCGGCACGCGTTCGTGCATCGCGACGTGGCGAGGTCACGCCGGCGCGCTCGGGTCTCCGCGCTCGTGGGCCCGTTCGATCCGATCGTGTGGCATCGCGCTCGCGCGCATCGCCTGTTCGATTTTCACTACCGCATCGGCATCTACACGCCCGCGCATCAGCGAACGCACGGCTACTACGTGATGCCGTTCCTGCACGACGACGCGCTCGTCGCTCGCGTGGACCTGAAGGCGGATCGCGCGGAGCGCGTCCTTCGCGTCCAGGCCGCCTGGCTCGAGGAGGGCCACGACGCCGATGTGGTGGTGGGGCCGCTCGCCGCCGAGCTCGCGCGCATGGCGGCGTGGCTCGATCTCGAGCGTGTCGAGGTCGCGCGGAAAGGCACGCTGGCAGCGGCGCTTCGCGGTAGCGTGCGCGCATGATCTACGCGCATCGGGGCGCGAGCTTCGAGCTGCCCGAGAACACGATCGAGGCGTTCGCGCTGGCGCTCGAGATCGGCGCCGACGCGCTCGAGACCGACGCCCACATGACGCGCGACGGCCACGTCGTCCTCTCCCACGACCCGACGGGCGAGCACTGCGCGGGCGTGAAGCGCGCGATCGCGGACGCCTCGTTCTCGGAGGTCCGCAGCTGGGACGTCGGGGCCAGGTTCCAGCCGCGACGACCCGGGAAGTTCACGGCCGGCGTGCGCTACCGCATGCCCACGCTCGAGGAGGCGCTCGAGGCGTTTCCGAGCATCTACTTCAACGTCGACGCGAAACAGACCGAGCCCGACATGATCCCCGCGCTCCTCCGCGCCGTGGACCGATGCGGCGCCGCGAGTCGCGTGCGCATCGCGAGCTTCTCCGGGCGAAACCTCCGCCGCGTCCGCCGTCGCGGCTATGCGGGCGAGACCGGCATGTCGCCAGGCGAGGTCGCGCGTCTCATGTTCCTCCCGCGCCCCGCACTCCGGTGGTATCGCCCGTCCGGGGACGCGGCGCAGGTGCCCCGTCGCGCGTATGGCATCGCGTTCGACCGCCAGAGCGCGATCGATCGCTTCCACGCCGTCGGGCTGCGCGTCGACTTCTGGACCATCGACGATCCCGCCGAGGCGCGCCGCCTCCTCGCGATGGGCGCCGATGGCATCATGACGGACGACGTCCGGGCCGTGGTCGCCAGCGGCTCCTGACCGCTACCTCCGGGCCTTCTTGCCCACGACCTTCGCCACGCGCGGCGACTGCGCGAGCTCGCGGAGCTCGCGCTGCATGGCATGGGCGAAGAGGACGCGCACGCCCTCCATCGCGAGCGGGCGGAGGTGCTCGACCGCCTTCGCGTAGTCGCCGTCGGGCGTGTGCTTGATGCGGCCCATCACGTGCTCCGTGAGGTCCTTCGCAGCACGGCCGATGTGCTTGTCGAGGATGGAGCGCGCCTCGATGACGACGTCGAGGTCGAGCCCCGCCGCCTCCAGGCGCGTCGCGATCGCGAGGAGCGCCGGGCTCGGCACGAAGAACACGGTCCCGCGCCGCTCCACGAGCTTGCCGCGGGTGAGGTCGCCGATGAGACCGGCGCGCTTTCGTCCCGCGAGCTCGTAGATCTCGTCCTCGGACAGCGTCTTTGGCTGGTCGTCGTCCCACGGACGCTGGAGCTGCTCCTCGAGCCCGAGCCACTCGCCGATGTCGACCTCGCCGCGGTCGAGGCGAGCCGAGAGCTCACGGATGGCGTCGATGCGGAGGCCCCGGTCCTGGAGCGTGGCGATGAGCTCGAGGCGCTCGGCGTGCGCCTTGCCGTAATAGGCCACGCGGCCTTTCATGATGGGCTTCGGCAGCACGCCCTTCGACTGGTAGAAGCGGATCGTGCGGCTCGGTACCTGCGAGGAGGCGGCGAGATCGTCGATCGTCATCTCCGCATCGTCCGCAGCGACCTCGGGCATGGCTTCGAGCCGCAGCATATCGCGTCAGGCCATCTCCGCGATCGCTTCGCGGAACGAGAGCTTTCGCAGGTAGGCGAACGCGCTCTTCAGCGTGCGCGGCCAGGTGTCGGTGCGGTACGTGACGCCGTGCTCCTCGCAGGCCTGCTTCACCGCCGGCGCGACCTCGCGCAGGCGCTCCGGGGCGAGCTTCGCGAAGAGGTGATGCTCGATCTGGAGATCGAGGCCGCCGCAGAGCACGGAGAGCGCGTACGGAACCGAGAAGTCGTTCGTCGCCTCGACCTGCCGCGCGTACCACGCGCCGCGGCTGCTTGCCTTGTCGCCCTCGGGGTAGGCCGCGGTCTCCTCACCGATGTGGCCGCAGAAGATCGTGGCAGCAGAGTAGATGTCGCGCATGGTCTCCGCGAGCCAGTTGCCGAGGAGGACCTTCCACCAGAACGGACCGGCGAGGAGCGGGAATAGACCGAACTCGTAGAGGTAATAGGGGACGTACTTCCGGAGCAGCTTCCAGTGCGCGGTCAGCCACGTCTTCCGCGAGCGATCCTCGAGCATGTCCATCCCGCCTCGGCTGTTGCCGAACCAGAGATCGTGAACGCCCGTGAAGTGCATGTTCATCATGAACGCGAACGTGGGGAAGAGGACGCCGAGCGCGAACGGCACCTGGAAGCGGTGGTAGTCGTGCCAGGGCGTGTGCTCCGTGAGCCGGATCGGACCGAAGTGGATGTCGGGGTCCTTGCCCGCCACGTTCGTGTTGCCGTGATGACGGACGTTGTGGCCGTACCGCCACGACTCCTCGTCGATCGGCACTCGCCAGTGAAACTCCGTCGAGTGGTACCCGGTACCCTTGCCGAAGCGGTCATACGCGCCGTGCAGAGCGGTGTGCCCGATCTCGGTCGCCTCGAGCTGCTTGTGCAGCCAGAGCATGATCACGCCCGCCCCGAAGCCAACCGGCTCGAAGCTGAAGTGAATCGCGCCGCGTCCTGCGATCTCGAGCGCGCGCGACAGCCAGCGCAGGCGCCGCACGCGGGCGAGGTCGATCGGGCCGACTCTGCCCTCGACGTCCTTGCGGATCGCATCGATGGAACGACCGAAGCTCTCGAGGCGCGCCGCCTCGGACTCGAATGCCAGCATGAAAATCTCCTTTTGACGCCGGGGCATCGGGCCCCGGCCACGCTCGCTCTCGTTCGCCTCGCGAAGGCGGCACGACCAAGCGAGCCCGTTTGGAATGAGACAGTTGTAAACGTGACAGTGATTGGTGTCAACGTCGGTCCGGTCGATTTCGCTACCATCGGCACGTGCAGCTGAAGCCCGGCACCGTTTTCGCCAACGACTACGAGGTCGTGCGCGAGCTGAGCACGGGCGGCATGGGCACGCTCTACGTCGTGCGGCAGAAGAGCACCGGCAAGCAGCGCGCGCTGAAGCTGATGCTGCCCACGCTCGTCTCGGACCCGACGCTGCGGAGGCGGTTCGAGCAGGAGGCGAAGGTCGGCTCGCTCATCGAGAGCGATCACATCGTCGAGGTGGTGGGCGCGGGCGTCGACGGCGCGAGCGGCGTGCCCTGGCTCGCGATGGAGCTCCTGAGAGGCGAGGAGCTCTCGCCGCGCGCGATCCTCGACGCGCCCGGGCCGCTGACCGTGTTCCACGTCGTCATGCGCCAGGTCTGTCACGCGGTCGGCGCGGCGCACAAGGCGGGGATCGTGCATCGCGATCTCAAGCCGGCGAACGTGTTCCTCGCGGAGTCGAAGCGCGCGGGCGAGACGCGCGAGGTGAAGGTGCTCGACTTCGGCATCGCGAAGATCGCCGCCGACGCCGCGAGCCAGCACACCGCCGCGATGGGCTCGCCGACGTGGATGGCCCCGGAGCAGAGCGAGAAGGGCAACGTCACGCCCGCGGCCGACGTCTGGTCGCTCGGGCTCATCGCGTACAACCTCCTCACGGACAAGCTGTTCTGGCGCGCCTCCGAGGATCCCAACGGCACCGTGCACCAGGTGATGAAGGAGGTGCTCTTCGATCCGATCCCGCTCGCGTCCCAGCGCGCCGCGGAGCAGGGCGCGCCGAAGCTCCCGCCGTGGTTCGACGCCTGGTTCTCGCACTGCGTCGTGCGGCAGGCCGCGCTCCGTTACCAGAACGCGAATGCGGCGTTCGCGGCGCTCGAGACCGCGATCGGCGGTGGTCACATCTCGCTCTTGCCGCCCACGATGAGCCCGATGACGACGCCGATGGCGCCGCCCGCGCGCACGCCCTCCGCGCCGCCTGCGCGCATGCCGTCGGGACCACCGCCGCCGCCGCGTCCGTCGTACGCGTCCGGCCATCATCTCTCGGGTCCTCCAGCGCCGGTGACGCCGCCGGTCTCGCCCGGCCAGACCCAGATGGGCGCGGGCATGACGCAGCCCGCGATCGTGACGCCGCAGCGTGCGCCGCGCCGTCGCTGGCTCGCGCCGCTCCTCGGTCTCGCGGCCGTCGCCGCCGTCGTCTCGGTCGCGTGGTCGTATCGCTACGGTCGCCCGCACGTGGAGCCGGCGAAGCCGCTCGTCGAGGTGCCCTCCGCGACCGCCGATCTCCCTGTCGACGACGAGGACCTCGATCCGGCGCCGCCGCTCGCGTCGGGCTCCGCCGCGCCCACGAAGAAGAAGCGGCCGGCGAAGCCCGTCCCATCGATCGGGCCCTCACTCTCTGCGGCGCTCGAGCAGATCGGAAGCTCGAAGCCCCCGCCGCCCCCCAAGACCGACTTCGATCGCGCCGGCGCCGTCCTCGCGCTCCACGCGCAGGACGTCCAGAAGTGCGCGACCGCCGATGGTCCGAAGGGCGCGAGTCGCGTGAACGTGCTCTTCGGCAACAATGGCGTCCCGGTGCAGTTCTTCCACGATCGCCGCGGGCCCTACGCGGGAACGCCGACGGAGCAGTGCATCAACGCGGAGCTCGGGAAGGCGCACGTCGACCCGTTCACGGGCCCGAAGCAGATCGTGGCGATCCAGATGAACCTGCAGTGAACCGGCTCAGAAGTCGTCGTAGAAGAGCGGCTCGCGGTTACGCACGTAGCGATAAACGAGCTGGCGTGCCTCCGGCGTGATGGCGGTGAAGCGCGCGCCGAAGCCAGGCTCACCGTCGCCGCCCTGCTCGCGCGTCCACTTCACGACCGCGTTCGCCTCGAACTCGTAGCCGCCGGGGAGAGAGACCTTGAGGCGGACGGGCGTGCCGATCTTCGGCGGGACGTACGTCGAGATGAAGAGGCCGCCGTGATCGATGATGTCGTTGCCGGAGAGGCCCTTGTAGAAATTCGTGGGGCTGTGCGCGCCGAGATCGGCGGGAATGAGCTGCATGTTCCCGGTCGGGGCGGGCGCCGGGACGGGCATGCTCGGGGTGGCCGGCTTCATGCCCGGCTGCGGAGGCGGCGCGGCCGCGAACGGATCGCGCGCCGGCTGCGCGAAGGGATCTCGCGCCACCTGCGGCGGCATCGGGGCTTGCTGCATCGGCGGCTGGTGCATGGGTGGCTGCTGCATCGGCGGGGCCTGCGGCGGAGGCTGCGCGACGGTCGGTGCGAAGGGGGCGGCTGGGGCAAACGCAGGCTGCTGCGGGGGCGGCGCCTGCTGCTGGAGCCCGACCGTCGAGCCGAAGCCTGCGTTGCTCGGCGGCTTCAGCGCGACCGGGGCAGCGATGGGCCTCGGCGCGGCGGGCGCGGCGGGCGCGGCCGGCGCGGCCGGCGCCTGGATCGGCGGCGCGCCGGCGGCCATGCGGCTCAGCGAGTGCACGAGCGTGAGCGACTGCGCGACGGAGTCGAGCGCCTGGGTGACCGCGGGATGATTCGGGGGCGCGGCCTGGAGCTGCGCGAGCGCGCCACGGACGTGGTTCAACGCGACATCGGCGTGGGGCGCGAGCTGGTTGTTTCTCTCGAGCTGATGAAGCGCGCCCATGGCCTGCGCGATGGGAGCGGCGAGCTCCACGAGGTTCTGCGGCACCGTTGGATCGGCTTGCAGCGCGTTGAGCCCTTTCGAGAGGCATTCGCGCGCAGATTTCGACAACGTCATGGGATCGCTCACTCGGAACCTCGGCCGTCTATGGTAGGCGAACCGCCGCGCTGCGAACAAAAAGCGTAAGACGTGCCGTTCGAGGCACCTTGCCGCGCTCGACCTAGCCGGATTTTCCCCCTGGTCTCGCGACGGTTCAGCGAGGTCCGGGCGAATGGGCTCCAACACTCGGGCGGCACGCGCTTCGCAATCCGGAGGAGCCATGGACCACCGGTGGGATCAATCGAAGCGGCAGGATCGGGCAACACAAGGCGAGAGCGAGCGGTACGGCGCGGCTCGCATCCCGGAGGATCCGGACGTCCTGCGGCGCGACCGTCTCCGGGAGATGGAGCGCCTTCGCCGGATCAACCAGTCGCCCTGGTCGATCGGCGTCTCGCACTGGAATCAGCGCGACCTCTACACCCGGAACGCGAGCATCGACGCCGAGGGCTACGGCCGCGGCCCCGCCATGCACCCGACCGAGGGCAGCCATGCCTACCCGCGAGAGGCGCACTTCGAGCGCCATCCCGACATCGTGAACGGTGCCACGCTCCACGAGCGCGAGGCGTGGCCGTGGCTCAACTACACGAGCGCGAAGGACGATCCGTACTTTGCTCACCTCGATCATCACGAGGACGAGGCCGGGCCTCGTCACGGCTCGTTCTGGGAGAAGCTGAGAGGTGGAGTGGCGGAGCTGCTCCACGTGGGCAAGGCGCCGAAGAACGCGACGCGGCCAGACGCGCGCGTCCACGAGGACGTGTGCGACGCGCTCACGTACCACGGCGAGCTCGATGCGAGCGACATCGACGTCCACGTGAAGGACGGGGAGGTCACGCTGGAAGGGACCGTCGCCGACCGTCGCTCCAAGCACGTCGCGGAGGAGGCCTGCGAACGCGTCCTCGGCGTCACCGACGTTCACAACCGCTTGAGGATCAGAAACGACGACCCCACGGATGCGAACGTGGCGTTCGTGCTGCCCCTGGGGTTGCTCGGCGGCTTCGGATGATTACGGTGGCGGAGCTGTGAACTTCGCCGCCGTCGCCCGCCGCTTCGAGGCGAAACACATCCAGCTCAATCAGATGCTCGCCACGGACACCCTCCGGTTCGGCGACGAATCCGCAGCCTTCTTCGCAGGGCCGGAGGCGTACTCGAATCGCATCACCGGCTTCGGGATGCAGCCCGAGCATCTCGATCCCGCCATCGCGTTCTTCGACGAGCGCGGCGTCGACACCAAGCTCGAGGTGAGCTCGTTCGCGGCGTCCGAGCTGCTCGCCGCGGTGCACGCGCGTGGCTTCGAGCTCCGGTTCTTCACGCACGTGCTGGCGATGCCGGTGCGCAACGTGTCGAGATTGCCTCCGCCGGCGGGGGTGACGATCGAGCGCCTCGATCGCTCCGATCTCCGCGCCGTGACCGAGGCCGCAGAGCACAACGATCGCTGCTTCTCGCCCGATCGGCCGCCGTTGCCCGCGTCGATCGCCCTCACCACCAAGCACCTGCTGAACCCCGCCAACGACACGTTCGTGGCGCGCGCCGAGGGACGTCTCGTCGGCGTCGGCTGCTCCGAGTCGAGCGAAGGCGTGACCCTCGTGTTCGGCGGGGCGGTGCATCCGGAGCACCGGGGGCGAGGCATCCAGCGCGCGCTGATGAACGTGCGCGTGGCGCTCGCCCACGAGCGTGGCAGCGAGCTCGTCTTCGTGATGACCGGCCCGGGCACGCCGAGCGAGCGCAACGCCTGTCGTGCCGGCTTCCAGATCGTGGGCTCGCGGGCGTACTTCGCGCGGCCGCTACGGCGCCAGTAGCTCCGCGATCGCCTCCGCGTCGAGGTCCGTCTCGTCCTCGTCGTCATCGAGCCGCGCGCCGTGGAGCTCGACGCCCGCGTCCGCTGCGCGCACGACCGCGATGCCGTCCTTCCTCACGAAGGCCTCCCCTGGCGCGAGCGCCTTCGGCACGTTCGACGTGACCTTCGCGCGCGTGATCGTGAGGACCTCTTCGCCGATCGACCCCGAGAAACGGATCGCCGTGAATGCCCCCGGCCAGGGCGCGGCGGCCCGGATGCGGCGCACGACGGCCTCCGCGGAGTCGCTCCAGCGGAGCTCCAGCTCCTCGTCGGTGGGCGCCGGCGCAGGCGTCGCCCGCGAGTGGTCCTGCACCTCGTGCGCCGGCGGCTCACCTCGCGAATATGCCTTCACCACGTCGCGGAGGAGCGCGAGCGACGGCCGGTCGAGCCGCTTGGCGAGGGTCCAGGCGTTCCACTCGGGATCGATGCGCAATACACGCTTTCCGAGCATCGCCCCCGTGTCGTAGTCGTCCTCGAGGACGTGCGCCGTCACGCCCGTCTCCGCGTCGCCCGAGGCGATGGCCCAGAAGGTCGGATCGGGGCCGCGATGGCGGGGGAGCAGCGACGGATGAACGCCGATGGCGCCGTGGCGCGCGAGCCTCCGCACCGAAGCGGGCACCTTCTTCGTCCAGAACCAGCTCACGAGGAGATCGGGCTTCGCGGCCGCGATCGCGTCGACGCTCTTCGCGAGGTCGGGGACGATGCGGACCCGGTCTTTGCCCAGTATCCGCGTGAGTCGCCGCGTGCCGAGCGCGCCTTTGCGGCAGATCCCGGCCCACGTGATCGTGTGTCCGTCTCCCGCGAGCAGGAGCGCTGCCAGCGGGAGACCGACGAAGGCGATTCGCACGCCTTGCCTCAGGGCGAGGCGTTCGGCGGGTGCGCGACGGCGTGCGCCACCGCGGCCGCGCCGAGCGGGCCTTCTTCACCGAGCTGCTTCAGGAGCGCCTGTCGTGCCGCGTGCTCGACGAGCGCCCAGAGCTGCGCGCGGTCGGTCGCGCGACCGAGGAAGCCGATCGGGATGCGGAAGCCACCCTTGTCGCGGCGGCCGCCGCCGTACGCCTTGCCGCGCTCGTCGTGACCGAACGCCTGCTCGATCCACAGCGCGGGATCGACGCTCGGCGAGTGGGTGCGGAGCGAGCCCTCGATGAAGCGATCGCCCACGATGCCGTAGACGACGACGGTATCGATGTCTTCGCGGCGGATGAGGAAGTCCGCGGCTTGCGCGATCGTGTCGCGTTCGCTCTCGGAGACGAAGCCGACGCCGCTCATCGCGAAGTTACGACGCACGACGAGGGCAGCGAGCGCGCGCGCGATGACGTCCATCGCGCTCGGAGCGATGAGGCGACGCGAGAGGTCCTGGAGGAGATCGCGATCGCAGATCTCGGCAAGCTGCGCTGCAGCGCGGAAGTCCGGGTTGCGGGCGAGCGAGAAGTCGTCCGTGTCCGTCGCGAGGCCGTGCATGAGCGCGGTCGCGACGCGGCGGTCGTCGTCGCTCTCCGTCGAGAGCGGGAAGAGCTCCTGCAAGTACTCGACGAAGATCGTCGCGGTGGCGCCGACGTCGTTGCGCATGTCGATGAAGCGCGCGCGCGGCGGCACGTGAGCGCGATGGTGATCGACGATGGTGAGCGTCTCGATCCCGTCGAGCCCGATCATGTCGGGATCGGTGTCGTGCGAGTCCACGAGCGCGATGAAGTCGGCGGGCTCGGGCAAGTCCGCCACGTTCCGCATCTTCTTCATCTCGACATTGAGCAGCTTCACGAGCGCGCGGTTCTCGCGATGCGAGAGCTCGTGGCAATACGCGATCGTCGTCTTGGCGACGCCGACGCGCTGCGCGATGTGAGCTTGGGCGAGCGCGGAAGCGATGCCGTCGGGATCGGGATGCCCCCGGAGCGCGATCAGCAGGTGCTTCCCTTTGGCCGCGGTCAGCGTCTCGGCGAACTCGCGAGCTCTCTGGGCGCGGTCCGGCAACGGTAACCGGCGAACGGGTTCGTTCATGGGTGTGGCCCTAGCGTCGCGCCTTCGGTACTCAAGTCAAGCTCATCGCGCATCTCCGACGGCACGGTCAATGCACAGAACATGGTAGTGTGGCGACCTCGAGTATGAGGAAACGCTCCCCATCATGGGGCTCCGCCATCCACGCGCGCTCCCCGTAGCCGTGAAACGACTCTTCGGTCGCGCGCCCCTCTTCGCTGCGCTTCTCATCGCGCTGCCCGGGCTCTGGCACACGTTCGACGCTACGCGTCGTGCCAGTTTTACGTCGTTAGGCCGCGATCAAGGCATCTTCCAGTACATCGCGTGGGCCGTCCGCCAGGGCGATGTCCTCTACCGCGACATCCGCGACGTCAACGGTCCCGTCGTTACGATGGTGCACATCGCCTTCCAGTGGCTCGGCGGGGAAGACGAGCACCGATTTCGCACCCTCGATCTCCTCGCGACCGGACTCTCGTTCGCGATCGCGGGCGCGCTCGTCGCGTCGAAGGCGCGCGTCGTCGAGCGGCTCGTGTGGGCGCTCGCGGCCTGGACGGCGTGCTCGGCGCAGTACCTCATGTACGGCTTCTGGGACACGGCGCAGCGCGAGAGCTTCCTCGACTGGTTCGTCATCGTATCGATCGCGCTCTGGTCCGCCGCTGACGAGACACGCTCGCGCAAGGGCACGCTCCTCGTCGCCGCGGCGGGGCTCACGTCGTTCGTGCCGTGGCTCGGCAAGCCGACGTTCGCGCTCTTCACCTTCGCGCAGCTCGCAGCGATCCTCTTCGAGCGCGATCGCAAGCGGCGACTCGGCGTGTTCCTCGCGGGCGGCGCCGTCGGTGCGATCGTCCCCTTCCTCTTCTTGCTCGTCGCGGGCGATCTGCGCGCGTGGTTCGAGATCACCTTCGTCGATGTCCCGGCGATGTATCGCTTCATCTGGCCACGACCGGCGAGCGTGATCGTGAGCATCCCCGGCTACACGTCGAACGTCGTGTACGCGGCAGGCACCTCGACGGTGATGCTCGGCCTCATCGCGCGCCGCATTCTCCCGGCGCGGATGCTGCCGATCGCGGCGATGCCCGTGCTCGGCGTCGTCTCGATGCTCGTGCAAGCGAAGGGCTTCCCGTACCACTTTCATCCCATCACGCTCGGCACCACGTTCTGCTGGGTCGCGACGGCGGCCGCGCTCCGGGGGCGGTGGCCGATCCCGACGATGCTCGGCGCGGCCGTGATCGGGGTGAAGGTCGCGATGCTCGTGCGCTGGGCGCCGTACCCGCCATTGCCGACCGCGGGCGAGGACCTGGAGAGCGGCTCGCGGCTCGCCTACTTCGATCGCATCGACTACTTCCCGGAGCAGTTTCGCCAGACGGCGGCGGTGGTGCGCGAGAAGACGAAGCCGACGGATCGCGTGCAGACCTACGCGATGGACGCCTATCTTCTCTTCCTGGCGCGAAGGCTCTCCGCGACGCCGTACATCTATGCGTACGACCTCAACGCGGACGCCGCGCTCTGGGGGGCTTACGACGAGGGGGGCATCCACCCGACGGAGCCCCAGCGCGCCGTCATCCGCGGCATCCGCGACGCGCATATTGCCGCGCTTACTCGCAGCGTGCGCGACCGGCCGCCCGCGGCGTTCATCCTCGTCTCGCTCTCGCCGCTGATGAGCACGAGCGACGCCCTCGTGGACTTCGAGAAGCATTGCCCCGAGGCGGCGGACTATATGCATGAGCATTACACGAGTCTCGGAGGCCATCCGTCCGCGGTGTGGCTCCGCTCCGATCTGGCGCCGCCTCGGGAGCCAGCGCCCGAAAACCCGAACGACTGACGCCATCTGTTCGTCACAGAGCGCTGGCCGGAGAGTCGGGTAGACTGGAACCGCCATGTCTCCGTCCGCCCCGGATCTGCCGCCGACGTCGTCGCCGAATCCGCAGGCATCGACGCCGACGACCCCACCCGTCGCGCCCGTGGCGGGCTCGGTGGCACCTCAGCCGCAGCCTTCGAACGGCTCGGTCATGCCCACCCCGAGCCCGCGGGACTCGGCCTCGCATCTCGCCGCCGCGTCCACTTCGACCGAGACGCCGGACCTCCGGTCGCCCCTCCTCTATCTGAACCGGGAGCTGTCCTGGATCGAGTTCAATGCGCGCGTCCTCGCCGAGGCGGACAACGAGCTCGTGCCCCTGCTCGAGCGGCTGAAGTTCCACGCCATCGTCGCCTCGAACCTCGACGAGTTCTTCATGGTCCGCGTCGCGGGCCTCAAGCAGCAGCTCACCGGTGAGGTCGGAGAGCTCGCAGCAGACGGCCTGACCGCGCACGAGCAGCTCGGGAAGATCTCGGTGCGCGTCCACGACCTCATCGGTCAGCAGATGGCGTCGCTCATGGGCGGGCTCCTCCCGGCGCTCGCGGCCGACGGCACGTTCATCCTCGTGAAGCCGGACGCGCTGCCGCCCGACGCGATCATCTCGCTCGACGAGCGCTTCCACAACGAGGTGTTCCCGATCCTCACGCCGATCGCGATCGACCCGGGCCACCCGTTCCCGCACGTGCGCAACAAGAGCCTCAACCTCGGCGTCATGTTCTCGCGCGAAGGCGAGACGGAGCCGGGCTTCGGCGTCGTGCAGGTGCCGATGATGCTGCCGCGGCTCCTCGAGGTGCCGGGCCTGAAGACGGAGACGGGGCACTCCGCGCGTCACTCGTTCGTCCTCCTCGAGGACCTCATCGCGCGTCACGTCGGGACCATCTTCCCGGGCGTGAAGCTGAAGGGCGTCTATACCTTCCGCGTCACGCGCAACTTCGACCTCGAGATCGACGAGGAGGAGGCGCAGGACCTCCTCCAGACGATCCAGCAGGAGCTTCGCCGCCGTGAGCGCGGCGCGGCCGTGCGTCTCGAGGTGGCGGGCGAGCCCACGCCGAACTCGCTCAACAAGCTCGTGAAGGCGCTCAAGCTCGATCCCGATCGCGACGTCTATCGCTCGCCGCTGCTCAACGTGGCGGACCTCACGAGCTGGGTCTCGCGCGACGAGCGCCGCGACCTCCGCGACGAGCCGTACCACCCGCAGGTCGTCCCGCCGCTCCGCGATCCGGAGGACATCTTCGCCGCGATTCGCGAAAACGACATCCTGCTGCACTTGCCGTACGAGTCCTTCGACCCGATCGTCGAGCTCATCTCGAAGGCAGCGGAGGATCCGGACGTCCTCGCCATCAAGCAGACGCTCTATCGCGCCGGCGGCGACTCGCCGATCGTGAAGGCGCTCGCGCGCGCGGCGGAGACCGGCAAGCAGGTCACCGCCATCGTCGAGCTGAAGGCGCGCTTCGACGAGGAGTCGAACATCCAGTGGGCGCGCACGCTCGAGCAGAGCGGCGTTCACGTCGTGTACGGCCTCCTCGGCCTGAAGACGCACGCGAAGTGCCTCCTCATCATCCGTCGCGAGCGCGGCGGCGCGCTTCGCCGGTACGTTCACTTCGCGACCGGCAACTACAACACCGGCACCGCGCGTCACTACACGGACGTGGGGTTGCTCACGGCCCGTCCGAGCCTCGGCGCCGACGCGTCGTCGCTCTTCAACCTGCTCACCGGCTACAGCGCGCCTGCGAAGTGGAACTCGCTCATCGTGGCGCCGCTCGGCCTCCACGAGGCGACGCTCGGGCTCATCGCCCGCGAGGCGGAGCACGCGCGTCAGGGCCGGCCCGCGCGCATCGTGGCCAAGATGAACGCGCTCGTGGACGAGGACGTCATCGAGGCGCTCTACCGCGCCTCGCAGGCGGGCGTCCCGATCTCGCTCCTCATCCGAGGCATCTGCTGCCTCCGGCCCAACGTGCCGGGCGTGAGCGACAACATCGAGGTCCGCGCCATCATCGACCGCTACCTCGAGCACGGCCGCATCTTCCACTTCTCGAACGCGGGCAAGGACGAGGTCTACATCGCGAGCGCGGACTGGATGCCGCGTAACTTCCATCGCCGCGTGGAGGTGATGGTGCCGATCGAGGACCCCGCCATTCGCGCGCGCCTCATCGACATCCTCGGCGTGAGCTTCTCCGACAACGTGAAGGCGTGGACGCTCGAGCCGAACGGCACGTACACGCGCACGCAGGCGAAGCCGGGCGCGCCGATCGTGCGCTCGCAGCAGCGCTTCGTCGAGCTCACGCGCGACAAGGTGAAGATCGCGGATCAGGCGGCCCGTGCGCCGAGCCGCTTCCACATGATGCCCACCGCGCAGCGCCAGCCCCTCGAGGGCAAGGTGCCGCGCGCCCAGCGCCGTCGCCTCCGCAAGGACGAGCGCTGACGGGCTCGAGACTGGCTAGCGGGAGTGCGGCATCGGCATCCTGCCAGCGACCATCTCGATGCGATCGCGACGATGATCGGGCGTCACGGGATACTCGATTCGTTTGGGCGCGACCTCCACCGGCGTCCGGGCCCTCTCCTTCGGGTAGCTGGCCCAGAGGTCGTCGTCTGGCTGCGGGCCGCGCAGCACGTTCAGCATCGCGAACGCCGAGACGGCGACGACCGCCACGCCGGCGGCGCCGAGCGCCGCGGTGAGGAGCGCGCGTCGCTGGCGCCGGCTCATGCCGATCGGGCAGTCCGCGGTGAGCACGGTCCCGTCGAAGCGCTGGAAGAGCGACACGCAGGGCTTGTGCTGGTTCGCCGGTAGCGCCTCCACCGCGTCGAGGAAGGCGAAGAGCTCCGTCTCCGTCATCGCCGACAGGTTGTGCACGTCACGGTTGCACTGCGCGCAGTGACGCGAGCGGTGGTCGCCTTGCATCGAGGCCCAGGGCACGTCACACGGCGCAGCGATGATGGACGTGACGACGGGAAGGCGGCGCATCCTCGTTCCTCCGTGGCGGTTAAACGCGAAGAGCGCCTCGGCAGGCGCTCTCCTTCCTACGGCCGTGCTCGAAGATCGGTCTACGCGGCGTGCTTCAGCATCGACAGGCGCACACGCTCGTCGAAGCGCGCACCCGCGAGGAGACGGTGTAGGCCAAGACCTCCGTCGGTCCGCGATTCAGCGGCCAGATACGCCAAGTCGGCCATCCACCCGCCAGTACGGCGCTTGGCGACTCGCATCTTCGCGCTGCGCGGCTTCTTCATGATGAAGGGTTCTCGCAAGAGCGGGGCCGTCGATGACGCATGCGGTTGGGCGGCCGCGATCGGCGTTGCGCGTGTCGCAACCTCGCGAACGATCGTGGAACCGTCCGCTGAGCCTGGATCGTTTCAGATTCGCTTCGAACCAGCACACATGGTCGAAATGCGGATGATCGACTTAACGATCCAGGCTCGGAACGATCCTCGGGCGGGCTGCGCACCCCGAATACCCGAGCGGTTGCTGCCGGATAGCCTCGGTTCTTTGCGCAGAAAGAACACATCTGAAGTCACGGGTACGAAGAACTTCCCGCAAACCCACATGAGGGCTATCTGCATGGCCATGAGGTCTCGAGCCCTCTCCCTTCTCTTCCTCTCCACAGTGTCCGTCGCAGGGATCGCGGCCGCGGTCGCGTGTGGCTCCGAAGAGGGCTCCGTCTTCACGCCGCCTCCGCCCGACGCGACGGACGTCATCGCTGTCACTCCCGCGCCGACCGGATTCTCCCCAGGCCCCGACGCGGAGGTGCCGAACTTCCCCGAGAAGCCGATCATCGACGGCACGGCGCCAGCCAATGCGAAGGAGATCTTCGACGCCGCCGAGTTTGCGGCCGCGGGCGGGCCGTGCCTCATGGAGCCCGAGGTGGGCTCGATGTTCCCGCGCAACTGGCTGCGCCCGCGGTTCAAATGGATCGCGACCGACGCCCTGAAGCCAGGCAACGAGGGCGACGCCGGAGGCACTCCGCAGACGCTCTTCGAGCTTCGCCTCCACGCCGACGGTCAGAAGAACGACCTCGTCGTCTACACCACGAACACGGCGTGGACGATGCCGCGCGCGATGTGGGACGCGGTTCGTACCTCGCCGTCGAACCGGAAGATGACGATGACGGTCCGTGGCGGCACGCTCGTCGACGGCAAGCTCACGAACGCGTCGGCCGGCTCGAGCGGTCCGCTCGAGGTCGCGCCCGTCGATGCGCCGGGCACCATCGTCTACTGGACCACCGCCTCGAGCGACTACTTCGACAGCGGCAAGTACAACCCGGTGCTGAAGGGCTTCCACGTCGGCGACGAGTCCGTGCGCGACGTCCTGCATCCCCAGCAAGTGCCGGACATGCCGTCCGGGAAGGTGAAGTGCGTCGGGTGCCACACGTCGACGCCGGACGGGAACTTCACCGTCTCGTCGACGCGCACCGTCTCCGAGGGCGATGGCCCGACGTCGATCGGCTTCGGCCTCGTCGACGGAGGCGCCGGGCTTCCTCCTTACGTGAGCCCGAGCGCGAAGACGCTCTTCGATCGCCCGTACCAGGCCGCGCCGTCCTTCTCGGCCGGCCACTTCCGCGATGGTGATCGCGTCGCCGTCACCATGCTCCGCCTCCAGGCGGGCGATCCCTTCGACCTGATCTGGACCGACCTCGAGGCGAAGTCGACCGCGAAGGGCGAAGGCTGGGGTGTCTTCTCGCGCACCGGCGATCCCAACAATCCCGCGGCGGCGAGCGTGAGCCACGACGGCTCGAAGATCGTCTACATCTCGACGGAGACGGTCGACACGTCCGGCAACATCGTCATCGACGGCGAGCTCTACACGATCCCGTGGAACGACCGCAAAGGCGGCCCGGCGACGCCGCTCACCGGCGCGAACCAGGCGGGCTCGCGGCAGTACTACCCTGCGTTCTCGTCCGATGACGCGCTCGTCGCGTTCGATCGCGCGCCGATCCGCAGCGGCACGAGCAGCTACGACGACGCCCAGGGCGAGATCTACGTCATCCCGTCCGGCGGCGCGACGCGCGCGACGAGGCTCGCCGCCAACGATCCGCCCGCGTGCTCCGGCTCGAAGAGCCCGGGCACGCACAACTCGTGGCCGAAGTGGTCGCCCGACGTGGGGACCGACAACGGCACGAAGTACTACTTCATCGTCTTCTCGTCCTCGCGCAACAACGGGACGAAGCGCCTCGGCGCGCGTCTCTATCTCACGCCGGTCGTGGTCGACACGGCGGGCAACATCACCACCTACTCCGCGCTCTATCTCTGGAACCAGCCGGAGACCGAGGACAACCACTCGCCCGCGTGGGACACGCTCCTCATTCCCGACGAGGTCGTGAAGTAGTCACTCGGCTGCTTCGGCGGCGTCCGTCGCTGGCGCGGGATCGGGGATCAAGAGGGCGGGGAAGTCGGTGCCCGCCGTCCAGTCGTGCTCGAACGTCGCCATGATGGAGTCGATGTTCGCCTGCTCGGTCACGACCACGCCGACCTCGCGGTTCTTGTCGATCGAGTTCCAGCTCAGGTTCACCGACCCGACGTAGGCAGCCTTGCCGTCGACCACGATCGATTTGACGTGGGTGTGTGGATAGAACTTCGGCCGGATGCCGTGCTGCTGGAGGAAGGTGCCAGCGGAGGCGTTCGAGTCGATCCAGCCGGGATCGGCGAGGATGACGCGGACGTCGACCCCGGCCGCCTTGCGCGCGGCGACGGCGTTGCGGACGTCCTTGTCGCCGAACTGCATGCTCTCGATGACGAGCGAGGTCTGCGCGGAGTTGATGAGCTCGAGGAGGCGCTCCCGAGCGTTGACGGGCGCGACGAGGAGACGCGTGCACGAGAGATCGGGTGTCTGGCGCTGCCAGTCGGCGTCGAAGATGGCCTGGAGCGAGCGGACGTCGGCCGCGTCGCGATCGCGGACGGCGTAGTTGCGCTCCTTCAGCATGTACGACTGGTTGTAGTTGCCGGTCGAGAGGAGGGCCTCCGCGCGGTCGATGATGATGACCTTCGCGTGCATGAAGTTGAACCGAGGATCGCTCCAGATGACGGTCGCGCCGGCCTCCTCGAGCTTGTCCTTGTACTTCTGGTTCACCGGCTTCTGCGCGAGGTCGAGGATGACGCGCACCTGCACACCCGCGCGCGCCTTCGCCACGAGGCCGTCGAGCACGGGGCCCCAGCCCATCTGGTAGACCATCACGTCGATCGACGTGGTGGCGCGGCTCAGCGTGTCGACGAACGGCGCGACCCCGATGTCCGGCTGAACGAAGAGCTCGAGCGGCGTCGTGCGCGGCGCGAGCGGCGTGCACGTGTCGGCGGCGATGACCGCGTCATTCGTCGCGGCCTCGTTGGACGCCGGAGCCGCACAGCCAACACCGGCGAGAAGAGCGAGGAAAGCGAAGGAGAAGAGCTTCATGGCGAGAGGCGTTCTGGCACCGGGATCGGGGCCGAGCCACTCAAAGGCGCTCAAACGGGAGCGCTGAGACTCCGATGTTTTCAGAGCCTGGAATCGGCCTTATCCACCTGTAACTGCAGCGTAATCTCGGGGTCGAGCCGGTAGCCGGTCTCGCTCGACTGGAGAATTCCTTCGAGCCCCAGCTTCCGCAGGGTCCAGATGGCGGTGTGGAGTCGCTTCGTGGCGGCGTCCGCCCGCATGCGCTCGCCGGGCCAGCCGGCCGCGATCATCGTGTCGGGATCGACCCAGTCGCGGCGCGATGCGAGCGCGGCGAGCACGAGGCGGATGTTCTTTCGCTTCGACAGGTCGATCGTCCGGCCGTCGGGGAGGACGACGGACGTGGTCGTGATGATGAGCGACCGCCGCCCGGCGAACGCGATCGCGCGGCGGACGTCGCTCGACGAGGCGATCGCCTCGGGCGGCGCCGTGAGCGCGGCGCCACCGAGGATCGACCAGGCGTGCGCAAGGTGGGCATTGAGGAACGCGGGCGCCTCGGGCGCGGGCTCGCCGAGCGCGAACGCGCGATAGCTCGGCGTGAGCGCCTCGAAGCCGACCTCGACGTCGCGCGACGCGGCGAGCGCACGATCGTAGTGCGCGGCGGCGCCCGGGCGATCGCCCTCCGTCAGCGCGAGATGTCCGCTCACCACGTGATGCGTGGCGACGAGCCGATGCCATCCCGCGGGCGTGATGCGTGCGGCCTCGGCGAGGGCGATGCGCGCCGGGACGAGCTCCTTCGCGTCGATGTCGAGGCGTGCGCGGAGCACGCAAGCGAGCGCCTCGAGCCCGAGCGCGCCGGCCTCGGCGAGCGTGCGTCGTGCCTCCTCGAAGGCGGCGCGCGCCGCGTCGAGCTCGGCGATCTCGTGCCGGACGAACGCGAGGTGGAGGAGCTCCGCGCCCTCGAGCCGCCGGTTGCCCACGCGCCGGTGGATCGCGAGCGCCGCCTCGTGGAGAGGCACGGCCGCGCGCGGATCGCCGCTCCGGTGCGTGAGGACGGCGAGATGGGACCGGAGGAGGCCCTCGGCGCGCACGCTCTTCGTCGCCACGAGGATCGCGATGCCCTCCGCGAGCCGCGTCGCGCTCTGCTCCGCTGCGCCGAGCTCACCGAGCGTGAGACCGGCGAATGCTTCCTCGCCGCTCGCCCGATACGCGGCGAGCGCGCGCTCGAGGAGCGCGACCGCCCGCGCCGTGTGGCCTCGCGAGCGCGCGACCATGCCCGCGAGCCGGAGCGCGTGCGCATCGTCCGGGCTCTCGCGGAGCGACCACTGCGCCGCGGACTCGGCGTCGTCGAGCCGGCCAGCCGCGCGCGCGGCGACGCCCTTCGCGATGACGAGGCGGAGCGCGAGCTCGCCGTCGACGAGCACGATCTCGCGCGCGTCGCGCCCGAAATCGTGCGGTCCGGTCGCCGATCGCAGCGCCGCGAGCGCGAGCAAGGCGCGGGCGCGGAGCTTCGCGTCGTGCGCGTCGTGCGCTGCGATCGCGACGAGGTCCGCGCGTCGACGGAGGAGCTCGGCATCCACCGCCTCGCCTCGCCGCACCGCGAGCGCGAGCGGCTCGACGCGCTCCACCACGGCGCGGGCGTGGCGCTCGCCGACGGGATTCGCGCGCGCGAGCGCGAACGCGCGCACCGCTCCGAAGAGGCGGAGGCGGTGATCCGGCTCGACGTGGAGGAGCGCGCGCCTGCGCAGCGTGTCGAGCGCGTCGAGCGCATCCGCGCCGATCGCCGCCTCCGCGAGCGCGGCGTCGAACGGCGCCTCGAAGCGCGCGCAGGCGACGAGCGCGTCCTTCTCCGCTTCGCCCAGCAGGTCCCAGGACCACGCGATCGCGGCGTGGAGCGTCGCGTGCCGTGCGACGCGCTCCTTGTCCTTCAACACGTCGAAGCTCTGCTCGAGCCTCGCGCGGAGCGCCGCCGACCCGAGGAGCGGCGCACGCGCGGCGGCGAGCTCGATCGCGAGCGGCAGCGCGTCGAGCTTCGCGACGATCGCGCGCGCGTCGTCGTCGTCGTCGGTGCCCGAGAGTCGCGTGTAGAGCGCGATCGCGTCGCTCGCACCGAGCGGCGTCACCTCGATCGCCTCCTCGCCCGCGACGCCGAGCGCATCCCGCGACGTGACGAGCATCGGCGCCGCCTCGGACCACGCCACGAGGAGCGCGCGGCCCGCGGCGTCGATCTGCTCCACGCTGTCCGCCGTCACGCGCCGCGCTCGCGTGACCAGCGCGCGGCGCACCGCGTGCTCGTCCGCCTCCACGCCGAGCGCCGCCGCGAACACGGTGACCACGTCCTCGCGCGTCCGGGCGCTCGACAGATCGATCCACGTCGCCTCCACGCATCGCGCGAGCGTGGTCTTGCCGGTGCCGCCTGCTCCCCACAGCGTGACGAGCCGTGCGCCCGAGCCGGTGAGCTCGGAGAGACGCGCCAGCTCTCGTTCGCGCCCCACGAACATCGTCAGCCCATCTGCAACAGGTTCCACGTCGCGTGGACGAAGAACGCCGCCAGGATGCCGCCTTCCGCGTACGCCACGCCGAAGCCCACTCCGAGCAACACGGTCTGATAGAGCGCCACCTCGTAGACGCCGAGGTGCGCGAGCCCGAACGCCACGCTCGCCGCGAAGATCCCGTACGTGCGTCCGAATTTGCGCACCAGCACGTCCTGCAAGAGTCCACGGTAGACGCGCTCCTCCGCGAACGGGAACACGATCGCGGTCAGCAGCACGAGCAGCACGCTGGAGCGGACGTGCGCCACCGCGCGCGCGAGCTCCTGGCTCTCCGCCAGCCGCGCGAGCCGAGCCTCGTTGTCGAGCCGGTTCACGCAGTGCGCGATCTCGGCGCCCGTGTCGAAGAACTGCCGCCCGCACGACACCGCCGCCGCGGTGAGCGAGAGGCCGATCGCGACCGCGAGCATGGTCCGCGCGGGTGGCACCGCGGTCCGAGTCATCGTGTCTCCGAAGCGCTTCACGAGGAGCGGCGCGAGCCCCGCGAACGCGAGGAAGCCGAGCGCCTGAGCCTCGAACCCGACGTGGAGCGCGCGGAGCACGTGGAGCACCGCGGGGAGCCCCGCCGCGCAGGCCACTGCCGCCGCCACGACCGCCGCGCTCGGCTCCGTGTCCTCGAGCGCGGCGCGCTGCTGTGCGCGAGACACGCCGAGCTTGTCGAGCAGCTCGAGCTCGATGCGCTCGCGCGTGGGCACCCGGAACACGAAGAGCCCCGCGCCTGCGATCGCGAGCGTGGTGGCCGTCCACACGAGCCAGTGCACGCGATGCCCGCAGAGGCGCGTCGCCACGAGGCCCCAGCGAAACGCGATCGCGAGCATGCAGGCGGCCGCGATGCGTGGCATGCGCGGCGTCCTCCGCGACAGCTCGAAGATGACCCACGCGGCGACGAGGGCGTCGATCGCGATCCGTCCGGGGCCCGATCGGGCGAAGAGCTCGCGGTCCAGCTCCACCAGCATGAGGACGGGGAAGGCGACCACGCCGGCCACGAGGATCCGCAGCCTTCGGTAGTGTCTTCCCAGGCTCGGGATCGGGATCTCGGCCGCCAGGAGGTCGCGGAGGGCGCCGTTTTCCCGGACGGCGCGGGTCAGAGGCACGAACGGCCCGTCCGGCCCCAAGGACACGGGGGTCTCCGCCTCTAACCGATCGGACTTCCCGACCAGATCCGCGGGGGTGCGCGAAATCGCGCTCTCGCCGGCCTTAACGAAGAGCACCATGCGTATGAGAGCATGCGAAGAAGCCCGCGAGAATCCATGCTAAAAAGGAACCCGTGAGCTTCGACCTTACGCGGGGCGAGATGATCCTCGTCGCGTTCATCTTCGGGCTCATCTACAGCTCGGGGTTCCTCCCCAAGCTCGTGAAGGCTCTGGTGGGGAACGAGGACGCGAAGGGCACGGCGAAGGGGGACTGAGGGGGATGGCCGAGGAGCCGAGCGCATCGTCGCTTCCGCGCACGCCAACGGTGTTCGTCACCGATGCGGCGGAAGAGAGCTCGCGCGTGGCCGACACGCTGCGGGCGGCCGGCTACGCCGTGGTCGACGTGCCGCTCTCGCTCCTCGTGTCGCGCGTCCAGGTGCAGCGCCCGCAGGTCGTCCTCGTCGATGTCGACGCGTCGGGGGCGCTCGACCAGCTCGCCTTCGTGCGGAAGCTCCCTGGCTCTGGCGCCATCGACTTCGTCTACTTCGGCACCGGCGCCGGGTCCGTGCGCAACGCCGACGATGCGCTCACGCAAGGCGGCAGCGCCTTCTTCCTCCGTCCCATCGACATCGGCGCGGTCGTGCGCCGGCTCGAGGCGCTCACCGGCGGTCCGGTCGCGCGGCCCGAGGTCCGCCCGTCCACGCCGCCGCCGTCAATGCCCATGCGCAGCAACGTGCCGCCGGACCGGTCGAGCAATCAGTCGCTGCCCGCGCCGGGCGTTCGCACGCCTGGCCCGCCGCTGCCGATGAGCGTGCCGTCGCTGCAGGACCTCGTCGATCCGCCGCGCTCGCTCTCCTCGTTCGGCGGCGTGTCGAACGAGCTGCAGCAGCTCCTCGCGGACGCGGAGCTGCGCGCCGACGCGATCGCGCAGCAGGGCGTGGACGCGGGGCCGCTGCCTTCGCCGGAGGAGGAGATCGAGAGCGTGCTCCCGGCGGACGTGCTCGCTTCGCTCGACGAGCCGATCGAGGCGGACGAGGACGAGGACCACGAGGGCCGCCCGCACACGAACAGCGGCGAGCGCGAGGGCACCGGCACGCACGGCGCAAAGCCGACCACCGCCGGCGGCCCGAAGCACACGACGACCGCGGGCCGCCCGATCTCGACGAACCCCGGCCGGCCGATCTCGACCAATCCAGGCCGTCCCGCGTCGAGCCATCCGAAGACGGCGGAGCGCCCCGCGAGCGAGAACCCGACGCGTGACTACATCCCGTCGAGCCGGCGCGAGCCCTCGCTCGAGATGCCAGTGATGCCCGCGCCCGCGCCCCCGCCGATCATCGAGCCGCCTTCGCCTCGCGCCGCGCCGCCGATCGAGCGCCTCGAGAGCGTCACCATCGCCACCGTCGGCGATCCGATCGCGGCGCTCAACAACGCCGGTCAACTCCCCACGCGCGCCGGCAGCGAGGCCCCGCCGCAGGCGTCGAGCGCCGCGGTCGTGCTCCTTCGCCCGGTGGAGGCGCGTCGCTTCGTCGGCGAGGCCATCGCGCGGCGCGCGAGCGGGTCGCTCTGCTTCGAGCACGATCGCATCGTGCGTCGCATCGTGCTCCGCGAGGGCGATCTCGTGACCGCCGCGTCGGGCGCGGACCGCGAGTCGCTCGTGTGCTTCCTCGGCGCGCGTGGCGATCTCCCGCGCGACGAGGTCGAACGCCTCTCGGGCAAGATCCCGCCGTATGGCCGTCACGCGGGCGCGGCGCTGGTCGCACATGGCTGGCTCGGGCAGGACCAGCTCTGGTCGGCGCTTCGTTCGCACGCGGAGTGGATCGTCACGCAGGTGCTGCGCCTCGGCGGCGGCACCGCGCAGCTCGAGGCGGAGCCGCCGGGGCGCCTGCGCTCCGAGCCGAGCGTCTTCGGCGCGTCGACGGGCTGCGAGATCTTCGTCGAGCTCGTGCGTCGGGCGGTCTCCTCGGAGGAGGCGATCGCGGCGCTGGGCGGCGAGGGCGCGCGCATCGGCGACGGCGCCAGGTCCACGCTCCTCGGCGAGTGCGCGCTGCCGCCGGCCGAGATCGAGCTCATCACGCGCGGCCGCGGCGGCACGGTCGCCGATCTCCTCGCGCGCTCCTCGGATCCGGACGTCGCGTCCGTGGTGCATGCCCTCGCGCTCCTCGGCGTCCTCGACGTCATGCCCGCGATCGAGCCGTCGCGGAAGAGCGACCGCGACGTGGCGCGCGAGGTGATCGCCCTCGATGACGAGGCGATTCGCGCCCGCGTCCGCGCGCGCATGGAGCTCGTCGACGAGGGCGACTACTTCTCCCTCCTCGGCGTCTCGCGCGACGCCACGAGCTACGAGGTGCGCCGCGCGTTCATCGAGCTCCGGCGCGCGTTCGAGCCGACGAAGATCCTCTCCCCGCGCCTCCACGACCTCGTGGACGACGTGAAGAAGATCGTCGTGGTCCTCGAGGAGGCGTACGAGATCCTGCGCGACGTCGCGCGCCGCGAGCGCTACCGCCGCGCGATTGACGCGAGCCCCGATCGCTAGCCCAGATCGATGACCTGACCTTCCGTCAGGCAAGGGATCTCGCTCTTCGCGACGTCGTGCTCGTCGGGGTAGTGGATGAGGTGCATGCGATCCCGGGTGCTCCTCTCGAGCGTCAGCAGATCCGAGTAGGCGGTGTGGGCGGGGCCATGGTTCGTCTCGTGGACGATCAGGTCGGCCTGCGACAGCCAGGTGATGAGCGCGGGATCGAACGCCGTGTCACTCGAAATGCCGATACTCGACGTCCCACACCGGACCAACAATGCGCTGGTCGGCACGTGATGCTTGGTCAGGCGTGCCATCACTTCGAAAGGACCGATCCGACACGCGCGCTCGATCGTTACCTCGTTCCACGCGAAGTAGTCCTCGAAGGAGAGCTCCCGAAACGTCGATCCATTCCATAGTCGTCCCATCGGCGCGCCGAGACGCCCCTCCCAGAGGCCGTCCTTGACCGGCGCGATCGTGTGGAGCGAGAGCGGCTTCTTCTGCGCGAAGTGCTTGAAGTAGCCGACGCCCTCGAGCCCGTTCATGTGATCGCCATGGATGTGCGTGACGAGCACGTCGTCGATCGCGAAGAGGTCGAGCGTCTTCTCCGCTTCACTCGAGCGCTCGGGCGCTGCACGATCGCGCGCCTGTCGAAGCACGCGCCGGTAGGAGTCCGGGCAATCGATGGCGAGGCGGAAGCCGTCATGCTCCAGGAGGAGCGCATGTGTGACGTGCTTCTCGCTGAAGGTGTCACCCACACCCAGAACATACAATTTCACGGGGAAATCTTAGGGTCTGAGCCGAGGGTGCGACCAGTCTGTCCATGCCCGCATCAGCCGGCCGGGTGACATGCGCGCGTGCGAAGCGAGCTGCACAGTGAGGGCTACCAAAACCGTCCCCGCCCAAACGCGGGGCCCCTCAACGGAAGGAACCCTCGCCACATGGAAAACAACAGCAACCGCGTCCTTGCCACCAAGACCCTTCTCCGCGCCCTCATGCCGAAGAAGGAGACGCTGGTTCCCCCGCCGACGATGCGTTCCGAGCGCGAAGAGGTCTCTCCGTTCACCCTCCGCGAGGGTCTGTTCCACGAGCCGAAGACGATGCCTGGCTTCGCTCGCATGCGCGCCAAGAGCTATCCCGCCCTCTGATTCATGCGTGATGCTGCCCGCACGACTGCACGGCGGCGACGGCCGAAGGCACCGTCACCGTCATCGTCGCTTTGGGAAGCGTGATCAGCCGCCGTTCTTGAAGATCGCCATCACGTCCTGAAGGAGCTTGATGGCCTCGGCACGCGGGCGCTGGAAGGCGTTGCGGCCCATGATGGAGCCGAAGGCGCCGCCCTTGGCGAGCTGCTTCACTTCCTCGAGCACGGCCGGTGTGTCCTTCGCCTCGCCGCCCGAGAAGATGACGATGCGCTTGCCGTTGAATGCGCTCTGCACGCAGTGCTTCACGCGGTCCTCGAGGGTCTTGGTCGAGATGTTGTACTTCTCGAAGACCTTCTTCGCCTCGGCCTGCTCGATGTGATCCTTCGGCGGCTTGATCTTGATGACGTGGGCGCCCATCTGCGCCGAGACCTGCGCCGCATACGCGGTGATGTCGGCGGCCTGCTCGCCTTCCTTCGAGATGCCGGCGCCGCGCGGGTAGGCCCAGAGCACGGTGGGGAGGCCGGCGCCCTTCGCCTCGAGGATGAGCTCGCGAAGGTCTTCGTACATGCGGTTGCGCTGACCCGAGCCCGGGTAGATCGTGTAGCCGATGGCGGCGCAGCCGAGGCGGACGGCGTCCTTCACGGAGCCGGTGACCGCCGAGATCGGCTGGTCCATCTTCGCCATCGTGTCCGAGTTGTTCAGCTTCAGGATGAGGGGGATCTGGCCGGCGTAGCGGTCCGCGACGAACTCGAGCGCGCCGAGCGGCGCCGCGTAGGCGTTGCAGCCCGAGTCGATCGCGAGCTGCGCGTGGTACTCGGGATCGTAGCCTTCCGGGTTCGGCTGGAACGAGCGCATCGGGCCGTGCTCGAAGCCCTGATCGACCGGGAGGATGACGAGCTTGCCGGTGCCCGCGAGGGTGCCGTGGTTCATCATGCGGACCAGGTTGGCGCGCACGCCGGGGTTGTCGGACCCGTACCAAGAAATGATCTGCTTAACGCGGTCGGTGAGGGGCATAGGGCGCACGTTAGACGCCTCTTTTTCCGGGCGCAATGCAGGCACGGCGGCGCAGTGCGTCACTCAGGACTGAGGCGCGATCCGGGCGGCTCTGGTTACCCCTTGCCGCCGCGGCAGGCCGATGGGAAAGCCTTCCCGCCATGGCCGATAGCATCCCGAACCTTCGCCCTGCGGCTGGCGCCGCCGTCGTGGGAACCACGCTTCGCGAGCACGTCCTCCAGGGGATGCACGCCGCGCCGGGCGCGACGGGCGAGTTCACGTCGCTCCTCAACCACATCTCCCTCGCCATCCGCATCATCAACTCCCGCGTCCGCGCGGCGGGTCTCGCGGACCTCCTCGGCTACACCGGCGAGACCAACGTGCAGGGCGAGAGCGTCCAGAAGCTCGATCAGTTCTCGAACGAGGTCCTCCTCAACGTCCTCGAGCGCTCCGGCCACTGCGGCGTCATCGCGAGCGAGGAGAACGACGACGCGGTGCTCCAGCCGGCGCCGGGCCACGGCAAGTACGTCGTCTGCTTCGACCCGCTCGACGGCTCGAGCAACATCGACACGAACGTCGGCATCGGCACCATCTTCGCCATCCTGCGCCGCCCCGAGCCGACCCTGTCCGTCCCGCACGTGCGCGACGCGCTCCGGCCAGGCCGCGAGATCGCGGCCGCGGGGTATGTCCTCTACGGTCCGTCGACCATCTTCGTCCTCTCGACCGGCCACGGCGTGCATGGCTTCACGCTCGACCCGAACATCGGCGAGTTCTTCCTCTCGCAGCCCGACATCCGCTGCCCCTCGCGCGGTAATTGCTATTCGATCAACGAATCGAACTACAGCCGCTGGACCCCCGAGCTGCAGAACTGGGTTCGCTGGGTCAAAGGCGATCCGAACGGCCCGCCCCCCGCCGCGACGCAGGGCTTCAAGACGCCCTACGGCGCCCGTTATGTCGGCTCGCTCGTCGCCGACGCGCATCGCACCCTCATCAAGGGCGGCATCTTCGCGTACCCCGCCGACTCGAAGAGCCCGAAAGGCAAGCTTCGCCTCCTCTACGAGGCGAACCCCATGGCGTTCCTCTTCGAGCAGGCTGGCGGCGCCGGCACCAACGGCATGCAGCGCATTCTCGACATCGTCCCCGACGAGCTGCACCAGCGCACCCCGCTCGTCATCGGCTCGAAGGAAGACGTCGGCGCGTTTGCTCACTTCATGAGCACGAAATAACGATGCGCCACATCTGGACGCGCAAACCGCTCGCGGAGCTCGCAAAGGAAGCCGAAGAGGCGGACGCGGAGGGCAAGGGCCTGAAGCGCACCCTCGGCGCCGGGTCGCTCGTGGCGCTCGGCGTCGGCGCGATCATCGGCGCCGGCCTCTTCGTCCGCACCGCGGCCGCTGCGGCGAACGCGGCGGGGCCCTCCGTGACCCTCGGGTTCATCGTCGCCGCCATCGGCTGCGCGTTCGCCGGCCTCTGCTACGCGGAGCTCGCCGCCATGCTGCCGATCGCCGGCAGCGCGTACACGTACACGTACGCGACCATGGGTGAGCTCATCGCATGGATCATCGGCTGGGACCTCGTCCTGGAATACGCGGTCGGCGCCGCCACCGTCGCCATCGCGTGGAGCGAATACCTCAACAAGCTCCTCGAGCTATTCGGGTTTCGCATTCCATTCGCATTTTGCCATTCGCCCTTCGAGACCGACCCGGTGACGCACACGCACGGCATGATCAACGCGCCGGCGCTGTTCATCGTCATCGCGCTCACGCTGCTGCTGGTGCGCGGAATTCAGGAGTCGGCGGTCGTCAATACGATGATCGTCATCCTGAAGATCACGATCGTCATCATGATCATCTGTCTCGGCTGGGGCTTCATCCAGCCCGAGAACCACACGCCATACATCCCGCCGCCGCAGATCTACACGGATCACGAGGGCCTCAAGCACGACTACGGCGGGGTCATGGGCATCCTCGGCGCGGCCGGCATTGTCTTCTTCGCCTTCATCGGCTTCGACGCGGTCTCCACCGCAGCGCAGGAGGCGAAGAACCCGAAGCGCGACATGCCCATCGGCATCCTCGGATCGCTCGCGGTCTGCACCGTGCTCTACGTCCTCTTCGCGCACGTGCTCACGGGCCTCGCGCCGGTCGAGTTCTTCCGCGAGACGGGCCGCGAGGCGTCGGTCGCGATGGCGATCGAGAAGGCGATGCCGAACTACAAGTGGCTGTCGAACATGGTCGTCGTGGCCATCCTCGGCGGCTTCTCGTCCGTCATCCTGGTCATGCTCATGGGCCAGTCGCGCGTCTTCTACACGATGAGCCGCGACGGCCTCGTGCCGCCGGTCTTCGCGGCGCTTCACCCGAAGTACCGCACGCCGTACAAGTCGAACCTGCTCTTCCTCGGCTTCGTCGGCTTCTTCGCCGCGTTCGTCCCGGGCGACATCGTCGGCGACATGACGAGCATCGGGACGCTCTTCGCGTTCATCCTGGTGTCCATCGGCGTCTGGGTCATGCGCAAGAAGGAGCCCACGATCCCGCGTCCGTTCCGGGTCCCGGCGGTGCCGGTCGTCTCGTCCCTCGGCGCCATCGTCTGCGGGTCGATGATCTTCGGGCTCGGCTGGCCGAACTGGCTCCGCCTCTTCGTATGGCTGGCCATCGGCCTCGTGATCTACGTCTTCTACGGGAGCCGTCACTCCAAGGTCTCCGGCCTCGTCGACGCCGGCGCCGCACCGGAGTGATTCCTTTCAGACGCTCCGCGGTCGCGCGGTAGGCGCCCAGGGCCGTCCCTAGTCCGACGCCGCGTCGGCCACGGGCTTCTCGACACACACGCCATTTCGGCAAATGGCGTCACCGCAGCACGGGTGCAATGGGCACTTCGCGCCCAGCGGCTCGCACGCGCGTCGGGGCGTGTCGAGGCGATGATGGGCGTCGTCGATGTGAATCGTGCAGGACGACTGTACGAGCACGGTGTCGCTCGCGCGGACCTCGCAGATCTCGAGCGGCTGAATACTGGTCTCGCACTCGGCGCCCGCGTCGACCTTCGGATCGCTGCAGTACGGGAGCGTGCCGGCGTCGGGCAGGTCGTACCACCGGCGCTGATTCGGGATCGTGAGCTCCCTCGGCAGCGGACCGGCGGCGTACGCGGCGCGGAGGATGGCGCGCTCTCGGCCGGGCATCGGCGGGTCGGCGCGGAGACCTCCGTCGAGATCGCGGTCCCAGCCGGCGATGTCCTCCGCGAGCTCGCGCTCGGTGCAGAGACCGGCATCGCAATCGAGGAAGAAGTTGCAGGGCGGTGACTTCATCCACTCCGCGACGACGGCGCACCTCGTATGCGTGTGACCGAGGAGCGCGCCCGCGATCGGGTCCGGTACGCGCTTGTCGATCGCGCCCTGGCAGACGGCGAGGCCGGTCTCCTTCGGGCTCTGCTTTGCGGCGAGAAGGCCTGCCCAGAGCATCGCGGGTGGCAGCGATGCGTCCTCGCGATGCGTGGTGTCGGCGATGAGCGCCTTCAGCGTGGCGAGCGCGCCGCTCGCGTCGAGCGGGCAGTGGCGGGCGGCGCGGACATACGGGGCTGGCTCCACCTTGCCGTCCGCCCGCGCGAGCGCGGGGCAGAGCTTCGTGAGGGCTCCGGCCCGGGCCGGCGCGTCGATGACGTTCAGCGCGGAGTCCCACGGATCTGGCACGAGCGCGCTGCCGGTCGTGGCCAGCGTGCTCACGTACTCGCCGGCGGTGGGGGAGCCTTCGTCTTCGAGCACCGCGTGCGCGAGCTCGCGCATCGTGACGAATGGGTCGTGGTGCTCGCAGCCGAGGATCCGCGACGTGCTGGCGCGCACGGGCTCGAGCTTCTTCCAGTCGGGCGTGTCATCGGTGCCGACGGGCGCCCGGCACTCGCGGAGCCGACGATCTCCACCGCGAAGGCGTAGCACCGTCCATTCCTTCTCGTGCGTGTCCTCGCAGCGGAAGCCGACGAATCGGCCGTCCTCGTCCTCCGTCATGTCGGCGTGGGTGCAGCCGTAGATCGGCTCGTCGATGGGCGGCTCCGTCGCGACGTGAATGAAGAACTCCGAGACGGGACCGGGCACCTTTCCGCCCGTCCAGTGCGTCTTGCGGACGAGCGATACTTCGTATTTGCCTTTGACCTTCTCGTAGGTCTTCTCGCCCGAGAAACACGTGCATCCGCGCCCGCAGGCGGCGGTGCCGAGCGCGAGGACGACGAGCGCGAGGATGGAGTGGCGAGCTTTCACGACGTCTCCTTCGACGACCGCTCGACGCTACGTGGTTTCGGGAGGCTCGCCCATGCCATCCGCGGCAGCTCGCGTCTCATCCACGCCGGATCGAGCGGGGCGCCTGCGAGGAACCGGCGTGAGGCCTCGTGGGTCACTCCGAGGAGGACGAAGTCGAAGGTGAGCGGATCCCACCGCGGCAAGGACCCGTCGTCCACGAAGCGCTGAAGGTGGACGACGACGGGCGCGAGCAGCTCGGCCTTTCGCTCCGCGAGCGGTCGCACGAGCTTCGGAGACGACTCGAGCGTCATCGCCTGGTACATGACGCGCGCCTCGACCGGATTCGCGAGCGTCCAGTCGAGCTGCGCCCGGACGAGCGCGCGTACGGCCGCCTCCGCGTCCTTCGTCTTCGTCACCGCCGCCGCCAGCGAGCGGAAGAGCCGCTCGAACGTGCGGATCAGCAGCGCGAGGAGGATGCCCTCGAGGCTGCCGAACAGGTGGTAGACGCTGCTCGGGCTCGCCTTCGCGCGCTTGCGGATGTCCTCGATGCCCGTCGAGACGACCCCTTGTTTCCCGAAGCACTCGAGCGCCGCGTCGAGGATCGCCTCGCGTCGGGCCTGGCCGTCACTCCGCACGGACGCAGGGTAGCAGGCCCTCGCGAGGCTCGTGGACTCACGCGCGCGCGACGATGACCCCCTGCGGGAGAATCGTTTAACTGGAAGTTTGTTCCAAGTATGTCATGGTTGGATTCGTGGACGTGATCCTCACCGGAGCCTCCCGCGGCATCGGCCGCGCGCTCGCGCTCGCGCTCCCGCCGTCGTGTCGGGTGCACGCCATCGCTCGCGACGCGGCCGCCCTCGAGGCGCTCGCGGCGGCGCGACCGAACACGATCGTGCACGTCGGGGACATCACGCGAGGCCCGCTCCCCCTCGACGACGTCGCCGCCGGCGCGACGCTCGTTCACAACGCCGGCGTGTGGCCGTCGCAGCGCGAGCTCACCGCTGGGTGGAGCGCGCGTGGGCGACGAACGTGCTCGGCCCGCTCGCGTTCCAGAGGCCGCTCCTGTCGCGGCTCTCGCGCGTGCTCGTCATCGGCGCCGGCCTCATGATCAAGGGCCGGTTCGATGCCTGTCGCACGCCGATCGGCGAAGACTTCTCGTGGTACCGCACGTACGCGACGACGAAGCTGGCCTTCGCGGTCGCGATGCGCGACGTGGCGCGCGCGAATCCCCATCTCGACGTCGCGGTCATCCATCCCGGCGTCGTGCGCACCGACCTCGGCGCGCGGCGCGGCGTCCTCGGCTGGCTCGTCGATCGGGTGAAGCAGCGCTGGGAGTCACCGGAGGACTGCGCGGAGCGCCTCGTCCGCTTCATCGGTCGCGAGCGGTGGTCGCCGCCCGGCGATGCGCGGTGGTTCGTGCTCGATGAGGAGCAGCCGTGGCCGGCGATCGTGGACGAGTCCGCCGCCGCCGTACGAGCGGCGCTACCGGCCGCGCTCCTGGCCCCACAGAAAGACGTGGAGGCGCGTGCCGAGGCGGTAGCCGTTCTTGCGGCAGGTGTCGGCGAGCGCGCGTGAGCGCTCCGCGAGGGCTCCCGGCTCCGTGCCCTCGGGCATCAGCACCACGCGATCCTTCGCGACGCCGAGCGCGGCGACGAGCTCCTCCGTCTCCGCGAAGTCCGCCTCCGCCGTCTGCACGATCTTGAAGACCGCGCTCTCCCGGGCCGCGAACCACGCGAGCGCGGTCGGGCGGTGCCGGGCGCGCTCGCCGTTGCCGGAGCTCGCGAGCTTGGGGGACACGTTCCACTGATCCACCACGGCGCTCATCGCTTCCGTGGGCGCGATGGTGCCGTTCGTCTCGACCTCGATGCGGAAGCCATCGGCCTTGAGGCGGGCGGCGAGCTGGGCGAGCTCGTCTTGCTGGAGCAGCGGCTCGCCGCCGGTGAAGACGGCGTTGCGCACGCCGTCCCCGGCCTCGGCGCGAGCGCGCTCTGCCACGTCGTCGATCGCGAGCTCGATCGTCTCCACCTTCTTGTCGTGAGACGCCCAGTCCCACGTGTACTTCGTATCGCACCAGGTGCAGCGAAGGTTGCATTCTGCAAGTCGCACGAAGACGCTGGGCACGCCCGCGCTCGTCCCTTCGCCCTGCACGGTGGCGAAGATCTCGGGCGCTCCGGTCTTCATGCGGCTCAAGAGCATCGCGGCAGCCATATAGCCCGGCCACCGCGACTCCCAAAGCGCCTCGTCGTGCGTCAGCTCGAGCGGCGGCGCGCCACGGGTGAGCTCAGGTCCAGACGACGGCGGTGTGGAGCGCGACCAGCGAGCCGTCCTTGGCGCGGCCGACGATGAAGCAGTGGAGGAAGCCCACGTCCTCCGTTTTCTCGAGGCTCTCTTCGGCCATCAGCACGACCTTGAGGTCGGTCAGGTTCGCCTTCATGAGGTCGTGGGCGCGGGCCATGCCCTTGGCGTACTTCACGGCGTCGGGATCGCTCTCGTCGACGTTGCTCGTGTCGCCCGACATCCAGTCCTCGAACTCGTGCACGGAGGAGCCGGGCATGTCCTTCAGCGCCATGCGGCCGTTGGCGGCATCGGCGCTGACGAGGTCGTTGAACGCGGCCTTGATCGCGTCCGCGTCGACCGACGCGCCGACCTGGCCGGGCGCGACGAACACGTCGAACGGGTAGTCCGCCTCGCTCATGTACTCGAGCCCGTCGACCGCCTTCGCGAGCTGCGACTTCAGCTCGGCGGTCGAGAGGTTGGCGATCGTGCTCGCGTGGATGTCGTTCTCGCTCGAGGTCGCTCCAGAGCTTGATTCCGCGCTGCAAGCGACGGCAGAGAGGCTGAGGGCGACGAGACCGACGAGAGCAAGTGCGCGGAGCTTCATGTGGGTGGAAGTAGCGCAAGGTAGGTCACGCGCAACCCCGTTCCCCTGAAGTTCACCGGCCAGCCACGGTTGTCACGGTTGTCGGGGAAGGGGCGAACGGGCGCAGAAGCGGCGAGAGAGACGGAGACTTCGCATGCGTGGCGGTTTGTCCAACTGGAACGCGCGGCCCGCGATCTGCACCTTGGGACGATCTGAAAATGAGTGACCTCCTCACGTTCGCCCTCGCCGTCGTCCACGCCGTCGATCCCGACCATGGACATCCGGTCATGACCGACGCCATCGTTCATGTCGTCGAGGACGAGCGTCCTCTTTTCACAGATGACTCGAGTCGTGAAAAGACCATCGCGCTGCTCGTCGCCGTCGCATGGCGAGAAGGATCGCTGCGCGAAAGAGTATCGGGGGACTGTGTAGAGAAGACGAAGGAAGGGGGATGCATCGCGCACCCGCGATCCTTCTGCACGATGCAGGTGCACGCTTCCTCCGGTGGTGATGAATCTCTCAACGAGGACCCCGAGAAGTGCATACGTACGGGCATGGCGCTCCTTCGTCAGTCCATGAGGGCATGCACCGACCATCCGATCGCGTTCTACGCGAGCGGCCCGAACGGCTGCACCAACGTGCGCGCGCAGAAGATCAGTCGTGATCGCATGGCGCTCGCGGCGTGGCTTCGTACGAAGGCGCAGGCCGTGGTGAAGGCCGCAGCACCATAGCTGCCGCTCATTTCAACGCCCTTCTCAGTCCGGGTAGCGGATGTCGTCCGCGGTGTCGGCCTTTCCATCCGGCCCGAGGCTGCTGACGCGCACCACCGCCGACCTCGGGGCGCCCGACCCGATGGCGTCGCACTGGATCCGGTAGACGTTGCCCCAAGGGTCATCGATCTTCGACGATGGGGAGAGCTCACGTTCGTCGCGTAGCCGCTCGACGGTCGGGCACTCGCCATGATCGCTCACCCACTTCTCGGCGACGGGCTGGATCGCGATCACGTCGTTGCGCGGCTGGTTCTTCTGGACGTCCGCGAACCGACGCGTGCTGCGCACTCCGAGGGCGAACACCCCTGCGAGCACGAAGATCACCGCCCAGATGCAGATGAGCGGCGCCATGATCGACGTGCGCTGAACCTGACGAATGCGTCCGCAGGCACGGCAGAGGACATCCCGGGGATCGACCTCTGCTCGGCAGGTCTCGCACTTCACTCCTCATCAACGGAGCACGGGGGGCCGGTATTCACCACCATTTCGCGGCCCGGGCGATGGCCTCCGGCACATCGCGTGCTACGACGAAGGGGTGCGGCAGCCTCTCCTGGTCGTCCTGACCGTCATCGCGCTGACGGGCGTCACGGGATGCGCGAGCGACCTCCAGAACCAGCTGTGTCATCGAGGCTGGACGGTGGGGCATCCGACGATGACGATGGAGGGCGTCTCGATCCGTTTCTCGGGTTCGACCGGTCCCGACGCGCACGTCCGGGCTCGATCCGTTTTCGGGGTTCGATCGGAAGGCGCGCAGGGCGATTTCGGCGCGGGGTACGCGACGGCGAACGATCGGTATTGAAGGTCGTCTTCCTCGACATCGATGGCGTCCTGAACTCGCAGGCGTGGTTCGACCGCCAGGCGAACGAAGGCCTCACGGGCTTCGACCCGTCCGACGAGGAGGCTTGGCTCACGATGCTCGATCCGGACTGCGTCGCGCGCCTCGACCGTCTCGTCGCGGCACACGACGCGAAGGTCGTCATCAGCTCGTCCTGGCGCCAGCTCCTCGAGCCGTCCACCATCGCGCGCCTCCTCGCGCGGCGCGGCTTCCGCGGCGAGGTCATCGGCGCCACGACGACGAGCAACGCCCTCACGCCCACGCGCAAGACGCAGCGAGGCGATCAGATCGCGCACTGGCTCGCCACCGCGAGCGTCGAGGGCGACGTCACGAGCTGCGTCACGAGCTTCGTCATCCTCGACGACGACGAGGACATGGTCCACCTCGTCCCGCGCCACGTGAAGACGGCGTGGGCGAAGGGCCTGACGGAGGACGACGCGGCACGCGCGAGCGAGCTCCTCGCCGAGCGCTTGCTCGAGCGTGATCTGGCGTCGATCTAGCGCGGGTCCGGACCCGGCTCATCCCACTCGCCCCACGCCACGAACGGCTTGGCGAGGCCGAGGCGCACGAGATACTCGCCGAGGCCGTTCTCGATGTGGAGCGCGTAGCGCGGTCCAGCGATCAGCGAGCGGAGGTTCGGGAGCGGAAACGTCTCCGCGTGAGGCGTCCCGTATTTCTTGCGTAGCGATTCGTACGACGGCCATTCCCACGGCACTTCGGCGCGGTAGTGGAAGACGCGCGACCCGTCGGCCTTCACCCGTATCGACCCCTCGACGGTCCCCCAGTAGAGACCCATGATCGAGTCCGGGGTGCTCGGGTCCGGCATGTAGAAGCGCGGGGATCGATAGACACGTGACAGCGTCGCGTTCTTCGCCGACATCTTCTCTACGAGCAGGCGGACCTGAGCGCGGACGCGCGCGTTCTTCGAGAAGATGGATGGCTCCAGCTCGAGAGGAGCGCCGCTGCATTCGAGATAGCGATCCATCATTCGCCCGGACTGCGCGAACGTCCCCAGCTTCTTCGCGCCGAGCGCCATCGCGGAGTAGAGGTCGCGGAGGAACTCCTTGTCGGCGGCGGAGAAGGTCTCGTTCGCGATCGCCTTCTTCTCCATCGCCTCGACGCGGAGCTGGAGCTCCTCGATGTTCGTTCCCGACGCGAGCGTCATGACGATGGCCGCCCGCTGAGGCGAGAGATCGGCAACCAGCGCGTCATCCGGGACCGAGGCATCGGCGGACGCCGGACCGTCGCCCGTCTTCGCGGCCTCCGGTGCGCTCGACCCGACGCCGCCCGCGGGCGTCTGCGCCGGTGGCTTGCCGCCGCTGCAGCCGCCCACCGCCGCGAGGACGAGGCTCACGACGAGGAGGGCCCCGAGAAGGGAGCGCCGAAGCTCGCGTCCCCGCCTCGCGGCGAGACGGTCTTCGAGCCGCGAGTCGCCAAACGGACACGCGCGAGGACTCGTTCGCATGGCTGGCCAGACTACAGGGGCGTCTCTCCGCTGGTGGAGGTCGCGGGGCGCGTCGCCGGCCGCGACTCGCGCGGCAGCGGATCGAGCTTCACGCGGATGTCCTCGTCGACCGTCATCCAGGCACCCGACAGCGCATCGACGAGCAACGGGATGCAGAGGGCGATCGGGATGACGCACGATCCGATGTCCCAGAACCACCACGCTGCGTCGGGCGAGCGCTTGATGGTGGTGTGCTCGTCCTTGAAGCCTTCCTTCGAGACGGTCACGCTCTGCGAGCCGTTGCGGCTCACGCGCGCGGTCGTCGGCGTCTCGCCGGCGTACTGACCGTCGATGCGAACGTCGGACCCTGGCGGAATCGAGACGAAGTGCACCTCGGCCTTCGAGCCCTTGAACGCAGCGGCGCACCCCGTCGACGCGAGCGCTATGACGAACGTCATCGCGAAGAGCGATCGCATCGGGCGCAGAACCATCCCGCGAGTGTACGTCAACCGAGCACGTGAGCGTGAGTCGCCGGGACGTGGTGGTGCGTTGGGGTGACCAGGCCTCCGAGGTCGCTCTACCGATTGCGGTCGAACCAAACAAACGTCGTCTTGGCCGATCTTCGTCGACGGCACTGGCGGTCATCGCTTGCTCGAGCAGCGATGCGACCCGTTCGGCTTCGGCGAGCGCATCGAGCTCGGGCAGCGGAACCACGACAACCGACGGCGGAGCGATGAGCGGTCCGGTCGACCCGGCTGCAAAGTGCACCGAGCTCGCCGGCATCTTCTGCGACCGCGCCGTGTCCTGCAACCCGAGCGACGCCGGCTCGCCGGCGGAGCAACGCGCCTCGTGTGGTTCAGCGCTCGAAGGTGCGCTCAATTGTCTAGCGGCGACCGCCATTGCAGAGAGCTACCCCACTTGCGTGGAGGAGTTGCCCCAAGTCGAGTGCGCGAAGTTCGCGAGCACGGGCGCCGATGTGCTCCCGCAGTCATGCAAAGGCGTCGTCCAGGCGCCTGCGGCTCCCGCACCGCCAGGACCAGAAACGAAACTGCCGGCGGTCACGAAGCCGAACATGATCCTCGGACGTTTGACGTCGAACGGGGCCTATGACGTGTACCTCGGATGCCTTTGCGATGACGTGGACCCGGACTCCGTCACGAATGCGGTCGGCATGTATGGCTCGCAGAGCAAGTTCAGCGCGAGCTCGATCTGGAACCGCTTCGGCATCTTCGGGAGCGACTTCAGCTCGCAATCCTCGTGCAATCAGTTCGCGCTCGATCCGCCCGTCGTGGTGAACAGAGGCCAGATAGTCGGTCGACTCACGCGAAACCAGTTCGCAGCCGACGCCATCACGGATCCGGCGGTCGTGTCATTCTTGAGCGGGTCCGTCTGCGTGAACTGAGGCTTCTCAACCAGAAGCGGTGCTGGCTGCACCGCGTCGAGCGCGTAGCTCGTATGTGGCGTGCTTGCGCCGCGAGCTCTGGCGAATGACGCCCGTCTCGAGGCAGGTCGACTTCCACGGCTTTCGCGGTGCGTGGTCAACGTCCATAGGCGACTCGAAGATCCGCGCCCGATGCTACGTGCCGGAGACCTGCAGTCTCCGATACTTGAGTGGCACGCTCGGAGGGATTCGAACCCCCGACATGCGGCTTCGAAGGCCGCCGCTCTATCCAGCTGAGCTACGAGCGCGAGTGAGACGCGTCGAACGCTAGCACGGATCCGCCGGCAGGGAGAATCCGTGGCGAGGCGCGAGTGGAGGCCTCACTCCTCACGGGCTGGCGTGCGGACGGGACCGGATCCCGCCGGGCACTTCTCCCGGGTCAATCAAGCCTCGTCCTCGCCAGCCGACGCCGAGCAGCCACGTGCGGGGAGCGACACGTGGCCACGGATCGAGATCCTCGAACGTCGCGGGCGGCCGCGAGAAGCCGTCGAAGCTCGCGGCCGAAGAGCACGGGTCCGCGAACGCGGAGTCGCCGAGGACGCGGTAGTGCTTCTGCGCGTTCATCAGCACGTAGCGGAGCGCGTTGCGCGTCTCCGTCGGGGTGCGGAGATCGCGGCGGTGATAGCGGTCCGCCCAGACGCCGCCCTTGCGCCCGAGCAGCGCGTTCAGACGGCGCGCGATGCGGATCTCGAGGCCCGCGACGCCACGCGCGAGCTCGCGCTCGTCGTTCGCCTCGACGATGAGATGGAGGTGGTCGACCTGGATCGTGAAGTGGACGATCTGGAAGGGCTTCTCGTTCTTCTGGGCTCGCTTCGTCGCGAGCTTCGCGGCGAGCTTCCTTCGCTGGGCGAGGAGCGCCTGCTTGATGACGCGCTCCATCGACTCGGTGCGCATCGACGGGACGGATCGGAGCGCGCGCAACGTCACGTGCACGGGATCGCCCTTGCGATGCGCTGGTCGCACGCGGTGCGGGATGAAGCCGCGCTTGTCGTCGGGCTTGGGCGGCCGGCCCGCGCCGGCCCGCGCGCCACCATGGATTCGGGGTGTGAGAGGGAGCGCGAGCTGTCGCGTCAGCGGGCTTCGTCAGGGGCTCGCGATCTCGCCATTCAGCCCTCTATCTTGAATTCGAGCGACAATAGATCAAGGGCAAAACCGCCGGATCGCACGCCCGCGGTGCTGGACTACGCCCGCGACTGCGCGCGTTCCGGTGATGGCGCGCCCGCGCTGGTGGATGACGCTCCCGACCGGCGCGCGTTCCGGAAGACGCCGGTTCGGGCAGCGTGTCCTCGACTTCGACAGTAGGGGCGTCGCGAAGGTGTCGAGGCCCGCGGCCGTGGCCAGACGCTGCCCCCAGCGTCGGTGGACGCGTCGGGACGCGGCGTGGGATCGTGCGGCGTCAGCGGCAGGTCACGCGGACGCGGCGGACCACGACGACGGACTTGAACGAGCGGAGGCCGATCGACCCCGACGTCCACGTCGCGTCCGTCGCCTCGATCGCGTTGGCGGTGTCGTCGTTGAGCCACGCCTTCATCGAGGTCCCGCCGACCTTCGCGTGGACCGTCAGCGCCTTCGTCGTGTCGTAGCCGCTGTTGTTCGACTTGAGCTGCGTGAAGCCGCCGCCCTGGAACTTCGCGAGGATCAGGTTCGAGCTCGTGTTCACCTGAGCCGCCGCCAGGAACATGCTGCCGCTGTCCGTCGGCTGCGGATCCGACTTGGGGAGGTCGGTGACGCGGAAGATCGGCCCCACGTCACCATGATCGTTCGGCGGGAGCGATACCGTCTCCTCCACGTCGACGTCGTAGTCCTTCCACTTCGGACGCGGCCCGATCCACGCGAGCGCGACGTCACGCGTGCCGTCCGCGGGAACCTGCTTCAACGTGTACGTGTGCTGAGCCGCGCTCCACTCCCACGTCCCCGCGATCACTTGCCAGCGCCCGGCGGGATCCGTGGAGAAGTCATCGTCGTAGACCTTCCCCGCCGGACACTCCTCCCCGAAGAGCGAGGGCGCAGCGGCGTCCGCGTTGGCGTCGGCGTCGGCGCTGGCGTCGGCGTCGGCGTCGGCGTCGGCGTTGGCGTCGGCATGAGCGTCCACGCTCGCATCGGCGTCTGCGTCCGCGTTCACGCCGACGTCGCTCGTCGCCGCGTCGGTCGCCCTCGCGTCTCGCTGGCTGGCGTCCTGGGACGTCTCCGCTTGCGCGTCGCCGAGCTCCGGGGCGTCGCCCACGACCGACAGCCCGCACGCCGCCGTCGTCAGCGCCAGGGGCAGGAGCAGCGCGCCCGCGCGGCGCCTGAGCCTGGGCGTCGGCGTCGGTGTCGGTGTCGGTGTCGGCGTCGGCGTCGGCGTCGGCATCAGTGCTTCCTCAACGGGCAGCCGAGCGGCTCCGCTCTCGCTACCGGCGGGTCCTTGCCCGCAAGCACCGCGTCGAGCGCTTGCTCCAGATACGGGGTCACGCCGCCCCCCGTGTGGACGCGCTCCGAGTCCTCCGCCCCCGAGTAGCGGATCGCGCGGTTCGACTCGAGGAGCACCACGTGGGTCGAGTACTCGACGCCGAGCGCGTCCGCGAAGGCGCCGCCCTTGTCCTGGAGGAGCGGCATGCCGATCTGACGGCGCTGCGCCTCCGCGCGCTCGGCCGCGATGTCCGTGCCCGCCTCGGACTGCACCGCATAGAACGCGACGCCCTTGTCCTTGTACTTCGCCACCGTCGCGCGCATCCGCTCGTCGTGCGCCTTCTGCACCGGGCAGTCCGAGGTGAAGAAGAGGAAGACGGAGTGGGGCGACCTCGCGAGGAGCTGATCGAGGGGCTGGGGATCGTTCGCCTCGCCGAGCAAGGTGAAGCTGCCGGCGAGCGGGGCGGACGCCGTCTTGGGGGCGGAGCACGCCATCGACACCACGACGAGAAGAGGGAACGCGCGCTTCAGAACCATGTCTTGGCCAGAGAGATGGAGGTACCACCAAGCGCCGGACGATTCACGCCGAGGGGAGGGACGTCCGTGAATACGCTCGTGCGAAGACGCAGGTTGTCGGTGAGCGGCGCCACGACGAGGAACGCCGCCTGCGTCGAGCGGAAGCCCGTGTCCGGCGCCGGCTCCCCGGCGAGCGTCGCGTCGCCGTCCGACGTGTGCGTCAGCGTGCCCATCAGCGCCACGTCGTTGTCGAAGACCCAGCCCGCGGCCACCAGATAGAGCGCGCGCCAGCCGAGGTGCTGATCCTCGCCGAGCACCTTGCTGGGCAAGCGGTAGCCCGCGAGCACCGTGGCGTGGAGGACGAGATGGCCGAACGTCTGCTCGATCGACGCGCCGCCGTTGATCTCCCACGTGCCGATGCCGTTCACGTCCGCCGCGAGGTTGCTCGTACCCTCGTCGCTCGAGCGGCCCGTCGGCGCTTGCGTCCCCACGAGCAGCGCGATGCCCGGGATCCACGACTCGCCCGCGCGGATGACGTCGTAACGGCCGACCACGGTGAGGTCGCCGAAGCTCGTACGCGTGTCGACGCCCGAGTACGAACGCCGGCGCACGGTCTCGAGCGGCATGAACGCGCTCAGCTGCGCGCGCGGGAGGATGCGATACGTGCCGAAGAGCGAGGTCTGCACCCGCGCGTCGCGCTCCGGCGTGCGCGAGTAGAACGAGCCGACCGTCGGGTAGGTCGTCCACGTGTCCGAGAGACGAAGCTGCGCGCCGATGAGCGCGCGCTCGTGGTTCGTCAGCCAACCCGGCGTGAGCCCGCTCGCCCCTACGCAGCACGCCTGCGCCCGCGCCACCCCCTCGCTCGCGACCACCGCCGCGATCCACGCGATGACGAACCTCCCGAGACGCATGAGCTGCCACCTTAGACAGGAATCGTCATGCTTACGCTATGTCGATTTTTCGAGGCGCGGCGAGCTCTCGTGTGACGACTTGTACCGCCGGAATTTCGCGGCTGAAACGCAGTGGCTCCGCGCGAGGCACTTTGCCCGCATGTGGTGCTGGGTGCTTCCAAAAGTCACGCTCGCGCTTTGTCAGCCGCGAAAAGTCGGTGACAGTGCCTGGAGGACCTCGTCGGCGAAAAAGACGAAAAAGCTAGAAATGACGTTTCGTCGCGCATTTGCTCCCCTCCTTCTCCTGGCCGCGTTCGCGTGCGGCGCTACGGACGACGCGTCCGACTCCACGACGGTGGATGAGCCCAAGCCAAACGATCCCGCGAGCTCGACCACCTCCTCGACGTCCTCCACGTCCTCCACGAAGTCGGCCGAGCTCCCGGCCCTTGGCTCGACCACAAACGAGCGCGCCTCGGGCTCCGTCGACCTCGCCGGCGCCGCGCCCGGCGCGAGCTCGGGTGCCGGGGATCCCGGAGCGCCCGCGCCCGAGGCCGTCCCCGCCGTGCCCGCGCTGCCGAAGCAGCTCCACGGCGTGAACCTCACCGGCGCCGAGTTCTCCTACACCGCCATTCCCGGCCTCGAGGGCAAGGACTACGGCTGGCCAACGCACGCCGAGGTCGACTACTTCAGGGGGAAGGGCATGAACACCTTCCGCGTGGGGTTCCTCTGGGAGCGCATGCAAGCGAAGGCCTTCGGTGAGCTCACCTCGTCCTACGTGACGAAGCTCGACGACCTCGTCGCCTACGCCACCAGCAAGGGCGCGGTCGTCATCCTCAACCCGCACAATTTTGCACGCTATTACGGCGTGTCCGTCGGCTCGGCGACGGTGCCCGCGTCGGCCTTCGCGGATCTCTGGAAGCGCCTCGCGGCGCGTCATGCCCAGAACCCACGCGTCATCTTCAATCTCGTGAACGAGCCGAACGGTCTCCCCACCGAGCAGTGGGTCGAGGCGGCCAATGCCGCGATCGCCGCGATCCGCGGTGCTGGTGCGACCAACCTCGTTCATGTCCCGGGCAACGCCTGGACCGGCGCTCACTCCTGGAACGAGTCCTGGTACGGCACATCCAACGCCAAGGCGATGCTCGACATCGTCGATCCCGCGAACAACTCCGTCTTCGAGGTGCACCAGTATCTCGATGCGACGTCCGGTGGCCAGACCGGCGACTGTGTGAGCAAGACGGTGGGGCGCGAGCGGCTCGCCGGCTTCGTGAGCTGGCTCCGCGCGCATGGAAAGAAGGGCTTCGTCGGGGAATTCGCGGGCGGAAACAACGCCACCTGCAACGCCGCCGTCACCGACATGCTGAACGCGATGGACGAGGCCTCCGACGTCCTCGTCGGCTGGCTCTGGTGGGCGGCCGGGCCACGGTGGAATCCGTCCTATGCGTTCTCCATCGAGCCGAAGGACGGCCATGACGCGCCGCAGATGAGCCTCCTCACGCCCTATCTCTGAGCGGCCGTCTCTGAAATCTCGGCCTGTCGGGGCGCATCTCCCACCGTTTCAGGGAAGCTGGAGGAGGTTTTTCCGTACGGTCGTTCGGTTGATACGTGGGCACCGCCGCCGTCCAGCGAGTAGACTCCAAGACCGTGAGCTCGTCCCTCGCGGGGACCACGATTGGGCGCTTTCGCGTCGATCGTCTCCTGGGCAAAGGAGGCATGGGCGCGGTGTATTCGGCGTTCGACGAGAAGCTCGAGCGCGACGTCGCGCTGAAGGTGCTCCTCGAGGACGGCGAGACCGCCTCTCAGCGCAAGCGCCTCCTCCGCGAGGCCCGCATTGCCGCGAAGCTCCAGCACCCGAACATCGCGACCGTCTACGAGGTCGAGGAGCTCGAGGACAAGCTCTACATCGTGATGGAGCTCCTCGAGGGGAAGGCCCTCCGGCGCCTCCTGAGCGAGCGGAAGGTCGCGATCGAGGAGGCCATCTCCATCGCGCGCGACATGGCTCGTGGCCTCGCACGCGCGCACGCGGCCGGCGTCGTGCATCGCGACATCAAGCCGGAGAATGTCTTCATCACGAACCTGGGAGGCGACGCGACGCTCGCGAAGCTCCTCGACTTCGGTCTGGCGCGCCAGCACCTCGTCGCGCCCGCCGGCACCGTCCCCGCGAATGTCCCGAAAGAGGACGTGACGAGCACGAACACCACGTCGCGCGGCGAGATGTGGGGCACGCCCGGCTACGTGAGCCCGGAGCAAGCGCTCGGCCAGAAGGACATCGACGCGCGCACGGACATCTTCTCGCTGGGCGTCGTCTTCTACGAGATGCTCGCGAACATCCGGCCGTTCCGCGGCGACACGGCCGTCGCGACGATGCTCGCGACCACGCGCAACGAGCCGCGACCGCTCTCGGAGATCGTTCCCGAGATTCCGCCGGTCATCGACGAGATCGTGAAGCGCTGCCTTCGCAAGAAGAAGGACGAGCGCTTTCTGGACGGCGGCGAGCTCAGCGCTGCGCTCGAGACGTTCGCGCGCATGTCGAACAACTCGTTGCGCCTGCCGTCGATCGGCTCGAGCCCCAGCCTGCCGTTCATCTCGCAGAGCCCGAGCCAGGTGCCCCCCGTCCCGCCGTCACAGCGACGGATCTCGTATCCAGGAGCGCCCCCGGCGTCCGGGTCCGGGGCCGCCGCCGTCGAAGGCGAAGCAGCGACGACCGGCTCGGCCGCGCTCTCGATGTCGACGCAGCAGGAGTCGCTCCTCGCGATGCAGGAGCATCAGCGCGACCGCATGAAGCTCTTCATCGCGCTGACGATCGGCGCGGCGGTCGCCCTCCTGTCGGGCATCCTCCTCATCACGATGTCCCTCACGAGCCCCTCGAAGAAGAAGGTCGCCGGCGCCGGCTCTGCGGAGCCCAGCGCGAGCGTCGCGATCGAGGTCCCGCCCACGCCCGTCGTCGCGCCGCCCGCGCCGAGCGAAGAGCCGGCGGCCGCGGAGCCGACCGCCCCCGCCCCCGCCGCCGCCGAGGCGGAGCCGGAGCCGCCCGCGCCTGCGGCCGCGAATCACCCGGTCGTCGCGCCCGCCGCGCCGCATCCGCGTCCGGCCCCCGCGCCGGTTCCCGCCCCCGCACCGCCCGGATCGGCTAAGAAGCCCAAGCCGGCCGACTGTGCGAAGTCGCCGTTCACGATCGACTCGAAGGGGGTTCGCATCCCCAAGCTTTACTGCCTCTGACTTTCTTCCATGCCCTCGGCTCGTCGCATCGCTGTTGCCATCCTCGTTCCTGCCCTCGCGGCGGCGACGGGCTGCTTCGCGATCTTTCCCCTCGACGAGTACAACGCCGGCTACATCCCCGCGGACGGCGGACCCACCGACGCGAGCGACAGCGGCCCGCCGAACGACGTCGGTCCCAGGCCCGACGTGATCACGAACCCGAAGCCGAACCTCGACGGCGGGCACGTGCTGTTCGTGACGAAGGAGACGTTCACGCCCGACTTCCAGGGGATCGACGGCGCCAACAAGCTCTGCGCCGACGCGGCACAGGCGGCGGGGCTCTCCGGCACGTTCGTCGCCTTCCTCGGCGTGGTCGGGAACCCGGTCCTTCGCTTCGGCAAGGACGGAAAGAACGACACGCTGCCGATCATCGACACCACGGCTCGGACCATCGCCACCAGCTACGCTGTCCTCCTCCAGAAGGGACCGTCGATCCAGGTCGACCACGACGAGCGCGGCGCTCAGATCAATTTCACGCTCGACGGCGGCGTCCCCGATTGCGAGGTCAACCCGGCGGTGGCATGGACCGGCTCGGATGGAGAAGGCACCGCGGTCAATCAGAGCTGCTCCGAATGGCAAGTGAACGCCGAGGGACAGCAGGGTCAGGTCGGGCTCGGCTTTGCGAAGGATCGCTGGCTCTCCGCGTGTGTCATCAGCTGCGCGCTGAAGGCCCATCTCTACTGCGCGCAACAATGAAGACCCGCTCCCTCGTCCTCGGTTCCCTCTCACTCGCGCTGGTCTTTGCGCCCGCGCTCGCGTCGGCCGACGATCTCCACGAGTGCGCCGCGGCCTATGAGCAGACGCAGCGTCTCCAGCAGAAGTCGGAGCTCCTCGCGGCGATGGACGCAGCAGCGTCGTGCTCCAAGCCCGTGTGCCCCGCGCTCCTCAAGGACGATTGCACGAAGTTGGCGAACGATCTGAAGACGAAGATCCCGTCGGTCGTCCTCCACGTGCGCGGCGGCGACGGCTGCGCGCGCCCCGAGGCGCAGGTCTCGATCGACGCGCCCTTCCGCAAGGGCGGGGGCGCCGCCCTCCTCGTCGACCCGGGCACGCACGAGGTGACGGTCGTGGATCCCACGACGAACCAGTCGCGAAAGCAGTCGCTGAACCTCGTGCCCGGAGAGAAGCGCGACATCGACGTCGACTTCGCTCGCCCCGGTGCGGTGTGCCCGCGGCCGCAGGAGTCCACCCCGATCGGCAAGGTGCCGACCATCTCCCTCATCGCCGGGACCGTCGGCGCCGGCTTCGTGCTCATCGGCGCGGGCCTCGGCATCGTGGGCGCGTCGAAGCGGAGCGACCTCGACGACTGCAAGCCGGTCTGCACGGACGATCGCGTCGACAGCGTGCGTCCGTTCTTCATCGCGGGCGACATCGTCGCGGGCGTGGGCGTGGTCGCGCTCGCGCTCGGCGCGATCAGCTACTTCGTGTTGCAGCCGAAGAAGCAGACGCCGAGCACCACGGGCTGGTACTTCGGGCCGACCGGGCCCGGCGCGAAGTTCTAGCTGGCTCTTGCGCTCACTCGCCCGTGAGCGAGGTCGAGCGCTTCACGATGTCTTTCACGACATCCATGCCGACGCCGGCCGCTTTGCCGATCGCCTTCAGGAGCTCGGCCTCGGACTTCTCGACGCCCTTGGTGGTGCGCGCGACGATCGCGGCGACGAAGAGGCCGGTCTCGACCGAGTCGAGCTCCTTCAGCTTTTCGCCCACCTTCGCGGCGCGGCCCTCGAGGCCTTCGGCGTCGACGAGCTTCTGGATGTCCTCGATGAGGCTCTCGGTCTCCCACTCGATCACGAGGCCGCGGCTCAGCATTTCGACGGCCTTCACGAGGATCTCGCGCTCGGCGTCGTCCATGCCGCCGTCCGCGAGCGCCGTGAGGTAACCAGCCTCCACGGCCGCTTTGAAGACCTCGTCCTGGCGCGGAACCTTGAGCTGCTCGCGAATTTTGTCCGCGTGGTCTTCGATCGACAGCTTGCTGGCGGCCTTGCTCATGGCTGCAGAATAGACGTAAAACGGGCATGATGATCGCGATTCGCTGGGGAGCGAGCCTCGGTGTCGCGGTCTGCCTGATTTCGACACCGGCGCTCGCCGGAGAAGACGACCTCGCGCTCGACCTCGGATCGGCCTCCGACAAGCCCACGGACGCGGGGGTGCTGCGGAAGCTGGAGCTCCGGCGCATCGCGAAGGGCACGTTCGTGGAGGGCTCGCCCGCGAGCGACTCCTATCGCGAGCCCGATGAGGTGCAGCGAAACGTCACCATCTCGAAGACCTTCTGGATCGGGAAGTACCCCATCACACGCGCGCAGTTCGCGCGCTTCGTCGCGGAGACGCGGCATCAGACGGACGCCGAGAAGGGCCAGAGCGGCGGCTTCGGCTGGGACGGCGCTCGTCTCAAGCAGGACAAGCAGTACAACTGGCGGAACCCGGGCTTCACGCAGACGGACGACGATCCGGTCACGCTCGTCACGTTCGGCGACGCGAACGCGTTCACGGCGTGGGCGTCGCGAAAGACGGGGCGTCGCGTGCGTCTCCCCACCGAAGCGGAGTTCGAGTACGCGGCGCGCGGCGGAACGACGACGCCGTGGTTCGCGGCTCGCTCGGAGGAAGAGTCGCTCGCGCTCGGCTGGTACCGCCCGCAGCCCGGACAGGCGGTGGGCACGCATCCGGTCGGACGGAAGAAGGCGAATCCGTTCGGCCTCTACGACATGACGGGCAACGTCAATCAGTGGTGCCGCGACGTGTATGCGGTGTGGTCCACGGCCGACGTCACGGATCCCGAGAACACGACGAACGCGACGAACGAGCCGGAGCGCCGGGTGCTGCGCGGTGGCTCGTGGATGCGCGATCCGCGGCGCGGACGCAGCGCGGCGCGCTTCCGAAATACGCCGGGCACGCGCAACGCGGACAACGGCTTTCGCGTCGTCGTCGAGGACGCGCCCGCGGTCGCGCCCGCGCCGGGGCAAGTGCCGTCGGCGGATCTCGCGCCCTCCGCGACGGCGCCCACGTCCACGCCCGACACTCCGGTCCTGGCCTCCGACGCTGGGCTGATGATCCAGCCGACGCCGGTGATCACGCGTCCTCCGTCGTCGGAGGGATTCGCGTGGGCGTTCCTCGCGGCGCCCGCGGCCGCCATCTCGTTCGTCGTCGCGTGGATGCTCGCGCGCCGGAAGAAGGAGGCGACGAACGCGCAAGGCATCACGACGCGCGGCGCGGACGACGGCTTCTGGGTGCGCGCGCCGAATCTGCCGCCGGGCAGTCGCGTGCGGTATACATGCATCGTCAAGGGCAGCGAGGTCTCGGACATCATTCCGCTCGACGGCGGCGAGGAGACCTTCGTGTTCACGGGCGGCGCGCCGTCGCTCATTCACATCACGGAGGCGGTCGCGGTCCCGTCGGGCAGCGCGGGCTATCGCTCGTCGGCGCAGATGCCGGTGGCGTCGAGCGTGCCCCCCGTCCCGGGGAGCCTCCCGCCCATCTCCGGCAGCCTCCCGCCCATCTCGGGCAGCCTTCCTCCCATCTCGGGCAGCCTGCCGCCGGTCCCGGCCAGTCGTCCGCCCGTCCCCGGCAGTCTTCCTCCGGTGCCCGCCGCGAGCGCGCCGCCGCCGGTGCCGCCCGCGCTCGGCTCGCAGCCGCGGTCGCCGTGGCCGAGCGATCGTGGATCGGTGCGTTCGCTCGGCGCGATGGCCGCGTCGCAGCCGCCGCCGGTGCCCTCTCGCCCGCCGCCGTTGCCGTCGTCGCGGCCACACCTGCCTGCGCCTTCGACCTCGACGCCGCCGGGCCCACGTGACTCGACGCCGCCGGGGCCGCGGTCCTCGCGGCCCTTCCTCGGATACCCGAGCGCGTATCGATGATCGACGCGATCGTCTTCGACCCCGTCGAGCCGTGGCTCGCGACGCGGACGCTGCGCGCGCTCTCACGTCATGGCGTCGACGCGATCGTCGCAGGGGCGGAGCTCCCCGAGCGGCTCGCCTCCGCGAAGCGCCCGGTCTGGCTCCTTCGCGCGGGTGCCTGGCCCTTCTCGCTCCCCGCGCCGGTGCTCGCGAACGCAGCGGGTCGCTCGGTCGTCGCGCTCGGCGCGACCGCCGAGTGCGACGCGTGGCAGTCCGTGCTCGCCCGCACGGGCGGCGATCTGCGCGCCGTGAACCAGGAGCAGTGGCCGCGCGTCGACAGCGCCATCGCCTTCGATCCGCGCGCCTTCGCGGAGTCGATCGCGGCCGCGGGCTCGGTCGACCGCGCGGCGATGGCGGCCGAGCGCGTGGTGCGTGCGCCGTCGCTCGACGTCGGGTTTCATCGCGCGCTCCGCGTCGTGCTCGCCGTGACCACGCTCCATCGTGGGGGCGCGGAGCGCGTGGTGCTCGATCTGGCGTCGGAGCTCCGCGCGCTCGGCCACGACGTGACGCTCGCCGTCCTCGATCGCCCCGCACGCGCGACCTTCGAGGAGCCGCCGGGGACGATTCACCTGCGTCGCCACGCGCGGACGCGGGAGGAGCGCCTCGATCTGCTGGCGCGCATCGCGGCGGAGCGTGGCGCCGACGCGATTCACGTTCACCTCTTCGACGGCGACGACGTGCATCGCCTCTGCGCGGGCGATGTGCCGGTCGTGGTGACGGTTCACAACTCGGAGCCGGGGTGGCCGTATCGGCTGGCGCGAGTGATGGACGCGCCGAGGCCGCCGCTGCTGCTCGGCTGCGCGATGGGCGTGACGCGCCAGCTCGTGGCGGCGGGGATGGGCCGGGTGCGTACGGCGTGGAACGGAATCGTGCCGTCATCGGCGGGCGCGGACCGTGCTCGCGCGAGGGCCGCGCTCGGGGTGCCCGGCGAGGCGAGGGTGCTCGCGGCGATCGCGAATCATCGGCCGCAGAAGCGGCTCGACCGCCTCCCCGCGATCGTCGCGGCCGCGGGCGACGACGCGCGCCTCGTGCTGGTCGGCGAGCCGGTGAGCTCGGACGCTACGGCGGTCGAGATCGAGGGCCGGATCCGCGCGGAGGCGGCGCGCCTGGGCGTCTCGGACCGTGTCGTCTACGCAGGCTCGCGCCTCGATATGACGCAGGTCTACGCGGCGGCCGACGCGATCCTCTCGGCGAGCGCCTTCGAGGGCCTCAGCCTGGTGCATCTCGAGGCGGTGGCGGCGGGGGTGCCGCTGGTGACGACGCGTGTGTCGGGCACGGAGGAGCTGGCAGCGAAGCATCCGCACGTCGAGGTGGTGGACCTCGAGGCGACGCCCGCCGACTTCGCTCGCGCCATTGGCACGGCCATCGCCGCGGGGCGCCGCCTGACGAGCGCCACGCTCGCTCCGGACTTCACGTCGGCATCGATGGCGAGGCGCCACGTGGACCTCTACACGCGAGCGTCCGTGCGCCCCTCGCCGGGCGGCGGCCTCGTCCTCGTGACGAACAACTTCTCGACGGGTGGCGCGCAGACGTCCGCGCGCCGTCTCCTCCTCGAGCTCGCGCGGCAAGGCGTGCGCGTGCGCGCGGTCGTGATCGAGGAGCAGGCGGAGTATCCGACGCCGGGCCGAACCGCGCTCGAACACGCGGGCGTCCGCGTCGATGCGGCGCCCCGCGCTGGCGCCGTCGATCCGATCGTGACGGCGCATGCGGTGGCGGCGATCGTCGACGAGGCGCGTCCCGATGCGGTGCTCTTCTGGAACGCGATCCCGGAGCACAAGCTCCTCATCGCCGACCTCCTCGTGGACACGCCGGTCTACGACGTCAGCCCCGGCGAGATGTATTTTGCATCCTTCGAGCGCTACTTCCGGAGCCCGCGCGCCGGCTCTCCGTACCTCGCGCTCCCGGACTACGGCCGTCTCCTCGCAGGCGTCATCGTCAAGTACGGCGCCGAGCATGCAAGAGCCGAATCATCCGTGTGTGCACCGGTTACCGTGGTGACGAACGGCGTGCCGGTGCCCGAGCGCCCGCGCCGGAGGGCCGCGCCGGCCCGGCCCGTCGTCGGTACGCTCGCGCGCATCGCCCCGGACAAGAAGCTCGAGCAGCTCGTCGAGAGCGTGCGTGCGCGCCCGTTCCCGCTCGTCATCGCGGGCGCCGCGGAGCGGGGCAGCGAGACGTACGCGAGCGAGCTCGCGGCCTCCGCGTCGGCGATCGCCGCGGTGTCCGGTGTCTCCATTCAGCTCGCGGGCGAGCGCGACGCGTCCGAGCTCCTCTCCGAGATCGACGTCTTCGCGATGATCTCGGAGCCGGCCGGCTGTCCGAACGCGCTGCTCGAAGCGATGGCTTCGGGCCTCCCGATCGTGGCCACGGATCACGGCGGCGCGCGCGAGCTCCTCGGCGACGCCGGCGTCATCGTCTCTCGTGGCGACTCGATCGCGCTCGCCGACGAGGTCCATGCGCTCCTCGCCGATCCCACGCGCCGCGCCGCCCTCGGCGATCGCGCCCACGCCCGCGCCCGCGCGCACTTCAGCGTGGAGCGCATGGCCGCCGACTACCGCCGCCTCTGCCACCTGCGTGCGACGTCGTGACGAGAGGGCGCGGTGTGGCGTGAACGCGCCTCCGTCCGCGACGCCACCGACCTCGCTTCTCTCTGCGGGCGTGGGGCGTCGCGAGCGTCATCTCGCTTCGGGGCGCCGGATCAGATCTTTCCCGTGAGGGCTTCCGCGCGGAGCTTCCACACGACGCCGATCGCCTCGACGAAAATGCGGCGGCTCATCTTGCTCTTGCCGGCCGTGCGGTCGACGAACACGATCGGGACCTCCTTCACCTTCATGCCCTTGCGAAGGGCGCGGTAGGTCATCTCGATCTGGAAGCTATATCCGTTCGAGTGGATGTCGCCGATGTCGATGGCCTCGAGCGCGCGGCGCGTGAACGCCTTGTAGCCGCTGGTGAGGTCCTTCACTGGGAGGCCGAGGATGGTCCGCGAGTAGAGGGAACCACCTTTGGAGATGACGTGGCGGCCCAGGCCCCAACCCTCGACACCGCCGCCGGGGATGTTGCGCGAGCCGATGACCACGTCGGCGCCTTCGTCGAGGGCGCGCACGAAGTCGGGGAGGTAGCGGACGTCGTGGGAGAGGTCCGCGTCCATCTCGAAGAAGCGGTCGTAACCCTCGGCCAGCCCCTTCGTGAAGGCCTGGATGTAGGCCGTGCCCAGGCCGAGCTTTCCGGCGCGGTGCATCACGGTGACGTGATCGTCCTTCGCGGCGATGGCGTCGGCGATCGCGCCGGTCCCGTCCGGCGAATTGTCGTCGACGACCATCAGATCCGCTTCCGGCAGAGCTCCGCGGACCGCGTCGACGAAACGCTGGAGGTTGTCTTTCTCGTTGTAAGTGGGAGTGACGATAAGGGTGCGCGGCATCGGAAATCTCGCGGCTCCGCTCTACCATTTCGGCCCTCGAAAGCCCACGGATCCGCGTATCCTTCCCTTGTGGCACTGAAATCGCAACGTCCTCCCTCCGCGCCGGGCGCGGATGGCGGCTGGGTCCCCCCGGGACGACCCAGCACGCCGAAGATGGACATGCGCGATTCCAAGGCCGGCGGGCGCGACTCGAAGGTCGACGCCAGCGACTCCAAGGTCGGCGTGCGCGAGTCGAAGCTCGACGTGGACCTCCGCGAGTCGAAAGGCGACGTCCTCTCCACCAAGATCCTGGAGCCGGAGTCGAACGAAGAGCTGGACCAGCGCGAGCGCGACCTCCGCGCGCGTCGGGTGCGCGAGCTCGAAGAGGAGATCACCCGCGAACGGCGGATCGGCGTCGCCATGCGCGAGGTCGGCCTGGCCCTCGGGACGACCCTCGACCTCGACGAGCTGCTGAGCCTGATCCTCTCCAAGATCACCGAGGCGGTCGACGCGGACCGCGCCACCCTCTACCTCCTCGACGGGAAGAACGAGCTCGTCTCCCGCGTCATGCAGGGCGACCAGGTCCGGCAGCTGCGGCTCAAGGTGGGCCAGGGCATCGCCGGGCACGTCGCCCAGACCAGCAAGACCCTGCTCGTCAACGATCCCTACAACGATCCACGCTTCAATCCCGCCCCCGACCTCCAGTTCGGATACCGCACACGATCCATCCTCGCCGTGCCGATGAAGAACCACCTCGGACGGACGATCGGCGTCGTCCAGGTGCTCAACAAGAAGACGGGGCCCTTCAACGACCACGACGCGGTCACGCTCGCGGCGCTCTCCACGCAGGCCGCGATCGCGATCGACAACTCGCGCCTCTTCCTCTCCGTCACGCAGAAGAACGCCGAGCTCCTCGACATCAAGGAGCAGCTCGAGCACCGCGTGCGCGATCTGAAGCTCCTGTTCGATCTCGAGAGCGCGATGGGGCGCGCGACCTCGCTCGAAGAGCTCTTCACCGGCGTGCTCACGGAGGCGCTGCGGACGTCGGGCGCGATGGCCGGCGCGTTCGCGATGCGCATGGGCGACGGCCTCCAGCTCTACCTGATGTTCGCGGGTGAGGAGAAGCTCCACCGCCACCCGCTGAAGGCCGGGCAGGGGCTCGCGGGGGCGGCCATCCTCGACGGCGAGGTCATCTTCACGAACGATCCGCCCTCGCATCCCTCGTACGAGCCCGAGACCGACGAGCTCCTCGGCACGAAGCTCCGCGGCTGCATCGCGGTGCCGCTCGAGGGAGAGGAAGGCGATGCGATGGGCGCGATCGCCCTCTACAACAAGACGCGCATCCCCGGCTCCACGCCCCGCCTCTCCGCCATCACCGACAACGAGTTCACGGAAGAGGATCGCGCGCTGCTCCTCCTCATCGCGGCGAACGCCTCGACCGCGATTCGCCTGCAGATGTCGCGCGAGTCGCGCGAGCGCGAGGAGCGCCTCACGTCGATCGGACGCCTCATGAGCGGCGTGATCCACGACCTTCGCACGCCGCTCACCGTCATCAGCGGCTACGTGCAGATGATGAAGAACGCGGACAAGCGTCCGCTCCGCGACGAGTACGCCGAGCTCGCGCTGAAGCAGTTCGAGCACATCACGTCGATGACGAAGGACGTGCTCGAGTTCGCGCGTGGCGAGAAGAACCTCCTCGTGCGCAAGGTCTACCTCGCCAAGTTCTTCGGCGACGTGCAGGCTCAGCTCACGACGCAGCTCGCGAAGATGGGCGTCGAGCTCGTCATCGACCTGCAAGACAGGGGCACCGCCAAGTTCGACGAGGGCAAGATCACCCGCATCGTCCACAACCTCGCGCGCAACGCCGCGGAGGCGATGCAGCCGAACGGCGGCAAGTTCACGATCAAGGTCGAGCGCAAGAAGGCGAAGAAGAAGGGCGCGGACGACGAGCTCATCGTCTCCTTCACCGACACGGGCCCCGGCATCCCGAAGGAGATCGAGCACCGTCTCTTCCAGTCGTTCGTCACGAGCGGCAAGAAGGGCGGCACGGGCCTCGGCCTCGCCATCACCGCACGCATCGCGGAGGAGCACGGCGGCTCCATCTCGGTGAAGTCCACGCCGAAGGGCGCGACCTTCACCCTCCGCCTCCCGCAGCCGCGCGAGGCGAAGTGAGGTCGAGCAGGCGAGGCTCGGGCGCCGGCCGTCTGGCGCTGGCGCTGCTGCTGCTCACTTCGCCGCTCCTCGCCGACGACTCCTTGCCGGCCTGGGTCGATCCCGGCGACATCCCCGTGCCGACGTGGGTGCGCTCCGTCGCGCCGAACCGACCGGAGTCGGCGATGTACATCGAGCCCGGGAAGGTCGACGCGCGCCGTGGCAGCGCGCAGCCCGGCGCGAGGCTCCCGCTCTACGGCACGCGCCGCGCGCCCGGATGCAACGGGCGCTGGCTCAACGTCGGGCCGCTGGCGTGGATGTGCTCCGACGTCGCGGACTTCACCGCCGACGAGCCCGGCACGCCTGCGCTCGGCACGCGTCCCTGGCTCTCGAGCGGCGAGGACCAGGCGCGGCCGCTCCGCCCCGGCGCGCGCACGTCACTGCCGCCCGTCGAGTCCACGGGCGCGGGCGACGACGGCTTGCCGTATCGCTATTACTTCGCGGGTCGCGACGGCGCGTTCGGGTTCGCGAACCTCCAGAGCGCGCTCGACGACTCACCGGATCAGGACCTCGAGCCGGGCTTCGCGGTGGCGCTCCTCGAGGAGGCGCACGCGCACGGCGAGACCTGGGGACGGACGAAGAAGGGTCGCTGGGTCGCGATGCGCGAGCTCGTCCCTGCGCGGCCGAACCTGTTTCACGGCGAGCTGCTCGACGGCGCCAAGAGCGTGGCGTGGGTCGTGAACGAGAGAGTGAACGCGTACGGCTCCGCGAAGCTCGACAAAGCGATCGGCGTTCGCGTGCGCTTCGAGAAGGTCATCATCGACGAGGAGACGAAGGACGCGGTGCGTGTCGGCGAGTCCTGGCTCCGCATGCGTGACGTGGCGCGCGCTCGCTTCGTCGATCCGCCGCCCGAGGTCACCGGCCAGAGCGAGCGCTGGATCGACGTCGACCTCCATCAGCAGACGCTCGTCGCGTACGAGGGAAAGAAGCCGGTCTTCGCGACCATCGTCTCGACCGGCAAGGGGCCGCCCGGCTCCGAGTTCGCGACTCATCCCGGCACCCATCGCATCTGGGTGAAGGTCTTCACCTCGAAGATGGACAACCTGAGCAACGAGGACGCGGAGAAGCACTACGCGATCGAGGACGTGCCCTGGGTGCAGTTCTTCGACAAGGCGATCGCTCTCCACGGCGCCTTCTGGCACCACGAGTTCGGCCACGTCCACAGCCACGGCTGCGTGAACCTCGCGCCGCTCGATGCGCGGTGGCTCTTTGCGTTCACCTCTCCCCATCTGCCGATGGGCTGGACCGCGGTCCTCCCCACGAAGATCGAGCAGGGCACGGTCATTCGGGTACACTGAATGCGGGCGCATGCTCTTCGAGGGGGCTCATCGATGAAGGTCCGCCGCGGTCTCGCCCTCGCTGGCGCGCTGCTCGTCACCGCGTGCGGGCTGAGCGTCGTGGGCACGAGCCCGGAGGGCACGGGGCTCGAGGCCGGGGTCGACGGCGCGCCGGTCTCGCCAGACGGCGCGCCCCTGGTCACCGATGACGGCGCCATCACGGCAGACGCAGGGGCGGACGCCGCGATCGCCGACGCGGGCGAGGACGTCTTCATTCCAGAGGTCGATGCATCGGGGTATCCGGGCCCGCCCGTCACGGTGGACGGTCAAGGCTGCCCGTCGGGGCGCGGGCCGGCGATGCTGAAGGAGGGCAAGGTCTGCATCGACGCCGACGAGGTGACGAACGCGCAGTACGGCGTGTTCCTCGACGCGCTCCCGACCATCGGGAGCCCCGTGGATCTCTCGCCCGACTGCAAGACGAAGACGTCGCACACGCCCGGCGTGTGGAGCGGCGGCCTCCAGCAAGACCTGCCCGTGGTGAACGTCGACTGGTGCGACGCGGACGCGTTCTGTCGCTGGGCGGGCAAGAAGCTCTGCGGCGATACGACCGGCAAGCCGCTGCCTCAGGATCCCGGTCATCTGAACAAGGTCGGAAAGGATCCGTGGTACGAGCTCTGCTCCGACGACGGCGCGAACGCGTACCCTTACGGAGACACCTACACCGTCGGGAAGTGCAACGCGGGGCAGGGCGCGCTCGCGCCGGCGGGCAATCCATACTCGTGCGAGGGCTCGCTCGCCGGGCTCCACCACATGGTCGGCAACGCGAAGGAGCTCGCGAACACGTGCGCGGGCAAGAAGTGCGTCGCCCGCGGCGGGTCCTTCCGCGACCTGGCGATGACCACGTGTGACACGACGAGCGACGTCCAGCGAGATACGCGCGCGGACGACATGGGCATTCGCTGCTGCGCGTACCTGCCATGATAGCTTAGCGGGCGGTGATCTCCGTCGTCTCTGCCGTTCGCGATCTCGGCCGTCTGCGCGAGATCACGAGCGTCCTCGTCCGTCATGGGTTCGGTGAAGTGGTCGCGCGCGCAGGCTTCGGTCGAAAGCCGAGGAAGCTCACCGCGGGATCGGGCAAGAGCGAGCCGCCGCCGTCGATCCCGCCCGTCGCCGATGCGCCGGAGGTGTCGAGCGACGACCTCGCGAAGGGCGAGGAGGAGAAGACGCGCGTCTCCACCGCCGAGCGCATCCGCCTCGTCATCCAGGATCTCGGTCCCTCGTTCATCAAGCTCGGGCAGATCGCGTCGACGCGTCCGGACCTCATTCCGCCCGAGGTGATCCTCGAGCTGAAGAAGCTCCAGGACAACGTCCCGCCCGTGCCATTCGAGGATCTCAAGAAGGTCATCGAGTCCTCGCTCGGCGCGAGCATCGCGGACGTGTTCGTCTCGTTCGACGAGACCCCGCTCGCCACCGCCTCGATCGGCCAGGTGCATCGCGCGGTCCTCGCCACGCCAGAAGGCGAGCAGCAGGTCGTCGTGAAGGTGCAGCGTCCGAACGTGGGCGCGACGGTCCAGCGGGACCTCGAGCTGCTCCACATTCTCGCCGCCGCGATCGAGCGCGGGATCCCGGAGACGAAGATCTACTCGCCCATCGGGCTCGTGCAGCAGTTCGATCGATCCATCACCGCGGAGCTGAACTTCCTCATCGAGGGCGAGAACGGCGAGCGCTTCACGCAGAACTTCGAGGGCTCGAAGGAAGGCGCGCACGTGCGCTTTCCGAAGGTCTACAAGCAGGCCTCGAGCAAGCAGGTCCTCGCGCTCGAGTTCTTCGAAGGCCTGAAGGTCGACAAGGCGGTCGCCTCGGGCGTCTCCGGCCCGCAGATCGCGAAGAACGCGTTCGGCGCGGTCATCAAGATGGTGTTCGAGGACGGCTTCTTCCATGCCGATCCACATCCCGGAAACATCATCATCATGGGCAAGGAGGAGCCCGTGATCGGCCTCATCGATTGCGGCATGGTCGGCCGTCTCTCCCCGGAGCTGCGCGACCGCACGATCGATCTCATGGTCGCGGCCTCGCGCAAGGACGCGTACGGCGTCGCGGACACGCTCTACCAGATCGGCCGTCCCACGAAGAAGGTCGACATGCGCGAGTACCGCGCCGAGGTCGCGCTCCTGGCGGAGAAGTACCTCGGCAAGCCGCTGAAGGAGATCGACCTCTCGGCCATGATCCGCGACCTCGTCCAGGGCGCGATGAAGTTCGGCCTCGAGATCCCGACCGACTTCATGCTCGTCGGCAAGGCGCTCATGACGATCGAGGGCATCGGCAAGCAGCTCGACCCGGATCTGGACGTCTTCGGAGAGGCGCAGCCGTACTTCATGCGCCTCCTGAAGCAGCGCTACTCACCGCAGCGTATCGGCAGCGAGCTCATCAAGGGCGTGGAGCAGCTCTCGCGCGCGGGCTACGACGTCCCCATCCAGGCGCGTGAGGTGCTCGAGGACCTTCGCCTCGGCCGCCTCTCGGTGCGGATCTCCGAAGGCACCCTCGCGCCCGCGGCGGATCGGCTCGGCCGCCGCGTGTTCTCGGGCCTCGTGGTGGCCTCGACGACGATCGGCGGCGCGCTCAGCTTCGCGCACGATCGCACGCTCGGCGCCGCGCTCTTTGCGGTGTCGGTGACGATGCTCGTGTTCCACGTCGCGCTCGATCTGCGCCGCGGCCCGAAGCCGCCAGCGACCTAGAGCGGCGCGCTCACTCGACGGTCATGTCGGTGACGACCGGCTTGTGGTCGCTCGAGCCGTCGTTGCCCTTCACGGAGTAGGAGCTCGCCGGGCAGGATAGCGTGTCGCCGTCGCCGCCCTGGACGAGCATCCAGTCGATGCGGAGGTTCACGATGAAAGCGGCGCTGAACGTGGTGGTGTCGTCGCCGCGCGAGCAGTCGAAGAGCTGCTTGCGCTTCTCGAGCTCCTTGCGGAACGACGAGCCCTCGCCGAGGGACACGGTGTTCAGGTCGCCCGCCACCACCGTGGCGTGGCCCGGCTTCACGAGCGTCTTCACGACGTGGTCGTACTGCGCCAGGCGGACCTCGCGATTCGACTTGTTCTCGGTATGGAGACCGACGAGGTCGACGCTGCGCGTGGAGCCATCGGCGGCGGGCACGTCGATCGTGGCGGCGAGCGCCGTCCGCTGCCCGCAGCGGGGCTCCGACGAATCGGTCGACCAGTCGTGACCGCCCTGCTCCGTCATCATCGGGATGTCGAGCGAGCGCGTGGCGGAGAGCGGATAGCGCGAGATGATCGCGTTGCCGCTCGTGCCGCGTCGGTCGTCGCGGCGCTCGTAGAACTCGATGCCGGTGTAATAGGAGTAACCGAGCGCGCGCGCGATCTCGCGCGCGACCACGACGCCGCCGCTGTTCTTGCCGTAGAGGTCGGTCTCGTTGAGGAGCCAGACGTCGGCGTTGATCTTCTTCATGAGGCGGATCGACTTGTCGAGCTTGTTGCCGCGCTCGACGTTCCACTCGACGACGCGGAGCTTGCCGGCCGGCGCGGCGGCGGTGATGTCCTTCGCGTCGACCTTCCACTTGTCGCCCGCCCCGTCACTCCCATGCGCGAACGTGCCGCCTTCGGTGTAGCCGACCGCGGGATGGAAGTAGCCCTCGGCGTCGGGCCCACGCGAGGGGAGGGGAGTGCCTTCCATGGCGGAGAGCCCTTCGATGTCGCCGACGTCCATGCTCGTCCGCTCCTTGAGCGGATGGCATTCGGGCGCGGCGTTGATCGCGCCGGCCGACGAAGCGCTCGCGTCGTCGGCGTCTTCCGGCGACGCGCATCCCATGACGGCAGACACGCTCCCGAGCACCACCATCGAGACCAGGCGACGAATCATGACTTCCTCCGCTTCCCCACCGAGCAGCCCAGCGACCCACAATGTAGGTGCACGTCGGATGCCGCCGTTGGCTCTCGTGATTTCGATGGCTTGACGAGGCCTGGGTGGATCATGTGGAGCCACGATGATCCAGCAGCGGATGATTTTTCCGGTGTGGATGCACCGAGGCCGCTGACTGGCGGATGGCGGCCGTGCGTTCATGGGGCCCAGCGAGCGACCGTCTGCGTCGGACGCCAGCAAGGAGATCTCCGTGCGAGGCCCACAAACACGAAACGCCCGCGAGTCCGAAGACCCGCGGGCGCTCGAGCTTCTCTTCTCGGAGGAGAAGAGGCGCGAGTCTTCTTCTTCAGCCCGCCGAGGCGAGGCCCTGGAGGAAGAACGCGATGACGAACGCGAGGAGGACGAGCGACTCGATGAGCGCGAGGCCGAGGATCATCGGCGTCTGGATGCGCGGGGCGGCGCCCGGGTTGCGGCTGATGCCCTCGAGCGCGGCAGCAGCGGCGCGGCCCTGGCCGAGACCACCACCGAGAACGCCGAGACCGATCGCCATGCCGGCGCCGGCAGCGGCCCAGGTCTTCACGTCGTACTTGTTGGCGCCCACCTTGCCGCCCGCTTCCTCCGCGAACGCGGCGAGCGGAACGAGGAACGCGGCGACGAACGCGAGTGCAGCGGGACCAAGCTTACGGATGCTCATCGTGACAGACTCCTTTGGACGGGCGCTTACTAGTCGGTAGTGGGATGGTTGGCCAGCGGATTCAGGCGTGCGCTTTGTCGCCGTGGCCGTCATCGCCGTGGCCGTGATCGCCGTGGCCGTGGTCATCGTGGACCTCGGTGGCGAGCGAGATGTAAATCGAGGTGAGAAGGCAGAAAACGAGGACCTGGACGATCGCGACGAGCGTGCCCAGCACCATGATCGGGAGCGGCACGAAGAGCGCGAAGATCCCGAGCATGATGGAGAGAAGAAGGTGGTCGACCGCGATGTTCAGCATCAGTCGGATGCTGAGCGTGATCGGGCGGATGATGAAGGTCGAGAGGAACTCGATCGCGAAGAGGAGGATGTTGATCGGCAGCATGCCGATGCCCATCCACGGGCCCGCGAGGTGCGTGATGAAGCCCATGCCCTGCGCTTGCAGGCCGTAGTACGTGAACGCGCAGAGCACGACGACGGCGCAGCCGGCGGTGATGTTCCAGCTCGCCGTCGGCGGGAGGAAGCCCGGGATCATTCCCAGGAAGTTCGAGAAGAAGACGAAGATGGCGGCTGTGCCCACGACGGGGAAGTAACGCTTCGCCCGCGTCGGCCCCATCATGTCCTTCATCATGTTGTAGAAGAACCCGACGAAGATCTCGAAGAAGGTCCGGAGCGTCAGCTTGTCGTCCGGGATGACCGAGTGCTCGTAGTCGGTGATCTTCGCGCGAGCCCCAAGGGCCAGCAGCACGATCAGAAGGAAGACGAGGATGCTGGCCGCGATCGGCTCGGCTCCGTGAGCGTCCACCGGTTTTTGACCGAGGAACGTCTTCCCGAAGTTGTGCATGTTCTCCCCGAGGGCAGGGAACATCGCGATCAGGTAGCTGAGGAACGAAGTGTGCTCAGGCATCTCCGGCAACGCGCCTCATAACACGACGGCTCACGGAATGGAGCCGGCGATCTCACCCCGAAAATTCTGCGCGATTCTCTCCGCTTGGACGAGATCCGGGCCGAACGGGCGGGGGCAACGTCCCCCGCTCACGTTCGAGGCATAGGGCCGGCGAGCGGCGCGCTCAAGAGGAGGAGGGAGGAACCAAGAAGCGAAGAGCGAAGAAGTCGTCAGGACTTCGGGGCGTCGCCTTCGTCGTCGTCCTTTTCCTTCGGCGCCCACGGATCCTCGCCGCGCTCCATCGCCTCTTCGCGCTCGGCGTCCTTCTGCATCATCTTCGCGGTGCGGAAGAGCGCGCGAAAGCCCGTGTAGACGCCGAGCAAGAAGCCGACGGCCGCGATCCAGTGCGTGCCGAACTTCCCGTCGAGCCAGTGACCGCCGTAGTACCCGACCCCCATGGAAGCGATGAGCTCGAAGCCGACCGACCCGTAACGGCCGAACGCCCTCATCCCCTTCGACTGGAACATCGTGCCCGCCACACGGATCTCTTCCCACTGTCCACGCCCCTCCGCAAGTTATGCTCCGCGCGTCATGGCTTTTCTTCGGTCGTTCGCGGTCGCGCTGCTTTTTGCGACGAACGCGCTGGCACAGGAGCCGCCGCCGTCCCCCGAGCCGCTGCCGCCGCCGCCTCCTCCGCCCATGCAACCGTCGCCTCCGGCTCCGGCTCCGGCTCCCTATCAACCTCCGCCGGCCGCCATCGTCCACGTGCAAGCTCCGCCGGTCGCCGTCGCCGAGGATCACGCGCCCAAGTACTCGCTCTGGGTCGGGATCCGCGCGAGCGCTCAGGCGTTCGGCTTCAGCTTTTACGAGAACGAGCAGAACCAGCCGGAGACCACGGGCAACTTCATCACGAACGGCATCGCGCCCCAGATCGACGTCGGCGCGCGCATCTCGTATCGCTACATTCCGTTCATCTTCTGGGAGCACGGGTTTGTCGGCGCCGGGCACCGCTTCGCGGGCGGCGACGCCCGCGCCGCCACCGAGTTCTACGGCCTCGGCTTTCGTTACCTCAGCGGCGACGTCGACTCGGTCGCGTTCCTCACCGATCTCTCGATCGGAAAGCGCGTCATTCGGGTGTCGAACGGCTCGCAGGAATACGAGATGAGCGGCCTCGAGTTCTTCCGCCTCGGCCTCGGCGCCGAGATCCGCGTGAAGACGCTCTTCGCGCTCACGCCCGTCGCCAGCATCTCGAGCGGCGCCCTCAACGACAGCACCGGCAACATCACCTTCGCCTGCGAGAACGGCCCCTGCCGCGACGGGATCACTCGCCCGCGGTACACCGACGGGCAGGTCATCGACGGATCACGCGCCTACGTGGTCCTGAACCTGGGCCTCGGGATTCACTTCGACGTCTTCGGGAAGTAGCTATCCCGTTACGGCGCGCGTCAACGCGTCGCGCTCGGCGAGGTTCTTCTCGAGGGCGAGGCGCAGCTTCTGCGCGGCGCGGGCCCGATGGGAGATGCGGTTCTTCTCGTCCTCGGTGAGCTCCGCCATCGTCCGGTCCGTTCCCTCCACGAGGAAAAGCGGGTCGTACCCGAAGCCGCCCGAGCCGCGCGGAGTGCGGAGGATCTGTCCCTTGCAGACGCCCTCGCAGACGTACGGCTGGCCGTCGTTCACCATCGGATCGACGAGCGCGAGGACGCAGCGAAATTGCGCGGTGAACTCCGCGGCGCGCGCGTCGAGGTCCTCGCCCAGCTCCTGGTCGATGGCGGCGAGGAGCGCGGCGTTGTTCTCCGCGTCGGTGGCGCGCTCGCCCGCATAGCGCGCGCTGCGCACGCCGGGCGCCCCGTCGAGGACGTCGACCTCGAGGCCGCTGTCGTCCGCGAGCGTCAGCATCATCGTGAGCGCGGCGACTTCACGCGCCTTCTTCACGGCGTTGCCCTCGAACGTGTCCTCGTCCTCGACGACGGAGATCTTCTTCCGCGACACATCGGCGAGGGAGAGCACCTCGACGTGGAGATCGGCGAGGAGGTGGCGGAGCTCTTCGAGCTTGCCGCGGTTGTTCGTGGCGACGACGAGCGAGTGTCGATTCATCCCGGCCGTGAGCCTAGCACGGACCCCTCGTGACGCCGATGCGGCGTCAGCCCTTGATGAGGAGCGCGTCGAGGCTCACGCCCGCCGCGGCGAGTGCCTTCTCCTGCATGTGCGTGAGCGTCTCGATGCCGACGAGGGCCATGTCCATCATGTCGAGGACGTCTCTCTTCGCGACGGGGGCGCCCTCTGCTGTGCCCTGGACCTCGATGATCTTGCCGCTGCGCGTGCCCACCATGTTGAGGTCGACCTCCGCCTTCGAGTCCTCGAGGTAGACGAGGTCGAGCGCGAGACCGGTCTCGAGGTGGCCGACGCTGATCGCGGCGACGGGCTCGCGGACGCAGGGCTCGGCGAGGCGGCCGTCGGCCTGGAGCTTCGAGAGCGCGACCGCGAGGGCGACGAAGCCGCCGGTGATCGACGCGGTGCGCGTGCCGCCGTCGGCCTCGAGGACGTCGCAGTCGACGGTGATCTGCCGCTCGCCGAGCTTCTTCATGTCCACGGCGGCGCGGAGCGCGCGCCCGACGAGGCGCTGGATCTCCTGCGTGCGTCCGCTCGGGGCCTTGCCGCGTCCGTCGCGGCTCTCGCGCTTCTCGCGGGAGGCGCGGGGGTGCATCTGGTACTCGGCGGTGATCCAGCCCTTGCCCTTGCCCTCCATCCACGGCGGGACCTTCAGGTCGACGGAGGCGGTGCAGAGGACGACGGTGTGGCCGGCTCGGTAGAGGACCGATCCCTCGGCGTAGCGCTGGAAACCGATGTTCATCTCCACGGGGCGAAGCGCATCGAGCGCGCGTCCGTCGGGGCGTCCCAGCTTGGTCGTCTCTGACATGGCGGTGGGCATACCACGCCTTGACGATGAGCTCATCGAGCATCACTCTTCCGCCGCGTTGAAGCCGCGTGAAGACAGAGGTGCCGCCGAGCATCGCCATCAGCGCGTCGAGGCCGCCATCCTGGAGGAGCTGCGCTCGATCGTTCGTGACGACGTCACCGATCCGGAGCTGGAAGGGGTGCGCCTGACGGCGATCGTGCTCGCCCCGGACAGCAAGATGGCGCGCATCCACTTCGCGGTGCCGCGAGGTCGCCCGCGCTCCGCGGTGGAGCGAGCCTTCGCGCGGGCGACGGGCTTCTTGCGCGGTCGCCTCGCGGAGGGCGTCGAGATGAAGCGCACACCGGAGCTGCGCTTCGTCTACGAGACGGAGATCACGGAGGACGTGCCGCCGTCGATCCTGCCCGCGTCCGTCACTCGGCCGCCGTCGACTTGATGCTCATCGGCATCGAGTTGCGCGGGGCGATGGGGAAGAGGAACCGGATGCTCGTGCCGCCCCCTTCGCGGGGGTCGACGGCGATGGTGCCGCCGTGCGCTTCGACGATCTGGCGCGTGATGGCGAGGCCGAGGCCCGTGCCTTCGCCCTTCGTGGAGAAGAAGGGGTCGAAGATGCGAGACCGGACGTCGTCCGGGATGCCCGTGCCTCGATCCTCGACACCCACGACGACGCTCATGCCCTCCGCCTTCACGTAGAGGTGAATCGCGCCGCCGTCGCCCATCGCCTCGCGGGCGTTGCGGAGCACGTTCAGGATCGCCTGGCGGACCTGGCCTTCGTCGAAGAGGACGGCCGGGACATCGTCCTCGATCTCGAGCACGAGCTCGAGGCCGGCGCGCTCGATCTCCGGTTTGGCGAACTTGGCGATCTCGCGGACCTTCTCCGCGAGGTCCTCCGACTCCATGCGCGGGCTCGGGAGGCGCGCCACGCGAAGGTACTCCTCCGAGAGATGCTCCAGGCGCTGGACCTCGCGCGTGATCGCGCTGAGGAGGGACTTGCTCTCGCCGCTCGCGCCCGCCTCGGCGAGGTTCTCCTCGAGGAGCTCGATGTTCAGGCCGATCGACGAGAGCGGGTTCCGGATCTCGTGCGTGACGTGCGCCGCCATCTTTCCGATCGCGGCGAGGCGCTCGTTCGCGACGGCCCGGTTCTGGGCCTTCGCGACGGCGCCGACCATGCCTTCGAAGGCGGTGGCGAGCTCGCCGATCTCGTCGTCGGTGCGCTCGGTGGGCTGAGGCGTGAGGTCGCCGCGGGCGACCGCCTTTGCTCGCTGCGTGACGCGCTCGAGCGGGCCGAGCAGACGCCGCGTGTGTACCGAGACGCCGATGCCGACGGCGAGCGTCAGCGCCGCGAGCAAGGCGAGCTCGATGACGGCGCGGCGCTCCCGGACGCGCGCCGCGTCGGCGAGGGCCTTCATCGAGCGATCGACGTGATCGTCGAGCGCGTGCAGTCGCTTGAGGGCGGCGTGCTCCATCGCGCCGAGCGCCAGGAGCTCGCGATTGGCGGTGTCGCGATCCTCCGCCTCGAGCGCGGCGAACACCCGCGTGCGAGCGTCGCGATCGCCGGCCCACTCCGCGGCCGCCGCGTCGAGCTCGCCCGTGAGGACCAGCGCGAGCTGCCGCGTCTCGTCGCTCCCGAGCGAACGCAGCTCCGTCTGCATCGCGGCGCGCGTCTCCTCGAACATCAGGCGACGCGAGCCGTCGAGCGCCTTCAAGATGTCGCGCGTCGAGTGCGGATCCTTCTCGTCCGGGATGCCGTCCACGATGGACGCGAGCGTCGACTGGACGGAGAGCAGCTTGCCGAGCTTGAGCGCCACCGGCACGTAGCCCTTGGACATCTCCTCGCTGTCCTCGGCCGCGCTTCGCTGGGCCGAGACGGTGAAGCCCACCGTCACCGCGAATGCGACGAGCGTGATCGCGAAGGAGAGGAGGATGCGCGTCGCGAGCGTGCGGCTCGGCTTGTCAGGACTCGAGCGCACGAGCCACCACCGTCGCGAGGTCGAGCACTTGCCCCTCGCCTCCTGCCGCGCGCGCGAACGCACGAGCGCTCGACGCGCACGCGGTCACGATTGTTCCCCCGCCCGAACGATCGTGATCCGCGAGCCGCTGCTCCGCGATGCCCCGGGCCACGCCGGGCATGGTCACGGGCAGCAGCCCGCCCGCGCCGGAGCAGCGAGCGTCCTCGCGGGCGCGTGCGAACTCGTCCGGCGCGCGGCCGAGCACACGGGAGAGGATCTGCCGCGGGGCGTCGTACACGCCGAGGCCGCGACCGAGCTGACACGGGTCGTGCCACCGGACCGCGCCCTCGAGATCGAGGCGCTTCAGGCGCGTGACCTCGCGCGCGGCGAGCTCGCTGAAGTGAAGCACCGGCATCCGCAGCTTCTCTGCGAAGTGCACGCGAATCGTCGCCGCGCAGCCGGCGTCGCCGACGATGAGCTGATCCTTTCCGCGCACCGACTCCGCGAAGCGCCGCGCTTGCTCCTGGAAGCGGCTCTGGTCGCCTGCGTAGAGCAGGGGAGCGCCGCAGCAGACGGTCGCCTGGCAGACCTTCGCCTGCGTGAGCTTCGCGGTGGCCACGATCGTGTCGACGCCGGCCGCCGTCTTCTGCCGCGCGTGCTCGCAGCCGATGAGGACGGCCGTCTTCGCGTTGTCGTCGGAGGGGGCGTCGGCGCGCGGGACGACCGGATCGTAGCCCTCGAGCACGCGCTTCACGCTCGCGGGCGCGGTGCCGGCGCTCACCATCGCGCTCCGCGCCTCGAACAGCGTGCCGGTCACGTCGTTCTCGTGATCGCAGTGCTCGCGGCAACCGAAGCAGCCCGTGCACGCCCACGCCGGCTGCGCGAACGACTCCGCGAGCTCGACGCTCTCGTTCGCCACGAAGTACGCCATGCTCATCTTGCCCCACGGCGTCACCGTCTCGCGGGTGTCGACGTTGGAGACCGGGCACGCGCTCCGGCAGAGCTTCGGGCAGAAGACGCAGCGCTCGAGGTCCTGCCTCCGCGTCTCGAGCTGCGGAAGCCGCCGGAGGGGGCGCTCGTCAGGGCGTGCCATGCGACAATGATAGACGACGCTCGATCTCGTCGAGGGCCGAATGCGGCAGCCCCTTCTCCTCGGCGAGCTCGATCATCTGCCGGATCATCACGCGATGCTGAGCCGCGATCTTCCGCCCGAAGTGATCCTCGGCGAAGAAGCGCGCCTCGGCGGGGAGGGCGCAGAGGAGCCGGATCCCCCACCGCGATGTCAGGATCGGAAAGAAGGTGGCGGCGAAGATGGGCCTTCCGATGCGGCCGCCGAGGCGCTGGCCCTCCGTGCAGCCGCGCGCGACCAGCTCGCAGAGCGCGTCGTCGTTCGTGAGCGCGTCGATCGACCCCGCCATCGCGAGGCCCATCCCGACGCAGATGAACCCGACCGTGGTGGCCGGGTTCGTCTCGTGGACCGCGAGCTCGAGCTTGGTCTTCACGCCGGCGCGGGTGAGCTCCTCCGCCAGCGCGGTGATGACCGGGATCGGCGGACGTGGCTCGTCGATCAAGCTCGGCGCGGGCATCAGCCAGTGCCGGACGACGCCGTCCTCCTTCCGGACGTACGCGCTCATCGTCGGCATCGCCGAGAGCACGCGCGGGCCGTGAGCCTTCTGGAGGCGCGCCCAGTCCTGCGGCATCACCGGCGTGACGACGACGATCGGCGCGGTGGACTCTCCGAGCAGCCCTGCGAGGGCGTCGAGGTCCTCCGTGCCGATCGTGAGGAGCACCACGTCGGCGTCGGGCGGGACCACTGTCGCGCGCTTCGGTGAGTCCAGCGTCTCGCGCAGGTCGCTCCACGCGCTCTCGATGACGAAGGGATCGGTGGAATCTACACGTTTCGGACGAACCACGAACGTGACGTCGCACTTCGTCCGGAGCGCGAGGCGGACGCCGTAGACGCAGCCCAGCGCTCCCGCCCCGATGATCGCGACGTGAATCGCGTCCTCAGCGGTAGGTGAAGCGGAGATCGTGGTCGCAGATGCGGAAGACGTCGCCCTCGGCGATCTGCTTGCGCGCGATGCGCTGGCCGTTGTACTCGACGCCGTTCGTCGAGCCCATGTCGACCATGAAGTAGACGCCGTTCTGGTACTCGATCATCGCGTGCTGGCGGGACACGTTGGGGTCCTTGAGCGTGAGATCGCTCGACTGCTTGCCGCGGCCGATGACGTAGCGATCCTTCGTGATGCCGTGTTTTTCGCCCTGATAGATGATGCTGAGGGGAGCGCCCGTCGAGAGGCCGCCGTTGAAGCCGCCGCCGCCCGGAAGGGGAGGCATCGAGCCGGGCGCGCGACCCATGCCGCCACCGGGGGGAATCGGAGGAGGCGCGCTGCGCGGACCGCTCGGCGGCTGCGAGCGCATGCCGGGCGGACCACCCATGCCACGCGCGGGAGGCGGGCCCATGCCACGCGCGGGCGGCGCGGGCGCAGGGAGACCACCAGGACCACGCGGCGGCGGCAGACCTGCGCCACCTCCACGCGGGGGAGGACCACCACCGCGCAGCGACTGCGGAGGCGGCATCGGCGGAGGCGGCGCGCTCTGATAGCCGTCGCTTCGTCCGCTGCCGCCGCCACGCTGCGGAGGCGGCGGGTCGTCGCGTCCAGCTCCGCCCGGGTACGGCGTGCGCGGCCCGTAGCTGCGCTGCCGGGCGTACTGCTTCATCGCCTCATTAATGAGGTAATCGACGCTGCATTCGAGCTCACGAGCCATCTGCTCGAACGTCTCCCAGAGCATGTCCCTGCACTGGAAGGTTCGTGGGCTCTTCTTGTTCGGATCCGAGCTCATCGCGGCGTTACGGGGGAGACGTCCCTCGTCAAAGGATCAGACCAGGAGAAGGGGCGAATTGTAAAATTGTATGCGAGACCGGCTCACTTATCCATGTTCGGCAGCATGCAGGACTTCACCCAGTCCCCCACCGTCTTGGCTTCGTGGAGCTCGGTTTCCTTGGAACCAGGGGCCTTGGCGACATCGCACGACCAGGCGCACTCTTTGTCGTCGGCATCGCACTTGGGGAGCGGTTCCCGGTCGTCCTGGTGGCCCTGGACGTACTTCTTGTCGTCCTTTTTGCCCCAGAAGTAGCCGAGCGCGACGAGCTTCGGGCCGAGATCCTTGCTGTCCCGGTAGGGCAGGATCGCGTCGAGCTTGGTCTTCGCGTCGCCCTCGACCCTCTCCCCCCGGATCGTCTGGGCGTAGCCCAGCGCTTCGGCCTGGCCGAACTTGGCGGCCGACGTCTTGGGGAGCCGGTTCATGAAATCCGGCAGGCCCTTCACGTTCAGGGTGCGGAGGGCGTGGTCGAACGCGACCCAGCGGACCTTCCACTTCGGCGTATCCGCGAGCGAATACAGCTTGTTGAGGATCTGGTCCTTCGGGAACTCGTCCATGCGGGCGAAGGCGACGTCGCGCACTTCGTCCGGGACGTCGTTGTTCTTCGCGATCGCGAAGAGGGAGTCGAGCTCGGCCTTGTTGTTCTTGTCGAGATTGCCCTCGAGGGCCGCCAGCGCGAGCTTTCGGCGGGACGCGGGCTTCGCGTTGTCGCTCGCGTACTTGATGAGCCACTCCACGGACGGCTTCCCCGCGACGCGCTTCATCGCTGGGAACACCTCTTCCGTGAGGCGGCGCTCCTGGATCTTGTCGACCTGCGCGGCGACCTGCTGGTCGCTCACCTGCTGGCCGCCCGCGTTCTTCGCGTTGAACTCTTTGACGATCTTCGTCTGCTGGTCGATCCAGGCCTGCGAGTTGTACTTCTCGGCCAGGACGACGAGCTGCTTCGAGAGCTCGAGCTTCGTCTGATCGTCGCCGATGTCCTTGATGAGGCCGGCGATACGATCGATTCGGGCCGTATTTTCGCTCACGAGACCCGGGAGCGTCTTCACGCTCTCGGAGCCGAGCGCGCGCATCATCTGCTCGAGGCCGTACTGCTGCGAGCCGTTCTCGACGCGGTCTTCGAAGCCCGTCTGCGCCCATTTCATGAGGGCGCCCTTGAGCTGCTTCTTCGTCTCCTCGTTCGAGACGAGCGGCGGCTCGTGAACGAGCATCGCGAAGGACGCGTCCTTGAAAGGGATGGTCGGATCCGGCGGCAGGCGGCCGTCCGCGCGGGGCGGGGGCGGGGCCTTGAGCTCCTCGATCAGGATGGGGACCATCTTGTCGACGAGCTGCTGGCGCACGTCCGGCGAGAGCTGGTTCAGCGCACCTTCACGCTCCTCGCCCTCTTCGTCCTTGTACTTCTCGATGAGGAACTTGATGCCCTGCCGAACCCCGCCGCGCGGCGGCATGCGGATCAGGGAGATGGCCGCGTCGGTGCGCAGCTCGAGCGGGTATTTGTCGTGGGTGATGACGGCCACGAGCTTGTAGGGCCCGCGCTGTGTCTGTTCCCAGCGCTTCACGTCGCCTTCGTTGACGCGGCATCCCGAAGCCGCGAGCGGCAACGTGGCCAACGCCAAAGCGAAGCAGATGGACCTCTTACCTTGCCCCATCGTTCCTCGAATGGACGAAGACGATACGCCGGGATCCATCGGAGACCCAAGGATAAACCAGCTTTCTTCAGGTCGGATGACCCATCCCCACCCCCACGCCTCGTTTGTTGACCGCCCAAACGGCCTGGCTGTAGCGTCGATGTAGGTAATCGTAGGCATGGCGTTCTGGAACGGACTGTTCAATCGACGGAATGAAGTGCCGGATCTGACTCCGCACCTCGGATCGCCCGCGCTGGCGAGCGTGGCGAGCGAGCCGATTTTTGCGCCTCGCGGAGGCCGATCCCTTCCGCCAAACACACGGGCGCCGACCGTCCTCGGCGCCCAGCCGCAGACGTTCGCTCGCGGCCGCGAGGTGGCGGCGCTCCTCTTGTGGACGCTCGCTGTCTTCTTCGCGCTCGCGCTCGCCTCGTACGCGGGGGAGCCGTCGACCGCCGCCCCGCTCCCGGAGGGATACGCGCCCATCACCGGGGAGAACTGGGTCGGCGTCGTTGGCGCGGCCGTCGCTCGCCTCTTCGTCGGCCTCGTCGGCGTCATGTCGTGGGTCGTGCCCGCGGAGGCGCTCCTCCTCGGCATCCCCTTCGTCACCGGCAAGAAGAGCAACGCCACCGCCGCGCGCCTCGCGGGCGACATCTTGCTCGTCGTGATCGGCGCCTCGCTCGTGCAGGTCGGCTGGCCGCAGAAGCTCGCGTTCGGGAAGTACCCTGCGGGCGGCATGATCGGCGAGCTCTTCGGAGAGATCGCGCGCTCGCTCTTCTCCACCGCCGGCTCGTTCCTCGTGGGCTTCGCGCTCGTGGGGCTCATCCTGATCAGCCGCGCGAGCTTCTCGTTCATTGCGCTCATGCGCTGGATCGTGCGCGCGTTCTATGTCGTCACCGACAAGGTGAAGGGAACCGTGCAGTATGCACACGAAGCCTGGGCCGAGGCCCGCGCCCTCGATCGCCAGCGCGCGGAAGAGAAGCGCCTCGCGGAGCAGCCCGCGATCAGCGTGCCGCCATCCGACGAGGCGATGATCTTCACGGACAAGGACCTGCCCGAGGTCGCGCCGCTCGTCCCGACGCCTTCGCCCGCGCAGATCAAGTCGAAGAGCCCGAGCGATCCGGCGTGGGACGAGAAGCTCCCGCTCATCGTCCCGGAGCCGACCGACGCCGAGAGACGGTTCGAGAAGCCGAAGCGCACGCGGAAGAAGAAGGAGACGACCGAGGGCGCAGCGGAGGAGGCCGACGCCCCCATCGAGACTCCGATCGAACCCCAGAACCAAATCGAGCCGAAGCCGTCCTCGTCGCGCCGCCGCAAGAAGAGCGAGCCGCCGAAGGAGGAGGTCAGCGTCGAGGAGGCGATCGAGGAGTCCGAGCAGGACGACGAGGAAGAGGAGCAGGAGATCGAGGACGAGGAGTCTCCCGTCGCGATCACGCCTCCGGTCGAGGAGAAGAAGCCGCGCGCGGCGGCGGCCGCGAAGAAGGCGGAGGCGCCCGCGCCGATGGGCATCACGATCGTCGACACGTCGGCGGCGCTCGAGAAGGTCGAGGCGCCGAAGGAGACGAAGAAGAAGCCGGAGCCGAAGAACGGCCCCGCGTTCAAGCTCCCTCCGCTCGAGATGCTCGCGCCCGCGCCGATCAACGTCGGCCCGCTCTTCGACGAAGGCAAGCTGCGCGCGAATGCCGAGCTCCTCGTGAAGACGCTCGCGGACTACAAGGTCACGGGCAAGGTCGAGGAGATCCTCCCCGGCCCCGTCGTCACCACGTTCGAGGTCTCCGCCGCAGCGGGCACGAAGGTGAGCCGCGTCGCCGGCCTCGCCGACGACCTCGCGCTCGCGCTCGCCCGCAAGGTCCGCATCGTCGCGCCGATCCCCGGGAAGAACCGCATCGGCTTCGAGCTCCCCAACGACAAACGCAGCGCCGTGAACCTCCGCGATCTCGTCGAGGATCGCCGCTTCCAGACGCTCGACGTGCCGCTCCCGGTCGTGCTCGGTCGCGACATCGTCGGCAACCCCGTCTACGCCGACCTCGCGAGCATGCCGCACGCGATCGTCGCCGGCGCGACGGGCGCCGGCAAGTCGGTCGGCCTCAACGTCATGCTCACGTCGCTCCTCTTCCGGCGCACGCCCGAGGAGCTGCGCATGCTCATGATCGACCCGAAGGTCGTCGAGCTCGCGCCCTTCGACCGCATCCCGCACATGCTCCTGCCCGTCGTCACCGACATGAAGCAGGCGTCGAACGCGCTCAAGTGGGCGGTCGACGAGATGGAGCGCCGCTACCAGCTCTTCGCCGACGCCGGCACGAAGAACATCGGCACCTACAACGGCTGGGTGAAGCGCGTCCGCGCGGGTGAGATCAAGAACCCGCTCGGCAAGGCGATCGTGGGCAAGGACCTGAACGGCATCCAGGAGGTCCTCCGCGTGCGTGACGACGATCCGGACGGGCAGGAGGTCCTCCCGGAGAACCTGCCCATGATCGTGATCGTCATCGACGAGTTCGCCGACCTCATGATGCAGCAGGGCAAGGAGGTCGAGGCCTGCGTCGCCCGCCTCGCGCAGAAGGCGCGCGCCGCCGGCATGCACGTCATCCTCGCCACGCAGCGCCCCTCCGTCGACGTCATCACGGGCATGATCAAGGCGAACTTCCCGACGCGCATCGCGTTCCGCGTGGCGCAGAAGATCGACTCGCGCACCATCCTCGACGAGCAGGGCGCGGAGCATCTCCTCGGCAAGGGCGACATGCTCATCAAGTTGAACGGCACGAACGACACGAAGCGCGTGCAGTGCCCGTGGGTCAGCGAGGAAGAGGTGCAAGAGATCACCGACTTCCTCCGCGCCCAGGGCGAGCCCGTCTACGACGAGAACATCCTCAAGCCGCGCGACGAGGACGGCGCCGCGGAGGACGCGGACGACGGCGAGCAGGACGCGATGTACGACGACGCGGTCCGCATCGTCGCCGAGACGCGTCGCTGCTCGACGAGCTGGCTCCAGCGCAAGCTGGGCCTCGGCTACAACCGCGCCGCCCGCATCGTGGAGACGATGGAGCGCCGCGGCCTGGTCGGCCCCGCGAACGGCGCCAAGGACCGCGAGGTCCTCATCTCCGCGCTGTAGCGTCGCTCAGGCTCCGGGCGCGACGCGTCGCTCATCCGCGGTATGCTGCCTGCGGTGAGCATCTCGTTCAACGTCCAAGCGACCGAGTTGCCGGCGTTCAACGCGATCGTCGGCGCCTCGGGGACGATCGACCCCGTGCAGCTCACGGGCGCGGGTTGGATCGGCGAGGCGTGGCCGAAAGGGCTCTTCGCGAAGATCGTGGACGCGGCATCGGCCGCGACGAAGCTCGAGCTGACGCCGGAGCTCGAGGCGAGCTTCGCGCGCGCCGGGGTTCACGGATCGTTCATCGCGTGGACGCGCGGCGCGGCGCGCGGGGTGGTGGTGGTGCGATCGGGCGACGGCCTCTCGCTCCACGTGCCGGTGCTCGCGTCCGCGGCGGACTACCTGCTCGCGGCCGGGCTCGCGGCGGGCGCCGCGAAGCTCGCGAGCACCACCGTGACGATCATCGGCGCGGGTGCGCCCGAGGGTCCGGGCAAGCAGCTCGAGCCCGACGCGCTGCTCGCGCAGTGGACGGCCGAGGCCGCGAACGCCCACGCGCGCCAGTTCGGGAGCTGGCTCGCGGACGACATCGGGCAAGGCCGCACGTACTTCTTCCAGGGGCCGCACGGCGTCGTCTCCATCGGGCCGAACGACCTCGAGGGCGCGAAGGAAGAGGAGCGCTTCGATCGCGCGCGCGCTCGGCTCGTCGGTGACGATGCGCTCCTCGAGCTGACGCGACCGGTGGGCGTGCGCTCCGAGGACGGGCGGCGCGAGGCGGTGCTGCTCACCGCGGCGATGGTGTTCGCGGCGGGCGCGGACGGCGTGCTCGCGGAGGAAGAGGCGCGCCAGCTCGAGGCGCACTTCGCGACGGTGGCGGAGCTCCGCGCGTTTGCCGCGAAGGACCTCATGGAAGCGGTGCGCTCGGAAGTGGCCGGCATCGAGACGCTCGGCGAGCTCGCCACGATCGGGCTGCGGCGCAAGGCGTTCGTGCTCGCGGCGGAGGTGATCGCGAGCGCGCGTGACGGAAAGCTCGGCGGCGAGCCCTCCGATCCCAACGTGCAGGCGGTGAGCGCCCTCGCGAAGGCGCTCTACCTCGACGACGATCAGATCTTCCTCGCGCAGGTCGTGCGCACCGTGATGACGAAATACGAAGACGCGAAGGCGGGTGACGAGCTCGCGAGCGCGCTGGCGCTGGCCATGCTCCTCGTGGCGGCGGCGGACGGGAAGATCGAGGACAAGGAGACGGCGGTGCTCTCCGCGCTCGCGCGCACGGTGCCGGATCTCCGCGCGCACGACGTGGGCGTCCTCTTCTCGCAGGCTCGCGAGCGCCTCGCGGCCGGCGCGGACGGGGCCATCGAATCGCTGCGCGCCGTGACCGCGAAGAACAAGTGCTTCGCGCTGGCGACGGAGGTCGCGCTCGTCACCGGGCTCACGGCGGAGCGCACGCTGCTCCCGCGGCTCGGCACGGTGCTGGCGCCCACCGAAGGTGACGCCGCGATCGCGACCTTCGCCGCGAAGTACGCCTGAGCGCGGCTCAGGGCCCTCGAGGCTCGCGCCACTCCTTCGCGCCCGGCTCGCGGATCCGGATCATGCGCTTGCCCGCGTTGAAGGTGACGCGCGTGATGGCGGTCGGGGTCAGAGGCTCGAGCCAATCCTGCACCCTCGTGGCCACGTCACCGTTGAACTGCATTGCTTCGACGAAGAGCGTTCGAAGCTGGCGGCCGCCCCCCGAGACGAGCGCGGCCACGTGCGTCGGAGAGAGGAGCTGCGGAAACGAGAGCGCCAACCGGCGCAGGCGAGGCAGGCCCGGCCATTCACCGCCGAGCGCGTCCTCGAGGTCGTGCGGGGCAGGCATCATCGCGCTCTCCTTGACGTCGAGATCGGCGAGGTCGTGGGGCGGGCGCCCGCGTACCGCCGCCGCGGCGAAGGCGAGGTTCACGTCCGAGAGGGCGGTCAGCTGCCGGAAGTTGGGCATCTGCATGATGGTCGGGGGGACCGACTCGAAGCCGGCGAGCGAGAGCCTCCGCACCGTGGCCCATGCAGGCTCCGAGAGCTGGCTCACGAACGTGCGCTGGTTCTGCGCCCGCGCCGCGCAGTGGCTCGGAAAACCTCGCTCGAAGAGCTCGATGAACGCGAGCTTCAGGAGCGGGCCGCCCCAGTGCTCGTTGTCGAGCTGGAGCAGACGCTCGCGCGGGGTCGAGCCGGTCCCGGCCTTGGCCCGGAGCAGCTGGAGCGTGATGAACTCACCGCGCTCCGGATCGCCGTTCTCGAGCAGCCAGTCGGCGTAGACCTCGCGCGGCCCGTCGTCGCTCTCCGCAGCGTAGACCGCGGCGAGCAGGTCTGCCGCCGTCAAGGGGCCGCGTAACGAGGCGACGAGCTTGGCCTCGTCGGCGTCGAGGCCGCCGCGAGCGAGCGGATACCTCTCCGTGACGTGTCGCGCGAGCTCGTCCAGCAGGCCCGCGACGTCGCTGCGCTCCGCGTGTGGCTGGAGGCGCGCGATCACGCGCGCATCGGCGGTGTTCACGAGCACGCGATAGGCGATGTCGACGACCTTGCGTCGCATCGGCCCTTCGCCGAGCGGCGGCGTGACGAAGAGGTCTGCGAGACCCGTCGCGATGCGCGGATCGGCCGGGAACTCCGCGAGCTCCGCGATGCGCGCCGCGAGCTGCGCGCTCCGGCCGTTCGTCAGCGCCGAGACGAGTCGCGGCACGTCGAGCGGGTCGCGCGCCTTCGCGACCTCGAGGAAGCGCACATGCATCCGCTCGAGGCTGCCCTTGCCGAGCGGCGGCCGATTGATCCGAGCTCCGACGCGGTCGACCAGCTCCGCGAGCTCCGGTTTGCGTCGCTCGCGCCATAGCTCGAGCGCCCGGAGGAGCGCTCTCTCCGACTCCTTGTTAGAGGAGCTCGACGCCATCCGCGACGAGCTCGAGCTTCGCGAGCGGGCGGCCCAGCTGCTGCTCCGCCTCCTCGCGGCAGCCCTTCTTGCCTTCCTTCGACTCCGCGGCCGCCATGTGGTGCCCTTCGGCGGAGCCTTCGCCCTCGCACGAGCCCTTGTTCTCGGACGGAACGAGCTTGGCCTGGATGCGCGCCTTCTTGCCGGACGCCGTCTTCGGGACGAAGAACTTGTGGCCCGCCATCTTGATATGGGCCTCGCTCGAGTCGTCCTTGATCTCCATCCAGCAGCCCATGTGCTGGCAGACGGCGGTGACGGTGCCGGTCGTCGTGAAGGTCTTGTTCACGTAGCTGTCCGGCGCCTTCGCGACATCGGACAGGGCGACCTTCTCCGCCTTCGTGTCGATCGGCGCGCCGAGGCGGAGCGAGGCCTCCGGCGGCGCTTGCTGGACCGTGGGAGCGGGCGTCGAGGGCTCGGACTTCGGCTCCGGCTTCGGGCCGCCGTCGCAGGCGAGCGCGAGAGAGGATGCGAGGGCGAGGGAGGCGAACGCACGAAGCATCCCTCTCTCCTAGCACCGCGCTCGAAAAATGAGGATATCCGCCTGGGGATATCCGTCCTTCAGAACGCGTGCGAGAACACGATCGGGAACTGCGCGGGCGCCCCGCGCTCGGCGGTTCGCCAGGTCGGGAGGCGCCGCCACGCGTCGTTCCCGCGGCCCCCGCCGCCGGTCTGGTTCTGCGTCACGTCGGTCTTCGCGCTCGCGAGGAAGACGAGGACGCCGCCGAGCGCGGCCACCGCGCCGAGGCCCATCGCCACGAGGCCGCCCGCGCGCGCCTCGTCGTCGCTGCGGTTGCTCTTGTCGAGCGTCACCGCGACCACGAGCAGGCCGACGTAGCCGACCATCGCGCCGATCGCCGCGAGCGTGCCGCCGAGGACCATGCCGCCGGTCGACTGCCCGTCGACCTTGAGGTCGATCGTGCTGTTCGGGCTGCCTTGCAGGGTGAACTCGGCCGACTGCGCGACGCCGTTGCCGTTCACGCGGTACGAGTCGCCGAGGGGAAGCATCTCGTTGCACGGCGACGTGCAGGCCATCGTCCACGCGGTCGAGCCGGTGACGCGGCGATAGAGGACGACCGTCGACGATGACGTGATGTGCACGCGCGCCTTCGGCCCGTTCATGGGCGCGGGTGTGGGCGCCGTGGCGCTCGGGATCGTGCGTGCGCCGACCTGCTCGCCGCTGCCGCCCGGAGGCGGCGGGACCGGCGTGGTCGCGACGACCACGCGATCGATCTCGGCCCACGCGATGCGCTTCGGCTCGCCCTTCTCCACGAGGATGGTGACGTGATCGCCGGGGACGATCTCCGTCACGTGGCCGCGATAGAGCCCGCCGTTGCGGAGATGAACCGCGTCGACGGTGGCCGAAGCCGCGGCCGGCGTCTCTGCCGTCGTCGGCGGAGGGAGCGGCGGTGGCTCGTCGGCCAGGGCGGGCGTCGTTGCGAGCGCACAGGCGCTCGCGACGAGAAAGCGTGCGTACTGCAACTTCATGCGTTTGCCTTGGATCAGAGGCTCTCGAGATACGTCGTCAGGTCGGCGATCTCCGCCTTCGAGAGCCCCTCGATGTTGCCGTGCTGGTCGGTGCCGCACGCGCTGTTGAACTCGAAGCGGTCGCGGATCGTCTTCGCGCAGCCGTTGTGGAGGTAGGGCGCGCGCCACGACAGGCCGATGAGCGACGGCACCTGGTAAGAGCCGCCGTTGCCGACGTCGAGCGTGGTGTTGTTCGTGAGGCGATCGCCCGAGTGGCAGGTCTGGCAGCCGCGCTGCTCGAAGAGCTGGCGACCGCGACCGACCGCGTCCGCGGGGCGCGTGAGCTTCGGTGGCGCCGGCAGCTTGAAGAGCCAAGTCTGCAGCGTGTCGACGTGCTTGTCGTCGATCTTCGGACCGCTCATACGCGTGCTGAAGACGTGGTCGACGAGCGCGCGCACGTCCTTCATCTGACCGTCCCAGTGGTACGGCGCGGTGCCGACGAGCGTGCCGCGCATCGACGGCGTGCGGCGCTGGCCTTCGATGAACTCCCACGTGCGGCCGTCCTCGCCGCCTTCGGCGTGGCAGGAGGCGCAGGCGATGGATCCTCCGCTGTTCGAGTGGAAGATGGCGTGCCCGCTGTCTTCACGCGTCTCGTCGGAGAGGAGAATCTCCTTGAACACGCTACGGCGATCCGGGCTCATGATGTAGAGCGCCGCGGGCTCGCGGGACTGCACGATGAGCTGGTTGTCGGCGTCGTACACGGCCGCCGTCGCCTGGCCGGGGACGTAGCCGCGACCGAGCGCGAGGCAGTCGGGGTTCGAACCGAAGCCGCTGACGCTGCCGGAAGACGACGACGAGTAGTCGCTGTCCTGCGGCTTCACGGTGTGGATGTAGATCTGCGGCAGCTCCTTCGTGTGACCGTTGCCCGCGGCGACGATCGCGTACTCGCCCTTGCCGTTCGTGGCGAGGTCGACCGGGAGGACGGCCGGGGGAATCAACACCGGCGCGTGGTTCGGCACGTCGAGCCGCGTGGTCGTGATGGTCGGCGAGTTGCACTCGTCGATCGCGCCCGAGCCGTAGTAGCCGACGCCGCCGGGCGTGGGCGCGGGGTTCTGCGGATCCTGCGAGATGAGCGCGACGTCGTCGCTCTCCTCGCCGTCGATCTCCGGCGCGCGCGCCATGCGCCAGCCGAGGTTGCCGCCCTGCGTGCTCGACGAGCCGATGACCTCGCCGGTGCGCGAGATGATGCTGATCTTCGCGCTGCGGAAGTGGCTGACGAAGAGGCGGTCCTTGCTGATCATGACGTCGCGGATGTCGTGATCGAGACCGAGCGTCCTCATCTCCCCGCCCGCGAGCGGGATCGTGGCGAGCACGCCCTCGGCGCACGCGACGTGCACGGAGTCCGTCTTCGCATCGAACACGACGCCGCGCGGCGCCGCACAGACCGGGCGCTCCTTCTTCGCGCCGTTGCCGAGGTCGAGCGAGACGAGGCCGCCCGTGCCGCGGAGCGCGACGTGCGCGACGTTGTGCGAGTCGATCGCGACGCGACCGGGCTCCGCGCCCTTCGCGAGCGGGATGTCGAACTTCACCGTGCGCGACGGCAGGTCGACGACGTAGATGCGATCGCGATCGGGGTCCGCCGCGACGACGGTGTGTCCGTCCGGCGCGAGGGTGAGCGTGCCGCCGGAGATCGGCGGAGGCGCCGCCTCGAGGCTCACCGCCTGCTTGGTGAAGTCCGGCTGCGGGCCCGGCGGCGGCGCGACGGTGGTCCCGCTCGGATCCGAGTAGCCCCCGTTGTCGCCCTTCGTGGTGTTGCAAGCGGCCCCCGCCGCGAGTGCAGCGAGGATCACCGCACCCGTGATCCGTGAATCAACCGTCATTGATCGCATTGCTCGCTCCTGCTCAGGTCGCGGACCCAACTTCCACTGTAGCAATCCATTCGATAGCCGTCTTCGAAGACGCAAAAGCCGTAGTCGCAGTTGATGGGACGGACGCAGTCGATCCCCTCGCGCGGGCGGCGGCGCGGACAGCCCGCGTCGCGATCCGGCTGCACGCACTTCCATTCGTAAGTGCGCGGACCTGCGTCGGCCTTGCCGGCGTCCTTCGCGCCCGCGTCGCTGCCCGCGTCGCTGCTCGCGTCGTCGCCAGCGTCTTTCGCGCCCGCGTCCTTCTTCACCGGAAAATCCGTGGTCCCGCGATCGACCCCGCCCACGGGCGCACAGCCGCAGGTGCCCTCGTCGTACTCGCAGAGGAGGCTGATCGCGTCGGGGCGCTTGCACAGCTCGTCGGGGACGGTCTCGGTGTACGTGGAGGGGCAGGCCGATGTCGGCGCGCACACCGGGCGCTGCGGCGGGTCCTTCGACCAGGTGTCGTCGCCGCAGACGAGATGCGCGTTGCAGTTGGCGTTCGCGCTCTCGCCCTGCTCGCAGAACGTCGAGGCGCGCGTGCCGTAGCAGGAGTCATTTTCCTTCGCCGTCTCGCAGATCTCCGGGCCGGAATCGCGGAAGTACTTCCCACCCGACGACGACGAGCTGACGCCGGACGAGCCGCCGAAGAAGCCCGAGGTGCTGCCGCCGTAGTAGGTGGGGTAGTAGTCGTCGTTGTTGCAGCCGATGATCGGACCGACCATCAGCGCTGCGCCGACCGCGATGCGCCCTGCATATCGACGTGCCCTCAACGACATGACGTGGCCTCCACTTGCCAGACGCCCTGGTCGCAGATCATGCCCGTTCCGCGCTTGAAGGCGCAGCTCCCGTAGTCGCAGATGCGATCGCCGAGACACGGCCGACCGATGTTCGGGCGACCCACGGGGCAGCCCGCGCTCGGCTGGACGCAGACCCAGCGGCGCTCGTGAAGATGGGCCCCGTCGGGCCCGGTGGTGCATGCGCAGAGAGTGTTCGACCCCTCGCACTGCAGCTCGAGACTTTCGTCCGAGACGCCGCTGTCTGGTCGATTCGGGAGCGTGCACGGCGCGCCATCGGCGATCTGGCTGGGATCGGGGCACTTTCCCGCGCAGCGGGGCGCCTTCGACTCGGCCCAGTAGGCGCCATACGACGAGCGGGTGCAGACGTACGTGGCGTTGCAGTCGGGATCGCTGCTCTGACCGAACTCACAGACGGAGTCGATCTCGTCGCACGGGCCGTTCTCGTGCCCGGAGGTGGGACAAGGGATCGGGACGTTCTTCGTGACCGGAATGGCGCCCGACGTCGAGGTCGAGAGCCCACCGAACGAGTAGGGAGCCTCCACCGGATCCGCGTACACGTTGCTACACGCGGCCAGCACGCCGGCCGCGAGCGCGAGGGTGGCGACGAAGCCGAGGAGCTTCATGGCAGCACCAGCTCCGCGCGGAGGCCGAGGCTCGCGATGGGTGCGCCCCACGAGGCGGTGTTGTCACGGGCGATGCGAACGATCAGGTTGTGCGTCGAGGTGCCGAGGAGGCCTTCTCCCGCGATGCGAAAGCGCTCCGTGACGCCGACGGAGAGCGCTGCCGTCATGTACATCGCGGGGGCCCAGAGATCTTCCGACTGACCGAGCGTGGTGCCGGTGGCCTTCGCCTGATCGGGCCACACACGCATCCAGATCAGCGCGTATCCGGCTCCGAGGCGTGGCACGAGCATGTTCTTGTGCGAGCGAAGCGGGACGCCGAAGCCGAGGCCGAAGAGCGTCGGCCGGTAATACGCGCTGCCGTTCGCCGTCGAGACCGACTGCGCGACCGGCATCGTGGCGAACCACGGGATGAACGTGACGACGCGGCTCACGCCGAGCTCGGCCGACACCGACATCGCGAACGCGCCGCCGGGCTTGCTCGCGAGGAGCATCGGACCCATGGCGAAGAGCGCGCGCGGTGCGAGGCGCTCGGGCGGTAGCGCGGCGTTGGGGAGCGGCTTGTCCACGCCGGCGGCCTCGGTCGCGCTCGCCATGACGACGGCCGTGTCGCGACGGCCAGCGTCGTTGGCCACGATCGTGGTCGACGATCCGTCGACCGGCGGCGCGCCATCGCGCGCGGAGATGGTGGCGCGCGCCGCGATGACCTCGATCGAGCGGTCGTCGCCGTGGAGGATCGGGATCGCGTCGACGAGATGAACGTAGTCGTCTTCCATCTTCCAGACGGACACGACGTCGCCGTCGGTGCAGATCGCCGTATCGGCATCGAGATCGTAGAGGTACTTCGCGACGCTGAGGCGCGTGCACGACGAGACGATGGCGTTCGAGAGCTTCGTGGACGTGTCCGCGAAGTTCCGCTGGAGGCGCGGGACGATGGCCGAGCGCTCGGGACCGAGGATCGCGATCTTCCCGGGCGGCTTCGCGGATGCGGCCGAGACGTGCAACAGCAAGCTGGCTCCCGCCAGCGTGGAGAGAATGGTCCTCAATGCCCCGCGCCCCGCAAGCAGTCTTCGGGCCAGCGTGAAACATTCACGCGCGCCACGAAAAATAGAGTGTTCGAAATCTTCCCCGGCAAGACTGTAGACCTCTCTACACAGATCACGACGTCCATGTCAGGCCTGATCCGGTGGATCGACCCACGCCTCGAAGGTGACACATCTCTCAGATGCGTCTCGAACGAGTCAGCTCGTGTCAGCGATAGAGAAGAAAAGGTTGACGGTGGGCCTTGAAGCCGGTCAGGGCGGTCGCCCACGTCGCTTCGATGTCCGCGACGTCCTTGCCCGTGCGAATGCCGTCCATCGCGGGCGTCCAGCGCAGCATGTTGTCCATCGAGTCGAAGCTCCACTCCGTCGGATGAACCTCGTGGAGCACGCGCGCGATCGCCAGCGCGGTGCGGATCGGCTCGAACCGCGTCGCGCTCGTGATGGTGAGCTTCACGCCCTTGCACGTCTTGCCGGCGTGGACGCTCGACTTCGGGGTCACCTCCGTCACGCCGAAGGAGACGCCCGAGACCTCCGGCATGGACGAGAGCCGGCGTACGACTCGTTCGGCGTCGAGCCAGGGAGCGGCGACGACCTCGAACGGCATGTCTGTCCCGCGTCCCACGCTCACGTTCGTGCTCTCGAGCAGACCCACCGCGGGATAGAGGGCGACGGATTTCAGGGAGCGCAGGTTCGGGGACGGAGGTGTCCACGCGAGGCCGGCGCTCGTGAACGTGTCCTGGCGGCGCCAGCCGACGAGCTTCACGACCTCGAGCGGCACGTCGATGTGGTCGTCGGCGGCGAAGAGCTGCGCGAGCTCGCCCATGGTCATGCCGTGACGCACCGGCAGCGCGTGGTGATTGACGATGTTCTTCAGCGATGCGGGGCCGCTGGTCGGCTCCGGCAGCACGGGGCCCTGGACCTCGACGCCGCCGATCGGGTTCGGCCGATCGAGGACGACGAAGCGGAGGTGCTTGTCGGCGGCGACCTTCATCGCGCGCTTCATCGTCGAGGCGTACGTGTAGAACCGGACGCCGACGTCCTGGAGGTCGAAGACGATCGTGTCGACGCCGGTGAGCTGCTCGTCCTTCGGCGCGGTGCGCTCGCCGTAGAGGCTGTACATCGGGATGCCCGCGTACGTGGCGTCGCCGATCTTGCCTTCGCGGTCGCCGCCGAAGCCGTGCTCTGGCGTGAAGACGGCGCTCACGGTGACGCCCGGCGCGGCGCGGAGGACGTCGAGCGTGGTGTTGCCGTCCTTCGCGCGGGCGCTGCCGTTGGTGATGACGGCGATGTGTGTATTTTGCAGGCGTGCGAACGCCTCTGCCTTGAGCACGTCGATGCCCGTCTTGGTCTCCGCGATCGTCACCGCGATCGACGCGACGTCGCCGATGATCGAGTTGATCGCGCCCTTGCCGTCGGGGTGTACGCGATTGGAGAGGAAGAGGAAGAAGAGATCGCGCTCGGGATCGATCCACAGCGCGGTGCCGGTGTAGCCGCCGTGCCCGAAGGCGACCGGCGAGAGCAGCGCGGACTTGTGCGTGGCGAACGTGCTGTCGACGTCCCAGCCGAGCGCCCGTCCGCCCTTCGACGTGTCGTGACGTGCGAGGAACTTCTCCTGCGTCGCTTCGGACCAGACGCGGTGGCCGTCGAGCGTCCCTCGCTGCAGCATGGCCTGCGCGAAGCGTGAGAGATCGCGCGCGGTGGAGAATAGCCCCGCGTTGCCGGAGATGCCGCCGAGCGCGAACGCGCGCGGATCGTGGACCTCGCCCTGCATGTAGCCGCCGTCGCGCCATTCGGTCGGCGCGGTGCGCGCGCGGAGGTCCGGCGGCGGGAGGTAGCCCGTCTCCTTCATGCCGAGCGGCGCGAACACCTCGTCCGCGGCGAAGCTCATGAGCGTCCGTCCGCTCACGCGCTGGACGATCTCCTGCAGCACGACGTAGCCGACGTCGGAGTAGTTGAACTGCTCGCCCGGCAGATGCTTGAACGCGAGGTTGCCGATGCGCCGCATGACGTCGGCGCGGTCGGGCGAGTAGTCGGCCATCGGCGTGATGGCGGGGAGCCCGCTCGTGTGGAGCATGAGCTGCCGCACCGTGAACGGCGGCAGGCGCGAGAGCTCGGGAACGTACGTGGACGCCCGCGCGTCGAGATCGACGAGGCCGCGGTCGACGAGCACCATCATCGAGGACGCGGTCGCGACCGCCTTCGTGAGCGAGGCGAGGTCGAACACCGTGTCCGAGGTCATGGGCGTCCGTGCAGGGACGAGCGAGCGCGAGCCGTACGCATGCGTGAAGAGCACCTCGTCGTGACGCCCGACGGAGACGACGCACCCGGGCATGCGCCGCTCGGCGATCGCGCCGTCGATGGCGGCGCGGAGGGGCAGCCAGCGGACCGGATCCTCGGGCTCGAGCTCGGGGAGCGTGGAGACGGGAGGTCCGGTCGGCCCGGCCTCCGGCGGCAGCACCGTGACGAGAGGAGGGACGGGGGCCTTCGGCTCGGCGGCCGGCGGGGGCGGGTAGGTCGTGCCGAAGCAGGCGACGAGGCCCGCCGCCACACAAACCCCCGCAAATACACGCCGAAACACGCCTTTCGAGCGTACCAGAGGGCCGGGACGCGGCCCAAGCCGCTGGCCCTCCGAGACAAGTTCGTAACTCAGGCCTGAGTGGCGTCGGGGCGCGGTGGTGCTAAGGGACGGGGCGGATGAAGCGGTATCTGCTGTTGGGAGCCGTCGGGGCGGTGGCGGTCATCGCGGCGTGCAGCTCCGACGGGAGCGAGGCGGGCGGCGGCGCGGGGCCGAACGCGTCGTCGTCGAGCGGAGAGGTCCCGCCCGGCGGAAAGCTGCCCGATGGCGGCTTCAACGATCCGCCGTTCACGGCGCCGGGCTGCGTGACGGCGGAGAAGAGCGACGCGGGCGCGAGCGGCAGCGGAGACTCGTACGAGGACGAGGTCGGCAAGGCGACCGCGACCGCGACCGGCGAAGGCTGCGAGCGCTCGCTGAAGGTCGACTCGACCGCGCAGCGCAAGGACAACGTCCCGGAGGGACCGCGGACCTTCGAGGAGAAGGGCCACGCCTCGCTGCAGAGCGGCTCGGTGCTCTTCGACGCGCTCTACCAGCTCGCCCTCGACGACGCGAAGGAAGCGTCGGTCGCCGCGATCAAGGACTACGCGTTCAACGATGGCAAGGACACCGCGTGCGGCGAAGGCGGCTGCTTCGAGACCGGTCGCAAGTGGAACTACGTCTGGACGCGCGACCTCTCGTACGCGACGAACCTCGGGCTCGCGTGGGTCGATCCGAACCGCGCGAAGAACTCGCTCGAGTTCAAGCTCTCGAAGCGTCGTGACGGCAGCGATCTCCAGATCGTGCAGGACACGGGGACGGGCGGGAGCTACCCGATCTCGACCGACCGCGCGGTGTGGGCGCTCGGCGCGACGGAGCTGCTCCAGCACCTCACGGGCGAGGCGCGCACCGCGTTCCGCGATCGGGCGCTCGAGGCGGCGAAGAACACGATCGAGCAGGACCGTGCCGCGGTCTTCGACGCGACGGACGGCCTCTACCGCGGCGAGCAGTCCTTCCTCGACTGGCGCGAGCAGACCTACCCGGGCTGGACCAACCCCGACGTCGTGAACATCGGGATGAGCAAGTCGCTCTCCACGAACGCGGCGCATCTCGCGCTCCTCGATCTCGCGGCGAGCCTCGCCGAGGAGACGGGCGACGCCGCGACCGCGAGCACGATGAAGGAGCGCGCGCAGGACCTCCGTGACGCGATCGCCGCGCGCTTCTGGCTCACGGAGGAAGGCCAGCTCTCGACGTTCATCACGACCTCGCTCGATCCGGCGCCGGTGCGTCGCTACGACCTGCTCGGCACGTCGCTCGCGGTCCTGCTCGACGCGGCGTCGCCCGCGCAGCAGGAGGCGGCCCTCGCGAAATACCCGACGCTGCCCAAGGGCCCGCCGGTCGTGTTTCCCGAGCAGAAAGAGACGCCGATCTATCACAACCGCGCGATCTGGCCGTTCGTCACGGCGTACTGGGTCAAGGCGGCGAAGAAAGTGAAGAACGACCGCGCGTTCGAGCGCGGCATCCAGTCGCTCGTGCGCGGCGCGGCGCTGAACCTCTCGAACATGGAGAACCTCGAGGTCGTCAGCGGCGCGCCGTACGTGGAAGACGGCCCGTACTCGGGCCCGGTCGTCAACTCGCAGCGGCAGATCTGGAGCGTCGCGGGCTACATCGGCATGGTGCACGGCTCGCTCTTCGGCATCACGCCGGAGAAAGGCGGCGTCCGCGTGCAGCCGTTCTTCACGCGCGGCCTTCGCGCCACGTTCCCGAACACGACCAAGCTCGCGCTGAACGACGTGACGGTCCGCGGCCACAAGCTCTCCGTCGTGCTGAACCTCCCCGAGGACCCCGACGTCCTCGCGGGCGGCGCGTACGTCATCAAGGCGATCCGCTTCAACAGCGTCCCGCCGGAGGAAGGCGGCTTCATCGCGGACGGTCGGCTAAAGGACCGGAACCTCGTCGAGGTCGATTTCGATCTCCCCAAGGCCCCCGCCGCACCCCTGCGCGTGATCGACGACACGAGCGACTATCGCTCGATCTACTCGCCGCGCACGCCGTCGATCACGGGCCTCTCGCTCAACGCGGGCAAGGTGGTCGTGAACGCCGACTTCAACGGCGAGACGGCGGCGGAGATCACGTGGAGCGTCTACCGCGACGGCAAACGCGTGGCCTTCGGGCTCGGCGCGTTCAACAAGTCGTGGACGGACGCCGACACGGACGGCGACGCCTCGCCGAGCCACTGCTACACGATCGAGACGCGCTGGGGCTCGAGCGGCAACTTCTCTCAGCACGCGAAGCCGGCGTGCTTCTGGAGCAGCAACCCGAATAGCCGCATCGACACGGTCGGCGCGGCCGCGTTCGAGCTGAAGGGCGGCTCCATCAGCGACGGCCACACGACGAACTGGGGCGACGTCGCCGACGAGCTCTCTGCGACCTTCACCGCGAAGCACACGGGCGCGCACCTCGTGCAGGCGGACTACGCGAACGGCGCCGGGCCGATCAACACGGGCATCACCTGCGGCGTGAAGCGCGTGACGATCGCGGAGCAGCCGGCGGGCAAGGTCGTGGGCGAGGGCTACATGCTCATGCCGCAGCGCGGTGACTGGGCCTCCTTCGGCGAGTCGTCGTTCATCCGCGCGAACCTGACGTCGGGCAAGACGTACAAGGTGCATCTCGCGCACGACCTCCGCAGCACGAACATGTCCTCCTTCGAGCACTTCGCCGCCTACACGGGCGGCCTCGGCGGCAAGGACGGCACGTTCTTCAAGGTCGACGTCCGCTCGATCAAGCTCCTGTCGCTCGCGCCCTGACCTCGCCTGGAGGTGGTAGGTGAACGACCCACCATGTAGGCGGGACGATCCACCCATGAACGCGGAAGACCGCGAATTTCTGCGCAACTCGTGGTGAGCCTACAGTGTGGGTGGATGTCCGCCAGGCACGGCAGGTGCTCCGCGGGGAGCATGCTCCGGCGTTTGTGCGTGCTCGGGATGTTGGGACTCGCGGCCTGTGCCGCCCAGGGAGACGAGGCCTCCGAGCAGAGCCAGGACGCCGTCTCGTGGGAGCCCGTGTCGGCCGCGCTCGGAAATCCGCCGAACTTCGCGCAGATGGGCAACGGCTCCTTGATGTCCGTCGTCTCTCGCGCCGCCGGTCAGAACACGACGCGCGGCATGGGCGACGGTCGAGGCGCGAAGGCAGGCGCGCTCGTCGAGCTCTACTGGCCCCACTACACGCAAGACAACCTGTGGGACTCGTTCGTCGGCCTGAAGACGCGCGGCGCGAAGCTCCGCTGGGGCCACGACTACGCCCTCACCGGCCAGCGTGTCGTCCCCGATACCGGCCTCGTCGTCACCGAGCTCTCCGGCTTCGGCGTGACGATCACGATCGAGGACCTCGTCCGGCCCTCGCACGACGCGCACGTGCGTCACGTCACGGTGAAGAACGTGTCGAACGGCACGCTCGAGGACGTCGACCTCGCGTACTACGCCTACTACACGCTCGAGAACTTCCCTCAGGGCGATCGCATTCGCTTCGACGCCGCGAGCGGCGCGTTCCTCCAGCACGACAACCACTCCGCGGTGGCGACCGTCGCCGATCGCGCGCCACGGCTCGCGCACTGCGGGAACATCCTCAACCTCTGGGGCGACCACCGCGACGCGCGGACGGCGGCCGAGAGCGACGACCTCACGCCGTGCACGCCGGAGACGGCGGGCCTCGGCGGCGTCAACGGGACGTTGATGCACCGCCTCCCGAGCTTGCGTCCCGGCGAGTCGCAGGAGATCACCTACGCGATCGGCATGGGCGCCGACGAAGGCCACGCGCTCGCAGAGGCGAAGGACGCGCTCGCCGGGAGCTGGGCCTCGCGGAAGCAGGAAGACGCCGACCGCTGGGCCCGCGAGCTCGCGCGCGCGAAGCTGCCCGCGCGCCTGCCCGCCGACGCGGCCGACGTCTACCGGCGCGCCATCATCACGATCCTCCAGCACCGCGTCGACAACGGCGCGTTCATCGCCGCCTCCACGCTCACGAGCCCGGTGTACCGGCTCATCTGGCCGCGCGACGGCTCCAAGACCGCGATCGACATGCTCGAGGCCGGCTTCGTGCCCGAGGCGAAGGGCTTCTTCGAGGTCCTCGAGAAGCTCCAGAAGCCGGACGGCAGCTTCGCCATCAACTACAACCCGGACGCGCAGTCGGCCTTCTTCGACTTCGGCGGAGACCAGAACGAGAACGACCAGCCCGGCATGCTCCCGTGGGGCGTGAGCCGCGTCCTCGACGCGACGGGCGACACGACGTGGGCGGCCGCGCGATGGCCCGCCGTCGAGCGCGCCGCGAATTTCCTCATGTCCGTCTCCGAGAGCGGCCTCATCGGCAAGTCGCGCGACCTCTGGGAGCTCGAGACCGGCGAGAGCTGGACGTACTCGAACGGCTCCGCGATCGCGGGCCTCGAAGCGACGGCGCACATCGCACAGAAGCTCGGCCGCGACGGATCGCGCTTCGCGGCGCGTGCCACCGCCATTCGCGCGGCGATGGATCGCCAGCTCGTGACCCAGGACGGATGGTTCGGCCGCGGCAGCAAGAACGGTCGCCTCGATGGCCGCCTCGAGATCGCGAACCTCGCGCTCGCGAGCGGCGGCTTCGACATCCTCCCCGACTCCGATCCGCGCATCTCGAAGCTCGGCGATCTCGTCGAGTCGCGCCTCGGCACACCGGGCGGCGCGGTCCGTCGCTACGAGGGCGACCGCTACTACGGCGGCCAGCCCTGGCCGGTCGCCTCCGCCTGGTTGTCCATCCACCGCCTCGCGCGTGGCGATCGCACCAAGGCGGAGCAGCTCTTCAACGTCATGACCGAGCAAGCCCATGCGACCGACACGCTGATGCTCGGCGAGCAGTTCGACGAGAGCGCGCATGCATGGCTCAGCGCGGTCCCGCTCGTGTGGAGCGAGGCGGCGTATCTCCGGAACGCGCGTATGCTTTACGGAGAGTGAGCCGCGCATTCACGAAGGAGGACGACAACGCGAGCTTCGATACGCCCGCGTCCTCGTCGATGCGCGTGAGCGCGCCCTTCCATCTGACGGAGGCGGGCGCCGCGGTCTTGCGGCGCTCCACCGACCCGCGCTTCCAGGAGGCCCTCGCGCTCGCCGACATCGTCCCGAAGGCGGCGAGCCCCGAGTGCGCCGCCCTCGGCGTCGTCGTTCGCGTACGCGACGAAGAGGAGCGGGAGCACGACTACCGCCTCGTCTCGGCCGTCGAGCGCGCCCTGCTGGGCGAAGGCTGCAGCGTCGAGGGGCCGATCGGCCGCGCGCTCCTGGGCTCGGAGCTAGGGGATATTCGCGAGGTGCGGCTTCCACGTGGGGTTACGGAGCTGGAGGTCATCGCGCTATCGTGAGGGGGTGCGTCGGTGGGTGGCGGCTGCTGCGATCGCGTTGGGCTCGTTCGCCGCTTGCACCCTCGTGACCGATCTCGACGGCTTCAGCACGCGGGCGGTGGTCGAAGGTGATGGCGCGCCAGGCGACGCCCGGGCGACCACGACGCTGGCGGACGGTCGCGTGCTCGAGCCCGACGGCGGGGATCGAAGCTGCGCCGCCGACCTCACCACCGACACTCACAACTGCGGTCAGTGCGGAAAGGACTGCCTCGGCGGCGAATGCAAGAATGCGAGGTGCGGTCCCGCCGTGCTCGCGCGCGGCTTCGATCGTCCGCTGGGGATCGGGCTCTCGCAGGGCAAGCTCTACGTCGGTCACACTGGCGCGCTCACGGAGGTGAGCCTCGACGGCAAGGAGACCAAGCCAGTCGTCACCGACGTCCGCGTGCGGTACGTCTGGGGCACCGAGGCCGACGTGTTCTTCGTGAACGAGCGGAACGCGTCCATCCTGCGCTGGGCTCACACGAGCGACGGGAAGACGGATTTCGTCCTCGGCGCGCCCAACGTCTCGGGCGTGGCGCTGTCTCCAATGTATGTGTATTACACGCGGTACATCGAGGCCAACAAGGGCGGCGGCGTGTACCGCGCGCCCATCGGCGGCGGCGCTCCCGAGCTCCTCGAGGCCTGGAACTACGCCGAGAGCGTGGCGTGGGCCGACGGCAAGGTCTACTTCGCGGGGGACGGCCAGGACAGCGCGAATCTTCTCAACGACGACGGCTCGATCGACGAGCTCCTCGATCGCGGCGGACCCACGGGCATCTTCGTGCTCGGCGACGACGCGTTCATCACGCGACAGGGCGCGGGCGAGCTCTTGCGCGTCCCCCTCTCGACGCGGGAGCCGCAGCGGCTCGCGTCCGGTCTCGACCAGCCGTCGGGAGTGGTCGCGACGGCGAGCGCGATCTACTGGGTCGAGCTCGGCCCTGGCACCCTCGGCGTGCTCGTGCGCTGACGCGGTCAGCCGGCCCGGTCGAGCACGGTCCGTACCACGGCTCGCAGCGCTTCGCTCACGAACGGCTTGCGGATGAAGTTGTCCTCGAGGACGTCGAGCCGCTCGAGCTTCTCGTCCGTGTAGCCGGACATGAAGACCACGGGCACGTTCGGCTTCAGCTCTCGAAGCCGCTGCGTCAGCTCGCGGCCGTTCATCTCGGGCATCACGACGTCGGTGAGCACGAGATCGATGTCCGCCTCCGGGCCGCGGCACACCTCGAGCGCCTCGCTCGGCGTCCCGCAGACGAGCACACGATAACCGGCGTTCGTGAGGATCCGCCGCAAGACCCGTCGCAGCCCGCTCTCGTCCTCCACGACGAGGATCAGCTCGTGACCGGTGCGGAGGGGAGTGTTTGTCTTCGTGACCGCCGGCGTCGACGCCGACCGCATCGTCCCCTCGGCGAGCGCCGGCAGATGGATACGGAAGGTCGTGCCGCGGCCCGGGGTCGACTCGACGCTGATCTCACCGCCGAACTGCTTGACGATCCCGTAGACGGTCGAGAGGCCAAGCCCCGTCCCCTTGCCGACCTCCTTCGTGGTGAAGAACGGCTCGAAGATGCGCAGCCTCGTCTCCTCGTTCATCCCCATGCCGTCGTCACGGACGACCAGCTCGACACAGGGGCCCGCCGGCATCGACCGCTGCGCTGCTGCGCTCGCGTCGAGCGTGGCGCGGTGAGCCTCGATCGTGATCGTGCCGCCGTCGGGCATCGCGTCGCGGCTGTTGATCGCGAGGTTCATCAGCACGAGCTCGAGCTGGCCGAGGTCTGCTTCCACCAGCGGCAGCTCCGCCGGGATGCTCACCTCGAGGCGAACGTCCTCTCCGATGAGGCGGCGCAGCATCGAGGCCACGCCGCCGACCGCCTTCTCGATCGAGAGCGGCTGGAGGACCATGACCTGCTTGCGGCTGAAAGCGAGGAGCTGCCGTGTGAGGCCTTCGGCGCGCTTGCCTGCATTGAGTACTTCATCGAGGCACTCTCTCGTCGGTGAATGGTCCGCGAGCTCCGAGCGAGCGATGTCGGTGTAGGCGAGGATCACGGTGAGGAGGTTGTTGAAGTCGTGGGCCACCCCGCCGGCGAGGCGCCCGACCGCCTCCATCCGCTGCGCGGCGCGGAGCTGCTCCTCCGCCTCGCGCTGCGGGGTGAGGTCCGTGAGCATGCGCGTCAGGCCGACCACCTTTCCGTCCCGCACGATCGCGCGCCGCGCGCAGCGGACGGGACGGGGCTTGCCGCTCCTGTCGAGGATGATGAGCTCCCGAGGGCACGGCGCATGGTCGCGGAAGACCTCCTCGCGGAGCGCGGCGATCTCGGCTCGGTCCTCGGGCCTGGTCAAGATCGACGCCGGTTGGCCGATGAGATCGGACGGCGCGTAGCCATACGTGGCCATGGCCGGGTTCGCGTAGGTGATGATCCCGTCGAGGTCGATGGAGACGATGGGCGCGTCGAGCTGCTCGATGAGCTCGCGGTAGCGCTCCTCGCTCTTCGCCATCGCGGCCTCGGCCCGGCGTCGGTCCGTCAGGTCGGTCAGCCCGATGACGGTGCGGCGCGGGCGTCCGCGCTCCGCAGGGATGAGCGCGATTCTCACCTCGCACTCCAAGGTGCTGCCGTCCTTCCGTACGAACCGCTTGACGGTCGAGACTTCATCCTCCTCGGCGCTCGCGAACCGCTTCAACACCTCCCGTGTGGCCGGGATGTCGTCCGGGTGGCTGAGCTCGACGATGCTCTTCGTGAGCAGCACCTCCCTCGTGTAGCCGAGCATCTCGCAGACGCGGCGATTTACCGCCGCGAGGCGACTCTCGCCGGGGATCCCGAAGGCGAGACCGATCGGCGCGTTCTCGAACGCGGCGAGCATGGCCTGCTCCCGGGCCTCCAGCTCCTCCTCGGCCCGTCGCTGCTCCGTGACGTCGCGCGCGATCGTCACGAAGCAATCCTCACCACGGAGCGTGTCGGCCGAGATCGCGACCTCGATGATCCGCTCGCCCCCGTCTTTCGCGCGGACACGGAGGGCGCTCCTCGCTCCGCGGCCGTTGGCGCGGAGCTCTTCGGCAAACTCGCGGCGGAAGTCGGCGCCGATGATGCCCAGCTCGACGGCCGTGCGACCCACGAGCGCGCCGCGATCGTACCCGAGCAGCTGCTCGAACGCCGGATTCGCATCGAGCACCCTTCCCGACCCGGCGGCCGTCATCACCATCGCGAGCGGCGACGCTTGCACCATCGCGGTCCAGCGGGCCTCCGCTTCGGACGTGACCGCCCCGGGCGGCGTCGTCCCTTTGCCCGACACGGACCGCCGCTTCGTCATGTCTGCGACGGTCACCATGACCGCATTGGCTTCCTCGAGCGCGGTACAGGTCACGCAGACGAGCGCGGTCCGACCGCGCGGCAAGGCCAGGTGGAGCTCGCGCTCGAGGTAGGAGACGCGACCGGTCCGCACGACCGTGAGATCCTCGCGTAGCGCAGCATGGTCAGCGGCGACGACGAGGTCGACGAGCGGACGGCCGTGGAGCGAGATGATCGGCAGGCCGAGGATCGCACCGAGCTGAGCGTTCGCACGCACGATCGTCCCATCCTCGCCGGCGAGCTCCGCGATCCCGAACGGCGAGCGATCGAAGAGGGCTCGGTAGCGCTCCTCGCTCCGCGAGAGCGCGGCGGCCGCGCGCCGTCGATCGGTCACGACCTCGGAGAGCAGGACGACGCCGCCGATCTCCCCGGCCGCGTTGCGCCATGGGCGGATCTCCCAATCGACGTAGTCGAGGGACCCGTCGGCGCGAGGAAACGGATCGTCCTTGGCGCGCTCCACCGCGCCACCGAGGCAACGCTGCCAGCTGTCCTTCCAGCGCTGTGGGAGGTCGGGAAAGACCTCGACGTGGAGCTGACCGACGAGGTCGGGGACGTGGAGGCGGTAGAGCTCCGCGTAGCGGGCGCTCGCTGCGAGGTAGCGCATGTCGCGATCGAACATCGCCAGCCCCGCCGGGGCGTTCTGCACGAAGAGACGCAGGTGCTCCTCGCTCGCCGCCAGCGCGCTCAACGACCCATCGCGTTCTGTCATGTTCCCCTGATCGCGTCGTTCGCGATGGATGCAGGCTCATGCAAGAATGGCCGCCACTTGCTCCGACCGCGAGAACGGCAAGGCAGGCGTCGCATCGGCGCAAGCGGTGCGTCCGGGAGCGCAGATCCTTCGCGTCGCCGTCGTCGCGACTACTTCGTGAAGATGGCGGCCTCGCCGGCGCCGATCGTGAGCTTGCCGCCCGCGAGGCTGCCCGTGCCGAGCGCCGACGTCCACGTGCCTGCGGTGCCTTCGATCGCGAGCGCGCCCACGGCGGCGCCGCGGTTGATGGCGACGATGACCGTCTCCGCGCCGGCCGTCCACTGGTAGACCCAGAGATCCCCGGTCACGTAGAGCTGCTGGCGCGCGCCGCGGCGAAGGGCCTTCGAGGACGCGCGCGTCTTCCCGAGCTTCTGCACCCAGGCGCGGAGGTCCTGCTGCTGCGCCGTCAGCTGCGCGGGCTGCGCGCCCGGCTTGGCCATCTCGAGCTGCGTGAGGCCATCGGCGGCGCCGTCGAAGAGCATGTTGCGGCGCATGTCGGGATCACCGCCGCCGCCGAACGCGACCTCGTCGCCCATGTAGAGGTACGGGACGCCGGGCAGCGTGAAGAGGACGGTGAGCGCGCGCTTCAGGCGCTCGTAGACGACGGGATCGCCATACGCGAGCGGAGGGAGTTGCTCGTCGCGGCAGCCGCTCGACCACGAGCAGTTGAGGTGGTCCCAGTCCTGCGCCGCGAGCGAGGCGATGCGCGGGTTGTCGTGACCGTTGAGGAAGCGGACGTTGCGGTTACCCGGGACGTAGTCCGTCTCCGAGCGCTTCACGCGCTGCTCGATCTGATCGAGCGGCATGTCGCCCTTCACGAGCCCGTCCGCCATGCTGTTGCGCGTGGGGAAGTCGAACTGGCCGTCGAGCGCGTTCTCGCCCGTGTACGCGTTCAGCCAGTCGTAGCCGTTGTTGAACGTCTGGCCGAAGAACGTCTTGTTCTCGTCCGGACCAACCGCGATCTCGCCGACCATGAAGATGCGCGCGCCGCCCTGCTCGAAGCGACGCTTCAGCTCCGCGCGCATGTTGAAGACGCTGTTCGCCTCGACGTGCTTCACGGCGTCGACGCGGAAGCCGTCGAGGTCGTAGGTCGCGATCCAGTTCGTGGCGTCCGCGATGAACTTCTTCTCCGCGCCCGGCTCGTTCCAGTTGATGTCGGGGAGGTACGGCTGGAAGTAGCAATCGAACGGGCGAACGCTCCACCCGCAGCCGTGCGCGTCGTCTCCGCACTGGCACTCCGTGCGGAACCAGCTCGCGTTGGCCTTCACGTACTCGTGGTCCTCGTGGACCTGGTTGTTGATGAGATCGAGGAGCACACGGATGCCGCGCTTGTGCGCCTCCGTGACGAAGGCCTTGAGGGCCGCGTCGCCGCCGAAGCGGGGCTCGACGGAGCGCGCCTTCGTCGGCCAGTAGCCGTGGTACGCGCTGAAGATCTGGCCGCCGTCGCCGTACTGCCACTTGCTGGTCTGCTCGTTGAGGGGCGAGAGCCAGATGGTGCGGACGCCGAGGGACTCGAAGTAGCCGCTCTCGAGCACCTTGAGCGCGCCCTGGAGGTCGCCGCCGTGCCAGTCCGCGTCGTAGTGGACGGGGCCGGCGACCGGAGCATCGTTCGACGTATCGCCGTTGGCGAAGCGGTCGATCATCATCATGTAGAGGAGGCCGTCCTGATAGTCGAACGGCTCGTCCTCGATCCAGAACGGCAGGTCGATCGGATCCGACTCGCGCTGCTGCTTGTCGATCGCGCGTAGCGTGAGGACGTGCTTGCCCTTCGGGAGCTTGTCGTACGTGAAGTCGAGCGCGCCCTTGGCCTTGTCGATCGTGACGTTGTCGGCCTTGACCGGCACGCCGTCGAAGCTCGCCTTCACGCGCTCGGCCGCGTCGCCGTCGCTCGCGGAGAGCACGTCGACGTGCACGCTCATCTTGTCGCCCTGGAGATCGACCTTGCCGGCGCGGAGCTCCGGACCGCCGCCGCACGCCGGCAGCTTGAGCGCGGAGTTCATCTGGCCGCCGACGATCTTCCGGTACTTGTTGCCAGGGTCGAGGATCCAGTTGCTGTCGTCGAGAATGAGCTTGTAGCCGTAGAGCTGGCCCGCGACCGCGGTCCCGCTCGGCGTGAGCTTCACCGTCCACGTGTCGCCGTTCTTCGTGAGCTCCTGCGCGCCGTCGGCCCACTGCGGCGACGTGAATTCGCCCGCGATGCGCACGCGGCCGGCGTTGCCCTTGAAGCTGATCGTGAGCGAGCAGTCGCGCGCGGCGAAGGTCGCGCCCTCGTCGAAGACGATGTCGCTCTCGACCTTGCCGTCCTCGTTCGGCTTCTCCTCGCCCGGCTTCGGCGGGACGATGGTGCCGCCGTCCTTGTGGACGGGACCGTCGGGGTTGACTCCGTGCTCGCGATCGCCGCTCGACGAGGAGCACGCGCCGAGCAGGATCACGCCCAGGATCGTCGGGGGGAAGAGGAGGGACAGCTTCAAAGCGGGTTTGGCGTACCTCAGGCCTGAGTGACGAGCAAGGCGACGAGCCGGTTTTTTCGCGTCTCGGCCGCTATTTCGGGGTGATGTTCACCCTCGTATTCACGGTCCACTGGAGGTCGTCGGTGCGGTCTGCGCGGACCCATTTCACGGCGCCCTCGTAGGACGGCCCGTTTTTCGTGAGCGTTATCGTGAGGTTCGTCTTCGGGCTGCCCGTCGCGGCCTGCGCCCACGTGAGGGTCTGGCCGCTCATCGAGGCGAACGCGAAGCTCATGGGCTTCTTCCCGAGGGCCGCGAAGGTGCAGGTGCCGGCGACGGACTCGGTCATGTCGTTCTTCGCCGTGCCGCCGATGACGTTGCCCTCCGGCGTGATGGCGAGCTCGATCTCGACCGCGCTCATCACGATGTTGTACTGGCAGTGCCCCGAGGCGCCGCCGAAGAGCGTCGACGGCGTCTTCTCGAGGGTCCCGCGGTAGGAGACGGCGGCGCCGCCCGTCGCCGCATCGATCACGTTGCTGCCCGCCGAGGAGGAGGACGATGACGGACCGGCGTCGCGGGGCCCGGTGACGTCGTCGTCATCGTCGTCGCCGGCCGTCACCTTCTGCGGCTTCACGGACGGCTCGTCCGCCGTGCAAGCGACGAGGACGGAGAGGAGGACGAAGGCGAGCGCGGGCGCGCCGGCGCGCTTCACCGTGGGCCCAGCGTGATCTTCGTCGTGATCGTCCAGTCGAGCGGCGCCTTCTGATCCGTGCGGTGCCAGTTGGCGGCCGCCTCGTACGAGTTGCCGACCTTCTTCAGATCGACGACGAGCCTCGTGCCCGGATGGTTCGTCTTCGCGCCGCTAAACGCGAGCTGATAGCCGTCCGCGGTCTGCGTGAGCGTGGTGAACGCGAACGAGCAGTCCGTCGGCGGCGCTGCGCCGTACGTGCACGGCGGGACGGAGTTCTCGACCATCACGTCCGTCACCGTCGCGCCGATGATCTGTCCGCCCGGCAAAGCCGCGATCTCGATCTTCACATCCTTGAGTCGCACGTCATAGAAGCAGTACGGGCTGCCGCCGAAGCGCACCGTCGGCGTCTCGGAGAGCGTCCCCACGTAGGTCGTGGCCGTGCCGCCGCTGCCGGCGTCGACCGGCGGCGCGGGCGGGGCGGGCTCCGAGGTGGTGACCGTCGTCGCGATGGGCGCCGTGTCGTCGTCGTCACCCTTGGTCTTGTCCTTCGACGAGGACGCCTTCAGTGGGCGCACGTCGGTCTGCTCCTCGCTCGCGCAGGCGAAGACGAGACCGGCAAGTGCAAGCCAGGCGCCGAGAGCCGCGGAGCGGCGCGCAGCGCTTCTCCGGGCTTGCGGCTCCCCAAAGAGAATCCGCGTCACCTCTTGGTTGTACGATGGACCTACGCCTTCTCCAAATAGGCGCCCGGGTAGGAAGAGCGCCTACCCGAGGGCGTCCGCCGCGCCTCACGACGAAGTTTTTGCCCGTCACGCAGGCCTGAGTGACGTTCCTTGGGAAACGTGCTACGTGCGGCGCGTGCGGCTGAGGATCCTGCATGGCCTCGTGTGCGTGTTCGCGCTCGCCTGCCCGAGCGTCGCCGCCGCGCAGGGGCGTGGGGCGTCCGGGCGCACCCCGGCGCCGCCGCCGCCGACGACCGCGGCGCCTGCCCTCGCCGAGCCTGCGCCGGCGACGAACGACACACCGGTCAGCTCCGATACGAGCGCGCCGTCGGTCCCCGGCGCGACCTCGTCGCCTGCGATCGCGCGGGGCAACGAGCCGTTGCGTACGGTGCAGGAGCCTGCGCCCACGCACGAGGGGCACTTCGAGTTCGGCTCGTACGGCCGCGTGTATGCCGCGAGCGATCTCCGCGGCTCGACCGGGCGCGGCACCAACGTCGTCGCCTTCGGCCCGCGCATCGTCGACGAGGGCAGCTACGCCGAGGTCGAGCTCCGCCGCGAAGACACCTTCAATCAGAAGATCAAGACGCGCATCGTCACGACCCTCGCGCTCTTCCCCCCGTTCTTCCACTTCACGGGAAACCCGACGCAGCAGATCGGCGTCCGCAACCTCTACGCACAAGGCACGTACGACCGGCTCACGCTCTGGGCCGGCTCGCGCATGTACCGCGGCGACGACATCTATCTCCTCAACTGGTGGCCGCTCGACAACCAGAACACGGTCGGCGGCGGCGTCGGCGGTCCGGTCTTCAAGTCGCCCGACGGCTCGCAGGAGACGATCCTCCAGGGCCATGTCGGCATGCAGCGGCTCGACAACCCCTACCAGTTCCAGCAGATCCCGGTCGTCGCGCCGTTCGGCTTCGGCACCGTGAACGTCACGAAGCTCGATCGCCCGCGCACGATCGAGACGCTCAAGGCCACGCACTTCGTCCGGCCCGGCGGCGGGCCCGCGGGCTTCAAGGTCGTCCTCTACGGCGAGGTCCACGAGCTCGCGGGCGGCGTGGCGCAGGACCCGCTCACGCAGCAGGACAAGGGACTGCCGAGCGACTGGGGCTTCCTCCTCGGCTCGCAGCTCACGTACTTCCGCGGCCAGCGCGACACGTACGTGTCTCTCGTCCTCCGCTACGCGCGGGGCATCGCCGCGTACGATCCGCTCGCGGTGCCGCTCACCACTGCGCTCGATCGGACCGTCACCGGGGCGAGCGAGACGCAGGTCGCGCTCAGCGGCAACTGGGAGAATGATTTCGTCGCCTTCACCGGCGCCGCGTACGCGCGCTTCTTCCGCGACGCGGGCCCCGCGGAGACCTCGTTCCAGCGCTACGACGAGGGCGCGGTCGTGCTCCGTCCGAGCGTCTTCCTCGGCGACTACTTCGGCGTCTCCGTGGAGGGCAGCTACCAGGCGCGCCGCCTCGCGGTGCAGGATCCGAACGGCGACGGCCCGCTCACCGCGTCCGTCTTCAAGGGCGGCATCATCCCGTACTTCTCGCCGTCCGGAAAAGGCACGTTCCACCGCCCGCAGATCAGGCTCATCTACAACGCGAGCTTCCGCAACGGCGGGGCGAGGGCGCTCTACCCCACGCAGGACACGTTCTCGTCCCGCAGCGTCGAGCACTTTGCCGGCATCGGCGCCGAGTGGTGGTTTAACTCTTCCTCGTATCCGTGATCATGAAGTCCAAGCACGTCGCCATCTGCCTCGCCGTCGCCGCGTGCCTCACGCCGGAGATCGGCTGCGTCACGGTGCCGGACGAGGGCGCGCAGCCGACGCTCGGCACCCACGTGGGCGACTGGCGCGACGAGGTCATCTACCAGGTGCTCATCGATCGCTTCGCGGACGGCGATCCCAACAACAACTACATGGTCCGCCCGGGCGCCCTCGCGCGCTTCCAGGGCGGCGACTGGCGAGGTCTCGCCGATCACCTCGACTACATCAAGGACCTCGGCGTCACGACGCTGTGGATCTCGCCGATCGTGAAGAACGTCGAGACCGACGCCGACGTCGACTCGTACCACGGCTACTGGGCGCAGGACCTCACGAAGCTGAACCCCCACTTCGGTGACATCGCCGATCTCCGCCGCCTCACGGCGAAGGCCCACGACGCGGGCCTCAAGATCGTCCTCGATATCGTCACCAATCACATGGGGCAGCTCTTCTATTACGACACGAACCTGAACGGACACCCCGACATCTACATCGGCGGCAGCGGCAACCTTCCGGTCGTCGCGTCGCGCTCCGATCTCTCGCGCATCACCGAGTACGATCCCGACTGGGACCCCGCCGGCGTGCAGGCGTTCACCTCGCTCGGTCCCGCGGGTCGCGCGCCGCTCATCTTCTTCCAGGACCAGAGCATCAACCGTGTGCCGCCGGACGGCATCCTCGGCACCGCGCGCGCGTATCACGGCTTCGGGCGCATCCTGAACTACGACGTGCCCGAGCAGCGCGAGCTCGGCGACTTCCCCGGCGGCCTCAAGGACGTCGCGACGGAGATCCCCGAGGTCCGCGCGGAGCTGATCGACAAGTACACGCGCTGGGTCGAGCTCGTCGACCTCGACGGCTTCCGCATCGACACCGTGAAGCACGTCGAGCACGACTTCTGGACCGAGTTCGCGGGCAAGGTCCGCACGCGGCTGAAGGGGCAGGGGAAGAACCGCTTCCTCATGTTCGGCGAGGCGTTCGACGGCAACGATCAGCTCCTCGGCAGCTACACCGCGCCCGGCATGCTCGACGGCGTCTTCTACTTCTCGCAGCACTATCAGATCTTCCGCGACATCTTCATGAACGCGCACGACCCGCAGGCGCAGCGCGGGACGGAGCAGATCGAGAAGCTCTGGAAGCAGCGCCGCGTGAACTACAACGACGAGCCGCAGCCCGACGGCATCGGCGTCCCGCCCGCGCGCGCGCTCGTGAACTTCATGGACAACCATGACGTCTCGCGGTTCCTCTTCAACGCGAAGGGGAACAAGGAGGCGCTCCGCAACGCGCTCACCCTCCTCATGACGGAGGAGGGCATCCCGTGCCTCTACTACGGCACCGAGCAGGAGTTCTCCGGCGGCAACGATCCGGCGAACCGCGAGGTGCTCTGGAACACGGGCTTCACGCGCTCGAACGACACGTTCCAGCACTTCTCGAAGCTCGCGCGCCTCCGGAAGACTTACCCCGCCCTCACGAAGGGCGACACGAACGTGGTCTGGTCGAGCAGCCACACCGCGGGCGAGGAAGACGCGGGCATCGTCGCGTACGAGCGCACCGGCGGCGACGCGGGCGACGCGTACGCGCTCGTGATCATCAACTCGAACAACGGCAAGGACAGCTCCACCGCGAATGGTGACGCCCTGATGAAGCTCTCCGTCGGCGGCGTGAAGCTCGTCGACGTGCTGAACCCCGAGGGCGAGAGCTTCAACGTCCTCGACTCGGGCGAGATTCGCATCACGGTCCCGAAGCAGCGCGCGCGCATCCTCGTGCCGGCGCAGTAGGCGAGCCGCTACAGCGGGCGCCGCGCGATCGAGATGTGGCGCGCCTTGTCGAGGTAGAGCACGCAGTCGTCGTCGGACACCCAGGACGGCTTGTCGACGGTGCTGCTGTTCACCTCGCCGGCGTTGACCGCTTCGCCCCAGTCCTCCGACTTCGACGCTCGCGTCGAGCGCCAGATGTCGGAGGCGCCGAGGCCACCGGGACGGGTCGACGAGAAGTAGAGAATGAGCTCGCTCCGCGAGGCGACGGGGTTGTCGTCCAGCGACGGAAAGAAGTGGGTGCTCGTCAGCGTGGTCTCGCCGGTCATGGCGTTGCCGACCACGTTTCCTCGGTGAAGGAGCTCGTTGCCGGCGCCGTCGATGACCTCGTTGACGGCCCAGTAGACGCTGTCGTCCTGCTCGGTCACGTGCACGGGGCGATCGATGGTGTTGAACTTCGTGCCCGGGCTGAAGGCGCCGCCGGCCTTGCGGCTGGCCCAGAACACGCTCGTCACGAGCGAGGGCCCGGACGTATCGACGACGAAGTAATAGAGCTTCTGCCCACCAAGCACGAGGGAGCCGAGCTCCGATGCGCCCGGGGAGAGCACCTCCGTGCGGGGCTCGCCCCACGCCGCCTCTCGGTCGGCGCGTGTCGCGTGGCGGAGCTCGAACGGCGCCGACGTGCCGCGGAGATAGAAGAGCTCGAGCTCGTCGCGCGTCAGGATCGCGCGCTTCGTCTCCGCGACCTGATCCGTGCCCACCTCGAGGACGGCTGCTGGTCCGAACGGCTTGGTCCGATCGCAACGAGGTCCCGCGTCCACTCCGCCATCCCTGGGCTTGTCGTCGTCGTCGTCGTCACCGGTGATGTCGTCGTCGTCGAGGGAGGGGCCGGCGCCCGCGTCGGGCCTCCTCGGCTGCTTCGTCAGGTCGTCGAACCCGACGATGGAGTTGCAGGCCACGAGGAGCGCCAGCGAAATGATGGCCACCCACGACGCGCTCCGAAAACGGAGCGCAATTCCACGGGCTCCGGCCATCACGTGCAGCGTAGCGCGGTAAGGTGCCCTTCACGATGGTCGTCCTCCGGCTGCTCGGTCTCCTCCTCGATTTCATGTTTTTACCGCTCCGGCTGCTCCGCCGGGGCCGGGGCGTACCCCCCGGGGCGTGGCTCGCCGTGACCATCGACGGTGCGGTCGTGGATCTCGTGGCGCAGCCGCGATCCTTGCTCCGGCTATGGCAGTCGCGGGCCCAGAAGGCGATCTCCCTGCACCGCCTCGACGAGGTCGTCACGACGATGGCCCGGGACGAGCGCGTCACCGGGATGGTCGTCACGATCCGCTCCCTCGGCGCGGGGATGGGCGCGGCCACCTCGCTCCGGGACATCCTGGCGCGAGCGAAGGCGGCCGGGAAGCAGGTCTGCGTGCATCTCCCCATGGGCGGTGACTCGAAGGAGATCTACGTCGCGTCGGTCGCGAACCAGGTCTTCCTCGCGCCGACCGCGCACCTCGCGCCGCTCGGCTTCCGCTCCGGCTCGTTCTACCTGAAGAACGCGCTCGAGAAGGCCGGGATCCAGCCGCAGGTCTTCGCGTGCGGCGAGTTCAAGTCGGCGGGCGAGACCCTCGTACGCGACTCGATGAGCCCGGCGCAGCGCGCGCAGCTCGAGCGGCTCCTCGAAGGGTTCCACGGCGCGCTGGTCGACGCCATCGCGGAGGGACGCGGCGTCGATCGCGCGAAGGCGACCGCGATCATCGACGCGGCTCCGTACTTCGGGCGCGCGGCGGTGACGGCGGGCCTCGCGGACGACCTCGCTTACGAGGACGAGGTCCCGGGCAAGCTCGGCAAGAAGCAGAGCGACCTCGTCGACGCCTTCGCCTATCTCGCGCGGATGAAGCGGCCGCTCCTCCGCGCGGTGTCGAAGCCGCCGCTCATCGCCGTCATCCCCGTACACGGCGCCATCACGCACGCATCCGGCACCTTCGGCGGCGTCTCCACCGACGAGCGCGTGGGCCGGATGATCCGCGCCGCCCGCAAGGATCGCCGCGTGAAGGGCGTGATCCTCCACGTCGATTCGCCTGGCGGGAGCGCGCTCGCATCGGACCGCATGCATCACGATCTCGTGCAGCTCGCCCGTGAGAAGCCGCTCGTCTGCTGCATGGCGAACGTGGCCGCGAGCGGAGGCTACTACGTGGCCGCGCCCGCGAAGCTCATCGTCGCGCAGCCGACCACGGTGACGGGCTCGATCGGGGTGGTCGCGATCCGTCCGAACCTCGATCCGCTCCTCGATCGCCTCGGCATCGTCCGCGAGACGGTCGAGAAAGGCGCGCGCGCGGGGCTGCTCGCGCCGATGGGCTCGCTCACCGACGACGAGCGCGCCGCGATCGGCCGCGAGCTCGACGCGACCTACCAGGCCTTCATCGGGGTGGTGGCGGCGGGCCGCAAGCTCGAGCCCGACGCGGTGGAGAAGCTCGCGCGCGGGCGCGTCTACACCGGAACGGACGCGCTCGCGGCGAAGCTCGTCGACGTGCTCGGTGGCTTCGACGTCGCGGTGGCAGAGCTGCGGAAGCTCCTCGCGGAGGACGTGCGAGAGCGGGCGGAGGTCGTGCTCCTGAGCACGCCGACCCGGCCGGTGCCGGTGCTCGATCCCGCCGCGCTCTTGCCCGCGACGCTGCGGATGTGGCTCCAACTTCACCAGGAGCGCGTGCTCGCCCTCGGACCGGTGCACGAGACGTGAGCGCTTCGCTCGGGAGGTGAGCGCGACGTCGCCGTACCAGACTCCCTAGCCCACGCCGAGGAGCTTGTTCATGCTCGCCTCGTCGGCGGGCGTGAACGGGTACTGATCGAAGTCGCCGCTGGGGACCCACTTGAACGCGTTCACGGCGAGGGCCTCGAGGTGCTCGGTGACGAGCGTGCACTCGTAGAGGAAGAGGTCGACCACGTAGTGCTCGTACGGGTGGCTCACGAACGAGATCAGCTTCCCGACCGAGATGGAGGCGCCGAGGCGATGACGAAGCTCGCGCTCGAGCGCGCTCTGATCGGTCTCCCCCTCCTCGACGCGACCCCCGGGGAACTCCCACATCATCGGGAGCACCGCGGCCGCACGGCGCTGCGTGATGAGATACTTCCCATCGCGCTCGAGCACCGCGGCGACGACGCGGATCGTCTTCATCTCGACGCGCCCTGCGCGTTCATACCGCCACGCGGAAGAGCTGCTGACCCATCAAAAGAACGTCGCCGCTCTTGATGTCGGTCTCTTCGCGGAGGCGCAAGAACGAGCCGTTGGAGCTGCCGAGATCGGTCAGCATGAGCCGCCCACCCTCCCATGAAAGGCGGCAATGCAGACCGGACACGTAACCGTCTTCGGGGAAGAGCACGTCGCCGCGCTCACGGCCGAGGTGCACGCCCGTCTCCGGGATCGGGAACGCGTTACCCGTCACATCGCGGCCGATGACGAGCGCGATGCGACCGACGTAGCCCTTCGACGGCGAGCCGAGACGCTCGACGCCATCCGCGCCCGGCGTCTCCTTCTGGAGCGACTCGAACTTGATGATCTCCTGGCCGATCCGGAACATGTCGTTCGGGCGGAGCTCGACGGGCACGTCGCGAACGAGCTTCTTGTAGACGCCGTTCAGCGAGGCCTCGTCCTTCACGGTGACCTTGGCCGATGTCTGCTTGAAGGTCGCGTGGCGCGGGGAGAGGTAGCTGTCGCCCGCGAAGATGCTGCCGGTCTCGCGGCCCACCGTGACGGTGCCAGGCGGGAGCGTGTACGTGCCGGCCTCGCTGCCATCGGCGCGGAGCGCAGTGAGATGCAGCGTGCTGCCGCCCCCGACGGAGGGCTGAGCCTGCGTCGCGGGCTTGGCCGACACCGCGCCGGCGCCGCCGAGGCGGAAGCCGCAGGAGCCGCAGAAGAGGTTCGAGGGTTGGTTCACGTGGCCGCACTGCGGACAGGCGATCTGCGCCGCGCTCGGAGCAGCGCTCGGAGCGACATTCGACGTCGGCGCCACGGCGCTGGGGGCCACCACGCTTGGCGCCACGACCGAGGGCGGGACGACCGGAGCGGGAGCCGGCGCGGATGCCGCACTGGAGACGGCCGCGACCTTCGCGCTCGATCCGGCGTCGGGCGTGAACGGCTTTGGCGACGCGTCACGCGGCAGCTCTGCTCCGCACCCGAGGCAGAATTTGTAGTGGTCTTGATTGTCCTTCGAGCACTTGGGACAGGTGATCAAGATGCGCGTCCTTTGCCGTCGGTCCCCATATCCAGCAGGGGAGTATCGTTTACCTCGGATCGGGGGGTCAAGCTCTGCAAATTGTGAGCAGTTCCGAGGGGGTCCAGCTCGCGGAGGTACTTCGCGACCCGCTTCGTGCGTAGCGCCCTCAGCGAGGCGAGGGCTTCCTCCCGCGCCGGGATCGAAAGTCCTCGAGCCTTTTCGATGACTTCCGTCGCCACGTCGACGTCGTGGAGCTCGCCCAGACGCTTCTGGAAGACGGTCGCCGGCTCGAGCTGGGCGCGTGCATCGATGGGGAGCGCCTCGGACAGGAGCTCGATGGAATAGCGCAGCTCCTTGTACGCGATCCGGAGGTCGTGGAGACCGACCACGTCCGAGATCTCGACCTCGCGCTTGTCCGCGACCTTGCGCCGGGCGCGCTCCACGGTGCGGCGCGCGAACTTCGAGAGCTCGATGTTGCGCTTCGGCTCGACGGGGAACACGAGGAGCGCCTTCAGCAGGAGGCGTGCGCGTTCGAGGTCACCCCGCTCGATGCGCGCGATCACGTTCTGACGGAGCTTCCGCTCGCGCGCCTTTCGCTTGCCGAGCCACTCCGCGTATCCCTCGGCCTGTGCCGCGTCGGCGAGGGTCTCCTCGAGCACCTCTTCGTCGCGGAGCTCGCCGGTCGCCTGCATCACGACCCGGAACGCGGCGCGAACCACGTCGGTGTGCCAGCGGCCGAAGAGCTGGCGCGACATCTTGAGGAGCGTGCGCAGGCGCCGGATCGCGACGCGGAGATCGTGCACCGCCTCGTCGTCGTCGTGCTCGAGTACCACGCGCGGCGCGGCCTTGTTCAGCTCCGCGTCGAGCTCGCGGAGCTTCACGACGACGTACGGCCCCGCGAGCGGCGCTCCGGTCTCCTTCGTCATCGACGCACCTTCACGACCGTCACGGGCCGCATCATGCGCGAATGCTTGAAGCTGCGTCGAATCGCCTGGCGCGCGAGCTCCGCGCGGTCCTCGTCGGTCGCGTGTTCCTGGGCCCCGGCGAGCGCCTCGCGCACCTCGTGTACCGCCGCTTCGAGATCCTTCGGGCCTCGTTCGTCATCCATCACGCCGCGCGTCTCCAGCAGGACATCCGGAACGCCGCCCGCGCCGTACGTGATCACGCAGAACGCGACGCCTTGCTCCGCCATCCACTCCCGCATCTTGAGCACGCTCGGTGCGATGGGCTGGCCGCCCCACACGTGCACGCGGCCCGCGCCGATCGTCTCTCCGAGCATGACGCGCGCGCGGTCGTCGTCACGTGAGACCTCGACGACGCGCCCGTTCTCCGTCACGGCCACGCTCGCCACGCCCATCTCGCGCGCCAGCTCCGCGTGACGTGTCAGGTGGTGAATCGTCCCGTGCACGGGCACGAAGCACTTCGGGCGCGTGAGCTCGATCATCTTTCGCTGATCGGGTCGATGCGCGTGACCGCTCACGTGGACACCGCGCTCGGTGCGCGCGGTGATGACCTCGACACCACGTCGCATGAGCTGGCCCTGGATCGCGTAGACGTCCGGCTCGTTGCCTGGGATGGTGCGTGCCGACATGATCACGCGATCGCCGGGCGCGACCTCGAAGCTGGGGTGATCGGCGCGCGCGAGGCGAGCGAGCGCGGCGCGGTCCTCGCCCTGCGAGCCCGTCACCACGAGGAGGAGCTCCTTCCGAACGCGCTCGCGCGCGAGCTCGTCGGGCAGCACGATGTCGTCCGGCCACGGCAGATACCCTGTCTCGCGCGCCACCTTGGCGTGGGTGCCGACGCCGCGTCCGAGGAGGACGATCTTCCGGCGCTGCCGCTTCGCGATCTCGCCGAGCAGCCGGAGCCGGTGGATGTTGGACGCGAACATCGCGACGATGACGGCGCCGGGCGCGCTCGCCACGAGCCGCTCGATGGCCTCGCCGACGTCGGACTCGCTGCCCGTCGCGCCCTCGACGTCCACGTTGGTGGAGTCGCTCATGAGGAGCGTGACTCCGTCGTCGCCGAGCTTCGAGAACCGTGCTGCGTCGAAGTGTTCGCCGTCGGGCGGCGTCGGATCGAGCTTGAAATCCCCGGTGTGGACGACGGTGCCGACGTCCGTCGTGATCGCGATCGCGGTCGCGTCGGCGATGGAGTGGGTGACGCGAATCGGCTCGATGGTGAACGAGCCGACCTCGAAGACGCGCCCCGGCGCGGTCTCGATGAGCCGGGCGTGCGCGAGGACCTCGTGCTCCTCGAGCCGTGAGCGCACGAGCCCGAGCGCGTACGGCGGCCCGTAGATGGGCACGTCGTGGCGCTTGAGGAGGTAAGGGAGGGCCCCGATGTGGTCCTCGTGGCCGTGCGTGATGATGACGGCCCGGACGTGTGCGCCGAGCCGATCGAGCGGGGAGAAGTCCGGGTGCACGACGTCCACGCCGAGCCCGCGATCGTCGAAGGTGACGCCGCAGTCGACGAGGATCGCGTCGCCGCGCTGCTCGAGCGCCATGCAGTTCATGCCGACCTCGCCGAGGCCGCCGAGCGGGAGGATGCGCAGCACCGCCCGCATCGTACAGGCTTTAACGCAAAAGCCCCGCGACTCGAAGGTCGCGGGGCTCCTGGAGAAGGGCCTAGGCCCTACGCGCCTGGCTCAGCGCGGGCCTTCCGCACCGCACTTGTTCGCCTGGTTGTTGAAGCCGCAGACCTTGCCCGCGGAGCAGCTACCGCAGTCGAGGGCGCCGCCGCAGCCGTCGCCGATGAAGCCGCATTCGGCGGCCGCTTCGGCGCAGGTGCGCGGGGTGCACGCGTTCACGCACGCGCCGTTGACACACGACTTCGTGCCGGGGCACGAGCCGCAGTTCGGGGTGAGACCACCGCAACCGTTCGCGACCTGACCGCACTCGGCCTGGGCCTGGTTGCAGGTGAGCGGGGTGCAGGCGATGGTTCCGCACTTGCCTGGGACGCCGCCCGCGCCGCAGGCCGTGCCCGGAGCGCAGGTACCGCAGTCCGGGATGAAGCCACCGCAGGTGTCACCCGCGGGGCCGCACTCGATGCCCTGCTGTGCGCACGTCTTCGCCTGGCAGGTCGGCGGGACGCAGATGTTCTGGGCGTTGCAGAAGCTGTCGCCCACGCAGTTGTTGCAGGTGGTGATGCCACCGCAGCCGTCGGAGACCTGGCCGCACTCGGCGCCGAGCTGCGCGCAGTTCTTGGCGACGCAGGTACCGACGCCACAGACGTTGGCCTGGCCACCCGCGCCGCAGGAGGTGCCATCAGGGCATGTACCGCAGCTGATCGAGCCGCCGCAGCCGTCCGGCCAGCGACCGCAGTTGAGGCCCGCCGGGCACTGCGTGATCGGCGTGCACGTACCGCACTTGTTCGGCTGGCCCGGGTTGCCGGCGCCGCACGTCTGACCCGCGGGGCAGGCGCACGTCAGGGTGCCGCCGCAACCGTCGCCGGTCTGGCCGCACTGGAACGCGGGGAGGTAGTCGGCGCAGGTCTTCTTGGTGCAGGTCGGAATCCCGCACTTGTTCGCCTGACCGCCGCCGCCGCAGGTCTCACCCGCCGCCGTGTTGCACGGCTGGCAGGGCGCGAGACCGCCGCAACCGTCGGGGACGCCGCCGGTGTCGCTGCAGGTGCCCGCGGGGCAGGTCTTCTTGGTGCAGTCGGTGTGTCCGCAGACATCGACGGTGCCGCCGCCGCCGCACGTATCGGGGAACGTGCAGGGGTTGCAGTCCGTCGCCGTGAGACCGCCGCAGCCGTCCGGCTGGCGACCGCACTTGCCAACGTTCGCCGGGTGCGCGCACGTGCGCGGGGTGCACTGCGGGTTGGTGCTGGTCGGGGGAGTGCCGCACGAGGTGAGGTTGAAGATCTCGAACGCGAGGGTGCGCTCCTGATCCGTCATGCCCGTGCTGGTGCAGTTGCTGGGGAAGCCGCCGTTCGTGTCGCCGACCGGGTCACGCGCGACGTGGATGTCGCTCATGACGACGCGGCCGCACTGGGTGCCTGGAGCCTGTGCGACGTCGGGGAGCGGGGTCTGGAAGTCGAACTGCTGCATCGACGGGTTCGCGTTCGTGGTGCGGCAGGCGCCGCCGGAGCAGCAGGTCTGGCCGTTGCGCGAGCCGCCGACGCAGACGTTCGAGCCGTTGCAGACGCCCTGGTTGCCGCCGTTGTTCGCGGGGCAGCACGAGTTACCGTCGCGGGTGCCGCCGACGCAGACCGGGGTCTCGATCGACATGCCGGCGGCGATGCTGATGTGCGGCGTCGCGCGCACCGCGTCGATCGAGAAGACGTTGTGCTGCCCGTCGATGATCTGGAGCGTGCCGCGCGTGGGCGGCGGGATGTTGCCAGCGTTGATGTTCGCCTGAACGAGGAAGTCGGAGAGGTTGTAGCCGTGCCCGCCGACCGTGTTCGGGTTGTTGATGGTCGCGCCGATCGGGCTGACGAGGTCCTCGTCGACCGAGGTGATCGTCGCGATCTTGCCCGTGGGCGTTCCCGTGACGGGGTCCGTCGTGCCCCAGTTACCCGGGCCGTATTTCAGCCACGCGTAGTGCCAGTGGGTGAGGAAGAGCTTTCCGCCTTCGTCCGCGTAGGCCTTGATCTCGTCGCGGTAGCCGGAGAGGCCGGTCGCCGGGAGGTAGTCGTACGCGCAGTTGTTCGAGTTGCACTGGTTGTTGGCCGTGCAGTTCGTGCCGCCGTTGTTGCCGCCCTGGCAGCGCTTCGAGGCGAGGGCGTTCTGGCGCTCGCCGCCGCCGCCGTTGCAGCTGAGGACGACGGCGTCGTACTTGTTGAGCTGGGTGAGGTCGGTCGACGAGGTCGAGCCGTAGAGGACGGTCTCATCGGGGAACGCCGCGCCGCCGTTGATGGTGGAGTACTTCGTCGTGCCCTGATCGCCGTGATAGATGTTCACGCGGCCGGTGCCGGCCGGGTTCGTGAACTCGCTGTCCGCGATGCCGATCTTGCGGAGGAGGCACTGGAGCGCGTCGGCGCCGCCGCTGGCGACGGCGAACTTCGGGATGTTGTTGTCCGCGGTCTGCGTCGCACCGAACGTGGTGTTGTTCGCGGTCGGCGCCTGGCAGACACCGCCGGGGCATGCTGCGGTCGGGACGGTGTTGAGCGTCTTCGTCGCGCAGGACTGCGCCGTGTTGTCGATCGTGATCTTCTTGCGCCAGCGACCGCTCTGGATGACGACCGGGATCGCGGCGCCGACCGGCATGCGGTCGAGCTTGAAGTAGCCCTTGGTGTTGGTGCGCGTGAGCACGAGCGGCGTCGTCGCCGTCGCCGCGCACGCGGTGCAGGTGCCGTTCTGGCCCGTCGGAACGGCGGGGAGCGTCGCGTCCGGGACGTAGACGATCGCGTCGTTGACGGGGAGGAAGCCGTTCGGCATGTAGACCACGCCTTCGAGCGCGGTGATGTTCGGCTGCGTGCCGCCGCCCGGAGCCGGGCAGGTCACCGGCTGCTGGTTGCAGAGCGAGCCCGCGATGCATGTGCTACCGCCGCCGCAGACGTTCGGCGTGCCGGTGGCGGGCGGGATCGCGCCGCCACAGATGTCGCCGCGACGAGTGCCGCCCGCGACTGGAACGTCTGGGCAGGCGTTCGTGCCGACGCCGCAGGGCCAGGTACCACCGCATCCGTCCGCGACCTGACCGCAGTTCTTGCCCGCACAAGCGGTGGCCTGCGGGATCTTCGTGCAGACGGGCGCACCGCAGAGCGAGGGACCGCCAGCGCCGCAGGTCTGACCCGCGGGGCAGAAGGTCGGGGCGGTGCCGCAGTTGTAGCTGCCGCCGCAGCCGTCCGCGAAGGGACCGCATGCGTTCGCCGGGCACGCGCCCACGTCGGTCGCCTTCTTGGCGATGCAGGGACCGCCGCCCGGGCCGCCGTCCGCCGTCACGCCGCCGGCGCCACAGACGTTCGGCTGACCGTTCGCACCGCAGACCTGACCGGCGCCGCACGTGGCGGGACCGCAGGTGATGGTGCCGCCGCAGTTGTCGCCGACGACGCCGCAGTTCTTGCCGCCCGCGCACGCGACGGCCTGGGTGAGCGGAGTGCACGCCGGCTTGCCGCACTGGTTCGGCGTGCCGCCGCCACCGCAGAACTCGCCGTTCGTGCACGCCGTGCTGCCGCAGTCGACGACGTTACCGCAGCCGTCGCTGATCTGACCGCACTGGCTCGGGAGGCACTTCTTCGGGACGCACGCGTTGCCCGCATCGTCGGTGAGGGTGCCGCCACCGCAGTGGCTCGGGACGCCGCCGCCACCGCAGACCTGCGGCGCGACGCACGCGGTGCCGCAGTCGACCGCGGTGACGCCGCCACAGCCGTCGGGCTGCTTGCCGCAAACGTCGGCGGGGTAGTCTGCGCACGTCTTCTTCGTGCACGTGCCGCCGCCGGAGACGGCGCACTTGCTCGGGCCGCCGCCGCCGCAGAACTCGGGGGCGGTGCATGTGCCGAGATCGATCGTGCCGCCGCAGCCGTTCGACTGCTGACCGCAGTCCTTGTTGTCGGCGAGGAAGTCAGCCTTCGTGAGCGGGACGCACGCGCCGCCGTCGGGCAGCGAGGCGACGATCTTCACGCACTGCGACGGACGACCAACCGCACCACACTGCTCGTCCGCAGCGCAGGTTCCACATTCGAGGAGCTTGCCGCAACCGTCGCCGGCCTGACCGCACGTGATGCCCTGGCTCGCGCAGTCCTTGGGCGTACAGTTGCCGGCCACCTGGATCGAGACACATTGCGAGGGAGCTCCGGGACCACCGCAGCGCTCTCCTTCACCGCAGCCACCGCAATCGATCTGGCGTCCGCAACCGTCGCCGGCGAGTCCGCATCCAATCTTCTGGTCCGCGCAGGTCAGCGCTTTGCAGTTCGGATCGATCTCTCCACTGGAGCCACCATCCGGATCGGTACCACTGGTGCCACCGTCATTGCCACCAAAGCTGCCGCTCGAACCGTTGTTCGGGCCGCCGTTGGTGGTGCCGCTGGTACCGCCGTCTTTGTTCGCATTCTCATCGAAGGAAGATCCGCCTTCGGAGCCACACGCCGCGACCACGGCGACGACTACGAAAGACGCGGCGAGCGCTCGCGCAATACGTGAAGAGAGCTGACTCATGATGACAGAGGAGCCCTGCTACTGTCGCGTGTCAACAATGCCGCACGCAGCGAGGGAATATTTTTTCGCTCGCGGTGTTTTGCGGCGCCGGCTCTGTCGGAGCGTGTCGTGGTAGGGTCCCGGAAGGCGCATGTCTCCCTCAACGCCTCCTCGGGCGCCGGCTCACGTAGCGCGCCTGGAAAATAAGCGTTTTCTCATCGTCACGGGGAAGGGTGGCGTCGGTAAAACCACCGTGTGCGCAGCCGAGGCGCTGGCCCTCGCGGCGAAGGGAAAACGTGTCCTCGTGTGCATGTGCAACGCGAAGGAACGTCTCTCGACGATGTTCGGCTCGGAGCCCATCGGATCCGACGTGGTGCCCATCGCGGCCTCCCATCCGTCAGGCGGGGGAGTGTGGGCGGTCAACATGGATCCGACGAAGGCGCTCGAAGAGTACGGCGCGATGATGCTGAAGTCGCGTGCACTCTACAAGCTTCTCTTCGATAACAAGTACGTGCGAACGTTCTTTCGCGCCGTACCGGGAATGCAAGAGTGGACGCTGCTCGGCAAGGCCTGGTGGCACACGACGGAGACGCGCGAAGATGGCTCGAACCTCTACGACGTCGTCATTCTGGACGCTCCGGCGACCGGGCACGGTCTCGACATGCTCCGCGTGCCGAAGGTCATCCTCGACGTGGTTCCGCCTGGCCTCTTGCGACGCGACGCCGAGCGCGCCTGGGAGCTCTTCCAGGACCCGGCGCACTGCGCGGTCGTGCTCGTGACGTTGCCGGAGGAGATGCCGACGACCGAGACGATCGAGCTCGCGCATGCTCTGCGCGACGAGCTGAAGCTCCCCATCGGAAAGATCGTGGTCAACTGCGTGCTCCCTCCTCTCTTCTCGAGAGCGGAGCGCGCGACGCTGGAGAAGACGGATCCGGAGGGGGACGCGGTCCTCCTCTCCGGACGCAGCCGCGCGCTTCGCGAGGACGTGCAGGCGGGCGCGCTCGCGCGCCTCGCGAAGGAGCTGCCGGTGTCGCCGTCGTTCCTTCCTCAGCTCTTCGAAGACGCCGCGACGCCCCACGCGATCCGCGAGCTCTCCAAGCGCGTGGGCTAGACGCCTCTCGTCTCGTCTCGTCTCGAACGTGCCCGTGCCCGTGCCCGTGCCCGTGCCCGACTTCTCGCTCTCGGCCTCTCATAGCCTCGACCGGAATAGGGACGCACCTAGGTCGCGGCCACGTTCAGGTCGAGGTCGCCTCCGCCTGGAGCTGGCGGCGGTTCTTGATGAGGCGGAGGAGGTTCAATACGTCTCCGATGCGGATCACGCGGAGCGCGAGGGCGAGGGCTCCATAGAGGAGAGCGTCGACGAGGAGGCGAAGGTCACCGAGGCTCGCGAGGAGGACGTGCGTGGCCACGACTGCCGCGCAAATTCCGAGGGATTTGACGATCGCGCCCGTGGCCCGGGCGTCGAGGGCGCGCTTGCCGACGATCGCGAGATAGACGACGGCGAGGATGAGCTCTCGGGCCGAGAGGGCCATCGCGACGCCCATGCCCATCTTGCCGTCGCCGGTCCCGCGGGTGAGCGGCGCGGCGATCAAGATGAGGATGGGGAGGAGGGCGGTGCCGATGATCGAGACGATGGTGATCGTCCAGGAGCGCTTCATGATCATCAGGGCGAGCCAGAGGAGGCTATTTACGTAAGCGAGCACGAAGGTGGGCGCGAGCCACTCGAGGCTGTAGTGCGCGGGCTCGAACTCCTGGCGCAGGACGAAGCCGACCGCGAACTTCGCCGACAGCGCGAGCAGCAGCGTGAGCGGCATCGACACGACGCAGACCCCCTCCATGCCGCGACGGACGAGCCGGTAGAACTCGTTCTCGTCGTTGTGCATCGCGCGGCTCATCATCGGGACGAGGACGCCCGTGAGCACGGGCATCATCATCGCGGAGAGGCGCGCGATCTCCCGGGCGGCGCTGTACCAGCCCACCTCCTGGGAGTCGGCCTGGACGAGGCGGCGGAGGAGCACGACGTCCACGCTCGCGCCGAGATAGACGGCGGCGATCGCGATGAAGAAGGGGAGCGACGTCCGGAGGACCTTCTTCGTCTCCTCGAAGTCGACGCGGAGCTCGAGCCCGACCGCCTCGCGCGTCGCGAGGTAGAGGAAGCCGGCCTTGAGCGACTCGGAGGCCAGCATCGGCAGCGGTAGGACCCAGAACGGCGCCTTCATCAGGACCGCCGCGAGCGTTCCACCGCCCCAGAGGAGCTTCGCCACGACGTTCGCGACCGCGAGCCGGCCGACGGTGGAGGCCGCCTGGAGCATCTGCTGGAACGTCAGGTTCATCACGATGAAGATCTGGGAGAGCCCGAAGATCGCGGCCGCGGTGCGCTCCTCCGGCAGATTCGGCTGCAGGTACCACCAGCCGTAGGCGAAGAGCGGGACGAGGAGCAGCGTGCGAAGCAACAGGACACCGCCGAAGAAGTCGCTCGCGTGCTTCGGGCGCACCGGGATCTCGCGCGAGATGTAGGTGTCGACGCCGAAGTGGAGAAACACGGCCAGCATCGCCGCGAACTCGGAGCCGAAGCGATACCAGCCCAGGGCGAGCGGGCCGAGATAGCGCGGCAGCTTGAAGGTGATGACGAGGGCCACGCCCCACGTGAGGAGGAGGGACGTCGCGAGCTTCACGGCATTCCGGAGCGCGGTCCGTCCCTCGCGCTCCGCGGAGAACTCCATGGCCGATCCTAACGCGGTTTAGGTAGCATCGACCGCATGAAGGAGAAGATCCGCGAGATACTTCGGCAGCACGGAAAGCTGAGCGGCGACGTCGGCAAGCTTCCGGACGACGGAGATCTCTACGAGGCGGGCATGACCTCGCACGCGAGCGTCAACGTGATGCTCGCCCTCGAGGGCGAGTTCGACATCGAGTTCCCCGATCGCATGCTGAAGCGCTCGGTCTTCCAGAGCATCGCGTCGATCAACGCCGCGCTCGAGGAGCTGACCTCGTGAGCGCCGTGCATCCGGCGGTGGAGACCGCGAGGAACATCGCCCGCGAGGTGGCCGCGGCTGCCGCCGACGATGTCGACAAGAACGCCCGCTTTCCGAAGGAATGCATCGACGCGCAGAAGAAGGAGAAGCTCCTCGGCGCCTTCGTCCCGAAGGAGCTCGGCGGCCTCGGCCTCGGCATGAGCGAGCTCGCGGGCATGTGCGAGGCCTTCGGCGGGGCGTGCGCCGCGAGCGGCCTCGTGACCGCAATGCACCACATCCAGGTGGCGTGCATCGTGCGCCACGGCATCGAGGTGCCGGCGCTCGAGCGGTACCTCGAGGAGATCGCGAAGGAGCAACGCCTCATCGCCTCCGTCACCTCCGAGGTCGGCATCGGCGGCGACATGCGCTCGAGCATCACCGCCATCGAGCGCCACGCAGACGGCACGTTCACGCTCGACAAGGACGCGTCGACCATCTCGTACGGCGAGCAGGCGGACGATCTGCTCGTCAGCTCGCGCCGCGACAAGGACGCGCCCGCGAGCGATCAGGTCCTCACGATCGTGAAGAAGGGCGATTTTACCCTCGAGAAGAAGGGGACCTGGGACACGCTCGGCATGCGCGGCACCTGCTCGCCCGGCTTCATGATGAAGTCGAAGGGGCACGTCGATCAGATCCTGCCGCTCGCCTTCGGCGACATCGCGAGCCGTACGATGGTCCCGTTCTCTCACATCCTCTGGGCCGCGGCCTGGCTGGGCATGGCGACGAGCGCGGTCTCGCGCGCCCGCGCCTATGTCCGCGCGGAGGCGCGCAAGAAGCCGGGCACCACCCCCTCCTCCGCGATGCGCCTGGCGGAGGTGATGAACCTCCTCCAGCTCATGCGGAACAACGTCCACGACGTGGCCGCGGAGTGCGATCGCCACCTCCAGGACGAGATCGACAAGAAAGGCGATCAGCTCCTCTCGATCGGCTTCGCGATCAAGATGAACAACCTGAAGCTCGGCACCTCGCAGCTCCTCGCGCAGATCGTCCAGCAGTGTCTGCTCATCGTCGGGCTCGGCGGCTACAAGAACGACGGCAAGTTCTCGATGGGACGGCTCCTCCGTGACTCGCTTTCGGCGCAGATCATGATCGGCAATGACCGCATCGTCGCGACGAACGCGGCGCTCCTCCTGGTGTTGAAGGACGATTGAACTCATGAGTGAGCAGGCGGAAAAAGAGTTCCTCGCAGCGCTCCTGGACAAGCGGCTCCTCGTCGCGACGGGCGTCCGCGGTGTCTTCGGGCGCGGTCACGTCTTCGAGGACGTCCTCCAGCGCTTCGACCAGTTCGTGGAGCGATCGGTCAAGGGCGACGGCGCGGAGAAATTGCATTTTCCGCCCATCCTCAATCGAAAGAACCTCGAGAAAAGCGGATATCTCAAGTCGTTTCCGCAGCTCGCGGGGACCGTATTCGCCTTCCAGGGCAAGGACGCGGAGCACATGCAGCTCCTCGAGAAGCTGGCCGCGGGCGAGGACTGGACCGCGTACCAGAGGGCGACCGAGGTCGTGCTGACGCCGGCGGGCTGTTATCCGGTTTATCCGACGATGGCCGGGAAGCTGCCCGACGGCGGAAAGCTCATCGACCTCTGGTCGTATTGCTTCCGCCACGAGCCCTCGGACGATCCGGCGCGCATGCAGATGTTCCGCATGCGCGAGCTCATTCGCCTCGCCGATCTCGAGTCGGTGCGGAAGTGGCGCGCGGAGTGGATCGATCGCGGCCTCCAGATGCTGAAGGACGTCGGGCTCCCGGCGTACGTGGCGCTGGCGAACGATCCGTTCTTCGGCCGCGGCGGCCGCATGCTGGCGGCGAATCAGCGCGAGCAGGAGCTCAAGTTCGAGATCGTCTGCCCGATCACGTCGGAAGAGAAGCCGACCGCGATCATGAGCTTCAACTATCACCAGGATCACTTCGGGACGACCTTCGGTATCCAGACGGCGGACGGAAACACCGCCCAGACGGCCTGCCTCGGGTTCGGCATGGAGCGCATCATCCTGGCGCTCTTCAAGGTTCACGGTCTCGACCCCGCGACGTGGCCGGCAGCCGTGCGCGCGGTCCTCTATCCCGAAGCCAAGTGATCCGAGTCCTCCCAGAACGCCCGAAATCGCAGCACGCGCTCCACGACCCCGCCCGGGCGTGGCCGGAGACCAACTGCTATGTCGATCTGTGGATCGAGGTGCTGCACGCGCTCGAGCTCGATCCGGTCGCGTGCTTCGGCTTCACCTTCTCGACCGACTTCGAGGGCGATCAGTGGACGTTCTTCAAGCCCACGTTCTCCGATATCTGGGAGCTCTACGGCGTCGATATTCAGGAATTGAACATCTGGCGCCCGGTGCTCGATCACCTGCGTGAGCAGATCCCGCGCAAGCGCTTCGTGCTCGTCGAGGTCGACTCCTTCTACCTGCCCGACCTCGTCGCCACCGATTACCGAAAAGCACACGCGAAGACGACGATCGCGGTCGACAGCCTCGACGAGGAGAACAAGCGGCTCGGGTATTTCCACAATGCCGTTTATCACGAGCTCGAAGGCGACGATTACGTGGCCTTGCTCGAGACGCCGCCGCTCCTGCCGCCATATACCGAGTTCGCGAAGGTCGATCGCGTCGTGAAGCGCAGCCCGGAAGAGCTGCGGGCCCTCGCGAAGCCGTATCTCGCGCGGGAGCTCGCGCGGCGTCCCTCGGTGAACCCGGTCGGGGCGTTTCGCGCGCGCTTCGCCACGGACGCGGCATGGCTCGCGGAGAAGGACCTCGCGCAGTTCCACGCCTACGCGTTCGCGACGCTGCGCCAGCTCGGCGCGTGCTTCGAGCTCGCCGCGACGCACCTCCGCTGGCTCGCCCCCGAGGACGAGACGCACGTGAAGGCGGCCGGTCACTTCGAGGAGATTTCGAACGGAGCCAAGGCGCTCCTCTTCAAGGTCGCGCGCATGGTCGGGGGTAACAAGAGGAAGCAGAGCTTCGACGAGACACTGGCGACGATGGAAGCGGCCTGGGCGGCGGGCATGGACACGCTCGCCGCTGCCGGGCGACCGTAACGCGGCCCACGCATGACCGAACGGCTGGCGCTGGAAAAATGGGCCATCGCGTGTGCGGCGAAGCCCGCGGACACGGACTGGGTCGAGATCGCGGGCCCGATGCCGGTCGCCGCCGCGCTCCGTGCGCTCGGGCGGTGGAGCTTCGACGCGCGCCGCGACTTCGACGCCGAGACGTGGTGGTTCCGCGCGCGGCTGCCCGAGGTCCCGGCGGGGACGAGCCCGCGGCTTCACCTCGACGGCCTGGCGACGCTCGCGGAGGTCTTCATCGACGGCCTCAGCGTGCTCGTCTCCGACAACATGTATCATGCACACGCGGTCGAGCTCCCCGCGGGGGCGCGCGAGCTGACCATTCGCTTCGATCCCCTCGCGGACGCGCTCGCGCAGAAGCGTCCGCGTCCGCGCTGGAAGACGCGCCTCACGTCGCATCAGCAGCTCCGCTGGCTGCGCACGACGCTGGTGGGCCGCATGCCGGGCTGGTCGCCGCCGGTCGCGCCGGTGGGGCCCTGGCGTGGGGTCTACGTGACGCGCTCCCTGATCGTCATCCCGCGCGCTGCGGAGACGGAGCGATCGCTCGACATTCCGGGGCGCGACTCGATGATGGAGCCGATCTCCTTCACGACCGGCGAGATCCCGGCGTTCGTCGACTCGGAGCGCAACGACAGCGATCGCATCTCCCTCACGACGGCGGAGTTCCCCGCCGTCCGCGAGGCAGCCAACGCCCGGCGCCTCGTGCCCGGGGAGCTCGAGCTGGCCTACGCCTCGACCGCGCGGACCCACGTTCGCACGCGCGTCGTGGCGGGCGCGGGCATCGTGGACGTCGTCGCAGATCTCGTCGGCCGCGTCGGCCCCTTCACGGAGGCGACGCTCGTCGTCGGAGACAAGCGCGCCGAGCTCACCGTCGACGGCACGCGCGTCACCGGCCGGCTCGAGATGCTCGATGTCCTCCTCTGGTGGCCGCACACGCACGGCCCGCAGACCCGCTACGCGGCGCGGATCGAGACGAACGGCGGCTCGGTGAGCCTCGGCGCGCTCGCGTTTCGAAGCGTCGCGCTCGACACCGCTCACGATCGATTCGCGCTCTCGATCAACGGCGCGGAGATATTCTGCCGTGGTGCGGTGTGGACGACGCTCGACGTGGCGCGGCTCACGGCGCCGGCGGAGGAGTATCGCCGCGTGCTCGGCCTCGTGAAGGCGGCGGGCATGAACATGGTTCGCCTCTCCGGGACGCTCTTCTACGAGGACGATGCGTTCTACGAGGCGTGCGACGAGCTCGGGATCCTCGTCTGGCAGGACTTCATGTTCGCCAACATGGACTACCCGGTCGCCGACCCCTCGTTTCGCGCGAGCGTGGAGCGCGAGGTGCGGCAGCTCGCGGAACGCCTGCAGAACCGCGCGTGCATCGCGCTGTTCTGCGGCGGGAGCGAGGTCGCGCAGCAGGCCGCGATGTTCGGCGCCCCGCGCGAGAGCTGGCTCTCCGAGCTCTTCCTCGAGGTGCTGCCGGCGCTCGTGCGGGAGCTCCGCCCCGACGTTCCGTACTGGTTCAACTCTCCCGCCGGCGGCGCGCTGCCGTTCCACGTCGACTCGGGCGCGGGCCACTATTACGGAGTCGGCGCGTACCTGCGGCCCTTCGAGGACGCCCGCCGAGCGGACGTGAAGTTCGCGTCCGAGTGCCTCGCCTTCGCGAACGTCCCCGAGGACGATCTCTTTCCGGTGTTCCTCGCCGACGGCCAGGCGCCGTTCGTTCACGCGAAGTGGAAGGAGCGCACGTCGAAGGACAACGGCTCGGGCTGGGACTTCGAGGACGTGCGCGATCACTACGTGCAGCGGCTGTTCGGGGTCGATCCCGCTCGCGTCCGTTACGAGGACATGGAGCGGTACCTCACGCTCTCGCGCGTCGCGAGCGGCGAGGCGATGGCGCGCACGATGGCGGAGTGGCGCCGCGCGGGCTCGACGACGATGGGCGCGCTCGTGTGGTTCCTGCAGGACCTCTGGCCGGGCGCGGGCTGGGGCGTCCTCGATTCGCGCGGCGAGCCGAAGTCGCCCTACTGGTACCTCCGTCGCGCGATGCAGCCCCTCGGGCTCTTCATCCTGGATGAAGGCGTGAACGGGCTCTGGCTCCACGTACGCAACGACGGCCCCGCCGCGGTGTCGGCGACGCTCGAGCTGACGCTCTACCGCGACGGAGAGACGCGGACGAACGGCGGCGTCGAGGTGGTGGAGATCCCGGCGCGCTCCGCGATCAAGCTCGCCGCAGACGGAATTCTCCCGACGTTCTCGGACTCCGCGCACGCCTATCGCTTCGGGCCGTCGGGGCACGACGTCGCGGTGGCGACGCTCGCGCAGGGCGAAACGTTGCTGGCGGAGACGTGCTGGCTCGTCGACTTCGCAAAGCCTCCTCCCGGTGCCGGACTCGAAGGTACTCTGGGGCCGAACCAGGTGACGGTGACGACTCGACGCTTCGCTCAGGCCGTGAGGATCGTGGTGCCCGGTCACGTGGCCGAGGACAACTACTTCGATCTGGCGCCCGGTCGGTCTCGCACCATCGCGCTGAGGCCGCTGCCGAACGCGAAGCCGCGCTCCTCGCTCACGGGTGAGCTCCACGCGCAGAACCTCCGCTCCGCGGTGGCGCTCAAGTGACCAGCTGGCAGAAGCGCAGCTCGGGGCCGATCATCTTCGGCGACGACGAGAAGAGGCTCTTCGGCTGGTATCACGCGCCCGCGAAGCCGACGAAGACGGCCGGCGTCGTCCTCTGCAATCCCTTCGGCTACGAGGCGATGTGCCTTCATCGCGTGTACCGCACGCTCGCGGAGCGCCTCGCCGCGGCGGGCCTCGCGTCGCTCCGCTTCGACTATCACGGCACGGGAGACTCGGGCGGGAGCGACCACGACCCGCATCGCCTTCAGGCCTGGGTGCAGAGCGTGGGCCTCGCGGTCGAGGAGCTGCGCCGTCGCGCGGAGGTGGTGGACGTCAGCCTCTTCGGGATCCGCTTCGGCGCGACGATGGCGTATCTGTCCGCGCTCGAGCGGCACGACGTGTCGAGCCTCGTCCTCTGGAGCCCTTACCTCACGGGTCGCGCGTTCCTCCGCGAGATGCGGATGATGCAGACCGCAGGCGCGGAGCAAGCGTTCGCGTCGGAGGCGGATCGTGGCGTGTCACCGGAGGTGCGGAAGTCGTCGGCGGCGATGCCCGCGCTCGGCACGGATACGGGCGACGAGGAGGCGATCGGATATCTCCTCTCGTCGGCGACGGTGAAGGAGCTCGGCGGCGTCGACCTGCGCGGCAAGAAGGACTCGCCTGCCCCGCGTGTGCTCCTCCTCGGCCGTGACGATCTCCCCGACGATGGCCGCCTGACGAAGCATCTCACGGTGGTCGGCGCGGACGTCACGGACCAGACGGGCGTGCCCGGCTATGCGGCAATGATGCAGGACGCGTATCTGTCGAAGGTGCCGCGCGAGGCCTTCGACCAGATCGTGGTGTGGCTCACGAAGGTCGTCCACACGGAGCACGAGGAGGAAGAGGAGGAGCGCAATCCGACCCTCCTCGACCTCACGCGCGAAGGCCCCCACCTCGTGGCCGACAGCATCGACGAGGGCCGGGGCGTCGCCCGCGAGGAGGCGTTCGTATTCGGTAATCGTCTCTTCGGCATCCTTTGCGAGCCCGCGACGCGCGGACCGCAGCGAACGCGAGAGGCGGTCGTATTTCTCAACGTCGGCTCGAATCATCGCGTCGGGTCGAATCGCATGTACGTGAAGATGGCGCGGACGCTGGCCGCGCGCGGACTCACGTCGCTCCGGTTCGATGTCTCGGGGATCGGAGACTCGGTCGCGGACGCGAAGCTCGAGAACCGGCTCTATGCGCCGGAGGCGGTCGTCGACGTCCAGACCGCGATGACGGAGCTGACGTCGCTCCGCGAGGTAGAGCGGTTTTACCTCGTGGGGCTCTGCTCGGGCGCCTATCTCGCTTACAAGAGCGCGCTCGCGGACAAGCGGGTGGCGGGGCAGGTCCTGATCAACACGCAGACGTTCGCGTGGAAAGACGGCGACACGCTCGAGGTGTCGCTTCGAAAGAATTATCGCTCCACGCGCTTCTATACGCAGGAGATGTGGAATCCGCAGACGTGGAAGCGCGTGCTCCGCGGTGAGGTCAACGCGCGCGGCATCGCGAGCACCCTGGCGGAGCGCGCGGTCGCGCGAGCGGTGCGCGGCGCGCAGGGCGCCGTCGCGCGCGTACGCCACGGCTCGTTCGAGATCGACGAGGTGGCGGCGAACTTCAAGGAGATCCTGAAGCGCGGGACGGAGACGCTGATGGTCTTCGGCTCGAACGACGGCGGGCTCGATCTCATGGAGTCGCATCTCGGCCCGCGCGGGAAGAAGGTCGAGACCTTCCCGAAGTTCCGGCTCGAGATCGTGGACGGGACGGACCACACGTTCACGCCGTACTGGTCGCAGATCTGGCTCGAGAAGCTCATCGTGCAGTCGATCGAGCGCTGGCGGTCCTGACCGTGGAGCGCTCGCTCGCACCCCTGCTACGCCCGTGGGGCCGGAGGGCTCGACCTCGGGCGAGGCCGGGCCGCGATCGGATGGCGGCGCGGATGGCGGTCCGTTCGGGGAGGGCGGCGCATGTCCGGACAAGCCGGTGGCGCTCTGCGAGGAGTTCGACTCGGACGAGAAGAAGAACGGCTGGGAGGTCGTGGTGGAAGGTGCCGCGACGGTGCGCACGGAGCGCTCGCCGGAGGGCGAGCCTGGCCTCCGCGCGGTCGCGCAGAAGACCGAGCCTGGGGCCACCGCGCCCATCGCGTACTGGCAAAAGAAGTTCCAGAAGACGGCGTCGAAGCTGAGCTTCGATGTCGACCTCATTTGCGACAATCACTTCGTCAATCCCGAGCTCGGGACTGATCGATTATCGCGTCGTCGAGGTCCCCGAGAAGGTGCGCCACGTGTCTCCAGCATTCCTGAAGGCCGGCCTGCCTGGTATCTCCGTCGGCGTGACGCTTTCGACCGTGCCGACCACGCCGATCGACGTGGGCTACGCCCACCTCGTGTTCACCGGCGAGTGACGAGGCGCTTCGCTGCCGACGCGAGACGGCGGAGTCGCGACCGATGCGGCGCCCGCAACACGAAGGTCTTCTTGACGTACTTGGGCACCTCCCAGATCGTCTCGAGCCCCTGCGGGAAATAGCAGACGCTTCCGGGACCGAGCTGGTGCACGGTGGAGCCGTCCCGCACCGTGACCTCACCTTCGAGGATGTGGACGATCTCGTCGGTCTGGAAGATCCACGTGAACGTCCCTGCCGTGCAGTCCCAGATGCCGGTCGTGAGGAGCCCGTCGGGCGACTCGGTCAGCGTGATGGCGCGCGCGACGGGCGTCCCGGATCGAACCCACGACGGCTCGATGGGCTGATCGACGAGATCCCCACGCGACGACACGAACGCGGTCGACTTCGACATACGCCCGAGCATACCCGCGGCGCGGCGCTGGCGGGTATCCTCGACGCGTGACGACGGTGTCGCTCCTCGAGACGGCGCGCGTGAGCGCGGAGGAGCGGGCGCGCTTTCGTGCGATGCTCCCCGCCGACGAGCTCGCCGCGGCGGAGCGCATGAGCGACGCGCACCTTCACATCTGCGCGCGCGCCTGGGTGCGGGCCTCGCTCACGCGCGAAGCGCCCGAGGTCCCGGCGGACGCATGGACGTTCGAGCGCACCGAGGCGGGGAAGCCGTTCGTCACCGCGCCGTCGCGCGCCTTCGAGTTCAGCCTGTCGCATACGGATGGGCTGGTCGTGGTCGCGGTCGGGGGCGCGGGGGCGGGGGTCGGCGTCGATGTCGAGTCGCTCGCGCGTGCTCCCGACATCCTCGAGACCGTCCTCCGGGCGTTCGCGCCCGCCGAGCTGGCCGCGCTTCGCACGCTCCCCGCCGCCGAGCAGCCGCGCGGCGCGGTCGAGCTCTGGACGGTGAAGGAGGCGTACTTGAAGGGCCTCGGGACTGGGATCTCTCGCCACCTCGACCGATTCGCCGTCGCGCCCGAGGACCTCGACCAGCCTCGGCTTCGGCACGAGCGCGTCTGGCACGTCGAGGAGGCCCCAGGCTGGCGCGTCCACACGCGCGTGGTCGGGGAGCGCTGGATCGTCGCCACCGCGGTCGCTGCGAACGAGACGATCGCGTACCGGCCGGCGTGACGTCTGCCGCGGGGACCATGTACGCTCACCCCGGCGCAGCATGAATCGACCGCCCGGCGGCTCCGCTCGTCCTCCGCAGCTGTCGCGGCCCGTTCCGGACCGCAGCCAGCTGCAGGTGAAGATGCGCCAGCAGTTCGGGTCGCTCGCCAACTCGCTGGGCGGCGGATCGCTCGGGGCGCAGCAGCAGGACGACCGGCCGTTCGTCGACGAGCGCGCGCTGCTGCAGGACAACTACCTCAAGCCCACGCTCCGCATCATCATCGGCGTCTTCCTCGCCTCCCTCTTCGCCTACGTCGCGTCGGGGCCCGCCTTCGATGCGCCCGGCGTCTGGGCCAACAGCTTCCGCTTCGACACCGCCCTCGTGGTGCTCTGGGGGCCGCTCCTCTTCTGGGTGATGCGGCGCTGGAAGATCCGCGGCGCGGTTCGCATCTATCTCGTGCTCGCGCTCTTCATCGAGCCGTTCAGCGAGACCATGCTGAAGCAGCAAGGCGACGGCTACTGGGACACGTATCTGTGGCCCGCGGCGGTCGCGTACTACGGGACGATCAAGGAGTGGAGCGGCATGCCGGGCGCGTCGCTCCCGGTCTTCTTCCTCGTCACCATCGGTCTCCTCTATCGCGCGGTCTGGGGAAGGAAGGACGACACCTACGTCGCACCTCCGAAGTTCGCGCGCACCATTTATTTCGTCTTCATGGGAGGCGTCCTTGGCCTCTCCGTGTGGGGGCTCATTCATGGCGGCACGCTCGAGGCGGAGGTGCGTCAGATCCTCCACCTCTTCCAGCTCCCGCTCATCGGGCTCCTGTTCCTCTACACGCTACGTGTCCCGGAGGACCTGCCCGCGATCGGCACCATCTTCGTCGCCACCGCGCTCGTGCGTAGCGCGCTGGTCATCTACATCTACTTCGGAGTCTTCGTTCCCGAGGGCATCACGCAGCGTCCGGGCCATCCGGAGTGGTGTACCACCCACTCGGACTCCGTCCTCTTCGTCATTTCGATCCTCATCGTGGTGATGCACGCCTTCGAGCAGCGAACGCGGCGCACCATCTGGCGCGCGGTCTTCATCTCCGCGTTCATTCTCTTTGCGATGGTGCTGAACAATCGCCGTTTGGCGTTCGTCAGCCTCGCGATCGCGCCGGCGGCGATCTACGCCGCGCTGAAGCCGAGCAAGCGAAAGTTCCAAGTCACGCTCGGCCTGGTACTCACGATTCCGGTCGTGGTCGGTTACGTGCTCATCGGCTCCGAGATCAACTCTCCGAGCCCGATCCTGAAGCCGGCGAAGCTCGTCATGTCCGTCCTCGAGCAGCGCGACACCTCGAGCCAGTCGCGCGACATCGAGAACGAGAACCTCATCTACACGCTGCGCCAGAACGCCTTCATCCCCACGGGCTTCGGCTCGGAATATCAATATTCCCCCGATAACCCACCCGTCGATCTCACGGACGTATTCGTCAATTACCGCCTCATCGCGCACAATGGCGTCCTGTGGCTGTGGTCGCTCGGCGGCGTCATCGGCTTCACCATTCTTTGGTTGATATTCCCGATCACCGGCACGCTGGCTCTCCGCGGTTATCGCAACGCGGGGAGCGCGCTCGAGAGGAGCGCCGCCCTCGTATCGTTCGGGTCGGTCGCGGTCTGCATCGTCCAGATCTGGGGTGATCAGGGCGCCAACGGCTACATGACGCCAGTGACGATCGGCGTCAGCTACGCCATCGCCACACGCCTCGCGATGCGTGCTGCGTAACACCGCGTCCGTGGTCAGGCGGTGGGACCGATCACTTCCGCCTTCTCGATGCGGTCGAGGCGGAACTGGCGCTCCTCGTTCTTCTGGAGGTCGATCGCGTTGAGGCGCGTCTCCGTGCGTTCCATGAACACGCTCGTGATCTTGATGTCGCGCGTGGAGAGCTCGTAGTTGCCACTACGATACGTGATGCGGAGCGGCTGCTGCTCGAACCAGGCGCGCTCCACGGCCTGGCGCACGGCGCGCGCGACCGGGGGCTGCGGGATGCCGACGAACTGCAGCTCCTTGAGTCGGCCCGCGAGCTCTCGCTGCGCGCTCGTGGACAGCGCGCCCCGCACCTTGTCGTGGGCGCGATCGAGCGTCTCCGTGAATGGCAGGAGACGCATCTCCGTCGCGAAGCGGCCAAGGGCGACGAGGAGCGCTGCCTCGCGGGCCGTGAAGTTCACGGGGGGGAGCGTGTACCGAGTGTCGAGCGCGTAGCCACCGCCCCGGCCGCGCTCCGCGGAGAGCGGGAGGGCCGCCGCGCGGAGGGAGTCGAGATCGCGGTAAATCGTGCGTACGGTCACGCCGAACTTCTCGGCCAGCTGCTCGGCCGTGATGCCCGTACGGCGCGCGCGAAGATGCTCCGCCAAGGCGAAAAGACGCTCCGTGCGCTTCACGCGCCTAAGATGACATCAACCTGACAGCACGTCGAGGGGCGCGACCACCAACTTCATTGACGGCGCGCGCCGGGCAGAGGATCGTCGCCGGGCCTTGGCGTTCAGCTATCCGTATCCGCGGCCGGCCGTGACCTGCGATTGCGTGATCTTCACGCTGCGCGGGGAAGATCTCGCCGTGCTGCTGATCCAACGCGCGAGCGACCCTTTCAAGGGCCACTGGGCCCTCCCGGGTGGCTTCGTGAACGAGAACGAGTCGCTCGAACGCGCCGCCGCCCGCGAGCTCAACGAGGAGACCAGCCTCTCCACTGGCAGCGCGCGCCTCGTCCAGATAGGCGCGTACGGGGATCCCGGACGCGATCCCCGCGGCCACACCGTCACCATCGCCTGGGCCACCTTCCTCGTCGCCGAGGCGAAGGTCACCGCCGCCGATGACGCGGCCGCGGCCGAGTGGCATCCGCTGAAGAACCTCGCCGTCGCGACGCCAGCGAAGAAGAAGGCGCTCAAGCTCGCCTTCGACCACGCGAAGATCATCACGCACGCGTACGACCGCCTCTGCCGCCACCTCGACGATCCCGTCCGCGATCGCTCGTTCGATCTTCTCCCGAGCCGCTTCACCCTCGCCGAGCTCCAGCACATCTACGCCGCCATCCTCGGCAAGACCGAGACGTCGCGCGCGTTCAAGAAGCGCCTCCTCGACCGCGGCCTCGTCATCCCCGCCGCCTCCAAGCCCACGCGCAAGCCCGCAGAGCAACTCTATCGCTGGAACCGGAGATGAAGCCGAGGCGGAAGCTGCGTGAGCGATGTGAGCGACGGCAGCGACGTGAAGGCGGATGGGGCCGGTGGAGAGCCCCAGCGTGAGATGATTCGCTTCGCGACGAGCGGCCTCACGGTGCACGGCCACTCGGAGATCTCGTTTCTCTTCTCCGAGCCCGTCCCGGTTCCCAACCTCGAGCAGCTCCTGCTCGGGTTCTTCGAGAGCGCGGTTGGCTCCGGCGTGAAGTTCTCCGCCGGGCAGCGCATCGACCTCGCCGGCTCGCTCCTCCGCATGTTCGACCGCGAGGACGGCACGCTCGGAGTTCGTGACGTCGGCTCCGACGGCGACGATATCCAGCCCGAATCGGTGCATCGCGCCCTCATGCGCACCTGGTGCCGCCAGGAGGTCGCGCGGAGCTGGGACCTCACGCCCGCGTTTCCGGCCCCGCATCAGAGCGCCTTCATCTGCACCCGGATTGATGCCTCGCGCCACGCGCTGCTCCTGAAGCACCTCGAGCCCACCGGCCCGGACGACAGCGGCTGGTACATCGGCTGCACCGATCCCTCGCACGCGCACGATACGGAAGAGGCGCTCGGCGTCGTCTACCTGCTCCAGATCGGCGACCGCTTCCCCTGGCTCGATCAGTTCTTCGCGCTGCCCGTCGGGACCGACCTCATTGTCGAGATGAACGAGCGCGTCTCCGTCCCCGCTCTCTGGCGTGGCGAGGGCGAGCCTATCGCGCCGAAGCCTGGTTCGTACGTCGCGGCGCTGAACAAGTCCTGACGGCCCGAGACGCGACGAGGCGAGGCGGTCCGACGAGGCTCGACCGGGAACTTCGTGGCGGCCTCGCTGTCGGTCTTCCGGGCATGCGAAGAGCGGCCCTTCTTTCCCTTTTGATGCTCGCGGCGTGCGCGTGTGGGCGGAGCCCCGCGCCCAGGGCGCCCACGCCCGCGGACGTGCCCACGCCGGCGGCTGCGTTCGCGATCGACGCTCGCGCCGCGTCGCCGCCCGCGCCGATCGCGATCGACTCGAACGATGGCAGCACGCTCGATCTCCGTGAGCTCTCGATCAACGTCACGCTGCACGGAGCGATCGCACACACGTCGATCCGAGCGCGGTTCGTGAGTCCGCTCGACCGACAGACCGAGGGACGCTTTCGCCTCGTGATGCCTCCGCGCTCGTCGATCTCACGCCTCGCGATGAGCATCGGCGGTCGCTGGCGCGAGGCCGAGGCGGCCGAGACCTCCGCCGCGCGCCGGACGTACGAGGAGATCATCCACCGGCGCCGTGACCCGCTCCTCATCGAGCAGCCACGCGAGCGCGAGATCGCGGCGCGCATCGCGCCCATCGCGCCGCGCGAAGAGAAGGAGGTCGCGCTCGAGTACACGACCGAGATCGTGTCCGATCGCCCCTTCGTCGTTCCGCTGCGCGGCCTGCCCGTCGTCCACGAGCTGAGGGTCTCCGTCATCGACGGCGCGACCGAGCCGTTCCACCTCGAGACCTCGGACGCGCAGCCGACCGCCGATGTTCGCTATGCACTGCCCGCCTCGTCTCCGCGGACGACGCGCTCCGGCGACCTCGTGGCCACGCGCGTGCGCGCCGACATTCCCGCGGTGCCGCAGCCGCTCGATCAGACCGTCTACCTCGTCGACACGAGCGCGTCCGCCGACCTCGACGCCGCGCGGGCGCTCCTCGACGCGCTCCCGAACGCGCCCATCATCGCGTACGATCAGACCGCGGCGTTCCTCGGGCAAGGCCAAGGCGCCCGCGCCGCGCTCCGCGCCCGCAGCGCGCTCGGGCTCGCGAACCTTCGCGCCGGCCTCGAGCTCGCGCGCACGAGCGGCGCGAGGCGCGTCGTCATCCTGGGGGGAGCGACGAGCGGTATCGGGCTCCCGCTGGAGCTCCCGCCGCATTCGCAGGACCCGCGACGTGCGCTCGATGCGCTCGATCCGATCGAGCGCATCGACGTCCTTGGCACCGTCGCCACCGTCGATGCGCAGGCGCTGCGGCCCATCGCGCGTCATGGCCTCGTCATCGAGGACGCGCTCCTCCTCGATCGCGCGGAGCTCGTGCGCCGGCTCTCTCATCGCGTGCAGGATGCACCGGTCACGATCCCGGGCGCGACGTGGCAGTCCACCGATCGCCTCGCGTCGGCCGCGCCCGGCGAGGAGCGCGTCGTCTTCGCCCGGATCGACTCGAGCGAGCCGCGGCTCCCCGCGCTCGAGCACGCCGTCGCGGCGTCGAAGGCCGAGCGGCTCGTCGCGCGCGGGATCGCGCAGGGCTGGACCGAGGACGCGAAGCGCGAGGTCATCGAGCTCGCGCACGCGCATCGGCTCGCGACGCCGTTCACGTCGCTCATCGTCCTCGAGGACGACGCGGACGTGACGCGGCTCAAATGGATCGAGGCCGAGCCGCACGCGTCGTCGCTGCCAGCGCCATCACCGGCTCCGAGGCCGGTCACGCCGGGCCCGGGCACGGGGCATCGGACCACGGCCGTCTCCATGCGTGTCGCCTCGGTCGTGGTGAGCGGGCGCCTCCCGCCCGAGGTGATCCAGCGCATCGTTCGTCTCCACGCAGGCGCGTTCCAGGCGTGCTACCTCGATGGCCAGCGCCGCGACCCGGGCCTCGCCGGACGCGTCACGGTGAAGTTCGTGATCCAGCGCGATGGCACCGTGGCCCGCGCGCAGGACGGCGGCTCCGAGATCGGGGACCAGAAGGTGATCGAGTGCATGGTGCATGCATTCTCTGGGCTGGAGTTCCCCGTACCAGAGGGCGGCGTCGTGACCGTCACGTACCCCTTCATGCTCTCGCCCGGGGCTCCGGAGCCGCCGCGGCCGCTGAGCCTGCACCTCTTGCGCTCGCGCTTCGGTCGCTCGCCGTTCGAGGATGCCTTCACGCCGCCGCCGGCGCCGTGGTCGGAGGCGTACACACAGATGCGCGAGGATCCGACGCGAGCGCCGCTAACACCGATCGGGCTCATCGCGCTCGGCGCCGCGCTCGAGGCGAGGGGCGATCGCGAGCGCGCCGCGCGCGCTTACACGTCACTCGTCGAGCTGTGGCCCGAGCGCGCCGAGCTCGCGCGCGCGGCGGCGGTGCGCCTCGATCGGCTCGGGGACCCGCTCGCCGTCCCGCTGCTCCGCCGGGCGGCGGCGGAGCGGCCGGATCAGCCCTCGGGCCACCACCTCCTAGGCCTCGCGCTGCTCCGCGCGGGCGATCGGGAAGGGGCTCGCGCCGCGTTCGAGGCCGGGCTGGGTCGTCGCTACGAGCTTCGCTACGCCGGTGCCGAAGACCTGCTGCGTGCCGACCTCGCGCTCCTCGAGCCGTCGAGCGTGCCGCTCACGCGCCTCTCGCTCACGTGGGAGACGGACACGAGCGACCTCGACGTCGTCGTCACCAACGACGCGAACGAGCGCCGCGCCGCCGCGCCCATCGCCTGGGCGGGTGACGGCTACGGCCCGGAGGTCGTCGATCCCGCGCGTGGGGAGGATGTGACACACGTGCAGGTCGCGCTCCATCGTCGTGGTATGGGCGGCGATGTCCTCGGCGCGGTGCACGTCATCAAACGGAACGAGCGAGGCGACGTCACCGTCGAGCCTCGCCCGTTCGAGATCATGACGGAGAAGTCCGTCATCGACCTCGGGAAATACTGAGCGGCACGAGGCCGCCGGCGCTCACTTCTTCAGGTTCTCGAGGCCGAAGTCCCAGTTGATGAGGGAGCTCAGGAACGTCTCGATGTACTTCGGGCGCGCGTTGCGGAAGTCGATGTAATAGGCGTGCTCCCAGACATCCATCGTGAGGAGTGCCTTCTGGCCGTGCTTCATCGGGAGGTCGGCGTTCGGCGTCTTCGTGACCTTGAGCTTGCCGCCCTCTTCGACGAGCCACGCCCAGCCGGAGCCGAACTGCGTGACACCTGCGTTCGTGAACTCCTCCTTGAACTTGGCGACCGAGCCGAAGTCGCGGTTGATGGCCGCGAGGAGATCGCCCGTCGGCTCGCCGCCGCCGCCCGGCTTCATCGAGGCCCAGTAGAACGTGTGGTTCCAGACCTGCGCCGCGTTGTTGAAGACCGGCGTACCGACGTCGGTGCCCTTGATGATGTCCTCGAGGCTCTTGCCTTCCTCGGGCTTGCCCGCGATGAGCTCGTTCAGCTTTACGACGTACGCGTTGTGGTGCTTGCCGTGATGGAAGTCGAGCGTCTCGGCCGAGATGTGGGGGGCGAGCGCGTCCTTCGCATACGGCAACGGCGGGAGAGTGAAAGCCATGGAGTCCTCTTCTTCTCTCGCGTCCGCGTTCGGCGGAGCGCGACATGTACGGGTGTGGACCGGCCACGTTAGAGCGACCCCTCACGCTTGAACAGACACAGCGGGCCGTCCATCCGGCCAACGCATTAACCATCCGCCAATAGATTGCCGCTGCGGCGCTCGTGTTGGCGGGCGTCAGCCCGCACCGCTCACGCCTGCTTGGCGTTCTTGTACTTCTGCCAGCAGTCCGGGCAGCGCCAGATCGGCTTGTTCGAGCCGTCCGGCTGGCGATCGAAGACGAGGCGCCAGCCGAGCGTGCTGCGCAGGGTCTGCTCCTGATCGAGATCGGGCGCCGCGCAGCCGCAGTCGAAGCACTTCGGATCCGGCGGGCTCGATGACGGAGGCGGGATGCTCGGGCTGCTGCGGCGCATGCTCATCGAAGGGGGGTCATCCTCGCATTGCTTCGACCGGGCTGACCCGGGCGGCGCGGACGGCAGGGAGGAACCCACCGACTAGACCCATGAAAGCAGAGAGTACGATCGAGGACACGATGATTTGAGGTGTCGGCTCGAAGCCGAACACGATCTCCGAGAATGTGCCTGCATTCAGCATCGTGATCTTGACCGCCTTCATCGCGAGCGCGGCCACGCTGCCCAGGGCCCCGCCCGCCACCGCCAGGAAGATGGATTCCAGCAAGAAGGACAGCAGAATGGAGAACTTGGAGAAGCCGAGGGCACGCAACGTCCCGATTTCTCGGCTCCGTCCGGCCACCTGAGCGTTCATCGTGATGGTCGCGCCGATCATGGCGCCCACGCCGAAGAAGAAGGCGACCAGGCCACCGAGGAGCTTGAGGATGAAGCTCGTCTGCGCGCCCTGCTTCTCGAAGAAGTCGGCCTCGCGCATGGCGATCAAGCCGAGCTGACGGTCCTGCTCCACGAGCGCCTTGAACGCGTCGAACTTGCTCGCGCTATCGAGTCGAACGTGGACGCTCGAGACGTAACCCTCGCGGCCGAAGGCCTGCCGGGTCGTGTGGAGATCCGCCCACACCTCCGACTCGTACGACGACCCCTCGTCGGTAAACACGCCGACCACCTTCACGGGGCGATTCTTCTTGAGCTCGAAGCTATCGCCGAGGTTCACGCCCTTGAAGCGGCCACGGATGGCCTGGCCCACGAGCACCTCGTCGCTCCCGGGCGCGGGCATGCGGCCGTCGACGAGCTTCACCGTGGGCCGGAACGCGACCGAGTCCTCGGGCACGCCGCGCACCGTGACGTTCGAGACGCCCTCCACGCCGACCTTCTCGAGGAGGACGACGATGAGCACCTCGCCGACGCCCGGCGGCTTCTTGCTCGCGCCGACCTGCTGGGCCTGCGCGAGCACGAGGTTCAGCTGCTTGTCCTCGATCGCGCTCGTCATCTCGTTGTCGGACCCCTTGCGCAGCACGATCGCCATGTCGGGCGAGGCGGTGCGGCCGAAGGTCTTCGTGATGCCGTTCGCCATCATGATGGCGGAGGCGAAGACGAACACGACGAGCGCGAGCCCGAACATGGCCGCGCCGGTCGTGCGCTTGCGGACGACGAGGTTGCGGACGTTGTACTTGATGGGGATCATCAGCCGACCCTCCTCAGCGCTTCCGTCACGGAGACACGACCGGCCTGGATGCTCGGCAGGAGCGACGCGATGGCGGAGAGCGCGACCGCGATCACGAACGCGAGGCCCGCCACCTTCGGCTCCACGCGGAAGTAAGGGAACCACGCGCCCATGTTCTCCTCGATCGCGCGACCGAGGACGTTGTTCACGAAGAAGTAGCCGAGCACGACGCCCACCACGCCGGAGATGATGCCGAGCGCGGCCGCCTCCGCGATGACGAAGAAGCGGACGTGCCAGGGCTCGAAGCCGATGGCGCGCAAGACGGCATACTCCTTGGTGCGCTCGCGCACGCCCATCGCGATCGTGTTTCCGAGGATCAGGAGCATGATCCCGAGGATGACGAACGAGACGATGTCGAGCGCGGTGAGGATGGCGGAGAAACCGGCCATGAACGAGACCTGCATGTTGCGCTCGCTCATCGTCAACGTCTGCGTGTCGCGCTCGTCGAACACGCGGTCGATCGCCTGACTGATGTCGCCGCTCTTCGTGCTGTCGTCGATGCGCGACATGATCCAGCCGATCTGGTCGCGCCGCGCCTCCGGCAGCGAGTCGTTCATGTAGTCCCAGTGGAAGATCAGCTCCGACTCGTCGAGGGACTTGCGACTGGCGGTGTAGATCCCCGAGATGTTGAACTCCCAGTCGCCGGGGTAGATCGTCCCTTCCAGGACGATCCTGTCGCCGACCTTCCAGCCCATCTTCTTGGCGAGGACGGCGCCGACGAGCGCGCCCTTCTTGTCTTCGAGCCAACGCTGCTTGTCCGCGGGCTCCACCTTCATCTCGTCGATGACGGTGAGGTAGCTCTCCGGGTCGACCGCGAGATTGGCAAAGAACTCGTCGGGCTTCGTGGGGATTCGCGCGCCGAACCAGTTCGCCCACGTGGCCTGCTTCACGCCCGGCACGCCCCGGACGTCATCGATGTAGCGCTTCGGCAGCTGCATGATGAACGTCACCTTGTGGCGCGTGCCCAGGCGGTCGTGCGCGGCGTACTCGGCGCCGATGTTCCACGCCCACAGCGTCGTGCGCAGCATGATGAACGCGATGAGCGCCACCGCGGCGCCCATCACCGTGAACGAGGTGCGAAACCAGCTTCGTTTGAGGTTTCGCGCCGCGATGAAGAAGAGGTGGAGCATTTATTCGAGCTTCCCCTTGTTCAGATGACGCGTGACGGTGGCCACCTCGGCCGCGGCCGGATCGTGCGTGACCATGAGGATGGTCTTCTTGAACTCGGTATTGAGCTTCGTCAGCAACTTCAAAATGTCGTCCGCGCTCTTGCGGTCGAGATCGCCGGTGGGCTCGTCGCACACGAGGATGGTGGGGTCGTGGACGATGGCGCGCGCGATGGCGACGCGTTGCTCCTGACCGCCGGAGAGCTGGCGCGGATAATGGTCCATCCGGTCCTCGAGGCCGGTCACGCGGAGCGCCGTCTGCGCGCGCTTCTTCCGCTCGCTGCCCGACAGGTTCGTGAGCAGGAGCGGCAGCTCCACGTTCTCGAGCGCGGTGAGCACCGGCATCAGGTTGTAAGACTGGAAGATGAAGCCGATGTGACGAGCGCGGAACTTCGCGAGCTCGCCGTCGCTCATCTTGCCGATGTCGTTGCCCGCGACCATGGCGGTGCCGCTCGTCGGACGGTCGAGGCCTGCGATCAGGTTGAGCAGCGTCGACTTGCCCGAGCCCGACGGCCCCATGAGGGCTTCGAAGGCGCCCTCCGCGATATCGAGGTTGAGGCCGTCGAGGACGGTGAGCGGCTCCTTCCCTCGGAAATAGGTCTTCGTGACGCCGCTCATGCCGATGAGCGCCTTCGGCGGGTCCGCGCTCTTGCGGTACTGCTCGGGACTCTCGCTCATTTGTCGCTCTCCTTGATCCGTTGTCCGTCCGTCGTCTCGTTCGAGGGCTTCGATACGACCTTCGTGCCGGGCGGAGGCCCGTCGAGGAGCTCCACCGCGCTGCCCACTGCTCCCCCGACCTTCACCGGGATGAGGTGAAGCTTGCCCTCGGTGACCGCGAAGACCGCCTTGCCTCCGTTGCGGTCGACGACCGCATCGGCCGCGACCACCTTCTTCGGCTTCTCGTCCTTGGCGGCGTCATCGATCTTCTTCGACAGAAAGCTCACGCGTGCGCTCATCTCGGGGAGGACATCGGCGATGTCGTCCCGCGGATCGAAGCGCACCTTCACCATGACGGTGGCCTTCGACCGATTCACGCGCTGGCCCAGCGATGCCGCCTCGCAGCGGTAACGCTTGTTTGGATAAGCATCGAGAATGATCTCGCAAGGCCCCCCCATCTTCACGAGATGAAGGCGGGGCTCGGGGACGTCCGCCTCGACCATGAGGCTCGTGAAATCGACGAGCTCCGCGATCGGCTCGGGATTGCCGATGCCGCCGACGAACGAGCCGGGGGTGGCGGGCTTCGTCACGACGCGGCCGGAGATGGGCGCCACGATGATGCGGTCCTTGAGGCCGATGCCGACGGTGCCGACGTCGGCCTGCGCGGCCGTGGTCTCGGCCTCCGCCGCGGCGACCTGCTCCTTCAGCGAAGCCTGCCGCGCGAGCATGTCGTCGAGGTTCGCGCGGCCGACGGCCCCACTCTTCACGAGCTGCTCTTCGCGTGCGATCTGCGTGTTGAGCTCGTTCAGCTGCGCCTTCGCCGTCGAGATGCGCGCCTTCGCCACGCCGACGCGCGCGTGCGTCGCGCCGAGCTGGCTGCGCTGGTCGTCGTCCTCGAGCTGCGCGATGACCTGGCCTTCCTTGACCGTGTCGCCCTCCTTGATGAGGACCTTGGCGAGGCGGCCGGGGAGCTTCGAGCCGACCTTCGAGGTGACCTGAGGGATGACGTAGCCGGTGGCGGTGACCTGCACGTCCGCTTGCGACGGCGAGATCATCGCGACCTCCGTCGTCTTCACCTCGGCCTTGAAGAGCTCGCTCGAGAACTTCTGCCAGGCGAAGAAGCCGACCGCGCCGACCGCCGCCACGAGGACGAGCGGGACGATGAGGCGTCTGGCCGCCGAGGGCGGGGCCGGGGCGTCCCGGTTGATGCGAAGAGAAGCGAGGTCCGAGCTCAGTTGATCGCTCACGGCGGGGTTGGATTAGCACGCCGAAACGCGCGCGGAATCCGATCGATGCGGGATCCAGCGGCGCGGGAGACTTCTGGCGCGATAAGCCAATCCTTTCGGCGGGAATCGTCAGGTAGGATGATGACCGGCATGAAGCGCGTCGCGGCAGCAACGACGGTGCTCGGGCTCGCGGCGGCCTGCTCGTCCTTCGACGGCGACGGCTCGCCCCCCGGCGTCGGTCCGGCGCCGAACGACGGCGGCACGACACCGGAGGCAGCGGTCGGGACCGACGGCGGATCGAGCGGCTCGACGACGCCGCGCATCCTCGCGACCGGGCTCGACCACGTCTCGGGCCTCGCGATCGACGACGAGGCGATCTACGCGGGCTCGGACGTGAAGGACGGCCGCGTGTACCGCATCGAGAAGAGCACCGGCGCCGTGACGCCCCTCTTCCAGGGAACGAACGTCCGGCAGCCGATCGTCGCTGGCGACAGCGTGTACGTGGGCGGCGACGAGGGCGTGTTCGAGATCGACAAGCGCAAGGGTGCCGGGGAGAAGCTGAGCGACTCCCCGCAGACCGCCCTCGCGTTCGACGGAAAGGACCTCTTCGGCTGTCACTACGCCGGACCGTTCACCGATCAGGACCTCGACCGCATCACGGGCAAGACGACGTCCGTGGTGGCGAAGAACATCCAGGGGTGTGAGTCGCTCGCGGTGATCGGCGGTGTCGTCTTCTTCGGCGCCTCGCTGAGCGTGAGCCGCGTGCCGGCGACCGGCGGAACGACCTCGATCGTGGGGAGGTACGCCGCGCGCCGTGTGATCGTCGACGGCGAGCTCGTGTACACCCAGGCGTTCTTCGATGGCGACATCCGGCGCGCTCGCGTCGATGCGGACGGCGGCGCGTCCGACAAGGTCTCGACCACCCCCGAAGGCGCCGCCAACGGGCTGGGAGACCTCACGCTCGATGCGACCCACGTGTACTGGACCGCGGGCAGCGACAAGGGAGGGGTATTCCGGGCCCCGAAGGCGCTCGGGGCGATCCCGGAGGTCCTCGCGTCGGGCGTCGCGTACGCGAGCGCGATCGTCGTCGATGACCACGCGATCTACTGGACGGAGGCGGGGCGCGGGCTCCTGTGGACCCGTGCGAAGTGAGCCGATGAAGCTACGGGTCTCCATCATTCTCCTCGGTCTCTGTGCGTGCGGCGAGCCCGCGAAGCCCGCGGCCACGGCGGCGACGAAGTCCGGGAGCGGCGGGAGCTTCGAGTCGCTCTTCCCGCTCGAGGACGGGAACATCTACGCCTACGACACCAAGGACGGCGACGAGACGGGGATGCTCGTCGCGAAGGTGAAGCGCACCGACGCGACCCACGGCGAGCTTCGGCTCTCCAACAAGACGAATCGCTTCATCTACGCCACGGACGGCGTCACCTACGACACGGGCACGTACATCCTCAAAGGGCCCGTCGAGGTGGGCACCTCGTGGCAGGGGGAGCATGGCGGCCTCGTGAAGATCGCGGCCGTGGACCAGGCGGTGAAGGTCCCCGCCGGCAGCTACACCGGCTGCGTGCGCACCGTCGAGGAGGGCGGGGCGCTGCCGCCGGCCAAGCGCTACGAGACGACGTACTGCCCCGGGGTCGGGATGGTCCTCCTGCTGGTGAAGGCGCCGGTAGGGCAGGCGACCGCCGAGCTCAAGTCGTACGGAAAGCCCGTCGTCATCGCGCCGTGAACGAGCGCACGATCACTGCGCGTCCGCTTCGCCGATGACCCGACCCATGAAGTGAACGAGCGCCCACTTGTCGGCCGCGCTCGGATCCTTGAGGTCGACGTGCTCCAGCGCGGGCGTGATCAGCGTCGTCTTGAGGCGCTTCGCCGGGACCTCCTGGGCGAGCCACTCCGTCTCCGTCGCCGGGATCACGGTGTCGCCCGCGCCGTGGAGGAGATAGACGTTCGCGCGAATGGTGCCAAGGCGGCCGTGCGGCGATACCTTCGCCATGTCGTTCGCGTGGCGATCGATGAGCGCGAGCATCTCCGGGCGGTAGATCTCGGCTCCCTCCCCGAAGAGACGATCGAGCTTCTCCTTGCAGGCGGCAGAGCAGGTCGCCTCGATCTTGCGCGCCTCGTCGCGGTGCTCCCAGATCCAGAGGCGCATCGCCTCGCGCGCGGCGGGCACGTCCGCCGCGGGGAAGAAGTCCTCCACGTGCGTATAGACGAGGATCATCATGCCGTAGCCGTGGGCCTTGAGGTGCTCGACGGAGCCGTCGGGACGCGCGACCTCGTCCGTGACGAAGAAGCGCGAGACGCGACCGAGGTCGGCATGCGCGCCGACCGCGACGACGAACGACACGCGATCCGCGAAGCGCTCGTCCGCCGCTGCGAGGAGCGAGACGCCGCCGCCGAAGCTCATACCCATGAGGCCGACCCTGGAGACGTGATTGCGCCGCTGCATTTCCATCAACGCGCCGCCGACGGTATCGATGGAGTGCGGGGCGACGTGGTAGTCGGAGAGCTCCTTCACGGCCGGGGTCATGACCTGGACGCCCGCTGCCGAGACCGCTCGCGCGAACCGCTCGAGGCGCGGATCGTCGATGCCGAAGTGATTCACGCCGTGCACGAGGACGACGGACGGCGGATCGCTCACGCCGGCCGGCGTGTAGATGCGCGCCGCGACCTGCTCGCCGTTCACGTCGAACGTGGTGCGCTCGTCGGTGACGTTGGGCTTCGCGTTCTTGTCGGAGAAGCTGACGAGGAGCGAAGCGGCGCGCGCGTGCTGGTGGGCCGGGCGGTACGCGATGATCGCGAGCACCGCGAGGAAGAAGAGAACGACACGCGCCCGCTTTCCGCGCGCCGGCTTCTTCGCCGCCACGCCCTTGGTCGTCCCCGCCATCGTGTCGCTCATCGAGTCGCTCGTCATCGTAGCCTCCACCTCGATCGACGCTCGTCCGTGGGAAAACCCCGTCTCGGGCTCGTGAGAAGTTGTAAAACATTGTCTGTGAGCGAGCGTCGGAGGTCGTGTGGTCGACGGTGCGAGCGCCGGTCGATCCGCCTCCCGAACCCATGACGACGCGCCAGATCCTCCACATCGACATGGACGCGTTCTTCGCGTCGGTGGAGCAGCGCGACGACCCTTCGCTGCGCGGCAAGGCCATCGTCGTGGGCGGGCAAGCGCGCCGTGGCGTGGTGGCGGCCGCCTCGTACGAGGCTCGGAAGTACGGCATCCGCTCCGCGATGCCGATGGCGGAGGCGCTCCGCCGCTATCCGCAGCTCATCGTCGTCCCGCCGCACGGCGATCGCTATGCGGAGGCCAGCGATCGGGTCTTCGAGGTGTTCCATCGATACACGCCCCTCGTCGAGGGGCTCTCCATCGACGAGGCGTTCCTCGACGTGACCGCGAGCCAGAGCCTCTTCGGTGACGGCAGCGCCATCGCGAAGCGGATCCGCGCGGAGGTCTTCGAGGAGACGCAGCTGACGTGCTCGGCGGGGGTCGCGGCCTCGAAGTTCGTCGCGAAGATCGCGAGCGACATGCAGAAGCCGGATGGTCTGACGGTCGCGCCCGAGCCGATCGAGGAGCTCCGTGCGTTCCTCGCGCCGCTCCCGATCGAGCGCATGTGGGGCGTCGGTCCGAAGACGGCGCCTACGATGCGCGCGATGGGCCTCCGCACGTTCGCGGATCTCGCGAAGGCGGATCCCAAGGTCGTGGGCGACCTCCGCGACCTCGCGCTCGGCATCGATCCTCGCGAGGTGGTGCCGGATCGGGAGGCGAAGTCGATCGGCGCGGAATGCACGTACGAGCACGACCTCACCACGCGCGAGGAGATCGCGCGCACGCTGCTCGCGCACTCGTCGCGTTGCGCGGAGCGCTTGACGGAGAGCGGACTCCACGCGCGGGCGGTGGTGGTGAAGCTGAAGCTCCACGACTTTACCCTCCTCACGCGCCGGAAGACGCTCGACGCGCCCGCGAGCGACACCCGCACCATCCACGAGGCCTGCCTCGAGCTCCTCGACCGGTTCCCGCTCCGGGGAGCGCGCGTGCGCCTGACCGGCGTGCAGGCCCAGGAGCTCGGGACCGGCGAGCCCGCGCAGGCCTCCTTGTTTCGAGACGTGAAGCAAGATCGACGGCGCGCCGTGGAGAGCGTCGTTTTGAAGGCCAATCTCACGTTTGCGACGCTTCTCGAGGACAACACGCCGCGGACGGCGCCGGAAGGCGACCTGGAGAAGAAAGGAAGCTGGGCATCCAAGCGGAGGCCGGTCTAATCTGCGCCTTGACCATGAAGCGTGAGGTCCTCCTCATCGCAGTGCTCGTTGCTTCGAGCGCCGTCGCCTGCAAACCGAAGGTGGGCGGCAGCTGCAAGATCGAAACGAAGGAGCAGTGCGTCGACGACAAGAAGGCGCTCGCTTGTCACGACGGCAAGTGGGAGGAGCTCTCTTGCAAGGGACCGGACGGCTGCTCGAAGGCGACGGGGGAGCACGTCTGCGATCAGTCGGTCGCGGACGACAAGGACGTCTGCAATTTGACCGACGACTTCGTGTGCACGGGCGACAAGAAGGGCATGCTCCAGTGCACGAAGAACCACTGGACCCAGGTCCAGAGCTGCCTCGGTGACCGCGGCTGCTCGATGGAGCGGAAGAAGGTCACCTGCGACAACAGCATCGCGAAGGAAGGCGATACGTGTCGCGAGGAAGAGGACTTCGCGTGCTCCGTCGACAAGAAGACGGCCCTGAAATGCGCGAAGGGCCTCTTCGTCCAGGCCAGCCTCTGCAAGGGTCCGAAGGGCTGCAAGATCGGCGGCGACGCCAAGACGGGCTTCAAGGTCGAGTGTGATGACTCGATCGCGAGCGCCGGCGACGCCTGCGAGAAAGACGAGCACTTCTCCTGCGCGGCCGACGGGCGCGCGATCCTCAAGTGCAAGGGCAAGAAGTTCGACATCGAGGATCGCTGCAAGCCCAAGGAGAAGTGCGAGATCCGCGGCGGCCAAGTCGGCTGCTATTGAGCCTCCGCGCGCGTGCTAAGAAGCACGTATGGAGCTCGTTTCCATCGAAGGCAACACGCAGCGTCTCGACGGCGGTGCGATGTTCGGGAACTGTCCTCGCCCCGTCTGGGAGAAATGGGCGGCGCCGGACGAGAAGAACCGCATCACACTCGCGTGCCGCGCGCTGCTCGTGAAGGAAGGAGCGCGGAACGTCCTCCTCGAGGCGGGCATCGGCGCATTCTTCGAGCCGAAGATGCGCGAGCGCTTCGGGGTGCAGGAAGATCGCCACGTGCTCATCGAGTCGCTCGCGAAGCACGGCGTGAAGCCGGAGGACATCGACGTGATCGTGCTGTCGCATCTCCACTTCGATCACGCCGGCGGTCTGCTCACCGCCTGGAAGGAAGGCGCGGCGCCAGCCCTCGTGTTCCCCAACGCGTCGTACGTCGTGAGCGAGCGCGCCTGGGAGCGCGCGAAGTCTCCGCACTCGCGAGACCGCGCGAGCTTCATCCCCGAGCTCCAGGCGCTCCTCGAAGGCACCGGCAAGCTCGAGGTGATCCGCGCGAAGGGCGATGGATCGTCGAAGACGCTCGGCGACGCGTACTCGTTCACGATCTCGGAAGGCCACACGCCCGGCCTCATGCTCACGCGCGTCGAAGGGTGGAAGGACGGGCCGGTGACGTTCCTGGGCGACCTCGTCCCGGGGACGGCGTGGGTGCATCTCCCCATCACGATGGGGTACGACCGTTACCCCGAGCTCCTCATCGACGAGAAGAAGGCCCTTCTCGACGAGATCGTGGCAGAAAACGGCTGGGCGTTCTTCACGCACGATCCTGCCGTCGCGGCGGCACGCATCGAGCAAGACGCGAAGGGGAAGTACGGCGTCGTGGGGAGCTTGTCGCACCTCGGCTGAGGAAGAGCGCGCGAAGCATTAGCCCTGCCGGGACGGCAACTTGCGCCGTCTTGTCGCGATCGTTTACCCTCTAAAATCCTTGGAGGCGTCCTTATGAATCGACCGCGCATGCGTCGGCTTGTCACGGGTCTGTCCGCGATCGGCATCATCACCACCCTCGGGCTCATGGCGGCTTGTGGAGGGGGTGAGCGTCCGAAGTCCGCAGAGGAGAACGAGCCCGTCACGTCGACCGACGGCGGTCCGAAGAAGGAGGGCGGTTCGGTCGTCAATTCGAACGTCACCTTCGACGTCGACCTCGAGAAGGGCATCTCCTTCGGTGACGAGGGCCTCGTGAGCTGCGGCGCGCAAGCGGCCGACCGCACGTTCACGCTGAAGAACACCGGCAGCGAGATCGTCAACTACAAGATCGAGCTCACGGCGGGCAATGACTACTACACGGTCACGCCCACGGATGGCGCGATGCCCGCCGGTGCGACGGCGGCGATCAAGGTCGTGCCGAATCCGATCCCGAAGGAGTCCGAGGTCACGACCGATCTCTACGCAGGCACGCTCTCGGTGTCGTTCCCGGGCCTCGGTGTCCCGCCGACGACGATCCGCCTCCATCAGACCGCGCGCGGAGCGATCATCACGACCTCGGCCGCCGAGACGATCGACCTCGGCGAGGTGCAGGTCGGCAAGTCCAATGCCGTTCCGCTCACGCTCACCAACGCCGGCAACGCGGAGGTGACCGCGAACCTGAAGCTCGGCACGAGCATCTTCACCGTCGGCGGTAACGCCTCCGACGTCATCAAGCTCTCGGGGGGAGGGTCGGAGTCGACCGAGATCAAGCTCGCGCCCACCTCCGCGGGTGACCTCACCGACACGCTCGTGCTCTCGTACGGCTCGGCCGTGTTCTGCAAGGAGCCGCCGTCGACCATCGCGCTCAAGGGCGCGGGCGCGACCTCGGTCGGCATCTCGAGCAACACGCTGGATTTCGGCCGCGTCAACTGCAACACGACCGCCAACCCGCAGGTGGTCACGATCTCGAGCACGGTCGCGATGACCTTCAACGCCGTGCTCACCAAGGGCGGCCTCTCGCCCTACACGCTCGCGAACGAAGTGACCGGTGCGCCGATCCTCTCGTCCGACGCCATCAGCGTCCCAGCTGCGTCCAGCTTCAAGCTCCGCGTCGTTCCGAAGAAGATGGAGCAAGTCTCGCCCACCGCCGACAACGCCTTCGGTGACACGCTCACCATCACGACGCAGGGCGTGCCCGGCGACGTCCCTCACCCGATCGTCCTCCGCGAGACCGCCCAGGGCGCGGTCCTCGCGTTCGACCTGGCCTCCGTCACGGTCTCGGGACCAGTGGGCGGCAACATCAATACGAACTTCATCCTTCAGAACAAGGGCAACGTCGCGGTCCCATACACGATCTCGACGAACCCGTCCGGCACGTTCACGTCCACGCTCACCACTGGCAACGCGGTCGTCGGCGACACCAAGGGCGTGCTCATCTCGAAGGCCCCCACCTCCACCGGCTCGACCGTCACCGGCGACATGACGGTCGCGCTCGGCGCCGGGGGCGGCGTGCTCTGTGCAGACCTCCCGCCGCCGATGCCACTATCCATCACGGGCACCGGAAGTGCGATCACGATCAACCCCTCGAACCTCAACTACGGTCTCGTGAACTGCACCGCGGGCGCGCCCCCGGCCCAGTTCTTCACGATCTCGGCCACCGTGTCGAACAACGTGAAGCTCTCGCTCGGAAAGGGCCCGTCGTCCCAGTTCTTCTTCTCGAAGGACCAGGCCGGAACTCAGCCGATCGCGAACAACACGAGCGTCGCGGTGGCGCCCGGTAGCCCGCAGACGATCTGGGTCGTGCCGATCCCGATCCCGACCCCCGCCGTGACGTCCACCAACGCCTACGGCGACATCATCACTCTGACGTCAGACATCGCGGGCGAGACGCCGCGCACGGTCCCCGCGACGATGGGCGCGTCGGGCTCGATCGTCTCCTACCCAACGACGAGCATCGTCGAGGGCTCGACGATCACGGTCACCAACCAGGGCAACGCCAACTCGAATCTCTCGATCAGCGGCCCCGTCGTGCCCTCGGGACCCATCAGCCTCACGCCGGGCGCCACCATCAACCTCACGACCACCGGGCCCGGCACGGTGAACGTCAGCAGCACCAACCCGAACGTGTGTGCGACCGGCGGCGGCCCGGTCACGGTAACGAAGAAGCCCTGACCTGACGGGCCACGAGGAAACGCGCCGCCTGGGGCTCCCAGCGCGGCGCGTTTCGCGTTTTGTCCGTCCGCCGCGCGGGCGCCGCCGATTCAGGCCGGGGCGCTGGTCTTCTTGATGCGGTCGGCGAGCTTGGTCTCGAGGTCGACGATGGCCTTCGTGAAGCCCTCGATGCCTTCCTTGAGCTTGTCGTTCGCCATCCGGTCTTCCTCGTGCATCTTGCGGAAGACGTCCTCGTTCATCTCGATCTTCGCGATCGACTTCGCCTTCGATTTCTCGGGGTCGAGCTTGCGCGGGAGGTCGCCCGTGGCCGCCTCGAGCTCACCGAGGAGCTGCGGGGAGATGGTGAGGAGGTCGCAGCCTGCGAGCTCGGTGATCTCGCCCATGTTGCGGAAGCTCGCGCCCATCACCTCGGTCTTGTAGCCGTGGGCCTTGTAGTAGTCGTAGATCTTCGTCACCGAGAGGACGCCCGGATCCTCGTGCGGCGCGTACGACTCCTTGCCGGTGCTCTTCTTGTACCAGTCGAGGATACGGCCCACGAAGGGCGAGATGAGCGTCACCTTCGCCTCCGCGCACGCGACCGCCTGGTGCATGCCGAAGAGCAGCGTGAGGTTGCAGTGGATGCCCTCCTTCTCGAGGTCCTCCGCCGCCTTGATGCCCTCCCACGTGGACGCGAGCTTGATGAGGACGCGGTTGCGCTCGACGCCGAGCTTCTCGTACGCGGAGATGATCTCGCGTGCCTTCGCCTTCGAGCCCTCCTTGTCGTAGCTGAGGCGCGCGTCGACCTCGGTGGAGACGCGGCCCGGGATCTTCTTGAGGATCGCGGCGCCGAACTCGACCGCGAGGCGATCGACGGCGACCTTGGCGATCTCTTCCGGCGTGCCCTTGCACTCCTTCTGCGCCCACGCGAGGCCCGTCTCGACGATCTGCGCGTAGCCCTCCATGCCGGCCGCCGCCGTGAGCAGCGACGGGTTCGTCGTCGCGTCGCGTGGCTTGAACTTCTCGGCGACGTTGAAGTCACCCGTGTCGCTGACAACGACGGTCATGCTCTTGAGCTGCTCGAGGAAGTTCTTGCTCATCTTGGCTCCCAGTGTCTGACGTTTCTTCCATTGGCTTACCACGTCGTGGCGCCCGCGAAGCATGTTCGAGGGGCGTGGCATCTTGCAGCTCCCGATCGGGCTAATTTGCCGAGGTATTTCGAGGTGCGACGTGGCTGGACGGCGCGTCGCTCCGCCGCGCGCACAGGCAAATTCTCGGCGGAGATTTCGACGCACTTCCGGTGGTGCTTACGAAAGCGCCACACGCTCGCGATCCGAACTTGGCCCGAAGGCGCGTGGCTTGCTGACGTCAGTGCATGAACGACGTGCGACGCCTACTTGCTCTCTCCGCTGCCGCCGTCCTCAGCCTCGTTGCTTCGAGCGCGAGCGCGACCGAGCCGCCGGCGCCGATCGCGGTGGGTGAGATCGCCGAGAGCGCGGGCATCGACTCCGCGGCCGTGCGCACCACTGCGGAGGGCGAGATCGCCCAGATCGATCCGTCGAAGCTCCCGCTGAAGCGTCGCTTCGTGGTCTCGCTCTCGCTCGCGCGCTCCGCCATCGGTGACGCCGTCGCGTGCACCGTCAACGCGATGCTCCGCGACGCGAAGACGGGCGCCATGATCGCGATCATCGAGGCCGGCGCGCAGGCTCAGGGCACGACCTCGGACGAGGTCGCCAAGCGTGTCGCGCACGCCGCCGTGCGCTCTGCGATGCGGCGCATCCCGACCGCGCTCGCGACGAAGTGATCAGGCGCTGCGGCGGGCCCTGATCTCGTTCCGCTGGCGGAGGAGGTCCTCCTCGATCGTGCGCAGGCCCTCCTGGAGCACGCGGAACGCGTCGTTCGCCTCGAGGCGCTCGGACGCGAGCTCGGAGAGCGCCTTGCCCTCCGTCTCGTTGAGCGCGTGGAGTAGCTCCTCGAGCTCCGGGATCGTGGTCGCCTCGCGAGCGCGCTTCGTCAGCTCCGCCAGGTTCGCGAAATAGAGCTCGATCCGGCCCTTCTGCGAGTTCTTGCGCCACGCGTGGATCGCGGTCACGCCCGACCATCCGATGCCGCCGAGCGCGAGGAAGAGCGAGATGAGGTCGACGTTCTTCTCGACGAGCGAGGGCTCGTTGCGGCGGAGATAGCGGTCCGCGCCCGGGTGCACCGGATAGGGCGCGTCGGCGGGATCGAACTTCTCGGTGAGCTGCGCGAGGAGCTTCTCCTTCTGGGCGAGATGCAGCTTGTTCTGGAAGAGCGCCTCCGTGATCTCGAACACGACCTCCTCGTCGATGTCCTCGCGCGTGACGAGCAGCGCGCGCACGCCCACCGTTCCCACGGGCTCGGCCGGCTTCTCGCCGTACGTGCGCTCGGGGATCACGGACTGGAGGAGATAGGGCGCGTCGACGTGAATGCCATCGATCGGTCCGCCGACCTTGTCCGGCGGGCCGAGCGAGAGGAGCTGATTCTCCGGCCTCGCCAGCATGCGCTCGACGACCGGCGCGCGCAGGCCCGCGACCACGAACACCGCGTCGAGCTCGCCCGCGGCGAGCTTCTCGGCCGCGTCGAGGGGCGACATGTTGACCGCCTGCACCCTGTTCTTGCCGATGCCGAAGTGCTCGAGCACCTGCCATGCGATCGTCTCCGTGCCGCTCGCAGCGGGACCGATCGCCACCTTCTTGTTCGCGAGGTCGAGCGGGGAGGCGATGTTCGCGCCCGCGCGCACGACGATCTGCAGGGTCTCGGGGTAGAGCGGGGCAATGAGACGCACGTGCTCACCCTCGAACTCCTGGCCCTTGCTGTTGTTGGAGACCAGCGCGAGCTCGCACTCCTTCTTCTCCAGCATGTCGATCGAGAAGGGGCTGCCTTTGCTCTCGAGCGGGAGCATCTTGTAGTTCCTGTGCTCGCGCTCCACGTCTTTCGAGAGCTCGACGCCGAGCGGGAGAAACGTGCCGCCCTTCTGGCCCGTCGCGATCCGGAGCTCGATCGTGCGCGACCGCCGCTGGAGCAGCAGGCCCACGACGAGGACGACGGCGAGGAGCGCGCCGATGAGGAGCACCTTTGCCGGCCGCTGCGGCGGCGGTGCGTTGGGGACCGGCGGCGGCGGGACGGTCGCAGTCTTCGGCGCGTTCGACATCGTTCAGTCCTTCTCTTCCGCGAGGCCTCGCATGATACGAACTCGCGTCATGAGCGGGACACGAATCGAATCGGACACGATGGGGCAGATCGAGGTCCCGGCCGATCGCTACTGGGGGGCGCAGACGCAGCGCAGCGTCCAGAACTTCAAGATCGGCGGCCATCGCTTCGCGCCCGCCGTCATCCATGCGCTCGGCGTGGTGAAGAAGGCGGCCGCGCACGTGAATCGCGATCTCGGGAAGCTCGACGCGCCGCGTGCGAACGCCATCGCGAGGGCCGCGGACGAGGTGATCGCAGGTGCGCTCGACGATCATTTCCCGCTCGTCGTCTGGCAGACCGGCAGCGGCACGCAGACGAACATGAACGCCAACGAGGTGATCGCGTTCCGCGCGCAGATGCTCGTCGCGGGCCTGACGATTCATCCGAACGACCACGTGAACATGTCGCAGTCGTCGAATGACGCGTTCCCGACCGTGATGCACATCGCGGTGGCGACGCGCGTGCGGAGGCGGCTGCTCGCGAGCGTGGACGCTCTGCGCGCGGCCATCGAGGACCGCGCGTCGCGCTTCGATGAGGTGGTGAAGATCGGGCGCACGCACCTCATGGATGCCACGCCGCTCACGGTGGGGCAGGAGATGAGCGGATGGGCGGCGCAGCTCGCGTTCGCGGAGCGCCGTCTCGTCGAGGCGCTCGATGGGCTCTACGACCTCGCGCTCGGCGGCACGGCGGTGGGGACGGGCATGAACGCGCATCCGGAGTGGGCTACGCGCGTGGCGGCGGAGATCGCCACGCTGACGGGGATGCCGTTCCGCACCGCGCCGAACAAGTTCGCGGCGCTCGCGGGGCACGACGCGCTCGTGGCGATGAGCGCCGCGCTCCGCCTCCTCGCGACCGCGTGCATGAAGCTCGGAAATGACGTGCGCCTCCTCGCGTCCGGGCCACGGGCGGGCCTCGGCGAGCTCCTCATTCCGGAGAACGAGCCCGGCAGCTCCATCATGCCGGGGAAGGTGAACCCGACCCAGGCCGAGGCCCTGACGATGGTGTCGGCGCAGGTGATGGGCAACGACGTGACGGTGGGGATCGCCGGCGCGACCGGGCACCTGCAGCTCAACGTGTTCAAGCCCGTGATCGTCCACAACGTGCTCGAGAGCGTGGAGCTCCTCGCCGACGCCTGCGAGAGCTTCCGCGAGCACTGCGTCGTCGGCATGGCGCCGAACGAGGCCATGATCGCCAAGCACGTCGAGAGCTCCCTCATGCTCGTGACGGCGCTCTCGCCCGTCGTCGGCTATGCGAACGCGGCAAAGATCGCGAAGACGGCGCATGCGGAGAACCTCACCCTGAAGGAGGCGGCGCTGAAGCTCGGGCTCGTGACGGCCGAGCAGTTCGACGAGCACGTCAAACCGGAGGACATGACGCATCCCTGATGCGGAGTCGCGCCGTAGCAAAGGATCCGGTCGGACAAACCGGCGGCTGCTACGATGCGAGCGTGCACCGGCACGCCATCTCGGGGGGGATAGCGCTGCTCGTTTGGGGGTGTGGTTTGTCCGTCGTCGGGGTCGCGCCCGACGGCCTCGATGCCGCGGCGCCGCCGAGCGACGCGGCGCCGGCGCCGGCCCTGGACGCTGCGTCGAGCGAGGTGAGCGAGGACGTGAAGCCGAGCGTCGACTCGGCCCCGCCTCCGTGCACCGCGTCCGGGAGCACGATCGAGTGCTGCGCCGGGTCGCCGTGTCCGGCCGGTACCATGGCGTGCACCTCGACCGGCGCGTGCACCGTGACGCTGCACGTCCAGGTCAACGTCGATGGCCAGACGGATCTCGTGCTGAAGGGGCCGAACCTGTTCTGGCACCACTACCGATACGTGCATCCCGGCGTCGCGAAGGTGAACGGGGCGGAGTGGAATTCCGTGTGGCCGTCCGGGATCGACCGCGACTGCGACTGCGACTCGGCGCCGACGACGCTGCCGGCGCCGCTCCCGGCGAAGGCGCAGACGATCGCGTTCCAGAACGACACGACCGACCCGGGCGCCGATCCGGTGGGACTCCAGCAGCCGAGCGACGGCAACCAGTTCGTGGCGAAGGTCAGGTTCGACGACGACTCGTCCGGCGCCCACGATTACGACGTCACCATCACCTACGAGACTCGCTGAAGGCCAGCCTCGCGGTCCCCGACGGCTGAGGATTGCCGCGAGGCGTCAGACGCCCCTATAGTCGGCCGGCTATGTCCAAGAATTCCTTCGGCAGTCAGGCGATCCTCAAGGTCGGGTCGGACCAGTTCACGATTTACCGGCTCGACGCGGTCTACAAGAAGTATCCCGCCGCGGCGAAGCTCCCGTTCTCGATCAAGATCCTGCTCGAGAACCTGCTCCGCACGGAGGACGGCGCCTCCGTCACCGAAGGACACATCGCGGCGATCGCGAACTGGAACGCCACCGCCGAGCCTTCGCAGGAGATCGCGTTCACGCCGAGCCGCGTGCTCCTGCAGGACTTCACCGGCGTGCCCTGCGTCGTCGACCTCGCCGCGATGCGCGATGCGATGAAGGTGATGGGCGGTGACCCCCGCAAGATCAATCCGCTCCAGCCGGTCGAGCTCGTGATCGATCACTCGGTGCAGGTCGACGACTTCGGCAGCAAGGACTCGTTCCGCAAGAACGCAGAGCTCGAGTTCGAGCGGAACCAGGAGCGCTACCGCTTCCTCAAGTGGGGCCAGCACGCGTTCGTGAACTTCAAGGCCGTCCCGCCGGACACGGGCATCGTGCACCAGGTGAACCTCGAGTTCCTCGCGCGCACCGTCATGACCTCGCCCGCGCAGCTCGGCGCGCTGCCGATCGCCTATCCGGACACCCTGGTCGGCACCGACTCGCACACCACGATGATCAACGGCCTCGGCGTCCTCGGCTGGGGCGTCGGCGGCATCGAGGCGGAGGCGGCGATGCTCGGCCAGCCGGTGAGCATGCTCCTGCCTCACTGCATCGGCGTGCGCCTCAAGGGCAAGCTCGTCGAGGGCACGACCGCGACGGACCTCGTCCTCACGATCACGCAGATGCTCCGGAAGTACGGCGTCGTCGGCAAGTTCGTCGAGTTCTTCGGGCCGGGGCTCGCCGACCTCCCGCTCGCGGACCGCGCCACCATCGCGAACATGGCGCCGGAGTACGGCGCGACCTGCGGCATCTTCCCGATCGACGCGGAGACGATCCGCTACCTCAAGTTCAGTGGCCGCAGCGAGCACCAGCTCGCGCTGGTCGAGGCGTATGCGAAGGAGCAGGGCCTCTGGCAGGACGAGAAGAGCCCGGAGGCGGTGTACACGCACATCCTCGAGCTCGACCTCGCGACCGTCGAGCCGTCGCTCGCCGGCCCGGCGCGGCCCCAGGATCGCGTCAATCTCCCGGGCGTGAAGTCCTCGCTCCTCGCGGGCATCGAGAAATACCGCGCCGCGCCCTCCACCAAGAAGAAGAGCCTCCTCGCCGCCGACAACGACACGAAGGCGGATCCGAACGTGAAGGACGGCTCCATCGTCATCGCGGCGATCACGAGCTGCACGAACACGTCGAATCCGAGCGTGCTCATGGCGGCGGGCCTCGTCGCGAAGAAGGCGGCGGCGAAGGGCCTCAAGTCGAAGAGCTGGGTCAAGCCGAGCATCGGCCCCGGCTCGAAGGTCGTCACCGAATACCTGAAGGACGCGGGCCTCCTCCCCGAGCTCGAGAAGGTCGGCTTCTACATCGTCGGATATGGCTGCACGACGTGCATCGGCAACTCGGGCCCGCTCCCGCCGGCCATCTCCAAGGCGATCGACGAGGGTGACCTCTTCGTGGCGTCGGTGCTGAGCGGCAATCGCAACTTCGAGGGCCGCGTCCACGCGGAGGTCCGCGCGAACTACCTCGCGAGCCCGCCGCTCGTCGTCGCTTATGCGCTCGCCGGTCGCGCGGATATCGACCTCTCGACGGAGCCCCTCGGCGAGGGCAGCGACGGCAAGCCGGTATTCCTGAAGGACATCTGGCCGACGCAGAAGGAGGTCTCCGACCTCGTCGAGAAGCACGTCACGGAGAAGATGTTCAAGGAGGTCTACTCCGACGTGTACGCGGGCGATCGCGAGTGGCAGTCGCTCGTGGTCCCCGAGGGCGAGCTCTACCAGTGGGAGAACGACTCCACCTACGTGCGCAATCCGCCGTACTTCGAGGGCATGAGCGCGAAGCCCGGCGACGTGCAGCCCATTACGGGCGCGCGCGTCCTCGCCGTGCTCGGCGACAGCATCACCACCGACCACATCAGCCCGGCGGGCTCGATCAAGGCCGACGGCCCTGCGGGCAAGTACCTCCTCGAGCGCGGCGTGGCGAAGGCCGACTTCAACTCGTACGGCTCGCGCCGCGGTAACCACGAGGTCATGGTCCGCGGCACGTTCGCGAACGTGCGCCTCCGCAATCAGCTCGCGCCGGGCACGGAGGGCGGCGTCACGCGCCACCTCCCCGACGGCGAGCAGATGAGCATCTTCGACGCCTCGGTGAAGTACATCGCGGACGGCGTCCCGCTCTTCGTCATCGCGGGCAAGGAGTACGGCTCGGGCAGCTCCCGTGACTGGGCGGCGAAGGGCCCGAAGCTCCTCGGCATCCGCGCCGTCCTCGCCGAGAGCTACGAGCGCATCCACCGCTCGAACCTCGTCGGCATGGGCATCCTCCCGCTCCAGTTCCAGACCGGCGAGAACGCGGCGAGCCTGGGTCTCACGGGCGAGGAGGTCTACGACGTCCTCGGCCTGCCGGAGCTCCTCGAGGCGGGTATGAAGAGCGGCCGCACGATCAAGGTGAAGGCGACCGCGAAGGACGGCACCGCGAAGGAGATCACGGCGACCGTCCGCATCGATACGCCGCAGGAGATCCTCTACTACAAGCACGGCGGCATCCTCCCGTACGTGCTTCGCCAGCTCCTCGCGCAGCCCTGAGCCGCGAGCCGCGCCGCCTAGCCTGCCCCGGCGCAGGCGGCGCCGAGCTCGGGGATCGCCGCGCAGTCATCATGTAGAATACAGCCAACCGTGTGGCTCAGCCACGCGACGGCGAGCTCGACCTCCGGGCGGACCTCACCCAGCGTCGGTCGCGCTTCCTTCTGCCACCCGCGTCCCACGCGCGCGGCGCGGATCGCGAGCGCGCGGCCAGGCGTTGGTCGCTCGATGTCGGCGAGCGGAGCGTCGCGCGGGATCGCGGTGGTCGCGAAGACGTCGTCCCATCCGCGCACGACGAGCCGGACGCCTCGGATGATGACGTCGCTCGGCGCGCCCGCCGCCGTCGCGCAGCCGAGCCACGCGATCGCGCGCACGAGCCGCGCGCGCGGCGCCCGCGCCAGCGTCCGCGCCAGCACGCCCGGCGGCGTCGCGAGCCCGGCCGCCGCCAGCAGTCGGGAGACCAGGGCCGCGCTCATGCGGGGAGCTTAGCCCGCACGATGGGCGTGGTCGTAACGCTTCAACTTTTCACGAAGTGCGGGGGTCACCCTCGATCCATGATCCACACCGCTTCGACGGCCTGGGACGTATGGACTCCGCGATGTAGCGGCCGGGAGACACAACAAGTGCCCCGCCCGCCTCCGATCGCGCTGTTTTCGCGCGGATCTGCGGAGCGCGCCGTGGCTCGCTTCCTGCGGTGGGCATCCTCATGCGACTCCCCCTCGTCCTCGCTCCGTTCGTCTTCCTCGGCGCTGCCTGTGCGACGGAGGTGACGGGCGACGCGGGTGACGAAGCGCGCGGAGAGGTCACGAGCAGCGTGACCGGTTCGTGCAAGGCGAGCCGCGCGCAGATCCTCGCCTCCGTCAGCGGTGGCCGGAGGACGGCGATCGCGCGAGGCTTCACGTGGCTCGACGCCGACGTGCCCTACAGTCAATCGGCCAGCTACAAGGGGTACCGCACGGACTGCTCCGGCTTCGTGTCGATGTGCTGGGAGACCGGGACGAGCTACACGACGCTCGACTTCAGCAACGGCGGTGGCGCGTCGTCGAAGCTGTCGTCCTACGACGACCTCCTCCCGGGCGACGCGCTGGTTCGGCGCTCGGGCGGAAGCGGCCATGTCGTTCTCTTCCTCGGCTGGAACGACGCGAAGCAGACGGCCGCGTGCGTTCTCGAACAGGCGAGCACCAAGAGTGACATGCAGTTCGGTGTCCGCTCGACGTCGTCTCTGAAGAGCGGCGGCTTCAAGGCGATCCGCGCCGACAAGCTCGATGGCGAATCGGCGGTTTCGGCCTCCGGGGCCGCGGATGACGACGCGATCGAGGCGCCCGCCGCGGACGATGTGGCGAGCGAAGACTCGAACGCGGCCGACCCGTCGTCCGGAGGGGCCCGCTGCGCCTCGGACGGCGCGTGCAATCCGGGCAACAACGGCTCCGGTCTCATCTGCGTCGGCGGTCGATGCGTCACGGGCTGCAAGACGGACGCGCACTGCCCGGGGATCCAGACGTGCGAAGCGGGCAAGTGCCAGTGACCGCGAGCCGCGCGACGAGCACCTGCGACATGTTTTGACGATCACGCGCGCCCGTTCGCCGGTACATTGCCCGGCATGGCTGATCTCCAGAGCGAAGACTTGCAGATTGGGACCGGCGCCGAGGCGAAGACCGGCGACAAGGTGACCGTGCACTACCACGGCACTCTCACCAACGGCTCCAAGTTCGATGCCTCACGCGACCGTGGCAATGACGGCTTCGTGTTCACCCTCGGCAAGGGCATGGTCATCAAGGGTTGGGACGTCGGCGTCGCCGGCATGAAGGTGGGCGGAAAGCGCAAGCTCACCATCCCGCCGAACATGGCCTACGGCGAGCGCGGCTTCCCGCCCGTCATCCCGCCGAACTCCACGCTCATCTTCGAAGTGGAGCTGTTGAAGGTCGGCTGAAGGTACGGGGTGTCCCTTCGAAGGCGTCGAGCACGTCGAGCCAGTCGATGGCACCGTGCTCGCGTTTTCGTGACCGGGTCCGCGAGGCGAGCCAGCATCCGCTCGCCCCCATCCCCGTAAAGACGAGGAAACCCACGAGCACTGCACCTACATCCGCCCAAGTCATGCGCTTCCGATCGACCTCCTTGTCTGGAAAACGGCCGATCGCGGGCATTCATTCAGGGCGGCGCGGGAAAGGCGATACGCTGCAATACGTATGAAACGCTTGTCCTTGTTGCTCGTGTCCGTCCTCGGCGCCGCCACGGGCGCCAACCTCGTGCTCGCGTGTGAGCCGGCGCCGACCACGTCGAGCCCGATCAACGCGAAGCCGGACGAGCCGAAGAAGAAGAAGGACGCCGGCAACACCGGCGATGACGACGACGATGTCGTCGCGGACGACGACGACGACAAGCCGCCGTCCGATCCGCCGCTCCCCGATGGCGGCAAGCCCCCTGGCCGCATCTACGCGCACACGGGCAGCGCGCTCTATCTGTTCGATCCGCTCGACAACAACAAGCTGACGAAGGTGGGTGACTTCTCGGGCTTCACGGAGGGACACGAGTTCCTCGAGGAGGTGCTCGACATCGCGCTCGACCGCGACAGCACGATGTACGGCACGACCTGGTACGGCTTCGTGAAGATCGATCCCCTCACCGCGAAGGTGACGTACATCAAGTCGACCGACACCTTCTTCCAGTTCCCGAACTCGCTCTCGTTCGTCCCGGTCGGCACGGTCGATCCCACGAAGGAGGCCCTCGTCGGCTACATCAAGAAGGACGGCACGTTCGGCAGCACGACATACGTGCGCGTCGACCTCGCGACGGGCGCGATCACGGAGCTCGGCGAGCTGAACCCGCCAGGCGCGGCCCTCACCTGGAAGTCGGCAGGCGACATCATCTCGACCTTCCGCGGCGGCAACAAGGCGTACCTGACGGTGAAGCTCTTCGACGCGAAGGACGGCGGCGCCGGTCCGGGCGATCCGGGGACGGACTCCCTCGCTGAGGTCGATCCGAAGACCGGTCGCATCATCAAGATCGTGGGCGATACGGGACAGCCGAACTTCTACGGCCTCGGCCAGTGGGCGGGCACCGCGTACGGCTTCAATGCTGGCGGCAACATCGTGAAGATCAACATGGACACCGGCGCCGGCCAGACCATCCTCACCCTCAAGGAGGACGGCGGCGCGACCGGCCAGTGGTACGGAGCCGGCATGACGACGGACGCTCCGACCGCGCCCTGACGAGATTTTTCGCGGCGCGAAGATCGAATCGCCATTTGGGCCGTTTCAGGCCCTATGTCGAAGACACCGCTGTCCCTCCTCGCCCGCTCCCCGAAGGTCCGTCGCACGTTTGCGCTCGCGTCGGTGGTGCTGGCGACGGGCGGCCTCGTCCTCTACAAGGCGCCCGCCTCGAGCGCGTATCCTTCGAATCCGATTCAGCAAATCCTCGCTGCGGATGGCAAGAACGCGGTCGCGTTCAGCGGCCCGGGGGCGCATGGGACGTTCTCGCTCAGCCATACGAAGGTCCTCTCCGGCACGTCGACCCCGGTGTACGGCGAGCTTCGGATCGCGGCCGACGCGAGCGGCGACGAGGCGAAGGTCCGCGCCCCGATCTCGATGGCGGTCGTGCTCGACACGTCCGGCTCGATGTCCGGCGACAAGATCGAGGACGCGAAGCGGTCGATCCTCCGCCTCCTCTCCGAGATGCGCGACGAGGACGAGATCGCCATGGTCCGCTACTCGTCGAGCGCGGAGGTCGTCCAGTCGCTCACGCGCGTCGGCAACGTTCGCTCCTCGCTCACGCAGCGCATCCGGGAGATCACGGCCGACGGCGGTACGAACATCCCCGAGGGGCTGCGGCGCGGCATGTCTGCCCTCGACGAGGCCGGCAAGGGCCGCGTGAAGCGCATCGTCCTCGTCAGCGACGGCCTCGACAGCACGCGCGCCCAGGCCGAGAGCCTCGCGCACTCGTCGTTCGCGAGCGGCATCACCGTCTCCTCGCTCGGCATCGGCAACGACTTCGACGAGGCGTACATGGGCGCGGTGGCGCAGAACGGCCACGGCAACTTCGCCTTCATCAAGGAAGGCGCGAGCCTCGCGCAGTTCCTGAAGCGCGAGCTCGAGGAGAGCTCCAAGACGACGATCGAGCACGCGAGCGTCGAGCTCAGGCTCCCCGAAGGCATGCGCTTCGTCTCCGCCACGGGCGCGGACGCGACCGTCAGCGGCAACGTGGTCGACCTTCGCATCGGCTCGCTCTTCGCGGGCGACGAGCAGCGCGTCATCCTCGAGCTCAGCTCCGACGGCACGAACGCCAGCGTCAACGCGACCGCGAAGTGGACGAAGGCGGGCGGCGACTCCGTCTACTCGAGCGCGATCCCGTCGCTCGGCCTCGTCGCGACGAACGACGCGTCCGACGTCGACCGTGGCCGCGATGGCAAGGTGTTCGCGAGCGCGGTCAGCGTGACCAGCTCGAAGCGCCAGCTCGAGGCCACCGAGGCCTACGCGCGCGGCGACGTGACCCGCGCCACCCAGCTCGCGGCGCAGAACGAGGTCGCGCTCACGACCGCCGCGGCCGCCGCCCCCGAAGCCGCGCCCGTGATCATGGCGCAGAAGAACGCGTACTCCGAGCAGAAGAAGGGCTACGCCTCGGCGCCGCCCGCGAGCCCGAAGGCGAAGGCGGCCGCGAAGAGCGCCGCCGAGAAGGACATGGGCAACCTCCGCCGCGTGACGACGTTCTGAGAACCAACCCATGAAGAAGATTGCGTTCATCGTCGCCGCCGCCTCGCTCTTCGCGTTCGCCCCGATCGCGGGGCGCTTCGGCGCGGTCCCGTCGTCCGTCGCCCTCGTGTGGATGGGCGTCCTCCTGGCGCTCTTCGCGAGCGCGGGGACGGGGAGCTACTCGCTCTCGATCGGCGCGGGCGCCCTCGGCGCGCTCGCCAACGGCGTCCTCGGCGCCGCGTCGCCCGCCGTCGCGGGCGCCGTCCTCGTGGGCGCCGCGTTCGCGGAGCGCACGACGCGCATCCGCTCTCGCACCGCCCGCGCGGTGCACGTGCTCCTCGCGCTCGTCGGCGGCGCGATGGGCGGCTCGCTCTCGCATGCCTACTCGTCGGCGGCGCTGCCGGTGCTCGCGGTGGCGGCGGTGGTCGCGGCCGTGCTCGCCGCGCTCCCGCTCCTCGTCGAGGCCGACGATCCCGTCGCGCACGCGCTCGACGTGGCGGCGGACTCGCTCGGCGGCGCGGTGAAGGCGATCCTCGCTCAGGGCGCCGAGCTCCGTCGCACCTCGACCGAGGTCCCGCTCGACCGCCCGACCGCGGCCCGCGTGAAGACGACGTGGCAGTCGCTCCTCAAGCTCGCCGAGGCGCGCGTCCGGCTCGAGCGCACGCGTCCCGTCGCGCTCGTCCGCATCGCGGAGAGCATCACCCCGCAGCAGCTCTCGCTCCAGCTCGAAGGCCCGCCCGCCCCCGCTCCGGTCAGCGCCGCGGATCAGGTGCTCGGCATGCTCGACCAGAAGATCACGGAGCACGTGCAGGCCCTCGCCAAGGCGTTCGCGGCCGTCGACGCGGTCACCGCCGCCCGCATCGGGATCGACGATTCGGCGATGAAGACGGTCGATTCCATGGGCGATTCGCTCGAAGAGGTCAGCCGCGCGCTCGTGGAAGTGCGTCAGGGATAAGAGCGTTATCCTGGCCGGCTCATGCGCCGGCTCGCCCTCGCACTCGTTTTCCTCACCGCTTGCAGCTCCCGCAAGAAGCCGCCGGCGCCGGAGTCCATGGAGGCCTCGGCGCCGGCTTCGTCCGTCTCGGCGGCGGCCGTCAAGGCGCCCGAGGACGCGGGGCCGAAGGCGTGGCCAGTATGGACGGCGAAGATCGCGAACGAGGAGGAGTTCAAGCACTACTCCACCGAGGTCGGCACGGATCGCTACGTGAAGCTCGTCGTCGATCTGAAGTCGAAGGCGACCTACTACGCCGACGCGGACCTCTATCCGATGCACAAGGACTTCATCTTCGCGGAGCTCCTGAAGAAGGAGCGCACGCCGGAGGCGGTCCGCGAGTTCGACCGGAACTACGGCAAGGACAAGCCGGAGTTCCTGATGCTCTACGTCGTCCATCACCAGAAGCAGGACCTCTGGTCGCTCGCGTTCTGGGAAGGCGACAAGGCGACGGCGGCGCACGTCCGCCAGGCGTTCGAGAGCCTGCGCGCTACGTTCTACGAGGCGCCCAAGGTGAAGTTCCGGCCCTGCTCCAACGACCAGGAGGCGGTGGCGAAGGAGCTCGAAGGCGAGCTCGCCTTCGTCTCGAACGACGAGCTCTTCAAGGCGCTCGCCTACCAGGTGTTTCATCAGGGCGTCGCGATCGGAAAGCTCCGCATCGTGAAGGGACGGCTGGAAAACGCGGTCTTCGCTCCGGACGAGATCGTCATCCTGCCAGAGCCGCTCACGGACATCACACCGGTGGCGGGGATCATCTCGCAGACGCACTCGACGCCGCTCTCGCACGTGAACCTCCGCGCCGCGGCCTGGGACATCCCGAACGCCGGTATCCTCGACGCCACCAAGACGTGGGGCGCGCTCGACGGCAAGATCGTCCGCTACGAGGCCGGCCTCACGAGCGCCGAGGTCCGTCTCGCGACGAAAGAGGAGATCGACGCGGCGCAGAAGGCGAAGCACGAGCGCACGACGGTGCAGGTGCCGAAGGCCGACCTGAACGTCACCTCGCTGGCCACGCTCGACACGCTGCACGCGAAGGACGCGGCGGCATACGGCCAGAAGACGTCGAACCTGGGCGAGATCATCGGCGCGAAGCTGCCGGGCGTCCGCGTCCCGCCGGGCTTCGGAGTCCCGATTAGCCATTACGAGAGGCACCTGAAGGCAGCAGGCATCGACGCCGAGATCGACAAGGCCCTCACCGACCCGAAGTTCAAGACGAGCGCGGTGGAGCGGAAGGTCCAGCTCGAGAAGATCCGGAAGCGCATCCAGGACGCGCCGCTCGATCCGGCGCTCGTGACGACCCTGACGGAGAGCCTCACGAAGCTCACCGCCGACGCGGACGCGGGCGCCGATCCGGGCGTCTTCGTCCGAAGCTCGACGAACGCGGAGGACCTCAAGGGCTTCTCCGGCGCAGGCCTCTACGACACGGTGCCCAACGTGCACGGGGCGGCGGCGGTGGGCGACGCGGTGAAGAAGGTCTGGGCGAGCGTGTGGAACCTCGCCGCGTACGAGGAGCGCGAGCTCTACAAGGTCGATCAGAAGCAGGTGTTCGGCGCGGTCCTCGTGCAGCTCGGCATCGCGGCGACGGCAGCGGGCGTCCTCGTGACCTCGCATCCCACCGACCCGAAGGACACGCACACGATCCAGATCAACGCGAAGAGCGGCCTCGGCATGCGTGTCGTCGACGGCAAGAGGCTCCCGGAGATCATCCTCTACAACACGTTCAACAAGGGCCTCCGCATCGTGAGCCGCAGCGACGAGGACACGATGCTCGTCTTCTCGGGCGACGGCGGCGTCCGCGAGGTGCCGAACCCGAACAAGCGCGAGCCCATCCTCACGAACGCGCGCGTACAGAAGCTCGCGGACGCGGCGCTGAAGCTGAAGGGCATCTTTCCCAAGGACCGCCCGCTCGACATCGAGTGGGTCCTCCGCGGCGAGGAGCTCTTCATCGTGCAGTCGCGCCCGTTCATGGGCGGCCCGAAGCCCTGACCACGACGCCCGGCTTCGCGGGCTATCTCGAGTACAAGGAGTCGAGGTGCACCCCCGGCGCTGGCTTTCTCTGATCGTGGCCGGGTCCCTGACCGCGGCCATCATCGCCGCGTGCACCGACGATCCGGACGTCGGCGCGGGCGGGGGCGCGAGCGACGCCGGCAGTGACGTCACACGCCCGATCGGCACGACCGACGCCACGGTCGCCCCGAAGGATGCCACGCTCGTCGAAGACGCGATGATGCCCGAGGACGCGCGCGCCCCCATCGACGGAGGTTCGTGCCCGGAGCCCGCGGAGGATCCGCCGAACGAGGTGAAGACGCGAACGCCCGACGTCACGTCCGCCGTCGCGGCGGCACACGCGGTGCGCCCCGACCTGGGCTACATCGCGAAGCTGCGCAGCGAAGATGCCTATGGCTCCTACGTGCGCCCGTTCAAGACGGACACGGGGTACGACATCGTCCTGGTGCGCGGGGACGGGGACTGTCCGGCTGGCTGCACGATTCACGAGTACTGGTACTTCGAAGTCACCTCGGGGTTCGGTGGCTTCACCGCGAAGGAGGTCGGCCACTACGGCCCCAACTTCGATGGCCCCAGATGCGATCCCGACGCGGGGACGCCGATGTGGAACACCCCGGCCAAGCCGAATTGCGTCGACGCGGGCGCCGGGATTCCCGACTACGCCGGCAAGCGCGCGTTCTGTATCTCCGGCGTGCTCGGGACCTGTGACGGCCAGACGCCGACCACGCGCATCGTCACCGCCGACCTCTCGCAGGAGTCGGGCGATGCGGGCTTTGGCACGCTCACCCTCCACGGCACCGGCTCGGCCGCGATCGACGACCGCCCGTTCGACGCCGTCTTCGGCAGCACGGGCGTCTTCGTCCGGTTCGAGGAGACGACCGGCACCGGCGCGTGCATCGATACGCTCCACCTCGAGATCGACATCTCTTTCTCCGGGCAGAGCGGGAGCGGGATCATCCGGCTCGAGACCACGCACACCACCTCGTGCACCGATGCGCTCTCGCCGCCGTATTGCAAGGCGGCGACGCAGTTCGAGGTCGTAGCGTCGAGTGTGTCCTCGCCGTGAGCATCCTGATGCTTCGTCGCGGTCTTCTCGCGCTCGTCGCTTGCCCTGCGGTCGTGCTCGCGGCGTGCGGCCGACTCGACGTCGACGAGGTGTCACCGGCGCCGGCGCCGGTCGACGCGGGACTCGAAGGAAGCGCTCCGCTCATGGACCACGACTCGGCCGCGGGCGGCAACACGGCGCTCGATTGTTCGGGCGCGCGCTTGGACATTCCGAAGCGGTCGTCCGGAAGAGCCGACGCGGGAACGAGCCACGACGGGACGTACTCCGTTTATGCCTCGGGCAGCGCCACCACCTGTGCGACGGCGAAGACGGAACACGCGTGCGCCTCACGCAACATCACGATCACGGTCACGCCCGAGCCATCGCTTCCGTCGACGGTGATGGTCCGGTTCCAGGGAACCGAGACCTCGGCGGATACCAACGCATGGCTCGGCCAGATCACCGGCCACATCCTCGACGTGAACCTCACGAAGACCAAAGGGCCGGCCGACTGCCAGCCCTCCCAGACGGTCACGTTGACGTTCGATCTCGAGGCCACCGCAGGACCGGCCGGGACGCTCGAGGTCGTCACGCGCACGTGTTCGGACGACCGCTCCTGCGAGGAGCGCCTCGATGCCATGCTCTTCGCGACCCCCTAATCGAACTGGGACTTGCCGCTGACCGTCTTGTTCGCCGGGATCTGACCGGGGAGGGAGTCCTCCAGCGTCTGGCCGTCGATCGACGTGACGCGGATGGAGAGGCCCTTCGGCTGATCGCCCACGCCGCTCTTCGCGACGAAGTAGTTGTAGTCGAGGCGCTCGAGCGCGACCCACTCGGAGCCCTTCTTGTACTCGAGCTTCGTGACCGCGACGCGGTGGTTACGCACCTGGATGGCGGTCCAGTACTTCGAGCTGCCCTCCTTGAAGTGGTACGCGAGGTTGCCCGTCACGGAGCACGGCACGGCGGCGTAGGTGATGTCGATGCGGCCCTTCTTCGGCTCCGCGAGCTTCGCGAAGGCGGAGGCGCTGAGATCGAGGTTCACGCCCTTGTCCTCGCAGCCCGGGCAGCTGTCGACGACGCGAACCTTGATCGTGCCCTTCGGCCCCTTCACCTCGAGGCAGGAGCCGCAGGCCTGCGAGCCGTTGTATTCGGGCAGATCCATCGCCGCGACGTCGAGGTCGTTCGGCGACGGATCGAAGCTGCAGTTGCCGCCGCCGTTGGCGTCGTAGAACGTCGCGACGCCAGCGGTGGGGAACGAGGAGAGCGACTTGCCCTGGCCCGCCTTGAGCTGTTTCGTCGAGCTCGTGCCCGTGTCGCCCTCGTCGTCGCCACACGCGATGGCGGCGATGGAGAGCGCGGTCACGAGGCTCACGACGATGCGCTTCACGCAGACGAGACTAGCGTCGCTTCACACCCATCGATCAATGACTGCCGCGGGATCCGTGTCGCCGCGCACGAGTCGCGTGGTGCCGCTGCCGTCCCACGCCACTTTGCCGCTCAGCATCCCGTCGTACATCTCCCGGTAGAGACCTGCGATGTGCGCGGAGATCCCGAAGCTCGTGAATACCGGCACCACCGCTTCGGTCGGATGCTCCTCGACGGCGACGTCATGCCCGACCTTCTTCGCGAAGATCGCTGCGATCTCGGTGGTCGTGAGGTCGCGCGGCCCCGCTAGCTCGACCACATCCGTCTTTGCGGCGGGCGGTCCCTCGAGGAGGACCTTCGCGGCGAGCTGCCCGATGTCGTTCGTCGTCACGACCGGGAACCGGAAGTCGGCCGGCAAGAACGACGGCAGCTTGCCCGCCTTCGCCGCCGCCGCGACCGCGCCGAAGTTCTCGAGGAAGTAGGCCGCGCGCAGGAACGTGAGCTTCGCCTTGGTCTTCGCCAGGCGCGCCTCACCGTCGTGGAGCGTGATGATGGGGCCCGTCCCCGACTCCGACTGCGCGCCGATCGACGAGAGGAGCACGACGTGGGCGATGCCGCTGTCGTCGATCGCCCTCGCCATCGCGTCGAACGTCACGCGGCGCTCCGCGCGGAAGTCCTTCGCCTGCGTGTCTGGCGGAGAGATCAGGTACGCGCCCTCCGCGCCGCGGAGCGCGGCCGTCAGCGCGGCCGCGTCGTCGAACGTCGGGACGATCGCGACCTCGGCGCCCTTCGCCGCCCAGGGCTTCCCTTTCTCCGCGTCGCGGACGAGCACGCGCACCCCTTTCCCGCTCGAAAGGAGCTTCTCCGCGACGACCGAACCGCTCTTTCCCGACACTCCAGCGACGACGAACATGTTGTCTGCCTCCGTATGCCCTCATGAGTAAGCCCGGCGCAGTCATTAGCCCAATCGATGCTATGTATATCGTGCATGCACGAGACGAATATCGGCAGCGTCGATCTGAACCTCCTCGTGGCGCTTCAGGCGCTGCTCGCGGAGCGTCACGTCACCCGGGCCGCGGCGCGCATGGGCCTGACGCAGCCCGCGATGAGCCATGCGCTGGGGCGGCTGCGCGCCACGCTCGACGACCCACTCCTCGTGCGCTCGAAGAGCGGCCTCCAGCTCACGCCCCGCGCGGCGGGGCTCGTGGAGCCGCTGGAGCGCCTGCTCGCGGGGGCGGGGGAGCTGCTCGCGCCGCCGCAGCCCTTCGATCCGAGGACGTCGACGCGGCGCTTCCGCATCGCCGCGAGCGACTACATGGAGATCGTGCTGATGCCAGCGCTGCTCGAGCGCCTTGGCCGCGAGGCGCCCGGCATCGACATCGTGCTCCTCCGCCACGCCGGGCACGCCATGCGTCAGCTCGACGATGGCGAGGCGGATCTCTCGCTCGTGCCCGCGACGCCGGGTACGGAGACGGGCATCGTCGCGCAGCGCATCCTCTCCGAGAAGTTCGTGTGCGTGGTGCGCGCTGACCACCCGCTCGTGGGAAAGAAGTTGACGCTGGAGCGCTATCTCGAGCTCACGCACGTGCTGGTCTCGCCCGGCGGCGCGCGCGGCGGTCTCGTCGACGACGCGCTCGCGAAGCTCGGCAAGTCGCGCCGCGTGGCGGTCGTGGTCCCGCACTTCCTCGTGGCGCCGTTCCTCGTCGAGCGCACGGACCACGTGCTCACGCTCGCGGCGCGCATCGCGCGCTCACTCGCCCCGGCGGTGAAGCTGAAGGCCCTCCCGCCTCCGTCCGAGCTCGATCTTCCGGGCTTCGATGTGCGCCTCTGCTGGCACGAACGCGATCACGCCGACCCTGCACACGCGTGGCTCCGCTCGCGCATCGCCGCGGTGGCAAAGCCGATGTAGCCTACATGCACTCGAGCTTGTACTTCTTGCGGCCGCTCACTGGATCGATCGTGTAGTTCTGCTCGCAGCCCTTCTTCACCGTGCCGCTCGACTTCGGAGCAGGCGCAGGCGCAGGCGCGGGCGCGGGGTTGGTGAGCGGCTTGATCGGGTGAATGGGCAACGTCGCCGGTGCCTGCGGGCGCGGTGTGGTCTGCGGGCGCGCCGCTGGCGGCTTCGCCGTGTCGTCGTCGCCCGCGAGCTCGATTCGCTTCTCGGGATCGTTCCGCTTCTCGGGATCGTTTGGCTCGTCGCTCGCCGCGGGCTGGGCGGCGGGGATCTCGCGCTCGGGGTTCGGGGCGGGATCGGCGGTCGTGACGGAGGTGGCGCCGGCCGGGGTGCCCGACGAGACGCTCGCGCCGGAGCCCACGGGCGGCGGGCCTTGCGGCTTCGTCGCCACGACATAGCCGACCACCACCACGAGCACCGCCACGCCGATGAGGCAGGCGAAGATCGGGAGCTTGCGGCTCATCGGGAGCTGCATCGTCCCGGTCCAGAGGTTCGAGCGCGTGCGCGTGCCCGTGTCTTCCGGCGTCGCCTTCGGCATGCGCGACGAGCGCGAGCGCGGCGTCGGGTCCGGGATGGATACGCCGGGCGTGCCGTGAGGGATGGTGTCCACGGAGGACGGCGCGGCGGCGAGGAGCGCGCCGCGCGAGGAGCGGCCCGGCAGCGACATGTCCGAGTCGCTGCTCTCCGGCGGCGGGATCGACTGCGAGACGGTCATGCCCGCCGAGCTCTTCTCGATGAACGCGATCGCCTCTTCGCGCGCGGAGAGCGCCGGTCCGACGAGGCTCTCGACCCACTCGCCGACCTCGGTCGGCGAGGCGATGCCCGCGCAGCGCTCGATCTCGAGCGCGAGCTCCTTTGCCGTCGCGTGGCGCTTGGCGGGATCACGCGAGAGCGACTTCAAGATGGGGGAATTGAACTCACGGGGGACGCCCGCGTAGATGGAGCTCGGCGAGGGCACGGGCTCTCGCAGGATGCGCGCGAGCGTCTCCGCCTCGGTGTCGGCCTTGAAGAGGCGCTCCGCGGTGAGCGTCTCCCACATGACGACGGCCGACGCGTAGATGTCGACCGCGCGCGTGAGCTCGCGACCGGCGAGCTGCTCGGGCGGCATGTACGCGAGCTTGCCCTTGATCTGGCCGTCGCGCGTGACCTGGATGCGGCCTGCCGCTTTCGCGATCCCGAAGTCGAGCACGCGCGGGATGCCGTCTGCGCCGACGAGCACGTTCTGCGGAGAGACGTCGCGATGCACGAGGCCGAGCGGCACGCCGCGCTCGTCCTTCGCTTCGTGCGCGGAGTGCAACCCATGCAGGAAGCCGCACATGATCGCGGCCGCGATGCGGGGCGGGACGTGGTCCCCGTTCTTGCGGACCGTGCGGAGGAGCTTCGAGAGCGACTCACCACGGACGTAGTCCATGATGAGGAACAGCTCACCGTCCGTGGCGACGACGTCGATCGTGGCGACGACGTTCGGGTGCTGGACGCGCGCCGCGAGCCTCGCCTCGTCGAGGAACATCGAGACGAACTCGGGATCCTTCGCGTACTGAGGATGGAGGCGCTTGACGGCGACGGTGCGCGCGAAGCCGACGGGGCCGAGGAGACGACCGAGATGAATCGTCGCCATGCCGCCAGCCGCGATCTCGTTGTAGAGCGCATAGCGCCCTACCACGCGGATCGGCGAGCGCGCGGCAGCCATCATCGGCCTGGATCATAACGCCATCGAGCGGAAAAGAAGCGGGATTTGCCGCGATTCACCTACTCGAGCGCGGACGCCTGCTGGCATAGATCCGGGAAGCCGTGCCCACTCGCCCACTGGTACAGGCACTGCCAGCCAGGGTCGTTGAACGTGGGGCTGACCACCGGCCCACCTTTGTGCCGAATGCCTCCACCCTCCAGACTGAGCGGCTTTTTCAGGAGCTGCAGCGTTCCGTACGCCTCGACGGGGCAGCCCGGGCTGTCTTCCAGGTCCTTTCCCGCCGCGAAACAGCGGGAGAGCTCCTCCGGCTCGAGCCCGATCACCGACTGGTAGTTGGCGGTCTGCTCTTCCTTGGTCGTGGGGTCGGTGTTGCGAGCTCCATCGCTCCTCGGCTTCAGGCGAAGGCCGTACTCCGAGTACAGGCGAAGCGGTCGCCCCACCTGTCCGTGGCAGTCGAGGCCGCCGCAGCGCCGCTCCATGAACAGCGACACCTTGCCCTCCGTGAACGACTTCTCGTCGGGCAGCGGGCCGACCTCTCCCTCCTCGGTCGGGATACTGCAGCTCATGATCGTGGCTGCTGCCATCGCGGCGGTCATCGCGAGGAAGGTGCTCTTGTTCATGGCACGTAGATCTGGCCGGCGGACTCGGTCGTCTTCTGGAGGAATTTCTTCTTCTCCTCCTTGTCGTCCGGGATGTCGTCGGGGTTGATGTTCCGCTGGTGGCAGTAGTTGCAGGAGCCCTCGCGGTTGATGAGGCTCTTCATCGTCACGACCGGCGCGCCGTTGACGTTGTCTTTGTAGAGGCCGACGCGGATCGGGTACGAGATGTTCGGCCAGTCGGTCAGCGGCACCCAGAAGTTGCCCGACTCGACGCTCTGCGCCGGGACCGCCGGCTCGCGGCCGCGTGCGTCCTTGAACTGCACGAAGATGTCGGGCGCGCCCTCCGCGTCGTACTTCGACGACTTGGAGATCGTCCCCGCCACGGCGAACGCCTTGTTCGACGCGGGGCCGCCGTCCGAGTGACAGAGGAGGCACGGCTGACCCGGGCGGTGGTTCGGACCCGGCGCCTCCGTGTCGTCGCCGAGCGCTTCGATCTGCTGATCGCGTACCGGATCCGTGCAGCCCGCCCCCGTCGCGGCGAGCACCGCGGCGACGAAGGCACCGAGCTGGAGGACCATGCGCTGCATCCTAGAACTCCGCGTCCAGTCCGACCGTGCCCCAGATCGCGGTGCGGCTGAGAATGAAGAGGGACTGGAAGTACTTATTGTACATCACGTCACCGGAGACGACGACCGCGAGCTCCGGCTTCGTCTTCTCGCCGGTGAGCACGATGCGGGAGCCGCCGCCGATGGTGAAGGCCATCATGGGCGAGGACTCGCGATCGGACGTGCGGTAGGTGGGGATCGCGATGGGAGTGTCTTTCTCCGTGACGGACGCGATGTAGGCGAGCTGGTAGAAGCTCGCGCCCGACTGCGCGTGGATGCGGAGGTGCGGCCAGACGCGCAGGCGCTCGCTGAGGTCGTAGAGAAACTTTCCGTCCGTCGTGGAGGCCTTGATTCCCCAGTCGTCCGTGTAGATGCGCTCCTCCGCGCGGAGGGTCGCGCTCGCGAAGCGATGGTTGACGCGCGCCGCGACCGCGAACCGATCGCGGCGCTGCGGCACGTTCTCGCGGGGGCGGATGTTCAGGCGCGCGTTGTTCACGCTCGCCGCGTCCTGGCCTGGCTTCACGTTCTTCGCCGTGTCCTCGTCGAACATCGGGATGAAGCGGTAGAGCTTCGCGTTCTCGCCCGACTCGAAGCTCAGCGCGAGCCCCGTGACGAGCAGGGTGGACGGCGAGAGCACGAAGGTCACGCCGGTCTCGATGGCGTGGGTGTTGAGCGACTTGTTGAAGTTGTCGAACGGCGTGTTGCGGTAGCCGATCGTGTCCCACGAGTAGTGATACGCGAACGACGGCGTGATCATCTTCTCGTTCAGCTCGGTCGAGAAATTGCCGCCGATCGTGCGCGAGAGGTAGTCGGGCTCGCTCGACACGTTCGTGTTGAGCCCGACCGTGCCGAACTTGAACTTGTAGCCGCCGCCGCCCGCCACCGCGTGACGCTGCTCGCGGAAGTGGCGCGAGGCGGTCGAGACGAGATCCGGCGAGGCGGCGGTGACGAGGTCGAGGAGGTACGAGCCGCCGAAGTTCCAGCCGCCGGTGGGCGAGTCGACCGCGAAATTGATCGCGGGCGAGAGCACGTGCACGTTCGTCGAGTCGGTGTAGCCGGAGAACTCGAGGCCGACGTGGATGTTCGGGCGCGTCTGCGTCTCCTCGATACACTTGAGCCGCTCCTTGTAGCTCTTCGCGTTGCGGAGGCAGTTCTCGATGTCCGGCGAGAGGTGATCCTGCTTCGGCAGGACCTCGATCGTCTTGTCCTCGCCCTCCGCGAGCTTCACTTCGCCTTCGAAGCTATAGCGCTCGCCCTTCTCCTCGCGCACCGCCTTGACCACGTACTTGCCGGGGTCGAGGGTGAGCTTGTCCTTCACCTGGTTCGGGCGCAGCGGCTGCCCGTTCATCGTGATCTCGAGGTTCTCGTTCTTCTCCGGGATCTCGATCTTGAGATGCGCGAGGCGCGGTATCAGGTCCTGGACCTTGGTCGCGGCTGCTTTTTTCAGATCTTCGTCGTCGTTCTTGATGCCTGCCGCGAGGGCGATGCGCGCGTTGATGAGCGCGTCCTTGTACTTGCTCTGCGCGGCGTAGCAGCTCGCGATGTGAAGGCGAACGTAGGGGTGGTCCTCGAGCGCGAGCGACGCGAGATCCTTCGCGAGACACCCGGAAATATCGCCGTTTCTCTTCGCCACGGTGCCCTCTTTCGCGAGGTTCCGCGCGTCTTCGTTCTCCCAGCCGCGGTTCGGCTCGGCCAGCGCGAGCCGGGGAAGAATCGCCATGAGGACGAGCGCGAGAGCGAAGACAATGCTCCGAAAATCGCGCGTCATGCCTAGCGCACGATACCTCGCCTACGGGCACGTGCCGTGCTCTTCTTTAGGAGGTGGTGACCCGGTTCGGTCCTCTCGTCCCGATCATCGTCGGCGTCATGGCCGGGCTCCTCGCATGTCAGGAGCCGGACCCGAGCTTCGGTGACCCGAACGGTATCTGGGGCAAGACGCTTCCAGGTGAAAAGAAGACCGCCAGCGCGGACCCGACCAGCGTGCCAGCGCCGACGATCACGATGGTGGAGAAGCACGGGAGCGAGAAGGGCAAGGCCGCGGGCGCACCGCTCGACAAGGTCGGCGACTGCATGGCGTGCCACACGGGCACGCCCGGCCCGAAGTTCTCGTTCGGCGGCCGTGTCGAGAACGCCGGCACCGGCGTGCCGGACGTCGTGGTCACCGTGACCGACATCGCGCCCGTGAAGACGGACAAGGACGGCTACTTCTGGCAGACGACGGGTGAGGTCGCCCAGGGCGGAAAGGCTCAGGTCCAGAAGGGCACCGACCCGGTCGCGACGATGACGTCGCAGCTCGGGGCCGGGGCGGCCGGCGGGGGCTGTCTGGCCGGCGGGACCTGTCACGGCGGCACCACCGGCCCGATCCACCCCTGACGCTTCAGCGCGCATTTTCCCGAGGAAAATCCAGTAAGCTGGTGCGCCTTGGAACGCATCCTCGCGGACCGCTTCGTCGTCGAGAAGCTCGTCGGATCCGGCGGCATGGGCGAGGTGTATCGCGCGAAGGATCGCGTCAGCGGCGAGAAGGTCGCGGTGAAGCTCCTCTTCGCGTCGATGAAGCGCGACGCGGATCGCTTCAAGCAGGAGTCGCAGCTCCTCGCGGAGATCTCGCATCCGCGCATCGTGCGTTACGTCGCGCATGGCATCAGCGAGGGCGGTCGCCCGTACCTCGCGATGGAGTGGCTCGAGGGCGAAGACCTCGGCGAGCGGCTCGAGCGGAGAGGCCTCTCGCTCCGCGAATCGATCACCCTCGCGCGCCGCACGGCGGAGGGCCTCGGCGTGCTGCACCACGCCAACGTCGTTCATCGCGACGTGAAGCCGTCGAACATCTTCCTCCCCGACAACGACGTCGACCGCGCGAAGATCCTCGACCTCGGCGTCGCGCGATTGCTGCATAACACCCGCCCGACGACGCGCAGCGGCATCATGGTCGGCACGCCCGGCTACATGGCGCCCGAGCAGGCGCGTGGCACGCGCGAGATCGATGCTCGCGCCGACGTGTTCGCGCTCGGCTGCGTGCTCTACGAGTGCATCTCGGGGCGGCCCGCGTTCGTCGGCGAGAACATCGCCTCACTCCTCGCGAAGATCCTCATCGAGACGCCGCCAAGCCTCGTCGATCTCGGGCTCACCGTCCCGAAGGCGCTCGACGAGCTCCTCATGCGCATGCTCGCGAAGAACCCGAGCCAGCGCCCCGCCAACGGCGCCGCCGTCCACGCCGAGCTCGAGTCGTTCGCCGCCATCACCGACTCTCCCGCGCAGCGCGCGAGCGCGCCCGCCATGCGCGCGCTCACCGCCGGCGAGCGACGCCTCGTGTGCGTCGTCATGAGCTCGCTCCCGCCCATGGACACGCAGGAGGGGATCGCGCCGTTCGAGCCCACGGACTCGTCTTCCGAGACGATGGCGGCGCAGTTCGATCCGCGCACGCTCGTGACGAGCTTCGGCGCCGACGCGGAGATCCTCGCCGACGGCACCATCGTCGCGACGCTCGCGGGGATGGGCGGCGCGAGCGATCAGGCGGCACAAGCCGCGCGCTGCGCCCTCGCGCTTCGCTCGCACCTCATCGAGGCGAGCGTGGTGCTGGCCACCGGCCTCGCCACGGTGACGGGAAAGAGCGCGGTCGGCGAGGTCATCGAGCGCGCCGCCGCGCTCCTCGCCTCCGCCCGCGCGCGCCAGCGCACGATCGGCGACGAGACGCTCGGCGGCCAGAGCCCGGTCTTCCTCGACGAGACGACGGCGGGCCTCCTCGACATGGGCTTCGACGTCGGTGGCGACGAGCGCGGCCTCTTCATTCGAGGCCTGCGCGAGCGGGACAACAAGGCACGCACGCTCCTCGGCAAGCCCACGCCGTTCGTCGGCCGCGATCGCGAGCTCGCGACCCTCGAGGCGATCTTCGACGAGTGCGCGGACGAGCCGGTCGCGCGCGCGGTGCTCGTCACCGGCTTCCCGGGCGCTGGCAAGTCGCGGCTTGTCTCGGAGATGGTGCGGCAGCTCTCGCGCCGGCCGGGGGTCGAGGTGTGGCTCGCGCGTGGCGACGCGATGAGCACGGGCTCGCCCTTCGCGCTCGTCGCGCGCCTCCTGCGCCGCGGCGCCGGCATCACCGGCGGCGAGCCGCTCGTCGTGCGCCAGCAGAAGCTCCGCGCGCGCGTCGCTCGAAACGTTCCCGAGGAGGATGTGTCTCGCGTCACCGAGTTCCTCGGCGAGATCGCCAGCATCCCGTGGAACGACGCGGACAGCGTCCAGCTCCGCGCCGCGCGCACCGATCCCACGCTCATGGGCGACCAGATCCGCCGCGCGTTCTGCGAGCTCGTCGTCGCCGAGACGACCGCGGCCGCGTTCGTCCTCATCCTCGAGGATCTGCACTGGGGCGATCTCCCGAGCGTGAACCTGCTCGATGCCGCGCTCCGCGCCGCGAACGAGCGCAGCTTCATGGTGCTCGCGGTCGCGCGTGGTGAGGTCCACGACGCGTTCCCGCAGCTCTGGGCGCAGCGCTCGCTCCAGGAGGTCCGGCTCGGCCCGCTCACGCGCCGCGCGGGGGAGAAGCTCGTTCGCGACATCCTCGGCGATGACCTCGCGGCGAGCGAGGTCGCACGCCTGCTCGACCGGGCGGCGGGCAATCCCTTCTACCTCGAGGAGCTGATCCGCGCGTTCGCGGAGGGCACGGGCCGCGTCATCCGTGCCTCCATTCCGCCGCCGGGGACGGTCCCGCCGCCGCCGACGTCGTCCACCTCCAACATCAACGACTCGTGGTCGCTCCCCACGACCGTGCTCGCGATGGTCGAAGCGCGTCTCCAGCGGCTCGATCCCATGGCACGACGCGTGATGCGCGCGGCCAGCGTGTTCGGCGAGGCCTTCTGGCGCGGCGGCGTGCTCGCGCTCACCGGCGGGCAATACAAGTCCCCGGATGGTGGTTTTGGTGCGCGTGATGGCTCGTCGGCCCAGATGAAGGAGATCGACGAGTGGCTCAGCGAGCTCACGCGGCGCGAGATCGTCCAGCGGCGCGAGACCTCGCGCTTCGAGCTCGATCCCGAGTTCACCTTCCGCCACGCCATCGTGCGCGACGCCGCGTACCAGATGCTCACGCCGGAGGATCAGCAGCTCGGCCATCGCCTCGCGGCGGACTGGCTCGTCGAGCAGGGCGAGGACGACTCGATGCGCCTCGGCGAGCACTTCGAGCGCGGTGGAAATCGCGCGCGCGCGTCCACGTACTACGGTCAGGCCGCGTTCGTCGCGCTCGAGGGCAACGACTTCGAACAGGCGAAGATCCGCGCCGACCGCGCCATCCAGGCCGGCGCGACGGGCAAGGACCTCGGCCGCTTGCAGCTCGTGCTCGCGGAGGCCTCGCGCTGGACGGGCGAGCACGAGGCGGCGCACGAGCACGCGACCAGCGCGATGCGCGCGCTCGAACCGCGCTCCGACGAGTGGTACGTGGCCGCGGCGGAGGCGGTGGAGTCTGCGATGACGCTCGGGTACGCAGACGAGGCGCATGGCGTCGCGCTCCGCCTGATCGAGATCGTGCAGGATGCACCGATCAACGCGGCCCGCGTCACCGCCACGTCGCGCATCGCGATCGCGCTCGGCGTGGTCGGTGGTCACTACGAGACGGCCACCGCCCTCCTCGCGCCGATCGAGGCCGCCGCGGACCTGATCGAGAAGGAGCCTGCCGCCCGCGCCTTCCTGCAGGCCGCGAACGTGGCGCGCGCGTCGTGGGAGCCGGACCTCGATCGCGCCGTCCGCGAGGCGGAAGAGGCGGTGAAGTCGTTCGAGGTCGTCGGCGACGTTCGGAACGCGACACGCCAGCGCCAGAAGGCCGGGACCGCGCTCTCCGAGCTCGGGGCGTATGCGGAGGCGGAGGCGATGCTCAATCAAGCGCGTGCCGACGCCGAGTTCCTCGGCCTCCACGCGGTCGCGAACGACGCCGCCCTCCGGCTCACGTTCGTGTTCGCGCGGACGGGGCGCTTCGACGAGGCCACCCGCCTCGCGAACGAGCTCCTCCAGGCCTATGCCGCGAATCGCGACCGGGGCGGCGAGGCCCACGCGCGCTGCTACCTGGCGAGCGTCTACTACTTCGGAGGTCGCTTCGAGGACGCGGCCGTCGAGTCGCTCCGCGCGCTCCACCTCATCGATCACTCGCCGCCTTATCGTGCAGCGCTGCTCGGCTTCTTTTCGCTCACGAAGATGCATCAGGGCGCGCCGCCCGACGAGGTGCTCACGATGGCGAAGGAGGCCTACGATCTCCTCGAGAAGCTCACGGGGATCGCCGAAGGCGAGGCGGTGGTGCGCATCGCGTACGCCGAGGCGCTCCACTACGCGAAGCAGGAGGAGGCGGCGAAGAAGGCCGTGGCCGCCGCTCGCGATCGACTCCTCGCGCGCGCCGCGAAGATCACGAATCCCGCTTACAAGCGCGCGTTCCTGGGAAGCGTGCGCGAGAACGGGCGCACGTTCGCGCGCGCGGGTGAATGGCTCGCCTGACCTGGGGGCTCCTCGCGGCGCTCATCGTCGCGGCGTGCGGCTCGGCTCGGAGACCCGCCAGCGAGCCGATCGGTCTGGCGGGCGCGCCGGGCCTCGTCGCCAGCAACGTCGAGTTCAAGGACTACGCCGGCACGCAGGCCTGCGCGCGCTGCCATACGCAGTACGTCGAGAAGTGGCTGGCGACGCCGATGCACAACATGACGCGCGCCGCGAAGCAGGCCGAGGTGAAAGGGCCTTTCGACGGGACGGTCTTCACGTTCAAAGGCGACAAGGCCACGCTCACGACGGAGAACGGCGAGCGCTACATGACGATCGCTTCATCGAAGTACGGCGACGGCAAATATCGACTTACGCGCGTCATCGGCGGTCACCATCGCGAGGACTACGCGGGCGTCTCCACGACGGGCGGCGATCCGAGCGAGGAGCTCGTGCTCCCGGTCAGCTACGTCTATGCCACGCGATCGCTCCGTTACAAGGGCTGGTCCGTCATGTCCCGGGAGCGCGAGGGCATGCGCGCGGGACCGGTGTGGAATCAGACCTGCATCTTCTGCCACAACACGGTCCCGTACCTCTCGACCGTGCTCGGCGCGCTGGCCGGCACGAGCGGCTATCAGGGCGAGGTGCTGGATCCGCTGCTCCCGTCGGCGATGCGTGCGAAGTACATCGTCACGGACCAGGCGCGGATGGGAGAGGCGATCGACCGCGAGGCCAAGCGCCTCGGCGGCAGCGCGCGCTCGTTGCGCGAGGCGGTCGCCCTGACCAGGAGTCGATTCCGCGCGAATCACCTCGTCGAGGTGGGCATCGGGTGCGAGTCGTGCCATCTCGGGGCGGCAGAGCACGTCGCGAATCCGCAGCGACTACCCTCGCTCGAGCCGCGGAGCGCCGCCTTCACCGTGAAGCCGGCCAAGGCCACGAAGGCCGAGGTCGTGAACCGGGTCTGCGCGCGGTGCCATCAGGTCCTCTTCTCGGGCTACGATCCGACCTGGGAGGGTGGCTCGCGGAAGAAGGGCGGGGGAGGCTCGCACATCAACTCCGGCGAAGCGCGCGACCTGATGCTCGGCGCGTGCGCGTCGAAGCTGTCGTGCGTGGACTGCCACGATCCGCACGCGCCCGACTCGACCGACAAGCTCCGCGCCGCCGACGCCGCGAAGCAGGACGCGCTCTGCACGAAGTGCCACGACAAGTACGCGACGGCGGACGCGCTGAAGGCGCACTCCCATCACGACCCGGCGAAGGACGGCGCGCGCTGCCTCAACTGCCACCTGCCGAAGAAGAACATGTCGCTCGACGGCAACCTTAGCCGCTACCACCACGTCGGCTCGCCGAACGACATGACCAAGGTGCTGAGCGACCGCCCGATGGAGTGCGCGCTGTGTCATGCCGACAAGTCGGTGCGCGAGCTCGCGACCACCATGACGAGGTGGTGGAAGAAGCCATACGACGACGGGTCGCTCGAGCGGCTCTACGGCTCGATGGACGCGAACGTGATGCTCGCGACGGCGGAGCGCGGAAAGCCGCACGAGCAGGCGGTGGCATTTCAGACTCTGGGCGACGCACGGGTGAAGGCCGCGGTCCCGATCCTCGCGGGGCAGCTCACTCATCCGTATCCGCTCGTGCGGGGCTACGCGAAGCGCGCGCTCGATGCGATCGCAGGCACGCCCATCGCCATCGACATCGACGCTCCGGACGAGGTGATCGCGGAGCAGGCCAAGCGACTCAAATAAGTTCGGGAAGCCGCGGGTTCCGGTATCCTCATGGGTGCGATGCGGTACCTCTACGGTGACTCGACGCCGTTCCCGCTTCAGTACAATTTCCTGACGACGCTCGAGCAGTTCATGACTGCCGCGACGCGCATCGTCCAGCTCGATGTCGAGGGCGGGATCATCCTGAAGCAGCGGGACGAGGTGGCGCAGAATCGCCTGCGCGGCCTCGAGGCGTTGGAGCAGTTCCACACCGTCGTCATGCGCGCCGTGCAGGACACGGCGGCGAAGGTCCAGCACCAGCATGCCCTCGAGTACGCCCGCACCGTCGCCGAGTACGCGACGCAGTACATCGAGGACCATCGCCGCCAGACGCTGCAGGCGAACGAGCGCGAGAGCTTGCAGCTTCGGGGCGACGGCGATCGCCGCGCGAGCGAGATGCGCGCGCACCTCGAGCAATTCCTGAAGGGCTCGTCCCTCCCGGTCCTGCGCACGAACACGTCCATTCGCCTGAACGTGGAAGGCAAGGACACGCGCCACACGGGCACGGCGTCCTACGAGCACCCCGACGGCATCTCGAGCTCGTTCACGATCAACCCGCAACGCGCCCCGAACTGGAGCATGCCGCGGAAGGTCTCGGACTTCGTGCAGGGCGTCGATCTCCATGTCGGTGTCGAGAAGAGCTGGCTCTCGGGCAAGGTCAGCGCGAAGCAGATCAACGTCGACGACTGGACGATCATGGAGGTCACCCTCCAGGACGACGCCTTCGAGCTGACGCTCCGAAAGAAGCTCACGGAGAAGGAGATGCTCACGCTCGCGGTGCGCCGCCACGAGAGCGGCGTCACGACCGGCACCGTCGAGCACTCCGGCATGCCGGGCGCGGAGGCGCTGCCCTCGAACCTCGCGGGCCAAGACGTCGCGCACATGGAGCGCATCTGGGCAGCGCTCAAAACGGCCACGCGCGACGCGACGCAGTTCAAGGAGCAGCTCCTCGGGGTCACGCTGGACGGCCAGCCGGTCTTCGAAGCGGGCCTCGCGCTAGAGTTCGTGATCCGCCTCGTCGCGATGTTCGGGCCCACGGTGCGCGAGATCGCGAAGCGCAGCCCCAACGAGTTCGAGCTCACCCTCAAGGTGGAGAACGAGGGCGGCCGCCGCGAGGAGCTCTATCTCCGCAAGGACGTCCTCATCGGCGCCCTCCAGCCGCTGCCTGGCAAGGGCCGCGACGTGTTCGCCCCGCTCGGACTCGACTCGTGGGTGCCGCCGATGACGACGTCGCCGCCCCCGGTGGTCGCGGCGACGAGCCAGCCGATGGTCGGGATGGACACGCAGCCTAGCCTCGGGCCCGGCTCGCTCCCGCCGGCGCACACGGGGCACATCCCCGAAGGCCCGCCGTCGATCCGCCCTGCGCCGAAGCTCGATCCATCCTTCAGGCCCGATCCGCCGTCGAACCCCTTCCTCCCCGCGCCGCCGAGCTCGAAGAGGAACCCGTAAGCTCTCCGGCGCCGACCGAGTGAAAGACGCCGCGCGCGTTCGGTCGATCCTCGGCGGCTCCGCTGGCAATCTCGTCGAGTGGTATGACTGGTACGTCTACTCGGCGTTCTCGCTGTGGTTCGCGCCCGTGTTCTTCCCGGCGGGCGACCGCACGTCCGAGCTGCTCGGGGCGGCGGCCGTGTTCGCGGTCGGCTTCGTGGTGCGCCCCATCGGGGCCTGGATCATGGGTCGATATGCGGACCGGCACGGGCGCAAGGCGGGCCTCACCCTCAGCGTGCTCCTCATGTGTGGCGGCTCGTTCGTCATCGCGTGCACGCCGGGGCATGCGCGTATCGGCGCCGCCGCGCCGGTGATCCTCACGCTCGCGCGGCTCATGCAAGGCCTCAGCGTGGGCGGGGAATACGGCGCCTCCGCCACCTATCTGTCCGAGGTCGCCACGCACGAGCGACGCGGGCTCTGGTCGTCGCTCCAGTACGTCACGCTGATCGCGGGCCAGCTCGTCGCCCTCGTGGTCCTCATGACCCTGCAGGGCACGCTGGGAAAGGCGGCGCTCGCGGAGTGGGGCTGGCGCGTGCCCTTCGCGATCGGCGGGCTCCTCTCCATCGGGGTCTTCTTCCTCCGGCGCGGGCTCGTGGAGACGATGAAGAAGCCGGGCGTCTCCACCGCGGCTCGCCTCTTTCGCGAGCACCCGCGCGAGGCGTTCCTCGTGATCGGCCTCACCGCCGGTGGCACGCTCGCCTTCTACGCGTACACGACCTACCTCCAGAAGTTCCTCGTCCTCACGTCGGGGTTCTCCCGGGAGGAGGCGACGCGCATCACCGCGGCCGCGCTCTTCGTCTTCATGCTGCTGCAGCCGATCGTGGGCGCCCTCTCGGACCGGATCGGCCGGCGCCCGGTCATGATCGCCTTCGGGGTGCTCGGCACCCTGGCCACGTATCCCATTTTTACCGCGCTCGGCGCGACGCGTAATCCCTATTTGGCATTCTCGCTCGCGCTCGGAGCGCTGGTCATCGTGTCGGGCTACACTGCGATCAACGCGGTCGTGAAGGCGGAGCTGTTCCCCGCGGAGATCCGCGTGCTGGGCGTCGCGCTGCCCTATGCGATGGCCAATACCATCTTCGGCGGCACTGCCGAATACGTGGCTCTCTGGCTCAAGAAGCACGACGTCGAGCGCCTCTTTTACGCCTACGTCACCGTCGCCATCGCGTGCTCGCTGATCGTCTATGTGCGCATGCGCGACACACGGGCTCACTCGCGAATAGCGTAGCCGCGTGATCGCAGCGGTGCTCAGCGCGGCGTTCGTGTGAGGCTCGCGACGACCGCGACCAGCTCGGCGGGATCGACCGGCTTCGAGACGTGCATGGAGAAGCCGGCGTCGATGGCGCGGCGGCGATCTTCGGCCCGCGCGTAGGCGGTCAGCGCGGTCGCGGGGACGTTTCCGCCGCGCTCCGCCGGCAGCTCTCGCACCGCTCGAATGAGGTCGTAGCCGTCCTGGTTCGGCATCCCGATGTCGGAGACGATCACGGTAGGGGGCTCCTTCGTGATCGCAGCGAGCGCCTCCGCCACGCTCGCGGCCAGAGTCACGCGCGCCCCGAACTCCTCGAGGACCGCCTTCAGGAGTGTGCGCGCGTCTTCCTCGTCGTCGACGACGAGCGCGTGCACGTGGTCGAGCTGAGGGAGCTGCTCGAAGCCCGGATCGAGGCGGAATTTCCGGGTCTGGCCGCTGCGCTGGAGCTGACCCGAAGGGACCGAGCCGGCGGGGAGATGCACCCGGAACGTGGCGCCCTTTCCAAGGCCGGCGCTCTCCGCGGTCACACTGCCGCCGTGGAGCTCGACGAGCTGCTTCGTGATCGCGAGCCCGAGCCCGAGACCGCCGCGCGATCGCGTGTGGCTCGCGTCCTCCTGCCGGAAGGGATCGAACACGTGGGGAAGAAAGCGCGGATCGATCCCCTTGCCGCTGTCGATCACGCTGATCGTGATGCCCGAGTCTTCGCGTACGAGCTCGACCTCGATCTGTCCCTGCTTCGGGGTGAACTTCACCGCGTTGCTGAGGAGGTTCCAGACGATCTGCTGGAGTCGGCCCGGATCGCCGGAGGTCGTCCGGGCGTCCACGTCGGCGCGCTCGATGATCTTGATCTCCTTCGCGTCCGCGGCCGGTCGCACCGCGTCGATCGCGGCCTCCACCACGCGCCCGAGCTGCACCGTCTGCACCTCGAGACGCATCTTGCCGCTGATGATGCGAGAGATATCCAGCAGATCTTCGATGAGCTGGGCCATGGCGACCGCGTTCCGGTCGATCGTCGAGATGGCCTTTTGCTGCTTGCCGGCGTCGTTGGCGAGGGAGCCCGAGGAGAGCATCTTTGCCCAGCCCATGATCGCATTGAGCGGAGTTCGCAGCTCGTGGCTGACCGTCGCCAGGAACTCGTCCTTGGCGCGATTGGCGAAATCCGCGGCGCTTCGCGCTTGCTGCTCGGCATCGTAGAGGCGCGCGTTGTCGATCGCGCTCGCGCAGCGCGCGGCGAGCTCCTCAGCGAGCTCGAGATCGTGATCCGCGTACGGCGCGTCGGAGTCGGTACGAACGAACGTCAGCGCGCCGAGGATGCGACCCTGCGCCAGCAGGGGAACGATGATCACGGAGCGGAGGCGCAGCTCCAGCGCGATGCGCAGGTGCTCCTCGTCGCGTACGCTCGCGCGGATCATCTCCTCCGTCACCACGGGATAGAACTCGGGCTTCCCGGTGCGGAGGACGTTCGGCACGCCCGCGGGCGCCTTCGGATCGGGCGGGTACTTGCGCCCGAGCTCTCGTGCCCACTCCACCTTCGCCGGATCGACGTGAGCGACCGCGACCTGCCGCCAGTTGCCGGCGCCGTCGTCGTTGAGGAGATCGACGCCGACCCAGTCCGCGAAGCGAGGCACGGCGAGGCGCGCCGCCTTCTGTAGTGTGGTCTCGTAGTCGAGCGACTCAGCGAGGACCGCACCGGCCTGCTCGAGCAGCGCGCGCTGAGCTTCCTCGCGCTTCTTCTCGGTGACATCGCGGAAGACGAGGACGACGCCCTCCACGCGCCCGTCCTTCCCGCGGATCGGCGCGCTGCTGTCGTCGATCGGCGTCTCGCTGCTGCGGTCCTTCCTGAGGAGCACGGTGTGATTGGCGAGACCGACGACGGTACCGAGCTCGAGCACCTTCTCCACCGGTGACGGGACTGGCGCGCGCGTGTGCTCGTTGACGATGACGAAGACCTCGCCCAGCGGACGCCCGCGCGCGTCGGCCTCGCTCCATCCCGTCAGCGACTCGGCGACCGGGTTCATCATCGCGACGCGCCCCTGGGCATCGGTCGCGATGACGGCATCGCCGATGCTGCGCAGCGTCGTGGCGAGGGAGGCTCGCGCCTGCTGCTCGTCCTCGAGGCGTCGCGCGCGCAAGAGCGCGTCGCTGCACTGCTTGGCGAACGTCTCGACGAAGAGCCGCTCCTCCGCGTCGAATCGACGCTCCGCGTGGTAGCCGACGCCGAGCAGGCCGATCGTGGTCCCCTCCGTGACGAGCGGGATCCCCCAGAACGACTTCGCGCGAGGCGCCACGCCGGCGCTGCCGTGAAGGTCAGGAAAGAGCTCCGCGTAAGCCTCGGCCGTCTCCACCCAGATGGTCTCGCCGCCATCGATCGAGCGCCACGCTGGGTTCGCGTGATCGCGCGCCATGAACGCGATGCGCTCGGCGATCTCTGGACTGCAGCCGCGCTCGTCGAGAAGCACGAGCGCCGGCGGGGCCGAGCGGAGAATGTGTAGTGTGCACGTGTCGCCGCCGGTCACCTGGAGAGATCGCTCGACGATGACCTGAGCCACGTCCTTGATGGAGCTCGCGCGGGAGAGCGCCTGCGCCAGCGCCCCGAGCCTCTCGAGCCGCTGCCGCCCCACCACCTCGTGGACCCGCACCTCGGCGCGGTCGAGCGCGAGCGCGGCCTGGCCGACGAAGGTCTCGAGGAAGGTGCGCTCCGAAGGCGCGAACTGCCGCGGCTCGTCGAAGCGGAACGCCACCGCGAAGTCGGGGCGACCGCCGACCGAGATCGGAAGCGCACAGGCGGCGCCGAGGACCACGTCGCTCGGCGTGTCGGCCAGGAGCCGGGCGACCTCGCCGCGCGTCTCGACCCACAGAGGCGTGCCGGTCCGGAGCGCGGTCGCGGATGCGACGCGCGTCGAGATGGGAAAGCGCGCGAAGCGCCGGCGGGTCTCTTCGCTGATCCCGCTGTCGGCGACGAGCTCCGCGTGGTCGCCGTCCACGCGGCGGACGAACGAGCTCGCGACCGCACCGAGCGCCTCGGCGCCTTTTCGCACGAGCACGTCGATGACCTCACGCGGTGTGTCCGCCTGCGCCAGCGCGTTGCCGAGCTCCTGGATGCGAAGGATGCCGGCCAGCGCGTGCTCCACGCGTGCTTCCTCGCGGCGCCGCCGTTCGGTGAGGTCGCGCGTGACCTTGGCAAATCCGATCAGCCTTCCGCCCTCGTCGCGGAGGGACGTGATGATGACGTTCGCCCAGAACGGCGAGCCGTTCTTCCGGAGCCGGATGCCCTCGTCCTCGAAGCGGCCCTCGGCCGCGGCCACCCGCAGCTCCATTTCGCACTTCCCGGCCGCGACATCTTTTTCCGGGTAGAAGCGCGAGAAGTGCTGTCCGATGATCTCCTCGGACGTGTAGCCCTTCATGTTCGCCGCGCCCTCGTTCCACGTCGCCACGTGGCCGGCGGGATCGAGGACGAAAATGGCGTAGTCCTTCGCGCTCTCCACGAGGAGGCGGAACAGGTTTTCTTCGCCCAGGCTCGCAGCCGACACCAGGCGGCCATGGTACAACGGACGAGGCGATGGCATCCGAAGAGCAGAAAGGAAAAGGCGCACGCGTCTTCCTCCTCATGCTCGTGGCGGCAGGGGCGGTGGCCCTCCTCATCCGCTACGGCCGCATTCCGCAGCCAGAGGACTACCACGCGTTTTCGGATAGCCGGACCCTGCTCGGGATCCCCAACGCCCTGAACGTCCTGTCGAACGTGCCCTTCGCGATCGTGGGCTGGATGGGCATCGCGTTCCTGCGGCGGGGGCCCACGCGCGATCCCGACGGGCCCTACCGACCGGGCGCTCACACCGCCTTCGAGTCGATGCGGGAGCGACCCGCGTACGTCCTCTTCTTCCTCGGCGTTCTCCTGACCGCCGTTGGCTCGAGCTACTACCACCTCAAGCCGAGCACGACGCGCCTCTTCTGGGATCGGCTCCCGATGGCGATCGGATTCACGGCCCTCTTCGCGGCCATGATCGCGGAGCGGATCAGCATCTACTGGTCGCGCATGCTGCTGCTGCCGTTCGTCTTCGCCGGCGTCGCGTCGGTCGTGCAGTGGCGTCTCTCCGAGGACCAGGGGCACGGCGACCTTCGCTTCTACCTCTTCGTCCAGTTCTTTCCGCTCCTCACGCTCCCGATCATGCTCCTCCTCTTCCGCCCGCGTTACTCGCGCGGCGGGGAGCTCCTCGCCGTCGGCCTCGTCTACGGCGGCGCGAAGGCGTTCGAGCACATGGACAAGCAGCTGTGGGAGATCAGTGGCCACAGCGTCGGCGGGCACGCCATCAAGCACGTGGTGGCGGCCGTGGCGACGTACCTCGTGCTCGACATGCTGAAGAAGCGCGGGCGCCCGCGCACGGCGCTCTCCGAGGCGATGGCGGCGGCGATGGCCGACGAATCGCAGGATGACGAGCCGCAAAACGCCGGCAACATCGAATAGGATACCGAGCCATGAAGCCGCTCTCCGGTGCACTCCTCTTCCTGGGCCTCACGTCGGCGATCGTGATCGCATGCGGCGATTCGAAGCCAGAGCCGAAGTCGCCGGACACGCCGATGGGCTCGTCCTCGACCGCCGACATGCCCCCGGAAGCGCCGACCGCCGTCGCCTCGGCGTCCGCGCCTCCCGCCGCTTCCAGCGCGCCGCCCGTCGACGCGTCTCCGGCCGACGCCGGCGCGCCGGCGAAGCCTGCCGGTGGCGTCATCGTAGGCGAGACGAAGGACGAATGCACGCCGGTCGGCGTCGACTTCGAGAAGCGAGCACGCCCGAAGCTGAAGGAGTGCTACGCGGAGGGGAAGAAGAAGGACAAGGACCTCCAGGGCACGGTCAAGATCAAGATCACGGTCGACCTCAAGGGGAAGATCAAGAGCACGAAGGTCATCGAGAAGACGCTCCCGGATCCGGTCGCGAGCTGCATGCTCAAGGCGGTTCAGGGCACGCCTTTTCCCGAGGTCGAGAAGTGCTGGGACAGCACGATCACCATTCCGATCACATTTCCGACCCCACGTTGACCTAATTGGAATAGAGAGCGCGGCATGCGCTCTCGTTTCGCACTTGGTATCTCGATCGGTCTGTTTGCCGGATCGTTCCTGGCGGCCGGAGCCGCCTCTGCTCAGCCCGCGCCGGCCGGGGCCGGAGCGCCCGCGGCGTCGGCGCCGGCTGGCCTGACGAAGTCCTCGACCGCGGCGAGCGCGTCGAACGACATCGCGAAGGGGGGCCTGGTCTCGGCGGCGCAGGCGAAGGCCGACGATCCTTCGCACGTGAACGACGTGAGCATCGGTCTCGGCGGCCTCTTCTCTGCCGGTAACGCGCGCCAGATCGCGCTGACCGGCCTCGGCCGCCTCCGCCTTCGCCGCGAGGAGCACCAGTTCAGCACCGCCGTCTCCGTGAACGCGGCGCGCGCCGGAAAGAAGGGCGAAGCGGTCTCGACGACGGTCGAGAACTACCAGGGTCTTCTCCGCTACGACTACTTCCTCAACGAGCGCATCTCGCTCTTCTTCCAGTCGACGGCGCGTCGCGATCGCTTCCAGGGCCTCGACCTCCGACTCAACGTCGACCCCGGACTCGCGTACTACTTCATCAACGAGAAGACGCACCGGCTCCAGGGTGAAGCCGGCTACGACCTCCAGCACGACATCCGGCGCGACGAGTCGCTCACCATCCCGCCCGCGGCCGACGCGCCGGCCGGCACGCTCCCGACCGTGATCGACAAGACGCAGACGCTCCACAACGCGCGTCTCTTCCTCGGCTACGAGAACAAGCTCCGCAAGGAAGTGTCGCTCGTCACGAGCTTCGAATATCTGCAGAACTTCGCCGACTTCGCCACATACCGATTCATCTTCGATATTGGACTGAAGTCGAACGTGGCGGACAACCTGGCCCTCGCGGTGGCCTACACGGCGCGCTACGAGAACAAGCCGATCCCGAACGTCGAGGAGCTCGACTCGATCATGTCCGTCAACCTCGTTTATTCCTTCTTCTAGACGCGGAGCTTCCCATGTCATTCCTCAAAGAGTTTCGCGAGTTCGCCATCAAGGGCAATTTCGTCGACCTGGCGGTCGGCGTCATCATCGGCGCCGCGTCCGGCAAGGTCGTGACCGCGCTCGTCGAGAAGGTGATCATGCCGCCGATCGGCCTCGCCACCGGCAGGGTCAATTTCTCGGAGCTCAAGATCCCGCTCCAGCCGGCGGTCATGGGGCCGGACGGCAAGGAGGCGACGAAGGAGGTCGCCATCTATTACGGCGCGGCGATCCAGTCCTTCATCGAGCTCATCATCATCGCGTTCGTCGTCTTCCTCGTCGTGCGGATGATGCACAAGCTCGTGCAAGAGAAGGCCGCCGCGCCTCCGCCCGCGCAGGAGGTCCTGCTGACGGAGATCCGCGATCTCCTGAAGGCCCAGGCGGACGGCAAGCCTGCCAAGGGGAAGAGCTGAATCGAGGTCTCGCTAGATGTTGCGCTTGGCGTCGCCCGGCGTGTTCGGGTGCGCCAGGAGCATCTTCTTGAGCGCCTGGTTCTTGCGCACGAACGGCTGCTTCAGGAGGTGAGCGAGGAGGCCCGGGGGGGCGGCGCCGAACTTCGCCACCGACTGCACGAACATGGCCGAGTTGATGGGACGGCCGCACAGAATGCTCGTCGTCTTCGCGTCGAAGGTGCAGCCCGTCATCAGGATGAGGCAGCGCGCCTCCGTGCGCTGGAGCAGCTCGGCGCGCTGCTCCGGCGGGGCCTTGGCCCACTTGGTCTTGAGCTGACCGCGCACCTTCACGCGGGTGATATCGGGGATATCGCGATCGACCGCGATCTTGTACGTCTGCAAGAGCAGCTTCGGGCTCATGACCCGATTGAGGACGATCTCTCCGATCATCGGATTACGAAGGAGACGCCGCTCGATGAGCATGTCGCGAAGCCAGTCGGAGCGGCGAGACACCATCTCGAGGCCGGTCGTCGTGCGGTGATACTGGGCAATCAGGCGCACGTGGTCGAGGCCGACGGTCGCGTTCTCGAGGATGGCCGAGATGACGGCGGGGTCCGCATCGAAGCAGAGCGCGTAGAGATCCGGGCCACGGGCCTCCTTCGCGCCCGCCGCCCGGGCGTCGGCGGGGAGGTGGTGCCACCGCGTCTCGTAGACCTGGCGGTAGTTGCGCTCGGCGACGACCTTCGACTCGTCGTCCTTCTCGTCGACGGGCGCGGCTTCCTCGGCGGGCGCCGCTTCTTCGACCGGAGCCGCGTCGTCCGCGGGCGCGGCCTCCGCGGCGACGGCGTCCGGCGGAGGGGGCTCCTCGAAGACCTCCGCGAGCACCGGCGTGACCTCCGGCACCTCGGCGTCGGGCATCGGCTCGTCGACGGGCTCGAGCTCGGGCTCCGGCTCGGGGATCGGGGCGACCGGCGGGACCCAGTCGTCTTTCGGCTTCGGCGGCTCGCGGCGGACGATGCGCTCGGACGGCGCCGCCTCCGGCAGATGAAGCGCGCCGTCGCCCTGGAGCTTCGCGACGAGATCGCCGACGCGCTCGGCGCCGAGACCGGTGATGTTCCCGAGATCGGCGAGCGAGGTGCGACCGTCGATGCGCGCGATGAGGACGCGCTCTTCACGAGACAATCGAAGGCGGGCCGCATTGGCGCCCACCACCTTTGGCTTCCTCGTCCAGTGATCGCTCATCGCGCTGCAGTAGCGATCTTATTCCTCCCGCCAACGAGCTGCGAGGGCGTCTTCTCGAGGTCCGGCTCCACGAAGATCCAGCGGATCTCGGGGCGTTCCTCGCGGAGCGCGGCCTCGTAGTCGTTGATGACGCGGCAGACCTCCTCGATCGACAGGGTGGGCACGAAGGCCATCTTGATGTGGACGAGGACCTCGCCTGGGCCCTGCTGCATCGTGACGACGTTGAGGACCTTCTCGAGCTGCGGGAACTTCGTTGCGATCTCCGTCGCGGCCTCGGTGATCTCCTCCGGCGCCGCCTCGCCGAGCAGAAGCGAGCTCACCTCGACCGCGAGGAAGATCGCGACGCCGACGAGCACGAGTCCGATGGCGATGCTCCCGATACCGTCCCACTTGCCGTCGCCCGTCAGCGCGGCGAGGGCGAGCGCGATCATCGCGAAGCCGAGCCCGAGGACCGCGGCCGAGTTCTCGCCGAACACGACGACGAGGTCGGAGTCCGTCGTGTCGCGGAGGTACTTCATGAAGGGCTTGCCCTTCGCGCGCTTCTTCAGCTCCCGGATGTTCGAGAGCGTCGCGCTGCCTTCGAGGACGAACGACACGGCGAGGATGCCGATGCCGATGAGCACGTGCTCGACCGGCTCGGGGTGCAGCACCTTGTGCACGCCTTCGTAGATGGAGAACGCGCCGCCCCCGCTGAAGAGCAGCAGGGCGACCATGAAGGACCAGAAGTAGATGGCGCGACCGTAGCCGAAGGGGTGGGTCTGATCGGCCGGCTTCTTCGCCTGCTTCACGCCGACGAGCAGCAGGAGCTGGTTGCCGCAATCCGAGAACGAGTGGAGGGCCTCGGCGAGCATGGCGCCGGACTTCGTGTAGAAGGCCGCGCCTGCCTTCACGAGCGCGATGGCGACATTGACGAGCAGCGACTGGATGATGTGCGCGGTGTCGTCGTGCTTGTCGCCCCTTCCCGTGCCGTCCTTGTCGCCGCTCGCCGGCGGCGTGGAGTCTGCGCCCGTCCCGCTCATTTCGAGCGAGTATCGCCTACCTTGACCGCGATCGCGACCTCGTCCGGATCCATGACGATCGATTTTACCGGCGTTTTTGGCTTGAAATGCGCAGTGGTCTTCAGGTGTGAAAGGTCCATTCGCACTCGCTCGGTGCTCCCCGTTTCGCTCACGAGGTCGAGATCGAGCGGGAAGAGGAAGCCGCCGCGCGGCCCGACCTTCTGCACCTGCTCGACGGTGACATCGATCCCGTCGCCGTTCGCGGATGCGACGAAGCCGACCTTCAGCTCCGGGTGGCCAGGGCCGCGGACGAAGGTGTCGAAGAAGCCCTCGAGGTCCTCCCCGCTGGCGGCCTCGAGCTCGCGCTTCAGATCGTCGGTCTCTACCGCCGCACCGAACGCATGACGGTCGAACCAGTCGCGGAGGAACTTCGCCATCGTCCTCTCTCCGACGATGCTCTCGAGCATGCGAACGGTCAGCGCGCCCTTCTCGTATGGGATGTCGTCGAAGATGGTGAGGACATCGATCTCCGCACCGCCGGGCGCGAGCGGATGGGGGTCGACCTTGTCCTGCTCGACGACGGCATGGAGGTAGTTGCGCCACACCGTCTTGCCCGCCTCTGCTCCGTCGATGTGCGTGATGGCGCGGCCGGTGAGGTATTCGGTGAAGCCTTCGCTGAGCCAGAAATCGTTCCAGCGGCGAAAGTGGACGAGGTTGCCGCTCCAGTGGTGCGCGAGCTCGTGGAAGGCGGTGGTCCGCGCCGTCGCGAGATCGCTGGCGTCGAAGAGGGTCTCGTCCATGCTGACGACGGACGCGTGCTCCATTCCGCCGCCGAAGATGGGCTCCTCGATGAACGTGGCCGTGCCCCAGCGGTACGCGCCGAACGAGTCCTCGTAGAAATCGAGGGCCTTCGTCAGGTCGCCAAATACGGCTTTCGACATCGAGTGCCCGCTCGCGTACGTGTACGTCGCGATCGGAATATTCGATTTCGATTTCGCATTATCGACGTTCCAGCTCTCGTAAGCCGAGATGTGAAAGTCGTACGTGGGCATCGGCGTGAGCGCTTCGTAGCGCCACGTGCGGGTGCCGTTCTCGTTCTCGAGCGTGGAGACGTGCTTGCCATTGGCGAGCACGGTGAACCCCGACGCGAACGTGGCCGTGATCGCGACCTGAGCGACGTCGCGAGGATGGTCGCGGAGGGGCAGCCAGCGTCGGGCCTTCGACGGCCACGAGAGCGTGGTGAAGATGCGCGCGCCGTCGGTGTTCTTCTGCTTCACCATGAAGCCACCGAACGCGGCGAAGTCGTTGGGGTCCTGGCCGTCGGCCTGCCGGACCGTGCCGTGGTAAGCGACGCGCGTGGAGAAGGTGCTGCCCTTCTTCACCGCCTCGGGGAGCTTGATGTGCAGCGTCGCGCCGTCGCGCGTGAAATCCGCGTGGCGCCCGCTCACCGTCACGTCGTCGATGTCGTTGCCGTCGAAGTCGAGCGTGAGCTCGGCGAGATTGGCGGTCGCGGTGTACGAGCCCTTCACGCTGGCGGCGAAGGTCTCGTGGCCGACGTCGCCGCTCTCCGTGAGCTCGATCTCGTAGCCGCTCGCGTCGACCTCGGGCAGCGTCTCGTCGACCGGGATCGAACGAAAGCGGATCTCGGCATCGTCGCCGGTGACCGGAGTGCCGCCGCTCACGCCGCTCCCGCCGCACGCAGCGGTGATGAGGACGGCCGCTATCCCGAGACGCCGGAGCACACCTACATGTACGCACACGTCAGGCCACCGCTAAGCGCGCGAATTTGCGCACTTGGACACGGTGTGGGTGGATCGACTACCTCCCAGCGTCGGGATCCGTTGGACCACCCTCCGGCCCCGCGTCCTCCGCGGACTCGATGACGGGATAGGGGGTGAGGTCGAGGCAGGCGCTCTCCGCGAGGACGAGGAGGAGGAGGACGAGGAGGGGTGTCTTCATGGCCGGTCATGCAGCGGCGGTCTGTGGCTGCTCCACGGGCGGGGCGAGAGGAAGGACGATCGTGAACGTGGTCCCGCGTCCGAGCTCGGAGGTGACGTCGATCGTCCCACCGTGCGCTTCGATGATGCTGCGTGTGATGGACAGGCCGAGGCCGGTGCCGGTCTCGGACGACTTCGTCGTGAAGAAGGCGTCGAAGACGCGGCTCAAGTTCTGCGGGGCGATGCCGGGGCCCTCGTCGCGCACGGTGGTGACGAGACGATCGCCGTCCTTGCGTGACTCCACCTCGACCTTGACGACGTGCCCGGTCGGCTTCGCGGCCTGCGCAGCGTTGACCAGCAGATTGATGAAGACCTGGGAGAGGCGGCCAGGGCTGCCAGCGACCAGTGTCCCCGGCTCCAGCTTGGTCTCCACCTTGAGCGAGCCGCGCACGGCCGAGCCGGCGATGCGGAGCGCGCCGCGGACGGTATCGGCCAGATCGAAGGTCTCCTTCGCGCTGTTTCCGCGCGAGAGGGTCCGGAGGTCGCGGGCGATGTCACGGATACGCTCCGCGCCGTCCTTGATGTCGCCGAGCATCCCGCGGAGCTCGTCGAGATCGAAGCGCGGGCGCGAGATCTCTTCCACCGCCGAGAGCGCGTTGCCGAGGACGTACGTGAGGGGGCTCGCGATCTCGTGCGCGACGCCAGCGGCGAGCTCACCGACCGCCGCCAGACGTTCCGTGGCCACCGTCTTCTCGATGAGCCGCGCATTCTCGATCGCCAGCCGAAGCTGTGAGGCGAACACGCTCATTCGCTCGGCATCGCCGCGACGGAAGAGCCGCGGATCCGCGGAGCGGCTCGCCGCGAGCATCCCCGCGAGATGATGATCGATGATGATCGGGACCGCGATCGCGCTCCGGATATGCGTGTGCCCGAGGAGCTCCGCGTCGCGATCCTCGGGCAACAGGATCGGCTCGTGCGAGCCACGCCGGAGGCGCTCGATGATCTGCGCCAGCTCCTGCGCGCTCTCTTCGCGCGCGAAGCCGCTGCGCTCGCCGAGCTCGAAATGGTCGCCAGCGACCCGGAAGTACGCGACGCCATCTGCCTCGAGCACGTCCGCCGCCAGCCCGACGATCAAGCGCGGGAGTTGCTCGGGCTTGGTGCCGCTCAGGATGGCGTGGCTCGCGCGATAGAGGGCGTTCGACGTTCGCTCTGCGCGTCGCTCGAGCGCGCGCTGCACGACCGTGTGCAGCTCGGCGTCGCGCAGCGGCTGATGCAAGAAGTCGAAGGCCCCGAGGCGCACGTACTCGACCGGCGCGTCCTCGCGGCCGTCGTCGAGCACGACCACGACCTCGGTGTCCGGTGAGAGCTCGTGTGCGACGCGCACCACATCCGCGCCGGAGCGAGGGGGTAGCGAATGACCCACGAAGGCCAGGTCGAATTCGACCCCGTGAAGCTCGGCGATCGCGTCGATCACGCTCCCGACCACCACCACTTCACAGGTGAGCGTCTCCAGCTCTGCGCGGAGGCGCGCCGCGAAGGGCTTGTCGTTGGTCGCGACGAGGACCAGGGCTCCGCCCGCGATCGGCATGGATGGAATTACGTCCGGATATTTCACGAGTTCAGGTCCATGCCGCACGTCATCAGTTGCCGAAGTCGTACTGGAGCCCCAGGATCGCGTTCCACGGCTGAGTCGGGGTGAGGGGGGTCCGTTCGTACCCGGTCGTCGCGCGCAGCGTCGGTCCGATCGCGAAGGGGGTGGAGTCGTGGCGCAGGTGGGAGACGATGGCGCGGTAGGAGAGCCCGTTCACCCAGGGGACCGCGCCCGTGAACGTCGCGCGCACCTCGAGCGAGGGCGGCGCGATCGTGGTGGAGCGGTAGCCGGCGTCGTAGGCGCGATCGCTCGGGGCCCTGCCCGCGAAGGTGGCGGCGAGGGCTGCCGTCGGCAGCTTCCCGCCGAGGTCGTACGCCACGCGCGCGTTCCCGAACGCATGCGGGGCGGCGAGCACACGCTCGTAGTGGTCGGAGCGCGCGATCGTGCCGGTGAACGACGCGCCGAGGTGGAGCCGCTGATCGAGGAGCGCGCCGTCGTATGCAGCATTGAAGCCGCGCGTCTCGACGTAGTCGTCCGTTCGGAACTGGTAGACGGGCGCGGTCGCGTCCGGAGGCACGCTCGTGAGCCCCGCGAGATAGGCGGCGCGGGCGTCCTCCGCGGTGAGCAGCAGGCGATTGATGATCCCGAGGTACTCCGTGCGGAACGCACCGAACATGAAGCGGTGCGCATCGATGCGCTGCTCGAAGATCGCCTCGACCGAGCGCGACCGCTCGGGCGTCAGGCCATGCGAGAGGATGAGCGTCGGATTGTTGGCGTCGACCTCGTACGGATTCGGTGCGCGAAACGCGCGGGCGTAAATGAGCTTGGTCGTCGCTCCGGGCCACGGACGCACGGCCGCTGCGAGTCGCGGCGTGAACGTCGGGGTGAACGTGTGCTGTTCGCGCTCTCCGTGGTAAATCTTGCGCCAATCCACGCGCCCGCCACCGATGAGGTCGAGCCAGCGCACGGGCTTCAGCGTCTGCTGTCCGTTCGCGGCCAGGCTCACGACGGAGTCGACGTCGGTCGACTGGAGGACTGGAAAGAGCGCCGCTCCCGTCGCGTGATCGTTCCCGCGCAAGCTCGCCGCGACTCGGTCCATCGACGCACCCGCGCCGAGCGCGGTGACGACGCGCCCGTCCTTCAGCCAGTCGAGGTCCGCGCGCACGTCTCCGCCGAGCCGGCTCGAGCTCTCCTCCTCGCGGTAATCGCAGGTGCCAGGGAAAGGACATTGCTGGGGGCGTGAAACCACGTAGCGGCGCTCGTTGTGGTAGCCCTCCGCGAAGACGGTGGCGGCAAGCACGCCCACGCTTCCGAGGGAGAATTTCTGCGTGACCCCGACGCTGGCGCGTTGCTCGACGCTGCCGGCGTCCGGCCGGTCGAAGTCGCTCAGACCCGCGGGATCGCCCGCGTCGTTGAACGCGGCGCGCGCCCAGATATCGAGACCATCTCGCGAGACTCGCAGTCGCAAGCCGGTGATGTCGCTCCGGTAAGCGTTCCTCGCTCGGCCGCCCCAGACGAGCCGCTGACGCGTCACGGGGTCGAGGCCGAGGTCCTGCGGCTCCACGTCGATCGAGCCGTCCTGATGGAAATGTCCGAGGCCTGCGGTGATCTCGGCGCGCTTCCGCAGGAGCTCGAACGACTGGCCGGTCGTGAGCGTGGCGCGGAGCGTACCGAGCGCGCCGGCCTCCGCGGCGGCGTGAAAGCCGGCCAGCGTCTTGGCTGACTTCGTGACGACGTTGACGACCGCGAGGACGGCGCTCGAGCCATACATCGCGGAGCCCGGACCGAGCACGAGCTCGATGTGATCGATCATCTCGAGGGGCACACCGAGCCGCTGATCGATGGCGGCATCCCCGACCAGCGGCTCGTTCAGCGAGCGGCCGTCGACGAGGACGAGCACGTGATTGCCGCGATCTCCCGCGAAGTTCACGCCGCGGACGGTGAGCTCCGCGCGTCCGAGCCCCTGCTCCACGTGAACGCCCACGCCGAGGAAGTCGAGCGCCTCCGCGACGGACGTCATGCCGTAGCGCCGGATTTCCTCGGCCGAGATGCTGCGCGTCAGCGCGGGCGCGTCGTGCGCGGGCTCGGGAGCCCGGGAGACGCTCGTGACCACCTCCTCCGCGAGTAGGCCCTCGAGGCTGGCGCCGTCCGCGCGCGCAGCGCTCGCGAGAAGCAAGGCGAACAGGCCGGCGCCGATGGTGGGGAGCTTCCTCATGGGTACACCGTCATCAGCTTCATGACCTCGGCCGAGAGCGCGACGTTCTGCTTGGTCGCCTGGCTCTGGTTCAGGAAGAGCTTGGGCTTGCCCGACGTGAGCTCGAAGGCGAGCACGACGCCGCGCCGCGCCATCTCGGAGTCCGGGGCGGCGGAGAGGATGTCGATGCCGTCGAAGGCGCGCCCGATGCTCGCGCTCTCCTCCAGGAGCGAGCTCGACACGATCAGGATCGAGGCGTGCTCGTTCCGGCACGTGCTCGCGAGATCGCCCGGCTTCGTGTAGGTGACCTGCGCCTCGGAGTGCGGGAGGCCTGCGATCGTCTCGGTGCGGCCGAGGGCGGCGCGGATCTGGGAGGACCATCGCGCGTCCTCGTCCGTGCTCCTCGCCGCGATCACCACGCGGACGTTGGAGCCGGCCCGGGCGCGGAGGTTTCGATCGTAGCTCGCCACCTTCACCACCAGATCCGCTTGAAGCGCAGCCGGGAGGGGATCCGACGTCGCGGGGCGACTCAGCAGCGTGAAGAGCAGTAAGAAAGCGGCGCCGAGACGCCTGGAGCGCACGAACACCTGACGAGGCAAGAAACGGCCGCGCCGGGGGCCCGATAAGGCTGAACGCAGCGGAGACGGCGGCCGTTTTCACATCCGAGATGAAGCTCTCGGTCGGCACTCAGCTCGCCGCCGTCACGGTCGTGGTCCTCACGCTCGTGACGACGTTGCTGGTCGTCGGCCTCGCCTCACAGGAGCGCGAGCGCGCCATCAAGGAGAAGAGCAACGCCGCGTCGATGGTGACCGACCTCTTTGCCGCCTCCGTCTCGGCGGGCGTCGTCTTCGGCGACAACGACGCGGTGCAAGCCGTGCTGGAGAACCTGAAGCGCACCGAGGACGTGGTGGGTTGCACCGTGTTCGGCGTGCGCGGAGAGTCGGCGATCGGCAGCTTCGGAAAGTCCGTCGTCCCGAGCCATACCGATCGCGTCACCATCGACGACGATGAGCTCGTCGTGAGTCGCGTCATCACCGACAACGAGGGTCGTGTCGTGGGGCGGACGAGCGTGGTCTTCTCTCTCTCGAGCGAGAACGCGGCCACCGCCAAGACGCGCCGCCACTTCGCGGTGGGCGGGCTCGCGGTGATGCTCATCACCGCGGGGCTCCTGATCGCCGCCACGCGGAGCCGCGTGGTGCGACCGCTCCTGCGGCTGGCGGCGGCCGCGAACGAGATCGAGCAGGGGATGCTCCAGAACCGTGCCTCCGAATATGGAAACTCGGAGGTCGCGGATCTCGCGCGCGCCTTCAATCGCATGAGCGACGCGGTCGCGGAGCGCGAGCGGCAGCTGAAGCTGGAATTGAAGGTCGCGGCCGACCTCCAGGTCTCGATCTTGCCCAAGGACGTCACGGTCACCGGCCTCGATACGGCCGCGTTGATGAAGCCGGCCACCGAGGTCGGCGGTGACTATTACGACATCATCCCCACCGCCGACGGATGCTGGATCGGCATCGGCGACGTGAGCGGCCACGGCCTCGGCGCCGGCGTCATCATGCTGATGATCCAGTCCGCGGTAGCGGCGCTCGTGTCTGCCAATCCGGACGTGTCGCCCGTCGAGGTGGAGTGCGTCGTCAACCGGGTGCTCTACGAGAATATCCGGGAGCGCATGGGCCGGCGCGATCACGCCACGCTCTCGATTCTGCGTTACACGCGAGATGGTCGTGTCCGATTTGCAGGCGCGCACGAGGAGATCATCGTTTATCGCGCCGCGACCGGGGCCATCGAGACCTTCGAGACGCCGGGCACGTGGGTGGGGGCGCGGAAGAGCGTCGATCGGGCGACCATCGAGTCGGAGCTCGTGCTCGAGCCCGACGACATGATGGTGCTCTATACGGATGGGGTGACCGAGGCGATGCGCCATCGACAGCAGCTCGGCTTCCAGCGACTCGTCGATACGGTGCGAGATCACGCACGCGGCACCGCGCACGAGGTGCGCGACGCGGTCGTGGCCATGGTCGCGGATTGGAGCGCGGACCAGGCAGATGACGTGAGCGTCGTGGTGATCAAACAAGATAGAGCCGTTCGCACTAAAGAGGTATTTCGCGCGGACGTTTTAGAATCAGGGACCGTGCGATGAAGGTTGAGGGAAAGAATAGTCCGTATCTGGAGCTCTGCTTCCGGCCGACGATCGCGACGATCAACGAGGCTCGCCGTCTCGTCGCCGCGCTCTACGCGCCGCTCGTCTCCGATGCCGACGTCGCGCAGCGGGTGGCGCTCACCACGCACGAGCTCCTGGAGAATGCGCTGAAGTACTCCATCGATGGCGCCACGGTGCTTCGCATCGAGCTCTCTCACGAGAAGGGGCCGCGCACGGTGACGGTGGAGACTCGAAACGCGACTTCGCCCGACCGCAGAGCCCTCCTCGCGGATGCATTTGCGGAGATGGGGCGATTCGGGGATTCGGCCGAGTTTTTCCAGTTTGCCATGAAGCGCACGCGTTCCATTCGTCACGGGTCGGGGTTGGGGCTCGCACGGATCTGGGCAGAAGCGGAGATGGATCTCGCCCATTCGTTCGTTGGTGACGAAGCACGCGTCACGGCGACTCTCGAGATCGAGGAGAATCGATGATCTCGTCCCTGACCCTCCCGATGGTCTCTCCCCCCGGCTTCGTCATCGTGCCGGAGCGGGGTGAGGCGAAGCTCACGCTCCGATTCAGGGGCGTCGCCGACATGTCGAGCATCGAGCCGCTCGACGACTATCTGCGCGCGGCGCACCAGGAGGCCAAGCAGTCGAACGTGACCACGGTGGTGGTCGACTTTCGCGCCCTCGAGTTCATGAACTCGTCGTGCTTCAAGTGCTTCGTCGAATGGCTCGGCACGGTGCAAGACCTCCCCGAGGCGGAGCGCTACAAGGTCGTCTTCGAGGCGAATCGCGACATGCACTGGCAGCGACGGAGCCTCAACGCTCTTCGTTGCTTTGCGATGGATGTCGTCACGGTCAGCGCGGCGTGACGCTAGCCTGATTCACGGATAGCCGATCGCGTGGATCGGGGCGTTCGTATTCCCGATCAGCCCGTCTCCGAGCTGTCCGCGATCGCCGAGGCCCCAGCACAGCACCTCGTCCGCGCCCGTGGTGGCGCAGGAGTGCTGCGCACCGGCGCCGACCTTGAAACCGGACTTGATGCTGCTGACCGTCACGCGACTCGGCGCGCCGCCGTCGTGCGAAGCGCTGTCACCGAGCTGACCCGCGCTCCCGGCGCCCCAGCACACGATGGTGCCGTCGCTCAGCGCAGCGCACGAGTGATTCGTTCCGCTCGCGATGGCGGTCGCGTTCGTCACGTTCGCGACGTTGATCGGCGACGGATTCGAGTTGGTGTTCGGCGCGCCGGTGCCGAGCTGCCCGACCTCGTTGGCGCCCCAGCAGAGGACGGCGCCCGTCTCCGTCAGCGCGCAGCTCGAGCGCTCACCGGCGGAGACCGCCTTGCACTTCGGCAGCGAGGTCACCTCGACCGGCTTCAGAGATGGCTCCGTGGAGCCGTTGCCGAGCTGGCCGTTCACGCCTTCGCCCCAGCACAGCACCTTGCCGTCGTCCTTCACCGCGCAGGCGTGGGACTGGCCCGCGGCGACCGCGATGACTCCGGACAGATCCGACACCACGACGGGCGTGAGGCTCGAGCTCGTCGAGCCGTTGCCGAGCTGCCCGTGGCCGTTGTTGCCCCAGCACGCGACGGTGCCGGAGCCGCGCACGGCGCACGAGAATGAGCCTCCGGCGGCGACGAGGAACGCATTCTCGATGCCTTGCACGTCGACGGGGGACAGGCTGCGCCCCGTCTCGCCGTTGCCGAGCTGGCCGTCGAGGTTGAAGCCCCAGCACGAGACCTTGCCGCTCCTGCGCGCCGCGCACGTGTGGGAACGACCGGCCGCGATGTCGACCGCGTCGGTCACGCTGTCGACGGCGGCGGGGCTGAGGATGACGCCGGCGTCCGCGACCTTGCCGCCGGTCCCGGTTTGTCCTTGCGTGTCGTCTCCCCAGCACTTGACGCTACCTTCGGGCTTCTTCGCGCACGAGTGGCTCTCGCCCGCCGCGACCTGCAAGAAGGGCTGGCGCGCCGCCACGGAGCTGTCGATCGGCTCCTTCGGATCGGGCTGGTTGTCGTCGTCGTCGTCGTCACCCGGGACGATGTCGCCGCTATCGCGCTTCTTGAACTTCACGTCAGTGACGCCGATGATCGAATTGCACGCCACGATCGCAGCGAGCGTGGTGGCGGTGACGAGGGCGAGCGCGAAGAATGACCCCCGCGAGCGGGTCACTGGAAGGAGCCACCGAGCACGACGGAGCCGGGCCCGATGCCTACACGGACGGGAAGACCGCGATCGTTCTTGGCCGCTCCGCTCGAATCGCCACCGGTGAGGAAGAGAACCGCGCCGCCGATGAGGAGCACGCCACCCGCGATGGTCGAGATCGTCGCGATGGTGCCGTAGTTCTTCGCGTCGGTCGCGAGCTGTACGCCTTCCTGATCCGTGCACTCGAGGTTCGGGCAGTGCGGCTTCGACGCGTTCCACGTCGACTGGGTCTTGAGCCCGAAGAAGCCGCCCACGCCGAGGCCGACGACGCCCGCGCCAGCGACGACGAGACCGAGCGTCTTCTGCGTGCTCCAGCCCTTCGGACGCTCCTTCGGAGGCTCGATCTTGTTGCCGTTCTGGTTGTTCGCGTTCGGGTCCGGCGGCGCGTCTTCGAGCGGGGGGATCTCGACCGTCGGCGCTTTGTTCTTCTCCGAGACCTCGACGCTCGTGTTGTAGGTCTTCTTGCCCTTCGCGGACGCCTCGAGCGCGTGCTTGCCCGCGTCGACGGGGATTGGCGTGCCGAGGGCGGCGGAGTCGATGACGTTGCCATCGAGCTTCACCTCTATGCCGGACGAGCGCGAAAGGATCGAGAGCTTGATGAGGCGCGGCTCGAGCTTGTCGGCGCGCTCCTTCGCGGTCTGCTCGCGATTCGGTCGGTTCTGGCGCTGCGCGAGCGCGATCGCCTCGTGGAACCGCGCCCACGCGCTCGCGAGCTGGTTGTTCTTCTCGTAGCAGTCGGCGAGGTTGAGCAGGGTGCCGATCGCCGGCGCGAGCTTCTGGCTGGCGAGGAATTTGGGGCACGCGTCGCTGTAGCGCTTCGCGTCCATCGCCTTGCGGCCTTCCTGGAACAGCGACTCTGCGGCGGCCGCGCCGCCTTCTGCATCGCCGGCCGCGGCCACGCTCGGAGCGAGCAGGCATGCCGACACGAGGATCGAAGCGAAGACGTGGCCGCGGTTCATGGAGGTAGGAAGCTAGTCGCGAGTCGACGGGATTTCTTCAGGAGACTTCGGCGCCGGCGTCGCACGCGGCGCAGCGACGGGCCCCGGCGCGGGCGGACGGACGGGCGGGCGGGTCGCGCCGCCGGTGGTGCGGCGCACGGTGGGCTCGGGGCGCGGGATTCCGGTGCCTGGCGGAGGCGGCGTCGTCGGCTGCTGGAGCGCCGTCGTGTCGGTCGGCGCGAGCGGGACAACGGGTGTGGGCTGCACGATCGGCTGCGGCTGGACCACGGGCTGCGGCGGCGGCGCCTGCTGCGCGGCTTGCTGCTGCTGCTGCGCCTGCACCGCTTCGGCGGCGCGGCGACGTTCGTCGGCCCGCTCGTCACGGCGCACCTTCGCGAAGATGCCAGCGCCGACGAGGATCGCGGCGAGCGCGACGGCCCAGATCGTCGTGGAAGCGTTGCTCTTCTGAGGCTTGAGCGCGCTGTGCGTGCCGGACCACGGTGAGGCCGTGCCGCCCGTGTCGCTCGCGCCTGGCGGATTGCTGCGACGAGCGAGCGAGCGATTCGAGCCCGGCGGGTTCGGTCCCGTGATGTTCGCCGAGATCGGCGGCGGCATGTTCGGGCCGGTGCGAAGCTGATGGGAGATGTCGCTCCGGTTGGAGGCGGGCATGGCGAGCACCGCGGCGATGCGGTCCGCGCTGGCGCGTGCGCGCTCGGGGTCGACGCAGAACGGCGCGAGCGCATAGGCGAGCTCCGCGACGGTGCCGATGCGCTGCGCCGGATCTTTCTGGAGCGCATGCGCGACGACCTCGGAGAAGCCCGGCGGCAGATCCTTGCGGACCGACGACAGCGGCACTTCCTGCTCGTGCATGACCATCGTGAGCAGGCGTCCGAGCGTGTCGGCCTCGAACGGCGGACGCCCCGCGACGAGGCGATAGAGGACGACGCCGAGCGACCAGATGTCCGTGCGGCCGTCGACGGCGCGCGGATCCCGCATCTGCTCCGGCGACATGAAGCGCGGCGAGCCGAGCATCGAGGCCGTGCGCGTCATGTCGTGCTCCGACTCTCCGAAGGGATTCGTCTTCGAGATGCCGAAGTCGAGCACCTTCACGAGCGGACCGCCGGAAGGGCCGCGTGTGACGAAGAGGTTCGCGAGCTTGATGTCGCGGTGGATGATGTTCAGCGAGTGCGCCTCGGCGAGCGCCTCGCAGGCCTGCACGACGTACTCGGCGGCCTCGTTCGGCGGCAGGACGTGACGCTCCTTCGCCATCGCGGAGAGGTCACAGCCGTCGAGGTACTCCATGACGATGTACGGCTCGTTGCTCTCGAGCGTGCCGACGTCATAGACCTTCGCGACGTGTTCGTTCTTCAGCTTCACGACCGCCTTCGCTTCGCGGAGGAAGCGAGCGGCGGCTTCGGCGTTGTCGATGGCCCCCTTGCGGAGGAACTTCATCGCGACCATCTGGTCGAGCTGCAGGTGTCGAGCGGCGACGACGTAGCCCATGCCTCCGGCGCCGAGAATCTTCTCGACGCGATACTTCCCCGCGAGCACGTCGCCGGGCTTGACGGAGTCCTTCGACATTGACGGCCTGACTGAAAGTGTACGATCGCGATCACGGCGTGAGCAACTCGATTGTCGATAAATTCCGTGTAGATGGACCCGAGATCCACCACGACTTTCAAGTCACTCTGGCAAGTTGCTTTGGCGTCCCGAGTAGGATGGTGTCGGCATGAAGACCGAGCCGCTCGGACCACTCCAGGTGAGACGTTTCTCCAAAGGCACAGGATCTAACGACAAGCCGCCCTTGGTCGTGGTGCTCCTACATGGGTTCGGTGCGCCCGGAGACGACCTCGCTGGCCTCGCAGACGCCATCGACGCCCCGGACGGCACGACGCTGATCTTCCCCGAAGCTGTCCACAGCCTCGCGGAGTTGACCGGCCAGCGGGCCTACGGCGATGCCCGGTGCTGGTGGATGATCGACATGGTTCGCATGCAGCTCGCGATCGCCGCGGGCGTCGATCGCGACCTCTCGCAGGACGTCCCCGAAGGTCTCGCGGAGGCGCGCGAGAAGGTGAACGCCATGCTCGATGCGCTCGCGAGCGAACGGCCGAGCTCACGGCTGGTGCTCGGTGGCTTCTCGCAGGGCGCGATGCTCTCGCTCGACGTCGCGCTCCGGGCTCCACCCCGGAAGCTCGCGGGCCTCGTGCAGATGTCCGGAACGATCATCGCGGAGCGCGAGTGGAAGCCGCTCCTGAGCGGGAGAAAAGAGCTGAAGGTCTTCCAGAGCCACGGGCGCGCCGATGCGATCCTGCCGTTTGCGGCTGCGGAACGCCTGTCGAAGATGCTCTCGGACGCGGGGCTGGAGGTCGCGTTCGACCCCTTCCATGGCCCGCATACGATCCCTGCCCAGACGCTTCGGCGTTTGAGCGCATGGATTCGTGATCTCGGTTGATATACGTTCGAGCGTCCGGTCATGTGCGAATTGCTCGGCATGGAGTGCAATGTCCCGACGGACATCGTCTTCTCCTTCTCGGGCCTGGCCCTTCGCGGAGGCGCGCGCGGCCCGCATGCGGATGGCTGGGGCCTCGCGCTCTACGAGAAGCGCTCGGTGCGCACGTTCCTCGAGCCCGCTGCAGCGGCGAAGTCGGCGCTCGCCGACTACATCCGCAAGAATCCGATCAAGACGCTCCTCGCGATCGCGCACGTACGGAAGCGCACGCGTGGGCCGGTGAACCTCGCGAACACGCATCCCTTCGTACGCGAGCTCTGGGGTCGTCACTTCACGTTCGCGCACAACGGCACCGTGCGCGGCGTGCGCAAGCTCGTGAAGGGCGCCTCGACTCGCGGGCGCTTCTCGCCCATCGGCACGACCGACAGCGAGCACGCGTTCTGCGCCTTGATGAACCGCCTCGATCGCCGTTTCCCCAAGGGCCATCCGGGCGCGAAGCCGCTCGCGCGAGCGGTGGCGGAGGCGGGCGCCGAGCTCGGCGCGCGTGGCACCTTCAACTTCCTCCTCGCGGACGGCGAGCAGCTCTTCGCGCGCTGCGCGACGAAGCTTTGCTACATCATCCGCAAGGCGCCCTTCAAGAAGGCGACGCTCGCGGACGACGACCTCGAGGTCGACTTCGCGGCCGTCACGACGCCCAAGGACCGCGTGGCCGTCATCGCGACGGCGCCGCTGACGCGCGACGAGCACTGGACGATCGGGGTCCCCGGTCAGATGTGGGTGTTCCGCAAGGGCCGCCTGGCAGAAACGATCTCTTCGTGAGCAAATCGAGCGATCGGAACCCTGCGACCCGCCGCACGACGGTGGCGATCAAGAAGGTCCTCGACCATCGTGACGTGAAGGTCGTCTATCAGCCGATCGTCGACCTGAAGACGAAGCGCATCTTCGCGTATGAAGCGCTCGTCCGCTCGAAGTCGGCCGACTTCCAGGGCCCGATGGACCTCTTCGCGGCCGCGGTGCAGCACACCGTGACGGGGCAGCTCGGCCGCATCATCCGCGAGATGGCGGTGGAGGGGTGCCCCACGCATCCTCTCTTCCTCAACATCCATCCCGCGGAGCTGAACGACAAGTTCGTCGTGCAGCCCGACGACCCGATCTTCCAGCACTCGGAGGACGTGTACCTCGAGATCACGGAGGGCGTGCCGCTGTCGCACTTCCGTCTCTGCCAGAGCATCCTCGCAGAGGTTCGTGGCCGCGGCGTCTATCTCGTCGTCGACGACCTCGGCGCGGGCTACTCCAACCTCCGCTACATCGCGGACATCCAGCCGCGCGTGGTGAAGCTCGATCGCGATCTCATCGCGGGCCTCCGCAAGGGCACGCGCATGTTCAAGCTCGTGGCCGCGATCGTCGTGCTCTGCCGCGAGCTCGACGCGCAGGTCGTCGCCGAGGGCATCGAGACGATCGAGGAGCTCGAGGCGGTCCAGGAAGCGGGCGCGCGCTACGGCCAGGGCTACCTCCTCGCGAGACCCGCGTTCCCGCCGCCGCCGATCACGTGGCCGGAGAACGTCGTCCCCAAGGTCACCATGCGCAAGCTCGAGGCCTTCCGTCCCAAGGCGAAGTAGCGGACGATCCTGCCGGTCAGCGAGGTGAGTCCGTTCGTCACCCGTTGGCTCAAGCCGTCGATGATCGACAGGTTTGCCCACTGGCACCCGCCTTGCTCCGGTCGGTCGTGTGAGAGCTCTCCTCCTCGTCTCGTCGCTGGCCTTCGCGACCGTCGCCTGCTCCTCGAACCACGAAACCGCGGAGCGAGGCGCCTCGGCGCTCGAGCCGACGAGCTGCGGTGCCCCCAAACGCCTCCCGTCACGGGCTGACGTCCGGATGATCGTGCCTTCCTTCTACGAGGTGCCCATGGGCGCGTTCGTGCAGCCGGGGACCTTCGTCTCCAGCTCGGTATGGGCCACCGGTGAGGCGACACGCCTCTCGTCCGCGGTGACCGCGCTCACGTCGCAGACGTCCGACGAGCCCGCGCTCGACCTCGAGGCCAAGCTCATGGGGCCCCGCACCCCGGCGGCGTCCGTTCCGGGGACCTACTCGAACCGCGCGGCGCCGGTGCTCGGCCTCATCGATCCATCGAGCGAGGTGCTCTCCTTCAGCGAAGGATTCGGGCAACGAGAGGCGGCGTGGTCCATGCCAAGCCCGAGGCGCACACCGCTCGCTTCCAGCGTGGGGATGGACCTCTTCGTGCGTGGTCTAGTACCGGGACGGTTCTTCGCATTCCAGATCGCGGTCGTCTTGGCGCCGTGTGCGATCGGTGCCCTCAGCGAGATCGAGCGACGGCCGGCCGTGTTCACGGACGGCACGCACGCGACGGGCCTCCTCGACCCTGCGAACCTCGCGGAGGTCGAGCGCGTGCTCTTGCAGACGGACGCGAAGTTGTTCGTTCGTGTGATCGCCAACAAAGCGAACGCCACCGCCAGCGAGCTTCTCTCGTCGACAGCGTGCTCGACGGGAGACATGGCGGCTTGCAGGACGCTCATCGATGATCTGGCGGTCCTCTCACGCTCGCTCGTGAGCGCGCCACCGTCCGATCTGTCCAAGCTGGAGACCGGGAGCGATCCGTCGTGGTCGACCGTGGCGTACACCGCGGCCCCGGTCGCGATCCTCGAGCCGTAGCGG
>JAXLYU010000006.1:0-1216573 GCA_046351255.1 Labilithrix sp.
GGAGGTCCACGGAGGATGCGGGCACCATCTGCGGGAAGATGGTCTCGGGGAGCACGATGCCAGGAGGCGGCTTCGGAAACGAATTCGGGCACATCGGGATGCGCACGTTCGGCCCGACCTCGATCGTCGGGCAACCGCTCGCCGGCGGCTGGCCTTGCTGCGCCGCCTGCGCCGCCTGCTGGAGCGCGTTCGCGATGTCGTTGGGGTTCGGCCAGCCGGGCGTCGGCTGGGCGTGGGCGGACGACGTGAAGAGGAAGGTGGAAGCTACCGCCGCTACAGCGACGCCGAGAGAGCGCATATGAGCGTCAGACGGCGGAGCCGCCTGGATCGTGCAGGCCTCACCCGATTTTCGGACGAGCCGTCACGAGGCGACGGACCTGCGCCCCTCTCCTACCCAGCCCGGCTCAGCCGCTCGTGATCGTCTTGCCCTCTTCGGGCTTCGCTTCCGGAACGTCGGTCGCGCCGGCCGGAGCCTCGGCGCCGTCAGCGGTGTGAGCGCTCGTCTCGCCGAGCTGCGCCGCGTCGGTCGCCGGGGGCGTCGTGTCGACGAGCGGGGGGCCGCCGGCGATCGCGAGCTCCGGCTCGATCGGCACGTCGGCGACGCGCGACGCCGGCGCGACCTTGCCGCGGCGGGACGTCAGCATGTCGATCGCCATGAGCGCGACGCCCACGCAGATCGCGATGTCCGCCACGTTGAAGGTCGGCCAGTGGTCCGTGACGATGTGCTTCGGGCTGTACTTGGCGACGAGCTCGTTGCCCTTCTTGATCCAGTCCGCGCGGTAGTCGATGAAGTCGATGACGTAGCCGTAACGGATGCGATCGAAGACGTTGCCGAGCGCGCCGCCGAGCACGAGCGGGAGGCCCCACTTGAGCGCGTACTGACGCGGCTGGAGGCGGCGATAGAGCGTGACGATGAACGCGATCGCCGCGACGGACACGAGGAGGAAGAACGGGCGGCGAACGTTCTCGCTCTCGCCCTGGAGCAGACCCCACGCGCCCCCCTTGTTCTTCGCGAGGACGAACATGAGGTGGTTGTCGATGATCGTGATGAACGTCGGGTACTCGGCGAGGCGCTTCTCGGCCCACAGCTTCGAGCCGATGTCCGAGACGAGGGACACGACCGACACGACCGCGAGGAACACCGCGGACGGCCGTGGCCCGAGGATCGTCTCGGGGATCGCCTTCGAGGTGCCCTCGGGACGACCGAGGCGCTCGACGCCGGGCGCGAGCGGGGCCTCGACCTCGACCGTGGGGGCTGCGGGCGGCGGGACGGGCTCGGCCGGCGCAGCCGCCGCCTCGACGGGCGCGGCAGGCGCGGCTTCGGCGGCGGGCTCTCCGCCCGGCGTTTCCGCTTTCTGGCTCTCGGTCTCTTCCATCGAAAGGCGCGCGGGATCCCGTGAAGGCGCTCGGCGCCTTCTTGAGCGGCGCTCCCGTACTTGAGGCGCCGCAACCTACTCAAAAGACTGCCGTGAGTCACGCGAATGCGCGGCGTCCGCGTTTGCGGCAGGTCTCTGCACGGGTTCTCGAGCCGATCCCGACAGATCGCCGACGGGTTATGCACAACTCTCCGGAAGAATTGAAAAATCGACGTGAGCTGCTTGCATGTTCAGGGACGAAGGTTCAGTATTCGGGCCATGGCACGACGTCGAACCGTGGCTGCACCGTGGGAATCGCTGCGTGGGGTCGACGCAGTGGTCGATCGCTGGCTCGAGAGCCGCATCGTTCGGCCCTGTGTGATGGCGGACGAGACGGTGCCAGGGCGGGCCTCGAAGATGGCGCCCTTCCCTGCGTCGCTGCCGTCGCCGCTGGCGTTCGCGCTGCGCGGGCGCGACGTGAACGAGCTCTACGAGCATCAAGCCCGCGCGTACGATGCAGTCGAGCGCGGCGCTCGCGGTGTGGTCGTCGCCACGCCCACCGCGAGCGGCAAGAGCTACTGCTTCCACCTCCCCGTCCTTGCCGCGCAGCTCCGCGACCCCGACGCGCGGGCCATCTACATCTACCCGACGAAAGCGCTCGCGCGCGACCAGGAGGCGAGCCTCCGCGATCTGATGAAGGCGGCCGGCGTCGACCGCGGCGCCGTCGTCTACGACGGTGACACGCCGGGAGACGCGCGCCGGGCGGCCCGCGAGCGGTCGGGCATCGTGCTCACGAACCCGGACATGCTCCATGCCGGTATCCTTCCGCATCACACGTCCTGGGCGCGCACGTTCCAGAACCTCAAGTTCGTCGTGGTCGACGAGCTGCACACGTACAAGGGCGTCTTCGGCTCGCACGTGGCCAACGTGCTGCGCCGGCTGCTCCGCGTGGCCCGGTTTCACGGCTCGGAGCCCGTGCTCATCGGCGCCACCGCGACCATCGGCAACCCGGGCGAGCATGCGGGGCGCATGTTCTCCGTCGTCGATCCGGAGCTCCTCACCGCGATCACGGAGAGCGGCGCGCCCGAGGGCGAGCGCCGCGTCTTCCTCTACAACCCGCCCGTCGTGAACGAGGAGCTCGGCATCCGCGCGAGCTACGTGAAGCAGGCGGTCATGCTCGCGACGGACCTCGTGCGCGCGAAGGTGCCGACGATCGTGTTCGGGCAATCGCGCAACAACGTCGAGGTGATGCTGCGCTACCTTCGAGACAAGGTCGCGCCCGAGATCGACCCCTCGACGATCATGGGCTACCGCGGCGGCTACTTGCCGGAGCAGCGGCGGGAGATCGAGCGCAAGCTCCGCGACGGCGAGGTGCTCTGCGTCGTCTCCACGAACGCGCTCGAGCTCGGCATCGACATCGGCGCGCTCGATGCGGTCGTGTGCGCGGGCTATCCCGGGTCGGTCGCGGCCACGTGGCAGCGCTTTGGCCGCGCGGGCCGGCGCAAGGGACGGAGCATCTGCGTGCTCGTCACGTCGTCGGCGCCGCTCGATCAGTTCCTCGCGCGCGAGCCGGGCTACCTGCTCGGCGCGCCGGTGGAAGAGGCGCGGATCGACCCCGACAACCCGGAGATCCTCGTCCAGCACGTGAAATGCGCCGCGTTCGAGCTCCCGTTCAAGCGCGGCGAGCGGTTCGGCTCGCTCGATGCGGAGGGCACCTCGTCGGCGCTGGAGTTCCTCCAGCGTCACGGCGTGGTGCACGAGAACAGCGGCACGTTCCACTGGGCGGCCGACGCGTACCCGGCCAACAACGTGTCGCTGCGGAGCGTCGGCTGGGACAACGTCGTCATCATCGATGCCGAGCACGACAAGACGCTCGCCGAGATCGACTGGCGCGGCGCGCACACGATGGTGCACGAGCAGGCCATCTACCAGCACGATGGCGAGTGCTGGCAGGTCGAGAAGTTCGACTACGAGAACCACAAGGCGTTCGTCCGCAAGGTGAAGCCGGACTACTGGACCGACGCGATGACGTACACGACGGTGAACGTCATGGAGGAGTTCGGGGCGGAGCCGCTCCAGCTCGACGCGAGCGGACCACCATGGCCCACGGGCTGGGGCGAGGTCTCGGTCGTGGAGAAGGTCGTCGGGTACAAGAAGATCAAGTTCTACACGCACGAGAACGCGGGCTACGGCGACGTGCGGCTCCCCGAGATGCAGATGCACACGACCGCGTTCTGGCTCACGGTGCCGGAGTCGGTCTGCGCGGACATCGGCACGTCGGTCGGCGGCCGCGCGGCCGCCATCGACGGGCTCCGCGGCGTCGGCGTCGCGCTCGAGACGGTGGCGACGCTCGCGCTCATGTGCGACCCGCGCGATCTCGGGACCACACTCGGAGACACCTCGCTCGAGGACGGCGGCGTCCCGCAGAAGGTCCGCGGCGGCGCGGGCTACAACCCGACGCTCTTCCTCTATGAGCACACGCCGGGCGGCATCGGCCTCTCCGAGCGCATCTTCGTCCAGCGGGACCTCCTGCTCGCGCGTGCGCTGAAGCTCGTCCAGGGCTGTCCGTGCAACAGCGGCTGCCCCGCGTGCGTGGGACCGGCCGACGCGAGCCGGAAGACGATCGCGATCATCCTGATGCAGCGCGCGCTCGGCAACCGGAGGGCGATCATCCCCGAGACGCGGATCGCGGTAGGAGGCGGGCGCGAGCACCTGCCGCCGGCTCTGTAAACGTCGCGTTTGCACGATCCACCGCGTCGCGCGGCCTGCCGCATCCTGCAACGACCTGCGCGCTGGCTCCCTGGGGCATAGGCCGGTAACCTCCGGACGTGGCTTTTTCTCGGCCGAAACCAGGCCCGCTTACCCCGCTGACGGCGCTCGCGGCGCTGCCTCTCGCGTGCGCCATCGCCGGTGCGTGCGTACCCGGGACCGGGCCCGCGCTCGACTACGACCTGGACGCGTCGCCGCCGCCACCCGACCTCGACTTCGGAGACGCGGGACTCGTCCGGGTGGACGCCGCGCTCGGCGATCCGTTCGCGATCTCGGGCCTCACGCCTTCGCACGGTCCTTACATCGGCGGGACGCGCGCGCGCATCGACGGACGCGGGTTCTCCTCCCAGCTCCGCGTGTTCGTCGGCGGAGTCGAGGTGCCGCCGGCCGGTGTGCTCGCGAGCGATCCGACGCGCGCCGCGATCGTGACGCCGCCGCACGCGCCGGGCTTCGTGGACGTGAAGATCCGCGACGAGGCGACGAAGACCGAGCGCACGCTCCAGAACGGGTTCTTCTACGACGCGATCGTGGCCACGCCCGACAGCGGCGCGAGCAGCGGCGGGACCCGCGTGTCGATCAGCGGCGCTGAGGGCACGAGCTGGGGACCAGGGACCACCGTCGACATCGGTGGACTTCCCTGCGGGGACGTCATCGTCTCGACGACGAAGGTGGAGTGCACCACGCCGGCGGGGACGCCCGGATCGAAGGACATCGTCGTCCATCCGGTCGCGCCCGACGGGACGAAGGGCGACGACGTGCAGGCTCGCGATGGGTTCACGTACAGCGACTCCGCCGACGGTTACCGCGGCGGCCTCTCCGGTGGCGCCATCAGCGGGCGCGTGAAGGTGATCGCGTTCGACGCCGCGCTGGGCACGCCGATCAAGAACGCCTTCGTCATCATCGGCACCGACGTGAGCAATCCCGCGAAGACGGCGGTGAACGGCGTCGTCGAGGTGCCGAACCTCACCACGAACAAGGTCACGATCACGGTCGCTGCAAGGTGCCACGCGCCGATCACCTACGTCGACGTGCCGGTCGACACGCTGACCGTCTACATGAACCCGGTGCTCGAGCCCGAGTGCCTCGAGGGCGATCCGCCCACGATCCCCGGGGCGTCGAACACGAAGGTCGGCGGCTTCGTGAACGGCGAGGTCATCTTCCCCGGCGGCACCAAGGAGTTCGAGCGCGCGAACTGGACGACCGTGCCCACGCCCACGAAGCCGACGGAGCGCAAGGCGGCCTACGCGTTCGAGGCCTCCTCGTCGCCGAACGGCACGTTCACGCTCCCGCCGGCGGACCAGGCGATCACGCCCGAGTCCGACGGCACCGGCGGCTACAAGTACCAGCTGCTGACGTTCCCCGGGAACATCACGATGTACGTGATCGCCGGCCTCGAGGACCGAAGCGTCGATCCGCCATCGTTCATCCCCTACGCGATGGGCATCGCGCGCGGCATCTCGGTGCCATCGCAAGGCACGGTCGACGCGGTGGACCTGAAGATGGACATCCTCTTCGACCACGAGGTGAAGATCACGGCGAACGCGCCGAAGCCCGGCCCGCGCGGCCCCGATCGCCTCACCGCTTCGCTCGCGCTCACGCTCGGCGCCGCCGGCTACGCCATCATCCCGCGCGGCACCCGCGTCTCGCCGCTGCCGGCACCGAACGAGATCTCGTTCGTCGGGGTCCCCGCGCTGGACCACGGCATCGCGAACGAGCAGTACGTCATCGGCGCGCGCGCCGCGACGTCCGCGAACGACCAGCCGCCCATCTCCGTCGTCTCGCGCGTCCGCACGACCGACGCGAACGGCTCCGTCTCCCTCGGCGGGTTCCTCGAAGTCCCCGTCATCTCGCTCCCCGGCGCGAGCCCATGGGACGGCAAGCACATCTCGTTCACGGGCTCGACCGACATCGCCGACCTCTCCGTCATCACCATCTCCGGTGACAACGGGCTCCTCTCGTGGACGATCGTGGCGCCGAAGGGCGTCCACGACTTCGACGTGCCCGACCTCAGCGCGGTCAAGAGCGCGGATCCCGTGGGCCTCCGCAAGGGCGGCGTCATCGGCACCACCGTCTCCACCGCGCGCATCGACAACTTCGACTACGGCCGCGTCCGCACCGGCCAGCTCGGCGCGAACGCGTGGAATGCCTACGCGTACGACTCGATCAGCGGCATCTACTGACCGGTCAGAATGCAGGGACGAGCGCGAGCGGTCTTCAAGGCAGCGACCCTCGGCACCTTCGTGCTCGCGGCCTCGTCGTGCCGCTTCGACCCGTCCTATCGCGATTTTCCGGATCCGATCGCCTATCCGTGCACGGAGGGCGTCACCGAGTGCCGCGGCGACACGCTCATTCATTGCGTGAATCACGAGGTCGTCACCGTCGACGACTGCAGCGCGCGCGGCATGGCGTGCGCCTCGTCGCTGCTCACGTGCACGCCATGCCGGCCCGACGCCACATCGTGCGACGGCCAGGACCTCGTGCGCTGCGACGCGCAGGGGCAGACCAGGTCCAAGCTGAAGACGTGCGACTCGGCCACCGGCGAGGCCTGCCGCCGTGACGCGTGCGTGAGCCTCTGCCTCGAGGCCGCGGTGGGAAAGTCGAACATCGGCTGCGAGTACTGGGGTGTCGATCTCGACAACGCCGTCACCACGAGCGGCAACGCCGCCGCCCAGCAGTTCGCGATCATCGTCTCGAATCCGCAGACCGACGTGGCCGCGATCGTGACGATCGAGGAGGAGACCGCTGTCGCGGGCCAGCCCTCCAAGACGCGCGTCGTCGGCACGGCCAGCGTCGGGAGCGGCCACCTCGAGGTGTTCAAGCTCGGGCCGAAGGAGGTCGACGGCTCGCCGCCCGGTCTGTTCGATCAGGGCACCGGCACCGCGCTCACGCGGAACGCGTTTCGCGTTCACTCGACGGTGCCCATCGTCGCGTACCAGTTCAACCCCCTCGACAACGTCAGCGTGTTCTCGAACGACGCGTCGCTGCTCTTGCCGGTCAGCGCCCTCGGCACGCGCCCGGGCGACACGCGGTCCTATGTCGTCGCGGGCTGGCCGCAGACCATCGCCACGAGCGAGGACCCGCAGACGAGCTTCGGCAGCAATCTGCGGGCGTTTCTCACGATCGTGGGCACGCAGCCCGACACGAAGGTCCACCTCAAGACGACCGAGCGCGTGATCCCCGGCGGCCCCTTCCCCGCCGGCCTCGCGAAGAACCAGGAGGTCGATGTCACGCTGCAGCCCTTCGACGTCCTCAACCTCGAGACGGGCGGCTTCAACGCCGACTTCACCGGGTCGCTCATCGACTCGTCCGCGCCTGTGGCCGTCTTCGTCGGGAGCGAGGCGAGCGACGCGCCGTTCTTCACGAGCATCTCGAAGCGAGCGTGCTGCGCCGATCACCTCGAGGACCAGCTCACGCCGATCCGCGCCGTCGGGCGAAGCTACGTCATCGGGCGCGTGCCGAACCGCACGCGCGCGCTCTCCGCCGCCGGGGCCGTCGTCGCGCCGTTCGACGAGGGCGAGATGTATCGTGTCGTCTCCACCGTGAAAGGCAACACGCAGATCAAGACGTCGCTCCCGCCGCCCTGGGACGCGTTCTCGCTCGACGGAGAGGGCTCCAACGTGACGATCCCCGCTTTCCAGGACTTCACGCTCGACGCCTCGAACCCGGTCATCGTCGCGGACGTTCAGGTGAGCCAGGAGGCGGCCGGCATCAAGAGCGGCCTCCCGGGCGGAGATCCGAGCCTCACCTTCCTTCCCGCGACGGAGCAGTGGCGCACGGACAACCTCTTCCTCACGCCCGACAAGTACATGTTCGACTTCGTCATCATCGCCGCGCCCGCCAACGCGAAGGTGTTCCTCGACGGGCTGCCCGTGGATGGATCGCTCTGCGAGGTCGCGCCCGGCGACGGGCTCGCGAAGGACAAGCGCCTCGGTCGCGACCCCGCGCATCTCATCTACCGCTGCCAGCTCTCCTTCCCCGTCATCGACCCCACCGTCGCGGCGCCGGGCAACGTGAAGCCCAGCCAGAACGACGGCGTTCACCGCGGCCGACGCGCCCGTCGGGGTCATCGTCTACGGCTTCGACAACTTCGTGAGCTACGCGTACGCCGCCGGCACCGAGCTCATCGACGTGACCGCGAACTAGCATGCGTAGTCGCCGGGGGGCCGCGATCGCGTCGACGGTGATCCTGTTCGCCGCGTGCCGGTTCGATCCCTCGTACCGCGACTTCCCCGATCCGGTCGTGAGCCCGTGCACCGAGGGCGCCGTCGATTGCCGCCCGGCGGCGCTCATTCGCTGCGAGGGCGGGAAGCTCACCGTCATCGACGACTGCGGCGCGCGCGGCCAGGTCTGCGCCGCCAACCTGAAGCGGTGCACGCCGTGCTCGCCCGGCGAGATCTCGTGCAATGGCGCCGACGTCCTTCGCTGCAGCGACGACGGACAGACGCGCGTCGTCAGCTCGACCTGCGACGCGACGAAGGGCTTTGCCTGCCGGAGCGGCGTCTGCACCGACCTCTGCGGAGATGCCGCGGAGCATCGCTCGAACATCGGCTGCGAGTACTGGCCCGTCGATCTCGACAACGCCGTCCTCCCGCCCGAGGGCGATCTCCCGGGCAATGCGGCGATCCAGCAGTACGCCGTCATCGTCACGAATCCCCAGCCCGACATCTCGGCCGTGGTGACGGTCGAGGAAGACACCTCCGCGCCCGGCGAGGCCGGCGCGCCGCACGTCGTGGCCAGGGCCACGCTCGGCCCCGGCTTCCTCGAGGTCTTCAAGCTTGGGCCGCGCGAGGTCGACGGCTCGACGCCCGACGTCCCGAACGGCGGGAGCGGGACCGCGCTCACACGTCATGCGTTTCGGCTGCGCTCGAACGTCCCGATCATCGCGTACCAGTTCAACCCCTTCGAGAACTTCAACGTTCGCTCCAACGACGCGACCGTCCTCCTGCCGACCTCCGCGCTCGCCGGCTCGAACGTGAAGTACGTGGTGGCCGGCTGGCCGCAGACCATCGCGCGGACGGAGGATCCGCACACCAACTTCAACGAGACGCTTCGCGCCTTTCTCGCCGTCGTCGGCACGACGCCGAACACGAAGGTGAAGATCCACACCACCGCGCGCGTCATTCCGGGCGGTCCGTTTCCGAACGGCGCGCCGAAGAACACCGACCTCGAGGCCACGCTCCAGCCGTTCGAGGTCCTGAACCTCGAGACCGGCGACTTCCTCGCCGACTTCACCGGCTCGCGGGTGGAGGCGGACCAGGCGGTGGTGGTCTACGTGGGCAGCGAGGCGAGCGACGCGCCGATGTTCAACGACCTCTCGCAGCGATCGTGCTGCGCCGACCACCTCGAGGTGCAGGTGACGCCGACCCGCGCCGTCGGCATGCACTACACGATCGGCCGCATGCCGAACCGCAGCAAGGCGATCTCGGCCGCGGGCGCCGTCGTGGGGACGTTCGACGAGCCCGAGCTCTATCGCGTCGTGGCGACGGGCGCCGGCGCGACCCACGTGAGGACCTCGCTGCCGACGCCGTACGACGCGTTCGACCTGAACGGCCCCGGCGCCAACCTCGTGATCGCGTCGCACCAGGACTTCAGCCTCGACGCCGACCAGCCCGTGCTCGTCGCCGACGTCCAGGTGAGCCAGGAGGCGGCCGGCATCTCGATCGCGAACGGCCTCCCCGGAGGAGATCCGAGCCTGCTGCTGATCCCGGCGACGGAGCAGTGGCGGAGCAGCTACGTGCTGCTCACGCCCGACAAGTACGCCTTCGATTTCCTCGTCATCACGGCCCCGAACGGCGCCGAGGTCTTCGTCGACGGGCTCCCCGCCGACGGGGCGCGCTGCGAGATCACGACCGCCGGCTTCACCGTGTACCGATGCCAGCTCTCGTATCCGATCATCGATCCTGCGGCCCGCCCACCCGCGAACGTGAAGCCCGGCGTGCAGAACGACGGCGTGCACCGCGTGCAGGCGGACGTGCCGGTCGGCGTGCTCGTGTACGGCTTCGATTATCGCGTCAGCTACGCCTACGCCGGCGGCACGGAGCTCGTCGACATCGCGCCGAAGTGATCACGGTCGCGGATAGTCGAGCTCGACCCGCGCGTCGTACCAGTCGAACGAGCTGCAGTTGCCGGCAACGCAGCCGGCCCTCGCGGTCCACGTGCTCGGGAACGGCGCGTCCACGATGTCGAGGACGAGGGGAGCGCTGCACATGTTCCCGGTGGCGAAGAGCGCGGAGGCGACCGGCGACTCCGTGCTGAGGGTGCCGTACACGTTCAGCGTGGTGCCGCCGCTCAGGCTGGTGTTCTTGGTCACGCAGACGGAGCCGAGGCTGCCGGACTCGTAGCAGAGGCGAGCGTCGTTCCCTTCGCGGGAGAGCGAGATCTTTCGGTTGCTGCCGAAGTCGAGCATCAGCACCGTGACGTGATCGGGCACCGTCTCGTTGGGGACGAACTGGAAGACGTAGCTGTACGTCGCGGCAGGCGCCTTCATCGGCGCGCTCACGGCGCCGCCCGTGCTGGTGCTGCAGACGACGCTCGACATGGTGACGTTGGTCGCGGTCGGGAAATGCCGGGTCGCCGAGCTCGTGTTGCAGCTCTCGATGGCGCAGGTCTGGTCAGACTGCTGCTGCGTCGTGCAGTTGTTCTGCGAGCAGTCCGCCGGCTTCGGCGGGCGGGCGTCGGGGTAATTGACGGGCGTGGCGTCGGAGCTCGCGTCGGTCGGCGGCGCGGTCGAGTCGACCGGCGCGTTGCCGTCGAGGGTGACCACGTTCCCGTCGGGCAGCGTGACGACCGTGGTCCCGTCGGGCCCGGGCTGAGGCATGCCCACGACGCCACCCTCGCCCACCACGCCCTCGGGCGCGACGCCCGTCACGGAGAGCCCGCAAGCGGCGATGGCGGCGCCCAAGGCCGTCGCGGCCGCGAGGCGCTTCATTTGCCGTACTTCATGGGCGTCAGCTTCCACTCCGTGAGGAGCGGAATCCGCGCGTTCGGTCCCGACTGGCGCACGGCGCGGGCGCAGTCCTCGTTCGTGATGCGACGCGGTCCGAACGGCGAGGCGTCGGAGGCGTCCGAGTCCATGAGGAGCGTCGGGGTGTCGATCCCGTAGTCGTCCGGGTGCCCTGGCTCGTCGAGGATGACGTGACCCAGCTCGTGGGCGAGCGTCAGCGACGTGCGGCGCGCGCGGACGCCGGCGCGGTCGATGATGACCACGTTGCGCATACTCGACCCGTCGCTGCCGATGAACGACTCGCCAATGCGGCCGCCGCCGCCGAAGAACGGCACCACGATCACCTCGATGGTGCGGGGATCGCCGTCGTCGATCGCCTTCACGAGCGCGCGCTCCTCGATCGTGCCGGCGACGGAGTCGGTGTCGCCGAAGTGCTGGAGACCGTCGGACAGATCGACGCTGCCCAGGCTGATCGTCATCGACTTCTCGGTGGTCGAGACGAGCTCCGCGCTGGCGAGGGAGTTGTCCGCCCTGCGGAGGAGGACGTCCACGCTCGGCGATGCGCCCGACGAGATCCGCGCGTTCTCGGAGATGGCGGCCTTGAAGCCGGCCGCAGTCGCCACCTTCTGCAGCTCGAGCGCCGCCTGTCGCGTCGACCAGCCCGGCTTCAGCGTGAAGTGAACAGGCTTCCCCTCGATCTTGAGCTGCACCTCACCGCCCGTGGCGGGCAGGCCGACGTCATCACCGAGCGCCACGAGGTACGCCGGGGGCGGATTCGCGAGCTTCACGTCGAGCTGGCTCGGCCCGACCGAGCCGGGATACGAGCCCGAGGACGTGAACGAGAGGCCGCACTGACCCCACGCGGAGGACGCGACCGAGAGCTCCTGCTTCACCGACGCGACCGCGCCGGCGTCGTTGCCGCCGACCGAGGGCGCGCCGCCCGTGGTGAGGCGCATGACGATCGGCCGGATCGCGACCTTGTAGCGGCCGATGGCGCCTGCCGTCGTGTGGCGGGGACCGGCGACGCGGATCGCCTGGAGCTTCTTCCCCTTCGCGTCGCGCACGACGAGCGCGCCGCCCACCTCGCCCTTGAGCGAGCGCGTGAAGACGAGCGGGTGGCGGCGATCGACCTCGTCCGCCACGAGCCGGAGCGGCGCCGTCGCGACGCAGACGAGGCCCTCCTTCATCGCGTCGCGGGCGTCGCACGCGGCACGCGAGAACTTCGGCTCGAGCGTGTCGAGCGCGGTCGCGTCCGGCGCGAGCGACTCCACCGTGATCGGGCCGAGGGTCGCGCCTTCGGGCGACGAGATCACGAGGCGAAGCGCGTCGGGATCGTCGACGACCTGCTCTGTGTCTTCGAGGTCGACCCGGGCCGGCGGCGTCCGGTCGAGCGACGCGCGCTCGGTGGCCATGTCCACGGGACGCTTCTGGCCATCCCGCAGCGTCACGCCGTGCACGTCGACCGCGATCCCGGTCTCCTTCCCTTGCGCGGTTCGTTGCGTGAGGACGACGCGTCCGGCGGAGATGCCCTGGAGCATGGTGCCGGCGGGGATCTTGTCGCCCCACGCGAGGAGCTTGCCGTTCGCGGCGACGAGCCGCGCGTGCTCCTGGCCCTTCGCGGGGGTCATGGTCGAGCCGGTGAAGCGCGGCTCGAGCGTGACGAGGTCGATGCGAGCGGCGGGCGCGACGACCTCGGCGAGCGCGTCGGCGTGGTCGTCGAGGTCGTCGTCGTCGCGGTCGGCGATCACGGAGATGTGCTCCGTGATCACGGGGAGCGAGGAGGACTCACCGCTCTGCTTCGCGGCGCGGCTCTCCTGCGCATACGCGTTCGTCACCAGCAGCGGCGTCGCGACGAGAAGGCAGACCTGAATCAGATCCCGCGAGGCCAACCTTGAAAGTGTAGCTCGCGGTCGCGACTTAGCGACTTATTGTGCCTATTCGAGCCAGCCCCACTGGATCCAGCGGAGGGCGGTCTCGGTCGTCACCACGAAATCGGCCTCGCGATGGGTGGCGTGGGCTGCACGAACCAGCGCACCCCATGCCACGCTCGAGATGGCGCGGCCGGTCGTCAGCTCGTCCGAGAGGTCGCGCGCCTTGGCGCGGATCTCGGCGCGATCCGGGCCAGACGCGGAGTCCCAGAGCGCGGCCACCGCCAGGCCGCGAAGCTCCTCGCGCTTGCCGTCCGTCGCACATTCGATGATGGCGGCCCGGAGGTCGTCACGGCCGTGGTCGCGCGCGAGGTACGAAGCGGCGCGGACCGCCACCTCGTCCGCGAGGGGGGCGCCCTTCACGAGGCCCTCGAGCATCGGCTTGCAGCTCGGAGCACGCGCATGCGCCATGCGGAAGAGGAAGGTGGTGTCGCGATCGGCGCTCGGCCGATCGGAGAGACGGGCGACCAGCTCGACCGTGGGCCGCGTGGCCGGCGAAGCGACGGGTCCCACGCTCGGCGTGACCGCGGCGCGCGTCTCGGAGAGCGCCCACGAGACGAGGGACCAGGCGGCGCGCGCGCTCGTCGGACCGACGCTCGCCTTCTGCGTCGCCTCCTCGAGCGGACCGTTGTCGCCGGCCTTCGTCGCGACGTCGGCCAGGACGAGCCAGCGTCCGAGGTGGCGCTCGGCGCCGCGCAGCACGGCGAGGGCCGGGCCGACGAACACCGGGATCGGCTCGCCGCGCGTGAGCGGGACGAAGAGGTCGGTGCAGATGGAGATGCGGTGGCTCTCCTTGATCATCGGGGCGATCGAGGTGAGATGCGCGCCGTTCGACTCGCGGCGGCACACGCGCGCCGTCTCCGCGCCGAACGCGAGGTGCGACTGGCGGCTCGCCGCGAGCTTCGCGAGCGGGGCCGCGAGCGCCGGGTCGCGCGAGAAGCACGCCGCGCTCAAGGTCGCGTTGCCGCCCGCGTCGTCGGCGGCGAGCGCCGTCTTCAGGATCGCGGTGGCCGACTTGTCGCTCGTCTCGGAGAGCGTGCGAATGCTCGACGTGTAGAGCTCGCGCGTGAAGGAGCCGCGCTTCACGAGGAGCGCGGCCGCCTCCGCCAGCGTGCCGCGCAGCGCGGGGCTGAGGGCGCCGACGGCGCGGAGCGCGCCGCCGAGCTTCACCTCGCTCGCCGGCTTTCGCTTCAGAGCGCCATCGAGCTCCTCTTCGAACCGCGCGCGGGTTGCCTTGTCGACGATCTCCGTACGAGCAACCGACGGCTTCGCCGGTCGTGCGTCGATCTTCTTCGCTTTGCTCGTGCTCGTCGCCATTCCCCGAGCGACGAGGATTATCACAGCGATGAGACTCGTCGCGTTCGATCGAACGAGCGAGGCAATAAAAGGTGCGTGGGTTGGATCTGCTTGACGACCCCGTACGGAATCGGATCACGCCTTCGTGATCGCGATCCGAACCGCGTCGCCTTCGACATCGACATCGCGAGCGTCCGTGCCAGCGGTCGCAACCACCGGACCGAGCGCGACTTTCGTCGCCAGACACTCCGAGCCGATGGTCGCTTCGTTGGCTTTCACGACACGCTGCGTGCGCTCGGGCCCCTCGATCGTGACCGCGATGCGATCGACGAATTCGAGTCCCATTTCCTTGCGCGCGGTCTGGATCCGGTTCAGGAGCTCGCGCAGGTAGCCGAGATCGAGCAGCTCGTCGGTGAGCTTGGTGTCGAGGACGACCACACCGATGCGGCCTCCCGCGGCGGCCCAGCCCTCCTTCGAGTCGAAGGCGACCTCCACGTCGGCGAGGTCGAGGTCGACTCCGTGGACAGTCGCCTTGCCGTCGGCGTTGAGCTTCATGACGAGGGCCTGCGCGTCGGCGGCGCTGATCGTCGCCATCGACTTCTTCAGGTCCTGCGCCTGCTTGCCCATGCCCTTCTGGCCGAGCGTACGGAAGTTCGGCTTCACCTTGTACGTGACGTACTGGTCGGCGCCCTCCTTGAGCACCTCGACCTTGGTCACGTTCAGCTCGTCCGCGATCATGTCGAGGTAAGGCGAGAGGCTGTCCGCGACGGCGGCGTTCGCGAGGATCAGCTTCGCGGTCGCGAGCGGCTGGCGCACCTTGAGCTTGGCGCTCGTGCGTACCTGGAGGCCGAGGCTCACCACGTCGCGCACCGCTTCGATCGTCTTCGACAGCCCGCGATCGACGAGCGAGGAGTCGACCTCGGGCCACGACGTCAGGTGGACCGACTCCTCCTTCCGTCCCGCGCCCTTCACGGCGAGGTTCTTCCAGATCGCATCCGAGAGATACGGCGTGAACGGTGCCATCACCTGGGCGAGCGTGGTGAGGCAGGTCCAGAGCGTCTCGTAGGCGGCGCGCTTCGAGGCGCCGATCTTCCCGTCCTCGAGCGGCGCCCAGAAGCGGTCGCGGCCGCGGCGGACGTACCAGTTCGAGAGCGCGTCGACGAAGCTCGAGATGCGCCCCGTCGAAGTGTAGAGGTCGTACGCGTCGAGGTCCTTCGTGACGGAGTCGACGAGGAGATGCAACTCGGAGAGGATCCAGCGATCGATCTCCGACCGCTCCTTCGGCGGGATCGGCGCCTGCGACGGGTCGAACCCGTCGATGTTCGCGTAGATGGTGAAGAACGAGTAGACGTTCCTCAGCTTCACGAGCGTCTCCTTCTGTAGCGCCCGCACGTTCGAGAGCGAGTGCCGCGTGTTCGACCAGGGCGGGTTCGACGCGTAGAAGAACCAGCGGAAGGCGTCCGCGCCAGGCGCGGGCGTGGTCGGATCCGCGATCGTGACGCGCTCCTCCTCCGTGAGGCGCGGCACCTCGACGGGCTTGACGTCCTTCTTGCTCGTCGGAATGACGCCGAGCGCGGCGCGATCCTTCTCGTGGAGCACGACCACGCGGCGGGGCAGCTTCTTGTGCGGCTGCACCGTCATGTCGCGACCGTTCACCTTGATCTTCGCGCCCTCCTGGACGTCGAGACCCTCCATGTCCTCGCGCGCGATGAACGCGACGCCTTCCTTCGCCTCCACCCCCTCGGGCGTGACGACGGCGAAACCCATCTTCACCTCGTCGAGGATGATGTCTGGCGGGGTGTAGTTGCCCTTCTGCTTCGACTCCTTCTTGCCCTCCTTGTCGGAGACGTGGCCGAGGACGATGCAGGTCTTGTATGGACGCGGCATCGGCTCGTCGAAGACGAGGGTCGCGATCATGAGGAGCGAGTAGAACCACCCGCGCGTCTGGTCGATCGCCTCGCTGATGAAGTCGGCGGGGTAGCTCTTCTCGAAGAGGTCCTTGTTCTGATGCGGGTAGCCCCACTGCGCGAAGGGCATGCAGCCGCTGTCGAACCAGCAGTCGATGACCTCCGGCACGCGGCGATAGACGCCCTCCTCGCCAGGGTTCTCCCAGGTCACCTGGTCGATCCACGGCTTGTGCACGATGAGGTGATCCGAGAGGGTCGGATCCGCCTTCTTCGCGGCGTGGAAGTGATCGAACGCCTTCGGGTTCTTCTTCAGGATCTCGTCGACGGAGGACGGCGCCTCCATCTTGCCGGACTTGTCGTTGATCCAGACGTTGAGCGGCGTGCCCCAGTAGCGCTCGCGCGAGAGCGCCCAGTCGACGTTGTTCGCGAGGAAGTCGCCCATGCGGCCTTCCTTGATGTGCTCGGGCAGCCACTGCACCGCGCGGTTGTTCGCGATCGCGTCGTCCTTGACCTGCGTGGTGCGGATGTACCAGGCCGGGCGCGCGAGCTGGATGAGCGGGTCGTTGTCCGCACGCCAGCAGAACGGATACGGGTGGCGGTACTGCTCGGCGTGGATCATCACGCCCTTGTCCTTCAGATCTTCCTGGAGATCCTTGTCCGCGTCCTTCACCCAGCGGCCCGCGTAACCGCGACCGACCTTGCTCATCTCGTCGATGAACGTGCCGTCCGGCTTCACGGCGCAGAAGATGGTGGACTCGCCGCCGTAGAGCTTCCGGTGCGCCTGGAAGTCGTCCTCGCCGAACGCGGGGGCGATGTGAACGATGCCGGTGCCCGCGTCGAGCGTGACGAAGTCTGCGCTGATCACGCGCCAGGTGGTGTCGGGGGCGTTCGCCTCGAACAGATCGAACGGCGGCTCGTACTTCGTACCGACGAGGTCCTTCGCGGGGATCGTCTCGACGACGGTGAGCGTGGTGCCGAGCTTCTTCGCGACCGTCTCGACGAGGTCCTTCGCGACGATGAGCTCGCGCTCGAGCGCCTTCTTCGTGGCCGCGCCCTTCACCTTGTCGGGGTCGCCCTTGACGACGGCGTACTCGTATTTCGGGTTCACCGCCGCGTACATGTTCGACGGCAGCGTCCACGGGGTCGTCGTCCAGACCGCGAGCGCGCGGCCCGGCTTGTCGACGAGCGGAAACGCCACGAAGACCGAGGGATCGTCGACGTCCTTGTATCCGAGACCGACCTCCGCGGAGCTGAGCGCCGTGCCGCCCTGGGCCCACCACCAGACGACCTTGTGGCCCTGGTAGAGGAGGCCCTTCTCGAAGAGCTTCGAGAGCGCCCACCACACCGACTCGACGTACGACCGGTGGTACGTGACATACGCGTTCTCGAGGTCGGCCCAGTAGGCGACGCGCTCGGTGTTGTACTCCCACTCCTTCGTGTACCGGAACACGGAGTCGATGCACTTCTTCACGAACGGCTCGACACCGTAGGCCTCGATCGCGGCCTTGCCGTGGATGCGGAGCTCCTTCTCGACCTCGACCTCGACCGGGAGGCCGTGCGTGTCCCAGCCCGCCTTCCGCGCGACGTAGTAGCCGCGCATCGTCTTGTAGCGAGGGAAGAGGTCCTTGATGACGCGCGTGAGCACGTGGCCGTTGTGAGGCAGACCGTTCGCGGTCGGCGGACCCTCGAAGAAGACGAAGGGCTTACCGTCCTTCGTCTTCTCGAGCGACTTGGCGAAGATCTTCGACTCCTCCCAGAACTTGAGGATCTCCCGCTCGTCGCGCGGAAAATCGAGCTCGGGACGGACCTTGTCGAAGTGCGGAGTGGTCATGATGAGAGCCGGAGTTTGTACCAGGGTGGCGCACCGTCTGGTAGGTGGACATCATGCGCACGGGGATCCGTCTTGGCATCGGTGCCGGCGCGTTCTTCATCGGGATCGCCGGAGCCGCGCCCGCGCGCGCCGACGGCGTCCTCCTGTCGCGTTTCGACCCCGCGGATCGGGGGAGCCGCTTCTTCCAGGTCGACTCCCTCGAGCTCGGCCGTCGAGACGGCGCCGACCCCCGCCCCCTCGTCAGCGCCGGCGTCGCGTCGAGCTACGCGTTCACCACCACGACCTGGGGTAACCACCGCGAGGGCAAGCGCGACACGCTCGTGAAGGACGCGCTCTGGGTTCACCCCGGCGCCTCGATCACGATCCACCCGGGCGTCCGCTTCGGGCTCGAGGTCCCCGTCGTCGCCTACCAGCTCGGCGAGGACACGAACCTCGATCACGACTACTACCTCGCGCCCTCGTCCCCGCGCATCGGCGACGTCCGTGCGAGCTTCGAGATGCGCGTCCTCGGCCCGACCTCGAGCGAGAGTCCGGGCTTCGGCGTCACGGGCGGCGTCCGCGCGTGGCTCCCCACCGGCTCCGCAGACAACTACGCCGGCGACGACTTCACGCGCTTCGGCGTGCACCTGTCCGCTCGCTGGCGCGGCGAATGGCTGCTCGCCGCTGCACGTGCAGGTTACATGTATCGTCCCGACACGTACCTCGGCGGCTCGCGCGTCGGGCCCGAGATCCAGGCGAGCGTGGGCGCAGCGTGGGTCTACCAGGCGTGGACGGTGGGACCCGAGCTCACGGTGGCCTCCGCGATCGACTCCGAGCTCGCGAAGCGCTCGACGCCCGTCGAGATCCTCTTCGGCGCGCACGCGGACCTCGGCGCCGGGCTCCGCGCGGGCGGCGGCGTCGGCACCGCGCTGGTGAAGGGCATGGGCGCGGCGGATCTGCGCGCCGTCCTCTCCCTCGAATGGATCGGGCCGGACGCGCGCGGCGAACGCGATCGCGACCACGACGGTCTCCCCGACCGCCTCGACATGTGCCCCGACGTGCCCGGCGACGTCGACGGCGGACGCGGATGTCCGAACGCGCCGATGGTGCCGGACGGGCGTACGCCCGAGCTGCCCGAGCTGCCCGAGGAGCCGTCGCCGACGCCCACGATCGTCCCGCCTCCGGTGGTCGAGCCGCCCCCTTCGAGCTCGCGTCCAGCGGAACGACCTGAAGAAATCTGAAACTCCATGATGGACCGCTGATCCAGGTAGGTGCCGTGCCTTCCCTGTTTTTGTCGCGGAAAACCGCGTGCTCGGCACCGGAAACCCATGGAACGAGGCGTGCTCGAAGAGGACCGACTCCATGTCCTTCGTCCTCCCCGGCAATCAACGACAGCTCCGGTTCACCGGCGAAGCGAAGGCGTTGAAGGACGAGAGCTCGAGCGGCGGTCCCGGCGCGGGTCTCGCTCTCGGCAAGCCGCGCGTTCGCAAGGCGACGACCCCTCCCCCGGCGCTCGTGCCGGCCGCGAGCGCGCGCCCGAACCGGAACACGGGCGTCACGCCGGCCTCCCCGGGCCAGAGCAACCCCGGCAGCATCAGCCGCCCCGGCTCGTACCAACCGAGCGTCCGCGGCGTGCAGCGGATCGACACGGATCGCAGCTGGGACGGCGACGATCACGCTTCCACGATGGCCTTCGATCGCGAAGGCGCCGACGTCATGCCGGGCGCGGGCCCGAACAGCATGCGCCCGACGATGAATCCGCCGCCGCGCGCGGTCAGCGTCGCTCCCATCCCGCACTTCCGCCCCGCGAACCCCGCGGTGCAGACCGTCATCGTCCCCAACCAGACCGGCTCGATGGAGGCTCGCTCGGGCAAGGGCGCGCCCCTCGCGCTCTGGATCTTTGCGGCGATCCTCGCGGGCATCCTCAGCTATCACGTCACGCCCGCGGTCATGACGCACTTCGAAGGTCCGCCGCCGCCGCCCGCCAAAGTCGGCGGCTGAGCGATCAGAACGGGCACACGGCCGGCACGGTCCCTCCGCAGAGGCAGGGGCAGCCGCTCCCCGTGCACGTGCACTCCGTCGACGGGGGCACACACGCAGCGGCCCCGCACGCGCCCTCCCCGTTGCACTGCATGCAGATCTTCGATGCCGTCGACCCGAGGACGGCGCTCGCCGCACAGGCGCTCCCGCCGTTGCACTGGATGATGCACGCGTGATTCGCGGGGCACGTGATCGTCGACGCCTCGCAGATCCTCTCGCCGTTGCAGAGCACGCGGCAGTCGCGGCCCGGCGGACATACGATGCCCTTCGCGACGCAGCTCGACGCCGGGTTCGCGCAATCGACGACGCACGCCCCGGTCGGGCCCTCGCAGGAGCTGCACTCCTTCGGACATCCCGTCACCGGACCCGAGTCGGGACCCGCGTCCACACCGCCCGTCGACGACGACGTCGACGACGTCACGCCGCCGCTCGACGAGGTCGCCTGCCCGCTCGAGGTGACTCCGCTCGTCGCGCCGCTCGAGGCCGACGCATCGCCGTTGATGGACTCGGGCGCGACGCCTTCGACGTCGACCCCGCAGCTGATCGCGATCGCGACGGTCGCTACCCCCGCGACGGCGAAGGTTCGCTCACTCCGCTGCGCTGGCCGCCGCATCGGCGCCGAGCTTCTTCTGCACCAGCGCCATCGAGCTGTTGAGCGTAGTGACCTCGACGAGCTCGTCGTCCGAGATCTTCACCTGGTACTTGCGCTCGATCGCGGCGACGATCTCGACGCCCATCATCGAGTCGATGCCGAGGTCCTTGAAGCTCACGTCGTCCGGGATCTCGTCCTTCTCGGCGATCTCGGCAATCAACGCGCGGAGCTCTTCTTTCAGGTTCGTCATCGGGTTCCTCTTCTTCGGCTCGCGGCTTCTTATTGCCTCGAATCGACGGCGTTCAGCAAATCTTCGACAGTCACGACCCCCGCCAAGCTCTCGTCGGGGATTTGAATCTTGAGCGACCGCTCCAGCGAGCCAATGATCTCGAGCATCCCCAGCGAGTCGATCCCGAGCTCGGCGATCTTGGCGCTCTCCACCACGTGGTTGAAGTCCTTCTCTGCGACCTCGGTGGCCGTGGCGCGAAAGACGTTGAGGAGCTCGGTGCGGGGCATGCGGGACACGTTGACTGGTTGAACTTCTGCGAAGCGCCTTACGCGCTCGCGCCGGTATCGCTGGTCGTTCCTGGGCTGTCTTGCACGGCCCGGGCCCGCGGCAGTGTGCCGTCCAGATACATCTGCTTGGTCTTTCGTCGCTGCGGCTTGCCGCTCGACGTGCGGGGCAGCGTGCCCTGCGGGACGATCGCGACTTCGTGCGTATTCAGCGAGAAATTCGCGAGGATGGCCTCGGCGATGGCCTGCTTGAGCGCCTCCGCGTCGGACTGGAAGGCCTCCGCGCAGACGATGAGCTGCTCGCTCCTACCTTCGGGGCCATCGACGTCCACGCTGAACGCCACGACGTTGCCCCTACGCACACTGGGAAGCTCGCTCACTACCCACTCGAGATCGTTCGGGTAGAAGTTGCGCCCGCGGATGATGATCATGTCCTTCAGGCGGCCGCAGATGAAGACCTCCGGGACTCCGTCCGGGCCCGTCACCGTGTAGCCGAGGTCGCCCGTGTAGAGCCACGTATCGCCATCCGGACCGGGCTTGAAGGCCTCCGCGGTGAGCTCGGGCTCGTTGAAGTAGCCCGCCGAGACGCTCGGGCCCTTCGTGATGATCTGGCCGACCTGGCGATCGCCAAGCTTGGTGCCGGCCTCGTCCACGATCGCGAGCGCATGTTCCGGGAACGGCCGCCCGCAGTTCACGAGCTCCTGCTTGTCGGTGGGCTTGGTCGCGTCGGCCGGCTTGGCTTCGCCGCTCTCGAGCGCCGCCTTCTCGATCTCGTCGGTGCGAACGCCCGTCATGCGCGGGACGAACGTGATCGCGAGGGTCGCCTCCGCCATGCCGTAGCTCGGGAGGAAGGCGCGCGGATCGAACTTCGCGGGCGCGAGCTTGGCCGCGAACTCGCGCATGGTTCGCGCCTGAATGGGCTCGGCTCCGGTGCCCGCGCGGTGGAGGGTCGAGAGATCGAGCTCGGCGACGTCCTTGTCCTTGATGCGCTTCGTGACGAGCTGGTACGCGAAGTTCGGCGCGTAGGTGATGGTGCCCTTGTGCGTGTGGATCTTGTCGAGCCACACGCGCGGGTTGCGGACGAACGAGGCGGTCGGGATGAAGACGACCGGAATGTCCGTGAAAACCGTGCCGATCGCGAAGCCGATGAGGCCCATGTCGTGGAAAAGCGGTAGCCACGTCACGCCCTTGTCGAAGGACGAGTCCTTCGCGAGGCCGTCGATCATGAAGCACTGGCTGTTCCACGCGAGGTTCCGATGGGTGACCATCACGCCCTTCGGTCGGGACGTGCTGCCCGACGTGAACTGAAGGAACGCGAGATCGTTCGGCTCGATCGTGACGTCGACGCGCTCGGGCGCATCGGTGGCGACGAGCTCGTCGATCGTGACGACGCTACGCAGATCCTTCGCTCGCGGCGCGGCGGGCTCGACGTACTGCTTGGTCGTCGTGGTCGTCAGAAGGAGCGAGGCGCCCGAGGCGTTCGCGATGTGGGCGACCGTGTCGTGATAGCCCTCGATGTTCTTGAACGAGAGCTGCGGCGAGATCGGGACCGGCACGATGCCGCCCATCACGGCGCCCAGGAAAGACAGCACGAACTCGTCGGGGTCGGGGACGGCGATGCAGACGCGATCGCCCTTCTGGAGCCCCCGCGCGTGGAGCTGGGCGGCCCGCTTCTCGGCGAGGGAGTGGATCTCCTTGAACGTGCAGCTGCGCTCCGTGCCGTCGGGACGGACGAAGACGTAACCCCGCTCCGTCCGGTCTTTCAGCTGACGCAGCGCTTCCGAAAGGGTCGGCGGGACGAGGGACGGGTCACGACCACGCGAACGCTCGAGTTCCTGCGCAAGATCCGTCATGGCGCGCGCTTCTTACTTGCCAGTGCTCCATGGCGCAAGGCGCCAACACGTTGCGTAAACCGACGCGCGTGCGAACCTCGTTACGCATCGCGCCAAGTGGTTCAACCATGTGATCAATCATGGGAATTCGGCCGGGTCACCTGTTGCTGGACGGCACATTGCTCCCCGAAAGCCGCAACGACTATAAGCCGTCCCATCGTGCGGGTTTTCATCACCGGCGTAGGCGTCGTCAGCTCGATCGGTCTCGGGAAGGACGCCTTTTTCGAGTCGCTCGCCGCGGGCAGAAGCGGCATCTCCCCGGTCACGCGCTTCGACGTGTCGAAGCTCGGTCGAACGAACGCCGGCGAGGTGAAGCAGTTCCGCGCGCAGGATCACCTGACGGCGGCCGAGACCCGCCGCATGGGTCGCTGCTCGCAGATGGCGCTCGCGGCGGCGCGCATGGCGATCAAGGACGCGCGGCTCGACGAGACCGCGCTCCACGGCCCGCGCGCCTCCGTCGTTCTCGGGACGACGATGGGCGAGGCGGACGTGCTCGAGGATCTCGACCACGCGTGGATCGCCAAGGGCCTTGGCGGCGTGCGGCGCGCGTGGATCCCGAAGTACGGCTCGACGCTGCTCTCGGTTCACGTCGCTCGCGCCATCGGCTCCGAAGGCGCCGTGCTCACCCTCCCTGCGGCGTGCGCCGCGGGAAACTACGCCATCGGCCTCGCGACGGATCTGATCCGCGCGGGCAAGGCGGACGTCATCGTGACGGGCGCGGCGGAGATGCTGCAGGAGCTCCAGTACTCCGGCTTCGTGCGCCTCGCCGCGATGGCGCAGGAGCGTTGTCAGCCGTTCGACTTGAACCGCCAGGGCCTCATCCTCGGCGAGGGCGCCGGCGTCCTCGTGGTGGAGTCCGAGGCGCACGCCGTCCGGCGCGGCGCGACCGCTCTCGCGGAGGTCGGCGGCCACGGCATGACGTGCGACGCGTATCACATCACGCGCCCGCACCCGGAGGCGGCCGGCAGCATCGGCGCGATGCGGCAGGCCATCGAGCGGAGCGGCATCACGCCGGACGAGATCGACTTCGTGAACGCGCACGGCACGGGCACGAAGCACAACGACAGCGCCGAATCGAAGGTCATGAAGGACGTCTTCGGCGACCGCAAGGTGCCCATCTCCAGCATGAAGAGCATGCTCGGTCACTGCATGGGCGCGGCGAGCGCGCTCGAGGCGATCGGCTGCCTGTTCACGCTCGACCAGGGCATCTACCCGCCGACCATCGGCTACGAGACGCCGGATCCCGATTGCGACGTCGACGTGGTCGCGAACGTCGCCCGAACCGGCAAGAGTGACGTCGTGCTCAACAACTCCCTCGCGTTCGGAGGCTACAACTCCGTCACCTGCCTGGCGAAGCCCGGGAAGCTGCCGTCGTGAAGCGTCGCGCCGTCACCGGTCTCGGCATCGCCAGCGCGCTCGGCACGAGCACGGAGGCCTTCTTCGACGCGTTCAGGTCGGGCAAGCCCGAGGCCGCGCTCGCGAATCGCCCGCCGCTCACGAGCTTCGACGCGTCGAAGTACGCGGAGCCGCCGGTCATCGAGGTGCCGTCGTTCGATCCGACGGTTCACCTCGGCGACAAGGGGCTCCGCACGCTCGATCGCCTCACGAAGCTCCTCGTCGTCGCGGCGCGCCTCGCCCTCCACGACGCGGGGCTGAAGAAGGACAACGCCTTCGGCCCGCTCGGCCCGAACGACGTCGGCGTCTGCTGCTCGAATGCGTACGGCTCGCTCGAGGCGATCACGGAGCTCGATCGCGTCGCGGTGCTCGAGGACGCGCGGTACATCAACCCGGCGAAGTTCCCGAACACGGTCTCGAACAGCGCCGCGGGCTACGTCTCGATCTGGGAGGATCTCCGCGCGCTCAACGTCAGCGTCAGTGACGGCAACTGCGGCGCGCTCGACGCGGTGAGCTGCGCCGACATCTTCTTCGAGAGCGCCCGCGCGAGCGCGATCCTCACCGGCGGCGGCGAGTCGATGAGCGAGGCGCTCTACCTCGCGTTCGACAAGCTCGGCGTCCTCGGCGTGCAGGTGCCGGCGTTCGCGACCGCGGCCGAGAAGACGAAGCTCGGCGAAGGCGCCGCGTTCCTCGTGCTCGAGCCGGAAGACCTCGCGGACAAGCGCGGCGCGAAGAAGCTCGCCGTCGTCACCGGCTACGGCACGGCGTTCATCGGACCGAAAGACGAGCTGTCGCTCCTCTTCGCGTCGAGCGCCTCGCTCGAGCGCGCCATCGCAGGCGCCCTCGAAGACGCGGGGATCACCTCCTCGGACGTCGACCTCGTCGTCAGCGGCATGGCCGGCATCGAGCACATGGACAAGCACGAGCGCGCCGCCATCCAGGCCGCCGTGCGCGCGGACGCGCCGATCGCGGCGCCCAAGCAGATCTTCGGCGAGACGCTCGGCGCCGGCGGCGCGCTGGCGATGGCGGCCTCCCTCGCGTGGCTCGACGGCGCGCCCGCGAGCTGCCTCGTGGCGGGGACGGCGCCGGCCAAGGTCGCCACCATCCTCGTGACGTCGATCGGCTACTACGGCAACGCGTCCGCGCTCGTCATGCGCCGCGCGTAGGAGCTCTTTCGGAGCTGCCAAACGCTGGCGGCGGAGATCGATAGGACTCCGGCGAGCGCGAGGACGACCGCGAGGACGAGCGCGCTGCGGCGCCTCGACGGCGCTGGCGCGGGCGCAAGGGAGCGAACCGGCGGCAGCGAGAACGGCGGCGCGAGCGTCGGGATCGGGGCGTGGAGCGGCACCATCTCCTGCCCGATGAAGGCCAGGAACGCGGGCAGATACGGCGACGTCGGGCCGAGGTCCGGTCGTGGCGCGGCGCCGGCCGCGAGCGTCGGCCCGTACGTGCGTGGCGCGTAGATGTCGTTGCGCGTCCACGCGGCGGGACGCGCCGCGAACTCGTCGGCGAGCCACTCCATCGTGAAGATCCGGACCGCGGTCGTGCCCGGGACGCGCGCGAACGCGAACCAGAGCGGCTCACGATTGAAGAGCGGGACCGGGAGCGCGACGCAGATCGTCTCGAGCATCGGCGACTCGAAGCGGCTCACGCGGAGCTCGGAGACCTCGCCATCGGCCGCGAGCCGAGGGAGGAAGTCGGGATGGAGGGCGCGCTGGAACACGTCGGCTGTCGCCATCGAGGCGAGCGTCTCGACGAGCGCCTTGATGCGCGAGCGAGGCCGCGCGACGAGCCCGGGACCAAGGACGTCCTTCGCGCGGGCGCGCACCGCGCGCGCCTCCTCGAAGCGACCGAACATGACGAGGTACTCGAACCAGGGCCCGAACGGCTGCGCGACGGTGAGCCACCCGAGCCCGTCCTCGAGCCCGTGATTTCCCACCGTGGCCTGCTGATCGTGGAGGGTCGGGTGCTGCCGCAGATCGTCGAGCCCGGACTCGAACGCGTAGCGGAGCCAGCTCTCCGCCTGCGCGGAGGGCCCTTCCCGGCGCGCCACGCGCAGCCAGCCCTCGGAGCGCAGCCAGGCCGCCCGCGTCCGCGGTCGACCCGCGAAGGGCACCAGGACGCGGAGGACGCGCCACGGCTCGGCCAGAGCTCTCCGGCTTCGTTCTCGAGGCGCGAGGCTTCGACGCCGTCCACACGTTGGTCCTAGCGCTTCCCTCATGAGGGGCGCGCACCTCACCCCGAGCGAGACGCGGTCGTGATGGCTGGACGATCAGGGCTGCTGGTCGTCGGCCGGGTCCTTCTCGCCTTTCTTCTCGAGCTTCTTCGGGCCCTTCTTCGGGGCCGCCTTGCCGCCTTTGTCCTTGCCGCCGCCCGTGCCGGTCGGCGTCGCACCGCCCTGGTTTCCGTTGTCGCCGCCCGAACCGCTCATGAGGCCGACTCCGCTGCCACCGGGCGCTCCGCCCGCGTTACCCGTCTCCGTGATGGTCACGCTCGCGGTCTGGGCGGTGCGGCCCGTCTTGAGGTGAATCCCCTTCGCCCCCGCTCCCGCCAGTGCTCCGACACACACGAGAAGAAACGCGTACTCGACCATCGCCGCCCCACGAACGCCCCGCTTCGACATCGAGACCTCCCTCAGCACGCCGCACGCCAGGCAGCGCGTGTCGTGTTGCCTCGTGCGCAACGAGGGATCGCCGTCGTCAAGATGGATCCGCTTCGTTGTTTTTCGAACCACCGGTTAACCAGGTGTCGAAGTCGATCTTGCGCAACCTTTTGCGCGTTTGACTTGCGCCGAGGCGATGGCATGCCCTCGGCGCCATGCTTCGCTTCTTCTTCACCGTGCTCGTGGCGACCGCCCTCGCGAGCTCCGCGTGCTCAGCCGCCCCGGAATCCACTCCCGAACCTCCTGCTGGGAGCGTCCAGCCCGTCATTTCAGCACCAGAAGAAGATGCCGGTCTCGCTGGAATCTGCGCCTCGACGTTCGGCGATCAGCTGACGCCGAGCTTCGGCCGCATCGACGGGACCGTCCATGCGGTGCAGAAGCCGAGCGACACGCAGTGCACGCTGCCGAACAGCGATCACGTCATCATCCAGGTGCTGATGAACGGCGCCGTGTATCGGCTCGTCACCAACGTGAAGAGCGACCGGCCTCCGCCCGACGGCGGCGCCGGCGACACCCGCGTGCAGATGCTCGTGAAGGACGGCGTGCCCCTCCCCGCGCCTGCGTTCGCGGAAGGCTGGCACACCGGCGAGGACATCTGGATCGACTACGTGCGCCACTTCGGCGTCCACGCGGAAGAGTTCACGCCGCAGGACATGGCCCCGCTCGTCGAGGACATCGCATCGCGCGTCCACGTCGGCGATCCGATCAGCATCTATGCGCAGAGCGGTCCGGGCCGCCCGGAGAGCGCGCACCTCGTGCATCGCAACGGACGCGGCAAGGACGGCGCGATCGTGCTGAACCTGACGACCCAGCCGAGCTACCTGCTCTTCCACTTCGCAGAGCAGCGCTTCTAGGAAAGACGCTGCTACGCAGGCGCGAGCGGGCGCACGCGGGCGCAGGCCTTCACGTTGTGGCCGAGTCGCAACACGCATCGACTCAGCAACTGGTCGAGCCAAAGCCGCGCCTTTGTAATGGGCTTTGTGTGCCAAAAGCGTCCCCACGATGAGCTGGGTCGACGATAAGGCGCATGCGGAGCTCGAACGAATTCGCGTGGCGAAGGCCAACCAGGTTTACCCGTACTTCCGTGAATTCGAGAAGGGTGGGCTCCACAACTCCATCGGCGGCAAGCCGATCATCAACTTCAGCTCGAACGACTACCTCGGGCTGACCGATCACCCGAAGGTGAAGGAAGCGGCGAAGAAGGCGGTCGAGAAGTACGCGTGTGGCCTCTCGAGCGCGCGCCCGCAGGCGACGACGACGGATCACGTCGAGCTCGAGAAGCGCCTCGCGAAGTGGTTCGACTTCCCGAGCTGCCTCACGTTCACGACGGGCTATCAGGCGATGGTGGGGACGATCAGCGCGCTCGCCGACAAGGACACGACGCTCGTCCTCGACGCCTACAGCCACGCGTGCATCCTCGACGGGTCGTTCCTCGCCGCCGGCACCCCCGGCCGCGCGCCGGAGATCCGCTTCTTCAACCACAACTCGGCGAAGAGCCTCGAGCGCATCCTGAAGACGCGCGAGCGGAAGAACGCGCTCGTCCTGGTCGAGGGTGTCTACTCCCTCGACGGCGACAAGGGGCACATCGCGGAGTTCGTCGAGATCTGCGCGCGCTACGACGCGGTCCTCCTCGTCGACGACGCGCACGGCACCGGCACTCTCGGCACGAAGGGCACGGGCATCGTCGAGGAGATGGGCCTCCACGGCAAGGTGCCGATCGTCGTCTCGACCTTCTCGAAGACGTTCGGCGGCATCGGCGGCATCCTCCTCGGCACGCAGGACGTGACCGACCTCGTGAAGAACTCGGCGCGGAGCTTCCTCTTCAGCGCCACCCTCCCCGTCCCCGTCGTGGCGGCCGCGTCGACCATTCTCGACATGCTCGAGGCGGACGGCCCCGCGATGGTGAAGGAGCTCCACCAGAAGTCGGAGTACTTCCGCGGCAAGCTGAAGGAGGCCGGCTTCGAGCTCGGCACGAGCAACACGCACATCATGCCGGTCATGTGCCGCGAGGAGCGCAAGACGCTCTTCATGCACGTCGCGCTCCTCGAGTGCGGCGTCATGATGGTGCCCCTCGTCTACCCGAGCGTGAAGCAGGGCGAGGAGCGCCTCCGCGTGAACATCACCCGTGGCCACACGCAGGAAGACATGGACACGGCGCTCGAGCTGCTCAAGACGTACGGCGAGGCGTTCTTCGTCCTCTCGGGCGAAGACATCGGCCCGATGGAGACCGAGACCGCGACCGCGTGAGAACGTTCGCGTGAGAACGCCGGCACGGACCGATCGGCGGCCGTTCACGCGCGATGGCACGAGCACCGCCCCGAGGTCCTGCGCCAGCGTGGCCAGCACGGGCGCGTGCGATGCCAGCGACTCGGACGCTCTGCGCGCCCGCCCCGCGGACGGACGGTAGGAGTCCCGTGGAGAACGTTGGGTTCACCTGGGCCGGCACACGCGCACCACGGTTCCGGTCAGCACGAGTCCCGCCTCCGGACGTCGCTCTTTGCCCTTTCGCCGCCGCGCGCATGCATCCTCTGAAGAAGCAGTGGAGTCATCGGCGCCACCGCGGCGGCACGTGGGCGGCGGGGCCATCGGGAGCGCGACCCGACACCGAGCGCACCTGACGCCGTGTTTCATGTGAGGCGTGGAGCGACGACGCCGAGCGCGCCGGTCACCGTTGGGTCCAGTGAAGCTGCACTGCTCCCCGTCTCGCTGAATCACGCCGCGTGAGCGACTGCGCGCGCTCGAGCTTCTCTCGCAGCGCAGAGGAGGCTGTGAACTGCACCTTGTGCCGCGCCTCGGCGAGGGGCACGAGCGGTTGGGTCACACGGGCGTGAGGTTCGTGCGTGCGACGCCGTCGTTCCGAGCGAAGGCAGCGTGGGAGTAGGTGCCGATGCGGCTACCGGTGCGACCGCCGGTACAGGCGCCGACGGCGCGCCCACATGCGCATGCATGTCCGCGACAGGCGTGACGGCGCGCGAGATCGGCAGCTTTCGAATGAAGGACCGCGCATCCGGGCTTCAAGACCGGTGCAGGAGTGGTGCGGCGGACGCCGCGCGATCAGCTCTTCAGCTTCACGAGCGCCTTCGCGATGTCCTCGACGGTCGCGATGTCGCCGAGGGCGTCGTTCGGGATCGAGACGGAGAACCGGTCCTCCACGTCGGCGATGACTTCCATGACGCCGAGCGAGTCGAGCCCCAGATCGTTCTGGATGTGGTCGTTCGGACGGATGGTCCGGTTGGCATCCACGTGCTTCTGGAGGATCGCCGTCGTGATGCTCAGGGTCTCGTCGTACGTCGACATCAGCGTCGAATTTACACTCCCTCGGCGGGGTCTAGAAAGGGCCTGGCCAGCTCGAGCGCGACCTTAGCCGGGTCCTCCGCGGACAAGAGCGCCCGAATCACCGCGACGCCATGCGCCCCGGCGCGCGCGCACACCTCTGCCTTCACCGGGGTCACGCCACCCAGCGCGTAGACCCGCGGCCGGAGCTGGCGCGCGAGCCCGAGCGGCGCGAGCCCCCGCGGCGGTCCCTTGCCGGGCGTCGCGAAGATGGGGCTGACGAGGACGGCCTGCGCGAAAGAGGACTGCGCCGCACGCGCCTCCGCGTCCGTGTGCGTTGGGACGGAGACCCACTTCGCCACCGTCTGGGCCGTGACGACCATGTGTAGATTGCACGGGACATGGAGCGCGTCCGCGCCGACCTGCTCGGCGACGTCGATGACGAAGCCGCCATCCTTGCGGATCGCGTTGAGGCAGAGGAGCGCGCCGGTGTCCGTCGTGACCTGGCGGAGGCGCCTGGCGGCCTGCAGGAACACCGGCCGGATGCTCGTCTTGTCGCGGAGCTGCACCATGAAGGCGGCCGGACCGAGCGCCTTCGCCACCTGCTCGACGACCCGCGCGACGTGATCGAGCGAATAGCTCGGATCGGTGATGAGGATGACGCGCGGGGTGGGAGGGGCGGGCGCGGCGGGCGGGTCGGGCGGCGTCACTTCGCGGCCGCGAGCTCGTCACGGGCGGCGGGCGCGTGGCGGTTCGACGGGAAATGGTCGACGAGGTACTTGAGCGTGGCGCGCGCGGCGGGCTCGTTGTTCTGCTTGTGGAAGTCCTGCGCCAGATCCCAGAGCGCATCGCCCGCGTCGGGCTGGTGCGGCGCGTTCTCGGAGCCGCCGCCGCACTGGAACGGGGCGAGCGAGCCCAGCGAGGCCAGCGTGAGCGCGAAGACGCCGGCGCGGATCATTCGATGAGCCCGGCGGTCGGCGAGGACGCGTTCGCGTAGCGGCTCTTCTCCATGCGCCCTGCGAGGCGCGCCATGCGGCCGGCGCGGACCGCGTCGCGCATGGCGGTCGCCATGAGGACGGGATCCTTGGCGTGGGCGATGGCGGTGTTCATGAGCACGCCATGGCAGCCGAGCTCCATCGCGATGGCGGCGTCCGACGCGGTGCCGACGCCCGCGTCGACGATGACGGGCACCTTCGCGTGCTCGAGGATGATCGACAGGTTGTGCGGGTTGCGGATACCGAGGCCGGAGCCGATGGGCGCCGCGAGCGGCATGACGGCGGCGCAGCCGATGTCCTCGAGCTTCCGGCAGACGATCGGATCGTCGATGCAGTACGGAAGGACGACGAAGCCCTCCTTCACGAGCGTCTTGGCCGCCTCGAGCGTCTGCTCGTTGTCGGGGTAGAGCGTCTTCGGATCGCCGATGACCTCGAGCTTCACCATCGACGCGATGCCGAGCTCGCGCGCGAGGCGGAGCGTGCGGACCGCCTCGTCGGCGGTGTAGCAGCCCGCGGTGTTCGGGAGGAGGGTCCAGCTCTTCCTCTGCAAGAGCGACATGAGCGAGCCGCCCGAGCGATCGTTCAGGTCGACGCGGCGGAGCGCGACGGTCACGATCTCGGCGCCCGAGGCGTCGATGGCGCGCTCGGTCTCGGCGACGTCCTTGTACTTGCCGGTGCCGACGATGAGGCGGCTACCGAACGATTTCCCCGCGATGACGAGCTGGTCGTTGGTGGATTGGGCCGAGGTCACGCCTCTCAGCTACTCCGCCCGCGGAGCCGGGACAAGCGACGGCGGGCGCTTCCAGCGGCGGTGGAGCCACATCCAGTCCGCCGGATCCTGCTGGATATGGCGCTCGAGCGCGGCCGTGGCGCGTCGCATGGTCGCCTCGCGCGCTTCGCGATCGCGCGATCGCGAGGGCGGGATCACGTCGAGCACGTGGCCGCCGGCGACGACGACGACGGTGGCGCCGGCGCGGAGCGCGACGGTGGCGGGGGCGCGGTCGACGAGCGCGGGCGCCCCGAGGAAGTCGAGCCAGACGCCGTGCGCCTCGCGATCGGGGACCTGGTCGATGGGCATCGCCACCACGTCACCCTTCGCCAGCGCGGCAGAGGCAGCCGCCAGCGCTCCGCCGGGCGCGATCACGCGGACGCCGAGCCGCTCGCGAACCCGGGCTAGCCAGCGATGAAAGAATGCAGAGTGCATGGGCTTCGCGACCACGTGAAGGGCGCGATCGTGGTCACGGAGGTGGGCGGCGGCGGCGGCGGCGGCGAGCTCCCAGTTGCCGCAATGGGAGGCGAAGATGACGACCGGGCCCTCCGCGAGCGCGGCATCGAGGGCCGCGCGGTCGGCCTCCGCGAGCGACGGCGCGGCGCGCGCGCGGAGCCACTCGACGAGCGAGATGCCGAGCCGGCGGTACATCGCGCGCGCGACGTCGCTCGGGCGTGCGATGCCCGCGCGCGCGAGGGCGGCCTCGACCTGCGCCCGCCGGATCCGCAGGACGGAGCCTGCGAGCCACCCGAGCAGCGAGCCGCGCACCGATCCGCGCTGGGCGAGCGCGCTCATCCCGCTCCGCCGTCAGACCGCGGCGAAGCCGGCGGGGCGGCGGGCCTTCTCGTTGCCGCCCTCGAGCTGAACCGCGAAGACATCCGAGAGGACGATCGCGATCGTCTGCTTGGGGTTCTTCCCATAGATGAGCTCGCCTTCGAACTTCACCGACTCGAGCTTGGCAAACGCGAGGCTCGCGCCGTCGTGCGCGATGTGGAGCGTCACGCTCGACCCCTCCGGCAGCGTGAATTCGGCGTCCTTGCCGGCCTTGGCTCCCGAGCTCTTGAGGATGGCTTCGATCTGATCGCGCGTCATGGGATGACGAATAGCTTGCGCCCGCCCCGCGCGGAAGGGACATTCGAGCCGTGACTCCGGGAGCCAAGGACAATCGCGGCGCCGAGCCAGGCTCGGGGCCCGGTCATGCGTCCGGCGGCGACCGCAACGCCCGGCAGCCGCCTCCGCCCGAGGATCGCGAGGTCACGCTCATCCACGACGCGGCGCGGAAGCCGATGCCCGACGAGATGGTCGTCCTCCGCGATCTCCGGAAGTCCTTCGGAGAGCAGCAGATCCTGAAGGGCATCAACCTCGTCGCACGGAAGAACGAGACCACCGTCATCATCGGCGGCTCGGGCGCTGGCAAGACCACCCTCCTCCGCATCATCGTGGGGCTCGAGCGCGCGACGTCCGGGCACATCTTCGTCGACGGCGAGGAGGTCACGAAGGTCAGCGAGCGTGAGCTCAATCGCGTCCGCATGAAGTTCGGGATGGTCTACCAGTACGCGGCGCTGCTCGACTCCATCAGCGTCTTCGACAACGTCGCGTTCCCCCTCGTCGAGCACACCAAGCTCTCGAAGAAGGAGGTGAGCGAGCGCGTGATGCACAAGCTCGAGATCCTCGGCCTCGATCCGAAGGTCGTCGCCCCGAAGTTTCCCTCGCAGCTCTCGGGCGGCATGCGCAAGCGCGTCGGCCTCGCGCGCGCGCTCATGCTCGAGCCGCCGATCCTCGTCTACGACGAGCCGACCTCCGGCCTCGATCCCCTCACCTCGCGCCTCGTCGACGACCTGATCGAGGAGATGCGCCAGCGCTTCGGCGTGACGTCGCTCGTCATCTCGCACGACATCGCGAGCTGCTTTCGGATCGCGCATCAGGCCATCCTCGTCATCCAGGGGCGCGTCGAAGCAGCCGGTCCCCCCGACGCTCTCCTGAACGGACCGAGCGAGGTAGCCCGTGAATTCATTCGAAATTCCGCGGTGGACACCGAGAACCTGGATCGCGTGACGGACCACAAAGCGAGCCCCGACGCCGTGAAAAAATGAACCTCCAGCCATGAAAAGAGCCGGGCCGACGTGCGCGTCGCCCGGCCCTAGCTATGCTGTAGGGAGATGGCGCCGTATGGGCACAGACCCACATGGGTGAAGAAGGAGACGGACGCGAAGGCCGTCATCTCCCTCTTCCTCGGGCTCGCCAGCTTCGTCCTCGGCCCGGCCACCGGTATCCCGGCGATCATCCTCGGATCCGTCAGCCGCCGCGACATCGACCGCTCGGGCGGTCGCTACACCGGGACGATCCTCGCTCGCACAGGCACCCTCGCCGGCTTCTTCGGCGTCGGCTTCTCCGTCGTCTTCGCGCTCTGGATCGGCTCCGCGCTCGTGACGCAGCCGATGGAGAGCGCGCAGCGCAGCGTCGTCACGGAAGAGGCCCAGGCGCACGCCAAGGTCGTCAAGACGGCGCCTTCGACCCCGCATCCACGCGGCGACGTCGAGCCCGTTCACTCCATTCGCTGATCTTCTCCGCCGGGAGGAGCGACAGCAGCGCGACTCCGCTCAGCGGATAGAAGAAGCCGATCCACATCGTCGCGAGGATGCCGGCGTGGAACGTCCACGCGAGCGCGGCCCAGACCCGGCCCGTCCGCGGGCTCACGAGGGCGACAGGCGCGCCGAGCTCGACGATCAAGGTGTAGATCGCAAGCATCTGGAGGAGCGCCGGATGTGACGCCACGAAGGGCGCCAGTGGTGACGCAGTGGAGCCGAGCTCGATCTTCCGGAGCGCGTCCCACGCGAGCCAGCCGCCGAGCGCCTCGCCCGTCAGCCACCCCGCGCCTCCGTTCCGGAGCTTCGTGACGCCGGCCAGCACGTACGTGAGGATGGTCACGATGGAGATGGTGCGGAGGACCCAGCCCGCCGTCTTCGGATCGCGACGTTCGCCAGCGAGCACCAGGACCCCGACGTGAAGCAGGAACAGGTTCTCCGAGTGGAGGAGCTTGCCCCACGAGTTCGCGTACGAGAGCGTCCAGAGCAGCGCGACGAAGAACGCGGGGCCGACGAGCGTGAGGCGGCGTCCGAGCGTGAAGAGCACGCCAAGCGCGATGGTGACGAGCGCGAGCGGCCATGTGACCACGGCGGGCAGCGGCTGGGCGAGGAGCGCGACGATCCCCGCAGGCGCGAACGACGAGGGCACCTTGTGCGAGAAATCCGCGAGGTACGGCACGCGGATGACGCAGTAGAGCGTCGCGAAGAGGCCCACGAGCGTGCGCGTCACGCGGAGGCGTTCGAACGGGGCCTCGGGCTCGAGCCAGCTCATCGCTTCACCGGACACGTCGCATGCACCACGCGCGCATCGGGCTCGCGCTTTCCTTCGACGAAATACCGCCGCGCGTCGTACTCGCTCATCACGACCTCGATCGCCACCGCGTCAGCCTCGCCGACGTTCGCGGCCACGACCGGGCACAGCTCGGCGGCGGTGCCCCTCTCGATCGCATGAAGGACGATGGCGTTCGCGACCATCGGCTCCGGGGTGCCGACCTGCGCCGGTGTGGCGGGGGTGCGGCGACCGTCGGCGTGAACGACGAGCGCATGCGCGAGCAGGTGATTGCCCGCGATGTCGCTGCGCGAGAACATCGGATAGCTCGAGATCGGAAAGTCGTCCCACCGGCTCGGGCGGGCGAGCGGCGACAGCACCACGAGCGCGATCCCGAGCGTGATCAGCGGACGTCTCACGGGCTGCCCCCGTCTACGATGCTCCGAACGTCGCCGCCGCTTCGCGCATCGTGACGAACGTGTAGCCGGCCTTCTGGAGCTCGTCACAGGCGGCCAGGATCGCGGCCACCTTTCGCGCATGCGGCACGCGGACGTCCGGCTGGTGCGGGCGGAGCGCGTCGAGGCCGTCGTCCGCGTCGAGGACGTCGATGCCGTGCAGCTCGAGGTTCACGAGCGGCTCACCGACGCACATCTTCGCCAGCCACCGTGCCCGCTCGGGCCCCGCGAGCGTGACCGAGGTCCCGATGAACGGCAGCCGGAGGCCGCGCGTCACTTGCACCGGGATCTCGAGCACGCCGTCGCCGCGCTTCCAGTACGGGCGGCCCGAGCGATACGGGCGCGTCGGGGCGCGGAGGACGTTCGGCGTGTCGACGATCGAGCGGCTCTTCCGCCCGCGCAACGAGATGAGGCCGATCGCCGCCGCCTTCGCGCTCCAGTACGCGGGACACGGAAACACCGAGGCGTCGTAGGTGACGCCGAGCTCCTCGAGCACGCCGAACACCTCGTCCGTGATGGTGTACCCCGGCGCGCGAAAGCCGAGCGGCTTCCGCCCGCACGCCTTCTCGATCGCGGCCGCGCCGCCGCTGATCTGGCGCCGGATCTCGTCGCGACCGAGGCGGACGAGGTCATAGCGATGATCGAGCGAGTGGTTGGCGATCTCGTGGCCGTCCTCGGCCGCGGCGCGGAGCCGGTCCGCGGACGCCTCCCGCGCGAGGTCGGCCCCGATCGCGAAGAGCGTGAGCGGGAAGCGACCCTCCTCGGCCAGTCCCCGCAAGCGATCGATCGCCGCGTCATAGACGAGGGTGCCGGCGCCGCCCGAGGGGGTCAGCCCGTGGATCTCGTAGTAGTGGTGGATCTCGTCGAGATCGACGCTGACCGAAGCAAGCCTCACCCCGCCGCTATATCACGGCATCGCGAGGTCGTTCTGCATCGGATGCTTGATCATCGGGCCGCTGCGGCTCAGCGCGTTCAGCGCTGCCGGCGGCGCGCCCTCGAGCGACGTGTCGGCCACGACCGTCTGGAGCTCGACCTGCGCGACCGCGAGCCTCTCCTGATCCTGAACGAGCTCGACCGTCTGCTTCGCGACCTGCGCGACCAGCTCCGCGAGCTTCTTCTCGAGCGTCGCCGCGAGCGCGGAGCCGCTCTTGACCGACTTCAGCGTCGCGAGCTGATTCTTGATCTCGTCGATGCGCGTCCGCTCCTCCGCGATCAGTGCCTGCTCCTGGTTGATCTTGTCCTCCGTCTTCGCCATCTCTCCGCTCACCTTCATGAGCTGATCGATGTGCGCCTTCAGCGCGGACGGTGCGGCGTCGCTCTTGAGGAAGCTGCGGACCAGCTCGAGCTGGCCCGGTGAGCGGATGTCCGTCACGCGGCGCTGCTGGATCGCCTCCTCGATCTCGACGTCGACGTGGCTGTTCGGCTCTAGATCCACCTTGAAGAGACTCGAGTCCGCGAGGTGATCGCTCGAGTCGCTCGCGCCGGGCGCGGGCGAGCGCGTGTCGGGGAACTTCGTCAGCTTGAAGCCGGGCGTCACCTGGTGCTTCAGGTAGACCGTCGCCTTCTCGCCCATGCGATTCGTGAGCGTGAAGGTCTTCCTCTGCGTGTGCTTCACGTCCGTCGTGAACACGCCGTGATTTACCCCCACGATGCGTGCGATCTCGTCCGCCGTGCCCATCTTCTGATCGACCGTGATCTGTCGGTCGAGCGCGAACGGCACGAAGGCGATCGACTTCGCCGCGACCTGGTCCGCCAGGCCCTCCCCCACGTACTTCCCTTCGCCGAACACGCTGACGGGGCCGCTCTCGAGCGAGCCGTCGCTCGGGTTGCGGAAGCGGATCGACCGCAGCGGAAAGCGCGGATCCGCCTTCGGATTGGTGGGATCATACAAGTAAACCACCTCGCCTTCCGTCGGCGTGCGGAGGATCGACACCATCGCGGACGTCCCGTGCGGCACCGTCATCGGCGTGGGCGACTCGAAGTGCGAGGTGCCGATGGGGTCCGTCGACGGCGGCGCGTTTGGCGCCGCGGCGCCCGGAGGCGGAGGGACCGGGCCCATCACGGCCTTGCCCGCCACGTTCGTGCGCGCGGACTGCGCGAACTGCTGCTTGTCGTGGAGCGACTCGCGGTCGACCACGCGGAGGCCCTGCATGTCGAAGCGGAACGACATCGCGGAGCTCGCGCCCACGCCGAGGCGGACGTCCTTCCAGTCCTCACCGGACGCGTTGTCGACGATGGCCCAGCTCTGGAGCTCGACCTCCCCCGTCTTGCCGACCACGACGCGGTAGCTCGGCTTCCACGCCGGCGCGCCCGTCAGGTACGTGAGGCGGAGACGGCGCTTCCCCTTCTGCTCGCCGCCGACCTGCAGCGTGATGAGGTGATCGTCGGTCTCGCTGCCGGAGGCGTAGCCCACGGGGACCGGCTCCCCGGTCGCGACATCGACCGCCGTGAGCGACTTGAGCAGGTCATCGACCTTGTCGCGGGCCACGGCGAGGGAGAGCGTCCCGTTCTCGACGTCGGCGAAGCGCTCCACGTAGGCGACGCCGTTCCGGTAGACGACCACGCGTCCAGGCGACGGAGGCGCCACGGACTTGGCTGTATTCATTGCCTTTTGCGGCATCGCCGCGTGCCCACACCCCACCATCGCGAGCGCCGCCGCGACGACCAAGTAGCTCCGCATGGCCCCTTCGTACGGACGCCGCGCGGAAAGGATCTATGCGCGTCGCGCTCGCGCACGACGGTGACTTCACTGGACGAACGCCGGCACGGGCCGGTCAACACGGGCTCGGTCATGCGCGCCCGGAGGTGAAGTGGACGCCTCGGAGCGCCTCGTTCTGGCGTGTCCGCATCCGTGCGAACCGCTAATATCGGGGTATGTCCACGGTCTCGCTGGCCGACGGCGCTCGCTGCCGCGAGATCGTCGACGCGATGGATGATGCGCTCCTCATCCATGACCTCTCGGGACGCGTCGTCGAGGTCAACCTCGGCGCGTGCGCGCTGCTCGGCTACCCGCGCGAAGAGCTGCTGAAGCGAACCATCGGCGAGCTCTCCCTCGAGAGCGACGAGATCGATGGTCCGCGTGCGCAAGAGCTCCTCGCTCGCGCCTTGCGCGGCGAGAGCCTGCGCTTCGATTGGTGTGCGAAGCGCGGAGACGGCGCCGCGCTCTGGGTGGAGATCCGGGTCAAGCCTACCGAGCTCGCGGGGGAGCGATACCTGCTCGCCGTCGTGAGCGACATCACGGAGCGCAGGGCGGAATACGAACGGCTGCGCCGCATCGAGCAACGCTACGAGGCGATCGCGCGCTCGCTCCCCGACGCGGCGATCATCATCTGTGATCACGATCTGCGCCTGGTCCTCCTCGATGGCCCCGAGATCGGTGCGGGCGGCTTCTCCAAAGCCGAGATGGAGGGGCGCACGATCTTCGAGACGCTGCCGCCCGACTTCGTGAAGCTCGTCGAGGCGAACATGCGGCGCGTGCTCGCCGGCGAGTCCTTCAGCGCCGAGATCCCGTTCGGAGAGCTCTGGTACCACTACAACTACGTCCCGCTTCGCGACGACGATGGAGCGGTCATCTACGGGATGATCCTCGGCCTCAACATCACCGAGCGTCGACGGGCCGTGGATCGGCTCCGGAAGAGCGAAGAGCGATTCGCCAAGATCGTCTCGGCGACGCCCGATTTTCTCGCCGTGACCCGGCTCGACGACGGCCGCTTCGTCGAGGTCAACCCGAGCATCCAAGCGCTCGGGTGGACCCGTGAAGAAGTGATCGGAAGGACCGCCTCCTCTCTCTCGCTCTGGCCGGACCCATCCCAAATGAACGCGCTCGTCGACGAGCTGACGACGATGGGCAGGGTCGATTCGGCGAGTGTTCGCCTCCGTCGCGGTGACGGAACGATCATCGACGCGCTCGTCTCGCTGCGGCAGATCGAGGTCGATGACCAGGCGTGCGTCCTGACGATCCTGCGCGACGTCACGGACCAACGGAAGACGATCCGCGCCCTCGAGGCGAGCGAAGCGCGGCTACGCGGTCTCGCCGCGGCGACCTTCGAAGGGGTCGGGGTCAGCGAATCGGGACGGCTCATCGACGTCAACGAACAGCTCGCCGCGATGTTCGGCCTGCCCCCACACGCGATGGTCGGTCGGTCGGTCGAGGACTTCGTGGCGCCGGAGTCGCTCGAGATGGTCCGCTCGAGGGCCCGCTCGACGAGCACCGCTCTCTACGAGCATCTCGCCATCCGAGATGACGGCACGGTGTTCCCCGTCGAGGTCCGCCCGAGCGTCATGGTCGTCGACGGCAGGACCCTTCGGGTCGTAGCCATCCGTGACGTCACGGCCGCCAAGGAGGCCCAGCGCGAGCGCGAGCAGCTCATCTCGAAGCTCGAGGCGCGAAACGCGGAGATGGAGCAGTTCACCTACTCCGTGTCGCACGATCTCAAGAGCCCGCTCGTGACGATCAACGGCTTCGTCGGCATGCTGGAGCGGGATCTGACCGCCGGGGACGCGGCGCGCGTAAAGGCGGACCTGGCCCGCATCGATGCCGCGACGAAGAAGCTCCTTGGCCTCCTCGACGACCTCCTCGAGCTCTCCCGGGTCGGGCAAGCCGGCGGCGCACGAAGTGATGTTCCTCTCGACGGCGTCGTACGCGAGGCCCTCGAGCGGGTCGCGGGCTCCGTGGCGGAGCGGGCCGCGCGGGTCGTGATCAAGAGCCCGCTCCCCACCGTCCACGGCGATCGGAACCGCCTGGTGCAGGTCGTCCAGAACCTGCTTGAAAATGCATTGAAATACATGGGCAACGCCTCGACCCCGACGATCGAGGTCTCGGCCCAGTCGGATGACACCAGCGTTACCTGCTCGGTGAAGGACAACGGGATTGGCGTCGATCCGCGCTATGCCGAACGTATCTTCGCGCTCTTTGATAAGCTGAATCCTCGCTCTGAGGGGTCGGGGATAGGACTGGCGCTCGTCCGCCGCATCGTGGAGTTCCACGGTGGGCGCGTCTGGTGTGAATCGGACGGCGCACACGGAAGTACGTTCTTCTTCACTCTCCCGAGGAGCTCACGCACGAGAAAACGGGCACCCGAGTCATGACCCCACAGAAGCGTGTCCTCTACGTCGAAGACAACCCGGATCACGCCGACCTCGTCTTGCGTGGCTTCGAGGTCCACGGTCTACGCACGATCGACCACGTGGAGGATGGCGCGGCGGCGCTCGACTACCTCATGAGAGACGACATCCCTCGTCCCTCCCTCATTCTCCTCGACCTTCGGCTGCCCAAGGTCGACGGCCTCGACGTGCTCCAGTCCGTGAAGTCGACCCCTGGCCTCTCGAGTATTCCAGTCGTCATTCTGACGACGAGCTCGAACGAGGGCGACATCGCCCGCGCCTACGCGAACAAGGCGAACAGCTACCTCGTGAAGCCGACGGACTTCTCCGCCCTCGACGCGCTCCTGAAGGACCTCAAGAGCTACTGGCTTGCGTGGAACGTTCTGCCTCGCGGGGCATTCTGACCGGTGGACCCCGTCATCCTCCTCGTCGAAGACGATGCGGACCACGCCGAGCTCGTGGTTCGCTCGCTCGAGCGGACACCGCTCGGTCAGATGATATCGGTGGTGGAGACGGTGGCCGAGGCGAAGGCTTGGCTTGGTGCCTGCCGCGCCGACCTCGTGCTGTCGGACTTGCGGCTACCAGACGGGTCGGCGCTCGAGCTCCTCGGCGAAGGGACTCCGGTCGTCGTGATGACCAGCCAGGGCGATGAGGCGCGCGCGGTCGGCGCGATGAAGGGCGGTGCGATCGACTATCTCGTCAAGTCACCGGAGACTTACGCCAACCTCGCCACCCTCCTCGAGCGCGCGCTTCGAACATGCCAGACCGAGCGCGATCGTCGACGTGCCGAGGCTTCGCTGCGGGAGAGCGAGGAGCGTTTCCGCCAGCTTGCGGACAGCATCCAGGAGGCCTTCTGGCTCTTCGACGTTCGGGAGGGCCGGATCGTCTATGCGAGCGCCGCGTTCGAGCGAGTCTACGGCGAGACCGCCGGCCGAGTCATGGCGACGCCGGCCGTCCGCTTCGACATCGTCCACTTCGAAGATCGTGAGCGTGTCCGAGCTGCGCTCGAGAACGAGGCCCCTCACCGTCCCCTCCGTCATGAGTATCGCGTCAACAGCGCCGCCAGCGCCGATCAGCCGCGCTGGATCGAGGAGCGGACCTTCCCCATCCGTGGCACCGACGGCCTCCCCTACCGGGTGGCAGGGCTCGGCGCAGACGTGACCCGGAGGAGGGAGCTCGAGGCGGCGCTTCACCAGTCCCAGAAGATGGAAGCCATCGGGCAGCTAGCGGGAGGCATCGCGCACGACTTCAACAACATGCTCGCCGCGATCATGTCGTCAGCGGAGCGCTTGCGCGCCGTCGCGCCGTCCCCCGAGGAGCACGAGCTCAGCGACCTCATCCTGCGCGCATCGGAGCGCGCGAGCCAGCTCACGAAGAAGCTGCTCACCTTCTCTCGAAAAGGCCGGGTGCGCGCGGTTCAGGTCGACGTTCACGAGATCATCCACGACGCCATCGCCTTGCTCAAGCGAAGCGTGGACCCGAGAGTGGTCATCGAGACCGACCTGAAGGCTCTCTCGACCACCGTCATCGGCGACGCGAGCGAGCTGGAGAACGCGATCTTGAACCTTGGGATCAACGCTCGTGATGCCATGCCTCGGGGTGGAAGGCTCACCATCGGGACGGTCGTGCGCAGGCTCGACGAGGCCGACTGCACGGCGTCACCGTTCTCGATCACGCCCGGTCGCTTCATCCAGGTCTCGGTGAGCGACACCGGTCAAGGCATCGCGCCCGCGAACGTCGCTCGCATCTTCGAGCCATTCTTCACGACCAAGCCCGTCGGCGCAGGCACCGGTCTCGGGCTCTCCGCGGTGCACGGCACGGTCGTGGGCCATGGTGGCTCGGTCACCGTCTCCAGCGAGGTTGGCATCGGCACCGCCATCGATATCTTCCTCCCGCTCGCAGAGGAGGAGGTGGTAGAGGGGACCGCGGCCGCGCGGGTGAGCACGGTCCCGATCTCGAAGCGCGAAGGTCTGGTCTTGCTCGTCGACGACGAGCCGCTACTTCGCAAGGCCGGCACGCGTTCGCTCAAGCACCTCGGCTACGAGGTCGTGTCGGCAGAAGATGGTGTGGGCGGCCTCGAGGCGTTTGCCTTGCATCACGAGCGGCTCGTGGCGGTCGTCTGTGACGCCGTCATGCCCCTCCTCTCGGGCGGCGACGCGATGGCACGCATGCGGGCGCTGGATCCCACGGTCCCGATCATCTTGTCGAGCGGCTTCGTACGCAATGACTCGCTCTACGCAGCGGAGCCCGACGCTTTCCTCGGGAAGCCCTTCCGGTTGAGCGAGCTGGCGAAGGTCCTCGAGAACGTCGCGCGCAGGCTCCCTCCGGCCTGACCACACCGCGCGACGCATCGGGAGAAGAGCTAAGGCTCGGGCTCGAGCGGCTTGACGAGCCTCTGGAGGTGCACGTCGAAGCCGGGAAGCGACTCACACCCGCAGCGCTTCCATGGCGCGAGGTTGGTCGTCGCGGTCGAGTCCGGCCACGGGTCGTCGAACCGAGCCTCGAGCGCGGCGTTGACCCTCACGAAGAACGTGACCTGCGGCGGCTGCGAGAACACGACCCAGCGATCGTGCCCGAGCGACTCGCACCTGGGAGGCAGCGCGGTGGTGGCGATGGCGCAGTGCCCGGCCGGGCGCGCCGGACCTCCCGGAAAGAGGAGGACGTGGCTCCGCACGTGCTCGGTCGCGACGCGCACCGCGTCCGCGACGGACGGCGGCGGCGTGGGGATGCGCAGGGCCCCGTCCTTCGGCGCGACCGTCTTTCGCTCCTTGCACTCGGGCGCCTTTGGACCGCCGAAGAGCGGGTGGTACTCGTGTGGCGAGATCGTCATGAAGGGCCTGTAGACCTCCGCCAGGACGAACGCGTCCTTGTCCTTCGTGGTCGACTCGAAGAACAGCTCGTACGCCTTCTCGTCGCGCGTGCAGACCCATTTCGGGTCGCGCACGTGGTCCTTCATGCCCGGGTAGGTCTCGGCCCACTCGCGGCCGCACGCGATGGCGGCCTCGGCGTCGTCCGCCCTCCGGGCCAGCGTGCACGGCCGCAGGCGGAGGGTGTCCAGCTCGACGTCTTCGGCCCTGGGCGCGGCCGCGCTCGCCGGCGCCGGCACGGGCGTGCCCGCATCGACGCCGGCCAGCTCCTTCTTCGGACACGCCGTGAGGATGACGAGGAGAAGAAGGAGCGCGCTGCGCTTCATCGGAGCCGGTCAGTTCAGGCCGAGCTTTTGACCCAGGAACGTGTAGACGAGGCTCTCGACGTACGCCGCCTGCTTGATGTCGGCCGCGCCGCGGTGACCGCCCTCGATGTTCTCGAAGTAGAGCGGCTGGTGCCCCATCGCCTCGAGCTTCGCGACCATCTTGCGCGCGTGCCCGGGGTGGACGCGATCGTCCTTCGTCGACGTCGTGAAGAGCATCGCCGGGTAATGCGCCTCGCGCTTGATGTTGTGGAACGGCGAGTACTTCATGAGCGCCGCGCCTTCGCTCGCGTTGTCCGGATCGCCGTACTCGCTCATCCAGGACGCTCCGGCGAGGAGTTTGTGGTACCGCTTCATGTCCGTGAGCGGCACGCGGCTCACGATGGCGCCGAAGAGGTCCGGACGCTGCGTGAGCATGACGCTCGCGAGGAGACCGCCGTTGCTCCCGCCCATGAAGCCGAGCGACTTGTTCGTCGCGACACCGCGCTTCTCGAGGTCCTCCACGACGGCGACGAGGTCGTCGAACGCGACCTGCCGATGCTCCTTCATCGCCGCCTGATGCCACGTGGGGCCATACTCGCCGCCGCCGCGGATGTTCGCGAGCACGAAGGTACCGCCGCGCTCGAGCCAGGACGCGCCGATGCCCGCGCGGTAGCCCGGCATGCTCGAGATGCCGAAGCCGCCGTAGGCCTCGACGAGCGTCGCGGTCGGGCCCTTCCTGTCCTTCTTGCCGACCTCGAAGTACGGGACCTTCGTGCCGTCCTTCGCGGTCGCGAAGTGCTGTGTGCTCTCGAGGCCGCTCACGTCGAAGAAGCTCGGCGACTTCTTGAGCTCCTCGCGCTTGCCGGTGGTGAGAGAGTGCAGGCTCAGCGTGCTCGGGACGGTGAAGTCCTCGATCCACACCCAGAGGTCGTCGGACGTCCAGTAGTCGTAAGCGCCGACGCTCACGTTGGGGCTCGACTCCTTGAACGGCGTCCCGACCCACGGCGCGTCGTCGTTCGTGCGCTTGAACACCGTGACCTGCTTCTTCACGTCGTTCGTGGTCGTCAAGACGAGCTGCGTCTTCGTGTGCGCCCAGCTCGTGAGCGCCTCGTGCGCGTTCGGCGTGAAGAGCACCTGCACGTCCTTCTGGAGGTCGTGCTTCGGATCCTGGAGCTTCTTCAGCTTGATCGTGAGCAGCATCCCGTTCTTGAAGCCGCTCCAGTCGCTCTTGAGGCGCATGAAGACATCGTCGTCACGGAGCGACGTGTCTGCGTCGTCCGGCTTGTCGATCTTCGTGAGCTTCGGGCCTTCCTTCGGCGTCTCGAGGAAGAACATCTCATTTCGCTCGAAATCGACGCGGCGGCTGCACATCTCGCGCGTCTTGCCGCTATGCGACCAGTGGCGGTAGCAGCCTCCGCCCATGTCGGTCTCCTTGACCTCGAAGACCTGTTTGGCGTCCTCGACCTTCGTCCCGCGCTTCCACTCACGGCTCGTGCGCGGGTAACCGGACTTGGTGAGCGACCCGGGGCCGAAGTTCGTGCCGACGTAGATCGTGCTCTCGTCTTTCCACGAGTAGTCGTGCTTGCCCTCGGGGAGCTCGAAGCCGCCCTTGATCCACTCCTTCTTCTCGGTGTCGAACTCGCGCATGATGACGGCGTCGCCGCCGCCCTTCGATAGGCCGACGAGGCACCTCGTGTACTTCGGGCGGAGGCATTCGGTGCCCTTCCACACGTAGCTCGCGCCCTCCGCCTTGTTCAGCGCGTCGACGTCGACGAGGAGCGTCCACTTGGGCTCGGGCTTCTTGTATTCGGCGAGCGTGGTCTCGCGCCAGAGGCCGCGCTGATGTTCCTTGTCCGTCCAGAAGTTGCGGATCTTGCCGCCCTGCTCGTGCGGGCCCGGGATCTTGTCCTTGGAGCTCATGATCGCCGTCATGCGCTCCTCGATCTTCTTCTGCTGGGGGTCGGCGGTCAGCGCCTTCTCCGCGATCGCGTTGTGCGCCTTCGCGAACGCGATCGCCTTGTCGCCATTCACATCCTCGAGGTAGGCGAAGTCGTCGTCGTTGACGGGCGGCGGCCCCGGCGGCGGCGCGCTCGCGACGACGGTGGGCGCGGGTGGTGGGGGCGGAGGAGGAGCAGGCGGCGGATTCGATCCGCACGCGACGACGAAGAGTCCCAGCCCGACGACCCCAACCCGAGATTTCATGGCCTGGGAACTAGCACACGAACAAATGCGAAACGGCCAGAACGCGTGAGCGCCCTGGCCGTTTGCTGGGCCCCGAGGCCCGTTCGAGACTCAGGCCCCGATGGTCTTCGCGACTTCGGCCGCGAGGTCTTCCGTCTTCTTCTCGATGCCTTCACCGAGGTTGAAGCGGACGAAGCCGTGGATCTTCACGTCGCCGCCGAGCTTCTTGCCGAGCTCGGTGCGGACCTTGTCGATCGTGCCCGCGGCCGGATCCCAGACGTTCTCCTGCCCGAGGAGCGTGACCTCGGTGAACCACTTGGTGACCTTGCCGTCGATGACCTTCGGCCACATGGCCTCGGGCGGGCCCTTCTTGGCGTTGGCGCCCTTCTTCTCCGCCGCGAGCTCCTCGGGCGTGAGGTCGGTCGCCCTCTCGAGCTCGGCCAGGCGCGCGACGGCCTCGTCGAGATCGAGCTTCATCTGCGCGTGGTAGATCTCCTTCTGCTTGGCGATCTGGTCCGCGGAGACCTCTTCCTTCGTCACGACGAGCGGGCTCATCGCGGCGATCTGCATCCCGAGGTTCTCGACGAAGGCCTTGAAGTCGGCGTCGTCGGCCTTGCCCGCGGGGGGCTCGACGGAGACGAGCACCGCGAGCTTGCCGCCCATGTGGACGTACGAGCTGACGATGCCGTTGCCGGTCGCCTCGAGGGCGTCCCAGCGGCGCACGACGATGTTCTCGCCGATACGACCGACGGCCGCGGCGCGAACCTCGTCGATGGTCTGATCGCCGCCCGGGTACTTCTGGGCGCCGAGGTCCGAGCCCTTGGCGAGCGTGGACGCGACCTTGACGATGTCGTTGACGAGCTTCTTGAAGTCATCGCCACGAGCGACGAAGTCGGTCTGGCAGTTGACCTCGACGATGACGCCCTTCTTCTTGTCGGCGCTCACCCACGTCGAGACCTCGCCCTCCGTCGCGACCTTGCCGGCGCGCGACGCAGCCTTGACGATGCCCTTCTTGAGGATGATCTCGACCGCCTTCTCGATGTCGCCTTCGGCTTCGGTGAGGGCGTTCTTGCAGTCGCTCATGCCCGCGGACGTACGCTCGCGGAGCTCCTTGATCATTGCGGGAGTAACAGCAGCCATTGGAATGTCCCTTCTAACTCAGTTGGTCTGCTCGGGGGTCGGAGCGCCACCCTCGGGGGTCGGCTCCTGCGGGCGGCGGCGGCTCTGGAAGACCTCCGCCTGCGGACGGCCACGGCCGCCACCTTCGCCACCCTCGCCGCTGTCGCGGCCCTGGAATTCCTTGCGGCGCTGCATACCTTCGACGACCGCGTCCGCCACGCGCTGCGTGATGAGCTTGATCGAGCGGATGGCGTCGTCGTTGCCGGGGATCACGTAGTCGACCTGGTCCGGGTCGCAGTTCGTGTCCGTGATCGCGATGATCGGGATCTGGAGCTTCTTCGCCTCGCTGACCGCGATCTGCTCCATCGCCGGGTCGATGATGAAGACCGCCGCCGGGAGCGAGCTCATGTTCTTGAGACCGCCGACGTACTTCTCGAAGCGCTCGCGCTCCTTCTCGAGGCGCGAGACTTCCTTCTTCGGAAGCTGGAGATACGTGCCGTCTTCCTTCATGCGCTCGAGCTGGCGCATGCGGTCGAGGCCCTGCTTGATCGTGCGGAAGTTCGTGAGCGTGCCGCCGAGCCAGCGGTTGATGACGTAGAACGCGCCCGAGCGAACGGCCTCTTCCTGGCAGATCTCCTGCGCCTGGCGCTTGGTCCCGACCATCAGGATGTTGCCGCCGCGGGCGACCGTCTCCGTCACGAAGTGGAACGCGCGCGCGAAGAGGCGGGCCGTCTGGTCGAGGTCGATGATGTGGATGCCGTTGCGCGCGCCGTAGATGAACGGCCGCATCTTCGGGTTCCAGCGCTTGGTCTGGTGACCGAAGTGCACGCCCGCGTCGAGGAGCGAGCGGAGCGGAAGCGGGAAATCGTTCTTGAGCTGCGGGACTTCTTGCTGGGTCATGGTGCGCTTTCCTTTCGGTTGTTCCTCCGCTCTTCTCCTCGACCAGCAGGCCCAAGAAAGACTTGGGGATCTGCACCGGATCGATGGTTTGCGCCGAAGAGCGTGTGGATTGGGTTGGGCCGCGCATCCTAGTCGGACGCGGATCCCCGTCAAGCACGAGCGTCGCTTCGAGAATTACCAGGCTTTTCGCGTGGTTTCGTCGAGCGGGGCGTCGAGCGCGGTCCCGGAGTCCCGCCGCCGGACCACGATCCGACCCTCACCGACGAAGATCTCGGTCCGCTCGTAGCCCTGCGTCCCGCGCCACCGGTCCTGGATCGGGACGAGGTGCTTCTCGGGATCCCTCCCCACCGTCGCGAAGACGGCGCCCTCCGGGTAGACGTCGGCCAGAACCGGCGTGCCGTCGGACAGCGACGCCTCGTAGTGGCCGGGCGCGGTCGAGTCGAGACGCTCGCCGAGCAGGAGGTCGTCCGGGGCCACGGGCCGATCGCGGGGGCCCCGGGTGCCGGTCCAGCGAAACGTCGCGCCGAGGCGGGAGTGGGCGTCGTCCGTCACGACCTGATCGAGGTCGCGATCGAAGGCGCGCAGACGGAAGCCGGTGAGCTCCCCGAGCGACGTCCCCTGGACCCCATCCAGGTTCGACGACGCGAGGAACACGCGCGCGACCGGCTCGTCCGTCCAGAGCTCGTAGCTGGCGTCCCCGCTCGAGCGGATCGGCCCCGTCACGGTGCGCTCGCCGTCTCGCTCGAGCCGGACGACGGCGCGCCCCGGCGACACCAGCTCGAGCCGATCGCGGAAGGAGAGCTCGAACCGCGAGCTCAGACGGAAGCTCGCCCCTGCATCGTCCGCCGCGGCCGCGTGGCGCTCGTCCTCGTATGCGACCGTGCGCGTGAACCGGAGCCCGAGCTCGCTCGTGAGCGGGAGCTCGAAGATCCGAGGATGGTCCGGGCCGTCGAGGTCGGCGTGGATGGCGATCGCGTGCATGGTCTTCGGCGTGGACGCGTCGACGTACGGGTTGCCCCCGAGGCGGTACGGCCGAGGCAACGCTGGCGGGGGCGGCCGCGGAAACTCGAGGTCCACGATGCGCGGAGCCCGCATCCATCGCCAGACGAGCGCGACGACGGCGGGGTCCTCGAGCGGCCCCTCTGCGAGCAGCTCCTCGATCGTCACGAAGCCGTCCCGCGGCGCGGTGTCCGCCCGATCGACGAGCGCGAGCCCCGCCGGGGAGAGGCGACCCAGATCGAAGAGGAAGCCGATCGAGCGGCGGAGGGCGTACTCCTCCGCCGCGTCCACGCCCGCGGGGCGCGCGCCGCCGACGCGAATGGAGGCCCCCACCCGCGTCACGGGGTGGCGATAGTCCTTCTGGAGGAGGAGCGGCTCGTCCGTCGCCTCGGCATCGCTCGAGCACCCGATCGCGACACCCAGCGCAAGGATGGCCCGCCGCATTCGCCTTCTTCCTGCAGCTTCGAGGCCGCGACCGAGACGCCCGATCTCCGCCCACGCTCGCGCCTCGTTCCGCTCGCGGCCACGGTCGTGACCGGCTCGGCTACCGGGCTCGTCCGTAGCGCACACGAAAGAGAGCCATCCCAAGGCAGAGCTGGAATGATCGCGCGAAGGAGCGGGTTCCGGCGGAGTGTCGAAGCTCACGCTCGCGGTGGTGCTCGTTGCGCTGGGCGCGGTCGTCGCGTTGACGGCGGGCACGTGGTCCTCGAGCCGCGCGTCCGCCGCGAGCGCCACCGCGCTCGAGGGTGCGCTGCTCGCGCCGTGCTGCTGGGGCGGCACGCTCGCCACGCACGACTCTCCGGTCGCGACGGAGCTCCGCCAGGAGATCGAGGGGCGCTCCGCGAGAGGCGACACCACCGCCGACATCGAGGCGGACCTCGTCCGGCGCTACGGCGAGCGCATCCGGGCGATGCCCCAGATGGGCTCGTTCTCGAACGCTCTCGTGATCGCGCTCGACGCGGGCATCCTCGCGCTCGCGGCGCTCGTCCTCGCGGCCGCGCGCTGGCGCCGGCGTCCGGAGGGCGACTCGAGCGCGCCCGCGACCGCGCCGCGCGACGGCTACGACGCCCGCATCGACGAGGAGCTGGCCGAGCTCGACACCTAGCCGGGCGGCTTGCAACGCAGCGGAATTGCAGGCATGGTCGCGGGGCTTTGCGACGGCTATTCTTCCCCCTCGCCGCCCTCGCCGCCCTCGCCGCGTGCTCCGGCGCGCACAAGCAGCCCACCGGGCCCGCGCCCGAGTACGAAGAGCCGCCCGCGCCGTCCTGGCTGAAGGACGGCAAGCCCGCCGCGGCGCCGGCCCCCGTGAACATCGAGCCCGCGCCCGTTCCCGCTACCGACGGAGGAGTTTCCTGATGGACCTCGCGCAGATCCGGCACGTGGCGCAGCTCGCCGAGCTCCGCCTCGACGAGAACGAAGAGAAGGAGATGGCGGAGCAAGTCGGGCGCATCGTCGCGTACTTCGCCGAGCTCGACGCGGTCGACACCTCGAACGTCCCACCGACCTCGCACGTGACCGCATCCGGCGAGACGGCGCTGCGCGCCGACGAGCATCACGCAGGCATCCCGCACGACGAGGCGCTCGCGGGCGCCCCGCGCGCGGCCCATGGCGGCTTCTCGGTGCCGACCTTCGTCGAGTGAGCAGAGGGAGCATGGAGACCGTCCTCTCGATCGCGGAAGCGGTCAAAACCGGTGAGCGCACGGCGGTGTCGGTCGCGGAAGCGACGCTCGGAGCCATCGAGAAGCGCGATGGCTCGCTGCACGCGTTCCTCTCCGTCACGAGAGACGAGATGCTCGCGCAGGCGCGCGCCGTCGACGACAAGCGCGCGCGCGGAGAGCCGCTCGGGCCGCTCGCGGGCGTCCCCGTCGCGCTGAAGGACGCGCTCTGCATGCGCGGCACCGTCACCACAGCGGGCTCGAAGATCCTCGAGGGCTGGCGATCGCCGTACGACGCGACGGTCGTGGCCCGGCTCAAGGCGGCGGACGCCCTCATCCCGGGTAAGACCAACCTCGACGAGTTCGCGATGGGCTCCTCGACCGAGCGCTCGGCCTACGGCGCCACGAAGAACCCGGTCGACGAGACGCGCTCGCCCGGCGGCTCGTCCGGCGGCAGCGCGGTCGCGGTCGCGGGCGGCATGGCGCCTGCTTCGCTCGGCTCCGACACGGGCGGATCGATCCGACAGCCGGCGTCGTTCACGGGCTGCGTCGGCCTCAAGCCCACGTACGGCCGGGTCTCTCGCTTCGGCCTCGTCGCCTTCGCCTCGTCGCTCGATCAGATCGGGCCTTTCGCGAGCGACGTGCGCGGCGCGGCGCGCGTGCTCCAGGTCATCGCCGGTCACGACGAGCGCGACGCTACCTCGCTCGCGCTGCCGATGCCGGACCTCGAGGCCGCGTGCGGCGCGTCCGTGAAGGGCACGAAGCTCGGCGTCCCGGCGCAGTACTTCGCGAGCGGCCTCGACCCCGAGGTGGAGGCGTCCGTGCGCGCCGCCATCGCTCGGCTCGAGAAGGATGGTTGCACCATACATCCGATCGAGCTCCCGCACACGAAGCTCGCCGTCGCGACGTACTACGTCATCGCCACCGCCGAGGCCTCGAGCAACCTCGCGCGCTTCGATGGCGTCCGCTACGGCCTCCGCGTGCAGCCCGCCGCGCGCAGCACCGGCTCGCAACAGGCCTCCGCTCTCCGCGCGATGTACGGCGCGACGCGCGACGCCGGCTTCGGCCCCGAGGTGAAGCGGCGCATCCTGCTCGGCACGTTCGTGCTCTCCGCGGGCTACTACGACGCGTACTACCTGAAGGCGCAGAGGGTCCGCACGCTCATCGCGCGCGAGTTCGCGCAGGCGTTCCACGACGTCGACGCCATCGTCTGCCCCACCGCGCCGACACCCGCCTTCGGGCTCGGTGAGAAGACGAGCGATCCGCTCTCGATGTACCTCTCGGACATCTACACGCTGCCCGCGTCGCTCGCGGGCCTCCCCGCGATCAGCATCCCTGTCGCGCCCGCGAAGAGCGGCCTGCCGATCGGCTTCCAGATCATCGGCCGCTCGCTCGACGAGGCGACGGTGCTCTCGGTCGCCGCCGCCGCGGAAGCCAGCGCGCGTTGATCCGCGTCGAGCCGCTGGCCGCCACGAACGTCGGCGCACTCCGCGCGCTCTTCGAGGCGTCGCACGCGCCGTGCTTCTGCCGGTACTGGCACTTCACCGGGAACAAGAACGAGTGGCTCGACCGCTGCGCCCATCGTCCGGAAGAGAACGCGGCCGAGCTCGAGGCGGCGGTGCTCGCCGGAGACCCCGGCGCGCGCGGTCTGGTCGCGCTCGAGGGCGACCGCGCCGTCGGCTGGCTCAAGCTCACGCCGCGCGCCGCCGTCCCGAAGCTCCGTTCACTACCCGTTTATCGAAGCCTCGACCTTGGTGACGAGCACACCACCTACGCCATCGGCTGCATGCTCGTGGACCCGAGCTTCCGCCATCGCGGGGTCGCGCACACGCTCGTCGCGGCCGCGCCCGCAGCCGCGAAATCGTGGGGGGCGGTCACGGTCGAGGCCTATCCGCGACGTTCTCCGCATGCGCTCTCCGACGAGGAGGCGTGGCAGGGACCGGAGGCCGTCTTCCTCGCGGAAGGGTTCGAGGCCGTCCAGGGCGAACCTCCGTACCCGGTGCTTCGACGATCCACCTGAAGTCCGACCGGGATAGGTGGCCGCCGAAAGAATCACTGTTGTTTCGGCAAGCTGAGAGGGTCAGGTATGCTCTCTCGCGGTGGATTCGAGCCTCCCGGTGCTCGTGTCGCGGCTGCCCGATCGGCACGCCCTGGCACTCCTCGTCCGCGCGGCGCTTCGTAACGAAGTGGCGCAGGTCGAGCTCGATGCCGGGCCCCAGCGCGCCGAGGCTCACACCCTCGATTTGCACGTCTCGGGACAGCCGCCGCTCGCCCTCCTCGCGGAGCCGGCGGGCAACCCGCAGAACGGGACGTTTCCGCTTCGCCTGCGGCCGCTCTATCGCGCGCAGGCCCCGCAGCTCTATGCGCTCCTCGCGGCCGAGAACGTCTCTCTCGAGGGGCCCACGGAGAGCGCGCCCGCGACGGTCGCCGATCCCAAGCCTCCGACGCAGCCGCTCCCGACGCGCACGCTCGCGATGAAGCAGCACGACCCGTCGAACCCGGCGCGCGTGCAGATCCGGCGAACGACGCCGCAGGGCTCCGAGGGTGACGCGCCCCGCTTCGCGTCCCAGTCGGTCCCGCGCTCCGAGCCGGTGATGCAAGCGGCGGCCGCGAACATGCACGTGCCGCGGCCCCTGCCCCCACGTCATCCGAGCACGGTGAATCAGACCGGGCCTCAGACGCAGCCCGGCCTCGGCTCGTCGCCGGGACCCGGCATGGGGTCGTCGCCCGGCGGCGGGGACGTACGTCGGACGGCGCCGAGCGCGTCGTGGGGAAACCCCGGCGCGAACGATCCCCGTCGCACGATCCCGAGCAGCTCGTGGAACCAACGCCAGCAGGCCCCCGAGGCGGCGCCGCCCGAGGACGAGCCGCCGCCGACGGACGACGATCCGCACGGTGCCGACGCGGACGATCCGTCGCTCAGCGTGAGCGTCGTGTTCGAGCCCGAGGACGTTCCGATCGAGATCCAGGTCGCGGCCGCGAAGGCGCAGGCGCGATCGGGCGACACGGCCGCGTTCGGCACCCCGCCCGTGACGATGAACATGATGCCGACGCCGATGGAGCCGATCTCGCCGGCCACGCTCGCGGAGCACGCGCAGGCGCAGGCGCAGGCGCAGGTCGAGGTGGAGGAGCACATCGACGTGCAGGTCGAGGCGCCGCGCCATGCGCTCCCGGCCGACGTCGAGGAGCCGTCGCTCAGCGTGAGCGTCGTGTTCGAGCCCGACGCGCTCCCCACCGGCATCACCGCGGGCGTCCCCTCCCCGCTCGGCGACGACGGTCCCGCGACCGTGGCCGAGGTGCCGCCGAGCGAGGGCTCGCCGAACACGATCGCGCAGATGAGCCCCATGGACGGGCTCTCGATCGATCTCGATGCGGGCGACGACGAGGAGATCCGCACCGACGCGGGCATCGCCACGAACCCCGGCATCGAGATCGAGGTCGCGGCCGAGACGGCCGAGGCCGAGACGGCCGAGGCCGAGACGGCCGAGGCCGAGGCGGCCGAGGCCGAGGCGCCGCTTACGGAGGACGAGTCGCCCGCGACGCCGGCCGACGACTTCGACGCTGCGGCGCCAGCCGACGACTTCGACGCCGCGGCGCCGGCCGACGACTTCAACGGCTTCTTCGACGACGCGCTCGCGAACTTCCCCTCCGCGGCCTCGCCCGACGAGAGCCCGCCCGAGGACGACGAGCTCGCCGGCGCGATGGCCGCCATCGACGCGATCGACTCGGTGCAGATGGTGGCGGCGCCGCCCGCGGCGGAGCTCGAGGAGATGCCGACGGACGACGTCGACAGCGGCGGAACGCAGGCGATGGCGCACGCGCCCATCGCGACGCTCGAAGACTTCCCGGACCTCGGCGATCTCCCCGAGCCCGAGCCGGCGCTCACCCTCGGCGAGCCGCTCGACGCCGACTTCGACATCAACGCGACGCAGTTCCCGACCGACGCCGAGCTCCAGATCATCGAAGGATCGCTGCCGCCGGCGGGCGAGATCGAGATGCGCGGCGCGATCCCGGTGCCGCCCCCGGAGGAGGACGACAGCGACGAGGACGCGACCCTCATCCGCCTTCCGCCGAAGCCGGGCGCGAAGAAGCCGACGGAGCCGGTGGTCCGGCCGGAGCAGCGCGACAAGAAGGAGCACACGCCGACCAAGGAGACCGAGATCGGCGTCCAGCAGACGCAGGTCCCGCCCGAGAGCCAGCGCAATCGCGACGAGATCGTCGGCCCCAAGCCGGCGCGCCGCGCGCCGCAGGAGTCGGTCTCCGACGCGGACACGGCCGCCCTCAAGAAGGCGCCCGTTCCACCGCCCTCGCCTTCGTCCGATCCACACGACCCGAACGACCCCGCCATTGGCCGCCGCATCGCGGAGGGCAAGTACGTCATCGAGTCGCTCATCGGCGCGGGCGCGGCGGGCGCGGTGTATCGCGCGACGCATCGCGAGCTCCGGCGCACCGTCGCGATCAAGCTGCTCCATCCGCACTACCAGCAAGATCCGCACTTCATGACGAGCTTCCGCGGCGAGGCGCTCGCCGCGAGCCAGCTCGATCACCCGAACGTCATGCGCGTCCTCGACTTCGGTCAGGAGCCGGACGGGCTCGTCTACATCGTGATGGAGTTCCTCTCCGGCCGGACGCTGCAGCAGCGGCTCGACGAGGAGCGCCGCCTCCCGACCGAGAAGGCGGTCGAGGTCATGATCCAGGTCTGCGCTGCGCTCTCCGTCGCGCACGACCACGGCATCATCCATCGCGACATCAAGCCGGACAACATCATGCTCGTGCCGTCGCGAAACGACGAAGGCACGACGTTCGAGCTCGTGAAGGTCTGTGACTTCGGCATCGCCGCGCTCCAGAACCCGCGCGCGGAGGACGCCGATCTGTCCGCGAACGAGCACGTCATCGCCGGTACGCCCGAGTACATGTCGCCGGAGCAGGCGAAGGGCGCGCCGGTCGACGCGCGCGCCGACGTCTACGCGTGCGGCATCTGTCTCTACGAGCTCGTCACCGGCCGCCCGCCATTCCTCGGCAACAACGCGGCCGAGATCCTCATCAAGCAGATCGACGAGGCGCCGCAGCCGCCGTCCGCCATCGTGAAGGGCCTCGATCCCATCATCGAGGAGATCATCCTTCGCGCGATCCAGAAGGATCAGAAGAAGCGCCATCAATCGGCGCGCGAGATGCGCGTCGAGCTGAAGGAGCTCATCGATCCGGGGACCAACGACGAGGACGACGAGGACGAGCTCAGCATCGTCGAGAACGTCGCCGTCCTCGACGACCCCGCCTCCGGCTTCCCCGGCTTCTTCATCGCGTTCTCGAGCGCGGTCCTCCGCTTCGGTCGCTTCGAGCGCGGCCACACCGACTCCGCCGCGGCGATGAAGGAGCTGCAGAAGCAGGTCCGCGTCTCGCTCCGCGGCCGCAGCGAGCTCACCTTCGCGCGCCGTGACTCGGGCAAGACGCCGGGCTTCGTGGTCATGAGCGGCACGGCCGAGATCGTCGACCTGAAGCGCCTCCTCGGCTCGCAGCTGATGGGCAGCTTCGGCGAGCCGTTCGTGAACGAGCTCGTGAAGAAGGGCATCGCGTCGCTCACCCTCCGCGAGGGCATCCCCGACGTCGAGCTGCACTACCTCATCGAGATGCTCCTCGGCCCGTTCGCGCACGAGGACTTGCGGAAGGAGCTGCTCTCGAAGCCGCTCCGCAACATCTCGCTCCTCTTCGTCAGCGACGTCGTCGGCCGCGACCGCAAGCTCTCGTGGAAGGTCGGCCTCTGCGCCGCGCGCCTCGCTCGCGACTTGCGTGCGCTCTGCAACATTCGCGGCATCAGCCTGAAGAAGATGCGCGAGATCCGCGACGAGCTCATCGGCAGCATCGCGCGTCTCCTCACCCGCGGCGACGAGGTGAAGCAGTTCATCTTCAACGCGGACCTCGTCGACGAGGCGGTCGCGAACCTCCGCGGCTTCTCGTCGTTCAACGTGGCGCCCCTCATCATCGACCGCATCCTCCACGAGTCGTGCGCAGAGGCGGCCACGCTGCTCCTCCACGATCTCGACGCTGCCTCGCTGGACGAGCAGGAGCGCCTCCGGCCGTTCCTCGCGCTCTTCGCGCAGCGCCTCGTCACGGAGCGCTCGCCCAAGTCGGACGCCGCCGTGGCGGAGTTCTATCGCCGCAAGATCATCAGCGAAGACGACATGCCGCGCGATCTCAAGGAGCAGATCCGTGCCGCGTCGCTCGCCGACGCTCTCGTCCGCGATCCCGCGCAGTTCCTCCGCGCCCTCGATTCCATCCGCGAGCCGCAGCAGTACGCGGAGGAGCTCTCGATCCTCGAGACGGCGATGAGCACCCTCGCCCGCCGCGCCGAGGCGGTGCCGCTCATGGCGGTCATGACCACGCTCTCGCATCACGCGAAGGGCACGGGCACCCCGCGCGAGAAGGCGGCCCTCCGCACGATGAAGTGGATGATCGACGAGCAGCGGCTCGCGCCGATCGCTGGCCTGGTCCTGAACGGCCCGCCGCATCAGCAGGTGGCCGCGCGACAGCTCATCGTCCTCGCCGGCTCCGTCGGCGTGAGCGCGCTCTACGCGGCGCGGGAGCAGACGCAGGAGGCGTCCGCGCGCACGAACTTCGTCCAGGCGATGCGCGACGCGGGGCCGGCCGGCTGGTCGTTCATGGCGCAGGTCCTCCCCCGGCTCGAGGCGGCCGGCGATCAGGACCTCGTCGAGGACCTCCTCCGTTCGATGCCCGATCGGCCCGACGCCGTGCTCGGCGACGCGGTGGCGAGGTTCCTCCCCCACGCGCAGCTCCGTCAGATCGCCCTCCAGACCATCGTCCCGCTCTGGGGCGAGCGCGCGAAGAAGCCGCTCATGGAGGCGCTCGAGCACGCCGACGAGCCGACCCGCGTGATCGCGCTCGCCGAGCTGCGGAAGCTCCACGCCATCGACGAGTATGTCTTCTCCGTCGTCGAGCGCTTCCTCACGATGAAGGGCAGCGCCGGTGAGGACCTCCGCGTCGCCGCCGCCGCGGCGCTGGCCGATGCGTCGGCCCCCGTCCGCATGCGCGCGATCCAGCTCCTCACGAAGGCGGTCGAGGGCAAGCGCGGCCTCGTCGCGCTCATCCGCGGCACCGGCGACAACGAGGAGACGGCGTCGGTCCTCGAGGCGATGGGCCGCTCGCTCCTCGCGCTCGACCGCAACGAGGGGATGAAGGCGCTCAAGGGTCGCGTCTCCCGCTCGGAAGGCGCGACGAAGCAGCGCCTCGCCGCGCTGCTTCAGTCCTGACCGCTCACTTCACGCAGACGGAGCCCTGGATACGGAGCCCGGCGTCGCAGCGCGTGCCGCTGTTGCCCGAGACGCCGTTGGGATCGACATAGCAGAACGTCTGGCCTTCACCGCCGCACGCGACGCACTGCGATTTGCTCGAGTCGAAGCGCGTGCCGGCGTTGCAGGACGTGCCCTGGTTGATCGAGACGTGGTCCGGGTCCTTGTAGCAGAACGTCTCTCCAACATCGCCGCACGCGACGCACTGCGATTTGCTCGAGTCGAGGCGCGTGCCGGCGCTGCAGAACGTGCCCTGGTTGATCGAGAGGTGCTTCGGATCCTTGTAGCAGAACGTCTGGCCAGCCAGGCCACACGCGACGCACTTGTTCGAGCTCGAGTCGAAGCGGGCGCCGTCATCGCAGCCCTGGTCGGAGCAGCGAGCTTCGTTCGGGCCGCCGCAGCCGGGCGTCGGATCGACGGGCTCGGGGTCCGGGGTCGCGGGTCCGGCGTCCGTGGCGCCGGGGTCCGTCGGGCCAGCGTCGGTGGTGGACGGGTCCGTCGGCGTGGGGCCGGCGTCCGCGGCCGTGGCGCTCTTGAAGTCGAGCGCGATCTCTTCCGGCGTGGCGAGGCGGAAGTCGTCGTTCGTCGAGACGTAGTAGCCGGGCGCGGTGATCGTCGCGGTGGGCTTGCCGGCGGCCTGGAGCTTCAGCTCGAGCTTGCCGCTCTCGGGCGCCACGAACCAGGCGATCTGACCCTTCCGCTCCCGCGTGAAGAACTCGGGCTCGAGGACCATCTCCTTGTTGGAGAGGAACGACTCGTACGGCGCGATCGAGTGGGTGTAGCTCGCGGAGACCACGTACCCGGACCAGTCGCCACGCGCGTCGATGAAGGCGAGCGGCCAGAGGTCGTAGCTCTGCTTGATGATCGCGGGATTCGACGGGGGGAGGTCGCTCGGGCGATTGACCTTCACGTGGTTGTAGAAGTCGATGTTCTTCTGCTCGCCGATGGCGGCGTGCGCGTCGGGCGTGAGCTCGACGTGGAGATCGAGCGTGATGAGCGGGAACGCGGTCAGCGGAAGCGTGCCGACGACGACCGTGCCGCCCGCCTCGACGTCGAGCTTCGCGGTGGCGCTCTTGAACTCCGTGCCCGCCATACCGGCGGCGACGACCTCGACCCTCGCGCCGAGCGGGTCATTGCCGCGCGCGGTGGAGGTGCAGGACAGCTTCGCGTCCTGGCCGACCACGTCGAACCAGCAGCGGGCGTACTCGCGACCCTTCACCACCGAGAGGGCCGGAGCGGCCTCCGTGGCGTGCGCCTCGTCCATCCCGACACCCTCCTGGGGAGCCGCCGCGCAGGCGATGAGAGAAGAGAGAGCGACGAGACCCGCACACGTGATAAGCGAACGCATGATCGACATGTGTGCAGAAGTCGTACCCTGTCACCTCTTGCGGAAATGATTCAGGAATCGCGCGCGCCGGGCTGGCCTTGTGGGTGATCCTCTCGATCAGGGGTGATCCACCCCAGCGGTTGCACGTCTCGTCCCGTGCCCGTGCCCGACCTCTCGCTCTCGGCCTCTCAGCCGAGACCAGCTAGGGACGCACGTCTAGCGGACCGCTTCCCGGTAGCTCGCGGACGTGAGGACGTCGGCGCTGAGCGCGCAGAAGATCGTGCGGTAGGTCTCCTCCCGCGTCGCGACCTTGCGCATGTTCTTCGCGATGTCGGCGAGCGAGGTCGGCTCTTTCACCGACGCGATGATCTGCTCCTCGGTCTCCGTGAAGTGGAACGCGCCGAGGCGAACCGGGAGCGGGGTCGCGGGCTCGATGAGGTCTCCCTCGAGCGGCGCGAGGAGCTTCTCCAGCTCGTCCTGCGAGTACGCGTCGCGCATCCCCCGGACGACGAGATCGAAGGGGTCGATCGCGAAGGGGAAGGTCTCCTCGTGGGAGCGCGCGCCACGCACGAAGGCGACCTCGCCCTGCGTCCAGGCGAAGATCTCCGTCGAGCGGTCGAGCATCTGCGAATGGATCGCGCGCACGAGCTCGATCGGACGGAGCACGCCGAGGCCGACGAGGGCGTCGCCGAGGTGTCCGTTGAAGCGCGGGAGCATGGCGAGCGCCATCTCCACCTCCATGCGGAGGACCGCACCACGCGCGACGAGATGCTCGCCGAACAGCTCGCGCTTGTCCGTCGAGACGACGAGCTCCGGCACGCCGTCGACGACGTAGATCTTCTTCTTCTTGGTGCCATCGCGGAAGTAGAGCGCGCCCGTCTCGCGCTTGATCGCGAGCTGGAAGAAGCGACGCGGGAGGACGAGGCGGTTCAGCGGCTGCACGCCGTTGTTCGCGTTCCACACCTCTTCCCAGCGGAACGCGGGGCTGTTCACGAAACGCCCGAGCTCCGTGTAGCTCGTCACGTCGCGGAACGGCGAGGTCTCGCGCGAGAGGAGCACGCGGTGATCGATGGCACCCGTGACGAACATCTCGACGAGGCGCGGGTAGCCGAACGGCCCGAGGGTCGGTCCGCCGGGCATCTTCGCGCGATAGATCGAGGGCGATACCTCGCGCATCTCGCCCGGCAGCGACGACGGCCGCGCGGGCGGCGACGTCGGCATGCGGCTCCCGCCGATGGCAGAGGAGCCGGTGGGCTGCACCGAGAGGCTCGCCGTCTGGCGTGTGCCGGTCTCGCTGTCGCGCTCCTCGTGCACCGACGGCGCGAGACCGAGACGCTCGATCCACGCCGCGAGCTTGCCCGGGCCGACCTGGAGGCGGCGGCGGCGGAGCACCTCTTCGATCGCCTCCGCGAACTGTCCGGCTGTCGGGTAGCGAAGGGCGCGGTCGCGCGCCATCGCGCGGAAGAGGATCGCCTTCACGTCGTCCGGCACGCGGGGGCCGGCGCGGTCGATGACGGACAGATCCGCGTCGCGGATGCGCATGAGCACGTCGATCTCGTTCGGCCCCGAGAAGAGCGGGCGAAGCATGACGAGCTCGGCGAGGACGATGGCGGCCGTGAAGAGGTCCGAGCGCGCGTCGAGCTCCTTGCCTACGACCTGCTCCGGGGACATGTATCCGAGCTTGCCTTTGAGCTGGCCAGCGTCGGTGCGCCGCTCGATCTCCGCTGCGCGCGCGATGCCGAAGTCGGTGAGCTTCACCGCGCCGGAGCGATCGATGAGCACGTTGCCTGGAGAGACGTCGCGATGAACGAGGGCGAGCGCGCGGCCGTCCTCGCCGCGAACGCTATGCGCGTAGTCGAGGCCGCGGAGGACGCTGAGCGCGATGTAGAGGGCGGCTTCGAGCGGGACCTCCTCGCCCCGCGAGGCGGCGGCGCGGACGAGCCTCGCCGCGGTCGTGCCGTCGACGTACTCCATCGCCATGTAGAGCTCGCCGTCGTGCTCCCCGAAATCGAACACCTGCACGATGTTGGGATGGGCGAGCCGGGCGCAGACGCGGGCCTCGTCCACGAACATGGCGACGAAATCGGAGTCCTGGGCGAGCTGGGGCAGGATGCGCTTGACCGCAACGACCTTCTGGAAACCGTGGGGACCAGCCCGGCGGGAGAGATAAACTTCCGCCATACCGCCGGTCGCGATGCGCTCGATCAGCTCGTAAGGCCCCAGCATGAGCGGGGCCGGATGGATCGACGCGCTCATCGGCGGTAGAAGCGTATCCCAAATGGCTGGGCCGCTCAGTAGTTCCCACGACCTCGGACGAGGGCAGGCGCCCCTTGTCGGGAAGAAGACGTCGGGCCGTGTGGTTGCGCTGACGGGCGCGGCATCCTTCCTCGGCGCCAACCTGATCGGGCTCCTCGAGGAGGATCCGCGGGTCGGCCGCATCGTCGCTATCGACCACAAGGCGCCGAGCACCGGCCAGCGAAAGACCCGGTTTTACGAGGTGGATTTCACGGCGCCGTCGACCGAGGCCCGCCTCGCGGAGATCCTCGGCGCGGAGCAGGCCGACACGCTCGTCCATCTGGCCTTCATGTCGTCGCCGACCCACGCCACGGCACATGCCCACGAGCTCGAGAGCGTCGGCACCCGCCACGTGCTCGTCGCAGCCCGCCACGCCGCTATCCGCAAAGTGGTGGCGTGGTCGCAGACGCTCCTCTACGGCGCGAATCCCAGCAACCCGAACTTCCTCACCGAGAGGCATCCGCTCCGCGCGCCGGCGAGCGAGCCGTGGTTCGCCGACAAGATCGAGGCAGAGATCGAGATGGCGCGGTACGCGGAGCGGCAGCCCGGCGCAGTCGTGACGACGCTGCGCCTCGCGCCCATCCTCGGCCCCACCGTTCGCAACTACCTCACGCGGTGGCTCGCGCGCCGGCTCGTCCCGGTCGCGATGGGGTTCGATCCGCTCGTGCAGTTCCTCCACGAGGTCGACGCGATCGCGGCGTTCAAGCTCGCGATCGATCGCGACCACCCGGGCGTGTTCAACATCGTGGGCGACGGCGTCCTGCCGCTCTCCACCGTGATCAAGCTCGCCGGGCGCCTCGCCCTCCCCGTTCCGCATCCGCTCGCGAGCACGCTCGGGGCGGCGGCGTGGCTCGCGCAGCTCGTCGATGCGCCGCCGAGCTTCATGCATTATCTCCGTTTCCTCTGCGTGGCGGACGGGTCGAAGGCGAGAGAGAAGCTCGGCTTCCGACCCGCCTACACGACGCGCGAAGCAGTGCTCGATTTCACCAATGCGCAGCGGCTCCGTGACGTGAAGCTGCTCCACGAGGCGGTCTGATGGCGACGACGAAGAAGCCGGTGGTGAAGCGAAGCGTGAAGACGCGCTCGGGCAGCCCGAGCTCGAGGGGCCGGGCGTCTGCGCCCAAGAAGACGGCGGCGCGGAAGCCCTCGCCCCGCGCGACGCCGCTGAAGACGGCACCTCCGCCAGCCCACGAACCCGTGCTCGAGCAGATCCGCGAGCTCGAGGCGCAGCTCGACAAGCTCATCGACGAGGCCTCGCGGAAGGACCTCTCGTCACTCGCGGATCCGGAGGACGAGGACGAGGACGAGGACGAGGACGAGGACGAGGTGGCGCCCGTCGTCGCGGAGCCGCCGCCCGTCCCCTCGCCCTCGCGCGCCGTGACGGCGCCCGTGCTCGAGCCCGAGATCGAGAGCGCGCCGGAGATCCCCGCGCCGCCCGTCTCGCTCCCGCGGCCCTCGGTGACGGCGATGCGCGAGAGCGACGCGACCGTGTTCGACACGGCGCGCGAGCTGCTCTCGACGGACTTCTACCTGCGAAAGTGGGGCCGCGTCGGCATGCGGCGTCGCTCGGAGGAGGTCGACGACTTCGGGTTCGACCCCATCTACGACCAGAAGCTCCGCCCCGCCCTCGAGTTCCTCTACTCGCGTTACTTCCGCGTGACGACGACCGGGATCGATCTCGTACCTGCGCGCGGGCGCTGCCTGCTCGTCGCGAATCACTCGGGGACGCTGCCGCTCGATGGCGTGATGATCAAGACGGCGGTGAAGCTCGAGCACCCCGCGCCGCGCGACGTGCGCTGGCTGACGGAGGACTTCATCACGCACATGCCGTGGCTCGGCTCCACGATGAACCGCCTCGGCGCGGTGCGCGCGCACCAGGAGAACGCGGAGCGGCTCCTCGAGAACGAGCAGCTCGTGGCGGTGTTCCCCGAGGGCGTGAAGGGGATCGGCAAGCTGTTCGGCGAGCGCTACCGCCTCCAGCGCTTCGGGCGTGGCGGCTTCATCAAGCTCGCGCTCCGGACGGGGACGCCCGTGGTCCCCGTCGCGGTGGTCGGCGCCGAGGAGACGAACCCCCTCCTCTTCCGCTTCGAGTACCTCGCGAAGACGTTCGGCGTGCCGTACGTGCCGGTCACGCCCACGTTTCCGCTCCTCGGACCGCTCGGTCTCGTGCCCGCACCTACGAAGTGGGAGATCCATTTCGGCGAGCCGATGGACTTCGGCGCGCACGGCAAGGACGCAGCCGACGACGAGCTCCTCGTGGGCAAGCTCGCCGAGCGCGTCCGCGCCACGATCCAGGGCATGCTCGATCGCGCCGTCGGAGCGCGAAAGAGCGTCTTCTTCGGATGACCGCCGATCCCGGACCCAAACCGCCTCCGCCCGATGGGGTGGTCGTCATCGACAAGCCGAAGGGCCCGACGAGCCACGACGTCGTGATGCGCGTGCGGAAGCTCCTCAAGACACGCGCCGTCGGACACGCGGGCACCCTCGATCCGATGGCCACGGGCGTGCTCGTGGTCGCGGTGGGCGAAGGCACCAAGCTCGTGCCGTGGCTCACGGCGGCGGACAAGGCCTACGAGGCGACCATCCGCCTCGGCGCCGCGACCGACACGCTCGACGCCGAGGGCAACGTCACGGAGACCCGCGAGGTCCCCGCGCTGACGGACGAGGCGATCGAGCGCGCGCTGGCGGCGGAGCGGGCGCGCACGGAGCAGATCCCGCCCGCCTTCTCCGCGATCAAGGTGGACGGCGTGCGCTCGCACGAGCGCGCGCGCAAGGGCGAGGACGTGGCGCTCGCGGCGCGGCCCGTCGAGGTGCGATCGCTCACGCTCGTGGCGCGGCGTGAGGGCGAGCTCGACGTCCGCGTGGAGTCCGCGAAGGGCTACTTCGTGCGCTCGCTCGCGCGCGATCTCGCGGCCGCGCTCGGCACCGTCGGTCACCTCACCGCGCTTCGTCGCGTCAGGTCCGGTGCGTTCTGCATCGAAGACGCGGTCGCCCTCGAGGCGCTCGGGCCAGACGCGCTCCTCGGCCTGGACGCGGCGGCGGCGAAGGCCCTGCCTGTCTCCGTCCTCGACGCGGACGGCGTGAAGGCGGCGGGCCACGGCCAGCGCGTGGCACCGGCGCAGATGAAGGACGTGCACGTGGGACCCACCGCGTGGCTCGACGAGCGCGGGCGCCTCGTCGCCGTCGGCGAATGCGGGCCCGACGGCGGCCGCGTCCTCCGCGGCTTTCCGCGCTGAGGCGCTACTTCTTCTTTTTCTTCGCGACGTCGATCTTCTTCTCGGCCGCCTTCGCCATCTGGGTGTCGGGCGCGAGCTTGATCGCCTGCTCCCACTCGCCGATCGCGTCCTGGAGCTTGCCGGCGTCGCCGAGGGCGTTGCCGAGGGAGTAGTGCGCGACGGGGTTGTTGGGCTCCTTCGCGACCGCGTCCTTGAACTCGGCGGTCGCGCCGGGGAGGTCGTGGAGGCCCAGCTTGCAGGTGCCGCGATAGACGCGCAGCTCGGCCACGTCCTTCTGGCCGATCGCCTTGTCGAGGACGGAGATGCAGGACTTGAAGTCCTTCATGCTCTTGTACTCGATGGCCACGCTCGCCAGCACGCCGGGATCGCTCGCGGCGAGGCGCGCCGCCGTCTCGAGCTTGGCCGCCGCCTCCTTCGGTTTGTTGCTGCGCGCGAGATGCTGCGCGTAGCTGACGGCGGTGAGCGCGTTGTTCGGCTCGAGCTTCATCGCCTCCTCGAACTCCTTGTTCGCGCCGTCGACGTCGTTCTTGCCGGAGAGCGCCATCGCGAGGTTCACGTGGAGCGCGGCGCTCTTCGGGTTCTTCGCGATCGCCTTCTTCATCAGCGCGATCGCTTCGTCGTACTTGCCGCCCTCGATGTCGATCGCGGCGAGGTTGACCGCGCTCTCCTCGAGGTCCGGCTGGATCTCGAGCGCCTTCCGGTAGTCCTTCTCCGCGTCCGCCTTCTGACCGCCCTGGTCCTCGACGACGCCGCGGTAGTGATAGGCGTCCGCCTGCTTCGGGTTCTTCGCGATGGCGGCGTCGAAGGCCGCCTTCGCGCCCGGCAGATCGCCTGCCTTCAGCGCCGCGATGCCCTTCTTCACGTCGTCGCTGTTCGTCGGCGCGACGGGGCCGCTCGTGGGCGTGCTGCCGCTCGACTTCGGCGCCGGCGAGCTCGTCGGCTCGAGGCTCGGCGGCGGCGTCTCCGGCGGCTTCTGCTCTCCGCCTCCGCAAGCGAACAGCATCACGGCGAGGACGGACGAGAGGTAGCGGGTCATCGAGATCTCCTGGAGGACGAAACGGACCAGAGCCCAAGGGCTTACGCTCGCATGCTCTCACGCACCTCGGCCCCGCCGCGAGCGGCATCGAGCAGAGCTTCGCGAATCGCTTTGAACCGCGGTCCGGGCTCGACCTTGGATCCGTCGAGCTCGTTCACGTAGAAGACGTCCGCGACCTTCGTGCCCTCGGTGTTGATCTTCGAGAGCGCGATCGAGAGCCCGAGTCCATGAAGGCCGCGCGCGAGACTGTAGAGGAGGCCCGGGCGGTCCTTGGCGAAGACCTCGACGACGGTGTGGTTCGGCGAGGCGCGGTCGTCGACGACGACCTCCGAGAGCACGGCGGGGCTCGGGCGCTCGCGCCAGGGGGAGCCGGTCCCGAGGCGGTCCTTGATCAGCTCGTCGGCAGCGACCTTGCCCGAGCACAGCGCGTCGAGGTCGCGGAGGAGCCGCGGCAGCGCCTGCTCGACGCCTCCGCGTACCCAGAACAAGTCGACCGCCTCCGTCATCTCGTGGGCCCGGCCCGCGGCGCGGATCGTGCGGGAGTAGACCTGCGCGCCGAGCACCTCGAGGCGCGCCGCCGTGATCGCGGCCGCGATCTTCGCGAGGAGACCGGGCGCATCTTCCGCGACGACGCAGAGCTCGCTGAACTCGGGATGGCGGGACGGGACGAGCGCGGCGTGGACGGCGCCGGTCCGGTCGAGCGCCACGCGCGCGTGGGCCACGATCGACTCGGGCGCATGCGCGAGGATGTAGCGATCGGGCATCGTCTGGAGGAACGCGCCGACCTCCGCCTTCTTGCCCGTCCAGGCCCCGAGCGCCGACGCGCGGAGCTTCTCGATGCGCGCCGCGTCGTGGGTGTCGGAGCGGCCCGTGAGATGCGCGTCGGACGCGAAATACAGCTCGTCCAGCATGCGCGCCTTCCACGAGGTCATCGCCGTGGGTGACGTCGTCGTGATGTCCGCGACCGTGAGCAGGTAGAGGTTCCGCAGGCCCTCGCGGCCGTGGACCTGGGGGACGAAGTCCCGCACCGTGGTCGGGTCGTCGAGATCGCGCCGCGTGGCCACGTGGTACATCGCGAGGTGGCCGAGCACGAGGGAGCGGATCTCCGACGCGTCCTCGCCCGTCACGCCGAGACGCGGGAGGATGACGTCGCAGAGCTCCGCGCCGCTCACCGAGTGGTTCTTCCGCGAGCCGCTCGCGTCGGGGTACCCCTTCCCCACGTCGTGCAGGAGGGTGGCCACGAAGAGCGGCACCGGACGCGCGATCTCCGCCGCGAGACGCGACGCGAGCGGACGCTCGTGCGCGAGGTCGCCACGGCAGATGGCGCGGAGGCAGTCCACCGCCGCCACGCTGTGAACGTCGACCGTGTACACGTGGTAGACGTCGTGATGGACGCGGCCCGTGACGGGCTGGAACTCCGGGATCATCGCGAGGAGGAGCCCGACCTCGTGCAGCTCGCCGACCACGGAGCCGCGGCGGAGCGGGGCCTCCGGGACGGTGCAGAGGAGCGACAGGAAGAGACGCGCCGCCTCGCGGCTCGCGCGCAGGCGCGCCGCCCACGCCGGGTCCGCCGCGAACCGCATGATGAGGTCGCGCGCGAACGGCAGCACCGGGGCGCGCTGACGGATACATGCATCATACACGCGAAGCGCGAGCGCGGGGTCGTCCAGGAGGGCGTTCGAGTCGACCGTGACCTGGCCGTCGAAGAGGCGCACGCCGTTGCCGAGGTCGCTCTCGACCGGCTTGCCGCGGCGGCGCGGGGGCTTGGCCCGCAGCAGCAGGGCCTCGCGGCTCCGCGAAACGACACGCGCGTGCCCGAAGTACTCCTGCATGAAGCGCTCGGCCGCCTCCGCGCGCGCCTCCGGCGATGCGCTCGCGGGGGCCGCCTCGATCGCGTCCGACTCCGCCGTCTCTCCCGGGGGCGAGGACGGCTTTCGCGCATAGCCGAGCTCGATCGCGATCGTCTCCTGCTGATCGAAGGTCAGGCGATCGCTCTTGCGGCCCGCGTGCGCGTGCAGCCGATTGCGGACGCGCCAGAGGAGCTCCTCCGCCCGGGCCATCTCCTGCGCCTCGCGGGGGACGATGACGCCGAGGCGCACGAGCTCCTGCCAGGGGTCCGCGCCGACGCGGTAACGCGCGCGGGCGGCCCACCGCGCGATGTCGACGTCGCGAAGGCCGCCGGCCCCCGACTTCACCTCGGGCTCGAGCAGGTAGAGCGACTCGCCGAAGCGGGCGTGACGCGCGCTCGCCTCCTCCTCGAGGCGCTCGACGAAGCGCCCGAGCTCGCCTTCGGAGAAGAGACCGAGGTATGCGCGATCGACCAGCTCCTTCACCACCGTCGCGTCGCCGGCGATGACGCGAAGGTCGAGGAGCGAGGTCGCCGTCGCGAGGTCGGATTGCGCGAGCTCGAGGACCTCGTTCTGGGAGGTGACCTGATGGCCGACGGACAGTCCGGCGTCCCAGAGCGGATAGAGAAGCGCGTCGGCGACCCGGGCGGCCGCCTCGCGGCGGCGGTGACCTTCCCTCGTGACGAGGCGGACGTCGATGTCCGACCGGAGGGCGACCGCGTTCCTTCCATAGCTACCGACCGCCGCGAGGGCGATGGGCTCGGTCACCCCTGTCTTCGTGATGGCGGCCGCGAACATGCGCGTGACGAGGTCGTCGAGCATGCCCGCCCGGCGCCGACCGAGGGCGACGCCATCGAGGTGAGCGTCGCTCTCTTTTGCCGATTTTCCCTCGCGGCGTCGCGCACTTCGGGCTCGCGCCGACGACGCGAGCAGGTCCTCGTCGAGGGCCGCGAACTGCGCGGCAACGATCGCGGCCGGGGCCTCGGCGTCCTTCTCGGTGAGGAGGTCCGTAGGCCCGTTTTTCGGGCTGGTTCCGTCTCCACTGAATCTGCGGGCGCCGGGTTCGTCCAAGCTGGGCAGACGGTAGCACAGGGCTGGGGCCGCCTTCGGGCCGCACCGGCCCGCCTGCATCACCGTCCGGCGGGGTTCCTCCACGGGGAGGCTCGGTTCGAGCATCCTTCGAGGGCCCCGGTCGGACACTCTGTCGTAGCTCTTCCCAACGGCGGGTCTTTCTCGTACCGTCTGCCCCGCTCACTGATGGGCACTTTCGGGCGCCGGCCACGGCCGTCCGTGGAGTTGGGCCGAGAGTTCGGCATCTAGGAGGCATCTGAGTCATGTCCAAGAAGGTCATCTTCCCGCTCGTCGCGGTTTTCGGTCTGAGTGTCGCGGCCATGGTTGGCTGCCATGCGGAAGCGCATGTTGGTAACGCGGAGCCCAAGGCTGCCACCCCGCCGCCGCCGGAGCCGCCGCCGCCGCCGCCGCCGGCCTCGTCCGCGCCGCCGCCCCCGCCGCCCCCTGCCCCGGAGAAGCCGGTCAAGACGACCGGTAAGGCCAAGATCGAGAACGGCCTCATCCGGATCCCCGGCAAGATCCACTTCGAGACCGACAAGGCGACGCTCAAGGACGACAAGGAGACGAAGGAAATCCTCGAGACCGTCGCCCAGGTCCTCAAGGAGAACGCGCAGATCACGAAGACCCGCATCGAGGGTCACACCGACTCGAGCGGCGACAAGGCGCACAACCTGAAGCTCTCTCAGGATCGCGCCGACGCCGTCGCCAAGTGGCTCACGGAGAAGGGCGGCATCGACAAGGCCCGCCTCGACACGAAGGGCTGGGGCCCGGATCGCCCGATCAAGAACAACGACACGGCGGACAACAAGGAAGCGAACCGCCGCGTCGACTTCAAGATCTGGGAGATGGATGGCAAGCAGACCGAGGTCGCCAAGAACGACGACAAGTGGACGGCGCCGGCTGGCGTGACCGTTCCAGGCGCTGCGGCTGCGACCCCCGCCGCGACCCCGGCGAAGAAGCCCTGATTCTCTGACCGACGAAAGCGAAACGGCGCGCCTCCTCGGAGAGCGCGCCGTTCGCGTTTAACCCGTCGTCCTCCTCGGGCTCAGGAGCCGCCGAGGTCCTTGCAGGTGCCCGTCTCGGTCGGGAACTGGCGACCGGCGCAGGTGCCGTTGTTGATCGCCTTGTTGCAGAAGTTGCCAGCGCACTCCGCGTCGACGCTGCACGCGGTGCCGTTGGCGGAGAGCGCGAGGCAGGCGCCGGTGCTGCCGTTCAGCTTGCAGTAGCCGTCGGCCACGCACGGGAGCTTCAGCGCGCACGACTCGCCGACGCCGCGCTGCTTGTGGCAGAGCGGAGTGGCCGTGATGTCGCAGAAGAGGCCGGTCGCGCAGACGTCACCGGAGTTCGCGCAGCCGTCGTTCTCGTTCTTCGGCGCCGATTTGTCCGCGCAGAGCGGGGTGGCCTTCTCGAGGTCGCAGTAGAGCGTGCCGGCGCAGTCGAACTTGTTCGAGCACGGCTGGCCCTTCGTCTTCGTGCCCGAGAACACGCCCTCGCACGTGTCGATGTACGCGGTGTACTTCGCCTTGTCGTTGGGCGCGTTGTACGCGTTCGTCACGAGGTTGAGGCACGCCTCGGCCTTGGCCGGCGTGTAGCTCCGACCGACGGCGGCATTGCCGGCCGTGACACAGGCGGTCTTGCGCGCCGCCGTGCAGGCGTCGTTGGTGACGCCGCAGATGCCGACCGAGCCCGCCGAGCATTCGAGCTTCGCCTTCGCGGTGCAGAACGAGTCGACCGTCGGGTACTTGTCACCCGCAGCGGCGTCGTCGTCCCCGCATGCGAACGCGAACATCGATACGACACCGACCATGAACGTGAGACCAAGCACTTTCCGAATCATTCGTCCTCCAAAGCTCTTCTTGCGACGCCGTCCCCGTTTTCGCCCAAGGCGATCGTTACGGCAAGGTTTCCATGTGCATGAAGCTGACCGTTCTCTCTTCGACGATCGCCGCGCTCACGCTCTTCACTCTGAGTGCGTCGGCCCAGGGCCAGAAGACCACTCCTCCCACCAACACCACCACGCGCACCGCCGATTATGTCGAGCAAAAGGACGTCCAGGGTGACCAGGTCGTCAAATTCACGGGCGACGAGCTGGCCGGAGCCAACGGGGCGCCCGGGCAAAGCATGATGATCCGGGCGACCGGCCCCATCCGGGTCGCGCTCATCCGTCCCCGGCTGAACTTCATTCCCGAGCTGCTGAAGAGCGTCGAGAACCTCTAGACACAGCCACAATCTCGAGTATGTTCCAGCCGTTCTCGCAGCCTCTGGGAAGGTGGCGGAATTGGCAGACGCGCTGGTTTCAGGTACCAGTGGGGTAACTCTCGTACGGGTTCAAGTCCCGTCCTTCCCACCCACGCACCCCGTTTTCGTCGGTCTTTCGTGATGTAGGTTCGGCCAATTGCCCAATTCGCGGGCCAATTGGCTCGGACCCCAGAAGCTCGACCGGCAGCGGGGGGAACGGCGGCACGGCGCCAACCGGCACGGCCTTCAGGATGACGTCCTCGAAGCCCGGCGTGTCCTTCACGTAGTGCCGCGCCGTCGTGCCCTTCGGCTTGTGCCCGAGCCAGGCGGAGACCCACGCAGAGTCGTAGCCCGCCTTCGCGCACCAGGTGCCGAACGTCGTGCGAAACGACCGGACATCGAACGGCAGGAGCTGGGGCGTACCGTTCACGAACTCGGGGCGCGTGATGCCGGCGAGCGCCAGGTGCGCGCGCAGCTCATCGACCTTGGCCTCGACCTGCCGCACGTCCTCGGCGTCGACGTGGAAGAGCCACGACCGCGGTCCATCGAGCTCCGCGATCATCACCTCGAGCAGCGGCCGCAGCTCGGGATGGATCGGCACCTTGCGCACGGACTGCCGGTTCTTGGTCGCTTCGATCTCTCCGCTCTTCATGTCGCGCGATCGCTGCACGAGGAAGACGGGGCGATCGACGCCAAGGCGAATGTCATCGCGCTGCAGCCCGTAGATCTCGGCGGGGCGTAGCCCGCTGTACATGCAGACCGCGTCGAAGCGCCGATCCGCGATCGGAACCTCCGCGCACGAGAGCAACGCGAGCGCTTCCGCGGGCTCGAGCGGCTGCCGCTCCCGCTCCTCTTCGTCGAGCTGCTTCCGCGACACGGGCGGCTTCACTCCGATCGTGGGCTTCAAGTCCGCGGGCGCCACCCGCACGCCCGAGTAGACGGGATCATCGTCGCTGAACGCGCGAGAGAACGGCGTCGTGATCAGCTCGCTCCAAAGGTTCGCCGCGCGCTTCGCGGAGATGCCGCCGGCGTCGCGACCGAGGCGCGCGGCGCGTGCGAGGGCATCGCGCACGGCGACGATCTGGTCACGCTTCACGCGCGCGATCGCCGTCGTGCCGAAGTGCGGCCCACACCACACCGTCCACATCTGGACGCCGCTCGTGTCGAGGCCGAGCTCGTCGCGGAGCTCGAGGTAGCGCACGTACCACTCGTTTGCGGTTTCCTCGCTCTCGACCGGGACGGCGCCGATCTCGATCGCGCGCTTCACGACGAGCAGCGCGGTCGCGACGGCGCGCGCGCAGTTCGGGCAACGCTCAGCTTTGGCGCTGAGGCTGCACCGCGGCGTCTTCGAGCACGGGGCGATGCCCGGCATAGCGACCGGAACGCGGTCGTGACCCGGCACGCCGGAAAGGCGCGCCTCCCACACCTTCTTCGTGGCGTTCCAGCGGGGTGCTCCGGTCGCTTGCCTTGCCATGACTACGCTCCTCCGTTCTTCTTCGCGTCGTGCACCGTCATCGCCGCGAGCATCACGCGGGCGCCGGCGAGGTTGTCATCGAGCGCGCGCGCCAGGCGGGCAACGTCGCGGAGGTCCTCCGCCGCGTCCTCCCCCAGCGTCGCGACCATGCGGCCGACGAGCTCGTCGACGTGGCGCCGGGCATCGGCCACGCACTCTTCGACGTCCTTCGCGGAGTACTCCGCGAGCGTCACGTCGCACCGCCGTTCTTCTCCGACGCCCGGCGCGCCTCCTCCTGCATGCGTTCCGCGAGGGCGTGCGCGGAGCGAGCGCGCTCACCGAGGCGAAAGATCGAGTAGTTCACGATCTCGTCACTGAGCGGCGTTTCGGGATTCGACGCGGCGAGCGAGAGCGCCGTGAGGTCGTCGGCAAGGGTCGCGAGGGCTTCGGTGACGAAGGGCAACGGGCTGCCGGAGGTGGTGCCGGCGATGCCCCTCTGCGCGAGCTCGCGGTCCCCCTCCTGCAGGTTCTTGGTTGCTTTCTTCGTGGCGTGACTATTCTTCATGGGTCGCTCCAATTCAGGTTGGGGTGGCCATGGCGTCGGGGCTGTTAGCGCAGCCGCCGGCGCCACTTCGTTGAGAGTCAACGACGGCGGCGCGTCGTCGTTGTTGGCGTCGATTCGGTAAGAACAGAGTGAATGGGGTCCTCGGCGTCGGGTCCGCCGGCGTCTTCCTTCCTCGCGTCGAAGACCGCGAACATCGTCCACTTCGAGTCCGCGTGCTCGGCCGCAAGACGGTCAGCCGTCGCGATCGCGGTCTGCTTGTCGGGGCCAAACCAGAAGAGGCAGCGGCCGTTGCGACCGTCGTAAGCGGAGATCCGGTAGCGAGTCTCCGCCTTCGCCTCCTCCTCGAGTTGCTTGAACCCGCGACGCATCGCTTCGCGGAACGCATCCGTGCGAGTTGCCGGGCTCCCAGCGACGGTCATCGTTGATGCCAGCGCATCGGCTTCGTCGAGCCAATGGCTCGGGACTCGGAAGGTGATCTGAACGGTATCCGTGGGCGGACGAGGCATGTCGCCTTGTACCGCGTTTCTTGTGCTCTGCATGCGTTTGACTGTAGCCGAAGTTTTTTAAACGTCAAACGGTATGTTTTCAACTTTGCTTTCACGCCGCCCGTCGCGCCGGGCGTTTCACCATGCTCGTGACCCACTCGATCCCCCGCGTGTTGGCGCCAGTCTGCACCGCGAGCCGCCTGAACATGGCTTTCAGCTCCTCGAGCCGCTCCTCGAGCTCCTCGACACGCTCCTCGAGGGAGACGACGGACTCGAAGTACTCGGGGTGTGCGCGTTGCAGCGTGGCGCGGACGAACGTGTACCCGCGATTGTTGCGGTCGGAGGGCATGAGGAGCGTTCCCCCGAGTTGCTCATCGAGCTTCTTCAGCATCCGCAGCGCGCGGTGGTGACTGACCCCGAGGTGGTTCGCGAAGTCGCTGACCGACCACACACGAGCGCGCGGATGTCGAGCGGTTCGGCTCACATCAGAAGTCCAGCGTGTTGGGTCGAATCAGCTCGAGGTCGGTGGTCGTGCCGCCCGAGCGCGATCGCTTGAACGTGCGGGACAGGATCCAGAGCGGCTCATCGACGTCGGCGTTCTCGTCGAAGTAGTCGACCATCGTGTTCACCGTCCATGGGACGAAGTGGGCCGCGCTGCCAGCATCGAAGCCGTGGCCCCCGAGCGTGCAGCGCACCACGAACGCGTTGCGCAGTCGGAGAGAGAGCTCGCGCTTGAGGAAGCAGCGGAGCTGCAGCTCCGTCTGCGCGTCCTTGTCGTGGAGGTGTAGCGGCCTGTCGTACGGCGCGAGCATCGCCGTCGGCTGGGGGAAGAGGTCGACCTTCTTCGCGCCAGCGAACTTGTCCACGAAGCCGTTGCGAACGCGGACGCCTGGATTCGGGGCGTACACGACTTTTCTTTCATGCGCGAGGAGCGCTCCGCCTCCAGCGAAGCCATCCACCACCACGACACTCGGTTGGCCCGAGAGGTCGCGTGTCACGGTCGACGACACCACGTTTGCGCCTGCACCACCGACCTGCAGCATGCAGACCGTCCCGAGGTCGAAGCTCGGCTTTCCGACGATGATGGTTTCGCCGTCCGAGCTGAGCCAGATGTGGAGCCCCTGGCGACTCGCGATCCGAGTGGCGAATTGCCAAGCTCCTTCGCCGTCCGTCGGCTGATGCTGCTGCAACTGAAAGCTCTTGAGCGGCGTCCCCTTCTTCCTCGACCGCTTCACGCCGGTGATCTCCGTCGAAAGAGCTTCCTCCTCAGCCGCCTCTTCGGAAAGAGCGAAGTCCTCGTCATTCGCCCAACCGTACGGCGCGAAGACTCGCTTCAGAACATTGGCGATCGTATCTCCAGGCTTGATCTTGACCGTCGGGTCCATGCTCGAGTCCACGACCTGCGCGAGGCGGTCTCGGCCGGAGATGCGGATCTCGTGGCCACCGTCGCGGCTGGTCGTGTGCTCGATGCGGTCGATGAAGCCCGTGCTCACCACGTGATCGTTGACCTTCAGGCGAACGAGCTCGCCGGGGTCGAGCGCCTTCATCACCTCCCGGTCGTCCGGCTTCGTCGTCGTGAACGAAAACGGATTCGCGGCGGTGAGGAAGTGCGACATGAACGAGTACTCGATCCAATGCCGAAGGGCGATGCCCCTGGTCGGAAACTCGAGCATGACCTCGTCACGCTCGGGATCGGTCGCGTGGAAGGTAGCGGTGCGCCTCATCGGGGGGTCGGCCCCGTGCCGCGCTGACTCATCGGCCGATTGAGGTTCGGTGAGCTCGGGTCGAATGACGCGGGCGGCGGAGCCGCGCCGCCGGCCTTCGTCGCCGTGGTGTTCTCCTTCGTCGCCGCGTTGCCTTCTTTCGCGAGCGCGTTGGACTCCTTCATCGTCGCCATGAGCTCACGCATGACCGTCACCGCGTCGTGCTGCGCGTCGGAGATCGCCTTCTGCTCGGTCTGCTGCGCCGCCTTCGCGTCGTCGCCGCCGAGCACGTTGGCGAACGTGCCGGTGACCTGCTTCCAGAGCGGCGCCTTCGACGGGTCCATCTCGTCGGCAAGATCCTTCTGATCTCGGTCGAGCTGGCCCGCTACGATCTTCGCGCGCGCCCTCTGCTCGGGAGTGAGCGCGCCACGCCGCGCCGCGGCCGCGAGCTCGTTGCCCTCGAGCATGTGTGCGCGGCGTGCGGTGCGCTTCTCCTCGTCCGTCTTGACGCCTTCGTCCACCCACTCCTTCGTGAGCTCGCCGGCGACGAGTCCAGCGCCGACGACGGCGAGGCCCTTCCCGAGCTTGCCGGGGACGGAGCCGCCACCAACACCACCGCCGCCGCCGGAGAGGAGCGACTTGACGAACTCGCCGACCTTCGCCGATGCGTACTCCGCGATGATCGCCTTGCCGACCATGAGCCCGACGCCGGCGAACGCCGCGGCGAGCGGGTTGCGAGATGCCCACGATGCAAGCGCGGTCAGGTTGACGAGCAGATCCCGCACGTGAGGCGTCGCCTCTCGGATCGCTCCGATCAGCGGGATGAGCGCGGGCACGAGCTCGTCAGCGACCGTCCGCTTCATCTGTCGGACGGCTTCTTCGAACTTCTCCGCGCTCGAGGACATGACTTCGGTGAAGTCCTTCTGCAGCTCGTTCTCCCCGTACTTCGCATCGGTGAATTGCCCGATATCGGTGAGCACGGCCTGCCGCGCCTGCTCGGTGGCTTCCTTCTTCGACTTGCCTCCCTTCAGCGCCTTCTGCTCCTCCGCGTTGAACGTCGGAAGGAGCGCGTCGAAGAGCTTGATCGAGCGCGCACCGAAACCGGCGGCCTGTAGCTTCTGCCGGTTGCCGCCGGACGCGGCGATGACGTCGGCCAAGAACTTCTCGGGCGCGTCCGCGATCTGCCCCTTCTCGTTGAAGGCGTTGTGGCCGAGGAGCGCGTTCACGCTCGCGGAGTGCTTGCCGGCGTCCTGCGAGAGGTTCGAGATCATCGTCGCGGCTTCTGCGACGGAACCCGTGCGAACGCCGACCTGCGAGAGCGCGAGCAGCTTGCGCTGCGTGGTCGCCTGGTCGCCGGCGAACGCGGACGACGACTTCGTGATGGAGCTGGCGTGGCCCGCGAGCTCGCCGAAGTCGACGGCGCCGGAGCGACCTTGGGCAACGACGTTGAGGAGCATCTCCTTCACGCCCTTCTCGTCGAGGTCCTTGTTCTGGACGCGAAGGAGGCCGGCGGTCTTCGCGATCTCACCGACGTCGGCACCGGTCGCTTTCGAGAGCTTGCCGAAGAACTCCATGTTCTTCGCGCCGCCTTTGAAGTCGCCCGTCTTGTCGGCGTACGCCTCCCACGCACCGAGCAGCTGACCTTCGTCCATGCCCGTCGCGATCGACGCCTTGCGCGTGAGGTTGGTGACGTAGCCCGCGCCGAGGTGGCGACCGCTGGGATCCTTGTTCGACAGCAGCGTCGCGCGGCGATCGAGCTGCATCTTCTCGTGCAGCGTGTCCTGCACATTGAAGCCGCCGCCGAGCTGCAGTGCCGTTGAGGCGAGCGCGGTGCCGCCGCGCATGAGGCCGCGGACGGCTTCGGAGCCCGCTCCCGCGATCGCGTTGCCGTACCGCTGGCGCCGCTCGTTCGATACCCGGGCCTGCTCCCGGGCCTGCTCGCGCACCCACCGCATCGCACCGCGGTTCTTCTGCGCCTCGGCTTTCTCGAATTCGCGAACGCCGGCGGCGCGCGCACGGGCCTCCTCACGATCCGCCGTCTGGTACGCGCGGATGCGTGCCTGCGCCACGCGCTGCGCGGCTTTCTCCTGCGCCTTCGCACCGACGTCGGCGATGCGGAGGTCGGCGGCGAGCTCGAGCGCCCGCTTCTGCTCGAGCGGGCTCTTGCCCTTCGCGGTTTGGATGACGGACAGACGCGCGGCCGCGCCCGTCGTCGCGTTGCCCGCCTTGCCCGCAGCGCGCGCGACCTCGGTGCGGAGCCGCCGCTCCTCCGCGGCGACGCGTTGGGCGATGCGGATGCGCTCGGCTCCTGCCTTCTCCGCCGCGCGGATCTCCGCCTTCGCCGCTTGCTCGGCTTCGCGGACGCTCGATCGGAGCGCGGCGCCGAACTCTCGCTCCCCGCGCCTCGCCGCGGCGGACCGAGCGCGCGCCTCCTGGTCGACGAACGCGATGCGCTGCTTCGCTGCAGCCCCTACGCTCGACGTCGACGCGCGCTCGATGGACGCGACGATGTCTCCGACGCTGCGCATCGCGCGGGAGACGTCGGGCACGCCTTGCGCAAGAAACTGGATCACGACGGGCGGGATGGCCACGGTTCAGTCCTCCTTAGCGTTTCCGAGATTGAGATCGTCCTCGCTCGAGTCGAGCCTTCCGTCGCTCGGCGGCGGTCGGGTGGAGTCGGAATTCTCGAGCGGCGAGCCAGCAGAGGAGGGCTCCGTCCGTGAGCCGCGAAGTCGGGCGACCGAAGTGCGCAGCAACGTCCGAAGACCCTCCAAGGAGAAAAAAGCGAGGTGGTCGACCTCGTTCCCACCCACGATAAGGCGATCGACCCAAGCGTCGGCCTCCTCCTGCGTCATCGCCGAGTAGATGGGCCCGAGCTCGGCGCGCACGTCGAGGTAGGCCTGATAGAGCACGGCGATCTCGTCGGCCGTCAGCCGCCGCACCGCCGCCGCGTTGGGGAACACATGCTGCTCGACGTCGTCGACCTCTCGACACGCGCGGGCAAGCTGCTCGACGGCGCACTCGTCGCCGTACGCGATCGGGTAGCCGATGCTGCCGCCCTCCTTCGCGCCGGGCATGCGCTCAAGCACGAAGAGGTCCGCCGCGATCGTCGACTCGATCGTCTCCTTCTGCGTGAGCGGCACGAGCGCGACGTGGCCCATCGGCTCGTCGGTGCCGGGCTTCTTTCGCGGGAACGGCACGACGCGGTGTGGCCGCGGCATCTTTGACAGCTCCGTGTAGAGCTGCGCCGGGGTGAGGTTCTCGGGGGGCATCATTGGATGGAGTCCTTTCCGTTCGTCTCTCGCTCGAGGCACTTGTGCCAGTGATCGGCGATGTCGTTCTCGACGCGCTCGACCTGCTCGAGGGCGCCCTTCAGCGTGATGCGGACGAGCGCGATCGCCGTCTTCGCCGCGTTCACCTGCCGTGCTTCGGTCTGCGCCAGCGCGGCCGCGCGGAGCTCCTGGAGCTGCTCCATGATGGCGGGGCTGATCACGCTTGTGATTGTGTTCGCGAGCCGCGCGAGCGGCCTCGACGTCGCGAGCCAGCGGAGGTCGGCGGCGTTCATTCGCCCGCCTCGTCGAACACGTCGAGGTACTGACCGGGGGCGCGATACGTCGACGGGCCGCGGTTCGCCGCATCCCGCGCGGTCGCGGACGTCTGCGGGATGGGCGCGATGGGCTGGTAGATGCCCGACAGGTGCGCGCCACCGGTGAGGGCGCCCGCGTCGGAGAGGGCCGACCAGAGCGCTTCGCGGATGTGCTGCAACGACGGGAAGAACTGCAGGGGCGGATTGCGCGGGACACGCCCGAGCTCCTCCTCCGCGCGGCTCATGGCTTGATGCGCGATGGAGCGCGTCCGCTCGTCCGCGTAGAGCTCGTCGATCAGCTTCGCGGCGACCACGCCACTCTCCACCACATGCTTCGTGAGCCGGGCGAACGCGTCGAAAGGAGCCTTCACGATCGCGCCCTGCTCGGCGACGGTCTTCTCGAGCGACTCCCGGCGCGCCTTGCCCTCGCGCTCGAGGGCGCGAGCATGAAGCTGCCCCAGCTCGCGGAGCTCGCGCTCGAGGGCGTTCCGCTGCGTCTCCGACGCGAGCCACGCCGCGTCGTCAGGCTCCTTCTGCAGGGCGTCGAGGCGCGCACGAGCGCTGTCGAGCGCGGTGGCGATCTCGGTCGAGGTCTGGGGCGCCTTCACAGGTCACCTCCCATCGCGAGACGCGCGAGCCGCACGTCGGCGTTGTTGTCGCTGTCGCCGGCGCTGCCCCGCGGGGCAGCCATGCGTCGCTCCTGGGCGAGCACATCGTCGAACCATCCCGCCCCCGCGTGACGATCGTTCGTCGTCATCTCGAGCACGAGCATCGTGATCTGCTCATCCGCGGTCGGCGCGCGACGGCTGGGCGCGCGCTCCGACTCGTAGAACGGGACCGCGTGCGGAAGCGACGGCGCGGCGGCGAGCACCTCGTCCTCGTCCTCCTCGAAGATGGAGCGCACACAAGCCAGCGTGGCGATCGGGAGCGTGGCGCCGACCGCGAGCATCTCGCGCGGCCCGCTCTCCCACCCGTGCGGGGCGGTATACGTCACGCCCTCGTGGGTGAACGTGACGGCGGCTGCCGCGAGCGCTGCGGCGTGAGCGGCCTTGCCGCGCTTGCGGAGGTCCGCGATGAATCCGTTCCACTGCTCTTTGGTTGCATGTTGCATAGATTGTCTCCTCAGGCGAGCCCGCGTGGTGCGGGCGTGATGTGAAAGCCCGTCTCGTGACGGAGCGTGTCGAGCGCGATCCACTTCGCGTGTTCCCAGAGCTCGGGTGCGTCGCTCGCGTACGTGGCGCACGGCGCGAGCGATTGAAAGATGCGGACGCACTTCTCGAGGTCGGCGTCGGTGCGGATCGAGGGGAGCATCAGTAGCCGCGGCCTCCGCGCGGAAGGCGCTCGTGTGGCGGGACGCCGAGGTTCCGGAAGTGGTCGACGCGCCGGCGACGCGACGGCCAAAGCGTCGGTTGGTGCTCTCCGAGCCGCACGCCATGCATCGCACCGGCGAGCGCATCGACCTGGTCGTCGCATCGATCGCGAACGCCGGTGAAGCCGAGGACCTCGTTCAGGAACGGCGTCACCCACATGGCCGTCTCTGCCGCGGGGACGAGAATGCGCCCCGCGTTCCAGAGCGCGGCCGCCGGTTGCGCGCGCACGAACTTGTCGGTGGTCGCGGGCACGCCGTTGATCGAGATGCCCGCGCTCGACATGAAGTCGATCGTTCCGCGCTCGGTGCCGCCGATGAAGCCCGTGAACGACGCGCTGGGGTACGTCCCTCGCAACTCCTTCAACGTCTTCGCGAAATCGGGCGCCGTCACCTGCTCGCGCCGCACCTCGAGGATGAAGTGCTTGCTTCGATCCTCGAGATCGCTCGCGACGACCACGGCAACGCTGCAGTCTGCACGCGTCTTTGCGGTGTACGCGAAGTCGACGCCGATGCGGACGGAGTACTTGACCGGAAGCTCGGTGTACGTCGCCGCGTTCTGAAAGAGCGCCCCGCCACGAGGTTGAGGGTCGCCCTGAAAGAGCGATGCCCATGCGTACTCGCCAACCTGCTCGCGGATCTCCATGAGCTTCTCGGCGGAGTACCGTTCCGGCCAGAGCGCGTGGCCGTCGTTGTCGAGTGCTGGTAGACGAATATGCTCCCAGCCCGCGCGGATGAGGCGGCCGGGCACGTCGTCCTCGTGCCACCGCGTCTGGAACACGATGAAGCTCCCCTCAGGCTCGAGGCGCGTAAAGAGGTCGTCGTTCACCGCCTCCGCCGTCTGCTCACGAGCAAGCGCGCTCTCCGCCGTCGCGCGGTTCTTTACGAGGTCGTCCGCGACGACGACGTGGAAGCCTTCACCCGTCGCCTGGCCGTCGATCCCGAACGCGAGCACGCCTCCGTCTTCGACGCCCGTGCGCCAGTCACCTTTCGCCTTCGCCTTTTCGTCGAGCTCGACGCCGGCTTTCCTCGCGAGCGCCAAGGCCTTGCGGCTCTTCCGCTGCGCGATGCCGGCGGCGTAGCTCACGTAGGCGATCTGCGCGTCGGGCTGCTGCAGCAACCACCACGGGAACGCGTGCAAGAGTGTCTCCGTCTTCGCGTGACGCGGTGGCGTCGACACGACCAGGCGGAGCGGCTCCACAAGCGCACGCTCGAGGCGCGAGGTGACGCGCTCGAGGTGCGTCGGACGCGCGAACCGGGGCGAGAGCGCCGGAATGAAATCGAGAAGTGGGAGGAGCTGACTCACGACTTCTTGGTCTCCTGCACGTAGAGACGCGCCTTCGAGGCGGTCTTCGCTGACGCGTTGCGCGCCGTCGCCTCTCGAACCGCGAGCTCGTACGCCGCGAGCAGGTTCTGCCTCGAGTCGTTCGCGAGGTCGGAAGCCTGCTTGAGCAGCTTCGCGTCCCCCGACTGCATGGCGCGGTCGTTGACGAAGCGCGACGCCGCGAGCTGCATGGCCGCGCTTGCCACGATGGACGCCGGTCCCGGCCCGACCTCACCGCCCGCCTGAAGCGCGAGCGCAGCGAGGTGCTCGGTCACGAACGCGTCGCCGGCCGTGCGATAGGGTGCGAACGCGGCGTCATCGGCGAGCGAGGCGAGGCCCAACGCGGACACGAGGCGCACCTTCGCCGCCCTCGCACGGCCGCCGCGAGCGCCGAGCTCCTTGGCGGACTCGGAATCCTCGAGCGTGCCGTTCAACCGGCGACGCACCTGCACCGCTTGAGCCGGTACGGGCGCGGGTAGCTCGTCAGGCGGCAACACCTCGATCCGAGGCACACCAGCGCCGTTCCCGTGTCCACGTCGGAGCGTCACGTCGGCGTCCCCCTCTCGCGCGCGGCGGGCGCGACGATGGCGCCGTCCCCCGACAGGACCTCGAGCACGACACCGCCGTGCCCCGTGATGCGCCCGAGCTCGCCAGCGAGCGCCACGCGACAGGCCGCGCAGAAGCCCTCGCGCCAGCGAGCGTCGAGCTGAGACCAGCTCCGCGTGTCGTGCGGTACGCTGAAGTCGAGAGGCACGGTTAGCCCGCGTTTCCCGACGAGCCGCCGCGAACGACGACAGGCGTGGCGCCGTCGGAGGTGTGGACGTGCACCGGCGTCATGAGCTTGGCCTGAGCGACCGCGAGCGCCATGTCGCGGACGGCTTGCTTGTAGTCCGCGCTGGAAGTGCCCCAGGCGGCCGTGGTGAGGGGAAGTGTCACTCTGATCATCGAGGTGTCCTTGGTGAAAGAGCGCGCTCACCCGCGGCGCGCCGAGCTACGAAAACGCGCCGCGGGGAGCGCAGAGGGCCTCGAAAGGATTGAACTTTCGCATCGCTGGCCGGCGAGAAGACGGTAGAGAAAACCGCCGACCGTGCGAGCTCACCAGAGAGGCCCGTGAGCGCCCGCGAGGGGCGCGTAAGTCGTTGATTCGTCGCGAGCGGCGACGGCGCGGTGATGACGAACGGGTGCAGGACCCGTGCACGCACCGCGAGATCACTCGCGAAAGCCTCGTGAATTGGCCCCGCGAATCGGCTGGAAGCCCGCGCACATGCCGCGAAGGCGTTCACTCTTGAGTGTTCGCCGGTGGTCGAGGTCGAGGTCGAGGTCGGTGCGACGTCGCCGCAATGCGTAGACGCATGAGGGAATGCCGGCACGTCGTTGGCGCTGTAGACGCGCGGGCGCGTGGGGGCGCCCGTCGGGGCGATCGCGCCGGCGCGAGGCCCGTACAGGGCAACCTCGTGGCGCGGCTGGGCGGCTTCCTTCCGGGCGGGCGCGAGAAAAGTCGGCGCGGGGCTCACTCGCCACCTCCATCAGGTGCAGGAGGTGCAGAGTTGAGGCCTGTTCCACAAACCTCCTCTCGCGTACGCGTTTCTAATGAAGGAGTTTGTGGAACGAACGATTGTGCTGCACCTCCTGCACCCGGACCGTCGGTCCGTAGACCGATGCCAACCCAGAAGCGCGTGCCGCCGAGCGTCTTCTCGGTGATGCCATTGAGGGTGCGAACCTTGTCGGTGAACCCCTTCTGGGAGAGCGGGCCGCGACCACCAAACCAGCCGTCGTAGGCGATGCGGAGGTCTTTTCGCGAACACGAGCTTGTACTCGGATGCGTGCAGCATTCGGTGACGAACTGAGAGAAGGTGTCTTCTGTTTGCCGATACGAGAGCGTCGCCTTCGTGATCTTCGTCGGCGTGCCGAGGTTGCCGCGTTTCTGCCACGCGAGTGCACCGCGGACGAGCCACGCGAGGATTGCCGGCCCTGACACATCGAGGTCGTGAAGTCGCGCTTTGACGGTCGGGTCGCGTTTCTCTTTCGCGATGACGTTCTCGAACGGAATGCGCTCGATGCGGCGCCACATGCCGGTGTCGTCGGCGGAGACGTGCGGCAAATCGTTGACGCAGAGCCAGAGCTTCATCTGCGGCTTGAATTCGAACGCTTCGCTGTAGAGAAAGCGCGCGGTCACGACGTCACCGCCGGTCAGCGTCTTCACGAGGCCTTCGGCGAGACGTTTTCCTTTCTCGACTTCGATAGACGCGACGAAGCGTGCGCCAGCGAGCCGGGCGATATCGTTCTTCGGACCGCCCGCATGTTTCTGCACGAGGAACGTCTCGAAGTCGGACGTCTTCGCATAATCGGCGCCGAGCACTTTCTGCGCGGCTTGAAGGATCGTCGACTTCGAGCCGCCGGCGGGGCCGTGCACCACGAACAGCTTCTCTTCGTCGGTGCGACCGGTGATCGAATAGCCGGCGCTGCGATGGAAGTAGTCCACCGTCTCGTCGTCACCGAGCGCGCTCTTCAGGGTCGATTCCCAGAGCGGCGATCGGGCGTCGGGATCGAAAGCGACGGGGCACATGCGGGTGATGAAGTCGTCGCGAGAGTGAGCGCGAAGGAGGCCGGTGCGGAGGTCGATGGTGCCGTTCGTCGCGTTGAGCAGCATCGGATCGGCGTCGAGTTGGTCGACGTGAACGCGAAGCGGTGCGAGGTCCTTCGCGACCTCGAGCAGCGCATTCAACCGTGAGGAGCTCTGCGAGGTCGCAGCCCACTCCAGATCCTTTTTTGCTTCTTCGAGGTCGCGTTTTGCTTCCTTCTTCCACTGGTCGTCGTGGCTGGCGTTCGCCTCGCCGAGCTCGCCGGCGGCGTGGCCCATCGCTTCGAGCGCTTCGGCCATCATGCGGCGAGTCACGGCGATCGCGAATCGGGCGGCCGCAGCGGAGTCGCGCTTCCAACGCGGCCCGTCCCACACGATCCAGTCCTTCCACTCGGCGACGTACCGAAGTTCGCCAACGTGGTCTTTGAGCAAACGTTCGGCGTTCTGCAGATCGGAACGCTTGGCGGTAACGCCGTCGTCGGAGGTTTGGTCGCCGACGTGAGAGGGCGGAGCGGCGGCAGTCGGCTTCGAAGCGCGCGGCTTGCGTTCGCGCGTGACCGACATGGGCGGCGGTGAGGGCGTGGCCGCGGTCGTACCGCAGAGCGCCTCGCGCGGATCTACGCGCGGCTTCTGCCCCAGCTTCTTCAGCTGCGCGATCCCAGCTTCATCGAGCTTCAAACGATCACCATCTCCTGCGCAATGCGCGCCGCTTCGACCGCCTCACCAAAGAGCGCCGGATCTGCCGCCGCGGCGCGCGCGAGGTTGCAACCACGCACCAGCTGTTCACGAGCCCGAGCGTTGACTTCCACCATCCGGAGCAGATCACCGTCGACGCCCTCCTCGACGATCCCGAGAAGAAGCCCGCGCTTCAGGCGCGGCACCACGATCAAGGCGAGCGCCTCGCACGCGAGGATCTTCGAAAAGTCTCCTTCGACGAGCGCCGTGTGGAGCTCGGCAAGAGACTGCAGGTTGAAGTTGAGAACGTGCTGCAATCTCGTCTCGACGCGAACCTGCAAAGCGGCGCAAGCGTCGTAGCGCGGGCTCATGAAAGGCGACGTGATGAAGACTCGCTCGTCGATGCCCACCGTTGCACGGGCGTACCGAACGCCGATACTCACGGCGCGACCTCGCTGATCCGAAAGCCGCCGGGCTCGTCCCATGCTGCGGTGTGCCCTGGCGGTACGAGCCGCGGGACCGGCGCCGTACGAACACCAATGGCCTCGAGCACGTCGGAGTCTTGGAAGGCGACGAGCGGGCGAACGTCTTGATCTCCGTCGGCATCGACGACGAGTGCCCATGCCCCAACAGCGCAGTAGAAAACTTCCTTCGCTTCCGCGTCGTAGAACGCGACCCTCCAACCGACCGGCGCCGCGATGATGCTGACGATCTTTTCTCCCCGCTCGAGCATCACGATGCCCTCCGCGTCGAGCGAAGACCCGCTCCAGCGAGGAGCGCGTCGACGTCGAGGTCATCGTTCGCCGGCGCTGCAGACGCGACGACGACGGGGCGGATGGACGGACGTCGACGAGCATGCGTCCAGAAGTCGGCTTGCGGGACGTTCCAATCCTTGCCCTCGAGCCACGCCGTCGGGATCTTGCGGCAGTGCGCGGCGAAGCGACGACGCGTGTAACCGTGCGGACGCCGCCCGTCGCGGGACGTGTAGACGTCGGCAGTCTGCGGCGTCGATCTCGCGAGGACGGCAGCGACGTAGGGCGCGAGTACGGCGGCGATGGCCAGGAGCACGTGCGTCGGCACGGGGGTCATCTCGCCCGGGGGCTTGACGCGTTTGGTTTGGTCGGTCACGTTTTGCTTTCCGCTGACCGCCTCGTGTGTCGCGCCTCGGGAGGACTACCGAGTTGGGCGCGGCGCTCGAGGCGGTTGCCTTTTCACGCCGCGCGCGGGCCGCTAGGGGTGATGCCGCGGGCGACGAGCTCGCGGTCGATGGCCTCGCCGCGGCGGCCGCGAACGGGCAACCCGGCGAGCCGCCGGATCACCGACCGCGGGTCACCGTGGATCGTCTTGGCGACGTCCTCGACGAAGTCATCGGTGATCGGAGCGGCAGGACCAGCGGCGGGTGCGTCGTGCTTCATACGTCATTCATGACGCAACCGAAGCGACTTGGGCAGTGGTCTATGTCCAGACGTTCATCAGGTACGCGAACGTCTGGACGTTAGCGGTTGGACCTTCGTGCGAGCACTCGCGCGAGTGCTTTACCCATCGAATCGGCTTCGCGGGAGATCACTTCCTCCACCGTCGCACTGCGCGGTCCCTTCTTCGCGGGGCGATCCACGAGAAGGCTCAGATGTGCGAGCGTGCGGGCCGTGAGCTGCTTTCGCGAGAAGAGCGTCAACAGGTGCTCGATGAGGAGTGTTCGCTTCGAGCGACGCGTGCGAGGTGGCGGACTCGGCAATGCCTCGATGTCGAGCGCTTCGACAGCGGGAGCGAGCTGTTTCAAAAGGGCGATTGTGCCGACTCCATCATCGGGCAGGTTCCGCGCGGCGCGTAGAACCCGGTCGGCCGCGACAGCGAAGTCACGAATCGCTTCAGCCGCGAAACGCTGGCGAATCGCGTCGATCTCGTATCGCGCAACGACGCGCCAGAGCTCGGACCACGGACGCTTGAAGACGGCTTCGATCCCAGCCTTGCACTCGGCGTACACCGCTGCCCAGTCCGTGGGCGCCTCTACGGCACGCCATCGACGTCGCCGCTTCTTCGCCGCCATGCCGCGATCCTACCGTGTCCCGCGCCGGCGGGTGTCGAGGCGGATCACGGTCGCCGCGCGGGGCTCGTCGTGCTCGCGGATGAGCGCCAGGAGGTCGTCCGCGCCGCCCGAGGGTTCCGGTTCAGGACGTCGCGTGCCGTCCGATTGCGTCGCCTTGGTGGAGACTGACACAACGGCGCCCTCGTTCGCATCGGCCGCGCTTTTCTCGACCGACGAGACCAAAACGGCCTCGACCGGAGGCGACAGATCGCGACGATCCGCGGATTCTTTCAAGTCCCGTCCTTCCCACCGCAAACCGGTCGACTGTGGCTTCGCAGCCACGTTACCGTGCGTTCATGATCCGGCGCTTCTTCGTGGTGATGCCCATCGTGCTCGGCGCGATTGGCTGCAAGGAGCCCATGGCCGACGATCCTGGCTACCGGGCCACCGTGCTCTGCAACAACACGATGAAGGGCCAGGGCGGCGGTACCAACGCCGCCAAGGCACGCTGCATCGGCTGGGTCGGTGACAGGTACAAGGCGGACCCCAAGGGCGACTACGACGCGTACGCCAAGTGCATCATGGCGGCCGGTGATGACGAGAAGCTCGCGAAGGCGTGCCAGACGCCCGCGACTGCGCCCGCCGCCTCCCACTGAGCGCGGTCGGCCTCGCGGGGGCGGGAGAGTACGTTGATAGTGCAACAATATTTCTGAAGCGTCGGTCCGCCGTGATGTGACGATCCATGTGGGCCAAGGTCGTGAGGTCGGCGGCGCCCGGCCTGGCACGAGAGCTAAGTGTCGAGAACCCGTCGATCAGCGCCCCGGCGTGCACGCCCGGCATGCGCGCTGCTCCACGAGCCTGCGTGCATACGCTTCGTGTCGAGAGGTCCGCTCCCCGGTACTCCAGCGCTCACGAGCGGGCGGAGCTCGGTCGCCTCGCCCTCCTCCTCGCGGCCGTCGGCGTCTCGCTGGCGCTCGTCACCGTCCATGGCTCGATGCGCGCGGGCGCCGCCGACGCGCCGTTCCCGACCATCACGCGCGCGGCGCGCTGATGCTCGTCCAGATCCTCGGCGAGAAGGTCGAGCGCGCGCTCGACGCGTTCGACCCCTTCGGCGAAGTCTACGGCGTCGGACGCTCCATCCTCGCGCTCGGAACCGCGCTCACGCTCGTGCTCTCGGGGCCGTTCGACGACCGGCGCGCGATCGGCCTCGCCGGTCTCGTCCTCGTCGCCACCGGCTGGCGTCCTCGCGTCACCGGCTTCCTCCACGCCGCGATCGCCTTCATGCTCCAGGTCGGCCAGATCGAGGGTGGACGCATCGCTTCCTTGCTCGCCCTCCTCCTCCTGCCGGTCACCGTCCTCGACGAGCGGCGATGGCACTGGTGCGAGCCGGCGCCTCGCGCGCTCGACGCCCGCGAGCGAACGCGCCGCCTCGTCGGCCGCGCGTGCTTCCTCTTGCTCCGCGTGCAGGTCTCGATCTTCTACCTCCACGCCTCGCTGGCGCAGCTCCCCTCGCCCGAGGTCGGCGTCGTCATCGGAGAGTGGATCCTCGGCGCGGGCCTCTTCGTGCGCCCGCGCGTCCGGAACCTCTTCCTCGCGTTCGGCGTCACGCTGCACTTCGGCCTCGCGCTCGCCCACGGCCAGTGGCCGCTCGCGGTCCTGATGATCGGCGCGCTCGTCCTCTACCTGCGCCCGCTCGATCAACCGTTCTCGACGGTCATGCGAGCGGGCCTGGGACGGCGGATCGCCACATCGATCAGGGCTTCTTGATGTCGCGCGCGCAGCGCACACCGAGCGCCGAGTAGGTGCGCCAGACCGGGTACCAGTGGCGCGCCTTGTTCGTCTCGAGCCAGTGCCCCTCGTACTCGCCCATCCAGGAGCCGCCGCGCGCGAGGCGCTTGCCGTCCTTGACCGCCTTCGCCTCCGCGAAGTCGTCGCCCGGGAGCTCCGTCCCGTCGGGGTTCTTCGTCTTCCACGTCGGAGGGGGGCCAGGCTCGTTCTGCGGCGGGTCGGGGTAGCTCAGGTTGATGGCGCAGTCGTGACAGGTGGTCGGGACGTCCTTCGGGACCTCCATCACGAACTCGATGACGTTGCCGCCGAGGTCCGCGTGTCCCCACTTCGAGCGCTCGAGCTTCTTGCCGACGACCGAGATGTGGAGCGGGCCGTCCGCCTGGCCACGGTAGGTCGGCCCCTCCGTGTAGACACCGTAGCTCGCGTCCTGGTTGGCGACGAACGACGTCACGAGGATGTCCTTGTGCGACTCGAACGTGGGCTTGTCGTTGCCGTATGGATACGTCAGCTCCTGATCTCCGCCGAGCGCGACGTAGCTCCACTCGAGATCGGTCGGCATGCGGCCGCCGTCCCACGCGCAGAACGCGTAGAGCGTGTACCAGTCGATGCAGTTTGCAGGCTTCGACTCGTTCGCGCCCGGGTCGGCCGTCCACGTGGTGGCGCCCCAGTTCGCGTTGTCGCCGCCCTCGGAGCACGCTTGGATCATGCGATCGTTGATCTCCTGGAAGCTGCTGGGGAGGCGCACGTTCCACGAGTCGCGCCAGCCGGTGCCCGCGATGAGCGGGTGCGCGCCGTCGCCCGCCTTCGGGTGGCCGTCGCGGAGGTTGCCCTGCTTGGCGCTGAAGAACGCGCGGAGGCGGCCGACCGTGACCTCGAACTCGTCGAGCGCGAAGGCGGAGACCTCGGCGTCGGACGGGCGGAACTGCGAGCCCTCGGGCTTCGAGGAGTCCCAGTTGTAGTTGGTGAACTTGCCGCCGGGGACCGGGATGGTGTGGCAGCAGTCTTCGTTGCCGGCCGGGCCGCACGTGAAGTCCGCGCCGGCGCCGCCGGTGCAGCTCGGCGCCGAGATGCACATGCCGGTCGACGCGCCGACCTTGCCACAAAGCCCGCTCTCGCAGTCCGCGTCGGCCGCGCACTTCGCCTTCAGGCCACAGAGCTTAGGCTCCCCTGCTCCGCACTTCTCGTCCGGCGGCGGGTCGGTGACGGTCCCGGTACCGACGGGACCACCGGTCGAGCTATCGGGCGGGTCGATCACGTTCGAGCTGCCGTCCAGCTCGACGTTGCCGGACGAGGACGCTCCGGGGTCGACGTTGTTCTGGTTCGTCGTCGGACTCGACTTCGAAGCGTTGTCGGTAGAAGAGGAGCACGCGACGGCCACGAGGCCAGACAGCGCAAGAAACACGTAACCCGTGCGAAGCCGATTCATGGTGGTGAACGCTCGTGGTGCAACCGCCGTGCAAACGGTCTAGCTTCGCCGCGGAGGGGTGGGACGGGCGCGTTCTGTGCCGATTTTTCCGAGCTGCCGTGCGAAAGCGGGGCCCTCCGCCCGTGACTCCCGCGAGGGTGGCGATTCTGCAGCGGAGTGTCCGTGCGCCACGTTTCGCTGCTATGACTCGGTCATGCGCCGACTGGCTCGTGCCGCCCTTGCCGCAGCTCTCTTCTTCACCTCCCTCCCCGCGCTCGCCGACCCCACGCCGCAGGACATCTCCCAGGCGCGCGACCTCGGCGCTCAGGCCCAGGCGGCGAGCGAAGCGGGAAACTTCGCCGAGTCGGAGCGGCTCTGGAGCGCGGCGAGCAACCTCTACCCCGCAGCGCCGACCCTCACCCTCGGCCTCGCCCGCGCCCAGGTGAAGCAGGGCAAGTACGTCATCGCCCGCGAGAACTACAACAAGATCATCCGCGAGCAGTCGAGCAACCCGAACGCGTCGCCCGCGTTCAAGGAGGCGCTCGCGGCGGCGCAGGCGGAGATCGAGGCGGCGACGGCGAAGATCGCTCACGTCACGATCACGATCGAGGGAGGCGCCACCAACGCGCAGGTCCTGATCGACAACGACGCGGTCAACGCGGCGGGCCTCGGCGTGCCTCGCCCGATCGATCCGGGCCAGCACACCGTGAAGGCGACGGCCGAGGGCTACGCGCCGGCCGAGACCACGTTCCAGGTCGCGGAGGCGGGCAACGCCGAGGCGCGGCTCACGATGACGAAGGACGCGAGCGCGAAGCCGGTGGGCCCGACGGGGCCGGTCGTGAACGAGCCACCGAAGACGGTGACCACGAAGCGTGATCACACGCTCGCCATCGTCGCGTTCGGCGTCGGCGGCGCAGGCCTCGTGTTCGGCGGCATCACCGGCGCGATGGCGATGGGCAAGCACGGCGATCTCGACAAGCAGTGCGCGAGCGGGAAGTGCAGCCCGGCCCTCCAGAGCGACGTCGACAGCTTCCACACGATGGCGACGCTCTCCACGGTCGGCTTCATCGTCGGCGGCGTGGGCGTCGCGGCGGGCGCGGTGCTGTGGTTCGCGGGGCCGAAGAAGGAGGTCAAGACCGGCCGCGGCCTCGAGTGGAGCCCGTACTTCGCCGGCAACGGCGGCGGCGTCGCGGGCCGCTTCTGAGCCTCGGACGCGCGCCGGCCTGGGCGGACGCGGTCTTTCACGTCCTCGCGCACGTCGAGGTGCACGCCGCTGCCTCGTGCTTCTCGCCCGCATATTGCGAATGGGCGGCGGAGCAGCTCGGGCCCACCGGCGATCGAGCCCTGGCCGAGGACGCGCGCGTGCTGGGCGAGCTCGCACGCGCGGAGCCCGTCGCCTTCGCGAGCGCGCAGGCGATCGCGTGGGTCTTCCGGTCGGCCGAGTCGGTGCGCGCGGCCACGGACCACGAGCTCCGCGACGCGCTCGTGGACGACGAAGGCGCACGGGCGATCGCGGTCGCGGCCGGGCCCATCGCGGAGGTGCTGCGCGCGGCAGCGGAGCTGGAGCTCTCGCTCCTCGGGGAGCGCATGCCCTCGGCCGCCTCCCCGTGGCCGGGAGACGAGACGGAGGCTGCGCTCGCGCGCGTCGCGACGGCCGCGCCCGAGCTCGCGGCATGCCGCGTCGAGCTCACCCCGGCCCTCGGCCTCCGCGGTCGCGTGTATCACGCACACATCTTCGCGGGCGTTCCGGGGATCGCGGGCACGACGGCCGAGCACGTCGCATGGCAGGCCGCGCACGAGGCCACCGTCCACGAGATCTCCTCTCGCGAGCCGGCGCTCCCGTTCTCCGAGCTCGAGCGGCGCGCCGTTGGTCGGCTTCGCTCACGCGCCCGGCGCGCGGGGCTCGGCGACGCCCACGCGCGGTGGCTCGCTCACCTCGACCTGAGCGAGCTCGGACCGATCCCGGACGTAGAGGACCCGGCCTAGCTCGCGGCGCGTGACGGCGCCGTCCTCGGCCTTGACGATGACGAGGAGCACGCCTCCGGACGGCGTGGCGAGCCGTCCGCCCGGCGCGAGCGCGTCGATCCAGCTCGCGGGCACCGGGCCGGGGTCGAAGCCGACCGCGACCTTCGTCGCGCCGCGCCAGAGCGTCAGATCGTGCGCGTCGCCGGCGATGACCTCGACCTCCGGCGGGAGCAGCGAGCGCGCGGTGGCCGAGAGCGCGGGGTCGATCTCGATCGTGCGGACCTTCGCGCCGAGGCGATGCGCGACAGCGGCGCCGTAGCCCGTGCCGCCGCCGAGGTCCACGAGCGCGTCGCCCGCGTGGAGCTCGAGCGCGCGGAACGTCGCGGCGTAGGCGTGCATCGCCGAGATCGTGGCCTGGCCGCTCTCGTCGAGCGGCAGCGCGCGATCGCGATGCGCCTCGAACTGCGCGTCGATCGGGACGAACGTCTCGCGCGGCACTTCGACGAGCGCGCCGTCGAGCGTGTCCTGGCCCGCGAGCACCACGCGACGCGCCTCGCGGGACGCGCGCGCGAACTGGAGGTCGCTCGCGGGCGGCGCCTCGTCGACGAGCGAGGACCAGAGCCGATCGAGCCCGAGCTGGCGCGCCTCGTTCTCCGCCGAGATGAAGCCGATCTGCTCGTCGATGGCGCGGCGGAAGTAGTCGGGCGCGGCGCCGCCGTACCGGAACGAGCGCGGGATCGCCTCGAGGAGCGGCCGGAACAGCTCGTAGCGCAGCTCGAGGCAGCGCCGGAAATTCAGCGTGTCGGACGGGTCGACCCACTCCGAGAGGAAGTCCTGATCGCCGTCGTGCCACCACGGGTAGCGCTTGGCCCGGAAGCCCGTCGTCTTCTCCCACTCTGCGCGCTCCTCGTCGATCGGCGAGCCCGGGTAGAGGCGGAACGGATCGACGGAGAGGAAGCCCGTCGTGCCGTTCGGGCCCAGGAAGAGGCGCTCGAAGTACTTCACGCTCGTGCGGAGCGACTGCTCCGTCTCGCCGGGATGACCGACGATCACGTTCGCGCCCCATGGCACGTCGAGCTCGCGCGCCCACTCGGCCACCCGCATCATCTGATCGAGGTAGTCGGAGAGGCGCCCGACCTTGCGGATGCGCCGCACCTGCTCCGGATCGCCGGACTCGAGGCCGAAGCCCGGCGCCACGTTCGCGCGCGCCATCAGCGCGAGGTCCTCGCGCTCGAGCAGATCGATGCGGACGAGCAGCCACACCTTGCGCGCCCGCACGGGACGCCTCGCGAGCGCCTCGAGGAAGGTGCGCCGCCACGAGACCTTCATGCCAAAGAGCGCGTCCGCGATGAACAGCGTCCAGCTCGAGAGATCGAGGAACGCGTCGAGGCGATGCATCTCCTCGACCGCCTGGAGCGGGTCGAGCGCGCGCCACGAGGTGTCCCGCTTCGCGCGTTCCATGCAGAACGCACAGTCGTACGGACACCCGCGCGACAGATAGATCTCCGCCTGCGAGGCGACGTTCCGTGCGACCGGACGATACCGGTCGAGCATCGTCCAGTCGACGGGCGGCATCTTCCCGGGATCCGCGACCGCCTCGGGTCCGAGCACCTGGAGGAGCGGACGCTTTCCGCTGACGAGCGCGCTCGCGAGGCGCGACATCGGCCCCTCGCCGTCGCCGATGACCACATAATCGAACGCGGTGCCCTCGAAGTCACCGGGCCGCGCGCTCGCGTGATAGCCGCCGGTGACGAGCCACGCCTTCGGCGCGAGCGTCCGCAGCATGCGTCCGAGCTCGCAGACCTTGAGGTAGTCGTACGACGAGTAGCACGCGACTCCGATGAGGTCGTATGGGCCGCGAGCGACGATGTCGTCGAGCACGACGGGCCCGAGCGCACGCTCGATGTCGAGATCGACCACGTCGACCTCGATCTCGGCGGAGGCCTTCATCGCGCTCGCCATCGCGAGGAGCTGCGGCACGCCGAAGTTCGCGCCGCCGCCGAAGAGGCCGCCCGGCCAGATGAGGAGCGCGCGAGGTCGATCGCGCCTCACGGCGTCCGCTTCGGTGCCAGGCACGGCTGCGGAGGCGGCTCTCGCCCCGCGTCCTCCGGCGCGCCGGGCGAGAGCGGCGGCTCGAGGCAGGGCCGCGGATTCGCTGGCTCGCCGCAGCCCGTCCCGCACGCGACGCTCGCGAGCGCGGCGGCGACGAACGACGCGCGCCGCGCGAGGATCTTCCTCCGAGCCTCGTCGCTCACTGGATCACGTCCAGCCGGACCTTCGAGCCGCTCGTCCGAGCCTTCGCGTTGCCGGAGCGCTCCGCCTCGAGGCGCTCGCCGAAGTCGTCGTCCACGTGCTGCCAGACGAGCGGATCCGGGAATTTGCGGGCGCCGAGCACCCACTCCGAGGCCGCGCCGCAGCCGCCCCCGCACGTGCTTGCGTGGCTGCAGCCGACGCAGAACTCGGGGAGCGTGCGCTTGTACTCGGTGACCGCGCGCGACGTGACGATCTCGGCCGGATCGACCTCGAGCACGTCGCCGAGGGAAGATCCGTGCAGAGTGCAATGCCGGAGCGAGCCGTCCGGCCCGAGCGCGAACTCCTGGAAGGTGGTGCCGATGGCGCAGACGCCGAACTCGAGCGGCGCGAGCTCCTCCGTCTCGACCGCGCAGGGCGGAACGGGCATCGTGCAGCTGAAGCGCATCGGATCGTCGCCCTTCGTGAAGGGGATCGCCTGGCGGAACGCAATGAGGAGGTCGTCACGGCTCGGCAGGAGCTCCGCGGCGTGACGGGCGGCGTAGCCCGCGGGGCTGAAGCGCGAGAGCGCCATGTGCCGGACGCCGAGCGAACGGAACAGGGTGATGATCTCGGCGAGGCGCGCCGCGTTCTTGCGGGTGATCACGGTGCACCCGACGACCGTGACGCCAGCACGGCGGAGCGCGGCGATGCCGGCGAGCGTCTTCGAGAAGTGCCCCTCCCCGCCCACGTGCGCGTCGTGGAGCTCGGCGGTCGGGCCGTCGAGCGTCACCTGCACATAATGCGGGCGGTACGGCGCGAGACGCTCCGCGATCGCGTCGTCGATGAGGCCGCCGTTCGAGATGATCTGGATGCCGACGCGATGGGTGCTCACGACGTCGAGCAGCTCCCAGACGTCCTTCCGCGCGAAGGGCTCGCCGCCGGTCACGGTGACGTGGTCGACCTCGAGCCGCGAGAGGACACGCTCGACGCGCTGGAGGAGCTTCTTCTGCGTCCCGGCTTCCATGCCGGCGCCGTTGTCCTCGCGCCAGGCGTTGTAGCAGTAGCTGCACTTCTGCTGGCAGTGCGCCGTCACCTCGATCGCGATGGAGTAGACCTTCGGGCGCGTCCCTGGCTCGTTGACCGGAGCTCCCTCGTCAGCAGCGGACGCCATGGGTCACTGGTCTTTGCCGGCGTCGGGCGCGGGCATCGAGAGGCAGGGCTGAGGATTGCCCGCGTCGTACGCGACCTTGAGGCAGGGCTGCGGCTCGCCCGCGTCGTATGCGACGTCGAGGCACGGCTGCGGATTGCCCGAGCTGCTGCTCGAGGGGTTCGGTGGGGAGAGGCACGGCTGCGGGTTGCCCGAGGTGCCGGAGGTCCCGGACGAGCCCGAGCTGGTCCCGCCGTCCTCGGAGGTGGGCACCGGCTCGGTCCCACCGCCGCACGCCTCGGCGCCGGTCACGGCCACCGACGCGAGCGCGGCCGCGACGAAACGCGCGCGGCGCGCGAGGATCAGCCGCTTGGCCTTGTCTTTCGGGTCCTCCCCCATGGCCAGGACAGAATAGCCGAACCTCGGCCGCACGCACGTATCGAGCGCGCGCGTCGGGCCTTTCTCGCACCCACCGCGCGTGCTACTTCCGTGCGCCACATGCCGGATGTCCTCATCTTCCGCCGGGTGCGGGCGATCGATCCGTCCCGCGGGCTCGACGCCGAGGTCGACGTCGTCGTCGAGAAACGCCTCATCACGCGGGTCGGGCCCAAGGCCGCGGACCGGTTCGAGGCGGACCCGAGCCGCGTCAAGGTGTTCGACGTCGCCGGGGCGTATCTCCTGCCCGGCCTCGTCGACATCCACGCCCACCTCCGGGAGCCGGGCCAGGAGTACAAGGAAGACATCGCGAGCGGCCTCGCCGCCGCCGCCGCGGGCGGCTTCGTGGACGTGTGCGCGATGCCGAACACGCGCCCCGTGAACGATACGCGCGCCGTGACCGAGCTCCTCGTCCACAAGGCGAAGGCGATCGGCGGCACACGGCTGCACCCCATCGCTGCGATCACGATCGGCCAGCAGGGTGACCAGCTCACCGAGATGTCCGACCTGAAGGACGGCGGCGCGGTGGCGGTCAGCGACGACGGACGGTGCGTCACGCGGAGCGACGTCATGCGCCGCGCGATGGAGTACGCGTCGACGTTCGATCTCCCGGTCATCCAGCACGCCGAGGACCACGCGCTCACGGCGGGCGCCGCGATGCACGAGGGCGGCGTCTCGACGCGCCTCGGGCTCCGCGGCTGGCCGCGTATCGCGGAGGACGTGATCGTCGCGCGAGACGTCATCCTCGCCGAGTACGTGAAGGCGAAGTACCACGTCGCCCACGTGTCCACGATGGGCTCGGTGCGCATCCTCCGCGAGGCGAAGTCCCGCGGCATCAGCGTGACGGCGGAGGTGACGCCGCATCACCTGCTCCTGACGGATCAGAAGCTCATCGGCTACGACACTGCATGCAAGGTCAATCCGCCGCTGCGCGAGGACGAGGACCTCCTCGCCCTGCGCGAGGCCCTCGCCGACGGCACGATCGACTGCATCGCGACGGACCACGCGCCCCACTCACCGCTCGAGAAGGACTGCCCGATCGACGAGGCGGCGCCTGGAATGATCGGCCTGGAGCTCTGCTTGCCGCTGATGCTGGGCCTCGTCGAGAAGGGCATCCTGCCGATGAATCGCCTCGTCGACGCCCTCACACGGGCGCCGGCGAAGGTGGTCGGCATCGGCGCGCCCACGATCGCAGAGGGTGCGCCGGCGAACCTCGTGTTCGTCGATCCGAAGCGCGAATGGCGCGTGGAGGCCGAGCGCCTCCGTACGAAGAGCAAGAACACGCCCTTCATGGGACAGACCATGAGAGGCATGGTGCTGGGCACGATCGTCGGGGGACAGATCGCGTTCGAGCACGTGAGCGAGAAGCCGCAATGAGTGACCCGACGAAGAGTGAGCGCATCCACCTCGTGCTGGCGGACGGCACGGTTTTCCCCGGCGAGCCCTACGGCGCGCGCGGGACGACCACCGGCGAGGCGGTCTTCACGACGACGATGACCGGGTACCAGGAGGTGCTCACGGACCCGTCGTACAAGGGGCAGATCGTGACGATGACGGCGCCGGAGATCGGCAACGTCGGGGTCAACGCGCTGGACGCGGAGTCGGTCGACGGCAAGCCGCACGTCGCGGGCTTCGTGCTCCGCGACGCGTCGCCGGTCGCCTCGAGCTGGCGCTCGGAGCAGACGCTCGATGCGTACCTCGCGGAGAATGGCGTGGTCGCGATCTCGGGCGTCGACACGCGGAAGCTCACGCGGCACCTCCGCGATCACGGCTCGCAGAACTGCGCCGTCGGCCCCGAGCCGGTGGAGACGCTCCTCAAGAAGGCGCGCGAGGCCCCGGACATGTCGGGCTCGGATCTCGTGAAGCTCGTCACGCCGAAGGAGCGCTATTCCTTCGCGGACGGCCGCGGCGCGTGGAGCGTCGACGGCAAGAAGTACGACCGCACCTTCAACGTGGTCGCGATCGACTACGGCGTGAAGAAGAACATCCTCCGCTGCCTGGTCGACACGGGGATGAAGGTGACGGTGGTGCCGGCCTCGACGAGCGCGCAGGACATCCTCGCGCTGAACCCCGATGGTGTGTTCCTGTCGAACGGCCCGGGCGATCCGGCGGCCGTCGCGTACGCGGTCGAGACGGTGAAGGGCCTGCTCGGCAAGAAGCCGATCTTCGGCATCTGCCTCGGTCATCAGCTCCTCGGCCTCGCCCTCGGCGGCAAGACCTACAAGCTGAAGTTCGGTCACCGCGGGGCGAACCAGCCGGTGAAGGATCTCGCGACGGGGCGCATCGAGATCACGACGCAGAACCACGGCTTCTGCGTCGATCTGGCCTCGCTCCCGTCGAGCGTGGTCAGCACCCACATCCACTTGAATGATGGGACGAGCGAGGGGCTGGCGGCGAAGGACCTCCGCGCCTTCTCGGTCCAGTACCACCCCGAAGCGGCGGCTGGACCGCACGATTCCCTCTATCTTTTCGAGCGGTTCCGCGACTCCATGGCCGGCTCGGCCTAGGCCGCCCACGGCGCACGATTCCACCGGAAACGTACGAAAAAGCCGACCCTGGCGCACCTGTGGGGAGGTGCTAAACCATGGGCACGATGATCCAGGGCATTCTCCGATCCTGGTCCACTTACCTAGGCGCCGCGGCGCTCTTCACTTCGCTTGCGGCCTGCACCATCCAGGAGGCGCCGAAGCGGACGCCGCTCAACACGACGCCCGACGACCGGGCGGCGCTGGAGCAGCCGGAGTCGAGCATCGACCCGCTCGAGCCCGAGACCAACGAGGACTCCGGCGCGTTCGGCAAGCCGGGCACGACCTCCTCGTCGAGCGGCACGATCGCGACGAAGAAGTTCTGCTCCGGCGCGCTCAAGGCGGGCGACCTCGCGATCGTGGAGATCATGATCGCGTCCAAGTCCGGCTCGGGTGACTCCGGGGAGTGGGTCGAGATCCGGTCGACGCGCGATTGCTGGCTGCACCTCGCGGGCGTCAGCGTGGAGTCGCCGCGCGGCACCTCCGGCGTCGACACGGCCTCGGTCTCCGGCGCCGTCGATCTCGCGCCGAACGGCACGTTCGTCGTGGCCGACTCGGACGACGCGACGAAGAACCACGGCCTCACGGGCACCGTCCTCTCCTGGGACGCGACGGATGTCCTGAAGAACGACGGCGACACGATCACGGTGAAGCTCGGCGAGGTGCAGATCGACAAGGTCACCTACCCGAACCTCGCCGCCGCCACGGCTGGCAACTCGGTCGCCTTCCCCGCCGATTGCGAGAGCGCGGACCGCAGCGACTGGCTGAAGTGGACCGCCTCCACCGACGAGTACGGCGCCCTCAAGGGCACGCCGAACGGCCCGAACAGCGACGTCGCCTGCAAGTGAACGGTCGCGGTTGCGCCGCGGCCGCCTTCCGCTAAGGTCGCCGCCACTCTCTTGCCGAAGAAGCGCATTCATTTCGTCAGCCTCGGTTGTCCCAAGAACCGGGTCGATACCGAGGTCATGGTCGGCGTCGCCGGGCAGCAGCGCTGGCAGCTGACGCAGGAGGCCGACGAGGCCGAGGTCATCGTCGTCAACACGTGCGGCTTCATCGGGGAGGCGAAGAAGGAGTCCATCGACACCATCTTCGAGATGGCGGAGCTGAAGAAGCTCGGCGCGTGCAAGAAGCTCGTCGTCACGGGCTGCCTCTCCCAGCGCTATCCGACGGAGCTCTCGGAGCAGATGCCCGAGGTCGATCATTTCCTCGGCTCGAGCGACATGCTCTCGCTCGGCAAGGTCCTCGCGGACCCGATGGACGTCGCGAAGCGGAAGGTCCCGCGCATGCTCGTCGGCAACCCGGCCGACTGGGTGATCCGCGCGTCCGACCCGCGCGTGGTGACGGGCTCGACGGCGAGCGCCTACCTGAAGATCGCCGAGGGCTGCAACCGCACCTGCGCGTTCTGCACGATCCCGCAGTTCCGCGGCAAGCAGCGCTCGCGCACCGCGGACGACGTCGTTCGAGAGGCGGAGCAGCTCGCGGCGCAGGGCATTCTCGAGGTGAACCTCATCTCGCAGGACACGGTGAGCTACGGCCGCGACCTTCCGAAAGGCGAGCGCGACTCGCTCGCGGAGCTCGTGGCGCGCGTGGCCGATGTGAAGGGCCTCCGCTGGGTCCGTGTATTTTACCTCTACCCGGAGACGATCGACGAGGCGTTCCTCGATCTCCTCGCGAATCACCCGCGTGTCGTGCCGTACGTCGACATGCCGCTCCAGCACGCGTCGGACCAGATGCTCGCGCGCATGAAGCGCGGTCACGGCGTCGATCGGCAGAAGCGCGTCGTGGAGCGCCTGCGAAAGCACGTGCCGGGTCTCTTCCTCCGCACCGCGTTCATCGTGGGCCATCCGGGCGAGACGGACGCGGACTTCCAGGAGCTCGTGGAGTTCGTGGACTGGGCGCAGTTCGACAACGTCGGCGTGTTCAAGTACTCGGACGAGGAGACGGCGAAGAGCTACACGCAGGACGCGAAGGTGAAGCCCGTCACGATCTCGAATCGCTGGCGGAAGCTCATGAGCCTCCAGCGGAAGATCGCGCGGAAGAACAACAAGCGCCTCATCGGCCGCGAGATGGAGGTCCTCGTGGAGGGCCCGAGCGAGGAGCACGAGCTCGTGATGGCGGGGCGCCACGCGGGTCAGGCGCCCGACGTGGACGGCAACGTGTACATCGGCGGCGGGGAGGTCGAGCGGGGCCAGATGCGCAAGGTCCGCATCACGCAGAGCGCGGACTACGACCTCGTCGGCGACGTGATCGACGAGGCGCCGCCGAGCCCGAAGAAGCCGGCGAAGAAGAAGATCGCGCTCCCGGTGCTCGAGAGCTGGCGCTAACACCGGAGCCGGCGCTGGGCGCTACCTCGCGGGCAGCGTGACGTCGATCGTGGGGCTGCGGTTCGAGCCGCTCTCCTGCGAGAGGTCGAGGATGTCGCCCGGCTTGCCGAGGACGTCCATCTCCCACGACCCGTCCGCGTCGGAGATGGTGCCGCTGACGCGCTCCTCGGGCTTCAGGTTCGTGTCGCGGTTGACCGCGATCACGAGCGCGCCGCCGATGGAGCCGCGCTCGCTCTTCAGGTGGTAGGCCTGAGGGTTCTCGCTCGTCGAGATGGTCGGCAAGGCTGGCGGCGGGAGCGGCAACGTCGGGCTCGTGCAGGCCACGGCGACGGCTGCAATGCCCAGCACGTGAAGCAAGCGGACCGACCAGCGACGACCCATAGCAACGTAGTAGCACGCGTCCTCGTGACCGCGCCAGGCGGTTTCGTCGCGATATTGTTCGGCTTTCGACAACTTAGTTGGCAGGCTCGAGGTGCGGCGCTGACGGTCGGCCTTTCACCGCTCGTGGTAGGTGGCCTAGGGTTGTGGGAGCAGCTCACCTCGCTCCGGCGTTTGTTCTCAGGATCCCGTGAAGATCTGGCTTCGGCCGCTCCCTTTCGCTCTGCTCGCGGCCTACGGCGTCGCCCGCGCCGACCGCGCCCCCGTCGACGACGCGGCGCCCTCGCGCTCGGCCGCGCTCTGCGGCTCGCTCGCGAAGAGCCAGCACGTCGAGTGTGAGCCGGGCGACGTCGTCTGGATCAACGGCCCGTCCGGCATCAGCGGGGCCATGCGCGGGAGAGCTCGTGCGCTCGTCCGCGGCAAGGACAAGAACCCGCCCACCTCGACCGCGAACGATCCCTCCGCGCCGCCCGACGCAGAGACGTTCGATCTCTTCCACGTCGACGCTCGGCTCTCGCCCGAGGGACAGCTCCTCGACGTGGGCGCCGTCCACAACCTCACGAAGACGACGAACGCAGACGAGGGCCTGCCCGTGCTTCGCGGCTCGCTCGCGGCGTACGTGGTCGAGATCGACGGCCACCCCGAGGCCGTGCAGGTCCTGGATCTCGCAGGCCACGAGCCACACGCTTACGACGAGCTCACACGCACGGAGCGCTGGCAGGTGAAGATCGCCGACCTCCAGGGCACCGGCAACCCGCTCGGCGTGAAGAAGAGCGTCTTCGCGCTCGTCCCGCCGCCGAAGGCCGCCTCGCTCGTGTTCCGGGAAGACGGCCCGCTCGAGATCAAGACGGACCCGCCGTCGGATCCGCCGCTGCTCGTCGATCCGGTGCGCGGCACGGCGCCCGAGAACGCGCACGTCCGCGCCTCGACGGAGGGCATGATCGCGAAGCCGCCGACCTTCGGTCCGTGGATGAGCGATCGTCTCCGCGCCGCGTCCTGGTTCGGTGACGAGAAGAACCAGATCCTGAAGGCGATCGTCTTCACGTCGCTCGAGTGGATCAAGGGCAAGAAGGCCTCGCTCACCGGCGACACGGGCGCGGATCAGGCGCAGGAAGACCTCGGCTCCATCAACACCACGCACGTGGGCCCCTCGAACTTCAGCGACGTCGAGACGGGCTGGCCGCCGAAGCCGCTCGAGCCGATGCTGAAGCCGCCGCTCGCGGGCGAAGGACAGTGGATTCGCCTCGACGACGACCCCTTCATCACGCCGGTGCCCGGCAACGGCACGCCGTTCGTGACCACGTTCGTGCGCACCGATCCCGGCGCGCAGCAGACGCGCGTCTACGTCACGCTCTGGGATCCGCGCCTCGTGGCGCTGCACATGGAGGCCGGCTCGGTCGAGCCCGTCAGCGCCACCGGCGAGGCCGGCACCGGCCAGATCCCGCGCGAGCCGCAGGTGATGCGCAAGGTGGTCGCCGGCTTCAACGGCGGCTTCCAGGCCACGCATGGCGAGTTCGGCATGCAGGCGGACGGCGTCCTCTATCTCCCGCCGAAGCCCTACGCCGCGACCGTCATCGAGATGCGCGACGGGACGACCGCCTTCACCGCCTGGCCGCCCGATCAGCCGAGCGTCCCCGACGACATCTACTCGTTCCGCCAGAACATGACGCCCATGGTGCAGAACGACAAGTACAACCCGTGGGGCCGGGCGTGGTGGGGCGGTGTCCCTCCGGGCTGGAAGGACGCGGTGCACACGACGCGCTCGGGCCTCTGCCTCACGAAGGAGGGCTTCGTCGCGTACCTCTTCGGACACGACATCGGGCCCGAGCCCCTCGGCCGCGCCATGCTCGCGGCGCGCTGCCAGCTCGGCATCCATCTCGACATGAACCCGGGCCTCGCCGGCTTCGAGTTCTACAATATGCAGTCTGCAAGTAACTTCAAGCCCCTCGGCCGGCCGCTCCAGCCGGACTGGGAGTACGAGGGCACGGTCAAGGACCTGCCGGAGCTCAAGTTCCGTTCGCGGCGCATGACGAAGACCATGGGGCACATCCAGTTCCCGCGGTACATCCAGCGCGACGGTCGCGACTTCTTCTACCTCACGACGCGCGCCGTGATCCCCGGCGCGCCCCTCGAGCCGGGCACCGAGTGGCGCACGAAGGGGCTCCCGCAGCACGGCTACCCCCTCGCGAGCGCGCTCACGACCGCGAAGCTCTTCCCGAACGGCAACGCGGATCGCAAGGCGCGTGTCCTCCGCATCGATCCGCGCGCCGTCGCGAGCGAGAAGCCCGAAGGCGACAACCCGCCCACGACCGTGCTCGTGCTCGGCCGCCCGCCCAAGACGAAGCCGAGCGCCGATCCGGGCGACCGCAAGCTCTGGATCGGCCAGCACGTCTTCACGATCGACAAGTCAGCGCCGCCGAACGGCGTGTCGCTCGCGAACGTGCTGCCCCCAGGCAGCGTGACCGCGCGTGGCGCGGTCGGCATCTCGGACGAGGACGGCTTCCTCAACTGGGTCGAGCTCCCCCCGGACGACGCGCCGAGCAGCGAGGCCTCCGCGGCGATGCTCGATCTCCTGCAGCGCGCGGGCTGCACGACGCGAGGCCTCCTCGCCGGCGACCTCCGCGCCTTCCTCGGCGGCACCCTCGACACGGCCGGCGAGCCCGCCGCCCCGGCGGTCGCGACCGCGCGCCTCACGCGCACCGCCACCCCGGCCGCGAAGCAGATCTACGAGAGTGTGGCGATCGTGCAGCAACCGGTGTGGCAGCCGCTCCAGAGCCAGCGCGTGAAGTGGCGCCCCACCCTCGCGCCGCCGGAGCCCAAGCCGAGCGCCTCCGCATCGAGCAGCGCTCCTCCCCCCGCGCCGCCCAAGCCCCCGCACTAGCTGAGTCCGAGTCTCCAGCACCAGGAGTGGAGCCGCGGAACTAACTGCCAGCGAGCAGGGTTCCGCAGTGGAGCCGCGCAAGCGGTGCGAAGCACCCGCCGCTTCGGCGGGCTCTGCTGCGGAACGCGCGGGGGTGTCGGGGGCAGAGCCCCCGACCATGAAAAGAGACTCACTAAAGACGCGGCCCGCTGCAGCGAGTTTCCACGGGAACCGCGCATTTTTCAGGGTTGGCACAGAAGCTTCCCTTGGAACGTCACAATCCGAAGAAAGACGCTCGACCACGACGAACCCCGGCGCTATGGAGCACCGCCTTCTTGGGCTTCGATGGAACTTTTCGTTCACGTCGGAATCCGAAGGGGGACGCCGATCGGGTAGCGACGGCTGGGTCTCGAGCGTCGTGGCAAGGTCCAGGACGCTCGGTCCTCCGGCATCGCTGCTCATTAAAGGAGCACGGGCGTTATGATGCAGGTAGAGGAGTTCCGTCGGATGTCAGACGAGCATAAGGGTGGAGGATCGGACCTCGATATCTTCGAGGGCCTCGGAAGGAAGAACTCCGAGAAGATCCCCGTCGCGCCCCCCGCTCCGCCGGGCTCGTCGTCGCACCTCCAGACCGCGCGCCAGACGCCGATCGACGCGAAGCGCACGCTGCTCGGCATCCCCGGCCCCGCGACCGCGCTCGGCTCGCCGCCCGCGCCGCCGTCGACGCGCCCGTCCACCGCCGGCCTCGAGGCCTCGCATCCCGCGTCGGGCGCCATGCGCACCGCGAACGGCAAGACCAGCGACTCGCCGCCCGGCCGTGGCTCGCTCCCCAACCTCCCGACGTCGAAGAGCAATCCGCCGATCGTCGCCGCCGCGCCCGTCGCCCCGATTCCCGCGGCCACCGAGCCCTTCGCCGGCGGCCCCGCTCCCCTTCCCGTCGCGCAGCGCACGAGCGCCACGCACCGCGTGCCGTCCGATCCGCCGCCGCCGTACAACCCGGCCGCGCGTCGCCACTCGAGCCACCCGCCGCCCGCGATCGTGAAGGCGCGGAACGGCAAGCTCGACGCACACTTCGGCGGCGACCAGCCCGACCCCTACGACGACGGGGACGACGCGGCCGAGACCAACGTGTTCGATCGCAACAAGGTGAACGCAGAGAAGAGCGCGCTCGCCGAGAAGAGGGCGATCGCGCTCGCGCCGACCGAGCAGTTCGCGCAGGTCCCGATGATGGCGCCGCCACCGGCGACGCTCCACGCCCCGTCGACGCAGAACGCGGGCGGCTCCGGCCAGCGCACGCTCCAGAGCTCCGACGGTCTCGACACGCTCGTGGCCTCGCCCGCGCAGCAGGCCGCGTCCGAGCTCGCCTCCGCCCAGGGCGACGGCGACTCGAACAAGTCCATCCCCGAGCCGCCGGACACCGCGTCTCTCTCGGCCGCGTTCGCCGCGCTCGGCGAGTCGGTGGATCGCAGCGAGAAGAGCGCGCCGATCTCGAAGGGCATGCGGTCGGCGCCGCCCGCGAGTGGCTCGATGCGCTCGGTCCCGCCGCCACCGCCGCCGTCGATGCAGAAGGCCGGGCTCATGACCCAGCCGTTGATGCAGCCGCCGCCACCGCCGCCCCCGAACGCGGCCGCCTCCGCGCCGGGCATGCAGACGCTCCCGTCGATGCAGCAGATGCCGATCCCGGCGCCGCCGTCGACGCAGTCCGTTCCGCCGCCGCCGGTCACGCAGCCGTACGCGCTGCAGTCACCGTCGTCGCCGCCGCCGAGCGTCCACCCCTCGGCCGCGCCCCCGCCGGTCCAGAGCCTCCCGCCCGTCGCGCGGCTCGATGCAACCTACACGTTTCCGAAGAAGGAGAAGTCGGGCAACGGCTTCGTCCTGGCCGTGCTCCTCACCGTCGTCGCCATCGCCGGCGCGGCCGTCTTCATGTTCACGCCGCGCACGGGCAACCTCGTCATCGGCGTGACGGGCGCGAACGGCGCGCCCGTGCAGAAGCTCGAGGTCAGCGTCGACGGCGCGAAGAAGTGCGACACCGCACCGTGCATCGTGCGCGACGTGGCGGCCGGTCCGCACTCCGTCAGCGTCAACGCTCCCGGCTACGATCCGGTCGCGGCCCGCGTCGTCAACGTCGAGTCCCGCAAGGACGCGACGTCGGACTTCTCGCTCGTCGCGGCGAAGACGGTCGCCTCCGCCGGCACCGGCGTGAAGGTGACCGCGCCCGCAGGCGCCAAGCTCCAGATCGACGGCAAGGACGTCGGCACGGTCCCCGTCGAGATCAAGGACCTCACGCCGGGCGATCACAAGCTCCACTTCTCGGGCGATCGCTACGCCGCGCTCGACAAGACGATCACCATCGGCAAGGACGAGATGGTCGACGTCGGCTCCGTCCCTCTCAAGGTGACGAAGGGCCGCGCCACCATCCAGCTCGGCACGCCGGGCGCGAAGGTCGAGCTCGTCATGGGCACGACCCACAAGGAGGTCCCGCAGTTCCCCATCGCGATCGACTTCGATCCGAACGAGAAGTGGGAGCTCCGCGCGACGAAGGACGGCATGGATCCGTACTCGGAGAAGATCGCCTTCGAGGACGGTCAGGCCGAGAAGACCTTCAACGTCACGCTCCAGCCCAAGGGCACGGCGGCGAAGGAGAAGGCCACCACCCAGCCGGCCGTGGTCGCGCACAACGACTCGAGCTCGACCCCCGCCCCGGCGAAGGCGAAGAGCACGCCGAAGGAGTCGAGCGACGGTGAGGAGGCGCCCGCGAAGCCCTCCAAGACCGCGTCCGCGAGCAAGTCGGAGGCCTCCGGCGACACCGCCCTCAAGATCAACTCGCTCCCGTCGTCGTCCGTCGTCCTCGACGGCAAGCCGATCGGCGTCACCCCGCTCCCGCACGTCACGGTCACGCCGGGCACCCACACGATCATGTTCGTCAACAGCGAGGAGTCGCTGAAGAAGACGATCACGGTCGAGGTGAAGGCCGGCGAGACGAAGGCCGCGGTCGCGAAGCTCCGCGAATAGCGCGGAAACCGAACGTCGCGAGGCGAACGCGATAGCCTGTCCGTCGTGACGGACCGGAACGAGCTGCGGCGACTGCTTCTCTTCGCAGTCGCCGTTCTCGTTTTGTTTCTTCTCGCGCGGGTCTACGCGCCGGCGCTCGAGGGCGCGTTCGTCTGGGACGATCACCTGCTCGTCGAGGGCGACGCCGCCTACCGCCACGCGACGTTCGGACAGATCATGACGCGCCCGTTCTGGCCGGCGTCGCCGCTCACGGACGTGGTGGCGCCCTACTTCCGGCCGCTCGTGCTCCTCTCCTACCGGTTCGACATGGCCCTCGGCGGCTCCCCGCGCGAGTTCCACTTCACGAACGTCGCTCTTCACCTGACCACGTGCCTGCTCCTCGGCGTCGTTGCGGTGCGTGCTGGAGCCTCGTACCCGAGCGCGCTCATCGCATCGCTCACCTGGGGTGCGCTCCCGCGGCTGACAGAGGCGGTGACGTGGATCTCCGGGCGCACGGACGTGCTCGCCGCGTGCTTCGGCTTCGCCGCGCTGGCGCTCTGGCCGGAGACGGGCGGAGCCGGGGACACGTCCGGCGGAGGGACGGCGCGGCGCTGGGGGCGCTCGGTCGGGAGCGGCGTCTTTCTCTTCTGCTCCATCGCGAGCAAGGAGGTCGGGGTCGCGTTCGGCGTCGCGCTCGGGCTCATCGTGGTGCTCCGAGGGGGGACGCGCGCCACCCTCGTGCGCGCCGGGACGTGCATCGGTCTACCGCTCGTCGTGTACCTCGGCCTGCGCGCGAGCGCGTTCGCGCTGGTCGAGGTCTCGTCCGGCCGCGAGCTCGGCTTCGGCGCGCGCTTCGTGACCGTCCTCGAGGCGGCCGGGCGCTACCTCGCGATGACGCTCGACCCGTTTCATTCGCGGACGAGCATCGGGCTCATCGGCAAGCCGGACGCGACGCACGCGGTCGTGGGCGCCATCGCGATCGTGGGGGCCATCGCTGGCGCGCTCTTCGTCGCGCGGCGGGGATCGTTCGGCGTGAGGGTCGGCTTGCTGCTCGCGGCGACCGCGATCGCGCCGGCGCTGCAGGTGTTTCCGATCGCGCTCGCCGGCGCGGTCGTCGCCGACCGTTTGCTCTACGTGCCGCTCGCCGGGATCACGATGGCGGCGGCGGTGGCGCTCTCGCACCGCGGGCCGCGATCGCGGTACGTCGGTGGAGGCGTACTGGCGTTCGCGCTCGTGCTCGCGACGGCGACGAACGCACGCGCCGGCGAGTACCGCGAGGAGACGCGCTTCTGGATCATCGCGGCGGAGAGCGCGCATCCGCACAACGTGGCGCCGCGCATGGGGCTCGCGCGCTGGCTCTTCGACACGGGCGAGGTGGTCCCCGCCTGCGCCCTCTACGAGCGGTCGCTCGCGATCCTCACCGCGGAAGGCATGGCCGGACATCCGACCCACCGCCGAGCCCGCGAAAACGTGGCCGCGTGCTGGTCGCGGTTCGGACGCTTCGACGACGGACTCCAGGCGACGCTCGACCTCGAGCGTGACTTCCCGGACAAGGCGCGGATCGTCCTCGCCGTCGCGTTCGCCGAGCTCCACGTGCGACACTTCGATCGGGCGGCGGCCGCGTTCGCGCGCGCGTCGAGGCTCGAGAACGGCGCCGTCGCCCGGTTCGTCGTTCCGCCGTCGCGGCTCGCGCGCATCCGCTACGAGGACGCGCACTTCGACGAGCTCACGCCGCGGCGAAAGGGCGATCACCTCGCGGACCTCGGACGCGCGCCCGAAGCGGCGGCCACGTTCTACGCGATCGCGATGGACCCGACCGCGAGCATCGCGGACCGCCACGACGCGACCGCCTACCTCCTCCTCGAAGGCGCCTTCGAGACCGCGATGCGCGCGTACCAGACGGTGCCAGCACCGGTCTTCGGGTGGGATACGCGGCAGCGTCTCGCGTTCGAGCGGCGAGAGCGCACCCACCGTGCGGTCGCCGTGCTGGGGCCGCGCATCGATGCGCTGCTCCGCTGAGCCCCTGCTATGCTCACGCGATATGGCCGCGAGCGGCAAGGGAACGATTCTCGTCGTCGACGACGAGCCGGGACTTCGCGACATGCTCTCGATCCTGTTTCGCCGCGATGGCTACCAGGTCATGACGGCGGCCGGGGTCATCGCCGCGAAGGACGCGCTGCGGAACGCCCCGAAGCCTTACGGTGTCGTCCTCGCGGACCTCATGATGCCCGACGGTTCGGGGCTCGACCTCGTCACGTTCGCGAAGGAGCACGCCCCGGAGAGCGAGGTCATCATCATGACCGCGCACTCGACGATCGAGACCGCGATCGAGGCGATGAAGCGCGGCGCGTACGACTTCGTCACGAAGCCGTTCGTGAACTCGGAGCTCCGCGTCCTCGTCGGAAAGGCCTTCGAGCGCCGCGAGCTCGTCACGGAGAACGTTCGCCTCCGCGCACAGGTCGATCGCCACCAGTCGCGATCGCTGCTCGGCCACGCGCCGCTGATGAAGCGGATCGTCGAGCTCATCGAGCGGATCGCGAACGGCCGGAGCACCGTTCTCATCACCGGCGAGAGCGGCACCGGCAAGGAGCGCGTCGCGCGCTTCATCCACGAGTCATCGGACCGCAAGGACAAGCCGTTCCTGGTCATGAACTGCGGCGCGATCCCCGAGGCGCTCATGGAGAGCGAGCTCTTCGGACACGAGAAAGGGGCCTTCACCGGCGCCGTCGGGCGGAAGGCCGGCTTCTTCCGCGATGCGGACGGCGGCACCGTCCTCCTCGACGAGATCGGCGAGCTGCCGCTCACGATGCAGGTGAAGCTCCTGCGCGTGCTCCAGGAGCGGAAGGTCCGCGGCGTCGGCGAGACGGAGGAGTCGAACGTGGACGTCCGCGTCCTCGCCGCCACCAATCGCAACGTCGAGGAGGACGTCAAGAACGGGAAGTTCCGTCAGGACCTCTATTACCGCCTCAACGTCATTCGCATCGAGATGCCGCCGCTCCGCGAGCGCCGCGAGGACGTCTCGGAGCTCGCTCGCCACTTTCTCGAGCGCGGCTCGCGCGAGCACGGCAAGCCGGTGCGCTCCTTCGCGCCCGACGCCCTCCGCGCGCTGGACGCCTATGACTTTCCCGGCAACGTCCGCGAGCTCGAGAACATCGTCGAGCGCGCGGTGGCGCTCGCGGTGGGTCCGCAGATCGGTCTCGGCGATCTCCCGGCCGAGGTGAGCGGCGCAGCGGCGCGTGCCACGCCGGCGCTCGTCGATCTCCCCGAGACGGGCTGCGAGCTCGACTCGGTGCTCGGCGAGGTCGAACGTCGCCTCATCCTGCAAGCGCTCGATCGCTCGGGTGGCATCCGCACGCAGGCCGCCAAGCTCCTCGGGATCAACCTCCGGAGCCTCCGCTACCGCATGCAGAAGCTCAGGATGCAGCCGGAAGAGGATGGCGAGCCCATCCCGTCCGAGCCGCCCTCCTCGCTCTGAGGCAGCGAAATTCTGCGTACTGCCCGGCCATTTTTTGTCAGCGCACATCGCGGGTGATCACGGGCGATGTGGACGAGATCGGCGCGCCGACCCGAAGATTTGCGGGAAGTTCTCGCGACCCGCGCGAACCAGCTAAGCTGCTCGGTGATGGAACGTGGCGTGCTTCGACGGTCCGCAGTGATCCCTCAACGCCCGGTCTTGCGTCGCGCCCGCGGCTTCACGCTCGTGGAGCTGGCGGTCGTCGTCACCATCGTCGCGGTCCTCTCGGTGATCGCGCTCGTCGGTTACCGCAAGTACATGCTGAACTCGAAGCTGACCGAGGCGCAGTCGATGATCAGCGGGATCAAGATCGCGCAAGAGGATCACAAATCCGAGAAGGGCACCTACGCGGACATCGGCAAGGACACGTGGTGCCCGACCAACGCCGGCAACGGCACCGTGAAGGCGCCGTGGGATCCGACGTGCAACGGCGGCAAGGCCGCCTGGAACACGCTCGCGGTGCACGTCGAGGGCCCGCTGCACTTCCAGTACGTGACGATCGCCGCCAATGCTTGGGCGGCGCCCGGCATCCCCGAGGCGAGCTTCGTCTCGTGGGGCTCCCCGGCCGTGACCGCGAACTACGTGATCGTCGCGCGCTGCGACCTGGATCCGGGCGGCGACGTGACGAGCCTCGTCGGCTCGTCCGTCGACAATCGCATCTTCACCAACAACGCCGGCCAGTAAGCAAGACGGTTTGGAACGGCTCCGCCGCGTGGCGGTGCCGCTTGCGAGCGGCATCGCTTACGCGCTCACGGCCGCCCGCAGCATCCAGGGCGGCGACTCCGGCGAGCTGGCCGCGGTCGGCGCGGTGGGCGGCGTCGCGCATCCGCCGGGCTACCCGTTCTTCATCCTGTGGTCGCGCGCGTTCGCGTGGCTCCCCGCAGAGTCACCCACGCATCGCGTGGCGCTCACCACCGCGATCAGCGCCGCGCTCGCCATCTTTCTCCTCGAGACGGCGGCCCGCGCCTGGGGCGCGCGCCCCGTCGCAGCCTCGCTCGCCGCGGCGCTCTTCGCCGTCTCTCCCCTCGCCTGGCGCCTCGCGACCGCGCCCGAGGTCTTCATGCTCAACGTGGCGATCGCGAGCGCGCTCGTCATGGTGGCCGCGCCTGCCCCCTGGCTCCACGAAGAGCGCCGCGCCATCACGCTCGCGCTGCTGGCGGGGCTCGGCCTCGCGAATCATCACAGCGTCGTCCTCCTCGCCCCGCTGGGACTGTTTGCCTGGGCGTCTGCCGTCCGCCGCGCGGAGCGTCGCGCCCTCGCGGTCGGAGGCTCACTCGCGGCGCTCGCGATCGGTCTCCTTCCCTACGGCTATCTGGCGCTCGCCGCCGATCGGGAGTGCGTGTGGGGCGACACGTCCACGCTCCACGGGCTCGTGCACCAGTTCCTCCGTGTCGACTACGGCACCACGCAGCTCGCGGCCTCCACGGAGGAGCCCCAGCGGCTCGCGCAGCTCGTCCTCCTCGGGCGTACGTTCCTCGCGTCGGGGATCGCGATCACGCTGCTCGTCGGCGCGATCGTCGCCGTCGTCCGGCGGCGTTGGTCGTGGCCGGTCGCGGCGCTGACCGCTTCCCTCCTCCTCGCGGGGCCGATCTTCGTCACGCGCTTCAACCTGCCCCCGCACGGGCTGATGTCCTTCGTGGTGATGCGCTTTCACTTGCTCCCGCTCGCCCTCGCGACCGTGCTGGGAGCGCTGGGGCTCGACGGCATCGTCGACTGGGTCGAGACGCCCCTCGCGAAGCGCCTCGCGCTCGGCGGCTGCGTGGCGGCGCTGCTCGCTCGCGCCGCCATGAGCGGGGCGGACGTCGTCGCGGAGCATCGGCCGACCACGGAGCGCTACCTGCGGAACGTCCTCGCGATGCTACCGAAAGACAGCATCCTGCTCGCGCACGGTGACGACGCGGCCGGCGGCTTCGAGTACCTCCAGTGCGCGATCGGAGAGCGCTCCGATGTCGTCGTCATCGCTCCGCCTCTGATGCTCACGGAATGGTACGGACGGCGAATCAACCGGAAGCTCGGCTTTGCCGTCCATCACGGGGAGCGGCCGCCGGGGGAAGAGCTGCCGGTCATGGACGCGACGAAGCTGACCGAGCAGCTCGTCGCGAGCGGCCGCCCCGTGTTCCTCACGAAGTGGTTCACCCCCACGCAGGAGCGGCTCTTCCCGAGCTATCCGCTCGGACCGCTCATCCGTCTCGTCCAGCGCCCGGCCGACATCCCTTCCCCTCGCGACCTCTTCGAGCAGAACGACGCGGTCTACGCGCGCCTCGTCCTCGACTCGCCGCCCCCCGTCGCCCATACCTGGGCGGGGGTGCGTTATCTCGACTATGCGCGTCCGTGGCTCGTCCTCGCACGAGCGTTCGAGGCACAGGGCCAGAAGCGTGAGGCGCAAGTGTGTCAGGACCGCGCCAACCAGTTCCTCCCGCAGGATGCGCCATGGGATTGACGCCCTACATCGTCCACAAGCAAAGTTTGTCCGTCCCACCTCGACGAAGCGACCAAACTTGTCAGCCCCCGAGCAACCCATCTAATGTTTTCGGCGACCTAGCCGATGCAGAGCCCTTGCACGGGACTTGCTTAGGCCATGACGAGCGACGGTCGCGTTGGCTTGCGGAGCAATCGCACGTCGACCAAGTGAATTTTCCGCAAGGAGCAAGCAAGCGATGGCGATTCGAAACAGGTTGAAGAAGGGTTTTACGCTCGTTGAGCTCATGATCGTCGTGGCGATCGTCGGCGTTCTCGCAGTTCTCGCCGTCTACGGTGTCCGCAAGTACATCGCGAACGCGAAGACGGCGGAGGCGAAGAACTCGCTCGGCCAGATCGGTAAGGACGCCGTGACGGCGTTCGAAGGCGAGCGCATGGACGCGACCGTCATCCCCGTCACGTCGACCACGGCCGTCATCCGCAAGACCTGCGGCGACGCGTCGAAGGCGGTCCCGTCCGACCAGACGCAGATCGCCGGCAAGAAGTACCAGTCGCAGAAGCTCGACTGGTCGCCGAGCACGGACGTCCTCGACAACCGAGGCTTCCCCTGCCTCAAGTTCGAGATCACCGCCCCGCAGTACTACTCGTACAACTACAACGGCGGCGGCTCGGGCGGCACCTCGTCGGACAGCGCGACGATCTCCGCGACCGCGAACGGCGACCTCAACGGCGACGGCACCTACTCGACGTTCACGATGAACGGCAAGATTCAGGAAGGCCGCCTCACGATCGCTCCGTCGATCGGCGAGGCCTCTCCGGAAGAATGATTCGCATCGTCTGACACGATTCGCGATATGACGAGGCCTGGCTGCAAGCGCAGCCGGGCCTCTTCGTTTTTGTCGGTGTTTTCGGTGAGACCGCACCCACTCACACGCGTCGCGACCTTCCTCTTCTTCTCCGGCGCCTGCGCGCTGGTCTACCAGGTCGCCTGGTTCCGCGAGCTCCGTCTCGTCTTTGGAGGCAGCACCTCCGCATCATCCGCCGTGCTCGCCGTCTTCATGGCCGGCCTCGGCGCAGGCGGCTTCTACTTCGGTCGCCGCGTCGACCGCGCCGCGAGCGCGCTCTCCGTCTACGCGCACCTCGAGCTCGCGGTGAGCGTGCTGGCGGCGGCCAGCCCGCTGCTCGTGACGCTCGCGCGCATGGTCTACGTGGGCCTCGGCGGCGTCGCCACGCTCGGCGTCGGCGGGGCCACGGTCGTGCGCCTCCTCTTGACCCTGCTCGTGCTCGGTCCGCCGACGTTCGCGATGGGCGGAACGATGCCCGCCGCCGCGCGCGCCGTGGAGCGGGCCTCGAGCGCGGGACGCCAGCGCGTCGGCCTCCTGTACGGCGTCAACACCATCGGAGCGGTCGCGGGCACGGTCGCCGCCAACTTCCTCCTGCTGGAGGTCTTCGGTACGAGGATGACCCTCTGGCTGGTGTGCCTCGTCAACGCGCTCGTCGGCGTCATCGCGCGAGCGGTCGCGCGCCGTACGACGGAGGACGCGACCGAGGCCGCCGACGCAGACGACGTCGAGACGGCACCCGCCCCGGACGAGGCCTCGGCGGCCCCGTGGTTTCCGCCGGTCGCGGCCGGCGCGAGCGGCCTCGCCTTCATGGTGATGGAGCTCGTCTGGTATCGGATGCTCGCCCCGCTCCTCGGAGGCACGACCTACACCTTCGGGCTCATCCTGGCCGTCGCGCTCGCCGGGATCGGCCTGGGCGGCGCCCTCTACTCGCGCCGGAGGCGACCGGCGACGCTTCCGCTCTTCGCCCTCACCTGCCTCCTCGAGGCGCTCGCGATCGCCATTCCCTTCGCCCTCGGCGATCGCATCGCGGTGCTGGCGCTGCTCCTCTCTCCGCTCGCGCATTCCTCGTTCGTGGCCGGGGTCGCGACCTGGGCCGTGATCACCTCGATCGTGGTCCTGCCCGCCGCGGTCATTTCGGGCTTCCAGTTCCCCGCGGTCATCGGGCTCTACGGTCGCGGCAAGAAGGACGTGGGGAGCCATGTCGGACGGGCCTACCTCGCGAACACGATCGGCTCGATCGCCGGCGCCATCGCGGCCGGCTTCGGCCTCCTGCCGCTGCTCGGCGCGGTTCGCTGCTGGACGCTCGTCGTCGTCCTCCTCGTCGTCATCGGCGTCGTCGCGCTCGTCGCCGATGGCCGCCGCGACTGGCGCGCGGCGCGCGGAGCCCTCGCGGCGAGCGCGGCCGTTGCGGCGGCCGCCCTCGCGGCGCTCACGGCGCGCGGCCCCACCGCGGCCTGGCGTCACTCGGGGATCGGCGCGGGTCGAGCGGACCTCTCGGAGGGCTCCGACCGCCGCGCCATCGCGCAGTTCCTCGCACGGTGGCGCAGCGGCATCGCGTGGGACGCGGACGGCGTCGAGAGCGGCGTCGCCCTCCACTGGCAGAACGGTTACTCGTTCATCGTCAACGGCAAGAGCGACGGCGAGGTCTACGCCGACCGCGCGACCCAGGTGATGAGCGGCCTCCTCGGCGCGCTCATTCATGGTCAGCCGAAGCGCGCGCTCGTCGTCGGGCTCGGCACGGGCAGCTCCGCCGGATGGCTCGGCCGGGTCCCGTCGATCGAGCGCGTCGACGTCATGGAGCTCGAGTCCGTGATCCTCCGCGTCGCGAAGGACTGCGCGAAGGTCAACGAGGACGTCCTCCAGAACCCGAAGGTCCACATCCAGCTCAACGACGCGCGCGAGGGGCTCCTCACGAGCCGCCAGCGCTACGACCTCGTCTTCTCCGAGCCGTCGAACCCGTATCGCGCCGGGATCTCCAGCCTCTACACGGTCGAATACTACCGGGCGGTGGCGGCGCGGCTCGCCGACGACGGCGTCTTCGCGCAGTGGATCCAGGCGTACGACGTCGATCCATTCGCGGTCGGCACCGCGATGACCACGATCCACGCCGTCTTCCCCCACATCACCGTCTGGCGCACGACCAACGGCGATCTCCTGCTCATCGGCCAGAAGGTCGCGAGGCCGTTCCAGTTCGATCAGATGCGCGCGCTGCTCGCGACCGAGCCCTTCGCGAGCGCCACCCTGGCGGCGTGGGAGACGAGCTCGCTCGAGGGCGTGCTCGCCCACTTCGTCGGGGACAGCGCCTTCGTCGACCGCGTCGTCGCGAGCCAGGCCGGGGCCGTCAACGAGGACGATCAGAACCTCCTCGAGTTCGCGTTCGCGCGCAACGTCGGGACACGCGCCACGATGGACCGGGACATCGCACGGGTCGCCCACCGGCTTCACCACGACATGCCTCAGGGCACGGGCGCGTTCGACACCAGCCTCATCCTGGAAGAGGTGCTCCTGAACCGCGGCTCGGGCATCCTCGCCCAGCTCGGTGAGTCGCGCCTGTCGCCAGAGCTCGCCCTGTACGTGGCGGCGCTCTCCGCGTTCGAGCGGGAGGAGTGGCCGGACGCGCTCCTCGCCTGGGACAAGCTCGGGCGAAAGCAGCCGCGGACCGCGCGTGAGGCCTCCTACCTGGCGCGCGCGATGGCCGAGATCGGCGACCGGCGATTTCCCACCGTCGTCCCCGAGGTGAAGCGCGCCGCCGAACGCGAGTTCCTGAACGCCCTCTGGCTCCTGCGGCTGCGGAAGCCAGAGGCGGCGGAGGCCGCCGAGCGCGCGCTGCTCACGGCACGGACCGACCCCTGGATCGACCGCGGGCTCATCGACCAGACGCTGCGCGCGATCGGCGCCCGCTCGCGCGACTTTCCCGTGGACCGGCAGCGACGCCTCGCGACCGTCCTCGCCGAGCCGTTCGCGGTCGAGCGCGAGCGCGTCCATCGCATCGCGACCGGGCTCGAGGTCGCCTCGCACGTCGACCCTCGCTTCTGCGTCGACTACATCGATCGGATGGGCCCGATGCCGCTCGAGGAGGCATTCCTGAAGACGACCGCCCGCTGCTTCCGCGCCGCGGACGATCCTCGGGCGGCGAGCGCGGTCGCCGACCTCGACGCCTACCTGGCCCTCAGCCCCGTCTTTGGCGCGGGCCTCGCGGACCCCGCTCCGACCGCATTGGCTCCGGCCGCTGCGCCCGCCCCCTCCGCGACGACATCCACTTCCGCGGACCAACCGTGAATCTGATATCGTGCGGATCGTGACGAGACCCCGCGGATTCTCCGCGATCGAGCTGATGAACTTCTTCGCGCTGGCCGCCATCCTGGCGGCGATCGCGATGTATGGCGTGGCTCGCTATGTCCGCCACGGCAAGACCACGGAGGCGCAGGAGTCCGTGAAGCGCCTCGCGGCGGAGACGGCGGAGTTCTACAACCGCTCCGACGCCACCCAGCCGAGCGGCGCGACGCCGAACGCGGTCCACGCGATGCGCCACTTCCCGCCGAGCTCGCGCGCCCCCGTCCCCGAGGACGCGCTCACCGTCCGTGGGAAGCGCTACCAGAGCAACAGCATGGACTGGGCGGCGAGCCCCTGGAAAGAGCTGAAGTTCTCGCTCGTTCAGCCCCAGTGCTACCAGTATTCGTTCACGGCCACGGGCGCCGGCACCACCGCTCGCGCGCTCGTCGTCGCGGAGGGAGATCTCGACGGCGACGGGACCCGCTCGCACTACGGGCTGGCGGTCGTTCCCGATGAGAGTCTCACCGCGCAGGTCGCGAAGGAGATGGAACGCACCGATCCGGAGGAGTGAAGGTGCGCCGCTTCACCCCGATCGAGCTGGCCATCGGCGCGGCACTCGTCGGATCGATCGCCGCCGTCGCCATCCCCGCCTTCGTCCGCGAGCTTCACGCCTCACGCTTCTCCGAGCCAGTCGAGGCGCTCGGCCGCATGTCGACCGGGGCCGTCCATTACGCCGAGCAGACGCACAAGCTCCCGGACTCCGCGCCGCTCACGCCGCCCGCGCCCGCGCGCGGGAAGCGGGAGACCTTCCCGCCCGAGATCTGGAGCCATCCGACGTGGCGCGCGCTCTCGTTCCAGGCCGCGCCCGACGGGGTTCCGTTCGCCTTCGCGTACTCCTTCGACGCGCAGCCCGCGGGCTTCGTGGCTCGCGCGAACGGCGACCTCGACGGCGACGGCGTCTACAGCACCTTCGAGGTCCGCGCGACGGCGACGGCGAGCGAGCCGCTCAAGATCGAACCAGGCATGTACGTGGAGAGCGAGCTCGAATGAAGTGGTCGCGTGGCGAGCTCCTCGCGGCGCTGGCCGCGCTCGGCTGCACGGCGCTCCTCGCCGTCTTGCAGCCTGCCTTCACCGCCAAGCTGAAGCCGTTTCGTTACCAGACCAGCGTGCTCGACCTGCCGCCGGCGGCACACGTGAAGCGGATGTCGCTCGGCTATCACTCCGCGCTCGTCGACGTGCTCTGGGCGAAGCTGCTCGTCGAGCAGGGCCTTCACTTCCAGGACAAGCGCCGCTTCGAGGCGCTTCCGAGCTACCTCGACGCCATCATCGAGCTCGAGCCACGCTTCACGCCCGTCTACGAGTACGTCGATACGCTGCTCCTCTTCCAGTACCTGCCCGGCGGCGATCGCGAGGCCCATCTCGCGCGGAGCTACCTCGAGCGCGGGACGCGCGAGCGGCCATACGACCATCGGGTCTGGCTCCACTACGGGCAGTATCTCGCGTTCCTCGCGCCGTCCTTCCTCTCCGACAAGGCGGAGGCCGAGCGCTGGCGGACCGACGGCGCCATCGCCCTCGCCCGCGCCGTCGACCTCGGCGCCGACGCCGACCGTGGGCTCGCGGCGTCGACCATCCTCGACAAGGCCGGCGAGCGAAAGGCCGCCATCGCGCAGCTCCAGCGCCACTACGCGCTCACCGACGATCCGGACACGCGCCGTCAGATCCGCCTGAAGCTCGAGCGCATGAACGCGACCGTCGAAGCCGAAGGCTCCATCAACGAGGTGGAGCAGCTCTGGCGCGGGCACTACCCCTTCCTCTCGCGCGGAGAGGTCCTGCTCATCGGTCCCCGCCGCGACGGCACGCGATGCGCGGGCAGTCGCGGATACGATCGCGAGTGCGCTGCCGACTGGAACACCGCCACGCGCTGATCAGCGGGCGGCGAAGCGGTTCAGCAGCGCCAGGTTTCGTTCGAACGAGCCGGAGTCGTTCCGGATGTTGCCCCGCGGCGTGTGGTACTCGAGGAAGACGTTGTCGTCCGTCGAGGCGACCCACATGAGGCGCTTGCGATCGGACGGCGGCGCGCCGGCCGCGGCGAGGAAGCGATCCGTGGCCTCGGGCGTGAACACGCGCGAGCGCTCGAGATCCGCCGCGGAGTCGCCGAGGATCGCGAAGCCCTTCGCGAGCTCCGGCGTGCCCTGAAGCTTGGCGATCGTCTCGGCCGTCGGCGGGCATCCGGAGGGGCACGCGACCACGACGCCCTGCCCGCCCGCGACGTAGAGCCAGACGTGATCGTAGACGGCCCGGACCGACGCCAGCATCGAGACGATGTCCGCCGCGTCCACGTGATGGAGCTGGATCCACTGCTGGAAGACGCCCTGCTCGGAGAGGCGCCTCCGACTGAGCTCGTAGAACTCGACGTTGTAGAGGCTCGCCGCGCCCGCGAACCAGATGCTCGAGATCTCGACGCCGATGAAGTCCCACTTCGAGTCGCGGAGCTGCAGAAAATTGCGCCCGTCCGTGAAGGAGACGTGGACGTTCGGACGGTCGACCACGTTCGCGTTCGCGCGCGCAAAGTGGCGCTGCGACATCTCCACGATGTCGCGGGAGAGCTCGACGACGTGCACCTGAGAGAAGCCGGAGTCCTGCACCGCCCGCGCGCTCGTCCCCGTGCCAAAGCCGATCACGAGCGCGGGTCCCCGCGCCGTCGTGTGAAGCAGCGGCATGAGCGTGAACGCGTACTGCGCGCGCATCTCGCTCCTCGAGCTGTCGTCGCCCTGGAACTTGCCGTTCGTGAAGAGCGTCTTCCGGACCTCGCCGTCGCTCTCCGCCAGACAGACGGTGGTGAGCCCTCCCTCCATGCTCTCGGCGCTGTCGATGACCGCGCCCCGGTTCTGCGGCTTGAAGTAGACGTTGGAACCCGCCGCGAGCTGGCTGAGATCGAACGTGGATGGCTGCACCACCGCCAGCACGGCCGCGATGCCGAACGCGCCGACGAGGAGGCGCTGGAGTCGCTCGCCACGTGAGACGACGATCGCGCCGACGACGAGGAGCGCCGTGATCGCCATCAACACGTGGAGGGTGCGCAGGGCGCCGAGGCGCGGGACGAGCAGGAAGCCGGTGACGAGCGAGCCCGCGATGTTGCCGAGCGTGTTGATCGCGGCCGCGTTGCCGAGCGCGCGCTCCTGCGGCTGCCGGGAGGCGCGCACCACCGCTTCCATCGAGAGCGGGTACGACATGCCGACGAAGAAGGCGGGCGGGACGAGGAGACACGCGCACACGACGAAGCGGATGAACTCGCTGATCGCGAAGGTGCGGGCGTACGTGAACGCCTGGTAGCTCGCGAAGTACGCCGGGACGCCGTTCCACGCGAAGACACCGAGCAGCACCACCGCGACGAGGCCGGCCTGGCCGATGCCGATCCCCACCGCGAGCGAATGACCGGCGCGGAGCCATCGCCGGCCCACCGCCGCGCCGGACGCGAGCCCGACGAGGAACGACACGAGCATCGACGAGAACGCGTAGGTGCTGTTGCCGACCACGATCGCGAGGAGATGCGTGTATGTGATCTCCAGTCCGAGGCTCACGAGCCCGCCCGCGCCGAGCACCCCCACCGCCAGCCACCCCAGGCTCGGGGCCCCGACGATGCGCGCCTCTGGCGGCGCGGCCTCGGCGACCTCGGTCTCCGCGGGCCGCGCCGCCAGACGGAGCGCGCCGAGCGCGACGCCGAGGTTGGCGGCGACGCCGAGCAGCGTCGCGCCGAAGACGCCGAGCAGCGGGAGGAGCAGGTAGCCCGCGGAGAGCGCGCCGGCCGCCGCCCCACCCGTGTTCGCCGCGTAAAGGAGCGCGACGGAGCGACCGAGCGTGGGATCCTCGCGCTCGAAATGGCGCGCGAGGATGGGCAGCGTCATGCCCATGAGGACGGTCGGCGGGAGCAGGACGAGCGCGCCGAGCGCCACCTGCATGGCGACGATCCACGGGCGCCCGGGGTCGCTCCCCGAGGCGATGCCGACGTACGCCGAGCGGACCAGGCTGACCATGACCGGCGAGAGCGCGCACGAGGCCCCGACGCCGAGCTCGCAGAACGCATACGCGCGGAGCGCCGAGCGCACCTTGACGCGGCCGCCGACGTACGAGCCGAGCGCCATGCCGCCCATGTACGTCGCGAGCACGGTGGTCGACGCGACGGCGGTGCTGCCGAAGACGAGCGCGAGCGCCTTCGCGAACACCACCTCGTAGAGGAGTCCCGCGAAGCCAGACGCGAAGAAGATGAGGACGATGAGGCGAACACGCGGGCTCAGCGCGGGCGGGGCGGCCGCCGGATCCGCGCCCGCGCTCGCCGACTGCTCCGACCGATGCAGCCGTCGCTCGAGCGCGACCGCGGCGACGGTGGTGAGGACGGCCAGCGCACGGAGCACGAGCGCGCTGTCGAAGAGCCAGCGCGGCCCGCGGAGGACGAGGAGCCATGCCGCGAAGAGCGCCGCGCTGCCTGCGAGCGCCGCCCAGCGCGCCGGGCCCCGGCTCGTGAGCGCGCGGACCGCCACCGCGAACGGGACAGAGACGACGACATCGATCAGGTAGTGCTCGCCGAGGCCGAGCATGGCCAGGACGATCGCGCCGGCCCAGGCCGCGAACGCGACCTGCGCGGCGCGGCCGAGAGAGCGGGCATGCCAGACGACGAGGAGCGCCCAGGTCGTGTGCAGCGAAGGGAGGCAGTTGCGGTAGCGCGTATCGGCGACGTCGCGCAGCTCGTCGAACGCCCGCGCGAGCGGCGGCACGTGCTGCGGATACATCTGCCAGTACGAGCTCGGGCCCGCCGCAGGGGCCGCATGATAGAGCGCGATGCCGAGGAGGCCCGCGACGAGGAAGGAGATCTGGAGGTCCGCCTTCCGTCCGGCGCGTCGCTCGAGGACGTAGACGATCGTGGCCACGACCGGCAGCTCCACGTAGACGAACGACGCGAGCAGGTGGAGCGCGTCTTGCTCGGCGACGGCGCGGCCGATCGCGAACGACGGTTGTCCGCCGAAGACCGTGCCCTCGATCGCGAGGAGCGGCGCGTCGAGGGTGTACGGATGGAGGAGGACGCTCAGGTCCAGCGGCAAGAACGCGACGAGCGCGTAGAGGGGAAAGAGCGACGCCTCCAGGAGGCGCACGAGGCTCGCGACGCGCTCCTCGCCACGCGCGCGCGCGGTCTCGACGCCGGCGACCACCAGCGCCGCGACCCCGAAGCCGCCCCCGAAGTTCGTGAACGCGGCCGCGACGTCGCGCAGGATCGCGATGTGCCCCACCTCGAACGCGAGGCCGAGCACGAGCGCCGCGTTCCGATGCCCGCGCGAGGGCGCGCGGAAGACGTACATCACCGCGGCCGCGACGAACGCGGCGCTGAAGACGCGATGCCCGTATCGTAGGTAGGACCAGAGCACCTGATGCGGGGCGCGACCGATGCCCGCGAGCGCGAGCACCTCCGAGAAGACGAGGATCACGACCGCGACGAGGAGCAGCTGCTTGCGTGCGCGAAGCGCGCTCTCGGACGATGCCTCCACCCGATGCATCCTACAAGTTAGCGCTCCGGCGTCGCGATCCGACGAAGCTCCGCGTCGAGAGAGTCGGGCGCGTTCAGCGCGCTGCGAGGAATGTGGTAGTCGAGATAGCGATTGTCGTCATTTGCGACGGCTCCGCCTCCGGACGCGACCAGACGATCGATCTGCGCGGGGCCAAAGAGATGCGTGAGCGTGGCGGCGGACGGCGGGCAATCGTTCGTGCAGGCAACCGCGATGGCATCGCCCTCCTCGACGTAGAGGTCGATCTTCGGGAACACGGCATGCAGCGTCCGCAGCATCGCGGCAAGATCGGAGCCCGCCACGTAGCGGAGCGGAAGGCGCTGCGCGAGGACCCCGCGCTCCGTGAGCCGGGACCTCGCCTGCTCGTAGAGCTCGACCCGGGGCGTCTCCCGCGCGAGGACGATGAGATCGTAGGTCTCGAGAAATCCGGCGCCGGCGAGCGTCGAGTTCGGAGGGAGATCGCCGAACACGCGGCGCGCGACGGCGGCGGACACCCGATCCGACTCCCCCACCGTGACCCGCCCGAACTCGCGGAGCGCGCGCAAGGCCCGGCCCGTGCCGAGACCGCCGACGAACGCGCGGTCCCGGGCCGTCACGTGGAGAAGCGCATCGGCGATGCCCTTCTCGACGGCGGCGTCCTCTCCCCGCAGGCGCCCGTTCACGACGAGCTGCTTCTCCTCGCGCTGGACCACGACCGCGACGCCGTCCTCGAGGGACTCGGCGTGGTCGACGAGCACGCCGGCGCCCGGACGCGCGGCGAAGTGGAGGCTCGCCCCGGTCGACAGGCGGGCCCAGTCGAGGCGCGGGTTCGCGACGGAGAGGAGGACGACGGCCGCCAGCGCAGCGCCGCTGATCGGCCGATGCTCGCGGCGAGCGAGCGCGGCGACGGCGGCGACGAGCGCGAAGCCCTGCAGCGTGTGCTGTGACCCGATGACCGGGAGGAGCAGCACGACGGCGCCCGCGCCGAGCACCCCGGCGGCGACGATGAGCCCGAGCCCGCGCGGCGGAGGCCGCAGCGCAGCGCCCGCGAGGAACGACGGCGGCACGAGCAGCGCGGCGAGGACGAGCGCGCGCACGAGCTCCGTCGTCGCGAAGCGGCGCGCGATGACGAACGAGCCGAAGCCGCCGAAGTACGCAGGGACGTGTGGCCATGCGAACAGCCCGAGCACGACGACGACCGCGAGCGCGGCGAGCGGCAGCGCTGGGCCTCGACGCCCGGACGTCCGGAGGCCCGCGCCAAGGCCCAAGAGGACCGCCGCGCCCGCGCTCGCGCGCGCGTACACCGTGTCTCCCGCCACCACGCGCGACAGGTGCAGGCCGAGGCACGCCACGCCGACGGCGATGAACGCGACCAGCGCCGGAGAGAGGAGCGACTCGTCATCGGTCCTCACCGGCGTCGCGCCCGGAAGGCGCAGCGCCACGAGCGCGACTCCGAGATGAACGAGCGTGGCCACCAGCAGCGTGAAGGTGAGCCCGAGCTCCGGCAGGAGCCCGAACGAGGCCACGATCACGCCGGCCGCGCTCCCCGCGACGCTCGCGCCGAAGGACCGGCCGTCGCGCAGCGCGAAGAAGAAGAGCGCGCCCGCGAGCAGCCCAGGCACGACGACCACCCACGGCGGCAAGAGGAGCGAGAAGCTCGCCGCCGCGAAGGCGAGCGACGCCAGCGCCATCCCGCGCGGCGGCGCGACGCGGAGCCGCGACGCCACGAACGCGCCCAGCGCGAACGACGCGAAATACATCGCCATGTGCCACAGCGAGAGCGTCTGCACGACGACGAGCTCCGTCATCACGCGCGCGAAGCCGGAGACCGCGGCGAGCACGCCGAGCGCAGACGGGGCCTCCGCCGCGACGGTGGGGAGCGCCGAGGGTCCGCCGTCCTCGATGCGCGACTCGAGCCACAGCGCGGCGGCGGTCGTCACGAGCGCCAGCGCGCGCATCGCGAGCGCGCTCTCCCACGCGCTCGGCGCATGCAGGACGAGGATCCAGGCGCCGAACGCGAGCGCCGGGACCACGATCGTGACGCGCGGCCCGCGTACGATGAGCGCCCGCGCCATCACCGCGAACGGGATCGAGACGATGACGTCCGTGAGGTAGTGCTCGCCGAAGCCGAGCATCGCGAGCACGGTCACGACGAGCCACGCGAGACCGAAGGCACGACCGGCGCGCCCGATCCGACGCGCGTGCCAGTAGATGAGGAGCGACCAGGTCGTATGCAGCGATGGGATCGCGTTGCGATACGCGGTCATCACGCCGAACGCGAAGGCGTCCTCTGCGCTCGGGACCTGCCGCGGGAAATAGGCGGCGAAGACCTTCGGTCCGGCGGTGGGGGCCAGGTGATAGAGCGCGACCCCGAGGAGCCCCGCGAGGAGGAACGACACCTGGAGGTCGCCTCGTCGCCCGGCGCGACGCTCGAGCAGGTACACGAACGCGGCCGCGACCGGCAGCTCGAGATAGACGACGCCGCAGGCGAGCCGGAACGCAGCGCTCGCGTCGAACGCGCGCCCGAGCAGGAACGCGGGCTGCACGCCGAAGAGCGTGCCGTCGAGGACGAGCGCAGCGCCGTCGTGCGTCCGCGGATGGAGAAGGATCGACAGCTCCAGCGGCAGGAACGACGCGAGCGCGAACGTCGGAAACACCGCGGTCGCGAGCAGCCGATGGAGCGTGCCGCGTTCGCGGGCGAGGGCGTGATCGACGCCCGCCATCACCAGGGCCGCGACGCCGAACCAGCCGCCGCAGTTGAACACGAAGTTGTCGCTGGCGAGGATCGCGTGCGCGACCTCGGCGGCGACGCCGGCCGCGATGACCACCACGCGGCTCCGCCGGGGCGCGCCGAGACCGATGAAGACGACCGCGGACGCGAGCAGCGCGGAGGCGAAGAACGGGCTCTCGCCCCTGACGAACGAGCGAATCGAGCGATGCGCCCCGTCGCATGCGCCGCACGCCGCGAGGAGCTCGGACGCGGTCACGAGGCCCAGCGCGAGCCAAAGGAGCCGCTTCCGGGCCCGGATCGCCCCCTCGAGCTCCATCAGCGCTTGCGGCCGTAGCGGTGGATGAGCGCGATCGCCACCGGCACCGGCGCACCGAGCAAGATCGCGTGCAGGCTGGGCGGCAGCAGGACACCCGCGAGGCCGCCCGCCGCAAGGGCGCCCAGGCCGAGGCGCTGATCGTTGCCGCGCAGCGTGCCGACGATCGCGGCGCCCGCGAAGAACGCGGCTGGACCGACGAAGAACGTCGCCATGATGTCACCCGCGAGCCAGAGCACGGCGTCGCCCCAGCTCACGCGCTCGAAGTCTGCGAGGTAGAGCGGCAGGTACGGCCAGCCGCAGAACGCCACGACGGCCGCGACCGCGAAGCCGAGGTTCGCGACGACGGGCGCGATCCTCCTCGCGGCGAGCGCGCCGGCCACGATGCCGATGACGAAGGCGATCGGCGCGCCGCGATGGATCCCCGCGCCGTGAAGCTCCGCGGAGAAGCTCCGGAGCACGAGGGCGGCGAGGACGCCGTTCGCCGCGAGCGCCGCGTACAGCCATCGCCATGTGCCGGGGGTCGTGGGCGACGGCTCGCCGGCGGGGCCCGCGAGGTAGAGACGCCGCTCGGCGGCGAGCGCGCTCACGACTCCAGAGGCGGCGTAGGCGCGGATGAACCACGCGTTGGCGAGGACGCTGTCGGACGCGCGCAGGATGCCGACCCAGCCGAAATAGAAGAGCGCGCCGACCGCGAAGGCGATCTGCCGCGCGCGAGCCTCGGTCTGGGTCGCGAGCACCGCGCGCATCGCGACCGCGAACGGGATCGTGATCGCGACGTCCGCGAGGAAGTGCTCGCCGAGCCCGAGCATCGCGAGGACCGTGAGCACGACCCACGCCGCGCCGAAGAGCCGCGGCCGAAGACCATGCGGGCGCGCGTGCCAGTAAATGAGGAGCGACCACGTCGTGTGAAGCGACGGGATCGAGTTCCGCCAGCGCATGCCAGCGACCATCTTGTTGTCGAGCGCGTCGTCCAGCGACGGGACGATGTCCGGGTATTCGGGACGGAAGCTCGTTGGGCCGGCTACCGGAGCGAGCTGGAGCAACACGATCCCGATGATGCCCGCCGTGATGAACGCGACCTGGATGTCGTTCCGGCGACCGCTCTTGCGCTCGAGCAGGTAGATCACGCCCGACGCGGTCGGCAGGTACACGTAGACGAGGGTCTCGAACGCTCGAAACACGCCGCTCGCGTCGAACCAGCGGCCCACGATCCATGCCGGCTGGGTCCCGAAGAGCGACTGCTCGAGCAGGAGCATCCGGCCATCGAGCGACGTCGGATGGAGATACGTCGTGAGGTCGAGCGGGAGGATCGCGGCGAGGAGGAGCGCCGGGAAGATCATCGTCTCGAGGAGCAGCAGGACCGCCGCCTCGGTGCGCTTGTAGATCGCCTCCGCCGACGCCCACACGAACGCGACGATCCCGAAGATGCCGCCCGCATAGAGGCGATAGCCATAGCCCGGCTCGTGCCTCACGCTGGCGACGTAGGCCTCGCACACCGCGCCGACGGCGACGTAGAGCGCGAGGCTCCGCCACGTCGGACGCGACGCCGCGAACGCGAGCGCGCCCGCGAGCCAGCACGCGGTGAAGAACGCGTCCCCGTAGCGATAGTAGTTGAGCAGCGCGGTGTGCACGCCGCCGCCGATCCCGGCGTGCGAGATCCATTCTGCGAGCGCGACGATTCCCAGCGCGACGCCGAGCAGGATCAGACGCGTTCGGACCGCCGGGCTCACTCGACCTGGATCGTGCGGAGGCCGACCATCGCCTGGTCGTCCGAGCCGGGGAGCTTGGCCCAGACGCTCACCTCGTAGAGCCCGGGTTGCTTCTGGTCCGAGAGCGGCACGTCGATGGCGATGTTCGCGCCGCTGATCTTCGCCTGGATGGGCGTGACGAAGCCCGGCCCCCAGTACATCTGGTACGGCTTCGGCACGGGATACGAGCGCCGCTTGTTCAGCTCGGCGGCGGTGAGCGGCTTCGGCGTGGCGATGCGCGCGAGGCCGACCCCGGTGGGGCGAACGCCGTCCTTCATCTTCGCCTCGACGTGGATCGTCGCGCCGACCTTCGCCGTCCTCGGCAGCGCGGCGTAGGTGCCGTAGCCGTCGGTGAACTCCTGCGCGAAGCACGGTACGGCGAGCTCCCTGGCCGTCTCCTTCGACTGCGCGATCCCGATGCCGACCTTCGTGTGCGCCGGCTTGAGGATGTTCTTGCGATGGCCGTCGTTGGGCGGCACCTCGTTGAAGAACATGTCCTCGGCCCGCTCGATCTCGGCGACCGCGATGAGGCCCTTCTCGTCCATCTGGCGCGGATGCTCGTCCGTGACGCAGCTCGCGTTCTCGAGGACCATGTCGACCCCGCCCGCCTCGGTGTGGCGCTGCTCCGGCACCGAGCCGTCGCTGCCCCAGTGGCCGAGGTAGCCGAGGCGGAGCATGTCCTCCGCGTGCGCCTGGCCCGCCGTCGTGGGCGGCCCCTCGTCGAGCTCGAGCGGTGGGAGGCTGGCGGTCGCGCGATCGCGGTTGATGAGCGAGAGCATGTAGCGCCGCGCCTCGGGGACGGTGAGCGCCTTCTTCCTGGCGTTCGCGTTCGCGCTCGCGCTCGCGGGCGCAGCAGACGCGGCCGGCTTCGCGGACACTGGACCCGGAGCGGGCGCGGGCAGGGCCGGCTCCGCCGACGAGGCCGGGGCGGCCGGCGGCGCGCTGCACGCGACGAGGACGACGAGGACGAGAGAGCGCAAGGCGTGATAGACCATACTCGATGGCACGCTCTCTCGCCGTGCTGTGTGGACAGCTCGTCGTCGTCGGCATCGGCGGGACGTCGCTCGCGCCCGAAGAGGCGGAGCTCCTGCGTTCTGGGTCACGGGGTGGCGTCGTTCTGTTCAAGCGGAACGTGACGCAACAGGCCCTCGGGCAGGTCCTCTCGCTGACCCGAGCCATCCGCGAAGCGGCCGGTGGCGAGCCCCTCGTCGCCATCGACCAGGAGGGCGGCCGCGTGGTGCGCATCGGGCCCCCTGCCCTCGCCCTCCCGCCCATGCGGAAGGTCGGCGATCGCGGGGACGCCGCGTTCGCGGAGCGCCTGGCCGAGGCCCAGGCCCGGGAGCTCGCCGCCCTCGGGATCACCATGAGCTTCGCCCCGGTGGCCGACATCCACACGCGGCCCGAGAACCCGATCATCGGGGACCGCGCCTTCGGCGAGACGCCCGAGGTGGTGGCGCGCTTCGCGGGCGCCTGGGCGAGAGGCCTCGCGCGCGGGCAGGTGCTCTCCTGCGCGAAGCATTTCCCTGGCCACGGCGACACGACCGTCGACTCGCACCTCGCCTTGCCGCGTGTCGAGCGTGACCGCGCCGGCCTCGACGCCATCGAGCTCGCGCCCTTCCGCGCGCTGGCGAAGGAGCCAGCGGTGCACTCGATGATGACGGCGCACGTCGTCTATCCCGCGCTCGATCCGGCGGTCCCGGCCACGCTATCACATGCAGTATGCACGGATCTCGTACGCACCGCGCTCGGCTTCCAGGGCGTGCTCTTCTCCGACGACCTCGAGATGAAGGCGATCGCGATCCCCCCCGGCGAGGCGGCGGTCCGCGCCATCGCCGCCGGATGCGACGCCGTGCTCGTGTGCTCGCGGGCGGACATGGCAGCCGAGGTGCACGCCGCCCTGATCAAGGAGGCGGAGGCCTCCGCCACCTTCCGCACGCGTTGTGAACAGGCCTTCGAACGGATGTCCACGATGCGCCGGACCCTGGCGCCTCGCGCGGCGGCGGACGAGGCGGAGCTGGCCGCGATCCTGGAGGGATCCCGCGCCATCGCCGCGGAGCTGTCGTCGTGAGCAACCTCGTCGGCATCGCCGCCAAGCGCGTCGTCACGTGCGATCCGCGCGTCGCCACGGCAGACAACCCGCTCGGCGTCGTGGAAGATGGGGCCGTCCTCTACGACGACCACTCCATCAGCTGGATCGGGCCGAAGAATCAGGTCGGCGACAAGGCGGAGCTCGTCGACTACGGCGATCGCGTCGTCACGCCCGGCCTCATCGACGCGCACACCCACGCGGCCTGGGTCGGCTCGCGGCACCTCGAGTACGTGACCCGCATGGCCGACGGCGACTACCGCGCGATCGCAGCCGCGGGCGGAGGGATCCTCTCCTCCGCACGCGCCGTGCGCCAGGCCACCGAGGACCAGATCGCCGAGGAGCTGACGGCTCGCCTCCGCCGCATGGCGGAGATGGGCGTCACCACCGTCGAGGTGAAGAGCGGCTACGGCCTCGAGCCCGAGGGCGAGATGAAGCAGCTCCGCGCGATCTCCGTGGCGCGCGCCGATGCGTCGCTCCCCTCGATCGCCGCGACCTACCTCGCGCTCCACGCGTTGCCGGAGTCGGCGCGCGGCAGCCGCGACCACTACGTGCTCCGCGCCGGTACCGCGCTCGTTCACGAGGTCGCGGAGAACCGCCTCGCTCACTTCGTGGACGCCTACGTCGACGACAACGCGTTCACCGCCGACGAGGCGCGCATCGTCTGCGATACGGCGCGCCGGCGCGGCCTCGGCGTGCGCCTCCATGTGGGCCAGTTCGCGGACGTCGGCGGCGTCGAGCTCGCGGTCGACGTCGGCGCCCGGTCCGTGGATCACCTCGAGCACGTGACGCCAGCGGGCGTCGCCGCGCTCGCGAAGGCGGGCATCGTGGCGACGCTCCTCCCCGTCGCGAGCTTCACCCTCCGGCAGGAGCCGCCCCCGGTCGAGGCGCTCCGCAAGGCAGGCGTGACGATGGCGATCGCGAGCGACGCGAACCCCGGCACCGCGCCGACCGAGAGCTTGCCGCTCGCGATGTCGCTCGCCGTGTCGACCTACGGGATGACGCCCGCGGAGGCGATCCTCGGCGGCACGCGCGCCGCGGCGATGTCGCTCGGGCTCGCGTCCTCGCAGGGCTCGCGGCCGCGCGGCTCGCTCGCCCCCGGCGCGCGCCCCGACATCGTGGTGTGGGATCTCCCCCACGAGTACGCGATCCTCCAGCCCTGGGGCGCGCCGAAGACGTACCTCGTGCTCCGCAACGGCCGCCCGATCGGCGGCTCGTCGACGCGCGAGTGACTCAGGCGGGGTGCTTGCCGATCCCCGCCGGGGGACGCACGCCGCTCCCCTTTCGCTTCGAGACCGCCGCGAGCGCGACGAGCGTCGCGATGAAAGGGAGCATCGAGAAGATCTGCGACGGGATCTTCGTCTGGTTCTGGAGCACGATCTGGAGCGCGTCGAGCGTCGCGAACGCCACGCACGCCGCGAGGGCGCGCCACGGGCGCCAGCCGGCCACAATCACCGCCGCGAGCGCGATGAAGCCGCGGCCGCCCGTCATGCCGGACTGGAACTGGTGCAGCTCGAACGCGATGGCGGCGCCGCCGAGGCCGCACGCGGCCCCGCCGAGCGTCACCGCGAGCGTCCGGGTGTGCGCCACATCGACGCCGACGGCTTGCGCCGCCGACGGATCCTCACCGCAAGCGCGGAGGCGCAAGCCGAATCGCGTACGACCGAGCGACCACCAGAGGGCGGCCGCCCCGAGGAGCGTCAGGAGGAGGAACGGGTCGAGCACCGTTCGCACGAAGAGCCCGGTGTCTTGCGCGAACCGCACGCCCGGCACCGACGGCGAGTTGGAGCTCGAGGCGTAGAGCGCCCGCAGCACCACGCGCGTCCCGCCGGCGGCGGCGAGGTTCACGGCGAGGCCGCTCACGATCGCGTCGATGCGCCCGCGTACGACGAGCAAGGCGTGACCCAGCCCGATGACGGCGCCGCACGCGACGCCCGCCGCGATCCCGGCCGCCGCGCTGCCCGTGGCGCCGTCGACCGCGACCGCGGCCAGCGCCGCGGAGAGCATGGTGCCTTCGAGGCCGATGTTCACGACGCCGCTACGCTCGCCGATGACTCCACCGAGGGCCGCGCACGCGTACGGGATCGCCATTCGCACCGTCTGCGCGAGCATCATGCCGGAGAAGATGACGTCGGTCGCGCTCACGCGGCCCTCGTGAGGAGCGCGGCGCGGAGCTTCGTGTCCGCGAGCGCGACCGCGCAGATGACGACGCCCTGCAGGACGTCCATGAGCTCCTTCGGCACGTGCGCGTTCAGCGCGAGGCCGCCCTGCTGAAGCGTGCCGAAGAGGAGCGCGGCGAGGACGAGCCCCCACGCGCTGCCTCGCCCGAGGAGCGCGACCGCGAGTCCGCCGAAGCCGGCGCCCGCCCCGAGCCCCTGCTCGAAGTAGCCTTTGTAGCCGAGCACGGTGCCGAGGCTCGCGAGCCCCGCGACGGCGCCGGAGAGGACGAGCGACTGCTCGAGCCGGCGCTCGACCGGGACCTTCTCTGCGCGCATCGCGGACTCACCGAGACCGATGAGGCCGAGCTCGCGACCGAACCGCGTGCGGTGATGCGCGAAGAGCACGAGCGCGGTCGCGCCGACGGCAAGGAAGGCGGCCACGCTCGCGGCGCTGCCTCGAAACGCGGACCAGAACGCGTCGAACCGCGGGAGGCGCGCGCCCGGGATCACGTCCGCGGTGCGCACCGTGCCCGCAAGCGCGAAGCCGCCGCTGGCGAGCGCGAGGCCGATCGCGCCGTCGGCGATGCGGTTCATCATGATCGTGGAGATGACCTCGTGCGCGCCGAAGCGACCCTTGAGGATCGCAGGCGGATACGCCCACGCCGCGCCCGCCGCCATCGCGGCCAGGATCACGATCGGCAACGCGACGATCGCCGGCGTCCCCGCGGGGAGCTGCGCCCCCACGACGCCCGCCGCGAGCGAGGCGATCGCGAGCTGCCCCTCCGCGCCGATGTTGAAGAGGCCGCCGCGAAGGGCGAGGTCGACGGCGAGCCCGGTGAAGAGCAGCGGCGTCGCCTTGAAGATGACCTGCCCCGCGCCGTAGGTGGTACCCCACGTGCCCTCGAAGAGCAGCGCCGCCATCGCGGACGGAGATGCGCCATACAGCCAGACGAGGAGGCAGAACGCGATCCAGCCCGCGGCGAGCGCGGCCACACCGGGGCTCCGCAGGACCTTCACGCCTGCGTCCCGCCGAGCATGAGGCGGCCGATCTCGTCGTCGCTCGTCGATGGAGGGACCTCCGCCACGATCCTTCCGCGCGCGATGACGAGGATCCGGCTCGCGAGCGCGCGGAGCTCGTCGAGGTCCGCGCTGATCACGAGGACGCCGGTGCCCTTCGCGGCCGCCTCGTGAAAGCGTGCGTGGATGTCGGCCGCGGCGCCGAGGTCGACGCCGCGCGTCGGTTGCGACGCGATGATCGCCTTCGCGGGTCGCGCGAGCGCGCGCTCGACCACGATCTTCTGCTGATTGCCGCCGGAGAGCGTCCGCGCCGTGCGGTCGAGCTCCTTCGGCGCGCCCGAGCGATCGAGGCGCGTCCGGGCCTCCTTCTCGATCGCGGGGAGGTCGAGGAGGCCGATCGGCCCGCCGCGCGCGTAAGCCCCGAGCTCGCCGAGGAGGAGGTTGTCGCGCAGCGTGGCGTCGAGGACGAGTCCCTCGTGCTGCCGATCCTCGCGCACGATCGCGAAGGGACCGCCGCTCACTCTGCCCCGGTCCGGCACGACGTCGCCCGCGAGGACCTCGATGAGCTCACGCTGTCCGTTGCCCTCCACGCCCGCGACGCCGACGATCTCGCCGGAGCGCACGTCGAGCGAGAGCCCGTGGAGGCCACGGCCGACCTCCACGTCCTCGAGGGCGCAGACCGGCTCCCCGAGCTCGTGGGCGGTGGCGGCGGCGTGATCGTGCCCACCGTCGCCCATGATCGCCTTCGTGATGTCGTCGACGTCACCGCCGCGCGCCATCGCTCGCGAGAACACCACGGAGCCCTTGCGCATGACGGTGACCACGTCCGCGTGGGCGCGCACCTCGTCCATCTTGTGCGTGACGACGACGATGCCGGTCCCCGCGTCCGCCAGACGCCGGAGCGTGCCGTAGAGCAGCGAGGCCTCCGACTTCGTCAGCACCGCCGTCGGCTCGTCGAGGATGAGGAGCTTGGCGTCGCGATAGAGGGCGCGCGCGATCTCGATGCGCTGGCGGTCACCGACGCCGAGCGTCTCCACCGCCACGTCGAGCGGAAACTCCGCGCCGAGCTCCTTCGCGATCGCCTTCGCGCGGGTCCGCGCGGAGTGCGTGTCGAGCACGCCGAGGCCTTTGACGGGCTCGACGCCCAGCATGATGTTCTCGAGCGCGGTGAAGACGGGTACGAGCGCGAAGTGCTGCATGACCATCGCCACGCCGCGCGCGATGCCTTCCTGCGTCGTGTGCGGGACGAGCGGCTTGCCGCCGACCAGCACCTCGCCCTCGTCGGGCACGACCATGCCTGCGACGACCTTCAGGAGCGTGCTCTTCCCCGCCCCATTTTCCCCGCAGACGGCGTGGATCTCGCCAGCGCGGAAGGTGGCGCTGCCATCCCGCAACGCCACGGCGGCGCCGAAGCTCTTCGCGATCGACCGCGCCTCCGCAAGGATGTCCTGGGCCAAGCCGCCGGTAGAATAAGGCAACTCTCGCCGTTGTTTGTATGATCCTCCCATGGGATGCGACGCACGCCGGCGATCGCGAGCGCGCGGCGCGTCCACCGTCGAATACGCGCTCATCCTCGTCGCGGTCGTGCTGATCGCAGCGGGCTCCTGGAAGCTCCTCGGCGGGCGGCTCGGGACGCGGAGCAAGAGCGCGGGCAACGTCGTCGCGGACGACGGCGCGGGCAACGGCGGCAAGGGCGGCGGCGACAAGGCGGCCGGCGGCGGCGGCGCGAAGGGCGGCGGCGACAGGGCATCGGCGACCTCGAAGATGACCGTCGGCGGCAGCGATCAGAGCGGCGGTAGGACGCCCGGCTCGAACCGCGACACGAGCACCGACTCCAACGCGGTCGCGTCCGTGAACAACAAGGACTCGGGCGGAAACGCCGACGTGACCGAGAGCTTCACCCCGAAGCGCTGGATGGGCGTCGGGCTCCTCGTCGCCGGCTTGATCGCGATCGGCTACGTGGTCGCCTCGATGCGCCGCACGAAGAAGGCGGCGGACGCGATGGGCGGCAAGGACGGCCCGCCGCGCCGCCGGCGCTCGAAGTCGTAGCTCGAGCTCGCGGCTACTTCAGGCCGGTCCACTTCAAGAAGCGCTGCCAGGTCGTCGCCGGCGGAGGCTGCGACGGCGGCGACTGCTGATACGGCCAGCCAGGCGGCGCGCCTGGATACTGCTCGTACGACGGCGGCTGGTAGGACGGCGGCGGGTACGACGGCGGCGGGTACGACGGCGGCGGGAACGAGCCAGGAGGCAGGTTCACGGGCTGATGCGGCCCCGTGTGCATCTGGCCCGCCATGTCGCGACGGCTCGAGGTGGGCGCCGGCGGGACGCTGCCCGGCGGCGCGGTGGCGCCCATGTTGCGACGGGAGCTCGGCGGTGAAGGGGGCGCCGGCAGCGGCGGGAGGCCGATCGCGCCCAGACCGAGGCCAGCGGGGATGTTCGGGATCTCCTTCGCGGTGGGCGGCGCCGATCGATTGCGCACGCGGAGGGCGTCTTGCTCGCTCGTCCCGAGCGACACGCCGCACGCGACGCACGCGAGCGTGTGTGGCGGGTTCTTCGTCTGGCACATCGCGCAGACCTTCCCCTCCGTCCGGGGAACCTCGATGCGCTTCACCTCCTGGGGCACGTGGCGCTTCTGCGTGGACAGCTCCTCCGGGAAGTTCACGGGCGGGCCAAAGGCGGGGCCCGTCTTCGAGCTCAGCGGGATGAGCGGACGCGGCTTCGGCGGCGCTGGGAGCGGCTGATTTCCCTCGTGGGCACGGAGGCCGGACGGCGGCGGCAGCCCGAGCTCCTCGGCCGTGAGACGGCGCTGTGGCTTGCTCCGATCGAACTGCACCGTCGGATCGTCGCTGATGGTGGCGTCCTCCGGCGGAGGCGGATCGTCGGCGTAGTCCTCGTTCAGCCGGGTGGCGAAGTTGTCGTCGTCGTAGCTGTCGTTCGCGCCGCGGTACTCGAGATCGACCATCGCCCGCGGCTCGTCCGGCTGCAGCGCGTGCTGCAGCGCGCGCGAGAGCTCCGCCATCGACTCGTAGCGGCGCTCCGGCTTCTTCATCAAGCAACGGAGGATGACGTGATCGAGCTCGTTGGGGATGCCCTCCGCCATCTCGATGAGCGGCTTCGGCATCGTGTTGAGATGCGCGTGGATGAGCGCGGGCACGCCGCTGTCGCGAAACGGCGCCTTCCCGCAGAGCATCTTGTAGAGCATGACGCCGAGCGAATAGACGTCGGTGCGGCCGTCGACGGGCTTGCCCATGATCTGCTCGGGCGCCATGTAGTCGACGGTCCCGACGAGCATGCCCGTATGCGTGAGCTGGGTCATGTCGTCGCCGCCGAGCGACTTCGCGACGCCGAAATCGAGCACCTTCACGAAGTTGTCGTCGCCCGCGCGCGACATCAGCATGATGTTCGCCGGCTTGAGATCGCGATGGATGATGCCGCCGCGATGCGCTACCTCGAGGGCCTCGCAGATCTGGACGCCGATGTGCACCACCTGGTCGGGCGGCAGCTTGCCGTCGCGCCGGATCTTCGCGGAGAGCGACTCGCCCGTGAGCAGCTCCATGACGAAGTACATGCCCGACTCGTCGCGCCCGAGGTCGAACACGTCGATGATGTGCTCGTGCTGGAGGCGCGCGGTGTGCTTCGCCTCGCGGAGGAAGCGCCCGGCGATCTCGTCGTCGATGTCGTTGCCGTCGACGGAACGAATGAGCTTCACCGCGATCGGGCGATGCATCGTGAGGTCGACGCCGCGATACACGACGCCCATGCCGCCGTGCCCGATGGTTGCTTCGAGGCGGTAGCGCCCTCCGAGCATCCGTGGGAGATCGTCGTCGTCCGCGGCAGCCATGGCTATCCGTCGACGATCGTATCACCTAAGGTAAGCGGCCGTGGATCCGGAAACCCATCAGCGATACCTCGCTTACCGCGACAAACATGGCTATTTCGGCTCGACGTCGAGACTGCTGGGTCGCGAGGAGTTCCTCGCCGCCGACAAGGAGCACCGAGAGCTCGACGCCAAGGGCGACCGTCGTGACGACGACGAGGAGGCCCGCTGGAACGAGCTCTCGAAGCTCCTCTTCCGTGACTAGACCGCGCGGAGGGTCTTCGGCGTCTCTGCTTCGAGAGTGTTGACGAGCTCGAGCTCTTTCGCGCTGAACGTGACGCCGGACTGGTGACGCTCGGTGCGCGTGATGGGCGACTGCGGGCGCGTGTGGAGCGTGGCGCTCTCGAGGATCGCCTCGCAGAGGGCGCCGTACTTCATGCCGGCGTGGTCCGCGATCTTCGGCAGGAGCGACGTGGGCGTCATGCCCGGGAGGGTGTTCACCTCGAGCACGTACTCGTTCTCGCCTTCGGTGACGAGGAGGTCGACGCGGCAGGCGCCGGTGCAGCCGAGGGCCTTCGCGGCACGCTCGGCGAGGTTCATGATGCCGCGCGCGCGCGTCGGAGCGATGCGCGGGGGAAGGATGTACTCGGTGGCGCCGGGCGTGTACTTCGCCTCGTAGTCGTAGATGCCCTTCTTCGGGGCCACCTCGATGCAGCCAAGGACGCGGCCGTCGAGGATGCCGACGTGCACCTCGGTGGCCTTCACGTAGCGCTCGACGAGCGCGAAGCGGTCGTGCTCGAGGGCGGAGCCGACCGCATCGCGGAGCTCGCTCATGTTCTTGGCGATCGCGAGGCCGACCGAGGAGCCTTCGCTGCGAGGCTTCACCACGACCGGGAAGCCGAAGCTGCCATGGACCTCGGCGATGTCGAGGAGGTCGGCCTCCTGCGCGACGTAGTACGGGGGCGTCGGGATGTTGTGAAGGCGGAACATCTCCTTCGCCTTCAGCTTGTCCATCGCCAGAGCCGAGCCGAGCACGCTCGAGCCCGTGTACGGGATGCCCATCATCTCGAGCATGCCCTGGATGCAGCCGTCCTCGCCGAGGCGGCCATGCAGCGCGAGGAACGCCACATCGATCTTCGCGCTGCGGACGGCGACGTCCGCGGGAGTCATGTCGTCGAGCACGACCTTCACGACGTCGTAGCCCCGCTCCTCGAGGGCCCGCACGACGCCTTCACCGGTGCGCAGCGAGACCTCGCGCTCCGCGCTCGTTCCGCCCATCAACACCCCCACACGTCGCTTGCTCATCCGTGACACCTCGGGGTTCCGCTCATCCAACTTCCGCACCGCGCGTATCTCGTCGAAATTGCAAGCAAGGAGGGCTCGGGCCGTGTCTTGGGGGACACGTTCCGGGACACGCCGCGCCTGGTACTTCCGGTGATGCTGCGCGGCTTTCCAGCACGTCCGGTGGGAGACCGCACGTACCGCGAAAGCTCGTTCTCACGTACCTAAGGCGCGGTCAAGGGGCCAAATTCTGTGTGAGGGCTCTCGAGCCGACGTTCAGTCGATCTCTCGAGCCGACGTTCAGTCGATCTCGACCAGGATCGCTGTGATGTTGTCCTTGCCGCCGCGTTCGTTCGCGAGGGCAATGAACTTCTTCACGGCGGCTTCGCCCTGGAGAGCGACGATCGGGGCGATGTCCGACTCGCGCAGGTAGCCGTGGAGGCCGTCGCTGCAAAGGAGGAAGCGGATCCCCGAGGAGAGCTTCACGAGGCCGGTGTCGACCTGGACGTAGTCACGGTTGCCGACCGCGCGCGTGATGACGTTGCGGTGAGGTGACTTTTTCGCCTCTTGCGGCGTGATGAGACCCTGCTTCAACTGCCACGCGATAAGCGTGTGATCTTCCGTGAGTTGTTCGACGCCGTCGCCCAGGACCTTGTAGATGCGAGAGTCGCCGACCTGCGCCGTGACCGCGTATTCCCCGAGGATGAGGAGCGCGCTCAGCGTCGTCCCCATGCCCGTCTTGCCGCGGTCCATCTCGGCCATGGAGAAGACCATGTACGTGGCGGCCTGGATGGCGCTCTCCATCAAGCGGCTCGCCGCCCGCACGTCTTCCTCGACGACGGGGTCGGCGAGCTCGTGGAGGTTTCCGATCCCCCGCTTGACCATGCCGTAGACGGTCTCGACCGCTTCTTGCGAAGCGATCTCTCCGGCGGCATGGCCGCCCATGCCGTCGCCGACGATGTAGAGGCCGAGGCGGTCGTCGAAGAAGAACGCGTCCTCGTTCGACTGCCTTTTACGACCGACGTCGGTGAGTCCGGTTCCGGTCCGGCGTAGCGGTGCTTGAGCAGGCGTATCGGTCATTGCCATGAGAGAGGCAAACGTTGCTGCGCGATGATAGCGACCAAGTAGAAAACCTACATCAAGAATCTTTGGCTATCTTACGGACGTGTCCGCAGGAGCCCGCCGGGTCGATGTCGCCGTCACGGCGCTCCTTTTCGTTTCTGGCGCCGCCGCCCTGATCGACGAGCACGTTTTGTCGAAGCTCCTCGCCCGGGTGGTCGGATCCTCGGCCGAAGCCGTGGCCTGCGTCCTGGTCGCTTTCATGGGCGGAATGGGCCTCGGATCGGCCCTGGTCGGACGGCAGCTCGAAAAAGCCCGCCGTTCGGCCCGGCCGTTCCTTCGCTACGCCGTTATCGAAGCCGCGATCGGCCTCGGGGCGGTCCTCGTCCCGGCCATCCTGACCGGGGTAGCCCGGGCCTACGCCTCGATCGCCACCGACTCGTCCGCCGGCCTCACCGTCGTCCGGTTCGTCATCGCGGCCGGGGTCGTGGCCGTCCCGGCCGTGCTCATGGGCGCCACCCTCCCCCTCGTCCTCGATGCGGCGGCGCGCGCGCGTGGGGACTTCAACCTGCCGCTCGCGCGGTTCTACGCGGCGAACACCCTGGGCGCCTCCGCCGGCGTCCTCGGCTCCACGTACATCCTCATTCCCGCCCTCGGGCTCCACTCGACCATCCTCGCCTCCGCCTCGTGCAACCTCCTCGCGGCGGGGATCGCGATCGCCCTCTCGCGGCGCATCGCGGCGACCAAGGCGCCGAGCACGACCGCGACCGAGGCGGCCGCCGGGAGCGAGCCGCCGAGCGACGAGGGCGAGCTCAACGTCCTCGCGTTCCGTCGCGCCCTCCTCATCGCTGGTGGCTCGGGCCTCTTCGCGTTCGCCTACGAGGTCGTGAGCTTCCGCCTCCTCGCGGTCGTCGTCGGCAACAGCGTCTACGCCTTCGGCCTCATGCTCTTCGTCTTCCTCCTCGGGAACGGCATCGGGAGTCGTCTCGCGGAGCAGGTCCCGAAGGCGCGGCCCATCCACCTCGTCCTCGCGCAGGGGGCGGTCGGCCTCGCCGCGCTCCTCACCATGCCGCTGTGGGACGACATGTCCCCGCTCTTCCAGCGCGTGGGGCAGCTCGCGCCCGTCTTCTGGCTCTGGGAGAGCACCCGCTTCTTCGTCGCGCTCGTCCTCCTCGGGCCAGCGACCGTCGTGATGGGCATGGCCTTCGGGTTCCTCCTCCGCATTGCGGCCGGCCCCCGCGCGGACGCGTCCGCCCGCACCGCCCGCCTCTACTCCGTGAACATGGTGGGCGCGATCGTCGGCACCTTGCTCACGACGTTCGTCGTCATTCCGTCCTTCGGCTCGCGCGCGACGCTGGCCGTCATCTCGCTCGGCGAGATCGCCCTCGCGTGCGTCGCGCTCGTACCCGACATCGGCGAGCGCCGGCGCCGCATCGCGATCGGCGGCGCGCTCGGCGCGGCCGGCTTGGTCCTCGTCCTCGTCGGCGCCCCGTGGAACGTGGCGACGCTGATGAGCGGCAGCAACGTCTACTTCTCCGAGGGCTTCACCCACTACGATCGCCTCGTTCGCCTCGAAGAGGATCGCGGCGGCGGCATGGTCGCGGTGGTGCAGACCGGCAGCGTGAAGACGCTCCTCGCGAACGGAAAGTTCGAGGGCAACAACGGCTTCGAGGTCGCGGACCAGCACATGTACGCCCTGTTTCCGCTGCTCTTCGTGAAGAACCACGAGGCCGCGGTGAACATCGGCGTGGGCACCGGCACGTCGCTCGGCGTGATGGGCGCGTTCCCGTTCAAGCACATCGACGTCGTCGACATCTCGACCGGCATCCTCGACGCCGCGAAGACCGAGTTCCGCGACCTGAACGGGGCGATGCTCGAGGACCCGCGTGTCGACATCCACGTCGACGACGGACGCAACTTCCTCCTCCGGACGAAGCGCAAGTACGACCTCATCGTCATGCAGCTCTCGTCGATCTGGATCGGCGGCACGGCGGACCTCTACAACCGCGAGTTCTACGACCTGGCCGCGTCGACGCTGAGCGAGGACGGCGTCTTCCAGCAGTGGATCCAGTTCAATCACATGCAGACGATCGACGCGGCGCGCATCATCGGCACGTTGCGCGCGCGCTTCGCTCACGTTCAGCTCTGGCTCGCCGGGCACCAGGGCGTGCTCGTGGCGTCGAACAAGCCGCTCGTGGCGGACGCGAAGGCGCTCTCGAAGTGGCCGTCCGTGCCCTCGATCAAGCACGTCGTCGACACCGCGAAGCTCGACCATCCGTACGCAGCGTTCGGGCACTACCAGCTCGGCGACGAGACCCTCGACGCCTTCGTGGAGGAGATCCGTCTCACGGAGAAGGCGAGCAAGAGCGCGCTCCTCTCCACCGACGACAACGTGCTCCTCGAGTACTCCACACCTCGCGGAAACCTCCTCGCGAACGCCCAGGCGGAGAACATCGCCTACCTCCGCCGCCACGCGGAGCCTTCGATGATGCCGCTCATCAGCGGCCTCGACGGCGACCTCGACCGCCGCCTCTTCCTGGCCTACGCCGCGCGGGAGCGCGGCTTCCGCCGGACCTCCATGGCGGTCATCAAGCCGGTCGAGGAGCAGCTCCGCGGGACCGCGCACTCGAAGCTCGTCGAAGCGGCGGACGCGACCGCCAAAGAGGACCCTTTCTGGCCGTGAAGACTCCCCTCCTCCGCACGCTCCGTGGCCTCGTGGTCGGCGCCGTCCTCGGCGGCGTCGTGCAGTCTTTCTCCGCGGTCGTGGCCTACCTGTCGACGAGCCAGGATCGCGCGAGCAAGAAGGCGGCGAGCGTCGTCGAGCAGGCGCTCGGCAACGAGCGCTACTGGTTCCTCCTCCGCCTCATCGCCATGGTGATGATCGCGACCGCCCTCTGCGGCGCCGCGCAGGCCCTCGTGCGGGTCCTCCTGCGGCGCAAAGACGAGGCGAAGGCACCGGGCTGGCTCCGCGATCTCGGGTGGACGTTCGCGCTGATCTCGTGCGTCGTGCTCGGGCGCGCGAGCGCGGCGCCGGCCCTCCTCGTCCCCGCCCTCCCGCTCCCCAGCGGCCTGGCCTCGTGGCTCGCGTCGCACGTCTCGCCCGCCATCTTCTACGCGCTCCCGATCTTCGCGCTCGCGTTCGCGCTCGGACGCTGGCTCCGCTACCGGCGCCTCGCCGCGGTCGCGGTGGTGGCGCTGCCGCTCCTCTCCTGCTCGCACGGGCGCCTGCGTCCGGCCGCGGGCGGCAAGCCGAACGTCCTCATCCTCGCGGCAGACTCCGTACGCCCGGACCACATGTCCGCGTTCGGCTACCAGCGCCCGACCACGCCGAACCTCGACAAGCTGGTGGCGCAAGGCGCCGTCTTCGAGCGAACGATGGCGCCGCTCGCGATGACCACGCCGTCGTGGACATCCATCCTCACCGGCCGTTACCCGCACCACCATGGCATCCGCCACATGTTCCCGGATCGACGCGTGCGCCCGCGGAGCCTCGACACGATCCCGAAGAACGCGCTCGAGGCCGGCTATCGCACGACCGTCCTGTCCGACTACGCGGGCGACTTCTTCCCCATCTTCGACTTTGGCTTCGAGGAGACGCGCACGTCGCCGCCGCTGAACACGCGCACGCTCTTCCAGCGCGAGGTCGTGCTGCGCTCCCCGCTGGCGCTCGCGTTCCTCGAGCCGCTGCCGGACGCGTATCGCCCCACGATCTTCCGCTACCTCATGAACGCGGCCGACGCGGATCGCCTCGCGGACGAGATCATCGCCAACTTCGACGTCCCCTCCGACAAGCCGTTCTTCACGGTCGCGTTCTTCTCCACGACGCACGTGCCGTTCGCGCCTCGCTATCCGTTCGTCACGAAGTTCACGCGCCCCGACTACGCCGGCGAGCACAAGTTCGCCTACAACCTGAGCTCGATCGCGGACATCGCGCGCGCGGAGAACCCGGTCACCGCCGACGACGCGCATCAGCTCGTGGGGCTGTACGACGGCGCGCTCGCCTCCGTCGACGCCGCGTGCGGTCGCGTCCTCGATGGGCTCACCGCGCGCGGGCTCGACGACGACACCATCGTCGTCTTCCTCTCCGATCACGGCGAGAACCTGTTCGAGCCCGGCCAGACCACCCTGCACGGCAAATGGTTCCGCGGCGGCGACGAGGCGAACCGCGTGCCGTTCATCGTGCGCGGCAAGAACGTCAAGCCGGGCACGAAGGTGGATCAGGTGGTGAGCCTCGTCGACGTGGCCCCCACGCTCGCGGAGATGCTCCAGCTACGTCCCCTCGAGCGCGCGGACGGTCGATCGCTCGTGACCGCGCTGAAGGGTGATGCGCTGGCGCCGCGGACGGTCTTTGCCGAGACCGGCGCGTGGCTGAATGGCGCGCCCGATCCCGAGAGCATCGCGACCCCGCCCCTCGCCGAGCTCATCGAGGCCGATCCGGACGACGACGGACAGCTCGTCCTCCGCACGAAATACGAGGACCTCGTCGTGATCGCGAAGCATCGCGCGCTCTGGGATGGCCGGCTGAAGCTCATCTACGAGCCGACGCCCGCGGGCGCGCACTTCTCGCTCTTCGATCTCGCGAGCGATCCCCGCCAGGAGCACGACCTCGTCACGGACCCCCGCGCCGCGCCGCTCATCACCTCCATGTGGCGCTGGCTCGGCCGCGATCCGGAGCGAGAGGTCGACGCCCGAGGACATACGGTGCGCCGTGCGGATTGATCTTCGCCTGGTTCTGGTCATCGCGCTCGCGTTCGTCGTCGCGGCGTGTCCGGAGGCCCGTCCGGGCGCCGACCGCACGTCGGCGACGATGCGCCTCGTGTTCGAGACCTCGCGCGCGACGCGCCTCTCCGTGAATCGCGCCGCGCTCGCCCCGCGCGTCGTCGCGACGAGCAAGAGCATCACCTGGAAGGCAGAGGGCGCCACCGTCGGCGCCGGCGGCGAGGTGACGGCGGCGGGCCCGTTCACTCTCACCGCCACGGTGCCGGTCACGAAGGGCATCGAGTACGCGATCCGCGCCGCCGCGAACCGCGAGCTCACGGTGGAGGCGCGCGCGACGGACGATCCCACGCTCGGCTACGAGACCGCGTTCGCCTCGCAGCGCGTCGACGGCTTCGACTACGTCATCGGCATCCCGGCCGACGTCCCGCAGATCGACCTCAAGGTGACCGGCAAGGGCGACGCGCGCATCACCCGCTTCGAGGTCCGCGAGTCGCTGCTCCGGGAGCCCGTGCAGCTCCTCTCCGCAGAAGACACCGCCCTTCGCGCCATCGTCACGCAGGGACGCGGCTCCTCGAACTACCGCGAGCGCGAGGCGCTCCTCGCCATCGGCGACAGCGACTACGAATGGCCGCTCCCCCCCGCCACGGAGTCGCGCGCCATCGACCTCGAGACGGGCCTCCTTCGCCGGCACGGCGACGACACGGCGCAGCCCATCAGCGCGTTCGTCGAGCTCCGCGAGAACGGCGTGTGGCGCGAGGCCTACAAGATCGAGCGCGGCATCCCGTCGGACGACGGCGCGTGGAGACGCGTCACGATCCTGCTGGGCAACGCCGACGCGCTCCGGCTCGCCACGCGAAAGAAGGGCAGCGGCAGCGAGAACACGGTGACCCTCGCGTGGGGGCGTGCCGTCGTGCGCCCCCAGGCGCGTCCGCCCCAGCGACCGGACGTCATCTTCATCAGCATCGACGCGCTGCGCGCCGATCGCCTCGGTTCCTATGGCGGAAAGCTCGGCCTCTCCCCCGCCCTCGACAAGCTCGCGTCGGAGAGCGTGGTCTTCGAGGAGTCGCGCACCGCGCGCGGCCAGACGTGGGAGTCGCTCACCGCGATGGCCTTCGCCACCTGGCCCGAGGACGTCGGAGTCTCGCAGCGCGGCGACCGTACCAACCACGGCGCGAAGGGCATCGCCGACGTCTTCGCCGGCCAGGGCTACTTCACGGCGCGCATCGGCAACGTGCTGCTCATGCCCGGTCAGCTCGGCGGGTTCGACGTGTCGGAGGACGCGCCGACGGACGAGATCGCCATCGATCGCTTCCGCTCGCTCCTCGAGGAGGAGCACGATCGCCCGCGCTTCATCTGGATGCATCTTGCATCCACCCACTACCCGTTCAACATCGCGCCGCAGTTCCTGCCGCCCGGGGCCCCGGAGAAGATGGACGTGCCGTGGTTCTACACCGTCGTCCACGACCGCGGGCCGCCGGACGCCATCGCCACCATCAGCGCGCGCGCGGACGCAGCGGTGAGGCAGGTCGACAGCGAGATCGGCGCCCTCCTGCCACTGCTCCAGGACCCGAACCGCCCCGGAGGCCCGGCCATCCTCGGGATCACGGCCGATCACGGCTCGCATCGCGGCGAGGAGAACCTGTGGTTCATGCACGGTAGCTACCACCGGGTGGTCCTGCGCGTGCCGTTCATCCTCTCGTGGCCTGGCCATCTGCAGCCGCGACGCGTCTCCTCGCTCGTGCGCTCGATCGACTACGGCCCGACCTTCATCGACCTCGCAGGCCTCCCGCCGGGCAAGTTCACGGGCGAGTCGCTCGCGCCGCTGACCCGCGGCGAGCCGATGGCCCCGCTCATGAACATCGTGCGCGACTCCAACGTGATCGCGGTCGTCGAGAACGATCGCTACAAGGCGGTCGGCGCGAACCACGCGCACAAATCCTGGAAGCAAGCCTCCATCACGGTGGAGATCCCCGACCTGCTCCTCTACCGCTGGCGCGCGGATCCGGGCGAGGTCCACGATCTCTCGGCGGAAGAGCCGCTGGTCGCCGGCGAGCTCCTCTCCCGCGTCTTCAACAAGGGCGACCTCCAGCAGCAGAAGCTCTCGCCCGAGGCCATCCGTCTCCTGAAGCAAGCCGGTTACGCCGCGGAGGATCATTAGCGTGAAGACGAAGCGGGGGCTCGGCGGCGCCGAGCTGGGGTTGGCGCTGCTCGTGATCTCGGTGGTGGCGATGATGATCGTCCCGCTGCCGACCTGGCTCCTCGACGTGCTCATCGCGACGAACCTCTCGATCGCGGTCGCGATCCTCCTCGTCGTGCTCTACGTGCCCGACGCCCTCGCGATCGCGACGTTCCCCACCATCCTGCTCCTCACGACGCTCTTTCGGCTCGCGCTGAACGTCTCGTCGGTGCGCCTCATCCTCCTCCAGGCCAATGCCGGCGACGTCATCAAGGCGTTCGGCACGTTCGTGGTGCGCGGGAACTACGTCGTCGGCGGCGTCATCTTCCTCGTCCTCACGATCATCCAGTTCATCGTGATCGCGAAGGGCTCGGAGCGTGTGGCGGAGGTCGGAGCGCGCTTCGTGCTCGACGCGATGCCGGGCAAGCAGATGGCGATCGACGCGGAGCTGCGTTCGGGCGCGATCGACGGCAACGAGGCGCGCCGCCGCCGCCGCTCCCTCGCGCGCGAGAGCCAGTTCTACGGCTCGATGGACGGCGCGATGAAGTTCGTGAAGGGCGACGTCATCGCGTCGCTCGTGATCACGGTCGTGAACATCCTCGGCGGCCTCGCGATCGGCGTCGGCCAGAAGGGCATGCCCGCCGTCGACGCGCTGAAGCGCTACGGCCTCCTCACGATCGGCGACGGCCTCGTCTCCCAGATCCCCGCGCTCGTCCTCTCCACCGCCGCGGGCGTGCTCGTCACGCGCGTGGCGAGCGAGGACCCGGACACGCCGCTGGGTGAAGAGCTGGCCAGCCAGCTCTTCGGCATGCCGAAGGCGCTCAAGGTCGCGTCCGGCTTCATCCTGCTGCTCGCGATCGTGCCGGGTCTGCCCGCCGTCCCGTTCCTCGTGCTCTCCGCGCTCCTCTTCATCGTCGCGCGTACGCGGACGAAGCAGCTCGAGCTCGCCGAGCGGCGCGCCGCGACGGAGCCGCAGCGCCCCGTGACGACAGGCAAGCGCGAGACCTCGTTCGTGCCCGTGGTGGTGCCGTGGAGCATCGAGGTCAGCGAGGACCTCGCGGCGGTCCTCGACGACGCGCCGGACGCGCCGGGCCTCCGCTCGGAGGCGCTCGCCCTTCGCGACGTGCTCTTCGCGGAGCTCGGCATCCCGCTCCCCGCGCCGCGTGTCCGCGTGGTGGCGGGCCTGCCCGCCAAGCACGCCGTGGTCTCGCTCTTCGAGGTGCCGACGCGCGTGCTTCCCATCGCGGACGAAGCGACCGCCGTGAAGACGGTCCGGGAGGCGACGGCGAGCCTCCTCCGCGCGCGCGGCGGCGACTTTCTCGGCCTCGCGGAGACGCAGCGCCTCCTCGACGAGCTCGAGCAGTTCGCGCCCGCCACCGTGCGCAACGTGGTGCCGAAGCCCGTCTCGCTCCCTCTCCTCACGGACGTGCTCCGCCGCCTGGTGGAGGAGCGCGTCTCGATCCGCGACCTCCGCGCGATCCTCGAGGCGCTGGCGTCGCTCGCCGCCACCGAGAAGGATCCCCTCACCCTCACGGAGCTCGTTCGCGCTCAGCTCCGCCGCGCGATGACCTTCAAGCTGACACGCGGCGCGACCCAGCTCGGCGTCGTGCTCGTCGACGCGACGATCGAGGACACCGTCCGCCGCGCCATCCAGCGGACGCCGGCCGGCGCGTTCCTCACGCTCCCGCCCGCGGCCGCGCGCGACGTGATCGCCTCCTTCCGCCGCGCGGCGGGCGAGGCGACGGCGCAGGGCGGCCCGCCCGTCGTCCTCACGCAGCCCGACATCCGCCGCTTCGTGCGGAAGCTGATCGAGGCCGACCTGCCGGACGCGACGGTCGTGAGCTTCGCGGAGCTCTTGCCGGAGGTGACCCTGCGGCCGCTCGCCCGCGCGAACCTCGCGGGCATCGGCTGAGGGGAGCCCTTCGCGCTCCGTTCTCCGCGCTCACATCTTCTGGCGGACCATCTTGCGCTGGACGATGCCGAGGCGCTGGACGAGCTGCTTCGCCTCACGCTCGAGGAGCGGGTGCACCTTCTTCTGCGGCGGGAGGAACATGCCGAGGAGGTGGGGGTTGATGTCCGCGAGCTTCTTCACCGCGCGCGCCATGTTCTTCGTGTCGTTGACGCCGGCGTAGGCGAACGCGCGAGCGCGCCACATCTGCGCCTTCATCTCTGCGTGCTCCGGCGCGTCGGGATTGAAGAGGTCGAGCGTGTCGACCGCCTTCCGCGCCTGCCCGCTGCGCGCCCAGGCCTCGCCCGCGACGGTGGCGAACATCACGCGCGTCTTCGGCTCCTGCTGCTTGCCGAGCTCGAGCTTGTCCGCGAGGGCCCGCGCCTCGCTCGTCTCGCCGAGCGTGAGGTGGAGCATCGCGCGCATGGCGCGGACCTGCCCCGCGATCGGCGCGAGCTCCTTGTCGCAGTTCACCGACTCGAGCGTGGCGAGGGCCGCGCGCGGGTCCTCCTGCATCTGGAGCTGGGCCTTCGCGATGACGGCCTGCGTGTCGCCCTTCTTGAAGTCGGTCTCGAGCTGCTCGAGGGCCTTCTTGCGTCCCTCTTCCGTGTCGGCGCCCTTGAGGATGGCGCCGAGCTTCTGCGTCTTCTTCACGTAGCGGTCGAGCCAGATCATGACGCCGATCGCGACCGCCGTGAGGAGGCCGGCCGCGCTCACGGAGTAGACGCGGCCGCTCGGCGGGATGATGAAGGCGATGATCCAGATGAGGACCGCCACCGCGCCGATGCGCAGGTAGATCTTCTTCAGGTCGACCGGCGGCCGCTCGTCCTTCGACTTGCCGATCTCCGCGAGCTCCTTCTGGACCTCGGCCGCGCTCTGCTTCTTCTTCTTGGACTTCGGCGGCGGGATCGACGCGAGCTTGGACGCGGCCTTCGAGGCGGGCGCCTTCGAGGCCGGGGCCTTCGAGGCGGGCGCCTCCTCTTCGTCCGTGTTTTCGGTCTTTTCGCTCTCTTCGTCAGCCACGGCGACGTCCTACCGCGGCGTTCCCGCCGTGGCAACGTCAGGCGTGCTCGGGTACCATCGGCCGCCCGTGCGTGCGCGAAGAACCGGGGGGCACCTCTTCGTCCTCGCCGGACTGGTCGGCACCGTCCTCCAGGCCGACCGGTCCATCGGCGTGTGGGGCGGGCTCCGCTGGGCCGCGCTCCTGACGACGGTGGCGGCGGCCGTCGGCCGGGGTCTCGCCGCCCTGCGCGCCCCGGAGCCGGCGGCCGGCATCGCCGCGGCCACCCTCGTCCTGCTGTACGCCTTCGTCGACTTCCTCGACGTTCGCCTCCTCGGCCAGCACATCGACCGGCCCCAGTTCCTCGCCGCGCTGTCGGCCGTCCGGACGGGCTCGGTCAGGGTCGGCCTCCTCGATGTCGGCGTCCTCGTCGGCGCGCTGGCGGTCGTGGTGGCCGTTCTCTACGGCGTCGACCGTCTCGTGCGCCGCCTCCAGCGGAGCAGCCTCGTGGCCTCGTGGCTCCGCTTCGCCAGGCCCGTCCGCGCGGCGGCGGCGGTCCTCGTCGCGATCGCGCTCGTCATCGTGTTCACGCGCGACGTCACGCTCACGAAGGACTCGTCGCCCTGGTTCTGGCACGCGCAGGCGCCCGTGGTCTCGCCCGGTCCGCTCGAGGAGTCGCCGTTCCGGATCGGAGCGGACCTCGTCGCCGCGGAGGCCGACGCGCTGCGCGCGCTGGCGCAGCCGAACGCGCTCGAGGTCTCGGCGGCGCAGAAGAAGAGCATTCTTTTCGTGCACGTCGAGTCGCTCCGCGCGGACATGCTGAACGAGAAGAACATGCCGAAGACCACGGCGTGGACGGCGCGTGCGTGGTCGGCGCCGCACCACTATTCGACCGGGAACAACACCGTCGGCGGCTTCTTCGGCGCGATCACCGGGCTCTATGCCGCGTACTATCCCGCGACACGGAAGCTCGGCTTCGGCGCCCTTCCCCTGCAGGTGCTCGCGAAGCTCGGCTACGAGCGGCACATCTGGTTCCCGAACGAGGCGCTCCTCCTCGACGACATGGTCGAGAAGATCGCGGGCGCCCACGCCAGCGCGCACGCGATCCGGGCGCCCGTCCGGGCCGACGCGGATCGGGACACGGTGCGGGCGTACCTCGACGCGGTCAAGGCCAGCACCGGCCCGCGCTTCGACTACCTCGCCCTCGACAGCACGCACTACGAGTACACGTATCCGCCGTCCTTCGAGCGGTTCACGCCCGTCTCGACCTACGGCGTCGTCGTCGAGAACGGCGTCCTCACCCAGAAGCTCTCGCACGACGAGTGGCAGACGATGCGAAAGACGAAGGGCGCGGGCGTCCTCAACGCCTACCAGAACTCCGTCCTGTGGATCGACTCGCTCCTCGACCAGCTCCTCGGCGAGCTCGATCGCAGCGGACGCCTCGGCGACACGGTGGTCGCCATCTTCGGCGATCACGGCGAGGAGTTCTGGGAGCACGGCTCGTGGGGCCACTCGACGCGCTTCGACGAGGAGCAGGTCCGGACGCCGCTCCTCCTCTTCCCGCGCCCCGAGCAGCCCATCCGCTACACGTACTCCTCCCACGCCGACCTCCTCCCGACCGTGTTCGCGATGCTCGGCGTCCGCGCGAACCGCCCGTTCTTCAACGGCAAATCGCTCATCGACTACGACGCCGCGCGCGACAACGTCCTCCTTCGCACCGCCGTCGGCGGCGTCGGCGACGATCAGCGCAACGCGATCGTCCTCGATGGCCTCAAGCTCGTCTACTTCGACGGCGCGGAGCCGAAGGTCATCGCCGTCCGCCACGCGAACGACGACGAGTGGCCGTCGCCACCGAAGGCGCTCGTCTCACGCGCGATGGGCGCCGCCGTCGCCGCGAAGCAGCTTCACTGAGCGGTGACGTCGGGCGCGGACGGCGGGATGCTGCCGACCGGCTCCGCCGCCATCTCCGGATCCGCCGCCTGCACTTGCTTGCGAACGTGAATGAACACGTTCTGCGCGATCGACATCACCGGCACCGCGAGCAGCGCGCCCATGACCCCGAAGAAGTGCTCCCCGACGAGAAGCGAGAACACGACGAGGAGCGGGTGAATCTTCGCCGCGTCGCCCATGATCTTCGGGTTGAGGAAGTTCGCCTCGAGCTGGTGGATGCCGACGATCCACACCAGGACGAAGACGGCGGTGCCAAACGACTGCGTGAGCCCGAGGACCACCGCCGGGACCGCGCTCGCGATGGAACCGAAGATCGGGATCAGGCTGAAGACCATCGCCACGATGGCGAGCACCGGCCAGTACTTGAGGTGCACGAACGCGAAGCCGACCGCGGAGAGCGCGCCGTTGACGAGGCAGATCACGAGCTGTCCGCGCACGACACCGGAGAGCCCGCGGTCGATGCGCGCGAGCAGCGTATGCCAGCTCGCGCGCGAGCTCGGACGCACCAGCGAGGTGAAGAACGCCATGATGCGCTCGCGGGTGAGCATCGTGTACGCCGCGAGCATGAGCGTGAGGCCGAACACGAAGAAGAAGCGGCTCACGCCCGCGATGATGTCGCGGCCGATGCGCACCAGCTCGAGCGCGTTGTGCTGCACGTACGAGAGGCTCTTTCCGGTGGCGTCCGCGACCACACGGTCGAGGTCGAAAGGCTCACCGCGATTCTCGTGCATCGGCTCGACGATGTAGCCGCCGCCGTGCGCCTGGCTCACGACGAGCGGGCCCTGGAGCTCGATCGCGAAGGAGCCGTCGTCTCGCTCGCGGGCGACGATGGCGGGCGGATCTTCCTTTCCGTCGCCGTCGCGGTCGCGCGGATCGAACGCGGGCTTCGACGGGCTCCCGTTCGCGTCCGGCGCCGGACCGCCGAGGCCCATCGCGCGGAGCTTCTCCTGCACGCTCGGGACCCACTCGCGCTTGATCGTCTGCGAGATCGTCGGCAGCTCGCGGCGTAGGCCGGCGAGCTCTCCCGCGATGCGCGGCGCGGTCAGGCGGAGGAAGAGGCCGAGCCCGCCCAGGACGACGACGTAGACGAGCACGATCGCGACCGCGCGCGGCACCTTCTTCCGCTCGACCCACGCCACGAGCGGCGTCAGCACGTAGGCGATGACGAGCGCGAGGATGAACGGCAGCAGGATCGCGTGCGCCGCGAGCACCACGCCGAGTGCGATGACGCCCGTGACGCCGAGAAAGACCGCGTGGCGGCGCCGGGCGGCGGCGAGCCGGTCGACGACGACGTTCATGCCTTGACCCCCGCGACATCGGCGAACGCGGCGCGGAGCTTCTGCCACGTCTCGTCGAGCGCCTCCGGCATCACGCGGACGTCGGCGAGGATCGGCATGAAGTTCGTGTCGCCCGGCCAGCGCGGGACGAGATGGCCGTGGCAGTGATCCGCCACGCCCGCGCCCGCGTGGTGCCCGAGGTTGAAGCCGATGTTCACCGCTGGGCACCGCACCGCCCGCTCGAGACGGACGCGGGCGTCGCGGAGGAGCGTCATGAGCGCGAGGTACTCCTCGTCGGACAGGTCCTTGATGTCCGGCACGTGACGGCGCGGCGCGACGAGGACATGCGCGGGCGCGAACGGAAATCGGTTGAGGAGCGCGATCGCGTGCTCCTGGACGACGAGCACGAGGTTCTCGCGGAGCCTCGCCTCGTCCTTTGCGTGGTCGCAGAAGAAGCAGCCGTCCGCGCCCTTCTTCTCCGCGCGCTCGATGTACGGCATACGCCACGGGGCCCAGAGCGGCGTCGGCATGATGCCAGGCACTCTAGTCCGGGCCCCGCGGGGCGCGCGCTTATTTTCGGCGGCGCCGGAGCATCAAAAGCCCAACGATCACGCCGAGAACCGCCCCGGCCGGCGACGACGAGCGTCCCGTGCGGCAATCGCATCCGCCGTTCTCGGTCCCGCCCACCGGGGTCGCCGAGAGCGCGCTGCCCGACGACGAGGAGGATGACGATGAGGACGATGACGCGCTGCCCGAGCTCCCGGACGGAGCCGGCAGTGGCGCCGCGACGGACGGGGGCAAGACGGTCACGACCGCAGTGCTGCGGTTGCCGGCGGAGTCCGCCACCTCGACCGTCTCGAGGCCGGCGTTCGGCCCCGCCATGAAGAGGCCCGTGCTCGCGTCGATCGCTCCGCCGAGCGCCGTCGTCACTGTGTACGTGTAGGCCCCCGTCCCGCCGAACGCAGAGACCGGCACGCGTTCGCCGACCCCGACGATCGGACTCGCGGGCGCGATCGCGACCGCCGTCCCGATGGCGACGTTGGCGGAGCCGATGTTGCCGAGCGCGTCGGTCGCGGTCACGACCACCGTGACGTTGGACGCGGGCGCGTGGAAGCTACCGTTCGCATCGATCGCGCCCGCGCTCGCGCGCCACGTGTACGGTGCGCCCGCGCCGCCCGCGGCGGCGAAGACCTTCGTCTCGTTCTGCGCCACGGCCGCGCCGTCCGGAGTCAGGGTGATGGCGGGACCGACCGTGACCGTCACCATCTTCGTGTGGCCGAGCGCGTCCGTCACGCGGACCTGGTCGATGACGGAGCCGCGCCTGCCGGCGACGTAGCTCCCGCCAGCGTCGACCGCCGCGCCCGACGCGTTCGACGCGAAGGTGAACGCGTACGGCGGCGTCCCGGCCGCCTTGATCATGACGTGCCCGCGCGGCGGGACCTTCGCGTCGAGGGGCGTCACGACGAGCTCGGGCGACGGCCCGGGATCCGGACCAGCCTCTGGCCCCGCGTCGGGCTCGCCGGGATCGACCGGCAGCTCCGTGCCATCGGGGACGCGAGCGAGAAAGACGTCGACGACGCCACCGCGCCCCGGCTGGAGGTTCTTCGTGTTCGGGAACGTATCCGGGCCACCGAGCGACTCGAAGCTGAAGCCCAGGATCACCGGCCCGCCCGCGGCGTAGACGAGGTTGATCGCGGCGTCCTGCGAGGAGGCGCTGTCGTAGAGCAGCATCGAGCTCGGCGCGCCGTCCGCGCTCGAGACCTCGCTGTAGTAGCTCGCGAGGTCCGAGTTCGCGCGCGCGACCGGGAAGTCGGTGGAGGCGGACACACCGACGACGAACAGCTGGCCGGCCGGCGATCGGGCGATGCGCATCACGCTGTCGGAGCCGTTGCCTCCGTAGAGCCGTGACCAGACGACGCTCGCCGGTCCGGTCTTCGTGGGGTCGAAGCGAACGATGAAGCCGTCCTCGCCCGTCGCGCCCGGGCCGTTCGGAGTGGGGAAGCCCGGGGACTCCGTCGACCCGGTGACGTACACCTCGGACGGGCTCACGGCGAGGACGTGCTCCACGTGGTCGAGGCCCAAGCCTCCGAGCCAGGTGCCGTACTTCGGGCCGACGAGGCCCCTGTCGAGGACGGCAAAGTACGCCTCGCAAGCTCCCGCTGGCGCGTCCTGGAAGCTGCCTGGCTTCACGAGCTTTACCGTCCCCCACCCGCTGCAGGCATCGCTCGCGACGAAGAGATCGCTGCCGGCGAGGCCGAGCCGCACCTTTCCTTCCGCCCGACCGAAGAAGCGCTTCGCGAGCACGACGCCCTTCGTGGAGACCGCGGCGACGAAGCCGCCGTCCTCGCTCGTGTTCGTCGCGCCGGGCGCGAGGAACACGGGCGCGCTGCCGCTCGCCTGAAAGACGTTGGAGATCGAGCTCAGGGCGACGGTGCCGCCCAGGTAGAGCGTGTCCCCGTCGAAGACCATCTCGGACGGCTTGTCGTTGTAGAGGAAGCGCTCGAAGCACTGCTGGGTGGGGTCCGCCACGTCGAGGCACGCGATGAGGTGATCGTTGGTGCCGAGGTCGAGGTAGGTCGCGAACGCGAGGTCGGAGCCGTCGGGCGTGAGGGTCGCGAGGAACGCGTCCTGGTTGAACGGCCCACCGGCGGTCGCGAGCTTCCTCTGCGGCGCGTCGCTCGTGGTCGGGAGATCGGGAGACGAGGTCACCATGGCGACGATCGCCTGGCCCTGCGCGTCCCGGACGACGGCGACCGGGCTGTCGTCGCTGGCGCCGCCGAGGACGGTGACGTAGACGAGCGTGCCGGACGCATCGACCTTCGCCACGAACGCGTCCGACCCAGCGCCCGGGGGCGGCGGACCTCCGAGCACCTTGCCGGGCGCGACCACGAACCCCGTGAAGTCCGTGGTCGCGCCCGCCACGTAGACGTTCCCGAGATCGTCGGCGCCGAGCGCGAGCGCGAGCTCGCTGCCCGCTCCACCGAAGAACGAGGTGTAGCCGGCCACGGGATCGATCACGAGCGGCCGCGTGTGATCGTAGGCGGCGACCTCGAAGCCGACGCGCTTCGCGTCGAGGACGCGGTAGTGCGCGGCGACGTCGCGCTCGCGTCCCAGGTCGTCCCGCTGATACACGCGCGGACGCTCGTGGGTGGTGGGCCCGATCGCGAGGGCGCCGTTCACGTCGAGCCTCACGTCGCCGCCGTCGATCTCGAGGGCGACGTCGGAGGGATCGACGCCCGGCGCGACGACGAAGTCGTACTCGAGCTGTCCGTGCTCGCCGTGGAACACGAGGTCGACGCCGTCCCGTACGCTCGGATACGTGACGCGGCCGTAGGTCGGGATGTTCTGCTTCCATTGCGCGCGATCGCGCCCGCGGAGCTGGTTCACCCGCGTCGGGAGGAGGTCGCCGGCCACGGGCGCGCCCACGCGTCCGCCGGCGACGCGCATGGAGACGGGCTCGGCACCCGAGGAGAGAAACCGCGCTCCGTGCGAATCGAGGACGAGCCGGGTGTGCCTCGCATCGGCGACGAAGCCATCAGCGGTCGGCTCGAAGCGGAGCGGCGCGCGCTCGAAGGCGCGAAGCGGCTCGACGTGGACACCGGGAGCGGTGGAGCCGGGAGATCGGGCACGGCCTCCGACGAGGAGGCAGCAGAGGAGCGAGAGGACGATCGTCCGAAGGCGAACGGCGAACATGAGCCGACCGTAGCGAACGAGAAAACGCCACGAAATTCGCCCAAATAGGCTCCCTCAAAGCGACTCCCTCGAATGAAGGAGCCGAAAAAGGAACGGCCGCTCCCCCGAAGAGGAGCGGCCGGGTACTGCATGCTGGTTTGCGTTTACGAGTCGAGCTTCTTCGAGCGACGGCGGCGCGCGAGGAGCATCAGGCCGAGGCCGAAGCCCGCGAGCGCGGTCGTCGAGGAGGAGGAGCCACCAACGGAGCCGACGGAGCAGCCGTCATCGCCGCCGCCGTTGTCGCCGACGGTGATGCGGTTGCCGCCCGAGGACGAGCTCGCGCCCGCGCCGCCGCTGCTGGCGCCGTTGCCGTTGCCGTTACCATTGCCGTTGCCGCCGTTGTTCGGCGCGGCCGTGACGGAGAGCGTGGCGCGTGCCTCGTTGCCCACCGAGTCGACGAGCTTCACCACGTCCTGGCCCGCGTTCGGACCCGCCGTGTACAGACCCGTCGCGCTGTTGATGCTCGCGCCGGACTGGCTCGTCTCCAGCGTGAACGAGTAGCCCTGTCCGGAGCCGCCCGCCGCCGAGAACTGGATCTGCGTGTTGCCCTCCGGCGTACCGCCCGACGGCGTGATCGTCAGCGAAGGACCGACCCGGACCGTCGCGCTCGCGTGGCGCTCCGCCGTGTCCTTCACGTCGATGGTCTCCGTCACGTCGCCGGTCGTGCCCGCCGTGAACAGGCCCGTGTCGCCGTTGATGCTGCCGCCCACCGGCGGGTTCGTGATCACCGCGTAGTGGTAGCCGCCCGCGCCGCCCAGCGCAGTGAACTGCACCGTGCCCTTCGGGAACGTCTCCTCGGAGTCCTGCGAGATCGCGATCGCGCTGCCCACCGCGATCGTCGCCGTCGCCGTGTTGCCGTTGCCGTCCGTCGCCGTGACCTTCGCCACCGTGTTCTCGAGCGGCGCCGTGTAGTCGCCCGCCGCCGTGATCGTGCCCTTGTCCGCGCTCCACGTGTAGGGCGCGCCCTTGCCGCCCGTCGCCGTGAAGTGCTGATGCTGGTTCTGCGCCAGGGTCGCGCTCGGCGGCGTGATCGTGATCGCCTCCGTCACGTTGATCGTCGCCGTCTTCGACTGGCCGCCCGAGTCCGTCACGCGGACGCGGTCCGTCACCGAGCCGCGCGGGCCCGCGTGGTACTGGCCCGTCGTCGCCGCCACCGTGCCGTTCGACGCGTTCGTCACCAGCGCGAACTGGTACGGCGGGGTCCCGCCCGACGCGTTGAACTGGATCGTGCCCTTCGGCGCGATCGAGATCACCATCGGGTTCAGGATCAGCTCGCTGCCGCCCACCGTTCCGCTGCTGCTGCTCTGACCGCCCTGGAACACCGTCACGTTACCCGTCGCGACGTTGCCCGCCGCGTCCGTCACGCGGACGATGTCGTTGCCCACGTTGATGCCCGCCGTGTAGTTCGACACGTTCGGCGTCGCCGGGCTCAGCGTCGCCACCGACTGGTTCTGCGCGAACGTGAACACGTAGCCGAAGCCCACGCCGCCCGTCGCCGTGAACGGGATCACCGTCCCAGGCGTCACCGTCGACGCCAGCGGCGTCAGCACGAGCGGATCGTTCACGAAGCGCGCCGCGAAGGCGTCCTGGAGGCCGCCCCGGTCGAACTGCACGGTGTGCGTGTTCGGGAACGGGAACACCGGATCGCTCTCGGAGTCGACGCGGGTCCAGCCGCAGAGGTAGATGCCGTCGCTCGCGACCCAGATCCCCGTGCCGATGTCCGTCGAGTTGTCGGAGCCGTAGTAGCGCGAGAAGACGGGCGCGCTGCCGTCCTTCGCCACGAGCGTGACGAAGGCCTCGGAGTCGTCCGTGTCGCGCGTGCCGGCGGGGGTCGTCGGGAAGTCGACCGACTGGGTCTCGCCCGTGATGTACGGCGTGCTGTTCGCGTCGACCGCGATCGCATTGCCGTAGTCGTTGCTCTCTCCACCGACGAGGCGGAGCCAGCTGGGGATGCCGCCCGCGAAGGCGAGGTGGAGCACGAACGCGTCCGTGAACCCCTGAACCGTGGCGCCGCCGACCGTCGGCGGGAGGTCGCAGCTCACGCAGGGGATCGTCTGCACGATGCTGTTCGAGACGAAGCCCGTCGCGTAGACGTCGCCGTTCGGGAGCACCGCGATGCTGTGCACCGCGTCGCGGCCCTGGGCGCCGAGGAGGGTGATGTAGCTCGGCGCGAGCGTTCCTTCGTCGAGGACGGCGACGAAGCCGTCGCAGAACCCGTGGAACGCGTTCTGGAACGCGGTCGGCGTGATCGGGTCGAACGTGCTCGGGTTGCACATGTTGCCGCCGACGTAGACCTTGTTGTTGGCCGCGACGACGTCCGTCAGGTACGCCTCTGCGCCGGTATCGAAGCTGCCACCGAAGAAGTGGACGTTGCTCTGGTCGCCCTGCTCCAGCGCGGACGGATTCGTCAGATCGACGACGAACGCGCCTTCTTTCGAGGTGTCGACGGCGGGCGGAACGATCTGGCCGGCGGGGGACGGAACTACGGGGGTGTCGGCGTCCGCGACGCCCGACACGTAGATGTGCGAGCCGTTGACCGCGATGCCGCCGGGGAACTCGCGGTAGTGGAAGTAGCAGCCCGTATCCGAGTCCGGAGGCCCGCTCGGCGGGCACGAGCCGGTGTCCGCGAAGTTGCTGAAGTCGAAGTAGGTGCCGTAGAGGAGCGTGCTGCCGTCGGCGGGGAGCTTGGCGACGAAGCCGTCGACACCGGACTCCGAGAGCGGAGGCGTGGCGAGGTCGCCCTGCCAGGCATTCCCCGAGGCGGGGAAGTCGAACGAGTCGGTCTGGCCCGTGATGTAGATGTTGTCGCTGGCGTCGAGCGCGATCGCAGCGCCCTCTTCGGTGTTGTTGCCACCAATGAACGTGAGGTTCAGCAGGTGACCATCAGGGTCGAGGCGTGCCACGAACGCATCCCTCGACCAGGGGTTGAATCCGCCCTGCAGCTTGAGCTGCGGACGAATCTCGTTCGTCGGGTCGTAGTCGTCGGGATCCCACATGCTCGAGTTCGTGGTGGTGCCGACGATGAACGCGTTCCCGTTGTGGCTCGTGATGCCGCTCGCCGTGTCGTCCGCGCCCGCGCCGATGAACGTCGCGTAGCCGAGGGTCGGGTCGATCACGAGGGGCCGCGAGTGGTCGTAGTCCGCGACGTTGAACGCGATCTGGTCGCGACCCGCGATGCGTTACAGGCCGCTTGATCTCCCGCGTCTTGCCCTGCGCGCGCGCTGGTAAACGCGGGGGCGCTCCTGGACGACGCTCCGGCCCGAGGCGGTGCGGATCGAGAGGTCGCCCGTCTCGGTGAGCGAGAGCTCCTGCCCGCCCTCGATGTTCATCGCCACCTTCGACGCGTCCGCGCCCGGCGCCACGATGAAGTCGTACTCGAGCTGCCCCTGCTCCCCGTGGAACACGAGGTCGACCCCGTCGAGCACCGACGGATACGCGACCTTCCCGAACGTCGGGACGTTCGAGTGCCACTTCGAGGGGTCGTTACCCTTGAGGTAGTTCACCTTCGTCACGAGCTCCTCGCTCGCGACGGGCTTCACGTCGCGGCCGCCCGCGACGCTCATGGACAGCTTGGTCACATCGCCGTCGCGATTCATCGCGAGCGTCGCTCCCTTGTCATCGAGCGCGAAGGGCATGTTGCGAGCGCGCGCGACGAAGCGACCTTCGGTACGCGGCTCGAAGCGCATGGGCTGCTTCGAGAAAGCATTCTTCGTATTCACACGAGCCGCGCCGTCGGCCTTCTTGGCCTCGACCTTCGTCTCGTGCGTCGTCGCCACCTCACCGCCCACAACGAGCAACGAGAGCAGCGCCAGTAAAACCGGCCGGAACCCCAACTCCAACTTCATGGGGCGGCAGCCTAGCGGCAACAAGCCGCGCTGCGAATCCCGAATTCTCGGGGAGTCTATCCCGTTGAAATATCAGCTCTTCTGACGTCGCCTGCGCCCCGCGCGGAGGGCGAGAATGAGCCCGAACGCCGCCATCCCCGAGAGGGACGATCCGGACCCACCCGAGCCGACGGCGCCGACGGAGCAGCCGTCATCGCCGCCGCCGTTGTCGCCGACGGTGATGCGGTTGCCGCCCGAGGACGAGCTCGCGCCCGCGCCGCCGCTGCTGGCGCCGTTGCCGTTGCCGTTGCCATTGCCGTTGCCGCCGTTGTTCGGCGCGGCCGTGACGGAGAGCGTGGCGCGTGCCTCGTTGCCCACCAGTCGACGAGCTTCACCACGTCCCACCAGCCCCGCGTTCGGACCCGCCGTGTACAGACCCGTCGCGCTGTTGATGCTCGCGCCGGACTGGCTCGTCTCCAGCGTGAACGAGTAGCCCTGGCCAGCAGGAACGCCCGCCGCCGAGAAGCGCGGATCTGCGTGTTGCCCTCCGGCGTACCGCCCGACGGCGTGATCGTCAGCGAAGGACCGACCCGGACCGTCGCGCTCGCGTGGCGCTCCGCCGTGTCCTTCACGTCGATGGTCTCCGTCACGTCGCCGGTCGTGCCCGCCGTGAACAGGCCCATGCCGCCGTTGATGCTGCCGCCCACCGGCGGGTTCGTGATCACCGCGTAGTGGTAGCCGCCCGCGCCGCCCAGCGCATTGAGCACCACACCGTGCCCTTCGGGAACGTCTCCTCGGAATCCTGCGAGATCGCGATCGCGCTGCCCACCGCGATCGTCGCCGTCGCCGTGTTGCCGTTGCCGTCCGTCGCCGTGACCTTCGCCACCGTGTTCTCGAGCGGCGCCGTGTAGTCGCCCGCCACCGTGATCGTGCCCTTGTCCGCGCTCCACATCAGCAGGGCGCGCCCTTGCCGCCTTACGTCGCCGTGAAGTGCTGATGCTGGTTCTGCGCCAGGGTCGCGCTCGGCGGCGTGATCGTGATCGCCTCCGTCACGTTGATCGTCGCCGTCTTCGACTGGCCGCCCGAGTCCGTCACGCGGACGCGGTCCGTCACCGAAGCCGCGCGGGCCCGCGTGGTACTGGCCGTCGTCGCCGCCACCGTGCCGTTCGACGCGTTCGTCACCAGCGCGAGCTGGTACGGCGGGGTCCCCGCCCGACGCGTTGAACTGCGGGATCGTGCCCTTCGGCGCGATCGAGATCACCATCGGGTTCAGGATCAGCTCGCTGCCGCCACCGTTCCGCTGCTGCTGCTCTGACCGCCCTGGAACACCGTCACGTTACCCGTCGCGACGTTGCCCGCCGCGTCCGTCACGCGGACGATGTCGTTGCCCACGTTGATGCCCGCCGTGTAGTTCGACACGTTCGGCGTCGCCGGGCTCAGCGTCGCCACCGACTGGTTCTGCGCGAACGTGAACACGTAGCCGAAGCCCACGCCGCCCGTCGCCGTGAACGGGATCACCGTCCCAGGCGTCACCGTCGACGCCAGCGGCGTCAGCACGAGCGGATCGTTCACGAAGCGCGCCGCGAAGCCGTCGCGCTCGAAGCTTGCGCCACGACCGAACTGCACGGTGTGCGTGTTCGGGAACGGGAACAGCGTCTCCCCTTCCGTCGAGTAGAAGGTCGTGCCGCAGAGGTAGATGCCGTCCGACGCGGCACGGATGCCACGGCCGACGTCCTCCGACTCGTCCGAGCCGTAGTAGCGCGAGAAGACGAGCGCGCTGCCATCCTTCGCCACGAGCGTGATGAAGGCCTCGCCGTCGCTCGTGCTGCGCGTGCCGGCGGGGGTCGTCGGGAAGTCCGTCGAGTAGGTCTGCCCGGTGATGTAGGGCGTGCTGTTGGCGTCCACCGCGATCGCGTTGCCCTCGTCCACGTCGGCGCCACCGACCAGGCGAAGCCAGCTGGGAATGCCGCCTGCGAAGGCGAGGTGGAGCACGAACGCGTCCGAAGGCCCCTGGACCGCCGCGCCGCCGACGGTCGGCGGGAGGCCACAGTCGACGCAGCCGCCCTGTGAAGACAGCGACGATCCAACCCGGCCGGTCGCGTAGACGTCACCGTTCGGGAGGACCGCGATCCCGCGGACCGAGTCCCAGCCTTCCGCGCCGAGGAGGGTGATGTAGCTCGCCGCGAGCGTTCCCTCGTCGAGGACGGCGACGAAGCCATCGCAGTACCCGTGGAACGCGTTCTGGAACGCGGTCGGCGTGACCGGGTCGAACGTGTTCGCGTCGCACATCTGGCCGCCGACGTAGACCTTGTTGTTGGCCGCGACGACGCTGGTCTCGCCCCGCCCCCCGATCGAGAAGCCACCCCCGAAGAAGTGGGCCCCGTTTCGATCGCCGGCCTCGACGAGCGACGCCGGGTTCGTGAGGTCCACGACGAAGGTGCCCTCCTTCACGAGGTCGACCGCGAGCGGTCCCGCCATCTCTCCTTCCGGGGCGAACGGCGCCAGGGCTTGCGTGACGCCCGACACGTAGATGTGAGCGCCGTTCACCGCGATGCTCGTGCCCCAGTCGTTGTGCGGGAAGATGCAGCCGAGGAGGCTGGGGGTGGCGGGGCAAGTGCCCTGGAGGTCCTCGGTGCTGAGGTCGACATACGTGCCGTACGTGAGCGAGCCACCGTCCGCGGGGAGCTTCGCCACGTACGCGTCGCGACCGGCCTCGAAGAACTGAGGGACGTAGAGGTCCGCCTGTTCCGCGTTGTTCGTCACGGGCAGGTCATACGAGTTCGTCGTGCCCGTGATGTAGATGTTGTCGCTCCCGTCGAGCGCGATCGCATCGCCAGACTCATCCAGGTCGCCACCGAGGAACGTGAGGTTGAGGAGGAAGCCGTCCGGATCCAGGCGCGCGACGAAGGCGTCCTCTCCCCAAGACGGGGGGCCGCCTGCCTGCTTGATCGGCCGGATCTCGTTGGTCGGATCGTAGTCCGCCGGATCCCACGTTCGGTAGTCCGTGGTGGTACCGACGATGAAGGCCTTCCCGTTGGAGCTCGTGATGCCGTTCGCCTCGTCCGCCGCGGCGGCGCCGATGAAGGTCGCGTAGCCGATGCTCGGGTCGATCACGAGGGGCTGCGAGTGGTCGTAGTCCGCGACGTTGAACGCGATCTGGTCGCGACCCGTGATGCGGTACGAGGCCTTGATCTCCCGCGACCTGCCCTGCGCGTCGCGCTGGTAGACGTGCGGGCGCTCCTGGATGAGGCTCTTGCCCGAAGCGGTACGGATCGCGAGATCGCCCGTCTCGGTGAGCGAGAGCTCCTGTCCGCCCGTGATGTTCATCGCCACCTTCGACGCGTCCGCGCCCGGCGCCACGATGAAGTCGTACTCGAGCTGCCCCTGCTCCCCGTGGAACACGAGGTCGACCCCGTCGAGCACCGACGGATACGCGACCTTCCCGAACGTCGGGACGTTCGTTCGCCACTTCGAGGGGTCCCGCCCCTTCAAGTAGTTCACCTTCGTCACGAGCTCTTCGCTCGCGACCGGCGCGATCGCGCGCCCGCCCGCGACGGTCATCGAGAGCTCCGTCGTCTCGCCCCCGCGATTCATGGCGAGCTTCGCGCCATGGGCGTCGAGCTCGAGCGCGGTGTTGCGCGCGTGCGCCGCGAAGCGCTCCTCGCCGCGCGGCTCGAAGCGCATGGGCTGCTTCGAGAACGCGTTCCTCGCGTCGACATGGAGCCCCCCACCCTTCGCCTTCTTCGCGTCGACGTGGGTCTCTCGTGTCTTCGCGACCTCCCCGCCCACGACGAGCAGAGAGAGCAGGGCGAGCAAGACCGGGCGGAAGCCCAATTCCAACTTCATGGCGGGCAGCCTAACGGCAACTCGCTCCCGCGCGAACACTCGATTCGCACCTGCTAACAGTCACACCGCGGCCCACAAAAGGCGACGCGGCCGCTCCCTCGAGGGAAGCGGCCGCGGCCAGACTCAGCGAGTCGTCGGGGACGAGATCAGCTCTCGTCCTCGTCTTCCTCGGGCTTCGCGTCCTTGCCCTTGACGGCGACGGACCCGAGCTTCTGCTTGATCAGCTCGCCGATCGAGGTGGCCTTCGCGCCCTCTTCCTTCGCCTTGGGGGCGACGGACTGACGCGGAGCCTTCTGCGGCTGCGGAGCGTTCGCCGCCTCGCCGATGCGCATGGAGAGCGTCAGGCGACGGTCCTGCGAGTCGACGTTGGCGACCTCGGCCGAGATGGAGTCGCCGATCTCGAACGCGACCTCTTCACCGGCCTCGTTCTTCTTGGCGACGAGCTCGTTCGACGGGATCAGGCCCTCGACGCCGTCACGGATGCGCGTGAACACACCGTAGTCGACGATCGAGACGACCTTGCTCTCCGTGAGCTTGCCCGGCGGGAACTCCGAGAAGATGGTCGGCCAGGGATCGTCCCAGAGCTGCTTGATGCCGAGGGAGACCTTCTTCTCGTCGTGGTTGATCGAGAGGATGATCGCTTCGACGTCATCACCCTTGTGGTAGAGGTCCGCGGGGTTGTTGACCTTGGCCGTCCACGAGAGGTCGCTCTTGTGGACCATGCCGTCGACGCCTTCTTCGATGCCGATGAAGACACCGTAGTCGGTGATCGAGCGGACCTTGCCGCCGATCTTGTCTCCCGGGCTGTACTTCTCGGTGAAGAGCGTCCAGGGATCGGGCTCGAGCTGCTTCAGGCCGAGGCTGATGCGCTTGGCCTTCGCGTCGACCTCGAGCACCTGGCAGTCGATCTCCTGACCGACCTCGAGGAGCTTGGACGGGTGCTTGACCTTCTTGGTCCACGACATCTCGCTGACGTGGATGAGGCCTTCGACGCCCGGCTCGAGCTCGACGAACGCGCCGTAGTCGGTGATCGACATGACCTTGCCGTGCACCTTCTTGCCCGGCGGGAACGCCTCTTCGGCGTGGCTCCACGGATCTTCCTGGGTCTGCTTGAGACCGAGAGAGACGCGCTCCGTCTCCGGGTTGTACTTGAGGACCTTGACGGTGACCTCGTCGCCGACCTTGAAGAGCTCCTCGGGGTGATTGACGCGACCCCAGGACATGTCCGTGATGTGGAGGAGGCCGTCGATGCCGCCGAGATCCACGAACGCACCGTACTCGGTGATGTTCTTGATCACGCCGCGGACGACCTTGCCCTCCTCGAGGGTCTCGAGGGTCTTGGTCTTCTGCTCGTCGCGCTCCTTCTCGAGGAGAACGCGGCGGGAGAGCACGATGTTTCCGCGCTTCTTGTTGAACTTGATGACCTTGAATTGGTAGGTCTGGCCGATCAGCTTGTCGAGGTTGCGGATCGGGCGAAGGTCCACCTGGGAGCCAGGGAGGAACGCCTTCACGCCACCCTTGATGGTGACGGAGAGACCGCCCTTCACGCGCTGGCTGATGGTGCCTTCGATGAGCTCGTCGCGTTCGCACGCGCCCGAGATCTCGTCCCACACCTTCATCTTGTCCGCCTTCTCCTTGGAAAGCGTGACGAGGCCGTCGTCGTTCTCGCGGCTCTCGATGAAGACGTCGATGCGGTCACCCGGCTTGACGGTGACCTGGCCGCCGGCGTCGGTGAACTCCGAGAGGGAGATCATGCCTTCGCTCTTGCCGCCGATGTCGATGATGACGTTGTCGCGCTGCACCGCCACGACGGTGCCCTGGACGATCTCGCCCTCTTTGCCGAACTCGCCGCCGGAGACGGAGGCTTCGAAGAGAGCGGCGAAGGAGTCCATGCCTCCGCCAGATTGAATTTCAGATTGGGTCATTGATGAGTTTTAGAAAAACCTCGATTCGACCGCGGCCCCACCTCGGTGACGCCACAGCCGCCTTCTCCCCTTTTAAGGGGGTACCGGAAGTAGCTCAGGGCCGGAGCGCTGTCAAAGCACGCCGTTTTGCACGGGTTCTCCACTATCCTTTCCCGCGCGGGCATGCACACGTTCGACGAGAAGCCCGAGGCCGCGACGGCCTCGATCGGCGAAGAGCCGAGGGCGAGCGTCGCAGCCCCTCCTCCTGTAGGAGCCACCATCGCCGGTCGCTACCTCCTCGAGTCGGAGCTCGGCCGTGGCGGACACGGCGTGGTGTTCGGCGCGAAGAACCTCGCCACCGGCGGCAAGGTCGCGATCAAGATGCTCTCCGCCCCGTCCCCCGACGCCGCCGCGCGCATGGTCCGTGAGGCGCAGCTCGCCGCGAAGATCGCGAGCGAGCACGTGGCCAAGGTCCACGACGTGGCGCTGCACGAGGGCGCGCCCTACGTCGTGATGGACCACCTCGAGGGCGAGACGCTCGCGGCGCGGCTGCGACGGGTGAAGACGATGACACCCGCCGAAGCGGCGCCGATCCTCGGCCAGGCGTGTCGCGGCCTCGCGCCCTTCCACGCGAAGGGCATCGTGCATCGCGATCTGAAGCCCTCGAACCTCTTCCTCGTGAAGCGCAGCGATGGAACGGATCTCGTCGCGATCCTCGACTTCGGCGTCGCGAAGGAGTCGACGCCGACGGAGGAGAGCGGCGCGCTCACCGCGACGAACGCCGTCCTCGGCTCCCCCCAGTACATGGCGCCGGAGCAGGTCCGCTCCGCGCGCGACGTCGATGCGCGCGCCGACCTGTGGTCGCTCGGGGTCACGCTCCACGAGATGCTCTCCGGCAGGTCGCCCTTCGCCGCGCCGACGACGCCCGGCACCCTCGCCGCCGTCATGGCCGACACGCCTCCGCCGATCGCCGGGCCGCTCGGCCCCGTCGTGCGACGGTGCCTCGAGAAGGACCCGGCCGCGCGCTACGCGAACGTCGCCGAGCTCGCGGGCGCCCTCGAAGCGGCGCTCGCGAAGCGCGGTCCGCCCGCGCGGGCGATCGGCGCCGCCGCCGCGGCGATCGCGGTGGCGCTCGGCGGGTTCGGCGCGATGCGCCACCGGCCGCCCGAGGAGAAGCCGGCGCCTCCGATCGTCGCCGCGACCGAGCCGAGCGCGGAGACGCGCGCCGCGAACCTGCCCGCCAGCGACCGGCCCGTTGTCTCTGCTCCGACCCCCAGCGTCGTCATGGCGGAGCGCCCCGAGCCGTCATCGCCGGGCGCCACGGCGAGCGTCCGGCGCGTGCCTGCTCGAGCGAGCGCTCCGGTACCGATCGTTCGTCCGCCGGACGTGAAGTCCGAGACCGCCGACCGAAAATGAACCGCTCTTCCCTCGTCTCGCACCTCATCCTCGTCTCCGCGCTCGTCTGCGTCCCGCGGCTCGCAGCGGCCGCGCCGTCCGACGACATCGCGCTCGCCGAGGAGCTCTTCCGTCAAGCCAAGCAGGCGATGGACGAGCAGCGCTGGGAGGACGCGTGCCCGAAGCTCACGGAGAGCTACCGCCTCGATCCGGGCGGCGGCACGATGCTCACGCTCGCCCTCTGCCACGAGAGCCAGGGCAAGACCGCCGCCGCGTGGGCCGAGTTCGGCGAGGCGCTCTCCTTCGCGAAGCGCGACAGCCGCCCGAACCGCGAGGCGATCGCGCGCGAGCACATGGACGCGCTGAAGCCGCGGCTCGTCCGCCTCCGGCTCACCGTCGACGTCGCCACCGGCCGCCTGAAGGACGTCGTCATCAAGCGCGACGGCATCGAGCTCAAGTCCGCGTCGTGGGACGTGGCCGCGCCCGTCGATCCGGGCGAGCACGTCATCGAGGCGAGCGCGCCGGGATACGCGCCGTTCCTCGTCACCGCGAAGGTCGCGGGCGAAGGTCAGGTCATCGACGTCCGCGTGCCTCCGCTCGAGCCGGTGAAGGCGTCCTCTGCCCTCGCCGTCGTCGTACCGGGCGACGGCGCGCCGCGGACGCCGCCGGGGCCCGAGCGCGAGGCGGGCGGGTCGCGCGCGCTCCGCATCGGGAGCTACGCTGCTGGCGGGATCGGCCTCGCCCTCCTCGGCGCCGGCACCTACTTCTCGTTCGCCGCGAGCTCCGATCAGGACGACGCGAACCGCCTGTGCCCTGCCCCGCGGTGCAGCAACCGCGACGGCGTCGATGCCAGCCACGACGCGGCGCAGAAGGCCGACTTCGCCACCGGGTTCTTCATCGGCGGCGCCGTCGCGCTCGGGGCCGCCGCCGCCATGTGGCTCCTCTCCCGCTGATCACTTCTCCGCGCTGAAGATGGCGTTGCCAGCGATCCAGAAGAGGTCGGCCTTCTCGCCGAGCGCGACGTCGGTGCCATTGTCCCGCGCCTTCGCGAGATTGACGGGGACGTTGCCATCGACGACGCGAAGGCCCTTCTTCGCGCGCCGGACGAGCCCGTTTTCGCATGTATAATACACGCTCGCCTCGTCGACCGCGAAGCCGCCGATGATCGCGTCGCTGACGATCATGGACGGCTGATTCGTGCCGGCCTTGTCCACATGGAAGATGTTCCCGCCGCGGGCGGTGGAGAAGTAGACGTGCCCCGTGTCCAGCACGAATCGCGCGACGGCCTCGTTCACGAGCACGGTGCGGCCCCCGCCGGCGTGGTCGATCCGGACGAGGCCGTCGTCGTCCGCGAAGAAGACGTAGTCGTCGTCCGCGGCGATCGCGGTCGGGTTCTTCGCCGTCGCGATGGGCGTCGAGGGGCCGCCCGTCTGAGCCATGACCCGGATCCCGTTCGAGCGCGCGAGGAAGAGCTGCGCTCCGTTGACCGCGAGGTCGACGAGACCAATCTCGCCGCTCGCGATGGTCTTGTTCCCGCTGCCATCGCTCGGGAGGAGGACGACCTTCCCCGCCATGCCCTGCCCGACGAAGACTCCGCTCGCGCCGAGCTCGAGGCGCAGCCCATCGCCGAGGTTCGGGAGGAGCGTCTCGTCCTTCTTCCCGTTCTTCGCCACGCGATGGACGCTGCCGTTCGCTCCGGGCGACACGTAGAAGAGGTACTGCTGCGCCGCGATGAGCCCTCCGCCCGACGGGTCGAGCCGCACGACGAGGTCGCCAGGCTGCGCGTTCGCGTCCGGCCTGGGCTGTCGCGCGTCGCCGGCCTCGCTCGGCGTGCTCGCGTCCGCCGCCGTGCTCGCATCGGCCGGAGTGCTCGGCCCACCGTCGTTGCCGAACGGCTCCGCGTACTCCCTTGATCTCCACCTCGAGGACGGCGCGACAACCCATGGCCGCCGCCACGACCACGAGGAGGACGAGGGTGCGCGACGCGCTCACGAGGGATCATTCTCGCAGCTTTCGGGCCAGATGGACCGCGACTTGCGAATCGCGGAGTCATGCCCGCCTCCAAGCCTTCACCTGATGTGTCCGAGACATCAGGTGTGTTACTCCCGGCGCGACGCATGGACGCCCCGCCGGACGCCACCGTTCCCGTCGAGAGATCGGCCAACCCCGTGAGCGTGCGCCGCTTCTGGCTGACCGTGCTGGTCGGCCCGGACGCCGGGAAAAAGCACGCCTCGAACGGCGACCGGGTCGTCGTGGGAACGCACGAGTCGGCGGACTTCATCGTCGCCGACGAGACCGTCTCGCGCTTCCACGTCGAGATCACGGTCGACGGCGATCGCGCCATCGTCCGCGACCTCGGGAGCCGCAACGGCACCATCGTCGACGGGGTCGGCATTCGCGAGGCTTACCTCCGCGACGGCGCGATGATCACGGTCGGCCGCAGCCAGGTGCGCTTCGAGCTGCGCCCCGACGAGGTGAAGATGGCGCTCTCCGAGCGCGCGCGCTTCGGCACGATGGTCGGCACGAGCATCCCGATGCGCCGCGCCTTCTCCCTGCTCGAGCGCGCGGCGGCGTCGAACGCGGCCGTCCTCCTCGAAGGCGAGACCGGCACGGGCAAGGAGGCCGCGGCAGAGTCCATCCACTCCGAGAGCGCGCGCAAGAGCGGGCCGTTCATCGTGGTCGACTGCGGGGCGATCCCGCCCGATCTGCTCGAGGCCGAGCTCTTCGGCCACGAGAAGGGCTCCTTCACGGGCGCCCACACCGCGCGCGAGGGGGCGTTCGAGGCCGCGGACGGCGGCACCATCTTCCTCGACGAGATCGGCGAGCTCTCGCCCGACCTGCAGCCCAAGCTCCTGCGCGTCCTCGAGAAGAAGCAGATCAAACGCATCGGCACGGCCACCTTCAAGACCGTCGACGTGCGCGTCATCGCCGCCACCAACCGCAACCTCCGCGAGGAGGTGAACGCGAAGCGCTTCCGCTCCGACCTCTATTACCGCCTCGCCGTCATCGAGGTGCACCTCCCTGCCCTACGCGAGCGCCGCGAGGACCTCCCGCTCCTCGTCGGCAAGCTCCTCGACGGACTGGGCCCCGAGGCGGAGACGGCGGCGATGCGCACGCCCGAGTCGCTCGCCGACATCGCGCGCCACCACTTCCCGGGCAACGTGCGTGAGCTGCGCAACTACCTCGAGCGCTGCCTCGCGCTGAAGGAGCGGGTCCCGCTCGAAGGCGACGGCAGCGGCGCCGGCACCGACAACGAGCTCGCGCCTGCCTACGATCAGCCGCTCCGCGTCGCGCGCGAGCGCTGGACCCGCGCGTTCGAGCGTCGCTACCTCGAGGAGCTCCTCCGCCGCCACGACGACAACGTCTCCGCCGCCGCGCGCGCCGCCGCGGTGGATCGGATGCACTTCTACCGTCTCCTCTGGCGCCACGGCCTCCGGTGACGCGCGCCGGGCGACACCTGATGCGCCCGACGCATCAGGGGGTGGCCGCCGAAGCCCCGGAAATCACGGCCCGGGGCGGTGGTCCGGCGATTGCGACGAGCCTCGCCAGGAGAACGACATGAACATGAAGAACTGGCTTGGTCGTGCGGTGTTCGGCGCGGTGCTCTCGTTCACGGGTCTCGTCATGGCCGCCGACTGGCCTGCGAACGTGACGAACATCGCGTCCGAGAAGGGCAAGAGCGTCACCGTCTCAGGCAAGCTCGAGAGCGGCGCGCTCATGAACGACCTCACCTGGGCCTCGACGAGCAGCATGGCGTGCTTCCCCGCCACCCAGAACGAGCGGTTCCGCGGCAACCACGTCCTCTATCACACGCAGATCCCGCCGCGCTCCATCATGACGATCACCGTGACCCCGAAGGACACGACGAAGGACCTCAGCATCTACGCGTACACGATCGGCACCACGAGCACGTCCGTACCGCCGAACGTGTCGAGCGCGGTGTCGTGCGAGGCCGAGTACAAGTGGGACCGGCCGAAGCGCGGCCAGACGCAGGACCACACGCGCACCGTGAAGCTCAACTCCGTCACCAACCCGTACAACGTCGTCATCGGTGTCGCGGGCGCGAAGGGCGTGACCGCGGGCGACTACGACCTCAAGGTCGACATTCAGTAGCCGTCAGTTGCACCAGCACGTCGGCAGGTTCGAGGTCTGGCTCTTGTACGCGGTCCCGCACTTGCCGGACCACGTCTTGTTCTGGGTCGCGCAGACGCCGTCGCAGTCGTAGGTGTAACGGCGTCCGCTGGGCGCGCACTCGATGATGTGCGGACCATCGCACTCGGCCTCGAGCCCGGAGCACGTGGGCCAGCAGTCCTGGACCTCGCTCGACGAGTCGCACGTCAGCGCGTCGAGCTTGTCCTTGCACTCCGGCGGCACGCGCGTGGCCTTGTAGATCTTCACGCACTCGTCGAAGGTCTGCCCCGTCTTCCGCGGACAGTCGGTCGTGAAGACGTGGCAGAGCTTCTCCGCGTCGATCGAGACGTAGTTCGCGGTCTTCTGCGCGACGGGCGCCGGCGCCGGATCGTCGTCGGAGCAGGCGGCGAGGATCGCGAGGGTCGCGAACGTGCCGGCCAGCCCCGAGCGCCTCATTGGCACCAGCACTTCACGGTCTGGGCCGTCACGCCGCCGTAGGTGAGGCCGCAGGTGCCCGTCCACGTCTTGTTCTGCGTCGCGCAGACGCCGCCGCACTCGAACGTGTACTGCCGGCCGTTGGCGCAGGTCGTCACGTTGCGGCCGTCGCAGGACGACTCGGTGCCCGTGCAGGACGGGAAGCAGTCGCTCACGACCGACGCGGGGCTATCGCACGTGGCCGACTCCAGCCCGTCCTTGCACGAGGGCGGGATACGCGCCGCGGTGTAGGTCTTCAGGCACTCGTCCTGGGTGGTCGTCTGCGGCGAGCTGCTCGGACACGTGAGGAGGGTGCAGACCTTGTTCGCGTCAGGCTGGACGTAGTCCTTCGTGGAGCCCGTCGGATCGGGACCGGTCGCGCCACCGCTGCTCGTGCCGCCGCTGTCGTCGGAGCTGCTGCACGCCATCATGATCGTCGCGACCGCCACGGCCCAGCCGAGTCTCTGCATCCCCCCAATCTAACGCAGTCAGATGCCGAGGTCGCTACCCGATGCGTTCGGGAGCTCGTCGAGGAGGCGGGGTGGCAGCGCGAGACGCACGTACACCACGTCGCCCTCGTACTTGATCTTCGCGTCCTTCAGCCATGCGCGGTCCTTCCCTTCCGCCGCGAGCTCCGAGGCGATCTTCTTCGCCTGCATCTCGCCGTACGCGGTGGCGTCCGACTCGGAGTACGCGAGCGCGATCACGGCGCTGCCGTTGCCGGGCTCGAGCTCGAACGTCACGGTGGTGAGCTTCTTCGTGAGCGGTCCGAAGAGGCGATGCCGCTCGAAGAGGCGCAGGAAGGCGCCGCTCAGACGGACGACCACGAGGGCGCCCGCCGTCACCTCGACGTGCGGGCGATGCTCGGGGGCGACGAAGGCGGCGCGGGCGCGATCGCGCCCCGCTCCGAGCACGCCCACCCAGGTCCGGTCGGGCAGCACGAAGACGGCGCCGTCGGCGAGCTTCGGATCGTTCGAGACGTACTCCTGCACCTTCTTGCGCTCGTCGGACGCGAGGCGGAAGAGCGGCTTGTTGTCGTCGCCCTGGACCGTCGCGGGGTCGAGCCGCGCCGGGACGCCGCGGAGCACGAGGGCCGCCTCGCCTTTGTTGAGCCCGACGACGATCTCCTGCGCGCCCTCGACCGCCTCCACCATCGTGGCGCCGCGCGCGATGCCCCGCGCCTGCGCCGCCCGGACGAGCGAGCGCCAGAACGATCCGAAGACGCGATCGTTCTTCAGCGCCTGGGGCCGGATGACGGCGTAGATCTCCGGCGTCGACGACCAGACATCGCCCCAGTCCGGCCCCGTCTCCTTCTTCACCGGCGCCGCAGGCTCACCGCCACACGCGGACAGGAGCGTCGCCCCGACGAGGAAGGCGCGGCGCTTCACGCGCCTGCCACCTTCTTTACCTCACCGAGCATGAAGGCGACCGTCTCGTCGATCGACAGCTTGCTCGAGTCGACGAGGATGGCGTCGTCCGCCTGCTTGAGCGGCGCGATGGCGCGCCCCTCGTCGCGGGCGTCGCGCACCTTCACGTCGGCGAGGGTCTCGTCGAAGGTCACGGTCTGGCCCTTGGCCACGAGCTCGGCGTGGCGGCGCCCGGCGCGGACCTCCGCGCTCGCGGTGAGGAAGAACTTCACCTCCGCGTGCGGGAAGACGACCGTGCCGATGTCGCGGCCCTCGAGGACGACGCCGCCGGTCTCACCCGCCTGACGCTGCAGATCGAGCAGCGCGGCGCGCACCTCCTCGTGCGCGGAGACGGTGCTCGCGCCCTGCGCGATGTCCGGCATGCGGATCGCTTCGCTCACGTCCGAGCCGCGGAGGAGCACGCGCACGCCGAGCGTGCCGTCGCGCTCGAACGCGAGCGCGTGCTCGCCCACGATGCCGCGCGCGATCCCGCCCACGCCGGCCCCGTCGTTCCACTCCGCGCCCGCGCGCTTCGCCTCGAGGGCGACCGCGCGATACATCGCGCCCGTGTCGACGAGGACGTATCCAAGCGCATCGGCGAGCTTGCGCGCGACCGTGCTCTTGCCCGCACCCGCAGGCCCGTCGATCGCGACAATGGGGCGCTTCCGCTCGGACATGCCCGCTTCGTAGCACGAACGCGCGCGAATCGGGACTACGACTCGACGTCGATGCGGGCGCCGAGCGCACGCAGCGTACCGACGAAGCGCGGGAAGCTCGTGGCGATGCAGTCGCAGTCCGTGATGCGCGTCGGTCCGCTGCCGTGGAGGCCGAGGACGGCCGCCGTCATCGCGATGCGGTGGTCTCCCTTGCTGTCCACCGTCGCCGGCGTGAGGGCGCCCTCCTTGCCGCGGACGATCATGCCGTCGGGGAGCTCCTCGCAGTCGACGCCGAAGGCGCGCAGCACCTGCACCATGGTGGCCACGCGATCGCTCTCCTTCACGCGGAGCTCCTCCGCGTCGCGGATCGTGGTCTCGCCCGTCGCGCGCGCCGCGAGGGCGCACGCGATCGGGATCTCGTCGATCGCGCGCGGCACGATCTCGCCGCCGATGAGCGTGCCGCGGAGCTCGGCCGGCCACGCCGTCACCTCCGCCACGGGCTCGCCGGCTTGCTCGCCTTGCGGCACCGCCTCCACGCCGCCGCCCATGAGGCGCACGATCTCGAGGAGCCCCGTGCGCGTCGGGTTGGTGCCGACGCCACGCACCGTCACGCGCGAGCCCGGCGTGATGTTCGCCGCGACCACGAGGAACGCGGCCGCCGACGCGTCCCCCGGGATGTCGATGGAGAAGCCCTCCATCTTTCCGCTCCAGCCCGCGGGGTCGAGCTCCACCGCCGTCGCCACCGTCTTCAGCGGCACGCCGAGCGCGTGCATCATGCGCTCCGTGTGATCGCGCGAGAGCGTCGGCTCCTTGAACCACGTGGTGCCGTGCGCGTAGAGCCCAGAGAGAAGGATCGCGCTCTTCACCTGGGCGCTCGCGACCTGCGACTCGTACTCGAGCTCCTTCAGGTAGGTGCCGTCCGGCAGCGGACCGACCACGAGCGGTGGCGTGAGGTCGCCCTCCTTCTTCGGATGAGGCTCGCCCGTGATCACGGCGCCGCGCTGCCGGAGCGGTCCCACCACGCGCATCATGGGGCGTCGCGTGAGCGAGGCGTCGCCGATGAGCCGCGACCGGAAAGGCTGCGCCGCGAGGATGCCCGTGAGGAGGCGCATGGTGGTGCCGGAGTTGCCGCAGTCGAGATCGTGAGCCGGCGCGGTGAGGCCGAAGATGCCCGTCCCTTTCACCTTCAACGTGGTGGGATTGACGTCCGTGACGGTGGCTCCCATCGCGCGCATGCAGTTCGCGGTCGAGACGTTGTCCTCCCCGTGCGAGAACTGTCGGATCTCCGACTCGCCGTCGCAGAGCGACGCGAAGAGCAACGCGCGATGACCGATGCTCTTGTCGCTCGGAACGGGGACGCTTCCGACCAGCGGCGTGCCGTTCAGCGGATGAACGATGAGGGTGCTCACGCGCGCCAGCTTAGCGCGGGTGGAACCGGTTCAGCAGAACCGCTTCAGCGGACCCAACCGTTGCGGAGCAAATTCGCACGCCCCGTGCCCCACAGAACGCAGTTCGGCTTGGAGCCCGGCACGCTGTAGACGTGGACGGTCTCCTTGGAATCGAGCTCGTCCTTCAGCGAGACCACGATCTCGAGGACGCCGTCGCCGTCGGTGTCGCCGATGGTCGGCACCGCCATCGAGCCGCGGCCCGGCAGCGGCACCTTCTGGAGCGGCTCGCCCTTCGAGGAGAGGATGTAGAGCGCCCCCGTCTCCTTGTCCGGCGTGTACGTGGCGAAGGCCACCTCGGGTACGCCGTCGGCGGAGAGATCGGCGACGACGAGGCCGGGCGTGAGCGCGCGTCCGTTCGTGGCGTACTCGAAGGACCAGAGCTCCGTCTTGTCCGCGGCGACGGCGTGGATCTTCCCGTCGTAGCCCGCGAAGATCATCTCGAGCCCGGGCTTCGTGTCGAGGTCGGCGATCGTGACCTGGTTCGTGAGGCCGACGAGGTTGTCCGCGCCAAGGACGGGATCGTCCCCGAGGCCCGGGCTGAAGCCGTCGTTCAGGCCCATCACGTAGCCCGGCACGTGGAAGGGCGACTCCCATCCCGCGTGACGGGAGGCGTCGCTCTTCATGACCCAGAGGCCGACGCCACGGAGGCGATCCTCCTGGGATGCATTCTGCACGCTTCCCACCATGACGATGTCGGGCGTACCGTCCTTGTCGATGTCGGCGATGGCCGGCGGCGTGTTCGTGAAGTGGGCCTGATTGGCGGTCGACTCGTCGTCCGCGTAGCCCTGGATCGCGAGCGGCAGGTCGTGGAGGTAGCGCACGCCGGCCGTCTTCTTCGCCTTCGTGAACATCGGGTTCGAGTCGTAGACGACGCCCGTCCCGTGGAAGAAGCTCGCGTATGCGTCGTCGTGCGGGATGACGAGGCCTTGCTTTCCGTCCGCGTCGAGCGCGCCGATCGCGATGTTCTGATCGTAGAGACCCGCGAAGTAGCACGGCGACGACTCGCTGCAGCCGGACACCCCGCTCGCGCTCGGGGGGAACCCGGCCACCGCGGTGCCGTTGCCGTGGTAGGCCTTCACGATGTCGTCGGCCGCCTCCTTGTTGCGGACCGCGACCGCGATGTCGAGCGCGCCGTCGCCGTCGAGGTCGCCGGCCGCGATCGCGCGCGTCTCCGCGCTGCCGAATTTCTGCGGGAAGCCCTCCGCGATCTTGCCCGTCGCGTCGATGATCCACGCGGAGTCGCGCGCGGCGACGGCGATCTCGAGCTTGTCGTCGCCGGTGAAGTTGCCGACGATCGGGCTTGCCCAGATGCGGTCCTTGCCGGTGTCGAATTCCCACTTGTAGGCGCCGTCCGAGCCCCACACGACCACGCGCGACTCGCGCGCCACGATCGTCTCCGGCTTGCCGTCGCCGTCGAGGTCCGCGATGGCCGGCGACGCGAGCCAGCCCTCCACGCCGCGCCGGTCGACGAGCTTGCGAAGGAGCGTCGGGGTGGCGACGGTCGCGGAGCCGCCCGCCGCCTGGCACGTCGCGGTCGCGGGGGTGGTGTTGCCCGGGCTCGTGGGCGCTCCCGTGCCGCCCGGGCCCGTCGTCTTCGAGGAGTCGTCGCCGCAAGACAGGGCGAGCGCGACGCACGCGCTCGCGGGCCAGATCGCTCGCATGAGCGAATCGTACTACTTCTTCTTCGGATCGACCGGCGCCGGTCCGGGCGCCGCCGTACCGCTCGACGGCGGCGCCGAAGGCGACCTGCTCGACGGCGGACCGATCCACGTCGGCAGCGACGCGAGGCCCGAACGGAGCGATTTGTCGTCGACCTCGAACTTGATCTGTACGTCGGAGGCCTCCGCTTTCACGTCGATATTCTGGACGTTGACGCCGATCCCGCTGAGGAGGACTGCCCATTTCGTGTACCCGCGCACCTGCTCCGCCATCGCCTTCGCGGTAGCCTCGTCGGCATAGGTCATCGAACCGGCGACCTGGGTGCCCGGGCTCTTGAACTGGACGAGGACGCGGAGGCCCTTCATGCCGTTGAGGAACGGGAGCGGCACCTGGCGCATCGCCTCGGACGGCATCGGCTGCGTGGCGAAGTCGGCAGCGACGGCGGCGGCCGCGCCCGGCGTCTCCACCGTGTCGAGCATCCACTTCGTGATGTCGCGCTTCACGCGGTTGTCCTTGATGCGCTCGAGCACGCGCCGGATCCCGCTCTCGGTGCCGGCGACGGCGCGAGTGCCCGAGAGCAGCGTGAAGCCGATGTTGTTGATCGTGTACACGTCGCGTCCGGCGTACTGCGAGACGACGAGGTAGTTGCCTTGCTTGTTCGCGGTGTGGTTCGCGGCCGCGGCCTTGATCTTCGCCTCGTCGAAGCGCCCCACGATGATCGCGGCCACGTCGACGCCCTGGTACGAGTAGCTCGCGAAGGTGACGCGATCGACGTCCTTCGAGGCGGCGAAGCCTGCTTCCTGGCCGACCGGGATGTACGTCTCGACGAGCTTGCCGAGATCGGCGCCGAAGGTCTCGCTGCTGAAGAACGCGCGCGCGTCGACCGTGCCGACGGCGATGGCGTTGCCGGGGAGCAGCGCGAAGGCGTCATCGAGGCTGGGCCCGGAGCTCGGCGACTTGACCTCGCCCGGCTTGTCACCGCAGCCGACGAAGAGAAGCGAGAAAAGGACGAGGAAAAGCGTGAATGCGCGCGCCTTCATGGAGCGCGGGACTCTACACCGTTTCGGCCCTCGTCACGCGAGCTGATACGAGCCGAGCACCTTGAAGAACTTCGCCTGGCGCCGCACGTCCTCCAGCGCGCCGACGACGGCACGGTCCGTCGGGTGGCCCTGGATCTCGATGAACAGGTGGTACTGCCAGTTCTCGTCCTGGATGGGACGCGACTGGATCTTGGTGAGGTTGACGCCGCGCTCGGCGAACTGCTTGAGGAGGCCGTGCAGCGCGCCGGGCTCGTCGTGGACGGCGATGACGATGCCGGTGAAGTCGTTCCCGGTGCGGCTCGAGGGGCGGTTGCCGATGATCGCGTAGCGAATGCGCTCGTCGCCGTCGTCACGCACGTTGCGCTTGATGACCTCGAGCTGGAACTCGGCGACGAAGCCGTCGTGCACGAGCACGGCGGCGCGCGGATCGCCGGCCGCGAGCTGGCAGGCGCCGAGCACGGTCTTCACGTCGAGGACCTGCGCGCCGGGCATCTCGTTCGCGAGGAACTTCGCGCAGTGCGCGCGGTCCTTGGCGATGCAGTAGACCTTGTCGACCTCGGAGAGGCTCGATGCCTTCGACGCGAGCTGGAGGTTCACGATGAGCTCGAAGGCAGCCACGATCTTCGCGTCGCTGTCGGTCAGCGCAGCGATGGTGGCCTGCACCATGCCGTCGTGACGCGTCTCGAAGGGCACGACCGCGTAGGTCGCGCGCTGTCGCGACACTTCCTGGATCGCGACCGGGATCGACTCGCCGCCCAGGTACTCCGCGGCGACGCCGAAGCGCGAGCGCGCGGCCGCGTGGGCGAAGCCGCCGTCGAGCCCCGCGTACGCGACGACGACGGGCGACTCGAGCGCGAAGCAGGTGGCGTAGATCTCGCGGAAGATCTCCCGCAGCGCGGCGACGGGAATGTCACCGGTGGCCTTGCCGACGAGCGCCTCGATCTGCCCGCGATCCGGGAGGCCAGGCGGGACGGTCATGGACTTCTGCAGCTCGCCGATGCGCTTCGACAGCTTGGCGCGTCGTTCGAGCGACGCGAGGAGCTGCGTGTCGATCTTGCCGATCTCTCCGCGCAGCTCTTCCACTTCACGACGCTTGTCGGTCATCGGGGTACCCTTTCGGTCGAGGATAGCACCGGTCTTGCTCGCCGCTCTTCGTCTCAAGTACCAACGCATCCGTGCGTTACGCGTGGCGCACGATCGTGCGGCGAATGATTCGTCATTCATCGAGCCCGACCCCAGAGCCGAAATGCAGAGCCTCGCCGACGAGTTCCCGGGCGCACTGCGCGAGCTCGATCGCTTGACCTTCGCCGAGATCGAGCGACGCCTCGACGCGATCGCCGCAGCCGAGGAAGATCCCACGCGTATCCAGGGCTGGATGCTCGCGCAGCACGAGCTTCACCGCTTCGCGCGTGGCGCGCTCGCGACGAAGCGGTGGCTCTCGGCTCAGGGAGACACGCCTGCGGAGGAGCTCGAGGCCGCGTTCCGGCTCGCGTTGCCGTCGCTGCGCGAGGAGGCCGCGCTCTACGCGACCTCGCTCGACGAGATCGCGACCCCGCTCCGCGGCCGGGTGATGGACGTCGTCTACGCGCGCGTCGCCGGCGAGCTCGGCATCACGGAGCGCGAGCTCCGCGCGCTCGTGCACGCGTGACGCCCACTCAGCCACCGATGGCGACGCAGCCGCCGCACGGCGCCACAGTCGTCGAGCGAGTCGTCAAAATTCATCACGGAGCGACGGGCGACGCTCCCATCTCCGCCTCGCACACCTGGCTCGCGCAGCGCGGGTGGTTCGAGAGGGGCGGCGACCGCATGCGCGTCGACGAGCTGCCGCGTTTCCTCCCGCGCTCTCGCACGCGGACACGCTGACGCGCACGCGCTCCTCGCGCGGACCTCGATCCCAGGCGGGCCGCCTCGATCGTCGTGAGGTTCCGGGCCGCAGCCGCCGGCGCGCTACTTCGAGTCGGCCTTGGGCGCCGACGAGCCGCTCGAGCCGCTCGACGACGAGCCGGAGTCTCCGCCCGACGACTTCGACTCCGAGGATGACTTCGACTCCGAGGAGGAAGAGGAGCCGCTGCTCTCGCCCTTCGACTCGGAGCCGCCGCCCTTCGGCTTCGACGACGAGTAGAGATCCGCGTACCAGCCGCCGCCCTTCAAGATGAAGTTGCCGCCGCTGATCTGGCGCTTCGCGGTGGACTGATTGCATTTCGGACAGACCTGCGTGGGGTCCTCGGAGATCTTCTGGAACTCCTCCCATGCGTTGCCGCAGCTCGTGCAGACGTACTCGTAGGTCGGCATCTCTTCGGAATCTCTTGGCTCTACGGCGTCAGGGCGTCAAGGGCACTAAACACCTCTTGCGTGTCCAGACGTTCAGGGCTATCCACACTGAACAGTGACCATATCTGGCGGTACGTTACGTCGGGCATGTGGTCAGTGTCCAAGGGCCAGTCTCAGGTCGCGCCGCCCTTACGCGGCGCGTCAGGTGGTGGATAAGCGATGAAGATCAAGCGTCTCGAGCTCTCCGGATTCAAGTCCTTCGTCGAGCGGACGGTCGTCAGCTTCGAGCACGAGATTATGGGCATCGTCGGCCCGAACGGGTGTGGAAAGTCGAACATCGTCGACGCCATCCGCTGGTGCATGGGCGAGCAGTCCGCCAAGCACCTCCGCGGCCGCTCGATGGAAGACGTGATCTTCAACGGCTCCGAGTCGCGCCCGCCGGCCGACTACGCCGAGGTCACCCTCACCTTCGAGAACAACGACCCCGTCGACCTCCCGCTCGAATACAAGGACTACGCGGAGATCGCCGTCACCCGCCGCCTCCACCGCTCGGGCGACAGCGAGTACCTGATCAACAAGACGCCGGTCCGCTTGAAGGACATCACCGAGCTGTTCCTCGGTACGGGCGTCGGCACGAAGGCCTACTCGATCGTCGAGCAGGGCAAGATCGGCCTCATCGTCAGCGCGAAGCCGGAAGACCGGCGCATGCTCATCGAGGAGGCGGCGGGCATCACGAAGTTCAAGAGCCGTAAGAAGCAGGCCGAGCGGAAGATGGAGCTCACGCAGCAGAACCTCCTGCGCGTCGGCGACATCATCGGCGAGCTCGAACGGTCGCTCGGATCGCTGAAGCGCCAGGCGGCGAAGGCGGAGCGCTACATCGCCTACCGCGGCGAGCTCGAAGATCTCCAGCTCCACGACGCGGCCCACAAGTTCCTCGAGCTCCGCGGCTGGATCTATCTGGAGCGCGGCGAGGTCGAGCGCATCGGCCTCGAGGCCGAGACCGCGAAGACCGACCTCGCCACGCGCGAGGCGGATCTCGAGACCGCCCGTACCGAGGCGCAGAACGCGGAGCAGGCGCTCGAGCAGGCGAACACCGCCGCGTTCACCGCCGACAACGAGGTCCGCGCGGAGGAGGCGGCCATCCAGCGCGCGAACGACCGCATCGAGGCGCTCCGCCGCCGCGAGTCGCAGGCCGAGGGTGAGCTGCAGGAGATCGCCGCGCAGGCGGGCGCCCTCGCCTCCGAGCGTGACGCGGTCGCGGCCGACATCGCGATCCTCGAAGAGGGCGAGACCGGCGTCGCCGCCGCGGTCGCCGCAGAGGAGACGAAGCTCACCGACCTCACCACGTCGAGCGAGGACGCGGACCGCGTCGTCCTCGAGCTCCGCCAGTCGCTGAGCCAGGCGCAGCAGGCGATCGCCTCCAGCGCGGCGAAGCTCGAAGGCTTCGATCGCCGCAAGGAAGACCTCCGCCTGCGCGACGAGCGCATGGGCACGGAGCGCGAGCAGCGCGAGGGCTCACTCCTCGAGCTCCGCGCGCGCACCCAGCAGCTCGCGCTCGCGATCGAGGACCTCAAGTCGGGCAAGGTCACGACCGTCGAAGAGAAGGCGCAGATGGAGGAGCGCCTCACCGAGCTCCGGCGCGAGATCGCCGAGAGCGAGCACCTCCTCGAGGAGGCGAAGACGGAGGCAGGCCGCAAGCGCTCGCGCCTCCACGCGCTCACCGAGATGCACACGCGCCGCGAGGGCGTCGGCGCCGGTGCGAAGGCCCTCATCGAGACGAAGAGCGAGACCCTGGTCGGTCTCCTCGCGGATCGCGTCGAGGCGCCGGCCGCGCTCTCCAACGCGCTCGCCGGCCTCCTCGGCACGCACCTCGAAGACGTCGTCGTCGACGATCTCGACGTCGGCGTCTCGCTCCTCACGGACCTCGCGTCCGCGAAGAAGGGGCGCGCCACGATCGTCGCGCGCCACACCGCCTACGTCGCGGGCAAGCAGACAGAGCTCCCCGAGGGCGCCATCCGGCTCGCGCATCACCTCCGCTACGCGCCCGAGGACGAGGCGCTGGTGATGACCGTCATCGGCGACACCGTCGTCGTCGACGACGTCGCGGCGGCGATGACCGTCCGTGCACTCTACAGCGACATCCCGATCGTCACGATCGACGGCACCGTGTTCCACGCCGACGGCCGCGTCTCCGGCGGCACCGGCGAGCAGGCGGCGGCGCACATGCTCGACGTTCGCCGCGAGATGCGCGAGCTCGGCGACGAGGTCGCTCGCCTCGAGGCGCTCGTCGCGGAGCGCCTCGCCCATCACCAGAGCCTCCGCACGCAGATCGGCGAGACGCAGGGCGCCCTCGAGCGCGCGCGCCACGAGGCGCACCAGAGCGAGCTCGCGCTCGTGCATGCGGAGAAGGACCTTCGCAACGCGGAGGCGGAAGGCTCGCAGCACGAGGACCGCCTCGCGCAGCTCTCGGCCGAGATCGAGGAGCTCCACGCCCATATCGCAGAGGCGGAGGCGGACCGCGCCGCCGCCCAGGCCGTTCTCGATCAGGCACGCGAGGAGCTCGCGGGCGTCGACGTGAAGATCACGGAGGCGGAGACGAACGCCGCCGACTGGCGCGAGCAGGTGAAGGCGCAGCAGTCGATGCTGATGGAGCGCAAGGTGGCCCTCGCTGCCGCGAGCGAGAAGCTCTCCGCGTCGCGCGCCACGCTCGCGCGCCTCGCGAAGAGCGAGGAGGAGCTCACGGAGCGCTCGCAGCGCCTCGAGACCGAGCTCTGCGATGGAGCGGCCGAGATCGGGATCACGGCCGCCACGCTCGTGAAGCACAAGGAGCAGCTCGGCCTCGCGCACGCGGCCGCCAAGGCCGCGCTCGAGGCACAGACCGAGGCGCGCGGCATCTTCGAGCGCCGCTTCCGCGCCGATCTCGGCGATCGCGAGGCGGGCCTCAAGGACCTGCGTACCCGCGCCGACGAGGCGAAGGCCGCCCCGCGCAGCACGAGATGGCGCTTCGCGAGCGCGATCTGGCGATGGAGCACCTCCTCCAGGGCGTCCGCGAGAAGTTCCGCGGCCTCGAGCTCGGGCGCGTCGTCGGCGACTACCACATGCGCCAGCCGCCCGACGCCGAGAGCCGCTCGCGCATCACGGAGCTCTCCGGCCTCATCGACCGCATGGGCGCGGTGAACCTCGAGGCGACCCGCGAGTACGAGGAGGCCGAGAAGCGCTACGCCTTCTACACCACGCAGAAGGCCGACCTCGACAAGGCCCTCGACGATCTCGAGCGCGCCATCGCGCAGATGAACCGCGAGAGCAAGAAGCTCTTCCACGACACGTTCGTCGCCGTGAACACGCGCTTCCAGGAGCTGTTCCCGAACATGTTCCGCGGCGGCCGCGCCGAGCTCCGCCTCACCAACCCGGACGACATCCTCGAGACGGGTATCGACATCATCGCGCAGCCCCCGGGCAAGAAGCTCTCGAGCATCGAGCTCATGAGCGGCGGCGAGAAGGCACTCACCGCCGTGTCGCTCATCTTCGCGATCTTCTCGATCCGCCCCTCCCCGTTCTGCATCCTCGACGAGGTCGACGCGCCGCTCGACGAGGCCAACGTCGGTCGCTACTGCGAGGCGATTCGCGGCATGACGGACCGCTCGCAGTTCATCCTCATCACGCACATCAAGAAGACGATGCAGATGGTCGACATCCTGCACGGCGTCACGATGGGCGAGCCCGGCGTCAGCCGCCTCGTCAGCGTGAAGGTCAGCGAGGTCGCGAAGGCGGGCCTCCCCGTCGCCACGAAGGCGCCGTCCACCGCCGTGGCCTGAGCCTCACGACGGCATGTGCGTGAAGAGATGGCCTCCACAGGCGATCGCTTCACGCGCGAGCTCGCGCAGAATGACGAGCGACGAGCGCTCCACCTTGCGATTCGTGAGGCGGAGCGCGTTGTTCCAGCGCGCGGCCACGTCGTCGATCTGCGCGTGGTCGAGGAGCGCGAGCGGCATCAGCGCTTCTGTCGGCAGCCCGTCGACGAAGCCGTCGTTTGGAGCGCGCGAACCTCAGTCGTCGCGACGGCGGCGGCGCGCCACGAGCAGCGCGGCGAGCGCGAGGCCCGCGAGCGGAGTCGAGAGCGCAAGATCACCCGCACCGGTGACCCCGACCGAACAACCATCGTCACCGCCACCGGAGGCGCCGCTGCCGGTGCTCGCGTCGGGACGAACGCCCGCGTCGAACGGGAGCTCCTTGCCCGGATCGGGCTCGCCGGGCGGCTTCGGGATGCTGGCCGCGTCGATGCCCGCATCGGGCTTCGGCGGGTTGCAGTTCACCGCGTCCTTCTCGCCGTTGCGCGGGTCGGGGGTGGCGAGGTTGAAGTCCTTGCCGTTGTTGTCGCTGTCCGCGCAGCTCGTGCCCGGGCGCGCGAGCGACTTCTTGTCGGCCTCGCTCGCGTCGTCGGTGAAGGAGCGCGCGCTGGTCGAACCCTCCCACGCGGACGCCGGGCCCCAGCCCACGAGATCGAGCAGCTTCGCCGGCGCGCACTGCGATCCGAGCTGACCGCAGTTGAGCGGCCCCGTGCCCTGCGCGAGCGCGACCTTGCCCGCCATCTTCACGTTGCTGGTGGTGGACTCACCGATCGAGGGCGAATCCGCCGCGCCCGGCTGGTCGGGCGTGGGGAGCGCTTCGCCCGTCTCCGCCGCGGCGCCGCCGAGCTCGACGAGGAAGTAGCGACCCGGACCGACCTTGCCCGTGAGGGGGACCGCCACCGAGAACGCCGACGTGGCCGTCGTCGACAGCTGGAGGGAGAGCCCGTCGAGCGTGACCTCCTTCGACGACTTGTTGAGGATCTCGACGTAGTCCTTCTTGAACGGCGCGCCGGTGCGTCCGCCGAACGGGAACACCGCGCTGATGACGAGCGTGCCCTTCGCGATGCCACCGTCACCGGCGTCGGCCTCGCCGGCCGCTCCGAGCGCTACGCCGGTCTCCTCGTCGTGCACGGAGTCCGAACATCCGACGGACGCGAGCAACGCGGTACCAGCAAAGGCTCCAAGAACGAGGGCGGCAGCGTAAAGCTTGGACATGACTACTTCCGTTCGCGAGACCGGGCACTCCCCCAGCTCCGCGGCACTATGGTCGAAATTGGGCTTTGTGCAAGCCCAGGAGAGGGAAAATTCCCGCAGTTTTGGACGTATATCGCCGATCCCGAGCGGCCCCGGCCCCCTGCCCGGCCGCTACTCCTGAGCGGCGAGCTTCTGGCACTTGGCGAGATCTCCCTCGTCCGGCGTGCGATCGGAGCACAGCGTGACGGTGAGCTTGTCCTTCGTGCCGCCGACGAAGACGGTGCTGGCAATGCCGCGACGGAGGCGCTGCGGAATGCTGAAGCTGCGTACCGTCGTTCCCGAGCGAAGCGTCAGGGTCGCGCCCTCGGGGACGCCGGCGTTGATCGTCGCGTAGCCCGTCGTGCTCGTGTACGGGAAGCCGAAGGCCGTGCCGTACTTGACCCCTGTGAGCACGGTCTCGCCGTTGATGACGACGTCGAAGGCGGCGATGTCCGGCACGCCGTGGAACACGCGGAAGAGCGAGGACGTCGGCGACGGCGCGAGCGTGTCGCCCATCGTCGTGACCTTGCCGTTCGCGTCCCCGGCGTCTTCCTTCTCGAGCTTGCCGACGGCGACGATGGTGACGCCGGTGTTCTGCCGCGCCGTCACCGGGGCGGCGAGCGTGAGGTAGACCTGAGCCGTCGTGTCGGCGCAATCCGTACCCGGGGGCACGATCTTCACCTGGAACTTCGAGCCGGGGCCCGCCGCCGTCAGCGTGACGTAGCTCTGCGACGTCTCCCCGAAGAAGAGGCCGTCCGCCTTCGCGGGATTCTGCGTGTTGTTGGAGACGAGGTTGTTCTCCCAGACCGCGCCCTGGTAGTCGGCCTTCACGCAGTAGTCGATCGCGTCCGGCCCCTGCAGCTGGTTGGAGAGACGGAAACGCACCGCGTTCGAGGTGCCGGCATCGAGGCCCACCGCGCCCGACGAGCTCGAGCTGGTGCTCTCCTCCGGCGGCTGTCCCGCGTCGAGGTCCGACGCGTCGTTCGGCGGAAGCGGGCTGACCTGACTCAGCGACTCGCAGGCCGACAGCGCGACCCAGAAGGCACCCGTCACCGACAGGGCGAACATGCCGCCGAGAACACCAGTCCGGAAAAGCGAAGAGGGCAAAGTCATCGGGAAGCCTTTTCCTCAGAACTCGTAGCGTAGACCAAGGGTCAGGGTGCGGAAGCCCTGGCGACCGTTTGCGAGGCCGAACTGGTTCGCGGCGGGCGACCCTTCGCTCGCCTGCACGGCGGTGGCGGTCTGGAGCGCGAACACGTTGTTGATCTGCACGTTCGCCTGGATGTGCTGCTTGATGAGCTTCTCGAAGTCGTACGTGAGCATGAGGTTCAGCGTGAAGATGTCGGGCGTGCGGAACTCCGCCCACGAGCGGATGTCGCTGAACGTACCGAGCTGGTACGGGTTGCTCGTGCCGGTGTTGTAGTACGCGCCCGGCTCGTAGCCTTGCGGCGCGCGCTTGATGGCGTAGCCCGTCTCCTGGGCGCTGTAGGTCTTCGAGACCGCGACGCCCGAGCGCCAGTTGAGGATGACGCCGAGCGTGAAGCCGAGGACCGAGTAGGTCGTCATCGTCTTCAGCTGGTGGCGCGTGTCGATGCCCGACTGGTAGCTGTTGTAGAACTGCTCGAAGCGCGGGTTGTCGAACGCGTTGTTCGTGCCTGGCTCGCTCGCGACGCCCCAGGTCTGGGAGAGCGTGTAGCTTCCCTGCATCTCGAAGGTGTCGATCTTGGTCTCGAGGATGAGGTCGAGACCGGAGTAACGCGCCGTCGACTGCGGATTGAAGCCGGACCGCGTGATGCGCGTCGGGACGCCGTTCACCCACCCGATGGTGCGGGTGCCAGTCGGGTCCATGATCGCGTTCACTTCCGCGTCTTCGTACTGATTGTGCAGGAAGCGGTAGGTGTAGTCCGTGCGCGCGAGGACGCCCTTCGTGAGCTCTCGACGGAACGAGAGGAGGATCTCGTCGGCGATGGCGGGGGTGCGATCGAAGCTGAGCCGCGAGCCGTCCGCGCCGCCGTTCTTCGAGAAGAACTCGAAGCGACGCGTGACGGCGTTGTACTGCTCCGTGATGCCGCTCGAGCGACGGCTGCCGTCGTACGAGCTGATCGCGCGGAGCGACGGGAGCTCCGTCGTGCGGCCGTAGGAGATCTGCGCGATCGTCTTCGAGTCGTTCGTGATGTCGGCGATGACGGACATACGAGGACCGAAGCCGCCGGCGGTCTGGGCGACGGTGCTGTCGTCCGCGCGCACGGTGCCGATGTCCCAGCGGACGCCGGGCAGGATCGTGAGCCACTTGCGCGGCTTGTAGCGGTCCTGGACGTACACCCCGAACGACGTGCCCGTGTTGTGGAGCGCGTAGGAGCGGTTCAGCGTGCGCTGGAAGCAGCCATTCCCCGTGTACGTGCCGCTGAGCGCGCCCGGGTTGACCTGGGGGTCGAGGTCGCAGAGGCCGCGGTCGAGGAGACCGCCGTTGCGGTCCGTGTAGCTGATGCCGTAGCCGGTGATGTCGTCCTTGCCGCTCGTGCCGCCGGTCTGTGAGATGGCGTTACGCTGCTCGACGAACGCGGTCTGCACGCCGAACTCGGCCTCGTGCTTGCCTCCGGCCTCGCCAGTGACGTTGACGGACGCGTCGAGCTGGTAGCGGCGGCGCACCGTGAGGTTGTGCGAGTTCGAGTTGAACCAGAACGAGTTGTCGTCGCGATTGAAGTGCTGCGACCGGCCGAAGTCGTACTCGACACCGTTGATCAGGTTACCGCTCGAGATGCCACGTAGACCCTGCGGTCCGACGTCGAGCGTGTTCTGGTTGTAGCCAGCCATCACCTTGGTGGAGACGTGCTTGGCCGCCTGCCACGCCCACTCGACCGTTCCACGGTGACCGCCCTGGAAGCGGCCGCGCTGGGAGTACGGCGTCGCGTTGTTCGCGCCGGCGGTGCCCGCCGTACCGGCGGTGTCGTTGTTCTCGTAGTCGATGGTCGTCGGATCGCCGAAGACCTCGACGTGGATGCGGTGCGTGTCGACCGGCACGAACGTCAAGCCGCCGAGCAAGTTGAAGGACTCGGAGACGCGCGAGGTGGCCTGGATGAAGCGCGGCGGACCCGCGGGGGCGACCGCCGTGCTGCGCTGATAGAGGATGCCGGCGTTGAAGAAGAGGCGATCCTTGATGATCGGGCCCTGCGCCGAGAGGTTGAGCTCGTAGCGCCCCTGCTCCGGGCGCTCGGAGCTGTAGTCGAGGGGCTTCGAGCCGTCGTAGATGGCGGGGCCGAAGGTGTCGTAGTCGACGAGGAACGACGGCGCCCAGTAAGCCGAGACGGCGCCGTGGAAGTTGTTGGTACCGCGGCGCGTCTGCACCGCGACGATCGATCCGAGCGCGTTGTAGCGAGCTTCGAAGCCGCCCGTCGTCACCTGGATCGACTCGAGCGAGTCCTGCTGGAAGTTCGCCGAGAACGTGTTCGTGACGGGGTCGGTGAGGTCGAGGCCGTTGACGAGGTAGCGGTTGTTGTTCGTCTTGCCGCCCTTGACGTTCGGGTTGCCGCCGCCCTGGGTGACGCCGGCGACCTGCGTGGAGGCAGACTGGTACGAGCGTCCGATCGGCGACTGGTTCATGCGACCGACCGAGACGATCGTGCCCGTCTGCGACGAGTCGGGGTTCGTGAGGTGGCGCTCCTCCTCGACGACCGTGGTCTCTTCCTTCTCGGACTCGGCGGTCCAGAGGATGTTGACGGGCGTCGCGGAGTCGGCGTTGACGACGACCTTGCGCTTGACCGGCTTCAGGCCTTCGTAGCTGAAGACCATTTCGTACGAGCCCGGCGGGACCGGCGTGATCTCGTACGTACCGTCTTCTTGCGTCTGGACCTTCTTGTTGACGCCGGAGCCACCCTTCAGGGTGACCGTGGCGCCAGGGACGGGCGCCTGGCTCGTCGCCTCGATGACGGTTCCGACGACGCGACCATCCGCGGCGCCGACGGCGCGTGCGTCCTGCTCGGTGACGACGATGAGTCCAGCGCCAGCCGCGAGCGCGGCCAGGAGGGGCGCAATCCGGAAGGTCTTCACTGAACCCCCTCACGTGGCGCGGCCTGGAGGCAGAAGACGTACTTCGGGACGATGGTGGTGCTGGCGGTGTACTGCGTGGCCGACTGCGGGGCGGTGCGCGCGGGCTCGAGGGTCGAGTTCGCCAGTGTGAGGATGGCCTCCTCGCTCTTCGGCAGGTCGCCGATGGCGGTCGGGGCGCCGCCCGGCATCGAGTAGGTCCAGAGCTCGCACACCGGCGAGTACGCCTCGACGTTTCCGAAGCGGTTGCCCTGGAGGACGTCGTAGCCCGCGGCGAAGGTACCCGGGGCGGCGGTGCTCGGGTCCGCGCCGTCCTTGTAGACGGGCGAACGCGGGTAGTAGAGGCGCTGCGTGCGCATGCGCGTGGTCTTCGCGCCGGCGACGTTCGGTCCATCCTCCGTGGGGATGTAGCCGCCGTCGATGTACGCCACGATGAACTGCGCATACCAGCCGTACTTCTGCACGCTGGTGCCGCTGATCGTGCCGCCAGCGAACACGTCGTTCTTCGTGTTCACGCGGTACACGCCCGAGCCCGGGTCGATGAGGGCCCACGCGAGGAAGCGGCCGTCCGGCTTGCCGAGGCGACCGACCTTCTTGTCCGACTCGGGCTCGCCGAGCGGGATGTTGTAGTTGCTGCCGCTGGCGAGGAGCCTGCGCTCGCTCTTCACGGACTGGCAGTCGGCGTTCACGGTCTGGACCGGGACCTCCGCCACGACCGGGCGGTACGACCACGTCGGCAGCGCGCCGATCGGGAACGTGGTGAAGCGGTCGGGCAGGAACGTGAAGATGTTCCACTGGTCGTTCAGCGGGAACGCCTCGCGGAAGAGATCCTGCTTGTAGTTCGCGGGCGCCTTGCAGACGGGCGCGTTCGGGAACGGGCTGTCGTTCCCAGGCGGATCGAACACGTACACGCTCGGGACCGGGACCGGGTTGTTGAGGCTGACGCGGAAGTCCGTGCCGGGGCCGGCGACGCGGAGCGGGTCGACCGCGCCTTCCGGCCACTGCTTCGGATCCGGCGGCGAGTAGTTCGTGGTGACGAGCTGGCTCGGCGAGAACGGGAACTGGAAGTACCCGACGGGGGTCCCGTTCGCGAACGCGGCGATCTCCGTGAACGAGCCGGACGCCGGCGTCTGACGGACCTGACCCGTCCCGCGGTAGGCCGGCGGGAAGCTGTACGGGTCCGCGCCACCGGCGTTGAACTCGTCGTCCTCGTCGAAGTTCCCTTCGAACTTGTCACACGCCGGCGAGAACGCGACGAGGCCGAGGAGCGCGAGCGTAACCGCAACTGATCCGCGCTTCATGTTCCTGCGTCTCCTGCGTCGCCGCCGTCGCCAGCGTCCTTGGGCGAGGACGAGTCTTTGCCCGCGTCCTTCTTGCCGTCGTCATCGTCGTCGTCGTCGCCGTTCTTGCCGGTGTCCTTCTTGCCGGCGTCGGGGACCGTGGGGCCGGTCTCGACGACGCTCGCCTCGACGATCGGCTGGAGCGGCGTCCGATCGAAGTCGAGGATGGCCTCGCAGCCGAGCGAGAGAGGCCCAGCGGACAGGATGCAAAGAAAGAGGGCGCTTCGTCCCAAGCTATTGCGCTTCATGATGGTCGCTTCTCAGAACGAGAAGACTTCTCCTCTCAGCGCGGCCGTGAGCCAGGTGCGAGTGCTCGCCTTGGGCGGCGCAGCGGGCGCCGGCGCGCTCTCCGGCGCCGGCTCGTCGGGCAGGAAGTAGAGCGCGATCGCGGTCAGGCCGAAGAGCGCCGCGACCCCGAACGAGACATCGGAGATGAAGGCGTTGCGCTCGCCGTCGAGGGCGTCTTCGTTCGTGGGGGCCTTCTTGTACGAGCTGTTCTTGCCCGCGGCGAGGATGCCGAACACGACGCCGCTCGCGAGGGCCGCGCCACTGATGGCTCCTGCAGCGATGACCGGCGTGGTCACGCGGCGCTGGACCGGCGGCGGCGGGGGCGCCGCGTGGATCTTGCTCTCGGCCGAGGGCGGCGCCTCTGCGGCGGGCGGCGCCGGCGTCGCGGGAGCGGCCGCGGACGGCGTGGTCGCCGGCGGCGTCGCGGCCGGAGCCGGCGTCGAGGACGCGGGGGGCGTCTGCTGTGCGAACGCGGAAGGCGTACCGAAGAAGACCGCGCCAGCGAGAGTCGCGGCGGCCGCCATGGCGTGCGGATGGAGCTGAATCTTCATGATTAAGAAGGCTTTCCGAGGACGATTGATCGACGTGGGGCCGGTTACTGCGACTTCGTCATGAGGCCAAGGACTTTCGCCCCCGCGCCACGTGCAATATCCATGGCATGCATCGCGTCGCCGTAGACGGCGTCGTCGTCGATCTCCAGGAACACGCGTTTCTCCGTTCGATTCGCCATCGAATCGCGGATCTTGTCGCCGAGGCGCGAGTCGTCGACCGGTTCGTGATTGAACTGGAACCGGCCCTGCGCCGTTACGGTAATGACGATCTCCTCCGAGCTCGAAGGGGTCGCGTTGGTCTCGACCTCCGCCTTGTCGGGCACCTTCACGTCGACCTCCTTGAGGAGGGTCGGCGTCATGACCATGAAGATGATCAGGAGCACGAGCACCACGTCGACGAGCGGCGTGATGTTGATATCGGAGCGTACGCCTTTTCCACCACCACCGAAGGCCATGGCTACTCCTTGTTCTCCTTCGTCTCCATGTTGACCTGCGACGCCCCGGAGGCGTGGACCTGCTCGAGGACCTTGCGGACCTCACCGAACTTGAGCCCCTTGTCGGCCTTCACATTGACGGGGTGAGTGCCGTTCTTGAGCAGCGCCTCGATCGTGCTCCCGAGCTTCTCGAGCTCCACCCGGTCCGCCTCGATGAACACGCCATCTGCGCGAACGCTGACGACGATCTGCTCGCCCGTGTCCTGGCGCGTCGAGTGGTTGTTGGTCTTCGGGAGCTCGAGATCGACGCCGCGATGGAGCATCGGCGTGACGACCATGAAGATGATCAGGAGGACGAGGACGACGTCGACGAGCGGCGTGACGTTGATGTCCGACTTGATCCCGCCCCCACCGCCCGCCTTGTGCGAGTGATGACGGCGATGACGCCGCTTCTCCTTGTGCTTCTTGGCGATCGCGCGGGCTTGCGCCTGCGCGGACGCGGGGTGCTGCGGGAACATCATCGCGGCGGGTAACCGGGCGGCGGGTAGCCGGAGCCCATCGCGGGCGCGACCGCGGGGTGAACGGACGTCGGGCCGTGCGCGTTGACCGGACCGGGGTGCTGCGAGCCGTACGGCTGCGGCGGGACCGAGCCGCCATAGGGCGCCGGGTGACCCGAGGGATGGACCGAGCCCTGCGGCGGGTGCTGGCTGCGGAACTGACCCTGCGGGGCCTGCGCCGGCTGCGAGAGCCCTTCGCGCATGATGAACGAGACGAGCTCGGAGCCGACGCCGTTCATGTCGACCGTGTAACGCTCGATGACGGTCGAGTAGTAGTTGAAGGTCATGACCGCCGGGATCGCGACGACGAGACCGACGGCGGTGGTGAAGAGCGCCTCGGAGATACCGGCGGACACCGCGCCGAGACCGCCCTGACCGGTGGCGGCCATGGAGCGGAAGGCGTTGATGATACCGACGACGGTTCCGAAGAGACCGATGAACGGCGCCGCAGAGGAGATCGAGGCGAGACCGCCGAGACCGCGCTTCAGGTCGGCGACCTCACGCTCCTTGTTGCGCTCGATGACGCGCTCGACCGCCTCGATGGGGTCATACTCGGCGTCGTGGCCGCCCTTCGCGCGGAGCATGTCCCCGCCCTCCTTGAACTCGGTCAGCGCGTCGCGCACGAGGCGCGCGACGGGGCTGTCGTTCATGTGCGACGCGAGGTTCATCGCGCCGTCGAGGTTGCGCGAGCGGAGCTGATCGCGGAGCCCGAGCACGAACTTCACCGACTTCGATCGCACGCTTCGCAGCGAGAAGAAGCGGTCGATGATGACCCAGAGGGAGTAGATCGAACAGATCGCGAGGAGGACGTTTACCGCCTTCGCGAGTGGCGCCATGCTGTGCCACATTTCGATCATATTGAACGATTGCATTCTGCAGCCTTTCTCTTCTCGTATCTCTCGGGTCGGTCGGTGGTGCGCGCGCGTCAGTTGATGACGAAGCTGAAAACGCGGACGGTACAGATGGGGAGCGGCTGTGGCTTCCAGGTCCAGCCACCGCGGATCTGGCGGATGACGTTGTCGTCCTCGGTGCCGCCGAGCGGCTGGAGGGTGCTGATCTCGGTGACGCGGCCGTCCTGGCCGACGCAGATGCGGTAGCGGCTCTGCGCGGTCGTCTTCGGGTGCTTGTTCTTGTAGTCGTCCGAGAGGTGGGGATCGGGCGCAGTGAGGCGCTCCTTGTCGAAGACGAAGCTCGGCACCATCTTCGGCGGGGCCGGCGCGGGAGGAGGAGGCGGAGGCGCGGCCGTGGGCGTGCCTCCGACGACGCCTCCGACGGCGCCTCCCGCGACACCGCCCGCGACACCGCCGGGCACGCCGCCGGGCTCGCCGTGGGACTCTTCCTTCGGCTCGTCCTTCTCGACCTTCTTCGGCTCCTTGAGGGAGTTCGGATTCGGGATCTTCGGGACGATGGTCGTCTTCTTCGGCGTCGACTTCTTCTGGCTGTTGCCGGCCGGCGGGGGAGGAGGCGGCGGCGGTGGGGGCGCGTTGAAGAACGTGAGCGTCACCTCCGGCGGCGGCAGCTCCTCGACGTGGAAGACCGACCAGATGAGGAGGCCGACCGCCGCGCCCGCGTGGAGCACGATGGACGTGATGAAGATCGTGCGGCCGATCCAGTTCGGCTTCGATTCGGAGAAGCTCTCGAGGGGCACTCTTCTAGCCCGCCTTGCTCTGGCGCTCGGCCGCTAGCTTGTAGAATCGCGCGGCCTCTTCGAGGTCCTTCTTCTTGTTCTCTTCGCTCGGATCGCTCGCCGCCATCTCGCGGTAGACGAGGTTCGTGTACGAGTAGCCGTTCGGCGCGTTCGGCTGGAGCTCCATGACCTTCTTCAGCAGATCGAGCGCCTTCTGCGCCTTCGGCAGACGCTTGTCGTGCGGCCAGTCCGCGTGATCGTGGAGCTCCTGCCAGAGGTACACGCCGTACGCGAGGTAGCCCTCGGGCTTGTTCGCGCTCGCGTCGATGCGCTTCTGGAACCACTTCTCCGCTTCATCGGGCTTCGACGTTTTTGACGCGATGGTGGCGAGCGTGGTGAGCGCCTCGATGTCCGGCGGGGATTTCTCGATCTGCGGCCGGAAGAAAGAGACGGCGTCCTCGTAGCGGCCGGTCTCGACGAAGGTCTGGATGAGCGCGCCCTTCACCCGGTCGTCCGACGGCTTCATGTCGAGGTACTTCTCGTACGACGAGATCGCCTTCGTCGCGGCCTTCTGGCCCTCGGGGGTCTTCCCTCCCGCGGCACGGAAGTGCTCGAGATGGCAGGTGCCTTCGTTCAGGCGGAGCACGGGAAGCCCGGGATCCTTCGCGACCGCTTCCTCGAACTTCGTGGCCGCTTCCGCGAACTTCTTGTCGTGGTAGAGGTCCGCGCCTTCCCGGGCGCGGAAGCGCGCGCTGAGCGTGTCGCAACCGCTCGTCGCGACGAGAAGCGTGACGAGGACCGAAAGCCGACGAACGGCGGATCCCGCCCGACGGGCGGGCGGCTCCGCCGCACGCAACGGTCGGTCGGCACAGATGGGTAGGTTCATCCCGGGGCTCCGGGTTTTTGCGCACAATGGGTTACAGCGCAAGCAGCTTTGCCTTGCCCGAGGGAGAACGCTCCCTTTCTCAGGCGGAACGCGACGTTATCGAGACTCTATGACGCTCGTCCGAGACCTATTGACCGCAGAAGCTCGCACACGTTCCGCCCGCACAAATTCCCTTGCACTCGAAGAACGGGTTCAGCGCATCGTTGCAGGGCGCGCCATCGGCTTTCCGCTCGCTGCACTTTCCGATCGCAGTGTCACAATAGAGTCCCTCGCCGCAATGCTCGGGGACGCGGCAGCCAGCGCCGGCCCCGCCAGGGGCTCCCGATTGACAGGTGAACTCCCGGCAGACGAGGCCCTCGCCGCACTCGGTGCCCGTGCAGGGATCGTCCTTCTCGAACGGCGGAACACATTTGTACTGCCGGCACGGAGGCGTGGGGCAGCTGCTCGGGGGATTCTCCACGATGAAGGAGCAGATCAGGTCCTCGCCGCACGCAGGGTGGTCGACCGAGCCCGCCAGATCGCCGATGCAGTCCTGATTGCTGCTCGCGGGCTTCGAGCAGTAGCTGAGGCCGGTCTCCTTCAAGATCGGACAGAGGAGGCCCGGCTGGCAGTCGTCGGACGTGCTGCAGAGCTGGCCTTCGGCCTGGATCCCGCTGAGGACCTTGTAACAGCCGGCCTGGCGCTCTTCCTTCTGCACGTTCGCGAGCGGGAGCGTCCCGCATGTACGCGAGTTGAGGTACGAGAGGCACGACTCTGCGGCGGCGGCATCGAACCCCTGCTTGCCTTCCGCCTGCGTCGCCTGCTGCGTGAGCACGTCGGTGCACTCGGCCTGTGAGCCGAAGCGATAGCGGAGGCGGAAGTTCAGGTTGTTCCGGTCTTCCGCGGAGCAACAGGAGAACGCGGGCGACGCCGCGTAGCTCGTGCAGAAGTTCCGGATCTGGACCGTGGACGCGGGTTCGGGATCGCTCGAGCAGGCCGCCACGAGAGCGACGAGACCGAAGGCCGAGAGGGACGCATGAGTGAAGAGCCTGAGCCGGTCCATGTTTGCGGGTGCATCGTTGTACACTCGTGGAATGCGGGGACGCTCGGCTTTTGTGCGCTCGCATCGATTTGACCGAAACGTGATCTGAGGCCTCTCTCAGCCAGCGGGGTTGGGATGAGGAGAGAAGCACCTACATGCGATCGTTCGGATCGGGGGCGGGCCCGGACGAGCGGAAGGACCGGGATTTTGCTCGACTTCAGGTCAGACCTACCTCGGCATGAAGGGTGCTGAATGGGGGTCGATGCGCGCCCTCCTCACCGTCCGCGGTCTCGGCCTCGCCCTCTCTGCTCTCCTCGCCGCCGCAGGTTGCTCGTCCTCCGAAGAAGCGAGCCCCGCCGAGAGACCCGCCCCGAAGGAGGCGGCCGACGGACCGAACGCGGAACAACCCGGCGAGCCGCCCATCGGCACCACGAAGTCCGCGCTCGCCGCGACGCCCTGCCGGTACATCGTCCCGAAGAGCGTCGAAGGCACGAAGGTCAGTTGCTTCGACCTCACGGTCAAAGAGAACCGGCGTGCGGGCGCGGCCGACAAGACCATCAAGATTCACCTCGCGCGCATCAAGGGAAGTCCGCGGAGCGGCACCGAGGGCATCCCGACGATCGAGCTCATCGGCGGCCCGGGCGGCGGCGGTGACGGCCTCGTCGGCGGCATCGTCGCCGGTGCGAAGGAGCTCACCGATGCGTACGGCCCGATCCTCGCGAAGGGCGACCTCATCGTGTTCGATCAGCGCGGCGTCGGTCGCTCGCTCCCCCGCCTCGGCTGCCCGATGCCGAGCGACGAGAGCGCGCCCGAGCCGACGACGAAGAGCTGCAAGGAAGCGCTCGAGAAGCAGGGCATCGATCTCGCGGCGTACGACACGATCGAGAACGCGGAGGACGTCCACGACATGAAGGTCGCCCTCGGCGTCGACAAGATCGACCTCCACGGAATCTCGTACGGCACCCGCCTCGCGCTCGAGATCCTCAAACGGCACCCCGACGACGTGCACGCCGCGATCATCGACGGTGTCATGCCGCCGGACGTCCCCGTGATGGGGATGTTCCCGGTCGCGATGGACACGATCCTCTCGCGTACCTTCGCCGCGTGCAAGGCGGACACGAAGTGCAACGCCACGTATCCGGACCTCGACGGCCAGATGACGCAGCTCGAGGAGAAGCTGACGAAGACGCCGTTCAAGGCGCACGACTACGAATACGACATGGACTACGACTACGACTGGACCGCGTTCGTCGAGGACCTGATCGGCAGGTCGTACAGCGAGGGGACGGCGGCGGGGGTGCCGTACTGGATCCACTCGCTCCTCACCCAGACGCAGGAGCAGTTCACCGCCGCGGCCAAGGCCGCCGACGACGCTGCGCTCGCGCACTACGACGAGGAAGACCAGGCCGCGAAGTCGAATCCGCTGCTCGCCGAGTACCTCGCGGCGATGAAGCGCGCGACCCAGGCCGACTACGAGGCGATGGGCATGGCGCAGGGCATGTACCTGTCGGTCACGTGCAACGACTACGCGCAGCACGAGAAGATCGCCGACGCGAGGATCGCGCTCACGAAGATCCGCCCCGTCCTCCGTGACGAGAGGGCGCTCGAGGCCGAGTTCGGCGACTGCCAGGTGTGGCCGACTCGCGCGAGCGAGCCGACGGTGCAGGATCCGGCGCGCTTCACGGGCCCGGTGCTCGTCATCGGCGGCGACGTCGACCCCGCCACGCCGGTGGAGTGGGCGAAGCAGGCCGCCTCGACGCTCCCGCACCATGTCTTCGTCGAGGTCCCGACCGGCGGTCACGGTCAGATGGACGTCTGCGGCGCCGGCCTCAAGGCCGGCTTCCTCACGAACCCCGACGCGAAGGTCGACGCGACCTGCGCCACGAACCGCAAGTTCGACTGGGTCTACGACACGGCGGGGACGAAGTTCCACGCGAACCGCCGCATCGACGCCCACACGTTCGTCCCCACCCGCCCCGCGGCGAACCTCGCGGATCGCCTCGCGGATCGCGTCCTCGCCGGTTCGAAGCCAGCCGTCGTGAACCAGGCGTTGAAGACGATCAAGGCGCTCGCGAACCGCACGCGCTGAACGAGGAAGGCACCGTCCGCACCGGGCGTTTTGCCGGGTAGGATGGTGCCTCTCCCGAGGCCCTGATCCGGGGTCGAGCGCCGCGCCCGAGCTACGGACAGCCGGTCGCGTCCACCTTGCACATCACCGTGTAGCGCATCATGGCCGACATCGCGTGCTGGACGAAGTCGATACGGATCTCGCTCGACTTCTCGTCGCCCTCGAGCTCCGTCTCCTCCGCACCGCCGTCCTCGCTCGGAGGCACGAGCGCGGCAGGGATGCCGCCGCGCGCCGGGCCGGTCGTGATCTGCGAGCGCCGGAGGAACGAGATGCCCTTCACGATCGCCGCACGGATCTCCTTGCGCGTCTCCGCGCGCTTCTCGTCGCCCATGAGCGCATGCTCGAGCGCGAGCAGGCCCTCGAGGCGCGTCGCGCTCGGCGTGGTCCGGCCGTCGCGGGTGAAGCAGCCGTCGATCTCCGGACGCTGCTGCGAGACCTTCGTCTGTCCCTCGATCATGATCATGCCGAGCGTGATCGCGTGATCGATCATCTCGTCCTTCGTGACCGGCGGCTCCTTCACCTTGTCGTAGAACGGGGCGAGGCGATCGATCGCGATCATGAGCCAGTGGTCGGCCGGCAGCTTCGCCTTCGCGACCGTGCGGCGCGAGACGACGAGCTGGCCGACGCCCTTCATCGCCGTCGCGAGCCACTTCTCGTCGTGGTCTGCCTCGTACAGCATGGTGAGCCCGAGGGTCGCTTCGCCCGGATAGTAGAGCGACTCGAAGTCGCTCACCTTGCCGTCCTCGTCCGTGTACTTCGACACGTAGTCGCCGTTCGGCTTCTGCATGAACTGCACGAAACGCGCGAGCCCCTGCGCCGTCTCGAGCTCCTTTGGCGAGCCCGGCGCGCCGCCGTCGACCGCGCGGTAGCGGCCCATGAGCCCGATGATGCTGAGGCCGGCGCCGCCGAGCTTCGCCGCCAGCTTCGGTCCCCCGCCCTCTTCCTTCGGGTCCGACCAGACGCCGAGCAGCGTCGCGTCGCTCTTGAGCGGCCGCACGTAGTGCGTGATGAGCTCGTTCGCGGCGCGCTCCGTCGCCGCCGCCGCCTTCGCGCGGCCATCCGCGCTCGCGCCCTGCACCTGGTAGTCGGCCATCGCGTAGATGGCGCCGGCGTGCCGGACGATGTTGTACTTCTTGGGCGCGATGTGCTTCCCGTCGCCGCCCATGCGGTAAATGAAGCGGCCGTTCTCGTCGTTGACGCGCGTGAGGTACCCCGCGGCCTCGTCGATCGCGGTCGGGAGGTCCCAGGTGATCTTGCCGGCCGGCGCCGTGGTCGTGACGAGCGGACCCGTCGACGATCGGTAGACCTTGCCCGCGATGATCCCGCCGACGATCGCGAGACCGATCGCGACGATGTATTTCCGCTCCACGAGCCGAACTATACGTCGATCTCGACCGCGTCTTGCGCGTGTTCCATGATGAAATTGAAGCGCGCCGACGGGTCCTTCCCCATCAGATCGTTGATGACGCGGTCCGTCTGGAGCGCGTCGGAGACCTCGACCTTCAGGAGGCGGCGGCTCTTCGGCGAGAGCGTCGTCTCCCAGAGCACCTTCGGCATCATCTCGCCGAGGCCCTTGAAGCGCGTGATGTCGACCTTGCTCTCGTCCTTGCCCGCGGCCTTGAGGATGCGCGCCTTGTCGTCCTCGTCTGCGGCCCAGTGCGTCTCTTTCCCGATGTCGATGCGGTAGAGCGGCGGCAGCGCCACGAAGATCTTCCCGCCCTTCAGGAGCTCCGGCATGTGCCGGTAGAAGAACGTCAGCAGCAGCGTCGAGATGTGATGGCCGTCCGAGTCGGCATCGGCGAGGACGATGATGCGCGCGTAGCGGAGGCGGTCGAGCGAGAAGTCCTTCCCGACGCCGCACCCGAGCGCGATCACGAGATCGGCGAGCTCCTTGTTCTCGAGCACCTTCGCGAGCGCCACCGACTCGGTGTTGAGCACCTTGCCGCGGAGCGGGAGGACCGCCTGATGCTCGCGGTCGCGCCCCTGCTTCGCGGAGCCACCTGCGGAGTCGCCCTCGACGATGAAGAGCTCCGTCTTCTCGCGCTGGTTGCTGGTGCAGTCGGAGAGCTTGCCGGGCAGCGTGAGACGGCCGCTCGTCGCCGTCTTGCGGGAGACGGCGGCGGAGGCGGCGCGTGACGCCTCGCGGGCGCGCGCCGCGAGGACGATGCGCGCGACGATGCCCTCCGCGACGGTGCGGTTGGAGTTCAGCCACGACTCGAGCGCGGGGCGAACCGCGGCGTCGACGTAGCTCTGGACTTCGGGGTTGTTGAGACGGTCCTTCGTCTGACCCTGGAACTGCGGCTCCGCGATGTAGACCGAGAGAATTCCGGTGAAGCCTTCGCGGATATCGTCGCCCGTCAGCGTCACGCCGCGTGGCGCCAGATTGTGCGTGTCGATATAATTGCGGACCGCCTTGCCGACCGCGTTCCTCAGGCCGATCTCGTGCGTGCCGCCGTCGCGAGTAGGAATACCGTTTACGTAACTGCGTATGCATTCATCGGTCGACTCGGTCCACTGAAAGGCCATTTCGACCTTCGCGCCGTTCTCCTTGATGAGCGTGAACGGGGCCTCGTGAATCGCCTTGTGACCGCGCTCGCCGATCATCTTCTTCAGGAAGTCGACGATGCCCTGATCGTGCTTGAACGTCTCGTCCGTGTTGTGCGCCTCGTCGATGAAGCGCACCTTGACGCTGCGGTGGAGGAAGCTCGCCACCTCGAGCCGCTCGCGGATCGTCTGCGGATCGAACTCGGTCTTCGGGAAGATGGTGGGATCGGGCTGGAAGAACACGGTCGTGCCGCTGCCGCGCGCCGCGCCGATCTTCTTGAGCGGGGCCGTCGCGACGCCGCGCTTGAACTCGATCTGATACTCTACGCCCCCGCGCTTCACCTTCACGACGACCTTCGTCGAGAGCGCGTTCACGACCGAGGCGCCGACGCCGTGGAGACCGCCGGACGTCTTGTAGTTGCCGCCTTCGAACTTTCCGCCCGCGTGGAGCGTCGTGTAGACGATCTCGAGCGCGCTCTTCTTGTGCTTCGGGTGCTTGTCGATCGGAATGCCGCGCCCGTTGTCCTGGACGGTGATGCTCGCGCCGTCCTTGTGGAGGGTGACCGTGATCTCCGAGGCGTGGCCGTTCATCGCCTCGTCGACCGAGTTGTCGACGATCTCCCAGACGAGATGATGAAGACCGGCGGTGCCGACGCCGCCGATGTACATGCCCGGACGCTTCCGGACGGGCTCGAGCCCCTCGAGTACCTGGATATCCTTCGCGGTATATTCGGTCGCCATCCTTACTTCTCACTTCCGAACGGTTCCGGCGCCGGCGGCGCTTCGTGGATGATCTCCGTGAACGAGCCTCGCGAGATCACCTCGCGGCCCTTGCCGCCGCGGCCCGTCTTCGAGAAGCGCGCCGTGTTGATGCGCTGCTCGCCGCCCAGGCTCGACTTCACGACGAGCGTGTCGCGATCGTCCTTGGCCGCCTTCATGCCGAGGAGCTGGTCGTCGCCCTCGAGCTTCATGAGGAGGACGCCCTTGCCGGCCGACGCGAGGTACTTGATCTCGGACACCTCGCAGAGGAGCGCACGGCGCTTCTTCGACACGGCGATGACCGTCTCGTCGCCCTTCACGAGCGATGCGCCGATGATCGTCGCGCCCTCGGAGGTACGCGCGTAGCGGCGGCCGCTGCGCGTGCTCGGCTCCGCGAACGACTCGAGGCTGAACGTGAGCGCGTTGCCGTCGGAGCTCGCGGCGAGGCCGTAGGTCTCCGGGTAGTGCGTCTCGTCGCCCTGGAGCGAGCCCGTGAGGCGCTTGTCCATCGAGGCCATCGCGATGATCGCCTCACCGTCCTTCATCTTGAAGAGCTTCTGGATCGGCTCGCCGTAGCCCGTCGTGGCCGGGACGTCCGCGATGCGCGTCGTGTACGCGGTGCCGAAGTTCGAGAAGAACACGACCGTCGCCTTCGTCGAGCCGGCGATCACGTCCATGACCTGATCGCCCTCGCGGAGGCGTGTGGCCGAGGGATCCTTGATCTCGCGCTGGCGCTTCACCCAACCGTCACGAGTGAGGAGGACGTGGTTGTCCTCCGCGACGATGAGCTCGTCCTCGGAGAACGTGCGCTCCTCGCCGATCTCCTCGATGAGCGTGCGGCGCTTGCCGGCCTTGCCGAAGCCGGTCTGCAGCGTGGAGAGCTCGCCGCGAACGATGCCCCAGATGCCCTTCGAACCGGCCTCGTTGAGGAGCTTCTTGATCTCGCCGCTCCGCTTCTTCTTGGCCTTCAGCTCGTCCTGGATGACGAGGATCTCGAGCTTGGCCAGGCGGTAGATGCGCAGCTCGAGGATGGCGTCGGTCTGCTCGGCGTCGAGCTTGAACCGCGCCATGATCTTCTTCGCAGCGTCGGCCTTGCCCTCGGAGGCGCGGACGATCTTGAGGATCGCGTCGAGCGCGTCGAAGACGGTCGCGAAGCCTTCGAGGATGTGCATCCGCTTCGCGAGCTCTTTGAGCTCGTCTTCGAGTCGCTTCGTGACGACGTCGAGGCGGAAGTGGAGGAAGTGCCAGAGCATGGCGCCGAGATCGAGGCGCTCGGGGCGGCCGACGTCGGGGTTCTCCGTCGGCACGAGGCACGTCAGGTTCACCGCGAAGTTCGTCTGGAGCGGCGTGTTCTTGAAGAGGTACGCGAGCACCTTCTGCTCGTCGGCCTCCTTCTTCAGCTCGAGCTCGATGCGAACGTCGTCCGTCGAGACGTCCTTCACGTCGAGGAGGAGCGGCATCTTCCGCTGCATGACGACGTCGGCGATGCGCTCGACGAGCACCGTCTTGTTCACGGCGTACGGGATGCTCGTGATGAAGAGCGTCTTCGAAGCGCGGCCCTCGGTGCCCTTCTCCCACGTCGCGCGGACCTTCACGCTGCCCTGGCCCGTCTCGTAGATCTGCTTGATCTCCTCCGTCGACGAGACGATCTGGCCGCCGGTCGGGAAGTCCGGACCCTTGATCGTGCGCGCGAGCTCGCGGGCGCTCAGCTTCTTGCCCTCGACGAGGGCGTCGAGGAGGCGGATCGACGCGGCGCAGACCTCCTCCGGGTTGTGCGGAGGGATGTTGGTCGCCATGCCGACCGCGATGCCGGTGGCGCCGTTGATGAGGAGGTTCGGCAGCTTGGCCGGAAGGACGACCGGCTCGCTCTTCGTGCCGTCGTAGTTCGGGTGCCAGTGGACGGTGCCCTGATCGAGATCGTTCAGGAGCTCGCTGCTGATCGCGTCGAGGCGGCACTCCGTGTAACGCATGGCGGCGGCGGGGTCGCCGTCCATCGAGCCGAAGTTGCCGGAGCCCTCGACGAGCGGCATGCGCATCGCGAAGCCCTGCGCCATGCGCACGAGCGCCTCGTAGATCGAGCTGTCGCCGTGCGGGTGGTAACCGCCCATGACGTCGCCGACGACGGTGGCGCTCTTCTTGTGCTTCGCGTCGGCGAAGAGCCGATTGCGCCACATGACGTAGAGGATGCGGCGCTGGACCGGCTTGAGACCGTCTCGAACGTCCGGGAGCGCGCGGCTCGTGATGACGGAGAGCGCGTAGTTGAGGTAGCGGGTCTGCGCGAGGTCGTGGAGCGACATCGGCAGCTCGCCGCCGTCGCGCGCGCCGGCGAAGAGGTCGACGTCACCACCCTTGCCGCGCCCACGCTTCTTCGGCGGAGCGGCGGCACTCGCTGCCTTCTTGCTGGTCTTCTTTGCGGCCACTTCGCGGCGACCCTCACACGCGCACTAAACAGACGTCAAGTTTCTGGAAGGACGCCAGAGGCGGAACTTTGCGTTAAACGTGAAGCCTGAAGTATGCGTCTCTATTGGGTTTCTCCCCTGGCGCATCGAGCCGCGACGCGTCATATCGATCGAAGGCCATGGCTTCACCGGCTCGAGCAACCCTCCTGTTTCCGCGACGCGAGGACGACACCCGCGGCCCCTCCGCGGGAGAGCGTCCGAGCGAGCGCAGCCTCGAATCGGTCGGCCCCCTCGCCGTCCTGGAGGCCATGGTGGAGCAGCGGCGTCAGTCGTCGATCCCGCCGCCGCCGCCCGACGAGAGCGGAGAGCGACCCGTCATCGAGAAGAAGTCGCTAGGCTTCATCAAGCTCCGTTGAACGCCACGGTCCCTCTCCTCAAGTCCGCCCTCGACTGGGCTGCCATCTGGCACAAAGACCAAGTTCGCAAGTACCCGGACGTCCAGGTCCCCTACGTGAGCCACATCGCCGGCGTCGCCGCGATCCTCTCGCGTCACGGCTTCGCAGAGGAGGTGGTCGCGGCCGGCGCGCTCCACGACGTGCTCGAGGACTGCGGCGTCACCTTCGAGGTCCTCACGGAGAAGTTCGGCGCCGACGTCGCGACGCTCGTTCGCCACGTCAGCGAGGAGGACAAGTCGCTCTCGTGGGAGGAGCGCAAGCGCGCCTACCTCGAGCACTTCTCGAAGAAGCCGTGGGAGGCGCAGGCGATCACCCTCGCGGACAAGATCGACAACTTCCAGTCGATCATCGTCTGCGCGACCACGTTCGGCGACCCGTGGAAGATGTTCAAGCGGGGCAAGGACGTCCAGCTCGGTCGGTTCCGCGATCTCGAAGAGCGCGCGCTCGCCGTGAGACCCGACCATCCGCTCGTGACGGAGTACGTGAAAACGCTGAGCGAAGTCGCCGCGGTCTAGGTACAGTCGCGGCCGTGATTCGCAGCCCGGCCGCCATCCTTGGGCTCCTGACCGGGCTCAACCTCCTCAACTACCTCGATCGGTACGTCCTCTCCGCGGTACTTCCGCGACTCATCGTCGACCTCGGGCTGACGAACCTCGAGGCCGGGCTCCTCGCGACCGTCTTTCTCCTCGGCTACTTCGTCACCTCGCCCATCTTCGGCGCCCTCGGCGATCGGCTCCCCCGCAAGGGCCTCATCGCGCTCGGCATCCTCATCTGGAGCGCGGCGACCATCGCCTCGGGTCTCGCCTCGAACATCATGCTCCTCCTCGCGGCGCGCGCGATGGTCGGCGTCGGCGAGGCCTCGTACGCCACGCTCGCCCCCACCGTGATCGACGACATCACGCCGACGGAGCGCAAAGGCCGCGCGCTCTCCATCTTCTACATCGCCACGCCGGTCGGCTCCGCCCTCGGCTTCATCATCGGCGGCATCATCGAGAAGCTCTACGGCTGGCACGCCGCCTTCTTCGTCGCCGGCGTGCCGGGCATCGTCCTCGCCCTCGTGATGCTCTTCATCGAGGAGCCCCAGCGAAAGCCGCGCGAGGACAAGCCGGACATCCTCCGCGACCTCGGCACCCTCTCGAAGGTGAAGCTCTATCGCCAGGGCGTCCTCGGCTACTGCGCGTACACCGCCGCGATCGGCGCCTTCTCGTTCTGGGCGCCGCAGTTCCTCTTCAAGCGCTACGCGATGTCGCTCGCGTCGGCGAACACCGTCTTCGGCGGCATCATCGTCGTGGCGGGCGCGCTCGGTACGATCATCGGCGGGCGCTGGGCGGACGCGCAGTCGAAGAAGATCGACGCCAGCTTCAAGCTCGACCCGCTGAACCCGGAGCGCAGCTTCCGCGAGCAAGGCTACCGCGACGCGTCTCCGGCGGAGATGGAACGCCTCCTCGACGAGGTACATCAGAGGCGCGTCAAATCGCTCCTCCAGATCTGCGCTGTCGGCAGCCTCGTCGGCGCGCCGCTCGCCGTCGCCTGCTTCCTCTCCCCGGGCCCGACGCTCTTCTTTGCGTTCGCGTTCTTCACCATCCTCTTCCTCTTCCTCGCCACCTCGCCCGTCAACGCGGTCATCCTGCAGTCGGTGCCCTCGCACCTCCGCGCGAGCGCGATGGCGCTCAGCATCTTCGCCATCCACGTCCTCGGCGATCTCTGGTCGCCTCCCGCCGTCGGCGTCCTCGCGGATCACTTGCCGATCCAGCTCGCGATGATGACGCTCCCGCTCGCGATCGCCGCCAGCGGCGCCATCTGGTGGTCACGGGTCGCGACAAATCCCGAAATTCGCGACGAAAAATAGGACCGTCGCCCGACCGACCGTCATTGACCCGCGAGGCGGATGTCGAGTACTGAGCGACGGGCGGGCGGCGTATCCGCCCGACAACGGTCGCTCATCACACCTGACAGCGACGCGTCACTTCCTTACGCGGCGATGCGCTATTTCTTCGAGAAAACCCGATGGATCCTGCGAGGCCTCTGGCTCGCCGGCGCGGTCGCCCTCGTCTGGCTCGTCGCTCTGCCCGTGGCCCTCGCGCAGCCCGTAACTCCGCGAAATGACGACGCCGGCGCCCCGCGCCCGCAGGACGCGGGAGCTTCGCGCCCCGCGCCTGCCGCTGATGCCGGAGCGCCGCGCCCGCGCGCGGACGCTGGTCCGCCCGGCTCACCGGACGATCGGATGCCGTCCGAGCCGCTCGAGCCGGCCGGCGACGGCGGCGCTCCCTCGCCGACGGGTCCCTCGACGCAGGCCGCCGGCCCCGTCATCAACATCCCCCCGAGCGAGGGCGAGAAGGCCGAGGGCACCCCCGTCCTTCGCATCGACATCACCGGCAATCGCCGCGTCGCGAAGGAGGACATCATCACGTACCTCCGCGAGAAGCCCGGCCATCTGTTCAAGGTCGAGAACCTCGCGTCGGACGTGCGGTCGCTCTGGGACTCCGGCTTCTTCGACGACGTCGAGGTCGACATGACCCGCGACGATCGCGGGCTCATCCTCCGCTTCCTCGTCCGCGAGCGCCCGAACATCAAGGGCGTCGAGTTCGAAGGCAACAGTGAGATCGAGAACGACAAGCTCCAGGAAGCGATCGAGATCAAAGCGAACACGATCCTCAGCGTGCCCGCGGTCCGCCGCAGCGTGCAGAAGATCAAGGACGCGTACGCGGAGAAGGGCTACTTCCTCGCCGACGTCGACAGCATCGTTGCGCCCCAGCGCGACAACGAGGTCATCGTCAAGTTCAAGATCCAGGAGCACCAGCCCGTCACGGTTCGGCGCATCACGTTCGTCGGTAACTACAACGTGCCGGAGGAAGAGCTCCGCGCCGTCATGCAGACGGGCCAGCAGTCGATCCTCTCCTTCGGCTCCGGCGGCGCCTACCGCCAGGACGTCTTCGAGCGCGACGTCCTCATGCTCAACGCCCTCTACTACGACAAGGGCTACATGAACGTTCAGATCGGGACGCCGCGCGTCATGCTGACGCCCGATCGCGAAGGCATCGAGATCACGCTCCTCGTCCACGAGGGCCCGCGCTTCAAGATCCGCCAGCTCAAGGTCTACGAGCGCGACGCCGACGGTCGCGAGATCGAGCCGCTCGGCGGCCGCAAGGCGCTCCGCCAGCTCGTCAAGGCGAAGAGCGGCGACTACTTCAATCGCGCCGAGCTCGTGAAGGACCTCGGAGCCGTCCGCACGCTCTACCGCGACGCAGGCTACGCCAACGTCGAGGCAGAGCCGGAGACCGAGCTCGATCCGGTCAAGAAGGAAGTCGACATCATCATCCCGATCCGACGCGGACCGCTCGTCCACGTCGAGCGCATCGAGATCAAGGGCAACACCAAGACGCGCGACAAGGTGCTCCGCCGCGAGATGGAGATCGAAGAAGGCATGCTCTTCTCCGAGACCAAGCTCGAGGACAGCAAGCGCCGCATCGTCGCCCTCGGCTACTTCGAGCGCGTCGATGTCTCCACCGAGCAAGGCAGCTCCCCGGAGACGATCAACATCAACTTCGAGGTCACCGAGCGCCCGACGGGCACGTTCCAGGTCGGCGCCGGGTTCTCCTCCATCGAGAACTTCATCGCGACGGCGCAGATCCAGCAGGCGAACCTGTTCGGCAACGGCCAGTCGCTCGCCCTCCAGGCGCAGATCTCCGGTCTCCGCCAGCTCATCTCGATCCGCTTCTTCGAGCCCTACTTCCTCGACTCGGACTGGTCGTCGAGCATCGAGCTCTACGACAACCTGCTCGTCTTCCCGGACTTCGCCCGCCGCACGCTCGGCGGCGCGCTCACCTTCGGCTACGCGCTCATCCAGCCGTGGCTCCGCCTCGGCGTGACGGCGACAGTGCAGCACGACTCGGTCGACACGTCGCAGGTGAACACCTTCTTCGGCTCGACCTCCGGCTTCGTCTCCGTCTTCCAGCGCCTGCCGCTCGCGAACCTCTTCAACTCCGGAAGAACGATCTCGCTGCGTCCCGCGCTCACGTACGACACGCGAAACAACCGCCTCTTCCCGTCGAGCGGTCTCTTCTTCCAGGCGTCGACCGAGCTCGCGACCTCGTACTTCGGCAGCGAGATCGAGTTCCTCCGCCACGAGCTCGTCGGCCGCTTCTACTACCCGCTCTTCGGCCAGGGCGAGCAGCCGGGCTCGGGCTTCATCCTCAAGATGAACAACAAGATCGGTCTCATCACGAGCCCGAAGTCCGAAGGCGTCCCGATCTTCGCGCGCTACTTCCTCGGCGGCATCCTCGACGTGCGCGGCTATCGCCTCCGCACCCTCGGCCCGCGCCTGCCCCTGAACAGCTCGCTCGACGTCAACGCGGCGCCCATTCCGAACGGCGCGAACATCGGTGGTAACCTCCAGTACTACTCGAACCTCGAGCTCGAGTTCCCCATCATCGACAAGGTCGGTATCCGCGGCGTCGTCTTCGGCGATGCCGGAAATGCGTGGAACCTCGAGCAGCAGTTCTGCAAGACCACGCCCGCGCCCCAGTTCTCCGAGCTCGTGAGCCCCTGCTTCAACGCGGACAGCCTCACCAACCTTCGCTTCTCCACCGGTGTCGGTATCCGGTGGTTCTCACCGCTCGGCCCGCTCCGCTTCGAGTGGGGCTTCCCGCTCAACAAGCTCTCGTACGAAGAGTCGAGCGTGTTCGAGTTCACGATCGGCAACTTCTTCTGATCCCGTGCCCCTCGTCGTCGCCGTGACCTCCAACGATGCCTTTCTCCTGGTCGTTCCGAAGGCTGCACTCCTCGGGCTCCTGAACGCGCTCGCTCGCCGCGCCGACGGCCCGTCGGCCTTCTGGTTCCCGATCGAGGAGGAGCTCGCCGACCACGCCGACGATACCCGCCGAACCGGAGGTCGCCTCGAGGGTCGCGTCGAGGACACGACGCTCCACGTGCGGCGCGGCGTGTTCTACGCCGTCGTCTCGATCAGCGCCGCCGCGCCGGAGCACGACGAGCTCTTCGCGGAGTCGCTGCTCGTGCGTCAGGACCTCCTCCGCGTCGCTCGCGAGGCCGGCGGCGGCATCGTCCTCCACGCGCGCGTACCAGGCGCCGAGTACGAGCGCGTGGATCGCAAGACCATCCTCGCCATCGATACTCCGGTCACGTCGGTCGACGCATTCGCCGAGGCGGCCGGCATCGGCGAGCTCCCGCCCCCGTCGCGCCGCCGCTAGCCCCACCCGCCCATTCAGGCCTCGTCGGGGCAGCGCGGCGTCAGGTCGACGCCCCCGAAGAACTCGTCGACCACGAGCCGCCACGCCTCCGCGTTCTCCGGCGTCTTGCAGCGGAACGGGGCGTCCTCGAGCGGATCGCCACGAAGGAGCGCGCGGTGCTCGCGGAGCCAGCGCAGCGCCAGATCGGCGGCGTACTCGCGGACGTCGTTCGTCGTCTCGTCGAGCGCGTAGTACGTGCCGCCGTCGACGCGAACGTCGTCCGGCGCGAACGGCTCGAGGCATCGCTCGTCATTTCCGCAGCGCGAGAGGATGCCCGCGTAGACGTCTTCGAGCACGTGCTCCGACCAGCGCCCGTGCCCCTGATCGTTGAGGTGGAAGAGCTCGTGGAAGAGCACCGCGCCGATGTCGGCGCCGTCCTGATGGAGCGGCCCCTCGACGTTGTAACCGACCACGCCGTCCTGGGCCCACGCCGATGGGAACGACCGCGACTCCGTGCGATAGAAGCGAAGCGCATACGGGCGCGTGCGGAACATCATCGGCTTCGGCGCGCGCGGCGCGAGCGCGGCGAATGCGTCCTCGACGTCGCGCAGGCTCTCGACGACGGACGCGAGATGACGGCGGTACGGGCCGGTCGGCGGCGCGGGCGCGATCGGGAGGTGACCGAGGTGGCCTGCGTCGAGCGTGCGCCGCGTCTCGACGCCGGCGACCGCGCCGTGCGACTCGAGGAGGCGACGCGCCAGCTCCAGCGTCGGGCGATCGCCGCCGTACCGGAGCGAGAGCGCGCACGTGGCAAAGGCGAGCTCGGAGGGATCGCGGCACTCGCGACGGCAGCGCGCCGGCATGTCCGTGCAGAGGGCGTCGAAGACGACGTGCTTCGGCGCGACGTCGATCGACGCCGAGAACGGCTCCCACGGCGTGGGCCGGAAGTCTCGGCGCGGATCGTCGATGCGGCTCTCCCCTTCGCTCGGTCCACGTGGCTGCGAGCAGCCCACTGCCATCACGGAGAGACCGACGAGAATCCCAACCTTCCAGACACGGAGCGCCACGATCTCGGCAAGAATAGGCTATGAAGTGACGGTGCGTCGCGTCCTCCTCGGCCTCGTCGGTCACGCGCTCGCCCTCGGGGCGTGCGGCGGAGAGAGCACGTCCGACCCGAGCGCGCCCGCCGCCACGCCGGTGACCGCCTTCGACGCCGGCGCCGCCAGCGCGGAGGCGGACGCCGCCGCGTCCACATGCCCCACCGCCGGTGCCGCGGAGAGCACGAGCCCGCTCGCCTCGGCCGCGATCACGGAGCCCTCCGGCATCGCCGCGAGCCGGCTGAATCCGGGCGTATTCTGGGTTCACAACGACTCGGGCGACTCCGCGCGCGCGTTCGCGGTCGACCGCACCGGCGCCCTCCTCACCACGCTCGTCTTCGACACCGCGCCCGCCGTCGACATCGAGGACATGGCCATCGAGGACGCGCCCGACGGCTCGTCTTACTTGTACTTTGCAGACATCGGCGACAACGCCGGCGCCCGCAGCGACTACCTCGTTCATCGCGTGCGCGAGCCGCGCGTCGGCGCCGAGGCGAGCATCACGACCGTCTCCGAGAAGATGACGGTGCGCTATCCGGACGGCTCGCACGACGCGGAGACCTTGCTCTTCGACCCACGCACGAAGGACCTCTTCATCGTGACGAAGATCGGGTTCGGCAGGGCCGCCATCCACCGCGTGGGCCCGTTCGTGGCGGGCGGGACCGCGACGACGACGCGCATCGCGGGCGTCTCCCTCGCCCTCGCGACGGGCGGCGCGATCAGCCGCGACGGAAGCCTGATCGCCATCCGCAGCTACACGAGCTCGGCGTCGCTCTGGCGTCGCGCGCCCGGCGAGGACCTCGTCGCGGTGTTCGCGCGGGCGGCCTGCAAGGTGCCGATCGCGGCGGAGACGCAGGGCGAGGCGTTCGCGTTCCTGGTCGACGGCAGCGGCTACGTCACGGTGAGCGAAGGCGCCCAGCAGCCGCTCCACGTCTCGCGCTTTCAGTAGGTGACGACGATGCGCGCGACGGCGCCGCTGCCCGGGAGCGCGCCGACGCCGAGGCTGCGGTTCGGGCCCTGGACCGTGACCGTGTTGTCTCCGCCTGCGCGGTAGCTCGCGAGCGCGGCCGCGGAGACGTCGAACGCATGCGCCGTGGTGACGGCGTTGCACGAGCAGGCCGAGACGTCGCCGTCGAAGGCGTAGGCGATGCCGCCGTTCACGGAGACGCCCTGGCGCTGCGGGACGGTCGCGTCGATGAGGGGATCGGCGCAGAACATGGCGATGCCGAGCTCGACATGCGCCGACCTCGGGACGCGGTCGCCGACGTCCTTCCACGAGAGCGTCACGGGCTCGCCCGAGCAGTCGTTGTACGCGGTGCCCCCGTCGCACGTCTTCGGCAGCGCCGCCGCCGCCGCCTCGACGTCGATCGCGTAGGTGACCTCGCACCCGGCCGCGGTCTTCGTGCCGAAGGCGCACGGCTCGGAGCTCTTCGCCGGCGCCTGCGGCGCGGGCTCGGTCGGAGACTTCGCCGTGATCGGCTCCGGGGTCGCGGAGGACGAGCGAGTCGTCGAGTCCTCGAACGTGGACGCTGTTTCGACGGGGGAAGAGCAGGCCCCGAGAAGGAGCGCGGCGGCGAGGACGAGCGAGGTGCGGGGCTTCATACCCACCTCAACGGCCGCGTTCCGTCGCCCCTTAAGTGCGCACGGCTGGGCTTTCACCGCCGCCAGCCGCCCAGGGTTCTTCCGCGCTGACGCGAGCAGGCGCCGGCAGCGGCCGGACGTCGCGATCGCTGGCCTTCTCCCCTTTCCGCCGGCCCCCGTCCCGACTAGACATCCGTCCCGATGTCGAACGAAAATCCGGCGCTGCCGCCCGGCGGCGCACCGCCTGGTCCGCCGAGCAGCAACGGTCAGAAGGTGCCCATCTCGATCCAGGACGAGATGCGGCGGCTTCACCTCGTTACGCGATGAGCGTCATCGTGGTTGCCGCCATTCCGGACGCGCGCGACAGCCTCGGCCAGTGCCGGCGCATCCTCTACTCCGCATACGACGAGGCCTGACGCCCAGGCGTCATCTACAAGAAGAGCGCCACCATCGTCGGCGCGGTGCTCGCTCGTACCACCCGCACCGGTGGCGCCTCCGTCTACGACGCGATGGTCCGCCTCGCGCGCAAGGACTTCTCTGCGCTCACTACCCTCATCGACGGCCAGGGCAACTACGGCTCCGTCGACGGCGACCCCGCCGCCGCCTACCGCTACACCGAGGCGAAGCTCTCGAAGATCGCGATGGAGCTCCTCTCGGACATCGAGAAGGACTGCGTCGACTGGAACCCGAACTTCGACGACTCGAAGCAGGAGCCGGCGGTCCTCCCGTCGCGCATCCCGAACCTCCTCGTCAACGGCTCCGGCGGCATCGCCGTCGGCATGGCGACCAACATCCCGCCGCACAACCTCGGCGAGATCATCGACGCGACGGTCCATCTCATTCGCAACAAGGACTGCGTCGTCGACGACCTGATGCGCTTCGTCCAGGGCCCGGACTTCCCGACGGGCGGCCTCATCTTCGGGCGCGGCGGCATCGAGGCCGCGCAGCGAACGGGCCGTGGCTCCATCATCATGCGCGCGCGCATGGAAGTGGAGAAGGCGCCGGGCACGAAGGACAAGGAGCAGATCGTCGTCACGGAGATCCCGTACCAGGCGAACAAGGCGAAGATTCACGCGCGCATCGGCGAGCTGATGCGCGAGAAGAAGATCGAGGGCATCAGCGAGGCCCGCGACGAGTCCGATCGCGACGGAATGCGTCTCGTCATCGAGCTGAAGAAGGACGTCTCCCCGCAGATCGTCATCAACCAGCTCTATCGCCTGACGGAGCTCCAGAGCTCGTTCGGCGTCATCAACCTCGCCATCGTGCGCGGCCGTCCCGCGGTCCTGAACCTGAAGGAGTCGCTCGAGGTCTTCGTCGAGCACCGCCGCGACGTCGTCACGCGCCGCACGCGCTACGAGCTCCGCCAGGCCGAAGCGCAGCGCGAGATCGTCGAAGGCCTCGGCATGGCGACGACGGAAGTGGACCTCGTCGTGAAGACGATCCGCGCGTCCCGCGACCCCGAGGTCGCCCGCGCCGAGCTCATGAAGCTCCCGCTCAAGGGCCTCGAGAAGTTCGTCACGCGCGCAGGCCGTCCCGAGAGCGAGATCGCCGCCGCGAAGGCGAAGGGCGACTACTTCCTCTCCGAGCGCCAGGCGAAGGCCATCCTCGAGATGCGCCTCTCGAAGCTCACCGGCCTCGAGCAGGAGAAGCTGGCGCAGGAGTACGGCGAGCTCTGCAACGAGATCGCGCGCCTCCGCAACATCCTCGCGAACGAGAACGTCCTCATGGACCTCATCGTGATGGAGCTCGAGGAGATCAAGTCCAAGTACAACGACAAGCGCCGCACGGAGATCGTCGCCAACGACGCCGAGATCGCCGACGAAGATCTGATCCAGGAAGAGGACATGATCGTCACGATCTCGCACGCGGGATACGTGAAGCGGACGCACCCGAGCGCCTACCGCGCGCAGAAGCGTGGCGGCAAGGGCAAGATCGGCATGGAAGCGCGCGAGGAGGACTGGATCACCCAGCTCTTCGTGGCCAGCACCCACGCCTACGTCTTCTTCTTCAGTGACCGCGGCAAGGTCTACGTGAAGAAGGTCTACGAAATCCCGATCGCCCCGCGTACGGCCAAGGGCCGCGCGATCGTGAACTTCGTCGGGATGGAGCCGGGCGAGAAGGTCGCGGCCATCGTCGAGGTGCCGAAGATCGAAGCCGGCAAGTTCATCGTCACGATCTCGAAGCTCGGTCAGATCAAGAAGACCGAGGTCACCGAGTACGAGAACTTCCGCCAGAAGGGCATCATCGGCGTGAAGATCGAGGACGGCGACGGCCTCCTCGTGGCCGCCCTCACCGACGGCGCCCGCGAGTTCCTCATCGCGACGAAGCAGGGGCAGTCGATCCGCTTCAACGAGGATCAGGTCCGCTCGATGGGCCGCGGCACGGTCGGCGTGAAAGCAGTCGACCTCTCCGAGAACGATCAGGTCGTGGGCCTCGCGGTCACCGAGAACGAGCGCCAGCACGTCCTCGCGGTCTGCGAGAAGGGGTACGGCAAGCGCACGCTCCTCGAGGAGTTCCGCCAGCAAAACCGCGGCGGCAAGGGCATCATCCTCATCGACGCCTCGGACCGCAACGGCCCCGTCGTCGACATCAAGCTCGTCAAGGACGGCGACGAGATCATGCTCATCACGGACAAGGGCCAGACCATCCGCACGACGGTCGCCGAGATCCGCGAGACGGGCCGCAACGCCCAGGGCGTGAAGATCATGAGCGTCGAGGGCGACGAGCGCGTGGTCGCGGTCGAGCGTCTGGCGGAGTCCCCGCCGGACGTCGAGGGCGGCCCGAGCGAGCCCCCGCCCGACGGCGATCCCACCGCGTCACCCGAGGTCAACGGCACCAGCGGCGACGCCAGCAGCAGCGCCGATGCCGGCGGCGAGCCGGGCCCGACCGGCGGCGACCTCAACTGATCCGCGGACCTCGACGGATCCGCTCCCGCAGCTCGCGCAGCTCGCGTAGCTCGCTGCCGGCTCGACGAGGAGGTGCGCTTCAGGCGAGCGCGGCTTCGCGCGAGCTCGTGGTGCGAGCGCGGCCGCGCGGGCGCGAGGCGGACCTCGCAGGACGGAGAGACGTTCGCGGCGCCCCATGGCAGGGCGGTCGCAGGTGGGAACGAGGGTGGTGCGAGGCCCGCACCATCGAGACGCGACGAAGAACGAGCAAACGACCCCGGCGCCGCACCGCCACGGGTCCCGCTTTCGCGGCTGCGGTGCACAGACGGAGCGCCGCCGGACGAAAGGCGGGGATGCGCGGCCCCGCTTGCCACCTTGTGGCTGGTTGCCACGCCCGACCATCCGTAAGTGCATGGAAATGCGGGGGACCATGGGCGCGCGGTCGCGGCCCGCTCCTTGCGGTCGTGGTGCTGCGCATCTCCAACCAAGAGTGTTTCGAACACCGCTTCGACGTGAAGGCGAAGCGAGCGAAGCGAAGACAGACAAGGAAACCAGTCATGAAGAACATCGTTCTCTCGATGATCGCCCTCGCGGGGCTCACCGCCGCGTGTGGCGGCAGCTATCCCCAGCCGACCGAGCGGCTGGCCTCGACCGAAGCGGCCATCCGGAGCGCGAAAGAGCTCGGCGCTCAGAACGACCCGCAGGCCGGCCTCCACGTGAAGCTCGCCGAAGAGCAGATGCAGAGCGCCAAGGCCCTCATCCGCGAAGACGAGAACAAGCGCGCGGACCTCGTTCTCCAGCGCGCCAGCTCCGACGCCGAGCTCGCCGTCATGATCACCAAGGAGCGCGCCGCGAAGAGCGAGGCGCAGAAGGCGCACGACAACCTCAACGCCAACCGGCAGGCGCCGATGAACGCGCAGCCGGTGCCGGCCCAGACCCAGACCCCGTCCACGAAGTGAAAGGCAGCGGAGAAATCATCATGCGTAACGTCAATCTCTCCGTCCTCTTCGGCACCGCGCTCACGGCGCTCACCGCCCTCACCGCTGTCGCCTGCGGCCCGACGATTCCCCCGAAGGAGCTCGCCGACGCCCGCACCCAGTACCAGATGACCGCGCAGGGCCCGGCCGCCGCCGAGACCCCGACGCAGGTGCACAACGCCAAGGTCGCCCTCGACCAGGCCGAGAACGCGTTCGCCGACAAGGGCGACAAGCCCGAGGTGAAGGACAAGGCGTACGTCGCGCTCCGCAAGGCGCAGATCGCCGACGTCATGGCCAACGTGCAGATCGCCAACAAGGCGAAGGCGCAGGCCGACCTCGACGCGCAGCGCGCACAAGCCGAGCAGCTCAAGAACGCGAACGCGAACCTCGCGAGCACGCAGGGCGCGCTTGCCAAGACGCAAGACCAGCTCGATCGCGAGAAGGTCGCCCGCGCGGAGGCCGAGCGCAAGGCGGCGCAGGCGCTCGCGGACCTGCAGAAGATCGCGAGCGTCAAGCAGGAGACCCGCGGCATGGTCATCACGCTGTCTGGCTCGGTGCTCTTCGAGACCGACAAGGCGGCGCTCCTTCCCACCGCGATGTCGAAGCTGAACGACGTCGCGGACGCGCTCATCAAGGGCAACCCGGACGCGAACATCACGATCGAGGGACACACCGACTCGACCGGTAACCGCGACCACAACATGGTGCTCTCGCAGCAGCGCGCCGAGTCCGTGAAGCAGGCCCTCGTCGGTCGCGGTGTTGCGGCGGACCGCATCAAGACGGTGGGCGTCGGCCCCGACCGCCCGACCGCCGACAACAAGTCGCCCGAGGGCCGCGCGAACAACCGCCGCGTCGAGATCATCGTCGACTCGGGCAACCCGTCCTCGACGACGACCACCACCACGACGACCCGGTCGTCGTCCGCCCCGAAGAACTAAGGGTGCGTCCCTATTCCGGTCGAGGCTATGAGAGGCCGAGAGCGACCGCGAGAGCGAGCGACCAGCCTTGCCGACCGGCAGGCACCCGCGCCGTGTGGACCAGCTCCGCACGGCGCTCTTTTTTGCGGTTTGGGGCGCTTTTTGGCGCACCTTTCCCCTCCCCGCGGACGATGACGCGTGCGTGAGCCTGCAAACCCCGTGGTACGATCGGGACGGGACGATTATGACGTTCGACCCGGAGTCGATGGGTGCGCAGAAGTCGGAGCGGAAACGCCCGACCGATCCGCTCATCGGCACGCTCGTGAACGGCAAGTTCCGCATCGAGAAGGCCATCGCGCGCGGCGGGATGGGGCGGATCTATTACGGAACTCAGGCGCCGCTCGATCGGCCCGTCGCGGTGAAGGTCGTGAAGGCCGACACGGTGAGCGAGGAGGACTCGCAGTTCCTCAAGCGGTTCCTCCTCGAGGCCTCGATCCTCGCGAAGCTCCAGCATCCCAACGTCGTCACGCTCTTCGACTACGGCCGCATCGAGAACGCGCCGAACGGTCAGGAGATGTACTTCATCGCGATGGAGTACCTCGACGGCGAGACGCTGAGCGATCGCCTTCGAAACAACGGCAACCTGGCCGCGTACGAGACGCTCCTCCTCTTCCGCCAGATCGCCCGCGGCCTCCGGGAGGCGCACTCGCGCGGCGTCATCCATCGCGACCTCAAGCCGTCGAACATCATCATCGTGCCCGAGGCCGACGGCGCCGAGATCGTGAAGCTCGTCGACTTCGGCATCGGGAAGGCGGCCCGCGAGGGCGAGGACCTGACGCGCGACGGCCTGCTCGTCGGAACGCCCAAGTACATGGCGCCCGAGCAGTTCGACGGGAGCGCGTCGCCCGCGAGCGACATCTACGCGCTCGGCATCATCATCTATCAGCTGCTCACCGGCGAGGTTCCCTTCCAGGGGAACACCATGGCCGAGTACATGATCGCGAAGCTGCAGAACCCGATCACCCCGATGCACCAGGTGAATCCGATCTGCGACTCGACCGAGCTGCTCGAGAGCCTCGTCTATGGCATGCTCGCGCGCCTCCCCGCCGATCGCCCCTCGCTCGAGGAGGTGTTCAACTACCTCGCGCGCTGCGAGGAGGAGGTCTTCGGCTCCAATGGCGCTCGCCTCGCGCACAGCGGCTCGATCTCGCGGCCCAACGTCGGCAACCCCATCAGCTCCCGCAACACGAGCATCGGCGCGCTCAAGGTGCCGTACACGATCGTCGCGCCTCAGCCCATGCGGCCCGGCTCGACCGGATCGGGGATCTCCGCCGTCCAGCTGAATCAGCTCACGGGCGCGACCGGCGCCACGCAGAGCGCGATGTCCACGTCGCATCCGCCCGCGCCAGGGAAGCGCGCCTTTCCCCTGCCCGCGCTCCTCGCGATCGTCTTCGCGCTCGTGTCGATCGGCGGCACCGGCATCTGGCTCGCGCGGACGCGGCTGTCGGCGAAGACGCCCGAGGCCTCGAGCGCCAGCGCGAACGCGAGCACGCCCGTGCCTGCGACCATCGCCCCGGCCGAGGTCACCTCGTTCGTCCTCCATCTCGAGTCGTCGCCGTCGGGCGCGGTGGTGTCCGAGGAGGGCAACGTGCTCGGCACGACACCCATCGACATCAAGATCGAGCGCGCCTCCGTGAAGGCCGCGCAGCGCAGCTTTCAGCTCAGGAAAGACGGCTTCACCACCACCATTTATGCGCAGAAGGACGCGGATTCTCGCGTCGAACAAACGGTGACGCTCTCTGCTGACCCGGCAAAACCGGGCAAGACGCCGCACGCCGGGAATGGTAAACCGGCGACCTCTCCGGGTGGAAAGCCGCAGCCTGCCGCCAGCGGACCGGACATTCGACTACAGCGATGAACCGAAGCCCCCACGAGAAGCGCCGACCACTCCTGGCGCTCCTCGTGGCGGTGATGACGCTGGTGATCCTGCTGGGCACGACGTGGTCGTTCGACGCCCGCGCCGACGACGTCGCGGACGAGGCCGATCACCTCTTCACGCTCGGCGCCGAGCACTATCAGCAGAAGGACTTCAAGGGCGCGCTCCAGTACTTCCTCGCGTCGAACCGCCTCGTTCGCAACCGTAACGTGATGTACAACATCGCGCGCTGCTACGAGAACCTCCACGAGCCCGCGGACGCGTATCGCTACTACCAGCGCGCGCTCGAAGGCGAGACGGACGCGACCACGAAGCAGCGCGTGAAGGAGGCGCTGCAGCGGCTCGGCCCGAGCGTCGCGCTGCTGAAGGTGGAGACGGATCCGCCCGGCGCCACGCTCTATCTCAATCGCAAGGACCTCGGCGATCGCGGCACCACCCCTCAGACGATCGCGCTCTCGCCCGGCAGCTACGTCGTCATCGCCGAGCTGCAGGGCTACGACGACGCGACCTCGCAGAAGGTCGACATTCGCCTCGGCGCGGAGAAGAGCGTCTCCCTCAAGCTCACGCGCGTCGTCGGCACGCTCCACATCGTCGGAGCTCAGGGCGCGGAGGTCCGGATCGACGCAGACGATGCGCCCGCCCTCTGCACCGCGCCCTGCGATCCGCAGGTCCCGCCCGGCCAGCACACGCTCATCCTGACCAAGCCCGGCTTCCGTCCCACGCGCCAGAACATCCAGATCCGCGCGAACCAGACGACCGAAGTGAAGCCCGACATCGAGGCGGAGACCGGCCAGCTCGTCGTCAACGCGGACGAGCGCGAGGCGATCATCGAGGTCGACGGCAAGACGCAAGGCTTCACGCCCGCCGTCCTCACGGTGCCGGTCGGCAAGCACGTGCTCCACGTCGGCCTTCGCGGCTTCCGGCCCATCGAGCGCGAGGTCGAGATCAAGGCCAACGAGCAGACGCAGGTCGATCTGCAGCTGCTCACCGCGGACGCGGTCGAGGCGGCGTCGCGCGCGTCGGAGTCGATCGACGACGCGCCCGCGTCCGTGTCACTCGTCAACGCGCCGGAGCTGCGCGCCATGCGCTACCCGACCGTCGTGGAGGCGGTGCGCGGCATTCGCGGCGTCTACACCTCGGACGACAGCTCCTACAAGAACGTGGGCTTCCGCGGCTTCAATCGCCCCGGCGACTACGGCAACCGCGTCCTCGTCCTCATCGATGGCCACCCCATCAACGACAACTGGCTGTGGTCCTCGTACGTCGGCTACGACCTTCGCGCCGACATCGAGGACGCAGAGCGCATCGAGGTGGTGCGCGGTCCCGGCTCGGTCCTCTACGGCACGGGCGCCTTCTCCGGCGTAATCAACCTCGTCACGCACCCGCGGGACACGCCCGACGGCCGCGAGGTCGGCGTCTCCGTCGCCGGCGACGGCGTCGCGCGCGGGCGTATTCGATTCACCAAGCACTTCGGCAAGGACGCGGGCGTGACCACGTCCGTCGCGGCGGCGCACGGCGAAGGGCGCGACTTCTTCTTTCCCGAGTTCGTGTCGCAGGGCCCACCGCAGGCCGCGGGCCATGCGCGCGGGCTCGACGGCTTCCGCGTCGCGACGTGGACGGGCAAGGCCTTCTACAAGGCGTTCCAGGCCCAATGGTCGTTCAACGTCCACGACAAGGATCTCCCCGTCGGGCAGTTCGACACGCTCTTCGGCGACGCGCGCGCGCACCAGGTCGACTCGCGCGGCTTCCTCGAGCTCAAGTTCGAGCCGAGGATCACGGACTTTCTCACGAGCGTCACGCGCGCCCACGCGAACGTCTACCTCTACCGCGCCGAGCTCCCGCACGTGCCGGATCAGGGCGGCCTCGAGCACTCCGACTACGACGGCGCCTGGTTCGGTCTCGAGCAGCGCTTCATCGTCACGCCGGTGAAGCCCCTGCGGCTCACCGCTGGCGGCGAGTTTCAGCTCCATCCGCTGGTGCATCAATCGGGACGGGACGAGCTCGACGGCAAGTTCTTCGACCGGAGACAGCCCTTCAACCTCGCCGCCGGCTACCTCCTGGCCGACGTCACGCCCTCGCCTCGCGTGAAGATCGAGGCCGGCGGCCGCGCCGACGCCTACTCGTTCACGAACGCCTCGATCAACCCGCGCCTCGCCGTGATCCTGAAGCCGTACGAAGGCGGCAACGTCAAGATCATGGGCGGCAAGGCGTTCCGCGCGCCGAGCGTGTACGAGCTCTACAACATCGCCGGCGGCGGCCAGACCGAGAACACGAACCTCGAGCCGGAGAATCTCTATCAATCCGAGATCGAGTACAGCCATCGCTTCACGCCCACCGTCATCGGCACGGTGGCGGGCTACGCGAACTACATCACGAACCTGATCGCGCTGCGGGAGCTCCCCGGCTCGACGCAGACCAATCCGCTTTACTCGTACCAGAACACCAGCGCGCCGGTCGGAACGCTCGGCGGCGAGGTCGAGCTCCGGCGCGAATGGAAGGAGGGCTGGCTGGTCTCGGGCTCGTACTCCTTCCAGAAGAGCCGCTACCTCGCGTCGAACAGCGTCGGCGATGCCTTCAAGTTCGAGAAGGACCCGAGCCTCCGCGAGGTCCCGAACTCGCCGAATCACCTCGCGTACATCAAGGGCGGCGTACCTCTCCTCAGCCGCGCGCTCATGCTCATGACGAGGCTCGGCGTCGAGGGCCCGCGCTTCGATCGCAACGACACCGAGAGCGGGCGGCCGAAGCAGACGCAGACGCCCTCGGCGCTCCTCTGGGACATGGTCCTGTCCGGCTCCGAGGCGCGCTGGGGCCTCCAGTACGCCTTCGGTGTGTACAACCTGTTCGACGCGCGCTGGCGGGTACCGGTGTCCGCCGAGTTCACGCCCGTGTCCATTCCGCAGAGCGGTCGGACGCTCCTCGCCCTCGCCTCGGTGACATTTTGAGCGCGCGTGGCTGGCTCGTCGTCGTGATGGTCGCGGGCGTCGCGTGCGCCAGCGCCGACCACTACGTGTATAGTGCACGTAAATACGACGCCGAGGTCGGGTGCCTCGAGCCGTACCGTGCGGTGGACCTCGTCGCCGGCGACTCCGTCTCGTCGAAGTGCGACCCGGTCTGCTTTCGCTACGGAAACGACACCTTCACGTCGAAGGTGTGCCCGCCACTCCCCGATCTCGCGGTGGGGCTCGACGCGGAGTCGCCCGAGTGCAAGGCCGCGAACGCGCTCTACGACCAGACCTGCGGCGCGGACGCGGCCGCCGGCGACGCGGACGACGACGACAGCACGGACAGGCTCGACGCAGGCGACGGCGGCGACTAGCTTGCCCGCGTGGCGGCAGCGAAGAAAGCAAAGGCTCCGCCGGTCGAGACGCTCGATCGGCTTCACGCGATTCACCCCGATGCTCACTGCGAGCTCGATCACGTGAATGCGTTCCAGTTGATCGTCGCGACCGTCCTCTCCGCGCAGACGACCGACGTGAACGTGAACAAGGCAACGCCGGCGCTCTTCGCGAAGTACCCCGACGCCCGCGCGCTCGCGAAGGCGGACCCGGCGGACGTCGAGAAGCTCATCTCCACGCTCGGCTTCTTCCGCATGAAGACGAAGAGCATCACCGGGCTCGCGAAGAGGCTCGTGGAGGACCATGGCGGCGAGGTCCCGAGGACTCTGGCGGAGCTCGTGAAGCTCCCCGGTGTCGGCCGGAAGACGGCGAACGTCGTCCTCGGCGTCGCGTTCAACTCGCCGGAAGGCGTCGTCGTGGACACCCACGTCCAGCGCCTCTCGCAGCGCCTCCGCTGGACGAAGCACACGGACCCGATCGACATCGAGCAGGACCTGATGAAGGCGATGCCGAAGGATCGCTGGGACATGACCTCCCACATCCTGATCTTCCACGGCCGCCGCATCTGCTTCGCGCAGAAGCCGAACTGCGAGGGCTGCGGGATCAACGACACCTGCCCGAGCGCGTTCAAGGCGGAGCTCGTGGGGCGGAAGCCGAAGCGTGTCCGCGCGGACGCCCCGGCGCCGAAAAAGAAGAAGAAGGCGGCGGCCCCTGAAGCGAAGCGAAAGAAGGCCGTTTAGCGTTCGATGGCTCAGACCTCGACCGCGGCCTCGTCGACGACCACGCTCCAGTTCATTGCCGAATTTCGTAACCTCCACGACAAGCTGAGAAACGGGACGTTGAGCCTCCTCGAGCAGGCGCGGTACACCGATCAGCGCCAGCAGTTCGTGCGGATGATGCTCATCTCGCAGATCGGCGTGACGGGGCAGACCCTCCGCTCCAGCCTGCGCATGTCGAAGATGCTCAAGGTCGAGGTCCGACCCGAGAGCGAGCCGGTCGAGCGCCTCACGACGCTCGAGATCGCCACCAAGGGCTTCGCCACGCTCATGCCGAAGGCGCTGCCGCTCGGGACGGTGTGCGGCTTCACGCTCTACCTGCCGAAGCCCGCCTCGCCGATCACCGGACGCGCCGTGGTCGCGAGCACGCGCCCGCAAGGCGGCGTCGCGAGGACCAGCTTCCTCTTCGACAACCTGCTTCCGCAAGCCGCGGAGCAGCTCGACATCGCGCTCATCGACGCGATCCTCGAGCGCTTCACGAGGTCTTGAAGCGCTTCAGTAGCTCTTCCGTGGCCGAGTAAGGGTCCACCGTCCGGGCCGCGACACGATCCGCCGCCTCGTCGAGCTCGCGCGCGAGGGAGTGGGCAGCCGCGTCGATCAGGGACTCGCGCAGCGACTCGCGGATCTCCTCGCGCAGGCGCTGCCGGCGGCGGGCCTGACCCGTCTCCGTCGTGGAGATCCATGTGTGGTGCTTCTCGAGCGCTGCCACGAGCTCGGTGACGCCCTCGTTCCGCGTCGCGACGCACTTCAGGATCGGCGGCGTCCAGAAGACGGGATCGGCGTGGCCCGCCTCGGGAAGGGTGTCCACCTTGACCCCACCGTGGACGACGTGCGCGCGGTTCTTGCCCGACGCGACCATCGCCTCGCTACCGAGCGCGATCATGAGCTCGAGGTCGCGCACCGTGCCGTCCGCGCCGTCGCGATCCGCCTTGTTCACCGCGAAGACGTCCGCTGTCTCGAGGAGGCCTGCCTTGATCGCCTGCACCTCGTCGCCGAGGCCGGGCGCGGACACGACGAGGGTGGTGTGCGCGGTGCGCGTGATCTCGAGCTCGTCCTGACCGACACCGACCGTCTCCACGAGGACCACGTCGAAGCCCGCCGCGTCGAGCACGCGCACCATGTCGCGAGCAGAGCGGGAGAGGCCGCCGAGATGACCGCGCGTCGCGACGGACCGGATGAAGACGCCCGGGTCGTTCGCGTGACGCGTCATGCGGATGCGATCGCCGAGGATCGCACCGCCGGTGTACGGGCTCGACGGATCGACGCAGAGCACGCCGACCTTCTTCCCCGCCTTGCGGAAGGCCTCGATCAGCCGATCGGTGAGCGTCGACTTCCCCGCCCCCGGATTTCCCGTGATGCCGATGATCCAGCCCTTCCCGGTGCTCGGGAAGATGGCCTTCAGCAGATCGACATGACCCCCCACGCGATCGTCGACGTTGCGAAGGGCACGCGCGATTCCGCGAACGTCGCCCGACGTCACCTGAGCAGCCAGAGTCATGGCCCGCTGTTCTACTTCAGCTTCGCGAGCTTCGCATCGATCGCGGCGACGTCTGCGCCGTGAACCTTCTTGCCAGACTCGTACGCCTTGCGCGCCGCGGCGGGATTGCCGTCTGCGGCGAGCGCGTCGCCCTGCGCGACCCAGGCCGGCGCGTGCGCCGGGAAGTCGAGGACGGCGCGCTGCCCGAAGGCCTTCGCGCTCGTGAGGCGCTGCGCGGCGATGCATGCGTACGTGGCGTTGACGAGCGCGGTCGGGTCGAGCGGATCGAGCCCGCTCGCCTTCTGGTAGGCCTCGAGGGCGAGGTCGATCTCGCCCTTCTTCGCATAGGCGTCCGCGATGAGGAGCTTCGCCTTGCCCTCGTTCGCCTGGATCTTGAGGGCCGCTTCGCCTTCCTTGATCGCGTCGTCCGGCTTGTTGTCCGCGAGGGCGACGCGACCGGAGACGACGTGCGCCAGGACGTCGTTCGGCGCGAGCGCGAGGACCTTGGCCGCGATGCGCTTCGCGTCGGAGAGCTTGTTCTGTGTGATGTAGACCTCGGTCGCGAGGCGCATCGCTTCGAGGTTCGTCGGGCGCTCCGCGATCGACCTCTCGAGCGCGGTGATCGCCTCCGTCTTCTTCGCCGGATCGTTCGCGAGCGCACGACCATACTCGAGCTGCGCCGTCGGATCCTTCGGGTCCGCGTCGACCGCCTTCTTCAGCTCGGGCACGCCGTCCTTGCCGGTGCGCTGCATCAGCGCGCCGAGGCGGACGTGCGCCTCCGTCCGGTTCGGCTGCAGCGCGATCGCGGAGTTGTACGCGGCCTCCGCCTCGGTGTCCTTCGAGTCGAGCTCCTTCGAGCGACCCTCGATGAGCTTCGACGCGTAGTTGATCTCGTCACCGACCGCGTTCTTGGTGACGACCTTCGCGATCTTGGCGAGCTCCGCGAGCTCGCCCATGGCCTCGGTGCCGCGTCGCCAGAGGAGGTGCGCCTCGCCCTTGCACGTGCGCGCCGCCGCGGCCGCTTCACCCGGCCTCGTGGGAATGCCGCCCTGCTCCACCGGAGCGCCGCCGCCCGGGAGCTTCGTGATCGCGTGACAGGCCGACATCGCGGCCGTGAAGTCGCGCTTCGCGATGTGCGTGCGGGCGATCTCCCAGTCGACGAGGACGGCGCTGCCGCCGTTCGCGAACGTCTGGGCGCGACGGAGCTCCGTCAGCGCCTCGGCCTCACGGCCGGCGTTGCGGAGGGTCTTCGCGTAGGCGATCGAGGCCTCGGCGCTCGTCGGCGCCTGCTTCGTCTTGTCTCGGGCGTCGTTGACGGCGGACTCCTGCGCTCCTGCGCTGGAAGCGACCATCAGGACCAGGACTCCCGCCGCCCAACCTGCTTTGCGGACCATCCCCTATTTTTATCAGGGGACCCCGACCTGCGATAGCCAGTCTCCGACGTGATTGCGGGAGTTTCCGTCGAGCCGCGTGTGCCAGTTGGTGACCGGTATACCGACCTCGTCCCGGTCGTCCGGGAGAAGCGTGTAGTTTGCATTTACGCCGACGACGCTCATCCCAGCGGGGCCGGACTTATACAAGGGGCCGCCCGAGTCGCCGGGGCAGAGCCCGGCCTTTCCTGCGGTAAACGCGTAGTTTCCGGCGTATACCGGCTCGTCCGTGGCGCTGACGAAGCTGCCGTCGTGCAGGGCCGCGGAGGGCGGGACGACGCTCTGGTCGGCGGTCCTCAGCGCGACCGCGACGTTCTCGCCGGTCACGTGGACCCCGGTCGTGCACCCGAAGCCCGTGACGCGGACGAGGTCGCCGGGCTGGAGCGGGGATCGATCCACGTTCGCGGTGGCGAGCTCCTTCGGCTCCTCCACGAGCTCGAGGACGGCCACGTCGGGCGCGTCGAGCTTCGCCGTGACGGCGGAGACGGAGCAGAGGGTCTCGGCGCACTTGCTCGACCACGCCGGGTGAACGTGCGCCGCCTTCACCTTGTACGACGTCAGCGTTCCACTCGGAGAGCGGAGCGTCACGTCGTGCTCCGCGTCGTAGTAGAGGCTCAGGCTGCCGGCGCTGAACACGCAGTGCGCGGCGGTGAGGAGATGCCTCGGGCCCACGCGCGCCGCCGTGCAGTTGTGACGTCCGTTCTGCGAGATGCCGATCGTGGCGGGGATCTCGTCGTTGCGCGACTCGTCCCCGCCGATCAGATCGCGGTCATCCGTGGTGGGCTCGTCCTCGGATCTCGAGCAGCCCGCCAGCAAGGCCGCGCCGAGCAGGATGCTGCCGACGCGGCCGAGGCTCATCACTGCTCGACGCCGCTGAGGTCTTCGGCGGACGCGCCGTTGCCGTCCTCGTTCGCGTCGTGCGCCTCGTGCGCGGCGGTGACCTCCGCGAGCTCCTCCGGCGTGAACTCGGCGGAGACGTCGATGGGCTCGTCACCCTCGGGCGGACGCGGCATCTTGGTGAAGCTGCCGGCCTGGTACGTCGCGAGCTTGTCCTTGTTCGTCTGCACGAACGAGAGGAGCTCCTTGTACGTGACGCACTTGACCTCGGGCAGGCCGCAGACGCGGTGCGCGACCTCCTGCATCGCCTCCCAGTACGCGCCGCCGTTCCACTTCGAGAAGTGGTGGCCGATGTGAACCGGCGCGCGGTTGCCGTAGTAGTTGCCCTGGAAGTAGGCCATGTACGTGTCGATCATCTGCTTCTTGAACGTCGCCTTGCCCGCCGCGTTCGGCGTGCCCTTCGAGTCGGCGAAGTAGAAGTTGTAGTCCATCGACAGCGTCTTCTTGCCCGAGCCGACGATCTTGAGCTGCGCGAGCGGGAAGTTCCACACGCCGTTCTGGATCTGCGGCCAGTAGTTCGTCGCCGCCGTCTTGCTCGTGTCGTACGCGTATTTGTGGCTCACGAGCGCCGGCCAGAGGCCCGCCGAGACGCCGAGCTGCGGCGCGCGGAAGCCGACGACGTCGCGGGCGCCGATGGAGAGGCGCGGCGCGTCGGAGCGGCCGAACATGATCGAGTCGAACTGATCGAACTCGCTCTGCCAGTCGGCGGCCGACCAGCTCGAGCCGTCGAAGTGACCGTTCGCGTGCGAGCCCATCTCGTGACCTTCGTCGATCGCGCCCTGGACCTGCGCGTAGCGCGGCTTGATGTTCGCGGCGGGGCCGCCCCAGCCGATGGCGCTCTTGCCGCGGCCCATGCCGTGCGGCGCGTTGTAGATGCTCTTCTGCGCGTCCGGGATGAAGTACACGCCGCTCATGAAGTAGGTGAGCTTGACGTTGTCGCGCTTCGCCCACGCCCGGGACTCGGCCCAGAAGTCGAGGTTCAGCGAACCGTCGAAGGCCATGAGCACGAACTGCGGCGGACGACCTTCCGTCGCGTCCTGCGTGTTCGTCGCATCCGAGTCGGTCTCGGTGGAGCAGCCAGTGACGCACGCCGCAGCAAGGATGGAAGAGACAGCGACGAGGGACTGGGCGATGCGCTTGGTCAACATGTCGACCACTTCAGCAGGGTGTGTGCCCACCTGCGCATGACGCCGCGCATTTAGCGCAATCAACCACTTACACGCGATCTAGGCCGACGCGCACTGAAAATTCTGCGGTCACCGTTGCCCAGATGCGATCGTGAATTCCCCACCCACGTACACCTACCTCATACCTGGCAACTTGAGCGACCACTCTGCCGCCTCGCGCACGACCGCGGAGTCGTGGGAGGTGCGGGCCTCTTCGAGGGCCGGGACCGCGTCGCGATCCCCCCGATTTCCGAGCACGATGGCCGCGTTCCGCGCGAGGCCCGGGCGCGTCGCGCGGCCGACGGGGCTGCCCTCCCGGAGGGTCACGAAGCCTGCTTCGTCGAGGGCGAGGAGATCGGTGAGCGGGGTCGACGACCAGCGAGGCTCCGGCGCGAAGCGCGGATCGAGGGGCCCGTTCGCGCGCTTCGTCGCGTTGAAGGGGCACACCGTCTGGCAGTCGTCGCAGCCAAAGAGATGCTCGCCGATGCCCGCGCGGAGCTCCTCGGGGATCGCACTTCGATGCTCGATCGTGAGGTACGCGATGCAGCGGCGCGGATCGAGGATCCACGGCGCGGCGAACGCCTGCGTGGGACACACGTCGAGGCATCGCGTGCACGATCCGCAGCGCTCGCTCATCGGCTCGTCGGCCGGCAGCTCGAGCGTGGTGACCACCTCGCCGAGGAGGACGAACGAGCCGATGCCGGGCGCGATGAGGAGACCGTTCTTGCCCACGAACCCGAGCCCCGCGCGCGCCGCCCAGGCCCGCTCGAGGATCGGCTCCTCGTCGCAGAGCGGCCGCGCCTCGGCGCCGAAGGTGCGCGCCATCGCCGCGAGCTTGCGGAGCTTCTTCCGCATCCCGTTGTGGTAGTCCCGCCCGCGCGCGTACCGAGCGATGGGCGACGGCGGATCATCGACCCGACCGTAGCGTCGCGCGAGGCAGATCACGGTCTTGGCCCCCGGCAGGATGTGCTCGCCGTCCACGCGCTGCCGCGCCTCCGGGAGCCGGGCGAGCCAGTCCATTTCACCGTACATTTCGGCCGCGACGAACTGCTCGTACCGTGCGAAGTCGTCCGCCAGCGCCACGTCCGCGCGGGCGAAGCCGATGGCGTCGAAGCCGAGTCGAACGGCCTCGGCGACGAGCTTTTCGCGAGGGTTGGCGGGGCCGGTCGCTTCCATGCGATCGTTGGCGCGCATTGAAGCACGACGTGGAGACAACGCACGACACGCTGTTCGGCGGCGCGCTGAGCTTGCGACAGCCCGCCCGGAAGACCGGGTATCGCGTGAACGTCGATGCGCTCCTCCTCGCCCAGTTCGCCGGCGCCGGCCGTCGCGTGAAGCACGCCGTCGATCTGGGCAGCGGCGTAGGCGCGGTCGGGCTGTCGCTCTTGCACCTCGGGAGCGCGCACCGGGTCACGATGGTCGAGCTCGACCCCGGCCTCGCCCGGCTCGCGCAGGCGAACGTGATCGAGAACGGCTGGGAGCCGCGCGCGTCGGTCCTGAACCTTGACGTGCGCGCGCTGCCGGACGATCTGAGCGCCGAGCTCGTGGTGTGCAACCCGCCGTACGTGCCGCCGGGGCGCGGGCGCGTGCCCAACGCGGCCGTGCGCGGCGCGAAGTACGGAGACCTCGCGCACTTCATCGAGGCGGCGCGCGCCGTGCTCGGCCGGAGGGCCCGCGTCGCCTTCGTGTACCCCGCCATCGAGGCGATCACGCTGCTCTCGCAGCTGCGCGCGGCTGGCCTCGAGCCGAAGCGCCTGCGCGCGGTGCACGGGCGCGCCTCGGACGTCGCGCGCGTCGTCCTGGTCGAGGCGGTGGCGGGCAAGCCGGGCGGGCTCGCGATCGAGCCGCCGTTCATCGAGACGGAAGGCGGTCAGCGAAGCCCGGAGCTCGCGGCGCTCCTCGCCCGGCCGCGGGTGGACGGATGAAGCGAGCGGGCGCGGGCGCGCTCCTCGTCTGGATCGCGACCGCGACCGCGCACGCCGCGGGCGAGCCGCGCTTCGTCGTCGATACCTACGACATCATCGGCGGATGTCCCGACGAGGCCACGTTCCGCGCGGAGGTCGAGCGACGCGTGCATGCCCGAACGAAGGCGCCGCTCCACGTCGCCATCCACGTGAACCAGCAGCCGCGGAACATCGACGGCACCGTCGAGGTGGTCGACCCGAGCGGCGCGCGCGCCGTACGCAAGGTGAACGCGACGCAATGCTCGGAGATCGTCTCCGCCGCGGCGCTCGTGGTCGCGCTCGCGATCGACGACGCCGCCGAGAACGCGCCCGCGCCGAAGCCCGCGCCGCCGCCGGCCGGCGATGTCACGCCGAACGTCGCGCCCCTCACCATCGATACGTCCTCGCGCGACGCGGCGAAGAACGACGACCTCGTGCTCCGGACCGGCGTGCAGGCGGCCGTGCAGACCGGGGTGGTGCCGAAGCCGGTGCTCAGTATGCCGCTCTTCGTCGAGCTCGGCAGCGAGGCGCGCTTCCCCGGACTCCATCTCGAGCCTCGCGCGCGCCTCTCGTGGACCTTCGCCGCGTCGGCGCATGGGTCGGTCGCTGCGGGAGCAGCGGACTTCGCCTGGATGGCGGGCGCCGTCGACGTGTGTCCCGTCCGGCTCGCGCTCGCGACGCGCGGCACGCTCCCATTCGCCGATCTTCGCGCCTGCGGTCGCATCGAGATCGGAAAGCTCGACGCGACCGGGGAAGGCACCGTGTCGACGCCCCTCTCCGACTCGCGCCTCTGGCTCGGGGCCGGGATCCCGTTCAACGCCCGGATCGCGCCCCGGGGCCTCGGCGGCGTCTTCTTCGAGGTCGAGGCCGGTCCCCGCTTCGCGCTCCTCCGGGACGAGTTCCAGGTCGGGCCCACGAGATCATTGGTCTTTCAGCCGCCGCCGCTCGCCTTCAGCGGTGGAATCGGCGCCGGTATCGGCTTTCGGTGATCGCTCGGCCACCGGGCGGACATGTTACGGGTGAGCCGGATTTTCCGGTCCGGGCCACTGCCCAGGGTTGTCTTCCAGGTCGATGTTCGCCGTCCCCTCCCCCTCTCCCACGCGCGTCGCCGCGCCCGTCGTCGCCGGCGAGCCGCCGACGCTCGCGCTCGAGCCCGTCGATGCGGAGCGATACCGGACGATGGTCGTCGAGCACTTCGACGCGCTCTGGCGCACGTTGAAGAGCCTCGGGGTCGCAGCGAGCGCCGTCGACGACGCCGCGCAGCAAGTGTTCCTCATCGCGCTCCGCAAGATCCGCCGCATCGAGATCGGCAGCGAGCGCGCGTTCTTGCTCGGCACCGCGGTGGGTGTGGCCGCGAACGCGCGCCGGGGCGCGGCGCGTGCGAAGGAGATCCTGGACGCCGACGCGCTCGCCTCGCGCGTGGACCCGACGCTGAACCCGGAGCAGGCCGCGATCCTGGCGGAGCGCCGCGCCATCGTGGAGCGCGTGCTCGACCGGATGCCGGACGACCTCCGCGTGGTCTTCGTGCTGTTCGAGCTGGAGGGCCTCACGTCGATCGAGATCGCCTCGATGCTCGAGATCCCGGTCGGCACCGTGTCGTCGCGGCTCCGCCGCGCGCGCGAGCAGTTCCAGTCCGAAGTGAAGAGCTACCGCGAAGCGAACGGAGTGATCGATCGCGGCGCGCCGGCACCCATGGGAGATCGAGGATGAGCGATCCGCCGCGGCTCCTGCAGACTCCTTCCACGGAGGCCGACCTCCTCGAGGCGTGGTCGTCCATGCGTGGACCGGCCGACGGACGCGCGAAGGCGCTCGCCCTCGCCGGCCTCACGGTGGGCGCCGCGACCGCGGCGGGCGCGAGCGCGGTCGGCGCGAGCGCAGCGGCGAAGGGCGCGGTCGCCGGGACGAGCGCGCTCGGCGCGGCCGCGACCGCCACGGCGACCGCGGGCGCGGGGACCGCCGTCGCGTCCGCCGGTATCGGGCTCGTCGCGGCGAAGTGGATCGCCGCCATCGGCGTCGTCGCCGTCGTCGGAGGAGGCTCCGTCCTCGCGGCGAAGAGGCTGAGCGCGCCCGCGGTCAGCGTCGTCACACCGGCCGCGAGCACGATCGCGCCGGTCGTGGCCCCGCCCACGAGAGAGGCGACCCTGCCGGCGCCCGCGCCCGCGCCCACCGCCGCCGTGGACGTCGCGGACCTCCCCGCCGTGCCCGCGCGCCCCGCACGGCCCGCCGCGCCGCGAGCCGAAGAGGCGCCGCGCGGCAGGGGCCGCGAGCCCATCGCGGCCGAGCCTGCGCCCCCGGAGCCCGCCCCGGTCGCGAGCACGCTCGGCGCGGAGGTCTCTGCGCTCGACGCCGCGCGAAACGCGCTCCGCGGCGGCGATCCCGCACGCGCGCTCCGCGAGCTCGACGCGTTCGACGCGAAGCATCCGAGCTCGGCGCTCGCGGAGGATGCCGCGTTCCTCCGCTTCGACGCGAACGTCGCGCTCGGCGATCGCGCGGGCGCAGACCGGGCCGCACGCTCGTTCCTCGCGCGCTATCCGTCGAGCCCGCGCGCGGCCAAGGTGCGTCGCTGGCTCGACAGCGCGAACTGAGCACCGCCCGGGTCGTCCTTCCGGTCAGCGACGGCTCCGGCCGCCTCCAGGACTCCCCGGCCATCGCGCACGCAGCGGTGACGAGCGCGAAGCTCGACCACGATCTGGGCGAACGCGAACGTGACCCTCGGCGACGCGCGTACGATCACGTCGCGATCACGAAGCAGACGATCACGGAGCGATCGCCGCGGATGCCGCCAGCGCGCAGCCGTAGTAGTCGGACGGCATGCGCGTTTGGCTCCTTCCGCTCGCCCTCCTCGCCGGAGCGTCTGCTTGCACGACCGATCCCGACGAGCCCATCGCGACGAGCGAAGGCCCGTTCTACACGCGCAGCGGCGGGAGCTTCGACAAGCTCTCGCTCACGCCGACCGACGGCGCCGGGATCATCGAGTCGGAGGCAGCGCTCGGCGCCGCGCTCGAGGCGGCCGGCGTGAAGAGCCGCTTCCGCGCCTTCGTGGAGGACAAGAACGGCGTCTGCGGCCTGGGCGCGAAGCGACAGAACGCGACCGTCCTCGCGATCGAGGCCCTCAGCGACAGCCCGACGTTCGCGCCCGGCACGTACACGCAGAAGCAGAGCCCGGCCCCCGGTCAGGTCGACCTCAGCATCACGAAGCTCGACGCCACGTGCGGGAGCGACCAGCAGGACTACGGGACGGAGTCCGGCACCGTGACCATCACGAGCGTCACCGCCACCATCGTCACCGGCACCTTCGACGTGACCCTCATGGGCGGCGCCGGGACGCTCTCCGGCTCGTTCAACGTGCCGCTCTGCCCGAGCCTGAGGTCGGAGAGCTGCGACCCCTAGGTGGGGCGAACGAACTTCGTCGAGCGTCCGGTCGTCACGTCTTCGACCCCCTTCCCGAGGTCGCTCGCCTTCGCCGGCGACGGCTGGTGACACAGCCGATCGAGCGCGATGGCACAGGCCGCGCGCACGCTGAGGTGGTTCCAGTCACCGGCGCCGTGGATCGGCTCGAGGAGGACGTCGGAGCGATCGATGACGGCGGGCGCCAGGCCCCAGCTCGTGCCGAACACGAGGAGCACGGGCGGACCGCCGACGGCGATACGGCGCTTCCCATCCGACCAAGAGACCGAACGACCGAGCTCCCGCGCCGCGGTGGACCAGAGCTCGGTGCCCGCGCCGCAGGCGGCCTCCGCCTCCTCGAGCGTCGACACGACCTTCACCGTGGCAAGCGCGTCCTTGCGATCGGGGATACGCTTCGCGCTCGAGCCGTGCGTCCAGTGCTCGATGATGCGGTGCGCGAGCTCCTGCTGCGCGGGGATCGGATGCACGATGTAGAGCGCTTCGCATCCGTAGGTGCGGGCGCTGCGAGACAGATCGTGGAGGTCCATCGTCGTGAGCGTGCTCGTCACCACGCCGCCGGCCGCGTCGACGACGGGGTGATGCACCAGCGCGACGGAGACCTTCCTCACTTCTTGCCCTCGAGCAGATCCGGACGGCGCTGCCGCGTGCGCTCGATCGACTGCGCCGCGCGCCACTTCGCGATCTCCGCGTGATGGCCTCCTGCGAGCACCTCCGGGACGGTGTGACCGCGGAACTCCACCGGGCGCGTGTAGTGCGGATACTCGAGCAAGCCCTGCTCGTGCTCGGGCGACGAGCTGTGCGACTCCTCGCGGACGGACTCGTGGTTCCCGAGGACGCCCGGGACGAGGCGGATCGTCGCCTCGATGACGGCCATCGCCGCGACCTCGCCGCCGGTCATGACGAAGTCGCCGAGGGAGACCTCCTCGTCCACGAAGCTCCGCACGCGCTCGTCGAAGCCCTCGTAGCGGCCACAGACGAGCATGATCGCGGGCTCCTTCGAGAGCCGATCGGCGGTGCGCTGCGTGAACGGAGCGCCCTGCGGCGTCAGCAGGACGCGGCGCGCCTTCGGGAGCGAGGGGTCCTCGGCGTCGACCGCCTCCATGCACGCGACCATCACGTCGACACGCATGACCATGCCGCTGCCGCCGCCGTAGGGAGTGTCGTCGACGCTGCGGTGCTTGCCGAGGCCGTGCTCGCGCGGGGAGCGCGCGCGCACGACGAGCTCGCCGGATTTCGTCGCCTTGCCGACGAAGCTCGTCTCGAGGAACGTCGTGAAGAGCTCCGGGAACAGCGTGATCAGGTCGACGCGCATCAGACGCCCTTCTTGGCGTCCGGCTTGGCAGCAGGCTTCGCGTCGGGCTTCGCCTCCACCTTGGGCGGCTTCGGCTTCCGCACCGGCGACGGCTCGAGCTCGTCGAGCGAGAGCACCTCGACCAGGCCCGCCGCTGCGTCGATGGTGCCGACGTAGCTCTCGGACATGGGGATCTCCCAGAGCTGCTTGCCGTCGTTGACGACGAGGACGTCGACCGTCGGATAGGCGGTGATGTCGATGACCTTTCCGAGGTCCTCGCCGTTCATCTTCGCCAGGGCGCCGACGAGATCGATCGTGTAGTGCTCGCCCGCTTCCAGCGGGGGAAAGTTCTTGCGGCGCACGCAGATGTGCGAGCCGCGCAGCTCCTCGGCGCGATCGCGATCGTCGACCGAGTAGAGCTTCATGAGGATCGCGTCATCCGCGCGGCGCGCGCGATCGACGGACACCTCGTGCTCCGCGCCCTCGGGCGTTCGCACGAGGACCTCGTCCTGTTCGAGCAACACGTCGGACGCGGTGTTGAACAACTTGAGACGGACCTCGCCCTTCACCCCGTGCGGGCGGGCGATCTCGGCCAGCGGAACCCACCGCTCCGGATCGAGCATCGCGACTAATCGACGATGTCGAGATGCGCGCGCTTGCCGAGCTTCGTCGACACCGCGGCGAGGATCGTGCGCATCGACTGCGCCGTGCGGCCCTCTTTGCCGATGACCTTGCCGATATCGTCCTTCGCCACGCGAAGCTCGATCAGGCTGTTGTGCTCGCTCGCGATCTCGGTGACTTGCACCTGATCGGGGTGATCGACGAGCTCCATCGCGATCGCCTTAATCAGCTCCTTAAGCTCCATGTCGCCAATCGCGAGAGCCCGCGCGGCGCGCGCGAGCGTTCGTCGTCCTTTGAGATTTTATAGCCCGTACAGCGGTGAAACGCGCAGTCATCCAGGGGTGCGGAGGAGCCGGTGCCCACGGTGACCCGCGTGCCCCGTTTCCTCGCGGCTGCGAGCTTACTTCGCGGAAGCCGCCACGGCCTTCGCCGCCGCCTTCACGGCCGCAGCGACGGTCGCCGACGGCTGAGCCCCGCGGCCGACCCAGTGCGCAAAGCGCTCCTGGTCGAGGGCGAGCGGGGTCTTGCCGTCCTTGGCTTCCATCTTCTTCGCCGGGTCGAACGTGCCGATGTTCTCGAGGAAACGGCCGCCACGCGGGCTACGCTCGTCCGTGACGACGACGCGGTAAAACGGCTTCTTTTTGGTGCCCGCACGAGCAAGACGAATATGAACGGCCATGAACTCAGAGTCTCCGGTATCGAATCGGGGCGCGAAAACTACCCCTGAGCACTTGTACCGTCAAGGGTTTCTGCGGGGTTATCGCCACGCGATTTCACGCTCCTCAGCCGTTGACGCTCATCACGCGGGTCAGCTTCGAGAGAAAGCCGAAATTTCCCAGCATTCCATGAACTTTTAGCTCGCCCGCGCGCATCGCCCGGACCATCTCCTTCATCACGTCGAGGGACGCGGCGTCCGTCGGAAGCGGCAGGGCGAGCGGCCCGGTGAGCGGCACGTTCGACATCGCCATGATGGCGTCGGCGGTCCCGCGGACCGCGACGTCGGGGCGGTCCTTGATGCCGTCGTGGACGACGAGGTGCCCGCCACCGAACGAGAGCGTCAGCGCGACCTCCGCGTCGTCGGCGATGAGCGCGACCGATCCTCGCAGCGCGTCGAAGTCGGCCTTCTTGTGCGGCTTCGACTCGAGGTTCTGCTTGAGGAGGTCCGCGAGCATGGTCGCGAAGGCGTTGTTCTCCGCGCCGGGGGCGAGCTCGATCATCAGTCGCCCTCCGCCGTGGCGCTCTCCGTCTTCGTGATCCCGACCTGCTGGAGCTGCGGCTCGATCTTCGCCTTGGGGCCGACGATGACGACGACCGCGCCCTGCAGGTCGAGGTACTCGGCGGCGAGCTTGCCGAGCGCCGGCTTGTCGAGACGCGCGATGAGCTTCGCGCGCGTCGCCTCGTTCTCCGCGCTCTGACCCACGCCCGCGTTGCGCGCGAGGCGCGCGGCAGCGGCGTTGACCGTCTCGAACTGCTCGACGAGCTCGGCGCGCGCGAGCTTCTTCGTGCGGTCGACCTCCTCGTCGGTGAGGCCGCCCTTCTTCATGCCCTCGATGTCCGCGAGCATCGCCTTCACCGCTTCACCCGTGTGCTCGGTGACGACGGCGGCGTTCGCGACGAAGAGCCCGCGGAGGCGGCTGTACGAGTAACGAGTGTGCGCGCCGTAGGTCCAGTTCTTGTCCTCGCGGAGGTCCTGGTTCAGCCGCGAGGTGAAGCTGCCGCCGAGCGCGCTGCTGACGCGGACGAGGCCGGCGCCGTCGTCCTCGAACGCGGAGACGCCGCTGCGCGTGACCGCGACGACGGACTGAGGCGCGTCGGGGCGATCGACGATGACGACGCGCATGCTGGTCGCGACGGCGGGGCTCTTCCCGGTGAAGGCGGCCTGATCCGGGGACTCCGTGGGCGGGGCGCCCTTGGCCGTCCAGCCGGCAAACGCCTTGTCGAGGAGCGCATCGAGCTCGGCGCGCGTGACGTCACCGACGGCGACGAGCGTGCCGCGATCGGGGCGCCACCGCGCGGCGTAGAACTTCTTCACGTCGTCGAGGGTCACCTTCGCCGCCGACGCGAGCGTGCCGTCCGCGGGGTGCGCGTACGGGTGATTCGCGGGATAGGCCTTCCGCGCGATGACGACCTGCGAGACCGCCTCGGGATCGCTCTGGCGGGCCTTGAGGCCGTTCTGCCAGAGATCGTGGACGCGCTTCCATTCCGTCGCGTCGAACCGCGGGCGGATGATGACGTCGCCGTAGATCGCGGCCGCGTCGCCGAGGTTCTTCTTGAGGACGGTGAGCTGCGCGAAGCCGTAGTCGCCGTACGCGCCCGTCGAGAGCGTGGCGCCGAGGCGATCGAGATCGCGCGCGATTTCCAGCGTGCCGCGCTTGCCGGCGCCCTCGTCGAGCATGCCGGCGGTCATGACGGCGAGCCCGCCCTTCCCTTCCGGATCCATCCCCGCCCCGCCCGGGACGACGAGGTCCAGCGAGACGATGGGCAGCTCGTGCCGCTCGAGGAGCCACACGCGGAGGCCGTTCGGGCGCTTGTACTCGACGGGCACCGGCGGCGCGTACGTCGCGGGGTCACCGAGGTCGGGGCGCGGCCCGAGCGGGTCGGGCGGCGCGGGCGCGCCCGCGTCGGCCTGTGCCACCGGCACCGGCGGCGGCGCGACGGGACGCCTGGCGTCATCGCCACCACAGGCAAACAGCGCCGAGAGCGCGAGGACGAGCGAGCCAGCGGCCCGAAGCCCCCCGCTCACTTCGCACCGCCCTTCTTCGGGACGACGCGCAGGATCACGCGGGCGTTCGGCAGCATCACCTTGTTCACCGTGTCCCTGATGCTCTCCTTGGTCGCGCCGCGGTAGCGATCGAGGTCCTTCTGCGCCCAGCCAGGGTCCTTCGCCTCTGCCTGGTACATGTTGAGGAGGCCCGCGCGCTGCTGGAGGCTCTCGAGGCGGACGACGAAGCCCGTCTCGACGAGGTTCTTCGCGCGCGTGAGCTCGTCGTCCGAGAGCGGCGCCTTGCGGAGCGCGTCGAGCTCCTTCTCGACCGCCGCCTCGATCTTGTCGAGCGACACGCCCGGTCGCGCGAGCACGCCGATCACGAACTGCGAGCCGAGGTACCCCGACTGCTGGCTCGCCTCGACCGCCTGGGCGATCTTCTGCTCGTAGACGAGGGATTTGTAGAGGCGCGAGGCCTTGCCCGTCGCGAGCGCGGTCGACACGAGATCGAGCTCCGCGTCCGCCTTCGTCAGGTGCTTCGGCGACTGCCACGCGATGACGAGCTTCTCGAGCTCGACGTCGTCGGGGATCGTCTCGCGCACGACGGACCCGAGCGTCGTCTTCTCGTCGCTGAAGCCGGGCGCGCCCGGATCCTTGGGCGCGCCGCGCGACGGGAGCGCGCCGAAGAGCCTCTCGATCTGCGCCTTCGCAGCCGCAGGGTCGAAGTCGCCCGCGACCACCAGCGACGCGTTCGCGGGATCGTAGTTCTGCGCGAAGAACGCCTTCACGTCGTCGACGGTCGCCGCCTCGAGGTCCGCGTGCGAGCCGATCACCGGGTGGTGATAGGGGTGGCCCTCCGGGTACATCAGCTCGGGCAGGCGGAGCTCCACCTTCCCGTACGGCGTGTTCTCCGTGTTCTGGCGGCGCTCGTTGCGGACGACGTCGCGCTGCGCGTTCAGCTTCTCGAGCGTCATCAGCGGACCGAGGTCCTTCAGGCGATCGGCCTCCATCCAGAGGAGGAGCGGCAAGGAGGAGGGCGGGCCGACGTCGTAGTAATCGGTGCGATCGTTCGAGGTCCAGGCGTTGTTCCAGCCGCCCGCGCCCTCCATCCAGAGGTCGAACATCTTCGTGGGCACGCGCTTCGTGCCCATGAACATGAGGTGCTCGAAGAGGTGGGCGAAGCCCGTCCGGCCCTTCGCCTCGTAGCGGGAGCCGACGTTGTAGTTGATGTTCACGACCACCTGCGGGACCTGGTGGTTCTCGTGCAGGATGACCGTCATGCCGTTGGAAAGCTGCGATTTCACGAAGGGAATCGAGATATCGGCCGCTGCGGTGCCTTCCGCCAGACCGCTCGCCCCGAGCGCGACCAGCGCCCCCAACCCCAGCCCAAGCGCGAATTTCCGAGCCATCGGGCCGCATGCTCTAGGCCACCTGTAAGGTCGCGACCAGCCCCACGTTTATCCGTCGTGACCTGCGCCGCTGCTTTCCCGATGTGGGCTCCCGCGCCGGCGCCGAAAAAGGGTCATTTCCGGCTGCTCCGCACTATCGTGGGCGCCGTGGCGGCTCAGAGCGACGAGCAAGCAGAAGCTCTACGCCGTCGCGCGGAGAGCGACGCGATCGACCGCGAGCTCGTGACCAAGGCCCAGGCCGGCGATCGCGCCGCGCTCGGCCAGCTACTCCACAAGCACGGCCCCGGCCTCTACCGCAGCGTCCTCCTCCCCCGCCTTGGTAACGAGGCCTCGGCCAAGGAGGCGCTCAGCGAGACCTACGCGAAGGTCGTCGCGAACATCGGCAAGTTCGTCTGGCAGAACGTCGGGTTCTACCCCTGGCTCCGCACGGTCGCGCTCCGCGTCGCGCTCGACCAGCTCCGCGCCAAGAAACGGCTCGTGCTCTTCGAGGAGGACGACCTCACCCGCGAGATCGACGAGGCTTCCACCACCACGCCGGTCGAGCAGCAGATCAGCGACCAGCGCGACCGCGACGCGGCGCGCGCCAAGGTCGAGGCCGCGCTCGCGAAGATCAACCCGCGCTACGCGAAGGCGATCCGGCTGCGCGTGCTCGAGGAGAAGCCCCGCGATCAGGTCGCGGCGGAGCTCGAGGTCTCGCCCGCCACCTTCGACGTTCTCTTGCACCGCGCCATCGCGGCGCTCAAGAAAGCGCTAGGAGAGCAGTCATGAGCGACGAGCACGATCGCGCTCCCGACTCCGACGCGCCGCCCACCGAGGAGGAGGTCACGGCTTCGCAGAAGCTTCGTGACGCCCTCGACGAAGACCCGATCGCGTCCGCGCTGAAGGCGGCGTGGTCGCCGGAGCCCATCACCGCCGCGGCGCACCAGCAGATCGTCGACGACGTCCCGACCGCCGAGGAGCTCGAGCTCGCGGCGCGCGTGGAGGACGACCCGGTGATCGCCGCCCTCAAGGCGGCGTGGTCGCCGGAGCCCATCACCGCCGAAGCGCATCGACAGATCCTCGAGGATCTGCCGACCGCGGACGAGCTGAAGCTCGCCTCGCTCGTCGACGAGGACGAGATGGTGGCCGCCCTCCGCGCGGCTTGGAATCCGGCCGCCCTCGACGCGAAGGAACACCAGCGCATCATCGACCGCGCGCTCGCCGGCGCCGTCGTCACGCTCCAGACCCGCCCGCGCCTCCGCGTCGCGGTGGTGACGACCACCACCATCTTCGCGCTCGCCGCTGGCGTCGTGCTCTTCCTCCAGACGCAGGACACCGCGCCGAAGTCGAGACCGGAGGTCGCGCTCACGAAGGCGCGCTCCACGCAGCCCCTCTTCGACGAGCCGTTCCACGCCGGCGAGACGAGCGCCCGTATCGACAAGATCGCAATGGCCCGCGCCTCGGACTACCGCAACAACTACTTCGCCAAGCGAGGCGTGAAGTGAAGCGCTTCCTCGCCCTCGCGCTCGCGCTGTCGCTCGGCGTCGCCGCCTGTGATCGTCACTCGACCACGCCGACGACGGAGGACGCGCCCGTGGTCGACATGGAGCTGATGGCGTTCCTCTCGGAGGCGCGCGCGCTTCATCACCAGGCGAACCTCAAGGAAGAGGCCGGCGACCTCTCGGGCGCGGCGGGCGCGATGCAGCGGCTCGTGAACGCGAGGCAGCCGCGCGCGAAGGCGCCCGAGGTCGAGGAGGTGCTCGCGGACGCCTACGCGCGCCTCGCGGAGCTCGAGCTCAAGCAAAGCCACCTCGAGCCGGCGCAGAAGGCGATCGAGTCGGGCCTCGCGCACGCGCCCGAGCCCACCTACTTCCGCGGGCATCTCGTCGAGGTGCAAGGCCTCGTCGAGGAGTCGCGTAGCCAGGCGCTCGCGGACGCCGGCAAGGCGCAAGAAGCGGCGAAGGCCCGCGAGAAGGCGATCCAGCTCCTCGAAGAAGTGGTGAAAATCCAGGATCAAGTGATTCAAAAATCCCTCTCGTCGCGCGATGCTGAGGCGCCGAAATGACGAGCTCCCACGGTTCCGGTCGCGCGGTCGTCCTCGTGAGCACCCTCCTCGCGTGCGCGCTGTCGGCGGCGTGCGCGGCGGAGAAGCCAGCGCCAAAGTCCGCCGAGGCCCCGTCGCAGGCGAGCGGCGGTTACCCGGAGTCGAAGCCGGCCGCCTCGGCGCATCCGTACCAACCGCAAGGGCAGCCCGCGCAGCCCGGCATGGCGCAGCCGTATCCGTCCCCCCCGGCGCCTCCTCCGTCCCCATCGACCGCGCCCGAGACGCCGGCGGCAAAGGCCTCGCGCGAGCTCGACACCGCCGAGCGCGAGCTCTCCGTCGCCGCGGGCGACTGCAACAACGCCTGCCGCGCGCTGGGCTCGATGGATCGCGCGGCCGGCAACATCTGCAAGCTCTCGACGGACAAGCCGCGCTGCGACGACGCGACGACGAAGGTCCGCACCGCGCGCGACAAGGTGAAGAGCAGCTGCGGCGAGTGCAAGGAAACGAGCACGGACAGCAGAGCGCCAGTGCCTTCGCGCTGAGGGGGGTGTAAGACCGGGGGCGATGGATGCGACGGCGGCCCGGGCGCGCGACGTTCGCGAAGGCGGACGCTGGTCGCTCGCGCAGCGCCTGAAGAACGACGTGCTCTTCGCGCTCGCGACGATCGCGATCGCGACCGCGTCGCGCGTCCCGAGGCGCGTCGTCCGGAGCGCCGGGCGCGCGGTCGGCGCGCTCGCCTGGCTCGTTCTGCCGCGGCTCCGGCGACTGGCGGAGGAAAACGCGGCCGAGGCGCTGCCCGGCGTCGAGCCGCGCGCGTTCGTACGATGCGTCTACCGCGACCTCGGCGCGCGCCTCGGCGAGGTCGTCTCCGGGCTCGGACGAGCGCGCGCGCCGCTGCCGTTCGCCCCGGGCTCGCGCGACGTCCTCGCGTCGGCGATCGCGGAAGGGCGCGGCGTGGTCTTCGCGTCGGCGCACCTCGGGCCGTGGGAGCACGTCGCGGCGTCGCTCGTCGCGCACGGGATCCCGCTCACCGCGGTCGCGCGCGAGCCTTACGATCCGCGCTTCGTAGCGCTCTACGCGCGGCTTCGTCAGGGGGTGCGGACGGTCTATCGCGGCGCCGACGGCGCGGGGGTCGCGCTCGTGCGTGTGCTCCGGCGGGGGGGCGTCCTCGGTATCCCGATGGACCTCGCGTCGCGCGTGGCCTCCGTGGAGGTCCCCTTCCTCGGGCGACCGGCCCGGACCGCCGTCGGACCGGCGCGGCTGGCGATCCGGACGGGCGCCGCCCTCGTCGTGGGGACCGCCACCCCCGAAGGAGCGCTCTTTTTCGAGCGAATTCCGCCTTCGGACGACGAAATCGAGCTCACGGCGCGCATCAATGTCGCTCTCGGGGAGCGCATCCGTGCGTGGCCGGAGGCATGGCTTTGGATGCACGACCGCTGGACCACTTCTCGTATGCTCGGGCCATGAAGAAGGTTCCGCGGCACATGCCCGGCATCGACATCAAGAAGCTGAAGCTCGACGCGACCGACGGCTTCTTGCTCACGCGCATCGACGGCAAGCTCACGCCCGAGGACCTCGCGCGCGAGACTGGCCTGCCCGACTTCTCGGTCGCGCGGGCGCTCGAGAAGCTCGAGAAGCTCGGCGCGATCGAGATCGTCGATCCGAACGCGCCGCCGCCGAAGCCGCCCGAGCCGGAGGCGCCGAAGCCGGTCGCCTTCGACGTGTCGGCGCTGCCCGCGAAGTACGACCTGAAGGAGCTCGAGGACGAGTCGGACATCCCGCCCGAGCACCGGAAGAAGATCCTCGACTACTACTACCGGCTCGACGACCTCGATCACTACATGCTCCTCGGAGTCACCAAGGAGTCGGTGAAGAAGGACATCAAGCGCTCATACATGGCGCTCGCGGCGGTGTTCCACCCCGACCGCTACTTCAAGAAGAACCTCGGTAACTTCAAGTCGAAGCTCGACGACGTCTTCAACCGGATCACCGAAGCGCACGACACGCTCGTCGATCCGGAAAAGAAGGCCGAGTACGACGCCTACATGGCCGAGGTCGCGGTCACGAAGAACATGGAGATCATGTTCGAGCAGGCGATGGCCGTGCAGGCGAAGGCGGCCGCCAACGCCGCCGCGACGGCCGCCGCCAACGCCGCCGCGGCCGCCCCCGCGCCCGAGCCCGTTCCCAGCGGGCCGTCCGCCGCGGAGATCGCCGCGCGGAAGGCGGCTCTTGCCGCTCGCCTCCGCGCGGGTGGCCGACCGCCCGTGGCGGCCGCGCCCCCGAAGCCGGTGGAGGCGGCCCCGAACCCGCTCAAGTATGCGAACTCGCAGGACGCGATCGACGCCCTCAAGCGGCGCTACGAGCAGCGCATCGAGCACGCGACGCAGGCGCACGCCCAGCGCTACGTCCAGTCCGCGGAAGACGCGCTCGCGAAGAACGATCTCGTGTCGGCCGCCACCTCGCTCAGCATCGCGTCCAAGTTCGCTCCGGAGGACACCGAGCTCGCGACCCGAGCCAAGGAGGTGAAGGAGCGCGCCGACAAGACCCTGTGCGAGAGTTACCTCAAGCAGGCTCAGTACGAAGAAAAGCAACGTCACTGGAACGAGGCGGCTCGGTCCTGGCTGAAAGTGGCCAAGATCAAGGACGACGCGACCTCCCACGAGCGCGCGGCCAATGCGCTCCTCCGGAGCGACGATCCCGACCTCCGCGAGGCCGCCGAGCACGCGAAACGCGCGATTTCGCTGGCCCCGAACGACGTGGGCAACCATGTCACCCTCATCGAGATCTACATCGTGGCGGGCCTCAGCACGTCCGCCAAACGTGCCGCAGAGGCGGCCTACACCCTCGATCCGAAGGACGAGCGCCTCCTCGCGCTCATCAAGCGGATCCAGGACGGCAAGGGTTGAGCGGGCCCTGCCGAGGGCTATCCCTCGGAGCTGTCATTGGTTGCGCAAGCGAACGAAAATACGGTGTAGGATCGCAGCGGTAGTCATAACGCGCTCCGATGGCGGAGCGCTGTCCGAGCTTTCGGACCCGGTTAAGGAGACTCGCGTATGGAGAAGGTGATCGGTATCGACCTCGGCACGACCAACTCGTGCGTGGCTATCGTGGAGAACGGTACGCCGGTCGTGATTCCGAACCGTGGCGGCTACAAGACGACGCCTTCGATGGTGGCCGTCACGGAGGCCGGCAAACGTCTCGTCGGCCACATCGCGAAGCGCCAGGCGATCACGAACGCCGAGAACACGGTGTACGCCGCGAAACGCCTCATCGGGCGCAAGTGGAACTCGCCGCAGGTGAAGAACGCCGTGGCGACGTCGAGCTACCGCATCGTCGAAGGGCCGCACAACGACGTGCGCATCGTCCTTCGCGACAAGGAGTTCTCCGTCCCCGAGATCTCCGCGATGGTGCTCCAGGAGATGAAGGTCATCGCCGAGGACTACCTCGGCGAGACGGTCTCCAAGGCGGTCGTCACCGTCCCCGCGTACTTCAACGACAACCAGCGTCAGGCCACGAAGGACGCCGGCGAGATCGCGGGCCTCGACGTCATCCGCATCATCAACGAGCCGACCGCGGCCGCGCTCTCGTACGGCTTCGGCCGCAACATCGAGAAGACGGTGGCGGTGTACGACTTCGGCGGCGGCACGTTCGACATCTCGATCCTCGAGATCGGCGCGCACGGCGTCTTCAAGGTCATCGCCACCGCCGGCGACACCTTCCTCGGCGGCGAGGACATCGACGCTCGCATCATCGACTGGCTCGTCTCCGGCTTCAAAGAGGAGCACTCGATCGACCTTCGCCAGGACCGCATGGCCCTCCAGCGCCTCAAGGACGCCGCGGAGAAGGCCAAGTGCGAGCTCTCGAGCGTCCGCGAGACGGAGGTGAACCTCCCCTTCATCATCTCGAGCGGCCGGAACGAGGCGCTCCACCTCCAGCGCACCCTCACCCGTCAGACGCTCGAGGAGCTCAGCGACGATCTCATCGAGCGCACCGTCGACATCTGCAAGCAGACGCTCGAGGACGCGAAGCTCGAGAAGGACGAGATCGAAGAGGTCGTCCTCGTCGGCGGCATGACCCGCATGCCGAAGATCCAGAGCGCGGTGCAGGCCTTCTTCGAGAAGGAGCCCAACAAGGGCGTTCACCCGGACGAAGTGGTCGCTCTCGGCGCCGCCATCCAGGGCGCCGCGCTCGTCGACGACAAGCAGGAGATGGTCCTCCTCGACGTCACGCCGCACGCGCTCGGCATCATGACGTTCGGCTCGTACTTCGAGGAGCTCATCCCGCAGAACACGACCGTCCCGACCCACCGCACGAAGATCTTCACCACCAGCCGCGACAACCAGACGGCGGTGAAGATCCTCGTCATGCAGGGCGAGTCGCAGCGCGCAGAAGAGAACGAGCTCCTCGGCGAGTTCATCCTCACCGGCCTCCGCCGCGCCCCGAAGGGTCAGGTCGAGATCGAGGTCACCTTCGAGATCAACGCCGACGGTATCGTCTCCGTCCGCGCGAAGGACCTCGAGACCGGCCTCGAGCAGTCGATTCAGGTCACCGCCACGAGCGGCCTGACCCGCGAAGAGATCAAGTCGATGATGGAGAACGCGAAGGACGATCTCGTCGACCGCCGCACCTCCGAGGAGTTCGAGGCTGCCAAGCAGGAGGCAGAGAAGCTCATCGCCGAGATCGAGAAGCTCTTCCCCCAGGTGCAGCAGATCGTGGCGTCGTCGGACTTCGGTCGCGACGCGATCGAGAAGGCGCGTGCCATCGTCGAGAAGGCTCGCTCGGCCATCGAGCGCAAGGACGCCGCAGCGGTAAAGGAACAGATCGAAGGCCTGACGCGCACGCACCGCATGTTCAAGGGCGTGGTCGCCAAGACCTGAGATTCACGTGTCGGACGAGCTCGACAAGAGCACGGGGGAAAACGGCGAGGAGGAGACCGGGGGCGCCGAACGTCCCACGGTCAGCCCGCCGTTCGATCCCGCGGCTTTTGCGCGAGACGTGCTCGCCAAGCCCTCGCCTGCCCGCGGCACGCCAGCGGCGTCGAAGCCGGCGACCCCTGACGCGCACACGCACGCCACACCGCCGCAGGGCATGGCACAGCAGGCGGCTGTCCTCGAGCTAGCGCGCGCCTCCACGCCACCCGATCCCGAGGCGGAGAAGACGACCGCCGACCGTTCGGTGGCCCCGAGCCCTCTCGCACCGCCCCCGCTCGTGCCTGAAGAGGCTACGCCGGACAGCATCCGATCGATCGCCGCGCAGAAGCTCCCCTCGCACGACGTCCCGCGCATCGAGGTGCCGGGCCCCAAGAAGACGGAGAGCCTCAGCAGCTTCAACGCCGTCGATCGTGGCTGGGTCGAGCTCGAGGTCGCGACGCGTCCGCCGCCCGCCGACGCGCCAGACGAGGACCCGATCCTGGAGGTCTCGCACGAGCCCGGCGGCGTCGTGAACCTCGATCTCGACGACGTCGACGATCACGTGAACGAGCGGCCGACCGCGCAGCGCGCGAAGCTCCCGAGCTTGCCGGAAGACGCGCCGGCGACGGTGGCCGCGCCGCCGGTCGACCCGCCGCCCGCGACCGCGGAGAAGGTCCCTTCGAAGAAGCCGCCGGCCGGCGAGCGCGAGATGAACGACCGCGTCTCCGTCGGCGACTACAGCGGCGCGCTCGAGATCGCCGAGGCGATCCTCGCCGAGAAGCCGAACGACTCCGCGGCGCGCGCCTGCGCCGACAGCTGCCGCCAGGTCCTGCGAAAAATGTATGCTGCACGCATCGGCCCGCTCGATCGCGTGCCCAGCGTGGCGGTCGCGCGCGATCAGCTTCGCTGGCTATCGATCGACCACAAGGCGGGCTTCGTGCTGTCGCTCGTCGACGGCGTCTCGAGCCTCGAGATGATCATCGACGTGAGCGGTATGCCCGAGCTCGACACGTTGCGGATCCTCTCGGAGCTGGCTCAGCAGCGCATCATTTCGCTGCGCTGACAGCCCTGCGCGATGCGTGCAACCGAAATCATCCATCACGGCGCGATTCGTTGCGTGAGGCGTCTCCGCTAGCTACACCGATCAGAGATGGACCCGGCCGAGATCGAAGGCCTACGTCAGCAACTGGAGCGTGCGCTCCGGGCCGGCGCGTTCGATCCGTCCGACCTGCTCCCACGCCTCGCGAAGCTCGCGCGGCACGCGGCCCCGGAGAGCGACGACGCGGTCTTCGCGCACCTGAAGCTCGCAGAGATGCTCGTCGATCGCGATCCGTGGCGCGCGGCGCTCTACGTGCGGCGTGCGCTCGCGCATCGCCCCGACGACGATCGCGCCTGGGCCACCCTCGCGTACTGCCAGACGCTGCTCCGGAACTTCCGCTGCGCGATCCGGGCGTACAAGAGCGCGATCGCCTGCGCGCCCGGTAACCCCTGGTACGCGCACAACCTCGGCCACATCTACGACGTCGCCTTGGGCGAGTCGGCCCGCGCCCTCCCCTACCTCAAGATCGCCTACGCCGCGAAGCGTGACAGCTCGGAGATCGTCGCCTCCTACGCGCACGCGCTCGCGCGGGCGGGCAAGCTCGAGGAGGCGCGCACCGTCATCGAGCGCTCGCGCGGCACCCCCGAGCGGTCGGCCCAGCTCGACGCCGTGCTGCGCTGGCTCGATCAGGGCGCCCCATCGCGCCCGCGCTCGGACCGCCCCAAGCGCCCCGCGCAGCCCCGCCGCCTCGCGCGCGAGCTGTCCCGCGGCCTGCGCCACCTTCCCCTCGACGAGACCCAGCGCGAGCGCGCGAAGGCCCTCGCGCGCGACGCCGGGGCAGGCAGCGAGGACGTGGCCGCGGTGGCCGCCGCGGTGGCCTACGCCATCGTGTACATCGATCACGTGCCGCTGTCTCAGGCGGAGGTCGCGGCGCCCTTCCGCGTCGGGGTGAACGAGCTCCGCGGGGTCTTTGCAGAGCTTCGCGCCAAGCTCGATATCATCCGTGGCGATGCCCGCTATGCGACGAACCGTCGTCGTTAAGTCGCCAGACGTCGCAAAACGTCGGGAATAGGCTCGACCTGGGGTATGTCGGGCGGCCATGATGCCGCGCATGCGACTCCCGAGTCTCGCCGTCGTTCTCGCCGCCGCCGCCGCCTTCGCGAGCACCGCCAGCGCGCAGCCCGCTCCTGCGCCGCCCAACCGCGCTCAGCCCGCGCCGGCGCCGACCCCAACTACGCCCCCGGCGACGGAGCCGGGGAAGCTGCCAGAGGCACCGGCGGTGAACGATCCCATGCTCGCGCCGGTCGCGCGCGCCCGCATCGAGATCTCGACCTGGGAGGAGGCGCTCCAGCAGGTGAAGTCGCTCTCGACCGACCTCCGCATCGCCGCCGCGAACATCGCCCGGGCGGAGGCCGCGTCGAGGGTCGCGCTCGGCAACGCCCTCACCCAGATCAACGGCCAGGCGAACTACACGCACAACTTCATCACCAAGGACCTGCCGGACGGCTCGAACATCCCGATCAAGGACTCGGCAAACGCGAGCGGGACACTCTCGCAGCCGATCTTCAACCTTCGCTCCTGGTACGCGATCGGCACGGCGCACCGGAGCGAGGAGGTGTCGCACCTGACCTTCGAGGACACGAAGCGGCAGCTCGCGCTGAGCGTGGCGAACGCGCTCGTCGGCGTGGTCACCAACGAGCGCGTCGCGGAGCTGAACCGCCTGGGTCTTTCGAACGCGCTCCAGCGCCTCGAGCTCGCGCAGCGGAAGACGAGCCTCGGCAGCGGCACGGGCCTCGACGTCGTCCGCGCGCGGCAAGACGTGGAGACGGCGCGCGCCACGCTCGTCACCGGCGACGAGCAGCTCCGTCAGGCCCGCGAGGCCCTCGGCCTCGCGCTCGGCTTCTCGGAGCAAGCGGGCGTGCCGCCGACCGTCGATCTGAATGGCCTCGAGAAGGCGGCCCAGACCTCCTGCAAGCCGGCGAAGGACGTCGACACGCGCGCGGACATCGCGGCGCTGCACCAGCGCGTCGAGGTCGCGCATCGCGGCATCACGGACGTGAAGTACCAGTTCGTGCCGACCCTCGATCTCCGCTCCGCGGTGCAGACCTCCTCCCAGCAGAACCTCGTGTCGCCGGCCGCGACCTGGAACATCGCGGCCGTCCTCACCGTCCCCATCTGGGACGGCGGCGTCCGCTACGGCAACCTGCGCGATGCCAAGGCGCAGGAGACGATCGCGCTCCAGAACCTCGAGGCCGCCCGGCGCAAGGCGACGGTCGAGGTCACGCAGGCGCGACGTGCCGTCAGCGTCGCGGAGGACTCGCGCCGCGTGGCGGCCTCCGCGCGCGACCTCGCGGCAGAGACGGATCGCCTCACGCGCACGAGCTACCTCGAGGGCCGCGGCACGAGCCTCGAGCTCGTCACCGCGGCGCAGGCCCTGCGCCAGGCGGAGATCCAGCTCGCGGTGCAGGACTTCAACCTCGTGAAGGCGCGCGTCGCCGCCGTCCTCGCGCTGGCGGTCTGCCCGTTCTAGCCAGCGCGCTCAGTATCCGTTCGCGAGGCCGTCCCAGCCCGTCGTGCGCGCGAGCTCGGCGAGGTTCACGTTGAGGTCCCAGAGCGCCTGCGCGTGATTGATGCGCGCGAAGACGAAGGCGCGGAGCGGCTCGATGAGGAAGCGCTCGTCCTTCGTGCCGAGGTCGATCGCGTCCTGCGTGCTCGAGATCCAGCGCTTCGCGCGGTGCTCCGCGCGGTCCCAGTTCCGCTCGCGCGTGTCTGCCTCGACGACCGCGGCGTAGGCGTTCTCGACCTCGACCGCGATGCCGCCGAGGGCGAGGCGCTCCATCGCACGCGACTCCTCGAGGTCCGACTCCGCCTGCTCGATGCGCGCCTGCTTCGGCAAGAAGTCGAGGCCCCACTGCACGCCGAAGCCGAAGCCGGCGCCGAAGCGGTTGAACGGGTCGCCGATCCACGCTGTCTTCTGTGGGTCGACGCTCGGCGAGATCGAGTAGCTCGCGTTGAGGCCGAGGCCGATGTTGGGGAAGAGCTCCGCGCGCTTCCACTCGAGCTGCGCCTTCCGCGCCTGGACGCCCGCGCGCGCCATGTTGACCTCGGGCCGGAAGAGGCGGGCCGCGGTGAGGTAGCGCACGACCGGACCGATCTGCACGTCCGGCCGCTTCAGCGGCTCGTCCGGGATGTCGAAGTTCGACTGCACGCCGGTGAGGAAGCGGAGGCCCGCGTGCGCGTAGGCCTCGCCCTTCTTGGCCTCACCGACGCGCGCGAGCACCTCGTCGCGGTTGATCTCGAGGCGCAGGCGGTCGACCTCCTCGACGGAAGGATCGCTGCGTTCGAGCTTCTGCGTGATGTTGTTGATCGCGCGATTGAGCTTTCCGAGGACGTCGGCCGCGATGTACTGCGCGTCGCGCGCGAGCATCAGACCGTAGTAGGCGCGGCGCGTGTCGGCGCGGATCTGCTGGCGCTGCCGCTCGAGGTCCCACTCCTGCACGCGGACGCGCGCGCTGGCCGCCTGCTTGACCGACTCGATCTTGACGAACGTGTAGAGCGGGACCTGACCGCTGATGCCGAGCTGGAACGCGGGCTGCCAGCCGTCACCGAAGCTCGAGGCCTGATAGAGCAGCGTGTACGGCGACGCGTTGTAGAACGGCGTACCGCCGATCGGCGGGAGCAGCCCGAACGTGGAGCTCGCGTTCCAGTAGGAGAACGGCGTCCACTTCGCCTCGTTGTACTGGCCGTGCGCGTTCGCGAGGCGCGCCTTCGCCGCCCAGATCTGCGGCGCGTTGCGCTCCGCCAGGAGCAGGCACTCGCTGATGGTGTACGCGTGCGCGCGGATCGTGACGATCGGCCCCGCCGGAGGCGTGATGGCGGCCGGCGCGTCTGGCTTCTTCTTCGGCTCGTCGTCGTCATCGTCGTCGAGCGGTCCCGCGCTCGCCGAGCGAGCGGCGAAGACCAGGATGCCCGCGCACCCGATCGCCTGAAGTGAGCGACGTACCCGACGCATGCTAAGCGGCGGGCACGTTAGCAAAACTAGGCGCGTTCGTCGCCGCTTGGGGTGTAGATGAAGCCTTCCTGCTGGAAGACGCACAGGCGGTTCCCGCCGCGGCGCTTGGCCTCCAGGAGCGCGGCCTCCAGGGCCGACAAAAGGGCCTCTTTCGTGCGCACGTCGCGGCTCGGGAAGAGCGCCACGCCGAGGGAGGCGGTGACGCGCGTGTCCCCGAAGGCCTTGGCCGCGACCTCGCGCCAGATGCGCGAGGCGACGACGAGCGAGCCGGCGAAGTGCGTGGACGGGAGCATGACGAAGAACTCGTCGCCGCCGTAGCGCGCGACGACGTCGGCGTCGCGGACGGAGCCCTTGATGACCTCGGCCACGCCGCAGAGGACGGCGTCTCCGAGCGAGCGACCGCCGCGCTCGTTGTGGACCTTGAGGCGATCGATGTCGAGCACGGCGCAGGCGAGCGGCTCGGAGTGGCGCTCGGCGCGCGAGAACTCCGCCTCGAGGCGCTCGTGCAGGTAGAGGAACGAGTACGCGCCCGTGAGCGGGTCGAAGCGGCGGAGCCGATCGAGCCGGTCGCGCATCGCGTTCATGCGGTCGTGGGCGCGCTTGATCTTGAGCGCCGACGAGACGCAGACGAGGAGCTCGGTCTGCTCGAACGGCTTGCAGACATACCCGTCGGCGCCGATCTTGAGCGCCTCGATGCGGCTCTTCGGATCCGTCTTCGCGAAGATGAGGCAGACGGGCACGAAGTCGGTCCCGCCGAGGCCGCGAATCGTGCGGCACGCGTCGAAGCCGCTCATGCGAGGCATGACCGCGTCGAGGAGCGCTACGTCGATGCCGCCGCGGGCGACGCGCTCGACGGCGGCCTGGCCGTCGACCGCCGTCTCGACCTCGAAGCCGCTCTGGCGGAGCGTGGCCGCGATGAGCTCGCGGGTGGGCGCGTCGTCGTCCGCCACGAGCACGCAGGCCGTCGACGACGACTCGTTCGCGGCCGCGGTCTGGACGCTGCCCACGTCCGGCGCGAGCGAGGCGCGGAGCACGGTCGACTCGCGCTCGGACGAAGGCTCGTCGTCGTCGAAGGCGCTCATCGCGTCTCCTTTAGTATCACGCTTTCGCGGCGCTCAGGACCTTCCGCGCGAGCGTGGAGATGCCCAGCTCGGCCTGCGCCTCGGAGTCGAAGAGCCCGGCCGCTTCGTACGGCTCCGGCAGCGACCGCGGGAGCTTCGCGAGCGTCGCCGCGTAGACGTCGATGGTGAGCTTCCGGTGCGAGAGCACGTGGATGACCTGCCCCGTCTTTCGCGGCTGCTCCACGGTCGCGAAGCCGCGAAGCTCCTCCAGCATCGGCGGCTCCCAGAGGCCGCCGAAGAGCCCATCGGAGCGGCGGCGCAGGAGGAGCGTCTCGTTTGCCTTCCGAGCCACGAGCGCGATGAGCTTCTGCGGCTTCGGCTTCGCCTTCTCGCTGAGGAACGGCAGTCGATCCACCTTCCCTTCCGCGAGGGCCCGGCACTGCTTCGCGACGGGGCAGCGATCGCACGCCGGGCTCCGCGGCGTGCAGATCGTCGCGCCGAGCTCCATCAACGCCTGGTTCCATTCCCCGGGCGTGTCGGCGGGCACGATGCGGTCCGCGAGCGCCTCCGCCCTCTTCATGCCCGCCTTCTTCATGTCGTCCTCGATCGCGAAGAGCCGAGCGAGGACGCGCGCGACGTTGCCGTCGACGAGCCCGACCGCGCGACCGAACGCGATGCTCGCGATCGCGCCCGCGGTGTAGCGTCCGATCCCGGGGAGCTCGAGGAGGCCTTCGCGCTGATCGGGGACCGGCGCGCGGGCGATCGCCTTCGCGCCCGCGTGAAGCATGCGGGCGCGGCGGTAGTAGCCGAGGCCGCTCCACGCCGCGAGCACCTGGTCCTCGGGCGCCTCCGCCAGCGCCCGAGGGGTCGGGAACCGCTTCATGAACCGCTCGAAGTACGGGATCACCGTCTCCACGCGGGTCTGTTGCAGCATGATCTCGCTCACCCAGATCGCCCACGGATCCCGGGTGCGGCGCCAGGGCAGGTCCCGGCGGCACGCCGCGTACCAGCCGAGCAAGTTCTGCCGCAAGGTCGCCACTTGCGCGACGCCCGGGTAAGCCGCATCCATACCTCCCGTGAGCAACTCCCGTCGTGACCCTGGCATCGCCGCTCTTCTCTCCCTCATCGTCCCGGGCGTGGGCCAGATCTACAACGGCGCATTCCTGCGCGGCCTCTTTTGGCTCATCATCACGCCGGGTTTCTGGATCGGCTCGGGTGGGACCCTCGGCTGGGTCTGCCACGTCATCGCGGCGTACACGGCCTACCAGTACGCGGTGAAGAACCCCCGCTAACTACTTGATCGTCCTGGCCTCGAGGGTGAAGTCGCCCTCGTTCTTGCCCTGATGACCGTCGACGACCACGTAATACGTGCCAGCGTCGACGGTCGTGTCGATCTTGGAGTGCCGGTTGTCCGGCGAGTCGTTGTTGCAGCTGACCTCGACCTCGCGCGGGGACCTCATGTTCGGCGGATCGAGGCAGCTCCGGCGGAGCGCGAGGAGCCCGTCGTGGTTCGGCGTCGTGAGGACGAGCTGGATGTGCTGCCGCGTCGGCACGTGGAGCTGGTAGACGCGATCGCCGCTCGCCTGTGACTCGAGTCGGCCGCCGCACGACGCGCTGAACCGATCGGCGATCCCCGCCGTCGTCCCGCGCACCGTCCCACCGAGCGCGATCGTCCCCGGCGCCTTGCACGCCGTGTCCTGCAAGCTGACGTCTCTCGCGCGCAGGCGGAGCGCGAAGCGACCGAAGGGCGCCTTCTCGGTCCGCCCGTCGACGGCGAGGAAGTACGTGCCCGGGCTCAGGATCTCGTCGAGGGCGTTCTTGCACGCGATCTCCGACGCGCGATCCGTGCAGGTCTTGAACAGCGCGAGGACGTGGTCGCCCTCTTCTGCCTCGAAGCGCGCGGTCACGCGCGAGCGCGTCGAGATCGTGAACTGGTACATCATGTCGGGCGCGCTCCTCGCTGCGCACGAGCCCGCGAAGTCGTCCTTCGCGTCGAAGGTGTCGCCATCGACCGGCTTGTCGTCCGCCGCGAGCGGGATCGCGTCCGCGCACGCGTCGCCGCGCACGCCGCGCCCCGTCTCCGTCGTGAGATCGACGTCGAGCGTGTACTTGCCGTGCTGGCCATGCTCCGCCGAGTCGGCGAAGACGGTGTACGTGCCCGCGTCGAGCGTCGTGACGAGCGCCGCGTCCGCCGGCTTCATGCCCGCGTCGGTGCACGCGAGCTCGCTCGCCTCGTCGGCGCAGCTCTTTCGCAGGTGGAGGCCGGGGGAGAAGTCCTCCGAGTGGAGGAGGACCCGCGCCCGCGCCCGGGCCGGGACATCGAGCCGGTACGGCACCTCCGCCCCCTTTCCGGCGTCGCACTGGCCGACGGCGGCGTCGAAGCTCCCCGTGAGCGTACCGGTGGCGTGCTGCACGAGGTGCTTCGACTGACGGCACTCCTCCGCGAGCGAAGGCACGCCGGAGATCTCGACCTTCATCTTGAAGAGGCCGACCTGCGCCTGGTAGCCGTCCACGAAGACGTAGTACGTACCGGCCTCGAAGACCTCCTCGATGCGCGAGGCGTGCGTCGTCTTCCCGCTGGTGTCGGGCGTCGCGTCGTCGTTGCACGCGACCTGCGCCTCGGGCTCGGCGCAGTCGTCCTTTCGCACGTAGAGGACGGAGTCGAACGTCGGGTCGACGTCGATGAGGACACGCGAGCGCTTCTCGAGCTCGAGCTTGTAGACGAGCTCCTTCGCCTCGGAGTTCCCGCAGCTGTTCGAGGCCTGCTCGGCGCTTCCGCGGCGTGTGTTGCCGTTGACGAGACCGGCCGCGAGCGGGATCGGCGACTCGCAGGTGCCGGCCGCCTCCTCCACGGGCTTCGCGGTCGGGGGGCTGCTCGCGCTCGGGGCGCCGCTCCAGCTCGCGAGGACGAAGTCGCCGCTGCCCCTGGTCATTCGAACGACCAGGGAGAAGCGGCCGCCATGGGGCGGGCAGATCTTCACCGCCGCCTGCGAGTCCGTGGTCGAGTCCCGTCCGAGCTCCCTGTCCTCGGCGTCGAGGACGGCGAGATCGAGGTCCCTCACGTCCCCGCTCCCGATCGCGATCACCGTCGCGCATTCGCTTGGCAGATCAACCGAGTAGCGCGTCTCGCGCCCCTCCCCGAGCGAGCCGCGCTGGATGGGCCCGACCTGCGCGAGGCCCATCGCGGCGAGCGTGTTGTGAACGGCCATGAACCGGGGCTCGAGGCCGCCCCTGGGAGACGACGTCGCGCATGCGCCGAGGAGCGCCAGGCCGGCGACGGGCAAGAGGAGTCGTCTCACGCGCCGGATTCTTCCATTCTTCGACGCGATTGGCGAAGGGACGTTGACGCCGGCACGAATGTGCACGAAACGGTCCGACCATGCGAATGCATCCGGGAGTGGGGGTCTTCGTCGGGGTCATGGCCCTGATGTTGGCAAATTGTTCGAGCAAGTACCGCGACGACTGCCAGGCGCAGGTCGACTGCGAAGGCGGCAACGACGCCGACGTCGACGCCTGCGTCGACCAGCAAAAGGGCGTCGAAGACGTCGCGGACGCGTACGAATGCGGCGATCAGTGGGGCGAATACACCGACTGCGTCGAGGGCAAGGGGGTCTGCGAGAACGGCAACTACAGCGTCAAAGACACGTCCTGCGCCGCGAAGGCGGCGGCGGCGCTCGCCTGCATCAAGGCCGCGTCCGGGACCAAGAACGACGTTGGGGACTTCTGAGGGGAACATGAAGAACACGATTTTCTCTCTGGGTACGGTCGGTCTCATCCTCCTTTCCGTCGCGTGCTCCTCGAGGTTCGCCGACTACTGTGACAAGAGCGTGAGCTGCTCCGGCGGCAACGACAAGGACAAGGACGCGTGCATCGCGTCCGCTCGCGCCTCCGAGGACATCGCCGCGGACTACGACTGCAGCGACCAGTTCGACAAGGTCATCGACTGCTCCGAGAACCTCTCGTGCGTGAACGGCAAGATCGATACGACGCCGTGCGCCGCACAGGAGAAGGCCCTCGACGACTGCGAGGACGCCGCCAAGGGCAAGAAGAACAACTCCGGTTCGACGAGCTCCTCGTCCGGCGACGTCACGTTCGACGCGGGCCAGTAACCGCGGTCACTGCGCGCGACGGGCGCGGAGCGGGATCGAGAACGTGATCGGCCCGCTCTGCGGCGGGAACCTGGTCTGCTTCGCGATCCCCAGGATGCACTGGCCGACGGGCAACCCTGCCACGTCGGCCGGTGTCATGTCTGCCTTCTGGACCGCGCCGTCCTTGTCGATCGTGAACTTGATCGAGATCTCCGGGGTCACGCCCGAGCCTTGATCGCGGAAGCAGCCCTCGATGGCGGGCTGCTGCTTCGCGAACGCGGCCGCGAGCGGATCCTGCTGTGGCTTGACCACCGGCTTCGTGGCGGACGTGGCGACGGAGGCGGACGCCGCCGGTTCGCTGCTCGTGGTCGGGGTCGTGGGCGGGCCGGCGGAGGTGGTCTGCGTCGACGTCGCCGCGGTGGCGGTGTGCTCCACGAGGATCACGTTCGGCTCGTTGCCGGGGTCCGGCCGCCGCAGCGCGACGACGATGGCGGCGATGATCCCGCCCGCGACCAGCATCACGCCCGCGACGATGATGGAGAGCGTCGCCACGCTCTTCTTCGGCGGCGCCGGCTCGCGCGCCGAGACGGGCGCCACGCGCGTCGCAGACTTCGCGTCTGGCGGCTGTGTGGGCGCGAACTCGAGCTCGGTGCGCGCGTTGACGATCGCGCGGAGCTCCGCCACCGCGGGCGGCGGGTTGCGCCACGCGTCCTCGAGCTCGCCGAGAGGAACCACGCCGAGGTCCTTCACCTCCGCCATGGCGGCGTAGTCCGGCCTGGCGATCGCGGCGAGGCTCGCCGCCGCCTCGTTCTCGGGGAGGAGCTGCACCCGGCGAAGCTCGCGTGCAAACTCCTTCGCGCTCGCGAAGCGCACGGCGCGGTCCTTCGAGATCGCGCGCGCGAGGATCGCGTCGATCTCGGCGGGGACCTCGGGGCGCAGCGAGCTGATCGGTGCCGGCGTGTGCTGGATGACCCGCGCGAGCGTGACCGTGTCGTCGTCGGCCTGAAACGGGTGCTTGCCGGCGAGCAGCTCGTAGAGGGTGACGCCGCACGCGTAGATGTCGGTCGCGACGCGCGGCGGCGAGCCGTCGAGCGCCTCGACCGGCAGATAGGCGAGCTTGCCCCGGATGGACCCGGTGTCATTGGTCTTCGTCGTCTCGCCTCGCATGCGCGCGATGCCGAAGTCGAGGAGCTTCACCTGCCCGTCCGTGTCGACGAGGATGTTGGAGGGCGAGACGTCGGCGTGGATGATATCGAGCGGCGTCCCGTCCGGGAGCGTGAGCGTGTGCGCGTACTCGAGCGCGTCGAGCACCTTCGTCATGATGTGGATGGATCCGGCTGCGGGCAGCTTCTCGCCGCGCATGTCGCGGAAGTAGAGCCAGAGCCCGAGGTGGTAGGCGCGGACGTAGTCCAGCACCATGATGTAGGCGCCGCCCTCTTCTCCGAAGTCGGTCACGCCCACGATGTTCGGGTGCTGCAAATTCGCGAGGATCTTCGCCTCGCGAATGAACAGCCGGGCCATGTTCTCGTTCGAGGTGTGCTCGGGCAGGATGCGCTTGACGACCACGGGCTTCGCGAACCCGGCCGCGCCCTCGACCCGCGCGAGATAGACGACGCCCATGCCGCCCGCGGCGAGACGAGCGACGACACGGTAGCGGTTGAGGACGGTGGTTCCGACGATCGGATCGGCGGTCACGGATGCGCAGCTCCCGCGTGGCGCACGTAATACATCACACCTCGCTGCGGATGGCTCAGTCGGAGGACGATCGCGTTCTCCCCCGCCACGGGGGTGGCCATGGTCGAGAACCGCTGCTGCTCGTCGAGCGGAACTGCCGTCCCGTTGATGCTCACGCTCCAGCCCTCGCTGACGAGGCCGGCGACCTTCACCGATTCGGTGGGACCGAAGCTGCCATCGGCCGGCTCTTTCAGCGAGGCGGCCGGCGCGGCGTTGTCGAACTTCACGACGAGCGTCGTCTCGGGCGAGGTCTTGCCGTCCGCCATCTCGAACTTGATGGTGTGCGTCCCCTCGCCCACCGAGCCGGACTTCAAGGTCGCGCGTGCGCCTTCGGCCGCCTGCTTCTTCCCATCGAGCAAGAGCGACGCGCCCTTGCCGCCGCCGGGCGCGTCGGTCCAGCGCGCGACGATCTGCGGGAGGTGATTCTGGTAGAGGACGGTGTAACGGCGGCCATCCGCGTCGACGACGGTCGAGGGCGGCAGCCTCGGGAGCTCGGCGCGCGCCGCGTCCTGGATGACGGTGACGACCCCCTTCGCCGCCTCGGCCGTGTCGACCCCATCCGCGCCGACGCAATGCACCGAGTACGGATACACGCCGGCGAACATCGGCACGTTCGCGCGGCGGTCGCCCCGGTAGTTCACGTCCCCGCGCGTGACCACGCCTGCGCCGGGGCACACGGCCGAGAAATCGATCCCGAGGGCGGTCGGCGGCCTCGGATCACGGACGATGATCGACTCGCCCGCCTTCACGCTGAAGTCGGCCTTCTCGGGCTGTCGCCCCGCGAGCGCGACGATGCCCTTGTTGCTGAGCGTGCCCGTCTCGCCCGCGCGCACCGTCTCGGTGGTGGTGCCGCGGAGCTCGCCCTCGCCCGCCGTCGCCGTCACCTTCGTGCTCGCGGCGGTGATCTCCGCGGTCACGTGCGACTTGCCGGGCCTCGCCGCCACCGAGCCGCCGGGCACGTCGATGCGAACCTCCTCGGCCGCGCCGTCGAGCTCGGCGCGGCCGCTGCCCGCGCGCGCGATGGCGCCGCCCTCCTCGCCAATGACGACCTTCGAGGGCCCCGAGATGCGTGCATGCTGCACGCCTCGGTGGAGCTCGATGGACGCGCCCGCCGGCACGTCGATGACGTCGCCCGGCGCGACGTCGTTGGCGCCGTCGGTCATCGCCGCGAACGCGCCCGCGCCCTTCGTCTGCTTCTTGACGCCCTTGTCGTGCACGTCGACGACGAAGCCGCTGCCCGCGGGGACGGACGGTCCGGCGTCGACGACGGCCGTCTTCGCGCCGGCGTCCTCGACGGGTTGGCGCTCGATGATCGCGCCGCCGACCGCGATGTCGTAGCCCTTGCCCGCGGCGAGCGAGACGCCGCCGTCCGGCGTGTCGATGCGCGCGGAGCCGAAGCTCACCTCGAGGTGCGACTGCGCGATGCGGAGCGTGCCGCCGGCCTCGATGTGCGCGGTGCCGATCTCGGTCTCGATCGCGACCTCGTTGCCTTCGGCCTGGATGCTCGCCTCGCCGGTCTCGACGGAGAGCTTCGGGTTGGTCGCGCCCGGCTGGCTCGCGAGGAAGCGGATCGTCGTGTCGGGCGGCATCTTGAGCGTGCCGCCGCGCGTGAGCTTCACGACCGCTTCGGCGTTGGTGCCCGTGTGAAGGCCGTCGCCGGTGTTGAGCTTCGCGCCGTCGCTCGCGGCCTCCCACTTCTGCTGCGTCGCGGCGGTGTCACGCGTGAGATCGCCTTTGTGCTTCACCACCTCCGCTACGCTTTTGTCGCGGCAGGCGATGAGCACGATGGCCGAGCAAGCAAGTAAGAGAACCGAACGCCTCATGGCCCCTGTCTGAGGTCCGCGTTCAGAATCGTGACGCCATTTTCGTCGACTTGCATCTTTCGCCGCTGCGTGGCGTATCCGGTCGCCGTTACGACCACCTCGTACGTGCCTGGCGGCACGTCGATCTGGAAGACGCCGTCCTGGTCCGTCTTGGTCTCCGTTCCGAGTGGCTCGACCCGGATGGTCGCCGCGAGCGGCTTGCCGCTGAACGCGCGGATGAGGCCCCGGAGCTGACCCGGCTTGATCGCGTGCTTGACCGCGATGTCCGCGGGCGTGGCGGCGCCGACCTCGGCCTCGATCGTCCGGTCCTCGAAGCCGGGGGCCTTCACCGAGACGGACTGCTTGCCGAGCGGCAGCTCCGTCAGGGTGTAGCTGCCGTCGGGCCCTGTTTGTGCCGTTTTGTCGCCGATCGACACCGTCGCGTTCGCGACCGGCTCGCCGTTGTCGCCCGTGACCTTGCCGCGGAGCGTGCCGGTGGTTGGGTGGCTCGGGTCCGTGCCGTCTGGGTTCCGGGTCGGGCGCTCCGTGGACGGGAGGACGACCGGCTTCGGTTTGCGGGCCGTCGTGTAGCGGAAGCCGATCGTGAACGCGACGCGCGGATCGATGGGCGCGATCGGATCGAAGGGCAGCGTCCCCGGCCGCTGGCTGAGGAGGACGTCGAGCCGGGCCTCCGCCGCGAAGCCCTCCGTGACCGCGTAGCGAGCTCCGACGTTGGTGTGAAGCGGCGACTCGATGGCGGAGGGCGCGCGATCGCCGACGAGGACGTCCCACGTCACCTCGCCCGTCAACTCGAGCCTCTCGATCCGCTTGGACAAACCAACCCCGAGAGGGATCGCATCGAACGCGCTCGCGCCGAGGGAGATGCGGTCACCGCGACGAATGCGCGCCACGTTGTCGATGAGCTCCGCGGTGCGATCGAGCCGATAGCCGGCGTTGACCGCCACCGCGAGCTCGGGCGCCGGGACGAACGTGGCGAGGAGGCGGCCGTCGAAGGAGGACGCGACGGGATGGAGCGACGGCACCTCGGCGCCCGGCAGACGCCAGTCGATCTGAGCGCCGAGGGCGACCGACTTGCCCACTGCGTCGGCGGCGCGGATCGCGAGACGGGGCTCGCCGAGCGCGCTCGTGTTGTCGCCCAGGATGTCCTTCGGGTGCGTGTCGACGCGGCCGTCGAGCTGGAAAGCGGCGGAGACGAAGCGGAGGGGCTGGAGCGCGATGCCCAGGGTGCCGAAGCCGCGATGGTGCGAGCCGTCCTCACCTTTCTGGGCCTCGGTGAAGCCGTACCCGCCGGTGGCGGCGATGGTGGCGTTGAAGCCCGGACGCGGCGCAGCCACCGCGACCCGGCTGATGCCAGGCAGACCGGACGGACTCGCGCCGACGAAATCGGCGACCTCGTCGCCTCGCGCGTCGCGAGTCAGGAAGATGAGCAGCGTTGCGAAAGCCGCCGTCAAAACGCGCATTGCCCTTGTCCGGAGCGTATACTGAAAGCGTGGCGGGACTCGCGCGAACATGCGTGCTCGTTCTGGTAGCCGCCGCCGGGGTCGTCTCGGCGTGCGGGCATCTGCCATTCGAAGAGCTTCCACTCGAAGAGGATGGTCTTTCCGGGGGAGATTCGGGGCCCCTGGGACCGGACGGAAGCGTCTCACGCCTGGACGGCGGCGACGAATTTCGGGATGGGTCGGGGCGGGCGGACGGGCGTCCTCCCCCCGACGACGGCGGCGACCAGCTCGACGGCGGCCTCCTCGACGCGGATCTCGTCGACGCGAACGTCGTCGATGCGGGCTGTGTCGAATGCAACGTCTTGCACGTCTCGACGGCGGGCGACGATGGGAACGACGGCTCGATCGACAGACCGCTCCGCACGATCGGAGCCGCGGTCCTCCGCGCGGACGGCGCGAAGAGCGAGATCCACATCGCGGGCGGCCTCTACGACGAGCTCGTCGCCATCGCGAAGCCGAACCTCACGATCAAGGGCGGCTATTTCTGCAACAAGGAGGTCTGCGACTGGACGAAGTCGCCCGATCCGCAAGGCAACGAGACCCAGCTCACGAGCACGAAGAGCGCGCTTCCGCCGCTCGCCATCAAGGCCCCCGCCAACAGCAGCACGCTCATCACCACGATCCACGTCATCGGACGCAGCGGCGCGCTCGACAACACCGCGGTGGCGCCCGGCGCCGTGGCGGTCAGCGTGTTCGGCGGCTCGCCCGTCCTCGACACCGTCCGCATCGACAGCGGCAACGTGACGGACGGCACTGCGGGGACGACCGCGCGCCGCTCGATCGGTCTCTATGTCGCCGGGACGACGACGGGTGAATCGGTGAAGGTCGTGGGCTCGCGCATCGAGGGCGGCACGAGCGGCACGGCGTCCGTGGGCATCCTCGTCGATCAGAGCGGCGGCGTCCCGGGCCGTATCAAGGTCGTCGACAGCGTCGTCCGTTCGTCGAAGGCGCCCATCAGCCAGGGGGTCGCCGTCAAGGCCGGGGCGCCGGAGTCGATCATCGAGCTCAGCGAAATTCACTCCGGGAAGGCCTCCTCGGCCAACGAGGTCGCGAGCTGGGGGCTCGTCATCGAGAGCCCGACGCACGTCTGGGCGAACCGGATCAACGTCGACGAGAACCTCGACACCGGCACCAACTATTGCGAGGGCGCGAGCCCTGAGTCCCCGTGTGGCGGGGTCCTCCTCGTCAACCCGCAGAAGGTGGACCTCCAAGGAAACTTCGTCGCCGCCCTCCCCACGCCGACCAGCTTCGCGGTCATGCTCATGGTCAGCGCGGCCGCCGCGACGGACGCGATCCTCAACGGCAACTATATGAAGGCCGGTGGCCTCCCAGGCTCGGGAGTGATCAGCGCCGCGCTCGCCGTCCAGATCGGCGTCGCCGCGTCCGCGAATGTCTTGCCCTCCGTGCGCAACAACATCCTCCGTGGCGGGATCAATCCGAAGCGCTACGGCATCTTCGAGGCGCATCAGCCGCAGACGAAGGCCCAGTTCAAGGCGGTCACGAACAACGACTTCTGGGACGTCGACTTCGCGTACTCGCAGTGGCTCCCGACCAACAGCACGCAGATGACGTTCGACTTCGCGAGCCTCCACCTGGCCCCCATCACCCTGGTCGACAAGAACATCAACGTGGATCCGAAGATCGACGCCGAGGGACATCTCGCGGACGGCTCCCCCTGCATCAGCACAGGCACGAGCACGGAGGTGACGTCGTTCGACCTCGACGGGGAGTCCAGGAAGATCGGCAGCAACTACGACATCGGCCCTGACGAACGAGGCGACTAATGCAGTATCGGCTCAAGCTTGCTTCCTGTACGGCGGCGCTCATCGGCGCGGCCGCCACCGCTCAGGCGTGCGGGCACCTGCCCTTCGACGAGCTGCCGGATCAGGACGCCTCCGCCACATTGGACGGCTCGAACGTCGGGCCGCCGACCGACGCGAGCAGCGGGGGTCCCGCGGACGGCTTCGTCCAGGGCGACGCCCGCAACGACGGCGGGGAGCGTCGCGATGCGCGCCCGCCGCGGGAGGACGCAGAGCCGCCGCCCGACGCCGGTTGCACGGTGACGGGAGACTGCCACGTCATCTACGTGAGCAGCGGCTTCGGCGAGGACAACAGCGCCGGAACGTCGGACCGGCCGGTCAAGACCCTCGAGGCGGCGCTGAAGCTGGTGAACCCGGATCGCAACGAGCTCCACGTCGCGACCGGCAAGTACGACGGCCGCATCACGCTAACCGGGAAACAGAACATCCTCATGTTCGGCGGCTTCAACTGCCCCGACGCGGACAAGTGCACGTGGGGCGCCGATCCCGCAGGCGAGAGCCTCATCGCGGGAACGGGAAGCGACCTCGGCGGCACGGTCCTCGTCGGCGACAGCATCGATCGCACGACGATCATCAAGAACTTCCACATCAAGGGCAGCCAGGGGAACGTGGAGGTCGGGAACCTGACCGGCGGGGTCACCGTCTCCATCGTCGGCGGCACACCGACCTTCGAGAACGTCACCATCGACGGACCGATCCCGATCGGGGGCTCGACCTTGATCCAGAAGCGCTCCGTGGCCGTGCTCGTGACGGGCAAACAGGCCGACCCGCGCGGCGTCCTGTTCGACGGCTGCCGCATCAACGGCGGCTCGAGCCCGGGAGTGTCGGCGGGCATCCTCGTCGAGGACGGGATCGCGGCGCTGCCGCTCGCGTCTCAGCCCTCGGTCGAGATCGTCAACGCCACGAAGGTGAAGGCCGGCCAGGGCAGCTCGTCGTACGGCGTGCTCATGCTGTCGTCGGGCGGGTCGAGCCTCCGCGACAGCTTCTTCCAGGCCGGGCCGACGAGCCTCGGGTCGGAGTCGGAGACCTGGGCCGTGGTCGCCAACGGCAACGTGGAGATCCTCCGCAACCGCATCAACGTCGGGATCGACGGCGCGCAGCTCTGCAACCAGCCGAAGACCTTCTGCGGCGGGCTCGAGACGAACAACGCCAACGCGCTCATCCAGAACAACGTCGTCCTCGGCGTGCCCGCGAAGGCGAGCGCCGCGCTCCTGCTCGGGTACAGCGACAACAAGGACCCCGGGAAGGTGATCCTCAACTCGAACTACCTCGAAGGCGGTGGCAGCGGGAGCGCGGCCGACAACGTCAGCGCCGCCATCGCGATCAAGAACTCGAACCTCTCCGGCGACGCCGCCACTGCGCGGGTCCGCAACAACATCCTGCTCGGAGGCAAGGGCAAGACGCCTTACGGTGTCCTCGAGCTCGACGCGAACACCGCCACGGGCCGACCGGCCGCCTTCGATCACAACGCCATCAACTCCGCCATCGCGTACCACCTGCACACGGTGAACCCCGCGAAGACGAAAGACTACACGTCCTCGGATCTGACCCTGACCCCGCCGCCGGTCGCCGGCGCCGACAAGAACCTCGGCGCGGAGTGCCCCGTCGACTCGACGTACCACCTGAAGGACACCTCAGCGTGCGTGGACGTGGGCACGGATCAGGACGCGCCCGCCCTCGACTTCGACGGCCAGAAGAAGCCGTCGAACGGCGGCTACGAGATCGGCCCGGACGAGATTCCCGCGCCGTGACGGTCAGGCCATCTCGAGGAAGAGCCCCTCGGGATCTTCGAGCCAGCGGATGACGTCGTAGGCGAAGGCGGCGCCGATGTGGCCGTCGACGATGCGGTGATCGAACGAGAGGGACAGCAGCATCACCTCACCGATGACGATCTGATCGTCCTTCACGACGGGCTTCTTCTTGATCTGGTGCACGCCCAGGATGCCCACCTCGGGGAAGTTCAGGATGGGCGTGGCGAAGAGCCCGCCGTCCGCGCCGAGGGACGTGACGGTGAAGGTCGAGCCCTGGAGGTCCTCGGTCTTGATCTTCCCCGCCTTCGCGTCGTTCGCGAGGCGCTCCACGTCGCGTGCGATGTCGAGGATGCTCTTGCGGTCGGCGTCCTTGATGACGGGGACCATGAGGCCCGCGTCGGTCGAGGCGGCCATACCGATGTTGTAGTACTTGCGGTAGACGAGCTCGTTCGTCGACTCGTCGAGGGCGCTGTTCAGGATCGGGTGCTTCTTCAGCGCCGCGACGACGGCCTTGATGATGAACGGCAGGAAGGAGAGCTTCACGCCCTGCTTCTCGGCGCGCGGCTTCAGGCGCGCGCGAAGCTCCTTGAGCCTGCCGACGTCGCACTCCTCGACGAACGTGAAGTGCGCCGCGGTGTGCTTCGACTGGGCCATCTTCTGCGAGATCTTGCGACGCATGCCTGCGAACGGGACGCGCTCCTCGAGCTCGTGCGCGTTGCCGGGCGGAGGCGTGATCTTGACGGGCGCGTGACCGGCGGCCGGCGCCTGGACGGGCGCGGGCGCGGCGGGCGCCTCGACCGGACCGCGCGCCTGGGTCTGCGCCGGCACCGTGACAGGGCCTCGCGCGAAGGCCTCGACGTCTGTCTTCATCACGCGACCTTGCGGCCCCGTGGGCGGGACGACGCGGAGGTCGATGCTGAGATCGCGCGCGAGCTTGCGGGTGGCGGGCGTCGCGAGCGGTTTGTCGTTGAAGTAGCTCGACTCGAGACCGCCGGACGCCGCGGCGACCGGTGCGGGCTTGCTGGCGCCGCTGCCCATGCCGGGGAGGCTCTCCTTGATGTCGCCGACGGCGGTGGCGGCCGGCTCCTGCTTCGCGTGACCGTTGGTGTGGCCGTTCGCGGCCGTCTCGGCTGGCGCGCCGCCGTCCAGATCGAACACGACGAGCACGGAGTGCACGGCGACGATGTCACCGACCTTGCCGTGCGTCTCGAGCACCTTGCCCGCCTTCGGGGAGGTGATCGTGACCGTGGCCTTGTCGGTCATGACCTCGATCATCGGGGCGTCTTCCTTGACGCTGTCGCCGGGCTTCATGTGCCACGCGACGATCTCGCCCTCAGTGACGCCTTCGCCAAGGTCCGGAAGCTTGAATTCCCAGCGTGCCATGTCTCTCCTAGAACTTCGCGGTCTCGATCAGCGCCGGAAGGATCCGGTGCGCGAGCGGTAGGTAGTCCATTTCCAGCGTGTACGGGAACGGCGTATCGAAGCCGCACACACGAACCGGCGGTGCTTCGAGCGCGAGGAAGCACTTCTCGTTGATGAGCGCGACGAGCTCCGCGCCGAAGCCGCACGTCTTCGGCGCCTCGTGCACGACGACGACGCGGCCGGTCTTCGCGACGCTCGCCGCGATCGCGTCGATGTCGACCGGCCAGAGGGTGCGGAGGTCGATGATCTCCGTCTCGACCCCCTGCTCCGCCGCCTTCTCCGCCGCCGCGACCGCCTCGTAGAGCATCGCGCCCCACGCGATCACGGTGACGTCCTTGCCCTCGCGGACGACCTTCGCCTTCCCGAGCTCCACGGTGTAGTCGCCCTCGGGCACCTCTCCGCGCGCCGCGCGGTAGACCCGCTTCGGCTCGAAGAAGAGGACGGGGTCGGGATCGCGGATGGCGGCGAGGAGGAGGCCCTTCGCGTCGTACGGGTTCGACGCGCAGACCACCTTGAGGCCGGCCACGTGGATGAAGAGCGATTCGGGCGACTGCGAGTGATAGAGGCCGCCGCGGATGCCGCCACCGACGGGCGTGCGCACGACCATCTTCGCGGAGTACTCGCCGCCGGAGCGCCAGCGCATCTTCGCGAGCTCGGAGACGATCTGGTCGTAGCCGGGGAAGATGAAGTCGGCGAACTGGATCTCGGGGACGGGCACGAGGCCGTAGAGCGCCATGCCGATCGCGGTGCCGAGGATGCCGCCTTCGCTGAGCGGCGTATCGACGACGCGATCGTCGCCGAACTCGTCCCAGAGCCCCTGGGTGACACGGAAAACGCCGCCGACGCGGCCGACGTCCTCGCCGAGAACGACGACGCGCGGATCGCGCTTCATCTCGAGCTTGAGGGCGTCGTTGATCGCCTGGACCAGGTTCATCTGAGTCATGTGAGGGCCTGCTTCTGCGCAGCGAGATGGGGCGGGATCGACGCGTAGACGTGATCGAAGATGGTCGACGTGGCGGGCGGGCCGGCGGCCTCGGCGTCGGCGATCGCGCGGTCGAGCTCGGCCTCGCAGGCCTCGTCGCGCTTGCCGCCGACCGGATCGCTGGGGCCGAGGTCGAACAGGTCCTCGCGCGTGGCGAGGTCCTCGAACGCGGGCGAGACCGCCTGGATGAGGGTGGCGCCTTCGCGCGCCAGCGCGGCCTTCACCGCCTCGTGGACCGCCCTCGCGTCGCCGCCGTTCACCGTCGCCGATGCGAGACCGTACGCCACCGCTCGCTCGGCGACCGGTGCGCGGCACACGAAGACGACGGGCGCCTTCATGACGCCGGCGAAGTTCATCGCGTTGTGGAAGTCGCCGGTGTCGATCGCTTCCTTGCCGAAGAAGACGATCGCCGCCACCTTCTCCTGACGCGTCTTCGCGGCCCAGGCCGCGCCCACGCCCTGGGGCAGGTGCGCTCCGACGAGACCGGAGGGGGGCACGATCTTGAAGGCCCGCGCCGGCGCGTGATCGGGCGGGGAGTGCCCGAGCGCAGGGTCCTTCGCGGACCCGAATGCATGATGCACGTAATTCGCGAGCGGCATGCCACGGACGATGGCAGCGCCCCACTCGCGCATGCCTGGGAAGATCCAGTCGCCGGCACGGGCGGCCAGGGTGGCGCCGACGATGACCGCCTCGTCACCGATCGACGACGCGTGGTAGCCGATCGTCCCCTCCCGCTGCAGGCGGACCATTCGCGCGGAGATCGCGCGAAGTCGTACCATGTGGGAGAGGAGATCCACGGCGCCCGTCAAAGGCTCGTCCGGCTGCTCGGAGGCTTGGGGGGAAGAGGCCGCCGCCATGGGGCGCGGACACTACCACCGGTTGGCTCACCGGTGCGTCGGGAAAGGCTGGCCTTTTCGGCGGCGGTACCCGTATCATCGTCCCATCGCCCGCCGCGCCTTTCTTCCCACGATTCCGCCGCCATCCGGGCCTCCGCCGGCGGGCACACCGTCGCCTCTTTCCGGACGGAGCCAGCCGCCACCTCCGGTGACCGGTGCGCACTCCTCAGGTGGGAGCGTGCCGCCACCGCCGCCTCGAGCGAGCGTGCCGCCGCCCTCGCGCGGGAGCATGCCGCCCACATCGCAGCGGCCGAGCGTTCCGCCGGGCGGGCTGAACGACGGCCGGCTCTCGCAGCCCCCCGGCATCGAGGGCGTGTCGATGCACGCCGTCACGCAGCTGCTCGATCGGCTCGCGGCCGCGGATGAGTCTCAGTTCCTCGTCACGTGGACGGAGCAGATGCTGTCCGGCCGCGCGCGTCTCGACCCCGCGCTCGCCGTCCGCCTCCTCCGGGCGTACCGCGAGACGGGCCGCATCGACCGCGCGCGCGAGCTCGCCGCGTCGCTCCCCTCCTCTCCTTCCTCGTGGAACCCGCTCGACACGGCGCGCGTCGCGATCGAGCGCGCGATCCTTTGCACCATCGACGGCCGCGCCGATCATGCGGAGGCCGAGCTTCGCCAGGCTTCGCGCGCGCTCTCCGCCGCCCCGCGCGGCACGGGCCTCCGCGAGCAGCTCGACATGCACCTGACGACGGCTCAGCTCGAGCTCCGTCTCAACCGCGTGCAGCAAGCTCAGGCGGCGCTCCGTCTCGCGGAGCACGTCGCCGAGCGCCTCGAGGACGGCGCCTGGCGCATCGCGGTGTCGATGTCCCTCGGCCATCTCTCGATGCGCCTCGCGGATCCTCGCACCGCCGCGCGCCACTACGCGACCGCGCTCCAGCGCTCTCCCGCGCGCAACCTCGCGGCCATGCGCGCGCATGGCAACCTCGCGATCGCGCTCGGCTCGATCGGTCAGTTCGACGAGGCGCGGAACAACGCCCTCACCGCGTGTCAGGTGGCGGGCGAGATCGCCGCCGGCTGGCGCCACGCCGACGCCTACGACGTCCTCGCGATCGTCGAGATCGCCTCCGATCGTCCCACCTCCGCGCTCCAGGCGCTCGACGATGCGCAGTCCGCGCTCGGCGAGCTCGAGCAGCCGACGCTCCGCTACCAGCTCGCGGGCCACCGCACGCTGGCCCTCGCGATGGCGGGCCGCGCGCCGGCCGCGAAGCAGTGGCTCGCGAAGACGGACAAGCTCCGCGCGGAGCTGTTCCAGGTCGACGCGATCGACGAGCAGGATCTCGTCCACACGCGCGCGCGTACGCTGGAAGCGGCGGGCGAGTTCAAGGACGCGCTCGACATCGCGCTGCCGAACGCGGAGCGCCTACCCGACGCCTTCGTCACGGGCTCGCTCAACCTCACGATCGCGCGCTGCGCCCTCGCGCTCGGCGATCAGGAGACGGCGCGCGTCGCCACCGAGCGCGCTGCGCTCTCGGGCGATCGCCACGGCTGGGTCTTCCCGGATCGCCAGGCGAGCGTCGCGCTCTGGCAGAACGCGCTGAAGAGCGGCGACTCGCGCGTGGTCCGCTACGCGGAGAAGATCCTCACCGTGCTCTCCACCGGTTTTGCCCCGCCGAGCCTGCCTCCGCAGCGCGCGACGAGCATGCCGCCGCCTTCGCGCGCGAGCTTTCCGAGCATTCCCCCGCCCTCGCGCGCGAGCTTCCCGAGCCTCACCGGACCGCCGCCGGGCATCACCGATGGTGAGACGCCCTCGTCCGACTTCGACATGCTCGCCGACGGCGAGACGCTCATCTACGTGACGACACCATCGGGCGTCACGCGCGTTCGCTCGAGCGAGATCTCGACCGCGACGGTCGGCTCGAGCCTCATCGTCGACACGATCGCCCACAAGCTCAACATCGAAGGCCGCGAGGTCTCCCTCGAGCGCCGCCGCGCGCTCGAGCCGCTCGTGGTGCAGCTCCTGCGCCGCGCCCGCGAGGGTCTCTCCGCGGAGGAGATCCTTCGCGCCGCCGGCGGCCCGGGCCCCGAGTCCGCCGACGCCGAGCATCGTGTCCGCGTCCTCATCTCGCGCGTACGCGATCTCCTCGGCGATCCCGCCGCCATCGAGCGCGTCCGCGACGCGGGCGAGCACGGCAAGACGCGCTATCGCCTGTCGCCGAGCGTGAACTTCGCGCTCATCGAGCCGCTCTACACGTCCTGAGAGAGGCTCACGCCTCGCGCGCGGCTCGCTCGTCCTCGACCTCGGCGAGCGCTTCCATCACGTCCTCGCCGGTCGCCGCCTTGTCGAGCACGACGCGGAGGCGCGGCTCGGCGCAGGTCTCGGCGGCGACGCGAAGACGAACGCGGTCCTCGTCCGAGGCCTCCCTCGCGAGCACGGCCGCGGCGCCGGCCCGCGCCGTGACGTCCGCGCCCGGGCTCTCGACGACCTTCCAGAGGTCCTCGTTCCGGATCGGCGCCTCGCGGAAGCTGCCCTCCCGATCGAAGAGCTTCGAGAGCCACTCCTCCTTCGAGCGTCCGAGTCGTGCCACCCGGGCGCTCACGTCGGGCACGTCACCGCGATCCGACTCTCGAGCGCGCTCGAACGTGGCCAGCGCGTCCGTCGCACGCGCGATGAGCGTCGCCTGGGCCACGCGCTCGTACTCGTAGTACATCTTGCCGCGCGCGACGGTCGGGATGTCGTGGGTCTCGCCGGTCTTGAGGAGCACCTGGATGCCCTTCTCGATCGGCAGGACCGCCTGCACCGTGCTCCACGGGAAGAACCTCGCGCCGACGCGCATCTTGTAGAGCAGGCCGTCGGATCCGACGTGGATCTTCGCGGGCAGGAAGATCGCGGAGGCGGCGAGGAGCGGGATCGTCGCGAGGTACGCAGCGGCCGGCTGGTGCGCCAGCGCCGCGACGCCAACGCCGAGGGCGATGCTCATGACGACGGACGCGATCAGGACCGCCCAGCCGGTCGTGCCGTAGCCCGCGAGCGCGTAGAACTCGGCGCTCGTCTGGCTCGGCGCGAGGCCGAGCGCGGTGAGGACTTGATCCGCTTGCGCGTGATCTTCCACCGCAAGCCATCCGAGCTCGCGCTCGTTCTTGCCGACGAAGCGCACGCTCGGCGGGCGCCGCCCCACCGCGGGCGTGAACGCCGCCGTCACGATCGCCTCCCGGGGGAGCTGGGACGCGCCGAAGTCGACGCCTTCCTTCGTGATCTCGACCGTTCCGGTCGACGCGCGCCCGAGCCGCGCGAGGCCGAAGCCGCTGGCGATCATGATGCCGACGCAGACCGCCAACGCGACCGCGCCTTCGATGCCGCTCGCCTTCGAGATCGCAGCGGCGCCGCTCATGCCGAAGGGCGGGAGAATGATCCCGAGCACGGACAGCCAGAGGAGGCCGGTCTTCGCCTGCTGGTGGACAAACGTGGTCTGGAGCTTCACCCCGAGGCGATTCTACCTCGGGGTGAAGGCTCGGCGAGCACGAATCAGGGGCGCGACGCGAGGCCCTTCTCGCTCTTGGCCTTCGAGGTCCCCGTCGTCGCGTGGATGTCGTTCGAGGCGGTCGCCTCCATCTTCTTCTGGAGCTCCTCGAGCTTCGCGACGTGGTCGCTGACCGTCTTGCGCGTCTCGGTGACGAGCGCCTTCACGTCCGCGTTCTGCGCGCTCGGCGCGAGGCGATTGTCGATCGCCGCGAGGACGGCCTTGTGCGCCGACATCTGCGCGTCGACGTAGCCCTTGTCGAAGTCCTTGCCTTCCTTGTCCTTCAACTCCTTGATCGTCTTCTCGGTGTCGGTCTTGAGGAAGGAGGAGAGGTCGCTGTCGGCGGACGCGATCTTGGTCTTCGTCGCGACGCCCTTCGTCTTGGTGAGGCCCTGGCCGTGATGCGTCTTCATCATGGCCGCGAAGTCCTTCGCCTCCTTCGACTTCGCCTTCTTCGTGGCCTGCTCGGCCATCTGCACTTCGCCGTCGTTGGCGGCCATGATGACGCCGATGACCTCGCCGTCGCTGAGCGGCTTGTCCGTCTTCGCGAGGACCTTGTTACCACCGTTGTCCGCGCCGCCGAGGTAGAACGGCTTCTGCGCTGCTGGGTCGGTGAGGGCCTGCTGCGGGCCGCCGGAGCCGAAGGTCGCCTCCTGGGGCTTCGGGTTGGTCGCGGGATCGCGCGACGAGTGGTTCATGCCGTTCGTGGCGCCCGGATCATTCGGGCTCTGCGGAGTCGGATTGCTGGCGGGCGTCTGGTTCTGATTGAGCTGGCCCGCGATCGGGTCCTTCGCCGGTTGCGGGTCGTTGCTGTTCGCGCACCCGAGCGCGAGCGTGGAGACACAGGCGGCAACGAGGCCGTAGGAGAGGATGGTTCGCATGGGCCGCGCCGTTCGCAAGTCGCGTGCCTCCCGCACCTTCGCGCGGCGCCGCGAAAACATCGGTGAAAGCGCGAGTGTTCGCGTCGCTGCGATCCTGTCGTATACCGGGACGCCCCGATCGTGTGGACCCGTGGCAAGCTGGTGCGCGGCGCGGCGCCGATCAAAGCGGCACTTCGCCCGCATCGCGCTGGCGCGCGTCGATCGCGCGCGCGGTGCGAGAGACGAGCGAGAGGCCGATGAGGCTCGCAAGGGCGGTCACGCCGCTCGCGATGAGGAGGGTCTTCGTTGGGTGCACCTCGGGCAGGCGCATGCAGATCGGCAGCACGCCCACAACGCTGAACCCGACGTGTGCGGCGATGGCCGGGATCACGGAGCCCGTCACCCCGCGGAGCCACGAGAACACGAGCGTCGACGCGAGGAGGGCGAGCGCGGCGCGCGGCGAGGCCAGGTTGCCGAAGGTATCGAACGCCGCCACGCCGAGGATGACGGTCTCCGCGCGGTAGGTGCGGCGGAGGGGAGTGAAGATGACGCCGCGGAAGAAGAGCTCGAAGAGGATTGGCTGGATCAGGCCGAGCGTGACGAAGAGCGAGACGCCCTTGCCGACCGAGGTGACGGCGAGGAACGCGTTGACCGCCTCCTCTTCTTCCGGCGGCGTCGGGAAGCGCGGCGCGAGGACGTTGTCGATCCAGTCCGACGGGAGCTCGAGCGACGCACCGATCGCCACGGAGAGGAGGATCGCGAGCACGGACGGCATCCGCAGGCCGAGGACGTGACGGATCGAGGCCTGCGGCTCGTGCAGGCGGAGCACGCCGAAGAGGACGATCGAGTACGCGAGCGCGAGCCCGCCCGTGCGCGTGACGCCGTCGATGGTGGCGCGATCGCGCTCGAACATCGTGATGATCACGGTGCTGAGGAGGAGCGCGATGAGCGTCCAGATCCCCGCCGTGAAGAAGGTCAGCGGGCGATCTTGCGGCGGATCGGGCGGCGTCGAGTCCTGGCTCACGTGGCGTTTGCCTGACCGATGTGGGCGGGCACACCGCGCTTGATGACCATGTCGCGCGCCATCTTGGGATCGGTCTCGCGGTAGTCGATCGTGAAGTGGAGGCCGCGGCTCTCCTTCCGCGCGGAGGCGCACTCGACGATGAGCTGTGCGACGGTCGCGATGTTCCGGAGCTCGAGGAGATCGCGCGTGACGAAGTACTTCCAGTAGTACTCCGCGATCTCTTCCTGCAAGAGCGCGATGCGGCGCGCCGCGCGGCGCAGGCGCTTGTCGGAGCGAACGATGCCGACGTAGTTCCACATCAGGCGGCGAAGCTCGTCCCAGTTCTGGGTGACGACGACGGCCTCGTCGCTGGGCACCGCTTCGCCCGGATCCCACTCGGGGACCGCTGGCCACGGCCTCGAGCGGTCGACCTCCTTCAGCGCGATGGCGGCGCGATGCGCGAACACCATGCCCTCGAGGAGCGAGTTCGAGGCGAGGCGATTGGCGCCGTGAAGGCCGGTATGCGCGCACTCTCCGATGGCCCAGAGGCCGGGCACGCTCGTGCGGCCATCGAGGTCCGTCGAGATGCCTCCGCAGAGGAAGTGCGCCGCAGGGACGACGGGGATCGGCTGCTTGGCGATGTCGATCCCGTACTTCATGCACTGGGCGTAGATGCCGGGGAAGTGCTTCTGCAGGAAGTCGGCGCTCTTGTGCGTGATGTCGAGGTAGACGTGCTCCGCGCCGCTTCGCTTCATCTCGTGGTCGATGGCGCGAGCGACGATGTCACGCGGCGCGAGCTCGAGGCGCGAGTCGTACTCCTTCATGAACGGCGTGCCGTCGAGCCGCTTCAGGATCGCGCCCTCACCGCGCAGCGCCTCCGAGATCAGGAAGTCCTTGGCCTGCGGGTTGTAGAGGCAGGTCGGGTGGAACTGGTAGAACTCCATGTTCGCGCACTCGGCGCCCGCGCGGAACGCCATCGCGATGCCGTCGCCGGTCGCGACGTCGGGATTCGTCGTGTAGAGGTAGACCTTGCCGGCGCCGCCGCTCGCAAGGATCGTCGAGCGCGCGAGGATGGTGACGACCTTCCCCGCCGTGACGTCGAGCACGTAGGCGCCGGCGCAGACCTCGGGGCCGCCATACTTGGCGAGCGTGATGAGGTCGACTGCCATGTGCTCCTCGAGCACCTTGATATTGGGCTTCTCCGCGATCGCCTCGACGAGCGCGCGCTCGACCTCGCGCCCGGTCATGTCGCCCGCGTGTACGATGCGGCGTGCGCTGTGACCGCCCTCGAGATGGAGGTCGAGGTCCTGCTTCGGGTCCTCGGCGGCGAGCGACGGGCGCGACTCGTCCGCGTGGACGCTGCTCGTGGCGAGGTCGAACTTCGCGCCAGCAGCGCGCAGCATGGCGATGCGCGAGGGCGCGTCCCTCACCGTGAGGTCGACCGCGCGGGGGTGATTCAGGTTCGCGCCAGCGACGATCGTGTCCTTGACGTGCGCCTCGAACGTGTCGCTGTCGTCGAGCACGGCCGCGATCCCGCCCTGCGCATACTTGGTGTTGGACTCCTCGCGTGCGCGCTTCGTCACGATGAGCACGTCGCCGTGCTGCGCCGCCTCGAGTGCGAACGAGAGACCGGCAATTCCACTGCCGATCACGAGGAAATCGCACGTCAAAGCCATGGTTCTTCTTTCTATCAGCAGCCCGAACCGAGGGCGCGCTCGATTTCGCCGAAGGGGTCCATCGCGGCGCGGACGACTCGGCTCTCGGTCCATCGATAGAGCCGATACCGCGCCTCGCCCAGGACGACGCCGGCCAGCGGGGTGTAGACCAGGTCCTGCGCCGACGGCCGCGTGCCGTTCGCCTCGAACGCGTACTCCCAAACGGCCGAGGTCGCGGCGGCGAAGAAGAACGAGCCCACGCCCCCCCAACGGCACTGCCGGGCGCGCATGTAGAACTCGCTGCCGTAGAGGCCATGCCCGACGAGGTTGATGGAGAGCGGGTCGCCGTCCCAGCGGAACGCGGGCTTCGACGTGTCGAAGAGCGGCGGCCTCGTGAACGCCTCCTCGTAGTGGTCGCCGAAGTATTTCGGCTTCGAGAACGGGTCCGGGTACAGGTACGACTCTGCGCCGCGCACGAGCGTCATGAGGACGAACGAGTGGAGGACCGGGACCACGACCGACGGCGCACGCGGCGGGAGCGCGACGGGCTCGGCGAGCTCCGCCTCACCCGCGCTCACCGACGCAATCAGCACGGCCGGGGTCACGACACCGTCCTAGCACGCGCCACCGTTGACTCTTTGCGGCACGAGTCCTAGAAATGCGTGCCAACTGAATCGTCATTCAGTCAGCCCCGAGTGACGGGTGCGCGGCTCCGCCGCGCGCAAGGGTCCCTCGGCACACCTGGGAAAGAACTCATGAAAATCCTGGTTCCGCTGAAGCGCGTCGCCGATCCGGAGAACGCGAACAAGGTGAAGGTCAACGGGGGGAAGCTCGAGACGACCGGTCTCGAATGGAAGCCCAACCCGTTCGACGAGTACGCCGTCGAGACGGCGCTCCGCCTCACCGAGAACGGCGCGAACCCGAAGGCACGCCTCGGCGAGGTCACGGTCGTCTCGTTCGGCCCCAAGGACGTCGAGACCACGCTCCGCAGCGCGCTCGCCACGGGCGCCGACAAGGCGATCCGCGTCGACGCGACGGACGACCAGCTCGACGGCGACATCGTCGCACGAGCCCTGAAGGCGCTCGTCGAGAAGGAGAAGCCGGACCTCGTCCTCATCGGCAAGCAGGCCGTCGACGGCGACTCGAACCAGGTCGGCCAGCTCCTCGCCGAGTACCTCGACTGGCCGCAAGCCACGTTCGCGGGCACGATCAAGAGCCTCGGCGACGAGGCGCTCGAGGTCGGGCGCGAGGTCGACGGCGGCACCATCCGCCTCGAGGTGAGGCTCCCCGCGGTCGTCTCCGTCGATCTCCGCATCGTGGCGCCGACGAGCGTGGTGTCGAAGCACTCGCCCGCGCACAAGTACGCGGAGGGCGTTCGCTTCGCGGCGCTCATGGCGATCATGGCGGCGAAGAAGAAGCCGCTCACGGAGGTGAAGCTCTCGGATCTCGTGAGCGACGCCACGCTCAAGATCACGTACTCGGGCTTCGAGCTACCGCCGGCGCGCAAGGCCGGCATCAAGGTGAAGACGGTGGCCGAGCTCGTCGAGAAGCTCAAGTCGGAAGCGAAGGTGCTGTGATGGCTAACATTCTCGTTGTCGCTGAGCTCCATGACGGCCACGTGCGCAAGTCCACGCACTCCGCCATCACCTTTGCCCGCAACGCGGGCGGCACGTTCTCGATCCTCGTCCTCGGCGCGGGCGCGAAGGCCGTCGCCGGCGAAGTGGCCGGCTACGGCGCGCAGAAGGTCCTTGTCTGTGACGATGCGGCGCTGAAGGATCCGACCGCGGAGTCCCACGCGCCCACCATCGCCGCCGTCGCGAAGAGCGGCTTCGACGTGGTCGCGTTCTGCGCCTCCTCGTTCGGCAAGGACATCGCTCCGCGCGTCGCGGCGAAGCTCGGCGCCGGTTACGCGCCCGACATCAGCGGCGTGCAGGACGCCGGCGGCAAGCTCCAGTACCGCCGCCCGGTCTACGCCGGCAACGCGTACGCCTACTGCACCGTCACGACGCCGATGCAGGTCGTCTCGGCGCGCCAGTCCGAGTTCGCGGCGGCGGAGCCGTCCGGCGGCAGCTCGCCCGTCGAGGACGTGGCTTTCGTTCCGGTCACGGGCGCGGCCGCGCGCGTGAAGTTCCTCGGTCTCGACGCCGCGAAGAGCGAGCGTCCGGACCTCGGCGAGGCGCGCGTCATCGTCTCCGGCGGCCGCGCGCTCAAGGAGAAGTTCGCGGAGGTGCTCGATCCCCTCGCCGGCCTCCTCGGCGCCGCGGTCGGCGCGAGCCGTGCCGCGTGCGACGCGGGCTACGCTCCCGCGGAGCTCCAGGTCGGCCAGACCGGCCGCGTCGTGGCGCCGAAGCTCTACTTCGCGATCGGCATCTCGGGCGCCATCCAGCACCTCGCCGGCATGAAGGGCTCGAAGACCATCGTCGCGATCAACAAGGACCCCGACGCCCCGATCTTCCAGGTCGCGGACTACGGCCTCGTCGCCGACCTGTTCACGGCGGTGCCGGAGCTCGTGACGGAGCTGAAGAAGGCGACCGCCTAGGTGGCGGTCCCGCGCGCGAGCTGCACACCGCATACGGCGGTCGCTCGTTCGCTTCGTAGTGATACGCGAGAAACGCCTCCTTCGAGCACGGCCCCTGGGCCGTCTTCGGAGGGGGCATCGTCGTGCAAGACGTCGTGATCTCGACCGGCACCGGCTTGCCGTCGAGGAGGTGGGCGCGCGGCCCGTCCGCGTCGTCGCGGATCCGCGCGCCCGCCGGCACGCGCTGGTGCACGACGCAGACCTCGTTCGCGCCACATCTCGTCGCGCATTCGGCCCGCGCCGCGGCGCGATCGATCGCGGGCACTGCCCCCGGGTCGAAGTCCTCGGGCGGCGGCGGCCAGAAGTAGCCGCAATCGGTGAGCGGGACCTCGTTCACGAACGGCTCGTCGCCCCGCAGGGTGAGCGCATGACACGTGATGGGCGCCTCGCGGCCGCGCGGACCGATCGCGAACCACGTCTTCACGGGCTGCTCCCGGCTCGGCGGACCGAGGAGGTCCGCCACGTGGCCCACCGCCGCCGCTTCCCGGAGCTTGGTGACGGTGAGCGAGGGCTCCTTCGGCCGCTCCGAGCTCGGCGGCGCCGTCAGATACGGGAGCCCGCAACGAGGATGATCCGCCTGGCGCAGGAGCCAGCCCGTCCCCGGCCCGGACGGCCGCAAGACGAGGAGCTCGTAGCAGCTCCACGGCCCGCGATGGTTCGCGCCGCCGATCCCGACGAAGCGCGTCCCCTCGCCCACCGGATCTCTCATCGGCTCCCCCGACACGCCGAGCCGCTGCTGCGCGAGCTCGACGCGCTCTCCGTACGGCACGTCCTGATCGCGGATGCGGGCGTCGGCCGCGACGGCGCGGAGCTCGTCGATGTCGAGCGTCGTGCCGGGACCGGCGAGCCTCGCGCGCGGGTCCGGCGGCTCGCTCCTGGGGACGTCCACCGCCACCCTCTCCACCGCGACCACCGAGGCATCGGGGCTCCTCGCCGGCGCGCACGCGACCGCGACGAACGAGACGAGGAGGACGCGGCGAGAGAGCATCACGGGAGGAGCGCGAGGCGCGACCGCTCAGAAAATACCATCGATGGAGGTCGAGCGAGCGCTCCCGCCATCGGCCGCGCCGAGCTTCATCAGCGCGCAGCCGAGGTAGCTAGCGCTTGCGCTTGAAGACGTACATGCCGCCGACGACGTCGTAGAACTCGAAGGTCTCGAAGAGCGGCTCTCTGAGGATGTCGTAGAAGGGGCTGAGCTCGACCTGCTCGTCGTGCGTGGCGGCCGGGGGTCGTCGTGGGTCGCTCGCGATGGCCACGCAGGACACCTCGGGGCGAACGAGGTCCTTCTTCCATTCGTCGGCCGGGAACTTCCCGGCGCGCGCGAGGAAGCCGGACTGCCATTGCGGCACGGAGATGTGGCCGCCGTTCAGCACCATCTCGATGTCGAACTCGCTCGAGACGATGAACTTGTGCTCGCACGGATCGCGCAGCCTCTGCTCGAGGGCGTCGACCACCTTGCCCCGGTGGTCCCAGGACCGGCGCGACTCCGAGAGAAACGCAGGCCAGCTCACGATCGCCGACACGATCGCGAAGGCGAGCGCGCCCAGCGAGAGGCGCTTCGCGTCCTCCGCGACGACCGGCAGCCGGGAGAGCACGATCAGCGCGAGGCCCGTCGGCTCGAGCCAGTAGTGCGAGCCGCTGCCGTGCTTCGCCATCATGAACGTGGCCCAGGCGAGGCTGCCGAGGAGTGGTCCGAGCGCGAGCCACGTGACCCTCCGCTTCCAGGCGAGCCACGCGAGGACGGCGTGCGGGAGCCCGAGCAGCATGAACCGGCTCCCCGTCTCCTGCACCCAGCGCGTGAACGTGAGGGGCTGACCCGTGGAGCTCGTGATGTGCTGGAGCCACGCGCCGTCGCTCGCCGCGTGGCAGAGGCCGACGAAGACGAGGAACGTCACGAAGCCCGCGCCGAGCGCGCGGAGCCAACCGGGCCTCCGCTGCGCCAGGAGCACGATCGCGGCGCCGGCCACGCCGCCAAGGCAGCTCGGCTTCACGAACGGCCCCGCGATGAGCAGCATCGCCGCCACGGGATCGATCTCCTTCCTGACCACGGCGCGAAGCACGCCCCCGCAGACGAGCGCGGTCGCGAGCGCGTCGGGGCTCATCGACGCCGCATGCCGGGCGATGAAGTAGATGCCCGCCGCGAGCATCGCTGCGAGCATCGTGGCGCGCCGCCGCTCCTGCGGCGCGAACACGACCACCGGCACGTGGAACGCGAGCCACGCGAGGACCGCGACGGTGCGACCGACGTACTGCACCGTCACGAGCACGGGCGAGGAGCCGAGCGCGCGCCACGTCGCGGAGAGCTTCCCGATCAGCGTCGGGAAGATCGGCGTGTAGAGGACGAAATACCGCGACGGCGGCGCGCCGAGCTCCCACGCGCCCTTCCACGGATCGACGTAGAGCGGGTAGCCCTGCGCGACGCGCGAGGCCTCGAACTGCATCTCGGATGCGACCGGATTCTGCGGCGCAACCCCGAACGAAAAGACCACGAACGCGAGCGTGAAGAGCGCGGAGAGCACGGCCAGAACCGTGATGGCTCGCTCGACGTGCTTCACCAGCGGCTCGGTACGATGGCGACGATCGGTCGTCAAACACGGCTTTTGTGGGGACCGTCGACGCCCGCCCGCCGCTGGGGTAGACCATCGGGTCCGTGTCGTACCTCGTCCTGGCTCGAAAATACCGGCCGCAGTCGTTCGACGACCTGATCGGGCAGGAGCACGTCGCCCAGACGCTCGCGAACGCGATCGCGCAGAGCCGCGTGGCCCACGCGTTCCTCTTCACGGGCGTCCGCGGCGTGGGCAAGACGACGAGCGCGCGCATCCTCGCCAAGTGCCTGAACTGCCTCGGCGCGGACGGCAAGGCCGCGGGGCCCACCTCGAAGCCGTGCCAGGTATGTGCAGCATGCACTGAGATCGCGGCCGGCATGGACATGGACGTCCAGGAGATCGACGCCGCGAGCTACAACGGCATCGACGAGGTCCGCCGCCTCCAGGAAGGCCTCGCGTTCCGTCCCGCGCGTGATCGCTACAAGATCTACATCGTGGACGAGGTCCACATGCTCTCCAACGCGGCGTGGAACGCGTTCCTGAAGACGCTCGAGGAGCCGCCGCCGCACGTGAAGTTCATCTTCGCGACGACGGAGGTGCACAAGGTCCCCGTCACCATCCTCAGCCGCTGCCAGCGCTACGACTTCAAGCTCGTCTCTGCCCGACAGATCGGCGCGCGTCTCAAGGAGGTCGTCGGCAAGGAGAACCTCGCCGCCGACGACGCCGCCATCAACGTCCTCGCGCGCGAGGCGGCTGGCTCCATGCGCGACGCGATGAGCCTCCTCGACCAGGTCATCGCCTACGGCGCCGAGAAGATCGGGGCCGACACGGTGGCGAAGGTCCTCGGCGTCGCGGACCGCGAGGTGCTCCACAAGCTCACGAGCGCGGTGCTCGGCGGAGACGCCGGCGCCGCGCTCGACGTCCTCGACCAGGTCTCGCGTCAGGGCTTCGACATGGTCCACCTCTGGAAGGACCTGATGCGCCACGTGCGCAACATCGTCGTCGCGAAGGTCTGCACCGCCGCGCAGGCCCCGGAGCTCCTCGACCTCGCCGAGGAAGAGGTGAAGGACGTGATGGAGCTGGCGGCGAGGAGCGACGCGGATGATCTGTCCCGCATCTTCACGGGCCTCTCGCGCGGCTTCGACGACATCGTGAAGAGCGGTCAGGTCCGCTCGAACCTCGAGATGACGCTCGTGCGCCTCGCACGCCGCCCGCCGCTCCTCCCACTCGACGAGCTGCTCGTACGCCTGGGCGAGCTCGAGAAGCGCCTCGCGACGGGCGCCGCTCCCCCGCCCCGCGGCGGCGGCGGTGGCGGTGGCGGCTCCCGCCCGCGGAGCGCGGAGCCCGCGTCGATCACCTCCGCGATGACGGAGGCGATCATCGAGGCGCTGCCGCCGCGCACGCACGGCGCGCTCGCGATCGCGGAGTCGCCGGCGACCGCGACCGCGACCGCCACGGCGACCGCCCCCGCCGCCGCGCCCACGCCGCTTCGCCACCCGCCGGTGACGGAGCTCGTCGTTCCCGCGCCCGCGCCGTCGACGGTCCAGGAAAAGGCGGCCCCTGCCCCGGCCGCGCCTCCGGCGCCGCTCCCCGAGCCCGACCTCCTGACGGCATGGCGCGCGCTCGTCGATCGCGTCCGCAAGGAGCATCCGCCGGTCGCGGCGATGCTCGATCTCGCGGTGCCGAAGCAGGTGACGAAGGAGAAGATCGTCATCGGCGTGGAGGACGACTCCTTCGAGGAGACGCGCGGTGACCAGCTCGACGCGAAGGCGATCCTCGAGCGCGCGGCACGGGAGCATTTCGGATCGCCGACGAAGGTGATCGTCGAGGAGGCCGAACGCGGCGCGAAGCAGGTCGCGAGCGTGGCCTTCCTCGACCAGGCAAAGAAGAAGCAGATGCTGATCGAGGCGCGGCAGGCGGTCGAGAACCATGTCCTCGTCCAGCACGCCCTCAAGGTGTTCGGTGCGGAGCTGAAGGACGTCAAGCTCCCGCCGCAGGACGACTGATCGAGACCGAGATCGAGGAGACGACGATGGCTCAATTTCGCGGTGGAATGAACGAGCTCATGCGCCAGGCGGCGCGCCTTCAGCGGAAGGTGGAGCAGACCAAGAAGGAAAACGAGGACAAGGAAGTCGTCGCGACCGCGATCGGTGACAAGGTCAAGGCGACCGTGAAGTACTCCGGCAAGGTCTCGAAGATCGAGATCGACCCCGAGTTCCTCAAGAGCGAGGGTATCGAGATCGCGCTCGAGGGCGTGGTCGTCGCGGTCAACGCCGGCATCGAGCAAGCAGACAAGGCGATGGAAGCCGAGGTCGAGAAGATCACCGGCGGCGTGAAGATCCCCGGCCTCACCTGAAGCACGTCTCGCCGTAACTCGCAGTGCAATCGCCGAAGATCAGGAAGCTCGTCTCGCTCTTCTCGCGCCTCCCGGGCGTCGGTGAAAAGACGGCGCAGAGGTACGTGCTCCATCTGCTCACGGCCGACGAGCACATCGCGAAGGACCTCGGCGCGGAGCTGGCCACGCTCCACGAGCACGTTCGCCCGTGCGATCGCTGCGGGAATATCGCGGACGTGGAGCCCGAGGACGTGGCGCGCGGGATCGCGCCGCTCTGCTCGATCTGCAGGGACACGCGGCGCGACCGCCACCTTCTCTGCGTGGTCGGTCGCGTCCACGATCTCATGGCGATCGAGCGCACGGGCTCGATGCGCGGTCGTTACTTCGTGCTCGGTCGTCTCCTCTCGCCGCTCGAGGGCATCGGCCCGGAGGATCTGCCGCTCCCACGCCTCCTCGCACGCATCCGCGACGAGGGCGTGACCGAGGTCATCGTGGCGACGCCGCCGAGCGTCGATGGCGAAGCGACCGCCCTCCTCCTCAAGCGCGAGCTCGCGCCGGCGGGCGTGAAGATGACGCGCATCGCGAGCGGCGTCCCGCACGGAGGCGACCTCGAGTACGCGGACCCGATCACGATGGGTCGAGCGTTGGCCGGTCGCCAGGCTCTCTGACGATCCGCCTGGCGCGCGCATCCCGAGCAGTTTCATGAACCTAGCACTCGTGTAGGTGCTGGTATGACACGTGCTCCAGGGAGGTCATGCGCTCCCTCCTCCTCCTCGGCCTCCTCGCCGTGGCTGCCTGCGCCGCCGAGACGGACGCCGAGGACGCGACCGCGGACGGAGCCGAGTCGAGCGAGGACGCGCTCTCCACGTCCGCGATCGAGTCGTATACGCCGGTCGTGCCTCCAGAGGAGCGCGTCGCGACGGGCCCGGGCCCCATCGCCACGCAGCTCGGCGCTCCGATCGCGGAGGGGCATCACCTCTCCGTCATCCGGTCGCTCGTCATCAACGGCAAGCCGGCGAAGTTGGTCGTCGACGCGGACACGCTTGTCACGTCCCTCGTGGAGACGCGGCTGCTCGAGGCCGGCTCGACGCGCTCTTCGTTCACGGGCACGCCGTACGAGAAGAGCCTGGCGTCGCTGGCGTCGGGCACGAAGACGCTCTCCCATCTCGGGCCCGAGGCTCCGCGCGCGGCGGCGGAGCAGTTCGCCCTCACGATCGACATGTGCCAATCGAGCAAGCCGTGGGAGAAGCGGCTCTTCGACTGGATCGTCTCCCTCTCCGATCAGGTTCACGCCCCGATCCCGATCGGCATCGCGATGACAGGCGTGTGGGCGAAGGCGCATCCCTCGGAGCTCGATCAGATCCATGCCTGGCAGGCGCAGGGCAAGCTCGCGGTGACGTGGGTGAACCACTCGACCACGCATCCGCTGCACTGCAAGAACGACTCGTGCTCGAAGGCGACCTTCCTCACGGAGCCGGGCACGGACATGGACGAGGAGGTCATGGGCCTCGAGCGCTCGCTGCTGGCGCGGGGCATGGTCCCGTCGACGCTCTTCCGCTTCCCCGGCCTCGTGCACAATGCGGAGCGGCTCCAGCAGCTCGCGCGCCTCTCGCTGATGCCGCTCGACGCGGACGCCTGGATCGCGAAGGGCGAGCCGATCAAGGACGGCGCGGTCGTGCTCGTCCACGGCAACGGCAACGAGCCCATCGGTATCACGGGCTTCCTGAAGCAGGTCCAGACGGGCGCCCGCGCGACCAACCTCGCGAGCGGCAAGGCAAAGCTCGTCTCGCCGCTCCTCGTCGCGCCCGCGGCTCCCCACTGACCCGTTCGCGGCGGGCGGGGGCAAGCGCGGTCTTCGCGCGCGCCGAGACGGGCTGTCCGGCCGGCCAGGCGCCATGCGCGCTGGGCTAGGCGCGCTTCTTCGCGATGGCGTCGATCTCGACGCGCGCGCCCTTCGGAAGCGCGGACACTTGCACCGTCGCGCGGGCCGGAGGGGCCGCCTCCGCGAAACGCTTCGCGTACGTCGCGTTGACGGCCTGAAAGTCGCCGAGATCCATCAGGTAAATCGTGGTCTTCACCACGTCCGCGAAGGAACAGCCGGCCGCTTCGAGGACGGCACCGAGGTTGTCGAGGACGCGGTCCGTCTGGACGCTGATGTCGCCGGTAACGAGCTCCCCCGTCTTCGGATCGATGGGGACCTGGCCGCTGAGAAAGACGTAGTCGCCGGCGTCGATGGCCTGCGAATACGGACCGATCGCGGAGGGGGCGGAGAGCGAGGTGACAGCCTTCATCGGCCGGAATCCTACGCGATCCGCGCGGCGCCAACCGCGCTATCGTGGGCGCCGAGGCGTCGCACCGACGGCTCCGCGGAGAAGCCGATGGCGTCCAAGAAGAAGACGACGGCAGCGAAGAAGCCGAGCGCGAAGACGACCACGTCGAAGCGCGGCCCCGGCCCAACGACGACCGAGGCCAAGGCGACGCCGAAGGCCGCCACCGGCAGATCGAAGGCCAAGGCCGCAAAGCCCAAGGCGAAAGCGAACCTCGTCGCGAAGACGAAGACGAAGACGAAGGCAAGGTCGCTCGATCGGGGAGCAGGGCCCACGACGTCGAACGCGAGCGCGTTGCGTGCCGCGACGCCGCTCCGCGGAGCGGTCGAGCGCTTCGCGGGATGGCTCGCGACGAATGCGCCCGGGATCGCGCTCCAGCCCGGTGCGCCGGAGGAGACGCTGGCCGCCGCGGAGGCGTCGATGAAGCGCCCCTTCCCGCCCCAGCTCCGCGAGTGGCTCTCGCTGCACGACGGCGGCGCCGACGCCTTCGGCGGCGATGACTTCCTCTCCGCGAAGCGTATCGCAGCGGCCTACCGTGACTTCCTCGAGTACGCAGAGGACGCGCCCGCGCCGCTCTGGCTGCGCGCGCTCTCGAATCGCGGGAAGAGCGCGGGATGGTTCCCGTTCGCGGTGACGGCGGGCGGCGACTACTACTGCGTCGACATGGATCCGGGGCCGCGCGGCGTCGTCGGACAGCTGTTCCGCTGGAACCACGACGACGAGCATCGCCCCCCCTTCGCGACCAGCCTCGAAGAGATGTTCGTGAAGATCGCCGAGGCGCTCGAGTCCGGGCGCATCACGTACCATCGCAAGGACGAGGAGTTCCGCTTCGACGGCGAGGCCTCCCTCGGCTTCCGCGAGGTCTTCGCGCCGCGGTCGCCGGTCATGCCGGACCAGAGCGCAGCCGTCTACGAACGCTGGTGGACGCGCGTGCAGAGCGTCGCGCGTGTCGAGCGAGGAGCCTCCGCGCAGCAGGTGGGTGACGTCCTGGCGTGGGGCAAGTCGCTAGGAGCGGTCTCGGACGAGACGCTCGACCACAACCTCGACTTCGCCGCGACGAGCGTGTTCGTCGGCAACGCTTTCTCGGCGATGCTGCGCGCAGGCGCGGCGCGCGAGGTCATCGCGGTCGGCAAGGCGCTCGTCGATGCCTGCGATCGCCGCCAGTATGGTGGCCCCTTCTCGGCGCAGCTCGTCTCGCAGCTCTTCGCCGCGGCGACGTTCGTGGACGCGGAGATCCGCGAGGAGATCCTCGAGTGGGTCCTCCCGCTACGCGCCGAGAACCCGGACGCGAACGTCTACTTCAATGCCGCATGCGCGCTCGCGAAGTCGGGCCGGAAGGACCTTGCGCTCGCAAACGTGCGGCTCGCGCGCGCTCACGGCATCTTCGCCAGCGCCTTCAAGCAGGACGCCGACTTCGCGAGCCTGCACCGCGACCCGGACTTCCTTCGCGCCATCGAGATGAAGCAGGACGTCACCAAGCCGTTCTTCACGCTCGATCCGACGGCGCGCATGAACGTGTCGATGGCCCGCGCACGCTACGCGCTCGGTCCCTCCCACGCGCACCTGATCGACAACGACCCATGGCGCGGTATCCCCATCTTCGACGAGACGGTCGCCCGCCCGCGGGGCAAGGCCTTCAGCGTCCGCCTCCACGAGGACTCCACGCTCCGTCCCGTCGCGCCGGGCTGGTACCTGGCCGACAAGGCCGACGTCGAGCCGTAGCTCTCGCCACCGCTCCTGCGCGCGGGCAAGGTTGTGGCGTCGGGCGCGAGCGTTCACACCACTTCCGACGCAGGCTCGGTCGCGGCCGTCTCGGTGCTCGCGGGCGCAGGCGCGGGTGCGGCGAGACGCTTGGCGGCATGCGCGAGGTGGCCCTCCGCCTTCACGCTGAGGCCGACGGCCCCGAGGCCGAAGGCGGGCATGTTGGCGTAGACGTTCTCGTAGTCGCCGGCCCTCGATTTGTACGTCTCGTGCCAGACGCCCACGTCGCCGTTGTTCCCGACCGTCTCGTTGAACTTCCTCCACGCGGGAAGATGCGCGTTCGTCTTGTTGCGCGCGTATGCGAGGAGATGTTCCGTCGATCGCCAGTACTGCACCATGATCGTCGTGCGCCCGAACCAGCCCTCACCGCCCAGGTAGCCCAGCTCGGGGTGCTCGCCGAGCTCGCGGAGCATCCGCGGCATCGCGAGCGCGGTCCGAAACCAGTTCCCCACCTTCCACCAGCGATTCACTCGCATACCGATGAGGAACACGACGAACTCCCCATCCATCCGCGCCGTCCGTCGCTCCGGAATGACCTCGCCCCTGCTCATGCTGCCATCTCCTCGGTTGACACCGCTCACCTCGTCACGTCACGTCCGCTCACGCTTGCGTGGAGCGAGCGCGTGAAGGAAGTCGTCGACGGACGCGGCGTAGAATTTCGCGAACGCCTCGTCGCTCCCGACACCGCGAAGGTGCCCCGTCAGGCGGAGAGAGACGAGGCCGTGAACGTGCGCCCAGATCGCCGCGGCGAGGGCCGAGGAGTCGTCCTCGCGAAGGACCTTCGCTTCGACACACTCCCGAACGCGGTCCACGAGGAACTGGAACGTCGCTGCGTTGTCGGCGTCGTGATTCGGCTTGGTCGTGTGACGCGTCATGAAGATCACGGAGTAGTGCTGCCAGTGCTCCCCCGCGAACGCGAGGTACTGACGGCCGGCGGCGCGAAGACGCTCGAGCGGCGTCGGCTCGGCGAGCGACTGCATCAGATACACATGGAAGATCCGGAAGCCCTCGGTGATGAGCGTGCGGAAGATGAAGTCCTTCCCCTCGAAGTGCCGGTACACCGCCGCCGGCGAGACCCCCGAGCGCCGCGCCACCTCCCGCAGGGAGAAGTGCGCGCTGCCGCCGACCTCGAGATAGTGCGCTCGCGCGTTGTCGAGCAACCGGCGCCGCGTGTCGTCTTCCTCGTCGACCACGTGAACAGTGTTAACTCAGATCGCATACGGCGCAAGCCGTTTCCGCTCATCTATCGATAGAACCTGGCTCCAGGCTGCGGCATCGGAGCAAACAGTGTTCACAGCGCCGCGCAGCTCAGACGCACAAAACGCCGAAGCGCGCCTCGGGGGCGCGCTCCGGCGTTCGGGTGGGGGTGAGATGGGGTGGCGCGCGCGACTAGCGAGCGCCCGCGCTCACTGCACGGACTGCAGGTTGACCTGGCCGGAGGAGCCCGCGAAGCTCTTGGAGACGAGCTTGAGCGACGCGAGCCCTGTGCCCGCGGTGCCGCGACCGGTGGTGCCGTCGAACTTGGTGATGTCCGTGAAGGAGCCGAGGACGACCTTGTCCGCGTCCGCGACGAGCTCGATGCGGTCGGCCGCGAAGCTCGCCGGGAGGTTCGCCGTCACGTCGTCGCCCTCGTTGCTGACGAGGCTGATCGTGCCGCCCTGCGTGGCGGGGAGATCGGAGTTGATGCTCGAGTCCGCGCCGGCGGAGTTCGCGTCGAGCGAGCCGAGGTAGGCGTTCGAGAGCTGCAGCGTCATGCCGCCGTTGCCCGAGAGGACCTTGATCTTGAGCGGCTTCTCCGCCGTTCCGGCCGGAACGACGATGTTGATGAGCTCGCAGCCGGACTCGCCCGAGTTCGAGTCACCGTGGCTGCCGCCGTGCGGGCAGACGAGGCTGATCGTGTTGGCGTCCGGGTGGGTGATCTTGAAGCCGTTCTTGATGTCGGCGATGGACAGGTCGGCGTCCGACTTGTGATCCGAGAACGCCATCGCGAGGAGGCGGGCGTTTGCATTGATCTTCGTGGTCAGCGGATCGCTCGTGACCTTCACGCCGCCGTTGACGGCCGCGCCCACGCCTTCGATGCGGATATCGATGGCCTCACCGTTCCAGTCCTGCGAATCGCTGACGACGTAGTTGGCTTCCGTGTACCGCGTCTTCGTCTCGACCGAGACTTTGCAGCCCGCCGTGGTGGCGAGGACAGCGACGAAAGCACCGAGGACAACGCTCGAAACACGGCTCATGCGGGATCTCCTGGGAAAGCGGCGGCGAGAAAGCGTGAAAGCGTGAAGGTGAGGACGACCGTGAAGCTAGGGCGCCGTCCTCATTGGACCGAGGCCCTCACCAATTCATTCAATCGGCGCTGAGGCTACCATGTAGGTCTTGCCCGCGGCCAACATCGCCTCCGCCTGGGCATTTGCGTGCAAAATCCCACGCTCCACGTCTGCGGCGTCGCCCTCCACGGCCGGTCCCACCACGACCGCCGCTCGTCCGAACGGCCACGCCAGGGCGAAGCGATCCCATGAACGGCGAAACACCGTTCCCCCGGCGATCGCCGTTCCCATCGGCACGATGACCGCGCCGGCTGCCCGCGCCGCCGCGAGCGCCCCCGGCTTCACCTTGCCGCCGGGACCACGCGGCCCGTCGACCGCGAAGGCGGCGTCGCTCCCCTTCCGCAACCGCTTCGTGATCGCGGCGAGGGCCCGCGCGCCACCGCGCGAGCTCGAGCCTCGCACGACCTCCATGCCGAGCACGCCGAGGACGCTCGCGAGGAGCTCACCGTCCTTCGAGCGGCTCACCATCACCGTCGTCGGGCGGCGGCGCTCCCACGCGAGCAGCGGCCACATGCAGCCGTGAAAGAAGACGAGGACCCACGGCCGATCCGGCGGGAGGTCCGGCGAGGTGAACACCGACAACCGGAGCGTGCGCAGCCAGGCCCAGGCCAAGAGCCCGAGCAGCCAGCCCGCGACGGACCGGAGCACCTCGCTAGCCCTTGAGCTCGCTCAGCATCGTCTTCGCGCGGGCGAGCTGGGGATCGTTCTCGACGGCGCGCTCGAGCATCTGAACCGCCTTCGCCTTGTCCCCCTGCTTCATGCTGATCTCGCCGAGGTAGTAGAACACCTCGCCCTTCGAGATCGCGCTGCTGGCGTCGAGGCGCTGGAGGAGGAGGGCGCGGAACGTCTTCAGCGCGCGTTCGAGATCGTTCGTCTCGATGGCCAGGATGCCGAGGTCCTTCAGGACCTCGATCGAGCCCGGGTCGATCTTGAACGCCATGTCGAACTGCGCGAGCGCCGCGTCCTTGTCGCCAAGCGCGCCGAGCGCCTTACCGAGACGGTGGTGGTAGACCGAGAGCTCCTTCGTTCGCTTGCTGCCGAACGAAGCGATGATGCGCTCGAGGACGTTCGCCGCCTCGCGATCGCGCTTCGCCTGCGCGTACACGTCACAGAGCACGAGGAGGAGGTTGCGATCGAGCGGCACCAGGGAGGCCGCGCGCTCGAGGACCGGGATCGCGTCCGCAGGCTGGCCGCGCTCCTTGATGTGGATGTCCGCGGCGCGGCGGAGGAGCCGCACCTGATTGCCGATATGAGGCGGCGGCGGCGGCATCGACATGCCAGGTGCCAGCGAGTTCTTCGGGGACGTCATCGGCATCTCGTCGCCACCGGAGTAGCTCTGCGCCACGATGTCGGCGTCGCCCACGAGCAGCTCCGCGAGCTCGGACCACTTCTTGGTCCGCTCGTAGAGCTGCGCGAGGCGCTCGCGCACATCCTCGTTCTTCGGCTCCGCCGCGAGCGCGCGCTTCAGGGCCTCCTCGACACCGACGTCGTCGCCGAGCTCCTTCTTCGCCGCCGCGAGGCGAAGCGCCAGCGCCACGTCGTTGCCGCTCACGTCGAGCAGCTGCGTGAGCGCCTGAGCCGCCTTGTCCCAGGCCCCGCGTCCCTCGGAGAGACGCGCGACCGACTCGAGAGCTTCCTTGTGACGCGGATCGCGCCCCAGGATCTCCTCGTACGTCTCGAGGGCGCGCTTGACGTCCTTCACGCGCAGCTCGAGGACCGCGCCGAGCTCCACCATCTGGTGCAGCTCGCCCGCCACGTCGCCGCGCGCGCGGGCGCGCGCGACGAGCTGCGTGCGGAGCTCCGCGAGCTCGGCGTGACGATCGCCCTTGTCGAAGATCTCGAGCAGGACGTTCGCCGCCTCCGGATGATCCGGCTCCTCGTCGAGGACGGCGCGGAGCGTGTCGGACGCCTCGCGCGGGGCCTCGAACTTCTCGAGCTGCAGCCTCGCGAGCTCGATCCGCAGCGCGCTCCGCTCCGCCGGGGACTCGGCGAGCTCGACGAGCGTGCCGAGCAGCTTCGCGAGCTCGTTGAACTTCCCGAGGTCGCCGTAGAGCGCGCGCAGGCTCGCCTGCGCCTTCGTGTCCGTGCGCTCCGCCTCGAGGATCTCCTCGTAGAACGCGACCGCGCGGTTCTTGTCGCCGAGGTCGTTCGTGGCGACCTCGGCCGCGCGATGACGAAGCTGCATCGCCTTCACGCCGTCGGCCTCCGCCTCGGCGCGCTTCACGAGCAGATCGACCACCTCTTCGAAGTCGCGCGCGGACTCGCGGAGGCGCGTCAGCTCCTCCATCGCCCAGGCGTCACCCTCGTTCCATTCGAGGAGCTCGCGAATGATCTCCTCCGTCAGCTTGGGATCCGCGAGCGTCATCTCCGCGATGGTCGCCGCTTCCTTCGCCAGCGAGCGCTGCGTCTCCGGCTCGCCTTCGAGCTTCGCGAGGCGGCGCAGCGTCGCCACGCGATCACGCTCGCGTCCCGGCCCGCGCCGGAGCGCCTCGAGCGCGCGCACGTATTCGATGTTCTCCGAGTCCGCCTCGAGCGCCTTCGCGAACGCGCGCTCTGCGCCCTCGTTGTCCTGAACCTTGTCGCGGTACCAGGAGCCGAGGCGCGAGTAGAGCTCGGCGCTACCGGCCGACTTCGGCGCGATGCTGTCCTGCACCTCGAGGGCACGCGCCAGGGCGTTCGCCGCCTCGCGCCAGGCGTTGTTCTTCTCGGCCAGGCGCTCGAGCTCGATGAGGACGTCGGGGTCCGTCGGCTCGCCGATGATCGCCGCTTCCACCGCGCGCTGCGCGCCGGTCACGTCGTTCGCCTCGTTCTCGCGAATGCGCGCGAGATCGAGCCGCGCGCGCGTGCGACCACGCGGTCCGTCGGCGCGATCGATGCGCCGCTCGTAGAGTCGCGCGAGCTCTTCCCCGCGGTTCGTCGAGCGATAGACGCCTTCGAGGGTGTCGAACGCGTCATCGAAGAGCGCGCCGTCGGAGAGGAGCTTCTCGACCGCCTCGCGCGCCGCCTGATGCTCGGGCACGCGCTCGAGCGCGATGCGCAGGGTGGCCAGGCCTTGCGCCTTGTCGCCGAGGGCGTCGATCTGGAGCGACGCCAGCCGGTGATGCAGATCCGCCTGGACCGGCGCCTCGTTCTCGATGCCGACGCGGCGCTCGAGGACGTCGACGAGCGCCCGCGTATCGCCGAGCTGCGCGTACACGCGCTCGAGTGACATGAGGACGTCGCGGCTGTCGCCGCCCTGCTCCGCCGACTTCGCGTACGCCTCGGCGGCGCGCGGGAGATCGTCGAGCTTCGTCTCGGAGATGCGACCGAGGCGGAGGAAGAGGTCCGCCGTGATCGACGTCTCGAAGATGGACGTCGCGCGCTCGCTCAGCACGGACGCGTAGCGATCCCAGCCGTCCTTGCCGATGAGCGCCGCGATGCGGCTGATGTCGTTGTGGAGATCGTTCTCGAGCGGCTGCTCGGTGAGCGCCCGGAGCAGCGCTTGCTGTGCGCGGGGCAGATCGTTCAGCTGCGTCTCCGCGACCTTCGCGATCGTGCGCAGCGTCGTGGCGCGATCCACGGGGTCGGTCTCCGCGCGGAGCCGAAGCTCGTACGCGTCGGCCAGCTCGGCGTGGCGTCCCGCCGTCTCGAGGACCGGGATGAGGATGTCGGCCGCATCGCGGCGCAGCTCCTCGCGGCCCTCGCCGATCTTGCGAACCTCGGCCGCCGTCTCCTCGTCGTAGCCGGTCGCGAGGACCGAGCGGAACGACTCGAGCGCGCCCGGGTAGTCCTCGAGCTCGGCCGCGAGGAGGCGACCGATGCGCTTCGTCAGCTTCCAGCTCTGCGCCGGCTCGGTGGCGCGTTCGGCCTCGGCGCGCAGGGCGTCGAGGAGCTCGGGCCACATCTTCTCGGCCTCGTAGAGGTCGATGAGGCGCGCCGTGATCTCGGCGTCGCCCGGCTTCATCGCGAGGGCCTGGCCGAGGAGGATGACCGCCTCGCGGCGATCCTGGAGCCCGAGCTCGTAGCACTTGGCGGCGTCGAGCAAGAGGCGGTGCTTGAGATCCTCGTCGAACTCGCCGCAGAGCTCGATGCGCCGGCGATAGAGATCGACGAGGCGCGCCGCGTCGTTGCGGTCCTCGTAGAGCGGGATGAGGTTGTCGAGCGTCCAGGCGCTCGTCGGCTCGAGCTCGAGGGCTCTCTCGTACGCGTCGATGGCGCCCTGCTGGTCGTCGAGCATGTCGCGGCGGGCCTCGCCGATACGGCGCCACAAGGAGGCGCGCTCCTCGTCGTCCGACGTGAGCTCCGCGCGCTTCGCGAGGACACGAACGAGCGAGGACCAGTCCGAGAGGAGAGTCGCGAGCGCGTCCATCTCGTCGAGCGGATGCGGATCCGACTCGTCGAGCGCGAACAGGCGCTCCCAGGCATCGAGCGCCTTGCGCGGGTCGTCGCGACGCTTGTCGTGAAGGCGCGCGAGGGCCTCGAGGAGCTCCTTCTTGCCGACGCCGTCGATCTGGGCGATGCCGGACTCGTAGGTGCGCGCGAGGTCGTCCCACCGCGACGTCGCGATCGCGAGGCGATCGAGCTCGGCACGCGTGTCGCCGTCGTCCGGGTCGAGCGTGAAGGCCTCGGCCACGAGCTCGAAGGCGCCGTTCTGGTTGCTCCCGCGCTCCTCGAGGAGGATCGCGGTCTCACGCAGCACTTGCACCTTCTCGCCCGGCGAGCCGGCGATGTCGAAGCGGAAGCGCGAGATGCCGACGAGCTTGTTCCAGTCGTCCGCGTTCTCGTAGATCGGCTTGAGGAGCTCGACGAGCTTCGGCCGGAAGTCTGCGCGGGGCAGCATCGCCTCGAGCGCGGCCACCGCCTGCTTGCCGAGGTCGCTCTGGTACGGCGCGACGAGGCCGGTCACGGCCTCGAGCTCGTCGATCGAGAGGAGGACCTGACCGAGCTTCGTGTCGAGGATGTTCGCGAGCGAGAGGCGCCACTTCGCCTCTTCCTCGGGCAAAGCGGCCTGCTCCGCGCGGCGGCGCTGGAGGTCGCCGAGCTCCTGCCACTTCTCGCGACGCGTGTAGAGCGCGTCGAGAGAGTCGAGGGTGTGCTTGTCCGTCTCGTCGACGTCGAGCGCGGTCTTCAGCGTGTCGATGGCGCTGTCGGGGTCGCCCGAGTCGTCCTGGATCTTCGCGAGGGCGTGGAGCGTCTCGAGGCGCTCCTTGGGATCATGTCGATACTCGAGGGAGTCGCGGTAGAGCGCGATGCGGTCGGCGGCGCGCTCGCCCGCGAGGAGCAGGCGGTCGATGGCGACGAACGACCGCTGCTCGTCGGCGCGCGAGTAGTCGTACGCGCGGCGGTAGAAGTTGAGCGCGCGGTCGATGTCACCGGCGGCCTCGAAGAGCTCGCCGGTGCGGAACGCGATGCGCGCCGACGACGAGTCGAGGTCGGCGATCTTCGCGAGCTCGCCGGCGTAGATCTGCGCGAGGCGGTCCTCGGCGTTCGCCACGCGGGCGAGGCGCTCGAGCTCGGCCCACGTCGTCTCGTCGCTGGGATCCTCCGCGAGGAGGAGGGCCATGATGTCGAGGGCGACGAGGTAGCTCTCCTCCTGCTCCTCGTGGAGCTTCGCGAGGCGGCGCAGAAGGTCGCGTTTCTCCGAGGGATCTTGCGATCCCGCGAGGCGAGCCTCGACCGCGCCGATGACCTTGCGCCAGTCGAGACGTGCAAGATACACGGGCTCGAGGAGCGCCGCGGCACGCGCCGCCTGGACGAGGTCTCCCCCGCCCTTCGCCTCGACGATCTTCTCGAGCGAGCCGATCGTCGCGGGGTGCTGGGCGTCGATGCGCAGCGCCTCCGCGTATGCGTCGAAGGCGCGGTCGGTCTCGCTCAGCTGCTCGCGGAAGAGATGACCGAGGCCGTGGTTGATGGTCGCGCGGCGGGCGTCCGGCGTGGTGTCCGCCGAGAGCTCTCGCTCGTGGAGCGCGACGAGATCGTTCCAGCGACCACCGGCCGCGTAGAGACGCTCGAGCGCTTCGATCGCGGGCGAGTCGAGCCCGAGGTCGAGAATCTGTTCATAACCGCCGATCGCGCGATCGCGATCGCCGATCGACTCGTCGCACACGCGCGCGAGCCGGTAGAGGACGTGCTTCTTCGCGTCGTCGCTCTCGGAGATCTCGGCGCGACGTTTCAGGACGTCGACGAGGTGCTCCCACTCCTTCGACTCGTCGTAGAGCTCCTCGAGCGCGACGAGCGTGCGATCGTTCTCGGGCCGGAGCTCGAGCGCGCGGCGGTAGCTCTGCTTCGCGAGCTCGTTGTCGTTCAGCTTCGTGCGCGCGAGCTCCGCGATGCGCGCGAGGACGCCGACCTGCTTGTCCTCGTCGAGGACGTCGGGCACGACGCTGCGATAGAGCTCGACGAGCTCCGCCCAGTTGTTGTCCTTCTCGGCGAGGCGCTCGACGCGCGTGAGCCAGTCCTCGACGGAGGCCTCGGCCGCCGACTCGCGGAGGCCGCGCGCGGCGTAGGCGAAGGCCTTCGGGAGATCGGTCAGCGCATGTTCGGCGACGGTGGCGGCGCGACCGAGCAAATCGAGGCGCGCGTCGAGCTCGCTCGCCTGCTCGACCTGGATGTCGAGCACGCGAAGGAGCTTGTCGTTGGCGCCCGAGGCCTCGTAGAGCGGACGCAGGATCTCGGCCGCCTCGGCGCGCGCGTTCTCGTCGCCGCCGAGCAGCTCCTCGAGCGCGGAGCGAGCCTCGCCGGCGTCCGGATCGATGGTGAGCGCCTGGCGATACGCCTCGATGGAGGACGCGATCTCGCCGAGCTTCTTGCGGCGCACGTCGCCCATCTTCGTGAGGAGCGCGATGCGATCCGCGCTCTCCGTCGCGATGCCGAGATCGGCCTCGTACGTCGACTCGAGGTCGCGATAGCGCTCCGCTTTCTCGTAGAGACCGGCGAGCGCGATGAGCGTCGGGCGGTCGGCCCCGAAATCGTCGAGGATCGCGCGGTAGGAGCTGATCGCATCCTCGACCGCGTCGAGGGAGACGTACGCCTTCGCCGCGCGCTCGATGAACTTGCGACGTGCCTCGCGGTCGTCCGTGTTCTCTTCGCGCTTCTTCAGGATCTCGACGAGCGCGCGCTTGTCGCCGCCGCGCTCGTAGAGACGATCGAGCGACGAGAGCGCCTCCTCGTCCGTCGGGTCCTCTTCGAGGCGCTCTTTCCACGCCGTGATCGCGCCTGCGTCGTCCTGGAGGACGTCTTCGGCGAGCTTTCCGAGGCGCGCGAGGAGGTCACGCTTCGTGGGCGTGTCGCTCTCGAGCTTCACCTGGACGCGCAGCGCAGCCGCGAGGTCCTGCGGACGGTTCGTGATGACGTAGATCTTCTCGAGCGCGCGCGCGGCCGGGAGCGCGATGGCGGTGTCCTCCGGCGCGAGCTCCATGATCTGGCGATGCACCGTCTCGGAGCGGTCCATACGCCCCGCGACCTCGTGGATCTTCGCGACTTCGCCGAGGATCTCGGCGCGCGGCTGCGGGGCGTCGGCGCGCTTCGCGGTCTCCGCGAGGACGTCTGCCGCCTCTTCCTGCTTGGAGAGGCGATTCGCGATCTCGAGGTAACGCTCGCGGAGGGCGAGCTCCGCGGGCGCGAGCGGCAGGAGCCGCGAGTACGTGGCGAACGCGCCGGCGTCGTCGGTGAGGCGCTCGTCCTTCAGCTCGGCGATGCGCTGGAGCATCTCGCGGAGCTGCTGCTCGTCCGTGATCGCCTCGAGACGGATCTCGAGCACGCGCACGAGATCGCGGATCTCCTCGCGCTCGAGGTACACCTTCTCGAGGATCTCGGCCGCGCGCTGGCGAAGGTCGACGTGCGTGAGGCACTTCTCGACCAGCTCGCGGGCCTCGCGGTTCGCGGGCTCGGCTTCACATACCTGCTCGAGCTCGTCGAGCGCGCCCTTCGGATCGCCGAGGCGAACGTGGAGCAACGTCGCGAGGCGGAGCCGGAGCGGCGTGGGATCGGTCGCCCCCGCGCGCTCGATGCGGCGGCGAAGGAGCTCGGCAAGATCCTGCCAGCGCTCCTGCGTGGCGTAGAGCGTGTCGAGGGCGAGCGTGGCCTGATCGTGATCGGGCGCGAGCTGGAGGATGCGCTCGTAGTACGCGACCGCCTTGGCTGTGTCGTTCGTGATCTCCTCCGCGATGATGCCGACCTCGGCGAGGAGGTCGGTCTTGCGCTCGTTGCTCTCCGCGGCCGCGATGACGCGCTCGTAGAGGGCCTCGAGATCGCTCCACAGCTCGCGCGTGGTGAGGATCTGCTTGAGCCTCAGGAACGCGCGATCGTTCGTCGGATCCTTCGCGAGGATGCGCTCGAGGTACGGCTTCGCCCGATCGATGTCGCCGAGGTTCTCGTCGTAGAGCGTGGCGGCGCGCTCGGCGAGCTCCATCTCCACGCTGGCGGGCAGGCCCGTCTCGCCGGTCTCGGGGACGACCTGCGCGAGGGTCTCGAGGAACTGCGGGACCTTGCCCCCCTTCGTGGCGATGCCCACGAGGCGATCCCAGAGATCGGTCTCGCCTGGGTGCTCGATCGCAGCGGTGGAGAGGACGGCGAACGCGCCGTTGCGATCACCGAGGTTCTGCTTCACGGCCGCGAGGCGGAGGTGGAGCGGGAGGCGATCGGCCTTCGACGTGGCGGTGGCGAGGAGGATGCCGAGCACCTCCCCCTGCTTGTCGAACTGCGACGCGAGCTGATACGCGTGCTCGAGGACGGTCGCCGCCTCCTTGCGCGTCTCCGCGAGGGGGAGCGTCTCCTCGACGAGCGACATCGTCTTCGGATCCGTCGGCGCGAGTTCGAGGGCGCGCTTGCAGGCATCGAGCGCCTTCTGCGGGCTCTTCAGCGGGCCGAGGTAGAGCCGCGCGATCTCCTGCTCGCGCTGGATGCGACCGGCGCCCGACTCGAGATCGCGTTCGCGCTCGAGCATGCTGACGGCGCTCTCCGCGTCGCCCTGAGACAGGTAGATGCGCGAGAGCGCGCGCAGGGTCGGCGCGTGCTGCGGGTTCCGGTCGAGCAGCTCCTTGTAGACGGCGACGGCGCGCGCCGGCTCCTCGAAGAAATCCTCCTCGAGCTGGGCCCACTCGGAGAGCAGGGTGACCGCGTCCGCCGCGCTCGGCGCGCGGTCGATGCGGAGCTTGAAGAGCCAGCGCAGGTCTTCCTTGCGCTCGGGCTGCGAGCGAAGGAGGCGGTCGAGCGCGCTGACGGCGGCCTCGTCGCCCGGGTTCGACTCGATGAGCTCGCGGTACGCCGTGACGGCGTCGTCGGGCGCGCCCGCGTGCGACGCGGACACCTCGGCGAGCTTGAGCCGGAGGTTGCGCTTCTCCTCGTTCGACGACTCGGACGACGCGATGCGGTCGTTCAGCGCCTCGGAGAGGAGCCCCCACTCGCCGGAGATGCGCGCGAGGTTCTCGAGCTGCTGCATCGCCTGCGGGTCGAGGGGCGCGAGCTCGTAGATCTTCCGGGCCCAGCGCATCGCGCCGACCTTGTCGGAGAGGCGATCGCCGATGACGTAGACGAGCTTTCCGTAGAGGAAGCGCCGGTCCTGCGGGTTGGTGGCGTACTTGAGGAGCGACTCGTAGAGCGCGGGGAGGCGCGCCCACTTCTCTTCGCGCTCGTAGAGCGGCATGAGCGCCATCGCGGCGCGCTCGTCGTCGGGCTTCACGGAGAGGACGCGCTCGTAGGCGCGGAACGCGCGCTCGGGGGCCTTGAGCTCCGTCTCGAAGATGGTCGCGACGCGGTACGAGAGGTCGACCTTCCGGGCGATGTCGTCGGTGCGGTCGGCGCTGCTTCCGAGGACCTCGGCGAGGCCCTCCCAGTCCTTCGTCGCGGCGTAGAGATCGGCGAGCGCGTCGATGTCGTTCGCGGCGATGTAGGCCTCGCGCAGCGTGCGGAGCGCCTTCTGCTGGCCCGGCGCGAGGTCGAGGATGCGACGCCACGTGCGGAGCGCGCTCGGCTGGTCGCCGATGCGCTCGCCGTAGATCTGCGCCAGGCGCTGGAGGCCGGAGATCTTCGCGGCCGTGTCCTCGTTCATCTCGATGCGCTTCTCGAGCACCGTGGCGACGGTGACGAAGTCCTTGTCGCGCTCCGCCTGCTTCTCGAGGGCGTCGAGGACGGCGACGTCGGTCGGGTCCTCGTCGAGGATGAGTCGATAGAGCTTCGACGCGTCCGAGCCGCGGTCGAGGCGGTCGGAGGCGAGCTTCGCCATCTCGGACCAGATCGCGCGCCGATCGGCGCCCGTCTTGGTGAGGGCCTCGCCTTCGAGGAGCTCGAAGAGCTGCTTGTATGCGCGGCGCTTTCCGTAGAGCTCGCGGAGCTTCTCGATCGCCTCCGGGTCGTGCGGGCGCACGGTGCGGAGCTTCTCGTAGGCCTCGACGCCGTTCTGGACGTTGGAGAACTGGTCGAGCCAGCGCTTCGCGATGGAGCGATAGAGCTCCACCTTGAGGTCGTCGCTCGGCTCGAGCTCCGCGAGGCGCATCTGTGTCGTGAGGAGATCGCGCCAGCGGCCGAGGCCTTCGTAGACGCGCGCGAGCTCGCGGATCGCGTCGGCGTCGGACGGATCGAGGGTGATGATCTGAGAGAGGACGGGCACGAGGGCCGAGTCGTTCTTCAGGTTCTCGCGGTAGATCGACGCGATCTCACGGAGCGTGGGCAGGCGCGCCGTCGAGTCCGGCGCGATGCGCTCGAGCTCGCCGCGGAGCAGATCCGCGAGCGGGTTGTACGCGCCCGTCGCGCGGTAGAGACGCTTCAGCGCCTCGCGCGCCTCGTAGTTGTCGGGCTGCTGGCGGAGGAGGTTCCGCCACTGCTCGATCGCCTTCTGTGCGTTCTCGCCGACCTCGGCGAGCTGCGCGATCTCGCCGGCGATCGCGGCCCGGTCCGGGCCGTCCGGCATCGTGCGCTGGGCATCGGAGAGGATCGCGACGAGGCGCGTCTGGTCGCCCGTCTTCACGCACCACTCGCGGAAGAAGTCGAGCACCGCGGCGTTGCCGGGCTCGTGACGGCGGAACTTCTCGAAGAACGGCTCGGCGGCGTCGGGCTTGTTCCGCATCCGCCAGTTCAGCATCGCGACCTGGAGATACGTGCCCGGATCGGCGCGGCCACCCGAAGCGCCGATCTGGCCTTCGTAGAGCGCGACGAGGTGATCCCACTGCTCCGCCTGCGTGAAGCGATCGACGAGGACGCGAGTCGCCTCGGGATGGTTCGGCGCGAAGTCGAGGATCTTCTCGTAGGTCGTGATGGCGCGATCGGTCTCGCCCAGCTTCTTCATCTGGATGCGCGCGAGGCGCGTGAAGGCGGCGAGCTTCTCGTCCTTCACCGTCGCTTCGTTCGCGAAGCGACCGAGGGCCTCGGCGAGCTCGTCCCAGCGCTGCTCGGCGAAGAGCGTGCGCTCGAGCAGGATCATCGCGCGGCGATTGCGCGGGTCGTGCGTGAGGGCGTCCTTGAGGAGCCCGATGATCTTCTCGATGAGATCGCGGCGCGGGCTCTTCTCTTCGACCGCGGGCGCCTCGGGCGTCTGGACGGACTCCGGCGCGCCGTCGCCCTTCTTCTTCTTTTTCTTCTTGCCAGCGCCCCGCTGGGTCTTGGGGGCCTCCTCTTCCTTCTTGCCCTCTTCTTCCCTCTTCTTCGCCTCGCGAGCCTCGAGCTCGGGGCGGGCGTAGCGGTAGGCGATCTCCGCCGCGCTGACGAGGAGCGAGCTCTTGAAGCTCGGGTCGCCCGCGCTCTTGGCCTCGCTGAAGTACTTCTGCGCGAGATCCTTCCACTTGCTCCGCTTCACCTCGCTGCGCTCGATGCCCTCCTTGGCGTCGGCGTCTTCGGGGCGAAGCTCGAGGAGGCGGCGATACGCGGCGAGCGCATTGGCGTCATCCAGGAGGATGTCGTCGCGGAGGTGGGCCAGCTCGCGCAGTCTCTCGACTTGCACGTCCGCCTTCTCCGGCCCGCACGCGCCGGCGACCTCGACCTCGAGCTCGAGGAGGCGCGCTACGGCTTCGTACTCGCGCCGCATCTCGTGCGCGCTTCGAGCCGCCGCGAGGAGGTTCAATGCAGCCGAGGCCGCGTCCGCACCACCACCGTTGCCGGTGTTGCGAACGTCCGCGCCAAGGTCGGTCCACGCCCGCTCGTTGTCGGGCTCGTCTTGGAGCACGCCGAGAGCGGTGCGAATTGTGCTTTCGCTCATGAGAATAGGGCCGACGCGATGGTATGTGAGCGTTCACCTCCCCCGCAATGCCTCTTACGACGTAGGATTCGGCTTCCACGTGCCCACCGGCAAATCGCTCCTCCTCTCGTTGAAGAATGTGTACGAGACGCTCTCGATCTCGTCCTCGACGGTCGCGGACGCGGTTCGGGGCACTATCTCGAAGGATGTGTGCGATTCGCGGCTCGAAAGCTGGGCTTCCCGGGTGATCGCGAACACCGAGATGATGATCTCGGTGTCCGGAAGGGAACACATTCAACCGGGGTGGTTGGGGCAAGGCCCGAAGACCTACCTGGTGATGAGCAACCACCAGTCGCACTACGACGTGGCCGTCATTTACTACGTGCTGGGCTCGAAGATGCGCATGGTCGCCAAGCGCGAGCTCTTCAACGTGCCGGTCTTCGGCACGGCGATGAAGGCGGCCGGCTTCATCTCCGTCGATCGCGGCAACAACGCGAGCGCCATCGCGAGCCTCGAGGAAGCACGTCACGCGCTCGAGAGCGGCACCCCCATCTGGATCGCGCCGGAAGGAACGCGGAGCCCGACCGGCGAGCTCATGCCCTTCAAGAAGGGCGGCTTCGTGATCGCGGTCGAGACCGGCACGCCCATCCTGCCGGTCAGCATCGCCGGGACCCGCGAGGTCCTCCCCGCGCACGGGCGGCGCTCGCGCGCGGGCGTCGAGGTCTACGTGACGATTCATCCGCCCGTCGATCCCAAGCGATGGGCCGACAAGGACCCGAAGCAAGCGCGCGACGCGCTCCTCGCCGAAGTGCGGACCGCAATCGCGAGCGGCTTGTAAGACGAGCAAATGGTGGCGGGCGACGGGCTCTACATCCTCGTGAACGCGAACGCGAAGCGCGGCGGCCGCCGCCTCGCGGTGCAGATCGCGCGCGCGCTCCCCGGCGCGACGGTCCGGCTCACCCGCACCGTCGACGAGGTGGAGGGCTGGCTCCGCGGCATCCTTCGCGACGCGAAGCGCGAGCCGCGCTGCATCCTCTCCGCGGGCGGCGACGGCTCCGCGGTCGTCCTCCTGAACGCGCTCCATCGCGTGGTGCCCGCAGGCGAGCCCTTCCCGAGCGTCGGCGCGCTACCGCTCGGAACCGGCAACGCGTGGGCGCACTCGCTCGGAGCTCGCAAGCTCGACAAGTGCGTCAAGGCCCTCGCGAAGCACGAAGGTCCGCTGCCGACGCGCCGCTATGCGCTCTTCGAGTGCGACGGCGTCCTCACGTTCTTCGGCGGCTGCGGATGGGACGCGCAGCTCCTCGACGACTACCGGCAGCAGGTCGAGCAGTCGCCGTCGAGCCGCATGGCGAAGTCCGTGTGGGGTTACCTCACGGCGCTGATGACGCGCACGGTGCCGAAGTCGGTCGTGAAGGGCCGCCCGCACCTCATCATCGAGAACCTCGGCGACGAGGTGCTCGTGATCGACGAAGAGGAGCGCCTCCGTCCCCTGCCCGGCGCGCGCCGCGGCACCATCCTCTACGAGGGCATGGCGAGCGTGGCCGGCGCCGCGACCTGCCCCGAGTACGGCTACGGCTTCAAGGCGTACCCGTTCGCGGACCGCCTCCTCGACTGGCTCAACGTGCGCGTCTACGATCAGAAGACCCTCACCGCCGTCGGCGACATCCCGAAGATCTGGCGCGGCCAGCACCCGCTCCGCGGCATGACGGACTGGTTCACGAGGTCGGCGCGCCTCACCTTCTCGCGCGCGATCCCGCTGCAGATCGGCGGCGAGGCGGTCGGCTCCCGGCTGACGGTCGAGGTCACGCTCTCGCCGCGCAAGGTCCAGGCCCTCGACTGGCGCATGATGGGCCTCTGATCCACGCTTATCGAAGCGCCTCGGGGGCCTGACACCCGCAGCTTTCCTTTCACGAAAAGCGGGTATCCTCGGGATATCCATGGCGGACGAAGAACCGGCGGACGAGCTCTCGTCGCGCGAGCTCGAGTCCGAGCCTGCGCCGACCTCGCGGATCCCGTCCCCGCCTTCTTCGCGCTCGAACTTCCCGCCGAAGCTGCCGCCGCGGCTATCGGCGCCGCCGCCGAAGCCGCCGCCGAAGCCGCGTGACGGACCGATCTCGCGGCGCCCGCCGCCCGCGCCGCCGATCGCGTCGCGGCCGCCGCCGCACGTGCCCGCGCCGCCGTCGCTGAAGCCGCTCTCGCGTCCGCCGCCGCCGCTGCCGCAGTCGATCTCGCCCCACGTCGGATCATTCAGCAGCACCGCGCCGAGCATCGCGCCGAGCATCACGCCGAGCGCGTTTCCGGGGTCGCCGTGGCGTCAGGTCCTCGAGCGCACCGCGCGAGAGGTGGAGGCACGCGCGGCGTCGGAGCCCACGCGCGCCGCGCTGCTCCTCGCCGCGCAGGCCCGCATCTTCCTCGACGGGATGGACGATCCGCTGCGCGCGCAGGAGGCGCTGCAACGGGCATCGCAGCTCGCCCCCGAGGCACGCTTCGTCGCCAACACGTGGCGCTGGCTCTCCGAGCAGGGCGCCGATCCGCACGTCACGCTGCAGCGCGCGCGCGAGGAGCTCGCGCACCTCGAGGGCAACGAGCGCGTCGCGCTCCTCTGGTACATCGCCGCCATCCAGGAGCACGTCGCCGGCGATCTGCCCGGGGCCGAGGCCACGATGCGCGAGGTGCTCGCGCTCGACCCCGCCGACGCCGGCGCCTGGGACGCGATCGCTGCGCTGCGCGTGCGCGCGCGGCTCGTCGGCGAGGACGGTGGCGGCACCGACGACGACAAGGTCACGTGGAGCGGCGTCATCGAGGCGCTCGACGCGATGGCGCAGGCGACGACGGACACCGTGCTCTCCGGCGCGCTCCACGGCGCGGCGGGCGCGCTGCACGATCGCTTCTTCGACGAGGAGTCGGCGCTTGCCTCGCTCCGGCGCGCGCTCGACGCGGATCCGACGAACGTCGCCGCGCGCGCCACGATCCAGTCCGTGCTGCTCCGCCGTCGCGACTGGGACGAGTACGTCCGCATGCTCGTCGTCGAGGCCTCCGCGATCGAGGACCCGCGCGCCTCGCGCGAGCGCTGGGAGCGCGCCGGCGACGTCTACAGCGAGCGCATCGGTGATCACGCACACGCCGCGCAGTGCTTCCTCCGCGCCGCCGCGCTCGCGGAGCAGGATCCGGGGCCGCTCGAGAAGCTCGTTGCCGTGCTCGAGGCGGCGGGGCGCTGGGACGACGCCGCCACCGCCTACGAGAAGCTGCTCCAGCGCCTCCACGATCCGCCCAGCAAATCCTGGGCGCTCGTGCGCCTCGGCCGGCTCCGCGAGACGCGCCAGACGGACAAGCTCGACGACGCGCTCGCCGCGTATCGCCTCGCAGTCGAGACCGCGCCCGCGTTCACGCCCGCGGTGCAGGCGCTCATCGCGATGGCGCAGCAGCGCGGGCACGCCGGCCTCGTGCTCGACCTCGAGCGCCGCGAGGCGGAGCGCATCGCGGACCCGAAGGCGCGCGCCGTGCGCTGGGCGGCGCTCGCGGAGCGCATCGAGGCGGCGAACGGGCCGCGAGACGAGATCATCACGCTCCACGAGCGCGTGCTCGCCCTCGAGCCCACGAATCAGGCCTCGTTCGAGGCGCTCGACCGCATCTATCGATCGGCGAACCAGTGGCCCAAGGTGGTCGCACTCTACGAGGCCGCGGTCGACGGCACCGACGACCTCCGTCGCAAGCGCGCCCTCTGGTTCGAGCTCGCGGAGCTCTATCAGTCACGCACCAACGAGCCCGCGAAGTCAGCCATCATCCTCCGCCAGGTGCTCGACGCGGCGGAGCCGCAGCCCGTCGTCCGCTTCGACAAGCTCGTCGCGCTCGCCCGCGCCTATGCCGACGCGGGGAAGTGGCCCGACTACGTCGCGACCCTCGAGGAGCAGGCGCACGTCCTCGACGGCGACGACGCGATCGCCACGCTCTATCGCATCGGCGCCGTGGTGGAGGCGCGCATCGGCGATCCGCAGCGTGCGCTCCGGGCCTACGCGCAGGTGCTCGAGCGGGACCCCCGCCACGAGGCGGCCGCGATCGCCACCCTGCGTATTCACGAGCGCGAAGGCAACTGGGAGCAGGTCGTGGCCGCGCGGCGGCGCCTCGTCGAGATCGCGTCGCGTCCGGAGGACGTCGCCCTCGGCCTCATCGACATCGCCCGCGTCCAGGAGGAGCGCCTCGGCAAGGAAGGCGACGCCATCCTCACCTACTCGGAGGCGCTCGAGCGCCTGCCGACGTCGCTCCCCGTGCTCGCCGCGCTCGAGCGCTTGCTGCGAAAGACCGGACAGTACGAGCGGCTCGCGAAGGCGCTGCAGCGGGTGGCGGAGGCGACCACCGATCCGACGCACCAGGTCCGCCTCCTCATGCGCGCCGCGATCGTCCTCGAGCTCTGCGTCGAAGATCGCGCCCTCGCGAGCGAGGCCTACGGCCGCGCGCTCGACGCGACCATCATGAGCGGAGAGATCAACCGCTACCCCGCCCTCTGGGGCGCGCTTCGCCTGCACGAGGTGCGCGGCGAGCACCAGGCCGTCGATCGCATCCTCATGGAGCTGCTCGACATGTCGCCGGAGCCCACCGCGCGGCTCCGCGTCCTCGTTCGCCTCGCCCGAACTCGCGAGCTCCGCCTCGACGATCCGCAGCGCGCGGCGAGGCACTGGGAAGACGCGCTCGCGTCTGGCGCGCGGCCGGTCGAGGTCGGCGTCGATCGCGTGCGCGTGGCGCGCCTGTGCGGCCGCATCGAGCTGCAGTCCGACGCGCAGAACGCCCTCGTCGGCGCGACCTCGGACAAGCAGCTCGCTCGCGGCATGCTCCGTCGCATGGCGCTCGCGGCCGAGCACGACACGGTGAAGGTCCGCGGGGTCGACGACGCGATCGCGATCTACACGCGTCTCCTCGCGGACGATCCGGAGGACACGCAGGCGCTCGACGGCATGGTCCGCTGCGCGGCAGCGGCGAGCGCGCTCGACGACACGAAGCTCGCGCAGGCGCTCATCGCGCGCGCGCGCGCGACCACCGACCCACCGCTGCGCACGCTCTACGCCTTCGCCGCTGCCGTGATCGACGACGCCGCCGGTCGCACGAGCGACGCCGAGGTGGGCTACACGTTCGCCTTGCTCGCGGACACCTCGCTCCTGCCCGCGCTCGACGCGGCCCGTGCGCTGCGGGCGCAGGCGGCGGACTGGGCAGCAGTGGCGCAGCTCCACGAGCGCGCCGCGACGTCGTCGCTCGATCCGGAGAACGCCGCGCGTTCGTGGCTCGACTCGGCGGAGGTCCAGGAGGCCCGGCTCGGCAACACGGTGCGCGCGCTCGAGAGCTACAAGGCTCTCCTCCTGCTGCAGCCGGAGCATCCGCGCGCGTTCGCCCGGGCCCTCGAGCTGCTCGAGGCGGCGCAGGACTGGCACGCCGCGGTGAAGGTGCTGCAGGCGCACGCGGAGGCCGTCACCGATCCGGCGGTCAAGGCCAGGTGTTACACGCAGCGCGCGGGGATCCTCGCGGCGCGGCTCGGGGCGACGCCGGGCGCGATCGCGGACCTCCGGCGCGCGCTCGCGCTCCGGCCCGACGAGGACGATCCCGCGACGATCGAGGTGCTCGCCCTCCTCGAGGAGCGCGTGAAGAACTGGCAGGAGGCGCTCCAGCTCCACGCCCGCGCGGCGGAGGCGACGATGGACCTCCAGACGCGACGGCGCGCGCGGCTCGCGCAGTCGCGCATCTACGAAGAAGAGCTCGGCGAGCACACGAAGGCAGAGGAGCTGCTGCGCGAGCTCGCCGATCAGCATCCGGAGGATCGCGAGATCCGTCTTCGCCTCGCGAACGCGGCCGCGCGCGGCGGCCACGAGGAGCGCGCGCTCGATCTCTATGCGGAGCTCGGCGAGAACGGCGCGCCGGGCGACCGCGCGCGCGCGCTCGTGTCGCTCGCGTATCTCGTGCGCTCGCGACCGGACACGTGGCCTGCCTCGCAAGCCGAGAGCGCACTCTCGCGTGCGTTCGACCTCGCCATCCAGGAGCCCGGCGCGATCTCCGCCCTCGAGGATCGCTTCACGAAAGACGGCGATTTTCGGCCTTTCGTGCAGCAAGCAGAGGCCTCCATCGCCCGGGTACCTCCCGCCACGCCGGGCATCCTGCCGATGCGCACCGCGCTCGCGAAGGTCTATCGCGAGCGCCTCGGCAATCCCGAGGCCGCCGATCGCCAGCTCATGGCCGCGATCCAGGGCTTCCCCGACTCGATCCCGACGCGCCTCCTCCTCGCCGCGAACCTTCGCGGTCGCAACGACGAGGCGGCGCTGACCGAGCTCCGGGGCGCCGTGAAGGTCGATCCCTTTGCGCCGGAGCCGTTCCAGGCCCTCGTCACGCTCACCATCGCCACGGGGCGGCCCGAGATCGGGGTGCTCGTCGCGTCCGCGGCCGCGCTCCTCGGCGCGACCGGCGACGAGATCGAGATCACGCTCGACGACGCGGTGCCGCTCCGTCCCGTGCATGACGCCCTCCTGCCGGAGGAGGCGATGAACCGCCTCGTCGGCCCCTCGCGCACCTGGCCCCTCCGCGCGATCTTCCAGCAGCTCGATCCGTTCTTGCCGAAGCTCTTCCCGGGCGCAGAGCAGCTCCTGGCGCAGCATCCGCCGCTCCCCGACTCGTATCCTATCGTCGGCGAGGCGCGCGCCGTCGCGGCCTGCCTCGGCGCCCCGCCCCCCGTGCTGGCGCGGGGCAAGGGCCGCGAGGCGATCCTGCTCCAGACCGAGCCACGCGCCCTCGTGATCGGACAGGACCTCCTCACCGACGCGGGGCGTCCGATCGCGCTCTTCCACGCCGCGTACGCGTGCACGCGCATCGCCGCACACGGGAGCATCTACACCTTGCCGCGCGAGCAGCTTCGCGCGCTCCTCGACGCCGTGCTGCCCACCGACGTCGAGTCGCCGCTCGTGCGCGATCTTCGCAAGCGCATCAGCTCCGTGCTCCCGCGCAAGAACAAGAAAGAGCTCGAGCGCGTGGTCTCCCAGGCGACGCAGGATCCGCGTCCGGAGCTCCCCACCTGGGAGGCGGAGGAGGGCCGTCGCTCGCTGCACGCGGCGGTGATCTTCAGCCGCGACCTCCGCGCGATCGCCCAGGTCCTCGCGCCCGAGGTGCCGACGAGCCTCGAGCCCAACGAGCGCCGCGCGGCCCTGTCGAAGAACCCCGCCATGCGCGAGATCCTCGAGTTTTGCGTGTCTCCGCTCTGCTGGGACGTCTTCCGGCGCGTATACGGCCGCTCGTGAAACCGACGCCCACCCCGGCGCGTATCGTCTCCTGAATGCGCTCGGTTCTGGCAGTCGCGGTGCTCGGGCTCGTGGGTTGTGCGCGGCCGGCCGAGCCGGTGAGGTCGGCCGCTCCGCAGACGACGGCCGCCCCCGCCGCTCCGGATCGAGGCCCCTCCGCGGCGCCGAAGGAGGAGCTGGCGTGGGCCTCGTTCTCCCCCGACACCTTCGCGCGCGCGAAGGCGGAGAAGAAGTTCATCGTGATGGATGGCTCCGCGGAGTGGTGCCACTGGTGCCACGTGATGGAAGCGACGACGTACCATGACCCCGCCGTGCGCGCGTTGCTCGACAAACACTTCATCGCGGTGAAGGTCGACATCGACTCGCGTCCGGACCTCGCGGAGCGCTACGGCGACTATGGCTGGCCGGCGACGATCATGTTCTCTCCCGAGGCCGAGGAGATCGGGAAGTATCGCGGGTACATCAACCCCGAGAAGTTCGCCGGCATCCTCCAGGAGATCGTGGCGAGCGGCGTCGCGACGACGGAGGCGGGCGGCGATCCGGGCATCGGCGCGCAGTACGTCGTGGGCGCGTCGCGGCCCGCGCCGAGGACGCTCTTCTCCGCCGAGCACCTCGCGTGGATCCAGCACAACACCGATCTCGACCTCGCCGACTACTGGGACGAGGAGCAAGGCGGCTGGGGCAAGAAGCAGAAGGCGCCGCTCGGCTGGAACAACGCGTGGCTCCTCTCGAAGGCGGCGCGCGGCGACGCGAGAGCGAAGGCCCAGGCGCTCTTCTCGCTGGAGCGCCAGGCGCGGCTCATCGATCCGGTGTGGGGCGGCATCTACCAGTACTCCGCGGCCGCCGACTGGGAGCATCCGCACTTCGAGAAGCTGATGACGTTCCAGGCGCCCGCCCTCGACAACTACGCGCAGGCCTATCGCCTCACGGGCGATCCGCGCATGCTCGCGCATGCGAGGTCGATGCAGCGCTACATCGATCGCTTCCTCCAGGGCCCCGACGGCTGCTTCTACACCACGCAGGACGCCGATCTGAACGCGCACGATCGCACGAAGCCGTTCATGGGTGGTCACCAGTACTACGCGCTGCCGGAGGCAGAGCGCTTGAAGCATGGAGTCCCACGCGTCGACACGAACGAGTACGGTCGCGAGAACGGCCTCGCCATCGCGGCCTACGCCACGATGTACGAGGCGACGAAGGACCCCGCGACCCTCGCCACGGCGGTGAAGGCAGCGGAGCGCATGCTCGTCACCCACCGGTCGAGGCTCGCCGGCGGCATCACGCACGGTCCGAGCAGCGGGCCCGGCGCCGCCCTTGGCGCGGACAAGCAGCTCTTCCTCTCGGACAACGCCGCGTTCGGCTTCGGCCTCGCCCGGCTCCACGAGGCGACGCACGACGAGCGCTGGCGGAAGGAGTCGAAGGCGGTCGCGGACTTCATCCTCGCCCACCTCTCGGACGAGTCCGGCGGCGCGCTCTTCGGCGCGACGAAGGACCCGGACGCGGTGGGCGTCTTCGCGAAGCGGCGTGTGCCCTTCGAGGAGAACATCATGGCGGTCCGGCTCCTCGCGCGCGTGAGCGGCGAGCACTACGCGAAGGCGATCGCGCGCATCCTGACCGCGATGTCGGCGCCCGAGGAGATCAAGGCCCGCGGCCGCTGGCTGGGCGACTACTTGCTCGCGCTCGAGGAGTCGAGGTCGCTGATCAAGTGAACGCGCACGACGGCGCTCCTGGGGATGGCGCCGTGCACGTGAGGCATCGGTCCGCGCGGCGTGTCCGCGACGCGGACGTCGAGACCCGTGGGATCGATCTCGAGCACCCGTAGGTCCGCGCCGGCCGGGAAGTAGAGGCGCGCGCTCTCGACCACCTTCTCGCGGTAAGAGGCGTGGACGAAGCCCTCCGTGGCGAGCGTCCTCGCCTCGTAGCGATCGTCGACCCACGCCAGGTCGGCGGCGAGCACGACGTGGAAGATCGGCGTCATGCGCGCCGCCACACCGTCGCGAGCCACGGCTGCTCCTCCCGCGGCTTGTCCTTCGGGCGGTAGTAGTGCTCCACCTCCTCGAAGCCGGCCGCCTCCACCAGCGCCTTCCAGGCCTCGTAGGTGTGGTAAGCGCCGTAGCGCTCGCCGTTCCAGCCCTCGGTGTCCTGGCCGCGCGGATTCGAACAGAAGAGGACGCCGCGCGGCGCGAGCGCCTCGCGGAGCTCGCGGAGGACGCGCGGGAGCTCCTGTTTAGGGACATGGAACATCGAGGCGTTCGCGAAGATCCCGTCGAACCGTGCGGGCGGCAGCGCCAGCGCGAGGAAGCTCTGGTGCCAGACCTCGCAGCCGCTCGCCTCGCGCGCCATCTCGACGAAGCGCGCCGAGCCATCGAGCCCGACCGGCTCGTGGCCGTGGGCCTTGAACCACACGAGGTCGCGGCCCGGGCCGCAACCGAAGTCGAGGATGCGAGCATGCTCGAGCCCGATCCCCCGCAAGAGCGCGTCGTAGTTCTGGGTCACGTCGTGATCCCAGGTGCCGGCCTTGAAGGACTCGGCGCTGCGGTCGTAGTGGCCGAGCGTGCGCGTGACCACGCTCTCGAGATCGTTCGGGTCGAGGGTCATCGGTGGGGCCATGGTTCGAGGCTGGCGGCGCGGCCGCCCGGGGTGGAGAACGGATCGGAGACGAATGCGCGTGGTCCTTCGCTGGCGCCGGCGTCGAAGTCGAGGGGGACGCCGACGAGCTCGAAGCCGCCGTCGGCGAGGCGCCGGCTCCCGGCCAGGCCGCCCTTGCCGTCGAGCGCCGCCAGCTCGAGGGGGCCCGCGATCTCGGGGCCGAGCGCCGACTCGTGCGGGTTCCAGTAGGAGCCGCGCGTGCCGAACGTCACGACGGCATGATCGCCGTCGAGCAGGGTGAGGCCGCTCGGTCGAGGGCTCGCGACGAACGTGAGGAGCGTCTTCACCGCGCCCGTGGCGAGGTCCACCTGCTCCACCACGCGGCGCTGCGGCTGGGCCACGCCGCCGCCGGCGTAACAGCCCGCGCTCAGCACGACCAGCCGATCGAAGGGCGCGTCGTAGAGGAGCGAGATCGCGTCGTACCCGGCGAGCTCGATGGAGCCGGCGGGCCCCTTCCCGGCAAGGCTGACCACGGCGTCGGTGGCGATGTCGATCGCGAAGACGGTCGGCTTGAGCGCCGTGCACGCGAGGCCGAACGGCTCGGAGGTGGCGCCGGGGTCGATGTTTCCGGCGAGGACGAAGACCTTCTTCTTCGCGGGGACCCAGACCGCGCTCACGAGCTCGAGGAGGCCCGGATCGCCCAGGGCATGGAAGCTCGAGAGATCGACGAAGCCGGTGGGCGTACCGCCGGACTGACTCGGATCGATGATCGCGATGCGGTCGCGATTGGCGCGGAGGACGTAGGCCTTGGTGCACGAGACCTGCACCACGACGGAGGGCGCGCTGCCGCCGGCGCCGTCATTACCGTGTACGTCCCAGGTGGCGACGGGCTTCCACGGCTCGCGCGCGTCGAGGCGGGTGACGAGGTCGTTGGCGCGATCGACGAGCCAGGGGTCACGGTTCGCAGAGGAGGACGTGACCCCGGCGCCGCCGTCGAGAGAGTACCGGCCATCGACGGTGAGCGTGTCGAGGTTGAAGGCCACGAGCTCCGGCTGCTCCTCGTTGACGACGAGCAGCCGCGGCGGCGCATCACCGGCGTCGCCGCACGAGAGCGTCGGGATGGCGGCGTCGGGCCCCGGCGGCGGTGGCGGCGCGCGATCGAACGTGGCCGCGTCGTACGCGTAGACCGGGTCGGGCCGGAACGACTCGTCGGCCACGGTGCAGGCCACGACCGCGCCGGTGGCGACGAGCGCCGAGACGGCGACGAGCGAGCGCCAGCGAAACCGCATGGTGATGCCGTACTCGACGCGCGCGCAGACCGTCAATATGCTCTGGCTTCGATGGCGTTGCTCCGACCCTCCGAGCTGGCGCGGATCTGGGAGCTGCATCCAAAGACGGTCTACCTGTGGATTCGCGAGGGCAAGCTCCCCGCGTTCCGCACCCCCGGGTCGCAGTACCGCGTCCGCACGGATGACGCGCGCGCGTACTGCGAGAAGAACAACCTCCCTCCGCTCCCGCGCGCCATGACGAGCCCGGGCGGCACGGTGGCCGCCATCGGCAAGCAGGGCGCCTCGATGCGGGCGCTCGCGAAGGCCTGCAAGAGCCGCGGGACGAGCTTCGTGTCCTTCGCCGGCGTGCTCGAGGGTCTCCTCGGCGTGGCTGGCGACACGCCGGACGTGCTCGCGATCGACGCGCGGTGCGACGAGGTGAAGCTCGCCGACGTGGTGCGCGCGTTGCGGCGCACGGAGAAGCTCGCAAGCGTTCCGGTCGTCGTCTACGACGCCGACGCCGCCCAGCAGCCCGCGCTCGCGAAGCTCGGCGTGACGACGGTGGTGCCGCGCGGGAAGAGCGAGGACGCGGCCAACGCGGTCGTGGGCTTACTCGACTCGGCCTGGGCCCGCGCCTAGCGAGGCCCGTTTTCTCGACACGGCGACCGCGACCGTTCGACGATCGTCGTGACGACCGCGCTCCTGATGACCAGGGGCGCGACAGGGGCCGCGCTCCCGCCCGATCAATCATGGTTTCAATATTGATTCGCATTGTTTTACATCAATCATGTCGTGGATAGTCGACCGCCGGTCCGCGGGATCGCCCTCGAGGCCGCCCGCTACGCCCCGAGGCGGGCCGCGATTCGGTCGACGAGCTCCTCCGCCAGGCGCTCCTTCGAGCCGGCGAGGAACGGCGAGGCGCCGGAGGCGTCGATGAAGGCGACGCGGTTGTCGGCATGGCCGAGCGACTCGTGCGCCGCGTTGGCGACCACGATGTCGACCCGCTTACGCGTGAGCTTGTCCTTCGCGTAGGCGACGACGGTGGCGTCGTCGCCGGTCTCGAGCGCGAAGCCCACGAGGACGGGGCGCGGGCCGGCGCGGGAGGAGCCGATCTCGGCGAGGAGGTCGGGGTTCTTCGTGAGCGCGATGGTGGGGGCGGCGCCGTCCCCCTTCTTGATCTTGGAGGCGCTCGTGGTCTCGGGGCGGAAATCGGCCACCGCCGCCGCCATGACGAGCGCGTCGGCGTCGCCGAGCGCCGCTGCGAGCGCGGCGCGCATCTGCTCCGCGCTCTCCACGTCGACGCGGGTGACCCCGGCGGGGGTCAGCAGCGCGACCGGCCCCGCCACGAGCGTGACCCTCGCCCCTCGCGCGCGGGCCGCGGCCGCGATCGCGAAGCCCATCTTGCCGCTCGAGCGGTTGCCGATGAAGCGCACCGGATCGATCGCCTCGTACGTGGGGCCGGCGCTGACGACGACGTGACGACCGGCGAGGCCAGCCGTCGTGTCGGTGGCGGCCGCCGCCAGCGCCGACGCGAGCGCGGCGACGATCTCGGCGGGCTCCGCCATGCGCCCCATTCCGACGTCGCCCGAGGCGACCGGACCCTCGACGGGTCCCACGAGCCGTGTCCGGCCCTGCTGCTCTAGCCGGGCGACGTTCGCCTGGGTCGCCGGGTGCGACCACATTCGCGGGTGCATCGCGGGGGCGACGACGATGGGGCCGCGGGCGCAGAGCGCGGTCGCGGTGACGAGGTCGTCTCCCCGTCCCTGCGCGAGGCGCGCGAGCACGTCGGCGGTCGCGGGCACGATGAGCATCGCGTCGACCTCGTCCGCGATCGCGACGTGGAGCTCGCCCGAGAAGCTCGCGTCCCACATGTCGATCGCGACGGCGCGACCGCAGATGCCGGAGAGCGTCACCGGCCCCACGAACCGCTGCGCGCTCGCGGTCATCATCGGGATGACGGAGTGCCCCGCCTTGACGAGCAGGCGCGCGACCTCGACCGCCTTGTACGCGGCGATGCTGCCAGTGACCGCGAGGGCGATGCGCATGCGCTAGCGCGATCTTACCGCACGACCGCTGAAGTGGGCGCTCCAGCCGTGGGTGCCGTACCGGCCGGCGACGCGGGACTCGACGGTGGGGCCGCCCGCGAGCACGCCGTGACGCTTCGCGTGCGGGTCCTCGATGCCCGGCCCCTGCGCGATCGTGAGCTGCTCGTCCGCGATGTACTCGGGGTGCTCGTCCGCCATCGCCTCGGCGTTCGCGGCTGCCTTCGGATTCTCGGGGCCCGTCCCCACGCGCCAGATCTGCTGCGTCGGGGGGTAGACGTCCGAGTTGTGCTCGCGCGTGACCTTCTCGCCGTCGTGGATGCTGCGCTCGCGTCGGATCTTGAAGCCGGGGATGCCGCGCTGCGCGAGGACGCGCGTGCCCTTGGGGAGCTCGGCGTCCTGCTTCTCGGACTCCCCGAACGGGACGACCTCCTCGATCTTGCGCGTGAAGACGACGTCGCGCGTCCGCTTCGGACCGAGGATCTCCGCCCGGACGACCCCGTTCTCCACCGTCTCGTGGAGCACGATCGGATGCGGGAAGTCGTTCTTGATCTGCAACGTGATGGTCGGGTACACGACCGTCGCGTCCATCCCCATCTTTATGTAGAAGCTCGGCCGCGTGTGCGGGCGGCGCTCGACGATGGGGAGCCCCGCGAAGTAAGCCGCGCCGTGCAGGGTGCCGGCGATCTGGCAGGTGCCGCCGCCGATCCCGTCGACGAGCTCGCCTTGCGCGATGACGGTCGCCGGCTTGTAGCCGTTGGCCTCGCTGCGGGCGCCGACCACCTCGTTGAAGTCGAACGTCTCGCCCGGCATCACGACGTGGCCATCGAGCTTCGACGCCGCGAGCCGCAGGTTGAAGGAGCGATCGGCGTGCTTCTTGTCGAGGTTGTACCTCGTCTCGAAGTAGCCGAGCACGTCGTCGATCCGGACGTCGCCCACCTGCGCCGCGGTGCGCGCTGCGGGGACGCGGTCGATGACCGCCTCGACGGAGGCGTCGCCCTTGACGAGCGCCGCGTCGAGGCGCGCCGCCGTCGCGTACACGTCGACGCGCCTCCCCTCCTCTTCCGGGACCACGCGTCGGTGCACGAGGTCCACGCGCGCGTCGGTGGGAGCGCGGTCGAGATCGTCCTTCGCGGTGAGGAGCGTGGAGAGCGCCTTCTTCTCGTCGATCGTGATCGGGAGCGGGAGGGCGATTCGCCGGCGATGCTGCGCGTAGGCTCGACGAAGCGCCGACTGCGGGTCCATGAGCTGCGCCGCCAGGCTCTCCACCCTCGCCGGCTCGACGCGGGCGCCGAGGTCGGAGCGGGAGCGGGTGATCGACGCGCCCGAGACCTGGATCGTCACCTCGCCCGCGAGATAGGCCTTCGCCACCTCCCGGATGTGCTCGGAGAGCGCGCCGTCGATGGCGAGGGGCGTTCCGTCGAGGGTCACGTCGGGCGTGGGGGTCGGAGGGGGCGGCTCGGGGATCGCGAGGTAGCCCGCAAAACCGCCGATCGCGGCGCAGAGAAGCATGTCTCGCACGCCGCGATAGCCTCGCGGCCGAAGGGTCGCGAGAAGCTCATCAAAGGCCTGCTCGAGTCGCTCGAGGTCCACTCTGGCGGCATGGTCGAACGCCAGGGCGCCGCGGGACCACTTTTGTGCTACTTCCGCGCCTGTAATGGCGCTCTCGATCGGCATCGTCGGCCTTCCCAACGTCGGCAAATCCACGCTCTTCAACTCGCTCTCGTCGGCCAAGGCCGAGGCCGCGAACTACCCCTTCTGCACGATCGAGCCGAACGTCGGCGTCGTCATCGTCCCCGACGATCGCCTGCAAAAGCTCGACTCGGTCATCCACGCCGAGAAGATCGTCCCGACCACGTTCAACTTCGTCGACATCGCGGGCCTCGTCCGCGGCGCGTCGAAGGGTGAAGGGCTCGGCAACCAGTTCCTCAGCCACATCCGCGAGGCGGACGCGATCGTTCAGGTCGGCCGCTGCTTCGAGGACCCGAACGTCATTCACGTCGAGAACAAGGTCGACCCCGTCGCCGACATCGCGACCGTGACGACCGAGCTCTGCCTCAAGGACCTCGAGACCGTCAACAAGCGCGGCGACAAGGCCCGCAAGATGGCGAAGGCGAACGATCCGAAGGAGAAGCTCGCGGAGACGGTCTGCGACGACCTCGCCAAACACCTCAACGACGGCAAGCCGGCGCGCACGCTGATCCCGAAGGCGAGCTGGGCGGACAACGTCGACGCCCAGGCCATCGTCCGCGACCTCTGGCTCCTCACCGCGAAGCCAGCCTTCTACATCGCGAACATCGACGAGGCGACGATCTCGAACCTCGAAGGCAACAAGCACTACAAGGCGCTCGAGGAGCTCGCGAAGTCCGAGGGCACGTTCGTCGTCCCCGTCTGCGCCGCGCTCGAGGCGCAGATCGCCGAGCTCGACCCCAAGGATCGCCCGGAGTTCCTCGAGAGCGCCGGCCTGAAGGAGCCCGGCCTCTTCGCGGTCATCCGCGCCGGCTACAAGCTCCTCGGGCTCCTCACGTTCTTCACCGCCGGCAAGGTCGAGGTCCGCGCGTGGACGACGAAGATCGGCGCCCGCGCCCCGCAGGCGGCAGGCGTCATCCACACGGACTTCGAGAAGGGCTTCATCAAGGCCGAGGTCATCTGGTGGGAGGACCTCGTCAGCCTCGGCAGCGAGGCGAAGTGCCGGGACGCGGGCAAGCTCGCGATCGAGGGCAAGGAATACGTGATGCGCGACGGTGACGTCGTGCACTTCCGCTTCAATGTCTAGCTACACGGCGCTCGCAGCTTCGAGAGGCGCACGGCCTCGCTCCGCGCCTCCTGGAGCGCCTCTCGCAGGGCGTCGCTCGGTGAACGGGCGTACGTGCGGGCGAGGAGGGAGATCGCGAACGCGACGCTCTCTTCGTGCGTCCAGGCGCGCGCCCCGGGCTTCGATGCGTCGACGGGAGGGGTCCCGCCGCGAACGAGCGCGACCGAGAACAGCCTCACCGCGTCCCGTCGCGAGGCCGCTCGCTCGCCCGTCGTGGTCGTGCGCGGGAGCCACCAGAATCGCGCCACGAGCTTCGCGAGGGCGGCGTCGTAGTGCCGGTCGGCGAGCTCTCCCTCCGCACGTTCGACGGCGAGATCGTCGAAGAACAGCGACTTGCAGTCGTCCGCCTGCGCGACGCCCTCCAGCGAGAGCGGGGCGACGAGCACGACCGCCGCGGCCAGGAGACTCGCGCGGGCGCGGCGGGCGAACGGGGCATTCCACATGGTCTCTTCCTCCTCCGGCGCGCCTCGACGACGCGCCGGCCGTGGAGTCGTCGGAGGAGGCGCCGGGATCGTGACCGCGCGGCGCGGACTTCAGATTCCGGACGTGGAGCTCACCGGGGGCGAGCTCGGCTCGGCCTCGAAGGCGGGGCAGTAGTGCTGGCCCTTCAGCGGGTTCGGGCGGCACTCGTCGAGGCCGATCCATTGCGAGAGCACGGGCAGGTGCTCGTTCTTGTACTGCGGGTCCCAGACGCCGCGGTTCTTCTGGTTCGCCTCGGCCTCCGACCAGAGGAGCGCGTCGTGGAGCTTGCCCTGCGCGCAGCCGTACTTCGTGTAGTAGCCGCTGTAGCCGTCGGCGATGAGCTGCTGCTGGAGGAGCTCGCCGTCGACCCAGATGAGGGCGAGCCAGCGGCCGAAGACGTCGCTCTCGGGTTTGTCGGCGTGGCTCGGATCGCGGTGCGCGGAGATCTCGATCTTCGTCGCGCGCTTCAGCACGTCCTCGACGTGGCTCTTCGTCATCTCACCGAACGGCGTCGCCTTCGCGTTCTGCGTGGGGCTCGCGTCGTCATGGTGAACCTCCTCGGCGTTGATGTGCATGAAGCGGATGCGCTCCACGGTGCCGGACGCGAGCTTGAAGTACGCGGTGTCGCCGTCGATGACGTCTTCCAGGGTCACCTCGGCGGGCGCCATGTAGTCGTCCGGCGAGTCGCTCACGACGAGCTTCGCCGGAGTGGGGCACCAGGGGCGTGCCGTCGAGACGTCTTGCGACACGCCAGCCGTGTCGTCCGCGGAGGTCGGGCTGCTGCATCCGATCGCGAGCGCCGCCGCGATAGTTGATGCACCAACGAAAGCCAAGAGACGCACGCTGAGGGCTTAGCAGCGGGAGAGGTGGCGGCTATCTCGACCCTCAGACAAATCCCGTCTCAAACGCCGTTTGCGCGGATCGCGCGCGGACCTCCATCGATCTGGCGCACCCCTCTGCCCAAGTTGCGCAAATCCCGCCCAGGTGCCGGCTGGAACAGCGAGTGCTTACTCCGGAGCATGCTCACCTACATGTCGGGTCCGCGCTCGTTGAGCCTCTTCTTCGCGGGCGTGGCCATGGCGGCCGCGGTGGGGTGCGCAAAGGACGAGGCCGGCCAGAGCCAGGGCGCCGCCGTCGACCAGGCGACGCCCGCGGCCCAGGAGAGCGACGTCTCCTCGAGCGCCCAGTGCTCGGTGGCCCTCTCCGACTTCGCGAAGAACACGATCTCGAAGATGCAGAGCCACTTTTGCGAGGACGCGAAGGACGGCGACAAGCACGAGAACAAGCCGACGACGAGCGAGGTCCAGAAGGAGAAGGACACCATCTGGATGAACCTCGTCTTCGCCCTCGTCGACAAGAAGTGGGACACGCACCGCGGCCACCCCATCGGCGCGATCATCGTGAAGGACGACAAGCTCGTGAGGTACGACCTCAACTCGAACTTCGCGGAGATGAGCCCCATCGATCACGCAGAGGTGCGCTCTTTGCGCGGCTTTTTCGATGATTTCAAGGCCAGCGGCTCGCACTCCAGCCCGAACGATCAGCTCCAGAAGGCGACCGTCTACGGCACCCTCGAGCCCTGCCAGATGTGCGCGGGCACCATCAACATGGCCCGCGTCGGCCGCGTCGTCTTCGGCCTGAAGGACAACCGCTTCGGCGACGCGATGGACTACCTCCACGCCTTCCCCTACCACGCGAACTTCGAGCAGAACGCGGAGACCCGCGCCGCCAAGGAGCTCACGGACGCCATCAACAAGGACGTCAACGCGAGCCTCGCCCCGCTCATGGAAGACCACCGCGACGCCTTCGCCCACGGCGGCGAGGACCTGAAGACCTTTCGCCTCGCCCACCAGGAGAACGCCACCGCGCTCCGCAACGCCCAGGCCGCCCTCGACAGCTTCTGAACCGCGAAAGCAGGCACGGCGTCCCCCCGATCGCCGCCCGCCCTTCCCCGCGCCGCCGGACCTCGTGTCCGAGCGGCGCTTTCGCATTTCGGCCTCCACGGATCTCTCCACGCACCCACGTTGCTCGACGATTGCGCAACGCTGGCCGCCGCCCGCGCGGCATGGCGGTGCGCTCGTTTCCACTGGTTTTGCACGGGACAGCGCAAGGTTGCGCTCGCCCCTGCGCACATTGCGCAGGTTCTGAAAGCGATCGCGCAACTTCATGCACCGAGATTCACCTACATGTGTGGGCATGAGCGCTGCTGAGTGTCGTTCATCATGCGAACGGCACTCATCTCCAAGGTTCTCGTTGGTCTCTCGATGGTCATGGGCGCGGTCGCGTGCGGAACCGCGACGACGAGCTCCGCGGGCGAAGACAACGCCGTGCAGGACACCGAAGGCACCGACGTCCAGGACGTCTCCTCGGGGGTTGGCTGTTCCGTCTCGAAGCACGAGCCCTACGCGCTCGGCGGCACCATCATCACGCCGAACGGTCCCATGAGGGGCTTCGTCGTGGTGAAGGACGAGAAGATCGCGCAGATCGTCGACGCGAAGTCGAAGATCGACTCGTCGGTCACGCACATCGTCGACACCCAGGGCATCATCAGCCCGGGCCTCATCGACCTGCACAACCACGTCGCCTACAACTTCCTCCCGCTCTGGAACTCGGGCAAACGCTTCAACAACCGTTACCAGTGGGCGCGCGTCCCCGAGTACGACACCGCGGTCAAGGACCCGTACAACGCGGTCAAGAACGCGAAGCACCAGTGCGACGGCGTGAAGTACGGCGAGATGCGCGCGATGGCGGGCGGCACCACGACCATCCAGGGCTCGGTCGACCTCGCCTGCACCCGCAGCTGGGTCCGCAACGTCGAGTTCCAGAACTTCTGCGAGGACCACGTCCGCCAGAACGTCCTCCCCATCAACGGCATCGACGCCGAAGAGGCGAAGGAGCTCAACGAGCAGTTCGACAGCGGCAAGGTGAAGACCTTCTTCGTTCACCTCGCGGAAGGCGTCGACACGCTCTCCTCGAACGAGTTCGAGCAGCTCCGCGGCCTCGACCTCCTCAAGCCGCAGGTCGTCGGCATCCACTCGACGGGCCTCACCGAGAGCCAGATCGGCGAGATGGGCAAGATCGGCATGAAGATCGTCTGGTCGCCGCTCTCCAACATGATCCTCTACGGGGAGACCACGAAGATCCCGGCCGCGCTCAAGGCAGGGGTGAAGGTCGCCCTCGCGCCAGACTGGACGCCCAGCGGCTCTGCGAACCTCCTCGGCGAGCTCAAGATGGCCGACCGCGTGAACAAGGAGCAGTTCGACGGCCTCATCACCGACCAGCAGCTCTTCGAGATGGCGACGAAGAACCCGTCCGAGATCGCGGGCATGGACGACAAGATCGGCTCCATCGCCGTCGGCAAGGCCGCCGACCTCATGGTGATCAAGGGCGACGCGAGCAAGGTCTACCGCGCCGTCATCGACGCCAAGCCCGAGGACGTGATGCTCACGACCATCGGTGGCCAGGTCTTCTACGGCGAAGAGAAGCTCGTCGAAGGCACCGGCACGGCGCGGGAGTTCGAGACCGTCGACGCGTGCGGCTCGCCCCGCCTCATCTCGAGCAAGGACACCGCGTCCAAGCTCCCCGAGTCGGACAAGACGATCACGGACATGGTCAGCACGATGAAGGCCGACGGCGCGAAGGACATCGTCCCCCTGTTCGATTGCGACACCACCCAGTTCGACTTCGCCTTCAAGGCCGAGCCGAAGCGCCCCGCGACGAAGTGAGTCAGTGAAGACCGAGCCATCGAGGCGCGCTCCGCGACGAGCGCGCCTCGACGCGTTTGTCGGACCGCCGGCTCGCTCGACGCCGCGACGCGCGTCTCGCGGCTCCCGTGACGCCGCTCAGTCGGCGAGCGAGTGACGCACGCCCGCGGCCAGCACCGCGTCGATGTCGATGCCGTTCGAGTAGTCGTCGTTGCACCGGATGTCCGCGAGCTCATCGCCATCCTTCGTGACGATGACGCCCGCCGACTCCTGACCGTGACCGATGGAGTAGTGCACGGTGTACGTGTACGAGCCTTTCGAGAGCTCCAGGCCCGAGGCGTAGAACGAGCCCGAGACCTCCGGGTCGGTCGTGTATGCGCGCAGGATCTGGCGGAAGTTCTGCACCGCCTCGTCCTGGGGCAGCTTCAGCTCCGTCGCGTCGTCGGACCCGAAGCGGTACTGGATGTAGCCGGTGGTCGCGGAGAGATCGGACGAGGCGCACACCGCGATGAGCTTGTCGTTCGTCGTACGGCAGCTGAAGATCGTGCGCTCGACCGGGGTGCAAAGCGGCTTCGTCGATGCGGCCGGCCCGGCGCTCAGATCCGCGGCGGCGTGCTCCGACTCCTCTCCTTGCGGAGCCGTGGCGCAGGCGGTGAGGAGAGCGAGCGAGACGACGAGGGCAACGCGAGTGAGCAGCATGGCACGGACTCCTGGGTGAGCGGGTGTCCCGACCACGAGCAACGTGTGCGCCACGCCTCGAGCCCGCGTCTTCGCCCTCATTTCCTGGCCCTGCCACGCTCCGGCGCGACGACTGTCACGGGCGCGCGACACCATCAACGCAAACGAGGCGCGGGCTCTCGTGAGCGCGCGCCTCGTCGGCCGACGGGAGTGACCCGGCTCAGCGCTGGAGCGGACGGCCCTGCGCGTCGGTGTACTTGCCCGTGAGGATGAAGATGATGTCGATGAGCTGCCAGATACCGGAGCCACCGCACGTGAGGAGCTGCAAGACGCCAAAGAGCGTGTGACCCGTGTAGAAGCGGTGCACGCCCGCCCAGCCCACGAAGATCGCGAGGAGGAGCGTGGTCATCCAGCTCTTCTGGCCGGGGCCCCCCATCTGGGCCATCGGGTTGCCGCCCATCGGGCCCATCATCGGGCCGCCCGCATACGGGTTCATGCCCATGCCCTGGTTCATCTGCTGCTGCTGCATCGGATCGCCGAAGCCGCCGCCAGGCTGCTGGCCATAGCCCTGCTGCGGAGGAGGGCCACCCGCGGGAGGAGCGCCGTACTGCGCCTGCGCGCCGAAGCCGCCGTCCGCCGGAGGACCGCCCATCGGCGCGCCGCCGTAGCCGCCGCCCATGCCCGCGTCCGGAGGAGGAGCGCCGAAGCCACCGCCCGCCGGAGGAGCGCCGAAGCCGCCGTCGGCCGGGGGACCACCATAGGGAGCGCCCGCGGCAGGAGGAGGAGCGCCACCCCCGGCGTCCATGCCGCCGCCGAACGGGCCGGGGCTCTCCTGACCGATCGCGAAGGTCGCGCCGAGCGGGTTCGCGCCCTGACCTGCGCCGAACTGGTGCTGATCCGGGGGGGCAGCGCCGCCGCCGAAGCCCGCGTCCGGAGGCTGACCGCCCATCGGAGGAGGCGCATCGAACGCGAGCGTGCCCGGGAAGTTCGGGGCGCCTGGTCCAGCGCCCGCGCCCGTCGCCGTCGGCGGCGCGGGCGCGGCGCCGGCGGCCGGGGCCGCGACGCCGACGATGGTGCCCTTGAGACGAGAAGGAGGAGCGGCCGCGCCGGTCGCGTGCGCGCCGCTGCTCACCGGGCCGGGGCCTGCGGCGGCCGCCGCGGCCGCATCACGTACCGCCTGCATCGCGGGCGGAGCGCCCTGCATCAGCATCGTGCCCTTGAACTTCGGTGCCGCGGCTCCTCCGCCTGCTCCCGCCTTCAGCGCAAAGCCGCACTTCGTACACGTCGAGGCCGTTTCAGGATTCTGGGTGCCACAATTCGGACAAAACAAAGGGCAAACCTCCGCTACCGAGAGCGTCCGCACCATACCCTCATGCCAACCGGGAGTTAAGGGTTATTGGTCGTCCGAGGTGAGGCTTCGACACCTCGCAAACCTCTATTGACATACAGAAGCGCCTCAACGTAGCGTGCGCGCGCCAAAGCCCGGTTTTTCCAGGCTTTGGAACCATTCTGGGGTTAGCCCCAGTGACCGCCGAACACGAGCACCCTGTACATGGCCTTCGCTCTTACTGCCGATCGCGAACGCGAGCTCGCCGACATCCTGACGCGTTACCCGACGAAGATGGCGGCCTGTATCCCGCTGCTCCATCTCTGCCAGGAGCAGAACGGATTCATCGACGACGACGTCGTCACCTTCGTCTCCCACCGGCTCGATCTCTCGCCGGCGCACGTGAAGGGCGTGGTCACCTTCTACACGCTCTTCAACCAGCACAAGGTCGGCAAGCACCAGGTGTGGATCTGCCGCACGCTGCCGTGCGCGCTCCGCGGCGCGAACGAGATGCTCCACCACTGCGAAAAGAAGCTGGGCATCCACGCGGGCGAGACCACGGCGGACGGGCAGATCACGCTCCGCACGGCGGAGTGCCTGGCCGCGTGCGGCGGCGCCCCCATGATGCAGGTCGACAAGGATTACCACGAGAACCTGACGCCCGACCGGGTCGACGCGCTTCTCGAGAAACTTCAGCGGAGCTGAGGCCAACCCCACCGGGACCACGAACATGCTGAAGCAGACCAACTACCTCACGAAGGTCTACGGCCTGGCCGAAGGCTGGAAGCTCGCCGCGTACGAACGCGAATGCGACGGCTACCAGACGGCCAAGCGCGTCCTCACCACCATGCAGCCGGCCGACGTCGTCGCCGAGGCCAAGAAGGCGAACATCCGCGGCCGCGGCGGCGCAGGCTTCCCGATGGGCGTGAAGTGGTCGTTCATGCGGCCGCACCCGACGAAGCCCGCGTACCTCGTCATCAACGCGGACGAAGGCGAGCCCGGCACGCACAAAGACCGCACGATCATGGAGCAAAACCCGCACGCCGTGGTCGAGGGCTGCATGATCGGCTGCTACGCGATCGGCGCCCACGTCGCGTACGTCTACGTGCGAGACGAGCTCCACCTCTCGAAGCAGCGCCTCTGGGACGCGATCAAGGAGGCGCGCGCCAAGGGCTACCTCGGCAAGACGCCGTTCGGAAAGGACTGGGCGCTCGACGTCATCGTCCACACCGGCGCTGGCGCGTACATCTGTGGCGAGGAGACGTCGCTCCTCAACTCGCTCGAAGGCAAGCGCGGCGAGCCCCGCCTGAAGCCGCCGTTCCCCGCGCAGGCCGGCGCCTTCGGCTGCCCGACCACGGTGAACAACCTCGAGACGATCGCGGCCGTCCCGACCGCGTTCAAGCTCGGCTGCGAGGAGTTCTCGAAGCTCTCCGCGATTCATCACCTCAACGACGGCGGCGTCCGGCTCTTCGGCGTCAACGGCCAGGTGAAGAAGCCGGGCGTCTGGGAGTGCTGCGTCGGCCTGACCCTCCGCGAGCTCATCTACGATCTCGGCGGCGGGATCGTCGGCGACAAGCCCCTCCACTCGATCATCCCCGGCGGGTCGTCGACGCCCGTGCTCCTCGCCGACGACAAGGTCCACGCGCCCGACGAGAAGTCGCCCCTCCACGCGTGGCACGGTCAGTCCGTCCTCGACGTGCCACTCGGCGTCGACACCTTCCGCAACCTCGGCACGATGCTCGGCACCTGCTGCGCGACGGTCATGGCGGAGGGCACCGACCCGGTGTCCTGCTTCCACAACCTGATGCAGTTCTACCGCCTCGAGTCGTGCGGTCAGTGCACGCCGTGCCGCGAGGGCTCGGGCTGGCTCTTCCGCATCGCGGAGAAGCTGCTCGACGGCACGTGCTCGATGGACGAGCTCAACATGCTCCACGACGTCGCCAATGGCGTCATGGGCAACACGATCTGCGCGTTCGGCGAAGGCATGGCGATGCCCGCGCTCGGCTACCTCAAGAAATTCCGCAAGGAGTTCGAGGCGCACGTCAAGGAAGGCCGGAAGGGCAACATCTTGCTCGGCGCCGGCTCGTGGGGGAAATCGGACCTGGGAGGTGCGGCATGAGTCCGGTAGGCGTTGCGTACTTTTACGTCTGCGCGCTGGTCGCGGTGCTCGGCGCCGTCGGTACGGTGGCGGCGAAGAACCCCATCCGCGGGGCGATGGGCCTCCTCGGGATGATCCTCGCCATCGCGGGGCTCTTCCTCGCGCTGCACGCGCAGTTCCTCGCGGCGATCCAGCTCATCGTCTACGCGGGCGCGATCATCGTCCTCTTCCTCTTCGTCATCATGCTCCTCGGCCCGGCCGCCTCCACCCCGAGCGATCAGCGCGGGCGCATCCCGCGCGCGATCGGCGCCGGTCTCTTCGCCGCCGTGGGCATCGGCTCGATGGCGCTCCTCTACGCCGCCGCGCCGAAGGAAAAGGCGCCGCTCCTCACGAGCGTGACGGGAGACTTCGGCTCCGTCGACGCCTTCGGTCGCATCATCTTCACGGAGGCGCTCCTGCCGTTCGAGCTCTCGAGCGCTCTCCTCATGGTCGCGATCGTCGGCGCCGTCGCCGTCGCGCGCGGCCGCCACAAGTCGGATGGCCCGCTGAACCACGAGTCGCCGCAGGAGGCCCTCGCCGATGCGCGCGGTCTCAAAGACCCCCTCGCGCCGCCCACCAAGGGCGCGCTCGAGACCCAGGAGAAGAGCACGTGATCCCCGTCGAGCATTACGTCGCGCTCAGCGCGCTCCTCTTCACGATCGGCGGCGTCGGATTCCTCGTCCGCCGCAACGTGCTCGTCACCCTGATGAGCATCGAGATCATGCTCAACGCGGTGAACCTCGCGCTCGTCGCATTCAACCGCAAGGGCGCGTTCATGGAAGGCGGCAATCACACCGGCCAGGTGTTCGCCTTCTTCATCATCGCTGCCGAGGCGGCCGAGGTGGCCGTCGGCCTCGCGATCGTCCTCTCCCTCTTCCGCATCCGTCGCACCGTGCGCTCGGACGAAGCGGACCTTCTGAAGAACTGAGCGATCAGACCAGATGAAGACCCTTTTCTTCCCGGATACGGACTACCCGCTCATCGCGTTCATCCTCGCGCTGCCGCTTCTTGGCGCGTTCGTGAATGGCGTGTTCGGTCGTCGCCTCGGCAAACAGGCCGTGCGCATGATGGCGCTCTCGGTGATGGGCATCGCCTTCGCCGCCGCCGTCGCGACCTTCTACGATCTGAACCACCTCACGGACGCGCTGAAGGGCGCGGCCGGCGGCGGTCACGAAGGCCACGGCGCGGACGCCCCGCACGCCAAGCTCTCCTGGCTCGCGTGGGAGTGGATGCGCGCGTCGGGCCCGCTCGGCAGCCGCATCTCCATCGACCTCAAGTTCAGCGTCGACGCGCTCTCCGGCGTCATGATGCTCGTCGTCACGGGCGTTGGACTCCTCATCCACGTCTACGCGTCCGAGTACATGATCGAGGACAAGGCGTACTGGAGGTTCTTCTGTTACCTGAACCTCTTCGTCTTCTCGATGCTCGTCCTCATCCTCGGGGACAGCCTGCCGGTGCTCTTCGTCGGCTGGGAAGGCGTCGGTCTCTGCAGCTACCTGCTCATTGGCTTCTGGTACGGCAAGCTGCCGAACGCGACCGCCGGTAAGAAGGCGTTCATCGCGAACCGCGTCGGCGACTTCGGCCTCATCGTCGCCATGTTCCTCCTCGCCGTGTACTGCGGCGCGCTCGACTGGGACGGCATCGCGCGCAACGCGCACGACCTCGTCTCGAGCGGCGATCGCCCCGGCCCGATCAACCTCTGGCCGATCGGCGGCGGTCGCTTCGAAGACTTCATGATCGGCGGCATCAAGCTCCCGCTGCACAAGCTGCAGCCGGACAAGCCGTTCACGATCACGGCCGCCACCGCGGTCGGCCTCGCGCTCTTCCTCGGCGCGACCGGCAAGTCGGCGCAGATCCCGCTCTACGTCTGGCTCCCGGACGCGATGGCGGGTCCGACGCCCGTCTCCGCGCTCATCCACGCGGCCACGATGGTCACGGCAGGCGTCTACCTCCTCTGCCGTCTGTCGATGGTGTTCGTGCTCGCGCCGGCGGCGATGATCGTCGTCGCGTTCACGGGCGCGCTCACGGCGCTGCTGGCCGCGACGATCGCGCTGGTGCAGAACGACATCAAGAAGGTCCTCGCCTACTCCACCGTCAGCCAGCTCGGGTACATGATCCTGGGCACCGGCGTCGGCGCGTTCACGGCGGGCTTCTTCCACGTCTTCACGCACGCCTTCTTCAAGGCCTGCCTCTTCCTCGGCGCGGGCTCCGTCATCCACGCGATGCACGCGCGCATCCACGACGACGATCGATCGCAGGACATGCGGAACATGGGCGGCCTGAAGGCGCACATGCCCATCACCTACGCGACCTTCGCCGCGTCGACCCTGTGCATCATCGGCTTCCCGCTGACCTCGGGCTTCTTCTCGAAGGACGAGATCCTCGCGCAGACGCTCATCGCCATGCCGGGCGGCATCAAGATGACGGGCGCGGTGACGCCGTGGCAGTGGCCGAGCTGGGCGCCGTGGGCGCTCTGGACGATCGGCATCCTCACCGCGACGCTGACCGCGTTCTACATGTGCCGCCTCGTCTTCCTGACGTTCTGGGGCGACTTCAAGGGCTGGACCATCGGCCGCCCGACGTCGAAGCCGGACCATCACGAGGCGCACGGCCACGACGAGGACGAGGACGAGGATCACCACCACCACGAGGACCTCTCGCAGCCGGGCGCCGCCCCGCACGAGTCGCCGCGTGCGATGACGATCCCGCTCATCATCCTCGCGACGCTCGCCGTGTTCGCGGGCATCCTGAACCCGACCGCGATCAAGGTCTTCGTCGAGAAGTTCTCCTTCGTTCCGCTCGATCACTGGCTCGAGCCCGTCTTCAAGCAGTCGGAAGACGGCGTTCGCTGGATGACGATCACGGACCACCACGAGGCTCATCACCGCGAGCTCATCTCGTCCGCGGGCGCGTTCCTCGCCTTCGCGATCGGCTCTGCCGGCGCGTACTGGGTGTACGTCGTGAACAAGGGCAAGCCGGCCCGCGAGCTCATGCTCAAGGTCCCGCAGCTCTATCGCCTCGTCCTCGACAAGTGGCGCGTCGACGAGCTCTACGGCAAGACGGCCGTCAACGCGGTCGATGCGCTCGCCGACACGGCCGCCTCGGTCGACCAGGGCGTCGTCGACTTCATCCTCGCGCGCCTGACGGCGCTCATCGTGGCCGCGGGCGGCACCGTCCTCCGCGTCCTGCAGAACGGCGTCGTTCACGTGTACGCCGCCGTCATGGTGCTCGGCCTCGGCGTCATCACCTGGTTCTTCGTCGAACCCCACGCCGACTTCACGGTCGCCGAGGAGAAGGGTGGAAACTACACGCTTACCGCCGGCCCCGGTCCCGGGTACGGCTTCAAGTGGTACGCCGATTCTTCGAAGGAGCCGGCCTCGAAGGAGTTCGAGACCAAGGACTCCTTCAAGGTGAAGGTCGACGACGGCAAGACGCAGACGGTGAAGCTCGAGGTAAAGAACGCGTTCGGACGCGTCGCTTCGAAGGACTTCACCATCACCCGGCCCGCCGCTCCGGCGCCGCCGAAGACGATCCAGATCAACCCGTCAGGGGGCAACTGAGCCATGGCTTCCAAGACCGTCGAAGAAGCTCACGTCCCCGAGACGGAGCCCGGAGAGCCGGGACGCCCCGCCTGGGTCGGCCCCCTCTTCACCACGCTCGTCGTCCTCATCGGCATCGTCGTCCTCGCGCAGGTCCTCGGTCACCAGGGTGACATCAAGGACGTGAAGGCGATCGGGCAGTTCAGCGCGACCGCCGCGCTCCTCGGCTCGCTCGTCCCGATGCTCGCCGCCGGGACCGTCGCGTGGCTCATCCCGCAGAAGCACGACTGGCGCACGCGCCTGCCGCTCGCGGTGATCGCCGCCGTCTTCGCGATCTTCGTCACGCGTCTCTGGCCGACGCTCGCCGCCGCTCCTGCGGCGGAGGCGGCCGCCGAGGGCGCGCCGAACGCGGAGATGCCGACGCTGCTCACGTGGCTCATCGGCCTGCCGCTCGCCGGCGCGGCCGCGATCCTCTTCCTCCCGCGCCAGCACCCGAAGCTCCTCCGCGTCACCACGATGCTCGTCATGCTGGGCACGCTCGTCGCGAGCATCCCCCTGATGCGCGTCGACATGGGGCGCGGCTACCACTTCAACCACGACGTGGTCTGGATCGAGCGCTTCGGCATCCACTATCACGTGGCGCTGGACGGCATCTCGCTCTGGCTCGTGATCCTCACGACCTTCTCGGTGCCGATCGCGACCTTCGTGTCGTTCGGCTCCGTCGACAAGCGCATCAAGGACTGGTGCTTCGCGCTCCTCCTCCTCGAAGCAGGAATGATCGGCGCGTTCGTCGCGATGGATCTCTTCCTCTTCTACGTGTTCTGGGAGCTGATGCTGATCCCGATGTACTTGATGATCGGCGTCTGGGGCGGCACGAACCGCATCAAGGCGGCGCTCAAGTTCTTCATCTACACGATGGCGGGCTCGCTCCTGATGCTCGCGGCCATCCTGTACCTCGCGTACACGTACGGCCGCGTCTCGCACGGGGCGGCGAGCTTCGACTTCTTCGAGCTCCAGCGTCTCCAGCTGCCGCGCCACGTCCAGATCTGGCTGTTCTTCGGCTTCTCGATCAGCTTCTTCATCAAGGTGCCGATGTGGCCGGTGCACACGTGGTTGCCGGACGCTCACACCGAGGCGCCGACCGCGGGCTCCATCATCCTCGCCGCTGTCATGCTGAAGATGGGAACCTACGGTTACCTCCGCTTCTGCATGGGCCTCTTCCCCGAGGCCTGCGGCGAGTACGCGACCCTGCTCGGCGGAGTCGCGGTGCTCGGCGGCATCCTCTACGGCGCGCTCTGCGCGTGGCGTCAGGAAGACGTGAAGCGCCTCGTCGCGTACTCGTCGGTCGCCCACCTCGGGTACGTCATGCTCGGCCTCTTCGCGGCGACGCCGGGGTCGATCGAAGGTTCGATCATCCAGATGGTCAACCACGGCGTCTCCACCGGCGCGCTCTTCCTCCTCGTCGGCGTCATCTACGACCGCCGCCACACGCGCATGCTCGACGACTTCGGCGGTCTCGCGAAGTCGATGCCCGTCTACGCGACCCTCTTCATCATCGCGACCATGTCGTCGGTGGGTGTCCCGGGTCTCAACGGGTTCGTCGGCGAGTTCCTCGTCATCACCGGCACCTTCGCGTCGGACAAGCTCGGTCACGTCAGCGGCATCCAGGCCGTCGGCGCCGCGCTCGGCGTCATCCTCGCCGCGCTCTACATGCTGACCGCGGTGCAGAAGATGTTCTTCGGCCCGATCACGCGCGACGAGAACAAGAAGCTGCCCGACATCAACTCTCGCGAGCTCATCGCGGTCGCGCCGCTCATCATCGCGATGTTCGTGCTCGGCCTCGCGCCGAACCTCCTGCTCAACCAGATGCACGGCGCGGTCGAGCGCACGCTCACCGACTACGACTTCCGCGCGAAGTCGGGTACGGGCGGCAAGTACTACGACGGCCCGATCCGCCTCGGCATCCGCCGTCCGGACACTCCGGCGGTGGTGGGCAAGAGCCCGGACGCGACCGCGGGCGGCCTCGGTGGCAACCCGTCGGACGAGACGCCGACGATCAACCTGCCCGCGGGTGGAGCCCCCGGCGGCGCCCCTCCGGGCGGCGCACGTCCGGGCGGACTTCCGCCTGGTCTCAAACTCAATCCGCACGGCGGCGCGCCTCCGGGCGGCGGTCATCCCTGAGAGCTGGAAAATTCCATGGCAATCGCGTTCCTTCTCTCTCCTCTTCTCGTCATCGGCGCCGGCGCGCTGCTGCTGATGCTCGCCGAGGCCTTCGGGCCGAAGCACAACCGCGCGGCAGGCCTCGCGCTCGGCACGACGATGGTGTTCGGCGCCGGCCTCGCGTTCTCGATCGGCGCCTGGCTCTACGGCGTCGAGGACATCCCCGAGCGCGCCTCGCTCGCGCCCTGGCTCGTCGTCGATCGCTTCTCGATCTTCTTCGACGGCCTGCTCTGCCTCGGCGGCTGCCTCGCGGCCCTGCTCGCGGGCGGCTACCTGCGCGAGCACGGGATGGAGCGTGGCGAGTTCTACGCCATCCTCCTGTTCGCCACGATGGGCGCGATGATGGTCGCAGCCGCGGGCGATGCCCTCGTCGTCTTCGTCGGGCTCGAGACGATGTCGATCGGCGCCTACGCCCTCACCGCGTTCCGCCGCACGTCGCCGCGCTCCGCGGAAGGCGCCCTCAAGTACTTCCTCCTCGGCTCGTTCGCGGCCGCGATCCTCCTCTACGGGTTCGCGCTCCTCTACGGCGCGACCGGCCACACCGACCTCGCCGGCATCGGCAAGGGCATCGCCGCGGGCCAGAGCCCGACGATGGTGCTCGTCGCGGTGGTGCTGATCCTCGTCGGCCTCGCCTTCAAGGTGAGCGCGGTGCCGTTCCACATGTGGACGCCCGACGCGTACGAGGGCGCGCCCACCCCGGCCACCACCTACATGGCGGCGGTCGTGAAGTGCGGCGGCTTCGCGATGCTCCTCCGCGTCATCCTCACCTGCTTCGCCGACAAGGGCCTCATGAGCTGGTCGGCCGGCTGGCCGCCGGTGCTCGCGTGGATCGCCGTCCTCACGATGACGGTCGCCAACCTCGTCGCGGGTCAGCAGGAGAGCGTGAAGCGCATGCTCGCCTACTCGAGCATCGCCCACGCGGGCTACCTCCTCGTCGGTGTCGTCTCCTCGATCCACTCGATCTCGCAGGCGACCTCGAGCGTCCTCTTCTACCTCCTCACGTACACCGTCTCGACGGCGGGCGCGTTCGGCGCGCTCATCCTCTGCGGACGTCGTGGCGCGGAGGCGGTCAGCTACGAGGACCTCGCCGGCATCGGCAAGCGCCACCCCGCGGCGGCGCTCGCGTTCTCGCTCTTCCTCGTGTCCCTCGCGGGCATCCCGCCCACGGCCGGCTTCTTCGGCAAGTGGTTCGTGTTCCGCGCCGCGATGGACTCCGGCATGTACACGCTCACGATCGTCGCGTTCTTGAACAGCGTGATCGGCGTCTACTACTACCTCCGCGTCATGGTCTTCATGTACATGCGCGAGCCGGCGGCAGGCGCTCCGTTCGCGACGCCGATGAAGTCGGGCTACGTGAACGCGGCGCTCGTGCTGAGCGCGATCCTCGTCATCGCCCTGGGCATCATGCCGAGCACCTCGCTCGACGTGGCGATCAAGGCGGCGTCGATCTTCACGCCTGGCGGCTGATCCCGATGCCGAAGCCGACGCGCCCGCTCGGGTTCCTCGCGGTGGCGACGCTCGTCGCCGCCGCGGCGAGCGGCTGCGACTCCTGCCGGGACAAGCCGACGGTCCAGAACGCGTACACCCCGTCTCCGTCGGCCACGCTCGTGGCGGACGCGGGCATGCTCAACGTCACCACGGTCACCGACAAGGAGATCAAGGCGATGTTGAACCCGGACAATCTGCCGATGTACGCCGGCCCGACGGGCAGCGTCGAAGGCATCGTTCGCGTGTCCGGACCGCCCGCGCAGACGACCGGGCTCTCGAAGGCGACCTTCTCGCAGTGCCCGGACGCGGAGAAGGAATACGGCGTCATGTTCCGATCCGGCGAGCCGGACGACGGCGGCGACACGCGCTGGCTCGCCGACGCCATCGTCGTCATCACCGGCTACCAGGGCTTCTGGGTGCGCGAGAAGAACGAGGCGGTCGAGGCCCAGATCGAGGGCTGCGGCTTCCGCCACCGCACCATCACGATGACCTACGGGCAGCGGCTCGAGGTGAAGAACTTCACCGACCAGTTCTGGACGCCCGAGCTCGAGCCGAAGTCCCCCGGCGCGATGATGATGGCGCCGCCGCACAACAACGATCCGGTGAAGCTCTACCCGAAGGTGGCCGGACGTCACGCGGTCGTCGATCACGATCGCAAGTACATCGTGAACGACCTCATGGTCTTCCGTCACCCGCTCCACGCCGTGTCGGACATGAAGACGGGGCACTACCGCATCGACGGCGTCCCCGTGGGCAAGGTCCGCGTGACCGCCTCGCATCCCGAGATCCCGAGCGTCGCGACGACGTTCGAGACGGTGGTGAAGGTCGGCGAGGTGTCGACCATCAATCTGACGCTGAGCTACAAGCCCGTCGGTCCGAAGGACGGCGGCGGCGCAGACGCCGCCGAGCCGTATCCCGGCCTCCACTGAGGAGACGCTACGTCTCGCCCTTCTCCGGCTCGTGGAGCACGACGCTCTTGCGGCGCGGGACGACGAAGGGCTGCGGCTTCGGCGCGGGCCGCGTGTGGAGCATGTCGCGACCGGCGTCGACGCCGCCGTGCTGCTGCACGACCAGGCGCTCGCGGTCGCGGGTGCGGAACTCGGCCTCGAGCTCGTCGATGCGCTCCGTGGTGCGTTCGAGCTCCGCGAGGCTCGCGCGGGCGAAGGCGATGGCAGACTCGAAGGTCTCGCGCATGTGGTAGTCGATGCCGATCTCGGCGAGCTCGAGGACGTGACCGCGATCGAAGGCGCGGACGTACAGCTTCGCGAGCGGGAACGCCTCGCGCGCGACCTCGACGATGTGATTCGCGGCCTCGCGCTTGTCCACGCATACGGCGATGATCTCCGCCTCCGCCGCGCCGGACGCGCGGAGCACGTCGAGGCGCGAGCCGTCGCCGAAGTAGACGCGGAAGCCGAACCGCTCCGCCGCCTCGATCATCTCCACGTCGTTGTCGACGGCGGTGACCTCGATCCCCTCCGCGAGGAGCATCTGGCTGACGATCTGACCGAAGCGCCCGAAGCCGATGAGGAGCACGGAGCCGCCCGCGCCGTCGAAGTCCTCCGTCCGTGTGCGCTCCGACTTGGGCACGAGGCGCGGCGCGAGGCCGACGAGGACGGGCGTGAGGGCCATGCTCATCGTGACGAGGGTGACGAGGAGGGTCGCCTGCTCCTGCGTCATGACGCCGGCGCTGACGGCAGTCGCGAAGAGGACGAACGCGAACTCACCGCCCTGCGAGAGGAGCGCGGCCGACATCACCGCCGCTTCGTGATCGCCGCCCGTCACGCGCACGAGACCGTAGACCACGCCGATCTTGATGACGGTCATGACGAGGAGCCCGCCGAGCAAGAGCGCCCAGAACTTCGGGATGAGGCCGAGATCGACGGACATACCGACCGACACGAAGAAGAGGCCGAGCAGGAGGCCGCGGAATGGCTCGATGTCGGCCTCGAGCTCGTGGCGGTAGCTCGACTCCGCGAGCATGATGCCGGCGAGGAACGCGCCGAGCGCGCTCGAGAGGCCCACCCAGGTCATGAGCGCGGCCGCCGCCAGCACCACGAGGAGCGCGGCCGCCGTCATGATCTCCTTCGCGCCCGTCTTTGCGAGCGTGCGGAAGAACGGATTCAGCAGGTAGCGGCCGATGAGGATGACGGCGGCGATGGCGCCGGCCATCTTTCCCGCGGAGAGCCAGATCGGCTCGGGGTTCTCCGGCTTGATCGGCGAGAGGAACGCGACCAGGGCGAGGAGCGGCACGACCGCGAGGTCCTGGAAGAGCAGGATCGAGAACGCCTTTCGGCCGTGCGGCGCTTGCACCTGTCCGCGCTCCTCGAGGAGCTGCATCACGAGCGCGGTCGACGAGAGCGCCAGGCCGAGGCCGGCGATGAGCGAGGCCTGCCACGCGCGGTGCGCGACGAGGAGCGGATAGGCCATCGCCAGAGGCCCGGTCAGGATCACCTGCGCGCCGCCGAGGCCGAAGATGTCGCGCCGCATCGACCACAGGCGCGAGAGGTTCATCTCGAGGCCGATGATGAAGAGAAAGAGCACCACGCCGAGCTCGGCCACGTGCAGGACGGAGGCGGGATCCGTGAAGAACCCCAGCCCGCTGGGTCCGATGACCACGCCCGCCGCGAGGTAGCCGAGGATGGAGCCGAGCTTGGCGCGTCGAAACACCGGCACCGCGACGACGGCGGCGACGAGGACGACGATCGCCTGCTGGAGAAGCGACGGCGGATGCGCCATCAGGGCTCGGCCAGGGCGCGCTCGGCAGGCGTACGCGCGACGGCCATGAGCCGCGCGCGCACGGGGGCGACGTCCTCCGCCTTGCCCGTCCTCTTCGCGAGATCGACGGCGGCGGCGAGGACGAGCGGATCCGCGGGGGCGGCCGCGATCGCCGCGCGCACGCTGGTCAGGTCACCGGGCGGCGACACGATCGCCGCGCGGACGAGCGCGAACGCGACCAGAGAATCTCGATCCGCGGCCCGACCGAGCTTCGCGAGGAGCGCGCGCGCGGGCGCGCCGGTGGGGTCGACGAGCGAGTGGAAGAGCAGCCGATGCCGCGCGTCGACCAGGCCCGGATCGACGGGCGGAGCCGCGTCGCGGCGGCGCGCGGCGAGCTCGAGGCGAAGCTCGGACGAGAGCGCGCCGTCCGGCACGACGCCGCGCACGGCGAGCTCCACGAGCGCAGCGCCGAGCGGATCGTGAGGCGAGAGTCGGTCGAGCGAGACACCGGTGATGAAGCTGCGCGCGCCGTCGATCTCGCCGCGAGCCGCGAGCCGCGAGGCGAGGCCGAGCGCGCAGAGGGCGGGCGCAGAGCCGCCGACGGGCCGCCGGAAGCGCGAGTCGGCCGGCGCGATCGCGGCGCCGACCATCGCCGCGCACGTGTCCGTGGGATCCGCCTCGATGACGTGCGCGGCGAGCGCAAAGGCCTCGATCGCACGCTCGAGCAGGAGGGCGCGCGCTGCCACCTCCGCGCGCGCGACGTGTCCTCGCACGGCGCGGCGCTCGGCGCGGTCCATGTCGCCGCGGGCGATCGCCTCGTCGATCGCGAGCCGCGCCACGGTTGCATCATGCACATTTCGTACGCCGCGGTCGGCGGGGGCGTCCGCCACCGCCGCCGCCACGCGCCGCGCGAGGGCGAGCTGCCCCTGGCCGAGGAGCTCCACCGCGCCCGCCTCGACCTCGGCGGAGCGCATCGGGGCGACGCGGAGGAGGCCCTCGAGGCCGCGGGCCACGAGCTCGGGGTCGTCGTGCGTGCGTCCCCAGGCGACGAGCGCATCCCAGGCGACGGCGTGCTCGCCCGACGCGACCGTGAGCGCGATGGCGCGGCTCCGCTCCGGTCGCTTCGCGGCGAGGGAGAGGTAGAGGGCCTCGAGCTCTGGGCCCTGGCGATCCGCCTTCCCCACCGACTCCGCCAGCGCGAGCGCCTGGTCCCCCTGCCCGCGCGAGGCGGCGCAGCGGGCGCGCGCGACGAGAAGCGGCTCGTAGGTCCGATCGATCGCCTGCGCCCGGGCGAACGCCTCATCGGCGCTGCGGCTCTTCGGATCGAGGCGGCACCGCATGTCGCCGATGCGAACGAAGGGCTCCGGATCCTCGTCGTCCTCCTTGATCGTCTCCTCGTAGGCGGCGAGCGCGGAGCGATAGTCGCCCGCCTCCTCCGCGAGGACGCCCCTCAGGTACGCGCCGTACGCCTCCGACGGCACGTACGGTCCCTCGATCACGCGCCCGTCGTAGACGCGCGGCACCCGCGGATCGACGGCGCAGCCGAGCGTCGTGACGGACGAGGCGAGGAGGACGCCGTGAAGGAGCCGCCTCATGCGAGGGCCTTCTTCAAGGCCGCGAGCAGCGCCTCGTTCTCGGTGTCGGTGCCGATCGTGATCCGGAGCTGCGACGAGAGGCGCCCGCCGGCGGCGTGGAAGCTCCGCACGAGGACGCCGTCCGCCACGAGCGAGTCGAAGACGGCCTCCGCGGGCGCGGGCGTCTTCACCCAGAGGAAGTTCGCGCCACTGGGCGTGACGGCGAGGCCGAGGTCGGTGAGCCTCCGGGCGAGCTCCTCGCGCGCGGCGACGACGCGCTGCACGTCGCGCTGGACGTCGTCCCACGCCTCCTCGAGCACGGCCGCCGCCGCGACCTGCGACGTGGCGCTCAGGTTGAAGGGCTGGCGCACCTTGTCGAGCTCGGCGATGAGCGTGGCGTCGGCCTCGAGCCAGCCGACCCGCAGCGCGGCGAGCCCGACCTTGCTGACGGTGCGGAGGATCCCGAGGTTCGGCAGCTCGCTGCGCCATTCGCGAACGGAGGCGGGCGCGTAGTCGACATACGCCTCGTCCACGATGACGAGCGCGGATGGCGCCGCCTCGATCACGGCGCGCACGCGGTCGGGGCTCATCACGTTGCCGGTGGGGTTGTTCGGCGACGCGATGAACAGCACGTTCGGCCGCATCATCTCGATCGCGCGCTTCGTCATGTTGACGTCGAGGTCCCACGACGCGTCGAGCGGCACCTCCACCGGCTTGTGGCCATGCCCGCGGGCGCTCACGCGGTACATCACGAACGTCGGCGTGGGCGTGAGCATCACCGGCTGGGGCGCGCGCTCGCGCGGCCGGGCGAGCGCGGTGAGGACCAGCGCGATGACCTCGTCGGAGCCCGAGCCGATGAGGAGCTCGTCCGGACGTGCGCCTGTCCGCTTCGCGATCGCCTCGCGCAGGCGCGTCGCACGCGGATCGGGATAGCGCTCGAGCGCGAGCCCCGAGACGGCACGGACGACCGCCTCCTTCACCGCCGGCGACGAGCACGGCGGCGCCTCGTTCGCGTCGAGCTTCACTCGGATCCCGGGCGGATCGTGCGGGACGTACGGCTTCAGCTCCTCGAGCTCTGGCCGGCAGAGCGCCCCGAGCTCGACCTGCGAGACGGCGAAACGGCTGGCCTGCGGCTCCTTCACGACGCCTGCACCATGGACGAGTCCACGATAGCGCGCTTCGCCCTCGCATGGAGGGCGTGCATGTAGCTCGCCCGAACGGCGGACCTCGGCGATGATGGCGGGACCGTGAACGAGGCGAAGAAGAAGATCCTCGCGCGCCGCGCGCAGTTCCTCGCGGCGGCGATCGCCGGGCTAGGCGCAGACGCTTGCGGCAAGGACCACGCGATCCCGCCCGACGCGGCGGTCGCCGAGCCGGTGACCGCCCCGACGCCATGCCTGAGCGTCCCTGTACGTCCGATGGAGAACGTGGAGCCGGTCGACGCAGGCACGTCCGCCCGGCCGGGAGACGCGGCTACGGGAGACGCGGCTCCGGGCCCGAAGAAGCCCGTCCCACGCTGAAGCGCAACGTCGCTCGAACCCGAAGATCGGATCGAACCCCGAAGAATCGGATCGAAGACGTCAGCGCGGGCGGTAGTCGCCGCCGTCGCCGAGGTCGGCGTGGCTGACGTCATCCATCGAGCTCGGCGCCTGGGGTACGTGGCCGTGGCCCTCCGCGACGCGCAGGCGCTCCGCGATCTCGATGATGCGGCGCTCGACGCGGCCGAAGACGCTGCCGGCAGGGAATTTCCCGCTCGGATCGCGCTCGCCGGCGGGGACGCCGGTGAGGATCTCGACGCCCTCGGAGATGCGATGGACGGCGTAGAGGTTGAACTGCCCGTCGGAGATCGCCCGCGCCACGTCCTCGCGGAGCACGAGGTGCTCGAGGTTCGCGCGCGGGAGCATCACGCCCTGACGTCCGTTGAGGCCGCGCGCCTTGCAGAGATCGAAGAAGCCCTCGATCTTCGCGCACACACCGCCGATGGCCTGGATCTCGCCGAGCTGGTTCACGGAGCCCGTGACCGCGATGCCCTGATCGATCGGGATCTCCGCGAGCGCGCTGAGGACGCCGTAGAGCTCCGTCGAGCTCGCGCTGTCGCCGTCGATCTCGCCGTAGCTCTGCTCGAACGCGATCTGCGCCTTCAGGGAGAGCGGGCGCTCCTGGCCGAACATGCGGGCGAGATAGCCGCGGATGATCGCGACGCCCTTCGTGTGGATGGCGCCGCCGAGCTGCGCCTCGTGCTCGACGTCGACGATGCCTTCGCGTCCGAGCGCGACCACGGCCGTGATGCGCATCGGCTGGCCGAACTCGACGTCACCGGCGGAGTACACCGAGAGACCGTTGACCACGCCGACGCGGAAGCCTTCCGTGTCGAGCGAGACCTCGCCGCGGAGCGTGAGCTCGCGGATGTGCCGCTCGGCCGCACCCGCGCGCTCCTTGCGCTCGCGCCAGGCGACCTCGACGTCCTCCACCGTGACCACCGCGTCACTGGCGGGCTGGTGCGAGACCGGCCCGGTCTCCTCCCAGTCGCCGAGCCCCGCCGCTCGCGCCGACGCGAGCGCGCCCGCGAACGCCGCCGTCTCCTCGAGCGGCGACAGGAAGACGGACAGGCGCTGGCGATCGCCCGCGAGGCGCGTCGCGAGATCGAGGAGTCGTGCGCGCGCGCCGCGGTCGAACCTGCCCCACTCGCGGCTCTCCGCCATCGTCATGAGGTAGGCATCGAGCGCCTTCAGGTTCTCGGGGGTGCGCGGGATGGCGTGCTCCACCTCGACCTTCACGCGGAAGAGCGAGGCAAAGTCCGGATCGGCGTCGAGGAGCGTCGCGTAGACGTCGGGCGCGCCGACAAGCACCACGCGCACGCGGATCGGCACGGGCACCGGCTTCAGCGTGGTCGCGTAGAGGCCGAGCGGACCGAGCGGATCCTCCGCGCCGATGCGCCGCTCGCGGAGCACACGCTTCATGCGCTCCCAGATGATGGGATCGGTCATGAGGTCGGTCGCGCGCACGACGAGGACGCCGCCCGACGCCTGATGCAGCGAGCCTGGGCGGATGCGCGTGAAGTCGGTGAGGAGCGCGCCGAAGCGCGCGCGGCGCTCGAGGTACCCGAAGAGGTTCGGGTAGGTCGGGTTCGTCTCGTAGATGACGGGCGGAGGCTGGTCCTCTTCGTGGGCGACGAGGAGGTTCACCTTGAAGCGCGAGAGGCGCGTGGCGTGCTCGGGGTCGTGGTCGCCGCCTTCGGCCTCCATGCGCTCCATGCCGCCCTCTTCGTGCTGCATGTGCTGCGGCATCTCGACGAAGTCGCCCCAGTCCTCGATGAGCGCCTTCTCGCAGCCTTCGAGGTAGCTCGCGACGTCGTCGCCGAAATCGGAGAGGAGCTTCTTCAGCTCGCCCATCGCGCGGCGGATGACGGTCTCGGAGAGACGGCTCATCGCCTCCTCGCGCGCGGCATCGAACTGCTCGCTCTGCTCGCGCACGCGGCCGGCCGCCTTCTCGACCTCCGTGGTCAGCCGATCTTCGGCCTCGCCGAGCGCGCGCTTCGTCGACTCGTCGAGCGCGCCGAACTGCTCCGCCGAGAGCGGCTTGCCGTGGAGGATGGGGAAGGTCTGGAGCCCGCCCTGGACGGTGCGGATGCCGAAGCCGAGGGTCTTGGCGGTCGTCTCGAGGCCGGTGAGGACCTCCTTGTTCTTCGACTCGAGCTCTCGGGAGAGCTTCTGCGTCGCGCGCCGCACCTCTTCGTGGGCGGCGATGCCGGGGATCTCCTCCTTGAGGCGACCGATCAGCGCATCCATCGCCGCGACGAGCGTCCCGCCGGACCCGGCCGGCAGGCTGAGCGGCTTCGGGGCCTCGGGTTTGTCGAAATCGTGCACGTACACGATGTCGGGCGGGGTCGGTCGGCCCTTGGCGAAGGCCTCCGCGAACCGCATGATGTCGTCCTCGATCATCACCTCGGGATGGGCGGACACGAAGACATGGAAGCTCGGCTCCCGGGCGGCGAGGCCGAGGGCCAGCGCGCGGCGTGCGATCGTGGGGAGGAGCTCGAAGAGGCCGCCGCTCGGCCCCGGTTTCTCCGGCAAGATCGCGGGGTCCGTGCGCTGGGTCGCCTGTTCCGCCGAGATCTTGAACGGGTCGCGCCCCGAACCTGGCAAAGGTGACAGGTTGGCATCGAGCCACGCCTTCACCGGTGCGTTGATCGACGGGGGAATACTGCTGTTCGGAGCCGTCGTCTCAGCCGTACCGACGGCCGCCTCGCTGGCCCGGCCGCGGCCGGATTTGGTGGTCCGGGCGCGCGGCTTCGAATCGGAAGCGGGGTTGCTCGTCGGCCCACCCTGGCGGCGGTTCGGCATGTGTCTCGATGGTAACAGACCTCACCCGCGTGGGGGCGCGAACCACGTCATGCACCTTTCGCCGCCCGGGAAGCGTGAAATGTTCCCGAGGCTCGCAAATTTTTCTCGTTCGACGAACGCGAACTTGCTCTGTCCGCCCCGCCCTCAGTCCGTTACCATGCGGAGCGGATGGCGCGGTTAATCCTCGCGACAGCAGAGGGACAGCAGGCGATCGAGCTTCGGCCGATCAACAGTCTCGGTCGCCATCCGAACAACTCCATTCAGCTCCTCGACAAGATCGTCTCGAAGGAGCACTGCATCCTCGAGCAGCGCGATGGAGGGGTCGTCCTTCGCGATCTCGGCTCGCTGAACGGGACGTACGTCAATGGTGAGCGCGTGCGCGGCGAGATGATGCTCCGCCACGGCGACGAGATCGCCCTCGGCTCGACGCGCGCCCGCTTCGACGACGGCCACGGCCCGCCCCTCGACTTCAACGCGCCGCTCCCGCACGGCGGGATGGTGCAGCCTCACATCTCGCCGGGCGCCATCCAGCACCATCACCCGATGCCGGGCCAGGCCCCGCAGAGCGTGATGGGCATGTCGCCCTCGGGCCCGATGACCCCGCAGCAGGGTCCGTGGAGCAAGGGCTCGGTCCCGCCTCCGACGCAGCAGCCTCCGGGCGTGGGCGGCATGCCGAGCATGCCTCACCCGGGCCATCCGCAGCAGGGCCCGATGGGCACGATGGGCATGCCCAGCGTCCCGCAGCCCGGGCAGAGCCGTCCGGGGCAGAACCCGTACGCGAGCGGCCAGTCGTCGCCGTTCAACCAGGCGCAGCATCCGCCCCTCCCCGGACAGCAGGGTCCCGCTGGTTATCCGCAGCATGCGCCGCGGGCGCGCAACCCGAACTTCGGCGGCACGCGCGTCGACGTCCTCGACTCGGCGCGCGCGATCGGCACGCAGATCAACGCGCAGCAGAAGGGCTTCCTCCCTTACGACCAGCTCGCGCACGATCCGCAGCAGGTCCGCGTCGACTACGAGCGCCTCCGCCTCACGTGGGAGCTCACGCGCGACATCGGTCTCGAACGCGATCTCGATCAGCTTCTGCACAAGATCCTGATGTCGCTGTTCAAGTTCGTGAACGCCGACCGCGCCGTCATCCTGCTCCGCGAGAACGACGGCTCGCTCGCGCCGAAGGCGGCGCACCGCCGCGACGGCACCGACTCTCCGATCCAGGTCTCCTCCACCATTCTCAGTCACGTCATGACGGAGAAGGCGGCGGTGCTCACGCACGACGCTTCGATGGACTTCGCGTCCTCGAAGGGCAAGTCGATGATCCTGAACCGCATCTCCTCCGCGATCGTCGTGCCGCTCCTCCACGAGAAGGACGTGCTCGGCGCGATCTGGCTCGACTCCGAGTCGCTCGCACAGTTCCAGCAGAAGGACCTCGAGCTCCTCACCGCCGTCGCGAACCAGGCGGCGATGTTCATCGAGAACAACCTCCTCGCGAAGAAGATCGAGCAGGAGATCGTCAACCGCGAGCGCTTCAGCCGCCTCCTCTCGCCGAACGTCGCCGAGCAGGTGATGAGCGGCAAGCTCGAGGTGAAGAAGGGCGGCGTCCACGTCCCCGAGTGCACCGTCTTCAACTCCGACATCCGCGGCTTCACGCGCATGAGCGAAGGCGCCACCGCCGGCGTCATCAACGACCTCCTCAACGAGTACTTCGAGGCGATGGTCGAGACGATCTTCAAGTACGAAGGCACGCTCGACAAGTTCATGGGCGACGGCATCATGGCGTTCTGGGGCGCGCCGGTTCACCACCCAGACGACGCCGTGCGCTCCGTGCAGTGCGCGCTCGATCAGATGGAAGTGCTCGGCAAGTTCAACCGCAAGCGTGTCGAGAGCGGCCAGCCGCCGCTCGCGGTAGGCATGGGCCTCCACACGGGCCCGCTCGTCGCGGGATACGTCGGCAGCAGCAAGGCGATGAGCTACACCGTCATCGGTGACACGGCGAACACGAGCGCGCGTCTCTGCGGCATCGCCCTCGCCGGCCAGGTCATCGTGAGCGAGTACACGCTCGCCCGCATGGGCCCGCGCTTCGAGGTCGAGGAGCTCCCGCCCGCGGCGCTCAAGGGCAAAGAGAAGCCCCTCCGCATCTACAACGTGAAGCGCGAGAAGGTCTCGGCCGTCGCCAAGGTCGGCTGACGCTGCGTCGAGCGTTCGTCGTCACATCCCCGTGAGATTGCCGCTCCCGCCCGAGCACGAGAACGGTCGGCGTGTCGAGTCGATCGTCGCGTCGTACTTGCACCAGCGGTAGGGCGTGAGCTGGTCCGTGGCGAAGGAGCTCGCCGAGGTCGTACGAGGGCTCGCAGTCCACGCCTGCGAGGTCGCGCGTGTCGTCCATCGTCAGCGCCGGGCACGACTCTGCCAACGTCGGGTAGACGAGCACGAGCCCGTCTTCGGCGCAGCGGACCTCGGCCTTCGCGTCGCGGGCGGTGCCCGTCTTCTCGTCGGGCACGAGGGACCTCTTCGTGGCCGCGCGCAAGGCCGCGAGCGAGCGCGGCGCCCCGCACCTCGTGAGCGGGGCCGTCGAGCTCACGCGGTAGTAGCAGAGCGTCGGAAGATCGATGCGATGCCACTCCGTCCGCTCTGCCTCGCCGTCCTCGGCCGGGTCGATGCCGCGCTCCATCAGCACCTCGTCGGCGCTCGGGCAGGCGCCGTCGTTCTCCACGAGCCGGGTCATGGCGGTCTCCCGGTCGGACTCGTAGCCCCAGGAGCAGCCGAAGAGACCGAGGATCATGGAGGCGCAAGCGACGGACCGAAGCATGAGCCCATCGTCGGTCGTCCCGGACGCTCGCGCTTTCGCCGCAGCGCCAATCGCGTACAGCCGCGCGCCTCGGAGGGCGCGGCGGCGACCTCACCGGGTGAGCGCGAGCGTGGCGGTGAGCGCCACTGTCGGCGACACAGAGGGGCAGCTTGCATCGCGTCATGGCAGAACCGGACGCTGGTCGCGCGTGGATCCACGGGAATTCGCCGCGGTACGGGGGATGCAACGACGGACTTCATCATGAAGAACATCTCCAGGATGATGACCCAGAAGAACCTCCACTCCGTCCTCGAGGGCGTCATCGCGGCGATGCCGGCGATCCCCTACCTCATGAAGCCGAAGAAGACGCCGATCGCGGCGTACGTCATCGGTGGCGTGTCGTTCGCGGTCTTCGGCGGGCTCGCGGCGCTCTTCTTCTTCTCCCCCAAGACGCGCACCAAGGCCCTGACGGCGGCCAAGGACGGCTACTCGAAGGTGAGCGACAAGATCGGCCACCTCCGTCCGGTCAGCAGCCTCCTTCACCCTCACGTCGAGAGCGGCGAGCTCGCGAACGGCATCCAGAACCGCGAATACCAGACGACCACCGGCCTCTGAAGAGCGACGCCAAGAGCGCTCACGGTCCCTCCCTGACGATCCAAATCGAGCTCGAAAGTCCACGAACATGCTCCCGCAGCGCTTCTCCCCGTCCCTCCTCGCCGAGCTCTACGAGCTCGAGGAGGATGCGTATCGACTCGCCATTCGTGAGGCCAAGCGAATCGGAAGCGGGCCCCCCGCGGCCGCTCTTCGCGCGGTCGCCGCGCATGCGAACGAGGCGCTCGACGAGCTCCCGAAGAAGGCCAAGGAGCGGCACGTTCGACTTGGGTCGTTGGGCGCGCTGGCGCTCGACACGCTTCATCGTCTCCGCGACATCGCGATCGACCCGTTCGTCGATCACGAGCACGCCTACCGCAACGCGCTGACCGCGCTCCACCGTGGCATGGACCTCGTCCGCGTGGCGCTCGCCGCCGCACGTGAAGAGGGCGACGACGGCCTTGCCGACTGGTGCGAGCGCTGGCTCTTCGCCCGCGAACGCCTCGTGGGCGCCGCCTCCGACGAGCTCGCGTGGTTCGGCCGGCATCCGCTCTTCTCTCGGCTGCCCGGCGCACTGCCGACGTGATCCGTGATCTGATACGACTCGGCGTGTGAAGCGCGCGCTGGTCTCCCTCGTCGCTCTGGCGATGGCCGCGTGCGCGCAGCCGCGAGTCGCCATTCACGTGAACGAGAGAGCTCCAGGCACGAGCCCAACGCCGCCCCCGAGCGCCGCGCGGAAGCCGCGCTCGGTCCCGAAGAACGTCCTCGTCTTCCGCGCCCCGGATTTCCCGACCGTCGACGCGCCCGCCGTCTCCGACGCGACGCTGAAGGACGCGCTCGCCGGGGTCCCGTCGATCACCGCCACACGAACCGACGAGCTCGTCGGTCTCCTCCGCGACCACCCATACGACGTCCTCCTGATGCCGTACGGCAGCGCGTTTCCGGTCGACGCGTGGCCCGCGATTCACGCATTTCTCGCGAGCGGCGGCGGACTCGTCGTCCTCGGCGGCGCCCCGTTTCACGAGCCGATCATCGGCGGCGGACCGAAGTGGGTCCACGGCACGCGCTCGCCGAGCTTCGCGCACGAGCTCGCGATCGGCCCGGCCGAGGCGCTGAAAATGACCGACGGCTCGACGACCTACGCGCTCACCCTACGCCTCGGGTCGAAGACGAAGGACTTCCCGAACGAGCACGGGTCCGCCGCTCATCGCGACGCGGTGGCGCGGTCGCTCGCGACCGTCCTCGACGCGAGCCGGACCCCGCGGGGGTGCGCGCTGCTCGAGGTCGATCACGTCGACGGACCGAGCGCAGGCGCGCGCTGGCTCCTCGCCACGACGGACAAGGCGCACGATGCGGCCGCCATCAAGCGCATGCTCGAGCGCGCGCTGGAGGGCGCGGGCGACACGCGCGCGATCCCGCAGCGCGCGTCGGTCGCGGCCGGCGAGTCGCCGAAGATCGACGTCACGGCCAGCGGCCCCTTCACGCTGACCGTCCTCGACCCCACGGGCCACTCCGTCTTCTCCGCGACTCGGCCCAGCAGCGGCACCGTCACCGTCGACGCCCGGCTCTCTCCCGGTCTCCATCAGGTGGTCGTCGATCGCGACTCCGGTCCCGAGCCGCGCCGCACGCGCGGAGGATTCTGGGTCAAGGACCCGGCGCTCCTCGCGGCCGGCCCGAAGCTCGGCGTCGGTCGCGACTGGATCACGAAGGACGGCAAGGCCTTCCCCATCGTCGGCACCACGTACATGGCGTCGGACGCCCATCGCTACTTCGTCTTCGAGCCGAACCCGGTGGCCTGGGACGCGGACTTCGACGAGATGCAGAAGCGCGGCATCAACTTCGTGCGCACGGGCCTCTGGACGGCGTGGTCGCGCGTGATCGGCGAGCACGCGAGCACGTACGTGATCGACGAGGGCGTGCTTTCTGCGGTCGAGGCCTTCGTGGAGACGGCGGCCAGGCACGGCATCATCGTGTGCTTCAATCTCTTCGCGTTCCTCCCGCCGGACTTCGGCGCTGCGAATCCATACCTCGATCCGAAGGCGCTCGAGGGCCAGCGCGCCCTCGTCACCGCGCTCGCGCGTCGCTTCGCAGGTGTGCCGTGGGTGCACTGGGACCTCATCAACGAGCCGTCCTACGCGCCGCACGCGAAGCTCTGGAGCACGAAGCCCATCGGCGACGCGCACGAGGCGGCGGCGTGGAAGAAGTGGGTCGACACGCGTCACGCCGGCGCGAGCGACTGGGCCCTCGCCTCGCTCTGGAGCGACGCGAGCGACCATCCCCGCGCGATCCCGACGGACGAGGACTTCGCGCGCGACCCGGTGCAGGTCGGCCGGCACCCGCGGAAGGCCCGGGATTTCCGGGAGCTGACGGAGGAGCTCGTCGCGCGGTGGGCGGCCGACATGCGCGCGACCATCCGCGCCGCAGGCGGCGACGTGCTCGTCACCCTCGGCCAGGACGAGGGCGGCATCCACGAGCGCGCCACACAGCAGGTCCTCGGCGAGGCGCTCGACTACACGTCCGTCCACACGTGGTGGAAGAACGACGACCTCCTCTGGGACGGCGTGCTCACGAAGGTCATCGGCAAGCCGAGCCTCCATCAGGAGACGGGGCTCATGCGCCTCGAGCACGTCGACGGCACGCCGTGGCGAACGCCCGAGGAGGCGGCCCGGCTGCTCGAACGAAAGCTCGGCTACGCGTTCGCGGCGCGCGGCACGGGCGTCGTGGAGTGGGTCTGGAACATCAACCCGTACATGCCGCTCGACGAGGAGACCACGATCGGACTCTTCCGGCCCGACGGCACCGCGAAGCCCGAGCTCGACGTCCTCGAGAAGTACGCGCGCTTCTTCGAGGCCGCCGCGCCGTACCTCGAGGACTTCGAGCCCGATCCGGTGGTGCTCCTCGTGCCGCACGCGCGCGCGTTCCTGGGCCTGCCGGGCGCGATCGACGCGACGAAGCCGGTCGTGCGTGTCCTCGCGGAGCGCTTCGGCGTCGTCCCCTCCGCGATGAGCGACCTCCGGCTCGAAGCCGCGCGTCTTCGCGACGTGAAGCTGGTGCTCGTGCCGAACCCGACCGTCCTCGACGCCGCAGCGGCAGACGCGCTCGTCCAGGCCTCCCGCCGTGGCACGAAGGTGCTCGTCACGGGCGCGCTCACGGGCGACTCGTACGGCCGTCCGCTCGACGCCCTGAAGGCGCTCGGCCTCGGTCCGTCCCGCCCCGTGTCGATGGTCGAGAAGACGCCGTGGAGCCCGAACGGCACGGTCGCCTTCGAGGGCCTCGCGCAGGAGACGGTGCTGCGCGCCGAGGCCGCCTCGACGGGAAGGCTCGCGGCGGGCAACCTGTGGCACGAGCCCCTGCCGCTCGAGCTGGGGCACGATCGCGAGCCGCTCGTCCGGCTCCTCCGCGCCGCGCTCGACGGCGCGCGCGTTCCCGTCGCATTCTCCGGTCCGACCGAGGCAGGGGTCGCCGGGCGTGTCCTTCTTGCGCCTCGCCATGCCCTCGTCGTCGTCGTCAACGAGCGTCCGGAGGCCGCGTCGAGGCGCGTCCTGGTCGACGGTCACGCCATCGAGATTCGCGTCGGATCGAAGGGTTCCACGCTCGCGATCGTCGAGCGTGCGACCGGAAAACTCGTTCTCTCGTCCGAGACCCGCACCTGAAGCACGACGGCACGAGCGCTGCAGGCTCGGGCTCTCGTGATGCGAGCTCGGCGCGTAGGCGCTTCGACGGCGGGGGCATCCCTCCCTTCGGCCCTCGGCGCCGTCCTCGGACTCATCGCCTGGACCTCTGCCGTCGCCGGGTGGTCCGTCCACTTCGACGAGCCGGCGCTCTGAGATCTCGAGAACGACCATGCGTATCCATCATTCTGCCCTGATTGGTCTCCTCGCCGGCTTCGGCGCGCTCTCCTGGGCGTGCAGCAGCGACGACAACGGCTCCTCCTCCACGACCCCCACCGAGCCCCGCGCGACGGCGGACGCCAGCGGCAACACGGTGCTCCCGGACGGGACCGTCGTGGCGCCGGACGGCAGCGTGATCGGAAAGGTGACCGAGGACGGCGGCTTCGTGCCGGCCCCCGAGGACGGCGGGACCGGCGACGCCGGGCCGAGCGGTCCGCTGCCCGTTCCATATACCGACTTCGACGTGAACCATATCCTGATGACGGGGCAATCGAACTCCGTATCGAACAACGGAACGCCCGTACTGACGAAGGCGCAGCCGTACGGCAACCTCATGTTCAACACGGGCGTCATGCCCGGCCGCGGCTCGCGCCAGGGCCCGGACGCGATCTCGTGCGGCGGTGACGGCTGCGTGAAGTACGACACGCCGAGCTCGCTCGTCCCCCTCGTCGAGGGCGACCAGTTCTTCAATTACGCGGTCGAGACATCGGCCTCGAGCATCGCCAATCAGATCTCGTTCCTCGCGCAGGGCTCGCTGAAGGACCAGGTCCCCGGCCTGCCGAACAAGCACGACCTCCTCATGAGCCTCCACGGCCGGAGCGGCAACACGTACTGGTGCCTCCGCAAGGGCGGCTGCAACTACATGACGGGGCTCAATCACCCGTTCGACCAGGGCATGCAGGAGGTCCAGTCCGGACTCTACCTCGCGAAGGCGCAGGGCAAGTCGTATGTCGTGCGCGCGGTCGTCGCGATTCACGGCGAGAGCGACCATTACTCGTACACGGCGGGTAATCAGGAGTTCCCGAACTCCGGATCGGACGGCACGCCCGGGGAGATCCAGAATTACGCCGACGGCCTCCTCGAGTGGCAGAGCGACTACGAGACGGGCGTGAAGGAGATCACGCGCCAGTCGCAGCCGGTGCCGATGTTCATCTCGCAGATCTCGGGCTGGAACGACGCGAAGACGAGCAAGGTGGCGCAGTTCCAGCTCGACGCGCACGTCCGCGCGCCCGGGAAGGTCATCCTCGTCGGCCCCGCATATGCGCTCGAGCTCGGGCAGGTCGACTGCCTCCACTACACGAACGTCGGCGAACAGCACCTCGGCGAGATGTTCGGCAAGGTCTACGCGAAGGTGGTCCTCGAAGGAAGGACCTGGGAGCCGGTGCGCCCGCAGACGGTCACGCGCAATGGCGCGGAGCTCACGGTTCGGTTCCACGTCCCCGAGCCGCCGCTCGTCTTCGATACCTCGATCGTCGCGGCCACGAAGGACATGGGCTTCGAGTACCTCGACGGCGCGGGGAACGTGCAGGCGATCACGAAGGTCGAGCTCACGGGCGCCGACACGGTGAAGATCACGCTCGCCTCCGACGCAGGCCCGGGCCACCTCACGTATGCCCAGAACCAGACGCCCTCGACCTGCATCGGCACGCCGAGCGGCGCTCGCGGCAACCTCCGCGACTCGGACAAGACGCCGTCGCAGCACGGCTTCCCGCTCTACAACTGGTCCGTCCACTTCGACGTGGAAGTGCCGTAGGCGCCCGTGCGAGCGCTACTTCTTCGCGGGCTTCGCCGCCTCTTTCTTGAGCGGTGTGTTCCACAGATACACGTAGTGCTCGCGGTTCTTCGACTTGTCGACGTGGTCCTGGGCGATGACCGTCCACCAGTCCTCGTAGGTCACACCGACCATGTCGAAGTCGTGCGACACGATGCGTGAGCCCGGCTTCAGCTTCTCGAGCTGCGGAATGAGCTTCACGTTGAGCTCGGGCAGGAGATAGAGCGTCACCACGGAGGCCGGAGAGAGGTCGACGTCGAAGATGTTCTTGCGCTCGAACTTCACGAGACTCTCGACGCCGTTCTTCTTCGCGTTCTCGTTCGATTCCGCGATGCGCTGCGGGTCGATGTCGAAGCCGAAGCCGCGAACGCCGAGCTTCTTCGCTGCTGTCACGACGATTCGACCATCGCCGCAGCCGAGGTCGTAGAGGACGTCACCCTTCTTGACCTTTGCCACCTCGAGCATCTTGGCGACGACGTTCTCGGGCGTCGGCACGTACTCGATATCGGGCACGTCCTTGTCGTCCTGCGCCACCGCCGGCGCGCCCGCGTCCGCGCTCGCCGTCACGGGCGCCGCCGACACGACGGGCGCCGCGGAGACGACGGGCGGCGAAGAGACGACGGGCGTGGGGCTCGAGGCGGCCGGGGGCGGCGTCTCCTTGCTGCAAGCCGCGACGAGCGCGAAGACGAGCGCACCGGCACGCCGGACCCGCTTCATCCCTCGGCCTTCGGCGCGATCTGCGGGAGACGCTCGGCGAGGCGCGCGGTCAGCTTGTCGAAGTCGTACTTGTCGGGCCGGCCGTCCGGGAGGCACGCGATGTCGAACGCGGCCGACTGCGCGCGCTTGCGGAGCTTCTCGTCGAGGCCGAGCTTGTTGCCGATGTCGACGAGGAGCGTGTGCTCGCTGGTCGACACGACGCCGTCGAGCGACGCGAACCACGACGCGAGCGCGTACGTGAGGACCTGATCCCACTCGCTCATGCCGCCGAGATCGAGCTCGTCGAGCGTGGTCTTCGTCTTCGTCGCGTGCTCGACCTCGGCCAGGTCGGCGTCCGAGAGGCCGGACGCCTTCGCGGCGCGGAGAAGCCCCGCCTGCTCGATGCGCTGGAGCGCGCCATCTGCCCAACCGATCGCTGCCAACGCGAGGAACGAACGCTTCGAGAGGTTCATGGCGCCGTCATATCACGCTCCGGCGGGGGGTCGGAGCCTACTTCGGAGTCCGACACCCGTTGTAAACGAGCGTGAAATCGTTCTCCTCCCCGCACGAACCGACCCCGGCATCGCCCTCGACGCGAGCGCTCACCGCGGCACGAACCGGGATCGTCGCCGGAATGGTCATGACCGCGAGCTCGCCCGGAAGGAGCCCGTCGGTCGTGTAGCCGACGATGGTTCGATCGGGCACGCGCCCCGCATCCCCCGCGTCCCCCGCGTCCCCCGCGTCCCCCGCGTCACCGCGGCCCGCGTCCACTGCGTCCGGGCCCTGCTCGGACGCGGCGAGGTCGAGATCGATGGCGATGGGGGTCCCGGACGGGAGGCTCTCGCGTCCCTCGTTGCTCACGTAGAGCTTCACCGCGCTGCACGTCGCCTCGGCGACGCCGAGCGCGAGGTCCGGCCCGTTCCGGCACGTGCCGGAGGGACAGGCGCGGATGACGCCGTCGTCCGGGCACCAGTTCGGACGCGGATAGCAACGCGGCTCCGCGAGCACCAGCGCGCAGAAGCGGTCGGAGCTGCAGTCGTCGTCGGACCGGCACGTGATGCCGGGCGCGACGCAGCTCGAGAAGATGCAACGCCAGCTCGGTGGACAGCAGCCCTCGTTTCCGCAGAGGGGTTGATCCGGGCACAGGGACGCCCGCGGATCGCCGTTGCTGGAGCCGCCCGTCGACGTCGAGGACGAGGCCGACGACGATGTGCCCGAGACGCGACCAGCGAACGCGGTCGGCGGTTGTCCCCCGGCATAGTCATCGATGCTGCTACACGCCACGACGAGCGCGAGGCCTGCGATCACGGTCACGACGGCGCGCTTCATCCCCTCCGTGGGTGTAGCACGCCGCCGGTCGAGTCAGCGCGACGCGCGCGGGCGGGCGGCTTTTTTCGCGGCGCGCGAGCGGGTCGCCCGTTTCTTCGTCCGCGCGGAGCCGGCCTTCGGCTTGCCGAGCTTCACGCCGGCGCGGCGCGCCTTCGAGAGGCCGATCGCGATCGCCTGCTTGGCAGACCGCGCCCCGTGCTTGCCCTCGCGGATGTGCTCCATCTCTTCGCGGACGAACTCGCCCGCCTGCGTCGAGGGAGCCTTGCCCTCGGCCTCGTCCTTCTTCGCGCGTTCGACGGTCTTCTTCTCCGGCATGGCGCCGGACCGTGCATATGCGGTGCCGCGCGGGCGCGAACGCTACCGGACCCGCTCGGCGATGGTGGCGTGGAAGTGCGCGAGGGAGTGCTCGAACGATCCGAAGACGAGCTCACGGTTCGCGCCGGAAGACAGGCCGCGCTGGATCGACTCTCCCATCGCGAAGTCCTCGTCGGTCGCGTGGTAGAGGATGTCGGCGTTGGCCTTCCAGTAGCCGCGCGCCTTGTCCGAACGCGCACGCTCGGGGATGAGGACGTACGAGGACACATTTGCCCGATCGGTACCGATCGGCCACACGTTGAGGACGGCCGCGTGGTCCGGCTGCACGAGGATCAGCGTGCTCGGGAAGAGGTGGAACAGGACGTTCGCGTGCTGTCGAAGCTGCCAGCTCGACTCGTCGGTACCGGCCAGCTCCCGGATGCTGCGCTTCGGAAACACGTTTCGCTGGTGCGGACCGATGCGATCGACGAGCCCGAGGTTGTCGAAGAACATCGGGTAGATCGAGTCCTTGTGGGTCGGCCGCAGGTGGTAGCTCTCGAGGAAGATGTCGATCGCGATCTTCCACGAGAGGTCGCGGTCCACGCTGCGACGATCGGCGTCGTGCGCCACCGCGGTCGCGATGCCGAAGCCGTCGAGGTCGTCCGCGATCGAGCCGAGCCATTCGCGAGGCTCGAGCTCGTGGCTCGCGCCATCCTCGAGCGGCGCGGGGATCACCCACACGAAGCCGCACGCGACCCCGGTGGCGCAGCGCGCGAGCCCGCGCGTGCTCTTGTCGAGGCACGAGAACCCACGCTCGTGCGGCACGGTGACGAGCTGCCCGCGGCGGCCGTAGGTCCAGCCGTGGTACGGGCACGAGAACGCGCGCTTGTTTCCGCTCGGCGCCGCCTCCACACGCGTCCCGCGGTGGCGGCAGACGTTCACGAACGCGTCGACGCCGCCGTCATCGCGTCGCACGAGGAGGAGCGGCACGCCCGACCGGTCGTGCGTGAGGAAGTCGCCGGGCTGCGGGAGATCCGACACGTGCGCGATCGGGAGCGGCAGCTTGCGAAAGAGGTGATCGATCTCCCGCTGGAGCCGAGGTGCGTCGCCGTACGCGCCGACGTCGAGCGTCGTCCCGGACGGCTCCGTGTCGGTGGTCTTCGCTTCGATGTGCGCGAGGACGCGCCGGGCCAGCTCGACTTGCAGCTCGTGTCTCATGGCGGGCTCACTTCTTCGCTGGCGTCTTGATCCCCAGGGCGCGGCGCGCGAGCACCATCGCGTCTTCTTCGTAGTCGCGCATGAGCTCCTTCTCGCGGCGGGCGCCGAGCATGCGCTTCACGGTCGGCCAGGCGGCGACCACGTAGCTGACGGCGCCGACCACGTTGAGGACGGCCGTCTCCGGGTTCGGCACCGAGGTCTCGCTGGCGAGCTTGTCGAGTACGGAGGTGAACGGCAGCGCCGACGCCTTCGAGACGCGCGCGTGGTTGTCGAGCAGCTCGCGCACGAGGAGCCGACTCCGTCCCTGCTGGGTCAGCGACCAGTGGATGAGCGCGCGGATGGCGTGCTCGAGCGGCGCGTCCGGGTTCGCGGCGCGCGCGGCGTCCATGTCCGCCACGAGCTGCGCCGCGATCTCTCCCAGGATCGCGGCGTAGAGCTTCTCCTTGCGCGCGAAGTGATAGACGACGCTCGCGAGCGGAAGCTCCGAGGCCTCCGCCACGTCGCGCATGCTCGTCCCGTAGAAGCCCCGGTCGGCGAAGAGCGGCTCGCTCGCCTTGAGGATGCGCTCGCGCGCGAGCTTGCCCTTCGGCGTGTGACTCCGGGCGGTCGCGGGGACATCCTGGCTCATGTACCGTACGTGTGTACCACAAAACTGGTACGACCGTACGGCTTTTCAGTCCGGCGGCCTACCGGTCGAACGAGGCCGTCCGTGAGGGGCTCGCCGTTCGTCCCGCCCTCGGGCAGGCGGCTCACGTGCGCGGCCGCGAAACGATGCGCGAAAAGACCGCGAGCCGCAGCGCCGCTGCTCGGCCCGCACGCCAGGACGCGTCCGGGCGCGCCGACGCGGCCGTGAGGCGGCCCATCCGCACGAGCTCGTAGTCGACCGCCTCCACCGCCTCCTCCATCCGCGCGTAACGGTCGACGACCCGCCCGTCCACGGTGACCTCCCAGTTCTTCCCCCGCGCGCGGCCGGGCCGCTTGAGGACGAGCGCCTCGCTCGCGCGCCCGGGCTTCCGCTCGAAGTGGAGCCCGACCCCATGACGTCCGAGCGAGAACCACGCGTTGGGCGAGATGGCGCGGACCTCCTCGTCCGTCACGAGCCCCAGCGGGTCGAAGCGCGACGCGCGCTCCTGGATCTCCTCCAGCGTGAGCGCGCCTGCCTCGAGCTCGAAGCCCGGGTGATCGAAGAGGATCCGCTGCCACGCGCGCCTCGCGTCCTCCGCGTCCCCGCCGGCGAGGTCGAGCTCGCGCGGGGCGCCAAAGAGCGACGGCAGCGAGCAGAGCGAGAGGCTCGACAGGTCCACGAAATCGAGCACGAGGCAGTCCTTCTTCTCCGGGTAGAGTCGTGTCCCCCGCCCCACGCACTGCGCGTAGAGCCCCTCCGAGCGCGTCGGTCGCGCCATCGCGACGCACGACACGCCGGGATCGTCGAAGCCCTCGGTCAGCACCGCGACGTTCGTGAGCGCCTGCGTCTTGCCAGCGCGAAAGTCCGCCAGCGCCTGCGCGCGAGCGTCTGGCTTCATCGCGCCGTGCACGATGCCCGCGGGGACGCCGACCTTGTTCAGCGAGCGCGCGAGGTTCATCGCATGGCCGACCGTGACGCAGAACGCGATCGTGCGCCGGTCACGCGCGAGCTCCTGGATCGAGCGCGCGACGAGGGCGTTTCGCTCCTCGATGTCGACCGCCTCGGCGAGCTCCTCCTCCACGAAGTCGCTCACCGTCGTGCTCACGCGCGAGAGATCCGCGTGCGTCGCGATGCGATAGCCGCGGAGGCGCGAGAGGTACCCGTCACGGATCAGATCGGGGAGCGTCTTCGTGTAGACGATCCGCTCGAACACCTCGTCGAGCCCCTTGCCGTCGCCGCGTGCGGTCGTCGCGGTGAAGCCAAGCAGGGTGCCCGTCCAGTCGTCGTCGAAGGCCCCGAGCTTCCGCAGTACGCGGAGGTTGTCCTCCGCGGCTGCGTGATGGCACTCGTCGTAGACGATGAGGCCGAAGTCGCGGCCCTCGAGGACGCGCGCGAGGCGCTCCTCGTGGAGCGACCGGATCGACGCCACGAGCACCTTCGCGTCTACCGGCGCGCGCTCCGCCCCGCGCTCGATCGCCGCCGCGCCGATCTTCGCGCGCGCCTGCTGCAAGAGCTCCTCGCGGTGCGCCAGGACGAGGACCTGGCGGCGGGCCATGCGCGCGAGCTCGGAGAAGATGACCGTCTTGCCTGCCCCTGTCGGCAGGCACACAACCATGCGCCGCGTGCCCGCCCGCCGCGCCGCGAGCACGGCCGCCAGCGCCTCTCGCTGGTACGGGCGAAGCACGGGGGGAGCGGGTCGCGGATCCACGCGGCGGGGATCATCCGCGAGATCCCGCTCATTTCCAGCGATTTCGGCGGACACGCGCCACGGCTGGGCTCTCGCGGGGACGGACATGACGATCGCTCCTCGGCCGCGACCGCGACCGCGGTGCGTCGATTCGACCGCCGGCAGAACGCCGAAATTCGTTTGACCCCAAACGACTTCGACGTAAGGAGAGCCTCGTGAGCAGTGGTCCGAGCGTAACCGCAGCCGTCGTGGCATCGACCTTGCTACTCCTCGAAGACGATCCCGATCTCGCGTCGCTCCACGCGGCGCCCGCGGCCGACGCGGTCGAGGCGGCCGTTCGCCGCGCGCTCCCGCTCTTCGGGACGCTCCTCGATACGGTCCCGTGGCCGGTCCTCGAGCGCGCCGCGCACGTGGCGGAGCGGCTCGTCTCTCCGGGCTTCGTGACCCACTACGCGCTCCGCAAGCTCGGGGTCCGCCGGGCGCTCGCCGCCGCCGTCGACGCCGGTGCCCGGCAGGTCATCCTCGTCGGCGCGGGGTTCGACATGCTGAGCGCGACCGTCCCGAAGGGCGTTCCCGTCTTCGAGGTCGATCACCCGGCCACACAGTCCTACCGCGGCGAGTCGGAGGGCGTCACGCTGGTCCCCGTCGATCTCGCGACGGGCTCGATGCTGAGCGCGCTCCGGCGCACCCCGGCCTTCGACGCGACGCTGCCGACCGTCTTCGTCGCAGAGGGGCTCCTCATGTACCTCGACGAGGAGCGCGTCCATCGCGTCCTCGGCGAGATCGCGAGCGGCCCCGGCGCGCGTACGCTGATCCTGTCCATCGTCACGCCCGACGCCGCCGGCCGCCTGCGCCTCCACTCGCAGCGCCGGGTGGTCGACTGGATCATGCGCTTCATCGACGAGCCCTTCCTCTGGGGCGCCGCACCGAACGAGCTGGAGCGTACGCTGCACCGCCACGGGCTCGTCCTGAAGAGCGTGCAGACCACGATGGATCTCCGTGACGAGCTCCTTCCGGTGAGCGCTCATCGCCGCCTCCCGCGCCCGTCGGGCGAGATCATCGTCGTCGCGGAGGGACTGGCCGCGTAGTCTGCAGCGTCCCCCGATGGCGCAGCGTGCCCCGGCGATCCCGTTCATCCTCGTCACCGTCCTGATCGACATGATGGGTGTCGGGCTGCTCCTGCCCGTCATCCCCACGCTCGTGCGCGAGTTCGCCCCCAGCGTGAAGGACCAGACCTACTGGTACGGGGGCATGGTCTTCACGTTCGGCTTCACACAGTTCCTCTGCGCGCCTCTGCTCGGCGCGCTGTCGGACCGCTATGGCCGGCGCCTCGTCCTCCTCCTCTCCATCGCGGGCCTAGGTACGCAGTTCTTCCTGTCCGCGGTGGTGACCTCGCTCCCGATGCTCCTCGCGACGCGCGTCATCGGCGGCCTCTTCGCGTCGAACATTTCCGTCGGAAACGCGTACGTGGCCGATATCACGAAGCCCGAGGACCGCGCCCGGAGCTTCGGTCTCGTGGGCGCCGCGTTCGGCGTCGGCTTCATCCTCGGGCCGGTCATCGGCGGCATGCTCGGCTCGCTCTCGATCCGGCTGCCCTTCTACGTCGCGTCGGGCCTCTCGTTCTGCAACTTCCTGTATGGCGCGTTCGTCCTGCCCGAGTCGCTGCCGCCGGAGCGGCGCCGCCCCATCGACCTCCGAAAGGCCAATCCCTTCGGCGCCCTCGTGGGCCTCGTCCGCCTGAAGGGCGTCGGCGCCCTCGTGACCGTGATCGCCCTCGCGAACCTCGCCCAGTTCGTCCTCAACGCGACGTGGGTCATCCACAACGAATACAAATTTGGCTGGGGACCACGGGAGAACGGGCTCTCGCTCTTCACGGTGGGCCTGATGTTCGCGCTCGTCCAGGGCGTGCTCCTGGGCCGCTTGCTCCGTCTCCTCGGCGAGCGGAAGGTCGTTCTTCTGGGGCTGGCGTCCGCGGTATTTGCGTATCTCGGATACGGGCTCGCCACGCAGGGCTGGATGCTCTTCGCGATCTCGATCGCGAACGTCCTCGCGTTTGCCGTCTCCGCCGCCATCAACGCGCTCGTCTCGAAGGCGGCAGACAAGACCGAGCAGGGCCTCGCCATGGGCTCGCTCTCGTCCCTCAATAGCCTCGTGGCGGTGGTCGCGCCCGTCATCGGGACTCCGCTCTTCGCTCACGTGAGTCAGTACCCGAAGACCGATATTCGCATCGGTGCGCCTTTCTTCCTGGGCGCCATCCTCAGCGCCCTGTCGTTCGGGGTCGCCGTCTGGCACTTCTCGCGGACGCCGTCATTCGAGGAACGAGTAGTTCGATCCTAGAATGCCGGTCATCGTCCACCGCACGAGGGAGGCCTCGTTGTCCGTCGGAAGCTGGCCCGGCGGCAGGGCCGACACGCGCTCGTAGGTGAAGCTCCGGCCGGGCGACTTGATCGTCGTATGGCCAATTTCCCCCGAGACGCCGACCCAGAGCCGCGCCTGCTTCCCGAGAAAGCCCACCGTCAGCGAGCTCCCGACCATGTGCAGTCGCGATAGCCCGATATCGCGAATATCTCGGCTGGAGACGCTCGAAGAGTCGGTGAAGAAGCCGATATTCACCTCGCGCGTGGTGCCGAAGGGCACGCTGGCGCCGAGGTTGAGGTTCGGCTGCACCACTGGATGCATGATCGTATCGGCGACGGCGTTGTTCATCTCGTACGCGAGCTTCACCGTCTGCGGGATATTGATCGAGAGATCCCCCGAGAACGTGTAGCGCCGCTTGACGAACGCGAACCCGAACGCGACGCGCCCGGGCATGCCGACCTGGCTCTTGCCGCGCGAATGGACCGACACGGCGCCGGCGGTGGAGGCAAACGTGGCGCTCTCCTTGGCCTCCCCGTACGTGTGGATCGACGGGGCGGTGAGCACGAGCCCGAACGAGAGGTTCTTGTAGGGCCGCACGAGCGCCGCGATCTTTCCGCGGGCGCCGACCGCGAACGAGCTGCGGTCGTCGTTCCACGAGAGATAGTTCGAAGACCGGCTGTCGAGCAGGAGCCACTGCGTATGACGCTCGGACGTGCGAATGACGCCGCCGAGGGAGATGCCCACGCTGATCTCCTTGTTGAACTGGTAGCCCATCCCGAGATCGCCGACGGTGAGGTCCTCGCGCACGGAGAACGCGGCGTAGCTCCGCTGACTCGACTCGGGCGGATCGACCTTGAGCGCGACGGTGCGGGGGACAGAGACCGAGAACCCGAACGTGAGACGGCCCGGGTACGTGTCGAAGAACGTCTTCTCGCTGCCCTCGCGGAGCACCCGTACCGCGCCGACGATCGACGGGATGGAGTGATACGTCATCGCGGCGACGTTGTTCCCGGAGCCGTAGGCGCCCGTCGCACGCATGCCCTCGATCACGTACGCGTTGGCGGAGAGCTCGAGGTGGGACGAGGCGGCGCACGACAGCGACGCCGGGTTGTAGTGGAGCGCGCCTTCGTCGCAAGCGAGCGCGGTGTATGCGCCGCCCATACCTGCCGCGCGCGCGCCGATCGGCACGGACTGCGCGTTGTCGTAGATCGTGATGTCGCCCAGTGCGGCGGCGTGGTCAGCGCACGTGAGGACGAAAGCTCCCACGAAGCTCGCGACGAGGTGTCGTTGCACGGGCGCGAGTCTACGAAAGATCGCCTAGGATCGGGGGCGATGCGTCGCGCGTTCTCACCGGGCTCGATTCTCAGCGGTACGCTCGCCTTCGGACTGCTGACGGCGCAGGCCGCGGTGGCGATGCAGGTGCTCCCCCACCTCCTCGACCTCCTGCGCACGGCGCCCCGGCTCGCCTTCGCCGGCTTCCTGGCCGTCGTCCTCTTCCCCGCCGCCGTCGTCGTGATCGTGCACCACGTCGGCCATCAGCTGCTCGATCGGTACGATCGCTCCGGTGAGCGCACGCGCTCGATGCTCCCGCGCGCGGAGAGCTGGTGGGCCGGCGCGCTCGCGTGGCTCGTGATGTACGGCACGAGCATCCTCACGCGCCTCACCTATCTCATCGTGAACCCGCCGCCGCCGGAGGACGACGCGATGTCGATCGTGACCCACACCATCGAAGAGCACGCGCATCTCTCGCATGCGGTCTCGCTGTATGCGCTCCTCTGGATCGTCACCGCGACGGGCCTCTTCGAGCTCGAGCGCCGCACGCGCAAGGCCTAGCGCCGCGCGGCCGCCCACTCCGAGAGCGTCTTCAGCACCGCGCTGGCGTGCTCCTCGGCCGTGCATTTGTCCCACGGGTCGAAGCGCGAGAACGTGCTCGGACCGGAGAGCGGTCCCTCGGGCGAATTCACGGGGTATGGACCGCTGACGCTCGCCTTCCACACCGCGCTCTCCTCGCTCTGGAATCGCCAGACGTAGAGCACGAGGCGTTGGTCGCCGCTGTCGACCTCGAAGACCGCCATCTTCTCGATCGCCTTCGGCGGCTGACCGAGCTCGCCCGGATGGGAGAGCCAGCTGACCATGTCCGACTCCGCGAACGCATCGCGGGTGCGGTAGGCCGCCGGAATCCTCGCGGCGGCGCCGAGCTCCTGCATGAGGCCATAGAACACGCCCCGCGTGGCGGGGTCGGCGGCGACGGCGGCGATGGCGTCGTCCGGGACCGCTTCACCGCGTCGCAAGAGCGAGAGCACGGCGAAGGCGCGCGGCCACACATGAGGATACGTGAGCGCGGCGCGGAGGCGCGGGACGACCGGCTCGCCCCCGAGATGGGCCGCGAGATCGAGCCGGGCCGCGAGGTCGCCGATCGCCGAATCTTCCTTCGAGGCGAGCAGCTCGTCGATGCGCTCGCCCAGGGTGAGGGCCACCTCCGTCTGCGCGACGCGCGCCGGGTCCAGATGCCGGCCCTGGAGCGCGGCGATCAAGAGGTCGGTGAGGCGTGTCACCGGCGCGTCCTTCGCGTCGAGGAGCGCGGGGAAGAGGACCTCGGCGTGCGCCACGTTCTTTCCGAGCTCCATGAGGAGGCGCGGATGAACCGGCGTCCAGCCATGGCGCCCGACGAGCTCGGCGAAGACCTCCGCGCCATCTCTCGTGTTCGCGGACGCGACGAGGGTGAGGAGGTTCAGCCGCGTGTCCTCGTCCGCGCCCTCGAAGCCCCCGCGAGCGAGCGCGATCACGGCGGGCGTCGCGGAGCCGATGAGCGAGAACGCGACGCTCGCGACCGGCCCGGGCGCAGGCACCTCGAGCACGGCGCGAAGGACGGTCACCGCCTCCGCTTCCTGGCTTCGGAGATCGAGGCGAAGGGCTTCGGCACGCTCCGTAGCCTAAGCCGAAGGCGCGGGCTCGGCGGGACGAATCCGCAGGGTAGACTGCCGGCGTGAAACGCCTCCTTCTCTCGCTCGTCCTCGTGGCCTGCGCGAAGTCCGCGCCCGTATCGCCGGCTCCGCCCGCTCATGTGCTCACGGGGAAACTACACGCTTCGAATGTCACCGTCTCGAACGCGCACGGTCGTCTCGCCGTGGCGTGGCTCACGGTCGAGGAAGCGAAGAAGTGGCGCGCGGACGACGTCGACGGCGACGTGCTTCGAGCGCTCATCGAGCGATTTCGGCCAGGCCCCGACGTGGACCTCGGCCGCGAGGCGACGTATGCGATCGAGGCTCCGAGCTCCGCCACGCCCCTCGTGGTCGTCGACGTGGACACGACGTTCTGGGAGACGCTCCAGGGTCGGGGTCACGGCTTCGTGGGGCTCGGCGACGCAGGCGGGGGCGACGTCGAGCTGAAGAGCGCCACGCCGCGAAGGCCGAGCTCCGAAGATCCCTGTCATGGACCGCGCCTCGAGCTCTTCAAGGTCGACGCGCCGGTCCTCGCGGGGTCGGCCGGGAACCCTACCGAGCGGCGCTTCTGCGCCTATTTGCCGGCGAGCTATGCCTCCTCCCCCGCGCGCCGCTATCCGGTCGTGTTCCTCTTTGGCGGCTTCATGTCGAACGAGATGGCGCGCCTCCGCGGCCGCCGCAACGCGACCCAGATGGCGGACGAGATCTTCCGCGAGACCGGTCAGGAGGCGATCCTCGTCGGCGTCGACGCCAGCACGAAGACCGGCTCGTCCTATCTCGAGGACTCGCCCGTCACCGGCCAGTGGGACACGTGGCTCTCGGGGCCAGCCCTCGCGGCGATCGACGGCCATTTCCGCACGCTCGGCGCCCGCACCTCGCGCGGGCTCATCGGACAGTCGACGGGGGGATTCCTGGCGGTGTCTTTCGGCCTTCGCCACCCCGATCGCTTCGGGGCCATCGGCGCGACCTCTCCGGACGCGCTCGACCTCGACGTGTGGACCTTCGATGCGCCGGGGCACGTGAAGCCGTGGCTAGAGAGCTGGATGCGCGTGGAGCGGGCGCTCGGCGGACCGGGACAGATGACGAGCTACGCCGCGGACTGGTCGCCCGGCGAGTGGCCCTTCGACCTCGCCACCGGCAAGACCACCCCCGCTTACGAGAAGTGGAAGGCGCGCTCCCCGTCCCGCTGGCTCGACGAGCCTTCGCTGGCGGCCCGGATCAAGGCCGCCTATTCGGGAAGGATCTTGATCGCCTCGTCCACGAGAGACGAGTTCGATCTCACGGCGCCCGCCGTCGCGTTCAGCCAGAAGCTCACGTCGCTCGGGATCGCGAACGAGCTGGATCTGAGCCCGCCCGGCCATCTCGACGGCGTGAACCTCCGGACGGAGCAGGCGCTCCGCTTCGTCTTGTCGAAGTTGGATAAAGCCTCCGGCCCCGAGATCATGGTCGTCGGCACCGAGCACGGCGGTCACGTCGCCAAACCGGGTTATCCCATGTCCACCCTCGGGTCCGTCCTGGAGGCCTACCGGCCGGACCTCGTCCTCGTCGAGATACGCCCCGAGGCCTTCGCGACTGGCCATTACGAGGACGGTCCCATCGAGATGAGCTACCTGACGCTCCTGGCGAAGAGCCGCGGCGTGGCCGTCGAGCCGATCGACTGGTGGCGCGACTCGGACCTCGGCCGGAAGCCACCCGTGCTCGACGCGGCCGGCGACAAGGTCTTCGAGCACGACTTCGGCAAGGAGGCCGAGGCGCTCGACAGCTACGGCAGCTTCGAGGAGCTCAACTCGCCCGAACGCGCGCAGCGCTGGCTCGCCCTCCGCAACGCGCAGACCCGGCTCGGCGCCGGTGAAGGCGTCACCTGGGCGCGGCGCCAGGCGTGGTTCCATCACCGCGCGAGCGAGGCGATCGCGAAGCACCACGCCCGGCGGGTGCTCGCCTTCGTGGGCTTCGCGCATCGCCCGGAGCTCGAGGCGTATCTCGTCGAGAACGGGATGCACGCCCTCGACCCCCGAGCGCTGCCGCTCGCTGCGACGGCGGTGCCGCCCGACGTGGTCACGTTCTGGCGAGAGGGCGCCGAGCGCCTCCGCCAGACGAAGACCTTCGCCGGAAAGGCGGCCTCGTGGGAGCGGGCGATTCAGCTGTCTGGCGGCTGTTGCTCGAAGCCCTGACTGCTACGATCGTCCGCGATGCCGCGCGCGAGAGCTTCCCTTCGTCGTCGTCTTCTTCCGCCGCTTCTCCCTCGCCTTCTCCTGGGCGCTCTCGCCTTCCTGCCCGGCTGCTACTCGAAGATCACCGCCTACGAGGGCAACTTCACCATCGGCTACATGAGCGCGGTGCAAGTCGAGAACTTCGTGAAGCCGATCGCGCCGGGCGCGAAGCTCGACCTGGTCGTCTTCACCAACGGAACGAGCCAGACGCTCCCGCTGCTCGAGGCCACGTCCTCGAAGCCGGGGGTGCTGAAGGTGGAGAAGGTCGGCGGCGAGACCCTCACCGTGACGGGCGTGGCGCCCGGCGTCAGCGAGCTCACGATCACGGCCAAGGGCGCGGACGGCAAGCGCGTGACGGACAAGATGTTCTTCCACGTCGCCAAGCCGACGTCCCACGGCCTCGAGCACCTCTGCACGGAGGACCCCAAGGCGGCGTACGTGCGCGGCACGGAGGTCTCGATCTTCCATCACCTCGCGACCTCCGACAAGCGCGCCGTCATCGGTTATGACTACGTGCCCGTCACGATCACGCCGGGCAACGTCCTCGAGTTCGTGGAGCAGCCCCAGGCGGGCACCGTCTACCGATATCGCTCCGCGAAGGCGGGGAGCGTCATCGTGAAGTCGACGATCGACGGAAAGCAGCTCGAGGCGCAGATCGTCGAGCCCTCCGAGATCAAGACCGCGCGCCTCTTCGCGCCCGAGCGCATGATCGCCGGGGGCTACGCGTGGGCGGTGGCGCAGGTCGATCTCGCGGGCGGCACGACCGTGTGCAGCCAGAACGCACTGACGCGCGCGCGCAGCCTCACCCCCGAGACCTGCAAGGTCACGGCGCGCCTCGACGACAGCCTCGACGACACGAATCGCGAGCAGGTCGCGGAGATCACGGCCCTGAAGTTCGGCACGTGTCGGCTCGAGATGACGCTGCCGGAGCTCGGCGGAAATGGCATCGTGCTCGAGCGGACGATCCAGATCGGCAAGGTCGAATATCCGAAGAGCGCGTCGTGGTGGGCACTCGAGGCCTGGACCAGGTGGCCGCTCTGGACGTTCCTCGCCCTCGCCCAGATCGTCGGCCTCGGCCTCCTCGTGAAGCGCCTGCGCGCGCGCTGACGCCGCTCAGGGCGCGCCGCACGCGAGCCACTGGCCGAGCTTCTCGCGCTCGGCCTTGGCCACGCTGCCATCCTGAGGCATCTCCTCGTTCGTCGCCTCGGGACCGGACGCGGCCTGCTCGTCGATCTGCTTCGCGTTCGAGCGGATGGCGGTGACGTCGTCGTAGAGGGGCGAGGTTCCCTTCGTGTTCACCGAGTGACAGCGATTGCAGTTCGCCTCGAAGAACCCCTTCCCGAAGCTCTCGTACGTGAGGGTGCTGCTCGGCGGACACGTCGCGCCCGTCGCCGTCGGACCGCCACACGCGCCCGCGAACGACACGCCCAAGCCAAGCAGAACGGCCGCGCGAAACGTCATCAGGCCCGCCATTGAATCCCACGCTCCACGAGGACTCAAGTGGGTCGCGCGCGCGAGATCGGAGCGCACTGAATCTAGTTCTGGACGCGAAGCGTGCGGGTCGCGTCTCGCGTCGCGCCGCGCTCGTCCGTCGCGACGGCGCGGATCGTGTGCTGCGCGCTCGGCGCTTGCGTGGTGTCCCACTCGATGCGCCAAGGCGCCTCCGTGATCGTGACGGGGCCAGAGGGCAGCTCGAAGCGAACGCTGGCGATCGCGCCGTCGACGTCGTGGGCGTCCACCTCGAGCGCGATCATGCCGTGCACCATGCCCCCGCCCGCGGGCTCCGTGAACCGCACGATCGGCGGCACGTCGAAGTCGGGCCGTGTGAGCTCTGCGATCGGCACCGCCGAGATCCGGGTGGCGTAGTTCCAGGGCACGACCCCACCGTTGTGAATCCCCACGATCGCGAGCGACGCATCGTCGAGGATGGCGCTCCCGCTGCTGCCCTCGGCCGTGTCGCACGCGTGCGTGAACATGTCCGCGCCCCACGTGCCATTCGAGCCGATCTGGCGCAGGTTCTCGCGCGGCTCGAGCGTGCAACGCTGCGACCACTCGAGCGGGTGATTCAGCGGATGGCTGAAGACCGTGAGCGGGTGACCGACCTCGAGCGCAGCGTCGCTCGTGCGGAGCGACACGGGCGGGATCGGTCGCACGACGAAGACGGCATAGTCACGCGCGAGGCTCTGCTCCGCGGCGAGCACGACCTCGCAGCTCGAGGTCATGACCGCGGGATGGTCCTTGCGATAGCCCCAGACCACCGTGACGCCCTGGCAGTCCAGGTGGTCGCGGCGCATGGCCGGCGCACCGAAGCAATGGCCGGCCGCGACCGCGATCCCGTTCCCGATATGGGTCGCGGTGCAGTAGTTCGAGAGCTTCCCGACGCCGTCCAGGAGCGCGCGATATTTCTCCGGCACGTTCGCGCCGTCCCCCGCGACCCGAACGAGGTCGCGCTCCCCGATGACCTTCGCCGACTCGTTGGTTTCGGCATTTTCCGCTGACGTCGCAGCGCAGCCGGTCAGGAGGACGAGGACGACGCCGCGGCAAGAGCAGACGAGCTTCATGCGCGCCACCGGAGCAAGCCCCGCGCCCGCTCGCAGCAAAGGATTTCCGCCTGACCGGCCTCCTTCGCCGTCGGACGCGACAGGTCACGTGACCTCGGAGGTCACCGGCGCGCGAGCCCGCGACCACGCGAGCCTGCGGCGGTCGTGTACGCTCGGCGCGTGCGAGCGCGCGCGAGCGGATTCTCCGGGGGCCTCCGCATCGGCGCCGACTTCTTCGAGCGCCGGGGATGGGTGGCCGCCGGCGCGCCCCGCGGCGTGGTCGATCGCATCGAGGACCTCGCCCATCCCGGCATCGACGTCACGAGGATCGACCCGCGCGTCGTCGCCTTCTTCGACGACACGGCAGGCCTCGAGCTCCACATCCGGAGCCGCTGGGTCTTCCCATTCTCGCTCCTCTGGCGCGCGTTCTTCTTCCTCGTTCGCTGGATGGGCCAGTTCGTCTATCCGCGCGACGAGGGCCGGATCGTCACACGCGCCTTCGCGGTCGATCGCGAGAAGGACGGCCGGCCGGACGCGCGCGGCATCCTCCGCACCTACGTCGACTCGAACGACGTGATGCAGGCAGTCTCGTATGCGACGTGGGAGCGCGACGGCCGCCGCTTCATGAGCGCCGCCTTCCCGCTCCTCTTCGGCCGCATGATGGGCCTCCTCCGCATGGACCCGCTCGGCGATCATGGGGGCGTCGTGCTGACCTCCGCCCGCCGAGACGGCGACGACGCAGGCGTGTGGTTCGTCCTCGGCCCGCTCGCGATCCCCACGCCGCTGGGCGAGCGGCTCGAGCTATGGCCGCCGGGCGAGCTGGGCGCACCGGTGGAAGCGCCACCGCCAGGGATCCCCGCGCCGACGATCCTCGGCCGGCACGAGCAGCGCATCTTCGGGATTCGCTTCGTGACGCACCATTACTGGTTCTGGCCGAGCGCGTCGTGAGCCTCGACCGAGAACGTGAAGCTCACCTTCGGCACGTAGAAGCAGAGCGGCTCCGCCTCCGCCGCGATTTGGGCGGCGGCGCGAGACTTCACGGTCCCAGCCACGGGCGCGCAAATATCGAGCGGAATGCCGAGATCGATCTCTTGGCGCGAGACGCGCCCGCGGAGCGGCTGGCTCGACATGGCGCGGTCCTGCGGGACGCAATACGCCAGGAACGACCGGTAGTCCGGCCAGCACTCCGCCCACGGGCCGCTCAGGACCGGCGGCCCGGGGAGCGGCCGGAGCGCGATCTCCGCGTCGGGGGCGGAGCCGCCGCCCGGATCGAGGCGCACCGCAAGCGCGCCGTCGGCCTCGCGCCTCACGTCCCCGAACGCGAGGACGTGCATCGGCATGCCCTCCGTCGTCAAACGAGCCGCGAGCGCCGGCACGGTGCTCGTGATCGCGTTCGTGAGGAAATAGATGCCGCGGTGCTTCGTGCGTGGATCCGTGACGTGAATTCGCCAGTTCGTCTGCACGGGCGAGGGCAAGAGGCGGCGGAAGGGGCCCAGAAAGGCAAATCCGAAGTGGCCGTGGCGATAGGTGAGAAACGTGAAGAGCGCATACTTGCCATTCGGGCCGAGGCGCTGGAGCTCGAGGCCGGGCGGGACCAGCGGCAGGACGGTCTCCGCCGGCACGAGGTAGTTCACGTACACGACGTCGGTGATGTCGCTCCGCATCGTCACCTCGGGCAGCGGCTCGAGCAGCGCCCCGAAGAGGCGGCTATTCGCGAGCGCATCGAAGGGTCGTCCCATCCACGACGGGTGACGCCACCGCGCGAGCCGTCCGTAAGGCTCGAAGGGCCGTGCGCGCAGGAACACCGCCTCCGCCACGAAGCCGATCCACACCGGCAGCACGTAGGCCTGGCTCTCGGGCACGAAGAGGCCGATCGAGAGGAGCCAGAGCGCGAGCGACCACGTCCGGGAGCGGAGGAGACCGATCGCCCAGGCCGCGAGGACGAGGTATCGGGCTCGCGGCTCCCAGACCTCCGCCACCGCCGCCCCGCCCGCGATGCAAGCGGCCCACCGCGGAAACCAGTCGGGCGCAAGGAGCGCGAGCGAGACCAGGCCGTCGATGGCGACCGCGTAAGGCCCCGGCGCGAGGGCCGCCACGCCGTATCCGAGCAGCGCGGCGAGCAGCGCGCGCTCGAGCCAGCGGTCCATGCGACGCGCTCGATCAGCCGGCGACAACTCGATTCGTGCCGGCCGCGGTCGAGAACTTCGTGCGTTCGATCACGCCGCCGTAGGTCTTCTCTTTCGGACTCCCCACTTGCACGAAGGTCACCGCGACCTCTTTCGCGTCGACCTTCATCAGCGTGAATCCGTAGGAGTCCGTATCCGCGTGCTTGAGGAAGTTGGGATTCGAGTCGATGAGCGCCTGGTCGGCCGCCCCCGTCCAGGCCTTGGCGATGAAGTGGAGCGGGGAGTCCTCGGGGATGAACTTGCCAATCAGCTCCTTCAGCGACGCCGACGAGATGCCCGCCGTCACGTACTCGACGCCGAGCGGCTTGTCTTCGATGGCGACGTTGTCGAAATCGACGTGGAGCTCCGCCGCGTAGAACGAGTGGATGTCGCCCGTGCAGACGAGCAGGTTCGAGACGTCCTTCAGCTCGGTGAGGATCTCGGCGCGCTCGGAGCGGAAGCCGTCCCACTGATCGCAATTGATGTAGACCGGATACGGCTCGAACCCGAGGATCTTGTCGGGGACGCCCGGGAGGCGCTTCAGCTCGAGGCGCATCTGGTACATCTGCACCTCGTTGCACCAGACCTTCCACGTGGCGTCCGACTTCTTCACCGCGTCGAGGAGCCAGGCCTTCTGCTCCCCGCCGAGGAGGGTCGGCTTGACCTCCGCCTCCTTCGGGTCGAAGCCGGCCTTGCGCACGAAGTAACGTGAGCCGACGCTCGTGTAGTTCGTGAACTTGCCGCACGCGAGGTTCGCCCCCTTCCCTTCCGGGACGACGTGATCGGACCGGTACGAGCGCTGATCGGTGAGGAAGAGATCGACGTGCTTGCCCCAGCGGAGCTGACGGTAAATCTTGATGTCGAACGGGAACTCGAGGTTCGCGTTGAACGCGACGTCGAGCGGCTGGTAGTCGTAGAACGCGTGGTTCGCGGCGCTGCGGCGGGCCGTGTTCTTCTCGTCGTCGGCGCTCTCGTTGCCCGGATTCTTCGGGTCCTGGCCGTTGAACGACGTCGAGTGGTCCTGCCAGCAGTCGTCCGCGTACTCGTGGTCGTCCCACGTGAGGATGAACGGAAAGCGGCGGTGCACCTCGCGGAGGAGCGGCTCGCTCCGGTACTTCTTGTAGAGCGTGCGGTAGTCCGCCAGGGTGCCCGCCGCGATGCGCGAGCCATCCTGCTTCTCGGAGGTATCGATCCCGTTCGGCAGCTTGATCTCGCGATCCGGCGTGGTCGACTGGAAGCGCGCGTCGTTCACCGACTCGTAGATGTAGTCGCCGAGGTAGAGGATGAAGTCGACGTCGACGCCCTCGTCGAGGAAGGCCCGCCACGCGTGCCAGTAGCGGCCGATGAAGTCCTGGCACGCCGCCATCGCGAACGTCACGGGCGTGTCGGCCGTCGGCTCCGGCGCCGTCTTCGTGCGTCCGACCTGCGTGGTGGCGCCGCCCGCGAGCTCGAAGCGGTAGAAATAGAAGCGACCGGGCTCGAGACCGGTGGGGACGACGCGGACCGTGTGATCGTCCGCGGCCTTCGCCGTGACCTTCTCGCGTGCGACGATCTCCTTCAGCGCCTCGTCCTTCGTGACGGTGAGAATGAGCTCGATGTCGTCGTTGTCCCCCTTGCCGGCGGCGCTCGGCTCGATGCGCGTCCACAGGACGACGCGATCGGGCCGCGGATCGCCGGACACGACGCCCTGAGGAAAGGCGCCGTGGCTGACGTCGTCGGTCGACTGAGCGGCGGGCGGCGGCAGCGAAGGATCGATGATGGGACCGCCCCCATCGGGGTTCGTCCCTGGTGCGCCGCCGTCGGGCGCTCCGCCGGCGCCCTTGGGATCATCACTGCCACAGGCGATGTAGATGATCGAGCCAAACGTGCCGATGAGGAATTCTCGCCTTCGCACGAACGTCATCGTAGCGCAGGGCGTCGTACGCGCTGCATTTCTCGATATCGGTCGGCCATTCGAAACCGGGTGAGTCGCGCCGCGTCCGGCCCCGCGACGGGTCTCGCGTCGTGAAATGGGAGCAGCCGAGGGTGGGCCCGGGGTCGGGATCTAGACGAGCCCGAGCTCTCCGTCCGTGGCGACCGGCCCGTACTTGTCGCGTGGCGGCCACGGACGCTTCGACCAGTGGGGCTCGAAGACGAACGAGGAGACGCGGCGGCCCGGCACGAGCCCGCCGTTGCCGGCGTTGCGCGAGTAGTCGTAATAGAGCTTGATGATCTCCTCGCGCGTCACCTGCTGCGCGGCGGGATGCGTCACACACGCATCTTTCCAGCGCCGGACGCGAGCGTACTTCGGCTCGTCCGGGAGCTCGAAGCCCTCGTAGTAGTCGACGAACCAGAAGCGCATGAACATGGGCGTGAAGACCGCCTCGACCCAGCCGAACTCCTTCCCGAAGAACGGTGACGGGTCCGCGTCTCCGTAGCGCAGCAACATCGTGTCGAGGAGCGCGTACTGCGCGAGGAGCTTCTCCCGGAGAGTGTCGCGCTTGCCGGGATCCTGGTTCATGACGAACCCGTAGCCCGCGTTGACGAAGTCGCTGCAGAGCGACGCCATCATGTTCTCCACGCCACGCGCGAACGGCTCGACGGCAGCCACGCGAGGCTCGGGGAAGCGGTCCTCCACGTATTGCATGAGCACGAGGCTCTCGCGAAGGACGCCGGCCTCCGTCTCGAGGAACGGCAACGCCGTCGTCCCAGGGGTCTTCGCGAGCAGCGCGGGATCACGCGGCTTCGTGATGTCGACGACCTGGAAGTCGATCGTCCCGGTGAGGCCCTTCAGCGCGAGCAAGATCTCGAGACGCTGGCTGAAGGGACAGACGGGGATGTGAAACACACGCAGATCGCCCATGGGGGCGCCCAGCGTAGCTCAGCCCGGCGCCGTCGCCTCCGGTCACGAGTGTCTTGCCACTCGCCAGGCGAAGTCAGAGACTGGGCTCCTGGACGCGACGTCGATCGTCTTCATCGCGGTGGTCGTGGCGGCGCTCGGCGGCCTCTACCTCGCCTCGCTGCGTGCCACGACGATCGTGGACCTCGCGATCGAGGCCGGCCGCATGCGCGTGGTCCGGGGCGGCGTGGCGCCGCCGATCCTGGCGGATCTGCGCGACATCGTCCGCGACCCGCCCGTCGCCGAGGGCCACGTCCGCGTGGTGCGTGCCTCCGGCCGCGCGGAGGTCGAGCTGCGCGGCGCGATCGACGAGCGCCAGGCGCAGCGCATTCGCAACGTCATCGGGAGCGTCCCGCTGGCGCGCCTCGTCAACGCGAAGCGGAAGTGAGCATCAGCCGCCATCGGCTCCGGGGCGCACGACCAGAGGATCGAGGCTGAAGGAGGCGTCCCTCAGCGTGTCGACGATGTGCTGGAGGTTGTCCGGGAGCGGCTCGTAGGGGCGGCTCGGGATCGCGATCGCGTCCTCGTAGAACTGCTCTTCGAAGCAGTTCCTCTGCGCGCCGGACCGCCAGTGCCTCACGACGGTCGTGCTCCAGTACTCGCTCGATTCTTCGATGGCGGACGCGCGGCCTCGAAACGCCTGGAAGAGCTCCATCCCGCGCTCGATCTCGGCGCGGATCGTCTCGGTGCCGAGGGACCACTCCGCGACCATCGCCTCGCTCCCGAGGATGAACTCGCGGTAGCCGTCGGCCACGCAGCCCGGCGAGCCGTCGCCGGCGTCGCGGCGCGAGCCGCCGTCCGTCTTGCACTCCTGTTCGTCCTTCGCGAAGTAGACGGCGCCGATGCGCTCGGGCGCGGCGAGCACCTCGGCGAGCGCGATGGGGCGATTCGAGAGGTCGACCACGCGAAACGTCTGGTCGTAGAAGGTCACGATGAACGCCTCGGGCCGGAGCTCGATGCGAAGCAGCTGGGTGCGAGGGGTCTCGCCGGGCCAGCCCATGCGGGTGGCCCAGGCCGAGGGCCAGGCGGACCGCGATCTCGCGAAGGCATCGCCGGCGAGGACGCTCGCCACGAGCGCTTGCTCGTCCCCGTCACCCGCGAGCTCCGCGAAGCGGTCGGCGGCGTAGCGGGGCACGGGGCCGAGCCCCGCTCGCCCCGTACGAGAGAACAGGAGCCGCGTCTTGCGGAGCTCCGCCGCGTCGTCCGCGGCGGTCCACGAGTAGAAGACGCGCGAGGCGGCCTGGCCGTGGAGGAGCGTCTCGCGGCTGAAGACGGCGTCGGGGACGCAGGGGTCGCTCGGCGGCGGCAGGCTCACGGGGGTCGAGGTCGGCGGCCTCCGCCCACCGCTGGCGGTGCTGATGCTCTGGGGCTCGGTCGTGCAGGCCGCGGCCATGAGGAGACCGGACGCGAGCGCGCCAGCGAACCCTGCTCGTAGCCTCCCGGTGCGCACGCTCGCACGAGGATAGCCGGTCAGGAGCCGGGAGGCAGCGTCCGATAGCGTGGCGGCAACATGGCGCCGCGCATCTGGATGGGCTGGGGCTCGAGGTCGCCTTCGAAGCGCGGGACCACCAGATCGACGGAGACGCACTGTCCGGCGATCGCGAGCCGCCGCGCCGCGGGGATCGTGCTTGCATAATACACACGCTTCTTGCAGCTCTTGCACCAGCGCTCGTCTGGCTTCTCGGTGCGCTCGAGATCGTCCCAGTTCTTCGGGCACTGAACCTCGAACTGCACCCCGGGCTCGAAGCTGCAATTCTCGATCGCCGGCCGGGCGACGGCGCGACGCCACGAGTACGGCATCCTGGGCGCCAGCTCGCGGATCGTCTCGGACAGCTCGAGGAAGCGCGCGTTGTCGGAGGCGAGGCGGCGGACCTCGATCTGCGCGCGGAGGAACGCGGCGTCCTCGAGGCGTCCGCTCTCTTCGAGCCAGTCGCCGTAGACGGCGCGCGGAGCGTCGTCGTGCGGGGCGCGCGCGATCGCGTCGAGGAAGTCCTTCTCGACCAGGCCCGGCGGATCTCGATCGAGGATGCCGAGCCGATAGGCGCCGATGTCGATCACGTCGCCCTCGCGAACGACCGACCGCGCGACGTCCTGCGCGTTCACGCGCGTGGGGTGCGCGCGGTCGAGGCTCGTGATGGTCACCTGGCCGCGGTCGTGGGTGATGCGGGCATGGCGAGCGGCGACGGTCTCGTGATCGAGCACGAGCCCGTTCATGCTCGCCGCGCCGATGACGACGTCGTTCTGCGGGAAACCAAAGACCCACTCGTCGGACTCGACCCTGACCATGAGGCGCAGCATGCTCACCCCCCTGAAACGAGCCCCCTCTCCGGATCTGACACGTCACTCGAGCATGACATCGGAGAACGCCGCGGCTCAGGCGCCGCTGGCGAGCCACGCCATGAGGCGTGTGTTCGTCGAGTCACCGCTGATGATGCTCTGGAACTTCGGGCTCATCGAGTCGTAGAGGCGCTTCGCCTCCTGCGCGTCCTCGGCGTGGATCGCGAACTGGAGCGCGGTAACGAGGTGGACGTCGCCGTCGAGCTCGGACTCGGGCCCCGGGTACGTCCGCAGCTGCTCCCACGCCACGGTGGAGCGCACGAGCAGGTCCTTCGCGCGCGCCGCGTCCTTCGACACGAGCGCGGCCCCGTACTCGTTCACCAGCTGCTGATACTTGAGCCGGGCCTCGTCCTCCGCGCTGCTCATCTCGACACCGTACCCATCGGGCGCAAATGGGCCAATGGCCCGGTCCCTTTCGGAACCGAGCCATTCTTTCGCTATTTCTAGCGGGGCGGACGGGACTCGAACCCGCGGCCTCCGGCGTGACAGGCCGGCGTTATAACCGACTTAACTACCGCCCCAAATTTTCAAGCTAATGAGTGTCCGTGTCTGCTTCGTTTGCTGCTGCTGGTCTGCTTGCTGAACCGCGAGATTGGTAGGCGGGACAGGGCTTGAACCTGCGACATCCGGCTTGTAAGGCCAGCGCTCTACCGCTGAGCTACCCGCCCAATCGGAGAGGCAACGGTTAGTAAATCGTTCGGCCCTCCTCCGTCAAGCCATTCGTTGCGAAACCTCTTCGCGATCGCCGGGCTCAGCCGTGGAAAGCGCGCAAGCAACGGGTGAGGCGGGGGCGAGATGCCGCCTTGACGAATCGAACGACCGTTCTATTCTGAATGGGGAAGGATTGGTTGGTCACCGTGGTCAAAGGAGGCTCGAGCAAAGGGGCTGAGACCCGCACCGCGGTGCTGGACCGGGCGATCACGCTCGCGAGCACGGAGGGCCTCGAGGGCCTCACCATCGGCAAGCTGGCGGAGAGCGTCGGCATGTCCAAGAGCGGCCTCTTCGCGCACTTCTCCTCGAAGGAGAACCTCCAGGTGGCGGTGCTCGAGGCCGCCGTCGAGCGCTTCGTCTCGCTCGTCATCACGCCCGCCTTCAAGAAGCCCCGCGGCGAGCCGCGCCTGCGCGCGCTCTTCGAGCACTGGCTCCTGTGGTCCAAGCAGCCGTTTTTGCCGGGTGGATGCATCCTCCTTTCCGCCTCCGTCGAGCTCGACGATCGGCCGGGGCCCGCTCGTGACAAGGTCCTGGCCGCGCAGAAGGACTGGCTCGGGACGCTCCAGCAGGCGGCCCGCATCGCCATCGAGGAGAAGCACTTCCGCAAGGACCTCGACTGCGATCAGCTCACGCACGAGCTGTTCTCCATCGCCTACGGCTACCACTTCCTTCGGCGCATCAACGACCCGGTCGTCGCAGAGAAGCGCACCCGGACGTCGTTCGAGCGCGTCCTCGCGGACGCCTCCGCAACGCGCCGCTGACTTCCGACATCCGAACCCTCGAGGAGAGACACACCATGCACGGCTCCGTTGACCAAATTAAAAGCACGATCGTTCGTACCAAGAAGGTGGCCAGGAAGGTGTCGCCGTCAGGGCTGCGCATGACGAAGGCCGGTCTACGGTGGCTGTCACCACACGCGCCCGGCCTTGCCGCGATGTGGGCAGAGCAGCTCTTCCTCCGCGCCCGTCGACACGAACGACCGTTCTGGGAACGTGAGGCCCTCGTCGGCGCGCGACGCACGAGCGTCGCCTATGACGGCACGCGCCTCCCCGTCTGGATCTGGAAGCCGTCCGGCGCATCGACCGCGCGGCTCCTCGAGCAGCCCCGTACCGTGCTCCTCGTCCATGGCTGGGAGGGTCGTGGCTCACAGCTCGGCCGCTTCGTCGCGCCGCTCGTGGCCCAGGGGCTCCGCGTCGTCGCCTTCGACGCGCCCGGTCACGGCGACGCCCGCCGCGATCGAGCCTCCGTCGTCGAGCACGCCCGCGCCGTCGCGGCCGTGGCCGCCGAGCTCGGCCCGATCCACGCCGTCATCGCCCACTCCGTCGGTGGCGCCGCTTCGCTGCTCGCCACCCGCTTCGGGCTCTCGGCGCAGCGCTTCGCGCTCATCGCGCCGCCGCGATCGCCGTCGAAGTTCGTCGCCGGCTTCTCCCGGTTCCTCGACCTCGATCCCACCGTTCGCGAAGCCATGGTCGCGCGCGTCGAGTCGCGCTACGGGATCCGGATCGCCGACCTCGACGTCGAGCAGGACGCGGCTCGCCTCCGCGCGCCGCTCCTCGTCGTGCACGATCGCGACGACAACGTGGTCGACTTCGAGAGCGGTGAGTCGCTCGCGAACGTCGCGCCGCTCGGCATGATCATGGAGACCACCGGGCTCGGCCACAACACCATCCTCCGCGCCCGCGACGTGGTCGAGACCGTGTCCGACTTCGTGACCACGGGCGGCGGCGCGCCCACGTTCGCGGAGACGCTCGACGGCGAGCTCTTTCTTCGCGATCGCCGCCGCTAGGGTACGCTGCGGTCATGCGGCCGCGAAAATTCCTCCTCGTGACCAGAGCCCTCACGACCGCCGGCCTCGTCGCCGCGTGCAAGAAAGAGGAGCTCCCACCGCCGCCCGGAAACCCGAAGGGCTCCTGGGCGGCGGAGCAGCCGGACGCGGCGGCCCCTCCCCCGCGGCCCGGCAATCCGAAGGGCTCGACGTACGACGCGTCCGCGCCCAACGTCGAGCCCCCGCCGAAGAAGTGAAGGAGCCCTTCGACCTCGAGTGGTTCGGCGGGGTGGCGGAGCACCACTTTCGCAAGGTGCGGCCCTACGTCGACGAGCTTCCTTGGGGCACGCTCGACCCCGCGCGCTACCCCGCCGACCTCGTCGACCGTTCACGTGTCTCGTGGACCGAGGCCGCGTTCAACGAGTACTGCACGGCGCGCGCGTTCGCCGATCTGCTCGGCGCCATGCTCGAGGCAAGAGCGCCCATCGACCTGATCGGCATGGCCTCCGACTTCATCGCCGACGAGATCCTCCACGTGGAGCTCACGTCGCGCGTCGCCATGGAGCTCGGCGGCGGCGCCCCCTACGTCATCGACTTCGAGAACCTCCATCGCCGTCCCGACCCGTCGCTCTCCCCGCTCCAGCGCTCGAACGAGCTCGTCGTTCACGTCTGCTGCGTGGCGGAGGCCTTCAGCCTGCCCATGCTCGCGAGCGCGTTCGGGTCCGCGACGCACCCGCTCACGAAGCAGGTCCTCGAGCGCATCGTGAAGGACGAAGCGCCGCACGGACGCCTCGGCTTCCTCTACCTCGAGTGGCTCGACGATCGCCTCGACGACGCGGAGCGCGTTCGCCTCGCAGACGTCACGGTGGAGACCATCGCGTCGCTCGCGCCGCTCTGGCAGCGGCTCCAGAGCCGCGTCGTCGACGGCATCACGACCGAGGGGTATCGGCTCGAGCACATCCGGGAGCTGGGCTGGACGGAGTCGTCGCTCTACAAGGAGCGCGCGCGAAGGGCGGTGCAGGACGACGTCCTCGCGCCCCTCGCGAGGTTCGGGATCCGTCCCGACGCGTCCAAGATCGCCGCGCTCTTATGAGCGCGCACGTCGTTCGCAACGCGGCCGGCCCAGACGTGGCGTGGCGCGACGGTCGCCTCGTCGACCCGAGGACCATCGGGCCGGACGTCATCGAGATCGACGCCGGCGGCGCGACCGTCCTGCCCGGCTTCATCGACGCGCACCACCACGCAGGGCTCGCCGCCCTCTACGGCGGCGCGCAGCCGCTCGTCGCGCCGGCCGTCACCGACATCGCGTCGCTCCAGGCCGCCGTCGCCGCCGCCGCCGCGTCATCGGCCAGCGAGTGGGTGGTCGTGTCCGAGTGGAACGAGGAGCGGCTCGCCGAGCGACGCCCGCCCACCCGCGCCGAGCTCGACGAGGCGGCGCCCGGTCGACCGGTCTTCGCGATGCACTACTCGTGTCATCGCGCGGTCGTGAGCTCGAAGGCGCTCGAGATCCTCGGCATCGATCGACACACCCCCGATCCCTTCGGCGGCGTGATCGAGCGCGGACGCGGCGGCGTCCCGAACGGCCTGCTCCTCGAGCGCGCGATGGCGGACGCGGAGGGGCGCGCACGGGCGAGCCTCGTCGCGACCGACGCAGAGGGCTTCCTCTCGCGCCTGAGCCGCCACTACCGCGACATCGCGCGGGCCGGCATCACCCACGTCATCGACGCCATGGTGCCCGAGGACATGGCGGTCCTCTGGGAGGAGGCGGACCGCCGCGGAGCCGTCATCGTCCCGACCACCATCATGCCCGCCGCCGCCAGGGGCGGTTACTTCGATCCGCCGTTCACCGCGCTCGACGGGCGGCCCACCGGGGAGTCGCGCGGCAACCTTCGCATCGGACCGATGAAGCTCGTGTTCGACGGCGCTCCGGTCTGCGCGATGTGCATGAGCTGGTGGCAGGCCGGCGGCGTCATGCTGAGCGCCCTGGCGATGACGCTCCGACAACGCTCGTGGGACACGCTGCGCACGTCGATGAGCGTGAAGCCCACCCTCGGACGCGAGCTCCGGAGCGGCATCATGCTCTACGATCCGAGCCTGGCGCGAAAGATCACGGAAGAGGCCCGCGCCCGCGGCTTCGACCTCGCGATTCACGCCACCGGAAACGCGGCCGCGGAGCTCGCCATCGACAGCTTCGCCCAGCTCGAAGGCCGCGCGGGACGGGCCCGCATCGAGCACGGCACGTTCCTCGACCGAGAGCAGATCCGGCGCGTGGCAGATCTGGGCGTCGCGATCGTGACGCAGCCCCCGTTCCTGCGTCTTCCCACCATCGCCCACGCACCGCCGATCCCGGGTCTCCCCTACCTGCCGCTGCGATGGCTGCTCGACGCGAAGGTCACGGTCGGCGCGAGCTCCGACTTCCCCGTCACCGCGTTCGACCCGCTCGCCGGCATCCGCGCCGCCGTCGAGCGACGCACCATGCTCGAGGAGCTCCACGAGCCCGAGCAGCGGATCGAGCTCGACGAGGCGGTCGCGCTCTACACCTCGGGCGCGGCGAAGGCGGCGGGCTGCTTCGACGAGCGTGGATCCCTCGATCCCGGCAAGCGCGCGGACGTCGTCATCCTCGATCAGGCCCTCACGCCCGAGTCGCTCGATCGCGTGCGCGTGAAGCGGACGTTCATCGGCGGCGTCGAGATCTGAAACCGCGCCCGCGCGCTGTCATCGCGGTGAACGCCCGGCGTTCGTCGGGCATGCGCTCCATCCTCTTCGCTGCCCTCGCCATCACTGCCCTCGCCTGCGCCACCCCGAAGCCGCCGCCCCCGGCTCCGCGGGTCGAGACTCCGGACCCCAACCAGCCTCCGAAGTGCGAGGGCTTCTCGAACCTGAAGTGCCCCGAAGGCATGGTCTGCAAGAACGATCGGGCCGCCACGTGCGACGACTGCGAAGGCATCTGCGTCACTCGTCCTTGAAGCGGCAGGTGCCCGCGTCGCACGTCAGCCCGGAGTGGTTGCAGCCGGACGTGCCGTCCGCGCAGCACGGCTGGTTCCAGCCGCCGCACGTCGACTCCGTGCACGAGCGCGCGTCGGTGCCCTCCGTGCCCGGCGCGCCCGGCGTGGCGGCGGGGACCTTCTTGCAGCCTCGCCAGCCGCTGTGCTCGCAGCAGCACTTCATGGCGTCGATGCTGGGCCCGTACTCGGCGTAGAAGTCGGCGCTGCTCGTGAAGCCATGATCGAACGGCATGTATCGCTTCAGCGCCTCGTCACGCTTCGACTCGGCCGACGAGCTCCACGGGAACGACCACCCCACCGCGCGATCGAACCAGGTGCCGCACTGGCTCTCGGTGCCCATCTGGTGGCAGGTCGTGCAGCGCTGCGGCCCGAGCTCGCCGTTCTGGTCCTTCACGGGGCCGGTCTTGAGGAACGTCTTCGGACTGCTCCGCGCCTGCCAGCCGAGCGGCAGGTACGGCCGGTTCGCTCGATCGCGCGGCAGGTAGTCCACGCCGTCGCGGTTCGTCGAGTCGATGAACGGATCGTGCATGAACGGTCCGGAGTCGTGGCAGCCCACGCAGCGCATGTAGTCGGGGCGCTGCCACGCGCTCTTGCCGTTGCGGAGCCACTCGCTGCGATGAGCGGCGTCGCTCTTCGAGAACGGCGGCGTGACCGGCAGCTCGTTCCACACCGCGGTGTCTGCGTCGGGCCGCGCGAGGTCGGTCTCGTCGTCCGGCGCAGGGAAATGGCTGCCGAAATACGGGCTCTTCGCGTGGAAGAAGCACGCCTTGCCCGTCCGCGTGTTCGTCATCGAGAGGACGATCTCGTTCGAGTCGTTCCACAGATCGAAGAGGCGCTCGCGCTCTGTGTCGGACATCGACGCGGGCGCGTCCTCGTAGGCCTTCCGGCGCGCCTCCGCGAGCACGCTCGTGACCGGCTTCGCGCCATCGGAGCGGCAGTGAATCGCGGCCGTGATGTCCGGGTTCGCGGGATCGGGCTTGAAGACGTTCAGCCGGTAGTACGGATCGCAACGGCTCTGGAGGTAATTGGGATTGTCGCAGCCCTCGGCGGGCACCGCGCCGCTCCCGAAGACGTGGTCCCATTGCTCGGGCTCCTCGGCGAGCGAGTGCTTCTGCACGTTGCCCGACGCGTCGCGCGTCGAGAGCGTGAGCAGCGCCTGCCGGCCGGTCTCGACGCGCGAGCCGTCCGCCGCCGCCGAGGTATAGCAGCTCAGGTAGGGCATCTTCACGCGCGCGTTCACGAAGCCGAGCTGCTCCTTGCAGTACTCCGCGTACGCGACCATGTCGGCGTCGATGCTCTCGCACGTGCCCGCCGAGCAGCCGAGCTCGCCATTGCACCGCGCGCCCGTCGCACAGCACGCCTGCCCGGCGTCACCGCACCCGGCGCGGCGCTCGTTCACCTCGTTTGGCTGGAGGGAGGTCTCCTCGTCTCCGACCGACGCGGCGCAGGCAGCGACGAGAACAGAGGCAGCGAGCGCGAGCACGAGACGCTTCGTCATGCGCGCCCACGTAGCATCGCCGCCCGCTCGCGCACCCTCAAATCATCAATGATTCAGGACAGATCCATCCGTCTTCCACGAAATTTCCCGAACCATCCATCGCGGCATGTCTCGGAACAGTGCGACGAAACGAACGTCAGCTACCGCAAACGATCGAGCTCGCGACGAACGCTCCCCGGCGACGGCAGGCTCGCCTGCCGGTACGCGTGGCAGAACGCGTTCGCCGAGCCATAGCCGACCGCCGCCGCCACGTCCTCCGTCCGCGCCTCCGGGTGGCTCATCGCGAGGAGCGAGCTCATCACCCGCCAGCGATCGCGCATCGTCCGCCAGTCCATGCCGTTCATGCCGTAACGGGACGCGAGATCGCCGATCAGGCTCGAGACGCGCCGGCGCGAGACGCCGAGCGCCAGCTCGAGGTCCTTCGTGCCCGGCGCGCGATGGATGTTCGAGAGCGCGGCGCCGACCACGTCCGCCACGCGCTGGAGCGCGGCCGGCACCGGCACCACGAGGTCCCGTGCCTGCCACGCGTCGAACGGCACGCCCTCGGCGCGGAGCCGAGCAAAGACGCGACCGATGGCGCCCGCCACCGCGGCCTCGCTCTCCGCGCGGAGGAGCTCCCACGCGCCGGCCGTGATCTCCTCGACCGCCGGCGCCGCGAGCACCCCCGCCGGCAGGCCGGTCGGCGCGCTCGTGCCCAGGGATCCGAGGTTGTACTCGATCGAGAGGAGCAGGACCTCCGCCCCCTCGATGCGCATGTAGAGCGAGTCGAGCGCGCGGCCGATCGCGAAGTGTCCAGGCTCGAGCCAGCGCACGATCCCGTTCTCGACGTCGCGCACGCGACCGCGAAGCACGACGTCGAGGCGCGGGCGATCGCCGTAGCCCGACCACGCGACGGCCGGGAACATCATCGCCTCGTCGCACGCGACGCCGCGGCCGTGCTCGATCCGGACCCGAAACGCGGGGTGCGCGTGATCGACGAGCGTGTACGACGCTCCGATCGACGGCATCGCGAACGAACGACGGAAGAGCAGCACCGCCCTTCCAGCGTCGCATCGTTTCGCGCCGGCGCAACGCCAGAATCTGAAACCGCCTAACTAGTGCTTTCCGTACTCGAGCGTCTTCCCCTTCCGCTGCGCGGTGATGTACGCCTCGAGGGCGCGCATCCGGGGATCGTCCGACGACATCGGCTTGCCGCGGACCGGGTGCTCGATGCACCAGTTGATCATGTCGCGGAGGAGCGCGACACGGCCGAGCTGCACCTGGAACTTCGGATACGTCTCCGGATGCGTGTTCGCCGCGTGCGGATGGCACATGTCGCAGCTCACGCCGACCGTCGAGCCGAGCTGTTCCGCGTTGTGGAACACCATCGAGCCCGCCGTCGCGACGCGCTCGGTCTCCGTCTTCCACAGCGCGACGTCCTGCGCGGAGAAGCGGCCGTAGCTCGCCGTCTCGTTCGGGCCCGCCTTCGGATCGACGAGGTCCTTGTTGTTCGAGGCCTCCACGAGCGTGTGGCGCTCGCGCTCTTCCGCTTCCCAGGTCGAGCCCGGGTGCTTCGCGAGCCACTCGCTCATGAGCGAGCCCGCGATCGTCGTGCCGGGCGTGCCGCTCGGGACGGAGACCTTCGTCTTGCCGTCGCAGAGGAGCACTTCCATCGAGTCGCCGCCCGTCGTGGTCGAGGTCGGCGCGCCGGCGTCCGCCTGCGCGGTCGGCTTCGGGCTAACGGCCGGCTTCTGCTGGCAGGCCGCGGCGAGACCGGCGGCCGCGATCGCGGCCGGGATAATCCAAGAACGCGCGTTCATCAGTAGCTCCTCAGCGTGGGGACCACCGGCTTGTCCGCCTGGCCACGCGTCGTCATGTACTTCTTGGTGATGGTGACGGGGTTGCGGTTCCACAGGTTGTAGACCTTGTCGGCGAGGGCGTCCGGGTACACCGTCGCCGAGCCGTTGCCGCAGCCATCGTGGGGGTTGAACGGATCAGGGCGGCCCATCTGCACCGTCATCTCCGGCAGGCCTTGCGGCGCATACGGCCACGGCCACGCGGTGGAGAGGAACCCGTGGAAGTTGATGTTGCCGATGCGGTTCGTCAGGAGCTGGTGCGTGTGCCCGTGGAACACGGTCACGTTGTTGAAGCGACGGAGGATCGCCTGCACCTGCTCCGCGTCGTCGGTCCAGAAGTTCCAGTTCTTGTAGAGCTTGTAGAGCGGCGAGTGGCTGAAGACGATGAGCGGCGTGTCGGCGCCCTTGCCCTTGAGGTCGTCCTCGAGCCACTTGCGCCCCTCGTCGCCGACGGAGAACGGCGACTGCACGCCGTTGTCGAGCCCGGCGACGGTGCCCATGCGCTGCTCCGGAGAGAGCTTCCGCTCCGTCCAGAAGTCCTTCTCCACCACGGAGTTGAGGACCACGTGGTGGACGCCCTTGTGGTCGAAGGAGTACTGCGGCGGGCCAAAGAGCTCCTTCCACTTCTCGCCCATGTCGAGATACCAGTCGTGCTCGCCGACCATCATCTTGAGGGGCGCCTTGAGGTTCTTCAGGATCTGCGCGCCCGTCTCGAGCTCCTTGGCCCGACCGAGCTGCGCGAGATCGCCGCCGAAGAACACGAAGTCCGGCTGCGGGTCCATCGCGTTGACGTCGTCGACCGCGCGCATCAGCGCGTTGACGAAGCGGTCGTTCAGGTTCCGCTCGTACAGGTGCGAGTCCGAGATGTACGCGAAGCGGAACTGCTGCGCCTTCACCGCGCCGCCCGGGCCCGCCTGCGCGTACGCCACGTTGACCGGCTGAAACGAGTGCGGCGTCACCCCGAGGCCCGCCGCGGCGCCGAGGGCGGCCGCGCTGACCTTGAGGAACGAGCGGCGATCGAGGTTGTGAAGCCCCTTGATCAGCTCGACGCGCTCTTCTTCGTGCTTCGTCTCGACGCTCTTGAAGCCAAGCGGCTTCTTGCGATCCGTCTTCGGGGTTCGATCGCTCATCGCTTCTCCTCCTTCACGGGCACGCCGCCGTCGACGGCGGGCGAGACCCCGGCCTGTGCCGGCGTCGCAGGCGCCGCGGCCGGCCCGGCCGTCATGCGCTTCTCGAACTGCAGCGTCTTCCGCATCGCGGCCGCCTCGTCCCGGTGGGGACGGCGCGTGGCCGCGATCTGTTTCTGGCGCGCGAACTCGTTCTTGTTCGCCTCCGAGAAGCGAACATCGGTGAGCGTGAACAGGAAGGCGACGACCTGGTCGACCTCCTTGTCCGTCAGCGCGAGCGGCTCGATCCCGCCGTCGAGGAACGCGTTCGGCTCACCACCCTTGTTGTAGTGGTCGACGACGTCCCAGAGCGTCGCGAACGACCCGTCGTGCATGTACGGGCCGGTGATGCCGATGTTGCGCACCTGCTCCGTCTTGAACGAGCCGATGTCGTTGCGCTGCTTCGTCACGACGAAGCGGCCGAGGTCGGAGAGGTCCGTCTCGAGCGCGAAGCGGTCCTGCGCCTCTTTGCTGTTGTCCTTCGCGAACGCCGCGATCGCCTTCTTCGCGAGGCCCTCGAAGTCCTTGTGCTGCGCGGACACGCCGATGTTGTGGAAGCGGTTGTCGCTTCCGATCGGCGAGCTCGACGAGATCTGGTGGCACGAGTTGCAGCGCGCCTTGCCGTTGAAGAGGACCCAGCCCGCGCGCGCGTCCGCGTCGATCGCGTTGGCGTCGCCGGCCTGGAACCGGTCGAACGGCGCGTCGAGGAAGACGAGCGTGCGCTCGAACGCCGCGATGGCGCGACCGATGTCGTCGAAGTTCGGCGCGCGGCTGTACGCAGCCTGGAACATCTTCACGTAGTCGTCGTTGCCCTTGATCGCATCGACGGCGGCCTGCCCGTTGGGCATGCCCATCTCGATGGGGTTGATGATCGGGAGCTTGGCCTGCTCCTCGAGCGTCGCGGCGCGGCCGTCCCAGAACTGCGTGGAGAGAAAGAGGGCGTTCGCGGTCGTGGGCGCGTTGCGCTGGCCGAGCTTGTCGCCGATGCCCTCGGAGGTGCCGCGGCGATCGGTGAGGCCGCGGCTCACGTCGTGACAGGTGGCGCACGCCACGGTGCCGTCCTTCGAGAGCTTCGGATCGAAGTAGAGCTTTCGCCCGAGCGCGATGCGCGCGTCGTTGCCGATGTTGTCCTTCGGGACGAGGTACGCCCAGTACGCGGCGTCGATGCCCGGCGGTGGCGTGTTGTACGGGAGCGGCTTCACCGCCGCCATGATCGCGTTCATCTGGCGATCCATCGCCAGCGCGCCGTGCGGGGCGTCACCGCCGCCGGAGGCGGGCTTCGCGGCGCCGGCGGAGGGCGCGGCGGCGTTGGTCGTGGCAGGTTGTGCGCTCACCATCAGTGAGTACGCGGCGGGCGCGCCGATCGCCGAGGCGACGAGAAGCATCCTGGCGCGGCGTTTCGCGACGTTTCCTAGCATGCAGTTCCTCTTTCGGAAGGTGGACCATCGGACGAACCGGCACCGGTTGCAACGCATTTTCGATGGATCCCGGCCGTAGCTGCTAAGAGCAGGCCGTGCCGATCAACTGGTTTCCCGGCCACATGGTGAAGGCGAGCCGCCTCATCGGTGAGGCCATCGGCTCGACCGACGTGGTGATCGAGGTCCTCGACGCCCGGATGCCGTTCGCGAGCCTCAACCCGGCGATCGCGCAGCTGCGGGGCGACAAGCCTTGCGTGAAGGTCCTGACCAAGAGCGATCTCGCCGACCCCGAGGCGACCCGCGAATGGATCGCCTACTTCGACGAGCGCGGCGGCGAGCGATCGCGCGTGATGGCGATCACCACCGAGCGCGCCGCCGAGACGCGCACGAAGATCGCGGAGGCCTGCCGCGCCCTCGCCCGCCTGAGCCGCGGGCGGACCGCGCCGCGCGCGCTCATCGTGGGCATCCCGAACGTCGGAAAGTCCACGCTCGTGAACACGCTCGCCAAGCGCAAGGTCGCCGACGTGGGTAACGAGCCCGCCGTCACGAAGAGCATCCAGACCGTCACGCTCGCGGACGGCACCGTCATCTCCGACAACCCCGGCATCCTCTGGCCGAAGATCGAAGACGACGCGATCGGCTTCACCCTCGCCCTCGGCGGCGCCATCCCGGACACCGCGATCGACTACGAGACCCTCGGCGACTTCGCGGCGGAGCTCCTCTTCGCCCGCTACCCGGCGCTCGTGACGGCGCGCTACAAGCTCAAGGTCGCGCCCGGGAGCGCGCGCGAGCTGCTCGACGAGATCGGCCGGCGGCGCGGCTGCCTCCGCAGCGGAGGCGTGGTCGATCGCCAGAAGGCCGGCGGCATCCTCGTGCACGATCTCCGGAGCGGCGCCCTCGGACGGATCACGCTCGAGCGCCCCGCCGGACGCGCGCGTCAGCGCGCGCCCGAAGACGGATAGTACTGCGTGAGGCACGCGCCCTTCACGCACCGCACACCGATCTCGGTGCCGCTCGGCGGGGTGTCCGGACCGTCCTCCGCCCGGACCCAGTGCACGACGCACGGCGGGCCGGCGGACGGGCGCCGCGGACACGGCGCGCTCGCCAGGTAAGACGCCTTCCGCGACGCGTCGATGCCGGCACGCAGCGTCGATGCGCATGGGTTGTCCGACGTCTCGAGGTCGAAGATCGCGCAGTCGCCGTCCTGCCTGCACGCGGTCGGCGGCGGCGGAGTGCACGCGGCGATCGCCTTCGAGGCCCGCGCCGAGCGCGCACCCGTCGCCCCGAAGGTCGGCGCAGACGACGAGGGCGCGGGCGGTCCCGCCGGGGTGGGTGGCGTCACCGGGGTCATGGCGGTGCTCGCCGGCGGCGGCGCGACGCTCGCGATGGGCGGCGCCGGCTGGTCTGGGCGGCGCTCGCATCCCCACGCGACGACGAGGGCCACGCCGACGAGCAGACGCTTCATCGGATCAGGGCCGCCCGCTGCGGAGGAGCGAGCCACGCCCCGTAGGCCACGGGGTGCACGCCTTGCCCGAGCCGGGCACCGTGAACACATCGAGCCCGTGATCGAACGTCGTGACGACGATCTCGAGCTGCCCGTCGCCGTCGATGTCGCCCACCGACGGCGCCGCGGGAATGCCGATGCCGTTACCGCCCCCGGTCCCCTGATCCGGAAGGACGATATCGAAGAGGAGCTTGCCGGTGTTCTCGAGCACGACGAGCCGTCCGCCGTTCTTCTCGAGCGAGAAGACGCCGAAGATCAGCTCCGGGGCGCCGTCCCGGTTGAGGTCCGCGACCACCACCTCCGACGCGAACGTCTTCGGCTTGCCAGCCGCGAAGTCGTAGCGCCAGAGACGCTGGCCATCGGGGCCGATCGCGTAGATGTAGCCGTCGTTGATCGGCGCGACGATCTCCGGCCGTGCGTCGCCGACGATGCTCACCGTCGTCGGCGACGGCACGCCGCTCGGCGGGTAGTAGTCGTCGCTGGCGCGCACGGCCGGCTTGTCGCTCATCGGCAGCGTCTCGAAGCCCGCATGCCGTCGCGCCGCGCGGTCCTTGCCCGTGTCGAGCGCCATGAACGCGTACGCCTGCGTCTCGTAGGGCTCCTTCAGCTCCGCGTTCGGAATGCCTACGATCTCGTTTCGTCCGTCGCCGTCGAGGTCCACGACGTTCGGCGGTGACGCCGTCCACTGGAGCCACATCGACGTCTTCACGCTCGGCCAGGGATCGAGGTGCCCGTGGTAGTGGTCGTCCTCGACCTTCGGATCCGCCCAGCGAATGAACTGGCCCCAGCCCATCCGCTGGTTCAGCCACTCGCTCGAGGGGTTCGTGTACCAGTCCGACGCGAGCAGCGACGTACCGTCCGGATCGAAGACGTTGATCTGATGGTTGTCGTAGGTGGCCACGATCTCGAGCTGCGGATCCTCGTCCGCGTTGCCGATGCCGACGTTGAGGCCGTAGCAGCCGTAGCCGGTGTTCCCTTGCCCGTTGAACGTCTTGTCACCCGCGCCGTCGTAGCGAGGCCATCCCGTGCGGACCTTCCCGTCCGGCTCGAACACGAAGACCTGCGAGCCCGTCGGCGACGTGTTGGTCGTCGTCACCGCGACCTCGATCTTGCCGTCGCCGTCGAGATCGCCCGCCGCCATGCCGCGCGCCTCGGGCTCCTCACCACCGCTCGCCGTGCTCGCGGTCCACTTCGGCGTGAGCGACCCCGCGGCATAGTTGTATGCTGCAACCGTCCCGCCGTTGCCGCCGACGACGATCTCTTTCTTGCCGTCGCCATCGAGGTCCGCGACCACGTGGGGCGCATACACGCGCCCCTCCGTCGCCGTCCCCTTCGCGAGGAGCTTGCCGGCGGCGTCGAAGACGAAGGTCGAGTAGAGCGCGGCCACGATCTCCGTCTTGCCGTCGCCATCGAGGTCGACGATCGCCGGCGACGCGAACCACCCCGTCTCGCCCGCCTCGAGGTTCCGGACGAACGCCGGCTTCTGCACCGCCGCGGTTCCGCCCTCGGAGGTGCAGGTCGTCGTCGGCGCGACCGCGCCGTCGGAGAGGACGCTCCCGTCCCGCGGCCCGCCGCCGCCGCCGTCCGCTGGGCCCCCGTCAGTTCCGCTCCCGCCACCACCGCCGGCGGGGTTCGCGTCGTCGCTGCCGCTGCACGCGATGACGATGCCGAGTGCGACCGAAGCTGCCCTGCGCGCGCCCTTCATGACCACACGATAGCTCCTCCTTGAAAAGCGCGAGCGACGCTTCAGCTCCGCTCGGTCCTGCCGTTCCCGAGGGCATGAGCCTGCCGCGTAGCTTCCGCCGAGAATCCTGGTTCGTACGCTTTCCCACCGGTGAGATCGACGTCTTGACCGGCGCCGCCGTCGCCCGCGGCCTCGAAGGCGGGACGCTCGCCTACGACACCCCGGTGTGCGCCGTCGGCAGCCAGGTCTGGCTCCCGCTCCGCGTCCACGCGACCACGGAGCCGGCGCTCTCGTTCACATGTATTCCCACCGGCGACGAAGAGGTCTCCGTCCCCATGCCCGATGGGCCGTGGCGCGTGCGAGACGCCCCGGCGCCGTCGCTCGCCGTACGGAGGGCGCCGCTCTTCGCAGGCATCATCGCGGGCGCGATCGCGCTCGTCGGGCTCGCGGTGCACGCGACCGCGAGCCTCGAGGACGGCAAGGCGCGCGCTCGTCGCCACGATGCCGGCGCCGCCGGCGATCGCCGCCGCGCCGCCGGCCTCCACCGACGCCGACGAGGCGCGCCCCGCCCCGCCGCATCGCACCGAACTGACACCCGAGCAGCGCCGCCGCCTCCTCGCTCACGATCGTCGCGCGATGGCTCAGCTCAAGGACCTGCAGCGCGCCCGGAACAACGACTGGGCCCGGCTCCGCCGCCAAGCTGAAAAATAGCGAGGAAGCTCGAGTGGAGCTTCGCCGTAACAGGGCACATGCGATGGCTGTGGCTGTCCCTCGCCCTCGTGGCGTGCGGGACTGCATCGGAGGACGTCTCCACGTCGACGGCGCCCGTGCTCGCCGCGGAGGAAGCGGCAGACGCGGGGCCGGGCCCGGCGGCGCCGGTCGATCCGGTGGTCCCGCTCGCCTCGGTCGACGACGCGCCGCTCGCGATCCCCGGCCCTGCGCGCACCGTCGCGTACTCGCCGGACGCTCCGTTCACCGCGCTCTCGTTCGTGGCCAGCGTCGGTCAGGACATCGCGTTCCTCGTCGACAGCCGCACCGACGGCGCGAAGCCCCTGGTCTGGATCACCGACAACCAGTTCGTGTCCATCGCCGCCGACGCCTCCGCCTCCGGCAGCGCATGGGTTCGCTTCCGCGCGAACCGCGCCGGCATCTTTCATCTCGTGCTCCGCGAAGCGACCGCGAAGCCGACCACGTTCCGCGTGCGTTCGTTCGACTTTAGCCCGTAAAATCCCACTTTCTGGACACGACGGCGCGCAAGGGGAACGCTTGCGGGTGCCATGAGGCGTGGAGTCAGCAGCATTGTCGGACTCACGCTCTTCGTCGCGTGCTCGAGCGCGTCCCCATCACCGCCGGTCGCCAACGACGCGACGCTCCCCGTGCTCGAGCGCAGCGGCTCGCGCCTGCAGGCCCGCGGCTTCGAGGTCGACGGGCTCTTCGTCTTCGACGGCTTCTTCGACACCCAGCTCGGCGTCGCGTGCGATCGCGGCCGGGCGAGCGACGGAAGCGACCGCTGCGTGCCCCGGGTCGACGCGTGCGCTGCGCCCGTCACGGTGGAGCCCGGCGCGCTCGTGGCGTTCACGAGCACGAGCGAGGTGCCCCTCGCCGAGGGCTTTGCCGCCGTCGTCGCGAACGGTGAGGACGGCTCGCGCGTCGGCACGGGCGAGCTATCGGAGGACGGCAAGCGCTGCGCACTCACTCCGGCCGTGTGCGGCGCGCCGCTCGCGTCGACGTGCGCAGCCCCGCTCGGCGACGGGTCGACCACACGCGGGGCGCTCCAGGAGAAGACGAAGACGACGAGCGACGGCACACCGGTGAGCCGCGCCGCGATCGTCGATCCATCGCTCGGCGGCCCGTGCCGCTTCCAGAAGACAATCGACGGGTCGATCCGCTGCGCGCCGGTGGACGTGGCGACCGTCGTCGACAACGCGTTCAGCGATCCGGCCTGCACCCGCCCCGTGTTCCAGCGCTCGGCCTGCGACGCGAAGTACGTCCGGTACGACGAGCCGCAGCCGTGCGGGACGCTGCCGCGCTTCTTCCTGATCGAGCCGCTCGGCGACCAGATGTACATGCGCACGGACGAGGGCTGCGTGCTCGGCACGCCTCGTCCGGGACTCGTGGCCTATGGCAGCGAGCTCCGGCCGGAGCAGCTCGCCTTCGGTCAGCCCGCGACGCGCTGAGATCGCTACGCGTTGCCGCTCGGCAGCTCGCCCGCGGGCGTCGCCGCCTCGGGGACAGGCGGGCGCACGGGCGGCGTCTCGACGCTCTTCTTGCCGTTGTTCTTGATGACGAGCTCGCCGCCCTCGTACTCCCAGGACTCGCGGGGCGGGCCGAAGAGCGCGTTGGGGTCGGACAGGCAGAGCGCCTCGCGCAGCACTTCGTCCGCGTGCTCCACGAGGATGATGCGCGTCGCCTTGAGCACGCGGCGCGGGACCTCGCGGAGGTCCTTGCGGTTCTCGCGCGGCACGATGACGGTGCTGATGCCCGCACGGTGCGCGGCGAGGAGCTTCTCCTTGAGGCCGCCGATCGGCAGCACGCGTCCGCGCAGCGTGAGCTCGCCGGTCATCGCGAGATCCCGCTTCACCGGCACCTTGATGAGCGCGCTCGCGAGCGAGGTCGCCATCGTCACGCCCGCGCTGGGTCCGTCCTTCCGGATGAACTCGGGGAAGTGCACGTGGACGTCGATCTTTTGATAGAACTCCGGATCGAGCCCGAGCGACGCGGCGCGGCCACGCACGTAGCTCATCGCGGCCTGCGCGCTCTCCTCCATGCCCTTCTCGAGGAGGCCCGTGATCACGAGCTTCCCCTTTCCGGCCACGACCGCGACCTCGCACGCGAGGAGCTCGCCGCCGCCGGAGCTCGTGACGGAGAGGCCGTTCGTGAGGCCAATCTCGTCGCGCTCTTCCTTCTTGTTCAAGCTGAACTTCGGGACACCAAGGAATGTCGGGACCGTCTTCGCGACGACCTCGATCGGCTTCTCCTTGCCCTCGTTCACGACCTTGCGCGCGACCTTGCGACAGATGCTCGAGATCTCGCGCTCGAGCGAGCGGACACCGGCCTCGCGCGTGTAGTGATGAATGACGGTGCGGATGGCGTTCTCGGAGAGCGTGAACGGCACGTCCTCGAGACCGCACTCCTTCGTCTGGCGCGGCACGAGGTACTTCACCGCGATGTTCATCTTCTCGAACTCGGTGTAGCCGGACAGCTGGATGATCTCCATGCGGTCCTGCAGCGGCACCGGGATGCTCCCGAGCGTGTTCGCCGTCGTGATGAACATCACGTCCGACAGGTCGTAGTCCATGTCGAGGTAATGGTCGTTGAAGTTGTGGTTCTGCTCCGGGTCGAGCACCTCGAGCAGCGCTGCCGCGGGGTCGCCGCGGAAGTCGGTCGACATCTTGTCGATCTCGTCGAGGAGGAAGACCGGGTTGTTCGTGCCGACCTTCTTGAGGTTCTGGATCAGCTTGCCGGGCAGCGCGCCGATATAGGTGCGGCGGTGACCGCGGATCTCCGCCTCGTCACGCACGCCGCCGAGCGACAGACGCTGGAACTTGCGGCCCGTGGCGCGCGCGATCGACTTCGCGAGCGAGGTCTTGCCGACGCCGGGCGGTCCGACGAGGCAAAGGACCGGGCCCTTGAGCTTCTTCGTCAGCGCCTGGACGGCGAGGTACTCGAGGATGCGCTCCTTGATCTTCTTGAGGCCGTAGTGGTCCTCCTCGAGGATCTCCTCGGCCTTCACGAGGTCGTAGTTCTCTTCCGACTTGTCGTACCAGGGCAGGCCGATGATCCAGTCGATGTAGTTGCGCACGACCGTCGCCTCGGCGCTGGTCGGGTGCATCATCTTCAGCTTCTTGAGCTCCTTCTTGACCTTCGCGAGCGCCTCTTTGCTCATGCGCTTGGTCTTGAGCTGCTCTTCGATCTCCTGGATCTCGTTCTTGAACTCGTCGCGATCGCCGCCACCCAGCTCCTTCTGGATCGCCTGCATCTGCTCGTTCAGGTAGTACTCCTTCTGCGTCTTCTCCATCTGCTTCTTGACGCGAGAACGGATCTTCTTCTCCACCTGGAGAATCTCGATCTCGGCCTGCATCAGCTCGTGGAGGCGCTCGAGGCGTTTGACGGCGTCTTCCATCTCGAGGAGCGCCTGGCGATCGGTGAGCTTGATCGTCGGGAGGTTCGCGACGATGGTGTCCGCGAGGCGCGCCGCATCGTCGATGGTCTGCGCGCTCATCAGGACTTCGGGCTGAACCTTCTTGTTCAGCTTCACGTACATCTCGAACGCGGCCTGGACGGAGCGCATCAGCGCTTCCACTTCCACGCCCTTCGCCGAGTTCTCCGCGACCTCCTCGACCTCGACGAGGAAGTACTCCTCCGTCTGCGGGAACTTCTTCACCTTCGCGCGGCGCTTGCCCTCGACGAGGACCTTCACCGTGCCGTCCGGCAGGCGGAGGAGCTGCATGATGGTGCCGAGGGTGCCGACCTGGAAGATGTCCTCCGGGGTGGGTTCGTTCGTCTTCGCGTTCTTCTGTGCTGCGAGGAAGATGTCCTTGTCGCGGGCCATGGCCGCGTCGAGCGCGTTGATGGATCGCTCTCGGCCGACGAAGAGCTGACTCACCATGTGCGGGAAGACGATGATGTCCCGCAGCGGCAAGAGAGGAACCGTTCGCTTCTTGGGTCCGGGCTTGCCGTCGTCGCTCTTGAAGAACATGTAGTTGGGAACGGTTTTACCCCGGAATCAGCGAGGACACAAAGGCACCTACAGGATTACGTGAGGACGGCGGCACCGACCGCAGGCCTACGTAACCGCTGAGGAACCTGAGCCTGAGCTCGAGGTCGATCGACTCCCGCGATGCGCTGACCACCGTGGTCGCCCGAGACAACGCGGAGAAGATCGAACGCGAGATCGGCCCGAGGTGGAGGGTGGACCCCCGAGGTCATGGGTTCCCCCTCGAGGGTCGACCCTACAACTGCCGTCCAACCGCTCGAGATCACGAGAGATCGCGAGGGCACGGCGGCTGCTACGGGAGCAGACATGACCGTTCGTCTGCTCGTCGTTCTCTCCGTCTTCGCCGTCGCGTGCTCCGCCTCCCCCGATCAAGCATCCGCGCCCGCCGCCCCGGCGCTCCCCGGTGCCAGCGCGCCAGCGCCGACGGCGCCGAGCGCGCCGCTTGCCTCCGACGACGCAGGCGCAGACGCGGTCGCCCTCACTCCGGCGTGTGTCACGTCGCCCGTCGTGCGCGACATCTTCGAGTCGTTCTCCGACGCAGGGACCACGACCTACTTCGAGGCGACGCCAGACGCACGTGGGATCGTGATCGCGCTCCACGGCACCGGAGGAACCTCATCCAGCCTGGCGCAGGAGAGCGTGGAATGGGCGAGCTTCCTCCACGAGGCGGCGCGCCGCGGCTACGCCCTCATGATCCCCGAGTCCCTCGAACGAACCCCGCCGCGGCAGTGGGATGCGCAGTCGGAGACCGGCGACTCGGCTCACATCGCGAAGCTCGTCGACCTCTTCGAGAAGAAGGCCAAACTGCCGGCGACGACACCGCTCTTCATCGTCGGCATGTCGCAAGGCGGCGGTGCGGCGCCCATTGTCGCCGCGAAGCTGACCCAGACGGGATGGCCGGTCCGCGCGGTCGGCGTCTACTGCGCCGGCGGGTCGAGTGTCTTCGATCATGCAGAGTACACGCTTCCGACGACCTTCTCCCTCATGGCCAACGACACGGTCATGACGGAGCGACCCGCGGTGGAGGCGAATGCGGCGAAGCTGAAGGCTCGCGGGGTCCCGGTGGATCTGGCCGTCAACGACGCGCGTGAGCTCTGCCCGACCGCCCTCGCGCGAATCCCCGGCCTCGACGAGGCGGCGGCGCGCAGCATCTACGAGAGCCTCCAGAAGGCGGGCGTGCTCGACGCGACGGGCAAGGTCGTCGAATTTTCGCGCAACACGGAGAGCGGCGCGAGCCCGCCCGTCCCCGGGCTCGATCCGCAGTACGCCACGTTCGAGCGCACCATCCGCGAGCAGCTCTGGGTCGCGATGGCCGACCATGCGTTCTTCGGCGCCCGGAACGATGCGACGCTCTCGTTCTTCGACGCCCATCGCTGATCGAGCGGTCAAACTCGACTACGATGACGAGGTCGATGGCCACCGTTCGCCAGCCCGCGTTCGAGACGCCCATCGCGACGCTCGCGGTCGAGGTCGTCCACGGCCCCGACCGCGGCCTCGCACGAACGACCGAGAGCGACACGTGCACGGTCGGCACCGCGACCGACAACCACCTCGTGCTCACCGATCGCGCCGTGTCCCGCTATCACGTCGACGTCGTTCGTCGCGCGGATGGGATCGGCATCGTCGACCAGCAGTCCACGAATGGCACCTGGCTGGGCGCGCTCCGCCTCGAGCGCGCCGTCCTCCCGCCTGGCACCATCGTCCGCATCGGCGACACGCAGCTCCGGCTCGGCGAAGGGCCGGCCGGGACGATCGCTCTGCATCCCCGCGGCGATCTCGCAGGCATGGTGGGCGAGTCGCCGCCCATGCGCCGGCTCTTTGCCCAGATCGAGCGCGCCGCGAGGAGCGAGGCGTCGGTCCTCGTCCTCGGCGAGTCCGGCACCGGGAAGGAGCTCGTGGCACGATCGATCCACGAGCTCGGTCCCCGTGCGGCGGGCCCCATCGTCACCGTCGACTGCGGCTCGGTCGCGCCAGCACTCATCGCCAGCGAGCTCTTCGGCCACGAGCGCGGCGCATTCACGGGCGCGTCGCATCAGCACGTAGGCGCGCTCGAGCGCGCCCACGGCGGGACCATCTTCTTCGACGAGATCGGCGAGCTCCCGCTGCCGCTCCAGTCCTCGCTCCTCGGCGTGCTGCAGCGGCGCCGCTTCCGGCGCGTCGGCGGGCGCGAGGAGATCCCGGTCGATGTCCGCGTCGTCAGCGCTACCCACCGCGACCTGCGCGCTGAGGTGAACGCAGGGACCTTCCGCCTGGATCTGTTCTACCGCCTCGCGGTCGTCACGCTCCGCGTCCCCGCGCTGCGCGAACGATCGAGCGACGTACCTCTCCTCGTCCAGGCCTTCCTCCGCGAGGCGGGTGCGCCACCGGACGTCTTCTCCGACGAGACGCTGGCCCAGCTCGCAGCGCAGCGCTGGTCCGGCAACGTCCGCGAGCTACGGAACCTCGTCGAGTCGACGCTCGCGATGGGCGAGCTCGCGAGCGAGCTGCCCGCGCCGCTGGACACCACGGGCCGCGACACCCGCTCCGCCAGCGCGCCCTACCGCGAGGCTCGCGCCCGCGTCCTCGACGACTTCGAGCACAGCTACCTCCATCGGCTCTACGAGCGCACGGGTGGCAACGTGTCGCTCGCGGCGCGAGAGGCCCGGATGGACCGCTCCCATCTCGTCACCCTGCTCAAGAAGCATGGGGTGAAGTGACGTTCACGTTCCGCCGTCGCGGAAGAAGACAGCGCAGCCCTCGACCAGCGTGACGCTGCACGTGGTGCGGAACACGTCCACGTCGACCAGAACGGGGCCGCTCACACTGGTGAGCAGGACGGGACAGCTGTACGCGCATCCGACGAGCGGCATCGCCAACGGCGCGCGCGGATCCATTTCCTCCGGGGTGCAGTCGCCCTCCTTCGCAACGCCGACGACGCGAATGACGACCGGCTCGTCCGGCGCATCCTCGTCGAGGACGACGCCGGAGCCGAACGCGCTCGCGATCTGCGCCGAAATCTCCGCGGGGTCCGAGCTCGTGCCGTCGATCGTGATGGGCATGCACCGACGGCGCGACGGCTTGCATTCGTGTCCGCTCGTGCACCAAGCGCTCAGCTCGGACGTCCGGCATCCGGGGTACCCGCCGAGCGAGACGAGGTCCACGATGGCGTGCATCGCGATCGTGCCGCCATCCGTGCGTGCCCGCTCGATGAGCGGCGGACGGGCCGCGGCACACCGCGCACGGGCACAGTCCGCGACGGACTCGCGGTCCGTCGCGCACTGCTCGAGCGCCCGGCACTCCGCCCCGCCACCGTCCGCGCAGTGAGCCTGGACGCAGGGCGCGATCTCCGCTGCACGACGCGTGGAGGTGCATTGCGTGAACGCCACACAGTCGGCCGATGGCTCCTCGAAGCAGGCGAAGCCTTGCGATCCGCGCCCGGCGACGCCGAGCGTGACGCTCACGTCGCGGACCTCGCGCTCCTTGCACGCGGCGCCGACGACCGCGACGACAGCGGCGACCGACGCCGCGACGAAGAACGCATGCCTCATCGGGTCCTCACGACCGTCCGCTCGCCGGGATCGTAAAGGAGGTAAGCGGTGAGCGAGGCCGACACGATGACGGCGATCCCCACCGCGGTCCAGAAGAGCGGGCGCTTCAGCAGGCTCCGGTCCTCCACGACGTGACCTCGAACGAGGAGGTCGTGCGTGACGGCGCGAGACGCCTCGGCGAGCTCGCCGCGCTGCTCCTCGCGCGCCTCGACGGCGCCGGCGGAGAGGAGCGCGCCCCGAACCCGCGCCTTGTCGCCCACCCGATCGGGCTGCAGGTAGAGGAAGCGCTGCACGCGAAGCGCCCGCGAGAGGAGCCAGAGCGACTCCGTCGTATCGCCGGCCGCGAGGTCGCCCCCGAAGCGCGCGGACCACTGCCGCGCGGCGAGATCGGGGTCGGCCGGTGGCGGCGCGAGCGTCACCGCGGCCGTACCGCTCTCGACACGAAACGTCTTCGTGACGGGCGCGAAGCCGTCCTTCGTGATCGCGACGAAGTGCTCGCCGCTCCGAAGGTCCACCGCGCACGGGGTATGGCACACGGCGCGTCGCCCATCGATGGCGACCCGCGCGCCGGCCGCGCCCGTCGCGTCGATCTTCACAGACACGCGAGGTCGCGCCTCGGCCTCGACGAGGGCCGAGGTCAGGATGCGGTGCGCCTCGACGGGGATCACATCGATGTCGGGCGGCAGCTCCAGCTCCAGGGCGGCGAAGACACCCGCCGCCGCGACGGCCGCGTCCCGTCGCGCGATCGAGAGGCACGCGACCTTCCACACGAGGATGCGCGACGCCGTCGCGCGCACATCCTGTTCGAGCGCCTGCCAGAGCAGCTCGGGTGGCTCGAGCTTCTCGGCGCACCGACGGATGCGCGCGAGCTCCCCGCTCATGTAGTCGGCGCGGGCATCGGCGAGCGACCTCTCGAGCTGCACGGTGGAGGTCGCCGGCGCCGCCGCGCCCACCGGTGGTTCGACGAAGCGGAGATCGACGCCGACATCGCGCCCCTCGAGCGCCCCGCGAACGCGCTCCACCTCCGCGGGCTGCCCTCGCGCGACCACGGCCACGGATGGCGGTCTCGGCGGCGCCGCGCAGGCGACCAGCGCGCAGAGACCGAAGGCGGCGTGCCGGATTCCCATCGGGCGACCTGATAACATTCCGGCGTGGCGCTCGCCGAACGATATCGCTTCCTCGGCCGCCTTGGCGCGGGCGGCATGGCGGAGGTGCTGGAGGCAGAGATCCTCGGCGCGTCCGGCTTCGTGCGCCGCGTCGCGGTGAAGCGCATGCTCTCGAGCGCCGCCGAGGATCCGGCGTTCGTTCGCATGTTCCTGGACGAGGCGCGGATCGCGAGCCACCTCCACCACGCGAACATCGTCGGCGTCATCGACTACGGCGTGGTCGAAGGTGCCCCATTCCAGGTGCTCGAGCTGGTGGATGGGCTCGACGCTCGGACCATGCTGCGTCGCGCGCCGGACGGCCGGCTCCCCGCCGAGGTCGCGCTCCACCTCGCGGTGCAGGTAGGTCACGCGCTCGCCGCGGCGCATGCGGCGCGAGACGTGGCCGGCACGCTCCTCGGGATCGTCCACCGCGACGTGAGTCCCGCCAACATCCTCGTCTCGTGGGGCGGCGACGTGAAGCTCGCCGACTTCGGGATCGCGTTCGCGAAGGACCGCTCCGAGAAGACGGAGACAGGGATGATGAAGGGCACGCTCCTCTTCATGTCGCCCGAGCAGGCCACCGGCGGAGGGGTCGATCCCCGCTCGGACCTCTTCTCGCTCGGGTGCGTGCTCCACATGCTCCTCACGGGCGCGAGCCCCCTCGCCGGCGACGGCTTTCAGCGCTTTCTGAGGACCGGGCGGGCGGAGCTCGACCCGAGCCTCCCCATCGACCTCCGCGCGATCATCGAGCGCGCGACCGCTTACGATCGCGGCGCCCGGTACACGGACGCCGCGCAGATGACGGAGGCGATCGGCGAGGCGCTCGCGCGGCGAACCAAGCGCGATCCTCGCCTCGTGCTGGTCGAGCACCTGGCGCCGCTCCGGGCCGCCAGGCGGGCCCCGAGCCCGCTCGACGAGCTCTTTCGCATCGACCTCGTCGTCCCGGCCGAGAAGACCACGACCGGGACGTCGCTTCGCACCGCCATCCTCGAGCGCACCCCGGCTGGAGAGCCGGCGGCGCGGGAGTCGACTCGGCACCTCCCGATCGCCGTGGTCCCGCCCGCGCCAAGCCACGCGCCAATCGCCGTCAGCGTCGCCGCCATCCTCGTGGTGGCGGCCATCGGCGCGATCGGCTTCGGCGCATCACGCTGGGCGCGCGCGTCATCCCACCAGACGGAGACACCGCCCCCCTCGCTGGCCGCCTCCGCGGCCCCGCCGCCATCCGCCATCGCGAGCGTCGAGCCGCCCGCGTCCGTCGTCGCCGTCGCGCCGGCCGCGCCGGTCGCCGCTCCGGTCGTGGCGCCGACGAGCCGTCCGGCCGTCGCGCCCCCGACCCCGCCGAAGCCCTCTGCGGCGGCCACGGTGGAGCCGGAGTGCTCCGGCACCGTCTTCCTGAGCTGTCCCGGCGCGCCGCGCGTGGCGGTCGACCTCGATGCCAAGACGTCCTCGCACCACCATGGCGAGTTCGTCGACCTCCCATGCGGCCGCCATCTCGTGACGTTCCACACGGACGCAGCTCGCCCCGTCACCGTGACCCTGGGCACCGTCCACACGCGAACGGCGCCACTCGAGGTTCGCTGCCCCGACCCGTGACGTCGGCGCGCGTCCGGTGTACGAGCCCCGCATGTTCGCCGGCCTCCTCCTCGTACACCTCGTCTGTTTCGCGGCGTATCTCGCGGCCGGGTTCGCCCAGCTGCAGATCATGAAGCGCTCGAAGACCCTCGCGCCGGCGCTCCGCGACGATCACGAGAAGCTCGCGGCGGCGATCGTCACGAAGATCGAGCTCCCCGCGATCATCGGCTCCATCGTCAGCGGGCTCGGGTTCGTCGCGACGACACCCGACCTCATGAAGCAGGGGTGGCTGCACGGCAAGCTCCTCTGTGTGCTCATCCTGCTCGTCCTCTCGCACCTCGAGATGTTCAACGCGCGGAAGATCGTCCGCGCGCGGGAGGCGAACGGCGAGAAGGCGAACGACGAGATCGACGCCCGCAAGAAGAAGCACGAGCTCTTCGGCCTCATCGGGACGGCGGCCGCGGTCGGCCTCCTCCTCTGCGTCACGTTCGTGCGCCTCCGCGGCTGACCGGTGTCCGGTCCGGGTGACACGGGTCTGGAGCGTCGGATCCGATCACTCGAAGATCATTACATTTTCCCGGAAGCAGGCGCCGTGCGGCGGCCCCCTGCGCTGGAACGACGGGTGCTTTGGCTCCCGGCATGCGCACCTTCCTTGCCGCCGTCCTCGCCCTCGTCTCCGTCGCAGGCTGCGCGAACGCGTATGCCGAGGAGCCAGCGACGGGCACCGCGCTCGACTACACGCTCCCCGTCCCCACGAGCGCGTGCACGGAGGCGACGACCTGCTCCGGCATCGCGATCCGGAAGCGCGCTCCAGACCGCTGCACGTTCCTCGTCGTGTTCGACGGCTCCGGCGTCTACTCGACGGACGTGGGCTCGAACGTCGGAAGGATGTACGAGGAGGCCACCACCATCGCGGGTCGGGTCTATATCGAGGGCGTGCCCGGGCTTCCCTTCGGCGCCTCCGCGGAGCGCGTGGAGCGCGGGCGGACCGCGATCTGCGAGCACCTCGCGTCGCGCGCCGAGCCGTGCGACATCGTCCTCCTCGGCTACAGCCGCGGCGCGTTCATCGCGAACGAGATCGCGCATGCCCTCGACGCTCACGGCTGCGCGGACGGCTCGCACAAGGGCCAGCGCATCGCGTTCCTCGGCGCCTTCGATCCGGTGAACACGCAGATGGGCTCCGAATGGGAAGACGAGCGCACCGACACGGAGCACGTCTGGTACGGCGACGTCCCGTCCAACGTCGACAACGTGCTCCAAGTCTACAAGGACCCGAAGGACGATCCGCGCGGCGGCATCGAGGGGCTCACGCTCACGACGAGCCTCATGTCGACGGGCGCCGTCGCTTCGAGCTGCAACGCGCCGATGACGGCCGCCAATCACCCCGAAGGCAAGGACTGGCACCACGGTGAGGTGGGCCACGGCGAGCTGCCGCGAAACACCATGAAATGCGCGCTGGAACGCGCAGGCATTCGTCTCTAGCTGCGGCCTACTTCTGCAGGCAGTACACGGGCCGGCTGTCCGCGCACGTGGTCGCGCCGGGGGACGTGAACAGGTCGAGCGAGCCGACGACGCGGAAGCCGATGTTGCCGGTCCGCGCCACGCCGCCTGGCTTGGTCACGTCGTTGTCGGTCCACCCCATGCACGTCGCCGCGCCCGGGACCTCCGTGAAGGACCGCGGGTCGAACGAGGTGATGCGGTACCCGCTCCACACCTCGACATCGCGCACCGCCCCGTCCGCCGAGAGATCGATCGAAGCTTCGAGCTTGCCGCTCAGGAGGTCGGTGGCGGTCTTCGCCACCTGGACGCCGTCGACGCGCGCCCACGGCTTTCCGTCCGTGAAGCGCGAGGCGGCGGAGACCGCGTCCGACGGCGCGACGAGCGCCGCGAAGGTGCCAGCGTGCGGCACGCCCGCCGCTTCGCTCGCGCACAAGGCATCCATGGCCGCGATGCCGGCGTTCGCGGCGAGGCTGCCCTTCGAGATGAACGCGATGCGCTGATCCGAGAGCACCGGCATCGGCACCGTGGCGGCGCTGTCGGTCCCGAAGCAGTAGAGCCGATGAGGCTCGACGCACGGGCAGCCGTAGTCCCGCGTCCAGTTCACGTTCGACGACTCCGCTCCGCCGCAGTTGCCGGTGCCGCCCGTGGCCGTCCACCCTCCGCACGAGCCGCCGGGGATCATCACGCCGAGCTGCGAGGTGGAGGCCCACACCTGCTCGCCGTAGAAGTCTTCGCCCGGCCCCGCGTGCGCCTTGCCCTTCGAGTCGAGCACGATGGGATGCAGGATGCGGCCCGAGACGAGATCCGCCTTCGTGCGCGCGACGATCGCGCCATCGACGCGAACGAGGCCACCCGCGGCGACGCGGTCCTTCGCGTCGACGCTGTCCGTCGAGAGCCATGCCTTGAAGTGTCCGGGGAGGCCCGCCGCGACGGCGAGGGCGTCGCACTTCGCGTCGGCGCCGGCCACGCCGCCGAGGTTCGCGGCGTAGCGGTCGTCGGACACGAACGCGTAGTTGTACTTCGTGGTCGCGACACGAAGGCTCCGCGGCTGGTCCATCGTGAGCGAGCAGTCGGTCGCGTACGTGCCCGCCGGAACGCCGGGGCAGTCGAACACGCGGGCCGTGTCGGTCGTCGTGACGTTGACCTGGACCGCGGTCCCGGAGGCGAAGTAGCCCGTGCAGGTCCCGCCGGTGCACGTGAGACCGGCCGGCACCGACGCGACGGTGACCCCCGCGGTGTCGGCGCCTTGCGTCAGCGTCACGACGAGCGGCTCGAGCGGCTCGAAGGTCGCGCCCACGACGACCTTGCCTGCGGTCGGGCTCGTCGTCGGCACGTCGCACGTCGGCGTCGTCCCGCTGCAGGCGCCCGTCCAGGTCGTGAAGCCCGATTTGGCGTCCGGCACGGCCGTGATCGTCACGGTGGGCGCCGTCGTCGTCCGCTCCACCGTGATCGCGCAGGTCGCACCGCAGTCGAGCCCGCCGCCCGTGACCTTCCCGATCGCGCCCCCCTTGCCGCCCGTGGTCACCTCGAGGGTCACCGTGTCGCGACCGGCGCCGCGGACGTTCGACTTCGCGACGATCGTGCCGCCGACCGAGAAGTCGAGCGTCGCGACCTTCTCGCCGTACGCCGTGGGCGCCAGCTCGATCTCCACCGCACACTGCGCGTCGTTGGCGAGCGCGACGCCGTTGCAGCCATCACTCGAGACGGTGAACTCGGTCGAGCCGCTGAACTTCACCGTCGTCGTGAGCGAGGCGCCCGACTTGTTCGTGGCGGTGAGCGTCTTGCGCGCGTTCTTCCCGACGTCGACCGTGCCAAGGTCGAGCTTCAGGTCCGAGAGGTCGAGCCGCACCCCGGGCGCGGCGTCGCCGGCGTCCTCCGTCGCGCTGCCGTCGGTGACGGGGGAGGAGTCGATCCCCCCATCCCTCGCGCTGCTGGCGTCCACGTCGGGCGCGGTCGCGTCCTGCCCCGCGTCCTGCGCGGGCGGATTGACGCTCAGAATCGCGTCCTCGCCCACGCATGCCGCAAGAATCAGCGCCGCAGCCACTGCGGCTGGCGCTCCCCACCGAAGGTTCATGGCCTCATGCTAACGCATGGGCCCGCTCAGGCGGATTCGGTTTCCTTCTGGTAGACGATGAGGGGCGCGTCGCCCTTCGTGATCGTCTCTTCACTGATCACGACTTCCTTGATCCCCGAGCGGGAGGGGACGTCGTACATGATGTCGAGGAGGGCGCCCTCGAGGATGGCGCGGAGGCCGCGGGCGCCAGCGTTGCGCGCGAGCGCCTCACGGGCCACGGCGCTGAGCGCGCTCTTCGAGAACTTCAGCTTCACGCCGTCCATCTCGAAGATCTTCTGGAACTGCTTCACCAAGGCGTTCTTCGGCTTGGTGAGGATGTCGATCAGCGCGTCTTCGTTCAGCTCGTGCAGCGTGGCGATGATGGGAAGGCGGCCGATGAACTCGGGGATGAGACCAAACTTGAGGAGGTCTTCTGGCTCGACGCGAGCGAGGAGCTCACCGAGCTTGAAGTCCTTCTTCGACTTGATCTCCGCGCCGAAGCCGAGGGTCTGCTGACCCGTGCGGCGCTGGACGATCTGATCGAGGCCGACGAAGGCGCCGCCGCAGATGAAGAGGATGTTGGTCGTGTCGACCTGCAGGAAGTCTTGCTGCGGGTGCTTGCGTCCGCCCTTCGGCGGGACGTTCGCGATCGTGCCCTCGATGATCTTGAGGAGGGCTTGCTGCACGCCCTCGCCCGAGACGTCGCGGGTGATGCTGGGGTTGTCGCTCTTGCGGCTGATCTTGTCGATCTCGTCGATGTAGACGATGCCGCGCTGCGCGCGCTCCACGTCGTGGTCGGCGTTCTGCAGGAGCTGAACGATGATGTTCTCGACGTCCTCGCCGACGTAGCCCGCTTCCGTGAGCGTCGTCGCGTCCGCGATCGCGAACGGAACGTGGAGGATCTTCGCGAGCGTCTGGGCGAGCAGGGTCTTTCCAGACCCGGTGGGGCCGAGGAGGAGAATGTTCGACTTCGAAAGCTCGACGTCGTCCGCGCTCACGCGCGAATCGATGCGCTTGTAGTGATTGTGGACGGCGACCGCGAGGATCTTCTTCGCGCGGTCCTGGCCGATCACGTAGTCGTCGAGGATCGATTTGATCTCGGACGGCTTCGGAATCGGAGCGGAGCCCGCGTAGGGCTCCTCCTTCTCGACTTCCTCCGCGATGATGTCGTTGCAGAGCCCGATACACTCGTCGCAGATGTAGACCGTCGGTCCTGCGATGAGCTTCTTCACTTCCTTCTGCGATTTACCGCAGAAAGAGCAGCTCAGATTACCGCCCGTGTGATCGTCTCGACGCCGCTCCAAAGTCGCCTCGCTGGAAGAAAAGCCTATCCCCGCACCTGACCTACGGCAAGCTTGCGCCTGTCGTCTAGTCCCCGGCGACCTCGCCGGGGCGATAGAGCGGCCTCTCTTACTTTTCCTTCGTCCCGTCCGTCTTCTTCTTCGGGGCAAGCATGACGTTGTCCACGAGACCGTACTCCTTTGCCGCAGCCGCAGAGAGATAGAAGTCGCGGTCGATGTCCTTGTGGATCTGGTCCTTGCTCTTCCCGGTCGCGTTCGTGAGGATGTCGGTGAGGACGTCCTTGAGGTGCCGGATTTCGCGGGCCTGGATCTCGATGTCCGACGCCTGACCACGCGCACCGCCCATGGGCTGGTGGATCATGATACGGGCGTTGGGGAGCGCGTTGCGGCGGCCCTTGGTGCCGGCGGCGAGCAGAACCGCGGCCATCGAGGCGGCCATGCCGAGGCAGGTCGTCGAGACGTCGCAGCGCACGTACTGCATCGTGTCGTGAATCGCGAGGCCGCTGGTCACCACGCCGCCGGGGCTGTTGATGTAGACCATGATCTCCTTGTCCGGATCCTCGCTCTCGAGGAAGAGGAACTGGGCGATGATCACGTTCGCCAGCATGTCGTGGATCTCGTCGTAGAGAAACACGATGCGGTCCTTGAGGAGGCGGTCGAAGATGCTCCAACCGCGCTCGCCGCGGTGGGTCGTCTCGACGACGTTCGGGATGAGGACGCTACGGGTCTGCTCGAGCAGGCCCTGTCCCATGGTGCTCTCGAGAACGTCGAGGGCCTGAGCGCGGGTTTCCGGACGCTTCATCTGGTCAGCCTTCCTTCTTCTCTTCGGTCTTCTCTTCGGCCTTCTCGTCGGCCTTGGCTTCTGATGCCGCCGCGGGCGCGGGCGGGTCGCCTTCCTTGATCTGGGACTTCGACTCGATGAAGTCGAGGATCTTGTCCTCGAGGATCATGCCGATGAGGATGTCACGCTTCGACTTCTCGCGATACTCGACGCGCAGCTTCGCGACGTTCTTCCCGGTCTCGGCCGCAAGCTCTTGCATGCCCTTCTCGAGATCGTCGTCCGTGACCTTGAACTCGTTCTTCTTCGCGATGGCGGCCATGAGGAGGCCGGCGCGGACCTTCCGCTCCGCGTCCGCGTAGATCGCGTCGTGGAGGGTCTGGGCCTGCTCCTTCGTGAAGCGCTGACCCGCGCGGCGGGCCTGCATCACGACCTCCTGCTCCATGATGCGGCACTGCTGGTCGACGAGCGATGGGGGGACGTCGCACGGGTTCTGGTCGTTGAGCTTCTGGACGATCTGCTCCGCGACGGCCGTCTCCGCGCGATCCTTGAAGGCCTTCTCGAGCTTCGTGTGCACGTCCGCGCGGAGCGCGATGAGCGTGTCGAAGCCGATGTCCTTCGCGAACTCGTCGTCGAGGGCGGGCGGGACGCGCTCCTTGATGTCCGCGACCTTGATCGCGAACTCGCCCTTCTTGGCGCGGAAGTCGTCACGCGGGTGGTCGGCGGCGAAGGTGTGCTCGACCTTGAGCTCGTCGCTCAGGCTCTTGCCGTCGAGGGCGGCGTCGATCTCGGGGAGCGCCTGACCGCTGCCGAGCTCGAGCTGGACGCCCTGACCGCCGCCGTCCTTGATCTCCTTGCCCTCGACCGAGAGCGTGAAGTCGATCGTGACGACGTCGCCCTTCTTGGCGGCGCGCGCGGGCTCGGGGGCCTTCAGCGCGGCGTTGCGCTGGCGGAGCGCCTCGAGCTCCTTGTCGATCGCGTCGTCCGGGACCTCGACCTTCGGCTTGAAGAGCTCGAAGCCCTCGTACTTCACGTTCTCGATCTCGGGCTGCACCTCGAAGCGCGCCTTGTAGGAGAACGCCTTCTTCGGATCGAAGTTCTCCGTCGGCTCCACGGAGGGCTGGTTCACCGGCGTGAGGTTCTTCTCCGTGAGGACACGCGGGAGCGTGTCGTTCACGATCTGGTTCACGACCTTGTCCGCGACCTCCCGAGCGAAGAGACGCGTGAGCACGTCACGCGGCGCCTTGCCGGGACGGAAACCCTTGATGTGCGCCTTCTTCCCGAGGCTCAGGTACTCCTTGTCGACGGAGGACTTCACGGAGTCGGCCGGGACTTGAACCTGGAGCTCCATAACGACGGGCGAAATGCGGTTGACAGTGACTTCCATTGTGCGGCCCGCCACCATATCGAGCCCACGGGTAGCTTTCAACCGCAGCGGACGCGTCATCGACATGACGCTCCCGGCTCGTTTCGTGACGCATTTCCGGTGGTACGGGCTCTGCAGGACGCTCGGACATGGACGAAGGCATGACTCCGACGCCGAATTCTGGCGTCACGCCCGACTCGGGCATCCAGACCGACGCCTCGACCGCTCCTCCGTCGAACGCCTCGACGGCGCCGCCTCCAGACGGGTACGCGCGCGCGATGCGCCGGGAGCGTATCGACCGCAACATCCTGCGCGCGCTCGGCGAGCGTCGCGTGTATCGAGCCATCCGCCGCAACGGGAGCAGCTCGGTGTGGGACCGGCTCGAGGAGCTCGTCGCGAACGCATCGACCTCGCTCTGGGAGAACTGCGAGCTCACCGACGCGATCGGTGAGGATCTCGCCGCCTTCTGCGCCTTCCTCGCGCGCGAGCTCGAGATCAACGAGCAGCTCGACCTCCCGAGCGACGAGGACTCGGCGCGCCTTCGTTCCCTCGCGCCGCGCGCGCTCGACGCCCTCGACGCGATCACCGCGCCTCTCGTGCTCGGTGAGGCGGATCCGCAGACGCGCACCCTCGCGAAGACGTTCGGCGCGATCCGCGCGGAGCTGCTCGCCTTCGGCGGCGCCGAGCTCTTCAACGTCGCCGCTTAAGCACGAAACCCCCGACCATGACGGTCTCGGGGGCTCGTGCATCGACAGAAGCTAATCAGGCAAAGAGGCGTCGCGGTAACGGCGAGCCGGGAGTTCCCTGCACGTCCCCCCCGCGATGGCGGGGAGCGGAGCGCGGGCGCCAGTCGTCTGGCGTGTCCGTCGTCTAGTAGTCGTCGTCATCCTCGGCGTCCGGGTCGTATTCGTCGTGGGTGTCGTCGAACAGAAGGTCGGAGCCTTCGAAGGTCGTGTCCTGCATCAGGTCATCGAGCGAAAACCCGTACTTCATGTCCGGGCGAATGGCCTCACGCTCGAACTCGGCCATGGTGCGATAGCTCTTCGGAACGCTCATCGGGTCTCTCCTCGGTCAAAGAAGGCAGGCGGAAGCTGGGCACGCGCGGGCTTTCGCCCCGCGAGCGGAATCACGTTGGGAGAGGTCCCGGCCTGAAGCGGTCGCTTGCGGAAGAAGGCTGCAGCGAGGATGCGATCGGTTCCGCGATCGTCATCGAGCTCGCCGAGCACGTTCGAAAGTGCATCGCGCATGACGGGGTCTTTCCCAGGTGGGCCGAGCGACCGTTGCGTGCGGCGGAGCCGCCCCCCGTCGCTCGGGAGTTCTTGTGGACAAGACGTGGAGAGCGGTGCTGCTCACCGCTGACTACGTTTGCCTACATGAACGCACCCTACATCGCGCGACGGATCCCGCCAAAAAAGCGCTCGCGATTTTTCCGACTCGTCTAAGTGTCGTCCGCACGCATGGCCCGCTCGGAGTGCCGGATCATCTGCGTCGTCAATCAGAAGGGCGGCGTCGGGAAGACCACGACGGCCGTCAACCTGGCCGCTTCGGTCGCGGCGGCGGAGCAGCGCACGCTCCTCCTCGACATGGACCCGCAGGGGAACGCATCGTCCGCGGTCGGTCACCCCGCGGGCACGCACGAGCGCACCGTCTATGACGTGCTCATCGGCGAGTCGACGCTCGACGAGGTCACGCAGCCGACGGACATCCCTACCCTCTTCGTCGCGCCGGCCACGCAGGATCTCGTCGCGGCCGAGATCGAGCTCGTCGACGACCCCTTGCGCGCCACGAAGCTGAAGGACGCGCTCGAGAAGGTCCAGAACGGCTACCAGTACATCTTCATCGACTGCCCGCCCTCGCTCGGCCTCCTCACCCTCAACGCGCTCGTCGCGACCACGTCGGTGCTCGTGCCGCTCCAGTGCGAGTACTTCGCGCTCGAGGGCCTCACGCACCTCATGGCCACGATCGATCGCGTGAAGAACGGCATGAATCGCGACCTCGAGGTCGAGGGCGTCGTCCTCACCATGTTCGATCCCCGCAACAACCTCGCACATCAGGTCGCGGACGAGGTGCGCAAGCACTTCTTCGTGTTCGACGCGGTCATTCCCCGCAACGTCCGCCTCTCGGAGGCGCCCTCGCACGGAAAGCCCGTGCTGCTCTACGACGCATCGTCGAAGGGCGCGCAAGGCTACCTCGCGCTCGCGCGCGAGCTGCTCCAGCGCCATCGCAAGCGCGTCCCAGCTGCGGTCTCCCCGAAGAAGAAAGGAGCCCGCTGATGGCGGCCGCTCCGCAGCGACGCGCGCTCGGCCGCGGGCTCGACGCCCTCCTGCCCACGCGCTCGACGCCCGTCTCGTCGTCGTCGTCGAAGAACCAGGACGGCTCGGTCTTCTCGTGCCCGATCGAGCGGATCGTCCCGCAGCGCGGCCAGCCGCGTCAGCACTTCGCGAAGGAGAAGGTCGAGGAGCTCGCCGCGTCCATCAAGGCGCACGGCCTCATCGAGCCCATCGTCGTCCGGCGCGTGCCGGGCCAGGAGCGCTACGAGATCATCGCCGGCGAACGCCGCTGGCGCGCCTCACAAAAGGCGGGCCTCAAGGAGATGCTCGTCGTCGTGAAGGACGTCTCGCCGAAAGACGCCTTCGAGCTCGCCATCATCGAGAACCTCCAGCGCGAGGACCTGAACCCGGTCGAGCTCGCGGAGGCCTTCGACCGCATGACGAAGGAGCACGGCCTCACGCAGGAGGCGCTCGCGGCGCGTCTCGGCAAAGACCGCGCGACGATCGCGAACACGCTGCGCCTCCTCAAGCTTCCGCCGTCGGTGCGCTCGCGCGTCATCTCGGGCGAGCTCTCGGAGGGCCACGCACGCGCGCTGCTCGGCGCGGATCCCGGCAAGATCGAGGACCTAGCGCAGCAGGTGGTCCGCGGCCGCCTGAACGTCCGCGCCGCGGAGGCGCTCGTTCGCTCGCAGAAGAAGGGCCGCGGCGCCGCCGCGAAGCCTGCGATGAAGACCTCCGCCGTGCGCGATCTCGAGACGCGCATGACCCGCGCCGCCGGCACGAAGGTCGTGCTGCGCGGCACGAACGCCGACGGAAGCAAGGGCGAGGTCACGATCCCTTACGAGAACCTCGATCATCTCGATCGGATCCTCTCGCGCGTCTTCAAGCTCACCTAGGAGCGTGTAGAGTGCGCGGCATGGCCGCCACGATCCTCGATGGGAAGAAGCTCGCCGAATCCGTTCGCGCGGAGGTCGCGCAGGGCGTCAAAGCGTTCACGGAGAAGCACGGCCGCCCGCCGGGCCTCGAGGTCGTGCTCGTCGGAGAGGATCCCGCGAGCCAGGTCTACACGCGCAACAAGGAGAAGGCGGCGCTCGAGGTCGGCATTCGCGGCAAGCTCCACACGCTGCCGGCGACCACGACGGAAGACGAGCTGCTCGCGCTCCTCGCCCGCCTCAACGATGACGACGCCGTCGACGGCATCCTCGTCCAGCTCCCGCTCCCGAAGCAGATCCACGAGCAGAAGGTCCTCGACGCGGTCCGCGCCGACAAGGACGTCGACGGCTTCCACCCCATGAACGCCGGCCTCCTCGCCTCCGGCCGCCCCGCGCTCGTGCCGTGCACGCCCCGCGGCTCGATGAAGCTCATCGAGTTCGCGGGCGTCGACCTCACCGGCAAGCGCGCCGTCGTCATCGGTCGCTCGAACATCGTGGGCAAGCCGATCGCGCAGCTCCTCCTCCAGGCACACGCCACGGTGACGATCGCGCACTCGAAGACGAAGGACCTGCCCGCCGTGTGCCGCGAGGCGGACGTGCTCGTCGCCGCCGTCGGGCGCGCGGAGATGGTGAAGAGGGACTGGGTCAAGCCGGGCGCGACCGTGATCGACGTCGGCATCAACCGGGTCCCGCGCGCGGACGACCCGACGAAGACGAGGCTCGTGGGCGACGTGGCCTACGCCGACTGCGCGGAGGTCGCGGGCGCGATCACGCCCGTCCCCGGCGGCGTCGGCCCGATGACGATCGCGTGCCTCCTCGAGAACACGCTGATCGCGGCGAAGCTGCGCACGAAGAGCTGAAGGCTCAGCGGAGCGCGAGCAGGCGCGACTGCTTGATGTAGAGCTTCGTGACGGAGCCCTCGGTCATGAGCTTGTACTCGAGGTCGATCGCGTAGGGCTGCGTGTCGCCGGCCGCGACGCGCTCGCCGACGAAGAACGCGTGGAGCTTCTGCGTGGCGACGTGGAGCTCCGCGAGATGCGATGCCCGAGCGGCCGCGATCGTGTCCGCGCCCGGGTTCAGGAAGATGTCGCCGATGTTCGAGCGCGTATCGAGCTTCGTGATGGTGAGGCTCCCCTCGCCCTGCACCGTGAACGACTCGGGGACCTCGCCGTCGAGCGGGTTCGTGACGGAGGCCTCGCCGGCCTGCGCGTTGACCCAGCTCGCGAACTTCCCGTCCGCCCCCGGACCGCCGACGACGACGCCGTTGGCGAGCTCGTCCGAGAAGGCCGGGTTCACGAGGATCGCCATGGCGACATCCGCGTGCTTGATCCCGAAGAGCTCGCGCTCCCAGAACGCGCGCTCGAGCCAGAGCGAGGACATGACGCCGAGGAGCTTCTTCTGGAGCTTCGCGTCGTTGTCGGCCACGTTGAAGCCGTCCGACTCGTAGAGCCCCGCGCCGTTGAACACGGGGAGGTCCTCGCTGTTCGTCGAGCTGCGGAAGCGGATGCGCGCGACCCCGGGGAGCTTCGCGGAGATGGCGCGCACCGCCTGCGTCGTGGCGACGAGCGACTCCGCCGGCGTCTGCGTCGTGATCGCGGCGCGGATCGCGACGAGGCGCGCGTCGATCTCCTCGGGCTTCAGCGTGTCCTTCTTCGCGATGAGATCGGCGATGAGGCCCTCCGCCGGCGCGCCTGCGACGAGCGCACGGTAGTGCGCGAAGCCGAGCGCGAAGCCGGGCTTCACGAGCGACGGGCCGAGGAGCTTCTGGATCTTCGCGTAGTTCGAGGCCTTCGAGCCGATGTTCGGTAGCGCGGCGGAGGTCGCGTCCGCGGTCGCGAAGTCGACGGGATCGAGCGAGATGGGCTCGACGTGCGGGACCTCGAGCGCGTGCTGCTGCTTCTCGGTCCAGAACCGGGTCGCCTCGTCGAGCGCGGCCTCGCGGAACGAGATCGTGCCGTCCGCCTTCGCTTCCATGCGAACGAGCTTGCCGAAGAGCGCCTCGAGGCCCGGGATGAGACCGAGCTGGGCGGTGGAGGTGTTCGGCGTGCCGCGGTTCTTCGCGAGGAGGTTCACGTGCGAGAGCGGCGTCTGCGGCTCGAGGGTGACGATGCCGCTGACGGGCGGGACGCGATCGGGCGTGTCCTGGAAGACGGCGATGTGGCGCGGCGTGAGGCGCTCCTCCGTCGTGGCCGTGCCGTCGCCGGCCTTCACGAGCTCGAGGTAGCCGTACGCCACGCCCGGATTCAACACCGCCACGAGCTTTCCACCCGCGAGCTCGATCATCCGGGGCTCGGTGACGGCGGTGAAGCCGCGCTTCTTCAGCTCCGTGAGCTGCGTGACGTGCGGGCGGCGAAGGAACGAGGCCGGCGGCGCGTCGTAGACGAAGAGGGCCGGATCGCCGAAGCCCTTCATGACGTGCTCGCCGAGGAGCGTCCGCATCTGGACGAGGAGATCCGCGAGCTGCTTCTCGTCGTCACGGTAGTTGTAGCGGCGGATGTTCATCACCCACTTGAAGCTCTTGCCGTCGATGGTGATGGGGGCGCTCCGGAAGTCGAACAGGAAGAACGGCATGTACCGGCGCTGCGCGCCCGGGTACTGGATCTCGGTGAAGAAGTTGCTCTCCGTGTACTGCTTGCCGCGGCCGAGCGCGTTCTGCGTGTAGCCGAGGTGGCCGTCGAATTTCTTCGTGTCGATGAGATGAACCTCGGGGTTCGGCTTGCCGATCCCGTTCACGATCCCCTCCCACATCAGGATCTTGTCGTGGCTGACGACGCGAAGATCGGTCGCCTGCTGCGCGGTGAGGTCGCGGATCTTCCCGTCGACGAAGCCCTTCACCGTGGGCGCGAACGTGATCGCGTCCTCCGACGATCCCGTCTCCTCGTCCGCGGCGGAGCAGCCGCCCAGCGCGACGGTGAGGAGAGCGAGGAGGAGCGCCACGAGGCGCGCGTGACGGAGGCTCATGCCCCCGAGGGAGCAATGAGTGGGCCAGACACCTACATCGTCTCATGCGGCGAATGGCAGGTGAATCCGCGGGACGCCGCCCGCGCGTGGGGCACTGGTTCCCCACCCGGCACGCCCAGGACGATCAGGGATGAGGGCCCGCGTCCGGCCCCACGTCCGGTGCTTCTGGTGGTGGGGCCGGCGGCGGCGGGAGGCCCTCGGCATTCGCGACCGCGAAGTACGTGCGAACGCCGTCGAGGTAGAGGGGGTTCGTGGCCGGGAGATCGCCCGTGCTCTTCACGGTGACGCGCATCACCCACGTCTTGCTCTCGCCGCCCTGCACGGGGCGCTGATCGAGCTTCAGCTCCTCGACCGCGCGGCGGTTCAGGATGCGCTCGAACGAGGTCACGTTCGGGCAGCGGCGCACGGCGGCATCGACCGCGTCCATGATGCGCTTCACGCGCTGCTCCGTGTTGTCGATGCCGGTGTGGTCGCTCGTGGGATCGGACGAGAACGGGATGTCCGTGCACCACGTCGCCTTCGCGTCCGCCTGCGCCACCTTCGCCCGGATCTGATCGTCCACGAAGTACACGCGCACGCCGTCCGAGAAGAGCGGGTTCGCCACGGGTCGCGGAGCGTCGCTGTTCAGGTAGACGACGATGCAGTGCGACGGGTCGTCCTTCTGGATGTACCCCGGCCCGTCCGGGAGCGGCTTCGCGTTGATGACGGACGACATGATCGCGTCCGAGCTCACGCCCACGTAGTACGCGCCGCAGCCGAGGGTCTCGGCGTGGAGCTCGCCCTTCACCTTGAGCACGCGCTCCGCCGTGTTGTCGAAGCGCGTGCGGTCGCCCTCCGGGCTCGCGCCGAGCTTCACGTGCTCGCACCAGGTGCCGCGCTTGTCGGCGACGGCCGCATTCTTCTGGCAGCCGACGGCGAGCACCACGATGGCGCTCGCCGCCGCGACGACGACCTTCATGTCATCTCGTTCATCGGACGGAGGATCACGTTCACGACGCGCGTGCGGTCACGCGGGATGACGGCGAGGACGACCGCCTCGGCCACGTCGTCCGCGGTGGAGAAGCCCTTCATGTTCGCGCCGTCGTACGTGCGGCCGTCGCCGATCGCGAAGTGGGTCTCGACGCCGCCCGGGCAGACGAGGCTGACCTTGATGTTCTTCTGGTAAAACTCGCGATCGAGCGACTGCGAGAGCGCGACCTGCGCGAACTTGGACATGCAGTAGATGCCCTCGCTCGGGTAGCCCTGGAGGCCCGCGACGCTCGAGAGGTTCACGATGTTGCCGCCGCCCTGCTTCAGCATGTGCGGGATGACTTCCTTCGAGAACAGCCACGTCGACTTCGCGTTCGTGGCCATGATCTTGTCGTAGTCGGCCTCGGTCCAGTCGAGGAACGGGCGATAGCCGCCGATGCCGACGTTGTTCACGAGGATGTCGACGCGGCCGAAGGCGTCGACCGTCTGCTTCACGCACGACGCGACGTCCGCGCCCTTGGTCGCGTCGCAGACGATCGCCTTCGCCTTGCCGCCCACGCCTTCGACCGCCTTCACGAGCGCGTCGAGGTCCTTCTGCGTGCGTGCGGTGCCGACGATCGTGGCGCCTTCCTTGGCGAGCGCGATCGAGCTCGCGTAGCCGATCCCGCGGCTCGCACCGGTGACGAGGGCGACTTTGTCCTTCAAGCGCATCGTGTCCTCCCTGGAGAGGGCACCGACTTATCACGGCGCGTCGCTGGCGTCGCCCGCGTCCGACCGGCCGCGCCCGTGGTGGCGCACCGTCGCGCACGTGCTCGATCGCGGCTGCACGAACGGAGGCGTTCATCATGGTCGGAGCTCGCTCGACCCATGGGCGCGGGCTCGTCCGTGACGACGCACCCCGCTCGCCGCCTGACCGACTTCCACGGATCGACGGCCGAAGCGACGCGATTTCAGATTCTTGGGAAGGCCCAAGGCGCCGGTGTCGTACCAAGTAGTATGGCTTACTCTTCAAAAGGTTTCGCGATCTTGGCGGTGGCGGCGCTCTTTGGCTGCCTCGCGGGATGCTCCACTGGAACGGATGAGCTCGATAGCTCCACCGCGTCGAACCTGGGCACGGTGGGCCCGACGGCGATCGTGGGTGAGCTCGCGTTCGGCAGGAGCGTATCGGTCGCTTACACCTCGACGCCGCGCTACCGCGCCGTCTCCTTCGTCGCAGAGGACCGGGTCGAGGTCGACGCCTGGGTTCGCTCCACGGATGGGGACGCCGTCGCGTGGATCACCGACGCGGACTTCAAGTCGATCGCCACGAGCGACGACGCGGCGCCGGGCACGCACGACGCTCACGTGAAGGTGGGCATCACCCGGGGCGGGCGCTACTACATCGTCTTCCGGGAGCGTGACTACGAGCGCGCGACGCTCACGGTCTCCCTCGACCAGGGCGACCCGGTCCCCGGCGCTCCTTGCGCGGTGATCGATCAGGTCGTGTCCCGCGCGTGCGGGATGTGCGGTCGGAGGTCGATCCTCTGCGAGAAGACCCCGAGCGGCGCGCTCGCCTGGAGTGCGTACAGCCCGTGCGAGGGCGAGGCCGGCGAGTGCACGCCGGGGACGCAGCGCGAGGAGGCGTGCGACAACTGCGGAACGCGCTCGGTGTCGTGCACGAACGCGTGCCGCTGGGCGACCTCGGCGTGCGAGGCGCCACCCGCCGCAATCTGCACGCCCGGCAGCGTCGACCTCACCTCCGCCGGCTGCGCGCAGCCGTTCACGTACCGCGCACGGCAGTGCGACGCGGCGTGCAGCTACGAGCCGTACGGCGCGTGCGAGGCGGCCCCGACCAGGATCGAGGTCGGCCCCACGCCTGGCTCGCGAAGCTCCACCATCGTCGTCCTCGACGAGAAGCTCCCGGTCGCGAGCGGCTCGACCTGCCCGCTCTCCGACCCGCTCGCCAGCGACGAAACCGTCTCCGCGTACACGCAGCTCCACAACCCCAGCGCCAAGGCGGTCCGGGTCTCGCTCTTTCACAGCGTCGCGCCGCAGTCGGCGGGGCCGTTCGCGACCTCGATCGTCGTGTACGACCAGGCGACCGCGCCCACGACCATCGCCGAGCGCCGCGATTGCCTGAAGACGAGCAACATCGGCAACGCGACCCTCACGGGCAACCCGCTCTTCGCGAGCATCGACTCGCCGGCGAAGCAGTTCACGATCCCGGCCGGCGCCACCTACGTCGTGTACAGCGCCGCCGAGGATGCGACCGTGCCGAGCAGCGCGGTGAAGCTCACCGTCGTGACGGAGAGCGTCGCGCCGTAGGCTACTTCCGGGTCTTGGCGTGGCGGGCGCGATCGATCGCGACCGCCACGACGATGATCACGCCCGTCGCGATCTCCTGCACGAAGTTCGGCATCTCGTTGTCGACGGCGCCCGTCTTGATGATGGTCATGAGGATCGCGCCGAGGACGGTGCCGATGATACTGCCGTCGCCGCCGCCGAGCGAGGCGCCGCCGATGACCACCGCCGCGATGACCTCGAGCTCGAGCCCGACCGAGTCCGTCGGATCGCCGAGCGTCAGGTTCGAGAGCTGCATCACGCCCGCGATGCCGGCGAGGAGCGACGAGAGCGCGTAGACGAGGACCTTCACGCGTACGGGATCGATCCCGCAGAGCCGCGCCGCCGCCTCGTTGCTGCCGACCGCGAAGACGTGGCGCCCGAAGCGCGTGTAGCCGAGCAGGAGAGCGACCGCGATCGTGAGGCCGACCGTGATCCAGATCGCCGGCGCGGAGATCGACGCCGACATGAGATTCTCGAGGCCCTGCGTCTTGGCCTCGATCTTCTGCTCGTGGGCGAGCCCCTTCGCGGTGCCGCGCAGGATGGACATCGCGCCGAGCGTCACGATGAACGGCAGCATGCGGAAGCGCCCGACGAGGACGCCGACCACGCTGCCGATCGCAGTGCAAATGATCAAGGTGAGGAGCACCGCCGGCACGGGGCTCATCGTGTTCAGGAACCGCGCGAGGAGCACGGTGGCCAGCGCGACGAGCGAGCCGGTCGAGAGATCGATGCCGCCGGTGACGATGATCATCGTCATGCCGAGGGCGCAGATCGCGACGATGACGGTCTGACGCGCCATCATCAGCAGCGCCGGGCCGCGCAGGAAGATGTCGGGCGTGAGCGCGCCGAAGATCGCGAAGGTGATGACGACCGCGATGAGCGGCCCGAGCCATGACGGTCGTTTCACGGAGATCGCCTCACGTCGATGCCTCGAGGAGGAGCTTGGCCTCCGTGTAGTCGGTGGCCGGCTTCGGCTCCGCGAGCTCGCCGCGGCGCAGGACCGCGATCCGATCGCAGGTCGTGAGCAGCTCGTCGAGCTGGCTCGAGACGAGGACGATCGCCTTGCCCTTCGCGGCGAGGTCGCGCACGAGCTCGAGGACCTGCGCCTTCGCGGCCACGTCGATGCCGCGCGTCGGCTCGTCGAAGAGGAGCACGTCGTGGTCTTCGCGCAGGAGGCGTGCGATCTGCACCTTTTGCTGATTCCCGCCGGAGAGATCGCCCGTGCGCTGCGCGGGTCCGCTCGCGCGAATGGCGAGCGTGTCGATCCACTTCTTCCCTTCCGCGAGCACCTGCGACGGCCACGCCCAGAGGGGCGAGCGCGGCGAGAGCGTCACGTTGTCGGCGATCGTTCGATTGAGCATGAGGCCTTCGCCGCCGCGGTCCTCGCTGAGAAGTCCGATCCTGGCCTTGCGGTCGACCTCCCCGCGCGCCTCCGCGTCGAGGCCGACGAGGATGCGGAGGAGCTCGGTTCGACCGGAGCCGACGAGCCCCGCGATGCCGAGCACCTCGCCGCGGCGGAGCGAGAACGACGCCTTCTTCGGGCGCTCGCGGCCGCCGACGCCCTTCGCCTCGAGGACGACGGCGCCGAGCTCGTTGGGCCTCGCCGTCTGGCGCTCCGCGAGCGTGCGTCCGAGCATCTGCTCCACGATCGTCTCCGAGCTCGTCGTCTTGGCGTCGCCCTGCCCCGCCACCTTGCCGTCGCGCAGCGTGGTGAAGCGGTCCGCATGCACGCGCACGTCGTCGAGGAAGTGCGTGACGAGCAGGATCGCGAGCCCGCTCGCCCGCAGGGTGTCGAGCCGTGCGAAGAGCCGCGCCGCGTCGTCGTGGCCGAGGCTGGAGGTCGGCTCGTCGAGGATGAGGACCTTCGCGTCCGTGGCGCCGGCTTGCGCGAGCGCGCGCGCGATCTCGACGAGCTGGAGGTCCGCCACCGCGAGCGAGCGCGCCTTCACGTCGAGGGGGATGCGGCGGCCGACCTCCGTGACGAGGCCGAGCGCCTTCTCCGCACTCCGCCGCGCCTCGTCGCGCTGGACGAACCCGAAGCGCGTCGGCTCGAGGCCGAGCATGACGTTCTCGAGGACGCTGAGGTCGAGCGCGAGGGTCCGCTCCTGCGGGACCATGACGACGCCGGCCTCGCGCGCCTCGAGCGGCGACCGCGGCGCGTACGGCTGCCCGGCCAGCGTCATCGCGCCCTTGTCGTGATGCTCCGCCCCGAGCAGGATACGCATGAGCGTGCTCTTGCCGGCGCCATTCTCGCCGAGGAGCGCGTGCATCTCGCCCTTCTGCACCGCCAGCGAGACGCCGCGAAGGACGCTGACGGGCCCGAACGACTTCTCGACGTCGCGAACGTCGAGCACGGTCACTCGTTCAGCCACTTCTTGAGGTCGGGCGCGATGATCTCCTTCACCGCCGGGTCCTCGAGGTTCGCCTTCTCGACGAGGCGCGCGCCCGTGTCGATCCGCTTCTCGACCTTGGTGCCCTTGAGGTGGTCGACCATCGTCTTGACCGCCGTGTAGCCCATGTTGAACGGGTTCTGCACCACGAGGCCGTCGATGTCGCCGTCCTTCAGCGCGTTGATGAGTGTCTCGGACGAGTCGAAGCCGATGAACTTCACCTTCTTGTTGGTGCCGGACTTCTTGAGCGCTTGCAGCATGCCGAACGTGGTCGACTCGTTCGGCGCGAACACGCCCTGCACCTCGCCGGACGACGCCTTGTGCGCCACGAGCAGGCTCTCCGCCTTCTTGAACGCGGTCTCGCCGGTCGCGCCGCCGTACTGGTTGTCGCTGATGATCTTGAAGTCGGGCACCGACTTCACCGCGTCGAGGAAGCCCTTCTCGCGGTTCGTCGTGCTGGCGGAGCCCTCCTGGTAACGGAGCACGAGGAGGTTCCCCTTCCCGCCCAGGATCTTCTTCATCGCCTCGGCGCCGATCTTGCCCGCGGCCTGGTTGTCGGTCGCGACGAAGCTCACATGATCGTCGCCCTGGAGATCGGAGTCGAAGATGACGGTGGGGATCTTCTGATCCTTCGCGCGCTTCACGGGCGTCTTGAGGGCCGCGTCGTTCAGCGGCGCGAGGACGATGCCGGAGACGCCCTGAGCGACGAAGGTGTCGACGACGTCGATCTGCGCCTTGAGGTCGTCTTCCTTGAGCGGCCCTTTCCACACGATGTCGACATCGGTCTCCTTGGCCGCCTTGACCGCGCCCGCGTGGACGCTCTTCCAGAACTCGTGCGTGGTGCCCTTGGGGATCACCGCGATCTTGAGGCGCTTGCCCGACGGCGCGGGGGCGCCGCCCTCGCCGGCCACCTCGGGGGTGGTCGACTTGTCCTTGCAACCAACGGCCAGTGCGAACAGCGCGACGGCGAAGAGAGCCCGCTTCATGTCGCGGCGAGCGTATCAGCATCCGGTCAGTAGGGCGTGCCGGTCGAGTCGAGCGGGATCGCGCGGAGCGTCGGTTGGTCGAGGATCAGGAGGGAGCGGGACCCCTGCGGCGCGATGGCCATCCGCGCGCCCTCCGTCGCCGGCGACGAGTGGACCCAGCGGGGGCTTCCCTCGGCGCTCACGTGAATGGTGGCGAGCTCGCTCTCGGCCTGCGCCCGTGTCGTGGCGACGGAGCGACGAGGCTGCCGCGGAGCTCGTGGCCGGAGAGCACGGCCACGAACGTGCGTCCGTCCCGCGCGCCGATCTCGACGACGTTTACGGGCAGGTCATAGCGCGTCGACCACGCGGAAGCGCTGGCTCGCCGCCGCGTCCGTGTCGACGAGGACAAATCACTGGGAATTCGGCGGGACCACGACCACTTTCAGGGAAAGTTCGGCCGTGGCCTCGCCACGCGCGACGGTGACCTTCACCACGTCGCCGGGCTTGTGCGCGTCGAGGGTGCTGTAGAAGTCGTCGTAGGTCTCGATGCGCTTGCCGTCGAGGGCGACGATGATGTCGTTGATGACGATGCCGCGTCGGGTCTGGGTGACGCCCTTCAGGCCCGCCGTCGCCGCCTCGCTCTTCGGGTCGACGGCGAGGACGATGACGCCCTTCACGCCGAGGCGTCGCTCGAAGCGCTGCGTCGGGTCGATCTGGATCGGGAAGCCGAGCTCCTCGGCGTGTCCGGACTTGATGATCTGCGGGACGATGCGCGAGATGGTGGCGACGGGCACCGCGAAGCCGATGCCAGCGGACGTCCCCGACTTCGAGAAGATCATCGTGTTCATGCCGATGAGCTGACCGGTCGAGTCGAGCAGCGGGCCGCCGGAGTTGCCGGGATTGATGGCGGCGTCGGTCTGGATCATGTCCCGGATCGTGACGCCGCCGGCGCCCTGCACCTGCCGTCCGAGCGCGCTGATGACGCCGGTGGTCAAGGTGTGATCGAGGCCGAACGGGTTGCCGATCGCGATCGCCTTCTGCCCGACCTCGAGCTGCGTCGCCTTGCCGACCTTGAGCGGCACGAGGAGCCCGGCGGGCGCCTTCACCTCGAGGACGGCGATGTCCTTGCGGGGCTCGACGCCGACGAGCCGCGCGTCGAACGCCTGCTGGTCGTGGAACGTGACCGAGAGCGAACGCGCGCCTTCGACGACGTGGAAGTTCGTGACGATGTGCCCCTGGTCGTCCCAGACGAACCCGGAGCCCGATCCGGCGGGGACCTCCTGCGCCACGCCTTCCCACTGATCGACGACGAGGCGGGTCTGGGTGACGAAGACGGTCGAGGGCGCGCACGCCTTGAACACCCCGATCGTGTTCCGCTCGTCCTCGATGCGCGCGCCCGGCGAGAGCGGTGGCACGGGCGGCGGAGTGGCGGCGCTGCCGCTGGCTTGCCCGGGCTGCGTCGCGCCGTCGGGCGTGGCTTGCTGGGGGGTCTTGCAGGCGACAACGAGGACGAGAGCTGAAAGGAACGCGAACCGCTTCATGGCGGTGGGCTATTTTACTCGAGTGGAGTGCGTCGCGTGTGGCTGCTGTTGTTTCTCGGAGAGCCCGCGCCACGCGCGGGTCACGGGCGACGATCACGAGCGCCTCGACGCCGACGACCTCGTCGAATGGCTGGGAAACGAGGCCTACATGCGGCTCGCCCGCACCGACGGCGTGAGCCACTGCGCCGCCCTCGAGGTCCGGCGCGACGGCGGCGCGACGAGCTACCTCTGCCGGATCTACGAGCGCCGCCCCCAGGTCTGCCGCGACCTCGAGCGCGGCTCGGGCGCGTGCGAGGGCGAGCGCCACGCCAAGGGCCCGCGCCTCGTGGTGCTTCAGAAGGCGTAGTTGCGGCGTCCTTGCCACGGCCATCATCGCCGGAAAGGACTTTTTTGGCCCCGTGCCCTCTGAAAACCTGAGGAGATGAGGCGTGCCGTCCTTCTTGCCGCCTTCGGCCTCGCCGCCATCACGGGGCTGGTCATCGCGTGCGGCGACGTCGCAAACGAAGGCGCTGCGCCAGGCGGGAGCGACGCGGAGGCGACGGCGCCCGCGCCGACGTCGACACGACGCCGCTCGACGCGAGCAGCTCGACCGGGGACGCAGGCGGTGCCGTCGCCGACGCCGGCCCCACGCCGGCCCCCACGTTCGTGCCTCCGCCCCCGTACGACAGCACGGGCGCGTTCTGCGTCTCGCTCCGGGCTCCGCTCGCCGGAACCGTCGTTCACTACACGATGGACGGCTCGCTCCCGACCGCCGCGAGCCCCATCTACTCGACGCCCATCGCGATCACGGGCGGGACGATCTTCGACCTTGCAGCCAGGAGAGGTGCTATCGCGCCGGACCGCTTCCGTCCGTGCCGCCGTTCTCCTGCACCGCCGACGCCGCGCCGCCGACCTACCCTGACGCGGCGGTGACGTGCACGTCGGGCACGCTGTACGACGGCGGGGCGGTGATGCTCCGCGGCAGCGCCGGGACGGAGATCACGATCAAGGCCCTCGCCTGCGAGCTCGGCTCGACGCCCAGCGAGGTCACGAGCGCCACGTACGCGTTCTGACGCCTCATCCACCCCTCGCCGTCGCCTCGTTCGCGAGACCGAAGAGCGCGCCACCCCGCCTCGTGGTGCTTCAGAACGCGTAGGTGCTGCCGAGAGGCTCACTGGGGACGACGCCCGACCGGCACGCGCGGGCCTTCACCGTGGCCTTTGTCCCGGCGTCGCCCGCGAGGGCCAGCGTCCCGCCGTCGTAGGCGATCCCGTTCACGCAGGTGACCGGCGCCGTGGCATCGGCGCACTGGAACGAGCCCACGCAGTCCGGCAAGCCGCCGTCGAGCGTGTAGCAGATCGTCGCGGTCGCCGGCGCGAACGAGAGCCGAACCTCGACGCTCGCGTCGTAGTCGCCCGCGGCCGGATCGAAGTGAACACCGTCGCCGGTGCCTGGGACCGACCAGAGGTACGTCTCCTCGGAGACCGCAGAGCGCGTCGCCCCAGCGATCGCGATCGCGCGGATGGTCATGCGCAGGCCAGGCTCGACGACGATGGGCGTCGAGAACACGGGGCTCGCCTCCATCGGCGTCGATCCGTCGGTGGTGTAGTGGATGACGCCGGCCGGCGCGGTGATTATCACGCATGATGGACCGTCGCCCGCCGGCGGAGGCGAGAACGAGGGCGCCGCGAGGACGACCGCCGCATCGGCATCGCCTGCCGCGTCCGTCCGCGGCGCCGAGTCCTCCGCCTGCGCGCTCGCGTCCGTGAGGGCCATGCCGTCCTTGCCGCCGCCATCCAGCAGCGTGCTCGGCGGTGGCGCGTCGTCTTCCCCACCGCACGCGACGACGATGCCGGTGGCGACGGCCACGACGGCGACGATCACGAAACCCCTTCTTTTCATGAATCCCCGCGCTCGATGACAGCATCGATGGCACGCGGACGCGAGCCCGAAGCCTGGTGTCGCCCGGCGGAGATGCTTCGGCACGAAGACGGCAGCGAGGTGCAGGGCCCTCGTCAGCCGCCTCGTTCGCGACTAGACACATCGCGACGATGACGCGGGCATTTCTCATCGACGGGAATCGGCGTCCGGTCGCGTTCGTACGCGAGCCTGCCAGCTGGGCCGGCGGCGACGAGCCGAAGGAGCTCGCCTTCGCGTATGCGGTCGGCCCGCCGCCCGCGGGGTGGGTCTCGCTCGGCGCGTCGCCGTTCCTCGAGCGGCCGCTCGTCGTCGCCGGGCTCCCGCTCTTCGCGCCGTTCGGCGGGAGGCCGCGGGAGGACGTCCGCGAGATCTTCGTCGATGAGCCGCGCACCTCGCGGCTCTGGGGCCGGTTCTCGATCGACATCGCGGTCGCGCTCGAGCGGAACGAGAAGCGGTTCAAGCAGGAGGTGGTGCCGCGCCTCGGCGAGACGCCCGCGCCCGATCGCTACCGCGTGCTCATCATCGAGGACGGCGAGCGGTACGCCATTCGCGGGATGTGCATCTTCCACGTGACGGGCGAGACCGGGCACGTCGTCGAGCTCCTGCATGATCGCACCGTGAAAGGCATGCGCGCCGCGTCGCACCTGCTCGGGCTCGCGCTGCGCGCCATGGCCAAGGACGGGGCGCGGATCGCGCGCGCCGCCGCCCTGCCCCACTCCGGGACCATGCCGCTCCTCCTCCGTCACGCCTTCCGGCGCGTGGCAGGACCACCGCTGATCGTGCGCCCGATCGACGAGTCGATCGAGCACCTCGCGACCTACCCCGAAGGGTGGTTCGTCAGCGGCGCCGACTTCGAGTGACGGCTCACTCGGCCTGCATGAACGGGTAGCCCACGCTCGTCGGCGGCACGAACGTCTCCTTCACCACGCGCGGGCTGGCCCAGCGGAGGAGGTTGTACGCGCTGCCCGCCTTGTCGTTCGTGCCCGAGGCGCGCGCGCCGCCGAACGGCTGCTGCCCGACCACCGCGCCCGTGGGCTTGTCGTTGATGTAGATGTTGCCCGCGGCCTGGCGAAGACGCGCCATCGCGTTCGCCACCGCGGCGCGATCGCGCGCGAAGATCGCGCCGGTCAGCGCGTAGGGGCTCGTGCGATCGATGACGGAGAGCGTCTCCTCGACCTTCGCGTCGTCGTAGACGTTGATCGCGAGCACGGGGCCGAAGAGCTCCTCGCTCATGACCGGGTGATCCGCCGGGACCTCCGCGATCGTCGGACCGCAGAACCAGCCCTTCTCGCGCGACCAGCCCTCACCGATGATGGTGTGGTCCTTCAGCTTCTGGCGCCAGCCGTCGAGACGCGTCCACGCGCGTTCGTTGATGACGGCGCCCATGAAGTTCCGGAAGTCCGTCACGTCGCCCATCTTGATGGCGCGCGTGTGCTCGACGAGGAGCTCCTTCAGCTTCGGCCACAGCGACTTCGGGACGTACGCGCGCGAGGCGGCGGAGCACTTCTGGCCCTGGAACTCGAACGCGCCGCGCACGAGCGCCACCGCGAGCGCCGGGAGCTCCGCGCTCGGGTGCGCGAAGACGAAGTCCTTGCCGCCCGTCTCACCGACGACGCGGGGGTAGCTCTTGTAGCGGGCGATGTTGTCGCCGACGCCCTTCCAGAGCGCCTGGAAGACGCGCGTCGAGCCGGTGAAGTGAATGCCCGCGAGGTCCGGCGACGCGAGTGCCACTTCCGCCACCTTCGCGCCGTCGCCGTGGACGAGGTTGATGACGCCGGGCGGGAGGCCCGCCGCCTCGAACATCCGCATCGTGTGGTACGCGGCGAGCACCTGGTTCTCGGCCGGCTTCCAGAGGACGACGTTGCCCATCAGCGCGCACACGCTCGGGAGGTTGCCGGCGATGGCGGTGAAGTTGAACGGGGTCACCGCGAACACGAAGCCCTCGAGCGGGCGGAGCTCCAGCATGTTGCTCATGCCGGCCGGCGAGATCGGCTGCTCCACGAGCCTCGACGCGAAGGCGACGTTGAAGCGGAGAAAATCGATGAGCTCGCAGGCGGAGTCGATCTCGGCCTGGAAGGCGGTCTTGCTCTGGCCGAGCATGGTCGCGGCGTTGACGACCTGACGCCACGGGCCCGCGAGCAGATCCGCCGCCCGCATGAAGACGCGCGCCCGGTCCTCGAACCGCATCTCCGCCCAGCCCGGCGCCGCCTTCATGGCCGCCTCGATGGCCTGCTTCGCCACCGCCTGGCCGCCGTCGTGCGCCGTGGCGACGAGGAGCGAGTGATCGTGCGGCGCGCGCACCTCGAAGACCGGACCTTCGTGGCTCGGCACCCCGCCGATGACGTGCGGCGCGTCCGGGCGCTCGCCCGCCATCGTCTTCAGCGCCGACTTCAGCGCCGCGCGCTCGGGGCTCCCCGGCGCATAGGAGAGAACGGGCTCGTTCGGCGGCAGCGGCTTCGGCGTCGGCAGGTCCAACATGCACGGGAGCGTAGTCGCCTCGCCCGCGTTCTGGAAAGACCGAGGCGCGAGGCGCGCCGGCGCAGATGCGGTGACCCGCAAGTAATTGTGGCCGCGGGCGGCGTGGGCTAGATCGAGGCCCAAACCATGGCCCGCATCTTCCGCAAGCTCCCCAGCGCCGGCGAAGCCGTCGCGATCGCGTTCTCTGGTGGTCTCGACACGCGCTGCGCCGTCGCGTGGCTGAACAATCGTGGACTCAAGATCCACGCGTACACCGCCGACCTCGCGCAGCCCGACGAGAAGGACGTCAACACGATCCCGAAGGTCGCGCTCGAGCACGGCGCGGTGAAGGCGCGCATCATCGATTGCCGCGAGGCGATGGCGAAGGAGGGCGTCGTCGCCCTCATGTGCGGCGCGTTTCACCTCTCGACCGCGGGCCGCAAGTACTACAACACGACGCCGCTCGGCCGCGCCGTGACCGCCACCGCGATCGTCCGCGCGATGCGCGAGGACAACGTCTCCATCTTCGGCGACGGGTCGACCCACAAGGGGAACGACATCCAGCGCTTCTATCGCTACGGCATCCTCGTTCACCCGACCCTCAAGGTCTACAAGCCGTGGCTCGACTCGGAGTTCGTCGGCGAGCTCGGCGGCCGTGCGGAGATGAGCGCGTACCTCGAGAAGGTGAAGCTGCCGTACTCGATGAAGTCGGAGAAGGCGTACTCCACCGACAGCAACATGCTCGGCGCCACGCACGAGGCGAAGGACCTCGAGCGTCTCGACGTGGGCCTCCCCATCGTCGATCCCATCATGGGCGTCGCGTCGTGGAAGCCGGATGTGAAGATCGAGGCGGAGCGCGTGCGCGTCCACTTCGAGCGCGGCGTGCCGGTGCAGATCGGCTCGAAGAAGTTCGGCCCCAACGCGCTGGCCGAGATGATGCTAGAGGCGAACGCGGTCGGCGGCCGCCACGGCCTCGGCGTGTCGGACCAGATCGAGAACCGGGTCATCGAGGCGAAGAGCCGCGGCATCTACGAGGCGCCGGGCATGGCGCTCCTCCACATCTGCTACGAGCGCATCCTCTCGGCAATTCACAACGAAAATACCATCGATCAATACGCGACCCTCGGTCGCCGCCTGGGCCGCCTCCTCTACGAAGGCCGCTGGTACGACCCCGAGGCGTACGTCCTCAAGACGGCGCTCGTCAAAGGCGTGGCCGCGCACGTCACGGGCTCCGTCGAGCTCGAGCTCCGCCGCGGCGACGACTACTCGATCGTCGACACGAAGGCCGAGGCCGCGACCTACGACATGCACAAGCTGTCGATGGAGCGGAGCGAGACCATGTTCACGCCCGAAGACCGCATCGGCGCGCTCGAGATGCAGACGCTGAGCGTCCTCGACGGCCGCTCGCTCATGCTGCACCTCGACAAGGTGAAGAAGCAGGGCGACGCCATCTCGATCGATGTCGACCTCGGCTAACCCCACCACCTTTGCACGGGTTCTCACCGGATGGTTGGCTTGCCAACCAATTCTGGCGTGCGCATCCTCGGCAAAACCGGTCGATAACCCGCCGCCGCTCGCGGAGGCGGCGCCGCCCGTCGTGGACGCCGGGCCTCCGCTCGTGGTCGACAGCGGGCCACCGGCGCCGCCGCCCGTCGTGGACGCCGGTCCGCCGCCGAAGCCCAAGGTGAAGGTCCAGTACATCGGCATGCACGTCGGCGGAGGGCCGTTCGACGACGCGACCAAGAAGCCGTTCGAGACCACCCTCGCCCCGCATCACCCGGCAGCCGCCGAGTGCTGGGCGAAGCACATCACGAAGAACAAGCCGTTCGACATGGGCGTCGACCTCCTCATCGAGGCGTCGGGCGGCCATCCGAAGGTCTCGAACCCGCGCGTCCGCTTCGAGAAGGGCGAGGAGGACGGGCAGTTCATCCCGTGCATCATCGCCGTGTTCGAGGCGGTCGACTTCCCGCCCCTCTCGCGCGGGAAGAGCGGCGTCAGTTACTCGCTCCGCTTCACGCCGACCCCGTAACCCACCAGGATTTGCGCAAGTGCCCGCGCGCGCCTGGTCACGGACGCGTCCGCCGCGCTGATCCATTTCGGGGCTCGGATCTGCAAGAAACGCCGGTCATTCGGCCTGGTACCAATGTAGGTAGCCGGGCATGCCCCCTGCTTCTCGAGGGGCGATGCGCTCCTGGGTCCTCGCGACGGTGCTCTCCGCGTGCGGAGCGCCGGCGGCCGACGCGCCGGCGGCCGCGCCCGATCAGAACACCGATCAGGACATCGTCGGTGGCACCGAGGACGCGGGGGACCCCGCCGTGATCGCCATCAACCTCGTGAGCACGGGCATCACGGTCTGCAGCGGCACGCTGATCGCGCCCGACGTCGTGCTCACCGCCGGCCACTGCCCGACGAGCGGCGTATGGGTGCGGCAAGGCTCGAACGTGCACAGCCTCGGCTGGTTCGATCATCTCTCCGTCGGGGAGAGCGCGAAGCATCCCCTCTACACGGCCGAGGGCAAGCCCTACGACCTCGCGCTCCTTCGGCTGAACGAGCGCGTGAACGTGACGCCGGCGCGGCTCTCCACCACGGCGCCGAGCGCCGGTGCCGACCTGCGCCACGTCGGCTTCGGCACGACCGGGGACGGCTCGCTCACGACCGGAGGCATCAAGCGCCAGGTCACGTACCCGATCACGAAGGTCGACGACTTCTTCGTGTTCTCCGGAGCGCCCGGCAAGCAGACGTGCATGTTCGACTCGGGCGGCCCCGCGTTCCTTGGTGACGAGCTCGTCGCGGTCATTTCCGACGGCAACGACTGTCATTCGGACGGCTGGGACACCCGCATCGATCGGCCTGACGTCCGCTCGTGGATCGACGGTACTCTGCGGCAATGGGGAGGCACGATGACATCCAGCCCGGCGGGCGGGTGACGGTGCAGTGGAGCGACGGTCGCCGGTACAGCGCGACCGTGCAGGCGGTGAACTGCGGATGGTATGGCGTTCGCTTCGATGGGCAGGCGAACGTGGAGTGGCTGCCGCCGCACGCGCTCACGTCGGCCGGACCTCCCTTCGAAGGGATGGCCGCAGCCGCCGCCCACGGCGTCCCGGTCTACGAGGACGGCTCCACGGTGCTGGCGCTCCGCAACGGCGTCTCCTGGGAGAAGTGCATGCTCCTCGAGTACGAGCCGGATCGCCGGGCGTACGGCTGCACATGGGAGCAGAATCACTCGGGCCCGAGCTGGATCGACCCGTGGGCCATCGATCCCCGCTCCCACTTCGGCCTCGATGGTCGAGCGGGCAACGAGGAGCGCAACAACCCGACCGTGCCCGTGGGCTCGCATGTCCTCGCGCGCAGCCGTAACGGCCGGACAGGCGGCGGCACGATCATCCTGAACGACGGCGAGCGCCTGGTGATCCGCTGGGACGGCGTGCGTGCGCGCGAGTACATCGTGAAGGAGCAGATCGTGCAGATGGGCGGGGTGGCACCGATGCCGCCGCCACGTCCCGGCGAGCTCGGCCTCTTCGGAAGCAACCCCGAGCTGCCACCGCACGAGGACCGGAAGGACTGGTACCCCGACGGAGATCCGGTCTGGGCGCGGTATCAGGACGACCGCTGGTGGTACGAGGCGGTCGTCGTCAACCGCGAATGGATCACACCAGCGGGCCAGCGCGGTTACTCGATGTACACGATCGACTGGACCGACGGCTTCGGCCGCACGCGCATCAGCGACGTGCATCTCCGCGTCCGGCGCCCCGGCCTCTTCTGAACGCGGAAAACTCCGATCCGACAGGACGTGCCGTCGCCGCGCCCTTCGCGATGGGCTCGCGGATTCACGCGATGGCTCGCGACCTCACGCGATGCTCGCGACGCAGGACGAGAGGACTCCGGTCGTCACTTGTCCCGAATTTGCCCAGTTTGTGGGGGGATAGTGCCCATGATCGATTCGATCACCATCCATAGAGACGTCGGCATTCCACGTGCTTCTGCGCGCGCTCGATGATCGACTCCCGGCGGCCTGCGGTTGATCCCCAAGACGACGTTCGTTTCGCGAGCTTCACGCGCGATCTCGCCCGGCGTCATCGGCGGCCCCGCTCGTATCCGCCGCCCCCGTCGGTGATGGCCGATGCGCTGGAGCAGCTCTGTGGCGGAAGCACGGTGGTCGTTCCTGCGGCCTTCAGCCTCCCCGCGCTTCCGGACGAGCAGTCGGTGCACGATCTCGAGGAAGTCGGCCCGAGCTGATTCCATAGGCCGATTTCAGCCGCTCCGGCGATTGAGACTCGGATCGGTCTGGCGTGCCGTCCGCTCCCATCGTACGGAGCCCGCCGTGCGTAGGCGCTCCGTTCGCTCCCTGTTCGCGCTCGGCCTGATCAGCCTCGTCGGCCTCGTGCACTGCTCGTCCGCGGCTCCTCGCTCGGGCTTCGAGGAGGAGGAGAAGCCGTCGACGACGGTGCAACCCACCGAGCCCGGTGACGACGGTGAGTCGGCCGGCTTCGACGGTACCTCCGAGCCGCCGCCACCCGCGGACGAGAGCGTCTGCACGCAAGACATCGACGTCGTCCTCGTCCTCGACGTATCGAGCTCGATGGGCTTCGTCCTCACGAAGCTCGGCTCCGGCATCGACGGGATCGTCGACGCTGCGAACGAGCTGAAGTCAGGCGCGCACTTCGGGCTCGTGGCGTTCTCGGACAACGCCGCCTTCGGCCTCGGCGGCAGCGAGGCCCAGGGCAAGGTGCACACGAAGGCCGCGTCACTGAAGAAGGCGTTCAGCGACTTCAAGTCGACGTACATGGACAACGACCGCAACCCCGGCGACGGCAAGAGCGGTCCGACCCGGCAGAATCCGCTCTGCGAAGAGAACTCGCTCGACGCGCTTCACATGGCAGCGGCCGAGTTCCCGTGGCGCGACAAGGCAGCGCGCATCATCATCCTCGCGACGGACGACACCTTCCTCGTCGCCCCCGACAACTACGGCGATCGCGACGGCGACGGGAAGACGGACAAGAAGGACTTCCCGCGCGAAGGCGACTATCCCGCCGTTCACACCGTGAAGGACACGGTCCAGGCGGTGAAGGACGCGAGAGCGCGCGTCTTCACGATCACGCGCATCAAGCCGCCGGGCCTCCTCGACGCAGGCAAGTGCGGCACGGGCCGCCGTCACTCCGGCGACAACGCGTCCATCGCCTACGGCTGGAGCCAGCCTTACGACGGTGAAGACCCCATCCCCGACCAGACGGATGGTAAGAACTTCGACCTCGCCGAGGTCCAGTCGAACAAGCTCGACCTCGCAGACGCGATCAACGGCATCGTCCTCGAGACGCACTGCGCCGGCGATCCGCCGAAGTGATCGCGTAGACTCGTCATCGGGGAACCGATGATCACGCCCGACCTCGAGATGCTCGCCCGCATCATCGAGCAGCTGCCGCATGCGATGTTCGTGAAGGATCGTAGCTTCCGCTACATCCTCGTGAACGCGGCGCTCGTGCGTGTCGGCGGCTACCCGCGCGAGGCCATCCTCGGCAAGATGGACTACGACTTCCTCCCGAAGGACGTCGCCGACTTCTACCGCGACAAGGACCTCCAGGTGTTCTCCTCCGCCGACGGCGTCAACGTCGCCGAGGAAGCGATCACCGACGGCACCGGCACGCGGCGCGTGCTCATGACGCGCAAGGTTCCGCTCCGTGACCGGCCGGCGGGACGTTGACCATCGAAGGCGAGCGCCGCGAGGATGTGATCGTCGTGCGCGTTCTCGACACCGGCGAAGGCATCTCGCCCGAAGCGCAGCAGCGACTCTTCGAGCCGCTCGTCACCACGAAGCCGCTCGGCCTCGGGCTCGGACTCGTCACCGCGCGCACGCTGATCGAAGGCCAGGGCGGCACCCTCCGCTTTCGTGCGCACGCCGAGTGGCGCGTGCTTCGAGGCGACGCTCCCGATCGAGTAGGCGCGATCAGCGCGAGCGCGCGCGGACGAGCTGGAAGTAGCGATGCGCGAGGCCGCTCGCGCGGGCGGCATGCGTGACGTTGCCCTGATGACGCTGGAGGAGCTCCTCCACATAGCGCTTCTCGAACTCCGCAACGATGCGCGCCCGCGCGTCCGTGAACTTGATCCCTTCCTCGATCGAGGAGCCGATCAGCTCGTCCATCGGACGCTGCGAAGGCGACGTCTGCGGGACGGGCGCGGCCTGCGGGACGCGGATCTCGCTGATGGCCTGCACCGGCGGCGGCGGGAGCGTGCTCGGCTCGTTCGCAGCGCGCGGCTGATCGGTCTCGACGCCGATGACGGTGCGACCGATCTGGATCGTCTCACCGCCGTAGAGGCGGGCTTCGCGGATGAGGACGCCGTTGACGCGCGTGCCGTTGCGCGAGCCGAGGTCCATGAGGAGCACATGCGTCGGCGTGGCGGTGAGCGCGATGTGGCGCCGTGAGACGTGCGGGTCGGTCAGCTTGATGGCGCAGGAGCTCGACTGACCGAGCACCGCGTGCGGCGGGCTCGAGGGATCGAGCGTCAGCACCTGGCCCGCGTCCTGGCCCTGGATGACCCGGAGGACGAAGCTCGTTCGCGGAAGCGACGCCGGGTCGACGATCCCGATCTCGAGGGTCTCGTCGGCGTCGATGCGGGTAACGATGGCCGTTCGGTGCATGTTGCGCAGATCTCTACGCAAGCCAAATGCCACGGAGGTGATCTGGGAGATCATGTGTGCCGGCCCTGAAAAACGCGTTGTCTGGGGTTCAACCGCCCGAAATTACGGCCGAACGGATCGGAGCGGGAGACGCCTTTGGATCCAGATCGCATCACGGATCATGGCCGATCCAGTACGACGCGATTCGTCCGCTGTCAGTGGATGAAGCCAGCGCCGATACCCCAGCCGAAGTAGTCGCGGGCGAGGTCACCGGAGAGCGAGAGACGGAAGAGCGTGTCCTCGTCGAAGAGGTCGAAGACCGACCAGCGGAGCACACGGACGTCGAGCCCGGCTGTCCCATGGATGCGGGCCTCGCCCTCCTTGTAGCGGGTCGGCTCGAGGTACGAGCCGGCGCGAAGGACGAGCCACCACGGGATGACCTCCGTCTCCACGCCGCCGCGGACGCCGACGACGGTGGTCTGACCGGACCGATCGACGGTCTGCGAGAGCATCGACTCGAGGCCGACCGCGTTCTTCGTCGGACCGGTGATGACGGTCGAAGCGGTGAGGAGCACCTTCTGGCGCGGGATCGCCTTGTAGCGCGCCTTGATGAGACGACGGGCGCCTCGCCACTCGGGCTCGGGCTCGCCGTTCTTCGTGGTCAGACGCCAGCGCTCGGTGTCCGGCTTCGGGACCTGATCCTCATCCATCCACGGGATGTTGAGCGGCCGCTTCCAGAGCTGCACCGCGATGCCGGCCTCCGCTTCCCATGGCAGCGAGAGCTCGTCGGGGAGGAAGATGTTGCCGATGACGCGATCGCCGTCGGCGTTCTTCTGCACACGGCCGGAGTCCGAGTCGGCCTGCACCGACCACGCTGGGGACCGAAGCGCGACGCCGATGCGAAGCGGCAGATCGGGCGGCTGCCAGAGCGCGCCCGCCTGGACACCGAGGGCGAAGGACTGGAGGAGCAGCCGCTCGTTGTCGGCGTCCGCGCCGGGCGCGCCGCTCCGGCCGACGCCGAAGAACCCCGCCGCGCGGAGGCCGCCGCCGACGTGAAGCTGGTCGTTGAAGAGCCCGTACGAGGCCACCGGATCGAAGCGGACGACGCGGATCGCGACCTTCTGCACGACCTCGTTCGACGCCGAGCCTGGGAGCGGCACCGCCTGGCCCGGCACGCCGAGCTCGTAGTTCTGGAACGAGGCGATGAAGCCCATGCCCACGTGGCCGAACTGCAAGATGCCGCCGCCCGTGAGCCAGTAGAAGTTCTTGTATGTGAAGCCGACGGTGCCGTTGTTGTCGAAGTCCGTCCGTCCGACGGAGCTCGGAAGCGTGATGCCGCCCGTGATGTCGTAGTCCGTCTTGTTGTGCGAGTACGGCGAGCGCACCGAGGCGGCGGCCGGGTTGAACGGGATCGCGTCCGTGTCCTCGGCGACGGCGGTGAAGGCGCCGCCCATGCCCGTGATGCGCGTCGTGGCGAGCACGGGTCCCTGATAGAGGTCGACGTTGTACTGGCTCGTGTTGATGCGCGAGCCCTGCGGACCGAGCGGCCCAGCGGCCCGAGCCTCGCCGTGGCCGACAAAAAGCACGAGGCCAGCGGCGAGGAGCGCGCTGACCTTGGTGATCGCGTGCTTCTGCACGCGCAGGACTTTACTTCACTTCAGCGGCTTGCGACCCGCGAAGATGCGGAGGCCGAGGGCGCCCACGAACATCGGGATGAAGACCGCCGCCGCCACGCCCCAGCCGCCCGTCGCCCAGAACTTGTGCGGAGGGACCGCGAGGTAGCAGGAGAAGATGGCGGGGACCGAGAGGAACGTGCCGAGCCACGCGCGCTTGCCGGTCGCGAACGTGCGGACGCGAACCGCAAGGAGGAGGAGGTCGAGGAGGACGAGGACGAGCGAGTACGCGAACGCGAACACACCCGCGAAGATCAGCCCCACCACCCAGGCGGCCGAGTGCCACTTTCCAAAGTCGACGCCGAGCGCAAGGAACGCAGCGGTCGAAGCATAGGACGCGATCCACGGGACAATCAGCGTGGGCGCGAGCCATCCAGCGATCGTCGGCCTGACGTACTTCTCGGTAGCCATCTGGTTCCTTTGACGCATGAGTCGTTGGAAAGACTCAGCGCCCCTTCATTTTGTTCCTCGCCGCGCTTTTATCAAGGCGCAATCTCGAACGCGACCGTGGCTCACATGAGGTTAAAAGTGCCTCGTTTGATGAACTTACCGTCGCCCTTCTTACCCAGATACTTACCGTTCTCGACCACGACCTTTCCACGAACGAGCACGTGGGTGGGTGCGCCGACCACCTCGCGACCTTCGTACGGCGTGTAGTCACAGCGCATGTGGAGGGTCTGCTCGCTGAGCGTATGGCGGTGCTCGCCGTCCCACACGAGGAGGTCGGCGTCGCAGCCGACGGCGATGGTGCCTTTCTTCGGGTAGAGGCCGAAGATCTTCGCCGGGTTCGTGGCGGTGATCTCGACGAAGCGGTTCATCGAGATGCGCCCCGCGCGCACGCCGCCGTCCCACATCAAGTACATGCGGGTCTCGACGCCAGGCATGCCGTTCGGGATCTTGGCGAAGTTGTCCTTGCCGAGCTCCTTTTGACCCTTCTGGCAGAACGGGCAGTGATCGGTCGCGACGACCTGGAGGTCCTGGGTCTTGAGGCCGCGCCAGAGATCCTCCTGCATCGACGCGGGACGGAGCGGCGGTGTGCAGACGTACTTCGCGCCCTCGAAGTCGGGGCGCGCGAGATCGTCCTGCGAAAGGAAGAGGTACTGCGGGCACGTCTCGGCATACGCCGGCAGGCCGCGGTCGCGGGCCTCGACGACCTGCTTCAACGCGCGCTCCGCGGAGAGGTGCACGATGTACACGGGCGCGCCCGCCATCTCCGCGAGGCAGATCGCGCGGTGCGTGCCCTCCGCCTCGGCGATCTGCGGGCGCGTGAGCGCGTGGTAGATCGGCGCGGTGTGGCCCTTCGCGATCGCCTGATTCACGAGGTAGTCGATCGGGATGCCGTTCTCGGCGTGCATGCAGATGAGGGCGCCGAGCTCCGACGCGCGCTGCATGCCGCGGAAGATCTGACCATCGTCGACGTAGAGGACGCCGGGATAGGCCATGAACATCTTGAACGAGGTGACGCCCTCGCTGACGATCTGACCCATCTCCGGGATCGTCTGATCGTTCACGTCGGTCATGATGAGGTGGAAGGCGTAGTCGCCCGCGCCCTTGCCTTCCGCCTTCGCGTGCCACGTGTCGAGGCCCTTCCGCAGCGCCTCGCCCTTCGCCTGGATCGCGAAGTCGACGATGGTGGTCGTGCCGCCGTGCACCGCCGCGCGCGTGCCGGTCTCGAAGTCGTCCGACGCGGTCGTTCCACCGAACGGCATGTCCATGTGCGTGTGCGCGTCGATGCCGCCGGGCAGGACGTACTTGCCCGTCGCGTCAATCGTCCGATCCCACGGGCCCGCGGGCGCGGCGTCCGGGCCGAAGATCGCGGCGATCTTCTCGTCGACGATCGCAACATCGGCCAGGTAGGTGTCCACTGCGGTAACGACGGTGCCACCTTTGATCAGCGTACGGGTCATTCGCCGAGAATATGTGAGCGCCGGCCGAGGACAAGCGGCCACAGACCATTGACGACGTTCACGCCAAAGAACGCGAAATATGGGAGCCCGCGCATGCGCAGCACCAGTGAGCCGAGGAGCACCGCGTGTGTGAGGACGCCGGTCGCGATGACGCGCGGGATCTCTGCCGTCGTCACCACGCCCGCGCGCACGACCGTCCGGAGCATCCACAGCGACAGCGGCACGAAGAGGACGACGCTCGTGAAGACGCCCGGGTTGTACGCGCCGTGCGCGATGGCCGAGCCGATGTGCGTCACCGCGTTCACGATCGGAATGCCCCACGCGCACGCGGCCACGAGCGGCCGCGTCTCCGCGTAGAAGAGCGGCAGCGCGAACGCGACCCAGCAGCCGAGCGCGTTGACGGCGAAGATGAAGCCCGGGTCGGCGGGGCAGGCGGCGAGGCTCGAGAAACCGAGCGTCGAGCAGAGGCCTCCCAGGAACGCGTAGTGCTCCCCGTGGAGGTCGATGCCGTGCTCCTCGAACTGATGCAGCAGGTACATCGGCCAGAGGAGCCTCAGGACCCACGCCGGATCGTGCGGGCGCGGCGCGCGGAGGAGCCCCCCGAGCAAGCCCGCCGCGAGGAGAAGCCCCGCATACGGCCAGCCGTGGAGGAGCGCGTCCATCGGGCGACGACGTTATTCGGGTCCGCGCACGTACGCGAGCACGGGGTGCGGTGTCACGAGCAGTGATCGTTCACGCCCGGCGCTTCGTGCTTGCAGGTGGTCTCGCATGCGCAGACCGGCGTGACGACGCCCCGCACGCAGCGGTAGAGGGTCCTCGGATGGCCCGTCACGCCGTTGCCTCCGCAGTACAGGCCGTCGCCGTAGATGCACGTCCCGCTGGTGTGGGATGGTTTCGGCTCCAGGCCGGCGTCGTGGCGCGGCGCGGGCGCCGGCGCGGCGTCGACGGGGGACCCGGCGTCGACCGCGGACTCCTCGCCCGTCACAGGTCCGGCGTCGACCTCGCGCGTGACCGGCTCGTCGAGATCGCGGGCGGGCTCGCGGGCAGTGGTCCTTGCCTCCGGCTGCTCGTCGCGCTCCGCGCCCTCGTCCACGTCGCGAGCGGGGGACTCCCCGACCGGCGGCGCGGCGCACGCGGCGAGCGAGAGGATGGCGGTGGTGATGGCGATGGTGACGATGGCGCGGGGCATACGTGGGCGAGCTGCAGGCCGCGCGCCACACGAGAGACCGCGGATTCTCCGCAGAATGGGCGATCCGTGGACCTGTGAAGGGCCCTCGTCCGCGGGATCGGAGCGCCGGAGGGTCGGCCGCCAGGGTCTGGCGTATGCTGCGGCGCCATGAAGGTACTCGTCGCGGACAAGTTCGAAGATTCGGGTCGTCGTGGGCTGGCCGAGATCGGCTGTGACGTGGTCTACGAGCCGGACGCGGTCGACGACAAGCTCCTCGAGGCGGTCGAGAAGAGCGAGGCCGAGGTGCTCATCGTCCGCTCCACGAAGGTCAACCGCGCGATGCTCGAGCGCGGAAAGCTCGCCCTCGTCATCCGCGCCGGCGCGGGCGTCAACACGATCGACGTCGAGGCGGCGAGCGAGCGCGGCATCTGGGTCGCGAACTGCCCGGGCAAGAATGCGGTCGCGGTCGCGGAGCTCACGTTTGCGCTGATGCTCGCGCTCGACCGTCACGTCGTCGATGGCGCCTCGGACCTGCGCTCGGGCAAGTGGAACAAGAAGGAGTACTCGAAGGCAAAGGGCCTCTTCGGACGCACGCTCGGCGTCGTCGGCACCGGCATGATCGGCCGCGAGGTCATGAAGCGCGCGCAGGCCTTCGGCATGAAGGTCGTGGCGTGGGATCGCCACCTCGCGCAGTCGCGCACGAAGCTGGAGGGGCGCGTGAGCGTCCTCGACGAGATGGGCATCCCGGGCAAGGCGACGATCACGGAGGTCGCGGCGAAGGCGGACATCCTCTCGATTCACCTCCCCCTCAACGCGGACACGCGCGGCATCATCGGCGACGGCGTGTTCGCGTCGATGAAGCCCGGCGCGATGTTCCTCAACACGGCGCGCGCGGAGGTCGTCGATCAGGCGGCGCTCGTACGCGCCATCGAGGAGCGGAACATCCGGGCCGGCGTCGATGTCTTCGCGGACGAGCCGAGCGGCGGCACGGGCGCGGTCGACTCTCCGCTCTTCAAGCTGCCAGGCGTCATCGGCTCGCACCACATCGGGGCGTCCACGGATCAGGCGCAGGAGGCGATCGCGGCCGAGACGGTGCGCATCGTCCAGCTCTACAAGCAGAACGGGCGGCCCGCGAACGTGGTGAACCTGGCCAAGAAGACGGGCGCCACCCACATCATCGCCGTCCGGCACTACGATCGCGTCGGCGTCCTCGCCGCGATCTTCGACTGCCTGCGCAAGGCGAGCATCAACGTCGAGGAGACCGAGAATATCGTCTTCGCGGGCGGAAAAGCCGCGGTCGCGCGCATCCACGTGAGCGAGGAGCCAGGCGCCGACACCATCGGCGCGCTCCGGTCGTGCAACCCCGACATCCTCGACGTATCCATGGTCGCGCTCAATTCCTGAGGGGTCGCGCTCCGGCCGCGCTCGCTTCTTTACGAGTCGTCCTTATTCTGTACCGGGCATGGCCAACGAGCCCGACAAGGACGAGCCCGACGATCTCGACCGGGAAGAGAAGATGCGCAAGGCTCTCGCCGAGAACATCAAGCGTGTCGAGGAGATGATGCAGTTCCTCCCGCTCCACGGAGACACCATTCGAGATCTCCGGGCCAAGGTCGCTCTCCTCCGCACCATCCTCCTCGAGCAGCGGCCACCGGCCCTCGCGCTGGTCGGTCGCCGCGGCGCGGGCAAGTCATCCCTCGTCAACGCACTCTTCGGGACGAAGGTGGCCGAGGTCGGTCACGTCCGCGCGCAGACCGGTCGCGGCAAGTGGTTCGATCACACGACCGAGCGCGGCACCCTCTCCATCCTCGACACGCGCGGCATCCAGGAAGGCAGCAAGCCCGAAGAGAGCGACATCTCGCTCGACGCGGTCAAGTCGATCCTCGTCGAGCTGAAGCGCCGCCTCCCCGACGTCGTCATCTTCATGGTGAACGCGACGCAGGCGGACAGCGCCATCGACGCGGACCTCGACGCGCTCGAGCGCATCTACGCGGAGATGGATCGCTATCACAAGGTCCGTCCGCCGCTCGTCGCCGTCGCCACCCACTGCGATGTCCTCGAGCCCAAGGCCACACGCCTTCACCTCACGGTCGACGATCCCGAGGACATCGACGAGAAGCTCCATCGCGTCGCGGACGTCGAGCATCACCTCGAGGAGAAGATCAAGGGCCGCGGTAAGCTCGCCCCGCACCTGCAATGGACGCGCGGCGTGAGCTCGTACATGTCCTTCAAGGCCGACGGCACGCTCCGCAGCGACGAGCGCTGGCACATCGACGAGCTCGTCTCGACGCTCTTCAAGCACGTCCCCGACTCCACGCGCGGCACGCTCGTGCGCATCGCGCGCGTGCGCGGTCTCCAGGAGCAGCTCGCGACCGATCTCACGCGCGCGACCGCCATCCTCTGCACCGGCATCGCCGCGCTCCCCATCCCGATCGCCGACGTCTTCCCCATCACGGGCCTCCAGCTCGGGCTCGTGGCCGCCATCGCGTGGCTCTCGGGTCGCCCGATGGACAAGCGTGCGGCGACGGAGTTCCTCGCCGCGATGGGCGCCAACGTCGGCGCGGCGATGGTGCTCCGCGAGGGCTTCCGCGCGCTCATGAAGGTCGTCGCGCCGGGCTACGGCTCGGTGATCTCGGGCGCGATCGCGTTCGCGGGCACGATGGCGATCGGCGCCGGCGCGCGGCAGTTCTTCCTCCGCGGCGGCACCATCGAGGAGGCGAAGAAGGCCTTCGAGGACGCCAAGAACGAGTCGAAGACCGAAGGCGAGCAGCTCGAACGAGAGCAGGCCGACAAGAACCGCGACAAGACGCTCAACTAGGTCGAGACCGCGCTAAGCTGCCCGCCGCATGAACGTGCGTCTTGGCGTCTCCGCCTCTCTCGCCGTGCTCGCGGCCGGGCTCCTCGGCTGCGGTCAAAACGACGATCCGGCGGGGGCGAAGGACCTCTATGGGCGCATCCACCAGGGCACGGGCTATCGCGCCTGGAGCCGCGCGCCGGGCTTTGCGTCGCGCAAGCCGAGCTTCACGTCCCACTCCGACGCGGTCGAGATCTTCGTCGATCCCAACGTGCAGAAGGCGCTCGAGGGCCCGGACCTCATCACGCAGTGGCCCGTCGGCTCGATCATCGTGAAGGAGAGCTACGCCAATAGCACGCGGAACCTGCTCGCGGTGATGGAGAAGAAGCCCGACGGCACCTGGTTCTGGGCCGAGTACAACGCCGACGGAAAGACGCTGTTCTCCGGCAAGCCCGACGTCTGCATCGAGTGCCACGACAACCGCAAGGGCTACTCCGACTGGGTGTACTCGATCGAGATGCCTCGATGAGCGCTGGGCCCAAGGCGGAGCTCTCCGCGCAGCTCGAAGCCGCCCTCCTCCGCCAATTGCGTGAACAATACAAGCTTCTCGCGCTCTCTTACTTCAAGGGCGCGATCGCGATCCCCCAGTTCGAGCTCGTCCCCACCGAGAACCGGCTCGGGCGCTGGGTCCCGGACACGCGCACCATCGAGCTGTCGCGGCCGCTCGTGCTGCGCGAGCCGTGGGGCGTCGTCGTCGAGGTGCTGAAGCACGAGATGGCGCATCAGTACGTGAGCGAGGTCCTCGGCGAGCGAGAGGAGACGGCGCACGGGCCCAGGTTCCGCGCCGTCTGCGAGCGCCTCGGCATCGATCACACGGCCACCGGCCTGCCCGTCGTCACGGAGGAGGCGAAGCACGAGCACGCGAAGGTCGCCGACCGCATCGCGCGGCTCCTGGCGCTCGCGGAGAGCCCCAACGTGCACGAGGCAGAGGCGGCGATGGCGGCGGCGCAGAAGCTGCTCCTCAAGCACAACCTCGAGCTCCGCGACATGCGCTCGGCGCAGGGATACGTGTGGAAGCACCTCGGCACGCCGACCGGACGCACGACGGAGGCGGAGCGGGTCCTCTCCTTGATGCTCGGAAAGCACTTCTTCGTCGAAGCGATCTGGGTGCCGGTCTATCGCGCGGCGGAGGGCAAACGCGGGAGCATCCTCGAGATCTGCGGCTCGCCCGACAACGTGGAGATCGCCGAGTACGTGCACGGATACCTCGTCCAGACGGCGGAGCGGCTCTGGCGCGAGCACAAGATCGCGAGCGGGATCCGGGGCGATCGCGATCGGCGCACGTTCCTCGCCGGGGTCATGAGCGGCATGAGCGACAAGCTCGCGCGCGAGCAGAAGCGAAACTCGGAGCAAGGCCTCGTCTGGATCGCGGACGGCGATCTGCAGCGCTACTTCCGGAGACGGCATCCGTACATCCGCCACGTTCGCTATGCGGGGCAGCGCCGGAGCGAGGCCTACACGCAGGGCAAGGAGGCCGGGAAGAAGATCGTGATTCACCGTGGCATGCGCGAGCGCCCCGCCGAGCGAGGGCTCTTGCTGGGACCGAGGCGCTGATGGGTTACACGCTGTTCGAGACGCCGATCGGACCGTGCGCGATCGCCTGGAGCGACGCCGGCGTGACCGCGTTCCAGCTCCCCGAGGAGACCGACGACCTCACCGTGGAGCGCATCGCGAAGAAGACCCAGACGACGGAGGCGAAGCCGCCGGCGTGGGTGAAGAAGGCGATCAAGGCGGTGCAGAGACACCTCGAGGGGAAGCCGCAGAGCTTCGCCGACGTCCCGCTCGATCTACGCGATCAGCCTGCGTTCCACGCTGCCGTGTACCAGGCGCTCCTCGCGGTGCCGCCCGGGACGACGACCAGCTACGGCGATCTCGCGAAGGCGGCGGGCTCCCCGGGCGCCGCGCGCGCGGTGGGGCGCGCGATGGCCACGAATCCGATCCCCGTCCTCGTCGCCTGCCACCGCGTGCTCGCCGCCGACGGCAGCGCGACCGGCTTCAGCGCATACGGCGGCCTCGTGACGAAGGAGAGGATCCTCGCGCTCGAGGGCTGGAAGAACCCGGCGCTCGGCTCGCTCTTCGCGGAGACGCGCTCCGCGCTGCCGTTCGATCACGCCGCCGCGCTCGCGCACCTGACGCGCGTGGACGCGGTCCTCGGCAAGCACATCTCGAACGTGCCGTTCACGTTCGAGCTGAAGAGCACGGACGGCGTGTTCGCGGCGCTCGCCGAGGCGATCGTCTACCAGCAGCTCAACGGTCGCGCGGCGGCGACCATCTTCGGTCGTGTGAAGGCGCTCTTCCCGAAGGGCAAGCTCGACGCGAAGAAGCTCCTCGCGATGGACGAAGCGAGCCTGCGAAAGGCTGGGCTCTCCGCGAACAAGTACAAGGCGCTGCGAGATCTCGCGGAGCGCACCGACCGCGGGGAGATCCCGACGCTGACGCAGCTCGCGAAGATGAGCGACGACGAGATCGTGGAGGCGCTCACGAAGGTGCGGGGCATCGGGCGCTGGACGGTCGAGATGCTGCTGATGTTTCGCCTCGGTCGACCCGACGTGTTTCCGATCGCCGACTTCGGCATCAAGAAGGGCTTCGCGCGTCTGTACCATCCGAAGAAGCGTCGCGACGAGATGCCCGACCTGGCCCTGATGGTGAAGCGGGCCGAGAAATGGCGACCTTTTCGCTCGATCGCGAGCTGGTACCTGTGGCGTGCCACCGAGCTCGAGCCTGACGGAACCGTGACGAAGTGAGGGGGGGAACGCTCTCCGTTGCAACTCGTTCGGTGACTGAGGCGACAAGGCCTCAAGAAGAACGCACAAAAAGCGCCGCATTTGTCGGCCATTACTGAGGTTTTCGCGATAGTCTTTCGCGCATGGGGCGGCAGACTCGCCGGCAGGGAGAGCCCGAGCTCTTCGAAGGCATGCGCCTCCTCGATCGCTATTCGATCCTCGACCGGATCGGCAGCGGCGGAATGGCGACGATTTACCGAGCGACCGACGAGCGCCTCGAGCGAGTCGTGTGCGTGAAGCTTCTGCGCACGACGCTCGTGGAGGGCTCCGGCTCCACGAGCGGGAGCCGCGCCGTCTACAAGGCGACATACACGCACTTCCTGCAGGAGGCCCTCGCCCTCTCGAAGCTGCAGCATCCGAACACGCTGCGCATCTTCGACTTCGGCTACATGAAGGAAGACGATGGCGAGCAAGGCGCGCCGTTCCACGTCAGCGAGTACCTCGACGGCGGCAACCTCGAGTCGCACGTGCGCCTCCGCGGCGCGCTCCCGACGAACGAGGCGATCGGCATCCTCGAGGGCATCTGCGGCGCGTGCGCCGAGGCCCACGAGCACAACATCATCCACCGCGACATCAAGCCATCGAACATCCTCTTCGCCCGCGTGCGAGGCGAGCTCGTCTCGAAGCTCGCGGACTTCGGCATCGCGCACAGCAACGTGCCCAAGAAGCAGCCGGAGACGCGCGATGACGGCTTCGGTGAGTCCGTCTCCACCGTCGCGCTGTTCTCCCCGCGCTGGGCCGCCCCCGAGCAGCTCTGTGGCTCGCCCGAGGGCCCGCGCACGGATGTCTACGCGCTCGGCCTGCTCGCCATCTTCATGCTGAGCGGCACGGTGCTCTTCGGCGACGACGACGTTCGTTTGACCTTCAACGATCGCGTCCGCGGCGACACCCTCGTCGACTCGCGCATCCGCCAGCTCGGCCTCTCGGGCGACGTCGCACGCGTCCTCGGCAAGGCGCTGCTCGCGCGCCCCGAGGACCGCATCTCGAACGCGCCCGACTTCGCGCAGCGCCTCCGCGAGGCGCTGAAGATGAAGAACACGAACAGCGTGCGTCCCTTCCCCGTCGAGGTGGTGAAGCGGACGGCGGAGATGCCCGGCATCGCGGAGAGCTCGCTCAAAACGAACGACCCGCCGCGCAACATCCCCCGCGACGACGAAGACAGCATCCCCACGAACATCAAGCGCGCGCCGACCCCGGAGCCGGCGGTCCCGCCGCCCCCGCCGACGCCCGCGCCCGTCCCGGCCCCCGCCCCGCCGCCCTCCCAGCCCCAGTCGCAGTCGCCATCGAACGTGCGCTCGACGCAGATGTCGGGGTCCGGCTCCTCGGGCCTGCCCCGCCCGCCGCAGCCGCCGCCGCAGCCGCCGCCGCCGCCGCCCCCGCAGCCGCCCCCGCCTGCGGAGCGATCGGGGCCGCAGATCGCACAGCACATCGAGCGGCGCCTTCGATACACGCAGGTGCACGAGAAGCTGGACCTTTCCGTCGCGGATCCGAACGGCGAGCAGGTTCGCTTCCGCGTCACGATGCTTCCCGGCGCGAAGATCTCGCTGAACGTGAAGGGCCTCTCGTGCTTCGTCGCGAAGCACGGTAAGCACCCCACCCCAGCGCTCACCGTGACCCAGGACATGACCGTCGATCTCGTGTCGACCGCGCGTCAGATCCTCGGAGAAGTAGCCATTTATTTCGGGCAATCGACCCAGCAGGGGCGCCTGTTTGTCGTGGATGGCAAACAGGTTCTGGTAACCTACGCCGAGGCGCAACAGGTCGTCGTGCTCGTGCCGAGCCGCGGTGACGACATCATCGTCATGTGCCGAAGCTGAACGCAGAAAAGCGGACGGAATGACCCAGCGCGATCCAGCACTGCCCCCAGGGCTAGAAGACGAGGACGAGGAGAAGACCACCGTCGGTGCTGCGCCTTCCGACATGCTGTCGGCCCCCGTTCCTTCGAAGGTCACTCCCCCGGCTCCGCGCGTCCACGTAGGTAAGAACAACACCCCCACCGCCTTCAATCCGGGAGGCGCTCAGCCGCCGGCCCCGATGCCCCCTGGCCCGCAGGTCGACCGCTCCTCGCAGCGGCAGCTCGTGAACGAGCCGCCGAAGTCGCAGCAGATGCAGCGCCCGGCGCCGCCCGCGCTCGGCAACATGACGCCGAACCAGCCGATGGTGGAGCGCGGCTCCTCGGGCCCGCAGCCCCTCACGGCCAAGCCCCAGCCGCATCACTCGCCGAGCGGTCATCATCAGGCGCAGCCCTACCCGCAGAGCCAGCCCCAGCTCTACAACGCCCAGCCCCAGCCCCCGCAGCAGCACCCGTCGCAACGCGACATGCCCGCCGCGCCGATGCAGCAGCCGCCGATGCAGCAGCCGGGCGGCTCGATGGGCCCGCAGCCGCCTCAGTTCACGCCCAGCCAGCCGAACGTCGTGGTGGCCGCGCCGCAGAGCAATCCGCAGCTCGGCGGCATGCAGGCGCCCGGCGGCGCGCAGGTCGGCTTCCGCCCGGACCAGGCGCCGGGCGAGTACCGCAGCTCGCCGTTCTCGGTCACCCGCTCCCGCGCCTACTCGTTCGTCATCGACGCGCGTGGACAGCCCGTGGAGCTCGGCTCGGGTCGCTTCGCAAAGGTCTACCTCGGCGAGGAGCGCTGGCTCGAGTCGAAGACGGACTTCCGCCGTGCGGTCGTCATCAAGATGCTGCAGAAGGGCGTCTCCGAGGAAGACCACATGCGCTTCCAGATGGAGATGGAGCTGCTCGAGCGCGTGCAGGGCAATCCGAACATCGTCGAGCTCTTCGCCTCGGGTGAAGGCGAGGACGTCGCGATCCTGCCGCCGTCCATCCGCGACAAGGTCGACACCGAGTTCATGATCCTCGAGAAGCTCGACATGAGCCTCGAGGAGCGCCTCAAGGGCTCCCGCAACCGCGGCGCGAAGGAAGACCTCCTCGCATGCGACATGCGCGAGCGCCTCTTCCGCGTCCTCGACTACATGATCCCGATCGCGAGCGCGGTCGAGTACGCACACCTGGTTCGCAACATCTGCCACCGCGACATCAAGCCCGCGAACGTCCTCGTCGGCATCCCGGACCCCAACCTCCGCGGCTCGACGCTGCAGGTCCGCCTCGCCGACTTCAACGTCGCGAAGCTCTCCGACGAGGAGATCAACTTCGGCATGACGCAGATGAAGGCGTCCGTGCCGGGCACGCTCTTCTTCCAGAGCCCGGAGCAGGAGACGAACGTCCTCGAGCTCCTCGTGAACGTCACGCAGGGCGTGCCCGAGATCGAGTACTTCGAGGACTTCTATATCCAGATCTCCAAGAACGACACGTTCTCGCTCTTCAACCGCAACGAGAGCTACCCCATCCTCTACGCCGACCGCGCGCGCAAGCGCCTGGTGCTCGCGCGTCCCTACCGCGAGACCGGCGAGACGAACGTCCGTGCGCGCATCCAGAAGAGCGTCGGCCGCCCGGCGGACATCTACTCCCTCGGCGCCACGTTCTACTATTTGATCAGCGGCGCGTACGCGAACCCGAAGACGCTCTACGACGCGTTCCACAAGTTCATCGAGTACGAGCGCGCGGACGAGAACAACACCATCGAGGCGTACCTCCGCCACGAGTACGGCGTCATCAACTCGCTCCGCGCGCCGAAGACGCAAGACGGCCAGCCCGAGGTGGCGCCCGCCGACCGCTTCTTCTCGTACAAGCACTACCTCGACGGCAACGGCGAGCTCATCGATCCGAACGTGATGCTGATCATCGGCAAGTGCATGATCCGCAACAAGCCAGACTCGTACTGTCAGGCCCACGACCTCGACACGCGCGGCGTGAGCGACCTCGTGACCGATCTCATCAACCTCTACTCCCTCTACGGCTTCAGCCCAGGCGCCCGTCCGACGCACCTCGTCCACCGCACGACCGCGAAGAAGGCCAACCTGAAGATGGGCGGCTCGATCGCGAAGCTGTGGCAGGCGATCCTGCGGGTCCTCTCCGGCAAGAAGAGCTCGTAGCGCCGCGCGGTACGCCCTGGAGGGCATGTGGTCGCGGGTGCGACCGCGTTTTGCGTGGAACAAAACCCACGGCACGCTCGTCCGTTGAAGAGCCGTGCAGCGCGCCATCGTTCAGCCTCTCTCGGACCGTGAGCATCGTCGCGAAGTGGACGCCGTGGAGGCCTTCGCCAAGCGCGGCGCGGCCCCGAAGGCGACCTTCGCGTTCGCCCTGATGGCGGTCGCGATGGCGTCGATCTCGATGAGCCTCGACGAGGTCGAGCGCTACAGCCCGACGGGCTTCTTGGCCGGCATCGTCGCGGCGGGCGTCCTCGCCGTCGTCATCAGTCGCCTCATCGACGCGGTGAAGGACGTGGGCTGGCGCACGGTCGCGACGATCCTGCTCCCGACGGGCTGCGGCGCCGCGATCGGCGTGATGATCCAGGCGATGGTCCTCGCCCACACGGGCACGGGCTGGGAGCTCGCGGTGAAGGACCTCGGGGGGCTCGTCGATACGACGGAGCCGGTGAGCTGGCTGGCGGCGGGGCTGTTCCTCGGCGGCGTTCCCGCGCTCCTCGTGACCGCCTTCCTCGTCCTCGCGGCGCGCGCGCTGAAGCGCCGGACGGGCCACGACGCGAACGAAGGCTTCGGCGTGGCGTTCGTGGGCACCGCGGGTATCGTCGCGGCGGCAGGGTCCTTCGTCGCGAAGGGCATGGCGGTCGCGCCCCTCTTCCTCGTGACGATCGTGTCCACCGTCACCGTCCTCATCGCGCTCCTCATCGACGGCTCGCGCATCACGTTCCTCCGCCGCGTCTACGCGCGCACCGGCGAGGGCTTCGACATCGTCCCCGCGACACAGTTCGCGAACGACCCCACGCTCGCGCCGATGGTCGCGGCGGCGGGCACGGGCTCGGTCCTCGTTCGCCTCCCGAAGGCGGAGTACCGCGCGGCCGCGATGCAGCCGATCGCCCTCTTGGCGGACACGGAGGAAGAGACCCTTCGTCCCCTCCTCCGCCGCCGCCGTGCCGCGGCGATGGTGCTCGTCGGGACGACGGTGCTGACCGCGCTCGGCGTGCTTCTCCACGCATAGCAGCCCGTCGGCCGTGATATCCGTCGGGGTCCATGAACCCCGAGGACGTGGCGGTTGGGCATGTGGTGGAGGGCGCGGAGCAGATCGAGCTCGACGACGGTCGTGTCGAGCTGAAGCCCGGCGTCATCGAGAAGCTCGAGGACGGCGCGCTCTTCAACGAAGACCTCGCGCCGACGCCGATGGCCAAGCGCACGTGGAGCACGTACACGTACGCCGCGCTGTGGATCTCCATGGCGCACTGCATCCCGACATACATGCTCGCGGCCTCGCTCATCCAGAACGGAATGAGCTGGAAGCAGGCGATCACGACGATCCTGATCGGCAACACGATCGTCCTCATCCCGATCCTCGCGAACTCGCATCCGGGGACGAAGTACGGCATCCCCTTCCCCGTCTTCGCCCGCGCTGCGTACGGCGTCTTTGGTGCCAACGTGCCCGCCGTGATGCGCGCGATCGTCGGCTGCGGCTGGTTCGGCATCAACGCGTGGATCGGCGGCCAGGCCCTCCAGACCTTCTTCCGCTCGCTCTGGCCCGGCTGGGAGACGCTGCTCGGCGGCAAGGCCGAGAACTGGCTGATGCACGGCCACTACGGCACGGAGTGGATCAGCTTCCTCCTCTTCTGGGCGCTCAACATCCTCATCGTGTACCGCGGCATGGACCTCGTGCGGAAGGTCGAGAACCTCGCCGCGCCGTACGTCCTCGTCATGACCGCGCTCCTCGTGTGGTGGGCGGTCGACAAGGGCAACGGCCTCGGCGCGATCATGAAGGACGAGGGCAAGTACAAGACGTTCAGCGAGTTCTGGCCCGTCTTCGTGCCGTCGGTCACGGCGATGGTCGGCTTCTGGTCCACGCTGTCCCTGAACATGCCGGACTTCACGCGCTTCGGCCGCTCGCAGAAGGAGCAGGCGGTCGGCCAGGTCGTCGCGCTGCCGACGACGATGACCGTCTTCGCGATGATGGGCATCGTGATCACGAGCGCATCCGCGGTGATCTACGGCGAGGCGATCTGGGATCCGATCATGCTCGTCGGCAAGTTCGAGAACCGGCTCATCGTCGCGATCTCCATGTTCACCGTCGTCATCGCCACCCTCGGCGTGAACATCGCGGCGAACGTCGTCTCTCCCGCCAACGACTTCGCGAACCTGCGCCCCGGCACGATCAGCTTCAAGACCGGCGGCCTCATCACCGGCATCATCGGCATCCTCATGATCCCGTGGAAGCTGCTCGACGATCCGCAGGGCTACGTCTTCAAGTGGCTCCTCGGCTACTCGGGCGGCCTCGGCTCCATCGCAGGCGTGCTCATCGCGGACTACTACTTCGTGCGGAAGAAGCGGCTCGTGCTGGCCGACCTGTACCGACGCGACGGCATCTACGCGGGCTCGAGCAACGCCGGACGCGTCGCGACGCTCGTGGGCTGCCTCCTCGCTTGGATCGGCCTCCTCGTGAAGCCGCTCGCGGTGCTCTACGACTACGCCTGGTTCGTCGGCGCGGGCGGCGCGGGGCTCACGTACTGGCTGATGATGCGGAACAAGCCGGTCAGCGCGCCGCAGCCTTGAGCTGGAGGTCGGCGAGGTCCTGCTCGATCGACTTCAGCTTCTTCTGCTCAGGCGTCATCTTCGAGGGCGGCGGCTCGTGCGAGGTCGCCGGGATCTTGTCGTCCTTGTCCTTGCTCGCGGCGAGGCTGGTGTCGGCCTTCGTCGGGGCGGCCGGCTTCACGACCGGCTTCACCGTCACGGGGTGGGCCGCCGGAGCGGGCTTCTTCACGTCGGCCTTGGGCTCCGGCTTCGCATCGGCCTTGGGCTCCTTCGCACGGATGGCGATGCCCTGGTTGTCGCCGAACGTGACGACCTTCGGATCTTCCTGGTCCGAGCCCTTCGTCTCGGCCGGCGCTTCGGCGGGGGCGACGACGGGGGTGGGCTCGCCGGCCGCAGCAGGCGCCTTCGGAGCGCCGACCTTGAGCGAGCCACCCACGAGAACGAGCACACCAATGACCGCCGCAGCGATCCAACCAGCCCGGGACGGACGCTGGCTGATGAACGACATCGCGGGCTCGCGATGCGGGGCGACGTTGATGGCGATCGGCGGGTAAGAAGCGTTGGCGTTGCGCTGCTTTACGGGCGGCGCTGGCGAGATCGTCGGCGACTTCGGTGCGATCGAGCCCGGAACGGGGGCGTTCGCCGCGGGCGGCGCGGAGGACGGCTTGAACGCCGCCAGGAGCTTCATCGGAACCGGAATGGTTTCGCGGGCGTCCTCGCGATCCGCGCCCATCACGATGGTGGGATCGTCGACGGGACGGTTGAAATGCGCGGGGGGAGCGGCGGGGGGAGCGGCCAAAGCCACGTCCGCACGCCGGTTCTTGCGGGCCGGAGCGCGGAGCTTCCCGAGGAGCGCGCGGTTCGCGAACGCCTGCGTCGGGTCATCGGAGCCGTCGATGTCGAGGAGGTCCTCGTCGTCGAGCTCGATGCTCATGCTCATGTCGTTTTGGAGAGGGCGCTTCACGTTTTCCGAGTCCGAATGCTTTCCTTCGGTGTACGGCCCTCGTGTGGTTTGTCCAGGGAGGGACACCCACATTTCGTGAATAATTCGGCTTCGTTGTGGAAAATTCCGTTCGGGCTGTCGACGTCCCCGGTTTCTGAAACCCGAGCGCTGTAAGAGCACCGATACAACGGAATACGGAGGGGATCCGGCCGCCCGATCCAGGCCGGCAAAAATGCCGAGTTTCAGAATGTAGGCGTGAGTCCCGGGAGCTGGCGTGGCGGCTGCAGTACCGGTTCGTATGAAGCTCTCGACGTTCGTTGCTGTCATCGCTGCGACGGTCATTGGCTCGGTCGTCACGGTCGCCTGCACCGCCCCCGCGGACCTCGCCGCGAGCGGCGGAAAGGCCGACAAGGCGGACCAGGACAGCACCGAGGGCGACGATGACGACAGCGCCGACTCGAAGGACGGCCACAAGCAGGTCACGACCAAGAACGGTCTCCCCTGCGACGTCGATGCGGTCCTCAAGAAGAACTGCCAGACCTGCCACGGCGCGTCGCCGGTCTCGGGCGCGAACACGTCGCTCGTCACGCACGACGATCTGATGAAGGACTTCAACGGCAAGAAGGTGTGGGAGCTCGTCAAGGCGCGCATTCACGACGACGCCCGCCCGATGCCGGCCGCCCCTGCCCCGCGCGTCGCCGGCAAGGACCTCGAGGCGATGGATGCGTGGTTCGCAGGCGGCGCGAAGTCGAGCGATGCGACCTGCACGACCGACGCGCCGGCCGACTCCGTGAAGAAGCTCTCCTGCAAGCCCGACACGCACCTCGTCGCGAAAGAGAAGTTCACGATGCCGGCGAACGCCGACCTCGACACGTACATGTGCTTCGGCGTCGACATCACGCTGTCGAAGAAGAAGCACGTGACCGCGCTCGCGCCCCTCGTCGACAACCCGAAGATCGTCCACCACATCCTCCTCTTCCGCGCGGACAAGTCGGAGTCTTCGACGCCCTTCAAGTGCGAGGCGTTCGGCTCCGCGGGCTGGAACCTCGTCGCTGGCTGGGCCCCGGGCGGCAACAACCTCGAGCTCCCGAAGGAAGCAGGCTTCCCGCAGGAGCAGGGCACGACGCACTGGGTCCTCCAGATCCACTACAACAACGCCTCGAACCTGACGGGCGCGCAGGACCTCAGCGGCTACGACCTCTGCACGACGGAGGACCTCCGCCCGAACGACGCTGGGGTCGTCGCCTTCGGCTCCACGAAGTTCAACCTCCCGCCGCGCTCCACCACCACCGTCAAGTGTGACTACGAGCTCGACGATCGCTTCGAAGGCGCGAAGGTCTTCAACGCGAGCCCGCACATGCACACCCGCGGCGTCTCGATGTCGACGCACCGCATGGCCGGCGGCAACGGCACCGAGGAGCTCCTCTTCGAGCAGAAGAACTTCAGCTTCGAGGCGCAGGCGAACTACCCGGTCGACAAGACGCTCCACGAGGGCGACGTGATGCGCACCCGCTGCGGCTACAAGAACCCGAGCGACACCACCATCGGCTTCGGTGAAGGGACGGGCGATGAGATGTGCTTCGACTTCATCGGCTACTACCCCGCCATCCCGGACAAGACGCTCTTCGGCCTCCCACTCTTCACGTGGGTCACCCCCAGCCTCCGCGCCTCCTGCACGACCGAATGATGACCACGAAAGGAAAAGCCAGCGACTAGCGCAAAGCCACCCTCTCCTCTCCACGCAAGAGCACGAGCCTCCGCAAGGACGCTCGTGCTCTTGCATTTGGAGATCAGAGGCCGGCGTCGGGGCCTGCGGCGTCCGGGGCGGTGGCGACGAGGCCGGCGGCCGCGTCGAGGGTGGCGGCGGCGAGGCCCGCGAAGATGCCGCCGGCGGCGAGGCCGGCCGCGGGCGTGGGGGCGGCAGCAGCGACCGGGCTCGCCGGTGCGGTCGTGCCCGGCGCCGCGTCGGGAGCACGCGTGGGATCCGTGACGTCGTCGCTCCGCCGCTCGGGCTCGGTCGGCGTCAGGACCGCGCGCTCCGTCGCGATCGCTGTTGGGGCGGGCGACGCGTCTTGCCGCTCGGCCTCCGCCGACGCGCGCGGGCCGGGGCGGACGATCAGGTAGATCGCCACGAGGAGCATCACCGCGCCGACGAGGATGACCGACGGCTGGGGCTTCATGCGCGCGCCGCCACGCCTCGAATGAGGTGGCGCTGCGCGACCGCGAAGAGCACGAGCACCGGCATCGAGAGGATCACGTTGCCCGCCATCACGACCGGCCAGCGTACGCCGCTGATCGTCTCCTTCAAGAGCGCGACGCCGAGCGGGAGCGGTCGGACCGTGTCGTCCGTCGTCATGACGAGCGGCCAGAAGTAATCGGAGTAGTGATAGACGAAGCTCACGAGAAAGACCGACACGAGCGTCGGCTTCAGCAGCGGGCCGAGGATCCGGTAGATGATGGTGAGCTCGGAGGCGCCGTCGAGACGCGCCGCCTCGATGATCTCGTCCGGGACCGACATGAGCGCCTGGCGCACGAGGAACGTGCCGAGCGCGCTCGCCGCGAACGGCAGCACGAGGGCGCCGAACGTGTTCGTCAGCGAGACCTGCGCGAACATCAGGAAGACCGAGACGAACGTGACCTGCGGCGGCACGAGGAGGCACGCGACCACGAGCCCGAAGGCGGTCTTTCGCCCGACGAAGTGCAGCTTCGCGAGCGCGTAGCCCGCGGGGAGCGCGAGCGCGATCTGGAGCAGGCCGATCGCGACCGCGACCGCGAGCGAGACGAGCAGGTGCCGCCCCACGGAGACCTGGGAGAACACTTCACGGTACGCGTCGAGCTGCGGATGCCGGGGGAGCGGCGCGGTCGGGTCTTGCGCGATCTCCTCGAGCGGCTTCAGCGACGTCACCACCATCCACGCGTACGGCAGCACCCACGCCGCCGCCGCGGCGAAGGCCACGATCGAGGCCCAAGACCAGCGCTTCATGCGGTTCGAGACCTCCACGCGCGAAGCTGCAACGTCGCCAGCAGGCAGAGCACGCCGAAGTAGACGATGGCGAGCGCGCTCGCCTTGCCGACGCTCAGGTTCATGAAGATCTGCTCGTACACGGCGTAGACGAAGAGCGTCGTCGCGCGGGCCGGGCCGCCGCCGGTCATGATGCGCACGACGTCGAACGCCTGGAAGCTCACGATGAGCGAGGTGGTCGCGACGAACGCAGCCGTCGGCCGCAGGAGAGGCCAGGTCACGTAGTGGAATCGCTGGAGCGCGTTCGCTCCGTCGAGCGAGGCCGCCTCGTGCAAGGAGCGCGGCACGGCGCGCAGGCCGGCAAGGAAGATGATCATCGAGTAGCCCGTGATCTTCCAGACCGTCACGCCCGCGAGGGTAGGAATGGCCCACTTCGGGTCGGCGAGGAACCCGATGCGTGGAAGATGCAACACGCGCAGGACCGCGGCGGCGAGGCCGCGATCGGGATCGAGCAGGAGCACCCAGAGGAGCGCCACCGCGACCCACGACACGACGTACGCGCTGAAGATCGAGCCGCGGATGAACGCGAAGTACGAGCCAGGACGATCGAGGAGGAGCGCCAGCAGGAGACCGAGGCTCATCGACCCGGCCACGACCAGCACGCTGAAGAACAGCGTCCGGCCGAGGATCCGCCACAGCTCGCCCCCCTCCGCGATCGCCTCGTAGTTCGCGGTGCCCACGAACGCCGGCGGCGTGAGCATGTCCCAGGAGAAGAAGCTCTGGTACGCGGCGATCGCGAGCGGCAGGAAGACGAACAGCCCCCACGCCGCCAGGGAGGGCCCCAGCATCATCCACGGATGCGCCTTCGACCGCGGCCTCACGCTTCCGGCCAGGTCGGGAGGCCGGAGAATGCCTCGTATTCGCGCCTCGCTGCCCGATAGAGCGCGCGCCCGAGGTACCAGGTCACGAAGAGGAACGTGCCGAGCGAGATCAGGAGACAGAGATCGAGGAAGCGATCCTTGTAGGAGAGGACCACCTCGTTCTTCCCGGCCGGCACGTCGACCGCGAGGAGCTTCTCCTTGTCGCGTACGGTGCCGATGTTCGATCGCCACTGCGGCGCCCAGTTCTGATTCACGAGGACGGTGGTCGCTTCCTTCGCGTCCACCTCGAGGCGGATCTCGTTCGGCGTCCACTCGAGACGCTTCACGGTCGCCTTCGAGGGATCCTCCGGATACTCCTCCTGCTTCAGATCCCCGCGCAGGAGCGCCGACTCCGGGATCGGATTGCCCGCGACGCAGTAGTTCGAGCCGAGGTTCGCCATCGTGAACGCATGCACGTCGCGGCGATTGCCCCGGCTCTGGCGGAACGGCCCGTCGTACCGGCGCGGCGCCTCGTAGACGTACATCGTGCCGGGCCGGATGCGGACGCCCGGGAGGAGCGCCTCGAGCTCGGGACGCACCACCTTCTGGAACGCGAGCGCCGCCGCGAGCGCGACGAAGACCCACGACGCGAGCTTCGGATACGCCGGGATGGGCTTGCCCGCGTGCTTCGATCCGGCGCGATGCTTCCACGCGAAGAGGAGCTCCCACGCGCGCTTCACGAAGGCGGGGAATGCGTCCTCCACGCGCGTGATGCCCCGCGACGCGGCCACCGACCCGAAGAGGAGGATCATCACCACGAACCGATCCGGGAAGCGGAGCTGCCCGAAGATCGGCAGAGACTTCAGGATGTGGAACGGCGAGGTCGGGCCGTAGTCGCCCATCTGCAAGGCGAAGAAGAGCGCAGCCCCGCCGAGGAAGATGCCCGCCGCCGCGTCCGCCGTGAAGACGCCGACGAGGCCCAGCACCCAGACGATCCCGTAGCGCGCCCAGAAACCGGAGAAGACCTCCGTCGCGGCGTGCGTCTCCGTGGGGGTGAACACGCGCGGGAACTGGCGCAAGAACGAGAGCGTCGGGAGCATCTTCCCGCACGAGATCCCGAGCGCGACGATGCCGATCGTGCCCGCCGTGAGCCACGGGATCAGCCACGGAGAGTCGAGCACGCGCCGCCAGCCGACGCGCGCGGAGGGCGGCTCTTTGCGCCGGAAGAAGGAGTAGATCGAGAGCGCGATCGTGACGTAGCCGACGGCCAGCATCGAGTACGGCGTCGGATACGTGCCCGCGGAGAGGACGATCCACGCCACGAAGAACCCGCCCATCAGCCGAGCGCGGAAGGCGCGCTCGCGGTCCGCGGAGAACGTGCCGTCGATGAGGAAGTAGAGGACGAACGGGATGAGCTCGAAGCCGAAGAAGTTCACCCAGCCGTCGTGGAGGAAGCTCGCGAGCTTGTCGCACGTCCCGAAGAAGACGGCGGCGAAGACCGACGCGACGGCAGACGAATCGAGGCGGCGGCAGAGGCGGTACATGCCCTCGAAGCCGAGACAGACGAGGAGGATGACGGCGAAACGACGGCCGATCGAGACGCCGAAGACGAGGCGAAGGAGGAAGTCCGGGCCAAGGAACGGGTCCTCCGGCGCCGAGATGCCCACCGTTCCGCCGCACCAGTACGGGTTCCACGCTGGCAGCTGATGCCAGCGGAGGAGCGTCATGCGGTCGGACTCCTCCCACGAATAGAACTGGTGGTCGTCCATCCACTCCGCGAGCTTGAACGGATCCGAGAGCACGCCGTCGTGCGAGAGGGTCGCGAACGTGATCCAGAGGATGAACCGCAGCAGCGTGAGCGACAGGAGCCGATCGGGCCAGCGAATCGTGGGCGATCCGATCATCGCGTCACCACGACGAGCGTGTGTTGAGGGCCGGGGTCGTCGCCGGGAGCGGGTTGCCGTCGGGGCCTTCCCAGTGCTCGCGGATGCCATCGTCGAGGACGAGGTAGATCTGCGTGAGCGAGCACTTGTATTTGGCGGCGAGGCGCTGCGCGAGGGCGCGCTCGTAGTAGCCGCGATCGTCCTCGCGCGACCAGAGATGACCGCTCCAGGTGTTCGCCGCGATCGCGCGCTGGCGCTCCGCGATCTCCGCCGCGGCGAGCTCCTCGAAGATCTCGCGCCGCGTCCGCTCCGGGAGCTTGAAGCGGTAGTCCTCGATCTCCTCCGTCGGGATCGGCGACGGCGGGTGCGCCGTCAGCAGCGGCTGCGCCGCGAGGGCGACGCGCTTGTAGAGGAGGACGGCCGTGACCGCGATCGCGGTCAGGCGAACGAGCCAGCCGACCTTGGTGGTGGGCTTCGCGCCGAAGTCGAAGAGCGCGAGGTACGCGGGCGTCCGCCGCCAGATCTCCTGCGGCGTGAGCGCGGCTGGCTTCTCCGAGGCCGGGGGCTCGGGCGGGCCCTCGAATTCCGCTTCGCCGCTCATGCGGCGCGCACGATGTCAGAAACCGCGACCGCCGTCGACCCGGATCGTGAGAAAAGGCTGGGGATGCGGGCGGTTAGACCCAGACCGCGTCGACCGTGAGGTGGTCCGTGGGCGGCGTCCTGGGCGGGGTCTGCTTTGCCGCCGCCGCCATCGCGCGCTCCGCCACGAGGACGGCCGCGAGCGCGTCCTCGCCGAGGCAAAGCTCCCCCGGGTTCCCTTCGCGGAGATAGGTGGCGAACTGCTTCAGCTGGATGAGGAGCGGCTCCTCCTTGTTCACGCCGAAGACGACCTTGTCCTGCGCGCGGTAGTGCTCGACGAGCCAGTCGAAGCTGTCATGCGACGACGAAGGCTCGACGCGCTTCGTGAGGTTGCCGCCGTAGAGCTCGCAGGTCTGGAGGATGTAATCCATGAAGCATACGCCGCGGGTACCGGTGACGCGGAGCGTGCGGATCTTCGTCGGCGTGACCCAGTTCACGTGGACGCTCGCGGTGGGGCCAGCCTGCGACTGGAGGACGATCTCGGCCGTGTCGAACACGTCCTTGCGGAACGTCGAATGTGCCAGGCCCGCCTCGACGCGCACCTGTCCGACGAGGCTACGGAACGCGTCGATGTCGTGCACGGCGAGGTCGAGCAGGACGTTGTTGCCCTCGAGGATCGTCTCGGGATAGCCGCCGACGCGCGTGAACGTGAAGTGGATCGGCTCGCCGAGCCAGCCACCCTTCATGATCTCGCGCAGCTTGCGGACGACCGGGTTGAAGCGCTCGACGTGACCGACCGCGACCTTCACCCCCGCCGCGGACGCCGCCGTCAGCACCTCCCGGCCCTGCGCGAAGCTCGAGGCGATCGGCTTCTCGCAAAGGATGTGCTTCTTCGCGTTCACCAGCTCGAGCACGACGTCGCGATGCGTCGCGGTCGGCGTGGCCACGATGGCCGCCTCGTAGGCCACGGACGCGGCCTGGAGCGCGGCCATGTTCGGGAACACCGGCACGTTCTTGGGCGCGCTCTTGAAGACCGGGTCCACGATGGCCACGAGCTCGAAGTCGGACGATTCCATGGCAAGCCGCAGATGGTTCCGACCCATCCGACCAACGCCAAAGAGCACCAAACGGATCTTGTTCACTTCGCGGTCGTTGTTCATCGCGCCCGCGTGAGTAGCATGAATCGCGCGTGAAGCGCCTCCTCGCCGTCGCCCTACTCGTCATCTCGTGCAAGGATCGGACGGACCCCACGGCCGCCGTGCCCGACGCGACCGCCATCGTCTTCGACGTGTCGCCCGCGGCGCCCCCGAGCAAGTACCGCTACTGGAACCAGAACGATCCTCTGGGCCGCTACATGATCGTCGTTCCGATGACCTTCACGAAGACGGAGAAGCGCTCGTGCACGAAGAGCGATTGCTTCGACGAGCTCGACTTCGCGGGCGACGGGCTCGCGGTCCGGGCGTACGCCACCGCCGCGTCCGAGGAGCGACACACCCTCGACGAAGACGAGAAGGCGCTCGCCGCGAGCAAGGAGACGGTGACGAGCGCGACGAAGCTCGAGGGCGGGTGGTCGATCACGACGACCACCGACGACGGGCGGAGCTACGTGTTCCACCACCAGATCTCGACCTTCATCTCGCCGATCCGGTTCGAGGTGCGGGGTCCGATGGATCGGAAGGCAGACATCGACGAGATCGGGCAACGGCTGGCCAAGGAGAGCCTCGGCGCCCACATCAAACCGCCCAGGTATTGCCGCGACCTTCCCTGGACGCCCCCGAGCGCGCGGAAGCAGACGCAGCAGACATGGGTCGGCCGGATGGAGGTCGCCACGGAGAACGGGAGAGACGGCGACAAGCCGTTCGTCCTCGTCCTCGACGAGCCGGTCTGCGGCCAGAACGGCCGCGCGGTTTGGGAGATCCAGGCCATCTCGACCGGGAAGCCAGACCTCGCGCGGTCCATCGGCAAGCACGTCCGTGGGGAGGGTTACTTCGAGGTGGGCCAGGGCTCGAAGGAGATTCGCCCCATCGTCTCCGCGCTGTCGCTCGTCACGGTCGAACCCGTCGACGACGGCGGCTAGTGCCGTCCGTCGGAAATTTGGCCGAAGGATTGGCGCTCGTGTAGCGCTGCTCTCCCGAACGCGGGGCGTCCGCCAGCATCTCTGCCTCCACGGAACCCACTCGCTTTTCGGCCGCCTCCGGACCGACCAGCCTTTCCGCTGGTCCTACCGGCCCAAGTCCTGGTCGCCTCCGTCGCGAAGGCGCGCTCGTTGACGTTGACGTGGACGTTGACGTGAACGTTCGGCGACGTGAACGGCGATCTCCATCACCGACAGAGCTTGGTCGTCATCGCGACGATCCGTGCGACCAGACCGATCGCCTCCGTGTGGCCATCGTCTTCGACGAGTTGGAGTACGTGCAGAGCGTCGACGATGGCCGTGGCCTCGCGGCACCCCGGCCAGCAATCGCGTCGACAGAGCCAGAAACTGAATCGCGCACGTGTAGACGTCCACTCCCATCTTGTCGGCCGGTGCGCCACTCAGGTTGCTCTCGTTCGACGCGAGTCGCCGTTCACGTCGCCGTCGCCGTCAACGTTCACGTCAACGTCAACGAACCTCCGGCGAAACCTCAGGCGGGCGGCACTAGCCCGTTCGGACGACAGGCGCCCCGCCAGCGCAGCGCTACGATGATCCGGAGATGCTGGAGTCAGAGATTCAACGGCTCGCACAGACGATGATGCTGGGGGCGCTCCTCGACGAGGTCCGGAGCCGCCACGAGACGTACGAGGTCCTCGCGCACTGGAAGCAGGGCGAGTTCCACCACGACGTCGTCCTGAAGGTGGACGACCACGTCCTCGTCGTGGCGACGAACTGCAACGGCGGTGTGAAGGAGGTCCTTGCCTTCGCCGACGTGCCCGACCGCTGGGCGCTGTGGCACTGGCGATGTCCGGACGTCGCCGACTTCTCCGGCGAGCTCCCGCTGCTCCTCGCCCGCGCGACGACGACGCACTACTTCGACCCGTGCGCTCTCCTCGCCGAGAACGCGCGGAGCGAGCTCCGCCCCGAGGCGCGGCAGCGCATGCGTGGCGGCGGCTGGGAGCGACGCGACTAATCTAGCGGCGGCGGCGGCGGAGGCCGAGCGCGGCGAGCGCGACGACGAGACCGAACGATGAGCCAGCGGTGCCGGGCGTCGACTGGCACGCCGGATTGATGAGCACCGTCGTCGGCTGCTCGCCGTCGTCCTCGCTCGAGGGCTCCGTCGGATCGCTCTCGGTCGCGATGTCGTCGTCGTCGTCGCCGCTGACGAAGGGGCCTCCGTCCTTGGCGCTCGAGCCGGCGTCCTTCGCCGGCTTCGAGGTGGACGCGTCCTTCGTTCCCGCGTCGGTGGCGGGCTTCGTGCCCGCGTCCTTCACGGGGGCGGAGAGCGGCTGATCGGTGCACTGGATCGCCTTCTTGCCGTACTGAGCTTCCGGCACGGCGAAGTACTTCATCGAGTGATCGCGCTCCTCGACGCTCCACACCACGAACCCTTCGTCGTGCACGACTCGACCGATCGCGTGGTTGCTGGCGACGAGGGCCGCGAGCTTGTCGTTCACGAGCCGCGCGTACGCGAAGACGGGCTTCGAGGCGTCACGTTCGTCGTCGACGTGAAGCGCCACCGCCTCTCCGTCGGCGGAGAGCTCGCGGGTCGTGATCCCGGCGGGTACGTCGAGGAGCTTCTTCGACGTGCCCGTCGCGCGGTCGACGCTCCAGAGCTGCGACGTCATGAGGAGCGTGATCGTCTTCTCGCCGATCACGCCCTCGCTGATGGAAGCGCTCTCCCGCGGCGCAAGCGCGATGGCGGTCCCATCACCGACAGTCTGAAAGCCATCCGTGCTTGGCTTGACCGCGACCCCGTCTTCGCCGGCGGTCAGGAGGTCCGCGCCGTGCGTGTCGAAGAGCGTGGTCTTCGCGGCCAGCTTCTTCGCGTCACCACCGGCCTTCGGCATCGACCAGAGGGTGCCGTCGCCGTCGAGCCAGAGCAGGGCGTCGCCGGCGAAGCGGGCGTGATCGACGACGTCACCGGCGTGGAGGCTCTTGGAGGTCCCGTCTGCGATGTTTGTCCGGAAGAGCGTCTTCTCGGCCTCGCGATCCCCCTGGAAATACAGGTACTCCGCGTCCTGGCCGACGAGCGTGCGGGCCACCGTCTTCAAGTCCGGGGCGGGGCACGGCTTCGCGTCTGTGCCGTCGAGCTTCCTCGACTCGCAGACCGCCGCCGCGCGCAGATACGCGCGACCGCCTGCGATGCCCGCGAGCGCGGTGTCCTTCGTCACGAGCTTGAGCGACTCGATCCCGGCCGGACCCTCGCAATGAACCGGGACGGTCGTGGTGGCGTTCGCGGTGTCCGAAGCGGTCTTTTCCCCGCTGATTCCGCTGCAAGCGACGGCTCCCATGGCGGTCACCGCCAGCGCCGAAGCACACACCCAGAAGCGAAGCATGCGATGCGGTAGCGCGGCTTCCGAAATGTGCACGTGGATGCAACGGTCGGGCCAGGTCGAATTTTCAGAAGCGCGGAGGATTCAGAGGCTCTTCATGCGCCGGCGGAGATCGACGAGCTCTCGTGCCATGCGCATCCCGTCCCGCAGCACGGAGACCGAGCTCTGATGCGGGGCCTCCTGCCAGACGATCGGAACCTCGACGATGCGCCCACCACGCTTCAGGTGGAGGGTCGCGAGCTCGAGGGACGCGAGGTAGTGGTCGTAGACGAGGTCGGGCAGGAGGCTCTGGGCGAGCGGAGTCCGCAAGATGAGGGTGCCCTGGGAGTCGCCTGGCGTCCCTGCGCCGAGCAGCAGGCGGCGTAGCTGGAGGAAGCCGAACGTCGAGATCTCGCGAGAGAGCGCGCGCTTTCCGCGGGGGAGCTTCGAGTCGCGGTGGGCCTTCGAGCCGATGGCGAAGTCGGGGCGCCCCACCGCCTCGAACGCGTCGACGTCGGACCAGCCGAACGGGAGATCGTCGGCGCTGAGGATGACGAACTCCTCACGCGCGTGCTTGATGCCGAGCTTGTACCCGGCGCCGATCCCCTTCGAGGTCGTGTCGAGCGAGCGGACCTCGGGCTTGCCGTCGACGGCGGGCGCGACGAGGGCCTCGACGCGCGCGCGCTCTTCGTCCGTCAGCGGCCGTCCGTTGTGGGCGAGGAGCACCTCTCGCACGCCGTGTCCCCCGCCCTCCTCGCGCGCCCGCGCGACGGTGGCGGGCAGCGAGGTCAGGTCGGAGTGAAACGGCAGGACGAGCGAGTAGCCCACGACGCGCGAAAGCTCAGAGCGCCCTGGCGAGCGCGGCCGCGGCCTCTTCGCACTCCGCGGCCGTGATCCCGTAGAAGAGCGGGAGGTTCACGACCGACTCGCAGAAGCGCTTCGAGACGGCGAGGTCGCCGTGGAGGATGGCGCCCGTCGCCTTGACTGGCGGCTGGATATCCATCGTCTCCGGGTACGTGCGCGCCGCGCCGATGCCGGCGCTCTTGAGCGCCGTGACGAGGTCCGCGCCCTTCTTGCCGTCGACGGTCATGACGTTGAGGTAGCCGTTCTCCTTCACGCCCGGGGGCGGGCCAAAGACGCGGACGCGCGCGTCGGAGGCGAAGCGCTCCCGGTAGATCTGCGCCGCGGCGCGACGCGACTCGAGGATGGCGGGGACCTCGTCGAGGAGGCGGCCGATGAAGGCGGCGTTCGGCGCGCCCATGCGCGAGTTCCAGCCGACGTGGGCGTAGGAGTAGTGGTCCGAGCGCCCGTGGTTGCAGAGGGAGCGAATGAGCTGCTCGCGCGTCTCGCTGATCGTGGTGATGGCGCCGCCGTCCTGCGCGCCGCCGACGACCTTCGCCGGGTAGAACGAGAGCGTCGCGACCTCGGCCTCCGCGAGCACGGGCTTTCCGTTCCACTCGACGCCAAAGCACTGGGCGCCGTCCTCGAGGAGCGCGACGTTGCGCTCCTTGCAGAACGCACGAATCTCCGCGAGCCGCGCGGACGTCCACCCGAAGAGGTGGACCAGGATGGCGGCGTCGAACCGGTGGGCCTCGTGCGCGGACTGGAGCTCGGAGAAGCTGATCTGCAGGTCGTCCGGGTCGACGTCGACGAGCACGGGCGTCGCGCCGAGCTGCACGATGGCCTCGAAGGTGGCCCAGAACGTCAGGTTCGGGAGCGCGACCTTCATGCCGCGCTTGACCCCTAGGCCCTGGAGCCCGACGACGAGGGCGTCCGTCCCGTTGGCGCAGGCGACGGTATGCTTCACGCCGAGGACGCCGCTCAGCTTCTTTTCCAGCGCCGTGACGCGCGGACCTCCGACGAACTCACATTTGTCGAGGCACTCCTGCCAGGCAGGAAGGACGTCGGCTTTGACCCTGGAAACGAGGCGCGAAAGGTCGATGAACGGTACGGGCATGAGAGACTCCGGCGTGCCTCGCCGGTATAGTGCCGCCGGCCCGACATTGCCACCGGAGGCTTCACCCCCTGCTCGAAAGCGCTCGGTCAAGAGCACGCTGTTCTTCCTCGCGAAGGTCACGGTCGCGGTCGGGCTCGTGGGGTGGCTCGTCCAGAGCGGGCAGCTCGACTTCAAGGCGCTCGGCGTCCTCTTCGAGCGCCCCTCGCTCCTCGCCTTCGATCTCGGGCTCTTCTTCCTCGGCGCGTGCATCGGCACCTTCCGGTACCAGACGCTCCTTCGCATCGCGGACGTGCGCGTCACGTTCCGGACCATGTTCACGCTCCAGATGACGGCGCTCTTCTTCAACGTCGTCATCCCCGGAAACATCGGCGGCGACGTGGTGAAGGCGCTCTACGTCGCGCGCGACGCGGCGCCGGAGAAGCGGACGACGATCCTCCTCCTCACGTTCGTCGAGCGGCTCCTCGGCCTCTCCTCGCTCATCCTCGTCGGCGGCGTCGTGTGCGTCGTGCAGCCGTCGGTGTGGTCGCACGCGCTGCTTCGCCCGATGGCCACCATCGTCGTGGCGCTCGCGGGCGCGCTCATCGTGGGCGGTACGGTGGCCCTGGTCCTCGTCCGGATGCTCGGCGGGCGCCTCGACCGTTACACGAGCGGGCCATCGAAGGTGAGCAAGCTCCTGAACCAGCTCGTCGCCTCGCTCCGCATCGTGTCCGAGGGTCCGAAGGAGATCGTCATCGCGCTCCTCGTCTCGACGCTCTTCCACTTCGGCGCGATCGGGCTCTTCACCGTGCTCACGAACGAGATCCTGCACACGGACACGGCCTACTCGGCGGTGGCGACGGTGTTCCCGCTCGGCCTCCTCAGCCTCATGCTCCCGATCTCGCCCGCGGGCCTCGGGGTCGGCCACGTGGCCTTCCAGAAGCTCTTCGAGGCGATCGGCATCCAGGGCGGCGCGACCGTCTTCAACGTGTTCGTGCTCGGCCAGAACGCCCCTGCCATCCTCGGCGTGGTCCCGTTCTTGACGTTGAAGAAGCGCGGCGAGCTTCCCACCGAAGCGTGATTCAGAGCGCGGCGTGATGCTCGGACGAGCGCTGGCTCGAGACGGGCGGCACGGAGTCGTTCGGGAGCTTCTCGACCGGCGCCTGGCGGAGGTCGACGAGCGCGAGGCGGATCGCTTCGCGGGCCTGCTCGCGGAGGCGCGGGACGTCCTCGAGGGTCATCCCGGTCGTGGGGATGGGATCGAGCATGCGCGCGACGCCAGAGGCCTTGCCGAACCACTTCGAGTGCTTCGGACGCATCTCGCGCGTACCCGTGAGCGCGACCGGCAGCACGGGCGCGCCGGTGCGGATCGCGAGCGAGAACGCGCCGTCCTTGAATGGGAGCAGCGAGCCGTCACGCGTGCGGGTGCCTTCGGGGAAGAGCATCACGGAGATGCCGCCGCGAATGGCGCGCTCGCACTCGTCGAGCATCTTGCGGACGCTGTCGCCCTGACCGCGGCGGAGCGGGATGTCACCGCCGAACGTCATGAGCCAGCCGACCAGCGGCGGCTTGAACAGCTCTTCCTTGGCCACCCAGCGCATGTCGAACGGCAACCACGAGAGGAGGAACGGATCCGCCTGCGACTCGTGGTTCGCGACGACGACGTAGCCGCGATGGTCGATGTCGGCCGGGCGCTCGCCCTGGATGTCGAACTTCCAGAGCGGCGTCAGCGACGAGGCCGTGCGACCGAGCCGGCGCATCCAGCGGCCGGGCTGGCGCATCGTCGGATCCCCCTTGTGGCGGAGATACGACGTCGCCATCACCGGGAGGAAGGCGACGAGACACGTCGCGAACTCCGCATACGTATAGATACCCGTAAGGACGTTCTTGGTGGCCATCGCGCCTCGCATTCTGGTGCACGGGCGCGGCGTCGTCTGTCACGAGCGTGTCAGCGGAGCTCCGCGACGCGGGGCGTCACGGGCGTCATCCACTCCGCGACCCAGCGGCGATTCGCGGCTTCGCGCAGGATTTCCTCGGACGGCAGCGGCGGAATGCGCGACGGCCGCCCGAGGCTGCCGCTCGTGGTGCCGATGATGTCGTCGAGCTCACGCGTACGCGCGCTCTTGCGCTCGTCCTCGCGCGCCATGATGCGACCCGCGAAGAGACCGATCGCCGCGCCGAACGCGGCTCCCAGGGCGAGACCGGAGTGCGGATTCGCCATCGCGCCCATCGCCGCGCCCGCGAGAATGCCTGCCAGCCCACCCGCCTTGACCAACGTGCTCATCCTTCGACCGCTATCGAAGGCGAGGCGCCTGGGCCAAGTTCGCGCGTCAGCCCGGGCGGGCGGCGAGCTCGCGGGCCTGCGCGAGGACCGCCGCGGGATCCTTGTCGAGCAGCACCGCCTCCTCGAGGCGCGGGTCGACGATGTCCCGCTCGATGCGGAAGAGCATCGGCTCCCACGGCCATGGCTCGACGTTCGCGAGCTGCTGCTGCGCGACCTCGTCGTTCGGATGTGCCTCGAAGAAGCCCTCCGCGCGGAGCTTGGCGGTGGCGGAGCGCGTGATCGGGAGATAGCCCGTCTTCGCGCTGAGGAACGACGCGTGCTCCGCCTGGCACAGGAAGCGGAGGAACTTCGCGGCGGCGAGCTTCTCCTCTTCGGGCGCCTCGCGCACGACCACGAAGAAGGTGCCGCCGGTGGGGACGGAGGCGCGGACGTCGCTCGGGAGCGGCGCCGCGAGGACGGGGAACTGCGCGTTCGACTCGAGGTAGCGAATGTACGCGGTGGAGGTCCAGATGAAGGCGGCGCGGCCGCCGAGGAAGTCCTGGTTCACGACGTTCCACGCGTCGTAGTCGCGCCCCGGCGGCGGACGCATCACGCGATCGCGGTGGATGAGGTCTTGCCAGAGCTTCAGCGCCTTCACGCCTTGCTCGCCGCCGAGCGTGGGCCGGCCCGCGTCGTCGAACACCTGGCCGCCCGCCTGGCCGACCAGCGCGACCCAGAACCACCACGCGATCGGCACCTCGTGCCCCCAGCGCTCGCCGCGGTCACGCGTGAGCTTCTTCGCCATGTCGCGGAGCTCCTCCCACGTGCGTGGCGGAGCGAGCCCCATCTTCCCGAAGATCTGCGCGTTGCAGTACATGAGCGGCGTCGAGCGATTGAGCGGCACGCCATAGAGCGGCTGCTGCTCGCCGCCGCGGAACGCGCCCGCCTGGCCGAGCTCGCGGACGAAATCGATCTCCTTCATTCCAGGATAGCCGTCGAGCGGCTCGAGCACCTTCGCGCGCGCGAGGTACGGCACCACCTCGGCCACCACGTGCGAGAGCGCCGGCGCCGCCTTCGCCGCGATGGCGGTGCGGAGCTTCGCGAGGGACTCGAAGTAGTCGCCCTGGTAGACCGCCTCGACCGCCACCTCGTCCTGCGCGGCGTGAAAGCGGCGCACGAGCTCGAGGAGCGTCTCGCGGCTCTTGCCGCCGAGCGCATACCAGAAGCGGAGACGCGTTCGCCCGCGCGCGTCCGTCGTCGATCGCTTGCACGCGACCAGCGAGGCGGCCGAACCAGCGACGAACGAACGGCGCGTGATCACAGGCGACGACCGCCCTCGCCTGCCTCGAAGACGTGAAAGCGCGCGCCCTCGAGCGACACGTTCACCTTCGAGCCCGGCGCGCGCGGGTCGAAGCCGTGGGTGCGAGCGCGCAGCGTGAGGTCGTTCGGCCCCTTCAAGACCAGGTTGGTCTCCGCCCCGAGAGGCTCCGCGATCGCGACCGTGAGCTCGGCGCCGTCGTCGACGATCTTCACGTCCTCCGGCCGCACCCCGACCGCGACCTCGCCCGACAGCCCCGCCTTCGCCGGCAGCCGGAACGGGCCGCACTCGATGACGTCGCCCTTCACCTTGCCGTCGAGGAGGTTCATCTTCGGCGCGCCGATGAACGTGCCCACGAAGCTCGTCGCTGGCTCCTCGTAGATCGCGCGCGGGGCCGCGATCTGCTGGATCTCGCCCTTCTTCATGAGGCAGATGCGGTCCGCGAGCGTCATCGCCTCGACCTGATCGTGCGTCACGTAGATCGCGGTGACACCGAGCTCGCGCACGAGCATGCCGATCTGCACGCGGAGCTCCTGGCGGAGCGCGGCGTCGAGGTTCGAGAGCGGCTCGTCGAACAGGAACACGCGCGGCCGGCGCACGATGGCGCGTCCCATCGCCACGCGCTGGCGCTCGCCGCCCGAGAGCTCCGCGGGCAGCCGGTCCATCAGCTTCGTGAGCGCGAGCATCGAGGCCGCCTCGTCGGAGCGCTTCCTCCGCTCCGCGGGCTCGAGCTTCCGCATCTTCAGCGGGAACTCGATGTTCTCGCGCACCGTCATCTGCGGGTAGAGCGCGTAGCCCTGGAAGACCATCGCCACGTCGCGGTCCTGCGGCGCGACGCCGTTCATCGATTTGCCGCCGATCTTCAGCGTGCCGCCGTCGGCCTCCTCGAGCCCGGCGATGATGCGGAGCGTCGTCGATTTCCCGCAGCCCGAGGGCCCGACCACGACGAGGAGCTCGCCCTTCTCGACCGCGAGGTCGATGCCCTTGAGGGCCGCGCCCTCCAGCTTCTCGCCGTCCGCACGGCGCTCGAACCGCTTCTGGATGCCAGAGAGCTCGACCTCAGCTGCCACCGTTCCACCAGGTCTCGGCCATCGAGAGGTCCTCGAGCGTGTCGAGCTCCATGTAGCCGCCGTGCGTGTTCACGCGATGGAACGCCGAGCCGCGCTCGATCATCCACTGCCACATGTGAATCAGGTAGGCCTTCTTGAACGGGCGGTCGCCGAGCGTGGTCTCGCTCGCCTTCGCCCGCTCGTAGGCCTCGAGGAACTCCGCCGCGCCCGCCGGGGTCATCTTCGCGACGCCGATGAACTCGCCCTGCGCGTCCTCGCTCTTCACGGTGCGGGAGAGCTCGAGGACGCGGTCGCCCTCGGCGCGCATCTTCTCCGCGTCGCTCTCGGGGTGGTTCTTGCGGTGGATGTAGCGCCGTCGCCAGTCCGTATCGCAGACGAGCACCTTGTCGTGCGGGGACGCGGCGACGTCCTTCACCGACGAGCCCCGATAGACGATGTCCGTGTACGACGAGATGAAGCCGTTCTTCAGGTGCTCGCGCGCGTAGACGAGCGACTCGAGGATGTTGTTGTTCTCCCAGTCGTCGTTCACGACATACGTGAACTCGGGATAGCGCTCCATGAGCACTTCCTTGCGGTAGCCGCAGACGTACACGACGTCTTTCCGCGAGAAGCCGGCCTCTCTCAGCGCGTCGAGGATCCACTCGAGCATCGGCTTGCCCATCGTGTGGACGAGCGTCTTCGGGATCTCGTCCGTTTGATGCTCGAGCCGACTGCCTCTTCCTGCTCCGATGAGGACGGGACGCATGGCGCCACGCTAGCATGGGCGCCATGCTCAAGATCGGCTTCGTCACCGACATTCACATCGGTCCCGAGGCCTTCCACGAAGGCAAGCTGCGGAAGCTCACGCACCATGCGACGAAGCTCCTGCGCGACGTCGTGACGCGGATGAACACGGAGATCCGGCCGGACCTGCTCGTGAACCTCGGCGACGACGTCGAGGACGAGTCGCACGAGGCCGACCTCGCGCGGTATCTCGAGTGCCAGTCGATCCTCCGCGAGGCGAAGGCCGAGGTCGTGAACGTGGCCGGCAACCACGACTCGATCCACCTCACCCGCGACGAGCTCACGCGCGCGTGGAAGCAGGACGGGAACCTCCACTACTCGATGGATCGCGGCGGCTTCCACCTCGTGATCCTGCACACCATCGAGCGGAAGGACATCGACGTCCGCCTCCCGCACGCGCAGCTCGAATGGCTCGAGGCAGATCTGGCCGCCACGTCCCTTCCCGTCGTCGTGCTCATGCATCACTCCCCGAGCGACCAGGACCTCGAGGACTCGTTCTGGTTCCACGGGCGCGCGCACCTCGCGCTCGTGAAGGAGCGTGAAGAGCTGCGCGCCATCCTCGAGCGAAGCGGCAAGGTGCGGATCGTGGTCAACGGCCACGTGCACCGGAACCACTGCGACGTGATCAAGGGCATCCCCTACGTCACGATCCAGAGCCTCATCGAGAACCTCGACGCGGACGCACCGGGACGGCCCGCCGCCGCGTACGGCGTGCTGGCGATCGACGAGCGGCGCGCCGTCATGCGCGTCGGCGGCAACGATCCGGCCCGCTACCAGTTCGAGCTCTGAGCCCGCTCACTCGTCGCGGGGCGACATCGATGGACGCTTCAGGAGGCCGTGAAGCGCCTTCCGTTTCGCGTCCTCCACCTTGGCGTGAATGTCCTTGGCGGCGCCGCCCGCGAACCACCGGAGCGGCGAGCCCTCCTTGCGCTCGAACACGATGAAGCCCGGCGCCTTCGCGTCGAGACGCGCGCCCTCCAAGTCCGGCCAGGGCACGTTCGTCTCCTTGCCATTGTCGTGGAAGACGAGGCCGTCCTGCTGGATGAGCAGGTAGACGTTCTCGAAGAGGAGCATCGCGAGGCCGCCAAAGCCGATGACCAGACCCGCGACGGTCATCACGCCGCCGAAGAGGCTGATCGTGTGCGCGATGCCCTCGCTCAGGTTGCTGACGAGATGGGCGCTGATGCCGAGACAGCCCGCCGCGACGAGGCCCGTCGCGCCGATGAGGAGACGGCGCGTGGTGCCGGAACGATCGACGCGGAAGAAATCGACGCCGGCGGTGGCCACGCGCTCCTACTTCATCTGCGCAGGGCCGTAGCTCGGCGGCGGCGACCAGTTACCGCCCACGGCGGGCGTGTTCCCTGGCTGGGCCGTTCGCTGCGCGCCTTCCCACCCCGAGCCACGCCACGCGTTCGACGGAGCGCGGCCGCCGAGCCCGGTGCGACCGTCTCTGGCACCTCCGCGATAGCCGGAGCCGCCGTACCCGTAGCCGCCGTACACGACGGGGGGGCTCACGTGGACGTTGTTGTTCACGGTCACGTTCACCCCGCTGGCCGGCGGACTGGACGGCGGCGGAGGGGCCGCGGGTGAGTAGTCGTCCTGCCCGAGCGTGATCGTCTGCGACAGACGCGGGCGTCCGGCCGGAGGCGGCGCCTCGTAGGCGGGCGGCGGAGGCGCGGTCGAGAAGGTCGACCGGTCGCCGTTGAGGTCGCTCGGCTCACGGGCCGGACGAAGGTCGTCCTCGTGAGCACAGCCAGCGAGCCCGAGGACGGCCATGGCGGCGGCGAGGAACGAAGGGGTGCGCACGCTCCTATTGTTGCTCTTGTTGGGTCGCTTTGCCACGAAGACGGAAGAGGAGATACACGGGCGCGCCGGCGAGGAGCACGCCGAGGCTCGCCATGCACTCGCGAGGCTTGTCTTTCAAGGTCGAGCCAGCGATCGCGAGGTTCGCGAGGATGTAGAGGAGCGGGACCACGGGATAGCCCGCAGCGCGGTACGGCCGCGGCCGATCGGGCTGTCGAACCCGAAGCACGTAGAGCGCGATGGTGTCTGCGATCGTGGCGAGCGTGATCGCGAACGTCGTGTATCGCAACACCTCGTCGAGGCTCTCGCTGTTGGCCTTGAACGCGGCGACGAGGAGCGTCGCGACCGCCGCCTGGACGAGCACCGCGATGTGCGGCGTCCCGGTCGAGTTGAGCTGGGCCGCGCGCTTGAAGAAGAGGCCATCGGACGCCATCGCGTACGCGATGCGCGGACCGACGAGGACGTTCGCGTTCACGGTGCCGAAGATGGAGCCCATCATGATGACGGCCATCACCGCGCCGCCCTTCTGGCCGAAGAGCACGCCGCCGGCCTGGATGCCGACGACGGGCATGCCGGGCAGGTTCTTCATGCCCATCGCATAGACGTACGTGCCCGTGACGAGCACGTAGATGGTGGTGCAGATCCCGAGGCCCCAGAAGAGCGAGCGCGGGAGGTTGCGCTCCGGAGTCGCGATCTCGCCCGCGACGAAGACGCTCGCGTTCCAGCCGAGGTACGAGAAGAGGACGGGCTGGAGGCCGACACCGAAGGACGAAAGCTCCGCGGTCGCGTCGGTGGTGAACGGATCGGCGGCCGTGCGCGCGTGACCGAGGATCGGTCCGAGGAGCACGAGGACGATCATCGCGCCGACCTTGAGGTACGCGGTGCCGGTGTTGAGGCGTGCGCCCGCCTTGGTCGCATACGCGTTCACGATCGACGCGATCCAGATGACGGTGACCGCGACCGCGATCTTCGCGGCAGGCGTGAGGACGAAGAACGTCGACAGCGAGATGGTGAAGCCGACCGCGAGCGTGGCCACGGTGCCCGCGAAGATGCCGAAGAAAGAGAGCCAGCCGACGAGGAAGCCCGCCATCGGGTGGTAGGCGGCGCGCAGGTAGACGTAGTTGCCGCCCGCCTTCGGGAACATCGCGCCGAGCTCGGCGTTCGCGAGCGCGCCCGCGAGCGCGAGGAGGCCGCCGATGAGCCACGCCGAGAAGAACGTGAGCGTCGTCGGGAAGTGCTTCGCCACGCCGCCGGGTGTGAGGAAGATGCCTACTCCGATGACCGACGAGACGACGAGCATCGTGGCGTCGCGGAGCGAGAGGACGCGCGGAAGCTCCTGTTTTCCCTCGCTCATGGCGACGGCACTGTACAGGCTCGCAGCGAGGGCCGCGGGCGAATTTAATTCATCGATGCGCTGTCAGAGATCCTCGGGCTCGAGCGTTCGTAGGAGCAGAACCATGCAGAAGCTCGTCAGCGCCCTCGTCATCTCCGCGGTCCTGATCGCGCCGGTATTCCTCTTCCACTGAGGCGCCGAGCCTGGGCGCCGAGCTACCAGACGACGTCCTGGTCCTCGACCACCCCCGGAAGCCCGTCGACGTCCTGGCCGCCGATGGTCCCGTGGAACGTGCCGACGGGCTGGAGGAACCGCGAGCGAACGACGACGAGGTTCGTGTTCTGGGCGTGCACCGCGCCGACCTCGAACCGGAGATCGATCCCCTCCCCCGTGATCGTCCACGGCTCGGCGGGACGCTCGCGATCGAACGCAAAGCGCGGCTCGGCGAGCGGCACGACGTCGGCGGGCGTGAAGAGCGCGCACTCCGCCTCGCCCACGAAGCCTTCGACGAGGTTGAAGGCGACGTCGCGTCCGAGCCCGAAGGCCCACCGCCACTTCGTGTGTCGCGGCATGAGCCCGTTCGTGTAGTCCCAGCCGCCGGTCCCACCCTCGAGATCGAAGCGGCGCCCGTCGACGTCGATCGTCCCGCGCACCCGCGCGAGCGCGCGCTTCTCGGTCGCGTTCTTGAGGCCGCCGCCGAGATCGGCCGCGGCGACGATGCCGGGCGGAGCGCCCGACTCGTCGAGCGTGAAGTCGCAGGCGAGCTTCCCGTAGAGCCCGCGGATCGTGATGTCGGGACCACTCCGCTCGACCTTGAGCGCGGTGTACCGCGCGAGCACACCGGAGGCGTGAACGTCGCTCGCGACGCTCACGAGCGGTGGCGGGGCCACGACCGTCTTCTCGAAGATCATGCGCCCCGCCTTCCGATCGAACACGTAGCCGAGGATGTTCCCGGCATAGCCCGCGCGGAGGATGGCGAGGGAGATCCAGACCTCGTCGGAGACCGCCGCGAGGTAGACCCACGACTTCGCACGGAGCGCCCGTGCGAACCCGCTCGCCCCCCAGCTCACCCGGGGGAGAGCTCCGCGAAACGAGCCAAATGCAATCGTGGACGGCGCGGGGGCGAGGGTCCTCACCCGCCTATCGTCGCACGTGTTACAAAGAGCGCGATGCGGATCAGCGGTTCGGCAACCCTGCTTGCAGTCGCCAGCTTCGTCCTCGGCGCCGGATGCGGCCCCTCGCCCGACGCGCAGTCGCCCGACGCCAGCAACCAGGGTCGCCTCAAGAATCGGCCCGCCGTCGCGGCGCCGGACTCGACGAAGGTGAGCGCCTTCGCGGTCGACATCGAGAACCTCAACGTCGACAAGATCGCGATGCGAGACGGCGGCATCCGCCCCGATGGCAACCGCGACCTCGTGTTCCGCGCCACGGTCGAGGGGCCGGCGGACGCGCTCTATCTCGTGACGACCTCGCAGAAGGGCGAGCCCCACTACGGCTTCCGGGCCGACACCATCTCCGGTCACGAAGAGCTGCCGAGCGAGCTCGGGAGCGTGGTCGACGTCGGGCGGCTCACGGTGTGGATCGCGGTGGTGGAGAACGGCAAGTTCATCAACGGCGATGGCGGCTCGCTCGGGACGCTCGAGCCGGGCGCCCACATGCTGAAGCTCTACGTGCCGAACCCCGGCAACCTCGAGACGGGCGCGTTCCTCCGCCTCTACGCGCGCGCGCCGAACGGCGGCATCGTCGGCGGCCCCGTCGTCCAGTACTGACCGCTCCGAGATCACGCTGGGCGCGAGGCCATGATCTCGCGCAGCCACGCGCCGGGGGCGACGTGCTGCGAGGTGCGGCAACGCCTACCCCGCCGCCGAGGCATCCCTGCGCCAAGCGTCTGGATCAGGCCGCGTCCATCCCCTCCTCGGGGGGGGACGCGGGCGTGAATATGCCTGGTGGACCCCCGTCGGACGGCTCCTGCCGCAGCTCAGGGCGATCGTTTCGATCGCCGTCCCAAACGCGTCTCTTTTCGTAGGCCGCCTTGCGCTTGTGTGTCACGATGAAGTTCCGCCGACAGTGTTCGGCACGCTGGCTGCACGAGGGAAGAGCATGAGGATGTCGTTGATCGAGTCGGACCTCAAAAGCCGGATCGAGGAAGAGATCCGCGAGATCGCGGAGCGTCGCGCCTCGGAGATCATCGAAGACCGCCTCGCCAAGACGGCGGAGTCGCCGTGCGCAGAGAAGCCGCCCGTCCGCGCGATCGCGCCGACGCTGCTGGAGGAGGACGTGATCGAGTCGGCCCGTCCCGCCCCCGTTCGCTCCGTGCCGCCCGTCGCATTCGAGACCCAGCGCTCCCTGCCGCCGCCCGCGCACTCGTCACCGCCGACGGCCGTCTACTCCTCACCCCCGAACGCGATCTACTCGCAGGCGCCCTACTCGGCGCCGCCGCCGTCATACTCCGCCCCGCCGCCGCCATACTCCGCGCCGCCGCCGCGCTCCTCGTACGGCCCGCCGTCATCGCATCCGTCGCATCATCCGTCGTCGATGCACCCGTCGATGCCCCCGAGCTCGATGGCTCCTGCGTCGCTCTTCCCGCACTCGACGCCGAACTACATCGTCTGGCCGGAGGCGCCGGAGCCCACGCTCCGCGCAGCGATGGACGCGGCTGCTCCGCGTCGCGGCAACGCCCTCCTCATGGCGGTCGCGGCCCTCGCGCTCGCGCTCTCGGGCGCTGCGTTCGCGGCGTCCACGGGTCACCTCCCGACCACGGCGAGCTCGGCTCCGGTGACGAGGCCGCTCACGCAGACGCAGCTCGACACGGCGAACGGCAACGCTCCGCAGATGGAGGACCCGACGTTCGCGGCCGCGCCTGCGCCGACGTTGAGGAACCCGAACGCGCCGCCGGCGAACGACGCGCCGCGCTGGTCGCGTCGCTACAAGGGTCCTGACGCGCAGCTCGTGCCGGGAGCGAAGCCCGTCGAGAAGACGGCCGACAGCAAGCCGGTCGAGAAGGCGGCGACGAAAGACGTGAAGCCGGAGCCCGCGCCGGAGACCCCGGGCGCGCCCGCGCCGAGCATGGACCAGGCGAGCAAGACGGCGCAGATGCTGCGGGAGCAGCTCAACTCCAGCGTCAAGTAAGGCTCGAGCCTACTGTGCTATAGCGTCGCGCTTCCGTCGTGGGAGCGCGCCGTAAAGCTTCATGTCTGCTCGCCTGCGCGCTCTGCGTGGCGAGGCCGGCGCTCGCCGACGACGAGAAGCCGAACAAGCCCTCGGGCGATCCGGTCGCGCTGTCGGCGGAGGCGGAGGCCGCGCGCGCGGCCGGCCTCTTCGAGAAGTGCATCGAGAAGGATCAGGCCGCGATCGAGATCGAGGCCACGCCCGAGCGCCGCGTGCATCTCGCGGGTTGCGCGGACAAGGCGAACAAGGTGCTGCTCGCGCTCGCGCAGCTCCGGCCGGTCCTCGACGACGCGCTCGAGAAGAAGAACGCGGAGGTCGCCGAGCTCGTCAGCAAGCGCGTCGAGCAGCTCCTGAAGCGCCTTGGCTCGATCACGATCGATCCCCCGCCCGGCGCCGAGGATCTCTGGGTGGAGGTCGACGGCGTCGCCATCACCGAGGCGCAGCTCGACAAGCCCCTCGCGATCGACCCGGGCACGCATCGCATCCACGCGAAGGGCAACCTGAGCGGCCGCCCCGCCGAGTTCGACGAGGTGAAGGAGGTCACGGCCGGCGAGCGCGTCACCGTGGGCATCGTCCTCGTCGCGAAGGACGCCGCGCATCTCACGGTCGGCCAGCTCGAATGCATGCACAATGCAAAGACAGACGAGGAGGCGTTCCGCTGCCTCCCCGCGAAGTCGAAGCCGCTCGTGGTGCGCGCCGCGCTCGAGATGAGCTCGTTCGCAGACACGCTCGACGTCGTGATCCTGAACCCCGAGGTGCGCTTCAACATCGCGTCGCCGACGAAGGGCTGGAGCTTCGGAGCATCGTACCTCATCGACGTCATCTCCGCGGCCTCGCCCGACTTCGTGTCGACCGCGTCGCCGACGGGGCACGACATGCGCCACGCGGTGGGCGTGAACGGCGCGTACAAGCCCGGGCGCTTCGGCGCCGATCTCGTGGGCGGATTCTCCACCGAGGCCGACTACACGTCGCGCTTCGGTGGGCTCGGGGTCCTCGGCGACTTCTTCGACAAGCGCTTCACCCCTCGCCTCGGCTGGACCATCTCTTACGACACGATCTCGCGCGGCGGCACGCCCACGGACGTGTTCCACAACACGCTCGTGACGAACGAGGGCTCCGTCAGCCTCAGCTTCGTGCTCTCGCCGAAGACGGTGCTCGTGCTCGGCGGGACCGGCGGCTTCGAGCGCGGCGATCCATCGAAGCCATACCGCCTCATCCCGATGTTCGACGCCGCGACCGCGAAGGTGGTCCCGGCCGGGGCCAACGTGAACGCCGTGAACTCGGCGCGGCTGCCGATCCGTCCGTACGAGCAGCTGCCGAAGCAGCGCGACCGCGTCGCCGTGGGCGCGCGCATCGTGCGTCGCATCGGCCCGACCACGCTCCGCCTCGAGGAGCGGCTCTACGTCGACAGCTGGGACAACAAGTCGAGCACGACCGACCTCCGCTGGCTCGTCGACGCCACGTCCCGGTTCACGGTCGGCCCGCACTTCCGCTACCACCAGCAGACCGGCACGAGCTTCTTCAAGCGAGCGTACACCGCGCAGCTCGACCCGCAGATCGTGGTCCCGAAGTTCCGCACCACCGATCGCGAGCTCGGTCCGTTCTTCGGCATCACCGCCGGCGCGTCCATGTACTGGCGGCTCTCCGCCGAGGACGCGAGCCTCGGCTGGATGCTCTACGCCTCGGGGGATGGGCTGTTCGATTTCTACTCCAACTCGCTCTACATCAAGGAACGTCAGGCGGCGTACGGCACGATCGGCGTCGAGGCGGTGTTCGAATGAATCGCGGATGGAAAGCGCTCATCTCGTGCGTCGCGTTCATGACCGTCGCCTGTGCGGAGATACCCGACGAGGACGCGACCGTCACGATCGCGGCCGGGCTCGACGGCGGCGAGTACAAGCTGCAGGTCCACCCCGTCGTCGAGAAGGCCTGCGGCAAGACCGACTGCCACGGCAAGGCGCCGCGTGGGCTCCGCATCTACGGCGCGACCGCCCTCCGCTTGCCCGGCGCGACCGGTCCCACGACGCAGGAGGAGATCGAGGCGACGTTCCGGTCCATCGAAGGCCTCGAGCCCGAAAAGCTGAACGCCTTCCTCGCCTCGCAGCCGCGGACGAAAGAAGGCGCCTACAAGCTTCTACTCCTCGGCAAGCCGCTGCAGCTCGAGCGGCACCGCGGTGGAATCTCGCTCCGGAAGGGTGAGCCGGCCGAGACCTGCATCACGAGCTGGCTGCTCGGAAGGGCCGACGCGGCCGCCTGCGCGGTGCGTTAAAGCCGCCCTTTTTCGGCCGTAACTGGTCTAGACTCCGCGGTTATGACGATTCGTGGCTGGAACGACGCCTGGCAACCGCTGTTCGACAGCCTTGCTCGGATGAAGGCGTCTTGGCCGACGCGCGGTTGGAGCTGGGACCCGCGCCTCATGTGCGTGACCTCCTCGTTCACCACCGAGCAGGAGCCTTCGGCGCGCAAGTCGAGCCAGATCGCCCTCCAGAACGAGTGGACCGCGGCCACCATCGTCCGCGCTCCGCAGTCGCTTCGTGACGTCGTGGAGCGCGCCGGCGGTATTCGCCAGGGCCAGCTGGCGCTGTCCACCGGCCCCATCAACGGCCTCCTCGTCTACGGCCTGTGGTGGCCGTGGGGTGACGGGGAGACCGTCTCGCTCCGGGTCGGGCTCGCCGACGTCGATCCGAACCGCGAGCCGTCGAACCGCTTCCGCGACGTCTTCGGCGTCACGTTCTAGCGACGGCGACGAGCGACGAGCGCGAGTCCGAGGAGTGCGGCCAGCGCGAAGCCGCCCGACGACGAGCTCGCCGGCGTGGTGCTGCAGCCGCCCGTCGAGATCGTCTTCGTCGTGGTGCCGGGCGACGCTGGCTCCGGGCTCACGGTCGCGCCGTTGGACGACGAGGTCGGCGTCGTCTTGATGCTTCCCGGCGGGGGCGCGTCGACCGAGTCGTCGTCGTCATCGCCAGCCGTCGCGGGCTTGCTCGGCTTCGCCGGCTTGCTCGGCTTCGCGGGCTTGTCGGTGCCCGGCTCCATCGTCCCCGGCTCGTCCGTCCCCGGCTCGTCCGTGCCCGGCTCGTTCGTGCCCGGCTCGTTCGTGCCCGGCTCGTTCGTGCCCGGCTTGGTGGGCTCGGTGAGCCCGTCCACGAGGCCGGCCGGGATCTCGATCTCGACCGCGCAGGTGTTTCCTTCGAAGCCGCACTGCGAGACGATCGCGCGGTCGCTCGCGGCGAGCTCGATCGATGACGGGGAGCTCGGCGTGATCGAGGTGAAGGGGACGCTCATCGCGTCCTTGCCGGCCGGGAAGCTGAGGAGCTCCGGGGCCAAGGCGAGGCGCGCGCACTTCTCGTTGGCCACCTGGAAGCTCGCGAGCGCGACGACGGTGGAGTCGGCGACCGCGACATCGGGGAGCGCGTCGTAGCCGCAGCCCTCGTTCGCCCAGGCGCCGTCGAGCGCGCCGAACGGACGGAGCGCGGACTTCGCCGGCATCGCGAGCTCCGTGGTCTTGCCGGTCGTGAGATCGATCGTCTCGAGCGTATCGCCCTTGTCCGTCACACCCTGCACGACGGCGGTGAGGCCGTTCGACGAGAGGGTGAGGCCGTAATAGAGCTTCTCTTCCGAGTCCTTCGCGATGAGCTCGCCCTTCTGCTCCTTGCTGTTCAGGCGGATGAGGCCGACGCCGCCGACCGCGGGGTACATGATCACGCCGCCGTCGAACGCCCGCGCGAAGCCCGCGCCGTCCAGGCCGTCGGTGGCGAGGGTCGTCTGCTTGGCGCCGTCGTAGAGGAAGAGCGACGCCGTCTTCGCGCCGGCCGGGACGCCCGGGAACACGTAGGCGAGGTCCTTGCCCGAGTGGAAGATCAGCGCGCCCTGGTTCTTCGGATCGCGCATCGCCGCGTCCGTGAGGTAGATCGGCGCGCGGCTCGTGACGCCCGCGTCCTTCGAGAGCTCGAGGTGGACGCCATTGGCGTCGACGACCGAGAGCAGGCTCGTCTGCGTCTTCGAGATCGTGTCGAAGCGCAGGACGGACTTGCCGTTGTACGTCCCCGGCACGACGAGGATCTCGCCCTTGGCGGCGTCGAGGATCCACTTCGGCGACTCCGTGAGCTTCGGCTCCGCGCCGAGCGCGATCTCGTAGATGTGCTGCCGCGGCGCCGCGTCGTTCACCGCCGGCGGGGCGTCGCCCATGAGCGAGAGGACGAGGACCTTGTCGCCTTCGTCCGAGAACTCGACGCTCGCGTCGGGCGAGATGCCGTGCTTGGGCGTGAGGAGCGTCTGGCCTTCGCCCTCGATCGGCGCGACGACGATGCGACCCTCGTAGCGGTCGCCCTTCTTCTCGTAGCCGTAGACGACGACCGTCTTGTTGTCCGGCGAGAACTTCACGTCGAAGCTCATGAGGCGCTGCGCGAGGAGATCGGGGGAGTCGGCGAGCTCGGCATCGAAGAACTCGATGTCTTTCGCCTTCGACCCGTCCGCGCTCCGGACGTGGACCACGACGGACCCCGGGCCCGCCTTGCGGTCGACGGCCGCGTAGTAGACCCACTGCTGGTTCTCGGAGAAACGGACGTGGCGGACCTCGCGGTCCTGGTCGAGCGGGATGAAGACGCCCGGCTCGTCGAGATCGAGCAGGCCGGCCTGCGCCGCGGGCTGATCCTTCGCGCACCACGACGCGACCGCGATCCGACCGGCGAGCGTGGCCCAGTCCGGCTTGCCGTTCGGGAGCATGCAGAGCTCGCCGACGCCGCTGATGCGCGCGTTCTTGGACGCGTTGTTCGCGCCGTTCGCGCCTTCTGCCTCGTTCCCCGTGGCGGCGGATTCGCTCGAAGCCGCGTCGTCGCTCGCCGAGGAGCACGCCGCGAGAAGACCGAGGGCACAGAGACCAACCAAAGAACCAATTCGACGGGTAAGCATGACCGAACGAGCAGCAGCTCCCGTGCCTACATGCACCCACTCGCTTGCTCGAATTGCGCAACCGTACGAAAGCCAGGACCTACCGCTATTTGCGCGATTGCGGGCTGCCCCGCGCGTCCTCGAGGCCGCCACCTCGTTACGCGTTCGTTACGCCGCGTTACTGGTCCACGTTCGGCTCGTTACGCCCGATCCGTTGCGCATCATGCGCGAAACTTCGGCCAGCGCGGCGTCATCTCGAGCTGGGCGCAGAGCTCGTCGAACGCCTTCCGGGGCGCGCCCTTGTACTCGAGATCGTCGAGCGACTCCTCGAGCGGCACGTCGCGCACGAGGGTCGCGAGCTTCTTGTAGAGGAGGGCATCCGCCCGGCGCGACGCGAGGGTGGCGGCGAGCCGTGGGGCGCCGGTGACCTTCACGTCCCAGTCCGCGTCGCGGTCGGGGATGTTCTCGATCGTCCCCCAGCGCGCCAGGAGCGTGGCGGAGGACTTCTCGCCGAAGCCCGGGATCCCCGGGATGCCGTCCGCGGTGTCGCCCACGAGCGCGAGCCAGTCCGGGATGCTCGCCGGCGCCACGCCACGGCGCTCGCGCATCGTCTTTTCCGTGATGACCTTGCGCCGGATGCGATCGACCTGGACGATGCGCTCGCCGTCGAGCACCTGTCCGAGGTCCTTGTCGGGTGTGAGGACCCGCGCCTGCACCTCGTCACTCCCCCAGCGCGTGGCCGCGGTCGCGAGCGCGTCGTCGGCCTCCCATTCCTTCATCGACCAGACGACGACGCCGATCGCGCGACACGCCGCCTCGACCAGATCGAACTGGTTCCGGAGCGCGGGGAGCATGCCCTCCCCCGTCTTGTAGCCATCGAAGAGCTCGTTACGAAAGCTCTCGATCGGGTTATCGAACGCGATCGCCAGGTGGGTCGCCTTCTCGTCCGCGTCCTCCAGGAGCGCGCGGATCGAAGCGACCACGCCCGCGGTCGCCTTCACGTCGATGCCCTTGACCACCTTCGATGGTCGAGGTGCAAAGTGGGCCCGGAACAGCTCGAAAGTCCCGTCGATTAGATGGACGCGCAAGCCGACATGATACGCTCGCGGGCAGGTCCGAGATGGCGGAGTCGGTAGCACCGCGCACGAATCTCCGTGTGGGAGCGATGGTTCGGGGCAAGTACCGGATCGACTCCTTCATCGCGTCCGGATCCATGTCCAACGTGTACGCGGCGACGCACCGCAACGGCAGCCGCGTCGCCTTGAAGATCCTGCACAAGGACCTCGCCCGCGACACGACCTTCGCGGAGCGCTTCCGTCGCGAGGGATACTTCGGCAACGCCGTCCTTCATTCCGGCATCGTCCGCGCCATCGACGACGACATGACGGACGACGGCTGCGCGTTCCTCGTCTTCGACCTGCTCGAGGGCGAGACGCTCGAGCAGAAGCGCTCGCGCCTCGGCGGGAAGATGCCCCTCAGCGACGTGCTGAACGTGGGCGACGCGGTGCTCGACATCCTGCAGGCGGCGCACGACCACCAGATCCTCCATCGGGACCTCAAGCCGGACAACGTGTATCTTACACGTAGCGGAGAGGTGAAGCTCTTCGACTTCGGGTCCGCGCGCTTCAACGACGGCAAGAGCAAGAGCGAGATGACCAGCGTCGGCATGGTCATCGGTACGCCCGCGTTCATGGCGCCCGAACAGGCGGCGGGCAAGCGCGAGGATGTCGACGCGCGCTCCGACGTGTGGGGCGTCGGCGCGATGCTCTTCGTGTGCCTCACGGGCCAGAGCGTCCACCTCGGAGGCGACCTCAAGACGAAGGCGATCGCGGTCGCGCGTACGAAGGCGCGGTCGCTCCGCGACGTGTGCCCCGAGATCCCGCGCGTCGTGGCGGCCGTGATCGATCGCGCGCTCTCCTTCGAGAAGGCGGAGCGCTACGCAGACGCGAAGTCGATGCGCGAGGCGCTCGGCTGGGCGCGCCGTTCGCTCACGGGCGAGGACGAGCAGCCGGTCCTCAGCGAGGACCCCGCCACGAAGCGCCACCGGCCCATCACCGAGGACGACGACGGGCCGACCATCGCGGGGCGCGTGCAGTCGCTGACGAACGAGGCGGAGCCGGAAGAGGACGACGAGGTCACCGATCCGAACGCGGAGAAGGAAGAGGCGACGGAGAAGCGCGCGCGGCTGGGCGCGGGCGCGATGTCGCTCCTCAGTCGTTCGCCCGAGATCAAGCGGGGCTTCACCGCGCCGAGCGAGGGCGTGGTGACGAGCGCGCCGCCGGTGACGCTGCGCGAGAAGCAGCCGCCGTCGATGCCGCCGAGCGAGGGCCCGACGTTCTCGCTCCGGAACGATCCGGTCTTCTCCCTCCGCGAGCAGAAGGATCGGAAGAACGACGAGACACAGGATGCGCTCGAGCTGCTCAAGCAGCCGCTCCACTCCCCCGATCAGCCGACGCAGGCCGCCCCGCAGACGCAGCGCCTCCCGCGCACGGGCTCGGAGCCGGAGACGCCGAAGCTCCCGACGCCCGCTGACCCCGGCGCCCTCTTCCGCGCCGCGCTCGAGAAGGGCCTCTCGACGAACGACGCGCTCGGGCAGGTGCCGGCGCCCGGCACTCCGCGCGTCATCATCGACGAGACGCCCCTGCCCGCGGCCATCCCGCGCGCGCCGGTGCCGCTCGTGATGCCGAGCTCGATGCCGGGCCTCGCCGGCTCGACCACGCCCGGCGGCTTCAATGCGCCGGCCGGAGGGCTCGGCGGCTTCGGCGGCACGACCGCGCCCATGCCCGGATTTCCCGGCCACACCGGGCCGCCGCCGCCGGGCGACGATCCGATCGCGAAGGTCCAGTTTCGCTCCGAGTCGGTGAGCACGAAGGCGCCGCCGGGCTCCGATCAGTTCTCGTCCGTGCGTCCGGGACCGCTCGTCTCGTCCGTCACGTCGAAGCCGAAGGGCAGCGGCTGGCGCATCCTCGTCCCGATCCTGATCGGCATCCTCGCCGGCGTCGGGACCTACGTGGTCGTGATGCGCCAGAAGGCGGCGCGTGCGCATCAAGCCGCGCCCGCACCGCCACCGAGCGCGTCCGTGCCGGAGGCGCTCTCCGCGGCGCCGTCGGCGTTGCCCGTCCCGTCGGTGCTGCCGCTCCCGGCGTCTGCCGCTCCGTCCGCGTCCGCCGCGCCGAGCGCGAGCGTGACCGTGCCGAAGAAGCCGAAGCCGAAGCCGCGGCCCAAGCCGCAGCCCGAGGCGCCGGCGAACGATCCGCCGCCGTCTCCCGGCCCGACGCCCGACCTTCTCTGAGCCTAGCGCCACTTGAAGAGGCGCACCGCGAGCACGAAGCAGAGGACGCCCCAGCCGCCGATCATGAGCAGCTTGTCGCCGACCTGCGCGAAGCCGGCGCCATCGATCATCGTGGCGCGGAGGGCATCGTTCAGCGCCGTCAGCGGCATCCAGCGAATGACCGGCTGGAGCGCGTCCGGGAAGCGCGACGACGAGAAGAAGACGCCCGAGCAGAGGTACATCGGGAACGAGACCACGTTGATGAGCCCGCTGACGATCTGCGGGTTCTCCGCGCGACACGCGAGAAAGAGCCCCATCACCGCGAACGTGAGGCCGCCCACGAGCGCCGTCACGAAGAGGGTGAAGATGCTGCCCTGCACGCCCACGCCGAAGACGAACCTCGCGAACAGGAGGAGCGGCGCGAGCTCGATCGGCAAGAGCACCGCACGGACGAGCAGGAACGACAGGAGGAAGTCGCTCCGCCGCATCGGCGTCGCGGTGAGGCGCTTGATCAGCTTCTTCGTGCGCATCTCCGCGAGGGAGAAGCCGATGCCCCAGAGCCCGGTCGACATGAGGCCGAGCCCGATGAGGCCGGGGATCAGGAAGTCGATGTAGCGCGACCCAGGCTCGGTCACGATCTTCGTGACGGGCGCGTACGCGTCCTTGCGCCCCTCGCCGCGCTGCAAGGCGTCGTCGGTGACGGAGCGGGCGAGCCGGCTCTCGGGCCGCGTCGGATCGTAGCGATACGTGTAGGTCGCATCTTCCGCGGGGACGACGACGAGGCTCACCTTCCCCGTGCGGAGCGCCTGGTTCGCTTGCTCCGAGGGCAAGATCTTCACCTTCACGTCCTCCGCCGCTGCGAGGATGCCGCGGGCGTGCTCCGCGCGGGCGCTCTCCTCCACCGCCACGACCACGGGCTCGGGATCGCGATTGCGGAACGCGATGCCGAGCACGATGGAGAGGACGATCGGAAAGCCGAAGGTCCAGAACATCGAGCCGGGCTCGCGATAGAAGAGGCGGAAGCGCGCCAGCGCGAGCTCTGTGATCGCGTTCAGCCGGGCCTTCCCGGGGGAGATCTCACTCACGGAGCGCCCTCCCGGTCAGCGTGACGAAGACGTCCTCGAGGGTGGCGTGGTGCGTCGAGAGGTGCGCGAGCGTGCAGCTGCGCTCGCGAAGCGCCTCGAGCACGGCGGGGAGCGCGAGATGGAGGTGCTCGACGGTGAGGACGACGCGCCCGGTGAGGAAGCGCGAGGCGGCCACGCCCGGCAGCGCGCTCATCGAGGCCGCGATCGCGTCGTTCTCCTCCGGCGTGCGCTCCCCCTCGAGCGTGATCTCCACGATCTGGCTGCCGCCGAGCGAGTCGATGAGCTCCTTCGGCGTGCCGAGCGCGATCATCTTGCCGTGATCGATGACGCCGACGCGATCGCAGAGGCGCTCTGCCTCGTCCATGTAGTGCGTCGTGAGGAGCACGCTGTTGCCCTGCTCCTTGAACTTGAGCACCACGTCCCAGAGCATGCGGCGCGACTGAGGATCGAGGCCGGTCGTCGGCTCGTCGAGGAAGAGGAGCTTCGGATCGCCGACGAGCGCGCACGCCACCGCGAGGCGCTGGCGCTGGCCACCGGAGAGCGTGTCGTATTTCGCGTGCTCCTTCTCGCGGAGGGCGACGAGGTCGATCGTGGAGTCCACGTCACGCCCCTTGACGAAGAACGAGCGAAAGAGCTCGATCGTCTCGCGGATGGTGAGCTTGTCCGGCAGGTGCGTCTGCTGGAGGGAGACCCCGAGCCGCTCGCGGAGCCAGCGCTCGTCCGTCTCCCAACGCTTGCCCAGGATCTCCACCGTGCCGCTCGTCGCCGGAAGGAGGCCCTCCAGGATCTCGCACGTGGTGGTCTTTCCGGCGCCGTTCGGCCCCAGCAGGCCGAAGCACTCCCCCTCCCGGACCTCGAGATCCAGGCCCGCCACGGCCACGACCTCGTCGTCGTCATAGGTCTTTCGAAGCTGCTCGCAGCGGATCGATAGGCCCTGGTCCGCCATCCGTTGCGCACCATAACACGAGGCATATCCTCGGCGGCATGTCGCTCACCAAGACCCCCGCGTGGCAGGCACTCTCGAAGCACAAGGAGGCGATGGCCACCGTCCATATGCGCGATCTCTTCGCGAAGGATCCCAAACGGTTCGAGACCCACCATGTCGAGGCTTGCGGCATCTTCCTCGACTACTCGAAGCACCGCACGACGGACGAGACCCTGAAGCTCCTCTTCGCGCTGGCCCGCCAGGCGGACGTCGAGGGCTGGCGCGACAAGATGTTCGCGGGGGAGAAGATCAATGGCACCGAGGGCCGCGCCGTCCTCCACGTGGCGCTTCGAAACCGCTCGAACCGCCCCATCCTCGTCGACGGCAAGGACGTGATGCCCGAGGTGAACGCCGTCCTCGCGAAGATGCGCGCGTTCTCGGACAAGATCCGCAACGGCGAATGGAAGGGCCATACCGGCAAGACCATCCAGCACATCGTGAACATCGGCATCGGCGGCTCCGACCTCGGGCCGGTGATGGTCACCGAGGCGCTGAAGCACTACTCGAAGCGCGACTTGCACGCGCACTTCGTCTCCAACGTCGACGGCACGCACATCGCGGAGACGCTGCGCGAGCTCGACGCGGAGCGAACCGTGTTCATCGTCGCCTCGAAGACATTCACGACGCAGGAGACGCTCGCGAACGCCCACTCCGCGCGTGACTGGCTCCTGAAGCAGCCGGGCATGAACGAGTCCGCGGTCGCGAAGCACTTCGTCGCGCTGTCGACGAACGCGAAGGAGGTCGCAAAGTTCGGGATCGACACCGAGAACATGTTCCCGTTCTGGGACTGGGTCGGCGGGCGCTACTCGCTATGGAGCGCGATCGGGCTCTCCATCGCGTGTACCGTCGGCATGGACCATTTCGAGGAGCTGCTCGCGGGCGCCCACGAGATGGACGAGCACTTCCGCAGCGCGCCGCTCGAGAAGAACATCCCCGCGCTCCTCGCGATGCACGGCATCTGGTACCAGAGCTTCTTCGGCGCCGAGACGCAGGCCATCCTGCCGTACGACCAGTACCTGCACCGCTTTGCCGCCTATTTCCAGCAGGGCGACATGGAGTCGAACGGCAAGCACGTGACCCGTGACGGCCACGAGGTCGACTACACGACGGGCCCGATCATCTGGGGCGAGCCGGGCACGAACGGTCAGCACGCGTTCTACCAGCTCATCCACCAAGGCACGCGCCTCATCCCGTGCGACTTCATCGCGCCGATCGAGACGCAGAACCGCCTGGGGAAGCACCACGACCTGCTCCTCGCGAACTTCTTCGCGCAGACCGAGGCGCTGATGAAGGGCAAGACGGCGGCGGAGGCGCGCGCGGAGCTCGCGGCGACGAAGATGGACGCCGCCAAGCTCGAGTCGCTCGTCCCGCACAAGGTCTTCGAGGGCAACCGGCCGACGAACTCCATCCTCGTGCAGAAGGTCACGCCGAAGGCGCTCGGCGCGCTCATCGCGGCCTACGAGCACAAGATCTTCGTGCAGGGCATCGTGTGGAACATCTACAGCTTCGATCAGTGGGGAGTGGAGCTCGGCAAGCAGCTGGCGAACGCGATCCTGCCCGAGCTCGAGGCGCCAGGCGCCGTGTCGTCGCACGACTCCTCCACGAACGGGCTCATCACGCTCTACAAGGAGCGGCGCGCGCGCTGATCAGTGCGTGCGCTTCCTGAGCGCCTCGGCGCGGGCGCTGCAGAAGTCTTCCATGTCCGGGTCGTCGTGCGCGAACGCGGCGCAGGCCTCGTAGCGCTCGCGCGCGCGATCGATCCACGTCTGCCGTGCGTTCGAGGCGACCCGCGCGGCGATCTTGCACAGGGTGGGGTCGCCGGTGCACTCCTCGACCTCGACCTCGAACCAGTCCCTGGCGAGGCTCTCCATCGCCTTGCCCTCGAGGAGCGCGGCGCCGGCGTAGTCCGACCTCGGACGCGCCGCCTCGATCTGCGCGAAGATCGCGCGCCGCTTCGCCTGCCCCGGCCTCCACCCCTCGAGCGCGGCCGCGCGCAGCGTCTCGGCCTCCATGAACTCCTTGTCCGCCGGCGTCGCGAGGAGGAGCTCGACGAGGCGCTTCGTCTCCGCGAGCGCAGGCCCGAACCTCGGCTCGATGAGGCGCTTCGGCGCAGGCAGCGGCGCCTCGACGGGCGGCCGCGGCCTCGCGCACGCGACGAGCAGCAGCAGCGCGAGGTGCCCCGCCTTCAAGAATCGAGGGACTTCGTCTTGTCGAGGAGGCTCGGCAGCTCGCCCTTGAGGCGTTTCTGCCAGTCGCGGCTCTCTGCGACGTGGGCGCCTTCGGGGACGAGCTCGCGGTATCGATCGAGCCGCGCGAGCGCCTTCTTCAGGTCCGTCTTTGCCTCGGTCTGCGCGCAGGCGAGCGTGGCGCTGAAGTACGCGTCGTCGAGGAGGAACGGATCCACCTCTTTCTCCGCGTTGTTCCTCTGGATCGCGACCTCGAAGTCCGCGACCGCCTCCGCGTGCCGCTCGAGCAGGTCGTACGCCGTCGCGCGGTCGACGAGCGGCTCGGGCCCCACGTCTCCGCCTTCGATCGCCTCGGTCGCGGCCTTCACCGCCTCCTCGTAGTCGCCCTCCTCGATGTGCTTCTTCGCGAACGACATTCCGTAACGGCCGGCCATGATGCGCGCGACGCTAGCACGCTGGCTCTCGCGCTACACCGCGCGCCTGCGCCGAACGGATACCTGACCGGACTTGCGCGCGTTATAGTGGACTCGTGCGGACTTTCTTGGCCCTGAGCCTGGCCGCCGTCTTCGTCGTCCTTGCATGCGACGATTTCGGTTCCGGCGGGAAGGACGTGTCCTCCGACGCGGGGACCCCTCCCGATGGCGCGCCCGCCGACCCGGGCGACGCCGGCGAGATCGAGCTCCGCGACGCGGACACGACACTGCCACCGGAGAAGCAGACCTGCATCGACAAGCCGTTCGGCGAGCCCGTCCTCCTCACCGGGATCCCGAGCCAGGCGCTGTGCTTCACGCTCGCCCCGGACGAGAAGCAGGCGTTCTTCAACGTCGACGGCACGCTCTTCTCGGCTCCGTTCGACGGCAAGGTCTTCGGCCCGGCGACCGCTCTCTCCGTCGCGAAGTCGACGGAGAGAGTCGGCTGCGTCACGTTCAACGCGACGGGCGCGATGCTCTTCGTCGAGGACTTCTTTCGCGTCTTTCGCCAGACCCGGTTCCCCGATGGTGGCTACGGGCAGTCGAAGGAGATCCCGCCCACCGGTCTCGTCGAGCGCCGCTATATCTCGACGCCGTTCATCGATCTCACGACGAGCGAGCTCTACGTCGGAGTCGGCCGGATCGACGCCCCGCTCGACGCTCCGTTCGGCATCGCGCGCGCGCCGATCAAGAGCAACGGCGACGTTGGCCCGTTCACCTCGGTCGAGGTCGGTGACCCGGACGCACACAACCCCGTCCTCAGCGCCGACGGGCTCGCGCTCTACTTCTCGTCCTCGAAGGATAGCGGCGCCCCCCCCAAACCCGACATCTGGGTAGCCAGGCGGGCCTCGCCGAACGACGCGTTCTCGGGGGCGCAGCGCATCGATGCGGTCAGCAGCATCGAGGGCGACGCGCCCCTCTATCTCTCGCGCGACGGCTGCCGTCTCTATCTCGCGTCTCTGCGCGACGCGCCGGTACGCAAGGTCTTCGTCGCGACCCGTCAGCCTTGAAGCGAGGCACGGTCCCGGTACGCTCGCGCGTCGTGAAGACCATCTTCGTCACGGGCGCCGCTTCGGGCATCGGGCGCGCGACCGCGCTCCTCTTCGGACGGCGCGGCTTCGCGGTGGGCTGTTACGACATCGACGTCGACGGCGCGCGCAAGGTGGCGGAGGCGATCCCGAACGCCAGCCACGGACGCATCGACGTCTCGAACGAGGAGTCGTGGACGGCCGCCGTCTCCGACTTCGAAGGCGCCTATGGGCGCATGGACGTCCTCTTCAACTGCGCCGGCATCCTCCGGATGGGCCGCTTCGATCAGATTTCGCCGGCGGAGTGCAGGAAGCAGCTCGAGGTGAACGTCATGGGCGTGGTGCTCGGTGTGCAGCGGTGCCTGCCGCTTCTCGAGCGGACAAAAGACGCGGCGATCGTGAACATGTCGAGCGCGTCCGCCGTCTATGGCCAGCCGGAGCTCGCGGTCTACTCGGCGACCAAGTTCGCCGTGCGCGCGCTCACCGAGTCGCTCGACATCGAGCTTCGCCCGCGCGGCATCCGCGTGGCGGACGTCATGCCGAGCTACGTCGACACGCCCATGGTGCACTCGCAGGAGCACCGGTCGAAGACGCTCGATCGCTTCGGCATCAAGCTCACCGCCGACGACGTGGCGGAGGTCGTCTGGAAGGCCGCCCATGGCCGCGGCCTCCACTACGTCCCGCAGAAGGACGTCGCGCTCCTCGGCCGCGTGAACGGCCTCGCGCCCTCCCTCGCCCGTCGCGTGATGCATCGCCTCGCGAAGCGCTGACCTGGATCATCCTACCCTCACCTACTGGTAGTTTCAGGGAGGGTGACCTTGTCATTCTGCGCAATTGGCGTCAGAACGTGCGCGGCACACGGTGTGCGCTTAGGTAGGTCATCATGCTCCTCTCCGTCCGTCCGGCGCTTCGTCATCTCGCCGTCATCCTCGGTCTCGCCCTCGCCGCCACGCCGGTCGTCGCTTGCAGCGCCGACGCTCAGGACGAGTCCGAGAGCGTGGACGGAGCGGAGGAGCCGCTCACCAGCGTCACGGACCAGGAGGTCTCGGCCGCGCAGCGCACCCGGCTCGATCCGAACCTGACGTTCGACCTCCTCACGCCGACGGGCGAGAAGATCATGAAGTCGTCCCATTACTGGATGGGCGTCCAGGACAAATACTCGCGCTACCCGAAGGCCCGCATGTGCGCCTCGAACGTGTCGAAGGTGCTCTTCCTCAGCGAGGTCACTCGCTACGACCAGGAAGGCGTCCGAAACCTCATCGCCGAGGTCGGCAGCGCGGGCGGCAAGACCTACAAGATGTCGCAGAACAAGGCGAAGTTCATCGAGAAGCTGAACTCGATCCACGGTGGACACATCCCCGCGGGCACGCTCGTCTCGGGCCTCAGCATCACGTCGTCGAACCCCGGCGACCAGCACGTCGGCATCATCGGTCACACCGATCGCGACGGCGTCGTCTGGATCTACCAGAACAACTGGTACCGCCCGGAGAACGAGGGCGGCGCGCGCAAGCCCTTCATGGTCTCCGACGCGAACCTCCGTCGCGGCTTCCCCCGCCAGTGGATGGCGACCCCGTGGATCAAGCTCACGCGGAGCCCCGCAGGCAAGGTCACGGACGTGAAGACGATGATCCCCGCCATCGACGACATGGACCCGTTCAACCCGGGCTATGCGACGACGCTCGCGACACCGGCCGAGATCGAAGCCGAGCTCTGATCAGGACGCGAGCGCCTCGAGCGCCATGCGCGTACGGCCGACGATGATCTCGTCGCCCGAGACGAGCTCCTGCTCGCCCTTGATGCGGACGAACACGCCCGTGCGCGAGCCGAGGTCCGAGAGGACGATCGAGCCAGCCTGCTCTTCCACGAGGCAGTGCTGGTCCTCGACGAGCGGGTCGGCCGTGAACACGAAGTCGCCGATGGCGGAGCCGATCTGCATCGTCGTGCCGCGCGCGACGACGCACGCGCCTTTCGCGCCGCCCTCGAAGATCTGGACGACGCGGAAGCTCGAGGGCCACTTGGGCGAGGAATAGAAGTACGTCGGGCCTGGGCCCGGACCGTCGTTCGGCTCGGGGTTGCGCTCGATGAGGAGCACCTGGTCGCCGACCATGAACTCGTCGCCGATCTCGAGCTCGACGGGCTGCCGGATGCGGAGGAAGACGCCGTTGCCCTCCTCGAGATCGTTCAGCCAGATACGGCCCTGCTTGAAGTTGATCTCGGCCTCGCGCGGATGGCAGAAGCGCTCGGCCTCGAGCGTGATCGAGCCCTGCCGGCCGATGACGGCCTTCTCGCCCTTCGGCTCGTAGAACGCGGGGCCGCCCGTGAGGGAGCGCACGACGTTCAAACGGAAGTGCGCCTTCTCCTGCTGGGCTTGCTTCGCGACGAGCTGCGAGAGCTCGCTCGTGTCCGCCACGGGCGGCATCGCGGGCGGCGGGATCGAGCGCGCGGTGGGCGCCGCCTCGACGCGCTCCTCTTTCTTCGTCGCGAGCTTCTCGACCGCGGTGCGCGGCGGCTCCTCGAGGGTGTGCATACCGCCCACGGCGCGGCCGGCGATGACCTCGTCGAACTGCCCCTCGCGGAGCATGAGGGCCATCTCCATGTGCTGGCCCTTCATCAGCGCGCGGACGTACTTGGCGACGTCGTCGCGCTTGACCTCGTTCGCGTAGATGCGCTTGTGGCTCTTGATGATGCGGCCACCGTCCGCGAAGAGGTGCGTGATGATGTGCGGCTTGTCGAGGCCCGAGTCTTCCGTCTGGATGTGGAAGACGAGGCCGCCGTACTTCACGTTGTTGTTGAAGCCGACCTGGGCACGAATGAAGTTCGGCCGGACGATCTGCTTCTCGAGCTTGGCGATCTCCTCGGGCGTCCACTGGGCGATCGCCTGATCGAGGGCGGCGTGGTCCTTTGCCGCGATCCCTTCCATGCGCTCGAACGCGAGCTGCGCGAGCTGCGAGCCCGGGTCCAGACGGAACGCCTCGGCAAGGAGCTCCTGTCCTTCCTTGTCGTTCGCCCCGTTCGCCGCCCAAGCGCAAAGTAGCGAGACCGCTTCATCGCGCCGTTCCTTGCCAGCAAGCCACCGCCCGACTTTGGCGGCCGAAGTCCGAGACATGTGTACTCTCGCATCATCGAATGCGCGCGCGCGGCAAGCAAGCGCATTTTCTATGTCTTAACGCCTTGGTTTCCTGCAATTGGCGCGTAGAGCGACACTCCACGGACGTTCTGGTCCACGCGGAGCGGCACGCGCAGGGATGGCAGGGCCCGCTGCTCGCAGTCCGTACGTTCGCAGAGGCGGCAGCTGACGCCCACCGGAACGCAGGTATCGACGCTGTTCACGTCGATGCCGTCCGAATAGACGAGCTCGCGCGCGTATTCGACCCGACAGCCGAGGCCGATCGCCTGGACCGGGTGCTGAGCGTGATAGCCGCCCGAGTCCTTCTGGATCGTGCGCGCGATGCAGAAGAAGACGTTCCCGTCCGGCATGCGCGAGACCTGGATGCGGATCATGCCGGGGGTGAGGAACGCGCTGAAGACGTTCCAGCGCGGACACGCCCCCGAGAACCGTGCGAAGCGAATGCCCGAGGCGCTGAACCGCTTCGAGATGTTCCCCGCCACGTCGATCCGCATCATGTGGAAGGGGACGCCCTCGGCGCCCGGTCGACGGAGCGTGGTGAGACGGTGGCAGACCTGCTCGAAGCCGACGCGGAAGCGGCGACCGAGGACGTCGATGTCGTAACGCTCCTGCTTCGCGGCCTCGAGGAACGGGGCGTACGGCATGAGCACCGCGCCCGCGAAGTAGTTCGCGAGCGTGGCCTTGGCGAGCCCGCGCGACTCCTCCGCCGTGAGGCGGGCGGCATCGACGATGCGATCGATGAGCGGCCCCTGCGTCATGACCGCGATCTGATGCGCGACCTGGAAGGTGCGGCTGCGCGTGGGCAGGAGCTCCGAGAGCGTGAGCACGTTGCGGGCGGGATCGAAGCGACGGAGCACCCCCGGCTCGGAGCCCCAGCGCGCGATGCGTACCTGCGTGCCGAGCTGCTTGTCGAGGAAGCGCACGAGGCCGGGATAGAGATCGTCGAGCGTGAGCTTCGCCTTCGCGGCCATGCTCTCGGCGGCCGCCTCCACCTCGGGGAAGTGGTTCGAGGCGCGCTGGATCATGTCCGTCACCTCTTCGCTCGGCAGGTGCGCCGTCGGCGACGCGGCCTCGCCTGCGTCCGAGAGACGCGACGAGAGGTCGTCGGCCTGCGCGCGTGAGGACTGGTAGGCGCGGTAGAGCGCGAGCACGGCACGCGCCGCGCTCGGGGAGGCGTTCGCCATCTCGCGCACGTCGACCTGCAGGAGGTCCGCCTCCTCGAACAGGGGATCCGCGAACGCCTCGGTGAGGTCGGAGACGAGCCGCTGATCCTCGTCACCCGCGAAGCTGTGTACGTCGACGGAGAAGAGCTGCGCGAGCTTGATGAGGAGGTTCGCGGGCAGCGGCCGGCGGTTGTTCTCGATGAGGTTGAGGTAGCTCGGCGAGATGCCGATCTTGTCCGCGAGCTGGACCTGCGAGAGACCTTCGCGCCGGCGCAACGCCCGGACTTTCCCGCCGAACTTCGGGCTGTCCTTCGCCCCCTGTGAGTCTTGACGCAGTGGCGTCTTGCCCTCGTCGGTGTGTGCCTGTGGCGGCCTTGTCATTGACATGATTTACAACCTTACAGGCTGTCATTGACAACCTAGAACGCCTGTTTCTTGGCCCTGTCGGATCACATCTTGACTGCAAAGCCCTTCACCAGCAAGGTCTAACACGTCGCATCATGAACGCCCCCGACCGCATCCTGACCGACGCCGCCGTCGACTTCGTGAACGACCTCGTCCGGACGTTCCGGCCGCGCGTGAAGGAGCTCCTCGCCCGCCGCGCGGAGCGCCAGAAGCGCTTCGATGCCGGCGAGCTCCCCGACTTCCTCCCCGAGACCGCGTCCGTACGCAGCGGTGACTGGACGTGCGCGCCGGAGCCGGAGGTCTTGCTCGACCGCCGCGTGGAGATCACGGGCCCCGTCGACCGCAAGATGATCATCAACGCGCTCAACTCGGGCGCGAGCGTCTTCATGGCCGACTTCGAGGACGCGACCACCCCGACGTGGTCGAACCTGATGGACGGCCAGCAGAACCTCTTCGACGCGGTTCGCCGGACGATCACCTTCTCCCAGCCCGGCGGTCCGGGCGAGAAGGACAAGCAGTACACGCTGAACGATCAGACCGCGATCCTGTTCGTCCGCCCGCGCGGCTGGCACCTGCCGGAGAAGCACTTCCTCGTCGACGGCGAGATCGCCCCCGGGGCGCTCGTCGACTTCGGCCTCTTCTTCTTCCACAACGCGAAGGAGCAGATCGCGCGCGGCGCGGGCCCGTTCTTCTACCTGCCGAAGATGGAGAGCCATCTCGAGGCGCGGCTCTGGAACGACGTCTTCAACCACGCGCAAGACAAGCTCGGGATCCCGCGTGGCACGATCAAGGGCACGTGCCTCATCGAGACGCTCCCGGGCGCGTTCGAGATGGACGAGATCCTCTACGAGCTCCGCGAGCACTCCGCGGGCCTGAACTGCGGGCGATGGGACTACATCTTCTCGTTCATCAAGAAGCGCGCGCAGGACAAGACCGCGCTCCTCCCCGATCGTGCGCAGGTGACGATGGACAAGGCGTTCCTCGACGCGTACGTGACGCTCCTCATCGAGACCTGCCACCGCCGCGGCGTGCACGCGATGGGCGGGATGGCGGCGCAGATCCCGATCAAGTCGGATCCGAAGCGCAACGAAGAGGCGCTGGCCAAGGTCAAGGCGGACAAGCTCCGCGAGGTCACCAAGGGCCACGACGGCACCTGGGTCGCGCACCCGGGGCTCGTCCCCATCGCGAAGGCCGTCTTCGACGAGCACATGCCCCAGAAGAACCAGCTCACGAAGCGCATCGAGGGCGCGGGCAAGGTCGGCCGCGAGGACCTGCTGAAGCCGCACGACGGCACGCGCACCGAGGAGGGCCTCCGTCACAACGTGCGCGTCGGCATCCTCTACCTCGAGGCCTGGCTTCGTGGTCAGGGCTGCGTGCCCATCTACGATCTGATGGAAGACGCGGCCACCGCGGAGATCTCCCGCGCCCAGGTCTGGCAGTGGATCCATCACCAGGCGCCCCTCGCCGACGGCTCGACCGTCGACGCGGCGCGGTTCGAGAAGATCGTCGGCGAGGAGATGCCGAAGATCGAGCCCCTCGCCAAGAACAAGCTCCCGGAAGCACGCGACCTCTTCGTGCGGCTTTCCCTCGCTCCTCGCTTCGAGGAGTTCCTCACCCTCCCCGCCTACGAAATCGTGACGTCTCGCGTCCCGCCTGCGGCGGATCCGCGACTACAGGAGAAACCATGAGCGCTGTCCGCACCGTTGATCTGCAAGAGCCCGTGTCCACCGAACGCAGCAGCCGTTGGGATGGCATCAAGCGCAACTACACCGACGCGGACGTCGCGAAGCTCCGAGGCTCGTACAAGCTCGAGTACTCCGTCGCCCGCATGGGCGCGGACCGCCTCTGGAAGCTCCTTCACGAGCGCGACTACGTCCACGCCCTCGGCGCGCTGACGGGCAACATGGCCGTGCAGCAGGTGCGCGCGGGCCTCGAGGCGATCTACCTCTCGGGCTGGCAGGTCGCGGCCGACGCGAACAGCGCAGGCCAGATGTACCCCGACCAGAGCCTCTACCCCGCGGACAGCGTCCCGAAGGTCGTGAAGAAGATCAACGACGCGCTCCTCCGCGCGGACCAGATCGAGCACGCCGAGGGCAAGGTCACGCGCCACTGGCTCGCGCCGATCATGGCGGACGCCGAGGCCGGCTTCGGCGGCCCGCTCAATGCGTACGAGCTCATGAAGGGCATGATCGAGGCGGGCGCCGCGGGCGTTCACTTCGAGGACCAGCTCGCGAGCGAGAAGAAGTGCGGTCACATGGGCGGCAAGGTCCTCATCCCGACCTCCGCGTTCATCCGCACCCTCACCGCGGCGCGCCTCGCGGCCGACGTCTGCGGCGTGCCCACCATCCTCGTCGCCCGCACCGACGCGGACAGCGCGAAGCTCCTCACGAGCGACATCGACGAGCGCGATCACCCGTTCATCGAGAAGGGCGAGCGCACGAGCGAGGGCTTCTATCGCATCAAGAGCGGCGTCGACACCGCCATCGCGCGCGGCCTCGCCTACGCGCCGTTCGCGGACCTCGTGTGGTGCGAGACCTCCACGCCCGACCTCGCGCAGGCGAAGAAGTTCGCGGAGGGTATCCGCAAGCAGTTCCCGAACAAGCTCCTCGCGTACAACTGCTCGCCGAGCTTCAACTGGAAGAAGCACCTCGACGACGCGACGATCGCCAAGTTCCAGACCGAGCTCGGCGCGATGGGCTACAAATTCCAGTTCGTCACGCTCGCGGGCTTCCACGCCCTCAACTTCGGGATGTACGACCTCGCGCGCCAGTACAAGACGGCCGGCATGGCGGCGTACTCGAAGCTCCAGCAGGCCGAGTTCGCGGCGGAGAAGGACGGCTACACCGCGACGCGCCACCAGCGCGAGGTCGGCACCGGTTACTTCGATCAGGTCGCCGAGGTCATCTCGGGCGGCAAGTCGGCGACCCTCGCCCTCGAGGACTCGACCGAGAAGCACCAGTTCTGAGCCACCGCCGGCCCCGCCGGCGTCGAACGGACCGAGCGCGCCTGGACGATCCGTCCGGCGCGCTTCGGCGTTTCGCGCTCAGTCCCGGCAGCCGATCGAGCTGTCCTTCGCGACGGCGCGATAGACCACGCACGAGGCGCGCTCCACCATGCTCGCCTCCGCGCCGTAGTTGTTCCCGTGATGCGCGAGGAGCGCGATCGCGTAGCGCTCGCCGCCGGGGACCTGGATGATGCCGACCTCGTTCAGCGTGCTGTACTCCGCGTAGTCCGGCGGCGGCAGCCAGCCCGCCTTGTGCATCATCCCGGCGCGCGCCGCCTCCGGAAGGAGCGTGCCCATCCAGCCGCCGTAGCCGCTCCGCGGCGACCACGTCATGTACGTGCGGAGCTCGTCCGTCTGCTCGCCGAGGATCTCGCCCCGATCGAGCTTCGTGAGGAACGAGATCACGTTGCGCGGCGTGAAGTAGTTGTCGCCGCCCATGAGGCCCTGGTTCGACGCGCGTCGCGTCTTACCGAAGCTCCAGTTCGCGGTGATGCTGTGGTCCATGTCGGCCACGTTCCAGTAGAAGTCGTTGACCGCATCGATCCCGCCCGCGCGGTCGATGGCGGTGCCCGAGAGGTCATTGTCCGAGCTCTTGAAGATGCCGGGCGCGATGTCGCCCACGCCTGCGCCCGCGTGCATCGCGGCCGCGACCCACATCACCTTGGCCGCGCTCGCCGACACGTGACGCACGTCGTCGCCCGCGCCTGCGTATTCGCCGGTCGAGAGGTTCATGACCGCGATTCCGAGCTCCGTGCCGGGTGAGCGCGAAGGCGCCTCGCTCGCGAGCGCGTTGACGGCCTCGGCGAGCGAGCCGACGTCGACCTTCACGACGCCATCGAGGTACTCCGCGAACGCCCAGCCATCGGTCCCGCGGTAGGTGACCGGAAGGAAGCCGTTCTGCACGTCACCGCGGACATGCAGGCGCTCGCCCGAGGACATCACGGTGAGAATGGCGTCGCTCGTGCTCGGCCCCGCGCGAAGGTTCAGCGAGTCGACGCCGACGACCGCCTCGTCGCCGCCGGTCAGATCCGCGGCGGAGCCCGACGTCGCATCGTCCGCCGGCGTGACGGCGCAGCCCACGAGAGAGGCGACCAGGGAGAGGAAGACCGGGGCGAGGAAGCGAAGACGGCGGTTCATGTCCGGCCCTGGTGCAGCGTCTATGCCACCTTATCCCACCTCTTCGATCGAGGATTTTTCAGGGATCTCGTGGGGATCATGCTCGATCCGTGAGCGAGGAGGGCGACGCCACCGGTCACAAGCGTGGCGAGGGTTGCTAGCATCGAGCCTGTCGATGGCGGATTCGAAGCGGCCGAAGCCCGCGGACGAAGGCGCAGTGACCAAGCGCTGGCGACCCGGGCAAGACATGAACGAGACCGCGCTCATGCCGGCGGTCGCGCCTCCACCTTCGCGGCGGGCCACGCTGACGATGGGCGCGGTGCCCCCCCAAGCGACGCCTGATCCGTTCGAGGAGAAGACGGTCCGCACCGCGACCCTGAAGCCTGGTCAGCAGCCCCCCGACCTCCCCGCCCCGCCATCGTCCACCAAGCTCCCCAACTCGCCGGCCACGCTTCCGCCACCGACGGTGCACATGGCCGCGGACCCGATCACGCACGACGCGGGCGCCGGCGTGGAGCTCGTCATCGTCGAGGAGGCCCAGATCGCCGGCGGCGAGAAGAAGGCCTGGCGGGCGGCGGAGGTCTGGACGAAGCGCCGCGTCTACGGCCTCGACTCCACCTTCAAGTGCGTCGAGATCATCGATCGCGAGACCGGCCTCCCCGAGCGCGGCCACGAGATGCTCGGCGCGCGGCTCGGCGGCGGCCGCCAGCGCGACCGGGACAACAAGGTCCGTTTCAGCTACCCGCTTCCCCTCCCCGGCATGGAAGCGATGTTCATGAAGCAAAAGAAGCACGGTTACACCTCCGCCGTGGAGCGAATGGTCGTGCGCGTTCGCGTCCTCGTCACCTCCGCCGAGGAGGCGCTGCCGAGCTGGGACGAGATCGCGAGCCGCTGGTCCGAGCCGCCGCCGAAGTGAGCCTCAGGAAGTACCCGTCATGAGCGCACGTCTTTGCAGCCTTCTCCTTGCCATCACCATCGGCATCGCAGGATGCAGCCGCGCGGACGAGCCAAAGCCCGATCCGTCGACATCGAAGTCCACCAGCGCCCCGCTCGTCCTCGCGCCGCCCGGCCTGCGCTTCGTCAAGGTCGGCGCCGGCGACGACGCGAGCACGCTCATCAAGGCCGAGCGCGACCGCGCGAAGGCGGAGGGCCGTGATACGGTCGTCTACATCGGCGCGAAGTGGTGCGAGCCCTGCCAGCGGTTTCATCACGCGGCGCAGAAGGGCGAGCTCGACAACGAGTTCCCGAACCTCACCGTGATCGAGTTCGATCTCGACGAAGATCGCGATCGCGTCGTCAAGGCGGGCTACTCGTCGACGTACATCCCGCTCTTCGTGGTGCCGGGCCCGGATGGTCGCGCCTCGGACAAGCGCTTCGAAGGCGGAGTGAAAGGCGAGCGCGCGGTGGCGAACCTCACGCCGAAGCTCCACGCCCTCTTCGACTGAGGGCGGTCGTCAGGCCGAGAGCCCGAACGCCGCCACGCCACGCGCGCGCAGCTCCTGGCGAAGACGCGGTGTCGTGTCCTTCGCGTCGAGCAGGCGCGCGAGGAGGTCGGACGCCCATTCGTCGAGCATCCCACAGTCCGAGAAGTCCTCGCTCGTCCCGCGCAGGATCGCGCGCCACGCCGAGACGGTCGCCTCGAACGACGGGTCGAGCGCGCCGCTCTCCCAGATGCCGGCGATGTTCGCCATCTGGTCGGGCACGCGGCCGTCGAACAGCAATCCCGGGAGCATCGACGCGACGTTCGGCGAGCCCGCGCCGATCGCGACGTCGGCGAGCGTGCACACGAGGGTGGTGAACGGATCGTCGGACGCCGGCGGCAACTCGCTCGTGTTGGTCTCTTCGGGGACAGTCGGCGGCGCGATCGACTCGAAGACGGGAACGACGCCCTCGACGTGGACCTCCTCCATCGGCTCGAGGTCCTCGACGATGATCGAGTCCTCGAGGATGGCGGCCATCACCTCGGGCGCGACGAGCGTCGCGGGCTCCACGATCGCAGCGACCGTGATCGGCTCCCTCGGCGAAAGAGGCTCCCTCACCTCCACCGTGGCCGGCTCTGCGATGATGGGCTCCGGGACCACGACGGGTCTCGGCGGTGGCTCGTGGACGGACAGCTCCGCGGTCGGGCGCGCGAGCGGCGACAGACAAACCCAGCTCACACCGGCGTGGAGCGCAGGGTTGTCGTTCGGGAACTCGGCGGCGAGAGAAACTACATATACCGACATCTGCCTACAATAGGCAGATGAGGCAAATCCCGGCCAGTTTTCCGCGCCTCGCTGGAGCCGCGCCCTCGATCAAGGAGCCGGGCGGGGCGCCGCGTCCGGGATCGCCTCCGTCGCGCGGCCGTCCTTCGCGAGGGGGTCGGTGTTCTCCTGGATCGCGTTCGGCGGCGTGTTCGCCGCGGTCGGCGCGACGAAGTTGTTGTCGAACGTGATCTCGCCGTGATCGCCGCGGAGGTCGAGCCACGCGAGCGAGCCGCTCAGGTTCGAGTTCGTCACCGTCGCGACCTTCGCGCCGTAGATCGTGATGCCGAAGAGGTTCGCGGTGCTCGTCACGCGATCGATGACGGCGCTGTCCGCCTCCTGAAGGTGCAGGCCGCAGTGCGCGCCCGCCATCGTCGTGTAGCTGACGTTGAGGGACTTCGCGCCGTACGACGAGATGAGGTCCTGACCGCCGTGCGCCGTGAGCTCGGAGTCGGTGATGGTCGCCTCCGCGTTCGTGTGGACCATGATGCCTTCGTTCGTCTGCGCCTCGTACTTCAGGTAGCGCGCCTCGAGCGTGCCGAAGACCTCGACGAAGCTCTTCACGGCGATGCCCTGGACCACCGCGGGCACCGACGCCTCGACGTGGTCGAGCGTGAGCTTCGACTTCACGCCGACCTCGACGGGACGGATCGTCGTCAGGATCTTCGAGTTCTTCACGACGCACTCGCCGGCGTCTTGCGTCGTCTGGTAGCCGATGTTCGCGTTCTCGATGTCGAGGCCGTCGATGTCGAGCTTGCCGTTCTTCGCGACGGTGATGCCCGTCCACTTCGCGCACGAGATGCTCGCGTGATTGTCCTTCGCGCTCACCTTCAGGGTGCCGCCGAGGAGGATCTGCGTCGCCTCGTTGCACGAGATCTTCGCGCCCGGCGCGATCGTGACGGTCACTCCCTCCACGACGCGGATGACGCCACCGAGCTTCGTCCCGTCTTCCCACGTGATCGATTCACGAACGTCGCCGACGACGCTGCCATCGTTGGGCGGGGTCGTGCCGCTGCTCGAGCCAGGGGTCGAGTCATCGGACGACGAACAAGCAACGGAGAGCAGAGCAAGAGCGAGCGAACGTCGAAGCATGGGGCGATGTTACCAAAACGAATCCCGGCGCTGCTCGGGTTCCATCCGTAGATTCGTGCAAGAGCTGACCAAGAGATGACGAGCCGGCGGACCTACATCGACGGATACTTCGCCTCGTGCTGAACGCATTCATCTCTGGAACAGGCTTCTATGTCCCTCCGCGTCGCGTCACCAACGACGACCTCGTGAAGGACTACGGCATCGAGACCTCCAACGATTGGATCGTGCAGCGAACGGGCATCGAGGAGCGGCGCTTCGCCGACGAGGGCATCGGCTCGAGTGACCTCGGCGTCGAAGCGGCGAAGAAGGCGATCGCGAACGCGGGCCTGCAGCCGACCGACCTCGACATGATTCTTTTTGCGACGCTCTCGCCGGAGCATTGTTTTCCAGGCTCGGGCGTCTACCTGCAACAGAAGCTGGGGCTCTGCGACGGGCCGAACGCGAAGTTCATCCCCGCGATGGACATTCGCAACCAGTGCTCGGGCTTCCTCTACTCGCTCGGCACCGCCACCTCGATGGTGAAGTCCGGCGCCTGCAAGCACGTCCTCGTCGTCGGCGCGGAGACCCACTCCGCCGCGATCGACCTCACGACGCGTGGTCGAAATGTTTCGTCATTGTTTGGCGACGGCGCGGGCGCGGTCGTCGTCTCGGCGACGCACGAGGACCGTGGGATCCGGTCGTGGAAGCTCGGCGCCGACGGACGCGGCGCGAACGAGCTCTGCCAGCGCATCTGGGACATCCGCAAGCGGCCCTTCATCCCGCAGAACGCCGACGGCAAAGGCCTCGTCGAGCCCGAGATGATGTTCGCGCACATGAATGGCAAGGCCGTCTTCAAGAGCGCGGTCGAGCGCATGATGATGGTGCTGATGGAAGTCTGCCTCGACGCCGGAATCACCGGCGAGCAGATCGATCTGTTCTGTTTTCACCAGGCGAACCTGCGCATCAACCAGTACATCCAGGACGCGCTCAAGATCCCGGACGACAAGATCGTCCACAACATCCAGCGCTACGGAAACACCACCGCCGCGACCATCCCGATCCTCCTCGCAGAGGCCGTCGAGAGCGGAAAACTGAAGCGTGGGATGAAGGTCGCGATGATCGCGTTTGGTTCGGGGTTCACGTGGGGCGGCGCGATCGCCGACTGGTGAGCGGCGACGAGCCGAGGGCTCACTTACCGCACGAGATGTTCGCGAGCCGGACGAACGCATCGCCGGTCGCCTCGCCCGTCTTCTTGAAGCAGTCGCCGGCGTACGTCGATGCAGCCGCGTCCGCGTAGCCGCTCACGGAGCACGTCGTATCGGCCGTCTTCTGGTACGTGATGCAGTCGCCGCTCTTCGTGTTGTCGAGGGTGGCCATCTGACAGCCCTGGAAGCTGGCGAAGTCGGCGCCCTCCTGCCCGAGGCATGTCTTGCACGCCTCCCGGCGACAGGCGGCCGCGATGTTCCATTTGTCGGCGCAGGACCCCTCGGCGCTGGTGCCCTGCTTGATGGCGATGCAGCCCGCCTGATTGGACAGGTAGTAGAGGCGATCGTTGAAGATCATCGCCGGACCGGTGTTGTCATCGGTCTCGATGCAGTGGGCGCACGTGGTGTTCGCGTCGCTCGCCCGCCACGCTTCGCAGTCCTTCGACTTCAGCTTCGCGTTGCCGTCCTTGTCCTCCGCGAGGCACGCCGCGTAGTAGCCCGAGATCTGGGCGTACTCGCACGCCGCCTGATGCACGGGAGCCTTGAGCGTGGGCGCGAACGTCGTGGGGAGCTTCGGCGTGCAGCTCACGCTCGTCACGTCCTTGTCCGTGTCCTTGGCGTCGAAGCCGAAGCCGGGCCCGGTGTCGCCTCCGCCCGTGTCGGGCTTGTCGGCGGCGGGGAACTCGCTCTTCTCATCGTCGGTGCACGCGATGAAAACGAGCGTGACCATCGACATCGAGGCGATGGCGGAGAAGAGCGCGCGGCGATTCTTCATGTCGAAGCTCCTAGTCTACAGAGACGAGTGTACATGGCGTCCGTGCACACGACTCTGTCCATCGATCGTGCCCAGCCGCTGTGTCCCCCGAGAGACGGGCCTGAGGGCCTCCGACGAGGTAGGAATTCCACTCCCGTGGACTTCTACATTCCTGCAGGAAATCACCGATGTGCACTTGGTGCGCGAGTGGATCGAACGGGGGGAAAAAGTTTGTCCATCTCGAGGACTCCCGAGCGCAGTGGCGTCGAGGTCGTACCCATGGAAACAGCGTCGTTCCATGAGGTCTGCCGTTCAGTAAGGGTTGGCAAGGGACCTGCACGTAGTCGAACTGCCTGATAGGGAAGTAAGTCGACAGCGAATTGGGGCGCAGTCGCGACAACCCCCTCAGTGCGGAGGATTAGTCATGATCGGAAATCGTCGTCTTCTTGGTGCAGCAGTTGCGGCCGTTCTCGTCGCCAGCCTCGGTACCCTCGCGGGCTGCGCTTCTGAGGAGAAGCAGGAACCCGCCCTCACTGGGAAGCAGGTCCAGGCTGCCAGCGTGACCCTGACGGTTCACGACATCAACGGTACGCAGGTCGGGCAGGGCTCGGGCATTCTCATCGCCCCGCGCCTCGTCCTCACGTCGGCCCATCTCGTCGCGGGCAAGTCCCGCTGGTCGGTCACCTCGGCCGACGGCACGGTCAAGTCTGCCGGTATCCGCGGCATGACCTACGACTGGATGGACTACGACAACAGCCAGAAGGCTCACCCGCGTAAGCACGATGTCGCGGTCATCTACCTCGACAAGCCGATCAACCTCGACGTGTACCCGAAGGTCGCGTCCGAGAAGCTTGCGAACGGCGCCACGGGCACCCGCCTCCGCTCGAGCGGCTCGCAGGTCCTCCAGCTGCCGCAGACCTTCAAGAAGGTCGTTGGTTTCCCGCACGCCTACCTCACCGACATGCCCTCGCAGGAGCAGGTCGAGCCCGGTAACGCGGTGCTGAACGAGCACAACGAGATCGTCGGCGTCGTCACCGGCCGCGGCCTCACCACGGGCCAGATGTACGTCGCCCGCACGAACGACCTCACGGACTGGCTCTCGCCGAAGGCCCAGTGTGGTGGCCGCAAGAACGCGTCCGTCCGCACCTACGGCACCCCGCCGCCGAAGCCGGGCTGCGACACGCCGGGCAACGGCTCCTCCTCGGGCGCCTCCGGCCAGACCTCCAGCGGCGCGTCCTCGGGTGCGTCGGGCGAGTCCTCCAGCGGCTCCAGCGGCGCGTCCTCGGGCGCGTCGGGTCAGACCTCCAGCGGCGCGTCGGGTCAGTCGAGCGGCACGTCGGGCACCTCCGGTCAGTCGAGCGGCACGTCGGGCACCTCCGGCGAGTCCTCGAGCGGCGCGAGCTCCTCGGGCGGCACGGACAACCCCAGCTGCCACGACGGCGGCGGTCACTGCCAATGGTAACTGCCACGGCGTCCCGTTCACGGCTCGTCGTCGGGTGGCTCGAGCGGCAGCTCCGGCACCTCGGGTCAGTCGAGCGGCACGTCGGGCGAGAGCTCGAGCGGCTCCAGCGGCGCGAGCAGCTCTGGCTCCTCGGGCGAGAGCTCGAGCGGCTCCAGCGGCGCGAGCAGCTCTGGCACCTCGGGCACCTCCGGTCAGTCCTCGGGCACCTCGGGCCAGGCCTCCAGCGGCGCGAGCGGCCAGGCCTCCAGCGGCGCGAGCGGCTCCAGCGGCGCCGCGGGTACCAGCGGCCAGTCGAGCGGCACGTCGGGCTCCTCGGGCGAGAGTTCGAGCGGTTCGAGCGGCGCGAGCAGCAGCGGTTCGAGCGGCCAGTCGTCCTCGGGCGGCGCGGGCAGCGAGAACAACGGCGACGAAGAGGTTTGCGAGGGTTCGCACGACAACCCCGAGACCTGCCCGCCGGAGGCTGATGGCTGCACCGGTGGTTACTGCGGCGGCGCCTTCGCTCCCGATGGTCTCATCGACTACGGTGGCTGCTCCTCCTGCAGCACGGGCGGCGACGACACCCCGCTCGTCGTTCGCTGATACCAGCGACGACTCTCTAAACTAGACGCACATCCCGCGATGCCGCCCTTCCCCAAGGGGCGGCATCGTTGCATTTTGTGGCGAAACGCTCGAGGCGGACGAAGCTACTCGATGCCGAGCGCCTGCCACGCGGACGCGACCGCACGGAGGATCCCGAGGGCGTCGACGTCGTCATCGGCCACGACGTCCGCGAGCGAGGCGAGCGGCGAGAGCATCGAGGTCTCGTCCGCGAGCTTCGGGGCCGGGGCACCGCGTCGAAGCGAGGCGAGCGGACCGCGCCGCGGCAGCGGCTCGCGGCGATCGTGGAGGTAGCCAGCGAGGGCGGCGCGCGACGCGGAAGAGAGGCGATCGAAGAGCAGGCCCGCAGCGAGCCCGTCATCACCGGGGCGGCGGCCGTGAACGATGCGCGCAACGACGGCCTCGGCGTCGATCCACAGGCCCGGGATCTGGAAGGAGACGATGATCGACTCGCCGGTCAAGACCTTGCGCTTCAGCGGGACGAGCATTCCCTCCGTCGATAGATCGATCACGCGATCACCGATGAGCACGAAGTCGTGCTCGCGAACCGCCTGACACGGAAGCGTGACCTCGCGGCGAACGACGTTGCGGCGAGAGTCGAAGATCGGGGAGCTGATCAGGCTCTTGATCGAGGAGCTCACTGCGCGATCTCCTTGACCGTGGCGGACCAGTCGATGCGCTGCGTGCGGCGCGGGACGGGCGGCGGGACCTTCCGCAGATGGTTGCGGAGGATGAAGCGCTTCACCTTCGACATCGTCGAGAAGTGGATGCCGACCGCGCGCCCCTTGTCACCGGGGCGACGACCCTTGACGACGCGGGCGACGCGCGCCTCGCTGTCGAACCAGATGCCGAGCTCGGTCGCGCGGAAGGAGACGAACACGTTCTCGCCCGGTTCGAGATCGATCTCGGTCCGGATGAGCATCCCGTCCGGCGACACGTCGAGCGCCGTCTCCGCCACGAGGCGGAAGTCGCTCTCGCGCACGATCTGACAGGGCACCGAAATCGCGCGCCGAACCTCACGACGGTCGTTCTTACGGACGAGAAGAGCCATGTAGGCAACTGTAGGCAGTAGCCTCGGGGCGATACAAAAAAGGCGCGCCAAAAGGTCGCCGCACCCCAGAAAACCGAAGCGCCGGTCGCTACATCCGAGCGCCGGCGCGTGTCGTCTCTTCGATGGTGCCGCTCAGCGCTTCTTCGACTTCTTCTTCTTGGCGGGCTTCGGTGCGGGGGCCACCGGGGTCGGCGGATCGATCGCGGGCGAGGCCATGACCTCGGCGCCGCTCCCAGGCATGTCTGCGCAGCAACGGAAGCCGGTCGAGTAGTCGTGGTAGCGGGCCTCGTGCGCGGTCGTCTTGTAGCCACAGCCCGCGCCGTGGCCGATCGTGTCCACGTCCTGGTAGTAGCCGCCGTAGAAGGTGCCGTTCGGGTCCGCGACCCACTCGTGGAGGTTGCCGACCATGTCGTAGACGCCGTAGCCGTTCGAGCAGCCCTTGTGCTCGCCCGTCTTCGAGAGCGTCCCCTCCATCTGGTTCAGCTCGGGCTTGTTCATGGTCGACGCGTCGTAACGCGGACCGTAGTAGCTCATGACGGGGTTCTTGCCGTTGTCGTTGCAGCGGCCGACGACGCGCTCGTCGCCGTAGCCCCACTGCTTGTTCTCCGGACCTCGACACGCCTGCTGCCACTCGTTCACGCGGCAGAGGCGCTTGCCCGAGGCCATGCAGGCCTTCTCCGCCTGATTCCGGCTGATGTACCCCTGCGGGACGACGCCAGCCTCACTCACGGCGCGGACGTGCTCGTCGTGAACCTGGGAGTACGGGGAGAACGCCTTCTCCTCGCGACCGACCGTCTCCACGAGGCTCGCCTCGTACTTGTCGATGCAGAATTTCCCGTCGATCGAGACCATTCCGGGGCGGCAGGCGCCCCGTGCCTCTTCCACGGTGGACGTGTCGAGCGCCGCCGCCACGAGGCCCTTCGACTTCGCGCTGTCGTCGGCCTTCACCTCGAGCGCGGCCGCCTTCACTTCAGACTTCGCCCGGTGGATATCGGCGGTGACCACCTTCTGGGCCTGCGCCGCGCATCGCGCGCATCCGGTCCCGTCGATGACGCACCGCAGCCGACGACGATGCTCAGGAGGAGCACCGCGCTCATCGAAGCGGCGTAGACGGAGATCCGCACGGCGCAGGTTTCGGTGCAGCCAGCATGCCGCCGGGTATTCCATCCTCGGCCTTCGCCTACCCTACGGATCGCGGCCGAATCCCGCGAGATCGCAGGCCTCTCCTCCTTTGCCCACGTTCGGTGTGGTGAACGGTTTGTCCATCACCGCGGCTGCGGGCGGGCGGCATCAGAACGGCCAGAACCGAGCATTCGCGCGGGGATGCGAGCGATCGCGTCATGGCGCGTCGATTGCTCCAGCCCCGCTCCGATGACTCGTCACGTCCACGGAGTGTACGCGCCGGCCGGGGAGGCTGGATACGCGACGCCGAACGGCGAGATCGTCCAGGTTCCGAAGGACTTCGCGTTCGCCGACACCGTCGTCGCGCTCGACGAAGAGCTGCCGGTGCCCTCGCGCCCGCCGCCGTCGATTCCGCCGCCGCCGTCGGTGCGTCCGCCCAACTCCCGCCCGCCGGCCTCCTACCGCGAACAACACACGCGGCAGCACGAGATGGCCGCGCTCCATGCCCAGCAAGTGCAGCACATGCAGATGCAGCAGATGCAGATGCAGCAGATGCAAATGCACGTGCAGGGCTCGATCTCCGGCCCGATCTCGCGTCCCCCACCCTCGTATCCACACGGGCAGCCGCAAGGCGAGGAAGGGCTCGTCACGAGCGTGCGTGGCGCGTTTCAGCGCGCGAAGCACACCATCGACTCGTCCCGCGGCGAGATGAAAGAGCTCTGGAGCGCGACCGAGACCACCGATCCGGTTCGCAACCGTGACGAGAAGGATCCCGTCGTGCGCCTCGCCCGGCGCATCGCGACCCTCTGGAACTTCTTCGAGTGGGACAAGGACGACGTCGCGCGGGCCGCCTGGATTGGCCTCGCCGTGTTCGTCATCGTCGTCTGCGGCGCCTTCGCGCTGCGATGATGTTCGGGCAGTAGCCGGCTCCGCCACCGCCGCGCGCCGTGGTTGCGCGCAGTCCTGCGCACATTCCACCAGAAGCTCCCTGGCAGCAGCTGGGGGTAGGCAGCAATATTTCTCGTCTCATTGATCCACCTATGCGCCATGGATCAGAGGCGATCGTTTTCCACCGGTGGCGTTTTTTGCGGGATCTCCGGCCAGTTATTCTCGCGTGTTGCGGGTGTCGCAACCTCGTCTCGGTGGCATGGAGTCTGCGAGGAATCCCATCGTGGACAAGTCAACGACGCTCCCGCTCTCGCACCAGCCAACCGTTGCGCTCCCGGCGATGGCGCCGCCCGCAATCTCCGTCGACGACACCACCACCGACGACGCGGCTCCCTCCCGCCTCGCGCTCCTCCAGCGCGCTGCCGAGCTCGGCCCCGGGCCTCGCCTCTCGCTCGACAACATCGGCATGGCCCCGACCGACCCCGTCCTCGCGAAGAAGCGCGAGCCCGGCGTCATCGAGCGCCGCGCCCGCTTCCGCCGTGTGGTGAAGGTCGCCCTCGGCCTCTGCGCTGGCTTCTGCCTCGTCGCCACCGCTGCGACCGCGCTCTCCTCGAGCAAGGCGCCCGAGTCCGCGGGGACCAGCGTGGCGCACTCCACCGCGCCGGCCTCGGTCGTCAGCGAGAAGGAGACCCTCGAGGTCGCGGTCACGACCAAGGCGGAGAAGGCCACCGCCGAGAAGGCCCCTGCCCCCGCCGCTCCGGCGCGTGGCCGCTGGGCGAAGCGCCGCTGAGCGCAACACCGCGCCCCAGCGAAGAGAGCCGCGCGGCCAGGCCAGCGCGGCTCTCGTCATTTTCGGGGGCTCGTGACGTCAGACCATCTCGTAGAAGCGTGAGTGGATCGCGACCGCCGCGAGGAGGCCGATCTGGAACGGGACCGTGTCCGACGACTTCACGGAGAACGTGTCACGGATGGACAGCTCCTTCGCGATCTCGAGCACGATGTCACCGTCCTTCGTCTTGCACTGGAAGACGCCGCGAAAGACGCCACCGTCCGCCTCGAAGGTCTGATCGCCGACGACCAGCGTGAGCGTCTTCTTGAACGCCACCGCAGGGAACGTCAGGTTCGCGACGACCTTCGACTCGTCCGCGATCTCGTACTTCGTCTTGATGAAGTTGCCCGTCAGTGCGCCGACTTCCTTGCCCTCATCGCCTTCGACGAGACGGAACTTCGGCGTCGCGCTCATGAGCACGCCACGCACGGTGTAGAGCACCGCCTCTTCACGTGGCTTTCGCACGTGATAGACGGTGCCGACGCTCAACAGCGCCTGCGTCACCTCGTAGACGGTCATCGCCATCGCGAGAGGAGCGTACGTGAATTCGCTTACTTCGCGGACTTCTTCTCGGCCGGCTTCTTGTCGCCGGAGGCGCCCTTCTTCTCGCGCCACTCGAGGAGCTGCTTCGTACGACGGGCCTTCTGCTTGCGACGCTTCGGAGAATCTTGGGGGGTGGACATGGCCGATGCACCCTTAGTAGCGAGCTTTCCTCGCCGCAAGGGCTCAGTCGCCCGGGCGCGAGAGGCGCGGGGCGGTCGGCCAGCGCGAGCTCTGCGACTCGTCCGGATTCGACGTCTCGACGAGCTCGAGCCATTGCTCGACCTTGCCCGCCGACGGTCCGAGCCAGCTCATCTTGGAGAAGCGCTTCAAGAGCTGAGGCGTATGGTCGCCGCAGCGCGCCTTGTCGCCAAAGGCGGCGCGGGCGCGGTCGATCTCGTTCGACGCGTCCTGCCACCGCTGCTCGAGCTGGGCGAGCCACGCGAGCGTGAGGTGGCGATGCTGGCGCGGCTCGGCCTCGTCGAGGACGATGCGCTCGCAGTCCGAGACGAGCTCGCGGGCCTCGCCGTCGCTCCCCTTGCCCCACTGCGCGAGCGCGACCTGCGCGAGCAGCAGGCGGGCCTCGAGGTCGCCCCAGGGATCCTGGAGGCGCTCGAAGATCTTCGCCGCCACCGACGCGTGTGCGCCGCCGGCCGCGAAGTCGTCGGTGTCGATCGCGATGAGGGCGAGGAGGCGCTCGCACGCCGCCTCGCCGCGCGGGTTCATCAGCTCGCGGAAAGCCGCGCGCGCCGAGAGCGCACGCGCGCGCGCGGTGTCCATCTCGTTCGCGCGGTGGTCCGCGTGGCCGAGCACGACGTCGCACTGCGCGATGCCGAGTCGGTAGCCGATCGCGTCGAACGCGGCGCGGGCGTGCACGAGCAGATCGCGCGCGCGCCGGAAGCCGCCGACCGCGGTCTCGATCATCGCGAGCAGGATGAAGCACTGCGCGCCGCCGAGCATGTCCGCGACCGCGTCGCAGCGCTGCGAGGCCTCGAGGAGGACCTCGCGGGCACGCGCGTGCTCGCCGAGGAGGTAGTCGATCTCGCCGAGCACGACGAGCGCCGCCGCGAGGCCGCGCTCGTCCTTCAGCTCCTCGAACCGCTGGATCGCGAGCGCGACCTGCAAGCGGCCCTGCGCCGGGGCGCCCGTGTCGCTCGCGAGGTGACCGAGGAGACGCAGCGCGTGCGCCTCGCGGGACTTGTCGCCCGCCTGCTCGAACGCACGGCGCGCGGTCTCCGCCTGCTCGCGCGCCTCTTCCAGCTTGCCGATGTGACGGAGGGCCTCCGCCCGCCAGTAGGCGTACTCCGCGGCCGCGAGGCCCGCGACGCGGCCCTCGAGCAGCGCGAGATCCTTCAGCGTGGCCGCCGTATCGCGACCGCGCGCCCATGCGCCCTCGATGAACGAGAACATGAGCGACGCCGCGACGTCGTCGTCACCGGCGCGGAGGAGGTTCCGCACGCGATGCTTCATGATGCGGCGGGAGCCGACCTCGGGGTGCTTCGCGAGCGCGTTCGCCGCGAGCCGGAAGATGGCGGGCGCATCGTTGCGCTCGTGGAGGCGCCCGAGCAAGTGCTCCTGGAGAAGCGCGTGCGGCCAGCGGAACTGATCGTTCCCCGAGGCGAGGAGGATCTGCGCGCGGGTGAGCGCGACCAGCGCGTCGCGCGAGTCCATGCCGAGCGCGGCGACGAGCGCCTTCAGGACCACGCCGCGCACGTCGTCGCCGAGCGCGGCGGCAGCGTAGGCGGCCAGACGCAGATCCGTCGGCACGGCGCGGAGGCGCTCGTCCCAGAGATCCGCGGTCGTGATGGCGCGGCCGTGAAGGGCCTCCTCGGGCACCTTGTACTTGCCGCCCTCGAGCGTGAGGTAGCCGCCGCCTGCCCACGCGTGAAGGAGCTGGAGCGCGAAGAGCGGGTTGCCACGGCTCTGCGCGACGGCGGCCGTGATCGCGTTCGACGTGAGCGGCAAGGTCGCGCGGAGGAGCACCTCGGTCTCGTCCTGACCGAGCGGCGAGAGGTCCAGCACCTTGCCGTTCCAGTCGGCGCGGAGCGCTTCCATGCGGACCGCGGCGTCGAGATCCGTCTCGAGCGACTCGCTACGCGCCGTCGCGAGGATGAACATGCGCAGCTTCTGCGCGTCGCGATGGAGGCGGGCGAGGGTCTCGAAGGTGTTCGCGCTCGTGAGATGGAGATCGTCGAACCAGATGAAGACGGGGCGATCGTGACCGATGCGCTCGAGGATGCGCCGCGCGACCGCGAAGCGGAGCTCCGGCGTGTCGAGGACGAAGCGCTTGCCCGTGGGACCGACCGGCGAGACCACGCCCGGGGGCGTCGGACGGAGCCACTCCGCGGCCGCCGCGACCCAGGCGAGCTCCTCGTTGTCGGTCTTGTCGACCTCCCAGCGATCGAGGAGCGTCTGCTCCACCGTCTCGCGATCCGCGCCCTGCAGGCCGTAGAACGAGTTCACGGCGCCGGTGAGGCCGTCGAGCGGCGACGGCGTACGACCGTAGCGCGCGCGGAGGGGCCACATGAGGCCGCGCTCGTGGACGTTCTCGCAGAGCCACTCCGCGAGCCGGCTCTTGCCGACGCCGGCTTCACCGATGAGCGCCACCATGCGGTGGTTCGGCGCCTGGCCGTTCGCGAGGGACATGACGGCGTCCATCAGCTCCTGGCGCTCGCCTTCGCGCGCGACCATCGGCGACGGCCGCAGCGAGAGGAGGCCCGGCGCGAGCGAGCGCGCGGCGGCGACGGCGCGGCCCATGTCGGGCGACGACGACGGCTCCGGCGGCGGCGCCGGCGCGCTCGCGACCGTCTCTTCGAGGGTGGGCGCGTGGCGAGGGCGGAACTGTGCCCAGACACGACGCGCGTCGGCGGCAAGCTCGAAGCGATGCCACGGCTTCTTCGCGAGCAGGCGCTGCACGAAGAGGCCGACCTGATGCGGGATGCCCTCCGGCAGCGCAGGCGCCGGCACCGGCGTGCGCTTGTGCGCGCGGAGCACCTCCTGGGCGGTGCCCTCGAAGACCTCCTTACCCGTGAGGACGCGATACATGATGCAGCCGAGCGCGTAGAGGTCCGTCGCCGGCCCCACGAGCGTCGCCTGCTTGCGGATCTGCTCCGGCGCGACCCAGCCCACCGTGCCGGCGCCAGCGTGCACCGCCAGCTCGGGCTCGGGTGCCCCATCGAGACGCGAGTCGTGGCGTGACTCGCGCAGCCACGCGAGGCCGAGATCGAGCACGTATGCACGCGGCCCGCGACCCGCGCCCGCGAGATCGAGCATGACGTTCGACGGCTTCAGGTCGCCGTGGATGATGTGCCGCGCATGCGCGTGCGCCATGCCCGCGAGGACCTGATCGACGAGGGCCCAGATGACCGACCACGGCATCGTGGTCGTGTGCATCCATTCGTGGACGCTGCGCCCGGGCAGCGCATCCATGACGAGGTACGGTGAGCCGTCGTGGAGCGTCCCGAAGTCGCGCGCGCGCACGATGGCGGGATGGTCGAGCGACGCGACCGCCCGCGCCTCTTGCTGAAACCACCAGCTCTCCTCGGCGCGCGTGGCCTTCGCCTCCTCCGGCGGCCGCAGCCGCTTCAGGGCCACTCGCTCGTGAGAGACGATGTCTTTGCACAGGTAAACGACACCCATGCCGCCGCGCCCGAGCTCGCGCAACACCTCGTAACGGTTGGCGAGAACCGTACCGATCTCGGACTTCTTGGGGTCGTCGCCGCTCTTCGGCGGCTTGCTCTGCGTCATCTCGGTTGTCGTCGCGATCCGTTTTCGGGGTTCGATCCGCCGTAGGCGCTCGGGATGTTAGCGGAAGCTGTGAGGGAACTCGCCCGCTCTTCTAGCATTGCCGTGGGGTGACGCACCACACTGTATGAGCGTCTCCCACACGTCCCACCAAAGCCGACGAAACGAGCTCATGCGGCAATTCTCCGAAGGCAGGACGGAGGGCGGCCGTTACACTGACGTCTGCGCGGTGGTTCCGCTTTTCCCGTGTTTCTTCTTCGCTTGGTTGACGGCCTCGAGACCCCGGAGAGGTTCATGCGAAGCAGCAAGAGCAGCAAAGTCGTTTCGAAGTCCGCCATTCTCGGCCTCGCGGTAGCCGGGACGCTCCTCGCGTTCGTGGTGGGCGCACAGGCGGGCGCCCTGCTCAACGGGCGCGTGATGAGCCAGAGCGTCGGCCACGTCCCGATGCCGGTGATGGGCAGCCCGGGCTCGTCCCCCGTCCACACCCACGTCCGCTGAACCGCCCTGACGCCCCGCGGCGCTCAGGCCGCTTTTTTCGGGGCCGCTGCGACGGGCTTCTTCACCTTCGGCATCGTGCCGAACACGAGATCCCAGAGCGGCGACGACACGCCGAAGCCGCCGTCATGGTCCATGTGGTGATGGAGCATGTGGTGACGCTTGATGTACTTGCCGATGCGCGTCGACTGCTTGAAGTGGTGGACCGCGTAGTGCGTGCCGTCGTACGCGAGGTACCCGAGACCGAAGCCGACGTAGAGCGGCTCTGCGTAGCTGACGCCCAGCGTGAAGTAGAACAGCGCGTAGAAGATGACCGCGAGGGGCACGCTCGTGAGGAGCGGCATGACGAGGCGGTCAGCGTCGTTCGGGTACTCGTGGTGCACGCCGTGCGCGAGGAAGTGAAAGCGCCGGCCGAAGGGCGTGTCGTTCGTCCAGTGGAAGATCGAACGGTGGAGCCCGTACTCCGTCAGCGTCCACATCATCAGGCCCGCGACCGCGAGCCCGAGGATGGAGGCGATCGACGTACCGCGAGCGACCGACCGATACGTCATGAAGGAGAGCAACGGGACGTAGACCGCGAACGGCGTGATCGGGTGGATCCGCGAGAACTTCTCCAGGAAGTCGTTCTCGAACATCCGGCACGTGGTGGGACGTGCAGATGTTGCGCTTTTCAGGGGGTTTTCTGCGACTTCGTTCACGGTGAAAGTGCTCTCCACCGCCGTAGCACGCACCGCGCCCAGGGGCGAGAACTCTTATGCTGCTGGAATCATTATGGCAGGTGCGGCGCCGGCTCCACGTTTCGGCGCGAAATGAAGTGCGCGGCGAACGCGACCTCGCAGAGGCATGACGTGGGGAGAGGGAGATCGGTTCGCGCGCGCTTCGACCTACGCCTCAGGTCGCGCGCCGGACGTAAAAATTGGCTCACGACTTTCGCGGTAGATCCGAGCGGTTCGTCGGCTCACGCAACTCGACGCTTGACGCCAGAGCGAGAGTTGTAGAGTACAGGGGCCTCTCATGGCCGATTCGGACAGGTTTGCCCGCGCCCTTCTCGCCGTTGCTCGTGGTCTCGGTCGCATCGCGCGCGAACGCGCACGGAGCGGAGAAGTGACCCCGCAACAGGCAGAGACGTTGCAGCTCATTGCCGAGCGCGGAGCTCTCTCCACGTCCACGCTCGCCACGCTCCTCGGGATCGACCCGTCGACCGCGAGCCGGAACCTCTCCGGCCTCGAGCGCGCCGGCCTGATCGCACGTCAGAAGGGCTCGGACGACGGGCGCCAGACCGACGTCCGTCTCACGCCGAAGGGTCGCCGTTCGGCGCAGTCGGTCGGCTCGGGCGCCGCGGCTGCGTTTGGCTCCCTCCTCGACAAGGTGCCGCGCAACGAGCGCGCGCGCGTCCTCGAGAGCCTCGAGAGCCTCGTCAAGGTCCTCGAAGCGAGCTGAGCCGCACGCGCTCAGCGCGTACTGTTCATCATCCCGCCACCGACGGTGAAGCTCTTGCCGACGCGGACGGGAGCGCCGTTGAACGCGGGGACGCGGGCGTTGAAGAACGCCGTCTGCACGCACCGGCCGGCAGGCGTCCCGCTGAAGCTGCCGTCGTCCACGACCACGTTCTGAACGCCGCCCGAAGGCGAGAACGTCACGGTGACGTGACCGGTCCCGACCTGCCCGGAGCTCGCGCAGTGCGAGAGATTCACTCCAGAGAGCGCGGCCGAAGCGGCGGAGCGATCGAACTGCGCGTTCGTGACGACCGGGCTGTTGAAGCTCTCGGTCCCGTCGAGGGGCACGAGCTCCTGCTCCCAGCGCACGTCGACGCGGCCGAGCTGGGCGCGAAGCCCCGTGAGCGTGAACGGAACGGACTTCGTCTGACCGAACGCCTTGATGGTGACGTTGCCGCTGACGGGCTGCGTCTCGTTCGGGTTCGCACGGACGATCTCGACCGCGAACGAGCCGCCGTCGGTCGAGCTGAGCGCGAGCGTCTCGTGATCACGCGCCGTCGCGCCTTCGACCTTGGCGCCCTTCATCCGCGTGACGGCAGAGGCGCGGTGGCCGCTGGGATCGACGAGCGCGAGATCGAGATCCGCTCCGCCGGCCCAGTTGGCGGTGACGATGATGTCGCCGATGTTCGTGCTATCGGCGCGCTTCGTCTCGATCGTGGAGAGCGCCTTCGTCACCGCGTCGCGCTGAGGAGCCGTGAGACCGACGAGCCAGCGATCCGCCGAAGCGGCGCGCCCTTCCTGGCGCTCGCACGAGATCGCCCACATGAGGGCCTCCGCGTCCGTGGGCTTCATCTCCGCGGCCGCCACGTGGAACGCGCAACCCTCGGGACGACCAAGCCGTTCGAAGGAGCGCGCGACGTTCTGCGCCACGTTGTACGCCTCGGTCGTCGCGAGCGCGTTCGCCGCCAGCGCGCCGCCGAGGATGCGGAGAGCCGCCTCACGGTTGCCGCGGCGAGCCGCGACGTCCGCGCGACCGACGATGACGTCGAAGTCGAGCGGGTCACGCTCCGACCACTTGTTGAGCGTCTCGTCGAGCTCGTCGAGCTGCCCCGAGAGCGCGAGCACCTTCGCGAGCTCCTTGTGCTTCGAGCGCTCGTCCGGCGCCGCGGCCACCGCGGCGCGCGCAGCATTGACCTTCTCCGCCGGCACGGCCGGGGTCGCGTCCGCGGTGAGCGTCGCGTGGCGCACGAAGACCTTCTTCATGAACTGGCCGCCGCGAGGGCTCAGCGGGCCGTCGAGCATCTGCGGCTTGAACTTCCGGCGACCGCTCGGATCGATGGTGAAGGGCAGATCACTGTCCGCAGGAGCGCTGCGCTTCGCGGCGGGCGGCGGTGCCGAGGGTGCCGGCGGGAGCTTCCCGGCCCCGCTCCCCAGACCGCCCCCGCCCGCCCCGAGCCCGCCGAAGCCGCGCGGCGCCTTGTCCGCCTTCTCCTCGTCGTCTGCGCCCACCGCGCCACCGAGCGCCTCGGCGAGCGTCGCCGACGGGTCGCCCGACGCGTCCTTCGACGGCTCGGTCTTTGGCGCCGACGCGACCGTGGTGCCGGTCGCGAGCGCCTCGCCCGTCCAGCGGGGGCCGGCCTCGGAGCGATCGATGCCGAACGCCTTGAACATGGCCTCGCTCTCGAGCACGAGCAGCGACGTCGACTTCGCCGGCACCGCAAAGCGATGCGAGAGCGCGACGAGCTCCTTCGTGGAGTCCGCCGTCGCGGGCAAGCGCTCGCGATCGGCGATGCGCGCCGCGGCAAAGAGGCGCGGGACGAAGGCGTTACCCGCGTCCGAGGTCGCGCGGACCTCGATCGGGTACTTCTGCTCGAACGGGTCGCCGCCCACCTTTCCGCGAAGGACGAGGTCGCCCTTGACGCTGTCCCCGCTCATGCGGGCGGTGACGATGGTCTCGGAGCCGGCGCGGAGCGGCGCGACGGTCGAGGGCGCCATTTCGCGGAGGCCCTCGGGCAGCACGACCTCGACATCGCGAAGCGTGGTGCCGTACGTGGCGTTCAGCACCTCGATGGCAGACGCCTCGAGGCGCTGCCCGGGCTGGTAAGGAACGACGACACCGCCGCCGCCGCGCGCGAGGTCGGCGAGGAGGTTCGTGTCCGCGTCCGCCCCGATCGGCACCGTGACGACCATCGCGCGCGGATCAGCGAGCGCGTCCGTGACCTCGGAGGCCACGCGCGACGACGAGCGATAGCCGGCGGTCGCGACGCCGTCCGAGAGCACGGCCACGCGAAGATCCCGCGAGGTATCGCGTCCGACGACCTTCGCCGCCGCGCGCACCGCGCCGACGAGATCGCTCGCGCCGTCGGGCGTGACCGAGCCGAGGAACGCGTCGACGTCGTGCGCGCTCGGGGCACCAGGTGCCACGAACCCGCCCGGCATCGTGCGGCAGCCCACGTCGCACGCGATGACGGTGACGCGATCGCGCCGGTCCATCTCCTGCGTCATCTGCACTGCAAGGCGCTTCGCGCGGGCGAAGCGCTCGCCGAACATGGCGCGCCCGGAGTCGAGCACGATGACCTGATCGCGCGGCTTCGACTCGGACCACTTCGGCAGCTTCGGCCGGAGCGCGATCGCGACGAACGGATCGGTGCCGACCGGATCGTCTTTCTTGGGAGGCGCTCCCGAGCCTCCGTTCGCGTCCACCTTGTAGCCCCACGCGGTAACATCCGTGGCCTTGTCGTCCATGCCGTACTCGATCGCGAGATCGCCCGACGGCACGAAGGACGTGAGGGTCGTGGCGAGTCGATCGGCGTTGCCTTCCTTCGTCGATGTCAGCTCGTAGCCGCGCGCGCGAACCGGCACCTTCCCGTCATGCCCGAGGACCTGCGCGTCGACGGTGAAGCTGTCGATCTGGATCTTGCTCGAGGAGCCCTGCGGCAGCGGGTAGATATACCGGCGGACGCCGCTGACGGGCTCGACCGTCTCGGTGTACGCGATGATCACGCGCCGACTGCCCTTCTTCGGGATCGGGAAGATCTTGAGCTCGAAGCGGCCGCCACGCTGCCACTCGAGGAGCGCCGGATCGTGCCACGGGCCGGGGACCCAGACGATCTCCTCGCGCGGCTTCGGCGCTTTCGGGGCGGCGTTCTGGATCGCGCCGCGCCAGATCGCGGCGGCCTTGGCCTTGTCGATGAACTCGCCGTCCACGAGCTTGCCGTCGACCTCGAGCGCGAGCCGCTCGATCTGCGCGCCGGGCGGCAGCGGGAACCGGTAGATGCCCTCGAGCTCGTCGTCCGTGTCGTTCGAGAACGTCTCGTCGATCTCGGTGCGCGCGACGGTGCCGGCGATGCGGACCTTCACCGCGTGCGAGGCGAGGTGGACGGCATGGTCCTTCTCGTCCGTCTTGCCCGGGCGGCGCGCGCGGAGCTCGCCGAGGCCGCTCGCGGGCGCGTCGAGGTCCTCGTTGTGGGTGGCGATGAGCTGCTCACCGAAGGCGGAGCGCTGCGCGAGATCGTTGGCGGGCGCGATGTCGACCTTGCCGTCCTTCGAGACGACGCCCTCCTGGCCGGCCGCGACCTTGCGTGTCTCGCTGCCCGTGCCGATCTCCACCTCGCCGCGCAGCACCTCGACGTTCGTGCGATCGGGCGTGGCGGTGAGCGCGAGCTTGGTGCCAATGACGCGGACCTGCCCCGCCGGGGTGTCGATCTTCGCGGGCGGCGCGTTGTCGATGTGGGCGACGTCGGCGAGGATCGCGCCGTCGTTCACGGTGAGCGAGCGCGGGCCATCGCCGATCGTCACGCTCGTCGCGCGGTCGAGGACGACCGCCGTCTTGTCGTCGAACCAGAACCGAGCGCGCGTCTTGCCGTCGGTCCACACCTTCATGCCGGCCTTGACCTCGGCCCCCTCGGCGAGCGGCTTCTTGTCTTCCTTGCTCGTGCCCGTATAGATGCCGGGCTCCGCGTTCTTGTCCGCGCCGGCTCGTGCGACGGCCGCGATCTTGCCGTGCCACGCGCGGGTGGCCGCCATCTCGGGCGACCGCTGGCGGTCCGCGAGCTTCAGCCCCACCACGACGCTGCCGGTGACGCTGAGGCACGCGGCGAGGAGGAGCCACATCAAGCGGCGGCTCGGCGCGCTCGCCTTGGCCACGACCGGCGCCGTCTTCGGTGCCACGGCGGGCTCCGCCTCTTTCACGCGCGTGACGCTGATGCGCTCCTTCGACGACTCGGCGGCGAGCTCGGCGAGTCGATCGACGAGCGTGGAGCTCACGACGAAGTCGTCCCCGGCGCTGGCGATCTTGCCGGTGATGCGCTCGAGGGCGTGGGTGCGATCACGGCACTCGTCGCAGGTCGCGACGTGCTCGCGAAGCTCTTCGCTCGCGTTGCCTTCGAGAAGGCCGACGAGATCCTCATGTGCCCGACTGCAGCTCATCACTTCGCTCCCTCTTTCGTCGCCGCTTCTTCCGCCGCCAGCATCTGCTCGAGCCCACGCGAGAGGCGCGTCTTCGCGGTTTGCACGTCGACGTTGCACGCGACGGCCAGGTCCTGCGTGTTGAGGCGCCCGACGATCGACAGCACGACCGCTTCGCGCTCCGTCGGACGCAGCTCTTGCAGCGCATTCCTTGCGCCGGCCGCGGCGCCGAGGCGCTCCGTGCTCGGAGCGGTATCGAAGCCGCGGGTCTTCAGCGGGATCTTCGAGAGTTGTTTCGCGCTCGCGGCGCGGACGAGCCCGAAGAGCCAAGGCTTCAGGTCCGCGGGGGGCTCGACCGTCGTCGCCGCCTGTCGCGCCGCCTCCTCGAGGATCGACTCGACACGCGCGCCGTCTCCGACGAGCGCCATCGCGATCTTGCCCATCACGGGTAGATGCTGTTTCAGAGCGGCCAAGACCCCGCCCTCCCCTGCCACTGGTTCCGCCATGGCGTGTTTGGCCCATCCCATGATCGAGCAATGGGACGACCGACCGGCGGGAAAGTTCTACGCCCCGGCCGCAATCGTCGGGGCGTGTAGGGCGGCAGGCGACCGCCGGCGGACTACTTCTTCACGAATGGGAGCGCCGTTTGGTCCATCTTTCCCGGGACCTTCTCGGGCTCACCCACGAGGTTCTGCGCTTCCATCAGCGCGCGCTCGCGGTCGAGATCGGCCTCGACGACGTCTTCGTTGTCGTACGCAAACGCGAGTCCCCCCAGCACCTTCGCCCAGCCAAGGGCGGGATAGCGCTTCACGAGCGTTTCGACGGAGACCCCCTTCCGGTGCCAGGCCCAGAGGCGGCGAACCGGGACCTTGGTCCCGCGGATCACGGGACTTCCTCCGAGCAGGTCTTCCCGCGCCTCGACGTGCGGGTGATGAACGCGAATGGGAGGAAGAGCCACGGCGCGTTCCTTTTGCGCCCATTTGGGCCGAAAAGCAAACGAGCGGCGCGGCCTTCAACCGCGCCGCTCGCGATCGTCGGGAGAGGCAATCAGTCCTTCACGACGGGCTCCGCCCGTCACGCAGACTTCGCCTCCTCCTTCACACCGCTCGAAGGCTCGGCGGCCGGAACGGTGGCGGACTGGCGAGGGCCACGGCCGCGGCGAACGTGGGGGGCAACGCCGCCCTTCTTGCCGGCCTGGCGGGCCTCGTCGGACGTGAACTGGTGCGCGGTGCCCGCCGCATGAGCGGCCTTGCCGCCCTTGCTGGCGATCTCGCTCACCTTCGAGCGATCCATCGCGGCAAAGCCGCGCGGGCGCCGGACCTTCACGACCGGCTCGGTCGCCTTGGTCTCTTCCGTGGGGTTGTTCGTGGTCGGGGGGGTCTGGTTGGGTTCGAAATTCATGGCTGACTGCTCTCTCTCTCTGTTTGGGCGCACACGTCCCCCCGCAGAGCCGAAATCTTCAGCTCCGTGACGAAACGGGTGAGCGGTCCGATTTGTTCCGATGCGACGAGCTTGATGACCGTCGCTGACGTCGTTGTGTTTCGACTGCGTTGTGTTGGTCAGGACACCAAACGGCTCAGTAGGGTCGGATCTTCAGTTGAGGTACTTGCGGGATAGATGCCGCACGGCCTCCGCCGTTCCCTTTTCAATCTGGGCCTGGACCTGGGCGGCCGTCGCGGCGTCATCCACGATGATGCCGAGCTGGTCGCCCTGGACGAAGAAGCCGCCAGCCTGCCCCACGCCATCGGAGTCGAAAGGCACCGATTGGACCGCGAGATCGCAGACGTGACCGCCGACGACCACCCGAACGATGCCGAGCAGGCGTCCAGCAACCTGAGCAGAGCTCTGGGCGTCGTTTTGCATGAGCCCTAACCTAAGCACCCGACTCGACCGCGCAAGGGCACGTAACCCCCCGCGAAATCGAGGATGCACCTGTCGGAACTACGACACGCATGACACGCGAGTCGCACTGGTGCGGTCGAGCTTTCGCGGAGAAGCACAAGGGTGATGTGCTCCTCTACCTAGAGCCTCGCCTGGGCACACCATCGCTCTGCTCGGTACGCGCCGGACGAGCCCCGGGTTTCTGCTGTGCTCGTCGGATCCCGGGCGTATCCTCGGCCGCCCATGCAGATCGCGATGATTGGTCTCGGGAAGATGGGCGGCAATATGGTGAGGCGGCTCCTCGCGGGCGGCCATCAGGTCGTCGGGTGGGATCGCGACGCGAACGTCGTCGCCGAGCTCGCCAAGGAAGGGATGACGCCCGCGAGCTCGCTCGCCGACGTCGCGGGGAAGCTCAGCCCTCCGCGCGCGGTCTGGGTCATGGTCCCGTCGGGTGGCCCAACGGACGCCACGATCCAGGACCTGAAGGGGGTTCTTGCGGAGAACGACATCCTCATCGACGGCGGCAACTCCAACTACAAGGACTCGGTCCGCCACGCGAAGGAGCTCGCGGAGAAGAAGATCCGCTTCCTCGACGCCGGCACCTCGGGCGGTGTGTGGGGCCGCGAGAACGGGTACGCCCTCATGGTCGGCGGAGACGAGTCCGCCTACCAGCACGTCCTGCCCGCGCTCACCACCCTCGCCCCGACGGATGGCCTCGACTACTTCGGCGCCGCGGGCGCGGGCCACTACGTCAAGATGGTCCACAACGGCGTCGAGTACGCGATGATGCAGGCGTACGCGGAGGGCTTCGAGCTCCTCAAATACTGCGACTACAAGTTCGACCTTCGCAAGGTGACGAAGGTCTGGAACCACGGCAGCGTCGTTCGCTCGTGGCTCTGCGAGCTCGCAGAGCGCGCGTTCAACAAAGACCCCGAGCTCTCGACCCTGAAGGCCTACGTCCAGGACTCCGGCGAAGGACGCTGGACGATCGACGAAGGCGTTCGCCTCGGCGTCTCGCTCCCCACCATCGCGCTCAGTCTCTTCGCTCGTTTTGCCTCGCGCGAGCCCAATGCGTTCGGGCTCCGCGTCCTTGCAGCTCTACGCAACGAATTCGGCGGTCACGCCGTGAAGAAGGCCTAACTCATGACTGCTCCCAATCCTCTCCGCAACGGCCTCGTCGAAGACCGCACCGGCGACGCGTGCGCGCTCGTGATCTTCGGCGCCTCCGGCGACCTCACGCGCCGCAAGCTCATGCCGGCCATCTACAACCTCGGCCTCTCGCGCTCGCTCCCGAGCGGCTTCGCGGTCGTCGGCGTCGCGCGCCGCGACAAGACGAACGATCAGTTCCGCGCGGAGATGAAGGAGGGCGTGGCGCAGTTCTCCCGGCGCAAGCCGATCGACAGCGCGGTCTGGGAGGACTTCGAGCGCGGCGTCTCATACGTGCAAGGCCCGTTCGGCGAGACGCAGACCTACGTCGACCTGAAGAAGCACCTCGAGGAGCTCGACAAGGAGCGCGGCACGCGCGGCAATCGCCTCTACTACCTCGCCGTTCCGCCCGCGGAGTTCGAGACCATCGTCCAGAAGCTCAAGGACAACGGGCTCGTCTCCGACGTGGCCACGGAGCGGAGCGGCGGACCGTGGACGCGCGTCATCATCGAGAAGCCGTTCGGTGACAACCTCCCGAGCTCGATCGAGCTGAACGACGTCATCGCGCAGGCGTTCGCGGAGTCGCAGGTCTTCCGCATCGACCACTACCTCGGCAAGGAGACGGTCCAGAACCTCCTCGTCTTCCGCTTCGCCAACTCGCTGTTCGAGCCGATCTGGAACCGCGAGCACGTCGATCACGTGCAGATCACGGTGGCGGAGGAGATCGGCGTCGAGGGTCGTGGAAAGTTCTACGAGCAGACGGGCGTCACGAAGGACATCGTCGAGAACCACCTCATGCAGCTCCTCTGCCTCACCGCGATGGAGCCGCCGATCTCGCTGTCCGCCGACGCCGTCCGCGACGAGAAGGTGAAGGTCCTCAAGTCGCTCCGCCGCATGGAGCGCTCGATGGTGCGCGAGGGCGTCATCCGCGGCCAGTATGGGCGCGGCTTCGTCAAAGGCGAAGAGGTGAGGGCCTACCGCGAGGAGCCAGACGTCGCGAAGGACTCGAAGATCGACACCTTCGTCGCGATGAAGCTCCACGTGGACAACTGGCGCTGGGGCGGCGTCCCCTTCTACGTCCGCGCGGGCAAGCGCCTCGCGCGCCGCGTGACGGAGATCGCGATCCAGTTCAAGAAGGTGCCGCACTCGCTCTTCAACGCGCCCGACGGCGGCATCTCGCAGAACGTCCTCGCGGTGCGCGTGCAGCCGGACGAGGGCATCTCGCTCCGCTTCACCACGAAGGAGCCCGGCAACGCCACCATCCTCCGCGACGTGGCGATGGACTTCCGGTATGGCACCGCCTTCGGCTCGAACACGCCCGAGGCCTACGAGCGTCTCCTCCTCGACGCGATGCGCGGTGACGCGACGCTCTTCACGCGCCGCGACGAGGTCGAGGAGCAGTGGGCGTTCATGGATCCCGTCATCGACGCGTGGGCGGAGCAGTCGGTCGCGCCGCCGAGCTACCAGTCGGGCTCGTGGGGGCCGGAGCAGGCCGACGACCTCCTCGCACGCGACGGCCGCCGCTGGAGGCGACCGTGAGCAGCGCCGGCACCATCGCGCGGCTCGAGAAGGAGCTGCGCGCGCTCTGGGCGCCGCCCACGGACCCGAACGAGGTCCCCCTCTCGCGCGTCTGCACGATGAACCTCGAGGTCGTTGCGCCCACGCAGGAGCTGCTCGAGCGCTACACGCCCGTCGTCGACGAGGTCACGGCGAGCATCCCGGCGCGCGCCATCCTCGCGTCGATCGAGCCGGACGCGAAGGGCGAAGAGATGACCGGCAGCGCGACCGCGGTGTGCTCGCTCGAGGGTGGGAAGAAGATCTGCTCCGAGCGCATCATCCTCGAGTGTCGTGGTGACGGCGCGGCGCGCGCCGCGAGCGCCATGGAGGCCTTCCTCGTACCGGAGATCCCGACCGCCCTCGTGTGGCTCGGCAAGGTGCACGTGGAGGACCCCATCTTCGAGGACCTCGCCAACGACGCGCATCGGATCATCCTCGACAGCGAGTACACCTCCGTCGCGAGCGTCATCCAGGTCGCGGCCTGGGCACGCAAACAGCCGAACGCGCCGCGCATCATGGACCTCGCGTGGACGCGCGTGGCGGCGTGGCAGGAGCTCCTCGCGCGCTTCTTCGATGCGTCGGAGCATCGCGGCCTCGCGAGCCAGATCACCAAGGTGAGCCTCAAGCAGGCGGGCGAGCCCGGCGCGCGCGTCGGCCCCGAGGCGGCGCTCATGCTCGGCTGGATCGGCACGCGCCTCGGCTGGAAGCTCGCGCGCCTCGGCGGCGCGGTGCGGCTGAAGCGCGCCGATGGAGAGAACGTGACCGTCGAGCTCGGCGCCGTCCCCCGCCCCGAAGGCACCGCCCCGAACGTGCTCGCCGCGCTGCGCATCGAGGCCGGCAACGGCACCACACGGCTCCATGGCGCCATCGAGCGCGAGCTCGCCACCGGCCCCTCGCACTCGTCGGCGCAGACGGTCGACGCCGACGTCCTCGTCTGGCGCCTGGAGGTCGGTGGCCAGACGATCGAGCACCGCGTCCGGCTCGGCTCCAACAAGGCGGCCAAGTGGCTCGAGCGCACGCTCCACCGCCCCGCGCACGACGTCGCGTTCGACGAGTCGGTCGCCTTCGCGGAGACGCTCGTCGAAGACGGGCTCACGGTGTCCTGATGGTCACGAAGGTCGTCCCCGGTCTGCTCCTCGCCGCGCCCACCCCGGAGGACGTGGCCCGCGAAGCGGCGGCGCGCATGGCGCGATCCATCCACGAGGCGATCCGGGAGCGCGGCCAGGCCACGATCGCGCTCTCCGGCGGCAACACGCCGGGGCCCGCGTACCAGATCCTCGCGCAGGAGACGCCATATACGGGCGGTGCGATCGACTGGAACAAGGTCCACGTCTACTGGGTCGACGAGCGCTGCGTGCCCATCGAGAGCGACCGGAGCAACTTCGGCAGCGCGAAGAAGCAGCTCCTCGATCGCATCGCCATCCCGCCGGGCCACATCCATCGCATGCGCGGCGAGGACGATCCGGAGAAAGCGGCCGCCGCGTACGACGCCGAGCTCCGCGACACGGTGAAGAACAAGGTCGGCGGCCTCCCCGCGCTCGACCTCGTCGTGCTCGGCATCGGCGACGACGGACACACCGCGTCCCTCTTCCCAGGCGACAACTCGCACACCATCACGGACCGTCTCGTCGCCGCGATCCCGGCCAACGCCGCCGCGAAGCGAGAGGCGCGGCTCACCCTGACGGTGCCGGTGCTCGAGAACGCCAAGGCGACCGTCGTCATCTGCATCGGCAAGTCGAAGCATGAGCCGCTCGAGCGTATCTGGGCCACGAGCGGCGACGTGAACCAGACGCCGGGCCGGGTCATCCGCGACTTCCGCGGCTCGATCACGTGGGCGATCGACAAGGCCGCCGGTGGGATGACCTGAGCGTAGCCTTGGTCCCATGACATCGGGCGACGAGTCACCGCCTCCCTCGAAGGAAGACGCCGACGCGGCGTGGGCAGGCGTCAAGCGCGCGATCCGTCGCGTGCAGCAGAGCCTCCCGCCGAACGAGCCGTGCGTGTTCTGCGGCGGCGCGCTCGTGGTCGAGGGGCTCCCCCCGAGCGGCCCCTACACGAGCTGGATCTTCGCCTGCCCCTGCGGCAAGACGACCGGCACGCTCAAGGGACTCTGAGCTCCGCCCGCGCCCCGGCGCGGAGTCAGCCGAGCCAGCTCGTGAGCTTCTCGGTCACCGCGTCGACCGTGAGGCCGAACTTCTGCGCGAGCACCTTGTCGGGCGCGCTCGCGCCGAACCGGTCGATGCCGATGGCGAGGCCATCTTCGCCGATCCAGGCCTTCCACGGCTGGGTGATGCCCGCCTCGATCGACGCGCGCCTCACGCCCCTCGGGAGCACCTTGTCGCGGTACGCCTGATCCTGCTCCTCGAACACGTCGAGGCACGGGGCCGAGACGACGCGGACCTTCTTGCCAGCCTTCTCGAGGCGCTCGCGCGCACCGACGGCGAGCTGCACCTCGCTGCCCGTCGCGATGATGACGAGGTCCGGCGTGCCGCCCGTCGCTTCCTGCGCGATGTACGCGCCCTTCAGCACGTCCTTCGCGTCGAAGTCGGCCTCGCGCTTGAAGCTCGGAAGCTTCTGGCGCGTGAGCGAGAACGCGGTGGGCGCCTCCTTGCGCGTCATCGCGATGGTCCACGCGGCCGCCGTCTCCAGCGCGTCGGCGGGGCGAACCACGGCGAGCTGCGGGATGTGGCGGAGCGCCCAGAGGTGCTCGACCGGCTGGTGGGTCGGGCCGTCTTCACCGAGGAACACGGAGTCGTGGGTAAAGATCCAGAGCGCCTGGATCCCGCCGAGCGCCGAGAGACGGATCGACGGGCGCATGTAGTCGCTGAAGATGAGGAACGTCGCGCCGTAGGGGATGATGCCGCCGGAGAGGGCGAGCGCGTTGCAGACCGCGCCCATGCCGTGCTCGCGGATGCCGAAGTGGAGGTTCTTGCCTTCGAAGGTGCCCTTGTTCACGGAGCCGCTCTTCTTGATGAGCGTCTTCGTGGAGGGCGCGAGGTCGGCGGAGCCACCGATGAGCGAAGGGACCTTCTCGGCGACGATCTGCTGGATGGCGTTCGAGAGGTTGCGCGTCGCGTCTTCCTTCTCCGGGAGCGCCTTGAGGAGCTGCTCGTAGAGGTCGTCCGGCACGCTGCGCGCCTCGAACTTCTCCTGCTGCGCGGCGAGGTCGGCCGACGCCTTCTTCCACGCGTCGACCTCGGCCTGCCACTGGGCCTTCTCCTTCTGGTTGTCCTCCGCGCGCTCCTTGAAGAGGGCGTAGACCTCGTCCGGAACGAAGAACGTCTTGTCCGGGTCCCAGCCCATGAGCTTCTTCGTGGCCGCGATCTCTTCCTTGCCGAGCGGCGCGCCGTGCGCCTCCGCCGTGTCGTGGGCGTTCGGGGCGCCGTTCGCGATGTGCGTACGCGCCACGATGAAGGAGGGCTTGTCCTTCTGCGCGATCGCCGCGTCGAGGGCCTTGCGGATCTCGGCGTGGTCGTGGCCGTCGATGTGCTGCACGAACCAGCCGTAGGCTTCGTAGCGCTTGCCGACGTCCTCGTTGAACGCGAGCTCGGTCTCCCCCTCGATCGTGATCCGGTTGTCGTCCCAGATGACGACGAGGTTGTTCAGCCCGAGGTGACCCGCGAGGCTCGAGGCCTCCGACGCGACACCCTCCATCTGGTCGCCGTCGGAGCAGAGCGCGAAGACGCGCGCCGCCTCGTAGGGCTTTCCGAAGCGCGCCGCCTTGAGGTGGTTCGCCAGCGCGAAGCCGACCGCGTTGCCGACGCCCTGCCCGAGCGGACCGGTCGTGGTCTCGACGCCGGCGGTGTGGAAGTGCTCGGGGTGACCCGGCGTCTTCGACCCCCACTGGCGGAAGTTCTTCAGGTCATCGAGGGAGAGGTCGTACCCCGCGAGATGCAGCATCGAGTAGATGAGCATCGACGCGTGACCGCAGGAGAGGACGAAGCGGTCGCGACCGATCCACTGTGGATCCTTGGGATCGTAGCGAAGGTAGCGCGTGAAGAGCTCGAACGAGATGTCGGCGAGACCCATCGGCGTCCCGGGGTGACCGCTGTTGGCTTTCTCGACGCCGTCAATCGACAGCGTCTTGATCGTGTTAACGGCCAGCTCGACCTGCTTCGGAGAGTATTCGCGCGCCATGGGCCGGCAGGCTAAGCCGCCGGGAGACGCCCGTCTAGAGACGCCGGAGCGAGGCCTCGGATCCCCCGCGGCATGATGCCGAACGCCGGCATCACGGTGAGGCCGCCGAGGTCCGTCGTTCGTGTCACGCGCGCGAGGCCGCGTGCGTCGCGGCGCCGAGGAGGCCCGCGCGCGACTCGGTGCACACCGCGACCGGGATCGCCTCGACGAGGCCACGCATCCGGCCCTTGTCACGGAAGGCCTCGAGGAACGGGCTGACCTCGTTCTTGCGCGCCGGCAGCCCCTTCGCGAGCACGTCGGAGAGCGCCGCAGCGACGCCGCCGCAGACGAAGACGCCGCCGGTGGCGAGCGACTTCAGCGCGAGGTTTCCGGCCTCCGAGCCGTAGACGCTGCACCAGAGGTCGATCGCGCGCATGGCCGCTTCGCTCTTGCCGCTGCGCGCTAGCTCGACGACGGCGCGGTTCGCGTCCTCGGCCTGCGCGACGAACGCCGTGTTCTGCTTGGTCTCCTTGACCTTCTGCTCCTTCACGAAGAACCGATAGACCATCGAGATCGTGGAGCCGCTGGCGATGCGCTCGTAGCTGACACGCCCGTGCTCCACGCGGAGGAGCGAGAGGAGCTCGTCCTCGACGCCGTTGCGCGGCGCAAAGTCCGTGTGGCCGCCCTCGCTCGCGCAGGCGATGTGCTCCTGACCGTCCCAGATGAACGTGGCCTCGCCGAGGCCAGTGCCGGCCGCGATCACGGCGAGGTTGCCGCCCGTCTTCTTCGGACGACCGACCTGCAGCACGGCGAGGCTCTTCGGCGGTGACGCGATCGCGCCGAGCCCGACCGCCATGAGGTCGTTGAGGAGCGTGACCTTCTTCACCGCGAACTTCTTCGCGATCGTCCGGGCGTCGATGAGCCACGGGAGGTTCGTGGTCTTCACGCGCTGATCGACGACGGGGCCCGCGATGGCGAGGCTCGCGGCCGCGAGCGGGAGCTTCTTCGCCCGCGTGGCCTCGTGCGCGCTTGCGAGGAACGCGCCCATCGCCGCCTCGAATGTCTTGTAGCCGCGGCTCTCGAGGACCTCGGAGTGCGCGAGTCTCGGCCCGTCTTTCCTTACCTCGAAGATGGCAAAGCGCGCGTTCGTACCACCGATGTCTCCAGCGAGGACATAAGGCATGCGTCAGGGCTCCGTTTCTTCACCCCGATCTACCTTCTCCAGGGGCTTCTCGGTCGAAAGAACGACGAGGGCGGCGATGCCGAGCGCGACGCCGATGATGCGACGGATCGTCAGCGGCTCCTTGAAGACGAGCGGCGCGACGATCGTGCTGATCGCGACCCCGCCCCCGAGGACGATGGTGCCGGTCGAGGCGACGGGCCCCCCGCGTCGGAGGGCGTAGAAGAGGAGGATGCTGACGCCCGAGATCCCGAGGCCCGAGAGCGCCGCGAACACGAGGCCCGCGCGCGTCGTTGGCACCGCCTCGCCCTGTCCGCGCATGACGATCCAGTAAAGGAAGATGCCGAACGCGGCGGTGCCCTCGAGGAAGAGGGCGCCGAGCGAGTCGCCCACCTTGCCCGAAGCGGCCCGGAGCAATACCAGGTGGAACGCGATGAGGGCCGACGCCCCGAGCGCGGCCTGTTGCCACGCTTGCATCGGGGTCAGAGCGCGGAGATCAGCGCGTCGCCCAGGCCGGGCTGGTCGATGACGCCGAACCAGATGCTCCAGACACCCTTCATGAAGTCGACGCCGTTGACGGTCACCTTGCCGCCGCCCGGAACGGTGACGATGACGTTCTTCGTGTTCGCGTCGTAGAGGATCGTGAGCTTGGTGCCCTCCTTCAGCTCTTCGCCGGAGAACGCGCCCAGGAACTGACCGATCTTTCCTCCGTCCTTGTAGCCGTTCTGCGCGAAGGCATCCTGAAGCGCCTTCCGCACCTTGTCGGACGGGAGGTCACGCTGCATCGTCCACGTGAACTGCTTGCTCACGTCGGCTTCGATGACGTCCTTCTTCGACTTGTTGGCGGGCTTCGACGCCATGTAGTGCTCGATCTTGTAGAGCTTCACGCTCCCGACGAAGAGCGACTTCACGCGCACCGTGGACCCCGTGAAGATCATCGGGTCGGCGCTTGCGGTCGGGGTGAACGCGAGGAAGAGCCCCATCACGACCAGGAAGAGGAAACGAAAACGCGTCATGCCTCGATGGTAGCCGAGCCCATCACGGGACGACGTGATCTTTCTGCGTGCGCTCCTTGAAGTCCTTCACCGCTGTGTTGTGCTCGTCGAGCGACTCGCTGAAGGCGTGGCGCCGATCGCCACGGACCACGAAATACAGGTACTTCGTGGTCGCGGGCGCGAGCACGGCCTGCAGGGACTTGATGCCCGGATTCGCGATCGGACCGGGGGGAAGCCCCTCGTGCACGTAGGTGGAATACGCGTTTGCGGGGTCGAAGTTGATCGCGTGCGTGGGCTTGCCGGTATAGCCGGCGCACGCGGGGATCTTGTCCTTCAGCGCGAGGCAGCCGTAGCCCGACGTCGGATCGCACTGGAGCAACTTCCGCTTGAACGCGGGATCGCGGAGGCGATTCAAGAAGACGCTCGCGATGATGGGGCGCTCGTCGTCGACGGCCGCCTCCTTCTCCACCATCGACGCGAGCGTGATGATCTCGCGCTTGCCCCAGCCCAGGCCGTTCTCGAGCTGGGCGCGGCCGAGCCGGTGGTTCTGCTCGAGCTGGATCCAGCGCTTCTCGAACTCGCCGGCGAGCCTCCGCACCACCTCTTTCGGGTCGCTGTCGAGCGGCAGGTCGTAGGTGGCGGGGAAGAGGAAGCCCTCCGCGCTCTCGCCGTCGATGCCGACCTCGTGCAAGAGCTCGGCGTTCGCGGACGCCTCGATGAACGCCTGGCTCCACCCGACGTGCAAGGTCTGGAGGCGCTTGGCGATGTCGAACCGCGTCCACCCCTCCGGGATCGTCACCTTGGCGCGCGCCCCCCGCCCCTCGCGCTCGAGGCGGCGAATGAGCTCGCCGGGTCCGGCGTCGTCGGTGAGGAGGTGCTGGCCGGCCGCGGGGTGCACCCCCACGAGCCGGGCATAGAGGACGAAGAGGCGCGGCGACCGCAGGAGGCCTGCCTTGTCGAGCTTGTCCGCGACGGCGGCGACGCTCTCGTCGTGCTCGAAGCTGAGGTCGACGTCCTTGCCCGTGCCGGGCCCCGCGGCGCCCGGAAAGACGACGAAGAGGTACGTGAGCGCGAGCGCGAGGAGCGCGCCGAGGACGAGACCGACGATCGGCCCGAGCTTCGTCTTCTTCTCCGCGTCGTCCTTCGGCTTCGAAGAGCGACGTCGGCCCTTGCGCTTCCGGCGCTCGCCTTTCGGCGAAGGGCCCGGCGCGCCAAGCTTCGGTGCGGGCTCGCTCGTCATGCGCGCTCCCGCTTCGCTCTCCGTCGCGCCGTACGCGCGTCGAGCCACGTCTGGAGGATGGCCGTCGCCGACGCTTCGTCGATGTGAGCCCGGGATTCCTTGCGGTTCAGCCCGCTGTCGGTCAGGGCGCGCTGCGCCTGGACGGTGGTGAGCCGCTCGTCGACGAGCTCGACATCGCAGCCGGTGGCGTCGGCGATCTCCTGCGCGAGGAGCCGGGCACGGCGGGCCGCCTCCCCCTCCGTCCCCCGCAAATCCAGCGGGAATCCGACGATGATCCGCGCGATCTCCTCTTCCTGGACGAGCGCCGCGAGCGCGGCGAGGAACGCGGGCCGGGGCCGGGCCGCGAGCGCCCCGCGAGGGTGCGCCATCACGCCCAGCTCGTCGCTGACGGCCACGCCGATGCGCGCTGCCCCGAGGTCGAGGGCGCACACCCCTCGCCGCTTCTTCTTCGCGCCCACCTCCGCCACCAAAAGCGCTTCATACTCCGGGCCGCCAGCCCCTGCCAACCGGCGATAACGATTCCGCGTCGGTCCGCGGGTCGCCCTGTAAGGCGTCCTTGACCCCGCCGCCCGCAAGGGCGATAAGCCGGGCGCTTCTTCTTATGGCCGCGCCGAAACCGCTCGTGAAAGCCGTGAAAGGGATGAACGACGTTCTCCCTGCGGAGATTGGTCGCTGGCAGGCGATCGAGGCCGCGTTCGCGCGGTCGATGGAACGACTCGGATACCGCGAGGTCCGGACCCCCTACGTCGAGCCCACCCCGCTCTTCGTGCGAGCCATCGGCGAGGCCACGGACGTGGTGGAGAAGGAGATGTACTCCTTCACGCATCACGACGAGCCGCTCACCCTGCGCCCCGAGGGCACGGCGGGGGCGGTGCGCGCCTTCGTCGAGCACAACATCGCGAACATGGAGCCGGTCACCCGCTGGTACTACCGCGGGCCGATGTTCCGCGCGGAGCGGCCGCAGCGCGGGCGTTACCGGCAGTTCTACCAGGTCGGCGCGGAGTGCTTCGGCGACGCGGGCCCCGGCTGTGACGCCGAGATGATCGACGGCCTCGTCGAGTTCCTGAAGGACATCGGCATCGCCTCCCCGGACGTCTTCATCAGCTCGATCGGCGCCACCGGCTCGCGCGCGAAGTACAAGGAAGAGCTCGTCGCGCACCTCGACCGCATGAAGGACAAGCTCTCGCCGGACTCGCAGCGCCGCCTCGGCATCAATCCGCTGCGCGTGCTCGACTCGAAGCACCCGCTGGATCAGGAGGCGATCCAGACGGCGCCGTCGATCCTCGACCACCTCGTCGAGGCCGATCGCGCGCACTGGGACGAGCTTCGCCGCCAGCTCGACGCGCTCGGCACGCCCTACCAGGTCGACGCGAAGATCGTCCGCGGCCTCGACTACTACGCGCGCACCCTCTTCGAGATCAAAGGCGCGTACGACAAGCTCGGCGCGGGCAGCACCCTCGCGGGCGGCGGTCGCTATGACGGCATGGTGAAGGACCTCGGCGGCCCGGATATCCCGGCCATCGGCTTCGCGGCCGGCCTCGAGCGCCTCCTCATCGCGAGCTCGATCGAGGTCTCGCCCGCGATCGTGGACGTCTTCGTCGCACCGATCGGGACCCCGGCACAGGCGCCTGCCCTCGTCGTCGGCCGCGACCTTCGCCGCGCGGGGCTCCGCTGCGAGGTCGACACGCGCGGCGCGGCCATGAAGGCGCTCCTCCGCCGCGCCGAGAACCTCGGCGCCCGCGTCGCCATCATCCTCGGCGACTCCGAGCTCGCAGAGAACGTCGCGGTCGTGAAGGACCTCGCCGCGCGCACGCAGGACAAGGTCCCGCGCGCGGACGTCGTCACACGCGTGGCCGCCATCCTCGCCTCGGCGGCCCCGTCGCCCCCGCCGCCATGAAACGCGCGCTGCCGTTCGCTCTCGCGGTCACGCTCCTCGCGCCGGACGCCTTCGCCCAGAAGCTCGGCGGCGGCGGCGGTGGCGCGGGCCAGCAAGGCCCCACGCAGTCGCGCCCCACGAAGAACCGCAACGTCGGCCCGCAGCGCGGCGGCGACGACGACGACCCGTCGCAGGGCGGGCCCTCCGCCTCCGCACGCCCCTCCGGCGAGCCCACCGTCCAGCTCCCGAACGATCCGCTCGAGGTACCCGAGGGCATCAAGACGACGATCGGTAGCGACGAAGCGTCGGTCGCGCCTTCGCAGCCCGAAGGCGAGTCGCAGCGCTCGTACTTCCCGTACTACGAGAGCCGGAAGGCCGACTACCGCCTCCGCATGATCCCGCCGCTCTACCTGGAGCACACGCGCGGGCTCGATCCGCAGACCGGCGCGGCCACCGCGAACACGGACATGGAGCGGCTCACCGCGCTCCTCTTCTACCAGCGCCGCTCGCCGAGGTGGGACGCCGACGTCTTCTTCCCGGCCGTCTGGCGCGTGCGCGACCGCGAGAACAAGGTGCTCATCGTCGGGCCGTACCTCCACCGCGAGGCGCCGCAGGAGCACGACAACTGGCTCGCGCCGCTCTATTTCCAGGGCAAGCGCAAGGACGGCGGCTACTTTCACTCGCTGCCGCTCCTGACGAGCTCCCACTGGAACGAGAAGTCCGCGTTCACGATCGCGGGGCCATACTTCCGCGATCGAACGCTGCGCGACGTCGACATGGGCGTCGTCCCGTTCTGGTTCCACGGCGACAACGGCGACCTCGACGGCGGCAAGAAGACGTACACCCTCATCCCGCCGGCCCTCTATTTCCACCGCGAGCGCGAGATCGACGAGAGCTCGTTCACGGTGGTCGGGCCCGTCATCTCCGAGACGAACCCGAAGCGGTCCATCTTCGACGTCGCGCCGTTCTTCTTCTCGATCCGCGGCAAGCCGGAGACGGGCGGCGTGAAGGAAGCGCACTACACGCTCTTCCCGCTCTTCCACTACGGCACGAGCCCCGAGAAGAACCTCCTCGTCCTCCCGGGCTACATCCGGCGCGTCACGCCTACCGCGGACACGATGATCACGCCGTTCTTCTCGCGCGCCACGACGCGGAAGGGCTCGACGTCGCTCACCGTCGCCGGCCCGATCCTGCCGATCTACTACCGCAGCGTCGACACGGACGTGGGCTACGACGGCCTCGGCATCTTCCCGTTCTACTTCGGCTCGTCGAGCCCGAAGGGCCGCACGTTCCTCACCCCGCTCTACGGCACGGTCGAGAGCTACAACGTGACGCGCACCCACTGGGTGTTCCCGAACATCACGTACACGCGCGACACGGACGGCTGGGAGACGGACATTCATCCGCTCGTCTACCTCGGGCGCAGCAAGGACTCGTCGCACACGGTCGTGGCCCCGATCTTCTGGGACTTCGCGAGCCCCAAGAGCCGCACCACGGTCGGCTTCCCGTTCTACTGGCGCTTCGCCGACAACGAGAGCGGCTCGCTCACCCAGGTCGCCGGCAACACGCTCTACCGCGAGCGCCGGGTCTCGGGCGGCACGGACTGGCAGTTCCACCTCCTCCCGCTGTTCTCCTATGGCGAGAACCCGACGGGCTACTGGTGGAATGTCCTCTTCGGCCTGGCCGGGTACGAGAAGGCCGCGGAGACGAAGACCATCAAGGCGTTGTGGCTGCCCATTCAGGTGGGCGGGCCGGAAGCCGCCAAGTAGTCACGCGTCGCACTCGCACGCCGGATCCTCGTTATCGAAGTGGATCGGTCGCGAATCAGCCCGGAAAGCACGCCGTCTCTTTCAGACTCGGCGTAGAAATTCCGCGCAGTTGGCTCGTTACGACGCACCCAGACGTCCAAATTGCGTCTCAGGAGCCTGTTCAGTCGTGGGGCAGGTCCGATCCAGGTGGCATCCCACAAAAGAGCGATTTTGGCCGGAAATTAGATTGGCCCGCGGGATGCACATACCGTCCTCGTCAGACACGGAGACGGAGGAAAAACCATGAATCGCTTGCTCGTTGTCGCTCTCGCTGCCGCACTTTCCCAGTTTGGTCTCGCCTGCACCACGGACCGCACCGAGATCTACGAGCCGGCCCCGGCCCCCGCGGTCTCCGACCAGACGGAGGCCCCCGGTAAGATCGACACCGCGAAGGTGTCGGACAGCCCCGACCTGAACTTCCCGGTCCCGGCCGCGGCGGACGTCCCGATCGACCCGATCGCGGTCAAGGTCGTCGACGACCACATCGACCTCATCAACGGCGGCCTCGTCGATCCCGGCACCGTCCTTCCGCCGGTCTACGACCCGACCCGCATCGAGCAGGTCAACGCGGATGGCACCATCACGCGCGGGCCGGTCGAGGTCCTCGACCCGAACGAGATCAACTACATCCCGGGGATCGGTCTGAACCCGCTCCTCGTGGCCGATGCGCCGCCGTCGAAGGCGAACGCGCAGACGCAGCCGGACGGCCTCCCGCCGTTCTGATCCGGGCGACCTAGCTAGCGCGCGATGACATGCGCGAAAACGTCGATGGCGTGAGCGATTTCATCCTCCGTCGTCACGTCGCCCATCGACAAGCGCAGTCCGCGTTTCGCATCCTCTGCACCCAACATCGCGAGCAGCACGGGTGACGGCTCCACCGTCCCTGCGCTGCAAGCCGCGCCGCTCGAGACGCTAACCCCTTCGAGATCGAGCGCCGCCACGAGCTCCGCCCCCGTCCAGCCCGGCCACACCGTGCTGACGACGTGCGGGGCTCTCGGCATTTTGTCGCTCACGCTACGAGCACCGAGCCCGACGAGCGCCGCTTCGATGCGGTCACGCTTCGGCGCCAGCGCCGCCCAGCGCGCCGGACCGCTCTTCGCCAGCTCCGCGGCCGCGCCGAACCCCGCGGCCAGTGTCGCGTCCACGGTGCCCGGACGGATGCCCTTCTCCTGCGCTCCGCCGAGCAACACGGCGTCGATCTTCGTGCCTTCCCGGCTGGCGAGCGCGCCGATGCCCTTCGGGCCGCGCATCTTGTGCGGCGCGATGGAGGCGGTGTCCCAGCCGCCCGGCACCTCGAGCTTGCCCCATGCCTGGATGGCGTCGACATGCACGCTCGCGCGTGCCGCGTGAGCGAGACGGATCACCTCCGCGACGGGCTGCACGATGCCGGTCTCGTGATTGACGGCCTGCACCGTGACGAGCGCCGCGCCATCCGCGAGCGCGCGCTCGAGGTCCTCGAGGTCGACGACGCCCGTGCGCGTCACCGAGAGCCATCGCACCGTCGCCTTCCCTTCCCGCTCGAGCGCCTCGACGACGCGCGTCACGGATGGATGCTCGAGCCGGCTCGTGAGGATGCGTCCACCTCGCGCCACGCGCCGCACGGCGAGGTTGTTCGCCTCGGTCCCGCCCGCGGTGAACACGACATCGCGTGCGTCCGTCCCCGCGAGCCTCGCCACCGCCGCGCGCGCGTCCTCCACGAGCGCACGCGCGGCTCGGCCGTGCGCGTGCACGCTCGAGGGGTTCGCCCAGCCACGCGCGGCGGCCACGCGCATCGCCTCGAGCACGTCCGGATGCGGAGGCGTGGTCGCATTCCAGTCGAGGTACGCGGTGCCCGGTCTCGCCATCTCGGTGTTAGCCTCATAGCGTGTCTCGTCGTGCGCTGGCAGCGGTCTTCCTCCTCGCGTGCGGCTCGGACTCGACGAACGCCCCGGGCTCGAGCGTGAGCTCGCCCAAGGATGGCGCTGCGACCAGGACCGACGGCGGCGCCTCCACGACGGCCGACCCGGACGGAGGGCCCAGCACGACGAAGCGCGTGTGCCTGCCCGACCCCGTCGCCGCGGTGAACGGGCTCTCCGACCACGGCGTCCTCCTCGGCTATCACCTCAACGGCTTCTTCGATCCGTCGACCACGAAGCACTGGGAAGGCGTCGCGCGCCTCCGCGGCGGCGGCGGCGCGTACCTCGCCGTCTCGCGGATCGGGCCCGAGATGTTCGACGTGGTCGAGCTCGCGTCGCGCAAGGCCGGCGGCGAGGCGTTCGGCGCGTCACGCGCGAGCGTGAGCGACCCGCCGCCCGCGGACGACAAGGTCATCGGCAAGGTCGACATCGACGAGGGCTTCGAGCACGCGGGCGGCCTCCAGACGCTCGGCGACGTCCTCGCGGTCCCGCTCGAGAACGGCAAGGCGTCGCGCGTGGTCTTCTACGACGTCGCGGATCCAAAGGCCCCGCGGCGGCTCACCACCGTCGAGCGCCCGGACATCGGCGAGGCCGGCAGCGCGGGCCTCGCCGAGCTGCCGGACGGCAGGACGCTCCTCGTGGTCGGCCGCAAGGGGGACCAGACGCTCGACTTCTACACCACCGCCGCGACGGACCTCACCGGCTTCCATCTCGACTCCACGTGGAGCGTGAAGGTCGATGGCGTGAAGACCACGATCGACGACACGAACTTCGGCGACTACCAGAACCTCGACGTCCTCCGCGCGTGCGATGACCGGATCTACCTCCTCGGCACGCATCGCGAGGGTGTCCTCGTGGGCGTGGACTACGTCGACCTCTTCGTCCTCGAGCTCGGCGCGAAGCCCGTCATCACGAAGATCGCGAAGCGTCACATGTATTGCGCCACTAGCGGCGAGGACGCTCAGTGCAACCTCGACGCCGCCGCTGGCGCGTATGTCACGCCGAGCGGCGCGCTCCACGTCTATGCCGTCGAGCACGACAACGACGGGCCCGGCGGGTCCATCAAGATGAAGGAGTTCTGACGACGCTCAGGAGCCCGCGTCGACGACGACGGTGGGCGCCCGCTTCGCGACGGTCAGGCTGAAGGCCGCGCCGCCGAGGAACATGCCCTCGACGGAGGCGCCCTCCGGCAGCACGCGCACGTCGCCGCCGAGGCCGCGCGCGACGCGGCGCGCGATGGCGAGGCCGACGCCGGTGCCGCCGAACGAGCGCGTGGCGGAGCCGTCGCCCTGGACGAATGGGTCGAAGATGCGCTCGGTGCGCTCCTTGGGAACACCGCCGCCGGTGTCCGCCACGATGAGCTCGTAGGCCGACTCCTTCGGGCGGACCATGACGCCGACGATGCCGCCTTCGGGCGTGAACTTGGCGGCGTTGTCGAGGAGCTGGCTCATGGCGCGGCCGAGGCGATCGCTGTCGCCGTAGCCCGGCAAGGGCCCGCGCGGGAACTCCTCGAGCATCGTGATCTTGCGCTCCGCGAACGCGTCTGCGTGCCACGCGATGGCGCGCCGGACGGTGTCGAGGAAGTCGTAGTCCTTGTGGAAGAACCGCATCTTGCCGGTCTCGAGGCCGGTCACGTCGATGAGGTTGTCCATGACGGCGCGGAGGCGACGGATGCAGTCGTCCATCGCGCGGAGCGCCTTCTGCTGCGGCTTCGAGAGGTCGCCGAGCTCCTCGTCGATCAGCATGCGGAGGTAGCCGACGATCGGCGTGAGCGGCGTCGCGAGCTCGTGCGAGATGTTGCGGTAGAACTCGGTGCGAAGCTTCTCGACCTCACGGAGGCGCTCGTTCGCGGCGGACAGCTCCGCGACCTTCTCCTCGAGGTGGGCGACGATGCGGCCCGATTGCACGCGGAGCCGCTCGCCCTGGGCGTCGGGGGTCGACATCATGCGCTCGCGGCGCCCGCCGATGTAGCTGGCGACCTGCTTCGCGAAGTTGCGTGCGTCGATGGGCTTCTGGAGGAAGCCGTCACAGCCGACCGCGAAGCTCGTCTCGCGATCGCCCTCCGCCGTGATGGCGACGATCGGGACGCCGTTGAGTGAGGCCTCGGTCCGGAGGCGGAGCGTGACCTCGAACCCGTCGAGCCCGGGAATATTCAGGTCGACGAGCACGATATCGGGACGTTGCGCGATCGCGAGACGAACCCCTTCCAGGCCGTCGGCAGCGTCGATCACCTCGTGACCGTCGCCGGACAGGAGCTTGCGGACGAGAAGCCGGTTCCGAGGATCGTCCTCGATGTGCAGAACGCGCGCCAAGTCGTCCTGGATCGTATCAGAACGTGTAGTAAGGTGCGCGCCGCTATGCGCCCTGCCCCCTTTGCCTTTGCGCTCGTGCTTGCCGGTTTCGCCTCGGTCGGCTGCTCCAAGCTGACGGAGCCCGCGAGAGAGGAGCCGATCCAGGGCCAGGCCACGACCACGGGCGGCGATACCCCGCCGCCGAGCCCGGCCCCGGCCCCGGCCCCCGCGCCGGCCCCGCCGCCGCCGGCCCCCGCGCCGGACGCGGACATGAAGCTCGACATCAAGGACGTCGTGGTCGGCAAGGGCCCCGAGGCGAAGAAGGGCGACACCGTCCGCGTCCACTATCGCGGCACACTCCTCAACGGCACGGAGTTCGATGCCTCGCGCAACCACCCGCCGCCTCCGGGCCAGCCGGAGGGCTTCTCGTTCCCCGTCGGCGGCGGCCGCGTCATCAAGGGGTGGGACGAAGGTATCCCGGGCATGAAGGTCGGCGGCAAGCGCAAGCTCACCATCCCGTCGTCGATGGGCTACGGCGCGCGTGGCGCGGGTGAGAAGATCCCGCCGAATTCCACGCTCGTGTTCGACGTGGAGCTTCTCGAGATCAAGAAGTAGTGACAGAAGTTTAACCGTGAGTCGCTTCGCAGTAACCGGACTTCTGCTCATCGTCGCCTGCGGTTCTCCTCCCGGAGGGGGAGCCGTCAGCGTCGACAACACATCGACCGCGGGCGCCGTCGCCAAGGCCTCCGAGCCCCGCACGACGGATCCGACCGGCGCACGGCCGCCGAGCAACCTGGGGGAGCCGAAGGGCTCCGTCGGCTCCGGCCAGGCCCCGTCCAAGTTCGGCAACCTCGGCATGACCGGCGCGGGGCACGCGAGCGATCCGCCTGCGTCGTCGTCGATGAAGGTCGCCCCGGCGAAGATCAGCGCGCGCCACGTCCTCATCCAGTGGATGGGCGCCGATCACGCGAAGGACTCCGTCGTGCGCTCGAAGGAACAGGCCTTCAACGTCGCCAAGGAGGTGCTGCGGCGCGCCCGCGCGAAGGAAGACTTCGCACGCCTCGCGGTCGAGTACTCCGACGAGCCGAACGCCGGTCAACGCGGCGGCTCCCTCGGCCGCTTCGGTCACGGCCAGATGGTCCCCGAGTTCGAGGCGGCCGCATTCAAGCTCGATGTCGGTGAGATCTCCGACGTCGTCGAGTCGCCTTTCGGCTTTCACGTCATCCAGCGCACCGAGTAGCCTGACGGCGTCGAGATGACGACGTCGGACAAAGAAGGGGGCGCACCCGAAACCAGCGAGAGCGGCGACGCCGCCTCCTTCCCCTCGTTCCCGGCGCCTCCCACCAAAGGCGGCAAGACGGCGCCAGAGCCCGCGACGATCGAGACGGCACCGGAGCCTCCGAAGGTCGAGACGGCCAAGGTCGAGACGAAGAAGGTCGAGGAGAAGGTCGCGACGCCGAAGCCTGCGGCCGCGAAGCCCGTCGCGCCCGTGCAGGTGAAGAAGGGCAAGAAGGCGAAGGCGGTCGAAGGCCCCGACGTCCTCGTGCGCGGCTGGCTCGCCCCCGCGGGCGCGTTCCTCGCTGGCTGCCTCTCGTTCACCGCGTTCGCGGGGCTCGACATCTGGCCGCTCGCCTTCGTCGCGCTCGTGCCGCTCTATCTCTCGCTCATCGGCCAGACGCCGAAGCGCGCCGCGTGGATCGGCCTCGCGTCGGGCTTCGCCATGTGCATGGGCGGCTTCTACTGGCTGGCGAACATGCTGAAGACCTTCAGCGGCTTCGGCATGCCGATGTGCCTGTTCTTCACGTCCTTCATCTGCGTGTACCAGGGCGGGCGCATCGCGCTGACGGGCTGGCTCTTCGGCCGCGCCACGCAGCGTGGATGGCCCGCGCCCATCGTCTTCGTGGCCGCGTTTGCCACGAGCGAGCTCGTCTTCCCGCTCCTCTTCCCCTGGTACTACGGCGGCTGCGTCCACAAGATCGCGACCCTCCTGCAGCTCGCGGACATCGGCGGCCCGATCCTGGTCACCACCGGCCTCGTGATCATCAACGTCGCCATCGCCGAGGTCCTGCGCGCGAAGCTCGCGGGCGTCATCAGCATCACCCGCGGTGTGTCGAACGAGGAGAAGCTCCGTGCCGTCCCGGACCAGCGCGTCATCGGCGCGGGCGTCATCGCGCTCCTCGTCATGGTCCTCTACGGCGCGATCCGCATCTCGATGACGAACGCTCGCGTCGACAAGGCCGAGGAGGCGACAGTCGGCTACGTCCAGGGCAACATGGGCCTCATGGCGAAGCGCGAGAACCCGGGTGAGGGCCTCCGCCGCCACAAGGACCTCACGTCGGAGCTCAAGAAGAAGGGCATCGACTTCGTCGTGTGGAGCGAGACGTCCGCGACGTTCCCCACGCGCGAGGACGTGGGCATGAAGCCGGGCTACTTCGCCGGCAAGTTCACGGCGAGCCTCGGCATGCCCGCCATCTTCGGCGCCGTGCTCTACCGCCCCGATCGCGAGCACCCCGAGAACGAGAAGTGGTTCAACACCGCGCTCGCGACGAACGCGAAGGGTGAGATCGCCGAGCACGGTCGCTACGACAAGCAGTTCCTGCTGATGTTCGGCGAGTACCTGCCTCTCAGCGAGACGTTCCCGATCCTCCACAAGTGGTCGCCGCACTCGGGCCGCTTCTCGCCGGGCACCTCGCTCGAGCCGGTCGACATCGAGCTGAAGGGCGTCGTGCACAAGGTGTCGGTCCTCATCTGCTACGAGGACGTGCTCCCCAGCTTCACGAACCGCGCCGTCTCGCACGCCGACCCGGAGCTCATCGTGAACATGACCAACGACGCGTGGTTCGGCGACTCGACCGAGCCCTGGGAGCACCTCGCGCTCGCGAAGTTCCGCGCCATCGAGCACCGTCGCTTCCTCGTTCGCAGCACGAACAGCGGCGTCTCCGCCGTCATCGATCCGAATGGTGGTCTCGTCGAGGGCGAAGGCTGGCACTACCCGGAGAAGGACGCGCTCCAGGAGGGCTGGTACAAATCCACGACCTCCACGCCCTTCCGGGCGGAGGCCCATCTCGCCAAGATCCGCTGGCTCCGCGGCGGGACCGTCTACGAGGCCATCGGTGACGGCCCCTGGTACCTCGTCGGGCTCGGCCTCGTCGTCGCGTGCTTCCGCCGCCGCAAGGGTACGCCGGCCCCTGTCGCCGCCTGACGACACCCGCACGACCCGGAGATCAGCCATTCCCGGGAGCTCGGCCGCCAATTTCCCCAAGAGTTACGCCTGGTCCGAAGCTTGCGTCCGGAGCTTGTCCCCTGTTCGTCGAGGGGACTAACCTCGGTTGAAGCTCAGCGGACGGCCCCCGTCCAACGGGACTCCCTTCCTTCATGCGTCGCTCGAAGACCTCTGCCGTCCTTCTTGGTGCGCTCGTGGCCACGGCTGCGGTCGGCGGGACGATCGCGCTCGAGTCAGGCTGCACCGTCCTCACGAACGACGCCCTCCCCGACGACGCGGGGCTCTTCGAGGCTGGCGACGCCGCGGTCGAGCCTTGCAGTGTCTGCCTCGCGCTCCAGTGCAGGGCGCCCCAGGCCCTCTGCCTGACCAACGAAGCCTGCGCGAGCGTGCTCACGTGCGGCGGCGACCCGGACGCGGGGGCGGACGCGGCTGCGGCCTCCAGGTCCGCCTGCGCATGCAGCGCGAACGCGGACGGCGGCGGGAGCCTGGAACGCTTGTATCATACATACACCTCGTGCAACGACGCGAGACTGACGGCGTGTGCGACCGAATGCGCCTCACAGAACCGTGCACCTTCCACGCTTCCCGCGTGCAGCACGCCCGATGACGGCGGCGCGTTCGACGCTGGCGACGCCTCGGCCGATGCGTCCAGTCTGGATGCGGGCGATCTCGACGGTGGCGCGCCAGACGCGGAGGCGACGGACGCCGAGGCCCCCGGCCCTGACGCATGTGTCGCCTGCGCCGCAGCGAGCTGCAGCGGGAGCGTCAACGCGTGCGCGAGCGGGACCGAATGCAGCATGTTCCTCGCCTGCTCGTCGGCTTGCAGCACCGCTTCGTGCCTCGCCGATTGCGCGGCACAACATCCCACGGGTAAGGTCGCAGCTACCCAGCTCGCGACCTGTACCGCTAGTAATTGCCAAAAGAGCTGTGAGCTTTGAATCGGAGCGCCCGAATGGGCGTCTCCCTGGAGGACCATGATGAACTCGAGCGCCAAAATCCTTTTTACTCTCGTCGCCGCTGGGGCGCTCGGAGCCGTTGCCATCGCCTGTACCGTGGGTAGCGGAACGGTGGACGACACCGACGGCGGTAGCTCCTCGGGGGCCTCCGGCTCGACGTCCGGCTCCACCTCGTCTGGCAACGCCGAGGCAGGCGCGAGCAGCTCGGGCAGCACCTCGGGCGCCACGTCGTGCACCACGCTGACGTACCCGAACGCGATCGACAGCCAGGACTGCAACACGTGCCTCGAGCAGAACTGCTGCGCCGAGACGTCGGCCTGCTGGAACGTCGCCGACGTCCAGGGCGGTGCGCAAGGCTGCCTCGGGTACGCCACGAGCCTCGCGTGCTGCGACGGCTCGGACGACGACGAGTGCTACCAGCCGTGCAATGCGGGAGCATGCGACACCGGCTTTACCTGCACGGACAACCTCTGCAAGCCCACCGATCCCACCGATCCCACCGCAGAGGAAGTGAAGACCTGCAAGGGCTTCGCGAAGTCGGGCGCTGCGACCGGAGTGCCGGCCGCGTACGACACGTACCTCTCCTGCCGCGTCAGCAAGTGCGCGTCGGCCTGCCCGTCGAGCAACTTCGCGGGCCCGGACGCCGGCGCGCCCTGATTCACTGACTCGAGACGAACGCACGAACGGCGACGATCCCTCGGGATCGCCGCCGTCTGGCGTTTCGCCGCTCGGGGCGGCCGCTCAGATCTTGAGCGCCTTCTTGAAGCGCTTCGCGTCGGCGAACATGTCGACGTTGGTGAACACGTACGTCGCGTCCTTGTTCTTCGCGTCCTTCGCGATGAGGGCGAGCTTCTCGATGGCGGGATCCTCGTAGCGGCTCTTGTGACCCGCAGGTCCGGGGAGCCGGTAGTAAGCGACCGAGTGGTCGAGCGCGCCGTGCGCGAGCGGATCCCACGACGGGACGACCTTCACGTCGATCGCGAGCGAGGCCGCGTCGTCGGCGTCCCACGTCGGAGGCGCCTCCCAGACGACGCGATCGAACTTCTGCCGGACGCTCTGGAGGAACTCCTTCACCGCCGACTTGTTCGCGCGGTTCTGCACGAGCTCGGGCGGAGAGGAGAAGATCGCGAGCGAGGAGTCGAGCTCCTTGCCGACCTCGAGGAGCGTCACGAGCGCGGTCTCGACGACCTTGCCCTCGCGAAAACCTTCCTGCCCGATCTCGCGAGGCGCCAGCATCGCGAACGCGAAGCCTTCGGGCGCCTCGCGGCGCCAGCGACGAATCGTGCCCATCCCGGGGAGCGCGTGGTGCGTCTCCTGGATCTCGACGAAGTTGAACTCCTTGAAATACCGCGTCGCCGGGACCGGAAAGCCGGCACAGCCCACCGTCAACGTTGCCGATTTGGCTTGGGTAGAGGCGGCCATGGGGGCGGGACCTTACCACGTTGGTTTCCGCGCGGGAACTTCCGCCGCACCTCGGCTATCCATGCCGCCCATGGGCCTCTTCCGAACCACGTCCGTCGCGCCGGTCCTATCGTTCGTCCTCGCGCTCGCCGCCGATGCCGCAGCCAAGCCGGGAGACCCCGCCGATCGCGGCCTCGACCTGTTCGTGCACGCCCCGAAGACGGTGCGTGCCGGCGACAATGCCGTGCTCGATCTCCTCGCCTACGGCTTCATCACGGTCACGGATCCGAAGCCGCTCGAGAAGGCGACCATCATCGCGACGTGGGACCCCGAGTCGCTCGGCGCCGGCATCGCGACCGCGCCCGGCGACATCACGGGCACGACCGACGCGCGAGGGCACGCGACGATCTCCGTGCCCATGCCCGACGGCGACGCGCGACAGGTCACGCTCCTCGTCTCGCTCCGTCACGGCGAGCACGTACGCACGCGAAAGATCCACGTGAAGCGGACCGCCCGGCAGAGCGTGTCCCTTCGCGTGGCCGATCCGTACGTCGTGCCGGGGAGTCGGATCCCCGCGTGGGTCACCGTCACCGATACGCGCACGGGCGATCCGGTGAAGAACGCGTCCGTCGAGGTGTCGATCCGCGAGGGCGATCTCTCGCGCCAGACGGAGCGCGTCGTCACCGACAACAGCGGCCTCGCGCGCACCGCGCTCTGGATCCCGGCGAAGGCGACCGGCACTCCGCCGCTCGCGCTCCGCGCGCGCCTCCCCCTCGCGAACAACGGCTTCGTCGAGGAGACGGTGGGGGTCGCGCTGCGCGAGGAACGCCCCGCGACGCCGAAGCTCCTCGTGGTGTGGAAGGAGCGACAGCTGAAGCCGGGCGAGGTCGGGCACGCGACGATCGACGTTCTCGACGCGACCGGCGAGCCGATCGCGAACCATGCCGTTCGCTACTGGTCCGGCCCGAAGGGCACCACGCCGCCCACCGACGAGAACGACTGGAAGGAGAAGTCCAGGCCGGCGACGACCGACGGCCTCGGCCACATCGACGTCACCGCGCAGGCGCCGCGCGTCGTCACGGCGGCCGGATCGTCGCTGATGCTCGTCGTGAAGACCGAGCTCGAGTCGCAGACGGTCGAGAAGAAAGAGACCCTCTCCGTCGGCCTGCCGGTCGCGGAGGCGCAGCTCGACATGGAGAGCGGCGAGGTCGTCCCGGGCGCGAAGCAGCGCGCCTACCTGCACGTCACGGATGGAGAGAAGGGCGTCGCGGGCGCCTTCCTCGTCGAGGCCGACGGCCTGAAGGCGCTCGTCACGACCGACAAGGACGGCGACGGCGAGCTCACGTGGACGGTCCCGGAGGACATCGGCGCCGCGCGCGGTGTCGGCCCGTGCGCGGGCGGCGTCGCGGCGGCCGTGACGATCCGTCAGGTCACGCCGATCCCGGCCCTCTCGCGCCATCCGGAGCCGTTCGAGTCGTGCGTCCGCGTCATCCGCGAGCGCGCCGCGCTGCTGCGACCTTCCGTGTATGTTGCACGTGTCGGCGACAAGCCCACGGTCAAGGTCGAGGGCGGCAAGCGTGCCTTCCACGGTCCGGGCAGCGTCGCCTTCACCGCGTCCGACGGGACCGGCACGGCGCAGTGGACGACCAGCGACGAAGCGACGATCGATCTGACGAACGCCACCCCCGGTGTGCACGATGTCTCCTTCGCCGCGGCGCGACTCGGCGCGGTGGCGGAGACGTCGCAGACGCAGATCCTCGTCGTGCCCAAGGTGCTCCCGAAGCTCCACGCCACGCTCGTCGGCGGGAAGCTGACGCCGGGGAGCGACGTCGACGTCGACGTCGTCCTCGACGACGGCCACGGCCATCCGCTCGTCGGCAGCGTGAGCGCCGTCGTCATCGACAAGGAGGGCGGCGGCAGCATCTCCGGTCTCCACCGGCTCGACACGCGGCTCTCGCTCTGCGCGCAAGCCCACGCGGGCGAGGAGCGCTGCGACGCGTTCCTCGAAGGCGATCCCAGCGCGGAGACGCTGCGGCGCGCGTCGCTCTCGACGGATCAGCCGCATCCGTTGACCCCGGAGCTCGATCCCGCGGCCGACGCGAAGAAGAACCTGAAGGAGACCTTCAGCGAGGTGCTCCACTCGCTCGAAGGCGCGGTCTTCCAGGCCCAGACGCCCGAGAGCCTGCGTGACGTCCGGCGCAAGGAGAACGGACGCTGGGTCTTCAACCCGGAGCTCATGACGCTGGTGACGGCAGCGATGCAGCAAGAGCCGACCACCCCGGGCGGCGATCCGTTCCGCTTGAACGACCTCATCGCGGTCGACCCGCAGGTGAGCTTCGACGTCGTCGCGCGACGCGTCACGCGGCTCAAGCTGTTCAACGTCCTCTCCATGATCCGGAGCTTCGTCTTCGAGGAGAAGCTCGGCCCGAACGAGCCGGCGCTACGCGATCCGAACGCGCTCCTCCGCCGCCTCGTGCGCGACAACAAGGTGGAGCAGCACGGGCTCCTCGATCCCTGGGGCGGCACGTTCGAGTTCGTCCGCAGCGGCGGCGCGGGGCTCCCCTTCCTCACCGTGTCGCCGGGCTGGGAGCTGCACGCGCCAGGCCCCGACGGCCGCATCGGCACGGGCGACGACGTACGCGATCCCTTCGAGCGCGTGGTGCGGAGCGGCTCCCCCTACGCGGAGGCGATGGGCGAGGACGAGATCGTCGACTCCCGTCTCGACATGCGCGTCGGCGACGCGACGGTGTCGAAGTGGCAAGAGATGTTCGATCGCCTGACCGGCCAGGTGCTCGGCAGCGGCGGCGGGACCGGCAACGGCCAGGGCTTCGGCAGCGGGCACGGCCGCCTCGGCGGCAGCCACACGACGCGCGCGCCTTCGGTGCGCATGGGCGCGTCGATCGCGACCAACACCATGCAGTGGACGGACGCGGTGCGCACCGACGCGAACGGCAAGGCGCGCGTGCGCGTCCACCTCGGTGACTACGAGACGACCTGGCAGATCGGCCTTCTCGCACGGTCCGACGTGGGCCAGTCCGCGCTCGCGGCCGTCGACGCGCCCGCGTTCCTGCCGGTCTCCGCGCACATGGACCTCGGGCGGAAGCTCACCCAGGGCGACGCGCTCTCCGCGCGCATCGTGGTGCGAAACCGCACCGCGCAGCCGAAGAGCGTCTCCCTCGACCTCGGCGCAGAAGGCGGCCTCGCGCTCGCGAACGGTCAGCCGAAGACGATCGGGGTGCAGGTGCCCGCGAACGCGGTGCGGTCGGTCTATGCGAGATACGACGCGAGCACGGAGGGCCTCGGCCGGGCCACGGTGACGCTGCACGGTGCCGGCGTGGACGGCGATCGCTCCGTCGAGGAGATCCGCATCGAGCCCGCGGGCGAGCCGCTCGTGATCACGAACAGCATCGAGGTGGCGAAGAGCGGGCGCCTGCGCGTACCGCTGCCTGCGGGCTGGGCCCTCCGCGATCGGCCGCGGCTCGTGATCGAGTCGGGCCTCGAGGGCGCGCTCGTCGACGCGATGGCCTCGTTCGAGCCGGATCCGGGCTCCTCACCGGAGACCCTGGCGAGCGCGATCGAGGTCTCCGCGCGCATCGAGAAGCTCGCCGAGGCCCGCAACGACAACGCGCTCGTGACGCGCACGAGAAGCGCCGCCGCGATCGCGCGGATGTATCTCGGCGCGGTCGAGAAGGACACCCCGCGGGCCCGCATGGCGTTCGCGCACTCGGCCCAGTACCCCTCGCCGGAAGACGCGAAGAAGGGCGGGCACAAGGTGCAGCTCGGCACGGGCGCCTGCCCGAGCAAGGCGGACATCGATGCCCTGCCGGCATACCTCCTGCTGGAGACCGAGCCTCCGCCGCCTCCCGACGGCCCGCCCGCTTGCTACACGACCCTCGCGGGCGGTCTGACCTCGAAGACGCCGCTCGACCTCGCGCGCGCCACGATCGCGCTCGCGGATCGCCCGCACCGGACCGCGCTCGCGGATAACCAGGCGCGCGAGCTGGCGAAGGCGACGTTCGCGGACGGCGGCCGCGAGCCCACGTTCGACGGCACACGCGCGGAGAAGGCGATCGTGCTCGCCGCGCTCTCTCGCACCGCGTCGGCCTGGTCGAAGGACGAGTCGATGGGCCGGAAGCTCGGACAGACCATCCTCACCCTGCGTGACGCGCGCGGAGGCTACGGGAGCGCGGAGGCGACGCGCGACGTCGTGCGCGCCTTCGTGGCCCTCGAGTCCCAGTTCACGCCCAAAGAGGCGAGGATCACGGTCGTGGAGCCGGGACGGCCGAAGCAGACGGTCGACGTCGCCGCGCGCGGCCGGAGCGCGCTCGACCTCGCGCCCGGCACGACGACGGCGGACGTCTTCGTGACGGGAGGACCCGTGGTCGTCCGGCTCGAGCGCCCGGTCCTCCGCCGGTTCCTGTCGGCGCCGGAGACCACGATCACGCCAATCCAGGTCGCGGTCGAGTGGCCGCCGGACGCCAAGGCTGGCGCGACAGGCGTGGTGCACGTGTCGTACACCGCGACGTCGGGTCACGAAGTGTCGGTCCATACCCAGCTCCCCCTCCCGCCGGGCGTCGAGCTCGCGGGACCCGTACAAAATGGCGCCCTGCGCCAGGGAGTGGTCCATCTCACGACCAAGCTGACCCAGTCAGAGACGATCTCGATCCCTGTCCGGTTCAGTTTGCCCGGGACGATGTTGGTGCCGGAGGCCGAGACTCGCACGACGAGCGAGGAGCAGCCGCGTACTCTTTCTCCTGCGCGATGGCTGACCGTGCACTAGCGACAGCGAACGAGGAGCTCGAAGCGGTCATCCTCGAGGATCCGCTCGACCCGTCGGGCTGGCTCGTCTACGGCGACTGGCTCCAGGCGGAGGGCGATCCCCGAGGCGAGCTCGTGGCGGTGCAGGCGAAGCTCGCGCGCGATCCCGGCAACCCCGAGCTGATGGAGGCGCAGCGCGAGCTCTTTCGCACGCACGGCGACGGCCTCCTCGAGGGCCTCCATCGCTGGCTCGTCCCCACCGCCGATCGCGGCCCCCTCTTTCGTCTCTCGTGGGAGTTCGGCTTCCTCTGGACGGCGAACGTGGCGCCGAGCGGCCATCACCTGCCCGAGCTCATCGCCGGCCTGCGCGCGCTGCTCACGCATCCCTCGGCGCGCTTCCTCCACGCGCTGACGATCGCGACTCCGCCGGCGGACGGATGGCCCTCGGTGCTCGAGGTCCTGCACCAGCTCGAGGGCGTGAGGCCGCTCCGCATCCTCTTCCTCGGCGACTCGGCGATGAGCGCGGGGCATCCGCGTCCGGCCTTCGGTCCGATCGGTGACCTGAGCGGCCTCTGGTCCCGATTTCCGAGGCTCGAGATCGTCGCGCTGCGCGGCGGGATGATGGACCTCGGCGGCCTGGAGCTCCCGCGCCTCCGCGAGCTCACCATCGAGACCTCCGCGCTCCAGCGAGAGGCGCTGCTCGCGCTCGGCGCGCGCACGTGGCCTGCGCTCGAGCGCCTCGAGCTCTGGTTCGGCGATCGGCGCTGCACCTGCACCCTGAACGAGCTCGTGCCCATCCTCGAGGCGGCGCGCTTCCCTGCCCTGGGCCATCTCGGCATCCGCAACTGCCCGTTCGTCGATCGCGTGTGCCACGCGCTCGCACACGCCCCGCTCGCGGCGCAGCTCCGCGTGCTCGATCTCTCGCTCGGCACCCTCACGGATCTCGGCGCCGCGGCGCTCATGGACGCGAAGGAATCGTTCACGAATCTCGCGGTCCTCGACGTGCGGTGGAGTCACTTCCGGTCCGAGTGGAGCTTCGAGGGGCTGGCGAAGTTCGTCGACCGTGGCCATGTCGTGTCAGATCGGGATGACCTCGGTCGTCCAAAGGTCTGGCTGGACACATGACGCCCTCCCATCACGCCCTGCGCTCCGTCCCCTCCTTCCACGTCGACGTCAGCGTCGGGCCCAAGGTCACGAGCTTTCACTTCAAGCGCGCGAAGATCGCGATCGGCAGCCTGGCGGAGAACGACCTGGTCCTGCCCGACGCGTCCGTTCCCGACCGCTTCGGCACCCTTCACCTCCTCGACACGACCCACTCGCGTGACAAGTTCACCCTCATGAGCCCTTCGGGCGGGATGAACGATTTCGAGGACGGCGCCACGATCGCGGTCGGGCGTTATCGCCTCACGATGACGCTGGGCGACCCGCCGCCGGAGCGCGAGCAAGAGTTCCTGCGACACCTCGAAGAGAACCCCGCCGATGACGCGATGCGCGCCGTCTACGCAGACTGGCTCGAGGAGAACGGGAGAGCGAGCGCGGCGCACTTCATCCGTGCGCAGCTCGACCTGGCGACCATGAAGCACGACTCCCCGGCGTTTCTCGACGCGAAGGACGTCCTCCACGCCCTCTCGGGCAGCTTCCCGGCCCACTGGCGTCGCACGATCGCGCGCCCGGAGATCGAGAACTGCGGCGTCCGTTTCGAGCTCCAGTGCCCGAAGCAGTGGACGGAGCTCCAGGCGACGGTCGATCCAAATCAGCGCTTCTGCGGCGCCTGCCAGCGAAACGTGCACTACGCTCCCACGGTGACGGCGGCCCGTCGCCTCGCCCTCGCGGGCGAGTGCGTCGTCGTCGACGTGGCCCAGCCCCGCCGCTTCAACGACCTCGCGAACGAGGAGCGCTACATGCTCGCGGGGATGATCGCTCCGCCGCGCGACACTCCACCCCAAGCCCCGCACGGCGAAGAATGCTCGCGTGCAAGAAATGACTAGCGCTACTTAGCCATATTTATGGCTAAGTAGTGCTAGAGCAGCGAGGCCAGGGTCTCCGTGATGCGGCGGGTCCAGTCTTCCACGGTGCCCGTCGGGAGCGGGAAGTCGACGAGGACCAGGCGGGGGTCGACGTCGTCCGGCGTGGTGGCGCCGAGGTGGACGATCTCGACCAGCGCGCGGCGGGTGTTCTCCGTCGCGTCGGTCACGAGGGCTGGCCACGAGGAGGTCGTGACCTCGCACATGCCCTTGTCGCGCCACTCGCCGAGGAGGAGCTCCGCCAGCGCCTGCTCCTCCGCGAGCTCGTCGCCGAGGAAGACCACGCGGAGCTCGAGGGCCTCTTCGCCGAGGAGCTCGACGAGCTTCTTCGTCAGGACCATCACCGTCGCGAGGACGAGGACGATGCGCTGCCACGGCAGGTGCGCGTCCTTCACGCGCGCGCGCGCGAGGTCGGGGTCGAGGGCCATGATCACGAGGCGGCGGCGGCGGACGAGGATGGCCTCGTCACGCGTGTAATAGAGGAGCTCGCCTTCGACCCAGCGCATGTCGAAGAGGTCGATGGCGCCCGCCGTCTTCGACCCGGGCGGGTCCATGTAGATGAGCTCGCTCGTGACGAGGTTCTCGATCGTCCCCGAGGTCGACATGCTCGAGAAGCCGCCGGCGGGATAGGCGCTCTCGTCGTCGAGCTTGGCGGCGACGTCGCCCTCCTTCTTGCGGCGCCGCTGGACGCGCTTCGGAATGCCACGGAGGAGCGACTCCTGCGCGTGGAGCACGTCCGACACGGCGAGGCGCTGGCCGAGCGCGCCCAGCACGGCGAGGTTCTCGAGCGCGAAGATGTCTGCGTCGCCCACGAGGTCGCGCGCGCGCTGGGCGGCGCGCGCGAGGTCCGAATATCGCTCCGCCAGCGCCCTTCGCAGGTCCTCGTCCTCGCGCAGGGCAGCATAGCCAGCGGCGAGCGCCTCGTCGGGGCGGCGTCCAGTGAGTCGCCGCACGATCGCCGGGCTCGCCTGCACGCCGCCTTCGAGGCCGATGCGCGCGAGGATGCCGGCGACGAGGATACCCACCGCCTGGGGGTGCATCGCCTCCGGCAGACGCAGCGCCGCGAAGCCCGCCGCGAGGATGCGGCGATCGTTCGCGAGCCGCCCGAGGAGCGCGTCCTCGTAGCGCCGCACCGCGCCCGCGAGCTGCGGATCGTCGCTCGCGGGGCGGAGCTTCTCGAGCGTGGCGCCGAAGAGGAGCGCGCCCACGTCCGCGATGACGCCCGCGGGAGGTAGCTCCAGCCGCTCGGTCATCGTGGCCACGATCCACGGACCGGTGCGGCGCGCCGCTTCCTCCGGCGTGAGCAGGCGCGAGAGACAGAGTCCCGCCGCTATTTCGGTATCGACGCTCATCCCCTGGAATTACAGACCGAGGAGCTGCGGGACCTTGGTCTCGAGGAGGTCGACTTCGTCTTTCGTCTCGCCGAGGAATGCGAGGAGCGAGAGGTCCTCGCGCTCGACGGTGCCGCCATGGAGGAGCCAGGCGCGCGTACGCAGCAAGCGATACAGCTTGATGACCTTTCGATCGCTCACGAAGACGTTGTCTTCGCGCGTCAGCGTCTTGAGGACGCGCCGCAGCTCACGCAGGAGATCGTCCGAGAAGAACGTCTGGCGCTCGTCCTCGCGCGCCATCATGAGCGCGAGCCACCGGTGAGCCTTGAGGAAGTCCTCCAGGCTCGTGTGCCCCTCCACCCACGGCTTCTGGTTCGTATCGCGATAGACCTGCATCTTCAGGCCCATGTCCACGAGCTCCGTGAAGTGATCCTCCTGCACCGACCGGCACGCCGCCTTCAGGCAGAAGCGGTCCTTGAGCGCGCCGAGCTCGGCGTGCTCGGGGATCTCGTTCGTCGCCGCGAAGAGGATCTTGAGGCGCACGGGCTGCGGGAGGCCGTCCTGGTAGAACTTCTTCTCGTTGATGATCGTCAATAGCGAGTTCAAGATGGCCGAGTTCGACTTGAAGATCTCGTCGAGGAAGATGAGCCGCGCGGTCGGCAATTTCCCGCGCTCGCGACGCACATAGCGCCCTTCGCGGAGGAGATTGATGTCGATGGGCCCGAGCACCTCGCTCGGCTCCGTGAAGCGGGTGAGCATGTATTCGAAATAGTCGGACTCGCCCAGCCCGAGCGCGTCCTTGAACTTGATGACGAGGTCGCTCTTCGCAGTACCCGGAGGGCCGACGAGCAGGAGCGGCTCCTGCGCGATGGCGGAGACGGTCATGAGGTCGATGAGCGCCTGCTTGCCGACGAACCAGCGCCCCAGCGCCATGCGAAAGCGATGAATACGCTCCCGCACCGCCGGGATCTCCTTGTCCAGCACCGCCAGGGGCATCTCGTTAATCGCGTCGAGCGGATCGGTCATTTCAGGTCCTTGTGAATTCGGCGGCGAACCAGATACTCGTCGTCGTCCAGGTGGCGGCGAATCGCGGGATCGATCGAGAGATCCTCGTTCGCATATCCAAGTACGAGCGCTTCCATGAAGTCGAGCACCGAGAGGCACACGTGCGTGTTCGTATTGAAGCTGTCGGTGACGAAGACGACGCCCTTCTCGAGCTCCGCCATGCCCGCGAGCGCGTATTCGATGGGCGCTGTCGCCAGCGCGCGGGAGAGGGCGCGACCGAGCTGGAGGCGCTCGCCCATCGGGAGCTCGGTGCGAAGGACGCCGAGCGCCTCTTCGAAGACGGGACGCGCCTTGTCGGTCTGCCCCAGGAACGAGAGCGCGGCCGCGGTGTGAAGACGCGCGATGAGCGACGGCGTCCCCTTCCCCGCCGCCGCCACCTGCAACAAGCCGAGCATGCGCTCGGCCGCGTCGCGGAGGCCGAAGCGGCGCAGCGTGCGGAGCATCCCCGCCGCCACCGGCGCGATCGCGGCCGCCCCTTCCCCGCCGACCTGCGCGAGCGACGGCTCGAGCACGGTGAGGATCTCGCGGGCGAGCGCCTCCTCGCCGAAGTGACCGGCGAGCATGAGCGCCTCCTCCAGCACCTGGACGCGGCGTACGGGCGGAATGTCGCTGGACGTCCGCACCACCGTCGCGAGGAGGCCGTGCGCGCGCTCGTGACGAAGGCTCGGGAAGAAGTCCATCGCCCCGTCGTAGAGGCGCGCCTTCGTGTCCGGTGGCGCGCTCTCGCCCGTGTGAATGATCTCGTGGACCATGCGGTCGATCGCGCCCGGGTCCGCTTCCGTACGCAGGGCCGCGAACTCGGGGCCACGAGGGTCCGCCTCGCCGCGCTGGAAGGCCGCGATCGGGTCGAGGCGCTCCTGCGGCTCGAGGACCTTCGAGGCCTGGCGCACCCGATCGACCTTGTAGCGCTCGAGCTTCACGAGCGCGCCGAGCTGCTGCGAGACCTCCGCGGGCAGCGCCGTCTCGGCGGGCAGCGCCTCGAGCGCCTGCGCCACGCGCGCCTGGAACGCGCGAACGAGCACGCGGTGGATCGGATCGGCGGCGGGCAAGGCTGCGATCGCCTCGTCCCGCACCGCGTGCGCGCGCTCGATGCGCCCGAGACGCGCGAGGCCGTAGGCGACCACGAACTTCACGTACGCCGTGGTGAGCGCCGGGTCCGCCTCGGTCGCGGAGCGCTTGCGCTTCGAGCTCGCGAGCATCGCGGGGAGCGCGTCCACGCGCTGCGCGAGCACGTCGATCTGCGCGCTGTCCCGGCTCCGCCCGGCGCGTCGCAGAAAGGCGGGCACGTCGCGCTCGAGCGAGAGGCCGCCGTGAATGCGGGAGAGGAGGCGGTCGCGCGCGCGGGCGAGGCCGAGGCGGTCGCCGCCCACCGCGCGCGAGAGCGCTAGCCGGGCGAGCCAGGCGCCGCGCACGTCGAGCTGATCCTCGTGCTGCTCGAGCCAGAGCGAGACGTCCTGCACACGCTCCTGCAGCACGGGATCGCCGCCCGCCACGATGCGCGAGGTCACCGCCCGGACGTGATCGCGCGAAGGATCGACGAGCGCGAGCAGCGTCTGGGTCGATGCATTGTGCACGATGAGGCTCTCCGCCTCCGCCCACGCGCTCTTCACGGAGGCGTCCTCGGAGCGTTCCCAGATCACGCGTGTCCAGGAGAGCGACGCGTCCGGCCCGTGCCGCAGCATCGTGTGGAGCACCGCCATGCGCGACCAGAGCCCGAGCCGCTCCGCCGAGTCGGCCGCCGACTCGAGCACGAGGAACGCACGCTCCACCGCCGCGAGCTCCTCCGCGATGCGATTCGTGTCCACCTGCGCCGCCGCGAGGCGCGCGGGCACCTGCTGGGGGACGGGCGCCGCCGCCGCGCGCGGACGCACCGGCTCCGGTAGGATCTCGGGCGCGCTCGGCTCCGGCTCGGGCGCCTTCTCCTTCCGGCCCCGCTTCGGCGCCGGATCGCGAGTCTCGGACGCCTCCGGCTCGCCCACGTAGGTCTGGAAATCGAAGGTCGCGGAGCGGACCCATGGCACGAGACGCTCGCGGTCGCGATCGATCACGTAGTCGATGAACGAGGTCAGCGGCACGAACGCGGCGTCGCTCGTGCTCTCCACCGTGAACGCCCCCTTCGCACCGGCGCGGAGCCAGACCACCTCGTCCGGATCGGGCGTGAAGAGGTCGCGCAGTCGATCGCGGCGGAGCGGAGGCTCCAGCGTGGCCGCTACCGGTAGGAACAGGTTCGCGATCGCGGGATGCGCGCGGTAGGGCTCACCGTCGATCTCCATCGTCATCACGCGCCCCGGCCGGAGCCGGACGACGATGACGACCCCTTTCGGACCGTCGTGCGCCGCGAAGAGAAGGCCGCGCGTCGTCTCCTCCGGGAGGGCCGCCACGAGCCGCTCGATCTTGGTAGCGGCGTCGTCGCGCACCACCCAGAGCGAGGGAGCGTCGAGCGCGGAGGCATGGGCGAGCCGCAGCGGAACCGGGACCCGAGGGGCATCCGTCGCTGCGAGCCTTCGCCGCTTCGCGCCCGGGACCTCGAGGTCGATGAGCGCATAGATGTCGGTGAACTCCCCGTCGGGGATGGCGGTCCACTCGTCGGCGCCGATGAGGACGAGGGAGTCCTTCCTCGGCCGCAAGAACCGCGAGAACGGATGCTCGTAGCCCGCGGCGAGCCACACGCGGTCCTGCCCCGGCGGCGTGGCGACGAAGGCCTTCGTCCCGGTGCCGTCGATCGCGCGCAGCACCGAGTAATACGGGGGCGCGTTCGCGCGCAGCAGATGGCCGCCCTCCACGGGGCGATACTCGAGCCGGTCGCAGCCGAGACGCACGAGCTCGCCCGCGAGACCGACGAGTGACGACTCCTCGGGGACGTGGAAGAGGACGGTGCCCTCGGGGTCGAAATCCGACCTCGCGCGCACCGGCGGGACGATCTCCGCCCAGCACGAGACATCCCTCGCCTTCGCCGACTTGGTGCCATTGGGCAGTCGCCCGACGCCGGCGGCCGCGAGCGCCTTCATCGCGTCGGGCGAGACCGAGCCGTCCGGCTCGATGATGATGGCGCCCTCGTCACGCCACGTCCGGGCGGCGCCCTCGAGGATCTTCGACGGCACGAGGCCGGAGGTGATCGTGAATCGGAGCGCCTCTTCGCTCTCGAACCGGAGAACGCTCACGCGCCCTCGCGACGTCGCTCGGTCTCGGCGTGGGGCTCGGCGCCGGCCGGCACCTCCGCGGCTTTGCCCGTGCCCTCGCGGTCGACGACGATGTCGTCGCCCGGCTTGGCAATGCCGCCTTCGACCAGCTTCTCCACCACGTCGCGATGCATGTCCTCGTGCTCGTGCGGAAGCATGTCCGCGTCGCTCGCATAGGAGACGGTGACGGTGCGTTTGCCCGTCACCGGATCCACGGAGAGTCGAATCGTCGCGCTAGCCATTGGTCTTGTCGCTGGGTAGGGACTTTGCCGGTTTGATCGGGACCAGATCCGCGAACGCGGCGCGATCGAGGACCTTCTTCTCGAGCAGCATGTCACGAAGCGCCGTCAGGACGGCCTGCTGCTCGCGGAGGATGGTCTGCGCCTTCTGGCGTTGCTGGTCGAGGATGACGTGCACCGCCTTCTCCACGTCGTGCAGCGACGCGTCGGAGGAGTGAATCTCGCGCGAGAAGCGCCGCACACCACTCGACTCGCCCATGCCGAAGTCCTCGACGAGCGCGCGGGCGATGAGCGTCGCGCGCTCGAGGTCGTGCCCCGAGCCGATCGAGAGGTCGTCGAGGAGGAGGGCCTCCGCCTCGCGACCGCCCATGAGCACGGTGATCATGTCGAGCAGCTGACTCCGCGTCGTCACGTACCGGTGTGCCGGGTCCGCGTACTGCACGAAGCCGAGGGCGCCCGCGAGGTCGCCGCGGATCGAGATCCGGTCGATGGGCGCGGAATGCTCCGAGAAGAGCGCGCATACCGCGTGCCCCGACTCGTGCGTCGCGACGACCCGCTCCTCCTCGGCCGTGAGCTCCGGGCGCTCGAGATACGCGCTCAGCGCCTTCTCCACGTCGGCGACCTCGGTCTCTCCCGTCCTCGCCTCGCGGAGGCGCGTGCGCGCGATCTGCCGGCAGAGGGCCTGGAGGTGGTCGCCGGAATACCGACTATCGGTACCCTCCACGAGGTCCCCGCTACGCTTGACCGCATATTCGAGGGCGCGCTCGCTCATCTGGAGTCCGAGCTTCTTGTCGTGAATCCCCAATATCGCGCGCCGGTCGGCCGGGTCGGGGTACGGAATATGGAGATGAAACTCGAAGCGCCCCGGGCGCAGGAGCGCGCGGTCGAGCGACTCCACGAAGTTCGTCGTGCCGATCACGAAGACGAGCTCCTCCTTGCGAAAGCCGTCCATCTCCGTGAGGAGCTGATTCACCATCGAGTGCTCGACGCCGGATCCGGTATAGGTGCCGCGCGCCGAGGCGATGGAGTCGAGCTCGTCGAACACGATGATGCTCGGCGCGCTCTGGCGGGCCTTGAGGAACACCTGACGGAGATTCTCCTCGCTCTCGCCGACCCACTTGCTCTTCAGCTCGGGACCGCTGACGACGATGATGGCGGCCTTGAGCGCGGTGGCCATGGCTTTGGCAAATAGCGTCTTGCCAGTGCCGGGCGGTCCCCAGAAGATCATGCCGCGCGGCACGAGCGCCTCGATGCGCTTGATCGCCTCAGGGCTATCGAGCTTCGATTTCGCCCGTAGAATATCGAGGATCTCGTTCCGGAGGCGCGTCTTGACCTTGGCGTAGCCGCCCACGTCGTCGTCGAGATCGATGTCCGGCATCTCGAAGGCGGCATTCATCGTGGCGCGCCGGAGCTGGGTGAACGCCGGCTTCGGATCGTCCGGATAATCGAGGCCGTGGATCGCGGGCAGGAGGCGCCGGAGGCGCACCGCGTTGACGCCGGAGACGTACTTGTAGAGCTCGTAGGGATCGAAGCTGCGGCCGAGCTTTCGCGCCTCCTTCTGCGTCACGAGGTGACGGAGGCGCTCGCGATCGACGCCGAGGATGCTCTCGTGGTGCGGGAAGAGGTCGTTGATGACCTTCGGGATCGGAAACGACGGATCCCGGAACCCGAGCCAGAGCACCTGTGGATTCTCGTAGAGGAGCGGAATGACCTCGCGGGCCTCCGCCGTGAGCCCGCCCGAGGACGACGTGAGGAGATCGAGATGGGGCAGCACGACGACGCGCTCGCCCACGGGACCGCGCACCGCGTCGCGGAGCTGGCTGATCATCGTCCCGATGACGCCGGTGGGCATCGCCTCCGGGGGCGCGTCGGGCGCGGGGCGGCCGTCGAGGTAGGCGCAGCGGAGATCGTGCTTCTTCAGCCGATTGCGGATCGCGGCGTAAAAATAGGCCACGAGCTCCTTGTCGCACTCGATGAGGACGGGCAGGCGCGCGAGCAGCGCCTCCTCCGCGCGCGTCAGCTCCGCGGCGTAGGCCGCCTCGACCGCCGCGCCCGCTGAGATCTCGAGCGGGAGCTCGTTCTCCGGGACGCTGCGCGCGCTCTCGGTCACAGCTTCACCTTGATCGTGAGCTCTCCGGACTCGGCGTCCTCGTGCATCTCCTCGATCTCGCCGAGCCGCTTGGCCTTCTCCTTCAGCGCCTCCGCCGTGACCTTCGTGGTGGCCTGGTCGAGCTCGCGACGCAGATCGCCGAGACGCTTCTCGAGCTTCTCCGTGACATCGGCGCGCGCCTTCTCTTCCGCGGCCTGGGCATCACGCTCCGCGCGACGTTCGATGCGCTTCTGCGCCGCCTCCGTGCCTCGCTGCAACGCCTCCTCCGCCACGAGCTCGGTGGCCTCGTGGCTGATGTCGATGTCGGCGCTGGCCTCGGCCTTCACGCTGACCGTCGCCGTCCTGGGATCGACCTCCACGATGACGCCGTCCGCCTCGACGCGACGGAGGACGGCGCCCTTCCGCTCGAAGCCGCGACGCGTGAGCTCGCTCTCGAGGATCTCCCCCATCCGCTCCTTGGGCAGGATGGGAAGCAGCTCGAGGCTGGTGCACACGCCGTCCTCCACGTGGACGACGCGCTGAACGGAACCCTTGACCGTGACGCGATAGGCTCGACTCACTTTGCCATCCTAGCTCGATGTGAACGCGTCGAGCGACGTCAGCTCACTGACCACCGCGGCTCCACGCGAGAATCCTTCACGACCGAACGGGCTCCAACTCGACAGTGACGCCTGCGCCACGTCGTAGCCGTCGTCCACGAAACGGATGAGCGCCCAGTCCTCGTACCGACGCGAGAGCCGCGGCAGCACCTGAAAGAGGGCGCCGGCGCGCTGTCGAGCCTCGGTGCGAGCACGAAGCGAACCGCCCGACTTCACCGGGGGCGCGGCGCGCTGGGCGACGAGCTCGGGTCGCACGCCGGGCGGAAGCACGTGCCGCGCCGCCTCCACGATGAAGGTGGCGAGGTCCCATCGCTCGCTCTTCGCGGCCGCGTCGATGAGGCCGTCGAGTGTGGCGCGCTCGCGGACCCCCACGCGCGCGGCCAGGTCGAGCTCGAGCAGATCCTTCGGGCCCCAGGCAGAGGTCGCGGCCCAGCGACGCGCGAGGTCGTCCGCCAGGCATTCGACGACCAGCCGTCCGTCCGCGGTCGAGAGGAGCGCCTCGAAGCTGGGCGGCGCCGCCTCGTTGTAGCGTGCGAGCGAGCGCGCGAAGCCGAGCCACACCAGCGATCCGGCGATGCCGGGCTGCGCCGCGATCGTCGGCTCGAACCGCCGGCCCGCGACGAGACGCATCGCGAGATACGCGATGAGCTCGTCGCCGATCGTCTCCGGCATCGTGTCGAACGGCTTCACCGCGAACTGCCCGAGGGGGGTCCGCGTGAGCCAGCGGAGGAGCTCGAACGTGTAGCGACCGAACGCGAGCTTCGGCACGGGGCGCACGTCGTAGGCTCGCGTGGGCTTCGGATTCCCGGCGTCCGGCCGCACGACCGCACGTCCGCCTCCGAGCCGCGCCAGCATGTGAACGGTGCCCTTCGCGAGCGTGTCTTCGAGGACCGCCATCGCGCGCGGGCCGAGGAGCTTCACCTTCGCATCGATCGCCAGCGAGGCGTCGACCGCGACGTCCGGCTCGGCGCTCACGATGGCGCGCGCGATGGTGAGGAGGTCGACCTCCCCGCTCACTTCGCGCCTCGCTGCTGGAGCTGCGCCGCAAGGGCGGGCCATCCGTTCACGACGAGCTCACCCTTGCGGAGACGGATCTCCACCGTGTTGGGCATCGTGAAGCGCGGGTCGTCGCTCCGGTATCGCTCGCTGAGGAGGTGAAGCCGCTGGTTCGTCGACCCGATCCACCGGCGGCGAGGCTCGGGGAGATCGCGCTCGTAGCGGCCATCGACCAGCAGGTCGCACGCGTCGAGGAGGGCACGGGCCTCGGGCTTCGCTTCGAGCTCCTCCCGCGTGAAGCCGCTGTAGATCATCACCGAGAGCCCCGCGCTGCGCACCTGCCGCGCGAGGTCGGCGAGGGCCTCCGCCTGGGCGAAGGGCTCCCCGCCGAGGAGGCTCACGCCCTCGATGCCCGGCGTGGCGATGGCGCGGGCCGCGAGCTCGTCGGTCGCCATCTCGGTGCCGCCTTCGAAGCGGAGCATCTGCGGATTGCAGCACCCCGCGCAGCGCAGCGGACATCCTTGCACCCACACCGCGAAGCGCCGGCCGGGCCCTTCGGCCTCGGTATCTTCGATCACCTGGGCGACGCGGACGATGCTCATCGCGTGGGGGATGATAGGCCTCTTCGAGCGGCCGCGGGTGCCGGATGACGCGCCCCGCGGGCTCGGTTGGGCTCGTCCCTCCGACGGCGTGACGGGCGTCGAAGCGCCTTCTGACACGTCCCGCCCGGCGGCCGGTCGCGGCCGGTGCGCCGAGCGCGCGGCCATCGGGATGATACGCTCGCGCGCCCATGGCCATCGAGCTCGTCACGGTCGGGCTTCTGCGTGAGCTGACGAGCGGAGACGTCACCGTCACGCTCGCGGGCGCGCCCGACCACGCTTCGTTCGGCGAAGAGGAAGACGCCATCCTCGAAGCGCAGATGTTCCTGTCGGAGTTCCTGTCGACCGCGGACCCCGAGATCGTGGCCCGCTTCGCGCTTCCGGAGAAGGTCTGGCTGCATCGTTCGAGCGTGGTCGTCCCGCGCGACGACCTCCCGAGACGCTGGAACATCACGCAGCCGATCGTGTTCACGAGCCTGATCCTGCCCGCGCTCCCCAATCCGAAGGGCGTACGCGACTTGTGGGTCGTCATCCTGCCGCTCGGCCACACCTTCTTCGTCCGCGCGGACGAAGACCTCGACATGGCGGTGCAGTCCGAGGTGAAGCGCATCGTGGCGGCGCGCGAGATCGGGCCCGTCGAATATCTCGATCTCTTCCCGCCCCAGCACGAGGAGGTGGTCAAGCTCGAGGCCCGAGTCACGCGCTCCGCCGCCGCCTCCATCCTCGGGGGCGCGAACCGGCAGAAGCGCATCGCCGAGCTCGAGGCCAAGCGCAACGCGATCGCCGTCCTCGACTCCGTCGCCGACGCCCTTCACGCGGGGATGTCCCTGGGTCGGATCGCCCCGGCCCCCTTCCCGCTTCGCGACGCCGAGATCGAGAATCTGCGCCGGATGCTCGCGACCCCGGAGCGCGCGAGCGTGCTCCTGATCGGCAAGGAGCGCGTGGGCAAGAGCGGGCTTCTTCGCGCCTGGCTCGAGCGCGAGCACGAGGTCAATCGCCCGCGCCTCGTCTATGCGACCTCGGGCGCGCGCCTCATCGCTGGCATGAGCGGCCTCGGCCAGTGGCAGGAGCGCGTCCGCCGCGTCATGGAGGCGGCCGCGCTCGTCGACGCGATCATCTACTTCGATGACCTCGCCGACCTCTTCTCGGACCGTCCCGGGGGTCACGTCGACCTGCCGAGCGCGATGCGGCCCTACCTCGAAGACAACCGCGTGCGCGTCGTGGGCGAGGTGCGCGACGAGATGATCGATCGGCTGGAGCACCAGAACGGCGGCTTCTTCGCGTGCTTCGGACGCGTTCGCATCGAGCCGCTCACGGCCAAGCAGGCCTCGACGATCCTGGATCGACTCGCCGCGGCGCAGATCGAGCGCGACTCCGATCGTGCGGTATTGACGCCGGAGGGGAACGCCGCGCTGGTCGAGCTGGCCGAACGCTACTTGCCATACGAGTCATTTCCCGGAAAGGCGGTGAGGCTCGCGCGAGAGATCACCGCCGCGCACGAGATCGCGCTCGGCGGGGCGTCCAGGGGCGCCCGCATCGGCCCCGATCCGGTGCACGAGGCGTTCAGCGTCCGGACCGGCGTGCCGACGTTCCTCCTCAAGGACGAGAGCTCGCTCCGCGTGGGTGACGTCACGCAGGAGCTCCAGAAGCGCCTCGTCGGACAGGACGACGCCGTCCGGCGCGTCGCGGAGCTCGTGTGCATCGTGAAGGCGGGGCTCCAGCCGGCGGGCAAGCCGCTCGCGACGCTCCTCTTCGTCGGCCCGACGGGCGTCGGCAAGACGGAGCTCGCGCGGGCGCTGGCGACGCTGCTCTTCGGCAGCGAGGACCGCCTCGTCCGCTTCGACATGAGCGAGTACGCGAGCGCCTATGCAACGGAGCGCCTCTTCCGCGGCAACGACGGCGGCGAGGGACTGCTCACGCGCCGCGTCCGCGAGCAACCCTTCTGCGTCATCCTCCTCGACGAGATCGAGAAGGCACACCCGGCCGCGTTCGACCTCCTCTTGCAGGTCTGCGGCGAGGGCCGCCTCACGGACGGCCGCGGAAAGACCGCGTTCTTCCACAACGCGATCCTCATCATGACGTCGAACCTCGGCGCCACGCACCGTCGCAACGCGACCGGGTTCGGCACCACCGAACGCCGCGCCACGGACGAGGCGCACTACACGAAGGTGGTGCGGGAGACGTTCCGCCCCGAGCTCGTGAACCGCATCGACCGCGTCGTCGCGTTCCGCTCGCTCGACGAGCAAGACATCCAGGCCGTGGCCCGCATCGCCACCGCGCGCACGTCGCGGCGCCGCGGCATCGTCCAGCGCAGCATCGACCTCGACGTGAGCGACGCCGCAACGGCCCACCTCGCGAAGACGGGCATGAGCGAGGTCTACGGCGCGCGCGCCCTTCGCCGCCACGTCGAGCGCGAGCTCGTGACCCCCGTGGCCCGCCTCATGTCGGCCCGCGGCGGCCTCGACGGTGAACGCATCGTCGTCGCGACCACGGAGGCCCCCGTCGCGAGCGGCGAAGAGCCCGGCGAGGAGCAGTCCGGCCTCCGCTTCGGCGTCGTCCACATCCCGGCCCGCCGCAGCCGCAACGCCTCGTTCGTCCTCCGTCAGATCACGGAGGTCCGCCGCAACACGCACCGCCAGTCACGCCTCGACCGCGTGAAGAGCCTCCGCGACCAGGCGGCCTACCTGGTGGCCCAGCTCGGCTACAACGCGACGGCGCAGGAGAAGCGGAAGAAGCAGAGTCGCGGTGTCCTGCCCGACGGGCCCGAGATCGCGCAGATGACCGCGGACCATGCGCGCTTCGGCGAGCTGCTCGCCGACCTCGATGGAGCGCTGGCGGAGGTGTTCGCGATCGAGGAGCTGGCGCTGGCGGGGTTCGTGAACGGCGACGCGCTCGAGCCATTCAAGGCCGAGCTCGACGCGCCGCTCGCGAAGTTCCGCGCCGCGCTCGTGCGAATCCTCGTGGCGGAGGAGCCTCACCGCAACGCGATCTCGCTGATGGTCAAGGAGCTCGACGACAAGCGGGCGATGGAGCTCTGGCTCGTCCCGCTCCTCCGGGACGCGGAGCGGAGGAAGTGGATCGTCTCCGTGCACCTCGACGCGGACAAGGAGCGCTCGGACCCCACGTGGCCCGCCGATCGCCGCTGGGGGCCGCCGCTCCCGCCCGCCAAGGCGGTCGAGCGCATCGAGCGGCCGGATCGCACGTTCCGCAACGTCATGATCTGCGTCGAAGGCGACCACGCCCGCATGTGGCTCGGCCTCGAGGCGGGGACGCATCTCTTTGCCAACTTCACCGGCCGCGGCGGCGACGCTGCGCTCCACGTCGAGATCATCGCCGAGCGCGCCAACCTCACGAGCCTGGAGTGGACCCCGCCGGCGCTCGACCCGCCGAACGCCCAGGTGGCGGAGGGTCTGACGAAGCTACCCCTCGTCCGCCGCGTCGACCTCCAGATACCCCGCATCATGATGCATGGAATGCAGGCCAGCGCGGAGGTCAGCTACGAGGATTACTGGCCCAGGTTCGAGGATATCGCACTAGCGCAGCTCCTCTTCTACGAGCGCCAGTCGCAATACACTCGCGAAAAGCAATATGCACCGATGCTCTCGGACCGCTTCTACGAGGTCCGTGCGGAGCTCAAGAAGGGAAACAAGATCAACGCGATCAAGCTCTATCGCCAGCTCACCGGAGCGGGCCTCAAGGACGCCAAGGACGCCGTGGAGGCGATGGAATGAGCGCCTCGTTCAGCGTCCCCGTCTATCAGAAGCGCACCGGGACCGCGGTGGAGCTGGTCACGCTCGGCCTCGGCGCCTCCACACGCACCTCGTATGGCCAGGGGATCCCGAAGGCCGAGGAGAGCCTCCGAACCGCGCTGAAGGAGCTCGCGAAGAGCCTCCGTCCGGGAGAGCTGGCGCGGTTCGATCTGAAGCGCGGCACGCGCCTCGAGCGCGTTCAGGTGGACTTCAATCTCAAGGACACCAAGAAGCGGCGGGTCGCCGGTCTCCTTCCGCTCATCGTCGAGCCGCGCCACATCGGCCACGGGCGGATGCTCGAGATTTGCTACCACCCCTTCCACCAGGACACCTGGTTTCCCCATCACGCGTTCGAGTCTCTCTCGACGACGGCGGCCGCGTACCTCGGCGGCGCGTGGTCGGCCTTCGGCGACGACGTCATCGGGAAGCTCTTCAGCAATACGAAGGACTCGCTGAAGATCGTCTCCTTCAGCGTCAAGGAGCGCACGCTCCTCAGCGAGCTGCCCGATCGCAAGAAGGGAGTCTGGGACGACCTCGAGACCGATCCCCTCCAGGCGGCCCAGAAGGACCGCTCTGCGATGTCGGTGCTTCCGCGGCTCGGAGCCGACCTCACGCCCCCGATGACGAGTGTCGACGCGGAGACGCTCGGGATGCCGCGCTCGCCGTATCGCGAGCAGCTCCAGGTCCTGCTTGGCGCGCGGGCGAAGCAGTCCGTCCTCCTCGTCGGGCCGCCCGGCTGTGGCAAGTCGACCATCATCCGGCGGCTCGTGAGCGACCTCCTCGTGGCGGAGGACTACCCGTCGCACCAGAACCTCGACCGCGTCACCCACGTCTGGCGCATCCTCGGCAAGCAGCTCATCGCGGGCATGTCGCGTCTGGGACAGTGGGAGCAGCGGTGCGTGGAGCTCCTCGAAGACCTTCGCGGACGCTCGATCGTGCTCACGATCCCGGACCTTCACCTCTTCGGGCGCATCGGCCGCGCGCGCGACAGCGATCGCGCTCTGTCCGACTTTTTCCGCGGTCCGGTGGCGCGCGGGGAGATGGTCATCCTCGGCGAGTGCACCGCGGAGCAGCTCCAGCGCCTCGAGGAGGACGATCCCGCGTTCGCGGCGAGCTTCGTGAAGATCCACGTCGGCGCCGCGACGCGCCAGGACACGTTCCGCATGCTGCTGACGCGCGCCCGCGAGCTCGAGGTCACCTCCACCATCACGATCGATCCGCTCTGCTTCGAGACCATCCTCGACCTCGGCGAGGGTCTCTTTCCGCACCACGCGCTCCCGGGCAAGGCGGTGGACCTGCTGTCGCGCGTGGCCGGCCGGCACGCGTCGGCGGTGGACGACGCGACCATCACCGCGCACCTCACCGCGACCACGGGCCTTCCCATGCATCTCCTCTCACCGAAGGCGCCGCTCTCGGCCGAGAAGATCGCGAAGGACCTCGGTGAGCGCGTCATCGGCCAGCCCGAGGCAGTGAAGGAGGCGGCCGACCTCGTCGTACGTATTCGCACCGGCCTCGTCGACGCGAAGCGTCCCTGGGGCGTTTATCTGTTCACGGGCCCCACCGGCACCGGAAAGACGGAGCTCGCCAAGGCCCTATCCCATTATCTCTACGGCGACGACGGCGCGCGGCTCGTTCGTCTGGACATGAGCGAGCTCTCGGGTCCGGACGGCGTCTCGCGCCTCATCGGCGACGCTTGGGATCCGGAGGGACTCCTGACGAGCGCCGTGCTCGCGCAGCCGTTCTGCGTCGTCCTGCTCGACGAGATCGAGAAGGCCCATCCGGCCGTCCTGAACCTGCTCCTCCAACTCTTCGACGACGGCCGCCTCACGGACGCGGCCGGAAACACCGCCAGCTTCACGCAGACCGTCGTCGTGATGACCTCGAACCTCGGCGCGCGGCAGCGACCGCCGGTCGGCTTCGACGAGGCAGCGGAGGGCCTGATGCACGACGTCGCGCGCGCGGTGCGGGAGTTCTTCCCGCCCGAGCTCTTCAACCGCATCGACGCCGTCGTCCCGTTCGAGCCCCTCACGCCGGACGTGGCGATCAAGGTCACGAAGAAGGAGCTCGGCAAGCTCTTCGCACGGCCGGGGCTCGTGGACCGCAACGCGTTCGTGCAGGTGGCGGAGAGCGCGATCGAGCGCATCGCCCGCGACTCGCTCCGCGCGGAGGACGGGGCGCGGTCGCTCAAGCGCTACATCGAGGACCGCGTCGGCACGCTCCTCGGCGAGCAGATCGCAGCCGCGCCCGGCGCCGCGATGCAGGTCCTGCGCATGACCGACACGCGCGACGGCCTCACCGTCGAGAGCGAGGCGCTCGTCGAGGCGAAGCCAGTCGCGGGGCGGTACGAGCTGGAGTCGCTCTGGAATCGCCCGCTCGTGGAGCTCCGCGAGCGGCTCCCGGAGGCGATGGCGACGCTCGACCGTATCGAGGGAAGCGACCGCCTGAGCGAGCTCTGCGATCTGCTCCGCCATCACCTGGGCGAGCACAACCGCGGGCGCCGCGAGAGCGGCGAGCTCCTCTACAACATCGACTGGATGCGGAGCGAGATCGACAAGCTCCGCGATCGGATCGAGCGCCTCGTCGTGGCATCGCGTGATCTCGCGCATCACGCGATGGAGAACTCCATCCTCGCGCGCGAGACGCGTGAGTATCCGAGCGTGCCGTGGAAGAGCGCGCCCAAGCCCCCGCCGGGTCGGATGCGCTTCGACTTTGGCCAGACGGGCAGCTGGTGGGAGATCTTCTCCGCCATCGCGGAGACGTACGTGCTCCAGCGCGCGCTCTCGAAGGTCGACCGGCCGAATCAGCACGCGGCGTTCGTGGAGCTCGTTCCGTTCGGAAACGGGCGCCTCCTCATGAAGGAGATGCTCTCCGCGTACGCGAAATCCCGCGGCGAGGTCGCGGAGGCCGCCTGGGTGGCGAACGGGTCCGCATTTCGCATGGAAGGACGCGCCGGCGTCGACGCGGCGCGCGACGCGAGCGACGCCGTCGTGATCAAGATGGTCGGCCTCTGCGTGGCGGATTACCTGGAGCTCGAGACGGGCACCCACGTCTGGACGCCCACCGTGAACGAGCCGCAGCTCCTCCGCGTCCGGGTGCTGCCGGCCGACTCGGGCACCGCGCTCGAGCACGTGAAGGCGCACTGGAAGGCAAGGGAGAACGCGGAGCGCGCGGCCACGGGCGTGCTCCCCATCGTGCGCTCCTTGAAATTCGACCCGCCGCGGCCCGGAAAGCCGCCGGCGCTGCTCGAGATGGAGGACTACGTCCTCGGAATTCCGCACACGATGCGGGTCGAGCGAATCCAGGACGCGTTCGCGACGCTCTGGCTATTGCGCCTCTCGCGCGTGGAGGAACCATGAGCGCGAAGGGCTCTCTCCGGGTGCACATGGTCGTGCACGAGGACGGCCGGCGTACGGGGAAGCTGCTCCGCGTGTGGGACGGCTTCTTCGACCGGCCCGCCCCGTCCGCCTACGGCGCTACGACCCAGGACGTCTTCGAGGAGCTGGAGGCCAAGCTCGAGGCGATGCAGATCGCGGGCAACGACTCGATTGCCCGTTATCTCTGGGAGGAGGATTTCCGGACGCAGAAGGTCCGGGTGGATATCCATCCGCTCTCGTCCGTGAAGAAGCGGGCCGTGATCGGCAAGAAGGAAATCCCTTTGATGCTGACCTACGCGAGCTGCCCGCTGAAAGGCGGCGGATATCGGGTGATGATCCCGCGCTTCGGCGGCTGGTTCATCGTGGAGGAGCTGTCCCTCGCGCCGGAGGTCCTGCGTCATTTCGTGAGCACGCTCCTCCTCGGCGAGAACCCGAAGTGGGTCTACGACTTCCGTGACGTCGGCGACGAGTACGTCACGGAGTGGTGGCCGGACATTCTCAAGCGCGCGCCGGACATCGCCGCCCCGCGTCGCGAGGTCGAGCCACATCCGGAGCTGGCGCGCGTCGCCGACGAGCTCGTCGGTCGCGCGGCGAAGGGCAAGCTCCCGCTCGTCGTGGGAGACTCGACGCTCTACGACTCCGCGATCGGGGCGCAGACGCTGCGTCCGAATCCCCCGTCGCTCCTCCTGGTCGGCCCGTCGGGCGCGGGCAAGACCACGCTCGTGCGCCGCATGGCGTTCCACCACCTGGCGGCGAAGAAGGACGGCGAGGCCGCGCCGCCTCGCATCTACAGCACGTCGAAGGACCGGATCATCGCGGGAATGACGTACCTCGGCATGTGGCAGGAGCGCTGCATCAAGCTCGCGCGAGAGCTCACGGACGACGGTGACTATCTCCACATCGGCTCGCTGAGCGGCATCCTCGAGGCGCAGCACGACGGCGCGACGATCGCGGACTTCTTCGAGCCGGGCCTCGCCGACGGCACCCTGCGGATGATCGTCGAGTGCACGCTGGAGGAGCTCGAGCGGGCGAGACGCGCCCGGCCTGGCTTCATCCAGCACTTCACGATCGTGCGCGTCGACGAGCCCTCGGCCGTCGAGACGATCACGCTCTCGCTGGCCTACGCCCGCCGGAAGCAGATCGACATTCATCCCTCTGCCATGAAGCGGCTCGTCCGCCATCTGACGTCGCTCGAGCGCGGCGTTGCCTTTCCCGGGAAGGCCCTTCGCTTCGTCGACTGGATGGCGCTCGAGAGCAAGGGGGAGGCCAAGAAGCTCTACCCACGCGACGCCTCCGAGGCATATTCGAGATATTCGGGGGTGCCGCTCACGCTCCTCTCCGACGACGTGGCGGCAGGCGCGGGCGATCTCGCCAAGCTCCTGAAGGCGCACGTCATCGGCCAGGACGCGGCATGCGACGCCTGCGGGCGCCTCCTCGCGCGCTTCAAGGCGAACCTCGGCGATCCCGAGCGACCGAGCGGCGTGCTCCTGTTCGTGGGCCCCACCGGCGTCGGCAAGACGGAGCTGGCGAAGACCCTCGCACGGACGACCTTCGGCGGCGAGGAGCGGATGATCCGCCTCGATATGAGCGAATACATGCTCCCCGGCTCCGCGGCGCGTCTGACGAGCGCGCGCCCGGGGACGACCAGCCTGGCGGCGAAGGTCCGCGAGCAGCCGCTCTCGCTGGTCCTCCTCGACGAGATCGAGAAGGCCCACTCCGAGGTATTCGATCTGCTCCTCGGCGTCCTCGGCGAAGGCCGCCTCACGGACGACGCGGGGAGGTTCGTCGATTTCCGAACGACGATGATCGTGATGACGTCGAACCTCGGCGTCACCGAGACGCGCCCGGCCGGCTTCGGCGAGGCCACCGGCGGTGACTACCTCCGCAAGGTGCGCGCCCATTTCCGTCCGGAGCTCTACAACCGGATCGACTACGTCCTCGCGTTCCGCGCGCTCGCGCAGGAGGACGTGGAGCGCATCGTCGACCTGGAGCTGGCGGCCGTGGTCAAGCGCGCGGGCTTCCTGCGCCGCGCCATTCGCCTTCACGCCACGCCCGCCGCTCGCGCCCGCCTCGCGGAGCGCGGCTACCATCCCACGCGCGGCGCGCGCCCGCTCCGCAGGCTCATCGAGGAGGCGGTGATGACGCCGATCGCGTCGAAGATCGCGGAGGACCCGAGCTTCCGCGACCGCATGGTGCCGGTCGTCGCGGAGGGCGAGCCGCTGCCCATCGCGCCCTTCTTCGTCCGCGTCTGAACAAAAGCCCAAGAGCGGTCACCACGTTGCCCTCACGCAACGCGGTGCCGCTCTCGGGGAGGAGTCTCGCGGCCTCGCCCTCACGCGGCGCCGCGTCATCCTCGGTCATGTCGTATCGATCGATTCCTTTCTGGTCATGTCACTTCACGTCACTCCCGTCGCTCACTCGCGACGCGGTTCACGAGGTGTACCCGGCGTGGTAGGCGGCGACTTCGAGCGCGCGCGGCGCGGTCGGGTCGGTCGGCTTCTCCGGGGTCACTCGGGTTCGTCGAGTCGGTGGCCTTCGGTGGGCTTCGTCGGGTCGGTGGGCTTCGTCGGGTCACTCGGGTTCGTCGGCCCGCCGCTGTCGCCCTTCGTCTCCTCCTGGTTCGTCGCGCCGCTCGCGACATCGGCGTCTGCGTCCACCTTGTTCGCCCTCGGCTTGTTCGGTCCGTACACGGGGGCTGGGTCTGCGTCGCTTCCTCCGTACGAGCTTGCGGTGCAGGCGGCGGTCAGTGCCGCCACGAGAACCAGCGCGTATCCGCCTCCCGTCGTCGTCATCGTCGAGAGGACGAAGAGCACTCGGAGTGCCAGGCCGAGGTGGCGACCGCCGCGTCCGCGACTCCAATCCTTTCGAACACTTGGCCATGTCTCGGGAGAGCGCTGTACCGCTGATACACGGATACACGCGTGTGATGCACCCTGATGCACCGTCCGCGCGCGCGCGCAGCTCCATCGGTCTCGTGCGCGTGCGCGTGCGCGTGACCCGCCTGCCCACGCGTGCGTGTGAGCGCACGCTTGGCGGCGCGCTGCCCACCGGATCCGCACGATGCGACCGCGCGTCGGCGGTCCGCCGCCGGGCGGTCAGCCGCCGTCAGGGGCGCAGTGGTGCTCGTCCTTCGGAGGGGTGGAGTCGCCGCACCGGATGTACGTGCACGTCTTGGCGGCACTGCACTGCGAGACGCCATACGAGGCCGCGCAGTCGCCGACGGCGCCGCCGGAAGGGCAGTTCGCTCGCGCGTCGTTGTACGCCTTCTGATACGCGGCCTGATCGCTCTTCGCGATGGCGCTGTTCGCGGAGCTGCAGATCCCGCACGTGCCGCCGATGAAGACGACGGCGCAGTCGTCGTCCGTGGTGCACGCATGATGGAACGTGTCTTTCACGTCCGTGGGGCCGCTCGGGGTGGTGCCGCTGCTGCCGCTCGTGCCGCCGCTCGTGCCGCTGCTGCTACCGTTGCTGCTGCCGTCGCGTGTGGAGGCGTCGGGGTCCGTCGAGCTGACTCCGCCGGAGCACGCGGGGCATGCAAGGAGGGCCGTCACGGTGAGAAGGGCGAGCGCGATTCGCATCGCGCGTCATACTACTCCGTTGTCGAAGGCAGGCCGACGAGATGCGCGCCGAGGGAGCGACCCACGCGACGGCCCGCGGCGCGGAGCGCATCCGCGTACTGGAACGTCGCGGCGCGGGCGTCTAGCGCAGTGGCCACCTCGTCGAGGGCGCGCACGTCGCCCGTGTCGCGCTCGCGAGCGCCGTCCTTCTCACGCACGATCCACGCGCGCGCGACGAGGCCCACGCGCGTCGACCGCGCGACCGGCTGCGAAGGATTGCCGGCCGCGGCGATGCCGTCCGACGCCTCGTCCGCGCGAAGGACCTCGACCTCGCACCGCGGATACCCCTCCCCGCTCGCCAGTGCGCCCGCCCGCGCGAGCTCTTCGCGGACGCCCGAGACCACCTCGTCGGAAGCGACCGCGTCCGGCACGTTCGTGTGCGCGAGCACCACCGCGTACCGCTCCGCCTGCGCGCCTCCGCCGTGCACGGCCTGATAGCCACACGCGACGAGGGACGACGCGACCAGGAGCGACGCGGCGAGGCGCTTCATTCGACGAACGGCTTATCCGACGATCAGATTGAGGATTCGGCCCTTCACGAAGATGACCTTCTTGATGGTCTTTCCTTCGATATGGTCCTTGATCTTCGCGTCTTCGAGCGCGATGCCCTTGGCCGTGGCTTCGTCGGCGTCGGCCGGGATCGAGATGCTCGCGCGGGCCTTGCCGTTGACCTGGACGCCGATCTCGATGACATCGTCCTTCACGAGCGCTTCATCGAACTTCGGCCACGGCTCGTACGCGAGCGTGCGGCGGGCGGTGACGGCGCCGCCTTCGCCGTGGAGGCGCGACCAGAGCTCCTCACCGAGGTGAGGCGCGAAGGGCGACACGAGGAGGACGAGCGTCTTGGCCGCCTCCACCGGGACCTTCGGCAGACGGCCGAGATGGTTCACGAGGATCATCATCGTGGAGATCGCCGTGTTGAAGCGGAGATGCTGGATGTCCTCCGTCACCTTCTTGATCGTCTTGTGGACGAGGCGCTTCGTGGCGTCGTCGTAGGCGGCCGCGTCGTCCGTGACGTTGTTCGTGGAGAGGTTCCACGTGCGGTCGAGGAAGCGGCGGACACCTTCGATGCCGCTCGTCTGCCACGGCTTCACCGCCTCGAGCGGGCCCATGAACATCTCGTAGAGGCGGAGCGAGTCGGCGCCGTGGCTCTTGATGAGATCGTCCGGATTCACGACATTTCCGCGCGATTTGCTCATCTTGAAGGCCTGAGAGAGCACGCGAATCTCCGGATGCGCCGTGAGCACCCAGTGGGCGCCTTTCTTCGTCATGTCGCTCTCGGACACGCGATGCTCGACGACGACTTTGTGCGTACGCACGTCCTCGGGGAGGCCGTCCTCGTTGTCCTTCACGTGCTCGGCGCTCACGAGCACCTCCGACTTCGTGTACGAGGTCGGCTTGCCCTTCTTGTCGAGCTCGGGACCCGGGATGCCCTCGTAGTACACGAGGTTCTCGACCTCACCGAGGATGAGGCCCTGGTGCACGAGCTTCTGGAAGGGCTCCGCCTGCTTCACGAGGCCGAGGTCGAAGAGGACCTTGTGCCAGAAGCGCGCGTAGAGGAGGTGGAGCACCGCGTGCTCGCCGCCACCGACGTAGAGGTCGACGGGCATCCAGTCGTCGGCGGCCGAGCCGCTCCAGCCTTCCTTCTCGTTCTTCGGATCGAGGAAGCGCAGGTAGTACCAGCACGAGCCCGCCCACTGCGGCATCGTATTGGTCTCGCGCGCGAACCACTTCCCATCCTTCTGGAAGAATCGCCAGTCCGCGGCGCGGGCGAGCGGACCCGCGGGGTCGGTGCCCGGCTTGAAGTCCTCGAGATCGGGGAGGAGGACGGGGAGCTCGCTCTCGTCGACGGGGATCGGCTCCTCGTAGTGAACCGTGTAACTGGCGCCCGCGACGCGGGGATCGCCGTCGCAGGTCACCGGGAAGTAAATCGGGAATGGCTCACCCCAGTAGCGCTGGCGCGAAAAGACCCAGTCGCGGAGGCGATAGGTGATCTTCGAGCTCCCTTTTCCTTCCCTGGTGAGCCAGTCGATGACGGTCCGGCGCACCTGCTCGCTCGGCATGTTCGCAGCCAGCGGGGCGCGGCTGCGCTCGATGGCGGCGGCATTGCAGACGCCATCCTCGACGTAAGCCTCTTTCGCGACGTCGACCTCGGCGCCGTCCGCCTTCGCGACGACGCGGATGATCGGGAGCTGGTATTTGACCGCGAACGCGTGGTCGCGCTCGTCGTGCGCAGGCACCGCCATGACGGCGCCCGTGCCGTAACTCCCAATCACGTAATCGGCGACCCAGATCGGGACCTTGTCGCCGTTGATCGGATTCACCGCGAAGGCGCCGGTGGCGACGCCCGTCTTCGCGCGCGTGGCATCCGAGCGGACGATGTCGCTCTTGCTGCTCGCGTCGTCCGCGTAGCTCTTCACCGCCGCCTGGTGCTCGGGGGTGCAGATCTCGAGCGCGAGCGGATGCTCCGGCGCGAGGACCACGTACGTGGCGCCCGGGAGCGTGTCCGGGCGCGTGGTGAAGACGGTGAGGCTCGCGCTCGGGTGACCGTCGACGGCGAACTCGATGTTCGCGCCCTCGCTGCGGCCGATCCAGTGCGTCTGCTTGGCCTTCGTCTCGTGCGGCCAGTCGAGCGTGTCGAGGCCGGCGAGGAGCTGATCGCCGTAGGCCGTGATCCGGAGCGACCACTGGCGGATCTTGAGCTTCTCGATCGGGAAGCCGCCGACCTCGGAGCGGCCGTCGGCCGTCACCTCGTCGTTCGCGAGGACGGTGCCGAGCGCAGGACACCAGTTGACCGGGCGATCCGACTGCTGGAACGCGAGGCCCTTGCGGAAGAGCTGGAGGAAGATCCACTGCGTCCAGCGGACGTAGCTCGGATCCGTCGTGTCGACCTCGCGGCCCCAGTCGTAGCTGAAGCCGAGCATCTTGAGCTGGCGGCGGAAGTTCTCGATGTTCTTCAGCGTGGTCGAGCGGGGGTGCGTGCCCGTCTTGATGGCGTGCTGCTCCGCCGGGAGACCGAAGGCGTCCCAGCCCATCGGATGCAGCACGTCGACGCCGCGCATGCGCTCGAAGCGGCACACGATGTCCGTCGCGGTGTAGCCCTCGGGATGGCCCACGTGGAGGCCCGCGCCGGAGGGGTACGGGAACATGTCGAGCACGTACTTCTTCGGGCGGCCCGGATGACGGACGGCAGCGAAGGTCGCGTTCGTTTCCCAGTACGCCTGCCACTTGGGCTCGACGACGGAGGGATCGTAGCTATTGCCGGTATTTTCGGCCTCGGACATGCCGCTTTTCTAGCACGAAGCGGTATGTGCGAGGATCGGCCAATGCCGGGAGAAGGCGATCGGACGTTCACCTACGACCGCGTGGCGTTCGTTCTGCCGAGGAAGCGAATGCTCGAGATCGAGGCCGCGCTCGCCGAGCTCGCGGCTGGCCGCCTCGCTGCGATCGAGGCGCTGCTCCGCAGGTCGCGGAGGGAGCGCCGCGCGTGGGAGAAGAAGGAGACGGTGCCGCTCGGCAAGAGGGACCGCGCGCTGCTCGTGGCGATGCTCGGGGCGGAGACGGAGCTCCCGAGGGCCGGCACGCAGGTACGGCGCGCGTTCCTGCGGCCCGCGCTCACGCGTGCGGTCCGGTTCGAGCGTTTCCAGGCCATCGCGCCGCCGGACATGGCGGCGCGGGCGGTGGAGCTGACGCGCGCCGACGTCCGCGCGTTCGATCCGGCGAGCCGGATGCCGCGAGCGGCGCGACCGGAGCTGCCGGGCTTTCCCGATCCGAAGACCGGCGCGCACACGACCCGGACCGTCATGCTCGATGCATGGCTGGAAGGCGTCCTCGAGGACGCCTTCGAGCTCCCCTCCCTCGTCACCGTCACCTTCGAGGCCGCGCCTGGGCCGCCGTCGAGCGGGCGCCGGCGGCGCGACGCGAACCACGCGAGCTGCTATCGCGGGGAGCCTGTATGGACCGACGCCTCGGTCCGGCTCGCGCGTGCGCTCGACGACGGCCGCGTGCTGGCGGGCGCGACCGGCGGCCCGGTGACGTTCATGTTCGCGGGCGACCCGATCGCGAAGGAGCTCGACCCGAAGATCGCGCGCGCGGCGAGGAGGCTCGGAGCGGCGGACGCGCTCGTCGCGTTTACCTTCCTCCACACGGACGTGCTCGGCGGCGACTGGAACGATCGGAAGTGATCGCGCCGAGGCCACGCATCGTCGGACGATCCGGCACGTCGAGCCGGGCTTTGCCCTAGAGCAGCCGGCCCTGCTGCTTGGCGACCTTCTTCTCGAGGCGGGCGCGGCGGCGGGCGCTCGCCACGTCCACCTCCGTGGTCCCCGCGTCGCAGATCGCGAGCGCACGCGCGGCGTCCTTCTTGTGGTGCTCGTAGAGCTTCGCGAGCTCGAGGCGGACGGAAGGATCGTCGATGTCCTCCGCGAGCGCCTCGAAGTCGGCGAGCGCGCGGGCCTTGTCGCCACGTGCCTTCGCGATCTCGGCGCGCGCGCGCGTGCCGTCGTGAACCGCGCCGCGCGCGATGGCCTCGTCGGCGACGCTCTGCGCGAGCTCCTTCTGCCCGGCGCGCTTCAGCGTGCGGGCGACGCCGACCAGATCGCGCGCGTCGAGCGAGCTGCCGTCGAGCGGCTCACCGTAGAGCCCGACGAGCGCCGCCATCGACACCACGTCCCACGCGTTGTGCTCGACCACGCCCAGAAGGCCCCGCGCGTCGGCGGTACGGAGAAAGTGCAAGTAATGCTGGCTGACCTCGCCCGAGGGGACGTCGTCCTCGCGGACGAAGCCGAGCACCTCGCGCTCGACGGTGCCGAGCTTCGCACCCACGCCGCGGGTCTTGTGGAGGCGGCGGGCCACGTGCACGAGATCGAGATGCGGCGGCTCGGGGGGAGCCTCCATGCGCTGCATGACGAAGCGCGTGCGGAGGACCGGTAGGTCGAAGCTCTTGCCGTTGAACGTGACGAGCATCGAGGCGGCGCGGATGCGCTCGGCGACGCGTGCGAGGACGGGCCCTTCCTCACCGAGCTGGCGCACGAGGAGCTGCTCGACGACGAGCGCGGGCGGACGGAGCCCATCGCCCAGGTCGAACCACGCGAGGCCGATGAGGAACGCGACCGTCCCCGCGCCTGGCCCAAGGCCCGTGGTCTCGGTGTCGAGGTAGAGCGCGCCCGCGGGGTCGCAGCGTGCGAGCTCGGGATCGAGCGCGAGGAGCGCGAGGAGCTCGCGCGACGCGCGGCGCGCAGGCGCGATCGGGATCCGTCCGATGCGATGCTCTCCGCCATGGCGCACGACGCGGACATGCAGCGGGCCCGCCTCCGTTCGCTCGACGAAGAACGGCAGGTCGACGTCGACGCGCGGGGGCGGCTTCGGGGGATCCGACCGCGTCCGGCTGAGGATCGCCTCCATACGAAGGCGCAAACCCTCGAGCGTACCGACCCCATCGCCCTCCGAGCGACGGGCGGGCTCCGCCGCACGTGACGGTCGCTCGGCGCACGTGAATGAGAGCCGCGGCTCCGCCGGTTTCGGCGGTACTTCCGGCATGTTGAGCCGTCCTAGCCGGGCTCCGAGACGCGAACCGACCGACATCCACGATACGATACATCTGAACAGCTTGGACTGCGAAAAAGTTCAGTATCGCGCAGACATGCGCACAGGAGAGCGGACCGGCGTCCGCAGTAGGCAACGTCTCGAATGGCGGCCCGAGCTCGCTCGTCTGTATCGCCTGTATCGAGAGACAGGGCTCCTTTGTCGAGAGACAGGGGAAACGGGCCTCCCTCGAAGTCTCAATCGCAGATCCACTCGAAATTTCCGAGGGTTCGGAAGCGGACGCGGGTCCTCTTGTCGATGCCTGCCCTCCTCCATGGATGGAGGCCCCTGGTACCCAAGTGGCGGAAATCACATCGAAACGGCGTTGGCCTGGATCGTGGAAGAGCCGCCACCGATGATCTCGACTGCGGCGGTTCGTTGGGCGATGGCGGCGGCGGTGCTCGGCTCGGTGCTCGTCGCGAGCGCGGGTCTCGCGCAGCCGCGCGCGCCGATGAAGACGCCGGTCGCGAACGTCGCAGCGGCGACCGTCGAGAATGCGCTCCTCGTTCGCCCTTCTTCTACGCCCGCGATCGACAAAAGCTGCCCTGCGAACATGGCGCACGTCGGCTCGAGCTGCGTCGACAAGTACGAAGGCTCGCTCGTCGAGATCGGCGATGACGGCAAGGAGACCAGCTTCAGCCCGTACCAGGCCCCGAACGGCCACAAGGTCCGCGCGGTCTCGAAGCCGGGCGTCGTCCCGCAGGCGCACATCTCGATGGCGGAGGCCTCGAAGGCTTGCAAGGCTTCGCACAAGCGCCTCTGCCGCGCGGACGAGTGGAAGACGGCGTGCAAGGGTCCCGAGCACACCAAGTTCCCCTACGGCGAGGAGCGCGTGGCGAACGCGTGCGTCGACACGAACCGTACGAGCCCGATGTCGAAGCTCCACGGGGGCGCGCACGACGGCAGCTCGCTCAACGACCCGAACGCGAACCAGCTCGCGAACACGGTCGAGAAGACGGCGGCCGCGACGCAGTGCACGAACGGCTACGGCGTGCACGACATGGTGGGCAACATCCACGAGTGGACGGCGGACGGCACGTTCCGCGGCGGCTACTACCTCGACACGAAGATGAACGGCGAGGGCTGCGACTACAAGACGACCGCGCACTCGAAGACGTACTACGACTACTCGACCGGCTTCCGCTGCTGCGCCGACGCGGGCTCGCTCGCCGCCGACAGCGAGTGACCGCCTGGCCACGAGCGCCTCGAGCTTCAGCCGCTCGGCTCGCGCGAGCCGTGCTTTTGCACGAGGCGGTGCAGGTACATGCGATCGATACCCGCCATTCGCGCCGCCTTCGTCATGTTGCCCCCGCACGCCGCGATGACGGCGCGGACGTACGCACGCTCGAAGCCGTCGATGAGCGACTCCTTCGCCACCTTGTACGGGATGTTCACGTCGATCGTGGCCGAGACGCCCGGAGACGGGGTCGACGAGCTCGATCCCATGCCGCCGATGCCCGAGCCCGAACCCATGCCTGGCGGCGGCGCGATGGAGAGCCGCGCGCTCTGCAGAACGATGCTCCGCTCCACGTAGTTGCGGAGCTCGCGCACGTTTCCCGTCCACTCGTGGTTCGCGAGCTCCTGGATGACCTGCGGGCCGAAGAGGCTCTCGTTCGAGGACGCGCCGAGCTGCTCGAGGAACGCGCGGATGAGATGAGGGAGGTCGTCGGTGCGCTCGCGGAGCGGCGGCACGCGCACCGTGATGACGGCGATGCGGAAGTAGAGGTCGCCGCGGAAGCTGCCCTTGTTCACCTCGCGCTCGAGATCGCGGTTCGTGGCCGAGATCACGCGCACGTTCACCTTGCGTGGCATCGTCTCGCCCACGCGGCGGATCTCGCGCTGCTCGAGGGCACGGAGGAGCTTCGGTTGGACCTCGAGCGGGAGCTCGCCGATCTCGTCGAGGAACACAGTGCCGCCGTCCGCGGCCTCGAAGGCGCCCACGCGGTCGCGATCCGCGCCCGTGAACGCGCCGCGCACGTGACCGAAGAGCTCGCTCTCGACGAGCGACGGGCTGATCGCGCCGCAGTCGACCACGACGAAGGGCTTGTCTGCGCGGGGGCCGCGCTGGACGATCTCGGTGGCGACGAGCTCCTTGCCGGTGCCGCTCTCGCCGTGAATGAAGCAGTTGATCTCGCTCGCCGCGACCTTCTCGAGGAGGGCGAAGAGCTTGCGCATCGACTTGCTGATGCCGGTGAGCGCACCGAACGTCACCATCATCGGCACGAGCTCGCGCGCGCTCGACTTCTGCGAGTAGACGCGGATGACCGAGTTGCCGATCGCGATTGTCGCGTCCGCTGGGAGCATCGCGCTGTGGATGGTCAGCCCCTGCAGCTGCGTACCGTTCAGCGAGCCCGAGTCCTCCAGGCGCCAGCCGTCGCGATCGGGGATGAGCTTGCAGTGGAAGCGCGACACCGCCGGATCTTCGAGGGCGATGTCGTTCGACGGGTGGGTGCCGATGCGCAGGACGTCGCCCTCGTGCACCACCTGACGCCCCACCGCCTTGCCGCCGTCGCTCTCGACGACGACGGTGACCTTGAGGTTCTGCGCGATGTCGATGAGCGCACGGAGCGGCGTGGTCGTCGGGTTCGGGCCGTTCCGGTCGTCGAAATCGCCGACGCCGACGGAGTCCGGGGAACGACCGAGCGGTAGCGCCGAGGGCCGAATGGACGGCGGTGGCGACGAGGGACGCGGCGGCGACGAGGGACGCGGGATCGACGGCGGCGGCGCCGACGGCATCGGTGGTCGTGGTGGACGAGGGGGCTCCGCCATCAACCGGGGATGATACTCAAGAGCGGCCGCGGTCGGGCCTCAATTGCGCGTCACGTACACTCCAGCTCGATGCTGCCGCCGCTCGTCAGGTCCGTGTCGTTCACGACGAGCGTGGTCTTGCCCGCGGCGGTCGAGATCGTCTCGTAGCCCTTGTTCTCGGTGCCCACGATGTCGAGCGGGAGGATCAACGTTCCGGAGGTGGCGCCGTTGGTGCCGCTCTTCCACGAGTAGGTGGCGGACACGTTGTAGCTCTCGTACTCGGTGTCGCGAAGGTTCCCGCTGACGATGACGTCGCCCGACGTCAGGGTCGTCAGCTGATACGTATAGCCGTAGGTCGACGTCACGCCGCCCGTCGTCGTCGTGAAGGTGCCCGTGCACAGACGGCTCGTGGCGATGCCGGTCTTCGTCGCGTCCCCGGGGTCGCCCTTCGCGCCGGGCGCACCGTTCTCGCCCTTCGCGCCCGCCACGCCCGGGGGTCCGGCCGGCCCTTGCGTCCCCTGCGCGCCTTGCGTGCCCGGGGTCCCGGCCGGGCCCGCGGGTCCTTCGCAACCAAACGTGAACGTCGAGAGCGCACCAACGGCCAAGAGCGAAATCGAAAGCTTCATGTAACTGCCCCTCTCCAATCGTTCGCGGGAACCGCGACCCAGCCCAGATAAAACCATGTCACTCGGGGCTCGCAACGGCGACGGCCCCTTGGCAAGAAATGACTACGCCTTCACTCGCAGAAGCTCGAAGGCGGATTCGCAGCGCACGTCCCGGCGTTGCAGTAGAGCGGATCCGGACACTCGCCGAAGTCCGTCCCGCACGGATCGCCGGCCTTCGTCGGCAGCGTGGGACACGTGTTCGACGCCTCCGTGCACGAGGCGAGCCGCAGGCACAGCGTGAACTGGGTCCCCGTGTTGGCGACGGTGCTGCAGAATTTGCCCGGCGTGGAGTAGGCCACCTGCACGCAGGTGCCCGTGGTGTCGCCCGTCGGGACGTAGCAGAAGAGTCCCTTGAGAGCGTCGCAGCCCGGGTTCTTCGTGCACGGCGCGTTGGGAGAATCGACCAGCGGCTCGCAGGTCCCGGCGACGCAGGCGGCCGCGCCCGCGCACGGCTTCGACGCCGAGCAGCTCATGCCCACCTTCGCGGGGATCACGCACTTGTTGTCGCCGTTGCAGACGAGGCCCGGCCCGCACGCGCTGTTGGCGGCGCAGTCGGCCCCGGCCGCCGGCGCGGCGATGCAGCCGCGGCAGGCGTTGCGGGACGTCGCGCAGAACCCCGAATCGCACTGCGCGCCGAAGATGCACCGGTCGTTCGGCTTCTTCGACCCCTTGAGGAGACAGGTGAAGTCCGAGTCCGCAGAGCGGAAGACGTCGCACGTCAGCGCGGCGTACCGCGAGCTACACCCGTCGAAGTCCGCCGCCGAGGCGGTCGTGCCGGGCAGGTCCACGAACTCGCGGACGCTCGCGATGCGGAGCGTCTTGCACTCGTTCACGTCCGCGTAGAACGCGCCGAAGCCGCTGCCCGCGCAGTCCGAGAACTTGCGACAGTACGCCTCGGCGTACCTGGCAATCGAGGCCTCGCGGTCGCCTCCCCCGCCCCCCTCCGTCGTGGAGGCTTCGCTCACGATCCCGCTCGAGCCGCCGTCCGCCGTGGTCGAATTCGGCGCGTTCGGGACGTCCTCGACGCCCAGAATCGCGGTGCATGCCGTGGCCAATCCCAGTACGGGAACAAGAGCCGCCGCCCTTCGAAATCCCATGTTCGCCTCAGAAGGTAAAGCTAAGGGGATCACGCAATCCCGTTTTTGGAGCGGCCGCCGCGTCGTTCTTCGGCGCGAGGATGAAGAGGACAGCGCCGCCCGCGAGGAGCACGCCGCCGACGATGAAGCCGATGGTGGAGAAGCCACCATACTTGGTCGCGCCGTCGTGATCCGACACCGCCTGCGGGTGATTCCGGCAGTCGGTGACGCTCTTGCAGTTGTCTTGCTGATCGCTCCACTTGGAGGCGGCCTTCAAGCCGAAGAAGGTCCCCACGCCGATGCCGACGACGCCCGCGGCGGCGAGGCCGATGCCGCCGATGCGCATCAGGTTGCCCGTGTTGTCGTCGCTCTTCACCGGCGGTGGCGGCGGCGGCGTGGGCTCCGGCTTCTTCTCGCTTGGCGGCGGCTCCGGACCGACGAGCAGGATGCGCTCGCGGCGTGTCTTCTCGCCTTCCTTCAGCACGAACGTGCGGATGAGCGCCTTCTCTCCCGGGATCTCGAAGCTGAACTCGTGGGAGCCGGGGTCCGCGGTGAGCGGCTTGCCGTCCATCTTCTCCGCCACGACCTTGCCGTCCATCGACACCTTCACGTCGACGACGTCCGAGCCGTCCGCCTTCTTCACGTCGAAGAGGATGGTCGGCGTCGCGGCCTCGATCTCGTCGAGACGCTGCGTGCAGTCGGTGCGAACGATGTCCGGACACTTCGCGTCGTTGCAGATCTGGAACTGCCCCTTGGCCGCGCCCAGCTTTCCTTCGCGACGCAACGTCTGGCCGTACGTGTTCGCGTCCACGCACTGGCTCTTCGTGATCTCGGCGGCCGCCGGCGCGCTTGTCGCGAAGGCCAGCATCGCCATCGCTCCCCCCACAAACACTCGCCTCATATGCATTCCTTCTTGAAGACCTTGTTTCCCGAAGAGTCGTAGTAATACGGCGGAGTGCAGCCCGCCGCGGGAGCTTTTCCGGTAGGGGCCTGAGGCGTCGGCCCCGGTCCTGGCGGCGGATGCGCGACGGGGCCGGGCTGCGGCGCAGGCTGCGGGATCGGCGTCAGGACGAGCGCGCCCGGACCCGCGTCGGCATGGGCGGTCGCCGCGACCATCCCCGCGTCCGCCGCCTCCGGCACCTCGGGCTCGGGCGTCTCGGTCGCGACGGGATGCGGAGTCGCGCTCGGCATCGACGACGGTCCGGCGGTGGCGATGGGCGCGCTCGACCTGGCCGCGTCCGGATGACCGTCGCCGTGCTGCGCCGCGAAGATGCGCCGGCCCGCGAAGAATGCACCTCCGCCGAGCAGTACGATCACGATCACCGCGCCGATGATCGCGAGCGCCATCGTTCCGCTGCTCGACCTCGGGACTCCGGCGGCGCCGTGCGATGACGTGTTGCCCCACGTCCCGGAGCTGCTCGTGACGCCGAAGTTCCGGTTCGAGCTCGCGCTCTTCGCGCCCGGCGGCAGCGTGTTCGGGGGAGGGCCCATGCCCACCGTGGCCGAGCCGGAGGGCACCCCGCCGACGCCCGACGGCGCCGGGCCAAACGCGCTCGGACGCGAGTCGTGGAGGTTGGAGGAGACCGGCATCCCGCCCGGACCCGTGGGGCTCGAGTCGGTGCCGTGCGGTGCGAGGTTCACCGCCTGCACCTTGAAGGTCGCGAGCTTCGCCGCCTCCATGTTCGAGGACGAGGGCGGGAGCTTCGGCTGCACGCCATGCGCGATGCCGGACGTGTGCACGACGCGGAGGATGCGCTCGGCGGAGGCGCGCGCGCGCTCCGGCGCGAACGGCACGAGCCCCGTCGCGAGGTCGCCGATGTGCTGGTAGCGCTGATCGCGGTTCTTCTGCAGGCAGTAGGAGATGACCTGCTCGAAGGCCGGGGGGACGTCCGGCCGGAACTGCTGGATCGGACGCGGCTGGCCCTGCACGATCTTGAGCACGAGCTCCGGCAAGGTCTCCGCCTCGAAGGGCACCTCGCCCGTCACGCACTGGTAGATGATGCAGCCGAGCGACCAGATGTCCGTGCGCATGTCGACCGTGCGTGCAGACTGCATCTGCTCGGGCGACATGTAGAACGGCGAGCCGAGCATCGACTGCGTCTGCGTCATGTCCGACGCTCCGGAGCCGGACATGGCGGACGACTTCGAGATGCCGAAGTCGAGGACCTTGATCGACTCGAGACCGTCCGCGCCACGCGTGACGAAGAGGTTCGCCGGCTTCAGGTCCCGGTGAACGATGCCGAGCGCGTGCGCCTCGACGATCGCCTCGCAGGCCTGGAGCACCCAGTCCGCCGTCTGCACCACCGAGAGGCGCCCGTCCGACGCGATGCGCGCGGAGAGGTCCATGCCCTCGAGATACTCCATGACCATGAAGGGCGACCCGCTCTCGAGCACGCCGACGTCGATCACGCGGGCGACGTGCTCGCTCTTGATCTTCACCGCCGCGCGAGCCTCGCGCTCGAAGCGGGCCAGGAGGTCGGCGCGCGCGACCGCGGCCGGTAAGAGGAACTTGATCGCGACCTTCTCGTCCAGTTGCAGGTGATGCGCTGCGACGACGACGCCCATCCCGCCCTTTCCGAGGATGCGCTCGATGCGGTACTTCCCGGCCAAGACCTGGCCTGGTTGCACGAGCTGTTCGAGGTCGTCCGGGGCGGCCATGCGGCGCCCTGGAGCATACGCGCTTATGGCCGCTGTGCGAGCGTCTCTCGCCCGGTCCCATCCACGATTCCACGACGGATCCAGGCCAGCGGAGGCTCCGCGCGCGCGACGTCGGCCTCGCGCCCGTCGGCCTGGACGCCGAGCGAGTCCAGCAAGGCGTCGAGATCGATGCGCTCACCGCGTGCGGCGTGGCGATCGTACATCTCCGAGAGCACCGTCGTGCCCGTCACCTTGTCCCCCAAGGTGACGACGTCACGCACCGTCCACACGTGGGTCGCGTCACCGCCGCGGTCGAGGGCGGCGCGGATCACGTCGTCGAGGGAGTGGTTCCCGCGCGTCTCCTCACGGATGCGCACGTCGGCGGCCAGGCAGAACATCGCGCCGCCCCAGTAGATGGTGTCGAGGTCATCGCGCGCCGAGAGACCGGCGCTCGACCCGCGAGGGGCCTGGCCGCGCGGCATGTTGCGCGCGAACTGACGGAACACCTCGCGCTCCGAGGTCCAGCCGGCGCGCGCGCGAAGGATCGGCTCGTAGTACGTCGCGAGGCCCTCGCCGAGCCAGCGGCCTTCGCCGCGGAAGGTCGGGAAGCCGAGGTGAAACAGCTCATGGACGAGGACCCAGTCCTCGTGGCGCGCGCTCGCCGGCATCTTGTCGCCGACCACCACCACCACGGAGGCCCCCGCCAGCGAGAGCACCTTGCCGAAGACGACCTCGTCCTCGCCGCGCGCCGGCACGATGAAGAGCGTCGCGTGATCGACGGGGAAGCGGCCGAAGAGCGGCACGGTCACGTTCGCCGCCTCCTCGACCCAGCTCCGGAGCTCCGCGTCCGGCATCGCATACTTCTGCGTGCCGAGGACGGCGACGTCGAGCCGTCCCTTCCTGCCGTTCCGGCCGGGCACCTCGATCGACGTCCGGCGCATCGGGCCGAAGGCGGTGAAGCTGCCCTCGTCGAGATCGAAGGCGCGGAACGAGTACGTCTGGCTCTGGTTCTCGAGCGCGGTCATACCGGTCGCGAACTGGTTGGAGTCGCTCGCCCGGACGCGCACCGTCACCGGCACATCGGCGCGAGGGACGGGATGAATCAGCCAGGCGAGCGACGGCGAGAGCGTGGCCGCCCCGACGCGGCGCGCGCAGTCGACCTCGTCTCCGCAGTGCGCGGCGAGGTCTCCGAGATCGACCTTGTAGGTCACGGTGCACCGCCAGTTGCATGACCGCTCGAACCACTCGTTCCCGCGCCGCTCCACGTCGCGATACGCGCCGTCCGGGTCGCGTACCTTCACCTCGCGGACGTGAGCGACCGCCTCCTTCGGGACGCCGAGCCGCTCCGTGTGCGCTGCGTCGAACGTCGCTTCGACCGTCACGACGCGCGATCCGGCGGCGGGGGCATCGACCTCGTAGCCCCAGCTCCCGCGCGGACGAGCTTCGGTCGCCGGCTTGTAACAAGCGCTCGTCACGAAGACGAGGAAGGTCATCACGAGCCGCGACGAGAGCAATCGGGACGGACTTGCGCTCATGCCTACCGCTCTGCTGCACCTCCGATGCCGTTCGACAAACGACCTCGACTCCGGTAGCGCGCTCGAAAAAGCCCATCGAACGCCAAAACCATGACGGCGCGAGCGTGCGAGGCAGCCCCGCCCAGCGAGACGAACTAGGACGATCCGGAGCCGCAGTGGGCTATGCTTCGGGCCAATGTCCGGACGTCGTGTTCTTGGAATCGGCTGCGTGTCCTTCACGCTTCTCGCGATCTACGCGTGTGGGGACGATGGTGCGACGGGGGACGTCCCCGACGAGCGCGCCGATGCAGGCCTCGTCGATGGAGCAAAGACCGCGCCCGAGGGCTCGTCCTCCCTCGACCAGTTCGTCCCGACGCAGGAGCTTCCGGGCGCCTCCATCGCGCTTGGCGACGGCTTCGGCTGCATCGTCGCTGCGGATCACACCGTCTACTGCTGGGGTCGAAACGACTTCGGCCAGCTCGGCAGCGATCCGGCGAAGACGCCTTCGTGCGGCTCGTATCCGTGCACGCCGACGCCCGTGAAGGTCGAGGGCCTGAAGGACGTCGTCTCGATCACGGCAGGCAAGGACTTCGCCTGCGCGCTCGACGGCGCGAGGCACGGCTGGTGCTGGGGCAACAACTCTCGCCAGCAGATCGCGGGGCGCAAGGGCGAGACCTCTCGCTTCACGCCGGAGATCGTGACGGATGGCACCGCGCGCATCGTCGCGTCGGGGCAGCACGCCTGCATCCTCGATACGGACGGCTTCCTCCACTGCTGGGGCGACAACGACTGCAAGCTCTTCGGCGACGACAAGAGCGACGCGGGCACGCTCGGCGTCGTCGAGCTCGTCACGCCGCAGGCGAAGTGGATGTCGCTCGGCCCCGACTCGATGTGCACCGTCACCGCGGAGACCAGCGAGATCTACTGCTGGGGCGCCGATCACAAGGGCTCGCTCGGTCATCCCCTGCCCTCGAACGCGGGCAAGTGCGCGAACAGCGGCGCCACCTTCGATCCGTCGCCGAAGCGCTGGGTCTCGGACAAGCTGGGCCACATCCTCACCGGCGCGGAGGAGGTCCACGTCGGCGCGGCCGTCATTTGCGCGAAGAAGACCGACGGCACGGTGCTCTGCGCCGGCGACAACTCGCACGGCGGCCTCGGCCAGGGCGTCTCCGACAACGACACGCACGACGTGCCGCTCGAGGTGCCCGCGGTCAAGGCGGCGAAGCTCGTCGTCGCGGGCGAGACGGCCTGCAGCGTCGTCGCGGACAAGCTACTTTGCTGGGGCGACGCGCGTTACGGCCAGCTCGTGACCGGCGGCCCCAACACGGACTGTGGCGGCACGGGCTGCCGGCCGCTCGGCGTGGTGCTCGAGGACCAGAGCGGGCTCCGCGACGTCGCCCTCAGCGCGGGCGGCATCGCGACGATCAAGAACGACCTCTCGGTCTGGGTCTGGGGTCGCAACGACTCGGGACAGACCGGCGTCGCGCCGAGCGATGCGATCAACGCGACGTGCGCCGGCGGCGTGAAGTGCATCGGGCCGACGCACCAGATGCCCAACGTGCCGCCGCTCGAGTAGCTCGCGCTCAGAAGCCGAAGTCGGAGGCGCGCTGCTGGTTCTGGCGGACCTGCGCCTTGCCGTCGCGCGAGGGCGAGGCCGCGACGCCCGGGCCCGCGTTCGGGGCGGGGCGCGGCGGCGGCTTCGCGAACTCGCGCTCCGCGCTCGCGAGCGCGTCGGACTGCTCGCCGAAGTCCTTGTCGAGCGCCTTCGCCTTCTTGGGCGCGGCCGCGGACGGCGCGAGCGCGAGGGCGCGCGACTCCGTCGCCTTGAGGTCGGCCTGACCCGCCGCGATGCGCGCGCGTGCGTCGCCGACGCGTCCCTGCTCGAAGAGCTTGTTCGCCTCCGTGAGCGTCTGGGCAGTGCGGCTGCGCTCGAGACGCGCGGCGACGAAGGGATCGAGGTCCTTCTGCTCCGAGCCGTCGTCCTTCACGGCGAGCGTGAGGTTGCCCGTGCACGTGCCGTCGCTCTTCTTCACGAGATCGCGGAAGCCGAGCTTGAGGTCCGCGACCGCCTGATCGCCGTCGCGATCCGTGGGGACGCGGAGCTTCACGAGGACCGTCTTCTCCTGCTTGGAGCTGAAGGTGCCGAACGGGACGATGACCTTGTTGCCCTCGCGGCGGAAGGTGCGGTCGAAGACCTCCGCGACCTCGACGCCCGGCGCGAGCTCGATCGCGAGCTCCGCGTCCTTCGCCACGGAGGCGAGGACGTCGTCGAACTCCTGGCCGAAGACGGCGGGGAGGCCGGACGAGTTCGCGACGAAGTAGTGCCGGCCGTTCGCTTCGTTCGCGATGGCGGCCATCATCTTCTCGTCGAAGTCGACATCGACGCCGATGGTGGAGATGGTCACGCCCCGATTGCGCATGCGGTTCGCGAGCGAGCGCATGCCCGGCATGTCCCTGATGCCGTTGTTGGTGGCGCCATCCGAGAGGAGGATCATGCGATTCAGCCGGTCGGCGCCGAGCGTCGTGAGATCGAGCTGGCGCATGCCTTCTTCGAGGCCGCAGGAGATGCACGTATCGCCGCCGAGACGGATCGAGCGGATCGAGGCCTCGATCGACGAGCGATTGCCGGCCGCCACGCGCGTCGGCGGGACCACGACCTGCGCCGACGTGTCGAAGCTGACGACGCTGAAGCTGTCGCCGTCGCGCATGCGCTCGAGCGCGGTCACGGCCGCGTTCATCGCGTTTGCGATGCGGTCGCCCTTCATGGAGCCGGAGCGATCGATGACGACGGTGAGATTGAGCGGGGTCGCGCTCGCCGAGGGCGTGCCACCCTGGGTCGCGGGGGCCGAGTCGTCCGAGGCGGTCACCTGCGCGAAGAGGTAGGTCTCACCGCGCGAGGCCTTCGGGAGCGACGCATGGCCGAGGCGAGCGTCCACGAGGAGGGTGTCACCGGCGGTGATGCGGGAGCCCGTCCCACCCCAGCCCGCCTTCTTCGTCGTACCTTCCGTCGCGGCCCTGGTGACCGGCTCTGCGGTCGCCGTGACGCCCGGCGTCATCGGGATGGCCATGGCCCCCGCGGTGGAGAGGAAGACGCCGCAAGCAGCGAGAATGGCAGTGGTTTTCAGCTTCATCAGACGGGCTCCGGTCCTGGCGTTCCGATCAGGACCTCGGCTTAGACGGGGCCCAGCGGCGATCGATCTAATTCCCAAACGAGAGCGGTTCCCAGACCTTACGCTCGAGGGATGAAACGGCTGGCGCTGCTCCTCGTCCTCCTCGCCTGCGACAAGCCAACGACCGACAAGCCCACCGAGATCACGCCCACCCGCGATCCGGCCCCGGTCGCCTCCTCGGTCACGATCACCGAGCCGCCGCCGCCCGCCTCGGCCCCCGTCTTCGTTGCGCCCGCCGCGTCCTCCGCCCCCGAGATCGCGAAAGCCGGGCGGACCGCCGACGCGCGCAAGCCGACGCCGGCCGCCGCGAGCACGGCGCCCCCGGCCCCAGCGCCCGAAAAGACCGTCACCGGGCGCGTCACTGGCCATCACTTCGCGCTCAACCTCGCCGCCGCTGGGTGCCACGCCGCGACCGAGTGCGCGATGACCATCACCCTCGTCGCGAGCGGCGATTTCCACGTGAACAAGGAGTACCCATACAAATTCACCGCCTCGCCGGCGCCGAACGTGACGTTTCTCGGCAAGGGCGACGCGACGACCTTCAGCCGGGCGGCCGGAGACTTCGTCGAGCAGGGCGAGAAGACGGCGACCATGACGGTGCGGTTCAAGCCGGGCGCCGCCGGGGACGCGAGCCTCTCCGGCCTCTACAAATTCAGCGTCTGCTCCGCCGACCAGTGCCAGGTCGAGCAGCAGAAGCTCGATCTGGTCGTCCCCGTCCTCTGAGTGCGCGCACGCGGGCGCCGCGTGCGCGAACGCCGGCGCGCCGTCCGCACACCGGCCCAAGCATTCGGAATCATTGAGACTCGGTCCCGCACGAGGTTGGTCCGTGCGGTGCAGTTGGGGTCCCCGTCGCCGCAACGACGCGGCCCCCACAACGAAAGAAAGACCGAATCATGTTCCGCAAGCTCTTCGCCCTCCTCCCGTTCGCCGCCTGCCTCGTCGCGTCCGCGGACGCCTCCGCGCTGCCGTTCGACGTCTACGGCACTGGGTCGGAGCCGGAGCCGCAGAAGATCGCCCCGAGCAGCCACTGCCAGTCCCTCATGCTCTACCTCGCTGACGTCCCGCAGAGCGCGACCGCGGCTCGCCGTTACCGCTTCACCGGCACCTGCACCATCAACACCGCGCCCGAGAACAAGGCGCCCAAGATGAAGACGCTCAACGTCCTCGTCGACGCGGAGTACTCGCCGCTCATGAAGCGCGCCTCCGAGCGCGTGGTGGTCCAGGACCCCGACTTCGGCAGCGATCTGTCGACGTGGGCGACCTGCCCGACGGACCCGTTCGTCGGCACCAACGTGACCTGCACCGACAAGGGCATGGGCGCGAACAAATGGGACAAGTACATCAACAAGGAGGACGCGCCGTTCGCGCGCCAGCGCGCGACGTCCAGCCAGGTGACGGCAGCGGTGAGCAAGTGGAGCCTGGCACGCCAGAAGGGCGCCGCCCCGGGCGCGTTCTGGCAGACGGCGAAGCTCGCGAGCCTCTCGCCGATGGGCCAGGCCAACCTCGGCGAGAACAGCCAGGTGATCATGAACGTCAGCGGCGGCGCGGGCTACTGCCCCGCGGAGCTCGACTACGGTGACGGCAAGAAGGATCGCGTGATCCTCTGGTCGCCGAACATCGGCCCCTTCCAGCACGTCGTCGAGCACCGCTACGCGCAGAAGGGCACCTTCAAGGTCACCGTGCGCTCGCTCCCGGGCTGCACCGGCGACGCCAACGTCAGCGCGCTGGTGAAGTGATGAGCGTCCGGGCCACGGTCCGCACCTCTGGCTCGATCGCGCGTCCGGGAAGCGCGGCGGGGAGCCGGCTCGGCCACCTCCTCCGCCCTTCCCTCGCGTACCGCGACCGCCTGGGCGCGAACGTGGCCGGTCTCCGCTCCAAGCGTCTCGCGGTCACGTCCGAGGAGGGCTCCGAGGACCGCGAAGCGCAGGCGACGGGCAGGTTCGACCTCCTCCTCCGCCCGACGGTCGCCGTCCGGGCCGGGCTCGCGCTCGGCTCCGCCCTGCTCTACGCCCTCGCGTTCCCGCCCTTCGATCTCGGCTTCGCGGTCGGCTGGACCGCCCTCGTCCCCCTCGTGCTCGCGGTGCGCGGCCTTCGCGGTCGCCACGCAGCGCTCCTGGGCGGGCTCTTCGGCTTCGCCGCGACGCAGATCATCTTCGGATGGATGTATCGCTTCGCCGCGTTTCATCTCTGGCACGGCGCCGTGCTCGCCGGCTACCTCGCGCTCTTCCCCGCCGCCTTCGCCGTCGCCCTCGCGCGCTGGGGAAGCGAACGCCGCGGCCTCGTCTACGTCCCCGCCGCGGGCGCGCTCGTGGAGTGGCTCCGCGCGCACACCGGCTTTCTCTCGGTCCCCTGGGCGTCCTTCGGACAGACCCAGCACCGGAACCTCTCCTTGCTCCAGCTCGCGCCGTTCGCCGGCGAGATCGCCCTCGGCATCGTCGTCGTCGCGGTCAACGTCGCGCTCGCGCAGCTCCTCGTCGGCGCGCTCCGCCGCGAGAAGACCTCGCACACCGCGCCTGCGACGCTCGGCGTCGTGGCCGTGCTCCACCTCGTGCTCCTCGGCCGCCTCTATCGCGCCGAGAGCGGCGAGTCCGTCGCCGTCGCGGCGGTTCAGCCCGCGATAGCGGTAGGCGCGCGTGCGGCCGGTCACGAGGACCAGATCCTCGAGGACCTCGCGACGCTCAGCCGCCGCGCGCGACGCGACGGCGCCGAGCTCGTGGTCTGGCCGGAGTCCTCGGTCGGCGCGCTCGAGCTCGACATGGACACGAAGCTCGCCGTGCGCGACGTGGTCGAGGAGATCGACGTCCCGATCGTGCTCGGCTCGTCGCACGCCGAGAAGATGGCGAAGCCCAAGCCGGGCGCGCCCCCCGCGCGGCCGTCCAACGCCGCCTTCGTGATGGCGCCCCGCACGAGCGTCCCGCCGCCGTACAAGAAGGTGCGCCTCCTGCCCTTCGGCGAGTACCGGCCCATCGACCTGCCCGAGTCCATCGCCCCACGCATGTTCGACACCGAGCGCGGCGAGCATCACATGGTGCTCGAGGCCGGCGCGATCAAGGTCGAGCCCATCATCTGCTGGGAGAACCTCTTCGCGGAGGACGTCCACGGCGCCGCCACCGAGGAGCCCACCGTCATCGCGCATCTCGTCAACGACGGATGGTTCGGCCCGACCGCGCAGCCCGCGCTCCACAACCTTGCGAGCGTCATGCGCGCGGCGGAGGCGAACCGCCCCGTCGTCCTCGCCTCGAACCTCGGCCCGTCGCAGATCATCGACGCCCGCGGCCGCGTGGTCGCCCGCTCGACGCACTTCTACGCGCCGGACGTGGTCACCGCGAAGGTGCACATGCCCGGCGGCATGACGCCCTATCGCCGCTTCGGCGACTTCACGTGGGCGCTTCCGCTGCTCGCGCTCGTCGCTGGATGCCGGCGCGCTGCAAGAGGTCCCAGCTCGGCTCGCCGCCAATGAGGACGAGCACCGCGTCGTGCTCCACCGTGCGCTTGCCGCGGTGCGGGCCGGTCCCCTCGAGGACCGCGCTACCGGCGCTCACGCTCACCGGCGTGGTCTCGAAGAGGACCTTGATCTTCTTCTCCGCGATGAGCGCCTCGACCTGACGCACGTTCTTCGCCTTGCCGCGCGCGAAGCCCTTGCCGCGATAGGAGACGGTGACACGGGTGTTCGGCTGCCGCGCCAGGGCGACGATCGCCTCGAGCGCGCTGTCGCCGAGGCCCACGATGAGGACCTTCTTACCTTCGAAGCTCCGCGCGTCGGCGAACGAGTACGCGACGCGCGACTCGGCGCCCGGATCGATGGCCGCGTCGAGCTTGCGCGGCGTCCCGCGGCGACCGATCGCCAGGATCACGCGCGGCGCGGAGAAGCTCTTCTCCTCGCCGTTCGCGCCCGCGGTCCGGACGACGAACTGCGCGCCCGACCTCGCGATGTCGACCACCTTGTGGCCCTCGCGCACGTCGATCTCCCGCGCGCGCACGATGCGCGTCCACTGCGCGAGGAGATCCTCCTTCGTCGCGCGCTCCATCCAGAGCTCGCCCTCGACGGGCAGGTTCAGCGGCGGGTCGTGGACGATCTTGTCGCGCGGGAAGCTCTTGATGCTCGCGGCGACGGTGGCCTGCTCGAGGACGACGGCGGCGAGGCCCTTCTCCTTCGCGCGCAGGGCGGCGCTGATGCCCGCGGGGCCCGCGCCCACGATGACGACGTCGACCTCGCCGCGCCCGCGCTTCGGGAGGGTGCCGGCGATCCGATCGACGACGCGGACGCCCTGATTGATGGCGTTCTTGATGAGCGGGAGGCCCGTGAGATCACCCGCGAGGAAGAGCCCGGGGACATCCTTGCTCTCGAGGTCGTCGTCCGTCGCGGGTCGATCGAGGATCGGCGCGCCCTCGGCCACCGTGAGGCTCCCGTTCGGGCACACCTGCTCGCAGAGGACGACGCCGCAGCACTCCTCCGGCCGCGCGACGACGGCCACGTACTTGTCGATCGCGAGGACGTCGAAAGGACACGCATCGACGCACGCGTAGCAGCCGAGGCACGTCGACGCGTTGATGACCGGGAGCTTCTTCACCGCCGTCGGGAGCACGACTGACTTCTTCTGCGCCGGTCCCTCCGCGGCGCGGCGGCGGCGGCGCTCGAAGGCGGTGCTCGCGGCGCCGAGGACGACCGCGCCTGCGAGGGCGCCGCCGACCGGAACGAGCGGCGCGCCCTCGCGCTTCTCGGGCGCCACCCACGGCGTGGTGGCGGCGATCTCGCGCGCCGCGTCCCAGGCCACGAAGCGCGAGGTGTCGTGCTGCTTCGCGCAGACCACCCGCTCGTTGCTCGACTCACCGTGGCTCTGTCGTACGCGCACGTGCTCGTCGAAGCACTGCGAGACAGGGACCCCGGCGTCGCCCTGCCCCGCGCGCGGGACACACGCGGCGATGGGATCGCTCGCGCGATTCGTGTCGTGGCACTGCGTGCAGACGGACAGCGGCACGAGCGGGACGGTGGTGCCCTTCGCGATGGATCCGAGCGTGACGCCGGTCTGGCGCGGCGGCGGGAGCTCCGTCGCTCCGCCCGCGCCCCAGCGGACGATCTTGCGGTCGTCGAAGGTGATGCCCTGCGCGCCGGAGTGCTGGTGGTGGCACGTGAGGCACGTCATGTCGCCCCTGGCGATCATCCGCTCGTGGCCGCCGCGCACGGAGCCGTGCGAGCCGCCATGACACGTCTTGCACGCGGCCGCGGGCGGCGGCGCGTTCGCGGTCTCGCCGTGGCAAGACGTGCAGGCGAGCTTGGTATGCGTCCGCGCGATGGGGCGCGGCGTCGAGAGCGGCGTCCCCTCCGCGAGGACCGCGACCGTGACGCCGGCCGCGGCGCCGGCGGCGGCGAAGAGGAGCGTGCGCGGGCGCGCCACGTCCGACGTGCGGAGCGCCTTCGGGGCCTTCCTCATCGCGCGACCCCGATCACGTGGAGCACGACGAGCACGAGCACGGCCGCCGTGGCCGCGAGATGCGGCACGAGCCAGCCGCGGAGGATCCAGGTGAGCCAGCGCTGCACGCGGATCGCGCGATGCTCGACGACGAGGCGCACGAGCTCGTCGAGCGCGGCGTCCGTCTTCGGCTTGCCGGTGAGCGCGTCGAGGCGCGTCCGGAGGCGCTTCTCCTCGGCGCGAAGCGTGCCGCGCGACGCGAGGAGGAGCCACGGCCCGAGCCGCGAGCGCAGATAGGGCCGCAGGGCCTTCCCGTAGAGCGTCTTCACGCGCTCGCTCTTGCCCGAGAGCGCCCGAAAGACCTTCTCGTCGAGCTCCTTCCGGCGCGCCGAGAGCTCCTCGGGGAGGACGCTCTTCCGCTCGAGCCGCGACAAGGCGGGTGGCACCACGTACGAGAGGAGCCCGCCGAGCGCGCCCGTCAGCACCGCGAGCACGAGCGAAACGGTCAGCGCGCCTGCCACGTTCGGGGGCAGGCGCGTCCCGACGTGTGCGATCGTCACCCCGAGCGCGAGCGTCCCGAGCGCCATATGTGCAATATACATATAGCGCGACGAGAGACGCACCCGGAGGCGCTTGGCAAGGGAGTACGCGACGAGGAGCAGCACGAGGACGCCCGCCGCGACGCCGGTGGGCCACCGCCCGACGCTCGCGAGCGCCAGGCCGACCGCAGCGAGCGCGGCGCCCGAGACCCACGGCCACGACGCCGTACGCGGCGGCAGCACCTCCGCCTTGCCCGGGACGAGCGCGATGTTCGGGTCGATGCGCGCGATCGCCTCCGTGGGACAGGCGTTCACGCACGCGGGGCCCGACTTCATGCCGCTGCAAAGGTCGCACTTCACGGCGACGGTCGGGTATTTCGGGGAATGGCTCTTCGGCACCGCCTTCGTCGGCGCCATCGAGATGTTCTCCCACGGACACGCCTTCGCACAGCTTCCGCACCCCGTGCAGAGGTCCTCGCGGATGAACACCTCGCCGCGCGCGTCGCGGCCGATCGCGCCCGTGGGGCAGTCGATCATGCACGCCGGGTTCTTGCAGTGCTGGCAGGAGTTGGGGATGAGGAGCGGCGCGGTGTCGGGCGCCGCGACCTTGTCGCCGCGGCGGACGAGGCGGCTCACCCCGTCGGCGTGAGCGTCCGCGCAGGACCACGCACAGTGGCCGCAGCGAATGCACGAGTCCTGATCGATGACGAGCAGCGAGCGCGCGACCCGCATTCGATACATGTCCTGGAACACGTGGGTCGTCGTGTTCGAGCGTGGCTTCGGCGGCGCGGAGTGGCTCGTCAGGCGGTGCGCGGCCACGAGCTTCGGGGCGTTGCGACGCGCCACTGGTGCGAAGACGTCGCGCGGGATCGCGACGAGCCACGCTGGCCCGCTCGCCGCGATCGTCACGCGACGCGGCTCGCGATCCGCGAGCTCCTCGTCTCCGAACAGATCGCCGCGGCTGAGATACGCCTCCACCCGCGGCTTGCCGCCGTCGTCCGTCTGCGCCTGCAAGAGGCCGTCCGCGACGAGATACGCGGCGTCCGCCAGGTCGCCCTCGCGGTAGAGCGTCTCGCCGCGCGCGACGTGCACGTGCTTCGCCGCGTCGAGGAGGAGCTCGAGGTCCGCGTCCCCGAGCGAGCGCGTGAAGCTCGCGGTGCGAAGCAGATCGAGGGTGGCGGCGCGGCGGAGGGCGCGCTCGATCCGCTGCATCGACTCCGTGCTTCCGCCTCGGCCGATCGCGCGACGCAGCACGATGAGCGGCACCTCCGCGACGACGCACTCCTCCTCGCAGCGCGCCTCGAGCTGGCGCGTCGAGAAGTCGGAGACGGTCGCCTCCTCGCCCAGGACGTCGCCGCGACGCGCGCGACGGATGACCTCCGTGCCCTCGTCACCGCGGCGGACGCCAGAGAGCGCGCACGATCCGGAGGCGATCACGAAGAGCGCGTCCGCAGGATCACCGTGGCGGAAGAGCAGCTCGTCCTTCTTCAGCGAGCGGACGCGGCCGGCCGCCTCGATCTCGGCGCGCGCACGGAGGTCGAGCCCTCGAAGCAGCGATGCATCCCAGACGACCGCGGGCCACGCGCTCATGGGATCGTGGCTGTCGCCTCCGCGAGATCGATGGGATGGTTGCGGCGGAACATGGCGGGAGTGACCTGCGCGCCGCTCGGGCGGAGCCCTTGCGCGGCCTTGCGTGACTCGTAGTCCGCGAACGCACGCAGCAAGAAGGGCGGAAACGGCCGGAAGCGCAGCCGCGCCGTCACCGTGAACGGCCCCGGGCGGCCGTTCGTGTCTAGCTCGTACGTGTAGCGGATCGGGACGCCCGGCGCCGCGGAGCGCTGGTCGAGGATGGCGTCGGGCGCCTTCACGACGCCCCGATCGGCGTCGAGCGCCCCGACCGGGAAGTACGTCTCGAAGAACGCGTTGTTGCCGCCGAGGTTCGAGCGGCACTCGCCAGTGTCGAGATCGTACTGGCCGTCCTCGAAGCGGTCCGAGCGCGTCCGCCCCTGCCCTGGCCCTGCCTGGCAGCGCCCCTCGCGATCGATGAAGCCGATGCAACGCACGCAGCGCAGGAACCCATTCTGCAGGTTCAGGAGGCCCTTGCCCCGGAAAGACGTCCCGCCGAAGGCCGGGTTCGGCTCCCACTGCGGCACGTCGCGCCCGTCGACGACATCGGCGCCGAAGACGCCTTGCGGGCGGCCCTTCGCGTCGCGCTGGGCGAAGCGACCGAAGCTGTCCTTGATGTCGATCTGGTCGTCGCGCGTGTTGATGCGTGTGAAGATCTTGTCCTGGAGGTCCTGGTCGTCGCTCGTGATCTTGCCGACCTCGTAGAGGACCTCGCCGCGGCCGTCCTTCACCGTCATGTCGACCCAGATCTCGCGCTCCTGGCTGAAGCCGGCCGGTACGCGATGCCCGGCGCCGGTGTTGACGAGCTCGATCGGGATCTCGAGGCGCCCGCCGAAGCGGTTGCCCTTCAGCACCGTGAACTTGAACGTGTGGGCGAGGAGCTGATCGCGGCGGGCCTCGAGTCCGACGGGCGTGCCCGTCGCGTCGAGCGTGCGGTCGTTCGCCCACGCGTCGGAGTACTCGGGCGTGAGCGGCAGATCGACGCTGGAGAACCAGTGCGAAGCGATCGGCTTCAGCTCCGTCGACGACGACGCGACGAGCCCGCGCGCGCGCTCGCCCGGCGCGCGCGCCTCGAACTTGGTCCCCGCGGGGCAGCCGTTCGCGGCGGGGGCGTTCGGGCTCTGCACGCAGACGCCGGGGAAGAGGCTCATGTGACAGTCCTGGCACGTCGCGGCGGCCCGGCCGGCGGACTTCTCGGCGTCCGACCAGGACTTCCACTCCGAATACGCGTTGCGAAGCCGCTTGAAGTGCTCGCCGCGATCGCGGACGCCGATGGAGTCGGTGCCGAAGAGGCGCACGTCGTGACACGCGCCGCAGAACTCGCTCGACCGCACGTAGCGCGCCGTGTCGTCGGGCACGCGCTTGTGGACGATCGGATCGCCGGGCCCGCCACGGCCGAGCGACGAGGAGAGGAACATCGACGAATCGAGGAGGTAGCCGCTGTTCGAGATGCCGCGCACGCCGAGGCCGTCCTCGGGGCGCATGAGGAACGTCTGGCCCGTGAAGGGCGAGGTCCACGTTGGGTTGCCGTTGTATGCGGTGGTGCCATGGACGGGGCCGATCGTCTGGTGGCAGACGGCGCAGGAGATGCCCTCCATGGCCTGCGCGGGGAGGATGTCGCGGAGCGGCTTCTGCGAGCTCCGCCCGTTCGCGTTCCACGCCGGCACGGCGTCCTTCAGGTTGTTCGATGCGGTGTGGCAGTTCACGCACCAGTGCTCGCCGCCCGTCCCGGTGAGGGAGAGGCCGGTGCGCTCGTCGCGACAGACGTCGCCGCCCGCCTTGCGAAGGACGCCTGCACCGCCAGGGCAGCGGTCCTCGCGGCCGACCTGCTCCTCGACCGCGCTCTCGAGCGCGCCGAAGAGCGGCGACTTGGCGGCGTGCGCCATGACGGAGCCTTCCCACTCGCCGACCTCGCGCGCATGGCAGCCGCCGCATGCCTGGGCGGTCGTCTTCTGGAGCGGCGCAGCGGTGAGCGCCTTGTGCGCGCTCGGCGCCGGCGGCGGCTCGGCACGCGTGCGCGACGCGGCGACGGACGCGCCCGCGATCGCGAGGCCGAGGGCGATCGGCAGGAGGCCGATCCACCGCGAGCGCGACGCCGACCGCGCCGGCGTCGCGAGGGAAGGCGCCCCGACCGCCGCGGCGAGGACGCGCTCGCGCCGCGCCTCGACGTCGGGCGCGGCCGGCGTGGGCCGCGTCTCGCGCGGGGCGTCGCCGCGAATGAGCTCCTCGCACCGCTCGACGATGGCGCTCGCGCTCCGCGGCCGCTTCGTCGCGTCGGGGTCGAGCATCCCGAGGACGAAGCTCTGGATGCCGGGACGGAGCGCCTGCGCGACCTCGTCCGTGAACGGCGGGATGCGCTCCGCGCTCAGGGCATCGCGGAGCCCCGCCCCGGAGAACGGATGCGCGCCCGCGATGAGGCGGTACGCGACGAGCCCGAGCACCCACCGGTTCGCGGCGTTGTCCCACGGCGCGCCCCCCGCCTGTTCGGGCGGCGTCCAGCGCGCGCTCGGACCGCTGCTGCTCGCGCTGCCGGCGTGAGCAGCGCCGACCAGCGCGCGGACCCAGCCCTCCGCGAGGACCCACGCCTCCGTGCGTCCCTCGCTGCCGAGCGCGATCTCCGGCGGCCGCATCGGGCCCGGAAATACGCCCTTCGCCTCGCAGTGAGCGAGCGCACGAGCGAGATCGCGCACCTTCGCGAGCGCGCTGATCCCGTCGAGCCGCTCGCCCCTCGGCATGGACTGGAGCGTCGTGGTGGGGAGGCGACGCACGAGCACGAGGTCGCTCGCGCCCGCGCCGAAGCCGCCGACGCCGTGATCGCCGAACGCGACCAGGCGGCGCGCCACGCCTGCGTCGCCCTCCGCGAAATGCCAGAGCTCGGCCCCGTCGCCGTGCGTCTCGCGACGCGCGCGGCCGATCGGATCGAGCTCGCCCACGTCAGCCCTCCATCACTTCGATGCGGAAGAGGCGCTCGCCTTCGGCGACGCGGAGGTCGTGGTCGTGCTCGCGGTCGGACTGCCATCGTTCGACCTGAGGCGAACGAGGTACGTGGTCATGCCCGCGACGAGCGAGAGCAGGACGATCGCCGCCACCGCGAGCCAGGTCGGCACCTCGGCGCCCTTCTTCGCGTTCGCCTCGACGATCGCGATCGTGTCTTGACGCGGGCGCTCCTCCTTCTTCGGCTCCGGCTCCGGCGCCTCTCGCTGCGACGGCTTCGTGTCGCCCGAGGTCGAGACGCGCGCGGGCGTCGCGCTGATGCGCTCGTCCTGCTTCGGCGCGGCCGACATCGGCGCGGTCTGCGTCTTGGGGCGGCGCGTGCCGGCGCTCGAGCCCGCGGCGCGGAACATGGAGAGCTTGTCGAGCACCTCGCGCGCGTTCGCGGGCCGATCGGCAGGCTTCTTCTCGAGCATCGCGTAGAGGAGATCCTCCACGCCGCGCGGGAGGCCCTGCCGGACCGCCTCGTCGAGCGCGGGCGCCGGCTCGGTGCACTGCATGTTGAGGAGCTCGCGCGGCGAAGCGGAGGTGAACGGGGGCTCGCCCGCGATCATCTCGTAGAAGATGAGGCCGAGCGAGTAGAGGTCACTCCGCGCGTCGATCGTGCGCGCGTCGATCTGCTCCGGGCTCATGTACTGGAGCGTGCCGATGCTCTGCGTGTTCGTCGCGTTCATGCCCTCGAGCACCTTCGCGATGCCGAAGTCCATGACCTTGAGGCCGGTCGGCGGCGCGTCGTCCGCGGAGCCTTCGCCCGTGGTCAGCATGACGTTCTCGGGCTTGAGATCGCGATGCACGATCGGCGGCTCCTGCTCGTGCGCGACGACGAGGGCCTCCGCGATGCGCGCCGCATGCTCGAGGGCTTCTTGCCACGGCAACGAGCCGCGGCGGGTGAGCTCCGCGCGCAGGGTGCGACCGTGCAGGTACTCGAGGACGAGCACGAGCTGGCCGTCGTTCTCCATCGACGCGAGGCTGCGGACCAGGTTCGGGTGCTCGAGATGCGCCAGGATCTGCATCTCGTTCAGGAAGAGACGCCGGCCGTCCTCGTGCTTGGTGAGCTCCGGACGGAGGACCTTCAGCGCGACCCGGCGCTTCGAGAGGCGCTCCTCGGCCTCGTAGACCTTGCCCATACCGCCTTCACCGATGAGGCGCCGAACGAGGTATTCGCCGATACGATCCATGTTTTGTTCCCTTACGTACGACGAAGACGGACGATCTGAGCCGCGAGCTCGGAGCTCGAGACTACCGCACGACGGACAGCCGCTTTCGGGCGGACGCACCGCCGGCTGAACGCCGCTGCCTCTGGAGGGGCGTGTAGGTATCTCGTGCGGGATCCCGACTCCCCGCTGCGTTGCCATGGCTTGTAGACGCAGAACGCGCGGAAACGGTTTGGACTTACAGCGAGGATCTCACTCGAGGACGGTGCCCGGGCTCCCGGCCGCGACCACGATGTCCTCCATCCCGAAGCTGAGCTTCTCCGGCAGCTCCGACGGGTCGAATGCCTTGATCTGGAGGATCTCGAGGGGGTTCTTCGCGGGTTTGGCGGGCGGATCCACGTCGCAGACGACCGCGATCGTCACGGCGTGAAAGCGGGCGTCCCGCTTCGGATCCGACCACGCGCCGAGCACGCGGACCACGGAATGGCGCGTGATCCCCGCCTCCTCCTCGAGCTCGCGCGTGAGGCCCGTCACGAGCGTCTCCCCCCACTCGAGCGTCCCGCCTGGGAGGCACCACATCCCGTTGTCGGCCCGGCGAACGAGCACGATCTTCCCGTCCGGAGTGCGGGCGACGGCGGCGATCCCCACCACCGGACGCCGCAAAAGATGGCGCGTCAGCTCGTGGACGATGCCGTACGCGGACTTCGGTAGCCAGCCGAGGAGCATTCGCGATTCGTACCCGAATCCTGAAAGCGGCAGGCGTCGGGGAAGAGGCGCTCGCTCACTGGGGTATGACATCGACATACACCCCGGGAGCTTCGCCACGCCCGCGTCGTGAACATGCGCCTAAATCCAGACGGGACGTTCGCCTGGAACATGCTCTCGCACACGGGGCGCGCCGCAGGCTGCGGGACATGGAAGATGAACGACGACTTCACGTTCGCGCTCTCGAATGGGGAGTCGAAGCTGACGTGGATGAACGGCGACGCCTTCGACGGCTCGGCGACGGAGCTCGTGCTCACACGCAGCGCGGACGATAATGCCCCCCGCTCGACCGGAATGGTGCGAACAGCCTTGAATCCGGCCGCTGTGCTAAACCGGCCGCATGAAGCTCGTCACCTATCAGCAGGGCTCCGAGACTCGCAGCGGCCTCGTCGTCGGGTCGAAGCTCGACACGATCGTCGATCTTCCGCGCGCGCTCTCGGCGCTCGAGCGCAAGATCGAAGTCGGCAGCATTCTGCAGCTGATCGAGCACGGGACGCAGGGCACCGACGCCGCACGCGACGTGATCGCCGCGTACGACGCGCAGAAGCTCCCCGACTCGCACGACGGCGGACCGATCGCGGTCGCCCTCGGCGCGGTCACGCTGCTCGCACCGATCCCCCGCCCGCCGTCGATGCGCGACGGCTACGCGTTCCGCCAGCACGTGGAGACGGCGCGGCGCAACCGCGGGCTCGACATGATCGCCGAGTTCGATCAGTTCCCGGTCTTCTACTTCACGAACCACCAGGCGGTGGTCGGCCCCGGTCCCGTGAAGGTCCGTGAGCGTCATCTCGAGCGCCTCGACTTCGAGCTCGAGGCCGCGATCGTCATCGGCCGCGAGGGCCGCGACCTCGGCGCGAAGGACGCCGATGACTACATCTTCGGCATGACGATCATGAACGATTTCTCCGCGCGCGCGCTGCAGATGCAAGAGATGACGCTCTCGCTCGGTCCGGCGAAGGGCAAGGACTTCGCGACCGGCCTCGGCCCGTGGCTCGTCACGATGGACGAGCTGAAGGAGCAGTCGCAGCGGACGGATCGCGGCACGAAGTTCGATCTCGGCATGCGCGCGTTCGTGAACGACGTGCAGGTCTCGACCGGCAACGTGAAGGACATGAACTGGACCTTCGCGCAGATCCTCGAGCGCGCGAGCTACGGCGTCACGCTCTACCCGGGCGATGTCATCGGCTCCGGCACGTGCGGCACGGGCTGCTTCCTCGAGCTGAACGGCTCGAAGATCACGAAGGATCAGTGGCTCAAGGTCGGCGACAAGGTCGTCCTCGAGATCGACCGCCTCGGCCGCCTCGAGAACACGATCGCGACCTGAGTCTCCGAGCGTGCACTTGGTGACCTAGGTTCGGGTCACCTCGCGGACGAAGCCGCCGATCTCGTCGATCGGCCGGGCGCAGTCGGGGAAGAGATTCGCGAACGAGTGCCAGTCGTGGATCTGGTCCTCGCCCACCGCGAGGCGCGCGTCGACGCCCGCCGCCGTCGCGCGCTCGTGGAGCGCGATCGACTGATCGTAGATGAGCTCCGCCTGCCCGACCTGGATGAGGAGCGGCGGGAGCCCTGCGAGGTCCGCGAAGACGGCCGACGCGAGGGGGTGCGCCGCGTCCTGCCCGTTCATGTAGGCCGCGCTCCAGCGATTGCCGGCGTCCTCGTTGCCCCAGTCGAACGGGGCGTTCGTGGCGAGCGAGCCGCCCTTCGCGACGAGGTTCACCCACGGACAGATGAGCGCCGCGCCGGCGGGGAGCGGATCTCCCCCGTCGCGCAGGCGCTGGAGCAGCGCCATCGTGAGCCCGCCCCCCGCGGAGTCGCCCGCGAGCACGAGGCGCTTCGGCTCGACGCCGTCCGCGACGAGGGCGCGATACACGGCGACCGCGTCGTCGATCGCCGCCGGGAACGGATGCTCCGGCGCGAGCCGGTACTCTGGCGCGAACGCGCGGGCGGGCGCGGCGAGGCCGATGCGCGCGATGAGCTCCGCGTGCGACTTCACCGAGCCGAAGACGTACCCGCCGCCGTGCAGGTAGAGGACGGTCACGGGCAGGTCCGCCGGCGCCTTCGGCACGATCCATTCGCCGGGCACGCCGCCGAGCGTGGCTCGCTCGCGTGTCACGCGACGGAGCGCCGGCGACCACGTCCCCGCGAGGGCGTCGAAGGCCGCGCGCTGCTCGGCCCAGGAGCGATGCGCGATCTCGTATTGCAGGCCGCGCATCGCGGCCGCGAAGAGCTCGAAGCGGAACGACCAGCTCGGACGTGCCGGCCCCCGGAGCGCGCGCGAGTACATGATGCCCGGCGTCTGCCGCGCGAAATGCTTGAGGAAGGTGAGCTGTTCACGGATCACGGTGCGTCTCCCGTCGCGGCGAAGAACTTCAGGACCCTCTGCGTCGACCAGGTGGTGATCCAGCTCGCCTCGTCCACGCCGCCCACCCAGCCGATGTGGCCGCCGTGCCTCGTGAACTCGAAGGAGACCTCCGGCGCGGCGCCGCGCACCCACGGCTCGATACCGTCGAACGGCACCATCGGGTCGTCCTTCGAGTGAATGACGAGCGACGGGACCGCGATCCGCGGCAAATACGGCCCGGAGCTCGCCTCGCGGTAGTAATGATCGACGCTGTCGAAGCCGTACATCGGCACCACCACGAGGTCGTCGTAGACGCGGAAGCGCTTCACGCCGTCGAGGTCCTGCGGCCGGAAATGCGCGCGCCTCGGGTGGCGCGTGGCGAAGGCGCGGGCGCGATCGATGAGGCCGCCGAGCACGTGACGCCGGTAAGGCAAGCAGCGGAGCATGTCCATCCGCCGCGCGACGTTCACGTAGTCGAGGGGCGCCGAGATGCTCGCCACCGCCTCGACGCCGTCGGGCACGTCTTGCCCCCACTCGCCCGCGAGCTTCAGCGCGATGCTGCCACCGCCGGAGTAGCCCAGGACGAGCACCTTGGAGATGCGTGGATCGCTCGAGATGTGGCGGATCGTGCGATCGAGGTCGGTCGTGAGCCCGCCGTGGTACATCGACGGCGCATCCGCGACGCTGTCGCCCGCCGCGCGCATGTCGAGCCGGATCGTGTGATAGCCCTGCCGGTGCAGCGCCACCGCCACGCGCACGCAGCAGAGCGAGTCCTTCGAGCCGGCGATGCCGTGCAGGATGACGACGGCGGGCGCGCGCTGGGGCAGCCACCACGCGCGTGCATGGAGGAATCCGCCCTCCTCGACCGGGATCCGTAGCTCCTCCTCGTCGCTCGTCGCGTGCGACCGCGGCGGCGCGTACACGGGCATCGCCGAGATCATCGTCTGGACGTGCGGGCTACGGAGCCAGCGCGGAGGGTCGAACATCACGAGCTCAAGGCGCGCAGGCGGGATCGATGACGAAGACCTTGCCCGTCGGAGGCACGCCGTCCAGGCCGGAGGGGATGTTCGCGGCGACGTACACGATGCCGTCGCTCGCCGTGAGCGTCGCGATCGTGCCGAGCGCGGTCGCGAGGGCGACCCGCTTCTCCTTGTTGATCGAGAGATCGCGCTTCACGAACTGGATCGCGGTCGCGGTCGCGTTGTTCTCCGCCGCGGCCGCCGCCACGACGAACGTGTCGTTGTCGAGCAGGGTCGCCGCCCGCACGACGTCCGCGTTCGGGCCGGGCGCCGTATCGACGGGGTAGCTCTCGATGTCGACGCCCTTGATCGTGGCGTCGAGCGACGCCTGCCCGTCCTTCAGCAGGAGGTAACCGCGGACCGACTTGGTCACGATCCCCGGACCGGGCAGGCCGGCGCCCGCCTGGTGCACCCCGGTGACGAAGAACGTCGCGCCGTCGAGGCCCTGCGCGCTCCCGCGCGACGCGCTCACCTCGCCCATGTCCGCGATCGTGACGAGGTCGCCGGTGGTGGGGTTCGTCGTCCCCGCGCCCGTGATGAGCCCGAACTGATTCACGAGGACGCCGGCCACCGCCGCCTGCATGACGATGCGCGAGCCGCTGATCGTGACCGGCGAAGTGTTCTCCTTCGGCACGAGCGGGGTCGCCGTCTTGGTCGCGGGCTCCGCGAGCAGCGTGTCGATCAGCGCGGTCGGGAACGTCGGCGCGGGGCCGATGACGAGCGCGCCCCGGTTGTCGATCGCGACGAGGCCGATGCTCTCCGTCGCGGGACGGCTGTAGCTCGCCAGGACGGTGTGCGCCTCGATCTTCGAGGTGAAGGGATCGGCGGGGATGTCGATGTATGCGAGCGGCAGGCGCGCGGGCGTGCCCGCGAGCGGCGCGGCGATCCAGATCCGGTTGCCGCTGCGCACGAACTGGTTCGGGACGAAGCCCACCCCGACGATCGGGATCTGCGTCGGCTTCGCCTTCGTCGGATTGCTGATGTCGTAGACGAGGACGCCCGAGCTCGTGAGCTGGAAGAGCCAGGGGTAGGCCGCGATCACGTTCAGCGAGGGCTGGTCGAGGGTGAGCTCGCCGGCCTTCAGCTTGTAGGTCGACGGCTGGCTGCAGCTCTTCGCCGCCTGATCGCAGACCCCGACGGTGCACGCCGTGCTGTGACAGATGTCGTAGGCGCAGGCGCGGCGAGTGAAATCGCATCGGCCCTTCAGGCAGCCGTTCGCACTGACGCACTCCTCGTCCTTCGTGCAAGCGGCGGCGTCGGGGATGATCGGGACGCCGGACTCGGTGATGACGGTGCCGTCCGGAAGGTTCGCGTCGCCGATGGTGACGCCGCCTTCGGTCTTCGGCTTCGCGGCGATGAGCGCCTCGTCGAGGTCGAGCGTACAGGCGAACGCACCGGCGCCCGCCACCAGCCCCGCCAGCGCGATCGCGAGGAGCGAGCGAGCGGGCGAACGCCGGCCGGCTCCGGCCATGTTGGAGCGACGCATCAGAACTTGCCTCCCAGAGCGAGGCCGCCGGGCGTGACGCTCGCGTGCATGCTGCGCTCGTTCTTCTCGCCGATGGGCACGACGACGAGCGCGATGCCGCCCGCGACGAGCGCCGCGCCCGCGATGATCGAGACGTTGGTCCAGGTCTGGAGCGACGAGGCGTGATCGAACGCGGGGCGCGTGGGCGCGCTCTGATAGGCGCTCTCCGCGTCCTTCGCGTTGAGACCGAGGACGATCGCGCCTGCGAGCGCTGCGACGCCGACGCCCGCGACACCGACGCCGATGACCTTGGGCGTGGTCCAGAACGGGTGCGCGAGGCGCGGCGGGAGCGGCTCGACCTTCGGCGGCTCCTCCTTCTTCGGCGGCTCTTCCACCTTGGGCTCGGGCTTCGGCTCCTCCTTGAGCTCGAGGGGCGCCGTCTTGCCGGCCTCGAGCGTGATGTCACGCTTCTCGATCGGCTTGCCTGGCGCTCGCACGCTGAGCGAGTGCACACCTGGCGCGCCGTGGAGCTTCGCAGGGGCCTTGACCTCCGTGAACGTGTCGAGCTGCACCTTCCAGCCGTCCGGCGCCTTCACCTCGGCCGTTCCGAGGCTCTTCTCGAGCGACGCGAGCCGCTCCTTCGCGGTGTTGGTCTGCTTCTCGTCGAGGCCCGGGACGTCGAGCGAGCGCGCGAACGCATCGGCCGCGCGCTCGGGGCGGGACGCGAGATCCCAGGCGAGCGCGGCGGTGTAGAGCGCGATCGCGCTCGGCTTCAGCGCGGCCGCGTTCTCGAAGTGGAGCGCCGCCTCCGCGTACTTCTTCCCGGAGAACGCCTTCGTTCCCTGCTGGTACTGCTGCCGTGCTTCGACGGACGGATCGGGATCGTCCGCGAACGCAGGGCAAGCCGCGGAAATCGCGGCACAAGCGAGGAGACAGGCGAGGCGGCCGCGAATGACGCGGGGCCCCACCACGGGAAGCGCCATGTGAGTCATTCTACCCTCACGCGCCCGGCGCCGTCAGTACGGGTTGTCGGGAAGTGCGTTGGGATCCGGCTTGGGCTTCGGCTTGGGCTTCTTGACGGACGCGGAGGTCGCCGGGCCCGCGTCGATCACCTCGGATTTCACCGTCACCGAGGACGCCGCGGGCGGCGGGGCAGCCGCCGACTGGTCGGCGGCCGGGGTGGTCGGGGCGGGCGGGGGCAGCACGAGGGCCGGCTCCACCGCGCGCGAGGATTTCCAGTAGAAGAGACCTGCGCCGCCGATCGCGACCGCGAAGAGGAGCCCCACGAAGGCGGCGATCGCGTACTGCCCGAGCCCGGCCGGCGGAGGCTCGCCCCCCTCGCCCGGGTGCGGCGGTCGCAGGCTGGGCGGCCCGACGAACGACGACGGGCCGCTGCTGTGCGGCGGACCGCCGAGCGGCGACATGATCGGGATCGGGACGTCCCGCGCCGGCGCCGTGAGCGCGCGCGCTTCCATCATCGCACGCGGCGACGCGTCGCTGAGCGGTGACGTCTCGAGCGGGTTCGGGACGAGCGAGGCCTTGATCGCTTGCTCGATGGACGACGCGGCCGCGGCGCGGTCGGTGGGCGCGAAGATGGGGGTACCCGTCTCGGGCGTCTCCACCGGGTGCCCCGCCGCGATCGCCGCCAGCGCCGCTGGCGCCTGGGGGATGGTCGACGAGCTCGATGGACCGATCTGGTTCATCGAGAGGATCTGATCCGTCGAGACGCGGCCGAAGCTCGTGTGCTCGGGCCGCGCCTGCCCGAGCGGCACGCCGCTCTGCGAGGGCTTCACCCCCGAGCGGTGGTCGGCGGGCTCACGGCTCGACGGCACCGAGCTCGGATCCCAGGTCGAGCTCACGGACTGATCCGTCGACGCCTGCTTGATCTTCTCGCGGCGGCGCTCGAGCATCGCGCCGAGCCGCGAGCGGATGAGCGTGGCCACGTGCGACTGCGTGACGAGCGGTCCCTTCGCGAGGAACTCCTCGAGCGCGAAGCGCATGTGCTCCGCGGAGGCGAAGCGCTGGTTCGGCACGTTGCCGAGCGCTCGGAGGACGATGCGCTCGAGATCGCGCGGGTAGCTCCGCACGAACGTGGACGGCGGCTGGAGCTCGCCGTTCACGATCGCCTGCATCACGTTGTGATCGCCCTCGCCGCGGAACGGCCGCGTGCCCGTCGTCGCCTCGTAGAGCACGCAGCCGAGCGAGAACACGTCGCTGCGGCGGTCGACGGGATCGCCCGTCACCTGCTCCGGCGACATGTAGCTGATCTTGCCTTTGAGCTGCCCGGCCTGCGTGTGCTCGTGGAGCTGATTCAGGGCCTTCGCCACGCCGAAATCGCAGACCTTCGTGAAGCCGTCCCAGTTGATGAGGATGTTGTGCGGGCTGAGGTCGCGGTGGACGACGTTCAGCTTGCGACCGTCGTCGTCCTCGAGCTCGTGCGCGGCGTGCGCGCCGGCGCAAGCGTCGGCGATGACGCGCGCTGCGATCCCGTAGTCGCAGGCCTCGGTCTTGCCCGAGGCGCGGAGCGCGCGAGAGAACGAGTCGCCGTTCACCCACTCCATCGCGAGGTAGAGCGTGCGGCGCTCCTCTCCGAGCTCGTAGATCTCGCAGACGTTCGGATGGTGCACGCCGGACGCGATGCGCGCCTCGTCGAGGAACATCCGCTCGAACTCGGGCTCGTCCGCGAGGTGCGGGAGGATGGTCTTGATCGCGACGAGCTTCTGGAAGCCGCGCGTGCCGTGCTGGCGCGCCGCCCACACGCGTGCCATGCCTCCGCGGGCGATCGGAAGGAGGAGCTCGTACCGGCCGAGGCGCGTGCCCGGTCGTAACGAGCCGAAATCGGACGGCTCGTCGGTCAGCTCCTCCGAAAGAAGCTCGGGAGGCACGTGGAAAAGGTTACTAGAAGAGCGGGCGCCGAGGAAAATGACGCAGGCCGTCGAAAAAGGACCCGGATCTGACGGGAAAACGGCCCCCTCCGCGGCCCGGGCGTGGTCGCTTGCGGTGGTGGCGACGCTCGGGATGAGCGTCAGCTACGTCGATCGGCAGACCCTCGCCGCGATCGCCCCCTCGGTCTCGAAGGCGCTCGACATCGACAACCAGCAGTTCGGCTGGCTCCTCTCCGCGTTCTCGTTCGCCTATCTCGTCGGCGCCCCCATCGCGGGCGTCGTCGTCGATCGCCTCGGCTCGCGTCGCGGCTTCGCGCTCGCGGTCCTCGTGTGGTCCGTCGTCGCGGCGCTCCACGGGCTCGCCACCTCGTTCGGCATTCTCTTCCTCCTCCGCGTGCTCCTCGGCGCGGCCGAGTCGCCCAGCTTCCCCTCCGCCGCGCAGGCGATCCGGCGGGCGCTCCCCGGCGCGCGGCGTCCCCTCGCCTTCGGCATCCTGTTCACCGGGAGCTCCATCGGCGCGATGGTCGCGGCGAAGCTCGCGGTCGGCCTCGACGCGGCGTACGGCTTCCGCGCCGCCTTCGCGATCGTGGCGCTGCTCGGCACGGCGTGGCTTCCGCTTTGGCTGCTCGTATCGCGCGGCTTCGGGCTCGATCGCGGCGCGCATCACGACGAGACGGGCCCCGAAGAGCCTACCGGGAAGTGGTGGGACGTCGTCACGATGCCGCCCGTGCAGCGTGCGGTCGTGGCCGTCGTCGGCTCCGCGCCCGCGATGATGTTCGTCCTCAACTGGACGTCGAAGTACCTCGTCGACGGCTGGCATCTGCCGAAGGCCGGGATCGGCAACTACCTGATCGTGGCCCCGCTCCTGTTCGACATCGGCGCGGTGGGCTTCGGCGCGATCGCGAGCCGGCGCACCAGCACGAAGACGAACCGCGATCTCCTGTTCGGGTCGATGCTGCTGCAAAGCTCGCTCGCCTTCGCGCCGCTCGCGCCCTCGCCCGAGATCGGCATCGCGATCTGCGGCCTCGCCGCCGCCGGCGGAGGCGGGATCTATGGTCTCGTCACTAACGACATGCTGTCGCGCGTGCCCGTCTCGCGGACCTCCGCCGCAGGCGGGATGACGGCCGCGGCGCAGTCGCTCTCGCACATCATCGCGGGGCCGCTCGTGGGCTGGTCGGTCGACCGGACGCACAGCTTCTCGACCGCGATCGTGGCGCTGGGCCTCGTCGTCCCGCCCACCATGATCGCGTTCCTCGCTTGGCCGCGTATCGAAGCCAAGTAAGCTCGGCGCATGCGCATGCTCCACACGATGCTCCGCGTCGGCGACCTCGAGGCGTCGAAGAAGTTCTACACCGAGTGCTTCGGCATGAAGGTCCTCCGGGAGAAGGAGTATCCCGACGGCAAGTTCACGCTCTGCTTCATCGGCTTCGGAGACGAGGACAGCCACACCGTCCTCGAGCTCACGCACAACTGGGGCGTCGACAAGTACGAGCTCGGCACCGGGTACGGGCACATCGCGCTCGGCACGGACGACATCAAGGGCGCCTGCGACAAGGTCCGCGCGCTCGGCTACAAGGTCACGCGCGAGCCCGGGCCGATGAAGCACGGCACGACCATGATCGCGTTCGTCGAAGATCCGACCGGGTACAAGGTCGAGCTGATCGAGCGCGGCTAACGAGATCGAACGCGCATGGTACGTTGCGGCGATGACCGCGACGCTGAAGAGCTGGGAGCCCGCGACCGGCGAGCTCCTCGGAGAGGTGCCGATCACCTCGCCCGAAGACGTCCTCAAGACGACCCTTCGCGCCCGGAAGGCTCAAGCCGCGTGGGCGGTCCTGCCGATCGAGGAGCGCGCGAAGCGCCTCTTCCGCTTCCGCGACGCGCTCGTGGATCGCGCGGAGGAGATCGTCGACGTCATCACGCGCGAGTGCGGCAAACCCCGCACGGACGCCCTCACCGAGGTGATGATCGGCGTCGACCAGCTCACGTACTACTGCAACAACGCGTCGAAGATCCTCGCCCCGCGCGAGCTGCCGCTGCATCTCCTCCGCCACAAGCGGTCGACGCTCCACTACGTGCCGCGCGGCGTGGTGGGGATCATCTCGCCCTGGAATTTCCCGTTCGTGATCCCCATGGCGGACGTCTTCGCGGCGCTCGTCACGGGCAGCGCCGTCGTCGTCAAGCCGAGCGAGGTCACGCCGCTCACGATGCAGAAAGCGAAGGAGGTCTTCGACGCGACGGGCCTTCCCGAGGACCTCTTCGGCGTCGTCTACGGCAAGGGCGACGTGGGACAGGCCCTCATCGACAGCGGGATCCAGAAGCTCGTCTTCACCGGCGGCGTCGAGACCGGCAAGCGCGTCGCAGCCGCGTGCGGCGCGCAGCTCGTCCCGTGCGTGATCGAGCTCGGAGGCAAGGCGCCCCTCCTCGCATGCTCCGACTGCGACATCGAGCGGACGGCCCGCGCCATCGTGTACGGCGGCTTCCAGAACTCGGGCCAGGTCTGCATCTCCGTGGAGCGCGTGTATGCGCACGAGACGGTGCACGACAAGCTGGTCGACCGCGTGAAGCAGCTGACCGAGGAGCTGCGCCAGGGCGATCCCGTCGCCGACACGGTCGACGTGGGCGCGATCATCTTCGCCAAGCAGATCGAGGTCGCGAACGCGCACGTCGCGGACGCGGTGAAGAAGGGCGCGCGCGTCGTCACGGGCGGCAAGCGCCGCGCGGGCCCGGGCATGTTCTTCGAGCCGACCGTCCTCGCGAACTGCGACCACTCGATGACGGTGATGAAGGAGGAGATCTTCGGCCCCATCGTCCCGATCCAGAAGATCGGCTCCGAGGACGAGGGCGTGCGGCTCGCCAACGACTCGCACCTCGGCCTCAACGCCTACGTGTTCAGCAAGGACCGCCGGAAGGCGGAGCGGCTCGCGGAGCGCATCGAGGCGGGCAGCGTCGTGGTGAACGACGTCCTCATCAACTACGGCGCGGCGGAGGCTCCGTTCGGCGGCATCAAGCAGAGCGGCTTCGGCCGCGTCCACGGCGACGACGCGCTCCGCGACATGGCGGAGGTCCGCCATATCTTCTCGGGCAAGCTGCCCGAGACGGCGCGCGACCCGCTCTGGTTCCCCTACTCGACGAAGATCTACGGCTGGCAGCTCCGCCTGCTCCGGACGATCTACTCGAGCGCCGGCGTCGTGAAGCGCCTGCGGTCCTTGCTGTGAGCCGCCGCCGGCGCCTCAGCCGAACTTGAAGCGGCGGCGCTCGCCACGGGCGATCGCGTCGAGGATGCGCAGCGTGAACTCGCGGCCCTCCGGCGCCTCCTCGACGTCGAAGAGCTCCGCGCCGCAGGCGCTCGCCAGCTCGGAGAGCGTGGTGCGATCCGCGTCCGTCATCTCGTTGTCCACCGCGACGACGAGCGGCAGCACGGTACCCATCGACTTGCACGCCTCGGGAACGCTCGTGAAAGGCACCATTTCCACGGGGACGATCGCCTTCCGGATCGCGGCTTCCTGCCCCGGTGTCAGCGCGACGGTCATGCACCGGAGGACGGACGCGCCATCCATCGTGCGAGCGCCAAAGGACCGCGACATGGGGAGAGCATACCTTGGCTTCGCATCGGGCCTCGCAGTTGTTGCACCCCGCAGGCGGCGGGCCGTTGCACCGCAGGAATCCATCTCCTAAGTTGGGTAGCGACGTCGTGGCTTCGCCTGCTCCGCACGGATCGTTACCGATGCTTTTCGCGGATCTCGCGGATGATGCGTCGCGCGACTTCCTCGAGGGTGTGGCCCTGGCAGAGCAGGTCACACATGTCCCGCTCCTCGCGGCGCCCGTCGATCGCTCGACCCACCTCCTCGAGGTGTACTCCCCAAACTCGTCGGATCCGCTCCGGCTGCTCGCGGACCCGGTCGGTCCGCCGACCACCGACGGCTTCCCCCTCCGCCTCCGGTTCCAGGCGGAGGAGTCCTCGACCCAGCTGAGGGCGGAGCGCCCGCGTCCGCCCACGATGAGCGCGCGCCACGTCACGAGCCACGACCTCACCGAGCGTCACACCGCCGACCTCGAGGGCGCGCCGAAGGTCGAGAAGAAGCCGACCGACCTCATCGGCCGGTCGCTCGCGAACGGCAAGCTGATCATCGAGTCGCTCATCGGCGGCGGCGGCGTGGGCGCGGTCTACAAGACGAGGCATCGCGACCTCCGCATGCCGGTGGCGGTGAAGGTCCTCCACGACAACTACCAGGCCGACGCCGACTTCGGCCGCCGCTTCCACGCGGAGGCGCTTGCCGCGAGCCGCCTCAACCACCCGAACATCACCCGTGTCCTCGACTTCGGCCAGGAGCCCGACGGCCTCCTCTACCTCGTGATGGAGTACCTCGACGGCGTGGGCCTCCGCTCCATCCTCGAGCGCGAGCAGCGCCTCTCGCTCGATCGCCTCGTGAAGATCACCTCGCAGGTCTGCGCGGGCCTCGCGCACGCGCACTCGAAGAACATCGTCCACAAGGACATCAAGCCCGAGAACCTCGTCATCGTCCCCGGGCACGACGACGACGGGCAACCGATGGAAGTGGTGAAGGTCTGCGACTTCGGCATCGCGCAGGGCGCGGTCCAGGAAGAGACCCGTCGCTTTCAGGGGACGCCCGAGTACATGTCGCCGGAGCAGTGCACGTCGTCCGTGCTCGATCAGCGGAGCGACATCTACTCGCTCGGCATCGTCATGTACGAGCTCGCGACGAGCGACGTGCCCTTCGTCGACGACGACCTCCGGCACCTCCTCTACCTCCAGATCAACGAGCCCCCGCCGCCCCCGACGAAGCGCTTCTCCGGCGTCGATCCGCGGCTCGAGGAGATCATCCTCAAGACGGTCGCGAAGAAGAAGGAGGACCGCTACCAGACGATGCGGGAGCTCCGCGCCGCGCTCCGCCCCCTCCTCGACAAACCGGTCTTCTCGCTCTCGGGCCAGTTCCCGAAGCTCACGCAGTCGCAGATCATGCATGCGCAGGCGCAGCGCGCGCAGCAGGCGGCCGCCGCGCAGTCGAGGCCCGTGCCGCCGCCGCCATCGAGCGCCAACGACGACTGGCTCCAGCGCGGCAGCGGCTCGATCGAGCTCGCCGTCTCGAGCTCTCCCGGCGCTGCCTCTCCGCGCTCCGAGCTCATGTCGGATCCGAGCGCGTTCATGCGGCGCCTCGTCAGCACGACGGATCCGCGCCAGTTCGGCGAGCTCATCGCGCCCCTCGCGGACACGATCCCCGAGCTCGCGCAGCAGCAACAGGTCGAGACGCTCTGGCGCCTCGCGAGCACCCTCGACATGCTGGCGACGGAAGGGCCCGAGGTCCCGGGCTCGCGCGCCTACGCCTCGAAGGCGCTCCTCCGCGTGCTGCACGATCCGAGCACGCTCGCACCGGTGGCTGCGCGCGTGCTCTCGCCCGGCGACCTCGCGGGCGAGCGCCTCATCACCTCCGCCGGGCCGTTCGGCGCCCACGCACTCTACTCGGCGCGCGTTCGCGCCACGGATCCGGAGGCGCGTCCCCGCTTCGTGAAGGCGCTCCGTGCGATCGGCGCCGCTGCGATGCCGGTGCTCCGCGGCGGCCTCGAGCGCCTCTCCGATCGCCTCGGCGCGCCGGGCGCGACGACCATCGCCGAGGACCTCCTCCTCTCCATGCCGCCGTTCCACGACGAGACGCTCGGCGCGCTCGTCGCATCGTATGCGCGCACGAACCATCCGCACCTCGTCCGCGCCGCCGCGGCCGCGCTGCCGCTCGTCTGGCGCGAGCGGTCACGGCCGCTCATCCTCGGCCTCATCGACCACGATCACGACGACGTCGTGGTGGCCGCCCTGGCCGCGCTCACGGAGCTCGGCGTGAGCGACCTCCCGACGCCGCGCCACATCGCGACCGTGCTCGATCGCCGCCGCTCCCGCGCCGCCACGCACGGCGCGCTCCGCGCGCTCGCGCTCTCCCGCGGTGACGCGCGGGGCGCCGCCGGCCGCATCGTCGGAGATCGCCTCGAACGCCTGACCGAGCTCCGCACCGTCGATGACGCCGAGCTGGCGATCGGCCTCACGCGCACCGCCTTCATCCTCGCCGCCGATCGCGCCGCGGTGGAGCGCATCTTCGAAGAGGTCTCTCGCAACTGGCCGGCGGACGTGAAGAGTCGAGCGAAGGCGGCCGCGACCAGCTGATGGCCGGCGCACCAGCCATGCCGCGCGACGGAGACGCCGCCCTCCACGGGCGTGTCGCGCTCGTGACGGGTGCCAGCCGCGGGATCGGGCGCGCGATCGCGATCGCCCTCGCCGCCGAGGGCGCGCGCGTCGCCGTGAACCACAGGAGCCACGACGAGGAGGCGCTCGACGTGGTGCGCGTCATCGAGAAGGCCGGCGGCGAGGCCATCGTCGCGCGCGCCGATGTCGCGAACCCGGACGAGGTGGAGGCCATGGTCGCGGCGACCGAGGGGGAGCTCGGGCCCGTCGACGTCCTCGTCAACAACGCCGGCATCGCCCGCGTGCTTCCGCTCGAGCAGATTCACCTCGCGACGTGGGATCAGACCTTCGCCGTGAACCTCCGCGCGCCCTTCATCGTGACCTCGGCCGTCCTGCCGGGCATGCGCGCGCGCCGGTGGGGCCGCCTCGTCTTCATCTCGTCCAGCGCCGCCAAGGTCGGCGGAATCGTGGGCCCGCACTACGCGGCCTCGAAGGCGGGGCTCGACGGTCTCATGCACAGCTACGCGTCGCTGCTCGCGAAGGAGGGCATCACGTCGAACGTGATCGCCCCGGCGCTCATCGAGACCGAGATGCTCGCCGGCAATCAGAAGGCCGACCCGTCGAGGATCCCCGTCGGTCGCTTCGGCACCCCCGAGGAGGTGGCGAGCATGGTCGTCGCCGTCGTGCGAAACGCCTATCTCACCGGACAGACCATCCAGGTGAACGGCGGCATCTACATGACGTAGCGCGAGCTCACCCGAGCTCGAGGCGGAACCTCTGGCCGCTCTTCTTCGCCGCGATGCGAAGGACGCGGGCGATGTCCTGGAGCTCGGTCGCGAGCGCCTCGCCGTGCGGGTGATCGCTCACCGAGGCGGCGAGCGCCTCGAGCGCGTCGGCGCCGGCGGATGGATCGAACCACTCGTTCCATTCGCCGATCGCCTCGTCGAGCTCCTCCGGCGCGCCGTCGAAGTCGTCGGGGACCTCGCGGTTGTCCATGAACGTGCTCATTGGCGTGAGCTCGTTCTCCTCCGCGATCTGCTCGAGATCGTCGAGGTCGGCCGCGAGCGTCTCGCCCAGCGTGGTGACCTGAGCGCCGTGCAGCTTGGGCTTGAAGGCGGGGTAGATCCCCTGCGCCACTAGAGGCTCCAGTAACGAATCTGGCGTCCGAGCTTGGCCGGGTCGACCGCGCTCTTCACGTCGATGAACACGCCACCGTCCTTGAGCGGCGCCACGATCTTCTCGAGCCCGAGATCGAGGTACGCCTTGTGGCAGACGGCAAAGACGAGCCCGTCGAGGTCCTTCAGCTCGTCGAAGGAGCAGAGATCGAGCCCGTACTCGTGGTGCACCTCCGCCTTGCTCGCGTGCGGATCGTGGAGCTTGGCTTCGATGCCGTACTCGCGGAGCTCGCTGATGATGTCGGGCACCTTGCTGTTGCGGACGTCGTTCACGTCCTCCTTGAAGGAGAGCCCGAGGACGCCGATACGCGCGCCCTTCACCGGATGACCGCCGTTGATGAGGAGCTTCACGAGCCGCTGGGCCACGAATTTGCCCATGTTGTCGTTGATGCGGCGGCCCGCGAGGATGACCTCGGGCTGGTAGCCGAGCTGCTGCGCCTTCATCGTGAGGTAGTAGGGATCGACGCCGATGCAGTGGCCGCCCACGAGGCCCGGGCGGAACTTGAGAAAGTTCCACTTCGTGCCCGCCGCGGCGAGGACGTCGCTCGTCTTGATGTCCATCTTGTCGAAGATGATGGCGAGCTCGTTCATGAGCGCGATGTTGAGATCGCGCTGCGTGTTCTCGATGACCTTCGCCGCCTCCGCGACCTTGATCGAGGGCGCGCGGTGCACGCCCGCGTCGATGATCGCGCCGTACGCGGCGGCGACCCGCTCGAGGGTGGCGGCGTCCTCGCCCGAGACGACCTTCGTGATCCGCTCGAGCGTGTGCTCGCGGTCGCCCGGATTGATGCGCTCCGGGGAGTAACCGAGCTTGAAGTCGGAGCGCGCGAGGCCCGAGACCTTCACGAGCTCGGGACCGCAGATGTCCTCCGTGACGCCCGGGTAGACGGTGGACTCGTAGACGACGACGTCGCCCTTCTTCAGCACCTTGCCGACGGTGCGCGACGCCATCACGACGGGGGTGAGGTCCGGCAGGTGGTTCTCGTCGACCGGCGTGGGGACCGCGACGACGAAGAACGTGCAGTCTGCAAGATCCTTCGGATCGCTCGTCATCTCGAGCGTGGACGCCTTCAGCTCCGCCTCGGGCACCTCGCGGTTGCGGTCGAAGCCCTTCTGGAGCTCCTGGACCTTCTCCGCGTGGATGTCGAAGCCGACCGTGCCGGGGTGCTTCTTGGCGAACGCCAGGGCCACCGGCAGACCGACATAACCCAGGCCAATGATCGCGATTTTCTCGGCGGAAGCGCTCATTTCGGGACCTCTATAGCGCACGAGGCGCCAGACGACTCATCCCTCTGTTGCGGGGAGGCCCAGGATCTCTCGCGGTCCGTCGCGAAAAAGTCGCTCCGTCTCGTCCCGGCCGACCCGTCTCTCGAGGACGGCGAGGGCTTTTGCGGTCTCGTCGGCGTCGGCGGGGCGGTGGGAGTCGGAGCAAGCGGCCTCGTACGCCTCCTCGTCGAGGAGCTTCTCGGCCGCGCGCTGCGAGGCCTTTCCGTACTTGCCGACGAGGGCGCAGACGTCGAGGAGCAGCCGCGCGCCCGCGTCCATGAGCGGCTCGAGGCAAGCATCGTCCTTCCAGACCGGCTCGTAGCGCTCGGGGTGAGCCAGCACCGGGACGAGGCCCGCCCGGCCGAGATCGAAGAAGCGGTGCGCGAGCTGGGCCGGGAACCCGCGTGGATTCAGCTCGATGAGGACCCCGCGCTTGCCGGGCGCCTCTCCGAGCCGGGGATACGGCAGCCCTTCGCCCTTCACGAGCCGGCCGAACACCACGTCGTCGAAGAAGTGCTCGCTGGCGAGGTGCACGTCCGGCAGATCGGAGGCGGCCGCGACCTTTGGCTGCATCGCCGCGAACGACTCGAGGAGCATGCGGCGATCGTTGTCGAACATGCCGGGGCGCATGTGGGGGGTGGCCACGACCAGGTCGAAACCGCACTTCTTCAAGCGCCGCAGCAGCTCGATCCCCTCGTCCGGGGCACGAACCCCGTCATCGATCCCGGCAATCCAGTGGCAATGCAGATCGACGAAACCGCGCATGACCACCATGATAAGCTCACCGCGCGATGGCGTCGGTGAACCCGCATACGCGGGAGCTTGTCTTCAAGCTGGTCTTCTACGGGCCCGGACTCGGCGGAAAAACCACGACGCTGCAGTACATCCACGCCGCGACCAAGCCCGAGCACCGCGGCAAGATGGTCTCGCTGGCGACGCCGACGGACCGGACGCTCTACTTCGACTTCCTCCCCATCCGGGTCCCCCGGGTCCGGGGCATGGCGGTCCGGCTCCAGCTCTTCACCGTCCCGGGCCAGGTCTACTACGCCGCCACCCGAAAGCTCGTTCTCTCGGGCGCGGACGGCGTCGTGTTCGTGGCGGACTCGCAGGCTGGCCGTGCGGACGTGAACCAGGAGTCGCTCGACGACCTCCACGCGAACCTCGCGGAGCACAATCGCTCCATCGAAGAGGTGCCGCACACGTTCCACTGGAACAAGCGCGACCTCGGCGATCTCCTCACGATCGAGGAGCTCGACCGCCGCTTCAACCAGCACGGCGCGCCGTCGCTGGGCACCGTGGCGACGAAGGGCGAGGGCGTCTTCGAAGGCCTCGAGCGCATCACGCGGCTCGTCCTCAAGGCGTACGAGCGCGACCCGAAGGTGAAGATCGAGGCCACGGCCGATCCGCGCAGCAGCGCGAGCACGCCGGGCAGCGAGCCGCGCATCAGCGAAGAAGGCATCGCGATGGCGCTCCGCCAGATGGAGACGTCGGGCGTCGAGGCGCCGACGAAGCTCTCGCACCTCGTGCCGAGCCGGAGCGACAAGCCGGTCCCCGCGGAGAAGCCGCGCAGCGATCAGCCGCGCGAAGGCGCTGGCTCCGATCCGCGCCTCGGCTCCGATCCACGCCTCAGCTCCGATCCGAAGGTGGCGAGCGACTCCGGCGCCTGGCAGCGTCAGGCGGGCTTCGAGTCGAGCGGCAGCCTCGCATCGGCCACCGCCATGGCGACGGCCGCCTCCCCCGCCCCGGCGCCGGTGCCTGCGGCGTCGTCGCAAGCGCCGCACGCCGCCTTCTCGCTCGCCGATCTCTTCCCGGAGGCGGAGCGCGAGCGCGTCCGTCAGGCGGAGTCGATGCTCGCGGCGCGCGACGCCGTCAATGCGATCCTCGCGTGCGACGTACTCGTGACCCGTGTGCTCGCGTCGGCCGCCGGCCTCGTGGGGACGCTGGATGCGCCACGCGATCCCGCTCTCGTCTCTCTCCTTCTCGGTCTCGACGGTCCGCGCTACTTGAACTTCCGTACCGTCGTGCGCGCCGCGCGCCATCGCGAGGCGGTGACGATGAAGGATGCGCTCGAGTGCTTCATGTTCTCGATTGATGCCCGGCGGGCTCGCGAAGCTCTTCGTCGCTAGATCCACCGAGCGCCTCGTACCGGCCGTGACTTCGAAGTCGTGGGTATGGCGCTTCGCGTTTCGCGCGTAAGCTCGAGGAAGAGGCCCGTGGAGTCGCGGAGTTAGCGGGTCCTGGCCGCGGCACGCGGCGCGCAGCGATGGGAAGCAACACCGCTTGTACCGAACCAACGCTTTCGTCCCGCTCTCGAAGACGCCCGCGCCGCGCCATGCGCGTGGGTCCCTCCTCCTCGGCGTCGCCGCCGTGGTCGTCACCTCGCTCCTCACCACCGGCTCCCTTGGCTACGCCGTGTATCGCCTCGGCGCGAAGCACGGCGCGGCCACCGCGGAGAAGCCCGCGCCAGCCCGCTCGGCGAAGGCCTCGCCCGCCTCGCCCACCACGCTGTTCGCCGATGACGACGTGACGCTGGCTCCGGCCTCTCCGCTCGCCTCGAAGAAGGCGCGCCCCGAGTGGGCGACCGAGGATCTCGGCGTGACGCCTGACGCGTTCGCGCCCCAGCTCTCGCAGCCGCTCGACGTGTTCGTGCGCTCGGAGCCCTTCGCCGGGCCGCTCGATCACGCGTTCGTCATCTGCCGTTTCCAGACCTTCAACAGGCACGACACCTTTGCCGGAGACGACCTCCACGTGCGCGCGAAGCTCGGCGACCTGCCGGAGGTGCGCGCCAACGGCCCCGAGGACGCGAACCTCGGCTTCGCGAGCGCCCCGCTCGTCACGCTGAGGTCCGGCGACAAGCTGAGGTTCGAGGTCTACGACCGCGACGTCTTCAGCATGCCCACCATCACGAAGGCGACGACCGTCTTCGCGGCGCCCTTCAACTATGTCGACGAAGGCGCCGCCGTCGAGTGCCGCGCGCTCACGGACAAATCCCTCGCCGAGACCACGAAGACGTACGGCGCGAAGGCGGACACCGCGATCGCGAAGGTCGCGAGCAACCGGGTCGATCCTTACTCGCCCGAGTGGAGCGCGGATCGATACGTCACCGCCGGGGCGCAGCGTGCGACCGAGGACGTCGCGGCGCTCCTCGGCTGGGCGGACCCGCGCACGCAGAGGCGCGTGACCGCGCTCGACGCGGCGAAGCGATCCCTCGAGGGCCAGCGCGACCAGGCGTTCGCCACGCTGCACGAGGCGGCGCGCGACCGCGTCACGTTCGACCGCTTCGACGTGACGCTCGGCAAGGTCGACTGTGATGACGATCGCTGCACCGTCCGTCTCTCCGTGACGAATCATGACCGTCAGGACACGCTGCACTTCGGCGCGTTCGCGAGCCCGTTCGCCTACGTCGCAGACGCGCATTCACGGCCGATCACGACGGTCGGCGGCGGTGACATCCCGCCGGGTGGCACCACGCAGATCGTGGTCACGTCGAAGGGCGCGCGCCTGACGAGCGGCCCATCGATCGTGGGCATCTGCCAGGGCTCGCGCTGCGCGCCGCTCCGGGTGAGGTAGCGACGGCGTGACGAGTCGCGTTCGTGCTACGACGCGGAGGCAGGCGGTGGGCGGAGCGAGTCGCTCGTGACGCCCATCTTCTTCTCCATGCGCTCGAGACGCTTCTGGATCTCGGCGTAGATCATGTCGACCTTCTCGTGCACGTGCGAGATCTCCATCTCCGCCTTCAGGTTCACGTCGTACTCGATGTCGTTGCGGACCTTGTCGCGCGCCACCTGACGGTTCTGGCTGAGGAGCACGAAGACGCTGAGGATGATCGCCTCGAGCGAGACGACGAGCGTGAGGAAGCCGTACGGATACGCGTCGAACGCCTTCGACGGCAAGACCGTGTTCCACCCGATCCAGACCGCGAAGAAGCCGAGGTGGATGAAGAGGAACGGCAGCGAGCCGGAGAACTCGGCGATCCAGTCGGCGACCTTCTGGACCGTCGACCGGTTGTCTTCCTCTTCTTCGTTCGGATTGCGCGTGGCGACGTTACGGAGGAGCGCGGACGTCTGGCGGAGGCGCTTGCCGGTCGCGGCGAGGAGGTCCATCGCGGCGGTGGGCTTGAGACGGAACAGCTCGTCGAGATCGCCGCGGTCGACGACGATGACCTCGACGTCCGTGAGCGCGCGCGCCGTCGCGTTGCGGGGGCCGGGGTCGAGGAGCGCGATCTCTCCGAAGAAGTCGCCGCGGGTCGGCGTCTCCACGACGATCTTCTCGCCCGTCTTCGTCTTCACGAAGATCTCGACGTCACCGTTCATCACGACGAGCATCGAGTCGCCGGGATCGCCCACGAGGAAGAGGTCCTTCCCCTTCTCGTACTTGACGAGCTCGACGCGCTCCGCGAGGAGCTGGCGCTCCCCTTCGTCGAGGAGGGCGAAGAGCGGCACTTCGTGGAGAAGGTCGGCAAGCGCGGTCATCGCGGGCGTCATAACGCAGGATTGGCGCGCGTGACAGCCTCACCGAATCGCCGCGAAAGCGCCGCGCACGAGTCGTGCTATACGACCCCGCGAGCCCTCGCTCGCGCCCCCTTCCATGTCGGATAACCCCCAAGAATCCAAAGGCTTTCTCCGCAAGAACGCGGGGAAGCTACTGGCGTCCGTGGTCATCACGGCGGGAATCCTGTTCACACTGCAGAAGGGCGGCCTCACTCTGTGGCCGAAAGCAGACGCTTTCGCGCACGTCCGCTGGATCGCGGTCCCGGCCTACCTCGTCACGGTCGGCGTGATGAGCTACTTCCGCGCCGTTCGCTGGCGCTTCCTTCTCCGATCGTTCGCGGAGGTCCCGCGCAAGCGCGTGCTCGCGGTCTCGTGGATCGGCTTCGCCGCCATCCTGCTCATGCCCTTCCGTCTCGGCGAGATGGTCCGGCCGTACATGCTCCGCGAGAAGGGCAAGCTCTCCATCACGACCGCGACCGGCACCGTCGTCGCGGAGCGCGTGGTCGACGGCCTCTACCTCTCCATCGTCCTCGCAGCGGCGCTCATCTTCGTCCCCACGATCGAGCCGCTGCCGGCGACGGTCGTGGGCCTCCCCATCAGCGTGGCGCAGGTCCGCACGAGCGGCTTCGTGATGCTCGGCGTGTTCACGACTGCGTTCCTCGTGATCGCGGTCTTCTACGTCGCGCGAGAGTGGGCACACAAGATGACGCTCGCCGTCTTCGGCCTCGTGTCGAAGAAGCTCGGCGAGAAGCTCGCGGGCACGGCGGAGAAGCTCGCGAACGGCCTCCACTTCCTCGGCCGCGGTCGCGACGCCGGCGGCTTCGTGGTGGAGACGACGCTCTACTGGGGCCTCAACGCCTTCGGCATGTGGCTGCTCGCGTGGGGCTGCGGCGTGGTCCACGCCGACGGCTCGCCGCCGACCTTCGGCGAGGCCTGCGCGCTGATGGGCATGCTCGGCTGCACCATCCTCATCCCCGGTCCGCCGGGCCTCCTCGGCGTCTTCCAGGCCGGCATCTACGCGGGCATGACGATGTACTACCCCGAGAACGTCGTCACGCAGGCCGGCGCCGCGTACGTGTTCCTCATGTACCTCGTCCAGCTCGTCTGGACGATCGGCGCGGCGGGCTTCTTCCTCCTCTTCGATCGCAAGTCGATGAAGGCGCTCCAGGAGACGACGGCCATGTCCGAGCCACCCCCGCCCTCGGAAGAAGTGCCGTCCCTCCGCGCCTGAAGTGCCGCCTCGGCTCCCGCGGCCAGGGGCTCGGCGCAGTCCACTCGAGCTTCCCCGGGTTTCATCGCACGAAATTTGGCCCTTTGGCCGGAAGTAAGTCCTTATCGAAGGACCATGCGTATCCCGCGGTTTCTCGGGTCTCTCTTCGCCGGCTCTGCGCTCGCGGCGGCCGTGTTCTTCGGCCTCGGCAGCACCGATGCCCGCGCGAAGAGCTCGTACGAATCGTCCTACGGCTACGACCGTACCTGGAACGCGGGGATGCGCCTCGTGCGCGTGGACCTGGGGATGAAGCTGGTCGAGAAGGACGAGTCCGCAGGCTACCTGCTCTTCGACTACGTCTCGCCCGAGAGCGGGAAGAAGCCGGTCCCCGGTTCGATGGAGTTCGTGCGTTCGAAGGAGACGGGCGCGGTCCGCGTCATCGTCCAGATCCCGCAGATGCCCGGCTACCACGAGCAGGTGCTCATCGACTCGCTGCAGAAGAAGATGCGCGCCGAGTATGGTGACCCGCCGAAGAAGGCGCCCCCGCCGAGCCCGCCGAAGGACGCCGGCGCCGACGCCGACACGCCCTGATCCACCGAGCGTGACTCTCGAACACGTGGGCTACAGGCCTCTCCGTCTACCGAGCCACGAGCGGCCTTCGCCGATCCGGGTGAGCGGGTCGCCTCAGCTCGCCTTTGCGACCCGCTTGCCGCGGAAGTAGACGATCGTGCTCGCGAGCGTCTTCGACTCGAGGAGCGCCTTGCGTGCGTCGGCGCTGTCGCGCTCGTTGAGGAGGACCTTGCCGATCCCCGCGAGGCCGGGGCCGCTCGCGAGCGCGACGATGCCCTTCTTGTTGAACTGGTTCTTCGTGATGTCGAGCGTCTTCAGCTTCGAGAGCTTCGTCGAGCTCGCGATGAGCTCGGCGCCCTTCTCGCCGAAGCCGTTGCTCGCGGCGATGAGCTCCTCGAGCGCCGGGAGCGCCAGGGCGTCGAGCATCGCGGCGAGGCCGGGAAGACCGAGCTCGCACTGCTCGATGTCGAGCGAGCGCAGGGACGAAAGGTGCCTCGACGAGACCAGCGCCGCGATCTGATCCGGCCTCACGTCGAGGGAGTGACTCAGCACGAGACGCTCGAGGCCGGCGAGGTTCGGCGCACGCGCGAGCGCCTCGAACGACGCGCCCGTGGTCGCGTTGAACGGGACGCTCAGCGACTCGAGCTTCCACGGACCGTCCGCGATGACCCGCACGCCGTCGTCGCCGAGGAGGTCGTACTCGAAGGTGAGGTGCGCGAGGCGCGTCAGGTGCGGCGAGGCGGCAAGCGCGGAGATGCCCTGCGCGGTCAGGATGTGCTGCGGGCCGTTCACCGCCGAGTGCGTCGTGCCGTTGAAGGTGAAGGCGCGCAGGTTCGACAGGTGCGGCGTCCGGGCGATGATCTTCGAGAGCTCGTTCGCGTTGCCGAGCGTGCCGAGCGAGAGGCGCGACAGGCGCGCGAGGAGCGGCGACTCGAAGTAGCTGGCGTCGAGCTCGGTCATCCGATCGTACGGCGGGATGCCAGCGAGACGGAGCTCGCAGAGGAGCGGCGCCGCCTCGAAGGCCGCGTCGAGCCGCAGGAGCACGTCCGCCGGGGCCTGGATCGCGGTGACGAACCCGCGCTCGATGTCGACGCGGAGCTGCAACGCCCCGACGAAGTCCTTGGGGTAGCCGAGCCGCTCCGCGAGCATGTGCGCGGCCTGTTGCTCGAGCGCCTTGGCGAGCTTCTTCTCCGTCGCACGCAGCTTCTTCGCCGCCGCAGAGGTGTCCGACTCGCTCGTCTCCGCGAGCCGGCACTGCACGACCATCAGCTCACCGCGCGGATCGCCTCGCTCCTCGAGCCAGTCGCCATAAACGAGTCGCGGCCCGTTGTCGGCAGGAGCCGATACACAGGCCGCGATGAGGTCTGCCTCTTCGGTCGAATCAGCTGCCAACGACCGCCGACGGCGCGGGGTTCACGTTCGACTTGTTGGTCGGCGCGGGCGAGGAGCCGCCGTTCGAGGGAGCCGTGTTCGGGGTCCCCTTGCCGGCCGCGCCCGCCGGCGTCGACGGGACGTCGCCGCAGCAGCGGAAGCCGATCTGGTAGAAGGAGAAGCCCTCCGCGTGCACCGTGGTCTCGGGACGGCAGCGATCGCGAACCGGACCCCAGTAGCCGCCCTTGAGGCCGCTCTTGTACGGGACGCCGGACTCGTTGATGACCCACTCGTCCACGTTGCCGGTCATGTCCATCACGCCATAGGGGCTGACGCAGGAGGCGCGTGAGCCGCTCGGCTCACCCTGCCAGAGGCGCTTCGCCTCCGCTTCGCGGACCTTCGGGTTCGCATCGCCGAGCGCCTTCTCGTTCACGTCCGGATGCGGCTTGTCGATGTTGCACGCCTCCGAGTTGCGGTCGTACCCGTACGGGTACGGCAGCCGCTCCTGGCCTTCGCACGCGAGCGTCCACTCGCTGTCGCCGCAGAGGCGCTTGCCGACGCCGGCGCACGCGTCGCGCGCCTCGTACCACGTCTTCATGACGACGGGGTTCTCGCCCGGCTTGTTCGGCCACTCGAACTTGTCGATGCAGAAGTGCTTCTTCGTCGTCTTGCCGGTGCACTTCCCGGTCGGCGCGAACTCGGCGCAGCGACGCGGGAAGACGCCTTCGGGATCGATGTAGCGGTTGCACTTCTGTTCGAGATCGGAGCAGTAGTCGCCCTCGACCTCGAGCATCCCCTCACCACAGCTCCCGCTGGTGCCGACCTCGGGCGCTGCGACAGCCTTGAGCCCCGCGTTCGCCGGGACGACCTCGGGCTTCGTGTCGGCGGTCGCCGAGACGACCTTCGCGGCTGGCGTCGTCACGGGTGCGTCGGCGTGGGCGTCATTGCGCTCTGCAACGACGACGAAGAGGAGACCACCAAGAAAAAGGATTGAGCCAAGCTTCGCGCGATTCATGAGTGTCCGCTTTCTCAGCCAGTTCATTAAGCAAGGGCCTCGCCAATGTCTCGAGAGGGTCTCTCGACCCAGCAACGGGGGGCTCCCGCTCTCCACGTGAAGCCGCCGTCGTCTCACCACGCACACGTAGATGCATGGAGAGGCTTCAGCCACCCACGAGAAAATCGTACGAAATGGCTGGAAGGCTCGTCACCTTTCCTGCGACGAAGTCCGCGGATGTGTGCGCGAGTGGCGGTGTCGGTCCGTCACGACCATGACAGCCCTGTCAGACAGGCGTGTGTGAATGGTTGCACGGCGAAGCGCGTTGCGCGCTACCGGCGTTCAGCGTCAACGTGCCGGCACAGGATCGAGATCACCCCATCCAGGTTCTTGGTGGGTCCATCTTCCGTCTCCAGAAGCTGGAGGCCCGTTGCGCACCCGAAGATACAATAGGCGACCGGTCGCGACACGGCCGCTGGCGCATCGCACACCCGAACGATCCCCTCCCGGCAGGTCGTCCCCTCCTCCGCGCAGACATCGATGGAGGCGTCGTCCGACCCGATCACGGGGCGGGCGACCGGGGACAATGGATGACACAGCTGAGGTGCACCACCCTCGGTCGTCGCGCTGATCTCCGCGCCCTCGAACGCGCACGCGCATGTCATCACGACCTCCCAGGGACACGTGCACTCCGAGGCTTTTTTCTCGGGGGATTGCCCCTCTCCACAGCGCGCGGAGACGTGGCCCACGCGTGAGGCCTCGACGTGACCGCGCGCGCAGCGGAGGAGACCGTCCGAGCAGTCGGTCCCGCCCAGATCGAACGCGCGCGACGGCGTCGGATCCGTCGGGTTGCTCGGCGCATTTCCCTCTCCGCCAAGGCGGCGCGCGAGACACCCGCGGTCGCAACCCGCGAGTACGAAGAGGAGCAGGCCGAGGGGGACGCGGCGCATGGATCGAAGCTAACCCGACCCCCTCCCGAAGCGGCTGGAATGTCCCCGAAGATGCAGGCATCCCTCGTGCAGGAGCGACGCATCGTGTTGCCTCTGAGGCCATCACTCGCGGCTTGGAACGGTGCCCCCCTGGGTGGATCGGCGAAGTCGTTGGGCCTCGTGCGCTCCGACGGCGAAGGTACGGCGACCGTCACGCGCCAGCATGACGGTACGACCGATTGGTCCGACGGGAGCGACACGCTCGACCGGAAGCGACCCGTGGATGAGCCGCAGGACGGTGACGAGTCGGACGACGGTCCCGCGACGGTCCTCAAGGGCCGCAAGATCGAGATGCCGCCCGAGACAGCGCATGCCTCCTCGGACGACGACGACCTGAACGAGACAGCGCGCGCCAACGACGACAACCTCGACACGCCCGTGGGCGCGAAGAAGGTGCTCCCTCCGACCGTGGCGACCCCCGCCGTTGGCGGCTCCGGCTCCACGCCGATCAAGACCCCGATGGCGATGGCGGTGCCTGCCGCTTCGTCTCCCTCCTCGCCTCCCCCATCCGCCCCCACGTCGAACGCCCCCGAGTCCGGTCAGACGCGCATCGCCCCCATCGTCGCGCCGCCACCGACCGTCGCCGCCACGCCCGTCGGCCAGATGACGCAGCCGATGACACAGGGGAACACGCCACCGCATGCATGGGTGGCCCCGACGATCCCATCGGGCGCGCCCCCGTCGGGCCTCTCTACGCTCGCAGCCAAGGCGCGTGCGCTTCCGCCGCACAAGCTCGCCCTCGTCGTCTCGATGACGCTGATGGCCGCGGCGCTGATGTTCGTCTTCGTCCGTTCGCGCACGCCGGCTCCGGTCGCGGGCACGCTCGACTCCCCGTTCCCGCCACCGGTCGAGGTGCTCCCCCCTCCCGCGGCCCAAGCTCCGCAGGTCCCGGTCCTCCTTCCGCCCCCGGCGCCGACCTGGAACAGCCAGGCTCAGCCGCACCCGCCGGTCGCCACGAAGCCGACGCCCGCCCCGCCGGCGCGACGCGCCCCCACGCGTGCGACATCCCGCACGACGATCCCGATGCACCGCGAGGAGTAAGGCCCCGGAGCCACGCGCTGCGAAAACGCACGCGGAATCACGATTCGGGACGCGAATCGCGATAGAGTTACGCCGAGATGGCGGCGGTCAAGCGTGGCTCGGCACGACCTCCGGGCGGACCCCCTTCGGGTTCCCCGGGTTCCGTGCGTCCGCCGCCTCCCCCGGATTCCGCGCTTCCGCAGGCGCCCGGCCCGCCGCCGATGCGCGCGCGGGTGCCGACGGGCAATGTCCCGCTGGGTGTGCGTCCCACGAGCGGCTCCATCGCCGGCCGTCCGGCGCCGCCGCCGATCGCGCGGGCGCCGATCTCGCCGCCGCGCGCGCCTCCCCCGGGCGGCGCGGGTCCCGCGTCACGCGCCCCCGTGCTCGGAGCTCCGCGCCCGCCCGTCGGCGCGCGCCCGCCGGGTGGCTCGCTCCCGGGACGGCCGCCTCCGCCGCTCCCCGCCTCGCAACGCAAGCCGAACCTCCCGCCCGAGCCGCGCGACTCGGAGCCGGGCGACGACGCGACGAGCGTGATGAGCCGCCCGCAGATCGACGCACGCATCCGCGCGGCGCAGCAGCCGCCCGTGTCGCGCGCGCGTCCGCCGGTCGACATCATTCCCCCCCATCAGCGCGCCGGTACGGAGCGCACCGCGACCGCGCTGGTCCCGCAGAACGCGCCGAGCCGCGCGCCGCCGTTGCCACGCCAGACGGGACAGTTCGCGCGTCCGCCGGCGATCCCCGCGACGGAACGCACGGGCGCGCCACGCATCGCGCCAGAGTCGGTCGGCGCGATCGCGCTCCCGCGTCCGCCGGTCCAGGCGCCGGGCAACCCGCAAGGGATGTCTCGACCGCCGGTCTCGCGCGCCGCTCCCGTGCCGCCGGGCACCGTTCGCACGACCGGCTCCATCGCGCGCAAGACAGGCTCGCTCCCGCCGACGCCGACCTACGGCAGCCAGCCGCCGCCGCGCTCCGCAGAGCCGCCGCCGCTCGACGATCTCGTCCCGCGCTCGCGTAGCGAACGTCCTCGTCACACGCGCCCGCCGGTCAGTCACCGGAGCCAGCCGCCGCGCGACCGGCCGCGCTTCATCGATCGATCGCCCGAGCCGCGCTCACCGGGAGGCGGCCTCCCCGGCCCCGACTCGTTCGGTCGCTTGCCTGCGCCCATTCAGCGCTACGAGCCGAAGCCGGGCGAGTTTCCGAGCCCCTCGCAGTTCCCCGCGCCGAACCCCGAGGAGACGATGGCGATGGCGCGCGGCCCGTACGCCGCGCCGCCGGCGCAGATGCGCGCGCAGACGGCGGAGTACTACCCCGCGCCGCAGCCTCAGCCGCCGCGTCAGACCTCGCGTTCTTACGCGCCGCCGCCGGCCGACACGCATTGCGATCGCGATCCGAACGAGTACTACCCTCACCTCTCGGGGCAGTCGCACGCGCCGATGCCGCCGCACATGGCGAACGCGTCCGCCTCGTACGACCGCTACCCGCCGCCCGGCTACCTCCCCGCGGGCGATCCGCGCGCGCACACGCTGCCCGCCTCCGCGATCCCAGCGTCGATCAGCCCCGCATCGAACTACCCGCCCGCGATGCAAGCGGATCCCCGGCTCCCCATGCCGGGCTCTGCGCCCTATCCGTATGTCGCGCCCCCGATCGAGAACCCGTCCTTTATGGGTCTCGTGCTGTTCGCCGCGCCGCTCGCCCTCGCGACGCTGGCGGTCGCGTTCCTCGCGTTGATGTAACCTGCCGCCATGGCAGAAGCGGACATCGGGCTGATTGGCCTCGCGGTCATGGGCGAGAACCTCGTTCTCAACATGGAGTCTCACGGCTTCACGGTCGCTGTTTACAACCGGACCACGGCGAAGGTGGACGAGTTCGTGAACGGGCGTGGGAAGGGCAAAAAGTTCGTCGGCGCACATTCACCCGAAGAGCTGATCAAATCGCTCAAGCGTCCGCGCAAGGTGATGATCCTCGTGAAGGCGGGCAAGCCCGTCGACGACGTCATCAAGGGCATCCTCCCCCTCCTCGAGAAAGGCGACATCATCATCGACGGCGGCAACACGCACTTCCCCGACACGTCGCGTCGCATGAAGGAGGCGAACGAGAAAGGCGTGCTCTACGTCGGCGCGGGCGTCTCCGGCGGCGAGGAGGGCGCGCTCAAGGGGCCGAGCATCATGCCGGGCGGCAACGAGGAGGCGTGGGAGCACGTGAAGCCCATCTTCCAGTCGATCGCGGCGAAGGTCGGCGACAACCAGCCGTGCTGCGACTGGGTCGGACCGGAGGGCTCGGGTCACTTCGTGAAGATGGTCCACAACGGCATCGAGTACGGCGACATCCAGCTCATCTGCGAGTCGTACAACCTGCTGCGCGACGTCGCGGGCCTCGACGCGCCTGCGCTCAAGGAGACGTTCGCGAAGTGGAACAAGGGGATCCTCGACTCGTACCTGATCGAGATCACCTCGGAGATCTTCGGCTACGTCGATCCCGATACGAAGAAGCCGCTCATCGATCTCATCCTCGACACCGCGGGCCAGAAGGGCACCGGCAAGTGGACGGTCGACGCCTCCACCGACAACGGCGTCCCGCTCACGCTCATCAGCGAGGCCGTGTTCGCGCGCTCGCTCTCCGCGATCAAGGAGCAGCGCGTCAAGGCGAGCGAGATCCTGAAGGGCCCCGCGGTGCAGCCCGCCGCCGACAAGCAGGCCTTCATCGACGACGTCGAGCAGGCGCTCTACGCGTCGAAGCTCGTCTCCTACGCGCAGGGCTATGCCCTCATGGCGGCGCAGGCGAAGGCGTCCAACTGGAAGCTCAACAACGGCGGCATCGCGCTCATGTGGCGAGGCGGCTGCATCATTCGCAGCGCCTTCCTCGGCAACATCAAGGAGGCGTTCGACAAGAACCCGGACCTCGCGAACCTCCTCGTCGATCCGTTCTTCGCGGAGCGCGTGCAGAAGGCGCAGGCCGCCTGGCGCCGCGTCGTCGCCACGGGCGTCACGAACGGCATTCCCCTCCCCACGATGTCGAGCGCGCTCGCGTACTTCGACGGCTACCGCACGGCGCGTCTCCCGGCGAACCTCCTGCAGGCGCAGCGCGACTTCTTCGGCGCGCACACCTACGAGCGCACCGACAAGCCCCGCGGCGAGTTCTTCCACACGAACTGGACCGGCCGCGGCGGTACGACGAGCTCGACGACGTACAACGCCTGAGCACGCGCATCCGTGCGCCGCGACGACCGCCCCCCGCGCGGTCGTACGCGGCGCGACTGCGGCGCCTTCAGCGTCGTCGCCAGCCACGCCGTCACGTCGGCCACCACGTCGCGCGCGTGCGAGACGCCGAGGCGGTCGCGCCACGTGGTTCAGCGATGCGTGGTGACGGACCGTGACGTTCGGGTGCCTGCCGAGGGCGTCCGCGCTCGCGGGCGGGACCGCCTCGTCGCGATCGCCCTGCACGACGAGGATCGGCACGGTGAGCGCCGCGAAATCGTCCTTCGGCGCGTAGTCGAGGTACGAGGCCCAGCGCCGGTACGCATTGTCCGAGCCGAGCCAGATCTGCGAGCAGAGGACGAGCGGATAGCGCCCGCCGCCGGGCGGCTCGGCACAGAGATACGAGATGCTCGACGCATCGGGACCGCGCGCGACGCCGACGTTCGCGTGCACGCCGGCGACGCACGCACCCCGACAGAGCGACGAGCGCCGCCCGTCGCATCACGCGAGCGGCGGCCGTCTCGCGGACCCTCATGCGGTCATGCTACGCCGCCGCCGAGGCACGGTGACAAACGACGAAGCCCGCGTCACCGAGGGTCTCGGTGGCCGCGGGCTCGGCGCGAACGCGCGTGGCGATCAGCTCTCGATGAAGCTCTTGAGCTGCTTCGAGCGCGACGGGTGGCGCAGCTTGCGGAGCGCCTTCGCCTCGATCTGGCGGATACGCTCGCGCGTGACCTCGAAGTCCTGACCGACCTCTTCGAGGGTGTGGTCCGACTTCTCGCCGATGCCGAAGCGCATGCGGAGGACCTTCTCCTCGCGCGGCGTGAGGGTCTTGAGGACCTTACGCGTCTGCTCCGCGAGGTTCATGTTGATGACCGCCTCGGCCGGGCTGACCACCGACTTGTCCTCGATGAAGTCGCCAAGGTGCGAATCTTCCTCCTCGCCGATCGGGGTCTCGAGCGAGATGGGCTCCTTCGCGATCTTCAGGACCTTCCGCACCTTGTCGAGCGGGAGCTCCATCTTCTCCGCGATCTCCTCCGGCGTCGGCTCGCGGCCGTACTCCTGAACGAGGTAACGGCTCGTGCGAATGAGCTTGTTGATCGTCTCGATCATGTGGACCGGGATGCGGATCGTGCGCGCCTGGTCGGCGATCGCGCGGGTGATCGCCTGGCGGATCCACCACGTGGCGTACGTCGAGAATTTGTAGCCGCGCTTGTACTCGAACTTGTCGACCGCCTTCATGAGGCCGATGTTGCCCTCCTGGATCAGGTCCAGGAACTGGAGGCCGCGGTTCGTGTACTTCTTCGCGATGGAGACGACGAGGCGGAGGTTCGCCTCGACGAGCTCGGCCTTCGCGCGCTCCGCGAGGCGCTCGCCCGTGCGGATGGCCTCGTAGGTCTCGCGGAGGGTCTTGATGTCGAGCTGGAGCTCTTCCTCGACCTTGCGGAGGTTCTTGAGGCTCGCGGAGTGGTTCGCGATGACCTCCTCCGAGGTGACGCCGTACTTGCGCTTGAACTTCTTCTCGCCCGCGACGTCGCCCTTGGCGGCGCGCGCTTCCTTGCGGAGCTGATCCCAGTCGACGCCGGTGCGCTTCTCGAGCTCCGTCGAGCCCGACTCGGCGCGCTCGACCTTCTGGATCAGCGAGCGGAGCTTGAGGACGATCTTGTCGATCGTCTTCTTGTTGAGGCGCATCTCCTCGAGCGTCTCGACCATCTTGAGGCGGTTGTTCTCGACCTCGGTCTCGATGCCCTTCTTGCGGGACTGCGCGCAGGTCTCGAGCTGCGTCGCGAGGTCCTGGGCCACCTTGTCGAGGTGCTTCACCTTGTCGATGAGGCGAAGGATGCGGCGGTCCGCCTCCTCCTCGTCGAACTCCTGGTTCTCGTCGTCGGCGTCGCGGATGATCTCCTTGACGCGAATCTTGTGCTTACGGAGCTTGTCGCCGAGATCGATGATCTCGCGGACGGCGACCGGCGACGCGAGGATCGCGCCGAGGATCATGTGCTCGCCCTGCTCGATGCGCTTCGCGATCTCGACCTCGCCCTCGCGCGTGAGCAGCGAGACGCTGCCCATCTTGCGGAGGTACATGCGAACCGGATCGTTCGACTTCGAGTAGTAGCTCGAGTCCTCGTCTTCCTTCTCGGGCTGACGCGCGACCGTCTTGTGCTCCGCCGCCGTCTCTTCGACGATCCGCTTCGGCGCGATCTTCACCTGCGTCGCAGCGTCGACGATCTCGATGTCCTCGTCGCCGAGGACGCCCATCACGTCGTCCATCTGATCGACGGACACATCGGCCGGGAGGGACTCGTTGACCTCGTCGTAGGTCATAAAGCCTTTGGCTTTACCCTCGCCGTTGGTCTCCTTCGTGCCCTGTCCGTTGCCGTTCCGGTTCTTAGTCGCCATGGTGCTTCTGGTTCTTTCCTTCTGGCGTGTCGTAGGGCTCGTCAGCCCTTGATCCCGCGCTTGGCGCGTAGTCGCTGGTCCAGCTCTCTTCCGAGCTCGCGTTCGGCATCCCAATCCCCCTGCGCCCGGTACGTCTCGCGGGTGATAAGAGCGGCCTCCTGCGACAGAACGAGCCTCTTTAGCTTGTTTGCGTTGTCAAGCAAGTATCCTTTTGCCTCTGCTTCACTCTCCGTCTCCGAAGTGGCGAGCCTCTCCGTGGCGTACGGCCGCCACGCGGGGGGCACGGACTCCAGGAAAGCGTCCACATCTAGTCGTTTCTCCGCGCTTTTCCAGGCCCGCCTCAGGGCGGCGATCAACATCACGCTCGGGCCTTCCATGACCTCGAGAGCCTGAGCAATTTCATCGTCTTCCAGGAGCTGCGGCCACTCGATCAGGTACCCGACGATGGCCTTTCGCTCTTCTGACCCCGGCGTCTTCGGCGGCAGGCGACGCTTTTCAGCTTCCCGGGACGGCTTGATGGAGCTCGGGACCTCCCCGCGCGCCCGGGCGGACGCCTCCTGCTGCCGGAGCGCTCGCTCGAGCGCGGCCAGCACCGGCGTCGAGCTCTGGTCGTCCTGGCCGACGCGGAGGCCGTGTAGATCGAGCCGCGCCCCGACGTGATGCTCGGCGAACGCGCGGAGCTCCATCTGCACGATCGGGTCGGGCTCGTCGTGCACGAGCGCGAGGACGCGCGCGACGCGCTCGCGCTTCTCGAACACGTCGGACTGGTTGAACGTGCCGTCGAGCTCCATCTCGATGAGCGCCTCGTGGTAGCCGCGGGCGCTCTTGATGAGGTCCTCGACCGCCTTGGGCCCCTTCGTGCGCGAGAGCTCGTCGGGGTCGAGCCCCTCGGGGAGCGTGGCCACGCGCGCCGTCATCTGCGCTGCGCGGATGGCGTCGCGCGAGACGCGGACCGCCTTCTTGCCCGCCGCGTCGCCGTCGAACAGGAAGACGACGTTCGGCGCGAACCGGCGGAGGAGCTTCGCCTGGTCGGCGGTGAACGCGGTGCCGAGCGGGGCCACGACGTTGTCGATCTTCCGCGCGTGGAGCGACACGACGTCGAAGTTGCCCTCGACGAGCACCGCGACGCCGGACTGCCGGATGTTGTGCCGCGCCTGATGGATGCCGAAGAGCATCTGGCCCTTCGTGTAGATCGGGCTCTCGGGTGAGTTGATGTACTTGGGCGGCGGGCCGCCCTTGTCGCCGCCGGGCGCGATGAAGCGAAGCGCGGAGCGCGTGCCCTGCTCCGGCGCGCCCTCTTTCTCGGGCTCCGGAAGGTCGCGGAGCGCGCGACCGCTGAACGCGACCACGCGGCCCTGCGGATCCATGACCGCGAACATGAGGCGGTGCCGGAAGCGATCGTAGTAGCCGCTGCCCGACGAGCGCGGCACGAGGAGCCCGACCGTCTCCGCGGCGGTGGGCGACACGCCCTGCTGCTTGAGGAAGGTGGCGAGGCCGTCCCACTGCGGCGGCGCGTAGCCGATGCGGAACGCCTGGAGCACCTCGCCGTCCTTCTCCGGTGAGAGACCGCGCTTCTCGAGCTCCTCGAGCGCGAAGCTCCGGTGCTCGTGCCTCCGCATCTGCTCTTCCCAGAACGTCGCCGCGAGCGCGTTCACCGCGTAGAGCTCGTCGCGGGCCTTCTTCTGCCGGTCGGACTCGCTCAGCTGCGCCGTGTCGCGCGACTCCTGCACCTCGATGCCCGCGCGCTCCGCGAGGGCGCGCACCGCCTCCGGGAACGTGTAGCCCTCGTGCTTGATGAGGAAGTCGATGGCGGTGCCGGACTCCTTGCAGCCGAAGCAGTGGAAGAACCCGCGATCCGGGCTCACGTGGAAGCTGCCCGTCTTCTCCTTGTGAAACGGGCAGAGGCCGACGAAGCTGCGCCCACGCCGTTTCAGCGAAGGCACCGCCTCCTGGATGATCGCGAGGATATCGGTCCGCTCCCGGACGAGCGCGATGGTCTCCGGCGAGATCACGTGCTGAGACCGCCTTCGGCAGATCGCGACGGATGGCCGACAAGAGTCACGAGTTGCGGATAGGCGTCCGTGCCGCGCCGGTCAAGCTCTCGGCTAGGGTCACGGCGACGCTCGCCACCGCATTTTCGCCCTGCATTTCACGTGCCGCGCGGGTTGTAAACCGGTTGTCCACCGTGGACGGTCGGTCCTTCGACCGTCCACGGGAAGGGACGGCCCGCGATATGTCTCGCCGCCGCCCGCGTTCTCTCGGGTATGCAGCTCATCGGCCAGGCAGCCCGTTTGGTCCAGGACGAGCCGATGGCGACCGGAAAGACAGTGAGCGTCGACTGGGAGCGGCTCGTCGCCCAGCATCAGCGCGCCGTCCTCCTCACGTTGCTCTCGCGCGGCGTCCGGCTCGACCGCGCACGCGACATCGTCCAGGAGACGTGGGCTCGGCTCATCGCCCACGAACGCACCGGCCGGCTCACGCGCCTCGAGATGCCTGGGCTCGCCATTCGCCAGGCGCTCTTCCTCGCCGCGGACGACGCTCGCCGACGACGCCACGACACGGTCGCCGACGACGCCGAAATCGCCGCCGTCATCGATCCCGCGCCGAACGCCGAGCAGCGCCTCGTCACGCGCGCGCAGCTGGAGCTCGCGAGCGCGGAGCTCGACCGGTGCGCGCCGAAGGCCCGCGCCGTCTTCGACCTCGTGTACGACGACGCGGCGCTGCCGCACGCGGAGGCCGCGAAGCGCGTGGGCCTCAGCGTCCAGCGCGTGCGCCAGACGCTCTGCGAGGTGCGAGCGAAGCTCCGCGCCGCGCTCTCCGACGACATCGACCACGAACGCGCGATCGCGGTGGAGGCATCTCATGATTGAGCCCGGGACCGACCATCCGACCGACGCCGCGCTCGAGCTCTTCGCGCTTGGCGGCAGCGACGTGGACGACGCCTTCGTCGCGCACGTCTCGTCGTGCGACGCCTGCGCCGAGCGGCTCGCCGCGGAGGCGCGGCTCGAGCTCGCGCTCGGCGAGCTCCACGCCTTCCGCGCCGGGTCGCGCCACATCGCGAAGCCGTCGCGCATTCGCGTGTATTTTGCACCGATCCTGGTCTTCGCGGCGGCGGCCCTCGTCCTCGTCACCCTCCGGGGTCGCGTCGCCTCCCCCGCAGTCGAGGTCCGCGCCGAGCCGACCACGACCGCGGTCGCGTCGTCGAGGCCGGCCGATCTCGAGGAGGTCATCGCGAGCATCCGGCCGAAGCTCCGGAGGTGCCTCACGCGGAGCGCGGAGTCCGGCGGCGGACAGGTGATCCTCGAGGTCACGATCGCGGGCGACGGCACCGTCGCCAGCGTCGTGGTGGTCTCGCGAAGCGGCCTCGACGACGAGGCCGCGAGCTGCCTCGCGGCGGTGGTGCGATCGACGCGCTTCGCCGCCACCGGCCACCCCACCACCTTTCACCTGCCGGTCACGATGGTCGTCGGCAAGTGACGCCACGACGACCGGAGAGACATCCGCGGTCGGATGGACTCGAGGCCGCCTCGCGAATTGGGTAGTCTCTCCTCCTCCATGCGCTGGCTCCCGATCGTCGTGCTCGCGGGGGGAGTCGCGGCGCTGGCGCTGCACGGCTGTGGACTGGGCGTGGTCGGCGTCGCGCCCGAAGGCGAGGGCCTCGAGGCCTCCGTCTCGAACGAGGCCTCGACCAGCGTGCCAAGCGAGGCCGGCCCTTCCGACGCGAGCATCGCGAGCGGCGACGTCTTCACCCCCGTGGACGCGGCGGGATGCGGCTGCGCGCTGGTCGCGCCGGCGGGCTGGTCGCTCGTCGCCTACGGCGATCGAGCCGCGACGTGCCCCGGCGACCTCGCGTCGCTCGATCTCGTGACCGACCCCGTCGCCTCCGACGCGTGCGGATGCACGTGCGCCGCCGCCCCGCCGACGTGCAACGCCACGCAGTGGAACATCACGTACGACGAGTCGAGCACCGCGCGCTGCGATGTCGCGAGCACGAACCGGCACGACGTGACGACGGGATGCATCCCCGACAACGGGTTCCTCGTCCAGCACACCGGGCTCCCCGCCCTGGCCCCGCAGAGCGCGGGGACCTGCACGGCGACGGCCGTGAAGAAGCCCGACGGCGTCACGTCGACGCCGGTGCGCGTCTGCCAGCAGAAGGGCGCGACCTGCGCTTGCGGTCCGGGCCTCGGGGCGAACCTCACCACGTGTCTCGCGGCGAACGGGGATCAGGCGTGCCCGCCGAGCGCGCCCAAGAAGCACCTCGTCGCCGCATCCGCCGACGTCGACTGTGGGGCGTGCGGCTGCACGGCTTCGGGCACGTGCAAGCAGACCGCGACCTTCTATTCGGATCAGAGCTGCCAGGTCGTCCTCGTGACGGTCAGCAGCGACGCGTGCAGCGCGACGCAGAACAACGCGCAGTTCAAGTCGATCCGCCACCAGATCGAAGCTCGGCCGGCCTGTACGCCGGGGCCGGCGCCGGCCGGGACGCCAAGGCTGGTCGAGCCCAGCACCATCTGCTGTCCGAGCTGAGCGCGGGCCGCGCTGACTGCCCGTTCAGCTCCGTCGTCGTTGAAGAGGGCGCCGCACCGTGTTAGACGGCGCTCCGTCCTCTCGAGTGTCTCGTCTTTCCAAGACGTTGGCCCTAGAGCCAGGACGAACCGAGCGACGGGCAGGCGGCTCTACCGCACACCCTTCGCGAGACAAACATGCTGGAGCTTCTTCGAACATGAATTCGCCCTCCGTTGGCGCCGTCGGCAAAGGCAAGGTCGTTCAGGTCATCGGTCCCGTCGTTGACGTCGAGTTTTCCGATGGAAAGCTCCCGAAGATCCTCAACGCCCTCAAGATGACGAACCCCGGCATCTCGAAGGAAGCCGACAACCTCACGCTCGAGGTCGCCCAGCACCTCGGCGAGAACACCGTCCGCGCCATCGCGATGGACACCTCGGACGGCCTCATCCGCGGGATGGAGGTGCGCGACACGGGCAACCCGATCGCGATGCCGGTCGGCCCCGAGTGCCTCGGCCGCATCCTCAACGTCGTCGGTGAGCCCGTCGACGAGGCCGGCCCGGTCAACGCGAAGCGCTTCTCGCCGATCCACAAGCCGCCGCCGCTCTTCCAGGACCAGTCGACGAAGATCGAGGTCTTCGAGACCGGCATCAAGGTCATCGACCTCCTCGCCCCTTACCGCAAGGGCGGCAAGATCGGCCTCTTCGGCGGCGCCGGCGTCGGCAAGACCGTCCTCATCCAGGAGCTCATCAACAACGTCGCGAAGGCGCACGGCGGCGTGAGCTGCTTCGCCGGCGTCGGCGAGCGCACCCGCGAGGGCAACGACCTCTTCCTCGAGATGAAGTCTGCGCTCCTCGAGTCCGGGGAGCCCGTCATCTCGAAGACCTCCCTCGTCTTCGGCCAGATGAACGAGCCGCCTGGCGCTCGCGCCCGCGTCGCGCTCTCCGCCCTCACCGTCGCCGAGTACTTCCGCGACGAGGAAGGCCAGGACGTTCTCCTCTTCGTCGACAACATCTTCCGCTTCACGCAGGCGGGCTCGGAAGTCTCCGCGCTCCTCGGCCGTATCCCCTCCGCCGTCGGTTACCAGCCGACGCTCTCGACGGAGATGGGCGCCCTCCAGGAGCGCATCACCTCGACGAACAAGGGCTCGATCACCTCGATCCAGGCCGTGTACGTCCCCGCCGACGACCTCACCGACCCCGCTCCCGCGACGACCTTCGCGCACCTCGACGGCACCACCGTTCTCTCGCGTGACCTCGCCGCGCTCGGCATCTACCCCGCCGTCGACCCGCTCGACTCCACGTCGACGCTCCTCGACCCGGGCGTCATCGGCCAGGAGCACTACGACGTCGCGCGCAAGGTCCAGTCCACGCTCCAGAAGTACAAGGACCTCCAGGACATCATCGCCATCCTCGGCATGGACGAGCTCTCCGAGGAGGACAAGGTCATCGTCTCGCGCGCGCGCAAGATCCAGCGCTTCCTCTCGCAGCCGTTCTTCGTCGCCGCGCAGTTCACCGGCTCGGCGGGCAAGTATGTCCCGCTGAAGGAGACGATCGCGAGCTTCAAGGAGATCCTCGCCGGCAAGTACGACGACGACCAGGAGTACCCGGAGCAGGCGTTCTACCTCGTCGGCAACATCGAGGAGATGAAGGCCAAGGCCGCCGACCTCGTCAAGAAGTCGAAGAAGTAAGATGGCCGAGAAGATCGAGCTCGAGATCGTCACGCCGAAGGGGCGCGCGCTCACCGAGACCGTCGACGAGGTCACGGCGCCCAGCGTGCAAGGCGAGTTCGGCGTCCTGCCGGGCCACTTGCCGATGGTCGCCGCGATCCGCCCCGGGATCGTCAGCTACCGCGTCGGTAACGACACGAAGAAGGTCGCCGTCGGCGCCGGCTTCGCGGAGGCGGGACAGAACAAGTGCCTCATCCTCGCGGACGACTTCGCGCAGCGTGAGGGCATGGACCCCGTGCCGATCCGCAAGGAGCTCGCCGAGCTCCAGCCCAAGCTCGAGAAGATCCTCTCCGCCACGGAGATGACGACCGAGCTCGAGGCGGAGAAGAAGGCCATCATCGAGAAGGAAAACTGGCTCGCGGCGCAGCTCGAGCTCCATGGCGATCCGCCGGCCGCGACCATGCGACCGTTCGAGGAGTGGGGTCCCCCTTCGATGCCGATCACCGAAGAGGAAGAGGGCAAGCCGACGAGTGACCTCCCGCACGGCTCGCCCTGAGGGGGCCGGGGCAGACCATGAGCGAGCCCCTCGGTCATTCGCGTCCAACGGACGGGCCTCAGAAATGGGGCTCGGTCGCGCTGGGCGCGGTCGCCCTCCTCGTCGCCGGCTGGATGACGGCGGAGTCGATGAGCCCGCAGCCCGTGAAGGCGATCGCGGAGGCTGGGGCCGATGCGTCGGTGCCCGCCTCGACGGGATCCGCGACGGCGACCGGCCCCACGATCATGCTCGATGCGAGCGCCGCCGCGATCGACCTCGACGCCGGGCTGAGCTTGCCCGCGATCACGTTCGATGCTGCGCTCCCCACCACCGCGCCGCGTTCGGTGAAGCTCGGCATCGTGATGGTGACGTATGCGGGCGCGGAAGGCGCGCCGCCGAACGCGCGGCCGAAGGGCCAGGCGAAGGAGGTCGCGGACGGCCTTCTCTCGATGGCCCGCGCCGATTTCCATCAAGCCGTGAGCAAGGGTGACACGGGCTCGGGCGACGACCTGGGCCGCTTTCCGCGCGGGATCCTCGACCCCAGCGTGGAGGCGACCGTCTTCTCGCTCGGACCGAACGACGTCTCCGAAGTGGTGGAGACGCCGCGCGGCTACTGGATCGTGAAGCGGCTGGATTAGCCCTGGATCGCACGGCAATGGTCGCGTACTTTCGCGGGCCATGGCCACGATCGACATCAGCAAGAACCACTCGCTCCCCCTCGACGACGCCAAGAAGAAGGCGGAAGAGCTCGCCAACGGCATGGCTCAGAAGTTCGGCATCGAGTGGAAGTGGGACGGCAACACGATCAAGTTCGACGCCAAGGGCGGCGCGGCGAAGGGCACCAAGGGCGAGGTCGCCGTGACGGACAAGAGCGTCCGTGTCGCGATCGATCTCCCGTTCATGCTCAAGATGATGAAGGGAACGATCGAGGAAAAGGTCAACGAGAAGCTGAACGCCATCTTGTGAGACGCAAATCGCACGAATCTCTTTGAATCTCTGAACAAAAGCCCGCTGCGGTCAGGTATCCTCACCGCGGCGGGATGGCCGAGGATCCTACGGACAACGAGCGCGACGGAGCGTCGCCTTCGCCCGATGATGTGCCGTTGGGGGAGGACGACCAGACGGTCGTGACGGTGGACGTCTCGCAAGACGAGAGTCCGCCGTCGGCGGGGACGCCATCGCCTCGGCCCGAGCCGGCGACGGAGCCGTCGGAAGAGCCCGTGTCCGTCGAGCCGAGCTTCGTGGACGCAGAGGTCGCGATCGCTCATGGCGCGCCGATGAAGGCGCCACCGCTGCCGAAGATCGCGGGAGCCCGCGCGAGCATCCCGGACATTCCGAAGCCGCCCGATCCGCCGCGACCGACGGACCAGCCGAAGCTCGTGCCGGACATCGCGAGGCCACGCCGCAAGGGCCCCGAAGAGGTTCACGGGAGCACCGGCGTCTCGCAGCTCCCGCCAGCACCGATCGAGAAGATCGAGGCGGTCGCGGCCGCCGTCTCGCGGCTCCGCGCGGAGGTCGACGCGACGATCGACAAGGCGCGGCGCGCGCGCCTGCTCGTCGAGGCGGCCGAGATCCAGGAGAGCGGAGGCGACGAGTCGGGCGCCGCGCGCGACTACCTGCAGTCGTACAACGCGGACACCTCGTTCCGGGAGCCGCTCGAAGGCCTCGTTCGCTTGCTCGAACGCCGGCGCTCGCTCTCGAACGTCGGCAAGCTCATCGAGCAGCTCGTCGCGGCCGCATCCACGCCGGAGGAGCGCGCGCGTGCGCTCACGCAGCGCGCGATCTTCTTCGAGGACGTCCAGAAGGACCTCGAAGGCGCGCGCGGCATGGCGCGCGAGGCGACCGAGACGGCCGCGATCCCCGCCGAGCTCGGGCCCGCGTGGCTCGCTCTCGAGATGGTGACCGCGAAGCTCGGCGACGCCGCGCAGCGTGAGGAGGCCCTCGCCGGCCGCGCGGAGCTCACCGAGCATCCCACGTGGCGCGGCCTCCTCCTCATCGACGTGGCGCGCCTCGCCGCGGCGGCCGGCGAGACGGATCGCGCGGTCGAGATCCTCATCGTCGCGCGCGAGGAAGGCGGTCGCTCCGCGTTCCTCGCGCTCACGACGACGGCGCGGCTCCTCCGCACCGACCCGGGGCTGCCTGGCTCCGCCGATGCGCGCTCGCGAAGCCGCATCCTCGCCGAGACGCTCGAGGCCCTCGCCGAGCTCATCAAGAAGACGATGCCCGGCGACACGAGCTCCGCGCGTCCGACCGACCGCGTCTCGCTCGAAGGCGTCCCGCTCTGGTGCCGGACCACGCCCCACATCGCGGACCTGCTCCTCTGCGCCGCGGACGCGCGACGGAACGCGAACGACCTCGCGGGCGCCGCGAAGCTCCTCGATCGCGCGATGGTCGTGCTCGAGGAGGCCTCGCCGCGCCACGACGAGAACACCGCGAGCACGGAGGTGCATCGCGAGGCGTCTGCCGCCATCGGACGCATCGTCATCGCGGAGCGCATGCGCCTCGCCGAGCGCATGGGCGACAGCGCGCTCGCCGCGGAGCTCGCCGAGCGACGCATGGTCGGCGAGACGGACGGCGGGTTCGCGGCCGCGCTCTGCATGCGCATCGCGGAGCACGCCGCGAGCGAAGGCGACGTGCCACGCGCCCTCGCCGCGCTCACGCGCGCCGCCGAGCGCGATCCCGCATCGGCGCCCGCCCGCGCGCTCGCGATCGACCTGCTCGAAGGCAGCGAGGACGGCGCTGGCTTCGCGGAGGAGCTCGAGGAGGTCTCGCGCCACTGCGGAAACGGCGAGGCGCAGGGCCGCTCGCTCCTCCTCGCCGCGTACGTGTGGGCCACCCGCGCCGAGGACGCGGCGCGCGCCCGCGAGGCGCTCGGCCAGGCCGAGGCCTGCGGCGTCGGCAAGGAGACGATCGCGCGCATGGGCCGCGCCCTCGCCTCGCTCCGCAAGGACAAGGCCTGGTACGAGGACGCCACGCGGATGCTCATCGAGCATCTCACGAGCGAGGGCTCGGGTGCTTCCGGCCCCGACCTGCCGCTGCTCTGGATCGAGCTCGCGCGGATGCGCATCGCGCAGGGCGACGAGGCCGGCGCGGCGAAGGCCAACGCCGCGCTCCGCGAGCTGCCGCAAGGCGCGTGGATCGGGCGTGCCCTCGACGCGCTCGCGTCGAGCGAGATCGAGCCCGCCCGCGCACGCGCCGCCCTCGAGGAGCTCGCGAGCGACGTCACGGATCCGGAGCTGCGGCGAGGCCTCGGCGTGATCGGCGCGCAGCGCGCGCGCGCCGCCGGCGACGAGGCGGCCGCCATCGCGCATCTCGAGGCGCTCGCGAAGGACGAGCCCGGCGATCCGCTCGTCAGCGCGTACCTCGGCGACATGTTCCGCCTCGCAGGCGATCGCGCCGCCGCCGCGCGCATCGCCACTGCGTCCGCGGAGGCGCTGACGGAAGATCCCGAGGCCGCCGCGGCGCGTTACCTCGAGGCCGGCTTCGAGAAGTGGCGCCTCGGCGACCGCGCAGGCGCCCTCTCGAATTTCGAGTCCGCGTCGAACACGGCCCCCGTGGCCACGAGGTCCGCGCTGGCGTGGGCCTCGCGCGGCGTCGACGTCGACAGCGTGGAAGGCCGCCGCCGCGCGATCGAGCTCGCGGCGAGCGCGACCGGCGAACATGACGGCGCCACCGCCCTCGAGCGCTTCGCGCTGGAGGCGGCGCTCGGCGATCCGGACGAGGCGGGCATCGCGATCGCCGCTGCGGACGCGAGCGCGAACGAGGGCATCAGGCTCGGCGCCGCGCTCGGCTGGCTCGCGTGGCCGAAGGGCATGACGGATCCAGAGGCGGTCTCCGCCGCGCTCGACGTCCTCGCGACGAAGAGCCCGAAGGCGAAGGCGGCCGCCGCCGCGGAGCGCCTCCGCCTCGCGCGCGAGAGCGGCGGCGACACGAGCGCTGCCGCCAGCGCATGGCTCGAGGCCGGCGGCGGCCTGCCCGCGGCGGTGGAGTGGCTCGCGGCCGCGATGGCGAGCGGAGAGCCCGAGCGCGAGGTCGCGGCGCGTCGCGCGCTCGCCGAGGTCACGACCGACGAGCACCGCGAGGCGCTCAACGCGAGCGCGATGATGTGGAGCTCCGTCCTGAACCCCGAGGCGCATCATCCGCTCGTCGCCGGCACGTCGCCCGCGGCCCTCCTCGTGAATCTCGAGCTGTCGCCGCCCGGCTCCGATCCGCGCCGGCGCGCGACCGCGCTCTCCGATCTGGACGGCTCGCTCGGCGACGACACCGAGATCGACGCGATGGGTCTCGCGGGCTGGTCCGCGCTCGCGGCGGGCGAGGCGGCGGCCGCGCTCGACGTGTTCCGCGCCGTCACCGCCGTGCGCGCCGGTGATCTGCACGCGTGGGAGGGCCTCCGTGCTGCGGCGGAGGAGCTCGGCGATCAGGAAGGCTATGGCCGCGCATGCGAGGAGCTCGGCGCGCGCTGCCTCGATCCGCAGCGCGGCGCCGCGTTCTGGGAGCAAGCGGCCATCGCGTGGACGAACCTCGGCGCAGGCTTCGAGGCGAAGATCGAGCCCGCGCTCGACGCGAGCTTCCAGCGCGATCCGACGCGCCCCGTCGCGTTCGACCGCCTCTTCCGTCGCGTCCGCGAGCGGAAGGACTCCGACAAGCTCCTCGACCTCGTCGAGCGGCGCCTTGCCGTCACCGACGACGCGACCGAGATCGCGAAGCTCTACTGGGAGCAGGCGCGCGTCCTGCGCGAGAAGGGCGATCCGGACGGCGCGCTCGAGGCGCTCGAGCACGTCACCGACTTCGACGAGAACCACGTCGGCGCCCTCGCGCTCACGGGCGAGATCTTCATCAAGCGCGGGCAGTTCGCGGAGGCGGCGCAGAAGCTCGCGCGCCTGGCGAAGGTCGAGACCGCGCCGCCGAAGAACCGCGTGACCGCCGGTGTCGCCGCGGTCGACCTCTACGAGAACAAGCTCTCGCGACCGGAGGACGCGCTCGAGGTGCTCACCGAGCTCCACCGCGCGGGCCTCACGACGCTCCCCGTCCGGGAGCGCCTCGCGCGCACCGCCGCGCGCACGGGCGCGTGGGCGAAGGCGACGGCGATCCTCGAGGAGCTCATGATGGAGCGCCCGGAGAAGGAGGGCCGCATCGAGGCGGCGCGCCTCGCGATGGCGATCCACCGCGACCGCCTGATGTCGCCCACGAACGCGGTCACGGCGGCGTCGAAGCTCCTCGAGGAGTCTCCGGGAGACGTCGAGGCCCTCGAGCTCGTGATCGGCCTCGACAGCTCCGTCCGCGAGCGCCGCGCGCTCCTCGAGCGGAGCCGCGACACGCTCATGATGAGCCTCCATGGCAACCCGATCGACGCGGAGTCCGAGAAGCGCCTCGCGCGCATCGCTCGCGCCCTCGGCGACAACGCGCTCGAGCAGGCGGCGCTGTCGAGCGCGATCGCGCTCGCCGGGCCCGACGGCACGAGCGAGCAGATGGTCGCGACGTACTCGAGCCGCAAGCCGCGCCTCCCGCAGGTCGCGCTGACGGAGCCGATGATCCGGCAGATCCTCGCCCCCGGCGACGAGGGACCGCTCGCGGAGCTCTTCGTCCTGCTCGGGCCGACCATCGGCGAGGCCCTCGGACCGACGCGCGAGACGGTGGGCGTCACGAAGAAGGACCGCGTCGATCCCCGCTCCGGCCTCGCGCTTCGCACCGAGGTCGCGGCCTGGGCCGGCGCGTTCGGCATCTCGCAGTTCGATCTCTACATCGGCGGCCGCGATCCGGCAGGTGTGCAGGCGATCGCGGGCGAGACCCCGGCCATCGTCTGCGGATCGAGCGTGACGGCGCCGCTCTCGACGACGACCCGCGCCCGCCTCGCGCGTGAGCTCCTCGGCCTCGCGCGCGGCTCCACGATCGTGCGTTACCGTGACGACGCGACCATCGGCGCGATCGTCCAGTCCGTCTGCAACCTGCTCAAGATCCGCGTCGACGGCCCCGCCTACGCGACCCTCGGCGAGGTGCAGCGCGCCATCGACAAGGCCATCGCACGTCGCACCAAGAGCGCGATCGAGCCGATCCTTCGCGCTTACGCGGCCGCCGGCGCGCCCGATCCGCGTCCCTGGGCGAATCGTGCGCGGAGCTCGCAGGCGCGCGCCGGGCTCCTCGCCTCCGGCGACGTGGTGCTGGTGCTCGTCGATCTCTTCAACGACAGCGTGCCGAACCTCCAGCATCTCGTGCGGGACGATCAGCGCGCGCACGAGCTCCTCCGCTTCATCCTCTCCCGTCCCTACTTCGACCTGCGCCGCGCGCTCGGTCTCGAGGCCCAATCGTGAGCGGCGACGATCGCAAGGGGCTGCTCGACGGCCTCGACGACGACGACTGGGGCAACGCCCTCGACGACTGGGAGAAGAACTCCTTCACGCCGTCGATCGCGCCCGCGGTGGAGTCGACCGCCGCGAACCCTGCGCCCGTTCCGCCGCCGCCTCCCGCGCCGGCGGCCCCGGCGACGGAGGCGGAGCTACCGACCGAGACGCAGGAGACGCCCATCCCGGCCGGCTTCGGCCCCGAGCCCGCGACCAAGCCCGCGAACGAGGCCGCGGTCCTGAAGGCCGAGGCGGACGCGCTCAACGGCGTCGAGACGAAGGAAGACCTCGCGCCCGAGCCCTCGCAGCCCGCGCCCGCGAAGAGCACGCCCCCGCCGCCGCGCCCGTCGGTGCCGCCGCCTCCGCAGTCGGCGCGCGGCGGTCTCGGTCAGCTCTTCTCGCGTGCGTCGAGCCCGAGCTTCGCGAACCTGCCGCCGTCGCCGCCGACCGACATCGGTCCCGTCTTCGACGCCGACAACGACGAGACGCTCATCCGGCAGAGCAAGCCGCCGCCCGCTCCACCTCCGCCGCCTCCCCCGGAGCCCGCGCCGGCCGCGCTCCCCGTCCCGGCCCCGGACGAGGACGCGACCGTCTCCCTCGACGACGCGCCCGACGAAGACACGCGCGAGCTGCCCGTGGTCCGCGCCCCGGCGCGCAGCCCCGAAGACAAGCCGCAGACGCTGCTCGCGCCGCTCCGCATCGAGCCCGAGTCGGAGGGCGCCACGCTCGTCCGCACCTCGCTCGCGCCGAAGGCCCCGGAGGCGCCCGAGCCTTCTGCCACCGAGCTCGGACCGACGAAGTGGCTCGACGCGAAGAAGACGGAGCAGTTCCTCGCGCGCATCACGTGGCTCGAGGAAGAGGCGCGCTCGCTCGACGACCAGATCGCGCGCGGCCGCGCGCTCCTCGCGTGCAGCGAGCTCGCCGCGATCGTCGGCGATCTCGAGCGCGCGCTCGCCTTCGCGAACGAGGCCAAGGCGGTGGCGCCTTCCCTTCCCCTCGCCGGCCGTCAGGCGCGCATGCTCCTGCCGCGCGAGCCCGACGTCCTCGTCGACGCGCTCGACGCCGAGGCCAGCGATTCGCCGACGTCCGCGTCACGCGCCCACGCCACGCTCCTCGCGGCGGATCTGCTTCGCGCGAGCGGCAACGGCGACGCCGCCATCGAGCGATGGGAGAGCGCGTACAAGCTCGAGCCGTCCGATCCGCGCGCGCCGGTCGCCCGCGCCGCCATCGCGCTGGCGCAGGAGAGCTACCAGAGCAGCTCCCTCCGTATCGAAGGCAACTCCGAGCTCGTCGCGCTCGAGAAGGCGGTCGCGACCGCGCTTCGCCTGCGCGGCGTCGAGCGCCCTGCGGCCGAGGTCGAGGACATGGCCATCAATGACGGCCTCCGCCACGCGCGGAACGCGCTCGTGGAGGGCGACGTTGTCTCTGCGGCGCAGTCGATCGGCGAGATCGCGGCGGTCCCCGAGGTCGCGCACGGCGCGCTCTGGCTCTCGGCCGCCATCGGCGCGACGCACATCGCCTCGCGACGCGGCGCTGGGCGATCGCTGAAGACGCTCGCGGGCGAGGACGATCCGCTCGCGCGGCGTCAGCTCGCGGCCCGCGGCCTCGAGCTCGGCGACGTCGAGCTCGTGACCCAGGCGCTCGGCGGCACCGCGGAGGCGTTCACGCCCGCGGAGCGCGCCGTGATCACCCTCCTCTCCTCCAAGGAGAGCGCCGCGATCGACGACGCGACCGTCGCCAAGCTGGCCGCGGACGCGGAGCTGCTCCCGCTCGCGGACGCGGTGTCTGCCCTCTCGCCCGTCATCGCGGAGGACGGCGGCCGCGAGGCGATCATTCGCTCGCGGCGCGTCTCCGGCAAGCAGCCGCTGCGCGCGCTCACCGCGCTCGGCCGGCTCCTCGCGGCGAAGGAGCCCGATCTCGGCATCGACGAGGCCCTCGAGACGATCGCCGAGCCGCCCACGCCGTCCGCAGCGGGCGTCATGCTCGAGTCGGCGGTGCGCGGGAAGCGCTGGGCCGAGGTCTCGGCGGCGCTCTCCAAGCTGAGCGCGGAGCCGGCCGGCAACGTCGCGGCCGCCATCGTCGCCGAGCGCGCGAACGATCGCGAGCGCGCGAAGACGGCGTGGCGCGCGGCGATGAACGCGGGGGGCGGTGAGGGCATCGTGCGCATCGCGGCCGAGCTCGACGAGGACGTCGATCTCGGTGTCGAGCTCCTCCGCATCGCGGACGAGCAGGTCGACGGCCTCGGCCCCGCCGTGCTCCGCCTCGAAGCGGCGGCGCGCAAGGCGGGCGGTGACGACCTCTACGAGCGCGTGCATCGTGCTGCGCCCGCCCTCGGCATCGGCGCCTTCATGGCCGAGCGCGTCGCGCGCCGCAAAGGCGACGTGGACGAGGTCCTCAAGTGGATCCGCGAGCGCCGCAACGATGCGTCCGATCCGTTCGAGTCCGCGCTCGACGCCGTCCGCGAGGCCTTGCTGATCGCCGACCGCGACGCCGAGATCGCCTCGCGCCGCCTCGAGGAGGCACACACCGCGCGCCCCGACGACGTCGCCCTCCGCGAGCTCTTCGAGCGCCTCGCGGTCGAGCCGCCCGACGATCGGGGGACGTGGCGCGAGAAGCGCGCCGCGAAGGCGACGGGCCCCACCGCGGCCTTGATGTGGGTCGAGGCCGCGCGCGAGCACGATCGCGCGAACCTGCACGACGCGATGCTCAAGGCCGCGCGCGCCGCGATCGAGGCTGGCGACAAGGGCCTCGCCTTCCCGCTCCGCGAACGCGCGGAGGAAGCGACCGGCGACACGACCCGCCAGACCGAGGAGCTCATGGAGGTCACCAAGACCTCCGATCGCGCGGACGCGAAGCGCGAGGCGTTCGAGCGCCTCGCCGACCTCGACGCCTTCGCGAAGAAAGACCCCGCCGCCGCGATGCTCTGGCACCGCGCCATCCTCGAGGACGAGCCGAGGCACCTCCCGAGCCTCCGCTGGGTCGAGCACACGCTCATCACCGAGGGGCGCGACGACGAGCTCTCGCCCATCTTCGAGTCGATCGCGATCGCCCTCGATGGCACCGCGGGCGGCGAGGTCACCGGCCACGCCCAGCACTCCGCGCGCCTCCGCGCCCGCGAAGGCGCGACCCAGCCCATCGTGTACGGCGAGCCCACCGCGTGGGAGCGCACGGAGGACATGGCGCGCCTCGCCGCGAGCCAGCCCGAGGCCTCGCTATGGTCCCTTCGTCAGCTCAACGCGCATGCGCGCCTGCGCTCCGATGACGAGGCGCTCCTCAAGACGACGATCGCGCTCCTCGAGCGCACACAGCGGCCGGCCGAGCGCGGGACGCTCCTTCTTCGCGCGAGCGAGTCGGCGGCGCGGCTCGGCAAGGCGGCTGACGCGCGCAACTACCTCGAGCAGGCAGCGGCCGAGGATCCGGGGGACGTCGTCACGTGGGGCTTCCTCGCCGAGGTCCGTGAGCGCGCAGGCCAGGCGAAGGAGGCGGCGGAGGCCTGCGAGGCCCTCGCGCGCACGAGCGTGGTCCCGCATCATCAGCTCCTCGCGTGGCACGATGCGGCGAAGATCTGGGCCGACGAGGTGAAGGACTCCGAGCGCTCGATGACCGCGCTCGAGGCGGCGGCGGAGATCGATCCGACCTACGCCGACGTGTTCCCACGCCTCACCGCGCTCTACGCGGAGCGCCGCCTCGACGCGGAGCTCGCGCGCTTGCTCGAGCGCCGCCTCGAGGGCGCGCACGACGACGACGAACGCGTCGCGCTCCAGGTGGAGCTCGCGCGCGCGTTCGCGGAGATGGGCGAGCTCGCGAAGGCGTCCACCGCGCTCGCGAGCGCCCTCGAGAAGCGCCCGGACCACACGACCGCGCTCTCCGCGATGGCGGACGTGGCGTCGCGCGAGGGCGACTGGGCGGCGGCGGAGTCCGCGTACGTACGTCTCGCGCGCCTGCTGCCGGATCCCCTCGAGCAGAAGACGATCTACGAGAAGCTCGGCGAGATCTACGCCACGCACGCGCCGAACCTGTCGCGCGCGGAGGTCGCGTTCAAGGAAGTGCGCAAGCGCGCGCCGGACGACAAGGCCGTCATCGTCAAGCTCGTCGACGTCTACAAGCGCATGGGCGACGTCGCGAAGGCGATCGAGCAGCAGACGGAGCTCATCGAAGGCGCGAACGATCCCGCGGTCCGGCTCCTCGCGCTCATCGAGCTCGCGAAGATCCACGAGCAGGTCGGCCGCGACCCACGCAAGAGCGAGCAGGTGCTCGACTCCGCGCGCAAGGAGTTCCCGACCTCCGTGATCGCGCTCCGCGCGATGGCCGAGTTCTACTCGCGCCAGCGGCAGATGCCCGCGATGCAGATCCTCCTCGATCGTGCCGCCGGCGACGCGCGCCGCGCGTTCGCGCAGGGTCGCTTCGTCCCCGCGCTCTTCGAGGTCCTGCACGCCGCGTTCGAGCTCCGCGGCAAGCGCGACGCGGCGCGCGTGACGGCGGCGACGCTCGCTGCGGTGCAGGGGCACCCGAGCGAGCTCCTCGGCGCCGAAGCGCGCGCCGTCGATCCGCGCCTCGACGATCTCCTCGCCCCCGAGCAGATGAGCGCGCCCCTCCGCCAGCTCTTCGTCCGCGCGGGCGACGCGCTCGACGCGGTGGCCGCGGTCGATCTCCGCGCGCTCAAGGCGGTCCCGCTCCAGCCCGGCACGCCGATCGGCGCCACCGTCGGCTCCGTGGCGACGGTCGTGGGCCTCGGCGCGCTCCAGATCCTCGTCTCCCCCAACCTCGGTCGCGTCGCGATCCCGCTCGCGACCTCGCCGCCCACGCTCCTCGTCGGCGAGCCGCTCGCCCGCGCGCGGAACGAGGGCGCGCGCATGTTCATCGTGGTGCGCGCGCTGAAGATGATCCTCTCGCACGCCGCGGTCATGATCCGCGCCTCCGAGCAGGACAGCGCCGCCCTCGTCGGTGCGCTCTTTACCGCGTTCAACCCGAGCTACGTCCCGCAAGGCCTCGAGCCGAAGCGCCACATGGAGCTCGTTCGGCGCATCACGGCCGCGCTGCCGCGGAACATCGATCCCACGGTCGGCGTCGTCGCGCTCGAGGCGGCCGGCTTCGTCGGCTCCTCGTGGACGCAGCTCTCGGCGGCCGGCGCGGCGTGGGCGAATCGCGCCGCGCTCCTCGCGGTGGGCGATCCCAACGCCGCCCTCGACGGTCTCGCGTGGGTCCGCAGCGAGGACGCGGCCCCGACCGATCCCGAGGCGCGCGCCGCGTGGATCGCGCGCAACGCGGAAGCGCGTGACCTCATGACCTTCAGCGTGACGGACGCCTACGCCGAGGCTCGCATGCGTCTGGGGCTGGATAAGTGAGGGCGAGCACCTTCCGTCGGGCAGCCGCGGTCGGTCTCCTCCTCGCCGCCGTCTCCATCGGGCGCACCGCCCGGCCGCTCGTCCCCGAGGCGGAGCGGCTGACGGGCGCGGACCTGCCGGCCAAGACGCTCGTCTTCACGTTCGATCAGGGCCCGTCCGAGACGACGGTCGACCTCACGAAGTACCTGCACGAGCACCAGATCCGCGCCACCTTCTTCGTCGACGCTCGGTACGTCGAGCAGGAGCCGGCGCTCCAGGCGATGGTCGACGAGGGGCACCTCCTCGGAAACCGCGCCGCCACCAACCGCGACCTCGTCGATCAGGTGCCGCTCGAGAACGTCGTCGCGGAGCTCACCGTCACCGACGAGCTCATCTCTCCATTCGTGCCCTGGAACCGGCGGTTCTTCCGCGCTCCGTTCGGCCACTGGACGCGCGAGCCGCCACCGACCGGCGACGCGGGCGATCTCGACGCCGTCTTTCACACGCTCGAGAAGACGACGCTGAACGCGTATGTCGGCCCGATCTACTGGAACGTCGAGGCCGACTGCTTCGAGCTCGGCGACGCCGAGTGCGCGACCGCCTATCTCCAGCGCATTCACGCCCGCGGCAACGGCGTCGTTCGCTTCGACGACACGGAGCAGACCTTCGCCGTCGTGCAGCTCCTCGTCCCGCAGCTCGAGACCGAGGGCTACACCTTCGAGTCGCTCGACGGCGTCCCGGCGGTGAAGCCGCTCCTCGCGAAATGCGACTCGTCGTGCGCGAGCTGCACCGGGCCGAGCGCGGAGGAGTGCAACGACTGCCCCCAGGGCGCACGGCTGTTCCAGGGGCAGTGCCTCGCTTGCTCGGTCTGCCAGCCGGGCAACTACGCGGTGAAGGCCTGCGCTGTCGAGGCGGACACGCAGTGCACGCCTTGCGCGGCGGGCACGTATCAGCCCGCGCCCGGCTCGCCGAGCTGCCTCGCGTGCGGCGACTGCTCCGACGGTGACGCGTGCACCGCCGACACCTGTCATCCGGTCACGGGCTGCACGCACACGAAGATCCCGGGCTGCCCCGCGATCGGAGACGCGAGCGTGAGCGTGCCACCCGTCGACGACGGGGGTGGATCACGGCCGACCGGTGGCAGCCGCATCGATGACGACAACAACATCGCCGTGAGCGCGGAGGAAGAGAGCGGCGGGTGCACGATCGGATCGAACCCGAGAAACGGATCGAACCCGAGAAACGGATCGAACCCGAGAAACGGATCGAACCTCGCCTGCATCGTTGTCGCATTGTGCATCGTCGTCGGAAAAAGGCGGCGTCAACGGAAACGGCCGCTAAGCTTGATGGAACATGAGGCGAGCGCTCATCGGAGTCGGTCTTCTCGTCGTCGCTGCGTGCGGCCAGGTCTCCTCGAACGCGGGTGATCGCGTCGGCACGACGAAGCAGGAGCTGTCGTCGTACGACTCGGACGGCACCGCGCTCTTCACGGGCGACGATCTCGCGGACCACGAGCTCGCCTTCACGTTCGACGACGGCCCCGGACCCCTGGACGTCTCGGGCGCCCTCGCGACGTGGCTGAGCGCGCACAAGGATCCGAAGACAAATCAACCGCAGCCGATCCACGCCACGTTCTTCGTCAACGGCGCGTGCGTCGCGCACGGGACGCTCGCCGATGGTCCGAGCAACGGCAGCTGCGACGAGCCGACGCCGGGCGCCGATGCCGTGCTCGCGAAGGTGGTCGCCGAGGGTCACTACATCGGCAATCACACGACCACGCACCGGTCGCTCGTGAACGAGGTGCCCGCCAACGAGATCGAGGCGGAGCTCTCGGAGACCGACACCTCGATCAAGAAGCACCTCGTGTGGAACCGCATGTTCTTCCGCGCCCCGTACGGCGACTGGAAGCCAGCCACCTTCAACAAGCTGAAGGGCACCGCGATGAACAAGTACGCGGGCTCGGTCTACTGGAACGCCGGCGGCGGCCCCACCGACGCGAGCAAGGCGGCGGACTGGGAGTGCTGGCAAGACAAGAACTTCACCACCAAGCAGTGCGGCGATCGCTACCTCAAGGAGATCAAGGCGCTCGGCAACAAGGGCATCATCCTGATGCACGACGCCAAGGGCAACACGGCGAACCACAACCTCACCACGGGCGTCGGCAACACGGTCGACATGGTGAAGTACATCGTCGGCGAGCTCGACAAGGACGCGACGCCCTGGAAGTACAAGCGCCTCGACGAGGTCCCCTCCCTCGCCGCGATCCTCCCGAAGTGTGACGCGAGCTGCGCCCAGTGCTCCGGCCCCGAAGCGAACAAGTGCACGTCGTGCACCGCCGACAAGCACCTCGAGGGCGGCGCGTGCGTCGCGGGTCCTGCGCCGGGAGACGCCGGCGCGGACGCGTCGTCGGAGGGCGGCGCGTCGTCGTCCTCTTCCTCGTCCTCCTCTTCCTCGTCGAGCGGCAACACATCGTCCTCGGGCGCGACCGGCAGCTCGTCGAGCAGCACGAGCGGCGAGGTCCCGGCCACGGCGGAGCCGAAGGAGGAAGACGGCTGCAACGCGTCGGGGCATGGCGGAAGCGGGACGGGAGCGGCGCTCCTCGGGCTCGCGCTCGCGGCCGTCCTCCGTCCCTCGCGCCGTCGCCGCGCGTGAGCTGATCCCCGGGATCACCCCAAAACTCCTGCTGAGTCGCGGACCTGGCGCGTTGTAACGCGCGCTTTACGGGCCCCTGCCGATCCAGATCGCGCCATCTGCTCGATGTTGCTCGATTCGCAACGCATGGGTACACGTGTGTTCCTTTGGCATCACGGGTGCACTCATGTGCGGCGATGCGAAACCTGCTCGTCGGAAGCGCCCTCGGTCTCTCTCTCGTCATCGGCTGTGCGACGCCGCCTGCGCTCGAAGAGCAAGGAGAGACGAGCTCGCATATCGACGAGGGCGACGCCACGCCCGCGGACGTCTGCGGAGTGCAGGCGAGCCAGGCGCGCGCGAAGGCGACGTTCGAGCGTACGACGAGCTGCGCGATCGACGCGGCGACGGCGGGCTTCGGCGAGAAGCTCGAGCTCGCGGGCAAGGTCTTCGGCGACGTGAAGCGCGTCGCCGAGACGGTGAAGCGCGTGGCCGGCGCGATGAAGGTCACGAACCTCTCGACCGCGCGCGCCGTCATGTGCGTCCGTGCCGTGGGCGGCTACGCGATCGACGAGTCGACGAAGACGGCGCTCACCGCGGCGTCGGTCGGCCTGACCGGCGCCGAGATCGACACGCTCTGGGGCCAGGTCGCGAGCATGTTCACGGCCGGGACCGCCGACACGTTCGCCGCCTTCAACGCGGCGTCTTCCGATCCGTCGGTCGAGAAGCTCGTCTCGTTCCTCACGAAGATGGTCCAGAACGTCGCCACCGTGGGCAACTTCGTGAACACGTGCGGCTCGGTGCTGGCCGAGTTCGGGACCGTCTCGCTCCCCTCCATCGCGCGCTACTCGACCGCCCTCGCGAACATCGGCACCGTGGCCGCGATCGTGAACTGCAGCACGGCGCTCATCGCCAACTCCGTCGACGTCGGCACCGAGCTCTATTGCCTCGGCCAGGACTACAAGCGCATCCGCGAGCAGCAGGCCTCGCTGCAGAACGCGAACGACGACCGCTGCGCCGCCTTCGCCGACTACGTGACGAACCCGGCGCTCCGCCCCATCCTCGAGTCCGGCGGCAACTCGTCCGACGAGCGAAAGGACGCCTGCTACCAGGTGATGCACCACTGGGGCTCGTGCGTGTACGACGCGCACCGCTCGGGCACGTTCGGCTCGACGCGCCTCTCCTGCGACGAGTGCGCGCGCGTCTGCACCGCCTACGTGAACAGCGCCGGTCCGAACGCGTATCTCCAGCCGGTCATCGACGACGCGATGGGACGCACCGGCGCGAACGACGCGAGCGCGGTCCGCGCTCTCGTCATGTCCGCCGGCACCTGCGCCGCGCAGATCCTGCCGAACGACGGCATCAAGCCGTGCATCAACTTCTGCCGGGGTCAGACCGCCGACTGTCCGTGAGCCGCAGGATCATGAGGAGCCAGAGGCCGAGCGCGATCCCGTAGAGGAGCCACGCCACGTGACTCGTGGCCTGAAAGCCGTAGCGCCGAACCGCGAGCGCCGAGCCGACGGTGCCCACGACGGAGCACGCGGCGTTGACGCTCCAGCACGCCGCCGGGCTCACCGCGCCCGTCGCGCGCGCCACGCGGAGGACGCTCGGCAGGAGCATCCCCATCGGCAGCGCGCCCGCGAAGAGGAGCCCGCCGACGAGCCACGGGCGTCCCCGCAGGATCTCGACGAAGACGATGGGGCTCGCGGAGAGCACCACCACCATGCCCATCGTCGCGCAGAGCACGATCAACGCGCGCCGGCTCGTCGTCTCCGCCGGCCACCGCTCCGAGAGCATGCTGCCCGCGCCGAGCGCGCAGAGGAGCGCGGTGATCACCACCACGAACGCGACCGTCGGATGCCCGAGCAAGAGGCTCGTCCGTTCGACGAGCACGACCTCGAGGATCATGAAGGCCACGCCGAGCGCCGCGCAGATCCCGAGCTGCGTCGCGCCGAGGCCACGTCGCTTCGCGCGAAGGAGCGCGATCCCGCACACCACCACCGCCAGAGCGGCGAGCACGCCGGCCCCGAGCGCGAGGAGCGGCGAGTCGGATCGGTGGACGAGGAACGGGCGATCGTCCGTCGGGACCCGCACGCGGCGCTCCCCGACGATCGCCTCCTCGACGATCGGAAACGGCAGCCACGGCGTCCGCCGGACGACGAGGCCGGCGGTCCGGGCGCCCCTCTCGATCTTCGCGATCTCGTCATCGTCGAGCGGCGCGGCGGCGAACAGGTAGAGGCGCTGCCTTCCCCCGGAGGGCAACGGTCGATCGATGATCGAGAGCTTCGGGCCGAGGTCGCAGTCGCAGGCCGCGCGGAGGGTGGAGACCGTCTCGAGCGTGCTCTGGAGATCGTTGGAGACGTAGATCCCCTTCGTGATGGCGAGGATCCCGTGCGCGGAGAGGTGCGCCATGTCGAGGCGGAAGGCCTCGACGGTGAAGAGGAGGTTCGGCGACCACGCGGAGGCGGCCTGCCCCGCGAAGGAGTGGAAGTTCACCTCCTTCATCTGGATCACGTCCCACTTCCGGGTCGTGAGCTCCATGAACGAGCGGCCGTCGGCGATGCGGTAGTCGACGCCGGGCTGCGTGAGGAGGAAGTCGGAGCGACCGCCGTAGATGCGCCGCATGAGGCGCTCCTCGCCCTCGGCGAGCTCGATCGCATCGACGTGGCGACGCCGGTCGGGCGCGGTCGCGAGCGCGGTCTCGATCTCCTGCCCGCCGCCGGCGCCGACGACGAGCACCTCGCCGGACGGACGGAGCGAGTACGGGATGCGCTCGAGGTTCGCGGCGAAGCGCTTGTCCTCGGCGAACGCGACCTCGGTCGCGCTCGTGTTGTCCACCACGAGGAGCGGATCGTCGTCGTGCCCGAGGAGCGCGACGCGGGCGAGCGCCGACCAGTCGACGCCGCGGACGTCGGTCTCGCCGTAGCCCGCGGCGTGCACGATATCGAGCGGGCGGACGATGACGAGCGTGCTGCCGAGCGCGACCGCGAGCCCGAGGCCGACGCGCTCGCGCCGCGGGAGCGCCGCCCCCGGGATCGCGGCCACCGCGAAGAGCAGCGCGACACACCCCAGGGCGTCCACCGCCCCGAGGAGGCGGAGGAGCGCGAGCGTGGACAGCGACCCGAGGGTCGCGCCGGCGAGATCGTACGCGTAGATGACGGCGACGCGCGAGCTCGGTCGCGCGAACGTGAGGGCCTGGACGAAGCCGGCGATCCCGAAGGGGACGGCCTGCACGAGCGTGACGAGCGCGATGAACCCCCAGTTCGCCTGCGACCAGTCCGCGTCGAAGGCGCTCCGCCGCGTCGTGAACGTCGTCATCAGGCGCCCCGCGGCGAAGACCTCCGCCGGGACGAGCGGGAGCTTCGTGGCGAGGACCGCGGCGAGGACCGTGACGACGGCCGCGACGAGGAGCGCCCGGCGCATCGCGCGCTCGCAGTCCTCGTCGGGGCGCCCCACCCATCGCTCCGCCCACGCGCTCCCGACCGCGAGGCCGAAGAGCGAGAGCGCGATGACCGCGAACGCCAGGTTGGCGAACAGCGTGATGGCAGCGATCCGCGTGAGCAGCACCTCGAACATGAGGGTCGCGGCTCCAACGAGCGCCATCCGCAACGCGTCGCGATCAGGCACGGCCTAGGGTGGTACCGCCAGGCCGCCGGACGCAGGCAGGAATCGTGCGCCCCCAAATATTTTCGGTGACGCCGCGCTACTTGCCGGCGATCGAGGCGCCGTCGAAGAGGAGCGAGGGCGAGCGGGTCGACGAGTAGAGGTACGGATCGTTGCCAGCGGCGACGAGCTTCGACCAGAAGTCGAGGTGCTTGCCGGAGAGGTTCATCTCCGAGATCGGCTCCTTGAGCTCGCCGTTCACGACGCGGAAGCCCGACAGGCCGAGCGAGAACACGCCCGTCGTCGAGTTCGAGTTTCCGCCGAGGAACGACGTCACGAGGAGGCCGTTCTTCATGTCCTTCTGGAGCTGCGCGAGGGTCCGGGTGCCGGGCGCGACGACGAGGTTCGTCGTGCGACCGGTCGTCGGCTTCATGCCCAGCTTGGATGCATAATACACATCGAGGAGGTAGGACTTGAGCGTCCCCTTGTCGATGAGGACGCGCGGCTTCGTCGTCATGCCCTCGCCGTCGAACGGCCTCGAGTTGAGGCCGCGCTTGAGGAGCGGCTCGTCCGACAGGGTGAAGGTCTTCGCGGCCACGACCTTGTCGAGCTTGCCCTCTAAGAACGACTCCTTCTGCTGGAGCGGGCCGCCCGAGATCGGACCGATCAGGTGGCGGATCACGCTGCCGGCGGCGCGGGCCTCGACGAGGATGGGCATCGTCCCGGAGCCGATCTTCTTCGCGCCGAGGCGGCCGAGCGCGCGCGTGGTCGCGTCCTTGCCGACCGACGCCTCGCTCGGCAGGTCCGCGAGGAAGCGCGTGTGGCCGGAGGACCAGTCCTCGGGGCGACGGCCGTCGTCGTCCTTCATCGAGACGCTGGCCTCGGTCCACACGCCGGTGCCGCGGTTGCCGCCCTCGAAGCCGTTCGATGCGAAGCGGAAGAGCTCCCACGTCGAGTCGCCGGTCTCCGTGGTGACGGTGGTGATCTTGTCGGCGCCGGGCGCGGACCGGGCCGCCTCCTCGAGCGCCTTCGCACGCGCGACGCGCTGATCGGCGGTGATGGCGGCGATCGCGGGGTCGAAGATCTCGAGGTCGCCGTCGAAGCGGCCGGCGTAGGTCGCGGGGTCGGGCAGCTTGCGATGCGGGTCCTTCGCGAGCGAGCGCGTGAGGGCCACGGAGTCCGCGATGAATCGCTCGAGCGCCTGCGGGCGGAGGTCGCTCGTGGAGACGGAGCTGTAGCGGCCGTCGACGTAGAGCGAGAGGCTGAGCGACCGCGTGGTCGCGTCGGAGACCTTCTCCACCTTGCCGTCGCGCCACGAGGTGGTGACCTCGCGCTCGCGGCTCACGTGGGCGACCACGTCGGCCGCGCCGTGCTTCTTGGCGAGGGCGGCGGCGCCGCGAGCGGCGTCGACGAGTTCCCGGTTGGGCTCGTACTTCGATCCGGCGCTCATGCCTTCCTCCCGCCGACCGTCATGTTGGCCACGCGCACGGCAGGCATACCGAGCGACACGGGCACGGACTGCCCGGCCTTGCCGCACGTCCAGCCGCCCTCGTCGAACTCGAGCTTGTTCGCCACCATGTCGACCTGCTCGAGGACCTTCGGTCCGTTTCCGATCAGGTTCACGTCGGTGATCGGCTTGGTGAGCTTGCCGTCCTCGATGAGGAAGCCGTTCTTCACGTAGAACGTGAAGTCGCCGGCGCCGATCTGGACCTGGCCGTTCGTGAACTTGGAGCAGTAGATGCCCTTCTTCACCGACTTGATGATCTCGTCCTCCGAGTGCGGCCCCGGAAGCATGTAGGTCGCACGCATGCGCGGCATCGGGACGTGACGGAAGCTCTCGCGGCGTCCGGAGCCGGTCGGCTTCACGTTGTAGTGCTTCGCGGAGATCGAGTCGTGGAGGTAGGTGGCGAGCGTGCCCTTGTCGACGAGGAGCGTCTTCTCGGCCGCGTTGCCCTCGTCGTCGACATTGATGGCGCCGCGCGCGAAGTCGATGGTGCCGTCGTCGACGATGCTGACGATCGACTTCGCGATCGGCTTGCCGATGCGGTCCGCATAGATGGAGGCGTTCTTGCGGTTGAAGTCGGCCTCCATGCCGTGGCCGATGGCCTCGTGGAGGAGGATGCCGGACGCTCCCGGCGCGAGGACGACCTGCATCTCCCCGAGCGGCGCGGGGATCGAGTCGAAGAGGACGATCGTGGACTTCGCCGCTTCCTTGATGAGGCGCTGGACGCGCTCCTCCGTGTAGAACTCGAAGCCGGCGCGCGCGGCGACGTTGTGGCCGTTCGACTCGCGGCGGCCCTTGTCCTCCGCGGTGCAGTTCACGTAGAGCAGCGTCGAGGGGATGACATCCTCGAAGACGCGGCCGTCGCTGTCGACGACGAGGATGGCGCCGTGCTCGTCCGTCATCGAGGCGCGCACCTTGGTGATGCGCTTGTCGAACGCGCGCGCGCCGCCGTCGATCTTCGTCATGATCGGCAGGCGCTGATCCGCGCGGACGTCCTCCCAGGCGATCTGCGCCTTGTAGCGCGCGGGGATGGCGCCGACGCGGAAGGCGGTCGGCGCGCTGCGCGAGGGACCGGTCGCGACGGACGCCGCGGTCTGGCCCGCGGCGCGGATCGCGTCGACGGTGAGCTCCTCGGTGAAGCCGTAGCCGGTCTGATCGCCCTTCACGGCCCGGACGCCGACGCCGAGCGAGACGCCCGTGTACGCGCGGTTCACCTCGCCGTCCTCTAGGCCGAGGTACGTGGTGACCTTGTGCTCGAAGTAGAGGTCGGCACGCTCGGCGCCCTTCGAGAGCGCGGCGGTGAGGCCTTCCTTCATCATCTTCTCGTCGACGCCGAACTGCGCGAAGTATGCGAGCACGAGGCCAGGCGGCGCCTTCGCCGGACCGGGCGGCGGGACCTGCGCGTTCTTGGGCGCGGTCGGGGGCGCGGTCGGGGGCGACGCGCACCCGACGAGCTGCGCGAGGGACAACCCTCCAGCACCAATCAACAAATCGCGACGACGAAGCTCGAACATGAGGATTCCCCGAGGAAAGTGGGCTGGCGAAACGCGCTGCGACCAGCCGAACGCGCGAGGTATGACGCGCGCCGGAGAGACACGCAACCCGGGCGGGTATTCCCGTGAAGGCGCTAGAATGAGCGGGTGCGGCGCCTCGCGATTCCGGGCATTTTTCTGCTTCTTTCAGCTTTTGCCTGCGGCGACGACGACCCGTCCGTGACCCCCGGCGACGGCGACAGCGGCGCGGGCAGCGGCAGCTCCGGCAGCACGACCAGCGGCGGCACCACGACGAGCGGCGGCACCACGACGAGCGGCGGCACGACGGATCCCGACGGCGGCTCGACGAACGAAGGCGGCACCCCCCCGGCGGATCCGCCCGGCCCGTATACGGGCGCGTCGCGTAGCTGCACGCAGAAGGCAGGCGGCAAGACGTGCGGTCCGAAGGGTGACGACGACTGCTGCAAGGCGATCCCGGTCCCGAAGCCGGGCGCCGCGTTCAGCCTCGACAAGTACAACATCACCGCGGGCCGCATGCGCGCGATGGTCACGGCGCTGAATGGCGACGTGCGCGGGTACATCAAGGCGCATCGCCCGGCGTGGTTCGAGGAGTCGTGGGACCCCATGCTGCCGATCAAGATGGATGACGGCACGGTGGTGAAGGGCCAGAACCACGTCTTCGCGGACGGCAAGGGCTTCGACGGCGTCTACCAGCAGCTCGGCCCGATTCACTGGGGCGCAGAGGGGCCGGGCAACGAGGGCTGCCTCACGAAGCAGATCGGCAACGCGCGCACGTATCGCTTGCCGGACGATGCGAACAAGAACCTCTTCGACGACGTGCAGCAATACTCGCAGGAGGTCCTCGATACGAAGTCCCTGCAGTGCGTGACCTGGTACATGGTCGCGGCGTTCTGCGCGTGGGACGGTGGTCGCATGCCGACGCTCGACGAGATCAACTTCGCGTTCGACGGCGGCAAGCCCGCGGAGCACAAGTATCCGTGGGGGCTCACGCCCGTGCCGGCGGGCTGGGATTCGGAGTACGACACGGAGGCGGACGCGAAGGCCTTCGGCAAGGTCCAGCCGACAGGCGGCAACCAGACGTTCGCGAACTTCCGCTACAACTTCTTCGAGCCAGCGAAGAAGCTCTGCGTGGGCGCCACGCAGAACTGCGACTACTCCCTCTACATCGCACCGCCGGGCCGCTTCCCGAAGGGCGACGGGCCGTTCGGTCACTCCGACCTCGTCGGCAACGTCTACGACATGGCGGGGCCGCTCAACGGCGCGGCGGGCAGCGATCCGACGCTGCGCACCGCGCCGCTCGCGCGCATCGGCGCCTTCGACGGCCACAACATCCCCGCGCAGCACCCCGCCTCCGACAACGGCAAGTGGAACGCGCTCCAGAAGTACCTCGCCGTCGGCGGTCGCTGCGCGCGCTGACGCTGCCTGCGAGCTAACGCCGCGCTTCTGCTTGCTTCCACGCTGCGTCGCGACTACGTCTCCGCGCGTTATGCAGCTCCGCAACGTGGCGATCGTAGCTCACGTCGACCACGGCAAAACCACGCTCGTCGACCATATGCTCAAGCAGGCCGGGACGTTCCGCGAGAACGAAGCCGTGGCCGACCGGGTCATGGACTCGAACGACCTCGAGCGCGAGCGTGGCATCACGATCCTCGCGAAAAACACGAGCGTTCGCTGGAAGAACCCCTCCGGCGAGATCGTGAAGATCAACGTCGTCGACACCCCAGGCCACTCCGACTTCGGCGGTGAGGTCGAGCGTACGCTCATGATGGCGGACGCCGCGATCTTGCTCGTGGATGCGGCAGAGGGCCCCCTCCCGCAGACGCGGTTCGTCCTCACGAAGGCGCTCGCGCTCGGGTTCCCCGTCATCGTCGTCATCAACAAGATCGACCGCGGCGACGCACGCCCCGACGACGTCCTCAACGAGGTGTTCGACCTCTTCGTGGACCTCGAGGCCTCCGACGCGCAGACCGACTTCCCCGTGCTCTACGCCGTCGGCCGCGACGGCCACGCGATGCGCAAGCTGGACGACCCGCGGGTCAACCTCCAGCCGCTCTTCGAGACCATCTTCGAGAAGGTGCCGCCGCCGAAGGGCGACGCGAACGCGCCGCTCCAGATCGTCATCAACAACATCGACCACGACGACTACATCGGTCGTCTCGCCATCGGCCGTGTCAGCCAGGGCACGATCAAGGCGAACCAGCAGGTCGGCATCATCAAGGAGAACGCGAAGAACAAGGCCGCGATCAAGGTCTTGAACACCTTCGAAGGCCTGAAGCGCACCGTCACGCAAGAGGCGCAGGCGGGCGAGATCATCGCCATCGCCGGCATCGACGACATCGACGTGGGCGACACCATCACCGACCTCTCGGACGGCTGGGAGGCCCGCGCCCTGCCGCGCATCACGGTGGAGCAGCCCACGATCAAGATGCGCGTCGGCGTGAACACGTCGCCCTTCGCCGGCAAGTGCAAGCTCTCGAAGTTCCTCACCTCGCGCCAGCTCCGCGAGCGCCTCGTCCGCGAGACGCGGAAGAACCTCGCGATCAAGTTCGAGGACACGGAGTCGCCCGACACGTTCACCGTCCTCGGCCGCGGCGAGCTCCAGCTCGGCGTGCTCATCGAGACGATGCGCCGCGAGGGCTACGAGGTGCAGCTCGGCAACCCCGAGGTCGTCACCAAGATGATCGACGATCAGCCGCACGAGCCGTACGAAATGGCGGTCGTCGACGTCCCCGATCAGTACATCGGCACCGTCACGGAGCGTCTCTCCACGCGCAAGGGGCGCATGGTGAAGATGAACAGCCACGGCCACGGCCGCACGCGCCTCGAGTTCCGCATCCCGTCACGCGGCCTCATCGGCTTCCGGGGCGAGTTCCTCACGTCGACGCGCGGCACCGGCCTCCTCACGACCTACTTCGACGGATGGGAGCCGTGGGGCGGCGCGATGGCGAAGCGCCAGCTCGGCGCGCTCGTGTCCGACGGCCAGGGCGTCGCCACGCCCTACGCGATGAACCACCTCCAGGCCCGCGGGGAGTTCTTCCTGCACCCCGGCGCCGAGGTCTACGAAGGCATGATCGTGGGCGAGCACAACCGCCCCGCCGATGCCGACGTGAACTTCCGCAAAGAGAAGAAGCAGACGAACGTCCGCAACCACGGCAAGGACGAGAACGTCATGCTCGCCGTGCCGCGCATCCTCAACATCGAGACCGCGATGGAGTGGATCGACGCCGACGAGCTCGTCGAGGTCACGCCCGACGCCGTCCGCGTGCGCAAGCAGATCCTCCAGTGCAGCCGCCGCCCGCGTCGGTCCGAGGCGATCGAGGAGGCCGGCTCGCGCGCCATCACCGCGTCGAACCCGCCGCCGCCCCCGAACGAGTGATCGCGGCCCGCGCGGTCACTCGACCGTGACGCCGCCGTCCGGGAGGATACGCGGCGCCTTCGGCTCGTTCCATCGGCCCGAAGGCGGCGGGAACGGCGCGCGTCGATCATCGGCGATGACGCCCTGGAACGTGCCGAGCGCGTGCCGCTCGTCGCAGTCGACCCAGTCGTCGATGTTGCGGCACACCACGAGCCATCGTGTCGCGTCGACGAAGACCTTTCCGATCTCGCCGTCCCGCTGGTCGGATCGTTCGACGTACTCGAAGCGCAGGAACGGCGCGCCCGCCTCGGGCCGTTCGGTCCGGAGCGAGCTCGGATCGACGTCACGCCGCTCGCGAAGCACGAACCAGCCGCGCTTCGTCGAGGCCGCGAGCCACGCGCGGTTGCCTGCGCTCGTGAAGCCGATCGAGAGGTTGCTCCCGGACGACGGCACGCCCGACTGCCCCTCGTTGCAGCGGTCGCCATGATGCTTCTCGCAGTACGAGACGAGATCCGGCCACGGCCCGCTGATGTGCTCCCCCGCGTCGAGCGATCCGTACCGGACCTCCGGGAGCTTCGTCACGGAGCGCCGCTCGGCTCCGGGCTGTCCGAGCACGTCGAGGTCTCGAAGGTGGAGGGCTCCGCCGAGGCCCTCGAGCCGGTAGTCCCCGCCTGCGCCGTCGAGCGGGATCACCGCCGCGCCCTTCAGCGAGACCTCCTTCAGCTTCGTTCCGTTGCGCCAGACACTCGCGCGGACGGGCTCGCTCCCCACGTTCATCGTCATGGCGGTGACGTGCGCGTCGGCCGGGATCCGCACCGCGAGCCACTTGCCCTGCCAGCCGTTGAAGGGCGTCGCGACCGAGTCGCGCGGGCCGCCCCACGCCGCGGTGGTCTCGAACTGCCACTCGAGCGCGAGCCGCGATGGCGTGTGCTGCAGCAGCGACACGCCGGGCGGCGGTCCGGCATCGACGGCGGCATCGGCCGGCGTCGGAGGCTCGGACCTCGGACATCCCGCGAGCGCTAGAAGTAGAAGCGCCCAGGGACGAACGGACGGCCGGTGGTCTGAGCTTCTTTCCATTCGGGCGAGAGGATGTAGAGCACGACTCCGCCACCGATGAGCGCGACCGCGCCGATGAAGCCGATCGTGGAGATGGTCGCGGCGGTGCTCGCGCTGTCGTACTTGTCGTCGAGCTCGCGCTTCTGGTTGATGTTGCAGCGGAGAGGGTAAGCGGGACACGCGTCCTCGAGATCCCCTTTCTTGCTCGACGCCGAGAGCCCGAAGCCGATCCCGACGCCGAGCGAGACGACGCCCGCGCCTGCGGCGACGTACGAGAGGAGCCGCTCCGTGCTCGTGCCGTGCTCGGCCTTCTTCGGCGCGCAGGCGGGATCGGGATCGAGCGACGCGAGGTCGATCGTGACCGTCTGCGCGTCGCCCTTGTTTCCCACCGTGATGGGCAGGTCCTTCGGCCGCCGGCACTTCATCTCCGCGTGCACGATGTGGGTCCCGCCGTCGACGCTGACGGGCTTGTCCGGCTCCGCTGGGCCGTTGTCGATGCCGACCTTCATGTCCGGTGGGGCCTTGATCGTGACGCTCGACACCATGGGCTGGAGCTTCTGCGCCCGCTCCGTCGCCTCCTTCTCGCGCTCGGGCTTCTTCTCCTCCGCGGCGAGCGCGCGTGCTTGCTCGAAGGAGACCATGGCCGACGCATAGCGACCGAGATGCTCCTGGCAGTCGCCCATGTTGAGGTACGTGCCCGAGGCGGGCTTGAGCCCCGCGCTCTCCTCGAACTTCTCGAGCGCCTCGGCGAACTTGTTCTCCTTGAGGAGCGCGCGGCCCTCCTGGAACTTCACGACGTACGGCTCGGGCGTGTCCGCCGCGGTCGCGTTCCCCGCGAGGCAGACGAGGGCGAGGACGATCGCGACGCTAGGGCGTGTCATAGAGCGCCTTCTTCTTCGCAGGCGCCGGCTTCTTCGGCGCGGCCGGCGGATCCGCGGCCGCGGCGGGCTCCGGCGCCGCCACGGGCGGGGGCGCGGGGGCGGCGCAGGCGCAGGCTCGGGCGGCGGCGCGCTCGCGACCTCGACCGGCGGCGGCGCGGGCTCCTCGGGAGCCGGCGCGGGCGCGGGCGGCGGCGCGGGCGGAGGGACCGGCGGGACCGCGACCTGGCTCACGACCTCGGGCGGGATCGGCGGCGGCGGCGGGAAGAGCGAGGTCGGCTGGAGCGCCGCCGCCTCCATCTCGCGCTCGCGTCGCGCCTCCTGCGCCGAGCGACGCCACGCGACGGCCGCGAACAAGAAGAGCAGCGCCGCGACGAGCGCGATCGCGCTCCCGAGGAGCATGAGCCGCGAACGACGATCCACGAGGACGCCAGTGAGGCCGTCCTCCGTCGTGGTGAAGCTCGTCGGCGGCGGGCCGCTCGGCTCGGGCGGCTCCCAGCTCTGCGGCGTCACGATCGTCGCCTCCTCGTCCTGGGGCGGCGCGAACGTGTGCGGCTGGGTCGAGCGCACGGGGCTCGAGGTCCGCGTCATCGCGGTCGAGGTCACGAGCGACGACGCCGACGGCGGCGCCGCGCGCGCGAGGGTCGCCTCCGTGTGGCTCTGCGGGATGGACTCCTGGCTGAACGCTTCGAGCAGCGCGTCGTGGAGCACGCCTGCATCTGCGTAGCGCTCCTCCGGGATCTTCCGCAGGCATCGCGCCAGCACCGCCTCGATCGACGGCGGTACGTCGGTGCGGAAGTACTCGAGCGGCCGGAAATCCGCGGTGAGCGCGGCCACGGAGACTTCGACGGGCGTCTTGCCGCCGAACGGGTGTTTCCCGGTGAGCAGCCGGTAGAGGCAGACGCCGAGCGACCACACGTCGGAGCGTGGAGAGGCCTCGCCGCCCATCTGCTCCGGCGCGAGGTAGCCCGCGGTCCCGATGATCTCGCCGTTCGCGGTCGCCTTCGCGGAGAGGATGTCACCGTTCGTGGTCGAGGTGCTCTTCGCGAGCCCGAAGTCGACGACCTTCACCGCCGCCGCGCCCGACGCGGACTTTCGCGCGAGGAAGAGGTTTTGCGGCTTGAGATCACGATGCACGATCCCCATCGCGTGCGCTTCGGCGAGCCCCTCGCACGCCTCGAGGATCGCGCCCACCGCCTCATCGACCGGGAGCGGACCACGCGCGGCGAGGAGCGCGCCGAGGTCCTGACCGTCGAGATGCTCCATGACGATGTACGCGAGCCCGCGATCGGTCTGACCGACATCGTGGACACGGACGACGTGCTCGTTCTTGAGCCGCGCGATGGCCTGGGCCTCGCGCATGAAGCGGATCCCTTGCTGGGCATCGTCGGTGGGGCGCAGCACCTTGATCGCGAAGAGGTTCCCGAGCTCGACGTGACGCGCCGCAACGACCTGGCCCATGCCTCCGGAGCCAATGATGCGCTCCACGCGATACTTGCCGGCGACGAGGTCGCCCTTGTCCAGGAGGAGCCCGCCGGGTCCGTTGCGTGAGGCCTTCGGTACTGGAGGCGCCTGCATCCTACCCTCCGTCAAAGATATCGGCCGTTACGACGATCGGATAGTCTTTGCAGGGATGCGGCGCAGGGTCTTGGCCGGCGGGCTTTTGCTGCTTCTCGCGGGGTGCAGCGTCGTCCTCGGGCTCGACCCGCCCACCTACGATGGCCCGATCCTTACGCCCGACGCGACCGTCGACACGGCCACACCCGAGGCGGCGGCCCCCATCTTGCCCGGGAAACTCGACGATCCCGCGCGCTGGTCGACCTTCAAAGGCCCGGGAGGTGGGTACGTCGCAGGGCCGTTCGACGGTCGTTTCATCTACTTCCTCCGCTCGAGCGACCAGGACGGCGCGGACGCCGGCCTGACCGGCTCGCGTATTCTCAGGTACGATACGCAGGCCGCTGCGTTCGACGACCCGAAGACGTGGACGACCTTCGATCCCGAGGTCGCGCTCGGGACGACGGGCCCGCACGTGACCGCGACGCTCGAGGGAAAGTACCTCGTCGTCGGCGCATACGCCGACAACGTCTTCCTCCGTTTCGACACGACCCAGAAGGAGACCGACTTCGGCTTCTCGAGCTCGTGGGAGCGCTACGATGCGACCAAGCTCCATCCGGGGACGACGCGCTACAGCGGCGCGGTCGCGGTCGCCGACGGCGGGACGCTCTTCAGCAACGGCACGGGCTATGTCCCCCTCATCCACCGCGGCGAGTCGTTCGATGCCGGCTGGGAGTCGACCGAGTACGACGGCGGCACCTTCCCGGGCTCGTGCGGGACGACGTCGACGGGCCTTTGCTCGCCGAAGGCGGCGTTCCTGACGCCGGCCGGCAACGAGAAGATCGCGTGCCTCGCGCGCTATGACGTGTCGAAGACGCTGGCGACCGGCTTCGACTCGTTCGATCTCACCGAGCTCGGCGACGACTACGCGTTCATCAGCGGCGGCGTGATGTCGCCGCAACACCTCTACCTCACGCAGTACAACACCCGCGACGCGGCCGCGCCGACGCGCGTGTTCCGCCGTCCGCTCGAGGGCGCGCTCGACGCCGGCTGGGAAGGCCAGCCCACGAACGGCAAGAACCCGCTCACGCGCGGCTTCATCGGCGGTGTCTACGACGGCCGCTACATCTACTTCTCGCCGTACCCCGCGCCCACGACCACGGTCATCTTCGCGCGCTACGACACCACCCTCGGCTTCAGCGACGCGAACGCCTGGGACATCGCGGCCGGCGCCGCGATGGGCATCCCCGCGAACCGCTACTGGGGCGCCGTGTTCGACGGCCAGTACGTGTATTACTCAGCCTATGTCGGGCTCGGCAACGAGCCGCCGACGTTCGCGCGCTTCAAGGCCTTCGACACGAAGATGCCGGTCCCGCCGGCCTGTCATCCCTGACGCTTGCGGAGCGGGATGCGTCGCTTGCGGAGCGGCGCGAGCACGTCACGCTCGAGGGCGCGCCGCGCGAGGTCGAGGTACTCGTCGGTCTGCATCCACTGGAGCACGTCCCCGTCGTGGGGCGCGGACTTCGGACGCTTGCCGATCTCCTCCCATTGCACCTCGAGGAAATCGATGCCGAGATCGGCCATCGCGCCGAGATGCGCGCGATCCTTCTCGGTGAGGCGATCGTCGGCCCAGTCCAGCACCGTGAAGCCGAAGACGCCGTGCGCCGCCTCGTCCTTCACGATGCGCGCGAGGACCGCGCGTGGGAGGGGGTGCCGCGCGGCATGCCACGTGGCGCGGAGCAGCGGGATGGAGATCGCCTCGCCGACGCAGAAGAAGCGCGTCGCGAGCTCGCACGCGCGGAGGAGCGGCGAGAGGCCCGGCTCCGCGTCGAGCACGACGAAGTCGGGGTCGTAGCGGATCTCGGTGCCGCCGCCGCACTCCATGGCCATCCGCGAGCAGAGCTCGACGTGCACCATCTCGTCGAGCGGGAAGCGTGACGCGACACCGACGAGGTCGATGGGCGCGCGGGCCTCGATCAGCGCGCGGAGCGTCGCGGCGCACGCGACGCCGGTGCGATGCTCCTGGTACGCAGCGCCCGTCCATGCGCGGCGCGCGACGATGAGGTCCTCGGGCGCGGACGCGGAGAGGTCCATCGTCCCCCACGGCATCGTCTCGACCTCGGGGCGCATCTTCCGGTATCGCCGCTCGGTCGAGCCGCCGAGGAGCTCGAGCTCGAAGAGGTCGCCTTCGGGTTCCGTCATCCCGGGCTCACTCCTTCTTCGGTGGGGGCATCAGGTTGCCCGCGTGCGGCGGCGGCTTGGGCTTCGCGGGCGCGGTCGACGCCGACGGCTCCGGCCTGGGCGGCGCCATGAGGTTTCCGCCCGTCGGAGAGACGGCCTTGGCGTTGTCCGAGGCGACCGGCGCGGGCGGCGCGGCGTCCGGCAGGTCCGGCTTCGCCGGCGGCGGCGCGAGGTTGCCGGAGACGGGGTCGGCCGTCACGGGCGGCTGGGGCGGCGCGAGGTTGCCCGCGGGCTGCTTCTCACAGGCCGCGAGCGCGTAGCTCACGGTCGCCACGCCCACGCTCGCGACGAGCAACATACGTCGTTTCGGCCGCTCCGGCTTCGACATGAGCCGAGGGTATCACGACGTCCGTTCGGTCTCCTTGCTCTTTGGCCAGAGGTGCAGGAGCGCGGGGAGGACGAAGAGCGCGGAGTTGATCGCGAGGATCTCGCCGCTCATCGCGAGGTGACCGAAGGACTGCAGCGCCTGATTGTCCGCGAAGAGGAGCGAGCCATAGCCGACCGTCGTCGTGAAGCTGCATAGCGCGACGGCGCCGCCACTTCGCCGCACGGCGAGCGTGACGTCGTCCTTCAGGAGGCGCGAACGATCGAAGATGTTGAACGGATACTCGCACCCGATGCCGAACGTGATCGGCAGCGCGATGAAGTTGAGGAAGTTGAGACGGCTGTCCGTCCACGCGGCGCCGCCGACCATCCACACGACGGCGAGGATGAGCGAGATCATCACGCACACGAACCCGCGAAAGCTCGATGTCGCGAAGAGCACGACCATGGATACCGCGACGAGCGACGCGCCGGTCGCGAGCGGGCCGTCGCGCTCCATCGACTTGATCATCTCCGCGAAGACGGTCGAGCGGCTCGCCGTGCGCACGAGTGTGTGCTCCTCGTCGGGGAGGCGCACGTTGTCCGTCGTGTTCGCGAGGCGGAGCAGGTTGCGCCCGTTCGAGCGGCTCACGCTGCTCGCCGTCTTGACGTAGAAGACGGTGCCGAGCGTGCCGTCGCGCTCCTCGAAGCGCCGGCGGATCAGCGCGGGGAGGTCCTTCGCCTCGAGGACCTTGAGGTCCTCCGGCGGCTTCATCTCCTCGAGCGTCTTGCGCTCGTCCTCGCTCATGTCGTGGAGGACGCGCGGGGTGAGGCGATCGCGGATGCGCTCGAGCACGGCGAGCTTCGCCTGCTGCTCCTCCTTCGTACCGGGAAGCATGTCGTAGACGGTCGAGATGTCCGCGATGAGCTTGCCCTTCGGATCCTTCGCGTCGTTCGCGAGGATCTGCTGCTTCACGAGCGGCGTCTGCTCCGGCTTGTCGGCGAGCATGAGCGCGCCCGCCACGTTCATCTTCCCGCCGAAGACGTCCTCCGCCTTGGTCGACCACTCCCCCGCCCCGCTCTTCTTCGACTCCTTCGAGCCGAGGCGCGCGAAGTTGTACTCCCACGGATCCCGGATGAAGGCCGGGATCTTCACGACCGCGACCACCGTGACCACGACCGCGAGCGCGACGATCGCCTTCGGGAAGCGCTCCGTGATGCGCGCGATGCCGTTGATGAACTCGCCGCGCGAGCCGTCCGCCTTCACCTCGGGGAAGAGCGAGCGGATGACGGGCGCGTTGAAGATGGCGTCGCGCACCCTCGCGATAGGCTTGTAGCCGGGCTTTGCGCGCTGGCGTTCGAAGATGGTCACGACCGCCGGGACGAGCGGGATGATCGAGAGCCACACGAGGAGCATCCCGACGAAGCCGATCATGCCGAACTGGCTGAAGCCGCGGAAGCGCGTGATCGTCAGCGAGCCGTACGCGATGCCCGCCACGCACGCCCCGACGAGCTCCGCGCGGAACGCGTTCCACACCGCCGCCTTCTTGGCGACGTCCGGGCTCATGCCGCGCGCGACGAACTCGCGATAGCGGCCGAGGAGGACGATCGGGTAGTTGATGCCATTGCCGAGGATGATCGCGCCAAGGAACGCGCCCGACGTGTTCACGTAGCCGAACGTCGCGGTGGCGAACGTGTAAGCGCACGCCACGCCGAGCGCCGCCGGCAGGAGCATGACGAAGACGGCGGAGAACGACCGGAAGAACGCGAACACGCCGAAGAGCACCAGGAACGTCGCGATCGCGGTCGCGGTGGCCGCCTCGCTGACGATCGACTCCTTCTCCGCGATCGCGTTCGGGATGTCGCCCGCATAGCCGACGCGCATCGCCGGATGCCGCGCGGTGAGGTTCATCCCGCCGACGATGTCCTTCAGCTTCTGGAGCAAGTCGTCGCCGCCGCGATCGCCGGTACCCGTCGTTGGCGAGACGATGCGGATGCCGAGCATCGTCCCGTCCTTCGTCGCGAAGTACCCCGTGGGGAAGTCGTCGTGCTTGTTCGCGGCGTCGTCCCAGCGCTTCTTGAACTGATCCATGCCGAGCGCGTGCTCGGTGCCCGCGTCGCCCGCGCCGGCGTCGCCCGCGGGCCCCGCCTTCTTGGGCGCGTCCTCGTCCCCCTCGAGGTTCTCGACGAGACCGCTCTTGATCGCGATCTGGTTGTCGAGCTTCGTGTCCGCCTCTTCGAGATCCTTCAGCTCCGCGTAGAGCCACTTGTTCGCCTTGTAGTACTCGCGGACCTCCTTCGATCCGTCCTCGACGTACGAGACGAGCTCGGGGCCGATCTTCTTCACCTCGACGGAGAGGTCGTCGACGAGCTTCTCGTTCGCGGCGCGGTCGGGCGACTCCACGATGACGTAGAGCGTGGCGCCGCCGCCGACGCGATGGAGCTGATGCTCGTACGCGATGAAGCCCGGCGAGTCGCGCGGGAGCAGCTCGAGGAAGTCGGAGCGGAGCTCGAGCCTCGACTTGATGTAGAAATTCGCGGCCGTGATGAGGCCGAGCGACATGAAGACGACGAGCCACGGCCGCGCGATGGCGAAGGCCACGATCGATTCGACCGCGTGGCGGAGAGGTCCGCGAGGTCCGGAGGTCTCCGCGAACTCGGTCATCGCTGCACCATCCCCGCCGCTTCGATGATCTGGTTCTGGATCCGACGCGCCTGGATGGCGCCGTCGAAGTGATCCTCGATGCGCCGCCGTGCGGCCGCGCCCTGCTCCGCGCGGAGGTCCGGATCGCGGAGGTAACGGAGCATCTGCGTCGCGAGCGCGGGGGCGTCGCCACCCTTCACGAGCGCGCCCGTCACCCCGTCTTCGAGCATCTCGCTGACGCCGCCGACGTCGAAGGCGATGACCGGCTTGCCGAGCGCGCTCGACTCGATGACCGCGCGCGGCAGCGGATCCGCATAGACGCTGGGCACGACCGCGACGTCGAAGTCTGCCGCGTACGGCTTGATGTTCGCGATGAAGCCGAGGAACTTGAACTTCGCGTCGAGCCCGAGCGACGTCACGAGCGCGCGGCACTCCGCGAGGTGATCGGGGCGAATGTCCTCGGGCGTGTCGCCGAGCACGGCGAAGAAGGCGCGACGCTTCTCGTCCTCCGTCATCTGGTCGAGCGCCATCTTCGCGGCGTTGATCATCTCGACGTAGCCCTTGCGCGGGAGGATGCGGCCCTGGCTGCCGAAGACGACGGCGTCGGGCGGGAGACCGAGGTCCTTCTTCAGCGCGGGGGTGATGCCCTTCGCGTTGAACTCGTCGGTGTCGAGCGCGTTGTGGATGACGCGGACCTTCTCCTGGCAGTGCGGGAAGAGCAGCGCCGACGCCTTCGACACGCAGATGATCCGGCGGACGCCGCGGCTCGCCGCGAGGCGGTCGTGGATCCCGCGCACTGCCTTGGGGAGCGAGGTGTAGCGGACGTGCCAGAGCGCCGGGACGCCGCTCGCGCGCGCGAGGAACCCACCCGCGAAGTCGGCGTTGGTGCCGTTGCAGTAGACGAGGTCGTAGCGCCCGGCACCGTTCGGCCCCTGGCGGAGGAGCTTCGTCAGGCGCATCAGCGCGGCGCCGGCGCGGATGACGTTGGTGGCGGCGCGGAGGGCCTGGGTCGGATAGGGCGCGTCGAAGTCGTCGCGCGACATGGGCCGGTCGCTCGGCTCGATCGGGTTCTCGACGAGGTCAGGCTCGAAGAGGAGGTCCTCCGTCACGCCGCGGCTCTCGTAGAGCTCGCTGATGACGCCCGGCCGCGGCAGCACCACGGACCGGTGGATGACCTCGGGATCGAGGAACCGAAGGATGTAGAAGAGGCTCCGTCCGGGGCCTCCGTTTCGTGCCGTGTCATTGATGAAGAGGACCCGCACCTTGCGTGTCGGACGCAGGGCGTTGATCTCTCTTTCGAGGGCCATTACCCCGTCCGTTACACCAGCTAGAAGCCCACGCAAATATGCTAAAACGCGGCCGCTTTCGGCGCGTTTTCTGGGGGCCTCGTGCTAAGAGGCAGAGTGATGAGCCGGGCCTACCTCTGCGTGTCGATCGACACGGAGTGCGACAAGGGGCCCTCCTGGCGATCCCGCCGGCCGATGACGTTCGAGGGCGTCCACGTCGGCATCGTGGATCGCCTCCAGCCGCTCTTCGCCTCGTACGGCGCAAAGCCCACGTACCTCGTGTCGCCGGAGGTCATCCGCGACGCGCGGTCCGCCGAGGAGCTGAAGGCGATCGGCTCCGCGTGCGAGCTCGGGGCGCACCTCCACGGCGAGTACGCCGAGCCAGGGGCCTGGGAGCCCGAGGTCACGCGCGACTTCCAGCGCGACTACGAGGGCGACGTCGAGAAGCGCAAGCTCACCTACCTCACGGATCAGTTCATCCGCACGTTCCAGCACCAGCCAGTCTCGTTCCGAGCCGGGCGCTTCGGCATCGGACGGCGGACGATCGGGATCCTCGAGGAGCTCGGCTACGGCGTCGAGTCGAGCGTGACCCCCAACATCGACTGGTCCGACCAGGGCTCGCCCGGGCTGTCCTTCTCCGGCGCCCCGACGCAGCCGTATCGCCCCGATCGCCATGACCCGGGAAAACCAGGCGACTCGACGCTCCTCGAGGTCCCGGTCACGATCCGTCGCCGGCTGCTCAACTCGCTGCCGGGCATCGGAAAGAAGCTCGAGCCGCGATGGCTCCGGCCCACGTGGACGAGCGGTGACGCGCTCGTGCGTCTGGCGGAGGACGAGATCGGCGAGGCGCGCCGGAACTCGCCGGGACGCCCGGTCGTGATCAACGCGATGCTCCACAACACGGAGGTCATCCCCGACGCGAGCCCGTACGCGGACACCGAGTCGGACGCGAAGGCGATCCTCGACCGGCTCCGCGTGCTCCTCGCCTTCGCGCAGCGCGAGTCGATCTCGGTCATCGGCCTCGGCGATGTGCCGGAGATCCTCGGGGCGTGAGCGAAGCGGCGGACGCCGAGGCCACGGCCAAGCCCAAGCGCCGATCCATCGCGCGGACCGCCCTGCTCGTCCTGCCCGCGCAGGTCGGCTTCCGCGCGGCGGAGGCGTCGCTGCCGCTCCTCTACCTCTACTGGTTCGGCCGGAACGACGTCACCGACATCTACAACTTCGCGTGGGCCGTCTTCGGGTTCGCCGGCTCGCTCATCTTCTCGATCCATCAGGACTCCGCGCTGATCCCGATCCTCGCGGAGGAGCGTCTGGCCAGGCCGGACGGTCTCGGGCGGCTCCGCGGCTCGCTCCTCTCGCACACGTGGCTCTTCGGCGGCGGCCTCGCCTTGCTCATCGGCGCCGGGGCGCTGACCTGGTTCCGGATCCGCTACGAGGGCTCCGCCTTCATCACCGCCGCGCGGATGGTCCCGCCGTTCTGCCTCTTCCTCGTGGCGATGAGCACGCGGACGTTCTTCAGCACGCTCGCGGTGGTGGAGCAGCAGTTCTTCATCCAGCCCATCGCGAGCTTCGTGGGCATGGTCCTCAACATCTCCATCCTCGCGGCGATGCACGCGGACGTCGGCATCGCGGTCGTCCCGACCGCCTCGCTGCTGGGCGAGGTGCTCGCGTGTCTGGTGCTCGCCTGGTTCGCCATCCGGCGGCTCGGCTTGAAGATCAAGCTCTGCTTCGATCGGCCGCCCGCGTTCCGGACATTCGTGCGGCTCGCCTCGTCGGAGGTCGGCGGAGGCTCGGTGACCCGCATCAATCCCGTGGTGGATCAGCTCATGGCGGGCGTCACCGGCGTGTACGGAGGCGGGACCATGCTCAAGAACGCGGGCGACGTCGCGCTCTTGCCGACGTCCCTCCTCCAGGCCTCGCTCCTGCCCGTGCTCATGAGCCACCTGGCGGAGGACTTCGCGAACCGGCAGTACGCCCTCATCCGGAAGACGGTCATCAAGGCGCTCCTGAGCGTCGGCGCGATCCTGCTCGCGGCGTCGGCGCTTCTGTATGCGGTTCGCTATCCCCTTCTCCGGCTCATTTTCCTGCACGGCAAGATGGACGCCGCCGGCGTCGACCGGATGGCGCACCTCCTCCCGTATCACCTCATCGGGTTGGCCCCGTTCGGGGCGCTCCTCGTGCTCGCGCGGGCGCACGTCGCGACGAAGAACGGGGCGATCATGATCTCGATGGGCATCTTCAATGCGACCTCGAACCTCGCGTTCAACGTGATCCTGTCGGCGTTCCTGGGCCTCGAAGGCCTCGCGCTCTCGACCTCGTGCGTGCACACGGCGGTCGCCATCGTCTTCTGGTTTCGCTTCGAGAGGCGGCTCAAGCAGCTGAGGACGGCGTGATCGTCCACGTCGTCGCGGCCGGTGAGATCGGCGGCGCGGAGCGGATGCTCGTGGATCTCGTGGGCGCCGGCCGCCCGGCCTCGATCGCGCTGCTCACGCCGAACGACGAGCTGCGGCGGCTCTTCTCCGGCCTGACGGTCGACGACCGGGGGCCGGTCCGCGAGCACCCGCTCGCCTTCCTGCGGCCAGGCGACGTGGGCTGGCTGACCGGCGTGCTCCGGCGCCGCGGCGCGACGATCGTCCATCTGCACACCTTCGCGTCGCAGTTGCTCGGGACGCGCGCGGCGGCGGCGGTGGGCGCGAAGATCGTGCGGACGGAGCACTCGACGCGCGTCTACGACGACCCGAGCTGCCGCCCGTTCGCGAGCTGGACCCTGAAGCGCGCCGATCGTGTGGTCTTCATCAGCTCGCACGTCCACCGCACGGCCCTCGCGCGGATGCCGTTCGTCCGCGAGCTTCCGACCAGCGTGATCCACAATGGCATCGATCCGGACCGGTTCGCGCCGGTCCCGCGGCCGCCGCCGTCCGAGCGCCTTCGCCTCGTCGCGCTCGGCCGCCTCGATCCGCGCAAGGGGCTCGACCTCGCGATCGAGGCGCTGACGCGCGTGCCGAACGTCGAGCTCGAGATCGTCGGCGACGGCTCCGAGCGCGCGCGGCTCGAGAGGCTGGCGCGGCCGCTCGGCGATCGCGTGCGCTTCGCGGGCTACACGCCGGACGTCCGCGGCGCGCTCGCGCGGGCGGACGCCGTCCTCTCCAGCGCCAAGGAAGAGGGCCTCGGGATCGCGCTCCTCGAGGCGATGGCGATGGGCCGTCCGGTCATCGCGGTGCCGGTCGGCGGCATCCCCGAGATCGTCGACGACGGCGAGACGGGCTGGCTCGCGTCCACACGCACGACGGCCGCCCTGGCGGAGGTCATCGACCAGGCGTCCCGCTCCCCGGCGGAGCTCGCCCGACGCGGCGAACGCGCCCACGCCTGGGTGCGGGCGGACTTCACGGTGGCGACGATGCGGGCACGGTACGCGAGGATCTACGAGGATCTCGACACTTAGCCACGACCATCTCGCCACGATTTCGTACCGTTGAGGCAGATCGCCACGAGTTTTCCACGGTTTTCCCCAGATCGGGGAAAGCCTGTGAGGAATCTGAAACTCAGCCCCCGAGCATGCCGTTCGCGATGGCGTCCATGAGGCGATCGAACTGCGCTTCGTCGAAGTTCGAGCCGCTCGTCAGCCAGTCGACGTGCACCGCGTCGGGGCGGCGCGCGAAGAGCCGCGCCCAGAACGGCCGTGCCGCGATCTCGGACGGGACGGCGGAGGTGAAGTGGCCGAGGACGTCGAGGTGGTCGGCGGCGCCCGCCCAGACGACCTTGCCCCAGAGCTGCGAGCGCGTCGGGACGACGCCGTCGTTCGCGCGTGGCGTGGGGAGCTCCGCGAAGAGCGCGCGGAGCTGCTCGTTCGCGTCGTCCGGCGCGCAGGGGTAGTTCTCGTCGAGCCGGCCGGTGATGCCGTAGAGCGTCGTGAACAGCGTCGAGCTCAGCGCTCGCCACGGGCTCAGCATGGCGCGGGCGAGGCGGCGCGCGCTCGGCGGCGGCGCGGCCGCGACCGTCGACTGGTAGACGACGCCCGGCCGATCCTCGACCCCCGACTGGAAGAGATCCATCGCCTCCGGCATGAGCTGCACCATCGCGCCCTGGTCCTTCGAGATGGCGTCGAGGAAGTCACGGACCTCGCGGCTCTGCGCCGGCTCGAGGGCCTTCATCAGAGCGTCGGTCGTCCGGTCGAGGATCTTCAGCTCCATCCCGAGGACGGCGCGGTCGAGCTGGCCGATCGCGACCACGAGCGCGCTCGCGGCGGCGAGCGGCGGGGCTCCGACGGAGAGCGCGATGAACGTGAGCGCGCTCACTGCGTAGAGCATGCGCTGCCCCGAGACCGTCGCAAAGAACGACGCCAGGGGCGTCCCGTAGTGCGGCGTGCTCATGGTGGTGATGCTCTTCAGACGGGGCATCCAGCCGAGCTTTTCCCCAGCGATCGGGAGCCGCGCGCTCGGCGACGCGACGAGCCTGGCGTCGAGGCCGCCCGTGGAGTGACCGAGAATATGAAGCGGGGAGCCTCCGTCCGACGAGGGGTCGGCGCCCGCCGTCGACGCGATCAGCTCCGCCAGTCGGACCGCCCGCCGTCGAATGGACGCGGTGGGCGCGACGTCGACGACGTGCGTCTCGAGCCCGTGACCGGCGGCCGCGAATCGCTCCTTCAACGCCCGTGCGACATGCGCGAAGTAGTCGTAGGTCGCGAGCTTGCCGAAGCCGAACATCCCCGGCGTCAGGTAGAGGCGATGCCGCACGCGACTTCGCTAACACGCAGGCACGCTTGGCTTCCATAAACGCGCACGCCCGCGCTCTGAAAAACGCATGCCGATCGCCGTTCGTGATGGACCTCGCGCTGTGCCGCCCGCTCACATGCGCGACGGATTGCGCAGACCGTGACGTACGGATCAGCGCGAAGGGCCGTTCCTATCCGCGGACGGACGCGCAGAGGCGGCTCCGAGGTCCGAATTTTCACCCCGAGAGCATTTTTCCAGGGTCCGGCGCAAATATCACCCACACCCGCAGACATGGCCTGTAACCCTTTGAGTTCAAAGGATTATGAGCATTGCGCAATCTGCGCATAGGTACCTAACTAGAGGTGCCGTCTCACCTTTTTTTCGGTCCCGTGTCGCTTTTGGGTCGACTACCCCCCGTGGGGCAGCGTATCACCATGGTCATCGCGTAGCTCGGTACGCGCCCCCCGGGGAAAGTTTCCACCAGGGGCCCCACGTCTTCGTGGGGACGAGGCTACGGACCCCTCGCCGCCCTCTCTGCCGGAAGGAACGACGAACGTGACGCAGAACAACCGCCCGGCTTGGCTTATCGCAGCAGCTTTCGCAGCAGGCATCGCCGCTTTCTCCGCGGTCGCTGGCTGCACGCATGCGGACTCCCTTCGCTCGGAGCTCTCGCCCTTCGCTGCTCGTGTTCTGTCGTCGACGACGGCTGCTTCTGAACGCCCGGCCGAGAAGACCGATTCCATCACCCTCGCCAACGCCCCGGCGCCCCGCCTCGCGTTCGCCACGGTCGAGTCGGCCGTGGACGACCTCAAGGAAGAGGACCGCCCCGCGCCGATGAACGGGCTCTGCCCGGCCGACATGGCGTCCGTCGAGGACCGTTTCTGCGTCGACAAGTACGAGGCGTCCCTCCTCGAGGTGCTCCCAGGCGGCGAAGAGCGCCCCTACCCGTTCTACATGCCCGTCGAAGGCCACAAGGTCCGCGCGGTCAGCCAGAAGGGCGTCTACCCGCAGGGCTACATCTCCGGCAAGGAAGCCGGCGCCGCGTGCAAGGCCTCCGGCAAGCGCCTCTGCAAGCCGCAGGAGTGGCGAAACGCCTGCAAGGGCCCCGAGAAGACCAAGTACCCGTACGGCAACGAGCGCAAGCCCGGCACGTGCAACGACAACGGCCGCTCGCCGATCGGCTTCTACTTCGCGGCGAATATCGCGGACGGCTCGGCCTTCGCGTCGAACAAGATCATGAACGACCCGCAGCTGAACCAGCTGCCGGGCACCCTCGCCGAGACGGGCAGCCACGAGGGCTGCACGAACGGCTACGGCGTGCACGACATGGTCGGCAACATCCACGAATGGGTCGATGATCCGGCTGGTACCTTCCAGGGCGGCTACTACCTCGACGTCGAGAAGAACGGCGACGGCTGCGGTTACACGACCGACGCCCACGAGGCCTGGTACCACGACTACTCGACCGGCTTCCGCTGCTGCGCTGACGTCGCGCAGTGAACTAGCGAGGGTTTCCGACTATAAGGACCGGCGCGATGCGTCGGTCCTTCGTCGTTTGTGCAGCGCTCCTCCTGAGCTGCTCGCAGAGGAAGCCGGCGCCGGCCGACGCGGCCGCGCCCGCCGACGCCGGACACTCGGAGGAGATCCGCGACGCAGCGCCCGAGGCCGAAGCGGCGCCGCCTGCCCTGCCGGCGCGCTCGCTCAAAGGGAAGAAGGTCCTCCACGTGGGCGACTCGATGGTCGGCGGCACCTTTGGCCTCACGCGCGCCCTCGAGAAGAAGCTGACGCCGGAGGGGGCGAAGCTCGTGCGGCGGACGACGGTGAGCGAGTCACTGAACTCCTTCGATAAGGGGCCGATCCTCCGCGACGCGCTCCGCGACGAGAAGCCCGACATCGTCATCGTCACCCTCGGCGCGAACGACGTACTCTCCCCGCACCCGGAGATGTACGGCGGAAGCGTCGAGCGCATCGTGAAGCGCATCGGCGATCGCGAGTGCTGGTGGATCGGTCCGCCGCGCATCAAGACCGCGGTGGCGACGCCCTCTGGCAAGACATCCGACCTCGTGCTCAGCGAGGTCATCAAGGGACACGTCGGCACCTGCAAGTTCTTCGATTCGAGCGCGCTGAAGATCGACCGCGCGAGTGACGGCATCCACCCATCGAACGTCGGGGGCGAGACGTGGATCGACGCGTTCTGGCCCGACTTCGTCGCCCTTCCGGAGAGCAAGCCGGAGTAAGGCAACTTGGAGCTAGGCAGCGGTCGTGGCATCGTTAGAGCGTGGGTAAGTCCAAGCCGCCGCCACCCCGCAAGCCGCCGCCCCCTCCGAGACGGGAGACCACGGAGGTCCAGATGCACTGGCTCGACGAGGTGAAGGACGAGCCCGCGCCGCCGGAGCCCGAGCCGCCCTCGCGCCGGCGACCGCCGCGACTCCCCGGACACCCCGAGATCCCGCCGATGCCCGTCGCGGCATCGACCGTCCCCGCCACGACCAACAAGACGATCGAGGTCGAGCCGGCCTGGCTCACGCTCGTCGAGGAGCGTCGCGCGAAGAACGCGGAGGAGGCGGCGCGACGCGAGAGCGAGGCGAAACCGGAGACCGAGGCCAGGCGTGCGACCGAGGCCAAGCGCGAGGCGCCTGCTGTGGCGCCGCGACCGCCCGCCCCCGGCGCACGACCGCGCATCCGGCCCATCCCTCGCGAGGACGAATAGGCCGCGTTACTTGTCGCCGACGGTCACGTCGCCAGCGCACGGGACGTCGACGTCTTGCGTGGTGCCAGTGCTGCCGAGCTTCACCTTGTGCGGGCCGCACTTGAGCGTCAGTGTCTCGGGCGTCTGACCGGCGACCTTGTCGTCGACGAAGATGCGCCGGCCAGGCGCCGCGCCCGTCGTCTTCAGCTGGCCCATCCCTTCCGCGACCGGCTCCGCGGGCGCAGCATCGGCCGCGATCGCGGTCGCGGGCGGGGTCGCCGGGGACGCGTCGGGGGCGGACGCCGCCGTCGTGGACGCGTCGACCGCGGGCGGCTCGGCCGGGCGCTCTGCGGTCGCCGGGGCCTCCACGCTCGTCGCCACCGCGAGGCTCGCCGTGGGTCGCGGCGGCGGGACGTACGCGCCGGCGTCGACGAGCTCCTTCTGCGCCTGGTATCGCACGAAGCCGACCGTGCCCGCGATGCCCGCTGCGATGACGACGATGAGCACCACCGCCACCGTCCCCACGCCCACACCTTTCCGCGGCGGCGGACCGTAGGACGGCACCGGCTTGGACGGACGCGGGTCTGCCCCCACGTAGTGCTGCTGCGGCGGCGGCCGCGAGACGTGCGGCGGCTCCGGCGAGTGCATCGCCGGCGTCGGCGCGGGCGTGTGGTAGGGGACCGGCTGCGAGGGCGTCTGCGGCCGGGCCTCCATCATCACGGTGGAGGTGAGGCCCTGTGCCTGCAGGCGCGGCAGCGGTGGGATCGGCTCCATCACCACCGTCGTGTCGCGTGGTTCGTCGTCGGGATCGTCGATCGAGTTCGCCCACTCGTTCTGGGGTGTCGGCGGCGTGGTGACGACCTCGTTCTGATTCGGCGGCGGGCTCGAGTCGACGACGGCCTGGGTCGGGAACGCGGAGGGCGTCATCGGCGGAGGCGCGGGCGGAATGAGCCCGATCAGCGTCGACGTCATCCCCGGCGGGACGCGAGTCGTCTCGCGCATCTGCGGGGGCTTGTCGATCGGGAGCGGCGTCTCCGCTCCGAGCGCGGCCGGCGTCGCGGCGCGGACGCCGCGCTGCGAGCTCTTCATGATCTCGTCGATCGCGTCGCGCAGCCCGAGGCCGCCGGTGAGGTCCTTCAGCGGCGCCGCGACCCGCGGTGAGTCGGGTGGCACGCTCATCTGGTGCTCGTCGGGCACGGGCGAGTCGCGGAGCCCGTCGAGGATGCTGTTGAGGGGACGGGCCGGCAGGGCCTCGTCCACCGTCTCCGGGGGAAGCGACACGGCGAGCCTGGCCGCGGCGCTCTTCGTGCGCGGCGGGCCCTCCGCCGGCGGCAGCCCGCCCGCCGTGACGGCAGGCATGGCTGGCTTGCTCCCCGCCCACTGCGGCGGCGGAGGCGGCGGCGCGACCGGCGCGCTGACGGCAGGCATCGCTGGCCGCGTGGGCAGCGAGAGGATCTCGCGGGCGTTCGGATCGGGGGACGCCACGTTCGCCTGCGGCATCCCCGCGCTCGACAGCGTCGACGTGGGGATCCCGGCCGACTTCTCCGCCGCCATCTTCGCGCTCGACGGAAACGCGGGCGAAGCCGCGGGCATCTTCGCGCTCGACACGTTCGGGCGCGGCGGCGCCTTCGCCATGAGGCCACTCGGCTGACCGGGCGGCGGGGCGACGCCCTTGCTCGTCGCGGGCGCTCCGAGGCCCGACATCGTGTGGGCCCCGAAGTCCGGCGCCATCTTCGGGGCGCCGGGGATGACCACGTCGGGGAGGAGCGGCTCCGACCGCGGCGCGGTCGGCATTGGTGGAGGGGCGACCGATCCTTGCGCGTTCACGGCGCGAGCGTCGTTGCGCACGAGGCCGAGGAGCGACATGAGCCGCTCGCGGCCCTGATCCGGCGGCACGATCGCGTGCAGGATGGAGACCATCTCCTCGGCCGTGATCTTGCGCTTGTCTGCGCGCGGCTCGAGGCAACGACGCAGCGACTCGCGCACCGTGCGATCGATGTCCGAGCGGATCGACTCGAGCGCCGGCAAGCGCGGCTCGGCCATCGCGCGGAGCGCCTCCACCTCGGGCAGCGCGCCGCGCTGGAAGGCGCGCCGTCGCGCGAGCAGCTCCCACAGGACGATGCCCGCCGCGTAGACGTCGGACCGCGGCGTGACCGCCTCCCCGCCCGTCACCTGCTCCGGCGCCATGTAGCCGTAGGTGCCTTTGATCATGCCGATGACGCTGTGGTGACCGAGCCCGGTCACCTTCGCGACGCCGAAGTCGGCGAGCTTCGGGTAGCCGTCCCACGGGATCAGCACGTTCGACGGATTGACGTCGCGGTGGATGACGGGCGCCGGGAGCTGGGCGTCGTCGACGGCGGAGTGCGCGGCCGCGAGCGCATCGAAGATGCACGCCGCGATGTAGATCGAGGCCTTGTCGTCGAGCTCTTTGCCGATCGCCTTCGCCATCGACTTGAGCCGCGCAAGCGGAGGCCCGTCGACGAACTCGAGGACCATGACGAGCTGCCCGCCCTTCTTCGGATCCGAGCCGGGGACAGCGAAGAAGTCGAAGAGGCGGACGATCGCCGGATGCGAGAGGCGGGCGTAGGCCGACGCCTCGCGCGCGAACATCTTCGCGACCTCGTCGTCTTTACCGAAGTGCGAGAGGAGGACCTTGAGGACGACGGTGCGCTCGAAGCCATGCGGCCCCTCCGCCTTCGCGAGGAGGACGTCGCTCGTGCCACCCGTCGCGAGGCGTCTGACGACCCGATAAGCGCCGATGCGCTCGACTGGGCTGGACTCCGCCTTCGTGGTCACTGCCCGAAAGCGTAGCGAATCCGAGCCCAAACGTGGAAATTCCCGCCCCCCGGCAAAGGGGCGGGTTTGCGGCTATTGCTTCCAGAACGCGAAAACGTACACCCGCGCGTGGGGTGCAAGAGGCGGGAGGCCCCTCAACCTGAAGGCGGCTGCTCCTTGCCCATGTCGGCCTCGACCTCGTCGAGGAGCTGGTTTGCGCGGCCCTCATCGATGCCGAGCCCCTCTGCGAAGGTGTTCAGCGTCTCGTTTTCCTCGTCTGCGATCGCGTTGTCCGCGAACGCGATCGCTGCCGCGAGCACGAAGGCCACCTCGGCACGGGCCCGGTCTTCCTGGAGACCAGCCACGATGTCCTTCATGCGGGCCTCGCGCCCCTCGTCGGCGACCTGCTTCGCCGCCTTCTCGAGCATCTGGTCCATGTGCGCAGTGCGGATGGTGTCGCCGGACAGGTTACGAAGAGCGCCCTTGAGCACCTCGCGCTCCTCCGTGCCGACCTCGCCGTCCGCGCTCATCATGAGGTACATCGCCTCGCAGAGCGGCCCGTACTCGGCCAGGATGTTCATGAGCTCCACGTCCGACGGCGACATCGACGGATCGGGCGCGACGATCGACGGGCGCTGTCCTCGCTGCTGAAGTTGATCGCGGAGACGAACGAGGGTGGAGCTGGAGAGCCAGATCATGCGCCCGAGGCTATCCGCGGAGCCGCATCAAAGCCACGATCAAGAACAGGACCACGAGGACCCCCACCACGATCATCGTCGCCTTCGAAGGGCCCGGCCGGACCGTCGTCGGGGGCTGACGCGTCAGCGCAGTCGTGTCTTGCTGCTCCTCGGAGACCATCTCCGCGGCCTCGCCGAGCTTCGGGAGCTGGGAGGCGGGCGGGAACGCGAAGGCGACGGGGGTCTCGATGGCGTCGGACACGGGCCCTTTTTCGGACGGCGTGGCCGCGTCGGGCGGAGGGGGCTTCGCCGTGACCATCTTCGAGGCCGGCTGGTCGTCGTTGGGGGGCGGAGCGGTCGAGTAAAGCTGAGGTACCGGCGCGCCGTCACTCACCTGCGGGACGAGCGGCGCGGGCGGGCTTCGCTTCTCGAGCGACGTGGACGGCCGCATCGCGGCCACGGGGGTCTCGCGATCGTGCGCCTTGGCCCGCTCCTCTTTCTCCACATCCTCGGGCAGAAGGCCCTCGGCGCGGAGCTTTTCCATGATGTCCGCCGGCATCGCCCCGACCTTCGTCGTGGCGCTGTATGCGTCGTCCTCACCCGCGGGGGGCGGAACGGTCACGGGCTGGTCTTCCCGGGCCGACATTGTCCTGTCACATACTACGTGAAGAAGTCAGTCAAACCGAAACAAGTCTTCCAGATCGCCCTTGGTGAGCTTCTTCGCGCCACCGACGTCCTCGCTGAGGACCGCGCTCGTCAGCTCGCGCTTCTTACCGCCGAGCTCGAGGATCTTCTCCTCGATCGTTCCCTTGGCGATGAGGCGGTAGGTCGTCACGACCTTGGTCTGGCCGATGCGATGGGCGCGGTCGGTGGCCTGATCTTCCACCGCTGGATTCCACCACGGATCGAAGTGAATCACCGTGTCTGCGGCCGTCAAATTGAGGCCTGCGCCGCCCGCTTTGAGGGAGATGAGGAAGACCGGCGGGCCGTCCTCGGCCTGGAACGCCCGGACCCGAGCCTCGCGGTCCTTGGTCGAGCCGTCGAGGTACTCGTACTTGACCCCATCCTCCTCCATCGCCCGGCGGATGAGGGTGAGCATGCTGACGAACTGGCTGAAGACGAGGACGCGGTGTCCGCCCTCGATGGACGTCTGGATGAGCTCGCGTAGCGCCACGAGTTTCCCGGAATCCTCGTCTCCGAAGTCGCGCGGCAACCCGAGGAGGCGCGGGTCGCACGCCGCCTGACGGAGGCGTGTGAGGCCCGCGAGGATCTGGATGTGGCTCTTCGCGAGGCCCTGACGCTCGACCTCGCCCATGACCTGCGCGCGGACTTCCTTCAGCACCGCGCCGTAGAGGTTCGCCTGCTCGCCCGTGAGCTCGCAGATCTGATCCGTCTCGATCTTCTCGGGCAGGTCCTTCGCGACCTCGCTCTTGGTGCGGCGAAGGATGAAGGGGTGAATCGTGGCGCGAAGGCGAGCCGCCGCCTTCGCGTCGCCGTTGTCGATCGGGCGCGCGTAGCGCTCCTCGAACTTCTCGAGCGGACCGAGGAGGCCCGGCGATACGAAGTCGAAGATGGACCAGATCTCGGAGAGGCGATTCTCGATCGGCGTGCCGGTCAGCGCGAGGCGCCGCTTCGACTTGAGGCGCTTCGCCGCCTTCGCGGTGGCGCTCAGCGGGTTCTTGATGTTCTGCGCCTCGTCGAGGATCGCGTACGTGAGGTCGAGCTTCGCGAGCAGCTCCTCGTCGCGGCGGAGGAGCGCGTACGACGTGATGACGACGTCCGCGTCCTCCAGCTCGTCGGTGCGCTCCTTGCGGTCGCCGCCGTGCCAGATCATGTGCGTGAGCGACGGCGCGAACTTGTCGAGCTCGCGCATCCAGTTCGTGACGACGGAGGTGGGCGCGACGATGAGCGCCTTGAACGCCTTCTTGCCGTCGTCCTTCCCTTCCGCCTTCGCTTCCTTCTCGACGAGCGACTTGATCGCGAGGAGGAGCGCGATTGTCTGCACCGTCTTACCGAGACCCATGTCGTCGGCGAGGATGCCGCCCGACGCGATGTCGTGGAGGAAGTGGAGCCACTGGAAGCCCTGCTCCTGATACGGGCGGAGCTGCGCCTTCAGGTTGCGCGGCTTCTTGACGACCTTGATCTCGTCGACGTCCTGGAGCTTCTTGAAGAGCTCCTTCGTCTCTGCCGAGACGTTGGCCTTGCCGACCTGCTCGAGGAGCTCCTGGATGCGGCCGGCCTGCGAGAGCGGGAACTTGCCGCCCGTCGCGCCGCTCGTGGCGAGGATCTCGGCCTGGCGCGCGAGCACCGCCTTGACCTTCTCCGGATCGAGCTTCGCGAACGAGCCGTCGGAGAGGCGCACGTAGCGGCGGCCTTCTGCGAGGCAGCGCGCGAGCTCGTCTTGCGTGACCGCGATGCCGTCCGACTCGAACGTGAGGCGGAGCGAGAGCCAGTCGACGCCGCTCGAGACGCGCGCGTTGGCCTGCAGCGACGAGCCGCGGACCTGAACGTCGACGAGGTCGTCCGGGATGAAGAGGTCCCAGTTGTCGGGGAGCGCGCCGACCGCCTCGGTCCAGAACTGGAGCGCGTCGTCGCCGCGCGCGACGAAGCTCTGGCCGTCCTCGTCGGCCTTGAGGCCGAGCGCCTTCAGGGCGTTGGTCGCCTCCTGCTGGGCAGCGATGTCGCAACGGATGACGAGGGCGCGCTTGTCCGCGCGGACGCGGCGCGGGCCGCGGCCGGAGTAGCCCTCGTCGTCGCCGTCGTCCTGAGACGCCTTCGGCGGCTTCACGATCACGGGCGGCGTCATGCCGTCGGCGCGGACGTCGATCTCCGTGTCCTCGTAAGCGGCGCGGAGCGAGACGTGCGCCTCGGTGAGCGAGCCGCCCGCGCGGAGGCGGAAGGTCGGCGGGATGTCGACGACGTCCGCGACCTGCGAGAGATCGGGCAGGTCGGCGCCGACCTCGAGCGCCACGCGCGGGAGGCCCTGCGCGATGAGCACGGGGAGCGAGTCGATCGACTCGCTGATGACGGGCATGCGCGCGAGCCGGCGAATGGCGCCGGGCGAGACGCGGCGATCGAGCGGGCGCGCCCAGCCTTCCTGCGCGTCGACGTGCCAGCCAGGGCTGCCCTCGAACCAGCCGCCCTGGTTCGTGGTGAACTTGCGCGGATCGCCCTGCCGCTGGAACGAGGCCTTCACGAGGACCTGCTGCCCATCGGGCGAGAGCTCGAGATCGAAGCGCGGGCGGATGGGATCGTCGCCGAAGCGAAGCTCCATCATCTGCGGCTCGAGGATGACGCGACGGCCCTTCAGCGTGGGGAGGAGGTCGGCGGCGTCTTCACCGCGCACCTCGATCCCGACGCGGCGGCCGTTCTCTTCGTGACGCGCGAGGATGCGCAGCGCGTCGCGGTCGGGCGTCGGGCGCTGCGCCTGGAAGGCGAGCAGCGACTGCGCCGAGAGCGGCGTGCGCGCGTCCGGATCGAGCAGCGAGACGGTGAGCATCGAAGGCCGGACCTGCATCCGGTATTCGATCTGCTTCGGCGCGGGCGGCATCGCTTCGGCGATCCACGCATCGACGCCGTTCGAGGAGAGCCGGCTCCCTTCGACCTGGAAGCCGGGACCGCCGCGACCGCCGCCTCCGCCGCCGGGCATCGGGCCGCCCGAGAAGCCGCCGCCCTGCGCCCGCTGGGCCGCGAGCTTTCGCGCCCGGCGGCGCGCGCGACGGCTCCCGCCGCCACCTCCGCCCATCATGACGTCCCCGCCGACGTCGACGCTCGAGCCCGGGCCGCGGTCGCCCGACGGGAGCATCGCGCTCGACTGAGGGCTCGAGTGCGGCGGCAGCACGGGCGAGGAGCCGTTCGGTTGTCCGTCGGCCTGCGGCTGGCGCGGCTGCTTCGGCCGCACCTGATCGCGGAGCGCGATGAGGAGCGCCGCCACGTGCTTGCAGTGGCCGTTGATCTTCCCGAACGCGGGGCAGGTGCACTCCGACGAGAAGCCCGTCGGCGTCACCTGGAGCTTCACCTCGTAGGGATCGGGCTCCGTGCCGCGGACCTTGCCCGTTGCAGAAAGCTCCTCCATGTGGATGTCATCGACGGCTCCACGGCGGACGTAGTCGTAGCCGCGAAGAAACGCGCGCGCGCCGAGGAGCCGGCGCAAGGCGCGGTCGTTGAGCTGGCTCAGCGCTTCCGTGAACGGGGTCGACAATCGCGTCGGGTCACGCCGGAGGGGCGTGCCTTTCTTCTTGCTCGCTTCGCGGTAGATGTTCGCTTCGCGGTAGATGTGCAGGGCGAGCGCTTGACGGACGCGGGGTCTCGCCGACCTCGCGACTGTCGCTCTACCGATGTTCAGCGGCGATTAGCATCGCCGTTCCGGGAGGGCAACAGCTTCTCGCTCACGGGCACTGGTAGATCGACGGGTCGGCGACCTGGTCGGGCGCGCACGGGTTCGGGTTCGTCTCGGGCGGGATATCGACCGCGGTGTCACCACTGACCGTGGCGGTATAGGCGATCAGCGAGATCGCGGAGGAGATCGAGTCGCAGGTGAGGCCCTTGAAGTCGGAGCGGGAGCCCTCGGCGATGTCGGTCGAGAGGCAGATCTGGCTCTTCAGCACGTCGAAGGTGAACGGCGGAGTGTTGTACGTGCACGCGGGCACCTCGCCGCCGACCTTGAGCTGGCCGGCCGCGGCGAGCAGCTCCGAGGCGCGGATCCGGCCACCGACCACGCCGTTGAACTCGGTGATGCCGGTCGCCGGATCGCGCTTGAGCTGCCCGGCGACGAGCGCCTCGTTGAAGGTGAGGCCGTTGTTGCCGAGGAAGATCCCGACCGTGCCTGCGTTCTTCACGACGAGCGTGCCGTTCGACACGTAGCCGTTCGGGAGCGCCGTCGGCTGGAACGTGCCGGCTTGCTTCGTCACCGTGCTCGGGTGGGACCAGTCGCTCTTGCCCGACTCGATGGGCGGATCCGGCGGCGTCCCCTTCCCGTTCTCGTCGACCGGCTGCGCGCCGTTCGAGACGAAGATGCCCACCGTCACGTCGAAGTCGTTCGGCTGGCCGTTCCAGTTCTTGATGAGGATGAGGATCGTGCGCTTGCCCTTCTCCGCGTCCTTCTGGAAGCTGTCGTCGAGGTTCTCGCCGTACGCGGCGAGGAGCTTGAAGAGCCCGGCCGAGCGGTTGTCGACGCCGCCGTCGGGATCGCACTCGGACTTGGGCGCGGAGCCCCCGCGCGGCACGCAGGCCGCGCCGCCGTCCTGATTCGTCCCGCGGCGCGGATCGCACGTGCACGATAGATCGAGGTCGTAGCCGCGATCGTCGGTGAGGCGGAGGCCGGTCGCGGCGACGTAGAACGGCGGAAGGTCCGGCGCTTGATCCGCGCTCTTCGGCGGCTCCGGCGGGAGGACGTGCTTGCAGGGATCGTCCGGGGACACGCCGCTCGAGGACCCGCCGCTCGAGCTGCTCGACGACGTCGTCGTGGGCGTGTCGGTGCCATCGACCTTCTCGACGCGCTCGATGCCGGCGATGACCTGGCACGCCGCGAGGGCGGTGAGAACGAGGGCTCCGAGCCCGACCGCCGCAGAACGTGTGATCACCAGGTAGTTCCAAGCGTCGCGCCGCCCAGGGACGGGGTGACGAAGCTCCGCGATAGAAGTGTGCTCTTCGAAGCGTCCGGATGCAAAGCGGGCGATGCACCAGCCACCGGCATGGTCGTCGGCCCGGCGCTCAGGATCATGTAGCCGCCGAGGATCGTGACGAGAGCGCCGATGGGGATGGCCACGTTCGCGACATTGGCGAAGAGCAGCGCGCGGTCCGTCGAGCTGTTCGCGCTGTTCGCTTCCTCGCTCCCGTTCACGCACGGCGCAGGGCACGCCTTCGACGCGTCGCTGTTCTTCGTGATGGCGAGGATGCCGAAGACACCGCCCGCGGCCATGACCGCGACGCCGACGCCGCCGATCACGAAGCCCTTCGTACGCCGCGATTTGTTCGCGGCGATGGTCTTCTCGAGCTCGGCGCGCTTGCGCGCTTTCTCCGCGGGATCGTCGCCCCCGGTCTCCGGCGGCGGCGGTGGCGCGTCCTCGAGCTTCGGGATCGTGAAAGACACGATCTGTCCTTCCTTCTCGATCTTCACCTGGGTGACGTTCGGCTTCTTGCCGGGCGCGCTCGTCTCCACGTTGTGAACGCCGGGATCGATCGCGACGCCGCCCCACAGCGCCTCGCCCTTCGGCTCGCCGTCGATCTTGAGCGTGAGGCCGTCGACCTTGTTCTCCGGCGGCGCGGTGATCTTGAGGCGCGGGAGGCGACCTTCGAGCTTTGCCGCGGCCTTGTGCGCGACCTCCATGCGGTCCGGTCGATTTCCGACCTGCGCCATCTGCTCGACGGCGCGGTATTCGCCCCACGCAGAGGCGACGCGACCGATCGCCTCGTGACAGATGGCGACGTTCAGCAGCGTGCCCATCTGCGGGTCGAGCTTCTCGCTCTCCTCGAACAGCGGGCAGGCCTCCTTCTCGCGGTGCTCCGCCATGAGCGCCTTGGCGCGCCGGAAGAGCTCTTCCGCGTCGGTCAGCTTGTCGGCGTGCGCGGGCCGAGCCGTCAGGCCGACCGCGATCACCGCCACGAGGGCGCCTATGTGCGCGCGACGCACGCGCCGATGCTATCAGATGCGCTCGCCGGCCGGATCGATGGGCTTTCCGGGGGCGGTCGGGCCGGCCGGCTTGGGGCCGGGCGCGGGATGAGGCCGGCTGGGCGGCTTCGGCGTGATCTTCCTGGCGCTGACCGAGGTGGTGGGCTCGGCCGAGACGATGGGGGCCGCGACGCTGGAGACGGCGGGCGCCGGCGGGACGTTCGATGCGGCGGCCGGGGCCTCGCTCGTGGTGGCCGCGGGCGGTGTGACGGCGGGGGCGGGCGGCTTCTTCATGATGCGTGTGCCGATCACGGCCCCGCCGCCGAGCATGCCGAGCAGGAGGAAGACGCCGACGCCGGTCGCGATCTTGCGACCGATCGGCCTGGGCATCGCGGCGTGGAGATCGCTGCCCGTCGACCCGAAGGCGACGCCGGACGTGCGCTGCCCGTCGGGCGGCAGCCCCGGCCAGCTCGGCGACGACGGGGGACCGACCGGGCCCGTCGACGGCGCCGATGCCATCTGCGGACCGGACGCCGAAGGGTGCGTCAGGCCCGGATAGCTCGCTTGTGGCAGACGCGGGCCCGTCTCGCCGGGGAACGGCTGATGGGTGGGCGGCGAGGCGGTGACGATGGACGCGAGGAGCGCGTCCGTGATGGGTCCCGGCGTCGCGAACGGCGCGAGGGCGTTGCCCAGATCGCCTGCAGACTGCACGCGTTGCTTCGGGTCCTTGTGGAGACACGCGAGGAGGAGCTCCTCGAACACGTGCGGCATGTCGGGCACGAACCCGCGCGGGTAATACGGCGGGTCCGCGACGATCGAGGCGAGGAGGCCCGCCACGTTGTCGGCCGCGAACGGGAGCCGCCCCGTGACGACCTCGTAGAGCGCCACGCCCAGCGACCAGATATCGCTTCGATGATCGACGTGCTTCGCGCTCCGGATCTGCTCCGGGGACATGTACGTCGGCGAGCCGAAGACGGCCTGCGTCTCGGTGAGGTTCGGATCGACGACGCCCTCGGTGCCGATCGCCTTTGCGATGCCGAAGTCGAGCACCTTCACGCGCGGGCGCCCGGTCGGATCGGTGGTGACGAAGAAGTTCGACGGCTTGAGATCGCGGTGCACGACGCCCACGGAGTGCGCGCTCGCGACGGCGTCGCAGACCTGCAGCATCAGGTCGGCCGCGGCCGTGATCGTCATCGGGCCGTCCTCCCGGATGATCTGCGAGAGATCCCGGCCCGAGAGGTACTCCATGACGATGAAGGGCGCGTCGCTCTCGCTGAGCGTGCCCGCGTCGAGCACCTTCACGACGTGCTCGCTCTTGATCTTCACGATCGCGCGAGCCTCACGCGCGAAGCGCTCCGCGTGGATCTTGTCGCCCGCCGCCTTCGGGCGGAGGAGCTTGATCGCGACGCGCTCCCCCGTCTGCTCGTTCTTCGCGGAGACGACGAGGCCCATGCCGCCCGAGCCGAGCAGCTTGTCGACGACGTACTTGCCGCCGATGCGATCGCCCGTGGTGGGCACCGCATGCATCGCGGTCGAGCGAAGGTCCTCGTCGTTTGCGGCAGGGGTGGCGGCCGCGGTGGCGCCGCGACCCGCGAGGATGTCGGTCGCCTCGGTGGTTCCGCCGACGGCCGGAGGCGGCGCGGAAGGCGAAGGCAGCGTCGACGGCTCCGGGCGGACGCCCGCCGCCGGTCGCGGCGCCTTGGGAGGCGACGCTCTACGCACCGTATCGGCCACGAACGAATCATAACCCCCGGCGCCCGATAGGCATCAGTTCAGTGCTCGAGGCGTGGGTGAGTGCGCGTCACACACTCGGCGCTAGCCGGCCGCGATCTCCGCCTCGAGCGCTTCCCACTCCGCCATGAGCTGGTCGATCCTGGGGCCGAGGGACTTCTCCTCTTCCTCGAGCTTCGTCACGTCGGCGGGCGACGTCCTCTCGTAGAAATCGGCCTCGCACCACCGGGCGTGGATCTCGGCCTTCCGGGCCTCCGCGGCCTCGATCTGCGCCATCACCGCGTCGCGCTTCGCCGGGAGCTGCTTCTTGCGGTTCGCCGCCTTCTTTTGGTCCTCCCAGCTCTTCTGGTTCGCCGTCGGCTCCTGCGGCGTGGTGGCCGAGGTCTCCTTCTTGGCCTTCAACACGACCGCGTCCGCGTCGAGGTGATCGTCGCCGCAGCGGGAGAGGTACTCGTCGTAGGTGCCCGGGAAGTCGCGGAAGCCGTTCGGCGTGACCTCGAGGATGCGCGTCGCGAGGCCGGAGACGAACGCGCGATCGTGGCTGACGAAGACGATCGTGCCCTCCTCGAACCTGCGGAGCGCGTCGCCGAGCGCCTCGATCGCCTCGAGGTCGAGGTGGTTCGTCGGCTCGTCGAGCACGAGGACGTTGGGCTTCAGCACCATGATGCGGCAGAAGACGAGGCGCGCCGCTTCTCCGCCGGAGAGCGTGCCCACCTTCTTCTTCACGTCGTCGCCCGAGAAGAGCACGCGTCCGAGCGCGCCGCGCACGAACGCGGTCTCCGCCTTCGGCACCGCGTCCCAGACGAAGTCGATCGGGGTCTGCTCCGGCTTCGTGAGCGCCTCGTGATGGTCCTGCGCGAAGTAGCCGACGTTCGTCTCGTGCCCCCACTTCACCTCGCCCGCGTCGGCCTCGAGGTTGCCGGTCACGATCTTGAGGAGCGTCGACTTGCCGAGACCGTTCGGCCCGATGATGGCGACGCGCTCCCCTCGCCTCACGACGACCGAGACGTCGACGAGCACCTTCTTCTCGCCTTCGGGGGTGGCGTAGGACTTGGACACGTGGCTCACCTCGAGCACCTCGCGCCCGCTCTTCCGCTCCAGCTCGAAGCTGAACTTCGGGGCACGACGCGAGGAGGACTCGAGCTCCTCGACCTCGATCTTCTCGATCTGCTTGAGGCGGCTCTGCGCGGCCGACGCCTTCGAGGCCTTCGCGCCGAAGCGCTCCACCCAGGCCTTCTTCTCCGCGATGATCGCCTGCTTGCGCTCGATCTCCGCTTCCTTCCGCTCGCGCACCGCGACCTTCTCGCGCGCGAACTTCGTGTACGCGCCAGGCGCGCTGCCCGGGTACTCGATGATGGTCCCATAGTCGACGTCGAGGATGGATGTCACCACGTTGTCGAGGAAGCGCTGGTCGTGGCTGATGACGACGGCGCAGCCCTTGTAGGCGGCGAGGAACTTCTCGAGCCAGCGGATCGACAGGATATCGAGATGGTTCGTCGGCTCGTCGAGGAGGAGCACGTCCGGCCCGCCCACGAGCACCTGCGCGAGGAGCACGCGGAGCTTGAAGCCGCCCGACAGCGTGCGGAGCGGCAAGCGATGCTGCGGCGTCGGGATGCCCAGGCCCTCGAGGATCGCGGACGAGCGCGCCTCGAGCGTGTAGCCGTCGTACGCGCGGATGAGGTCCTCGAGCTCCACGAGCTTCGTCGGATCGTTGCCCCAGGCGTGATTCTTGAGATCGGCGAGCGCCTTGGTCACGAGCGCGTCGCCGGACATGGCCACGTCGAGGATGGGCTCCTCGTCGCTCATGAACTGGTCCTGCCGCAGCACGCCGACGCGCGCGCCCTTGTTGATCACGACCGTGCCGTCGGAGGCGGTCTCGTCGCCCGCGACGATCTTGAGGAAGGTCGTCTTGCCGGAGCCGTTCGCGCCCACCAGGCCATAGCGCGAGCCCTGAACGAGCTTCAGCGTGACGTCTTCGAAGAGCGTGCGCGCGCCGTAGGACTTGGCGAGCTGACTGACGGTGATCATCGGCGGCGCGTACCTTAGTCACGAGACGCGGCGCGCGCGAGGTGCTCGAGCGCACCCGCCACCGTCGTGGCCATGGCGCACGCCGGCTCGGCCCCCGGGGCCTCGTAAACCAGGTAATCGCGCGCGATGACGTCGTAGAAATCGAGGTGGCGAATGTGCCGGAGCCGCTCGCCCGGACCGAGCTCGAGCACGTCGACCTCGCGGAACTTCGCGCCCGCGTCGAGCGGCGCGCCGTACCGCTTCATGACCGCCGCGAGCGCGCCGTCCGGGACGGGCCGCGCGACCTTCTCGCGCGTGAGGAACAGCGCGTCGCGATGGAGCGAGAGTTCGACGGGCGAGAGCGTCCCGTCGTCGAGGGTGACCTCGTGGATCTTCACGGGCTCTTCTTCCTCGTCGTCGCGTCGAGGTAGGCCCGACCGCGCGGTGAGATCTCGTAGCCGACCTCGAAGCTCTGCGTGAGCCCGAGCTTCTTCAGCTTTCGCACGTCGACCTTGAGCGGCAAGGTCTCGCGCCCGAGCTTCTTCGCGAGCTGGGAGGCGGCCACGCGCGGGTTCTTCTCGATGATGGCGAGCGTCTTCTTCGTCCACGGCTCGCTGGCGTCCAGCTTCGCCAGCTTCGCCTTGATCGTCTTCACGTCGTCCTTCGAGAGGTCCGCCGCGAGCGCGAGCTCCACGCGATCGCCGTCGCCTCCGTGATGAAGTCGCACGCGCCACACGGGCGTGGTCGCGACGAGCTCGTCGTCCGGGCGCGCGCTCTGGAGGTACTCCGAGAGCTCCTTCAGCGTCGTGAAGCCGGACGCGATCGCGTCCGCGTCGGAGATCTCGCGCACCTTGATCCGATCCACGGCGTCGACCTCGAGGACCCCGATCGGATGGCATCGGTAGCGACCGCCGGCGCGCACGTGAGGCTTCTCCCAGCGGCGAAACGTGAGCGTGACGCTCCCGTCGACGAGCCCGGCGTGGAAGCGCTTCTGGAAGAGCAGCAAGCGCCCGCCAGTATAGAGACTCTCAGCGCTCGCGGATCGCGACGTACGAGCCAGTGAGGGTGGTCTTGATCACGCTCGTGACGCGCGTGTCGCCCGGGTGTGTCTGCTCCCAGAAGCACGAGAAGCCCGCGTAGTCGGTGCCCGCGTAGAGCATGATGTGCCCCGGGTTCAGGAGGTTCGGCCCGCGCGCGACAGCGTCGCCCGGGATCAGCTCGTCCCACTCGATCTCGCGTGCGATCCGGCTGTCCGGATCGCGCGGCGGGACGTCGGCGGTCGTGAAGTCGGAGCGGCCCCACGCCATCGAGACGTAGCCGGAGCAGTCGGTGCGGTGACCGTCCTTCCAGGCGGTCTGGCTGTACGGCACGGGATCGCGAAGCCACTTCGCGGCGCGCTGCAGGATCGCCTTCCGGTCCGCGGGCGCGTTCGCGATGAGGCGGTCGGGATCGCATCCGCCCACGAGCGCCTGATCGCCCGACGCGACCGGCTCCTCGTCCGACTCGGAGGCCGCGCACGCGACGATCGAACACGCGAAAAACACCGAGAGAATGCGGGATAGCGTCATGGTAGGCAAATGTGGTTGCACCCCATGTGCCAGCGCCTGGCCCGGTCCCGATTTCGCCGCTTTGCCCCCATGAGGTGGATCGCGGAATCGAGCGTCGTCTCCCGCGTGATATACCAGCGCGCCGTGAAGCGGCTGCTCGTCCTCGCGCTCTTTCTCACCGGCTGCGCGGTCCCCGTGGCGGCCGGTCTCGACGAGCCGGACGCGAATCGTGTCGTGGTCGCCCTCGATCAGGCCGGCATCGACGCGGCGAAGGACGTGGATCCGACCACGGAAGGAAAATTCCGCGTCACGGTATCCCGCGACGACGTGGGACGGAGCCTCGCCGTGATGCGCGAGGAGGAGCTGCCGCGGGCGAAGAGCAAGGGCGTCCTCGAGAGCGCGGACCACGGCGCCCTCGTGCCGAGCGCCGCCGCCGAGCACGCCCAGATCGTCGCGGGCCTCGCGGGCGAGCTCGAGAAGACCCTCGGCGGCGTCGACGGCGTGCTCGCGGCGCGCGTTCACCTCGCGGTGCCGGTGCGCGAGCCTCTCCGCGACGGGCCTCCGCCCAAGGCGACCGCCAGCGTCCTCGTCGAGCATCGCGGGAGCACGCCGCCGATGACGCCCGAGTCGATCCAGCGCCTCGTCGCGGGGGGCGCGCCCGGCCTCGCGCCGGCCGACGTCGCGGTCGTGTTCGTCGCGCGGGCGACGCGCGGAAACGCGGGCCGCACCGACCTCGCGCACGTGGGCCCGATCACGGTCGCGCGCGGCTCGAGCACGCCGCTCAAGATCGCCTTCGCGATCATGGTCGCGGTCGTCATCGGCCTCACCGCGGCCACCCTCGCCCTCTGGACGAAGGTGGCGAAGATGAAGCGCGAGCAAGAAGCGGCGGCGAAGCCCGGTCCGGCGCGATGAGCGGTAGCATCACGATCCAGAACGTCTCGAAGTCGTTCCGTCCCGCCGGCGGCGGCTCTCCTCATCACGTGCTCCGAAACGTGTCGTTCACGGTGCCTAGCTCGTGTCTCTACGGCCTCATCGGCCCGGGCGCGTCCGGCAAGAGCGTGCTCCTCAAGATGATCGTCGGCCTGCTCAAGCCGGACACGGGCGCGATCATCGTCGAGGGCGTGGACGTGGTGCAGGCGTCGGAGCTCGCGCTCCAGAAGATGCGGCTCAAGTTCGGGATGCTCTTCCAGAACAACGCGCTCTTCGATCACCTCACCGTGAACGAGAACATCGCGTTCCCGCTCCGTCGCCTCACCAACCTCAACGACGAGGAGATCGCGAAGCGTGTGGCGGAGCGGCTCGCGGTCGTGTCGATGTCGAGCTTCGGCGAGCGCCTCCCTGCGGGCCTCTCCGGCGGCCAGAAGAAGCGCGTCGGCGTGGCTCGCGCCTCGATCACACAATCGCCGATCGTCCTCTACGACGAGCCCGCCGCCGGCCTCGATCCCGTGACCTCGCAGAAGATCTTCGAGGTCCTCCTCGCCGAGCAGCGCGCCTCGGGCGCGACCGTCATCGTCGTGTCGAGCGATCTCGATCGCCTCCTCACGGTGACGGATCGCATCGGCATGATGTATCGCGGCGAGCTCATCTTCGACGGCACCACGAAGGAAGCGCAGAACACGAGCGAGCCCCGCGTCCGCCAGTTCGTCCACGGCCTGACCGAAGGCCCGCTCTAGCCTGGACGGGGGAAAGCGATGCACAACATCGCGGAGCTGATCCTCTCGTGGATCGTGACCACCGCGCTCACGTTCGCGATCATCATGCTCGACGAGCGGTGGATGAGCGCAGAGCGGCTCGAGCGAGCGTGGCCGCCGACGAGCCGCGACGCCGCCATCATCGCGTTCGGCCCGCTCGCGCTGCTCCTTCACTTCATGCGAACGCGCGGGAGCTTCGTGAGCCGGTGGAAGCGGCTCGTGTTCGGCGTCCCGCTCGGCTTCGGGATGGGGGTCGTCGCGCTCCTCGTGGTGTCGATCGTCGGCGCTGTGCTCGTGAACGTGATGCTCATGATCCTCGGCTACCCCGTCGACTGGAGCCTCGAGTAGCGGGGACCGGGAGCTCGGCTCGGGAGCTGCACCGTGGCGTCGAGATCGATGGGGGCCCCGGGCCTTCCGCGTGTATATTCCTCGCCCCTCCAGCCATGTCTGCCGCTCAGCCGACCACGACCACCGCGAACGAGCCCGGCGGAATCACCGCGTTCCTGGGCGCGATCGGCGACGGCTTCCTGAGCGCGTCGTTCACCGCGGGCGGGATGACCATCCTCCTTGCGAAGGTCCTCGTGCGCACCGTCACCTTCCGGGTCGACGCGAGCGAGCTCTGGAAGAACCTCTACAAGATGGCGGTGAAGTCACTGCCGATCGTCGCCGTGACCGCGCTCTTCACGGGCGCGATCATGGTCATCCAGGCGGCGACGATCGTGAAGCGCTACGGCGCCGAGGGCCTGCTCGGCTGGGGCGCGGGCTTCGGAACCCTGCGAGAGATTGCGCCTTTGCTGACGGCGCTCATGATCTCGGGCCGTGTCGGCGCGAACAACACGGCGGAGCTCGGCACGATGGTCGTGACGGAGCAGCTCGACGCGCTCCGCGTCCTCGCGATCGATCCCATCTCCTTCCTCGTCGCCCCGCGCTTCATCTCCATCGTGAGCACGCTCTTCATGATGACGCTCTTCGCGGACGCGCTCTCGCTCTTCGGCGCGGCCTACACGGGCCAGGCGCTCCTCGGCGTCTCCCCCGTCACCTTCTACAACGGCGTCACCGGCGGTCTCCTCGGCTTCGGTGACGTGGCCAACGGTCTCTTCAAGAGCGTCGTGTTCGGCGTCATCATGGGCCTCGCGAGCTGCCACTTCGGCCTCGCGACGACGGGCGGCGCGCCCGGCGTCGGCCGCTCCGTCAACGCCACGGTCGTGACGAGCGCGGCGGGCATCTTCGTCCTCGACTACCTCGTGAGCTTCGCGATCGGCGGCTGAGCGATGACCGACGTGGAGCGGAGGAGCCAGGCGCCGACTCACGGCTTCAACCCCATGACGGGGAAGGCCGGCACGGAGGATCACGATGCGGGTCAGCCGGAGCTCGGCACGGTCGGCCTCCTCGGCGCGGCCGCCATCGATCTCCTCATCGGCGGTCGCGAGCTCTACTCGGTCTTCGTCCGCGCCCTCTATTACACGTTCAACGGCCGCCGCGAGAAAGGCGCGCTCGTCCAGCAGATGTACGAGATGGGGAACAAGAGCATGTTCTTCCTCTCGAGCACGATGGGCTTCATCGGGATGATCATGGTCTACCAGGCCGGCATCCAGGCGAAGCGCGTGGTCCCCGACTACACGATGCTCGGCGCGATCTACCTCGAGCTCCTCGTGCGCGACTTCGCGGCGAGCATCGGCGCCCTCATGCTCGCCACACGCGTCGGCGCGGGCATCGCGGCCCAGATCGGCTCGATGGTCGTGACGGAGCAGATCGACGCTCTCCGCATGTGCGCAGCGGATCCGATCGACTTCCTCATCGTCCCGCGCTTCCTCGCGTCGCTCATCATGACGCTCTGCCTCATCGTCTGGGCGGGCATGATCGCGTTCGTGGCGGGCATGTTCACGGCGTACTTCGCGTTCGAGGTGCCGATGCAGACCTTCTGCAACATGGCGATGATCGACGTGGGCGACGTCTCCATTGGCCTCGCGAAGTGCATCGCGTACGGCGCGGCGATCCCGATCGTGAGCGGCTACTGCGGCCTCTCCACCTTCGGCGGCAGCGAAGGCGTCGGCTGGGCCACCACGCGCGCGGTCGTGAACACGTCGCTCGCCATCATCATCCTGAACTTCTTCATCTCCGGCGCCGGTTTCCTCATTTTCCCTGGCTGACACGCTCGTTCCATGAAGCGACGAGCGCCCGCTGGCGATGGCGCTCGCCGCGTGTGCGACGGCAAGGGCACGAAGGGCGCGTTCTCGGCCGGGCAATCCCAGCACCGCGGCTCCGGTACGGATCGCGGAGCGGATGGAGGCGATCCTCCAATTCTCGAGCACGAAGGGAAAGCAAGAGCTCGGCGCCATCGACGAGTGAGTCGTGAAGTCCTACGCGCGAGCCGCAGAGGCGGCCCGAACGAACGAACGATCCCGCCGCGATCCGCGCGATCCGCCGGCTCGCTCGGCTCACCACGATGCTCGCGAACGAGAGGATGAAGGACATCCTCGGCGACGGGTGCGCGCCCAAACCTGTCCCTCGCGGCATGCGCCGCTCTCGATCCGGCCCATCTTCGCGCTGGTGGTTCGACTACTCGATGCACTCGGGTTTGTACTTCCGGTGTCCGGTCTGCGGGTCGGTCGTGTACGGCGGGTTGCAGCGCGTGGGGCGCGGCAGCGGATCGACGACGCGGTAGCCGCGGCCCGGATCCTTCGGCGCGCCGGCCTCCGCGCGCTTCCTTGCCGCGTCCGGACCGGCGAACGTCGTGGCGTCGGGCGTCGACTCGGCGACCCGCATCGCGTCGACCGCGGCGTCGCTCGCGACCTCCGCCGTGGCCGCGTCGAGCTCGGCGCCGGTCGTGGCGTCCTTCGGCGCATCGCCGCCTCCGCCGTCGCCGCCATCGCGCGCGTCGTTCGCCTTCGTGCTGCACGCGAGCGCGGCGTTTGCGGCCCCGAGCAGCGTCGCGGCGGCCATGAGCTCGCGCATGTGCGCCACCGTCCGCGCGCGTGGCGCTGGCGTGGACGCTGACGCTGGCGTGCACGCTGACGGTGGCTCGGACGCTGACGCTGCCTCGGACGCTGGCGCAGCCTGCGCGCTCCCTCCCCGCTCCGCCCCGATCGTCATCGGGCTTCAGTATAGACGCGACGCCTCGACCTCGCCGGTCGCTACGGCGTGACGTCGTTCTTCGGGGGCGGCGGGAGCGGTGTGGGCGCCGGCGCCGGATCGTGCCTCGGCGGCGCGGGTGTCGGAGGAAGCGGCGTCGGCGCGGGCGCGGGATCGCCCTTCGGCGGCGTGGGCGTCGGCGCGGGCGCGGGCGTCGGGGGGAGCGGTGTCGGTGCGGGCGCCGGCTCCGTCCCCGCCCTGATCAGCTTCGCGAGGTCGTCGTCTTCCTTGGTCGTGCCCTTCTTGCCGGGCGCGGGCGCCGGCGGCGACGCGCTCGACGGAGACGCGGGCTTCGTGAGTGTCGCGCTGCCCTTGGCCTTCCCCCTGTGCGCGTGCGTGTCCTTTGCGGGCGCGGCGGGCGCGGCGGGCGTGGCGGACTCGCCGGTCGCGGCGGGTGCGGCGGACTCGCCGGCCGCGGTCTCGACCGGCGGCTCCACCACTGGCATCGGAGACGGCTCCGCGTTGCGGGCGGGTGACGGCGGCGACGGCGCGGCCGCGCCCGCGGTCGCGGTCGCGGTCGCGGTCGTATCGGCGGTCGCGGGACGGTGCATGACGATCGCGGCCATCACCGCGAGCGCGGCGGCGCCCACGACGCCGGCCGCGATGCGTGTCGGTCGCTGCGCGGCGCTTCGATCGGGAAGGCTCGCCGCGAGCGGCGCGATCGACTCGATGGCCTGCGTAGGCTGCGCGTCGGAGGTCACGGCGTGCCTCGGGCCGCTCGCCTCGCGCGCCCGCGAGGGCACCTCGACCGCGCTGATGGAGCCGAACGACGCCGTCTCCGAGAACGCCGGATGCGGACTCGACGGTGGCGGGATGCTCGGCTCGATCGATGTCGGCAGCGTCTTGCGCATCTCGTCCGACGACGCCCCCGCCCCCGCCCCCGCCCCCGCCCCCGCCCCCGATCTCGGCGGCGCGGTAGGCCGGACGCTGATGCGGCGCGGGAGGACGATCGCCTCCGTGGTGTCGCCCGAGGCGACGAAGCCGGTGAGCGCCTCCACGAAGGCGGCCGTCATCTCGCGCATCGATTCGAAGCGCTGGTGCGGGAGCTGGGCGCAGGCGCGCGCGAACCACGCGTCGAGCGCGACCGGCAGATCCGACACCCGTGACGAGATCCGCGGGAGCCCCGCGTGGATCGCGAGCGCGATCGCGCCGACGTTCGCGCCGTCGAAGGGCTTCGTGCCAGTGAGCATCTCGAACGCGACGATGCCGAGCGACCACATGTCCGTGCGCGGGTCGACGGCCGCACCGATCGCCTGCTCCGGGCTCATGTAATAGGGCGTGCCCATGATCTCGCCGGGGATCGTCGCGCTCGACGCCTTCGACTCTTTCGCGGTGCCGAAGTCGAGGAGCTTCACGTTGACGACGTCCGTGTCGTCGGCGTCGGCGTCGGCATCGCCCTCGCTGGATGCGCACAGGAAGATGTTCTCCGGCTTGATGTCGCGGTGCACGATGCCGGCCTTGTGCGCCTTTGCGAGCGCCTTGCCGATCTGCACGATCACCTGCGCCGCTTCGCTCGGCTCGAGGCGTCCGCGCTCTTCGAGCACGGCGCCGAGGTCCTTGCCCTCGAGCAGCTCCATCACGATGTACGGCACACCTGGCGTGGTGGGGGCCTTGGTCACGCCGTGATCGAACACCTGCACCACGTGAGGACTCTTGATCGCGGCGGCGACGGCGGCCTCGCGCGCGAAGCGGGTCGCGCCGTCGTCGCGCGCCATCATCTCGCGGGCCATCAGCTTCACCACCACCTGCGTGTGGAGGCCGAGGTGCTCTGCCACCCAGACGCGTCCCATCCCGCCCTCGGCGAGCGGGCGAACCAACCGAACCGCATCCGTCACGAAGTCCCCGGCGCGAAGTTCCATCCCTCGAACATCGACGGCAGCCCCGTTGCGGTCAAAAAAGTGACTAGAATGCAGCCGCCGCGCCGCCTGCCCCCGCGTCGCAGTGATACGTCGCCGTGATTCAGTTCAAGAACATCGTTAAGTCCTTCGGACCCAAGACCATCCTCAACGACGTCTCGTTCGACGTCCCGACGGGGTCGGTGTTCTTCATCATCGGGGCGTCGGGCGTCGGCAAGAGTGTGCTCATCAAGCACCTCGTCGGCCTGCTCTACCCCACGTCGGGCGAGATCTGGCTCGATGGCCAGGAGATCTCGAAGTTCGACGAGATCCAGATGGGTCCCATCCGGAAGAAGTGCGCGATGGTGTTCCAGCACTCCACGCTCTTCGACTCGATGACTTGTCGCGAGAATGTCGCGCTCCCTTTGCGCAAGCACAAGGGCATCAGCCACAAGGAGTCGCTCGCCGAGGCGCAGCAGCTCCTCCTCAAGGTGCAGATGCAGGAGTTCGGCGATCGCTATCCGCCAGAGCTCGGCGACGGCATGAAGAAGCGTGTCGCCATCGCGCGCGCGCTCACCTTGAACCCGACCTATGTGCTCTTCGACGAGCCGACGACGTCGCTCGACCCGGTCTCCGCGCGCCGTGTCGACAAGCTCATCCGCGAGCTCTCCGACACGCTCGGCGTCACCTCGATCGTGGTCAGCCACGACCTCGTCAGCATCTTCAGCATCGCCGACAAGATCGCGATGCTCTACCGCGGCAAGCTCCTCATGTACGGCACCCGCGACGACTTCAAGCGCACCGACAACGGCATCGTCCAGCAGTTCATCAACGGCCGCGCCACGGGCCCGATGGAACTATGACCGCCGCGCATAACACCCCGCGCCCGCTATAAAGCCCACCCATACCCGCAACCTGGGAGCGACCATGAACGTTGCTCATAATGGATGCGGCTCATCATGAGCGGTCGGCATACGTGCAACCTGGGAGCGACCATGAACAATGCTCATAATGGATGCGGTCCATCATGAGCGATGGGCATGGGAGCAACCTGGGAGCGGTCATTCGCCTTCTTTATGATGGGTAGGGGTATTATGAGCGGCCCGAATCAATGCCCCTGGTCGGCCGTGGCGGAAGGGGGCGGGGGCGCGGCCGAGGGCTTGGCGCTCGCGCCGCCGAGGCCGCCGCGGAGCTTGAGCTGGTTGAGGGTGGCGGTCGCGAGGTCGCCGATCGTCTCCTGCTTGCGGCTCTCCTCGACGATCTCGCCCGTGAACTGCTCGTTGCGGAGCTTGATGACCGGGTACTTCGTCTTGTCCTTCGTGAACTTCTCGACGAGCGGTGCGTCCTCGTACTTGCCGCGCGCCTTGAGGGCGCGGAGCGCGAGGACCTTCGTGAGCCAGAAGACGGACTCCGCGCGGCCCGCCTTCGTAAGCGCCATGCCGAGCTGCTGCGAGGCCTGCGCCGCCGCGCCCGGCGTCTCGACGAGGGCGTTCATGAAGCCGCCGATGACGGCCGGATGATTCGCGGTGGTGACCGTGATGTCTGCGAAGAGCGCGGGGACCCACTGATCGGGCTTCGTCGCCTTGAGGAGCTTCGTCGTGCCCTTCGAGGCCTCCACGTCCTCCGCGTAGTACGTCGCGAGGATCGGCTCCGCCACGAAGCCGCCCGTCTTCATCGTGAGGTCCACGAGGAGGCGCGCGTCGTCGCCGTTCGCCGTCTTCGCGTGGAGGCGCTCGTTCATGATGTTGAGGTAACCCGGGCGATCGATCTTCACGTACGTCCGCGCAGAGACCCGGCGCGTCGTCCGCGCGTTGTTCTTCAGGCCCTCGCGCGCGGCGCGCGCGGCGATGGGGCCCATCTTCACGACCGCCTCCGCTTGCGCGTCCTCCCAGGCGTCGCGCTTCGCCTTCGCGTCGGCGCCCTTCTCGTCCTCGAACGCGCGCGCGGCGGCCGCCGCGTCGAGGAGGAGCTGCAGCGCCGGCGCCATCTGCTGCGCCTCGGCCGTGCACGCGTCGATGTTCGGCCCGGTGCCGTGCTTCCGCATGATGTCCGCCTCGACGGGCAGCACGACGAGCGCGCGACAGAGGTTCAGCACCTCGGGCTCGCTGTTCTCTGTCGTCGCGGACATCGACTTCGCGATCGGCTCCGCCATCGCGTCGTCGAGCGACGCGTCCGGCGCCCACTTCAGCGCCCGCGTGAACGCCTTCGCCTCGTTCGCGTCGATCTCCTTCTGGAGCGTCAGCCAGCTGCGGAGCGCGGAGGTCACGCGCATGTCCGTGCCGGCATGACGGCGGATCACGTTCTCCGTGGGCGCCACGAGCTTCTCGCCGTTCTCGGGGAAGCCGGCCGCGATGAGCGCGTCCGCGTTCGACTCGTCCGCCTTCACCGAAGCGACGACGACGTCGATGAGCTCTTGATTCACCTTCGGCGCGAGGCGGAGGAGCGCGTCGGGCAGCACGTCCTTCGGCCACTTGATCCCGTTCGCGAGATCCTTGCGCAATACACGCACGATCTCCTCCGGCGTGTGCGTCGTCCACTTCGCCGGGCGCGGGTCCGCGCAGCTCGCGATGAGGTTCGCGACGATGACGAGGCTCGCGTCGTCCTTCGTCGGGTGCTTTTCGAGCACGGGTCCGGCGCGATCTCCGATGAGGTTCACGCGCTCGCAGCCCTTCTCCTCGTCGTTCTTCAGCTCGATCTCGGCGGCGTCGATCACGCGCGGGTCGTCGGGATGATCGCGAAGGAGCGACCACTCATCGCTCGTCACCGTGGTCGTGGCGGCGCGGGTCGCGAGACGATCGAAGCGCGAGTGCCTCCAGTAGCCGTAGCCGGCTCCTGCGAGGACGAGGACCCCCGCCCCGAACATGACTCCTCGATTCATCGACTGGATCCCGAGTAGCCCAGTTAACCAGAAGGGCGATCCGGAAATGATCCATCTTTTCGCGGCAGGCGTCGCATCCCACGATGTAGGTATGAGTGGTACAACTACTGCACGCAACGCCAGCCAATGAACAGGGTTGGGCTTTGTCTCCTCCTCGCCGCGATCGCCGGCGCTGCCGCCGCTGCCTGCACCACCTCCCCCGAAAAGGACGAGGTCGGGACCGCCGCGCACGACCTCACGGACCTCGAGCTCGCCACGAGCGCGCTCAAGATCATGGGCGCACCGCAGATTCCGCACACCGCGAGCGAGGTCGGTTCGTGCAGCTTCACCGGCTGCCACAGCATCAACCTCGTCACGCTCGCCGGCTGGAACGAGCAGTACAAGGCCGCGGTCCAGTTCCTCGCGAGCGACGCCTCCGCCGAGGAGAAGATCAACTTCTTCCGCCAGAACCCGGCCGACGCCCGCACCGGCTTCACCCCCGAGCGCATCGGCATCCTCGCCGCGGGCGCGCACCTCACGCTCGGCGCCACCGTCGACCCGGTGCTGCACCCCGAGACGTACAAGCAGGCCCAGCTCTTCGCGCAGATCTTCGCGGGGCAGGACGAGCTCTACTCCGAGTTCCGCAAGGAGATGCTGATGCCGGTGCTCCCGGACTATCCGCGCCTCACCGCCTCGCAGTACGAGACCGTCCTCACCTTCTTCCAGAAGGGCATGCCGCAGGCGGACACGCTCCTCCGCGAGAACCGACCCACGAGGTGCGTCGACGACTTCACCAAGCTCGCGGCGCGCACGAGCGCGGTCAAGACGCAGACCTGGGCCGCGAAGAACCAGAGCCAGGGCCTCCCGATGCTCGGCTGCCCCGCGCCGAATCCGGCGCAGCCGATCAGCCCGACCGCCTGCTTCCAGCAGAAGAAGCCCGACGGCACCGACGTCTTCCAGCGCACCGAGTGGGGCACCGACGGCTCGACGATCCGCGTCCTCCGAGACCTGAAGAGCCCGAACTCGTTCTGGATGCGCAGCTCCGCGGACGGCCGGTTCGTGGCGACGGGCGGCGGCAGCAACGGCGGCGCGCAGGCGGTCGACCTCCAGGCCACCCTCGACGGCGTGTCGCGCGACATCGGACTCCGCGCCAGCTATGACCCCGACTTCTGGCCCGACAACAAGGCCTTCATGTTCCAGGGCGGCACGAAGTTCTGCGCGCAGAGCCTCCTCGAGAAGCCGTCCACCACGCTCGTCTCCTTCGGTGAGCCGGAGTGCTCGAGCCTCAGCGCCGCGAGCGGGCTCTACCAGACGGTCGGCCAGGTCGTGGCCGACAACTCCATCAGCGATCGCTTCATCCTCTACAGCATCTGGGCCGGCGACTCCGGCTCGTACACTGCCACGGCGCGCGACACGCCTCCGCGCGCCGGCGAAGACTCGGCCATCAACGTCTACACCGCGGTCGCGAAGGGCAGCGACGTCGAGGACGGTTACCAGGTGGCCGGCGCCGCGTTCAAGATCAAGACGCCGTGGCGCGGTGACACGATGATGGGCCGCTCCGGCCGCCTCATCGGCTCGCGCTGGGCCTACGGCAAGGACGCCAGCGGCAACACCCCGTCCGGCTACGCGCTGGAGGGCCTCGAGCGCCAGCGCGTCGGCGATCACTTCGAGTTCAAGCTGACGAGCCTCGGCAACGTCTGCATGAAGGGCAACAAGGCGAACATCTCGTTCGACGAGCGCTTCCTCGCGACGCACCACTACAACGAGCCCGCCGACTTCCCGCCCGGCTCCGATCCCGCCTACGCCGCGAAGGGCTCGGCCGACCTCACCGTCGTCGACTTCGTCACCGGCAAGAAGCAGCAGGTCACGAAGATGCCCCCAGGCTTCTTCGCGCTCTACGCGCACTTCCGCTCCGACGGCTGGCTCTACTTCCTCGCCGTCCACAAGGAGACCGGCCGCTACATGATCGGCGCGTCGGACTGGGCCATCCGCCAGGTCGAGGAACACCCGACGCCTTGAAGACCTCCCTCGTGCTCGCCGCGGTCACGCTCGCCGCCGCCGCATGCGCCGTGCATGCGGAAGGCGGAACGAGCACGTCAGAGATCCGCGAGCTCGAGCGCCGCATCGTCGGCCCCCCGCAGCCCTACCCTGCCGACACCCTCACCGCCGAAGACGAGGCGCGCTTCGCGACCTCGAAGAAGGCGCGGCGCGCGCTCGGCTGGCACGTCCTCGCGAAGGCGCTCGCGCCGGTCGCGGTCGCGAACGTACCGAACGCGACCATCCCGAAGTTCCGGACGTGGCTCGGCGGCGACGAGCTCGAGCGCATGTTCGGCAAGATGTACGCGGACCTCGGGCCCGCGCGGCGCAAGGCGAAGGCCCTCCCGACCCCCGAGGAGGTGAACGCCGTCTTCGACTGGGCAAGTACCTCGCTCGGCCCGAGCAGCGAGCAGGACTACTTCGATCGGCTGGCCCAGGTCTCGGGCGAAGGCGCGACGAAGATCGACGGCCTCGGCGGCAACGCACGTGTCGCATACAGCCCGTCCTACGTTCGGCAATACCTCACCGACTACCCCACCATCGCCGACTGCGACCTCGACGCGCTCTCGTTCGATAGCGCGAAGACCTGCTTCTCGCAGGAGTTTCCGAGCGACGCCGCCGTCATCAAGACGAGCTGGCGCCGCAACGACCCCATCGTGGCCGACGGTCTCCCCGTCGTCGACACCTCCGCTCGCGCCCTCGAGACGGTCGACGCGTGGTCACCGAGCAAGGCCCCGCTCCAGAAGGCCGGCCCGGAGGACGCCTACTCCGTCACGATGAGCGACGACGCGGGCTACTCCCTCGTCGGCCTCCACATCATGACGAAGGAGCTCCGTCACTGGGTGTGGGTCACGGTCTGGTGGAGCCCGAACGACGACGACTTCGGTGCCGATCGCCCGGAGGAGATCACGAAGCTCGGCGCGCCGTGGACTCACTACAAGATGAGCGTCGTCACGGACTTCGAGGAGAAGGACCCCGACCCGCGAGGCGGCTTCGACGGGTCGCTCGGTGACGCGCTCGCCGCGGTGCACGGGCCGAGCACGTGGACCTCGAACCCGTTCCTCGAGAAGGGCGCCCACAACGCGCAGACGAACTGCATCGGGTGCCACCAGCACGCCGGCGACCCGAAGGTCCTCGACGCGGTGCTGGATTTCCCCGAGGCGGGCCGGTCGCTCGTCCGGCAAAGCTTCCCCGCAGATTACTCGTGGGCGTTCGCCACCCCGCCCAGCCCGGACCCCAAGGACCGCCTCCAGGACGCGCTCAAAAGACGCATAAAGGCCTACGCACACGAGTAAAACCCGCGTAACCTCCGCCGTGATTCATGGCGCAAGAGAAGTCCATCGAGGTCAAGGTCGGCATCCTGATCCTCGTTTCGCTCGGCATCCTCGCCGCGTTCGTCCTCGTCATGGGCGGCCTGAGCTTCGAGAAGACGTACACGGTCTACGTCGACTTCGATAACCCCGGCGGCCTCCAGAGCGGCGCCCCGGTGCGCGTCGCGGGCGTGAAGTGCGGCAAGGTCACGGACCTGCAGTTCATGGGCGGCAAGATCGATCCGAAGACGAACCGCCGCACGCTCGTCCGCGCGAAGCTCGCCATCGAGCAGCGCGTCCAGCAGTCGATCCACGATGACGCCGACTTCTACATCACGACGCAGGGCGTCCTCGGCGAGCAGTTCCTCGCGATCGATCCGGGCTCGCCGCAGAAGCCGGTCGTCGCGGACAACTCGATCGTGAAGGGCATCGACCCGCCGCGCCTCGATCTCTTCCTCGCGAAGGCCTACGAGCTGCTCGACACGACCATCAACGGGATCCGCAACAACCGCGAGCTCATCTCCGACATCGCGACGAACACGGCGGGCCTCCTCAAGAACCTGAACCTCGTCCTCACCGACAACCGTGAGAAGGTGAACGCGATCGTCGCGAACCTCGAGGAGCTGTCGAAGGAAGCGAACCAGCTCACGCACCACGCGCGTACGAACTACGTCGACAACCCGAAGATCCTGCGCACCATCGACAACATCGACAAGATCTCGAGCGACATCCAGCGCGACACCGGCCCGCTCATCAAGGACACGAAGGAAGCGGTCGCGAACCTGAACCGCGCGTCGAAGGTCATCGGCGGCGAAGAGGAGCAGCAGAAGCTCCGGAAGACGCTCGACGAGCTCGCGGAGCTCGCCGCGCGCGCGAACGCGACGGCCGCGGACGCGCAGTCCATCGTCGGCCACATCAAGAAGGGCAACGGCACGGTCGGCTCCCTGATCATGGATGAGGCCGTCTACGACGACGTCCAGGAGATGGTGCGCGACCTGAAGCACAATCCCTGGAAGTTCCTCTGGCGCGAGTGAGCCACGCGTACACGACGCAGTTTCGCGCGCTCATGTGCCCCACGTGCGGGGCGCCCGTCACGATCGCGCCCCAGGGCGGCCAGTTCCAGTGTCCGTACTGCCGGAGCATCGGCAGCGCGGGCGCACGTCACGACGGTCACGCGCAGCGTCCCCCGCCCTCGCCAGCCGAGGAGCAGGTGAGGATCTCCAAGCTGCAGATGCAGAAGGACATGGGTCCGCACGCGAGCCCGTACTCGAGCTTCCTCGCGCCCGCCGATCTCCAGTTCCTCGCCTCGCTTCGCCCGCCGGAGAGCTGGGGCCCGTGGTTCGAGGCGTGGAAGCAGTCGGTCATCATGCTCACGCAGCAAGGGGCCACGGAGCCGAATCAGAAGCGCGTGGCGTGGCTCGCGACGCTCACGTCGACGCCCGTCCTGAACCTCGGCAGCGCCGATCCGCTGCGTGCGCGCGCGATCCGCGAGACGGCCCTCGAGCTGCTGCGCGATCCGGGGCACCAGCACGTCATCCGCTGCGTCCTCAGCCGCGGCGCGTGCCTCCAGCGCGACGTCGCATCGGCAGAGCAGTGGCTCTCCGCATGCGATCCCTACCCGTCGAACATCACGCTCGACAGCGAGTATCGCCTCGCGCGCGCGTACATCCACACCGCGAACGGGAACTGGAACGGCGTCATCGAGATGCTCGGAAACCAGCCCAACGTCGTCCCGCTCGACTTCGGACGCGACATGCTCGGTGGCCTCTTCCGCGTGAACGCGTGCGAGGAGCTCGGCTGGGCACAGGCCGCGGACGGACAGCTCGACTGGCTCTTCCAGCAGGAGCGCCAGCTCGATGGCCCGGTGCTCTTCGGGATCATGAAGGCGAACGCGCCGCTCGGTCTCTGCCGCCGGATCTGCGCCCGCCGCGGCATCCCGATCCCGAGCTGAGCCGCCCCGAACCTTGGCTCTACTGGTCGCCGCCGCCGCCGCCGGAGTCCGCCGGCTCCTGCGGTCCAGCTTCGCTCGGACCTCCGCCCTCGGCCTGTGCACCGGCGTCGACCGCGGGCGCCGCCGCTTCGGGCGGGATCTCCCCGACCACCGAGTCGAGGTTATCGGTGCACTTACGTGAGCCGTCCTTCTGCTCGACGCAGACGAGCGGCTCTTGGCAGTCGGTCGCAACGAAGCATTCGCCCCCGTTCCCAGCGCGCTTGGACGAGCCGCAGGCGCCGAGAATCACGAGGAGGAGCGCGCCAAGGCCGCCCAGGAGTGCGCCGCGGAGGAGCATCAGACGATTGTAAGGAGAACGTCGCCCTCGTTCACGGCCTGCCCCTCGGAGCAACTGATTTTGTCGACCCTGCCGCTCTGGGGCGCCTCGACGGGCATCTCCATCTTCATCGACTCGAGAATCACGAGGGTTTGGCCTTCGGAGACGGTTTCGCCCTCCTTGACCTCGATCTTCCAGACCGTTCCCGTGATGTGTGCGTTCACGTTCGCCATGGTGCGCATCCTCTCCCGGGGCGGCTTTCGAGCGCAACGACCAAAGCAGGAACCATTTGTCGTGTACTAAACGTTGCGAAGGCGAGCGCCGCCGGGTAACTTTTTTTCAAGGACAGTCATGGCGGAACAGAAAGAGTCCTCCGTTCTCTTCTCTCTCAAGGAGCTCATGAACCTTGAGGAGGACCGCATCAAGCAAGAGGATGCGGACAGGAAGCGCAAGGCGGAAGCCGAAGTGCAGGCGCGCCTCGACGCCGAACGCAAGGTGCGCGAGGCCGAAGAAGCCCGCATCAACGCGGAAAACGAGCGCCGTCGCGCCGAGGAGCAGCGCGCTCGCGAAGAGGCCGCGCGTCTCGAGGCGATGCGTCAGGGCGAGGTCGAGCGCGCCCGCGTTCAGGCCGAGAACGAGGCTCGTCACCGCGCCGTCCAGCAGCAGCAGGACCACGAGCGCCAGCTCACGGCTCTCTCGCAGGACAAGAAGAAGAAGCAGCTCACCTGGATCGTGGTCGCCGTCGTCGGCGTCCTCGTCTTCGGCGGCGCCGGCGGCGGCTACGCCTTCTGGTCCTCGCAGAAGGAAGCCGAGCGCATCCAGAAGCTCCAGCAGGACGAGCTCGCCGCCAAGAACGCTCAGCTCGAGAAGCTGATGGCGGACCTGAAGACCCAGCAGGACCAGATGGCCGCCGCGCAGGCGGAGCTCACGAACGCGAAGAGCGATGCGGACCGCGCGAACGCGCAGGCGAAGATCGCCGCCGCGCAGGCTGCGCAGCAGAACACGCAGAAGACCATCGCGCAGGTGAAGGCGAACGGTCCGAAGCCGACGAGCGGCCCCAAGCCGGCATGCAACTGCCAGCCGGGCGACCCGCTCTGCTCCTGTCTCTGATCGAACCTCGGGTTTTCTCTGCTAAGAACGATCGGCGATGACGTCGCCGATCGTTTTTGCTTTGGACCTCCCGAACCTCGCGGAGGCGCGCAAGGCGGCGGCAGAGGTCGCTCCCGCGGTCGGGATGATCAAGGTCGGCCTCGAGCTCTTCGTGCAGGCCGGCCCCGAAGCGGTGAAGCTCGGAAAGGAGGTCGACCGCCCGGTCTTCCTCGATCTGAAGCTCCACGACATCCCGGAGACGGTGGAGCGCGCCGTCGCATCCGCCTCCAACCTCGGCGCGCGCCTCATCACGGTGCACGCGAGCGGCGGTCGCACGATGCTGAAGCGCGCCGTCCAGCGAGCCGAAAAAGAGGGCGGAACGCTCGCCATCTGCGCGGTGACGATCCTCACCTCGCTCGACGACAACGACCTCGACGACGTCGGGATCAACGTCACGAAGCGCCTCGCCGCCGAGAGCCCGGCCGCGATCCGTGTGTCGGAAGAGAAGGCCGAGGGGCGGACGCGCGCGAGCCGCGCCGCCGAGAACCTCGCGCTCCTCGCCTACGAAGAAGGCGTGCGCTGGTTCGTGTGCAGCCCCGCCGAGGTCGCGATCCTCCGGGCGAAGCTCGGACCGGGCGCCATCCTCGTCACGCCGGGCATCCGCCCCGCGGAGGCGAGCGCGGGCGATCAGAAGCGCATCGCCACGCCGCAGCAAGCCATCAAGGACGGCGCGAACTGGCTCGTCGTCGGCCGTCCCATTCGCGATGCAGCGAACCGCCTCGAGGCCGCGAAATCCATCGCCGCGTCGGTCCAATGACGCGCCTCATCACCGGTCTCCAGCCCGTCCGCGAGGCGATCCGCGTCCACGGGGCGAAGCTCGAACGCGTCGTCGTGGAGCGCGAAGGCGGCCCGCAGATCGAGGCCGTCGCGCGCTTCGCCACCGATCGCGGCGCCACCGTCGAGCGCGCGACACGCGGCGATCTCGATCGCGCCAGCAAGGGCGCGCGGCACCAGGGCGCGATCGCGTACGCGCCGGACCTCGCGCTCGTCGAGCTCGAGGAGATCATCGCGAACCTCGCCGAGACGCCCGTCATCATCGCGCTCGACGAGATCGAAGATCCGCAGAACTTCGGCGCCGTCATTCGCTCCGCGGTCGCGCTCGGAGCGAGCGCGGTCATCTGGCCGGAGCATCATTCGGCCCCGCTCTCCCCCGCGACCTTCCGTGCGTCCGCAGGCGCCGTCGAGCACGCGAAGCTTTGCCGCGTCAGCTCCCTCGGCTCCGCGATGGAGCGGCTGCACGCCGCCGGGGTGCGGTCCATCGGCCTCGACGCCAATGCGGACAAAAACATCGCCGATGTCGACGCCGCGGGCCCCGTCGTCCTCGTGGTCGGCGCCGAGGGAAAGGGCCTGCGAAAACCCATCAAAAGGGCATGTACGGAGCTCGCGCGCCTGCCCATGAGCGGTGCGATCGATTCCCTCAATGCCTCGGTGGCGGCCGCCATCGCCCTCTACGATCTGCTCCGGCGCCGCTGATTCCCCCGATTTTTCCCGCTCCGGCCGCGATGCGGGAAAGTCTTGTACCGGAGCCCGGAAAAAATTAGGGTGCGCGGCACAATGAACTCGGTCGTCAAGGGATTCGCCCTCAGCCTTCTTCTCCTCGCCGCTGCTGCGTGCGGCGACAACAAGCCCCCGCCCGCGAACCCGGAGACGCCGACGCCTTCCGGCGACGGCGGCGCGGACATGGCGAGCACCGGCGACGGCGGTGCGTCCGCCAGCACCGGCGGCGATGCCGGCGCGACGGCCGACACCACGCCCCCGCCCCCGGCGAAGCCGGCGGCGCTCGATCTCCCCGCCGCGAGCGCCAAGCTCAAGGTGAAGCTCAAGGGCAAGGACACGGACGTCGAGATCAAGAACGACGGCACCGTGAACACGGCCGGCAAGCCGACCCACAAGGTCACGGGCATGGAGCTCCAGGACAAGGACGGCAAGGGCCTCCTCAAGGTCGACGGGGACAACAACGTCAAGAAGGCCGACGGCTCGGACTACGCCAAGTTCGAGGGCGACGACCTCACCGGCATGGACGGCTCGAAGTTCTCCGTCGGCGACGACGGCGTCTCGCAGACGGACGCGAAGGGCAAGAAGACGGCGCTCGGCAAGGCCGAGGGCGTCGGCTCCGCCAAGAAGGCGACGCTCCTCGTCGTCGGCTGGAGCGTCTGGGGCGACAAGCCCCCGGCCGCCCCGAAGGGCGCGAAGCCGGCCGACAAGAAGGCGGGCGACAAGCCGGCCGACAAGCCGGCCGACCCGAAGAAGCCCGCCGACAAGCCCGCTCCGAAGAAGTGAGCTCTCGATGGGGCTTTGCCCCATGCACCCCGCGCTCCGAGGACCCGCGTAGAACGGGTCGTCGGCCGCGCGTCCCTGCGCACGTCGAGCTCTGAGCCCGATGGTGCGGGTGGAGAAGAACGGGACGGTCACGACGATCGTCCTCGCGCGACCGGCGGTGAAGAACGCCGTCGATCGCGCCACCGCGGACGCGCTCTCCGAAGCGTTCCGCGCCTTCGACGCCGATCCTGGCGCACGCGTCGCCGTCCTCTACGGAGAGGGCGGCACGTTCTGCGCGGGAGCCGACCTGGCCGGCGTCAGCAAGGGCCTCGAGCACGCGAACCGAGTCTCGCCGGATGGCGACGGACCGCTCGGGCCGACGCGCATGCTCCTCACGAAGCCGATCATCGCCGCCGTCGAAGGCCACGCGGTGGCGGGCGGTCTCGAGCTCGCGTGCCTGTGCGATCTGCGGGTGGCCGACGAGACCGCGATTTTTGGTGTATTCTGCAGGCGTTTTGGCGTGCCCCTCATCGATGGCGGCACGGTCCGCTTGCCGAGGCTCATCGGTCTGTCACGCGCGCTCGATCTGATCATGACGGGTCGTCCCGTCGACGCGCAGGAGGCCCTCGCGATGGGGCTCGCGAACCGCGTGGTCGCGAAGGGCACCGCGCGCGTGGCGGCCGAGGAGCTCGCCGCCCAGATCGGAAAGTTCCCGCAGCAGACGATGCGGAACGACCGCCGGAGCGCCTACGAGTCGATGGCGATGCCGCTCGACGCCGCGATCGCCCATGAATTTCGGCTCGGAGTGGAGTCACTCGCGAGCGGTGAGGCGCTCTCGGGCGCGACCGCATTCAAGTCCGGACAGGGCAAACACGGAAAATTCTAGGATCGAGACGCACGCGCCTACACGCGCACCGGACCTTGAACGCACCGCGTACTTTACTCAGCAATCGTGCGCCATTGCGCAAGGGTGCCGGATTTTGCGGGGAACTCGGGCCCCGCGTGAGCGGCACCGTCCTTGAAGTGAAGGGAGCTCGATGCGCCGAGCTCCGCTTGCCCTCGCCTCCCTCTTCGTCGCTGTCGGCTGCAGCACGCCTGCGCCCGCGCCCGAGACGAAGGGCTCGACCGACTCGCTGATCGTCGGCGGCACCACCGCGGACGTGAAGGCGTTCGAGGGCATGATCCAGACGGAGAACGACGAGACCGGCCCCTGGTGCGGCGCGACGCTCATCGCAGCGCAGTGGGCCGTGACCGCAGCGCACTGTGTGGTGGCGGAGCTTCCGGGCAGCGGCTTCCAGCGTGTGGTGCTCGGCCGCCAGCTCGCGAACGGCACGGACGGCGAGACGATCAATGTCGCGCAGGTCATTCGTCACGAGGCTTACAGCGACACGCAGAACACGAACGACATCGCGTTGCTTCGCCTCGCGAAGCCCTCGACGCACAAGCCGGTGCGCCTCGCGACGAAGGCGGAGTGGCCGAAGCTCTCCGCGCCGGGCACCAGCGTGACCGTGATCGGTTGGGGCGCGACGAGCGAAGGCGGCCAGCAGTCGAACACGCTGCTCCAGGTGACGGTCCCGATCGTGAGCCAGAGCACGTGCAATCAGCAGTACCGGGGCATCATCGACGAGCGTCAGGTCTGCGCGGGCCTCCCGGGCGGCGGCAAGGACTCCTGCCAGGGCGACAGCGGCGGCCCGCTCTTCGAGAAGGTCGACGGCGTCAACGTGCAGGTCGGCGTCGTGAGCTTCGGCAACGGATGCGCGCGTGCAAACTTCGCGGGCGTCTACACCGCGGTCGCGTCGTTCCGCGACTGGATCCAGACGAACACGCAGGGCGCGGTCCCTGCGACGGCGACGGGCGCCACGGCGACGCCGGACGCGGGCAGCCCGGCGACGGCCGACGCGGGCGTACCCGCGACCGACGCGGGCGCGCCGGGGACGACGACCACGCCGGACAACGCCTCCGACGAGAGCAGCGAGGAGACCGGCTCGGCCACGCCGACCCCGGTCGGCTCGCCGCCGAGCTCGACGAGCAACGACGACGACGTGAGCGAGGACGACGAAGCAGACGAGCGCCCCACGAAGAAAAAGAAGAAGACCGCCACCGCTCCGGGCGAGGAGAGCGCGCCGGCCCGACGCGTCGCCGCCTGCGCGATGGGGCACGACCACGGCCACGCAGGCTACGGCGCCGTGCTCGGCGTGGCGGTCCTCGGCCTGGCCCTCACCCGCAAGCGCCGGCGGGCCTGACCGCGAGAATTGCACGGCAATTCGCGGCCGGGGACGTGATCCCTACATGTCCGCGGACGTGGACGCGTGCGCAGGCTGACGCTCGGCCGACCATGATCCAAACCGCATCCGCGCGAGATCTCGCGCCTGGCGCCTGGTGCGGTCCTTGATCCGAAGAGCCGCGAGATGCGTCGCGTCGCCCTCGCCCTCGCCTCGACCCTCCTCGCGGTGGGCTGCTCACGAGCGCCATCGACCCCGGAGACCGAGGGCGCGTCTGCATCGCTCATCGTCGGCGGCAAGCTCGCGACGGTCGAGAGCTACGAGGGCATCATCCAGACGGAGAACGATGCTCAGGGCGCGTGGTGCGGCGCGACCCTCATCGCCTCCGAGTGGGCCGTGACCGCCGCCCACTGCGTGTTCGACGACCTGGAGATGGGCGGCTTTCAGCGCGTCGTCCTCGGTCGTCAGGCCACGAACGACGGAACCGGCGAGACGATCGACGTCGTCGACGTGATCCGTCACGAGGCCTACGACAACGAGACGCACGCCAACGACATCGCGCTGCTCCATCTCGGCGCGAAGTCGAAACACGAGCCGGTTCGCCTCGTGACGAAAGCGGCATGGCCGAAGCTCGCTGCGGCCGGCACCGACGTCACCGTCGTCGGGTGGGGCGCGACCGCAGAAGGCGGCGGCATGAGCAACACGCTCCGTCAGGTCACGGTGCCGATCGTCAGCACGAGCACGTGCAACCAACAGTACGAAGGCATCATCGACTCGCGCCAGGTCTGCGCCGGCCTCCCGGGCGGCGGCAAGGACTCCTGCCAGGGCGACAGCGGCGGCCCGCTCTTCGAGAAGGTCGACGGCGTCAACGTCCAGGTCGGCATCGTGAGCTTCGGCGAGGGCTGCGGCGAGGCGAACTTCGCCGGCGTGTACACGTCGGTCGCGATGTTCCGCGACTGGATCGAGCAGAACACGGGAGGCGTGGTCCCCGCCGTACCGAAGGCGGAGCCGAAGCCCTCGACCCCGGACGACCACGGCGGCGACGAGAGCGCGGACGACACCGGCTCGTCGACCTCGTCGAAGACGGGCTCGAGCCACACGCCGCGCACCTCGACGAACGACGGCGACGAGGACGGCGACGAGCCCGACCGCGACGAGGACGACACCCCGTCGTCATCGAAGAAGAAGTCGAGCGCCGGCCCCGCCGCGGCCGCGTGCCAGATGAGCCGTGGGCGCCAGGAAGGCGGCGACATCGGGATACCGGGCCGCGCGCTCGTCCTCCTCGCCGCGTTCAGCGGTCTCGCGCTCCGCCGCTACTTCAAGCGGAAGAAGACGGCCGATGCGTTCGACGCGCTCGGCGATGGTCCTTGCCTCGAGGAGGTCGAGGCGAGCGAGGCGCCGGTGCGTGCGGCCTCGAGGAGGCGCCTGAGGAAGCTCGGCTTCGGACGCGGAGGCATCGTGAAGCACGAACGCGCGGGTTGAGTATGATGCGCCTCGTATGCGCATCCTTGCCGGTCTTGAGCCCCCGAGCCGGTCACCCCTGCCGCGTCCGCCCCCGCACCGTTCAAGGCGATCACGCTCGAGAAGGCGCCCGACTCGGGCCAGGTCGACAAGGTCGGTGACAAGGACGGCGCGCTGAAGCCGGACGGGGTGAACGATCTCGCGTTCGCGCTCTCGACCGACGGGCCCATCAAGGCGATCCTTCTCGTCGCCGTCGACGGGACGGGACGCTCGAGCGGCCGGTACCAGGCGGACACGCTCATCGGCGATCAGGAGGTGCCGAAGGAGGTCGCGATCCGCTGGGGCGCCAACACCGCTGGGCTCGGCGTCGCGGAGCGTGGCGTGCTCGTCAACACGCCGGACGGCGCGATTCCCGCGCTCCCCGACGGCCCGCACAGCCTCGTGCTCTACATCGCTCAGGCCAAGGTCCTGACGCCGGGCACGAGGCTCCGCGCGTTCGTGCTCTGCCCCGACGGCACCGTCGACGCGGGCGCGACCGCCACGCTCGACTGAGCTCAGCGCTTCGCGCCGCGCGGGGCGAGCGCGGCCTCGGCCGCCTTCTTCACCTCGGGGTCCGCATCGTGCTGCGACACCCACGAGAGGAGCTCCGTCACCTCGCTCGACGACTCGGTGCCGCGCGAGAGGATGCGGATCGCGCTGCGTCGCAGCTCGACGTTCTCGTCTTCCTTGACGAGGTGCTCGAGGCCCGCGAAGACCGCCATCACGTCACGCTGGGCCATGGCGAACACGGCCGCGCGGCGCGTGGTGAGCTCCGGGCTCGACGCCGCGGCGACGAGCAAGCCGTCCGCCTCGGCGGTCTTCAGGAAGCGGAGCGCGCTCGTGGCCGCGGCCCGCACGCTCGCGTCGGGATCGCCGAGGCTCGCCTTCAAGGCCGGCAGCACCCGATCGTCCCCCGCGTTGCCGAGCGCATCGAGGAGCGCGACCTTCTGATCGGAGGTGCTCGCCGCGCCGAGGCGCGCGAGGAGATCGTCGACGATGTCGGAGGCGCTCTGCCCTTCCTTGCCGAGCTGGTGCGCCATGTTGCCGAGCGCGAGGGTCGCGGACGTGCCGAGCTCTCCCGGCTGGCCGCTCTGCGTCTTCAGCGACGCCTTCGCCTCGGGCGATGGGCTCTCCGTGAGAACGAGCGAGATCACGGCGTCCTGCTTCACCGACGAGGGCTGACGGCTCGCGACCGCCTCCACGAGCGCCTTCTGTGCCTCCCGCGCCGCCGGCCGCGCCGAGCGCGGACGTGCGCGAGCGCGCGGTCGCCTCCTTCGTCGAGGGATCGAGCAGGCCTTCCTGGACTCGGCGATGCTCTCCGGATGCGTGCGGAGGAGCGCGCCGAGGCGCGCGACGGAGCGGTTTCGCCCCTTGTGGTCCTTCGCGGACTCGTAGTCGGTGACGAGCGACGCGACCGTCGCGCCGTTGACGAGGCCCTCGTCGGCGTTTCGCTGCGCGAGCGCCGCGTCCTCCGCGAGGGCGTCCGGATCCGGATCGAACGAGGCTTGGGCCGCCTCGAAGCTGCCGATGTGCTCGCGCGCCTCGCCGGAAGACACGAGCCGTGCTCGCGTCATCGACGCCATCGCGAGCTTGCCGCCCTGGAGGCTGACGGTCGTGACCGTGTTCTCGTCGATCGACGACGGCCAGCCACACGTGGCATCCACGAGGACGCGGCTCTTGCCGGTCACATCGTACTTGCCGACGGCGGAGACCGGGATGAGCCCCTGCGGCCCGCGCAGATGGTCATACCGAAGCTTCGTCTTCGTGAGGCCGTCGCTCGCGAAGGACGGCCCCGCGACCTCGTAGAAGGCGGTGAGCTGCCCCGCCTCGTCCGTCTCGGTGCGCTCCCACGACGAGGAGGCGGGGCTCGGATCGACGATGATCTGCATGGCGGAGACGATCGAGCGGAGCTGCCGGCGGCTGTCCCCGGGCATCTTCCGCGGGAAGTGCCAGGTGGTGATGACGCCGTCGGGGCGGAGCACGAGGAAGAACGGCGTCGAGAGCGCGCCCGCGCCGTCCCCACCGTCGCGCGCGGGAGTGTCCTTGCGGGACGGCGACGCGAGCGCGACGCGAACCGTCGCGCCCGAGCCGTCCTCCGAGCTTCCCACCACCGTGAACGACAGCGAGCCCTTGATCTCGGTGAGAGACGCGGCCGCCGGCTGATCCGGAGCCCCGAGCCGTCGCGATGCGGTCACGTCGTAGGCGAACGAGCGCCCTCGCGCGAGATCGCGGACGGGACGGGCCTCGCGCCCCGCCGCCGCTCGCGGCGAGCTCTTGCCCTCCGCCACCTTCGGCTCGCCGTTCCCCTCGCCCCTGGGCGAGCCGGAGGACGGCGAAGACGAGGACGAGGTGACGACGGCAGCGGTGACGCCGGCGCCGGCGAGGATCAGCGCGAGGATGAGGGGCTTCTTGGCCATGGCGAGCGACGATGACGGGGTGGTGGGGGGAAGCGTCGAATCAGAGCGAGAAGGAGCCGTTCTTGTGGCCGAGATTGTACGTCCACGAGAGGCCGTCCCACGACGTGATCTCCCAGTCCGCACGCTTGCCGAAGCCCTCGGCGTAGAGATTCACGCTGCCGTCGAGCGTCGAGATGGCAAGGTCGAGCGACGCGTCGTACGAGAAGCTCTTGCCGCCGTTCCAGGTCAGGGTCGCGGTGGCCGGGATGCCCACGCGAGCGAGCATCAGCTCACCCTCGATGCCGACGCTGACCGTCGAGATGCCGACGCCCGCCGAGAACACGCCGTCGACCTCGGCGAACGGCTCCACCGACGCGGACGCGGTGGCGGTGCCCGCCGAGAGGTTCAGGTCCATGCCGAGCGAGCCGACCGCCTGCGCCTTCACCGTGATCGGGATGGGGCCGAGCATGAACGTGGAGCTCGCCTGGACGAGCGTGCGCTCCGCGAGCGTGACCGTCCTCGAGTACGAAGCGCCGTAGCGACCGCCGCTCAGCTTGAGGCCTGCAACGGAGATGCCGTAGCCGGTCGAGATCGCGTTCGGCTCGATGCGCGCGTCGGCGTCGAAGTCGAAGATCTCGAGGTCCTTGTCGAAGAGGCGAACCTCCGCCTCCGCGCCGCCGAAGGCGCCGAAGCCCATCTTCGTACCGATGTTGCGCGCGCAGTAGACCTCGTGGAGCGGACGGTTGAACATCGTGCAGAACAGACCCGCGCCGGTGGCGGTGCTGCCGCAGAGCGCGGGGTCGGTCGAGCGGCAGAGCGCGTCGTAGTCGTTCGCGTAGACCTTGCCGCCGGCCTCGAAGCTCGCGCCGAAGTCGCCGCTGTACGAGCTCTTGGAGAAGGTCTGGCCGTAGGTCTTGGCGCCCGTCACCGTCATCGCGGCGGCCGAGGCGTCGGACGAGTAGGAGAGGACACCGGCAGTGGCGAGAACGGCAGCGGCAACGGCGAAGAGAGACGACGAACGCATGATGAGAGTTGGGGCTCCTGATGGGTCGCGCGGCCCGTCGGGCGGACCGTCGGTCGAGCTCATCTCGCCGGGGCCCGCGCTCCTTCGCGCGCGTGACCACCCTCTAGCGACCCGCGTGCCACCCGCCCGATCGCGGATCTTCCGATATTCTCCGATGAACACGATGGTGACCGCCCGGATACAGCCGGGTGTATCGCCGAGACACCTGATACGGGCTGGTTCACTCCCAGAAGCCGAAGCTGAGACCCCAGTCGAAGTAGTCGCGCGTCGAGATGTCCGCGGACGACGTCAGCGTGAACGACGTATGGGGGCGGAGACCGAAGATGGACCACTCGAAGAGCCGGAGACGGCCGCCGAGGGTCGCGTGATAGCGCGCCCCGACGTCCCTGTAGCGCGAAGGCTCGGCGTACGAGCCCAGCTGCACCATGAGCCGGCGCGGGACCGGCTCGATCTCCACGCCCGCACGCGGAGAGAATGTCATGCTCTCTCCGACGACCTGCTTCGTCTGATCGAGGAAGCCGGAGATGGCCACGTTGTTCGAGGTGGGCCCAAAGGCGATGAGGCTCGCGACGAGCAGCACCTTCGCGCGGCGCTCGAGCCGGCGCTCCTCGGCCAGGGACGGCTGCTTGGCCGCCCCGGCGTCGATGAAGCGCGGATTCAGGGGTCGAGGACCGAGCTGGTACGCGATGCCCGCCTCGAGCTCCACCGGCGCGACGAAGCGGGACGGCGGGACGAAGTCGGGCACGCCCGGGCCCTTCATGCTCGCGGAGGCCGCGGAGCGAAACGTGAACGAGGTCCGCCACCGCGACTCGTGCGGCTTCACGACCACGCCGCCTTCGAAGCCGGCGGCCGTGGCGTAGAGGACGTCGCCGATGATGTCCGTCTCCGTCGTCTCCGCGAGCGCGAAATCGACCAGGCGCAGACCGCCGCCAAACACGATCTGTCCGTCGTGGATCGCGTACGAGATCGGAACTCGTACCGTGGTGAGGTCGAGGTCGAGGCCTCTCTCCGATGCGGTCGGCGAGAAGACCTCGGTGCTGTTCACGTCGTAGGTCGCGCCGATGCCGAAGTCGCCGAAGGTCAGCGAGAAGCCGAGCCCGACATGGAGGAAGTCGCTGTACGTCTGCGAGCCATCCGTCCGTCCGAGCGCCCCGCGGTTCTCGAAGTCCGTCTTGCCGTAGGCGCCCGGGAACGAGAGCCCGGCGGTGACGGACCAGTCGAACCACGACGTGCTCGTGAACGACCGCACCGCCGTGGCCGCGGGATTGGAGGCGATCCCCTCCGCGCCCTCGCTGATCGCGGTGCCCGCGCCGCCGAGCCCGACCGCGCGATTCGAGCCGAGAAATGGCCCCTGGGTGTACTCGATGCCGTAGCTGCTGTCCGCGATGGGCGGAGCGGGCATCACGCAGCGCCGCGAGAGAACGGCGCCGGCTCGAGCAGCGGACGGAGCGGCTTCAGCAGCTCCATCACCTGTGCCGTGAGGGCCGTCTGCGTGTCGCGGGGGAGGAGCGACTCGGCCTGGAAGAGCGCGAAGCCAACGTAGTCGTTCATGAGCCCGACGAGCCACGCGTCGGGATCCTCGCCGGCGAGCATCGCGATGTTGCTCGCGATGCGTGATGGCTTCAGCGTGCCGTCGACCATGGCGGGGCCCGCGCCCATGAAGAGCGGGTCGTAGATGCCGCCGCCCGTGGCGAAGCGGGACAGCCCTTCGCGGAGCTCGGTCCCCTTGCCCGCCTCGTCGCACTTCTCGTGGATGGCAGCGATGGCGGGGTTGAACGCCTCGACGATCGCCTCCGGCCCGCGTGGACGCGGTGCGATCACGTAGGCGCAGCCGCTCGACACGAGCTGGAACGACGCGCGCGTGATCTCGAACTCGAGCTGACCGATGGCGCGTCCGATGTCGGCGATGCTGCGGACGCCGTCCATCTTGGCGAAGACGTCCACGAGATCCTCCGGCGGCTTCCGGCCAGGCACCGGCACCGGGATGAAGCTGTCGTTGGGGATCTTCTCGCGGAAGAATCGCATCTCGTCCATGCGCCGCGCCGCTTCCATCAGGAGGCCGCCCGCGTTGAGGTTGTGGCGACGGATGATGTTCTTCTCTTCGTAGCGGTCGAAGAAGTAGAACGCGCCCTCGCTCACCTGCACCGCGGAGTAGAAGATCTCCTCCACCTGGCGCGCCATCATCGCGTAGAGCGTGTCGGCCGGGACGATGCCGAGGTCGATGGCGGTCTCGCCGAGACGCTTGTTCGTCTCCGCGCTCTTCACGACCACCTGCTCGAGCTGCTCGCGGGTGAGCACACCGAAGCGGTACAGCGTCTCGCCGAGCCGTTCCTCGGCCACGGAGGTCGAGGCGTGAATGACGGAGCCGTGATCGAAGTAGAACGACCGCGTGCCCCCCTCTGCGAGGACGATGAGCTCGCCGACCCACTGCGACTGCGCCGCGAGGGCGACGATGTCGCTCAGCGCGCCCGGGGTCTTGATCTCGCCCGCGAGCTTCAAGACGGCGTCGCCGCCGATCATGCTCCGCGCAATGATCAGATCCTTCGGCGAGGCGATGAGTCGCCACTCGCCGGCGCGCGGACGCAATTGCTGGCTCGCGACGCGACCGAGCGGATGAACCGTCCCGGTCCCGTCGATGCGCAGCAGGTCGTCGCGATCGGAGGACATTCCTCCTCTAAGCTACCAGGGCTGCCGCGTCTCTGTCCCGGGTCTTGGTCAGCCCTCGGGAGGAGGGACGCTCTTCCCGTTCTCGCTCTTGTCAGCCGCTTTTTCGCGGGTCGGCTGATCCCCAATCTCTAATTCGGTCTCGCCGAAGACGACCTGCATCTTGCCGCCGGCCGAGGAGAGCTTCACCTCGAGCGACTTGGCCCGGATGATCGTGTTGTCCTTGACGGACCCCGAGAGCTGGATCTTTTCGACGTCGAACTCGCCCGCCAGCGAGCCCTCGCTCTTCAGCTCCCCGGCCTTCACCTTGCCGGACACGGTGCCGCTACCAGCGACCGTCAGGGACGGCGCCTGCATGTCCCCCTCGATTCCGCCCTTCACGAGGACCGGACACGTCGAGGTCATGGATCCCTTGAACGTCGTCCCTTCCTCGACGAGCGTACGTTTCTCGGTCGCCGAACCCGAACCACCCAGGTTGCTCATCTCGCGTGTCTCCTCGTGTACGGAGCTGCTCGCCCCGAGAGTCGTCCGCTACGCGGCCTACTCACTTTTTGCCCTTACCGCCGCCTTGACCATTGCCGCCTACCTCGTCCCCACCCTTACGTGAGGCCCCTGCTGGTGCATCGGCGGGCGTATTCGACTTCGTGATCTTCATCCGAAGCTTGCAGCCGGGCTCGAACGCGAAGCGCGTGAGCTCGGCCGGCTGCTGCACGGCGCCGACCATCGCTCCGGTCGCCGCGACGACGAGCGAGTGCGCGCCGACAATGGCGGGCCCGCTCATCTTCTTTCCCGTGGCCTCGAAGAACTTCCCCTTGATGGTGATGTTGCCCGCGCCCTTGATCTGGCAGCCATCGAGCACGCCATCGTTGCCGATGAGGAGCTCGGTGCCACGACCCAGCGCGATGGTGCACGCCTCGAAGAGGCTCTCGATCTCGACCGTCGCCCCCTCGTCGAACTGGAGCGAGGCGTTGCGGAGGACGTCGCCGCGACCGAAGAAGCGGTGGTTCGCGGAGCGCGCGACCTGGACCGCCTGTGCCGCCGCCTTCTGGAGCACCTCGCCCGCGAGCACCTTCTGGATGTCGGCCCCGGTGATGCGCTCGGAGCCGTCGGCGTTCGGCGAGTTGTCGACCCAGTCCGCCTTGATCTTGTCGAGCTGCGCGCCCTTCGAGGTGAGGCCATGGACCTTCGCGCCGGTGAGGTTCGCGCCTTCGAGCTTCGCATCCGTGAGCGTCGCGCTGCGGAGGTCGGCGTTCGTGAGGTCGGCGTTGGCGAGGTTCGCCTTGTTGAGATCGGCCTTGGAGAGGATCGCGCCGACGAGCTTCACGCCACGCGCCTTGATCCCGCGCATCTGCGCGTCGGCGAGCGTCGCGCCGGTGAAGTCACCGTCCTCGAGGTTCGAGTCGTTGAGGTTGGCGTTCGTCAGCTCCGCCTTCATCATCTTGACGGCGCCGAGGTAGCACTCGCCGAGATCCGCGTGCGTGAGCACGGCGCCCGCGACGTCGGCACCGCCGAGGTTCGCGAGATCGAGCTGCGCGTGCGTGAGGCGCGCGCCGGAGAGGTTCGCGCCCTGGAGGTTCGCGCCCTCGAGGTTCGCGCGTGAAAGGTTGGCGCCCGCGAGCTGCGAGCGCTGGAGGTTCGCGCCTTCGAGGTCGGCGTTGTCGAGGTTCGCGTCCCGAAGATCGGCGCCCGAGAGGAACGCCTCGCAGAGGTTCGCGCTCTTCAGGTTCGCGTTGCGAAGCTTCGCGCCTTCGAGGTTGGCGCCGACCATATCGCAACGACGGAAGCTCGCGCCTTCGAGCGTCGCGTTCGCGAGGTTGATGCCCGACAGGTCAGCGCGGTCGATCTTCTCGCCGCGTTTGACTTTGCTGACTACGGCATCGGCTGTGAGCTCGGCCATGTGATGACGAGGTTATGGGTTTTGGGTTTCGAGTTTCAACAACGAAGTCGCAGTCGTGTAGCGATCCGTTCTTCGGGTTCGATCCGTGCGGTCGGGCTCGAGAGCCTCCGGCTCAGCCGCCCTCGGGGCTTCGATACTTGTCGGCCGCTTCTTCCAGATAGTCGCTGAGCTGAGCAATGCGCTGCGCGAAGGGCACCTTCTCGATGCCCTGGAGGCGATCGACCTCGCCGAAGCGCGCGAGGAGGACGCTGATCTCGAGCCACGCTTCCTCGCGGCCGAGGAAGTGCTCGCGCTTTTGTTTCTTGCTATCTGCGCCCCACCCGTTCGCGGCCTTCTCGTAGCCCTCGTGGTGGTTCTTCAGCTCCGTGGCGAGCTGAGCGAGGCGCTCGCGCTCCGCCGCGCGTGCGTCGGTGGGAGACGACGCCTTGAGCTCGTTGCGGTAGGCGTCGACGCGCTCGACGATGCGCGTCGCGACCTCGTGCTGGATGCCCGCGACGTGCGAGATGTCGTTCGCGTTCGCCTCGAAGAGGATCGTCAAGCTCATGAGGCCCGCGGCGTGGAGCTTGTCGATCGTGACCTTGCGGACCTCGGGGATCTGCAGCAGGAGCGCCTGAACGATGACCGCCTCGCGCTGGGTCTTGTCGCGATCGAGCGCGAAGGCCTGAGGCATGATGTCGACGAGCGACGAGTACGCCTCGAGCAGGCGCTGCTTCTCCGTGCCGTCGAGCATCTGGCCGCCGGCGGAGTTGGCCTTGTCGAGCTCGGCGCCGAGCCGGCCGAGCGACTCCTCGAGCTCCATCAGCTCGAGACGATCCGCCGCGCGACGCAGCGTGCGCACGGGCGGCACGCAGATGTTGATCCAGTCGCGCGTGACCTCACCCCACTTCACGTCGATCATGAAGTCGCGCACGTGGCGCATGTGGTTCGCGGCGAGCTCGGAGAACAGCTCGCGCACGGGTCCAAGATCGAGCTCGAGGCGACCGACCTCCGGGCCCGAGCCTTCGTCGGAGACGAGCGCATCGAACGCAGACGCGATCGATCCGTCGTCGAAGAAGTCGAGGACGCTGTTCTCCCCGGTCGGAGGCGGCGGACGCGGCGACGGCGGCGCCGTAGAGATGTGCGCGCCGATCGCGATCGCGGCAAGCTCTTGCGAGGCGCGCGACGGCTTCGGCAGCGGCTTCGCCGGCGGCGCGGGCATCGTGCCCAACCCGGTCTCGTCGATCTGCGGGACGATCGAGTCCGGGATGCGCTCGACGCTCTCGACCTCGACTCGATCCTCGAGGGCGATCGGCGCGGCGCCCGCAGCGGGCGGCGCGACCATCGCGCGCTGGGTCGGGAAGCGCGGCGGGAGCGGCTTCGGCGCGGCGGGACGCGCGCCGAGGTTCGGGCTCGTCGTCGACGCCCCGGTCGCCGGCTTGGTGAGCAGCGGACGCGCGACCTCGGCTCGCGCGGTCGGCAGCGGCGGCGCAGGAAACGCGGGCTTGGGTGAGGGCTGCGGCGTCGGCGGGGGCGCCGCCACTGCCTGCAGATTGCTGCGCGACGAGCGCGGCCCCGCCGCCGTGTCCGGTCGCACGGCCGGCATGCGCATGGTCGAGTCGACGCGGGTCGTGGCCGTCTCCTCGTCGCTGTCGCTCAACGAGTAGCGCCCGGGCGATGGGCGAGGCTTGCTCTCACCAACCCCAGCCGTCTTTTGCTCGTTCACCGGATCGACGGCGGCGCGGCTTCCGGACTCTTCCGGAGCCTTCCCGTCCGCTTTCGCCTCGGACGAGCCGGGCGCGCGCGGAAGCGAGCTCAAGGAGCTGACCTCGCGTGTTGGTGCCGCACTCGTTCAGCATAACGAGGGTTTGCGGATCTCTGCTCGTCAAATCGGAGTGCGATAGATGGAGCGCGATGCGTACATGCGGGCGCTGGTGCCCGGTGACTTTTCGTGGGCTAACGAAGCTCCGCGACCTGCTCTCCGAAAATTTTCTCGAGCCCCGATAGGACTTCGTCGCTGACTTCCACACGAAAGCCCTTGCCAAGCTGCAGCAAGGCCTCCGCGCCGTCCTTCATCGCGAGCACCAAAGTGACGGGGACACCACCTTCGGACTTGCCAAGCACCTGGGCCATCTGATCCAGCTGGGCGGTTGACGTCTTTTCGACGGGTAGCCGGATGTTGACGGATTTGGTGTCCTTCTTGACCGATTCGGATAGGAGCGTCGCCTCGTTCACGAAGATGGTCGGCTCGCGCGCCACCTCTTCGGCGGGCTCCTCCTCTCCTTCCTCACGCCGGGGGAAGCTGACCTTGCCGGAGAGGAGCACGGGCTCGCCGCTCGTGAGGACGGGCGCGAGCGCGTCGATCTGGTTTCCGCGGACCTTGCACGTCACGCGACCGGTGAGGTCTTCGAGGTCGAAGAACGCGACCTTCCCTCCCCCGTCCTTGAAGATGCGCTCGCGATAGCCCTCGATCGCACCGACGATCTTGATGACGGACCAGTCCTTCATCGTGGCGAGCGTGTTGATCGGCACCGCATCGAGCTTTCCGAGGCCGCCCGTGCCGCGCACGTAGCGATCGAGCGGATGGCCGGAGACGTAGAAGCCGAGCGCCTTCTGCTCGCGCGCGAGCATCTCGCGCCGATCCCACGGCTCCGACCGCACGTACCCGCCCGCGGACGGCGCGCCGCCGCTCGCCGTCTTCGGCGCGGCGTCGAAGAGCCCGAAGAGGTTCGTCTGCCCGCGCTCGCGATCGCGGCTCGCGGCGCGCGAGCGCTCGAGGGCGATCTCGATCGACGCGAACGCGTCCGCGCGCGTGATCCCACGCGCGGCGAGCGTCGAGTCGAACGCCCCGCACTGCACGAGCGCCTCGAACACGCCCTTGTTGATGCGCTTCGCGTCGACGCGCGAGGCGAAATCGAAGAGGTCGACGAACGGCCCACCCTCCTGCCGCGCCTCGAGGAGCGCCTCGAGCGCGGCGCCGCCGAGCCCGCGCACGGCGCCGAGGCCGAAGCGGATCTGCGGCCCGCACTTGTCCTTCGCGACCGCGTTCCGCGCCTTCGTGGAGATGCGCTTGTCGCCGTTGGGGTGCGTGTAGACGACCTTGAAGTCGATATCGCTCTCGTTCACGTCCGGCGGCAGCACCGTGACGCCCATCGCGCGCGCGTCGGCGATCGTGCGGACGACCTTGTCGACCTTCTCCTTGTCGGAGGTCATGATCCCGCAGAGCAGCTCCGCGGGGTAGTGCGCCTTCAGGAAGGCGGTCTGATACGTGATGAGCGCGTACGCCGCCGAGTGGGACTTGTTGAAGCCGTAGCCCGCGAAGAACTCGAGCAATCCGAAGATGCGGTCGGCGTCTTCTTCCGTGACGCCGTTCTTGATCGAGCCCTCGACGAAGATGCCCTTCTGCTTGGCCATCTCCTCGGGCTTCTTCTTGCCCATCGCGCGGCGGAGGAGGTCGGCGCCGCCGAGCGAGTAGCCCGCGAGCGCCTGCGCGATCTGCATGACCTGCTCCTGGTAGACGATGACGCCGTACGTCGGGACCAGGAGGTGGTCGACCTTGTCGTGCATCTTCGCGATGGGCTTGCGACCGTGCTTGCAGTCGACGAAGTCCTTCACCATGCCGGTGCCGAGCGGGCCCGGGCGATAGAGCGCGACCGCCGCGACGATGTCCTCGAACGCGTCGGGCTGGAGGTCCTTGAAGAGCTGCTGCATGCCGCTCGACTCGAGCTGGAATACGCCCTTCGTCTCGCCGCTCGACATGAGCTGGTAGCTCGCCCGGTCCTCGAGCGAGATCTTGTTGATATCGAACTTCTCCTTGCCCTCCTTGCCGGCCTGGTCGGGACGCGAGTGGATGCGCGCCTGAGCGATGTCGATGACGGTGAGCGTCTTGAGACCGAGGAAGTCGAACTTGACGAGGCCTGCCTGCTCGACGTCGTCCTTGTAGTACTGGGTGATGTACCCCTCGGTCTTGCCGTCCTTGAAGACCGGGACGTGATCCCAGAGCGGGCCTTCGCTGATGACGATGCCGGCCGCGTGCTTGCCGGCGTGGCGCGTGAGGCCTTCGAGCTTGATCGCCTGATCGAGCAGCTGCTTGATCTTGGGCTCGGTGTCGTACCGGGCCTTCAGCTTCGGCTCGATCGTGAGGCTCTCCGTGATCGTGTACGTCTCGGCGGGCGTCTTGTTCGGGATGAGCGCCGCGAGCTGGTTCGCCTCGAGCGGCGGCAGCTGCAGCGCGCGCGCGACGTCCTTGATGACGCTCTTCGCCTTGAGCTCCGCGAAGGTCGCGATCTGACCGACGCTGACCTCGCCGTACTTCTTCTGCACGTACTGGATGACGCGGTCGCGCTTGTCCATGCAGAAGTCGACGTCGAAGTCGGGCATCGAGACGCGCTCCGGATTGAGGAAGCGCTCGAAGAGGAGGTTGAACGGGATCGGATCGAGATCCGTGATGCGCATCGCGTACGCGACGATGGATCCGGCGCCGGAGCCGCGGCCCGGGCCGACCGGCACGCCGTTCTCTTTTCCGTAGCGAATGAAGTCCCAGACGATGAGGAAGTACCCGGGGAACTTCATCTGGCAGATGACGTCCATCTCCCAGGCGAGGCGCTTTTTGTACGCGTCGCGGTCGACCGTCTTGCCGATCGCCTCGAACTCGGCAAAGCGACTCTCGAGCCCGTCGGCCGCGACCTTGCGGAAGTAGGTCGGCTCGTCCATGCCCTCGGGCACACCGAAGCTCGGGAGCATCGGGTTGCCGAGCTTCAGCTTGAGCTGACACTTCTCGGCGATCTCGAGCGTGGCCTTGATCGCCTCCGGCTCGTCCTTGAAGACGGAGATCATCTCCTCCGCCGTCTTCAGGTACATCTCGTGCGAGCCGTGATGACGGTCCTTCGCCTCCTCGAACGAGCGACCGGTCTTGATGCACGTGAGGAAGAGGTTCGCCTCGGAGTCCTCGCGCGTGCCGTAGTGGACGTCGTTGGTCGCGACGGTCGGGAGATCGAAGCGCTTGGCGAGGTCCTTGAGGATGCCCTTGAGGATGGGCTGCTCGGGCAGGCCGTGGTCCTGGAGCTCGACGTAGAGCGAGCCCGGCTCGAAGACCTCCTTCAGGTAGGCCAGCGACTTCGCGCCCGCCTCGGGTCCTTGCTCGAGGACGCTCTGCGCGAGGACGCCGCCCATGCAGCCGGTGAGGCCGATGAGGCCCTTCGTCTTTCCTTCGAGCGCCGAGAGCGGGACGCACGGGACGCCTGGCGTGCCGCTCGGATCGGGGTCGACGTAGCCGCGCGACACGAGCGCGACGAGGTTCTTGTAACCCTCCTCGGTCGCAGCGAGCAGCGGCAGGTGATGCCCGTGACTGCCCGTCACGACCTCGAGCTCCGACCCGAGGATGGCCTTGATGCCCGCCTCCTTCGCGTACTTGTAGAAGGAGATCGCGCCGTACATGTTGCCGTGGTCGGTGAGGGCCACGGCGTTCATGCCCAGCTTGGGCACGAGCTTCGTCAGGTTCTTCACCTTCAGCGCCCCGTCCAGCATCGAGTACTGGGAGTGCACGTGGAGATGGACGAACTCGCTCATGCGAGCCTATTCGGTTACCACACGAGCGCGGTTGCGTCTCAGCTCCATCACCCGCTAGCGCGCCTGTGGATAACCTGTTTACGGCCGAGCCCGAGGCCGCACGCGAAGGTCACTTCTTCGCGTGCCCATGACGTACGCTGAGCGGATGCGCTCGAAGGCGTTCTTCGGCATCGCTTCGCTCACCGCCCTCGGGATCGCGGTCGCCTGTGGAGGCTCGGACGACGACGTGTCGAAGACCGGTGCCGATGCTGGCGGCACCTCGTCGACAACCCCTGGGCAGCCGCCGGACCCGCCGTCGGGCGCCGCCGCCACGACCTCGACCGACGCGCGCACGTTCGCGGTCACCTCCTTCACGCTGGGCGACCTCGACCGCAGCGGGAACGTGAACCCGGACGCGTGGAAATCGCTCGGCTACGACATCGATCGACAGGCGACGAACACGGACGGCGACCTCGCGAAGACGTGCCAGCGGACCGGCTCGCTCGCCGTCGTGCAGGACGGCGAGAACGGCATCGACAACTCCTTCGGCCACAACATCGTCACCCTCATCAACAACGTCAGCGGCTCGGCGTCGAAGAACCTGACGCAGGCCGCCATCGACGGTCGCTTCACGCTCCTCGTCCAGGTGAAGGGCCTCACCGACGACGCGGCGCAGACGAACACCGGGCTGAACGGCACCGTCTTCTTCGCCACGCCCTTCGGCGGCGATCCCGACTCGGGGATCCGCCCCACGTTCACGCCCGCCGACGACTGGCCCTACCGGAACGACACGCAGGTCGACCTGCCGAACGCGTACGTCGTGAAGAGCGAGTTCGTGAACGGCGCCGGCACCGGCGAGTTCCCCCTCGCCCTCGCGCTCGCTGGCACCACCGTCCTCCTCACCGTGCACCACGGCACGATCTCGTTCACGCACGATCCCGCGAATCAGGCCCTCGTGAAGGGCACCATCGCCGGCGTCGTCGACACGCAGAAGCTCGTCGACAGCATGGACGCGCTCGCGTCGCGGTTCACGCCACCCATCTGCCCGGGCACCGCGCTCTCGATCATCAAGGCCGCGATCGCGAGCTCGAGCGACATCCTGAGCGACGGCACGCAGGACCCGGCGAAGCCCTGTGACGGCATCTCCATCGGCATCGGCTTCGAGGCCAAGCGCGTCGGCAACCCGACCAAGCCGGTGCCGCCGTCGGCGGAGAGCCAGTCGAACGCTTGCGACGCCGGCCCGTAGCGAAGGGTCGGTCGACGGTTCACTCCGGATACTTGGCGCTGCCCGGCGTGGCCGGTGAGCAGCCCGGCTTGTTCACACTGGCGGCCAGGTTCGGGTACGGCGCGAGCGTCGGAATACCCGCGAAGCCGGCGTGCGTCTCGAGCGGCGCCTTCCACGCGTCCGCCGCGAGCTCCTTCTGCTGGAGGTCGGTGAACGAGTTCCAGTTCGTGCACCACACCGCGTCCGCCTCCGCGAGGCTCCTCGAGAAGCTGCTCTCGCCGCCGAGCTCGTAGAGCGACTCGAAATCGTCCTGGCTCATGCCGAGGTGCTTCGCGATCTTCATCGCGAACTGCGACTCGTCCCCTTCGCGCGTCACGTAGATCACGCGCTCGCAGCCGAGGTTCTTCAGCACGAGGACGGGCGCGAGGTCGCTCCACCCACCCGCCGACATGCGGCCGTCACCGAGCTTCACGAACTTCGAGAGCCCGGGCTCCGCGGGCGACGCGCTCAGGATCTCTTTCCACGTTGCGTCGCCGAGCGACGCCATCTTCGACGTCTTGACGTCACCGTCGTAGCGGTGGGAGCTCGAGGCGGTGCGGTAGTCCGCGGCCGAGCTCCAGTAGCCGAACTTCACGTCCGCGAAGCTGGGCGCGAACGGGACGCTGCCCGTCGCCACCTCGCCCGAGCGGTACTTCGCGTTCGCGGCGTCCCACTTCGTGACCGCGTCGCCTTCGAGCACGCTCGTCGCGACGAACTTGCGGAGCAGCGACGGCTGGCCGATGCGCTCCGTGAGGCGAATCGACTTCGCCCCCGAAGCGCGCACCTTCGCGCGGTAGTCGCTCACGATGCCCGCGAACTGCGCGCCGCAGGCGGTGCCCGAGATCTCCTCCCAGGACTTGCCGAGCGTCGCGCCCGCGCACTGGTGGAGCCACTTCTCCTGCGCGTCCGTGTCCGCGCGCTGGCCCGCGTAGAAGTCACCGACGCGACCGAACAGATCGGCGAGCCCGTCCCAGTCGAGGATGCCCGGGCGGAAGAAGAGCCGGTTGTCGTCGACGGAGAACGCGCCGAGCGTCACGAGCGAGGTGTAGAGCTCCTTCACGTTGAAGGAGAGATGCGCGACGTCCGCGAGCATCGAGAACGCTTCCGGATTGATGAGCGTCTTCACCTCGGGGATGGAGAGCACCGCCTTCAGCTCGGACGCGGCCTTGTACGTGTCGGTGGCGACGAGCGCCTGGATCCCGCGCTTGTCCATCTCCGCCTTGAGGCGACCGATGGTGCCCGCGAGCTCCCCCACCTCGCTGCCTTCCTTCGACGCGACCACGACCTCGCCGTAGCCCTGCAAGCTCTTCAGCATGAGCGCGACGTTCGCCGCCTTCTCTGCCGGCGTGCCGCGCATGACGATGGGGTTCTGGAGGATCGAGTCATAGACGAACGTGGAGATGCTGCCCGAGCTGCCACCCGCGATGCCGTCGATGACGCCGAAGTGCTCCGTGATCCGCGCGAGCGCGGAGAAGTGCGTGACGATGTACTCGCCATTGCCGCGGACCGCCGCGCAGAGCTTGGGTGCATCGCTCGTGCTCGCCGCCTGATCCCCCGCCGCGGCGTCCTCCGCCGGCGCCTGTGCGCACCCAACGAGGAGACCGACCGCAGCAACCAGACCGCCGAGCGCGAGACGCATACCCGTCACCAAGCACCCGTCGTGCCACACGAACCTACACTGGCGATCGTGTGGTTACGTGCACTTCCACGCATGACGTGGATCGGATTCCATCCGAGTGTCGCGTTAATATGACGGCGTGCATCTCTTCGGACTCACGGGCGGAATCGCCTCCGGGAAGAGCGTGGTGGCCGCTCGCCTGCGCGAGCGAGGCGTCCCCGTCATCGACGCCGACAAGCTCGCGCGGGAGGCGGTCCTCCCCGGGACCGATGCGCTCGCGCAGATCGTCGCCGCCTTCGGGAAGGACATCCTCCTCGGCGACGGCTCGCTCGACCGCAAGAAGCTCGGGCAGATCGTGTTCGCGGACGCAGAGAAGCGAAAGGCCCTCAACGCGATCGTGCACCCGGCCGTCTCGATGCTCACGTTCGCGCGGTCGAAGGAGCTTCGCGACGAGGGAGAGGCCCTCGTCGCATACGAGGCCGCGCTCATCGTCGAGAACGGCGTGGCGGATGCGTTCCGCCCCCTCGTCGTGGTATCGGCCCCCGACGACGTACAGATCCAGCGCATGATCCGCCGCGACGGCATCACGGAAGCCGAGGCAAAAGCACGACTTCTCGCCCAAATGCCGCTCGCAGAGAAGGTTGCGCAAGCGGACTACGTAATAGAAAACACGGGCAGCATCGCAGACGTGGAGCGCCGCACGGACGAAGTGCTGGCGACCTTGTGCGAGCGGCTCGATGTTGATGCCGATCGCTACGAGTGAAGACGACGACGAGTCGAATCCCCCCCACACCAGCCTAGTTGTCCCCCGAACCACCAGCGGAGTAGTCCCCCGCGCCGACGAGCTGAGTGATACTCTCGAATCCGCCGCCCTCGATCTCGCGCAACTCTCCTCGATGAACAGCAGGTTCCATACCGGTGTCTCGTCTGGGTACGGAGACGAGCAGAAAGACCAGGTGCCCGAGCCGAAGGAGCGCTCGGGCCTCGTCCTGCTCTACGCGCCGAACTTCGAGCAGCTGTCGCCGGCGTACGTGTTCGCCTCACCCGAGCTCACGATCGGGCGCGATGCATCGAACCTGATCTGCGTCCCGGAGCAGGCGGTCAGCCGCCAGCATGCGCGCATCTTCGCGCGTCCCGATCGCGGCGGCGTTCGCGAGCGGTGGTTCCTCGCCGACCTCCAGAGCCGGAACGGCACGATGGTCGACGGGCAGTACATCACCGAGGTCGAGCTCGAACCGAACATGGAGATCCGCACCGGCGACGCGATCTTCAAGTTCGTCGAGACCGGCGCGGAGCGTTACGTCGCTTACCGCATCGACGGCCGCACCTCCGGCCAGCGCCGCGCGATGCTCTTCACCGAGCTCGTCGGCGGCGCGCGCATGGACCACATCGCGGCCGACATCGAGAAGATCGCGCCGAAGGAGCTCTCCGCCGTCATCCTCGGCGAGACGGGCACCGGCAAGGAGGTCATCGCACGCGGCATCCATCGCCTCTCCGGTCGTCGCGGCTCGTTCCAGGCCATCAACTGCGCCGCCATCCCGCCCACGCTGCTCGAGAGCGAGCTCTTCGGCTACCGTCGCGGCGCGTTCTCCGGCGCCGATCGCGACAAGCCCGGCCTCATCAAGCTCGCCGATCAGGGAACGCTCTTCCTCGACGAGATCGGCGACATGCCGCTCGACGCCCAGGCCAAGCTCCTGCGCGTGCTGCAGCTCCGCGAGGTCTTCCCGATCGGCGGCACCGCACCGGAGCGCGTCGACATCCGCGTCGTGTGCGCGACCCACCGCGACCTCTACGAGTACGCGCGCGAGGGGAAGTTCCGCGGCGACCTGCTCGCTCGTCTCAACGAGCACGTCGTACGTGTCCCGCCGCTTCGCGATCGCAAGGAAGACATCTTCCTCCTCGCGCGGAGCTTCGCGGCGAAGTACGGGCGCCCGAACCTCGGGTTCACGTTCTCGTTCGTCGTCGCGCTGATCCACTACGACTGGCCGTTCAACGTGCGCGAGCTCGAGAGCTGCATCAAGCGTGGGGTCGCCCTCACCGACGCCCAGGTGCTCGACACGGTGCACCTGCCCGATGCGATCACCGAGCACATGAAGGGCTACGGCGAGCGCCCGGGGGCGACGCACCCGCAGATCCAGCCCTCGATGTTGCCTCCGGCGATGATGGTGCATCCGACGGGTCCGCCGCCGCCGATGGGCGTCTCGATCCCGCCGCCCGGCATGCCCGGACAGCGGCGCGGCGCGCCCACGGAGCACGAGCTCCGCGAGCTGCTCCAGCGGCACCGTGGCAACGTGGCCGCCGTCGGACGCGAGCTCGGCAAGGAGCGCATGCAGATCCACCGCTGGCTGAAGAAGTACAACATCGACCTCGGCACCTATCGGTGACTCGTCACGGCGAACTGAGCGCTCCGAGGGTGGCGATGGCGCGCTCGATGCGCGGCGACCACGGATGCCCGGTGCTGATCCGGAGGCAATTGCCGAAGCGTCGGCGCGCCGAGAAGATCGAGCCGGGCGCGACCGCGATGCCGCGCTCGATGGCGCGCTGCTGGATGTCGACGCCGTCGCTCGAGGGTGCGAGCTCGACCCAGAGCACGAAGCCGCCCTGCGGACGCGAGATGCGGGTACCGGGCGGGAACGCCTCCGCGATCGCGTCGCGATAGCGCTCCGACTGCAGCGCGAGCGCGCGTCGCAGCCGGCGGAGGTGGCGGTCGTAGCCGCCCTCGCCGAGGAGCTCCGCGATCGCCATCTGCGTGGGTGTCGGCGATGCGACCACGTGCGCGAACTTCCGGCGCTCGATCGCCTCCTGGAAGCGCCCGGCCGCGATCCAGCCCACCCGATAGCCCGGCGCGAGGGTCTTCGAGAAGGAGCCGCAGAGCAGGACGTTGCCGCGATCGTCGAAGGCCTTCGCGGGCCGGGGGCGCGTGCCGTCGAACGAGAGGTCGCCGTAGACGTCGTCCTCCACGAGCGGGATGTCGCGACGCGCGAGCATGCGCACGAGGCGCTCCTTGTTCTCCTCCGGCATGCGCGAGCCGAGCGGGTTCTGGAAGCTCGGCGTGGCGAGCACGGCCCGCACGGGCGCGGTGCGGATGGCGTCGTCGAGAGCGTCGAGGTCGAGGCCCGTGCGCGGATCGGTCGGGATCTCGATCGCGCGGAGGCCGTGGTACTCGGCGAGGCGTAGCAACCCGAAGTACGCGGGCGACTCGACGGCGATGACGTCCCCCGGTCGCGTCACCGCTCCGAGCGCGAGGGAGAGCGCCTCTGTCGCGCCGAGCGTGGTGACGAGCTCGTCCTCGCCGATCTGGACGCCGATGCTCTCCCCACGACGGGCGAGCTGGCGCCGGAGCTGCTTCTGGCCCCGCACGTCCTCGTACGCGCCGCCGGGGCCGCCGCCTTCGCGCGCCACCGCGGCGAGGATCGCGTTGAGACGTCGCAGGGGCAGGAGCTCCGGCGCGACGAACGCGGTGCCGAGCGGGACGAGCCCCTTGTCGCGCGACATGGCCCGGATGAGGTCATCGGCGTCCGGCGGCGACGACACGCGCGTGGCGGCCGGCGCCCGGCGCGGCGGCGCGGGCACGGGGCACTCGTCCGAGCTCCGTCGCGCGCGCACGAAGTGCCCCGATTTCGGCCGCGCCTCCGCGAAGCCTCGACCCTCGAGGATCTGGTACGCGGAGAGCACCGTCGCGACAGAGACCCCGCGCTCCTCGCTGAGCCGGCGCACGCTCGGCAAGCGGTCCCCCGCCTTGAGCACGCCGCGCTCGACCTGCCCGCCTAGCTCGTCCGCGATCTTCTCGTAGAGCAGCACGTTCGTCACCGACTACCTGACACTGTACCGGTCGCATGTCTAGACGACCAGTACAGATTCGGAGACGGGCGACCCCCACAGATCCGTCTGTGCTGGTCGTAGACGCGATTCGCTGCATCTGTGCTGGTGGCCGATCCCGCGTCATGTTCTGGCTCCCATGAACGCAGCTTTGCCTCTGGGCGAGACTCGCGCGCGGCTCGACCCGCGGGTTCTCCTCGCACTTCTCGTGGTCTACATGGTCTGGGGCTCCACCTATCTCGCCGCCCGCGTCGCGGTGAGCGCCCTGCCGGCGTGGGGTCTCGCGGGCACGCGCTACCTCCTGGCGGGGCTGGTCGCGCTCGCCGTCGCGCGCCTCCGCGGAGAGCGCCTCCCCTCCCGACGCGACTGGCTCCTCGCCATCCCGGCGGGGCTCGGCCTCTTCTTCATCGGCAACGGCTTCATCGTGGTGGCGGTCAAGACCCTGCCCTCGGGCGTCGCGGCGGTGGCAGCGGCGACGACGCCGCTCATCGCGATGGCCATCAACGCCTTTCGTGGCGAGCGACCGGCGCGCACGGAGGTCGCGGGCATGGTCCTCGGCTTCACGGGCGTCTTCGTCCTCATGGGCGCGAGCGCGGTGGCGGGCTGGCCGGCCCTCTGTCTCGTGGTCGCCCCGTTCGGCTTCGCGGTGGGCTCGCTCATCGTGCGCGCCCTCGGAAAAGGCGGCTCGCCGCTCGCCGTCGCCGGACCGCAGATGATCACGGGCGGCGCCGCGATGCTGATCCTCTCCTTTGCGCTCGGTGAGCCGTGGCCGTCCGCCGTGCCGTGGAGGGCGGCCGGCGCCTGGCTCTACCTCGTGGTATTCGGCTCGCTCGTCGGCTTCACCGTCTACGCCTGGCTCCTTCGCCACGCGCGCCCGGCAATCTCGATGAGTTACGCATACGTGAACCCGATCGTGGCGGTGCTCCTCGGCGCGGTCCTCGGCGGCGAGCGCCTCGGCTTCACGTCGGCGATCTCGGCGGTCCTCATCGCGAGCGGCGTGATGCTGGCGGTGCGCGGGAAAAGCCAGGTGACCATTCGCCCGTCGGTGGCAAAATGAGGGTATGCGCGTTCCCTCGCGTTCCCTGGCCGCATCGTTCGTGCTCACGGCCCTCGCGATCGGTCTTTCGGGTTCGATCGCCTGCTCCTCTTCCGGCGACGACGCCGCCGCGCCTCCGGCAGACGATCCAGGCGCATCGTCGAGCGGCGGGAAGAGCGCGTCTTCCAGCGGCAACGGCACGACGACGTCGGGCGGAGCCTCGTCGAGCAGCGGCGACGCGGGCGGAGCGCCGCCGCCAACGCCGATCGAGGCGTGCGGAGGCAAGCCGTGCGAGGCGGGCAAGGCGTGTCTCGTGGACACGGACTGCGCGAGCGAGGCGTGCCGCGAGAACGTCTGCGCCATCCGGAAGAGCTGCAAGCCGAAGTTCGGCGGCGGCACCTGTGGCTCCGGCGAGATCGGCAAGGCGGACGCGAAGCACGAGGACTGCTGCACCGTCATCGACGTGCCTCGCCCCGCGGCGAACGGCGGGCCGTACAAGCTCGACAAGTACCTCATCACCGCCGGCCGCATGCGCGCCTTCCTCGCGGCGGTGAACAACGACGTGAAGAGCTTCGTGGCGAAGGATCCGCCGCCGGGCTGGAGCGCGGAGTGGACGAAGAGCGTCCCGGGCAACCTGGACGATGTCATCGCACAGCTCGGCGCCGGCCAGCAGGGCGCGACGAGCTACGGCAGCAGCCAGCTCGGCCCGGGCTGCTATGTGAAGGGGCTCGGCGCGCCCGCGTACTGGTTCGACAAGGATCAGCAGGCCGCGAACGGCGATGTGGCGCGCTCCTTCACGCAGGACGAGATGGACTCGAAGGTCCTCAACTGCGCGACGCGCGCGCTCTTCTCGGCGTTCTGCCACTGGGACGGCGGACGGCTCCCATCGAAGGCGGAGTGGCTCTTCGCCGTGAACGGGGGCGACGCCGCGCACACGTACCCGTGGGGCAAGGACGCGGACATCGGCGCGCACGCCTCGTACAACTTCAACTACTCCTGGCCACGCGCGCTGGCCGACACGGACGTCGATCGCGGCGCCATCCTACCGGCCCCCGGACGCTTCCCGACGGGCGCCGGGCCCTTCGGCCACGCGGACCTCGCCGGCGCAGTGGAGAACTTCACCGCGGAGGGCGGCGTGATGCAGTACAGCTTCCAGGAGGCCGGCAAGGAGCCACCGCTGAAGATCCCGTATGGCAAGGATCGCCCGACCTGGAACCCGTCGACGAAGCACTGGGCCATCGGCGCCCGCTGCGCGCGCTGACCGGACGCTTCAGTTCCCGTTCTCGTCGGCCTGGCCAGCGATCTTCAGGCGCCCGTCTTCACGGCGGAGCATGAGGACGACCACGTCGCCGAAGAGCTGCTCGCCGTTGAGGCGCGGCGTGAGGATCGGCACGCGAACGTAGAGATCGCCCGGCCGCATGTCGTTCGGGCGTACGTACGTCGGGTGCGCGCCGACCGCCTCGTAGGTCAGTCGCTCGATCTCGGAGTAGCGCGCGACCTCCGCCCCCGCGAGGCGCTGGTACTCGTAGCTCTTGATGCGCGTGCGCCAGGACTCGATGAGCTGCTGCCGCGTGGCGCCCGCGCGACCGATGGGCGCGGCCTCCTGGGCGAGGAGCTGGACGAGCGTCTCCGGCTCTTCGCGCTCGAAGCCGCGGATGTATGCGCGGACGACGTCCTCGACGTCCTTGTCCGCGAGCGGCTCGCGGAGCGCGACCACGCCGTGCGCCTCCGCGTGATCCGCGGTCGACGGCATCGCGGGCGGAGGCTCCACCGCCACGCCGTCCGGACGTCGCGGCGCCTTCGGCAGCTCCGTCGCGGTCTCCCAGCCGCTGCCGCAGCCGGCGAGACCTGCGAGCAAGAGACCGATCTCGATGGCGCTACAGAGCTTCGACGTGAGGTTCCTGGCCACGTTCCACGGTCACGATCGCACGTTCCTTGACCGTGTGCCATCGCGAGTGCGCAGTGGGGGTCGAGGCCGCGAGCGAGAAGTCTTCGTCGAAGTCGGACGCGAGCAGCGTGAAGTGCATCTGCGAGAGCTCGGGCGTCTTGCGACGGAGCCCGAGGTCTTCGCCGATGAGCGCGTCGGCCTCCGCCTTCCCGGCGAACACGCGGTAGCCCATCTCCGCGCCGCGGTGGAGCGCGTAGAGCGCCTCTCCGTCGCAGACCATGACGTTCACCTTCGACGGCTCGCCGCCGACCTCGGCCGCCATCTGATCGACGACCGCCACGCAGGAGCGGAGCGCGTCGCGGACGTGAGCCGGCGCCGTGATCGCATCCGTGAGGCGGCCTGCGTCGTGGAGGAACGAGAGAAAGACGTAGAAGAGGATCTCCGCGTCCGTCTCTCCACGAATGGAAGAGCGCAAGAATTGCGGCACGCTCGCGCTCAGGCGCTCGCGGATGGCCTCGAACGCAGGGAGCGTGCCCGTCTGCGCGAAGAGCCACTGCCGGTAGCGGAACGGATGAGTGTTCTCCGTGCGCAGCGACCCGACGGTGGCGTGGCGGGCATGGGCGAGCAGGAGGTCGGCCCGAACGTCGCCAGCGCCCTTCGCCATGTCGATCTTCGGCCGGTCATCGATGGGGCGACGGCGCATGAGCACCTCGCCGCCTTGATAGAAGCCGACTCCCCAGCCGATCTGGCCGCTCTTGGCTCCGACGGAAAGCGCGTCCGTCTCCGACGCGAGCACACGCCCGGCGAGGTCAGCGCGATTTCCGATCAACCCGAACAGACGTGCCATTCCTCGATCTCCTCAGCTCGCGCCATTCTGGTCACTTCGTGCTCGATCGACAATGCGTCGGCTCTTCGCACGGGCGTGACGTTCGAACGTGTTTGCCAGAGCTTTTGCCGCGAAAGGCGCGAACGCGGCGAGGCCGAGCGCGTAGGTCCAGACGGGCATCTACGTTTAGCGTGCCACATGCCGGAGAAGTGCGCACTCCTACATGCGCTCTTCTTCTACGCGCCAGGTCTTTCCGGCGCGTGCTGGGCGACCGTCGCTCAGTGCTCGGTCTTTCCGGTCGGCTGGACGATGAAGGGAACGACATGCTCGCGTCCTTCGAAGCCGATGCGGTAGCTCGCGGCCGCGTGCTGGCTCGGGAACGGACCGATACGCACGCGATACCACGTGCCGCGGTTCGGGACGTGCGCCTCGAGGACGTACGCCTTGTGGCCGCGCGCGCGAAGCTGAGCCGCAAACGCGTCGGCCTCGGACTGCGTGCGGAACGACGACACCTGGAGCTGGTAGCCGCCTTCCTTGCCCGCGGGCGCGGAGGGCTGGGACGCGCTGTTGATCTGTCCCGCTTCGTTCGCTGCCTTCGTGAGCGAGTCACGCGGGCGTGTCACGACGGGCGACGCCTCGAGCACGTTCTGGGCGGGGAGCGGTACGACGGTGAGCTTGTCCGTCGGAGGAGGCGGCGCCGGCTCGCTCTGTCCCGTGCCCTCGGGGATCGGCGGCGTCACCGGGACGAGGTCCTTCGCGCCCGCCGACGACTTCGGCGCCGCGGGACCGCCCTTCACCGCCGCGAGCGCGGTGGTGGGCGAGCTCTCGTCGCTCAGGATGCCAGGGAACGTGACGTCGTGCGAGCTCAGGTCCGTCGCCTTCGCCGAGGTCGTGGTCGTGGTGCCGACCTTCTGCTGCTGCGAGACGAGCTCGCCGAGCGGGTCGCTCTTCGCGGTGCTCGAGGCGCCGCGCTTACCGCCGAGCGCGAGAGCGGCGAACACGATCGCACCGGCACCCAGCGCGACGAGCAGGATGGTGACTCCGCGCGGGGTCGAGGGCCCCCCGTCGTTCTCCTGAATCTGCTCGAGGTTTCGCACACTCCCTTGCTCCATCATTGCGGTCTCCTTTTACGTCTCGGCGTCTTCGGCCGCGGCTTGCGGCAAATCCATGCGATCCGGCGCAGACACGCCGATGGCGGCGAGCGCGGTCGCGTACACGGCGCGGATCGCGCGTACCCACCCGAGACGCGCGATCGTCTTGTCGCGGTCCCAGCTCTTCAGCCAGTCCGCCTCCGCGCGCGTCGAGTCCTTGGGAAGGATCGGGTCGTTCTTCAGGCGCGTGAAGTAGCTCTGGAAGTCCTTCGCGAGCTCCTGGAGATAGAAGACGATGCGATGCGGCTCGCGCAGCGCCGCCGCCTCCGCGAGCGTCTCCGGCCAGCGCGCGAGCGACATCGCGAGCGCGAGCTCGTCGGGGTGCTCGAGCTTCGCCCATGCCGCGATGTTCGCCGGCTCACCGGCAAACCCGCCGATCGACTCCGCCTTCTTCAGGATCGAAGAGAGGCGCGCGTGGCCGTACTGCACGTAGAAGACCGGATTGTCGAGCGACTTCTTCTTCGCGATCTCGAGGTCGAAATCGACGGTCGTGTTCGCGCTGCGCGAGAGGAAGAAGTAGCGAAGCGCGTCGCGACCGGCGCCTTCGCGGCCCGCCGCCTCGTCGATCTCGTCCATCACCTCGTCCGCGGTGATGACGTCGCCCTTGCGCTTGCTCGACTTCACGAGCTCGCCATTACGGAGGATGTTGACGAGCTGGTAGATGAGGATCTCGAACTTCGACGACTCGAGCCCGAGCGCGTCGAGCACGTTCCTCATGCGCGGGATGTACCCGTGGTGGTCCGCGCCGAGCACGTCGATCACGCGGTCGTAACCACGTGAGAGTTTGTCCGAGTGGTACGCGATATCACTCGCGAAATAGGTCCAGTTGCCATCCGACTTCTTGACGACACGGTCCTTGTCGCCCTCGGCCGACTTCTTCTTGTCGTCCTTCCTGTCGTCCTTCGCGGGCTCTTCCTCCTTGGCCGGCATGACGAAGAACGTCGCGCCTTCCTTCTCGACGAGGAAGCCGTCCTTGCGGAGCTGCTCGATGGCGACGTCGACGGCGCCCCAGCGATGGAGGGACTCCTCGCTGAACCACACGTCGTGGTGGATCCCGGCCTTGCCGAGCGTCTTGCGAATCCCTGGGAGGGTCTTCGAGCCCGGGATGCCGTGGATCATGGCCGTGATGCACGTGCGCGAGAGCGCGACGTCGTCCTGAGCAAACGGGTCCGGCGAGCGCGTCTCGAGGTAGCGCGCGATCTCGTCCACGTACTCGCCCTGGTAGTGCCCCTCCGCGCGCTCCTTGCCCTCGTGGGCCATGCGGACGCTCTCGGCGAAGGCCTTTATCTGGTTACCGAAGTCGTTGATGTAGTACTCGCGCGTGACCGTGTTGCCCGTCAGCTCGAGGAGCGTGCACACGGCATCGCCGAAGATCCCGTTACGCGCCGCCGCGACCGTGATCGGTCCGGTGGGGTTCGCGCTGACGAACTCGACGTTGATGCGCTCCTTCGACTTCGACGCCGCGCGGCCGTAGGCCTGGCCCTGCGCGAGGATCTCCGCGAGCTCCTCGTGGATGGCCTGCGGATGAAGGCGCAGGTTCACGAAGCCGGGCCCCGCGATCTCGGCCGACTTGATCACTTCCTCGCCCGGCGTCGCGAGCGACTCCACGAGCTTCTCGGCGATGGCGCGCGGCGGCATCCCGACCTTCTTGGTCAGGACCATGGCCACGTTGGTCGCGAAGTCACCGTGCTCTGCGCGCTTCGGACGCTCGACGCTCCACGACGCTCCCGCCGCGGCGGCGAGCTGCTCCGTGGTGAGGAAGCGCGCGAGCGCTCCGTCGATCGATTTCCTGACGCGTTCTACCAAGCTCATTTCGGCTCTTCTCCCGGCTATCTCGCTGGCGCGAGGGCGGCCAAGTTTACGGCTTTCCACATGTGACGAGCGACCGTTGCGTGCGGCGAAGGCGTCCGCCGGTCGCCCGGGGCGGTGCTATAGAGGGGCCCGGAATGCGTCCCGCTCTCGGCGACCTGTTGCGGCTGAGCTCCCTCATGCTGATGTTCTCCGCTGCATGCAGCGACGCGGAGGGAACCGTAACCATCGTCACCGGAGAGGAAACCGACGTTTTCTCGCGGGAGCCCCGGCCGGTGACGCTCGTCACCGAGCAGGTGGCGCTCGACGGCACGCGAAAAGAGGTCGGACGCCAGACGCTCCCGGTCGACGGCGTCGATCTCGGCGAGCTGCAGCAGTCGGACATCGGCGCGATCGCGATCACGGGCCTCGGCGCCGACGGCAAGGCGCTCGTGAAGGGCCAGTCCCTGCTCGTCCAGTGGGGCGCCCTCCGCGACTCGTCGCTGCAGCTCTTCGCCCAGCGCACCGGCGAGCTCGCACGCGTGCCGAACGGCCCGGCCGCGGCCGACGTCGGCCCCGCGGTCATGGTCGAAGGGCGGTTCGTGTTCGGCGTCTTCGGCGCGACCGCCTACCTCTACGATCTGCTCACGCTGCGCACGCTGACCGGCCAGCCCTCGCTCCCGCGGGCCGCGAAGTCGGTCGTCGCGGTCGACAGCGCGGTGCTCCTCATCGACGAGAATGGTGCATCGACCTTCGACCTGCAGTCGGGCGCCTCGAACGCGTTCGCAGCGCCGGCGAACGGCACCTTCGCCGAGGTGGCGGGCGGCGCGCGCGTCGGCGCCTCCGATGCAAGCCAGTTCATCGTGGGCGCGACGCGCATCGGCAACGGCGGCGCGACGACGCGCGTCTTCTACGTCGATCCGGACGGCAAGGCCTCGTTCGCCGCCCTCACCGCTCCGCGTGAAGGCGCGTGCGCGACGTACGTGCAAGGCCGCGGCCTCGTGGTCTACGGCGGCGGCTCCGACGCATCGGTCGCGGGCGCGGAGGTCCTCGCGCCGGGCGCGACCGTCGCGACGCCGCTCCCCTTCCCCGCCGACCCGGTGAAGAGCTGCGCCGCCGCCGTGCTCGATCAGACGCACGTACTGATCGCAGGCGGCGACGGCGGCCCCGCCCGCGTGATCGATCTCGCGTGCACGACGGACTGCAAGCCGGTCCCCTGGCAAGGTCCGATCCCGCTCGTCCGCGCGGAGGCAGCCGCCCTCGCCGCCGACGCGGTGCTCCTCGTCGGCGAAGACGCGCAGGGCGCGACCCACGCCTACCGGGCCTCGCCTCCGGAGCTGAAGGAGATCCCGCTGAAGAACCCGCGCCGCGGCGCGCACCTCGTGCGGGGCCCCGCGGAGGCGCTCCTCGTCGTGGGCGGAGGCGCGGCGGGGATCGAGATGTACCGGGAATGAGCGTCGCGGCGGCCATGGTGCTCTGCGCGGGCCTGGGGACACGCCTCCGGCCGCTCACCGAGTGGCTCGCCAAGCCGATGGTCCCCATCGGCGATCGCCCCGCCGTCCAGCACATCGTGGATCACCTACGCGCCGCCGGCGTCGCGCGCATCGTCGTGAACGTGCATCATCGCGCAGACGACCTCGTCGCGTGGGCCCGCCCCGCGGGCGTCGCCGTCTCGACCGAGCCCGTCCTCCTCGGCACCGCCGGCGGGATCGCGCAGGCCACATCGCTCCTGGGCGAGGGCGACGTCCTCGTGTGGAACGGCGACATCCTCGCGAGGCCCCACCTCGCCGACCTGATCGCGGCGCATCGCAGCAAGGCGACCCTCGCGATCACGCCGCGCCCGGCCGGCGAAGGCAACGTCGGCGTCGGCTCCGGCGGCCGGATCGTGCGTCTCCGCAAGGAGACATTCGTGGATCGGCTAGGTACCGAGATCGTGGGGGGCGACTTCACCGGGATCCATGTCGTCGGCGCCGTCCTCCGCGCGAAGCTCCCGTCGAGCGGCTGCATCGTGGGCGACGTGTACCTCCCCGCGCTCCGCGACGGCGAGCGCCTCGAAGCCCACGTCCTCGAGGGTGATTTCACCGACGTCGGTTCGCTCGCCGCCTACGTCGCCGCGAATCGCGCGTGGCTCGCTGCGCTCGAGGGGCTCGGGGGCGCGCGCTCCTGGTCGGCGCCGTCCGCGGTCGTTCACGCGAGCATCGAGGGATCGATCATCGGCGCCGCCGCACGGATCGAGGCCGATACCACGCGCTGCATCGTCTGGCCGGGCGCGATCGTCCGCGAGGCGATCTCCGATGCGATCGTCACGCCGTCCGGCACCGTCCCGATCCTCGCACCGGCGTGACCCGGCCGCCCGTGCGGTGGCCTCCGCGTTGCACGCGCACGGCGGTATGCACGTCTCCCGGCTCGTGATCACGGCCCTCGGCTGCCAGCTCTTGATCGCGTGCGCTGGTGAGGTCGAGCCGACGTCGACCCCCGCGCCGCTCGCGAACAGCGCGCCGACCTCCGCTCCGGCCGCGGCTCCCGGACCCGGTCCCGAGGCCGTGTCGAGCACCGGGAGCGCCGGCCCGGCCGCGTCGCACGCGGAGGCCGACACGCGCATGAAGGTGGACCTCGACGACGAGACGGCGGCGAAGGCGTGTGCGCTCCAGACGACGCTTCCGAAGGGGACGTTCATCGCCGACGATCGCTTCTCCGTGAAGAACAGCGTCCGCGTCTCCGCCTCGCAAGACGCCGAGCGCAACACGTCGGCCGAGGGGGCACCGCCGAGCTACTACAACGCGCTCTGGCTGCGCTTCACGGAGGCTCCGACCCGTGAAGAGGACCCGGCGCACGGCCTCACGCGGACCGAGAAGTGGGTGGAGTACGCCATCACGGTCACGTCGCCCACGCCCCGCGCCGACGCGTTCGCGCGCATCGGCGTGGCGGAGAAGGTCAATGTCGCGCTCGTGATGAGCGGCCATGACTGGTGCGCCGCCGACGGCACGGGCGGCGGCGAAGGTGGAGGCGCCCCCGACGGCGTCGAGGCGACCCTGGTCGTGACAGCGCGAACGAAGGACACGATCGAGGCGAGGCTCTCGATCGACGGCCTCTCTCACGGCTACGAGTGGATGAACGGCATGAAGCTCGAGCTCCAGGCGCCCCTCACCACCGCCACCGGGGCATCTGGCGCGGCGCCCGCCGAAGCCGTCTGCTGCCTTCGCTGAGCGAGCTCGCTCAGGTCGCGAGGCGCTCGACGTGAGCGCGAACGGCGGGCTCGCTCCCGAACGCGACGGCGAGCGCCGAGCCCCTGGCCGCCGCCTCGATGTCGGCGCGTGTCCGCGGCCCGCTCGCGAGGAGCCAGGTGACGCCGAGCGCGAGCTCTCGGAGCTTCACGTCGGTCGCGCGGTTGGCCGCCAGCCGGGCGAGGAGCGCATCGACCGCCTTCTTGATCTGACCGCCGTGGATCATGTGGCGGCTCGAGAGCCCGAGCCGCACGAGCGCGAGCATCGCCTCCACCGTGAGCTCCACCGGATCGCGATGGGGCTCCTCCCAGAGCCCAGACGCGCTCTGACGGGCCAGGATCGCGAGCACGGGATCACCGTGCGGCTTCGACGACGGCGGTGTCGCGGCCATCGTCGCGTCGAAGTCGTCGTCGACGCTCATCATGGGCGTGACCGCGGTGCTCTCACGGGCGGGGCTCCCACGCGCCGGCGACGGAGGCGGCGGCACCATTCGCAGGGCCCTCGGCGGCGGCGCGGCCGCGGGCGGAGGGGTGGGCGAGCGCAGCGTGACTGCGGGCGGGCTGGGCATGCTCCGGCCCAAGGGTGGCAGGCCACCCACGCGCGTGCGATAGCTCTGCCCGGGCGCGCTCGCGCACGCGGGCGGAGCCGACATCCGCGGCGCGGCTGCCATCGGCGCCGCCGCGCTCATCATCGACCATCCCGCCGGCGCCGCCACGGGCACCACGCGCGACTCCGGCTGCGCGTTCATTCGTCGCTCTCCGGCGCGCTTCTCCACCACGACGAACGAGGTGTGCTTCGAGCTGACGCCATACTGCTGCGCGAGCTTGATCACGCGCTCCTTCATCGTCTCGGCCCGGCGCCCACCGACAGCAGCGTTCTCCAGCTCCCGGATCCGTGCCTGCGCCCAGAGCTTCTCGATCACCGGTCGCTCGTGCTCGTCCTCGAGGTCGATCGCGACCTCGAGGTAGAAGCGCTGTCCGTCCTTCGTGCCACGGATCTCGAGCGCGCCTCGTCCCGACTCCTCGTAGGTCGCAAAGATCGCGATCGGCTCTCCATCGACGAGCACGCGCTTCTCGGGCGCCATCTCTCCGAGCGAGATCCCGCGGGTCTTGATCGTCACGTCGGTGATCCGCGCCGCCGTCGCTCGCGCGAACTGCGCCGTCACCTTCTCGTCGATGCGCTCGCCAGGATGAATGAGCTGCACCGCTCCGTCCGTCCGGTCTGCGAGCTCGCGCAGGAGCGCATCCGAGACGTTCGATCCGATCCCGAACGAGTAGACGCTCGCCGTCCCGCGCGCTGCCATGAACGAGTCGACGATCTCCGACTCGTTCGCCACTTCGCCGTCGGTCATGAGCACGATGACGCCATCGGGCGCGAGGCGCGCTGCCTCCATCATGGGCGCCAGGATCTCCGTCCCGCCGCGCGCGTCGATCTGGGAGATCCACGCATCCACCTTGGCGAGCGTCGCAGGCCCATACGGCACCATCTCGCTCGCGAACGCCTCGATCTGGGTGTCGAAGGCGAGCACGTTGAAGCGATCTCCCTCGCGGAGCTGGCGGAGGCACAGCTTCATCGCCGTGCGAGCTTCTGGCATCGCAGTACCACCCATCGAGCCAGACCGATCCACGAGAAATACGAAATGTCGCGGCTTCGCCACCGCACCGGCGTCCTTCGTCGCGCCGAGATCCGGCACGAGCATGATGGCGACCGTCCCGTGTCCTTGAGCGACGCCGTCCTTGCGCCGCCGATGACACACCGAGCTTGCGATCGGTGTGGTGGGGCGGTCCACCTCCCGGGCGCAAGCGGTGACGACCACGTCGCGGTCCAGCGCGACCTCCTTCTGTTGCAAGCGCACCGTCGTCCTCGCCCCGCTCTCGGAGATCACGATCGCGTGGGAGGGGCTCGCGACCTCCACCTCGGTGCCGAGATCGAAGACGACCTCGAGGTCGAGGCCATAGGCGGCATCGCCGGTGGGCGGCGAGACGGCCGCCGCATCCGCGTCCGTGACGCTTGGAGAGATGTAGCGGGGCGCGACGAGCGTCGGGATCGACCAGCGGACGGCGCCCTCGTCGGCGAGGAGCGGCTCGACGTACTGGATCTCGATGAGCGTCTCCTCACCGGGCAGCAGGTTTCCGATGCTCGCGGTGAACACGTTGGGCCGCGCCTGCTCGAGGAGCGCTGCGCCGTGCCCCGCCGTGACCGCCTCGTCGAAGTGCTGGAACGCGGCCGCCTTCTCCTTCACCTCGCCCTCGAAGCGCCGGTCGCCCACGCTCATCGCGAATCCGGTCACGACGCTGCGGGTGGGTAGTGGGAACGTGTAGGTAGCCTCGATCGCCTTCGTCTCCGTGTTGCGGTAGCGCTGTCGCACCGTCGCCACCGCGTGCCCGGCCACGACCTCGGCGCGCACTTCCACGCCCAGCAGCGACACCGCCGTTCCATGTGTCGTTCCAAGGCCCGATTGCGTCGTCATTCGCTCTCCCTCTGGTCCATCGGGGACGTATCCCTCGCGCTCTGTGACGAAGCGGGACCTGGGGTCTGACCGCACCAGCACCACTTTTTTGACTCCGCTCGCGCGGACCTAGTAGATGCGGAGCATGACCCGTTTTCGGCACACCCTCGTCGTCGCGCTCGTGGCGGCGGTGAGCGCGGCGATCGTGGGTCTGACGCCAGCGTGCGGCACCGACCCGGTCGGCGTGGAGTCCTGCCAGAAGATCGAGAAGGTGCGCTGCGAGAGCGCCCAGGCCTGCGGGATCAGCCTCGCGCGCCCCGAGCATCCGGGCAGCTCCGAGAAGGACAACGTCGCGGCGTGCATCCGCTACTACGACGAGCAGTGCCTCCACGGCCTCGCGATCACGAAGGACCCGGGCGGCCCCGTGGTCGACGCCTGCGTGAACGCCATCATCGCGGGCGACTGCGCGATCGTGAAGGCCCCGCAGACGAGCCCCGCGTGCTCCTTCCTCGCGCCGGAGCTCTTCGCCGACGCGAGCACCGACGCCGCCGACGCCACGACGGACTGACTCCGCTCCCAGAGCGTACGTTGTTGGAGCAAGTGACGTCAGCGGTCGTGCGCAAGACGCCGCGCGCGGCCTCGCGGCGGCGGCCGCGGCGCCGGAGGACCGGCCGCGAGCGCTACGGCACGGTCCACAGCTCGTTCGGACGGCAATGAAACGCGGTCGGCGGCCACACGCGGTCGGCCTCGCCAGGCTCGAAGAGCGCGCCCTGCTGGCGATACGTCGTGCGCAGCGTCTGATCGAAATCGCCCGGGACCAGGCTGAAGCTCTCGTCGCGGATGATGGTTCGATAGCGCCGGCTCTTCAGCACCCGCTGCAAGTCCTCCGTGAGCGGCGCCGTGTACTTCGGATCCGCCGTCTTGAAGATGTCGGAGAGCGCCATCGTGTGAGCGTGGATCTCGGGATCCCCCGCAAGCATTCCGTAGTAGCCAAACCCCAGGGAGAGGACGGGCCCATGCTCCGCGCGCGCGCGGCGCCAGCGGTCGATCATCAGCTTCCCGGTCGCCACGTCGCGACGCCGCGGGATCGCCGGCCTCTGATCGTACATGAGCATTGCGAACTGGAGCATCAGGAGCCCCGCCCCGACCGCCTGCAGGCGCCGGAGGACACGGCCCGTCACCTCCTGCTTCGTGATCCAGCCGATGGCCACGCCCGCGAGCAGAGACAGGAGCGCGCAATACGGGATCAGCGCATTCAGATAGCCGCCGTTGTGGATCATCCCCGAGAAGGCATGCACCCACGTGAGGAAGAGCAAGCTCGCGTAAAAGAACAGGACGGCGCGGCCGCCCCTCAACGCCCCGCACGCGAGCGCGAAGATGGCAAACGCGAGCGTGATCGGCATCGGCTGCCAGAACGTCTCGACGAAGAACCGATGCCACTCGGTCCAGTCGGTCGCATGCTTGCGCGCCACCTCGAATACGTAATAGCGAAACCAGTTGTCCGACGAGAGGTCCATCCACTGGACCGCGCCGATGGTGAGACCGGCAAAGGTCCCCGCGACGATGAGCCCGCGCCGGCGGTCGAGCCAAACGGCGGTGACGAGCACCGGCGCCGCCAGGACGAGCCCCGTCTGCTTCGTGAAGAACCCGAGAAAGAGGAGGAGTCCGCCGAGCGCCGCCTTCACCGGCGTATCGCCGAATCGCGCGAGATAGGCGCCGCCCAGGAACAGCGCGAAGAAGAGCGAGTCCACGCGGGCGAGATCCATCCAGAGACCGGTGATCTTGAACGTGATCGCGAAGAGGCCCGCCGCCACGATGGGCCCGACGAGACCCCCGACCTCGCGTCGCACGAAGGCGCCCACGAGCGCGAAGGCGCCGATCATCGAGCAGGTCGAGACGAAGCGCGCCCAGAAGAGGGATACTCCGAAGACCTTCATGAAGGCGGCACAGACCCAGTAGTAGAACGGCGGATAGATGAAGGGCGTCCACTCGAAAGAGGGCGCGCGATAGAGCGGCTTGCCCGCGAGGACGATGCGCACGTGATCGACGACGCCGCCTTCCATCCACTCCAGCGTGAAGGGATGAGCCATCCGGGAGAAGGCGGTCCCGATCGTCTGAACGAGCGCCGCGATGGCGCCGATGGCGAGGACGAAGCCGAAGGCAAAGACGTAGTCGCGGCGAAGGCGCCTCAGATCATCGACGACGATGGCCTTCAGCGCCGCGAGATCAATCGTCGTCTTCGACATCGATCGTGACCTCGCTCGTGACCTCGAGCGCACCGGCCATGAGGGCCTCGAGCGGAGCCTCCGACGGGTCGTCGTCCTGCTCCATCGCCTCCACCGGCACGCGCACGCGCTCGGCATGCATGCGAGCGTCGAGGTCGACGCGCCAGAACGAAGGCTCGTCGCCGCTCCGGCAGCCGAGGGTGAGCGAGGGCGACGCGAGAATGGTGAAATTGCTGCCCGCCGGCTGACGCTGCTCGCTCACGTGGCGATGACCATGCATGACGGCCGTGATGCCGACCTCGTCGAAGACCTCGGCCGCAGACTTCGCGTCGTCGAGCCTCATCCCGATCTCGGGGGGGGCGCGCTTCCCGACGCCATGCGGGAGCGGGACGACGTGATGGTGCAGGAGCGCGATGCGATGACGCGCGCTCTTCCACTCCGAGGTGCGTCCGAGATCGCGGAGATACTCGAGCTGCGCCTGACCGAGGCCGCCGTTGTGCCGATAGAAGCGCCGCTGCGGACGGGCGCAGGAGTCGAGCCCCACGAGGACGGTGTGCGCCCGCGCGATGTGCCGGACCCAGGCGCCGGTGGAATGGAGCTCGAGCCCGAGCCGCGCCGCGAACGCATTCCAGGCCGCGCGCTTCACCGCGTGCGTCGGCTTGGGGCGACCGCTGCCGCGCATCGGAAACAGATAGAGGTCGTGATTGCCGGGAATGGCAAGGAGGGTCCCCTTGTCCTTGAAGCGGGCAAACGCCGACTCGATCAGCTCGAAGCCGACGCCGTCGTCCGTCAGGTCGCCCGTGATGACCACGCCATCGGCGCCCGACTCCTCGATCGCGGCCGCCGCGCGGAGCAGCCGGATATTCGAGTTGCGCGGCGTGCCGTCGAAGAGCACGCGGAGCGCGCCCGGCGAAGGAAGATGCTTCGCGAGCACGGACGCGCGTCGCGCCTCGAGGCGACACGCCTTGGACGCCGCGCGCTCGACCGGATCGAGCAGACCGCCGCTCTCCTTCACGCTCGGGATCGGGTGCCCGTAGTTCTCGGGATCGATCAGCGCGATCTTGGCCGCGCTCTTCCCGCGAAGGTGAATGACGCGCCACCCGGCCTCCTCCCACACGACCTCGTGCTTCTTGGGATCGAAGTGCACCACGTTGGCGGTGCGTTTGACGATGCGGAGGCGGTCGTGGAACGTGTCCCCGAACTCGGAGACGTGAAGATCCGAGACGTGTGCGAGGACGAACGCCACGCCTTACATGCCGGCGAGGATCTTGTAGCTCTCGCCCTCGGGCACGAGCTCGAGGCGGTTGTCCGCGACGGTGTGCTTCCACTCCTCGCCCTTGAGGCCGGGGATGCGGTAGCTCGCGGTATACGTGTACTCGACGAACACGCGCTTGTTCTCGTTCACCGTGACCTTGCGGTAGCGGATCTCGTAGCGAATCGTCTGCGTCTTGACGAACGTCGCCTGGAGGTAGTCCTTGAGCCCGTCGTAGTCGATGTCGTCATCGGGCGACGTGTTGCCGCCGTCCTCGTAGTAACGAGGCGAGGCCATGACCATGAGCCGCCCCACGTCCTTGTCCTCGACGGCGTGCCGGTACTCCTCGCAGTACGTGATGACCTTGCGGTTCGCGCTCGTGTCCTCGACGTCGGTGTTGGGGATGTAGGTGGTCGAGCACGCGGACGTGCCGACGGCCAAGCCGATGACCGCCAAGCTGGCGAGAGCGCTCTTCATCGCGGGACCCATGTCGGACGGGAACATAACAGACCCAGGCCCGCGCAATTCCCGATCTTTTGGCAGGTGCTGGGCTGGCCCCTTGCGCTTTTCTGCCATTCTGACAATCGGATTTCTCGCCGTCGCTGTCGCCGGGTCCGCCGCCGCCGCGGCCCCGCGCACGTCACCTGCGTCGGCGACAGCATCACGTATGGATCGGGGACGTAGAGAAGCTCCTCGGGGCAGGCTGTGCGGCGCAAAACGACGGCCGCAGCGGCGCGACGATGCTGGTCGGCGGCGACCACGAGATCGGTCGCGAAGTCGGCGTCCGCCGACGTGAGCGTGGCGGGCCTCGGCGCCGGAATGCACGCGCTCGACGCCGTGGCCACCGAGACCCGGCGGACGCACCGCGAAGTCGAGCACGCCGATCTCGGTCGTCGTCGAGGCGGGCCGCCCGCGCGTGGACCATCGCCAGCGCCGTCACCTTCTCCCTCGCCGCCGAGCGCCGCGAACGGCGGCGGCGGGTGCGCGACGGGAAGCCGGTCGCGTGGCCGCTCGCGCTCGTCCTTTTTCTGGGCCTCGCACGGCGTCGTGGCCACCTGCGGCGTCCCGGACTGGGGCGCCGTCAGGTCATCTCCACCTGCGGCGTCTCAGGGCTCGTCGCTCCACGTGAGCGCGACGCGCGCGCGACCGCCCCAGGGCACCTCGGCGACGAGCTCGCGCGGAGCGCCAGCGAGGAGGGGCGCCAGCGCCGCGTGCGCATGCATCGCCGGGAGGGGGGACGGCGGAGGCGCCGGCTCGTACGCGACGCCCCACTCCGTGATCCTCCCCTCCCCGCCGGACCCGCCGACGAGCAGCGCGATCGCGCCGCTCGTCGTCCCAGGCGCGAGCTCCTCCGAGGCCGTCGCGGACTCGTCGGCCGCGACGACGACCACGCGTTCGATGATCCCCGCCCGCACGAGATCCGCTGCCACCGAGATCGCCTCGAGCCCGCCGTGCGGCCCGCCGCCCACGGCGAAGGCGGGCCCGTCGAGCCCGAACGCGACCGCGCACTCGCCGGCCGCCGCGTTGGGCGTCGTGTACGGGAAGCGCCGCGGCTCGGGTCGCGGGATGCGCGCCAGGAACTTCGTGTTCGTCTCGATCGTGGCGAGCCCGAGGCCGACCACGATGCCCGCTCCGCGCAGATCGCCCACGCGCTCGCGAAGCGCGGCCACCGCCGCGAGCGCGTAGCGCACGAGATCATCCGCGCGCGTGATCCGATCGACCGGATACCCGCTGCGCGCGGCGAGGACCGCCGGCTCGAGGTCCGCCGCGCTCGCGCGCACGGCGCGCGAGATCGCGACGTTCGGCTTCGCGCCCGCGCCCGGCGCCGTGACCGGCGCCGGCCGCTCCAGCGTGACGACGAGCGCCGCGTTCGCGCCGCCGAACGCCGACGCCAGCTTCAGCGCCGTCCCGCCCGCCCGCGCCACGGCGCGGTCGTGCAGCACGACGCCCTCCTCCGCCGGCCCCTCGCCCGCCGTCGCTGGCGCGACGGCGCGCTCGAGCGCATCGATCGCGGCCAGCGTCTCGAGCGCCCCTGCCGCGCCGAGCGTGTGGCCGACCGTCCCCTTGAACGAGAACGTCGGGGCCTCGAGCCCGAGCGACGCGATCGCCCTGGCCTCCGCCGCGTCGTTCTGGAGGGTCGCGGTCCCGTGCGCGCTGACGAGGTCGATGACGGGGTCGCCCGCGTCCGCTCGCGCGGCTCGCGCCGCGCGAGCGAGCCCCGCGCCGTCCGGCGCCGGGCTCGTCGAGATGATGCGCGTCGCAGGTCGCGCCGAAGCCGGTCAGCCACGCCATCGCGCGCGACGGGTCGCGCGCGAGCGCCAGGATCGCGCCGCCCTCGCCGAGGGCGAGGCCGTCGCGGTCCTTCGGAACGGCCGCGGTCCGCGCTCCCCGCAGGTCGCGCGGAGGCATTCGAAGCCGGCGGCCACGAAGACGCTCACCGCGTCGAAGCCGCCCGCGAGGACGACATCGCAGCGATCGTCGAGGAGCCAGGCGCGACCGAGGCCGATCGCGATCGCGCTCGAGGCGCAGGCCGCGAGGACGATCGCCGCCGGCGCGTACGCGCGCTTCACGGACGCCGCGACGGGCCCCGCGTAGGTCTGGTCGAGCGGCGTCCCCGTCTTCGCCGTGAACGCGCGCATCCCGCCGCTCGAGGTCCCCACCGCGATGCCGATCCGTGTCGCCTGCCACTCCGGCCCGATGCTTCGAAGGCAGTCCTCGATCGCGCTCGAGAGGAGCGCCGTCGCGCGATCGCCGCCGGTCTCGTCGCCGACCCTCGCCCTCGCATAGAACGGTCGCCGGAGGCCTGCGGCCTCCAGCTCCCGATCGCGCGCGACCCGCGTGAGCTCCCGATCGGCCGCGGCGCGGACTGCGTCCGCCCCGCGCCCCACCGCCGAGATCGCCCCGTAGCCGATGACCCCGATCACAGCGACTGCCCCTTGTCGCTGTCGGGATCGATGAACGCGGCCGGATCCGGCGCGTCCGGCATCACCTCCTCGATGAACACGTCCACCGTGATGTGATGCTCCATGTCCGTGTACTGCCCGTGCTGGCCCGAGGCGGGCTTCAAGTCTCGCGCGAACCACTGGACCGCGTCCACGTGGCCCATCGTGCGGCGCATCACGGTGATGCGGCCCTTGTCCGGCTCCGAGGTCACGCCGTAGGTCGCGACGCCGTCGCCGAGGATCATCATGCGCGGCGCGCCTTCCCAGTGCGGCGTGTCGAGCGTCAGGAGGTCGCCCTCGAGCGGGGCGAGGATCCACCAGCGGAGAAAGCCGACCGGAACGCCGAGCGTGTCGTCGAGCTCCTTGCCGCCGCGGACCTCCTTGTGGATCGCGGGGATCACGAAGCGATACCGATCGGGCGTGACCCACGCGTCGAGCGCGGTCGCGCCGCCGGGCCCCACCATCACGAGCCGCGCCGCCTTGCCTGGATCCACCGCGAGCGCGCCGCGTGCCTCGATCTTCTTGCCCGTGCGCGGGCTGAAGACCCCGAGGCGCACGCGCTCGACGTAGGGTCGCTCGGGCCGCCCCTCGCGGCGCTCCGCGAGGCGCTGGCGGTAGGCGGTCCAGATCTCCTGGTCGATGGGCAGTCCGGCGCGCGCCGTGGGCTCGACGCAGCCGTTGGCGGTCATCGCGAGCGCGAGGCCCGCCATCCACGCCCGGCTCACGGCGTCACGAGCCCGGCGTAGCACCAGCCGCGCGCCGACCCCACGAAGAGCGCCGCCGGGACCTCGCCTCGCGCCACGCGCGCGACCGCGACCGCCGCGCCGATCGCGCCGACCGCCTCGTGCGTCCCGGCCGCCTCGCACGTCATCCGAGGGCAGTCGCGCCACGCGTCGGGCGCCGGCGCGGTCCCGACGACGATCGCACCCGGCGGAGGGGCCGGAAGATCCGGCCCCTCCTCACGCCAGGTCCAGACCCCTTCGAGCCGCGCCATCCGCGGCTGGCCCGCGTCGACCTCGAGGGTGAGCGACGCGCCGCCTTCGGCGCGCGTCTCTCCGCCCGCGCCGCCAAACACGGCCGACAGCGCCCCCTCGACGATCGCGCTCTTCTCTTCGACCGCCGCCGCGCACGCACGCGCGACCTCGCCGGAGGCCACGAGCTCCCACGCCTGCGCCACCGCGCACTCGCCGGAGGCGGCGAGGTCCGCGACCACGAACGCCGGCCCTCGGAGGCCGAGATAGATCGACACGTGACCTGCCGGCGAGCTCGGCACGAGCGACGGAAAGTCCGCCGGACGCACGAGCCGAGGGCCCTTGTCGCGGAGACGCCGCATGAACTCCGCCGTCGCGTCGACGGCGCCGAACGCGATCCCGAGGACGAGCGCGGCGTCGTCCGCGGGCACCGGCAGCGCGCCTCGCACGACGACGGTCGCGATGCGAGACGCGCGATCGAGCCTCCGCGCGCGCTCCGCATCGAGCGCATCGTCGGCGATCGTGACGCTCGTTCCGCCGCGCCGAGCGGCGGCGTCGACGGCGTCCGGGCCGCAAAAGAGACCGGCCGGCGTCAGCGCCGCGACGCCGGTGATCACGACCGACCGGCGAGGCGCGCACGCCGGCGCCGCCGTCCCCCGGGCGCCCAGGACGAGCACGGTGTCCATGCCGCCGAACCCGAACGAGCTCGAGGCCGCCACGCGGACCACCTGCTTCTCCTCGACGCGCACGTGGCGAAGCGCACAGGTCGCGTCCGGCTCGCGGAGACCGCCGGTCGGCGGGAGCCGCCCGTCCTCGATCGCGAGGGCCGTGATCACCGCCTCCACCGCGCCCGCCGCGGCGAGCGTGTGCCCGATCTGGCCCTTCTGACTCGACACCGGCAGCTCGCGGAGCCGAGCGCCGAACACCGACCCGAGCGCCTTCGTCTCCATCGGATCGTTGAGCGGCGTCCCGGTCCCGTGCGCATCGACGAAATCCACGTCGTCCGCGCCGATCCCCGCCCGCGCGAGCGCCGCCCGCATCGCCGCCGCCGGGATCGCGCCGCTCGCCTCCGGGTTCGTGATGTGGTGCGCCTCGCTCCGCGTGGCCCACCCGAGAAGTGTGCACTTTGCACGCTTCTCGGGTGCGTCCCGCTCGAGCACCACGAAGCCGGCGCCCTCGCCGAGCGTCAGGCCCTTTCGGCTCGCGTCGAATGGGCGCGCCCCCTCGGGGTCGAGCGCTCCGAGCGCATTGAACCCCGCCACGATCACACGACAGAGCGCGTCCGCGGCGCCGCAGACCACGGCCTCGACGAGCCCGAGCTCGAGCCACAGCGCGCCGATCACGAGGGCGTTCGCGCCGCTCGAGCACGCGCTCGAGATGGAGCGCGCGCGGGCGAAGGGCCCGAGCTCCTCCACGAGGCGATCCGTCGGCGCGCTCAGCGGATGCGCGAGCATCTTCGCGAGCGCGCCCTCGCGCTCCGCGCTGCCCACGCGCGTCGAGAGCAGAGTCGCGAGGAGCCCCTCCGTCTCGAGCATGCCGGCCGTCGTCCCGCCGACGATCAGGCCGGTTCGCTTTGCCCGAACGTCGAGGCGCGCGCCGGAGATCGCCTCCCGCGCCGCGCGCAGCGCGAGCTCGCTCGTGCGCGACGCCGACTCCGGCACCGCGAGCCCGGTCACCTCGGCGACCACGCGGGAGCGCACGTCGCCCGGATCGAAGAGCGAGATGGGTGCGAGCGCTCGGTCTCCTCTCAGCACGCGCTCCCACGTCGCACGCGCGCTTGCGCCCAGCGCCGTCACCGCGCCGACGCCCGTGACGACGATGGTCATTTCGCCCCGGCCGTCTTCTCCGCCGTCGCTCGATTGGTCTCGACGAACTCGCCGAGGGTGGCGACGCTCTCGAAGATGGGACGGGCCTCGTCGCCCTCCGGCACGCGCACCCCGAAATGCTCCTCGAGGAGCATCGCGATCTGGAGCGCGTCGAGCGAGTCGAGTCCGAGCCCGCCCTCGCCGAAGAGCGGACCGTCGTCGCTGATGGTCGACGGATCTTTGCCCGCGAGGTTCAGCTCGGAGACCAGGAGCCCTTTGATTTCACTGAGGAGCGCGTGACTCGCCATCGAAGAAAGACCACTTCGAGTACCACGGCGGGACGCGCGCCGCCATGCGGTGCTACAACGCGGCGCATGGGCACACTGGTCAACTACATGACCGAGAAGGGCGTGGCGATCCTCACCCTGAACGATCCGCCGGTGAACGCGTACAGCTACGAGATGCTGAAGGAGCTCGACAGCTGCATCCTCGAAGCTCGCTTCGACAACGACGTGCACGCGATCGTCCTGACCGGCTACGGCGACAAGTTCTTCAGCGCCGGCGCGAACATCAACATGCTTCGCGAGGCCGACACCACCTTCAAATACTACTTCTGCCTGCACGCCAACGAGACCATCAGCCGGCTCGAGCACACGCCCAAGCTCTGCATCGCCGCGATCAACGGCCACTGCGTTGGCGGCGGCCTCGAGATCGCGCTCGCCTGCGACCTCCGCATCGCGCGCAAGGGCGACTACCAGCTGGGCTTGCCCGAGGTCGCGCTCGGCGTCCTCCCCGGCACTGGCGGCACCCAGCGCCTCGCCCGCATCCTCGGCAAGGCGAAGTCGATCGAGATGATGGTCGAGGGCGCCAAGATGAACATCCAGAAGGCGTGCGACGTCGGGATGATCAACAAGGTCTGGGCCGCCGACTCCAACGACGAGTTCCTCCGCCAGGTCGTCGACTATGCGCGCGGGTTCTGTCCCCCGAACGGCGCGGCGATGGCGGTCGGCCGCATCAAGCGCGCCGTGCAGAGCGGCATGGAGATGGGCCTCGACCAGGGCCTCGCCTTCGAGCGCGAGCTCCAGGCCGAGCTCTTCTCCTCCGCCGACGCGAAGGAAGGCCTCAACGCCTACGCCGAGAAGCGAAAGCCGCAGTTTCGCGGTCGCTGAAGGCCACGCCGCGGAATTTTCCGCTCCCGAATCTGAAACGACGCGCCGCCGCTTGCGCGATCGCACATCGTCCGACATTGAAACACATATGTTTTCATCGCCGATGCGGTCCCTGCTCGCCGTTTCATGCTTCGCCCTCGCCGCCTGCGCCGCGACGCCCGAGGAAGGCAGCGCAGAGCACGAGGACGCGATCGAGAACGGCGCGCGCGAGCTCGGGAAGGTCCCCGTCGTCTCGTACGGCACCGTCTGCACCGCCACGTTCGTCTCTCGCGCGCGCTGCCTCATCACGGCATCACACTGCAGCGGCGGGACCCTCGAGATGGGCCCCGACGTGAACCAGGGCTTCTCGGAGCCCGGCTACAAGACCGGCTACACCCGCCGCACGCTCTCGCTCCGCGACTCGACGCCGGCGCCGCGCTTCGAAGGCGGCGCGTTCGACTGGAACCCCGCCGACGACATCAAGATCCTCTGGGCCGGCGCCGCCGCCAATCCCACCGCGCACAACATCGACCACGCGCGCGACTACGCCCCCGTCCCGCTCGACTTCTCCGCCCCCACGAGCGGTGACCGCTACACGATCCACGGCTACGGCTTCAACGTGTGCGACGAGAGCGGAGACGGCGTCCTCCGCGTCGGCACGTTCCTCGGCGGTCGCTGGACCAACTCCACCGGCGGCGCCGTCGGTGGCGTGCGCCTCGCTGGTACGCCCACGCTGCTCCGCCTCTCGGGGACCGGTAGCTATGGAATCTGCGCGGGCGACAGCGGCTCGTCGGTTCGCTCGGGCACCGGCGTCCGCGCCGTCATCGGCTGGAGCATCAACGGCTCGAACGACGGCTACGCCACGACGCTCGCGCCGTATCGGCCCTGGTTCGAGCGCAACGTCGTCGGCACGTCAGCGCGCTTCTGCAACCCGAACTGGCCGCTCTCGATCCGCGGCCCCGGCCCGGTCGACGTCACCGTCGAGGGTGGCGTCATCGCGCGCCACCAGACGACCGGCGCGGACATCGACCCGTGGAGCCCGCAGGCGATCGAGACCCCGTCCGCGCGCCTCGCGACCGACAGCGGGGCGACGGTGCGCGTCCGTGGGACGGATCCTCTCGCCCCCGTGCGCGTCCGTCTCACCGCTGCCGGCGCCACCTGGCCGGCAGGCGCGTGCGCCGAAACGGGCGGCGACAATTGCACGATCACCCTCGATCCGACGTCGGAAGAGCGCGCGGAGATCGCCTTCACGCACTGACGACGGAGAGCGATACGCTGCCCGCGTGGAACTCGGGGAGCTCGAACAACTCGCACTCGGTACCGATCGCGCCGCTGCGCTCGCAGCGCTCATGCCCGGAACGACGGAGCATGACTACTGGCGCGGCGTCTTCCTCCAGCACGAGGGCCGCCTCGACGAGGTCGACGAGATCCTTCGCACCTGGGCCGATCGCTACGGCGGATACCAGGACGACTTCCACTCCCGCCTCTCGCGGCGCCAGCTCCTCGCAAAGGCGCAGCGCGACCTCGCCGCCGTCGCCGAGGAGATCCGCCACGAGACCGGAACGTCGCTCGACGACCGCGCCGAGGTCGTCGTCCAGGCGCAGCGCTATCCGAACCGCCTCCATCCCGCCCAGATCGACGACGCGAACGTCCTCTCCGAGGCCATCCGCCGCCGCCCGGGCCTGGCCGACGTCACCGACGCCGCCATCCCCCTCCTCCTCGGCTCCGCCCCCGTCCCCGCCACGCGCCGCGTGATCCTCCAGCGCCTCCAGCGCGTCGATCTGCCGGGCACCCTCGAGCTCGTGCTCGCCGATCTCTCCGACAAGGACGGCTCGAACGGTCGCTTCGGCGCGCTGCCGATCCACACCCAGCTCACGCTCGCGCAGCTCGAGACGCTCGCCGAGCGCATGCCCTCGCTCCGCGCACAGAGCCCGTGGGTCGACGCCGTCCTCGCGCGCTTCGCGCCGCCCGCCTGGGTCGACCTCCGCACCGATCGGGAGGAGCTCGCGCGCGTCATCGATCGCGCCTACGCGTTCGCGCAAGGGCTCGCGCCGAGCTTCAACACGCTGAAGGCGACGCTCCTCTATCACCGGCTCGAGCTCGATCGCGCGGCCGGCGTCCACGACCGCGCCCGGCTCCGCGCGTATCTCGAGCTCCCGCGTCAGGCCCGGTGGATCCCCCGGGCTCGCCACGAGACGCCGAGCAGCGATCGCCTCGTCCAGCCGAACGCCCCCGCCGCTGGCGTCCTCGGGCTCGCCTCGATCGGCAACGACGAGCCGCTCCTCCGCGAGCTCTTCTCGCGCCTCCTCCTCGAGGACGCCTGGGAGACGTGGGCCGACGTCGTCGACTCCGACTGGCTCCTCGAGGTCGCCGCGGTCGCGCATCTCCTCGCCGGCAACGCGGTCGAGCCATGGACCCGCCTCGTCGACGGCGCGAGGCGCGAGGCGCTCAAGCACCGCGTCGACATCGACCTCGCGCCGCAGAACCCGCCGTGGTTCGGCGCGAGCGACGACGTGAGCCTCGAGGTCGACGTGAAGAACGTCCGTGAGCTCGAGGTGAAGGTCTTCCGCGTCGACGCGCTCGCTTACTGGCTCGCGAAGAACGCGGAGATCGACACCTCGATCGATCTCGACGGCATGATCCCGAGCGGTCCGGAGCGCAAGCTCACCTTCGACTTCGCGCCCATCCGTCGCCATCGCGTGCGCCTCGATTTTCCCGAGTGCAAGAGGCCGGGGACGTACGTCATCGAGCTCATCGGCAACGGCCGCTCGAGCCGCGCGCTGGTCCGCAAAGGTACGCTCCGCCACCTCTTCCGCACGACCGCCGGCGGCACCCTCGTCACGGTGACGAACGAAGAAGGGAGCCTGCTCCCGGACGCGCGGCTCTGGCTCGGAGGTCGCGAGCTCGCGCCGCGCGATCCGGTGAACGGCGGAGGGATCGTCGTCCCGTTCGGCACGCGCGCCGAGCGGAGCACGGTGCTCCTCGTCCATGGCGACATCGTGCAGCGCGCCGACCTCTTGCGCCCCGCCGAGGAGGCCACGTTGCGCGCCGGCTTCGAGGTGCAGCGCGAGTCGCTCGTCGCGAACACCACCGCACGCGTCCTCGCCTGTCCGAAGCTCACGATCGGCCACGCCCCAGCGTCCCTCGCCCTCCTCGCCGATGCGCGCGTCGACATCGCGGTCACGCTCGTCGACGGGACCTCCACGTCGCGCACGCAGCCGGTCGTGCTCCGCAACGACGAGGACCTCGTGCTCGAGCTCCCCGTCCCGGAGGGCGCGACGAGCCTCACGTTGACGCTCCGCGCCCAGGTGCGGATCACGTCGCGCCAGGAGACGATCGAGATCAGCGACACGACGACCGCGTCGCTCAACGCGAGCCACCTCACCGAGCTGACGTCGATGTTTCATCTCGGACGCGCCGGCGACTCCTTCGTCCTCTCGTTCCTCGGAAAGACGGGCGAGCCGGTCGCCGGACGCGCCATCGGCCTCACCCTCCAGCATCGCGTCACGCACTCGCCGCTCCAGGTGACCCTCGAGACCGACGAGCACGGTCGGATCGACCTCGGGCCGCTCGACGGCAAGGTCACGCGTGTGATCGCGACGTTGCCGAACGGACAGGCGCAGAGCTGGCTCGTCACGCCGGAGGACGACCCCATCACGACCCTGATCCACACGGTCGAAGGCGCGACCATCGTCCTTTCTCGCACGAACGGGACGAGGGCGCTCACGGACCTCACGCTCGTCGAGCACCGGCGCGGCGCCAACGCGGTCGACCTCGGCCAGCGCCTCGTGCTCGCCGATCGCTGCGTGATGATCGAGGGTCTCCCCCCCGGCGAGTACCGGCTCGATTTCCCCCAGAACACGGGGCGGGCGAGCACATTCCTGATGGTCGCGCCGAGGGGCGACGGCGTTCGTACCGCGCCAGCCGCGAGCGCCGCCGCGCAGGCGTGGGTCCGCGTGCGTGACGTGCTCATGGAGCTCACCGACGAGTCGCCGCTCGTCCGTCGCATCGAGGTGGAGGGTGACCACCTCGTCATCCGCCTCTCGGGCACCTCGGAGGCCACGCGCGCGCACGTCGAGGCCACGCACTTCATCGCCGACTCGGCCAACGACCGCGGATGGGATCGGTCCGGTCCGCGTGCGCCGCACATGACCCGCCTCCTCCGGAACGTCGCGACCTACGTCTCTGGCCGCGACATCGGCGACGAGTATCGCTACGTGCTCGAACGCCGGCAGGCGCCGCGCCGTCCGGGGATGATGCTCGAGAAGCCGAGCCTTCTCTTGAATCCGTGGGCGCTCCGCGCGACCGAGACCGCCCGCTTCGAGCCCAGCGCGGGCGGAGCTTACGGGGCGCCGCCGCCCGCACCCGGGATGGCGATGCCGGCGCCCGCGGCCGCCAGGCGCGCCCACTCGATGCGCGTCGCGGGACAGGGCGCAGCGCAGGAGCTTCGGGCCCCCTCCGTCGACTTCCTCCCCATCAGCGCCCCGGTGCTCGCCAATCTGCGCCCCGACACAGACGGAGCCGTGCGTGTCCCGCTCGCGAGCCTCGGCGTCGACGCGCAGAGCGTCCGCGTGATCGTGGCCGATCCGCTCCTCGCGACACCGCTCACCGCCGAGGTCACGCTTCCCGCTCGCGAGCCTCGCGCGCGCGATCTCCGTCTTCGCCTCGCGCTCGATCCGGCGCGGCACTACCACGAGGCGCGACGGATCGACGGCGTCCCCGCCGGAACCACGCTGGTCGTTCCCGATGTCCGCACCGGCAAGATCGAGCTCGTCGGCACCCTCGGCCGCGCCCACCAGCTCCTCGTCACGCGGCTCGGCGACGCCTCGTCGCTGAAGGAGCTCTCGTTCGTGACGGAGTGGCCATCGCTCGACGACGCGACCAAGCGCGCTCGCTACAGCAAGTACGCGTGCCACGAGCTCAACCTGTTCTTGTGGCGCAAGGACCCCGCGTTCTTCGAGTCCACGATCCGGCCGTCGCTCGTTCACAAGCGGGAGAAGAGCGTCGTCGATCGATTCTTGCTCGGCGAGGACCTCGGGGCCTTCCTCGAGCCCTGGACCTTCGGGCGGCTCAACACGCTCGAGCGGATCCTCGTCGCGGCGGCGCTCCCGGACGCACGGGCATCGCTGGCGCGCCTGGTCGGAGACGCGGTCGACCTCCTCGCGCCCGATCCGGAGGGCGACGCGCAGCTCGTCGCCACCTTGCTCGGCGCGGCCGCGCTCGAAGTGGGCGGCGGCGCCATGGCGTCGGCGATGGAGATCGCCGAGCCCGAAGCGGAGCTGCTCTTCGCCGTGTCGAGCGACGAGGCAGCGGACGACGCAGACACCGGCGCGATGGAGCGCCCGAAGGCGAAGAAGGCCCCCCGGCCTCTTGCCAAGAGCGAGGCCCCTGCGCCGAAGGGCGCGTCACGCGGCGGCGGCGGCATCGGCGGGCGCGCGCTCGACGCCGACCTCGCCGAGCGCGACGGCGCCGAGACGCTCTATCGCGGCGCCGACAAAACCCAGGAGTGGGCGGAGGTGCAGTGGTGGAAGCGCCGCATCGACGAGATCGACGCCTCCCTCATCGAGCCCAACCGGTTCTGGCGCGATCTCGCCCTCCACGTCCTCCAGCACGGCACGCCCGAGCGGGGGATCTTCTCCGCGCCGTTCCTGTCGCCACACATCGGCCTCTGCCAGAACAGCTTCGCCGAGGCCATGACGGCGCTCGCCTTCCTGGACTTGCCCTTCGTGGCCACTCCCTCCGAGACGAGCCTCGAAGACACCCGCTTCACGCTCACCCCCCGGAGCCACGCGCTCGCGGCCTCGTCGAGCCTCGTGGAGATACCGGCGCCCGCCGATGGTGTCTCCTCGGTCCTCATCGGTCAGAGCTACGTCCGCAGCGACGACCGCTGGGAGTGGGTCGAGGGAGAGCAGCGCGAGAAGCGTGTCACCGGCGAGCTCATCGCGGGCGTCGTTTACCGCTGCCTCGTCGTGGTCACGAACCCGACGAGCGCCACCGAGAAGCTCGACCTGCTCCTCCAGATCCCGAAGGGCTCGATGCCCGTCGACAGCGGCTTCATCACGCGCACGATGCCGCTCAGCCTCGACCCTTACGCGACGGAGTCCTTCGACTACGCCTTCTATTTCCCGATCGCGGGGACGTTCACGCATTTCCCCGCGCACGTGACGAAGAACGGCGCGCTGCTCGCGCATGCGCCTGCGCGCGAGCTCAGCGTCGTGCGCGAACCGTCCACGGTCGATCTCGCCTCGTGGTCGCACGTCTCCCAGCACGGGACACTCGACGACGTGCTCGGCTTCCTCGATCGCGCCAACCTGGGCCGCACCGACCTCGGCCGCATCGCATGGCGCATGCACGACGCGGAGGCGTTCCGGCGAGTGACGGATCTCCTGGCCGGGCGCCACCTCTACGACGACCGTCTCTGGGCCTATGCGCTCCTTCATCGCGATCGCCGCCGCGCCGAGGAATGGCTGCGCCACCAGGAGGACTTCCTCCGCCAGGGCTCGCCGCTCGATGGCCTCGCCGACCCCGCCGTCCGCGGCTGGTATCAGCATCTCGAGTACGCGCCGCTGATCAACGCGCGCGCCCATCGCCTCGGCGCACAGCGTCGTATCGCCAATAGCGCGCTCGATACGCAATACCGCGCCTTCCTCGAGCTCATCGCCCACCGGGCGAAGCCCAGCGCCGATGATCTGCTGTCCGCGGCACATTACCTCCTCGCCATGGACCGTGTGGAGGAGGCGATCCCGCTCCTCGGGCGCGTCCCGCCCGAGGAGGTCACGGCCAGGATTCAGTTCGACTATCTGACCGCCTACGTCGCCTGCTATCGCGGCGAGGTCGCGACGGCGAAGGAGCTCGCGAGCCGGTGGCTCTCGCACGGCGTCGATCGCTGGCGCCATCGCTTCGTGGCGCTCGCGCAGATGATCGACGAGATGGGTACGACGGAGAAGCCCGCCGTCGTCGACGCCGACAATCGCGATCAGAAGATGGCCGAGGCCGCCTCGCGCCAGGCCTCTCTCGATATCGCAGTACGCGGCGGCAGTATCGCGCTTACCCACGCGAATCTCGCCCGGTGCCAGCTTCGCTTCTTCAAGCTGGATATCGAGCTCGTGTTCTCGCGCCAGCCGTTCGTGCAGAGCGACGTCGAGCGATTCTCCTTCATCGAGCCCGGCCTCGCGATCGACGTCCCGCTCTCCGGCGCGTCGACCACGGTGCCCATCCCCGCCGGGCTCGCAGGCGCCAACGTCGTCATCGAAGCGGTCGCGCCCGGGCTACGCCGCTCGGTCGCGCACTATGCGCACGACCTCGGAGTCCACGTCGCGCACGCGTTCGGCCAGCTCAAGGTGGTCCGCGCCTCGACGGGCGCGCCGCTCTCCGCCGTCTACGTGAAGGTCTACGGCCGCGAGCGGAGCGGCCGCGTCGCCTTCTTCAAGGACGGCTACACCGACCTCCGCGGCCGCTTCGACTACGCCACGCTCTCCACCGACGATCTCGATCGCGTCGAGCGCTTCGCGCTGCTCGTCGCCTCCGACGACGCCGGCGCGACCATCACGGAGGCGGCACCGCCCCCGCGCTGAGCCTCCGCTCGCGACGTTACTCCAGGACCTCTGCGAGGCGCGCTGCGTTGGCCGCCTTCGCGAGCCAGCCGTCGAGCGTCTTCGCGTCGGCCGCCTCGATCTTCGCGTTGAAAGCGTCGTCGACCTCGAGCTTTCGCGCGTCGAGGACGGCACGGAGCGCGGCACGACGACCGCGAAGCTCCGCCGCCGCCTCCTTCGGAGGCGCCTTCGCGCTCTCCACCGCGGCGGGAGCGGGCTCGACGAGGACGCCGGCCGCGAAGAGGTACTCGACGAGCTCGGGCGCGAGCTCGATGCCTTCGTCCTTCGCGAGGCGGTCGAGGTTCTCCTGCAGCGACTGCTCCGCCTTGAACATGCCGACCACGTCGTAGAGATCGCGATCGAGCGCGAAGGAGTCGTAGCGGTGGTAGGTCGTGACGACGACCTTCTGCCCCACGTGCTCCTCCTTCATGCGGGCATTGCGCACGAGGTTCGCAGGGATGATCTTGTGCTCGAGCTTCTCGTAGGTGGACTTGAGGCGATCGAGGAACTTCTTCCCCTCCTTGCTCTCGTCCGCGTTCTTCTTGAAGTCGGCGCGGGAGATGCCTTTCACCCACTCGTAGCACTTGATGTAGAACTCTTCCTCGCGGCCCACCCACGAGCCCCACCACGCGGCGTAGTCGGAGGCCTTCGGCGGGAGGTCGTCCATGTCCTCCGCCGAGATGTGCATCCCCTTCCACTGCGGCTCCTTCACGCTCTTGTCGACGTTCTCCATCGCCGCCATCGAGAGGACGCGCTGCATGAAGAAGAGGTAGTCCTTCAGCGCGCCCCAGAAGTCGTAGCCGCGCTGGCCCGCGTCGTACTTGCAGTAGTACGTCATGCACACCGCCTCGCGGTGCCGCCAGATGGTGCAGGCGTATTCGGGCGACTCGGAGTTGAAGTACGGACAGAGGAGGCTCTTCGCGCGTCCGAAGGCCTCGCTGTAGTTCGTCATCAAGTAGCTCATCTTGCGCGGGCGCGTGAGCTGCTGCGGGAGGGTCCCCATGCGGTTCTTGATGACCTCACGGATCCGCTTCTTCCCCTCCTCCATGTCCGGCGCCTCGTCCGACAGGATCGCGCCGACGATGTAATTCGGCAGCGCGGGGAAGAACGTGCAGCACTTCGTCTCTTTGTGGAAGTACTCCATCTGGACCGGCGAAGGCTGGCCCCAGTTGCACATCGAGCACTGCGCGCAGTTCGCGCGCGTCTCGTTCAATTTCGGCTTATCGAAGAACTCGTCGACGAAACCGTGCGTCACCGGCGGGAGCATCCCGCGAATCGAATCTGCCATTTGAGCTATCAGCCTGCGCGGGCGAAGAGCTTTGCATAGTAGTCGCTAATCGCGTCGCCCCCTAGGCGAGTGAAGAAGGTCGAGTAGGCCATCCAGATCGCCAGACCGTTCAGGTCCCGGAACATCGGCGGGAGATAGCGCGGCGGCTTCACGACACCGTCGTTCACGCGACGTGCGAGCACGGGCACATCCTCGTGCGCGACCTTGCCGACGAAGAGGTAAGGGATGAGGTCCGCACGGTTGTGCTGGATCGCGCTCTGGATGAACGCGTAGTTCAGCACGATGCCCTTGCAGTAACAGGCGTCCTTCGTGAAGGGGGCGCCGCCGTCCACCACGCCACCGCGGAAGATGCGCCGGGTGTTGTGGAAGCACTCCTCCTCGTCGTAGCCCTCGGTGCGGAACCACTCGAAGACCTCGAGGAAGCTCGCGCCGTCCTCCGCCTTGTCGACCGCGAGCACGCGGTCGTTCAGACGGCGTGCGCGGCGCGGATAGGTGCGGAACGTGAAGATCTCGCAGAGCGCGGCGAGGCCCTCCTGCACCGTCGTGGTGCGCGGCGGGCCCTTCGAGAGCCAGCGCGCGACCGTCTGCTGCTGCCCGTTGAGCGAGGTGGCGACGTGCACCCAGCCCTCGTGGACCTCGAGGATGTCGATGTCGCGCTTCGAGAACATCGCGCCCGAGCGGACCTTCACGTAGTCGCTGCCGGCCGCCGCGTCGCTCAGGATCGTGTCGTCGACCTCGACGCGCACGGCCTGATCGCCGAAGTAGTTCGTGAGCCGCTGGTTCAGCTCCGCCGCCGCCTCCACGCACGGGATGTCGCGCACGGACGGCTGCCCGAGCATCGTGTCGTCGATGTTCGTGAGGATCTCGTAGAGGAGGTGGCCGAGGTCCCGAAGCGTGGCGACGCCGTCCGGGAATTTGTCCTTCGGCGAACCGTAGAGCTTGCGCGAGTACGCGTAGAAGAGCGGCGTGCCGCGCTCGGCGAGCATGCGAACCGTGTCCCGGTACTCGAGCGCGGTCTTGCCGAGGATGGCGCCGATGGCGTCGGTCTCTCCGAGATCGCGATCGACGTCGCGTGCGATCTCCTCGAAGACCGCCACCTTGGCCGCGGGATCGAAGCCGAGCGGATTCTTCTCGTAGTAAGCGGCGTCGACCTTGGGCAGCTCGCGGTAGCGCGACTTCTTGAAGGCCTCCTCGACGTCGTTCTCCCACCGAACCGCCTGGAGCACGCGGATCTCGCGCTGCGCGTCGACGATGCGCTGCGCGATGCCGGCGACGATCTCCTTGTAGCTGCGCCACGGCCCCGCCGCGGGGAGCGGCGGGATCGACGGGTGGCGCGGCGGATCGACGTCGACATCGGAGTCCGCGGCGCCCGGCGGCGCGGGGCGCGAAGGGCGCGGCGGCGGGATGCTGCCGGAACGGACGCGCGGCTTCGGCGGCTCGGAGTCGGAGAGGAGTCGCTTCGAGGACTCCGGCGGAACGGGGGGTGCCGGCGGCGGGATGCTGCCGTTCTTGGCTCCGTTCTTCTTGGGGGACGACTCGTCCGCTTCCTTCGCCTTGCGGCCGCTGTCACCGGAAGAAACACGGTCGGCCATTCAGGCCATTTTTGCATGTCTCGACCCTCTCTTTCCAGCTAAATAGCGCAGACTTCCGCGACGGGGCCGAATGGTGGAGGAGATAGGAGCACGGTCAGCGTCGGGAACGGCGCGGGTATTTGCGCTCTACATCTATCCCGTGAAGGGCGCGCGGGGCATCGCGCTCGAGCGATCGGACGTGCTCGCGGGCGGGCTCCGTCACGATCGCCGCTTCATGGTCCTCGGCGCCCACGGCACCTTTCTCACGCAGCGCGAGCATCCCCGGATGGCGCTGATCGAGACGGCGATCGAAGGCGACGAGCTCGTCCTCTGGGTGCACGGCACGACCGAGCGCGCGCGTGTCTCGGTGCGGCCAGAGGATCACGACGCGAAGCCTCGCCGCCACGCGACGGTGTGGCAGGACGAGGTGCTCGCGGTCGACATCGGCGGCGAGGCGACGGAGCTCGTCTCGGATCACCTCCGCGAGCGATGCTCGCTCGTGTTCATGCCGCCGGAGACCATTCGCCAGGTCGATCTCGACTACGCGCGCGAAGGCGATCGCGTCGGCTTCGCGGACGGCTTCCCGGTGCTCATCGCTTCCCTCGCCTCGCTCGCCGACCTCAACTCGCGCCTCGAGACGGCGGTGGGCATCGACCGCTTCCGCGCCAACGTCGTGATCACGGGCGGCGATCCCTGGGCCGAGGAAGCGGCGTCCCGGATCCGCGTGGGCGACGTCACGTTCCGTACCCCGAAGAAGTGCGCGCGCTGCGTGGTGACGACGACGGATCAGCAGACCGGCGTGGTCGTCGGCAAGGAGCCTCTCCGCACGCTCGCGATGTACCGGCGCGAAGGCAACAAGGCGAACTTCGCCATGAACGCGATCCCCGAGCTCGAGGAGGTCGGGCAGATCGCGATCGGCGACGCGGTGGTGCTCGAGTGATCGCGGCCGATCAGCCGAGTGACTCGACGACCTTCTTCAGGACGTCGGTGTCGCGCACGCCTTCCGCTTCAGCGCGGTAGCTCATGACGAGGCGGTGGCGGAGCACCGGGACGACGAGCGCGCGCACGTCCTCCACGTCGGCCGCCGCTTCGCCGCGGAGCGCGGCACGCGCCTTGGCCGCGAGGACGAGCGCCTGCGAGCCGCGCGGTCCCGCGCCGAAGCGTACGTATTCGGTCACCTCGCGCGGTCCGTCACTCTGGCCCCTTCGGGGCGCGTCGCGCGGCCGAGCGCGACCGCGAGCGTCACCGCCGCGTCCGTCACCGGAATGCGCGGCACGAGGCCTGCAGCGCGCGCACCTCGTCCGCCTCGAGCACGCGCGGCACCGTGCCGATGTCCGAGGACGTCGTGCGACGCGATCTCCCGCTCCTCGTTCTCCGAGGGGTAGTCGACGTGATCTCGAGGAGGAAGCGGTCGAGCTGCGCCTCGGGCAGCGGGATACTGCGCCTTCCTGCTCGATCAAGTTCCGCGTCGCGAACACCTGGAACGGGATCGGGCAGCGGCATGGTGCGCGTGCCGACCGTCACGCGGCGCTCTTGCACGCCCTGCAGCAGCGCGCCCGGCCTCGGGGCGTGCGGTTGATCTCGTCCGCGAGGATCAGGGTTGTGGAAGATCGGCCCGGCGAGTGGAAGCGAACGCGGCGATGAAGCTTGCCGCCCTCGTCCTCGTCCTCTTGCAGGACGTCGGTGCCCGTGATGTCGGCGGGCAGGAGGTCGGGCGTGAACTGCACGCGGCCGAACGAGAGATCGAGCGCCTCCGCGAGCGAGGCGACGAGGAGCGTCTTGGCGAGCCCCGGGATCGCCCACGAGGAAGCGCGGCCGCGCGCGAGGAGCGCGACGAGCATGAGGTCGACGACCTCGGCCTGACCGACGACGCGGTGCCCGATCGCGTCGTGGAGCGCTTCTTCGCGCCTTGGCCGCGCGGGTGAGGAGCTCGACGTCGCTGACGGCCTCCTCGGCTTGTGCCCTTCGCGGTCGTTCTCTTCGTCGCTCATCGAGGGCTTTCCTCCCATGCCTGGGCCCATGTCAAAGGTGTGGTAAACGGGTTCGCCCGTCATGCAAGCCGGGTGCCGAAACCGTCCGCGTCCGCGCCTCCGCCCGCCCGACGGCGACGGAGGTCGTAACGCGGCCCGATCCGGGCTCGCGCGAGTGCGTGAGGCCCCCGCCGGGTCTTCTGGGCGATGCTCGGCATCTCGTGGGCTCCGCCGCCTACGTCCTCCGCCGCATGGGCTTTCTCTCGCGGGCGAAGAAGCCCGACTCCAACACTCCGCCTCCGTCGCGAGGGAATCGACGATGAAGGGCAGCACCGTTCGCAAGATCCTGATCGCCATGCTCCTCGGCGTGTTCGTGTACGGCGGCTTCGCCGTCTACAGCGGGCTCGGCAAGATCAAGGCCTCCCTCGACCACTTCCACGTCACCGCGTTCGCAATCGCCTGCGGGCTCGCGTTCGGCAACTACGTGCTCCGCTTCCTCAAGTGGGAGTTCTATCTCGCGCGCCTCGACATCAAGGGCGTGAAGAAGATGGACAGCTTCCTCACCTTCCTCTCCGGCTTCGTCCTCACGGTGACGCCGGGCAAGGTGGGCGAGGTCTTCAAGTCCCTCATCCTCTTCGAGACCTACGGCGTGGCGATGACCCGCACCGCGCCGATCGTCGTCGCCGAGCGCGCGACGGACGTGGTCGGCATCGTGCTCCTCATCATCTACGGCGCGACGGTGGGCTTCTCGGGCGGCCTCGTCTGGGCCGGCGTCGGCGCCGGTCTCGTGCTCGCCCTCCTCCTCGTCGTCGGCAACCGCAAGCTCTCGCTCGCGCTCATCGGCATCGTCGCGAAGATGCCGGGCAAGGTCGGCAAGATGGGGCCGAAGCTCGAGGCGGCGTACGAGAGCCTCGCCACGATGCTGAAGCCGCAGAACCTCTTCGTGCCGAGCCTCCTCAGCGCCGGCGCGTGGATGCTCGAGTGCCTCGCGTTGTGGGTCATCCTCGATGGCTTCGGCGAGACGATCGCGGTGCCGCTCGCCACGTTCTTCTATTCGACGAGCACCCTCGTCGGCGCCATCGTCCCCGTCCCCGGCGGCCTCGGCGTCACGGAGGGCTCGCTCCTCGGGCAGATGACGAAGCTCGGGCACGTGGAAGAGAGCACGGCCACCGCTGCGATGATCCTCGTGCGCTTCGCCACCCTCTGGTTCGCGGTCATCGTGGGCTTCATCGCCCTCAGCCTCATGAAGCGGCGCTTCCCCGGCCTCCTCGCCAGCGATCCGAAAAAAGAAGCCGAAGACGCGAAGGCCCTCGAGAGCTGAGCGAAAACCCTGGCACGCCGCCGACTATCTGACATGCTCCTACATAGGTCATGCTCCGGTCGGTCGCCCTCCTCGCGCTTCTCTCCGCGCTCGGCGTCGCGTGCGTCGCGACCGGCGAGGAAGACGCCGCGACGGACGAGGCGATGCTCGGCACCTGCGCGAAGGCCACGACGACCTCTGCCCTGAACGTCCGGAGCGCCCCGAGCACGGACGGCGCTGTCCTCGTCACCCTCGATCCGGGCACGACGCTCGAGGTGATCGACTCCGGCGCCGCGAGCGGCTGGGCCCACGTCCGCGCGAACGGAAAGGAAGGCTACGCCAAGGCTTCCTACCTCACCTGCGCGAGCGCCACCGCGAAGCCCACGCTCCACGCCCCGCAGATCGAGTCGGGCATCGTCATCGATGGCACGCTCGACGCCGCGTGGTCGGCAGCGTCCGCCGTTACGTTCGCGACGGACTGGTCGGGCAGGCCCACTGCCTCCATGACCACGGTGCGCGCGATCTGGAGCGTGCACGCGCTCTACATGCTCTGGGAGATCGAGGGCACGGGCCTCGAGACCGACCACTCCCGTCCCGTCAACGTCGAGCGCGAAGGCCTCTACAACGAGGACTGCGTCGAGCTCTTCTTCACGCCGAACCCGGCCGAGCCGAGGAAGTACTTCGAGATCGAGCTCGGGCCGTATGGCCATTACTTCGACCTCGCGATCGACCGGAAAGCGAATACGAGCGACGTTCGCTGGTCGAGCGGAGCCCAGATCGCGACGACGCAGGACCCCGCGAATCACCGGGCCGTCGTCGAGGTCGCGCTGACGAGCCCCGACATCGTCGTCGCCCTGAAGCGTGGCGCGAGCCTGCCCATCAACATGTTCCGCATGGAAGGCAAAGGCTCGCGGCAGTATCTCGCGTGGAGCCCCACGCGGACCCCGCGTCCGAGCTTCCACGTCCCCGAAGCGTTCGGCACGCTCTCGCTCGACTGACGCGCCCCCGCGGTGTGTGTTTGGCGAGCGCATTGACAAGGCGGCAAGCGCTGCCCATGTTGAGGCGCGCATGACCGCGACGTTCACGAAGAAGGTGCTCGGCTAAAAGAAGCTTCGTAGCTCTCTTCCATGGGCATCGGGCCCACATCACTGGCGATGCGCTTCTCTGCGCCGCCCGCGTCTCGTCGGCTTTCCATCCGCATCTCGCATTGCGGGGTAGCAGGAGTGGCTCCTGCGCCGGGATAGCCTCCCGGAGAGGCCTGTTCGATTCAGGCCCCCGCTACTCAACGTCGGGGGGGCGGGCCCCCCCACCCCCCCGCGGGGAAACTTTCAACGTCGGGGGCGCTGCCCCCGACACCCCCGCCCCAACCAGAGCCGGCCGCGGCGGCCGGTGCTGCGCACCGCTTTCGCGGCTCCAGTGGGGGCCCCTTGTCTGCCCGCCACTGGGTGCTTGGGCTGCACGCCCCGACCGGTGCTGCGCACCGCTTTCGCGGCTCCAGTTGGGGCCCCTTGTCTGCCCGCCAATCTGTGCGTGGGCTGCCCGCGGCGGCCGGTGCTGCGCACCGCTTTCGCGGCTCCAGTTGGGGCCCCTTGTCTGCCCGCCAATCTGTGCGTGGGCTGCCCGCGGCGGCTCGGTGCTGCGCACCGCTTTCGCGGCTCCAGTGGTGGCCCCTTGTCTGCCCGCCAATCTGTGCATGGGCTGCCCGCGCCCGCCGGTGCTGCGCACCGCTTTCGCGGCTCCAGTTGGGGCCCCTTGTCTGCCCGCCAATCTGTGCGTGGGCTGCCCGCGGCGGCCGGTGCTGCGCACCGCTTTCGCGGCTCCAGTGGTGGCCCCTTGTCTGCCCGCCAATCTGTGCATGGGCTGCCCGCGCCCGCCGGTGCTGCGCACCGCTTTCGCGGCTCCAGTTGGGGCCCCTTGTCTGCCCGCCAATCTGTGCGTGGGCTGCGCGCGGTGGGCTCCGGGCGCGCTGCGCGGGGCGGTATGGAGTGGGCGCGGGGGCCGCCGTGTGGCGGGGTCGCGTTGGTCGGCGGCCGCTACGCGAGGCTGCACACGATGACTCTTTTTTGCGGCCTTCGCGCCGCCACGGGTTCTCTCATGCTCGATATTTCGAAGATCCGGTCCGATATCTCTCAACTCATTGCAGATTGCATTCATCTCAAGTCACTCTTGCGCGCCACGTGGGTCCGGCCGATGGCCGAGGAGCAGCAGCGGCTCCTCCGGGTGCGGCGACGGCTCACCGAGCTCTTCGTGCTGCTCGCGTTCTCACGGAAGAAGCTCCACGTGCGGAAGGCGCCGCGGGACTGGAGCGGCGAGTGGGACGCGGCGGCGTATCATGAGACGATCACCATGCGGCTAAGGCCCGACTATTCGCTCGAGGTCTCCGCCAGCGAGGTGCGCACGTGAGCCTCGTCGATATCGCGGGCAACCTGACGAACAAGGCATTTCGCGAAGATCTGCCCGACGTGCTCCGGCGCGCGGCAGCGGCCGGCGTCTCCGGGATCGTCGTCGCAGGCGTCTCCGGGCCGACGTCGCGGCGGGGCTGGCAGATGGCGCGCGACCTGACCGGTCCGCGCGCGGTGCCCGGACTCACGCTCGTCGCCACCGCCGGGTTTCATCCGCACCACGCCTCCGACGCGTCGCGGGAGGCGCTCGTCGAGATCGCCGACCTCGCGCGCCGGAAGGAGGTCGTCGCGGTCGGCGAGTGCGGGCTCGACTACAACCGCAACTTCTCGCCCCCGGAGGCGCAGCGCCGCGCCTTCGAGGCCCAGCTCGAGCTCGCGGTCGAGCTGAAGAAGCCGGTCTACCTCCACGAGCGCGATGCCCACGAGGACTTCTTCCGCATCCTCTGCCACTGGCGACCGAGGCTCACCGCCGGCGTCGTCCATTGCTTCACCGGCACCGGCGCGGTGCTCGAGAAGTACCTCGAGCTCGACCTGCACATCGGCATCACCGGCTGGATCTGCGACGAGCGACGCGGGCGTCACCTCGAGCCGCTCGTGAGGCGCGTCCCCCGCGGGCGCCTCATGATCGAGACCGACTGCCCGTACATCCTCCCGCGCGACATGCGGCCCCGGCCGTCGTCGGGACGGAACGAGCCCGCCTTCGTCTCCCACGTGGCCAAGGCGGTGGCCAGTCACCGCGGTGAGTCCTTCGAAGATCTGGCCGCTCACACGACCGCCACCGCGCGCGCCCTCTTTGGCTGGTAGCATCACGAGGCGATGTCGCGACGATGGCTGATCGCCGCCCTGTCGGGCCTCTCACTCGGCGCGTGCGTCCTCACCACCGATCTCGACGGCCTCCACGCCCCGAGCTCCGGCGCCGGTGACTCCGGGTCGGATGGCAGTGGCGCCGACGGCGGGTCGGGGCTCGCGGACGCCGTTGCGTCGTCGAGCGCCGACGCGCGCGCCGACGGGACCACGGTCGACTCATCGATCCTGTTCCAGGACGACTTCAACCGCCCCGACGGCCCGGTCGGCAACGGCTGGATCGATGCCAAGAATGGCTATGCCATCGTGGACAATCGGATCCCGATCACGGCGTCCAGCTGGCTGTTTCAGTCCAACACCCTCTATCGACCGGCGGCCGCCAACACGCGCGACCTCGAGATCTCGATCGAGTTCACGCCGCTGGCGGTGCCGCCCTCGTACCCGCAGGTGCATATCCGCGCCCATCCGGGCGACCACTATCGTTGCTACGCGGCCGGCATCCCGAGATCCGACAACGCCTTCTTCTTCGGTCGATGCGCTCCGGGGAACGACTTCGTCTCCCTGGCCGACCAGACGCTCTCCGAGAACATCCTCGTCGGACGGACCTACCGCCTCTCGATCTCGGCCTTCGGCGACAGCCCCGTTCACCTCGTCTCGCGGCTCGAGCGGAAGACCGACACCGGCTTCGTCGTCCTCGGACAGACGATCTACGACGACACGTCCGCCGATCGCGTCCGCGAGGCCGGGATGTACGGCGTCTCGGGCGACACCGACCCGAACTGGATCTACGACGACTTCGTCGCGAGGAAGGTCACCGAATAGCGGTCACGGGATCGCGCGCAGCATCGTCAGCGCGAGCTGGAAGTCCGCGGGCGGATCCGACTCGAAGCGCATCTTCTCACCCGTCATCGGGTGCACGAAGCCGAGCACGCGCGCGTGGAGCGCTGGGCGGTGGATCGACGCCGCGGCCGACTTCAACACATCGCTCTTCGGAGGCTTTCCGTAGAGCGGGTCGCCCAGGATAGGCGTCGCGTTGTCGGAGAGGTGCACGCGGATCTGATGCGTGCGACCGGTCTCGAGACGGCACGCCACGTACGTCGCGTGCGTGCCGAACTTCTCGAGCGGCCGCACGTGGGTGACGGCGCGCTTGCCGGTCTTCACCTTCGAGGAGAAGCGCAGCCGATCTTTGGGATGCCGGCCGTGCAGCGTATTGAAGGTCTTCTTCTCCACCACACCAAGACAGAGCGCGACGTACTCGCGCTCGATCGAGTGCTCCGCGAACTGCTCCTTGAGCTTCTCTCTCGCGCGCGGGTGGCGCGCTACCACCATGAGACCGCTCGTGCCCTTGTCGAGGCGATGGACGATGCCGGGGCGCGAGCGATCGAGATCGGTCGGGGTGCCGTCGGGCATCAGGATGTCGATCGCCGGGCCGGTCAGCGGCGCCGCCGTTCGAAAGGAGATGCTCGGCCGGGCGTCGATCTCGTCCTCGTCGTCGGGTGGGTCGAAGATCCCGCGTGCGAGCAGCCCGTTCACCAGCGTGCCGGTCTCGTGTCCGCGCGCGGGATGCACCACGAGCCCCGCCGGCTTGTCGATCACGATGAGCGCGTCGTCGATGTGGACGACGTCGAACTGAACGCGATCGTCGGCGAGCGCCTCGCTCCGCGGCGCCTCCTCGGGCTCCACGACGATGCGCGCGCCCTCCTTCAACTTCTCCGACGCCTTCTTGACGACGCCGTCGACCCACACACTGCCGTTCTCGATCCAGCGCTGGAGCTCCGTGCGCGACGGCCCATCCTCCATCGCCGACAGCGTCGACGCGAGGAACCGATCCAGGCGGCTCCCATCGGCTTCGCGTGGAACCACCAGAACGATCGGCTTCATTTCACGTGCACACGGCTACCAGATCTTCGACTTGATGTGGCCCTTGGCCTTGATCAGGATGTCGACGAGGGCGCGGTCGTAATAGTTCTTCGGGTAGAGCTCGGGCGCGACGCGGCGCTTGTACAGCGCACGTCCCTCTTCGATCTCCTCCGCGAGGGTCTCGAAGAGATTGTCGTTCGTGATGCCGTTGACGATCTTCTCTTCGTTGTAGAGCGACAGGTCGCTCGCGATCGCGCGTGCCAGACGACGGGCGGCTTCTTCGGTCTCGATGAGCGGCATCGTGGCCCCAGTATAGAGAGGGGTGGGGTCCCCCATGCTAGAAAATGCGGGTGAGCGGAAACGCGCGGCTTTCGCCTCCTGCCGGGGACGCGACGCCCCCCGCCGGGGGCTTCGGGCAAGGCCCGGCCGATGGCCCGGTCGGTATCGTCGGCTCGCCGCCGCGGCCGCGAGCACGCTTTCCGACCGGCTTCTTTGCGATCGGTCTCGGGCTGCTGGCCGCCACTGGATACATCTACTGGCTCGGCTACCAGAAATACCGCCTCGCCGAGCACGGCCAGGGGCGGGCCGTCCTCCAGGAGCTCGAGCCCCTCGTCGCGCAGAGCTACGGCGATCGCGGGAAGCTCTGCCCCTCGGCCACGACGCTCCCACGCCCCGGCGGCTCGCTGCCGGCGGAGGTCGCCGGCGCGACGTTCGCGGACGATCCCGGCTGGCGCTGCCTCGGCTTCGTGTCGAACCGCAAGCTCGGGGTTCGCGTCCGGTACGACCGCATCAGCGACGAGCAGGTGCTCCTCACGGCCGCCAACGGCTATACGCGCCGGGGCGTCAGGGTCGGGTGGGTGCTCCGCGGGTACGTCGACACCGAGCGCGCGACCGTCGCCTTCGATCCCATCACCGAGGAGCGCGACCCATGACCGATCACGAGACGCCCGGCTCGCGCCCTCCCGCCGGCGGGTTTGGCATGCCGCAGTCGGGACGGACCGGCATCGAACATCGAGCGATCGAGCCGATTCAAGGGATGAGCTTCATGCACGTCGTCTTCATCGCCTTCGGCGGCGCGGTCTTCTCCCTGTGCCTCTTCGCCGTCTGGGGTCAGTGGCGAAAGCAAAAGGACCTTCGTGCCGCCGAGGCAAGGAACAACGTCGGCGTGATCGCGAAGGGCGTCGCCGCCACATACGAGACCACGGGTCAGCTCTGTCCTTCGGGCCGCGCCATCCCCGCCGACGTCGAGGAGGTCCGCGGCAAGACCTACACGTCGCGTCATGCCGAGTGGGAAGACGATCCCGGCTGGTCCTGCGCGGGCTTCGCGTTCGACTTCCCGCAGCGCTATCAGTACCGCCTCGAGACGAAGGACGACCTCGTCACCATCCTCGCCGTCGGAGATCACGACGGCGACGACCTTCGCGCCACGTACGAGCTGCGCGGTCGCGCGAATCCCGCGCGCCATCGCATCGACTTCGACACGTCGATCCGGGAGAGCAATCCCGGCGAATGATCTGGTAAAAAGGACGACGAGATGCCCGAAGTCTCGACGCTCGCCGCCGCGATCGAAGCCGCCGCCAAGGCGGACCCCACGATCGGTTTTCGCTTCGTCTCCGATGACGGCGTGCCCGGGTTCGGCGGCAAGTCGGTCAGCGAAGCCTCGTTCTCGTACACGGCCCTCGAGCGCGCCAGCGCCCGATACGGCGGCGCGATGCAGGCCCTCGGGCTCAACAAGGGTGATCGTGTCATCCTCATCTGCCCAGCCAACGAGGACTTCATCCTCTGCTTCTTCGGCGCCATCCGCGCCGGCATCATCCCCGTTCCCATCTATCCGCCGCTCGGGCTCGGCCAGCTGCAGGGCTACCTCGACAACACGCGCCACATCGTCGCGAAATCGGGCGCGCGCGCCATCATCACCACCGCCCAGATCAAGCGCCTCCTCGGAACGGTACAGGCGGCCTCCCCGTCGCTCGAGCAGGTCGTCGCGGTGGAGGCGATCCGCGAGTCGCTGGAGGTGCTGAAGCCGGAGAAGATCAGCGCCGACGACGTCGCGTTCCTCCAGTACACGAGCGGCAGCACCTCGCGCCCGAAGGGCGTCACGCTCACGCACGCCAACCTCATGGCGAACGTGAAGTGCATCATGGAGGACGGCCTCCAGGTGAAGCCGACCGACGTCGGCATCTCGTGGCTGCCGCTCTATCACGACATGGGGCTCATCGGCTTCGTCCTCTCCCCCGTCGTGCACAAGGTCCCGGTCGTGTTCCTGCCGCCGCTCCTCTTCCTGAAGCGGCCGATCAGCTGGTTCCAGGCCTTCACGCGCCACAAGGGGACGATCGCGTACGCGCCCAATTTCGCCTTCGCGCTCTGCATGAAGCGCATCAAGGACAGGGAGCTCGAGGGCATCGATCTCTCCACCTGGCGCGTCGCCGGCTGCGGCGCCGAGCCGATCCGGCCCGAGACGCTCGAGAGCTTCGCCGAGCGCTTCAGCAAGGTCGGGTTCGACAAGAAGGCGCTCCTCCCCTCCTACGGCATGGCCGAGTCGTCCCTCGCGATCTCCTTCACCGAGCTCGGCGAAGGCTTGAAGACGATCTCCGTCGACGGTGACACGCTCTGGGCCGAGAACCAGATGAAGCCCGTCCCGGAGGACGACGCGAAGGCGATCCGGCTCGTCTCGTGCGGCCCGAAGTTTCCCTTCCACGACATCGTCGCGTTCAACGCCGCGGACGACACTCCCCTCCCCGAGGACAAGGTCGGCGAGCTCCGCATCAAGGGCCCGAGCGTGATGACGGGCTACTGGGAAGACGTCGAGCGCACGAAGGAGTCGTTCGCGAACGGCTGGCTCAAGACGGGCGACCTCGGCTTCCTCCACGACGGCCACGTCTTCATCTGCGGCCGCTCGAAGGAGGTCATCATCGTCAACGGGCGCAACTACTACCCGCAGGACATCGAGTGGGAAGCCAGCCACGCCGACGGCGTGCGCAAGGGCAACGTGGTGGCGTTCGGCGCCCGCGACAACGTCGAGCGCGATCGCGAGCGCGTCGTGGTCGCCTTCGAATGCCAGGACGTGCCGAAGACGGCCGAGTCGAAAGATCTCGCGGTCGAGAAGGCCTCCGTCGTCCAGGCCGTACGCAAGGCGGTGCAAGACGGGATGGCGCTCACGCTCGACGACGTCGTGCCGCTCGCGCCCGGCGTCCTCCCGAAGACGTCGAGCGGCAAGCTCCAGCGCGCGAAGACGCGTGAGCTCTACGAGAGCGGCGAGCTGACGTCGCGGAAAGCGCCGCGCGCCGCCGACAAGATGAACGTGCTCAAGGAGGCGGCGAAGAGCCAGCTCTCCTACTTCAAGCTCGCGGTCCTCGGCGGTCGCAAGACCAAGTAGTTCTCAGTTCGCGGCCGACAGATACGCGACCATGTCGCAGAAATCGAGGGTTGGCTCCGCGCCAGGGAACGGGTTTGGCGCGTGCTCGGTGCCGGTCGCTGCGCCCACGCGCAGATGCAGGGGCGGGCACGTCGCCGGATGGCGTGCACGGATCGGGAAGCGAGCCGTCGGGCGAGTTCACTCCGATCCAGTACCGCTTCGAGCCCTCGACGTTCACGGGCTCGGAGAGCGGGATCGCATTCCAGCCCTTCACGACCCTCGTGACCGAGGCCTCGGCGAGGAAGAGCGACGGCTCCCCGCTCGCGTCACCATACACGCCGACCACGACCCGCCGATCCAGCGCCGCGTCGATGTACACCCAGACGCAGCTCGCCACACCGGTCCTTGTCGCGTCGTAGCCGTACGTGTCGAGGAAGTCTCGTCCGACGGGATCCGCGACGGCCCCCTCGACCATGCGGTTACCGACGAGGAGCTCCTCGCTGCACGGACCGCCGTCCGATCGGGCATCGTCCGAGGCCGCGCCGTCCGCCGCGTCCGCGAGCACATCCACGGGCGGACCATCGGCCACGGCGGCGTCCTGCGCCAGACCAGAGTCACCGCCGTCGGGCGCCGCGCTCGAATCGACGGAGAGCCCATCGAGGTCGGTGAGCAGCGTGCAGGCGGAGCACGAGACGAGCGCAACCCCAGCGATGACACGCGCGCGCACGCTGCGATCCTAGCCGACGCCGAGCCCTTGCAGTTTGGAATCATTCTAAGTACCTTGCGTGTCCGATGCTGGCGGAGCTGAAAAAGGCGGGGCTCAAGCTGACCCCGCAGCGCCTCGCCATCGTGCGCGAGCTCTCTCACGACACGTCGCATCCGACGGCGCAAGAGCTCTTCGAGCGGCTGCGCCCCGCGCACCCGACGATGAGCTTCGCCACCGTCTACAACACGCTCGACGCGCTCGCGAAGCTCGGGCTCGTCGGCACGCTGCGTCTCGGGTCGGCGTTGCGATTCGACCCCAACCGCTCGTCGCATTATCACGCCGTGTGCGACGGCTGCGGCAAGGTCGTGGATCTGCCCGCCCAGACCCCGTCGAAGAAGGCCGCCTTGCGCGCCGCCGAGATGTCCGGCTTTCAGATTCGCTCCGAAGAACGAACGTATCGCGGTCTATGCGACCGCTGCAGTTAGCGAAACAGAGAGGCTACTACCATGTCAAAGCTCAACGGCTCCAAGACGCATCAGAACTTGAAGGACGCCTTCGCCGGCGAATCGCAGGCCAACCGCCGGTACTTGTATTTTGCACAGGTCGCGGACATCGAGGGGCTCCCCGAGATCGCCGGCAACTTCAAGGAGACCGCGGACGGCGAGACCGGCCACGCGCACGGTCACCTCAAGTACCTCGCGCAGGTCGGCGACCCGGCGACGGGCCTCCCGATCGGCAACACGGAGAAGAACCTCAAGGCCAGCATCGCGGGCGAGACGCACGAGTACGAGACGATGTACCCGGGCATGGCCAAGCAGGCGCGCGAGGAAGGCTTCGACGACATCGCGGAGTGGTTCGAGACGCTCGCGAAGGCGGAGAAGAGCCACGCGGGTCGCTTCCAGAAGATGCTCGACACGCTCAAGTGATTGACCACCCGGTCTCGGCCTCACGCGTGTGATCGCGGGGGGCCGAGCACGGTGTCCTCATGTCCAAGAAGATCGATCCCAAGCCCAAGGCCCCGCCCGCCACCGATCCGAACTCGGCACGATACTGGGACGAACGCGACCTCGAGCAAGAGCTCGGTCGCGTGTTCGAGATCTGCCATTCGTGCCGGATGTGCGTGAACTTCTGCGGGAGCTTCCCCGACCTGTTCGCACGCGTGGATCGAGACATCGAGACGCGAGGCGCGGAGGGGGCCGAGCTGCTCGACGCGCAGGACTTCGCGTCCGTCGTCGACCTCTGCTGGCAGTGCAAGATGTGTTACATCGAGTGCCCCTACACGCCGGATCAGGGGCACGCGTGGATGGTGGACTTCCCTCGCCTCGCGATGCGCGAGAAGGCCCACCGGGCAAAGCGAAATGGCGTCACGCTCCAGGACCAGGCGCTCGGCGAGCCCGGCCGGCTCGGCGCGACGTTCGCCGGCCCGCTCTCGTTCCTCCCGAACCTCGTGAGCGAGCAGCGCCTGCTCCGCAAGGTGCAGGAGAAGGTCCTCGGTATCTCCGCCGAGTTCCCCCAGCCGAAGTTCGCGCCCCAGAAATTCGAGACCTGGCTGAAGAAGCACGAGCCGCTCGAGGAGGCCGGCAAGGCGGGCACCGTCGCGCTCTTCGCGACCTGCACCGGCGACTACAACTTCCCGCGCATCGCCGCCGCGAGCGTCCAGATCCTCGAGAAGAACGGCTTCAGCGTGGTGCGCCCCGAACAGGAGTGCTGCGGGATCCCGAACCTCGACGGAGGCGACATCGACGGCGCCAAGAAGAAGGCGCGCTTCAACGTCGAGAAGCTCCTTCCGTTCGTCGAGGACGGGCAGCTCGTCGTCGTGCCGGGCCCGACGTGCTCGTACACGATCAAGAAGGAATGGCCCGAGCTCCTCGGCACGCCCGAGGCGAAGAAGGTCGCCGCGGCCACCGTCGACATCATGGAGCTCATGGAGCGACTCCGGCGCGAGAAGAAGCTCGTGAAGGAGTTCACGACCTCGCTCGGCAAGGTCGCGTACCACGCCGCTTGTCACCTCCGCGCGCAGAAGATCGGCACGCCCGGCGCGCGCATCCTCGGCCTCGCCCCCGACACCGAGGTCGAGGTGGTGGAGAAGTGCTCGGCCGTCGACGGCACCTGGGGAATGAAGGCCCAGTATTACGAGCTGGGACGGAAGTACGCGCAGAAGCTGAAGCGCGGCATCGAGAACGTCGAGCCAGCGCTCGTCGTCACCGACTGCCCGCTCTCTGCGCTCCGCATCCAGAAAGAGAACGAGCGAAGCGCGCTGCATCCCGCAGAGGCGCTCGCGCGTGCGTATGGCATCAAGGAGCCCCAGCTATGAAGGTCGTCGAACGGGGGGAAGTGCTCGGCCTCGCGGCCTACGAGCAGATCCGCGACGCGTTCCGCACGCGCGTCATCGCGGAGAAGAAGGCGCGGCGCGTGTTCCTCGGAGATCGCGCCTCCGTGCTCTTCGAGAATCACGACACGGTGCTGATGCAGATCCAGGAGATGCTCCGCACCGAGCGCATCACGCGCGAGGCGTCGATCCTCCACGAGATCGAGACCTACAACGAGCTCATCGCGAAGAAGGGCGAGCTCTCCGCGACGATCCTCGTCGAGATCCCGGAGAAAGAAGAGCGCGACCGCTTCCTCGTCGAGGCGGCCGGGCTCGAAGCCACGTTCGTGGTCACGGTCGACGGCATCGAGTGCAAGGGCAAGGTCGACCCCGCGCGCATCGACCCGGCACGCACGACCGCCGTGCACTACGTGAAGTTCGATCTCGTGCCCGCCGCGGAGCAGCGCCTTCGTGACGTGCTCGAGAAGAAGACGAGCGCCTCCGACCTCGTGATCGAGCTCGCAGCCACGCATCCGAAATTCTCCCCGAGCGTGCGGCTCCCCCCCGCGCTCGTGCGGAGCCTCGCCGAAGATCTGCTGGAATGAGCGTCGTCTACGAGCGCCCCGTGAAGTTCGAGGAGGTCGACGCCGCCGGCATCGCCTTCTTCGCGCGATTCTTCAACTGGTGCCACGAGGCGATGGAGCGCTTCTTCGACGCGCTCCCGCAAGGCGGCTACGTCAGCCTCATCATGAAGCGGCGCGTGGGCTTCCCCGCGATCCATCTCGTCGCCGACTGGAAGGCGCCGCTTCGTTACGGCGACGTGGCGCGGATCGAGACCTCCGTCGTGAAGGTCGGCACCACGTCGGCCACGTTTCGCTACGTCCTCACCCGCGTCTCCGACGGCGTCATGGCCGCGACGATCGAGCACACGACCGTCGCCACCGACCTCGACACGATGACGAAGCGGGCCCTCCCCGATGACTGCCGCAAGCTGCTCGAAGCCCACGTGATACGCTGAAATCATGAGCGGGACTGCGCCGCCTCCCTCGAGTCAGGATCTGGGACTGGTCGATACCCAGTCCATCCCGACCTTGAACGCGGACGCAGCCCACGCCGCGGCCACGGCGGTGCCGCTGCCACCCCCGTCGATCCCGGAGGCGATCGTCTTTGCCGGTCGCTACGAGGTCAAGGGCGTCCTCGGCGGCGGGGCGATGGGAACCGTGTATCGTGCACGCGACCGCGCGCTCGACGAGAACGTCGCGCTGAAGCTCCTGAAGAAGGAGCTCGCCGTCTCGCCCGACCTCGTGGAGCGCTTTCGCCGAGAGGTGAAGCTCGCGCGCCGCGTCACGCACCGAAACGTGGCCCGCGTCTACGACATCGGCGCGCAAGGGCAGCAGCCGTTTCTCACGATGGAGCTCATCGACGGCGTCTCCCTGGCCGAGATCGTCTCCCGGCGCGGCAAGCTCCCGCCTTCGGAGGTGCACGCGACCGCGGCCGCGGTCTGCGCCGGGCTCGCCGCGGCCCATGGGGCGGGCGTCGTTCACCGCGATCTCAAGCCGGAGAACGTGCTGGTCGAGCACTCGGGACGCGCCGTCATCACCGACTTCGGCGTCGCCTGCGCCCTCACGGAGCGCGAGCTCCCCTTCGGCGCAGGCGGCGCGCTCGTCGGCTCTCCCGCGTACATGGCCCCCGAGCAAGTGGAGGGCATCGCCGACATCGACGCGCGCGCCGACATCTACGCGCTCGGCGTGATGCTCTACGAGCTCCTCACCGGCGACACGCCATGGGAGGGGGGCACCGTGTTCGCGATCGCGGCCGCGCGCCTGGTGCGTGAGCCGCCGGATCCACGCAGCGTCGTGTCCGACATTCCGAGCGTGCTCGCGCAGATCGTCATGAAGTGCATGGCTCGCAAGCGCGACGACCGGTTTCGCAACGTCGAGGAGGTGGTGGGCGCCTTCGCGAAGAGCACCGCGCCGCCGCCGACGATCTCGATCCCGCCGCCGCGCATGTACGTCGGCAAGCGGACGAGCGGTCGCACCCTCGCCGTGCTGCCGCTCGTGAACGGGCTCGGCCCGGACGCGAGCTACTTCACGCGCGGCTACGTGGCGGAGATGGTCGACCTGCTCGGTAGTCTGCCCGGAATCCAGGTGCGCCAGGCCTCGCCTCCCGGCCCCGGCGAGGGCGTCCGCGAGATCGGGCGCTCTCTCGGCGCGCACGCCACCGTCACCGGCTCACTCGACGCGACCCTCACGGGCGTCCGACTCTCCGTTCGCCTCGTGACGGTCGAGGACGGGCTCATGCTCTGGTCGCGACGCGTCGAAGCCTCGAGTCTCGTCGAGCTCTCCATCGCCGCCCGCGAGCACGCCGCGTCGATGGGCAAGGTGCTCGACGCGCACGACGACGCCGTCTCGACCGAGCTCAAGCTGAGCGTGGCGCCGCACGATCCGCAGGCGACGGAGCTCCACATGCGCGGTCGCTTCGCGTATCAACGCGCCTGGTTCGAGGCGAACGAGGAGGCCGTGTCGCTCCTCGAGATGGCATACGTGCTCGCCCCGCTCGACCCAGGCATCACCGCGACGCTCGCACTCGCGCTCGCTCGCGCCTACGGCACGGGCGGAGGCGGAGAGCCGGCCTCGCAGCGCGCGCGCGATCTCGCCGAGCGTTCGCTCGCAAGCTCACCGCAGCTCGCCGACGCCCGCGTCGCGATCGCGGCGCTCCACGCGTACGACGGCGAGGGAGTCGCCGCCGCGGGCGAGCTTCGTCGTGCGCTCGCCTCGACCCCGGATGCGATCGAGGCGCTCGACTGGATGGGGCGCCTGCTCATCGAGGTCGGCGACACCGAGCGCGGGCTCGCCTACCTCGATCGCGTGTACGGCCTCGATCCGGCCATGATCGTCTCGAGGCTCACCGCCACGCTGGGGCGCGCGCTCGTCGGTGATTGGAATCGTGTGATGCAGGACTTCGCGTTCGTGCCGGCCGACCCCTTCGATCGCACGATGTACTTGATCTACCGCGCCCGCGCGGCGCTCTGGCGCGACGAGACGGCGCTCGTCCTGCCCGACCTCTCCGACCTGCCGCCCTCGGGCGCGGGATCGATCATGGCCATGTTCCAGATCATCGGCACGCGGCGGATCGAGCCCCACGTGCGAAGCCTGCTCGAGCAGATGCTCCCCACCGCGCACTCCGCCACCGTCGCTCCGCGCCGGGCGGTCCTGAACGCACAGCTTCGCGCCGAGCTCCTGGCACACGCCGGTCTCATGGCGGACGCGGTCGCCGCGATCCGCGATGCGGATGCGGTCGGCCTCGCCGACATCGTCTGGCTCGAGCGCTGCCCGACGATCGCGCCGCTCCGCGCCCAGCCGGACGTTCAGCGCATCCAGCGCAACGTGAGCGCACGCGCGACGCGCATCCGTTCGGCCCTGGGCTCGCGCCCGGAGACCGGCGCGATGCGCGCGAAGAGCGTGTGACGCGGCCTTCGCCGTCCCCGCTCACTCGACCATGGCGAGCGGCGCCTGGGGCTCCTTCACCCGATCGCTCACGAGCGACAGGAGGCTCTGCCGATCGACCGGCTTCTCCAGCGTCGGGTTCGACACCGTCGCGAGGAACTCACGAGCGGCCTGCGTGAAGGCGCCGCCGGTGAGGAAGACGACGCGCGGCGCGTGCTCGGGGAACTCCTTCTGGATCCGCTCGAAGAGCTCCATCCCGGTGATCTGCGGCATCATCAGGTCCGAAAAGATCACGTCGAACGTCTCTCCGGCGCGCAGCTTGTCGAGAGCCTCGAGCGCGCGCGTGGTGATGACCACGTCGTGCTGCCGGCTGAGCACGCGACGGATCGCCGCCGCCAGCATCTCCTCGTCATCGACGACGAGCACGCGGCCGCGACGGTGGGAGCCAGGCACGACGGAGAGCGCGGGAGCGCGCAGGCTTCGCCCGTCGCTCGTGAGGGCGGCGCCGGGCAGGAGCACGCGGAACGTCGAGCCCCTGCCGACCTCGCTCTCCACCTGAATGTCGCCGCCCATCTGCGCGATGATGCGCTGGCAGATCGGGAGGCCAAGGCCGGTGCCGATCCCGGGCGGCTTGGTCGTGAAGAACGGCGTGAAGAGGTTCGGGATGTCCTCCGTCTTGATCCCCGCGCCCGTGTCGCTGATCTCCACGATCACCATCCCCTTCGCGTCCGTGCGGATCGCGACGCGGATGGTGTTGCCTTCGATGTTTCCCTCCGGGATCGCCTGCGCCGCGTTCACGATGAGGTTCAGGAAGACCTGGCCGAGGCGGCTCTCGGAGCCGACGACGAGCGGCGCCGGGCCGTACTCCTTCACCACACCCGCGCGGTGGCGGATCTCGTTGAAGGCCATGCGCAGGCTCGACTCCAGCGCCTCCTTCACGTCCGCGCGATCCTTGGCGCCGTCCTCGTGCCGCGAGAACAGCTTCAGGTCGCGCACGATCTCTCGCACGCGCCCGACCGCCGAGCGCGCGTCGCGCATCGCGACGTTCAGCTCGTTCTCGTCGCGGGCCTCTGGCGGACGAAGCAGGATCTCGTGCGTGCTCTCGAGGTTCAGGAGCGCGGCCCCGAGCGGGTTGTTGATCTCGTGCGCGACGCCGGCCGCCAGCATGCCCACCGACGCCATGCGGTCGGAGATCATGAGCTGCTCCTGGCCCGCCTTCTCTCTCGTCACGTCGTGAAAGACGAACACGGCGCCCGTCGTGGCGTCGCCGAGCGAACGCGACGTCACGTGGAGCCACGCCCCTTTCGGGCAGCCCGCGTTGCGGAGAAAGATCTCCTGGCGCTCGAGATCGCGTGACGTCGAGAACGGCAGGATCGGCGTCGTGCGATCCGCCTGGTAGAGACCGTAGTGTGCCGGCCAGTCCGCCATGGGCACGTCGCTCCGCGGCATCCGCAGCACGGCGTCCGCGCCTGCGCTCCACTCCTTCACGGCACCGTTCGCATCGACGACGACGACGCCGTCGGGCACGGCTTGCAGCACGCTACGCAGCAGGCGCTCCGAGCGGAGTGTGTCCTGGCGCTGCCGCTCGAGGTCCGCCTCGGCGAGCTTCTTCTGCTGACGCATCTCCACCTCACGGAGCTCGCGCTCGATGGCCGGCAGCAGACGCGCGAACCGTCCCTTCGTGATGAAGTCGTTCACGCCGGCCTTGAGGGCCTCGACGGCGTGCTCTTCGGCGATCGTCCCGGAGACGATGATGAAGGGGAGGTCAGCCTCCCGCTCGCGCACGACTCGAAACGCAGCGAGGCCGTCGAAGGACGGAAGGGACCAGTCGGAGATGACGATGTCCCACCGTCCGTGCCCGAGCGCATGCTCGAGATCACTGCGACTTTCGACGTGCGCGTGCTTCGTCGCGTAGCCGCCGCGGCGGAGCTCTCGAAGGAGGAGATCGAGGTCATCCGGATCGTCTTCGATGACGATCACACGGAGTACTGTTTTCCCGGTTTCGTCGATCTTCACCCCCGTATGATAGAGAACCTTGGGGGAAAGACGTATGGAATCAGCCGCGTCGCACTACGCCGCTTCGACTGGTACGTCGGGTGGCCGCGTCGACCGCGACCGATTGTCGTAGAGGAGCTCCATGGGATCCTCCCCCGTCTGGCGGAGCTGCCTGATCTTCCAGACCATCAGAAGGCCGAACGTGAAGAGCGCCACACAGGCCCACTGCGCGGGCGTGAAGTGCCCGTATCGAGGGTCGGCGTTCTCCGTGTCTTTCACCGTCAAACGGAGGAAATCCATGGCGAAGCGGACGGGCGCATAAGCGAGCGCAACGGCCGCGATGTACGAGCCGGTCGTCAACTTGCGGCGCCAGGTCAGCGCGAAAAGCGTCGCGATGATCACGGTGAACATCATCTCGAGGAGACCGAGATCGAAGTGGGGCGTGGGACCGTGACGGAACTCGATCGGGCCCAGGTGGAAGATCTTCGACGGATCGGTGGGCTGGCCGTACTCGACCGCCAGCAACGTGCCGATGGGCGCCTTCATGCCCTGGTGGTCGTGCACGACGGCGCAGCCGCTCCGCCCGAAGATCCACGCCACCGGGAAGACGCTCAGGATCAGGTCACAGAACGGCATGATCGGCATCGCACGCTCGCGACGCTTGATCGTCGAGATCGTGAAGAGCGGCGTGCGGAAGACCGGGACCGCCTCGAAGTACTTCCAGAGGATGACACCGATGAGGCCGCCGACGAAGCCGCCGAACGACGACAGCCCCTCCCACAGCAGGAAGATCGACCACGGACGCTTCACCACCTCGGCCGGGTGGTAGAAGATCTGGTCGAGCATGTGGCCGCCGAGGAAGCCGGCGACGAGCATCCACGTGATGAACGAGTTGAGCTTGTCGAGGTCGAGCCGGCGCTGCTTGGCGCGCTTGGTCGCGAGCCAGGTCCCGATGATGACGCCCGTGGCGACGAGAAGCCCGAAGGGATGGAGCGTCAGGGCTCCAAGCTTCAAATCCGGGACGTGGATGTACGGAATCATCGATTTTCTGGCGACTTTCCTCGACCGGAGGTCTTCGCGGGGACACTAGCACGAGGTGAACGGATCATGACGACGTCGTTGTCTCCCGCATTTCCCCCGGTCCGGATGACCGCCTCCCAGCCGTTGCAGGCCCGGTGATACAGCTCCTCCCCCTGCCGGAGATCCGCACAGGAAGCCGCGGGAAATCGCCGTTCGAGCGCGCCTTCCAGGCGGCCCATGGCAAAGACCTGAGCCTCGGTGCGATCTTCGGGGGCGGAGGAGTCGAGGCGCACGATTTGTTCTGCCTCCGCCCAACGCACGATCATGTCCATTCCTTCCACGCGAGACGCCACCACCACGTCGTTCTCCTCGACGAGCCGCACCTCGAGGGTCATGAGCCGGGACTCGCGCTCGGGGCGCGTGGGGAGAAGGAAGAAGAAGTCCTCTTCGTGGACTCGCGGGACACCGCCCCAGGTGGGTGAGTGGCGGCCGATCATGAGCGAGCGAAGCTTCGGCGGCGCCTCCGACCGCGGCACGCCGTACATCTCCTCGTCGATCATCACACCGATCGCGCCGAGAATGGCCTCGCCTACCGCGCGTCGCTGCACCGCGGCGCGCTCGAGCTTTGCGTCGTCGTTGCGCACGCGTCTCGCGAGGTCGTTGAGCTCGGCCTCCTCGACGCTCGACTCGAGGGCGATGAGCAGATGCAGCGCTGCGTCGGCGTGGGGCCCGCGCGGCAGGTCGGCGAGGTAGCGACGGATGCCCTCTCGCGAGCTCTGCGCCTTCTCGTAGAAGCGAGGCTCCTCGTCCTCGAACGCGGCGCGCACCTCCGCGCTCCAGGCCCCGGCCGGATGCTTCTCGAGGTAATTCTGCGCGCGGCGGAGCCGCGTGCCCTCGGCGGCCGACACGCGGTACGCACGATAGTCCTCGAGGTCGTCTGCGGGCGCGGTCACGGAGCGGAGCTCCGCGCAGCCGGCGACCACGGCGCCCGCGGCGAGCAGCGCCAGGCCTGCGAGGAGGCGCCTCACGGGACGCTCCCGTCTTCGGCCGTCGACGCATCGACCTGGAAGCCGGGCAGCGGCCCCGGCGGCACGTATTGACAGAACTGGCACTCGCTCGGCGAGGTCGGCGCCTCGGCCACGTAGCTCGCGTAGTCGTCGCACGACGCCGCCTCGAGCGCGTGGAGGCAGACCTCACCGTCGTGCTTCACCGGCTTGCACGTCGAGGGCACGCTCACGTCGGGCGACTTCGTCGCATCACACGCGCGCGCGCAGCGCGGCGTCGTCAGCGCGCATTCCTGACAGCGGCGGCAGTCGAGGTCCTTCCGCTCGAAGGCGTACGCCGCCGGATCGAGCGCGGTGATCGTCGCGCCGCATCCGCCGATGTCTCCCGCGGTCGGCGCCATGCAGAGGATGGCGAGGAGACCCGTCACGAAGAGCCAGGCGGACCTCGTCCTCACGGCAGCACCTCGTACGACCCGATGAGGCCCAGCTGGCCCGAGAGGACGGGATACGTGGCGGTCGCGACGTCGGTGGTGCCGACGCCATAGAAGACGTTGCCGACGACCTCGGCCACGAGGCCGATGCCGCCGAGGAAGAACCACGCCGCGCCGCCCGCGGCCTCGAGGCCCCACGTGAGATCGGGCGCGGTGACGACTCCGAAGCCGGCGCGGCCATACCCGGCCCACGCGCCCTTGCGTCGCCATAGCAGGTAGGACGGCGTGAAGACGACCTGGCTCACGCCTTCGAGGGCGATCGACGTCCGGAGCGCGAGCCCGTGCTGGAAGCCGAGCGGTTGACCGAAGAGCGTCGTCGCGAGCCCGAGATCGGCGTAGCTCGACGTACGCGACACGGACTCGGCGTCGCTGCCGAGCGAGGTCTGCAGACGATAGGGGTTGTTGAACCGGAGCCCCACGCCGCCCATCGCGGTGGCGAAGAACTGCATGTAGCCGGACTTCGTGGCGAACGGGTCCTCGCGTTCGCGCGCCGACGCCGTCGATGCGATGACGGGTACTGCGACGGCGAGAAGCAGAGCCCGGAGACGCATCAGTCGCGGTTGACCCGCACCTTGGGTTTCGCGCCGAGGAGCGCGAGCTGCCCGCAGGCCGCGCTGACGTCGTCACCGCGGCGCTTGCGAATGAAGCAAGCGTAGCCCGCGTCGGTGAGCACGCGCTGGAATGCGTGCACGCCGTTCATGCTCGTGGGGCCCAGCGTCGAGGCCTCGATGGGGTTCATCGGGATGAGGTTGATCTTCACGGGAAGGCCGGTGAGGAGCCGCGCGAGCTTCCGCGCCTCGTCGACCGCGTCGTTCTTGCCCGCGACGAGCGTGTACTCGATCGTGATCTTGCGACGCTTCGGCAGCGGATACGCGCGCAACCCCTCCATGAGCTTCGCGAGTGGATATTTCTTGTTGATGGGCATGAGGCGCGTGCGCGTCTCGTCGTCGGCCGCGTGCAGCGAGATGGCGAGGCCGATCTGACCGGCGAAGTCTTCGCCGAGCTTCGCGATCTCGGGGACGAGGCCGCTGGTCGACACCGTGACCTTGCGCGGAGACAGGCCGATGCCGTCCTTGTGCGTGAGCAAACGAAGCGCGCGCACGGTCGCGTCGTAGTTGTGGAGCGGCTCGCCCATCCCCATGAGCACGACGTTGCGGAGCTGCTCGCGTTCGTCGAGGCGCGAGCGCCCCACGAGGACCTGCGCCACGATCTCGTCCGGGCGCATGTGGCGCTTGAGGCCGGCGACCCCGCTCGCGCAGAAGACGCAGCCCATCGCGCACCCCACCTGCGTCGAGATGCACTGCGTGACGTGGACGGGCGCCGAGCCTGCCGCATCCGCGTCGAGCTCGTCCTCGTCCTCCACGACGGCGGCGGCGTCGGCGTCCTCCGTGTCGGACTTCGGGAGCCGCGGGATGAGGACCGTCTCCACGTTCGCCCCGTCGCCGAGCGCGACGAGGAGCTTGCGTGTGTCGTCGAGAGCGCGGCGCTCGGTCACCACGTCGAGGACGCTCCTCAGCCCCTCCTCGGCGAGCTTCGCGCGCAGGGTGGCAGGGAGGTCCGTCATCGCGGCCGCGTCGGTCACGCCTCGCTGATGGATCCATTTGAAGATCTGCTTGCCGTGAAACGCGCGCTCCTTGAGGCGCGCCATCTCGACCGCCCACTCCTCGGGAGTACGCGCGAGCGGTATGGTGGACGCCGGAGCCGATGCCATGCTCCGCGATTCTAGCCCGCTTTGCCCTTGGCTTTCGCCTCTTCCCAATAGGAATCGAGGACTTCGAGGGGCATCGGCTGGCCCGCCCAGCCGCCGTGCTCTTCCCTCACGCGGGCCTCGACGTGGTCGAAGCGCTTCATGAACTTGTCGATCGTGCGGCGAAGAGACCCTTCGGCGTCGACCTTCAGGTGCCGCGATAGGTTCACGAGGGCAAACAGGACGTCGCCCATCTCCTCCTCGATGCCGGCCTGGTCCCCGGCGGCGATGGCGCGGTCGAGCTCGCCCATCTCCTCGCCGACCTTCTCCCGCGAGCCGCGCGCGTCGGGCCAGTCGAAGCCGACCCGCTGCACCTTCTCGCCGATGCGCTGCGCGCGGTTCAGGGCGGGCATGCTCCGAGGGACGCCGGCGAGGAGCCCACGATCCTTCTTCTCCTGCGATTTGATCTTCTCCCAGTTCCTGAGCACCTCGTCCGCCGTCTCGAGATCGAGGTCGCCGAACACGTGCGGATGCCGCGAGACGAGCTTCTCGACGATGCCGCTCACCACGTCATCGATGGCGAAGGCCTTCTCGTTCCGCGCGAGCTCGGCGGCGAAGACGACTTGCAGGAGAAGGTCGCCGAGCTCTTCCTTGAGGAGGTTCCGGTCCTTCGAGTCGATCGCGTCGATGACCTCGCAGGCCTCCTCGAGGATGTATTTCCGCATCGTCTCGAGCGACTGCTCGCGGTCCCACGGGCAGCCGTCGGGGCCGAGGAGGCGACGCATGACGCCGACGAGGCGGCCGATGGTCGTCCCGTCCTGCTCGTCGAGGGCCGGGACGGGGCGCGGAAGGTCCTCATCGAACTCGGGCAGCATGGACGTCTCACTCCTTCCGGTCACACGAAGTGGGTGCACGAAGTACCACGCGGCCCCCGCTCCTGATAGGTTTTCCATGGTGAGCGCGACCGCGAAGGAGCCCGGGACGAGCTTTCGCAGGAAGATGTACTTCCTCGCGCTCGTGCTCGTGATCGGGCTCGGGTACACGCTCCGCGGCGTTCTCGTCCCGCTCTTCCTGGCGTTCCTGGTCGCCTACGCGCTCGACCCGTTCGTCGATCGGCTCGAGGTCCTGCGCGTCCCCCGCCCGCTCGGCGCGATCCTCGTCATGCTCGGCCTCGCCGGGCTCCTGACGGTCGTCCTCATCTACACGATCCCGCTCTTCATCGACGAGCTGAGCGACGCGAGCGCGACCCTACCCGAGAAGATAGGCCGGCTACAGGCGCGCATCGAGCCGTGGTTCGCGACGCAGCTCCACATCAAGCTGCCACACTCCGTCAACGACCTGTCGAAGGCCGCCGCCGAGCGTCTGCAAGGGGACGGCGCCTGGGACACGGCCCGCACCGCGCTCTTCGGCACGCTGGGCTACGTCGGCGTCGCGCTCTCCGCCCTGATCGTTCCGGTCTTCGCGCTCTACCTCCTCATCGACTTCGATCGCATCGTCAACCGCGTCGAGCAGCTCATTCCACGCCGCTGGTCGCCCGGCATCTCGTCGGTCGCGCGCGACATTCACAAGACGCTCTCCGGCTACGTCCGCGGCCAGCTGACCGCCAACGTCGTGCTCGCGGCGCTCTATGCGACGGGCCTTCGCGTCGTCGACATCCGTCTCGCGGTCCCGATCGGCGTCATGACGGGCATGCTCGCCTTCGTGCCGTACGTCGGCTTCATGATGGGCCTCTTGCTCGCGCTGAGCATGGCGATCCTGGACTGGCAGAGCGCGGGCACGGTCGTCGGCGTGATCGCGGTGATGGGCGGCGTGCAGATCATCGACGCGATGGTGATCACGCCCCGCATCGTCGGACGCTCGGTCGGCCTCGCGCCGCTCGAGGTCATCCTCACGATGATGACGGCGGGCGCGCTCTTCGGCTTCCTCGGCGTCCTCCTCGCGGTGCCGCTCGGCGCGGTCGCGAAGATCCTCATGCAGCGCGGCGTGAGGAACTACCTCTCGTCCTCGTTCTACAACCGACCGCCGGAGACGGTCATCGAGCCCATCACGTCCATCCCGGCGAAGAAGGCGTCAGACTCGGGCGCGATCACGATGCCGGCGGTCGTCATCGTCGGCGAGCCTCAGCCGAAGCGCTGACTCTTGCAGCAGGCCGGAACGCCCTCCGCCGGTCAGCCGAAGAGGTATCGCTCACCGCTGTCGCAGAGCATCGTGACGACGGGCCCGTCGACCCTGGCCGCGACGATGCAGGCGGCGTGAACGTTCGCGCCGGACGAGGTGCCGACGAGCAGCCCTTCCTCCTTCGCCAGCCGTCGGGTCATGGTCTCGGCGGCGACGTCGCTGACGGTGATGATCTCGTCGACGACGCTGCGGTCGAGGATCGAAGGCACGAATCCGGCGCCGATCCCCTGGATGGCGTGGAGCGCGGGCGCGCCGCCCGACAGCACGGCGCTCCGGGCGGGCTCGACCGCGATCACCTTCGCGTCCGGTCGCTCCGCGCGGAGGACGCGTCCCACGCCGGTGAGGGTCCCGCCGGTCCCGACGCCGGCCACGAAGGCGGCGAGGTCCGGCACCTGCCCGAGGATCTCGCGCGCGGTGGCGCGAGCATGCGCCTCCGGGTTCGCGAGGTTCTCGAACTGCCGCGGGATGAACGCCCCGGGCGTCCGCGCCGCGATCGCCTCCGCCTCCGCGACGGCGGCCACCATCCCCTCCTCCGCCGCCGTGAGCACGATCTCGGCGCCGTACGCGCGGAGGATCGTCCGTCGCTCGACGCTCATGTTGTCGGGCATGACGAGGACGCACCGATAGCCGCGCACGGCGCAGATCATGGCGAGCGCGATCCCGGTGTTCCCCGACGTCGCCTCGATGCTGACGCTTCCCGCCTGCACTGCGCCCTCCGCCTCGGCCGCCTCGATCATGGCGAGCGCCGGCCGGTCCTTCACGCTTCCGGAGGGATTCTGCCCCTCGACCTTGGCGATCACGCGGCCGCTCGCCACCACGCGCACGAGGTCGACGATGGGCGTACGGCCAACGAGGTCGAGGATCGTCCGAGGCACGTGAACAGCGTACGCGTTTTGCCGCCTCAGGCGTCGCGCTCACCAGCGACGCTCGCGACGAACCAGGCGCGAAGCTCATCGGTGTTTCCGAATCGCCCGAGCCCGATCATGAGCTTCGCCACCGCCGCCTCGACCGTCATGTCCTTCGCCGAGATGGCCCCCGCCGCCGCGGCGCTCGCCCCACCCTCGTATCGCGCGAGGTCGACGAAGCCGCGAAGGCATTGCGACACGACGACGACCGGGATCCCTTTCGTACGTGCCTCCTCGAGCGCCGGCACGAGCGAGAGCGGCACGTTCCCGGTGCCGTACCCTTCGAGCACGAGCCCGTGCACTCCGGCCCGCACCGCGCCGCGCACGAGCGCGGGGTCGAGCCCGGGGACCACGCGCACGGCGAGCACGCGCGGGTCGAGCCGGTCGTCGAACGGCGCGAGGACCCCGCGCGGCAAGACGTGGGACGCCACCTCCACGTCGATGCCGAGCTCGACGAGCGGCGGCACGTGAGGCGAATCGAAGGCGTCGAACCCCCACGCGTCCTTCTTGGTCGCGCGCACACCACGCAGCGCGCGCGAGTGCATGACGATGGCGACCTCCGGCACCGCGAGCGTCGCGACGAGCACGGCGTCGACCAGGTTCTGTCGCGCGTCGCTGCGCGCCTCGACGAGCGGCCTCTGCGACCCCGTCAAGATCACGGGCTTCGGCAGCGGTCCGAGCAAGAGCCCGAGCGCGCTCGCGGTGTACGCCATGGTGTCGGTCCCGTGCACCACGACGATGCCGTCGTACTTCGGCAGCTCCGCGTGCACCTCGCGCGCGAGCGTGAGCCAGTCGCTCGGCTGCATGTCCGCCGAGTCCATCGAGAACAGCAGCCTGGTCTCGAGCTCGGCCACACGCGCCAGCGAAGGAATCTCGCGGACGAGATCCTGCGACGTGGGCCCATTCTCCGTCCGGAGCTCGGGCGACATCATGAGCGTCCCCCCCGTGAGCAAAAGGAGGAGCCGCGGCATCGCTTCGTCCCTCCGCCCCGTCCTCAGAAGAGACGCTGGTCGACCTTGATCGTGTCGCCCTGCTGGAGCTTCACGTCGGCCTGAGCGTTGTCGGTGATCGCTTCCACGCTCACCACTGCGTTCACGGCGCCGTTGTGCACCTGACGAATGATCTGCACGTGATTCGAGTCCGCGAGCGGCGTGAACCACCCTGCCGCGGAGATCGCTTGCACGAGCGTCATCCCGTCTTGATACGGCTGCGGCCCCTGCTTGGCGACCTGACCGATCACCTGAATCTTCTTCGAGTTGTAAGCCTTCACCTTCACCTGGACCTGTGGGTCCACGAGGTACTTGGCCTTCATCAGCTCGTCCCGGACCGAGCTGGCGATCTGCCGCGGCTCGAGCCCGGAGACCTTCACGGGCTCCGCATAGGGAAATACGAGCATCCCGTCGGCGCCGACTTCGTAGTCCTTGGGGAGCTTCTCCTCCCCAACGACGATGACCTCGAGCACGTCTCCCGGCCCCACCTGCTGATTCACGACCGGCTCGGGCAGCTTCGGAGGCGGCGGGTAGTTCTTCCCGCACGCCGGAACGAACAGTCCGAGCATCGCTACGAGAAGTAGCGAGAGAACCGAAAACAGCCGCGACAACAGCACGCGCCCCGCTCAGTAGAAGTAGCGGAAGCCGACAAAGGCCTGCAGGCGGCGGTAGTTCTGGTCGTACACACCTTGCTGCGTTGTCCCCGGAACCGCGCTCGCAGGGAGCGTCGTATCGCTGATCTGCTGAACGTAGTCGATCGTGGTGTTGAGGCCGAAGGACTGAGAGAATCGGTACTCGGCGAATACGCCGCCGCCGATTCGATAGTTCTCGAAGTCGCTGGTCTGCGGCGCGGCTACACCGTTGTAGAAAGCCTGGGGATAGGCGAGCTGCTCACCAAACACGTTCAGGTTCATCACGACTCGACCACCGAACCAGTACTCGAGCCGCCCATAGGCCCGATTGATGGTGTAGTAGTTCGAGAGAATGCTCGTGTTGTAGTCGCGTTGAATGCCCAACGCCGCGGTGGAGAGCAGAAGCGTCGCCTCACCAGGAAGATCGTCGCCAGCTCCCTGACCGAGGTAGAAAATGCCCTCGGCTTGACCGAGGATGCTGTCGAACTGACGGGAGGAAGGCGATGTCTCGTCTTTGAAAAATGTCGCGCCGTACCCGACAGCAGCCAGTACACCGAAACGGTTGCTCACCAAGCCGGTGATGCCGAGACGCGTTCGCAGTGGGGTCGCATCATTCAGGAAAAACGTCGCACGAGGCGCGTTCGGATAGTTCATGAAACGCAGCGTCGCGTCGCTGAAGAGGGCCGTACGCGGACGGAAGCGCCATCGATCCTTTATTGAGACCTCATGATTGAGATTCGTATACGGAGCCGCGTTCGACTGCTCGTAGAGCACCGCAGCGAGCTGGTAGCTGGCTCGTAGGTCGAGCGTCCCACCTCCAGGCATGAAGGTGATGTCACCGCCGATGCGAACGTCATCGTGTGTGAAAGCCAGGTTCGGGTCGGCCAGCACCTGGGGCTGCACGATGCGCGAGAAGGCACCGAACAGACCGACCGCGATCGGATTCCCAGAATTGAGGTCGACCCGACCATCGGCGTTGAGGCCGATGTTTGCCTGGTCGCTCATCTCCTTGCCGATGAAGTAGCGACCGACAGCAGAGATGCCTGCGCGGAACTGCAGAAAACGCGGGTCCTGACGCCCCCCGTTATCCGCCCGGCGTTGCTGACTCAGCGTCGACACATAGAACGACGGGGTGAGACGAAGCACCGCCGCGTCGCGTACGGGAAGGTTTGGCTCGCCGTTGACGATCAGCGGACCGGTATTGCTCGACCGAGCGAACCAATTCGAGTCGTATCCAACCTCGCCACCGATGCCCGGATGAAGCTCGACGTCGCCCGTTCGTATGCCTGGTCCCTCGGCGACACGACGGTCGGCGAGCCATCCTTGAGCCGAGGCTTCCGAGCTCCACATCGTGCCCACGAACAATGCGGCCGCAACGATGGACCCCTTGCGGGTGGCACTGCGCGTTGCCGTCTTGCCGGGAAGATGCGTCATGTCAAAGGATGAGGTGTGCAGACGACAGAAGAGCTACTCGGATGTCGGACGGCGGGCAACATACAAACGCATGCCGTCGGACCGCAGTTGCTGCGACGCGAAGGCATCATCGCCAGTAGGCACTACACGTTACTCAGTACAGCTGGTGCACTGCGGCGGACCAATAACGACGGTGATCGGCGGCGGCGTCTCAGGGGGCCGAGCCTCGTCGGGCGGAATCTGCGGGTCAATTTGAACGGACGTCTTCGTATCGCCAACGAACGCAGACTCCTCGCCAATGCACTGATTGGCCTCAGCGACGAGCTGCTCTGTCCGTTGCCGGAGCACGGTAACGATCGTGTAGTGGTGGGTCGCGAGGTCCGCATCGCGGCGCTTCACCGCCTCGCCGAGCTGCTGATGACGCTCTTTGCCCGAACGCACTGCAACGTCCACCTGCGAAACCTTGTCATTGATGCACAAGGTCTTGACAACGTCGCGCTGCTTGCGTGCTTCTGCGAGCATCTTGCGGACGCCGTTACCGGCACCCTCCATGCGGGTGATGTGCTTGCCCGCTTCGACCAGCTGCTCGTCTGGCGTCAGCGTCGTCTTCTTCTGAAACGGAACCTGACCGTTGTTGCCACCGCCACCGCCACCCGGCTGCGCCGCGGCGGTCCCCGCAGCGACTGCCACGAGGCCGACGACCAAAGCCCACTTGATTGTGGAGGGGATACGCATGAGTCTTCCGCGGTGAGAACTGTAGTTTGTCGCCATGGGGGTGTCAACGCAAATGCCGGACGGAAATCATTGAGATTTCAGCGGCTTGCGTCTGGCTGACGCAGTCCAGCTTGGCTTCTTGGCGGTCCATGGAGCTTTGCGGGATCGTTCGTTTGTTGCCTCGACCATGCGTCTCGTTCACGGTCGGCTCCGGAAAGAAGCCTTCGCGCTGAACAAACGTCGCGGTCGCACCGCACGAAGCGGGCGACCGCGAAGAAGAGGCAGGAGGCTTGCCTACTTGCCCTGCTGAACGAACGTGACCGGGATCTGGAGCGTGGAGCCGCCGCCGCCTGGGGCGTTGAACTGAGCACGCTTCACGACGCCTGCGATGCAGCTCGCGACCGAGGGAGAGAGGCCGCTGTTGGACGCGATGTCCGCGCTCGAGACCTCACCGTTCGGACCGACCTTCGCGCTGACGACGACCTTACCGCTCATGTTCGGGTCGCTGTTGAGGCCGACCTGGTAGCACTGCTTGAAGCGGGGCCGGAGGCCCGCGATGACGCGATCGGCGTCCGAGACGGGGACCGACGCGCTCGTACCACCGATCTGGGCGTCGGCCTTCGGGCCTTCGACCTTGCGCTCGCCACCCGCGCTGCCGTCGCCGGTGCCCTTCGTACCGCCTCCGAGGGACCCGAGACCGCCGCCCTTGCCGCCGCCCTGCACCGCGCCGCCGCCGCCGCCGACCTTGAGATCGCCGGTGCCGTGCGAGACGCCCGCGCTCGAGCCGGCGGCTTGCGAGAGGTCGACTGGCGGGATGTCGGAGCGGTTGAGCGCGCCCTGGGTCGACGGGCCGCCGCCGAGCGCAGCGAGCATCTGCATCTGCATCGCATCCGCCTGCGCGGCGAGCGCCGCCGCCTGCTTGTCGCCGACGCTGCCCGCGCTCTTGCTCGCGCCCGACGAGCCCTTCGATCCGCCCGCGCCGCCGGCCGGCTTGGCCGCGGCTTGCGCGGTCGCGGTCGAGGTCGCATTGGCGTTGGGATCGACCGGCGTCTCCGTCTGCACGGGCGGCGGGATGTTCTTCATCATGTCGACGAGGCCTGCGACGTTGAACTCGTCGCTGACGACCGGGTCCATCCAGTCCGAGTACATCGCGCCGACGAGGCCGAAGTGGAGGAGAAAGCTGAACGCCGCGATGATGGTCAACGACCAATCGATCTGGGCGGCCACGCCGCCTTTGACCGCGAGCGGGAGCTGCGGACGCGGCTGCACGGGCGGCGGAGCGACGAACTGGAAGAGGAACGTCGTGTCGCCAATGACGACCTTGCCGCGCGCCTCTTCCGTGAGCTTGACCTGATAGACGTTGTTGACCTTCTTCGCCTGACCCTTCAAGGCGTTGAGGTCCGTGATGCCGGACGCGAGCGCCACGCGGCCCGTCATCCCATCGAGGTAGTTGAGATGGTAGTCGGGCCCGATGAGCTCGAAGAGCTTGAACATCGGCGGCACCATCTGCGACTGGATGACGAACGTCGCGCGCTCGTTCGAGCCGACATTCACCGTCGTGCGCTGCTTGATGATGCGCTCTTCGACGACGCGCCCGCTCTGAACGAGACCGATGCGAAGGACCTTCGGCCCCGTCTGGACCGACATCGCGCGCATCACCGCGGTCATCTGGCCCGGACGCGCGGCTCCCGCGCCCTGCCCTGCTTGCGGCTGTCCCGGTCCCATCATCGAGGCGCTCCTCCAGCTAAGTGGACGGTAAGACGTGGCGCGATCACAAAAGTTCCCGCGCCCGTGATGGTATCTGCAATCTCTCGGAAGGACATTCTTTTTTCAGGTCAACCCTGGCCCGACGGGGCCGTCCCCTGCCCTGGAGTGACGTGCCTGGAGCCACTGCGGCATGGTTTCGCTGGGGATAAACGAGTCGGTAACTTTGTTAAAAGTCAGCCGAAACCGCTCCGTTCGCGCCCCGGCGACGTCCGGGCGGGGAAAAGCTGTGGGGAAATTGCCCACGCGCTCCTCCAGAGACGTCCCGCACCACGGGGGGGTGGCACGAGAGGCGCGACGAGGGCGACGAAGCGACGAGCCGCTACGACGCCAGGCTCGCCGATGCCGGGATCAGGGCCTCGAGACGCTCGACCATCCGGTCCGACGACTCCATGCGCGCTTTCGCGAGGCGCTTGGCCTGGGCGTGGGCGCCGATGCAGAACGCGGTGCCCACGATCCCGAAGCACGCGACGCTGATCGCATCGCCCAGCACCGAGCGGACGAAGAGCTCGCCGAGCTCGCCGGACAGGTCCGGCGCGGACGCGAGGCCCTGACGGAGCACGAGGGTGCCGAGGAGGATGCCGAAGCTCGTCGCGATGCTCGCGCAGACGCGAGGGACGCGCTCCCACTCCTTCATGCGCAGGTCGAGCTCGGTCAGCTGCTCGTTGACGAGCGCGGCGCGACCGTCGGGCGATGGGGTGGCGAGCGCAGCGAACAGATCGCGTTCCCAGCTGGCGCTCGGCTCGTCCGCCACCAGGTGCTGGAGCTCCTCCAGCGAGACGCCACGCCCGAGGGCCTCGATCACGTCTTGCGGATCGAGCGTGGTCGGCGCGGTCACGATGTACAAACGACGCGCGCTCGCGGCGACGCACGCGAGCGCAACGAGGATGGCGAACGCGACGATCAAACGTCAGGCGTTCGGCGTCAGAACGGGTCTTTGCGCGCGGCTTCCTCGATGCGATCGAGGAAGGGCTGACGGAGCTCGGCGAGCGTGAGCTTCGGCTGGATCTTGCTCACGTCGACCGACGCGACCGGCTTCTGCACGCGGCCGACGATCGTCACCTCGTTGAGCGTGATGACGCCTTTCTGCTGCGCCGATGCGTCGCCGGCGAAGAGGGCAAGACCACCCAGCGTGAGTGCGAACCAAGCGTGCTTCATCGGTGTCCCCTTCATTCTTACTTCTTTGCGGGCGGCGCGCCAGCCGCGGGCTTTGCCGGAGCAGCGCTGCCGGCGGGCTTTCCGGCCGGGGCGGCGGCGGGCGCCGGCGTTTGTTTCAGCTCGGCCTGCTTCGCGTTCGCGCGCTGGATCAGGTCGTCGACGTCGTCCTGCACCCCAGGCGGCGGCTTCGGACCACGCATCGTGCGGTAGCTCTGGAGCTCCTTGATCGCGGTCGAGACCTGCTGGTCGGCGCTGTAACCTGGGATGGTCGGCGCCGTGAGGAACATGAGGCCGAGGTCGTAGTGCGCGGCCGCGAGCGACGAGTCCTTCGCGAGCGCCAGCTCGAACTCCTTCTTCGCGTCCGCGTACTTGCCGAGCAGGCGATACGCATCGCCGAGGTTCAGGTGCGCGAGCGCGTTGTTGGGCGCGAACTTCGTGGCGCTCTCGAGGACCGGCGCTGCATCGACGGCGTTGCCCGCCTCGAGTCGCATCGAGCCGAGATTCACGAGCGCCTCCGTCAAATCGGGGCGCTTCTTTATTGCGGCTTCGAAATCGAGGAGGGCGCCGGCGCGCGCGCCCGCTTCGCGGAGGAGGAGACCGCGGAGGAGATGCGCCTCCGCGTTGTCCTTGTCGCGAGGCGTGCCGCCGTAGCCCTCGAGCACGGCCTTCAGCGCGTACTCGGCGAGCGTGAGCTTGCGCGCGCGATAGTGGTCGCGCGCGATCGTCACCATCGCGTCCTTGAAGTCCGGATCCATCTTGAGCGCGTCCTGCGCGAGCTGCTGCGCGGTCGCGTGATCGTTCTGGATGCTCTTCACGTCCGCCAGGCACGTCGCCACGCGCGGGGAGCTCGGCTTCTTGTTCTTCTGCCCCTGGAGGAACGAGTCTGCCTCGCCGATGTGGCCCGAGTTCGCGAGCGCGAGCGCATACGCGCACACCGAGAGATCATGATCCGGATTCGACGTGTACGCCGCGCGATACGCCGCCTGCGCGCCCGCGATGTCGCCGAGGCGCTCGAGCACGATACCGAGCGCGTGGGATGGCGCCGGTGACTTCGAGTCTTGCGACTGCGCGTCCTGGAACTTCTTCTTGGCCGTGTTGAGGTCGCCGGAGAGATACGCGTTCCACCCCGCCGTGTACGCGGAGAGCGCGCCGCCGGTGAGGCCGGACGACCCCGCCCCTTCGACCGCGCCAACATCCGTCGTCGAGCCCGTTGACGGCTTCGACCCCTCCGCCGCGCCGCCGCGGAGGGCGTTCGCCTGCTCGGGCGTCTTCGGCGCAGGTTTGTCGTCGCCGCCGCAGGCGACGAGCAGCAGGACGGTGGCCATCGAAAGCAGCGCACTACGCATCATTCAACTCCTCACGATAGGGCTCCGCCCCAGACACCGAAAGGCGCTCGGCTTCCGCTTCGCGCCTCGTCACGGCGACGCCGGGATGGGCGACGCGCCGCCCTGAGCCGCGGGGAGCGTGGTCAGGCCGGGGCGCGTCTGGACGTACATGTTCGTGGTGTAGCTGAGCTTCGAAGCGCCCTTGTTCGTCGGGTCCGGAGTGTTGCCGACGTACTGGGCCATCTTCGCGTCACCGATGATGTCCGTGTAGTATGCAAGTCGTCCGACGGCGCGCGTGACGGCCGAGTTCTTGACGTTGAACTTGCGCGAGTACGCGACCGAGGTCGAGTAGCGGCGGATCATGATCTCGTCCGCGCCGTCGAGCTCCTGCTGCTTCTTCTGCTTCCAGAAGTCCTTCACCGCGTCTTCGAGCTCGTCGGCCTTCGCCATGAGGTCGTCGCGGCCGCTGTTCCGCATCGTGTCGAGCAGCTTCTCCTGCTGCGTCGTCATGAGGCGGATCTTGCCCGTCGGGACCGGGTTCGGGCCCGTGTAGGTCGTCGTGTTGTAGAGGCCACTGCGAAGCGTGTCCCAGATCGCGCCCTGGCGCGCGAACGCGGCCGGGACCCACTCGAGGGACTCGTACTTCTTGATGACCTCGGTCTCGAGGCGGAGGTCGAGCTTGTTCGCCTCCTCCGCGTTGAGCTGGTACTTGCCCTTCTTGCCCTTGCCGTCGCCGAGGACGTCCGCGACGGAGCCGCCGTAGACGTGCTTCGAGGGCACGTCGAACTTCTGCGTGATCTCGTCGTCGATGAGCGTGAACGCGGCCTCGGCGGCGTAGTCGACGAAGGGCCCCTTCTGCGCCTCCGGAGCGCCCGTGGCCTTGAAGCGGTCCCACGCCGTCACCGTCTGCGAGAGCCAGGTCTTGTAGTCGCCCTCGTTGCCGACCTTCTTCATCTTGGCGACCTCGTAGGTCGCTTCGAGGACGAACTTCGCGGCGCCCGCGTTGCCGCGGTTCGCCTGGACGTACTGGATGAGCGCACCCTCGCCCGCCTGACGCGACTGGCGGTTCGCGCCCGAGTCGATGCCCTTCGGATCCCACTGCTTGTAGTCGAACGACGCGACGAGGTAGTCCGCGTCCGCCTTCTCCGTCGCGCTCGGATGCAGCCGCTGCATGACGCGGTACTCGTTCAGCATCTTGTCGCGCTGGCCGATGTTCGCGTAGAGGATCATCGCGTTGCGCGCCGCGGAACGGCGCTTCGCCTCGTCGAAGCGATCGATCTCGGCGATCTTCTCGTTCGTCTCCGCCGCCTTCGGGTAGTTGAAGAACGAGATCCACGTGTCACTGAGCGTGTCGTACGCGAGCGCGAGGTTCTTCACGCGCTCGTCGTAGAGCTCCTTGTTCGGCGCGATCTCCTTCTTCGGGTCGCCCTTCTGGAGCGCGTTCAGCTGCTCGTTGGAGCCGTACTCGTTGATGAACTTGTTGTAGAGCGCGATCGCCTTGTTGTAGTCGCCGATCTGCTTGTAGGCGAAGGCGGCGTTCATCGCGCCCTCGGGCGCGTCACGGCGAGCGGGCGCAGCCGCGAGCGCCGCTTCGTAGAGCTCGCCCGCTTCCTTCCATTTCGGGCGCTTCTCCTTCGCGTCCGGGTTCTTGCACGGGCTCCCGGCCTTGTTCTCGCACGCCTCTTCGAACTTCTTGCGTGCCTTGACGTAGGCGGCCTCCTGCGAGAGCGGACCGGTCGTCTTCTCTGCCAACGTCGACTGCTCGGCGGTGACGGCGCACGTGTGCTTCTTCTCTTCTTCCGCGAGGCGAAGCGCTTCGTCTTCCTTGCGGGCCTTCGCCGCCATCGTGACGAGGCGTTCCCAGGCCTTGAAGCCGTACTCGTTCTTCCCGCAGTTGTCCTTCCACATCTTGTCGAAGCGCTTCGTCGCCTCGTCCCACTGCCCGTAGAGGAAGTAGGTCTCCGCGATGAAGTACTCGTAGTCGAGCCCGCGCTTCTGCGGGTCGAGGTTCGGCGGAACGATGTGGATGAACTCGTCGCGGGCGTTGAGCGACTGCTGCACGACGGGCGGGATGACGTCCTTCACGACGTTGCGCGTCGACTCGTCGGTCCCGTCGAACTTCACCTCTTCGCGCTTCTCGATGCCCACGGTGCCGCCGGTCTCCTTGTAGCGGGCGTACGCGAGATCGCGGTCGATGTCGGACACGTCGACGACGAAGAGCGCGGCGTTGTCGAGGTACTTGTCGTCCTCGTTCGAGTCGCGGACCTCGATCGCGGCGGCGAGCGCCTCGTCGATGTCCTTCTTGCTCGGCTCGTTGAACGTCTTCGGCGACGCGTTGTGGAGGAGCACCTGGATGCGCACGTAGTTGCGGCGCGCGTCGGCGTTCCAGTAGCGCGACTCGTACGCGTCGGGCGCGTTCTCGTCTTGCTTCAGGTAGCCCTGCCAGCCGGTGCCGGCGAGCTTGTACTCGTTCGCGGCGCGGGAGAGCAGGTTGATCTGCTCCTGCGGGTTACTGCTCGTCTGCGCCTGCGCGACGGCCGCGCGACCGTTCGTGGTGTGCTGCGCCGCGGCCTGGCGGAGACCGCCGCGGACGAGACGCTCCGCGTTCTGGATCGCGGCTGGGTTGTCCTTGTTCGCGTCGACCCACGGCGTGTTGCCGATGTAGTTCGCGAGCTTCGTGCGGGCCTCGAGGGCCTTCTGCGCCGTCGCGTCGTGCTCGGGCGAGCCCGGCTTCTTCGTGACGTTCATCTGGTCGTATGTCTCCGCGATCGCGTTCTGCGTATCGGGAGCCGTCGGGTCCATCGGCCACTTCTGGAGCATCGTCTCGTAGACTTCGACCGCGTTCTTGAACTGGTTCAGCGAGCGGTACTCGTAGGCCAGCGCGCGGTAGATCTCGATCGTCCACGGCTTGTCTTGCGGGATGAGCGTGCTGTCCTTCACGCGATCGATCGCGATGTGGAGCTTCGCCTCCGCCTTGTCCGGGTTGGGTTCGGTGTCGAGGATGTCGGGCCGCAGGATGTACGGCTCCCAGTCCTCGGGCCCCTTGAAGTCGAGGTTCGTCAGCGAGCCCGCGATGTACGTGTAGGCCTCGCTCCGGAAGTCGGCGCCGCGATCGCCCGTGATCTTCTCCTGCTCGTCGGTGTAGAGGAGGAGGTTGACGAACTCCTTGGTGGCGAGCTCGTAGCGCTGCTGCTTGAAGAGCGTCCACGCGTACTTGTACTGAGAGACGCCGAACAGCGGCGGCTTCTTGTACTTCATCGACCGCGTGTACGCGCTCGCGGCGCGGTTGTAGCCCCACACCGCGGCCGGATCTTCCTTCGTCACGCCGCTCGCGAAGTCGAGCTGGTCGAACTCCCAGTTGCCGATCTGCCACCAGACCTCGGCCACGTACTTCGGGTCTTCACCCGGACGGAGCTGAGCCTGCGCGACGTACGTGCAGTTCTCGGGGTAGACCTCCTCGTAGACCGTCTCCTTGTTCCCCTTGGTCGGCGACTTCGGGGTGTTGTAGCGACGGCGCCACTGCGTCCAGTGCGCCTCGTCGGCGTCCTGGGGCATGGGCGTGATGGTGTCCTTCTCGGGGTCCTTCGGATCCGTCTTGACCGGATACGGGAAGTGGTTGTGGCAGACGAGCGATCGCCACACCTGCTGCGACTCCGGCACGCGTCCGGAGTCGTTCAGCGCGTGCCCGAGGAAGTAGTAGATGCCGGCGATCTCACGGTACTTCGGGTACTCGTGAATGACGCGCTTGTAGAGACGGACCGCGTCCTTCAGCCCCTCTTCGAGCGGCGCGCTCGCGTCCTCCGAGCGGGCGCGCTCCTCGTAGAGCGCCGCGAGACGGTACATCGCGTCCGGCGTCGCCTCCGGGTGCGCGCGCGGACCGGAGTAGGTCTGGATGAACTCCTCGAGGCGGCGGATCGCGATCTCGCGCGCCTTCTTCAGCTCCGCCTTCTCGATCGCGATCTCCTGATCGAGACCGGAGAGGATCTCTTTCCGCTTCGTCTCGTAGTGGAGCTTGACGATCGACGTGACGGTGTCGCGGTATTCGCGCGCCCCCTTCTCGTACGCGTCGACCTCCTGCCGCATCGCCTCGAGCGCCGCGATCTGCTGCGCGCTCGGCGGCGGGGGCGGTGGATGGAGCTTTCGCTGCTCGGCCGCCTTCGTGAGCGTGGCCGTGAGGTTGGGCGTGGCCGCGCCGCCGTCGCCAGAGGTGGCCGTGGCCGCGCCGCCATCACCCGTGGCCGTGGTGGTGGGAGCCGCGCCGGCATCGCTCGCGGGCTTCGCGGGCGCGCCCGCGTCCTTGACCTGCGCCGCGGCGGTGAGCGTCGCGAGCGAGACGATGCTCGCAAAAAAGAGCGAGGTGAGCTTCTTCACTTCTTCCCCCCGCCTTCGCCCGCGTCGTCCAGGACCTCGCGGAGCTCTTCGTCGAGGAGCTGCTCTTCGCGAGCGCGCTCGGTTTGAAGGTTGTGCACGCGGTCGAGCTCCTCTTCGCGCACCTCCCACGCCTGCTCGGTGATGCCGACGTCGGCGCGAAGGACGATGCCGCGGATGCGGTCGCGAACGAAGAGGAAGTTTCGCTTGGCGACCTGTCCGACGAGGTCGTGCGCTTCGCGGTCGAGCGCGCCGAGCTGCATGTTGTAGCCGTTGATCTTGAGGCGCTCGGTCTCGACCTTGTTCGTCACCTCGGCGAGGCGCGCGGTCACCTGGGCCTCGAGCTCGCCGAACTGCTGCACGAGCCGGTCCTCGACGGCGCGCGACTGTTCGAGCGCGCCCAGCACCTTGCCGGCGTAGCGGCCGGCGTCGCTACCGCCCTGCCCTTGCTGCGCGAGCTTCATCTCGGTCTCGAGGGCGTCGCGGAAGTTCACGCGCGCCTGCGCGTCGCTCTGGTAGCGCGCGTCGCCGAGGCCGATCTGCGCGCGGCCGATCTCGATCTGGCGGCGGAGCTCGCCGGCCTCCTGCTGACGCTGCTTCAAGAGGCGCTCGTTCTCGTCGAGCTCGTCGTTGAAGCGCTTCACGGAGCCCGGGTCGCGCGCGAGGCCACGCTGCGCGTCTTCCTTGAGCATCCGGCGAAGGCCGTTGATGGTCGCGTTGAGGTAGTCGATCTCGACGCCGCGGCGCGTGAGCTCCTGCGAGATCGAGTTCCACTGACGCATGCCCTGGTAGTCGCGATCGGTGAACTCGTTCGCGGTGACCGGGAGCTGCCCCATCTGCCCCATGAGCGCGCGGCGAGTGGCGCGGGCCTGGCCGATCTCGCCGCCGAGGTTCTCCGGCTCCTCGGAGTCGAGCCCCTTGGCGAGCTGGAGGCGCATGCGCGAGATGCGGTTGAGGAGGGAGAGCGCATACTCCTCGCCGGCCTTCAGCTCGGGGAACGCGCGGACGCGGTTCGAGGCGTTGAGGATGATGCTGAGCTTGTCGATGAGCTGGTAGCTCTGGCGAATGAGCTGCTTGCACTCGTTGACGTCGTCGATGACCGCAAACGCCATCGCGCCGTCCTCCGCCTCGCGCGCCCAGCGCACGGCGGTCGGCGGGAGCTGCTCGTTCTGATCGAGCACGTCGAGCTGTTGCTGCGAGAGCTTCTCGTAATAGATCGCGGGATCCGGCGTGTGGGCGATGAAGTCCTCGAGCTTCGCGCGCATCGGCTCGTATTCCTCGCGCACGCCGAGGTAGAGCTGCAGCGCCTTCTCGAAGGAGCCCGCACGCAGGAGGAGGTCCGCGCGGAGGAGCGTCGCGTCGCCGGCCTGCGTCGAGCTCGGGTCGGCGATGGAGAGCACCTCGAGCGCACGCTCGGCGCGCTGGACGTCGCCGAGGCGGACGTACACCCACGCGAGCTCGTACAGCATGGTGCCGAACTCGGGTGAGGAGCGGCCGACCTTCGAGTAGGCCTCCGCTGCCTGGATGTAGTTCTCCATCTCGTAGAAGAGCCGGCCGATGGCCATCCAGGAGAGGTCGATGACGTGCCTGTGCTCTTCCGAGTCGGGGGCGAGGTCGGTCGCGGCCTTGAAGTACTCGATGGCCGATTTGTAGTTCGTCGGCGCGCCGCGCGGCGTCTCGTACTCCGGCTGATCCGGACGGCGCGGCGGACGCGCCGCGGGCGCGGCCTGTTTGATCGCGACCATGCCGCGGAAGTAGCGAGCCTGGTGCGTGTACGGCGTGTTCGCCGGCACCTGGTCGAGCGCGCCCGCGGCCTGCGAGTAGTCGCCCTTGAAATAGTAGGCCTTGCCCTTCGCGTAGTTGAGCCCCGCGTCCACCTGCGACGGCGGCACGGAGTTGAGCTTCGCGAAGACCTCGTCGAGGCCCTGGAGATCGTTGATGCGGAGGCAGACGTCCACGAGGCGCGCGAGCGCGCGGCCGAAGTACGGCTGGAACCGCGGGTCGTTCGCCTTGTCGACGATCTGCCGATAGTCGCGCCGGGCGGAGAGGTACTCCTTCTGCGCGTAGAACGTCTCCCCGCGCAGCCACAGCGCGTCGACGTACGCGACGGTGTCGGGGAACTCCTCGAGGATCTCGCTGAAGACGACGATCGCGCGGGGGTAGTCCTTCGAACGATAGAGCAGCTCCGCGTTCGCGAGCCGCTGCTCGACGGAGTACCGCTCGCTCCTCGCCTTCTCGATCGCGGCCTGTACGCGATTCGACTCGCCGGAGACCGCGTTCACTTCCTTCTGCGCGTTCGCGCCGTCCGCATCGGCGTCGGCGAACGCGCTCGCGGGAAGGATCGAAAGCGCGATCGCGACGAGCGATCCGAGCCTGGTACTGCGACGCATCGTTACTTGCCCCCGCCGATTTGGACGCTGCCGGAAGCCGAGCCGGGGCTCGACGAGCCCTGCGTCTTCACGGCGGGCGCGGGCGGCGCGTTGGCGCCGGAGCCGCCGGGTCCGAGGGACGCGACGCGCTCACCCCACTCGATCGTGGGTCGCTGCTCGAGCGGCGTGGTCACGCCACCCTTCTCGAGCGCCGTCGCCACGAGGCCGAGGGTCTTGCCCTCGACGGCCGTGAACGAGTGCGCGCTCTTCACCTCGAACTTGTAACCGCGGAGGTACGTGAAGACGCCGTAGCCGTTGCCCTGGAAGTTCAAGATGACCTGTACGGTGTGGTCACCCGGCGGCATCGAGCCATTGAAGATCGGGATTTCTTTCTGATCCGCGAGGGCGCCGCTGTCGTCCTGGCGGTTGTACTGAACCGCACCATCGACGACGAAGAGCGCACGCGTCAGGCGGAACGCGCTCGACATCTCGTTCTTGAAGACGACCTCGGCTCGCGAGCCCGCGGCGCCGCCGGAAATGATCGTGTCCGAGAGGAGCGCGAGACGGGTGTGGCTGCGCCGGATCTGGTCCTTGAGCTCGTCGACGCGCTGCTCGAGGTCACGCAGGCGGACCGAGTAGGTCGCCCCGTCCATCTGCGGCTTCTCGGGGATCGGCACCGCGGGGCCGGACCCCGCCGGGGCGGCCGCGCCGCCGTCTTTGCTCGTCGCGACGGGGGTAGAGCTCGACGCTCCACCGTCCTTCGCGGCCGCTACCGGTGCGGACGATCCCCCATCTTTTGCCGCCGAATCGCTGCTCTTCGGCTGCGCCGTCGCAACCGTGGCCAAGCAGGCGAGGAAACCGAAGGAGAGGAGCGCGGTCGCCGCGTAACGACGCATGAATCGATTCCCTTTCAAGAAGCTCGTGGAGCAGATGAATGAAGCGAAAGGCCAATGCACCGAAGGCGCCCTCGCCCATGGCCTCAACGAATGATCAGGCAAGCGGGAGTGTAGGCTTCCATACCGGCCACTTGCAACGCCCGCCGCCCTGACCACTATCCCGAACGAGACATCCTCGCTCGCGGGCCGCGTCAGAGCGCGACGCAATGCGTCATCCGGGCGCGAATCGCCCGACCCAGAGAACTTTGTTCCAGGTGCTGCGTCTGAACACCCAAGGAAATGGGAGCCTGGGTATTGACGAGAGGAGTAGGCTTCGGGCCGGAGCATGACAGGCGTCCCGCCGAGGCGATCCCACGATCCGCCGGACGAAGCGCTGATGCTTCGCTTCCAGGACGGGGATCGAGCGGCGTTTGCCCAGCTCGTCCGCAGGCACCAGGGTGCGCTCTTCAACTTTGCGTTCCGGCAGGTGCGGGTCCAGCCGCTCGCGGAGGACATCGTCCAGGAGGCCTTCGTTCGCGTCGTCCAGAACGCGGCGGACTTCAAGCACGAGGCCCGGTTCACGACGTGGGTGTACACGATCACCCGCAACCTCTGCATCGACCAGCTGCGGAAGCGCGCGCTCCGCAAGCATCCATCTCTCGACGAGTCACGAGGGGAGGAGGGAGACGGCCCGACCTTGGGTGAGCAGACGCCGGATCCGCGCGCGAGCGTGGAGCGCGAGGCGACGGGCAGCGAGCTCAAGGAGCGCATCGCCCGTGCCGTCGACAAGCTGCCCGACGAGCAACGAGAGGTCTTCCTGATGCGTGAGGTCGCGAACCTCCCGTTCAAGGAAATCGCCGAGATCACGAACGTCCCCGAAAATACCGTCAAGAGCCGCATGCGCTATGCCCTGGAGAGGCTCCAGGAAGCGCTCGCGGAATACGAGGATTACGCGCGCGCCCTGCGTTGACGGACGCGATGCTCGAAGTCTTACACCCCTTACGCGACCACTGAAGAAGAAGCCGGACCATGGATTGCGAGAAGTTCGAACCCCTACTGCTCGATGAGCTCTATGAAGAGCTGGACGAGCTCACGAGCGCCGGCGTGAAGCGCCACGTGTCGGGGTGCGCACGCTGCGCCGGGATCTTGAACGGCATGCGCGCGACCCGCCGCGCGGCCGCGCTTCCGATCATGGCCGTCCCGATCGGGCTCGAGGACCGCATCCTGGCCGCCGCGAAGGAAGCGCAGAAGCAGGCGAACGTCGTCGTCCCCTTCCGTACCAAGGCGTCGCGCGTGCTCACGGTCGCCGGCCGCTGGGCCATGCGCCCGCAGACGGCCATGGCGGCCGTGTTCCTCCTCATGATGGGCACGAGCGCGTTCCTCATCCGTTCGAAGGACTACCGGAGCACGAAGGACTCCGCCGTATCCGTCACGGTCGAGGGTTCACCCGCGCCGATCGCGCAGGCTCCGCAGGCGACCGAGGCGATGGACCCGAACGCCGCCGCCTCCGCCCACGGCCCCGCCGCGCCGATCTACACCCGTCCCCCGACGACCACCGTCGCCGCGAACGAGGGTCCGGTCGATCGCGCGACGAACGGCCTCGGGCGCGCCGACGGCGACGAGGTCGCGCTCGGCGTCCTCGCCGCGAAGGAAGACCGGAGCAAGGACAAATCGGCCTACGCAGGACCGCAGGAGCAGATCGGGAACGCAGGCGCGCCGGGCGGCGCGCCGCCGCCGCCCATGCCGGACTCCATGACCCAGCAGCCGATGGCGCGCTCCGGCAAGGGCAACGCGAGCGCGAGCGACGCTTACAGCCTCGGCGCGGCCGCGTACCAGGCGCGAAACTACGCCGAGGCGCAGAAGCAGTTCGATCTCGCAGCGAAGGGCGGCGACCTCAATGCCGAGCTCTGGGCCGCGGAGAGCGTGAAGGAAGGCCAGGGCTGCGCGGTCGCGCTCGGGCGTTACGACGCGCTCTCGAAGAAGGCGGGCGGTCAGTTCATCGGCAACGAGGCCTCGCTTCGCGCCGCAAGGTGCCAGATCGCGATGGGCCAGACCGACGCCGCGAAGGCGCGCCTCGCCCAGCTCCAGTCGTCGAGCACACACCAGCAGCAAGCGCAGACGGAGATGAACAATCTCAACCAGGCGCTCGCGGCGAAGCAGGCCGGCGGTGGCACCGGCGTGCATGCGGCGGCCTCTCCGAAGAAGGCGGCCGCCCCCGCTCGCCCCGCCCCGGCAAAGCCGGCGATGGAGCAGGAGAAACGCGCCGTCGACCGCGTCGAGTCGGGCTTCTAATCTGCGGGGCGACTCGATGGAGCCGCAGCTCGCGCGAAATGACTCCGACGCTCTCGCCGCCTGGGCCACGCTCGACGCGGCGCGCGCGCTCCACCCCGCCGACCATCTCTCGCTGCGCTCGACGGAGCCGGCGCGCTCGCTCGTGATCGATCTGCTCGGCGCCGGAGCGGAGCGCGATCTCTGGAACGCGTGCGCCCGGCTCGGACGAATGATGGCCGACGAAGGGGCCTCCCCTTCCCTCGCCGCCGGGACGATCGACAACGCCGCGGCCGCGCTCGGGGTGAACGACGCGGCGCGGATCGCCCCGGCGCGGGCGTCGCTGATCGAAGGCTACGTCGCTTCGATCCGCGAGGCGGAGCGCTCGAGCGCGGTCGCGGCCTGGGACTATCCGAGCTGCGTCGTCCGCATCGACGACGGCGTCGTGGCCATCGCGTGCGGACGCCCCACCGACGACGGCGACGCGCTGACCGCGTGGGCCGAGCGCGTCGCGTCGAAGCTGAGCAAAGCCAAGGTCAAGCGCGCGATCCTCGAAGGGGGCGAGGTCGCGCGCGCGGAGCTCGCGAGCGCGCTCGAGCTCGTCGGGATCGCGCTCGGACCCGCGCCAGCCCCGAAGAGCTGGCTGCCGTGGAAGCGCTGAGCCGACGCCTCAGTACTTGATCGTCTGGAGACCCCACTCGCCGAGGGAGGCGATCGCGTGGTCGTCCGAGACGAGGACATTGGACGAATAGCCGTAGCCGCGAAGCCGCGCGGAGCTGACGAGCTTCGGAGTGGTGGTCGCTGTGTCGTAGATGGCGAGGCCGTCCGCCTGGTAGACCGCGACCTTGGTTCCCTTCGCGGCAAGGGGCCAGTTCGCCTCCGCCGTGAGCTGGCTCACGATCGACAGGTTCCCGGCGCGCAGACCGCCGATGGCCCAGAGGCCGCCCTCCTCGCGAATCTTCGGCTCCTGATACGGATTGGCGGGATCGTACGGCTGGTAGTCGTAGACCGAATAGTGGGTCATGTAGATGCGGTCATCGGCGAGCTGGACTCCGCCGATCGCCTGCGACGGCGGCGTGAAGGTCTGGCGGAGCGTGACCTTGTTCCCAACCACGTCCGCGAGCTTGAAGTCGCGATTCACGACCACGCACTCGTTCGCCTCGTAGTCGAACCAGCCGCGATAGCCATTCTTGTAATAGCAATCGTTCCAGTCCGTCGCGGCCGTGCGATTGACATGGTAATCCGTGGTCACGATCCGGCTCGACGAAGCGTCGACCTGGAGGAGCGAGCCAGGGACGTTGACCGATGCGAGCGCCGTGGTCGCGCCGTTGAGGTCGACGCGATCGACGTAGAACCGCACCTTGTTCTTGTTCGCCGGCGACGGGGTCCAGCGCGACGTCAACACCTGGCCGTTCATCACGTGGAGCGGCGTCGTACCTCGACTCTCCGGGAGCTGGATGGGCTTCTCGTGAATCAGGCTGGCCGGATTCGTGAGGTCGACGACGTGCAGGATGCGCGTGTACTCGTAGTGATAATCGCTGTAGTCGTACGTCGGGTTGCTCGAGTCGTACGGATTGCCCTTCGAATCGACCCAATCCGAGAGGACCTCGAGATACGCAAGCTTGTTGCCGACCTGGACGAACGAGTCGCCCGCGCCGATGACGTTCCAGTAGTAGCCGCCCCAGTACGAGTAGTAAGAATATCCGTCGTACCCGATCCCGCACCCGCCGTATCCGTAATAGCCATACGACGGACGCGAGAGTGGAATGGTGGTGCGGCCGGTGATGGTGGGCGCCGCTGGATTGGACGTATCGATCGTGGCGACCACCACGCGGCCGGCGCTCTGACCGCTCGAGTCCCAGTTGTAGATCGGGACCGTCATCCAGACGATGTTGCCGCGAACGAAGAGGCGCGCGTCGTACCAGGCGGTGTAGCCGTAGCCGTTCCCGCAGTAGTACTGGTTCACCGGCGCGAGCGAGGACAGCGAGACCTTCCCGGTCGCGTTCGCGTCGTCGGCGTTGGCCTTCGGCGTGAGCGAGAGCATCGGCTCGCCGGACCACCAGTCGTTGGTCATGCTCGCGATGTGCGTCGAGGTCTCGACCATGCGGTAGGCCGGGTTCGACAGATCGAGCTCGTTCTTCTTCGTCGGCGCGTCACGCGAGGTGATGTCGAACGTCGACACGCTGCGATCCGACATGCCGAGCAGGCGATTGTTGGGCAGGAGCATGGCGCGGCGCGGCTGACCATAGTGCGGGGCCAGACCACGAAGCTTCAGGCCGGTCTTCGCGTAGTCGATGATCTGGATGCCGCTCTGCGGCTTCTCGCACTTCGTGCTGTCCGAGTCCCAGCGGCCGTAGCTCGCGAAGGGGACGAGGATCGTCCCCGCGTCGTCGAGCACCCGCACCGCCTTGTGGATGCGGTCCTGATCCTCCGCGATGTTGCCCCAGCCGGCACCGAAGCTGACGCGGGAGAGCATCGACGGCTTCGTGAGATCGGAGACGTCGAACAGCGACACGGCAAGGTTGCTGTTCCACTGCGCACCGTCGTAACCGAAGCCGACGAGGCGATCGCCGCGCGGCTCCATGTGGAAGATGGAGCCCGGCATCTGGAGCGCCGCTGCCTGCTTGGGCGTGGCCGGATTCGTGAGGTCGATCGTGTAGAGCGGATCCGTCTGACGCGCCGTGATGGCGTAGCCGCGCACGCCGTCGAAGCGAACGCTCTGCAGCGACTCTGGCTCCGGGAGCACGAGCTCGGTCTGGCCCGCGAGCGTGATGCTCGTCGCGCTGTCGACCTTGAAGGTCTGCACGACCGGATTCACGGAGCTTCCGCCGCCCCACCACCAGCCGTTGCCGTACTGGCTGACGACGCGGAGGTAGCCCTCGTACTCGTCCATCTGCCAGCGATTCGTGATCCGGCCATCGATCTTCACGTCCGAGCCCTGCTTGAGCTTGCCGGCGATATCCGAGATATCGACGACCTGGATGATCGAATAACGGTTCGTATCGCTGTATCCGTCCCACGACCACGAGGGTCCGCCGATGTAGAGGCGCTGATTCGTCGCGCTGACGCTGCGACGACCCCACGAATACGAGTTGGTGGGCGCGCGGAACGCGATCTGATCGACCTTGGAGATCGAGCTCTTCACCGCGAACGAGGTGACGACGGTGGCGGAGTTCGTTCCGCAGTTCCAGCAGTACCCGTTCTCGTAGGTGACGAGATAGAGCGTGTCGCCGATGAGCCGCGAGTCGCTGACCTCGCCCGGGACGTCGAAGTGAGAGAGCTCGTTGATCGCAGCCGGGTTCGTGACGTCGAACGTGAGGAGCTCGCTCGTCTGCACCCACTTGCCGCTCTTGTGATCGGCCGACTCCACCCACTTGCCGAAGTCGTTCATCATGACGTACGCCTTGCCGCTCTCGACGTACATCTCGAAGGGCAAGCCCTCGGTGCGCTTGCGACCGAGGAGCTTCATGTGGTCGGGGTCGGAGACGTCGATGACGGCAAGGCCGCCGTACTGCGAGAGCGCGTAGAGGCGGCTACCGTCGAGCTTCACGATGTCCGCTTCCTCGATCGTGCGCTGAGCGGAGCCGTTGTCCGACGGTGTCGACGGCGCGCCGCTGCTGCTGCTCGACGAGCCACCGGCGGTCGCGCCCGACGAGCCGGAGGAGCCGCTGCTGGTGCCAGCGCTGCGGCCGGACGGATCGTCCGACTCGAAGCCGTTGTCGACGATCTCGATGTTCGTCTTCGGATCGATGACGGGCTTGGTCGGGTCCGTCGTCGGGGGGACGGTCGGGGGCGCCTGGGTGCCCCCCTTCGGACCGTCGTCACCGCACCCCACGGCGATGACCGCACCGACGATGAGGGAAAGAGGGAGCAACCATCGACGCTGTGCCATGAAGCCTCCAGGGCCATGGCACAGCATGGTTCGTGCCACGCCCAACTACCGCAAACTACGAGCGTGCCCCGAGCCGCGTGGCTCACACTGGCGCAACGAGTGGCTCACCAGCGAATGGTTTGCAGGCCCCACTCGCCAAGCGACGCGACGGCGTGGTCCGGCGACAGAAGGACGTAGGACGAGTAGCCGTAGCCGCGGAGCGTGGCGGACGAGACGAGCGCCGGGACGGGCGCGCTCGAGTCGTAGATCGCCAGACCGTTGCTCTGGTAGACCGCGACCCTGTTGCCCTGCGCCGCGAGCGGCCACTGCGCGTCCGCGGAGAGCTGGCTCTTGATGGCGAGGTTGCCGTCGCGCAGACCTCCGATGGCCCAGAGCCCGCCCTCTTCGAGGAGCCTCGGCTTCGGCGGGTTGTACGGATCGTAGGTGCCGCCGTAGCTGTAGTCGTAGACGGAGTAGTGGGTCATGTAGATGCGGTCGTCGGTGAGCTGGACGCCCCCGATGTTCTGCGACGGCGGCACGAAGGTCTGACGGAGCGTGACCTTGGTGCCCGCGATGTCCGCGAGCTTGAAGTCGCGATCGACGAGCGTGCAGGTCTTGAGGTCATAGTCGAACTGACCCCGTCGACCGGTGCGCTCGTAGCACTCCTGGTAGTCGGCCGCCTGGAGCCGAGACACGTGGTAGTCGGTCGTCACGAGTCGGCTCGACGGCGCGTCGACGTGGAGGAGCGAGCCGGGCACGTTGACAGAGGAGAGCGCCTTCGTCACGCCCGTGAGGTCGACGCGATCGATGTAGAAGCGGACCTTGCCCGGCGTGGTCGGCGAGGCCACCCAGCGGGAGGTGAGGACGGTGCCGTTCATCACGTGGAGAGGCGTGGTGCCGAGGCTGTCGGGGAGGTTGATGGCCGCCTCCGCGACGAGGTTCTGCGGATTCGAGAGGTTGACGGTGTGGAGAATACGCGAATAGCGCGTGTGGAATTTCGACCAGTCGTAGATGGGATTCTGGTTGTCCCAGACGTTCCCCTTCTCGTCCACGAGGTCCGTGACCACCTCGAGATAAGCGAGCTTGCCATTCGCGTGCACGAACGAGTCGCCGGCGCCGACCAGGTTGTTGTAGCCGCCGAAGTACGAATAATAGGCATACCCGTCGAGGCCGACGCCGCAGCCGCCATAGGCCCAGTAGCCGTTCGACGCGCGCGAAAGCGGGATTTCCGTCCGGCCGACGATCCGGGGAACGCTCGGGTTCGACGTGTCGATGGCCGCCACCACCACGCGCCCCTTCGAGTCGCCCGAGTAGTTGTTGCTGTAGACCGGGACCGTGAGGAAGACGGTGCTGCCGTCGGCAAAGAGGCGCGCGTCGTACCACGCGGTGTACGCGCCGCTGCCGTACCAGTAGCCGCAGGTGCTCGCGTTCTTGTCCGTGAGCTCGGAGAGCGAGACCTTTCCGGTCGGGTTCGCGTCGTCGGCGTTGGCCTTCGGGGTGAGGGAGAGCATCGGCTCACCCGACCACCAGTCGTTGGTCATGCTGGCGATGTGTGACGGGGTCTCGACCATGCGGTAGGCGGGGTTCGAGAGATCGAGCTCGCCCTTCTTCGTCGGGTTGTCGCGCGCGGCGATGTCGAACGTGGAGACGCTGCGGTCCGACATGCCGAGCAGGTGGTGATTCGGCAGCAGCATCGCGCGGCGCGGCTGGCCGTAGTGAGGCGCGAGGCCACGCAATTTCAGGCCCGACTTCGCGTAGTCGATGATCTGGATGCCGCTCTGCGGTGTCTCGCACTTCGACCCGTCCCAGCCGCCGTAGCTCGCGAAGGGGAGCAGGATCGTGCCGTCCTGGTCGAGGACCCGGACCGCCTTGTGGATACGGTCCGCGTCCTCGCCGATCGAGCCCCACCCGGAGCCGACGTTGACGCGAGAAAGCATCGTCGGCTTCGCCATGTCGGTCACGTCGAAGAGAGAGACGGCGAGCGTGCCGTTGTCGTTGCCGAAGCCGACCAGGCGATCGCCGCGCGGCTCCATGTGGAAGATGGACCCCGGCATCTCGAGTGTGCCCACCTGTTTCGGAGCGGTGGGGGTCGAGAGATCGATCGTGAAGAGCGGGTCCGTCTGGCGCGCCGTGATCGCATAGCCACGGGTGCCGTCGAACCGGACGCTCTGGAGCGTCTCCGGCTCCGGCATCGTGAGCTCGGTCTGGCCGGCGGCGGTGATGCTCGCCGAGCTGTTGATCTTGAACGTCTGGACGACGGGGTTGACGCCGCTCCCGTTCCAGAACCAGCCGTTGCCGAACTGGCTGACGACGCGAAGATGGCCTTCGAACTCGTCCATCTGCCAGCGACTGTTGATCTGGCCTGCGATTGCGACGTCCGCGCCCCGCTTCAGGTGGCCAGACGGATCGGAGATATCGACGACCTGGACGACGGACTGACGATTCGCGTCCGAATATCCGTCCCAGGACCACGACGGGCCGCCGATGTAGAGGCGCTGGTTGGTCGCGCTCACGCTGCGGCGCCAAAACGAATACGTGTTCGTGGGCGCGCGGAACTCGATCTGATCGACCTTCGTGACGCCGGACTTGACGCCAAACGAGGTCACGATGGTGGCGGGCGTCTTACCGCAGTTCCAGCAATATCCGCTTTCGAAGGTGACGAGGTAGAGCGCATCGCCGACCAGGCGCGAGTCCGAAATCTCGCCCGGCACGTCGAAGTGCCCGAGCTCGGAGATGGTCGTCGGATTCGACACGTCGAGCGTCATGAGCTCGCTCGTCTGAACCCACTGCCCGTAGCCGCCGTCCTCGACCCAGCGACCGAAGCTGTTCAGCGTGACATAGGCGCGACCATCCTGGACGTACATCTCGAAGGGCACGCCCTCGAGCCGCTTCCGGCCGAGGAGCTTCATGTGGGCCGGATCGGAGACGTCGACGACGGCGAGGCCGCCGTACTGCGACAGCGCATAGAGGCGATTGCCGTCGAGCTTCACGATGTCCGCTTCGAGCACGGTGCGAGAGGCCTCGTCGTTCGAGCCCTTCGAGGGGGCGCCCGTCGCTCCGCTGCTGCTGCTGCTGCTCGCCGCCGCCGCGCCGGCGTCGGACGAGCTGCCGGTCGCGACCGGACGACCCGAGGGGTCATCGGACTCGAAGCCGTTCTCGAAGACCTCGATGTTCGTCTTCGGATCGATGGTCGACGATTGCGCGCCGCCGCCACCGTCTTCGCCCCCGCAGCCGACGGCCACGATGACGCCCGACACGACGAGCGAGACCGGAATGATAAGACGATAGAACATAGTGCTCCCGCGCAGAGCACCCGCCGTACCACGCCGGAGGTATCTAGTTACGATGGGTTAGGCGCGCCGGCTGGCACATGTTGGCGCACACGCCGGAACGAACGATCGCGCCGGGCTACTGCACCCGGAGCGTGCCGCCGTTGACGCGGTTCTCGCTGTCGCCCGGCCCCGACTTCACCTTGAGACGGGACTCGCCGATGAAGAATCCGAAGTAGAGCGTGTACGGACCCGGGCTGAAGTTCGGCTCGAGCGTGAACTCGTGGTCATCCATGATGACGTCGTCCTTGAGCCAGTACGCCATCGGGTACTTGCCCTCGCACACGGCGTGGTCGCCGTTGTGGCGACGATGCTGCCCGTCGATGTGGATGAACATCTGCCACTCTTGCTGCATGTTCTGGAGGACCTTGAAGTACGTACGCATGTGGTACTTCTTGCCGGGTCCGAGCGTCTCGACGTAGCGATTGTTGATCGCGTCGTAGATGTCGTAGCCAATGACCTCGAGCTTGTCCTCGAGGTTCGCGTCGAGGCGCTTCTGCGGCTTCGGCACCGATGGCAGGACGATGCGATTGAGCGGGTTCTGGTTCTTCTCGGACTCGTCGATCGACGAAGCCACGAGGATGATCTGGCTCGATCGCGCGTCGAGCACGGGCAGGTTCTGGCCGTTCGCGGTGCGCTCGCGGTAGGTACGGTTCAGGCGCGGGAGCTCGTCGGCACGAACGGCCGCGAAGCGACGCGTGCCCGGGTCGGCCGAGGAGAGCCAATCGTAAGCGCTCGCGGTGTCCTTCAAGACGAGCGGCTGCCCGCCCGCGTAGTACGCGGCGGTGCGGCCGCCGACGCCGAAGAGCGCGAGGGGCTCGTTGGCTTTGTGCGTGCGCTGGTAGCTCTCGAAGATCTCCTTCGGCGAGAGCTGATTCGCGAGGGCGGGGTAATAGGAGAAGCAAAGGATGGCGCCGACGGTCACGCCGAAGACGGCGAGGAACGCCGCGCGACTACCGCGGAAGAGCTCTCCCAAGAAGCCGAGGACGAGGAAGAGCGCGACGCCCGACGGAACCGCCAGGGCGAGCGACACGATCCACTTCAGCTGCAGCTTGTAGAAGAGGACGAAGAACACGATGCCCGGGACCTGCAAGTACATGAGCGGCAGGAGCAGGAAGAGGCACACCGGGCCGAGGCCGTTCTTGAACGTCTCCGCGTCGTAGCTGACCTCGAGGCGACCGATGAGGAGCTTCCACGTCGTCGCGCGGACGTCGTGGCTCTTGAGCCGCTGCGCGAGCTCCTCGAACGGCTCGAAGCCGCGCGAGCCAGCGGTGAGGAGACGATCCTTGAGGCTCGCGCCGAAGAGACGCTTCGGCGCGCGGTCGAACGCCCATACCCAGACGTCGCTCCAGAAGTAGATCGCGAAGATGATGGCGAGCGGCGCGAAGGCGCTGATCCACCACGCGTTGAGGACGAGCTCGCGCATCTGCGAGGAGAGCACGGGGAGCCACTTGGCATGGTTACGCGAGCCGAACCACACCGCGAGACCGGCGAGAGACGCGCCAGCGACGATCGCGAAGTAGCCGAGGGCGAGCATGCCGTCCCAGGCGTCCCGAAGGGCGAGGACGACCTTCAGGTACCCCTTTGGCTCGAATGGCTCGCGCTCGGGATCGCGCTCGACCCACGTGAGGAACGAGATGCCGGCGAAGCCGACGAGCGCGACCGTCCAGAGCTCGATCGACTTGGCCTTGAAGCTCTCCGGGAATGTGGCCCCGGCCGCGACGGAGAAGGCCTGGAAAGCCTTCTCCGGGATGTTGTGCAGCTCGTGGTGCATGCACCCGAGGAGGACGGCGGTGCCGACGCCGACCGCGAGCGACGGATGGGCGCCGCGCTCGTAGTCGCGCAGGGCGACGGCGCAGACGGCCGCGATGCACGCCGGCGCCGAGAAGGTGATGAGGTCGGCACGAGCGGCCATCCAGCCGTGCGAGACCAGGGCAATGGCAGCACCGAGGAGGAGAACGAGGCGTGTCTGGCTCTCGCGCTTGAAGGCCTCCGGATTGTCGGTCCTCGGCGCGGCGAAGAGACGGCCGACCGCGAACGGAGCGAAGGCGCTCCAAGGCGCGAGCGACGGCGCGACGTGACCGATGATGAAGTCGAACGTGGGGTAATGCGTCGGCGGCTTGAGCAGCGTGCCCGCCCAGACCACGGTGTGGTCGTCCGCCTTGTCGGCGCCGATCGCCCGGAGCCCGAGGTACGTGAACGCGAGCCCCACACCGGTCGCGAGCGCGCCCGCGGTGTGACTGACCGTGTCGAACTTCTCGTCGTTCGCGAGGTTGATGAGGTAGGCCGCGGCGATCGCGAGGGCCGGCATGCCGACGCCGATGAAGGCGCCGCGCGTGTAGAACCCGGCGAGGCAGCCGAGGACCGCGACGAGGATCCAGCCGATGCGCACCTTCTGGCCGTCCCCTTCGGGCTCGCCAGGACGCCCGCCGAAGACGCCGACCGCGAGGCCGCCGAAGATGGCGGCGAACGCCGTCATCTGGACGATGTCGCCGAGCATCGTGCGCGCGTGCACGAAGAAGAGCGGCATGCTCGTGAGCGCGACGGCCGAGAAGAGGCCGGCGCGGCGATCGACGAGGCGCGAGACGAAGCCGTAGGTGATGACGACGCCGAGGACGCCCCAGAGCGCGAGCGGCGCGCGGCCGGCCCACTCGTGGAGGCCGAAGTACTTGAAGCCGAGCGCGATGGACGTGAAGGGCAGCTGCGGACGCCCGAGATCGTTCAGGTGCGGCAGCGAGTTGTCGGTCGCCTCGAGCGCGAGGGCGGAGGCGCCGTGGAGATTCAGCGCGATGCGCCGCGAGAGGTCGGCGACGTTGAGCTCGTAAGGATCCCAGAGCCCGCTCTTCGTCAGCGGCGGAAGGACGAAGAAGAAGAGGAGCGGCGTGACGATCGCCAGCGCGAGCGGGAGCCAGGCCGGTCCGGACGGCTCCTCCGCCGCGGCCGACTTTTCGTGGATCGGCACGTCGTCGTCGGACTTGGCGGGCGGGTCGACGGGGCGCGTGGCGTCGTCGTCGTGGGGCTCGGGCTTTTCGGATTCCGACATGGATAAGCTCGTGAGTACGGCCTCATACCGTATTTTCGCGCGGGCCCCTAGCAGCCATCCAGCGGCCACAACCTGGCCGCCGCCGTGGTATGAGCGGGCCGTCATGGCCGCCAAAAGGAAGCGCGAACCTGCGCCGAGCGCCTCACCGGGCGCGGGGCGGACCCCCGCCACGAGAAAACCACGAGCGGGTACGATCGCGCTCGTCGGCCGGCCAAACGTCGGTAAGAGCACGCTTTTGAACGCGATTCTGGGAGAGCGGATCGCGATCGTGAGCCACCACCCGCAGACGACCCGCGACCGCATCGCCGGGATCCTGACCACGGAGAGCACCCGGACGCGCCCGCCGACCCAGTTCGTCTTCCAGGATACGCCTGGGCTTCACTCCGCCCGGAACCGCCTCGGGAAGCGCATGAACGAGGTCGCCACCGGCACGGCGGAGGACTGCGACGTCATCGTGCTCGTCGTCGACGTGTCCGCGGCGGCGAACGCCGAGATCCGCCCCGAGGACACGAAGGTCCTCGCTCAGCTGGCGAAGGACGGGAGCGAGACGCCCATCCTCCTCGTCATCAACAAGATCGACCGTGTGACGGAGAAGGCGAAGCTCATCGACGTGCTCGCCGCCTTCGGAGGCATGCACGACTTTGCCGCCGTCGTCCCCCTCAGCGCGAAGAAGCGTGACGGCGTCGATCGCCTGCTCGACGAGATCGCGAAGCTCCTCCCCGAGCAGGACTTCCTGTTCCCCGAGGACGAGCTCAGCGACAAGCCGGTCCGCTTCTTCGTGGCGGAGATGGTTCGCGAGCAGGTGCTCATGCGCACGCGCGAGGAGGTACCGCACGGCGTGGCGGTCACGATCGACGCGTACGAAGAGCCGAATCCGAAGCGGAAGACCTCCAAGGCGGTGACGCGCATCAAGCTCACCGTCCACGTCGCGAAGGACTCCCACAAGGGCATCATCATCGGCGCGGGCGGCAAGATGCTCGTCGCCATCGGGACCGCCGCCCGGCAGCGCGCCGAGCGGCTCATCGGAGGACAGGTCCACCTCGACATCAAAGTGAAGGCAACGCCCAACTGGTTCGACGACGACGCTCGTCTGCTCGACCTCGGATACGGCGAAGCAAAGGCAAAGCGAGCAACGGCATGACGAAACATCGACCTTCGCGCATCTCGCGCGTGGCACCTGCCGGTTCGCACGGCCTCCCCCTCGTCGCGGTCGTCGGACGACCGAACGTCGGGAAGTCGACCCTCTTCAATCGACTCGCACGGCGGAAGCTCGCGATCGTCCACGACGAGCCTGGCGTCACGCGCGATCGTCACTACGTCGACGCGTCCGCTTTCGGACGCGACTACACGCTCATCGACACGGGCGGATACGACCCCGACGACGACGATCCGATGAAGGCGGGCATCGCGCGCCACGTCGAGGCGGCGATCAAGGAGTCCGACGTCATCCTCTTCATCAGCGACGCGACCGTCCCCCTCACGAGCGCCGACCGCCTGGCGGTGAAGCTCCTCCGCAAGGCGAACAAGCCGGTGATCTACGCGGCCAACAAGGCCGACTCTCCCAAGCTCGACGCCGACGCGTTCGAGATCTACCGCCTCGGCATCGAGAAGGTCATCCCGGTAAGCGCGCTCCACGGTCGCGGCATCGGTGACCTCGAGGCCGCCATCGTCGACGCGCTCCCGCCTCCGCAGGAAGAGGTCGAGGACCCGAACCGCCTTCCGCGCATCACGATCGCGGGCAAGCCCAACGCGGGCAAGTCGAGCATGATGAACCGCATCCTCGGTGAGGATCGGATGCTCGTCGACTCGCGGCCGGGCACGACCCGCGACGCGATCGACTCCCTCGTCGAGCGCGGCGACAAGAAGTACATCTTCGTCGACACGGCGGGCGTCCGTCGCAAGGGCAAGGTGACGAAGGCGTCCGACGCGATCGAGTCGGCGTCGGTCACGGCTGCCATCCAGGCGATGGAGCGGTCGAGCGTGGTCGTGCTGCTCTGCGACGCGAAGGAGGGCGTCGCGGAACAAGACGCGAAGATCCTGGGCCTCGCGAACGATCGCGCGCGCGGCATGATCATCGCGCTCAACAAATCCGACCTGCTCACCAAGACGGAGCTCGCGAAGGCGGAAGAAAAGGCGCGCGACAAGATCTCGTTCGCGCCGTTCGTCCCCGTCGTGCTCGTGAGCGCCAAGACCGGCAAGGGCGTCTCGAACCTCTTCGAGAAGATCGACGCCGTGTCCGAGGCCTTCCACGGCCGCGTCTCGACCGGTCAGCTCAATCGCTTCTTCGAGCAGGTGCTCGAGACGAAGCCCCCGCCGACGATGGGCGGGCGCGCGCCGCGGCTCTACTACATCACGCAAGCGGAGAGCTCCCCTCCCCTCTTCGTCATCATCTCGAGCTCGCCCGAGGCGGTGCACTTCTCGTATCAGCGCTTCGTGATCAACCAGCTACGATCGCACTTCGGCTTCGAAGGCGTGCCGATCAAGGTGGTCTACCGCGACAAGCGCCGCGGCAAGAAGAAGGACCCGGAAGAGGCCGCCGCTACCGACGAGTAGCGAGCACGGCCCAGTCCGAGGAGCGCGCGTCGATCGTCTTTCGAAGCTCTGTCTCCCAGTCGGGCTTCTCGATCGGGACCTCCGCCGGCTTCGGCGGCGTCATCGTCTTGCGCTTGCTGGACGTGAAGAAGAGCTGCGCCTCTTCCACCGCCGACGTGATGAAGTCGCCGACCCTGGTGTCGCGGAGGAACTGACCCAGGGTCTGACCGAGCTCGGCGTGAACGTCGGGCTTCCCGGTCGTTCCGCCGAGCCGGATCGGAATGACGAGACGTTCACCGAAGACGCGCGGGAGCGTGAGGAGCTTCGAGGTGCGGAGGTACTCTTCCTCGAGCACGATCTCCACGTGACCGTCCAGCGCGCGGCCCGAGAGGAGGTCGACGTGTCCGCGGAGGTTGGCGCCGTGCAGGTCGACCGCGATGGCGCTGATGTGGAGGCCGGTGGGGTCGACGCGAACGGTGGCGACGGCGGGGCCGGTGGCGTCCTCGTTGGGTGGACGGAGGCCGTAACGAGAGAGCGCGGGCCGCGCGCGATCGATGACGGGGAACGCCGCCTCGTCGAGGACGACGTCGCCGTGGGCCTCGACCGTCGCGCCGGGGCTCGCCTCCCGATGAAGGACGACGGAGCCAGACGCGCGGCCGCGCACGTACTTGCCGAGGGATCGGCGCTCGCCCCCTTCCCCGGCCTCGATCGGCGGGAGCTCGTGCACCGCGATCGCCGCCGCCGAGACGCGCGCGAGCACCTCACCGCTGCGCTGGAGCACGCCGAACGAGGAGATGCGGCCGTCGGCGATCCGCGCGTCGAGCCGGTTCCACAGGACCGCGCCGGTGGGCGCGACGAGCGCGAGCACGGACGCGTCCTCGAGCACGAACGGCGGATACTGCACGTTGGTCGACGACACGACGCCGCGGATGGTCGTGTCGTGCATGTCCGCGTCGACGGTGACGAGTCCGCTCAGGGGAAGGTTCGACTTCGCGATCGACAGCGCATCCGCGAGGGCGACCATCCCCTTCGCCGTCGAGCCGTGGAGCCGACCGTGATGGGACACGACATTCACCGCGAGCTCGGTCCCGGCCTCCGTCCTCAGCGAGAGGAAGACGGCCAGATGATCCGTGATGACGAGCTTCCCGACGGCACGGAGGGAGTCCGGGATGACGAGGTCCGGTCGAGGCTCGGGGACGAGCAGGAAGAGCTCGCGCGCGAGCGGCGCGCCGCCGTCCTCGAGCGTCAGCGACAGGTAAGGAGGAGCGCCCGGCGCGCGCGGCGTGAACGGGACGGTGCCCGAGCCGAGAAAGCGACCACCGTGACCGTGGAACCGGAGGTCGTCGTAGACGAGGCCGTCGGCGCTCACGGCAACGCTCACGCGCACCGCCTGCGCGACGTACCGGATGTCGCGACGGCCGACCTTCAGCTCGAGGTCGGCCGAAGCGAGCTCGCCGCGCGCGCGCCTCGCCCTCGGATCTACCTCGAGCGCGACGACGACGTTGCCGCGCGTGGGGAAGAGCGTGCCGTTCTCGACCAGGCCGGTGGCGAGCGCGTCCTCGATCGCGACGCCGCCCGTGAGGCGCCAGCTCGGCTCGGTCAGCTCGAGGAGCAGATTCGAGCGCGTCGTACGCACGCCCACCGTCCCCTCGAGCGCTCGCCTGGCGTCCGTCTGACCGAAGGTCAGCGCGATCGAAGCGGTCGCGTCGTCGGCGATGTCGATGCGCCGATTCATGGTGGCGGCGATGTCGCGCAGGAAGGCCGCGCCGAGCGACTCCGCCGAGACCGCGATGCGCGTATCGCTCTTGCCGGCGTCGACATCGATCGCGACCGGGCCGCGCGCGTCGCCCGAGATGCGACCGACGGCGCGCCCCTCCTTGACGAAGACGCTGCCCGCGAAATCTCGCATCACGACCGCTGGCACGAAGCGCGGGCGGCCGAGGCGGAAGCCTACCTGCGGGGCGGACACGTCGATCTGCGCCTCGGGCGCCCGCACGTGGCCGGAGATCGTCACCGCCAGCGAGATGACGTCCTCCTCGCGCGGGATCGCGGCCGTGGGGGCGTCGAGGCGGCGCAGGAGCGGCGCGGCGACGAGCGTGCCGTCGATGCGCCCGTCGAGGTGGCTCCCGCTCGGACGGAAGGCGACTCGCACCGTGGCGCGAGCCCCGATCGTCTCCGCATCGAGCCGCATCTCCGCGCGAGCGCCCGCCGTGGCGCTCCAGGAGAGCTCGCCGTCCAGCCGCGTGTCGCGCGGAACGGCCGCAGGGATCCTCGCGCGGACCACCTCCTCGCCGCCGAGCGCGGTCATCGCGTCGAGGAAGGGGCCGATGCGCCCGTACTCGAGGGAGAACGCAAGGGAGGCGATCGAGGTGGGGACGAGCGAGTCGGTTGGTAGGCCTGGCTCCAGGGAGCCGGCGGCCGCGAACCGCGCGACGGCGCCCGGCTTGCCGTCGGTGCCGGTGGACGGCGCGCCGTCGAGGCGACCTCCCTCGAGGCGCCACTCGCTCGAGGACACGAAGAGCCTCGCGCGTCCGGTGAGCGGCGCGCCGGGCGTCTCGGTCGTCCAGAGAGCGCGCTCGATCTCGACGTCGCCCCAGATCCACGCGCCGGGATCGGGATCGTCGCCGGCGGTGAAGGAGATGTCCGCGCGAAAGGTCGCGTTCTGGACGTACACGCCGGCGTCGTCCGTGCGCGCGAACGCGTCGCGGAGCTCCGGCTTGGTGAAGACGAGCACGCCGTCGAACGAGTGCAGCCGGAGGGCGGGCCCGTCGTCGCCGAGGGACGTGATGGTCGCGGTGGCGCGGTCGAGCACGATGAGGCCGCGCGGGCCGAGCGGAATACGGACGCCCTCGAGGGTGACGGTCGCGCCGTCGGTCTTCACCTCGGCGACGTCGGCCTCGGGCCCGAGGCGCTCGCGCAGCCAGCCTCGTATGGTGGGCAGTCCGAGGTCGAGGACGACGTTCGCGAGGCTGCTGAAGAGCCTTGCGAGGGGGTTGCTCACACGCCCCCGGCCATCAGCACTTCCGACAGGTAGCCGAGGAGCTTCAGGTCGTGGACGTCGGTCTCGAGCTCGGCGACACGAACGACGGTCGTGCCGCTCGTCGCCCTCTCGAGCGCGCGAATGTGCGAGGCGTCGAGGGCGGCGAGCTTCACCTGGTCGACGTGAGCTTGCACCAGCCGCTCGGCCGCGTCGTCCTCGAGCGTCACGTGGTGCTCGACGAGCGCCCGCGCGGCGTCGGGCATCGTCATCTCCCCGCCATGCGCGGGCTTCTTCGGTGGCACGTGGAAGCGGTTCACGACGAGGGCGCCGCGCGGCATGTTCGCCTCGGCGAGGCGCTCCGCGAAGAAGAGCACCTCCTTGATCGCGGGCGGCGACGGCGACGTGACCAGCACGAACGCGATGTCGTCTCCACGCAGCGTCTTCTGCACGCGCGCGGCGCGGTCCTTGAAGCCGCCGAAGAGATCGTTGAGCTCGGCGATGAACTCCGCCATCGCCTCGAGGAAGCCGCCGCCGGTGATCTTGCTCATGCCCTTGAGCACGGCGGACGCGCCCTTCGCGAGGATGTTGAGCGAGAACTTCCCCGTCGACTGGAACGCCTCGACGAACCACTTCATGGTCGCCGAGTCGAGCGCCTCCATGAGTCGCTCGGGGGCGTCGAGGAAGTCGAGCGCGTTCGCGGTGGGCGGAGTGTCGAGGATGACGAGGTCGTAGCGAGGGTCGTCCTTCACGGCGACGAGCTTCTCCATCGCCATGTACTCCTGCGTCCCCGCGAGCGACGTCGAGACGTACTTGTACAGCTTGTTGGAGAGCAGCTTGTCGGCCTTCTCCTTCGTGGACGAGTACTTGATCACGAGCTCGTCGAACGTGCGCTTCGTGTCGAGCATCATCGCGGTGAGTGAGCCCTTCATGGGGATCCCCACCGCCTCGAACCGGGCGTTGTCGACGGTCGCGGCCTCGGACCGCATCTCCCCGATCCCGAGTGACTCGGCGAGCCGCTTGGCGGGGTCGATGGTGAGGCAGAGGACGCGCTTCCCCCGCTTGGCAGCGGCCACGCCGAGCGCCGCAGCGGTCGTGGTCTTTCCGACTCCGCCCGCGCCCGCGGTGACGAGCACGCGGCGCGTGTCGACCAGGGACGACAGAGTGTCGGGTGCGGACATCGGCGTCATATTTATCACGCTCGCGAAGGCCGTGTTCGACCGTTGCGCGGCTACTCGGGGGCGTCTTCGTATTCGCCTTCGGCGAGGTTGTCGAAGCGCGTCCACTGCTTGTCGAAGCGGACCTTCACCGTGCCGGTGGGACCGTTTCGCTGCTTGGCGACGATGATCTCGGCGACGTTCTGCTCCGGGCTGTCCTGGTTGTAGTAGTCGTCGCGGTAGATGAAGATGATGTTGTCGGCGTCTTGCTCGATCGCGCCCGACTCGCGGAGGTCGGAGATCATCGGGCGCTTCGACTTGTCGGCGCGCTGCTCGACGGCGCGGTTGAGCTGAGAGAGCGCGACCACCGGCAGCTCGAGCTCCTTCGCGAGCGCCTTCAGGCCTCGGGAGATCTCGCTGATCTCCTGCTCGCGTGAGGCGGCGCCGTCGCGGCCCTTCATGAGCTGGAGGTAGTCGATGATGACCAGACCGACCTTGCGGATCTTGCGGCCGTTCTCGTCCCGGACGTCGAACTCGGCCTGAAGGCGGCGCACCTTCGAGCGGAGATCGAGGAGCGAGAGGCCCGGCGAGTCGTCGATCCAGATGGGGAGCGACCCGAGGGCGCTCGCGGCTTGCGTGAGCTTGTTCCAGTCCTGCGGGCCGAGGAAGCCGGTGCGCATCTTCGAGACGTCGACGCGCGCCTCGGCGCACACCATACGATTCGCGAGCTGCTCGCGCGGCATTTCGAGGCTGAAGACCGCGACGCCGACGCCCGGCGTGTCCCACCGCTCCTTCGCGTCGTTCGCGAGCTCGTTGTGCTTCGACTTCGCGGCGTTCGTCGCGATGTTGAGCACGAAGGACGTCTTGCCCATGCCGGGGCGGGCGGCGAGGATCGTCAGGTCGCCCTCGTGGAGGCCCGACGTCTGGCGATCGAAGCGGTCGAAGCCCGTGGGGACACCCGTGATGCGATCGCCGCGCGCCACCGCTTCATTGAGCTTCGCGAACGCCTTCTTCATGACGTCGAGGAGCTTCTCGACGCTCTGCTTGGAGGAGGTGCGCGCGAGGTTGTAGACCGCCTGCTCCGCGCCATCGATGAAGGCCTGCGGGTCGCCGTAGTCGCCGTAGCCCTGCGCCGCCACGCGCTGGCACGCGAGAATGAGCTGACGGATGCGGTACTTCTCGTGGATGGTCCGGCCGTAAGCAGCGACGTTGGCGACGACGGGCGCCGAGTCGAGGATCTGACCGAGGTACGGCATGCCGCCGACCTGCGCCAGACGCTGCCGGTCCTTCAGGTAGCTCGCGACCTGCACCACGTCGACCGGCGAGCCCGTCTGTTTGAGCTCGATGCACGCCTCGAAGATGCGTCGATGCGCCTCCGAGTAGAAGTACTCCGGCTTCAGCTCGATGACCTTGTCGAGCGCGCTCGGGTCGAGCATGACCGCGGACAGAACGGCCGCCTCCGCGTCGAGATCGTGTGGCGGTACGCGCCCCTCGATCGCCGGCGGGTTCTCGACCTCCTTCTTTTTGAACCAGGCCTTCTCCACGGTCACTCTCCGTTACCTGATGCCCCTGCGTCGTCAAGACGCGACCCCTCACAACTATCGGTTTTCACGACATAAACAGCTTGTCCACGAGTTCTCCCGCGCCCCGTCCACAGGTCGTGCACCGAGGCTCCAGACCCCAGGGATGCTCCGCGCAGACGAGCCCTGATCACAAAAAGCGAAAGCGCGAGCCCTTTGGGAGCTCGCGCTGCGGCTGGCCTTCCGGCCGGATGCTTACTTCTTGCTGACTTCGACCTTGATCGTCGCCGTGACGTCCGTCATCAGCTTGACCGGGATCTCGAAGGTGCCGATCGTCTTGAGCGGCTCGGCGAGGTGCATCTTCTTGCGATCGAAGTCGGGGAAGCTCTTCTTCACTTCGTTCTCGATCTCCTTCGCGGTGACCGAGCCGAAGAGCTTGTCGTCTTCGCCGACCGGACGCGCGAGCTTGATCGTGAGACCGTTGAGCTTGGTGGCGAGCTCCTGCATCGCCTTCTTGTTCTTCTCCGCCTTCGCGAGGGCGACCGCCTTCTCGTGATTGATGCGGTTCACCTGCGCGGTCGTCGCCGGGACGGCGAGCTGGCGCGGGAGGAGGTAGTTGCGGGCAAAGCCCGGGCGGACCTTCACGAGCTCGCCCGACGAACCGAGGTTCGGGACGTCGCTGTTCAGGATGACTTGAAGCGTGGTTGCCATGGCGGTTTCTCTCTCAGGTTTGCCGAGCGACCGTCAGGCGCTGGTAACGGTGAAGGGGAGGAGCGCGATGTTGCGGGCGCGCTTGATCGCGAGAGTGACCTTGCGCTGGTGGAGCGCGCAGTTGCCGCTGATGCGGCGCGGGGTGACCTTGCCGCGCTCGGAGATGAAGTACTTCATCGCCTGCGGGTCCTTGTAGTCAATCACCGCGGTCTTATCCGCGCAGAACTTGCAAACGCGCTTCTTGCCGCCGCGGCGGCGACCCGGCGCATCCGCGTTGAGATCCGGCGTCCGGCCGAAGTCCTTGTCGTCATCCATCATTGCCATGGGAAATTCTCCTTAGTCTTCTGGGGTTGGGGTGCGGGTCAGCCTGAACGATCAGGCCTCCTCTTCACCCTTCTCGGCCGCGGGCTCGGCCACATCGGCGGCGCCATCGACATCGTCGTCACCGAACTCGTCATCCGAACGCTCGCGCATGGAGCGCGGGCCGTCGCCGAAGTCCACGAGGCCGAGGGCCTTCTCGCGGGACTCCTTCTCCTCTTCCTCCGCCGGGAGCTCGAGGCGCTCGAACTTCACTTCGGCCGCGTCGACCACGACGCTGGAGACATCGACGTCCTCGTTCGTGAGGACGGTCTGGAACTTGAGGACCGAGTCCTGAAGCTTGAGGTTGCGCTCGAGCTCCTGAACGACGCCGCCACGACCCACGTACTTCACGTAGATGTAGACGCCCTTCTTCTGCTTGCCGACCGGGTACGCCAGCTTGCGGCGGCCCCAGGACTCGACCTTCACGAGCTTGCCGTTGTCACGACCGACGACCTCGGCCACGCGGCCCTGCACCTTGTCGGCCGTGTCGGCATCGACGTCGGAGCGGAGGATGTAGATCGTCTCGTATTCTTTGGACTTGAGTGCTTGTGCTTCAGGCATTTCGTGCTCCCTGTGGATCGCTCCGGAGACACCGGAGGAGCCCGCAGAGCCGAGGCCCCGCGAGCAAGGATGGCCCGAAAGATTCGGGGTCGCGGTTCATAGCAATGCCCGCCCGCCCCGTAAAGCCTTGTCTCCATGGGCCGGCTCGGAGCAGGATCACGCCCGAGCCGTCGAGTCTGCTCCTTCACCGCGCCCGACAGCGCCGTGACCGTTCGAAAATGCGCAGAGCCGGCGACCGTTCGAGACGGCGCCGGCTCCGCGAGTTGCCCCTGGGGCGACTCGGCTCAGTGGTTCATCGACTTGTCGATCGCACCGAACTTCCAGGAGCGGGTGACGACGTCGGTGCCGTACTCGACCTTGAGGCTCGAGCCTTCCTTCACGTTCGCGAACTGCTCCTTCGTGAGCTTGAACACGATGTTGTGCGTGTCGCCGTGGGTGGCGTAGCCCGCGCCCTGGACGCGCTCGCTGCCGAGGAGGAGGTTCGGCATCTCGTCGTTGACCACGAAGGCCTCGGGGCTCGTGAGCTCGATCTCGACGTCCTCGGACTCGGGGTTCGTGCGGATGTCGTTGATGACGTTGCCCGTCTCGACGTCGTGCGTGGAGTTGCCGGTGCCCGGCTCGCCGACGGGAGCGTTGGTGCCCGGCGTGACGACGCTGGCCGCGGGCGCGAGCGGCTTCGAGACGCGGAGGCTCGCGAGGTAGACCTGGCCCGTGGCCGTCTCGTCGAACATGAACTTCACGGACTTGATGCCGGCGAGGTTCGCGTTGCGGAAGTCCTTGAGCGGGATGCGCGCGGTGTCGAGCATCACGTGGCCGCCGGTGACGAGCTCGAGATAGCTGCTCAGGCTGACCTTCTGCGAGACCGAGCCGTCGGCGTTGACGAGGGCGATCGAGAAGCTCGTCGGGGTCGCGACGCTCGCGGTGACGTTCTTCAGCGAGACGCGGACGTCGAGGGTCGCCATGTCGGCCGCGTTGACGTTGCCGACCGGAATCTCGAGCGACTGGCCCGCCGCCGTCCAGCTGACGAGACCGGCCTTGAGCGCCGCGTCGTGCTCGGGCGCGCCGCCGTGCGTGATGGTGGCGCCGTCGAAGGCCATCGGCGCGCCGCTGAGGCTCACGCCCGAAGCCGCCGCGAAGTTCTCGAGCACCTTCGTGTTGTCCGTGCTCGCCGAGTCCGCGTAGGCGCGGCCGATGTGCGTGACCGTCTCGAGGGACTCGGGCAGACCGTACGCGGGGTCGTACGCCTTGAGGAACGCCGGCTGCTTGTTCTTGCCGACGGTGCCGCGGAAGAAGCCCATGAGCGCGTGAAGGCCGGCCTGCTGCTGCTTGGCCGAGCCCGAGACGCCGCTGGTCTCGAAGAGCTTCACGTTGCCGGCGCCGCGGCAGCCGCTCGAGTCGCTCTCTTGCCACTCCGTGTTGAAGTAGTTGTGGTTCGCGCCCCAGACGCCGAACATGCCCTTCGGCGTCGGCGTGGTCTCGTTGTTCTTCGCGAGCGCGCGGTCGAAGGGCTTCATGCCTTGGAGGTTCGACACGTCGCCGTCGCACATCGGGAGAATGACGTTCCAGGAGACGCCCTGCGCGTCGAGCACGCGGCTCGTCTGGCCGTCGACGGGGCCGATCTCGAAGATGCCCTTGAAGCCGAGCGGCGAGAGGATCTTGCTCGGCCACTGCGAGCCCTGATCGAGGTACTGGTTGTACGCAGCGCGAACGCCTTCGCCGCCGCGCGAGTGGCCCATCATGCCGATCTCGCTGAAGTCGATCGTGTTCGCGAGGTCCGCGCCGATCGTCGACGGCGTCGAGCCCGGGTTCTTGTCCCACTGGCTGAGGAGCTGGAGGTGCTTGAGTACCAGGCGACCGCGCGCGAGGTTGAGGCCGCCGTCACCCGCCGCCGGCGACCCTGCGGTGATGCCGCGGTTCGCGTTGATCGACACCACGTAGTAGCCCCAGGACGCGAGGCGCTCTGCGATGTACGCGTAGCCCATGTGGTTCGGCGTGACGACGTAGCCAGGCGGGCACGTGCCCTGCGTCGTGTACTGGACGTTGTTGTCCGAGCGCGGGTTCGAGCCGATGCCGCACGTGCCGTGGTTGCCGTGGAGGAAGACGATGAGCGGATGACGCTCGCCCGCGGCGAGGGTCTTCGGGCGCCACATGTGGCCCCAGACCTCCGTCTTGCGGTCGGCAAGGACGTCCGGGTCCGTCGTCGCGTCGAACTTGTATTCGCCGTCCGCGATCGCGAGGGGGCCGCGACCCGTGGCGTCAGCCGCGCGCTCCGCGGTGAGGTCGGCGGTACCGCCCGCCGTCTCGTCGTCACTCACCTTCGTCGTGCAACCAACTGCGAAGCAGCCCGCGAGGAGGGCGGGGATAACGAGGCTGCCGAGGGTCCGAAGCTTCATGGGCTGTCCTTTGGGGCGCGTGTAGGGTGAGGTGGATCGACGTCGTGGGACGTCGGTGAGCCAGCTCCATTCGAGTAGCATCCCGCGACGGTCGCGCAAGGCGGCTCGCACGAGAATTTCGCGCAAAAACCGCCTGTTTCCGATCACCTGGTCGGGAAGGATCCATGGGCGAGGGCCGTACCGACCTGCCCGGACGGATTTTTCCAGCCTCAGCGGCGCCTACTTCTTCGTGTTCACGGCGTTCATCGCTGGGGTCAGCCCGTCGGCGACGACCTTCTCGATCGCCGAGCACGCACGGTCGACGACGTCGCCCAGCTCTGCGCTCTCCATCGCGTCGAAGTTCTGCAGCACGTAGTCGGCGACGTCGCCCTTGAAGCCCGGGGGCGGGCGTCCGATCCCGACGCGCACGCGCACGAAGTCGGGCGAGCCGAGGCGCGCGATGATGCTGCGGAGGCCGTTGTGCCCCGCGTGGCCGCCGCCCACCTTGAGGCGAACGTCCTTCCACGGGATGTCGAGCTCGTCGTGCACGACGATGACGTTCGCGGGCTCTGTCTTGAGGAAAGCGGCCGCCGGCTGAACGCTGTCGCCCGACAGGTTCATGAACGTCTGCGGCTCGAGGAGCGCGATCGGAAAACGACGACCGCCCACCGAGAGCTCGCCCTTCGTCCAGACGGCGGAGAACTTCTCCTTGAGCTCGGGGAGGCCGTGCGAGCTCGCGAGGCGCTCGACGACCATGAACCCGATGTTGTGCCGGTTCTTCGCGTACTTCTTCCCCGGATTGCCGAGGCCAACGACGAGATGCACGAGGCGCGCAACCTAGGCCGGCTCGCGAAATTCGGAAAGCCCCCACGGAGGACCGCAGAGGCTTTCGAACGTGAGCGGGAAGGAGCTACTTCTTCGCGGGGGCCGCCTTCGCGTCCTTGGCGGGAGCCGCCGCGCCCGCGGCCGGCTTCGCGCCCGCCGCGGCGGGAGCCGCCGCTGCACCTGCAGCCGCCGGCGCGCCCGGGGTCGCCGCGACGTCTTCCGTGCGATCCTTCTCCGGCGCAACGACGGAGAGGACCGTCTGCTCCGGCGGGAGGCGAACCTCGACGCCCTCGGGGAGCTTGAGGTCCTTCGCCGCGACGGCTTCGCCGAGCTCGAGGTGATCGACCGAGGCCTCGACCTTGAGCGGGATGCGGTCCGGGAGGCAGCGCACGGGGACCATACGGTAGACCTGGCGGAGGAGGCCGCCCTTGGTGACGCCGACCGCCTTGCCCGTCGCGACGAGCGGGATCTCGACGTCGACCGCGCGATCGAGCTTCACCTCGACGAAGTCGATGTGCTCGAGCGAGCGCGTGACCGGGTGGTACGTGTAGTCCTTGATCATGACGAGCATGTCTTTGCCGCCCGTCACGGTCATCTTGAGGACCGTGTTCTGACCACGCTCGCTCTTGAGGATGGTGACGATGTCCTTCGGCGTGACCGAGAGCATCGTGGCCGCGAGGTCTTTGCCGTACGCGACCGCGGGGACCTGGCCAGTGCCTCGGAGGCGACGAACCTCGCTCTTGCCCTTGGCGGTACGGGTGGCGGCGGTGACGTTGTGCATGGCGGCAGACATGGCGTGCTCCTCAGGAACCTTACAAAAGCCAGAAAAACCTTCTCCGGCTTACGGGGGGCGGATACGTAGCAGAAGGCCGGACGCGCGGAAACGGGATTCGTCATCGAGCTCCCGCGAGCGAGCACGCTCAGCTGAAGAGCGAGCTGACCGAGTCCGACGAGTGGATGCGCTTGATGGCTTCGCCGAGGAGGCGGGCCATCGAGATCTGCTTGATCTTCCCGCAGGCCTTGGCGGCGTCGTTGAGGGGGATCGTGTCGCTGACGACGACCTCGTCGAGCGGGGAGTCGACGATGCGCTGGATGGCAGGGCCCGAGAGGACGCCGTGCGTGGCGCACGCCACGACGCGCTTCGCGCCGTAGTCCATGAGCGCCTTCGCGGCGCCCGTGAGGGTCCCCGCGGTGTCGATCATGTCGTCGATGATGATGCACTCCTTGCCCTTCACGTCGCCGATGAGGTGCATCACCTCGGAGACGTTCGCGCGTTCGCGGCGCTTGTCGATGATGGCGAGGCCCGCGTTGAGGCGCTTCGAGTACGCGCGCGCGCGCTCGACACCGCCAGCGTCTGGCGAGACGACGACCGCGGACGCGTCGAAGTGCTTCTTGAGGTAGTCCTCCATCATCACCGGCAGCGCGTAGAGGTGATCGAAGGGGATGTTGAAGAAGCCCTGGATCTGACCGGCGTGCAGGTCGATGGAGACGACGCGCGTGACGCCCGACGCCTGGATGAGATCGGCGACGAGCTTGCTCGTGATGGGCGTACGGGGAGCGACCTTGCGGTCCTGCCTCGCGTAGCCGTAGTACGGGATGACCGCCGTGATGGTCGTGGCCGACGCACGCCGCAGCGTGTCCGCCATGATGAGGAGCTCCATCACGTGGTCGTTCACGGGGCTCGACGTCGGCTGGATCACGAACGCGTCGACGCCACGTACGTTCTCGTTGATCTCGCAGAAGGTCTCGCCATCGCTGAAGCGCTGGACCTTGACCTTGCTCAGCGGCGTCTCGAGGTAGCTCGCGATCGCAGCTGCAAGGGCAGGATTCGCGTTGCCAGAGAAGAGGCAGACCTTCTTGAACACGCGCGGTTCGTACCGCCCGTGCCACATCGTGTCAACGCACGACGTGCCGAATTTGTAGGACTTTTCGAGCTAGTAACGAATGGCCCCCAGGTCCTGAACAGGTTGTCCTCAGAGAACCCGCCTCAGAACCGGAGCATCTTCTGGCATTCGAGGCGAGGCCCCGTCTTGCCCTGCTTCACGCAAGCGCCGTAGCAGCGGCGCGCGTTCACCATGTCGCCCTTCTCCTGGTAGGCGGCGCCGAGGATGAGCCATGCCTCACCGTCGGTCGGGTCGAGCGTGACCGAGCGCTCTCCCGCCTCGATCGCCTCCGGGATCTTCCGCTTCTCGAGCGCCGTGCGCGACTTCTTGAGCTCTTCCTTGGCGTCGCCCGCGATCTCCTCCGCCTTCGCGGGAACGGCGACCTCGGCTGGCTTCGCCTCTTCCGCCGCCTTGTCGGACGAAGGCTTCGCTTCGGCTACGGGCTCGGCCGGCTTCGCCTCTTCCGCCGCCTTGTCGGACGGAGGCTTCGCTTCCTGAACCGGTGCCGCGGCCGGCTCCGCCGCCTTCTGCGCGACGGGCTGGACCGGAGCGGGCGGAGGCGTCTCGGGCGCCATGGCGATGGCCGCCTGCGCCGCCGGTTCAGGCTTTGCGTTTCGGGAGTGAATCGCGGAGCGACCGACCGCTGCGAGGCACACGATGGCCGCACCGGCGACCGCGATCTTCACGTAACCGGCGAACCGCTCGCGACGACGGATGACGTGCGGATCGAGCTTGCGACGCGCCTTCTCCGGCACGAGCTCCTCGGCCTCCTGCTGCGCCATCATCTCGAACTCGTGGACGCTCTTTCGCACCGCGACGTCCGCCTGCGAGAAGAACTGCTCGTCCTCCACGTTGATGTCGTTCGCGGGCGGGACGCTGATCTCGTCCGGTTCTTCCTTCGGCGAGATGAGCCTCTGCGCTTCCTGCGCCTGCGCGCGCTTCTCCTTCAGGCGATCACGACGATCGCGCGAGGCCGCGCTCTCGACCGGAGCGGGGGCCGCTTCCACGCGCTCGCTCTGCGGCAGCTCGTTCAGCTTCGAGCCGAAGGCGAGCGTCTTGGCGAAGGTCGGCTTCGCCGGCTCGGGTGCAGGCTCGAACGAGGGCTCGGGCTTCGCCTCGACCTTCTCCGCCTCCGACGACCCTTGGACGACGGTGGCGGTGAGATCGACCTTCTCGAGCTTCTCGGCCTTGACTGGCTCGGGCTCCGGCGCGGCGATGGGCGCTTCGACGACCTTCACATCCGCGACGAGCGGCGCTTCGGCCTCCGTCTCCGCGACGGCGGGCGGCGGCGCGGTCCAGCCGGTGGTCGGCACCTCGTCGACCGGCGGCTCGCTCGGCGGCGGCGGCAGGTCGGCGGCGCGGTCGACGCCGCGCAGGACCGTCGTGATCGACCGCGTGGTCGCAGGCGCCTTCGCCTCCATCACGACCGGCGGCGGCGTCTCGAAGGACTCGGAGGGCGGCGGATCGGACGGCGGGACACCGACGACGACCCGAGGAGAAGGAAGCCCCCCGCTGCTCGCCGGACCGACGTCAGTAGAGAGCGCCTCTCCCTTCACGCTTACCAGCGGACGGGAGATTCGGCTCCGGCGGCTCGATCGACCTTTTCTCATGTAACTATTTCCATTCAGGAGGAGCGCGTTCCGATCTACGAGGAGCGACGACTGCCAGTTCCCCACGATGAACGCGTGGGCACTCTTTCGAGCCATGTCCGGAACTGACCGAAACGATCATCCGCAAACACCGTGCGCGCGCATGGGCGATCGCGAACGCCCACTATTCCAGCGCGCGAGCCGGGGAGCGTCAACGTGGGCACGACGAACCGTGACAGTTTTTGTTCCGAGTTGCGCCAACTTGAGCCGCTGCCGAGCCCACACGTGAACACACGGCGGCCAGGCAAGCGTGGCGCGGGGGACATGCGCCAACACAGTGCGCACGGGGGCGGATCCGGACCACGCGATCATGCCCACGACCGAAGAAATGTGCGCAGGACGGGGGATGCTCAGGTGACGGTCCTTCGAAGAGCGGCCGAATCGGTCCGCCATGGTCATCCGTGGATTTATCGCGACGCGGCGGCTCATCTTTCTTCCGGCAGCGCGAGCCGTGGGGAGATCGTACGGATCGCGGACGAAGACGGCCATTTTCTGGGCACCGGCATCTGGGATCCAGAGTCGCCGATCGCCGTGCGCGTGTGGTCGCGCGAGAGCGCGACCAAGCTCGACGCGCAGCTCTTCCGTGAGCGCCTCGAGCAGGCGCTCGCGATTCGCCGGAGACTCTTCGCAGACGACCAGACGACCGCCTACCGGATCCTGAATGGCGAGGGCGACCGCACACCGGGCTTCGTCATCGACCGCTATGGAGACGTCGCGGTGCTCAAGGTCGACGGCGACGCGGCACGCGCGCTGGCGGATCAACTTCTCGCCGAGGTGGAGCAGCCACTACGCGACGCTGGTGTCACCTCACTCCTCGATCGCTCCGGCAAGAAGGGCGAGGCCGCGACCATCCACGCCCGGTTCGGTCCCCTCCGCGAGAAGGTCCAGGTCACGGAGCACGGCGTTCCGTTCGTGGTGGATCTCGCGAAGGGCCAGAAGACCGGCGCATTCCTCGACCAGCGCGAGAACCGGCGGCGCATCGGCGAGCTCGTCGCCCGCCGCAAGCGCACCTCACCCGAGGCGCCCATTCGCCTCCTCAACCTGTTCTCGTACACGGGCGGCTTCTCGCTTCGTGCCGCGCTCGCAGGCGCGACCGTGACCAGCGTCGACGTCGCGATGGCGGCGCACGCGACCGCGCAGGAGAGCTTCCGTCTCGCCGGGGTCGACCCGAAGCAGCACGCGTTCGTGACCGCAGACTGCTTCGCGTTCCTCGAAGCGGCGAAGCAGCGCGGCGAGACGTGGGACGTCGTGATCAGCGATCCACCTTCCTTCGCGCCGAGCGAGAAGGCCAAGCCGAAGGGGCTGGCCGCCTATCGATCCTTGCATCATGCATGCGTCCAGGTCCTCGCGAAGGGGGGGACGTTCGTGGCGGCGTCGTGCTCGTCACACGTCGGCCTCGAGGATTTCTCGTACACCCTCGACGACGCCGCGCTCGGCCGCTCGGATCTGCGCCTCCTCGAGCTCTTTGGCCCGCCGGCCGATCACCCGACCCTCCCGAACTTCCCCGAGGGGCGTTACCTGAAGCTCGCGGTGCTCGAGTGAAGGTGGAGAAGCACCTCGTCGACAACGGCGCCGGGTGGAGGCTCGGACTCACCCGCTTCGCCGCCGTGGATGGCTCCCTGCTCGCGAGCGGCGCGCGCCCCGTCCTCGTCATTCCGGGCTACGGGATGAACTCCTTCATCTTCCGCTTCCACCCGAGCGGACCGTCGATGGTGGAGACGCTGGCCGCGCGCGGGCTCGAGGTCTGGACGGTCGACCTCCGCGGCCAGGGCCGTTCGATCCGCGCGAGAGGTCACAACCGCTACGGCCTCGCCGATCTCGCGGTCGAGGACCTCGGCGCCGCCATCGCCCACGTGATTCGCCACACGCAGACCGGCGCTTCGAAGGTCGACCTCGTCGGCTGCAGCCTCGGGACAGCCCTCGCCTTCGGCCACATCGCGTGCGTGCCGAAGGCGCCCGTGCACGCGCTGGTCGCGCTCGCTGGGATCGTCACCTGGCAGGACGTGCATCCTCTCGTACGTATGGCGTACGGCTCGCCGAGGCTCGCCGGCCTCGTGCGCTTCACCAACACGCGCCGCCTCGCGCGCTTCGCGCTGCCGGTGCTGACGAAGCTCACCCCTTCCCTGCTCTCGGTCTACCTCAACGAGAAATCGACCGATCTCTCGCAGGTGTCGCGCCTCGTGCAGACGGTGGAGGACCCGCATCCCATCATCAATCGAGAGATCGCGGAGTGGATCCGGCGGGGCGATCTCGTCCTCCGCAACGTCAACGTATCGGCGAAGCTACCGTCGCTGACGAACCCGTTTCTCTGCGTGGTCGCGAATCAGGACGGCATCGTCCTGCCGGTCACGGCGCGGCATACCTTCGAGCGGATCGGCTCCACGCACAAGGAGCTCGTCCTCGTGGGCGACGACGAGCATCCCGTCGCGCACGCGGATCTCTTCCTCTGCAAGGGCGCCCAGGAGCGTGTCTTCGCGCCGACGGCGGACTTTCTCCTAGCGGCCTGACGCTTCGAGCTCGTAGAAGAGGACGCCCGCGTCCCGCCGGCACCAGATGCCGCAACCCACCTCGAGCAGATGCTCGTTGAGGCGCTCGCGGTACCACTTGCCAGTGCGCTCGTGCACCTTGATGTCGGTCTTGTCGACGTCGCACACCTCGCGGATGTCGCGCTTGGTGATCGACTCCAGATAGAGGAAGCCGCCCGTCATCGCGGCGAGGTTCTCGATCGCCTTCGCGCAGCCCGCGTCGTCGAGGTACGGGAGCACGCCCTGGCAGACGACGAGGTCGAAGGTGTCCCGGTCGCGCCACTTCGTGATGTCGCGCTGCTCGTGGCCGTATTTCTTCGCTGCGTGCGCGCTGTACTCGGTGGAGCGATACGTGACCTTCGGGCGGTGCTTCTCGAACCAGGCGCCCCAGTGACCGACGCCTGCCCCGACGTCGAGCACCGTCTCGAGCGGGTGTTGCCACCACTCGATGAAGCTCGCGACGGCGGCGCAGAGCTTCGCCACCTCGTCTGCGGAGTGAACGCGCGTCTCTGCGCTGCCGTAGTGCCGCTCGTAATAGTCCGCGTCGAACGTGTCGCCCATGCCGGGCGTCACTCGTATCGCAACGCGTCGATCGGGTCGAGCTGAGAAGCTTTTCGCGCGGGATACAGGCCGAAGACGATGCCCACGAAGGCGCTGAAAATCACCGAGATCGTGATGACGTCCACCTGGATCGTGATCGGCCACTTGAACTTCGACGCCAGCCAGGTGGCGGTGCCGACGCCGAGCGCCACTCCGATGAGACCTCCGGCGAGCGACAGCACCAGCGCCTCTACCAGGAACTGGAGCAGGATGGAGCGCGGCTTGGCGCCGATCGCCATGCGCAGGCCGATCTCGCGCGTCCGCTCCGTCACGCTGACGAGCATGATGTTCATGATGCCGATGCCGCCGACGAGCAGCGAGACGGCGGCGACGCTCGCGAGGAGGGTCGTCATCGTCTCCGTACCCTGCTGCTGCGCGGACGCGATCTCGGAGAGGTCGCGGATCGAGAAATCGTCCTCCGCCGACGGCGCGAGCTTGTGACGCTCGCGGAGGAGCGTCGTCACCTCCGAGAGCGCGCGCTGGGTCGTGCTCGACCCCGTCGCCTGCACGAAGATCGTGCCGTTCATGTATTTCCCGAGCCCGCCCTGGATCTGACGCGCGAAGGTCGTCATCGGGATGAACGCGCCGTCGTCGTAGTCCTGCCCCATCGGCGACTGGCCCTTCGACGCGAGGACCCCGGCGACGACGAACGGCGACTTCCCGATCCGCACCGACTGCCCGACGGGGTTCGACGATCTTCCGAACAGCTTCTCCACCACGGTCTGACCGAGCACGACGACCTTGGCGCCGGCGTCGACGTCCTGCTGCGTGAAGCCATTTCCAGCCGAGAACGGCCAGCTCCGGATGTCGAAATACTCGGGCGACGTGCCGTACACCTGCGTCGTCCAGTTGAGCTCGTCCGCGACCACCGACTGACTCGAGCGGAGCTGAGGCGCGGCCGCCTTCACGCTCGGCACCTCGGTCTTGATCGCGGTCCAGTCGTCCCACGTGAGCGTGGGCTGGCTGCCGAAGCCGCCGCGCGAGCCGCCCGAGTTCGAGGAGCCGGGCATCACGATGAGCAGGTTCGTGCCCATCGCGGCAAACGCCTGCTCCACCTGCGCCTTCGCGCCAGCGCCGATCGCCATCATCGCGATCACGGCCGCGACGCCGATGATGATGCCGAGCGTCGTGAGGAACGACCTCATCTTGTTGCGAAGCACGGCGCGAAACGCGACGAGGATCGTGACGAACGGGTTCATGCGGCCCCTGCGCGATACGGCTGTCCGCCGGGCAGCGGCGCGGCCTTCGGCGTCTGGTGGAGGTCGCTCTGCACGAGGCCGTCCTTCACGATGACGACGCGCGAGGCGTACTCCGCGATGTCGGGCTCGTGGGTGACGAGGACGATCGTGATCCCCTGCTTTCCGAGCTCCTGGAAGAGCGACATCACGTCGATGCTCGTCTGCGAGTCGAGGTTGCCGGTCGGCTCGTCCGCGAGGATGACCTTCGGATCGCCGACGAGCGCGCGCGCGATCGCGACGCGCTGCTGCTGGCCACCCGATAGCTGCGCAGGCGTGTGGTCCATGCGCTGCCCCAGACCGACGCGCTCGAGCGCCCACTTCGCCTTCTCCTGCCGCTTCTTCGAGCCGACGCCGCGATACACGAGCGGGAGCTCGACGTTCTCGAGCGCCGAGGTGCGCGCGAGCAGGTTGAAGCTCTGGAACACGAAGCCGAGGACCTCGTTGCGCACCTCCGCGAGCTCGTTCCGGTCCATGCGCGCGACCTCGCGCCCCGCGAGCACGTACGAGCCCGACGAGGGCCGATCGAGACAGCCGAGGAGGTTCATCAGCGTGGACTTGCCCGAGCCCGACGAGCCCATGATGGCCACGAACTCGCCGGGGACGACGTCGAGCGAGACGCCGCGGAGGGCGTGCACCTCCACGTCGCCGCTCTTGTAGACCTTGTGGACATCCGCCACGCGGATGAGCGGCACGCTCATCAGAACATGCGCCCCATGCGCGGCGGACCGCCGCCGGCGCCGCCGGAGCTGACCGGCTTGCCCGCGATGCTCGCCTCGGTGATGACCTGATCGCCTTCCTTGAGATCGCCGGAGACGATCTCGGTGATGGTGCCGTCGGAGAGGCCCGTCTTGACCTCGAGCGCCTCGGGCCTTCCGCCGCGAAGCACGTAGACGGTGCGCTCGGGGCTCTCGCCTTCCTTTCCGAAAGCACGCTTTCGCGGAGGACGACCGCCGCTCGAGGGCGGCGACGCGCCCGGCACCTCCGTACTCGCAGCCGTGATCGAGAGCGTGGCCGGCGGCGATGCGGACACGATCGTGCTCGCCACCTCCGCCGGCGGCTTGAAGCGGAGGGCGGTGTTCGGGAGGGTGAGCACATCGTGCTTCTCCGCGTAGACGATCGTGGTCGTCGCGGTCATGCCCGGGCGAAGCTTGAGGTCTGGATTGTCGACGTCGATGACGGCGTCGTACGTCACCACGTTCTGCACGGTCGTGGCGGCGTTGCGGATCTGCGAGATCTTTCCCTTGAAGCGCTGGCCGGGGAACGCATCGACCGTGAACCACGTCTCCATCTCGGGCTGGAGCCGGCCGACGTCACCCTCCGCCACGCTCGTGTGGACCTGCATCTTCTTGAGGTCCTCGGCGATGGTGAAGAGGACCGGCGCCTGGAGCGAGGCGGCGACGGTCTGGCCGACGTCCACCGACCGCGAGATGACGACGCCGTCGATCGGTGACGGGATGGTCGTGTACGAGAGGTTCACCTGCGCCTGATGGAGCGCCGCCTCCGTCTGCTTCAGCGAGGCCTTCGCGACCTCGGTGCCCGCCTGCGCCACGGAGAGGGCGGTGGTGGCGGTCTGCAGCTCCGACGCGGCGGCGAGGCCCTGGTCGTTCAGGTTCTTCGTGCGCGTGAGCGTCGCCTGCGCGTCGCGCTCCGTCGCCTCCGCGCGCAGGACGCTCGCCTTCGCGGAGAGGTAGTTGGCCTGCGCCTGCTCGACGGCCGCGATGTAGAGCTGCGGGTCGAGCTTGGCGATGACCTGCCCCTTCTTCACGACCGAGTTGTAGTCTGCATTCAGTACGGAGATGCGGCCGCTCACCTGCGCGCCCACCTGCACCGTGACCGTGGCGGACAGCGTGCCGCTCGCCGTGACGCGCCCGAGGACGCGCTTCCTCTCCGCGGTGGCGGTCTTGTAGGTGACCTCGGGCGCGGAGTGAGACGCTTGCCAGCGCCACACGCCGATGCCGATCCCGGCGACGACGCCGAGGCCGACGATCCAAGAGACGACCTGCTTAACCTTCACGACTGCGGGATCTTAGGCGGTCCGCGGCAGGGCGCGAGCCTTTCGCCGACGAGCCGTAGATCCTTCCCTATTCCCACGCGTAACAGGGCCACACAGAGGTCTTCATGCGCGTAGCGTCCGTTCTCGGGTTCGGTCTCGTTTTGGCAATGTTTGGGTCTGGTTGCGCGAGCTCGGCGGTCGCCACCCCGACCATCGCGAAGGCGCCGGAGCCCCCGACGAGGGCCTCCGACTCGAGCGAGATGGCGATCGCCGCGACCGACGGGCCGCGCAATCCGGCCACCTCTTCCACGTGGATCGGCGCCTCCGCGGAGGGTGAGATGCTCCTCGCCAGCACGCGCGACACCTTCCTCGGTGTGTGGGTCGACGTGCCCGATACGCGCCCCGCCGTCCGTCCTCCGATGGACGTCGCGCTCGTCATCGACACGTCCGGGTCGATGGCCGGCGCGAAGATCGAGAACGCCCGCAACGCGGCGTCCACCCTCGTGAAGAACCTCAAGGACGGCGACATCGTCGCGCTCGACTCGTTCTCGGACCGCGCGCAGACGCTCATCCCGCCGACCAAGCTCGATCAGGAGTCGCGGGCGCGCATCCTCCAGGCGATCGCTCGCCTCCAGCCGACCGGCTCGACGAACATGTTCGACGGCCTCACGATGGGCGAGTCCCAGGTCGCACAGGCGCCGGCCACGCACAGCGTGCGTCGCGTGGTCGTCATCTCGGACGGCATCGCGAACGTGGGACCCTCCTCGCCGGAGACGCTCGGCGCGATCGCGCAGCGTGGCCTGAAGTTCCAGGCGCAAGTGACGTCGCTCGGTGTCGGCAACGACTACGACGAGCGGACGCTCGATGCGCTCGCGGTGAACTCGAGCGGTCGCCTCTATCACCTGAGCGAGCCGAGGGAGATGGCGACCATCCTCAAGGGCGAGCTCGATCTGCTCGATCAGACGATGGCGAGCGCGGCGTTCGTCGAGATCGTCCCCGCGCCGGGCGTGCAGCTCGCGGGCGCGGACGGCGTGCGCGCGGACTTCGGCGGCGATGGCTCGCTGCGCATCCCGCTCGGCGCGCTCCACTCGGGACAGCATCGCGAGGCGCTCGTGCGCGTGCGCCTCACCGATCCGGAGGCCTTCGAGGGCAGCTCGCATCCCCTCGCGAGCGTGCGCCTCCGCTTCCACGACACGACGGACGGCGGCCTCGAGCGCGTGCAGGAGGTCGTGGCGCGCACGCAGCTGACGCGCGACGAGGGCCAGGTCGCGTCGACCGCCAACTCGCGGACGAAGGCGATCGTCGCGATCCAGGAGACGGCGAAGGCGCAGGTGCAGGCCGCGCAGCGCCTCAACGACGGCGACTTCTCGAACGCAGACAAGGAGCTCGCACGCGCGGAGGCCTCGCTGCAGGCGCAAGCGTCCGTCGTGAAGGGCGCGACGGAGAAACGCCGCATCGAGGAGGCGCAGAAGAAGGTCGCATCGGTCCGCGCGGCGACCCAGGCCGCGCCGTCGAAGCCGAAGGCGGATCAGCGCAAGATGAGCCTCGAGATGAACGCGTCCGGTATGCACGACGCGGGCTTCTGAGCCGTTCACAGCGCAAAGATCCTGGCGTCCTCGACGGGCGGCGGGTCTCGAGAGCCTCTCAAGCTCGGGACCCGGTCGCCCGTTTCAGATTCCGCGATACACCCCCGATCGACGTCGACGGGTGGATCGCCGCGAATGGATCGGCGGGCCTCTCGTCAGGCTGGAATCTTCCAGACCTCGCCTCCAACCTATCGGAATCGTTAGAGTGGGAGGTGTAGGGAAAGTGGCTCCAACCTTGCGTCAGCCTCCCTCGACATGCGCCCCTCCCTCCTCCCTCTCCTCTTCTTGAGTGCCTCCGCCGTCCTCGCCGGGTGCGCGGGCGGTGACGGCGGCGAGCCCGCGGGCGAGGCGGCGGCCGACCTGAGCGCCGCGAAGGTCTCGGTCGAGAGCAGCGGCTCGCTCCCCCTGAACGAGATCTCCGGTCTCGGCACCCGCACCGTCGGAGGCAAGCCGCAGTACCTCGCCATCGGCGACTCCTCCACCACCGTCGTGACGTTCGGCATCGGCGACGACGGTCTGCCGACGAACGTGAAGAAGAACGACCTCAAGTCCCAGTTCGGCAACGGCGACTCCCAGTGGGAAGCGATCGCGGGCGACTCGTCGGGCAAGGTCTTCATCATGTCGGAGGGCGAGGCCACGATCAGCGTGCTCGACGCCGACCTCAAACTGAAGCACGTGATGAACCTCACGCTGCCGAAGGAAAGCCCGCTCTACACGTCGTGGGATCGCGACGAGACCTCGCGCGGCGAAGGCATGCTCCTCCTCTCGAACGGGCACGTCCTCGTCGCGAAGGAGAAGGGCCCGGCCGCGCTCATCGAGTTCGCACCGAAGGGCCAGGCCCCGGCCGGCTACACCCCGGCCCTCGCGCTGAAGGGCGCGTTCAAGGTGCCGAGCGGCGAGTCGAGCGAGCTCGTCGCGGTGAAGAGCTGGGAGCTCAAGGCGAGCGCCGCGCGGCTCATCGGCGACATCTCCGACCTCACGCTCGATCAGGACGGATCGATCCTCGTCCTCTCCGATCAATCGCGCGCCATCGGTCGCATCGAGCGCGAGCTCGGGGTCGACGAAGACAAGGTCGACCTCAAGGCGATCTGGGACCTCCCGCGCGAGGTCGACAAGCCGGAGGGCCTTCAGCTCGTGAACGGCGCGCCGTTCGTCGCCTGCGATCTCTCGTCGGCGGACGCGACGTCGTTCTTCGGCATCTCCGCGCTCTAAGCAAGATCACCGAGGGTGCGCTCGGTTCTAGCTCGGGCTCCCGGTCAGACCCCCAGGAAGCGGCGGAGGACGTCCGCGACGCCCGGGGCCGCGGACTCGCTCCCCTTCTTCGCCTCGCGGCAACGGCAGCGCTCGGCCGGCGGGACATCGCCGAGCACCTGATCGATGTGGCGGCCGCATCCGGCATAGCTGGGCTTCTTGCAATCGGGGCACTCGGTACGACGACACATGGGCAGCTCTCCGTGGTTTCGCCGGTAGGAGCCAGGGGCGACCCGAAAGGGTTCGCCGGTCGCGTTCTGCGGGCTCGCGAACCCTTCTTCCCACATGGCGGCTCCCATGCGCGGAGGAATCATGAAACGCCTTGTCTCGGCCGGCGTCGCCGCCGCGCTCACCGCGTCCTGCGCGGGCCATTCGCATCGAGCTCCCGTGAGCGAGGAGGCGGCCGTCTCCGTCACGGTGGGCCGCGCCCATGAAGAGCCGCTCGTCGTGCTCTACCGCGCGAGCGGCACCGTCCGCGGCCAGAGCACCGCCGTCGTCGCGAGCAAGACCACTGGCTACGTCCGCGCGGTCAAGGTGAGGCCTGGCGACTCCGTCAAGGCCGGCCAGCCCCTCGTCGAGCTCGAGGCCAACGACGTCCGCGCCTCCGTCGCCCGCGCGAACGCGGCCGTCGCGCAGTCCTTCGAGGCGAAGGCGGAGGCGGAGAGCGCGCTCGTCGCGGCGCGCGCGGCGGCGAAGATCGCGAAGACGTCGTACGACCGCGCGACCTCGCTGCGACAGGAGCAGGCGATCACGAACCAGCAGTTCGACGAGGCGGAGGCGCATTGGCAGGGCGCGACGGCGCAGGAGAAGATGGCCGAGGCGCGGCTCCGCTCGGTCGAGTCGCGCATCACCGAGGCACGCGCGGGCGCCGGTGAGGTGAGCGCCCAGCTCGCCTATGCGGGGATCGTCGCGCCGTTCTCCGGCCGCATCCTCGAGCGAAACGTCGACCCGGGCACCCTCGCGACGCCCGGCATGCCGCTCCTCTCGATCGCCGACGAAGGGGCGCTCCGCGTCGAGGCGGCGGTCGAGGAGTCCCACGCCGCCGAGGTCAAGCTCGGCGATCCGGTGCAGGTCACGATCGACGCGCTCCCTGCGCCGATCACCGGGAGCGTCGGAGAGATCGTCCCGAGCGTCGACGCCGCCGCGCGCTCCTTCCTCGTCAAGATCGACCTCCCGACCCAGACCGTGAAGCTGCGGACCGGGGCGTTCGCGCGCGTCGCGTTCCGCACGGGCCTGCACGAGGCCCTCGTGGTCCCCACGGAGGCGCTCACCACGTTCGGCTCGCTCGACCGCGTCTTCGTGGTGGAGAAAGATCGCGCGCGGCTTCGAATGGTCACGCGAGGCGAGGCGCAGGGGCCGTTCACGGAGATCCTCTCCGGCCTCTCGCCGAACGAGACGGTGATCCTCTCCCCGCCCGCCACACTCCATGATGCGTCGCCCGTCGCGGTGAAGCCATGAGCGCCCCCAAGCTCGGCGCGGCCGGGCGCATCGCGCGCGCCTTCATCCACTCCAAGCTCACACCGCTCATCCTCGTCGCTTCGGTGCTCCTCGGGGCCTTCGCGATCTGGCGCCTCCCGCGCGAGGAGGAGCCCCAGATCATCGTGCCGATGAGCGACGTGATGGTGCGCATGCCCGGCGCGTCTGCGAAGGAGGTGGAGGAGCGCGTCACGAAGCCGCTCGAGCGCCTCCTCTGGGAGATCCCGGGCGTCGAATACGTGTATTCCACATCGATGCCGGGCATGGCCCAGGTGATCGTCCGCTTCAAGGTCGGTGAGGACGAGGAGCGGAGCACGGTCCGGTTGCAGGAGAAGCTCGCCGCGCACGCCGACATCGTCCCGCCGGGCGCGTCCGCGCCGCTCGTCAAGCCGCGCTCGATCGACGACGTCCCGATCCTCGCGCTCACGCTGTGGAGCACGCGCTACTCGGGCTTCGAGCTCCGGAAGCTCGCGGGTGAGCTCGTGCAGCCGATCAAGCAGGTCGACGGCGTCAGCGAGGTCACGATCACGGGCGGTGAGCGACGGCAGCTGCGCGTCGCGCTCGATCCGGAGCGCATGGCGGCGCACCGGCTCTCCGCGAACGCGGCGGCGACCGCGGTCAGCGCCGCGAACCAGCGCGTCGCGAGCGGATCCATCGCGCGGGGCGACCGCGAGCTCCTCCTCGAGGCGGGGACCGTGCTCGCGACGGCGCGCGACGTGGGCGACGTCGTCGTCGGCGCCGAGGGCGGACGCCCCGTCTTCCTGCGCGACGTCGCCACCGTCTCCGATGGACCGGAGGAGCCCTCGACCTACGTTCGCTTCGGCGCTGGTGCCGCGGCGGAGGACGCCGAGCGAACGAGCGCGTCCGTGCCCGCGGTCACGATCGCGATCGCGAAGCACAAGGGCCAGAACGCGGTGTCGGTCGTGGCCGACGTGATGCGCAAGTTGGACGGATTTCGCGGCACGCTCCTCCCTTCCGACGTCGAGGTCACGATCACGCGCGACTATGGCGCCACCGCGAGCGAGAAGTCGAACGAGCTCCTCTTGCACATGGGGATCGCGGTCGTGTCCGTCGCCGTCCTCATCTGGCTCGCGCTCGGCAAGCGCGAGAGCGGGATCGTCATGCTCGCGATCCCGGCCACGCTCGCCCTGACGCTCACCGTCTTCTACCTCTACGGCTACACGCTGAACCGCATCACGCTGTTCGCGCTCATCTTCTCGATCGGCATCCTCGTCGACGACGCGATCGTGGTCGTGGAGAACATCGCGCGGCACGCCCGGCTCCCCGAGAACCGGGGCCAGGACCTCGCGGAGGTCGCCGTCCGCGCGGTCGACGAGGTCGGCAACCCGACCATCCTCGCCACCATGACCGTCATCGCCGCCATCTTGCCGATGGCGTTCGTGGGCGGCCTCATGGGTCCGTACATGCGACCGATCCCCGTCGGCGCGTCCGCCGCGATGATCTTCTCGCTCATCGTCGCGTTCATCGTGACGCCGTGGGCCACGGTGCGCCTGCTCGGCCACGGCCACGCGGACGACGCCGAGGAGAGCGCGCTCACGCGCTTCTACCGGCGCGTCATGGGCGCGCTGCTCCGGGTGGCGAAGCTCCGCCTCGCCTTCCTGGGTGGCGTCGTCGTGCTGCTCCTCGGCGCGATGAGCCTCGTCGCGATCCAGTGGGTGAAGGTGAAGATGCTCCCCTTCGACAACAAGAGCGAGCTCCAGGTCATCGTCGATCTCCCCGAGGGCTCGACGCTGGAGGAGACGGACCGCCTCACGCAGGCGCTCGCGGACGTGATCCGCAAGGAGCCCGAGGTGCGTACCTACCAGACGTACGTGGGCACCTCCGGCCCGTACAACTTCAACGGCCTCGTCCGCCACTACTTCCAGCGCCGGGGCTCGAACGTCGCCGACATCCAGGTGAACCTCGTCGAGAAGGGCGACCGCAAGGCCCAGAGCCACGACATCGCGAAGCGCATTCGCACCGCCATCCTGCCCATCGCGGTGCAGCACGGCGCGCGCATCAAGGTCGCGGAGGTCCCTCCCGGCCCGCCCGTGCTCTCGACGATGGTCGCGGAGATCTACGGCCCGAGCTACGACCGCGCGATCCAGGTGGCGCGCATGGTGCGCGACAAGATGGAGGCCACGAAGGGAGTGGTCGACGTGGACTGGTACGTCGAGGACGACCAGCCGAAGCTCCGCTTCGTCGTGGATCAGGAGAAGGCCGCGCTGAGTGGCGTGAGCGAGGCCGAGATCGGAGACGCGCTCCGCGTCGCGGTCGCGGGCTCCGAGCTCGGGCTCCTCCACGACGAGCGCGCGCGCGAGGACGTCCCGATCGTGATGCGCCTCGACCGAGCGACGAGGTCCGACCTCCAGCGGCTCGAGGGCCTGAAGCTGGTCGGCCGGGGCGGCCATCTCGTCGGCATCGGCGAGCTCGTTCGCGCGGAGCGCGTGATCGAAGACAAGACCATCCATCACAAGAACCTGATGCCCGTCGTGTACGTCACGGCCGACATCGCCGGCGAGATCGAGAGCCCCGTCTACGCCATCACGAAGCTCGCGCCCGAGCTCGACCGGATGCCGCTGCCCGAGGGCTACGTGCTCGAGCAGCACACCTCCGCGCAGCCGTTCCGCACCGATCGCTACGCGATGAAATGGGACGGCGAGTGGCACATCACCTACGAGGTCTTCCGCGACCTCGGCGCCGCGTTCGCGGCCGTGCTCGTCCTCATCTATGTGCTCAACGTCGCGTGGTTCCAGTCGTTCAAGACGCCCCTCGTCATCATGAGCGCGATCCCGTTCTCGCTCGTGGGCATCCTCCCCGCCCACGGCCTGATGGGCGCGTTCTTCACCGCGACGAGCATGATCGGCTTCATCGCCGGCGCGGGCATCGTCGTCCGCAACTCGATCATCCTCGTCGACTTCATCGAGCAGCGCATCGCGGAGGGCGCGCCGCTCGAGCAGGCCGTCGTCGACGCGGGCGCGATCCGCTTCCGCCCGATGCTCCTCACCGCGGCGGCGGTCGTGGTCGGCGCCTTCATGATCCTCTTCGACCCCATCTTCCAGGGCCTCGCGATCGCGCTGATGGCGGGCGAGATCGCCTCCCTCATGCTCTCGCGCATGACCGTGCCGATCGTCTACTTCCTCATGCGCCGCCGGGAGGAGCGCCGGGCCCGCCGCGCGGCCGCCACCCCGCCCGCGCCTTCCCCCACGTCGCTCGCGCCCGCCGAATGAGGCGGCTGTAACCGATTCGTCACACGGCCGAAGCGAGAGCTTCGCCGTGATGGACGACCTTCGCCGTCGTGCGACGCGTGACTCCGTGGGGCTTGGCGCTGGGCCTCGCGCTCGCGTGCGACGAGCGCGGCCTCGAGGATCCGCGCGAGGCCCAGATCGTCGGCGTGATGGCGCAGGCGGACGAGGCGGTCATCCGCTCGCGCCCGGTCCTCTCCGCCGGCAAGTACGTGAAGATGGCGGGCAGCGCCTACGACTTCTTTCGCGGAACGGTGCCGCTCTATCGCAGCGACATGCGAAGCGGCGCGACGGAGGTCGCGGTCTCGCGCTTTGCGCTGGAGCTGCCGCTGGTGCCTTCGCTCGGCGATCCGCACCCCGAGAACTTCGGCGTCCTCCGCGCCGCGGACGGGACGGCAGCGCTCGAGCCGAACGACTTCGACGCCTCCGATCGCCTCCCCTACCTCTGGGACGTTCGCCGCCTCGCGGCGGGGATGGCGCTCTCGGCGCTCGTCTCGAACCCGAAGGACGCCGCGCAGCGCCAGGCGGTCATCGACGCACAGGCGGACATCGTGGCGGCCGCGATGACGAGCTACCGCGACGCCATCGAGGCGGCGTCGCGCGGGGTGCTCCCGCCGCGCGTCGTCGCGGGCATGGGTGGCGCGATCGTCGCAGACCTCTTCCGCCGCTCCGAGCGCGATCGCAACGGCCGCGAGCTGGACGAGCTGACGACGATGGCGGGGGGGAGCCGGAGGTTCGCGCTCGGCGTGCTCGATCCCGAGGAGCCGCAGTCGGCGCAGGTGCCGCTCCCGCCGTACGCGCTCGCCGCGCTGCCGGAGGCGATCGCCGGGTGGCGGCGCTCGCTCCTCGTGCAGCCGCCCCTCGAGGAGCTCCGCGTGCTCGACGCGGTACGCGTGTTCGGCAGCGGCGTCGCGAGCTGGCCGCGCGTCCGCGTGCTCGTGCTCCTGCGCGGTCCCACCGACGATCCGAAGGACGACGTGATCGTCGAGCTGAAGGAGATCGCGGATCCGAACGTGGGCGGGATCGTGCCCCCTGGCGTGTTCGCGGACTCGCTCGGCGAGCGCGTCATCCGCGCCGGCCGCGCTGCCTGGGCCCGTCTCGACGGGGAGCCACGCTGGGGCTGGACGACGTGGCTCGGGCTGCCCTGCCAGATCCGGCTCGAGACGGAGGGCCAGAAGGGCGTCTCCGTCGACCGCTTCGAGGAGGACGAGGGCACGCCGGAGGCGCTCCGCGATCTCGGGATCGTGCTCGGCTCCATCGTGGCGCGCGCGCACGCGCCCGAGGCGAGGGCGATCGCCGCCAAGATCGCGATCGATCGCGACGGGTGGGTCGCCGAGCAGACCGAGGCGGGTCGGGTCTACGCCGCGCTCGTGATGAAGGACCACGAGCGCTTCGTTCGCTCGCTGCATCGCCGGGACGGCCTCCGGCTCGGGATCCCCGTCGATCCCGCCGATGCGCCCTCGCCCGATCTCGCGTCCGTCTTCGGGAGCCCTCCGCCGGTGCCGGCCCTGCCATGATCGCCCTCGCCGTCCTCCTGCAGGTCGCCGCCGCGACCGAGCCGCCGCCCGAGCGCTCGGCCGACGATCCCGCGCCGCTCGGACGCGCGGCGCCGCCGACCGAGGCCGGCACGCACGGCGATGGGCGGATCCGCGCGGGCCTCGAGGTGTTTGCATCGTACACCTATCGCAACCTGGGCGACTCGTGGTTCCACCAGTTCGACGTGCCTCGCGTCCACGGCGCCGTCGAGGGCGAGTACGAGCACGTACGAGGCCGCGTGGTGGTGGAGGCGGTCCGCTCCGCGTCGGAGGGCGCGCTCGTGGGCGTGGCCGGGGACAGCCTCGTCGTGCGCGTTCGAGAGGGCTTCGCCGCGTATCGTCCGGTCGCGCCGCTCGAGCTCGCCGCCGGCGTGATCCCCACCATGACCGTGCCCGATCTCGACGGGACGTGGATGATGCGCGCGGTCGCGCCCTCGGGCCTCGAGAACGGCGGGCTCATGGCCGCCGCCGATCTCGGCGCCAAGGCGCGCGTCGACCTCCCGGCCGGCTACGGCTGGGTCGGCAGCGCCCTCTACAACGGCGACGGGTACACGAGCCGCGAGCTCAATCGCGGCAAGAGCTTCGAAGGCGCGGCGGAGGTCCATCCCCTGCCCGCCGTGGCGAGCGAGCTCTTGAAGCCGCTCGGGGTGCTCGGCTCCTACGTGTCCGGCTCGACGGGCACGTCGCTCGCGCGGGCGAATCGCATGACCGGCGGGCTCCTCTGGCAAGGCGAGCGCGTCCGCGCTGGCGCCTATGCCACGTACGCGTGGGGGATCGCGCAGCTCGGCACGCAGAACGGCTTCCTCGTGAGCGGCTTCGCGCGCGTCGAGCCCATCCCGCGACTCCTCTTCGGCGCGCGGCTCGATCACCAGAACCGCAACGTCGACGCGACGCCCGCGGACCGGGTGACCACCCTCTGGCTCACCGCCGGCTACCGCGTCGCGCTCCCGCTGGAGACGTTCCTCGCCTTCGACAAGACGATGCCCACGACGCGCGCCGCCTCCGAGGTCCCTGGCTCGGACGCGTGGCAGCTCCGCGTCATCGCCCGGGTGGTGTTCTGATGAACGTCCGCCGCCTCTACCTCGCGGTCGCGCTCGTCGCCGGCGTCTACGCCTGCAGCGAGGCGACGGACGGCCTGCCGCAATACGACGTGATCGTCACGCCCGGCGCCGCGGCCGATGGCGGTGTGGCCGAGCCGGAGACGCCGTCCGAGAAGGAGACGCCGCCAAAGGAGTTCGACGCCGCCACCGTGACCACCGGTGTGGTCGTGCTCAACGAGATCGGCGTGAAGGACGAGTGGATCGAGATCGTGAGCTCGGGGACCGGCGACGTCGACGTGAGCGGCTGGCAGGTCGCCGATCGCGACAAGGAGACCGGCGAGCCAAAGCTCGCGGACGCGGTCACCTTCCCCCGCGGCACGAAGCTGAAGGCGAGCGGCTACCTCCTCGTCCAGGCGGGCGGCGTCGACGGCGGCAAGCCGTGTCCCGAGGCGCCCGGCGCCCGGTGCTTTCACGCCGAGTTCGGCATCAGCAACAAGAACGGCGAGACGATCTTCCTGATCGGCGACGACGGCGGCGTCCAGGGCACCGTCGTCTATCCGCCGGACGCGGCCAGCGGCGATGGCATCTCGTGGGGCCGCGTCCCGAGCGGCGACCCCAAGGGCGAGTTCGTGCTCACGACCGCGACGCCCGGCGCCGCGAACCGGTGATCACGTCCACTTCGGGCTCTGCTCGATGAGCTTCGCCACGAGCGCGGTCCAGCCCGTCTGGTGCGTCGCGCCGAGGCCGCGGCCGTCGTCGCCGTGAAAGTACTCGTAGAAGGTGATGAGCTCGTCTCGCGTCCCGCCTTCGGCGGATCCACGACGTTCATCGCCGCCGTCGGCCGGCCTCTGGCCGTTCTCGCCGCGCAGGAACAGCTTGACCAGGCGGCGAGAGAGCTCGCTCGCGACGTCCCAGAGGTTCATGTAGTTGCCGGAGCCGGTCGGGCACTCGATGCGGAACGTGTCGCCGTAGTAGTAGTGATACTTCTGTAGCGACTCGATCATCAGGTAGTTGACGGGGAACCAGATGGGCCCGCGCCAGTTCGAGTTGCCGCCGAAGAGGCCGGTCGAGCTCTCGCCCGGCTCGTAGTCGACGCGGTGCTTCTGGCCGTCGAGCTCGATCTCGTACGGCTCGTCCTGATGGATCCGCGACAGCGCACGCACGCCGTAGTCGGAGAGGAACTCCGTCTCGTCGAGCACGCGCGCGAGGACGCGGGCGAGGCGATCGCGGTCGAGGATCGAGAGGAGCCTTCGCTCGCCCGTCCCCACCTCGACCGTGGCCATGCGACCGGCGAACTCCGGGCGGTTCGAGATGAACCACTGCGCGCGCTTCACGAACGCGGGGAAGCGCTCGAGCATGTTCTCCTCGATCGTCTCCACCGCGAAGATGGGGATGAGGCCGACCATCGAGCGCACGCGCATCGGCTGGAAGCCTCTTCCGGGCAGGTGAAGGACGTCGTAGAAGAACCCGTCTTCCTCGTTCCACATGCGGAAGCCGTCCTCCGCCTGCTCCGTCATCGCCTTCGAGATGAGGAGGAAGTGCTCGAAGAACTTGTTCGCCACGTCCTGGTAGCTCGGGCTGTACGCGGCGAGCTCGAGCGCGATCGCGAGCAGGTTGAGGCAGTACATGCCCATCCAGCTCGTCGCGTCGGCCTGCTCGAGCAGGCCGCCGCGCGGCAGGGCATTCGAGCGATCGAAGACGCCGATGTTGTCGAGCCCGAGGAAGCCGCCCTGGAAGACGTTGTTGCCCGCGGCGTCCTTTCGGTTCACCCACCAGGTGAAGTTCAGCATCAGCTTGTGGAAGATCGCCTCGAGGAAGTCGCGATCGCCACGCCCCGTCATGCGCCGTTCGATCTGGTAGACGCGCAGCGCGGCCCACGCGTGCACGGGGGGATTCACGTCCGAGAACGCCCACTCGTACGCGGGCAGCTGGCCGTTCGGATGCATGTACCATTCACGCGTCAGCAGGGTGAGCTGTTGCTTCGCGAAGTCGGGATCGACGAGCGCGAGGGGTACACAGTGAAACGCGAGGTCCCAAGCCGCGTACCACGGGTACTCCCACTTGTCGGGCATGGAGAGCACCTCGCTGTTGAAGAGGTGTCGCCACTCGCGATTGCGGCCCTTGCGGCGCTCCGGCGGCGGCGCGGGCGAGCCGGGATCGCCGGAGAGCCAGCGCTCGAGATCGAAGCAGTAGTACTGCTTGGTCCAGAGCAGGCTCGCGAGCGCTTGCCGGTGCACGTTCTTCGCCTCGGGCGAGACGGCGCCCGGCGTGATGGCCTCGTAGAACTCGTCGCACTCGCGGCGGCGCAGCGCGAAGAGGTCGTCGAAGTCGGCGAACGCCGGCTGCGTGTGGGTGTCGGCCGCCGCAGGCGCCAGCTTCATACGCACGCGCACCGTCCTCGACTCGCCCGGCGCGAGCTCGAACGAGAACCGTCCCGCCGCCTTCGTGCCGGCGCGCGCAGGACTGACCGCGGAGCGCACGCCACGGCAGACCGCGGCGTGAAAGGCGTCCTTCGGGTACGACGTCTTGTTCGGCGTGCCGTAGAGGACCTGCGTGTTCGTCTCGTTGTCGCAGAAGATCAGATCCTTCGCGTCCGCGAGCCAGATCTGGAGCTTCCCGTGGAACGCCTCCGTCCCCTCGATGTGCGGTCCGTGCTCGCCGCGACCGTACACGGCGCGGATCTCCGGGCGCACCGCCGGCTTCTGGCCCGCCGGCGTCCCCCAGCCCCACGTGTTGCGGAACCAGAACTGCGGGAGGATCTCGATGGGCGCCGTCTCGGGTCCGCGGTTCGTGGCCGTGATGCGGACGAGGATGTCCTCCGGCGTCGCCTTCGCGTACTCGACCTCGACGTCGAAGTAGCGGTTCTCCGCGAAGATGCCCGTGTCGACGAGGCGCGGCGACGGGTCCTGGCGCGTGCGAGAACGGGCGAGGTCGCGCATGGCGTCGTACGGGAACGCGCGCTGCGGATACTTGTAGAGTGCACGCGAATACGAGCCAGTCGGGGTCGCGTCCGTGTACCAGTAGAGCTCACCGACCGTCTCGCCGTGGTTGCCCTCCGGGCCCGACAGCCCGAAGATCCTTTCCTTGAGATACGGATCCTGACCGTTCCACAGCGCGACCGCGAAGTGGAAGAGCCCCCGGTTGTCGCAGAAGCCGAGGAGCCCGTCCTCGCCCCAGCGGTAGGCCCGCGAGCGCGCGTGCTCGTGGGGGAAGTAGTTCCAGGCGTCCCCGTTCGCGGAGTAGTCTTCCCGTACGGTTCCCCACTGGCGCTCGCTGAGGTAGTTCCCCCACCGCCGCCACTTCACACCGTCCCGCGCCTCGGCCAGCCGGCGGTGCTCGGCGGTGAAGACACTGGGCGCCCGCGACGGTCGTTGCGCACGTTCCATCGACATGTTGGTGCCGATGGTACTTCGTCCCGAGCCAGACCAAGGGTAGAGTCATCGTGTGAGTGATTCGCAGCGACCTTCGGCGCCCCCGCCGGCTCCGGAAAGGCCAGCGAAGCAGACGGTCACCCCGCCGCTAGGCAACGTGATCCACAACGGGATCAAGCAGACGCCGCAGCCGTTCACTCCGCAGATGCCCAGCGCGGTCCCGCAGGTCCCGCGGCCGTCGACGCGCCCCCCACCCCCGCCGCCGAGCAATCCCATCAGCAGCAGCGGGCCCGGGCCGGCCACGAAGCCGCTGCAGCCGGTCACGAGGACGTCGCCGCCATCTCCGCCCGCGCCGCCGGTCGCGCCCAGCTCTCCGAACGTCCCGTCCCCGCCGATGACGCCCGCGCCGACGTACGGCCCGGCGCCCACCGCGTACCAGGGTCAGTTCTCACAGCCGCCCTACCCGCAGCCGTCACAGCCGCCCGGGCAGCCGGTCATCAACCCGCGCAAGCGCGATCGCGGCACGCTCCCGGCGATCCAGGTCGCGCCGATGTCGGTCACCCCCCAGATGCCCCAGGTCGCGCCGAAGCCGGCGCCACCGCCCGGACCACCACCGCCCATGCAACAGCGCCCCGGCACGATGCCCGTCTCCCCGACCGGCGCCTTCGCAGCGCCTCCCGTGCAGCCGCCTCCCCCGCAGCAGCCGCGCATCATGGTGCAGTACCCGCAGGTCGGGTCGAAGCTCGTCGGCGCTCGCGGCACCTACGAGGTCATGAGCATCCTCGGGTCCGGCGAGTTCGGCGCCGTCTACGAGTGCATCGGCCCGTTCGATCAGACGTACGCCGTCAAGATGGTGCGCCCGGCGAACCGCCCCTACTCCGAGGTCTACGCGGAGTGGTCGAAGGAGGTGCAGCGGCTCGTGTCGCTCCGCCATCCGAACGTCGTCTACATCTACGACTCGTTCACGCAGGACCACCTCTTCTACCTCGCTCTCGAGCGCTGCGAGCATGCGCTGAAGGACATGCTCGGCACGCCGATGCAGGAGGGCCTCGTCCTCGAGATCTCGCGCCAGCTGCTCGCCGCCGTGCAGTTCCTCCACGACAACGACGTGGTGCACGACGACCTCCACGCCGGCAACGTGCTCATCACGCACACCGATCGTCCGACGGTGAAGATCAGCGACTTCGGCATCAGCAACGAGCTCCGCGGCATGAACGCGGTGCGGCCGAATATCGTGCACCACGCCATCATGGCGCCGGAGATCCTCGCGCATGGCTTCACGAGCCGGCAGAGCGACCTCTACCAGGTGGGGCTGCTCCTCTTCTGGATGGTCACTGGAGAGTCCGCGATCACGCTCGACGTTCCGTACCAGGAGCTCGTGCGACAGGTCGCCGACGGCGAACCGCGACAACGCGCCGAGCAGATCGGGACGCCGCTCGGCAATCTGATCGCGAAAATGCTTCGCCGTCGCGAGGCCTTCCGCTTCACGAGCGCTCGCGAGGTATGGGCGGAGATGCGCGAGCTGGACGCCTGGAAGCAGCGCGACCTCTTTCCGACGAAGTGACGGTAGAAGCCGCGCTGACCAGAGAAACCGGGCCAAAAGCGGGTCCGCGCGTAGTAGGGTACGTCCGTCGTGGTGATGGGCCTGCCTACCAAACCGCCGGCGAAGCTTGGTCGCTTCGAGGTCGGTGCGAAGATCGGTGGCGGCGGTATGGCCACGATCTACCTCGGGCGCGAGGTCCACGAGGACGGCACCGAACAGCTCGTCGCGCTCAAGGTGATGAAAGACGAGCTCGCGAACGACGAGCAGTTCGTCGCGATGTTCGTCGACGAGGCGAAGATCCTCGCCCGACTCTCGCACCCGAACGTCATCCAGACGCTCGACTACGGCGTCGAGGACCACAGCTTCATCGCGATGGAGCTCCTCAACGGCCGCACCGTCGCCGACATCTACGATGCGCTGAAGTCGAGCGAGACCGGCTTCGACCTGGCCACGGCGGCGTGGATCTGCGCGCGCGTCGCGGAGGGGCTCCACTCGGCGCACGAGCTCGTCGACGAGGACGGGCAGCCGCTCAGCGTCATTCACCGCGACGTGAACCCGACGAACATCTTCCTCACGCACGGCGGCGAGGTGAAGCTCATCGACTTCGGCCTCGCGCGCGCCCGCGTGCGCATGTCGAAGAGCGCGGAGGGCATCGTCAAAGGGAAGATCCCGTACCTCGCGCCGGAGCAGGCCCAGGGCAAGGGCATCGACCGGCGCATCGACGTCTACGCGCTCGGCACGACGCTCTGGGAGATGTGCGCGATGAAGCGCCTCTTCAAGCGCGACAACGACGTCGAGACGCTGCGCGCGATCCAGAAGGCGGAGGTGCCCGACCTCCGCAAGGAGATCCCCGACTTCCCGGAGGCGCTCTGGAAGGTGATCGATCTCTCGCTGAAGGTCGATCGCGACGAGCGCTATGCGACCGCGGAGGAGATGCGCACGGACCTCGACGCGTTCGCGCGCACGACCGGGCCGCACGGCCCGAAGGTGGCGACGCTCGTATCGAGGCTCTTCCCCGGCGGCGAGGCGCGCCAGGCGAAGTGGCTGCACGACGCGGCCGCCATCCGCGAAGGCACGATGACGCCGCCCGCGCCGGTTCCCATCGCCTCGTCGAGCATGCTCGAGGCGTCGGGGCCGCGGAAATTCCCGAGCTCGCAGAACAACCAGCGCGTGCTGCCGCCGCCGGCCGTGATCCTCGCCTCGGAGCCGCCCAGCGGCGACTCGCGCTCCCCGAGCTCGGACGACGAGGGCTCGGAGGAGAGCGAGAGCCTCACGCCGTCGAGGCGCCCGCCGTCGGTGCGCCCGCCGTCGGTGCGTCCGCCCTCGCGCCGCTCGTTCAAGCCCCCGCCGCCGACCGATGAGCCCGCGCCCACGCCCATCCCGGCGACGGTGAAGAGCGTCAAGCCGCCGAAGTCCGAGAAGCCAGACTCCAAGGACGACTCGAAGCCCGACTCGACGAAGTCCGACGTCCCGTCCGAGAAGGATCTCGAGACGATGAAGACGCGCCGCACGAAGCTGAGGCGCAGTCCGAAGTCGAAGAAGGCGAACGTCCCGGCCCCCGCCGAGGACAAGAAGAAGCTCTGGATGATCGTCGGCGGCGCCGTCGTCGTCCTGCTGCTCATCGCGATCCTCGCGAGCCGCTAGTACCAGTCGGGCTCGTCGTTCACGCGATCGTAGACGTTCACGCGGATGCCGCTCGTCTGCATCACGCGCTGTGCGACCGCTTGCGCCTCGATGAGCGTGAGCGAGGGGCCCAGCACCTTCGTGCTGTCGCGACGGTACGTGAGCCACGTCGTGCCGAGCGGCGTGGCGTAGCGGTTCTTCGAGAGCAACATGACGATGTTGCCGCGCGAGAAGACGGCGCGGTAGCGGAGGTCACCGTGCATCGTCGAGACGACGAGACGCTCGGACAGCGCGTTGAGCACGCCACCGAAGACGAGCGTACGACCGAGCCCCTCGCCGCCCGCGATGAGCGTCATGAAGAACGCGTAGAGCGCGGGATGCGGGAGGTCGGTCGTCCCTTTCGTGTAGGGCTCGACCGGAAACGGCTTTCCGTCGACGCCCACCACGACCGCGTTGTTGAAGACCGTGATGCGCATCTCGGTCGGTTTCGGCGTGTCCTTCGCCAGGCCGCCGACGACGAGCTCGAGCAGGCGCGTGCTCCCGGTGCGCTCGTTCGGCTCCGGACCGATGTACGCCTCGGGCCGGCGGCGCACCGCCTCCAGCCCCTCGATCATGGTCACGCCGTCGCGTGTCTTGTACTCGTCGGCCATCAGTCCTTGTCGTCGAGACTAACGCCGTACAGGCCGCGCTTCTTCAACAAGTCGCGAAGGTGATGCCGGGCGATGTCCGCCTGCCGGCTCGCCGCCGACAGGTTGCCGCGGCAGCTCTTCATGAGGAGCGTGAGGTACGCCTTCTCGAAGCGCTCGATCGCGCGGTCCTTCGCGTCGGAGAAGGTGCCCGAGAGGTCGAGCGGCTCGCGCTCGCTCGCCGTGCCGCGGAAGCCGTTGCCCTCACCCGCGAGGTCGTCGCGGCGGATGACGCCGCTCTGGGCCGTCGCCGCAGCGCGCAGGAGCGCGTTGTTCAGCTCGCGCACGTTGCCCGGCCAGGGCAGCGTGGCGAGGAGCTCGAGCGCGTCGACGTCGATCATCGTCTCCGAGCCCGCGCGGGCGAGGAGCTTGGCGCAGATGATCGGCATGTCCTCGCGACGCTGACGGAGCGCCGGCACCGTGATGCGGACCTGCGCGAGACGGAAGTAGAGGTCCTCGCGGAAGAGTCCCTTCTCGATCGAGTTGCGGAGGTCGATGCGCGTCGACGAGAGGACGCGCACGTCGATCGGCTTCGCCGCGCCGTCGCGGAGGAGCTCCTTGCGCTCGAGCACGCGATGGAGCTTGGCCTGCACCGGGGGCGAGAGCTCGGCCACGCCGTCGATGAACACGCTGCCGCCGTCCGCGCTCTCGAAGAGCCCGCTCTCGCCGAAGAGCATCGGATCGGCGATCTCGTCGGCGACGGCGGTCGCGTCGATGATCACGAAGGGCTTCGAGGCGCGCGGCGACGCGGCGTGAATGGCGCGCGCGATCTCCTCCTTGCCGGCCCCGGTCTCGCCCTGCAGGAGGACGGCGAGGTCGAGCGGCGCGATGCGCTCCAGCGTGGAGAAGAGCTCGCGCATCGGCTTGGAGCGGCCGACGATCTCACCGAAGCTCTCGCGCATCTTCTCCGACTGCGGCGGCGTGCTCGCGTCCTCGACGTCGACGCGAAGGAGCGTGTCGCCGATCTGGAGCTCGCCGCCGATCGTGAGCTCGACGTCGTTCACGCGCGTCGCACCCATCCACGTGCCGTTCGTGCTGCCGACGTCGCGCACGCGCAGGCGATCGTCGCTCCGCGTGAGCTCGAGATGAGCTGCACTGATGCGCGGATCGTCCAAGACGAAGTCGTTCGTGGAGTGACGACCAACGGTCGTGCTCGTCTGGGTGACGGCGAACGACGCGCCTTTCGACGGTCCCGTGATCGCCACGAGCCTGGGCACCACGGTCGTGCGCGGAGCGACAGGAGGATTCGCGATCGTCGTGCCGCGGAGTGCGCTGCTGCTCATCGCTACAACGATATGGGCTCTCCGTCGCACTCTGCAACGAGATAGAATTCTTTCGAAAAAGGTGCGGCTGGCGCCGTGCGCGACGCGCACACGAGGGCGGCCGTCGCGTGATGAAGGCCTGGACGACGACGAGCGCGGCGATGCACCTTTCGACGGTCCCGTCATCGCCAGGCGCTCGGGCGACGCGGTTCCCCGCGAAGCGACAGGAGGATTCGCGATCGTGGCGTCGCGACGAGCGTTGCTGCTCATCGCCACAACGGCTCGGGCTCTCCGTCGCACTCTGCAACGAGATAGAATTCTTTCGAAATTGTGTTCGCGTATTCACACGTGAGGACTACTAGAGTCCGGGATGGTGGAACGACGTCGTGCGCGCAGCGCGCACGCGAAGGAGCTCGGCGCGCTCGCCACACGCTACGTGGAGTCGTGGCAGGACGTCGTCCGCGCCAAGTCGCTGGGCATCGACTTACTCTCCGGCCTGACCGTCGCCGCCGTCGCGCTGCCCCTGAACGTCGGGCTTGCCATCGCCTCGGGTCTGCCGCCGAGCGCCGGCCTCCTCGCCGGGATCTTCGGGGGCGGCGTCGCGGCGCTGTTCGGGAGCTCCCAGTTCCAGGTCTCCGGCCCCGCGGCCGCGCTCTCGGTCATGGTCCTCGCCCTCGGGAAGGACTTCGGGGTGTCGGGCGTCGCGGCCGCCACCGTCTTCATCGGAATCGTACAGCTCCTCCTCGCGCTCGCCCTCGCCGGTCGCGTCGTCAAGTATGTGCCGGAGTCGGTCCTCGCCGGCTTCACCACCGGCGTCGGGCTCAAGCTCCTCGATCAGCAGCTCCCCGAGCTGCTCGGCTTCCCCGAGGTCGTCGAGTGGGCTCCCGACAAGCACGCCGACACGGTCGACGTCGTGATGATGATGCACCGCCCGCACTGGCTCCACGACGTGTCGTGGCACGCCGTCGTCTGCGGGATCTTCGTCATCTTCGTCGTCACGGCGATGCAGTCGTTCAAGCGATTCCCCGCCGCGATCGTCAGCATCGGCCTCATCACGTTCGTGAGCGTGTACGTGAAATGGGACGTCGAGCGCGTCGCCACGATGGGCGAGATCCCGCGCGCGATCCCGAAGCTCGCGTTCCCGGCCGTCGCGGACGAGCAATGGCTCGACCTCCTGGTGAAGGCCGCGCCGCTCGCGCTCCTCGCCTCCGCCGAGTCGCTCCTCTCCGCGAGCGCCATCGATCGCATGGCCAAGGCGAAGAAGCCGCACGACTCGAACCTCGAGCTCATCGGGCAGGGCCTCGCGAACCTCGTCACCGGGCTCGTGGGCGGCATGCCCGTCACCGGCGTCATCGCGCGCTCCGGCGTCAACGTGCAGAGCGGCGCGCGGACGCGCCTCGCCGCGCTCTTCCACGCCATCATCCTCGGCGCGTCCGTCATGTTCCTCGGGCACGCGATCGGTCAGGTGCCGCTCGCCGCGCTCGCCGGTCTGCTGTGCGTCATCGGCTATCGCCTCGTCGAGATCCGGACCTTCCTCCACCTCTTCGAGGAGAGCAAGCTCGCGGCGCTCGCCTTCGCGGTCGCATGCGTGGGGACGGTCAGCGGCCATCTCATGGTCGGCCTCGCGGGCGGCCTCGTCGTTCACTTCCTCGATCACTGGCTGCACCGCCACGAGCGCGCCCGCACGACCGCCTCCGAGGAGAACAAGAAGAAGGGCATCCGCGCCGTCCTCGCCAAGGACAAGGCGGAGGCCCGCCGGCCCGCGCACTTCGAGCACCTACCGTCCGAGTACCGCAAGTGGCTCGGCCAGATCCGCGAGGAGCCGCTCGTCGCCCGGAGCGCCTACGTCCATCCGGCCGCCACCGTCATCGGACGCGTGGTGGTCGGAGATCGCGCCCACATCGCCGCCGACACGTCGGTCCGCGCCGACGAAGGCTCGCCGTTCCACATCGGTCCGAACACGAACATCCAGGACGGCGTCGTCCTTCACGCGCTCAAGGACAAGCGCGTCCTCGTGGCGGGAGAGCCCTGGGCGATCTACGTCGGCAAGAACGTATCGATCGCGCACGACGCGCTCGTCCACGGGCCTTGCTACATCGGCGACGAGACGTTCGTCGGCTTCAAGGCCGTCGTCCACGACTCCGTCGTCGGTGCGCACTGCTTCATCGGGATCGGCGCTGTCGTGGTCGGCGTCGAGGTGCCGGACCACCGCTTCGTCCCGCACGGTCGCATCGTCGACAGCGCGGACGCGGTGGCCGCGCTCCCCCACGTGAGCGAGTCGCACGCCGAGTTCAACGAGGATGTCGTGGAAGTGAATCGCGGTCTCGCGGTGGCGTATCACCAGCACGACCAGGAGCGCTCGCGCGACGCGGCGCTCGACATGGACGACGGCGCCCGGGTCGTCGCGTCGTGGGAGTCGCCGTGGTCCACCGACCTGTTTTCGAAGGAGAGGTTCTGATGTTCGCGATGGGGGCCGCGCTGGGCGCGCTCTTGTGCACGGTCTGGGTGCTCTTCAAGAGCTCGTTTCGGGTCGACGAAGGACACCTCGCTGTCCTCGTCGCGTTCGGAAAGGCGGAGCTAGCAGAAGCCCCGAAGGGCAGCCAGAAGCGCCTGCTTCGCACCTATCCGCCCGGCATCCACTGGAAGAAGCCGTGGGAGCGCGTGATTCACGTCTCCATCAAGGAGCAGACGCTCGACCTCGGCGAGAACCACGGCTCCACCGCGATGGCGTCCGACGGCACCATCCTGCGCCTCGACTCCTCGGTGCGCTACGTGCCGGTCGAGTCGGAGCTCTACGAGCACCTCTTCGGGCTCGAGCGGCCGGTCGAGCACATCACGGGCCTCTTCACCTGCCTCCTCCGCAACGAGATCGCCAACTTCCGCGGCCACGCGCCGTCGACCGAGAGCTCGCTCTCGACGCGCTTCGACTTCGCGCAGCAGGCGGGCTCGTACGCGCTCATCCGTCGCGAGCGGCGCCTCCTCAACGAGCACATCGAGGCGTTCTGTCACGAGTACATCGACGACCGGTATGGCGTTCGCTTCAACGCCGTCGACCTCGCCGACATCCTTCCGCCGGACGAGCTCGCCGACGCGCTCAACGCCGTCATCCAGGCGCACAGCGAGGCGGAGGCCCTGCTTCACCGCACCGAGGCCACCTCGCAGCAGCGCGTGCTCGCCGCGGAGCGCGGCCTCGCGATCGCCACCGCGCGCTCGCAGGCGATCGAGATCGAGATCGAGAAGCTCGCGAGCTTCCTCGCGGAGCTCGAGCAGCAGGGCGTGCTCGGCGCGTACATCGCGCGTCGTCGGTCGGAGGTCACGAGCGAGTCGCGCACGCTCTTCTTGAAGGAAGGAGCGCCCACGTGAACAACGAGAACGTCCAGCTCGCGGTCGGCATCCTCGCCGGCCTGCTCACCCTCCCGATCCTCGTCCTTCTCTTCCGCGCCGTCACCATCTCGGTGGAAGACGAGGAGGCGGTGCTCGTGACGAGCTTCGGCAAGCTCACGCACACCTTCAAGGACGCAGGGCTCCACGTCTATCCGGCCAAGCTGATGCCGTGGACGGAGCGCACGCGCGTGTCACTCCGGCGCGACTTCCGCCGCTTCGAGAACGTGCACGTGAACGACTCGCGCGGCACCACCGTCATCGTCGATCTCTGGGTCGAGCTCCGCGTCGCGGATCCGGCGAAGGCGATCTTCTCCGTCAGCGACTGGGACCGCGCGCTGCAGAACCTCGTCTCGCACGCCACCACGTCCATCCTCGGCGGGCGCGAGTTCCGCGAGATCCTCTGCGACCGCACCGAGCTCGGCGAGATCCTCACGAAGGACATCGCGGAGGAGACGGACGCGTGGGGCCTCCAGATCGAGCGCGTGTTCATCCGCAACGTGAGCCTCCTCCCCGAGGTCTCGCGCCAGATGTTCGAGACGATCGCGGCGCGCCTCGAGCGCGCGAAGGCGGACATCGACGAGACCGGTCGCCTCGACGCCGCCCAGCTCGAGGCCGAGACGCAGCGTCGCGTGGCGGCGCTCGTGGCGGAGGCGAAGGGCCAGTACCCCGCTGCTGTCGGTCGCGCGCTCGCGAAGCTGAAGCCCGGCTCGAAGCTGTTCAACGCGTACAACGAGCTCTACGAGCTCTCGCTCGTGCGCCCGCACCGCACCATCTCGTTCCGCGGCTTCGCCGAGAACGAGGTCCGGGCGGTGGACGCCGCGATGCTTCCGCTCGATCACCTCCCCGCGCGCAACGACACGATGATGAAGCGCAACGGCGCCTGACGCGGCGGTTGTCCCACCCCATGCGCATCGGGCTACGCCGGCACCGATGGATAAGCGTTCCCCCAGGTCGCTGCACCCGACCCTCAGCGGGAAATGTGGTTGATGCTTAAATGGCGCTGGATCAGGTCCGACCCAATGAACACGGGGATGGACGACCTCTTGCAGGCTCGATCCCAAGGTCATGGACGTCAGCTGCCCCGCCTGCGCTGCCAAGTACACGTGCGACGAAGAGAAGCTTCGTGGCAAGACTGCCCGTATGCGCTGCAAGGCCTGCAACACCGCCTGGATGGTGTCGGGTCCTGGAGCCAGCTCTGCGCCGAAGGGCTCGATGCCGCCGCCCTCGATGCCGCCGCCCTCGATGATCCCCGCCTCTTCTGAAGGCACCGACAAGCGCGCCGCCGTCATGAAGACCGGCGCCGAGCGCGAGAAGCGCGATCTCTTCGCTCAGAGCCACGTCGCGGATGAGGGCTCGATCAAGGTGAAAGACACGCTGCTTCCCCCGCCCTCGTTCGGCTTCACCACTGGCTCCCGCAGCGAGAACTCCGTTCTCTTCCGCGTCGATCAGCTCTCCGATGTCGGCGGCCGCATCAAGACCCCCGAGCCCATCGCAGCACAGAACGTGGCGAAGGCCTCCGACACGCCGCGCGGTGGTGACGAAGAAGGCGTCATCGATCTCAAGGCCCTCGCGAGCGTTCCGCCGGGCAAGCGCAGCGTGATCCCGGTCGCGCCGCTCTTCAGCGAGCCGCCTCCGATGACCGTCGACGCGGGTGGCACGACGGGCAGCCGCCCCGCCATCGCGAAGCCGATCAGCAAGGGCAAGCTCTTCGGCGCGATCGCCGCCGCCGCCGTGTTCCTCGTCATCGCGGGCGCGGGGATCTCCGTTGCCTTCAAGGGCGAGGAGCCCGTGCATCACGCGGCCGCCGTCACGCCGGCGCCCGCCCCCACGCCCGTCGTGAGCGCGGCCCCGGCCCCGACCACCGAGCCGGCCCCCGCCACGTCGACCGCGTCGAACGACGAGACCGACGGCAAGAAGGGCAAGAAGGGCAAGAAGGGCGGCAAGAAGGCGGGCGGCAACGCCTCCGCGTCGAACCAGTCCAAGGCGCCCGTGAAGCCCGCGGATCCCTGCGGCTGCAAGGGCGACTTCAACTGCATCCTCGCCTGCACCGCGAAGAACGGTAAGTGAAGGCCCGGACCGCGGGGCTCGCGTTCGCGATCTTCACCTTCGCGACGACGAGCTACGCCGACAGCTGGGTGCTCGAGACGGGCGGCGCACGCGTCGAAGCCAGCGGCACCGCCACGAGCGACAAGGTCGGAAGCGACAGCGGGCCGATCAAGAAGGGCGCGCGGGACGAGATCGTCCTGAAGGGTGGCGCTGCGATGCTCCGCGACCTCGCCCCGGTGCTGGGCGATGCCCTGAACAAGGACTGCCCGCGAAACGTGAACGCGAACCTCATCGCCATCGGCGCGGACGGGAGCGAGGTCACGCGCATGGCGTTCGCCTGGGCGATCCTGACCGAGCTCGGGATACCTGCGATGGACGGCTCCACGGGCGTCGCCTCCGAGGTGACGGTGAAGCTCGAGCCTCAGTTTCCGAAGCGCCACTTTCAGAAGGGCCCCGTCGCGAAGCCGCCCGCGGGTCCGGAGTGGAAGAGGTCCGGCTTCAAGCTGTCGATCGAGGGCCTCGACGCCTCCGTGAAGAACGCGAAGTCGCTCGGCGAGCTCAAGATCTCGCAGGCGCCCGTCGCCGGCTCACCCGTCACCTGCGCCGCGCCCGTCATCGCGGACCTCACCTTCGCCATACCAACCACCGACGCGGCCGGTCTGGGTGGGTGGAACAGCGGGAAGACCGGGGCCATCGAGTACCTGGCCGCCGACGGCTCCACGATCCTGAAAGTGAAGCTCACCGGCCTCAAGAAGAAGTCTCAAGCCGTGGAAGGAGGGCTGACGAAGATCACCGCTTCGATCGAAGCGGCGAGTCTCGGACGGAAGTAAGCTCGTCCGGGCATGAGCAAGGTCGCCATCGTCACGGGTGCGTCGAGCGGTATCGGCCTCGCGGTCGCCAGGCAATGGGCGAAGCGAGGCGGTCGCGTGGCGCTCGTCGCGCGCACGAGGAAGGCGCTCGAAGAAGCGAAGGCGGAGATCGATCGTGAAGCCAAAGGAGAGGTCGCCGAGGTCTTTGCCCTCGACGTCTCCGACATCGGACTACTGACCAAGCTCCCCGCGCAAGTGGTCGAGCGTTTTGGTCGGCTGGACGTCGTCGTCAACAATGCGGGCAAGAACCGCCGCGGACCGATGGATCGGTTCCCGCCGGAGGAGCTCGCGCAGATCATCCTGACCAACCTGACCGCTCCGATCGTGCTCACGCGCGCGGCGGTCCCGCTGATGGAGCGAGGTGGCTCGGTGGTGCAGGTCGCGAGCATCGCAGGTATGGTCCCCGTCCCGCACGAGGCGACCTACTCCGCGTCGAAGGCTGGGCTCCGCGCCTTCTCTCGTGCGGTCGCATACGAGACGGAGGAGCGAGGCATTCACGTCGGCTGCGTGTGTCCGGGCCCCGTCGACACGGGCTTCCTCGGCGACCTCGCGGAGGTGCCGGACATCGTGCTCTCGCAGCCGATGGTGACCGCGGACGAGGTCGCGATCGAGGTCCTTCGCTGCATCGACGAGCGCGCAGAGGAGATCGCCTTGCCCGCGCGCTCGGGTCGGCTCGCGACGATGGGCTACCTCTTGCCGTCCTTCGCGAAGCGCATTCGTCCCGTGCTCGAGAAGCGCGGCGCGCGAAACCGCGAGGCTATCGTCGCGGCGAAGCGCCGGAAGCTCGACTGACGTGATGCAGCGCGATCGCGCCCGCGACGCCGACGTTGAGCGAGTCGAGCTTGCCGGGCATGTCGATGCGGACGCGACGAACGCGCTCGAGCACGTCGTCGGGTAGGCCCGGGCCCTCCGTGCCGAGGAGCAGCGCGTAGCGCCCGCGCGGGAGCGACTCGATCGTCTCCTCGCCGCGCGGCGTGAGCGCGATGGGCTCGAGCCCCGCCGCGCGCACGAGATCGATGAGATCGAACGCGTTCGTGACACGCGCGAACGGCAGGAGCAGCGCCGCCCCGGCGGAGACGCGGATCGCCTTGCGGTAGAGCGGGTCGCAGGTCTCCTCGTCGAGGAGCACCGCGTCCGCGCCGAAGGCGGCCGCGCTCCGGAAGATCCCCCCGACGTTGTCGTGGTTCGTGAGGCCGATGAGCCCGACGACGATCCGTGCATCATGCAATAGACTCGGCGGCGACGCGTCGGGGCCGCGCTCGCCGAGGGCGAGCACGCCGCGATGGATGGCGAAGCCGACCACGCGATCCATGACCGCCTGGGGCACGACGTAGACCGGCGCCTCGCTCTTCTCGAGCACGTCGCGCATGGCCTCGACGCGCCGCCCCTCGAGCAGGAAGGACCGTATCTTCAGGCGCGAGCGCGACGCGAGGACACGCACGACCACCTCGCCCTCCGCCACGAAGAGCCGCTCGCGACCGATGAGGTCACGTTCGCGGATCTTCGTGTATGGCTCGAGCTCGGGCGAGCTCGGGTCGTCGAGATGCTTCAGGGCGTGCAAGTCGCCGCGAGGCGCGCGTCGGGACCGGGCTTGGTGCACTTGCCCGAGATGCACTCGAGGCCGTCCGCGCACCACGACGTGGCCTCGCAGTCCTCGTCTTCACCGACCGCGTCGACGCACGTGCCGATCGCGACGTCGTCTTCACCGGGCGTCGCGCCGTCCTTCGCCTGGCAGTGGCCCTTGCACTCCTCGTCACGCGAGCAGAGGCTCTTCTCGACCAGCTTCTTCAGGCAGCGACCGGTCGGCTTGTCACAGAAGAGGCTCTTTTCGCACTCGGTCCCGTCCTTGTCGCACTTTCCGCGCTCCGCGACGGGCACCACGCAGGTCTTGGTCTTGGAGTCGCACTGCGTGCCGTTCTCTCCCTTGCGGTAGCAGGTGAAGACGGTCGGCTCCGACGACGGCTCGACGAGCTTCAGCACCACGTCGCCGTCGACGGTCGTGTCGCACGGGGTATCGCCCTCGGCGCCACGCTTGCGGAGCTGGCAAATGCCCTGCGCGCAATCGACCACGCCCGAGAAGTCGACGGCGCAGTCCTCGACCGTGTTGCAGACCTCGCCGATCTTCACGCCCGCGTCGGGGGTGGCGGCGGCGGTCGGGTTCTTCTGCTTCGCGCGGCTCGGATCCGGGCAGGCCGGGTTGTCCATATGCGCGAAGTCCTTGCAGAAGACCGGATCGGCCGCGACCGCGCGCGTCTGGGCGAGGCACGCGTCACGCGCCGTCTTGTCCGCGATGGTGACGGGGTCGGTCTGCTTCAGGTGCGCCTTGCAGCCGGGGATGTCGTCGATCTTCTTCTGGAGGATCTGGTTGCAGCACTTCAGGATGATCTCGCAGTACGTCCCGAGGAACTGATCCTGCGCCGCGAGCTCGGCCTCTTCCTGCTTCTTCCTCTCCGCCGCTGCCTTCTCCTCGTCCGACTCGCCGCCGCACGCGATGACGATGATCGAGCCGCACAGGGCGGCGAGAAGGGCGCTTCCGAGGGTGCTTCCAAGCTTCATGGCGCGGCACCCTACCTCAACCGGACGGTGTCTCCAAGGCGAGCCTCCAGCCCGGTTTTTTCAGGTCGCGGGCGCGAGCGCCCTGGTCACGCGGGCTTCCGGCCCCTCGATGCCGATGTCCCGGAAAACCCCGGCGCGAGCGAGGGACTCTGCGGCGTTGCGCGAGGTCGACAGGACGGTGCACTCGAAGGGTGCCCGCGTCAGGATCTCGGCCGCGTCCTCGTGGAACGCGCGGCAGACGATGCGAGTGCGCTTGTTGAGGTCGCGGATCCGATCGACCCGAATGAGGTTATCGCCGAGGTCGTCCTCACAGAGGACCACGAGATCCGCCTCCGCCACGCCCGCCGCGGCGAGGGCTTGCGGGTCCGAGGTCGACTCGAAGTACTTCACCGGGATCCGCTTGTCGGTGAGCGCGGCCGCCGCGCGCTGGCCGACGTCGTTCGCGCCGAAGACGACCACGTTCTTCGCGCGGAGCCTCACCGCGTGCGCCTGGATGAACTCGGCCGCCAGGCGCGAGGTGGAGATGGCCTTGGCGCGGTAGGTGCGCGCGAGGACGTCGCCGATGTCCGCATCGGCGCAGCGCACGACGAGCTGGCAGTCGCCGTTGAGCTCCCGGACGAGGCGGCACGCGACGGCGGCGTTCTCGAGATCGTCGTCCGCGATGACCACGACGCGCGCATGCGCCACGCCCGCCGCCTCGAGCGCGCGGCGGTCGCGCGGGCTGCCGATGACGAGCGGCTCCTCTTCGCGCACGAGGTCGGCGACGAGGTCGTCGTCCTCTTCCACGACGACCGCCGTGCGTCCGGCCTGGTGCGCCATCTCGACGACGCGCTCGCCGAGGTTCGTCCAGCCGATGACCACGACGTGCCCGCGCGCGCTCTCCGCGAGCGCCCGACACGTGGTGACCGGCTGGTACTTGCTCGTGACGTTCGAGAGCACGACCGACGCGACGAGCCCGAACACGACGACCTCCGTGAAGCCCTGATAGGCGCCGATCCACCCGCCCGGCATCTTCGCCATGCAGAGCGCTACCTTTGCCGCTTCGATCGTCGAGAGCGAGAGGACCTTCGCGAAGAGGAAGGTGTTGGCGACCAGCCACATCACCACGAACGCGATGGCGACTCGGTTCTGCCGGATGGCGAGCCTGCTTCGGACGACGAGCTTGGAGAATCGGGACTTCACTCGAGGCTGAAAGCTGCGACCGTGCCAGCGGCGCGGCCATCGCCGGCGGCGGAGTTCACCGAAGCGTCACGGTCGGGTCCGTGCGACGATGCGGATCCCCGTGCGACGCAGCGCTTTTCTCTATACGGATTACGGTGAGCCTAGACTCGTGCTGCCGGGGATCGCCGTCGTGGCGGCCGCCTTCCTCCTCACCCTGGCGCTGGTGGCTGCCCTGCGTCATCCGCCCACCCCGGAGGAGCGGGCCCAGGCGCTGCTCCACAGCGGAAAGGTGGCCGAGGCCGAGCGCGCCTATCGCGATCTCCTCGAGAAGAGTCCGAGCGCGAAGCTGGTGCTCGCCTTCCTCGACGCGCACCGCTACGCGAAGGTCTTCCAGCTCAAGCTGGACAAGAACGAGAGCCGCAACGACTCGGTCGAGAAGAGCCTCCCCATCGGCAAATCGCTGACGGAGGAGGAGGTCGACCAGGTCATCGAGGCGCTGCCGCCCGACGTGCGCACGATCGGCCGCTTCGCGCGTGACTTCGACCCGAGCCCGGAGGTCCTCGAGGACCTCGGCGCGGGCGCGAAGCGCGAGCCGCCGATGCCTTACGCGAACGAGCTCCTCGCGCGCCTCGCCATGCACCAGGACAAGCTCCCCGAGGCGGCGGACTTCTACGAGAAGGAGGGGATCTGGTTCGAGGAGCGCCGCGGCGACGTCGACGAGTCGCTGCGCATTCGCATGCACCTCGACGACTGGGAGGGCGCGCGCGCACGCCTCGCGGATCCTCGCGTCGCGGCGGCGGCGAGCCCGCACCCGAAGTACGAGCTCGCGGTGCACGATCGCGACTGGAAGACCGCGGCGCGCTGGCTCCCCGTCCTCTGGGCCCCGCGCCTCGTCGGCAGCGGCCTCGTGCTCAGCGCGATGACCGCGCTCGGCTGGTTCTTCTTCTGCGCCCGCCTCGGCAAGCTCGGCGAGCGACCGAAGTTCCGGCTGCCGATGTACCTGCTCGCCTTCGCGCTCGGTGTCTGCAGCGTGGCGCCCACCGTGCTGCTCATCGCGGTCGAGGAGGCGAAGCTACACCTGCACGAGACGGGAGATCCGGCGCGCGACATCCTGTTCTTCGTCTTCGGCGTCGGCCTGCGCGAGGAGGCCTCGAAGCTCCTCATGTTCCTCCCGCTCTTGCCGCTCCTTCGCAGGTGGGGAGACAAGCTCGATGTCCTGGTGTGCGGCGCCATGGTCGGCCTCGGCTTCGCGGCCGAGGAGAATCTCGGTTATCTCGCCGACGGCAACTTGCATAACGGCCTCGGCCGCTTCCTCACCGCGAACTTCTTCCACATGGCGATGACGGGCACGCTCGCGAGCGCGCTCGACGACTTCCTCCGCGATCGAGAGAAGTTCGCGGCCGACTTCTCGCGAACTTCGGTGTTCATCGTCGGGATTCACGGCGCCTACGACTTCTTGCTCTCGCATGACGAATACGGCGGCACCTATCTCGCCATGACCGCCTTCGTGTTCCTGACGCGCATGTTCCTGAACGCGGTGGAGGTCGCGCGGCGCCGGGCGGACCGCGGGCTCACTCCCCTCCACGCCTTCGTGTTCGCCGTCTCCCTCGTCGTCGGCGTGACGCTCGCCTATGCCACGCTGGCGGTGGGCCCGAAGCTCGCGCTGGGGATGATGGGCGCCGGCCTCATCGGCGAAGGCATCATCGTCTACGTGTTCGTGCGCACCCTTCGCACCCTATAGAGGCGCCGCCCCTTCGCGAGATCGAAGATCCGAGCGATCCGATCAGCGAGCTGGCGCCAGGTACACGTCCACGACCCGACCGGTTCGCGTCGGGAGCGCGGCCGTCTCGCCCTCGTACGAGAAGCCCTGCGGCGCGGCCTCGGTGTGCGCGAGGTCGATCGGAGACCCGAGCGGAGTCAGCTCGTCCGGCGTGCAGCGCTTGTCCTGATCGCGATCCGACCAGAGCACGAGCTCCGCGAACGCGGGGTCGCGGCCGTCGATCCGACCGTCCCGGTTCGCGTCGAGCCGAGCGAGGACGTCGAAGCCGGCAAAGAGCTCGCGCTCCGACTCGATGCACCCGCTGCCGTCGCGATCGAGGGCGAGCCAAGGCGTCGCGGCGGAGACCCACTCCGTGCGGTCGTCTGCGCCGACGTGGAAGACCCCCGGCGCGCGCGTGAACGTGACGGGCGCCTCGTCGAACACGAGGACGAGGGGCGTGTTGACGACAGGCCAGCGGCGACTGCCATCCGCGTACTCGATGCACTGCTGCCAGCGGCGCGGCCGTCCCGCGCCCGCCCAGAAGAGCGGATGCGGTCGCCGCTCTCCCGGCTCGCACTCGGCGACGAGATGGTACGGAGGCTCGACCTCGTGGACGACCATGCCGCGGGTCTCCACCACGAGGCTCGCCCGGTCGGAGACGGCCTCGTGCTTCGCGCGCTCCCCGTGGATGGGCGGGTCGTTCGGGCAGCCCCGGAGGAGGACGGCCGCGACGACGGCCCCCGCGGTGGCGGCCACGAGGCTGGTGGGCGCGACCCAGCGCGATGCGGCCCGGCGCGGCTTCATGTCCGGTCTTCGGCCCGGACCGGAAAAGTGTGACGAGCCGGGTCAGCGGGTACGGCGGTTGGTGCGTGTCCGCACCCTTCCCCGCTGTTTTCCGATGAACCGGATGAGCGCGGCGAACTCCTCGTGGGCCGTGAGGGCCTCGAAGGTCGAGTACTCGCGCTCCAGCTCCTTGTTCGTGAAGGTCGCGTGGATGGCGGTGTGGCAATCGCGGCAGATGGTCTCGGTGACCCGGCCGCCGCGTGACTTCGGCACGAGGTGGTGATCGGACGGGCTCAGGTTCGGACGCTCGCAGAGCGGGCACGCGGCCGGCTCTTGCGCCTGTTCGCGGAGCTGCTTGATCGTGATCGGCACTCCCAGGTTGTAGTCTGCACGCCTCGATCGGGCCAGACTCGCGTCCTCAGTTCCGCGCGCCGATGGGGCCTGGCAGAAGTGAGACGCGAGGGATCTCACGGTCGAGCGGCCGTTTGCAGCCAGGGCGTCCGGCACGCGAATCGCTGTAGGCGCGCCCATGCGCAAACCTCTCTCTACGGTGACCATCCTCACGCTCGTTCTCGCCGGCTGCGCCACGCCGCAAGACGAGGAGCCGATGGGTGAGACGGAGAACGCGGTGACGGCCCCGTGGGACTGCTACGCGCCGGAGCCCGGGCATCCGACGCCGGCGGAGAAGACCGCCTTCCTCACGAAGGCGGGCAAGGCGGCGCTGAAAGCGGAGCGCACGTACGGCATCCCCGCCTCGGCGATCCTCGCCATGGCCGCGGTCGAGGGCGGCTACGGCTTCACGCGCACGGGGCAGTACGCGAACAACTCCTTCGGCTACAAGTTCGTCTCCACGGCGGGCGCGGGCGGACGTGGAAAGTACACGCTCTCGTGTCAGCCCGACTGGGACGTCGGCAACGAGTACATCGTCTTCTCGAGCCTCGAGGACGGCATCCTGTTCGTCTCCTACAAGCTCGCGAATCGGAACGACTGGGTGAACTACAAGGCCGCGACGGATCGCTACCGCACGGCGCGCCTCGCGAACCCCGACGCAGATCCGACCGCCGCCGTGAACGCCTGGATCGATGGCATCGCGGACGCGGGCTACAACTACGACCCGCCGACCTACAAGAAGACGATCAAGAGCGCGATCGCGGCCAACGGCCTCTACCGCTTCAGCGCGTCCGCGATCCCCGGTACGTCGACCACCCCGCCCGCGCCGTAGCGCCTCGCCGCTGTGATCATGGGCACGGCGTCGTCGTGGTGCAGCCGAAGCCAAAGCAGATCGAGCCAGGGTCGCAGCAGATCGTCGTCGACGAGACGGCGCACGTTCCCTTGCAGTTGTCGGAGTGGCACTGGATCTTCTCCTGACAGGACTGAGCGCCGCCGCACTTCACCGTCGCGTTCGCGCCGTCGGTGCTGACCCCCTTCGCGCACGCGCCGCTGGCCGAGCAGTCGACGTCCACCTGCGGCGCGACGGCGCTGACGGCGCTGTTGGCACACGACTTCGAACCGAGGCATGCGATCGAGCAGCTCGTGCTCGACGCGCAAACCGCTCCACCTCTGCACGCGTTCGAGGAGGTGGGAGCGCCGCACGTGACGTTGCACGCTCCGGCGGCGGTGCACTTCACCGGACCGAGCGCGCAGGCGTCGTCTCCGGTGCACTGGATGCTGCACTGCCCACCGACGGAGCAAGCCACGCCCTCCCGGCACGAGCCATTGCCGCTACAGAGGACGTCGCACGAGCCGGTCGTGCACTTCACGCCGTTCGTGTGACAGGAGTCGCTGCCGGTGCACTTCACGTTGCAGGTGCTCGCGCCGCCGCAATCGACGCCGCCGCTGCACGCCGATGCAGCGGCGCAGATGACCTCGCACGGAACGCCGCTCGGGCAAGTGACGCCCGCCCCCGACGTCCCCGTGATCACGCACGTATCGCCCCGGCACGCCGCGCCAGGTCCGGTACAGACCGCGGCGCACTTGTCCGTCGGCGCGGCGTCGATGCCGGGCGTCGCGGCGTCGGCGGGCGTGATGATGCCGCCCTCGCTCGCGCCGGAGCTCGACGTGAGGCCGCTGCTCCCGCCGCTGCCGCTGCTGCCGCTGCTCCCGGCGCCGGAGGAGGACGCCCCGCCGGACGCGTCGCCCGCGGCACCGGGCCCGTCGGGACCGATCTCGTAGTCGCCGAGGCCCGTGACCGCCGCGCACGCGGGCACGACCAGCGCCAGGAGGACGGCACGACCACGCATGCTTCGACTATATCTTTTACCCATGCGAAACCCACGGCTTCGCGGCTCGCGTACGTGGTGGGGCTCGGCGCGACGGCGGCGCTGCGACTTCGCGGAGGCGGCTGCTTCACGCCGCGCCTTCGCGTCGGGACGTTCGACATCGAGCGGCTCGGCAGGTCCCGGCGGAGGATCCGGAGGACTTCGAGACCGTCTCCGACCACTGCCCCCATCACGATCGATCTCTGAGCGATCGGGCGGATCGCCCCCTGCCGCCCTCGCCCAAGATTTCGACATCTCAGAAGAATCGCGACGATTCCGGATTTTTCACTTCTTCGTGATCAAAACGGTGGCAAGCCGGCATTAACGGGATGCTCGCTCGTCCATTCGTGCTCGCGCTCGGTCTCGGTCTCGCCCTGCCGGCGTCGGCCTCTGCCCGCGAGGCGGTCCATCTCCGTCTCGAGGCGCCGTCGTGCACGACGGAAGAGGCGCTCCGCACGGAGCTCGCCACCCTCGGGGGCAAGGTTGCGCGACCGGCGGCGGAGCCGGCGCGGTCGTTCGACGTCCGCGTGGCGCACACCGAGGGCGGCTACGACGCGCGACTCGTCGTCACCGAGCGCAACGGCGAGCGCCGCGAGCGCTCGACCGTCCAGCGATCGTGCGCAGAGGCGACGAGGTCCGCCGCGCTCCTCGTCGCGCTCGCGCTCGCCGATGCGGAGGCCACCGCTGACGATGACGACGCTGCGCCCCCGCCCGCGCCGATGCGCGCGCCCGCTACGCCACCCGTGTCCGAGCCCGTCTCCGACCTCGCGGCGCCGTGGCCCGCGGCGGCCGAGCGCCCGATCGTCGCTGCTGGTCGCTCGAAGGACTCGGGCGGGGTCGCGCTGCTCGGCGCGTTCGGCGGCTCGCCCGCCGTTCACGATGGGACGATGGCGCTCGGCGGGCGCGTCCTCGGCGTCGCACGCGTCTACCGCGGCCTGCGCCTCGGCGGGACGCTCGGCGCTTCGCGGGAGCGCGAGGACCACACCGGCGCGGCCGCCCTTCGGACCGCGGAGGGCTGGTCGACGCGCGCGGGCGCGGTCGTCGCCCTCGGCGCGCCGTGGGACGACTCCGTCCTCGGCATCGCCGCCGAGGCCGGCATCAGCGGCGGCGCGTCGAGCCGGAAGACGATGCCTCGTCTGGACGGAAGCGGAGGCGCTTCGCTGGATTGTCGCATCGACGACGCCGCGCCGGGAGGCATGGGATGCTTCGACGGATCGCGGTCCGCCGCGCGGCAGGTCTCCGTGATCGGCCCGTATGCCGCGGGATCGCTCGCGCTGCAGATCCCGCTCTCGGCTCCGGTCCGTCCCATGACGGCGTTCACGGTGCTCGCGCGCGGCGACGAGCGCGAGAACGTCCAGGTGATGGTCAACTGGGAGGTCGGCCTCGTATGGCAGGCGTGGTGACGGACCGGCTCACCGCGACGTTCGACGCTCATCGAGCGCTCGTCGCGCGTGTGATGCGCAGCTTCGGCGTGCCCGAGGCCGACGTCGATGACGCGACGCAGGAGGCGTTCTGCGTCCTCGAATCGCCTCGAGGACGTCGCGCCGGGCAACAGGCGCGCGTTCCTCGTCGGGATCGCGCGGAGGCTCGCGCACGCCTCGCGACGCGCGATCCAGGCGCGCCGCGGTCTTCGACGAGCACGCGCTCACCACGCTCGCGCCCGGACGTGCCGCCGAGCGACGACCTCGTCGACGAGAGCACCAGGCCGCGTCAGGCTCGAGCGCGCGATCGCGGACCTCCCGGACTCGCTCCGTGGTGCTCGTGCTCCACGACCTCGATCATGACGATGGCGGAGATCGCCGAGGCCCAGGGCATCCGCCGAGCACGGTCGCCTCGCCGCCGCGCTCGCGGATCGCTGGCGCACCTGCGCGTTGTCGTCGCCGGCGCCATCGCTGCCGCTCTTTGCGTTCTTCTCCCGGCGGAGCGCCGCCATGCCTGGCTGCCCGCGACGTGCGCGCTCGCGCTCATCATCGCCGCGCGCCCGCCGGCGCCTGTCCTCTCCGCCGCGCCCACCCGCCGACGCTACCGCCGCCGCCGCCACCGCGAGCGCTCCCCTCGCCTCGCCGGTGCGCGTCGTCCCCGTCCGCGTCAGCTACCGCTCCGCCCTTCCAGGCGCGTGTCGCCGCTGCGCCCGCACCCACGCTCGCGCCTGCGGCGGCACCCGTGCGCGACGACGAGCTCACGCTGGTCGCGCGCGCGAAGACGGCGCTCGTGAGCGGCGACGTCGCGGCGGCGGAGCGCGCGCTCGAGCAGCGCGACCGGCGCTATCCGAGCGGCACCTTCGCGATCGAGAGCGCCGTCCTCCGGATCGAGCTCGCGCTCGCCCGCGGCGACACCACCGCCGCGCGCGACGCAGCGAGCCGCTTCCTCGCGCGCTATCCCGACTCCGCGTACGAGCGTCGCGTGCGACGCCTCGCAGCGCGCGAGCCGTGACGCATGACGCCTCCTGCTCACCGTGGTGTGACGATCGGCAGCATCGTGTTTCCCGAGCCAGTGTCCAGGTCCGTGCCCGGAGGGCCCCGGAACCTGTCACTTTCTCGGCGTTCTCGGTGCGCGCAAGAGCCTTCCAGTTTGCGCCTTCGGGCGACTTGCGGCGTACCACGCTGAAACTGCCACCGGCAGCCGGAGGCGGATCGGGATGTCGACGATGCGATCCGAGCGATGTGGATGTCCTGTATCGAGGTCTACCGGTACGGCGGGACCGATCTGACGATCGGTCGGCGGCTCGCAGAGCTCGGTCACGCGGATTTATGGGACCATCCGCTTGAAGGGCACCCCGTTGTGCTTCGCAATCGCGTTCGGTTCGCTCTCGCCGACGACGTCGAGCGCCGCTTTCACGGCGGCGTCGATGTCGGTCGTAGCGCGAGGGTCGGCCGCACGACGTCCTTTGTCATCTGGCTGACGACCTCGACATTCGGTGGTTCTAGAGAAAGCAACAAATGGCCCACCCGCCGCCGACCCGGAAAGCGGAACGTGGTCGAGGCGTCCCGCCGGTTCCGCCGCCGCCGGCCCGGAAGTCGGACGTCGGACGTCGGACGTCGGCCGTCGCGAGCTACTTCCTCTGGAGGTGGATGCTGCCGCCGTTCGGGAAGGTGAACGTGACGTCGAGGCGAGCGCCGAGAGCGGCGGCGTAGCGTTCGAGCGTCGAGAGCATCATGTCCTCTTGGCTCTCCAGGCGCGAGACGGCGCCTTGCGCGAGCTCGGCCGCTTCGGCGACCTGCTCTTGCGTCTTGCCGGCCGCCTTCCGGACTCCGGCGAGCGGCAGCTCCAAGCGCTTGCCGGCGTTGCTGCCGCGCGCCTTCACGCGAAACCGGGGCGAGAGGATCGAGGGCATGTCGGCGCCGCGCTCATCGGTGGCGGTTCGTTTCGTAGAAGCGACGACACGACGTACAGCACGCCGGTCGAGGGGTTGAGGCTGACGGTGCGTTCCGGGTAGTTGAAGTCTTCGTGGTCGATTGAGTCGTGGTTGGTGTCCGCATCGGCGCGACAACCCGGCTGACATCCGGGAGCGGTGCGGGTTCGAGGACGAGGCGACCAACCACCTCCACGGGCGGAAGCTCTCCGTGCTCCCGCTCGACGCCCTCTTCCCGCCGCTGCCGCCCCGGCTTCTCGGTCCCGGCGGGTCCAAGTTCCTTGGTCCCGCAATCGTCCCTGGGACGATCAAATACCAAGAAAAGGCCGGAATATGGTGGGTGCAGAGGGACTTGAAGACGCGACGACACCTCGCGAAGCGTCGCGAAACGCCGTGGACGGACGCGAACCAATCCCCGACCTCGATGCGGTTCGCAGCGGTTCGCGAAATGCACGCGGACGCGACGCTCCGAGCGGCCGCGAAGGCGGCGGTGGACGCCGGGATTTACGAGCGTGCGATCGCGCTTCCTCTCGGCCGGCACACGGCGAGTGGATCGGATGAAGAAGATGCCGATATACGCACGCGAGGCCGTGCGGCATGTCTGGCTTGCAGACCGGGTGTTAACGCGCCCGCTGGATGATCGCCGAAGGGCGATCGCGTAGCCGCCTCAGCGAGGGCCATCATGACCGCGCCCACGCCGGGAGCCGCGTCGCGATGGGCAACGAGGCGACACCGCACCCGACAGGGGATCGCCCCCCGCCCATCGTGCGCCGGCGGGATGGGCATCGCCCGGCAGCCCGAGTAGGGCGTCGCCCCGAAGGAGGCACAGGCCCAGAAATAGGTGACGGAGAGGGCGTCTTCTTTGGACGGAACCGCCCTCTCCGCCGTGCTTCGCGCCCCGTAGAAAAGACGCGCAGCCAAGAAAGGTTCGTCGTGAGCTCGCTCGGAATCAAGTCCTGGCGTGCGTCGATGCCGTCGTGCGCCGCGGCGCGGCCGGGATCGTGTCCTTGCTGCCGGGCGCCCGCGCAGCCGATCGGCGGGCGAATGGCGATCGTCGGGCACGGGCTCGTCGAGCGGCAGGTTCGGGGCCCGATGTCGCCGTCGGGCGTGGCCGAGCAGGGCGTCGTTGTCATGCGCCGCTTCCGATGCCGTGCGTGCCGCGCCGTCCTCGTTGTCGGGCCCCGCGGGCTTCTCCGTCGTCGGTGGTACAGCGCCGGCGCGATCGCCATCGCCCTCGCGATGTACGCGTCCGGCGAGACCAGCGCCGCCGCGCGGGCCGGACGAGCCCGGCGCGCGTGCTGGGCTCGTCCGCCATCGATCGGTGGATATCGCTGCCTCGTTGGATCGAGGCGGTGAGGCGCGGCGAGCTCTTCGGGGTCAGTGGCCTGGAGGCCGCTCCGCGCCGTCGAGTCGCCGAGCTCGTCGTCCTCGCGCTCGCCGCCCGCGGCGGACGCCGATTGGGAGGTGATCTCGCCGAGAGCGCGTTCGCCGGAGCGCAGATCGCGGCTTGATTGGCCTCGCGGAGGCGCCGCTCGACACGCGCGCCGTCGAAGGACCGCGCCGCCGGCCGGCGCGAGCGTTCCAGATCCACCGAGGAGGATCGGGCACGCCGTCCCTTCGCGCCGGCACGACTGCTTCACGGGCACCAACGAGCCCGCGAAGGAGACGAATGGATCAACTGACTCCGAAGAATCACGGCGAGGAGGTGGCGGTCTTCCGTCACGGCCTCATCGGCGAGCTCGCGATCCGCGCGGGCGCCCTCGACCACGGCGAGCGAAGCGAGGAGCTTCGCCGGCTTAGCGCGCAGCGCGTGCGGCCGCCCGGCAGCGATACGACGCGCTGCTACTCGATCGCGACGCTCGAGCGATGGCTCTACGCTTTCAAGAAGGGCGGCCTCGAGGCGCTCGTGCCTCAGGGGCGTGGTGATCGCGGTCGCGGTCGCAACCTCGATCCCGAGCTACGCGAGCTCCTCTGCGACATCCGCCGCGAGCACCCGAGCGTCAGCGTGACGCTGGTCCTCCGGACGCTGCGCGCCGACGGGCGCATCGGCGACGAAGTGACCGAATGCACCGTCCGCCGCATGCTCGCCGAGCGCGGCCTCGCTCGCACTGTCGAGGTAGAGGCGGAGGGCGGCAAGGCGCGTCTCCGCTGGGAGGCCGAACGGCCAGGCGCGCTCTGGCACGGCGATGTCTGCCACGGCCCCACGCTCACGCTCGACGGCAAGCGCACGCCTGTCCGGGTGCATGCCCTCCTCGACGACGCCTCGCGATACGTCGTCGCCCTCCGCGTGGCGTCGGACGAGCGCGAGGAGACGATGCTCTCGCTCTTCGCTCAGGCGCTCATGGAATATGGCAAGTGCGACGCGCTCTATCTCGACAACGGCGCGACGTACCGCGGCGCAATTCTGCAATTGGCCTGCTCTCGTCTCGGGATCACGCTCATGCACGCGCGGCCCTACGATGCCCCGGCTCGCGGGAAAATGGAGCGCTTCTGGCGTCGGATGCGTGAAGAGGCCCTCTCGCACATCGGGCACGTCGCCTCGCTCGATGATGTCGAGCAGAAGCTCCGGACCTGGCTCGCTCGCTATTATCAAGTAGCCCCGCATGCCGGGCTCCTCGGACGTACGCCCGCGGCCCGCTTCGCCGAAGGCGAGAAAGTGCCCGTCACCGAGGAGCAGCTCCGCACCGCCCTCACCGTGCGCGCGCGGCGGCGCGTCCGCCGCGACAGCACCGTCTCCGTCGGCGGCGTCGTCTATGAGGTGCCGCTCGGATATCTCGCCGGCCAGATCGTCACGATCGCGACGAGTCTCTTCGATCGCCAGAGTCCGGTCATCGAGCTCGACGACAAGCAGATCGCGCTTCATCTCGTGGATCCCGTCGGCAACGCGAAACGGCCGCGCCCTCCGCGCCGTCCCGCACCGGGCGAGCCAAAGGCCCGGTGAACTTCAACCCGGGCCGCACGCTGCAGGAGGAGGACGGCGATGACGACATCTTCTGATGTGCTCGCGGCCTTCTCGCTCCGCTCGTCTCCATTCTCGAAGGAGATCGACGACGCCGACCTCTGGCTCCCCGAGAGCAAGGCGGCGCTCGTCGCCGAAATCGAGGAAGCCCTCGGCGATCGCCAGAGCGTGATGCTTCTCGGTGAGCCCGGCGTCGGGAAGACTTGTGTACTCCGGGCGCTTCGACGGCAGCTTCCACAGGCCGGATTCCGACTGACGTATTGCCGAAACGCCACGCTCGGCCGACGCGACTTCTATCGATACCTGTGTCACACGCTTGGCCTTCACCCCACCTCGACGGCGGCGAATCTCTTCCTCGCCGTCGAGACCCACGTCCACGATCTCCGCCGCGACAAGGTCCATCCCGTCTTCTTGCTCGACGAGGCCCACCTGCTCCACCCCGACATGCTCGGGCACCTGCACATCCTCATGAACTACGAGTGGGACGCCAGAGCGCTCGTCTCCCTCGTCATGGTGGGCTTGCCAGAGCTCGAAGCCTCGCTCTCGCGCCGCGCACATCGATCGCTGCTGACCAGGCTGCACCACCGCTTCCTCCTCGAGCCGGCGACGGTCGATGACACCGCGGAGTATGTGAAGTACCGCCTCTCCGCAGCGGGCACCGACCGCGCGATCTTCCCAGACGATGCTCTCGCCGCGCTGCACGAGCTCTCCCAAGGCGCCCTCCGGGAGATCGACCGCCTCGCCACTGCAGCACTCCGCGACGCCGCTCGGCGAAAGAAGAAGCTCGTCGACCGCGACGTCATCGCCCGCGTCGCCGAGACCCTCGCCCGCTTCGACTGACCCTCGACAGCATCGCGTTGGCGCCACGACCGGCGCATCACGATGGCCATCACGCCGTGCGACCTGGAGGTGCCGGCCTGATGGCCATCAGCCTTTCGGCGGTCAACGCCATCATCCAGCCGGCGCATGTACAACCGGGGGACACGGGAGGTCGAGGTGTTTCGACATGGACCGACCGGCTTCGTTCTCGTCGGCACATTCGGGGGCGACGACGCGGTTCGTGCCGAGCCGTTCGAGGAGGTCGAGATCACACCAGCATGGCTGTGGGGTCGCTCGACCGAGCGTCGCGCGGTCGCTGACGAGGATCGATGCGGACTTTGAACCGTCGTGCCGCGAGACTCCAGCCAAGCGGCGGGAATTACCCAGGTTTCGACTGGACTTTGGTGGGCGCAGAGGGACTTGAATCAGGCCGAGAACCGCGAAACGGCACGAATTGCCGCCAGTTCGAGCCAAAGCGGTAGGTCTCGCCCTGCCCCGTCGTGACGTAGCGCGGCCGCGCTCGCGTGCGCGCATGAAAATGCAGGATGGGCCGGCAAGCTCGCGCGGAGCTGCGGCAAGATAGCGGGCGGGGTAAGCGATTCGAGCCGGGCTGCGGGAGCGCGATCGCGTACGCGGCGCCGGCGGGGCGAGCGCGAGCTGGACGGCGATCGCGACGGAGCTCGGAGCGACGTTCGAAACCGTCCGTCGCTGGTGCGTTCGCGGAAGAAGGAGAAGTCCGCCTTCGTGCGGTCGAAGTCGTCGCGGATCGTCGCAAGCTGTCGGTGGTGTCCCCCAATGGGCTCCGCGTCGAAGTCGTGCTCGACGTCGTCGCGCTGATCCGTGCGCTCGGATGATCCTTGAACGACGCTCGGTACGCGTCTACGCGTACCGAGCCCGTCGATCTCCGCAGCTACGACGGGCTCTTCGGTCTGGTGAAGCAGGGGCTCGGTCGCGATCCTCTCTCCGGAGATCTCTTTCTGTTCGTCAACGCGAGGCGGAAGGGATGCAAGGTTCTCGTGGGACGGCACCGGCTCTGCATCTTTCAAAGCGCCTGAGCGCTGCGCTTCGCCGCCTCTGGCGCGACGACAAGGAGATCGTGACGCTGACGGCGACGAGTCGCGCTCTTCATCGAGGGCTGCGTCGTCGGGCGCTGCTCTGCCGGCGGCGATTCTGCAGCCGCTCGGCGTGTGATCGAAGACGCAGGGACGATCGACACGCGCGATGGACAGAGGAAGGCGTGACCTTCGGCGCGAGCGCGACATCGAGCAGCTTCGGCGTTGGCGCTCGCGCAGCAGTCAGATCGAGCACTGCTTCGCGTGCTGCAGGCGCAGGCCGAGGGCTCGGCGCGCTGAAGGGCAACGACCAGAGCTGCACGAGTCCTGGTCGAGCAGCTGACGCCAGCGCAGACGGTTGCCAAGCAGATCGAGGACCTCACACCGGGCGCGAAGAAGCGGAGAAGCGGGCAGTTCGGCAACAGGCAGACCGAGCTTCCATCGTCGAGCGGTCTTCTGCTCGACGATGCGGACGTCTGCACGAGCTGGCGGCTCCGTCCTGGAAGGGATTCGAGACGTCGGAGATGATTGATGTCGTTGAGGTCAGCTACCGCGTCGTGAAGGTGAAGCAGCAGAAGTACCGCTGTGCGTGTGGAGGGTGCATCGGACTGCGCCCGGCCAGCGCGCGACGGAAGGCGGACGGTACTCTCTCGACTTCGGGTGAGTCGCGTCACTACATCGACCACCCGCTCGCGCGCCAAGGCGGATCCTGAAGCCCGGCGCGGTCCTCACGTCGCAGACTTTGGGGATAGCTGAACGCGCTCGCACGGCGTCTGAGTCGGCATCGACGCGCTTCCGCGCGGCTGCTCGCGGAGGCCGTGATCGGACTCGACCAGACAGCTGGCCTCGGCTCGATGGGAAGGGCGATAAGCCATGGCAGATGTGGTGCCTCACGGGACCGCGCGCCGTCGTTCATCGGATCCGCGGCGACAGAGCCGACACCTTCGAGACATCGTGGGCGGTTACCACGGCGTGATCGTCTGCGATGCGCTCAAGACGCATGAAGCCGGGGTGCGCGGCACGACGCCATCGCGCTCGCTGGGTGCTGGGCTCACGTGTTTCGCAAGTTCGAAGAGGCCGCTCCCGATCATCCTGAGGCGAACCTCGCGATGAAGTGGATTGGCGAGCCTCGGATTGATGAACGCGCCGGCGATGACCGGAGAGGCGTGCGAACGTTCGAAGAAGTACGGATCCTCGCGACGATGAAGACTTGGCTCTGGAACCGCGAGCCTGAAACCTCGATCGGAATGCCGCCGCGTACGTCATGCGATGGGATCGACTGACCCGCTTCGTCGATGACGCGCAATCCGCTCGACAACAACGCTACCGAGAGAGGAATCCGCGGGCCTGTCGTCGGCCGACGGAATCACTTCGGCTCGAAGTCGATGCGCGGCACCGAGGTCGCCGCCATCTTCTACACGCTGCTCGAGACCGCGAAGCTGTCGGCGTGGCCGCCCACTACCTCCGCGAGGCCGCGCTCGACGCGCGCGGCGAGGTGCTGTTCCTCACGAGCTCGTGGCCGCCGCGGCGAGCTGAACGCGGCGCCGCCTACCCCGCGCGCTTGCCCGCGTCACGACGGGGCAGGGCGAGAACTTACCAAAGCGATATAGATCCGGGGACCAATGGCGGCGGTTCGCCTGGTCTTGGGGCCGATGCTCTGTGGTCGCTACTTCGGCTCGCGACGGAGGCACGACGAACCGACCTCGTGGCGGATCTGGCCGCCCAGATCGCTGCGCTGCCGAAAACCGCGACGAAGCACCTTCGTCTCCTCAAGGGCCTCGGCAAGAGATGATTCCCAACCCTCGATCAGCCGATGAGGTCATCCAGCACGGTGCACCACGCTCGCGAAGGTTGCCGAAGCTCTGAAGGTCCCGATGGCCCTCTTCCGCGCTTGCAAAGGTGCGGACGAAGCGGTCAGCCTGGTTGGCCGGCTGGACGAGGCGATGAACCAATTTTGGAGTTGCGAACCGGCCTGCTCGCGGAAGTCTACTCGACCCCAGGGACGCAGATGGCCTTCGACTCATACACTTTGCAACCAGTGAAGCCGAGTGCGCGACAGTCGACTCGATCGATCCGTCCGCGGTTGCAGATGACGACGCTGTCACCATCACAGGTACGCGTGTTGTCGATCTCACTCATCACGCACGCCGTGCCGATCCCGCACTGAGCACTACCGACGAGTCCAGCGTCGTCGGTCGTTTGACATGCCGCTCCAATGATGTGACGTCCACAGTCGAACGCTACGCGGCCGCCGTTCTCGCATCCGGCGACCTTCGTACCCGTGCACGTCGTGCCGGCGAACGTTATCGACGAAGACGGCGTCGTCATCGGGCACATTCCGTCCATGCCCTGGCACCCTTTCGCGGTGCATGTCATGCCGAGGTCGGCGCATCGGACGCCGCGGATTTCACGCTCATTGTCGAAGCTACATTCGGATGTGACGCCGTTCGAACCACACGTCGTCGTTCCGGGGGCCGCAACGCATGTCTTCGCGTCGGGATCGCTGCATGTCGGAAGCGCTCCCTCTTGATTCGTTAAACACTTCAGTCCGCGCTGCGCACAGTCGAAGCGCTCGAGAAATCCATTATCGCACCTTTCGACGGTGTCGCCGTCGCACCGCGCCGGGCACTCGCCGCCGTTGCGAACGTATGTCTCGCCTCCACACTGGGACAACGCGAGGCATCCGTTGGCCTTCGCAGCGGCGCATGCAGCAATCGACCGTCGATGACGCGGACCTTCATTGTCGTAGAGATGGCGCAATACTGACTCGGCCTTCGTGGAAGGCGAGCAGGTACCCACGAGAACCGCGAATCGCGCGGCGACCTCCGGCGTGATGGGAGCGTCGCCAGCCGTTACCACGACGCTTGCATCCCCTGTGTCGCCGTCATTGACGGATGCATCGGCAATAGACTTCTCGGAATCGTCACCGCAACCGACCGCGCCACTACAAAAGGCGCTCCCTCCGACGGCGGCCAGGGCGATCACGCGGATCCCGCGCTTCGAGTGGAGCGATGCAGCGTTCAATTGCCGCCATCCGCCGACGAAGGGATGTGCATCGTCATGATGGGGGCGCCTTCGCAACGCGGGCACCCGTCCTGCTCACCTTGCCGATACTTGCGATACGCGGGTGTGAGCGTCTCTTCCGCGATCAGGCGGTCGCCCCGGAGCAGGCGCACGGTCAGCGTGGCGGGCTTCGCCGAGGTCAATTGGAAATAGCCCCCCGCGTTCGCAGTGAATTCCGGACCGCAACTATCGCCCTCGGGCCGCGCCTCGCAGCGCAGGTGCTGGTCGTCGTAGGCGACTTCGATGATGAGTGTCTCACCGTTGGGAGTTATCGGTGGGTCGAATTTCACCCAAACCGTAGGCCCACAACCGAGGTCGTCTTTGCAGCCTTCGTCGCAACCAGCAGGGAGCACTGCTAACAGAGCGGCTACACCGATCACAGCGAGCGAGGAGGCCATCACCGCGTCATGTTCGTTGCGAGCAGTTGCACCCAACCGCGCGTGGAAATCTGATCGGAACACACGACGACCCAATCGTCGTTACCCGGGACGCCACCGCATCCATCCATCTTCTTGATGAGAAAATCCAAGCGCTCAAGCGCTCCACTGGTATCGCCCTTCAGCTCTTTCCGCTCGGCCTGATCGAGGGCGTTGTACATGGGATTCTTGCTCGGCTTCACGGAAGCGTCGGCGAGTCGGTCGATTACAATGATCACGAACTGCGGATCTTTGCCGTCGATCAAGCCATCGTTATCCGTATCTCGGTTTTTCGGATCGAGGTTGAGGGATATCTCTTGACCGTCCATCAAGAGGTCGTCGTCGGTGTCCGCCTTGGTTGGGTTCGTCCCATAGATGTGTACCTCGTCACCGTCCTTCAGAGCATCGCCATCCGTGTCCGTGCGAAGAGGATCGCTCCATGACACTCGGTGTCCTCGTCGCGGAGCAGGGCGTGAACAGGGTGCTCCATGAGCGTCGGGGCCGGCGCTCCCGGGCCCGTGAGTGCATTCAGCGCCGCGCGTTGAGCGAGAGTGCCGGCGAGCGCTGTGATGGTGTAGCCCGTGCCGAAGGCGGAGGTCCCTCGTCTCCGGATCGCATGTCCAGCAGTCGTGATCGTGTTGCTGGAGGATAGCCATCCCGTTGTGAACCCGGTGACGCCGTAGCCGTTGGTCAACGTGATTCGTACTACCTGCGGGTGCGCGTTCCCGTCCTCGCCCGCCAGGTGATCGTCGCCGATGTAGACTTGGGCCTTCGTATTCGTGGTGGGCGGCTCGGTCGGACTCGTCGCGCAGGCGCCCAACCCAAACGCAACCATCACGACGGCGGTGCAGCGCTTCACACTGGTCTCCATCATGATGTCCCTCCCGTCGGTCGCTTGCGTAGCAAGCTTCAACCGAACGGCCTCCCATTTACGAGCACATCAGAGGTTCGCCGCATCATCAAGCCCATTTCGGGGAAATCGTCATGGTCAGGTAAGCGACCAACCGCGCGCGCTGATTCGCGCGGCAGAGGCGCCGGAGGGTTGCCTCTTGCCCGCCCGCGAGGGGCCGCGTTTTGACCCGAAACGAAGCGCAACGCGCCGTGTCGCCGTGTCCGTGCGCCGGACATCAACAGGGTGTTGACCGGTCCCGCCGCGAGAACGACATGAGCGCACGCTTCGGCGTCCGACATCGCGTGGTCATGGACGAGTCGGATCCGCAGACGACGGCTGACGCTCGGGGTCCGTGGGGCGGAAACCCCACACGGCGCGACGCGATCAGCATCGTGTTCACGACCGGGCGTCGCGACAGCTTCACGCCGACGCGCGCGCAGCAGGCACGCAAGACGCTCAAGTCAAACGCCGTGTGGCAGCACCAGAAGTCCGCGCGTGCCAGGACGTGCCGAATGGTGGGCCGGAGGGCGGCGAACGTGGGCTTGTTGTAGAGGACGGCTCCACGTCAGGCCGTGGATCCGAACATTCGGGAAGAAGGCCGGTCGTCGAGGCGGGGGGATCCCGTGTTGGCGCGGATCGTCTCGTGCACCTCCGAGAGCACGTTGCTGAGCGGCCATAGCCGGGCATCGTGTAGTGGCTTCTCATTGCCGTCGAGCGCTTCCAGAATCGCCGCGATGAGCGTGAGAATATTCTCGTGCCGATGATGTACCGCGACGAACGTTGTAGCGTGACCCATCAGCGACACCGGGATGACAGCCGTGACGCGAGCCGGCAGGGTCGTGCCTCGGAGGTCGATCATGGCGGGACGGAAGATTGTCGACGAGGCAGAAGCGCGGCGATTCGTAGCGGCGGCGTGGCGTAAAGGTCAGAGCACCGGTGAATGGGTGAAGGGGCGCGGCATCGACGGTCGATCGCTCCAGGCGTGGAAGATGACATTCGGGCGCGAGGGCTTGGCTGGGCCGAAGCGCCGTCGTTCATCGCCGGCGCGTGTGAAGCCGAAGACGCTCGTCGAGCTCGTGCCGAAGCCCGCAGCCATTACACGCAGTGCCAAGTACGTCCTTGAGTGCGACGGCGTGCGCTTGGAATTCGGCGATGAGTTCGCCGATGACACACTCCGCCGCGTGCTTCTGGTGCTTCGCTCGTGCTGAGCCTTCCGCCGACGGTCCGCGTCTTCGTCGCCGTGGAGCCGATCGACATGCGCGGCTCGTTCGACGCGCTCGCTGGAGCGGTTCGCCGGCTCGGGCTCGATCCGGTCTTATGTGGCGCGCCTGACTATGTGTCGTGCGCGGGCTCAGAGATGTCGCGAGCGCGACGAAACCGGGGAAGACGGACGGCGGTTCGTCACATATTGCGCGAGCTTTGGAGAAGCCGAAGAACGGCATCTGTGGGTCGGTACCTCGTAGCGCGCGCGGTCGTCACACCGGAGCGAGCAAGCGTCCTCCGCATCATCTCGACGTCAGCTTCGGCGTATCGGTGGGTCGTGGCGACCTGGGCATGTCCGAGCCAGGCTTGGATCGTGACGAGGTCGACGCGCGCCCGCAGGAGCTGCATCGCCAGCGTGTGCCGGAGGACGTGCGGCGACACGCGGACGCCGCCAAGCGCAGCGTCTTCGACAGCCCGCCGGAGAACGTGAGTCGCCCCGAACCGGGTGAGGCGCTCGCCCCGAGCACCAATAAAGACGGGTTGATGTTCGGTCGCGCCGACGCCGCGTTCGCGGCAAAGGCCGCGAAGGATCTGAGCGAGATCGGCGGAAAGCGGGACGACGCGCTCCTTTCGACCTTTCCCATGAAGGAGGACCTGGCAAGGCTGTTGGAGCCGTAGGTCAGCGGCGTCGACGGCGACGGCCTCGGAAACACGAGCCCCAGTCCGCGCGAGAAACAGCAGCAGTGCCCGATCCCGGCGTCCCTGCGGTGTATTCCTGTCCGGCGCCGCTAGGAGGGCCGCCAAGTGAGCGGGCGCAAGATGCGGTGGAAGTCGCGTCGTTGTGCGCTTCGAGGGAATCGCCAACACGCGCTGCGCGATCCCCAGAGAACCCGGATCACTTGCAGCAACATGTCGGAAGAATGAGCGGATGGCTGTGAGTCGGGCGTTGCGCGTCTTCGCTCCGTTTCTGCGCTTCCGCTCGAGATGTTCCAGAAAGGCAAGTACGGCGTCGCGATCGAGGTCGGCCACGGCGAGTGCATGCGGCCGTCGGCGGGCTCGCTCAGCGGCGAACAGTACGAGCAGCCGAAGCGCATCTCTATAGCTCGCAACCGTGGCCGCCGTGGCGTTCCGCTGACCGACAAGTCTTTTGCTAAAGAAGGATTCGAGAAGGGGGTCGTCCCGGTAATTGCTGAAAGTTGAGGGTGGCGGTTCCACCCGGCCCCGAGGGAATCTCGGGGTGTTGACCCGAAAGGAACCGCCATGAAGAAGCCTGCCAAGGAACCGGCTCGAAACCAAGAGTCGATGTGGACTCAGTTGTTGATTCCGCTCGCGACACTGCTCCGCGGAGATCTGCTTGCCCTGGTCCACCAACTCGGACTGCAAGCGATCACCGGAATGCTCGAGGCGGAGCGGACGAAGCTCTGCGGAGAACGGTACAAGCATGACGCCTCGCGCAGCGCGACGCGAGCGGGCTCGGTCCGCGGCGAGCTCGCGCTTGGGGGACGTCGCGTCGGTCTTCGCCGGCCGCGCGTCGCCGGTCGTGACGGCCACGAGATCCCGCTCGACACCTGGAACAAGCTTGCGAGCGAGGACCCGCTTGATCTGCGCGCTCTCGAGCAAATGGCCATCGGCGTTGCGACCAGGAAGTACGAGCGCTCGTTGGAGGAGCGGCCCGGAATCAAGACGCGCGGCACGAGCAAGAGCGCCGTGAGTCGTCGCTTCGTGGCGCTCACGACCGAGAAGCTCGAAGAGTGGATGTCGCGGCCGCTCGGCGCGCTCGACATCTGGACGATCTACATCGACGGCATTCACTTCGGGGAGCACATCGTCCTGTGCGCGCTCGGCGTCGACGCGACCGGATCGAAGCACGTTCTTGGCCTCTCGTCATCGATGGCAGCAAGGGACTTCGGTCCGCCGTTCGCAGCGTCTTCGGGAAGCGCGCTCTCGTGCAGCGATGTCAGGTTCACAAAGTCCGTAACGTCATCGGCCACCTTCCCGAGGAGCGCCACGCCGACGTTCGCGCGGCGATGCGTGAAGCATACAAGTGTTCGAAGGTCGACACTGCCAAGCGCCTCCTGAACAATCTCGCTCGCAGCCTTCAGAAGAAGCACCCCAGCGCGGCGTCCTCTCTCCGCGAAGGACTCGATGAGACGCTGACCGTGATGGGCCTCGGCGTGTCTGCATTCCTCACTCGCTCTCTCTCGACGACGAACCCTGTCGAGAACATGAACGGTCGTATTCGCGCGGTCGCGCGCCGCGTGAAGCGCTGGAACGACGGGACGATGATCCTCCGCTGGGTACTCGTTGGCGTCCTGGAAGCAGCCCGCGGCTTCCGCCGGCTGAAGGGATATCGCGATATGCGACTTCTCGTTGATCGCCTCAAGCAACTTGAGCCGGCAACTTCGCAGTCGACCGTTGACACGAAGCGTGCGGCCGCGTAGCCATCACGTCGCCGCCGCTCTCGAAATTCAGCAAGAGTCGGGACGACCCCTTCGAGAAGGGTCGCGAGCGTTGATTGTCGGCTCATCGGACGCCACCCCGACCGCCGAAGACCCGGGTCGCTGCGATGCCGAGGAGCTCCGCGGTTCCCGTGACGTAGTACGCCGTATCGCTGTAGCGGGCGTGACCAAGATAAGCGGCCAGGACAGGCAGGCGCGCTTGAACATCAACCTTCTCTCGATACCACTGGACGATCCGCGTGGTCGCGAAGCGATGCCTGAGATCGTGTGGTCGCAGCATTCGAGGATGATCGTCGAGGAGTCCGGCGTCGGAGCGAGCCTGGCGAAACGCCGTCCCGAACGTGCTCGACGAGAGACGATACCCACACCCGGTGACGAAGAAGGCTGCGCTCGGCGCTCGCGGCACGGCCCGATCCCGCATCAATGCGTAGGCTCGGAGTCGGGCGCGCGTTGTGGGGTGAACCGGGACGAGGCGATCCTTTCGAAACTTCGTCTTCCGGATCTGGAGCAGTCCGCTGGCGAGGTCCACGTCCGAACGATCGAGCCGACGGGCTTCGCCGGACCGCAATCCGGTACTCGCGAGGAGCCCCAGGACTGTGAACAACGTCTCGCCTCGGAGGACGTCGCTCGAGTTGAGCGACCGCGCAGCGACGAGGAGCCGGGCCAACTCGGCATCGTCGATTATGTGCGCCGGAGGCGTGAATCGCGATCGCGGCAGCGCGTGCGGATCGAGCGTCGGTGTGCGCGCGTCGAAGAGGGCAAGGTACTCGGCGAGACGGACCACCACGCCATATCGGCGCGCGCGGACGGCGGGAGTGACCGCGTTGGCCATGACGAAGGAGACGGCCAGCGTTGTCGTGAGGGGCCCGACCGCACGACGCCTTTTTACGTACGCGACGAACGCGCGAAGCGTCGCCGCTTGCACGTCGAATGCGTATCCGAGAGATCTTCGCAGCTCGATGTAGTCGTCAACTTTTGCTGATAGCCATCTTGCGAACATCTTTGCTCCGTGCGCGCGGGAACGGGAGCGCCACGCACGCGAGTTGAGGCACGGCAACCTTGATGTAGATCGCCGTAGTGTCGATATGCTGATGACCCAGGACGTCCGCGATCTCCTTGATCGGCTGTCCATCTTGAACCAAGCGCGTTGCCAAGCTGTGCCGGAATAGATGGGCTCCCCCGCGAGTGGTCGTATATCCACCTCCCTTCAGACGACGGAGCACGATCGCTGCGACGGTGCTGCTATTGCGCAGCGGTCCAACGGGCGCGACATGTTGAAGGAACGCACTCGGCAATGAAGACGATGGGCGACCGTGCAACAAATAATCGGCAAGTGCGCGTCCTGCTTCCGCGACCAGGGGGACGACCCGCTGTCGGCGAACCTTCGTCCGGCGGATATGCAGCTCCGCGGCATGCCAGTCAATATCCCGGAGCTCGAGTCGGCGTACCTCCTGGCTGCGCAGACCCGTCGTAGCGAGAAGGAGGAGCAGAGCGCGATCGCGCTTTCCAGTGCTCGTCGACGCATCGATCGCGTCGACGACCGCGCGAACCTCCGTCCATGCGAGATGGCGCGGAAGTCCTGCGTGCTGCCACGAGGGAACCCGCGGCACGATCCCCGCGAGGTCGCGGCGCACAATGCCCTCCCCGTGCAGATAACGGAGCAGCCCACGCATGTGCGACACCGCGGCGACGCGACTTCCGGCACTACCGCACGACCTGGAGAGAGAGCCAACGAACGCGAGCACGTCCACGCCTCGGAAATCGCGGAGCTTGCGCCGTGGACAGCGCACTCGGTACCAGGTCAACAGTCGCCGAGCGTGCAACAATATTCCATCGACGGTCCGTGGTTGCAGACCGCGCACCTCGAGGAGGTGGCTCTCGAATCCATTCAGAACGAGCTCAATTCTCTCTCCGAGTTGGCATCTTGGGAGCTCCGCGACTCGCGTGAACCGGCGCTTCTCCATTTGCCCGATATGCCGCAGCGCATGCCCCAACGCACTCCGCGCGAGTGACTTGGTTCCCGACGACGCGCGAAGACGCCGAAGAAAGGTTTCTGCAATCACGCGATCGACATCGTCGCAGCGCCTGCATCCACGCGCAGCCGCATACCGACTGAACTTTGCAAGAAGGCTGAGGTAGCTGTACATGCGCCGGCTGGATGATGGCGTTGACCGCCGAAAGGCTGATGGCCATCAGGCCGGCACCTCCAGGTCGCACGGCGTGATGGCCATCGTGATGCGCCGGTCGTGGCGCCAACGCGATGCTGTCGAGGGTCAGTCGAAGCGGGCGAGGGTCTCGGCGACGCGGGCGATGACGTCGCGGTCGACGAGCTTCTTCTTTCGCCGAGCGGCGTCGCGGAGTGCTGCAGTGGCGAGGCGGTCGATCTCCCGGAGGGCGCCTTGGGAGAGCTCGTGCAGCGCGGCGAGAGCATCGTCTGGGAAGATCGCGCGGTCGGTGCCCGCTGCGGAGAGGCGGTACTTCACATACTCCGCGGTGTCATCGACCGTCGCCGGCTCGAGGAGGAAGCGGTGGTGCAGCCTGGTCAGCAGCGATCGATGTGCGCGGCGCGAGAGCGAGGCTTCGAGCTCTGGCAAGCCCACCATGACGAGGGAGAGGAGCGCTCTGGCGTCCCACTCGTAGTTCATGAGGATGTGCAGGTGCCCGAGCATGTCGGGGTGGAGCAGGTGGGCCTCGTCGAGCAAGAAGACGGGATGGACCTTGTCGCGGCGGAGATCGTGGACGTGGGTCTCGACGGCGAGGAAGAGATTCGCCGCCGTCGAGGTGGGGTGAAGGCCAAGCGTGTGACACAGGTATCGATAGAAGTCGCGTCGGCCGAGCGTGGCGTTTCGGCAATACGTCAGTCGGAATCCGGCCTGTGGAAGCCGCCGTCGAAGCGCCCGGAGTACACAAGTCTTCCCGACGCCGGGCTCACCGAGAAGCATCACGCTCTGGCGATCGCCGAGGGCTTCCTCGATTTCGGCGACGAGCGCCGCCTTGCTCTCGGGGAGCCAGAGGTCGGCGTCGTCGATCTCCTTCGAGAATGGAGACGAGCGGAGCGAGAAGGCCGCGAGCACATCAGAAGATGTCGTCATCGCCGTCCTCCTCCTGCAGCGTGCGGCCCGGGTTGAAGTTCACCGGGCCTTTGGCTCGCTCCGGTGCGGGACGGCGCGGAGGGCGCGGCCGTTTCGCGTTGCCGACGGGATCCACGAGATGAAGCGCGATCTGCTTGTCGTCGAGCTCGATGACCGGACTCTGGCGATCGAAGAGACTCGTCGCGATCGTGACGATCTGGCCGGCGAGATATCCGAGCGGCACCTCATAGACGACGCCGCCGACGGAGACGGTGCTGTCGCGGCGGACGCGCCGCCGCGCGCGCACGGTGAGGGCGGTGCGGAGCTGCTCCTCGGTGACGGGCACTTTCTCGCCTTCGGCGAAGCGGGCCGCGGGCGTACGTCCGAGGAGCCCGGCATGCGGGGCTACTTGATAATAGCGAGCGAGCCAGGTCCGGAGCTTCTGCTCGACATCATCGAGCGAGGCGACGTGCCCGATGTGCGAGAGGGCCTCTTCACGCATCCGACGCCAGAAGCGCTCCATTTTCCCGCGAGCCGGGGCATCGTAGGGCCGCGCGTGCATGAGCGTGATCCCGAGACGAGAGCAGGCCAATTGCAGAATTGCGCCGCGGTACGTCGCGCCGTTGTCGAGATAGAGCGCGTCGCACTTGCCATATTCCATGAGCGCCTGAGCGAAGAGCGAGAGCATCGTCTCCTCGCGCTCGTCCGACGCCACGCGGAGGGCGACGACGTATCGCGAGGCGTCGTCGAGGAGGGCATGCACCCGGACAGGCGTGCGCTTGCCGTCGAGCGTGAGCGTGGGGCCGTGGCAGACATCGCCGTGCCAGAGCGCGCCTGGCCGTTCGGCCTCCCAGCGGAGACGCGCCTTGCCGCCCTCCGCCTCTACCTCGACAGTGCGAGCGAGGCCGCGCTCGGCGAGCATGCGGCGGACGGTGCATTCGGTCACTTCGTCGCCGATGCGCCCGTCGGCGCGCAGCGTCCGGAGGACCAGCGTCACGCTGACGCTCGGGTGCTCGCGGCGGATGTCGCAGAGGAGCTCGCGTAGCTCGGGATCGAGGTTGCGACCGCGACCGCGATCACCACGCCCCTGAGGCACGAGCGCCTCGAGGCCGCCCTTCTTGAAAGCGTAGAGCCATCGCTCGAGCGTCGCGATCGAGTAGCAGCGCGTCGTATCGCTGCCGGGCGGCCGCACGCGCTGCGCGCTAAGCCGGCGAAGCTCCTCGCTTCGCTCGCCGTGGTCGAGGGCGCCCGCGCGGATCGCGAGCTCGCCGATGAGGCCGTGACGGAAGACCGCCACCTCCTCGCCGTGATTCTTCGGAGTCAGTTGATCCATTTCGTCTCCTTCGCGGGCTCGTTGGTGCCCGTGAAGCAGTCGTGCCGGCGCGAAGGGACGGCGTGCCCGATCCTCCTCGGTGGATCTGGAACGCTCGCGCCGGCCGGCGGCGCGGTCCTTCGACGGCGCGCGTGTCGAGCGGCGCCTCCGCGAGGCCAATCAAGCCGCGATCTGCGCTCCGGCGAACGCGCTCTCGGCGAGATCACCTCCCAATCGGCGTCCGCCGCGGGCGGCGAGCGCGAGGACGACGAGCTCGGCGACTCGACGGCGCGGAGCGGCCTCCAGGCCACTGACCCCGAAGAGCTCGCCGCGCCTCACTGCCTCGATCCAACGAGGCAGCGATATCCACCGATCGATGGCGGACGAGCCCAGCACGCGCGCCGGGCTCGTCCGGCCCCGCGCGGCGGCGCTGGTCTCGCCGGACGCGTACATCGCGAGGGCGATGGCGATCGCGCCGGCGCTGTACCACCGACGACGGAGAAGCCCGCGGGGCCCGACAACGAGGACGGCGCGGCACGCACGGCATCGGAAGCGGCGCATGACAACGACGCCCTGCTCGGCCACGCCCGACGGCGACATCGGGCCCCGAACCTGCCGCTCGACGAGCCCGTGCCCGACGATCGCCATTCGCCCGCCGATCGGCTGCGCGGGCGCCCGGCAGCAAGGACACGATCCCGGCCGCGCCGCGGCGCACGACGGCATCGACGCACGCCAGGACTTGATTCCGAGCGAGCTCACGACGAACCTTTCTTGGCTGCGCGTCTTTTCTACGGGGCGCGAAGCACGGCGGAGAGGGCGGTTCCGTCCAAAGAAGACGCCCTCTCCGTCACCTATTTCTGGGCCTGTGCTCTCCTTCGGGGCGACGCCCTACTCGGGCTGCCGGGCGATGCCCATCCCGCCGGCGCACGATGGGCGGGGGGCGATCCCCTGTCGGGTGCGGTGTCGCCTCGTTGCCCATCGCGACGCGGCTCCCGGCGTGGGCGCGGTCATGATGGCCCTCGCTGAGGCGGCTACGCGATCGCCCTTCGGCGATCATCCAGCGGGCGCGTTAACACGTTCCCACCGGAGCGAGCCTTGGGTCGTCCAACGGTGCAGAACAGCGACGTTGCATCGGCACTCACTGCCTGCAGTTGGGAGATCCATGCGCCATCCCATTCGCCGGTGAAGCTGGTGATGACCTCTGTCACGGAGAGCGCTTCAAGATCGATCCGCGCAAGAGCCTTCCAGTCGGCGCCTTCGGGCGACTTGCGGCCGTGCTGCCAGATCAGGAAATACGCGACCGGCACAGCTTCGGCCGCAACAACCGCCCGCGCACTCGTGAACTCGTCAGCGCCGAAGAGCTTCCGGTACTCGGTCTCGAACCGCCGACGTACGTAGATGGATTCGACGACGTGGCCCTCTGCCACCTTGCGCTCGAACTGGGCGAGCAGAGTCTCGGACGGCGCGTTGTAGACCAATGCCCGAAACGCTTCATCCACGATGCCGTCGACGTTCCAACCCATCGGTCCACTGTATATCTGGGAACGAGAAGCGTCTTCGCGCCGCGCTCCTAGCTCATGAGGGTCCCGAAGAGCGGCCCCAGGTCCATCTCCTCGCCGGGGTCATCGCCCTGATCACCGCCGGACGTCGTCGGGTAAAAGAGCCGGCCACCCTGTTCGCGGAAGCTGCTCAGTCTTGCGGCTGCAAAACGGACGGCGAGGAGGAGCGCCTGGAGCGTGCTGTCGCCAGCGATGTCCGGCCCGCGCGAGTCCAAGCCGTCGAGCGCGACAGGACATCGGCACTCGCCTTCGGGAGCGCGGTAGGGTGTGCCGAACGCAATGCGTCCCTCGCGACGCGAACCGTTCGGCTGCACGAAGATGACCGGTTGCTCGGCGATCCACATCACTGCAAGGTAACGCCGAAAGCTGGAACCATCATGAGTTCAGGCGGCGCGCCGGCGCGCACGCCAGAGAGACCAACCTACGCACGCGGGTACGAGGACGATGGCCGAGAAGAACGCGTAGTTCATGCCCTCGGAGATCGCCTCGCCCAAGTGGCGCGCCCTATCGGTAGGTCCACCGTCGCTCGGCCAGTCGGACGAAAGCGCTCGGACGTGTGCGAGCACGCCGATGCCGACGGCAACCCCAATCCCGAGCGCGGTACCGCGCATGAACGGGCCGACCATCACGGGAGGGTACCACGCTGAAACTGGCTATCCTTCCCCGGTGGCGGACGACGAGCGCAACCCAAAGAACGCTCCCGGCCCGTTCTACGTGCTGAACGGCCACTGCATCTCGTGCGGCGCTCCGCGGCACGAAGCGCCCTCGCTCGTGACGCTCGACGACGACGGGTGCTACTTCCACCGTCAGCCGGAGACGGATCGGGATGTCGACGATGCGATCCGGGCGATGTGGGTGTCCTGTATCGAGGTCTACCGATACGGCGGGACCGATCTGACGATCCGTCGGCGGCTCGCAGAACTCGGTCAAGCGGATTTATGTGACCATCCGCTTGAAGGGCACCCCGTCGTGCTTCGCAATCGCGTTCGGTTCGCTCTCGCCGACGACGGCGGAGCGATCAGCGTCGCGCGCCGCGTTCTCACGTGGTTCGAGGCGGCGCAGACGAACGGTGCCTGCACGTCGCCCGTAACGGGGAATGCTCAGCGCGCTGAGTTCGAGCATACCCACTCGGAGCGGTATGCGAGTTCCCGTCGATACACGATCGAATCGGTGCAGGCGCCGCGACCCACCGAACGCCTCCCGATGTATCGCGACCCCGCTCCGCGCCACGTTTGGGTTCTTTCGGAGCCAGACGGTCGACATCCGCTCGTGTGGCTGCATTCGGTCCTGGTGGAGAACGGCGCTGCGGACGTCCGCTGGTTCTCAGGTGACGAATGGGTCCGGCAGGCCGACGGAGCCTCGCTCCCGTACTGACTCGATGCGGACGTTGAAGAAGAGCAAGGCCACCGGGTCGAAGTCGGCCCATGCTCGCCATCGTCGGACGTCGGCCGCCGCGCTGACGCAGCCGGACGAAGTCTAAGGAGCGCCGGCGTCGGCTGTCACCGCGGGCGGCGCCGTCTCGCGTGTGCCGGCGACCACGATCGACGCGGACACCCCACTCGCGCGGTTCAATCCTCAACGAGCTGCGCGAACACGCTTATGCCTTCGCGCACGCGAATGTTCATGCGCCGTCCGAGGATCGGGAGCGGCATCGTCATCCCCTCAATCAGCTCCTCGTACGTGCCGACGATTCGCGCGTCACCATCGATGCCACACATGTTGACGCGCATCCCGGGCGCGAGATGCAGCATCCCATCGCCGGAAAATAGCAGGTGCGGCCCTCCCTCCCACGCCGCACAGGAGAGCTCCGCACCGTCGCCGTCGCGGCCTATCCGTATGTCGGAGCAAGCATCCAAGCGTCGCTCGCAAACGATCGCGTCGTCGGCTCGCACGTAGACCCCCGCTCGCATTCGCATCGTCCCTCGAAAATAGCACGCGAGGCGCAGCCGGCTGCACCGCGCGCGAAGCCCGAACGGGCAGCGGCGCTGGGATCTGCTCGCGCGTAGACGGGCGGGTGCCTTCGCCGCTTCGGCACCATGGTACGCACTCAGCGGTAGGGCGCGCCTCCGCGCGCCCTCTCGCGCGCTAAGATCTGGCCGACGACCGATTTCAGGCTGTCGAACACGCCGTGCCCCGTTCGTGCCGTCGCCTCGAAGTGAGGCACGCACCGTGGATTCAGGAGTCGCTGCAGGTCGGCCAGCGCCATCCGGTTGGGCAGATCACACTTGTTGTACTGGAGGACGAGCGGGGTCTCTTCGAGCTTCTGGCCGTATGCCGCTAGGGAACGTGCGAGCGCCTGCATCGACCCCTCGTTGGCCTCGGAGCGTTCCTGCTGAGCGTCTGCGACGAAGACGACACCGTCGGCACCCGAGAGCACGCGGTGGCGCGAGCCGTCGTCGATAGACGACGTCGAGGCGGCAAGCGAGACCCGCACCTGCCTCCGGTGCAACGGCGCGAGCGAGGAAGGGACGAAGTCGAACGTCACAACGCCAGCTGCCCTCCGGACCGCGACGAAGAACTTCGTCTGGTCTTCCTCTGGATGCGTACGCACCCACACGTAGTGGAGGTTCGTCGTCCGGCCGGAGAGCCCGGGGCCGTGGTAGACGACCTTCAACAGGACCTCGTTCAAGCCGATATCCACCACGGGCATTGTCTTCACGCGTAGCACGACCGCCCCGCCTGGGCGCGCGAGGGGTGCGCCTCGGGGCGCGCGCGGGGACGCGACGGCAGGTTGCGAAGCCCAAGAGACGGCCGTGCAGGTGGTGCTCGGTGCGGACGGAAGTGCCTTGCCGTGCGGACCGAACGGGTCCGACCGACGGAGATGCGGGCGGCGACGAGCGCCCACCGGAGCGCGAGCTGGACGCTTGCCGGTTCGGGACTTGCCGCTTCGCGCGGACGCCTGCACGATCGCCGCATGGAACCCCACCTCATGGTCGTGGTTGGCTCTCTTGCCCTCGCCGCCGCGGAGTCGGCTGGCCTGGCGCGCGCGAAGAAGTTCTTCGCGAGCATCCGAACCGGAACGACAAGGCCTTCGAGGAAGCTTGGAAGGAACTCCTCGAGACCTGGTTCTTCGACACCGAACGGGTTCTCGCCGCGCGCCTCGTTGAGATCGACGAGCGACTTGGAGAGGTGGAAGCCGCCGCGAAGGTGAGCGAGCGCGAGAACGACATCGAAGCAAGGTTCGTGTTGATGAACTACGAGAGCGCGGCCGCCCGGGAGCCGATTGAGGAGCGTCGGAAGATGCTCGCCCACGCGGCGGCAGCGATCGTCGACGTTCGCATGACGGTGGCCGAGCACGCCCGCGTCCAGCGCCGGCTCGACGAGATCGAGCCGGCGGACGTGCTCGCCCTCTACGGCCTCTCCCGGACCTACGGCTACGTCTATAAGCAAAAGAGGTACGGGAGCGAGGACGTTATGCGCGGAGTCCTCCTCGACGACGTTGGGTGCGGGGAGGCTCTCGAGTCCGCGGGATGCGTCCAGCGGCGCGCGCCGAAGGGCACCTACGGCGGACGGCTGGAGCGCGTAATCGTCACGAGCTTCGGGCACCTCGTGTTGAAAGTGCTCCGCACCTACTGCCGAACGCGCGCGATCCCGTTCGAGGTCCCCGGCCGGGAGGTGATCGCGGGGGAGCGCGGGCGCGAATTCGCGCACGCGACCCTCGATGCGCTCTCGACCGACGGCCGCTCTTTCGCCGGCGCAGTCGCGGCGGTCGCGCTGTCGGAAGGTCACGAGTGCCGATACTCCGCTCCGACGTGTAGCCTCACCACGGCCCACGACGGGGACAACGAACAGCCGAACGTGAAGCCGCCACTCCCGGACGGCGCGGCGTGGATCGCGATCGACAACGTCGAGCAGGGCGAGGCCGAGCAGCTCCAAGCGTTCGCGCCGCCAGCGTCCGGAACGGCTCCGCCGATGCACGGGACGCCGACGAAGGAGGTCCGTGTGCACGTGCAGAAGCAACATCATGGGAACTTTGCGGTTCAGATCCACGGGCCGCACGACGTCCTCCGTCATCTGGCTGACGACCTCGACATTCGGTGGTTCTAGAGACCCGGGTCGATGACAACACCGTTGCCTACCCCCGGCGCCGAGGCACTACGGCAGACGCTAGAAGCGTTCGGTCGAAAGGCGTACGCCGAGGCGGCTGAGATTGCATGGCGCGCGGTACCGCCAACGCTGAGGGCCGCGATCGAGCCGTTTGAGTCTCTTGCCGGCGTCTTGCGTCCCGGCTCGGACGCACCGCGCGACGTCATCGTCGACGCACTGGAAGGCGTGGCCCGGGCGACGTCGGACCTTTGTTGCGTCTTCCACGCGAACGCGATGTGCGGCCAGTTGGAGAGGGTTCGCCTGGCTACCGCGGCGGGACAACCCGCGCCTGAGGACGACGTAACTTCGAGGCCAGTGCTCCTCGTACTCGAGAACATCGTCGCCATTGGGCGCGCCGAGAGGGCAGCCCGAACGCCCGGCGGCGCGATGATGCACTACGTAGATCTCGCCACCGCGTCAGCGCGTGAGGTTCACGCCACCGTGAATCGTTGCGCGGAGCTTTGGCAAGGATGCATGCAGGGGACCATCTCGCCCTCCGTGGCCTACGACTTCATGACGGGTGCGGCGCGCTTTCTTCAGCAACGAAACATCACGTTTCGGGTCGCGCACGTCGTCATGGATTGGACGTTCGAATGAGCCCGCTGCCGGTCCGCTGGGCTTAGTTACCCTGAAATGCCTTGCGCGCGGTTCGCAGCGTCGTCAGCTGGGCCGATACGATGTCGACTGCGTCTAGAAGTTCTGGAGGCCCGAGATCGGGCGTTCGATTTCCGCGCTGATCTTCCCGTCGATCATGACGTGGGCTCTCGCGAGCTTCGCGAATAGTTCATCTCGCCGTGCGTAGATTCCGTCGTCGATGATGTAGCCAAGGCGGACTTTGCGCGTCTCGTCCGGTCGAAGCGGCTCGAGCCTCCGCCCGTCCACCAAGAAGATGGATCGCTCGGCGTTGGAGCGCTTGTCGTCCTTGATGCCGTAGTTTGTTCCATCCATGAGGACCGTGGGCAACTCGATCTGAATCTCCCAGTCGGTGAACCTCCGCTTGCTGACGTTCCTGACGAACACTTCCAAGAAGTAGTGATGCCGCGACGAGGTGGTCGTCTCAGCGTAGTACTCCATTGTCAGCTCCACCTCGGCCGGCTGAGTCGGCCTCGTCTTCAGGATCGTCGTAAGGGCGGACGTCAGCTTCGACTGCAGCAACCGGCGTTCGGTTGCGCGCTCTGTTGCGTCGGCGGGCGACGAGTAGGTCAGCACGAGCTTCTGGCGAAGGTCGAATGGCAGAACTTCGGGACCGCCGTACCGAGGCGCGACGAACCGACCTCGTGATCAGTCTGGCCGCCCAGATTGCCGCGCTGCCGACATCCACGCCGAAGCGCCTTCGTCTCGTACACGGCCGTGCCAAGAGGTGATGGTCAAGAGGACGAGCTCACGCCGAACTATGCGCGCGCCGCTATGGGCGATGGCATGTAAAGAACTTCCCGTGTGAGGAAGTAGTCGAAACGAAACATCGCGTCTGGATTCGGCTGGAGTTTTTTCTGGTCGTCGCGGTGAAACAGAGAGACGGCTGCGCCCCGCGTGATGGCCTGGACTTCCGCCAGCGGCTTGTCGCTCCAAACAATGAGGCCAAAAGCGCGCGGATACGTATTCGTGCCGAGAAGATCCTGCATCGCGGATCCCTGGGCGATGAGACTCACGATCCGTTGTCCGAACGAAGCCAGCTCGCTGTCGCACGATGCCTTGACCTCGACGATTGCCCGAACCGCGTGCGGCGCGACGATGGCCGTGTTCCCGACCTCGATTGCAGGTAGCCCTCGCTGGCGCTCCCAGATGATTCCGTCGAGCTGCTCGGCGTTCGGAAGTCCGTGAATGCTTCCGTTGCTCACGTGCAAAGGGAAGACGAGCGACGCGATCTTGGCTCGAACGAATTCCTCAATGATCGCTCCGAGCACGTCGTTGTTCGAGCAGATCGAGCGCACGTGCTCATACAGGAGTCGGATCTCGTTTAAGAGGTGCCCCTGCGTAGCGACGGACACCTTCAGATCAGCCGCCGCCTTCCAGCGTTCGCGCCGAGCCCTCCAATACGCCCACTCGACGGTTGGCCACTTCTGGAGCACTGCTGTCAGAAACTCGTCGAGCGTCGCGAAGTCGTCTGGAATCGCCGGACGGTTCGCGGCGGCCACGATCCCAAGGAGTTCGTTTGCTGCCTCAGTCGTCCCGAGCGACGGACCGAGCGCTGTCAGGATCTGCGCGAATTCGGTGAGGGCCGCGGCTGCCTCCTGAGGTGTCCAGCGGGTTCGGAGTGTATTGAGTGTCGGACCTCCCTGGGCGGAGAAGCGGGCTTTGAAAGCCGCCACGACTTCGCTCAACGCAGTCTGCTGCTCGTCCGCGATGAACTCAACGACGGCGTCCTTGAGAATTTCGCAAACCGGGTGAAAGAGCACGGTGAATACACGACGCACAAGCGAGGTCCACACATCCCTGGCAAGACCCGCGAATGGATGCTCCGCGTGATCAAGACGATGCCGGGTGCGCAGAAGATCGGTCGAGACTGGACTATCCGCGCCGCCGACTACGAGGCGTGGGCCACCGCGGAGGACATTCGGCGCTGTGCCAATCAGCCTCCCGGGACGGACGCGCCCGAGCTACCCTTGGACGACTCGTTGGACGCGCAGGTGGAGCGATCCATCGCGGCCGCGGGGTTCCGAAGGAGCAAGTGACATGGCGCGGAAGCGGACAGGCGGAGCGACATGGAAGAACGGCCAGTTCCAGATCCGCGTTGGCGTCGGCCTAGACCGGACATGGCGTCCGCTCCAAGCCGACCTCCCTCCTGAGGAACGCTTCCGCGAGGACCAGAAGCCGGAAGCGGACGCATACGCGTTGCGGTTCCGCGCGATGCTCGAGAAGAAAGGGCCGGGGTGCTTCGTCCCCAAGGCTCGCGTCGCGACGCTTAACGAAATGTTCTCGAAAGTATGGAACCCCGTCCGGCGTAAGGAGGGCGGTGCGCGCCTGGCCGGAGAAGACGAAGCCGCGTGGCGTATTCACCTCTCTCCGATGGTGATCGATGACGAAGGTCGCTCGCTCGGCGAGATGCCGCCGGAGGCAGTGACGAAGACGCACGCCAAGCGCGTATCGAAAACGCTCGCCGAGATGGCGAAGGACCCCGCGCTGAAGTTCGGCGAAGCGCGCTCGCGGAACGTGATGGGCGTCGTGTGCAAGTTCTTCCAAGACATGGCCGGTTCTTATGATCCGAACGTCTCGATCCTCGACGTCGATCCGTTCAAGGACGTCCGCTGGCCGCCGAAGAGCAAGCGAAGGGCGATCAAGCAGCAGCTACTTCCGCACGAGTTCCTCGCGCTCATCTCGTGCCCCGACACTCCGCTCGTCGACGCGCGCTCGTACGCCATGGCACTCTACACCGAGACGCGCGGCGGCGAAGTTCGCACCATGATGAAGGCCGACGCCGACGTCGCGCTCCGACTCTTCAACGTGCTGCGTGCGTACGACGCGAAGGCGAGCAAGGAGGCGAGCCAGGCTGCGTCGCTGAAGGCGCGTCGCGACGTCGTCCGTGTCGTCGCGAAGGAAACGAAGAGCGGAAAATCGCGGAGCACGGAGATCGAGCCGAACCTCCTGCCTCTCCTCCTCGCGATGAAGGCGGAGCCGGGCGACTACTTCTTCCCGCCGCCGCCTGACGACGCGCCGGTCGGTAACCGTTGGCACCCGCGGCCTCGCAACTGGCTGCCGCCGCCCGATGGCGAGACGGGCCTCTGCGAGACGCTTCGGAAGAATCTCCGACGCGCGCTCGAGTGGGCCGGCATCGAGGAGAGGCCGAGTCTCTTCGACGAGACCGACCTCGCTGCGAGCCTCCCCATCCGCTTTCACGATCTGAGGGCCACGGGGATCACGTGGCGGCACAAGCGCGGAGACAATCCGGCAGACATCCGCGAGCAGTGCGGGCACGAGGACGAGGCGACGAACCGGCTCTACACGCGGAAGCTGTCAGGGCTGCCGCTCGACGCGCTCTTCCCGCCGCTGCCGCTCAGACTCCTCGGTCCGGGAGGGTCGAAGTTCATTGGTCCCGCAATGGTCCCGGGACCAATGAAATCTTCAAGAAAGAGCCGAGATTTGGTGGGCGCAGAGGGACTTGAACCCCCGACTTCAACCGTGTGAAGGTCGCACTCTACCGCTGAGTTATGCGCCCGGTAGACACGAGGTTGATAGCGCACGGGGGCAGCGCGATCAACCCATTCCGCCGGCTCACTCGGGGCCGAGGACCTCGACGGGTCGGGCGGAGGTCACGCGGAGGGACCGAGCGAGCTGCAACTGGTCGTTGTGTCCCCAGCAGACGACCGCGCCGTTCTTGCGTCGCGCGCAGACATGGGTGTGGCCGGCGGCGAGGTCGACCGCGTCGGTGAGGCCCTCGACGCGCTGCGGGGTGAGGCGCTCGCCGCCCTCGAGGACGCGGCCGATGTCGTAGCCCCAGCACCAGACGGAGCCGTCTCGCTCGCGCGCGCAGGCGTGGCCGAACGAGCCCACCGCGATCTGGGCCACGTCGGAGAGGCCGTGGACGTCGCTCGCGTACGAGCGCGAGCGCGTCGTGCCGTCGCCGAGCGCGCCGTAGCGGTTCTTGCCCCAGCAGCCCACCGTCCCGCGCGACGTGAGCACGCAGCCGAAGAAGGCGCCCGCGCCGATGCCCACCGCGTCGTCGACGTGGAGCACGCGCACCGGCTCGCTCGCCGGCGGTCGTTGCTGGTTCGTCCACGGCATGCCCTCGTCGCCACGACCGAGCTCGCCCTGGGTGTCGGTCCCCCAGCACCACACCGTGCCGTTGCCGCGACGCACGCACGAGAGGCCCTCGCCGATCGCCAGCTCCCGCGCGTCCTCGATCGTGCCGATGCGCCGCCGGGTGGGGCTCGCGCTCGACAGGCCGAATTGACCTTCCTCCGCGCCCCAGCAGAAGACCTGGTCGCGACGCTCGCCGGACGACGCAATGGCGCACGACTTGAACGAGCCCGCGGCGATCTGGGTCACCTCCGAGAGATGGAGCACCGGCGTGAGCGAGGAGCGCAGCTCGCGCGTGCCGTCGCCGATCTCGCCAGACGCGTTGCGACCGATGCACGCGACGCTGCCGTCCGCGTTCAGCACGCAGTAGTGCGTGCTGCCGAGCGCGATGGGGCCCGTGTGACGCGGGAACCGCGTCGGCGTCGGGTACTGGAGGTCGGTGCCCCAGCAGTACTTGCCGTCCTTCCGGAGCGCGCATGTCGCGTAGCCGTTCGCCTCGAGCGCCGTCTTTTCGGCCGGCCGACCGACGGCGTAGATCGGCCTCCCCTCGCGGCTGAGCGGGGGGCGCTTGCAGCCCGCGAGCGCGATGAACGTCGCCATCGCAACGGCGACGACGCTCTGCCTCGCCGCCCGGCCCCACGGCGCCATCGGAGCCCTGCCAACCTCTACTTCTTCGATTTCGGACGCGGCTCGGCCTGCTCCTCGCACGAGTAGCTCGTGCCCTGCGGCTTCAGCGCGCCTGCCTGATCGCGCTTGAAGAAGGAGAGCGCCTGGTCGACGTCCGCCGCGGTCAACGTCTTGCCGCCGGGCTGCGGGCAGTACGCGTGCGGCCAGGACGACTTGGTGAGCGCCTCGTGGAGCTCCTTCGTCTTCGGCGCTTGCTCCGCGTCGTCCTTCGCCTCGACGAGCAGGATCGGCGAGGTGCTCGGCGGCGACGGCGACGGCGACGGCGACGCCTTGCCCTTCGCCGGCGCGGGGCTCGTGGGGGCGGCCGGGGTCGGCGCGATGCTGCCGCCGTCGACGATGGCCCACGCCTGGGCAGGGAACATCGCGTGCGTCGCGACGTAGGAGGCGAAGAAGCCGCCGTTCGAGAACGCGAGGAAGTAGCGCTTGTGCGAGCCCTGATCCATCAGCGCGTCGACCTGCCAGAGCGCCTTGTCCCAATCCGCGATGACGCCCTTCATCGCGTCCGTGTCCTCGGGATCTTGCGGCCAGCAGTAGTAGTCCTTGAACTCCGCCTTCCAGGGGCAGAGCCCGCGCTTGCCGCGAAGGAGCACGACCGCGTAGCCCTTCTGCACCGCGGCCCGGACCGTCGACCACTCCTCGGGCGAGCCGTGGCCCTGATACATGCCGTGCAGGTACGCGAGGATCGGGGTGTCCTTCGTCGACTTCTCGGGGATGGCGAAGCAGCTGTCGTTCGCGCCCGACTCGAAGCCGTCGGGGCACCACGCTTCGCTCGCGCCGGCGAGGCTGTGCGCGTCCTCCGCGGTCTTCGCCGTCGTCGTCTCTCCGCCGCTCTTGCAAGCGACGAGCGCGGTGGCCAGGACGATGAACGCGGGAGCGCCCTTCATTCCATGGAGGTTACACGACAGGCGGAGATCATGCTCTTCCAGAGCGCGTCCCGGCCGTCCCCCGTCTCCGCGCTGCTCGCGATGACCGGGACCGGGGCGCCGATGCCCTTTGGCAGGAGCTTCGCGATGGCCGGCTTCTGCTGATTCTTCGGGAGCTTGTCGATCTTCGTCGCGATGACCGCGACGCGCAGGCCCCGGTTTCGCTCGGTGAGCGTGGTCTGCGCGTACTCGATGAGCTCCTCGTCGTCGGGCTCGGGACCCCGGCGGATGTCGACCAGGATGTAGAGCGCCTTCAACGTCGTGCGCCCTTCGAAATAGCCTTCGATGAGGTCCTTCCAGCCCTTGTGCTCGGTCTTGGAGACCTTCGCATAGCCGTATCCGGGCAGGTCGACGAAGACGATCCGCGGCGGATAGGCCTGCTCGCGCGGCTCCTTCCGGACGAGCCGGATATCGAAGAAGTTCACCTGCCGGGTGCGACCGGGGGTGTTGCTGGTCCGGGCGAGGCCCTTTCGCTGGAGCAGCATGTTCATGAGGCTGGATTTGCCGACGTTCGAGCGTCCTGCGAAGGCGATCTCGGGCGCCTCCTCGAACATCGACGAGGCCGGGATCTGTCCTACGTCGGCCGCGCCTGCGACGAACTCCGCATCCGCGACGCGGACGCCGGAGGCCGGGGCCGCGCCCGGGCCAGATTTCGCCTTGGATTTCGAAGATTCATGCTGGGCCACGTCTTCATGTACCATTCCTCCTCGTGGGGTTCGCCACGAAGATGCCCGAGAAGATCGGGCGTTACGACATCGTCATCCAGATCGCACGAGGCGGTATGGCGACGGTGTACCTCGCGCGCGCCGAGGGACATGGCGGCTTCGACCGCTACGTGGCGCTGAAGCTCACGGCGGAGCACCTGCGCGACGACCCCGAGTTCGCGGAGCACCTCGTCGAGGAGGCGAAGCTCGTCGCGCATCTCCGCCACCAGAACGTGGTCCCCGTCCTCGACGTCGGCGAGCACGACCTCGGCGCCGTCTTCCTCGTCATGGACTACGTGCCGGGCGACTCGCTCGGCGGCCTGTTCAAGCTCGCCCGCAATCAGAACGAGAACGTCCCTCCGCGCATCGGCCTCCGCATCCTCATCGACGCGCTCGCCGGCCTTCACGCCGCGCACGAGCACCGGGACGAAGAGGGCAAGCCGCTCAAGCTCGTTCATCGCGACTTCTCCCCGCAGAACATCCTCGTCGGCACCGACGGCATCGCGCGCCTCACCGACTTCGGCATCGCGAAGGCGGCCTCGCGCGCGTCGGTCACGGTCGCCGGCACGATGAAGGGCAAGGTCAGCTACGCCTCGCCCGAGCAGGCGCGCGGCGGCACGCTCGATCGTCGCTGCGACGTGTGGGCGGGCGGCGTCATCGCGTGGGAGATCTTCGCCGGACGGAAGCTCTATCCGTCGAACGAGCGAACGCTGCTCGAGGTCGTGAAGGGCCCGCCGCCGCGCGTCCGCACCGCCGCGCCGCAGGTGCCGCCCGAGATCGACGAGATCATCGCGCAGGCGCTCGCGTTCGACGTCGAGACGCGCACCCCCACCGCCAAGCAGCTCGCGCGGAGCCTCGAGGACGCAGCGCGGCGCCACGACCTCCTCGCGGAGGTCGAGGAGGTGGCCGAGTATGTCCAGCGCCTCGTCGCCACGACGCTCGAAGATCGCAAGAAGGCGATCGCGGAGGCGCGCGATCGACGCAGCGCCCTGACCCCGAGCAGCCCGGACGGCGGCGCGACCGTCCCCCTGCCATCACTGCCCGACATGCCGACGATCACGCGCATGATGGAGAGCGCGCCCGGGCTCGCGCCTGCGAGCGAGCGCCGCCCCTCGTACGACGATCAGATGCTCGTCGCATCGCAGCAGGCTCGTCCGCCGAGCTTCGATCGCTTCAACACCGGGTCGACGACGCCCGCCGGCACGGAGACCCCGCAGCCGATGCTCCCGCTGAATCCGAGCCCGGTCGCGCAGCTCACGGCCAAGGCGAAGGACCTCTTCGCGCGAAAGCCCGGGGTCGTGATCGGCGTGGCGGCGGCGAGCACCGGCCTCTTCCTCGCGCTCGTCGTCATCCTCGCCATGTCGGGCGGGCCGAGCTCCAAGGAGATCGCGGCCGCCTCGGCCTCGGCCTCCGCCTCCGCCAGCGCGCTCGCGGCCGCCGCGACCACTCCACAGATTCCGGCCAAGACGATCACGCCGCCGCCCTCGCTCGGCGATCCGGAGCCGATGCCGGCGCAGATCGAGATGTCCGCGAACGCGCCGGTGAGGGCCGTGAGCGTGGGCGGACGCGTGGTGGAGATGGAGGTCCCCGCGCCGAACGTCTCCGTCGAGCTGACGCCGGAAGAAGCGGGCGGCGCGCTCGCGATCAACGCGACCAGCGTCGATGGTCGCGCGGCGAAGGGGAGCTGGAACCCGGGCGACTCGTCGCTGCAGCTCGCGTTCGGCGACGCGCCCGCCCCCGCCCCCGCCCCCGCGCCCCGGCCGCATGGCAAGCCGACCGGGAAGCCGACGGGCAAGCCCACCGGCAAGCCGAAGCACCTCTGACCTCCGCGTCAGCGCTCTTCGGCGATCCGCGTCTTCAGGAGCTTCTTCACGAGCGTGGCGGGGAGCCCGCGCTCGGGATCGAAGTGGAGCGCGCCCGACGTGCCTTCGTACTTCGCCACGTCCTTCTTCAGCGTGGCGAGCGTCTGGCCGCTGAAGGGGTAATACGAGCAGCCCTTCCGCGTGGCGAGAAAGCCCGCGATGACGCGCCCCTCGAGGCGAAAGGCGGGCATGTTGTAGCTGATGCACTCCTCGAGGCCGCTCACCGCCTTGTGGATCTGCGCGCGAAGCTTCTCGAGCGCCGCGGCTCGATCCTCGGGGACGCTCTCGAGGTAGTCCTCGATCGATTTCGGCTTCTTCACGATCGCGGCATTCTAAGTCACGCTTTCGTGCTAGCCGTGAAGATCGGGGGGAGAAGCTCATGATCGATCGTTTTCGCGTCCTGATGGTGGTGCTCGGAGCCGGTGTGGCGGCGGTGGCTGCGTGTTCGTCCTCGGACGACGCAGGCACGGGCAGCAGCAGTACGAGCTCCACCTCGGGCAGTCCGGGCGACGGCGGCTCGTCGGGTGTGGCCAGCTCGTCATCCGGTGCGACGAGCAGCTCGAGCGGCAGCGGCACGACGTCGAGCAGCTCGTCGGGCGGCAGCACGTCCGGCGCACCGGCCGCGGGACAGGCACGGTTCACGGCCACGTTCTCGGCGCCCGTCGATGGCTACAACGGCGGGACGGCTCCCTTCGCGGGCACGGACGACAAGGGGAAAGCGGAGGTCACCTCGGGCGACCACGCGTTCTCGAGCGTCCTGCAGGACTCGAAGCAGGTACGAACCGTGAGCGTCAGTGTCGATGGCGCGCCCGTTCAAGGCATGACGTACAACATCGCCGCGACGCAGGATGACTTCATCAAAGGCAACCTGATCACGTATCAGGAGCTCGATATCGCGACGACGAAGTCACGGACGTGGTTCTGCGCCGGCACCGTGAAGTTCGACTCCATCGTGGGCAAGGTCCACGAGCTCACCTTCGACGCCAAGTGCCAGAAGTACCCGACGGGCAGCAGCGCCGAAGGCGGGATGACCATGGTGGGCACGGGTATCGGCACCCTGCCCTAGCGCCCTCGCCGAGCGCGGTGCGCTTCAGTTGTCGATGTGCACGGTCCGGGATTTGTGGTCCCAGGTCGCCGAGCGCGTGCACTTCGCCGCCTTCCAGTCGTCGTCCTTGGCGATGCAGATCTCGAACGCGACGATCTCCTCCGGCACCGGCGTGATGTGCGGCGACACGCACTCGCCGGTGAACGAGTAGCCGAGGCCGTCGCTCTTCTTCTGCTGGAACTCGTCGCGGAGGACGTCCACCGCCACGCACGGCCCGATCTTGCGATTGTTCGTGAGGACGACATCGAGCGAGGCCTCGTAGCCCGCGACGCCGTTCCAGGTCACGAGCACCGGGAGGCCCTGCGCGGACCCGCCGGACGCGGTCCCGGTCGAGCCGTGGTAGCGAACCGGCGTGAAGCCGCGAAGGCTCTCCCACGTGCGCTCCTCCGCGGGGTGTCCGGACGAGTACTCCTCCCAGACGACGGGACGCCCCTGACCGGCCCAGCGCACGAAGAGCGCGACGTGGTCGGTGCCGCCGGAGTCCTTGAGGAGGGCGTCGCCCGGCTGGAGCTCGCCGGCGCCGATCTTCGTGGACACGTCCCAGAGCGTCCATGTCGTGCGGGAGTGATCGAGCCCCCAGGCCATCGACACGTAGCCGGAGCAATCGGTGCGATAGCTGCCGAACCGGTTCGTGTGCGTTGCGGACTGGCTGTACGGCACGCGCTCGTCGATCCACGACTTGGCCCGCGTGAGGATCTCGTTCCGGACGATGCGCGAGGAGGTGGAGCCGGACGCTTCCTCGGCCTCGATCACATCGGGCTCGCAGGCCACGAGGCCCAGCGCCAGGGTTCCGACGAGCACACCAAGGGACCAGATCGACTGTGTCATGCGCTCTCCTTCTGCGAGCGGCAGGCCACCGGGCTCCACGCAAAACCCCGCGAAAATCGCGGATCTGGATCCCCCGCGCCCGGCTCCCCGCGCTGGTCACGGTCGTGGACGGCGGAGGAGCCGGCGCTTCAGCGGCGCCCCGATCTCGCCAAGCTCGCGAGCGCCGAGGCCCCAGGCCGCGATCGCGAAGAGCGCCACGAACGCGAGCGAGGCGGCGATGCCCGGGATCCAGCGCGGCAGATCGCCGAGGAGGCGCGCGAGCGCCCACGCCGCCGCGCCTGCGATGCCGGAGGCGGCCGCCACGCGGACCGCGGAGCCGAGGATCTCCCCTCCCCGGAGCGGCCCGAGGCGCAGGCGAAGGCCAATGACGAGCAGCAGCATCTGCACCGCGCTCGACCCCGCGACCGCGATGCTGATGCCCACGTGGCCGAAGGTGCCCTTGAGGCCGAGCGCGAGGCCGATGAAGGCGAGGAGGTCGAGCGCGCTCACGATCACGGGCGTCCGCGTGTCGCCCACGGCGTGGAACGCCGGGACGAGCTGGCGCGTCGCCGCGACGGTGAAGATGGCGCCGCCTTGCCACATCAGCGCGCGCGCCGTCTGGTGCGAGGACTCGGGATCGAAGTGGCCGCGCTCGAAGAGGAGCACGACGAGCGGCTCGCCGAGGACCGCGAGCGCGACGGAGCACGGGATGGCCACGAACAGCGCGAGGCGCATGCCGTGCGCCCACGTCTTCTTGAGCTCGTCCATCTCGCCCTTCGCCGCGAACGTCGCGAGCGAGGGCAGCGTGGCGCTCGAGATGGCCATCACGAAGATGCCCTGGGGCAGATCGCAGAGGCGCGAGGCCCACGAGAACCAGCTCTGCGCGCCCTCGCCGAGCTCTGACAGGAAGCGCCTCGAGAGGACGAGGTCGACGTAGTAGACGCCGAGCCCGAACGTCATCGGCAAGATGCGCTTCAGCATCTCCCGCACGTGCGGGTCCTTGAAGTCGATCTTCGGGAGCTCGGTGTAGCCGATGCGTTTCAGCGCCGGGAACTGCGCGATCACCTGCATCACGCCGCCCGCGAGGACGCCGACGGCGAGGGCCAGCGGATCCCGCCATGCGATCGCGGCCCCGACAATGCCCACGCTGAAGAGCGCCGGCGCGAATGCCGCCACCGCGAAGTGCTTCTTCGCGTTCAGGGCCGCCATGCCGAGCGCGGCCGTGCCCATGAAGAAGATGTACGGGAACATGACGCGCGTCATGGTCACCGTCATCTCGAACTTGGGGACGTCGTCGACGTAGCCGCCCGCCCACAGCTCCGTGAGCTGGCGCGCGAAGAGGACGCCGAGGACGGAGACGATGACGAGCACGACGAGCGAGACGCCGCGCGCACGCGCGAAGAACGACTTGCCCGCCTCGTCGCCCTCCTCCGCGAGGCGCTTCGAGAGGACGGGCACGACCGCGCTCGACACGGCGCCCTCCGCGAGGAGTTGCCGGAGCGCGTTCGGGATCGTCAGCGCGACCCAGAACGCGTCCGTCTCGCGCCGCGTGAAGAGAGCGGCGATGACCGCGTCGCGACCGAAGCCGAGGATCCGCGACAGGAGCGTCCCCGCGCCGACCACGCCGGCGCGTCCGACGATCTTCTTCCGCTCTTCCTCTCCCGACATTTCTCGATGGCGCTTCGCTCGCTACAAACGCGGCATCTCTTCTCGCTCTTCCTGGAGCGAGCCTGGCCTGCATTCGTCGCAATGGCAAAGTGCGCGGAGGTACTTGTACGAGTAGAGGCCGCTGCCGTGGCCGTCGAACCAGACGAGGCGGAGGGCGTAGTTGCCGACGGGCTCGATCTGGTCGAGCTCGGTCTGGAGATCGCCCGCCGGCTGGATGAAGGCGATCGTGCCGGAGTGGCCCTGGCATCCGGCGCACGGGCAGTAGCCGCGCAGGATGGGGTGCGGATACACGCCCTTGTGGCCGTCGCCCCACTCGATCTCGGTCACCTTCGCGCCGCGCGGGGACCGTACCGCCTTGCACTGCGTGCGTCGATCGACGGAGGGCGTGCTCATCACTTCTTCTTCTTCGCGCCCGGCGGCCCGTCGCCCGCGTCGAGGCGCGCGATGAGGTCGTCGAGGCCCGTGAGGCCCGTCGTGGCGCCGATCTTCGCGACCGACTTCGCGCCGAGCACGTGACCGATCTCCATCGCGCGGCTCCAGAGCTTGCCGTCCTTCCACGCGTCGGTGTCCGGCTTCGCCTTGGCCTTCACGAGGACGCCGAGGACGCCGCCCACGAACGCGTCGCCTGCGCCGGAGCGATCGATGCAGCGCACGCGCTTCGTCGGCGCGTTCACCTGCCCGTGCGGGCCGACGCACGCGGCGCCGTTCTCGCCGCGCGTGAGGATCCACGTCGCGTGCTTCGCGTTCTCGTCGAGCCACGACAGACCGCGCTTGCCCGCGAGCTGGTTGAGGTCCCGCTCCGAGGCCTTGATGAGCGCGCCGCGCAAAACGAGGTCCTTCACGCCCTTCTGCATCTCCTCGGGGTCGGCCCAGAGGTGCGCGCGGACGTTGAGATCGACGACGATGACCGCCTTGGCCTTCGTCGCTGCGTCGAGGAAGGCCTCCGTCGCGGGGCGGAGCGACGGCATCATGCTCGTCGTCGACACCACGACGTACGGCGCCTTCGCCATCACGGGCTTGATGTCCGAGGGCTGGACCATCAGCTCCGCGCTGCCGGTGCGATACGGGATGTAGCTCGCGTCGCCCGTCGCGTTGTGCGTGATGAACGCGATGCCGGTCGGCGCCTTCACGCGGATCAGGTGCGAGACGTCGACGCCTTCTTCGATGAGCTGCGTCTCGAGCGCCTGCCCGAGCTTCTCGTCGCCGATGCCGCCGACGACCGACGACTTGATGCCGAGCTTCGCGAGCGTCACCGCGACGTTGGCCGTCGCGCCGCCGATCTCACGCTTGAAGGATCGTGAGATCGCCTCCTTCTCCTTCGGCACCGCTTCGTAGAAGTCCCACAGAATCTCGCCAAAGCAGGCGACGTCGACGCTTTCCACGGCCGTACTCTGCTTCGGATGCGCCGCGGCTACAAGGGCTCAAAGCCGGCATGGGCCGCCATCGCTTCCTCGACGATCTCGATGAGCTCGCCCGCGTCTTCGCGGCCGATCTTCACGTCGTCGCCGCGCTGCGCCGCGAGCGCCAGCGAACGGAGGGCCGGCTTCACCGTGCGCCGCGCCCCTCCACAGCTCATACACACGAGCCCGCCGCGGGCGCCGTCGAGGAACGCGGAGCGCCCCGCCGGGCAGGGTCGCCCGCACTTGATGCAGCGCTCGAGCTCGAGCGCGTAGCCCATGTCCGTCAGCATGTGCAGGCCGAACACGGCGAGATGCGGACGGGGCTCCTCCCCCGCGTCGAGCTGGTCGAACAGATCCGTGAGGCCGCGCCAGGCCGCCGGCTCCGGCGTCCGTGGCGGACAGAGGTGCCGCGTCCACCGGAGCGCGTGCCCGGCCGCGTCCATCGCGTCGAGGGAGGCCGTGATCCCCAAGCGCGGGCGCGCGATCCGGGCTTCCTTGAGGAGGCAGAGCTCCTTGCCCCTATCGTCGAGCGTGATGTCGAGCGTGTGGATCGGTTCGAGCGCGCCGCCGAAGCGCTTCTGCGAGCGGCGACCGCCACGCACCGTCGCGCCGAGGAGGCCCGCCTCTTTCGTGAAGAACGTCGCGATGAGGTCCGACTCGCCGTAAGGAACGCTTCTCACGAGAAGCGCCGGCGAGTGGACCTGTTTGATCACGGCATCGTCAGGTGCACGACGTCGTCGCCGGCGCCGAGCCGAGCGAGAGCTCCGGCGGCATGTCGCGGCCGCGCGGCTTCAGCACGATCGAGATCGCGAGCGTGAAGAGGATGAGCAGGAGGACGAGGGCGATCGCGACGCCGAAGCGGCGACCCTGACCCTCGCGCGCGGCCTGAACCGGTGAGGCGACGGGGAGCGGAACGACGGTCGAGACGCGGCGGCTCGCCGTGTAGCGCGCGACGATGTCGTCCGCCTCTAGGCCGATCGACTGCGCGTACGACTTCAGGAAGCCCTTCACGAAGACCTCGCCCGGGAGGTCGTCGAAGTGGTCCTGCTCGATGGACTCGAGGGTGCTCACGGGGATGCGCGTGACGCGCGACACCTCTGCGATGCTCATGCGCTTCTTCTCGCGCTGCTGCCGCAGGGTCGATCCGACCGTCTCCGTTCCGCTCACGTCTGCTCCTGATTCAGGTGTGCCGGTCGACCGTCGCGAGCGGGCAAGCCGCTCGCCCGTCGACCCGGGGGTGTACTGCAGGGAGTTTCGAGCCAGCCGGATGATGGCGGTGATGCAGATGCCATCTTCGCCAGCTCGCGGACGCAGACCTTGCCGGTCGACGTCTCCTTCGAGATCTTCACACAGTGCTCGTAGTCTTCGCGGGCCTCGGCCGCCTTGCCGAGGCGCACCCGCACGCGCGCGCGGGACTCCCACGCGTCTTGCAGCTCGGCGCACTGCGGGTCCGCGGTCATGGCGCTCGAGAAGCTCTGCTCCGCCATCGCGAAGTCGTTCTTCTTCTCGAGGGCGATCCCGAGCCGATAGTGGCCGACGCAGAACCGGGGCTCCGCCACGGAGTTGCGCAGCGAGGAGATGCCGGCGTCGATCTGCCCGTCGAGGACCTGGGCCCAGCCGAGGTTGCCCCACGCGAAGTACGGATGGATGTACGCGGGGTCCTTCGTGAGCGGGTCGAGGATGGCGATCGCGTCCTTGTACTTCTTCTCGTTGATGAGGACCTGACCGAGCAGGTTCTTCGCGTCCCGGAAGTCCGTGTTCGCCTTCAGGGCCGCGCGGGCCGCCTTCTCCACGTCTCCCAGCCGGCAATCCGGGCCCTCGAACTCGCGGGGACCGGTGCAGAACGACAGGAGAATGACCGCATGGAGATAGTGCGCCTTGTCGTTCTCCTCGTTGTAGCCGATGGACTTCTGGATGTGGTCGACGGCGACCCGGACGTCCCCCTTCTGGAAGGACTCTCGGGCGAGGTCGTATTCGGCGTCGCTCTGGCGCTCCGGGTTGGCCACCCCCGGCCCGCTCGGCTTGGTGGCCGAGGTGCAGGCAACGAGCATCACACCGAGGGCGGCGGAGGCTGCGATCCTGAGGGTGAACGGGGAGGTCGAGCGCATGTAGGTCTCCCACCGATGGGGAGAGAAGCCGAGTTATCCCAGCTATTTTGCGCCGTCAACCCTCAACGGCCCCGGCACAAACCTGCGCCTTTACTCAGTTTTTCCACTGAGTCGGTCGCCCCTCGAGATTCGAGTCTAACGCCGCGCGTTAGCGTTCGCCGCGGATCTCCTCGGTCGTTCCGAGGAGAGAGTAGAGGCGGCGGAGCGCCTCGACGTCCGGGATCTCCACCCGTTCGCCGACGATTCGCAGGTATTGCTGGTCGCGGAGGCGCTGGACCGTCCGCTTGACCGTCTCGACGTCCAGGCCGACCCGGGAGGAGAGCTCGACCGGTGAGAGAGGGAGCTCGACGGACCCTTCGCTGACGGCGCCACGGGCCTGGGCCATCTTGAGGAGGGCGCTCACCACCTTGGACTGGGTGTCGCGGAGCATCAGGACCTCGATCTGGTCCTCGGCGTCGCGGAGGCGCCGGACGAGCTGCGCCAGGATGCGCTGGGCCAGGGAGGGGTGACTCTCGACGACCTCGCGGAGAGCGTGCCGGTCGAGGGCGAGCATGATGCCGTCGGAAAGTGCAACGGCGGTCGAGAGGCGGAGCGCCGTCTCGAGAAGAGCTCCCTCGCCGAAGAGATCGCCCGGGCGGAGCACGGAGACGCTCCGCTCGACCATGCGCACGCGCTTGAGGAGCCGGACGCGACCCTGCTGGAGGAGGAAGGCCTGGTTGGCGGGCTCGCCCTCGCGGAACAGGATGTCGCCCTGGATGAAGGGGCGGCCGTACTTCTCGATGAGGGCGCGCGACGCCCGCTCGAACTCCAGCTCGTCCTCGGTGGACCCCGCCTCCTGCGTCACAGCGGGCGACCATACCGCGATTTGCGCGCGATCGGGGGCGGGCTTTTTCGCGTTTCTTCGCGTTTTTTCGCGTTTCTTCGCGTTTCTTCGCGTTCGATCGCCCGCCCGTGCTGAAATCCGGTCGTGCGAAAGGCGCGTGAAGAGCGGACGACCAAGGAGACGTCGATCGTCGTCGAGGTGGACCTCGACGGGACCGGCGTGACGGCCATCGACACACCCCTCCCCTTCCTCTCTCACATGCTCGATCAGATCGGGCGGCATGGGCTCATCGATCTCCGCGTGAAGGCGACCGGGGACGTCGAGATCGACGGCCACCACACGACCGAAGACGTCGGCATCGTCCTCGGCAAGGCGATCGCGAGCGCGCTCGGCGACAAGGCGGGCATCGCGCGCTACGGGTCTGCCACGCTCCCGATGGACGAGGCGCGCGCGACGGCCGCCCTCGACCTCTCCGGGCGGACCTTCTTCGTCTGGGAGGTCCCGATGCCGAAGGCGAAGCTCGGGACCTGGGACACGGAGCTCGCGGAGGTCTTCTTCGAGGGCCTCGCGCGCGGCGCACAGTGCAACCTTCACGTCGTGCTCCACGCCGGACAGAACCTGCATCACATCACCGAGATCTGCTTCAAGTCGTTCGCGCGCGCGCTTCGCGCCGCCGTCACGATCGACCCGTGCGCCGCGGGCATCCTGCCGACGACGAAGGGCTCGCTCAGCGACGGCTGAATCCCCCCCGATCGGGGGGTAGCTCGCCCCGACGCTGCGTCCTAGCGTCGCGTGATGCGCTCACCGTCCTGGATCGTGTTGCTCGTTGCGATGCTGTTGTCGCTCGCCGCGTGCGGGGATGATGGCCCGGGGCCCGCGCCACCGACCGGTGTGAACGGGTTCGAGCAGAACCGGATCCTGAGCGTGAAACTTCCTTGCAGGGAGGGCTGCCTCCCCTCCACGCTCTACAAGGGCAGCGTCGACATGCTCTGGTACGAACGGGGCTCGCTGGCGCTCGCTTCGACGGGGGGCGTCACGATGGCGGAGAGCGAGTCCGGCTCGTTCGGAGCGCTCATCACCCTGACGCCTCCCGCGGAGTTCACCCGTGGGCAGCTCGTGTCGAGAGAGTTCTTCTATCGCTGCGAAGGAGACGGCGGCCGGCTGGACTTCCAGACCGTCACTTGCCCCGCCGCCCCCGACATCGTCGTGATCACGGAGGTGAACACGGAGCTCGGCAACGGGGGCACCACGGGCGTCGGCACCAAGGACGCGAACGGGGAGTTTCCATACACCTTCACGCTCAAGACCTCTCGTCCCTTCGATCTCGTCGTCTCCAGCGCGGAGATCACGGCTCGCGAGAACTGCAACGCCTCGGTCGCCCTGTCCCAGACCACCATCGGCAAGGACCAGAGCGCGGCGCTCACCCTGACGATCACGCCGCTGAAGCCCGGTCCGTTCAAGGTCACGGTGTCGATCGCGAGCAACGATCCGGACGAGAATCCGTTCGTCGCGAGCGTGGAGGGGCAGGTCGCGGCGATCCCGCAGCCCGAGATCAACGTCGTCGGCCCCGCCGGACAGATCGCGCACAAGGGGACGTCGCCGTCCGGCCAGAGAGCGCAGGGAGCGCAGTTCACGCAGGAGATCACGGTGCAGAACCTCGGTCTCAGCGTGCTCTCCGTGTTCGGAGAGGCCACCGGTACGGGCGACAACTGCACCTGCAAGGTCCTCACGTCGATCGAGGACGCGCTGACGCCTCAGACGGGTGTCACGACCTTCACCGTGAGCGTCACGCCGACGGGCCCGGGCGCGTTCAAGTGCCCCGTCTCGATCGACAACGACGACGCGGACGAGAATCCGTACCTCTTCGACATCACCGGCACCGTGCCCTCCGCCCCCGACATCGCGGTGGGCTCGACGCAGGACATCCCGAACGGGAGCAGCAACGACGTCGGCTCGCGCGAGGCGGAGAAGGCGTTCGAGCTCAGCTACCTGGTGATGAACGAGGGCAACGCCACGCTCACCATCACGGGCGCGAGCATCCCCATCGCCACCACCAACTGCTCGGCCGCGATCACGCAGGCGCCGCCGGCCACGCTCGCGCCGGGCGCGTCGGCGACGATCAAGATCTCGGTCCTGCCGGGGGCGATCCCTGGCCCGTTCGACTTCGCGGTCCACATCGACAGCGACGACCCGGACGCGGAGAAGAACTTCGGCTTCACCGTCGCCGGCGTCGTCACGAACCCGTGCGCGCACCCGAACCCGATGAAGCTCATCGAAGGGAAGAAGATCTACCGGGTGCCGGTGAACGTCGGGTGCAGCGGCGACAAGGTCTGCGCCGCGGCGGGCCTCGCCTGTGCCGGCGTGCCCGTCCTCAGCGCGGTCAGCGGGGCGTGCCTCGCGTTTCATCCGGGCGCGCAGGTGACGAGCGACCTCAACGGCTGGAAGCAATCGGTCTACTGCGACGGCACGGCGACGGGCCTCGCGTGCAACGGCGGGGTGTCGTGCCACGACTGCCCGGCGTGCGGCAGCGGCGGTCTCGCGTGCAACGACCCGAACAGCTCGCAGCTCAGCGAGCTCTATGTAGAGTGCAAATAAACGCCGCTCGCCGCTGACGCTGCTGTCCGACAGGGGCGCCCTGGATCAGTCTCCGACACGCATCAGCACCGGGTGATGGTCGAAAACCTCGGGCGCGGGTGGGCGACTGATGCCATGGTACATCAGTCGCTCCGCTCACGCGCGAGCACGTTCATCTCTGTGCAGACCGCACGCGTCGAAAGAGGGCGCCGTGTGTGGTCACGGACCGTCGTCCGGACTCGCTCCGCGTCGACGTCGAAGGATCGGTCGTGCGCGGCTCCGGCCGCGACGGCCAGACACGCCATTTTTCCGGGAGCAAAGCGTGAAAGAGGAAATGACGAGCCACCACTACACGACGTTGACGATGAAGGCGGCCGCCGCGAGCGAGATCCGCGGCGGCACGATCCGCGCGCGCGGCAAGGACGAGCCGGCGCACGAGCTCGGGACGGTCGCGACGATCGTGGGACGCGATCCTTCGTGCGATCTGGTGATCGAGGACCGCAAGGTCAGCGCGGTCCACCTCGAGCTCGTCGCGAGCGAGCGGGGCGTCCGCGTTCGCGACCTCGGCTCGCGCAACGGGACGTTCGTCGGCCGCACGAGGGTCGTCGACGGCTACCTGACCGAGACCGCCACCATCATAGTGGGCGACACCGCCCTCGACTTCCAGCCCGCGCGACCGGAGCGCATGGAGGTGCCGGAGGTGGCCGAGCTCGGTCCGCTCGTCGGCCAGAGCCAGCGCATGCGCGAGATCTTCGCGCAGTGCCGGAAGGCGGCGCCCACGGATCTCAGCGTGCTGATCCTCGGCGAGACCGGCTGCGGCAAGGAGCTCGTCGCGGCCGCGATCCACGGCGCGAGCGAGCGCGCGCGGAAGCCGTTCGTGGTCGTCGATTGCGGGTCCATCCCGCCCGGCCTCGCGGAGAGCGCGCTCTTCGGACACGAACGCGGCGCGTTCACGACCGCGGTCTCGGCCAGGACCTCGCCCTTCGTGGAGGCGGACGGCGGCACGATCTTCCTCGACGAGCTCGGAGAGCTGCCCATCGACGTTCAGCCGAAGCTCCTTCGCGCGCTCGCCGAGCAGCGCGTGAAGGCGGTGGGGTCGAACGTGTGGCGCAAGGTCGACGTGCGCGTCATCGCCGCCACGCGGCGCGACATCACGCGAGAGGTGAACGCGGGCACGTTTCGCTCCGACCTCTACTTCCGGATCGCGCAGCTCCGCGTCGAGCTGCCGGCGCTGAAAGACCGCCTCGAGGACATCCCTGCCCTCGTGCGGCGCATGACGCGCGAGCTCGGCGCGCCCGACGCGTACGACCGCATCACGAACGACTCGCTCGAGCGACTCATGCGCCACGACTGGCCCGGCAACGTGCGGGAGCTGCGCAACGTGCTCTCCGTCGCGCTCGCCTTCGCGAAGGAGGGGCCGATCGATCTCGCCGCGCATCTGAGCCCGCTCCTCGCGACCGCAGCGGCGGAGTCGCCGGCGCTCCAGGGGCGGACGTATCAGGACGCGAAGCGCGAGCTCCTCTACCGCTTCGAGCGTGACTTCTTCACCACGCTCTTCGCGGAGTGCGGAGGGAACGTGAGCGAGATCGGACGCCGGGCCGCGATGGAACGCGCGCACGTGCGCGGCTACCTGCGCCGTCACGGCATCGGCGGCACGAAGTAGCGGCCCTTACTGCTTGCCGCCGCAGCCGCACTTGAAGCGGCCGTTGACCTTCGTCGTGATGGTGCCCGTGGCGCCGTTGGCCTTGCAGCACGTCATGCAGTCGGACTCGGAGGAGCCCGCGCACTTCGCGCTCGCTGCCTCGTTCTTGCTGCAGGCCACACACACGATCCCGAAGAGCACGATGAGAGTCACGGCGATGTGTCGCTTCATGAAAGGAACCCCTCACTACGATTAGACGTCACTTGTCGTGAGGACGCACGTTTCCCGCGCCTTGACACTGAACACATGCGCAGTATCATCACCGTCGTGTCGCCGCGCATCACCCCCGAGGAGTTCCGGGAGCGCGCACGAGCCTGGCTCGTTCGCTTCACGGGCTGGGTCTCGCCTGGCCGCGACGAGCGCCTCGCCGAGGAGCTGGAGCGCGCCTATGAAGAGGGGCGCGCGCACGAGCGTGACGAGCGCGAGCGACGGTGACGAGGACTACGCCGTCACTTCACGTCGAACTTGTAGTTCGCGCTCATGTTCGAGTCGTACTCGTGGCAGCCGTGGATGGAGGTCGTCTCGAAGTAGAGCTCGAGCTGACCCGGGGCCGGCAGATCGATGATCGCGTCGACGGCCACGCGCTTGCCGCCTTCCGCGCGGCCGGTGTCGAAGGCCTGCTTCTGGCCGTTGAGCATCGCGGTGCCGCTGATGCCATAGACCGGGTTGCCGCCCTGGAAGGACTCGCACTTGTCGAGGCGCTCCTGGGCGTAATGAATCTTCGCCTTGCCGCCCGCCTTGAGGTCGCCCTTCACGGTCGGGTCGCCGGACTTTTCGAACGTGATCGTCGGGAGCGTCTGGGGCGCGTCGCCCTGAACCTGGATGTGGTAGTTCGCGCCGAAGTCCGAGTCGTAGTCGGTGCAGCCGAACACGCTCGTGACCTGGAACCAGATCGCGAGGTCGCCGCCCTGGCTCGGGATGATGGTCGCCGGCTTCGACTCGCGGTCCTTGCCGGTGCCCGAGATCTTGGTGACCTCGAAGCTCTTCGCCTCGCCGCCGTTCTCGCTGTAGTAGCCGTAGATGTTCCAGCCCGGGCCGCCGCCGCCGACGTTGCCGCGACACGAGGTGAGGCGGTCGAGCGAGTACTGAATCGTGATCGGACTGCCGGCCTTGGCCGCGCCCGTGAGCTTCTCCGCGCCGTCCGCGGTGAGCGCATACGAGGCGCCCCCGTTGACCTCGGCTTCGTCTCCCAGCGTCGCGTCGTCCGTCGTCGGGCCCGCGCAGGCCGTGGCCGTGGTGGCGAGAGCCGCGAGAGAGAGGAGAAGGATCTTCTTGAGCATCGTTTTTTCTTTCATGGACCGCCGACGGCGGACCGGAGCGCGCGATGACGCGGTGTTCTAAGAAGCGGTTGCGGACAGTGTCCTACCTCGGACTACAGCAAGCGCAAGGCCAATGGTCACTTCGCCCCCAGGAATCAGATTCTCGGACGAAATCCCCGCGAATTCGCGGAGGTGCGACTTGCGCAATCGGTCTGTGGGGGATCCGCGCCGGATCCCGAATTCCTCAGAGCTGTGTCACCCTCGTGTTCCAAATCACTGATCTTTCGACCATCCATGGATCCGCTCCATCGCACTGGATCCATTGAATTTTTCTGGTGTTGAGACGTGCAGGCAGCGGGCAATGACGAAAGCTGAAGACGGTGAAGACCCGCTTGATCGCCGGCGCGCTGCTCCTCTTCGGTCTCGTCGCTGCGTGCAGCTCGGGTGACTCCTCGGAGCTCGGCTCCTCGAAGGATCAGACCGACGCGGTCGGCGCGAACGGCTTCGGCGACGGCAAGAAGCACAAGGACTCGAAGAGCAACGACAACGTCGTCGAGACCACCGCGGCCTGCGACGACGAGACGGGCGACACCGCGACGGATTTCGCGCACGCGATGGGCATCTGTCACGACGCGAAGAAGGACGGCTTCGGTCTCGTGAAGGCCGAGTTCACGCGCGGCTTCAACGACCCGAGCGCGCCGGAGTCCGCGCAGCACGGCACCCTCTCCAAGTTCGGGAGCGTGATCAAGCCGCGCGAAGGGCAGAAGCTCGGCATCCTCTCGACCGGCTTCGCAGACGAGTTCAACGGCAGCTCGTCGACGCCGTTCTACAAGGGCAAGCACTGGTGGCACGACGAGACGGTCGAGGACCAGCTCCCGGCCGGCTTCCCGAAGGCGGCCGGCGACTGCGCGCAGGAGAGCGGCGTCTCGGACATCATCGTGCTGAAGCTCACGCTGAAGGCGCCGCCGAGCGCAGGCGGCTTCAAGTTCGACTTCAACTTCCACTCGAGCGAATGGCCCGAGTGGATCTGCACGAAGTTCAACGACGGCTTCATCGCGTACCTGACGTCGAAGGGAAAGACGGACAACATCTCCTTCGACTCGAAGGACAACCCGGTCAGCGTCAACAACGCCTTCTTCGATCGCTGCACCCCGAACGTCGAGATGGGCTGCGAGGCGAAGAAGGAGATGATCTCGGAGTGCCCGAGCGGCGACGCCGAGCTCGCGGGCACCGGCTACGGCATCAAGGCGGACGCCTGCGACAGCGGCAAGAAGGCGACCCAGGGCGGGGCCACGGGCTGGCTCTCGTCGAGCGCGCCCATCGAGCCGGACGAGGAGTTCACGCTCGAGCTCGCGATCTGGGACACGGGCGACGGCGACCTCGACTCCAGCGTCCTTCTCGACAACTTCCGCTGGGTCGGCGGCGCCACCCAGACCACGACCGAGCGCCCGAGCGACGTGAAGTAGCGCCCGGAAACGCCAGGATTTAGGCCTTCGTGGGGGCGGAGGCCTACCATGGAGGGATGCCGCATTTGGGCATCTTGCTGTTCGCCGCGATCACCGTCTCGCCCGCCGGCGCATCAATGCCGCCGCGTGACTCGCGCGTGTTCAGCGCCGCCGGCGGGACCGCGCCGTACACCTTCGCGTTCGTGTCGAACGCCTCGGGCGCCACGCTGACCGGCGCCACGTACACCGCGGGGCCGACCGGCGACGTCCAGGACGTGCTCCGCGTCACCGACGCCACCGGCGAGGCGCGGTCCGTCTCGGTCCTCGTCGGGCCAGGGGTGAAGGTGGCGCCGAGCGGCGTGCAGCTCCCGCCGCATGGCTCGTACACGTTCGCGGCGACGGGCGGGAACGGCAGCTACGTCTGGACGATCGACGGCGCTGGCACGATCGAGGGCAGCGGAAACTACCGCGCCGGACCGAGCGGCGGCGCGACCGTCCACGCGACGGACGCGCTCGGCAACACCGCGAGCGCCACCGTGACGATCGGCCCGACCGTCGCGGTCGCGCCGGCCGACACGACCGTGAACGCCGGCAACTCCGTGTGGTTCGCGGCCACGGGCGGGGGCGGCGCGTACACGTTCACGCTCGATCCGGCGGCTTCGGGCGGCACGATCGATCCCGAGAGCGGCGTCTACCGCGCGGGCCCGATCAGCGGCGTCGACGACGTCGTCGTCCTCAAGGACGACCTCGGCAACACGGCCACGGGGACGATTCACGTGCGCGCGAACCCCGACGCGCCGGACGCCGGCTCCACGCCCGACATCTCCCCGGACGGGGTGCCGGCACCGACGGGCACGACCGTCGTGCCCGCCCATTCGGTGAACCTCGCGGGCGGCGGGATGGCCGACAACGCCTGCGACTGTCGAGCCGTCGGCGGTGACCCAGGCGCTCGTCAGAACGGCGCGCTCGCCGCGGCGCTCGCGGTCGCGGTGGGTCTGGTGGTCTTCGCGCGTCGCCGGCGCATGGACTAGGGTGCGTCCCTACTCGGTCGAGGCTATGAGAGGCCGAGAGCGAGAAGTCGGGCACGGGCACGGGAACCAAGTGGTCCTGAGCGATCTCCAGATGCCGGGGCTCGACGGCTACGAGCTGACGCGCTCGACGCGGGATTTTCCGTGCATGCGGCGAAGCCGATCGGGATGACGGACCTCGTGAAGACCATCCGGGCAGCGGCCCCGCCCCCATCCATCCGCCGCGGATGACGCCGCCCGCCCGTTGGCGTAGGGTGCCGAGCCGTGGGCGACGACGGAAAGGCGGAAAATCGCCGGGATCCTCACAAGGATCTCGCGGGCGTCCTCCACGACGTCTCGAATGCGCTCACCGTCCTGCTCGGCTGGGTCGGCGAGGCGTGCGCCCCCGACGCCACGCCGGAGTCGACCGCGTACGCGCTCACCATCATCGAGCAGCGCGCCCGCATCGCGCGTGACCTGGCGCGTCATGCGATCGGGGCGGCGCGGATCGACGAGCAGCGCCCCGCGGGGATCATCGCGGACGAGGTGGCGCAGGCGCTCCGCGTGGAGGCGGCGCGGGTCGGCGCGAACATCGTCCTCACCGGCACGGACACGTCCGCGAAGCTCGCCGGGGCCCTCGACGTCTCGCAGATCGTCACGAATCTCGTGATGAACGCCATCTCCTACGCCCCGGAGGCGAGCGAGATCGCGCTCACGGTCGCGGAGGAGGGCGATCGGGTCGTCATCACCGTCGCCGACCAGGGCCCAGGCGTCCCGGAGTCGCGCCGGGACGCGATCTTCGACGGCGAGTCCACCCGTCCGGGCGGCACCGGAGTCGGCCTCCGCCATTCCCGTGCCCTCGCACGCGTCTGGGGCGGGGACGTCGTCCTCCTCCCCGCGGAGCCTGGAAAAGGCGCCGCTTTCCGTGTGACCTGGCCGCGCATCGACGCGGTCCCCCGCCCGCCCACGTCGAGCGCCCGCGTCCGGGGCCTCTCTGGCGTGCGTGTCCTGCTCATCGAGGACGACGTGGCGGTGACGCAGCTCCTCGAGACGGCCCTCGAGGGTCGAGGCGCCGACGTCACCATCGCCGGCACCAGCGCCGAGCTGGCGAAGGCCATCGCGGAGGCCGAGGGCCCGTTCGACGCGGCCCTCATGGACCTCTCCCCGGTGGCGGCGGACCCGGCCGCGGCCATCGCGAGCCTCCGGCAATGCTCCCCGAACATCGAGCTGGTCCTCATCACGGGCAGCGCGGATCGCCTGCCGGACGCGGTGGCCACCGGGACCATGAAGCTCGTACGTAAGCCCTTCGAGCTGGGGGAAGTTCTCGGAGTTCTGAGCGGTCTCAGCAAGAAGCCTTGACGGAGCCAAAGCGCCTCGACTAGGTTCCCGGCTCCCCACGCGAAGGTGGCGGAATTGGCAGACGCACTAGCTTGAGGTGCTAGCGGGTAACACCGTAGGGGTTCAAGTCCCCTCCTTCGCACTACTCGGATCTCACGAGGAAAACCGCGACGACGACCCTCCGGTAACGGAGGCACCCGAAGCGGAAGTGGAAGTGGACGACGCGAGCGGGACCTCCGCTCCGCCGCCCACGTCCGCGACAGACACGTCCGCGACAGACATCGTCCGCGAAGGCCCGCTGGCTCGTGCGATCGGGCACGAGCGCCCTTTGACTTTGGGGGGAGCGCGCCTCGAAGATGCGACGGTGCTCATCCCCTTCTGCCGCATGCGGCTGACCTCCACGGCTCTCCTCTTCGCGATCACGGCGTGCAGCAGCCCGCCGGCGTCGACGCCGACCTCGTCCAATGAGCCGGCGGCCCCGTCTGCGTCGTCCGCGGCGAGCGCGGCCACGCCGCCGCCCGCGTCCTCGTCCGGGTCGGCGTCCAGCGCCGACGCTGGATCGCCGCGCGAGCGGCTCATGCGGAACCACTTCAAGGAGGCCACCGTCATTCGCAACGCCGTGATCAACGGCAACCTGTCGGAGGCGGTCGCGCCCGCGCAGGCGCTCGCGCAGAACGAGGGGCTCGGGAAGATCGACCCGTCGTGGCAGTCGTCGATCGACGTGCTGGAGTACGCCGCAAAGCGAATCCAGCGCTCCTCGGACATCCCCGCGCTCGCCGTCGCGATCAGCGACATCGGCATCGCCTGCGGCGCCTGCCACAAGGCGGCCGGCGGACCGAAGGTCCAGGCGGAGCCGGCTCCGCCCAATGACGGGACGCTCGCCGGTCGCATGCACCGACACGCCTGGGCGACGGAGCGTCTCTGGGAGGGGATCTACGCGCCCTCGGACGCCGCGTGGAAGGCGGGCGCGAGCGCGCTGTCGGGAGAGCCGTTCCCGAAGGAGGTCCTCGAGAAGGGCGACGTGCACGCGCGGAGCTCGGCCGATCGCTTCAAGGGCCTCGTCCCCACCCTCGCGGCCAAGAAGACGCCGCAGGAGCGCGGGCAGGCCTACGCCTCGCTCCTCGAGACGTGCTCGGCGTGTCACACGGTCACCCGCAAGCCGAAGGGCGCGCCCGCGAACTGATCGCGCATGCGATGATCGTCGCGATCCGGGTGAGATTCGCGGCGGCCGTTGACCCGACTCGGCTATACGTCGACCGTGCCGCTCGAGGCCCCCGTCACGACGTTGCGCAGCCCACGCGGCTGGCGACTCGCCGCCGTCGCGCTGGGGAGCGTGGTCGCGACGTCCTCGATCGGCCGCGCCATCACCGCGGGCCCGGTGGTTGGCTGGTATCGCACGCTCGCCAAGCCCTCCTTCAATCCGCCGAACTGGGTCTTCCCGGTCGCCTGGAGCACGCTCTTTCTGCTGATGGCGGTGGCCTTCTTTCGCGTGCTGCGCACACCGCCGGCGACGCCCCGGCGCCCCCTCGCGATCGCATTGTTCCTCGCGCAGCTCGTCGTGAACGTCGCCTGGTCGGCGGCGTTCTTCGGCGCGAGCTCCCCGATCGCCGGGCTCGTCGTCATCCTCCCCTTCTGGGTGCTCATCCTGGCGACCGCGCTGACGTTCGCGCGGATCGACCGCGTCGCCGGGTGGTTATTGGCGCCCTACCTGGCGTGGGTCGCGTTCGCGACCGTGCTCAACGCCACGATCGTTCACCTCAACTGAGCCTGCGATGCAGGAACGAGGACCCTTCAAGGTGAGCCAATGAGTCGACGTGCGGTGGTCATCGGGTCGGGTTTCGGCGGTCTCGCGGCCGCGGTTCGTCTTGGCGCGCGTGGCTTCGACGTCACGGTGGTCGAGAAGCTCGCGGCCCCCGGCGGCCGCGCCATCGTCCGGCGGCGCGATGGATTCGTCTTCGATTCGGGACCGACCGTGATCACCGCGCCGTGGCTCTTCGAGGAGCTCTGGACGCTATGTGGCAAGCGGCTCGCGGACGATGTCGACCTCCGCCCCGTCACGCCGTTCTATCGAATCCGCTTCGAGGACGGCACGCTCTTCGATTACACCGGCGATGCGGACGCGATGCGCCGCGAGATCGCGAAGCTCTCGCCGGGCGACGTGGAGGGCTACGAGCGATTCCTTCGCGCGAGCGAAGAGATCTTCCACGTCGGCTTCGAGCGCCTGGCCCACGTGCCCTTCAGCCGGGTACAGGACATGGCGCGCATCATCCCCGAGATGGTCCGCCTGCGCAGCTTTCAATCCGTCTACGGGATGGTCAGTCGCTACGTGAAGGACGAGCGCCTTCGACAGGTGTTCTCGTTTCATCCGCTCCTCGTGGGAGGAAATCCGTTCACCACGACGTCGATCTACTCGCTCATCGCCTTCCTCGAGCGGAAGTGGGGCGTGCACTTTCCGATCGGCGGCACCGGCAGGCTCGTGGATGGGCTGGTCGGCCTCATCGAGGGTCAAGGCGGGACCGTCCGGTGCAATGCCCCCGTCGCGCGCATCCTCGTCGAGGACGGAACGGCGGTCGGGGTCGCCCTCGAGAGCGGAGAGATCATCCGCGCAGACGTGGTCGTCTCGAACGCCGACTCGGCGTGGACGTACCGCCACCTCCTCGCGCCCGAGCACCGGCGCAAGTGGACCGATCGCCGGGTCGAGTCCCGGAGGTACTCGATGGGTCTGTTCGTCTGGTACTTCGGCACCAAGCGACGTTACGAGGACGTGGCGCACCACACCATCTTGCTCGGCCCGCGCTACCGCGGGCTCCTCGACGACATCTTCCATCGCCACCACCTCGCCGCCGACTTCAGCCTCTATCTCCATCGTCCGACCGCGACCGATCCGGCGATGGCGCCGCCTGGCTCGGACACCTTCTACGTCCTCTCACCGGTTCCCCATCTCGCGAGCGGCACCGACTGGCGGAGCGAGGTCGAGCCGTACCGGAGAAAGATCGCGCAGTACCTCGAGCGCACGGTCCTGCCCGGTCTCTCCGACGCGATCGCGGTCTCGGAGACGCTGACGCCCCAGGGCTTCCACGATGACCTCGCCTCGTTCCGCGGCGCCGCTTTCGGCATGGAGCCCGTGCTGACGCAAAGCGCCTGGTTCCGGCCGCACAACCAGAGCGAAGACGTGAAGAACCTCTTTCTCGTGGGCGCGGGCACTCATCCGGGAGCCGGCGTCCCGGGCGTCCTCTCCTCGGCCCGGGTCCTCGACCGACTCATCCCCAGCGGACGGATGCCCCTCCGAGATCGTGCGTAAGAGTACGATTCGTGATAGATTCGTGAAGAGTTTCGGCTGCACCCGTTCGAATGAAAACCACCTTGCGTCCGGCGGAGGCTACTGGGGGGAAGCCCGATGCGTTCAACGATCTGTCCAAGTGCGCTCCCGATCTGGCGGAGATGTTCGTACGTCTGTCGTCGGACATCGCGCTCGTCATCGACGCGAGCGGTCGGATCGAGAGGGTGGTGCAGTCCGATGCACAGCCCATCGAGGCCGCCAACGACTGGGTCGGCCGCCCCTGGGTCGACACGGTCACGGGCGACACTCGCCAGAAGATCGAGAAGATCCTGAAGGAAGTGACGACCACCGGTCTGGCTCGACGGCGAGAGATCAATCATCCCGTCGGCACGGGGGCCGCCATCCCGATGGCCTACACCGCGCTCCGGCTCGGCATCGACGGGCCGGTCCTCGCGGTCGGAAGAGATCTTCGCGCCGTGGCTGCGATCCAACAAAAGTTCCTCGAGGCTCAGCGGGACACGGAGCAGTCCTACTGGAAGGCGCGCGAGACGGCGTCGCGCTACGAGCTCCTGTTCCAGGTCGCGACGGACGCGATGATGCTCGTCGATAGTGACACCCTCCAGGTGGTCGAGGCGAACCGCGCCGCTGCGGAGCTCTTCGAGGTTCCCGCCGAGGAGATGCCCGGTCGCAACGTCGTGGTCGGCTTCGATCGGCGCGCTCGTGCAGCGCTCGAAGAGCTGATGGAGTCCACGCGGACCTCCGGAAAGCAGTTCGAGGTCCGGGCGCGGCTCGCGGGCAAGCTCATCCACACCTTCGTCGCGATCACCCCGTTCCGGGTCATGGGAGCGTTGCGCCTCCTCGTTCGCGTTCGCGTCGACGACGACGCGCGTACGGCGCGCCTCCTGACCCCCGGCGATCGCCTCGAGCAGCACCGGACGGAGGCGGCGACCGCCGCCGTCGTCGTGACCGACTCGACGGGCACCATCGTCACGGCGAACGCCGGCTTCTTGAAGCTGGTGCTCGCGCCCACCGAAGAGCAGGTCAAGAGCCAGCCGCTCGCTGGCTGGCTCGAGAGCGGCTCGTTCGCGAACCTCGTCGGGCGCGTGCGTGACGAAGGCCTCGTGCAAGGGAAGGCTCACCTCGTCCAGATCGGCGGCCCGACCGTCCCCGTGGAGATGTCGGCGACGGTGCTCGCCGACGACGATCAGGAGCGCATCGGCTTCACCTTCTACCCCACGGGACCCGCGACGTCGGAGAGCGACGTGAACCCGCTCGACATCATCACCGGCTGGCTGGGCGCGACGCCCCTGGATGTCCTCGTCCAGCGCGCCAGCGCCCTGTTCGAGCGGCATCTCATCGCCAAGGCCCTCGAACGAACGGCGGGCGACACCGCCGCCGCCGCCGAGCTGCTCTCGATCGAGGCGACGGAGCTGGCACGACGGCGAGGTCGTGATTGAGCACGAGCCCCGCGTTCGGTCAGGCGGATCTCACGAACTGCGAGCGTGAGCTCATTCACCTCACCGGCTCGGTACAGCCTCACGGCGTCCTCTTCGTCGTCGATCCGTCCGAGCTCCTGACGATCAAGCGGGTCAGCCGCAACACGCACGAGCTTCTGGGGAAGAGCGCCGAGGATCTCTTTGCGCGTCCGCTCGACGTGCTCGGCGGCGACCTCGTGCCGACCATTCAATCCGTCCTGCCCGTGGACAGCTCCGCGGAGCCGGTCCCGCTCCGGTGCCATCTCCCCGTGAGGGGCGAGGAGCGCGAGTTCGAAGGGCCGTGCCATCGTCTCGCCAATGGCGAGCTGATCGTCGAGCTCGAGCCGATCGATCCGACGGCGAGCTCGGCGGCGCAGATGGTGGACCTCGACGGCGCGCAGCTGGTGGCGAAGGTCGAGGCGGCCGTGAAGCGCTTCAGCGCGGCGTCGACGATCGAGCGCCTGGCCGAGGACGCGGTGCGGAGCTACCGCGACCTCGTCGGCTACGACCGCGTGATGGTCTACCGATTCGATCCGGACGGGCATGGCGCGATCATCGCGGAGGCCCGGGAGCCGAGACTGGAGTCGCTCCTCGGTCATCACTACCCGGCCACGGACATCCCGCAGCGAGCGCGCGAGCTCTACATCCGGAACAAGCTCCGCGTCCTCGTCGACGTCCACTACACGCCTGCCCCGCTGGAGCCGCGCCCGCCATCCGGAACGGCCGAGGATCTCGACCTGTCGATGAGCTACCTCCGGAGCATGTCGCCGCTCCACCTCCAGTACCTCAAGAACATGGGCGTCACGGCGACGCTCGTCGTCTCGTTGGTGCACGACGGGCAGCTCTGGGGGCTCATCGCCTGCCACCACTACTCCCCTCGCAACATGCGCGTCGCCGTTCGGACGGCCGCCGACCTGCTGGCCGAGGTGATCTCGACCCGCATCGCAGCGATCGAGAGCTTTGCCCACGCCCAGGCGGCGGTGCATGTTCGACGGCTCGAGCAGCGCCTCGTCGAGGCGACCTCGACCGAAGGCGACTGGCGACTGGCGCTCCTTCGAAGCCCGCGGGCGCTCTTACAGCCGCTCGACGCGACGGGCGCTGCGCTCTGCTACGACCACGAGATCCTGACCACCGGCATCGTGCCGTCCACACCGCACTTGCGAGAGCTGGTCGACTGGATCACGGAGAACTCGACCGACGGCTTCTTCTCCACGTCGTCGATCTCTCGGACCGCGCCGAAGCTGGCCAGCCTCACGCCGACCGCGAGCGGCGTGCTCGCGACCCGACTCTCCCTCACACGGCCGGACTACCTGATGTGGTTCCGGCGCGAGCAGCTCCACACCGTGACGTGGGCCGGCGATCCGAGCAAGCCCATGATCAGCGACGACCCGCTGGAGCTGTCGCCGCGACGCTCCTTCGCCGCGTGGTCGGAGCTCGTGCGCGGCACCGCGGTTCGCTGGACGGAGGGTGAGCTCGCGACCGGCCGCGCGTTCGGCGCCGCGCTCGTCAACATCATCATCCAGATCAACGCGGTCCGACTCCTCATCGTCGAGGACCAGCGTACGCAGCTCCACGAATCGCTGACCCAGTTCAAGGACGCGGTCCTGGTGACGAGCCCCCAGGGAAACATCTTCTTCGCCAGCGCGTCGCTCGCGGCCCTGGCGAAGCGAGAGAAGCTCGAGGGCAACGTGGCGGACCTGTTCGATCGGGCCGATGGTGTTCACGAGTTGCTGAGCAAGCTCAAGCCGGACCATCAGTCCTGGCGCGGAGAGCTCGAGCTCACGCGTACCGGCGAGGAGCCGCTGCCGGTCGCCGCGCGGGTGGAGGCGGTCCCCGCGCGGAATGGCGCGGTGATGGGCTTCATCTTCATCATCGAGGACCTCACCGACTCGATGCGCGCCGCGGCGGTCCGGGGCGAGTTCGAGCGAGCCTTGAACGCTTCGGGCTTCCAGTATTTCGCGGAGGACTCCGACAAGCACGCGCACGAGCAGCTCATGTCGACGATCCTCTCGAGCGCGAGCCTCGCCGCGATGGACATCGTGGAGGGTGGCGCGACACCTTCGGTGGTTCCCCGCCTGCGCGAGCTCGAGAGCTCGACCCTGCGGATGACCGCCCTCTACCAGCGCATTCGTAGCTTCACGAGCTGACGAGCTCGGTGAAGAGCTCGCGGTGGCGATCGAACGCCCACACCGCCTCCTCCACGATCCGGCCTCCGATCGAGGGCGCCGGATCGAGCGACTGAAGGGCGACCCGCAGCGCCGACGCGAGCCGCTCCACCGTCTCCGGAGGACCGAACTCGTAGAACGCGGTGGGGTGCTGCGGACCGAAGCTCGCCTGGACGCAGCGCTTGAGGGTCTGGCCGCCGTTGAGGTCACCGAGGTAACGGACATAGACGTGAGCGACGAGGAGAGCGGCCGGCCCATCCTTGCGGATCGCGGCGAGGCGATCGACATAGAGGTTGGTCGCGGGCTGGAGCGGCAGCGCGTCTGGCCACCCGGCGCCGTGAATCGAATCGAGGTCGCGGGCGAGGCGCGGAGCCCGCCGTAGCTCGTCGACGAACACGGAGCGGACCGCCGCGTCCTCGTGTCCGTCATCGAGCGCCGCCTCGAGCGCCGTGTAGATCCCATGAAGGTTGCGGAGGAGCGCGACGTACGTGTCGTGGGCGAGCGTCCCGCGGATGAGCGCGGAGACGAGCGGCCCACGCTCGAGCGCGGTGTGGACCGAACGGGTCGCGTCGCGAAGCTGCTGGTGGAGATGACTGGACACCGAGCTCGCAGAGTACTTCGAAGTCGGCGAATCGTTCAGGCGTGGAGATCGGAGCACGCCGATACGAGGAAGCGAGCCGGCTCGAGCGGCGGCGCCCCGTCGGGCGCGGGCGACCGGAGGCGTGGCGCGAGCGCGCGGAGGAGCAGCCAGAGCTTGCGCGGACGGCTCACGAAGGCGCGCCGCGTCACGGAGTCGAACTCGGCTCGCGCGATCGAGCGCCCGATGTCGGCGTAGATGAGCCGCGCGGCGCGAATCGCGACCCGGCTCCTCGCGGGCAAGGCGGGGATCCCGAGGTCCGCGGCGGCGTAGAGCTCCTCGGCCTGAAGAAGCAGACGCTCGACCACCGCCCGGATGCCGGGAGCGGGCGTAGGCGAAGAGAGCCAGCGATCGGGATCGAGACCTTCGGCGCGAATCCACTCCAGCGGCAGATAGATCCGGCCTCGGCGCGCATCCTCGCCGACGTCGCGCGCGATGTTGGTGAGCTGCATCGCGACCCCGAGATCGCAGGCACGCGCGAGGACGCCCGGCGCCCGCTCGCCCAGGAGCACGGTGATCATCGCGCCCACCGTCCCCGCGACGCGTGCGGCGTAGGCATAGAGCGCGTCGATGGTCTCGTAGCGCCGGCTCGAAGCGTCCCACGACAGCCCTTCGAGGAGGGCGATCGGCAGCGCGATCGGGATCCGATCGCGGGCGACGACCGCCGCGAACGCGCGATCGACGGGATCCGGCTCGGGATCTCCCGCATACGCCCGCTCGACGCGCGCACGAAGCGCGTCGACGACCGGCGCGGTCGCCCCGGCGCCCTCGTCGACGAGATCGTCCGCGACGCGGCAGAAGGCGTAGAGCACGGTCGCCGAGTCACGCGCGCGGCGCGGCAGCAGGAGCGACGCGGTGGAGAAGCTCGCCGAGCCTCTCCGCAAGAGGTCCCGGCACGCGGCGAGATCCGCCTCCGAGAGGAGGCTCACACGAGGCGCTCGCGCCCGTCGACGCGAATGGCCTCGGGCTCCGTCTTGAACGTCGTCCCCAGCGCCACGAGATGCGACGCGAAGAAGGCGAGCGCCTCGACCCCGAAGACGAACGCATAGGCGTGCGCCGGATCGTGAGTGAAGGGCTTCGCGAGGTCGACGAGGACGGTCCCGAGGAAGCCACCGAGGCCGAACGCGATCGCCTGCGAGGCGCCCCAGAGCCCCATCCGCACGCCCTCTCGCGCGCGCTTCCCCTGGCCGGCGAGCGTCATCATGGCGCCGATGGCGGAGATGGCGAACGCACCGTTCGCCACGCCGAGGAGAAATACGTTCTCTCGGAGGGGCCAATCACCGCCGCGCATACCTGCGATCACGAGTCCGGTCATCGCGGCCGCGGAGCCGAGGCAGCCACCGACGACCCACCCCTTGATCGACGCGAGCATCGTGTTCTTGAAGATCGTCGTCACGAGCGCGACGAGGAGCATGCCCGCGAAGACACCGCCGTGCTGAGCGCCGGAGAGCTTGGTGGACTCGCCGGGCGTGAAGTGGAAGACGGCGCCGGCGAAGGGCTCGAGGATGAGGTCCTGCGCGCTGTACGCCAGCATCGACACGAAGACGAAGATCGTGAATCGACGCGCATCGGGCTCGGCCAACGTCTCGCGGAGGACGGTGAGGAAGCGCGGCTTCGGAGCGTCGATCGCCGGAGCGACCACCGGATCTTCTCCGCCGCCCTCGACCCCGGCGATCGCGAGGAGGGTGACGAGAAGCGCGCCGCCGGAGACCGCGCCGAAGACGGTGAGGAGGCGTGCGTTCGAGAACGGATCGAGGAGCTTGCCGGCGAGCGTCGCCGTGATCGCGAACCCGGCGATCATCATCATCCAGACGATGGTGGCGGCGGCCGCGCGGCGTTCCTCCGCGACGCGCTTCGCCATGAGGACGAGCAGAGACGTCCCCGCGGCGCTCACGCCGGCGCCGATGAGCGCGAATGCGATGACGGCAAGGGACATCCCCAGCGCGAAATGCTCCTTCACCAGGGTGGTCGCGAAGGCCGCGCCGAGACCACCGGCGGCGAGCGCGGCCATGCCGCCGACGATCCAGGGCGTGCGCCGCTGGCCGACGTCGGAGCCAAAGCCCATGCGAGGGCGCAGCATCTGCATCGCATGGTGGAGCGTGATGAGCGCGCCCGGTACGATCGCCGGGAGAGCCAGCTCGACGACCATGATCCGATTCAGAGTGCTCGTCATGAGGACGATGATCGCGCCGAGCGAGGCCTGGACGAGGCCGAGCCGGACGACACTGAGCCAGCTGAGTGTCTTCATCGGTGCATATGACAATGACACTTGACACTCGAAGTTGTCAACGCGAATTGACACTTATGGGGTAAGGTGAGCCATGGCACTTCGTTCGCCGCTCGCGGCGACGCTCTTCTCCGTCGATCCGTCGTCGGGGGGCCGCGTCCAGGGATATGCGTCACGTCATGTCGAGGGCAGGCCGCTCCTGCTCGTGCACAGCGTCAACGCTGCCGCTTCTGCGTTCGAGGTCCGTCCCCTCTTCGATCACTACGGCCCCCTCCGCCCGACCTACGCCTTCGACCTTCCCGGCTTCGGCCTCTCGGACCGCAGCAGCCGCGTCTACGACCCGCGGCGGATGACGGACGCCCTCCTCGCGGTCGTGGCGCAGATCCGGGCCGCCTACCCGGGCGTGGCGCTCGACGCGCTCGCCGTCTCCCTCGGATGCGAGTTCCTCGCGCGAGCGGCCGCGGAGGAGCCATCGGCGTTTCGCTCGATCGCCCTCGTCAGCCCGACCGGCTTCGCGGGGAACAAGCCCCGGAACGGACCGCCCGGAAGCACCTTCGAGGTCCCCGGCGTCCACGCCGTCCTCAGCATCCCCTTCCTCTCGGACGCCCTCTTCGGCGCCCTGACGAGGCCCCGCGTCGTCCGGTTCTTCCTCGAGAAGACATGGGGCCGATCGCAGATCGACGAGGAGCTCTGGGCGTACGACGTGGCCACGGCGAAGGCGCCCGACGCGAAGAACGCCCCGCTGGCCTTCCTGTCCGGGCAGCTGTTCAGCAAGGACGTGATGCGCCTCTACGAGGCGCTCCGTATGCCGGTCTGGATGTCCCACGGCGTCCGGGGGGACTTCGTCGACTACCGCGGCGCGGACGCGATGAAGGGACGCGACAACTGGAGCTTCGAGGTCTTCGACACGGGTGCGCTGCCCTACTTCGAGGTGCCCGGCGACTTCATCGCCGCCTACGACCGGTTTCTGGACGGCATCCGCGGATAGCGCATCCGAAACGACGTGCAGAAGCGCACCCATCGGCGCCGCAGCCGATCGGCAGCCAGGGTCTCGTGGACGACCGTGATGGGCCGCCCCTCGAGCCGCGTCTCGACGAGCGCACGCGCGTAGAAGGGCCCGTCCTCCAGCGAGCGAACGACGCGCGCCGTCCCGCCCGGCTCCGCCCGAACGACGCGCGCGAGGCCCCATCGAGTGCGCCCCAGAGAGACCGCCTCGATCGACGCGAGATGGGTGACCTCCCCGCGCGACGGGATCGCGAGGGCGAGGCTCTTGTGGCTCGAGTCCGTGAGGGTGACGTCGTACGTGATGAGCGAGGCGTCCTGCGCTCGACCGCGCGCCCAGCTCCACGAGCGAAAGGACGCGTCGAGCGACACGTCTCCCGCGTTCGCGTCGTGGTACCCATGACCGGCGAAGCGAACGCCGAGCTCCGGCATGTCGACCTCGATCCGGGCGCGCGGGGCCACCGGCCACCATCGATGCTCGGAGCGCGGGTCGAGCGTGAGCTCGAGCTCGCTCTGCGTCTCCGGCGTGAGCACGACCTTGCCGCGAACCCGACGGCCGAGCGGTGTACGCTCGTCGATGTCGACGACGAGCCGGTCACCGTCCCATCGCATCACGCTCGCGCCGATGGCGACGCCCTCGGTGGTGCGCGCCTCCGCCCTCACCGCCTGCTCGGTCAACGTCCACGCCGACTCGCTCCGGCTCCGGGCATAGAGGGCGACGTTCATCGAGCAGTGGTCGAGCGCGCTCGCGGCTGCGCTTCGTTCGCGGGCCCGCGCATAGCGCGGTGAGAATGGGTTGCCGAGGAGCGCAATGACGACGATGGCGAACCGCCCGTCATCGCTGACACCGTCGAGGTAGTGCCACTGATAACCGCCCGCGGGGATCAGGCGGTCGAACCGAGGTCCTCGCGGATCTGCGCCGCCGCGAGCCGACCGCTCAGCCCCGCCATCGGCACCCCTGCTCCCGGATGCACGCTGCCCCCCGCCAGGTAGAGCCCGGGCAACGCCGACGTCGCCCCCGTGCGCGACAGGGCCGCCATCGCCCCCGTCGAACGAGGACCATACAGCGCGCCGCCCGTCGCCGGGAACCGGCGGTGAAACTCGACCGGAGTCGTCTGAATCGAGGACGTGGGAGTGAGCTCGAGCCCCGTTCTCCGCAGAAGAGCCATCGTCACGCTCGTGCATCTCGTCCTCTCCTGTTCACCCCAGCGACTCGCATCATCCCCGGTGGCCGGTGCATTCACGACGACGAGAAAGCGCTCGTCCTCCACTCGGTCATCCGCGGCGTCGCCTCGATCTTGCGCGCAGACGTACACCGTGGGCTCCGACGGCACACGGCGATCACGAAGCAGCTCCTCGAACTCCGATGGATAGTCGTCCGAGAAGAAGACGTTGTGGTGGAGGAGCGGAAAGCCCGCCGCCTTGCCGACCATCGTCCAGGTCACGGCCGAGAACGACCGGGCTCGGGGCGCGGTCGCGCTGGCGGCGCTCGAGCACCGCTCCCCGAGGAGCCCACCGGCGAAGGCGGAGACGTCCCCGTTGAAGACGACCGCGTCGGCGGCGTGCTCCTCGCCGCCCGCGACGACCCCAACCGCTCGTCCGCCCGCGACCATGACGCGATCGACGGCGTGCCCATACCGCAGCTCGACGCCTTGCGCGGAGGCGAGGCGCTCGAGCGCCGTCACCACGCCGCGCATGCCGTCCTTCGCTCGGTAGACGCCCTGGCTCTCGACGTACGCGATCAGGTTCAACGTCGCCGGTGCGTCGAAGGGAGACGACCCGACGTAGGTCGCGTAGCGGCCAAAGAGCTGCCGGAGCCGCGGGCTCGCGAAGCGCTCCTCGAGCGCTCGCCACATCGTCCGATGGCCGTCCATCCGGGCGAAGGCCGCGAGCCCGGCCGGGCCGAACCGGCGCGCGAGGCTCACGAGGGTCGGGCGCTGAGAGCGGAGGAAGGCCTTCTCGGAGAGCTCGCTGAGCTTCCGGCCGTCATCCTGGAACGCGAGGTACGCGCGCGCGTCCTTCGCGCCGAAGACCGCTCCGATCGCGTCGGCCGAACGCTCGGCGTCGGCGTGGAGATCGAGGCGAACCCCGTCGCTCCACGCATGCCGGGCGAGGATGCCCGCGCGCTCGAGCCGCGCCTCGTCGCGAAACGACGCCCCGGCTGTGGCGAAGAGCTCCTCGAAGACCCAGGGCATCGTGAGGACGGTGGGGCCACCGTCCAGCACTGCGCCCCCGACGCGCACCGGCTGCGCCTTGCCGCCCGGGCCGTCGGCGCGCTCGAGAACGAGCACCTTCGCGCCGCCGATGGCGAGGTCGATCGCGCAGGTGAGACCGCCGATCCCGGCACCGACGACGATGATCGTGGGCGAACGCGAACCAGCGGCACGGCTCAAGTCGGGTCGAACTCTTCGAGCCCGTGACGGCGGAGCTTCGAGTAGAGCCCCTGTCGGCTGAGACCGAGGAGCTGCGCCGCCGACGCGCGGTTGTTCCCGCTGACGTCCAGCGCCGCCTCGATGCAGAGGCGTTCGATGAGATCGGCCGACTCGCGGACGAGCTCCTTGAGGGAGACGCGACCGACGAGCTCGCGGAGCTGCTCCACCGATCGGGGCATGATCGTCGAGGTCGGCGCAGCGACGATGCGCGACGAGACCTGCCGAATCGTGAACCCGAAGCACGGGAAGTTCCCGTCGAGCGCCGACACCGCCGTCACGACGGCCTCCTGCGGCGGTCCGAAGTCGGTCCGGACGATGGTCGCGAAGTTTCTCACCGTCCCGTGCTCGCGCAGGTTCGCGGTCATGATCGCGAGGTCGACGCCCGGGCGACCGATCCAGCGGTCGAGTGACTCGCCGACGATGTGGTTCTCGCTCGCGTGCTGGACGAGCTCGCAGAACGCATTGTTCGCGCACAGGATGCGACGGTCCTCGCTCGTCACGACGAAGCTGTCCGGCATCGCGTCCACGGCCGCGATCATGCGGGAGAATCGCCCCGCGCCGGGGTTCGACGCGCTCGAGCCCGTGCGCCAGATGCGAACGAGGAGGATGACCGAGCCCGCCTGACGAAACATGGTCGTCGAGACGGTCACGTCGGGCGCGCCTTTGACCTGGCCCGCGAGCTGCGCCTGGACATCCACGGGCCGCCCGCCCGCCTCGACGGCGGCGAACTGGCCCAGGACCACCTCGTGGCTCGCCGGCTCGAAGAGCTCTTGAACGGTCTTTCCGTGGAGGACGGCGGGAGGCTCTCCGATGATCGTCGCCGCGGAGGGGTTCGCCTCGATCACGCGTCGGGTGCCGCCATCGACCACGAGGACGCCCTCCGCGCAAACGTGAAAGAGGACGCGATATCGCGTGTCGGCCTGACGAAGGCGCGCATACTCGCGGTCCATCGCCTGCTGGGTCGTGACGAGCTGTTGCTGCGCCTTCGCGATCGGCCGCAGGTCGCGGCCCACGACGACGACCCGCGTCTCGTCTTCGAGCATGGCCGCGGTGAACCGAAAGGGCGTCTCGTTCTGACCCGTCGCATCGAGCTGGTTGATCTCGCGCCCGCGCGTCGGCCGGTTGCCACGAGCGTCGGCGAGCAGCTGGTCGACCTTGATGCGGCTCTCGGGCGTGACCGTATCGCGCCAGAGCTCGCCCACGAGCTTCGTCCACCGGACCTCGCTCTCGTCGAAAGCGACCCCGAGCGTCACCGCCTTGATGATGCCGCGAGGATCGATCGAGAGGACGAGGTCGGCGGCGGCGGCCACGATCCGCACGGCGCTCTCCGCGCTCGTCGAGGCACGCGAGGCCTTCTTCGCTCTATCCATGTGGGCGTCTAATGTCAGGGGCTGAGCTTTGCATGGGTGTCGAGCCATCGAACGGCTTCGCGTGGATCCGAGAAGAACGTAGCGCCGATCTGATCGGCGTGCTCCGCGAGCACCTGCGAGCCTCCGATGATGACGATCAGGTCGCGGTTCAGAGAGGCCTTCCTGATCGCCGCGACGAAACGAACGAGCGGCGCGAGCAGATCCGTATTGCTGACCGAAATCCCGACCACCTCGACGCGCTCCGAGCCGACGATATCGATGAGCTGCGCCTCCGAGGTGCTCGGCGCGACGCGGACGCCCCAGCCGGCTCGACGCAGGAACTCCCCGAGCAGATAGATGCCGAGCGTGTGCTGCTCTGCAGGCGGCGACGCGAGCACGATGAAGCCGCGATGCCCTCCGTCGACCGAGAAGTTCGGGCCGAGGACATGGACGACCTGCTGAAGGGTGGCGAGACCGATCGTCACGTCCGTGAACGTCGCGTCGTCGTTGAGCCACTGCTCACCGAGGAGCCGTGCGGTGGGCGCGATGAGGTTCAGGAGGACGACCTCGAGGGAGATCCCGTCCTTGGCGAGCGCCTCGATGAACGCGAGCGCCGCCGAGACCTCCTCCGCCTTGGCGATGGCGGCGAAGGCCGCGATCTCCTCCTCGGTGGGCGGCAGGCGGGTCGCGCACCCGTCGTCTTCGACCGGTAGGTCGACGGTGTGCGAGAGGACCAGCTGCGGAATGATCCGTTCGTTGATCGTCGTGAGCAGCTCGGTACGAGAGACCTCGGCGTTTCCCGAGAGCGGCTCGAGCAGATCAAGGAGCGTGGAACGCTCGGTCAAGTCGCTCCGTCGGAGACTGGTGGAGCTCTTCGGCATGCGTCCCTCTCGGCTACGAGTGATACCTTGCACTGGCGGGCGCTCAACCCTCAAAGCGGAAGATCTTTCGGCCCGAATTTGACGCAATGCGGCGACAAAATCCTCCGGTCCAAACGAGGCAAGACGACTGTTGCTCATGACGGGCGGACCTGCTTGCGGATGGTCCAGCTCCAGAGCGAGGCATCGGGGAGCTTCACCGCGAGAAATACGTGCTCGATGAAGGCGAGCGCGAGAAGAGTGCCCACGAGGACGTGCTCGACTGCGGCGAAAGACGACGCTTCGACGTCTCTTGACACGACGAAGAGCAGCACCATCCCGACCGCCGCTCCGATGAGGGAGAGCGGCATCAGCGGATTCAGGCGAGCCCGCCGAAAGTAGGTGATCATGTAGCGGAGGTGCTCGGGCACGAACTGCTCCGAGATGTTGCGGACCCCGAGGAAGACGTTGAGCTTGGCCGAGAGCCGCATGATCCAGAGGACCGCGAACGTCTCGACGCCGACCTGATTGGGCTTGCCCCACGCGAGGGCGGCCATCACGAGGAGCGTCGCCGCGAGCGCGATCTCGTGATGAATCACGACGGACGTCGCCACCACGAACCTTCGCCACCCGACGACTGCCGGCGGGCACGGCAGCTTCCGTGGACCGGTGATGAGACCGAGGAGGAACGTGAGCTCGTGCCATCCCCAGATCGCGATCGCACAGCCGAACGCGACGTAGGCGCCGACGCTCGAGGGGAGGTGCTGACTCCACGCGAGACCAAAGACGGCGGAGACGGCGAAAGCGCTCGCCACGACGACGCTCGCGCGCGTCCATTTGCGCCCGAGCCACACGGTCTTCAAGACGACCGCGGTGCTCAGCCACCAGATCCCGACGACGAACAGCGCTGCGACGACGCGATCGCTCATCGATCGCTACCAGACGGGCGCCAAGCGCGTCCGCTCCGGCAACGAGTTCGAGAGGGTGGGCAGGAACAGGAGGCGGAGGAAGGTGACGACGACGGCGACCTGGAGGACGCGCGCGTGCAGCCACCCCACGACGCCGCGGGAGCGCGTGCCTTCGATGCGCACCGCCAGACGCTGGAGCGAGCGCAGGCCATCCAGGAAGGCGGGGTTGTCGACGTCGAGGAGGACCGGAAAGACCTGCTTCGAGATCTCGACCGTCAGGCGGAACACGTCCATCCCGTAGACCTCGGGGTCGATCCCGAGCGCGCGATGAAACTCGACCCGCGTGTGATCGCGGACGAACATCGTCGCGAACACGGCGACCTGGAAGAACCGGATCCAGAAGAGATTGCGCCCCGCCAGCAGCTTGGGATCCGCGCGCATGAGCAGCGCGAGCGCCTCGCCATGACGGAACTCGTCGTTGCACCACTCGCGGAACCACTTGAAGATCGGGTGGAAGCGCCGCTCCGGATGCGCCTCGAGGTGGCGGAAGATCTTGATGTAGCGCGCATAGCCGATCTTCTCCGACAGGTACGTCGCGAAGAGGATGAACTTGGGGCTGAAGAACGTGTACTTCTTCGCCTTCGCCAGGAAGCCCATGTCGACCTGCACACCGAAGTCCTTGAGGCAGTCGTTCAAGAAGCCCGCGTGCCGCGACTCGTCACGGCTCATGTACTTGAAGAGGGCGCAGAGGTCGGGGTTCGTTCCCCGCTTCTTCATCTCGGCGTAGAGGACGCAGCCGGAGAACTCGGACGTGAGCGAGCTCACGAGGAAGTCGACGAACTCCTTGCGCAGCGGCTCCGGGATCCGCTTCATGTCGAGGTCCCACTCGCCGCGCTCTTCGTTCCGCTGGAAGTGGCCGCGATTGGTGTCGTTCTCGAGCTCCGCGATCAGTCCGTCCCACTCCTCACGCACGGGCTCGACCGACATCCGATCCATCGCCGCATAGTCGGTGGTGTAGAAGCGCGGGGTCAGCGCGGTGGTCATCAACGCCTGGCGAGTCGATGCGTTGATGGCCGCGGCGCGGGCCGCCAAGGCGTTCTGGTTGACCATGGCCGTCATAGCGTTCTCCGATCACTGAAGCTGACATCGAGGAGTGAGAGGCAGTCGAGATCCCCCGTGAGGCGAGTCCAGGCGCGCTCGAAGACGCTCGCGCGCGTCAACGTCGCACGCCGGCGTTCGCTCCTCACCTCACCGTACGGAGGGTTGATCGGCGGACCGTCCACGAGCACCCGGTCGCCCGGCTCGGCGACGATGTCGCCGTCGAGCTCGACGTGGGCGGAGAGGTCCTCGAACCGATGAGAGACGATCACCTTGCAGGTGAGCTGGATCGAGCGCGCGAAGAGGTTCATGGCGCCTCGGGCTTCGTCTCGCCGGCGGCGAGGAGATCGGCGAACGCGGCCGAGTTGGTGGGGCCGAACGAGTCGAGGTCCACGCGACGCGCCGTCTCGGGATCGAACAACACGAGATGACGACTGCCATCGCGACCGAGGACGAAGGGCGCGTCGTGTCCCTTCGACTCGAGCTTGCGGACGCGGAACATGCCGCGGAGCACGCCACGGACGAAGTTGTTGCTCCCCCGCGCCATCACGCTGAGCTCGCGACCGGTGGCGGCATCGAGCATCAGGAGCGCGCCGTCCGGGCGGTCGGCAAAGCGAACCTCGATGCGGGTCGCGGGGTCGATGCGCTTGTCGGGGTCGACCCCGCTCTCGGACGCGGCCTCGGCGGGCGCGGGAGACGGCGCGTTCGACTGCCTGGCGAAGGAGGACAGCGCGATCGTGCTCACGATCAGGAGCCCGGCGCCGAGGAGCGCGCCCCGCGGGATCGTCTGCTGGTGGATATGATTCGACATCTCAGTGCACCGCCTCGGTGGCGAGCGCCGGGGTCGCCTCGAGCTGGATGGGCGGAGCGATCGGCTTGTGCGTCGGGCCGCTCGCGTTGGAGGACCAGGCCGCGACCGCCTTCGCGAGCGTGTCGGCGACGGCCCTGGGCTCGGAGATGGCCCGGAACGCCGGGCGCGCCTTCACGTAGTGCCACGGCTGCACGTGGGGCCAGAGGTGAAGCCACGCGATGCGATTCGGGGCGGCGAGCTGCAGCGTGATGTCGCCATCGGTCGTGTCACGCACGAGGACGTCCGCGGCCGCGATACGCTTGAAGGGAATGTTCCACGTGACCGGGATCGCCACGCCGATCCGCATCACGACGCGGCGGGTGGTGATCGTGTAGACCGTCGAGCGCGCATAGAGCCAGGCCGCGAGCGCGAGCCCGCCGAGGCACACGAGGGCGAGGCCGCAGACCGAGGCGACCCGAACGACCCCCATCGCGCCCTCTCCGGACTGCACCGCGGAGATGACGCGCGCCGCCACGAAGACGAGGAAGTAGATCGCGACCCAGCGAATCTTGAACGTCTGCTGAGCGAGCGCGCGCCACTCGGGACGGCCCTGCCAGAGGATGGCCTCCCCTTGCGGGAGCTCCTCCGGCAGCCCCGGCACGGGCTCGATGTCGATCTCGTCGTGGGCGCTCATAGGACCGGTCCCAGGCGCTTCGGCTCGGCGTAGAGGCGCCCACCGGCGTAGAAGGCGCAGATCTTGTCCTCCTCGAGCAGGGTGATGCGGTCGGGCTCCTTGAGCTGCGGGACGCTCGCGAAGTGCTCCGCGCGGACGGCATAGACGTCCACCTTCTTCGGCTCGGCGCGGAGACGGAGCATCGTGATCGGCAGGAGCCGGGTACCGGCCGTGGCGTCGGCGAGCTCGACCTCGAGGTAGCGCACCATGACGTCGGCCCGGTCGACCCAGAGGTCCTTGACCACGCCGGCGACCTTGCCGTCGGTCGCAACGACCTCCCAGCCGCGCGGGTCGGGCCCGGCGTTCACCGCGAAGTCCTCGACCACGCGCATCGGAACGATGAGGTCATGCCCCTCGCGCGTGAGCTCCGGCGTATCCGCGCGCTCTGCGTAGGACGCGGGGCCGACGTTCGAGGTCATCGGGTCACCGGTCGGTGTGATCGGCGAGCCGGCCGCGGCGGACGTGCGCTCGGCGGCGATCTCGCGCGCGTCGCGCTCGAAGTTCGGCTGCAGCGCGACGCCTCCGTGCATCAGATGGAACGTCTTCGGCGACGGGATCAGCACCTGCCGCTCGGGAGCGACGTGCCTGGGATTGTCCGACTCGAGCGGATACCCCTCGCGCCGATCCTCGCGGCGCAGCCAGTAGATGAGGCCGAAGAAGAAGGCCCAGAAGGCGTAAAGCACGACCTGGGCGACATCGATCGAGTGGGTGAGTGCAGTGGACATGGTCATCGCTCCAGGAACATCAGTCAGTTGGGGAGCTCGGCGAGGCCGAACCGCGTGGGAGAACCGCCGAGGGATCCGGACCGCACGAGCGGTCCAAGAGCCACCAGGGTGGTGAACAGAAGCGCGATCTCGAACAGGTAGACGAAGTTGTAGCCAACAGCGGCGGAGGTCAGGCCGGGGCCAAGCGCTCCGCGCACGGCGAGCCCGGAGAGGATGTCGCGCATGGCGCCCGCGACCGCGATCCCGAGACCGGCGACGGTGGCCTGCACCGCGCCCCAGGCTCCGATCGCGAGACCGCTCTGCCCGCGATCCGAGAGCGCCATCGACGCGGTGAGCGTGCCCACGGAGAACCATCCGCCGCCGAAGCCGATGGCGGTGGTGCCCAGCCAGAAGAGCGGGATCGACGCCAGCGGCGCCGCGAACATGACCGCCGAGAAGCCGCTGATCCCGACGAGCGCGCCGAAGGCGGCGAGCCGATAGGGATCGCTTCCGCGCGAGAGCCAGCGAGCGGCGAGGAAGAGACCGGCGAGCGTGCCAGCGGCCATCATCGCCGTGAGGAGCGTGGTCGAGGCGACGGGGAGCGAGAGGAGCTCGCCGCCGTACGGCTCGAGGAGGATGTCCTGCATGTTGAAGCCCGCGCCGCCGAGACCGACCGCGACGAGCAGGCGACTCGCGTCTCCGCCCGAGAGGAAGTCGCGGAACGAGCGGCGGAACGACGGAGCCGGCTCGGCCTCCGCCTCGCTCTCCGCGGTCCGCGGACGCCGGCTCTCCTGCTTCCAGACGGCGACGATGTTGAGGCCGATGGTGACCATCGCCGCGCCCTGAATGATCTTGATGAGCTTGATGTAGTCGAACGACCGGAGCAGAACGCCGAACGAGAGCGACGCGAACACCATGCCCACGAGGAGCATCACGTAGAGGAGAGCGACGACGCGCGGTCGACTGTCCTTCGGCGCGAGGTCCGTCGCCAGCGCGACGCCCGCCGTCTGCGTGGTGTGGAGGCCCGCGCCGATCATGAGGAAGGCCGCACCCGCCGCGATCTCGCCGACGAGCTTGGGCGAGTACGTCCCGCGGCCCGAGAGCACGAGGAGCGCGAACGGCAGGATCGCGAGGCCTCCGAACTGGAGCAGCGTTCCCATCCAGATGTACGGCACGCGGCGCCAGCCGAGCACGGAGCGATGATTGTCCGAGCGGAACCCGATGAGGGCGCGGAGAGGAGCGAAGAGGATCGGCAGCGCGACCATCGTCGCGACGAGCCAGACCGGGATCCCGAGCTCCACGACCATGATGCGATTGAGCGTTCCGTTCAGAAGAACGAGCTCGAGCCCGACGGAGACCTGGAAGAGGGAGAGCCGCAGCAAGCGACGGAGCGGCAGCTCCGGCGTCGCGGCGTCCGCGAACGGCAAGAGGCTCGGACCGAGCGCCTTCCAGATGTCCCGGGCGTGTTTCACGGGCGGACGAGCTCCAGCGTCTGCGAGATGTAGAACGAACTCTCGATCCGCTCGCTGCGGCCGAAGTCGAGGCCCTCGAGGTTGGTCGCGAGCGCGTCGCGGAGCGCATTCGCGCTCACGGGCTGGAGATCGGGAGAGCGATTGCTGCGCGGGAACGCCTGACCGATCGCGTGCATGAACGCCAGGAGCGGCGTGCGCGGAGCGAACGTGAACGCGATCCCGGCGCGCGCACGAGAGGAGAGCCGGCAGATCATCTCCACCATGTCTTCCAGGCAGTAGTGAATGAGCGAGTCCATGGCGATCACCCAGTCGAAGACGCCGAGCGACGGGTCCAGCATGTCCGCGACGCGGAAGTCGATCCTTCCGCCGCCGGCGATGGGAGGCGTGCGTTCGCGCGCGTGCTCGATCAACGTCGGCGCGAGGTCGATCGCGACGACCTCGGCGCCGCGCGTCGCGAGCTCGACGGCGAGCGCGCCCGTCCCGCACCCCGCGTCGAGGACGCGAACGCCCCTCAGGTCCTCGGGGAGGTAGCCCACGAGGGTGCTACGCATCCGGTCGCGGCCCGCGCGCACGCTCGCGCGGATGCGACCAACAGGCGCGTCCGACGTGAGCTTCGCCCAGGCATCGGCCGCGGTGCGATCGAAGTACTCCTCGAGCTCGCGGCGGCGCCCCGCGTACGTCTCCGAGTAGGTCGTGGTCAGCTGAGCGCTCATTCGTACCCCAGGAAGTCGAAGATCTCGCGGTCCTTCATCGATGTCCCGTCGAGCGCCGGCGTCCCCGCCCAGAGCCGCGCCGCCAGCTGCATGTATTCTCTCTGTACCGCCTCGAGCTCCGGGGAAGGCTCCATCTCGAAGAGCGTCGACTTCTTGAGACGGCTCCGCCGGATGACGTCGAGGTCGGGGAAGTGCGCGAGCATCGAGAGCCCGGCGCGCTCGTTGAAGCGATCGATCTGATCGGTGGCGGCGCTGCGGTTCGCGATGACGCCACCGAGTCGGACGCTGTAGTTCTTCGCCTTGGCCTCGATCGCGGCCATGATGCGGTTCATCGCGAAGATCGAGTCGAAGTCGTTCGCGGTCACGATGAGCGCGCGCTGGGCGTGCTGGAGCGGAGCCGCGAAGCCTCCGCACACGACGTCTCCGAGCACGTCGAAGACGACGACGTCCGTGTCCTCGAGGAGGCGGTGCTCCTTGAGGAGCTTCACCGTCTGCCCGACGACGTAGCCGCCGCAGCCGGTGCCGGCCGGCGGCCCGCCCGCCTCGACGCACATGACGCCGTTGTAGCCCTCGAAGACGAAGTCCTCGGTGCGGAGCTCCTCGGAGTGGAACTCGACCGACTCGAGCACGTCGATCACGGTCGGCTGCAGCTTCTTGGTGAGCGTGAAGGTCGAGTCGTGCTTCGGGTCGCAGCCGATCTGGAGGACCCGCTTGCCGAGCTTGGAGAACGCGACGGAGAGGTTCGACGACGTGGTGCTCTTGCCGATGCCGCCCTTGCCGTAGACGGCGAAGACCTTCGCGCCCTCGATGACGGTGGCGGCGGTGCGGTCCGAGTGGAACTGAACGCTCCCCTCCCCGTCTCCCTTGCCGGTGCGTCGAATCTGTACGAGGTCATTCATGGTGCGTGAGCTCCTTCGAAGACCTGCGCGGCGGCCCTCCCGCCGTTGTCGGATTTCACGCCTTCGAGCTGGTCCTCGAGCTCGTCACCGGCAGCGCGGAGCGCGGCGAGCGTGGCGGCGTCGGGCTGCCAGTAGCTGCGCTCGGTCGCCTCGATGAGGCGATTCGCGAGCTTGAGGGACGCCTTCGGGTTGAGCGCGGCGAGTCGCTCGCGCATGACCGGGTCGAGCACGTAGGTCGCGCTGAGCTCTCGGTAGACCCAGGGCGCGACCTGGCTCGTGGTCGCGGACCATCCGAGCGTGTTGGTCACCTGAGCCTCGATCTGCCGCACGCCCTCGGCGCCGTGCTTGAGCATCTCCTCTGCCCAGACCGGGTTCAACGCGCGGGTGCGGCTCTCGAGCGACACCTGCTCGTTCAGCGTGCGAACCTTCCCCTGCCCTTGCGTCTGATCGCCGATGTACACCGGCAGCGGCGAGTCGCCGTCCTGCTCGCGGCGCGCGGCGCGACCGATCCCGCCGAGCGTGTCGAAGTAGTGATCGATCGTCGTCACGCCGAGCTCGACCGACTCGAGGTTCTGGTAGGCGAGATCGACGCGGGAGAGGATGCTCTTCAGGAGCGTCTCCTGCCGGACGGGCGCGCCGTTGCGGCCGTACGCGAAGCACTTGCGCCGCGTGTACGTCTCCGCGAGCTCGTCCTCGTCTTCCCAGGTCCCGCTCTCGACGAGCTGGTTCACGTTGGCGCCGTACGCCCCGTTGTCGTTGCCGAAGACGCGGAGGGCCGCGGCCTCGAGGTCGCCGCCGTGCTCCGCCTGGTAGGCGAGCGCGTGACGGCGAACGAAGTTCCATTCGAGCGGCTCATCGACGCTCGCTGCCAGGAACGCGGCCTCGGCGAGGAGGCGCGTCTGGAGCGGGAGCAGATCCCGGAAGATCCCGGAGAGCGTGATGAGGACATCGATGCGCGGGCGTCCCAGCTCGGCGAGCGGGATGAGCTCCGCCCCCGCGAGGCGCGCGTAGCTGTCGAAGCGCGGGCGAGCGCCGAGGAGGGCGAGCGCCTGACCGATCGGACCACCGCCGGACTTGAGGTTGTCCGCGCCCCAGAGCACGAGGGCGACGGACTCGGGAAGCTGGTGGCCCTCCGCGACGTGACGCGCCAGTAGCCGCGCTGCCTGCTCCGCGCCGTCCACGATCGCGAACGCGCTCGGGATCGCGAAAGGATCGAAGCCGTGCACGTTTCGGCCGGTCGGCAGGACGCTCGGGTTTCGCAGCAGGTCGCCGCCCGGCGCGGGCCGGATGTAGCCGCCGCCGAGCGCATGCATCAGCGCGGGCAGCTCGTGGTCGACGGCGAGGAGCTGATCGAGCCGCACGAGCTCTTCGGCGCGCGCGAGCGTCGATGCGGTACGCGCGATGCCGGCCGCCGCGAGCGCCGCCTTCGGCTTCTGGCCGGCCATGAGCGCGTTCACGACCGCGCGCGAGAGCGGCGCGCCCTCGGCGGCGGGGTCGCTCTCCGCGATGGCGGTCAGATACTCGGCGCGCGCGAGCGGCGACATCGGCTGCCCCACCACGTGCAACCCGTAAGGGACGAGCGTCTGTTCGAGCTCGACGAGATCGCGCGCGAGCTTCTCGAGCTCCCACGCCCCGCCGCCCGTCCATGGCTCGCCCGCGGGGACGAGATCGAGCGCCGTGGCTTCGGCCTGGATGAGCGGCAAGAGTCGCACGCGCTCGGCCTCGTGGAGGCCAAGGCCCCGTACGCGATCGAGCAGCGCGCGGAGCGAGTAGAGGCCGCGATGAAGCCCCGCCTGCGCGACCGGAGGCGTGAGGTAGCTCACGAGCGTCGCCGCCGAGCGCCGGCGTGCGAGCGCGCCCTCGGAGGGGTTGTTCGAGGCGTAGAGGTAGATGTTCGGGAGGTCGCCGATGAGGCGCTCCGGCCAGCAGTCACCCGAGAGACCGCACTGCTTGCCCGGCATGAACTCGAGAGCGCCGTGCGTGCCGAAGTGGAGCACCACGTTCGCGGCGAAGTCCTCGCGGAGGTAGCGATAGAACGCGGAGAAGGCGTGCGTCGGCGCGAACGTCGACTCGAAGAGCAGACGCATCGGGTCGCCCTCGTAGCCGAAGGTGGGCTGGATCCCGACGAGCACCTTGCCGAAGCGCGCCCCGAGGACGAAGAGCGAGGACCCGTCGCTCTGCTGCGTGCCGGGCGAGGGCCCCCACTGGCGCTCGATCGCCTCGAGGTGCGGCTCGCGCCGGATGTGGTCCTCGGCGGGAATGCGGTGAACGACGTTGGCGTCGGTCCCGTAGCGGGAGGCGTTGCCGGCGAGGACGCGCTCCCGGAGCTCGTCCACGGTCGCCGGCACCTCGACGTCGTAGCCCTCCCCTGCCATCGCGCCGAGCGTCCGGTGGAGGGACTCGAAGACGGAGAGGTACGCGGCGGTGCCCGTCGCGCCGCCGTTCGGCGGGAAGTTGAAGAGGACGATCGCGACCTTCCGCTCGAAGGTCGACGTGCGCCTCAGCTCGACGAGACGCGAGACGCGAGACGCGAGCACGTTCACGCGCTCGTCGATCCCGACCATCGGCGTGCCGCGGATGCCCTCGGCGCCGCCGTCACGGCCGCCGAAGACGATCGGTCCGGTCGCGCCGTCGAGCTCGGGGATGGCGAGCATGATCGTCGACTCGATCGGCGAGAGTCCGTGCGAGGACGCCTTCCACTGCCCGACGCTCTGGAACTCGAGGGGCTGCGCCGCGACGTAGGGGACATCGAGCCGCGCGAGGATCTCCTCCGCCGCCTTCGCGTCGTTGAACGCCGGGCCGCCCACGAGCGAGAATCCCGTCAGCGAGACGACGACATCGACGGTGGCGTGACCATCGCGTACGAAGAACTTCTCGATCGCCGGACGCGCATCGAGCCCGCTCGCGAACGCCGGCACGACACGGAGGTCCTGCGACTCGAGCTTCGCGATGACGGCGTCGTAGTGCCCCGCGTCGTCCGCGAGGATGTACGAGCGAAGGAGCAAGAGGCCGATGGTGCCACGCGGCTCGGACGGTCGCGGCAGCGCGTCGAGCGACTCCGTGATCCGTCCCGCGATGTGCGGATGATAGAGCCCGGTCTCCGGGTATTCCTTGGGCGGAGCGACGTCGAGCGTGCCGCGCAGCGTGCGGCGTGGCCCATCCGCGTACTGGGTGACGAGCATCCGGACGAGCGCGGCGATGTTCTCGCTCGAGCCCGAGATCCAGTAGCCCAAGGTCAGGAGGTACGAGCGAAGGTCCTGCGCCTTGCCGGGCACGAAGCGAAGGAGGCGCGGCAGGAGGCGCAGCGCGGCCATCTGGCCGGAGCCGCCGTCCTTCGAGGTGCCTCCCGACTTGCCACGGAGCTTCTTGAGGAGCGCGAGCGGTCCCTTCGAGGTTCCGTCCATCCGGAAGCCACCGAGGCGGGTCATGCGCATGACCTCGCCCGCCGACATGGCGCAGACCATGGCGTCGCACGACTCGCGACGCGCCTCGAGCGCGGGGAGGACGGCGCGGATGTGGTCCTCGATGAAGAGCATGTTCGCGAACACGATGTCGGCGCGCGCGATGTCGGCGCAGCAGGCCTCGATCGCGCGCGGATCATCGAAGCCCGTCGCCGCGTGGAGACGAAGGTCGAGCCCAGGCAACTCCGGAGCGAGCTCCGCGCGCGCGCGCTCCACCGCCGTGGCGATGTGAGCGTCGAGCGTGACGATCACCACCCGCACGGGGATGACGTCAGCGTTGGAAGTGGGCTTTTGCGTCATAGAGCGTCTCCAGGGTGATACACGCGAGGCCTCGTTCCGCCGCGAACCGCTCCGTGTTCCTCCGCGCCTTGCCGCGGACGAAGAACGGGATCTTCTTGAGCTCCTTCTCCGCCTCGGCCGTCCAGGTCGCGGGCGCGGTGGTGGTGGTGGTGGTGGTGGCCGCGGTCGCGGCCGGCGGCGGCGCCTCCGGCGGGGCAGCCTTGGGCGGAGCTGCGCCGAGGTGTGACGGGGCGTGATCGCCGAACTCGAAGTCCTCGCGGAACATCGTGAGGAGGTGCTCCTCGAGCCCCATCATCAGCGGGTGCACCCAGGTGTCGAAGATCACGTTCGCGCCCTCGAACCCCATCTGGGGCGAGTAGCGCGCCGGGTAGTCCTGGACGTGTGCCGGCGCCGACACGACCGCGCACGGCAGCCCGAGCCGCTTCGCGATGTGACGCTCCATCTGCGTACCGAGGACGAGCTCGGGCTGGAGCGCCGTGATCGTCTCCTCGACGAGGAGATGATCGTCGGTGATGAGCGCCTCGACGCCGTACTTCGACGCCGCGGCGCGGACCTCGCGCGCCATCTCGCGGCTGTACGAGCCGAGGCCGACGACGGTGAAGCCGAGCTCCTCGCTCGCGACGCGGGCGGCGGCGATCGCGTGGGTCGCGTCGCCGAAGACGAACACACGCTTGCCCGTCAGGTAGGTCGAGTCGACCGAGCGCGTGTACCAGGGCAACCGCGTGGGCTCGTCGCGAAGGACGGCCGAAGGATCGACCCCCGCGAGCTCGGCGACCTGCCGGACGAAGTCGCGGGTTCCACCCACCCCGATCGGGATCGCGCTGACGCATGGCTGCTGGAACGTCTTGCCGAGGTAGCGTGCGACGCTGTCGGCGAGCTCGGGGTACAGCACGACGTTGAAGTCGGCCTGGCCGAGGCGAGCCAGATCCGAGGGCGAGGCCCCGAGGGGCGCGACCACGTTGACGCCGACCCCCAGCCGCGCGAGCAGCCCCGTCACCTCCGTCACGTCGTCGCGATGACGGAAGCCGAGGGCCGTGGGACCGAGGATGTTGCACGTCCGCGGCGCGCCCTCGCCTCGGGCTCCGCGGCCGCGCTCCGAGGACTTGGCGCTCTCCGGCGGCGCGCAAGCGCGCACCAGGCGATAGAACGTCTCGGACGCGCCCCAGTTCTCCTTGTGCTGGTACGCGGAGAGCTCGAGCGGGACCACGGGGACCGGCAGCCCGAGGGCGCTGCCGATGCCGGCCGGATCGTCCTGAATCAGCTCCGCGGTGCACGAGGCGCCGACGAGCATCAAGGACGGCTGGAAGCGGTCGTACGCATCACGCGCCGCGGTCTTGAACAGCTCCGCCGTGTCCTTGCCGAGGTCGCGCGCCTGGAACGTCGTGTAGGTGACCGGAGGCCGCGTCTTCGAGCGCTCGATCATCGTGAACAGAAGATCGGCGTAGGTGTCGCCTTGCGGAGCGTGGAGGACGTAGTGCACGTCGTGCATCGCCGTCGCCACGCGCATCGCGCCGACGTGAGGAGGTCCCTCGTAGGTCCATACGGTGAGCTGCATCTCAGACCTCCAGCCTCGTTCGACGGACAAGCGGACGAGCGAAGAGCTCGGCGAGATCCCCCGCCTGGTCGAAGCCCTGAATGGGAGTGAAGACGAGCTCGATGGACCACTTGGTCGTGAAGCCCTCGACCTCGAGCGGATTGGCGAGCCCGAGCCCGCAGACGACGAGATCCGGCTTCGCCGCGCGACAGCGATCGAGCTGACGCTCCACGTCCTGCCCCTCGCTGATGGTGACGTCCGGTGGCAGCATCGCGAGCTCCTCCGCGAGGTGCTCGTGGTGCAGGTAGGGGGTGCCGACCTCGATGAGCTTCATCGACAGCTCGCGCGAGAGAAAGCGCGCGAGCGGGATCTCGAGCTGGGAGTCCGGAAAGAAGAAGACCCGCTTGCCGGCGAGCTCGGCGCGGGCGCGCTCGAGCGCGGTACGCGCGCGCTTCTCCGCGGGCGCGACCACCTCCGCGACGCGAGCGGCCGGGACGCCGAAGGCACGGGCCGCCGCCTCGAACCAGGCGCGGGTCCCCTCCATGCCGAGCGGGAACGGCGCGGCGAGCCGCCGGGCGCCCCGGGCGTCGATCGCCTGGCCGGTCGCTGCGAGGAACGGCTGCGCGAGCAGGTACGACGTGCGCGGGCCGATCGCGGGGAGCTGCCCGGAGCGGCGCGGCGGGAAGAACGAGACCGGGATCCCGAGCTCGGAGAAGAGCCGCTGGAACTGATCCTCGACCACGTCGGGCAGCGTGCCGACGACGAGGAGCGAGGCCTTCGCCGCGGCGTCCTCGGCCGCCATCTCCGGCACGAGCGCGGCGAGGCACGCGTCCTCCCCCTGCGTGAACGTGGTCTCGATCCCGCTCCCCGAGTACGCCAGGACCCGCACGCCGGGGCGCGAGAGGCGAGCCGCGGCGCGCGAGAGATCGAGCTTGATGACCTCGGACGGACAGGAGCCGACGAGGAAGAGCAGCTTGATCTCGGGCCGCCGAGCGAGGAGCCGCGAGACCACGCGATCGAGCTCGTCGTTCGCGTCCGCGAGCCCCGCGAGGTCCTTCTCTTCGAGGATCGCCGTCGCAAAGCGGGGCTCGGCGAAGATCATGACGCCGGCCGCCGACTGGATGAGATGAGCGCAGGTCCGCGAGCCCACGACGAGGAAGAACGCGTCCTGCATCTTGCGGTGAAGCCAGACGATGCCCGTGAGGCCGCAGAAGACCTCGCGCTGACCGCGCTCGCGGAGGATCGGGAGCGAGCTCGGGCTCACGCTCATGGCGCGACCTCGAGCGTGCCCGACGCCGACGCGCGCTCTCCGAGCCGCGCCGCGCGCAGCTTGAGGAGGAACTGCGTCGCGTTGACGACATACGTGGCGAACGCGGCGAGCGCGAGGAGGAGCTGACCACGCGCGCCGAGCGCGCCGCTCGCGAGCGCGACGAGGTAGGCCGTGTGCAGCGCGATGACGAGCATGCTGAACACGTCTTCCCAGAAGAACGCCTCGGCGAAGAGGTAGCGACCGAAGACGCGCTTCTCCCAGATCGCGCCGGTGATCATGATCGCGTAGAGGAACAGCGTCTTCACGACCACCGAGGCCGACGCCGCCCAGAGGCCTTCGCCCGTCGCCAGCGTGCGGAGCACGAGCGCGAGGCTGATCAGGAAGACCAGGAACTGGAGCGGCGCGAGCACGCCCTGCACGAGGGTCCACCGCGTGCTGTCACGGCGGCGCCGCTCTTCGGGCGTGTACAGAGGTCGAGGGATCGCGGCCAAGGAGTCATGGAGACTACGCGGCGCGGCTGAGGTGTCAAGCCAGATTGACGTCAATCTACGTTTACAGTCCACCCCTCGCGTGTTAACACCGATGGGTGACCGTCACCGCCCTCCCGAAGAGCCCTCCGGCGATCGGCCGTGAGGCCCGCCGCCCGTCTTTCTCGGCTGTTCTCGCGCTGTTGAAGCCGGTCACCTGGTTCCCACCGATGTGGGCGCTCGGCTGCGGCGTCGTCTCCTCCGGCGTCTCCATCCGCCAGAACGGCGCCTCGATCGTCGGGGCGATCCTGCTCGCCGGGCCGCTCATCTGCGGAACGAGCCAGGCCGCGAACGACTGGTTCGACCGCCACGTCGACGCCATCAACGAGCCCCATCGTCCGATCCCTTCCGGGCGTGTGCCGGGTCGCTGGGGCCTCGCCGTCGCGATCGTGTGGACGGCCCTCTCGCTCGTGGTCGCGGCCCTCCTCGGACGCTGGGTCTTCCTGGCCTCGATCCTCGGGCTCTCGATCGCGTGGGCGTACAGCGCGCCGCCGCTGCGTCTCAAGCAGAACGGCTGGTGGGGAAACACCGCGGTCGGCCTCTGCTACGAGGGCCTGCCCTGGTTCACGGGCGCCGCTGCTGTTGCGCACGAGCATCTGCCCGATCCTCGCATCACGTTCCTCGCCGTCCTCTACAGCGCAGGCGCGTTCGGGATCATGGTGCTCAACGACTTCAAGGCGATCGAGGGCGACCACAAGCTCGGGGTTCGCACGCTCCCCGTGCAGCTCGGGGTCGGTAATGCAGTCGCCGTCGCGTGTGTCGTGATGGCGGTGCCTCAGTTCGTCGCCGTCGGCTTCCTGCTCCAGCAGAACCGACCGATCGAGGCCGCCATCGTCGGCGCCCTCCTCGCCGCGCAGATGCTCATGATGCGCTACCTCGCGGGAGAGCCGCGCAAGCGAGCGCCCCTCTACAACGCCATCGGCACCACCTTCTACGTCCTCGGAATGCTCGTCTGCGCGTTTGCGATGCGAGCTCTCCTGGCCGGGTCCCCCACGTGAGGAGCGATATGATGATCGACGAAAGCGCGATGTTCGACGTGGTGGTGGTCGGCGGCGGTCCCGCCGGCGCGACCGCGGCTCACGAGCTCGCGCTCGCGGGCCGAGCCGTCCTCTTGCTCGACAAGGCCGGACGGATCAAGCCGTGCGGAGGAGCGATCCCGCCACGGCTCGTGCGCGACTTCGACATTCCCGAGCACCTCATCTGCGCCCGCATCAACGCGGCGAGGATGGTCGCGCCGAGCCAGCGAACGGTCGACATGCCGATCGACGGTGGCTACGTGGGAATGGTCGACCGCGAGGTCTTCGACGAGTTCCTCCGCGAGCGCGCGGCGGCCGCCGGCGCCGTCCGGTGCGTCGGACACTTCGAACGGATCAGCCGTGACGAGGGCGAGGGCGCCATCGTTCACTTCCGGACTCGCAATGGCGTCTCCTCCGTGCGGACGCGCCTCGTCATCGGGGCCGATGGAGCGCTCTCGCAAGTCGCGCGGCAGGAGGTCTCGGCCAAGGGCCCCGCCTTCGTCTTCGCCTATCACGAGATCGTTCGGGCGCCGGATGCGAGCGCCCACCCTTCCTACGACGGGGCGCGCTGCGACGTCGTCTACGACGGCGCGACGTCGCCGGACTTCTACGGCTGGGTCTTTCCGCACGGCAAGACGGTCAGCGTGGGATCGGGCAGCGCCGTGAAGGGGTTCAGCCTCAAGGCCTCGGTCGCGACGCTGCGCGAGCGGACGGGCCTCGCCGACGCGAAGGTGATTCGCCGCGAGGGAGCTCCGATCCCGATGAAGCCCCTCTCTCGATGGGACAACGGGCGGGACGTGCTCCTCGCCGGCGACGCAGCGGGCGTCGTGGCCCCGGCGTCGGGCGAAGGCATCTACTACGCGATGGTCGGCGGCCGGCTCGCCGCCACCGCCGGCGAGGAGTTCCTCACCACCAAGGACGCGCGTGCGCTGAGGAGCGCCCGCCGCCTCTTCATGAAGGCCCATGGGCGGGTCTTCTGGATCCTCGGCGTGATGCAGTACTTCTGGTACTCGAGCGACAAGCGACGCGAGCGCTTCGTGAGCATGTGCCGTGATCCCGACGTCCAGGAGCTCACGTGGCAGGCCTACATGAACAAGGAGCTCGTGCGCGCCAAGCCGGCCGCACATATCCGGATCTTCTTCCGGGACATGGCGCACCTGCTCGGGTTCGCGTCACCGACGGCGTAGTCGATGCCCCCCATCGCGAGCCTGATCGACGTCGCGCTCGCCGTCGTCGCAGGGGAGGTCGTCCTCCTCTTCGTCTACGGCGCGCGCCTCGGCCTGCGACCTCTCGACGTCATCGGCCAGCTCCTCGCCGGCGTGCTCCTGATGATCGCGGTGCGTTGCGCGGTCAGCGGGGTCGATCACCGATGGACACTCGTGTTCCTCAGCGCATCGTTCCCCGCACACCTGTTCGATCTGGCGCGGCGACGCGCCGCGCGCCTCAGCCCGAAGTCGCTGGCGCCGCCCCCGCCTCCTTCGGCGCGAAGCTGAGGCAGCCGCCGTTCGGGCTGATCGGGCCGGGGATCAGCTTGCAGCCACCACAGTCCTTGTACTTCCCCGGCTCGTACTGAGCGCAGGCGGTGCACTTCTTGGCGGGGTCGACGGCCTCCTTCTTGTACTGGAGGTTGCGGCGGAGCGTCTTGGACGCCTCGTCGATCGGCGTGCTGCAGTCGAGCGTCGTGGAGGGGCTCTCGCTCGTCCCGGGGGCCGTCTTGTTGTCGTTCTTGCAGCCGCCGACGAGCGCCAGGAACGTGGCCGACCCCACTCCCGCTCCGAGGAGCTGAAGGGTCCGACGACGGCCTAGAAGCTTCGAGCCATTTGTATCTTTCAAAGTGCGTCTCCTTGTCGTTTCGTCTCGAACTTCGTTCTCAGCGCCGCGGCCCGCCCGCGTCGGGAGCGCCCGCTTCGCGCGGGGCGCCCGCATCGCCGATGGGCGCGGCCTCCACCGGCGGAGCCGGAGGAGGCGTGGGCTCTGGCTGCGGCTTCGCGGCAGCGAGAACAGGATAGTCCTTCAGCATGCTCGCGCCCAAGAGTGGTTTGAAAGCCCCCGCGTGACATGTCGCGCAGTTGACCTTGGGGCCGTCGTGGAGCGGGCCAAGGCGCGCCGCAGGGAGCGAGGACTGGAGCGGCTCCAGGTAGTCACGGTTGAGCTCGCGAACCATCCGGATCCCGAACCAGGCCTGCGCGCGCGTGGGAGGGCTCGCCTCCCAGGCCCCCATCGAGCGTGAGTTGTGACAGTAGGTACAGTTCACGCCGAGGGACTTCGACATGTGGATCATGAGCGAGTACGTCCACTCGGTCTCCTTGATCGAAGCGTGGTTGTCGCTGCCGATCGCCTCCTGCGACTGGACGCGGATGTTCGCGTCGCTCGCGAGGAACGGACGGAGCGACGTCGCCGGCAGCGAGGTGAGCCCGGCGACGTCCGCGGGCATGTTCTGGTCGGCCTTGTTCCCCATCATCGCGGAGGGCTCCGGGACCGGCTCATCGAACCAGATGTTCGCCGGCACGGGGTTTCCGCGGTGGCAGGTGTAACAGGTGACCCCCGTCTGCTTCACGTGCGGCTGCCAGTCCCCGTTGATCCGCATCGTCATCTGGATCATGCGGCGCGCGACGCGCTTCGTGTAGAGCTCGTCGGAGTGCATGTTGGCGAGGTCGGCCTGGACGTAGCCCTCCTCGTCCTTCACGACGTTGCCGTTCGCGTCGCGCTGCGGGGCGTGACAGTACGCACAGCCTTGCTGCGGCGCCACCCAGCCCGAGATCGCGGTCATGATCCGCGTCATCTCGGCGGACGTGACGTGCCCGAGCACCTGCACGTTCTTGTACGCATCGACGGCCAGCGGACCGCCCGGCGCCGAGGGCGGGAGCGGCGCCGGGACGTCGTTCGCGAGGATCCGCTCCTCGATGCGCCCGCGCGTCTCGATGGTCTCCATGGCGAGACCGGGGTTGCCCTTCTGCACCGACGTCGTCGAGTGGTAGTAGTGAACGGTCGCGGCGAGGGTCAGGACCCCGCTGAACGCGCCAGCTGCCTTGAGGAAGAGATTCACGGCTGCTTACCCTTTTCTGCCGGCTGGCCGGCGTCGGTCTGCGAGCGCGCCGCGCCTGCATCACCGCTGGTCATGACCACTCCACCGTCCGCGGTGAGCGCGGCGGCTCCCGCATCGGACGCGCTCGTCGGCTGGACGCCGGCGGTGCCGCCGTCCGCCATGACCTGCGCGTCGAGCGGCTTCATACGTGCCTGCGGCGGCCCCGGCGGGGGGCTCCGCAGGGCGGACGGAAGACCGGCGACCTGCGGGTCGGCGCCGGTCGGGTACGCGAGCTCGTACTCCGGCGCGAAGTCGTGCTTCACCGCCCAGAGGTACCAGTTGTCGACCGCCGTTCCGGTGAGGAGGATGCCGATGCCGCCCGTGAGCGGGCAGAGCACCGCGAACCACCACGCCCAGCGATGGATCGACTCGAACGTGGCGTTGAAGCCCATCGTCCAGCGCCAGAAGAGTGCGCCGCGCTCGGCGGCGGTTCCGCGGTCGACGACCTGGCTCACTTCACGCTCACCGCCGAGATGGCTGAGGGCGAGCACGGTGGCGCCGTGCATCGCGAAGAGGAGCGTTGACCCGTAGAGGAACGCGATCGAGAGCGCGTGGAACGGGTTGTAGAAGAGGTTGCCGTAACGGATCGAGAAGGCCGCCGTCCAGTCCAGGTGCGGGAAGATCCCGAAGGGGACCGCCTCTCCCCACGAGCCCATCAGGATCGGGCGAATGAAGCCGAGCACGAGGTACAGCCAGATCGCGGAGGCGAACGCCCACGCGACGTGGGTCCCCATACCGAGCGCCTTCGCGCGCCGGAACGTGCGAAGCCACCAGAGCAGGATCGAGGCCGTGAGGAAGAACCCCGCCATGAGCCACCATCCGCCCTGATTCAGCGGAGGGATGTGGAGGCCGTTCGACGGCGCCGGCGGCTCGAGAGCGAGCCAGGGGAGCTGACGGATGAACTGCACCGGGCTCCAACCGACGGACGCCCACATGTTCAGACCGATGATCTCGATCGCGATGAATCCGAAGATCAGCGATGCGACCCCGAGCCGGCCGAGATAGATCGGACCGAGCTGGGCGTTACCGAACCAGCCGATGAGCGTCGATAGCCGCGCCGACTTGATGCGGAACGAGCCATTCTCGATGGGCGGTCCGAGGTCGGGCGGGGCGCTGACCTGGATCTGCGTGAAGATGTTCTGGTACTGGGCCATGACGTTTTAGCTCCACACCGGAAGGCTGAGCCACCAGCTCCACCACTCTGGCCAACCACGGGTCCAGAAGGGGCCACTGATGATGATGCAGACGGCGCTCCAGAACCCTGCGCTGAGGGCGAGGAACAACCCGAGACGGTGAATACCCAGCGCGCCAATCGAGTAGCCGATATGGTCGCGAAAGAACCCGTCTTCGTATTCGGCATTCTTCACGGTGTGACCCTTTTGAGGATTCACCGCCGAGAGAATGAGGCCGCCGTGAAGCGACAACGCGAGCGTCGTCGTGAAGAAGAAGCTCACCGCGATCATGTGCGCGGGATTGTAGTGAAAGTGAAGATACTGATATCCCGTATTGGATACCCAGTCGAGATGACTGAAGATGCCGTAGGGGAAAGCGTGCCCCCAGGCCCCGAGCATCACCGGTCGGATGACGACCAGCGACGTATAAGCGAAGATCGCGACGCTGTACGCAAACGGGATATGGTAGCCCATACCCAATTTGCGACTGATCTCGAGCTGCCGCAGCGCCCACGAGCTGAAGGCACCGAGCGCGCAGACGGTGATGACCTGCCAGAGGCCGCCCTCGCGGAGAGGCGCGAACCCGAGCCCATACTCGATGGGCGGCGGCGCGATGCTGATCTTCCAGACGCTCCACGTCGGTCCGAGCGACGCACCCCAGAGGATGAGCGCAATGCCGATGATGGAGAAGAAGATGGTCGTGACGCCGAAAAATCCGACGTAGAAAGGCCCCACCCAGAAGTCGAACAGGTCGCCTCCAATGAGGGTACCACCGCGAACTCGATATCGCCTTTCAAAGCTCAGCAGGGCCATGACGTCCTCTTATCGTTCTTCCTTGTCACTGGCTGGATGAGCCCGGGGAATCCCCGGACCCATCCAGACCATGGGTTGCTACTTGGCCGGAATGCCAGATCGGTCGGCAGTCGCGGGTGCCTTGTGCGGCCCTTCCAACCAGTTGAACCGGTTGGTGCTGAGCAGCACGAAGTGAATCACGAGCGCCAACGCGAACAGAAACGTGAACAGAGCCACGAGGGCCTGCCGCGGATCGAACAGCTGCCATAAACGCCACATGTCGAAGCTCCTTTCAGCCCATCATCGATTGCGCAAAAGACTGCGCGCTATCGAGCATTGAATAGCCGTTGACCCCGGGGAGCCACGGCCGCCACATCCACGCCAGGACGTGCGCACCAACCGCGATCGCGGTGAAAATCACGAAGCTCGTGACGAAGAGCTTGTGAAATTCCTTCGCCTCGTTTTCGCTCAGTCCCGATAGGGACTTCTCCTCTACTTGTGCCATGTCTGTCGACCTCCTTGTCACCGCGCCCATCCTGCGCGGCTAGGTTGCCGTCCGAGGACGGCTCCGGAGCACCGAGTGGTGAACCGGAACATTCGAGCTGCATCTCAGCGAGTCAAGCGAGCCCTCCTGCGGCTGCGCCAGCCACTCGAGCAGCGGTGATGCGACGTTCGCCGCTCTGACGAGCTGCGATCTCGGCCGCATCGCGGAGCCGCTTTGCAGCGGAGATCCGGGTGAGCACGGGGAACGTGTCGACGAGGCTCGACAGCGCCTGTTCGGCGGCCTCGTCCCAGGGGAGCTCCTCGTGGAGCCTCGACGGCGTCGGGTCGACCTTGTCGAGGTCCTTGCCGAGCGGCAGCATGTGGAAGAGCGCGTCGAAGAGGGCGTTGCAGACCTCTTGAAGGAGATACGAGGCGCCGGAGTAGCCCATGTAGGGGGTGCCGGTGTGCCGCCGGATCGCCGTGCCCGGGAACGACGCCGGGATATAGACCGCCTTCGAGCCGATCTCGGCGAGGTACATGCGCTCGTTGTAGGACCCGAACACCACGAGGGGCGTCTTGGTCTGCACCGCCGCGCGGATGGCCTCGTTGTCGGTCTTGGCGCCCGGCTTTCGCTCGAAGGCGAAATTGCACGGGAGCCCGAGCTCGCCCTCGAGGAAGGCCTTCATGCCCCGGGCGTACGTCTCGTTGGCGACGATCCCGAACGTGGCCGTGCCGAAGAAGTCCTGGGTGACGGACCGCCACAGGTCCCACATGGGCTTGAGCGTGGTGTGCTTCTCACGCTCGATGAACGGCTCGGGGTCGAGGTGGAGATGCTCCGCGAGCGACCGCAGGAAGAGCGTCGTGCTGTGAAGACCGATGGGCGCTTGCAGGTATGGCTTGTCGAGCGCCTCGCAAAGGAGGCGGCCGTACTCGCGGTACATCACCACGTTGACGTCGGCGTCCGCGAGGCGCGGGACATCCGCGAGGTGGGTCCCGAGCGGGAACGTGAGGTTGACCTCCGCGCCGATGCCCTCGATGAGCCGGCGGATCTCCGCGAGATCCGACCACGTGTTGAAGTAGCCGTAGCTGGGGCCGATGATGTTGACGCGAGGACGATCGCCGTCCTTGCGTGGACGCGGCCGGGGGGCGCGACCGTTCTTCATCCCGTACTGCGTCCAGAGCCAGAGCAAGGCGCGGTTGGCGCTCTGCCACTGGTCCTCGTCGATCGTGCGCGGCAAGAAGCGCTGGATCCCCGTGTCCTCGGGCGTGACGCCGCCGCCGATCATCTCGGCGATGGATCCCGTCACGACGACGCTCGGCATCACCGGGTCGAGCGTCTTGTGGGCGCGGCGCATCGCGCCCTCGGTGCCCTTTTGACCGAGCTCCTCCTCCGCGATGCCGGTGACGACGATCGGGAGCTCGTGCGGAGGTAGACCGTCGGTGTAGTGGAGCACCGACGTCACGGGCAGGTTCTCGCAGCCGACCGGGCCGTCGATGATGACCTGCAGGCCTTTCACGGCCGTGAAGACGTAGACCGCTCCCCAGTAGCCGCCCGCGCGGTCGTGATCGAGGACTAGCATCCGATCGGCTCCTCGGCCTTGTCGGCCTTTGCCCGCCGGGTGAGCTGAACGAGGCGCTGGGCGCGGTACTCGGGGCGCTCCTCCGGCTTCTTCTCCCAGACGCCCGCGGCGTGCCCCGTCCCTACCCCTTCGAAGAAGGCGCGCATCTTCGTGAAGCGCTCCTTGTTGGCGAGCGCGGTGTTGATGACCTGCGCGAGCGAGCCCGCGCCGGCCGGCCCCATGAGGGGGCGGGCGGAGATCAGGTTGGTGAAGTAGAGCGCGGGGATCCCCGCCTCCTTCGCCGCCTGCACGACCGGCGTGGTGCCGATCACGAGGTCGGGACCGAGCTCGCGCATCGCCGCGTAGTCCTGCTCGAGCGAGGCGCGGTACTGCACGCGAACGCCGCGCGCCTCGAGCCACTCGCGATCGGCCGCCGACCACGGGGTGCGCGGACACGCCGTGCCGACGTACGGGACCTCCGCGCCGCTCTCGACGAGAAGCCGCGCCACGAGGAGCTCGGAGCCCTCGTACCCGGAGAGCGTGATCCGACCGCGGATGGGCAACCCGGAGAGCGCGCCCGTGATGGCTCCGACGGCCGCGTTCTTCGCGGCGTCGATCTTCGCGCGCGATACGCCGCAAGCCGAGCCAATGGCATCCAGCCATGCGGCGGTGCCGTCTCGACCGACCGGGGCCGAGCCGATGACGGTGCGCCCGGCCGCCTCGAGCTCGCGCACGCTCGCGGTGTAGAACGGATGGATCGCGGCGACCGCGGCGCAGTCGAGGGCGGAGTAGAGCTCTCGCCACTCACGCGTCGGGACGACCGGCCCCGCCGCGAGGCCGAGCGGCTCGAGCATGCGCCCGATGGAGATCGGGTCGACCGGGAACATCTCGCCGAGGAGCGTGATCGTGGGCAGCGACGTGCGGCCCGCGCGCGGCGCCGCGACGGGGCCGAGCTCGGCCTCCTGACGTGCGTACTGGAGCATCGCGCCGGCGAGGACGTCCTTCGCCTCCGCGTGTGTCGGAACGCCGAACCCCGGCACGTCGATGCCGATGATGCGAACACCGTCGATCGTCTTCGGGAGCAGGCGGAGCGGCACGCCGGAGGCCGACGGCACGCAGAGGTTGATGATGACGACGGCGTCGTAGAGCTCGGGCTTCGCCAGCTTGTAGACCGCGTCGCGGATGTCCTCGAAGAGCTTGCCCGTGACGAGCGACTCCGAATTGAACGGGACGTAACCGACCGTCCGCCGCGCGCCGTAGAAGTGCGCGGTGAACGTGAGACCGTAGACGCAGCAGGCCGAGCCCGAGAGGATCGTCGCCGTCCTCCGCATCCGCAGACCGACCCGAAGCGATCCGAACGCTGGGCACATGCTCTGCGGCTGATCGTGGGGGCCCACCGGGTAGTCGGCGGCGTAGCGCTCCAGCGCTTCGCCGTTGCCGGCCGCCGCCGCCGCCTCGCGCAAGCTCTCCTTGCTCGAGCCATGGCAGCTCGCAGCCGCCGCGGCCTTCGCCTCGAGGTTCGTCGCGCGATCGGTCGTGGAAAGCTCCATCACACCACCGCCGATTTCTCGTAGAGGACCTCGAGCGAGCGCTTCGCCTTGATCTGGGGCCCGCAGAGGTCCTCGATCGTGGCGGGCTCGAGCACGACGCCGCGGCCGACCGCATCGCCCTTGAACAGATCGAGCAGCGCCTCGGGCGCCATCGGATTCGGAAGGAGCGGCGGAGCCGACGCGACGTTCAGCGCGAGCTCCTCGAAGAGGCCCGCCCACCGGCTGCCCGGCTTGCCGATGATCTCGTACTTCGCGCTCTTGCGCCGGATGTCGTCGTCCGCCGGAATGGCGGCCAGCACCGGGATGCCGACCTTCTCCGCGAAGGCGCGCGCCTCGCCCGTGTGATCGTCCTTGTTGATGACGATGCCGGCGACGCCGACGTGCCCGCCGAGCTTGCGGAAGTACTGCGTCGCGGAGCAGACGTTGTTGGCGACGTAGAGCGACTGGAGGTCGTTCGCGCCGACGACGATGACCTTCTGGCACATGTCTCGAGCGATCGGCAGCCCGAAGCCGCCGCAGACGACGTCGCCGAGGAAGTCGAGGAGGACGTAGTCGAAGCCCCAGTCGTGGAAGCCGAGCTTCTCCAGCGTCTCGAAGCTGTGGATGATCCCGCGTCCGCCGCAGCCGCGGCCGACCTTCGGGGCCTCCGGAGTTCCATGGCGAAGACGCCGTCGCGTTGAAGCAGACGTCTCCGATCGACACCTCCTCGCCGGCCAGCTTCTTCTGGGCGGAGGTGTTGATGATCGTCGGACAGGCGCGGCCGCCGAACAGGAGCGAGGTCGTGTCGCTCTTGGGGTCACAGCCGATCAGGAGGACCTTCTTGCCCTGCTGGGCCATCATGTACGAGAGGTTCGCGAGGGTGAAGCTCTTGCCGATCCCGCCCTTGCCGTAGATCGCGATGACCTGAGTCTCCTTGGTCGGCGCGGTGGTGACGGGAGGAGCCGGCTCGATCGCGGCCTCCGCGCGCAGCCGATCCTGCATCGCCTTCATCGGGTCAGCGTTCGTGGGCGCGTTCATTGGCACGACCTCCAGTCGATGATCATCTTCAGACACTCGGGATCCGTGAACGCCGTGGCGTACGCCTCGGGCGCGCGATCGAACGGCATCCGGTGGGTAATGAGCCCGTCGAGCGCGAGCTTCCGGCTCTGGACGAGCCCGTGGACGACGCGAAGATCTTCCGGCTGCCACTCGGCGGCGACGCGAAGGCGGGCCTCCTTCATGAAGGCGACGGGAAAGTCGATCTCGATCTTGCCGGGGTAGAAGCCGGCGAGCACGATCTCGCCGCCGCGCGCGAGACGCCCGAGCAGCGTCGAGAGGAGCGCGGAGTCGCCGCTGACGTCGTAGATCGTCTGGTAGTCCCTCCGCGGGTCGTCCTTCGGGTCGATCACGCGATAGCCGCGCGCACCCGAGGCGCGCACCGGGTTGTTCTCCCAGACCACGGGCTCGCCGCCGGCGCAGACCGCGAGCCGGGCCAGCAGTCGACCGAGCACACCATGACCGATGATCAGCTCGGCCGGCTTTCCATCGCCTGACGCGAGCGCGTGGCGCGCGGTCGCGGCCAGCGCGAGAAGCACGGCCTCTTCACCGAGATCGTCGACGTTCGTGACGCGAGCCGCGGGCACGAGGAGCCGCGCCGCCGCGCCGCCGAAGAGGCCGCGCACGTCGGCAAAGCAGCTCGCGCCGGGAACGAACACTCGATCACCGACGCGGACGGACGGCGTGGAGCTCTCCACCACGCGACCCACCGACTCGTAGCCGGGCACGAGCGGATAGCCCATGCCGGGGAACGGCGGCATCTCACCCGTCCAGAGCAGGCGCTCGGTGCCCGTGCTGATCGCGCTCCATTCGATCCGAACGGCGACGTGATCGGCCGTCCCCGCCTTGAGCGCCACGCGCTCGACGGCGAGCCTCTCGGGCCCCTGGAGGACAACGGCTGTGGTCATCATGTCTGTCAACCTATCTTGACTACGGATTGTGTCAACCAACATTGACACTCAAGGGGCTCGACCCGCGAGAATGCTGGTCAGCATGGGGCGTCGGGTGGGCACGGGCTCGATGCGGTGGAAGCCGGCGGTGCGGAGAAGGCCCTCGAGCTCCGCGAAGGAGCGTGGACGGCCATGCCCCATGGCGAGGAGGTAGAAGCCGAAATATGCGTCTCCCATGGGCTCGGCCCCGGCCGTGCCCGCCATCGGCTCGGCCACCAGGACGACGCCGTTCCGGCGAAGCGAGCGGCGGACGGCCCGCAAGATCGCGAGCGCCACATCGTCGTCGTGATCGTGGATGACCCGAACGAGGGTGGCGAGATCCGCTCCGGACGGGATTGGATCGGCGAGGACGTCACCTTCGACGACGGCGACCCGCGCGTCGAGACCGGAGCGGGCAAATCGAGCGCGCGCCCGGCGCGCCACCGGCGGCAGCTCGAAGAGCGTGAGGTCGAGGCCTGGCGCACGGTCCGCGACCGCCTCGAGGAACGCCCCTTCCCCGCCGGCGACGTCGACGAGGCAGCGATGATCCTCGAACGGGTAGGCCTCGAGGATGTCCTCGGCGAGGAGCGAGATCGTCCCCGCCATCAGCGCGGAGTACGGTCCCGCGCTCGTCGAGGCCTCGTCACGGCTGTAGCTCCAGAAACGCGCGAGCTCCGTGGCCCGTTCGCCGCGCAGGAGCGCGACGGGATCGGCGAGGTCGCGATAGAGGATCGCGTTGTGCGCGACCATGGCCGCGACCTCGGGGTTCGCGGCGAGAGAGGCGCCATGGACGCCGAGGCCGTACCGCTCCGAGCCGCGACGCTCGACGAGCCGAAGCGCAGCGCCGGCGTCGAGCAACCGGCGTGTCGCCGCGACGTCGAGGCCGATCTTCGACGCGATCGCGGACGCGGTCTGCGGTTCTCCGATCATGACGTCAAAGAGCCCCAGCTGCACCGCGGCGAGGAGGACCTGGCTGTAGACGAAGCCCGCGCACAGATCGAAGAGCGACGCCGCTCTCCGGCGCGCGATGAATCGCGTCAGCGGAAAGCGCGCCGCCCAGCGCTGGAAGCGCTTGCTCGACAAAAGCCGATTGCGGAACCGAAACCACGAGGAAGAGATCGACCATGAAGACAAATCGCCTCGGTGTGCCTATGCCGCGAACTGCTTCAGGCTCGCGGGGACCAGACGCTCGGCCATCTCCAGCACGAGCCCACGCAACACCGGCGCCCCGGCGCAGGCCGGCACCGACGCGGCGGCCTCCGCGACGAGCTGGCGCAAGCGCGTGACGGCGCCCTCGACCCCGAGGATGGCGACGGCGTTCGGCCGTCCGAGCGCGGCGTCCTGCTGGATCGGCTTCCCCGCCTCGTCTCTTCGCGCGAGCGCGTCGAGCAGGTCGTCCGCGACCTGGTACGCCTCACCGAGGCGCTCCCCCATCGCTCGCCAAGGCTGCGGATCGCGACCCGTCGCGATCGCTCCGCTCATCGTGGCCGCCATGAAGAGAGAGCCCGTCTTCGCGCGGTGGTATGGCTCGAGCGGAACCGCCGGCTCGCTCTCCCAGGCCTGCCCCGCGATGAGACCGCCGGGCGTCCCGATCGCACGCGCGAGGGTCAGGGTGAGCGGCGCGAGGCGCGAGGGCACCTGGCTCGCACCTCGCGCGAGCGTCTCGAAGGCCAACACGATCAGCGCGTCGCCGGTGAGGACGGCAAGCGGCTCTCCGAACATGCGATGCACGGAGGGCTTGCCGCGCCGCGTGCTCGCGTCGTCGAAGCATGGCAGGTCGTCGTGGACGAGCGACGCGCAGTGCACGAGCTCGAGGGCGCACGCAGCGGCCTCGACCACGGCCGGTGCGTCGTTGCCGCATGCCTCGGCGACGGCAAGGCAGAGACGAGGACGAATCCTCGCGCCGCCGGGGAAGACGGCGTACCGGATCGCGCTCGAGAGCTTCGGGGGCGCACCCTGGTCGTCCGAAATGGCACTCGCGAGCGCAGCGTCGATCTTTGTTGTCATCGCTTCCCTTGCCTGGTGGTCGTGGCGGTTCGAGCGGGGTAACGATCCGCTTCGGCGAGAATGAGGCTGGCGACGTCGTCGGGTCGCTCTTCGTGCAGCAGGTGGCCGGCGTTCCGTACGACGGCGAGGCGAACCGAGGGGATTCGCTTCATGAGGTTCCGCTGGCTCGCCAGCGGAACCGCGCGATCGGAGGCGCCCGCGATGAGAAGCACGGGGACACTCAGCTTCGGCAGCTCTGCAGCGACGGCGTCGATGTCCCAGTTCGCGAGCATGGCGAGGACGCCGGCCACGTGCACGGGGTCTTCGGAGAGTCGGTGGTAGGCGTCGATCCCCTCGTCGTCGAGGACCGAGCCGAGGCTCCGGATCATGCGCTCCACGCGCGCTCGGCTCTTCACTCGAAGGTCGATGACGTCCGACGCCGCCGCCAGGAGCCGCGCCGCGGGCACGGAGAGCGCCCGCACGACGCCTCGGAGCGGCGTGAGCGCCGCGCCGAGCCCGATCACGAGCGCCGGGTCGATGGCGCGCTCGAGGACCATTCGGACGACGATGGCGGCGCCTGCGGAGTGGCCCACCGCGAAGTGCGGCTCGAGCTCGAGCGCGAGGAGCAGCTCCTCGAGCGCCGCGGCCATGATCGGCAGAGACGGCTCGAACCACGACGGCGAGTGGGACAGGGCGTGACCGGGAAGGTCCGGGGCCACGACCGTGAAGCGCCTGGCGAGCATCGGAATGATGCGCCGGAACGAGTGACTCGACGCGCCGGTGCCGTGGACGAGCAGCAGCGTCGGGCCGCTACCCGAGATCTGCACGTGCCACGAGATGCCCCCGCGTTCGATGATCCGGCTCTGCGAGGTGAACCCCCACCCGGGCCGGTGGTGACGGGCAGCGAGCTCGTCATCGTCCCCTCCCCGCGAGCGATCGGACCTCGGACGCGATCGCCGGCGCGTCGAGGTACGGAAGTGGCAGGTAGACGGCGCTCATCTCGGCCGCGAGCTCGCGAGCCTGGGGGCGCGGGCGCGGAGACGTATCGAGGAAGAGAACGGGGATACCGGCCTCTCGAACCGCGTGCGCTGCGCTCGTCGCGTCGGCGGCCGCCGGTGCGCTCTCGCGCCCGACGTTCGCGCGGCCGTCCGTCATCAGGACGATGACGGGCGTGCGCCCCTTCCGCCGTGCGTCGATCGCGACCGCGAGCGCGGAGTCGATGCCAGCCGCGAGCGGCGTGGTGCCGCCGCCGGCGAGGTTGGCGAGCCCGCGACGTACGCGCGTCAGCGAGCGTGTCGGCGCGAGCACGAGCTCTGCGGTGGTGCCACGGAACGCGACGAGGGCGACGTGATCGCGGCGGGCGTAGCAGTCGTGGAGCACCTGCTCGACCGCTCCTTTCGCCTCCGCGAGACGCTGCAGCGCGGCGGAGCCGGACGCATCGACCGAGAAGACGACGCAGGTCTCGCTGCGCTGCTGGAACCGGGTGACACGGAAGTCGTCCTTCCGGACGTGCACGTGCCGTGAAGCGGACTCCGAGGTCGTCTTTCGGAGACGCTGCCACGGCGCCGCGGCGCGGAGGGTCTCGACGACGTTGAGGCGCTCGCCGGGCTGCGGTGTGCCGCGGCGAATCCCGGCCGGGCGCCCGCCCGCGGAGGACGCGTGCCGACTCCCCGATCGACCGCCGCGGAAGGCGCCGCGCGGCGCACGACCGACCGCGAGCCGTTCGAGCAAGCCGGCGGGGATCCCGCTCTTGGCCGCGTCGATCACGACCTCGTCCAGACCGGTGGCGCTACGGCTCTCCCCCTCGGGCTCGCTCGTCGCATCGTCGTCGGCGGCGGCGGGATCGGCGGCGAGGTGCTCCGGCGCGGGTGCGGGCTCGCTCGCCTCCTCGCCCGACGCTGGTGCGCGCGTGGCGCGGTGGCTCAGGACGAGCGCGGCGCCCGCGACGACGTCTTCCTCCTCGACCGACGTCCGGCCGGAGAGCGCGCAATGCGCACGCGCCGCGTGCGCGGCAAGCACCACCGCACGCGGCGACGCGACGCCGAGCGCGGTCGCGGCCTGGCAGAGCGCGGCGAGCGCAGCGTCGTCGATCGATACGCGCTCGAGGAGGATGACCGCGCGCGCGACCCGGTGGGCGTCCGGAGCCACCGCCTTGCGCGCGGGCTCGGGCGAGAGCTCGGCGTCGAGCGCGTCCACGTCGACCTCGAATGCGAGGCGGTCGCAGAGCGCGGCCGGTGCTCGCTCGTCGTCCACGCCTTCGTCGAGCGCGAAGACGCCGACCTTGCACGCGGTCACGGCGGTGATGCCGTCACGTTCGAGCGTGAGCTCACCTCGATCGAGCGCGGCGCAGAGCTGCGCCGTCACCGCGGGGTCGAGACGCTCGGCCGAGGCAGCGACGACGACCCCTCCATGCGCGCTCGCGAGCAGCCCTCGCTCCATCACGGGTCGCCCCTCTCGCAGCGTCGCCGAGAGGGAGAGACCACCGAGCAGACGGTCCTGGGTGACGTGGAGCGGCAGCCGCGCCACCGGGGCGATCCCGAGCTGGCCCAGCCAGGCGCAGACGCGATCGCGACCTGGCCCGAAGCGGCCGCGCAGAACGACTCCGCCAAGCACGCGCGGCGCGACCGCAAAGAGCTCGCTCACGAGCGAGGCTCGAGCCATCGCGCCGCCGCCAGCCGTCACGGCCCGAAGACCTGCGCCAGCGCCTTGTCGATGCGCGCCCCGCCCCCGCTCTCCTCGAGCGGGCTACGACGGAGCCGATGCCGGAGCGCGAGCTTCGCCACGCGCTGGAGGTGTCGGTCGCTCACCTCGGTCACGCCATCGAGGCTCGCCGCCGCGCGGGCGGCTCGCACGAGGGTGAGCTCGCCGCGAAGGCCGTCGGTGCCGAGGGCGCGGCAGAGGGTAGCGGTGCGCTCGACGATGGCGTCGGAGACGACCACCCGTGGCGCGCGTTCGCGTGCCGCGCTCAGCGTCTCCGCGAGGGTGGACTCTGCGGCCGCGAACCTCTCGATGAACGCGCGCGGGTCGTGATCGAACGCGACCCGTCGCTTCACGACCTCGATCCGCGTCGCGAGATCCTCGGGCGTCTTCACGTCGAGCGACAGACCGAAGCGATCGAGGAGCTGAGGACGGAGCTCGCCCTCCTCCGGGTTGCCGCTGCCGATGAGCACGAAGCGTGCGGGGTGGCGCACGCTCACACCCTCGCGCTCGACGACGTTCTCTCCCGAGCCCGCGACGTCGAGGAGGAGATCGACGAGGTGGTCGGGGAGAAGATTGACCTCGTCGATGTAGAGGAATCCGCGGTGCGCGCGGGCGAGGAGCCCGGGCGCGAACTTGCGTTCGCCGTGCGTCAACGCCGCCTCGAGGTCGAGGGCTCCGACGACGCGGTCCTCGGTCGCGCCGAGCGGGAGGTCGACGACGGGCACGGGGACGAGCGCCGACTCGCGCGCGTCCTTGCCCGCGCCCGAGCAGTGCGGACACGAGACGTCCGAAGCAGCGCTCGGGTCGCAGTGATAGGGGCAGCCCGCGACGACGCGCATCCGCGGGAGCAGGCCCGCGAGCGCACGCACTGCGGTCGACTTGCCCGTCCCTCGATCGCCGAAGACGAGGACACCGCCCACGGTCGGGTCGACGACCGAGATCTGCAGGGCGAGCTTCAGCTCGTCTTGCGCAACGATGGCAGAGAAAGGGAAAAGCGCCATGGGAGCCTCAGGCGGTCGCCGTGTTCATGTTCTCGTCCACGCGCTTCTGGCCGAGCCCCATCGGACAGCGCGCCACGGCGGGCGAGGCCACCACCTCCGCCAGGATGGCGGTGGCAGGCGGGGTCGAGGCAGCGGCGACGAGGGCGATGCTCTCGCGCGCCGCCGCCGTGCGGCGCTGAGCGCGCCAGAGGGCCGACGTCCCGAGCGCGAGCCCGCCGAAGAAGACGAGCAGGGCCTCCGGCCGCAGGAGGAGCCAGGGCTCGCGGAAGAGGCCCCACTTGCCCGCGATCTCGATCGGCGTCCAGACGACGATCATCGCCGCCACGGCGTAGCGCACCGCGGCGCCCCATCCCGGCTGCATGTAGAGGCGATACGTGGTGTAGAGCGCGCCCGCGATCGAGAGGACCATCACGGCCTTGGTCGCGAAGGAATAGACGCCGAAGACGTGCTCGTCGTAGGCCCAGAGGAGCAAGAGGTAGAAGCCCCAGACCGTCGTCGCATACTGGAACGCGCTGCGCGGTCCGTAGTTGTCGATGCGTCCCGTCACGACCGCGCCCCGCATCGTGGGGACGTTCTTGCGCCACCACAGGAAGACCGGACAGCGCGACGACTCGAGGAAGAGCAGATACGCCATCACGAGGACGAGGATGCCCCACGTGTGCTTGAGCAGGACGTACTCGCCGTAGATGGCGACGGTATGGCCGTTGACGACCCCGACCGTCTTGCCGATCCCGAGCGATCGAGCGGCGATCGTGAGGCCATACTCGACGCCGCCCGTCCACAGGAGGCTGCCTCCGAAGATCCCGACGATCGATTGCGCCGTGTCGCCCTTGATGCGTGACGTGCTCCACAGGAGCAGGCAGCCGAGCACGGTCAGGCCGAGCGTCGCGTAGACGAGAAATCGCGTGACGGGCAGCGTGCGGAGCTCGAGCGGCTTGCCAGACTCCACGACCGCGAGCGTCTCGGAGAGGACCTGGGTCTTCTCCGGCGACTTCGCCTTCTTGATCGCCGCCTCGATCTCTTCCGACATCGGACGGTCGGTGAACATCCGCGCGGGGACTCCGTCGCTCGCGGCGGGCGCCGAGACGGCGACCTCCGCCGCGTTGATGAGCACCATGAACAGGTGCCCCGACGCCAGCATCAGCAAGACGAACGCGCTCGTGAGCGCAGTGCGGAAAAGGCTGGATGCGGTCATGGCTCCTCGTGGCACGGCCCCAGAGACCGAGCGTGTACTCTGAGCTTTACACCATTTTCTGTCAACTCATCTTTACACATCCTGACCGGAGGCATTTCGCCGCACGAAACGCGCGGCGCGGCGCCATCCGGGCGCCATCCGGGCGCCCGGCGATCCTGTCGCTACGCGGGGTCCGCGGAGGGCGTGACCATCGTGAAGACGCGGCTCGCGCGGATGTCGTCCGCCGTGATCGTCTGCAGCGCCTCGCGCGTCACCGGCGTCGCGATCGCGAAGAGCCGGCTCGCCTGTCGCAGGCGCGCGCGATCGAGCGCGTTGCGGATCGAGCGGGCGTTCGCGAAGTGCGGCTGCTTCTGCCGGAGCCGGATGTACTCGCCCAGCGCGACCTTCGCCGACTCGTCGAGCCGGTAATCCTCGGCCGCCAGCATGCGCTCGGCGATCTCGGCGAGCTCGATCTCGCCGTAGTCCGGAAAGTCGATGTGGTGCGCGATACGCGAAGACAGGCCGGGATTGCTCTGGAAGAAACGGTCCATCCGGTCCTTGTAACCTGCAAGGATCACGACCAGATCGTCGCGCTGGTTCTCCATGACCTGCAGGAGGATCTCGATCGACTCCTGGCCGTAGTCCCGCTCGTTCTCGGGCCGATAGAGGTAATAAGCCTCGTCGATGAACAGCACGCCGCCCATCGCGCGCTTCAACACCTCCTTCGTCTTGGGCGCGGTGTGGCCGATGTACTGGCCCACGAGGTCGTCGCGCGTGACGGCCACGAGGTGACCCTTCCGCGAATACCCGAGCCGGTGGAGGATCTCCGCCATCCGCATGGCCACGGTCGTCTTCCCGGTCCCCGGATTTCCCGTGAAGCTCATGTGAAGCGACGGGGACGCGCCGGTCAGGCCCAGCGACGACCGCGCCTTCGATACGGCCAGGTACGCGGCCGTGTCGCGGATTCGCTGCTTCACGGGCAGGAGCCCGACGAGCTCGTGCTCGAGCTTCTCGAGCACCCCATGCACGTCCGCGTCGCGAAGGAGCGCCTGAAGATCGACCGTGTCGGACGGGGAGCTGCTCATGGCCGGATCAGTCGTCGTCCGGGCGCGACCGCGCGACCTCGGGGACCGTCGTGTACCGGATCGCGCGCCCCGGTCCCTCCTGACGGACGAGATGGAAGGCGGGCTCGGACGCTGGACGGTTGACGATGAACGAGAGCTGGGTCGACTCGATGCCCTTCGTCGAGTCGAAGGCGTTCAGCTTGATGTAGCGGTCCGGGAAGGCCTTGCGACAGGCGTTCAGCTCCAGCATGACACCCGCCGCGTCCTTGACGTCGAACATCGGCGTCCCGTGCATCTCCCAGTAGACGTTGCGAGGGTGCGCGTCGTCGGTGTGCTCGATGGCGCACGCCCATCCTTTGGCGAGCGCGTACTCGATCTGCGCCCGGATCTCCTGGTCGGTGAGATCGGGGAGAAATGAGAAGGTTCCTTGCGTGATCCTCATGTGGCGCTCCTTCAGGCTGGGGTGACCGTGGGCGTGAAATCGGGCGCGTCGGTCGACGTGTAGTTGAACGAGACGTCCTTCCAGGTATCGAGCGCCTGCGCGAGCGGCGCACACCAGCGCGCGGCCGCCTTCAAGACCTCTGGTCCCTCGTGGAGGAGGTCCTTGCCCTCGTTCCGCGCCTTGACCATCGCCTCGATCGCGACGCGGTTCGCGATGGCTCCCGCCTGGATGCCCATCGGATGCCCGATCGTGCCGCCGCCGAACTGGAGGACCACGTCATCGCCGAACAGGTCGAGCAGCTGATGCATCTGGCCCGCGTGGATTCCTCCGGAGGCGACCGGCATCACCTTGCGAAGGCTCGCCCAGGGCTGGTCGAAGAAGATGCCGCGACCGAGATCCTGCTTGGTGAACGAGTCGCGACAGACGTTGTAGAACCCCTGGACCGTCGCCGGATCGCCCTCGAGCTTCCCGACGGCGGTGCCGGCATGGAGGTGATCGACACCGGCCATGCGCAGCCACTTCGCGATCACGCGGAACGACACGCCGTGCGTCTTTTGCCGGGTGTACGTGGAATGGCCGGCCCGATGCATGTGGAGGATCATGTCGTGCTTGCGCGCCCACTTGGCCATCGACTGCGTGGCGACGTAGCCGATCACGAGATCGATCATGATGATGTTCGACCCGAGCTCCTTGGCGAGCTCCGCCCGCTCGTACATGTCTTCCATCGTCGCCGCCGTCACGTTCAGGTAGTGCCCTTTCACCTCCCCCGACGTCGCGGCCGCCCGGTTCACCGCTTCCATGCAGAAGAGAAAGCGATCGCGCCAGTGCATGAATGGCTGCGAGTTGATGTTCTCGTCGTCCTTCGTGAAGTCGAGCCCGCCCGTGAGCCCCTCGTAGACGACGCGCCCGTAGTTCTTGCCCGAGAGTCCGAGCTTCGGCTTCATCGTCGCGCCGAGCAGAGGACGGCCGAATTTGTCGAGGCGCTCTCGCTCGACGATGATCCCCGTCGGCGGCCCCTGGAATGTCTTCAGGTAGGCGACCGGAATACGCATGTCTTCGAGCCGCAGCGACTTGAGCGGCTTGAACCCGAAGACATTCCCGATGATCGAGGCGGTGAGGTTCGCGATCGACCCTTCCTCGAAGAGGTCGAGATCGTAGGCGATGTACGCGAAATACTGCTGTTCGGTCTGGGTCCCTGGCCCGGTGTTCGGCACCGCTTCCACGCGGTAGGCCTTCGCGCGATAGGCCTCGGTCGCCGTCAGACGGTCGGTCCACACCACGGTCCAGGTCGCGGTCGACGACTCACCGGCGACGGCGGAGGCCGCCTCCTCGGGATCGACGCCCTCCTGCGGAACGAAGCGAAAGAGCGCGATGACGTCGGTCTCTTTGACCTCGTAGTCGGGCTCCCAGTAGCCCATCTGCTTGTACTTGAGGACGCCCGCCTTGTAGCGGACCTTCGCGTCGGTGATCACGGCGGAGTCGTTGGCCATGAACCCAAGCTACCCAAGAGCGATCATCACGATTAGTCACAAATGTTGTCGTTCACATCAGAATTGTTGATGCGTCGACTCAGGCCCAGGCGTCCACCAGCTCCGCGCCCTGCTCCGTGAGGAAGCTCTCGAACGCCTTGGCCGCCGGCGAGAGCTTCTTGGATTCGAGGTAGGTCAGGTACCAGTTGCCGACCACCGGCAGTCCCGGCACGTTCAAGACGACGAGGTGCCCGGAGGCGAGCTCCTGGCGAACGGTGCGGAGAGAGAGGAAGCAGAGCCCCATGCCCGCCATCACCGCCTGCTTGATGGTCTCGTTGCTGGGCAGCTCCATCTTCACCTTGATGCTCGCGCCGTGCTGCGCGAAGAGCCGCTGCATGGCGGCGCGGGTGCCGGAGCCCTCCTCGCGAACGAGGAACTCGTGGTCTGCCAGCGCCTCGAACCGCATGCGTCGCCGCTTCGCGAGCGGATGACCGGGCGCCGCGAGGATGCCCAGCGGGTTGGTCGCGAAGGGTTTTGCTCGGCAATCCAGGCCTTCCGGCGCGCGGCCCATCACGACCATGTCGACCTCGTTCCGCGCAAGGAGCCCGACGACCTTCTCACGGTTGTCGACCTTCAAGGCCACTTCGATCCCGGGATGAAGCTCGCCGAAGCGAATGAGCAGCATCGGAACGAAGTACTTGGCCGTGCTCACGACCGCGAGATCGAGCCGGCCATGCTCGAGGCCGACGTGCGCCGCCATCGCGGCCTCGAGGTCCTTCAGCGTGCCGCGAACCTTGATCGCGTAGTCGACGAAATCGCGACCAGCGGCGGTGAGCCGGATGTTCCGCCCATGCGGCTCGGTCAGGGCCACACCGAAGGCGTCCTCGAGCTGCCGCAGCTGCATGGAGACCGCGGGCTGGGTCACGTGAAGGCGCTCCGCCGCACGGGACACGGACCCCTCCCGGGCAATCTCGAGAAAGCTATAGATCTGCCGGAGCGAATAGTTCGGTGATTCCGCCATATATCAGGCGATCTTATCAGTGGCTCGATAGATGTGATTGGAAATGATGGGTGGCGGCGCACTACGGTGAGCTCCTGGCATCATGACTGGACCCCGTCATACCTCGCTCACGCAGTTCCTCATCGAAGAGCGGCGGCGCTTCCCCTCCGCGACCGGCGGGTTCAACCGCCTGATCCTCGACGTCGCGACGGCCTGCAAGGCGATCGCGCGAGCGGTGTTGCTCGTCAATCTGGAGCGCGATCGCTCCGAGCCCGCGAGCGAGGTCGCATCACGGTTGCAGGCGTTCGCCGGCGAGTCGTTCCTCCACTTCAACCGTGACAACGAGGCCCTCGCGGCGCTCCTCTCGCAAGAGCTACCGGCGCACCGACTCGACGCGCGCGGCGAGCACATCCTCGTCGTCGATCCGCTGCTCGGCGCCGCCAATCTCGACATCAACGCGCCGCTGGGATCCGTCTTCTCGGTGCTGCGCGCGCCCTCTCCCGGGCGCGAGACGAAAGACGAAGACTTCCTCCAGAAGGGAAGGAACCAGGTCGCCGCGGGTTACGCGTTCTATGGCCCCTCCACCATGCTGGTGCTCTCGGTCGGCACGGGCGTCCACGGCTTCACGCTCGATCCCACGTTCGGCGACTTCATGCTGACGCATCCGGCCCTCGAGGTCCCGCCCGAGACCCGGGAGCTGTCGATCAACTCCACGAACAGCCCCTTCTGGGAGGCGCCGGTGAAGCGCTACGTCGGTGAGTGCGTGGGCGGCGCCACGGGACCACGCGGGCAGGAGTTCAGCATGCGCTGGGTCGATTCGGTGGTGGCGGACGCTCACCGACTCCTCCTTCGCGGAGGCGTCTTCCTCTATCCGTTCGACTCGCGACCGTCGAAGGCCGACGCGCAACAGCGGCTTCTCTTCGGCGCCAACCCCATCGGATTCCTCGTCGAGCAAGCCGGTGGCCGGGCGACCACCGGCCATCATCCGCTCCTCGACGTGCAACCGACGGACACCCAGCAGCGCGTGCCGGTCATCCTCGGCTCCAGGAGCGAGGTCGAGCGCATCGAGCGCTACCACGCCGATCCGAACACCTCGATCTCCACCCGTCCGTTGTTCAACGACGTCGGTCTCTTTCGGGACTGACGGGCACCACCTGGAGACGGCCGATGTCCGAGCGACACCCCATTATCGCGATCACGGGCTCTTCGGGCGCCGGCACGACCTCGGTCACCCGCACGTTCGAGAACATCTTTCGGCGTGACGGCGTGACCGCCGTCGTCGTCGAGGGCGACAGCTTCCATCGGTTCGACCGCATGGGCATGAAGCAGAAGATCGAGGAGGCCGAGGCCGCCGGAAACAAGCACCTCAGCCACTTTGGCCCGGAGAACAACCTCTTCGCGGAGCTCGAGGAGCTCTTCCGATCGTATGGCGCGACCGGAAAGGGCGTCCATCGGAGATACCTTCACGACACGAAGGAGGCCGCGCGCTACGGCCAACCAGCCGGGACCTTCACCGCCTGGGAGCCACTCCCGGAGGACACGGACCTCCTCTTCTACGAGGGTCTCCACGGCGGCCTCGTGACCCCCGAGGTCGACATCGCGCAGCACCCCGATCTCCTCATCGGTGTCGTCCCCGTCATCAATCTCGAATGGATCCAGAAGATCCATCGCGACCGCGAGAATCGCGGCTACTCGACGGAGGCGGTCACCGACACGATCCTCCGGCGGATGCCCGACTACGTGCACTACATCTGTCCGCAGTTCGCGAAGACCCACGTCAATTTCCAGCGCGTGCCGTGCGTGGACACCTCGAATCCCTTCATCGCTCGAGACATCCCCGCCGCCGGGGAGAGCATGGTCGTCATTCGCTTCGCGAGCCCGAAGGGGATCGACTTCCCTTACCTCCTCCGGATGATCTCGGACTCTTTCATGTCGCGCGCGAACACGATCGTCGTACCCGGTCATCGCATGGAGCTGGCGATGCAGCTGATCTTCACTCCGTTCATCTCGCGCATGATGGAGCGCCGGCAGCGAGCGCTGGGACGAACATGATCTCGCCTTTCGTCGCGCCGGCGGCGCTCCTCCTCGACCTGGACGGCACCATCGTAGACTCGAGGCGCGATATTGCCCTCGCCTGCAACGCGGCGCGGGCCGCTCATCGGCTCGAGCCGCTGGACGAGGACGTCATCGCCGCGATGGTCGGCGACGGCGCACGGGCCCTGGTCGCGCGGGCCTTCGGGATCGAGCAGAACGACCCGCTCCTCGAGCCGGCGCTCCGCTCGTTCCACGAGAGCTATGTCGCGCGCCCGTGCGTCCACAGCACCCTCCTCCGCGGCGCCCGCGAGCTCCTCGAGCACGCGGCCGCGACCGACCTCCCGTGCGCGATCGTGACGAACAAGCCGCGCGAAGTCGCGGTCCTACTGCTCGCGCGGCTCGGTGTGGCCGGGCTCCTTCGCGGCCTCTGGGCTGGCGGCGACGGCCCCCTCAAGCCGAACCCCGCCGGGATCATCTTCATCGCGGAGCGCCTCAAGGTCGATCCGCGCCTCGTCTGGATGATCGGTGACGGGCCGCAGGACGTCGGCGCCGGAAGGAGCGCCGGGTGCGTCACGATCGGCGTCCCGGGCATCGCCGAGCGGGACCACCTCGTCGCGAGCGGACCCTCGTTCGTCTGCGCGAGCCTCGTCGAGGTTCGCGACCTCGTCATCGCCGCCCAGGCTTGAGTCGCGAGCCGCCTTCTTCGACGCGGGGCGCCTCGAGAAACGCGGGCGCCAGACGGCGAGCGCGATGTTGAGCGCCGAGAGCCCCATGATGAACCAGAGGCCGCCCCACTCGTGGCGCAGCGCTTCTTTCAGGCCGGCCTCCGCCTCGAGGTCGCCGCGGGCGATGCGCGCCGAGAGGGCCGCCGCGTCGCGCGCGGTGCCCTGCACCGCCCCCAGCGTCCCCTCGAGCATCATGACACCGGTGAGCGCCTTGACCCATACCCAACCCGCGTTGTGAAAACCGGAATGAATGGCCATCGCGAAGAGGCCGCTCATCAGGACCACGGCGAGCGAAGGCAGGAGGAGGTATTTCGAGATGGCCTCGATGCCGTGCCGGACCGCGGCGTACTCGACGAGGGACGCTCCCCTGGCGCTCACGATGAGGATCAAGTGCGCCGCGAGCGCTCCCATCACGCCGAGCGCGCTGATCTCGTGGAGGAACTTGAAGAGCCGCTTCATCCGTGAGTCGAACGTAACAAGAAGCAACGCATCGACCGACTCCCTCCTCGCTCGGCCGAGCCACAGCCGATACACTGGGCCCCGCTCGCATGCCCTCGCCGACCCGGTCGCGACGCGTCTTCGTGGTGGGAGCGACCGGGTACATCGGGCGCCACGTGGTGCGTGAGCTCGGAGCGCGGGGCCACGAGGTGGTGTGCTTCGCGCGCACGCGTACCGGCGTCGGCGCGGCCGACGACGAGACCGCCACCCTCAAAAAGCTCGCCGGCGCCGCCGTGCGCTTCGGTGACGTCACGAACGCCGACTCGCTGGTGCGCGACGGCATTCGCGGAGAGAGATTCGACGCCGTCGTCTCTTGTCTGGCCTCGCGCAGCGGCGCGCCGGACGATGCGTGGAGGATCGATCACCAGGCGAACGTGAATGTCCTCGAAGCGGGTCGCGCCGCCGGCGCCTCGCACTTCGTGCTGCTCTCGGCGATCTGCGTCCAGAAGCCGCTCCTGGCGTTCCAGCACGCGAAGCTCGCCTTCGAGAAGGCGCTCGTCGATTCGGGCCTCACCTACTCGATCGTTCGACCAACCGCGTTCTTCAAGTCGCTGGCGGGTCAGATCCGACGCATCGAGCGCGGCAAGCCGTTCCTCGTCTTCGGCGATGGGGAGCTCACCGCGTGCAAGCCCATCAGTGAAGGGGACCTCGCACGCTATCTCGCGGACTGTCTCGACGACCCATCGAAGGCGAACGCGATCTTGCCGATCGGCGGACCCGGCGACGCGATCACGCCGAAGGCCCAGGGCGAGATGCTCTTCGAGATCGCCGGGCGCGCGCCGCGGTTCCAGCGCGTTCCCGTCGCGCTGCTCGACGGGATCATCGCCGGCGCCGGGGCGCTCGGGGTGCTGGTCCCGGCCCTTCGCGCGAAGGCCGAGCTCGCGCGGATCGGCCGTTACTATGCGACGGAGTCGATGCTGGCCCTGGATCCCGTGACCGGCCGGTACGACGCGGGCGCGACCCCTTCCTACGGCGAAGAGACCCTGCGTTCCTTTTACACGCGCGTCCTTCGGGATGGCCTCGTGGGGCAGGAGCTCGGCGACCACGCCGTGTTCTGATCGCCGCGAGCGGCCCTTCAGTGTCCTTCCTTCATCGCGTTGAAGAGACCGATGAGCGTCTTCTTCGCATCCCCGAGCACCATCATCGTGTTGCCGTGGAAGAAGAGCTCGTTCTCGACTCCGCTGAAGCCGGTGTTCATGCTCCGCTTCAGGACGATGACGCTTCGTGACGCCTCGACGTTGAATACGGGCATCCCGTAGATCGGGCTCTGGGGGTCCGTCTTCGCGGCGGGATTGACCACGTCGTTCGCGCCGACGACGAGGACCGCGTCCGTGCGCGCGAAGTCGTCGTTGATCATGTCGAGGTCGTAGAGCGCGTCGTACGGCACGTTCGCTTCGGCGAGGAGAACGTTCATGTGCCCCGGCATTCGGCCGGCGACGGGGTGAATGGCGTACTTCACCTCGCAGCCACGCTTCTCGAGCGCGGCCGCGAGATCGCGCACCGCGTGTTGCGCCTGCGAGACGGCCATGCCGTAGCCGGGGACGACGATCACGGACTGCGACGCCTGGAGCACGGCGGATGCGTCCTCGATGGTCGCCTCGTTGAAGCTGCGTCCCGCCGCGTTGCCCGCCGCGGCGGGCGACGCCGCGCTGTCCCCGGTGCCGAAGGCGCCGAAGAGCACGTTCGCGAACGACCGATTCATCGCCTTGCTCATCAGGATGCTGAGCAAGAGCCCCGACGAGCCGTCCAGAGCGCCCGAGATGATGAGGATGTTGCTCTTCAGCGCAAAGCCCGTCGCGCAGGCCGCGAGGCCGGCGTACGAGTTGAGGAGCGAGATGACGACCGGCATGTCCGCGCCGCCGATCGGGAGGACAGCGAGGATGCCGAGCGCGAAGCCCGTCGCCACCACCATGAAGAACATCCAGTCGGGCGAGCCCGGGACCGCGACCTGATACGCGAGGACGGCGAGGGCGCCGAAGAACGCGCCGATGTTCATCACGTTCTGCCCCTTCCAGGTCACCGGGGCTCCCGTGATGACGCCCTGGAGCTTGCCGAACGCCATGATGCTGCCGGTGAAGGTCAGCGCGCCGAGGAAGACCTCGAAGCCGAGCGCGCCGATCTCGAGCCGGCTCGGCGCGACGCCGTGCGCCATCGCCTCGTTCATCTTCAAGTGCTCGGCGACGCCGACGAGGGACGTGGCGAGGCCTCCGAACGCGTGGGAGAACGCGATTCGCTCGGGCATCTTCGTCATCGGCAGCTTCGCGCTGATCGCCACGCCGATGGTCGACCCGATGAGGAGACCGGCGACGATGAAGTCGTAGCGAACGACCTCCGTCTTGATCAGGGTCGCCACGACCGCGATGAGCATGCCGAGCTCGCCGAGGAAGACGCCTCGCCGGCCATTCTCCGGGGACGAGAGCCCTCGGAGGCAGAGGATGAAGAGGACCGACGCGACGAGGTACGCGAGGTCGATGATCTGCTCGCGCATCAGTCCGTCCCTGCGCTCTTCTTCGCCGGGGCGGGGCCCTTCTTGAACATCTTCAGCATGCGGTCGGTGATCATGAAGCCGCCGACGACGTTGATCGTGGCCGCCGCGACCGCGACGCAGCCGAGGATGTTCGCGGTGAGCCCGTGATGACCTCCCGCCGCGACGAGGGAGCCGACCAGCGAGATGCCGCTGATGGCGTTCGTGCCGCTCATGAGCGGCGTGTGGAGCAGCGCTGGCACGCGCGAGATGACCTGGTAACCGACGAAGGTCGCGAGCGCGAAGATGTAGAGGCCGAAGACGAGGTCGCTGGTCATGCCGACTTACCTTCCTCTCGAGCGTTCTTCGTCGCCTCGTGGACGATCGCGCCGTCCCTGGTGATGACGCAGCCGCGGACGATCTCGTCCTTCAGGTCGAGGTTCCATTCTCCGTCCTTGGTCACGTGGAACATCAGCTTCTCCATGTTGCGCGACCACATCTGGCTCGCGTGGACCGCGACGTGACTCGGCAGATCGCTCGCGCCGATGATGGTCACGCCGTGCTTCACGACCGTCTTGCCGGCCTCCGAGAGCGCGCAGTTGCCGCCCTGGTCCGCGGCGAGATCGACGATCACGGAGCCCGGCTTCATCGACTTCACCATCTCTTCGGTGATGAGAACCGGCGCTCTCCGCCCGGGAACGAGCGCGGTACAGACGATCGCGTCGGCCTTCGCCGCGTGCTTCGCGAGCGCCTCCGACTGACGCTTCTTGTAGTCCTCGGACACCTCTTTTGCGTAGCCACCAGCGGTCTGCGCGTCCTCGTCCGAGCCGACCTCGACGAACTTCGCCCCGAGGCTCTCGACCTGCTCCTTCGCGACCTTGCGGACGTCGAACGCCTCGACCCGAGCGCCGAGCCGGCGGCCCGCGCCGATGGCGGAGAGCCCGGCGACACCCGCGCCGAGGACGAGCAGCGTCGCCGGCGCGATCGTCCCCGCTGCCGTGATGAGCATCGGAAAGAAGCGCGGCAGCGCAGCCGCGGCCATGACCACCGCGTGATAGCCGGCGCAGGTCGCCTGCGAGGAGAGCACGTCCATCATCTGCGCGACGGTCGTGCGCGGGATCGCGTCGAGGGCGAGCGTGGTGATCTTGCGCGCCGCGAGCGCATCGACGATCTCACGATTGACCAGCGGATAAACCGGACCGATGAGGGTGCTGCCCTCCTTCAGAAGGGCGATCTCCTCGAGCGCTGGAACCCGGAGACGCATCACGCAGTCGGAGTCGGAGATCGCCTCCGCCGGCGACGCCACGACCTTCGCGCCGGCGCTCGTATATTCGTCGTCCGAGGAGAGCGCACGTTCTCCCGCGCCCGTCTCGACCGAAACCTGGATCTTCTTTCCCGCGAGACGCTTGATCGAGTCGGGGACGATCGGCACTCGCCGCTCCCGCTCGTCGGCCTCCCTCAGCACGGCAATGCGCATGGCGCGGCGTACCGTACACCAAGGTCGACAGCGCCTCGAACGAAGATCGGCGAATTAGATCGGTATTGGACGAGCGTTCACCGCAGGGAGCTCGGGAGCGGGCTCCACCGCGGAATTGCCCAATGTCTGCACTACCTTAGACATTCTCTCGACAGTCCTCCGTCCGTCCAGGTGTGGATGGGCGCAGGTCCACGGAGATCGTGCGGCGGCGTGGGGGGGGCTACGCCAACCTGTGGCCAACATTGGACAAACCATGTCCACACCAGCTCGAATGCCCTTTCGGGACGCCGATGGCAGAAAGACCGCGACGCAGCCCGGCGAGCTCGGTCTCCGCCATGACGATAACTGGCAATTACGAGACCGTTCGCTACTTGCTATTCCCTCGACGCCGGGGCCGCTGTCTTGCTCGCGGAATCGACCGCGCTAACTGGGATATGTCCGCCCAAGCGCCGGCCACAATCGCCTGCGACTTCTGCGTCCGTCGCTCGCTGGATCGACGCGTGCATCGTGCCGAGCGCTCACCGCTCATGCCAGTGGGGCGAGCTGCCGCTTCACGGACGATCGCATGCCCGACAACGCTCTCACTCCCCTGCCGACGCCGCGCCGCGGTCGCCACCCGCTCCAGGCGCTCGCCGAGCGCATCGCGGGACTCTTTGGCATGACGCTGGAGGACCGTGAAGCCACGGTCGTCGCCATGCTCGACTCGACGCGTTCCCCGGCTGGCTACTGGCTCCAGCTCGCGACGGCGATGGGGATCGCCACGCTCGGGCTCATCCTGGACAGCACCGCCGTCGTGGTCGGCGCGATGCTCGTGGCACCGCTCATGACGCCCATCGTCTCGCTGGGCATGGGGCTCGCGATCGGATCACCGCTCCTCGTCATCCGCTCTTCGGTGCGCGTAGTCGCAAGCGTCGTCCTCGTCCCGCTCGGCGCCGCCGCCGTCACGCTCGTCCTGCCGATCCGGGCGATCACGGGTGAGATCTCGTCTCGCTCCTCGCCGACTGTGCTCGACCTCGCGGTCGCCTGTTGCTGCGCCGTGGCGGGGGTCTATGCAGCGACTCGACCGCGCTCCGACCGATCCAGCACGGCGGCAGGCACCGCGATCGGGATCGCGCTCGTGCCGCCGCTTTGTGTCGTGGGGTATGGCATCGGCACGGAGTCGTGGGAGGTGGCGCGCGGCGCGGCGCTGCTCTTCACCGCGAACCTGTCGGCGATCGTTCTTCTCTCCGTCCTCGGGTTCGCAGCGCTCGGCTTCGCCGGGGTCCCCGTGGCAGGCATCGAGCGAAGACACGACGAGCAGCCCGGACGAAAGACAGTCGTGGCGCGCCTGGCTCGCCGACTGAGCCTCGTGTTCAAGTCGAAGATCGGCATGACGGTGCGCGTCGCCATGCCGCTCCTGCTCGTCGTCGTCGTCTACCTGCCGCTCCGGCATGCGCTCGCCCAGGTGACGCGCGAGTTTCGGATCCGGGCCGCCGTCAACGAGGTGTTGCGTGACCTGCCGGGCGGGACGGTCCATTCCACGGTGGGGTTCCACGGAGACGACGTATCGGTCCGCCTCGTCGCGATCGATCACGGCGAGTCGGACACGAGCGCCTTGCGGGGCGTGCTGGTCGAACGCATCGCGAAGGCGGCTCCGGACGCTCGTGCGAACATCGATATCCAGACGGTCCCCGACGCTCGGGCGCTCGCCCGGGTGGGCGCGCCTTCCGGCGCGGCGCCGCCGCCGCCGCCGCCACCACCCGCACCGGACTTCGCGGCCGTGCGTGCCGAGATCGAGGATGTGCTCGCGAGCTGGCCGACCGAAGAGGCGGGCCCCATTGCGAAGTGGCAGCTCGAGGTCATCCCGCCGGGCCCGGACGCAGGAGACGCGAGAGTGGTCGTTGTTGCGATCGTGCATCTCGGGCCTCCGCTCGGCGCGGCCGCCGAGACGATGCTCGCGCGGTCACTCGACCGCGTGGCCGGGATGCCGGTGCACGTGCGCGACGTCGCGCTCTCCGCGTCGCCGATTGACGCGCCCGCCACGGACGGCGGAGAGTGGCTCATCCGCGCCACGGACGAGCTGAGCCGGGCTGCAGGGGCGCCTGGCCTCTTTGCTTGCGTCGAGGTCCCCGGTGCAGAGCGGTCGCAGGCCCTCACCGCAGCGCTTCGAGCGTCGCCGGTGTTCTCGTCACCGCACGTTCACCTGGGCGCAGGCACGGCCGGATGGAGCCTTCGCTGGTCGAAGGTCGCCTGCGAGGACGAACGAGACGCTGGCGCGGACGCCGGTGACGCGGGCGGCGCCGGCAAGTGAGCCCTCATTCCCGTCGAATCAGCGGATCACCCTGACGCTTCGAGGTCGAACGAGGCGCGCCAGTGAGCCTTGTTCACCCCGGCCGCCGCCGATGCGACCGGCGAGCCGCTGGCCCTGCCGTAGACGAGCGGCGTCGAGCAGCATGCGCCCGGCCCAGCGGTAGACGTTCCACTCGGCCACGTAGCTGCGGAGCGCACGCATCCGTTCCACCTGCTCGCCCGCGCTCATCCCGAGCGCTGCCGCCAGGGCGTCGCTCGCCTCCTCGAGATCGTACGGGTTCACGAGCAACGCCTCGGTCAGCTCTCGGGCGGCGCCCGTGAAGCGACTGAGGACGAGCACCCCGTGTTCGTCGTCGCGCGCGGCCACGAACTCCTTGGCCACGAGGTTCATGCCGTCGTGAAGACTGCTCACGTAGCAGACGTCCGCCGCTCGATAGTAGCGGAACACGGTCTCCGGCTCGTGGTGAGCGCGATGCAAGATGATCGGCTTCCAGTCGGAGGTCGCGAACCGCCGATGGATCCGCGCGACGAGCGCCTCGATCTGGTCATTGAGGTCCTGGTACGCCGCGATCTTCGTGCGGCTCGGCGCCCCGAGCTGGATGAAGCTGAAGCGCCCCACGACGTCCGGGCGCCGTTCGAGGAGGCGTTCCACGGCGAGAAGTCGCTCCTCGATGCCTTTCGTGTAGTCGATGCGATCGACGCCAACGCCGATTCGAACCTCGGGGCGGAGCCCATGCTCCTCCTGCACGAGACGGCGGCACTCGTCGACGGCAGGGACGGCGTCCAGCCAGCGGTTCGGCCACTCGATGGAGATGGGATAGGCGCGGACCAGCGTCCAGCGGCCGTCGAAGAGCACGGCGTCCAGCTCTCGATCGATGCGTGCCTCCAGGTAGCGATCGACCGCGTCGAGGAAGTTGTTGCAGTGCTGCTGCGTGTGAAAGCCGACGATGCTGCTCCCGAGGAGCCCCCGCAGGAGCTCCGCGTGCTGCGGGCAGATCCCGAACCGTTCGACGTTCGGCCAGGGGATGTGCCAGAACGAGAGGATCGTGGCCTGAGGCGCGAGCTCGCGCAGATGCGCCGGCGCGAGCGCGAGGTGATAGTCCTGCACGAGGACGGTCGCGTCGTCGCGATCCATCTCGTCGGCCACTGCGGCAGCGAACTTCGCATTCACGGCCCGGTAAGCTTCGAAGTCGCCGGCTCGGAACTTTGGACGCGTATGGGCGACGTGACAGAGCGGCCAGAGCCCTTCGTTCGAAAACCCGTAGTAGTACCCCTTCTCCTCCTCCGGGGTGAGCCACACACGACGCGTCGTGTAGAGCTTCTCACCCGGCGGGACCCATACCCGACCCCGTGCGTCGCTCGTCTCCCGGTCGGCGGACCCACTTCCATGCGCGACCCAGACACCGGAGCAGGCTCGCATCACCGGCTCGAGCGCAGTCACGAGACCGCTCGCCGGATGCACGACCTCGATCGCGTCACCGTGCTTCTCGTGAATGTAGGGCTCGCGATTCGCGACGATGATGACGCGCTCACCCGCAAACGTCGTCGCCAGCGTCTCGCGCAGGCGCTCACGCGTCCAGCCGAACGCGGGTCGTGCCTGCGTCTCGTCGGACAGTTGCTCGGCCAGCTCGCGCACGTCGCGCATGAGCGGTGCGAAGTCCGGAGCGCGCTCTCCGGCCGGCGTTCGCACGACGACCTCATTGCTCCGCCAGGCCCCGACCATCACGACCAGCACGAACGCGCCGAAGGCGCCGAAGGCAAGGAGCGCGAGCCATCGAGCCGCTGCTTCACGTCGGTCGGCATAGGAGAGATCATGAACCATCACGATCACGCCGAGCGGCTTGCCATGCTCGTCGCCCACGCGAAACTCGTTCGTTGCTTCGCGGCTCCCGTCGGCGCGCAGAGAAGCGGCGCAGCCGAGACCCGCGGGAAATTCGCTCGTACGCGCCACGATCGATCCGTACTCGTCGCAAACGGCGGCGCTCGTGAGCCGCTCGTCCCGAGTCATTTCCTCGAGCAGCTCGCCGATCGCTCGCGGATTGCTCCACTCCCTTGCGAGCGTGCTCCGCGAAGCGCGAACAGCCAGCGCCGCGCGAAGTCGAACGTCGTCCTCGTACCACTCACGCGTGACCTGCGCCACCACGCCAGACAGCGCCCAGCTCAGAGCTGCCGCGACCAATACGAAGGATGCGATGAGCGTTCGTGCGCGCATATTGGTCCTCAGCGCCTCTTCTTTTCGGCGAGCGCCACGACCGACGCGAGGTCGGTCACGTCACGGAGCAGGAGCAGGCTCACCGTATGGGCGGTGAGAAGCTCATCGACGACACGATCGCTGCTGTCCTCTACGTCGCCGCGGCGTTCGTCGTGGAGGCGCGCGTTCTCGGCCACGACGCTCTCCTTCGACGATGCAAGCAGCCTCGCCACGTGATCGGGGACCTTGCGCGGCTCGGGCATGGCTGTGGCGTGCGGCCCAATTCCAACGATCGTGCCGCCTGAACCTCGCCAACGGCCGAACAAAGACCGTGGAGCGTTGTCGAGGTTCGCAACGCAATTGGCACCTGTTGCGTCCAGCGACAGGTCGACGCGACATGGGGACGCGCGTAACGAATGACCCGCCGTCAGTCGCGATTGGCGGTGGCGGCCAGATAAGCGGCGGTGATCTCCGTCTCGTCGAGGACGCCGATCACCTTCCCGCGCTCGTCGGTGACGAGCACCTCCCGCATTCCACTCGCGAGCAGGACCTCGAGGGCCCCGTGGAGATTGTCACTCTCTCGCATCGATACCGGCGGCGACATCATGTCGTCCGCGACGGCCAGCGCCCCGACCGTGGGCTCGGCCGAGGTCGCCCGCAAGATGTCGGCGCCGATGATACCGACGAGGGTGCCGTCATTCCCGAGCACGGGGAACACGTCCTGCCAGTCCGAAGTGGCGACCCGTCGGATCACCTCGCTCGCTCGGGTCTCTCTGCGAAAGGTGACGAGCCTCCGGTCGCGAACGAGAACCTCGGAGACGCGGATGTCCTTCAGAAAGTCGAGGATGAGATCGTCTCGATGCGCGGCCGAGTCACGCTTGGTCGGGACCTGCGCGTGGTAGAGCGTCGTGTTCCGCAGCGCGACGAAGGAGACGCCGACGGCGAGCATCAGAGGAACGAGGAGATCGTAGCTTCCGGCGAGCTCGCAGGTCATGACGAGCGACCCGATCGGGACGTGCGCAAGGCCTCCGTAGAACGTGGCCATCCCCACGAGCGCGAAGGCGCCCGGATCGATCCCGGGGTCAGCCAGCACGAGGCGAGCAGCGAGCCCGAACGCGCCACCGAAAATCCCCCCCATCACCATCGAAGGGCCGAAGTCGCCAGCGCTGCCGCCCGTGCCGACCGTGAGACACGTCGCGGCGAGCTTCACCACGCCAAGCATGAGGAGGATCTCGACGCCCCTCCAGCCCTGAGGGAACCAGGGGGCTCCCGTGATCGCGACCTGTGCCGCGCCATAGCCGCCGCCGAGAACGCCCAGCCCTTGCCCAACTCCCAGGTGCGCTCCGAGAAAGTAAATGATGGGGGTGGCGAGAACCCCGAGCATCAAGCCTCCGACGGCGGGCTTCGTCCAGTCGGGCACGTTGGTGATGCGCTGCGAGACACCACGCACCGCTCTCATCGTGCGCGCAAAGAGCGCCGCCGCGCCGCTCACGGCGAGCGCCATCGCTGCGTAGAGCACGAGATGCCATGGGACGAACGCATAGGACGGCGCGTGAGCGAACAGCGTGGACTGCCCGAAGAAGGACACGAACACCGAATAGGAGACGACGCTCGCGAGGACGGACGGCACCAGGGCGTCGGACTCGAAATCGTCACGATGAAGGACCTCGACGGCAAGCAGTGCCGCCCCGAGGGGGGTGCGAAACACCGCTGACATCGCGGCCGCCGTTCCGGCCACGAGAAGAATGCGTCGCTCGCGCTCGGTGACGCGAAGGTACCGGCCGACGAGCGAGCCGAGCGCGCCACCGATCTGCATCGTCGGCCCTTCGCGGCCGCCGGAGCCTCCGAAACCGAGCGTCGCGATCGACGCCAGCACCTTCACGAGCGGCACGCGCCGGCGGACTCGACCGCCGTGGTTGTGGAATGCGTCGATGATCGCATCGGTCCCGCCGCCACGCGTCTCGGGTGCCAGCCTCGAGACCAGACCCCCGAGGGCAGCGCCGACGCCCGGCAGTACGACGAGCAACCAGGGGCGGAAGGCAGGGGCCCCGTTCAGGTCAGGGGCGCCTTCGCCGGCCGCACGCAGGGGCGTGTACCCGGCGAGCCGCGCGAGCACCCAGTGCTGCGTCAGGTCGAGCCCTTCGACGAAGGCGAGGCACACCAGGCCGACCGCCGCCCCGACGAGCGCAGCGTGCAGCAGCGTCTTGCCGAGGAGCTGTAACGTGACAGGGGCTCGTGTCGTGAACCCACCGGCCACGAGCGTCGCCATTCGCTGCAGGACGGGCAGCGGAAGTGTCGGAACACTCCCAGGTGCACTTGGCGGCGGCTTCGGAGCTTCGTCCACGGCGGACCGCCCGTATAGCGCACCTGTCGCTCGGCCGAGTGATCCGTGGCCGGCACGAAGGTTGTCTCTCCAACGACCGGCGCCATGACTCAGACGTTGGGGCTTGGCCCGTCAGTCATTCAAGTCTTGGCGATCGTCGAGTCCATGGCGCGGCTCGACGTCCTGTTGTTTCTGCGGTCCTTGAGAGGAAAGGCGACCGGCCGGGAGACCGTGGCTACGGCGTGTCGAATGTCATCGCTTGCCGCGGAGCATCATCTCGCAAGGCTCTGCGCGCGCGGCCTTCTGGCCGTGACGATCGGCGAGGAGCTTCACTACTCGTATCGCCCCATCGATCCGAGAATGCGTGCCGCCGTGGATGAGCTCGACCGTGTATCCGCGGCGGAGCCAGGCATCTTGACGGCCTGGTTTGCCGCATATCGACGGCCGCACGCCCTCATCGTCGAGGACGACGCCGATATGCGTGAAATCCTCCGATCTTTCATCGAATCGCGAGGTTTTCAGGCGACCGCGCTCGCCCATGGCCGCGAGTCACTGGCGTGGGCAGAGACGGAGCCCCTCTCGCTGGCAATCGTCGACGTCCGCCCCTCTTTTGCGCCGGGCCTCAAGCTGGCCCGCGCGCTGAGGCAGCGGGCGACCCCCATTCGTACCATCGTGACGACCAGTCTGGGCGACGTGCGCCTCCACGCGCAGCTCTCGGGGCTGGGTGTCTCCGCCGTCCTCGAAAAGCCCTTCGACCTCGACGAGCTCGCGGGCGTGATCGAGGGTTCTGCTTGAGTTGTCGAGGCACACGACACCTCCTCGACCTGTCGCGACCTACGACACTTCACCGGAGACCGTAACGGTCGAGCATACGGTAGAGCGTGGTGCGATCGAGGCCGAGCACCCGCGCGGCACTGCTCTTGTTTCCACCGACGACCTCCATCACTCGCACGACGTAGCGCCGCTCGAGCTCGTCGAGCGAGACCAGCTCGTCGGGATCAGCGGCAACGACGAGCGGGCGTCGTTGGTAGGAGCGGATGCGGTCTGGGAGGTCGTCCACGACCACCTCGGCGAACTGCGTCATCGCGACCGCCCGCTCCACCGTGTTGAGAAGCTCGCGAATATTTCCGGGCCAGCCATAAGCGAGAAAGCGCTCGGCAACGGGCGCCGAGAACCCGACCACGGACTTCTTCTGGCGGGCCGCGCTGATACGCAAGAAGTGCTGGGCGAGCTCGAGGATGTCGGCACCTCTTTCGCGGAGCGGTGGGACGTCGATCGAGATGACGTGAATTCGGTAGTACAGATCCTCGCGAAACGTCTTGTCTTGGACCGCCGCGTCGAGGCTTCGATTCGTCGCCGCGATGAGACGCGCGTTGAAGGGAATGGTCGTGTTGCTTCCGACCGGACGGACGGTCCGCTCCTCCAGGGCCCTCAGCAGCTTCACCTGCATCGAGACCGGCATCTCACCGATCTCGTCGAGAAAGAGCGTGCCACCATCGGACTCCGCAAAGAGCCCGCGCCGCGCGAACTTCGCATCGGTGAATGCGCCCTTCGCGTGCCCGAAGAGCTCGCTCTCCATGAGCGTCTCCGGGATGGCACCACAGTTCACGGCGACGAACGGACCCGCGGCGTTCGGGCCGCGACGATGAAGCTCGCGAGCAACGAGCTCCTTGCCGACCCCGCTCTCGCCGGTCACGAGCACACTCACGTCGGAGAGCGCGACCCTGTCGATCGTGGCGAGGAGCGCGCGCGTGACCGATCCGTTCCCGATGATCGACGACGAACCAGGCACGTCGAGCGCGGACTGCAGCCGCTCCACCTCCTTTCGCAGCTTTCGGTCGCGGTCCGCCCTCTCGATCGCCACGATCACGTCATCGATGTCGAATGGCTTGGTCATGAAATCGAACGCGCCCGCCCGGATGGTCTGGACCGCCGTCTCGAGCGTCCCGAATGCCGTGATGACGATGACCGGCAGATCACGACGGTTCGTGGCAATGCGCTGACACAGCTCGAGCCCGTTCATGTCCCGCATCTTGAGATCCGTGATGACAACGTCGAAGTCGGACGTCTCGAGGGTCTCCAGCGCAGCCGCGGCGCTACCACGAGTCTCCACCTCATACCCGTGCCCGGCGAGCTCCGAGGCCATCGCCTGGCACATGGCCGCATCGTCGTCGATGAACAGTACGCACGTCATGACGCAGCTCCGTCGCTCGGTACGTACACCATGACCTTGGTTCCCCGACCTGGCGCGGATTCGACGTCGATCCACCCGCCGTGATCACGCACGATCCCGTAACAGACGGCGAGGCCCAGACCGGTGCCTTCACCGACGTCCTTCGTCGTGAAGAATGGCTCGAAGACGTGTGGCAGCACGTCCGGTGCGATCCCGGGCCCGTCATCCATCACCGTGACGCGAACGTGGGCCCGGGCATTGCCGCCGAGGTAGACCGGAGGTGTCGCCTCGACGCTATCTCCGCCGATCCGTACGCGACCACCCGCGCCAACGACCTGAACGGCATTCAACACGATGTTCGTGAGCACCTGCTCGAGCTGCACGGCATCGCCGAGCACCGTGAGGGACGGCGGCACGTCGACCTCGATACGAACCTGCCGACCGGTCGCGACCGTGCCGACCAGGTCCGATGCTCGCTCCGCGACCGAAGCGATGGTCACGACCGCGCGATCTGGCGTCTTGCGGCGCGCGAAGTCGAGGAGCTGGCGCACGAGCTGGGTCACACGCGACGCTTGTTGCTCGATACTCGTCGCCGCCTCCTGAGCCTGACTGCCAGTCGATCGCCCCCGAGCGATCGCCTTCGCGCGCAGCGAGATCACGTTGAGGGGCGTGCCCAGCTCGTGCGCGAGGCCGGACGCGAGCAACCCGACCGTGCTCAATCTCTCGCCGTGGCGGAGCTGCTCGAGAGCTCGGAGCTTCGCGTCTTGAGCTTCGGCCAGCTTCTCGCACATCGCGTTCATCTCGCGACCGAGCTGAGCGATCTCGTCACGGCCGGCTTCGATCGGTGCGGCCGACAGGTCCCCTCGTCCGATTCGCCGCGCATGCTCGACGAGACGCCGGATCGGGCGCGCCACCACCAGGAGGCCCACGATCGACGCGACGATCCCGATCCCGAGCGCAGTCGCGCCGACAATCCGCAGCTGCCCGAAGAGCGCGCTCCGAACGACCGCGCTCTCCCCATCCAGCTTCTCGGTGAACTCGAGCGCGCTCACGGGCCGTCCTTCGAGCCGCATCGGCACATACGTATAGAGGCTTCCGTTCAGGCGCTCGTGCACTTCTTGATCGCTTCGAAGTGGGGCGAGGGCCTCGAGCGCCACGTGCGGACGCCGCGCCTCCGGTGGTGCATGGTCGAGATACACCCAGCGAATATCGACGCGGCGAAAACGACGGTCCGTGTAGTCGAGGACCGAGACGGCATGTGTCTCTCCCTCCGTCTCCATGACCGCCGAGAACGCCGCGCGGAGGACGCGTCCCATGACGACATGCCGCTCTCCCAAATCGAGCTCGTAGCGCGCGAGCTCCGTCCGAACGCCGTAGAGGCCGTTCAGGCCGACCGCGAAGAGCACGCAAACGAAGAACCATGTCAGGAGCTTGATGGTCAGTCGCATCTTCTTCGTCCCCCGCAGGCCCGCAAGACCCCAGGCTCGACGCTTGCAAGTGTCGGTTCGTGACGCGAGCGGTGAGTCTCGTTCTCGCGCTGGCCGGGCTTGTAGCCTGTATGCGGACCAGCGCGCCTGCTGCGCCGTCGATAGAGGCCGTTGCGGAGGTCCCGCCGCGTCCCGCCGACGAGGTGGAAGACATTCTGCGATCGGACAGCGAGCTGGCGGCCTGGCTCGCCGATGGCGAACGTCGCCGTATCCAGGTGCTCATCGCGGTTCCGGATGGGAAAGGGAGCGTGTTGCGAAGCGGGTACCGCGTCGATCGCGAGTACTTCTATCCGGCGAGCGCGGTGAAGCTCTGCGTGGCGTTCGCGACGCTCGATAAGCTGGACGAGCTGAATCACGCCGCGAGCGCCCGGTTCACGCCGCGAACGACCGTTCGCTACGTGACGGGTCAAGGTCGTGGGCGGCGCGTCGTGAACACCACGATCCAGAGAGACATCGAGCACGCGCTCGTCGTCTCCGACAACGATGCATTCAATCGCCTTCTCGACTTCGTCGGTCCCGAGGAGCTGGCAGAGCGCCTCGCCAGAAGAGGGCTCACCTCCGCGCGTATCGCTCATCACCTTGGCGACGCGACGACCACCACTCCCACGATCGAGCTCCTCCTTGCGGACGGAACCACCGAGGTCGTGGGCCAGCGTATCGGCTTTCCAATTCCGCCGGCGCCGTCGGCCTCGCTCGGGCGCGCGTATCGGAACGAACGCGGCCGGCTGGTCAAGGAACCGATGGACTTCGCTTCGAAGAATGCCGTCCGCCTGCAAGAGCTCCAGGACATGCTGATCGGCGTGATGCGCCCCGACCTGAAGCCAGATCCAGCCGACTGGCAGCTCCGCTTCCGGTTCCTGCTCGTCGAGACGCTCGGCCTCCGGCCAAGCGATCTCGACCCGGGCCGCATCCCCCGCGATGGCGCCCTCGACGTGCAGTACAAACCCCTGGCGGTCGCGATCCAGAGCGCACTCCCCGACCTGGACGTGAGCGTCTCTGGCAAGGGCGGGAGGGCCTACGGTTTCGCCGTCGAGAACGCCTATGTCGCGAGCGAAAAGACCGGGCGCGCATTCTTCGTCGCGGCGACGATCTACGCCAACGACAACGACATCATGAACGATGACCGCTACGAGTATGGGGCGGTCGCCAACCCGTTCCTCGCGCGACTTGGTGTCGTCCTCGCGCAGCACTTGCTTCTCCCGCCCCCCTCAGCCACGGCTCTCACCGAGCGGAACGACGAGCACCGATGAGTGTGTCGACGCCAGAACCTCGCCCATGGTTCGACCACCGGATCGGCGTGCGCCGACCACCACCAGGTCGGCGCTCTGCGCCCGTACGAGCTTGGAGATCGCGACAGGCGTCGACGGTGCGCGTGACAGGTGCGCGCGCTGGATGGGCCCGAGCGCTCGCGTGAGGAAGCAGAGGTCGCGAAGCGCGGGCCACAGCTGCCGCCGCTTGGCTTCTCGCGAGGTCGGAGCTCTCTCGATATTGTGAATGAGCGTCACCCGCGCGGCGCACGCGTCCGCCCATGCGACAGCGGCATGGGCGACCGGATAATTGCGGTCGCTCAAATCAGTCGCGGCGACGATCGAGCCTCGAAGTCCCGGCGATTGCGCGACCAGGAGCGGCACGGACGCGCGGTGCAGAAACCGAGCCGCGACCGCGCGTGGCCCTCGGCGCTGCGAGGCACCAATGACGACGAGTGAGGCATCGTTCTCGACGGCTTCGCGAGCGAGCGCCATCGCCGGCTCCTCCACGCGGCAAGCGATCATGTCGAGGCCGAGGATGATGCGCGCCGAGCGCACGGCCCACTCCGCGATCGTCCGGCGCAGCGCGTCTTCCCGCACACGGATCGGCTCCGCATCCCACGGGACGGCATGGACGACGCGCACGACCGCGTCGAACGTGTTCGCAAGCGCAACGGCGCGACGAAGCGCGACCGCGGACGGCGCGTCGAGCGACGTACCCACGAGAATCGTGTCGCCTTGCTTGACGAGAGTCGCGACCATACCTGCTCCATATAGTTTGACCACCAACCATTCGCAAGCCAGAGCGAACCGGGCCGCTACTTGATGTTGTAGTCGATATTCAGCTCCTTCGTGCCGCGGGTCAGGCGAATCGTCAGTTTGTCCGCGGTTCGTAGGCGAGCGTACGCCTCGAGTGCCTTCTCCGGGCTCGCCATGTCGAAGCCGTTGATCGTCTTCAGCACATCTCCGTTCTGCATACCGAGGACCCCAAGCAGCGCGTCCGGCTTCACTCCGTTGAGGCGCACCCCCACCACACGGCCGTTCTCTTTCACGGGCACGATGCGCGCCTGGCGCATCAGCTCGGCCTGATTCTCCAGGATCTTGTCGACCACCCCACGGTCGATATTGAACTCGGAAGGACTGATCGCCTGAATCCCGCTCCTCAGATCCCCAGAGAGCGCAGGTGCTCCCCGCCGCGGCGCGGCCGAGGGCGGCGGCGGCGGTGGAGGGACAACGGGAGCCGCCATCCTCGGAGCGAAGAGACTCGCCTGACACACGACCCCCGCGCTCGTCATCCAAACCCGGTCCCAACCGATGAAAAACACCGACTTCCCGGCGAGCTCGGCGCCGCGACGGACGAGATGAAACTTCCCGTCCGGTCCCGCGATCGAAGCAAACGACCACTCCTCGTCGTCGCTCGCGACGACCACGCGGACGCGCAGGCCATCGCACGCCGGGACGCTCCACGGGTCGTCCACCGCCGGGACCGCGGCGGGCTCGGCGTCATCCTGCGAGGACGACGGCGCCACGTCGAGCGGCCCCGTCACGTGATCGAAGACGTTCCGATGCACGATCACGGCCGCGCGCTTCTCGCGCGGCGGCGGCGTGGTAGACGGGCGCTGCATCACGGTCGGAGGACGAGCAAGCTCTGCGGCCGAGACGGTGAGGCTCGTCCCGACCAGCTCACTGACGGCCGTGGCATTGCAGAACGCGGCGACGGCGATCATCCCCGAGGGGATCACCCAGAAGAAGGGTTTGAGGTCAGAGCCTATCACGGCCGCCACACATCGTTGGAGCTCAAACCATCTGCAGCTCGCATACCTCCAATCGAGCCCTGGCGTGCAAGGCGACAAACGACGCGCGAGTCGTGTTGCAGGTCACCGCAGCTCGCTCGACGTGTAACGCTTCTCTACACCGCCACGCGTGATGCAGCGGGGACCGACGTGGTGGCTCGCGCGTCGACCTGGCGCGAATTCCGCTTGTCACCGCTCATGGCACTGCCGATCGCACTCGCGCATCGTCCATGGGGAGTGGGCTGACGTGCGCGACGCGCTGGTGATTGCCGAGGCCTCGCCGGCGTCGAGCGAGGATGTCCTGTCACCGCCCGCGCTGGTCTTTCTTGCAGAGCTCGTCCGCGCATTCCGCGGGCGAATCGGAGCGACTCACTCGTTCGATCATGACGGAGAGCCAACGCTGGTCGCGGCGCGAGCGCCCGAGCCACCACCGTCCTGGACCTGCGCGCCTGCCCCCGCGCCCCTCGGCGGACCACGCGTGGACCTCGTCGGCGCGGCGGATACCGCCTCGATCACCCGCGCGCTCTCGTCACATGCGAGCGCGTACGTCGCCGATCTCGACGACTCCACGCTGCCATCGTGGCGCGACCTCCTCGATGGCCAGGCGCTTCTCCGCAACCTCCACCTCCGATCGCGGCGTTCGAGGCATCCCGCGCACGCGGCGATGCCTCCGGTGTTCCTTCGGCCGCGTTCGCTCCTCGCGCTCGAGGAGCATCTCTTCATTGACGCGCAGCCAGTCCCGGCCGGGCTCGTCGACGTCGGTCTCTACTGCTTCCACAATGCCGCGACCCTGAGCGAACGCGGAGAAGGACCCTGGTTCTCGCTGACGAAGCTTCGCGACGCGAACGACGTCCGCGTCTGGAGCGACATCGCGATCTGGATCGAGCATCGGCTGTCGCTGGGCCGCGATGCGATCAAGCTCAGCGTCCGTATCGACACCATGAACGCGCTCGCCGAGCTCGACGACATTCTCTGGACGCTTCGCTCGCGTGTGCTCTCGGTGGCCTGCGGCCGCTTCGATCTGCTCTGTGACCTGATCGCGACCAGCGCTCGCAGTGCATCCAGGAACATCACTCCTGCCCGCGGCTTTTTCACCGTCGACCGGGCTCCTCTCGCGGCCGTCGCAGCACGAATCGTCGAGACCTGTCGCCGGCGTGGGGTGCAAGCCATGGGGCCCGTCCTGCCGACGGCCGGCGCCTCACGTCTCACCTTCGCGCGGACCTACGCCAACGCGGGGCGGCAGGCGCGGCTCGGGTTCGATGGTACGCGTGTGGTCGACGCAGACCTCGTACCGGTGGCACGCGCGGCGCTCGCCGCGCGCGGGCACGCCTGCGTCGCGAGTCAGCAACGACTTCAAGCGCCGCTTCCCGTCGCGACTCCGCTACCGACGGAGACGGCCGTCCGGGAGAACATCGAGGTCGCGCTCGTCCATCTCGACGCCGTCCTTGGTGGCCAGTCGCGCATCAGACTCGACGCGCGCCTCGAGGACTGCGCGAGCGCGCGCGCCGCCCGCGCGCAGCTGTGGCAGTGGCTTCGCGCGCGCGTCACGCTCTCCAGGACCGAGCGCCTCGATCGGGGACGCTTCTGCCGCCTCGTGCTCGAGGAGAGCCTCCGGCTCACGTCCCCTCTCCGGGTCCGCGCCCTCCTCGAGTACATCTGCACCTCGGAGAGCCTCGACACGCTGCTGGAACGGGAGGATCGCCTGCACCGCGGGCTGACGGTCGACCAGGCCTGGCGAGCGGAGTAGCTCGCTCGGAGACATGCGATGACCGACGACATCTTTCGCGTCCTGGACGGCGCCCGTGGAAGGCGGCGAGTTCTGTTCCTCGACTACGACGGCACCCTCGTCCCGTTCGCCGACAAGCCACATCTTGCCTATCCGGACCCGGAGCTACTCGAGCTGCTCGGGCGACTGTCGGCCCGAAGCGACACGGCGGTTCACATCGTGAGCGGCCGATCACGCACGTCCATCGACGCCTGGCTCGGGCACCTGGGCATCGGACTACATGCCGAGCACGGATCGTGGAGCCGCCTGCGTCCGAACCTCGAGTGGAGGCCGCGTCTTCGAGGCGCTGGAGAGTGGCTCCTGAGCGTGCGCGACGTGATGCGCGCGTCCGTCGCCGCCCTGCCTCTCTCACTCGTCGAGGAGAAGGAGAGCTGCATCGCGTGGCACTATCGGCTCGTGGAGCCCGTCAGGGCCCTGTCGGAATGCGCTCGACTCTGCACGAAGCTCCAGCCGCTCGTCGATCAGCACGACCTCGAGCTCCTTGCCGGTGCAAGCGTGCTGGAGGTTCGCGAACGAGGCGTGCACAAGGGCCACGTCGTGAGGGAGATCGCAGGGACGGAGTGCGGAGCTTTTCACATCGCAATTGGCGACGACGTGACGGATGATGACATGTTCGCCGCGCTTCCCGAAGGAGGCTTCGCGATCGCCGCGAGTCACCGGCCCGCGCGAGCTCACCTCCGCGTGCCAGACTTTCGTTGGGTTCGAGCCCTGCTGCGGCGACTCCACGAGGAGAGCGCTACGGCGAAGCCGCAAGACGACGCGCAAGACGACCCAGCGTGAGGCCCTGCACGAGGATGGAAAAGACGACCACGATGTACGTCGTCGAGACAATGATCGGGCGCTGACCATCGAAGGGGAGCGACAGCGCGAGCGCTACCGAGATGCCGCCGCGAAGACCGCCCCAGGTCAAGATCGCGACCTCGCCTCGTTCGACCTTCCGCCAGCGTGACAGGATTCGTAGCGGAATCGCCACGCTGGTCAGGCGGGAAGCGAGAACGAGCACCACCGCGATGGCTCCGGCCGCGAATTGAATCGCGCCGATCGAGATATGAATGACCTCGAATCCGACGAGCACGAAGAGGAGCGAATTCAGTACGTCGTCGACGAGACCCCAGAACTTGTCGAGATGGTCGCGAGTCACGTCCGACATACCGTGCGCGCGACCGGTGTTCCCGATCACGAGCCCGGCCACGACCGCCGCGATCGGGGCCGAGAGATGAAGCTTCTCGGCAAGGGCATATCCGCCGACCACGAGCGCGAGCGTCAGGAGGAGCTCGGTCTGGTAATGGTCGATGCTCCGAAGCAGCCGGAACGTGACATAGCCCGTCGCGAGGCCGAAGAGCGCTCCGCCGATCGCCTCGCGAACGAAGAGCATGACCACGCCGCCGGGCGTGATCTCACCGCCGGTCGACACGACACCGAGCACCGTCGTGAAGACCACGACTCCCACCCCGTCGTTCAGAAGGGACTCACCGGCGATCTGGGTCTCGAGGGACTTGGCCACACGAGCCTCCTTGAGGACGCCGAGCACGCCGACGGGGTCGGTCGGCGCGATCAGCGCGCCGAAGAGCAGACAGTGGCCGAAGTCGAGCGGCAAGCCGAGGGCGCTGAGGAGCGCGTAGAAGAGCCCTGCGGTCAGGAAGGTCGAGATGATCGTACCCACGATCGCAAGCCCGATCACGCGGCTGAGCTGCTCCTTCAGCTCGGATAGACGAATGTGGAGCGTCCCCGCGAAGAGCAGAGCGCCGAGCATCCCGTGCATCAGCGCCTCGTTGAAGTCGATCCCTTCGAGGACTCGACCGGCAGTGTGGTCGAGGGCGAACCAGCCGAGGCGATCGACCACGATCAGCACGAGAGACGCGCCGAGCGACATGGCCATCAACCCGATCGTGGTCGGCAAGCGCAACCAGCGATGGTTCACGTACGCAAATGACGCCGCGACCGTCAGCAGGACGGCAAGGATGTGAAAGAGGCTCATGCCGCAGCACCAGCGATAGCACGTCACGCACCATGACCGGGCTCGGCAGCGCACCGATGGAGCGCCCAGCTGCAAGGGCCACGAGCACGCCAGCAAGTAGTCGATCGGTCGCCCGTCGATGAGCAACGAAGGCCCTCGCGAGGCGGAGCTCGACGAGCTGATGGCTCGACTTGCGATCGGCGATCGTGCGGCCTTCGATCCCCTCTTCGCGGCGCTGCTGCCGCGCGCGGTGCGGCTCGCGGCCTCGCGCGTCGATGCCTCGCTCGCCGCCGACGTCGCCCAGGCCACGCTGCTGAAGGTGTTCTCGCGGGCGAGCGAGTTCGTGCCCGGGCGGCCGTACCTCCCGTGGTTCTACGCCATCGCCGCGAACGAGCTCCGCGCTCTGGCGGTCGCTCTTCGTCGTCGCCCCCACCGCGCTCGTGGCGATCTGGGTCGGTGGTCGCATGCCGATCCTCTGGCTGCCCGTGACGGCGCTCGCCTGGGTGTTCGCGCACTGGCGCGGCGGCGCGTTCCTTCGTGGGAGCCACGTCGGCCTCCTCGGCGGGATCGTCACGTTCGTCCTTCCGATGACCGTGCTTCGCCCGTGCTGCTCGCCGGAGGCGATGGCGGCAGGGATGGAGTGCTGCACCCAGCCGAGCGCGTGCGTGACGGTGGGCGCCTTGCTCGGGACGGTGCTCGCGGCCTTCATCCCGAGCGGCCGGCAGCGCTGGCACACGGTGGCGGGGATCATGGTCGGCGTCGCGTCCGTCGCGATCCTGCGCTGCTCCACGCTGTTCTTCGCGGAGGCGCTCGGCCTCGTCGGCGGCTTGATGGCGGGGATCGTCATCGCGACGCTCACGCGCACCGTCGTCGTCGGCGGGCGCAGCGCGAACGAGTCGCGTTAGCGGATCCGCCGGCGGTTATCGGCAGCGACAGCCCGGCAGCGGGCCGTCGGGTCGAGGCTCGCACGCGATCACGTGACCACGCGCGTCGAGCGCGATCGCGCAGCAGGCCTCGAAGGTCTCGCGAAGGAGGCGCCGGCCGCGCTGAACGCGCGACTTCATCCCGGAGACCGAGATCCCCATCATCTCCGCCGCGTCCTTCTGCGAGAGGCCCTGCAGCTCCGTCAGCGTGAGCGCCTCGCGATACGGAGACGGGAGCATGGCCACGAACGCCGCCACGTACGGGACGAGCTCGGGCTCCGCGTCGTCCTCGCCGGCGACGTCGGCCGCCGCGTCCTCGTCCACGGCGGGCGTGGCCGCGGACGGATGCCGGACGCTCGAACGGCGGTAGTCCGCGATCGCGTTTCGAGCCACGCGGTAGACCCACGGGCCGAACCGATCCTCGTCGCGCAGCTCGGGGAGCCCGCGCTGCAGCTTGACGAAGATGTCCTGGACCACGTCGTCGACGTCCTCGGTTCGACGGACGCGACGCGCGACGAAGGGACGCACCTTCGCGTCGAGCTCCTGCCACCCGCCGCGTGCCGCCGGCTCGATCACGCCTTCGCTCCCGGTGCGCAGCACGAGGGCGCACAGCACGACTTCGCGGTCGGCTTCGTCGCCTCGATCGTCGCCGAGGCGACGTAGTCCTCCGCGCGCGAGCCCGGGATCCAGTCGCGAATGAACGCGCGGCTCTCTTCCCGGACCACGACGCGCACGTCCTGGAAGCCCGCTGCCTCGAGGTATGCCTTCACGTCCGCCACCGTCGCGGCGCCGGCCACGCAGCCGCAGTAAGCTGCGAGATCGTTCGCGAGCGCCGCGGGCACGGGCGTGGTCTGGAGCACGTCACTGATGGCGAGCCGGCCACCCGGCCGGAGCGCGCGGAACGCCTCGCGGAACACGGACGCCTTGTCCGGGCTCAGGTTCACGACGCAGTTCGAGAGGATGACGTCCACGCTGGCGTCGGGGATGGGGAGATGCTCGATCTCGCCGAGACGAAACTCCACGTTCGCGGCCGCGATCTTCGACGCGTTCGCGCGCGCCTTCTCGATCATCGCGGCCGTCATGTCGACGCCGATCACGCGCCCGCTCGGCCCGACCTGCTGCGCGGCGAGGAAGCAGTCGAAGCCGGCGCCCGAGCCCAGATCGAGGACCGTCTCGCCCGGGCGAAGGGCCGCGATGGCCTGCGGGTTTCCGCAGCCGAGGCCGAGATCCGCGCCCTCGGGCAGCGACGCGAGCTCCGCGGGCGAGTATCCGAGCTTCGTGCCGTCCGTGCCGGTGCCGCAGCATCCGGGCGTACAGGCCGTGTCCCCTCGCGCGATCGCCCCGTACTGCTCCCGCACCACGCCACGCACCTCGTCACTGTTTCGCTGGTTCATCATCGTCTCCTTTCCCTGGAAGACGCCGGCCTCGGACGGAGGACGCAGCGCGCGATCACTTTTTCGTCTCGTGGCTCATGGCCTGGGCGGCCAGGGCCTGGGCCTGGCTCTTCGCCGCGCTCTCCTTGCGCTCGCTGTAGCGGTCCGTGAGGTACGGCGCCTGGTGACGCAAGAGGAGGGTGAACTTCACGAGCTCCTCCATCACGTCGACCACGCGGTCGTAATACGAGGACGGCTTCATGCGTCCGGCCTCGTCGAACTCCTGGAACGCCTTGGCCACGGACGACTGATTCGGGATCGTGAACATCCGCATCCAGCGGCCGAGGAGGCGGAGGCCGTTCACGGCGTTGAAGGACTGCGAGCCGCCCGACACCTGCATGACCGCGAGCGTGCGTCCTTGCGTCGGCCGGATGCTCGCCGTGTTGAGCGGCAGCCAGTCGATCTGGCTCTTGATGACGCCGCTCATCGCGCCGTGACGCTCGGGGCTGCACCACACCTGACCCTCCGACCAGCTCGAGAGCTCGCGGAGCTCCTTGACCTTCGGGTGATCCGGCGACGCGCCGTCCGGCAGCGGGAGGCCGAACGGATCGTAGACGCGCACGTCGGCCCCGAAGCGCTCGAGCAGGCGCGCTGCCTCGAACGTGAGGAAGCGGCTGTACGACCGCTCGCGCAGCGATCCGTAGAGGAGGAGGATGCGCGGCGGATGGTCGAAGGTCGTGGCGCCGAGCTTCTCGAGGGTGGGGAGATCGACGTGCGACTCGGCGATCGCGGGGAACGTCGCGGCGGAGTCGTCCCATCGTTCGTGCGCGATGAGCCGCTGAGCGAGCCCTCGCACCTGATCGCGGATCCGCCTCACCTCCTCCACGGGCCGGCCCTTCGGATCCTCGAGCGGCCAGTCCTCGCGTCGAAGACCCGGCACGACGGGGCACGCTTCGCCGCAGCCCATGGTGACGAGCATGCTCGCCGACGCGGCGAGCTCCTCGGTGAGGAGGCGCGGCTCTGCGTTCGTGAGATCGATCCCGACCTCCTGCATCGCCGCGAGCACCTCGGGGTGGACCCGCGCGCCCGGCGCCGTGCCGGCGGAGATCGCGCGTGCCCGCGACGGATGCGCGAGCGCGTTGAACCACGCCGCCGCCATCTGCGAGCGGCCGGCGTTGTGAATGCAAGCGAAGAGGACGGTATTCACGCGGTCACCTCGGGGAAAAGACGCTTTCTCCACCCGAGCGAGAGGTACACGAGCCCGAGCAGCGCGGGCACCTCGATCAGCGGCCCGACCACGCCCGCGAGCGCCTCGCCGGAGCCGATACCGAACACGCCCACCGCCACGGCGATCGCCAGCTCGAAGTTGTTGCCGGCGGCGGTGAACGACAGCGACGCCGTGTCCTCGTACGAGAAGCCGAGGCGCCGCGCGAGCAGGAACGAGACGCTGAACATGATCGCGAAGTAGAGGACGAGCGGGATGGCGATACGGAGCACGTCGAGCGGGAGCCGGAGGATGCGGTCTCCCTGCATCGCGAACATGAGCACGATCGTGTAGAGGAGGCCGAGGAGCGCGGTCGGCCCCACCTTCGCCGCGAACTTCTTCTCGTACCAGTCCTCGCCGTGCCGCCGCACCAGCGACCATCGCGTGAGCGCTCCCGCCGCGAGCGGAAGACCGAGGAAGAGGAGCACGCTCTTCGCGATGTCGCTCATCGGGACGTGAACGACGGCCGTGGGCTCCGCGCCCATCCATCCAGGGAGCACGGTGATGAAGAGCCAGCCGAAGAGCGAGTAGCAGAGGATCTGGAAGACCGAGTTCAGCGCGACGAGCAGCGCGGCGAGTTCGCTGCTCCCCTTGGCGAGGAGGTTCCAGAGCAGCACCATCGCGATGCATCGCGCGAGGCCGATGAGGATGAGGCCCGTGCGGTAATGCGGGAGATCCGGCAGGAGGATCCACGCGAGCGAGAACATGAGGATCGGGCCCGCGACCCAGTTCAGGAAGAGCGAGGTCGCGAGGAGCTTCGGGTTCCGTCCCGCGCTCGCCAGGCGCCCGTAGCGGACCTTCGCGAGCACCGGATACATCATCCAGAAGAGCCCGACCGCGATCGGCAACGAGACGCCGCCGACCTTCACCGTGTCGAGCGACGCGCCGAGCGACGGGATCGCGCGACCGAGGACGAGGCCAGCGAGCATGGCGAGGAGGATCCACGCCGGCAGGAGCCGATCGAGGAGCGGGAGCTTCTGTTTTTGTTCTTCTAGAATCATCGAAATATGAGACCTGGAGCGATCAGCAGCAGCCGCCGGTGCTCTTGCCGCCTTTGCAGCAGTCCTCCCAGAGGTAGTCCGTGAGGGCGCGCAGCGCCTCGAACGCCGCGCTGTAGTAGATGAACGTGCCCTCGCGGCGCGCCTCGAGGAGGCCCGCGCGCGTGAGCCGGTCGATATGGTGACTCAGCGTCGATGCGGGGACGTCCAGCTTCGCCTGGATGTCGCCGGCCGCGGCGCCGTCCTTACCGGCGACGACGACGTGACGCACGATCGCGAGGCGAATGGGGTGCCCGAGCGCCCCCAGCTGCTCCGCGTGTTGCTCGAGCTTCTTCGCCATCGGTATTTCTAGAATAGTCGAAATAACCGTCAGGGCAACCCGCGCGTTCGCGGGCGCCGGCGAGCGCCCGATCTTCATCACGTTCCCGATGCGGCCCGGATGCCATCCGTGGGCGGGAGCAGGATGCCGAGGGAGGCCCGATCCCTGCCTGCATGTCGGCCATGAAGAAGCTCGACGCCATCGACCGCCGAGCACGCCACGTGCCACGGGCACGGCGCGGCTCGTGGCCGATGCGGCTCGTCCTCGTGTTCGTCACGCTCGCCTTCATCCTCGTCGGTCGCGACGCTCACGCACAGGCCTACCGGCTCGAGGCACAGAAGGACGTCCCGATCGTCCTCGTGAGCGCCGCGGTGACCTCGGGCTTCCTCTTCCTCGACGAGGTGCCGGCGCGCGCGTGCGTGACCGACTGCGATCGGTCGCACGTCAATCCGTTCGACCGCTGGGCGGCCGGACGCTACAGCGAAGGGTGGGCGCGCGTCGGTGACGTGGCGACCGCGGCGACCATCCTCTTCGGTCCGCTCGTCCTCGTGCTCGACGAGGGCGTGCGGCACGGACTGAACGACAGCGTCGTGGTCGCAGAGGCGGTGCTGGCGTCGAGCGCGCTACAGGTGGCGATGAGCTACGCCGTCCCGCGCGCGCGGCCGCGCGTGTACGGGACCGAGGCTCCCCTCGCCGATCGCAATGACGCCAACGCCGGTCGCTCGTTCTTCAGCGGCCACACCGCCGACACGGTGTCCTCGGTCGTCGCGACCACGCTCACGTTGCATCGCCTGGGACGAAAGCGTCTCGGCTGGCTCGTGCTCGGTGCCGGCGTCACGGGCACCGCCCTCGTCGGCAGCGCGCGGGTGCTCAGCGGAGGTCACTTCCCGAGCGACGTGCTCATCGGGGCGATGGCCGGCGCCGGCATGGGCATCCTCCTGCCGTCGCTCCACGGCGCTCCCGTCACCGTCGCACCGATGGGCTCGAGCGGGCTCGTCCTGAACGGGACATGGTAGGTGGCGCGCGACGCTGGTGCACGGATTGCAGCTCCCGGGACGTGAGCGACAACAAGACATCGAGCTTCGCGATAGGTCAGCATGGCGCCGCGCAACTGCCGGGGGTCGATGTCGAGGCCTACAATGCCGAGCTGCGCGACGCGGACGGCTTCATCGGAGATCGCGCCAGTAACCGCGCGTTCCGCGCCATCCTCGAGGATCTCCGCGAGGGCCTGCGGGCGCAGGGCGAGGACCCGCTCGGGGATACCGCGAGCACGGAGATCAGCAAGAAGGCGCTCGACAAGATCCTGCTCGAAGGCACGCCGGACGCAGCGGGTGTGGTCCACGGCGCCATCGAGGGCTTCGCCACGGAGCTCGCCACGGTGGCCGGACGGTTCCTGCGGCTCAAGGCCTGGCGCGACGTTCAGCGGATCGTCGTCGGCGGCGGTCTCCGCGCGAGTCGCGTGGGCGAGCTCGCGATCGGCAGGGCGTCCGTCCTCTTGAAGGGCAACGGACACGCGGTCGACCTGCTACCGATCCGCCACGATCCGGACGAAGCGGGGCTGATTGGGACGGTGCATCTGGCGCCGGCGTGGATCTTCGGCAGCTTCGATGCCGTCCTCGGGGTCGACATCGGCGGCTCGAACATCCGGGTCGGCATCGTCCAGCTCGCGCTGAAGAAGGCCGAGGATCTGTCCGCGTGCTCCGTCGTCGCCTCGGAGCTCTGGCGCCATCGCGACGACAAGCCCAAGCGCGACGAGGCGATCGACCGCCTCGTCGCGATGCTCGAGGGGCTCGTGGCCAAGGCGGAGAAGGACGGGATCTCCCTCGCGCCGTTCATCGGCATCGGATGCCCGGGCGTCATCGACGCGGACGGGGCCATCGAGAAAGGCGCGCAGAACCTCCCCGGAAACTGGGAGAGCTCACGCTTCAATCTGCCCGAGACCCTGCGCGCCCAGCTCCCGAAGATCGGCACGCACGCCACGCACGTGGTGGTCCACAACGACGCGGTGGTCCAGGGCCTGAGCGAGCTCCCGTTCATGCAAGACATCGAGCGCTGGGGAGTCCTCACGATCGGCACCGGTCTCGGGAACGCGTGCTTCCTGAATCACGAGCGCGAGCCGACGAAGAGCGAGATCAAGGCCGAAGCCAAGGCGGCAAAGGCCGAGGCCAAGGCGAAGAACGACGCGGCCTGAGCGCCTTTCGTTGTGCGCGCCTTGCGGCACGACTAGAAAGGGGCCGATGTCCGAAGACCCGACACGCGTTCTCACCGACACGCTGCCCGTGCAGATCTGGACGGCGACGCCGGACGGCGCGCTGGACTTCGTGTCAGCGCAGACGGCGCGGCACTTCGGCGTGGCGCCAGAGGCGCTCCTTCGCGATGGCTGGCAGGGCGTGGTCCACCCGGAGGACCTCCCGGGCGCCGGCGCGAAGTGGATGCACTCCCTTGCGAGCGGCGAGCCCTACGAGGTGCAGTTTCGTCTTCGCATGGCGGACGGCACGTACGTCTGGCACCTCGCGCGCGCCGTCGCGCACCGCGGCGAGGACGGCACGATCCTGCGGTGGTACGGGACGAACACGAACATCGCCGCCGAGCGCGAGCAGCAGCGGCGCATGCAGGCCCTGCTCGACGAGCTCACCACGACCGCGGGCGAGCTCGAGACCATGGTGCAAGGCCTCCGCGACGAGCTCGCCGCGGCGCGTTCCCGCATCGTCGAGCTCGAAGGGCGCCCCGAGGGCGGCCGATGACCGACATCGTCAAACCGCACGACTGGGACGGCGTCGCACGCGCGAAGCTCGTCAAGGTGCTCGGCCCGCAGGAGGGCGAGCACGTATACACCGCCGTCCTCGCGGAGCTGAAGCTGCCGCGCCTCTCGACGCGGCGTGAGTTCCTGGACGCCGCCAGCGCCCTAGCGAAGCGCGGCGGCTTCGCGGCGAGCGTCGGCAGCATCCTCTCCGTCCACGCCATCATCCATCGCGATGGCGAAGTGCCGTAGCGGTCAGGCCGCCTTCTTCTTCGTGGCCGCCGCGACACGGATGTTCTTCCGCGTGCCGTCGGCCGAGGTCTTCGCGAAGCCCTTCGGGACCGCGTTCGCGTAGCCAGCCGCGAGGACCTCGTCGAAGCGCTTCTTCATCTGCTTGCCGAGCGTCTCGAGGGCGTCATCGTCGAAGGCCTTCCGCACCTTCTCGAACATCTCCTCTTCCTCTTCCTCGACGTGGTGCCCGATGAGCTCCTTGGCCGCCACGACGCGCGCCTTGAACGCCGCTTCCTCGGGATCGGTCTGGAGGAGTCGCTTGATGGCGAGCTCCGCCAGCGAGTGCTCTTCGTAGCCCTCGGAGATGAGGTCCGGATCGACCTTCACGACCGCGGGATAGAAGATCTCCTGCTCGATCGCCATGTGCGCGGCGAGGTTGTCGGCCAGCTCGACGACGAGCGGGCCCTTGTCGGTGCGCCCGTTCTCGAGCTTCTTGAAGATGGCTTCCACTTTGCGGTGCTGCTTCTCGAGCAGATCGGTTGCTTTCATTTGCCCACCGCCGGGAGCAAGCCGCGCGCCACGTGCAAGAGCTCCCTTCCTCGGGCGAACGCGATCGCCGGCTGGTGAAAAGCGCCGCGATCTCCTCTCCGGCCACCATCCCGCCCCACCCGTCCATGCGTGCTGGGTCCAGCCCGAAAAAGAATCGAGACCGCTTAAGGCCTCGCGACGGCGGCCGTTTTTTCCCTCGTAGCCCCCATGCCCATCCCGCGTCGGATCTCCCACCCTGCCATCGAGGCGCAGCCGATCGTGGAATCGGGTGTCTACCGCTCCGGCCCCACCTCGCTGACCAACCTCACCGAGCTCGACGAGGCCTTCAGCGGTCTCGACGAGCTCGAGGAGGTCCACGACGACGACGACTTCGACGGCTTCCCCGACATCCCGTCGCTCATGCCGAGCGTCCACACCGAAGCGCTCATGGCGGCGCACATGCCCCCGCCGACCTCGACGCGCGCCCAGCGCCCCCTCCCCGTCTTCGAGATGGAGCTCGACGTACCGCCGGCCCCGCAACGGCCCATGCTGCGAACGAGCTCGACCGCGAACATGGCCGCGGTTCGCCCCCCGTCGGTCGCACCTACGCCCCCGTCGCCCAGCATGGAGACCGAAGGCCGCGTCCTCGAGTCGCTCGAGGACGAGAACCTCGACATTCCGCTCGACATCAAAGCTCCGCCGACCAGCCACAGCGTCATCACCACCATCGCCGGGCTCGAGATGAGCGCCGGGCCCCCCTCCCAGGGACGGCCCGCGCCGATCTCGAGCACGCAGAAGACCGTCGACCCGAAGCCCGGAATCGTCGCGTTCGCCGGCTTCGGCCTGCCGCCGGAGAAGCTGAGCGCGACGCCGGCCTACGCCATCCGCGTGCTCGCTCGCAAGGCGCAGCTCCGCGACGACCTCCGGGTCGCGCGTCTCCGCCGCATCCAGGACATCTCCCTCTACGAGGCGGCGCTCGGCTGCGCCGACGAGGCCGCGGTGACGAAGGGGGTGGCCGTCATCGCCGCCGGCGCCATCGGTACCATCATTGCCATCGTCTCGGCCGCGGCGCTTCTGCTCTAGTTTCGGCACGCGTGGACGCGGTCGGATGACGGATCGCGACGCATCCTCGCGCTTGGCATCGAAAGGTCGAGGACCAATGATCTGGGTCGGTTACGCTGACCCAGGCGCGGATCTCGATCATGAGCACGCTGCGAGGGCTTCTCGATGTACGTCCGGAGGAACGGCGAAACACCTTCGCTGCCTTTGGGGCGTTGCTCGTCCTCACATCGGGCCACACGCTGCTCGAGACCGCACGTGACGCGCTCTTTCTGACCCGGCTCCCGGCGGCGCACCTGCCCTGGATGTACCTCGCCATCGCCGTGCTCGCGCTCGGCGCGGCGCGGCTACGGCTCCCCGCGAACAAGAGCGCCATCGCCGGCACCACCGTGCTCGGCGCGCTCGTCACGGCGGGGCTCTGGGTCTACGGCGCCTCGATCCGCTGGAACCAGCCGTCGCTCCTCTACGGCCTCTACATATGGTCGGGGCTCTTCGCGTCTTGGGTCACGGTCCAGATCTGGACGCTCCTCGGTCGCGCCCACACGATGACGCAGGCAAAGCGTCTCTACGGCTTCATCGGCGCAGGCGCCGTGCTCGGTGGCGTCGTCGGCGCGTTCGGGGCCCGGGCCGCGCTCGCGTTCGTTCCCGGCGGCCGGCTCGTCCTCGTGTCGGCGGTGTTCTTCGTGCTCTCGTCGCTCCCGCTCTTCGCGGTGCGCATCCCCGACGCGGGCGCGGCCCGCGAGCCCACTGCAGAGCAGAGCGAAGCGGCGACGGGGTCGCTCACCACCAACGCGACGCTCCTCGCGAGCGACATCTTCGCGCGGCGCATCCTCGTCATCGCGCTCACCGCGACGATCGCGGTCACCCTCGCCGACTTCCTCTTCAAGGCGCGCATCGCCGAGGCATACCAACACGACACGTCCGGCCTCGCGCAGTGGCTGTCCACGTTCTACGCCGTCACCAACACGATCGCGCTCTCCGCCCAGATCCTCATCGGCCCCTGGATTTTCCGCACGTTCGGCGTCCAGCGCGCCCTCTTCTTCATGCCGCTGGCGCTCCTCGGCGCGGCCGGCGGCGTCCTCTTCAGCGGCGGCGCCCTTCTCTCGGCCGTCCTGCTGAAGGGCCTCGACGGCAGCCTCCGCTACTCCGTGCACAAGACGAGCATGGAGCTCCTGCTCGTGCCCGTCCCCGACGGAACGCGCGAGCGCGTGAAGCCGATCATCGAGCTCGTCGGCAACCGCGGCGGTCAGGCGATGGCCTCGCTCGCGATCCTCGGCCTCGTCGCCGCCAAGGCCGCGACCCTCACCACCATCGGCGCCATCATCGTCCTCCTGGCGGTCCTCTGGCTCGCGAACGTCATCACGATCCGCGGGAACTATCTCGATGTGTTCCGCGAGACCCTTCGCGCGGGCGGCCTCTCGGGCAAGGCCGAGATCCCCGACCTCGACCTCGGCGCCCTCGAGCTCCTCTTCGCCGGCCTCAACAGCAGCTACGACGTGGAGGTGCTCGCGTCGCTCGACCTGCTCGCGGAGCAGCATCGCGAGCGGCTGATCCCCGCGCTCATCCTCTATCACCCGAGCCGTCAGGTGGTGGTCCGCGCGCTCGAGCTCTTCACGCGGCGCGGGAGAACGGACTTCGTCTCCATCGCCGACCGCCTCAATAGCCATCCCGATCGCGCGGTCGCCGCCGCCGCGCTCCGCGCGCGCACCGCCGTCGCGCCCGATCGCGCGCTGCTCGAGGAGCGCCTCGAAGACACGTGCCCGCAGGTGCAGGTCACCGCGCTCGTCGCGCTCATGGCGCGCCAGTGGATCGAGCCCGCGGAGTTCGATCGGCGCATGAAGGCCTTCATCGACACCCGGGTCTGGCAGACCGCGGTCGAGATCGCACGCGCCATCCGCGACGTCGGCGCGACCGATGTCGACGAGGAGCCGAAGGCGGTCGCGGAGCGCTTCGACGACGCACTGATCAGGCTCGCACGCGAGGCCGGCTCGTTCCAGAACGACCAGCCGAGCGTACGCGACGCCGCGAGCGACCTCACCCAGCCGGGCGCCACGGGCGTGCCGGAGCTCGAGATATCCAGCGACGCGCGCGTGCGCCTCGAGGTGGCCGGCGCGATGTGCGCGCGTCGCCGGCCGGCGTACCTCCCGGTGCTCGTCGGCATGCTCAATCGCCACGAGCTACGCGCCTCGGCGCGAGACGCGATCGCGGTCATCCCGGGCGCGCTCGACTTCGTCGACGAGGTGCTGAAGCAGCGCGACTTCGCGCGCGACGTCCGCGTGCACCTGCCGCGTACGCTCGTCCTCTTCGACCCCGCCCTGGCCTCGAAGAGGCTCCTCGGTCACCTCGTCACGGAGAAGGACGGCGCGGTCCGCTTCAAGATCCTTCGTGCGCTCATCAAGCTGCGCCGCCAGAACCCGAAGCTCGCGCTCGACGAGGCCCTCCTGCGCCGGGCGGCAGAGGCCACCCTCGATCATGCCGAGGAGCTGCGCCGCTGGAAGATGGGCCTCACCGCGGACAGCGCGCCGGTGCCGTCCGCTTTGAAGCTCGACCCGTTGCAGGCCGCCCATCACCTCCTCGTCGATCTCGTACGAGACAAGGAGCAGCACGCGACGCAGCGTCTCTTCATGCTGCTCGACCTGCTCTACGCGGAGGATTTCGAGGACATCGAGCGCGGGCTCCGGAGCAAGAAGCCGAAGACGCGCGCGTCGAGCCTCGAGCTCGTGGAGAACATCGTGCAGCCGCCGCTCCGTGCGCGCGTCATCGAGCTCGTGGGCGACGACGCACGCGTCCAGCACGGCACGTACGAGGAGGTGCTGCGCGAGATGCTGAGCCGTGGCGGCAGCACGATGCGGACGCTCGCGGAGTACCGCGCCGGCGAGCTCGGCATCGATCCGAACACCATCGAGGGCCGCCGCTCGACGCAGCCGCGGTCGATCGACTCGCTGGGCAAGCGCATCGTCGACAAGGCCAAGAACCTCCTCCCGGAGCCCACGCCAGGGAGCCCGACCAATGCGCCAGCTTGATCTGACCGAGCGGCTCCTTCGCCTTCGGGGCGTGCCCGTCTTCCGTTCCATGTCGGCGACGCAGCTCGCGCCGCTCGCGGCGTCGATGCGCTCGAACACCTTCGAGAAGGGTCAGGTCATCCTCCGCGAGGACGAGTCGCCGCGCGCATTTCACATGCTGCTGACGGGCTCCGTGACGATGCGACGCCACGGCAACACGATCCGCACCATCACCGCGCCCGGCGGCGTCGGCTTCCTCTCGCTCCTGGCGCGCACCGCGGGCGGCACGGAGGCGGTGGCCGAGAGCCGCGTGGAGACGTTCGAGCTCGGGGTCGACGCGATCGACGAGATGTTCGAGGACCACTTTCCGGTCCTCCTCGGCACGATGCGCTGGGTCGCAGATCGGCTCCTCCAGGAGAACGTCCTGGCGCCGCCGCGTCCTTACCAGCCGCCGCCGGAGGACTACGAGGAGCTCCTCCACGACGGCGAGATCGGCATCGTCGAGCGCATCTTCCTCATCCGTCGCACGCTCGCGTTCCGGAAGGCGAACGTGAACTCGGTCGCGCGTCTCGCGCGCCAGATGAAGGAGATCCGCGTCCCGGCCGGCGAGTATCTCTGGCGCACGGGCGACGCGTCGATCGGCTCCTTCTTCATCGTCAAGGGCAAGGGCGAGCTCCGCTGGGGCGACCAGCAGGTGCAGCACGTCGGCGCGACGTACATCGTCGGCGGCATCGAGGCGATCGCAGGAAAGCCGCGCTGGAACGACTTCGTCGTGACGGAGCCCGTGACCGCGCTCGTCGGCAACCGCGAGCGCCTCATCGACATGTTCGAGGACGACCTCGACGTGGCGCTGCAGTTCCTCTCGATGATGGCCTCGTTTCTCCTCGTCCTCTGGGACCGGCGCGCCGAGCGCGACGCAGGCATCCCGTCCACGCCGGCGCAGGCCTTTCGTCCCTCCGGGCTCCCGCCCGGGCTCGCGCCGCCCTGAGCGATGTACACGAGCCAGCTCGTCGTGGGAGCGCGCAGTCGGGAGGCGGTCGAGCAGGCGCTGCGCCTCGCGCTGCCCCCCCTCGGGCTCGTCGTGCGCGAGGCGGTGGACGTGGCGAACGTGAGCGAGCTCTGGGAGCGACGTCGCAACAATGCGTCCGTCGCGATCGGGCGTTGCGGCACGGATCTCTACGGCGTCGACGTGCGCGGGCCGCGCTCGCCTTCGTGGAACAACGAGCTCGCGCGCCGGCTCTCGCAGTATCTCGGCGGATGGGCCACGTCGCTCGTCAACGACCGCCTCCTCGACGAGTACGGTCGCGGCTACTTCCTCGACGGGCTCGTCATCGAGGCTGCCGTCTGCGACCGGGCGCTCGTCGTCGAGCGGCTCGGCTTCCCGCCGGAGGTGCCCGACCGCGCCATCTTCGACTCGCTCGACGAGGAGCGAAACCGCGCGAATTTCCGCCTCGCGCTCGAGAAGGTGGCGGGCCCGTACATCAGCCCGTGGCCGCCCTCCGGCGCGATGCGGCTCCTCTTCGTCGAGGGCGATGGCATCACCGTCTCCGAGCTCCCCCGCCCCGCCTCGACGCTTCTCGTGACGGCCGGCCACGAGGAGCGCATCGACGTGCCGGGCTTCGAGTACGACATCGATGTCGCCGAGGACACGGTGCGCGTGCTGGTGGCCCGCACGCACCTTCCGCTATGGGAGCTCGCGGAGCGCGTCGACCACGTGCGCTGCGTCGCCTTCTTCACGGACGGCGAGCGCTGCTTCGTGAGGAAGACCGGCGAGGCCTCGAGCGTGGAGTGCCATCTCCGGCCACTGCGCGCCGTGCTCGACGCGTGGGATGCGGTCTGCTTCGAGACGCAGTCGGCGCCGATGGCGTTCACGTTCGACGCCGCCCGCGCCGCGAGCCCGTGGCGCTGAGTCCCGGGCGCTAGCGGCGCGCGAGGACGAGCTCGTCGAGCGTCGAGGCGAGCGCGCGAACGCTCAGCGGCTTGGAGAGGCGCCGCGCGTCGATCGCTTGCCACATGGATCGCTCCGCGAGCATGTCGCGCGTCAGCACGACGATGTGCGCTCGATCCCCGCCTTCGAGACGCCGGATGCTGCGGGCGATCTCGACCGAGGCCCCGCCCACCGCGTCGTCGTCGAGGATGACCATCGCCGGACGCCGGCGCCGCACCTCCGCGAGGAGCGCGGCCGTGGTGCTGGCGCAGGCGATCCCCGGCGTCGCGATCCCTGCTTTGCGGAGCGAGCGAGTCGCCTCGCGAACGAGCAGCCGCCGCATGGCGTCGTCCTCGGCGAGGACGAGCACCGTCTCCTCGCGACGCTCCTCCTCCTCGTCGTCCGCCTCATCGTCGTCGAGCTGGATCTCGAGCGCGCGCTCGATCACCGCGCTCGGGCGCGACACGTCCATCGCCGCCTCCGCGAGCTGGCGGGCGAACACGACGCAGCTCTCCGGCCGGTATCTCGGGTTCTTGGCGAGGGCGCGCGCGAACACACCATCGAGCGGCTCGTATGCCGGGTGAAAGCTCGAGAGCAGCGGCGGCGGCCGATCCATGTGGGCGAGCATGAGCTCGTCCGGAGTGGCGCCGGCGAAGGGCGCCTGGCCGACGAGCATCTCGAAGGCGGTGCACGCGAGCGAGTAGAGGTCCGCGCGGGCGCCGTCGTGGTCCGGCTCGTTGCGGATCTGCTCGGGCGCCATGTACGTGGGGGTGCCGGAGAGGCTGTTCGAGTGCGTGTCCTTCGCGTGCCTCGCGATGCCGAAATCGACGAGGACGGGACGCCCGCTCTCGTGCTCGAGCACGATGTTCGCGGGCTTCACGTCGCGATGTGTGACGGACCTGGCGTGGGCCGCGGTGAGGCCGCTCGCGACCTTATGGACGATCTCGACCACGAGATCGAGCGGCATCGACCGCCCAGCTTCGAGGTGCTCGAGGAGGATGTCGTCGAGGTTCCGGCCGTCGATGAGCTCCATCGCGAAGAAGTGCAACGGGCCGGCGGTGCCGAACGCGTAGATCTGGACGACGTTGTCGTGCCGGAGGCGCGCCAGCGAGCGGGCCTCGCGGCGGAAGAGCTCGAGGGTCTCCTCCGAGTGCGCGAGCGACGGGTCGACGACCTTGAGCGCGGCCGGGCGCTGGAGCAGCACGTCCTCCGCGCGATAGATGATGCCCATTCCGCCCTGCGCGAGTCGGCCGAGCACGCGGTAGCGATTGTCGATGAGCGCGGCCATGCCCGAGACCGACGGTCGCGGGCGCGCGCTCAGGCGATGCTCCGTTCGAGAGAGAGAGTCTACGATGGCCACCAGGATCTCCCCGTTTCGCTGGGCTCTCTCCCGACGAGAAATGCCGAGAGCGCCTCCCGGAGCTCGCTCGTCGAGAAGGGCTTGGTCAGGCACCGTGTCTTCGTCGTCTCCCCCAGCGCAGACGCCATATGCTCGTCCCCGGTCATGAAGATCACGTGGGGCGCGCGGGCCGGGTCGATCCGCTGCAGATGGCGATAGAAGTCGACGCCGTCCGGCACGCCCGGCATCCGCACGTCGAGCAGGACGACGTCGAAGGCGCCACGCTCGAGCTCGTCCTCGAGATCGTTCAGCGCCTCTTCCGCGCTCAGCTTGTTCGTGATGTCGATGTCGCGCCTCAGCACGCGCGCCACGACGTCGTGAACGAGCCTCTCATCGTCGACGATGAGGAGTTTCTTGCGTCCCATGGACTCCTTCGGCTGGCATAACGGCGAGGCGGACCCATTCTGAAGGCCCATTCGAGCCCTTCGAGCCCGTCATGACGACGCCCATCCCTCTCATCGCCTGCATCGATGCCGACTACCGCGACGGCGAAGCGGTGACGGCGTGCGTGGCCATCCGCGACTTCGCGGATGAGCTCGTGGCGGTCGAGCGCGTCGTTCGTTCCACGCACGTGCCGCAGCCGTACGTGCCGGGGTCGTTCTATCTGCGGGAGCTGCCGGGCATCCTCGCCGTGCTGAGCGCGGTGGGCGCCGTGAGCACGGTCACGACGGTCGTCATCGACGGCTATGTCTGGCTCGGCGGCGAGCGCCCGGGGCTGGGGGCGCGGCTCTTCGCGGAGGTGAAGGTGCCCGTCATCGGGGTCGCGAAGACGCCCTTCCGCGACAACGATCGAGCGCTCGCCATCACGCGCGGTGGCAGCGCACGTCCGCTCTACGTGACGAGCGCGGGCATCGACGTGACCGTCGCCGCGTCCCACGTCTCGCGCATGCACGGCGCGCATCGCCTGCCGACGATCCTGAAGCGCGCGGACCGCCTCGCGCGGGACAGCTGACGCGGTCATCGGACCTCCGCGCGTGTCGAAGACGCGCAGGTCGTCCCTCGTGCGACGGTCCTGGGGCGCGCTGAACCGGCAGCGTCTTGCCTGCCAGGGCCGAGACGTGGCGGCGCTCCCACACGCCGAGCGACCTCGGCGACGCCGCCGTCCGTCAGCTCGCTCGTCGCGTCGAGCCCGCACGCGATCGCGGCCTCGACGTCCGAGAGCTCATCGGCGCTCCCGCCGGCGGCCCGCGCCGTCGAAGCTCGGCCGGCGGCCGCTCATCGGCCTGCTCGGTTGCGCGGAGCCGAAGAAGCCACCGGCGGCCCCCTCGCATCGACTTCTTCACGCAGTCGGTTCACGGAGGCAGGAGGCAGCGCGTACAGCGCGCTCAATCCCATGTACGCCGCGAGCCTCCGCCGTGGCCGCGTGAGGATCTCGAGATGGCCAGAGGCGTCAGGCCTGCACGATCGCCCCGCCGGCCGAGGAGAGCGCGCCCCCGCCGGACGTGGCGAAGATCGGTGAAGCGCCGGCGCCTCGCGTGGCGCCGACGACTTCGTGCTCGCGGAGGAAGGGACTCCCGACGCGCCCCTTCCCGTCGACGTGCGCTTCTTTCACCATCGCCGGCACCAGCTCGCCGAGAAGAAGCTCGGGGTGTTGATGCCGGCGGGCAGTCTCGTCCCGGTCCCTGCGGATGAGCCGCGTCAAAGCCCCCGGTTCATCGGACCTGGGCCGACCGCTGCATGGCCGAGGGCGACGCGGTCCGCCCCGAGGCCCTGGGCGAGACGTGCGAGGACAAGGTCGTTGTTGGGAGGAACCCTGCTTTGCTCTCGGTCGTCCCGCCCGCGAAGGCGTGGAAGTCGGTGACACGACACTGCATCGCTTCGCGCACGAGCCCCCTTCGGCGAGGAGGCGCAGATCGACGTGCCTGGGCGTTCTTCGACAGCATCGCGCAACGCGTCATCACGACACACAAATGGCGCCAGTACGTGCCGGCTTCGACGTTCGCGTCGTCTACCAGCCTCCTGGCAAGCCCTGCGCCGCGCCGCGCGCCCGCTACCGACTCATGCCGTGGCTCCGCTCGGTAACGCCACGGCTGAGCCGACGCCTCTGAAGATCCCCCGCTCTCGTGGACACCCCGAATGGCGCGAAGATGCGCAAGGAGTGTTCGATGGCGAAGCGAAAGGTTGCACGAGCTCGGCGAGCGTTCACGCCGGAGTTCAAGGCGGAGGCTGTACGTCTCTGCAAAGCCGGAGACCGAACGATTGAGCAGGTCGCGGTCGACCTGGACCTGACCGAGACCGCGCTGCGTGACTGGGTGAAGCGTGCCGATGCGGCCGGCGACACGAGCTCGGCTGAGACGCTCTCGACGAACGAGCGCGACGAGCTCGAGGAGCTCGAGGAGCTCCGCAAGCACGTGAAGCGGCTTGAGATGGAGCGCGAGATACAAAAAAAGCGACGGCCTTCTTCGCCAAGGAGAACGTGTGACTTTCGAACTCGTTGATGCGGAGAAGGCGAACTTTCCGGTGCAGGTTCTGTGCGACTGCAGTGCGACGTCCTCGATGTCTACCGCAGCGGTTACTACGCATGGCGCGCTCGTCCTGCGAGCGCACGCGAGCGGAGTGACGAACGGCTCGCCGTCGAGATCGCGGCGACGCACGCGAAGAGCAAGAAGCGCAGCCCGCGCGTGCACCGCGCGCTCCGGAAGAAAGGCATTCGGGTCGGCAAGAAGCGAGTCGCTCGATTGCGCGACTTCGAGCCGGCAGCCGCTAACCAGGTCTGGGCCGGCGACGTTACGTACGTCGCTACGGGCGAGGGCTGGGCGTACCTGGCGGTGTTGCTCGACCTTTTCTCGCGTCGCGTCGTCGGCAGGGCGATGAGTGTAGCCGGCCATGAGCGACACCAACGACACGGAGCTCGCGCTGAAGGCGCTCGAGAGCGCTGTCCGCGCGCGTCCCTCGCTCCGTGCGGGCCTCGTCCACCACACCGACCGCGGGAGCCCCTATGCGAGCGAGGACTACCGTGCGGCGCTTTCGATGTACGGGATGATCCCAAGCATGAGCCGGAGCGGCGACTGCTGGGACAACGCCGTTGCCGAGAGCTTCTTCGCAACCTCCGCGCGGAGCTCGTAGACGCCGAGCGCTACGTGACTTGCGACGGCGCCGAGAGGTCGATCGCATCTCGACTACGTGAGCCCGATCGAGCTTGAATTGAAGATGCACGTATCGAGATTTGAGTCGTAGTCAGACTGCCCACGAGACCGGGTCAGCTTCACTCACAAAACGTTCGCCTCCGTCGGTGGCCTCGGTGGCGCGGATGGGAGACGCATAGAATAGGCACTCCATGCTGCCGGCGGCCTTCGCGCGGAGCAGCTTCCATCGAGCCATGGCGATCGCCCCGTGGGCCGGCACGTCGGAGGCGCCCGAGGCGGAGGAGGGCGCGCCCACCTCGGTGCCTTCGTGAAGTCCGAGGCCGAGGCGCAGGCGCAGGCGCAGGCGCACGCGCAGGCGCAGGCGCAGGCGCAGGCGCACGCGCAGGCGCACGACCCATGCCGAGCCGGACTCGTCAGCGCGAGCGCGAACGGGACCGCGGCAGAAAGCGTGGCAGCTCGTCGATACGCATGCGGCCGCCGCCCTGCTCGAACCAGCCTCGCTGCACGAGCCACGTGCGCGAGTCGGAGATGGGGGACTCGCCAGACGCGCCGTCGAGGTTGCGCGCGCGGAGCCGCGCGAGCGTGTCTGGCGGTGGTCGTGCGTTCTCGGCCCAGTCGGAGTCGCGGATCCAACCGACGGACGTGCGGTCGTCGAGCTCGTGCAGCATGCTCTCCGAGATCGGCCCGCCCCCCTGCGCCTCGTGCTTGCGATCGTTGAAGAGGACGTAGACGAGGGCATTGCGCGTCTGCGTAGGAGAAGAGAGCTCGCGGCGATGATGACGGTCGCGAAAGAGGCTCCCGCGGCGCTTCGCGACGGCGTTCACGGCGAGCGCGATGCGCGAGAACAGCTTGCGCATCTGGTTCGAGAGGTCGAGGCGGTTCTGCCCCTCGACGATCAGGTGCAGGTGGTCGTCCTGCACGGAGAAGTGAACGACGCGCACGCGCTGCCCCTTCGCGCGCGCCAGCTGCTCGAGGATCGTGCGGTAGACGCGCTCGCTGCGCAGGCTCGGCGCGAGCTTCGTGCGCCGCATCGACACGTGCACCGGGTGCCGCCAGTCGTGGTCGTCCCGTGCGACATGCGGCACGAACCCCCTCCGGTCGGGCGAGGGCCTCCGCCCGAGAGCGACGCCCCGCTGGCGTCTCCGCGGCCTCTTCGGCTTCGAGGCCACGTTGCCCTGGGCGTCGAGGAGCGACAGCTGCTCGACACGTAGCCTCCGTTCTCCCCGTGGCGTCATGACGTGCTGAGTGTAGCCATGCTGCCTGGCATGTCAATTCGGCATAGCTATATTTCTAAGTATTCTGCGCCTATTGTCATCGTCGTGGGCTGGGCCGGGCCGGGGCCGGGGCGTGGGCCGGGGCGTGGGCCGGGGCCGGGACCGGGGCCGGGGCCTGGGCCGGGACCGGGACCGGGCGACGGGTCGCACGAGGAGACGCCGTGGGGCCGGGGCCTGGGCCGGGCGACGGGTCGCACGAGGAGACGCCGACGGCGCCACGCGGGCCTCGGCGATGCGAGGGCGGCTTCACGCCGGCTCGACGCGCGCGGCTCAGGCGCGCCTCGACGCAGGGGGCCTGCCTCTACGCAGGCGGCAGCTTCACGCGCGCCTTGACGCACGGCGCTCAGGCGCGCCTCGACGACGCACGGGGCTCGCGCGCGCTTCGACACGCGTGGCGAGGATGTGAAGGAGGTCGAGGTCGTGCGGCTCGCCCCGGGAGGCCGGTGGAGGAAGCGCTGGCAAGGATGCGCCGGGCGTGGGCCGCGGGGCCGCGCGGGCTAGCTGACGACGCCCTCCGCGCCGAGGCGCGCGAGGGTCTTGGCGATCAGGGCCGAGTGGTCGCGATCGTTCGGGTGGAAGCCTGGGCGAAGGTACTCGCGGATGCCGCGGAGGAAGACGCCCGTCGCGATCGGCTTGGCGGCGAGATCGGTCGCCTCGCCCGCCTCCTCGGCGCGCTTGCGGAGCTCGGCGAGCTCGCGGCCGGCCTCGCGGAGGGACGAGCCGTCTTGCTTCAGGAGCTCACTCGCGGCGAACGCCCAGAAGCCGCCGAGGACGAGCGCGCCGACCACCATGCCCGTGGCCCGGACGACGTAGCTCGGCGCGATCTCCTTTAGGACGTCGAAGGCGACCGCCTTGTGCTCGAGCTCCTCGACCGCGTGCCACTCGAGGAGACGGCGGATCTCGGGGTCCGCGTGGGCGAGCTCCTTCCCCGTGAGCGCGTCCTCCGCGAGGATCGCCGTGAAGTGCTCGAGCGCCACCGTGACGGAGAGGCGCAGGAGCGGGGGCGACAGCTTCTCGATGTAGTCGTACGCGACATGCTCGTAGCGCTGGAGGATCGAGTCGACGTCGTAGCCCTGTGCCCGCATCGTGTCGAAGAAGCGCTCGTGCGCGTACGCGTGGCGGCCTTCCTGCCCGAAGAACGCGCGCACCTCCGCCTGGCGATCCACGCTCACGCGATCGAGGTAGTGCTTCACGCTACGGATGAAGAAGCGCTCGCCCGCGGGGAAGAGGAGGTTCACGCCGTTCGCGATCTGCGTGGCGGCGCGGCTGCCAGCGAGCCAGCGTTTGCCGACGCCGTCGAGCCTCAGGTTGGGCGCGCGAACGTGCAGCTTCTTCGTCGTCGGGCCTGAAATCGTCGCGGTCGCGGCCATTATTGACTCCTGTTCAATAGGACTCTAGCGCCTATTGACTACGGGTCAATAGCGGGCGGCGCCGCGGCGGTACCGAATTCGATGGGCGCCAGCGCCTTTCTGCGCCTGTCTGTATGCTCTCCGTCCATGGCGCGGCGCATACGTCTCGATGTCGACGAGCGCCGCACGCAGCTGGTGGAGCTCGGCATCGAGGAGTTCGGCTCACGGCCCTATGACGAGGTCTCCATCGACGCCATCGCGCAGGTCGCGGGCATCTCGAAGGGGCTCGTCTACCACTACTTCCCGACGAAGCGTGCATTCTACATGGCTTGCATTCGCGAGGGCGCGACGCGCATCGTCTCGCAGATCGAGGCGCCGAGCGCGGAGGACCTGGGGCGCACGCCGTTCGAGCAGCTACGCAACGCGATCGATCGCTATCTCGAGTACGTGCGCGTGCATGGCGTCGCGTTCGCCACGCTGATGCGAAGCGGCATCGGCGCGGACAAGGAGATCACCGAGATCATCGACGAGACGCGCGACGCGCTCCTCACGCTGCTGCGCAAGGGCCTCGGCGAGCTCTTTCCCGACGCCGTCGAGCAGAAGGGATCTCTGCTCGACATCGCGCTGCGTGGATGGATTGGTCTCGTCGAGTCGAGCTCGATCGCGTGGGTCGAAGCGACGCTCGCGCGAGACATGAAGAAGTTTGCACCCTCCGCGGATCAGCTGCGCGACACGCTCTCCGAAGCGCTCATCGCGATCGTCACGAGCGCGCTGAAGACCTCCGCGCCCGCAAAACCAAGAAAGTGACCAAGATTCCGGCTGGTTAGCTTCGGATCCTGGTCCTTCGCGATCCACATATCGAAGTGCATGGAATCTCTCGATGCACACACGTGCGCCGGATCATTCATCCATCGCGGGAGGACGGTGCAAACGCGTGAGGATCTCTCACCTATTTTTTGAAATGGACTTGAGACGCTTGTGAGAATCGCCATGCTCGTGGTTGTGTAAAAAAGTGGCCGGCTGGGCTGGCCTCGACCGAACCTTAAGACGGCAAGGTTCGGACACATGAAGTGGAATGTAGGAGGCTGACATGAATCGTTTTCTGGCGGTGGCGGTGGTGGCGATGATGGCGATGACCGGTTGCGCGACGGGCGTGGAAGACCCCCAGCCGCCGCCCCCGGCCCCGACCCCCTCGAATCCCCCGGCCACCACGCCCTTTGCGGCCGAGGACATCGACACCAGCACGCCTGACCCGGCGCAGATCGGCAACGGCGGCCTCGACGCCCCGAAGCCGGACCTCGAGGGCTTCCAGCCCCCCGTCCCGGTCAACGGCAAGATCGACCCCAACCGCGAGGCCGACTCGCCGAACTTCGACCCGCAGCTCGAAGCCCCGATCGCCGTCAACGAGTGATCGCTGGTTCGGCCTGGTGCCGAACCGTCAGCCTACTCCGCGATCGCCGTCTCGCTCTCCACGCTCGACTGAACGAGCGTGGAGCCCCCGACCGGGGACGAGGAGACGTTGGAGACGGGACTTCCCCCCGAGAGGCTGGACTGAGAAGAGAGCCCGAGCGCGCGTCGCGCCGATTCGATCGTGATGTCCCGTGCTTCGACGATGAGCGCGGCGACCCTTTCGACATCCGCCCCCACCGCGCCGGCCGCGAGAGCCACCGACCGAGCGTGGAGCGCCATGTGCCCGCGCTGGATACCGTCCGTCGCGAGCGCGCGAACGGCCGCCAGGTTCGACGCGAGGCCCACACACGCGGTGACGGCGGCCAGATCCGCCGCTTCCTTCACGCCCATCACCTCGAGCGAGAGGCGTGCGCTGGGATGCACGCGGAGCGTTCCGCCCACCGTGCCGAGCGCCAGCGGCAGCTCGAGGAAGCCGACGAGCGAGTCGCCTTCGCGACGCCAGATCGAGAGCGGAGAGTACTGCCCGCTCCGCGCCGCGAACGCATGCGCGCCCGCTTCGACCGCGCGCCAGTCGTTACCGGTCGCGATCACGACGGCGTCGATGCCGTTCATGATGCCCTTGTTGTGCGTGGCGGCACGGTAGGGATCGAGCTCCGCGAAGCGCGACGCGTTCACGATGCCGTCGATCACGGTCTGACCGTCCATCTCGTCGGTCGCGAGCACTTCTGCTGGCACCTTGCAGCGAACGCGCACGCAGCGCTTGTCGCAGAGGTTCGAGAGGATGCGGAGGCCGACCTTGCCGTTCGCGAGGGCGGCGAGGCGATCGGCGACCGCCTCCGCGACCGTGTTGATCAGGTTCGCCCCCATCGCGTCGCGGCAGTCCACGAGGATGTGCGCGACGATCATCTCGTCGGAGGGCTGACCGAGCTCGCGCACCTCGAGGCCACGCGCGCCGCCGCCGCGCATCGTGAGGCCCGGCACCGCCGCGTCCGCGCGCGCGAGGATCTCGTCCTTCGCGGCGAGGATCGCCTGGCAGGCCGCGGCGCGATCCTTCACCTGGATGATCTGCACCTGGCTGATCATGATCGGCTCGTCGATCTCGACCTGAAACCCGCCGCCTGCGCGCACCATCTTGGCCGCGTTGGAGGCGGCCGCGACCACGCTCGGCTCTTCCACGACCATCGGACACACGTGGTCCTGACCGTTGACACGCACGTTGAGCGTGACGCCGTAGGGCAGGCCGTAGGTGCCGAGCACGTTCTCGACGAACTTGTCCGCCGTCTCTGCGCTGAGACCGCCCGCGTCGAGCGCGGTCGCGATCGTGTGCGCCGACACGCCGGTGGCCTCGCTGACGAGGTTGCGGCGCTCTTCGACGGTGACCTTGTAAAAACCCGGGAGAGAAGAGGTGCGGTTCATGATGGTTGATCGGAGGCGCTGAGCCGGGGGCTGCTGGCAGATGCCAGGGCCGCGAGCGGCGCCATCCTCACTCCTTGGTTGTCGAGCGAGAGCGTGAGCAGAAACAGGCCGAGCGTGTGAGCGCGCTCGAGGAACTTGGGGCCGGGCGCGCGCGAGCCGACGTACACCGCGACGTCGCCGCCACCGGCGCCGGAGACGGAGAACGACGCGTCTTCCTCGGCCGCGATCGCCTCGAGCTCGTCGAAGCGGTCCGGGACGATGGCGACCTGGGCCGCCTGACCGAGCCTGGCGAGCGCGCGCGCGGTGCGACGGAGCGCGTCGACGAACGCCGCGGGCTCCCCTTCCCGCGCCGCCTTCGCGCCGTCGTTCGCGATCGCGACGAGCTCGCTCATGACGAGCTCGTGCGTCTTCGGCTTGGCCACCGCGAGGCGGTCGATCTCGCCGCGGAGATCGCTCGTGCGCGCCGACGTGGCGCACGCAAAGACGGTGACCTGGAGGCCCTTCGGGATGGCGACCCGGCGGATCGGCTGATCGACGGTGTACTGGATCGCGCCGCCGTGGATCGACGTGGCGATGTCGACCCCGCTGCCGCCGCCCTGCGCGTCCGCGTGCGCCTTCCGCGCGCGGGCGAAGAGGTCATCGCGGAAGAGCGGGTCCGCGAGATCCACTTCACTCGTGGCGAGCCGCGCGGCGAGCGAGGCGACCAGGATCGCGGCGCTCGCGCCGAGCCCGAGCTTCCGCGCGCCGACGAACATGTCGGACGCGTCCGCGTGGGGCACTGCGGCGTCGGCGCCGAGCGCGGCGCGGACCTCCGGCGTGGGATTCAGCGCGAAGCGCTCGGAGTCCGCGTACGCGCCGCGGCTCACCGCGATCGCCACCGCAGGCGCGCCCGCCAGCACCGCGTAGGCGCCGGTCAGGACGAGCTTTCCCGGAGCAAACGTCCTCACGTGAGGCGCGCTCCTTCGCCCGCGACCGTCTCGATGACCCGGAGCACGCCCGGGACCTTCGCGAGGCGCTCGGAGACGTGCGTCGCATCGCGGCCCTCGACGATGCACTTGAGGTGCGGGCCCGCGTCCATGGTGGCCCACGCGCCGAGCCCTTCGTCGCGGAGCTTGCGGACCGCGGCATAGGCGTCGAGCGTCGCGCCGGAGACGTAGACGACGCCCGCCGCGAGCGCCGACGCGTGCATCGCGAGCGCGGACCGCTCGGCGAGCGCCCCGACCGCAGGCACATCGCCCGCGAGGAGCGCGGCCTTGAGCTGCCGGTGGATGAGCGGCGCCGTGGCGACCCACGCGTCGTAGTAGGGGCTCCGCTCCGCGGTGATCGTCATGCCGGAGCGCGACGACACCTCCTTCGGCGCCTCCGTGGTGACGCACACGAGGATGCGAAGGTCGACGTGACCGGGCTTGGCGACCTGCGTCACGTGCTCGCCGTCGAGCTCGACGAAGCCGCCGAGGATGCTGCGCGCGGCCGAGGCCGACGAGCGCCGCGCGAGATCCGCGACGCGATGCGAGTCCCAGTCGAGCCCCGCGGCGCGCGTGGCCGCGACGGCGAGGGCCGCGAAGCCCGACGCGCTCGAGGCGAGGCCGCTCGCGGTCGGGAAATCGTTGGTGGAGACGACCGACGCGCGCTTCTCGAAGCCGCTCGCGTGACGCACGAGGTCGAGGAGCTCGGTCGCGCGCGTGGCGTCGACGGAGGCGCCGTTGATGCTGAGCGTGTCGTGCGGCTCGTCACCGAACGTCACGATCGTGCGGGTGGCGAGGCCCGAGAGCGTCACCGAGAGCGACGGTACGGCCGGGACGTTCGCGGCGCCGGGGCGCTTTCCCCAGTACTTCGAGAGCGCGATGTTCGGATGCGCGATCGCCGAGGCTCTCATGGCGCGGTCTGCATCGCTGCGTTGTTGCGACGGGGCTCGTGCGCGCCAAACGTGGTGTGGAAGCCGTCGAAGCCTTCATGCTTCCACGCCGCGAGCACCGCCTCGGCCGCGGGTGGCCCATCGACGAGCGCGACGACGCACCCGCCACCGCCGGCGCCCGTGAGCTTCGCGCCGAGCGCGCCTGCGGACCGCGCCGCGCCGCACATCTGCTCGATCTCCGGCGTGGAGACGAAGAGGCCGGAGAGGAGCATCTGGTTCAGATCGAGGAGCTGCCCGATCGACCGGCGATCGCCGTCGATGAGCGCGAGCTCGGCGTTCTTCACGAGGGTGTGGATCGCCTCGAAGGCCTTCTGGGTCGTCTCGGGGCGGCGCTCCTTCAGGCGCGCCACCGCCTCGACCATCGATTTCGTGCTCGAGATCTGCCCGGAGTTTCCGATGCAGAGGTGCACCGGGGCCGGGATGCGAATGCGCGAGATCTTCGGCCCCTCGTCCGTGCGCTGGAAGCGAACGCAGCCGCCGAGCGACGAGACCGCAGCGTCGATGCCGGACGGATTGCCGTGAAACACGCGCTCCCAGGCGTCGGCCCGGCGCGCGATCTCCTCGCTGGCGGCGGCCGCGTCGAGCGCGCGCGCGACCGCCACGCCGAGCGCGGCGGAGCAGCCGAGGCCGCCGCCGGGCGGGAGGTCGGCCTCCGCCTCGATGTGGACGTTCGGGACCGCGGTCCCGGCGGCGCGGGTCGCGGCGAGGACGCCGCTCCACGCGCGATCGAGCGGGGTGTCGCTCGCGCCTTCGGTCGCGGTGATGTTCCAGCCCGCGACGCGGAGCGTGGAGGGCGCGGGCGAAGAGGTCGCCACCGCGCGCGCGCCGCGATCGATGCCGACCGCGATCGCGGGCACGCCGTGGACGACGGCGTGCTCGCCGAAGAGGATCACCTTGCCGTGCGCGTGGCCGTTCATGACGAGCGCTCCCCCAGCGCGGAGACCGCGCCCTCGAGCACGGCGCGGCCGGTGTCGGTCAGGGAGGGGCCGGCCGCGGACAGCGCGTCGCGCGCCTCGGCGAGGAGCTCGCGCACCCGCGACTCGACGCGGGCCTTGGCGCCCGACGTCTCCATGGCGTTCACGATGGCGTCGACGTCACGCGTGGCCCAGAGCTTCGCGCCGTCGGGCTCGCGGACGAGCTCGGCGACGAGCGCGGTGCGCTTGCCCTGCCGGATGTCGCTGTGCACGGGCTTGCCCGTCGCGGCGGGGTCACCGAACGTGCCGAGCAGGTCATCACGGAGCTGGAACGCGATCCCGAGCGGGCGGCCGAAGCGCTCGAGGCCGGCCGCGCGCGTGTCGTCCGCGCCGGCGAGCGCGGCGCCAACGAGGAGCGGGCCCGTCACGGTGTAGCTCGCGGTCTTCAGGGCATGGACCGTCTCCACGCTCGGACGCGCGGACGAGCCCTCCGCCGTCATCTCCGCCAGCTGGCCGGAGACGACATCGACGTTGATTCGGGCGTACGCGCGGGCGGCGCGGAGGACGCGCTCGGGGGCCACGTTCGACTCGAGGAGGGCCTCCTGGGCCCAGCCCGACGCGAGATCGCCCGCGAGAATGGCGGCCGCGTCGCCGAGGGCCACGTCGTGGCCGAGGCGCTCGCGGAGGAGCACGTGAACGGTAGGGCCGCCGCGGCGGACGTCGTCGTGGTCCATCCAGTCGTCGTGGATGAGCAGGTAGGTCTGCAGCAGCTCGATCGCGACCATCGCGGGCATGCAGGCGTCGAAGCTCGGGCCGCCCTCGAACGCGGAGTACCCCGCCGACACGAGCGCAGCGCGCATGCGCTTTCCCCCGCGGAGGGAGAGGTCACGGGCCGCCTCGGCGGCGAACCCAACCTCGGCCGAGATCGCCGCCGCGGAGGCGACGCGTGGCGCGAGCCACTGCGCAAGGCGCTCGTCCACGCGCGTGCGCGCGTCGCGGAGGAGAGCCGTGAACGTCATTGCACCATTCATGGACTCTGGAGACCTGCCGTGCCACGGTCCTCTGGGCGAACGGTCGGTGTCGAACAGCGAACGGCCGGGAGCATGACGCAGAGTGTCTTAGGGTCGCGCCGGACGCCTGTCAATTCCGGCGTTGGAATGATTCCGTACTGATTCCGATATGTTTCAGTTTTCTTTGAAAAATATGGCGGACTTCTACGAGCGGACTTCCGCCCCTCGCCGGTCCGCCCTAGAGAGAAGCCGTGACGACGATCGGTAGCCGGAAGGCGGATCACCTCGCGCTGTGCGCCACGGACGAGGTCGCGTTCCGTGACAAGACTACGCTGTTCGAGCAGGTGCGGATCGTCCACGACGCCCTGCCCGACCTCGACGCAGCGGCGGTCGACACCTCGTGCACGCTGTTCGGCAAGCGGCTCCGCGCTCCCATCGTCATCGCCGCGATGACGGGCGGGACGGAGGACGCGGCACGCGTGAACCGCGAGCTCTCGGCCCTCGCGGAGGAGCGCGGATACGGCTTCGGCCTCGGCAGTCAGCGCGCGATGCACACGCGTCCCGAGAGCGCGCCGACCTACGGCGTCCGCGAGTCGGCGCCGACCACGCTCATCCTCGGCAACATCGGCGTCGTTCAGGCACGCGCGATGACGCTGCGCGAGATCGAGGCCCTCGTGAAGGGCGTGAGCGCGGACGCGCTCTGCGTCCATCTCAATCCCGCGATGGAGCTCGTGCAGCCGGGCGGCGACCGCGATTTCCGCGGCGGGCTCGAGACGATCGCGACGCTCGTGCGCGAGCTCCCCTTCCCTGTCGTCGTGAAGGAGACGGGCTGCGGGATCTCGAGCCACGTCGGCCGGCGCCTCGCGGCGGCGGGCGTCCGTCACGTCGACGTATCGGGCGCCGGCGGGACCTCGTGGGTGGCGGTCGAGACGAAGCGCGCCGAGGCCGCGGCCGATACACGTGCGCGCGCGCTCGGCGAGGCGCTCTGGGACTGGGGGATCCCGACCGCGGCCTCCGTCGGCGCGCTCGCGCCGCTCGGGTTCGAGACGCTCATCGCGACCGGGGGCGTGGCCACGGGGATGGACGTCGCGCGCGCGATCGCGCTCGGCGCGTCCGCCGGGGGCATCGCGCGGCCGGCGCTCCAGGCGCTCGTCTCGGGCGGAAGAGCCGGGGCCGCGGCCTTCTTCGAGGCGGTCGAGACCGAGCTCCGCGCCGTGATGCTCCTGACGGGCTCCGCGAACCTCGAGGCGCTGCGAAAAGCTCCGCGCGTGCTCGGATCCGAGCTGCGCGCCTGGCTCGACCACGCTTGAGCACCTTCGCCCGATGGGCGTGATAGCCTGAGCTTCTCGTGCCCGTCACCGCGCCGCCACCCAACACGGAGTATCAGTGCCTCGTCGTCGAGGACTCGCCCATGATGCGGCAGCTCCTCGTCTTTGCGCTCTCCCGCGTGAAGCAGCTCAAGGTGACGGAGGCGGACGACGGCGTCGACGGCTTGAAGAAGCTCGCCGGCGGCCGGTTCGACATCATCCTCACCGACATCAACATGCCCATCATGGACGGGCTGAAGCTGGTGAAGCGCGTCCGCACGGATCCCATCCACAAGGACGTGCCGATCGTGATCATCACGACGGAGAGCGCGGAGGAGGACCGCCAGCGCGCGCTCTCGCTCGGCGCGAACGCGTACATCACGAAGCCGATCCAGGCGCCGCAGGTCATCGCGAAGGTGCGCGAGCTCCTCGGCCTCGAGGCGCCGCCTCCCTCCGGCGGATGACCCACGTCAAGGTCTGCGGCGTGACGACGGTGAGCGACGCGGTCGCCTGCGCGGAGCTCGGCGTGGCCGCGATCGGGCTCAACTTCGTGCCCTCCTCCCCGCGCTGCATCACGCTCGAGCGCGCGAGAGAGATCGCCGGCGCCATCCGCGGCGTGCTCGTCGTCGGCGTGGTCGCGAACATGACCGAGGCCCAGATGCGCGCAGTGCGCGAGGTCGTGGGCTGCCTGCAGCTCCACGGCGACGAGCCGCCCGAGGCGCTGACGCCGTTCCTCCCCCACGCGTACAAGGCGATCCGCGTCTCGACGGCGGCGGACGTCGAGCGCGCGCGCGCCTACCCCGGCGAGCACGTCCTCGTCGATGCGAAGCATCCGGACCAGCCGAGCGCGCTCGGCGGTACGGGAATGACGTTCGACTGGTCCCTCGTTCGCGCCTTCGCGAAGGAGCGCAAGCTCACCCTCGCCGGCGGCCTAACGCCGGACAACGTGGCGCGCGCCATCGCGGAGGTCGCGCCCTTCTGCGTGGACGTGGCGAGCGGCGTCGAGTCTGCCCCCGGCGTGAAGGACCTCGTCAAGGTCCGCGCCCTCCTGAGAGCCGCCGCATGAGCGATCCCAAGCTTCGCACCAAGCTCCTCTCCGAGCTCCACATCGAGGACGAGCCCGCGTTCAAGCACATCGCGCTCTACGCCGACCTGAAGCGCGCGCTCCTCGATGCAAAGTACACGTTTCGTACGCTCCCCGACGACGCCGTATCCCGCTGGGACCGCGCGCTCTTCCTGAACCTCACGTTCTGGACTCCGGAGAGCGGCGGAGATCTGCTGTCGGAGGACTCGATCCCCGCGGACGTCGTCGCGCACGTGGCCTGGCACCACCTCGCGTCACGCGCGCTCGCGGACGGCGCCCCGAAGGCGTCCGCCGCCGCGTTGCTCCTCGGCGAGTCGATCGCGAGCGCCTTCGACCTCTACCTCGTCGGGCGCACGCTCGGCCGCCCGAACGCGTCGTCGTTCCTCGAGACGCAGGTCCCGAAGATGGCGGACGTGGCCGCGAGCGCCGGCCTCGAGGACGCCGCCTTCGAGGCGATGCTCGAGAGCGTGGCCGCGGATCCCGAGCGCGCGTTCGAGGACCTGCGGGAGCTCCTCTTCGACGCGAGCCTCGCGCTCGCCGCCTGCCCCGACGCCGAGGCCGCGATGGCCGCGCTCGCGAAGCTCGAGACGCACCGCTTCGGGGCTCTGCTCCACCACTACGAGCTATCGAACTGGGTGCTCTACACGCGCGCATACGCGGACCACTCGTCTGAGTCGGCGAAGACGGCCCTCGCCATCGACGCGACCCTCCGCCAGGAGAAGGTCGCGCTCGACTGGCTCGCGAAGACCTGGCTCGGGGCCTAGATTTGTCTGGATCGCGAGCGCGTCAGCCCGCGCCGAGGTCGGTGCGTGCGATGATCTCCGCCGTCATGTCCTTCGCGTTCTCGATGCCGTCCAGGAGGCGGTCGGCCGGGGTCTGGCCCTTCGAGACGAGGTCCTTGAGGCGCATGAGGTGGACGCGCTCGTCGTTGCCCGAGCTCGATTTGTAGCCGCGACGCTCGAGGCCGCCTTCGGCGATCTCGAGCACCTTCTCCGCGAGCGTCTGGAACGTGGTGGCGCGAAACCTCGTCTGAAGGCCCTTGTTCCAGAGCTCCTTGCGCGTCGCGGCCACCTCTTCGTGCGTCCAGTCCGCGGTGAGCGCCTCGGCGGCGGAGAGCGCCTTCGCGTCGTAGAAGATGCCGGTCCAGAGCGCCGGGAGGGCGCACGCCATCTTGGCGCCCTGCGCGTCCGCGCTGCGAACCTCGATCGTGTTCTTGAGGCGGACCTCGGGGAAGAGCGTGTTGAGGTGCGTCTTCCAGTCGCTGAAGTTCGGCTTGTGTCCCGAAAAGCCGCTCTTCCAGAAGCTGCGGAAGGTCTGGCCGGTGTTCACGACCTTCTCCCCGTTCCGCTTGAACATGAACATGGGCACGTCGAGCGCCCACTCCACGTAGTCGGTGAAGGTGGCGGTCTTCTTCCACATCGTGGAGACGAGACCGGATCGATCGTTGTCGACGTCGAGCCACACCTTCGCGCGGTAGCTCTTGCCCCCGAACGGCTTGCCCTCGACGAACGGCGAGTTCGCGAAGAGCGCGGCCGTGAGCGGCGCGAGCTTGAGCCCGACGCGCATCTTCGTCATCGCGTCCGCCTCGGACAGGAAGTCGAAGTTCGCCTGCACCGTCGAGGTGCGGAGCATCATGTCGAGCGCCATGCTGCCGCGCGTGGGCAGGTAGTCGCGCATGATCGGGTAGCGCGACTTCGGGACCATCACGAAGTCCTCGCGCTTCGCGAAGGGATGGAAGCCGAGGCCGAGCCACTTGATGCCGTGCGCGTTCGAGTACGGCGCGATCTCCGAGAGGTGATGGCGGAACTCGGCGCAGATCTGATGGGTGTGGAGGAGCGGCGCTCCCGAGAGCTCGAGCTGAGCGCCCGGCTCGAGCGTGATGCTGGCGCCGTCACGAAGGAGGGCGAGGAGCGGACCCCCGGGGTGCTCCGCTTCCGGGGTCCAGCCCTGCTTGGAGAGGTCCTCCAGGATGGCCCGCACGCTGACGTCGCCCTCGTACGGGACGGGACGGCCGTCCGCGAAGACGCCTGGCTTTTCCATCTCCGCGCCGCACCGGAACTCGGACGCCGGCTTGATGGCCGCGTGGAAAATCGAGAGGAGGTCGTCGTACGAGACGATGGGCTTGTCGTTGAGGGATTCCACGGTCAGGGCGTTTGCCATCTCCGGTTCGATGCCGCCGGAAGCACGGCTGTTCTGGTCGCTCTTGGCCCCAGGAAGGGGTCACGTTTTATAGCCCGACCACTCCAGCTTCCGGCGAGAATTTCCCTTGTTGCGCAACTCGTCGCGCCATCCGCGCCGCCCCGAGTCCAGAAACGCCGCAGTTCGGCGTGGCGCACCATGTGCTCCAACGAGCCGCATGCTTGCCCGGCTCTTCGAGGTCGCGAACGTTTGCTTCTCCATCATGGTCCAGCCAGCGCGCACGACGCGGCTCCGTCCGGCGAACACGAGGCTCGAGCCGGTCGATGACTATTCGAGCGCGCTCATGTCCTTCCAGCGCGCCTTTCCGCGGCTCTGAGCCGTCAGAAGCAGACGGGATCGTAGAAGTCGTCCGGCGTCTTGTAGTTCTCGTTCTGGATATCGCACGTGAGCTCGTCGTTGCCCTTCACGGTCGTGTCGCACTGATTGGCGGAGCCGGTGATGCCGGCGTCGCGGAGGTTGGTGCAGCAGGCCGCGAGCTTCGTGCAGGACGGGCCGATCGTCGGCTCCTTCGGCGGATCGACCGGCACCTCGGGCCGCGGCGTCGGGAGCGGCACCGCGTCGTCGTCGTCCTCGCTGGCGGGCGGCGCGGCGGCCGGCTCATCGCCTGCCTGTGCCTTCGCTTCCTTCGCCTTCGCACTGTCGGGCGCCTCGAGCGGCGCGCCCGTGGTCGTCTTCAGCGCGCCGTCCTTCGCCGACTTGCTGCTGCCGCTGTTCGCGTTCGCGCACTCGGAGACGGTCGGATCGCACGCCGCGGCGGCCTTCTTCTTGGCCAGCGGCGGCTCCGCGCACGCGACGACCAGCGTGCTCACTGCGACGAACCCGAGAAGCCATCGGCCGACCATCGCCCGATCGTAGGTGCAGGTACGATGCCATACGAAATCCGAATGATTTCAGGGACCGGCGCGGGCCAGATCATGGTGCATGGCCGGGGCCGAGGATCGGTGGCGACTCGGAGGCGATCCGGTCAGCGGACCTCGCCGAGGTCCACGAACGCGCCGTCGACCATCACGATGAAGGGGCGCTCGTCGAAGGTCAGGTTGCCGTTGCCGTCGTGCTCGATGATCTCGAGCTTCCCCATGCCGTACCCCATCGGACCGCGTGAATAGTAGTGCGCGTCGAGGTGATAAGGCGCGGCGCGCTTCGCCTTCGCGCCGCGGATCGTGAAGCACTCCGGCCCGTAGCCGGTGGTCACGTCGGCGTAGAGATCGCCGCCGCTCCGGAGATGCGGCGAGCTGTAGAAGGCATGACCGCCGCGCCCGTCGTGGATGTGGAAGTCGACGTCGTTGGCGTCCGTCTCCCAGTTGAGGATGAAGCGGAGCGACGGCCCGGACTCCACCGTGCCGCCCGCCGTGCGGACCTTGCCGAGGATCTCCTCGCGCCGCCCGGGCTCCGCCCTCGCCCAGGCCGCGCCGACGAGCCCGATGTCCTCGCGAAGGATGCGATCGACGCCCGCGTAGCGATCGACCTCGTAGCCGCGACGTGACGCGGCGACCGCGACGTCGAACGCCTGCGCGTAGCTCCGCTTGCGCACGAGCGCGAACGTGAGCAGCCGTCCGCTCGACGGATGATCGGGACGATCCGCGAGCGCTTTCTCGAACGAGTCGATCGCGAGCTCGAGCGCGCTGCCGTCCTTGAGCGAGATGCGCTCGAGGCGCTCGCCCGCGAAGCGGCGCAGATCCGCCCGGTTCGAGAACAGGTCGACGACCGAGCCGTAGGCACGCGCCGCGAGCTCGACGTCGCCTTGCGCCTCCGCGAGCTCGCCGAGCGCCACGAGGGCGAGGACGTCGCCCGGGGACTCCGCGCGCCAGGCGTGGACCATCTTGCTTGCCTCGTCGAAGCGCTTCGCGGCGATGCGTTCCATCGCGTCCTTGAAGCGTCCCTCGTACGGCGCGATCCGCTCGGCCTTCGCGCGCTCCGCGCCGCGGTCGAGCTCGTCGCCGTCCTCGGTGAGCGCATCGGGACGCGGAGCCGGACGCGCCGCCATCGTGCCCGTCGGCGGCGGCGGCGGCGCCGAGGCCACCGGTCGGCGCGGAGGTGAAGAGGTCCTTGCCTCCGCCGAAGGCTCGCTCGCCCCGCCGAGCTGCGCCTGTTGCAGCGCCTGGAGCGCGGCTCTCGAGTCGCGGTCCGCCGGGCCCTCCGCGCGTGCCACCTTGGCCGGCTTCGGCGCCTCCATGGGCGGACGCGGCTCGCGCGACGACGATCGGTCCGCCTTCTTCGCCGGCATCTCCTCGTCCTTCGCGGCGAAGCGCCCGTCGGTCGGCGTGTCGTCCACCTCCGTCTCCGACGCGACCTTGTCCGCCGCGACCTTGATCGCCTCGCGATGGATACGCTTCACGCTGCCGTCGCTGATCGCGAGCACGTCCGCGAGCGAGCCGCGCTTGATGCCGTAGCGTGCATAGTCCGCCTCCGTCTCGAGGACGAGCATCGCGGTGTACGGCGTCATGATGCGGTCGCGTACGGCGATCTTCACGATCTCCTTCCGGAGCGAGCCCTTGTCCTTCTCCGTGCCCGGCATCGCCTCGCGCTCGAGCATGCTCGCGACCTTCGCCTGCGCGACGGCGCGCTCCACGAGCGGCCGATCCGTGACGCGCGCCTCGACCTTCTGCGCGGCGCCGTTGTCGACCGACACCTTCAGCGGCGTCTTTTCCGGGACGTTCGCGTAGACGGAGTACACGTCGCCGGCCTGGACGCCGTCGAGCTTCGTCGGCCACGACCACGTCGCGCCTTCGACCTTCACCGCGATGCCGGAGCGCGTCGTCTCACCGAGCTTGCGGCCCATATCCGCCGCCTCCGCTACGACGCCGTCGTGCGCGAGCGTGCCGCGCACGATGCGTCCGAGCATGGCGTCGTCGCGAATGCCACCGATGCCGATCGCGTCGATGCGTTCGACGCCCGCCTCCTTCAGCGCCGTCACGCGCGGCAAGAGCTTCTTCGGGTCGCTCGCGCCGGCGGTGGCGACGCCGTCCGTCACGAGGACCACGCGCCGGGTCTTGTTCTTCTTCGCGCTCTCCTTCGCGAAGACGAGCGCCGCCTCCAGGTTGCTCGCGCCGAGCGCGTCGCGCGCCTTCAGGGCGCCGATCTCGCGACCGCCGAAGCCCTTCGGGGGGCCGCTGTAGATCGGCACCGCCTTCTGGTCGAACGCGACGACCGTGACGTTGCCGGTGATCCTCTTCACGAGCTCCTCGAGCACCTTCAGCTCGTCTTCGAATCCGAGGACGCGCGAGGCGCTCGTGTCGACGAGGACCATCACCGCGTCGAGGGGATCGGGCTTCGACTCCGCCTGCGGCTTCACGCGCACGATGGCGAGATCGCCGCTGCGCACCGACCCCTCCTGCCGGGGGAGCTTCATCACGAGATCCGCGGACGGCGTGTAGGCCTGCTTCTTCAGCGTCTCGCGCTGTGACGTGCCCGCGACCTTCACGTCGATGTCTACCTTGCCGAGCTCCGGGAGGCCCTTGAGCGGAAGCGTGTACTCCTCACCCTTCACTTCTTCCACGTACGCGACGACGATCTCCTTCACGCCGTGCGCCGGGATCGGGAACACTCGCGCGGAGAACTCGTTGCCGGCCGCCTTCTCCATCAGCGCGGGGTCTTGCTTGCGATGGAGGAAGTCCTCGTAGGCGCGCCGCGCCGCCTCGAGCTCGACGACCTCGCCTTCCTGCCACTGGCCATCGACCTTCATCGCGAAGCGGCCGAGGGAGGCGCCGCGAGGCAGCGCGATGCGAAACGTGCCCTCCAGCGTGCGATCGCTCGGGTTGTCGAATGCGAGGGTGAGCTCCGTGAACGCGAGCGCGCCGTCGACGACGGCGTGCGCCTCGAGGCCCGAGACGGCGAGCCCGGTGCCGTCGGAGGCGGTGAGCGAGAGCGGTGACTCCACCGCGAACGCCACGTTTGCTGGCTTTCCCTCCGGCGTCGCGCTCGACCCACCTTCCCCTACTGCGACGCCGTTCGTCTTCGGTGGCCCATGCGGCGGAGTCGCGGTGTGGCAGGCGGCGAGGAATGCAAACAGAGCGACCGAGATCCGGGCGAGCTTCATGGGGGCTTCTTGGGACGTACGAGCCCGCGGATCGGTCCATGACACCTGCCGAATCGGCCGAGCTACGGAGCTGCTGCGACCTCGCCCTTCGGGCCACGCCACGAGACCTCGAGGTCGCGTGAGCCCCACGCCCGCGCGAGGGCTCGGAGCTCCTTCTCGGCCTGGGTTCTTGCCATCTCCTGGGCGCGGGGCTCGCGGCCGGCGGCGGCGAAGGAGCGGGTCGCCTCGCGACGGGCGGCCGCCTCGAGGCCCTCGTTCCGCTGCGCGAACGTGTCCGTCTTTCGCGAGTGCACGTAGGAGTGGGGCTCGTCGAAACGCGTGGAGAACACCTCGGGCTCGTCGAGCGTGATCCTCGCCGTCTTCGTGGCCTCGTCGAACGTGACGTCCGCCTTCCCGAGGTCGACGCCGAGCACCACCTCGCCCGCCGCGACGAAGAGGAGCGAGTCGTCTGCCTCCACGAGGCCGTGGAAGTGCTTCTGGTGATCCTCGAGGTCGATCACCTTCTCGACGCGGATCTGCGCCGTCTCGAGCCGCGCGAGCTCTTTCAGCGAGCGCACCACCGTCGGGCCCGTCTGAGGCGTGACCGTGATCTCGTGCGCCAGCGGCGCGGGCGACTCGGTGCGGACGAAGCCAAAGCCCATCGCGGCGACGGCCACGAAGGCCGCGGGCCACGCCAGACGCGCGAGATCCTGCATGAGCGCGAAACCGGCGCGCTCGAGCCGATATTCCTGACCGACTTACGGCTGCTTCGCGGACGCGGCCGGCTTCTTCGGCTTGCCGCCCTTGGGCTTGCCCTTCGGCTTCTTGGGCTTGCCCTTCGGCTTCTCCTCGGTCTTTTCCTCGGTCTTCTCTTCCGTCTTCTCGGTCTTTTCTTCGGTCTTCTCCGTCTTCTCCGTCTTCTCGGTCTTTTCGGTCTTCTCGCTCTTGTCGTCGCCCTTGGCCTTGTCGCTGCCGCCCGAGCCCGCCTCGGAGACGAGCGCGTTCAGCTCCTTCTCCATCACGTCGGTCTCGCCGTCATGGTAGCCGTCGTGGATGTGACGGACCTTGCCCGTCGCGTCGACGATGAACGTCGTCGGCATCGTGCCGACCTTCCACCGGTTGGCGATGGAGTGACCTTCGTCCCAGCCGATGGCGAAGCTCGCGCCGTTCTCCTTGGCGAACTCGACGATGCCCTTCTTCTCGTCGTCGACGCTGACGCCGACGATCACGACCTTGTCCGAGACCTTCTTGGACATGGCCTCGAGCTTGGGGAACGACTGCTTGCAGGGGCCACACCACGTGGCCCAGAAGTCGACCACCACGACCTTGCCCTGCATGCCCGACAGGTCGATCTTGCCCTTGTCGTTCAGGGTCTGGATCGAGAGCTCCGGCGCGGGCTTGCCGACCTCGGCGTGGCCTTCGCCACCGCCGCTCTTCGCGTCCGCGGGTGACTTCGCAGGCTCCGAGCAGCCGCCGAGGACTGCGACCGTTGCCGTCAGGAGAACACCGAAAACCTTCGACCAGGACGTCATGCTCTCTCGAACCTCTCCGTCATCATGCTCGCAAGAAATGGGCGCGCAAGGAAGCCGTTCGTCATGCGTGCCCGACGACCACCATCAAGCGCGAGCGGGACGAGGGATGGACGGACGCGCCGTCTTCTTCCGATCGAAAATTCGTACGCGTCGGATCAAAAGGTCGAGGAGATAAACGGCTACCGCAGCGCCGATGAACCGACTCCAGAGGTCCTGGTGGTACTTGATGCTCTCTCCAGCCGGATCGAAAACATCTTTCACCGTTGGATCCATCCGCCCACCCGTCACGAGCGCCGCGCGAGAGAGGGTGACGACATCAGGCGCCAGCGCGAGGTACTCGCGGGGGTACGGATTGGTGACGTGGCCGTAGCTCTCGGCCACCTGAACGCTCTTCTGCCCGCCCTTGCCGTCGTCGACGCCCTTCTCGAGGGAAGCGTGGAGGAGGAAGGATCCGAAGCGCTCGAGCGGGAAGTCCGACTCGTAGCGGCCGGGCGCCGTCTGGCGCATCGTGATCTTCTTGGTCTCGCCGTTCGGCTGGGGACCAGTGACGGTGAGCTTCGCGTCGAGGCCGTTCTGAAATCGGTCGTCGCCGCCGATGGCGTCGATCGAGGCCTTCACGTGGCCGGTCGCGTTGTCGATGGAGCAGTTCATGTCGTACTGCTGGCGCTTCTTCTGGCGCATGTGCTCGCGAACGAGCTGACCCCAGAACTGGCCGTAGCCCGGCCAGCGCAGCCACTCGACGGCCCAGAGGTTCTTCACGTCGCTCGTCCACGCGAGCGACCAGCCGAGGCCGACGTGCCAGCGCGCGAGGATCGGCTCCGCGACCTCGCTCTGGAGGATCTCCTGCGCGGGCGGCGGCTTCATCTTCGTCGCGACGTAGCCGTGAAGGTAAGGAGCCGTGGACATGTCGACGCCGCGGAGGAAATCTGCCGGGGATACGACCTTCGGCTGGAAATACTCCTCGACCGCGCTGTTGCGGCTCACCATCTCGGTCTCGCGCGTGAAGACACGCGGGAGCTGCTGCGGATCCATGACCTTGTAGAGGCGGCCGCCGCCGGAGTCCGCGATCATGCGCATCATGCCTTCGTCGATGCCCGCGCCGAGGCCGACGGCGGTGACCGTGATCGACTCCGCCGCCATCGCCTGTACGAGGTCGCGAATGCCGCCCGTCGGCGCCTGACCGTCCGTGAGGAGGATGACGTGCTTGCGACGCGCGCGCGTCGACGTGAGCGACTGATACGCCGCGTCGAGCGCGGAGAAGATCTCCGTGCCGCCGCCCGGCTGGATGCGCGCGATGTCGCCCTGGATACGCGCGCGGTGCTTCGCCGGTGTCATGCGCACGACGCGCGTCGGCGCGCTGTCGAACGCGATGATCTCGATGAGGTCGTCGGAGGAGAGCGTGTCCGCGGTCGCCTTCGCGGCCGCCTTCGCCATCTCGATCGGGAGGCCGCTCATCGAGCCGGAGCGGTCGAGCACGAGGACCATCGCCACCTGCGGCTCGTCGCGCTTCTTCTCCGAGTCCATGCGGACCGGCAAGATGCGCTCGATGGTGGTGTGGTACCAGCCGCCGAGCCCGAAGCCCGCCTCGCCGCCCGCGAAGAGGAAGCCGCCGCCGAGATCGCGGACGTAGCTCTCGATCGCGTCTTGCTGCGTGAGCGACACCGCCTCCGCGGGCGCGTCCGAGAGGATGACGAAGTCGTAGCGCTCGAGCTCGCGGATGGACGACGGGATCTCGCGAGGCGAGCGAACGTCGACGTCGAACTCCTGCGCGGAGAGGGCGGCGGAGAGGTACGAGGCGCGCGCCGGGTTGCCCTCCGCGTAGAGGACGGCGGGCCGGCCGGGCACCGCGACCGAGACCGCGAACCGGTTGTTCTCCTTGAAGCGGTCCTCTGGGATGCCGTCGAGGTCGAGGGCGTAGGTCACCTCGCCCGCCACGCGCACGACCGACTTGAAGGTCACGTCGTTGTCACCCGGCTTCAGATCGATCTCGCGAATGCCATCGAGGCCGTTGATCGCCTCGCCTTGCTTCAGCGTCGCCTTCACCTTCTGCGGGCGCGACGAGAAGATGTTCGCGTGGAGGTTGAACGGCTCGCCCACGCGAACCTTGTCCGGCAGGCGCAGATCGCGGAGCGCGACCTCGCCCGGCACCGGGCGGTGATACGGGACGGTGAAGATCTTCACGCCGAACTCACGGGCGCGGTTGGCCTCCGCGAGCATGTCGCCGTCCGTCTGCACGCCGTCCGTGAAGACGACCGCGCGGCGGAGGTAGCCCGCGGGGAACTGGCCATACGCGAGCTGGAGGGCGCTCGCTATGTCGGTCGCGGCGCCGAGGCCGCTGCGGTTCTTGTTGGGGTTGCCCTTCTCGTCCGTCGGCGCGAAGTCGTGGCGCTCGAGCTTCGGGCACTCCGTCGCGTCCTCCGCGAGCGCGACGACGCGCGGCCGCTTCGCGAACGTGATGACGCGCACGAGGGCGTCCTTCGGCTTCTCCTTGATCGCCTTCGTGATCTCGGTGCGCGCGTCCTCGACGGCGAGGTCCGGCACCGACTCGGAGACGTCGACGAGGTAGACGGTGGCCACCTTCTGCGTGGTGGCGGTGCGGGCGAGGCGCGAGAGGCCGAGCGCGAGCAAGGCCACGAACGCCATGCGGAGCCCGACGGAGAGGATGCGCTGCGGGAGCGGCAGATCCGCGAGGCTCCGCCCGATCATCCAGAAGAAGAACGGACAGAGGAGCGCGAGGCCGAGCATCTTCGGCGAGAGGAGCTCGTAGTCCGTGCCCTGCCGTGCAAAGGCGATCGTCGCCTTGGCCGAGCTCAAGACCTCGCGCCAGTAGATGTAGACGCCGGCGATCCCGAGGAGCGAGCCGAACACGGCGAAGCCGAGCTTCGACCGGTCGACGGGCGTCTTGGCCCGCCACTGCCCGAGGGCGTCGGCGGCGGCCTTGATCGCGACGAAGGCGCAGCCCGCGGCGATGCCGCCGGTGAGCATGAGGTCGCCACGCGTGTTGACGAAGGCCCACACGTAGCCGTGGGTCACGCGGTTCGCGATGTAGAGCCCCACCGCGACGACGGCGAGGAGAATGCCGAGGATGGACAGAGTTCGGCGATTCATCAGACCGTGATCCTTCGGTGGTACGTGATCCACTCGATGGCCGTCAGGAGGATGGCGGCGAGCAACAGGTAGATCCAGATCTCGCGACGGACGCCGATCTGGAAGCCGGACAGACTGCCCGCCTTCTTCCCGTCGACCACGAGCTCCTTGGCGGGCTCGATCGCGCTCTCGTCGGAGTCGAGGAGGTTCGCGGCAAAGGCCGCCTTCGTGTTCGGCGCGTCGGGCGCCTCGGTGCCGTCGCCGCCGGTCAGCTCGTAGAATCCCGCGTGCTGGCCGAGGTACACGGCGCGGCCCTCGTGCACGGGCACCACGAGCTCGTTCGTGTTCGGCACCTTGAGCTTCGCCTGGCCGCTCTGGGTCACGACCGGGACGCGCCAGACGTCGCCCGTGCGGAAGCTCGAGATGTACTGGGCGTCCTCGTCGGTGAAGAAGTTGATGCTGTTGAGGAGGAGGAGCGGCCACGCGACGCGGAGCGGGAGATCGGTGTCGCGCGGGTCGAAGCCGACGGCCACGAACTTGTACGGGCCACGCTGCCCGGTGACGAGGATCGCGTCCGTGCCGTTGGAGGAGCCGACGACCTTGTCGCCCGGCTGCGGCACGAGCTTGTGGCCGCGCGAGATGTTCACGTCGTCGAGCGCGGTCCAGCGCACGATCGGGTGCTTGCGCTCGATCTTGTCGAAGCCCGGGCTCTTCAGCTCCGCCTCGACCTTCACCGGGGCGGTGGTGCCGCGCGGATCGAGGTAGATCGCGTGCGAGCGCGGGGGATCGACGGGAGTGACGGTGTCGAAGATGACGACGTCGTTCTTCTCGTTCGAGGGCGCGATCTTCGTCGCATACTCGAGCGGGCTGACCATCTTCACGTCGAGGTACTCGTCGAGGAGGAGCGCCGCCTCGAGGTAGGTGTTGCCCGGCGTGACGACGAGCACCTTCGCGCGCCGCCGCTCCGGCAGGAGGGCGTAGGCCTTGTCGTCCGCGGGCAGCTCGTCCTTGCTGTTCTCGAGCGGCGACAGCGTCGCCTTCAGCGCGCGGCTCGCGCCCGAGAGGTTCGGATAGAAGCGCGGCAGGCGCTCGCTCGGCTTCAGTCGCAGCTTCGTGAGGTCCACGAGCGTGCCCTTGTCGGTCGGGCCGTTGCGCTCCGGATCGGCGAAGAGCGAGAGCTCCACGTCCTCCGTCTCCGGTCCGGTGTTGGTGACCTCGAGCATGACCTCGTACCGCGCCTTGTCGAGCGGGTAGCGGCGCACCGAGAACGCGGTGATGCCCACGTTGCGCACGCCACGGCCGATGGGGAGGTACGAGAGCTTGACGTCGTCGCCGAGGTGCACCTTGCCCGCGGAGTCGACCGCCTCGCCGAGGCGGCCGTCCGAGACGACGACGATCTCCGCGTTCTCCACGCCGCGGAGCGAGTCCGTGGCGAAGCGGAGCGCGCGCGGAAAGTCGGCGCGCGCGTCGGTCGGCTTGATCGAGTCGAGCGCGCGCTCGAGCTCCGAGGTGTCGCTCGACGTCGGGCCGAGCGGTGTCACCGCGGCGTCCATCTGCGCGATGAGCATGCGATCCGAGCCGCCGAGGCCGCGGATGATCTTCTTCACCTCGTCCTTGGCCGCTTCGAGGCGGTTCTTCGCGGGCGCGACGTCGGTGGCCTGCATCGAGGCGGAGGCGTCGACGATGACGACGAGGTTGCGGCCCTTGATGAGCGTGGCGGCGGCGCGCGGATCGCCGAGGGCGAACGCGAGGAGCGCGAGGAGCGCGAGCTGCACGAGGAGCGACAGGAGCCGCTTGAGGCGCGAGAAGAGGCTCGTCGCCTCCTTGTCGCGCAGGATCTTCTCCCACAGCTTCGAGAACGGCACCGCGACCGTGCGGCGGCGAAGCTTGAGGATGTAGAGCGCGGTCGCGAAGGCCGCCGCCGCCCCGAAGATGGCGGCGATGGTCGCGAGCGGCAGGCCGGCCAGGATCATGTCGCGACCGCCTTCCGGCGGACCGCGACCGCTCGACGTGCTCCGCTCATCTCAGGAAGCCTCCACGGCGGAAGACGCGCAGGATGAGCTCGTCGAACGGCTGCTGCACGTCCGCGCGGATGTACGGCACTTGCTTCGAGGTGCAGAAGCGCTCGATGTCGTCGAGGTACTGGCGATACACGCCCTCGAACTTCTCGAGGACCTTCGCCGTGACCGTGACCTCGCGCTCGTCGCCCGTCTCGCAGTCGTAGAGGAGCACGTCGCCCGCCAGCTTCGGCTTCGCCTCGTGCTCGTCGACGATGTGAACGACGAACGGGTCGAATTTGTTGTAGCGAAGCACGTTGATGCCGCGCTCGAAGCCGTGCGGGTCGTAGAGGTCGCTCGCGAGGACGACGAGGCCCTTTCGCTTGTTCTGCGCGACGAACGTCTTCAGCGCGTCCTCGAGGTTCGTCTGGCCCGTGGGCTGGAGCGACGTGAGGAAGCGGAACACCTTGAAGATGCGGGCCTTGCCGCGCGTGGCGGGCATGCGGCCCTCGACCTGATCGTTGGTCGCGACGATGCTCACGCGATCGAGGTTCGCGAGGCCGACGTACGCGAGCGCCGCCGCCACGCGCTTGGCGTAACGGAGCTTCTTCGCGTCGCCGAAGCCCATCGAGGCGGAGGCGTCCACGATGAAGTAGATGGCCAAGTCCTCTTCCTCTTCGTAGAGGCGGAGGAGGAGGCGATCGAAGCGCTGGTAGACGTTCCAGTCGAGGTAACGGAAGTCGTCGCCGGGCTGGTAGTCGCGGTGGTCGGCGAACTCGACGCCGGAGCCGCTCTTCTTCGTGCGCCGCTCGGCGCGCATGCGGCCGGCGAACACGCGCTTCGAGACCAGCGCGAGGTAGTCGAGCTTCCGCTGGAAGTCGTCGTCGAAGAGGTCGTCGTCGGAGGCCTTTTTTTCGGCCTTCGGGGTGCGCCCCAGGACTGTGTCGAGGAAGCCCACGGCTGTCAGTTCGTCTTTTGAGCCTGCGCGCTGCCGGTCTTCGTCTCGGGGATCGCCTTGATGATCGCCTCGATGACCTGATCCGTCTTCACGCCCTCCGCTTCGCCTTCGAAGTTGAGGAGCGTGCGATGACGGAGCGCGGGGAGCGCGACCGCGCGCACGTCGTCGATGCTGGCGGAGAAGCGGCCCTCGAAGAGGGAGCGGATCTTCGCCGCGAGCAGCACCGCCTGCGCGCCGCGCGGGGAGGCGCCGAAGCGAACGAAGCGCTTGCACGCGTCCGGCGCGTCGGGGCCGTCCGGGTGCGTCGCCTGCACGACGCGGATGGCGTAGTCCTGCACGTGTCGCGCGACCGGGACCCGGCGCACGAGCGACTGCATCTTGAGGATGTCGTCGCGGGAGACGACGGACGTGCGCGCGGCGCGCGCCTCGCCGGTCGTGAGGTCGAGGATGGCGTGGAGCTCCTCGCGGTTCGGGAACGGCACGTGGAGCTTCATGAAGAAGCGGTCGAGCTGCGCTTCGGGGAGCGGATACGTGCCCTCCGACTCGAGCGGGTTCTGCGTCGCGAGGACGACGAACGGCTCGTCGAGCGTGTGCGTGCGCCGGCCGACGGTGACGCGGTGCTCCTGCATCGCCTCGAGGAGCGCGGACTGCGTCTTCGGCGTGGCGCGGTTGATCTCGTCCGCGAGCACGATGTTCGCGAAGATCGGGCCCTTGCGGAACTCGAACTGCTTGCCGCCGGCGACCGTCTCGTCGATGACGGTCGTGCCGAGGATGTCCGCGGGCATGAGGTCCGGCGTGAACTGCACGCGCGAGAACGTGAGCGAGAGGGCCTCCGCGAGCGTGCGGACGAGCATCGTCTTGCCGAGACCCGGGACGCCTTCGAGCAGGGCGTGACCGCCGGCGAGGAGGCACATGAGGACGCCCTCCACGACCGGCTCGTTGCCGACGATCGTCTTGCTGATCTCGGTCTTCAGAGTCGCGATCGACGTACGGAACTGATCGACCTCGGCGCGCACCGCGCTCGCGTCAACTTCGGACATGGTTTCTCTTTCAGGTTTGGCTCGCGACCGCTGCGTGCGGCACCGCCGCACGCACGTCGCTCGGATCTCAAGGGTTGGGTTTTTGGTCCGGCGGAGTGGGACTTCCGCCGCCCGAGCCGTCGCGCGGGCGAATCAAATCGAAATAGCGGCGCACGTAGAAGCGGTAACCGCCGGGGATCTCGTCCTTGTTGAGGCTCTCCTCCGCGACCGTGTGGTACTCGCGATACACCTTCGTGTAGCCCTTGTTGGCGAAGCCGCGCTCCGCCGCGCCGAGGATGACCTCACTGCGCGAGCCGCCCTGGCCGGTGTCGTTGCCCTGAATCTGGCTGTCCTGCGTCCCCATCTTGGGGTTCGTGCCGGTCTTGCCTTGCACGTTCTCGTCATGGCCCGTGCCCCAGCCGGGACCCTGGCCCTGCCCCTGACCCTGGCCGCCCTGGCCCTGGCCCTGACCGCTTCCAGAGCCCGAGCCCTTCGAGAGCATCAGGAGCTTCTCGCCGTTCGGGCCGAGGATCCACGTCTCGCCGCCCTGACCGCCCTGGCCCTGACCTTGGCCTTGACCCTGCTGGCCGCCCTGCCCCTGCTGACCGCCTTGCCCTTGCTGGCCGCCCTGACCCTGCTGCCCGCCTTGCCCCTGCTGGCCGCCCTGCCCCTGCTGACCGCCTTGCCCTTGCTGGCCGCCCTGCCCTGGCTGCTGCTGGCCCTGGCCCTGCTGCCCGCCCTGGCCCTGGCCCTGCTGCCCGCCGCCCTGCGCGCGCTGCTGGAACACGCGGAGGCGCTGCATCTGGCCCTGCCCGCCCTGCGCTTGCTGGCGCATCATCTCGCGGAGCTCCTGGAGCTTCTGCCGGAGTTGCTCCTTCTCCTCCTGCGTCATCTCCTGCTTGCCCATGCGGTTGATGTCTTCCGCCGCCTGGTCGAGATCGTTCGCGGAGAGCCCGAGGTCCTTCATCAGGTCCTCGGCCGCCTTCTGCAGCTCGCGGTCGAGACGATCGAGCTCGCGCTGCGTCTTCTCGTTCTGCTCCTTCTCGCGATCGAGGCGCTCGAGCTCGCGCTCCTTCTTCTGGAGGAGGCTCTTCTCTTCGTCGTTCGCGCCGCCGTCCTTCTCCTGGTTCTTCTTCTTCAGGAGGTCGGTCTCTTTCTGGAGCTCGTCGCGCTTCTTCTCGAGCGCCTCGTTGCGCTTCGCCGACTCCTCGCTCGCCTTCTTCAGCGCGTCGCGGAGCTTGTCGAGCTGCTCCTTGCTGACACCGCCCTTGTCCTTCGCCTCGCGAAGCGACTTCGCGAGATCCTTGAGGGCCTTCTCGGCGTCGGTGAGGTTCTTGTCCGAGAGCGCCTCGCCCGTCGGCTTCGAGAGCTCGCTCTTCTTCAGCTCGTCGCCCATCTTCTTGAGCGCGTCCTCGAGGGCCTTCTTGTCCGCCTCGTTGCCCTGGAGCAGCTTGTCCTCGAGCTGCTGCATGCGACGGAAGGCCTCCGTGCGATCGAGGCGCTTGTTGGCGAGGTCCTCGATGAGCTGGTTGAACTCCTGCGTCGCGGCCTTGGCCTCGTCCGTCTGGAGACGCTGGTCCATCTCCTTCAAGAACTCGCGCATGCCGTCGAGGTCGTCCTGCGTGACGTCGACCGCGTCGATCGTCTTCGCGGTGGCGACGGGCTGGTGCTTCCGCACCTCGAAGATGCCGATGACGACGCACGCCGCTGCCATCGCGAGGAGGAAGGGCCACTCGCGCGGCCGCTCCATCGGGACGGCCTTCTTCGGATCGACCGCCTTCGCGTGCTCGAGCGCGTCGTCGATCGCCGCTTCCATGAAGGGCGTGCGTTCGTCGGCCTTGAGCTCGCTGAACGAAAGCGCGCTCGAGAGGCGGTCGGCCAGGTTATGGAAGCGGTCGAGGGCGACCGCGCCGGCGCGGCGCGGCAATTGCCGGGCATACGCGATGCCAGCGGCGGCGAAGACCTGGAGCATCGCGAGGGCGACGCCCGCGCGGCAGAACTTCTCGGAGATGAGCCCGGTCTTCCGGAGGACCAGGAAGACGGCGATGGCGACGAGGCCGCCGGCCAGCGCTTTTGCCGCCCAGAGGATGGCCCGCCGGAGACGGAGTCGGTGCTCGGCTCGCTGAGCCGGGACCTGGATCGAAGACAGATTCACCATCCGAAGCTTTCCGACGTTCGACCCCTCACGAAGTTCCTCCCTGGGTGCTCATTTGCCTGAGAATGAAACCCCGACGGGGACGGCGAGCGATCCAAGTGTAGGTCGATTTGGTCATCGTCGCACCGGCGACAACGATAGTCATCGCGCGTCCTTACAGCGTAGCAGGCAAACTCACGCAAACGCGGCCCTCGCCGCTCTTCGATCCTCGATAGAATGCGGCCCGCGTGCCGCCTCTTCCCGCTTCTTTGCCCGAACTTCCACATGTCGACCTCGAGGTCGTGAGTGTGACCGACGCGGAGCCGCCAGGCTTTCTAACGCTCCGGCGCTACGATCTCACCGTCGTCACGAGAGAAAAGCGGAGTGAGCCCTTCCGTTACGACGTGGTCGACCGTCGCGCCCTCGACGCGTCGGTCATGGTTGCTCACACCGTGGGACAAGCAGGGATAGAGGTCTATCTCCGCACCGCCGTGCGGCCGCCCATCGGGCTGCGGGCGGACGCGAAGTCCACCGCCGCGTGCGTCGTGTGGGAGCTGCCGGCCGGGCTCATCGAGCCGGGGGAGGCGCCACGGGCCGCCGCCGCGCGCGAGCTCGAGGAGGAGCTGGGGTTCGCGGTGGAGGAAGAGGACCTCCTGCCCCTGGGCGCCTGGGCCTATCCCGCGCCTGGCTTCGTCGCGGAAATTCATCACTTTTTCCACGTCCGGGTCGATCCGGCGCAGCAGAAGGCACCCGGCGGAGACGGCTCGCCGCTCGAGGAAGGCGCGGTCATCGTGAAGGTGCCCCTCGCCGACGCGATCGACGCCTGCCGGCGCGGGCACATTCGCGACGAGAAGACCGAGCTCGCCCTCCGGCGCCTCGTCGAGGAGCTCTCCCCGTGAGCGCGAGCCGCCTCCCCAGGAAGCGCGTCGCGCTCATCGTCAAGCGCTCGAGCTACCGCAAGTTCGTCCTCGAAGGTCACGACGACGTGGTCACGAACCTGTTCAAGAAGCGGGACCCGACCGTCGGCCGCATGAAGCAGTCGCACGAGGACCACGAAGGCACCGTCACGGAGGTCGAGGAGGCGCTCGAGGCGCTGGGCGCGACGGTGGTTCATCGCGGCGGCCCCCACTCGCTCATCAAGGGCAAGGCGGACCTCGTCATCACCGTCGGCGGCGACGGAACGCTCCTCGACGCGTCTCACATGATCGGCGCGAACACGCCGCTCCTCGGCATCAACAGCGCGCCCGCCAGCTCCATCGGCTTCTTCTGCGGCGGCGTGAAGGGCGAGGCGAAGGCCACGCTCGCGCGCGCGTTCGCGGGCAAGCTCTCCTCCGCCACGCTCTCGCGGATGTGCGTCGAGCTGAACGGCAAGGTGCTCCAGGCGCGTGTCCTCAACGAGGCGCTCTTCTGTCATGCCTCCCCCGCCGCGACGTCCCGCTACATCCTCGAGCTGCCGGCAGGCAAGGAGGACCAGCGCTCGAGCGGCCTCTGGATCGGCCCCGCTGCCGGCTCGACCGCGGCGCAGAAGAGCGCGGGCGGCAAGGTCCTCAAGCTCGAGTCGGAGAACATCCAGTACGTCGTCCGCGAGCCTTACAAGCCGGCCGGCGGGCAGTTCCGCTGGGCGCGTGGCCTCATTCGCGACGGCGAGGAGCTGATCCTCCGCAGCAAGATGCGCGACGCGAAGGTCTTCCTCGACGGCCATCGCCTCGTCTTCAACGTGACGATGGGCGACGTCCTCGTCATGCGCCGGAGCAACGAGCCGCTGACCGTGCTCGGCATCTCGAAGAAGCGCCGCACCTGAGCGCCCCGCTTCACGCCTCGTTCGCGCGGAGCATCTCGAGGACCTTCGAGACCTCCTCCGCGTCGGTCACCTCGACGAGCTCGCGGTTGATCTCCGAGAGCGCGGCGAGGACGAGGTAGAGGACGCCGTTCCTCCGCTCCGCGAGCCCGGCCACGACGGGGTGCCGCGCGTTGACGATCAGCCTCCGCGAGTCCTTGTCGTACGTCACCGGGCGGCCCCGCTTCGAGGCCTGCACGTAGAGGACGGGCTGGCCCGTGAGCGCGAGCGCGCCGATGGCCTCCGAGAGCGCAGCCGTCAGCGGCGTCTCCTCGAGGACCTGGGGGCCGCCGGTCACGAGCTCCGTCACGCGACGGACGAGGCCGGCGAGGAAGCCCTCGCTCGCCGGGAGCGAGGGCCTCGCGGCCGCCGCGACCTCCGCCGCGCCACCGCTCCCCGCGAGATCCTCTGCATGTTGCACGTACGTGGGCGCGGTCGGGGCGTCGCCCGTCTGCCGGTCGATGAGGTGCGGGGCGCGCCGGGCGGCGACGTGCATCAGCTCGGGCGACGGGCGATCCGTCGCGAGCTCTTCGATCGGATCCAGCTCCGGATCCTCGAGGACGCGGAGGAGCGCGAGGTCCCAGACGTATCGCGGCGGATTGTCGTGAGCGCGCACGTGGGTCGGGAGACGGACGCTCACCCAGGCCATGACGTCCTCCACCGCGCGCGCGATGTCACCGGCCTCGGCCGTGACCCAGAGCTTGCCGCAGACGGGGACGACGCGCGACGACGACGCGCCCGCCTCGAGCAGCGGGACCCGATCCGGATCGACGATGCCGATGCCCTCGACGTGGATCGACGGCCGCTCCGGCCACTCCTTCGGGAGCCAGAAGACGCCCATCGCCGCCGCCACGCGCTTGCTGCGGACCGAGCGGAGCAGGAGCGGCACCGGCAGGCGAACCACGCCGAGCGTGTCCGCCGGTGCCGCGAGCAGCCGCGCGAGGCTCGCGCCGAGGATGCGACGGAGGAGCTGGTGGAAGCGCGTGGTGTCCTTCTTCGGATCGAGGAGCATCGAGAAGCCGTCGTCGACGGCGAGGCTGTCGTCGTTCAGCGCCGCGATGATGGGCCAGCCCTCCGGATCGGGCATGAAGGTGAGCGGGCGCATCGTGGTGTAGACGTCGATGCGGCGCGACGCGACGTGGCTCGGCTTGAGGATGCCGATCTCGCCCGTGATGCCTTCCTCGTTCACGTCGATGAAGAACATGCATTGTTCACGTTCCTTGACGCGGATCTCCGTGAGCGGCGGCGCGGCGCGGGCGGCGAGGCCACGGGCGCGCGCGCGAAGGGCCTGCGTATCGTCGCGGAGCTGGAAGACCTTCGAGAGCGCGGTCGCCTCGGAAGGCTCGAGGACGAGCACGATGTCGTCGACCGGCGGGTACGGCGGTGGATCCGTCGTGTAGCTCGCGTACCCCTGCAGGAACGAGAGCCGGTAGAATCGACCGCTCGTGGCCTCGAAGAGCGGGAGGTTCCGGTCCTCGTCCTGCATCTTGCCGGTCCGGGCCACCCCCGCGAGCACGAGCGCGCGCACGCGGCGCCTGACGAAAGCCGGGAGCGTCTCGAGGTGCGAGACGAGGTCGCGCAGGAGCTGCCTCGTCGCGTCGATGATCTCGCGGGCCGCCGTCGACGTGTCCTCGGTGTCGGCGCGGAAGATCACGCGCACCGGGCAGCCCGTCTCGACCGGCAAGAGCTCGCGGACACCGCCCGGGCGAACGCGACCGATGTCGCACGCGCCGCCGTCGATCAGCTCGAGCTCGCCCTCGATGAGGGTCGCGCCGAGCTGGGCGAGCGAGCGGCGAAGGAGCGGATGCACCGGCTGCCCCTCGAGGGTGGGGGCCGCGCCGCCGTCGGTCTTCGCGCGGAGCGCCTGGAGGCGCGTCGTCGGCTCCGTCACGTCGACGAGCATGACCCCGGCCGCGGCGAGGACCTTGCGCCGGGCCTCGCCGATCTTGGTGATGGGCAGATGAATCGCGGGCGCGTCGTACGGCGAGGCGTCGCGGCTGCCGCGCCACGGGCCGTACCGGTGGACACCCGTGTTCACCTGTACCGCGTCGCCGATGGCGGTGGTGCCGCCCTGCACCGTGGGCCAGGGCGTCTGGCCGACGATCCGGCCGAGGCGCATCGGCGACTCGGGCACGAGGAACGCCGTCAGGCGAAGCGCGACCTCGTTGTCGGTGAAGCCGTCCATGACGGAGAGCTTGTCGACGAGATCGATCGCGGCGTCCCGGATCGCCTCCTCTGCCCAGCTCCTCCCCGCCTCCGAGAGCGCGGACCACTCCTCGACGAGCTCGTCGGCGACCACGTCGATGAAGGCCTGCACGTCGAGGCGACCGATCGTCTCGGTGCCTAGCGGATGCCCTCGATAGAGGACGGTGGCCGGTCCCCAGGGCGCGAGGACGACGCTGACGGCGCCCTTCTTCGGCGCGACGGTCGTCCCGCGGAGCCGGCCGCCGGTGAGGGCGTCGACGTCGATCGGGGCTCGCGCGAGGACGGCTTCCTTCAGGCGCTCGAGCCGGCGCTGCTCGCGACGCCGAGGCAGCGCGGCGATGCGCTTCACGAGCGCCTTGTCGTTCTTGCGGTCGGCGATGATGGCGCGCGAGACCTCGAGGTAGTCCTCGACGGCGGAGAGATCCACGGCGTCGCTCTCGCACGCTTGCACCACCACCTCGACGAGCGCGTCTTCCTCCGCGTCGAGGCCCGGGAGCGGCGACGAGTACCGGAGCCCGGTGCCGTCCGGCTTCGGCACGGCGCCCGGGTCGACGAGCACGACGTCGACCGGACCGTTGCGCGCGGACCAGGTCTCGCGGCGCAGGCAAATGCCTGCATGATACACACGAAGACGGCTCCGCTTCTCCGCGCTCGGCGCGACGAAGCCCTCGAGCCCCGATCGATGCACCATCACCGCGAGCGAAGGGATCGGCTCGGAGGCGTCCGGGTCGGCGGTGAGCGCGCGATCGTAGGCGACGAGCTCCGTGCTCGCGTCGAGCAGGCTGCGGAGCGGCGGCACGTCGCGCGGATCGAGGACGACGCGTCCGTCCGGAGCCGCCTTCCTGGTCTGCGCGTAGCAGACGGCGCCGGTGCGCTTGGCGTACCCGTAAATGTGGGCGAACGTGACGAGGCGATCGTCGGTCGTGCGCCACGCGGGGATGGTAGCGAGCGGGCCGAGCGCCGCCGGGTCGATGGGGCCGTCGACGAGCGCACGGGTCGCGTCCGCCCAGGCCTGACTCGCGAGTCGAACGAGCCCCGGGTCCGTCGGATGGCGCCCGACGCCCATCGCCGCGACGCGCAGCGCGTAGTGGAGCGCGCGCGTGAGGTCCTCGTTTCGCTCGACCGCGTCGTAGGCGAACGTCGCGACGAGCCGCCCCGGCCAGGCGAGCGCGATCTCGACGGGAAGGCGCGCCCCCGGGACCGAGATCGTCTCGAGGAGACGCTCGTCGACGAACACGCGCACCGTCGCGAGGCGGTCCGGCCCGCTCTGGAAGGCGACCTCCCCGTGGAGCCCGGTGAACGGGCCCTTCGTGACCTCGAAGCGCTCCTTCCAATCGGCGCTGGTGGCGGCGGTGACCGGCGCCGACGCCGGATGCCCGAGCGCGCGCGCGCGTCGCTGCATCGCCACGAGCGCCGGCTCGACGAGCTCCTTCACGGAGGCCTGGAAGAGCCCCTCGATCGCGCGCTCCGCGGAGAGGCCTCGCTTCCACACCGTGCCGCTCAGCCACGGCGCGAGCTCCTCGGCGAGCGCGGTCGTGCCATCGTAGACGCGGAGCGGGTGAGCCTGCGTGCCGCCGCGGAGCGAGCCGAGCGAGATGCGCCGGCCGAGGGCGTCGAAGGCGACCTCGTCTTCGAGCAGGCGCCGGCCTTCGGGCTCGAGCGGATGGTTCGCGCGGAGCGCGATGGCCGCCTCGGCCGCGATCGCGCCGAGGACGTCGGTGAGGACGGCCGGCTCGGCGTGGGCGGTGACGGTGTGCCCGAGCGTGGCGGCCTGCTTGATCGCCTCGCCGCGAAGCGCGCGGACCGCCACCGCGAACGCCGGCTCGATCCGCTCGAACGCGCGCTTGATCAGCTCCGCGTCGCTCCGCACCTGCGAGCGCGAGGCGTTGGTCGGCAGATCCGTCGCGTCGACGACGATCCGGACCGGCAGCTTCGCCTCCGGCCGCGTGGCCATGCCCCACAGCCCGCGCACGGAGGAGGAAGCGATGCGGACGCCATAGTGGAAGAAATGGGCGCGCGGCTCGGTCGGCCGACGCAGCACCTCGAGATGCGCGCGCGTGGTGCCCGGCACGTCGAGGTCGACCACCAGGACGGGCGCCTCCCGGCGCGCGATGAGGAGCCGCGGAGGCGGAGCGTACAAGCCGGCGCGTCGAGTCGTCGCGGAGGGCGGGATCTCCTCGGGATCCTCGGAGAGGCGCGCAAAGAGGCCGAAGCCGAGCTTTCGCTTGAAGTGCACGCGCGTGACGCCGGGCGCGGTGGTCGCCGCGACGGGCGTGGGCGCGGCGGTGGCGTCCTCCACGTACCTTCGCTCGAAGCGCACGCGATACCCCGCGGAGAGCACGTCGATGTACGCGGGCTCGAGCGATAGCGCGGCCCCGATGCCGATGCCGAGCGCACGGAGCGCGTCGCCGTCGGCGCCGTCGAGCGGCGTGAGGACGTGATCGCGAGCGTGCGCGATCTGGTCGGGCGCGAGCACGCGGCCGTCGAAGTCGAAGACGATATCGTCGGCGTCCCAGTCGACGTCGAGCCTCGTCGCGCCGAGCGCGACCGCGACGCGGGCGATCTCGCAGGCCCACAGGTGCGGATCGACGAGCATGTGATCGCGAAGCTTGTCGAGCGCCTTCCTTGCGTCGACCTTGATGCGCCCGCGTGCGATCACGCCGCCGTTACTCAAGCGCGGCCTCGAGCAGGCGATCGACGAGCTTGGGCGGGAGCGGCCCCTCCGCGACGAGCAGGGCGCGGAGGAGCAAATGCGCGGCCACGACGGGCTCGGTGCGAGCGCGGCGGCGCGCGAGACGGACGCCCGCGTCCTCGACGTTGAGGTTCACGATCGCGGAGCTGGCCCACGGGTTCTTCGCGGCGTGCTCCGCGCGGATCGCGGCCTCCCGCCTGGTGGTCACGCGGTACGCGGCGTTGCTCGCGGCGCCTGCGAAGCGGGCGAGCTGCACCGCCGACGCGGCGCGGTCGACCTTCTGGAGCAGCGCGAGGAGCGTGGAGAGGAGCTTGTCGTCTCCCTCGTGGCGCTCGGTCGCGGGCGCCGAATACGCGATCGCTCGGTCGACCTCGGAGAGCTCCCACTCGTCCTTCGGGCTCCGGAAGTGCGGGATGCACTCGAGCCACCGCACCACCGGCGTCCCCATCTCCGCGAGGAGCCTCGTCACGGGCGTGGACTCGGCGGCGAAGAGCACCTCGCCGCGGGAGAGCTTCACCACCGCGGTGAACGGCATGGTGCGCTGTCCGTGGATGGGATCGACGAGCGGCGCCGGGATCTGCTCGCCGGAGCGCTCGGACGCGAACGCAGCGGCGCTCGTGGCCTGAAGGAGCCCGAGGTAGAGCGCCGGGTCCGCGTCGAGCGCGGCGTGCGTCAGCGCCTTGACGAGCTGCGGCCAGAGGCGGCCGGTGACGAGGTCGGTGGCGATCGACAGGAGGCGCTGGTGCTCGCGATCGCGGACCACGCCGTCGCGGCTCAGCGTGTGCGAGAGCTTCGGTGAGTCGATCTTGGCGCGGACGCCGTCGAAAGCGTCGCCGGGGGACGGTGTCTCGAAGAGCGTGAGCCCGCGGTTGTAGTAGCCGAGGAACGCCGATGGCTGGCCCGGCGCCTCGCCGGCGGAGATGACGACGCGCTCCTCGCCTTCGCTCCAGATCACGGAGACGAGGCCGGGCGCGGTGAACGCCTGCTGGATGGCGTGCTTCTTCGTGGCGCCGGGATCGCCGGCGTCGAGCACGAGGACCTCGACCGGCACGCGCGCATGCCGGCACCACTTCTCGAGCGCCGCGACGCCGGCGGCGACGTGGGCGGTGAAGGCCTCCGCCGTCATCGCCTGCACGAGGCTCACGGTGGTCCCGCGCGGCGGCGAGGTCTTGTCCTCCGCCAGCTCCCACGAGTGATCGCCGAAGAGGCTGAGCAGCCAGCCCTCCGTGCCGCTCTTGGTACGCACCTCCACGACGTCGGGCTCGAGCGCGAAGACGGAGACGAAGCCGATGCCGTACTTGCCGATCTTGGATCGGTCCTCTTCCTTCGAGGACGAGAACAGCGTCAGGAGCGGGCCTTCGATGACGGCACGGCTCATCCCCGCGCCGTCGTCGGTCACGCTGGTGCGAACGACGCCGCGGTCGTCACGATCGAAGGTGACGTCGATCTTCGTGGCGCCGGCGTCGATGCCGTTCTGCACGAGCTCGCGGAGAAACGCGTGTTTGTCCGCGAACTGCCGGACCATGTCCGCCACGATGCCGGGCTCGGCGACGCGTCTCTCGCGGTCGACATGAGCGGAGCGATACGGCACCGGCCGATGATACCTTCGTCCGCCATGAAGTCTTTCCCAGGTGTGCCGACCGTGCGGCGAAGCCGCCCGCCCGTCGCGCGGGGTGCGCTTGCCATCGCCGTCGCGCTCGCGACGCTCGCGAGCTGCAAGTCATCGACCAAGGATCCGCGTCACTTCGACTCCGCGCCTGCGATGACGATCGACCGCGCGAAGCACTACACGGCGACGATGGTGACGGCGAAGGGCACGATGACGCTCTCGCTCGACGCCGCCGCGGCGCCCATCACCGTGAACAACTTCGTGTTCCTGGCGCGAAGCGGCTTCTACGACGGCCTCAAGTTCCATCGCGTGGAGCCGGGCTTCGTGATCCAGGGCGGCGATCCGGACGGCAACGGCGAAGGCGGCCCCGGGTACACGATCCCCGACGAGAAGAGCAATCTCGTCCACGGCGACGGCGCGCTCGCGATGGCGAAGACCTCGGCGCCCAACTCCGCGGGGAGCCAGTTCTACATCACGCTCGGCCCGCAGCCGTCGCTCGATGCAGACTACACGGTGTTTGGACAGGTCACGGCGGGCAAGGAGGTCGCGCGCCAGATCGTCGTGGGCGACCTCATCACGAAGGTCACGATCGAGGAGAAGTAGTCACCGTCGCGCGCCGCCGATCGCCTCGAGCTCGCCGCCGTCGAGCCAGACGCCGCGGCACTCGATGCAGACGTCGACGAAGAGCAGCGTCCCGATGCTCCATTCGCGCCGCGTCGTCTCGCTCTGACACGAGGGGCAGGCGATCGCCTCCGTCGGCGGATCCCACGCTCGCTGTCGGGCGCCGGAGGCGGCGCTGCCGCGCTCGGCGCGGTTCTCGATCGTCTTCAGGTCCTCGTATTCGACGAACGCGCCGCGGCACGAGGGACACCGCTGGATGGTGACGCCCGCCCGATGCTTCTCCTCCACGAGATGCACGACGCTGCCGTGGACGAACCCTCCGCGGTACGCCGACTCGCCCCCTCCCCCAGCGCCCACGCACCGCGGACATTGCATGACGGAAGCTTACGCGGACTCGCCTCAACCGTGGCGTGAAGCCTCGCCGGAGCCTGATCCACCGCGAAGAACTCGCGTCGAACGAGCCTGGCGCGCGCGATGCTTCCCTGGCGCGCGTGCGTCTCGGCTGGCTCTTCCTCGGTTTCGCTGCGATCGCGTGTGCACGAGGCGTCGATGACGGCTCGCCGCCGGTCGCGACGACCACCACGTCGTCCCCCAACCAGGCCGCGAGCGACGCTGCCGCGCCGGCGGCGCAGGAGGGCGGCCCGTCCGCGGCGACCTCGTCCTCCGCCAGCGGCGCGGTGCACGTCGATCCTCCCGGCGAGCCGCCCGACGCGTCGGCGCCGCCCGTCGACGCCGCGCCGCCTCCGCCACCGCCTCCTCCACCACCCCCGTTCGAGGTCACGAACGAGACCCTCACCGTGTGGGGCAAGGCTCGGGCGTACGTCCTCGTCGTCCCCGCCTCGTACGACGCGACGAGGACGTATCCGCTCACGCTGGTCCTCCATGGCGACGGCGTCGACGGCGCGGGCATGCGCGCGCTCCTTCCCTTCGAGAGTGCGTCCGGTCAGGACGCGATCGTCGCGTATCCGACGGGCACCGGGAACAGCTGGGACCTCTACACGCCGGTCGACGAGGACGCCGACGTCGCGTACCTCGTGCAGCTCGTCGACGCGCTCCGCGGCCGCTTCCACATCGGCGACGCGTTCGCGGTGGGCCTCTCGTCGGGCGCGTTCATGGCCAACCAGATGGCGTGCCGGAAGCCTGGCCTCTTTCGCGGGATCGTCTCTCACTCCGGGGGCACGCCCGACGAGCCCAACGCCTCGCATGGCTCGTGGGGCGGCGACTTCGTCCGCTGCAACGGCCAGAGCTCAGGCGTGGCGGCCATGGTCATCCACGGGACCGCGGACACCGCCGTCCCCTTCCCCTCGGGCGAGCACGACGCGAGCTACTGGGCGACGGTGAACGGGTGCGGCTCGGGATACTCAGCCACCTCGCCCTCACCCTGCCAGTCGCGGAACGGCTGCCCGAGCGACAAGCGCGTCGTGTTTTGCGCGGTGGACGGCCTCGGCCACGCCCTCTGGGACCAGGCGTCGAGCGCGGCGTGGTCCTTTATTTCCGGACTCTGACGAAATCATGACCCTAGCCTGGATGGGCTTGGCTAAAACGCTCTCTTGTCATGGGTTTCGAGCTTATCGGTACCGGCCATTTCGTTCCCGGCGAGCCGGTGCCGAACGAACGCCTCTCCAGGGTGATGGACACGTCGGACGACTGGATCTTCCAGCGCTCCGGGATCCGCCAGCGTCACTTCGCGGGGGAAGGTCAGGCCGCCTCCGACTTCGCGTTCGAGGCCAGCAAGCGCGCCATCGAGGCCGCCGGCATCGCGCCGAGCGACATCGACTACATCCTTTTTTCCACGATGACGCCGGATTACATCTTTCCGGGTTCCGGCGCCGTCCTCGGGGCGAAGCTCGGCATCCCCGGCGTCCCTGCGCTCGACATCCGCCAGCAGTGCGCGGCGATGATCTTCTCGCTTCAGCTCGTGGACGGCCTCATCCGCGGCGGCAACGCGAAGACGATCCTCGTCGTCGGCGCCGAGGCCCACGCGGGCTTCATGCCCTGGGACGACTGGGACATCGTCGACGGGACGAGCGATCGCGAGGCGACGCCGGAGGCGAAGGCGAAGAACAACGAGCATCGCGCGCTCGCCGTGCTCTTCGGCGACGGCGCGGGCGCGATGATCTTCCGGGCCACGGATCGAGACGCGGGTCTCGTCGCGTCCCAGGTGCACACCGACGGCCGCTATGCGAAGGCGCTCTACGTCGAAGGCGGCGGCTTTCGCACGCGGCCGTACTGGAAGGCGAGCCACTGGGACGAGGGCGCGCACATCCCGAAGATGGACGGCCGCGAGCTCTTCAAGTTCGCGGTGACGAAGCTCCCCGAGACGGCGCGCGCTCTCTGCAAGGAGACGAACACGCCGCTCGAGAAGATCGACTGGTTCCTCGCGCACCAGGCGAACATGCGCATCAACAAGTACGTGCGCGAGCAGCTCGGCGTCCCCGAAGAGAAGATGCCGATGAACATCGATCGCTTCGGCAACACGAGCGCGGGGACGATCCCGATCCTCATCGACGAGTGCACCCGCGCCGGCAAGCTCAAGAAGGGCGAGCTCAACATGCTGCTCGCGCTCGGCGCCGGAATTCACTGGGGCTGCGCGCTCGTCCGCTGGTAGCGCGGACCTACATCCGGGCAGCACAACCGCGTGACCCATTCGCCCGGTTGGCATACTCTAGAGCGCATGTCCTGGCTTCGCCGCTTCGGTACGGTCGCCATCCTCGCCACGCTCGCGCTGCCGCTCGCTCCGAGTGACGCCGGCGCGTCGGTCTCGATCGCCGTCAGCTTCGATCAGCTCTGCAAAGACGCCGACACCGTCGCGGTGATCACGGCGGGCGAAGGCTCCGCGGTCTGGGAAGACGGGCGGATCGTCACGTACACGAAGGTGCACGTCGACCAGGGCGTCGCAGGCGACCTCGCCGCGGGCAACGACGCCGTCGTCCGGACGATGGGCGGCGTGGTCGGCAAGATCGGCCAGCTCGTCGACGGCGAGCCGGTGCTCCAGAAGGACAAGCCCTCGCTCCTCTTCCTCCGCAAGTTCAAGACGGGCTCGTTCGAGGTCTCCGCGCGCGGCCAGGGTCAGTACCCGGTCGTCGTCGACGAGAAGACGAAGATGCGGAAGCTCGTTCGCTCGAGCTCGGCGGGCATGATCCTCCCGCCGAAGGCCCAGCAGGTCCCCGCGAGCGGCGTCCAGACGCAGAGCGTCGCCAGCGGCGACTCCCGCATCACGATGCCGGCCGCAATGAAGCTCGCGCACGAGACGCTGCACGATCGCCCGGTCGACGACGGCGTCAAGGACATCGCGACGGCGTGGAAGCGGCTCCACGCGGCGCCCGCGCCGAACACGAATCAGACGACGACGAAGTGACGCTGATCTCCACGGAGCCAGAGCTCCGGACCGTCGCCGAGCGGCTCGCGAAGGCAACGCGCGTCGCCATCGACATCGAATCGAACGGGCTCTTCAAGTACCGCGCCGCGCTCTGCACGCTTCAGATCGCGGTCGAGGGTGAAGCGCCGATCGTCGTCGACACGATCGCCGTGTCGCTGGCGCCGCTGCGCGAGGTGCTCGGCGCCGCGGGACCACGGAAGATCGTCCACGACATCGCGTTCGACGCCCGCATCCTCGCGGAGAACGGCACCGTCCTCGCCAACGTGTTCGACACGTCCCTCGCCGCGCGCATGCTCGGTCGCCAGCAGGCCGGCCTCGCGTCGCTGCTCCAGTCGGAGCTCGGCGTGACGGTCGACAAGAAGCTGCAGCACCACGACTGGACCGAGCGCCCCATCACGAAGGAGCAGCTCAAGTACCTCGCCGACGACGTCGCGCACCTGCCCGCCCTCGCGGAGAAGCTCGCCGCAGAGGTCGCGGCCAAGGGCATCGCCGACGAGCTCGAGGAGGAGACGCGCTATCGCCTCGCACAGGCCGAGGCCTCCGTCGCGGCGGGCGATCCGCGGCCGTTCTACGCGCGCCTGAAGGGTATCGACCGGACGCCGAAGGAGGAGCTGCCGCTCCTGCGCCGCCTCGCCGACGCGCGCGAGGCGGAGGCGAAGGCGCTCGACGTCCCGCCGTACAAGGTGATCGGCCCCGACGTCCTCTTCGCGATCGCCAAGGCGCGCCCGCGCTCGATGGCCGACCTCGACAAGATCAAGAACGCGCTCGCAGGGCATCGCGCGCGTGCCCTCGCGCCGAAGCTCCTCGCCGCCGTGGAAGCGGGCATCGCCGACGGCGACGTCCCGGAGGCGGATCGGCCCTTCCTCGAGCGCCCGCGGCTCCCGGCCGGCGTCGCCAAGGCGCGGCGCGCGCGCGAGCATCGCCTGAACGCCTGGCGACGCGCCGAGGCGAAGAAGCGCGGCGTCGACGAGCAGGTCGTCTTGCCCGGCCATTGCCTTCAGGACCTCGCCGATCTCGACGATGGCGCCACGCTCGCGGACGTGGCCGCGGTGCCGGGCATCGGAAAGTTCCGCGTGGAAAGAGTCGGGGCCGCGCTCGTCGACGCGCTCGCCCGCCGCGACGAGCCCCCGTCCGCGGGAGACCCCGAATGAGCGACCTCCTCGTCGTCGCGGGCGAGGCCTCGGGCGACCGCGCGGCGGCCCCCGTCATCGCCAGGCTCCGCGGCGTCCGCGCCTTCGGCATGGGCGGCGGAGCGCTCGCGCGCGAAGGCGTCGAGCTCGTCGCGGACCTCCGCGACCTCACCGCGATGGGCATCTCGGAGGTGGCGCGGCGGGCGTACGGCGTGGCGCTCTCGTACGCGAAGCTCCGCGCCGCGATCGCCAAGCGGAAGCCGGCCGCCGCCCTCCTCGTCAACTACACCGAGTTCAACACGCGCCTCGCCCACACGCTCTGGGAGACCGGAACGCGCGTGCTCTGGTATGGCGCGCCGCAGATCTGGGCGTGGCGCTCGGGCCGCGCGCTGCCGCTCCGGCGCGCGCTCGATCGCCTCGCGGTGATGCTGCCGTTCGAGGAGAAGCTCTGGCGAGACCTCGGCGTGGACGCGCACTACGTGGGGCATCCTGCGCTCGAGGACCGGCGCGGATCGGAGCATCGCGACGGCGCACGCGAGCGGCTCGGCATGACGCCGTTCGCGCCCGCGGTGGCGATCCTTCCGGGGAGCCGCCCGCACGAGGTCCGCCGCCTGCTCGAGCCCATGCTCGCGGGCTTCGAGGAGGTGCGCCGGGATCGCGCGAGCGTGGATGCGCGCGTCCTCCTCGCGGCGAGCCTCGACGACAAGACGCGGCGCTGGGCGAAGGACCTCGCGTACAAGCTGGAGCTCGCGTCTGCCGACGTCGATCCGCGCCTCGGCATCGCGTCGGCGCTGCCTGCCTTCGACGCCGCGCTCTGCGCGTCGGGGACCGCATCGCTCGAGTGCGCGCTCGCACGCGTCGTCCCGATCGTGTGCTACCGCGTGGGCTGGGCGGCGGAGGCGGCGGCCCGCGCGCTCCTCGAGACGCCGCACGTGGCGCTGCCGAACGTCCTCCTCGGACGTCCCGCGTTTCCCGAGCTCCTGCAGCGCAACGCCGCGGCGAGCCGCATCGCCGACGAGCTCGCGAGGGTCCTCGACGAGCGCGAGGGCTACCTCGAGTCGTGCCGTGAGCTCGACGCGCTCCTCGGCGGTCACGACTCGCCCTCGCGCGCGGTGGCCCGCATGCTCGAGCCGTGGCTCAGCAGTCGCCGGACCGCATGAGCGCGAAGAAGAAGAAGCGAAAGGCGGACTTCAAGCCGCTCGCGCGGGAGACCAGCGCGGCGCCGTCCGTCGAGAAGGCGACGGCCGAGCCCGAGGCTCCGCTCGCGCTTCGCCTCATGGTGGGGGCGACCGCAGGGATCTCGCTCCTCCGCATCTACGCGTCCTCGCGCGTCGGCTTCGGGGACAGCGAGGCGCTCTACGCCTCGTACGCGGTGCACCCGCAGCCAGCGTATCTCGATCACCCGGGCCTCATCGGTCAGGTCGCGAGCGCGATCGGGGGCGGCACCGCGCCGAAGCCGAGCGCGGCGCACGTGTTCACCACGATCCTCGCCGCGCTCGTGCCGTGGCTCATCGTCGGCGTCGCGCGCCTCGCCGGCGCGAAGCGATTCGATGCGATGATCGCCGGCTTCGCGGTGGCGGTGGTGCCCGAGATCGCGGTCGGCCTCTTCGCGATGACCCCGGATCTGCTCCTCGCGCCGCTCTGGCTCGGCGCGGTCGGTCTCTCCATCGCCGGCCTCGAGCGCAAGAACGCGGTGCATCTCATCGCGGCGGGCCTCTGCGCGGGCATCGCCTCGTCGGCCAAGGTCTCGGGGCTGCTCCTCTTCGCCGCGCTCGGCTGGGCGATCGCGCGCTCCGAGGCGCGAAGGACGTTCTGGCCGTGGGCCGGGCTCGGCGCGGGCGCGATCGCGTTCGCGCCCATCGCCATCTTCGAGGCGCGCGCGGGCTGGCCGATGCTGCGCCATCGTCTTGTGGACACGCAGACGGGCGCCGGCGTGGCGCTCGGGAACGTGGGCGCGCTCCTCGGCGGGCAGCTCGTCTATCTCTCGCCGGTGATCGCGTTCGCGGTGGTCGTGCTGGCGCGCGACCTGTATCGCCGTCGCGGCGAAGACACCGCGTCTCGCGTCCTCTGGGCCAGCTTCGCGATCCCGCTCCTCCCGCTCCTGGCGTTCTGCCTCTGGAGCCCGGTGGCGGAGCCACACTGGATCGCCCCCGCGCTCCTCGCGCTGCCCATCCATGCAGCGCGGCGCGCGGTGCTGAGCGCCCGCCTCGTCAAGGTCGCGCTCGGCGTCGCGACCGCCTTCACCGCCGTCACGTACGCGTGGGTGCTCATCCCCGAGTCGGCGAAGCTCGTGCCTGCGAGCGTCGATCCGAAGGTGGACATCGCCAACGAGCTCTTCGGCTGGCCCGCCGTCCTGGAGGCGATCAAGGAGCAGCGTCAGCTCGCGGCGACGCCGTCGGATCCGGACGGCAAGGACGTCGTCATCGTCGGGCCCCACTGGACGATCTGCGCGCAGCTGCAGGCGGCGCTCCCGGACGCGAAGGTCGGCTGCGCCACGCCGGTCCCCGACGACTTCGACACGTGGCTCCCGCGCGAGAAGTGGCGCGCCGCGGACACCGTGCTCTTCGTCACCGACGCGCGATTCCCGGGCGACGGCGCCGCGGAGCTCCCCCTCCTCTCCCGGTACTCGCAGTCGAAGGTCCGCACCATGCGCGGCGGCCGAAGCGCCCGCGTCTTCGAGCTTTATCTCTACGCCCGCCGGGGCCAAGCCGCGCTATGACGTAGCGTCGCTCATGGCGGGAAAGAAGAAAAAGGCCGGGACCGAGGCCGCGTCCGAGGAGGCGGCGGCGGAGACGAAGGCAGAGACGGAGGCGCCCGCCGAGGACGAAGAGCGCACGAGCGCGCCCCCGGCCGCGGAGCCCGCGGAGCCCGCGGAGCCGCCGTGGTTCGACCGCCATCTCCTCCTCGGGATGGCCGCGCCGATGGTGCTCTCGCTCGTCGAGATGTGGCGGGTGCGCCGCTTCACCGTCGACGACTCGTACATCTCGTTTCGCTACGCGCGGAACTTCGCGCGCGGGCTCGGGCTCGTCTACAACGAGGGCGAGCGCGTCGAGGGATACACGAACTTCCTCTGGACCGTGCTGCTCGGCATCGGGATCAAGATCGGCATCGATCCGGTCTTCCTCGCGAAGTTCCTCGGCGCCTCGTGCGCCCTCGGCGCGATCCTCCTGCTCCAGCGCATCGCCGGCCGGCTCCGCCCGTACACCGCCGCGCCCTGCCTCGCCACATGGCTCTTCGCGACCTCCGCGCCGAACGTCGGCTACGCCGTCTTCGGCCTCGAGACCTCGCTCTTCGTCGCGCTGATCCTCGGCGGCATCTACCTCTTCATGCGAGAAGAGAGCGTCTACGACGGCGATCGCACGCAGGCGTTCCCGTGGTCCGGCGTCGTGTTCGGGCTCGCGGGGCTCACGCGGCCCGAGGCTCCGATGTACATCGGCGTCTTCATGCTGTTCCTTGGCCGCGGGCTCTTCGCGCGCAGGAACCTCCTCCGCGGCGGCCTGTTCGCGGGCATCGTGGGCGCGCATCTGCTGTTCCGTCACTCGTATTACGGCGCGTGGGTGCCCAACACGCTCGGCGCCAAGACGGGCAATCTCCAGGGCCAGCTCACCGCGGGCACGAGCTACGTGCAGCGGTGGGTCGAGCACACCGGTCCGCTCTGGCTCCTCATCGTGGCCGGGCTCGGCTATGCCCTGTGGAAGCGGCAGCGCGCGCTCCTCGCGCTCTCGGCGCTCGTCATCGGAGTCGTCGGATACGTCATCCTCGTCGGCGGCGACTGGATGCAGAATTTCCGCTTCCTCGTGCCCTTCGAGCCGCTCGCGTTCCTCCTCGTGGACGTGGCGCTCCGCGCGGGCTGGGACCGCCTCAAGCTGACGGCGCAGGCGAAGATCCTGCTCCCCGCCGCGTTCGTCCTCGTCGTCGTCTTCGGCGGCTGGCGCGGGCGCGAGCTCACGCGGATGCATCGTCATCTCCTCGCCACCGAGGACCGCTTCTGGCGCATGGCGGCAGGCGGCACCGCGAAGCTCTTCCTCGAGAACCCCAAGGACACGATCGCCATCGGCGACATCGGGTACGTCGGCTACGCGACCGACTACCCGATCCTCGATCTCCTCGGCCTCGTGGACGGCGAGATCGCCAAGATGCCCGGCGGGTACACGCAGAAGGTCGGCCGCGAATGGCTCGACTACTTCTTCACCAAGCGTCCGCGCTACGTGATCGTGATCTCGTCGCAGCTCGACTGCCAGCACCCGTCGGTGCACGGCTCGGTCGTCATGTACAACGACCCGCGCTTCAACACGATGTACCAGCGCCTCGCGGCCACGCCGCTCGACAACAACTTCGCGTGGTGCATCTACGAGCGCCGCGGCGCTCGTACGGCTACTCCGCCTCCGCCGCCGTCGTCCGCGCCGTCGCCTGAGGCGCCATCGTCTGAAGACCCGCATCCCGAATGAGGGCGAGGTCCTCGTCCGCCTCCGGGTTCGGCGTGGTCAGGAGCTTCTCGCCGTAGAAGATCGAGTTCGCCCCGGCGAGCATGCACAGCATCTGCGCCTCGCGTGAGAGCGACTCGCGGCCGGCCGAGAGGCGAACGCGCGACTTCGGCATGAGGATGCGCGCGACCGCGATCATGCGCACGAGGTCGAGCGGATCCACCGGCTTCGCGTTCGCGAGCGGCGTGCCCTCGATCGCGACGAGCGTGTTGATGGGGACGCTCTCCGGCTGCGGCTCGAGGTTCGCGAGCGTGCGGAGCATCTCGCAGCGGTCGTCGTCGCTCTCGCCCATGCCGATGATGCCGCCCGAGCACACCGTGATCCCGGCCTTGCGGACGTTGTCGAGGGTGCGGAGGCGATCGTCGTACGTGCGCGTCGTGATGATCGACTTGTAGTGCTTGCGGCTCGTGTCGAGGTTGTGGTTGTAGGCGTCGAGGCCGGCGTCGGCGAGGCGCTTCGCCTGCGACTCGTTCAGCATGCCGAGCGTGACACACGCCTCGAGGCCGAGCTCTTTCACGCCCTTGACCATGTCGACGACCTTGTCGAATGCGGGGCCTTCCTTGACCTCGCGCCACGCGGCGCCCATGCAGAAGCGCGTGGAGCCGAGCTCCTTCGCGCGCTTCGCCGACGCGATGACGCTCTGCACGTCGAGCATCTTCTCCGGCGAGACGTTCGTCTCGTAGTGGCTCGACTGCGGGCAGTACGCGCAGTCCTCGGGGCAGCCGCCGGTCTTCACGCTGAGGAGCGTGCAGAGCTGCACCTCGTTGTCCGGATGGTGCTGGCGGTGAACACGCCGCGCCTCGTCGAGGAGCGGAAGGAGCGGCTGGTCGTAGAGCGCTTTGACTTCTTCGCGGGTGAAGCTCGCCATGTGAGGCCCGGACCATGGCACACATTCCACGGGGCGTCACCTCCACGGAGGCCCGCAAAGGGTGCGTCAGAGCTGCGTGCTCAGGTACGCGGCGATGGTCGCGGTCTCGGTGACCGTCCGGCGGTGGATCGACGGGGTCTTTCCCATGTAGCTGAACATGTGGACGCTGATGTCGGCGGCCGTCTTCGGCGACGTCTCGCCCGGGAGCAGCTCGCTCTCGACGCCGAGAAGGCGCTCGCCCACGAGCGCGCGCAGAGGTTGCGCGGCGTGGCAGCTCGCGCAGTCGATCGTGTTCGGCGAGTGCCGGGCGGGGTCCTCCACGTTCCGGAGCGCGTCGAGGGCGGCCCGCTGCCGCTCCGTCGTCGCGCGCCTCGCCTTCGACGCGTCCGCGAAGAGCGAGAGGTCGTCGGCCGAGGTGGTCACGGGATGGAGGTCGCCGCCGACCTGGTCCTTCGCGAAGCCACGGAAGAACGCGACCGTCTTCGTGCCGGCCGGGAGCGCCGGGATCTCGACCGGCGTCGAGACGCCGTCCTTCACGTCGAAGCCGCGGAAGTTCCACGCGGAGCCGAGCGCGCTCGTGGACACGAGCGTGAAGCGCACGAGGTTCGCCTTCCCCGCGTTCGCGAGGATGATCGCCTTCAGCGCCGCGTACGTGGGCCCGCCGAGGCCTTCCTTCTTCACGAGCGGGTGCACGCCGAGCGGCCCGAGGTCGGCGTCGCCGCGCAGGCGGAGGATCGCCCGCACCGCGCTCGTCAGCTCCTCGCGCGAGATCGCATAGAGTGCGTGCACGGCCGCGTCCTCGCCGGGCGGCTGGAAGACGACGCGGAGCTGGTTCTCGCAGACCGGGGTCTCCGCGATCGGCTTCAGGGTCGCGAAGCACGGGTCGAGGCGCATCGACACCAGCCGGAGCCGGCTCCGCTCCACGCCGGGGATGCCTCCCTCGCCCTCCGCGCTCGCCTTCCCGTAGACGTCCGCCGGCAGGAGCGCTCCGCCGCGGCCGAGATCGTCGGGCGTCAGCAGCCCGTCGCCGAGCGGAAAGAGGAACGAGACGTCGTTCGCTTGCACCTTCACGTGCGCGGAGACCGCCTCGCTCGAGGTGCTGGTGTCATCGGCCGGCGCCTCCGCGCAGGCGGCGAGACCGGCGAGACCGAGGAACACGAGCGCGCGCCGGAGCATCAGAAGCTCGCCTCGACGGGGATCGCCGCCACCGTGTAGTTGCCCGCGCTCTGGTTCGGCTTGCCGAGATCGTTCGCGGTCGAGTTGTTCTGGGTGGTGGCGATGACCTGGTAGTGACGACCCGCCTCGACGGAGACGAGGACATCGGTGAGGTTCGTGTTCCGATCCGCGACCGCGGCCCAGACCTCGTTGTTGCGCTCGGCGTCGACGATGCGGAGGTAGGTCCAGAGGTTGCCGCGCGCGAGCTCCGGCGCGGCGCCCATCTGGAACGCGACGAGGCCGCTCTTCTCCGGCGTGAAGTGATACATGCGCCAGCCCTGCTGCACGGTGAGGGCGCCGTCCTTCCAGAGGCCCGGCGCGAGGGTGACGCCCGTGTCGGTCGGAGCGCCGATCGAGTCGCTCCGCGTCGAGGCGGCGCCCTCCGACGACTCCGCGTCTTCCTCTGCGGGCTCGGCGGAGCAGCCGAGGAGCGTCGAGCCGGCCGCGACGCCGACGGCGAGACCGAGCGCGAAGGCGGCGGTGCGGATCATGATCCGGAGAGCGACCTCGGACTTCATCACTGGCTCTCCTTCGCGGTGAGCGTGAACGTCGCGTCCGCGGCCGGGCCGCGCTTGTCGTTGTTGAGCGCGATCGACGCGATGACGGTGAGCTGATCGCCCTTCTGCACGCGGAAGATCATCGTGGCCTGACCGAGCGACGGGTCGACCTGGTTGCCGTTCGACGACCACGCCTCCGCCGAGCCGCCGCCACGGAGCACGCGGAGGTACGGGCGCCACGCGCGTCCGCCGTTGTCGCTCGCGCGGACCGTCTTCGTGGCGAGCGTGATCTTGACGAACCCGTCCTTCGACGCGGCGTACTCGTAGGCCTTGAAGCCGACCGCCTTCGAGAGCGTGCCCTCGATCGGCGCCCCGGAGACGAGCGCCACGCCAGTGCGCGTGGGGTTATCGAGGTCGTCGGCGTGCGCGGGGGCGGCGAGGAGCGCCGCCGCGCAGAGGAAGGAGGCCAGAGCCCAGGATCGTCGCAGCATGTCGACCGGTTTTGCACCCGTCATGCCGCCCGGGCGCGGTCGGGTGATTTCAGAATTCGTCGCCATTTCAGGATCTTCCGCGCGATGCACCCCTCGGTATGACATCCGTCGGTGTCGCGATGAGGAGACGCGACACCCCCGCCAGGGATGATCGACCTTGGCCGATCGCGATCGCTCGATTTTGCCGACGTGGCCCGGCCCCTGCGTTGGAGGACGGTCATGATGCGCCGCCACTTCGCTCTCCTCGCTCTTCCGGTCCTCACGGTCCCTCTCTTCGCCTGCTCCGACGACGCTCCGGACGCGGCACGCGCCGACGAGTACGTGTGCGGCCCCGGCCCGATGGGCGCCACCACCAACGCGCCGACGTGCTCCGACGATCTCGCGAAGGATTCGAACGCGGCCGCGGCCGAGGCGTTCCGCGCCCACGCCGTCGTCGCGAGCTCGGTGACGGGCGGCGTCGAGCGCTTCATGGCGGGCGCCCTCGTCGGCGCGGGGGAGTGCTTCATGCGCGCCGTCGCGACCGCGCTCGGAGACGTCCTCGTGGGCGCGGTGACGGGCCAGGCGCGCGAGACGCCCGTGAGCTGCGACTCGGTCTACGACGACTCGGCGAGGGCGAAGTTCGAGAACGGCTCGTACACGATCGCGGCCCGCCAGCGCGGCGGCTCGCCCGACGCGGCGGGGCGCATGGACACGAACGCGAAGGCGACGCTGAAGGTCTACCTCGCTCGCGACGCGGGCGACCTGCGGAAGGGCGACCTCGTGACGGTCGACGTGCAGGACCCGGATCGCTACCTCGTGCATGCTCGCGTCGTCGTCGACGCGAGCGGCAAGGCCGCCATCGCGTTCGACGCTCTCGGCCCGCTCGCGCCGCTCCTCGGGGTCGACGCGGCCTCGCCGAACCCGGTCCCGGTGACCGAGTCGATGCGAAACGCGCTCGCGACGGCCTTCGAGATCGAAGGCGGCATCCATGCCGAGCTCGGCGACTGCGCCGGCGGCTACCGCTCCGTCATCGACCAGGCGATCGAGCGGACGCCGGCGAGTCGGCCGATTCACCCCACCCTGCTCGGAGCCGTGACCACGAGCCCGCAGGGCACGCAGGTGACGGCGCGGGTCTGGGACGCGACCTACTCCGGCGCCACGGGCGCGCCCAGCGGCCACATCGAGGTCGACGTGAGCGGCCCCGGACGCGTGCGCCATGCACGTATCGACCTCGACGATCAGCAGCGAGACTCGGCCTCGCTCGCGCTCGACTGTGCGCCATGAATCTCGATAGAGTTAGTTCGTGCGGACGCAGCGACGTCGTCAGAGCTGGATCTCCGCACTCGAGGCGATGCACGCGCCGGTCGACGACACGCGGCGATGGGTCGAGGCCATCGCCGGCGAGCTGGCAGACGCGATCGGCGTCGATCGCGCCTTCGTCGGGTTCAACGAGGTCTCGCACTCCGCGGCGTGTCGCGATCTCAAGATGACGACCGCGATCGGGTCCGAGATCTTCTTCGCGGCCGGCGCGCAGAGCATGATCGAGGCGTTCGACGAGCGCACGTTCCGCGAGCTCTATTACCCCCCGCGCATGGTGCTGACCCTGGCCTCCGCGTGCGCGCGGCTCGGGGGAACGTCACCGAAGGTGCTGCGTGAGCACCTGCGCGCGAACACGCCCGGCGTCGACATGCTCGGCGTCGTGCTTCATCCGGAGCCGGGCGTGGCGGCGGTGCTCTTCACGCTCCTCACGGCGCAGTCGCAGGTCACGAGCGACACGCGTCGCTTTCTCACGAAGTTCGGCCTCCACCTCGAGACGCACCTGCGCGCGCGCCGGCGCCCGGAGGAGGTGTGCGCGATCATTACGCCGGCAGGCAAGGTCGAGCATCTCGCGGCCGAGCGCGCGCCGCCGGCGGCGACGATCGCGGAGCACGTCGGCCGCATCGAGCGCGCCCGCACCTCGCGCACGCGGCGCGAGCCGGAGGCGCTCGACATGTGGCCCGCGCTCGTCGGCGGCCGGCTCAGCCTCATCGAGCGCTTCGACGGAGGCCGCCGGTACTACTACGCGGTCGAGAACGCGCCCCCGTCCCAGCCGATCCGCGCCCTCACGGCGGACGAGATCGCCGCCATCTCGTACGCGACCCGCGGCATGTCCCTGAAGACGATCGGCTACGCGCTCGGCGTGCCCGATACCGCGATCTCGAGCCGTCTCGCGAGCGCGGCCTCGAAGATCGGCGTCGCCACGACGCTCGAGCTCGTACGCATCGCGGCCATGTTCGCGAACGACCCGCGCGCCCGCTTCGCGAAGACCGCCCTCACCGCCTCCGAGCAGGACGTGCTCGACCTCTTGCAGCAGGGCCTCTCGAACCGGCAGATCGCCGCGCTCCGGCAGCGGTCCGTCCGCACCATCGCGAACCAGGTGTCGGCGCTGCTGCGGAAGACCGGCAAGCGCTCCCGCCGCGAGCTCGTGGTCACTCGTCCTTGAGGACGCGGCCGATCGTGTTTCGGCCGATCTCGAGGCGGCGCGCCGCCTCCGCCTTGTTGCCGTCGCACGCGTCCACCGTGGCGGCCACGTAGCGACGCGTCGCCTCCTCGAGGGTGAGCCCCAGCGGGATGGCGCTGCTCGGCGCTCCGCTGAGGCGTGGCTGGGACTCCGGGATCTTCCGGGAGCGCGGGAGCTGCGATGCGGTGATCTTACCGTCCGGCGCGAGGACGATGGCGCTCTCGATCCAGTGTTCGAGCTCGCGCACGTTTCCCGGGAAGGAATGGCTGCGGATGGCGGTCATGGCCTCGGGCGTGATGACGGGAGCGGGACGGCCATAGCGCTTCGCGTAGGTATCGGCGAAATGGATCGCGAGCTGCTCGATCTCGCTCTCCCCGCGCACGCGCAGGGGGGGGAGCTCGATCTCGACGACGCGAATCCGGTAATAGAGGTCCTCGCGGAAGCGCCCGTCCGCGACGCGCGCCTCGAGGTCCTGGTGTGTCGCGCACACGACGCGTACGTCGGCGGACAAGGTCTGGCGACCGCCCACGCGCTCGAACGTGCGCTCCTGGAGGAAGCGCAGGAGCTTGCCCTGGACGTCGTGCGGTAGATCGCCGATCTCGTCGAGGAAGAGCGTGCCGCCCTGCGCGAGCTCCACCCGTCCCGGCACGCGGCGATCCGCGCCCGTGAACGCGCCGCGCTCGTGCCCGAAGAGCTCGCTCTCCACGAGCTGGATCGGCAGCGTGGTGCAGTCGACGGTGACGAACGGCCCCGCCTGCCGGCCCGAGTTGACGTGGATCGCCCGAGAAAAGAGGCCCTTTCCGGTGCCGGTCTCGCCGCGGAGGAGCACGGTGGCGTCGGTCTGCGCCGCGAGCGTGACGCGCTCGTAGACGGCGCGGAGCTCGGCGCTGCGGCCGACGATGCGGTTGAACGGGCCGCGAAGCGTGAGGCCGGGATCGTCCTCGCACGCGGGACGCAGCGTGGTGAGCGAGAACGCACGTGCGAGCTGCGAGGCGAGCGCCTGCAGATAGCGCTCGTCGTCGTCGTCGAACGCGCCGTCGTTGCGATTGAGCACCTGGACGACGCCGCGAATGGGCCCGTCGTCCTCCGCGCGGATCGGCACCGCGAGGATGGATCGTGTCGTGTAGCCCGTGGTCTTGTCGACCGACGGATCGAAGCGCTGGTCCTTCGCCGCGTCCGCGCTGCGTACCGACTCGCCGGTCCGCGCCACCCAGCCCGCGATGCCCTGCCCGAGCGGCAGCCGCAGCGTCGGGAGCAGGATGGCCACGCGCGAGACGAGGTCTCCTTTCTCGGCGTCGACGAGCCAGATCGTCGCGCGCTCCGCCTCGAGCGCCTCCGCCACGCGCTCGCAGGTCGTCGCGAGGAGCGCGTCGAAATCGACCTCGCGCGTGAGCAGGGCCGCGAGATCGACGAGGAGAGAGAGGCGATGAATCAACGGAGGAAACGTATCGAGCCTCCGCGCCGCCGTCATCTCATGCCGCTCGAGCACCATGCTCCAGGATCGACAGATCGATCTCCTTCCCTTCCCGGGCCGCGACCGTGGACCGGAAGAGGCCTCGCGCATGGGTCTCGAGCTCCGCGACCCCCGCGTCCGAGCGCATCGGGTCGTGGTGGAAGAGCACCAGCGTCTCGACCCCCGCCGCCCGCGCGAGATCGGCGCCGGCCACGTAGGTCGAGTGCCCCCATCCGACCTTGCCCTTGTACTCGTCCGGCGAGTACTGCGCGTCGTAGATGAGGACGCTCGCGCCCTCGCAGAGCGTCTTCAGCGCAGGGTCGACGCACGAGAAATGCTCCGTGTCGGTCGCGTACACGACGCTCTTCCCCTCGTGCTCGACGCGGTACGCGACCACGCCGCCCGGATGGTTGCCCTTGCCGACGCGGACGCGCGCCGAGCCGACGTCGAAGGTCTCGCCGAGCTTCACCTCGCGCGTGCCGATGCGAGCGCCGACCTCGTCGAAGCGCACGGGGAAGTTGGGCGCGCTCATCTGTCGCTCGAGCGTCTCGCGGACGCTCATGACGCCGTTCTGGCCGCCGACGATCGTGAGACTCGTGTCGCGCATGTACACGGGCACGAAGAACGGCAGGCCCTGGATGTGATCCCAGTGGTAGTGCGAGAGGAGCAGCGTGAGCGAGAGCGGATCGCGCCCCGGCCCGGCCGCGCCCGATGCGAGGAGGTGGTTGCCCAGCGAACGGAGGCCGGTCCCCGCGTCGAGGACGATGCGTGTCTCGTCGCAGATCAGCTCGACGCAGCTCGTGTTGCCCCCGACCTCCGCCGTGTCCTGACCCGGTGATGCGATGCTGCCGCGGACGCCCCAGAAACGAATCTTCATGGGGAGGCACTACTTCAAGGACGATGCCATCCCATTTCTTGGGGATTTCACCCAAATGAGGTCGCCCGTATGAGTGACGGTGCACCAGAACGGAGCAGCTCGCGCTCCAGAATGGTGTGCTTATCCTGATCGTCATGTCTTCGCGTGTCCTCGTTGCCGACGACTCTGCCGTCGTCCGTGTGGCCCTCGTCCGGCGCTTCAAGAGCGCAGGGCTGGAGGTCGTCGAGGCCGCCTCCGTCGCGGAGGCAAAGCGCGTCGACCCGGCCACGGTCGATCTCGCGGTGCTCGACTTCGACCTCGGCGACGGCTACGGGAGCGAGATCGCGGAGCACCTCGTGACGACGAGGTCGGACCTCCCCGTCTGCTTCTTCACCCCCTCCACGAAAGACGCGCAGGAGCGGGCCGCCCCCTACGGACGCATCTTCGCGAAGCCCGACCAGGCCGACGACCTCCTCGGGTGGGTGCTCGCGCAGGTCCGGGGCGCGTCTACGAACGGCGCAGGATGAAGCCGCGATAGAGCTCGCGCACGACGCCGACGATGTAGATGTTCGTCGGGCTCGTGCCCCAGATGCCGCGCAGCATCCCGTCGGTGCCGCTCGGGATGGGCACGTAGCGATCGTCGGCGCCGGCGTGCAGTATGGCGCCGCCGTCGCCGACGAGCCAGTGCTCCTGCCCGAAGCCCCACATGCCCATGAGCAGCGCGGTCGTGTTCGTGGGGATCGTCGTGAAGTCCCGGCCGTTCCGCGTGTGCATGAGCAGGCCGTTTGCGCCGACCAGGTAGAGATCGTCCAGCGACGGTCCCCAGACCGCCTGGATGCCGAGCGCGCTTGGCGGCGTGAACATCCGGTACCACTTCCCGTCCCCGCTCCGGAGCGTGACACCGCCGCCGCCGCCGATCAGCAGCACGTGCGACCCGTCTTGCGCCACCCACACGAACTGGCCGTCCTCGAGGTCGGTGGTCTCGGTCGACCACGTCCCGCCGTGGAAATGACGCACCGTCTTCGTGCCGGTGGCCACGAACAGATCGTCTCTCGTCACACCCGCCACGCTCCGCGCGTACGTCCCGGCGGCGTCGTCGAGACCGATGCCGACCGGGCCCCAGACTCCGCTGGGATCCACGCGAAAGAAGGGCTGCTTGTCCGTCGGCCCGCCCGTCGCGCTCGTGCACTGGGTCGCGAGGAAGAGGCCGCCGTCCGGGGACGATCCGAAGCCGAAGACGAGGCGGTTGTTCGGCGCGCCCACGTCGATCGGGGTCCAGTCGCCGCCGCCGGTGCTCCGTGACAGGCGCGCCGGCTCGTACGGTGTGCCGCCGGCCACGTAGACGTCATGCTCGTTGCGACCGCCGACGGCGAGCAGCTCCGGCATGTCGTCCCGCTCCACGCGGAAGCCGACGCAGCGATCGCCGACGCGCTCGAAGCCTGCGGCGCAGGTGAAGTCGCAAGCGAGCTGGGCGTTGCAGGCCGCGATCCCGTCGCGCGGGACCGCGCACGGCGTGCAGCGGCTCTCGCCGCAGCCATAGGTGGGATCGTCCTTCAGGGCGCAGGCGTCTCCGCAGCGCTTGCGAGCGGGCGGACACGCACCGTCGGCGTCCACCGGGGTGATGGTCTTGACCGCACCGCCGGGCGCGCCGGACGAGGACGGGGTCGCGCCCTCGCGGTCGAAGTCCGCGCCGAGGACCGCGCTGCACCCGGAGAGGACGAGCGCCGTGGCGACGAGCCGCGCGCGCATCAGAAGGTCGCTCCGTACGACACGGTGCCGGGCCCGAGCCCCACCGCCCCGCGCGAGCTCGGGCCGAAGAGCAAGATCCCGAGCCCGGCCGCGGTCAGCACGCCGCCGCCGATGAACGCCGCCGTGGACACCGTGCTCCACGTCTTGCCTTCGCGCTGCGCGGAGAGACCGTCCGCGTCGCACCCCGTCCGCGGACAGTGATCGTCGGCGTCCACCTTCGCGTTCATCGTCATCCACCCCGCGACGAGCCCGGTGGCAAGGCCGGCCGCGCCGAGCCCGAGCCCGACCCAGCCGGTGGTCCGGAGCGCAGCGCCATGGCCGCGAGGCGACTCGGGCATCACGGCGGACGTGACGTGCGTGGTGGACACGGGGACGTCGCTCGCGGTGCGCGAGCCCACCGTGAGGACGACGGTGCGGTTCTCGCTCTCCGCGAGCGTGATGCGACTCTCCACGTCGGAGCGACCGGGCGCGCGGACGACGAGGACGTGCTCTCCCGGCTCGAGCGCGACCGCATCCTTCGACGCGAGGGGTGCGCCGTCGAGATCGATGCGCGCGTCGCCGGGCGAGCCCACCTGCAGCTTCGCGGTGAGCTTCGGGATCTTGCGCTCGATCGCCGCGAGGCGCTGCTTCGCGTAGCTCGCGCGCTCGTCGCCGGGCTTGAACAGCTTCACCGACGACTCGAAGCTCGCCCGCGCGTCGCGCAGGTGCCCGCGATGCTCCTCGCAGTCGCCGAGGTTGAGCAGCGTGCCCGGCGCGGGCTCGCGCTCGGCGCTCGCCTTGAACTTCGCGCACGCGGTCGACCAGTCCTTCGCCTGGGCCGCCTTCTTGCCGTCCCGGTAGAGCGACTCCGCCTCGTCATCGGCACGTGCGATCGCCGGCGTGAGCAACACGCCGAGGAGGACGAAGCAGGGAGCGAGCCTCACGGGTGAGTGGAGTAGTCCGCAAATCGTCATCGGCAAGCGGCTTCGGGGCATATCGTCGGAATCCGAGTCGAGGCGCCGCCGCGCCCATCGACGACGACGTCGAGCCCGTCATGGGCGCGTTTTCCCGCGGCAACGCCTCGCTCCGGGCGAGCCCGAAATCCGAGGATGGATGCGGGGAGCGACTCGGGTACGGCTACGGGCAGCGCGACCACGATCTCCCCAGAAATCGGAGCGTGATCAGAACCGGCCCTGGTCGAGCGGATCCACGGGCTCGGCCGACCCCGGGGTCGAGGCGGAGGGGCGTGGCTTTCGCCCGGTCCTCGACGGCCTTCCCGCGTCGGCGCTCGTGGGGATACTGCTGACGGCGAGCGCGGGGATCTCCGACGCCACCGGCGCCGGCGCCGGCGGGCTCGATCCGACGGCCGGGGCGCTGACCGCCGGCTCCGCCCGTGGCGGGGGCGTCTTCGCCGACCGCGCGTACCACCCCGCGCCACCGACGGCGGCCGCCGCGATCACGAGGCCGACGAGCGCGACGCTACGATGCGACGCCGCGGGCGGCGCGGGGGCCAGCGAGGCCATCGGCTGCGTCGAGCTCTGGCTCGCGATCGGCGGCAAGCTCATCGACCCGCCGCTCAGCACGCGGGCGATCTCCGCGAGCGACGGTCGCGACGCGCGATCGTGCGAGAGCATCCGCATGACGAGCGCCTCGAACGGGGGCGGCACGCCCGGGACGGCCTGCTGGACGGAGACCCGTCGCTTCTCGGTGATCCCCCGGAAGATCTGGCCGTAGTTGTCGCCATCGAATGGCGCGATGCCGACGAGGCACTCGTAGAGGAGGACCCCGAACGACCAGATGTCGGAGCGGCCGTCGATGTCCGCCTCCCCGTACACCTGCTCGGGTGACATGTAGCGCGGGGTCCCGAGCACCGTGCCCGTGCGCGTGAGCTGCGTGTGGTCCGACGGGACGTTCGTCGGCTTCGCGATGCCGAAGTCGAGGACCTTGACGATCTCGGGCGGCCCGGCCGCGATGAACACGTTGTCGGGCTTGAGATCGCGATGCACGACGCCCGCGGCATGCGCGACCTCGAGCGCGCGCACGATCGGCAGCGCGACCTCCGCGGTCTGGTGCGCCGTCAGGCGGCCGATCCGCTGAAGGCGGGTGGCGAGCGACTCGCCGGCGAGCAGCTCCATGACCATGAACACGGGCGTGCCCTCGCGGCCGTCCCAGAAATCGAAGACCTGGACGATGTTGGGATGCGTGAGCTGGCTGACGATCTTCGCCTCGCGCAGGAAGCGCGAGACGTCCGCGTTCGGCTCCTCCTTGAGCAGCTTGATGGCGACCTTCTTTCCGGTCGTCACCTGGTCCGCCGCCCAGACCACGCCGATTCCGCCCTCCCCGAGCTGCCGAGACAACCGATAGCGACCGCCGAGGACATCGCCTTCGCGCGGCGGGTTCATAGGTCGATCGTCAGGCGCTTCGCCGTCTGGTTCCGCGCCCAGGGCTCGAGGACATCGATGAGCTCGGCCTGGAAGGTGGCATGAACCGCCTTGGACGCGAGGCCGAAGAGCGCCTTCGGAAAGGTGGCAGAGCGCTTGTCGAACCCGACCTTGTATTTCTTGGTCGGGTCGAACTTCTGCAGCCCCGACCACTGATACTTGCCTTGAGGCTGGAAGCTGCGGAAGAGGGTGGCGAGCTCGTCACCGGCGATCTCCTGCACCCAGATCGACGAGAAGCCATTCGTGCCGGTGGGCTGCTTCTGGACGAGCACCGTGTCGTAGAGCTTCTGCAGCGTGACGTCGCCCTTCGGCACGCCCGCCCAGAAGAGGTCCTTGCCGATGATGAGCGCGTCGAGGTTCCAGGTCTCCTTCGCCGCCTTGAACACGAGGTCGGCCATCTGCGCGCCGCGCGTGACGCCGTTCGTGCTCTTGCCGATCGGCTTGTGTAGCTCCGGCACGACCGCGTCCTCGAGCTTCTTCGCGAGCGCGTCGACGGACTCGAGCGGCGTCGATGGTAGCTTCTCGTCGACGTCCACCATTCGATACTTCTCGAAGGCGACGCTCCGCGGCTCCTTCAGGTTCACGACCACCTCGCCGTGGCCGATCTTCTCCGCGAAGTGGCCCGCCTGGAGGATCCAGGTCTTCGTCTTCGCGGGCGGATGGAGGACGGTGCCCGGCTCCTTCAGGGTGTCCTCGGAGTGACCGCCGACGATGAAGTCGACGTTGCCGCCGACCTTTCGCGCGAGCGCGAGATCGTCGCCGTAGCCGAGATGCGTGAGCGCGATGAGGACGTCGACCTCCGAGCGATGCGCCTTGGCCTCGCGGTCGAGGATCGTCGCGTAGCTGCGATCCTGGATGATGACGTCGTCGAACGGCGTGCCGTTCGGCTGATCGTCTGCGCCGTAGTTCTGAGTGACGAGCCCGATCACCCCGACCTTGATGCAGCCGATATCGAAGCGAGCATATGGCCTGAATGGCTGCTTCGCCGGCGTCATGTTCGGGTGCCGCAGGTTCGCCCCAAGCACCGGCGTGCCCGAGAGGCGGACGTCGCGGAGGACGACCGTCTCGCCATATCCGAAGTCGTGATTGCCGATCGTGCGGACGTCGAACGGCATCGCCTGCACCATCTGGCGCGTGGTCTCGCCGTTCGAGCGGAGCTCGGCGAGCGAGCCTTTTTCGTAGTCATCGCCCGCGTCGAGGACGAGCGTGGGCTGCGCCGTCTTCAGCAGCTTCAGGTAGCCCGCGGCGTACGCATAGCGGCTCTTGCCCGCGATCCGCTCCGAGTAGCGGGCCTGGAGGTCGTTCATGTGGGCGAGCGTGAAGCGCGCCTTGTCCTTCGGCGCGTTCGGGTCGCACGTCCCGATCGTGCGCGTCGCGTCGGCGTCGAGCTTCGCCTTCGCCATCGTGAGCACGTCGGAAGGCCGTGCGGAGCCGCTGGCCGCAGGCGCGGCGGCCGTGGCCGACGCGGCGGGCACGGCGCTGGTCGCAGGCGCGGGGGAGCTTGCGTCGACGGCGGCCGAGGCCACCGCCGCGATGCCGAAGAGCGCCGCGATCCCGACTGCCTTCATTCGCTAGAAGCCGGCAGCGGCCCTGGCGATTTCCTTCTCGACGAGACCCTGCGAGAGCAGCTGCTTCAGGTGCATCTCGAAGGTCTGCATCGAGTACGGATGCGTGCCCTTCTCCATCAGCTCCTTGAGCGGCGGATTGCCCTCCGGACGCCGGATGGACTCGCGCACGGTGCCAGTGGCAACGAGCACCTCCGCCGCGAGGACGAGCCCGGTGCCGTCCTTTCGGGGCAGGAGGCGCTGCGCGACGACGCCCTGGAGGGAGTCGGCGATGCGCTCGCGGAGCTCGTCGGAGGCGCCCGGCTGGTTGCGCGGCGCGAGGGCGAGCATGCGGCCCACGGTGCGCGTCACGTCGGGGGTGTGGAGCGTCGACATGACGAGGTGGCCCGTCTCCGCCGCCTTGAGGGCGATGTCGAGGGTCAGCTCGTCACGGATCTCGCCGACGAGGATGACGTCCGGGTCCTGGCGGAGCGCGGCGCGGAGCGCGTCTGCGAAGGTGCCGGTGTCGATACCGACCTCACGCTGGCTGATGCTCGATTTGTCGTCCGCGTGGAGGAACTCGATCGGGTCCTCGATCGTGACGATGTGGAGCGGCTGCGTCTGGTTGAGGTGGCCGATCATGGCCGCGAGCGTGGAGCTCTTGCCGTTGCCGGCGGCGCCGACGACGAGGACGAGGCCGCGCTCGCGCTCCGCGAGGTACTGGCACGGCGACGGGAGCCCGAGCTCGTCGAAGTTCGGGATCCTCGTCGGGATGGAGCGCATGACGATGCCGAGCGTGCCGCGCTGGCGATAGACGTTCACACGGAAGCGGCCGACGTCGCGGGCGGCGTAGGCGCAGTCGTACTCGCGGAGCGTCGGCACCTCGGCGCGCTTGTGCGCGTCGTTGATGACGATGCGCGCGATCGCATCCATGTCTTCCTTCTTGAGCGGCTCGGTGCGGAAGAACACGAGCTCGCCGCGGACGCGCGCGCCCGGCGGGATGCCCACCTTCAGGTGGATGTCGCTCGCCTTCGCCGCGACTGCCTTGGCGAGGAGCTGATTGAAGTACGACTCGCTCGCATACACGCTCGCGCCCGGTGCCCCAGATCCTTCGACCATCGCGCGTCGAGGATACCAGGAGATTCGGCTCGAAAGTCGCCTACTTGGCGTCCACGTCCGAGGGAATTTCTTCGGGTTTTACGGGGCAAGGCATCATTCGCAGCGCGCGGACCGCGCGGACGCGCCGGCCCTTCGCCCGGCCCGAGTCCTTGGCGAGCGAAAGGAGGCCCTTGCAGCCCTCCTCGAGCTCCGCCGCGTCTTCCGGATCGACGGACGTGCGCGGCCGCGTGGCAAGCTCGAGGATCGACTCCTGCGCGAGCTTCGCCTCCTCGTCGTTCGCGCCGCTCGCCGCCTTGACCAGGTACGGGAGCTGGGCCCAGCCGTCGACGTAGGCCATCGCCTTGATCGCGATCGGGCGGAGCGCGGGATCTTCGTCCGAGACGCGCACGAGCCCGACCGGCCCCTCGTAGTGCGCGAGGATGGAGAGGTTCTCCGCGTCGCCGAGGCGCGCGTGCTGCCAGAGGAGAGGCTCGTCCGCGCCCGCGCTCCGGGCCGCCTCCTTCACGGCGCCCTTCGTCGACGCGCCGAGCGACGGCGTCGCGGAGCTGACGGGCGACTTGCCGTCGCCGCCGCTGCCCGACCGCCGGCACGCGGAGCACGTCGCGAAGACGAGCGCGACGAACGTGATCGCCGCGCCCGCCACCGCGAGCTTCACCTTGGGCTGAAGCCCTTTGATCAGCGCCAGGAGGGGCGCGAACCGAGACCTCACGTCTTCACTGAGCCGTGCCTTGCCCGTTCACGGAGAGAAGACGTCGAGCGTGCGCTTGCCCGCCTTCTTGTCCTCGTCGACCTTCTTGTTGAAGTCCTCGACGGCGCGGTTGATGTGCATCGAGCAGAACTTCGGGCCGCACATCGAGCAGAACTCGGCCGTCTTGAAGTACTCGTCCGGGAGCGTCTCGTCGTGCATCTCCTGCGCGATCTCGGGATCGATGGAGAGACGGAACTGCTCCTTCCAGTCGAAGTTGTAGCGCGCGCGGCTGAGCGCATCGTCGCGGTCGCGCGCGCCTGGGCGGTGGCGCGCGATGTCGGCGGCGTGGGCCGCGATCTTGTAGGCGATGAGGCCCGCCTTCACGTCGTTCTCGTCCGGGAGACCGAGGTGCTCCTTCGGCGTGACGTAACAGAGCATCGCCGCGCCCGCGGTGCCGGCCATGGTGGCGCCGATGGCCGACGTGATGTGGTCGTAGCCGGGCGCGATGTCCGTGACGAGGGGTCCGAGGACGTAGAACGGAGCCTCGTAGCAGAGCTCCATCTCCTTCTTCACGTTCATCTCGATCTGGTCGAACGGGACGTGGCCCGGCCCCTCGATCATGACCTGAACGTTCTTCTCCCACGCGCGCTTGGTGAGCTCACCGAGCGTGGCGAGCTCCGCGAACTGGGCCTTGTCCGACGCGTCGGCGAGGCAGCCTGGGCGGAGGCCGTCGCCGGCGCTGATCGACACGTCGTACTTGGCGCAGATCTCGAGGACCTTGTCCCAGTGCGTATAGAACGGGTTCTGCTTGTGGTTCTCGATCATCCACTGCGCCATGATCGAGCCGCCGCGCGAGACGATGCCCGTGATGCGGTCCTTCACGAGCTCGAGGTACTGGACGAGCACGCCGGCGTGGATGGTGAAGTAGTCGACGCCCTGCTGCGCCTGGTGCTCGAGCATGTCGATCATGTCGGCGGCGGTCAGCTTGCTGACCGACTTCACGTTCTGGAGCGCCTGGTAGATCGGCACCGTGCCGATCGGCACGGGCGAGTTGGCGATGATGGCGCGGCGGATGCCGTCGATGTCGCCGCCGGTGGAGAGGTCCATCACCGTGTCGGCGCCGTGCTTGAGCGACACCGCGAGCTTGCGGAGCTCACCCTCGACGTCGCTCGTGACGGCGGAGGAGCCGATGTTCGCGTTCACCTTGCACGAGAGCGCGATGCCGATGCCCATCGGCTCGAGGTTCGTGTGCTTGACGTTCGCCGGGATGATCAGGCGACCGCGAGCGATCTCGCTTCGAACGAGCTCGGCCTCGACCTTCTCGCGCTTGGCGACGTAGGCCATCTCCTCGGTGATGACGCCCTCACGGGCATACTTCATCTGCGTGACGTTCGCGCCGCTTCGCTTCGAGACCCAATCGCTTCGCATCCGACCTCTCTAGGCGCGTCGCCCGCCGCGGGCAATAGCCTGCTCCGAGCCATCACGCCACCGCCCGAACATGAAGCCGCCGGTCCCGCCAAGCCGAGCCCGTCATGGCGCGGCCACGGTTTCCGCTTCCCAAATGCGGAAACGTGGCCGCGCGCGCGGGGGTGTCGGGGGCCGAGCCCCCGACGTTGAGATGTGGCACAATGCGCCCATGTCTTCGACCGCGGACCTGAGCGAGGCGACCCTGCGCGAGCTGTACGAGCTCCGAAACGTCGTCGACGAGCTCATCGAAGAAGGAATGGTCAAGCGCTGGAGCGTCAGCGAGTGCCTTGGCGCGATCCTCCCGAAGGTCACGGAGACGCTCGGCGTCGCGGGCGGCTTCGTCGAGACCTACGGCGAGGACCTGAACCTCCACCTCTTCGCGTCCGGCACCGGCGACCGGCCGCTCGCCATCCCCGGGAAGACCGACGTCTGGGCTCGCACGACCGAAGAGAAGCGCGAGCGTGTCAACGCCAAGCACGACCAGAGCCTCGTCGTCGCCCAGCACCTCGACGTGGCCGGCGAGTGGTTCGGACGCGCCGGGCTCGTGGGCGCCCCCGACGCCGACCCGGCGCGCCTCGCGGAGGCGCTCAACGCGGTCTGCGAGGTGCTCGACAACTACCTCTACAGCATCAAGGCGATGCGCGAGAAGCACGTCATCATGATGCAGCTCGGCAACGCGCTTCGTCATCGCGTGCTCGGTGAGGGCGTGAAAGAGGCGGTCGGCGTTCTGGCGCGCGCGATCCCGGTGAGCCGCCTCGTCATCGTGTACCGCGCCGAGGAAGGCGCCTCGCGCACGCTCCACATCCAGATGTTCGAGGGCGCGGAGCTGAAGGTCGACACGCTCTCGAAGGAGGACGAGTCGTACTCGACGTTGCAGATGCTCGGCCGCGACTACCTCGCCGGCAGCGGCACCGAGCTCCTGAACGAGCTCGGCGTACAAGACGCGCAGGAAGAGGTGCTCATCAACGGCATCACGAAGAGCGTCGTCGTCGGCAAGGTCGTCGTCACCGCCGGCACGAAGACCTTCAACACGCAGGACCGCGAGCTCCTCGCCGCGTTCGCGGGCTTCATCCGCCAGCGCATCGTCGATTTCAGCAAGGAGTGGCGCGCCCTCGCCTACTCGTTCCGCCCGGCGGACGTCGCGCGCCTCCTCCAGAATGACGACTACGAGAAGAAGTACCTCGCGCCGCGCGAGGAGAACGTGGCCATTCTCTACGTCGATATCGCGGGGTTCACGCGCCTCTCGGAGCAGATCCTGAAGACGCCGTCGGCGGTCGCGGAGCTCGTCGAGACGTGGAGCCGCGACGCGGTCGAGATCCTGTGGTCGCACGGCGGCGTGTTCGACAAGATGGTCGGCGACTGCATCATCGGCCTCTTCGGGCCGCCGTTCTACGACGAGAGCGAAGGCGAGCGCCTCGCGCGGGCGATCGAGTGCGCGCGAGACATCCGTGCGATGACGAACCTGCTCTCGGAGCGGCCGCAGTTCGTCGAGAAGCTGAAGAGCGAGGGCGTGGCGGTGTCGACGGGCGTGAACCTCGCGCCCCTCTTCGTCGGCCAGTTCGGTCCGAACAGCAACTTCACGGGCTTCTCGAGCGGCATGAACAACACCGCTCGGCTCCAGGGCTGCGCCGGCAAGAACGAGATCCTCGTCATGGAGGACGCGATCAAGAAGCTCCCCGAGGGCACCGGCATCGAGTTCGGCGACCTGCGCAGCGCGCCCGTGAAGAACGTGGCGGAGCCGCTGCAGTTCCGCGCCCTGAAGTGACGCCGGGCCGCATCGATCCGGCTCTCGGGATCCGTCTCTCGGGATCGTTCCGTCTCTCGGGATCGTTCCGTCTCTCGGGATCGTTCCGTCTCTCGGGATCGTTCCGTCTCTCGGGATCGATCAGCCGCCATCCGTACAGACGCACGCGCCGAACGACTTCCCGTCGTCGCTGCACGCCTTCGTCCCCGCCGTGCGGTCCGCGCACTTGCAGTAGACGCGGTTACCCGGCGTGCAGATGCCCCCGCTGGGGAGGTCACCGCTCGCGTCGCGATCCCCGCCCGAGCTCGAGCTGAAGCCGGGGCCGGACGTGGAGCCCGTCGCGCCCGACGTGCCCAAGGAGCCCGTCGCGCCCGAGGACGAGCTCGAGGGCGTCGTGTCGTCGCTGCTCGAGCAGGCGTAAAGGGAGAAGACCGTCGCCAGAACCATCACGGCCGCATCGCGCATTTGCCCAGCATAGGCGAAGATGCGCGCGTGCGACGCGGGCCGATTTCGCTGCTGGCAGGTCTGGCGCTCTCGCTCGCCTGCAACCGGACACCGCCGCCGCCCGAGCCGGAGGCGCCGGAGCAGCTCGAGTCGGACGCCGTCATCGCGAAGAGCCACTCGTTCTTCCAGGCCGTCGATCACGACGACGCGGAGGCGGCGCGGCCGATGCTCGGGCTCGCGTTCACGAAGGTCGAGAACGGACGCTTCACGAGCTCGCAGCTGCTCCTCCAGGACCTGCGCGCCGACTTCGGCTCTCCGCCCGTCCAGCGAACGTGGACGGAGGAGAAGGTCTTCAGCGCGCCGGGCACCGCCACGTTCGTCGGCGCGGCGACGGAGAGCTTCACGCGTCCGGACGGCGGCTCCGGAGGGAGCTTCGATTTCTGGAACACCCTCGTGTGGACCAAAGGCGCGAATGGCTGGACGCTCGCGCTCTGGCAGGTCGAGCGCATCCCGAGCGCGAAGGAGGAGTGGAACGACGCGTACCGGCTCGGCACCGGGTTCCGGCACGAGCCGAATCAGCTCCTCGTGGCCGCGGTGCAGGGCCGGGAGCCAGGGCGCGCCCTCGATGTCGCGATGGGCCAGGGCCGGAATGCCCTCTATCTCGCGAGCCAGGGCTGGAAGGTCACGGGCGTCGATATCTCCGACGAGGGCCTCCGTCAGGCGAGGGCGGAGGCGCAGAAGCGGAGCCTCGAGCTCGAGGCGATCGAGGCCGACACCGCCAGCTACGACTACGGCACCGACAGGTGGGATCTGGTCACGCTGATCTACGCCGGCGCGGACCCGAAGGACATCGAGCGCATCAAGAAGGCGATCAAGGTGGGTGGAATGGTCGTGATCGAGGTCTTCCACAAGGACGGCGCCGCCGGCACGCGAAGCAGCGGCTTCGCGACGGGCGAGCTCGCGCAGCTCTTCGAGGGCTGGGGCATCCTCCGCGACGAGGTCACGGAGGACATCGCGGACTGGGGCGGTCCGTCGAAGATCAAGCTCGTTCGCTTCGTGGCGCTCCGGCGGCGCGACGCGGACGCAGGCGCGATCGCGGGCCCGGACGACGCCGCCGCACCGATGCCACCGCCACCGCCACCGGCGTCCGCGACCGCACCGCCGCCGCCCGACGCGGCCGCACCCGCAGGCGACGCGCGCGCGCCTTCGCCGCCCGACGCGGAGGCGCCGTGAAGCGCGCGTGGCACGCGCTCGCGCTGCTCTCCGTCGCCGCCTGCCGGCGCACGACCGCGGACGTGAAGGCCGAGGCGGTGCCCGTCGCGGTCGTGTCTGCCAGCGCGAGCACAGCGTCGCCTCCCCCGCCCCTCGCCTCCGCCGCGCCCGCGAAGGCGTCGACGAAGGGCACGATCGCGTGCGGCGCCGCCCGCTGCAAAGCCGAGGTCGAGGGCTGCCTCACGAGGAAGGACGGCACCCGCGCGTGCGTGGTGCTCGCGAACATCCACGAGGGTGGTCAGCCCATCTACGCGTGCGACGACGCCTCCGACTGCACGACCGAGGGCGAGACGTGCTGCGCCCCGACGCTCGCGAGCGCGAGCTGCACGACGCCCAACGCGGTCGACTCCGCGCCGTGCGGCTTCGAGGTGTGCAACACGGACGACGGCGCCCCCCCGTGTCCATCGGGTCAGTCCTGCGTGAAGGGCGTCTGTCGTCCCGAGGCCCCCGGCGTGACCTGCGGCAAGACGCGCTGCCCGAAGGACGCTCCGTATTGCGTCTGGACCGCGGGCGCCGGCAAGTGCGTCAGCGCGAGCGACGCGGACCGCGCCCGCGAGGCGGCGCGCCAGGACGAGAAGGCCCCGTCCGTCTTCGAGTGCACGAAGCCGGGCGACTGCGGGACGGGATTTCAGTGCTGCAGCGTCCGCGGATATGACCTCATGGCGACGCGCACCGTGCGCGTGACGCAGTGCCGCTACGGCTGCGACGACACGCAGTTCGACGACGTCTGCGAGAAGCCCGGCCCCTCCGCGGAGTGCCCAGTCGGCATGAGCTTCGGCGCCAACGGCGGCGCCGTCACGCGCACGTGCCGCACGCGGGCGCCGAGCAAGACCTATCCCGCGTGGATGGGCGAGTGCGTCGCGAAGTAGATCGGGAGTCGCTCCGCGTCAGCGCGCGATCGTCTGGCCGATCCAGTCTGCGATCGTCGTGATCACGCGCTCGTCGACGTGGCCCGGGTCGTTGTACTCCTCGGGTCGCGGCTCGCCCGTACCCGCGACGAAGAGGTGATTGACCTCCGGGAACCACTTCAACGTCGCGAAGCTCTGGCCCTCGAGGCCCGCCTTCCAGCGGTCGTAGTCCTTCACCGTCACCTGGTAGTCGCGCCCGCCCTGCAGGACGAGGATCGGCATCGCGAGCTTCTTCGCGGTCGCGACGGGGTCGTAGCCGCGCTGGAAGAGGTAGTACGCGGCCGTCGCCTTTCCGCCGAACGGCGAGCGTGGATCGTCGTCGGGCGCGAGCGCCGGATCTTCCACGCGCCGCTTGAACTCGCGCGCCTCGTCGACCTTCCGCTGCAGGTCGTGGTCGTCCGGATGAAGCTTCGCGAAGTATTCGTACTGATCGATGACCACGTCCTGAAGCGGGCGCGCATTTCCGGCGAGCGTGACATAGCCGGCGAGGTCGCTCGCCTTCGCGGCGATGCGAGGCGCGAGGTTACCGCCCTGGCTGTGGCCGATCACGAAGAGGCGACGAGCATCGACGCGCGGATGCTTTCGCAGGAGGTCGATCGCCTCCTCCGCCGCGTCGAGCACCTCTTCCTTTTCCGTGACGATGCCGGCCGGCGATACCCGACTTCGCTTGTCGTAACGGAGCACGCCGATCCCCCGCGCGGCGAGGCCGAACGCGAGATCCGCGAAGGGCCGGACGCCGCCGATCGCCTCGTCGCGATCACCCGGGCCCGAGCCGTGGACGAGCACGACCGCGGGGACCTTTCCTTCGCCCTTCGGGAGCGTGAGGTTTCCCGGGAGCGCCGGCTTGGAGCCGACCGTGATGTCCATCACCACCGCCGCGTCGGGCTTCGCATAGGGCGGCAGCGTCCACGGCCGGTCCGGCGCGAAGAAGATCCCGATGACCTGATCGCCAGCGTCCCAGACCACCTTCACCTGGATCTTCGACTTCTCGAACTTCGCGATCGCGATGGACTCGAAGGCGTTGGCGCCGCTCGCCTCGAACTTCACCGTCTCGATCGACTGAAAGCGACCGACCTGCGAGACGAGCTGACGCCAGGCGATGCTCAGCTTGTCCGGCGGCAGCTTCTCGCGCATCACCGCGCCAAAGTGCTTGGACGCGGCCGCGAAGTCGCCGTCGTTCGCCTTCTCGATGAGCGTCCGGACGCGCTTGCCGAGGAGCTCCTGCGAATGCCGGAACCAGAGCCCGGTCACCGCTCCGGCCTCGTCGAAGACGACCGTGATGGTGCGCTCCGTGTGCTCGAAGACGCACTCGAGCGCGACGGTCCGGAGGCGGCTGTCCGCCTGGACCTTGGCCTCCCGGCACTCGAAGAAACGGCCCGCGTCCGCCTCGAGCGCGCTCCATCCGCTTCGCACGCGATCGGGCGGCAGCGCTGCGATCATGTCCTTCGCGAACTTCGTCTTCGGATGATCCCACGCGCCGTGGGCGAGCTCGTCGACGAACGTTCGCGCGGCCGCCTCCTCCGGGGTCGTCGAGGCGTGGGGCGGCGTCACCAGACGCTCACGTCCACAGGCGCCAGACGCGCCCGTGATCGCTAATCCGAGCAGCAGCGGAAGCCAACGTTGGGCCCGTGGAAGTCGCGCCGAATGGGGCCGGAGTTCAGGTGACAATCGTTTTGATCTCCCAGATCCAGGTAAGACGCGCCCTTCAGGAGACACGTATCGGACTCGGTCCCCTCTCCGCCGTCGCCCGCGTCCGTCTTGCAGGGACCGTCGAAGTATTCCCATGCATTGCCGACCATGTCGTGGAGGCCCTCGAAGCCGCCGATGCACGTATCGAGCGAGCCGGCCGGCTTCAGCGTCCCCGCCTCGAGGTCCTTCGTGTTGCAGCGCTTCGGATCGAAGACGCCGCCGTACGGATAGCGGAGCCGCGCCTCTGCAGAGCACGCCAGCATCCACTGGTGAGACTGGTAATCGGAGAGCCCCTCCTCCGTCACGGGGCCGATCTTCTTGCCCTTCTCCACGCGACCGCAGAGATACTTCCCGGCCCAGGTGCAGTACGCGAGCGCGTCGCACCAGTCGACCTGCACCTGCGGGAAGTCCGTCGGCGGCGTCGTGCCGGCCTCGATCTCCGCCGGGGTGCGGAACGGCTCGAAGCTCTTGTTCCAGAGGCAAACGCCAGGCTGAGAGGAGATCTCGACCTTCGCCTCGAGGAAGGCCTGGTACTGCGCGACCGTGACCTCGGTCGTGTCGATGCAAAACGTATTGTCGCCCGACCCGACGCGGATCGCCTTGGGCGCCTCTCTTCCGGGACAGACCACGCCGCTGTCGATGACGGGCGCCGGCCCGCTGTCCGGGGGTTGCTGGATGATCGATGGTCCCCCCGTCTCCGGACGCGAGCACTTGCCCCCCTTGCATTCGCCGATGTGGAAGTCGTCGATGCCCGCCACCATCGTGCAGGCCACGAGCCCGCTCACGGCGCCGACCCCGAGAATGCGCCGCAGGACGGAGAGCCTTTTCATCAGAACGTCCCCCCGAGGCCGCCCGGGGTCGGATGCAGCCGAAGCCCCGCCCCCGCGCCCGTGCTCGCATTCTTCGGCGGAATGGCGAGGCCGAGGATGCCTGCGCCGATCCCGGCGATCCCGACCCCGAACGCGAGCGTCGAGACGGTCCCGAGCGTGTTGGCGCTGTCGAGATCCTTCTTCGCCTCGGGCCCACAGACGTTGTTGTCGCAGCTCTGCTTCACGTCCGAGGCACGGTTCAGCGTCATGAAGCCCGTCACCACGCCGACGCCGACGCCGACCGCACCTATGCCGAAGCCGCCCCAGATGAGGCCCTCCGCGAGCGGGGTGCGATGGGCGCCGCCGGCATGCACGTCCTCGTTGCCGAAGCCGAGGACCTTCGGCTTCTCGGCCGGGGTCGTGGGCGGCGGCGTCGCCGCCGGCTTCTCGGCGGGCTTCGCCACCGGCTTCGTGCCGTCGTCCTTCTTCGGCGGCTGGAGCGTCACGTCGGCGTCGCTCTTCTCGCCCTCGCGAACCTCGATCTCCGTACGCCCTTCGCTGCCGTCGCTCGCCTTCGCGGTGATGACCCGCTTGCCCGGGTTCACGGGCACCGGTTCGACGATGAGCGCGAGCGGCACCTCGACCCCGTCGACAGCGACCGCCGTCGCGTTCGGGCCGCGGACGTGGATGCGAACCGTGGGAATGCGGCTCTTCACCTGTGACTCGATCTCCCGCGCCTGCTTGCGAGCCTTCTCGAAGACGGCCGGTTCGCCTGGCTCCTTCGCCGTGCGCGCCACGTCGACCGCCGCCTCGCGGGCCTCGACGAGGTGCCCTGCCGCGAGATGCGCGCGCGCGATCGCGACGCCCGTCGTGGGCACGTGCATCAGCTCGTGCGCCTTGAGGAAGCTCTCGAGCGCCTTCAGGGGCTCGCTGTTCTTCAGCGCCGCCATGCCCTCATCCATGAATTTGTGCGCGGCTTCCTTCTCCGCCTTGCTCGGCGTTGCGGACACGGGTGTCGTCACGAACGCCAGGGCAAGGAAAGCGCCCACGAGGAGCGCCCGCGCACGCAGGTCAGAAGCCATACTCGTCGCCGTCACCCTTCTTCTTGGTCGGCTTGGGCTTGGGCTTGGGCTTGTCGGTGGGCTGGCTCGCGCTCGCGGAGGTGCTCGCCTTGGTGGCGGGCGAGGTCGGCGACGGCGCCGGGAGCGGCAGCATCGCGGGCTGCACCACGGGCGTCGTGATCGTCGGCGGCGGGTTCGCGGGGACGTACGTGATGCTCCCCGTCGTCCCCTCGGTCGTGGGGCGATTCGGCTGCCGCGCGACGAGCACGCCCGCGACGACGCCGAGCACGCCGACGAACGCGAGGATCGCGAGGGTGCCAAGGCGGCCGCCCGTGGTCGGCGCCGGCGGCGGCGAGGTCATCGACGCGCCCTGCATCGTACGCATCGACGGTCCGGTGGTGGGCCCCTCGCCAGGCATTCCCGGGAGCTGGCCCGAGCTGATGGGCGCGGGCATGCCGCCGAAGAGCTCGGGGCCGTTTGGGCCCATGACGATCTGGCCCTCGAGCGGGTGCGCCTGCGAAATGGCCGGGAGCGGTCCCGTGATGGGATGCGGCGGCGCGAGCGGCTGGACGAGCGTGCCTTTGGCCGCGACGTCCGAGGGGATGCTCTTCAGACTGCCGCGCGAGGAGGCGGCGGCGGGGAAGCCGCGCTGCGAGGACGGAGCGCCGGGGCCGGTGCGCGGCTCGCCGCCCTTCTCCTTCTCGAGCGCCTGCGCCACCTTCACCGCCGCGTCGATCGCGTCCTTGCGGCGCGTGGTGCGCTCGCGTGAATACTGGCTGAGCGCGTTCGCGACATCATCAGAAGTGGCGATGAGGCCGATGCTCGTCATCGCGGACTCGATCGCGCGACGCATGTCTTCGGCGGTGCGGAAGCGGTCGTCGGGATCGTTCGCGAGCGCGCGGTCGACCACTGTTCGCACCGGGAGCGGGACGCCCGGATGGAGCGGCTCGTACGGCGCGCCGGTCATGAGCTCGTGGAGCGCGAGGAGCTGGCGCCCGTCCTCGGTGTTGCGAACGGGCTCGCCGGCAAGGAGCTCGTAGAGCACGGCCCCGACGGCATAGACGTCGGCGCGGCGATCGACCTTGGTGCCGTTGGCTTGCTCCGGCGCCATGTACTCGATCTTGCCTTTGAGCGTGCCGGCGGTGGTCTCCTCGGTCCGCCGCTCCCGGGCCTTCGCGACGCCGAAGTCGATCAGCTTCACCGTGCCGCGCACCGTCAACAGGATGTTCTGCGGAGAGACGTCGCGATGAACGACCTCGAGGTAGCTGCCGTGCGCGTCCTTCAGCTCGTGCACGGCGTGGAGGCCGGCGCAGACGTCGGCCGCGATGCGGAGCGCGACGCCGAGCGGGAACGCGGCGGACGCACCGCGCACGTCGCGATAGAGCTTGCGCACGGACTCGCCGTCGACGAGCTCCATCGCGTGATAGAGGATGTCGCGGTCCTCGCCGATCTCGAGCGTGCGAACGACGTTCTCGTGATCGATCTGCGCGGCGATCCGCGCCTCGTCGAGGAACATGTCCACGAAGGTGCGGTCGTGGCCGTACGACGGGAGGATCGTCTTCAGCGCGACGAGGCGCTCGAAGCCGTGCTTGCCCACGAGGCGCGAGAGCCACACCGTGCCCATGCCGCCCTGCGCGAGAATACAAAGCAGCTCATAACGATCGAGCCGATCGCCAGGTGCGAGCGCGGCGGGGGCGGGCGTAAAGCTCCCCATCAGTACTAAGGATCAACGCTCCCCTTACCGAATGCAAGCCCTGGAAAGCCGATAGAAAAATCCGGTTCCGAGCCGGTTCCATCACGCCTCAGGGGCAGGGTCACGAACGGGACCCCGATCAGCTCCGCGCGACGCCGGTGTGCGACACCGCGCGAGGAGCTCGCAACCGCATCAAATCGTGAGGGGTTCCGACGCCCACAGGCCGTGGAGCGTGCACCACTCGTACGCGACGACGCTCGTGACGCCGGGCGGGAGGGCGAAGCTGACGGTCGGCGGCGCCGGGTCCGTCGAGTTGAACTCCCAGAGCCCCACCACAGTCTCGACGTCGTTGACCTTCGCGCGGAGGAAGATCGTCGTGATGTAGTGCTCGGGCGGCGCGACCACGGCTCCCGTGTCCGCCGCGTCGGCCGCATCGGCGGCGTCCGCGCCTGCGTCGGTGCTCGCCTCCACATCGGCGCGACTGGCGTCGACGACGCCGGAGTCGAGCTTGTTCTGACCCATCGCATGATTCACGACCACGATGACGTGCTTCAGGCCGTCGACCGACGCGTCCGCTCCGCCGTCGGCGCTATCGGCGACGCGCGCGTTCGGGACGTGCGACGCCGAGCGATTGGGCGGATCGGGCGAGGCCTTCGTGAAGGGCGTCCCGCGGAAGAGCCGAGCCTGCTCGCTGTCGAGCTGCTTCGCGCGCGCTTCCCACGTGGGATTCGGCACCTTCGGCGCCTCGCTGGTCGCGATGACGGGCGGGCTCTCGCCCGGGACGTACTCGTCCTTGTCGGACATCTCCCCGTCGTCCGGTGTGCGCGCAGGATCGGGGTTGGTGTCGCGCGGCGCCTTCGTCTCTTCGGTCTTGCACGCAAAGATGGCGTTGCCGAAACCGACCACGCCGATGCCCACGAGGAGCCCCTGAAGAATCGCGCGGCGCTGAAGCTTCCTCTGCTGACGACTCATGCAACCCCCTTCGTTGACAGGAGCGTATCAAAGCCGGGCGCTCAGGTCGCGATTTGCGGATGCAGCTCGGTCTTCGTCTTCTTGTGATCTTCCGCCGGGCGGAGGAAGCCCGTCAGATAGAGCGTGCCGTTCACGCCCGCCCAGCGGCGGAAGTGGTGGAGGGTCGTCATCCACTGGACGACGCGCGGCCCGGAGGCGGCCGCGCGGATGTGGCACGCGGCGGCGTGCTCCTGGGCGTGCTGGAAGGCGTCGGCGATGCGCCGCTGGACGGCGATCGGCGAGCAGCGCTCGCGGGCGATCTTCGAGGCGGCGGTGCCGAGGCGCGACCGCTCCTGCGGGTTCGAGAGGAGCTCGAGGACGGCGCGACCGAACGCAGCGTCGGCCTCGATCTCGTCCTTCTTCTTGCCGTTGCCCGGGTTGAGGAGGATGCCGTTCACGCGATCCTTGATCTGCGAAGACACGCCCATCCCGTCCGAGAACGCGACCGTCGGCGTTCCGCACCAGAGCGCCTCGCCCATGACGTTGCCGTAGGTCTCGCTGAGCGACGCGTGCACGAACAGGTCGGCGTACGCGTAGTAGTCCGCCATCCGCGTGAAGGGCACCTCGCCCGGGAAGAAGACGCGATGCGCGACGCCTTCCTCGCGCGCGACGCGGCGGTAGTACTCGTTGTCGGGGCCGTCGCCGAGCATCGTCAGCGTCGCCTCGCGATCGACCGGCGCGATGAAGCGCGCGAAGATGCGGATGACGCGATCCTGCGCTTTTTCCCGGGTGTGGCGGCCGGCGCAGAGGAGACGCGCGCCGCTCCACGAGCCGTTCTCGAGATGCGTGTACGGGTCCTCGCCGAGCGGGCGATCGAAGACCTCGGGCTGCACCGCGCGCGGGATGACGTGAATCGGGACGGTGACGCCGCGCTCGCGCCAGTACGAGCGAAGGCCCTCGCTGAGCACGACGAGGCCGTCCGAGTCGTTGTACATGGCGGCGAAGTGATTATCGACGGGGCGCTTCAGCGCGCCCTCCATCGCCGCATTCACCCAGCCGAGGCGCTTCAGCGACTCCGGAAGGAGGACGTCGTACGCCGCCGAGAGGTGCGTGGTGTTCACGCAGATGACGGGGATGCCCTTCATCTTGCGGAGCCAGATCGCGAAGTGGAGCCCGGCCGACGCCGCCTGCGCGAAGATGAGATCGTAGTCGTCGAAGGCGTCCGGGTCGAAGACCCAGCCCTCGATGGGCATCGGGAGATAGAGTCCCGGGTACGTCTTCAGCGGCAGAGCTGGAAGATTGACCGTCGACTCGGGGAGCTGGTCCGCCGTCGCCTGGGGGTCACGGGGGCCGATGACTGTGACCTGGTGACCACACCGACGCAATTCTTGGTACAGGAACCGTGTCTGGAACGCTGCACCATTTGCATAAGGAATCGTTGTAAAATCGCTGAGGATGGCGATGCGTAGAGGGCGGCCGTGCCGCGCCGACAGGGCCGCGAACGGGCTTTCGCTCGTCTCGTTCGCCGCCGTCCCAAGGCGGGAAAACGCGGACCTGGGACCGCGCGCAGTGACCTTCGCACCCGGCCGTGAATCGGGCGGAGAGTCGCGGTGAAGGTCCTCGACGTTACCGAATTCTATTCCGAAAGGGGTGGCGGGGTTCGAAGCCATCTCACAACCAAGGGTCACGTTTTGTGCCAGCTCGGACACGACCATGTGGTCATAGCCCCGGGGGCGAAAGACGATTCAGCCGGCGCGACGCACGACCTAGCATCCGGTCCGGGAAGCGCACGGGTCATCCGCGTCGCGGGCCCCGCGTCTCCCTACGATCCCAGCTACCATCTCCTCCTAAACACGAGCAAAATTCGGGATCTCATCGCGGCTGAAAAGCCGGATGTGCTGGAGATTCACTCTCCCTATATGGCCGCGGTGGGGGCGCTTCGGGCGCGACGCGGGACCTATGGAATCCGCACGTTCCAGTGGCACTCCGACTTCATCGACACCTATGGCGGGGTCCTCGAGGACAAGGCGCCCTTCCTTCCGAGGGCCGCCATCACGACCGCGACCTACCCCCTCTGGTCACTCGTCCGGTCGATCGCGCGCCGATGCGACGCCACCCTCGTCGCATCGGCGTGGCAGGTCGGCAAGCTCGCCGCGCACGGTGTCCCGAACGTCGTGCATCGCCCGTTCGGGATCGAGCACGAGACGTTCTCGACGAAGCGCGCCTCCGACGAGGGACGGCGCGCGCTGCTCGACCTCACCGGACGCGAGTCCGCGTTCGTCTGCGTCGGCATCGGTCGCTTCGCGATCGAGAAGCGATGGGACCTCGTCATCGATGCCTTCCGCGCGTTTCGCTCGAAGGGCCATGACGACGCGGTGCTCGTCCTCTTCGGCGATGGGCCGGAGCGCAAGCGGATGCAGGAGCGCGCCGGCGACGCGCCCGTCTTCATGCCGGGCTTCTCGAAGGACCGGGTCGAGCTCGCCACGCACCTCGCGAACGCCGACATGCTCGTTCACGGGTGTCCCTTCGAGACCTTCGGCCTCTCCATCGCGGAGGCGATGAGCTGCGGCTTGCCCGCGGTGGTGCCGGACGACGGCGGCGCGAACGAGATGCACGATCCGGAGAGCGGCGAGCGCTACGCCGCGAACGATGCCGCCTCGTGCAGCGAGGCGATGCTTCGCCTCTTCGATCGTATTTCGTTGAATACGCGCGGACTTCGTACGTCGGCGTCCCGGGCCGCCTCGAGGCTGCCATCGATTTTCGATCACTTTTCGGAGCAGCTCGGGCTCTACGAACGGCTCCTCGCTTCCCGTCGCGAGGCGAAGTAGGCGGAAATCCAGTTCTTGTCTCCGGTGTGACGGGGGGCAACCCCCCGTGACACCGCGATCAGGTGCGAGCGATTTTCGGGCGAAGTGTTGCGCGAAGCCGATCTTCGGGCGAGCCTATCGCGCATGAAGACCTCTCTTTTCCTGTCTACTGCCATCACTGCTCTCTTGGTCGCAGGCGCGGCCAGCGCCGAAAAGAAGACCTACGCCGCCCTCGACATGGCGGGCGATCACGAGATCCCGGCCGTCGAATCTGGCGCGACCGCGAAGGCGATCCTCACCTTCGACACCACGACCAAGAAGCTGTGCGGAAAGATCACGCCGACCCCGTCGACCTTCAAGGCCACCTCGGCCTCGCTTCACGTCGGCGACGACAAGGCCGCGGATGGCGACAAGTACGTCGATCTCAACACCGATGGCTTCACGGGAGAGGTCAAGATCAACGTCACGCTCGACGACGAAGCTCAGGTGACGAAGCTCACGACGGGTGACTCGTACATCAACGTCTTCACGGAGGCGAACAAGGACGGCGAGCTCCGCGATCAGCTCGTCGAGGACGACACGCAGCCGGAGCAGGCCTGTGATGACGCGACCGAGGAAGACGCCGGAGCGTCCAGCTCGGGCGGATCGAGCAGCGGCAGCGGCACCGGTACGGGCACCGGCGGCGGTGACGGCGGCGCAAAGAGCAGCAGCAGCGGCAGCGCCGCGGCGGCGGACAGCACCGACGACGGCGGCTGCAACACGACGGGCTCGAGCTCGGGCAACGCCCTCGCGCTCCTCGCCGGCCTCGGCATCGTGGTCGCAGCGGCCTCGCGCAAGCGCAAGAAGGCCTGATCGCGGAAATCCTCCCCTCGGGGGAGCCCACGTCGAATGGCCGCGCGCGGACTGGCTCTGCGCGCGGCGATTCCATTTTGTCGGTTCGCTCGGTTTTTGAAACCCAGCCGGTCCGAGCAGTGGAGACCCGCGGCGGACAATGGTAGGTACGGCCCGATGGCGACGATGCTCGAGAACCTGACGCAGGAGCTGGATCAGCTCGACAACGATTACTCCTCGAACTTCGCGGGTCAGTCGCGCATGACACGCGACGTGGCGTTGCTCGACAAGATCATCGCGCGCGGCAACGACATCCTGAAGCGCATCGATCAGATCCCGAACGCGGCGCAGGGTCCGGAGCTCGTTCGCCTGCGCGACGCGGCGGCGAAGAACCTCGAGCTCTACTCGCAGGAGCGCGGCGCGATCGTCCGCGCGCAGGAGGTCGGCCCGACCTTCGAGGACTTCTCGCAGGAGGCCACGTCCGCCAACCTCGTCTTCGGCCGCTACGCGCGCCACTTCGCCGGCAAGGACCGCGCGACGCGCGACCTCGCGCTGCTCGGCGAGCTCGTCGACGACCTCAAGCAGATCGACAAGCGCATGGGCCAGCTCATCGAGGAGCACAAGGTCAAGGAGTTCGCGCGCGACCGCGAGGTCGTGATGCAGAACCTCACGCAATACCAGAAGGAGATCCCGCTCATCGAGAACGCGCAGAAGAGCGGCACGCCCGAGGACCGCGCGAGCGTCCTCGCCACGCTCGCGAACAACCAGTTCGCCGTCTACCAGACGCACTTCGCCGGTGAGCCGCGCATCTCGCGCCGTCCGGCGCTGCTCATGCGTGTCATCGCCTCGCTGAAGAGCATCAAGGAGCGCATGGTCGCCTTCCAGGAGGGCGGCCTCGACCTCGAGTTCAACACGAAGAACATCGAGGTCGTCACCGGCCGCCTGGAGGTCTACGAGAAGGAGCTCGCGGAGATCCGCAAGCTTCGCCAGACGACCCAGATGGCCGACATCATGGGCGAGCTCGGCGGCGCCGCGAACAAGCTCTTCGAGGCCTATCGCACGTCGTTCGCGAACAAGCCGCGCCAGCAGGTCGACCTCGATCTCCTCGGCGGCCTCTGCGACAAGCTCGGCGAGATCCGCCGTCAGATGGCCGACATGCGCCGCGCCGAGGACAACGAGATGAACGATCGCAACCTCGAGATCGTGACGGAGCAGCTCGTCATGTTCGAGGGCGAGTTCGAGGCGGTCGTCGCCGCCAAGGCCCAGACGGCGGCGACCACGGCGAGCGGCAACGGCAACTGGGCGAAGGCCGATAGCTGACGGTGCCGGTCCACGTCTCGATCCACGACGTGTCTCCCCTCTGGGAGCGCGAGGTCGACGTGGCGCTCGACATGGCGCACGAGCGCGGGGCCAAGCCCGCGCTCCTCGTGGTCCCGAACTTCCACGGCCGCGCGCCGCTCGGCGACCATCCGAAGTACGTCGATCGCCTCCGCGCGCTCGCGCAAGACGGCCACGAGATCTACCTCCACGGCTACTACCACCGCTCGCGCGGCTGGGACGACGTGGAGACGCGCGACGTGAACGAGGATCGCGGCGTTCGCGCTCGCCTCCGTCACCTCTTCGCGCAGAAGGTCGTCTCGGGGAGCGAGGCAGAGTTCAGCGACGTGTCGCACGACGAGGCGGTGAAGCGCCTCGACGACGGCGAGCGCGTGCTCCGTGACGCGGGGCTGCCCATCGCCGGCTTCATCGCCCCCGCGTGGTCGATGCCGGACTGGGTGCTCTCGCTCCTCGGCGCGCGTGGGTACCGCTTCACGGAAGATCACCTCCGCGTCTACGACCCTAGCCGCGCGCGCTCGAAGGCGAGCGTGGTCCTCAACTACGCGAGCCGTACGCCGGGGCGCCTCCTCTCCAGCGTGGCCTGGTGCCGGATCGCGCGTCCGGCGCGCGCGCTCCTCCCCGCGCGCATCGCGATTCACCCCGCGGACATGCGCTTCGCGCTCCTCCGCCACGAGGTGGAGTCCCTGCTCGACTGGGGCCGCGGCGATTTCACGGCCTCCGGATCCGCGCTCGTCTCGTAGCGAGGTAGTGACCTGTGAGCGCGGGCGGCTCGCCGGCCGCGACGGTCGCGCGGCCCTCCCGGCTGTGGTACGTCCCGGGACCATGACGGCGAAGGGCCTCGGCCGGACGACGGCGCATCTGCAGACGGTCTCGACCGCCGAAGAGGTGAAGACGGCCCTCGCCGAGGCGAAGGCGGCCCTCGGCGACCAGCCCATCCCCGCCGCGGAGGTGCTCCAGCACCTCGAGGCGCTCGCCCTCGAGGCGGCGAAGCTGCGGAGCGAGGTCCGCGGCGCCACGCGCACGCGCGAGGTCCTGCTCGCCGGTGTCGCCCACGATCTCCGGAACCCGCTGAACACGTTCGCGATGAGCACGGGCCTCCTCCGCGACGACCTGGAGAGCCCCGACTTCGAGCGAAGCCGTGCCATCTCGCTCGTCACGCGCATGGAGCGCGCCTCGACGCGCATGCAGCGCCTCATCGAAGACCTCCTCGAGGCGAGCCGCCTCGAAACGGCGAGCGCCGACCTCACGAAGAAGGTCGAAGACGCGGCCGACGTCGCGCGCGCCGCGATCGAGAAGTCGACGCTCCTCGCGACGGACAAGGGAGCGAAGGTCGAGGCGGGCTCGATCGAGGAAGGCCTCAGCGTCACGCTCGACAAGGCGCGCGCCGCGGAGGCGATCGCAAAGCTCGTCAGCATCGCGCTGAAGTCGACCGGCGAAGGCGGCATCATCCGCATCGGGGTGGAGAAGCACGGCGACGTCGCCGCCTTCAGCGTGCGCGGCATCGCCCCGCGCGCGACGAAGAGCACCGCGCCGGACGAGGCGCGCGGCGGCCTCGCCCTCCTCATCGCGCGCGGCATCATCACCGCGCACGGCGGAAGCCTCGTCACCGAGACCGCCGTCGACGGCTCGCGCATGCTCGCGAAGTTCTGAGCACCGACCTGCGGCAGCTCGCTAGGCGGCGGTCGAGGCGCGGACCGCGTTGCGCGGCGTCGTGAGCACGCGCGCGACGGCGCTGCCGAGCGTCTGCGGCTGAACCGGCTTCGCGACGTGCGCGTCGAAGCCCGCGCCGATCGCCTTGGTCGCGTCCTGGCGCGAGGCGTAGGCGGTGAGCGCCACGGCCGGGATGCTCGCGATCTCCGGACGCGCGCGCACGGTGCGAATGAGCTCCATGCCATCGAGGTCTGGTAAGCCGATGTCGGAGACGAGGACCTGAGGCTTCGGCGTCGCGGAGAGCGCCTCGAGCGCCTCGGCGGCGGTCGTCGCCGACGTCACCCTGGCGCCGTAGCGCTCGAGGATCGTGCAGATGAGCTCGTTGCCGTCCGGATCGTCCTCGACGATGAGCACGTGAACGCCCGCGAGATCCGGCACGCCGGTCTCGGCGACCGCCTGCTCCTCCGAGATCGCGCCGGAGGTCTCCGCTGCCACCGGCAGCTCGACGGAGAAGGTCGCCCCCTTCCCTCGCCCCTCGCTCGCAGCGCTGACGGAGCCGCCGTGCTCCTCGACGAGGTGTTTCACGATGGCGAGGCCGAGCCCGAGACCGCGCGTACGCGCCGTCTCCGCCTGGCGGAAGCGCTCGAACACGTGGGGGAGGAAGTCTTGCCCGATGCCCTCGCCGCTGTCCGACACGATGACGCGCACGCGTCCGTCCGCGGCGTCGCTCACCGTCATCGAGACCGTCCCGCCCGGCGGCGTGAACTTGATCGCGTTGTTGAGCAGGTTGCCGAACACCTGACGCAGGCGGCCGGAGTCGCCCATCAGCCCGCGGTCCGTCGTCGTCGCCAGGTTGAGGGTGATCTCCTTCGCCGCCGCGAGGGGCTTCGCCGCCGCGATGGTCGCGTCGAGGATGGGCGCGAGCGTGACGAGCTTCGTCTCGATCTTGAGCGTGCCCGTCACGATGCGCGACACGTCGAGGAGGTCGGCCACGAGCCCCGACATCGCGAGCGCGTTGCGGTCGATCGTCTCCATCGCGTGGCGAAGCTCGTCGCCGGCGATCTGGCCCTTCCGCATCATGTCCGTCCAGCCGACGATCGCGTTGAGCGGGGTGCGGAGCTCGTGCGAGAGCGTCGCGAGGAAGAGGTCCTTGCTCCGGTTGGCCTCCTCGAGCTCCTCGCGGCGTCGCTCGGTCGTCTCGTGGAGGCGCGCGTTGTCGATCGCGACCGCGATGCGCCGGGAGAGGTCACCCGCGAGCGCGACGTCGGCGTCCTCGAACGAGCCGCGCCCCTCGAGGCGCACGAAAGAGAGCGAGCCGATGGTCCGCTCCCGCGTCATCAGAGGCACGCAAATATAGGCACGAACGCCGAGCTCACCGAGGAAGCGCAGGAGCTCCGCGCCGCGTCCCGAGGTCGGGTTCGGCGCCCGCTCGGACTCGTTCTGCTTCACGTCGAGGAAGACCTCGGCGCGTCCCGAGTAGCCGACCGTGGACGGCCCTAGGTCGAAGCGCGGATCGTCGAACTGCGCCGCGTCGACCCCCGCGCCTCCGACCCGGATGCGTTCGCGCGGGATGTTCCCGTCCGCGTGCACGTCGAGGATCGCGCCGTCGCCGAGGATCGGCAGCGCCGACTCGAGCACGGAGTCGAGCTCGAGTCGCGCGCTCTTGTCGAGCGAGCGGTTGAGGAGCTGGCTCGCGTCCGCGAGGAGGCGCAGCGAACGATCCGCCTTCACCCGATCGTCGATGTCGGTGGCGGTGCCGATCCAGCCGATGACGCGGCCTTGCTCGTCGTGCCGCGGGACGGCGCGCACGAGGTGAAAACGGTGTCCGATGCGGAGCTCCGCCTCCCACGCCACGCTCACGCGCACCGCGCTCTTCCAGCCCGACACGAACGCGGTCAGATCGTCGGGGTGCACCAGCGCGCCGAAGTCGGTGCTCGCGCCGTCGCGGGCGATCTCGAGCCAGCGCTTGTTGCGGTACGTCAGCTGGCCGTTCGCGTCCGCCGTCCAGACCACCTGGGGCATCGAGTCCGCGAGGTCCTCGTACTTTCGCTCGCTCCAGCGCTTGAAGTCCGCGAGCTCGCGCTGGCCGCCGATGCGCAGCGCCATCTGCTTCTTGCCGAGCTCGACGAACGTCGCCACCTTCGTGCGGAGCGTGTCCGGGTCGTACGGCTTGAAGAGATAGTCGACGGCCCCGGCCTCGTAGCCGCGCGTGACCCACTCCGAGTCCTTGTTGATCGCGGTCAGGAAGATGATCGGAACGTCGCGCGTCCTGGGCCGCTTCCGCAGCAGCTCCGCGGTCTCGAGGCCGTCCATCTCCGGCATCTGGACGTCGAGCAGCACGACGCAAAACTCGGTCTTGAGCGCATGACGGAGCGCCTCGACGCCGGAGTCTGCGCGCACGATCCGCTGGCCGAGCGGCTCGAGGATCGCCTCGAGCGCCAGCAAGTTGGACGGCTCATCATCGACGATGAGGATGTTGCAGACGGGCTCGGTCGAGACCCCGGGCGCGTTGCTCATGAGCTGCCTTTCGGTGATTCCGCGCCCCGCGGTCAAACGGATCGAGCGCGGGCGGGAGCAATACGGATTAGCTCTTTCGATATCTCGTCGAGCGGAATGACCTTGTCGACGGCGCCGTCCTTGATGGCGGCGCCGGGCATCTCGGAGCTCTCCGCCGTCGCCGGATCCTGGACGATCGCGTAGCCACCCGCGGCGCGAATCTTCGCGAGGCCGCGGGTCCCGTCGGAGTTCGCGCCCGTCAGGAGGAGCCCCACCGTGCCGGGCCCGTAGGCGTCGGCGGCCGACTCGAACATCACGTCGATCGACGGTCGGCTGAAGTTCACGCTGTCGTCGGTCGAGAGAGCCAGACGACCGGGCTCGAGCATGAGGTGATAGTCCGGCGGCGCGAGGTAGACGCCAGGCGCCACGATCGGCTCCTTGTCCTCGGCCTCGCGGACCGGCAGTGAAACGAGGCTCTTCATCACATCTGCAAACGCATCGGATTCCTTGGAGCGGTGCTGCACGACGACGATCGGCAGACCGTAGGTCGCGGGGAGCGCGCCGATGATCTTCTCGAGCGCCCTGAGGCCGCCCGCCGAAGTACCCACGACCACGATCCGCGCCACGTGCCCCGGGCTCATCGAGCCCTCCGGAAGATGCGCTCCTTCCCGTCGAGCTCCAGGAATTCCGGCTCGACGTTGGTGAAACGCAACGACTCGCGACGCCCGAGGCACATGAAGCCCAGCGGCGACAGCGAGTCGTGGAACAACTGGAGCGTTCGCTCCTTGAGCGAGCGGTCGAAGTAGATCAGGACATTGCGGCAGAGAATGACGTTGAACTCGCTGAAGGACGTGTCGGTCGCGAGGTTGTGCTGCGCGAAGAGGACGTTCTCGCGGAGGCGCGCGTGGAACAGCGCGGCCCCGTAGCTGGCGGTGTAGTACTCGCTGAACGAGCGCGTGCCGCCCGCCTGCTGGTAGCTCGCGGTGTACTCGCGCATGCGGGAGATCGGGAAGATGCCCGTCCGCGCGCGGTCGAGCGCCTCTCCGTTCATGTCCGTCGCGTAGAGGCGAGAGCGCTCGTAGAGGCCCTCCTCCTCGAGCAAGATGGCCATCGCGTAGACCTCCTCGCCCGAGGCGCAGCCCGCGTGCCAGATCCGCACGAACGGGTACGTCCGCAGCATCGGCACCACCTTCTGGCGGAAGGCGAGGAAGAAGGTCGGGTCGCGGAACATTCCCGTGACGTTCACGGACATGTCGCGGAGGAGCCCCTCCATGGCGGAAGGGTCGTGCAGCACGCGGTCCTGCAGCGCCGAGAACGTGGCCACCTTCTCCGCCTCGAGCCGCTTCCGCAGCCGCCGTCGCAGCGACGACCGCGCATAGGAGCGGAAGTCGTAGCCGTAGTGCCGGAAGATCGCCTCGAGGAGGAGCTCCATCTCGATGCGCTCGAGCTGCGGGACGCCAGCCCACTCGTCCCGCCCGTCGAGGCGCGAGACCGGCCCGTCCGAGTCGTCCGGCAGCGTGTCGGCCACGACCACGCCCGTCTCCGGATCGACGGGCAAGCCCGCCGGATCCACGGCGCGATCGTACATTCCGCTGCGGGTCTTGATCATCGGTCAGGCTTGATTCGAGTAGAGCCAGACCCGCATGAGGGAGAGGAGCTGGTCGGGATCGACGGGCTTCGTGACGTAGTCGCTCGCGCCCGCGGCGAGGCACTTCTCGCGGTCGCCCTTCATCGCCTTCGCGGTCAGGGCCAGCACGGGGAGGTTCTTGTACTCGGGGAGCTTCCGGATCTCGCGCATCGCCTCGTAGCCGTCCATCTCCGGCATCATCACGTCCATGAGGACGATGCTGATCCCGGGGGTCGACCTGAGCATCTCGATGCCCGTGCGCCCGTTCTCCGCGAACACGACGTCCATGCCCGCCTCTTCGAGGACGGACGAGAGCGCGTAGATATTGCGCACGTCGTCGTCGACGATGAGCGCCTGCTTGCCCCGGAACGTCGCCTCGGCGCCGGCCGCGTCTTGCAGCATTCGCCGCTTCGGCTGGGGCAGCGAGGCTTCGATGCGGTGGAGGAAGAGCGTCGTCTCCGCGAGGAGCCGCTCCGGAGAGCGCGCGTCCTTCAGGATGATCGATCGCGCAAACTTCTTCAGCCGGGTCTCCTCCGCCGGAGAGAGATCGCGCCCCGTGTACACGATGACGGGGAGCGAGCGGAGCTCGGGCTTCTTGGCCATCGTCTCGAGGAGCTCGAAGCCCGACGCGTTCTCCAGCGTGAGATCGAGCACCATGCAGTCGAAGTGGCCGCCATCGAGCGCGTTCATGGCGTCCTCGATGCTGCCCACGGCGGTGGTCTCCACGTCGCCCGATCCGATGAGCTCGACGATCGTGTTTCGCTCGCGCTCGTCGTCCTCGACGATGAGGAGCTTGGAGGCCTTGCGGTGGAGGAAGCCCTCGATGTCCTCGAAGGTCCGATCGAGGAGCTCCTTGCTGACGGGCTTCTCCACGTACGCGACCGCCCCGAGCGAGAGGCCCTCGTGCTTCTTGTCGCCTCCGGAGAGGATGTGCACGGGGATGTGACGGGTCTGCGGGTGGGCCTTCAGGTGCTCGAGGAGCTTGAGCCCGTCGATGGCGGGGAGCCCGAGATCGAGCAGGATCGCGCTCGGGAGGAGGCGCCTCGCCAGCGTCAGTCCCGTGTCACCGCGGAGCGCGACGACCCCCTTGAAGCCGTGGACGCGCGCCATGTTGAGGAGCGTGTGCGCGAACTTCGGATCGTCCTCGACGATGAGCACGACGCGATCGTTCGGCGTGAGGCCCTCGCGATCGTCCGCGATCTCGCCGGGCGGAAGCGACTCCGCGGCCTCCTCCGCCGTCAGGTCCTTGCCCTTCGCGACGGCGGGCGGCGCGGAGTGGGTGAACGGGAGGTAGAGCGTGAACGTGCTCCCCTTCCCGAGCTCGGACTCGACGCGCACCTCGCCGCCGAGGAGGCGCGAGAGCTCCCGGCTGATGGAGAGGCCGAGGCCCGTTCCGCCGTAGCGCCGTGAGGTCGTGCCGTCCGCCTGCTGGAACGCCTCGAAGATGAGCTGCTGCTTGTCCTTCGCGATGCCGAGGCCGGTGTCCTTCACGGAGAAGCCAATGACATACTCGGGCCGGTTCGCGAGCGACGACGAGCCGTAGGCCTGCGCCGGCGGCGGCAGAAAGACGTGGACGCGGACGCTGCCGCTGTCCGTGAACTTGAACGCATTTCCCAGCAGGTTCCGCAGGATCTGCAAGACGCGCTGCCCGTCGGTCTTGAGCGAGACGGGCACGTCGGAGTCGATGTCGACGCCGAAGTCGAGCTTCTTCTGCTGCGCCACCGGACGGAACGTCGACTCGATCTGCTTCGTGATCTCGGTGAGCGAGACGTCGGTCGGGTAGATCTCGATCTTGCCCGCCTCGACCTTCGACAGGTCGAGCACCTCGTTGATCAGGTCGAGGAGGTCGGAGCCCGCGGAGTGGATCGTCTTCGCGTACTCGACCTGCTTCGCGTTGAGGTTCGCCTCCTTGTTGTCGGAGAGCATGCGCGCGAGGATGAGCAGCGAGTTCAGCGGCGTGCGCAGCTCGTGGCTCATGTTGGCGAGGAACTCGCTCTTGTACTTGGAGGAGAGCGCGAGCTGCGAGGCCTTCTCTTCGACCGCCTGCCGCGCGTTCTCGACCTCCTTGTTCTTCTGCTCGACAGCGCGGTTCTGCTCGACGAGCAGCGACGCCTTCTCCTCGAGCTCCTCGTTGACCTGCTGGAGCTCCTCCTGCTGCTCGCGGAGCATCTCCTCCGACGCGCGCAGCGTCTTCGCTTGCTGCTCGAGCTCGTTGTTCGAGAGCTTCAGCTGCTCCTGCTGCTGCTGCAGCTCGCGTGACTGCTCCTGGAGCTCGTGCGCGAGGGACTGTGACTGCTTGAGGAGCTCCTCGGTGCGCGTGCTCGCGCCGATCATGTTCAGGACGACGCCGATCGACTCCGAGAGCTGCTCGAGGAAGATGCGATGAATCGGGCTGAAGCTCTCGAAGCTCGCGAGCTCGATGACGGCGCGGACGTCGTCCTCGAAGAGGATCGGAATGACGATGAGGCTCTGCGGCGCGGCCTCGCCGAGGCCGGAGTTGATCTGGACGTAGTCGCCCGGGACGCGCGAGAGCAGGATGCTCTTCTTCTCCAGCGCGGACTGGCCGACGATGCCCTCTCCGAGCTTGAAGCGATTGGCGACGTGCTTTCGCTCCTTGTAGGCGTAGGTCGCGAGGAGCTTCAGCGCCTTCGTGCCGTCGGTCTCGTCCATGACGAAGAACGCGCCGTGCGAGGCCTGCACGAGCGGCGTGAGCTCGCTCATGATGAGGCGCGAGACGGACTCGAGGCTCTTCTGGCCCTGCATGAGGCCACCGAAGCGCGCGAGGTTCGTCTTGAGCCAGTCCTGCTCCTGGTTCTTCTGCGTGGTGTCGCGCAGGTTGAGGATCATCTGGTTCACGCGCTCCTTGAGCTGCGCGACCTCGCCCTCCGCCTCGACCGTGATGCTCCGCGTGAGATCGCCCTCCGTGATGGCGGTCGCGACCTCGGCCATCGCGCGGATCTGCGTGGTGAGGTTCTCGGCGAGCTGGTTCGTGTTGTCGGTGAGGTCGCGCCACGTGCCCTGCGCGCCGGGCACCTTCGCCTGGCCGCCGAGCTTGCCTTCCGTGCCGACCTCGCGAGCGACGCGCGTGACCTCGGAGCCGAACGCGCGGAGCGTGTCGGTCATCGTGTTGAGCGTGTCCGCGAGGGCCGCGATCTCGCCCTGCGCGTCCATCGTGAACTTCTGGGAGAGGTCGCCCTGCGCGACGGCGGTGACCAGCTTGATGATGCCGCGGACCTGAGTGGTGAGGTTCGAGGCCATCCCGTTGACGCTGTCGGTGAGGTCCTTCCACGTGCCGGCGACGCCGGGGACGCGGGCCTGACCGCCCAGCTTTCCTTCCGAGCCGACCTCGCGGGCCACCGTGGTGACCTGATCCGCGAAGATCCCGAGGGTCTGCGTCATGTCGTTGATCGTCTCGGCGAGCTCGGCGATCTCGCCCTTCGCCTCCACGACCAGGCGCTTCGAGAGATCGCCCTTCGCGACCGCCGTGACGACCTTCGCGATGCCTCGCACCTGCGTCGTGAGGTTCGACGCCATGTAGTTCACGTTGTCGGTGAGGTCCTTCCAGGTGCCGGCGACGCCGGGCACGAAGGCCTGGCCGCCGAGCTTGCCTTCCGTACCGACCTCGCGCGCGACGCGTGTCACCTCCGAGGCGAACGAACGGAGCTGATCCACCATCGTGTTCAGCGTGTTCTTCATCTCGAGCATCTCGCCCTTCACGTCGACCGTGATCTTCTGGGAGAGATCGCCGTTCGCCACCGCGGTCGTCACGAGCGCGATGTTGCGCACCTGGCTCGTGAGGTTCGAGGCCATGCCGTTGACGCCGTCGGTGAGGTCCTTCCACGTGCCGCCGACGCCCGGGACGAACGCCTGCCCGCCGAGCTTGCCCTCCGAGCCGACCTCGCGCGCCACGCGCGTGACCTCCGCCGCGAACGAGCGGAGCTGATCCACCATCGTGTTGAGCGTGTTCTTCATCTCGAGCATCTCGCCCCTCACGTCGACCGTGATCTTCTGGGTGAGATCGCCGTTCGCGACGGCGGTGGTGACCTGCGCGATGTTGCGCACCTGGCCCGTGAGGTTCGAGGCCATGTTGTTGACGGAGTCGGTGAGGTCGCGCCAGGTGCCGCCGACGCCGGGCACGTTGGCCTGGCCGCCGAGCTTGCCTTCGCTGCCGACCTCGCGCGCCACGCGGGTGACCTCGGCCGCGAACGTCGACAGAGAGTCGACCATGCCGTTGATCACGTTCTTGATCTGGAGCATCTCGCCCGAGACCTCGACGCTGATCTTCTTCGAGAGATCGCCCGACGCGATCGCGGTCGCGACCTTGCTCACGTCGCGGAGCTGCACGGTGAGGTTTCCCGCAAGGCCGTTGACGGAGTCGGTGAGGTCCTTCCACGTGCCGCTGACGCCGCGCACCGTGGCCTGGCCGCCGAGCTTGCCCTCCGTACCGACCTCCTTCGCGACGCGCGTGACCTCGCGCGCGAACGACGAGAGCTGATCGACCATCGCGTTGATGGTGTTCTTGAGCTCGAGGATCTCGCCCTGGGTCTCGACGACGAGCTTCTTCGAGAGGTCGCCGTTCGCGACCGCGGTGACGACGCCGGCGATGCCGCGCACCTGCGTCGTGAGGTTCGACGCCATGCTGTTGACGTTGTCGGTCAGGTCTTTCCACGTGCCGGCGACGCCGGGGACGTTCGCCTGTCCACCCAGCTTGCCTTCCGTGCCGACCTCGCGCGCGACGCGCGTGACCTCCGACGCGAAGGCGCGGAGCTGTTCGACCATTCGATTGACGCTGATGCCGATGCGGAGGAACTCTCCCCGGATCGGCTTGCCGTCGATCTCGAGCGCCATCTTCTGCGAGAGGTCGCCCTCGGCGACCTGCACGATGACGCGAGCGACCTCCGTGGACGGACGGACGAGATCGCTGATGACGGTGTTGAAGGAGTCGCCGATCAGCTCCCAGCCGCCGCGGAGGCCGTCCATGCGCAGGCGTTCACCCATCTCGCCATCGCGACCGACGACGCGCGTGACGCGCGCGAGCTCCAGGGACGTGTGCTCCAGACGCTCGGCCAGAGCATTGAAGGCGTCGGCGACCTCGCGTGACGCGCCGTCGCGGGGACGTATGCGCGTATTGAAGTCGCCGCGCTGGAGCGCCTCGAGCCCGGCGACGAGGGCTTCACCTTCGTTCACTCTCGCGGGCCCGTGCTTCCCGTTGCCGTCGCCGTTGCCGTTCTTGATCTTCACCGGGCGACGCTTGGAGCGTGTGCCGAGGTCCTCTCTTCCGAGATCGTCCGCCATGTGGATGCGGTCGCGATGCAAACGGCGAACCGGTTCAGGTAACGAAGCGCGGCCGCGGAATCACGCGGAAAAATCGCAGCCGTCACCGCGCGAACGACAAGAACGCCACAGACGATGCTGGCGCGCGCCAGGCCGCCTCGGACGCGACCGCGCGCGTCAGCGAGCGGGCCTCCGCGGAGGCCAGACGAAGGCGATCGGAGTCGTGGTGGGCGATCGCGTCGCCGAGGACACGCGCGCATTCGGCGAGCAGTCGCGCGTCGGCATCGCCCATCGCGGCGAGCCACTCGAGACGAAGGCGATCACCGAGCCGCGGCGTCGCCGTCACGCCAAACGAGGACGCGAGAGATGCGGCGGCGCTGGTCACCGCGACGGCGACGTTGGGGTCGCGCGTCGTACGCGCGCAGAGCTGGTAAGCCGCACGCGCCACCGCGACCGCACCGGCGAGCGCCGAGTCCAGCTCGGCGCCCTTCCCCGTGTGATGAGCGACCGTCACAGGCGGGCGACCCGCCCGACCATCGCTCGACGCGACGGATCGAAGCTTCCGACGTTGCGCCTTGCCTCCGGTCCTCATGACCGTGGCCTCTGCCGCTCTCGTGCCAGCCGCGAATCTCGCGCCGCCGCGCGTGGAGCCGTGCGACGAGCTGCACGAGGAAGGCTCGCAGCCGCCTCAGCTGGCGCATTCCGCCACGATTTTCCGAGACGCCAGGGTGGGGGTAACGGCAGTTTTCTGCGGCGCTCTGGATGGAACCGCTCGTGCATGCAAGAGGATGCTCGGCCCATGGTCGAGGTGACGCACCGCATGACCGCTCATTCGTACCCCAACGGAGCTCCACCTCCGCCCAGCCGTGGAACGGAGCGCCGAGTGGAGCCTTCCTGCCGTCACGAAGCGCGCGCCAGGCACCTCTCTACGGCGTTCCTTCGCCGCGTCGCCCACGACATCGCCTCGCCGACCGGCGTGACGATGACCGTCCTCGACGAGCTCGCCATCGGGGCGAAGCCGGAGCTGGTCGCCATGGCGCGGCGCGGTCTCAAGCGTCTGCTTCGCCTCTCCGAGCAGCTCGCGCTCGCCGCGGACCTCGAGGCGGGGAGCTTCACGCCGGACACGGCGCCCGAGGACCTGCGAAGCGTGGTGCAGGCGGCCTACGACCACGCGATCGGGATCGACGGCCGGCGTGACATCATGCCGGAGATCACGCTGCCGGGCTCGCGCGTGCTCGCGGACGTCGATCGTCGGCTCGTCACCACGGTGCTCCGCGAGGTCGTGGGCAACGCGCTCCGTCTCGCCACGTCGAAGGTGGCGGTGGAGATGACGGTCACGAGCGATGTCGCGTCGATCACGGTCCACGACGACGGCTCGGGCTTCAAGGACGAGGTCAAGGAGGCGCTCGGCGAGCGCTTCACGCCGCTCATGAGCACGCGCGGCCTCGGCCTCTCCATCTCGATGGCGAAGGACGTGCTCGCCGCGCACGGCGGCGCGCTCACGGTCGGCACGAGCAAGCTTCCGCCCGGCCGCCGCGGCGGCACGGGCGCCGCGGTCACGGTGACCCTGCCGCTCTCGACGTCAGCCTGAGGTCAGGCGGGCGACGCGCTCGTAGCCCTGCGCCGACGCAGAGGCGACGAACCAGCCGACCACGGCGGCGAGGAGCCCCGCGCTCTCGAGATGCGACAGCGCCAGGGCGATGCCGCCGAGGACGAGCGCCCAGCCGACGACCTGGCCCGACCAGGCCGCGTACCGCGTCGCCCGGTCGACGTCGCCGCTCGCGCGCCAGACGGCCGCGCGCAGCAGGCGCCCGCCGTCGAGCGGATACGCCGGCAGCAACGCGGGCGCTGCGATCGCACCGACCACCTCGGTCCTCGGAGTCGCAGGCGCGCCCTCCACGTCGGTGACCCCGCCGAGCACGAAGAGCGTGAGTCGATTCACCGGCAGGCCGGCCCCGCGCACCGCCATCACGCGAACGATCTCGTGTGCCTCAAGCGAGGCGAAGAGCCCCGCGGCCGCCAGGGCCCCGGCGAGGGAGCTCGACCCCGAAGATGCGGCCGAAATGCAGGCGGCGTTTCATGAAATCTGAACGTGCAGCGGTCGTACCTGCGACCTGAATGCTCGAGCTCGCGCCGGCACCGAATTCGCAACCAGAGCGCCCATGGACCCGACCACCACCAACGTCGAAGAGCGCGATCAGTGGCGAGCCCGCATCCATCGGGCCCTCTCTGACCTCCAATCCCACGCTGGCCACATCGATGGCCGCACCAGGTCGGATCCGACCGACCCGGAGCCGTCGGCCGATCCCGACATGTGACCAGCGCAGGGCGTGCGCCGTGCCGCAAAAAAGCCGCGTCCCTTCGGGGGCGCGGCTTTCGCGCGTCTGGGGTGCTGCCGATCAGCTGGGGGATAAGTCCGTCGGGCCGGCGGGGCCCGCCGGGCCGGGACCGCCTTCCTTGCCGTCGCCCGTCGGGGCGCCATAGCGTTCGAGCTTTCGGTAGAGCGTGCGGCGGTCGAAGCCGAGCACCTGCGCGGCGCGGGACTTGTTGCCGCCGACGAGGGAGAGCACGCGCAGGATGTACCGGCGCTCGAGCTCGTCCATCGTCACGATCTCGGTCGGGTCGTTCGCCGCGACGACGAAGCGCTCGGCACGGTATGCGCGGATCTTCTCCGGCAGGTCCTCGACCGTGATCTGATCGAAGCGCGCGAGCGCGACGGCGTGCTCCATGCAGTTCTCGAGCTCGCGGACGTTGCCCGGCCAGTTGTAGGCCATGAGCTTCTCGGCCGCCGTGGTGGAGAGCTCGAGGCTCGACTTCTCGTTCCGCTGCGCGAAGGTCTTGAGGAAGTGCTGCGCGAGATGCAGGACGTCGCCGCCGCGCTCGCGGAGCGGGGGCACGTCGATCTTCACGACGTTGATGCGGTAGAAGAGGTCCTCGCGGAAGCGCTTCTCGTAGACCTCGTCCTCGAGGTTGCGGTTCGTCGCCGCGACGATGCGTGCGTCGAACGGGATCTCCGAGTTCGCGCCGACGGGACGAACTTTGCGCTCCTGCAGCGCGCGCAGGAGCTTCGGCTGCACGTCGATCGGGAGCTCGCCGATCTCGTCCAGGAACAGCGTGCCGCCGGTCGCCTGCACGAAGAGACCCGTGCGCTGCGCCTTCGCGTCCGTGAACGCACCGCGGGCGTGGCCGAAGAGCTCCGACTCGAGCAGCGAGTGAGGGACCGCGGCGCAGTTGATCGCGACGAAGGGACCGCTCTTGCGCCGGCTGCGGTTGTGAATGCCGCGCGCGATGAGCTCCTTGCCGGTGCCCGTCTCGCCGTGAATGAGGACCGAGGCGTCGCTCTCGCCGACTCGGCTGATCAGCTCGTAGACGCGGCGCATGGCGCCGCTCTGACCGACGATGCGCGCCTCCTGCTCGTCGCCGTCCACCGCCTGGCGCAGACGCCGGACCTCGTCGGACAGGCGGCGATGCTGGATCGCGCGCGAGACCGACAGGAAGAGGAGCTTCGGATCGACGGGCTTCGTGATGAAGTCGTACGCGCCGACGCGTATCGCGCCGATCGCGGTCTCGAGGCTGCCCTGCCCCGTGATCACGACGACGGGCATGTCGGGTCTCGTCCCGAGGACGCGCTCGCAGAGGTCGAGGCCCGTCATCTCGGGCATCTGGAGGTCCGTGAGGACCACGTCGAAGTCCTGCTCCGCGACGAGGTCCAGCGCTCGCTGCGCATTCGTCGAAGCCGTGACTTTGAAGCCGTGACGACCGAGCGACATCTCGAGGAGGTCGCAGGTCTCCTGCTCATCGTCGACGACCAGGATGTGGCCTTTCATCTCTCTTCCCTTTCAACGTCCGCCCGGCATGAGCCGGTCAGCTCAAGTACAGACCGTGCGGAGCTGACGCAGCAGCAGGGTTCGTACCAATCTCTGAAGTCGCAAAGTCCGCATCTATCGACCGGATGCGGGAGACGGACGGCTGAAGGCGCGGGGCAAAGTGCCACGAGTGTCGTGCACTGTCACGAGTGTGACAGGAGTCGGGCCCGGGTTCAACGCGCGCACCGGACGGTTCGTCGGAAGTTTCGGGACGTCGCAGGACGCCGCAACGGCGCCTGGCTCAGTGCTTCTTCTTCCCTCCGCCCTTCTTCTTTCCCTTCTTCCCGGCGCTGTCGGCCGGGGCGGGATCAGGCGGGGGGTCGGCGACGGGCGGCGGAGCGGTCTCGCTGGCCGCGGCGGCTGGCTCGGGGGGAAACGTCGGCATGCTCTCCGCGGGGGGCGGGTCCGTCGCGAACTTGTTCGCCTTGGAGGACACGTCCTTCTCCGGTCCCCAGATCGCGAGCGCGCCGCCACCGAGGAGCGCGATCGCGACGACGATGCCCCCGAAGAAGACGAGCGAGCTCGGACCGTCGGGCGACCCGGTCGAGCCCCTGCGCTCCATCTGGGAAGAAGGGCCGTTCAACCCTGCGATGATAGCTAAAGCTGAACCTGCGTACCCAACTCGACGACGCGATTCGGCGGAATGTTGAAGAAGGCGGTGGCCGGCTGCGCGTTCCGGGACATCAGCGAAAAGATGCGCTTTCTCCAGGTCGCGAGGGTGGACGAGCCCGTCGTGAGGAGCGTCTCGCGGCCGAGATAGTACGTGAGCTCGTGCTCGCCGATGGGGAACTGCCCGCCCGTCCGTTTGAGGAGCTCGGGGACGTTCGGCGACTCCATGAAGCCGTAGACCGCCTGTACCTGGAAGAACCCCTCCGTGAGCTTCGTCACGGTGACGCGCTCCGCCGCCGGCACCTCCGGCACCGTCTTGGTCTGCACGGAGAGGAGGACGACGTGCTCGTGAAGCACACGGTTGTGCTTCACGTGATGAAGGAGGACCGGCGGAACGCCGTTCGGGTTCGACGTCATGAAGACGCCGGTGCCGCTGATACGGTGGATCGGGTTCGCGTGCAGGTCGGCGAGGAAGACGTCGAGCGGGAGCGTCGCGTCCGCCATGAACTTCCCGAGGGCCTCACGACCACGCTTCCACGTCGTCATCAGGATGAACATGCCGGCCGCGACCGCGATCGGGAACCAGCCACCATCGGCGATCTTCGTCGCGTTGGCGGTGAAGAACGCGAGGTCGATCGCGAGGAACACGACGAGGAGCACGGCCGCCAGCGCCGGGTGCAGCATCTTGCGCGCACGGACGACGGCGTAGAAGAGGATGGTGGTGATCGCCATCGTGCCCGTCACCGCGATGCCGTACGCCGCCGCGAGCGCGGACGACGTGCGGAAGCCGAAGACGAGCGCGAGACACGCCACCATCAGCGCCTGGTTCACGTCGGGCATGTAGATCTGCCCCTCCGCGCTCCCGGACGTGTGCACGACCGTCATGCGGGGCCAGTACCCGAGCTGGATCGCCTGACGCGTGAGCGAGTAGGCGCCCGAGATGAGCGCCTGCGACGCGACCACGGTGGCGACGGTCGCGATCGCGACCACCGGATAACGGACCCAGCCCGAGACGAGCTCGTAGAACGGATTATCGACCTCGGCGCCCTTCTCCAGATAGAGCGCGCCCTGCCCCAGATAGCTCACGATCAGCGCAGGAAACACGATGGTGTACCAGGCCAATTTGATGGGCCGGCGCCCGAAGTGCCCCATGTCGGCATAGAGGGCTTCGCCGCCCGTGATGCAGAGGACGACCGAGCCGAGCACGAGGAACCCGTGCTTGCCGTTGTGGGCGAAGAACTGGATCGCGTACCGCGGGTCGGCCGCGTAGAGCACCTCGGGCCGGCGAAGGATCCATGGGAGGCCCGTCGCCACGAGGGTCGCGAACCAGAGGAGCGTGGCCGGCCCGAAGATCCGTCCGACCGTCGCCGTGCCGCTCTTCTGCATCATGAAGAGACCGATGAGGATCGCGGCCGTCACCGGCACGACGACAGGATCGAGCGCGTGCGTCGCGACGGAGAGACCTTCGACGGCCGAGAGGACCGAGATGGCGGGCGTGATGACACCGTCGCCGTAGAGGAGCGCCGCGCCGAAGAGGCCGAAGAGGGCGAGCACCTTGATGCGCGACCCGACCACCTGGTTCGGCTTGCCGGGCTTGAGGAGCGCGAGCAGCGCGAGGATGCCGCCCTCCCCGTTGTTGTCCGCGCGGAGCACGAAGGTCAGGTACTTCACGACGACGACGAGCGTGAGCGACCACAAGAAGAGGGAGAGCACGCCGAGCACGTTGTCGTGCGTGACGTGCACGCCGTGCGGCTGGAGGAAGCACTCGCGCAGCGAGTAGAGCGGCGACGTGCCGATGTCGCCGTAGACGACGCCGAGCGCGGCGATGGCCAGCTTGATGGGCGCGCCCTGGGCGTGGTGGCCGTGCTCGTGGTTGGGACCTGGACCGGGGGCAGCGGCGGCGGTGGACACGGAGCGCTGGAACCTAGTCCAACCGCCGCGGCGCTCTGCCGTAGAATTGCGTCTTAACGAGATTTTGATCTCGAAAATGCGCCAACCGGTGGAAATCACTCGAAGTTGGGCGGAATTTTCACAGGTTCTTGATCTTCCTCTTGCTACGAAAAGGGCATGCACGCGCACCCTTATCGGTCCCTGCCCGACGCGACCGAGAGCCCGGCCACGGACGGGTTCGAGGAGCGCGCGGTCTCCGTCGTCCTCATGCTCGCCGGCGCCCTCGGGCTCGCGATCGGCGTCGCCGCGCCCTCCGCCAACGCGATCGAATTGGTCCTCGGTCTCGCGCTCTTGGCGATCGGAGGCCGGACCTACATCCGTTCGAAGCGGGAGCCGGTGCTATGAGAAGCGTCGTATGGGCGACCGACCCGATCCCGATGCGCTCCTCGCGGCCGTAAAGCTGCAGGAGAAGAAGGGGGCGCGGGGGAAGCTCACGATCTTCTTCGGATCTGCGCCGGGCGTCGGCAAGACCTACGCGATGCTCGAGGCCGCTCGGTTCGAGCGCGAAGAGGGGCGCGACGTGGTGGTCGGCCTCGTCGAGACCCACGGCCGCTACGACACGGGCGCCCTCCTCCTCGGGCTCGAGATCCTTCCGCGGACGCGCTCCGAGTACAAAGGGGTCCGGCTCGAGGAGCTCGATCTCGACGCCGCCCTGGCCAGGCGCCCGGGCCTCCTCCTCGTCGACGAGCTCGCCCACACGAACGCGCCCGGATCGCGCCACGCCAAGCGCTGGCAAGACGTCGAGGAGCTACTCGCCGCAGGCCTCGATGTCTACAGCACCCTCAACGTCCAGCACCTCGAGAGCCTCGTCGACGTGGTCGCGCAGATCACCCACGTGGTCGTCCGCGAGACGGTCCCGGACTCCGTCTTCGAGGGGGCAGACGACGTCCGACTGATCGACCTGCCGATCGACGAGCTGCTCGAGCGCTTGCATGAGGGCAAGGTCTACGTCCCCGAGCAGGCGGAGCGCGCGCGGGCGAGCTTCTTTCGCGAAGGCAACCTCATCGCGCTCCGCGAGCTCGCGCTCCGCCTCACCGCGCAGCGCGTCGACGTGCAGATGCGGCGCTACCGTGAGGAGCACGGCATCACCCGCGTGTGGGCGGCCGCCGAGCGTGTCCTCGTGTGCGTCAGCCCGAGTCCGGCCTCCGAGGCGCTCATTCGCGGCGCGCGGCGCCTCGCGAGCAGCCTGCACGCCGAATGGATCGCGGCCTATGTCGAGACGCCCGCGTCCCTCCGCCTCAGCGACGAAGATCGCAAGCGCGTGACCGACCATCTCCGGCTCGCGCAGAGCCTCGGCGGCGAGACGATCACGCTGAGCGGCCCGCGGAGCGCGGAGGAGATCACGCGCTTCGCCCGCGCGCGCAACGTCACCCGCATCGTCGTGGGAAAGCCGACCCACGCGCGCTGGCGAGACCGGCTCGCGCCATCGTTTCTCGACCAGCTGGTACGGCTCAGCGGCAACGTCGACGTGCACGTGCTCACCGGTGACGGCGTCGTGGCGAAGTCCGCGGGGCCCGAGAGCACACGCCCCCACGTCGCGCCGGGCGGATACCTCGCGAGCCTCGCGGCGGTGGCGGCGTCCACGCTGCTCGGTCAGGTCGCCTTCACCGGCAGCGCCCAGCTCGCGGACGTGGTCATGCTCTACCTGCTCGCCATCGTCCTCGTCTCCCTGCGCTGGGGCCTCGGGCCGTCGCTCTCCGCCGCCGTCTTTGCCGTCATCGGCCTCGACTTCTTCTTCATTCCGCCGCTCCACACGCTCGCCGTCGCCGACGTCACCCACGTCCCCACGTTCGGCGTCATGTTCCTCGTCGCCGTCATCATCAGCGGCCTGACGAAGCGCGTGCGCGACCAGGCCGAGGCGGCGCGCGAGCGCGAGATCCGCACCGCCAGCATGTACTCGCTGAGCGACGCTCTCTCTCGAGCGGAGACGACGGACGCGGTCGCGCTCGCCGGCGCCTCTCACGTGCACGATGTCTTCTCCGCATCGGCGCGGGTGCTCGTCGCGGAGGGCGCGCGTCTCGCGGATCCGACGAGCGCCGCTGCGCTCGAGGAGAAGGAGCGCGGCGTCGCGGAATGGACCTACCAGAACGGACGCGCCGCCGGCGCGGGGACGGATACGCTGCCGGTCTCCGCAGGCATGTACCTGCCGCTCGAGGCGTCCGGCACCCGGGTCGGCGTGCTCGCCGTTCGGCTGCCCGACGGCGAGTCCTTCGATCACGGGCGGCGCCAGCATCTGGAGGCGTTTGCGCGGCAGATCGCGGGCGCGCTCGAGCGCACCCGCCTCGCCGATCAAGCCCATCTCGCGCAGCTCCGCGTGGAGGCCGAGCAGCTTCGCAACTCGCTCCTGTCCTCCGTGTCCCACGACCTCCGGACCCCCCTCGCCGTCATCACGGGCGCGGCGAGCACCCTCCTCGACGCGAAGCTCGCGCCGCCCACGCGCACGGAGCTCACGAGCACGATCCTCACCGAAGCGGAGCGCCTGAACCGCCTCGTCCGGAACCTCCTCGACATGACGCGCCTCGAGGCCGGCGCGGTCGAGGTGAGAAAGGAATGGCAGCCGGTCGAGGAGGCAGTGGGGGCGGCGCTCGAGCGCGTCGAGACGGTCGTGGGTGGTCGCCCGATCAAGACCGCCCTCGCCGACGACCTGCCGCTCGTGCCGTTCGACTCCATTCTCCTCCAGCAGGTCCTCGTGAACCTCCTGGAGAACGCGGCGAAGTACACCCCGGAGGAGACCGAGATCACCGTCTCCGCCGAGCTCGAGGACACGCCAGACGGGCACTCCGAAGTAGAGATCGTCGTCGCGGACCGCGGCCCCGGGCTCGCCAAGGGCGACGAGGAGAAGATCTTCGCCAAGTTCTATCGGGCAGAGAAAGGCCGAGGCGGCGGCGTCGGGCTCGGGCTCACGATCTGCAAAGGGATCGTGACCGCGCACGGCGGACGCATCTGGGCTGCTCCTCGCGCCGGCGGGGGCGCCGAGTTCCATTTCACGTTACCCATCGAAGGCAGTCCGCCCGCGATCGTGGAGGTCGCGTCCGCATGATGATTCCCGTCCGCATCCTCGTCATCGAGGACGAGCCGCAAATGCAGAAGTTCCTCGGCGCCTCGCTGGAGGCGGAGGGATATCGTGTGATCGAGGCGACCACGGGCAAAGAGGGAATCGCCCTTGCCCGCACGCACAATCCCGATTTGTACCTCCTCGACCTCGGCTTGCCCGATATCGACGGCATGGACGTGACGAAGGAGATCCGGACGTTCTCCGCGAAGCCGATCGTCGTGATCAGCGCCCGGGGGCAGGAGGAGGACAAGGTGAAGGCGCTCGACGTGGGCGCCGACGACTACCTGACCAAGCCCTTCGGCACGAGCGAGCTGATGGCGAGGATCCGCGTCGCGCTGAGGCACGCGTCACGCGCCAAGGAAGAGAGCACCGAGCCGGTCCTCAGGGTCGGTGACCTCGAGATCGATCTCGACCGGCGCCGCGTGACGTCGAGCGGCAACGAGGTCCATCTCACCCCGAACGAATACAAGCTCTTTGCCTACTTGATGAAGCACGCAGGCAAGGTGCTCACCCACCGCCAGCTCCTCAAGGAGGTCTGGGGGGCGGCCTACGCGTCGCAGACCCACTATCTCCGCGTGTACATGGTGCAGCTCCGACACAAGCTCGAGACCCACCCCGCGCGCCCGCGCTACCTCGTCACGGAGCCGGGCGTCGGCTATCGACTCAAGACCTCGGAGTGACCCGGCCGCGTCAGAGCCGGAAATTCGCGGCCACCACCACGAGCGCCTGATCCTTCACGACGTCGGGCAAGTATCCCGGCGGCGTCGGCTGATAGCCGTCCGGGGAGGTGGTGCCGCCCGGTCCCGCGTAATAGGGCACGTTCGCCTTCCGATACGAGCCTTCGAAGCGGACGGTGAAGAAGTCGGTCGGCATGACGTCGAACGTACCCGTGAGGCCCCAGATCTGGAGCGCCTTCACGCCGGGCCCCTGCGCGAAGCCGGGCGGCGGATACTGGCTCAGATAACGAGCTGGATTCGAGAAGAGCTCGCCGCGGATGGACAACGCGAGCTGGTCATGGGCGAACCAGAAGCGATTCGACAGCGCGGTGCCGACCATGTGCGCATGGCCCGGGCCAGGCAGGTCCTTCCCGGCCCCGTCCTGCCCGCCCGCTTCGAAGCCGATGTGATTGTTGATGCTCGCGGCGGCCTTCGAGAGGAAGGAGCTCTTGGGCGTGTTGACGTACCGGACCATCAGGCTGTGGTCGTTGTGGAATCGGATGCGGTCGTCGATGTGCTGGGTGTCGGTGCCCAGGTAGAAGTTCGATGCCAGCGAGACGGCCTCGGTGGGGATCCAGCGAAGCTGCATGCCGGTCGAAGGCGCGAGGTTGTACTTGCCGTAGGTCTGCCAGCCGTTCATGAGCCACGGCTCGATCTTGAAGCGATCGCTCGTGAAGATCTGGACGCGCATTCCCTGGAAATAGAAGGGTGTGTGCTCGCAGACGACGCTGCGCTGATAGTTCCAGTTCTCGGCGAGGAGAAAGCTCTCCAGGCCGATATAGGACATGAAGATTCCGCCCTCGACGTTGATGCCGTGGAGCGCGTCGAAGTGGTAGCCGACGGTGCCTTCGCGGATGTAGCGAAGGTTCTGGACCGCCATGTTGCGCCCGCGGGTGGTCGTGCCGTCGAGGTCCTGGACGATGCTCAGCATCGAGCCGTATTGCAAAGAGAGCCGGCCGATGACGTTCTTGTAGTTCCACTCGAGCCCGACGGACGCGAGGTTGATGTTGAACTCGTTGTGGCGGGGGACGGACGCGGTGCCCGTGAACGTGTTGTCCCGCGGGTGGTTCAGCGAGTAGCCGTAGTTGACGTCCATGTAGAGAGACATCGTGACGGCGTCGCCGAAGGCCTTCAGGGGGAAGTCGGTCTGACGGCTCTGACCGTTCATCCAGGTGAAGTCGCCGAAGGTGAACGGCGTGCTCGCGGCGGGCGCGGGGATCGGCGCGACCGGCGGCAGCGGTTCGATCGCGGGCGGCGACGGCGGGACCGGCGGCGGAGCCGGTGCCGGCGGCGGAGCCGGTGCCGGTGCCGGAGCCGCCGGCACGAGCGGCTCTTCCTGGGCGCGGATCGCGGGAGCGGCGAGGAACACGAGAGCGAACGAGAGGAGCGAGAGACGACGCACGCGGCGACCTTATCAACCTTTCCTTCCCGTTAGAGATCGAGCTGAAGCCCGACCTCGATGACCTGCCGGCCCGGGATCTTGAAATGCCGGTCCGCGCCGACCGCGTTTCGCTGCAAGTATCCGAAAATCGACTCCGCGAAGGCGCCCATCGCGCCGGCGTCGGTCGCCAGCACGCTCTCGCGCCCGAGGTAGTACGTGATGTCGTCCGGGTCGACCTCGAGCCCGAGCGCCTTCGCCCCGGTGGCGACCGCGGCCGGCACGTCGGGCTGCTGCATGTATCCGAACGTCGCGACCACACGATACACGCCGTGCCCGAGGGAGGCGACGCTGAGGCGCTCCTCCTCCGGCACCTTCGGCTCGGCGCGGGTCACGACCGTCAGCAGGATCACCTGCTCGTGCAGAGCGTGCTCTCGGTCGACGAGATGCAGCATCACCGGCGGCAGGTGCTTCACGTTCGACGACATGAAGACGGCCGTTCCTGGCAAGCGCGCCGCTACGTTCTCGAGCAGCGGCGCGATCCCGTCCTCCACGCGCGGCGAACGGCGTATGTACTCCTCGGAGATGAGGGTGCGGCCCTTGCTCCAGATCAGCATCGCGGCGACGAACGCAATGCCGATGAAGACGGGCACCCAGCCGCCATCGAGGACCTTGACCGTGTTGGCGAGGAAGAACGGGATATCGAAGCTCAGGAAGAGGACGAGGAGCGCCACCGAGGCCGGCAGTGACCACTTCCACGTCCGGCGCAGAACGACGAAGTAGACCGCCGATGTGAGGGCCATCGTGCCCGTGACGGCGATGCCGTAGGCAGAGGCGAGGCGCTCCGAGCTCTTGAATCCGACGACCAGCAGGAGGCAGCCCGCGGCGAGTAGCCAGTTGATCTGGGGAATATAGATCTGCCCCTCCGTGTGCTCGGCGGTGTGCCGGACCGTCACGCGAGGGAAATACCCGAGCAGCATCGCTTGCCGCGTGAGCGAGAAAGCGCCCGAGATGAGCGCCTGAGAGGCGATCACGGTGGCCGCGCTCGACAGCACGACGAGGGCGACGGTGGCCTTGCCGGCCGGGACCATCGCGAAGAAGGGATTCTCGAGCGCCTGCGCGTCGCGCAGCACGAGCGCCCCCTGGCCAAAATAGGCCAGGACGAGGCAGGGCATCGCGACCGCGAGCCAGGCGACGCGGATCGGACGCGCGCCGAAATGACCCATGTCGGCGTAGAGCGCCTCACCGCCGGTCACCGCGAGGACCACGGAGCCGAGGACGAAGAAGCCGGGCGCCCCGTGATGCGCGAAGAACCCGAGCGCGTGGCCTGGCCAGAGCGCCCGGAGGACGCCCGGATTCTGCGAGACATGCCAGGCGCCGAGCACGCCCAGCGTCCCGAACCAGAGGACCATGACGGGGCCGAAGAACATGCCGACGGCGCCGGTCCCGCGCTTCTGGATCAGGAAGAGCCCGAGAAGAATGACGCACGTGACCGGGACCACGGCGGTGGAGAGCGAGGGGCTCGCGACGGCCAGCCCCTCGATCGCGCTAAGCACGGATATGGCGGGCGTGATGGCGCCGTCGCCATAGAGGAGCGCCGCGCCGATCACGACCGCGACCGCGACCGCCGAGACCCGACGTGCGGACTTCATTCGGTCCTTCTCGGGGACGATCGCGAGCAGCGCGAAGATGCCGCCTTCGCCCTTGTTGTCCGCGCGCATGATGAACGTCAGGTACTTCACCGTGACGACCATCATCAGGGACCAGAAGACGAGCGAGAGGAGCCCGAAGACGTCGCCCTCGCTCGCGGGCTTTCCGTGCCCCGCCTCGCGCAGGCACTCGCGCAGGGTGTAGAGCGGGCTCGTCCCGATATCGCCGAACACGACGCCGAGCGCGCCGAGCGTCAGCGCCGGTAGCGACGCCGGGTGATGCGACGGCTTCGCGGCCGGCTCGGACTTCAGCGAATCCGCCGCGTTTTCCATCGCCAGAGCACGCTAACGCGCGACGTCCGAAAAGCCGCACAAAGAAAACGTTAAGGCGAAGCGCTGGGCGTGGTCATGTCCCGGCGGCGACGACGGGTGGCGCCTCGTCGATCGGGAGCGTGAACCGGAAGCTCGCGCCGCCCCCCTCCCGGTCTTCCACCCAGATGCGCCCGCCATGCGCCTCGACGACGCCGCGGCAGATCGCGAGGCCGAGACCGGCGCCGCCCCGGGTTCCCTCGCGCGAGAGCCGGTAGAACTTCTCGAAGATCTGCTTCTTCTCCGCGTCCGGGACGCCCGGGCCCCGATCCGCGACCTCGATCTCCACCTCTCCGGGCGCCGAGGTCGCGCGGAGCAGGAGCGGGCTGCCATGCAAGGTGTACTTCAGCGCGTTCTCGAGCAGGTTGAGCAGGACCTGCTCGATGAGCACCGAGTCGAGCGGGACCAGAGGGAGGTCGGGCGGCAGCTGCACCTCGACCTCGCGGCCGACGAGCCGCTCCTCGAGCCGGTTGAGCGCGACCCCGACGATCTCCTCGAGCGGCTGCCACTCCTTGTTCGGGCGGATGGCGCCCGCCGCGATCCGCGTCATGTCGAGGAGGTTCCGGACGAGGCGATTCAGGCGCTCGGCCTCCTCGTGCGCGGTCTCGAGCAAGTCGCGGCGCGCGGCCGGAGTGAGCTTGGCGTCCTCGCGAAGGAGCGTGCTCGTGGCTCCGGTGATCACCCCGAGCGGCGTCCGGAGGTCGTGGGACACCGAGCTGAGGAGCGAGCTCCGCAGACGCTCCGACTCCGCCTCGACCTCGGAGTGCTGGGCGGCCAGGGCGAAGCGCACGCGCTCGAGCGACGACGCGATCTGGCTCGCGAACGTCTCGAGCAGCTGCCGTTGCTCGGGATCGACGAGGACGCGATCGTTCGACAGCTTCACGGCGATCACCCCGACCTTCTCGCGGGCGCCACGAAGAAGCAGGAAGCGCGCCGTCGCGGACGGGAGCGTCTCCGTGCCGCGCCCGGCCGTCTTCCCCTGGCTCCAGACCCACTCGCCCACGCCGCGGTCCTTCGCATCGAGCGAGAACGTGCCTTGGCCGGTCGTGCGTTCGACGAGAGCGCCGGTCGAGGTCGGCATGAGGATGCACACCTCTGCGTCGAAGGCATCACCGAGATGCCTCGCCGCGATCTGCACGACCTCCTCCGCGAACGACGCGCCCGCGAGCTCGCGGCTCATCGCGTAGAGCCGGCTCGACCGGAGCTCGCGCTGCCTTGCGGTCTCGGCCTGATCGCGGATGCGCTTCGTCAGTCGGCTGATCACGAGCGCGACGACGAACATCACGACGAACGTGACCACGTGGCGGAGATCCGTGACGCTGATGCTGAGGTAGGGAGGAACGAAGAACACGTCGAGCGCGAGGACGGAGAGGACGGCTGCCACGATCGACGGGCCGTAGCCGTATCGCATCGAGACGAGGACGATCCCGAGGAGGTAGGTCATCACCGCGTCGGCGAGCTGATCGCGTCCGAACGCGAGCGAGGCCAGGGCGGTCGAGAGAGCAGCCGCGAGCACCGCCGCAACGAACCCGCGTGCGCTGGTCGGCGGCACACCGATGGTGGTCGCGGGCGCCGCCGGTCGATCCGAGGCTGCGCCCGAGACGACGTGGATGTCGACGTCTGGCGTGCTGCGCACGAGCTGCTCGAGGAACGACGCCTGGAGGATGTCACGCCACCGCGGGTGCGTCGGCTTGCCGACGATGATGCGCGTCACGTTGCGGGAGCGCGCGAACGCGATGACCTCTTGCGCCGCGCTCTCCCCGCTGAGCCGAACCGTCTCCGCCCCCAGCTGCTCTGCGAGTCGAAGGTTCTCGGCGACCCGCGCGCGCGCCGCGTCCGACATGCGAAGCGCGGCTGGCCCCTCCACGTACGCCGCGATGAAGGGCGCTCGAAGGCTCGCCGCGATCCGCCGCGCGGCGCGGACCAGTCGCGCCGACTCGGGGCTCGGGCTCACGCAGACGAGGATTCGCTCGGCGACCGGCCAGGGGCGCTCGACGCCCTCTGCGCGCTGCTCGGAGGCGACCTGCTCGTCGACCCGCTCCGCGGTGCGCCGCAGGGCGAGCTCGCGGAGCGCGGTGAGCGTCCCCTTCTTGAAGAATCCGTCGAGCGCGCGCTGCGCCTGCTCTGGCACGTACACCTTGCCCGCGTGCAGTCGCTCGAGCAGCTCGGCGGGAGGAAGATCGACGAGGCGGATCTCGTCCGCCTCCTCGATCAGCCGATCGGGCACCGTCTCCCGGACGACCACGCCCGTGATCTGCGCCACGACGTCGTTGAGGCTCTCGAGGTGCTGGACGTTGACCGTCGTGTAGACGTCGATGCCAGCGTCGAGGATCTCGTCGACGTCCTGCCAGCGCTTCGCGTGGCGCGAGCCGGGCGCATTCGTGTGCGCGAGCTCGTCCACGAGGATGAGGCCCGGCCGCCGCGCCAGGACGGCGTCGAGATCGAGCTCCTCGAGCTTCACGCCGCGGTGATCGATCTTCCGGCGAGGGAGGAGCTCGAGGCCGATCGTGAGGGCAGCCGTCTCGTAGCGACCATGCGTCTCCACGACTCCGACGACGACGTCGCGACGCAGGTCGCGCTCCGTGCGTGCGGCCTCGAGCATCGCGTACGTCTTGCCTACTCCTGGGGCCGCGCCGAAGAAGACGGTGAGCTTGCCGCGCTTCGCGCGACGTTCCTCCACGTGCAAACGAACGAGCAGCTCGTCGGCGTTCGGGCGGCGCGTCTCTTGCTTCATCGTCGACTCGCTCGTCTACCTCGTTTCGAGAGCCGTGGCTCGGCCAATGCGCCCGCCGGCGATGACGGAGGTCACGTCTTGAGAAAATCTTTGTGCGGACCTCGTTACGAGATTTCGACCGCGGTGCAGCACGCCTTTGCAAAACCTTTAGGAGGGATCACCTAGGTTCGCCGCGTTCGCCTGCGTGCTCGTGCAGCTTTGCGCGCGCCGCTGCCTGGAGAAGGACCATGATTCGCTCCCGCACAACTCGTATTCTCGCTGCCGCGCTGCTGCTGGCGGCGTGGCCAGCCGTCGCCTCCGCTCAGCCAACCTCTTCCGACGCGCAGCCCGACCCGGCGCCCGGCGCGCCGCCGATCGATGCGACGCCTCCGCCTGCAGCTCCTGCGCCTGCAGCTCCTGCGCCTGCAGCTCCTGCGGCACCCCCGGCCGAGAATCCGTATCAGCAAAAGGAGCCCCTCCCCTTTGCTTACGGCGACTTCTCCTGGGCGCCTGGGAACAAGGCTCCGTCGGAGAGCCCGCTCAAGTGGGGCCCGTTCACCGGTGAGCTACGCCTCGACACGGTCTACCACTATTCCTTCAATCACCCGAAGGACAACACCATCTCCGGCTCGAGCGAGGTCTTCCGTCACAACGAGGTGCAGGTCACGCAGCTCGGGATCGGCGGCGACTTCTTCTACCGGAACGTGCAGGCGCGTCTGATGACGCAGTTCGGGATGTACTCCACGACGACGCCGCGCAACGATGCGAGCCCGGGAAAGGGGCAGTGGCGGCTCGACGACGCGTATCGATACATCTCCGAGGCCTACGGCGGATATCACATCAACGCGCTCGGCGGGATCAACGTCCAGGCCGGCATCTTCATGTCGTACGTCGGGCTCTGGAGCTATTACAACTTCGATAACTGGACGTATCAGCCCTCCTACGTCTCGTCGAATACGCCGTGGTTCTTCGACGGTGTGCGCGTCCAGATCTTCCCGAACGACAAGCTCAAGATCGAGCCCTGGCTCGTCAATGGCTGGCAGTCGTACGGCAAGTTCAACACCGCGCCGGGCATCGGCCTGCAGGTCCGCTGGAATCCAGTCGAGTATTTCTCGGTCCTCGGCAACCAGTACTGGGGAACGGACACGCTCGGAAACGAGGACCGCTTTCGCCTGCACACCGACGACAGCGTCATGCTTCGCTGGTACCAGGACAAGGGCGCGTTCTTCAGCAAAGCGGCCGGCTCGGTCACCGTCGATGCGGGCTGCGAGTACGGCGGGGGCGTCGAGTGCGGGACCCAGTACTTCCTCGGGTTCATGACCTACGAGCGCTTCTGGTTCGCGAGCGACCGCCTCGCGTTCACCGTCGGCGGGGGCGCGATCACCAATCCCGGCCGCTACCTCGTCCTCATGCCGCCCGTGAACGGCGCGACCGCGCTCTCTGGCTCGCCGTACTTCACGTACAACGCGGGCGATCGCTACGGCGCCTGGGACATGCAGATCGCGGCGGACTACATGCCTCGCGAGTTCGTCACCTTCCGGCTCGAGTTCAATCATCGCGCCGCGAACGTCCCGTATTTTTCGGGACCGCAAGGCGTCACGCCGCCCGGCGGCAATCAAGGCGCGGCCGGCTCGCTGGTCGAGGGCTGGAAGCCCGATCTCGTGAAGAGCGAAGACCGCCTCACCGCGGCCCTCATGGTTCGGTTCTGAGGAGCGTCATGAAACCCTGGAAAGCTTTTCTCTCCGCCTCGATCGTCGTCGTCACCATCATCGTCGCCAGCGCCTGCGTCACGGGCGGTGAAGAGGGCGACCGGTGCAACCCGCTCGTCCATCGCGACGAGTGCGACAAGGGCCTCGTGTGTCGCGCGGCATCGTGCAGCATCTCGTACTGCTGTCCTCCGAGCGGTCCGAGCTCCGAGCCGAACTGCCAGAACCTCGCGGGCTGCGTGGAGGAGGCGGTCGACGCGGCGGTCGACGCGGGGCCGGACGACGGGGGCTGACCTCGGGCCATCGCCCTGAGGATTTCTTTACGTGGACCTCGCTAGGAGAAGGACATGGACGCGATTTACCTCGGATTGGCAGCGGTGCTCTTCGTGGCGACGCTCGGGCTCATCCGGCTCTGCGAGCGAGTCTGAGAGGCGCACCATGGGCATCTTTCACGTCATTGGCGCGGTGTTGTCGGTCGGACTCTTCGTCTACCTGACCGTCGCGATGCTCAAACCGGAGAAGTTCTGATGACCGGCAATGGGGCTCTCCAGATCGCCCTCTTCGTCGTGCTGCTCGTCGCGGCGGTGAAGCCTTTCGGCGCCTACATGGCGCGGGTCTACGAGGGTGAGGCCCTCCTCGCGCAGAAGGTCCTCGGTCCCGTGGAGCGGCTGATCCATCGCCTCCTCGGCATCGATCCGAAGGAGGAGATGCGGTGGCAGACCTACGCCGCGGCGACGCTCGTCTTCAACCTCGCTGGCTTCGTCGCCGTTTATCTGCTCCAGCGCCTCCAGGGCTCGCTGCCGGCGAACCCGGCGCAGCTCGGCGCGGTGTCGCCGGACTCGTCGTTCAACACGGCGGTCAGCTTCGCGACGAATACGAACTGGCAGGGCTACGGCGGCGAGACCACGCAGAGCTACCTGACGCAGATGCTGGGCCTCACGGTCCAGAACTTCGTCTCCGCGGCGACCGGCATGGCGGTCCTCGTGGCGCTCGTCCGCGGTTTCACGCGCAAGAACGCGGAGACCCTCGGGAGCTTCTGGGTCGACCTCCTCCGGAGCACGCTCTACATCCTGCTCCCGCTCTCGATCGTGGGCGCCCTCGTGCTCGTCTCGCAAGGCGTCGTGCAGACCTTCGGGCCCTACGCGCAGGCCGGCGATCAGACGCTGGCGCTCGGACCGGCCGCGTCGCAGGTCATCATCAAGCAGCTGGGCACGAACGGCGGCGGCTTCTTCAACGTCAATTCGTCCCATCCCTTCGAGAATCCGACCGCGATATCGAACTTCGTCGAGGTCTTCTCGATCCTCGTCCTCTCCGCAGGCCTCTGCTACACGTTCGGCAAGATGGTCGGCGACACGCGGCAGGGCTGGGCCCTGCTCGCGGCGATGCTCGTCATCTTCCTTCCGCTCCTCTGGCTCTGCTACTCACAAGAGCAAGGCGGGAACCCCGCCCTCGCCGGGCTCCCGATCGCGCCCGGGGGCGGCAACATGGAGGGCAAGGAGGTCCGGTTTGGGATTGTCAACTCCGCGCTCTGGGCCACCGCGACGACCGCCGCCTCGAACGGGTCCGTCAACGCGATGCACGACTCCTTCACCCCGCTCGGCGGCCTCGTGCCGATGTGGCTCATGCAGCTCGGCGAGATCATCTTCGGCGGCGTCGGCTCGGGCCTCTACGGCCTTTTGATGTTCGGGATCGTCGCGGTCTTCGTCGCCGGCCTCATGGTCGGCCGCACTCCCGAATATCTCGGGAAGAAGATCGAGGCCTACGAGATGAAGATGGCGTCCCTCGTCATCCTCATCCCGCCGCTCCTCGTCCTCGGCGGCGCCGCGATCGCGTGCGTGACGGAGGCCGGCCAGAAGGGCGTCGCCAATCCCTCCGCCCACGGCTTCAGCGAGATCCTCTACGCGTTCTCGTCGGCCGGAAACAACAACGGCAGCGCCTTCGGCGGCCTCTCCGCGAATACCCCTTTCTACAACGTGGCGCTGGGCATCTGCATGTGGTGCGCGCGCTACTGGCTCATCGTCCCGGTGCTCGCGATCGCCGGATCGCTCGCCAAGAAGAAGATCGTCCCGCAGACGAGCGGCACGCTGCCCACGCACAACCCGCTCTTCGTCGCGATGCTCGTCGGCACCATCGTCGTGGTCGGAGCCCTCACCTTCATCCCGTCGCTGGCGCTCGGGCCCATCGTCGAGCACCTCCTCGCGCAAAGGAGCGCGTCATGAGTGACGTCGACACGGTCGTCAAGACCAGCAAGTCCGCGGCGGGCCAGGAGCCCGCTCCCGCGAGCACGCGCGCGCTCACCCCCGCGCTCCGCCGACAGAGCGCACCCCGCAAGCTCTTCGAGGCGGCCATCGTGAAGAGCGCGCTCGTCGAGGCGTTCAAGAAGCTCGACCCGCGGCACCAGTTCAAGAATCCCGTCATGTTCGTGGTCGAGGTCGGGAGCGCGTTCACGACCGTGCTCTTCCTCCAGTCCCTCGGCGGACACGGCGAAGCGCCGCCGGGGTTCATCCTCGCGATCTCGCTCTGGCTCTGGTTCACCGTCCTCTTTGCCAACTTCGCGGAGGCGATGGCGGAGGGCCGCGGCAAGGCGCAGGCAGAGACGCTCCGCCAGGCGCGAAAGGACACGCCCGCGAAGAAGCTCGCGGAGGCGCGTCTGGAGGCCAAGCGCGAGGTCGTCTCGTCGGCGACGCTACGAAAGGGCGACGTCGTCCTCATCGAGGCCGGCGACGACGTCCCTTGCGACGGTGAGATCGTCGAAGGCGTCGCCTCCGTCAACGAGGCCGCCATCACGGGCGAGAGCGCGCCCGTCATCCGTGAGGCCGGCGGCGATCGGAGCGCGGTCGTGGCGGGGACGCGCGTCCTCTCGGACTGGCTCATCGTGAAGGTCGCGGCCGACCCCGGCGAGACCTTCCTCGATCGCATGATCTCGATGGTGGAAGGCGCCAAGCGGCAAAAGACGCCCAACGAGATCGCGCTCAACATCCTGCTCGCCGCGCTCACGATCGTCTTCCTGCTCGCGACGGTGACGCTCCTCCCCTTCTCGCTCTTCAGCGTGAAGGCGGCCGGCGCCGGGCAGCCGGTGACGATCACGGTCCTGGTCGCCCTCCTCGTGTGCCTGATCCCCACGACCATCGGCGGCCTCCTCTCGGCCATCGGCATCGCGGGGATGGACCGCATGATCCAGGCGAACGTCATCGCGACCTCCGGCCGCGCGGTCGAGGCGGCGGGCGACGTGGACGTGCTCCTCCTCGACAAGACCGGGACGATCACGCTCGGCAACCGGCAGGCGACCGCGTTCCACCCCGCCCCCGGCGTGACACTGCACGATCTCGCGGACGCGGCGCAGCTCTCCTCGCTGGCCGACGAGACGCCGGAAGGACGAAGCATCGTCATCCTCGCGAAGGAGAAGTTCTCCTTCCGCGAGCGCAACATTCGCGAGCTCGGCGCCGTGTTCGTCCCTTTCACCGCGCAGACCCGCATGAGCGGCGTCGACATCGGCGATCGCCCGCTCCGCAAGGGCGCGACGGACGCGGTCGAGAAGTACGTGAAGGCCAAGGGAGGCTCCTTCCCCGAGGCGGTGCGCGAGAAGACGAACGAGATCGCCAAGAAGGGCGGCACCCCGCTCGTCGTGGTCGACGCGCTCAAGGTCGTCGGCGTCGTCGAGCTGAAGGACATCGTCAAGGGCGGCATCAAGGAGCGCTTCGCGGAGCTCCGCCGAATGGGGATCAAGACCGTGATGATCACGGGCGACAATCCCCTCACGGCGGCCGCGATCGCGGCCGAGGCGGGCGTCGACGATTACCTCGCGGAGGCGACACCGGAGGCGAAGCTCGCCCTGATTCGCGAACATCAGACGGGCGGACGCCTCGTGGCGATGACCGGGGACGGGACGAACGACGCGCCCGCGCTCGCGCAGGCAGACGTGGCGGTCGCGATGAGCTCCGGGACGCAGGCCGCCAAGGAGGCCGGCAACATGGTCGATCTCGACTCCAATCCGACCAAGCTGATCGAGATTGTCGAGATCGGAAAACAGCTATTGATGACCCGCGGCGCCCTGACCACGTTCAGCATCGCCAACGATATTGCGAAATACTTCGCCATCATCCCGGCCGCCTTCGCCGTCACCTATCCCGCGCTCGACCGACTCAACGTGATGCGCCTCGCGACGCCGCAGAGCGCGATCATGAGCGCCGTCATCTTCAACGCGCTCGTCATCATCTTCCTCATTCCGCTCGCGCTTCGCGGCATCGCCTACAAGCCCATCGGCGCGGGCGCGCTCCTCCAGCGCAATCTCCTGGTCTACGGGCTCGGCGGCGTCATCGTGCCATTCGCCGGGATCAAGCTGATCGACCTGATGCTCGTCGTCCTCCACCTCACCTGAGACGTCCCATGACCAAGCTGTTCGCCAAGGCCTTCGGAATGCTCGCCATTCTCACCATGATCACGGGGGTGCTCTATCCCCTCGCCGTCACCGCGGTGGCGCAGACCCTCTTCCACGAAGAGGCGAACGGCAGTCTCGTCGTGCAGGACGGCAAGGTCGTCGGATCGAAGCTCATCGGACGGTCGTTCGACGATCCGAAGCATTTCTGGGGCCGCCTCTCCGCGACCTCGCCCGGACCGTACAACGCGAGCGCGTCGACGGGGTCGAACCTCGGGCCGACGAACGAGGCGCTCACCAAGAGCGCACAGGCGCGCATCGACGCGCTCCGCGCCGCAGACCCCGAGAACACGGCGCCGGTCCCGGTGGACCTCGTCACCGCTTCGGCCAGCGGCCTCGACCCGCACATCTCGCCGGAGGCCGCCGGGTACCAGGTGCATCGCGTGGCGAAGGCACGAGGTTTGCCCGAGGCCCGGGTCCGCGCGCTCGTCGAGCGTTTCACGGAGGGCCGGGCGCTCGGCGTGCTCGGGGAGCCGCACGTCAACGTGCTCCTCCTCAACCTGGCGCTCGATCACGAGCCGGCATCTTAACGAATCGCTGACGTCACGGCTCGTAGCTTGAAGAGGGTGCTCCTCGCTCCACGTCCCCAGCCGCGCCGGGTCGGTGGGAGCGTTCTGCCTCCGCCGTCGCTCCGGCGGTCGGGCGCCGCCGAGCCCCCGGCGAGGCTCGCGCTCGCGCTCGGGGCGCTCGGGGTCGTCTACGGAGACATCGGGACGAATCCCCTCTTCGCGCTGCAGGAGGCCTTCGGCGGGACGGACGCCCTCGCGCGAACGCCGGACAACGTCCTCGGGGTGCTCTCGCTCGTCTTCTGGTCCCTCGTGGTCGTCGTCTCCGTGAAGTACCTCGCGTTCGTGATGCGCGCTTCGAACGAGGGCGAAGGTGGCATCCTCGCCCTCCTCGCGCTCGTGCCGAAGAAGGCTGGCGACCGCCCGCGCTGGCTCGTGCTCGCGGTGCTCTTCGGCGCGGCGCTGCTCTACGGAGACGGCGTGATCACCCCGGCCATCTCGGTGCTGTCCGCCGTCGAGGGGCTGAAGACGACGGCGCCCGTCATCGCGCCAGCCGTCGTCCCGATCACGGTCGCGATCCTGATCGGGCTCTTCCTCGCGCAGAAGCACGGCACCGCGCGCATCGGCAGCTTCTTCGGGCCGGTCATGACGGTGTGGTTCGTGGCCATCGGCGCGCTCGGCGCCCGCCAGATCGTGGCGAGCCCCTCCGTCCTCTACGCCCTCGACCCGCGCCATGCGATCGGGTTCCTCGCTCATGGGCATGGTCACGTGACGCACGTGCTCGGCGCCGTGGTCCTCACGATCGCCGGTGGCGAGGCGCTCTATGCCGACATGGGCCACTTCGGGCGGCGGCCGATCCAGCTCGCCTGGTACGCCATGGTCCTCCCCGCCCTCGTCCTCAACTATTTCGGGCAGGGCGGTCGCCTCCTCGCGGGCGCGCTCCCCGCCGACACGACACCGTTCTTCGCGCTCGTCCCGCCCCCGCTCATCGTGCCGATGGTGCTCCTCGCCACCCTCGCGACCGTCATCGCCTCGCAGGCGCTCATCTCGGGCGCCTATTCGCTCACGCAACAGGCGATCGAGCTCGGTTACTTCCCGCGCCTCCGCGTCCTTCACACCTCCGCGGAGCAGATCGGTCAGATCTACGTCCCCATCATCAACGGCTTCCTCATGGTGGCCTGCATCGCGCTCGTGATCGGGTTCGGCGCCTCGGAGCGCCTCGCCGCCGCGTACGGCCTCGCCGTGTCGGGCACGATGGCGATCACGACGGTGGCGTACTTCGTCGTTCTCCGCCGGACGTTCCGCCGCCCCCTCGTCCTCGCGGCCCTCCTCGCCGGCGCGTTCGGCGTGGTCGATCTCGGCTTCTTCGGCGCCAACGTCACGAAGTTCGTCGCAGGCGGCTGGGTCCCCGTCGGGCTGGGGCTCCTCGTGTATCTCCTCATGACGACCTGGACGAAGGGCCGGAGCCTGCTCGCCCGGAGCCTCGCGGAGCGCTTCTTGCCCCTCGCGTCCTTCATCGAGGACGTCCGCACGAGCGGCGTGACACGCGTGAAGGGCACCGGGGTCTTCATGACCGCCAACACGGGCTCCACCCCGCTCGCGCTCCTTCATCACTTCAAGCACAACCAGGTGCTTCACGAGACGCTCGTCATCCTGAGCGTGAAGAGCGCGAGCGTCCCGTTCGTCCCCGCCGACCGGCGCCTCGAGGTGACGAAGCACGACGGGGGCATCTTCGCCGTCGTCATCACCTCGGGCTTCCTCGAGCGACCAAACGTGCCCGAGCTCCTGGCGGAGTGCGCCGCCCACGGGCTCGACGTCGACCTTGGACGCACCACGTACTACCTCGGTCGCGAGACGCTCGTTCCCACGAAGAAGAAGGGAATGCTGGGTTTCCGCAAAGAGCTATTCGCGTTCGTGGCACGAAATGCCCAGAGCGCGCCCCGCTACTTCGGATTGCCGCCGAACCGCGTCGTCGAGCTCGGAATGCAGGTCGAGATCTGACCGCCTTTACGCGGTCTTTATTCGGGCGGAGTCATGCTGTGGGAATCATGAATCCGTCGTCCGCGCCCTCGCGCGCTCCGCTGGTCCTCTATTCCATCTGGGCTTTCCTCGCGCTGCGGATGGCCATCGCCGTCGTGCGGCACGAGTCGCTCCGCGACGACATGCTCGCCCTCCCGCTCATCGCGTTCCTGGTGCTCAGCGCCGTCGCGGGGGGCCGGATCTATTCGCGCCTCAGCCAGCGAGCGTCTTGATCTCATCCTGATTTGCGATGGCGTACGACTCGATGATGCCAGGGACCGACGAGGAGCTCGACCCTCGCGCGCTTCGCCGCGCGAGGCTCGCAGCGCTCGCTCTCCTCCTCCTCGGCGGCGTGGGCGTGGCCATCGGGTCGCTCGTGCCCGAGGCGGGCACCGAGCTCCTGGTCGGCGCGCTCCTCGTCGTCCTCGCCGTCCGCGGCCTGATCGTGAGCCGGGAGCCTGCGGATCGCACGCGTCCGTGACGTGATCGGCCGCCACCCACCGGGTCCGAAGTGTCCTACGATGTGCGCGTGGTGCTGCCCGCGGGTCGACTCATCTTTGCCGTCGTTCGGCCCGTTCAGCGATTCTTTCGCCTGGAGGCGGCGGGCGGCATCGTCCTCATGGTGGCCTCGTTCGTCGCGCTCGTCGCTGCGAACTCGTCGCTGGCGGAGCCATACCACCACTGGGTGCTGACGCCGCTCCACCTCGGCGCGGGCGCGTCGACCGCTCGGTTCACCGTCCACGAGCTGATCAACGACGGGCTGATGACGATCTTCTTCGTCGTCGCGGGCATGGAGATCAAGCGCGAGATCGTCGGCGGCGAGCTCCGCACGCTCCGCCGCGCGGCCCTGCCGCTCATCGCGGCCGCGGGGGGAATGCTCGTGCCGGCGATGATCTATCTCGCCCTGAACGGCGGTGACCCGACCGCCCGGCGCGGCTGGGCCATCCCTACCGCGACCGATATCGCGTTCGCGCTCGGCTGCCTGTCGCTCGTGCGGCGGCGGATCCCGTGGAGCCTGTTCGTCTTCCTCACCGCGCTCGCGATCTTCGACGACCTCGGGGCGATCCTCGTCATTGCCGTGGCGTATGGCTCGACCACCACCGTCGGCGCGCTCGTCCCTCCGCTGCTCCTCAGCGCGGTCCTCTTCGGCCTCGCCCGCGCGCGTGTGCATCGGCCCTGGCCCTACCTCGTCGGCGGCGCGCTGCTGTGGTTCGCGGTCGGTCGCGCGGGGCTCCATCCCACCCTCGCCGGCGTCATCGTGGGGCTCGCGATCCCGTCCGCGGGCAAGCGCTCCGTGGACGACACGCTCGGCGACCTCGAGGTCGCGGTGGAGAGCCTGCGCCAGCTCCCGGCGGACAAGGCGGAGGGCGCCCTCGCCGCGATCGTGAGCCACGTGCGCGCCATGCAGCCCCCGGTCGAGCGTCTCCTGCACGGCCTGCACGCGCCGGTCGCGTTCGGGGTCGTCCCCCTCTTCGCGCTCGTGAACGCGGGCGTTCCCATCGGGATCGGTCACGTCACCGCCTCCGTGGCCGGCGGCGTCGCGGCCGCGCTGGTCCTCGGCAAATGCCTGGGGATCTTCGGCGGCGTCGCGCTCGCGGTCCGCCTGAAGATCGCGCCGCTCCCGACGGGCGCGCGCTGGGTTCACATGCTCGGCGTCTCGCTCGTCGCGGGCATCGGCTTCACCATGTCGCTGTTCGTGACCGAGCTCGCGTTCACGCAGGAGGAGTCACTCGAGCTCTCGGCGAAGGTGGGCATCCTCGCCGGCTCGTTCGTGAGCTCGATGCTGGGCCTCGGTGTCCTGCGCTTCGCGGCGCCTCCCGACCAGACCGCGCGAGACGACGTCTCGGTCTTTCACGTCGACGTACCGCGCTTTGCCGCCGGCTATCGCGTCACCTCCTGGGACACGACCGCCGAGTTCGAGGGCCAGACGCTCGCGACCGCCGACCTCCGCCGCCGCTTCGGCGTGACCGTCCTCGGCGTCTATCGCACGCACGAGGAGAGGACCGCGGACGGGACCGAGATCCGAAAGCTCGAGGCGCTCGAGCCGAGCTACTCGATGAAGACGGGGGAGACGCTGCTCGTCGTCGGCGAGCAGGCCAGCGTGGACGGCTTCATCACGTCCCACTCTTCCGCAGATCGCGACCGAGCATGAGCGCGGACGCGATCGCGACCACGATCAGCCCCGCGCCGAGCGGGCGCTCGCCCAGGATCCACTTTCCGACCCCGAACAGAGACGCATAGACGAGCACACACCCGAGGATCCAGTCGCGAAAGCGCACCGGGAGCGGCGCCCCGGCAGGGGTCGCGGACGATCTCTCGGCGATCGCGCGCCAGCCCGGCCCCGTCGGTCGGACGCGCTCGTAGAAGGCGATCAGCGTCGCGTCCGGCTCGGGTCTGGTGAGGAACGTCGCGGTGATCCACACGATGGTCGTCACCCCGAGCGTCCCGAGCATGAGATACGCGAACTCGAGCGGCTCGTCGGGCCGCAGGCCGACGCCGTACAGGAGCACGAGCGAGGTCACGAACGAGGCGGCCATCGCCGAGATCTCGCTCCAGGCGTTGATGCGCCACCAGTACCAGCGAAGGATGAGCACGAGGCCCGTGCCGGAGCCGAAGGCGAGCATGAGCCGCCAGGCGCCGGCCACCGAGTCGAGGAAGAGCGTCAGCGTTCCCGCGAGGAGCATCGTGGCCAGCGTCGCGAGCCGCGAGATCCCGACGTAGTGCGCGTCGCTCTCGTTCTTGCGAAAGAATCGCTTGTAGATGTCCCCCACGAAGTACGAGGCGCCCCAGTTCAGGTGCGTCGCCACGGTCGACATGTACGCGGCCAGGAACCCCGCCATCATCAGGCCGCGGAGGCTCACGGGCAGGTGATCGATCATCACGCGCACGTAGCCCGTCTCCGGATCATCCATCGGCCCGTAGAGCACGGACGCGGCGAGCGCGGTGAGGATCCACGGCCACGACCGGATGCTGTAATGGGCGACGTTGAACCAGAGCGTCGCGAGCATCCCGTCGCGCTCGGTCTTCGCCGAGAAGATGCGCTGCGCGACGTATCCGCCGCCGCCCGGCTCCGCGCCCGGATACCACGCCGCCCACCACTGCACGCCGACATAGACCGCAAACGTGAGCGCCGGCATCCACGCCGAGTGGAGATCCGGGACGAACGCGAGCTTCTCCTTCGGCAGCGCCGCCTGGAGCGTCTCCATACCGCCCGCGGCGCGCACGGCGAAGACGGCGAGGACGATCGTCATTCCTAGCTTCACCACGAACTGGAGCAGGTCCGTGACGAGCACGCCCCACAGCCCGGAGACGGAGACGTAGACCGCGGTGAGGAGCAGGCAGAGCCCCACCGCCGGCAGCACGGGGATCCCCAGGGTGAGCCCCAGGATCTTCGCCATCGCGAGGTTGACCCACCCGATGATCATGCAGTTGATCGGGATCGCGAGGTAGACGGCACGGAACGCGCGGAGCGCCGACGCGGACTTGCCCGCATATCGAATCTCGATCAGCTCCACGTCCGTCATCACGCCGGCGCGCCGCCAGAGGGCAGCGAAGAAGAAGACGGTGAGCATGCCGCTCGCGACCGAGCTCCACCAGAGCCAGTTCCCTGCGATCCCGCTCCGCGCGACCATGCCCGTGACCGCGAGCGGGGTGTCGGCGCCGAACGTGGTGGCCACCATCGACGTACCGGCGAGCCACCACGGAACGTTGCGACCGGACAGGAAAAACTCGCTCGTGCTCCCGCCCGCGCGACGCGCATAGGCGAGCCCGATGACGACGTTGAGGAGGAAGAACCCGCCGACGATCGCCCAGTCGAAGACGCCGAGCTGCATCTCGGGCCGCATCCTACGAACCTCTCATCTCGGGCGCCCGGTGTCTTCTGCGACGACACTCCGCCGCATTGTCGTCGTCGCTAGCACCTGTATAAAGAGAGATTGCGCCTGGGGTCGGTTCCGCGAGGCGGAGAGAAAATGGGGGAGGCGGTGAGCGCGGCACAGTCCAGGCAGGCGTTGCGAGCGCTGCTGGTCGAGGACAACGCAGACGACGTCGGCCTCACGCTCGACGCGCTCGCGCGTTCCGGCTTCGCGGTTACCCATGAAGTCGTTGAAACGGATGTCGCACTGGAATCCGCGCTTTCTGGGAGAGAATGGGATGTCGTGCTCTCCGACTATCACCTGCCCACCTTGAACGGCTCCCACGCGCTCGCCGCGGTGCGAAAGCTCGCGGGCGATACGCCGTTCATTCTGGTGTCTGGCACCATCGGTGAGGACCTGGCGGCGGAGGTCATGCGCGGAGGCGCGAACGACTACATCCTCAAGGACAAGCTGCAGCGCCTCGGCGCCGCCGTCGCGCGCGAGGTTCGCAGCGCGGAGGACCGGCGCAGGCAGCGCGAGGCCGAGGCGGCGCTCCATCGAACCGAGGAGCTGAATCGCGTGCTCCTGGCGAGCTCCACCGACTGGGTGTCCATCCTGGACGAGGACGGCGTCACGCGGTTCGTCAGCCCGCCGGTCGAGCGAACGCTGGGCTATCGCCCCGAGGAGCTGATCGGCATGCGCGATCATCCCCTCGTCGTCGACGAGGATCGCCCTGCCCTCCAGACCGCGATGGCGCACCTCGTCGCGAACCCGTCCGCGTCCGTCACGGTTCAAGCGCGTGTTCTCCACAAGGACGGCAGCACACGCGAGATCGAGAGCACGCTCCAGAACTTCCTCCACGACCCGATGATCCGCGGCCTCATCGCGTCGACGCGCGACATCAGTCAGCGACAGGCCATCGAGGCCGAGCGACGGGCGCGTGTCGTCGCAGAGATGGCGAGCCGTACGAAGAGCTCGTTCCTCGCCAACATGAGCCACGAGCTACGGACTCCGCTGAACGCGATCATCGGATTCTCCGAGCTGCTCGAGCAAGGCCTCGCCGGACCGCTCAGCGCGAAACAGTCGACCTACGTCGACAATGTCCTCCAGAGCGGACGCCATCTCCTCAGCCTCGTGAACGACATCCTCGACCTGTCGAAGGTCGAGGCCGGCAAGCTCACCCTCGCACGCGAATGGACCTCGCTCGCGTCCATCGGCCGCTCCATCTCGGAGACGGTCGCGCCCCTGCTCCAGAGCAGCGGGGTCACCCTGGAGGTCGAGGCGCCGGAGACCTTGCCGCTCGTCTACGTCGATCCGATCCGCCTGAAGCAGATCCTCTTCAACCTCGTCTCCAACGGGATCAAGTTCAACCGGCGCGGGGGTCGGGTCCGTCTCGGGGTGGTGCCCGTCGGTCGTGGGGTCGAGATCTCGGTCGAGGACACCGGGATCGGCATCGAAGCCGAGAATTTCCCTCGGCTCTTTCGTGAGTTCGAGCGTCTCTCGGAGACCGGTGTGGATGGTACCGGCCTCGGACTGGCCCTCACCCGCCGGCTCGTCGAGCTTCACGGCGGGCGCATCACGGCCTCGAGCACACCAGGCTCTGGAGCGACCTTCACCGTCGCCTTTCCGGACGTGCAGCGTCCCCGCCGGAGCAGCGAGCCGCCTTCGGCGCACCTCCGCCAGCGCAACGTGCTCGTCGTCGAGCCCGACCCGCACGCCTGCGCGCTGCTCGCGCAACATCTCCGCTCGGCCGGGCTCCATCCCCTCTTCGCGCGCGACGCGGAGGAAGCCCTCACGATGGCGGGCCAGGAGCGGCCCGCGCTGATCACGTTGTCGACGGAGCTCCCCGCCATCGACGGCTGGGCCGCGCTCGAATGCCTGAAGCAGGACCCGGAGACCGGCGCCATCCCGGTGGTCGTCATCTCCATCGACGACGACCGGAGACGCAGCCTCGCGCTCGGTGCCGCGGCGCATCTCGTGAAGCCCGTGGGCCGCGATGCAGTGCACGACGTCCTGCGTTCGGTGGGGATCGTGCCCAAGAGCGTCGCCGGCCGGCGGGTGCTCGTGGTGGGCCACGGTGACGACCTCGATCGCGTCGCCGATGGGCTCGTCGAGGCCGGCGCGAAGGTCGAGCGGCGGCCCTCGATCGCGGCCGGAGAGGCGGTCCGCTGCGACGTGGCGGTGGTCGAGGCGGCGGAGGCGGCCGCGCTCGCGGCGCGGCCGCAGCCGCCTCCCATGCTCACGATCGTCGACCGCGGGCATCCCACCGGTGACGGCGCCTTCATCGAGCGCAGCGATCTCCGGACGCCCGAGGTCGTGTGCCGTGTCCTGGAGTCGATGATTCCGCTCGGGGGCGAGGAAGACACATGAGTCGCGTGCTGCTCGTCGAGGACCATGTGATGAACCGCCTGCTCGCCCGTGAGCTCCTCGAGCATCGCGGACACGAGGTCGTCGATGCCCACAACGTGCTCGAAGCCCGGCTGCGGCTCACGGAGCCGCCGTTCGACGTCGTCTTGCTCGACATCCAGATCCCGGGCGGAGGCGGGGTCGCCGTGCTCGACCACATTCGCGCGACCCCCAGCCTCGCGAAGCTCCCCGTGATCGCGGTGACGGCGCAGGCGATGAGCGGGGACCGCGAGCGCCTCCTCGCGACCGGCTTCGACGGCTACGTCAGCAAGCCGATCGACACGAAGACCTTCGGCGAGACCGTCGAGAGCTTCCTCGGGCGCACCGCGCCATGACCGGGAGCATCCTCGTCGTCGACGACCAGGCCCAGAATCGGCTCCTCGTCGAGGCGCAGCTCGCCGCGGAGGGCTACGACGTCCTGCTGGCAGAGAGCGGGGGCGAGGCCCTCGCGCTGCTCGAGGCCCGAGCGGGAGTGGACCTGATCCTCCTCGACGTGATGATGCCGGTGATGGATGGCTTCGAGACCTGCCGGAGGATTCGCGAGCGCGCGACCACGTCCGCGATCCCGGTGCTGTTCCTCACCGCCTCTCACGAGACGACGGTGCACCAGCAAGCGCTCGCGTCGGGCGGCGACGATTTCCTCCAGAAGCCCATCGAGCGGACGGAGCTGATCATGCGAGTGCGCTCGCTCATTCGCGTGGCGCGCCTCCGGCGCCAGCGAGACCAGCTGCTCGGGCTCCTCGTTCACGACCTGAAGAGCCCTCTGTCCGGGATCGTCTTGAACGCCGAGTTTGCCCTGGAAGAGACGTCCGGCGCGGCTCGTGACGCGATCGGGGACGTGCTCTCGGCCGCGGATCGAATGCAGCGAATGATCCACGACTGGATCGACCTCGGACGCGCGGAGGACGGGACGCTCACCGCCGCGCTGGCCACCGTTCCCCTCGACGCGATGCTATCCGCGCTCGAGCGCGACTGCCGCCGGGCGCTGGAGCTGAGAAGACAGCGGCTCGTGGTCGGCGAGCGCGCGCCGCTGGTCCGTGCCGACGAGGCGCTCCTCACCCGGACCCTGCAGAACCTCGTGGACAACGCCATCCGCTCCACGCCTCGCGACGGCACCATCACGATCGACTTCGAGCGCGCCGGGGAGCACGCGCGCCTCCGCGTTCGCGACGAGGGGCCGGGCGTCCCGGAGGCCGATCGCGCAGGCATCTTCGAGAAGTTCGCGCCGGTCCAGGGGCCACAGAACGCACGGACGAGCCGCAATATCGGTCTCTCCTTCTGTCGGCTAGCGGCCGAGGCGCAGGGCGGACGCATCTGGGTCGAACCGAACGCGCCACGCGGCAGCATGTTCATTCTCGAGCTGAGGGCCATCGCATGAACGACACCGAAAAGAGACGAGTCCTCGTGGTCGACGACGACGACGAGGCCCGCCGCGCGCACGAGCGCATCCTCGTTCGCGCCGGCTTCGAGGTCGAGACCGCGCTCGACGGAAAGGAGGCGATCGAGCGCATCGGCGCGACCGACGTGGACGCGATCGTGAGCGACATCGCGATGCCACGCCTCGACGGCATCGGGCTCCTCAGCGCCATTCGCGAGGTGAACCTCGACCTCCCCGTCGTCCTCGTCACGGGCGCGCCCGACGTCACCACCGCCGCGGCGGCGGTGCAGCACGGAGCGTTCCGGTATCTGGTGAAGCCGGCCGGAGCGGACCTCCTCGCCGACACGGTTCGCCGGGCCGTCTCGATCTATCGATATGCTCGCGCGCAGCGGTCGGAGCAGCTCTGCGCCGACGGCGCGAGCATCGGAGACTGGGCGGCGGTCGACGCGCGCCTGACACGCGCGCTCGCCAAGCTCTGGATGGCCTTCCAGCCGATCGTTCGATATCGAAGCCGCGAGGTCTACGCCTACGAGGCGCTGATGCGGACGACGGACGAAGCGCTGCGGACGCCGCCGGCGATCCTGGAGGCGGCCGAGCGCCTCGGCCGTCACGAGGACGTGGGCCGCCGCGTGCGCCGCCTCGTGGGAGAGGTCCTGACCACGGAGGGCCAGGACCACCACTGCTTCGTGAACCTCCACGTCCGGGATTTGCTCGACGAGACCCTCTTCGGAGAGGACGCGCCGCTCTTCCCGTTCGCGAAGCGCGTCGTGCTGGAGCTGACCGAACGAGCCGCGCTGGAGGCGGTCAAAGAATTGCCGGCGCGGGTCGCTCGGCTTCGCAAGATGGGATATCGAATCGCGGTCGACGACCTCGGCGCCGGCTACTCGGGATTGACGAGCCTCGCCCAGCTCGAGCCCGAGATCGTGAAGGTGGATATGTCGCTCGTCCGCGATGTCCATCTCGCGCCGAAGAAGCAGAAGCTGGTGCGCGTCATCGCCGACCTCTGCCGGGACCTCGGGAGCGAGCTCGTGGTCGAGGGCGTGGAGAGCGCGGAGGAGCGCGACCAGCTGCTCGAGCTCGGCTGCGACCTGTTCCAGGGTTACCTCTTCGCACGGCCCGCGAAGCCGTTCACCGGCGTGGCCTGGTGACCCTGCGCCGCCGATGAGCACCTCCGCGCCGGTGAGCGGGCGGATGCGTCGAGCTCCGGAGAGCGCCTCGCTCGTCAGACCGCGCCGCTGCGCCGGTTGGGGTCGATCATCGGCGGCTGCTCGGTGGGCGGCTCCTCGAGCGGGGCCTTGCGGATCGACGGGTCATCGACGAGCGGCTCCTTCTGCGGGGGCTCGCGCGCGGGTGGCTCGGGGCCAGGATCGCTGGCTGGGCGCGGGTTGGGTTCGGCGGGGCCAGGAGGAATACGGTCACGGTCGCTCATGGCTCGGACGGAGCGAAGAACGTGCCGCCCGCGCCCGTCACGAAAGCTCGGCGCCGCGACGAAGCGGACCGTGGCGTAACGACACGTCGAAACCAAGTTGCCGTCAGGGACCGGGTTGGGTACTCCCGCTCCGGCCATGCGCGACGCGGAGAGCCTGCGCTTCGACGACGTGATCACGTTCTTGACCGTGCATCACACGCGGTCGATCTCGGCCGCCGCGCGCCAGTTGCAGGTCACGCCGTCGCAGGTGAGCAAGGCGGTCGCACGCCTCGAGGAGTTCGTGGGGGCGCAGCTCCTCGCGCGTGGCTCGCGCGGCGTCGCCGTCAGCATGGCCGGGCTCCGCGCGATCCCCATGCTCGAGGAGATCGCGCGCGGCGTCCGCGGGCTGAGAGCCGAGCCCGACGCGACGCCCATCGTTCGCGTGGCCGCGCCTTCGTCGATCCTCTCCAATGTCGCGGGCGTCCTCGCGCGCAATGCGCGTGGCATGCGCTTCTCGTGCCTCGAGCTCGACCCCGTCCGCACGCGCGCCCTCGCGTTCGAGGACGTGTTCGACGTCGCGCTCCTCTCCGACGATCGCACGCTCGGCGAGCTCTACACGCACGAGCCGCTCGGGGAGATCGAGAGCTGCCTCTACGGCCGGCCGGCCCTCGTGCAGAAGCTCGGCGAGCAGCCGCTCGCGCAGGAGCAGCTTCACGGCGTGCCGTTCGTGATGCCTCTCCTCTTGCAGGACACCCGCGTCTCCGGCGGCCGCGACCTCTGTCCTCTGCCCTTCGAGCACCGCACGCAGGGTCATGCGGCGGCCACGTTCGGCGCGGCCCTCGAGCTCGCGACGAACTCGGACGCGCTCGTCTTCGGCCCGCGCGTGGCCGCCCGCAGCCTCGTCCTCCGGCGCGAGCTCGTCGAGATCGAGGTCCAGGGCTGGCTCGTGCGCTGGCAGGTCCACCTCGCCTGCCACACGACGCGCGTGACCCAGAAGACGGCGCGCGCGGTCCACGCCGTCCTCTCGCGCTGGCTCGAGGAATCGCTCACCCCCCACTAGGGTGCGTGCCTATTCCGGTCGAGGCTATGAGAGGCCGAGAGCGAGCGGCACGGCCGATTCTTCTCTTCAGCCCCGAGCGGAATAGGGACGCACCGGCCTGGCCGTTTCGGAAACGCCCGGTGTGCCGACCGGTGGGACGACGCTCGGCGTCAGGGGTCTTTCCCCCAGATCGGCGAGCGCTGGCGTCCTTGTGGCCCGTCTCTGGTCCTTTGCCACGGCGGGAGATGGGTGGATCGCCGATCCTGGGGCGCCGGAACAGGCTGATTCTGCTCGCACTTCCGCGTCTCAGACGAATATCGATGGCAACCGACCTCAGGGTGTAAAATTCCAAGAACACCGAAGTCTGAAAGCGGCTTGCGCGTCATTGAAGATGTGATCCGTCGAAAATTGCGGGGCGAGCCTGTCGTCGGACGAGCGCGCTTTGCCTACATCCGGCTTCGTCGGCGCACGTCCCCGCTTTGCCAGTTTGGAAAAGCCATCGCCCCGTTCGGCGCTCTCCCCGAGAGGCTCCAGATGGAGGACAACGTCCGTGTCCGTGACGCCGTGAGAGCGGCGGCGCGACACCCCGAACGAGCGCCTGTCGCCAGGCGAGCTCGGCGGCCGCGCTCACCCCATCGCCGACCAGGAGACCACCATGACCTCGAACGCCTTCCTCACCGCTGCTGCGAAGCTCTCGCTCCTCGGTCTCGTTGCGATCATGGCTGGCTGCGCCGCCGAGCAGGGCTCCGAGGATCCGGCCGAGGACACGAACGCGACCGAGTCCGAGATCGTCGGCGGCAGTCTGACGTCCTCGTATGCGGCGGTCGGCGCGCTCACCACCTCGACGGGCTTCCCGTTCTGCACCGGCACCGTCATCGCGCCGCGTGTCGTCGTGACCGCTGCGCACTGCCTCGCCGAACCCGGCACCAGCGCCTCGGGCATCCGCTTCGCGCTCGGCCCGGACGCGAACAACCCGAGCTCGGTGCTCCGCGTGAAGCGCATCGCGTACCACCCCCAGTACGACGAGCAGCAGATCAAGAACGACATCGGCGTCGTCATCCTCTCCGCGGACGCGCCCGTCGCGCCGGTGCCGGCCAACACGTCGATGACGTCGAGCTGGGTCGGCAAGAGCCTCACGTTCGTCGGTTATGGAGTCACGAACGGCTCGACGCAGACCGGCGCGGGTCGCAAGCGGGTCGTCTCGATCCCGATCTCACAGGTGGGCGCGACGCAATTCGCTTATCAGACGCGCGGCAAGAACACCTGTAATGGGGATTCCGGCGGCCCCGCCTTCGCCACCGACGCGAGCGGCAACCTCACCGTCGTCGGCGTCACGTCGTATGGCGACGCGAGCTGCACGTCCTACGGCGTGGACACGCGCGTGGACGCGTTCAAGAGCTTCATCGCCTCCGTCCCCACGAACTGATCAGGCAGCGGCGGCCGTCGCCGGCACGTTCAATACCCGCTGCAGCTCGTCACGTGCGCTGTCTTCTTTGATATCGCCGTGCGCCGGCACGATCCGATCGAAGGACCAGGCAGCGATCGTGGCGGCGCTCCGGGCCATGGCCTCGGCGTCGGAGCCCATGAGCTTCCACATCCGACTATGAGCGAAGCGGCCGTGGACGCCGTTGATGCGCAGGAAGACGGACATGAGCGCGCTGAAGTCGCGATGAATGTTCATCACGAGATCGGTGACGAGGAGGGTCCGGTCGTGGAGAAAGACGTGCTCGTTCATCCGCGGCGCGCCTGCGACGAGGAACGAGCGAAGCCCGTCGAGGACGAAGCCGTCCGCAGGTAGAGGGGTGAACGCGCCGAGCTTCTTCTCGAGCCCGGGCGCGCCGAAGAGGGTCGCCTCCGGGAAGCGCTCCTTGGCCGCGCGAGCGAACATCCAGTGCACGGTGTTCGGCGCGAGGATCGCTCGCACCGGCCCGAGCTGCTCGATCTCGCGCGCAGTGGCGTCATCGAGGCGGAGCGGCGAGTGCAACACGACGTCGCCGTTCGCGAGACGCAGCACCGTCGCGCGCGCCGGCATGCGCATGCCCGGAGCAATGGAAAGGCTCTCTTCGATTCCCCACACGCCATCCGCGATCGGTTGCATGGAAATTAGTCAAGCACGCTTGACCATTTAGTCAAGCGCTCTTGACCAATTGGCGGGAGGGTGCTCTCGTGCTCGAGTGAGCGAAGCGTCCCTCGAGCATCTCGAAGCGGAGAAGGCGCGCTCCACGATCCAGCTGCTGTTCAAGGCGGCGCGGCTCCTGAACGAGCGCGCGGTCGGACGCGCTCGTGAGCGCACGAAGGCGCCGCTGCGTACGGCGCACACGTCGGTCCTTCCGCACATCGGGTTCGAGGGCACGCGCCTCACGGAGCTCGCGACGAGGCTCGGCGTGACGAAGCAAGCGGCGGGGCAGCTCGTCGACGAGCTCGTCGAGCTCGGTCACCTCGAGCGGATCCCCGATCCGGCCGACGCGCGCGCCAAGCTCATTCGCTTCAGCAAGCGAGGCAAGGCCGGGATCCTCGAGGGCCTCGCCATCCTCCAGGAGCTCGAGACGGAGCTGACCACCATCGTCGGCGCCGAAGCGATGAAGACGATGCACGACGCCCTCGCCAAGATCGTGAGCCACGAGCTGGTCAGCGAAGGCAGCTCTTCGCATCGACGTTGAGGACCTCGCCGCAGCTTCGCTTCTCGAGGCCTCGAACGCGCACCCTGCGATCGAGCTTCATCTCGAAGGCGCCCTTGCCGTCGACGCCGCAGCCCTCCACGCCGCGGCGACCGCAGGCGTCGAGCCATTCGCACGCGCGCGACGACAAGGTCTCCCGGGAGAGCTTCTCCACCTTCGACAGATCGGGACAAGGCGCAGGCGTGCCCGTCGCTCCGTCGACGCGCTGGCACGTCCCATCACCCTCTACGGCTCACCACCGCGAGATGCAGCGGCGTCTTTCAGCCGCTATTTCGAATTACCGAGGTCACGTGTCTTCACCGGCCCGGGCCGCGGCCCCCTTCGAGCTCCACCGCCTCGCCGATCGCAAGATCGAAATCCGGCTCCGCCGCGGCGCGGGCTTCGAGCTTCTGCGCGCCGCGACGAGCAGAAGGAGGAGCCAGCGCGCGCTACGCGCCATACGTACTCTCGAGATAGCGCACGATATCGGCCGACTCGAACATGGCGCGGTCCGTATTCGGATCGACGAGATAGGGCACTTGCATCTTCCCGCTCCGGGCGACGAACGCGGCACGCCTGGCGCTCTTCTTGGCGACGTTGTGGAGCACGTAAGGGATCTCGAGGGACGAGAGCGCCTCGCGGACGAGGCGGCAATACGGAGACGCCTCGAAGCTCCAGAGCTCGAGCATCTTCTCCGGCCGACGCGACGGACGCGCGGCGCGTCCCTTGCCAGGACGGAAGATGGAGCTCGCGATCGACGCCGCGTTCGTGATCGGACCGAGGCGGAGCCCGAGCGGGACGGTGCCGTCGCCGTAGGTCGTCGCGAGGTGACGGACGATGTCGCTCGACTCGAGCATCGCCGTCCCTGTGTTGGGATCGACGAGGAACGGGAACTGCCGTTGCCCGGACCTCGCGATCGCCTCCGGACGGAACCGCTCCCCTCCACGCGGGCACGGGTAGATGACGGAGTCGAGGTCGAGCTCGGACAGGGCCTCGCGCACCTTGCGACAGTACGGACATGCCTCGAACTCGTAGAGCTCGAGGAGCTTCTCTGGCGTCCTTGCCGCGTGGGAGACCATGAGCCCGCTGCCGAGCCGCGCGATGGACACGGCCAGGGAAGAAGCCACTTCGAGCGCCCGCATGGGCTCAGCATAGGCCGAGCGCCCGCGGCGGTTGACAGTGACGACACCGGACGACTAGGGTGCAGCGCACTGCGAGCGGATTTCTTCTCGATAGCAGTGGCCCGGGGCGTAGCGCAGCCTGGTTAGCGCACTAGACTGGGGGTCTAGGGGTCGGAGGTTCGAATCCTCTCGCCCCGACTGAGTCCGGAGACCCCGGACTCTTTCGGTTTTGTGGGCCCGGACTTCGGCCGGGTGCGGCGGCTGGCGCGCTCCTTGCGGAGCCGCCGGCCCTCCCGGCGCGCGGACGACCGCGAGCAGGTCGACGGCAGGCTCGTCGACCATGGCGGCGCACGCGCGTCGACCCGGCGGCCGACTGACGACGAGCCGGAGCGGGGGACTCGTCACGACGAGGGCGAAGACGACGCCCTCCGGTCTCGCGATCGCCTCGCCTTGCCTCGCGCGCTTCACGCGACCCGAGCGTGGCGCGTGGGTCGGGCGATGAGCGTCGAGCCCGCGCGGGCGGGGCGGCGATCCCCGGGCGCCGTCCGAGGCGAAGCTGGGGATCGACCTCGTCCCCGTCGCGCAGACATCGCCGTTGCGCTGCCGACCATCGCCCATCGAATCACGATGAGCCATCGCGCGAGTAACTCGGTGCGGACGAGGTCCGTGGTGCATCCTGCAGCAAAGGCGATATCCCGATCCGACCCGTCCTCTGGCCACGCGCACGGCCTCGATGGCCCGCCGCGGGAGCTGGCCATTCCTGGCCGGGCAAGCACTCTTTTGCTGTCGGTTGGTTTTGAGTGTCATCCGCGCGTTATTCGTGTGTAGGATGCACCCTCATGAACAACATCGAGTCGCTCGTTTCGGATTTCGCTTCTCAGATTACCGCGCAGGTTCGCCAGTCGGTTTTGGCCGAGCTCCGTTCGATGTCGCTCGATCAGTTGTTTGCACTCGCCGGCGGCAAGGCCCCCAAGGCGCCCGCCGCTCCGAAGGCCGCCGCCCCGAAGACGGCAAAGGCCACCAAGGCGGCGAAGGCTCCCAAGGCGGCGAAGGCCCCCAAGGCGGCGAAGCGTGGTCCGGGTCGTCCGCGCAAGGAAGCCGCCGCGGCTCCTGCGTCGAAGAAGGCAAAGAAGAGCAGCAGCGGCCGTCTCCCCCGCCGCAGCGTGGCGGATATCCATGCCACGCTGGACCAGATCGTCGCCTTCGTCGCGGCCAACCCGGGCGCGCGTAGCGAGCACATCACGGCGAGCCTCGGCCTCGACAAGAAGGAGCTCCCCCGCCCCATCGCCGAGGGCCTCCGCATGGGCGTCCTCACGAAGCAGGGCCAGAAGCGCGCGACGGAGTACTTCGCGGCCGAGGCCAAGCGCGGTCGCCGCCGCTGATCGCACCCGAAGACGGATCGCGCGTACGGACGCCGTACTGGCGCGTTAGCCCGACCGATCCGTATTCCGAAGCCGGCCGCGTCCGCGCGCCGGCTTTCGTCATTTTCCGAGCACGACCACGCGCCCTTTCGCGCCCATCGTGGCGTCCATGCCATCCCAGCGGCGTTAGCAGGACCGAGATAGTACGGAGAATTCCTCCCTCCGATGTCGGGAAGTGTTGGCGCGCCTCCTGCTTCGTGGTGCGGCATCTGGAGGCGAGCAGAGTGGCTGACGACTCACACCGCGCGAAGATCCTCGTGGTCGAGGATGATCCCGATACCCGCGACATCCTCGTCGAGCTCTTCGCCGCCCACGGATACGAGGTCACCGCCGTCTCCACTGCAGAGGACGGCCTCGCCACGCTCCAGCATCGAGCGACGGATGTCGTCGTGAGCGACAATCAGCTCGAGGGTGGCCAGAGCGGCTCGTGGATGTTGCGACGCGCGTTCGAGCAAGGCTTGCTCGAACGGGTCGGCGCCGTCATGTACACCGCCGACTCCGCCCCGCACGTCCCGCGCACCGTGCGGGTCCTTCGCAAGCCGACCGCGCTGCGCGAGATCGAGCTCACCGCGAAGCGCGCCGTCGACTCAGCCCGCGCGCGCCGATAAAAAGCGCGCCAGCGCCTCGGCCTTCTGCAGCAACGTGACAATCTCGATTTGCTCGTCGTGGGTGTGAAACCCGACTCCGCGCGGACCGAGACCGTCGATCGATGCAATTCCGAGCGCAGACGTCGTGCTCGCGTCCGAGCCTCCTCCGATGAGCCCCGCCTCGCCCGCGGACAGGCCCGATGCGCGAGCGGCCTCGGAATAGGCATTCATGAGCGCCACGCTCTCGTCCGTACGCTCGAGGGGAAGTCGGGCGATTCCGCCCGCGATATCGATCTTGGAGCCTTGAACGCTCGCCGCGCACTCGCCGGCGGCGGTGCGGAGAGCGCCCATGAGGGCCTCGCCATCGGCGCGCGTCTCGAATCGAAAGTCGACGAGCGCCTCCGCGCGATCGGGGACGGTATTCTTGCTCGTTCCGCCGGTGAGCTTACCGACATTGACCGTGATGCCACGCCCGTAGTCGGTGAGGAGCTGCAAGCGATCGACGAGCTTCGCGAGCGCCCATATGGCGTTGACGCCGTCCTTGTGGGCATTGCCCGCATGCGCCGCCTTTCCGTGCGCCGTGATCTGCACCGAGCCCGTGCCCTTGCGACGCGTGATGACGAGATCGCCTTTGCGTCCCGCCTCGAAGACGAGCGCGCCCTTCGCCCCCGACACCGCCTGGCGAATGATGGCCTGGCCCTCCGGCGAGCCCACCTCCTCGTCCGCGACGATGACGACCTTCAGCGCCGGCAGGTTGCCCGCCTGCGCGAGGGCCTTCAGGGCGAAGGCGACGACGACGAGCCCTCCTTTCATGTCGAGGACGCCGGGGCCGCGCGCGACGTCCCCGTCGCGGCGGTAACCCTCGAACGTCCCCGGTGGGAACACCGTGTCGAGGTGACCGACGAGCGCGATCGGCGAGTCTCCTCCGGCGCCACGCCCGTCGGCGCCACGCCCGTCGGCGGAGAACACGAGGTGATCGGCGTACTTGCTGCTGCCGATGCGGGAGGCGCTCAGCCCCGGGATACGAAACAGGTCCTCGAGGCCGCGACCGACCTCGTTGCCGCCGTCCCGGTTGTCGGTGAACGAGTTGATGGAGACGAGCGACGCGAGGGCCTCCTCCATCGCCTTCCCCTGCTCCCGGAGCCATTTTGTCGCGTCGTCCATCCTCTGATTCTGCCGCGAAGACGCCACTTTGGGGTGGCATTCTGTAAAAACAGAATGTATAGTATTTCCTACGACCCGATCTCGAGGGATGCCCATGGCCACCTTGCCCCTGGTTCCGGAAAAGCTGGAGAGGAATGACGAGTCCGAGTCCGAGCTCGTCCAAGCCGCGACGAAGCACGGCCTCACGGAGGAGCGCCGCGAGAGGGTGCGGACCAGGGCGCTCGCCGAGATCCCGTGGTGGTACCGCCCCTACGCGCACCTCGCCTCGACCACGGGACTCGGCATGATCGTGCTCGTGGCGAGCGTCATCGGCATCGCGCGCTCGACCTTCACCTGGACGGACGCGCTCGTCATCCCGATCGTCGTCGCCTTCGCGAACTTCTTCGAGTGGCTCGTGCACCGGGACGTGCTGCACAAGCGGCGCTGGCCGATGGAGGTCATCTACGACCGCCACACGCCGATGCACCACATGGTCTACATCGAAGAGTCGATGGAGCTCCGCGACGTGAAGGAGTTCCGCCTCATCCTCATCCCCGCCGCGGGCGTGCTCGGCATCATCCTCGCCGCCGCTCCGACGGCGTTCGTCGTCGCGCGGTTCTGGTCACCGGCCGCGGGGTGGCTGTTCCTCCTCTCGGCGAGCCTCTTCATGGTGAGCTACGAGGTACTGCACCTCTGCTACCACGCGCCGAAAGACAGCGTCATCGGCCGCCTGCGACTCATCGCCGTGCTCCGCGCCCACCACGCACGCCACCACGATCCGCGGCTCATGCAGCGCTACAATTTCAATGTCACGGTGCCGCTCTTCGACTGGATCATGGGCACGATGGCGCCGAAACGCTGACCGTCGTTCACGGCAATTCGCGTGATAAAGTGCTTCCCACCATGGGCAAGCGCTTCAAGGCGGCGGTCATCGGCGGCAGCGGTTACGGCGGCGGGGAGCTCATTCGCAGGCTCCTCCTTCATCCTCACGTCGAGATCGCGCGCGTCGCGTCGGTCGACTTCGTCGGCGAGCCGCTCTCCGCAGCACATCCGCAGCTCGAGGGCGTCACGGATCTCACGTTCCAAGGCATCACGCCCGCGGAGGCCGCGGCCGGCATGGACGTCGTGCTCCTCGGCTTGCCGCACAAGGTGAGCGCCACCAAGATGCCCGAGCTCATCGCTTCGGGTGCGCGCATCATCGACCTCTCCGGGGATTTCCGCCTTCGCGACGCCGCCCTCTACAAGCGCTACTACCACGCCGATCATCCCTGCGCGGATCGCCTCACGGACGGCACGTTCGTGTACGGCTTGCCCGAGATGAACCGCGAGCAGATCAAGGCCGCGAAATACGTCGCGTCGCCTGGCTGCTTCGCGACGACGATCGAGCTCGCGCTCCTCCCCCTCGCCCGCGCCGGGCTGCTGTCGGGCGCGGTCGAGGTCGTCGGCATCACGGGCTCCTCCGGCAGCGGCGTCGTTCCGAGCGCCGGCACGCATCACCCCGTCCGCGCCGTGAACCTGCGGACGTACAAGCCGCTCGATCACCAGCACATCCCCGAGATCACCCAGACCCTCGCCGATGCCGGCGCCAGGGACATCGAGATCCGGTTCGTGCCCGTCAGCGCCCCCCTCTCACGCGGCATCTTCGCGACGTGCTTCGCGCACATCCCCGAGAGCGCGGCCGACAAGGTCCGTGCGCTCTACGCCGATGCGTATGCGAAGGAGCCTTTCGTCCGCGTCCCCGCGAAGCGTTTGCCCGAGGTGGCCGCCGTCTCCGGGACCAATTACGCCGAGGTGGGCGTCCAGGTCGGCACCGACTCCGCGGAGCCCGGGAAGCGCGTCGTGGCCTGTTTCTCCGTCACCGATAACCTGATCAAGGGCGGCGCGGGCCAGGCCATTCAGTCGATGAACATCATGCTCGGCGTGGACGAGAAGAGCTCCCTCGAGGACGTCGGTGGCTGGCCGTGAGCGCCAACACCGAAGACGGCCCCACCGAGAAAGGCCCCGTCGTCATCAAGGTGGGCGGCGAGGTCGTCCAGGGCCCGCACATGGCCGCCATCGCGGCCGATATTGCCGAGATCCGTGCGAGCGGGATCCCGGTCGTGATCGTTCACGGCGGCGGGCCGCAGGCGACTGCCCTCCAGAAGACGCTCGGGCAAACGCCCACCATCGTGGGCGGTCGTCGCGTGACCGACGAGGCCACGCTCGACGTGATGAAGATGACGGTCGGCGGCCGCGTGAACATCGATCTGTGCTCCGCGCTGGTCGCGGCGGGCGCGAAGCCGATCGGCCTGCACGGCGCCTCCTCGCTCGCGGTGAAGGCCACGCGACGCGCGCCCACGGTCGTCCCCAGCGCCGGTCCCGATCCCGTCGACTTCGGGCTCGTCGGCGACGTCGTCGGCGTGAACGGCGAGCTCCTGTCCCTCCTGGGAGACGCTGGCTACGTCCCCGTCCTCGCCTGCCTCGGCTGTGACGAGAAGGGCGTCGTCTACAACATCAACGCGGACGCGGTGGCCAATCAGGTCGCGATCCGCCTCGACGCGCGCGGCCTCGTGCTCGTCACCGACGTACCCGGCGTGCTGCGCGACGTGAGCGATCCGTCGTCCCGCATCGGTCGCATGACCTTCGCCGAAGGCAAGAAGGCGATCGAGGACGGCGTCGTGACGAAGGGCATGGTGCCGAAGCTCGAGGAGTCCTTTGCCTCGATCGAGAGAGGCGTCCGCGCCGTCTACATCATGGGCCGCCTCGAGCGCGGCGACCTCGTCCGGGCCGTGCGCGAGCCCGGATCCGTGGGCACCGTCCTCGTCGCCTGAGACGCCTACACGCCGGCACATGATCCCCGTCCCCCGACTGGGGTGACCGGTGGATCATGGGTCGCGTCAGGCGATGCGGATCGACCGTGATTCGCGCGCGATCCCGGCGGCACGACCGCTGCACTTCGTTCCGCCGGGATGACGGATCTTCTCCGAGGCTCTCGCGGCCCCGCCCTCTTCGCGGCCCTCTCCTTCCTCCTGGTCCACTGCTCCGCCGCCTCGCAGAGCAGCTTCGGCAAGTCCAAGGACGCCGTCCACGACCGCGACCGCGACGACGTCGACGACACGACGTCGGGCGACGACGACGGGACGAGCGCGCCCGCCGTCCCGCCGGTAGTGAAGAAGCCCGATCCCGATCTCAAGTTCGCCTTCGACGCACGATCGCAGAGCCTGCGGGCCAAGGTGAAGCCCGCCTTCGCGAAGGGAACGCTCTTCGTCGACGTATTCCCCCTCGAGCACGGCGAGGAGGCCACGATCGACTGCGAGTCCGTGAGACAGAACGGCCAGCCGGCCGACCTCTCCGAGGCAACGGGCAGCGGCAGCGGCACGTACCTCACCATCGACGTGCCGACGAACGCTTTGGCCGTCGCCGCGCTCGACGGCACGACGCGCACCGCGGTGCACGGCTGCGTGTTCGACACGTCGGGCAAGGTCACGACGAAGTACGCGACGAGCCTGATGAATGCGTGGGACAACGATGACGCGGTCGCGTCGGCGAGCCCGCGCGTCTTTCACGGCATCGAGGCGTACACGAACGGTTGCATGGACGAGCTCGGGGAGCTGCCCATGTTCGCGAACGGCGAGTTCTCGTGCGATGGGGAGGGCATGAGCGTTATCCCGATCACGGCGACGGACGCGAGCGGCAACGTGACCACGCTCGACGAGACGACGACGAGCTGGCCGCTCACGAGCGCGCAGAGAGCGGCCACCCAGCGCTGCGACCGTCCCGCGTGGCTTGGCTACAGCGGTGACACGACGGACGGCCAGACCTCGCAGTGCGCCCCGTTCACACGTATCGGCCAATATCGAAATAGCAGGGGCACCCGATTCATCTTCATCTGCCGCCGCGAGACGGTACGTCCGCTGAAGGACAGTACGTTCGAGAACATCAACTTCATCGCCCATAATCCCACGAGCGGAAAGACCTGCTATTTCAACAATCACCTCGACGGGACGGTGACGGACGGGTCGAAGATCCCCACTCCGGACTCTCCCACGTCAGACGTGTTCTGGATGGATATGGGCAGCATCGTCGGCCAGCGCTGCCCGAGCTGCCACGACAGCGATCCGTGGATGCATTCCCCGTGGATCGACGGCGCCATCGACAAGAAGACCGGACACACCCTCGTCCCCAAGCAGGGCGAGGATCCCGAGTACAATCTCCAGACGAAGTATTCGATCTTCGGCCGCGAGTCGTTCCTGACCTCGGATCGACAGAGCCAGACCAACTGGAAGGAGCCGACGATGCTCACCGGCGTCGGCTCTTGTGGCACCTGCCACCGCATCGGGACCGGCATGACGATGCAGCTCTGGTCCGCGCGCAGCGTGGGCGAGCAGACCGACGGCCTCCCGCTGACGGCGGCGTTCCAGACCACCGCGAAGCTCCACTGGATGCCGGCCGACAGCGCGGCGATGAACACGATCAAGGCCTGCGCGCGCGACCCGGGCTCCTGCGACGAGCAGCCCGTACCGCACTGAGATGCGCGGGCTCGACCCGCGTCTAGGGCGCGCCGCCGTCGACGGCCGGCTTGGCCGGCGGCGACGCGTCGAGCGGCTTCGTCGCCTCGTCGCGTACGCCGATCGCCTGGTCGATACCTGTCTTCGCCGTCGTCGCGGCGGCGGCCGCCTTCTTGAACGGCTCGTCGAAGCACTTCCGGAGCTGGCGCTCGGACGCCTTCGGGTTGGTGCCGGAGGCCGCGAGCTCCTTGAAATTGCCGCGCAGCGTGTCGATCACGCGCTGCCCAGTCAGGATCTTCTGGCTGCCGTGCGGCCCGACCTCGGCAAGGATCTTGAGCAGCGCCGGGAACGCCTTGTCGATCGCGAGCTTCATCGCGTCCGCATCGCGCTGGTTGGCCCCGACGAGCACGTAGCTCGCCTGCGGCTGCGAGCACTCCGTCTTGTTCATGGTCGCGAGGTCGCAGCGCGCGCGGCAGTCGCTGCTGACCGCCAGCGGCTTGAAGTCGCCCGCGCACTTCTCTTCCGCGAGCTCGACGGTGCAGGTGCCGGCGCACACGCCGTCGCAGATGCCGGCCTTCGCCAGCTTGCATGCGCCGGTGCACTGGCCCTTGCACTCGCCCTCGATGGCCCCAGTCTGACAGGTCCCGGCGCACACGCCGAGGCAGGCGCCGTTCGATTTCTTCCCGTCGCACGTGCCGACGCAGCGACCGCCGCAGGTGCCCTTCACCTGCCCGTCGCAGACGCCGAAGCACATCCCCTCGCATTTCCCGGGGTTCTTCGGCTCGCACGTGCCGTCGCAGTTGCCGTCGCAGCGGCCCGCGCTCCGGAGGCACTCCGCGCGCGCCTTCTCGGAGGGCACCGACGAGTCGCAGAGGCTCGCGCACTTCGTCACGAGGGCGGTCTCGACGAGGCAGACCGCCGGGCTCACGACGAGGAGCGCCTGCGCCTTCGGTCCGAGCTTGGCGCGCGCGTCCTTCACGGTGGCGATGGCGGCGGTGCATGCGTCGGTCCCGCTGCGGTAGTCGCCCTTGTTTCCGAGGTCGTGCGCGATCTGCGCGCATGCGATGCCTAGCTCGGCCTCGAGCTTGTCGGAGAGCGTCTCGATCTCGAGCGCTGCGAGCACGGCCGCCTTCAGCTTGTCGGCCGCGTCGCGCGAGAGGGCGTACTCCTTCTGGAAGTCGAAGGCCGCCAGCTCGTCCCCCTTCGTCAGATCGGGGCAGCGATCGGAGACGGACGAGGGCACGGTCTTCGGCGGCGGAGGATCTCCGCACGCCACGACCGCCACCAGCCCCCCGACCGCTGCTCCGACGACGAACCGCTTCATCTCATCTAGATGAGTTCGTCGTTTACTCGGCCGTGAGCTCGCTGAGCACCGGCGCCGTCTTGCCGCCCGCGCTGCCACCGGCGCTGCCGCTGGCGCTGGCGCTGGCCTTCACGTTGACGGACACGTCGACGTTCGCCTTGAGGCTGCCGGCCGCGCCGAGCGCGCCCTTGAACGTCTCGCCGAGGCAGGCCGTGATCTGGCCCGCGACCATCGTCGCCTTCTTCGCATCGCCGCTCGTCTTGGCGATGGCTTCGACGCTGCCCTGGACGCCTTCGATGACGACCTTGATCTCGCCCGCGAGCTTCGCCGCGCGCTCACCCATGCCGACCGCCACCTTGAGGATGAGCGGGAAGTTCTTCTCGACGGCGGCCTTGAACTGGGCCTCCGCCTTCGCGTCGGCCGAGCCGGTGATCGCGAGACCGACCTTCGCCGGCGTGCAGGTCATCTTCGCCGAGACGTCCGCATCGCAGTGCGCCTTGCAGTCGGCGCTCATCTCCGGCGGCTTCACCTCGCCGGTGCACTTCGGCGCCTTCATCTCGGCGCTGCACTTGCCGCTGCAGGTGCCTTCGCACTTCGCCGAGGCCTTGAGCTGGCAGGAGCCACCGCACTTGCCCTTGCACTGGCCCTTGACCGTGCCGCCCTCGCACTTGCCGTCGCACTTGCCCGCGCAGGACGCGCCCTTCGAGTCCTTGCCATCGCACTTGCCGTTGCACTTGCCCGAGCAGGAGCCCGAAACCTCGGCATCGCACGAGCCGCTGCACTCGCCGTCGCACTTCGCGCCCGCCTGCACGTCGCAGCTGCCTTCGCAGTTCGCGTCGCACTTGCCGGAGAGCTTGCCCGGCTCGCACTCGACCTTGGCCTTGCCGCCCGAGGCCTTCACATCGCACTTCCCCGCGCAGTCGGCCATGACGTTCATGTCGGCCTCGCAGCGCGGCGGCTCGAACACGAGGTTGATGGCGGCCTTGGCGCCCATCTTCGCCTTCACGTCGCCCATCGCCTTGATGGCCGCCTCGCACGCGGACTTGCCGTCCTTCCAGTCGCCGGTCGCGCCGAGGTCCTTCGCGAGGCCGGTGCAGGCGCCCTTGAGGTCCGCGTCGACCTGAGCCGCGAAGCCCTGGATCGAGACCGCCGCCGCCGTGCCCGCCTTCAGCTTCGCGCCGCCCGCGGCGTCGATCTTGAAGTTGGCGGAGAAGTCGTACGCCATGATGGCGTCCACCTTCGTGAGGTCGGGGCACTTCGCCGGGACCGGAACGCCTGCCGCGTCGCCGGCCTTGTTCGCGGCCTGGTTGACCGCGGCGCAGCTGAAGACGACCGCAGAGATGATGCCAATGGAGACAGTACGACCGAGGAGGGTGCGAGCGGGGAGTGCCATTGCGCGCACCATACACGGGCCCTTTTCGCCGTGCTATGGGCTTGTCTCATGGCGTTCGGAGGCCGGACCGTGGCGCTGGCGACCGGCGTGGGAAACGTCCGGAGCGTCGTGCGCGCCCTCGAAAAGTCGGCGTCCCAGGTGGTGACGACGGCGGATCCCGAGGAGGTCCGCCGGGCCGACGTGCTCGTCGTGCCGGGCCAGGGGTCCTTCGGGGCCTTTGCGAACGCCCTCGACGGCGGGCTCCGCGAGGTCGTCCTCGAGCGGATCCGCGCGGGGACGCCCTACCTCGGCATCTGCCTCGGGCTCCAGATCCTCTTCGAGGACAGCGACGAGGCCCCCGGGGCGAAGGGGCTCGCGGTCTTCGCAGGCTCGGTGCGGAGGCTCGAGCCGGGCAACGAGGCCCTGCCGCACATGGGGTGGAATCGGGCGGAGCGGGTGACGGAGAGCGCGTTGTTCGACTCGGAATATTTCTACTTCGCGCACACCTATGCGGCGGTGCCCGCGGACCCCGCTGTCACGCTCGCCACGACGACCTACGGCACGCAGACGTTCACGAGCGCGGTCGCGTCGGGCGCGGTCGTGGGGGTGCAGTTTCACCCGGAGAAGAGCCAGCGCGCGGGGCTGGCCTTGATCCAGCGGTTCTTCGAGAGGCTCTGATGCACATTTTCCCGGCCATCGATCTGCTCGACGGCAAGGCCGTCCGTCTCAAGCAGGGGCGCTACGAGGATCCGACCGTCTACTCGGACGATCCGGTCGACGTCGCGCGTCGTTTTCGCGCGCATTCGGACCGGCTGCACGTCGTCGATCTCGCCGGCGCGAAGGCGGGCGCTCCGGTGCAGAAGGAGATGATCGCGGCCATCGCACGCGAGCACGGCGGCCTCTTGCAGGTCGGCGGGGGCGTGCGCACGCGCGAGGCCCTCGAAGGCTACCTCGCGCTGGGAGCGAAGCGCGTGGTGCTCGGCACGGCAGCGGTGAAGGATCCCGAGCTCGTGCGCGCGGTGGCGAAGGCGCATCCGGGCGTCGTCGTCCTCGCCGTCGATGCGAAGGACGGGTTCGTCGCCACGGAGGGCTGGACCGAGGTTTCGCAGCGCACCGCCATCGACGTGGTCCTGGCCCTCGCGGACGCGCCCATCGCGGCCGTCCTCTACACGGACGTCGCGCGCGACGGGATGGGCGCAGGCCCGAATCTCGCCGCGACAGCGGCCCTCGCGGCGAGATCCCCGTTCCCCGTCATCGCGTCGGGCGGCGTCGCGACGATGGCACAGCTCGAAGCGCTCGCGGAGGTCGCGAACATCGAGTCTGCCATCGTCGGACGCGCTCTCTATGACGGCTCGCTGGCGCTCGAGGACGTCAGCCGAGCGCTCTCTCGATCGCCTGCGTGACGTCGGCGCTCTCGGGCTCCACGTCGGGCTCGAAGCGCTTCAGGATCTCGCCGTCTTTGCCGACGAGGAACTTGCCGAAGTTCCATTTGATGTCGCCGCCCGTCTCCTTGGTGAGCCATGCGAAGAGCGGGTCGATGCCGTCGCCCTTCACCTTGACCTTGGAGAACATGTCGAACGATACGCCATAGTTCTTCGTGCAGAACGTGGCGATCTGCTCGTTTGTCCCCGGCTCCTGGGCCCCGAACTCGTTCGCGGGGAAGCCGAGGACGCGGAGGCCCTTGGCGCTGTACTTCTGGTGCAGCGCCTCGAGGCCCTTGTACTGCGGGGTGAGCCCGCACTCCGAGGCGACGTTCACGACGAGGAGAACGTGGCCCTTGTAGTCGGCGAGGCTCTTGTTCTCGCCCTGGATCGTCTTCGCGGAGAAGTCGTGCGCCGTGGTCATGCCGCGACTTTACGACGACGGCGCGCGAGAACGGCGATGAAACCGATGAGCAGCGGGACGGTGAAGGTCCCGGTGCCGCCGGGCGTCATGGCGCAGTCATCACCGCTGCCGCTGCCGTTCCCCGGGTTCAGGTTCAGGTTGCCGCTGCTGGTGTTCACGCCCGCGCCGGAGTCGGCGGTGCCGCTCCCCGACGAGCTCGCGCCGGAGGAGGAGCCTCCGCTCGTGCCGCCGCTCGACTGACCGCCCCCGTCGGCGCCGGCGTCCGCGCCGCCGGTGCCCGCCGCGGTGATGGTCTCGATGAGCGTGTTCGACTTGCTCTCCGCGAAGGTCGCGTTGCCCTTGTAGAGCGCGGTGACCGCGTGCTGCCCCTGCGTGAGGCTGGAGATGGTGAACGTCGCCGTGCCGCCCCCGGAGAGCGTCTGCGTTCCGATCGAGGTCGTCGCGTCGAAGAGCTCGACGTCACCGGCGGGCGTGCCCGCTGGCGACGTGACGGTGACGGTGAACGTGATCGGGGCGCCCACCGCCGCCGACGCCGCGGATGCGACGAGCGTGGCCGTCGTCGGCGCCTTGAGGACGACGTGCGAAGCGCTCGCGGTGCCAGGGTCGAGGGTGCCGTTGCCGGCGTACTCGACGCTGAGCGTGAGGATCCCCGCGGGCAGCGTGCTCGTCGACAGCGTGGCCTTGCCCGTGGCGTCGAGCGTGCCCGTACCGAGCGTCGTCGCGCCGTTCTTGAAGGTGACGTTGCCCGTCGGCGTGCTCGACGCGGCGACGGTCACGGTGAGGGTCACGCTCGCGCCGAGCTGCGAGGGGTTGGGCGAAGACGTGAGGGTGATGGCGGCCGCCGTCGCGCTCACGACCTGCGTGAGCGGCGCGGAGGTCACCGTGTCGAACTGAGCGTCACCGGCGAACGTGGCCGTGATGGTGTGGCTGCCAGCGCTGAGGGTCGACGTGGAGAAGGTCGCGATGCCGGAGGCGTTGAGCGATCCGGAGCCGAGCGTGGTGGCCCCTTCGCTGAACGTGATGGATCCCGTGGGCGCGAACCCGAGGATCGGCGTGACCGCACTGACCGTCGCCGTGAACGTCACGTTGAAGCCGACCGGCGCCGGCGTGTTCGATGTGATGAGGACGATCTTCGACGCGGCCTTCGTCACGGTGTGCGAGATCGGCGAAGAGACCGCGTTCCCGTGCGTGGCGTCGCCGCCGTAGGTCGCCGTGATGGAGTGCGACCCCACCGCGAGCGTCAAGGTGGAGAGCGTCGCGGTGCCGGCGCCATCGAGGTTGACGCTACCGATCACGGCGCTGCCGTCCTTGAAGGTGACGGGGCCGGTCGGCGTGCCCGACGTCGAGGTGACGACGGCGGTGAGCGGGACCGCGACCCCGAACTCGGTCGAGCCCGGCGCGGAGGTCGTCAGCGCGACCGTGCTCGGCAAGCGATTCACGGTCTGGGAGATGGAAGCCGTGGCCGCCGCGTGCGTCGCGTCACCGTCGTACTTCGCAGAGATGACGTGCGGACCGACGGCGAGGGTCGACGTGGTAAACGACGCGCTCCCGCTCGAGATGGGGGCGGTGCCGAGCGACGTCGCACCGTCGAGGAACTCGACCGAGCCGGTCGCGGGGCCCGCCGCTGCGCTGCCGAACGTCGCGGTGAACGTGACCGCCTGACCCGCGAGCGACGGGTTCGGGGTCGAGATGAGGTTGGTGCTGACACCGTCGACGACGATGTCCTGGTCGAGCGTGTCGCTCGAGTTCCCGTAGTTCGGTCCGCTGAAGATGGCGGTGAGGTGATGCGTGCCCACGGGGAGCGTGGAGATCGTGATGCTCGCCACGCCCGCCGCGTCGACCGAGGCAGCGCCGAGGCTGTCCGACCCTTCCCGGAAGGTGACGGTGCCGCTCGGAGGCGCCGTCGCGCCGGCCGACGTGACGTGAACCGTCGCCGTGAGCGTCACGGGCGTCGTGGCCGTCGCAGGGCTCTTCGAGGTCGAGAGGTCGAGGTCCGTCAACGCGGGCGTGATGACGACGGTGTCGCTCGCCGGCTCGCCCGGGAGGTACTTCCCATCGCCCGAGTACTCGACGCGCACGGTCCGGCTGTCGCTGACAGCCAAAGCCGACGTGGTGATGCTGGCGGCGCCCGAGATGAGCGCCACGGCGCCGCCGATCTTCGTGCTGCCGTCGAAGAACTGAACCGTGCCCGTCGGGGTCGTGACGCCGGTGCCGTTCACCTGGACGCCGAGCGTGAGCGGCTGGCTGTACACGCTCGTCTTCGGATTGACGACGAACTGGAGGGTCGGCGTCGCCTTGACCACGGTCTTCGTGAGCGTGGTCACGCCAGGCGCGTGCGAGGCGTCGCCCTGGTACACCGCCGTGATCGAGTGCTCACCGAGGGAGAGCGAGCTCGTCGTCGTCTCGGCGATGCGCCCACCGGGGCCATCGTGGAGGACCTGGTAGCCGATGACGGCGGACGGAGAGAGATCGGTGCCGTCGTAGAAGGTGACCGTTCCCGTCGGCGCGGGCGGACCGCCGGCGGTCGCGTTGTTGACGGTCAGGGTGAAGGTGATGGGATTGCCGAATGTCCAGGTGGTGGGGTTGGACGTGAGCTCACGAAGCGTGCCGTCGAGCACGACCTCGTGGCTGCGATTCGCGGAGATGCTCCCCGTGAAGTTCGCGGTCCCGTTCGGCGTGTCGGGCACGTACGTGGCGTAGAGCTGCTTGATCCCGCTGCTGTGGACGAGGTTCGGATCCGAGGTCCTGATGGTGACGGAGCTCGAGCCGAGGACGGCGGGCCCCGCCACCGACGGGCCGATGCCCGAGATCCACACGAAGACGTTGCCGGTCGGCGGCGCCGTGCTCGGAGCGGTGGAGTGGACCTCGACCGTGATGTCGACGGCGGAGTCGATGATGCTGGGCGAGTTCGTGCTCGTGACCTGGACCGTCGTCGACGCGGGCGTCACCGCGAACGTGGAGGAGCTGTCCGAAGAGGCGGCCCATTCGCCCGGCAGATCCGGGACGAACTCACCGACGATCCGCCAGCTCGTGCCGACCGGAACGCCGCTCACGTCGCAATCGCCCATGCCCTCCGCGACGGGACAGTCCTCGAGGAACACGGGCACGGGCGGCGGCACGCGCTCGCCCGAGACCAAGTAGAAGACCTTCATCGTCCCGTTCAGCGGCGGCGGCGGGTCAATGCAATCGCCGCAGCCGCCCGCGACCTGGGCGAAGCCCGCCACCGAATAGGAGACGTGGATGTCCTCGCCGTAGGTGAACGTGGTCGTGCGCTGCGCGTCGATCGTGGCCGCGATGTCGAGGGTCGTCTCGGTACCGCGCGGGAAGAGGAGCGTCAGGCTCGTGCAGCTCGTCCCCGAGCCGAGAGACTTGTCGGACGAGACGAAGGTCGCACAGAGGGTGTGGTCGGGGATCGGGTAGAGGTCGGAGCTCGACAGCGTCGTCGTTCCGCTCGTCGCCCCGATCTCGACGGAGCCGATCTCGACGTTGTCGTTGCTCGCGTCACGGAACGTGAGGGTCCCCGCCAGTGGATCCGGCCATCCCCCCGGTGGGCTGACGCTCCACGTCAGTGTGTACGAGTCGCCGTAGACCACGCTCGTCGGGTCGACCGATAGGGTCACGGTCGTGGCCACAGCCGTGACCGCCTGCGACTGACGTCGCGTCTTCTCGCTTCCCACGTCGGTCGTGCACCCGACGACCGCAAGAAGCGCCACAAGCAAGTACCAGAACGCGTGCTTCATCGAACCCTCCGCGCGAGCGGGCGCGAGCGTACCGCAGCACAAAGCTCCGCACTATCCGTGCGTGCGTGACCGCGCACGATTTCGATGAACCGCACCGCGGCCGACAAAACACGAAGCCCCCGCTCCGTGAGGAGCGAGGGCTTCGCGAGCGACGGCGAGCGAGCTCGCCGTTCAGGTCACGTCACTTCACGAAGACGTTGATCTGCGCGTTGAGGTTCGTGCCCGCCGCCACCGTGTTGCAGGAGGAAGCGTTCGTCGGAGACAGGTTACCCACCTGAGCAAGGGGGGCCGCCGGGAACGTGCACGGCGAGCTGCCGCCGACCTCACCGCCGACGCCGATGAACGAGTCGGGGGTGTTGCTGTTGCACGAGCCGAACAACGCGATTCCCGTGTTGTTGTTGCCGTAGGTCCCGAGGCGGACGCGGGCGTAGTTCGTGACGCCACGGTTGATGCCGCCACGAGTCGGGGTGATGCCGTTGGGCGGGCCGCACTGGCCACCCTGCAGGCTGCTGCCGGGGACGAGCCCGGTCCAGGCAGCCGTGTTGTTGGCCGTTTCGGTCGCGATCTCCGTGCCCGGGCTCACGGCAGCGAGCAGGCTCGTCTGCGCCGCGAAGTCCATGATGATGTTGCTGGACCCGGAGAGCATGACCTGCGTGAAGCCGACCGAACCGTACGAGGCAAGCTTCGCCTCGTTGCTATCGAGCGTGGCCGTGCCGAACGGGGTGTTGTTGCCCCACTGGCCCGAGGTGTAAGCGAACTGCGTGCCGCCGACCGCTGCGCCGTTGGCCTTGAGGACCAGGGTCCAGCCGCCGCCGCTCGTCGTCATGTCGCAGTAGACCTGGAACGGCGGGTTGCTGACGTCCGTCGCGGGGAGCGGCGTACGACCATCCGGGTCGATGTAGTAGAGGCCGCTGGTCGCGGACGGATTGAGCGTCTTGATGTCCTTGCAGGTGAGGCCGGCGGCGCACACGACCTGAACGGTCTGGTTCGCCGTACCCATCGTGCGGTCGCCCTCGCCTTCAGCGCCCATCACGCGGCAGTACGGCTGGTTGAGCCCCTGCGTGGTGATCTTGACGTTGTAGGTGCCCGTGTTCGAGATGGTCGGGCTACCCGTGAAGGGCTGGACACCGTTCGCAATGAACGTCGTCGCCGTCGTCGCAGCGGTCTCGCCGGTGATGGCAACGGCGTTGCGGGTGAGCGTCAGGCCGATGCTGCCGCCCGGGTTGTTGAGACCGAGGAGCTCGATCTGCGGGAGGAAGCGGGTACGTGCACAGGTCACGGCGACCGAGGTGACGTTCGCGTTCGGCACATCGCCGGCGCCAGTACCGGCGTTGACGCTGCAGCTGAGCTGCGGGGTGCCGACCGTCGGCGTCGTGACGACGCTGACGTTGTACGCGTGGCCGCTCTTCAGCGCGTTGAACGTGAAGGAGGACGCACCGAACGTACCGAAGTTCGGCGTGATGGTCTGAACGTCCGAGCCCTCATCGGAGATCTTGAGCTGGAGGTTCTGGTTGTTCGGAGAGCCCGACTCGAGGCCGGCGATCGAGCCGCCGACCGTGTAGGACTGCGTGACGCAGTCGATGTGGACGCGCTCGTCCGTGCCGCCGGGACCGGAGGTCGCCGTGAGGTCGTGGTTCGTGATGGAGCCCGTGCCGCCACCGCTGACGGTGCAGACCTGCTTGGCCGAGTTGTTGATGGTGTTGTCGTAGACGGGGTTGACCCAGCCAGCGTTGAGCGCCGACACGGTGAACGTGTCGAGGCTGGTGAGGAAACGCGTGAACGTCGAGGTGCTCGTGCCGTTCGGCGGGTTGAACCACTGCTGCGAGGAGTCCGCCGGCGTGCCGCCCGTCACGTTCATGTGAACGCGGACGCCGCAGGGCGTGACCACCGCGCCGTCGAGGTTGGTGCTCGGCGTGCAGGCCGGGGTGCCGATGGTCGAGTCGTTCGTGAAGACGATGCCGACCGAGTACTTGTTCGTCGTGCAGTTGACGACGATGCTGGACGTGTCGTCGTCACCGGTCGCGGTGCCGTTGAATGGATCGCCGACCGAGAGACCGGCGAAGCGGCACTGCTGCGGCGGATCCGTCGGCTGAACCGTGATGGTCGCCGTGTACGGCGTGTTGCTCGCAAGGAGCGCCGTGCCCGGCCAGTGGAACACGAACGGCGTGGCGACCGTCTCGTTGTTGAGCGTGATGTCGGCCGAGTCCGCGAGGGGCGCGTGGGGCTGACCAAACGCGTCGACGCCGGTGTACGCGAGGTGGATCGTCACCGAGTTCGAGCCCGGGAGCGCCGGAGGCGTCGGGTGGGTCGCGTCGAGACCCGAGAGCGTTCCGCCGAGGGTGGCGGTGTCGGAGGTGCAGTCGAGGGTGACGGTCGGCGCGGAGTTCGCGACGACCGCGCTGCCACCGGAGACGATGGTGCAGGTCTGCGCCGCGCTCACGCCAAGGCTGAAGCCCGGGTTGTCGAGGACGGTGACGGTGTAGCTCTGGCCGCTGAGGACCTGGCCGTCGAGGCCGAAGGGCGCGGAGGCCGCGCTCGAGATCGCCTGGGAGTCGCTCACGGCCGAGCCCACGCTGACGAGGCCGAGGGTGACCGAGCCGCCGCGGAGGCCGTGACCGGGGACGAAGGCGACGCCGACGTCGAACTTCTTGGTGACGCACACGACCTTGGCGGTCGTGATGGGGCTGTCCTGAACGTCGACGGCCGGAACGCCGGCGCCAATGTCGGGGCCCGCGCCGTTGTCGGTGACGGTGCAGGTCTGGAACGTGGTCTCGCCACCACCGCCCGGGTTCTTCGTGACGCTGAGCGTGAGCGTCTTGCCGCTCTCGATCGTGGTGCCGAAGGTGAACGTGTCCGTCGGGCTGCCCGGCAGACCCGTGATGGTCTTCGCCTCGCCCGAGGAGCTGTTCGTGACCTGAACGGTCTCGCCGTCAGCGAGGCCGTAGACCTGGCCGGCGACCGTGAACTTGTTCGTCACGCAGGTGACGACCACGTTCGTGACGTTGGCGTTGTTGATCGTGCCCGTCGCGTTCTGCGTGACGGTGCAGGTCTGGTTCTTGCCGTCGATGGTCGCGCCGTCGCGGTGGAACGTCGGCTGCTTCGTGACGGAGACCGTGAAGTTCGTGCCCTGGGCGAGCGCCGTCGGGAACGCGAACGTGTTCGCGTTGAGGCCCGACTCGATCGTCTCGGTGCCGTTGGAGAGCGAGACCTTGCCCGTGAGGCCGACGATCGTGCCCGACACGTTCCACGTGCCGGTCGCGCAGTTGACGACGATCGAGCTCACGTCGGAGAGGCCGACCGTGCCGACGCCGCCGCTGACGCTGCAGTTCTGGCCGGCAGGCTGCGTGAGGTTCGCGGTGGTGACGTTGAAGCTCGAGCCGCTGTTACGCGGGCTGGTGAACTGGAACGTGCCGTCCGCGGTGACCGTGGCGCTCTCGCCCGCGCCGCCGAGGGCGGCCGTGTCCTTGATCACGAGCGTGCCGGTGAGGCCCGTCACCGTGCCGCCGACCTTGAAGGTCTGCGTGGTGCAGGTGACCGGAACCGTCACGTCCGACGAGCCGATCGTGCCCGAGGCGGGGGCGCCGACGGTGCAGGTCTGGTTCGGGCTGGACGGGTTCGTGGCGACCGCGACCGCGTACGGCGAGCCGCTCGCGACCGTCGTCGCGAAGGACGCCGTCGAGTTCGAGCTGACCGTGAGGGCGTCGCCGCCGTTGTTCGTGAGGACGACGCTGCCACCGGTGAGACCGCTGACCGCGACGTTGACCTTGAACTTGGCGGGCGAGCAGGCGACCGCGACGTTCGTCACGTTCGAGCTGGTGACCGTACCGGTGCCGTTCGTGACGACGCAGTTCTGCGTCGGAGCCGACGGCTGGGTCTTCACCGCGACGTTGTACGAGGAGCCCGGGCCGACCGCCGTGCCGAACGCGAACGTGTTGTTCGACGTGAGCGTGAGGTCGTCGCCGCCGTTGTTCGTGAGGACGACCGAGCCGCCGCTGAGGCCCGTCAGCGTGCCGCCGACGGTGAAGGTGCCGCCGCCGCAGTTGACGACGATCGACGTGACGGGGACGTTCGCGACGGTGCCCGTCGCGGCGCTCACGTCGCAGGTCTTGCCCGCCGGCTGCGCCTTGATGGCGACCGTGTACGACGTGCCCGGGAGCAGGTTCGCCGCCGTCGGGAACGTGAAGCCGCCGTCGCCGTTGATGGCGAGGTCGTTGGCGCCGTTGAGCGTGAGGACGAGGCCGGCGTTGGTGCCGAGGCCGGTCACGGTGCCGCCGATGGGCTGCGGCTGCGGGCCCGCGTCTTCCACGGTGCTGTCCTTGCCAGCGTCCGTGGGCGAACCGGAAGAAGAGGAGGACGAGGAGGACGAGGACGTCTGTCCGTCAGTCTTGCTCCCGTCGACAGAGCCCGAGGACGTACCGGCCTCGGTAGGAATAATGCCGCTGCTGCCGGAGGAGGAGTTGTCGTCATCCCCACCGCAGCCGGCGCCATAAAGTGCCGAAAGTGTAAGCAGCGCCGCTATGGGCACTGCGTAAAGGCGTCGTGCATGCAAACTCAGCATGGTGCGGTCAATACTGACTGCCCCGTGCGGACTCAATAGAAAAGCGCCGCATTGCCGCGGAAAGTTCTCCCCAACAACGGGCACTTATGCCGTTGTTCTGAGCCCAAGCATTGAAAACGTCGTCCTCTCCGGTGGTTCCTGAGTAAGCTTCCGGCGCGGCGGTCATGAAGCCCCCGACCAAACCTCCGCCACCGCCTCGACCGCCGCCGTCATCCAATCAAGGGATTGACGAGCCCCAGAGCGGTCGCGCTCGCAAGGACGTGAACTACGTTCCCGTTCCGTCGGCGTCGCTGCGCGCGAAGCCACCTCTGCCGTCGGCGTCGATGCAGCCCGCCGCTCCCGACGAGCGGGGCTCGGCCTACGAGGACGACCTGATCGAGGACATGGCCACGCCCACGCGGACACCGAAGCTCGCCGGTGGGCCATCACCGCCGCCGCCGCAGCCCGAGTGGCAGCCCCTCCCGACGGGGCCGATGCAGCCCATCGAGCCCGAGAGACGGATCGCCCCGCCGCAGCCGCAAGCGCCTCCGCCCGTGATGGGGCCGCCGCCTTCGCAGCGGCACTTCACGCCCCCGCCCTCGCACCAGTCGATCGGGCCCGTGTCGGCCGCGACCTCGTCCGCGCGCGTTCGCCAGGTCGCGCCGATGGATACGCCGCCGTATCCGTCCCAGCACGGTCCCGTGGGTCCGGCCTCGCAGCAGCAGATCACCGGACCGCAGATGCCCATCCCGATGACCCCCAGCACGGGGTCCTTTCCCACGGCGGGGAGCCAGGTTCCACTCTCCTCGCGTTCGAGCACCGTCCCCGAGGACGGCGTGCCCCTCGGCTACGTCGTGGCCTCCGCTTTCTTCCTCGCCATCGCCCTCGTCGGCTTCGGGCTCTACCTCGCGTTCGAGGTGATCTCGCTATAGGATCGCCGCATGTCGCAGTCGCTGACGACGAAGAGCATCGGCACCGAGGTGGAGAAGAAGAGCGAGGTCGCCCTCGACTTCGGCAAGGCATGGGAATACGCGCCCGCGCCAGAGGCCTCCGACCACGTCAAGATCGACCCGAAATACGGCCTCTTCATCGGTGGCCGCTGGGTCACTCCGCGGAGCGGCAAGTACTTCCAGACGATCAGCCCGAGCACCGAGACCGTCCTCGCGGAGATCGCGGAGGCGAACGCCCAGGACGTGGACGACGCCGTGAAGGCGGCACGCGAGGCCTACGAGAAATACTGGGGCAAGATGCGCCCCGCCGACCGCGCCAAGTACGTCTTCCGGATCGCCCGCGCGATCCAGGAGAAAGCCCGCGAGCTCGCCATCGTCGAGTCGATGGACGGCGGGAAGCCGATCAAGGAGTCGCGCGACTTCGACGTCCCCACCGCGTCGGCGCACTTCTTCTATCACGGCGGCTGGGCCGACAAGCTCGACTACGCCTTCCAGGGCCGCAAGGCCCGCCCGCTCGGTGTCGCCGGCCAGATCATCCCGTGGAACTTCCCGCTCCTCATGGCGGCGTGGAAGATCGCGCCCGCGCTGGCGTGCGGAAACACGGTGGTGCTGAAGCCGGCCGAGACCACGCCGCTCACCGCGCTCCTCCTCGCGCAGATCATCGAGGAGGCGGAGCTCCCGCCGGGCGTCGTCAACATCGTCACCGGCGCGGGCGAGACCGGCGCTGCGCTCGTCAACCACCCCGACGTGAACAAGATCGCGTTCACGGGCTCCACCGACGTCGGCAAGCGCATCCAGCGCGCGATCGCCGGCTCCCACAAGCGGCTCACCCTCGAATTGGGCGGAAAAGCCGCGAACATCGTCTTCGCCGATGCGCCGCTCGACCAGGCGGTCGACGGCATCGTCAACGGCATCTACTTCAACCAGGGCCACGTGTGCTGCGCCGGCTCCCGCCTCCTCGTCGAGGAGAGCGTGCACGACGTCATCGTCCGCAAGCTCCGCGATCGCATGCAGTCTCTCCGCATCGGCGATCCGCTCGACAAGAACACCGACGTCGGCGCGATCAACTCCAAGGCGCAGCTCGAGCGCATCCGCGAGCTCGTCGCCTCGGGCGAAGAAGAAGGCGCGGAGCGCTTCTCCGTGAACACGAAGCTGCCGGAGAAGGGCTACTTCTTCCCGCCCACGTTCTTCACGAACGCGAGCCAGTCGTGCCGCATCGCGCGCGAGGAGATCTTCGGGCCGGTGCTCACGATCATGACGTTCCGCACGCCCGACGAGGCGGTCGAGAAGGCGAACAACACGATGTACGGCCTCTCGGCCGGCATCTGGACGGACAAGGGCGCGAAGATCTTCAAGCTCGCCACGCAGCTGAAGGCGGGCGTCATCTGGGGCAACACCTTCAACAAGTTCGATCCGAGCTCCCCGTTCGGCGGCTACAAAGAGAGCGGCTTTGGCCGCGAAGGCGGACGCCAGGGTCTCGCCGCGTACTGCGAGGTCGAGTGATGGCCAAGGAAACCAAGACCAAGACCGAGTCCGCGATGCCGGAGGCCCGCACGGGCGACGCGCCGCTCATGAAGCCGTGGACGAAGGAGAAGCCGCGCGTCAGCGTCGCGAAGGCGTACAAGATGTACGTCGGCGGCGCGTTCATCCGCTCCGAGTCGGGACGCTACTTCCAGGTGAACGGCGCCAAGGCGGAGGACGACGTCGTCGTCGACGTGGACGCCGATCCCGAGGTCGTCAACATCCCGCGCGGCTCGCGCAAGGACGTCCGCGACGCGGTGCTCAAGGCGAAGGGCGCGCTCGGCGGCTGGGAAGGCCGCAGCGCGTTCAACCGTGGTCAGATCCTCTATCGCCTCGCCGAGGTGATGGAGTCGCGCAAGCCCGAGCTCGTGCAGTCGGTCGTGCGCGGCGGCGTGCCCGAGGTGGCGGCGGTGGCGGAGGTCGAGGCCTCGATCGATCGCGCGATCTTCTACGCCGGCTTCGCGGACAAATTCTACGCGCTGCTCTCGTCGTACAACCCGGTCGCGGGCCCGCACTTCGACTTCAGCACGGTCGAGCCGATGGGCGTGATCGGCGTCGTCGCGCCGGACCGCCCGGCGCTGCTCGGGCTCGTCTCCACCGTGCTCCCCGTCATCTGCGGGGGCAACACGGTCGTCACGCTCGCGAGCGCCAGCGATCCGCGCACCGCCATCGTCTGGAGCGAGTGCCTCGCCACGAGCGATCTGCCCGGCGGTGTCGTCAACATCCTCACCGGTCACTCGAAGGAGCTCGCGCCTCACTTCGCGAAGCACCGCGAGGTCATCGGCGTCGACGCGTGGATCGTCGACGCCGAGCTCCGCAAGACGGTCGAGGCCGACGCCGCCGACAACGTGAAGCGCGTGAAGACCCACGTGCCCATGGATGCCGAGAGCTGGCTCGACGACCGCAAGGGCCAGGGCCTCGGGTGGATCGAGCGCTTCCTCGAGACGAAGACGGTCTGGCACCCCGTCGGCGTCGGCGGCGGTGGCGGCGGCTCGTACTGATCGGTCAGTGACACCACCGGCTCGAGACGAGCGTGGGGTCCAGGCTGCGGAATCGATCGAGGACGATCCACGCTCCCGCCACGTCGGCGCGCGGCGGCGCGCCCGCCGCCGCGCGGAAGCGCTCGCTGGTCGCGAGCGCCTCCTGCCGTGAGAGCTTCGAGAAGTCCGGGACGGGCAAGCCGAGCGCCGTGAACGCGACGCCGACCTGCTCGCCGTACGCCGCGGCGAACTCGCTGCGCACGCTCTTCTCGTAGAAGCGGACGCGCAGCAGCGTCGCCGCGCGCTCGCCGGCCTGCGTGTCGCCGCGCGCGGCGAGCCGCTGGTAGGTCGCGTAGTCGTCGTGAATCGCGTGCTCGTGCGGATCGTGCACCGCCGTTCTGCCCGAGACGTGGTCGTCGAAGCGCGCGTCCGCCTCCTGCTTCTTCCCCTGCAGCGCGGTCGGCGACGTGCCGTCGTCGACGAGCCCGGCGCCCGTCGACCACCCGACGACGCCGCGATGCGCCGAGATCGTGTCCGCGCGGCCGCGCGTCTCCGACTCCCAGGCGCGCAGATCGCCCACCGGCGCGTGGCCCGAGTAGTGGTCGTAGCCCCACATCGTCTTCATGTTCGTGAAGCTCGCGCGCCAGGTCTCGCGTTCGCCGGTCTGGATCGGCGCGTAGGTGAAGCAGCCGGCGAAGTGGATGTCCTCGACCTGCTTCGCTGCCGCCGGGAAGATGCGACCGAGCTCGCAGATCGACTCCAGCTCGAAGCGCCCCGCGCGGTCGCCCCACATGTCCCCGCCCGCGGAGTGCCCCGACAGCACGAGGCGCGAAGGCATTTCGCCACGGCCCGACTCCGCTCGCGCCATGTAGAGCGCGATGCGCGCGATCTCGTCGCGGCCGGCGCCGTGCACGTGGCCGAGCGCGAGGTTCGTCGGCTCCGGGTCGGTCGCGAGGAGGACCTTCTCCATCTTCGCTGCGACCTCCGCGGGGAGGCCGTAATGGACGACGAGCTTCGCCGCGAACTCCTTCACCTGCGCGTCGTCGGAAAGATCGAACGTGCCGAACCGGGTGTCGACCTTCGCGCCCGCGTGACCGAGTATGGTGGTGACCTTGCCGCCCGTCGCGGCCTGGAGCGCGCCGAGCTCGAGGCCCGCGCTGCTCTCGTTCATTCCGACGTAGAGGATCGCGTCGTTGATGGCGCGATCGACGTGGGCGTCGACGCCTTGCGAGGGCTTCGGCGCGGTGGGCGGCGACGCCGGGGTCGAAGGGCCGTCGAGATCGCGAATGTAGTCGTCTCGACGTCGCTGGACGGAGGTCACGGGCTGGCTCATGCCCGCCCGTCGGCCGCTCGGAGGCGAGGTTGCGCGCTTTCTCCCAGCGGCGTTGGGCTCAGTCCTTCGAGAAGTCGTCGCCCGCCTGGTAGTTGCCAGTCCGCTCTTTCTCGAGCTGCATCAGGAGATCGTTGAGGAGGGCGCTCGCGCCGAAGCGGAACCACTCGTTCGTGAGCCAGCCGTCGCCGAGCGTCTCCTTCACCATGACGAGGTAGTGGAGCGCGGACTTCGCGGTACGCACGCCGCCCGCGGGCTTCATGCCGACCTTGCGGCCCGTGGCGTAGAAGTGGTCGCGGATCGTCTCGAGCATGACGAGCGTGACGGCGGGCGTCGCGGCCGGCTGGATCTTGCCCGTCGACGTCTTGATGAAGTCGCCGCCGGCGGCGATGCCGAGCTCGCTCGCCTTGCGGACGACGTCGTACGAGCCGAGCTCGCCGGTCTCGAGGATCACCTTGAGGCGGGCCGCGCCGCACGCGTCCTTGGTCGCCGCGATCTCGTCGAAGACCTTCGCGTAGTCACCCGCAAGCATGGCGCCGCGATCGATGACCATGTCGATCTCGTCGGCGCCGAACTCCACCGCGCGGCGAACGTCGTCGAGCTTGATGTTGAGCGGGAGCTGACCGGCCGGGAACGCGGTGGCCACGCTCGCCACCTTCACCGTGGAGCCCGCGAGCGCCTGCTTCGCGACGGTGACGAAGTTCGGATAGACGCAGACCGCGGCGACGGGAGGGATGGTCCCGTCGCTGTCGAGCGGTCGCAGCGCCTTCTGGCACATCTGCTTCACCTTGCCCGGGGTGTCCTTGCCCTCGAGGGTGGTGAGGTCGATCATCGAGACGGCGAGCTTCAGGCCGGCGACCTTCGCCGCCTTCTTGATCGATCGCTTGGCGAACGACGCGGCGCGCTCCTCGACCGCGACCGCATCGACCGGCGGCGGCTCGAACAGCGCGAAGCGACCGACGCCCTTCCCTGCGGCGCCGGCCTTGAAGAGCGATTTGCCGTTGCCGTTCGTGGTTCCGTTCTCGTGGCTCACGCGACGAGGCTATCACCTGCCCCGAGCGCGCGGGAGCCTCGGACGGCGGCCTATTTCCACTTTACGGAGCAGCCGAACGCCGTCGTCTCGGGCGCGGGAGCGTCTTTTCCGGCCAGCAGCGCGTCGAGCGCGTTCTTGAGGTCGTGGCTCGTCACGCGGCTGGGATCGCGGTGGTTGTCGTCGATGCGGCCGTGGTAGCGGAGCTTGCGCGCCTTGTCGAAGACGAAGAGCTCGGGCGTGAAGCGCGCGCCGAGGGCCCTGACGAAGGCCTGCGAGTCGTCGCGGACGTAGGGGAACGGGAAGCTGCGCTCGCGCGCGCGCGTCTTCATCGGCTGCATGCCGTCGTCGGGGTAGCGGGTCGCGTCGTTCGCGTTCACCGCGATCCACCCGACGTTCTTCGCGCCGTACTCGCGGGCGAGGGCGATCATGCGCTCCTCGTACGCGACGACGTAGGGGCAATGGTTGCAAGATACAGCCACCACGAGGAGCTCGCGATCGCCGAACGACGCGAGGTCATGCGTCTTGTCGTCGGTGCCGGGGAGCGCGAATTCGGGGCAGGCTTCGTGGATTGCGAGGGCCATTTTCGCGGTGACCCTAGAGCGCCTCGCTCGACCCGTCGAGGCCGCTCCTCTATCTGAGCCATGACTCGTCGCAGTCCATCCATGGCTCGTGAGCCTGCACGCCCCTTCCGTCGTTTTTCTGCGTCTCCCTTGCGTTGCAAAACGCAACGCAAGAAAATGACAGCATATCTCCGCTATTTACATCGGCTCACGAGGCGCCGCATAATGCTGCACCAAGCGAGGCTGTTGGAAAATGCGACGTACCCCGAAGACCGAATCCGACCGTCAATGGTCGCTCCTCACCCCCCATGCGCACGTCCTTCTCTGCATTGCGAAGGACCCCGACTCCCGAGTCTGGGAGATCGCAGAGTCCGTCGGCATCAGCGAGCGCGGCGCGCATCAGATCGTCGCTGATCTGGTGACGGCGGGTTACGTGAAGCGCGCGCGCATCGGTCGCCGCAATCGCTACGCGATCGAGGAGAAGACGCCGCTCGAGCTCGGCCCCGTTCATCACCGGAAGATCGCCAGCATCGTGGCGTTGCTCGGGCCCGAGCCGGCGCACGCCGCGAAGAAGACGGCCCCGCCCCCCTCGTCGAAGAAGCGCCTGACGGTCGCCGGCAAGGCCCCCAAGAAGCGCGCGGCCTGAGCGGACGCTCTCGGGGACGCGCTCTCGGGGACGCGCTCAGGAGCCGGCTCCGCCCTTTTTCGTGAGCCGCTCGGCGGCCACGAGGTCGGAGGAGGCCACGAACTCTGGAGACGCGAAGAGCGCACAGTCGCAGTAGCCCTGCCGCGCGATGTCGGCGTGGTGCGGCGTGCACGGGCAGACCATCTCGGAGCCCTTCTGTTTCGAGTCCTCGACGCTGGCGCACGGGCAGTACATGCGCCCGTGCGCGGCGAGGTTGTCGGCGAGCCCCTGCACGACGTTCTCGACCACCTCGGGCTCGGGATAGAGCTCGTACTTGCCCTTCTCCACGTAGCTCCCGACGAACTTCCGGACGCGGCGCAGGGCGATCTCACGCGCGTCATCGTCGGACATGCGGAAGTCTAGCGCGCGCCCGGACAAACGCATGAAGGCGAGCGGACCCGGAGGTCGGCTCGCCTGTCATTCCGCGACGGTGGACTGGCTCCCCAGCGGGAGGCTCAGTTGCCCTTCGGCGGCGCCGCGTCGAGCTTCGCCCGCTTGCGACGACGACGAGCCGCTTCCGCCTGCTTCTTGCGGCGCTTCACGCTCGGCTTCATGTAGTGGCGGCGCATCTTGAGCTCGCGCAGGACACCCTCCGAGGCAAGCTTGCGCTTGAGCATCTTGATGGCGCGCTCGATTCCGCGGTCACTGACCACGACCTCGAGGGGCTTGCACTGAACCGCATCACTCGTCGGCATTTCGTCGCTCTCCGGAAGAGCCGACGTAGATAGCACCCCTCGCATTCCCGATGCTAGCGATTTTGCAGGTGGGAATACGCCAGGGGCGTCCGGTAGTCTTGGTCTCGCTTGCTCAAACCGGGTGAGAAAGTTGGACCCTACGAAATCAAGGGTTTCGTGGGCCAGGGAGGCATGGGGCAGGTCTATCGGGCCTTCGACCCCCGCCTCGAGCGCACGGTCGCGCTGAAGGTGATCGTCGTCTCCCCGGACATCGCGCGGACCAAGGGACCGCTCAAGAGGGAGTCCGACCCCGGGCGCTCCGACGACGAGGAGAGGACGCAGCTCGCGTCCCGCTGGCTCCGCGAGGCGCGGGCGGTCGCCTCGCTCAGCCACCCGAACGTCGTCGCGATCTACGACGTCGGCGAGACCGACGGACGCCTCTGGCTCGCGATGGAGTACGTCGTCGGCTCCGCGCTCCGGAGCCTGGTCGGTGAGGCGGAGCTCCCCCTCGCCCGCCGCGTCCGCTTCCTCGTCGAGGTGGCGCGCGCCCTCGAGGCGGCGCATCGCAGCGGCATCATCCACCGCGACATCAAGCCCGAGAACGTGATGGTCCGCGAGGACGGCGCGGTGAAGGTCCTCGACTTCGGCATCGCGCGCCGAACCATGAGCAAGTCGAACGAGGACCAGCACCGGATCGACACCATCACGGGCGGCGGCACGATCAGCGGGACGCCGGTCTACATGGCGCCCGAGGCGATCAAGGGCGGCGACGTCGACGCGCGTTGCGACCAGTTCGCGTGGGGCGTGATGGCCTACGAGCTCGTCACCGGCGGCCGGCCGTGGCTCGAGAACGGCGACGTGCTCGCGGTGGTGGCCAATATCCTCACGGAGGCACCGCCGCCGATCAAGTCGAGGGTGAAGGACGTCCCGGCCCTCGTCGACGACACCATCATCCGGGCGCTCGCGAAGGATCCGAAGCATCGCTTCCCGACGATGGCCGACATCGCGGACGCGCTCGAGCCCTTCGCGGCGACGAACACGAGCGGCGAGCGCGTGCGCGTCGCGCCCCCGCCTCAGCCCCATGACGAGGCGGCGTTCGCGGCGACGACGAAGGTCCCCACCACGGTCACGGTGCCGCCGGCGGCCGACGCACCAACGAGCGCCGCGCCCGTCGTGACGAAGCCGAAGCGCGGATGGCAGCTCGCGCTCCCGCTGTTCCTCATCGGCGCGCTCGCGGCCTCCGTCTACCTGGCGACGCGCCCGAAGGATCCCGGAGTCTCGCGCGTCCCCGCTACCCCGACGGTGACGCCGCGAAAGCTGACGGACAACCCGAAGGCGGAGGAGCAGTTCACCAACGCGATGCGCGCGTGGCACGACGGCGCGTCGAATCAGGCGCGGAGCGGCCTCGCCGAGGCGACCAAGCTCGAGCCGGACTTCGCCGCCGCGCATCTCGAGCTGGCGCTGCAACAGGCGGCCGTGAACGATCGGAGCGCGGCGCAGGCCGCGTTCACGCTCGCGTTCCAGCACCGGCAGCTCCTCCTCCCGCGCGACGAGATGCTCCTCGAGGCGAGCGTCCCCTTCATTCGCCCCACGGGCGCGCTCCCCGATCTGGAGGAGTGGGAGACGCGCATGACCTCGGTCGTCTTCCAGTATCCGCGCGATCCGGAGCTCCAGTACTGGCTCGGCCGCGCGCGCCAACAGCAGGGCGATCATCACGCGGCGAAGACGGCGTTCGAGGCGGCGATCCACCTCGATGACTCGTACGCCCCGGCGATGGCCGCCCTCGCGCGGACGGAGCGAGCGCTCGGCGACACGGGCGCCGCCCTCACGACGACGGAGAGGTGCATCAAGCGCTCGCCCATCGCCTCGATGTGCGTCGAGACGCGCTTCGATCTGATGTACGCGGCGGGCGAGTGCGCGCGCGCGAAGGAAGAGGCCGCGAAGTGGGAGCTCCTCGAGCCCGCGTCGCCGAAGCCGTTCGCGAGCATGGCGCGGTCGCTCCACGCGCTCGGCGCGCCGCGACCGAGCATCGAGGAGGTGCTCTCCCATCGCTGGAGCAACGTGCCGGCCATGGATCAGAAGCGCGTCGAGCTCTGGGATCGCTCGTTCCTCGCGGTGCTCGACGGCGACTTCGCGAAGGCGGACGAGCTCGCGGGGCAATACGATGCTGCGCTCCCCCTCGACGCCGACTCCACCGACCACGCCGGGCCCGCGCGCCTCCGCGTGAACGTGCTGCGCGAGAGCGAGCACCCGAAGGAGGCGGCGAAGGCGGCGCGCGCGTTCCTCGATCGGATGGCGGCCTGGCCGGCCTTCCCCTTCGCCCCCGATCCGAGCATCGACTTCTACGAGCCCCTCTATCGCGCCGGAGAGATGACGAAGAAGGAGCTCGAGGCCAAGCGCGCCGAGTGGCTCGAGGCGGAGCAGCGCCGGATCGCGGAGGGCCACTCCGCGCGGAGCCCGTGGATCGACTGGCTCTCGGTGTACGCGGGCTTCGCGGAGACACGCGAAGAGGCGCTCGAGGCGCTCACCAAGGCGCCGAAGATGGAGCCGAAGGGCGCGGGGCTCGGCGTCGACTTCGCGCTCGGCAAGGCCTATGCGCTCACGGGCCACTGGGACGACGCCATCCCGCCGCTCGAGCGCGTCGATGCGACGTGCAACACGTTCGAGTCGCTCCTCGTCGTGATGCGCGCGCGCCTCTTCCTCGCCGAAGCGGAGGAGGCCAAGGGCAATCTCAAGTCCGCGCGGGCGCGCTACCAGAAGATTGTCGACACCTGGCCCCCGAAGACCACGGGCTCACGCACGGCGAAGAAGGCCGCCGAGCGCCTGGCGGCCTTGCCCAAGGAGTAGAGCGGCGCTCCGCGCTGACGGCTCCACGCGCGCTCTGCGAGTCGCGCTTCGAATCAGCGACCGCGCTTCTTGCTCTTGCCGCCGGCGAGGAAGTACGTCGTGGCGCGCTTCTGACCCGTCTTGGTGAGGGTGCCCGCCGCGACGCCGTCCGCGAGGGGACGCGGGAGCTCCTTCGCCTCCAGGCCGAGGGCGACGCGGATCTGCTCCGCGCGGAGGCCGTCGGGGTAGCTCTGGAGGAGGGCGACGATCGACTCGACGACGCTGCCGATGTCCTCGAGCGAGCGGCGCGCGAGGCGACCGGTCGCCGTCTTCTTCGCCTTGGGAGCGGCGACGGCCTTGGGGGCCGCAGCGGCCTTCGTCTTGTTGCCCGAGCCGGCCGGACGGCCGCGCTTCTTCGGAGCCGCGGCCGGAGCCGGCGCAACCGGAGCCGGCACGGCCGCAGCGGCCGCCTTCTTCGGACGACCCGCACCGCGCTTGGCCGGAGCCGCCGCCGCCGGCGCGCTCGCGCTCACAACGGCAGCCGACGCACGAGCGCCCGTGACGCCCATGACCTCCTCGATCGACGCGCTTCGAAGCGCGTTGAGGATGCTCATTGCAAACTGCGAAGCGAGGCTCTCGAGAGTGCTCTTCAGGGTGCTCATTTCCCGCAGCAATAAACAAATGGGGATCGGCCCGCAAAAGAAATCGCCTGGGTCGCAGTCTCCAGGAGCGCGTGCGCTGGCGTGGTTCCACCGCATCTGGCACGCTTTCAAAGTCGGAGGTGCTCTTGCTCAAGCCCGTTTTCGTCGCGTGTCTCGCTGCGCTTGGAACGTTTGCCATCGTGGTTGGATGCACTGCGCCAAGCACCGATGGTGACGTGAACAACAAGACCTCCCGCGGCGCCGGCGACGATGACGACACCACGAGCGGCACCAGCGGTAAGTCGAAGGGCACCTCGTCCGGGACGACCTCCTCCGGCAGCACGGAGGTCCAGGGCGACTGCTCGGGTCGCGAGCCCGCCGACGATCGACCGCAATGCGATCAGTGCGCGAGGACGAAGTGCTGCAACCAGTACGCGTTCCTGCTCGATGACAACGGCTGCAAGCTGCAGAAGAAGTGCATCGACGACTGCAAGGGAGAGCCCTTCTGCCAGCTCACCTGCTTGCAGACGACGGGCTCGGAGAAGTGCCTCGAGTTCTCGCAGTGCATCCAGGCCAACTGCGGAAACCAGTGCCCGAGCACGGGCGACGCCGGCAGCTTCGAAGATCCCTTCGGCGACGACGACGCAGGCTGAGCGAGAGCGCTCGTTAGGAAGCATATGCCGCCCGGCCACGTGTTATAAGACGGTCCAGCTAAGCCGAAGTGGCGGAATGGTAGACGCAGCGGATTCAAAATCCGCCGAGGTAACTCTCGTGAGGGTTCGAGTCCCTCCTTCGGTACAACGCATACGACGCGGCCTGCGCTTTCGAGTGCGACGCTCGATGTGCAGACGCGAGATGCGGAGGGGCGCGGGACGGCGCGACGCGCGACCGCGTGCACTCCGCAATTACATGAATGCAGTTTGCATTCATTTCTCTCGTCACGCGGAGGGCGTGACAGCGTCTTGGAGGGCCCTCGCACGGTCGTTTGGCGACGTGTGTAGGTGCGTGTGACTTCGATAAGCGGGTGGCGTTTCGTGGGCTCGTGAAGGCGTTTCGCGGCACGTGTAGAGGCTTGGATTACACGCATTTTGTCGGTGTTTTTGGTAGATTTTTGACGTGCACGTAGGCGCTCCTGCGCACATCACCGACCAAACGACGCACGTGCAATCGTGAGACGGGTCCGTGATGGGGGAACGGAAGATCCACCACCGTAAGGTCCTGCACCACGATGCAGACCAAGTCGCTCTTCGCTCTCTTCGCCGTTTCCCTCTTCGCGGTCGGTTGCTCCGCCAACGATGTCGGCGAGGAGCCGGTCCAGACCACCGACCAGGCGAAGGTCATCGGCACGAACGACTTCGTCGTCGTCAAGGAGAACGGCGCCAACCTCCCCGAGAAGTACCGCGGCCTCCCGGACGCGTTCGGCATCATCTCGATGGGCTGCACGGCGACGCACATCGGAGGCGGCGTCGTCCTCACCGCGGGTCACTGCTTCAACGCTCCCTCCACGCGAAAGAACAACTTCGCGTGCGCGAGCACCACCGTTCGCTGGGGCGTCCGCACGGACTCGCCCGCGTACCTCACGTCGAAGTGCACGACGGTCTACGCCGCGCAGCAGTCGCGCGACATCGACTACGCGATCTTCCAGGTCGACGTCGCGCCGGCGGTCAAGGTCGACGTCGACCTCTCGGGTCGCCCCGCGTACGAGTCGTCGATCACGATCTTCTCGCACCCGCACCTCCGCCCGCTCGAGTGGTCGCAGCTCTGCGTCGTCAAGCCGTCCACCAACGGCGGCTGGGGCGCGAACCAGTTCAGCCACCAGTGTGACACTGACCCGGGCTCTTCCGGCGCGACGATCCTCGATGACGCGTCGCTGAAGGTCGTCGGCATCCACGACGGCGGCATCGCCCCCTGGAACTACGGCACGTTCCTCACCGACACCCCGCTCGCCGAGGTCCTCGCCTCCCTCGCCCCCGCCCCGACCACCGCGGCGGGCACGGCAGGCAATGCAGCCAGCGACGCCGACGACGTCGATCCGGCGACCGCCACCGACGCGCCCTGATCCGGCCCCGTCCGACCAGCGGAACATTCCGCGGCCTCGTAATGTCGTATGCTCGACATACGCATGATGACGTCGCTGACCATGAGGAAGCTCTCGAGCGTCGTTGCCCTGTCCGCGGCAACGGCGCTCTTTTGCTGTGGCAAGGATCGCGGCGCAAAGAGCGCTGAGGATGCGAAGGCCGATGTGGCCAGGCTCGTCGAGATGACGGCCAAGGACGTGGCCGAGGTCGAGCGCGGCCTCCCGGAGGGCGCGAAGAAGCTCACCGCCATCTTCGAGAAAGAGCTCGGCAAGGACGGCGATCCCAAGGGGAACGTCCCCGCCGTACGGAGCGCCCTCCTCAAGATGAGGCAGCAGGTGCCCGACCTCGGCATCGCGAAGTCCACGTTCTTCGCCTTCGCCGATCCGGCCGGCATCGCCATCCGGAACGACTTCGAGCAGGACACGATGGCCGGCAAGGACCTCATCGCCGGCTGGCCGGGGCTCAAGCCCGCCGTCGACGGTCAGGACTTCGTCGCCACGACCGGCTCCCTCAAGGGCGGCGTGCCCAACCCGCACGGCAACGACAAGGAGTGGGTCGCCGCCGTGCCCGTCAAGAAGGCAGATGGCTCGAAGAGCGGCCTCCTCGTCACCGGCTGGACCTACCGCCGCTTCGCCTACCACCTCCAGGTGACCGCCCAGCGCGAGGTCCAGGACGCGCTCATGCGCGCCGGGGACAAGGGGAAGATGCCCATCCTCTACGTCTGCCTCTTCGACAAGGAGGGCCTCTACTGCGCGGCGTCGCCCGGCGTCCCACCGGTGCCCGAGGTCAACGAGAAGGCGCTCGAGACGGCCAAGCTCTACGACAAGACGGCCGGCGGCACCGCCGCGGAGCCCCTCAAGATCACCGATCGCGACTTCGGCTGGGCCGCCGCGCGCACGCCCAAGCTCGGCCCCGACGTCGGCGTCGCCGTCCTCCGCAGCGACATCTGAGCCACGAGAGGCGCTAGGCTTTCGAGCCCGCCCGGCCCAGGCGGTGGAGCGTCGCCACGCTCGCCACCCAGCCGATGAGGACGAGGACGCCGCCCGTCGCGCGGTCGAGCGAGCCCGCCACCGCGAGACCGAGCGCGATCGCTCCGCAGGCGCCGACGAAGCGAAGCTTTGCCGAATCGTAACCTGACCGGCCCGAAACGGATGCCGCTCGCGGCTTCGATGAAGGCTCGCGCGGGGCAGGCTCGCGCTTCGATGAAGGCTCGCGCTCCGATGAACTCCTCGGCTCCTCCGCATCCGGCTTCGTCGCCACGCCTTATTTCTAGCAGACCTCGTGCTATGAGGAGTCCCATGCCGCGCTTCGCTGCGCTCGATCTGGGCTCGAACGCGCTGCGCCTGCGCATCGTCGAGGCCCAGGCCGGGCTGCCCGGTCGCGAGCAGCTCTCGCTCCTGCCGGACGGCGGGCAGATCGGCTGGCGCGAGGTGGTGTCGCTCCGATCGCCCGTGCGCCTCGGCGCGGAGGTCTTCCTCACGGGGAAGCTGGCCGCATCGTCGATCGGGCAAGCCACCGGCGCCCTCCGCGAGTTCCGCCAGGCGATGGACGACGCGAAGGTCGACGCGTACCGGGCGACCGCCACGAGCGCGGTGCGGGAGGCCTCGAACGGAACCACCCTCGTCGAGCGCGCGCGGCGCGAGGCGGGCATCGAGCTCGAGGTCATCGAGGGCATCGAGGAGGCGCGCCTCATCCAGCTCGCCGTCGTGCGGCGCCTCAACCTCTCCGACAAGCGCGCCCTCCTCGTCGACGTCGGCGGCGGCTCCACCGAGCTCACGTACCTCGACAAGGGACGCAGCAAGTGGGCCGTCTCGCTCCCGATCGGCACCGTGCGGCTTCTCGAGATGTTCGTGCGAAAGCCGCTCGCTATCGACAAGCGCCGGCAGACGCTCCTCTTCGAGGGCGTCGATCGCGTCCTCGCCGAAGCGGTACCGGTGCTGAAGAAGCTGCCCTTCGACTTCGTCGTCGGCACCGGCGGCAGCGTCGACACGCTCTCCGAGCTCTGCGCGATGAAGGGCGGACATGCGGGATATCCGCGCGCCGTCGACGTGGGCCTCATGAAGACGCTGCTCGGGAAGCTCTTCGGCATGACGCCCGATCAGCGGCGCGACACGTTCGGGCTACGCCCCGACCGCGCAGACACCATCGTCACGGCCGCCTCGATCTTCCTCCGCGTCGCCGAGACCTTCAACGCCTCCGCGCTCGTCGCGCCCGGCGTCGGCCTGAAGGAGGGCATCCTCGAGGAGCTCGTCGATCGCTACTTCGATCGCTGGGACAAGGAGGCCGACGCGAGCAGCGTCATCGACGGCTGCGTCCGCCTCGGGAAGCGCTACGGGTTCGACCAGGCGCACGGCGAGCTCGTCGCGACGCTCGCCACGTCGCTCTTCGACAGCATGATCGGCTACCACGGCTTCGGCGATCGCGAGCGCCTCCTCCTCCGCGCCGCCGCCATGCTCCACGACGTGGGCGACTACGTCCGTTACGACGGTCACCACAAGCACTCGTACTACCTGATCCTCAACTCGGACATCATGGGGCTCACGCCCGACGAGCGCGCCATCGTCGCGAACGTCGCGCGCTACCACCGCAAGAGCTCGCCCGACCCTTCGCATCCGAACTTCCGCGACCTCGACAAGGACGCGCGGGCGAAGGTCCGCGGCCTCGCCGCCATCCTGCGCATCGCCGACGCGCTCGATCGCGAGCACCTCGGGAAGGTGCAGAGCGTGAAGGCGGACATCGATCCGAAGGCGCGCCGGATGAACCTCTCCATCGTCGGCGACGAGCACCGCGAGCTCGAGGAGTGGACCGTCCGTGCGAAGTCGGAGCTGTTCCGCGACGTCTACGATCTCGAGGTGAACGTGGGCGGCGCCTCGGGCGTGGCCTCGAATCGGCCGTCGGGCAAGGAGCCCGCAGCCCCCGTGACGGCGCGCTCCAAGTGAAGTAGGCTGCCGCGCCAATGCGGCTCTCCTCGTCTTTTGCAGCTTTGACGACGCTCCTCTGCGTCGCAGGCTGTTCGAGCCGCGCCGTGCCGGACCCGCGCAGCGCGGCCGAGGAGTATGCGCAGGCTGCCTCGAGCGGTGACGGCGACGCCATCTACGAGATGATGACGACCTCCGCGCAGAAGTCGCGATCGCGCGAGGACGTGAAGCGCCTCGTGCAGGAGCAGCGCGGCGAGCTCGCAGAGCAGGCGAAGAGCCTCACCGCGAAGGACGCGCGTGTCGAGGCCTTCGCCCGGCTCCGCTACGACGACGGTGAGGAAGCGCAGCTCGAGCTCAAGGAAGGGCACTTCTGGATCACCTCGTCCGGCGCGCTCCCCGGCGGGTCGCGAACGCCGGAGCAGGCGCTCGACCAGCTGCGCCGCGTGCTCGCGCGTCGCTCGTACGCCGGCCTCATGCGCGTGCTCACGCCGTCGACGCGCGCCGCCATCGAGCAGGACCTTCGCTCGCTCGTCACCGGGCTCGAGCGGCCAGAGACGCTCCACGTGGAGGTCGCGGGAGACGGCGCCGTGGTCACCATCCCCGGCGGCCACATGGTCAAGTTGAAGCGCGAAGGCGGCGTCTGGCGCGTCGACGATTTCGACTGAGCGAGCGCTGCACGCTCTACACGCGACCGAGCACCATCTCCGTCGACACGTAGGGCTTCTTCGCCTGGATGACGGAGAAGTCGACGAACCCGAAGCGACGGTAGAAGTCCATCGCGTCGCGTGTCCCCAGGCGGACGAGGCGCGCGTCGCGGACGGCCGGATGATCGAGGAGGAAACGGAAGAGCGCCTTCCCGACGCCGGTGCCCCGCGACTCGGGACGCACGACGACGTCGTAGATCCAGGCCGTCCGGCCGTCCGACACGGCGCGGGCGAACGCGGCGATGCCGCGCTCGTCACGCGCGAAGACGACGGACGAGCACCGGATCGCGGCCCGCCGCCTCGCCTCTGGAATGCCGGTGAGCCAGTAGACGTCGCGGAGCAGACCTAGCGCCTCGTCGACCTCGGCGTCGTCCATCGCGCAGAAGAAGGAGAGCCCGTCCGCGGAGAATCGCGCGGGGGCGAGCTCCGGGAACCGGCGGATCAGGAGGTCGACCGCCGCGACGTCGCCCCGCTGCCAGAGCTGCTCGATGACGCGCGTGCGCTCCGCCGGCTGCCGGTTCTGTCCGAGCTTGGCCTTGCACGCGAGGGCGTCGATGCGGATCGCGGCCACGAGGAGGCCCTTCACCGCCTTCTCGTAGAGCGCGGCGGAGGCCTCATTCTCCAGATCGATCGGGACATGCCGGCCCTCGGGCTGGAGCTTCTCCATGAGCTTCTGGAGGAGCCGCGCCTTCCGCGGCGGATCCGTGATCTCCTCGAGCACGCCCTCGATCTGGGCGCTGACGTAGTACGTCGTGGCGGGGCACGCCCGCTCGGGATCGAGGAACCAGCTCGGGATCTCGGCGATGGTCTCGTGCGCGCTCGCGACGGCCCGACGGCCGAGGCCCGACATCTTCTCGCCCGCGGGCGCGCCATGGAACGCGAGGAGATCGCCGTCGAGGACGCCATGCACGACACGCAGGACGGGGCGGCCCTCCGCGTCCGTCGTCGCGATGTGCACCACCGGCGCGCGCTCGAGGAGCGCCCTTCCCTCTGCCTCTTCACCCACATAGACGGCCCGCCGCATCGGCTTCATGGAGAGGAGAAATGCGCCCAAACTGGTACCTCGAAAAGTACCAGCCTGAACATTTCTGCTAGACCAGATGAATGAGCGACGTCGGGCGCTGGGAGGTGGCGCTGCGCGGCGCCGAGCGCGGGTCTGGCGGAGCGGCGGCAGAGCCGGCGTTCCTGCGGATCGCACGCGCGATCGCCGACGACATTCGGCGCGGGCGGCTGAAGGCTGGTGACGCCATGCCCGGCTCGCGCGTGGCCGCGACGAGCGTCGGCGTACATCGCAACACGGTGCTCGCCGCATACCGCGAGTGCATCGCCGAGGGCTGGCTCGTCACGGAGCCGGCGCGCGGCACCTTCGTGTCGCCCGCCCTGCCGGACACCGAGGCGGTGCGGCCGCGCGCGCGTCGTGACGCGACAGCCTACGACTTGCCTCCGCTGGTGCCCCTCGAGCTGCCCGATGCGCCCATGACGCTCGGCGGCGGCGTGCCCGACGTGCGGCTCTTTCCCGCCGAGGCGCTGGCCCGCGCGATGCGGCGCGCGATGCGGCGCCGGCCGCTCGAGGTGCTCAGCTACGGCGACCCCGCCGGCCCGACCGCGCTCCGCCGCGCCATCGCAGCGATGGTCGCGGCCACGCGTGGCGTGCCGGCGCGCGTGGAGAACGTGCTCGTGGTGCGCGGATCGCAGATGGGGCTCGATCTCGTCGCTCGCACCTTGCTCCGCGCGGGCGACCGCGTCGCGATCGAGTCCTTCGGCTACCGGCCCGCCTGGGAGGCGCTCGCCGCGAGCGGCGCTCGCCTCGTGCCCACGCGCATCGACGAGCGCGGGCTCGACGTCGACGCGCTCGGCGATGGCCTTCGCGCGGTCTACGTCACGCCGCATCACCAGTTCCCCACCACCGTGACCCTCGACGCCGCGCGACGGCTGCGGCTCCTCGAGCTCGCGCGTGAGCAGCGCTTCTTCATCCTGGAGGACGACTACGACCACGAGTTTCACTACGTCGGCCGGCCCGTCCTCCCGCTCGCGAGCAGCGATCGGCACGGCTCGGTCATTTACGTCGGCACCTTCTCCAAGGTGCTCGCGCCTGGCCTTCGTCTTGGCTTCGTCGTCGCGCCCGCCCCCGTCATCGAGCGCCTCACCCGCACGCGCCGTTTCGTCGATCGGCAGGGCGACCACACGTTGTGCACGGCCCTCGCCGAGCTCATCGAGGACGGCGAGGTGCAACGGCACATCCGCCGCGCGCGACGCATTTATGGAGAGCGCCGCGAGCGCAACGCGGAGCTCCTTCGCCGGACGCTCGGCTCCGCGATCGACTTCGAGCTCCCGAGCGGCGGGACCGCCATCTGGGCCCGCGTCGATCCCGCGCTCGACGTCGACGCCTGGGCCGTCCGTGCGCTCGAACGCGGGCTCTTGCTGCAGCCGGCGCGTCTCTTCTCCAGCGATGGAGAGAGCCACCCCTTCCTCCGTCTCGGCTTCGCGCAGCACGACGACGCCGAGGCGCGCGAGGCGGTGAAGCGCCTCGCCGCGTCGCGGCCACGAAGCGGAGGCGATGCGCTCAGTCGCGAGCGACCACGTTCACCACGCAGCCGATCGTCCCGTGGCTCGTGAAGAGGCGACGGACGGCGACGGGGCGGACCTCGTAGCCGAGCCGGTCGTAGACGGCGCGCGCGGCCGCGTCGAGGTCCGCCGTGAGCGGGTCATCGCCGTCCGCGAACGAGGGCACCCACGCGATCTTCTTTCCGTCGCGCGTCTCGTAGATGCCGTTCGTGTACGCGAAGTACGTCTTGTCTTCGAAGGCGACGGTCGGAATGCGCACGACCTTGAAGCCCGCGAGCTCGAGATCGTGCGCCGCGCGATCGAAGCGCGCCTGCATGCGGGGCGACTCGTCCGCCACGAGGAGCTCCTTCGACTCCAACCCGCGCTCGCCGGGCATGAAGCTCGGGCCCACGATCTTCGCGCCCGCTGCCGGATCGCCGACGAGCACCGTCTTGTCGTCCAGCGGCGCCATGTACATCGACACGTGATGCCGGGGCACGTCGCCCTCGCTCGCGCCGAGCATCACGACGTCGCGCCCGAGCATCGAGGCCACGCGTGCCTTGAACGCGGCCGCCGACGGATACCCCCGCCCGCGATTTCGCGCGTAGAGGTTCGCATCGAAGATGACCCGTTTGCCGGCGATCGCGAAGTCGCCCGCGTCGAACGCGATGGGGAGCTCGCGCGTCTTGAAGCGATCCGGCACCGCCGCCGCCACCGCCGGGACGATGTCCCAGTCCTGCGGGCGCCCGGACTCGCCAGGCCTCGGCTTCGGCGGGATCAGGAACGTCACTGGGCTGCCCGGCGCCGGATCCGCGAGCACGAGGGCGCGGTCCTTCGACCAGATCCCGAGCGGCGCGCCGATCTCGACCTTCTGCACGTTCGACGACGCCCTCGTCTGCACGAGGAAGGCGTCGAGCTTGTCGCGCTGGCCGGCCGGGTAGACCGCTACCACCTTCGTCGCCGGCGAGAGCGTGCCGAGGAAGTCGCGGTAGGCGTCGCGGATGCGCTCTTCCTCGTCCGGCACGTAGTGCACGAGCACCTCCTTCAGCGCGGCGCCGTCGTCACGCAGCACCGCGATCTGCTTTCCGCGGTCGATCGGCGGCGGCGCCGCCTCGTGATGCGCCTGCGCCGCCACCACCACGAGCGCGCCGCAGATGCCGAGCGCGAACGCGACGAGCTTCGTCACAGGAGGTCCGCCTTCGAGATCCGGACCACCGCCGGTCCGACCGGGGCGCGGGCGGGCTTCTTCTCGACGTAGACGTCCGGGTCGGGCTCGCGCACCGCGGCCGTCTCGCCAGGCGCGAGCGGGCGACGGTAATAGACGCCGTAACGGTCGTAGGTGCGGTCCCCATCCGACTTGCCGGCTACCATCTGCGCGCTCACCCACGCCTGGACGGCGCGAGCCTTCGCGATCTCGCGTCCGAGCTTCTCCGGGAGATAGGTCCCGATCGATCGCTTCTCGTGCGGTCCCAGGCGAAGCGTCTGCGTTCGCGCGAGGACGCTCACCGCCGGCGGCTCCACCCGCGCGCCGGCCATCGTCTCCACGCGGTCGACGTGCTCCTCGAGCGCCATCTCGATCGCCTCGTCGGACCTGTTCTCGTAGGTGCGCACGAGCGACCAGCCGCCGGGCGCGTTCGCGGAGGGCACGAGCTCGCCCCGGACGACGATCGCCCCGAAGCGCTGACCGTCGTCATCCATCTCGCCGCGGCGCTCGTACTCCTCGACCGCCTCGGCCTGCGTCCTCCGGGGAAAGAGGAGGAGGAGCGCCACGAGCCCCGCCCCGAACGCCTGCCCCACCGCGCGCGATGCCTTCATGCAATGGTCTTCGCGGCATCCCGCTGGAGTGTGACCAGTGCTAACGTTCTTTCCGCCATGAGCCGGCGTTTCCTGAGAATGGCCCCCTTCGCGGCGGCGTTTGCCCTGCTCCTCGCGCTCATGCCCCGACCGGCAAAGGCGTTCGGCGACGTCGGCGCCTTCGATCCGCGGGCCCTCATCGCGGGTGGGACAACGGGGCCGGCGCGCGCCACGGCCGGCGGACGATGGTCCTGGGAGCTCGTCCAGCGAACGAGCGCGCCCGCGCGGCTCAAGCCCACGGCGGTGCGCGCCGACGACGCGTCACTCGTCGACAACCCATTCCTCTGGTGGAGCGGCGACAACGCGCTCGCTCCCCTCACCGCGAACGAGATCGCCGGCCTCCGGAAGTTCTTCGCGCTCGGCGGCATCCTCCTCGTCGACGACGCGGGCGTCCCCGACGACTCGTCGGCGGAGACGCCGAGGACGAGCGCGTTCAGCCGCACCGCACGCGAGCAGATCGCGCGCGTGCTCCCCGACACGAGCCCGATCCCGCTCGCGGCGGACCACGTCCTCTTCAAGTCGTACTACCTGCTCAAGCGCGCGGAGGGCCGCGTCGCGGGCCCGCGCACGCTCGACGCGATCGTGCGCGGCGGCCAGACGCAGGTCATCTTCTCCTCTCACGACATCGGCGGCGCCCTCGCCCGCGGCGCGACCGGCGCCTGGGAGAACCCCGTCGTCCCCGGCGCCGATCAGCAGCGCGAGCGCGCCATCCGCCTCGCGGTCAACATCGCGATGTATGTACTCTGCAGCAATTACAAGGACGACCAGGTACACGCGCCCTTCCTGATGCGCCGTCGCGCCGGAGCGCTCATCCCCTGAGGGGAGTGAAGACCTCGGCGTGGACACCTCCCTCAGCTCTCGACTCGCCGTGAACGGGGACCTGCCCTCGTGGGCCGCCCTCACTGCGTGCGTGCTCGTCCTGCTCAGCCTCGGCGTCCTCGTGGCGCACGAGCTTCGCCGGCGCGAGCGCGGCGGCCTCGGCATCGTCCTCTCGGGTCTCCTCGCCGTGATCGCCCTTCTCCTCGCGGTGCTCCGGCCCGTCCGCATCGCGGCGCGCGAGAGCGTCATCGGCGCGAAGGTCGTCGTCCTCGCGGACGGCTCTCGCTCGATGGCGCTGCCGCAAGGCTCGCAGCCGCGACGCGAGGCGGAGCGCCGCGCGCTCGAGGCGATCGCGAAGGACTCGCAGGGCAGCGGCAAGAGCGCGCGCCTCGTCACGCTCGGCTTCGGCGACGGGACGCCCGTGCCGTTCACGGCCGGCGAGCGCCCGGTCGCGCCGCACAGCGATCTCACGGCCGCGGTGCGCGCGCTCGCGACGTCGGCGGAGGAGCGCCCGCAAGCGGTGGTGGTCGTCTCCGACGGCCGCCTCGACGATCCCGGCGAGGACGCCTCGAAGGCAGCGCTCACCGCGCTCGGCAAGGAGCTCAAGGTCCCGATCCACACCGTCGCGACCACGCGCGAAGGTCCGCCCGATGCGAGCGTACGGCGGGTGTCGGCGGCCGGCGCCGCGGTGGCGCACGTGCCGCTCCCGCTCCGCGTCGAGGTGGGCTGCTCCGGCGGGCTCTCGTGCGACGAGCTCACGGTCACGGCGCGCGAGCTCCGCGAGGACGGGCCGCCGGCGCTCCTCGCGACGGGCCTCTCGCATCTGAAGGACGGCAAGGGCACCGTAGATCTCTCGGTCACGCTCGAGCGCGCGGGCGCGCGCATCATCGAGGTGTCGATCACGCCGCCTTCCGGGGACACGATCCCGGAGAACGACCGCCGTCTCATGACGTTCGTCGTCGCCCGCGAGCGCGTCCGCGTCCTCCACGTCGCGGGGCGGCCCACCGCCGACGTTCGTGCGCTGCGCACCTGGCTGAAGAGCGACGCCTCCGTCGACGTCGTCGCCTTCTTCATCTTGCGCACCCAGGGCGACGACGCGCATGCGCGCCAGGAGGACCTCTCGCTCATCCCCTTCCCCGTAGATGAGCTGTTCACGGAGCACCTGCCGTCCTTCGACGCGGTCGTCCTCCAGGACTTCGACGCGCAGCCCTATGGCCTGGAAAAGCACCTCCCTGCGCTCGCGCAGTACGTTCGCGCCGGCGGCGGCCTCATCATGGTCGGTGGGCAGAACTCGTTCATTGCGGGCGGCTACGCCGGCACCCCGCTCGCGAACGTGCTCCCCATCACGCTCGACAACTCGAGCGGCGCGACGGCCGCCGACGTGGCGAACGTGACGCCGCAGTGGACCGAGGACGGCAAGAGCGCGCCGCTCCTCGCGCCCCTCCGCGACATCGTCGACGACGAGCTTCCGATCATGCCGGGCGCCAACATCCTCGGCGACGTGCGCCCCGGTGGCCTCGTGCTCTGGTCGCATCCGAATCGCACGACGAAGAGCGGCCAGCCGATGCCGATCCTCGCGATCGGCGATCAAGGCGACGGACGATCCATCGCGCTCGGCATCGACGGCGCCTGGCAGCTCGAGTTCTCGCAGCTCGGCGCGCGCACCTCGGGTCGCGGCTACGGCGCGATGTGGGACGGCCTCCTCGGATGGCTCATGCGCGACCCGCGCTTCGAGCCGGGACAGCTCGATCTCGTCACCCCGTGTGTCGCCAACGAGCCCGCCAAGCTCCGCGTCCGCGCGCCCGAGTCGGCCAAGGCGGCGATGACGATCGAGGTGCGCCGCCTCGACCAGCAGAACGTCGCGCCGATCCGCGTCGACGTGCCGAAGCGCGAGTCGGGCAGCGGCGCGATGGAGGTCACGCTTCCGCCGCTCGCGGCCGGTGGCTACACCGCGCGCCTCAAGCTCGGCCCTGGTCCGACCACGCGTCGCGACTTCGCGTGCGAAGCGGGCGGCGACGAGTGGGCCGACTCGCGCCCGGATGCGGATCGGCTCCGCGCGATCGCAGCGGCGACCGGCGGCACGTTTCGCTGGGCCGACGAGGACATGAACCTGCCGCTCCCGAAGCCGGCGGTGATCTCCGCCGAGCGTCACGTCGTTCCGCTCGCGCCGCCGTGGTCGTGGACGCTCGCCGCGGCAGCGCTGCTCGGCGTGCACTGGTTTACCCGAAGAAGAAGCGGCCTGTCCTAGCGAAGGCTCTGGCGCCCGACCCTGGCGACCATCGAGGCTGCGAATTCGTGAGCGCAGGCCTTGCGCGTCGGAATCCTACCCGACCGAGCGGGGAGCGTGGCAATCTCTTCCCCCTGCGCCGGGGTGTGTCCTGGCGAGTATTTCAGGATGGTCGCTGACCTGGTAGGAGCCCCTGCTGGGAAACATCCACGAAACTCCGCTCACCTTAGGCTCGCTCTCACGTGCACTTCGATTCGTACGAAACCGGCGGCTTTTTCGATGAAATGTTCGATGACGCGAGGGCTCCGCGAGAGGCGGCGAGCCTCCTTGCCCAGCGTCTCGAGGGGCTGAGCCCCGCCGACCTCCGCGCCCGGCAGATCGCCGCGGAGCGCGCGCTCCTCATGCGCGGCATCACCTTCAACGTCTACGGAGACGCGGCCGGCACGGAGAAGATCTTCCCGTTCGACATCATCCCGCGCGTCATCTCGGGCAGCGACTGGCGAACGATCGAGAAAGGCCTGAAGCAGCGCGTGCATGCGCTGAACCTCTTCATCGGCGACGTCTACGGGCCGCGAAAGATCGTGAAGGACGGGATCATCCCCGAGTCCCTCATCCTCTCCGCGACGAGCTACCTCCCCGCCTGCAACGGTATCCGCCCGCCGAAGGACATCTACTGCCACGTCGTCGGGACCGACCTCGTGCGCGACCGCGACGGCCAGTTCTACGTCCTCGAGGACAACCTGCGCTGCCCGTCGGGCGTCTCGTACGTGCTCGAGAACCGCCAGGTCATGAAGCGCACGTTCCCGCAGGTGTTCGGCCAGCTGCGCGTGCGACCGGTGGACCTGTACCCGACGAAGCTCCTCGAGACGCTCGAGAACGTCTCGCCGACGCCCTCGCCGACGTGCGTGGTGCTGACGCCGGGCGTCTACAACTCCGCCTACTTCGAGCACTCGTTCCTCGCGCAGCAGATGGGCATCGAGCTCGTCGAAGGCCGCGACCTCGTCGTGCGCGACGATCGCGTCTACATGCGCACGACGCGTGGCTTTCAGCGCGTCGACGTCATCTACCGCCGCATCGACGACGTGTTCCTCGATCCGAAGGCGTTCCGGCCGGACTCGCTCCTTGGCGTGCCGGGGCTCATCGACGTCTACCGCGCCGGCAAGGTCGCCCTCGCCAACGCGCCCGGCAACGGCGTCGCCGACGACAAGGTCGTCTACGCCTACGTGCCGAAGATGATCGAGTACTACCTCGGTGAGAAGGCCATCTTGCCGAACGTGCCGACGTACATGTGCGAGAACCCGAAGGACCTCGCCCACGTCGTCGAGAACATCGCAGACCTCGTGGTGAAGGCGGCCAACGAGTCGGGCGGCTACGGCATGCTCGTCGGACCGCAGGCCACGAAGGCGGAGCAGGACGACTTCAAAGAGCGCGTGCAGAAGAATCCGCGCAACTACATCGCCCAGCCGATGCTCGGCCTCTCGCGCGTACCGACGATCGTGGACGACGCGATCGAGGGGCGCCACGTCGACCTCCGCCCGTACGTGCTCTACGGCGAGGACATCTTCGTCCTGCCCGGCGGCCTCACGCGCGTGGCGCTGCGAAAAGGGTCCTGCGTCGTGAACTCGTCGCAAGGCGGCGGCAGCAAGGACACGTGGGTGCTGCAGGACGGCGAGTCGCTCTCGCCGAAGCCGCCGGCCGTGAGCTTCAACGACGGAACCAACGGCCAGAGCCAGTCCCAGGGCCAGGGCCAATCCCAGGGACAGGGAAGCTGAGATGCTGAGCCGAGTCGCGGACGCGATCTACTGGATGAGCCGCTACGTCGAGCGCGCGGAGAACGTCGCGCGCTTCGTCGACGTTAACCTGCACCTCGCGCTGGATTTTCCCGAGGCTGGCGAGCAGTGGGACCCGCTCGTCGCCGTCACTGGCGATCACGAGATCTTCACGAAGAAGTACGGCCAGCAGGCCTCGCGCGACAACGTGCTCGAGTTCCTCACGTTCGACCGCGAGAGCCCGAACTCCATCATCTCGTGCCTCGCCCATGCCCGCGAGAACGCGCGTTCGGTGCGCGAGATCATCTCCTCGGAGATGTGGGAGCAGGTCAATCACGCATACCTCATGGTGATGGAGGCAGCGCGCACCAAGAAGGCGCTCGACGCTCCGCACGACTTCTTCACGCAGGTGAAGCAGGCCTCGCACCTGTTCGTGGGCACGACCTACCTGACGATGAGCCACACCGAGGCGTGGCACTTCGGGCGGCTCGGGCGCCTCCTCGAGCGCGCGGACAAGACGTCCCGCATCCTCGACGTGAAGTACTTCCTCCTCCTGCCGAACCCGTCCGACGTCGGCACCACGCTCGACGCGCTCCACTGGGGCGCGCTCCTCCGCTCGGCGAGCGCGTTCGAGATGTACCGGAAGAAGAACCACGCCATCACGCCGGCGAAGGTCGTCGAGTACCTCGTTCTCGATGCGAAGTTCCCCCGCTCGGTGCGCTACTGCCTCTCGAAGGGCGAGCGATCGCTCCATGCCATCACCGGCGCGGGCATCGGTAGCTGGACGAACGGCGCGGAGCGCGAGCTCGGCAAGCTGAATGCGGAGCTGTCCTACGCGGACACGCGCGAGATCCTCGCCCGCGGCCTCCACGAGTACATCGACGACCTCCAGCAGCGCCTCAACTACGTCGGAAACTCCGTCCACGACACGTTCTTTGCGATGAAGCCGGTCGACGGCGAGGAGACCGACGCCGGGAAGTCACGTCCGCCGCTGTCCTCGACGAGCCTGGGGTAACATCCCGAGAGAATGCGAGCGGCGGCCTGGGGCATCGCGATCGGCGGGCTGCTCGCAGGCGGCTGCTCACTCCTCGTCGACACCTCCGGGCTGACCGGTGGCGTGAAGGACGGCGGCGCGGGACCGATCGATCCCGAGACCGGCGCGCTGCTCGTCGAAGGCGGCGCGAAGGACGGCGGCCTCGAGAGCGGCGGGCCCACCCTTGTGCTCCCGCCGCCCACCGCCTGGACGCGCATCGCGGACGCGCCGAACGCGCGGCACAGCGCGCGCGCCGTGTGGGACGCGAAGCGAGAGGTCGTCGTCTTGTACGGGGGCGCCGACAAGAACGGCCGCAAGGATGACGGTTACGAGTGGGACGGCACGACCTGGGAGCATCGGACGTACCCGAGCTCGCCGAGCCGCCAGGGCTTCGGATTCGCCTGGGACACGAAGCGGAGCGTCGCCGTACTGATGGGCGGGCAGTACGGTCCGGCCGACGTCTGGGAGCTCGACGGCACCTCGTGGACGAACAAGGGCACGCTGGGCCTTCCCGCGCGCATGGCCGGCTTCAGCGGCGTGTACGACGTCGCGCGCGGGCGATTCGTCGGCTTCGGAGGCTTCGGCATGGACGAAGGGCTCGACCAGACGTGGAGCTGGGACGGCGCGTCGCTGAAGAACCTCGCGCCCGCGACGAGCCCGCCGTCGGTGCGCGGCCACGCGATGGCCTACGACGAAGCTCGCGACCGCGTGATCGTGTTCGGCGGAGTCGCGACGAACGGCAAGGTCACGAACGCCACCTGGACGTTCGACGGGACCACGTGGACGAAGGCGACCGGTCCGGGCCCGAGCCTTCGCTCTGCGGGGTGCATGGCGTACGACGCCGCGCGGCAGCTCGTGGTGCTCTTCGGCGGAAAGGCGGACAACGCGCGAGAGACCTTGGACGACACCTGGCTCTGGAACGGCACGAGCTGGACGGAAGGTCCCAAGGGGCCCGACGCACGGCGTTCGTGCACGCTCGTCTACGACGGCAAGCAGAAGCGCGTCCTGCTCGTCGGCGGCACGGCAGGAGACCAGGGCGACGCCTACAACGACACGTGGACTCTCCAGTAGTTGGGAGTAAAGTTCGAGCGTGCGTTTTGGCTTCGCGTTCCTTCGCGCTTCAGTGGCTTGGATGGCGACGATGGCGCTCGCGCCGGCGGCGTCGGCGCTCGTGTGGCCGGACGTACCCGAGCGCGTCGAGCGCGGGCTCTCCTCGCCCGATCCGGCCACGCGCCGCGTCGCGGCGCGCGATCTCGCCACGCTCGGCGGCGGTCGCGCGGCGCCGCTCATCCTCAAGGCGATGGGCGACGTCGACATCGACGTGCGCCTGGCCGCCGCGCAGTCCGCGATCCGCGTGCGAACGCCGGAGGCGACCGAGATCGCGATCTCGTGGCTCGGCGATCGCGAGGTGCGCCTTCGCATCGCGGCCTGCGAGATCGCGCACGCGATGCCGAACCCGAAGGCGGTCGCGCCAATCGCGCGCGCGCTCGGCGACTCCGATCCCCAGGTGCGCCTCGCCTGCGCCGACGCGCTCGGGGCATCCGGCTCGCCCGAGGCGATCCCGCCGCTCGCCGGCAAGCTCGACGATCCGACGCCGAACGTGCGCATCCAGGTGGCCCGCGCCCTCGCGCGCATCCAGGATCCGCGGGCGGTCGTCCCGCTCGTGGGCAAGGTCCAGGACTCCGTGCCCGACGTGCGTCAGGCCGTCGTGCGTGCGCTCGGCGAGCTCGGAGATGCGCGCGCGGCGCAAGCGCTCCTCCTCGCCTTGCGCGACAACGTGGCCGAGGTTCGCATCGAGGCGCTCTCCGCGCTCGGCCGGCTCCGGGCGGCGGAGGCGGTCGATCCGATCGCGCCGCTCGTGCTCGAGCGAAACCTCGGCGTTCGTCAGAGCGCGCTCGTCGCGCTCGGGCGCATCGGCACGCCGGGCGCGGTGCGCGCGCTCATCAAGGCGCTCGGCACGCAGGAAGACGCCGCCGCCAGCCTCGATCGCACGCCCGTGCGCGACGCGCTCGTCTCCGCGGGAGCGGCCGCCGTCACGGAGCTGACCGCGCTGCTCGATCGACCGATCACGCCGGCCGTGGCCACCTCGGCGGCCTGGGTCCTCGGCGAGCTGCACGCCTACGCGAGCGCTCCCGCGGTCGTGGCAGCGCTGCGGAAGGGCACGCTTCCGCCGGCTGGGGCGCTGCACGCGCTCGCGGGCTGTGGCACCGCCGAGCAGGTGCCCGTCGTCCTCGAGTACGTCTCCGATCCCACGCCGCAAGCGCGCGAGGAGGCGCTCCGCGCCGCGACCGCGCTCCTCGATCCGTCGAAGCCCGACGGCCGCGCGGTCGAGCCGCTCGCGGCCACGCTGAACAACCCGCGCACCTCGCCGCGCGAGCGCGCCGCGGTCGCGACGCTCCTCGGCCGCACGGGCGCGCCCCGCGCCGCGACGGAGCTCATCGGCCTCGTCAACGCGAAGGACGAGACGCTGCGCCTCGCCGCGATCGACGCGCTCGGCGCCCTCGGCGGCGCGGCGAGCGTCCAGGATCAGGCAGACGACGCGCTCGTTCCGCTCCTCGCCGACTCCGAGCCGCAGGTCCGGCTACACGCAGCCGTCGCGATCGCGGCGAGCGGCGGCCTCAAGGCAAGGAAGCTCTTGCTCGCCAAGCTCGGCGGCGGCGAAGAGCTCGATCGCTACGCGCTCTTCACCGCGCTCGGCGGCGTGCTCGATCGGCACCCCGATCCGGCCGCGGCGGCCCGCGCCTTCGGCGAGCTCGGTGTGGCGGCAGGCCCCGAGCGCGACAGCGTCATCGAGGCGGCAGGTCGCGCCCGCCTCCCGAGCGCGGTCCAGTCGCTCGTGGAGACGGCGAAGACGACCGACGTCGACGATCGGCACGCCGTCGCGTCCGTCCTCGGCGCACACGCCGGCAACGCGCAAGCGATCGCGCTCGCGCGCCAGCTCGCGAACGATACCAACGCCGCCGTCCGCGCGGAGGCGGTGTTCGCGCTCGGCTCTATCGGTGACGCGAGCCAGATCCCCTTCCTCGACGGGCTCATCAAGGGCGGCGACGCGGACGTCGCGACGAACGCCGCCGCTGCGATCGCGCGCATTGGCAAGCGCACGAACGCGGACACGAGCGCGCTCTGCAGCCACCTCGCGGACGGCCGCGCCACCGTGCGCGCGAACGCGCTCATCGGCCTTCGCAAGCGCTGCGGCGTGGGCGCGGCCGAGCGAAAGATCCTCGCCGACGATTCGAGCGAGCTCGCCCGCGCCGCCGCCGCGCGCACGCTCGCGGCGCTACCCCTGCCCGACGATCGCGCCGTCGTCGATCGCTGCGCCGCGGCCGATCGCAGCGCGGAGGTGGCTCGCTTCTGTCGCCCGCGCGTGGGCGTGACGACGCCACGTCCGCCGCACGCGGTGACGGTGTTCGTCGTCGGCGAGCCAGAGCGCGGCCGGGAGTCGGGCATCCGCGCGCGCGCCCCGTTCCTCCTCGAATACGAGGACGGCATCCTCCGCGCCGGCACCGCAGATCGCCGCGGCGCCACGTTCGATCCCGTCGCCCCCGACGGCGAGCTCACGCTGCGCCGCACGAACACGCCTTGATTCAGCGCTTCAGGAAACGCGGCTTCAGATAGAAGAAGCCGGCGGCGAGCGCGGCGAGGAGCGCGGTCGCGATGAGGAACACCATCACGGTGCGGAGCGCGCTCGACGCCTTCTTCTTCGGCGCGCGCTTCGAGGAGGAGGGCGCGACCGAGCGATCCGACAGCGCCGGCACCGAGAGCGCGGCGCCGCTCGGAGGCGGGGCGCGGTGGATCTCGTCGAGCACGGGACGCACGCGCTCCGACGCGAACGGGGCGAGCGCAGCGGCCGCCTCCGCCGCCGTCTGGAAGCGCTTCTCGGGCTTCTTCTCGAGGAGCTTCGAGACCGCGGCGTCGAGGCCGGGCGGGACCTCGCCGCGGATCGTCGCGATGGGGACGAGAGCATCCTTCAGGATGGCGCTGATGACCTTCGGGCCCGTGGTGGCGGGGCCGAACGGATGGGCGCGCGCGAGCGACTCGTAGAGGATGAGGCCGACGCTCCAGAGGTCTCCGCGCCCGTCGACGGTGCGCGCGTCGAGCATCTGCTCCGGCGCCATGTACGCGACGGTGCCGACGACGGAGCCCGTCTTCGTGAGGCGCTGGCTCCCCGCGCTCAGCATCTTCGAGACGCCGAAGTCGAGGACCTTCACGATCGGGATCGCGCCCGGACCGCGCGTGAGGAAGACGTTCGCGGGCTTGAGATCGCGATGCACGATGCCGGCCGCGTGCGCGTCGGCGATGGCGGCGAGCACCTGGATGCAAACGTCGACCGCCTCCGCGATCGGCATCCCGCCCTGCGTGCCGTAGATCTGCTCGTGGAGGGTCTTTCCCTCCAGGTACTCCATGACGATGTACGGGTAGCCGTGCTCGAGCACGTCGACGTCGAGCACGCGCACGACGTGCTCGCTGCGGAGGGCCGCGGTCGCCTTCGCCTCGCGACGGAAGCGCGCCGCGTCTTCCTCCCACTCTTGCTGGGTCGAGCCTTCGCCCTCCGTGAGGACCTTGATCGCGACACGCTGGTCGAGGGTGAGGTGCATCGCGCGTACCACGACGCCGAAGCCGCCTCGGCCGATCTCACGCTCGATCCGGTACTTGTCGCCGATGAACGCGCCTGGCTTCGTGTTGGGCGGCGGGCGGACGGCCGGCGCGTTCGCGGCCGGATCGGGGCTCGGCGGCGCCAGGCTCTTCGGTGTCGCGGCCGCCGTTTGTGGGGGCGGCGGCAACGACGGAGCGTCCTTCATCCGCTCCGTCCGTTGCGGCGGGGGAATGGACCTCGGAGTCTTCTCTCGTCCGCCCGTCGCCACCGGAAGGTAGATGGTAAGATCCCCGTGGCGTCATGGGCAGAGGAAAGCGGCGGATCGTTCGGCGAAGGCTCGACTCGCCAGAGCCGCTGGAGATGGTGCTCGACCGTGCCGGCGAGAACCGCTTCGCCAAGCGTCAATTGCCCGTTCCCCTCGCGATTTGGCGGGCCGCGGTGGGTCCCCGCATCGCGGATCGGGCCCGGCCGATCGCCCTGGAGCGCGGCGTTCTCGTCGTCAAGGTGACCACGAGCGTGTGGGCGAACGAGCTATCCATGCTCGCGCCGAAGATCCTGGAGAAGCTGGGCGAGTCCCTCCCGAACCTGGCCGTGAAGTCGCTGCGCTTCCGGGTCGGCCCGCTCGACATCGTCGAGGGCGTCCAGGAAAAGCGAACGTACCGGCAGATCCCGCCGCCCGCACCGCTCGCGCCCGAGCTCGAGCGCTCCCTCGCCACGGTGGAGGACGAGGAGCTCCGCTCGCTCATCGCGAACGCAGCTTCGAAGAACCTCGCTTGGCAGACGGCGGTGACCGGTCCCGGGACTACCGGAGGGCGGCGAGGCGCTCCAGGCCTTCAAGCCGCTGGAACAAGAAGCGTTCCGCCGGCCCGTAACGCGGAAGATTCTGACGAAGCATCGCCACGTACGCGCGAAGTCGATTCAAATCGACCGCGGTGACCTTTCGCATCGCGTTGTAGAGCTCGTCGATGACGTGCGCGGGACATGGTCGTTTCTGCGCCTGATAGAGCTCGACGACGTAGTCCGCCCAGCCGCCCTTTCCGGTCGCAGTGGCGAGCTTCGCGCTGAATTTCGCGGCCTGATCCACGAGGGTCGGCGGGAGCGGCCTCCCCGCGCGCGTCGACTCGATGACGTCGGCGAGGGCGGACGCGAGGAGGCGCTCCGCCTCGCCGGCCTTGCCCATCGCGAGCGCTTTCTCCGCGACGCCGGAGAGCAGCTTGAACTGATCGGCGCGCCGCACCATCGACGGCTCGGGATCGCTCTCGATCGGCACGTCGAGGCGTGGCGTGCCGCTCGACGGAGTGTTCACGCGCATCTTCGGAAGCGTCATCTTGCCGACGCCGCCCGTGGCGCTCGCGGCTCCCCCGTCGCGCCCGGCGAGGAGCGTGAGCTCCTGCGAGCCGATGAGAATGCGATCGCCGACCTGGATGGAGACGCGCGAGTCGATGCGGTGGCCGTTCACGATCACGCCGTTTCGGCTCCCGAGGTCCTCCACCGTCACGCCGTGCGCCCCCACCTCGAAGATGGCGTGCCGTCGTGAGACCAGAGGATCGTCGAGCGAGAGCTGACAGCTCGCGTTCCGACCCACCGCGAACGTGCCCTCGTTCAGCTCCAGATCATGCTGTAGGTAGCGGAGCCGATAGCGCATCGACGTTCAACGGCGCAGGACATAAGGAAATAACGGCATTCCTCGAGGTCTTGCAACAAAGCCAGCCCGAGCGACGGGTGCGCGGCTTGGCTGCCCGCAACGGTCGCCCGGCACAGGTGGGTGGAGCGTAGCGCGCTTAGCGAAGTCAGGAACGGCCGATGTAACTCGGCGGAACCGATGAACGAACGCGCTCCAGGGCGGCCAGAGCCCCCATGTCGTCGGGGCCGGGATGCAGCGTGCGCGAATGCATGGCCAGCGCCTCCACCGGCGCCGCCATGTCGCCCGGGAAACGGGCCACGAGCTCCGCGAGGCGCTCCACGATGGGCTCGGGGCAGACGAGCGGAACCCGGCGGTAGACCTGCGCGACCCACTGACCCCAGGTCGAGTCCGCGAGGGCCATCGACGCCCTTGCCGCACCGTCCGCCAGCTTGGCGAGCTGCGAGCCGTCCACGGGATCGCCCCGGACGATGCGCTCCTCCACCTGCACCGTCGCGCGGCGGAGGATGCGATTCACGTCGTCGAACCGCTGGAGCGAGAGCGCGCGCTCGAGGACCTCGAGGAAGAGCTGCACGCTCCAAATCGCCTGCGCTGCCGCCCCGAACTGGCCGGAGAGCGTCTCCTCGTCGAGGGCCTCGGTGGCGCCGCAGTTCGGGCAGGCCCCGGCCTCCTGCGGGTAAGGCATCCGGCAGCGGGCGCAATGACGGAGGAAACCGGTGGTCTTCGCGGTGGCGTTCGGCGCCTGTTCCACGCGGCAGAACACGAGCTCCTGGGTGCCGATGCGGAGGCGATCGCCGTCCTTCAGCTCCGTCGGCTCCTTGATCGGCGAGCCATTCAGCTTCACGCCGTTACGGCTATTCAGGTCGTAGAGCACCGCCCGGTCGCCATCGAGGACGATCCGGGCGTGATGCCGAGAAACCAGGGGGTCCTCGATCGTGACGTGGCAATCG
>JAXLYU010000007.1:0-771540 GCA_046351255.1 Labilithrix sp.
TTCATCGAGGGGGCCATCGCGCACGTCGTGGCCGTTCGCGCCGTCGCGGCGGCGGGGCCGCTCGACCCCGCGAATCACCTCGTGCTCTCCGGGCTCTTCACTGGCCTCCGCCGCCTCGTCGCGGAGCACGAGAGCGAGTGGGAGAAGTCGGACGCCGCGGAGCGCGAGCGATGGCAGCGCGACATCGGCCTCCTCCTCGTGGCAGAGCAAGCGCGCACGAAGCGCACGGAAGCGGCTTGGAGTACGCTCGCACCGTCATGACCCGCGCCACGATCCTCTTCGCCGCGCCCGACCGCCCGGGCCTCGTCGCCAAGCTCTCCGGCTTCTTCGCGGAGATGGGCCTCAACATCCTCGAGGCAAGCAACTACACCGACCTCCACGGCGAGCGCGGCGCGCGCTTCTACATGCGCCTCGTCGTCGATCTCACCGCCGCCACCACGCGCGCGACGATGGAGACCTCCTTCGCGACGCAGATCGCGACCCCGCTCCAGGGCGAGTGGTCCATCGGCTACGACGACCGCGTCGCGCGCATCGCGATCCTCGTCACGAAGGACCCGACGTGCCTCTACGACCTGGCGCTACGCCAGAAGCAGGGCGATCTCCCATGCGAGATCGCGCTCGTCATCAGCAATCACGCGACGCTCGAGGGCGCCGCGGCCTCGTTCCGCCTGCCCTTCTACGCGCTCCCGATCACGAAGGAGACGAAGCCGCAGCAGGAGGCCCAGGTGCTCGATCTCCTGAAGCGCCACGACGTCGATCTCGTCGTCCTCGCGCGCTACATGCAGGTCCTCAGCGACGACTTTCTCACGAAGAGCCCGCCCGTGATCAACATTCACCACGGGTTCCTCCCGGCGTTTCAGGGCGCGAAGCCGTATCACCAGGCGCACGCTCGCGGCGTGAAGCTCATCGGTGCGACGGCGCACTACGCGACGAAGGACCTCGACGAGGGGCCGATCATCGAGCAGGACGTCGAGCGCATCACGCACGCGATGAGCCCGGACGAGCTCGTGCGCGTCGGCCGCGACGTGGAGCGCGTGGTCCTCGCGCGCGGCGTCCTCGCGCACCTCGAGCGCCGTGTCATCGTCGAAGGTCGCCGCACGTTCGTGCTCTGAAAGGCCACGAATCCGGGGCGACAAAACGGAACCGAGCGCGAAGCCCGGGGGCCGCGCGCTCGGTTTCGGGCCACGCTTGGCGCGTGGGGTCGCTCAGCTCTTGTGCGGAGTCGCCGGCGGCGGGGCCGGAGGAGCCGGCGGGGCCGGCGGCTGCGAGAACTCGTACACGAACGCCGCCTGCCCGAGGCGCGCGTCCGGCGGGTTGATCTTGAGGCCGGTGATCGCGTTCTTCACGCAATCGCCGACGGGCGCCGGAGCCGTGGTGTTCGGCTGGTCGACGACCACGTTCTTGATCGTGCCCGTGTCCTCTTCGAGCTCGAACTTGACCGTCACCTTGCCGCCCACGCCTGGCTGTCCCTTGAGGATGCCGTCGTAGCAGGCCTTGATGTCGGCGCTCTTCGTGTCGAGGAGCTTCTGGGTGTCGTCGCGGTACATCTCCGGGCTGCGCGCGGCGAAGCCGCAGCCGCTGGCGAAGGCGGCGAGCGCCACGAACGAGGTGAGAGAAAGAATGAGGTTCGTCTTCATCACTTCTTCTCCGCGGGCTTGGGGGCCGTGACCGGCGCCGGCGTCGTGGTCGGCTTGCCACCCGTGGGTGGCGGGGCCGGCTTGCCTCCGGGCGGCGGGGGCGGCGGCTTACCGCCCGACGGGAGAGGCTTGCCGTCCGGACCGGTCTTCGGCGGCTCCGGCGTCTCCGTCTTGATGGTCTCCTTCTTCGTCTCGAGGACCTTCTCCTTACCCGTCGTCGGGTCGATCTCGACCTTCTTCTGGGTAACGTCCTGCTCCGTGACGAGGAACTCGACGCGACGGTTCTTCTCGCGACCTTCTTCGCTTCCCTGATCGACGCCGTCGAGCGGCTTCTCACTGCCCCAGCCCTTGGCCGTGAGCGAGGCGGCCGGGACCTTCTCCTTGTCCACGAGCCACTTCATGACCGCCTTGGCGCGATCATCCGAGAGCTTCTTGTTCGCGGCCGCGTTGCCTTCCTTGCTCGCGTGGCCTTCGATCGAGATCTTCTTCACCTGCGGGTTCTTGAGGATGACCTCCGCGATGTCGTGAAGAAGCGAGGAGCTCTCCTCCTTGATCGTGGCCTTGTTGACCTCGAACTGGATCTTCTCCTTGAACTCGATCTTGTTGTCCTTCAGCTCGACGCGCGGCGGCGGCTTCGGCGGCTCGGGCGGCGGGGGAGGCGGCGGGGGAGGCGGCGGCGGCGGCGGGGCCTGCCCGACGACGGCGATCGACTGCGCCCCCTGGAACTGCGTGACGCCACCGCAGCCGACCGCAGTGATCAGCAGCGCGAGCATCGACGCGCCGACGATGAGACGTTGAGATTTCATCAACTTTACCTCTGTCATCTTTGCCGAGCGACCGTTGCAGGCGGCAGAGCCGCCCGCCCGTCGCGCGGCGCCGGCATGACCAGCCGGGCTCCGTGCGATCGTGATTACGGGCAAAACCAGCGCATGTCCATGGACTTTCGTCCTGCGAGACTATTCGATGACGAGCCGATCGCCCGCGCTGCGACCGAAGGTCTCGGGACTGTACATTTCTTCCGCCTTTGCAGGCGGCACCACGAAGGTGCCAGGCGTCGTCGCCCGAGCCACGTAGGAATAGTCCCAGACCCCTTCCCAGAGCATCGACGCGAACGCCTCTACGCGCTCGTCGCGCATGTTCTGGTGCTCGTACCAGGTCCGCGACCAATACCAGTACGGATTATTCTTGTTCACCGAGCTGTCCTTCGGATCCTTCGGGATCTCGCCCGTGACCGCGAGCGCCGGGTTCATCGGCTCGAGCCCGGCCGGGATCTGATCGACGAGCGCCACGTGATAGCGACGCGACTGCGCGACCATCGTGAGGCGCACGCGGACCTTGGCGCCCGCCTTCACCTTCCAGGTTCCGTCGCCCTCGCGCTTCACGTCGTCGGGCTTGTCGACGCCCTCGTACACGCGCTGCACGACGAAGCCGTAGTCCGCCGGCGGCAGCTTGAGATCCGTCGGCGCGTACTGCATGCCGACGCGGTAGTAGAGGCGGCCCGGACCATCCTTGCTGATGATCAGGTTCTGCTCCTTCGCCTTCTCCTGGGCGAGCCAGGACATCGGAATGCCGATGAAGCTCTCCTCCGTCGTGCGCCCCTTGAACTGGTGCTCGCCCGCGAAGTTGTTCCCGAGCCACGCCCGCGCCACGAAGTCCGGCGTGATCTTCTCGTAGGTGTTGAAGTAGCGGTCGAGCGCGAGGAGCACGAACGCGTTCTCCTGCGTGTTGCCCCAGCGGCCCGCCTTGCGATGGCCGAGCAGCCCCTTCACCAGCTTCGGGATCAGGGTCGCGTCCTTCTGGTCGCCGATCATCGCCTCGAGGAGCACGCCGTCCGCGCGCCGATCGGAGTTGAGGATGACCCAGTCGCTGTCCTTGTAGCCGCTCACGAAGTGGGCCGCGCCCGCCGTCTCGGTCACGCGGTTCGAGACGTGCCGGCGAATCTGCTCGAGCTCCGCCGTGCTGCTCTTGTCCTCCGAGATGGTCGGCCAGATCCAGCCCACCGCCTCGATGCCGAGCTTGTCGGCGCCGCCCGCCTCGCTCATGATCGCCTTCGCCTTGGCCGCGTCCGGATCCTTCATCCGATGACGGACATAAAGCGAATAGGCAATGATCGCGCGCCGCGCCTCGGGGCCATACCAGTGCGGGATATGGGACTCGATGTTGCGCATGTAGTAATTCGCTTTGCGCAGCATCTCCTCGTCGGGCGCATATCCCTTTTCCTTGGCGCGGACGAGGGCGTGTGCGACGTGGATCGTGAGGTAGGGCCACGGCTCTTCCTGCCAGAAGCCCCAGCCGCCGTCGTACCGCTGATGGCGCTTCAGCTTCTCGAAGTCCTCCTTCATCGACGCGTTGAGCGCGGCCGGCGACGGAAGGTCCTTCGCCTTGAAGGCGGTGAGCACGTCGCGGAGGGCGGCGATGGAGATCACGCGCGACGCGATCTGCTCGTTGCACTCGTAAGGATACTTCACGAGGTAGATGAGCGCGTCGGTGAGCGCCTGCACCTGCGTGGAGGAGGTCGTGATCTCGAGCCCGCCGAACTGCGAGAAGACGTTCGGCGGCATCTTCACCGGCTGCGCCATCGCGCCGTCGTCGATCTCACCGTAGGTGGCGAACGCCTCCGTCGTCGCCGGGGTGTAGACCGGCAGGTTGATCTCGCTCGCGTCCGAGAAGCCGCCCGACGCGACGCCGAACTGGAAGCGCGCCGTGCCGACCTTCATCGTACCCGCGTTGAAGCGCACCTCGACGCGGTCGTTCGGCGCGATCTTCACGCGCTTCGCGCTGGGCTCGGCGATGGTCGCGTTCGTGGCGCGCGCCACGACGCCGACCTCGATCTCCTTGTCGGTCTGGTTCTGCAGCACGATCGGCAGCTCGAACTTGTCGCCGAAGTTGAGGAAGCGCGGCGCCGAGGGACGCGCCATCAGCGGGAGCTTCGCCGTGATCGTCGACTCACTATTTCCGAAGTGCTTGTCCTTCGTTGCCGCGACCGCCATCACGCGATAGCGCGTCAGGTTGTCCGGGAGCTTGAGCGCGACCGACGCGTGCCCCTGCCCGTTCGTCTTCACCGCTGGTGACCAGAGCGCGAGGGCGGAGAAGTCGCTTCGCACCTGCATCGCCTTCTTCTCGCCGCTGACCGACTTGCCGGTGTCGGCGCGCTTCTCCTCCGCGACGTCGTCCATCTCCCGGTCCGCGATCTCGCGAGCCTCCTTCTTGAACGCGGCCGCCTTCGGCTTCGCCGGCGCGGCCGGCGCGGCGGCCGCCTCCGCCATCACCGTGGGCGAGGGCGCCGGCATCCCGCGAGGCCCGCCCGGAGCGCCGCCGAACGCGCCCCCGCCGAGGTTGTGCTTCGTCACCGTCGACTGCGCGCGGACCTGCGACGAGAGCTTCGTGAGGTCGGGCTCCGCGAGCTGGACATGGTTGCGCATCTGGATGCTGCGCACGTCCGACCCGCGCGAGGAGTAGAACTGCGAGATCGGGTCCGGCGTCTTGTAGCCGGAGAGCGCGAGGACGGCCTCGTCGACGACCATCACCGCGACCTCGGCATCGGACACGGCGCGGCCACCGCTGTCCTTCACGTCGACCTCGACGGTGGTGGAGCCGCCCGGGGCGAGCGTCGTCAGCTTGCCCGACGCCTTCACGTCGAGCGTGCGCGCGGTGGGGAGCACGCGCGCCTGGATCGAGCCCGTGGCATAGGCGGGCCGCTTCGGCAGGCGCTCGTCGGGATTCCCCGCGTCGTCCGTCCGCGTGTCTTGCCCGACGAGATCGATGCGGATCTCCGCATTGGGCACGAGGTCCTCGGGGAGCTTCACCTTCATCGCCTGGCTCGTGGTCGCCATGGTGAAGCGCTCGAGGTGAACGAGGCCCTGGCGGCGCACGGAGAGGACGCCTTCCGCCGGGGCGAACGGCGCCACCACGAGGACCTCGGCCGTGTCGCCGGGTCGGTAGTCCTTCTTGTCGGAGACGAGATTGACCTTCGCCTTCTCGAGGCCACGATCCTTCGGCCGGTTCGTGCCCATGACGTAGAGCGACGTGACGGTCTGGCTCTTGCGGCCGGTCGCGTCCGTCACGATCGCCGTGATGCGATAGGTGCCGCCTTCCTTCGTGGGGAATGCGCAGTGCAGGCGCTCGTTCGCGGGCGTGGGCGCGGTCGGAGAGTCGACCTCGCAGCTCGCGACGTCGAGCTCACGCTCCTCGTATTCGCCGCCCTTCACCTGGTCCCAGTCGATGCGGGCCGACTTCAGCGTCACGTGACGGCCGGGGGCCGGCTTGCCGTCCTGGTCGACGACGACGATGTCGGTGTCGATGTTCTCGCCCGCGCGCAGGAAGCTCTTGGCCAGCTTCACGCCCGCCGACACGGAGGCAGGGTGAACGATCATCGACGTGCGGCCCGCCCATTGCTGGCGATTCACGTCCGTGACGTGGCCCGTGATGTCGAGGCTCATCGGGTACGAGGGCTCCAGCGCGTCGAAGTCGAGCCGGATGCGATGAACGCCCTGCGGGTTCGTCTTCGAGCTCCACGTCTCCGTCTTGACGTCGCTCTTGCGCGACGACGACGAGCGCCACGACCAGAACGAGACCGGCTCGGGGCCGAAGTGGAACTCACCACGGTTCGGCGGCGTGAAGCCGACCGTGCTGCGCTCGATCGACCACTCGACGGGCGCGTCGGGCAGGCCGCCGCCCGAGTAGTAAGAGGCGCTCAGCGTCACGATCGCGTGCTTGCCGACCTCGTGCGGGCCTTCGCTCGCGCGGGCCGTGACCTCGAACTCGGGACGGCGAAACTCCTGGATCTCGAAGTACTGCGACGTCGACTGCCCGAGGAGCGAGGTGCCCTCGATCGCGAGGTCGACGCGCGCCGAGCCGAGGTTCGCGTTGTTCGGAAGCTTGAAGGCCAGGTCGAACGAGCCGAACTCGTCGACCTTGGTCGTGCCCTTCCCGAGCTCCGCGCCGCGCGGATCGTGGATCGTCCAGCGCGCCGTCTTTCCGTTGATGTTCGGGACGCCGTCGATGTCGCCGCCCTTCGCGTGCCCATCCTTGCGGACCCAGGCCTTGAAGCGGACCTCCTCGCTCGGCTTGTACATGCCGCGATCGCTGTAGACGAACCAGCGCATGTAGTCCTCGCGTGCGACCTTCTGGAAGCTCGACTCGCCCCACATGTTCTCGGGCGAGAACATGACGTCCTTGCCCTTCCGCGCGACGAGGAGGCGACCGTGCTTGTCGTCGAGCGCGATCTTCGCGAGGCCCTGCGCGTCGGTCTTGCCGCTGCCGGCGCCGAGGAGCTCGACATCAACACCGTCCACGGGTTTGCCGTCGGAGAGCGCGGTCGTCCACGCCGTCACCTGGTCGGCCTCGACCATCGCGTCGAGTCCGATCTGCGTCGACTGGATCCAGAGGTGAAGCTCGGGGCGCGTCTCCCACTTGTCGAGCGTGTGCGTCGGCTCGACGACGAGGAGGACCGAGCCGAAACCGCCATTGAGGGCGGCGCTCAGGTCGATGGGCGTCGTGACGAGCTCATCGGGATTCTTTTTTGGATGGATCGTCTTGTCGGAGACGAGCTTGCCGGGCGTCGGGAGCTTGCGCGGGCGTTCCCATTCGCGCGCCCATTTCATGTAGCTCGCCCAGTCGGACGGCCCGACGGAATAGAGCTTCACGTGGAGCCCGGGCTCGTTGATCGAATAAACCGGATATTCCTTCGCCTTCAGCGCCGGATCCAGGACGATCATCATCTCGCTCACGCCGAACATCGTCGGCGCGGCCGAGCCGTACTCGAAATCGAGGTCCTTCGAGTCGCCCATCGTCTGCTTGTGGACGTCGGGCATCGCGCCATTGACGTTCACCTTGTACTTCGTGCGGCCCTTGGTCTTGCCGCTGATCGTGAGATAGCTGCCATTGACCGCGATCTTCATGCCCGCGAGCTCGGGCTTGACCGACACCATCGACTTATCGAACTTCTTCTCGTCGATGGGATTCGAGAAATAGACGTTCATCGGCGCCATCGGCGGGCAGTCCGTGTGCATCGACGAATAGGTGCACGCGTATTCGATCACGCGCATCGGACCGTAGGTCGAGAACCCGAAGCTCTGTGCCTTCTCCGTCTTGCGCGGGCCCTCCGCGCTCGGCGCGCCGGCCTTCACCGTCACCGTGAAGTGCGTCGCGGTGGGCAGGCGTCCCGACGGCCGGAACGCGATCCAGCGGCCCTTCTCCGCCTGCTGCGTGAGGCGACGGACGTAGTCGTTCGCTTCGATCTCGTCCGCCTCGGCGATCTGGATCGGAACGTTGCGGCCGTCGCCGCCCTTCATCTCGATCGAGCTCAGCATCGCGCGCGGCTCGATCATCTGATCGAACTCGATGAAGGCGATGGGGTCGAGCGGCTCCGAGTGGCCCTCCGGATACTGGCTCTTCACCGTCGGCGGGGGCGTCGTGAACGTCCACTTCTCTTCTTTCGAGAGCGCGTTACCGCTCATCGACTTCGTGCTGGCCGGGATCTCGACCGAGTACTCGGTCGCCATCGGGAATCGCTTCTCCGGCGCGAACATGACCGTGCGCGTCCCGAGCCAGCGCCATTTTCCGGCCGGCTCCGGGACGAGCTTCACGGGCGGGTGCTCCTTCAGCTCGTCGACCGAGGTGACCGCCACCATGGGCTGCGTGAAGGTCATCGAGAGATGCGGAGCGAGCTCGACCTTTCCCTCCGGCGCGTGGCGTTCGAGCTTGAGGGGCCCCGACACGTTGACGGAGGCGGGCGGCGGTGCGATGGGGGGCGGGAACGCCTCCGTCACCGTCTTGCCCGGCTTCGGCGCGGGGATCGACTTCGCCCGCATGTTGAAGTCCTTCTCGTCGTCTGGATCCGTCTTGATGGCGGGAAGGCGCGCCGCGATCGCCTTCGCGTCCGCCGCGTTGAGCGTGATCGCGGCCGGCACCTTGCGCTCGCTCGGCTTGTCCGCGTCCTCGTCCGCGTTGCTGATCCGGAAGCCGAGCCCCGACTTCGACATCTTCCAGGTGAGCGGCCCCTCCGGCGCAGCCGGCGCGGGCGCCTTCGCGGGCGGGACCGCGTTCTGCGGCCCCGGACAGCCGGAGGCGAAGAGCGCGAGCAATGGGAGAACGAGGAAGGCAGCCGCGAAACGGTTCATGAGGGACCCTGCTTGAGACGAACGTCGATGCGGGCGCGAGCCTACACCGGGTCTTCGCTACGTTCTCGCGCGCGAAACGATCTGACCCGGAGCGTCTGCCTATTCGGTCCCGACGATCACGACGAGCCCCGTCAAGATCACGACAACCATCGTGATTCCGGCGACGGCGATGAACACGAGCACGCTCGAGATGCCACCTTCCGGCTTGGCCGGGGCCGGCCGCGCCATCATCGGCGGCGCGGGCGGCTGGACCTGAGCGGGCGGCTGGAACGGCATCATCTGCGGCTGCGATGGCGCGGGCGCCCGAGAGAGATCGGGATAGGAAGGCGCGGAGCCGACGCGAGGATCCGCGAGACGCGGATCGGAGCCGGGCCGCGGCGGCGGCGCTGGCGCCGGCGTCCCGAGCGGCGAGGGCACCCCGGCGAGGTTCATCGGCCGCGACATCATCATCACCGTGTGATCGATCGCGTCCGCGGACTCCTCCGCGCCAGAGAACTTGGGCAGCTTCGAGGTCCCGGACGGCGGCGGATCGGCCGCGAGGTGCGCCACCGCCATCGTCGGCGCGTGCGGGTCGATCGCCAGCGTGCTCTGCTCCGAGTCCGCGGGGTGAACATGGCCCGGGGCCTGGAGGTTCGACGTCGGCGTGTAGAGCGACTCGAGCACGTCCGTGGGCAGCTCCTCGACGCGACCCATCACGGTCGGATCCTCGTGCTCCGCGCCCGCCCGCCGCTCGGTTTGCACCGGCGAATGGCGCATCAGCGTGCGGCCGTCTTCGTCGGATGGAGGAGCCATGCCCACGCGTGGCATCGCGCGCACCGCGTTGAGCATCGATCGCGCGTCCGTGAAGCGATCGTTGCGATCGAACGCGAGCGCCTTGTCGACGAGCTGACGAAACTTCACCGGCAAGCCCGGCTCGAGGTCGCCGATCGGACGCACCGCGAAGTTGGCGGCCGCGACGAGCATCTCCGCCGCCGTCTCGCCCTCGTGCACGGGCTGCCCCGTCAGGAGGACGAAGAGCGTCGCGCCGATCGCCCAGATGTCCGTGCGCGCGTCGATCTTGCCGCTCGTGCCCGCCGCCTGCTCGGGCGACATGAAGCCGGGCGTGCCGAGGAGGAAGCCGGTCGCGGTCTGCTCCTTGCGCATGCCGTCGCGCATCCGCGCGAAGCCGAAGTCGAGCACCTTCAGGTAGCCGTCGTTCGTGACGAAGATGTTGTCCGGCTTGATGTCGCGATGAACGATGCCCTTGCCGTGCGCGGCGACCATCACCTCGAGGAGCTGCTCGGCGACCTCGTAGACCTCCTCGACCGGGAGCTTGCCGCCCATGCTGATGCGACGCTGCTCGAGGAGCTCGCCTTCGAGCAGCTCCATGACGATGTAGGGCATCCCCTCTTCGGTCGTGTCGTCGTCGAGGATGCGGACGACCCCCGAGTGTCCGACCTGGTTGGCGGCGTAGCCCTCCTGGATGAAACGGCTCTTCGTGTCGGCGTCGCGCGCGAACTCGGGGTGCAGCACCTTGATCGCGGCGCGGCTCCCGTTGTTCTTGTGCGTCGCCGCGAACACGGTGCCCATGCCACCGCGCGCGATCTTGCGATCGATTCGCCACTTGTCCCGAAGGACGCGACCGACCCAGCGCGACTCTTGGAGCGTCTGCTTCAGTGACTCACCTCAGGCGAGCAGGCGCCGGTCCATGCCGGCGCCTCAGAACTTGGTCGTGGCGAAGAGAACGATGCCAGTAATGAAGATGGCGAGGCAGACCGCGCCGACCGCCGCGAGAAGAAGGATCTGCCCCGACAGCTTGAACGGCTTCTTCGCGGTCGGCTGGGCATTTGCGTTCCAGTCGCCCAGCCCGGTCGGCGGCTGGTGGAAGTTCGGCTGTCCCGGGTAAGGAATGGGCGCTCCCTGCTGTCCCTGGGCCATCATGTGCCCGCTCTGCGGGACCTGGAGCTGCGGCTGCGACTGCGGCATCTGCGCGGCGCCCGGGAAGTGCGGCTGCGAGGGAGGCGCGTTGGGCGTCCAGCTCTGCGCGGGCAGATGCGGGCCCGACACGGGACCGACCGACATGCCGGGGTAGCTCTGGTGCCCCTGCGGCGCGCCTTGGTGCTGGTACGCGTTCGGATCCTGCCAGCCCTGCGGCGCGTTCGGATCCTGCCAGCCCGCTTGTGGCTGCGGCTGCCATCCCTGCTGGGGCGCCTGCTGCGGATACCCCTGCGGCGGCGGCTGCGGCGCGTGCTGGCCCTGATCGAACGGCGCCTGCGGAGGAGCCGCGGCCGGCATCAACCCCTGGCTCGCCTGCTCCTTCGTGACCGTCTCGGCGAGGGCGGCGAAGTTCTTCAGGTTCGCTTCGTTGAAGCCCGGCGCGAGCGCGAGGGTCGCGTCTTCGCCCTGAGCGCCTTCCGAGTCCTCGCCGATGATGACGGCGTCGTGTCCGCGCAGCATCTCCTCACGGGAGACGGCGCGCGTCGACTCTTCTTCCTCGGAGCGATCGTGCAGCACCGGCAGCGCGTTCTCCGGCGTCGCCGGCACGGCGACCTGGACCTGCGGCTGCGACGAGGGCGGAAGCGGCGGCGGACCACCGCCAGGCCGCGAGATCGGAGCGAGCGGCTTGCTCGACTGCGCGAGGTTGGTGCTCGCGAGCGGCGAGCGATTCGCCGGTGGCGTGCCAGCGGCGGGACCTGGCTTCGGCACGACCGCGGCGCGCGCGGCATCCGTGAGGCCGGAGTCGAGACCGAAGAGCGCGAGCGACTCCTCGGGCGACTTGGCCATCGTGGCCATGTCCTCTTTTTGCGAGTCGGGGATCGAATCGCGCGGGTTGTCCGGGAGCGCGAGCTGCTCGTCGGTCGCGTCGGCGTCGTTGTTCTTGGGCGAGCTGCCGATCGCCTTCGGCGAGGAGGGCGGCTTCACCCCGCGCCCCGAGCTCGGCGGATGCTTCTCGCTGGCGGGAGCGGCCGCGGCGGCCGGAGCCCCCGCCGCTGGACGGGGAGCCGCGGGCTGCGGAGCCTTGCCCGAGGGAAGCGGAACGCCACGCGCGCCCGCCTGTCCCGGGCGCGGCGCGCCGACGGGGGGAGGCGCGAGGCCGATGACGGTCTGCGGGCGCTTCATGCCCGCGGGCACGCCGGCCGCGCCAGTGGCTTGCCCGCTCATGACCGGCTCGCGCTGCGGTTTCGCGGCGTTGGCCGCTGGCGGTGCGCCGCCGGCCGGCTGCCCGAACGACGGAGGCTTGTGCCCCACCGGTCCCTGACCCGACGCGGGGAGTGGTTGTGGCGTGAAAGGCGTGGGCGCGGTGGGCACCGAGAGACTCGGCACGCCCGCCGGCTGACCCGTGGCCGGCATGGGCGGCGGGGGCACCGAAATCGGGAGCGGCATCGCGGGGTCGAGCGTCGGCGACGCCATCGACACCGTCGACTCGCCCCCACCATCGTCGTCCTCTTCGGGGAAGTCATCCCCGCGCTGCGCGTCCGCCATCCTAAGGTCTCAGGCTCTAGACTACCGCAAACCGAGGCGTCTCCGCAGCTTTCGCGCACTTTGTCGTGACACGTCCACCCGCTTCGTGGGCTGCCCATTTATCGGGGTCAGACAGGCCACATACCCCCCGGAGTCCACCGATTCCAGCCGTTCTACGTGGTCGAGGTTCAGGATGGCCCGCCGGTGGACGCGCTCGAAGGACCCCGCCCGCCCCAGCTTGGCCTCGAGATCCTGAAGAGTATCGTCGGTCAAGATCGTCCGGCTCGAGGTGTGGACGGTGACCAGGGTGCCGTCGAAGGTCGCATGCGTGATCTCGGCGGGGCTCACCAGTGCCGCACCGTCGTGGGTGGCGATGGCCAGCTTGGCCAGCTTCGGCTCGGCCCCCGCCTCGGCCTTCGGCCCGTGGTCGAGGAACGTCCGGGCGCGCTCGATGGCCTTCGACAGCCGCGCGTCGTCGACGGGCTTCATCACGTAGTCGACGGCGCCGATCTCGAACGCCTTCACGGCGTGCTCGGGATGCGCGGTGAGGAAGACGATGTACGGCCGGTCCTCGGGCATCTGCATCACGGTCTCGATGCCCGAGAGGCCGGGCATGTTCACGTCGAGGATCGCGATGTCGACCTCTTCCTGCCCGAGCCGCTCGAGCACCTGCTCGCCGCTCTCGCACTCGATCGTCGCTTCGATCCCTTCGAGCTCGCCGAGCAGGCGCAGCACGCGCTTCCGAGCCATGAGCTCGTCGTCGCAGATGAGGACGCGGAGCGGAATGGAGGCCATGCGCGCGTCACTATAGCGCGGGAGGCCGCACGCTCGGGGTCGAGAGATCGACCGTTCGCGGAAGGGTGACGACCGTTCGCGTCCGGTCGCGCGCCGCGCCATCGGCCTCGATCGAGAAGCGCGCGCTCTTGCCATAAGCGAGCGCGAGGCGCTTCTCGACGATGGGGAGCCCGCTGCCCCCGGGACGCGGCCCCTTGTAGGCGCCTGGGTTGGCGATCTCGACCCGGATCGTGCCGTCCTCGCCGCCCTTCACGACGAATCGTACGACGCCTTTGTGACGCTGGAGCGGGCCGTGCTTCATCGCGTTCTCGACGAGCGGCAGGAGCACCATCGGCGGCACCTCGACCGCGGCGAGCGCGTCGTCGACGTCACGCTCCACCGTGAACAGGGTGGGGTCGCGGATCGCGTGGAGCGCGAAGAGGGCGTCGACGAGCTCGATCTCGCGCGCGAGCGGCCACGTCGTCGTGCCGATGCCCGTCATCATCGTGCGGAGCATCGACGAGAGCTGGAGGATGGCGCGCTCTGCGACGAGGCCGTCGGAGCGACACCACTCCGCGATCGCGTTGAGCGTGTTGAAGAGGAAGTGCGGATCGAGGTGGCTCTTCAGCGCGAGGAGCTGCGCGTGATCGGCCTCGCGTGCGAGCGCTTCGGCGCGGGCGCGCGCGCGGCGGAGGTGGGTCTCGAGATCGATGTCGCGCGCGAGCCCCCAGCCTCCGACCCAGAAAAGCGCGAGGCACACCGCGAGTGATGGGGACGTCGTCATGAACGTCGGGCCGAGGCCGAGCACGCGCGGGACGACCCAGCCCACGCCGAGCACGACCGCCGCGCCGATGGCGGCGTAGAGGACGACCCGCGGCAGCGCGCCGGCGGCGATCGGTTTGTCCAACGGGAAGAGGGCGCGCCACGACATGGGCGCCACGAGAAGAAAGCTCCCGCACAAGAGGAGCGCGATCGGGACCGCGCCGGGATCGCGCGAGTAGGCGTCCTGGATGATCGTCATCGGGACGACGACGAGCGCGATGGGGATCGCGCGGCGCGGCACGAGGAGCGCACGCACCGTCGAACGGAGGATCTCGCCCTTCGGCGAGGCCATCCCGGGTCGAACGGAGGCGGCGGCGGTCACGCTCCGAGCTTACCGGCCGGAATTTACGAGGGAAACGTTCGGAATGTAGGGACATGTAGGCAAGACCGCCGCGCTCCTCGTTATCCCCCGGCCATCCCACGGCTATAGGGCGTCCCTGATGGAGCTGACGCGAGCGAGCGCGCTGATCGAGGGGATCGCGGTCGCGACACGAAGGTGGCGCGTGGCGGCCGTCCGTCGTGAGCAAGGGATCTTCGTCGGCACCGCACCAGCGCGGTTCGCGGCCGTCCGCGCCGTCCCCTTCCTGCGCGGCCTCTTCGTCCACTTCGTGGAGGCTCCCGGCGAGCTGCAGTGGTCGGCCACCGCGCCGGGACCGCCGCCGGAGGTCCTCCCCCGCAACGGATGGCGGAGCCCGTTCGCCATCTTCATGATGCTCGCGTGGGCGCATGGCCTCCCGCAGCTCGCGCTCCACTTCGCCGCCCCGTCCGTCGCGACCGCCTCGTGGACGTTCCAGGTCGCCGTCCTCGCGATCCAGCTCGCCGTCTTCCTCCTCTACTTGCGGCTCATCCAGCGGGTGAAGGGCATGAGCCGCGTGTTCCAGTATGCCGGGGCCTTCAAGAAGGCGCTCTGGCAGCTCCGCTCGCCGCGGCCGGAGCTCCGCGATCAGCCCGGCTGGCACTGGCACAGCTCGACGATCGCGGTCGTCCTCTCGCTCGCGATGGTCGCGGTCGCCGCCGGCGAGCTCCTGCCGCGCCTCTCGCTCGGCGGATGGATGACGCTGTTCGTCCGCGTGGGCCTGACGCTCCTTGCCTTCAGTGCTGCGAACGAGATCCAGATCGTCCTGACGAAGCTCGGACCGAGCCTCCCCATGCGCGTCCTCTTCGCGCCGCTGCTCCTCGTCGATCGCATCGGGACGGGCACCCCGGACGACGAGATGCTCGAGGTCGCAAACGCATGCATCGCGAAGCTCCGCGCCCTCGAGAGCGAGTAGTGGAAGCGCCGCCCGACATGATCCCGTGGGAACACCGCGGGAAGCTCGGACCGGCGCGCGCCTTCTGGGAGACGCTCCTGCTCTCGGTCCGCGAGCCGCGTCGCTTCTACGCCCTCGTCCCGCGCGAGGAGTCGGTCTGGGGCGCGCTCGCGTACGGGCTCGTGTTCGATGCGCTCGTCGCGCTCGTCACGTTCGCGCATCACGCGCTCTCGAGCGAGCTCCACGAGACGATGGCGCCGCTCTACCCGAAGCTCCGGGAGCTCTATCCGGAGGGGCCGGAGCTCATCGAGCGGATCACGACCTGGGGCGCGATCGGCGCGCTCCTCTTCACGCCGCTCTCGTACGTGGTGAACCTGCTCGGCACGGTGACGTTCACGTGGGTCGGCCTGAAGATGGCCGGCGCGATGAAGACCTCGTACCGGCATCTGCTCCGGATGTTCGCGTACGCGAGCTGGATCCAGCTCTTCGGCCTGCTCTCCGTGACGGGCGACGTGTTCCTCGGGCTCCTCTCCTTCGTGCTCGTCGTCGGCTTCGGCTCCTATTACTGGCTCACGATCGTCCGCGAGACGCAGAAGATCACGACGGGCCAGGCGATGGTCGCCTCGCTCTTCGGCCTGCTGCTCGCGTTCGGCCTCTCGTGCTTCATCGGCTTCCCGGTGCTGCTCGGTCTCGCGTGGCTCGTGCTGCGCTAGACCTGGGCGCTCGGCGTCGCCGACTTCTTGCCGGAGAGCGCCTCGAGGATCGCGCGGTCGCCCTGGAGGGCGGTCCGCTGCATGTAGAGCTGCATCCCGCGCCGCGCGCCGAGCTCCTCGCCGCCGCCGGCGCGACCGGGTCCGCCGTGGACGAGCTGCGGGAGCGCCATGCCCGGCGGCAGCGACTGCCCCGCGATCTTGGCCGAACCGAGCACGAGACGTCCGTGGTACGGCGCGATGCCGAGCACCGTCTTGCGGATGAAGTCCTTGTCGTCCGAGTAGACGCTGGTGACGAGGCCGCCGCCGCCGGCCGCCACGAGCGCGTTCACCTCCGCCGACTCCGCGAACGGCATCACCGTCGCGACCGGGCCGAAGACCTCGTGCTCGTGCACCGCATCGCCCGCCTTCGGCGACTCACCGTGGAGGAGGATCGGCGTGACGAAGAAGCCGCGGTCGTGGACGCCGCTCGTCTTGCCGAACACGAGCTTCGCGCAAGCCTCGAGCTTCTTCACGCCCGACTGCACGTCGGCGTGCTGCTGCTTCGTCGAGACGGGGCCCATCGTGATCGCCTCGTCGGCGGGGTTGCCGACCTTGAAGCCGGCGAGGCGCTCGCGCAGGGCCTCGAGCACGTCCGCGACGCGATCCTTTGCAACATACACGCGTCGGATGGCGGTGCACTTCTGCCCCGTCTTCTGCGTCATCTCCTTGACGACGTCGCCGAGGAAGAGGTTCATCACGTCGGAGCCCATCTCGACGTCGGGTCCGAGGATGGCCGCGTTCAGCGAGTCGGCCTCGACGTTGATGCGCGTGGCGCGCTCGACCACGCTCTTCGTCTGGCGGAGCGTGGCCGCGGTGATGCTCGAGCCCGTGAACGCGAGCACGTCCTGGGCGCCGAGATGATCGAGCAGGCTCCCGGGCGAGCCGCACACGAGCGAGAGCGCGCCCTCCGGCATCACGTTCGCCTCGACGAGGATCTCGACCATGCGATGCGCGACGAGCGCCGTCGACGTGGCCGGCTTCGAGACGACGGGCATGCCCGCGAGGAGCGCGGTGGCCGCCTTCTCGGCGAGGCCCCAGCCCGGGAAGTTGAAGGCGTTCACGTGGACCGCGACGCCCTCGCGCGGGAGCCACACGTGCTGGCCGAAGAGCCGCGCGCCGCGTCCGAGCTGCACGCCGTCGCCGTCGGCGAGGACGAAGCCGTCGCCGAGCTCGGGCGCGAGATCCGCGTAGGCGGCGAGCGTGCCGATCGCGCCGTCGATGTCGAACTTCGCGTCGCCGCGCGTGTTGCCGCCGTTCGCGATGGCGAGGCCGATGAGCTCGTCGCGCTTCGCGTGGATGGCGCGCGACATGGCGCGGAGCATCTCCCCGCGTTGCACGAAGCTCATCGCGCGGAGGTTCGGGCCGCCCGTGGTCCGCGCGAAGCTCAGCGCGGCCGCGAAATCGAGGCCCTCCGTCGACGTGGTGGCGATGACCTCCTCCGTCGAGGGGTTGACGAGCTCGGACTTCTTGCCGCTGCCCTTCTGCCACGATCCGGAAATGAAGCTCGCGAGCTCGTTCATGCGCGCGGACATAACACCGGCGCCTTTCGGTTTGAAGCCGAGCTGCGTAGGATGCGGCGATGATTCGATGGAGAGAGCTCGCCCTCGGCGCGGCCGGCGCGATCCTCGGGATCGCCGCCTGCGTGAGCGACGAGAGCGTGGACCTCGACGCCGCCAAGGACGCGGGGCTGGACGCGGCGGCGGACGGGGAAGGCGGAGGCGGAGGCGGCGGCGGCAACGGCACGGCTCCGATCGTGCGCGTGACGGGCGACGAGCACCCATCGACCCCGGGCGGCGCCAATCACGGCGCGCCCGACCCCACGTATTGTGGCGAGCTCGGCAATGCGCCGGCCCCCACGTGCCCCGCGGTGACCGAGGCGGCCGACCCGACGTGCGGGCCGAAGCAGCAGTGCTGTCCGGGCGAAGGTCAGGTCTGCGTCCCGAAGGGCACGGACTGTCCGAGGAGCGCCCCGGCGTTCGAGTGCTTCTCGAGCACGGAGTGCGGGGCCCAGGGCGACTGCTGCATCGACGCGGTCCCGACCGCCGGGCCAGACCCCGACTGCAACGAGGACCAGACGATGCTCGTCCCCGACAACCGTGGCTCGACGTGCAGCTGCGCCGCCGGGGCCACGCGGCTGTGCAACGACGACGCCGAGTGCCGGGGCAAGAAGTGCAACAAGGTCCGGGTGGTGATCCCGAACCCGACGGGCAAGGGCGACTTCGTGCGTCGCATCGGCGTCTGCCAGTGAGCTCTCCGAGGTGATCACGCCTCCGCGATCCGCGCCACGATCTTCGCGGGCGTGAGACCCGACGTGTCGATCGTCTCGTTCGCCTGCTCGTAGAGCGGCGTGCGCGCGGAGAGGAGCTGCTTCAGCTCGTTCATCGCCTTCGGCCGCCCGCGCATCGGGCGCACGTCGCCCTGCGCGACGACCCGATCCCAGTGCTCGCGTGGCGTCGCCTTCAGCCAGACGGTGCGTGCGCGCGAACGCAGGAGGCCCCACGTCTCCGGATCCGTCACGAGCGAGCCGCCCGTCGCGATCACGATCGGCTTGCCCGCATCGAGCAGCCGGCGCAGGACGTCGCGCTCCATCGCCCGGTAGTACGCCTCGCCGTGGATCTCGAAGATGGTCGCGAGCGTCATCTGCGCCTCCCGCTGGATCGCCTCGTCGAGCTCGACGAACGGGACGCCCAGCTTCTTCGCGAGCGCGGCGCCGATCGAGCTCTTCCCCGCCCCACGGAGGCCGACGAGCGCGATCGCGGTGGCGGCCGGGTGCGTCACGCGCCCCGCCTGCGCCAGGAGCTCCGCGCCCGTGGTGCCGAGCGCCTCTGCGACGTCCTCGAGGCGCGCGACGGAGATGTTCCCCTCGCCCTGCTCGAGCTGCACGAGGAAGCGTTCGCTCACCCCCGCCTGCGACGCGAGCGCCTTCAGCGTGAGCGACCGCTCGTTCCGCAGCGCGCGCACCGCGACCCCCAGTCCTTCGAGGAGCGGCCGGCGGCGCTCCACTGCAGTATACTGCGTCTCGCTCACGGTTCCTGCACTATACTACTGGACGCAGGGTTTGCACCGTCGTAGAGCATCAGGACGATGGCCGCCGCCGACAACGCCTCCCACGAGCCCGTCCGCTTCGAGACGCACCCCGACCGCTACATCCACTGGAAGCTCGATTTTCCGGCCGAATACGGCGGCAAGGTCGCCCGCCTGGCGATGGACGTGAAGGAAGACCGCGGCATGCGCCCGGGCTATCCGCTCAAGCTCAACTCGTACGACCTCGGGGTCGACGTGGAGCTCGCCGACGCGTTCCAGCGGATTCGCTTCGAGCACCCCGAGGTGAAGGCGGTGCTCGTCACGAGCGCGAAGGACCGCATCTTCTGCTCGGGCGCGAACATCTACATGCTCGGCAGCTCGACGCACGGCTTCAAGGTGAACTTCTGCAAGTTCACGAACGAGACGCGCCTCTACCTGGAGGACATGAGCGCCGAGAGCGGGATCCCCTCGCTGTGCGCCCTGAACGGCACCGCCTCGGGCGGCGGCTACGAGCTCGCGATCGCGTGTGACGAGATCGTCCTCGTGGACGACGGCTCGAGCGCGGTCAGCTTCCCGGAGGCGCCGCTCCTCGCCGTCCTCCCCGGCACGGGCGGCCTCACTCGCCTCGTCGACAAGCGCAAGATACGCCGCGACCTCGCGGACGCGTTCTCGACGATCGCCGAAGGCGTGCGCGGCAAGCGCTCCGTGGAGTGGGGCCTCGTCGACGAGGCGCCCCCGAAGGCGAAGCTCGAGGAGGTGACGAAGAAGCACCTCGACGGCCTCGTCGCGAAGTCGAAGCGCAAGGACTTCGCTGCGGTCGTGCTCCCCGCCCTCGATCCGCGACGATCGCACGACAAGGTCGAATACGAGTACGTGACCCTCACGCTGAACCCGAAGACGCGCAAGGCCACGCTGACGATGGCGGCCCCGAAGACCGCATCGACGGACCTCGCGAAGGAAGGCGCGAACCACTGGGCGATCCGCGCATGGCGCGAGCTCGACGACGCGCTCCTCGACCTTCGCTTCAACCACCCCCAGATCGGCGTGGTCTCGGTCGAGACGACGGGCGATCCCGCGAACGTCCTCGCGGTCGACGAATATCTCGCCAGGAACCAGAACGACGGCCTCGTGCGCGAGGCCACGCTCCTCATGAAGCGCGTCCTCAAGCGCATGGACCTCACGGCGAAGAGCTTCTTCGCGCTCATCGTGCCGGGCTCGTGCTTCGTCGGCTCGATGCTGGAGCTCGCGCTCGCGTCCGACCGCACGTACATGAAGGACGATCCAGACAACGAAGTATCGATGCAGGCCTCGGCGTTGAACGGCGGCCTCTTCCCCATGTCGAACGGACTCTCCCGCCTGCAGACGCGCTTCCTCGCGGATCCGTCGCGCATCGGACGCGTCCTCGAGGCTGGAAAGATGGATACGGCGGCCGCGAACAAGCTCGGGCTCGTCACGTTCGCGCCCGATGATCTGGACTGGGACGACGAGATTCGAATTGCCTTCGAGGAGCGAGCGGCGATGTCGCCGGACGCGATGACGGGCATGGAGGCGTCGCTTCGCTTCGCCGGCCCCGAGACGATGGAGACGAAGATCTTCGGCCGTCTCTCCGCGTGGCAAAACTGGATCTTCCAGCGCCCCAACGCCGTCGGCGAGCGCGGCGCACTCACCCTTTACGGCAAGCCCGAGCGGCCCGAGTTCAACTTCGCGAGGACCTGATCATGTCGAACGTTGTCAATGACACCAAGATCCCGAACAACGTCGACCTCTCGTCGGACAAGCGCCTCCAGCGCGCCCTCGAGGCGTGGCAGCCGAACTTCCTGTCGTGGTGGAACGACATGGGCCCGTTCGGCTTCCAGAAGGACGATATCTTCCTTCGCACCGCGGTGAGCGTCACCTCGGAGGGCTGGGCGCATTTCGACTACGTGAAGATGCCCGACTATCGCTGGGGCATCTTCCTCGCCGACCGCGTGAAGGATCGCAAGATCGGCCACGGCGATCACATGGGCGAGGACGTCTGGCAGGAGGTGCCGGGCGAGCACCGCAATGCGCTTCGCCGCATCATCGTCACCCAGGGCGACACCGAGCCGGCCTCGGTCGAGCAGCAGCGCATGCTCGGCCACTCGTGTCCGAGCGTCTACGACCTCCGCAACCTGTTCCAGGTGAACGTGGAAGAGGGCCGTCACCTCTGGGCGATGGTCTATCTCCTCCACACCTATTTCGGCCGCGACGGCCGCGAGGAGGCGGAGGCGCTCCTCCAGCGCCGCTCGGGCGATCCCGACAAGCCGCGCATCCTCGGCGCGTTCAACGAGCCCTGCACGGACTGGCTCTCGTTCTTCATGTTCACGTTCTTCACCGACCGTGACGGCAAGTTCCAGCTGCTCTCCCTCGCGGAGTCGGCGTTCGATCCGCTCTCACGCACGACGCGCTTCATGCTCACGGAAGAGGCGCACCACATGTTCGTCGGGGAGACGGGGGTGCTCCGCGTCGTCGAGCGCACCGCGCAGCAGATGGCGGAGAAGAAGCTCGAGTCGATCGATCAGGTCCGCGCCGCCGGCCTCATCGACCTCCCCACGATGCAGAAGTACCTGAACCTCTGGTACTCGCTCTCGCTCGACCTCTTCGGCGGCGAGATCAGCTCCAATGCCGCCACGTACTTCGCCACCGGCATCAAGGGCCGCGCGAAGGAGGAGCAGTTCGAGGACCACAAGGCCCTCGAGGGGCATTACACGATGGACGTCGTGAAGGACGGCAAGGTCGTCAAGGAAGACGTCGCGATGCGTAATGCGATGAACGAGGTCCTCCGCGACGCGTACGTCGAGGACTGCCAGCGCGGCGTCGACAAGTGGAATCGCGCCATCGCGAGCCACGGGATCCCCTTCGAGTTGAAGCTCCCGAGCCGCCGCTTCCACCGCCACATCGGCATCTATTCGGGTATCGGCTTCGACCCCGCGGGTAACCCGATCTCGCAAGACGCGTTCGAGGCGAGGAAGGGCGAATGGCTCCCGTCCGACGAGGACAAGGAGTACGTCCAGTCGCTCATGCAGAAGCCCGTCTTCGAGCCGACGCAGATGGCCAACTGGATCTCTGCTCCCAAGCAGGGCATCAAGGGCCGCGCCGTCGACTTCGAGTACGTCCGCCGCGAAGCCTGAGCGAGATCGCGATCCGGTCTGCGGCCCGGATCAGCGCGTCATGCAGCAGGTCGTGTCGAGCTTGCTCGTCGCGTCCGCGCTGCGGTCCACGACCGGCGCACGGAAGGCGAGCTTCGCCGTCGTGCCGTCCGGCATCGTGCGCTCGAGCGTGCCCTCGATCGACGTCCGCGTGCGCTCCATGATGACGAGCTTGCCGGTATCGGGCTTGCCGTTGAACTGAAACGCGCCGCCTCCCGGGCCGGTCGTGCAGAGCGTGTCTCCCTTGCCCATCGGGACCACGAAGACGTCGATCGCGTCGCCAGGGACGATCTGGTCGACGCCGTCCTTCGCGTTCTTCACCGAGATGTCCCAGAGGCCGACGGGGACGTAGCGCGCTCCGTCCTTCATCACGTCGGCGTACGTGAACGTCAGCGTCAGGTCGTTGAAGACCTCGCCCTTGAGGTTCTTGGCGACCGAGACCTCGGCCGCGAGGTCGAGCGGCGAGGAGATGCCGAACGCCTCGTCCGCCGCGAACGTCCCGAGCGCGGCCTTGTTCGCGCGGGCGGCGCAGATCGCCTCGGGGCTGACGTCGTGGAGGTCGCGCTTCAACACGACCGCGGACGTGCCCGGCGCGCCGGGCGCGGTCGTCTCCTCGGCATGGCTCGTGGGGTCCGCCTTGTTGGACGACTTCGACGGCTCGGGCGACGGCGCGTGCGCGGGGTCGGCGGCGGGGACCAGCGGCGCCGGCTCGTCGTCGGAGCCGGGTCCGCTACAGGCGACGAGGAGCGGGAGAGCGAGGAGAGCGAGGGCGCGCATGAGCGGCCTCCACTTCAACCTCCGTGCCCTGCCGCTCCCCGCGAATTCCCGCAGGATCCGGCCCGGCGTGCGCGTTCGACGATCCAGATCGTAGCGCGGCCATTACATCGAGCGGCGGCGGCGGCGGGCGACGACGACCGCGCCGGCGGCGAGGAGCCAGGTCCACGCGCCGCCGTCCGCGCCCGGCGTGACGGTGGAGCAGCCCTGCGCCTCTTCCGCCGTGGCGTTGCCCGTGGACTTCTTCTTGGTGGTCTTCTTCTTCTTCTTCGCCGGCTCGTCGTCGTCGCCGGTCGTGGCGGAGTCCTCGTCGTCGCCGGAGCGGTCGCCGGTGGTGGTGGTGTCGCCCGGCGTCTCCGTGCTCGGCGCGTCCACGCCGCCGTTCGGGGCAGGCGTGGTCGACTTCGGGCTGATCTTCGCGCACTCGCCCTGGAGGACGCCGACCGCCTTCCACGCGCAATCGATGACGTTCTGGTCGTCCTGATCGAGCTGGAGATCCTTGGCCGCGGAGAGCGTGGCCTGGGCGGCGGCGCCGAAGTCCGACGTCTCCGTGAGATAGACGGTATTGGCGCGATACCAGACCTTCTCCGCGTTCTCCCAGCCGATGCCGCGCGGAACGGTGACCTTCGACACGGAGCTATTGCCGCCGATGGTCATGAGCTGCGCGGCCTTGTTCGGGATACCGCTGTTGATGTGCACGCCGCCCGCATCGGCGGTGGTGCGCTCGAACTCGGACATGTGGCCGGGCTGGGGCGTCGCGCCCTTCTCCGGGTTGATCATGTCGCGCATGATCGGCGTGCTCGGGTCGAGCATGCTGCCCTCGCCCATGGCCCAGTTGTTCTTGTCGTTCGGCGCCGCGGAGTGCTCGATGAACGCGGCGAAGATGTCCGACACGGACTCGTTGAGCGCGCCCGACTGGTTCTCGTAGCGGAGATTCGAGGAGAAGAACGTGACCGCGTGCGTGAACTCGTGCGCGGTGATGTCGAGGAATCCGGCGGTGGGCTTCAGGATCTCGCGGCCGTCGCCGAACGCCATCAGCTTGTTGATCTGATCGAAGTACGCATTGTCGAGGCCGGGCTGCCCGTCCTGATCGTCGCCGACGTGCACGACCATCGGCACCGCGCCGTTCTTGTCGTCCCAGCTCTTGCGGCCGAACTTCTTGGAGTAATAGTCGACGACGAGGGCGATGTTTGCCTGCGCGTCGACGCCCGAGCCCTTCCCGAGGCGCGAGGTGGTGTCCCAGGAGTTGGCGCTCGCGCCGAGAAGCACGGTGCCGCGTCGCGCGTCCGCGTTCTGCTTCGCGTCGAGGGTGGTGAGCGTGAACGCGCGGGTGGCATCGACGAGCTGGAATTGCCCGTTCGTCTGCGTGTACTCGATGTCGCGCGTCTTGCCGAGGACGCCCACGCCCGTGCCCTTGAGCGAGTGCTGCTGCGTGATGCGGTCGATGATCTCTCCGGTATGCGCGTCCATCGTGACGAGCCAGGACTTGCTCGGCGACGTGCGGACGCTCATCTCCCAGGAGAGGGTCGGAGCGTGGTGGTCGAACGCGAAGATGACGAGCTCGGGCTCGGTGATGACCTCGCCGCCGCCGCTCTCGGTGATGAGGGTCTTCGCCTTCGCCGCGTCGATCGTGGGGACGACGTCGAGGCGATCGAGATCGGGCACGTACTGCTGGCGCACGGCGCTGATGCCGCCGGCCGCGTCGTAGTGCACGGTGGCGTTGCCGCCGATGACGCGGACGCCGCGCTCGACCTGGCGCATGCGCACGTGGGTCATCGCGAGGTCGTCCTTCAGCATGCGGACGCTGACGAGCTCTTGCCTGGGCGCGCGCATCTTCAGCTCCGCGCGGTGCTCTTGCAGATAATCGATGGTGCGGGCGGAAAGTTCCGTCGACGTGACCTCGACGACGCCGAGCTTCGGAGCGCTCTCTTCTTCCTTGCTGCAACCAGCCATACCGAGGACAGCCAGAGCGACCGAAGCGAGGGCAGCGCGTTTCATCATCGGGGAGGAACGAGAGCGAAGCGCGTGCCTCCAAAACTGATTTCGCTGCAGGCATAAACATGCAATTTCCCCGGGATTTTTGCGCAATTCGCGCGGCACACGGGTTGCGATACCGATGTGCGATGCGTGCTGAAACCCTCATTGCGTGCGTTTTCCTGGCTGCCTGCTCCGCTTCTTCGACCGCGGTCGCCGACCAGGGTGAAGGAGATGATCAGAACGCGTCGGAGGACGGCAACGACGCCAGCGTCGAGCAGAGCACGGCCGCGACGACGCCTCCTCCTACGTCCGGCCTCTCCAGGCTGCACCTTTCGCCCTCGCGCGAATATTCGGGCTTCGACGGAGCGCACGCGTTCAAGGTGCCGATCGCGGTGTATGGCTTCGCGAAGGGCGGCGAGGACACGGTCACGCTGGCGCCCGACGAGGCCGGGAGCGCGGTCGTCACGCGTGTGAAGCTGAAGGGGGTCGACCCGGTCGCCGACAGCGGCGTCTACTTCTTGGTCGAGCCAAAGAAGGCGGGCACGCTGAAGCTCACGGCGAAGGCGGGGACGCAGACCGCCGCCGCCAGCATCAGCGTCGCGACGTACGATCCCGCGCGCTGGGAGGCGGGGCGCGCGCGCTACGAGAGCGCCGGCGCGAACGGCGATCCGGCGTGCAAGTCGTGCCACGTGAACGGCAAGGCCATCGACAACTCCCCCGCCGCCCTCGCCTCGGTGCCCGACGCCGACGTCGGTCGCATCATGACGATGGGCGTGAAGCCCTCGCGCGCGACGATCGACACGGGCTGCACGGACTGCTCGGACACGGCGAGGAAGCACCAGTGGGAGCTCACGGACGAGGAGCGCCGCGGCCTCATCGCCTACCTGCGCGGGCTCGAGCCGCGCGGCTTCGAGTGAGCTCGCCGAGCACGAGCTACCTCGTCTTCGGCAGGAGCTTCGCGCGGAGGAGCTGGAAGTAGCGGCGCGCGACGCCCGACGCCTCGGCCGCGCGGACCACGTTGCCGCCCGTCTTCGCGAGGACGCGCTCGAGGTAGCGACGCTCGAGCTCGTGCACGACCTTCTCGCGCGCGAGCGGCAGCGGGAGGTCCTCGGCGAGCACGGCGTCGATGAGATCGGCGCTCGCGGCGGGCGTGACGCTGGCCGTCGGATCGATCCGCCGTCGCACGACCGCCGCCTCGAGCTCGCGCACGTTGCCGGGCCAGTCGAGCTCGGCGAGCTCGTAGGGAACCGCCGCGGGGTCGCCGCCGAGCCGCGCCCAGAGGCGCTCCACGAGGAGCGTCGCGTCACCGTCGCGGCGGCGGAGCGGCGGGAGCTCGAGGCGACCCGGCGCGAGGCGGAGCAGGAGGTCGTCGCGGAACGTGCCGTCCTCGACCGCGCGATCGAGGTTCTTGCGCGTCGCCACGATGATGCGTGCATCGACGGGGACCGAGCTCGTGCCGGCGCGGCCGATCTCCGCGCGGTCGAGCACGCGGAGCAAGCGCGCCTGCGCCTGGAGATCGAGGCGGGAGACATCGTCGACGAGGAGCGTTCCGCTGTCCGCTTGCTCGAGGAGCCCGAGCGCCGCGCCGCCGGTGCCGAACAGCGCGGACGCGAGGTCCGCCGCGCTCGCGTCCGCGCAGTCGAGCACCACGAAGGGGCCGGCCGCGCGCGTCGAGGCGTCGTGGATCGACTCCGCGAGGAGGTCCTTGCCCGTGCCCGCCTCGCCTTCGAGCAGGATCGGGACGTCGGTGGACGCGAGGCGCGAGGCGACGGCGAAGAGACGGCGCATCTCGACGGAGGCCCCCCACACGAGGCCGAAGTGGTCGAGGAGATAGCGCGACGACGCCGGCGCCGCATCGTCCGCGCCGGCCTCGACGAGCACGCGCAGCTTCGTGTCGCCGACGCGCACGACCTCGTGACCGCGAAGCCGCGCCACCTCCACCGCCACGCCGTTCACGAAGACCCCGTTCCGCGAGGCGAGATCCGTCACCACGAGGTGATTGCCCGCGATGTCGATGGCGGCGTGGCGACGCGAGACGGCGGGATCGGAGAGGCGAATGGCGCACGAGGCGCTCTGGCCGACGAGCACGCGCGGGGTCGCCTCTTCGCCGAGCAGGAAGCTCGTACGCGCGCCGGGACCATCCGTGACGACGAGGCTGAAGCGAACGTCTTCGCGGCGTCCGGCGAAGCGGCTCGGATGCGTGAGCGTCTGCGTCTCGTTGGCCATGCGCGCGGGGGGCTCCGATTGTAGGATGTTCTTCGGTCCACGTGGGTGCAGCCATCATCGCTCCCGAGCCCGGAGAGACGTTCGCCGAACGATACGTCGTCGAACGCTTGCTCGGGCGCGGAGGAATGGGCGTCGTCTTCGCGGCGCGGCATCCCGTGCTCGAGCAGACGGTCGCCATCAAGCTGCTCCAGGACGACATCGCCGCCGATCCCGACCACCGCCGCCGCTTCATCAACGAGGCCAAGGCGAGCGCGAAGATCGATCACGAGCACGTGGTCCGAGTCCTCGACGTCTCGACGCTCCCGAGCGGTCAGCCGTACATCGTGATGGAGCATCTCGAGGGCGTCGACCTCGGACGCCTCCTGAAGCAGGGCGGTCCCCTCCCGCCGAGCCAGGCGGTGGACTACGTCCTGCAGGCCCTCACGGGCATCGCCGCGGCGCACCTGCACGGCATCATCCATCGCGATCTCAAGCCCGGGAACCTCTTCCGTGCGGACCGCCGCGATCGCTCGCGCATCATCAAGGTGCTCGACTTCGGCATCTCCAAGGTCAGCGACGGCGGCAGCGAGACGACGACCGACGCGCTGCTCGGCTCGCCGGCGTACATGTCGCCGGAGCAGGCGCGCAGCACGAAGCTCGTGGACGCGCGCACGGACATCTGGTCCCTCGGTGTCGTGCTCTACGAGCTGCTCCAGGGCAAGCGCCCGTTCCGCGGCGCGAGCTCGGGGCAGGTCATCGTCGCCGTGCTCGAGGGTGAGCCGGAGCCGCTCGACGACAAGGTCTCTCCGGAGCTCCAGGCGGTGGTCATGCGGTGCCTCGAGAAGGAGCCGGGCAAGCGCTATCCGACGGCGCTCGAGCTGGCCCGAGCGCTGAGGCCATTCGCGCCACCGTCGAGCGCAGCGCTGGTCGAGCGCATCGAAGCGATGAGCGACGACGCTGCGACCACGCTCGCGACGGGGCCGAAGGAGCCCAAGGAGCCCAAGGAGCCGAGAGAGCCGGAAGAGGCCGTCGTTCGCACGATGAAGGAGGCGCCCGCGATTTCGACGCGACGGAGCGTCGTGCTCGGAGGCGTGGTGGGGACGATCGTCACGGGTGTGCTGGCGGCGACCGCCTTCGTCTTCGTGATCCGACCGCAGCCGCCCGTGCCGGCGCCGGCGGCGACGCCGACCATGACGACGCCGGCTGCGGAGCCGCTGCAAGCGCCGCCGGCGCCAGCCGCCCAGCCGGAGCTCGCGACATCGAGCGCGCCGCCCGCATCGGTCACCATCGCTCCGCGCCCCGTGGCTCGAGCGCCGGTCGCGAGCGCGAAGCCCGACGCGGGAGCCACGGACGCGATCACGAGGACGCGCAAGGAATGAAGCGCACGCTGGCGGGGAGCGTGCTCGTGGCGTCGCTGCTCGTCGCCGGCGTCAGCCGCGCCGATGACGCGGACCGCGCATTCCAGGAGGCGTTGAGCCTCTACGACGCCGGGAAATACCCGGAGGCGTGCAAGAGGTTCGCGGAGAGCTACGGGCTCGATCCCGCGATGGGCACGCTACAGAACCTCGCCGCGTGCCACGAGAAGGAGGGCAAGCGCGCCCTCGCGCTCCGCGAGTGGCTCGACCTCTCGGACAGGGCTCAGCGCGCGCAGAAGGCGGCGCAAGAGTCGCTCGCGCGATCGCACATCGTGGAGCTGTCGACGAGGCTCCCGCGCCTCATGGTGCGCGTCGATGCGAAGACCGGCGTCGACAAGGTGGAGCTCGACGACGAGCCCTTCGAGGCCGGCAAGGAGGTCGCGATCGATCCCGGGCGCCACCGTCTGGCGTTCTCGGGCGCGGGCCGACTCCCGACGACGCGCCCGATCGACGCGACCGAGGGCCACGCGCTCGAGATCGACGCGCCGGCGCTCGACGCCGTCCCGGCAGAGCCAGCAGCGACGACCGGGCCGATCGTGATCGCGCCGCCGCTGCCGGCCGCGCCGCCGAGGCCACGCGCGAGCTCGAACATGGGCTGGACGCTCCTCGGCATCGGCGCCGCCAGCGCCGCGGTCGGCATTCCCTTCGGCATCGCGGCCATCCTCGAGCGAAGCGCGAGCGACGATCACTGCCCGAACGAGCGTTGCACGCAGCGCGGCGTCGATCTCAACGACCGCGCGCAGGCCGAGGCCTGGGCCGCGAACGTCTTCATCGGCCTCGGCGTCGCGGTCGCGGGCGCCGGTGTCGTGATGCTCCTCCTCGAGAAGCCTGCCGCAGCCGCCGCGACTGCATGGGGCACGTTTTGAGGCGCCTCGCGCTCGCGCTCTTCGCCTGCGCCTTCGCCGCCGGCGCCTGCCAGCTCATCGCCGGCATCGACGATCGCGAGCTTGCCTCCTCACCGGACTCCGCTCCACAGGACTCGGCGACCGACGGACAGCCCGCGCCTTGCCAGCACGCTTACCCGCCCACGACCGCAAGCGGTCCCGACGATCCCGTCAGCGTCGCGACGGCGGTCTACGCGCTCAAGCTGACGGTCTCGAGGCACCCGGATGCAGGCTTCGACATCGATCACGTCTGTACGACGCCCGACCCGAGCACGCGGTCGTGCACGCCAGTCTGCAGCAAGATCGCGGTCGACGATCCGGAGGGCCGCGACAACAACGCAGCCGTCATTCTCTCCACGTTCAACCCCACCCGGACGAGCATCGACTCCGTGGATGGTGGAGAGAACAACCGGTTTCGCCTGCTGCTCCAGCTCTCGGAGTACAACGGCAAGGCCGAAGACCCGCGCGTGAAGGTGGAGATCTTTCGCTCGCACGGCATCGCCCCCGTGTCACCCGACGCCGAGGTCCCACCGGCGAACGACGGCAACGATACGTGGACGGTCACCGAGGACTCCTACAGCCTCCCCAACGCCGCGGCCGTGACCACCACGGGGATCGTCACCGGCGGGCGGCTCTTCGTGACGCTGGACGAGCTGGATATCGCGTTCGGCGCCGCTCAGTTCTTCGACTCCGGGCCCGCGGGACACATCCGGATGAAGCTCGAACAGGTCACGATCTCGCTGCCGGTGCCGCGCGAGGATCAGCTCCAGGCGACCGGTGGGATCGTGAGCGGCGTCTGGCCGGTCCGTCAGCTGTTGCCGGCGCTCTCGTCGATCCGCAGCCCTTACCGCGACGACCTCTATCTCTGCGGTGCGGACGGCGGCGACCGGCTGGGCTACGAGCTCGTACGCATCGCGGTCTGCGAAGCCGCCGATCTCGGCGCGGGGACCTGCGACCGCGTCTCGATCGCGTTCGAGGTCGACGCCGTTCGCGCCAGGCGCGGCGGTATCGCACAGCTTCCCGACCCGTCGCCGGGCTGTGGCGCCGAGTGGACGGACGATTGCGCACAGCCTTTCGCTTGCAGCACCACGGAGTGAACCTGGTGCGATCGCCGCGATCGCGCCCTCGGCTCCGCGCCGGCGACGGGCGGCGCGAACGCGGGATTTCTCGGCAAAGAGGCCGCTCGCGGCGGGGTACGGCGGTTGCGATGGCTCTCTCGCCCGCGCCCACCAAGGAGAACCTCCGATGCCTCACGTCCGCCTCGCCCTCGCCGCCGCTCTCTCCACCGCCGCGCTCATCGCCTGCGCCGAGGTCCCGGCGCAGGAGGAGTCGCTCATCGACCCGCCCGACGCCGGCGCCCTCGCGCCGCTCCCCACGAAGAACCGGACCCCCACCGACGCCGGGCACGTCGTCCTGCTCGACGCGAGCCCGGCCCCGGCGACTTGCGCGGGCGTCCCGGACGTCGAGCCGAACGACGAGGAGAGCCCCGGCACGCTCGGCGCGGCGGTCTGCGGGAGCCTCGTCACCGGTGACGTCGACGCCTTCGCCGCGCGATCGCTGAAGAAGAAGGCGACGCTCCGCTTCGTCGCCAGCGGCGACGCGGAGCTCGAGCTCCACGGCTTCGGTCTCACGCGCACGTTGAAGAGCGGCGAGGACCTCGTCGTCCCTTCGTTTCCGATCGAGCTCGGCTTCACCGTCGTCGTGAGCTCCCCGTCGGGCACGCCGCAGCCCTATCGCATCGCGTTCGAGTGATCACGCGGCGCAACGACGGCGAAGTCCGATCACCGCCGCGCCGGCCGCGAGGATCCACGCCCAGCTCGCGCCGCCGGCGCCTGGAGCGACCGTCGAGCAGGCCTGTCCCTCGGTCCCGGCGCTGCTCGCAGAGCGCCTCTTGGACTTCTTCTTGGGGGCCGGCGAGTCGTCGTCGTCCTCGCTCGAGTCGTCCTTGCCGCGCGAGCTCGAGTCCTCGCTCGCCGTATCGGTGCTTCCGCCCGGCGCCGTCTTCGGCGGGGTCGTCGCCGGATGGATCTTCGCGCACTGGCCATTGACCACGCCGACCGCCTTCCACGCGCAGTCGATGACGTTCTGATCGTCCTGGGAGAGCTCGAGGTCCTGCGCCGCCTTCATCGTGGCGTCCGCCGCGTCCGCGAAGGTCGAGGTCTCCGTGAGGTACGTGGTGTTGGCGCGATACCAGACCTTCTCCGTGTTCTCCCAGCCGATGCCGTGGGGAATCGTCACGCCGGACACGCCGTGATTGCCGCCCACCGTCATGAGCTGGGCCGCCTTGTTGGGAATACCGCTGTTGATGTGAACGCCGCCCGCGTCCGCGAGCGTGCGCTCGAACTCGTTCATGTGGCTCGGCTGAGGCTGAAAACCACGGCTCGGGACGGTCATGTCGCGCATCGCAGGGACGCTCTCGTCGAGGAGGCTGTGCTCGCCGACGAGCCAGTTGTTCTTGTCGTCCGGCGCGATGCTGTGCTCGATCATCGCCGCGAACACGTCCGACATCGACTCGTTGAGCGCGCCGGACTGGTTCTCGTAGCGGAGATTCGACGAATAGTGCGTCACCGCGTGCGTGAGCTCGTGCGCGGTGACGTCGAGGAAGCCCGCGGTCGGCTTGAGGAGCTCGCGCCCGTCGCCGAACGACATGGCATTCATGACCTCGTCGTAATACGCATTATCGAATCCGGGCGCGCCGTCGGTGTCGTCGCCCACGTGAACGATGATCTGGACGTCGCCGTTCTTGTCGTCCCAGCTCTTGCGGCCGAACTTCTTGGCGTAATAATCGACGACGAGACCGATATTCGCGTGAGCGTCGACGCCCGAGCCCTTGCCGAGGCGCGCCGTCGTGTCCCAGGTGTTCGCGTTCGCGCCGAGGAGCACCGTCGCGTTCGAGGTGTCGGGGCTCGACTTCGCGTCGAACGTGGTCAGCTTGAACGCACGCGTCGTGTCGACCAGCGCGAACTGGCCATTCGAGCTGGTGAACTCGATATTGCGCTTCTTGCCGAACACGCCGACGCCGGTGCCCTGCGCCGAGTGCTGGCGCGAGATCCGGGAGAGGACCTCGCCCGTGTTCGCGTCGATCGTGAGGAGCCACGCCTGCGTGTGGCGATCCTTGCGGACCGTCATCTCCCAGGCGAGACGGGGGACGGGGCGCTCGAACGCGAAGATGACGAGCTCGGGCTCGCCGAGCACGCTCTCGCCTTCGCCCACGAGGGTCCGGGCGCGGGTCGCGTCGATCTTCGGGTTCACGTCGAGGGCGTCGAGGTCCGGCACGTAGCTCTGCTGCAGCGACTGGATGCCACCCGCCGCGTCGTAGTGCACGACCGAGCTCCCGCCGATGACGCGCACGCCACGCTCGACCTGGCGGAAGCGCACGTGCGTCATCGCGAGGTCGTCCTTGAACGCGCGCATCGCGACGAGCTCGCTCTTCGGCGCGCGCATCTTCAGCTCGGCGCGGTGATCGTCCAGATAGGACAGCGTCGAGCCGACGACCTCCGTCGACATGACATCGACGACGCCCGTGCTCGGCTCATCCTCGCGGTTGCAGCCGACCGCGCCCAAGGTACCGACGGCGACAACGGCGAGAAGAGCGCGCTTCATCATGAGTCGAGGATGACGAGAGCGAAGGACGTGCCGCCCGAGGCTCACCCCGACTCGCGGCTGAAATCCGGAGTGCGCACACCGTCGCCGATTCGCGCTTCCCTCAGCGATCCCTGGGGTCGTGTTACACCGATCGGCGGGCTGGCCGGAGACGATCCACCTATTTTTTCGGGCTTTCCACGCGGTACGGAGGTTGCCCTTTCGGGTTTTCGATGCGCTTCCGAGACATCGCGACCTGTCTCCTCCTGACCGCCTGTACGGCCTCCTCGACGGACCGCGTCGACGATGGTGACGACACCGAAGAGGAAGAGCCCCCGAGCGAGCAGAGCGGCGCGGCGTCCACCCCGCCGCCCGACTCCGGCATGTCGCATCTCCATCTCTCGCCTTCACGTGAGTACTCCGGCTTCGACGGAGTGCACACCTTCAAGGTGCCCGTCGCCGCGTACGGGATGAAGGACGGCGACGACGTGACGGTGACCGCGGACGATCCCGCGAGCGCGGTCGTGACGCGCGTGAAGCTGAAGAACGTGGACCCGACCGCGGACAGCGGCGTCTACTTCATGGTCGAGGTGAAGAAGCCCGGCTCGCTGAAGCTCACCGCGAAGGCCGGCAGCCAGACCGCGAAGGCCGTCATCAGCGTCGCGTCCTACGACCCCGCGCGATGGGAGGCAGGCCGCACGCGCTACGAGAACGCGGGCGCGAACGGGGACGCCGCTTGCCGATCCTGTCACCTCGACGGCAAGGCGATCGATCACTCGCCGGCCGCGCTCGCCTCCGTCCCGGACCTCGACGTGGGCCGTATCATGACCCTCGGGGTCAAGCCGTCGCGTGCCCTCATCGCGACCGGCTGCAGCGGCTGCTCGGACACGGCGAAGAAGCACCAGTGGACGCTCACGGACGACGAGCGGCGCGGCCTCACGACGTACCTCAGGAGCCTCGACCCGCGCGGCTTCGAATGACGAGCATCGCGCCGAGCGTCGCGCATTCGACGAGGACGTCGAACTCTCCCTGATCCGGAAGGTCAGCCTCGGCTACAATCGGAAGGTGAGTTCGTCGCGAGCCACCCTGTTCGGTGTCCTCGTCACCGCGGTCTTCGCGGCGTGCACGCTGATCGATCCGCTCGACGACATCAGCAGCGGGAGCGGGCCCAAGAAGGCCTCCCCGAAGGACGGGAGCGCGGCCTCGTCGACCAGCGGGTCGACGTCGAGCTCGAGCACCGGCGGCGTCGGCGACGACGATGACGCGACCGCGACGTCGAGCTCGTCGAGCTCCTCGTCGTCGAGCGGCACGTCGGGCTTCGCCTGCAGTGGTCCGCGAGAGGTCGAGCCGAACGAGACCACCGGCAGCCCGCTCGTGAGCCCGGAGTGCTGCGGCACCGTCTCCCCTGACGACCTCGTGGATCGGTGGACGTTCACGAACGACACGGGCGGCGAGCTCTCGGTCCAGTTCCGCGTCGACGCTCCGTCTCCCATCCAGGTGAACATCCAGGCGGGGAGCAACGTCCTCAGCGGCGGCGCCGGAAGCACGCAGACGAGCAACCTCGCCGCGGGCGCGAAGGTGCTCCTCCAGATCACGCCGAAGACGGCGGCGACCATCCCCTACCGCATCTCGTTCGAGGCGAACTGAGCGCCCGCTCAGTCGCGATTCGAGAGGAACGTGTAGATCGTCACGCCGCCGAGGATGACGGCGGCGATGAGCGAGATGTCCGCGATGATGTAGCTCGTCTGCGCCCTCGAGCGGTCGTCGTCGGTGCAATTCGGCGCGCAGGTATCTCGCAGGTCAGCGGCGAGGAAGCGGCCGCGGAGGCCGAAGCCCGCGAAGCCCCCGAGCGCGGCGAGCGTGAGACCGCCCGTGACCCAGGTGATGGTGGAGATGCCCTTCTTCTCGTGGGCCGGACCGACGGGCGGCGCCTGGGGCGTCTCGGCGGACTTCCTCGTGAGCACGAAGGAGAGCGGACGATGATGCTCCGTCTCGCGAGCGACGATCGATTGCTGCGAGGTCTGGAAGCCGTCCGCCTCCGCCGCGACGGTGTGCGGGCCGGGATCGAGCTGCACCGCGCGACCGAGCGCCACCGACTTTCCATCGACGAGGATCCTCGCGTCGACGATGTCCTTGTGGTCCGTATCCGTGACGGCGACGATGATGGTGGGGATCGAGGCGTTGACCTGATCCAGCCACTCCGTGCACGCGCTTCGCACGACGCCGGGGCACTTCTCGGCCGCGCATTGCAGGAACGCGGTGCGCGCATCCATGAGGTTGCCCGCGCGCCGCTCCTTCTGGCCTTTCTCGGAGGCCGCGACGCAGCGATCGACCTCGTCGGCGGCGGCCGGGCTCACGACCGCGAGCGACGCCAGAAGGAGGCCCGCGGCGATCGCAGCCGAAGGTCGGATCGCGGAGCGGCTTTTCAGGGGCGAAGACACCACGGCTTGAAGTGCTTACCGGTCTCGTCTTCGGTATACGGCGGATTGCAGTCGGCCTTGGGATCTTTTTCGGCCTTCCGAGTGCCCGGACGCGGCTTCACCGGGGTCCCGCCCTTTGCCGTCGAGACCGCAGGCGCCGCGACGGGCGCGGGGACGGCCACGCTCGCGGGGACGGCGACCGCGGTCGGCGGCGGCGCGGCGGGCGTGACGGCCGGCGTGACGGCCGCCGACGGCTCGGGCTCGGCAGCCGGCTCCGGCTGGGTGGGCGCGGCGACGTTCTGGGTGGCGAGAAGGAGCACCGAGACCGTGACCGCCGCCGCGACGACGCCGACCATCGCCATCTGGACGTTGCGGCCCTTCTTGAGCGCAGGCGCATGGGCCTGCGCGGAGCCGTGTGGCGCGTCGATCATCATCGGCGCGCTCGTGAGATCGGCCGGCGCCGACATCGGCCCGGTCATCGTCACCGTGTCCGCGTCCTCGACCGCGTGCAGGTTCACGGTGAGGAGCTCCTTCACCGTGTTCTGGCGGCGCGCGAGGAGCACCCCGGCACGCTGGCGCATCCATTCCGATACCCACCCATGGTCGACGGCGCCGAAGGCGTCGACGAGCGCGTCGGCGAACGCGCGCGCCGTCGGGTAGCGCCGTCGCGGATCGCGCGCGAGCGCGCGCCAGATCGCGCTGTCGATCGCGGGCGGGATGTCGGGCGCGACCTCCGCGAGGCGCTGCGTCGGTCCGCGCATCGCCTTGCCGAAGAGCGCGACGTCCGTCTCCGCCTCGAACATGGGCCGGCCCGCGATGAGCTCCCAGAGCACGACCGCGAAGCTGTAGATGTCGGAGCGCTGATCGACCCCGGAGTCCGCGACCTGCTCCGGCGACATGTACGCGATCTTTCCGCGAATGCTCCCGTCACGCGTGGAGCGGAGGCGCCCCACCGCCTTCGCGACGCCGAAGTCCGTGAGCTTCGTGACCCCGGTCGAATCGACGAGGAGGTTCTGCGGGGAGATGTCCCGGTGCACGAGGTTGAGCGGCTGGCCGTCTTCCCCGACCGCCTCGTGCGCCGCGTTGAGGCCGCGCAGGCCGTCGACCGCGATCGTGATCGCGACCGGCAGCGGCACCGGCGCGCGTGCGCCTTCGTGAAGGCCGTGCGTCATCAGCTCGTGCACGGAGAGCCCGGGCACGTACTCCATCACGAGGAGCAGGTCGGTCGGCGTCGACACGACGTCCATGACCTGCACCACGTTCGGGTGCCGCACCGAGACCGCGAGCCGCGCCTCGTCGAGGAGCATCATCGCGAAGCTCTGGTCGTGACGGAGGTGCGGATGAAGACGCTTCACCGCGACGACGCGGCCCTCGCCGCCCTCCTCGACCGTCGCGAAATGCACGACGCCCATGCCACCCGACGCGATCTGCGTATGGAGCGAGTAGCGACCGATGACGAGGGTCGGTTCGGCCGGGCCAGGCACGGCTTCAGCGTATCATGTCGATCGGTTACGGGCGCGGGGCGCGCTTCGCACGAAGAAGCTGGAAATACCGGCGCGCGAGGCCAGAGGCGGCGGCCGCCTTGGCCACGCTGCCGCCGTGCTGCTCGAGCACGCGCTCGACGTACGCCTTCTCGAACTCGCCCACCACGACCTCGCGCGCGCGGGCGAGCGGGAGGTCCTTCTCGAGCACGCGCTCGAAGAGCGTCGCCGTGGGCGACTCGGGCGGCGGCGGCAGCTCGGAGGTGGCGGAGCGCTGCGTGGCCGGCATGCGCTCCGACGGCGGCACCTGCACGATGACCTCGTCCTGCGCGCCGAACGCGACGATGCGAGCGATGCGGTTCTTGAGCTCGCGGATGTTGCCGGGCCACGGATGACGCGCGAGCTGCGCGAGGAGGGCGCTCGAGGGCTCGCCTTCTCCGCCGAGCTCGCGCCAGAAGTGCTTCGCGAGCGCGGCGACGTCGGCGGTGCGCTTCCGGAGCGGCGGGAGCTCCACGCGCGAGACCACGAGGCGGTAATAAAGGTCCTCGCGGAACGCGCCGTCCTGGACGAGCTTGTCGAGGTCGAGGCGCGTCGAGGCCATGATGCGAACGTCGACCTTGTGCGGCGTGGTCGAGCCGACGCGCTGAACCTCACCGCGCTCGAGCACGCGCAGGAGCTTTCGCTGCACCTGCGCGTCGAGCTCGCCGACCTCGTCGAGGAGCAGGGTGCCCTTGTCGGCCTGCTCGAAGATCCCGGGGCGGGCATCGTCGCCGAAGAGCGTGGGCTCGATCGCGCCCGGCGACATCTGCGCGCCGTCGAACACGATGAACGGCCCTCCCGCGCGCGGGCTCGCCTCGTGGAGCGACTCCGCGAGCAGCTCCTTGCCGGTGCCCGTCTCGCCTTCGATGAGCACGGGCAACGTCGATCGCGCGAGCTGCTCGAAGAACGGGTAGAGCCGGCGCATCTCCATCGAGGCGCCGACGGTCCGCCCGAACTTGAGCTCTTCGGACACGGGGGCGGTCACCACCTCGTCGTCGATGTCGACGCGGAAGGTCGTGCCGCCGAGACGCAAGGTCTCGCCGCCCCACAGGAGGGCCTCGACGATCGCGACCTCGTTGGCGAAGGTTCCATTCTTCGAGCCGAGGTCGTGGACGTGGAGGCTCGGTCCCTGCACCTCGAGGGCGACGTGGCGGCGCGAGACGAGCGGATCGGTGAGCTTGATCGTGCATGCGCTCGAGAAGCCGACCAGGATGCGCCCCGCAGCGGTCGCGGGCAGCGGGAAGGATTTGCCCTTCTCGGGGCCTTCGGTGCAGACGAGCCGGAAGCTCGCGGTGGGGCGCCGATCGAACGTCTCGACCTGGGTTTCGTGGGCAGCTTCGGTCACGCGAGGTCACGCGATCTTACAGATCACGTGGCGCCCGGGGCCGCGATTTCCAAGGTGTCACGGGCGAGTAGCGGGATGTGCGCAGGCCCGATTTCGCCAGCTTTTCGGGCCCTCGCCGTGGCCCGAAATCCGGGCACGACGCTTGTACTCCTCCGTCGTCATGAACCCCCGAAACGTCGCTGGTCTCGTTCTCGTCGGCACCTTCCTCGTCGCGTGCAGCACCGAAGCCGGTGGCAGCGGGACCGGCGCCGAGACGACGAACAGCGAAGCGGCGCAGACGCAGCCGCCCCCCGAGACAGAGACCAAGAAGGACGACGGGAAGGCGCAGCCCGGCGCGGACGCGGGGGTCGCGCCGAAGGGCGACGACGATCTCGACGTCGGTGACGACGACGCGCTCCCGAAGGGGGACGACGACGTCGGCGCGGAGGGTGAGGTGACGGCCGGCGGCAATCGCGTCGCGTCGAACAACGACTGCTGCTTCGAGGGCGAGTACTTCGAGTGCCCCGACGCGAATGCGTGCTTCGGTGGCTTCGATGTCGGCGCCTGCTTCGAGAAGTGCGGCGCGGACCTGGCATGCTTCTCGGGCTGCAACGAGCAGCTCCGGAGCGCGGGCGCACCGAAGGGCTGCACGAAGAAGGCAGCGCCGGCGAACGTCCGGTGCAATTGAGCCGTTCGAGGCTGGGAATCGGGCGGTTCTGCCCTAGAATGCAGGGGTGAGTCACGAGGGCCCGGTCGTTCTGTTCGACGGCGTTTGCAACCTCTGCAATGCCGCCGTGCAGTTCATGATCGACCGCGACAAGGCGGGCGTCCTTCGCTTCGCGCCCATCCAGTCGGACGTCGCGAAGGAGCTGCTCGAGGGGTCGATGGGACCCGAAAAAGCCAGGGCGATCCGCGATGGCGCGACGGGCGATGGTGATCCGGACACCATCGTCCTCGTGGACCACGGCGAGGCGTGGACCCACTCGGGGGCCGCCCTGCGCATCGCACGACGGCTGACCTTCCCCTGGAGCTGGCTCTTCGCCGGCATCGTCGTACCGCGACCGCTTCGAGACCTCGTCTACCGGTGGATCGCGCGAAACCGTTACCGCTGGTTCGGAAAATCGGACACGTGCCGCATTCCGACGCCCGAGCTGCGCGCGCGTTTCCTCGCCTGATACGCTGGACCGCAGAGGGTATCCCCATGACGGCAACGACCGAGGAACGCAGCGGCGGTCCAGGCGCAGAGATCACGCGGACGGGCGATCCGGACTACGACTTCGGTGGCGCGACGTTCGATCTCGACAAGCCCGAGGACCGCGAGATCGTCCGCTTCATCCTCTCGCAGGCGCTCTTCGGCGAAGCGACGGGCGTGTACTGCGGCAAGTCGCTCTATGCCGCGCACTCGCTCGAGGCGGCGAAGTTCTACGTGCGGCAGGCGAAGCAGGAGATCGCGCACCTCTCGCTGTTCGCGGACATCTTCCGCGCGCTCGACATGAAGCCCGTGCCGGCGCACTGGGTCGTGAAGCTCCTCGCGTCACACAACAACTACTACCCGCTGAAGGTGCTCATGGAGCACGCCATCGGCGAGGGCATGGTCCTCGACATCTTCAAGGACCTCCTGCTCCAGACCCTGCCCGACTCCGATCCGCGCGTGCCGCCGATCAAGAAGAAGCTCCGCGTCGTCTGCCGCGAAGAAGAGGAGCACATCGCGTGGGGTGAGAAGGAGACGCGGCGCCTCCTCAAGGATCAGCCCTGGCTGAAGACGCCGTACTACGGCCTCCTCGAGCTGCAGATGAGCGTGCTCCCGTTCGTCGTGAAGGCGTTCGAGAAGCAGACGGGCTCGCATCCCGTGCTCGCGCACCTGCCGGGCTTCCTCGCGCACGTTCAGCGTCGCGTCGTCGCGCAAGGCCGCGCGCTCGGCTTCGTGCCAGAGACCCGACCGGGGCTGGCGAAGCGGGCGGCGGCGATGGCCTCCGGTCTGGCCGTGTTCGCGCGAAGCCAGGTGGCGCGCAGCGAGTCGAAGCTCGAGAAGATCTACATCGACGAGCTCGGGCTCGGTTGAGCTAGTATTCGTTCGAAGTGCGCGCCGTCGACGACGACGAGACGAAGACGACGCGCCACGCCGTCCCTCCGGAGGCGGAAGACGAGGACCCCAACGCGCTGCCCCAGCCGGGCGACGTGATCGCGAACAAGTACCGCATCGAGCGCGTGATCGGCCGCGGCGGGATGGGCGTCGTGTACGCCGCGCACCACGAGCTCCTTCGCGAACGGGTCGCGCTGAAGGTCGTCACCTCGGGCATCGAGGACGAGGACGCGCGCGCGCGCTTCATGCAGGAGGCGCGCGCGAGCTTCCAGATCAAGAACGAGCACGTCGCGCGCGCGCTCGACGTCGACTTCCTCGACTCGGGCAAGCCGTACATGGTCCTCGAGTACCTCGAGGGTCACGACCTCGCGGCGATCCTCTACCAGCGCGGCGTCCCCTTCGATCCGCCGGCCGCGGTCGACTACGTGTTGCAGGCGCTCGACGCCCTCGACGCCGCCCACGCGCTCGGCATCATCCATCGTGACCTCAAGCCGGCGAACCTGTTCGTGCTCGACACACCCGGCCAGCGCGGGAAGGTGAAGGTGCTCGACTTCGGCATCGCGAAGGCGACCCGCCGCGCCGACGCGGCCGGCGAAGAGCTCACCGTGACGAAGGTGATGCTCGGGACGCCGGCGTACATGGCGCCCGAGCAGATCCGCAGCGCGCGCTCGGTCGACGGGCGCTCCGATCTCTGGGCCATCGGCGTCATCCTTTACGAGCTCCTCTCGCGCCGCCGACCCTTCACGGGTGATCGCTCCGAGGTCTACGCGGCGGTCCTCGATCGCGAGCCGCCGCCCCTCCTCTCCGTCGCGCCGAACGTGCCGCCCGTGCTCGCCGCGATCGTGCACCGCTGCCTCCGGCGAAACCCGGCGGAGCGCTTCGCGACCGCGGGCGAGCTCGCCAAGGCGCTCGCTCCGTTCGCCTCGATCGCCGTCGACACGAAAAACACGGTCCGCGGCGGCGCCACCAGCACGCCGCCGCGCGCGGCACGGAGCTCGCCGCACGTCATTCCGCTCACGATCGCGGCGACCGCGACGGTGCTCACGATGGCGGCGATCGGTTTCGCGGTCTTCCCCCGCTCCCGCGCGCCGGTGCCCACGACGCCGAGCGCCACGCCGGTCGTCACCGCCGGCGATCCGACGACCGATCCGGTCCCCGCGCCGACGCTCGCGGTCCCCGAGCCGGCCGCCTCCGTGTCGGCCGCGCCGGTGGTTCGACGCCGACCGCCGCCTCCGAAGCCCTTCGATCCCACGGCGGGGAGGAGGTTCTGATGCGCCGGCTCGCGTTCCTCGCCGCGCTCCTGCTTCCGTCGACGGCGCTCGCGCAAGGCACGAGCAAGGCGGCGATGGCGGAGAGCCTCTTCCAGGAGGCGAGGAAGCTCCTCGCGGCCGGGAAGACCTCGCCCGCGTGCTCCAAGTTCAAGGCGAGCTTCCTCATCGATCCGACGAACGGCACGCTGCTCGCCCTCGCCCACTGTCATCAGAAGGAGGGGCGCACCGCGTCCGCGTGGGCCGAGTTCCAGGAGGTCGCCACCGAGGCGAAGCGCGCCGGGAAGCCGGATCAGGAGCGGTACGCGCGCGAGCAGACGGCGGTGCTCGACAAGATCCTCCGCCGGGTGACGATCCGCGTCCAGCCGATGGACGGAATGAAGGTCCGCGTCGATGGCGTCGAGCTTCCCCCGGAGGCGCTCGGGAGCGCGCTCCCCGTCGATCCGGGCGCGCGCGTCTTCGAGGTGAGCGCGCCTCGCTACGTCACCAGCACCCAGACGATCGTCGTCGAGCCCGGTCCCGGCACGACGGAGGTGACGTTCGACCCGCTCGTCGCCGAGCCCGTGGCCGCGCCGCCGCCGGCGCTCGCCCCCGCCGCGCCCCCGCGACGGCGCCGCCGCCGAGCGACGCTCCTTCGCGCTGCCGCTCCCCGTGGCGGGCGGCATCATGGTGGCGGGCGCGGCGCTCGCCGGCGGGCGCGTACGCCCAGCTCGTGGTCGCGCGCGGCGAGCACGAGCGCTCGGTCCGGCTCATGCGCCAGGCGTGGGATCCCCGGGCCTCCGCGGACGCGCGGGACGAGGCGGTGACGTGGTCGGCGGTCGGAATCACGGGCCTCGCGATCGGAGCGGCCGCGCTACTCTTCGGCGGATACATGGGCTATCGCTCGATCCGTCCCTCCGAGGCGCCCGGCGCTTCGGGTTCCATCGCCGTCGCGCCGACCGCGAGCACGCAAGGCGCGGGCATCACCTGCTGGGGCGCCCTCTGAGCAACTCTCCCCCGTTTCCGGCCACGTTTGCCGATCCGAGGATCGCGCCGATCTCGTTCCGCGCGATCGACATCGAGGTCATCGAAGGCCCCGACGCGGGCGCCAGGGCCCGCGTGGAGGTGCCCACCTTCGTGATCGGCACCGGGGAGCTCGCCGATCTCCGCCTCCGGGATCCGGCCGTATCGCGAGAGCACCTCCTCCTCTCCCTCGGGGAAGACGGGCTCGTGCTCCGCGATCGCACGAGCCGCAACGGCACGTGGGTCGGCGGCCTGCGCATTCGCGAGGTGGCGCTCGCGGGAGACGTCCGGCTTCGTCTTGGCACCACCACCACGCTCGTCCTCAAGGCGGACAGCGAGGTCTCGAGCGTGCGCGCGTACGGCGGCGGCTCGTTCGGCTCCGCGCTCGGTCGCTCGCCCGCGATGCGCGTCGTCTTCGACGTGCTCGATCGCGCCTCCGCCACCGATCTCACGGTGCTCCTCGAGGGCGAGAGCGGCGTCGGCAAGGAGGTCCTGGCACGCTCCATCCACCATGCCTCGAAGCGGCGCTCGGCGCCGTTCGTGACGGTCGACTGCGGCGCGATCCCGTCCCACCTCCTCGAGAGCGAGCTCTTCGGCCACATTCGCGGCGCGTTCACGGGCGCCACCACGGACCGCACCGGCCTCTTCGTCGAGGCCAACGGCGGCACGCTCTTCCTCGACGAGGTCGGTGAGCTGCCGCTCGAGCTGCAGCCGAAGCTGCTGCGCGTCCTCGAGCAGCGCGAGGTCCGGCCGGTGGGCACGAACAAGCATCGCCCGGTCGACGTGCGCATCCTCGCGGCCACGAACCGGCGCCTCGCGTCGCTCGTCGCCGAGGGCGGCTTCCGCGAGGACCTCCTCTATCGGCTCTCCGTCGTGAAGGTCACCGTGCCGCCGCTCCGCGCGCGGCCCGAGGACGTGAACGTGCTCGCGCGCGCGTTCCTGCACGAGGCGACGAAGGATCCGGGCGCGCAGCTCCCGCCGGACGTGGAGGGCATGCTCGGGTCTTACGACTGGCCCGGCAACGTGCGCGAGCTCCGCAACGTCATCCAGCGCTACGTCGCGCTCGGCGTCCGCGACCGCGCGAGCCTCCTCGTGACGGACGACGGCCGCGACGCGCCGCAGAAGCTCGCGAAGGAGCTCGGAGATCTACCGTTCAACGAGGCGAAGCAGCAGGTGGTCGAGAAGTTCGAGCGCGCGTACGTCGAGGAGGTGCTCGCGCGTGAGAACGGCGTGGTCGTGAAGGCCGCGGAGCGCTCGGGGATCGCGCGCGCGAGCTTCTATCGCATGCTCGAGCGACTCCAGATCAAGCACCGCTGATCAATCGTGCGCGTCGATCGAGACGTCATCGAACATCGTGTCCCAGGCGTTGTTCGTCGCGGCGTGAAGGTCGATGTATCCCATCCATAGCTGGTATTCGCCGTAGAAATATCCGGAGGCCCGATTGAACTCCGGGGCTAGCTCGTAATCGACGGTCTTCGAGTTGACCTGCAGCGTCGCCCTCGACGTCCCCGCGTCGCCGCCGGCCGGCTCGATCGTCACCGTGATATCGGCCCATTGCCCCTTCGCGAGCGGCGCGCTGGCCTTCTCCTGGCTCTTGCAGATCGTGTCGGGCGTGCAGAACCCGTAGAACCAGTTTCGCATCGTGAACGCGTCCTGGCTGGCCTCGAGATACACGAGCATGTTGCCATACGTGAAGCGGACCAGGATGACGTCGTAGATATCGGGACGGGCGACCGGCTTCACGGCGAGATGGAGCTTCACATACGTGGCGCCGGGCGCCTTGAGCGTGCCGCGGAGGTAGTTCCCGCCGCGCTCGCTCGGATAGATCTTGCTGATCGCCTGGAATGCGCCCGCGCGGGTGACCCCGTCGTTCGGCACGAAGAGGAGCTGACTGCCCTCGGGGTCGTTCATCACCGGCTCGCCCCAGCCGTCCGTGATGCTCGTGGTGAACTCCTGGCAGAAGTCGTGCTGCGGGAGCCGCTCGCAGTAGGAGCCGGCGTCCACGCTGGCGTCGGCGTCGGGCGCGGCCTCCGGCGGCGTCCCGGCATCGGTGATGACCGAGCCGTCGACCGGGGCGCTCGCAGGGAGCGCGCCGTGGGAGGGCAGCCCGTCCTGGTAGCCCTCGGTGTCGACGGCGAGCGAACAGCCGCCCGCGACGCACGCCGAGAGCCACACCGCTCGACGAAGAGCCCGCCTCATCGCTCGAGAGTACACATCATTCGCACTGGATCGAGTCCTCCGTTCCGCCGAGGCAGCGCTGCGTCTCCTCGCACTGCTTGCCGAACGCGATCTGCCCACCGACGCACATCCGTCCGGACCAGGGGATGTCCGTGCTGCAGTGGAAGCCGTCGGAGAGCCCGGCGCAGCTCTCCATCTCGGGCTCCTTCGCTTGCGGCGCGGTGCAGCTCGTCGCGTCGCCGACGAGGTAATGGCGCGAGCTCGCCTTGGTCACGAACTTCAGGAGGTCGAAGTCCTTGCCCTTGTGAATGAGAGGAAACTGCACGCGTGCCTTCAGCTCGCCCTGGAGCCCGTGCTGCTCGTAGATGCGGATGGCGCTCGCCGAGGCGCCGGTGGTCTGGTTCGTCTGGCTGCAGGCCTCCGCCGTGAGCTGGAGGTACGGCCCGATCTGCCCCTTGATCTGCGCCGTGTCGAACGTGGCCACGCTCGGATTGACGAGGATGGCGCACTTCGCGGTCAGCTCGGCCTGCGCGCTCGAGACGACGGAGAACGTGGTCGTCAGCTTGGTCGGCAGCACGTGATGCTCGTGCGCGTTGTAGGAGAGCGGAAGGTCGACGTTGCCCTTCACGCCGAACTCGGCCTCGGTGCCGATGGTGGCGGTGGCCTTCGTCGAGACGGCGCCCTTCGCCGAGAGCGAGCACTTGATCTCGGGCTCGAACGTGAGCGTGGCCGGGACCGGGCCCGGGAGCGGAATGACGATCGCCTTCTTGAGGGGCTTCCAGGACTTCTCGAAGAGCTTGATCGCGTCCTCCGCCTTCTCACCCGCGCCGAGGCGTACCGCGAGCTCGATCTCCGTCGTCAGCGTCGGCTTCAGCTTGAGCCCCGCGTCGAAGTCCGCGCCGCGCGTGACGCCGAGCGTCTTGTGCGTGTGGACGTGGCCGTAGAACTTCGCGTTGAACGAGAACTTCGCCTTCGTCAGCTTGAAGCTCGCCTTGAGGCGCGCCGCGCCGGGATCGGACGACTCGCCTTCCGCCTCGCTCGCGAGATCGGCCTCGCCGTTGCCCTCGCCACCTTCCTTCGCCGCGAGCTCGTCGGCGGTCTTCTTCTTCTTCTTGTTGGCCTGCGTGCGAAGGGAGCCATCGTCGTCGTCGTCACCCTCGGGGAGGAGCGAGGTCACGTCCGAGTAGTCGAGATCGCCGTCCGCGATCCAGTCGACGAGCTGCGCCTTCTCGGTCGCGAGGACCGTGCGTGTCCCCTCGGTCGTGATGCCCGTGACCTTGCGGAGAAAGCCGAGCGGGTTGTGGTTCGCGTCCGAGTCGACCGGCAGCGACGAGCGATTGCCGGCGACGATGGAGCCGACCTCGATGTTCGCGAGCTCGCGGCGGCTCGACGGGACGACGAGGCGATCGTCCTCGACCGTGACCGCGTCCGCGAAGCCCTGGCCGACGTTGACCGCCTCGGGGACGAACGTGACGGGGCGGCGCTCGGCGTCGAGGGGCGCGGGGCCCGCCGGCTCGCTCGCGCAGCCCTGCGCCCCCGAGAGCCCGAGGACGACGATGGCAGCCGAGGAACGGATCGATACGCAGAGCCCTTTCAGCAGCTTCATTGGACGAGGCTCCCTGCGCCCGCCGTGCCGTCCTGAAATCGCGAGGAATCGCCGCAAGAATGCGGGGGCCCGGGCGAGCCAACCCGATCGTGTCTCGACCCCGGGACAGCCGCTGTCTCGGCGCTGGGACAGTCGACAGACGCGCGGCGGTATGTTCCGCTCCTACCTGCTTGGGTCGCCGTATCGGCGTTGGCTGCTTGGTGGTGTTGGGCTGTGTCGGCGAGGAGCCGGCATTCCCGGAGTGCGAGGCCGGCGCGCCGTTCGATGCTCCGGCGCCGCTGTCGGAGCTCGCGGAGGTCGGGTCGACCGAGGCGAACCTCACGCTCGATCCGGCGACCGAGAACCGCGCGTACTTCTCGAGCGCGCGCGGCGGGCGAGCGCTCGCGCTCTTCTCCGCGCAGCGAGCGAATCGCGCGAGCCTCTTCTCGCCACCGGCGACGGTGTCGGCGGTGTCGGCGCCGTCGGGCACGACGCGCGTCCAGATCACGCGTGACGAGCTCACGATGGTCCTGACCGCCGACGCGATCTACGTCGCGCGCCGGGCGAAGCCAGGGGACGGCTTCGACGGACCGATCAAGCTCGCGCTCGCGCACGACGGCAAGGCGGCCAGCGCACCTCGCTGCGCGTCGATCGATCGCGAGGGCACCACGCTCTACTACTCGGATGGCACGGACATCTACCAGCAGCCGCTCGCCCAGCCGGAGACGCCTTCGACACGCATCGCGGAGCTGTCCGGCTTCTCCTGCCTGGTCGTGTCCGCGGACGGCAACGAGGGCTTCGTGCGCGGCGCCGATGGCAAGGTGTATCGGACGGCGCGAGCGGGGACCTGGAGCGCGCCCGTGCTGGAGGTGAAGCTCTCCGGCGAGCGCGGCCAGAGCCAGGTGACATATCTCTCGCGAAATCGCTGCGATGCATACCTGACGAGCAACGAGTCGGGCGTCGAGCACGCGTACTGGGCGCACCGGACCCCTCGCTGAGTGGAACGCGTGGCCCGGAGGGCTTCGCTGAGCTAAGAAGGCGCCACGAATGCGGCGCGCTCTTCTGGTCGTGATGGGTCTCGCGGTGGTGATCGCGTGTGGAACGGAGACGAAGTTCGTGCAGGCGCCTGCGCCCGCGGGCAACGACGCTGGCACGACCGCGCCGGCCGGCGACGACGACGATGTCGTCGCAGGCGACGATGACGACACCACCAAGGCCGACGCAGCGCCCGAGCCGAGCGGCTACCCGGACAAATGGATCGACGGCACGAAGTGCGACACGGACCCGACGATCCAGACGTGGGAGCACGCGAAGGGCCTCTTCATCCTCCGGCAGTCGCTCTGCACGAGCTTCGAAGGGCCCTTCATGTACCTCATCGTGGGCGACACGAAGGCGATCCTCGTCGACACGGGCGACGGCGGCATCGAGCTCCGCGCGAAGGTGAAGGAGCTCCTCGGCACGAAGGACGTCGAGCTCATCGTCGCGCACTCCCACTCTCACGGCGACCACGTGAAGGGCGACACGGAGTTCAAGGGGAAGGCGAAGACGACCGTGCTCGGGTATCCGGCCAAGGCGGTCTACGACTTCTTCGAGATCGACGGGACGGCGCTTACGCCGGGCAGCGTCGATCTCGGCAACCGCGTCATCGACGTCGTCCCCATCCCCGGCCACGAGGCCGCCCACGTCGCGTACTTCGATCGCGCGTCGAAGGTCCTCCTCACGGGCGACACGCTCTACCCCGGCCGCCTCTACGTGGACGACTGGGCCGCGTACCAGAAGAGCATCCCGCGCCTCCTCGAGTTCGTGACGGACGGCCACACCCCCTCGGCCATCCTCGGCGGCCACATCGAGCTGCGCAAGGCACCCAAGGACGGCCAGCCGGACTTCCCCTTCCAGTCGGAGACCCACCCGAACGAGCACGTCCTCCAGCTCACGCTCGACGACCTGAAGGAGCTCGACGCGGTGGTGAAGAAGGAAGCCACCGACCACCCGGACGCCCCGGCGAACGTCCTCGGGAAGAACTTCTACTTCTACCCGAACTGATCCCGCCGGCGCCCCCGGCGCCCGGAAATGCGAAAAGGCCGCCTCCTCGGAGACGGCCTTTTCATCTTTGTGGAGCCGAGGGGGATCGAACCCCTGACCTCATCCATGCCATGGATGCGCTCTCCCAGCTGAGCTACGACCCCGGGACAACTGCCGCGTACGCGACCGGTGGAGCTACTTACTGCGGCTCTCTCCGTCTGTAAAGCGGCGCGGTCACGAAGACGCGATCGCGGCGCTAGGGCGCCTTTATCCCCAGGCGGCGCATCATCTTTTGCAGGCCGAAACGTGAGACCCCGAGGAGCTCCGCGGCCCGGGTCTGGTTGCCCTTGGTCTTCGAAAGCGCGTCCTTCACGAGCTCCGTCTCGAGGGCGTCGACCCGGGCCTTCAGGCCGACCCCCGCGTCGCGGGTCGCGGTCGGGCCCCCGCGAGCGACCTCGTCGGAGAGCTCCGTCACGTCGATGCGATCGTCCGCGAGGACGAGCGCGCGCCGGATCTCGTTCTCGAGCTGCCGCACGTTGCCCGGCCACGGATGGGCGGCCAGGCGATCGAGCGCGGCGCGGGTGAGCTTCACCTTTCGCCCCGCCCCATGCTGCGTCACGAAGCGGTTCGCGAGGAGCGGGATGTCCTCGCGGCGCTCGCGGAGCGGCGGGATGCGGATGCTCACGACGTTCAGGCGATAGAAGAGGTCCTCGCGAAAGGTCCCCGCCGCCACCATCGCCTCGAGGTCGCGGTGCGTCGCGCCGATGATGCGCACGTCGACGGTGCGCGAGCGCTCGCCGCCGACGGGGCGCACCTCGCCGTTCTGGAGAACGCGGAGGAGCTTCGTCTGCATCGAGAGCGGCATCTCTCCGATCTCGTCGAGGAGGAGCGTGCCGCGATCCGCCACGTCGAAGAGGCCCGCGCGCGTGGCGGACGCGCCGGTGAACGCGCCACGCACATGCCCGAAGAGCGTCGACTCGAGGAGCGTCTCCGGGACGGAGCCGCAGTTCTCGCTCACGAACGCGCGCGCGCTGCGCAGCCCGTTCGCGTGAATGGCGCGCGCGACGAGCTCCTTGCCCGTCCCGGACTCGCCCGACAGCAGCACGGGCACGTCGCTCATCGTCACGCGGTCGACGAGCTTCAGCATCGCGCGCATCGGCTCGCTCCGGCCGATGATCTCGTCGTACCGGAAGCGCGTCTCCGCGCGCGCGGTGGCGAGCTCCGCCTCGCGCTGGCCGAGCTCCGCGGCGAGGCGGGCGTGCGCGCGCTCCGCTCGGCGCCCGGCGCGCCGGAGCAGCGCCTGGTCGCGCGCGTCCGCGATCGCCAGCGCCGCCTGGCTCGCCACGAGGCGCACCCACGCGAGCTCGCCCGGCCCGAACGCGTTCCGGCGCACGCGGTCGTCGAGGTACACGACGCCGAGCACGTCGCCGCGCGCGACGAGCGGCACCGCGAGGACGCTGCGCAGACCGAGCGCATGGACCGACGCGTGGAGATCGCCGACCTGCGCGAAGGCGTCCGTGGCGAGGACGGCCCGGCGCTCCGCGATCGCGCGCTGCGCGAGGCCGGTCGAGAGCGCGAGCTGCTCGTGACCGAGATCGCGCCGGGCGAGGTTACGGGCCGCGCGCGGGGCGAGCTTTCCGTCGGGCGCGCGCAAGAGGAGGAGGCCGCGCTCCACGCCCGTCCAGAGCACCATCGTGTCGAGCACCTGCTCGAGGAGCGGCTTCAGGCGGTCGCGCGAGGAGAGCGCGCGCACGATCGCCTCGAGCTCGCCGACCTGCCCCGCGCCGAGCGCGGTCCGCTCGTCGTCGTCCGCGAGGCCCTCGAGCCAGGCCACCGACGCGAGCGACGCGCGATGCTCCGGAGGCGCGCCCTCGCGCAGCGTCGCGGCCGCGATCCTTCGCGCCGCCTCGACGCGGCGCGCGCCTTCGCCGTCGCCCGTCGCCCGCGCGAGCTTCACCGCCGCCGCGAGCGCGGGCCCGCGCGACGCGATGGGCGCCGCCACGTCGAGGAGACCGATGATCTCCGCCAGGACGCGCGCGTTGCCGCCCGCCGAAGCGCGCGCCCCCCACCACTCCCAGCGCGTCGCCGCGCTCATCGCGTTCACACGCGCGTCGAACGATCCGACCACCGCACGATGGCTCTCGCTCGGCGCGTACACGAGGACCCGGGCCATCGCGCGGACCGTGTCCTCGTTGTCGAGCGAGGCGAGCTCCCCGAACGCGGCAAGCGCCTCGCGCGCCGCCACCTCGTCCCCGGGCGTCCGCGACTCGACGATCGCCCATCGCGCGTAGATCGCGGCGCGCGCGTCCCCGCGCTGCCGGACCTCCTCGACCGCGCGCGTCGCCTCGTGCGTGGCGCCGATCATGGCGAAGGCGGCGGCGCGGGACAGATGCGCGCGCGCCGCCATCGCGTCGCGACCGAGCCGCTCCCAGAGCAGCGCGGCGCGCGTCGACGACGAGAGCGCGCTCGCGGTCGCGCCCGCGTCCACCGCCGCCGCCGCGAGGCCGGTCAGGTAGGTCGCCTCCTCGAGCACGGCGCCCGCCTCGCTCGCGCGATCCACCGCGCGCTGGAACGCGGCCACGCTCGCGCGGGCGTCGCCGCGCGCGTGCTCGAGCATCCCGCGCGTCCCGTCGAGCGCGCGCGCGAGCCCGCTCGCGTCGACGCCGTCGAGGAGCATGAGGCCGCGCGCGTGCTCGCCCTGCGCGTACGCGACGAGGGCCTTGCGCCTGGCCGCCGGCGCCCCCGGGAGGACTCTGCTCGCCTCCGCGCTCGCGGCCGCGAGATCGCCCTCGGTCCCACGCCAGACGCGCGAGGAGCGCGTGCGCGCGGTCGCGCGTCGACGTGGCCTTCGCCGCCTCGCGTGCGAACGTGGTCGCGCCGCCCTCCGTGTCCCCGCGCCGTCGCGCGATCTCTGCGCGGAGGAGCGTCGCCTCCTCTGCGTGCGTGCGCCACCGCCGCGAACGCGCGGCCGATCGCGCCTCGCCGGACGAGCGCGCTCGCCAGCTCCGTCGCGAGGCCCGCGGGCGCCTCCGCGATCTCCGCCTCCGCACGCGCGAGCATCGCCTCGTCGGGGCGCGGCGCGCCGAGCGCGGCCGCGAGCTCGACCCAGAGCTCCGCGCCCTTCGTGGCGGAGAGCTCCGCGCGAGCCCTCACGCGTCCGGCGATCTCCTCGCGCGTCCACGCCTCGGGCGCGGCCGCCGCCGCGAGATCGAGGAAGCGTCCCGCGAGCACGCTCTCGCCCTCGTGCGGGATGGCCCAGTGCGCCGCGTCCGCGCCGACGAGCGCCACGATCCACCGCGCGAGCTCGAGCCGATCGAGCGGGGCTCCGCCCGCGCTCACGCTCTCGAGCCAGCCACGCACCGGCGCCACGATCGACGGATCGATGTCCCCGCCGCCTCGCATGGGCCGTGCTGCGAGATACGTGCGACGCACACGTGCGCGCCGCTCCGCGATCACCTCCTCCGCATCGACCTCGAGGCCGAGGAACCTCGCCGCTCGCGCCGCGATGAACGCCGCGCTCGGGCGCGCCCCCGGCGCCTTCGCGAGCAGGGCCTCCGCCCAGAGCGCCGGCTCGCCCGTCGCTCCCATCTCCGCGAGCACGAGCCCGAGCGCGTAGAGATCCGCGGCCGGCGACATTTCGGTCTCGGGCGGCATGTACGCGGGCGTGCCGCCGAGGAGCGCGCCCTCCGCCACCTCGGCGGCGAGATCGAGATCCACGAGCGTCGCGCCCCGCTCCTCGGCGCGATCGCGCCGTGGCCTCGCCGCGCTCACGACGATGTTCGCCGGCTTCACGTCGCCGTGCCGAAAGCCGGCCCGGTGCAGCTCGTCGAGCCCGCGCGCCACGCCGTGGGCGACGATCGCCGCCGCCTCGCTCCCGCGCACCTTCTTCGGATCGAGCGCGGCGCCCTCCGCCCAGGTCGTCGCCATCCACCCTGGACCGCTCGCCACGAGCGCCGGCCCCCACCGCCGCTGCGCCCGACCGAGCACCGCGACCTCGTGAGCCAGCGTGCCCGCGATCGCGACCTTGACCGCCACGAGCTTGCCAGCGCGACGCGCGCGATAGACGACACCGCCAGCGCCGGCCCCCACCCGCTCTTCGAGGGCGAAGCCGGGGATCTCTGGCAACTCGGGTGACAGGGCTCCGCCCGACGGCTTCACCTCTGAAGTGAAGCGCAATCGGGCGGATCGTCAACTGAGTTTGCGCGGTCTAGCGGGGGCCATAGCCCGGAGGGCCGCCGTAGCCGCCGCCCGGCGGTGGACCGTAGCCGGGCGGGCCACCGCCGTAGCCGGGCGGACCACCGAAGCCCGGCGAGCCGTAGCCGCCGCCCGGAACCCCGACCATGCCGCCCATCGGGGGCGGAGGGCCACCGGCCGCCGGACCCATCCCGGACATGCGCATGTAGATGATGGCGCGCGCCAGGAGACAGACCGGGATGGCCACGAAGATGCCGAAGCAGCAGGCCAGCATCCCGAGGATCGTGATGCCGAGCTCCGCGAGCGTGTAGACGAAGAGGCTGCCCTTCTGGCCGTCCGTCGACTCCCAGCTCGCCTTGAGCGACTCGACCGGTCCCATCTTCTGATCGACGACGTAGAAGCCGGCGTTCATGAAGCCGAGGGACAGGATCACGCCCGGGATGATGAAGAGGAGGAGGCCGAGGACGCACGCGAGCCCGCGCACGATCGACATCCCGAGGAACGAGAAGAAGCTCCCGCCCGCGGAGAAGAAGTCACCGAAGGTGACGTTGTTCTCGCGTGCCGCGCGCAGCGATGCGCGGGTCATGCAGGTGCCGAAGTACTCGGCGATGATCTGCCCGACGAGCGCGAACGGCGCGTAAATCAGCCAGTATTCGGTCGACCCCTGCTGCACCGCGCCGGTCTGCACGAAGATCGACGGCACCTGACCGGGGATGCTGCCGATCATCGTCGTGAGGAAGATGCCGAACGTCAGCGGCGCCCAGTGAGTCTTGTAGATCTCCCAGCCCGCCCGGACGACGTCACCGACATCCCAGGGCTGAGGCGCCCCACGCTGCGGGCCCATCGGTCCCATCGGCGTGGGGCCCGCGGCGGGCGGCGCATACGGGTTGTACGGGTTCAAATCTTGATTCCGTTTTCAGCGCGGTGACGCCACCACCGATATGCGAGCACGACGGCCGGAACCGCGGCGAGCCCGCCCGTGAGCGGTCCGACGAGGACGCCCGCCGCGATGGCGCCAGCAGACGCGGCGGTCGCGTAGATTCCCTTCTTCCGAGACTCTTCCAAAACTTCCGTCCGCGTCTTGCTCATGGACCGGAAGGGTAAACACCGCCGCGTTTCGGCGCAATGATGCCCTCGCGCTCGAGCATCGTCGCAAGCGCGCGAAAAGCATCGCCGCGCCCGAGCTGAATCAGATGTGCGCCTCCCACGGTGCGTATGTCGCACTCGAAGTGCCTGGCGATGCGCTCCGCGTGGTGGACCGGCGTGATCCGGTCGTGCTCCGCGCCCACCACGAGCGCTCGCGCCCTCGGCAGGCGCAGCGGCCGCGCGAACGGGCTCGCGATGAAGTTCGCCCTCTCGAGCGCCACGTGCTGCTCGTCGGCGTTGGAACCAACGCCGAGGCGGCCTTGTTCCCGCGCAAAATCTGCGAGCGACGCGAGCGGGATCAGCGGCATGATGAAGTCGATCTCGGCCTCCTCCACCACCGTCGCCATGAGCGCCGTCGTGTACCCGCCGAGGCTCATGCCCATCACGCCGACGTGCGGCGCGCCTCGCGCCCGGAAGAACTGCACGATGCTCCGCAGGTCCGTCACCGCCTGGCGAAAGCCTTCGTTCGTCATCCGCGGGTCGGAGCTCGGGAAGGTCGGGCCGCCGCGCCGGGCCGCGCCGCGTCCGGCGTGGAACGGCAGGACCGGCAGGGCCACGTCGAGGCCGCGGCGATTCAGCCACTCGATCGGCCACGCGTTCTCCTCGATGAGCCAAGCGCCGCCCATGTAGCCGTGAATCGCGATCACGGCCGGGCGCTTCGGCGAGGCGCCGAGGTAGAAGCGCGCGCGCGCCGTCCGGTTCTCGATGCCGGAGAGATAGCGCTCGGACACGTCCGCCAGGAACGGCTCGTAGCGGCTCTGCCATTGCGATTCCCAGACGCCGCGGCGAACCTCGCGCAGCGTCAGGTCGATCGGATCGGGCTTCGGGAAGAACGACTCGAGCGCCTCGTCGTAGAGCGGCGCGATCGCGCCGAGGCGGCGCATCCGCTCGTCGTGAGAGAGCACGTCGGCGCGGCGATCCCCCCGCGCCTGGATGGCGGCGAGCATGGCGCGGTCCACCACGCCAGCCGCCACTCCGAGCATCCTGGAAAACGGATCGCCGGCCAAGACGTACAGCTTAGCGCCTACTTCGCGAGCGCGCTCTTCAGCCGGTCGCCCGCGTAGCCCTCGGCCTCTTTCGCGTCTGCGACGTAGGCGCCCATGCCGAAGAACTCGTGCGTGACGCCCTGGTACGTCTTCTGTTCCACGTCGACCTTCGCGTCCTCGAGGGCCTGCTTCAGCATGTCGCTGTCGGACTTCAGCGGGTCGATCTCCGCCGTGATGATGGTCGTCTTCGGGAGACCGGTCAGCTTCGCGTGGACGAGATCGATCCGGGTGTCCTTCGTGTCGTCCGGCGTCCTCGTGTAGTGCGTCACGAACCAGCTCATCATGGCCTTGTCGAGCGGCTTCGCGAACTGCCAGTCCTGGTAGCTCTTCGTGCTCATGCTCGTCTGCGCGACCGGGTAGACGAGCAGCTCGTGGACCGGCATCGGCGCCGCCTTGTCGCGCGCCATGATCGCGACGTGCATCGCGAGGTTGCCGCCCGCGCTCTCCCCCGCCACCGCGATGCGCTTCGGGTCGCCGCCGAACGACGCCGCGTTCGCGGTGACCCACTTGTAGCCGGCGAACGCGTCGTCGTGCGCGGCCGGGCACTTGTGCTCGGGCGCGCGTCGATAATCGAGCGACACGACGATGGCGCCGGCGTTCTTCGCCAACGCGCGAGGCGAGGCGTCGTACACGTCGAGGTCGGCGATCACGAAGCCGCCGCCATGCCAGTACGCGATCACCGGGAGCGGGCCCTTCGTGTCCGTCCTGGGCGTGTAGACGCGCGCGTCGATCGGACCGGCCGCGCCGGGGATCTTCTTGTTCTCGACCTTCGCCATCTCGAGCGGCGTGGTGGGCCTCGCCTCCTTCGCGAGCAGGCTCACCACGGCGTCCGCCGGCGTCGGCTGGCGACGCGCCTCCTCGGGCGAACACGCCTCGATGGGCTTGCCGCCGAGCCGCTGGAGCTCCTCGAGGACCTTGCGCATGTCCGCGTCGGCCTCCTTGACCGCGTCCTTCGTCTCGGGCGCGACGTTGCCGGCCGGCGTCGCCTTCGTCTTCATCTCTGCCGAGCGAGTGACGGGCTCGGAGGTCTTTTCATCCTTCCTGCCGCAACCCACGAGGGCGGCAAGGAGGCCCAGCGTGACCGAAATTCGCATGGTGTTCTTCATCGGGCGGCAGGACTGCGCGCCCCGTGCCACCGCCGTAGAATCAGCTGCGCTTCGTGCCGCGGCGAATCTCTCGATCGAGCTCGAACATGTAGTCGTCGAAGTCCACCTGCATCGTGTGGCGTTTTGACTTCACGTAGCGGGAGAACATGGCGCGGCGCTCTTCTTCGATGCGGCGCTTCATCTCGGGCAACGCGGGCAGCGAGTATTCGCCGCGGATCTTCCGGGCGATCCATTTTCCCTGCGCCTCCGCGAGGGGCATGATCGCGCCGAGCGGCTGGAGGAGCCCGACGAACGCGAGCCGCGCGTGCGCGGGATGAAACACGCGCATGAAGAGCGGCAGGTCGTTGTCCTTCGCCTCGAGGAAGCTCGCATCGAAGAACGGGAAGGTCACCTTGTAGCCCGTGCAATAGACGATGACGTCCGCCCGTTCGACCGTGCCGTCGGTGAAGCGCACCGAGTCGCCTTCGAGCCGCTCGATATTGGGTTTGGGCGTGATCACGCCGTGGGTGAGGCGATCGAGGATCCTTCCCGAGATCGTGGGGTGAGCGTCGAGGAGGCGATGATCGGGCTTCGGCAGGCCATATCGGGTCATGTCTCCGACGACGAGGCGATGCAGCCGCTCCGCCAGGCGTCTCCGGACGCGCCACGGAACACGCGCGGACGTGAAGAACTGGTCGAGCGGCCGCCCGAGCATGAACTTCGGAATCACGTAGACGCCGCGGCGCGCGGCGAGGAACGTCCTCTCCGCGACCTCGGACGACTCCACCGCGATATCCATCGCGCTGTTTCCCATGCCCACCACCACCACGCGCTTGCCGGCGAGCTCGCGCTTGGATTTGTAGTGATGTGCGTGCATCTCCTTGCCCGAGAGCTCGCCCGGGAAGGGCGGCTCGGGGAGGAGCGGATCCCAGTGGTGGCCATTGGCGACGAGGAGCCAGTCGTAGTCGCGGACCTCCTCGCCCTTGGCGCTCTTCAGGCGAATACGCCACGAGCCGTCCGCCTTCTCCTCGGCGTGCTCGACGCGCGTCTCGAACTGGATGCCGCCGCGAAAGCCGAAGTGGTCGACGTACTCCTCGAAGTACTGCGCGATCTGCGTGTGATGCGGGAAGTCTGGATACGACCTCGGCATCGGATAATCGGAATACTGCATCCGATCGCGCGACGTGTTGATGTAGAGGCCCTCGTAGGCCGAGGACATCCCATTCTTGTTGTCGAAGACCCAGTTGCCGCCGATACGGTCACTGGCCTCGATGCAGTCGAACGGTACCTTCGCGTCGTGGAGCGCCTTGGCCGCCGCGATTCCGGACGAGCCCGCGCCGATGATGCAGGCGCGCACGTTCAGAAGACGTACGGATTGGCGCCGGGGGCGACGAGCTTCGCCGCCTGGCCTTGGATGCGGACCGTGCCGCCACCGCCCTCGATGACCACGCGTATGTCCTCCGCGCGTGCGACCTTCTCGTGCGGTCCGAGCATGACGACGACGCGGCCCGGCGTGTCGGGCGAGACGTCGACCCCGACGACGTGCGAGTCACCGTCGAGGAGGAGCCGGGCGGGATGCTCGCCGGTGAGGCTCGCCCGGGTGGCCGGGGAGACGATGACGACGGTGGAGGTGGAGGGGTCGTTGCTGTAGCTGGTGGCGCGCTGCTCGGGGAGCATGGTCCGAGGATGCTAACGCAGTCCTACCCGAGGTGTCCCTTCGCGACGGCGAGGAAGCGATTCCGCGCGAATTCGTGCTCCACGACGGGCTTCTTGTAGGGCTTGTGGATCAGCTTCTTCGGCACGTCGCGGAGCTCGGGGAGCCAGGTCTTCACGTAGGTCCCCTCGGGATCGAACTTCTCCCCCTGGAGGATGGGGTTGAAGACGCGGAACCATGGCTGCGCGTCGACCCCGCAGCCGGCCGACCACTGCCAGCCGAGGTTGTTGCTGGCCCAGTCGCCGTCGGTGAGGAACTTGAGGTAGTGCGCCTCACCGCGGCGGTAGTCGATGAGGAGGTGCTTCGTGAGGAACGAGGCGGAGATCATCCGCGCGCGGTTGTGGACGAAGCCGGTGGCGAGGAGCTGCCGTGCGGACGCGTCGACGACCGGATAGCCGGTGGTGCCGTCCACCCAGGCCTGCCATCCCTTCTCGTCCTTCTTCCACGGGAACTTGCTCCACTTGTCGCGGAACGTCGTCTCGAGCACCTGTGGGTGATGGAACAGCACGTGGTACGCGAGCTCGCGCCACACGAGCTCGTTCAGGTAGGTCTTCCGCGCGCGCGGATGCTCGGCGAGCCCGTCTTCCACCGCGTGCCACACCTGCCGCGGCGTGAGGACGCCGAACTTCAGGTCCTGAGAGAGCCGGCTCGTCCCCTCCTCCCCCATCAGGTCCCGGCCTACCTCGTATTGACCGCCCGGCCCGCTCACGAATTTCCGCAATCGCGCGTGCGCCGCCTTCTCGCCGCCCGGCGTGAGTCGTGAGTTGGGCTCGATGCCGATCTCGGCGAGGGAAGGCGCCTTCTCCGATTTGTGCGGGTGCGGCGGGAGCGCCCTCGGCGCGCGCCGCGGCTTCTCGACCGTGACCGCCTTCGCGAATGCGCGGGAGTACGGACCGAAGACGGAGAAGGGCGTCCCCGCCCCGGTCATCACCTGATGCGGGGCGGCGAGCGTCTCTCCTTCGTGGAGCTCGAAGGGAATATCGCCGAGCGCCTTCGTGACGATCTCGTCGCGCTTCCGTCCCACCGGCTCGGTCCAGCGATGCGCGACGACGCGGTCGACCTTCCATTTCCGCGCGAGCTCGGGCACGACCTCGATCGCCTTCCCGCGCACGAAGACGAGCCTCGACCCGAGCGCCTCGATGGACTCCGCGAGCTCGAGGAGCGACTCGACGAGGAACTGCATGCGGTGCGGCAGCTCTGCCGCGCGCTCGGGGGAGAAGAAGTACGGATCGACGACGAAGAGCGGAATGACCTCGCCCGCCTTTGCCGCATCGACGAGCGGCCAGTGATCGGAGACGCGCAGGTCTTTGCCGCGAAACCAGACGAGAGTACGCACCGCGCCAATGTAGCCTCGCGCACGCGCACGCGGTCGATTACCGTAGCGGCGCCTTGTGGGTCACGATCCTCACGACCGCGGAGGTGGTCTACGTCGTCATCCTGGCGGTGTGGATCCTGCTCGAGAAGCGCCCTCCAGTCTCGACGATCGCGTGGATCCTCGCGCTCATCGCCCTGCCGTATGCGGGCTTCGTCGTGTTCTTCTTCTTCGGGCCGCGTCGCATCACGCGACGTCGCATGAAGCATCGCCTCGCGCGCGGCAAGGCCCGCTCGCGGGAGACCACGGCCGAGATGACGCCGTCGGCGCGGCTGCCCGAGCCAGCGGACGTCCGCATCGCGCAGCTCGAGAAGCTCGCCATCGGCTCCGGCGAGCCCGCGTCGGCGCCGTGCGAAGACGTCACCATCTTCCACGACGCCGCATCGACGTACGACGCGATGGCGGAGGCCATCCGCGAGGCAAAGGAGTTCGTTCACGTCGCGTATTACATCTTCGACTCCGGCCGCGCCGGCGCTCGCTTCGCCGAGCTCCTCATGGAGCGCGCGAGGGCGGGGGTCACGGTGCGCGTCCTCGTCGACGACGTGGGCTCGAGCATGATGACGACGGCGATGGTGGGGGACCTGCGCGCCGCCGGCGTCTACTTCGCGCGCTTCAACACCGTGACGTTCACCCGCATCCGGAGCCGCATCGACTTCCGCAATCACCGCAAGATCCTCGTCTGCGACGGCACGGTGGGCTTCACGGGCGGTATCAACATCTGTGACGACTACGTCCCGGAGGTCCGCGGCAAGGATCGAGCGTCGAAGCGCCGAGTCCGCCGCGACCAGCCCGCGCCCTGGCGCGACACGCACGTCCGCCTGAAAGGCGACGCCGTGCGCTGGCTCCAGCTCGTATTCCTCGACGACTGGCAATACACGACGGGCTACACCGCGCGAAAACCCCAGTACTTCCCCCCGCCGACGAGCCAGGGCGAACATCGCGTGCAGATCGTGGCCTCCGGGCCCGATCGCGAGCTCGAGCCGATCCAGCGCCTGTACTTCGCCGCCATTGCCCTCTCGCAGAAGCGCGTCCTCGTCACGACGCCGTACTTCGTACCCGACGCGCCCGTCCTGACGGCGCTCACGACCGCCGCGCTGCGTGGCGTCGACGTGCGAATCCTCGTCCCGCGCCTCTCGGACTCGCTCGTGGTCACCGCCGCCGCGCGATCCTACTTCGATGACGTGCTCGCCGCCGGCGCCCGCGTCTTCGAGTATCAACCGACGATGGTCCACTCGAAGACGATCGTGGTGGACGACTTCTTCGCCGCTGTCGGCACCGCGAACATGGATAACCGGAGCTTCCGCCTCAACTTCGAGGTCACCGCCATTCTCTACGGCGAGACGCACGCGGAGACCCTCGCGAAACAGTTCGCGCTCGACCTGAAGCAAGCCAGGGAGATCGACGAGGCCGCCCGCCGGGCCTCCCCGCTCAAGTGGCGCCTCGCCGAGGCCGGCGCCCGCCTGCTCTCGCCCCTCCTCTGACGGTCGACACGCAGCGCGTCGACCGACGGCGCGCCGCTACGCGGCCTTCGCCTCGGTGTTGAGCTCGGTGAGGAGCTCGTCGAGGGCGGCGTCGACGCTCGAGACGATCTTGCTCGGGATGGCGTCCGTCTCGGCGAGGAGATCGCGGAGCTTGGTCGCCACCTTCTTGATGTCCTTCCGCGCCGCCTCCTTCTTCTGGCGGTCGGTCGTGGGGAAGAGCGTGTCCTTGTAGAGGCGCGCGACCTTCGCCATCGGCTCGCCGTCCTCGAGGATCTTCTGGCGCACCTCGGCCACCGCCGCCTTCGGGATGGAGTCGTCGCTCTCGGCCTTCTCCTCGATCCGCCGGAGGTAGTCGACCGCCATGTAGCTGGGGAGCGAGGTCTCGATCGGATCGCGCGTCAGCACCTCGGGCGCGCGCTTGTGCAAGAACATGAAGCTGCCCGTGAGCTTCTCGACCGTGTCGCCGCGCAGCTTCAGCTCCGTCTTCGCGTAGAGCTCGAACGACTCGTAGCCCCAGCGCTTCCACGACTCCGTCTTCTTCACGCGAGAGAGCGCTTCGCCGAGCTCGATCCACGTCGTCTTGAAGCGACGCGAGAGGCGCACCATCGTGGCGCGCTCGGGGTCGTCCGCATGCTGCTCTTCCAGTGCCGCGAGGGCGCGATCGACGTTGGTCGGTTCCATCGCTGGTGGCTCTACGAGAGGGCGTCCGCCCGAGCAAGACTGCCTCTCGGGAGAACCTGTGGGTTCCTCGGGGAGACCTGGGGGAAGAGCGGGGGAGCGTTTGCCGGACACGTGGCAAGCCCACGGTTTTTCCGTGTGGAGAAGAAATCGACGGCCGGCCGACCGAAAACGCATCGCCGTGTAACGTCCCAGCGGGTCACGCCACTAGGTCGGGCATGAAACTGCTAACGGCCTTGGTCCTTACCCCCACGTTCCTTGCCTTTGCGTGCTCCGAGGAGTCCACGAAGACCGAAGACCCGCCGGCGGAGCAGGCGCCCGCCCGCGACTACGAGGTCACCCTTTCGAGTGACAAGCTCCCCGTCCTTCAGGGCACCACCGCGACCATCGACATCACCGTCACCCGTCGCGCGGGCTTCACCGCGCCGATCACGATCGCGCCGAGCGGCCTGCCGAGCGGCGCGAGCGCCGCGCCGATCACGATCGCAGGCGACAAGGCCACGCTCACCGTCTCCGCCGAGGCCTCCGCGCCTCACTCGCTCCCGACCGCCGTCGCGATCGACGACAAGAAGCTCACCGTCACCATCTACGGGAGGCCGGGCATGCTCGACACGAGCTTCGGCGCGGGCGCGGCACCGGGAAGCGTGGTCCTGCCCGTCGGCGCGGGCGACGACTACGGCTACACGATGGCGGTACAGGCGGACGGCAAGATCCTCGTCGCCGGCCGCGCGGCGGAGAACCTCGGCGACTTCGCCGTCGTCCGGCTCGACCGCGACGGCAAGCTCGACCCGACGTTCGGCCAGGGCGGAAAGGTGATGACCGACATCGCCGGCGGCGCGGACACCGCCTATGCGATCGGCGTGCAGGCGGACGGCAAGATCGTCGTCGCCGGCACCGCCCTGAACGGCGCCTCGGGCCAGGACTTCGCGCTCGTCCGCTACGAGGCGAACGGCGAGCTCGATGCCTCGTTCGGAGCGGGCGGCAAGGTCACGACCGCGTTCTCCAGCGACGCGGACACGGCCTATGCGCTCTTGCTCGAGGCCGACGGCAGCATCGTCGTGGGTGGTGACGCCAACAGCGGCGCCTCCACGACGGGCCTCGACTTCGCGCTCGCGCGCTACGCCCCCGACGGCAAGCTGCAGTGGAAGACCACGAGCCCGATCAGCAGCGGCTCCGGACGCGACTCGATCTACTCGCTCGCGAAGCAGGAGATCGACGGCAAGTCCTTCCTCGTCGCGGCCGGCGGAGAGGGCGACTTCGCGGTCGCCCGCTACGACCTCGAGGGCAAGCTCGACCCGAGCTTCGCGAAGCAGGGCAAGATCGCGCCGCCGTTCGAGTCCGCCATCGGCGCGGCCCGCGCCGTCGCGATCGACGCGAACGGCAACATCGTCGTCGCCGGCCACCGCGGCCACGACTTCGCGCTCGTTCGCCTGGACCGCACCGGCGACCTCGACCAGAGCTTCGGCGATCACGGAAAGGTGATCACCGAGGTCAGCAAGGACAACTGGGACGAGGCGCAGGCGGTGGCCATCGAGAGCGACGGCAAGATCGTCGCCGGCGGCTGGACCTACGAGGGCGGCAGCTCGAGCGCGAACTTCACGCTCGTCCGCTACGACCCGAGCGGCAAGCTCGATCCCGTCTTCGGCGGCACCGGCATCGTGATCAGCGAGATCGCCACCACCGGTAAGCCGGACACCGCCAACGCGATCGTCCTCCAGTCCGACGAGCGCGTCCCGACCACGCGCGTCCTCGCGGCGGGCTTCGCGTCGACCTCGAACTCCGAGTTCGCCATCGCGCGCTACTGGCGCTGATCGTCCGCGGGGCGCGAGCGCGGCCTCAGTAGCTATCGCTCGCGCCGCCGCCGCCGGACGAGCCTCCGCCGCCCGAGTAATCCGAGCTGCTCGAGACCTCGGATGAGCCGCCTCCGCCTCCACCTCCCCCATCCCAGGGGCCGCCGCCGTCGTCGCCTTTCTTGCGGCGGCGACGCTTGCTTCGACGCTCCTTCTTTCCCCGATCGCGATTCACGAAGACGGGAACGAGCGCGACGCCCCCGAGGGCGTTGAGGGGGACAAGGACGGTCAAGATCGTCCCGAGATCGTCGCCCCCCACGCCGCGCGCGAGGAGCGTGGCCCCCGCGAAGCTCACCACGCCTGCCACCACCCCCACCCCCGCGGCGATCCAGATATTCGAGCGCAGGCCCACGAGGATCACGCAGACGATCACCGCGAACGTCGACGCGAGGCCCGCCCGGAGCTCCGCCGATGCGTCGGGCGACGCGAACGTTCGCCGACCAGCAGGCACCGGTCTCGCGTCCGCGATCGCACACACGCCGAGGGCCTTCGCGATCGACGTCGTCGCCCGATCCGCGGCCGCGAAGAACCGGTCGGCCTTCAAGTTGGGATTCACGTCGTCGCGAAGGATATGCGACGACGCGACGTCGGTGAGCTCTCCGCCCACCCCTTTTCCGGTCTCGATCCTCACCTTGCGCTCGTTCGTCGCGAGCACGAGCAACACCCCGTTGTCCTCCTTCCCCTCCCCGATCTTCCAGGTATTGAACGTGATGAACGCGACGTCTTCGATCGAATTCCCCTCGAGCGATCGCGGAAAGAAAACCGCAATATGGTTCGAGGAGCATCTCCGGTAATTCGCGAGCTTCTCGTCGAGGCTTGCGATCTCGGCCGGGGTCAGCCGACCGGCGGCGTCCGTCACGTGACCCGCGATCGGCGGCGGCGCGTATTTCGCTTCCGCGCGTGCCCCCACGAGAAGGAGGGCAAGCGCGCAGAGTAGCGCGAGGAGAGTCCGCCGCATCTGGACGAGCATACGGCGGTTCACTCCCCCGCGTTCACGTCCCGGCGTGGGCCTTCTCGAGCGCGGCGATGTCGAGCTTCTTCATCTTCATCATCGCCTGCACGGCGCGGCCAGCCTTCTCGCGGTCCTTGTCCGAGAAGAGCTTGCCGAGGACCTTGGGAATGATCTGCCAGGACACGCCGTACTTGTCCTTGCACCAGCCGCACTGGCTCTCCTCGCCGCCGTCGCTCGTGAGCTTCGACCAGAAGCGATCGATCTCCGCTTGCGTGTCGCACTCGACGAAGAGCGACGTGCCCTCCGAGAAGGAGAACGTGGGGCCGCCGTTCAAGGCGATGAAGGGGCGACCGAAGAGCTCGAAGCTCACGCCCATGACGGTGCCGTTCGGGCCCGGCATGGTGCTGGTGATCTTGCCGTCCTCGAAGACGGAGAGGTAGTGGCGAACGGCCTCTTCGGCGGCGTCGTTGTAGGCGAGAAACGTGGTGATCGTGGGCATGGTGGCCTCCTTTTGCACGTGAGTCGGAGCCGGCGGGAGATTCTCGACATGCGCCGCGAGCTTTTCTTTCGACTCTCGTAACGCGTTGAAATAGGACGATTATCCACCGATCTATCATCGAGCCCATGCGCTGGTCGGCCGGGTTCGGCCTCCTCCTCGTGGGGTCTCCTCGTCCTCTGCACGCAGGAGCCGAAGACACCGAGGCCGGCGTGGAAGAAGATCCTCGTCGCGCGACGTCTCGTCGGAGGCCTCGGTCCGGCCCAGCTCGACCAGTTCGACAACTCCCCCACGGCTACCGGCGACCGAAGAAGACCTCGCGTCTATCGCGTGGCGACTTCGACGCGAACGGCAGATCGGCATTCGTGGAGCCGGAGCCCGTGACGACGCCCGAGGCCTCGACGCTTGCGCGAGCGAGGCCGCTCCCGCCATGCCCGGCGTCCCTCCCCGTCGGACCCATCGAGCTCGTTCCCGGATGCGAAGGCACCCACATCGAGATCGCTGCCCGATCTCGAGCTGGACTTGCCACGCTGAATCGGTGGCTCGACCGGAGCCGATCTCGCGGAGCGTCGAGCCGACGCCGAGAGGTGGGGGAGCTCCAGCGACGGGCGGCGCGAAAGAGCGCGCGTCTCTGCTGAGGGAACTCCGTGACCCCACGGCGAACGAGCGCACGGTCGCCTTCGACCGCATGCGGCGACGACCAGCGCCGCCGCCCCGCCGCCCGTGCCATTCGAGGACCGCGGCGAAGGAGCCGTCCTCCGGCACCCGAGCGGCGCGACGGTCACGCTGACGCCCCACGGGCCAGCGCTCATCGAGGTCATCACGACGAAGCCGGCGACCCCCTGGCGGAAGATGGAGCTCGAGCGTCAACCGATCGGCCGCGACGGGGCGCCGGAGGTCGAGACGTATCGCAGCGAGGGATATCCGCAATTCACGGGCGAGTCGCGTCATTCCGCGACCCCCGGGACGACCTACGGCTACCGGCTCCGCATCGACGACGCCGAGACGAGCGAGGAGGTGCGCGTCCGCGTCGCCGAGCCGAAAGGGCCACCGCCGGTGCCTGCCGACGTGGTGGCCCAGGCGGCGGGACCGTATGCGGTGAGCATTCGCTGGAAGGCGGACGAGCGCCCGGTCACGGGCTTCGTCGTGGAGTTGAAACGCGATGACGCGTTCATCCTCGCGGCGGTCCTCGACCCCACCGCCCACGAGCTCGTCCACAATTACCGATTACCCGGCGCGCGGCACGAATATCGGGTCGCCGCCTTCAACGCGCGGGGTAAATCGGATTACGTCGCGGTCAGCGGCGGCTCCGCCGCCGCGCACCCGAAGCCACGAGGGGATCGACCGCCATCCCCCTGCACCAGCGTGCCGGCGCGCGGGCGGATCGAGAAGATCGAGCCGGCGCCGGGTCTCTCCTTCTGGACGGACAAGGACGAGACCGCAGGCGGGGCCTACACCCTCTACGGCGTCTACCAGGGATGCGTGAGAGAGCTGGGCAGGCTCTTCGCCGACAGCCCCATCATCGCACGACCGGCCACGAGCGAAGGGTTCCCGCTCCTGCGCGCGGGCTACGGCGACCTGGCGTAGCGGTGGTTGGCGAAGGCGAACGTGCGCACGACCATCGGGGGCCACCTTCTGTGGCGCGCCGCCCGCTCCGACCACGCGTCCCGATCCGACGTCCCCGCACATCGGAAAAGACGACGATCTCACGAAGTGGTCGGGCCCGTTCCCGGATTGCCAGCGCGACTTCCGGAACGAGTAGACTGGCCGCATGACGGAAGCGCGCAGGCCGATTCGTATCGCGAATGCATCGGGCTTCTTCGGCGATCGCATGAGCGCGATCGCGGAGGTGGCCAACGGCGGGCCAGTCGACGTGATCACGGGCGACTATCTCGCCGAGGTCACGATGTCGATCCTCGGCAAGATGCGCCGGAAGAACCCGGAGCTCGGCTACGCGCCCACGTTCCTGATGCAGCTCGCGCCGGCCGTACCCGCGCTCCTGCAGAACGGCACGAAGGTGGTGGTGAACGCCGGCGGCCTGAACCCGGAGGGCCTGGCGAAGGTCCTGCGCGAGAAGTCGGGCGGCATGGCGAAGGTGGCCACCGTCGCGGGCGACGATCTCGTGACGCGGCTCGAAGCGCTGCGGGAGTCGAACGGCGGATTTCCGAGCCTGGAGAGCGGCCACCCCCTCCCGCCGGCAGAGGGCTTCGTCCACACCGCCAATGCCTATCTCGGCGCGTGGGGCATCGTGCGCGCGCTCCAGGAGGGCGCGGACATCGTGATCTGCGCGCGCGTGACGGACGCGTCACTCGTCGTCGGCCCCGCCGCGTGGTGGCACGGCTGGAGCCGCACCGATTACGCGCGCCTCGCCGGCGCGGTGGCGGCGGGACACGTCATCGAGTGTGGCCCGCAAGCGACAGGCGGCAATTACTCGGGATTCAAGTCGATCGCCAACCTGGCCCATCCCGCCTTCCCGCTGGCAGAGGTGGCAGCGGACGGCTCGAGCGTCATCACGAAGCACCCGGGCAGCGCAGGCGCGGTGACGGTGGGGACGGTGACGGCGCAGCTCGTCTACGAGGTGAGCGGCCCGCGGTACCTGAATCCGGACGTCGTCACGCGCCTCGACACGATCCAGCTCTCCGAGGAGGGCGAGGATCGGGTCGCGATCCGTGGCGTCCAGGGCGAGCCTCCCCCGCCCACCACGAAGGTGGCGATCACGACGAAGGGCGGCTTCCGCAACGAGATGACGCTCTGCTTCGTGGGCCTCGACATCGACGAGAAGATCGCGCTCTTCGAGAAGGAGACGCGCGCGGTGAGCAAGGCGACGTTGAAGTTCGAGCGCATCGGCGTGGCGCGCGAGAACGCCGCGATCCAGGAGGAGGCGACCGTCCTTCTCCGCGTGGTGGCGACGAGCGACGACGAGCAAGCCGTCTCGCGCGCCTTCTCGTCTGCGATCATCGAGCAGGGCCTCTCGAGCTATCCGGGCCTCTTCGCGACGGGCCTGCCGGGTCCGGCGCACGAGGCGACGGGCTACTGGCCGACGCTCGTGAAGCAGTCCGATCTCGAGCACGCGGTGACGCATCACGACGGCAGGGTCGAGCGCGTGGACGTCCCGCCCGACATGAGACCGACGCCCAGAGACGAGTCGATGGAAGCGACGGCCCCGGTGTCGGGCGATTTCGTCGTCGCGCCGCTCGGGCGCATCGCCGACGCCCGCTCCGGCGACAAGGGCAGCGACGCGAACGTGGGGCTCTGGGTAGCGACGGAGGACGCCTTCACCTGGCTCACGAGCGCGCTCTCGATCGACAAGCTCCGCGAGCTCCTTCCGGAGGCCCAGGCCCTCCGCATCGATCGCTACGAGTTTCCTCATCTCCGCGCCGTGAACTTCGTCATTCACGATCTCCTCGCGGGCGGGGCGGTGGCTACGCTGCGCTTCGACCGGCAAGCGAAGGCGCTGGGGGAGTTCCTCCGCTCGCGCCACATCGCGATTCCGAGGTCGCTCCTGGCCGCTGCCCCTGCGCCCCCCGCGCCCCCTGCGCCCCTGCGCCCCCTGCGCCCCCTGCGCCGTGATGAGATAAACGATCATCGCGCCCTCGAGATAGCCGTGCCATCCCGCGACGGCGAAGTAGACGTCGCGCGCCCGGCCCGCCCCGAAGCAGGCGAGCAGGCCGAGCCCCGCCATCGCGCACGCGATCGTGGCCAGTCCGCCGGCGCCGAAGTCGCGCAGGAGCCCGCGCCACGTCATGCGAAACGTCAGAGGGTGCCCTCGCCGCGGAGCGTCTCCTCGGGGATCACGCCCAGCCAGAATGCATAATGCACGGGAGTCGGTGAACACGTGCACGAGCACGAGAGGCACCGCGGCCGACCGCGCGAGTCCGGGCGCGAGCCAGCGACCGACGACGTCGAGGTCGACACCGAGCCCGGTCGTCGAGAGCGGCGCGATGAGCCCGGTCCCGAGGACGAGGAGCCCCACGCCGAGCATCGTGGCCGGAAGGAGGACGCGCCCTCGCCGGAAGAGCAGCATCCACGCGACGACCGCGCCGAGGTTGTGAACATGGACGAACGCGAGCCGCATCCAGACGGGGTGGTGGAGCCCCGCGATCCCGACGATCGCGAGCACGGGAACGACGAGGAGGAGCCGCGCAGGCGATCGCGACGCGCGCGCCCCGGCCGCGGCCGCGGCGAGCGCCCAGACCACACCGGCGCCGACCTCGATACGGGCCGCGACCCCGACCGTTCCCCCGACCGCGCTCCCGTACTGCTCGAACACGCGCGCGGCGAGCAGCACCACGGCGCCGCCGACGATGAGCCCCTTCGCGCGCATCGAGAAGCCCTGACGGAGCACGAGATAGCGCACGGAGCTGGCGATGTGCGGCACGCCGAGCAGCAGCGGCGACACGGCCAGCGCCGCGGCGGGCGCGCTCCACGCAAAGAGAAACGCGACGCCGATCGCGACCGCCGCCCTCAGCGTCGCGCGCTGCGATCGCCGCCGTACCACGCCCCCGAGCCCGGTCCGCATGACCCCGCGAAGGATCGCCCCGCGCGCCCCGTCGACGATGTCGAGCGCCGTCCCCGTCCCCGTCCCCGTCCCCGTCCCCGTCCCCACGACACGCAGGCTACCTCACGCAGGGCACGAACGCGTCGGCACGCGACGTCCGTCGCGCGAGCTCCGTGCGAGCTCCGTGCGAGCTCCGTGCGAGTGTGGTGCGTCGGCAGGGTCGATGAGCCCGCCGCGCGAGCGCCATCCCGCGCCGAGGAGCCAGGTGCGTGGCATCACGGAGGGCCAGGGAGGCGTATCTTCGGGATCATCGAAGACGACGGGCCGCCGCGAGAAGCCGTCGAAGGTCGCCGCCGAGGAGAACGGATCGGCAAACGCGCGATCGCCGATGACCTGATAGTGCTTTTGCGCGTTCATGAGCACGTAGCGCAGGGCGTTTCGTGTCTCCGTCGGCGTACGCAGATCCCGGCGGTGGTAGCGCTCGGCCCAGAAGCGCCCTTTGCGCTTCAGATGCGCGTTGATGCGACGCGCGATGCGCACCTCGAGCCCCGCCATCCCGCGCGCGAGCCCGCGCGCGTCGGACGCCTCGACGATCAGATGCAGATGGTCCGACTGGATCGTGAAGTGAACGACCTGAAAATGCCTCGCGCCCTTCGTGGCGAGGTCGCTTCGCTGGGCCAGCAGCGCGCCCTTCACGATGCGCTCGAGCAGCTCCTGCCGGAGCGACGGGACGTGCCTCCGCACCCGGAGCGTCACGTGCACCGGGTCCCCCTTCCGATGCGCCGGCCGAGCCCGATGCGCGATGAACAGGCGCGCCTTCTCGGTCTTCCGAGGCCGCCCCGCCCCGGGCCGCGCCCCGCCCCGCCCCACGCCTGGCCCGCGCGGCTTCAGGTCGAGCGCGAGCTGACGCGTGGCTCCCCTCCGCCCATCGCGCCCGACTTCCGCATCCCTGAACGTATGATTTCCGAGCAGCAGCCGGTCAAGGCACGCGGGGCCTCGAATGGCCATCGATCCGCGCCTCGACGCGACGCCAAGGCGACCGGATGGGCTCCGCGGGCCTCGCACCGACGTCTTTTCTTGCTTCCACCGTCTCGAACTGGGGCGCCGCGACCCTTCGGGCTTGCTGCGGGGGTCCTCCCCTCGCTCCGCCCGCCCGCCCGCCAGACGAGCTCGCGCTCCGCGCTCGCATGACCACGCGGGCCAACGCGCCGACCGCCCCGCCGGAGCGCTTGCCAGCGGCCCGCTCCCCCCCTTTCGCCCCCATGATTTCGGGCAGCGTTTCTTTCACCGCCCGGAGCGCCGAAGATGGACCCGCGCGTCATCAGGTCGCGGAGCGCCTGGCCCTCCCCTCCCCTCCCCCCTCGCTCCGCCCGCCCGCCCGCCAGACGAGCTCGCGGCTCCGCGCTCGCATGACCACGCGGGCCAACGCGCCGACCGCCCCGCCGGAGCGCTTGCCAGCGGCCGGTCACCCCCCTCTCGCCCCCACGTCCGGAGCGCCGAAGGTGAGCGCAGGCACGCGAGGCGCGCGGGGCACGCGGGGAGAGCGGGGCCTCGAATGGCCATCGATCCGCGCCTCGACGCGACGCCAAGGCGACCGGATGGGCTCCGCGGGCCTCGCACCGACGTCTTTTCTTGCTTCCACCGTCTCGAACTGGGGCGCCGCGACCCTTCGGGCTTGCTGCGGGGGTCCTCCCCTCGCTCCGCCCGCCCGCCCGCCAGACGAGCTCGCGCTCCGCGCTCGCATGACCACGCGGGCCAACGCGCCAACCGCCCCGCCAGCGGCCCGCTCCCCCCTTTCGCCCCCATGATTTCGGGCAGCGTTTCTTCACCGCCCGGAGCGCCGAAGATGGACCCGCGCGTCATCACCGTGGCGGGAAGACTTCCCGTCGGGAGACGCGCGCCCGTCGCTCATCCCTTTGGCAACGAGCGCCGAGACCGCATCGCTCGATCCCACGAACAGATACTTGCCAAACGTGTCCCCTGTTCCCCTGAATTCTCCTCGACGAGTCGTTCGTGAGAACCGGCACGCGAGTCCGCGAGTCCGCGAGTCCGCGAGTCCGACGAGCGGGAGCAGCGCCCCCGCCCCCGAAGTCTCGAACGGCTCATCGACGCCCGTGCTCGGATCCGACGTGCGCGCCGCGAGGCAAGACCGTCTACGAATCGTCCGGGGCGTCACTTCCGTTGGGCGCGCCCCCTCCTTCGCCAACGCGATCTGGAGCCGCGACGTGTCGGGGTCAGTCCACGCGAGTCAGCGAGCGCGGAGCGCGAGCCCGGGTCGGGGTGGAGCGAGCGGGACGAGGGGAGGACCCCGGAAGCAAGCCAGAAGGATCGCGGCGCCCCAGTTCGAGACGGTGGAAGCAAGCGACGACGTGAGTGCGAGGCCCCATCCCCGGCCGCGCGCTTCAGGCAGGAGCGCTCGGACGGCGTTCAGGCCTTCACGTAGCGCTCGAGCTCGCGCGCGACGTCGTCGCTGAAGCAGACGAGCTCGATACGATCGAAGCCTCGGCCGCCCGCGACCACGCCGTAGACGACGCGCGCGGCATCATCGAGGGGATAGCGATACACGCCCGTGCTGATGGCCGGGAACGCGATCGTGCGCGCGCCGTGGGCCTCGGCCAGGCGGAGGCTGTTCTCGTAGGCGTCGTGCAGGAGCCCCGCCTCGCCGAAGCCGCCGCCGCGCCACACCGGCCCCACCGTGTGAACGACCCACCTGGCGGGGAGCCGGAAGCCCGGCGTGATGCGCGCCTCGCCCGTGGGGCAGCGGACGCCCGGGCGGACCTCGGGGACGGCGCGGCAGGCGGCGACGAGCTCCGGCCCCGCCGCCGCGTGGATGGCGCCGTCGACGCCGCCGCCTCCGAGCATGCGCTCGTTCGCGGCGTTCACGATCGCGTCGACCGGACGCTTCGTGATGTCGCCGCGGACCAAGACGACGCTCACGGCGTCGTCACCTCGTACACGTTGATCGACATCGGCGGCATCTTCACCGAGAGGCCCGAGCCCGCCGCCGTGGCGGTGCCCGCGACGAGCCCGGCGTCGCCGCCCGTGTACGTGAAGGCCTTGATCGCGGTGGGGGCGCCGCAGCCGTCGAGGTTGATGGCGCCATCGAACGGGCGGTCGGCGCTGAAGTTGAGCGCCACGAGCACCCACTTCTTGCCGCTCTCGTCGCGGCTCGCGAAGAGGCTCGTGCCGCTCGGGCTGCTGCTCGGCACGATCGTGTCCTGGAAATGGCCGCCCGCGCCGTCGTAATTGCGATATGCCCGAAATGCCCAGTAGACGGGGCTCTTCGCCTTCGGGAAGGTCCAGTAGAACGCGTGGCTCACGCCGAAGAGCGCGAAGCGGCCAAAGGCCTCCGCCTGCGCGACCGCGCCGTTGATGTGCTTCTCGGCGCCGAAGTTGTATTCGCCGATCTGGAAGCCCAGGCCGGGATAATTCGCGGCGATGAGGTCCTTCATGCGTGGGATGAGATAGACCGCTTCCTTGATCCAGCTCTCGTCCTTGTACTCGCGATCCCAGAGGGAGCGCGTCGTCCGGAGCCGGAGCTCGTTCGTATTGCGATCCGTCTGGCCGCCGCCGTCGCCGCCCTCGTCGTCGCCGTTCTGGACGCCGTCGGCCTGCGGGTAGATGTGCACGTCGAGGACGTCGAGCAGCTTGATGCCGTTCCTCTTCTCGTACTCCGCGAGCTTCTTCAGATACCACTCGAGGAACGGCGTATCGCCGTGGGCGCGGCGATCGGGCTTGAGCTGGAATCCCGCTTTCGCGTCCTTGCCGCTGAAGAAATAGCCGGGCCAGCCCCACTCCGCGGGGCCCGCGATGACGGCGTCCGGGTCCGCTTTGCGGATGGCGGTGGCGTAGGCGATCGTCTTTTCGAGGAGCTCGTCGTAGGTCGAGCCCTCGGGATGGATGTCGCGATGAGAGCTGTCCCAGAGCGCCGGCTCGTTGTCGAGGATGTACTCGAAGACGACCTTCTTTCCGCGCTTCGCGTCCGCGGCCTTGATCTTCGTGATCCAGTCCGCCGCGTCCTGCGGGGTCCACTTCACCTGCCACTTGCTCGGGTCCTTCGGCGGATCGAGGTTCGTCTTGCCGTCCGGCTTCTTGCCGTTGCCGCACTGCTTGCGGTGCGGGTCGAACTTCTCCTGCTTCGGGTACTCCTTCGACGTGAACGCGCAGCTCTCCGTGTCCTTCGCCACCCAGCCGAGCATGGGGATGGTGATGGCGGCCCGGCCGCCACGCGCGGCCGCCTTGTCCACGAACTGCTCCCAGGTCCAGTCCGGCTCCGTGTTCTCCCAGAACCAGTCGTTCGCCGAGCTCCACGCCTTGCCGAGCTTCGGGTTGTAGCGGCTCGTCGTGTTGCCGCCCCAGCGATGCTCCGTCGCGCCGAAGTCCTTGTCCAGCTCCGCCCACGCCACGCCGTAGATGCCCGGGCTCACGGGTTGACCGCCCGCCTTGCACTGCACCGCGAGCGGCGTGGCGGCGCCCTTCAGCTTGCCGTCCTTCGGCACCGGCCCCGCGACCTTGTTCGCGAGGTCCTCGGTGATCGCGGCCTGGACCTGCACGCGACCGCCGTCCGCCGTGACGATGACGGGTCCCACCGTGCTGCCGGAGCCCGCCGTCGTGGGCGACTCGGCGGGCGGCTTCTTCCCTCCGCAGGAGTCACAGCCGAGAGCGGTCAGCGCCAGGAGCGCGAGGCCAAGATGCGCGGTCTTCAGCACGAGAGGTTCTACAAGGTACCCGCAGTTGACTGGGGCCGTCGACCTGGACCATGGTGCGATCATGCTCAGCATCGATCTCAGCGGAAAGCGCGCGTTCGTGGCCGGTGTGGCGGACGACGGAGGCTTCGGCTTCGCGATCGCCAAGGCCCTCGCCGAGGCCGGCGCGTCCGTCTGTGTCGGCACGTGGCCGCCCGCGCTCGGCATCTTCCAGACGCTCCTCCGCCGCGGAAAGCTCGACGAGTCCCTCGTCATGTCCGACGGCAAGAAGATGGAGTTCGAGAAGATCTACCCGCTCGACGCCGAGTTCGACGTCTACGAAGACATGCCCGAGGAGACGCGCGAGAACAAGCGCTACAAGGAGCACGGCGACGTCAGCATCCAGGCCGCAGTGGACCGCCTGAAGAGCGACTTCGGGGACCAGTGCCTCGACATCGTCGTCCACTCCCTCGCGAACGGCCCCGAGGTGAAGAACGTCCTCCTCGAGACGAGCCGCCGGGGCTACCTCGGCGCGATCGGCGTCAGCGCGTACTCGCTCGTCTCCATGGTGCAGCGCTTCTCGCCCATCATGAGGAAGGGCGGCTCGTTCCTCTCGCTCTCGTACATGGCGGCGGAGCGCGTCATCCCCGGCTACGGCGGCGGCATGAGCTCGGCGAAGGCGGCGCTCGAGAGCGACACGCGCGTCCTCGCCTTCGAAGCGGGGCGCAAGTACGGCCACCGCGTGAACTGCATCAGCGCCGGCCCGCTCGCGAGCCGCGCCGCCAGCGCCATCGGCTTCATCGGCCAGATGATCGACTACACGAAGGCGAACTCGCCCCTCCCCGAGGTTCTCACTGCGCAGGAGGTCGGCTCCACCGCGGCCTTCCTCTGCTCCCCGCTCGCGAGCGGCATCACCGCCTCGACCGTCTACGTCGACAAGGGCTACATCGCGATGGGCAAAGCCCTCTGAGGGCCCGGCCAAGCGCGCTCGCGCTCGCAGGCGCCGCCTCGAGCGTGCTCGCTTGCGCCAGCGCTCCGCCACCCTCCACCGCCTCCGCGCCCGTCGCCGCGGCTTCCGCGCTTCCGCAAGACGCGCACGAGCCCGGGCGCACGTATTTCCGTCGCAAGCCGCCGCCGCTGGACGCGCGGCACAGCGTCGATGCGTGCGCGTATCCGAGCGAGATCGCGAATGCGTGCATCGACGCGCTCGGGCGCGAGCCCGATCCGGTACGTGCACGATACATGCGTCGCATCAGTGCCGCCCTCGCCGGCCGCGGCCTCGCCCACGCCGCCGAGCAGCAGCACGACGTCGCCGAGTGCTGCAACGACGCAGGCCCCTGCGGGGCGCAGAAGCGGACGGGGCACGCCGACTGTCCGGTGATGGACGATGGCTACGCGTGCCTCACCGCGGCAGAGCTGGGTCGAAAGGGCGCGCACGCACGCGCGTGTCACTGCTCCGCGGAGCGCGCGCAGATCACCGTCCCCGGCGGCGTCCTCGCCTGCGACGGCCCCGAGCGACCGGTCGTTCGCGGCGCGATGACCGAGGCGAGCGACGTCCTCCGGTGCGCGAGCTGCGACGAGGCGCGCGGACCGGCCGCCTGCGAGGCGGAGATCCGCTCGCTTCGCACGGCCGACCCGGAGCTCGCCGCCTTCGTCGAGCGCGTGATCGTGACGCGATGCCTCGAGCCCTGACGAGCGCTCCGCGACGGAGTCAGCGACAGAGGCCGCGCGTGCACGAGTACGGCGGACAGCACTCGTCGGTCGAGAGGCACGACTCGAGCTGGTTCTTGCACGTGGGATTTCCGCCCGGCTGGGGACCACACACGTTCTGCACGCACTGATTCGAGCAACACTCCGCCGGCAGCGTGCACGGAATGCCGTCGTTCGTGCACGACACCCCCGTGTCCGAGCCGAGGTCCGCGTCGCTCGTTCCGCCGTCGGGACGCGGCGCGCCGCAGATCTCTCCGCGACAGATCTCGCCCGTGTTGCAGTCGCCGTCGACCCGGCATGGCGCGCCGCGCTCACCGTCGCAGGCGATGAACGCGACCACGAGCATGGCCGACCCGACCGCCGGGAGCGTGAGCCTGAGGGCGCGCTTCACAGCCTCGGTCTATCACCGTCGTTCGGCGCCCGGCGGTACGGCTCGTCGGAAAGTCTGCGGTCAGCCGCCCGGATCGGCGCAGCAGCGGAACCCCTGCTGGTAGAACACGTGCTGCTCATCGTGCGCCTTCGTCGCGGGACGGCAGCGCGTGCGCACCGGACCCCAGTAGCCGCCCTTCAGGGTGCTCTGTCGCTCCTGTGCGGTCGCCGACCGCGTCCACTCGTCGACGTTGCCCGTCAGGTCGTAGACGCCGAAGGAGCTCTTGCAGAGCGGACGCGCGCCGCTCGGCAGACCCTGCCAGAGACGATCGAGCTCCGCCCTCGCCTTCTCGCCGTTGCGCGGGTTGTATGCGGAGTCGTCGAACTGCTTCCACGGGCGATCGTTCAGACACGCCTCGTGATCGCGCACGTAGCCCATCGGATACGGCGTCGCCTCCTCGCCCTCGCATGCGAAGGTCCACTCGTCTTCCGTGCAGAGGCGCTTGCCGATGGCAGCGCATTGATCGCGCGCCTCGTACCAGCTGACGAGGATGATCGGATACTCGTTCTTGCGATTGGGGAACTCGTAGCGATCGATGCAGAAGTGCATCGGCTTCGTCGGCAGGTCCTTCGACGCCGCGAGCCACTTGTCGCGATCGTAGCGACCGCAGCGCTCCGGCCACTTCTTGTCGATCCAGTCGATGCACGACGTCTGCATCTGCAGCTCGTCGAGCAGGAAGTGCTGCTTCATGTTGCCGGAGACCTCGACCTGTCCCGGCAGACACGAGCCGCGATTGTTCTCGCGCGCGTCGGTTATGGCGGTCGACTCGCCGACGGGCCCGGAGATCTGCCAGCTCCGTCCCCACACGAGCTTCCACTCGCGATTCGACGGCGGCTCCTCCGTCTCCATCGGAACGAGCGACGACGGCGGCGGCTGCGCGACCGCGGCGGAGACGACGGCGAGCTTCGAGGGATCGTGGCTCGGGCCGATCGCTGGCTTCTCGCCGCGTCCGTACGACGAGGCCGCGGCGGTCAGGACGAGGAGCGCGCTCGCGACCAGGCCCGCGCGACGCAGGTTCCCCCAGCGACGCGGCGGAGCCGGCGGCGGGAGAGACGGGGTTCGCAGCCTCTCGGGAGGCGGCACACCCATGCGCGAGCGAAGCGAACGGTACAGCACGAAGGAAAGCCCCCAATTGGACGGAGCAGAGCGCTCCGTTCATCAAAGTCTGGGATCCACATTGTCATTTGTCGAGCGGCGTTTCGGCAAACATCTCGCGGATTTTCGCTGTGCCTTTAATCCATCTCCGACGCAAAGAATCCACCCCTGGGAACGAAAGCCCAGCCGCGCGGTCCGAAGGTGCGATGCGGTCTCGACGGGGTCTGTCTCTGCTGCTTCTTGCCCTCAACGCCTGCGTCACGCCCGCCCGCATCCACATCCCCACCGACGCGTCCATCGCGCCGACCGCCGCCCCGCCCCTGGTGATCGGCGATCAGGAGCGATCGAGGGAAAATCCGTTCCGCGATGGCGCGATCGTCCCGTGCAAGGACGATGAGGACCGGGATGGGGCGCGGAAGGCGATCGCAAGCGTGAGCGCGGAGGTCGATCGGCTGAACGACTTCTCTCCGCGCGCCGACGTCCAGCGCGTTCAGGACCACATCAGGGCCATCCTCGACACGCCGTGCCTGGAGCTCGCGAAGGCCGATCTGCGCGAGCCGCTCGAGTTCGACTCCGGCCTCTCCCTCCGTACGTGGTGGGGACGCGACGACGGCGAGCGTTCCCTTCATCTGCGCGTCGCGAAGGAAGACAACGACACGCCGGTCATCGTCCTCGCCGGTCAACCTCGGACGTCGCTCGTGCTCACCGGTCACGAGGACCATCCGCTCGCGCCGCTGCTCTGCGGTCCCTCCGACGGCTACGAGTGCGGGCGCGAGACCGCCGGCTGGATCCATCGCACCGAGCCCGCCTTCAAGCAGTACAGCGACGAGCGCGAGAAGGTCGACTGCGAGAAGACGAGCCTCGACGAAGATCCGGAGGCGCGATGGTCGGCGCTCGTCGACTGCGCCTTCGAGCAGGCGCCGAAGGAAGCGGCGTTCCCCCTCGGTCGCTTCCGCGCGATGAAGGACGGCTACTTCGTCATCTCGCAGCCGTACGGCTCGGGTTGCGCGCGGCTCGATCTCTACGACCTCGCGAGCGGAACGGAGATCCGTACCAGCACGTGCGGCACGACCCGCACCACCGTCGGACGCGCTCCCCTCGTCACGATGCGCGAGGCGGCCTGGATGATGACGTTCGCGACGTACGCGAGGGACAACCTCCGCGGCCCCACCTCCGCCGTGATCCCCGAACGCGTCATGCCCGGCCGACCGCACGGGGGCGACGAGCCGCCGACGCACATCCGCCTCGGCAGCATCCATTCGCGTCCACACTCGCTGTGGACCTGGTATCGGCCAAAGAATGGAAAGCTGGTCGCGCAGCTGACCGGCTCCACGACCGGTGGCTCGTACGCCGCGACGAGCTACGCCCGCGACCTCCTTCGCATGGTCGACGAGTCCTTCGTGCCGGGCTGCGCCCCCGCCTTTTCGAGCGCGTCGCTCGCCGCGATCCCCTGGACGGACACCGGCCCGATGGCGGCGGAGGGGGCCACGATGCCCTTCGACTTCCGCTCCTCCGACCTCGAGGCCGCGCGTACCGCGATTCGCGCGGCAAGAACGCCTCCGAAGTGCACGGAGCCGATGTAGGTCTTTGCTTGAGGTCGATGCGCGGCGCGACTAGATCGCGACGTCATGATGAAGACGAAGCCCACCCTCGTCGCGCTCGGCGCGGCCGCGATCCTCGCCGCGAGCGCCACGGACGCCCACGCCGCTGGTCATGCGAATGGCTTCGGCGAGAAGGGCGAGCTCATCATCAGCGCAGACCGCCTCGTCCCGCTCTTCGGTTACACGCGCAGCGCCGTCGAGGTCAGCGGGCAGCTGAACAACAACGACATCCGCGAGCAGTCGACGAGCTCGAGCGGCATGTCGTTCCTCTTCGGTCGCGACTTCTCCTCGTTCGACCTGAGCGATCAGAACGGCATCATCCAGCCGGTGAACATGCACTCGCTCCCGCGGGTCGCGTTCGACGTCACGATCATCAACAACCTCACGCTCGGCGCAGGCATCGCCTTCGCGTTCGGCTTCGGCGGCTCCTTCAAGACGGAGCGCGTGACGGGCCCCAACACGACCGTCACGACGAAGACGGACGCGCCCTCGAGCACCGCGATCGGCCTCTCGCCGCGCGTCGGCTACATCCTGCCGCTCGGAGAGCACTTCGCGTTCTGGCCGCGCGCCGGCCTCTCCTTCTACTCGGTCGGCTACAAGCTCGAGACGGTCGTGGGCAACAACACCACGATCGAGGCCAAGGTCAGCGACACGATGTTCGCCCTCGACCTGGACCCTCAACTTGCCATCATCCCGACCGAGCACTTCTTCATCACGCTCGGTCCGATGCTCAACATCCCGTTCGCCGGCAACCGGACGACGGGCTTCACGACCGGCGCGCGTACGGATGAGCGCGACGACGATATTTCGGTCCTCCACTTCGGCATCCACGCCGGCATCGGCGGCTGGCTCAATCTGTTCTGAGTTGCCTCAAGCGTGGCAGCCTGCGCCAGTCGCACGCGAGTGTGACAGCGCCATCTCCACGTCGTCATACGAACCCCCCCTCCCCGGGCGTTGGTATCGGACGTGCTTCCGGTCGAGCACGATGAAGGGGATGCCCCATTCAGGTCCGTCGTTGCCGCATCCCGCCGCGGTGATCCGCGCGCTCGCGCCGACGGTCGCCGATATTTCCGACACCGCCGTCGCCCCTCCGCCGAAACACGAGCCGCCGGTGAGCGCGGTCGTCGACAAGACCGAGCCGATGTCCGAGCCGAACGCCGCGCCCAGCGCCGAGCCCACGAGCGACTCGGCGCCGTCCGAGCAGACCGACGAGTCGCTCGCCGCCGTCGGCCTGAAGCCGGGTGACCTCGTCGATCGCACGTATCGCATCGAGCGCACGCTCGGTGTCGGCGGCATGGGCGTCGTGGCGCTCGCGCACGACGAGCGCCTCGACCGGCATGTCGCGATCAAGCTGATCAAACCGGAGCTCTTCGCCTTCCCGGAGATGCGCACGTTCTTCGACAACGAAGCGCGCGCCATGGCCCGCGTGTCCCACGCGAATGTGATCCACGTCTACGCGTTCGGCTACCACGGCGACGTGCCTTACTTCGTCATGGAGTACGTCGAGGGCTCCAGCGTCGAGAGCTGGCTCCGCGCGAGGCCGCCGGGCATGATGCCCGACCTCGACGAAGCGGTACGCATCATCGACCAGGCGTGCCTGGGCGTGGAGGCGATTCACGCGACGCAGACGGTGCATCGCGACATCAAGCCGTCGAACCTGCTCGTCGACGACAACGGCCGCGTGCGCGTCGGCGACCTCGGCGTCGCACGCATCCTCGCCGCCGGCGAGAGCGGCGGCAACGTCGTCGTCGGCAGCGCGCTCTACATGGCGCCGGAGGCGGCGCTCGCAGAAGAAGACACCACGGAGTACGCCGATCGCCGCGATATCTACGCGCTCGGCTGCCTCGCGTACGAGCTCTTCACCGGCCGCCCGCCGTTCCTCGGAGCGACCGACATGAACGTGCTCTCGCAGCACGTGCTGCAGGATCCGCTCCCGCCGAGCACTTACCGCGCCGATCTGCCGCGCGGCTACGACGAGATCATCCTCCGCGCCCTCGCCAAGGACCCGCTGAAGCGTTACTCGAGCGTCGGCGCATTCCGACGCGCGCTGTTGGCAGAGCACGACGGCACGCGCGAGCCGGAGCGGATCCTCGTCGCAGACGACGATCCGGACTGGCTCACGCTCATCAGCTCGAGCCTGAAGGCGCGCTTCCCGCACGCGCAGATCGACACCGTCACGGACGGCGCAGAGGCGATCAAGGCCTTCGCGAGCTCCCCCTACTCGGTGGTGCTCGTCGATCTCGAGATGCCCGAGGTCGACGGCGCGAAGCTGACCGCGAGCCTCCGCTCGAGCGACGCCAGCTCTCGCACCCCCATCATCGTCCTCACCGCCGCTGGCGGGCCCAAGGAGTGGCAGCGCCTCTCCGCGATCGGCGCCGACGCGTTCCTCGTGAAGCCGGTGAACGCCGACGACGTCGAGCTCGTCATCAAGCGGACGCTTCGCTCCCGGCACTCGTCCCCGCTCTCGCAGGGCGAGATCCCGGTCTCGCGCGTCCCCTCCACGAAGTAGACCTCCGCGTCACGCGGTGGTGCTGCTCTCGCTCCCGTGGTGCATGCCGACGGGGCGCGCGTCGAAGCCGCGAACGAGCTTCTTCTTCGAGGCCGCGACCGCTAGTTCACGACCACCGTCTTCGAGCTCGCGACGTTGTCGGCGGGGGCATAGGTGTAACCGGTCGCCGCGATGTTCGTCAGGTTCACGGTGTAGGTCCCGAAGACGTTGATGACGAAGAAGTAGTCCGCCACTCCCGACGCGTTGGTGGTGAAGGTCTGCGGGCTGCCTCCGTTCAGGTTGAGCGTGACGGTGGCGTTCGCGAGCGGGAGGCCGAGATTGTCGACGACGGTGACCTGCCCCTTCACGTGACTGAAGCCGCTGAAGTGCTGGAACCCGATCGTGAACGCGCTCGCGTGCGACGTCTGAGCAATGGTGACGGTCCCCGGCGACGCGATCGTGTAGCCGAGGCGCGCGTGGCTCAGATCGGTGAATTCGATGCGTAGCTTCGGCGTACCGCCCGTGCCCTTCACCTTGAACTTGAAGCCGTCCGGGATGGGCGTGCTCCGGAAGACGCGTACACCGCCCGGGATGAGCTCGTCGTCGTAGTCGACCGGCAGGTTCGAGAAGCCTCCGAACTGCAGGGCGTCCCAGCGCGGCTGCTGGAGCCCGAAGATGATCTCGAAGTCGTAGACCTTGCCGATCTGATCCGGCGGGAAGTGGAGCTCGACGTTGTACGTGCCGCTCGCCGCCTCCTGGAACTTCGTCGTCGTCGTGAAGATCGGCGTCTCGTAACGCGTCGTGGGGTTCTTCGGCGAATTGTTCGCCGTCGCTGCTGCGTCGTCCGCGGCCTTCGCCAGATCCCACGCCGCGGACCAGCTCGCGCTGTCGATCCCCTGGAGCTTCTCGAGGAACGTGAGCTCGTCGACGGCGTGGGCCAGCTCGTCGGCGCCGACGCGGTTGTAGTGCTTGTCGTCCTCGGGAGAGCCCGTGACGATGTTCTCGACCAGGCCCTTCACGTTCTCGACGAAGCCGCCGGAGAAGCAGGAGACCATCTCGATCATCGTGTGAACGCCCTTGTCGTTCAGCTTCTTCATGAGGGCCGCGAGCTCGTCGTCCCAGAGCACCTCGTCGCCCCAGAGGTTGATCCCCTCGTGGAAGCCGACCGTGTCGTTGACGTCACCGTCGCCGTTCCAGTCGATGCCGCCATCGGCCGCGTCGATGTGGAAGTCGTCGTTCTTGTCGCGACCGATCTCCTTCCAGTCCCCGCCCAGGAAGCGCTCGATGACGTACTGCTTGGCCGTCCCGTCCCAGCGAATGCGGAAGTCCTGGGTGCCGTCCTTGTCCGTATCGTGGAAGGTCGACTGGTGGATGACCTCCGCCACGAGCCGATCCTTGAAGTACTGCGCATCGAGGCCGTGATCCGCCGCGACCGTGCCGTCGCCGTCGATATCGGTGTTCGCCTCTTTCTCCGTGATGACGCCATCGCCGTTGGCGTCGGTGCCGAGGTATTTCGGCTTGTACTCGGCGTCGAACGTCCAGAGCGAGAGCTTGTTGTCCTCCGTCAGCCGGATCCAGTAGGGCTTGCCGCCGATCGTCACGAGCTCGGAGCGGCGGTACGCGAGCCAGCGAACGTCGATGGCGAAGGTGCTCTCCTGATACTGCTTTCCGCCCGTCGCGTCGGGGCCGGTGGTGGCCACGCGCTGGTCGTAATAATTCTGCTTGTCGCTGTAGCCCGTGCCGTGATCGGTCACGAAGATCGTGAGCGTGCAGCTCCCCGGCATGTCCAGCGCGAGCTGATTCAGGTGATCGACGATGTCCTTCTTCGTGGCCTTCTTGTCGACGGGATTGGTGCCGTCGGCGTCGAGGGCCGTGCCGTTGTCGTAGAAGACCTCGATCTGGCTATCGGTGAAGCCGAACGACTTCATCTTCTTGAACTTGGCAATCAGGTTTTCGACATAACGCGGGTGGTTGTTCGACGCGTCGACGCCGCCGCTGATGATGACGGAGCGGTCGCAGGGCGAGGCCTGCGTGCCCGTCCCTGCGTTCGGCACGGTGACGCCCTGCGGAGCCGGACCGACGGGCCTCGTCGATGGGACCCACGCGCCCTCGAAGGACGCCGCCTTCGGTGCCCGCTGGATCGACTTCTCGACCACGATGAGGGGAGTCGTGAACCGCTGCGGGTTTCCCGTCACGACGGCGTAGTCCTTGATCTCGCCGTACACGAGGACCTCGGAGTACTCCCAGTCCGGGCTGGGCAGCGTGCCCGAGAGGCGAGCCATCGTCGCCTTCGGATACGCCTCGTCGACGAGCAAGCGCTTCGGGTCATCGACGATGGTGCCCATGCCGTCCCCGGCGTTCCGCTTGTCGCCGTAGTAACCGAGCACCCAGACCTTCTTGCCGAGGAGGCGGGGCAGCTCGAAGGCGAGCTCGTTGACGAAGACGGTCTCGACGATCTCCGACTGCGGGATCAGCGTGATGCCGCCATCACCCGAGCTCGACGAGGAGGACGAGGTCGCCCCGGACGAAGACGAGCTCGACGACCCGCCGTCGCCGCTGCTCGACGACGCCGCGCCCGAGGACGACGTGCTCGACCCCGCGTCCACGCCGGCCGGCGCCTCGCCCTCGGAGTCGTCCCCGCCACACGCCATCCAGAAAAGCGCGAGCGCGCACGCCAGAATGCCGATCCACTGCCGCATCGAGACCCCTCCCGTCGAAGACGGTCTCGCGTACCAGCGGCAGATCCCCGCCGGCATCCCGCGTTCGTGGGGGGTGCGCGGGGCACGGAGCCGGGACGAGCCTAGCGCGTGAGGGCGGCGGTGCCCGCCTTGGCGGTCACGACGCGCTCGACGTCGGCGGTCGTCTCCTCCGCCGCCGCGTCGAGCGCCTGCGCCATGGCCTGGACTACCCCCGCGAAACCGCTCGTGTTCTTGTCGATCGGACGCTCGACGGTGACCGTCTTCTCGAGCAGCGCGTCGCGCTCGTCATGGACGACGATCTTGAGCTGGATCCGCGCCGTGTGGATCGGACCGGGGCCGACCACCTCCTCGAAGTTCACCACCTCGACCTCGAGGGCCGGCGCCTGGGCCGCGAGCGCGCGCTTGAAGCCGTGCTCCTCGAAGAGCGTCCTCTCGAGCTCGCGACGAACGTACACCTCCGGACGCTCGGTCCAGCGCTTGTCCTCGTAGAAGCCCTGCTCGAAGGTCGCGTCGCGATAGGCGATCTTCTCGCGGAGGTTGCTCCCCGACCGCACCCGACCCAGCTGGATCTGCAGCGCGTTGTCGTGGATCTGACCGTTGTTCGTGGCCGAGCTCGTCAGGGTCGGCTTCGCGTTCTCCGGCGTGTACCAGCGGATCGCCAGCGCGTCGCCCTTGGAGGTGAGCGCGCAGCCGGTGCCGGCCAGGGCCATCAGCATCGCGAGACCCAGTTTTTCGAGGCTTGGTTTCATGGCTACTTCTCGCTCTTCGTCGCTTTGGCTTTGGCTCGGCCCTTGAGGAACATGTCGGGGTCACGTTCGAGCGCGTCGGTGAGCACGCGAATGCTCTCCGCCGCCTCGCGTACTTCGCGGAGCGTCGACTCGAGCTCGCGATTGGTGCCGTTCGCGCCTCTCCCCAGCGATCCGAACGCGTCCGAGGTCTTCGTGAAGCTCGCGATGAGCCCGTTCTCGCCGTCGACCTTCTCGAGCACCGCGTTGAGCTTGTTCACCGCCTTGTGCACGTCATCCATCGTCTCCGCGGTCTTGGCCGGGATGTTCGCCTGATCGATGTGCGTGATGGTCGCGTTCAGGTTGTTCAGCATCTGATCCGCGTGCTTGATGGTCGCGGTCGCCTGCCCCGTGACGTCGTCCTTCTCGAGCTGCGCGACCATGCGATCGACACGGCTGGTGATGGCGACGACGGCGTCGACGAGCTCCGGCAGCTTGTCCATCGCCTTCGTGATCGTGTCCTCGAGGTTCTTCATCAGCGAGGGGCTCGCCGGGATGTAGTTCTCGCGCGGCTCGAACGGCAGCGGGGGCGGCGGATTGCCGTTCGGATCGAAGAAGTCGATGGAGATGAACTTCACGCCCGTGATGCCCTGCGATCCGAGCTGGGCGCGCAGATCGGCGGGGACGTGGAACTTGGGATGCTTCAGCGGGCTGCCGGTCTCCTTCTCCGTGAGGCCCATGCGGCGGATGTCCTTGACGTCGAGCTCCTCGACCACGTCGACGTGGCGATGGTCCGGCGCGATCTCGATCGCGGAGACGGAGCCGATGGTGACGCCACGGAATTTCACCGGCGCGCCGACGTCCAGCCCCTGGACCGACTCATTGAAGTACGTGTGGTACTTCGTAGTCTCCTTCTTCATCGCCTCGGAGCCGAGCGCGATGCCCGTCACCACCGCGGCGGAGAAGGAGATGATGACGAACAGGCCTAGTTTGAAATGATTGGTAGGGGCTGCCATGACTAGTCCTTCGACCGACGATGAAAGAAATTGCTCACGCGCGGGTCGTCACTCTTCGCGAGATCCTTCGGATTGCCTTCCGCGATGATCGACTTCGTCTCCTTGTCGAGCATGATGCCGCGGGTCGCGATCTTGAAGATGCTCTCGAGCTCGTGAGTGACGATGACCACGGTGAGCCCGAGCGACTTGTTGAGGGTCAGGATCAGGTCGTCGAGCTCCGATGACGTGATCGGATCGAGGCCGGCGCTCGGCTCGTCGAGGAAGACGAGCTCGGGCTCGAGCGCGAGCGAGCGCGCGATGGCAGCGCGCTTCTTCATGCCGCCCGAGAGCTCGCTTGGAAATTTGTCGTACGCGCCGTCGAGCCCGACGAGCTTGAGCTTCGCGCGGGCGATGGCGGCGATCGCGTCCGGCGTGAGGTCGGTCCACTCCTCGAGCGGGAGCTCCACGTTCTCGCCCACCGTGAACGAGCCGAACAGAGCGCCGGCCTGGAACATCACGCCGAACGGCGGCAGTCCCTCGTCGAGATCGATGTCGCTGCGACCGGCCACCGTGATCTTGCCGCCCTTCGTGATCGGCTCGAGGCCGATGAGGTAGCGCAGCAGCGTCGACTTCCCGCAGCCGGAGCCGCCGAGGATCGTGAACACCTCCCCGCGCTTCACGTCGAAGTTCATGTCCTTCTGGAGGACCATGTCGTCCCAACCCATGGTCAGGTCCTCGACCTTGATGATGCTCTCGACCTTCGTACGAGGCAGCGCCGGCGCGATGCGCTTGCGCGGCTTCGGGAGTCCAGGTCGGCGGGAGAGCGGTGATGGTTCCATGATCAGAGCCCGAAGAAGCGGAAGACGATGGTGAAGAGCGCGTCGAGCACGACGATCGTGAAGAGCGACGTGACGACGGTGGAGGTGGTGCGGCGACCGACGCCCTCGGCGCCGCCCGAGGCGGCGAAGCCCTGCTGGCAGGCGATGAGGCCGATCGCGAGCGCGAACGCGAGGCTCTTGCAGAGACCGTGCTCCACGTCCCAGAGCTCCATCGCCTTCTTCGTCTCGATGAAGTACCCGTGCACCGAGAGGTCGAGGCTCATCACGCCGACCGCGAGGCCGCCGAGTACGCCGATGATGTCGCCGATGAGGGTGAGCATCGGGGCGACGATCATCAGCGCGAGCACGCGCGGTACGACGAGCCAGGAGAACGGACGGAGACCGAGGGTGCGAAGCGCGTCGACCTCTTCCGACACCTTCATCGAGCCGATCTCGGCCGCGAACGCCGCGCCCGAGCGACCGCAGATGATGATCGCGGTCATCAGCGGCGCGAGCTCGCGCGTCACCGAAATGCCGACGAGGTCGGCGACGTAGATGTTCGCGCCGAACTGCTTCAGCTGCTTGGCCGACTGGTAGGCCATGACGAAGCCGACGAGGAAGTTGATGAGGATGACGATCGGCAGCGCGTCGGCGCCCGCCTTGTTCATCAGCGGCGGGATCTCTTTCCAGTGCCCGGCCTTCGGATGGCGGACGAGGCCGACCGCTGCGAGGACCATCTCTCCGAAGAAGGAGATGACCTGCTTGACCTCGCTCGCCGCGTCCGCGGTGGCGCGGCCGATGTTCTCGACGAAGCCCTCGGGCTTTCGCTTCTTGCGCCGCTGCGGAGGCTTCTTCGCCTCGTAGAGGTCGACGAGCGGCTCGAACTTCTCCGGCGTGCCCTCGATCTCCGCCTTCACCCCTCGCGCGTGCAGGTCGGTGCGCAGCGCGACGAGAAGCGACATGACGCCGCCGTCGATCTCCGTCGCATCGGAGAGGTCGATCGTGAGCGCGCCCTTCTTGGCGGCGCCGGTCGCGGACCGAACTTCCTTCCAGATCGCCGGCGCGTCCGGCATCCGCAGCTTGCCGGCCAGCCGGACGACGTTCTGCTTCGACTCGACCGAGAAGGAGACGCGGTCCTGGGTCTCGTGCTCCACGAAGAGCAGCACAAGCACAGGGCGCTCCATGTCGCGGATGCGGGGTTTCGCGGCGAATTGGCCCGCGAAGTGGGGCGTCTTGCGCCGATCGCGGCGGCGTTAGACACCCGGCGCGGTCGTGCCGGGGACGTTGCCTGCGCGGATCTCGCGCTCGTAGAGGCGGAACGCCGCCACCGACACGCTCATCACGACCGGCGCGATGATGAGCCCGGCCAGACCGAAGACCTCGATCCCGCCGAGCAGCGCGATGAGCGTCAGGAGCGGATGACCGTGGCCATGGCCGCCCACGAAGCGCGGGCGAATGACGTAGTCGGTGAGCGACGTCACGACGAGCGCGCCCCAGATGGCGAGGATGATCGCCTTGACCGGATGACCGTCGACGAAGAGCCATCCCGCGATGGGGACCCAGACGGTGAGCGTACCGATGAGCGGAAGGAACGAGGCGATGGCGGTGACGATGCCCCACGTCACCGGCTGCGGAACGCCGAGCGCCGCGTAGGCCACGCCCGCGAGCACGCCTTGAACCGCCGCGGTCGCGAGCGTCCCGATGAACGCGCTGCGGCCGACCTCGCGTGCCTCGGTGAGGAGCTCGCGCGTGTGGCGCGGCTCGAGCGGCGCGATGCCTTCGATGCGCCGCGCCAGGCTCGGGCCCTCGCGAAGCATGTAGAACATGGTCACCAGCGCGACGACGAAGCCGAGCACGGCCTCGCTCGTGGTCCGCAGGATGACGGCCGCCGCGCCCGCCGCGACACTGGCCGTCTCGCTGACCTCGCTCTGGGCCCACGTGTAGACCTTGTTCGTGTCGAAGCCGGCCCGCGCGATCATGTTCGTCGCGTGCGTGCCGATGATCCCTTCGAGCGAGCCCGTGTTCTTCGCGTCGAGATGACTGACGATCTTCATGAGCTCGTTCGCGACCGCGACGAGGACGACGGAGCTCGCGACGGCGAGGAGCACACCGGAGCCGATCGTGATGAGGGCCGCCGCGAGTGGCGACCGATCGCCGAGCTTTCGGGTGAGGATGCGATACGGCCGTTGGGCGGAGATGGCCATCACACACCCGAGCATGATCGGAATCCAGAGCGGGGCTGCGACTGTGGCGGCAAGGAGGAGCGAAATCGCCACGACCACCACGAGCGCCCATTTCCGTGTCTTCGCGACGTAGGGCGCGGGAGTCGGAAGGCCCGGGGGAAGCGTCGCTGCGTGATCCTTTACGGATAGCGGCGGAAGTCGAGTCGAGGCGGCCACATCGCTCGAGGTTGCAGATCGCGTGCCTCAATGCCTCGCGAGCAACTCGATCAGGATGCGGAAACTCACCACCGCAGGAACATACATCGCCCCCGTGAATTCGGGATTTCCGGGGCCGTTAGGTTGACTCTGAAGGGACGTACGCGAAGATGAATGCCTGGGCGCCGTGCATGGAGAAAAAGTACCCCCGCCGCGCATTCATTTCGAACGACGAGGACGCGAATAGCGTCGCACGAAGCCAGCTCCGCAAGCGGTTCGAGCTCGGCGGCGACACCACGTCGACGACCCAGCCGAACGTCGTCCGAAACCTCGATGTCGTCCCGAGGATCGATTCGAGGGGCGATCGCTCCGACCGCAAGACGACCCGCCCGAAGGCAGAAGACTCCCGCCGCGACGTGGTGACCTCGGAGAACGGCGCTGGACCGAACGAGCGTCCGACGATCCCGACGCCGCGCCCGCGCATCTCGCTCGGCGCCGTGCCCCGCCGCCTCGTCGACGAGAGGGCCATGATGACCCTGCCGCTCGATCACCGGGCGGCGTTCGTCTTGATGAGCATCGATGGCAAGACGGCCATCCGCTCGCTCATCGACGTGACCGGCATGGCGCCCGACGAAGTGCTCGTGCTGGTCGAGCGCCTCGTCGAGCTGAAGGCCATCGCGCTTCTCTAGGCACTCTAGATCGTCAGCGCTTCTTCGCGCCGCCGAAGGACGGCGCCTCGTCCGTCAGCATCGTGCCGGACTGCGCGGGAACAGCTCCGCCCCACGCGCCGGCGCCGTCGTCCGCCGACGCCGACGTACCTGATCCCCACACGTTGCCCTCACCCGGCGGCTCGAAGCCCGGGATCTCCTCGTTCGAGACCGGCGGCTCCTCTTCCGGATGTTCTGGCGGGGCGGGCTGGTTGACGAGGCCGACCTTCTTCGCGAACGCGTCGAGCGCGAAGAGGAGCGCCTCCTGAGAGGTCTTCGTGAGGACGGTCTCCCAGCCGAGCGCCGCGATGAGGCCCGCGGGTGAGCCGTCGCCGGACTCGTGGACCTTGCGGATCCACGCGATGATCTGGTCCTTCGACAGCGTGTCGCACAGCGTGTCGGTGCCCTTCAGCTTGCCGCCGCGCCCGTCCACGTTGAGGAGGAACCAGCGGTCGTCGAAGAGACCGAGCTCGCGCGCGACGGCGAGGGCCTTCTGGATGGCGATGCCGGTCAGCTTGCCCGTGCGCCAGAACTGCCACCATTCGGATAGCGGGGCCCAGTCGATGAGGATCTGCGCATTGACGCCCTCCTCGAAGATGGCCTCGTCGATGTCGCCCGCGGCGAGGGCATCGGACACGACCTGTTTGATCTTCTCGTCCGTGTCGCGAACGGCGGATTTCGCGCCGCGGACGCCCCAGTCCGACACGATGGGACCGCGCACCTCCGGCGGAATGTGGAGGAAGATCTTGTCGACCGTCTCCGCGCCGCTCCGGGGAAAGAAGAAGTCCACCATTTCGCGGGCCGTACGAACCCGCCCAGCCTCGGTGCGACGATGCTCTTCCATCGCGAGGCAGAACTTCGTGACTCCATTCTTACGGTCATTCCGTACGTCACGCGGTGCCGACATGACGGAAAGGATAACGCTGTGGGTTCGGGCCAGGGCAACCAAAAAGGAGAGGAAGTTCCGGGCTGGTCCACCCGAGGCCCGTACGTCCGTGCAGCGTAAGACGCGGTAGTACCTTGCGAATGGGCATCGCCGACGTTGACCGGCCGGCCACCCGGGTGAGATCCTCTCGCCCGAGTCCATGCTGACGCTACCGCCCGACGACCTCCTTCCGGTGCTGGTCGCGGACTTGGCGGACGACGAGGCCAAGGGTGTGCTGGACGCTGCCGCATTTACCGGCAGCACGGTCTGGGTGCCGCTCGAGACGGCGCCGGTGAGCGCCGCCGAGCACATGCTCGAGGTGCACACGCCGGGCATCTCGGAGCCCTTCTATTACGTGGCGATCGCGCTCGGCCCGCCGACGGAGGACGGTTTTCCCCTTCGTCTGAGCCCGATGGACGAGGAGATCGACATCGGGAGCCTCTCGCCCGAGATGGCGATGCCGCCAGCCCCACGCGTGCCCGATCTCGGGTTCGACGCAGGCCGGGCGTCTCAGGTCCCGGGCGAAGGCGAGGTCCTTCGCGGCCGCCGTGCGCAGACGAACATGAACCTGAGCAAAGGTCACACGAAGGACCTTTCTCACGTCGGTCCGATGCCCACGGAAGACAGCGACGACTCGAAGATCGGGCGCGCGCTCGCGGGCGGCAAGCTCCTCATCGAGCAGATGATCGGGCGCGGCGGCGTGGGCGCCGTCTACAAGGCGCGTCATCGCGAGCTGATGATGCCCGTCGCCGTGAAGGTGCTTCACGAGTCCTTCCAGAGCGATATCGACTTCTGCCGCCGCTTCTACGCGGAGGCGCTCGGCGCGAGCCGCCTCGATCACCCGAACATCACCCGCGTCCTCGACTTCGGCCAGGAGCCCGACGGCTCGCTCTATTTCGCGATGGAGTTCCTCGATGGCTTCGAGCTCCGCGCGCTGATGGAACAAGAGCGCGTCTTTTCAGCGAAGCGGATCGCCACCATCATGATGCAGGTGTGTGCAGGTCTTGCGCACGCCCATGCGCGCGGCATGGTTCACCGCGACGTGAAGCCGGAGAACCTCGTCATCGTGAAGGGGCACGACGACGACGGGAACGAGACCGAGGTCGTGAAGGTGTGCGATTTCGGCATCGCGCTCCACCGCGCGTCGGCGTCGCCGACGACGGGCGCCGTGGCGGGCACGCCCGAGTACATGTCGCCGGAGCAGTGCCGGGCCGACGAGCTCGACGCGCGCAGCGACATCTACGCGGTCGGCGTGATCCTCTACGAGATGGCGACCGGTCAGCTGCCGTTCCAGGCGGAGCACGTCGTCGGCATCCTCAACAAGCATCAGTTCTCGCCTCACGCGCCGCCCTCGAAGGTGAACCCGAACGTCGACCCGACGCTCGAACGCATCATCAACAAGGCGCTCGAGAAGGAGGCGCCCGATCGGCAGCAGTCGATGCGCGAGCTCCGCGCCGAGCTCCGCGAGCTGCTCGATCCCGTCCTCGCCGCGCCGCTCACCCCGGCGTCCGTGCGCGAGATGCCCGCGGTCGCCGCGTCGGACGAGATCACCGGCTCGTACCGCAAGTACGAGGACAACTCGGACTGGCTCGATCGCGGCGCCGGCTATCCCGACGGCCGGAGCCCGCCGCAGCCGCGCGCCGCCGCGGGCGCCGCGCCCGGCGCGAGCGGAGACACGGGCGACCAGCTCGCGCCGAAGACGCTCGCGTGGCTGCAGCGCATTCACAAGACGGCGGATCCGACCGCGTTCGCGCAGGGCGCCCAGCAGCTCGAGGCGCCGCTGCGCACGCTCGCGTCGCGCGGCGACGTGGAGACGCTCTGGACGGTGGCGAGCACGATGCACGGCATCGCGACCGAAGGAAACGGCGCCGTCGGCTCGCGCGCATGGAGCGCCGCCAAGCTCCTCCGCGTGTTCGAGGACCCCGCCCTCCTCACGCAGGTGGGCGAGCAGTATCTCGCGGGGCGGCAAGAGGTGCGCGAGAAGGCGCGCCGTCTCCTCGTGAACGGCGGCGTCGCGGGTGCGTACGGCCTCTACGGCGCGCGCGTGAAGCACGCCTCCAACTCCGCCGTGCGGCAGCCGTTCGTCACGCTCCTGAAGGACTTCGGCCCGAAGGCCTGGCCGGTCGTGCGTGCCTCGCTCGAGAAGATCGCGGCCACGCCCGATCCGAACCCGGCCACGTTCGATCTCGCGGAGGACATCCTCCTCTGCGTGCCGCTCGTGGGCGACGAGAACGCGGGCCACACGGTGCTGAAGTTCCTGCGCTGGACGCACTCGAACGTCTGCCGCTCCGCGACGGCCGCCATCGTGAAGCTCTGGGCGGAGCGCGCGAAGCCCGTGCTCGTGGCGATGGTGCAGAGCAAGGACGACGTGATCCGCGTCGCCGGCATCGCGGGGCTCCGCCAGCTCGGCGCCATCGACGAGCACATCGTGCCGCGCCTCCAGGCGATCCTCACGCGCCGCGTCCCCGCGGGCGACGAGGTCCGTGGCGCGGCGGCGGTGGCGCTCTCGCATGCCTCGGCCGCCGCGCGGGCGCCCGCGGTCGAGGTGCTGTCGCAGCTCCTCGCGCCGCATCGCGACGAGGCCCCGCAGAGCTCCAAGCAAGACGCGGTCATCGTGGCGATGGCGCGCTCGCTCCTCAAGCTCGGCGGCGCGAGCTACCACCGCGTCATCGAGCAGCGCGCCGCCGCGAGCCAGGAGCCGCTGCGGGGCCAGCTCCGCGGGCTCCTCTCGCAGTCGTAGTCACCGCGTCGCGATCGCGACGTTGGGGCCGCTCACGCCGGGGACCTCGGCGATCGCGGTGAAGGCGCCGCCGCGGACGCTCGTGACCTTCACCTTGCCGCCGCTCTGGAACGCGAAGATCGCGTCGTTGCCGCAGTCGCCCTTCGCGACGGCGGGCGCCGTGTCGACGGGGGTCGGGCTGCCGCCGATCGGCGCCGGCGCGGTCCAGTTGATGGGGCTCGCCGCGTCCGTGGTGGCGGTGCCGATCGAGTAGTACCCGTTGCCGTCGTCGCCCTTGAAGGCGAGCGCGAGGCTCGTATCGCCGAGGGCGGCGGCGTTGAACTTCTCGCCGCTGAGGCCGCCGCTCACGAATTTCGTGTCGGGATTTCCCCACTCCGGCGTCCCGCCGGGCTCGTGGGTGGCGTACGCGATCGCGTTCGGATCCGACGGCTGCTGCTTCTTGTACTCGTAGATGATCACGAGATCGTATTTGCCCTTCAGCGCGACCACCTCGGGCGTGGCGATCGTGGCGGGCACGAGCGGATCCGTTCCCACCGTGCCCGCGCCCGTCACCGCGATCGCGGCCTTCCAGCTGCCGCCCGTGTAAGGCCGCGCGTAGAGGCCCTGGTCGCTGCCGTTCTGCGCGAAGAACACGTCGTTGCCGATCGCGGCGAGGCCCGCCGACACGCCGCCGAAGCTGTGCTCGCCGCCGGTCCCGACCAGATCCGTCACCGCGTTCCACTTCGTGCCGTCGTGGATGCCGTGGGTGTAGTCGGTGTTGGTGCCCGCGCCGCCGGAGAAGACCACGTGCGCCTTCGTCCCCGCCACCGCGAGCGTGGGTGGGCCCTTCACGCCGCCCGTGCCGATCGCGGTCGCGCCGGTCCACTTCGTGCCGTCGTGCGAGAACGACTGGAGCGCGTCGCCGCCGCCGCGCGTGACGCCGAGGAAGCCGGCGCCGAACGCGACGAGCGACGGCTTGCTCTTCGCGCCGCCGCCGCCGATGACAGCGCTCACCCAGGCGCCGCCCTTGTTTCGTACCGCGCCGGTCAGCGCGCCGTCGTTTCCGGCGACGAGCGCCGCGGTCCCGCCGGCGGCGCAGCTCGTGGGGCCGCCTTCTGTCACATCATCGTCATCGCCGGCGATGTCGTCGTCGTCGCCCACGACCGGCGCCCCGTCCGCTTCGACGATCGCGCCGTCCGGGAGGCGTCTCCGGCCGCTGTCCGGGAGGGCCCCGATATCGGGCCCGTGCGCCGTATCCCCGTTGTCCGTGTCGCACGCCAGCACGAGCAGTGGACCAGCGGCGACGATGGCCAAGAAAATTGCGGCCACACGCTTCTCGGCGAGGGAGCCCATTCCTTCGATGTAGCATCTTCACCGGCCCGTTTCTCCGTGCTCTCATGGATGCTCGCGGGGAGAGGATCCAAAACGTGGCAGACAACGCAGGAAAGCCGGGCGACCCTCCGACTTCGGGAGATTCGGCACGACAGTCCGTACGCAGTTACGACCGCAGTACGCTGTCGCGGCCACCGCCCGCGCGCCGCGACCCGCGCGCCGACCCGGACGACGAGCCGATCTCCGAGCGCGTCGACGTCGTCACCATGGACCGCGGCAGCGGCGGTGGCGATCGCAGCTCGACCATCGACAGCCTCACCAATGCCGCGCTGACGCTGCGCCGCGAGCTCGCGAAGCTCCATCAGCAGGCGGCCGCCGTCGAGCGCACAATCGAGGATCAGCGCCGCGAGCGCAGCGACGCGATCGAGCGCGCCGAGATCGTCAACGCGCGCGTCACCGAGCTCGAGCAGCGCGCGGAGTCGGCCGAGGCCGAGGTCGCGAACCTCAAGAAGCTCCACGATCAGGTCAAGGCCGAGCGCGACGACCTCGCGCGCTCGCTCGACCAGGCCAAGGCCACCGCCGAGGATCTCCAGCGCGCACGCGAAGAGCTCGCGACGATGCGCCGCGAGAAGGAGGAGATCGTCCGCGCCGCCGCCACGTTCGAGAACGAGCTCGGCGAGATCCGGAAGCGCGAGCAGCTCGGCGCGCAGAAGGCGACCGACACCGAGGCCGAGCTGCAAGCGGTGCGCGAGCGCTTCGAGCGCACGAGCGCCGAGCTCCTCTCCGCCCGCGAAGAGGTGACGGCGGCGAGAGCCGAGACGGTGAAGTTCCGCCAGGAGGCGAGCGAGGCCGCCGAGATCGCCGCGCAGAAGCTCTCCGAGAGCGAGCACGAGCGCCTCGCCGCGAAGGAGCAGATCAGCCGCCTCGAGCAGACGCTCGCGGAGGGGAAGATCATCCAGGACAAGGTCCTATCGCTCGACGCCGCGCTCACCAATGCACGCATGGAGCTCGTGAACGGACGCTCCGAGATCGGACGCCTCGAGCGCGACCTCGAGGACGTGCGTCAGGCCCGCGACGTGGCGACCGAGCGCGCGCTCATGGCGGAGAAGGACCGCGACGACGCGCGCAAGGAGATCGAGCGCCTGCAGCCTGCGCTCGAGGCCGCGAACCAGAGCGCCGCCAACGCGAGCGCGCGCGCCACCGCTGCCGATCGCGCCCGCGTCGCCAGCGAGGAGAGCGTGCGCGCCCTCCGTGACGAGATCACCACCGCGTTCGCGCGCTGGCGCTCGGCGACGCCCTCCGTCGCCCCGCCGCCCAACTCCGTCGCCCCGCCGACGCGCGCGGTTCCGCTGAGCGAGATCGGCCAGATCCCGGGCACCGCACCGCTCCCGCGCGAGGTGAGCGGCGCGCCGGAGCCGATGAAGGTCACGCCGTCCTCGGCGCAGACCGCGCCGCCCTCCGCGCACGTGCCAGTGCCGGCGGGCGCGCCGCCGCCGAGCGTCGCGGTCTCGGGTCCGCCGCCTCCACCGGCGCCGCCTCCGGAGCCGGAGACGCGCCCGGTGCTTGACGACGACTGGACGTCGCCGTCGAACCCGCCGCCGCGTCCCAACTCGGTGCCGCCGCCGTCGGGCTCGATCCGCGCCTCCAAGGCGCCTTCGCAGAGCAAGCTCCCGAGCGTCGCTCCCCCGCCCGCCTCCGCGTCGCTCCGCGCGTCCAAGGCGCCGTCGTCCGTGCGCCTGCAGTCGGCGCCGCCGGCCGCGCCCGTGCCCGAGTCGACGAAGAGCCCGGCCGCGTCGATCCCGCCGATCCATCCGCGCTCGGTCCCGCCCGCACCGCCGCCGCGCTCGGTCGCCCCTCCAGTCCGCTCCGTGCCCCCGCCGCTGCCGGCGCGCGCGCAGTCGATCCCGCCCGCCGTCTATCCGTCGGTGCCGCCGCCGGGCCCGCTCGCGCCTCTCCCCGCGCAGTCGACGTCGCCCACCGCCCCGCCGCCGCGTCCGGAGGAGAGCTCCGTCGTCACGTACGTCTCGCAAGAGCGTGCAAACTACATCGAGCTCCTCGGCTCGCCGAAGACGTCGCGCGAAGCGGCAGCTGCGCTGCGAGAGCATCCGGACTGGCTCCGCGGGCGTCCCCCGATCGAGCTGCTCCTCGCGCTCACGCTCCTCGACTACGACATCGAAGAGCCTGTCTTCGGAGCTCGCCCGCGCGTGGGATCGCGAGCCGCTCTTGCCGTGCGCTCATCGCGGCGCTGCGAGACGAGCCCGAGCCGAAGCTGCGCGAGCACGCGGCATGGCTGCTCAAGCATCTCGGCGCGGCCGCCTCCTGGCCCGCGCTCGCCGAGCTCGTGAGCAACGACGAAGAGGCGCCCGCGGTTCGCCGCTGGCTCCTCGAGGCCATCGAGCGCCTCGTCGCCACCCGCGCCGTCGGCTGGTCCGAGGTGGGCGATCTGTGCCACCACATGATCAAGCACGCGAACCCTTCGCTCCGCGACGGCGCCGTCGGCGTCATCGCCGCGCTCGATCGCTCCGACGACAAGCGCCGGCTCCTCCTCGACGTGCTCCGCACGGACAGCGACGAGGTCGTCCTCGCGAGCGCGGTGCAAGCGCTCACGACCGCGCTCCCCATCGAGCTCGATCCCTCCGTCGCCGAGCGTCTGCTCGGTCATCCCAGCGCGCGGGTGCAACAGAGCGTCGTCGAGTTCATCGAGCGCTCGAAGCGAGCCGCCAAGAACGCGTGAAGCCATGCGTGCGCTGGCCATCGCGACGATCGTTGCGACGAGCGTCGTCGTAGCCGCGCCCGCGTTCGCGAACGATCCCGCGGCGGCGCAGGTCCTCTTCGATCAGGCGCAGGCGCTCATGCGTCAGGGGCGCTGGGCGGAGGCCTGCCCCAAGCTCGAGGAGAGCCAGCGGCTGGATCCCGGCGACGGCACGCTGCTCCACCTCGCGGCGTGCCGCGAGCACGAAGGAAAGATCGCGACCGCCTGGGCGCTCTACGAAGACGCCCTCGTCGCCGCGAAGCGCTCGAACAACAAGGGCCGCATCCGCATCGCCCAGGAGCGCATCGATGTCCTCGGTCCACGCCTTCACCGGCTGCGCGTGATGGTGTCGCCCGGCGACAAGAACCTCTCCGGCTTCACGATCGTCCGCGACGACACCGCGGTCAGCGCCGCGCTGTGGAACGAGGCCTTTCCCATCGATCCGGGCCCCCACACGATCACGGCCTCCGCCGACGGCCACCGCAAGTGGTCGCGGTCGATCGACATCCCCGCGTCGAGCGGCGAGACCGCGGTCGACATCCCGCTCCTCGAGACCGATCCCAGCGCGACATCGAGATCACCGCCCAGGGAGGAGCCCCGGCGGCTCTCGCTCGAGGAGGCGACGCGGGGCGATTCGCAGCGAACGGTCGGGATCGCGCTTGGCGGCATCGGCGTCGCGGGGCTCGTCGCCGGCAGCATCTTCGGCGCGCTCGCGTTCTCGAAGAAGTCCGAGGCCGACAGCCACTGCGCGCCTCCCGACTACCGGCAGTGCACCCGCGCCGGCGTCGACGCCGGCGACGCGAGCGAGACCTTCGGCACCATCTCGACCGTCGCCTTCATCGCCGGCGGCGCGCTCGCCGTCGGAGGGGCGGTGCTCTATCTGACGGCGCCGGAGCACGGACGTGCCGGTGCGAACCATCGCTCGGGTGCGATCCGTTTCTCGGGTGCGATCACGCCCTCGTCGGTGTCGCTCGGCGCACGATGGTGATACGAAACAGGCATGGAACGCATTCTCGTCGCGCTCGATCACACTCCGCGCTCGAAGGAAGTGCTCGCCGCCGCCATCGACCTCGCCCGGCGGACGAATGCCAAGCTTCGTCTCCTGCGCTGCGTCGGTCTTCCGCCGGAGCTCCCCGCCAACGTCTGGGCGCTTCCGCCTGCGCAGGTGACCGAGCAGCTCATGCAGATCGCGAAGAAGGAGCTCGAGCAGGACAGCGCCGGAATTCCTCCGGAGCTCTTCGAGGCCTCCACCGTGCACGTCGGCGTCCCATGGGACACGATCTGCACCGTCGCGAAGGAAGACGACGTCGATCTCATCGTGATCGGCTCCCACGGCTACGACATCCTCGACCGCATCGTGGGCACGACCGCGGCGAAGGTCGTCAACCATGCCGATCGCTCCGTGCTCGTCGTCCGCATCAAGGGCGCGAAGTCATGAGCCTCGTCGACGACATCAAGGGTCAGGTCAAGGACGCGATGAAGTCGGGCGACACCGTCGCGCGCGACATCCTCCGCCTCGCCCTCGGCGAGATCCAGACGGCGGAGGCGCGCAAAGCGGCCGCGCTCTCCGACGAGGAAACGGCGGCCGCGGTGCGGAAGCTGATCAAATCGAACGAGGAGACGCTCTCCCTCAGCGCCGACAACGCCGAGCGCTCGGCGACGCTGAAGAAGGAGATCGAGGTCCTGAGCGCGCTCCTACCGAAGCAGCTCTCCGTCGACGACATCGTGAAGGCGCTCGAGCCCGTGAAGGACGCGATCGTGGCCGCCAAGGCCGACGGCCAGGCGACCGGCGTCGCGATGAAGCATCTGAAGACGACCGGCGCCAACGTCTCCGGCAACGACGTCGGCGCGGCCGTCAAGAAGCTCCGCGGGACCTGACCCTAGGGGCACACCGGCGTCCCATCGCAGGTGCCGATGCGGGCGCCGCCGCACGAGCCAATCGTGCACTTGCCGTTGGGGCAATCGGTGTCGATGGTGCACACGATCGACGTGCCTGGCCGGCACTCGGCCGCCAGCGCGGTCTGGACCGCGCCCGTCTCGTGATGCGCGCAGCAGAAGCTGCCCTCCGGATCGGGACCGAAGCAGCGCAGGAACGCGCCGGCCTGTGCCTGACACCCGGCTTGATCCGTCGTGCACGTCGCGCCGCTGGCGCTCACGCAACAGGCGAGCCCTTGCGACGAATCGCAAGGACACGCGCTCCCCTGCTGGCCAAGCTCGCTCGTGTCGCCAGCGTCGCCATGAGCGACGAAGGGCGGCGTGACGCTCGCGTCGGCGCCGGGCTTCGCCGTGCCGCCGCCGTCCTCCGTGGTGGTGGCGCCACCCGTGTAGTTCACATCCAGATCCGCCACCCCCGCGCACGCCGCGAGAAGGCCGACCGCGAAGGCGCCCAGGAGAAGATGCTTCACCATGCGCCCTCCAGCATCGCGCCGCCGCCGCTTCGCATCGCCTGAGGCGCGAGGCGAACGCCGCCTTGCCGCGGCGCGTTCGCGGAGGGAGCCGTGAGGTAGATCGCCGTCCCGCCGAGCAGCATCGCGCCGCCGATGGCGAAGCTCGCGGTCGAGATCGCGGCCGTGGTCTTCGCCGACTCTCGCTCCGCGTCGAGCGAGCGGTTCGGCGCGACGCACGAGGCGGTGCTGCCGCCGCACTCCGACTCGAGCGACTGCTTCTTGTCGAGCGTGAGGAGGCCGAAGATGACGCCGTTCGCGATCGTCGCGAGGCCGAGGCCGCCGATCGCGAGGCCGACCGCCCGCCGCGTCGCGCCGCGATCCACGATCGTGACCGCGGGCGCAGGCATCAGCGCCTCCTTCGGCGCGCTCCGGCAGTCCTCGCCCTGGAGGACGACGTTCACCGTGACCTCCTTGCCGATCTCGCCCGTGACGGCGCCGACGAAGCGGCGGTTGTTCGCCGAAGCCTCGACGACGTGATGCCCCGCCGCGGCGGCCCAGCCGAAGCGGTAGATGTAGCGATCGATGAGCTCGCCGTCGACGCGCAGCTCGAAGCCGGGCTGCTCCGACGCCGACGGGAGCGCGAACTTGATGACCGCGAGGCGACCCTGGAGGATCGACGCGCGCTGCTCGATGACCGACAGACGATCATCGTGATTCATGAGCGCGAGGACGGACGCCTCCTTGAGGAGACGCCACGCGACCACCGCGTCACGCTGTTCGACGCAGTCGACGATGGATAGGCGCGCTCCGATCGACGACTCGTAGGACAAGCTCTCGCGAAGCTTCGGGACCGCGGCATCGCAGTTCCCCGCTTCGATCAGCTTGCGCCCCTCGACGAAGGCAGACGCCGCCTTCTCGTGCATCCCGTCGGCCCGCGCCGTCGACGAGACGAGTACCCCACCACCCAGGACCACCGCGACCGCCCACCGTTCGAGCATCGACGAAAGACCTCCCACGCTAGCGATAGTGACAGGAAGTCCGCGCTCGGCGATGTGCGCAAACGAGTTTCAGGTCGTAATGTGCAATCAATACGACTGACTACACCGATCCAGGGGATCAGACGTAAAGCCACGCACGGTCGCCGGCGGGCTCGCGCCGCGCCGCCGTGCATTCGCTCACGGTAACGGCTGGGACTCGTAGGCGCCCGGATCGGAGCGAATGTCGGATGGTCGGGGACATCCCTGGAAGTCCTTCGGTGTAACGACGAAGACGCCCGCGATGCGATTGACGGCGGGAGACCCGCGCGAGAGGCGAAGGTCGTCGTGAGCCGCGTCGACGAACCGAGGGTCGACATCGGTCATCGCCACCAACGGGGTCGGCGGTGACGACATGGCCGTCACGACCGCGTGGACGAAGGAGAACCCGTCTCGGAACGTGCCGTTGGCGTCGATCGCGGTCTTGCCCTTCACGAAGAGGCTCGCGTCGAGCACGGCCATCGGGTTCGGGGTCGGAAACCCGCGGAAGGCGACGGCGGAGGTGAAGTCGTGGAACGTGCTCGATGTGACGTACAGCGACACCTTCGCCGTCTCCGCGCCACGGTCGATCACGATCGGCGCCACGACGCGGCTGAAGACCGAATTCTCGACGTTCAGCGTCATCCCCATGCCGCGGACGTTTCCGTTGGCGTAGACGTCGATGCCCTTGGACCCGCCCACGAACGAGCACTGCGAGACCGTCACCTCGTGCTCGACGCCGGTCTCGCTCGAGATGCTCGTGATCGCGAGCGGCGCAGCGAGCGTCACCACCGCCGGCCGGAACTTCATCCGCTTGACGAAGAACTTCCCGTTCTGGTTGACGAAGATGCTCCCGGTCACGGCGAAGCCGTCGATGGTCGACGTGCCGCGGCTGACCGACACCGACCGGATGATGCTCGCGCCTTCGCAGCCGTGCAGGTTCACGTTGGGGGGCAGCGTGACCGACGAATCGATGGCGATCTTTCGCACCTGGATGGTGTCGAACGCGCTCGCCGACGTGAGTGCGTCCGCCATCGTCTTCTCGGACGGCACCTCGATGACCGTGGGATCGCTCGGATCGAGGCAGGCGACCTCGGGCTCGCACGGCTCCGCCGGACCGACGGCCGCGTCCTCACCACCTGGCCCGAGCGCGTCCGGCGCGCTCCCGTCCGAGTTTGGGCCGCCGCCGTCCGGCGACGCTCCGCTTCCGCCGTCGAGCGGTCCCCCTCCGCCGCCTCCGCCTTCGATGTTCGCGTCCGGCGCCGACTTGAGGTCGGCGCAGGCGGCGAGCGCCACGAGTACGGCGGCCGCGCGTCTCACGCCGCGACCGGCTCCCGGTAGCTCTCCGGCTCGAAGTCGGAAAAGGTGCCGAAGGAGAAGCGAGCCGGGTTGTCCCGAACGAACTCGAGGAACGGGCGGAGGCTCCGCTCGTTGTGCGCGGTGAACGTCTTCGAGTGGCCGATCAGGACGAACGGGAGCGGCACCGAGGGATGGCCGTAGCGTGCCTCGACGCGCTGCAACGCACGGATGAGCTGGCGACCGGTGCACTGATTGAAATCGACCTTCCACGGCTGGCGCGCGATCGCCTTCGTCGCCTTGCCGAGGAGGCGGTTCGGGAGCGACGCACGGACGCCGGAGGCAGGGGCAGCGGCGCTGCCACCGCTCATGGGATCGGGCTCCGGCAGGGGATTCAGGCGCTGGGCGATGACTCGATATACGCGGTTGGGCGTCAGAAATACCCAGAGCGGCTGCTGCTCCGTATAAATCGGAAACTCGAAGAGCTTCCCTGAAGGATCGCGGCGGCAGACGTCTCGCTCGTCGATCGGCCAGGGCACGAGGTCGCTGTGCGCGCCCGAATAATCGAACTTCACGAGGTCGTCGTAGCGGCCGTATTTCCACACCGACGTGTCGATGCGGAAGCCCTCCTGGACGAGGGCCTTCACGATGGAGGGTGATGGCTGCATCGACCAGTTGGCGGCGCGGAAGACGTAGCACTCGTAGTCGGACTTCGCCTTGCGGCAGGTGTCCTCGAGGAGCTTCTTGCCGCGCACGATCATGTCGCGAACGCGGTCGTACGGGAGGTTCGCGAGGTCGTACTCGGAGTAGTCCTGGATCCACGCCTGCTTCGACTCGTTCCAGGTCGCGTTGAAGTACGAGGAATGGATGTGGAGCTGGACGTCGTGGCCGGTGCGAACGGCGCGCTGGAGCTGGGCCGCGATCGCGCCCCAGCCGAAGCGGTCATCGCCCTGCTCCTCGGCATACTGCTTGAACTTCAGGATCTCGCCGATGTCGGCCATGATCGTCAGCTTCGCGCCGAACGGATCGAACTGGTCGAGCATGCGCGCGGTCGGGTCGACCACGAGCTCCTTGGGCGAGCCCATGCCGCTGCCGTGGATCTCGTAGTCCGACGTGAAGAGGACCTTGTACATCGCTATGCTGATGATACCCCGTGACGCGGCTCCTTCAGCATTTCGTCGAGCCTCCGCGGGAGTGCACCTACCTCCCGGACCGCCTCGCGTCCCTCGAGATTCGGCTCGAGCTGGACGTCGATGCGGCGGAGCTCGAGTCGCGGCTCTCGCGTGGCTGGCGCCGGTTCGGTCCCACGTACTTCCGGCCCGCGTGCGCGGACTGCGGCGAATGCCAGACGCTGCGCATCCCCACCGCCACCTTCGCGCCGTCGAAGAGCCAGCGGCGCGCGCGGAAGAACGCGGCGCATCTCACCCGCACCGTCGGCCGTCCCATCGTCGACGAAGAGCGGCTCGCCCTCTACGCGAAGTGGCACGCGCAGCGCGAGGCGACGCGCGGCTGGGAGGAGAGCGAGCTCGACGCGGAGCGCTACAAGATCGACTTCGCGTTCTACCACCCGTGCGTCCGGGAGGTGGCGTTCCGCGATCCCGTGCACGACAACCGGCTCGTCGGGCTCGGCATCGTCGATGACACGGGGGTCTCGCTCTCGGCGGTCTACTTCTACTGGGACCCCGAGCTCGCGCCGTCGTCGCTCGGCACGGCGCATGTCGTGACGCTCGTCGACGAGGCACGCGCCCGCGGGATGGCGCAGGTCTACCTCGGCTACCTGGTCGAGGGATGCCCGTCGCTCGTGTACAAGGCGCGGTTCGGCCCGCACGAGCTCCTCGAGGGCCGCCCGGCCCGCGACGTCGTACCGACGTGGCGGCTCGTCAGGTGACGGAGACGGTGAGCGTCGAGACGTCGGACTCGGCGCCCGCGCCCGTCACGAGACGCACCGTGTACGTGAAGAGCGCGTTCTGGCGGAGGATCGTGGTGGGGATGTCCGCGTCGATGTCGAGCGTGACCTCGGTCGCGTCCTGGCCGTACGTGAACGGCACCGCGTAGTAGCGGTCGACGCCCGTGTCGCTTCCGTCGCCCTGGAAGGAGACGATCGCCTTCGCGATGAACTCGCCCTTCGGGAGGGTGAAGGTGACCTTGATCGGGAGGGCGCAATTTCCGCCCGTATCCGCGGGGTGGCAGCGGACGCCGCCGCCGGCGGGGCCGGTGACCGCTTTCAAGTCCGGCTTGACGCCCACGGGATCGACGATGCTGCTGCTATTGTCGCAGGCGAACAGCGGCGATGCGGCAGCCGCGAGCGTGAGAAAAAGAGCGCAAAAGACCGAGCGCACGTCCCGCTGGTTAGCACGATCAGGGGCCGGCGTGAGACAATCCGGAGGATGCGCCGTCGGTTCGGGCTCTCCGTGGCGATGATCGTCTCGCTCGATGGATGCGTGGACGATCCCAGCTTCCAGCAGGCCGACGCAGGTGATGGGGGCGGCGTGGTAGCGCCCTCCGACGCGGGCGAGGCCAGCACCTCGGCCTCCTCCAGCAGCTCGAGCAGCGGCAGCACGAGCAGCTCGAGCAGCGGCGCCCCCGAAGGTCGATGCAAGGCCGCTGCGTGCGCGCTCGCGGGCGGCACCTGCAGCGGTGACACGTGCGTGGTGACCTGCGGCTCGGGCGGCGGCGCGGCCTGCAACGGCATCATCAACTGCCCGAGCGGCGCCGACTGCAAGATCACGTGTAGTGGCAAGAACGCCTGCAAGAAGGTCGCCTGCCGCGGCGCGACGTCGTGCGACCTCACGTGCGACGGCGAGTCGGCCTGCGGAGACGACGTGTTCCTCGACTCGGCCAGCTCGACGCTCAGCTGCACCGGGAAGGACGCGTGCAAGCGGGTGCGCTGCGACGGCGCCTCTTGCGTCGTGACGTGCAACGGGCCGGCGTGCGACGCTAAGGACGTGAAGTGTTGCGCAGACGCATGCACCGTCAACGGCGCGAAAGGTGATTGCAAGTGAAGTCCTTCGCAGGAAAGGTCGCCGCGATCACGGGCGCCGCGTCAGGCATGGGTCGCTCGCTCGCGGTTCGGCTCGCGCGTCGCAGCTGCGAGGTCGCCATCTCCGACGTCGACGAGGTCGGCCTCGCGGAGACGGCGCGCCTCGTCGAGCAGGAGAAGCCGGGCCTCCGCGTGACGAAGAAGTGGCTCGATGTCGCCGACGCGGAGGCGATGAGGGCGTGGGCGCGCGAGGTCGCGACCGAGCACGGGCGCGTGAACCTCATCTTCAACAACGCGGGCGTCTCCTACGCCGCCACCGTCGAGGGCGCGCCGCAGGCCGAGTTCGATCGCATCATCGACATCGACTTCTGGGGCGTGGTGCACGGCACGCGCGCGTTCCTCCCCTACCTGCGCGCATCGGGGGACGGCCACGTCATCAACACGTCGAGCCTCTTCGGGCTCATCGCGTTCCCGGGTCAGTGCACGTACAACTCCGCGAAGTTCGCGGTACGCGGCTTCACGGAGTCGCTCCGCCTCGAGCTCGAGATCACGGGCGCCCCCGTCTCCGCGAGCTGCGTCCATCCGGGCGGCATCAAGACGAACATCGCGCGGGCCTCGAAGATGCACGAGTCGATGGCCGACCTCGGCATCGACGACCACGACGCGGCGAAGCAGCGCTTCGAGAAGGCCTTCCGCGTCACCGCCGACGAGGCCGCCGAGATCATCCTCCGCGGCGTGCAACGAAACGACGCCCGCATCCTCGTCGGCACCGACGCGCGCATCATGGACGTTTTGCAGCGCATCATGCCTGGCACCTACGCCTCCGTCCTCGCACGCATCTCGAAGCGCGTCATCGCGAAGACCCAGAAGGCGCCGTCCAAGACGTCGTCGATGTAGCGCCCGACTGACTCGTCTCGTCACGCGCCCCCGGCGACGAAGGGGCGAGCTACTCGCGGAGGAGCGGCTCGCGGAAGCGGACGAACTGGGCGATGGTCTGCACGAGGTCGCGGCTCGGGGCGATGAGCTTCACGCCGAAGCCCGAGGGGGTGTCGTCGCTCAGGAACTCCTGCGTCCAGGAGACCGCGGCCTGACACTCGTGGCGCACGCCGCCCGGGAACTCGAGGCCGAGGGTCACGTGCGTGCCGAGCGGCGGGAGCTTCGCGTAGGTCGCGACGAAGACGCCGCCGTCGTGGACGAGATCGTTGCCGTCCATGCTGCGCCAGAAGTTGCTCGGGGTCGCCGTGTCGAGCGCGACCTCGAAGCGCGGGAGCGTCGTCGCCATCGCGGAGAGGCGCTGCTCGAGCCGCTTGATCGCCTCCGCGATCTCGATGAGGCGCGGATCGGGGAGCGGCGGCGGGCGCGAGCCCGGGAGCGGCGGGGGCTGCGAGCCCGGGATGGGCGGCGGCTGCGAGCCCGGACGCGGCGCGCGGTGGAGCTCGGTCAGCATCTGCACGACCTTCGTGAAGACCGCCGTCTGCTCCTTCACCACGTTCACGACCGCGACCGCGGCGGCGCTGCTGCCGTCGTCGATCTTCATCTCGACGCGCGAGCCACGACCGCCGCCGGCGCCCTTCAGGGACTGACCGAGCTGGGCGAGGATGGGCGCGAGGGCGTCGAGGTCCGAGCCCTTCGAGGAGGCGGACGCCGCTGCTGCGATGCTCGCGTGCGAGATCGCCTCGCGGATGCGCTGGAGCTGATCGTCGACGCCGCCGAGCGCGCCCGTGACGCGCGCGACCGGATCGTCGCCCTTCTTGCCGCCGCGACCCGCGCGGACGAAGCCGTCCTTGATCTCCTTCCAGCGCGCCGCCTGCTCGGGCGTCATGCGCTTCCGGAGCTCCGCGAGCTTGAGGAGGTTCTGCTCCGCGCCCGTCGTGAGGGTCTGGCTCTCGCTCGCGTAGTGGTCGTCGATGAGCTGCTCGAGCTCCTGATCGTTCATCGCGGAGACGACCTTCTCCGTGAGCTTGTTCATGTTGCGGTAGCTGCCCTGCAGCTTGAACGGAGGCTCGGTGCGGTACGCGTCTTCCTGCGAGGCGCTCTTGATGTACTCCTGGTTCACCTCGAGGAGGAGCCTCTGCACCTTGAGCAGCCGCTTGAGGACGCCGAGGATCTCCTCGACCTCCGCCCCGGAGTAGCCGTGCGAGAGATCCGTGAGCGGGATGTCCTCGCCCTGGGCGATCCGCACGAGCTTCTGCGTGTCGGCCGGGTCGCGCGTGGCGAGGGGCGCGAGCGCGGCGTTCGAGGTGAGCGAGTTCTCGATGTAGCTCGACGCGAAGAGCGCCTCCTGCCCGCCGAGGATGTCGCCGAGGTTGTACGTGTCGGCGCGGTTCGCGAGCATGTCCGGGATCTGGAAGCGCGCGCCCGACTCCGTGTACGGGTTGCCCGCCATGACCACGCAGAACTTCTTTCCGCGAAGGTCGTAGGTGCGCGTCACGCCCTTCCACACGCCTTCCACGCGGCGCTGGCCGTCGCAGAGCGAGATGAACTTCTGGAGCAGCTCGCTCGACGTGTGCTGGATGTCGTCGAGGTAGAGCATCACGTTGTTGCCCATCTCGAACGCGAGATTGATCTTCTCGACCTCGGTGCGTGCGGTGCTGCTCTTCGCGTCGTTCGGATCGAGCGACGTGACGTCGTGGCCGAGCGCGGGGCCGTTCACCTTCATGAACACGAGCCCGAGCTTCGACGCGACGTACTCCATGAGCGTCGTCTTGCCGTAGCCCGGCGGCGACACGAGGAGGAGCATGCCCATGAGATCGGTGCGCTTCTTCGCGCCGGCGGCGCCGATCTGCTTGGCGAGGTTCGCGCCGATGAGCGGCAGGTACACCTGGTCGATGAGGCGATTGCGCACGAACGACGTGAGCACGCGCGGGGAGAACTCGCTCATGCGAAGGCGCTTTCGCTCGCGGTCCACGATGTCCGCCTTGAGCTTGCGGAACGCGCGGTACCTCGGCGCGGCCTCGGTGATGAAGGGGACGACGCGCGAGAGCATCTCGTCGATGGCGACGCGCATGGCGCGGTTCTGCACGCGCGGATGCGCGCCGAGGAGCCCGCTCACCTCCGCCTCGACCGTCGCCGCGGACGGCTCGCGGCCGCCGCTCGGCGGGCCGGAGGCGTTCGTCGTGTCGGTGACGAGCATGACCGCCGCCTCGCGCACGAAGGGGCGCGCGTGCGCGATGCCCTTCTTGCCGACGAGCGCCTCGAGCCACGCGAGCGCGACGCCGAGCTTCTCGGCGGGCCTCGCGTCGAGCGCGGTCAGCTCGTCCTCGAAGGCGCGTCGATGGCCCGCCTCGTCGACGAACGAGACGAGCGCGCGACGGAGCGAGTCCGCGGTGGCGGACGCGATGAAGCGGTCGTCGCGACCGGCGAGCTCCTGCACGAGGTAGCGCGACGCGCTCGAGGCGTCGCCGCGGAGCCGGATCTCTTCGGCCTTCTCGACCTTCTCCGAGGTGAGGCCGATCGCGTGCGCGTGCTCGATGAGCCGTGGCTCGATCTCGCGCGCGAGCTCGCTCTGCGCCGACGCCTGCTTCGTCTCCTCGCGGAGGCGGCCGAGGCTCCGCGCGCGGGCGCGGAGGATGGCCTTCTCCGTGTCCGGGAGGGACGTCCACCAGAGGATCCCGAGAGCGCGCGCGTCGGCGCTGAAGCGGAGGAGTCCCGCGGACGCGCGCAGGGCGAGGAGCTTCTCGAGGATGAGCGCCGCGTCGGCGTCGTGGATGCCGCGCTCGTAGCCCTCGTCGAGGCGATCCTGCGCGTACGTGCGCACGCTGTCGAGGAGCTTGCCGTCGCGCGACGCCGCCTCCAACGTCTCGATGCCGATGTCCTTGCGCGCGCCGTCCTCGGCGTCGAGGAGCATGGACACCGCGAGGAACTCGCCGCGATAGACCTCCGCCGACTCGCTCGGGAGCGTCTGGTCCCAGAGGTCCTTCGCCTTGTCGAGCTCGGGGTCGCCGATCTCTTCGAAGTAGTCGGTGCCGGTAATATGCAACGACATCTTGCCGTCGCGCGGAACGAGCACGAGCTCGAGCGGCTGCGTGTGGACGCTGAACTTGTGCTCGCCGAGCTTGATGACGTCGCCCGCGCCGCCGTCGAACAGCTCCGCCTTGTCGCGCATGGCGCGGAGCGCGTCCTGGCGCGCCGTCTTCACGCGCGCCGCGACCTCGTCCGCCTTCACCGTGTCGCCGAGCGCCTGGAGCTGCTCCTGGACGTCGGCGAGCTTGAGCACCATCGCGTCGGACGCGAAGTACGCGTTCAGCTCGTCGGGCGTCTTGAACGTGGCCGCGCGCCGGCCCACGCCGGCGAGGATGCGGTCGGCGGCGGTGACGAGGTTCTGCGCGCGGCGATGACGCTCGTCGAGGAGCTGCTGGCGCTTCGCGCCGATCGCGTCGTTGACCTCTTCGCGCTTCGCCGCGAGGTCCGCGGTGAACTCGCCGGACTCGCCAAACTTGCCTTCGAGCTCCTCGAGCGTGAGGAGCAGCTTCGAGAGCTCGAGATCGCAGCGCTCGGGCGTGTCGCACACGGCGACGGCGCCGGTCACGGCCTGGCCGAAGAGGCGGAACTGCACCGCGAACTCGGCCTGCGCCTCCTTGCCCGCGGTCTCCTTCTTCTTCGCCTGCCACACCGCGCGGGCGCGGTTCTGGTGGGCGAAGGCGGCGCTGACGCCCTCGAGGATGCGCGTGCGCGCGGTGGCGTCGTCGATCTTGAGACCGCCGGTGACCTCCGCGAGGAGCGTGAGCCCCTGCTGGATGACGTCGAGCTCCTCGCCGAATGGCGCGAGCTCCGTCGCCTTCGTCACCGCCTCGATCTTCTCGACCACCACGTCGAGGCGATCGACGAGCGGCTTGAACGCGTCTTCCCCGAGGAAGTACTGGACACACGCCTGCGAGACCTCGTCGAAGCGCGTGACGAGCTCGCTCTCGAGCTTCGCCAGGGCGGCGAGGTCCATCCCGCGCAGCTCCTTGAGACTGATGAGCTGTCCGCGCTGCTGCCGGAGCGCCGTCAGCGCGCGAAGGTAGTCCTCGACGACCTTGAGATCGTCGGCGCGCACCTTCACGAAGAGCGCCTTCTGCTCCTCGCCCGCCTTCTCGAGGGCCTCGCGCGCGCGTCGCTCGATCGCCTCGACCTTGTCGAACTCGTCGAGGACGAGCTCGCTGGTCTTCTTGATGGCGCCGAGCGTGGTCGCGAGGTCGCCCGTCTCGGCGTGACCGAGCCAGTAGTGCGCGTCGAGCGCGCGGGCGACGGCAGAGATGAGGTCCTCGTAGGTCTGGCGCGTGGGCCGCTCGACCGCGACGAGGCGGCGGAGCGCGAGCGCGTCGGAGATGCCGCGCACGAGATCGGCGTTGCCGACCTTCGCGAGGTAGCTCCCGTCCTTCGGCTTCGCGGCCGCGTTCTCGAGCGTGTCGAACGGCGTCCGCCAGATCTGGAGCGGATGCACGCGCGTCGGCTCCATGTCGGCCTTGAAGACGGCCATCGTCCCGTCGGGGAAGAGGCTGTAGCCGTGGCACCGCATCGGCGTCGCGATCTCTTTGCGGATCACGTTGTACGGGAGGAGCAGGTACTCGCCGTCCTCGCGGCGGTGATAGATGTACATGACATCTTCACCGTTCGGCGACTTGATGACGCGCTCGAACTCGAGCCGATCGCCGTCGCCGGGCGCGCGCGACACCACGTCTTCGAAGATCTTGTAGTCGCCGCTCTGGAGGTAATAGCCCCCGGGGAAGACGATACCGTGGTCCTCGGGGAGCTCGTGGCAGGCCTGGCCGATCGCGTCGATGCGGACCGCCTTCTTCGCACGCGGGTCGAAGACGAAGTAGCGATAGCTGGTCTCGCGGAACGGCTTGATCCGCAGGAGGATCAGGTTGCCGATCTTCACGTACGAGATGTCGCCGTCGTCGAGCGTCTGGTTCGGATCGTCGACGGGCTCGCGGTAGATGCCGCGACCGTCCTTCGTGTTGTTCTCGACCTTGATCGTGAGGTCGCCGCCCACCGTCTCGACGAAGCACTGGTCGAGGATGTTGATGTGCGGATGCTGGCCCGCGACCTGATCCTCGCGGCCGGTCTGGGTCCAGACGAACTCGTGCTGGCGCGGGGGCTTCGCCTCCTCGTCGCCGCGCGCGTCCATGTACGTGACGCGGCCGGCGGCATCGATCGCCCAGCGGAGCACCTTCACGTCGTTGACGGTCGCGCCCGTCTGCACGACCGCGAGGAGGCGCGTATCGGTGCGCTTCAGCCGGAGGAGGCGAGCGTCCTTCGAGTACTTGAAGAGGTCGCGGAGCTCCTTGACGAACGCCTCGTCCGCGAGGAACGCGCCCGGTCCGTCCAGGGCGGCGGGCTCGAGGTCCCACTCGTCCGTTCCCTCTTTTCGCGAAAAGTTGTAGAATGCAAATACATCACTGACCGCGGTCTCGGTCTTCAGGCCGAGGAAGACCTGAAAACCAAAGAGGAGGCGCCCGGCGATGCTGATGACGTCGCGCGAGATGCAGTTGTTTTCGGTGCGAACGCGATCGTTCGCGATCAGCGCGAGCTCCGCACCTCCGAAGACCTGCTTCCGCTTCGCATTGAGCGCCTCGGCCTTGCCCGCCAGCTCGGCGGCCTCTGCGAGGAGGCGCTTGCGAATGACATCGTAGCTACCGCCTTCCAGCGCGGCGGCAGCCGGATCCCCGTCTCGCGTCCCGCCTTCGATGGGTCCGCGACCGCCATTGACCAGAGTCGTTTGCGCCAATCAAGTACCGTCGTCGCGGCTGCCCATGATCTGGACCCAGATGATGTTCTTCTTCTGGTTCTGCCATTCGACGGAATAGAAGAGGATCTCGTTGCCCACGGTGGACGAGAGGGTGGAGCGGCAGACGCGCTTCGGCGGGCTGGCGCGATAGCGGGTCTCGCCGCCGATACCGAGCTGGAAGTTCATCCAGCGACCCTTGAAGGCAGGCGCGTTCTGGAGCGCCGACTTCGCGAGGCTCTGAACCTGCGGATCGTCGCAGGGGGGAAGCTTCTTCGTGTTGCAGCCGAGGAGCGTGGCGAGGCCAAGACCGAAGGCGAGTGCTGTGGTGAGGCCGATCGCTTTCTTCATCTGCTTCATGGGGATCCTTATATCCGTTCCGTGAGGGAAAGGTTTAGCGGCCGCGCGATCCGGCCTGCTCAGGCGGGTGTAACCAGGAGGAAACGCGCAGGGTTCGGGCTTATTCGCCCGCGCCCGCCGGTTTCCCGCGGGCCGACTTCAAGCGCGCCAACGTGGCGGGATCATTCACGAGGAGCTTCTCGACCATGCCGAGGACGGCCTCGTCGTCCCCCTTCGTCGCGGACTCGACCAGGCTACGCACGTGTGGGCTTGCGTCCACCGCGCCGTCGATCGCCTGACCCACACTTACCGCCTTGACGAAGCGATCGAAGAAGGCGCCGTCGCCGCCGACGATGTTGAACTTCGCGTTGGAGAACGCCTGCGCGAGGATCTGCGCCTGCGCCGCCGCGACGCTCGTCTTCGCGTGGATCGTCTCGAGCTCGATCGTCTTCTCCTTCTCGAGGCGGAGACGGAACTCCTCGTGACCGCGGGACGCGTCGTCGAGGGCCTTCATGCTGACGGCCTTCTCCGCGATGCCCGCCGCCTCCGCGACCAGCTTCTCGCGCACGACCTTCGCCGAGGCGAGGCCCTTGGACTCTTCGCCCGCCGCTTCCGCGGTGAGCTTCTCGCGGAGCGAGGAGGCCTCGGCGACGCCGAGCTTCTGCACTGCTGCCGCGTCCGCTTCCTTCACCTTCACGCGCGCGAGGCCCTGCTTCTCCTCGCCGGCCGCGGCCGACTGCATCTTCTCGAGCGAGACGCGCGCCTCGACGAGGCCGAGCTTCTCCGTCGCGATCGCGTCCGCTTCCTTCACGCGAGCCTTGGCGAGGCCTTCCGCCGCCGCCTCGGCCTGCGCGCCTTCCGCGAGGCGGATCTTGGCGCGGGCCAGCTTGTCGGCGGTGTCGAGCTCGGCGTCCGCCGTGATCGTCTTCTGCCGCGCCTGGTGCTTCGCGACCTCTTCCGCCGCTTCCGCCGCCTTCACCTGCTTGACGAGCTGCGTCTGCGCCTCGGCGTCTGCCTTGATCTTCAGGCCTTCACGCTCGCGGTTCGCGGTCGCGATCGCGCGCACGTCCTTGATCGTCTCTTCCTCGACGGCGACCGTCTTGTCGACGACGACGCGGGCGCGCACGACATCGGCGATCTCCTTCTTCTGGAGCTCGACCTCCTTGTCGCGCGAGATGCCGACGAGCGCGACCTCGCGCTCACGGCTGATGACCTCGAGCTGACGCGCCTTCTCGACGCGCTCGGTCTCGACCGCGATCTCCCGCTCGCGGTTCTTCGCCGCCACGGCCACGCCGCGATGCTTCGCCTGCTCCGCGACGAGCGACTCTTCCTCGTTCTTGTGGTGCACGAGGTGGGTCTTCTTCGCCTCGTCGCTCGCGACGCGCGCCGCCTCGTTCTGCTCGCGCGACTGCGAGATGGCGATCTCCTTGTTCTTCTTCGCCTCGGCTTCCGCGCGGCGCTGCTCGAAGTTGAAGATCGCCTCGTCCGCCTTGAGGTTCTCGGAGCCCATCTCCATGCGCTCGCGCTGGCGGAGCTCGTTCGTCTTCACGTTGTGCTGGACGGTGATCTCCGTGATCTTGCGGATGCCATCCGCGTCCATGATGTTGTCGCGATCGAGGGCCTCGAGCGGCGTCTGCTCGAGGTAGTCGATGGCGGCGTCGTCGAGGATGAAGCCGTTCAGGTCCTTGCCGATGACCTCGATGATCTTGTCCTTGAAGTCGTCGCGCTTCGTGTAGAGCTGCTCGAAGTTGAAGTGCTTGCCGACCGTCTTGAGCGCCTCGGCGAACTTCGCGGAGAAGAGCTCCTCGAGCGTCTTCGGATCGCTGGCGCGCACGCAGCCGATGGCCTGCGCGACCTTCAGCACGTCCTGCTCCGTCTTGTTCACGCGGACGAAGAAGGTGACGTTGATGTCGGCGCGGATGTTGTCGTTGCAGATGAGGCCTTCCTTGCCGCGGCGATCGATGTCGATCGTCTTCACGGAGAGGTCCATCAGCTCGGCCCGATTCACGATCGGGTAGACGAGCATACCGGTGAACGCGACGATCGGCTCCTTGCCGGCCGTGTTCACGATGAGCGCCTTCCCCTGTTCTACCTGGCGGTAGTAGCGCGCGTACATCGCGAGCACGCCGAGACCAAAGGTGACGATGACCCCCACGCCGATGCCGGCGAGCAGGGCGATCATCTGCGTCTTTTCATCCATGCGGCGCAGCCTTGCATAACTGCAACGCTGCGTGAAGCCAGGCGGCTCCCTCAGGCGCGGCGGCGGCGAACGAGGGCGGCGAGGCCGAAAAGCAGACCGATCACGGGCAGATTCCCGCCGGTATGGCCCGGCGCGGTGGAGCAGCCGGAGTCGGCGGTCGCGGAGGTGGCCGGAACTACGCGGTCGCCGGACGCGGACGGGTCGCCCGCGTTCGTGCCGCCGGTGTCGCTCGTCTTCGGCTTCTTGGGCGTCTTCGGCGCGTCGGTGCCCGCGCCGTCGTCATCGTCATCACCAGCAGGGGCCGGGACCGGCGCGCCCTTCTTGGTGTCGTCGTCGTCGTCATCGTCGCCCGTCGAGCCCGGCGGGTTCGCGGTGGATCCCGCGTCGGCCTTCGGCGGCGGATTCGGCGTGCCGGCGTCGGCCTTCGGCGGCGGGTTCGGCGCGCCAGCGTCCTTCGCGGCGGGCGGATTCGTGGTGCCCCCGCCCGCATCCGTCTTCGGCGCCGGCGTCGTCGTCGTCGTCCCGCCGTCGCCGGCGGACTCGGCCGCGTCGTCGCCGACGTTCAGCGCGAGGGGCTTGGTCGCGTCGTCGCAGCGCTTCCAGCTCTCACCGCCGTTCGCGGAGATGCGGAGCGAGACGATGTACTCGCCGTCGAGGGCGGCGCCGATGTCGGTCGTGAACGTGTCGTCGAAGGCGGCCGTCTTCACGAGGCTGCCGCGCTGCGCGGGGACCCACGTGATGACGCTCGGCGACGCCTTCCGCGCGAGGCCGAACTGCGCGACCGCGTCCGCGTGCTTCGCCATGCCTTCGAACGAGGCCTTTCCGCGCACGAGCTGCTTCGCGTTCTTCTTCGCAGGATCGAGCTTCGTGGTCGAGAGCTCGCACGACTTCACATCACCCGCAGAGTCGTAGCCCCAGAGCCCGTCGGGCACGAAGGTCGACGTCCCGAAGATGTGGCTGTCGACGATGGGGCTGAAGAGCTTCGGCGCGAACTGCTTCAAGAAGTCGGCGTAGAGCCCGAGGGGCGCGACCTTCCAGCCCTCGCCGGAGCACTCGTTCGCGTCGAGCACGCCGCTGTCGGGCGCAGCGACGACGATCCCGGCCAGGCCGCAGCGATCGCGAGGTCCGCCGCCGAAGAGCCCGGTCGCCTCGGTCGACGAGCACACCATCGCGCCGAGGTCGCGCGCGCAGAGCTTGGTGCCCGGCTTCGGCACCATCGTCGCCTGCGTGTCGGTGGTCCACACGAACGTGCCCGGCATCTGCGTCGTGTTGCCGACGGGGTTGCCGAAGATGCCGTCGCTCACGCTCTGACGCGCGAAGATCGTGTACCCGTCCCGGAGCGGCGCGCGCGTGACGAGGTTCGCGCTCGACGCGAGCTTCTTCTCGATCTCGAGGACGGCGATGTCGGCGGGGCCGCTCTGGGGCACGTGGACCTTGGTGACCTTCGCCTTGTTGAACGAGAACGGGCTGTCCCCGCGCGACGCGAGCCCGACCTGCAGGTCCTCGCGCACGCACGACCGCGGAATGACGATCGCCTTGTCGGCGATGATGGCGCCGGCGCAGATCGGCTTCGGGTCCGTCGCGGCGAACACGTGGAGGAACGAGGCGGAGTCCTGGAGCTCCCCTCCGGTCGCGTTGGCCGTCTGCGAGTCGGCCTCGTCCCCACCGGCCGCGCTGCACGCGACGACGGCCACAGAAGAGGAGAGAAGGACGAGGGCGAGCGCCGAGCGGACCATGTCCCTCATGTATGCCAATGTCAGACCAACCCACCGTACCCCAGGTTTCCGCGCACTTAGCCCCGCCCCCCGCCGGATCACGGTGGAACCGCGCCGTTACAGCGGTCCATCCCCCTCCCCCAGCATGATCTGGATCGCGGCGGTGCAGGTGCAAGGTCACCGGTCAGCGCGCGTCGACGTCGGGGAGCGGCGCGACCGTGAACTCCTGCGTGTCGTCGTCGTAGCCGACGATGACCGCCTGGTCGCCGCGACCGAGCTTGTCGCCCGCCTCCACGCGGACGCGGACGACGAGGCCCGCGCCGCCGTCTTCGAGCATCGCTTCGCCGAAGCGCTCGGTGACGGTGCCCGTGCGGATCGTGCAGAGCTTGCCGACGAGCTCCTTGCGCTTCGTCGCTTGCACCGGCTTCAGCGTGCGGCCGAGCGGACGGATGACGACCGACGTCGGGAAGAGCGCCACGATCGGCGCGAGGAAGAAGAGGCCGATCTTCGCGGCCAGGGCGGCGCCGCCCTGGAGGGCGAGGCCCTCGAGGCCGATGGCCGCGAACATGCCGAGGAACCACGAGAAGAAGAGGATGCTCGAGAGGACGACCGTGATCGGCGCCGAGCGGAGCTTCAGCGCCGCGAGCATGCCCGCGTGGCCGGTGTCCACGTCGCCGCCCACGTCGCCGTCGCCGCCGACGTCGCCATGACCGCCCGCGCCGGCGTCCGCCCCCGCGTGGCCGCCGATGTCGGCGGCGTCGGCCGCGCCTTCGAGGGCGCCCTTCGTCGCGCCTTCCATCGCGCCATCCGCCAGGCCGTCCGCGCCATCGAGATCGGCATGGGCAAAGCCGACGAGGACGAAGAGCCAGTAGACGAGCGCGAGCCCGAGCAGGACGGTGTAGATCACCATCGGGAAGCCGAGCGCGACGCCGAGAAAGTGCCCCATGGCGCAAGGAGAATGTAGCCCCTCTCGGGAGGACGTGCCGGATTACGCGCGGGCGCGCACTCGCCCGACTCGCCCAGCTCGCCCGACTCCTGGCTCGCCGACTCCGGCTCGCCCGGCTCGCGCTTCGGTGAACATCGACTACTATCGGCCGCGATGCAGAAGCGGCCCCTCCTCGTTCTTGCCGCCCTGGCTGCCGCGACCGAGCCCGATTTCGGCCGTGACGCGCTCAGCCGGCTGAAGGACGGCTTCCGCGAGAAGTACAAGGACGACCCGATGGGCGTCAGCATCTCCACCGTCGTCGTGGCGTCGTGGCTGTTTTACAAGGCCGAGAAGGACGTCAACCCGAAGGTCACGAGCTACTACGACGCGCTCGTCTACGTCTCGACCTGCCTCTCCGTCGGCTACAGCGACATCTTCGCGAAGAGCTCGACGGGCAAGGCGCTCGGCTCGCTCCTCATGACGTTCGGTCCCGCGATGGCGGCCGGCTTCCTCGACGAGCCCGGCAAGCCGCAGAAGGAAGAGGAGCACGAGCGCGCCGTCGTCGACCGCCTCGACCGGATCCTCGCGGCGCTCGAGGCGAAGACCGCCACGAGCGCGCCCCCGATCCCGTGAGGCCCGTGGCGGCATGGCTCCTCCTGGGCCTCGCCGGCCTCGCCGCGTGCGGAGGACCGAAGGCGGCCCCGCCCGCCCCGCCGGCCGCCTCTGGGCTTCAGGCGTGCAACGACCTGCCCGCGCAGAGCGAGGCGGTCGCGGCGGACGAGCACGTCATCCGGTTCGAGCTGCGCAGCGCCGACGTCGACGTCACGAGCGCGTGCTTCAACTCCGGCGGTCATCGCGTGACCGGGCAGAAGGGCAGCGGCGTCGTCGTGTTTCCGCTGCACATCAAGAAGGCGCAGACGGCGTCGCTCGTGAAGTACCACCTGCACCTCTCGAGCGGCGGCTCCGTGCTCGCGTACGACAACGAGATCCGTCCGAGCAAGCACGCCGACGACATCGTCAAGCTGACCGTCATCCGCAAGGACGGTCAGCTCGACGCGACGCAGGCGCGTTAGGCGCTCGGCACGTCAGGCGCTCGGCGCGTCGGGGTCAGTCGCGGCGGCGGCCGAAGAGGCGGAGCAGGAACAGGAAGATGTTGATGAAGTCGAGGTAGAGCGTGAGCGCGCCGACGAGCGGCATGTTCGCGTGGACCTCGCCGCTCGAGAACATCTCCTTGAGCTTCTGCGTGTCGTAGGCGGTCAGCGCGGCGAAGATCAGGACGCCGATCGCGGAGATCGCGAGGTCGAGGCCCGCGCTCGCCATGAAGATGTTCACGAGCGACGCGATGATGAGCCCGATGAGCGCGAAGATCGCGAAGCGTCCGATCGCGGATAGGTCCTTCTTTATGACGAGACCCACGACGGAGAGGCCAGCGAACGCGCCCGCGCTGATGAAGAAGACGGAGGCGATCGAGCTCATCGTGTAGATGAGGAAGATCACGCTGAGCGTGGCGCCCGTCAGCGCGGCGTACGCGAAGAACATTCCGGCGACGACGGCGGTGCTCACGCGCACGGCGGCGGAGTTGAAGACCATCACGAGGCCGAGCTGCGCGAAGAGCAGCATGTAGAAGACGAGGCGGTTGTGAACGATGACGTTCAGCGCCGCCTCCGAGCTCGCGACTCCCATCGCGACGAGGCCCGTCACGCCGAGGCCCGCCGCCATCCAGCGATACGTCTTCCAGAGCGCGTCGCTCACGAGCGTCTGAGGAGGCGCGGCGATCGGGCTCGATCGAGGTGCGTAGTTCATGGTGCGGACAAGGTAGGCATGAACCACGCCGCGCGAAAGTCCTGTCGGATTTCCGACGTCAACCGCGGCCGAATGGCAGGGTCGCCCGCCGTTGCCATGCTGAGCTCATGCACGCGATCGGCCTTGCCGCCACGTGGACGATCGCGACGGCGTCGAGCGTCGCGGACGCAATCACGCTCCCTGACGCACGCGACGCACGAGCGCGTCGTCACTGCGGCTCGGCCTGATGTCGAGCGCGCAAGGCTCGAACCGCGATCCGTTTCCCGGGTCTCCATCGCGGGTGCGTGGGCCGCAACATGGAGGACGGATGGACTCAGGCGAGGCCACAAATTCAGGCCAGTTGAGGTCGATGGACCTCAGATCGGCCAGGATTTGCGGGCCTTCCGCGCGTTGACACGCTGCGGCATCGGAAATTCTGCCTCTCGCATAGACGCTTTTGATTGCCCGCTACCTACATGGTGCTACGGGTCCCCACCATGCGGAACGGCACCTCGGCACTGGTTCTCTTGGCGGTGGCGTTCCTCGGCGGCTGCGCGTCGAAAGCGAACGTCGCGGCCAAGGCCCCTGCCGCTGCGCACATCTCCGTCGCGATGGACGAGGAGACGCACCGCGCCCTCCTCGGCATGACGGACGACGAAGAGCTGGCCTCCGGCCCCGTCGGCACGACCACGCTGACCGGCGCCGACCTCTACCTCGCGCCCGCCGCGGCGAAGGAGTCGCCCGTCACCGCTCCGCAGGCCCTCCCCGAGGAGCGCGGCTCGCTCGGCATGCTCCGCACGTGGGGCGTCGCCCCGCCGACCGAGATCGACGGCATCCCGACCTCGCGCGAATGAGCGCATGAGAGCCTGGTGAGCGTCGCTCCGGGACTCGCCACAAAGACGAAGGGCTCGCATCGCTGACTTCGCGATACGAGCCTTCGCAGGACGAATTCATCGACGCGCGAGAGCGCTGAGGAGAGGGGGGAGCGGTGAAGCGACCCTCGCGTCGTCGATGGTGACTCATGATGCTCGTGGCGTGCCGAGGCTCGTGGAGGCGCGGCGGCGCGACGTTGCCCGCGAAACATCCGGCGATCGCCGCGTGGGCTCGATTCATCGCACTCACGAGCCGGATCGTCGAGGCACCGAAGACACGAATCGTTGATCCGACGACGTTCAGCGCCGCTGGAGCTCGGGCGGGCCACCCGGGCGCTTTCAGAAAACGAGGCGCGCTCAGAGCGGGGCGGGATATGCGTCGAGCTTCACCGCGAAGACGGCCCGCTTGCCCGCCTTCTCGTTGAGGCTCCAGAGCCAGCCGTTGCCCGGATCCACCATCAGGTCCTCCGGGTTGTCGCCCCACTGGGACGTCGCGCTCTTGCCCTTGGTGACGCGATAGAGATCGCCCCCGTCGCCGGACGGCGCGCTCGAGGAGAGGAAGTAGAGGCCGTTCACCGACGCGCCGCCTTGCACCTGCTTGTGGCTCATCAGGTACGCCTCGGTCGGGAACGTCACCGCGCTCCGGAGGAGGCCGGTCGTCGGATCGAGCGGCCAGCGGAAGACGCGCCCCGCGAGCGGCCCCGCGCAGGCGTCCGTGCTGCAGTACTCGCCCGACACGAGGGCCGGCGGATCGCTCCTTCGATCGAGCGACACCCACGAGAACAGCGGCCCGCACGCCGACTCGCGCTCGTACTTGCCGATCTGCGGGAGGACGTACTTGTAGTTGCCCGCGCGGCAGGCCGTGCCGTCGCAGCCGAAGGGCCCCGCGTCCGTCGCCACGCGGAGCAGCCGGCGCATGTCGAACACGCGGAAGCCGTGCGTCGTGTCCGCGACGTAGAGCCAGTCGCGGTACCAGACCATGCCGCCCGCGTGGATCTTGATCGGATCGAAGCTCGGGGCTCCGCCCGCGCCGGCCTTCGGCTGCACGAGCAGCGCGAATCGATACCTCGGCGCGGCGGCGTTGGTCGTGTCGACGAAGGCGATGCGCACGCCCACGTTCTCCTCGCCGGAGCCGGCGACCGGCTCGTCGTAGAAGCTCACGAGGACCGCCGTCTTCCCGCCGACCTTTCCGTCATCGCTCGCGTCGGCGCTGCCGCTGAGTCCCTGCGGGGTCCAGGCGACGGAGCCGTTGTCGTCGTCCTGCCAGTTCAGTGCATATTGCACGCTCGACGGCGCGCCCGGCACGGTGGCGGTCTTCGTCGCGATGCGGTTCGCGTCGTTCAGGACGTCGGTGACGGTGACGGGCGCCGCGATCGTGCCGAGCTTCGTCACGACGTCGGGCGTGACGGCGATCTCCGCGCTCTCGTTCAGCGCGTACGCGCAGCGATCGATCTCCGCGAGACCGCTCCCCTCCCCTACCGTGGCCGGGCTGCACGTCGCCGCCGCGAGAGCGCACGTGTCGACGAAGCGCGACGCCGGCCCGCCATCCGGACGATCGGCCGCGCCCGACGACGAGCTCGACGAGCCCGGCGCGCTCGCGTCTGGCCCGTTCTTCGTCGCGCCGCTCGGCGCCGCGGGCGCGTCGTTGTCCGAGGAGCACGCGGCCACGACACCAAGAACGACCAGGACCTGCCAGCGCATGGAGACCCTCCAAGAGTAGCGAGGTCAGTCGTCTTCTTCGTCGTTTTCCTGAGGTTTCTTCGGAGCGGGGGCCGGCGCGGCCTTCTCCGCGGGCGCGGGCTTCTCGTCCTTCGAGTCCTTCGATCCGTTGATCGGGTTCGATCGCTTCTCGTCCTTCGAAGGCTTGTCGTCTTTTTCCGGCTTCTCCGCGACCTTCTCCTTCTCCGCAGGCTTCTCCTTCTCGGTGGCCTTCGGAGGATCCTTCGCGTCCTCGTGCACGATGACGCGCGTGCCGGGGTTCTCCTTCGTGGACTTCACGCCGTGCCAGCCCGTCGGGAGGTTCGGGCCGGCCCACGCAAAGACGTGCTTCGCGTCGAAGGGCGTCATGTTGACGCAGCCATGGCTCTTCTCGTGCCCGAACTTCGAGTGCCAGAACGCGCCGTGGAGCGCGTAGCTGCCCTCGAAGTACATGATCCACGGCACGTCCTGGATCGAGTACGGCCCGTCGCTCGCGCCGTCGTCTTCCATGGTCGCCGCGATGTGCTTCTCGCGAATGCGGAAGTCGCCCTGCACCGTGCGGTGGTCCTTCGACTTGTCCTCGTCGTTGTGGCGGCCGCTCGAGACGATCGTCGCGTAGACGGGTTTGTCCCCTTCGTATGCGATGAGCGACTGCGCGGAGAGGTTCACGTCGATCCACTTCTCCTTTTCGCCGGTGCCCTTCGGGGGCGGGCCCGTGCGCGCGACGGTGCCGTCGATGTCGCGCAGGTACCAGCCCTCCTCGGTCTCGTAATAGTTGCGATCCTCGACGACCTTCTTCTTGCCGGTGAGCTGCACGATCGTGAAGCGATCGATGGGATCGCCGCGACGGGCGTGACCGTTCTTCTCGTCTTCCTCGGTGATGAAGTAGTGCCGCGCCTTCGGCGACGTGATCCAGCCGAGCGGCAGGTGGCGCTTCTCGCCTTCCTTCGTGAAGTCGACCCCCTCGAACTCGGTCGTCGCCTTGTGCACGAGGAGGTGGTCCGACGGGGCGAGGAACCCCGCCGTGTTCCGCCAGAACTTGCCGGAGGCGGTCGACAGCTCCTGATCGAGCGAGAGGTAGAAGCCGCGCACCATGCGCACGACGACGAGGCCGCCCTGCTCGTTCGTGCGGATGTCCTCGATCGTGACCTTCGGGCGCTCGCCCTTGTGATCCTGCAGGTACCAAGGCGTCGCGCTGCCGTCGGGAGAGGGCATCGGGTCCTGCTTGATGATCTCGCCCTTGTCGTCGCGCTTGGTCTTGCCGACGGCGAGCCCCTTCTCGAGGTTGTTCCGCTCCTTCTTGAGCGGACGGCGGCGATAGAGCGGCGTCCCGTTCGTGAGGTTGAGGCCGTAGTCGTACGGGAGCGGGCGATCCGTGAAGGGCGCGTGCGGCGCGGTCTCGAGCTCCTTCGACTTGAGATCCGTCGTGACGTACTTCCCGCAGACGAAGCCGCCGGTCGCGATCTCGTACCAGCCCTCGGGGCAGTTGCCCTTCTTGATCACCTTCGGCTTCACCGCGACGACGGCGCCGCGACGGAGGTAGCCGAGCCGCACCGCGTTCGCGCGCTCCTCCGAGGACACCTTCGTCGGATCCTTCGGCGGCCACTCCGTCACGTTGAAGACGGGGGTCGTGAACTCGAGCGCGGCGACCTTCGGCTCGTCCGCCTGGCCGGTGCCCGCGTCGAACGCCTCGACCGTGACCGGCCCGGCGTCGCCGCCCGTGGTCTCGGTCGTGGACGCGTCGTCGCCGTCCTCCGCGGGCGCCGTCTTCTTGCAGCCGCCGCACGCGCTCAGGCCGAGCGCGAGGAGGGCGAGAAGGACGACGGAAAAGCGCACGGCCGCGGGCAGTTACGATCGGAGCCGCGCGCGCGCAAGCCGGCCGATCCCGCGCCGAAAAGCTATTCGTTTTCGATGGGTTCCGGCGCCGGCGTGGAGCCAAGGATGGGGAGGGTGTCGGGCAGCTCTTCGGTCGTGGCGGACACGACGCGCCGGGCGCGGTGAGCCTTCTTCTTCGGGGGGGCGGCCTTCGTCTCCGCAAGCTCGACCGTCTCCACGCCGAGCGACGAGGCCGTGTGCGTGACGATGTGGCGGTCACGGGTGGTCGTGCCGTACGAGACGGCAGGCTCCGCCGTGAACGCGGTGAAGCCGATCGCGATGCCGACGCCGAGCGTCGCGAGCCCCGCGGCGAGCCCCGACCAGAACGACGTGTTCGTCGTGGAGCGCGCGTAATCGAACTGCGACGTGTGGCGGAGCGTGCCGAGCGCGTCGCTGTTTCGCGCGGGCTCCTCGTGATCTTCGAGGTCGAGCGCGAAGGGCGCGATGGAGCTCGGATGATGGGGAGCGGGCGCGTGGTAGTGCCGCGTCTGCTGGAGGCTCGACCGCGCGCGACGCGTCGACACGGGGCTATTCCGCATGATGAGCGTGCCCGCGTCGGTCATCGGGACCACCTCTTCCGAGCGGCGGATCCCGCACTTGGTCTTCCAGGACTCCGGGCCATTGTCCGTCACGAGTAGGGTGTACGAAGCCGACGCTCGCTTCCTCCCCAAGTGAGCGACATTGCCCGAAGAATCGGGACGAGCTTCGATCACATGTAGGTGGTGAATCGTCCCATGACGAGGGAAGAATCGGCGGGCCGGCGGCGTAGGTTGAGGACTAGAGTGCGGGCCGATGGGTCGGCTCGCTTCGCGTCTGAGGGCCTCCGCGCGCAACGCGCTCGAGATCGCGCGGTTTGGCCGGCTCGGGGAGGACTACGTCGCGCCGTTCGCGATCGTGGACCGCGGCCCGCATCACCGGCTGCGGCGGTACCCGAGCCCCGACGACGCGCCCGTCGCGCTCCTCGTCCCGCCGCTCATGCTCACGGCCGAGATCTACGACATGGCCGAGGACTCGTCCGCCGTCGTCTCCCTCGCGGAGCATGGGGTCGCGCCGTGGGTGGTCGACTTCGGCGCGCCCGAGCGCGAGGACGGCGGCATGGATCGCAGCCTCGACGATCACATTCGCGCCATCGTCGCGTCGATCGAGCGCATTCGCGCCATCACGAAGCGCGACGTTCATCTCCTCGGCTACTCGCAGGGCGGGATGTTCGCGTACCAGACGGCCGCGTTCCTGAAGGGCGAGGGCATCGCCTCGATCGTCACGTTCGGCTCGCCGGTGGACATCCACAAGAACCTCCCTGCGGTGCGGAGCGATCTCACGGGCGCCTTCGTGAAGACGGTGTTCCCGCTGGCGAGCACCCTGCTCGACCGCATCGAGGGCCTCCCTGGCAAGCTGACGAGCACGGCGTTCAAGATCGTGAGCTCGCGGAAGGAGCTCGAGCAGCGCATCGACTTCCTCCGCTCCCTCCACGATCGCGAGAGCATCGTGAAGCGCGAGGCGCGGCGACGCTTCCTCGGCGGCGCGGGCTTCGTGGCGTGGCCGGGCCCCGCGTTCCGCGCGTTCGTGGACGAGTTCGTGGTGCACAACCGCATGCTGAGCGGCGGCTTCGTCATCGATGGCCGCCTCGTGACGCTCGCCGACATCACCTGCCCCATCCTGGCCTTCGTCGGCACCGCGGACGAGATCGCGCGCCCGGCGACGATCCGTCCCATCGTCGACGCCGCCCCGCACGCGAAGGTCGAGTTCGTCGAGCTGCACGGCGCAGGGCACTTCGGGCTCGTGGTCGGATCGAAGGCGATGAGCGCGACGTGGCCGGCGGTGGCGGAGTGGGTGAAGCACGGCGTGGTGCCGCCGCCGGAGTCGCTGCGCGCGGTGGACGACGAGGAAGACGAGCTCGATCTCGTCGTCGAGGCGGCGACGCGCGGCGTGAAGAACGCATGGCGGAAGCTCGGTGACCTGCTCGCGACCGCGAACGCGACCGTCGACACCGTGCGCTGGCAGGAGCCGCGCCTGCGCCGCCTCGCGAGCATCGAGCCGGAGACCTTCGTGAGCGCGAGCCGCGAGCTGGCGCGCCGCGCGAAGGAAGCGCCGGACGCGACGTTCTTCCTCTGGCGCGGCCGCGCGTTCTCCTATCGCGACGCCGACACACGCGTGACCAACGTGGCGCGCGGCCTCCACTCCATCGGCGTTCGTGCCGGCGATCGCGTCGGTGTGTGGATGGCGAGCCGGCCGTCGCTCCTCTCAACAACGACCGCGCTCGGACGCCTCGGCGCGACGGCGGTGGTGGCGCCTCCGGACGCGGCCCGGCCCGCCGTGGAAGAGGCGTTCGCGACGGCGGGCGCGACGCGCATCATCGTGGATCCGGAGCACGTCCTCGACGGCGCCTTCGTGCTCGGCTCGGGCACGCGCACGTTCCACAACGCCTTCGATCTCGAGAAGGTCGACGTCTCGCAGCTCACGATTCCCACGCCGGACCAGGGCCGCGCGCGCGACGTGAGCATGATCCTCCTTCGCCCGGGCTCGGGCCGCGGTCCGGCGCTCCGCGCCATGCCCGTCACCAACCATCGCTGGGCGCTCTCCGCCATCGGCGCGGCCGCCGTCTGCACGCTCGAGCCGGCCGACACCGTGTTCTGCGCGGTCCCGCTCCACCATCCGACCGGCATCCTCGTGAGCGCGGGCGCCGCGCTCGCCGGCGGCGCCCGCCTCGCGCTCGTCGAGGTCGATCCCAACGCTGCAGACCTCGCGCCGAAGCTCCTCGAGGAGATCCGCCGCGCGGGCGCCACCGTCGTCTTCTACACGGGCGAGATGCTGCGCACGCTCCTCCACGAGAAGCCGTCGCCGTCGGATCGGCACCTCCCCGTCCGCCTCTTCGCGGGAAGCGGCATGCGGAAGGAGCTCGCCGCGCGCATCCGCGAGCGCTTCGGCATCGACACGATCGAGTTCTACGCCGGCACCACGCACCGCGCGATCCTCGCGGACCCGTCGGGCGAAGCGCCGGGCTCGCTCGGACGCGTGCTCCCCGGGAGCGCGGAGGTCATGCTGGTCCGCGCCGGGACCACACGCGACGCGGTGGAGGCGAACGAGCCCGGCGTCCTCGCGGTCCGGCAGGACGACGGCGAGTGGCTGATCACGAACGACGTCCTCCGCCGCGACGAGGCCGGACGCTACTGGTTCGTCGACTCGCTGAGCGCCTTCGTAGACACCCCGGGCGGCAAGGTCTCGCTGCGCGAACGGGAAGATGCACTCTACACACTTCCCGAGGTCCGCCTCGCGGTGGCGAGCGTCGATGACGGCCAGATCGTCGTGCGCTACACCAGCCCGGCGCCGATCCCCGACGAGCGCCTGCCGAAGCTCCCCCACACACGTCTCGAGCGCGTCGATGCGATCCGCCTGACGGAGGGCTTCCGGCCGGCGCCCCGCGCGACCTAGGCGAGCTCGGCCACGCGGCGGTCGAACTCGTCTTGCGTGATCTGGCCCGCCTTGAGCTGCTGGCTCAGCTCGTCGAACGCGGTGTTGTACGTGCGCTGCGACGCGATCACGATGTCCTGGTGGTCGGCGTAGACCGAGCGCGCGATGTCCTCCGCCACGCGGAAGCGCTTGCGGATGTCCTCCGGCTTCGCGGTCGAGAGGTCGACGCCCTCGGCGAAGAACCGATCGATGACGGTCGCGAGCGCGTAGGTCGATGCGAAGCTCGTCGTGGCGCCGATGACCGAGCCCCAGCCCGGGATCAGCTTCGCGAGGTTGTTCACGGCGAGGCGAGCCCCGGTGCCGAGGCCCACGCTGTAGAGGAAGGACTTCGCCGACTCGAGGTTCAGGGTGTGCCCCCAGAGCGCGCCGATGTCGCGGACCATCTTGAGCTGCACCGCGATGACGGCGAGATCCGTCGCGATGGCGAGGCCCGGGATCGGGAACGCGCCGAGCGCGGCCGTGAGCACGGCGTACTTCAACGCGCGCTTCTTCACGTCGGCGCTCCGCTCCGCCGCGTCCGTGATGGGCGCGATCGGCGCGAGCGAGAGCGGGGCGCCCGTGAGGGAGGCGCGACCGACGAAGATGCGGTCGAGCGAGTCGCGCTGCTGCTCCGTCGTGCCCGTCGCGGCCGCGATCTTGTCGAGGAGGAGGGTCTCGTCCGGCGTGCAGGCGCCGTCCGCGTGCGCCATGAAGTACGCGCTGCGGTAGATCTGCTCGCGCGCCTCGTCGCTCTGGAGGAGCGCGAGCTGCGCGTCGAGGTCGACGTCCTCGCTCAGGATCGCGTCGATCGTCTTGCCGCCGAGGCGCTCCGGCGTCAGCGCGAGGCTATCGACCGCCGCCGCGAGGGAGCGGCGCTCGTCGCTATGGACGGTCCCGTCCGCGTTCGCGATCGCCACCAAAATTCGAAGGCTTGCCAGCGCCTCCGCGTCCGAAATCGACATGAGGCAAGGATACCCCGCCGGGCGCCTGCAGTGCTAAGACCGCGGCATGAGCGACGTCATGATCGTCAAGGAGACCGGAGCTGCGCTGTTACGGTCCCCGCTCACCAACAAGGGGACCGCGTTCACCGCCGAGGAGCGCGCCGAGCTCGACCTCGTCGGCCTGCTCCCGCCCCGCGTCGAGACGCTCGAGCAGCAGGTCACGCGCGCCTACGGCTCCTTCAAGATCGAGACGACGTCCCTCGGTCGCTACCGCTTCCTCCGCCGCGTCCAGGACACGAACGAGGTCCTCTTCTACGCGCTCCTCGCGTCGCACCTCCGCGAGATGCTCCCCGTCGTCTACACGCCCACCGTGGGCGAGGGCGTCGAGCGCTTCTCCGATGTCTACGAGCTCCCGCGCGGCCTCACGCTCTCGCTCGAGGACACGCTGGAGCCCGAGGAGGTCATCGCCCGCTTCCCGATCCAGGACCCGGCGATGATCGTCGCGACCGACTCGTCCGCGATCCTCGGCATCGGCGATCAGGGATGGAACGGGCTCGCCATCGCCATCGGAAAGCTCGCGCTCTACACCGTCGCCGGCGGCGTGAGCCCCTTCCGCACCGTGCCCGTCGTGCTCGACGTCGGCACGGATCGCGCGCCGCTCTCCGGCAGCGCGACCTACCTCGGCTGCCGTCATCCGCGGCTCCGCGGCGAAGAGCACCTCGCCTTCGTGCGGAAGTTCGTCCACGCCGTGAAAGCGAAGTGGCCGAACGCGATCGTGCAGTGGGAAGACTTCGCCAAGGACCAGGCCTTCGACGTGCTCGATGCCTTCCGCGACGAGATCCCGTCGTTCAACGACGACATCCAGGGCACGGGCGCGGTCGCGCTCGCCGGGCTCCTCGCCGTCGCGAAGCTGAAGGGCGCGAAGCTCGCCGACGAGCGCTTCCTCGTCTTCGGCGCCGGCGCGGGCGGCATCGGCGTCGCACGCGCGATCCGCGAGGGCCTCGAGCACACCGGACTCTCTCGCGCCGAAGCGCACGCGCGCATCTTCGTCGTCGACTCCAGGGGCCTCCTCGTCGAGGGACGCGCGATGGAGGGCTACAAGAAGGACTTCGCGGTCCCCGCCGCGCGCATCGCGAGCTGGACGAAGGCGGCGGCGGTGCCCACGCTCCTCGAGACGATCGCGAACGCGAAGATCACGGCGCTGCTCGGGCTCTCCGGCCAGGCCGGCTCCTTCGACGAGGCCGTGGTGCGCGCGACCGCCGAGAACAGCGCGCGTCCGATCGTCTTTGCGCTCTCGAATCCGACGAGCTCCTGCGAGGCCGTCCCGGCCGACGTCATCCGCTGGACCAAGGGCCGCGCCATCGTCGCGACCGGCAGCCCCTACGAGCCCGTCACGTTCGAAGGCGCGACCCACACCATCGGCCAGGGCAACAACGCCTTCATCTTCCCCGGCCTCGGGTTCGGCGCCATCCTGACGCGCGCCGCGAAGATCACGGACGCGATGGTGGCCGAGGCGGCGCAGACCCTCGCCGACTTCACGATCGAGCGCTTCCCAGGCGAGGTCTATCCGCCGGTGGAGGCGCTGCGCGAGGTCTCGGCGCGCGTCGCCGCGCGCGTGGCCTCGCGCGCGATCACGGATGGTGTCGCGCGCGTCACGGACGTGGCCGCGGACGTGGCCCAGGTCGAGAAGGCGGCGTGGTCGCCGGCCTACCCGCGCTTCCGTCGCTGAGGCTTCTTGACGACGCCCGACGGTCGCTCGAAGAGCTGCAACGTCACCCACTCCGTCCGCTCCATGTGGTGAACGAAGAGATCGCGGAGCACGCGAAGGCGCGTGCTCCGATCTCGCTGGCTCGTCGCCGTGAGGAGCCGGTCGAGTACGAAGTGGAGGACGAGATGTTCCTCCTCCCCGTATCGCGCCCCGTCGCCAGCGCGCGTGGCGAGCGGGAAGAGGAGCTTACGCTCCGTCTCGAGGTGCTTCACCACGGAGCTTCGAAGGCGCGTGAGCGCCGGTTCGTCGAGCGACGTTTCCGCGCGGTCGATGGCGACCAGGAGACGTCGATGTTGGGCAACGACGGTTTCGCGAAGGCGTGTTGTCATGTCGTCCAAGTTAGGTCTCGAAGCGACGCACGCTACTGTGGCGATGGCGCCACACGACGGCGATCTGCCTATTTTAGCGGGTCGTCATTCGATGCACGCGATCGGTTTGACCTCGAATTCGATCGTACGTGCGGAGCCCGTGACTGCGACTGCGTACGAGCGCCCCGCCTCCGTGACCCACCCCTGCGGCACGAACCTGATCGCGGTGCGGCTGCCCAAGGAATCGGTCAGATGGGTGACCACCACGGGCAGGTCCTTTCCGTCGCTCGACACCTCGACGGTGGCCTTCGCGAGATCGTTCTTCGTGCTCTGAACGGTCCAGCCGGCCGTATCGAGCTTCTCGTCTTCGAACACGTCGAAGGGCACGGGGCCGGCCGGCGGCCACGCCGACCAGCCGCGTACGTTCGCCGGCTTCGCCGCCGTCGGCGTGCTCACGCTACGTCCGTCGACGACCACGCACGAGTAACGATCCGTCGAGCCGAAGCCGACGCTCGCCAGCGTCTCGTCGAGGAGCCAGCGACGATGCACCATCGTCGTCTCGTTGCCCGGATCCTCGATGTACGCGCCGATGGAGGGGGCGAGCGCGACGTTCGCGATGAGACTGCCCTCGGACATCCTCGCGCCCGTCGGGCTCCAGCACGCCCAGTCCTTCGGCGGCTCGTGGGAGAGCTTGCCGTTCGCATGAGCGATGAGCGCGCACTGCTGCGCGGCCGCCGACCACGCGGGCTCCTGCGCGAACGGCGGGAGGTCGGCGAGGAAGCGATGCACGTTGATGCGCCGGAGCGCGTGGTCGGCGGCGCTCGGATCGAGGCCGCCTGCGTTGCACGTCGCGCCGTCGCCGCTCCAGGAGGAGGCCGCCCTGGGATCGCCGTCGCAGTGCCAGCGCCAGCAGACGTTCTCCTCGCGGCTCGGGCCGGGACTGGACCCGCACGAGTAGCGCCGCGCAGGGCTCGCCGGGCCGGACACGGTCGGGCTGGGGCGAGCCGGCATCGGTTCGATGGAGCTGGTGTCCGACGCGGAGGTGAGCTCCGCGTCCTCCGAGGAGGAGCCCGCCGGTGGGGCGCAGGCCACCCCCGCCGCGGCAAGAACGAACAAGCCAGCAAAGCGAACCCAAGCAGACATCGATCGACCAACGGCGATCCCGCGCAGGGCTTAAGATCCCGTCGATGCTGGCGCTTCCGTTTCGCCTGATGGCGCGGCCGTTCCGCGGCTACCGCGAGCTCGCGGAGAGCGCGGAGACGCCGTCGATCGCCCTCGGCGCGGGCCGATTCCTGCTGGTCCTGGGGGCGCTCGTGTCGGTGAGCGCGACCGGCCGCTTCGCCCCGACCGAGGCCTTCCTGGCGATGGTGTCGTTCTCGTGGCTACCACTCGTCCACCTCATCTCGACCGCGCTCACGGTGCGCATCTTCAAGCCGGAGTTCGGCTGGAAGCGGGCCTTCGCGTTCTACCTCCAGGGGATCGGGCCCTGGATCCTGCTCTTCCTCTTCTTCATCGGCGCCGTCATCTTCGCGCCGCATCCGGAGCGGCCGTCGTTCGTCCTGTGGGGACCGCTCCTCGCGGTCGCGTCGGTGTGGAGCATCTTGCTCTCCTACGCGCTCTACCTGGCGGGCGTCGGTCTCTCGAAGGGGAGGGCCGCGCTCGCGGCGCTCGTCTTCTGGGTCTCGAACCACGTGCTCATCCTCGGCTACTTCCTCGCGGTGGGGCAGCTATGGCCGATCCTCTGAGGGCGAGGATCGTCTGGCTGTTCGTCGCGATGCTCGCGATCGGGCTTGCCGGTGGAGTGGCCTTCGATCCGACGCCTGCGCGCCCGGAGAATCACCGCGCGGGCTACCGCGTGCTCGAGGCCGACTTCCACGTTCACACCACGCTGAGCGACGGCTCGCTCACGCCGCTCGGGATCGCGCGTCAAGCGGAGCGGCGCGGGCTCGACGTGATCGCGCTGACGGAGCACAACTCGGCGCTGCCCGGCGGCGTGGCTCGCGCATGGGCTCACGCGCGCGGCGGGCCGCTCGTTCTCCGCGGCGAGGAGGTGACCTCGTCGCGCTTCCATCTCATCGCGGTCGGGATCGACGAGACGGTATCGCCCAATCAGCCGCTGTCGGACGTCATCGCCGATATCCACCGCCAGCGCGGCGTCGCGATCGCAGCCCACCCCGTGAAGCGCTACTGGAGCGAGTACGAGCCGGTGCTGGGCCAGCTCGACGGCTCGGAGGTGATGCATCCCCTCGCCTATTCCGACGCCTTCGCGGGCTGGAGGTGGGAGGACCTGCGATCGTTCTACGAGAAGACGCCTGGCCTGATGGCGATCGGCTCTTCGGACTATCACTGGGGCAGTCATCTCGGTCTCTGCCGGACCTACGTGTTCGTGCAGGAGCCCGTCAGCGAGGAGAGCGTGATGGCGGCGCTGCGCGCGCGCCGCACCGTCGTCATCGATCGCACCGGTCGCCACTACGGAGCGCCTGACCTCGTCACGGCGATGGAGCGGGAGCCGATCACGGCACGCGCGATCGACTATCGCTATGCCGGTGAGGGGACCGGCGATCGCATCGCACGCGTGATCGGTTTCCTCGGCCTCCTCGGCCTCGTGCTCGTCGGGCGCTCGCGACCTGCGTAAATGCGTGCGTCATGCACGCCAAAAGCGAGGTCTCGCGCTCGGATCAGCGTCGCTTCGGCGGCGGATCTTCGTGGACGACGACGCGGGAGCCCGTGTTGTCGTCCTTGCTGAAGACGCCGTGCCAGCCGTTCGGCATCGGCGGATCGGACCAGGCGAAGACGGTGCGCGCGTCTTCCGGGCTCATGTTCACGCAGCCGTGGCTGCGCTGGTTGCCGAAGCTGTCGTGCCAGAACGCGCCGTGGAGCGCGTAGCTGCCCTGGAAGTACATGACCCACGGCACGTCCTCGATCGAGTACGGCCCGTCGGCGGCCGTGTCCGCGTCCATGGTGGCGGTGACGTGCTTCTCGCGGATGCGGTACACGCCTGGTGGCGTGGCGTAGTTGTGCTCTGGATCGTCGACGTTCTTGCGTCCCGAAGAGATGAGCGTGGCGAACACTGGACGGCGGCCCTCGAACGCGACGAGCTGCTGGCGCGTGAGATCGACGTCGATCCACTTCTCGTGCTCACCGACGTCGGCCGGGATCTGCGGATGCGCGAGCTTGAGCTGCGACATCATCACGTAGAAGCCGCCGACCGTCTCGTAATAGGTCATTCCGTTGACGACCTGCGAGCGGCCCGTCAGGAGGACGGCGCTTCGCTTCGGCAACGGCTGCGCGCCCCAACCGACCTTGGGATTGCCCTTCGCGTCTTCGCCGATCTCGAGCTTGCTCGCGCCGCTGAAGTTGATGAAGCCGACGGTGCCGACGAGGGAGTCCGCGCCCGCGTCCGGCGTCGCGACCTGCGCGCTCGCGTCGAGATCGGCGAGGTTGGGATACGGGATCGGCAGGAGCTCGACCTTCGCCGGCTCGCCGATGAACCAGTTGCCGGCGTACTTCGTCTGGCCCTGCTGGATCGCCACCCGATCGAACGGGACCGCGAATCCGAACGTGGTCCGCCACCACCGCGTGCCCGCGCCCTTGAAGTCGCGATCGAGCGCGATCGTGAAGCCCCGCGCCAGCTTCCGCACGAGCACGCCGCGTCCCTTCAGCTCGCTCAGCGACGGGCGCTCGCCCTTCGCCTTCGCCTCCTTGAAGGGATCCTTGACCGGCTTGTCGTCCTTCTTGCCGTGCTTCGCGTCCTTCGCGTGCTTGTGATGCGTCTCCTTCGTGTGCTTTCGCTGCGGCGGAGGCTCTTCTTCTTGCGTGAGCGGCGGCTCGTCGTCGGAGGACGCGGTCGACTCCTTCTCGGCGGCCGGCGCGAGCGCGGGCTCGCTGTCCGCGGCCTCGGTCTCCGGCTTCTCCTTCTCCGTCTTCTCCGTCTTCTCGGGCTCCCCGGGCTTGTCGCTCTTCGGCTTGCTCGGGCGCTCGTACTTCTGGCGATCCTCGGAAGTGAGGACGCGCCGATAGAGCGGCGTGCCGTCCGAGACGTTGATGCCGTAGCGATACGGCATGCCGGCGTCGCGATCCGGCTGCTTCGGCGCGAGCCGCACGCGGGGTGACGTCAGATCGATCGTCGCGTGCTTGCCGCAGATGTAGCCGCCGTTGACGAGCTCGTACCAGCCCTCCTTGCACTCGTCGTTCTTGATCGGGGGGTCGTACGCGTCGACCACCGCGCCGTTTCGCAGGTACCCGAGGCGCCGCGCCCCCGCGTCGTTCTCCGGCCAGTCCGGCTGATCGCTCACCGACGCGACGAAGTTCGCGGCCGCGAGCTGGAGGATGAGGCGCTTGTCCGGCGCCCCCGCGTCGAGCACCGCCATCGAGACGCTCGCGTCGATCTCCGCCGCGGTCGTGGTTGCCGCATCTGGTGCGGCCGGTGCGCTGTTCTTCGAGCCGCAGGCGAAGAGGAGGAGGGCGCCCAGGAGCAGGGGCAGGACGAAGAACAGCCAACGACGCACGGCGGCAAGCCACGTAGCGCGATCTCGGCGCGCCTGGAAGCGCGGGACACGCTGACCTTTGACTACACGAAACTACTACGGTTTTCCGGTGCTGCCCCCGGCGAGAGGTGGAATCATGAGGAGAGGGGATGGCTGGTAACGCCGTCAAAGTGGGCCGGTATGCCCTGGGGGAGCGAATCGCCTCTGGAGGGATGGCCACGGTCCATCTCGGGCGCCTGGACGGGTCGGCCGGCTTCTCTCGGACCGTCGCCATCAAGCGGCTCCATCCTCATTTGTGCGAGGACCCCAACTTCACGGGGGCGTTCGCGGACGAGGCCCGGCTGGCGGCGCGCATCCGGCATCCGAACGTCGTCCCGACCCTCGATGTCGTGTCGACCGAGGGTGAGCTCCTCATCGTCATGGAGTACGTCGACGGCGACTCGCTGTCGTCGCTCGTCCGCAGCATGGGCAAGGAGCGGATCCCGCTCCCGGTCGTCGTCGCGATCGTGTCCGAGATGCTGCACGGCCTCCACTCCGCGCACGAGGCGAAGAGCGAGACCGGCAAGCCGCTCGACATCGTCCACCGCGACGTCTCTCCGCAGAACGTCCTCGTCGGCGCGGACGGCGTGGCACGCCTCGTCGACTTCGGCATCGCGCGCGCGAGCTCGAAGAATCGTCAGGCCACGACCGGCGAGAACGACCTCAAGGGCAAGCTCGCGTACATGGCTCCGGAGCAGATCCGGCGCGAGAACGTGACGCGGCGAACCGACATCTACGCCGCCGGCATCGTCCTCTGGGAGCTCCTCACCGGGGAGCGCCTCTTCGCGTCGGACAACGAGGCGGCGACGATGGAGAAGATCCTCGTCGGCTGGGTGCAGCCGCCACGCACGATCAACCTCGACTGCCCCGACGCGCTGAGCGAGATCGCGCTCCGCGCGCTCGATCCCGATCCTGATGGTCGCTTCGAGACCGCACGCGACATGGCGATCGCCCTGGAGGATGCGCTCGGCCGCGCGCTCGGTCGCGAGGTCGGCGCGTGGGTCGAGAAGACGGCGGCGGAGACGCTCGCGACGCGCCGGGCGATGATCGCTCGCACGGAGAAGGCGAACGCACCGAGCCCGACGCACACCGACCTCTCGAGCGTCGCGGCGAGCGTGATGACGGAGGCGCCGACCACGCCGCGTCACGAGCGGTTCACGAAGCCGAAGGCGATGCAGCCGACGGTGCCCGATCGACCGCCGCCGAGGGGTGAGGAGCCCACCACTGGGCCCGGCTTTCCCTCGTTCGAGGACACACCCGCACCGGCGCCCGCCGTCCTCGTGACTCCCGTGCCGGCGGTGCCGGCCGCGACTCCCGTGACGACCCACGCCTCCGCGTCTGCTCCACCGCTCGGCATGGAGTACGAGCCGACGATCACGTCGTTCGCGGAGCTCGCGCAGAAGCCGGCGCCGTCGACACGCTCGCGTACCGATCGGTGGGCCTACGCCGTGTTCGGGCTCGCCGTCCTCATCACGCTCGTGGTGGGCCTCTCGTGGTCGCGCATCACGACGGAGACACCTCCCGCCAAGCACCTCCCCGACGATCCGCCGCCGCTCATCGTCGATCCGCCGACCGATCCGCTCGCGGAGAAGACGGCGGACAAACCGAACGAAAGACCGGCCGACAAGCCGCTCGTGGACAGGCCGATCGACAAGCCCGTCGAGAAGGTCGACAAGCCCGTCGGCCCAACGACCCCCTGGCCTGCGGTGCGTCCGGTCGTGCGTCCGCGCCCCCGGAGCAGCGCGCCCAAGCAACCGTGCACGTCGAAGCTCGATCCGGCGACCGGGAAGACGATATACCAGGGGGATTGCAACTGAGGTTTTCGCATGCGGCGGCGCTCGGAGCGGCCGCCCTTCTGTCGCTCGGCAGCGCTGGCGCGCGCGCCGCGAGCCCGTGCGTACAGGCGAATCAAGAAGCCCAGGACCTCACCAACAAGGGCAAGTTCCGCGAGGCGCGCGCGCAGCTCCTCGTCTGCGCCGCCAGGAGCTGCAACGCCGTCATCCGCAACGACTGCGAGCGGTGGCTCAAGGAGCTCGACGACAAGACGCCCACCATCATCGTGCGCCTGGTCGACTCGCGCGGTCAGGACGTGCTCGGCGCGACGGTCACCATCGACGACGCGCGCATCGATCTCGACGGGAAGCCCGTCGCCGTCGATCCCGGACCGCGCGCGATCAAGGCGCGCGCAAAGGGAGGCGCTCAGGCCGACGCGAAGGTCCTCACCGCGCAGGGCGAGAAGGGCCGCGTCATCGAGGTGAGGTTCACGACCGAGCTCGGACAGGACGGCATGCCGCTCGCGGGCAGCGCTCCGTCGGAGCCCCCGCCCCCGCCTCCTCCGCCGCCGTCCGGCGACGGAGCGCCGGTGCTTCCCATCGTGCTCGCCGCGGTCGGCGGGGTCGCGCTCGGCGGCTTCGTCTACTTCGAGATCACCGGCCACTCCGCCTACGGCGATCTCGAGAACACCTGCGCCAAGACGAAGGAGGGCTGCAGCGACGCGGAGATCGACCCGGTGAAGTCGAAGTTCCTCGGCGCCGGGATCACGCTCGGCGTCGCGGTGGTGGCGCTGGGCGCCTCCGCCATCCTCTACTTCACGCGCGCCAGGCCCTCGAGCGCGGCCTTCCAGCTCTCGCCCGTCATCCGGTTCTAGCCGCGGCTCGGATCGATGACGACGAGGGATCAGCGGCTACGACCGCGCAGCACCTGGAAGTAGCGCCGCGCGATGCCCGACGCGGCGGCGGCGCGACCGACGTGCCCGCCGTGGCGAGCGAGGACGCGCGCGACGTAGCGCTTCTCGAACTCGCCCAGCGCGGCGGCGCGGGCGCTCGAGAACGGCATGTCGGACTCCAGGATCTTCTCCATCGCTGCGCCGAGCGTGGCGTCCGCCGTCTCGCTGGTCGCGACCTGCCCCGCCGGCAACGCCTGCTCGTCGTCCTGACCGCTCGCGAAGCGGCGCGCGACCATGTTGGCGAGCTCGCGGACGTTGCCTGGCCACGCATAGGCCTCGAGGCGAGCCGCGAAGTCCGCGGGGAGCGCGTCGCCGCCGCCGATGACCCGCCAGAAATGGCGGGCGAGGAGCCCCACGTCGCCCTGGCGCTTTCGCAGCGGCGGCAGCTCGATGCGATGCGGCGCGAGCCACTGGAGGACGTCCTCGCGGAAGCGGCCGGCCTGCACCTCGGCGTCGAGGTCACGGCGCGAGGCGACGAGGATGCGGACGTCGATGGGAATGAAGTCGCGCGCGCCCTCGCGGAGGATGCGTCCCTGCGAGAGCGCGTCGAGGAGCCCCGCCTGCGCTTCGGGCTCGAGCTCTGCGACCTCGTCGAGGAGGAGCGTGCCGCCCCTGGCTTGCTCGAAGGCGCCGGGCGCACCGCCGTCGACACCGAAGAGCTGCGCGAGCGCGCCCGTCCCCGTCTTCGACGCACAGTCGAAGACGACGAACGGTCCCTGCGCGCGCGGGCCCTTCTCGTGGAGCGCCTCTGCGAGGAGCTCCTTGCCGGTGCCCGTCTCGCCTTCGATGAGGACGGGGTCGGCGGACGTGGCGAGCTCCGTGAAGAGCGGATAGAGCCGGCGCATCTCCGGGCTGCCGCCGACGACGCGCCCGAAGGCCATCGCGGTGGTGGGCTTGCTCGTCGACGTCTTCGCGATGCGCTCCGCGCGCAGCATGGTCGCGCCGACGCGCACCACCTCACCGCCGGCGAGCAGCGCGTCGTTCACGCGGAGGCCGTTGACGATGGTGCCGTTCTTCGAGCCGAGGTCCTGCACGCGCAGGCCGTCGAGCTCGACCTCGAAAGCGGCATGGCGGCGCGAGACGAGCGTATCGGTCAGGCGAAGCTGACACGCGGGCGAGACGCCGACGAGCGAACGGGAAGCCTGTGACCCGTCGAGCTCGAAGGAGAGGCCACGATCCGCGCCCGAGACGACCGTGACGAGGAACGACGGACGCTCCGCGTCGGGATCGCGCGGCGCGCGGTTGATCAGGCTTCGGGTCGCTTCTTCTTGCGTCATTGGCAGGCCTTGAATCCGCTGAATGTTCCCGTGCAGGACTTTCCGGACGGGCATGTGGAACTGGGTGCGTTGCAGAGCGCCTGACCCTCGCAGGCCGCGGCGCACGAGGCTTCCTGGTCTTCTCCGCAGCAGATGTCGCCGGCGCGGCAGTCCTCGTTGCCGTCGCACGTGAAGGCAAGGCCCCCGAGCTGCGCAGCGCACGTGCCGACCGCGCCGATGGGCTGGCAAACGGGGGTCGTGCCGCCGACGCTCAGGCAGCAGAACTCCTCGGGGAGGCACGTGGCGCCGCCGCAGACGACGCCCTTCGTCGACGTCGAGGCGTCGCCGGACGAGGAGGTCGAGCTGCCGCTGCTGCTGCTGCTGCTGCTGCTGCCTGACGACGCCGACCCCGACGAGCCCCCGCTGCTCGACGTGCCGCCGGAGCTGCCTCGATCGGTGCCCGAGCGAAGGTCGTCGAACGACGGGAAGAGGCATCCGACCAGCGTGGCCGCGGCGAGCACGATGAGCTCGTTGGACCAGCGGCGCATCAGCGAAGAATAGCGCGTCGATCGAGCTCGTTCATGGCAATCGCGACCGCATCGTCGGCGTGCACGCTCACGGGGCCGAGCGAGACGGGACGCGCCCCCGCCGCGTCGAGACGCGCGCGAACGTCGTCCGGCAGGCCGATGTGATCGCCGGCCACGAAGACGACATCGGCCGCCGGATCGATGGGCTCGGCGCGAATGTCGGGCGCGTCCTCGGCGAGCACGTAGATCGCCGCGCCCGCCACGTCGGCGAGCACCGCGTCGATGCCGCCCCGCGCCACCGCGACCCCCGGCTTCACGAGGACGAAGCCCTCGCGGTCGTCGTCGTCGTGGGTGCCGAGCACCTTCTTCACCATGCCTCCGAGCGCGCGCTCGTCGGGGCGAATGAACTGCGCGGTCGCTCCGTCGACGCGCACGACGCGTGGCGCGCGCGCTCCGCCGAGCAGCACCAGGTACGCGATGCAGTCACGGCGAAGGCCATGCGACGACAGCAAGGTCGCGCGCAGGCACCGGACGAGGACGTCGATGCGTCCGCTGGTGCCGGGGAGATCGTCGAGGAGGAAGTCGTCGCCCGCAGAGGCCTTCTGCCCGACCACCACGAAGCTACGCGTCATTTCTGGAACATCCTGACCACCTCTTCGTCCGTGGTGCCCACCTCGGAGGCCGCCTCGAGCGCCGCGCGCACGTCCGGCTTCACGGTTCCCTCCGCGATGTGCGCGAGGCGCACGCGGCCCTCGTCATCGAGACGCGTGAGGAGCACGGCGAGCGCGCCGATGCGAGCGCCCGGCGGCGCTGCGACGTGCTCGACCACGCGCCAGAGCTCCTCGGTGGGGAGCCCGCCGCCGCGGTAGCTGTCGCCGCCAAGGCGACGGAGCTCGGCGAGCCACGCCTTCTCCTCGCGCGCCCCCGGCTCGAGCATGGCGGCGACGGGGACGTCATCGCGTGCGCCAAGGCTCTTTTGCAGGCGCTCGACGAACGCGTCTCGCTTGCCCGCCGCGTCGCGACCGTCGAAGCGGAGCAGCATGTCGTCGACGCGCGCATCGGTGCCGGGGCCCGCCTTCACGGAGCGGATCTCGGACAGCGGGATGGGCTGGTCGACGGTGAGCGCGTCGGCCCCGAGGGTGATCGAGCGCCGGCGGCGGAGGCGGCGGAGCAGGCCGAAATACGCGAACATCAGCGGCACGAGCGTGAACCCGATCCACTCCGACTGGAGCGTGAGCAAGATGACGGCGGCCACGAGCATGGCCGCGCCGAGCAGGTGAACGAGACGAATGAGTCTCGCGATGCCACGCGGGCGGAGCGGCGCGCTCTCCACGACGAAGCGCGCCGCGTGACGATCGCTCTTCAGGCCGAGCGCTTCGATGAGGAGGCGAGCGCGCTCGGGGTCGGGGACGAGGAGCGAGACGTCGTCGCGCCGGCCCGGCCCCCAAAGATGCACATTGCACATACCTTCGGCGAGCGGCTCGACCGCGCACGCATCGATGCGCGCACGTGGGAGCACGAGGGACTTGCCGAAACGGAGACCCTCGCGGTCGGCGTGGACGACGGCCACCCGGCGCTGGGCGTCGTCGTAGAGGATGGCGGGCAGGAAGAAGAGGAGCAGGAGGATGGCGAGGCCGACGAGGGCCGAGACGATGTAGATTTCAGCCACCGTCGGGATGGCCAGAGCGGCCGCGGCGATCGCGAAATAGGGCCAGATTTGCGGCCGACGCCGGACGAGCACGTCGCTCGCGCCCCAAACCTGCGTGGCCATCACGCGAAGGATATCCCTTCGCGCGCCGCTGTTTCGCGTAGGATCGTGATTCATGCCGTACCGCATGCCCGGCACGCGTACCGTGATCGACTACGCCGGCGCGTCGGTGACCGGACGGCATCGGGAGATCAACGAAGACGCGTGGGGCGCGATCGAGAGCGCGAGCGTGTTCATCGTGGCGGACGGCGGCGGCGGCGAGTCGAGCGGACGCATGGCGGCCGACCTCGCGGTCACGAGCTTCCGTCGCTACTTCTCCGGCCGCGAGGCGGGCATGAGCACCGCGCAGGGCGCGCCGCCCCAGGCGGACCCGCTCGCGATCGCCGTCCTCGAGGCCAACCAGCGCATCCTCACGAGCGCCGTCGGCGACAGCGTGGGCATGGGCTGTGCGCTCATCGGGCTTCGCCTCGCGCCGCCGTGGCTCATCGCGGTGTCGGCGGGCGACTGCCGCCTCTATCGCTATCGCCGCGGCTACGATCCCACCACGTATGCCTCCGCCGATGCGAGCGGCGGTGAGCTCCGCCGCCTGAGCGTCGACGACGTGCTCGCGCTGGAGATGTGGCGCACGGGTGCCTCGCTCGACGACGCAGCGCAGATCGAGCGTGAGCATCCGAACGTCGTCACGCGCATCGTGGGCATCCGCCACGACCTCGAGGTGAGCGTGAGCTACTTCCCGCTCATGGCGAACGACCTCTACCTGCTCTGCAGCGACGGCATCACGCGCCAGCTCGACGACTACACCGTCCGCGAGATCGTCTCGAACGACGAGGAGGCCCTCGCCGACCGCTGCGATCAGCTGGTGCAAGCCGCCGATGAGCGTGTCGGTGCCGACAACGTCACGGCGGTCTTGCTCCACGTGATGGGCTGATCGCCTCGTTACTGCGTCACGTCGTCACGTCACGTCCCTCACGTCTCGTCACTTCGTCGCCTTCGACGCGGCCTCGCTGTCGGCGGCGAGCGCGGCGGCCTTCTTCTTCAGCTCCGCGTCGGTCAGCATCGACTCCGCCTTCTTCGCGCGCGTGGCGATGTCCGCGAGGTACGGGCTCGCCTTCGCGCCCTCCGGTACGCAGAGCGACCGCAGATAGGCGGCGTTGAACGCGGCGAGGCCGGCGTTCTTGCCGCCCTCGGCCGCGAGGGCGTCGAGCGCCTCCGTGTGGTCCAGCCCGAGCGCGCCCGGCGCCGGTGCGAGCATCATGTCCTTCGCGCTCTCGGGGCCCTTGGCGAGCGCGAGGGCGGTGGCGAGGGCGAGCTTCCCATCGTCGTCCTTCTTCTCGTTCGCGGCGTAGGCCGCCTCGACGAAGTCGACGCGGCGCCAGTACTTGCGACCGAGCTCGAAGCGTGGCGGGGCGCCGGGCACCGCGAGGGCGTCGAGGGCGTCGATGCGGCGACCGCCGTAGAGCTTCGAGAGGAGCGCGCGCGCGCGATCGACGCGCGGCTCGCTGGCCGCCTGCGCGTTCGCGTAGTCCATGAGGCCTACGAGCGCGGCGTCGCGGCCTCGCTTCTTGCGCGGCTCGAGCGCCTCGTCGAGGGCCGCCTCGTAGATTGCCTTCAACTCCTTGTCCCACGATGACGGCGTCGGCGCGGTCCGGATGCGATCGACCAAGCGGAGATCTGCCATCCCGGCCTCCACCGCGACGATCGCGCGGCCCGCGGGCGCGAGCTGCGTGCCTGCGCTCGACAGCGTGTCGATCGCGGTCGCTTGCTCGACCATCCAGCTCTTCAGCGGACCCTGGATGAACTTCTTCACCTTCTCCTTGTCGGAGGCGTCCTTCATCGAGGGCGCGACGGCGGCGGTGCGCGCGAGCCTGCCGGCGAGCGAGAGCGCGATGAGCTTGTGGCCCGCTTCGTCCGTCGCGTCGCCGTGCTTCGCGAGCGCGGGATCGACGATCACGTCGGTGCACTCGGGCGGCGCGCTCATGGCGGCGGCCACCACGTCGGCGTCGGCCTTGGCGGTGCTCGGGGTCTTCGCGCAGGTGCCGGGCGCGGATGGGACGCCCTTCGCCTTGATGGCCGCCTTCCAGCTGTCGAGCTTGAGCGGCTGGACCGGCGGAGCTGCGGGGGCGGCGCCATCCCGTGGACCTTCAGGGAGCGCCCAGACATTCGCCTTGGCGGCGTCGCCCGGCGCGCCACCAGGCCCGGAAGTGCTCGAAACTGGCTTCGTTTCCGCGTTCACGGGCGTCTTGGCCGGCTCCTGAGCCGCCCCGCCGCCGCACGCCGTCGCTAGAAAAATGAGACCAACGCCGATCATCCTCATTTCACGAACATTTCCTTTCCTGACGTCCGCTTGACCATACACCCCCCGGTGCTAGAGCGCGTCGGTCGATGGTTTCACGTCTTTTTGCGGTCGGTCTCGTCGCGGCTTTCGCCGTGCTCGCGGGTTGTTCGCAGGATGCGCCCATGGAAACGGAAACGGACGTAGAGCCGGTCGCGGGCGAGAGCGCGCTCGCCTCGCAGCGTCCCCGCCTCCTCGGGCTCATCGACGCGGGCGATGTGAAGAGCGGCTACTACTACACGCCGCCCCAGCCACGCGCGTGGGCGTTCCACGCCAAGGCTGGCGACACGATCACGATCGACGTCCAGTCGAACGTGGGCGATGCCGTCGCGTACCTCACCGACGATCGCTACAACGTCCTCTCGTACAACGACGACTTCCGCCAGACGACGCGCAACGCGCAGATCGTCTACACGCTCCCGGCGAACACCGAGGTCACGTCGTACCGCATCGTCTTCGCGGACTACGACGCCCTCCCCGCCCCGTTCGACGTCGCGCTCGCGGTCGAGGCGGGCGGCACGTGCACCGTCGGCTCGACCGTCTATCACGTGGGCGATCACTTCGTCGCGCCGGACGGCTGCAACACGTGCTCGTGCACCACGCGCGGCATCGACTGCTCGAAGAAGGTCTGCGCCTGCAACCCCGGCGGCGAGCCCGACAAGATCTACATGTACACGCCGGACCAGTGCGTGAACGTGCACGTGACGTGCAGCGCGGGCCTCGAGCCCTTCTGGAACGACTGCGGCTGCGGCTGCCGCCGCCCGTAGTCGCTCACGCTCGTCTTCGTCTGCGCGGCCGCTCGTCTTGCGCAGCTGCGCGTCCGCGCGTCGTCTCTACCTGGTCGTGCGCGCCCGCGGTCGATATCCGTTGGACATCTCGTTCAACACCCTGGCCCGTGCCGGCCAGGTGGCCGGCCCCCGCCACCCCCTCCGCCGGACCGCCATTTTAATGGTTGGCTTGCCAACCATTAGAATGGGCCGCCGCGGGAGGGGGGCTCCCCCTGCGGGGGGCGGCGCGTGGCACGGCGGGTGCTCGTGCGCGGGGCCATGCACCCCATCGTGTTCCAGGCGAAGCGGCTCCACCTCCGTACCGTCGCGTTCGGGCATCGCGTGCTCCGAAGGTGGAAGGCATGACCGCGGCGCGCTTCGATCTCCTCTGCCTCGTCCGGCAGGCGGCGCTCTGGCGGGGATCTCGGAACCCGCAGACCAACGGGCTCCTCGTCGGGATGTCCCAGCTCGAGATCACGCGGCGCCTCGACCTTTGCAGGACGACGGTGTCCAAGATGCTCACGCGCCTCGAGCAGATGGGATGGGTGCGCCGCGTCCGGGACGGGAAAGACCGGCGGAAGAAGCGCGTGTTCTTCACCGCGCTCGGGCCACGCCAGACGGCGCACGCGATGCGCATCGTCTTTCGCCAGCGCAAGTTCCTCGCTCGCTTCGAGCTCATCGCGAGCGCTGGCCCCTAAAGAAGAGGTCGTCCGCGCCTTGCAGGACATCTGGGGCGAGCTCGACTTCCTCGCCGGCGCCTTCGCCGATCAGTCCATAATTGCATTACCACATGGGGATCGACGAGCCCGCCGGCTGCGAGTGGCCCGAGACCCCCGACCCGACGTGGTTCCTCGAGGAGCGCTCGCAGCGATGGGTGAAGCCGCCGCCGCCCCCCGAGCGATGGCCCGCGCGCCCGTGGATCCCCGCGCGTTGAGGAGCGCGGCGCGCCACGCTGCTGCCGGGAGAGAAAAGTTCCCGCCCCCGGAACGAATTCGGCGGCGCGCTGTCCGCCCGCACGTGCTCGAGCTCTTCGTCCTCGGGGCGACGCTCTCCATCGCCGCCTGGACCCTCGGGACCGGAGCGGCCCGCAAATCCGGTGCCGCGCGTGCGCTCGATCGCTACGCCGCCGCTCGCGGGCTCGTGTACGTCCCGCCCCCGTCTCCTCGCGCGAGCCCCAAGGTCGCCGGCGCCAAGGACGGGATCCCGTACGTCTTCGATCTCTATCGTCTGAACGGTGAGATGCGCACCCGCGTTACGACGGACGCGCCCCGCGGTCGCGCGGCGGTGGTGTCGGTGGCCCAGCGCGACGCGTTTCAATGGAAGAACGGCCCCGTGCTCGTGCTGGGAGAGGAGCGCTTCGATCGGGCCTACCTCGTCCTCGTCGGCGCGCACGAGGACAGCGAGGCGCTGCGCGAGGCGAAGGAGCCGCTCCTCCTCCTCGACGAGCTCCGCGCCGGCGTATGGCTCCGCTCCGACGGACACCGCGTGACGCTCTCGTGGCGCGGTCTGGAGAGCGATCCAGTCGTGCTCGATGCGGCCCGCGACGTGCTCGTGCTGGTCGCCGCGCGCCACCGTCCAGCGGCGCCTTTCCGCTGAGGGGCGCGTCCTCGCGAATGCGCTATCCTGAGAGCATGTCCGACGAGGAGAAGCCCGCGAAGCCCGCAAGGGACGTCGTTCTCCTCGGTCCGCCGACCGCCGACGGCGACGGCGTTCACGTGATCCGCGCGCGCGACGAGCGCATCGAGACGGGTGAGCTCCGCAACGTCGTCGAGGGCAAGCCGCTTACGGGCGAGCTCGTCGCGCTCCAGCCGCGCAAGGACAACCCGCGCGTCTGCGACGTGACCGAGTCCTTCAAGGCGAACGCGGCGCCGTCGGCGCCGCCGCCTCCGCCGCGCGGCAAAGGTCCCGCCCAGGTCGCCACCCAGGCCTATCGCGACAACTGGGACGAAGTGTTCGCCTCCCGCAAGCGCGCCGACCTCAACTAGGATGCCGGCTTCGTCATGCGAAGCCCCTTCCTTCTCGCGACCGTCGCCGTCGCCGCTTCTCTCCTGACCGCCTCCGCCGCGAGCGCCGACGTGTTCGTCGAATGCCCGCCGGGCTCGTACCGCATGGACGAGAAGGGGTTCTCGTGGTGCCAGCCCACGGTCTGCGAGAACGACTCGATGTGCAACCCGAACATCCTGTGCCGCCCGCTCGGCCTCTGCATGATGGTCGGCACGCTCAGCAAGCCGGGCGAGCCCGACGGCGGACAGCGCCTCATGGTCACGCAGCTCTGCGGCGAGGACAAAACCTGCCCCCAGAACCAGACGTGCAGCATGCTCGGTCGCTGCCTCACGGCGGACAACGCGACCAAGCTCGGCGTGATCGACAAGAAGCCCGGAGCGCCCGCGCCGTCGGCCGCTCCCTCCGCGACGCCCGCGACACCCGCAGAAGGGAAGAAGTCTTCCTGCGGCTGCTCCGTGATCGGAGCGCCCGAGAGCGAACGCGCGACCGTGGTGAGCCTTGGGGCGGTCGCGCTCAGCGCGCTGCTCGTTCGAGCGCGACGGCGTGGATCGCGACGAAAATCGCGATGAGCGTGGCCGTGATCGTGTGAGAGCGCCTCACGTCGGGGCGCTTCTTCAACTTCGGATCGCGAAGCTGAAGGCCCAGCCCGGCATGGGCGAGCATGAACACGAACGCGACACCGCCCGGCAGGAGCGCGAGCATTCCGCCTGCGGTCGCGGCCGGTGAGCCTAGCTCGGGCAAGATGAGGAGCGTGTGCCCGAAGGCGCAAGCCGAGACGGTGAGGCCGATCACCACGTGCAGGCGAATGGGCTCCGAACCCGGCGCGGCCCGTTTGCCGTGCTTCACGCGCTGGTAAATCGGGACCCCGACCGCGACCGCCATCGCGGCCACCGCGAGCCAGCCGGTGATCCACGCCGCGGTCACGTCGACGGGACTTCCTCGAAGACCTGATCGGCCGGCAGGAGCATCACTTCGCGGCCGAGGTCGTGCGCCTTGTTGCGCGGCGTATCGGCATATCGGGTCTGGAAGCTGGCCGCGGGCTTCAACAGGATCTTTTGCCCCGTCTTCTTGTTTCGATATTCGGTGACGACCTCCTCGGGCTTGGCCTCGACGAGGGTCAAATTCAGCTTACCGGGGCTCGCGCCCGAGTAGGCCTGCGCGCCGTCCGCGATACACGAGTATTTCACCTGCTGCGGCGTGTGATGCGTCACCTGCAGATCGAAGCTGCCGCGCGGCAGTCCCAGCTTCTGTAATGCGTATTCGCTCATGCGATATCCCGCGACCGCCCACGGCCCCGGCGCGCCATGCACGCGCGCGACCTCGGCGAGCTTCACCTCGAGCGCGTCGGGCGGCGAGGACGCCGAGGCCGACGTCGCCTGCGCGGGCGCCGACGGAGGCGGGCTGGAGGCGCAGGCGCCGGAAGCGAGGGCGATGAAGAGGAGATACGCCGCGCGCTTCATTGCCCCGTGCTCGTGCCGAGGACGTAGCCGACGAAGAACGGGCCCATCTTCTCGATGAACTCGCTCGTCTGGCGCGTCTTCCGCATCGCCTGCACGAGATGCGAGAGCGGGTGCAGATCACGACCCACGAGGCCGATGAGGAACTCGTTGTCGCCCGCGTCGATGCCGTGGCATGCGAGCCGGACATCGTGCCCGAGCTCCGCCTGGCCGTACGCGATGCCGAGGGCGGCGTGCTCGCGGAGCGTGTGGCTCTGCTCGATGGGCTCGAGCCTCGAGAAGGTGCCCTTGCGGCGGAGCGGATACCAGACGTGCCATTTGAAGGCCTCGTTGGTGACGTTCTCGATGGGACGCTTGAGGAGCGTCCACTCGAGCTCGGGCTCGTGCCCCGTCGCATACGTGCGGCCAAGCATGCCGAAGTCCTGCCGCATCTTGACGCGTGCGAGGAACGACTCGGTGAAGATTGGACGCACCTGCGTGACGAAGTGGCTCGGGTCCTCGCTCCACGTGAGGAGGCCGATGCTCCGCGGGTCCATCGTGTCCGCATAGACCACGCCCGCGACCTTCCGCTTGCGAAGCGCGTCGACGAGCTGAAGGCCGATCGAGTCGGGCTGGCTCGACGGACCGCCGCTCGCGGCGTGCGGGCCCGGTCGCGTCTTGAAGACGAGCAGCTGCATGAACAGCCGCCGATTCAACTGCTGCCTTACGCCGTCCTTCTTGCCGCCGTACTCGTTGACGTCGATCGGGGGTAAGCCGGGAACCTTGTCCGCTTCGCTCATGGGCCGAGTCTACCTCCACCCCGAAGGGTTGAGGACTCACTCGGCGTCGGTCGCGGCCAGTACGACGACGTTTCGCTGGTCCTCGTGAAGCGCGAGGACGCCGAGGTCCCAGGCCACGTCGTAAAACCATGGTCCTTCCGCGCCGAACGCGAGGAAAACGGTGCGCTGCGCCGCCTGCTCGATCACGCCCACGCCCGAGCCGTCGGGCGCGCCGACGAGCGCCCCGAGCGTCGTCCAGGCCTCGCGCCGCCCGTAGGCACCACCGATGCCCGATGAATAAGCTCCGCCGTTGGCCGCGGCCGCGAAGAGCGGGCCGAACACCGACTCGGGCGGGACGCGCTTGCATTCCAGGCCCTCGCGCGCGACGCCCTTCGTGGACTCGAGCGGCAGCGAGCGGAGCAGCCAGCTGCCGAGCAGGTTCCCCGAGAGAGGCACGCTGAGCTCGAAGGCCTTCATCTCGACCTTGCCGCGCTTGCCGTGCTGCCAGGGCTTCACCGCGCTCACGAGGAGCGGGTTCGGCTCCTTCTCCGTGATCTGGACGTCCTTGCCCTCCGCGGGCGGAGGCATCGTGCGCGCGGACATCGGACCGCCCGCAAGCGCCTCGAGCACGCCGGTGAGGCCGCGATCGCCGTAGAGCGGCATGTAGCTCGGGGCCTCGCGCTCGAGCGGTCGGAGCTCGAGCGGCAGGCCGCCGAGCCGGTGGCCGGTGTTCGCGAGCTCCTCCGCGAGCGTCTGCGCGACAGGCTCCTTCGCGAGGCTCACGCGACGAAGCACGAGCTCGTGCATCCAGCACGCGAAGAGATCGCGATGCTTGCCGGCGTGGCGCTCGAGCGCGGCGACGAAGGCTTGCTTCGTCTGCGCGTAGCCGAGACGCGAAGCGAACGCGCACTGGCGCGCGTGGGTCGTGCGCGGAACGACGACCGACTTCGTGCGCGGCTCGTCCGAGAGCGCGAGGATCGCGTCGATGGCGGCGTCGCTCTGCGTGAGCGCGAGCTGGTCCTCGACGAGGTCGACGACCTTCTCGTAGGCATCGGCCTGCGCGCTCGTGGCGGCGGCTTCGAGGCCACGCGCGAGCGCCGCGAGCTCGGGCGTGTGCCCTTCCTTCGCCCAATCGGCGATCTCGACGCATACCTTCGTGACGCCGTTTTCGCTCGCGTCCTTCGCGAGATGCTCGAGCGCCTCCCCTGCCGACTTCATGGCGCGAAATCTTCGGTCAATCAGACCAGCGTCGTCAACGCGCCTCTCAGAAAGTCTCGTGCGACGACAACGTCATGAACTTCGTCCGGCCCGTCCGCGATGCGGGAGGAGCGGGCGAACCGGTACCAGAGCGAAAAGGGCACATCCTCGCTGAATCCCAGGGATCCGTGCATCTGGATCGCATCGTCGAGGACCTGGCAGAGGGTCCGGGCGACGTGGTTCTTGGCCATCGAGGAGTAAGGTCGGGCTTCCTTGTCGAGCCCCTGCTCGAGCATCCAGGCGCAGTGGATGGTCATGAGGTTGCCGGCGTGGATGCCCGCGGCCGCGTCCGCCAGCTTCTTCTGGATCATCTGGTGATGGGCGAGCGTCTTGCCGAAGCTCTCCCGCGTGAGGACGTAGTCGCGGCACATGTGGAGCGCGCGATCGGCCCAACCGAGCCATCGCATGCAATGCGAGAGCCGCGCCGGGACGAGACGTTTCTGCGCGAGCATGAAGCCTTCGCCCACCTTGCCGAGCACCGCGTCGTCGCCGACCTTCACGCCGCGGAAGAGCAGCTCCGCCTCCCGATGCTGGAGGATGGGCGGGCTCATCACGGGAATGTCGCGGACGTGCTGGATGCCCTCCGCCTTGCGATCGACGACGAACATGGTCGCGCCGGTGCGCGGGTCGTCGGACGTGCGCGCCATCACGATGAGGAACGCCGCGTCGCCGCCGCCGGTCGTGTACCACTTGTGACCGTCGATGACCCAGCCGTCGGCGGTCTTCGTCGCGGTCGTCTTGAGGTTCGACGGATCCGCGCCCGCCCCTGGCGCCGGCTCCGTCATCGCGAAGCCGCTCGTGATCTCGGCCCGGGCGAGCGGCGCGAGCCAGCGCTCCTTCACGGCGGGAGCGGCCGACTTGAGGAGGAGATCCATGTTGCCCTGATCGGGCGCGTCGCAGTTGAAGCACGCCGCGCCGACCGGCGAGCGCCCCATCTCGCGAAAGAGCGCGCACATGCCCATGATCCCGAGATCGAGGCCGCCGTGCTCCTTCGGCAAGTGCGGAACGAACAGCCCCGCCGCGCGCGCCTTGTCGCGCAACGCCGTGAGCGTCGCCTTCCCCTTGGTCCTGTCTTCCTCGAGGATCTGGCGCTCGTTCGGGATGATTTCGGAGTCGACGAACGCACGTACGCGCGTGCGAAGATCGTCGAGGTGTGGCGAGAAACCAAAGGAGCTCACGTCGCGAGCATACTCGGCTTCGCGTGGTGGGCGACGGCCTGCTGCCACACCACGTGCGAATCCGAATCGGCGCCGCCCCGGTCGCCGGAGATCGATCCGGGGGGCGTCGTCACGGTGGGCAGCGACGTGGGCATCGTGTGCACCGGGACGCTCATCCGCGCGGAGAAGGTCGACGAGGCGTGGCGGCATCAGGTGCTGACGGCGAAGCATTGCTTCGGCCCGTACCGCGGCGAGCTCCCGACGGCGGAGGTGCGCGCGCAGATCGACGGCGGCTACGAGATCTTCCGCGCCCGGCTCCAGGTGTGGAGCGAGCGCAGCGTGAGCTACTCCGGCCCCGTCGCCGCCGTCGGCTTCGATACCGTGCAGTGGGTCGCCGACGACTGGGCGATCCTGACCTTCGACGCCACCGTGCGACTCCGCACGATCCCGCTCGCGCTCGATCAGGAGGCCGGCCGTCTGAAGGGCGGCGAGCACGTCTCGCTCGCGTCGTACCTCGATCGCGCGTGGCCGATGAAGCTTCGCTACCACACGCACGATTTCCCCTGGGGCGCGGTCCCGCCGGAGCTCTCGGAGGACGGCCACTCCGGCAGCCCCATCGTGCGGAACGGCAAGGTGGTGGGCATCTACGTGGCCGCAGTCACCAACTCCGTCTTCTGCCGCTCCATCTTCGGCTGCCGCGAGCGCGCGAGCGACTACGTGAGCGCGGAGGCGATCCGCGGCTCCGCGCAGAAACAGGGCTACCTCGTCGACCCGAACTGAGCGCATCATGGGACCGAACCCTGGTTCAGAGAGGCCACGAAGTGATCACACCGCCGCCAAACACGCGTCCCCCGCGCGAGGCTCACCGCATCGACGCGGCCTCGCTCGCGAAATGGCTCGGCGCGAACGTCCCAGGCGCGTCGGCAGAGGCCGCGGAGGTCCTGCAGTTCAAAGGTGGACAGTCGAATCCGACGTACTGGGTCGGCTCGGGTGAGCTCGCGCTCGTCGTGCGGAAGAAGCCGCCGGGAAAGCTGCTCCCGTCGGCGCACGCGGTGGAGCGGGAGTACCGCGTGATGCGCGCGCTGAAGGACTCGAACGTGCCGGTGCCGGAGGCGATGGCGCTCTGCACCGACGAGTCGGTCATCGGGACGCCGTTCTTCGTCATGCGCTGGGTGCCCAATCGCATCTTCTGGGATCCGACGCTCCCGGAGCTGTCGTCGAACGACCTTCGCCAGGCGGTCTATACCGATTACGTGCGCGTCCTGGCGGCGATGCACAATCTCGATTACGCGCGCGCGGGGCTCGAGGACTACGGCAAGGTCGGCGGCTTCGTCACGCGGCAGGTCGAGCGCTGGTCGAAGCAGTACGAGGCCTCGCGCACGTCCCATATCCCTTCGATGGAGTCGCTGATGGCGTGGCTCCGCGAGAATATTCCCTCGAACGACGAGACGACGCTCATCCACGGCGACTACCGCATCGATAATTTGATGTTCGCGCCGGACGAGCCGAAGGTGATCGGCGTCATCGACTGGGAGCTATCCACGCTCGGTCACCCGCTCAGCGATCTGGCCTACGCGTGCATGGGTTATCACCTGAGCTTGCCGGGTCGCGGCGGCCTCGCCGGCGTCGACGTGGGGCCTCTCGGGATCCCCACCGAGGACGCCATGGTCGAGCAGTACAAGTCGCTGACGAAGCGAGCGACCATCGAGGGCTGGCCGTTCTTCATGTCCTTTGGCATCTTCCGGCTCGCCGCGATCGCCCAGGGCGTCTACGCGCGCAGCCTCCAGGGCAACGCGAGCTCGGACGACGCGGCGAGCTACGGCGCGGCCGTCACCATGCTCTCGGAGCTGGGCTGCAAGATCGCCGGGATCGCTACTGGCACGTGACCGGGCCGGCCTGACACGTCCCGCTGATGCACGTCCCGGGATACGCGCACTTCGGCCCGCGGACATCGTCGCACGCGCTGTCGTACGGGGCGTCCGTCTTGCAGACGATGGAGCCGCCCGCGACGACCTCGAAGCAGTGACCGCCGGCGCAGGCCGCGATGCTGCCGTCGGGCAGCGTCCCGCAGGACGCGCCATTCCCCACGAACGTGCGCTTCGTGCACTTCGAGGTCTCCTTCGCGCAGACCTCGCCCGGGCGCGGATCGCACCGGTCGTTCGCGGGGTCGCAGGTCTCGCCGAGCGGGATGGGGGTGCCCGCGTCGACGGCGGGCAGCGGCGCGACGCACGTACCGCACGCCGCGGGCAGGACGAGCCGGCGGAAGTCCGCGCAGGCGACGGCATCGAAGCCGCTCCCGCATGCGGGCAGGTTCGCCACCGTGAGCCCGGCGCTCGGAGTCGCGAGCTGGGCGAGGCAGACCTTCGTGTTGTTCGCGACGCAGGTGGTGAGATCACCCCAGTTGAGCTTGAGATTGAAGGGATCGCAGACCTGGAACCGCTTGCAGTAGGCGGTCTCCGCGTCGAAGCAGGCCTGCTCGTCGGCGGAGAGCGGCGCGGAGGGCGCGCCGTCGGCGCCGCCGTCGCCCGTCACGGCGCCGGGGCCAACGCGGGCGTCGTCTCCGCATCCAGCGGCGAAGGAGAGCGAGAGGATCAGCGTCCCGGCGAGCGAAGCGATGCCGATCGAGCGAAGAAGCATGTCGATCAATGGTAACTTCGAACCGCCCATGGAGGAACTGCACGCGTTTCGCCCGGTCCCGAAGACCGGCGTCATCTTCGTCACGAGCGAAGCGACGAAGCTCGGATTCACCTCGTCGGACCCGGACTGGTGCAATCTCGGCCAGGGTCAGCCGGAGACGGGCGAGCTGCCCGGCGCGCCCCCGCGCGTACAGTCGCTCGGGATCCATCCCGACGATCAGGAGTACGCGCCGGTGGCGGGGCTCTGGGAGCTCCGCGAGGCGATCGCCGGGCTCTACAACCGGCTCTATCGCAAGGGCCTGCCCTCGCAATACAGCGCGGAGAACGTGTGCATCTCCGGCGGCGGGCGCGCGGCGCTCACGCGAGCGGCGGCGAGCCTCGGGCAGATCAACCTGGGGCACTTCATTCCCGACTACACCGCGTACGAGGAGCTCCTCGACATCTTCAAGGCGTTCACGAGCATCCCCATCTTGCTCGACGGCGAGCGCGGCTACAGCTTCACGGCGGACGATCTCCGGCGCGAGATCCTCGGCCGCGGCCTCTCCGCGCTCCTCCTCTCCAACCCGTGCAACCCGACCGGCAAGCTCGTCGCGGGCGAGGAGCTCGAACGCTGGGTCGGCATCGCGCGCGAGCTCGACTGCACGCTCCTCCTCGACGAGTTTTATTCGCACTACATCTATCGCGGCCGCCCGGGGATGCTCCCCGTCGAGAGCGCGGCGCGCTACGTGAAGGACGTCGATCGAGACCCTGTCGTGGTCTTCGACGGCTTCACGAAGAACTGGCGCTATCCGGGCTGGCGCATCACGTGGGCGCTCGCGCCGAAGTCCGTCGTCGACCGCTTCGCGAGCGCGGGCAGCTTCCTCGACGGCGGCGGCTCGAAGCCGCTCCAGCGCGCGGCGATCCCGCTCTTCGAGGACGACTACGTCACGAAGGAGACCCTCGCCATCCAGAACGTCTTCCGCGACAAGCGCGATCGCATGCTGTCGCGCCTCGAGCGCATCGGCGTGCGCTTCGATCGCGTACCGGACGGGACGTTCTACTGCTGGGGCAACGTCGGCGCGCTGCCGAAGCCGCTCAACGACGGCATGGGCCTCTTCCGCGCCGGCCTGACGAAGAAGGTCATCATGGTGCCGGGCGAGTTCTTCGACGTGAACCCGGGCAAGCGCCGCCACGGCGGTCGCGCCTCTCGCTTCAAGGACTACGTCCGCTTCTCGTTCGGCCCCGCGCAAGAATCGCTCGAGAAAGCGCTCACCCGTCTGGAACAATTGGTGACGGAGGCCAGCACCGCATGACGAAACTGCAGCGCGTCCAGCTCTCGCTCGTGATCTCCGGCCTGACGGGCGCCTACGTCGCGATCCACGCGGGCATGCGCGTCTCGGAGAACATCCTCGCGATCTCGACGACGAGCTGTGGCATCGGCATGCTCGTCGGATCGGTGGCCGCGCTCAAGCAGCGCACGTGGGGCGTCGGGCTCGTCTTCGCGGCGGCGGTCGCGTTCGGCTCCGCGGCGGCGCTGCGCATGGGACCGCCGATCTTCTACGCCTTCGCCGTCGCCGGCGCGCTGCCGTGGGCGCTCTGCGAGAAGCCGTTCCAGCGATTCGATCGTGGCGCCGCCCTTCTCTACGGCTGCATCGCGGTCGCGCTCGGCGTAGGCGCGGCCATTGCCTGGGGCGTGGCTGCGCCGACGATCTGGGCCTTCGCGAATCGCTGAACGCTCATCGAGGTTCGGCGAGGAGACCGCTGGCCGCGAATCCCATCGAGTATCGCGCGTTGATCTCGCTCCTCACGTTGAGAAGGACGTCGTCACCGGCGACGTACTCGAAGGCGTCGATCCCGAAGGGCCCGAAGTACCCGGCCGCGTGAAGCGCGGCACCGACGTGCTCCATCTCCACGGCGAGCGCCTCGTGGCGGTCTTCGAGCGCCCGCGACTCGAGCCACTGCCCGACCGGATCACACCGCTGCTCGACGAGGCGACCCACGCGGAGCCCGCCGTCGGCGGCGAGCATCGCGTGCATCGCGAGCTCGCGTGCGATCTCCACCTCGGGCTCGAGCTGGATCCCGCCCTCGCGCTCGATCGACGCGCGGAGATACGCGAGGTCGGCGTCGCTCACGGCGCCCGGCGCGATCGGCCGCTGCCCGCGACCCGCCATGCCGAACGCGCGCTTCGCTCGCCACTGCCGCCCGATGGGAGGCGCGCTCGCGAGCACGCGCAGCGCGTCGTCGACGGCGGTGACGAACCTCGCCCCGTCGAGCGTCTGCCCGAGCTCCGCCGAGAACGCGCGTCCGTTCACGCGCCGCAGCACCTCGAACGAGGGATGCGGCTCGGGCTCGAGGCCGGCGCCGCGCATCCGCGCGACCGCACGCGGCGTCGGACAGAACGCCCGCCCGGACGCGCCGGAGAGACGCTCTCCCAGGGCGAGCACGCGCTCGCCCTCGCGCGCGAGCGTCGCCGCGAGGCGCGCGCGATGGGGCTCCATCGCCGCCAGCACGCCTCGGGAAGGCGCGTACCCCTTCCCCGCCGCGAGCTCGAGATCCGCGTCGAGGTTCAGCACCCAGACGATCATGGCGCGGGCGCGTCGGGCTCCCACGCCTCGAGCGCGTCGAGGAAGGCGTCGGGCTGCCCGGCCTTCTTCCGCGCCGCGCGCGCGAGTGGCTTACCGCGCATGAGGAGCGGCGTGAGCGGCGCCGGGAGCGCGCGCTTCCAGGCCTCGAAGTCGAGCTCGCCGCTCAGCTTCGCGAACCACCGCGCCCCGAAGCGCGCATGCGCGATCTCCTCGAGCCCGACGAGCTCCTGAACGCGCGCGCTCTCCTCGTCGCCCGCGTCGCGGAACTTCCTCGCGAACGTCTGCGCGTGCTCCAGATTCGCGCTCTCGAGGCCGAGCCCCATCACCGCGCAGAACGACGCCGGCGTCGCGCAGGTGGGGATGCGCTCCCAGAACCAGTCGCGCACCGCGAACTCCCCCACGCGATGCCCGAGCGCCTCGATGCGCTCCGCGTACATCCTCATGTGGCGCGTCTCGTCGAGCGCGATCTGGACGAGGCCCTCGCGAAACTCGCGCGGCGTCTCCGGAAACGCGAGCACGGCCCAGAGCAAGAGCTCCGCGGCCTGGAGCTCGTGATGCAGGAACGTGTGCAGCGCACGCGCGCGCCCGGCGGGCGCCATCAAGCCGCGCGTCTTCTCCGCGCGACTCGTCACCTCGAGCTCCGGCGGTCGCCCCGGCGCCGCCACCCGCTCGACCGCGTTCTCGGCCCAGGCCACGGGCGGCTCGTCGGGCCGCAGCTTGTACGCGAGCGAGGTCGACGCGATGTACGCGCGACACCAGGCCTGGACCGTGGTCACTTCAGCTTCGCATCGCAGAGCGCGACGCACATGCGATCGCCCTGGTCCTTGCAGATCGTCTTGAGGAGACGGATCTCCTCCTTGGAGGCCTTTCCGTCGACGACCTTCGGCTCGAGGATGTCGCGCGCCTCCTTCGGCTTCTTCTTCAGGAAGAGATCGCGTGCCTTCGCCGCGTCGTTCTCGGGCTCCTTGTGCTCGGACGGCGTCTCCGCCACCCGCTTCGGCGCGCCGGCGTCGAACTTCATCTTCTTCGCGGACACGCCGAGCTTCGATGCGCACTTCTCGATGCACGCGTCGTCGGCCTGCTCGTGGCAGATGTACGCGAGGTACTCGACCTCGGACTTCGTACCTTCCGCGCCCATCGCCTTCGGCTCGAGGACGAGGCGCGCCATCCAGTGCTGACCGTTCTCCTCGTACTGGCGCGCCTGCTCGAGGGGCGACTCGGGCACCGCCGCGTCCGCGAACGAGCTCACCGGCACACCGCTCAGCGCGACCGGCGGCACTGGCACGGGCGTGGAGTCGATCGTCGGCGGAGGCGGCTCGGTCGCCCGCTTGTTCCCTCCGCACGCGTCCGGCAGGAGCACGGCCCACGTGCCCATGAGCGGCCACGCCAACACCCGCTGCCATCGGTTCTTCACGGCTTCTTGATCCACAGCTCCACGTTCTTGTCCTTGGCCGTCACGTCATCCGTGGGCAGCCAGCCCGTCGTGAAATCGGTCGTGCCGCGGCGCTTTCCCTCCGCCGCCACCGGGTCTCCGTCCACCGAGAAGTCGGCGCACGTCGCCCGCATCATGAGCCAGCCGTTGTCCTGATCGAACAGCTCGAGCGCGCGAAACTGGTGCGGCCAGTCCGCGATCGCCGCCGTCATGACCTCCCAGTACGGGTGCTTTCCCTCCGGAAGGATCTTCTCCACGCGGTGCCGGTGCGAGTGCCCGACCATGCTGAAGATCACGTTGTCGTAGCCGCCGACGAAGTCCTTCCAGGCGGCCGTCGTCAGCGCGTCCTCCTCGCGCTTTCCGCCGAGCCCGGAGCCGTCGGTCAGGCTCCCGGCCGCGTGATGCGACGCCAGGATGAGCCACTTCCCGTCGGACCGGGCTTTGTCGAACAAGACCCGAAGCTCGGACGTGAGGTGGCGCTGCGTGATGACGCCCTCGGAGCCGCCGTCCTCGTGCGCGGTGTCGATCACGAGAAATCGAATCGGCGTTCCTTCGATATCGAACGTGTACGTGGCGCGGCCGGAGGTCTTCTGCGCAGGGCCGAGCCCGTGGCCGTCCTTGTCCGCCGCCACCTTCGCCATCAGGTCCGTCCGGGTCAGCAGCGCGCGCTTCGGGTCCGCGATGACGGGCGTCGTGGAGTCGATCTTGCCGTTCTTGTCGGCTCGATAATTGCGGGTCCCGCCGTCCGCCTTCGTGCCGATCGCGACCTCGTTCCGGCCCGCGACGGAGAAATTCCCCTGCACGAGGATGTCGTGATTTCCGGTGACCCACCGCCACGGCATGGCGAGGCCCTCCGCGCCGAACGCGTCCTTTCCGTCGTTCGACGGACCAGGGACCATGTCCGTGTCGTCGCCGGAGTCGCACTTCACGCTCGGGGAGCCCGAGAGCATCCCGAGCACCCACTCCACCTCGTTCGCCTGGGCGTTGTCGGCGTTGTCTCCGCCGGTGAGCGTGAACGCGAACGGATCCTTTCGATGGAGGGCGTTGATGGTGCGCACCGCCGCGTTCGTCATGCGGCAGAGGTAAGCGTCGCTCGGGCGGAGGGCGGAGGACGTGAGGCCCGCGCCGTCGAAGTTGCCGAGGCGCGTCGGGGACTCGTCGTCCGCGATCTGGAGATCGGAGATGTGCGCGAAGCGAAGGAGCCGCTTCGCGCCGGGCCCGGGGGCGGGCGGCGTCGAGTCGTCGAGCGTCGACGTGACGTAGGGATCGCCCGCCCCCATCGTGAGATCGCCGTAGCCCTTCTGGAGGAGGTCGACGAGCCCCTCCGGCAGCGCGGGATTGACGACCGTGTGCCCCGTCTTCTCGCGCGCGATCTTCGGATTGAAGGTGTGATCGAGCGTCGTGGGCGCGTCCGCGAGCGCGGGCAAGGTCGGCGCGGTGGGGCCCTGCGGCTCCCCGTCGAAGGGCTCGCGCGAGCTGTCCGAACACGCGGCGATGACGAGCAGGCCGAAAGCCCCGAAACGACGCACGGTCGTCATTGTACCATCGAGCGGTGAAGCTCACGCGCCGCGAGATCCTCGCTGGTCTGGCCTCGTTCCCGCTCCTCGGCGCCTGCACCCGGAAGCCCGAGGAGAAGGTCGCGCCGGCGAAGCAGCCGCTCAGCTGGCCGCGGACCACGACGCACGCCGGCCTCACCGCGATCGAGCTCTTTCCCAACGACGCGGACGAGACCTCGCCCGTCGTGGTCGCCATTCACGGCCTCGGCGACCGGCCGCAGCACTGGGTGGAGGGCTGGCGGAGCTTCCCGCGCAAGGCCCAGATCGTCCTCCCGCAGGCCTTCACGCCACACGGCGATGGCTACTCCTGGTTCCCCCTGCGCGACACGATGACGGAGGCGGAGCTCGGCGTGAAGGTCGGCGAGTCCGAGGCGAAGCTGTGGGCCGGGCTCCTAGAGATCGCCGGGAGCCGCAAGCTCATCGTGACCGGCTTCTCGCAGGGCGGCATGCTCTCGTACACGATGGCGACGCGGCACGCGGACCGGATCTCGCACGCGTTTCCGATCTCGGGCTTCTGTCCGCCGACGCTCGTGCCGAAGAATCAGACCCCCACCGTGCCGGTGCTCGCGCTCCATGGCACGGCGGACAAGGTGTTACCGATCCAGCTCGATCGCGACACGGTCGCCGCGTTCAAAGCAAACGGCAGCAAGATCGACCTGCGCGAATACGAAGGAATCGGTCACACGATCACGCCCGAGATGCGCCGTGACTGGTGGGCCGCCCTCTCCGACGCGGTCAATGCGTCTTGATCGGCGGACGCGCATATCCCTGTACGCGGTAGACCTGTAATCCGAAGATCTCCCGGAAGTACTCCGACGACTGCGCGAAGGCGTGCGCGCGCGGCAGGATCATCCGCGGGAACGAGTCGGCGTGCGCGTGGGCGCGAAAATCCACGAGGAGCGTGTCGACCGGCATTCCCACCGCGCCGAAGCACTCCACCGCGCGCGGCATGTGGAACGCGCTCGTGATGACGAGCACCTTCGCGAAGCCGCGCTGGATCGCGAGCTCCTTGGAGTAGAGCGCGTTCTCGCGCGTGTTCCGCGCCTGTTCCTCGATGATGAGCCGCCCCGGCGCGATACCCCAGAGGACGAGCTGGCGCGCGAGCATGCGAGCCTCGCTGTGATCGGCGAGCGCCGCGTCGTTCGCCGCGCCCGACAGGATCGCAAAGCGCGCGTGTCCATCCGCGAGCACGCGATGCGTCGCGATGAGCCGCTCCACGTTCTCGTTGAGGGCGAGCTGTCCCGTCTCCGCCTCGACGCGCTCGTCGCCCGCGCCGCCGAGGAGGACCACCGCGTCGTAGACCTGCGTCGGGACGTTGGTCGATTCGACCTGGTGCTCGAGCCGATAGAAGAGCGTGTTCGCGACGAGGTCGGTCGAGAAGATCCAGAGCACCGCGAGCGCGAGGCCGCCGAGGAGGCGCCGCCGCTTCCAGCCCGAGCGCCGGCGAGGACGACGCCACGGGACCGCGAGCGCAAGTAAGAGCAGCGCCCAGCCCAGCGGGCCGAGAAAGACGTCGAGGAGCTTGGAGAGGACGAAGAACACGCGGGCGCCGCGTTCGCTACATCGACGCGCTGCGAAGGAAATTCAAGAACACCCACAGAACCAGGGCGAGAAACACCATGATGCCGAGGGCGGCGCCCCACTCGTGGAGCTTGTTCGGTGGCGCAGCCGGCGCTGGCGGCGCGACGGGCTCGGGCGACGGTGCCGCAGATTGCGCGGGTTCTTCCTCCGGAGGCGCAGGTTCTGCGGCCACCACCGGCGGCGGCTCGGACGTCGGTTTGGCTTGCTCGTCCTCGGCCATCTCCGCTCACGATCGCATAAGATGGCGCGATGTTCGAGTCCGCGGAGATGGAGCACGAGGTCAACGAGAAGACCTACGACAAAGACATCGAGAAGCTCCGCACGGAGCTGGTCGACGCGCAGTACGACATGCTGGAGGACAAGAAGTTTCCCGTCGTGGTGATCGTCAGCGGCATCGACGGCGCGGGCAAAGGCGAGACGGCGAACCTCCTGCAAGAGTGGCTCGATCCGCGCCACGTCACCGTCCGCGCCTTCGGCACGCCGACGGAGGCAGAGCGTCTTCGTCCGAAGATGTGGCGCTACTGGAACGCGCTCCCGCCGAAGGGCAAGATCGGTCTCCTCTTCGGGAGCTGGTACTCGTCGCCGATCGCCGATCGCCTCGAGAACAACATCGACGAGCGCGAGCTCGACGCGCAGCTCGAGTCGATCCGTCACTTCGAGCAGATGCTCGTCGACGACGGCACCGTGATCGTGAAGCTCTGGTTCCACCTCTCCAAGAAGGGCCAGCGAAAGCGCCTGAAGGAGCTGGAAGAGGACAAGCTCACGCGTTGGCGCGTGACGAAGCAGGACTGGAAGAACTTCGATCGCTACGAGCGCTTCCGCGGGATCGCCGAGCACACCTTGCGCGAGACCAGCACGGGCGCCGCGCCCTGGCTCGTCATCGACGGCTCCAACCCCAAGTATCGCGCGCTCAGCGTGGGGCGGGCGCTGCTCGCCGCCATCCGCGGGCGTCTCGACGCAGCGCCCAAGGCGAAGAAGGACGCGAAGAAGAAGGGCGCCGGTACGTCCCCCCCGTCCGCCGTGTCGATGCTCCACACGATCGACACCTCGGGCATCCTCCGAAACCTCAAGTTCCAGGAGAAGCTCGACAAGGAGAAGTACAAGAAGGTCCTGAATCGCGAGCAGGAGACGCTGGGCAAGCTCGCGCGCAATCGGAAGATGCAGAACCACTCGGTGGTCTGCGTCTTCGAAGGGATGGACGCGGCGGGCAAAGGCGGCGCGCTCCGGCGCGTGACGCAGTCCATCGACGCGCGGCAGTATCAGGTCATCCCGATCGCGGCGCCGACCGAGGAGGAGCGCGCGCAGCCGTACCTCTGGAGGTTCTGGCGGAATATCCCGCGCCTCGGCCGCTTCGTCATCTTCGATCGTTCGTGGTACGGCCGCGTCCTCGTCGAGCGCGTCGAGGGCTTCGCTGCAGAAGAGGCGTGGTCACGCGCCTATCGTGAGATCAACGAGTTCGAGGAGCAGCTGTCCGAGCACGGCATCATCCTGTGCAAGTTCTGGCTCGCGGTGACGAAGGAAGAGCAGATGCGGCGCTTCAAGGAGCGCGAGGCGACGGAGCGCAAGCAGTTCAAGATCACGCCGGAGGACTGGCGCAACCGGAAGAAATGGGACGACTACATCGTTGCCGCTTCCGACATGATCGACCGTACGAGCACCGCCTACGCGCCCTGGACGGTCGTGGAGGCGAACGACAAGTACTCCGCGCGCGTGAAGGTCGTCGAGACGGTGACGAAGCGCATCCGGGAAGCGTTCTGAGCGAACGCCTCCCGTTCGACGTCGAGATCGAGCGGCGTCCGGTCTGGGCCGACGTCGCGAGCGCGCTCGTGATCGTGACGTCGCTGCTCGCAGCGGCGCGGGTCCTCCCGATGGTCGCGTCGCTCCCGTTCCTCGTCGTGAGCGCGCTGGGCAGCCGCTTCGGCTCCAGCGCGCTCAACGTGGTGGTCGACGAGGAGGATGGCGCGCTCGAGCTGGGGGGCAAGCCGGTGGCGGCGCGCGACGTGTGGCTCGAGGACGACGGCGTCGAGCCGCGCGTGGTGGTCGCACACGGCGAGGACCGCGCGCTCGCCGCGCTCTGGTTCGAGAATCGCGAGCAGGCCAAGCGCTTCGCGGGCGCGTTCCCGGAGCGAACGGAGATCGTGGCCGGCTACCGTCCACGAACGATCGATCTGCTCCCTCCGCTACGCTTCATCGCGATCGCGATCGCCTTCTTCGCGAATGGGTCGTGGCATGGCGCGCTCGCCCTGATCTTCGTCCCGCTCACGATGCGCAGCTTTTTCGCCGCGAGGCAGCTCGTGGTCCACGGGGACACGTTCGAGCTCCGCGCCGCGTTCGACGCGGAGACGTTCCGTCGCGATGGGGTGGTGAAGGTCGATGTCGATGAGGGCGTCATCGTCATGAAGGGCGATCGCGAGCTCAGGTTCGCCACGGCGAACGCACGCGACGTACATTTGACAGCGCCACTGTGGGCAGACGCCATGCGCCGCCGCGCCCTGAAGCGCCTCGTGCCGTCCGAGCCCGATAACCGCGCGTAACCTCGAGGGGCGCGGCCCCCGGCGACGAACCAACGCGCCAAAATTTTGGCGTCCTACATCCCGATCGAGCGTGGTCCGAGCGTTGCTTCACCGTCATGCATGCAGACGAACAACGGCATCGAGGAGAGCGGGACGGAGACGATGGCGGCTGAGATGGTCTTCGAGTCGTTCTTCGACGACGACTCCAAGGTCTGGTCGCTGCGCCGTGTGTCGGCCGCGCCCCGCGGCTCGCGCAAGAGCGACGAGTCGTAGAGTCCGACGCCTGGCACCACCCGGGACGCCGGACAAAAAACGAAGAGCCAGCGGACGAATCCGCCGGCCCTTCGATGATGTTGGCTGGCTCGGCTTCGCTCGCATCGAGGCGAGCTAGCCGAGCCAGGATCGATCAGCGACCGCGACCGCCGCGGCCACCGCCGCCGCCGCCACGACCGCCGCCGCCGAAGCCGCCGCCGCCACCGCCGCGCGGACGCTCTTCGGCCTCGTTCACGCGAATCGCGCGGCCGTCGAGCATCGTGCCGTTCATCGTTTCAATCGCCTTCTTGGCGAGGTCCGGAGTGGCCATCGTCACGAAGCCGAAGCCACGCGAACGGCCGCTTTCGCGGTCCATGACAACATGGGCGTCGGTCACTTCGCCGCTTGCCGCGAAAGCCGAACGGAGGGTCTCCGTGTCAGTGTCGTAGGAGAGGTTTCCTACGTAGAGGCGCGAGCTCATTCAAATCCCGTTTCCAAACGGCTCAGGTCAATCAGAGAAATCCACCCACCGTGAGCCGTATTCCGTCGGGGAGAGGAGTGCGTGGCGACAGCCACCACGCGGACAGTCCGTCCGTCTGCGAGTCGTGCGCGATTCCCCTCAGCAATATTCCGAGAACCCCGATCCGTGCCCGTGACCAGCCGTGCCTCGGCTAGCTTAGCAGTCCACAGATCGCCCGCTAGCACTCTCATCAAGTCTCGCCAACCAAACGAGATTGTTGACTTTTATAGGCAGGATTACCCACCCGATCGTGCTAGAACGCCCTTTCGATGAGCGTTCTGGCGGCTCTGGACATCGACAAAGCCTATGGAGAGAGGGTCCTCCTCGCGAAGGCTTCGCTCACGATCGACGAGGGTGAACGCGTCGGCGTGGTCGGTCGCAACGGCGCCGGCAAGAGCACGTTCGCGAAGATCCTCGCCGGTGTCGAGCCGGCCGACGGCGGCAGCATCGCGCTCCGTCGCGGCGCACGCGTCGCCTTCCTGGCGCAGGAGCCGGAGCTCGACGGCGAGCTCTCCGTGCGCAAGACGGTGGAGCTCGGCCTCGAGGCGTGGGCCGTCGCCAGGAAGAACCACGAGGAGATCACGGCGCGCATCGCGGGCGGCGAAGCGACGGAGACGCTCCTCGCGGAGCAGCTCGCGGCAAGCGCGGAGGTCGAGCGCCTCGGCGGATGGGATCGCGCCCACGAGGTCGAGCGCGTCCTCGGTCACCTCGGCGTCGGCGATCTCATCGAGCGTCCCGCCGGCAAGCTCTCGGGCGGACAGCGCCGCCGCGTCGCGCTGGCCCAGGTGCTCGTCGGTCAGCCCGACGTGATGATCCTCGACGAGCCGACGAACCACCTCGACGCCGACACGATCGACTGGCTCGAGAAGTTCCTCGCCGAGGAGTTCCGCGGCGCGGTCCTCTTCGTCACGCACGATCGCTGGCTCCTCGACCGCATCGCCGATCGCACGATCGAGGTCGAACGCGGCAGCGTCTACGCCTACGAAGGTGGCTATGGCGCCTTCCTCGAGGCCAAGGCCGAGCGCTATGCCATCGAGGCGCGCACGGAGAAGAATCGACAGAACTTCCTCCGCACGGAGCTCGAATGGCTGCGCCGTCAGCCCAAGGCGCGCTCCACGAAGCAGAAAGCGCGAATCGATCGCGCCGAGGAGGCCAAAGCGAACAAGCCCGTTCGCGATCAGGGGCAAGTCGAGCTCTCCGCCGAGGTGGCCGACGCGGGCCGATCCATCCTCGACGTGCGCGGCTTCGGGATGAAGATGGGCGAGCGCTGGCTCGTTCGAAATCTCGATCTCGCGATGACGAGCGGCGAGCGCCTCGGGATCCTCGGCCCCAACGGCGCCGGCAAGACCACGTTGATCCGCGCGATCCTGGCGCAGGCCGGGCAGCCCGACGCCCTCGGCCCGCATATCGAGCTCGAGGGCACGATCGGCCTCGGCCGCCGGGTCCGCGTCGGATATCTCGATCAAGAGCGCGCAGGCCTCGACGGCGACCTCAGCGTGTTCGAGACGGTGGCGCGCGCGGTCCCCTCCGTCGACAAGGAGCGCGTCGATCCGCGCAGCTATCTCGAGCGCTTCCTCTTCGACTCCCACTCCCAGCGCAAGAAGGTGGCCGCGCTCTCCGGCGGCGAGCGCGCCCGCCTCGCGCTGGCGCAGCTCCTGGCGTCGGCCGCGAACCTCCTCCTGATGGACGAGCCGTCGAACGATCTCGACACCGACACGCTCTCGGCGCTCGAGTCCTTCCTCTCGACCTACGAGGGCTCCCTCCTCGTCGTGACGCACGATCGTTACCTGCTCGATCGCGTGACGACGGGGATCCTCTCCTTCGAAGGCGACGGACGCGTCCAGAAGTACGCCGGCGCCTATCAGGCCTACGCGCAAGCGCGCGCCCTCGAAGCGGAGGCGCGCAAGGCGGCCTCGAAGCCCGCCCCCGCGCCGAAGCCGGTCGAAAAGGCCAAGCCCTCGGGCCTCTCGAAGAACGAGCAGAGAGAGCTCGACGGCATCATGGACAAGATCGACGCCGCCGAGCAGGAGGTGGCCGCGATCGAGACCGAGCTCGGCAACGCCTTCGCCCCCGGCACCCCACCTGGCCACGCCGCCGCCGTCCAGACGCGCCTCGACGAAGCCCGCGCCAAGGCGGCCAAGCTCACGGCGCGCTGGGAAGAGCTCGAAGCGAAGAAGAGCGGCTGAACCACTCCCCTCTCTCGGCTCGCCCCTCGGAAGGATCTCGGTGTCGAGCGCGAGCGCTCTCAGTTGTCCGCGATCAGCTTCTTGGCGCGCTCGATGCCGAGCTTCGTCGTCGCGTCGCGGTCCTCGATCCTGGACGGCCCCGCGCCCTTGAACACGACGTACGTGACGCCGCTCGAGACGCCGCCCGTCGACGGGTTCGGATTGATGCCGAGCTTCTTCGCCATCGCGTAGGACGCCTCGCCGACGATCGCCTGCGGGCCGACGTCGCCCACGACGCCGTACTCGATCTTGCCGTTGTAGATGACGGCCGCCACGCTCCCCATCTTGATGCCGCTCGTGCGGTAGCTCCAGCGCGAGCTCACGCCGGGCACGACGATGTACGGAAGCGTGGAGGCGTCGAGCGCCTTGCCGCGCGAGTCCACCGCGGCGGTCGACGACTGGTACGACGCATCGGTGGAGCGATTGCACACGGACGTCGTCTTGCCGTCGCAGTCGATGTCCATGTCGCCCGTGAAGAAGACCGCGTTCGAGAGATCGCAGATGTTGATGTTCGCGGAGCCGCCCTGATCCTTCGCGTACGGCGTACGCGAGATCTTGCGGCAGGTGGCGAGCTTCGCCATCACCTCCGCGGCGGTCGGCGCGGTCGTGGAGGCCGCCGCCGTCTCCGTCTCCGCTTCCGTCTGCGCGATCTCGCTCTCCGTCGAGCCCTCGCGCTCCGGGTCCACGTCCATCGGCGCCTCGCACGCGCTGACGGCGGTCATCACCGTGCCGAGAGAGATCACGGTGAGGGCGCGACGGCAAAGGCCCCGCTCGCGAGCGCCTCGCGTGCCCCCGCGGAGATCACCCCAGATTCGCGACGCAGACCGAGCCAGAAGCTTCGCTGAAAGCATGGACAACGGCTCAAAGCAGCCCGTGTTCCATCTTTGAGACGCACCTCAACCCCGCGACAACCCTTAGGTATTCCAGAGTAGTACTCTGTCGCGAAAATTCCGACAGCTCCATCATGGACGACGCGCTATGACGCGCGGCCATGAAGCGTTACGGGGGATTCGTTCTCGCGTTTGGAGTGACGGGTTTGGCCTTCTTCCTCGGCTGCGCCGACGGAGAGAAGGTCGATCCCCAGGCCTATCTCGCCGGGAACCAGCCCACCGCGACCCCCGACGGCGGCGCGAAAGAAGAGATCCCGAGCAAGAAGGTCAAGGGGATCAAGGACGACAAGGGCACGCCCAGCCCGAGCAACGGCGACGATGACGACGACGATGACGGCAGCTCGAGCGGCGCCATCTCGTCGAGCACGTCTTCGGGCGGGTCTTCCGGTGGCGGCTCCTCGTCGGGTGGCGGCTCGTCGTCCGGCGGTGGCTCCTCGTCCGGCGGCGGCTCCTCGTCGGGCGGCAGCTCCTCGTCGTCTTCGTCGGCGGGCGGTGGCTCCTCTTCCTCGACGAGCGGCACGACCCCGCCGCCTGGGAGCTCGAGCTCGGGCTCGTCCTCGTCGTCGGGTTCTACGTCCTCTTCGGGCGGATCTTCCTCGTCCTCTTCTTCTTCGTCCTCGGGCTCCACGCCGGCGAGCGGACCCATCGCCTGCACCTCGTCGAGCGTGTGCACGACGGGCTCCGCCGCCTTCAACGCGGGCACCGTCTCGGGTGATGACTTTGCTGATGTTGTTGGCGCGACGGGCGCGGTCTCGTACTGGGTCCGCGTGCAGGTCACGGAAGACAGCCTCGGCAGCAACGACCTCCGCCTGCGTGCGACGCTCACGAGCCCGCCCGGCGAGAACTTCGACCTCTTCATCCACGCCGACAGCTGCAACACGCCCACGGCGAAGTCGGAGAAGCCGGCGGGTCAGGTCGACACGGCCGGCGTCATCATCCCCGATAGCTGGGGCGTCTCCGACAGCCAGTGGGTCCTCATCGAAGTGCGCCACATCGGCACCGAGCAGTGCGATGCGGGCGCGAAGTGGTCGCTGAAGATCGAAGGCAACAAGTAGAGCGGTTCGTCCGCGCCGCAGCACGCCTCGGTCTGCGCGGTCAGAAGCTCGCGACGAGCGCGCCGCTCGCGAGCTTGCACTTGCCCGTCTTGTCGGGCTGGCCGACGTTGCGGATGACCTCCTCGCTCGGCGCCTCGTGGCGCTGGCCGGTGAGCTCGGTGTCGATGGCGCGGATGATGGCGCTGTCGAGGCGCGTCACCGCGTAGCACGGGATGTGCGGCTCCGCGTGGCTGTTGCCGACGCCGGAGTCGTTCGTGAGGAACACGTAGCGACCGCCCGTGAGCTGGGCGGTCGAGCGCATCTGGTACTCGGCCGTGTCGTCCGTGTCGCTCGAGGCGATCGGATAGACATGCACGCCCTTCGCCTTGAGGTTGCGCACGACAGTCGCGAGCTGCTTGCCCTCGCCCGGATGCGCCGGCGCGTCCGCGACCCAGAAGGCCACCTTCGCGACCGAGCCCGCCGGGCGCCAGTTCATGCGCGCGCCCGCCTCGAGGCCCTGGACCACCGCCTCCGGGGTGTCACCGCCGCCGCCCGCGCTCTGCGCACGGAGGTTCGTGCGGAATTTGTTCGTGTCGGTCGTGAAGTCGAAGTCGCGGGTGACGTAGTCATCGCCCTTGTCGCGATAGACGACGAGGCTCCAGCGCGGCGTCACGTTCGGGAATTTGGTCTTGAGCCGCGCCGCGATCGAGTCGAACTCGCTCTGGAGGTACGAGAGCTCGTCGCCCATGCTGCCCGTCGTGTCGAGCACGAGCTGCACGTCGAGATCGCCGTGCGCCGAGCCGCTCCGGGCCTGGCTGTTCGCCTGATCGCGCGCCGTCTCCATCTCCTGCTGTGCGAACATCGAGAGGTCGCCCGGGTTCTGCGCGCGGAACGTCGAGGCGTACGGCTTGAAGAAGTCGAAGTTGAGGTTGTCGTCCCAGATGCCCGCGGTCAGCTGACCGGACTGCGGGAGGCGACGCGGCTCGGGCGCGGGCGTCGGCAGCACCGCGATCGGCGACGACGAGGACGGGGACGTCGCGGACTTCGCCACGCTCGCCGGGCTCGAGTCCGCGCTCGACGGCGGCGGCGCAGGCGGCGGCAGGCCCGGGATCCCGGCGGACGCGGCGGGCGCGGCGGCGGTGGCCGGCGCGTAGCCTGGCTGCGCCGGATACGCCTGCGGAGCCGCGGTGATCCCCTCCGCGTAGCCGCGGCCTTCGCCGCTCGGGCTCGGGCTCGACGCCTCCGGCGCGCTGGACTTCGCCGCGCCGCACGCGACCGAGAACACCGAGAGGAGGACACCCACCGCGAGGACGCCAGAGTTACGCATGGCCAGAACAACGCGCGGGCGAGTGCGGCCTTACAGCGGGCCATCGAACGAATTCGAGAGACGGATCGACGCCGATCAAGCCGCCTTTGCGGCAGGCGGCGCGGCGGCGGATTCCGTAGCGACTTCGCGCTCTTTCAGCGCGCCGAGCAGGCCGACACACGGGAAAATGACGAGCGCGACGAGGGGCAACATCGGCTGGTGTGCGACGTTCGCGATCTCGAGGATCGCCATCCCCACCGCGAGCCCGATGCGCGCCTTCAAGTAGAGCGGCAGCAGCTTCGCGTGCTTGCTCCGCGCGAGCCACGGCAACGCCACGTCCCACGGGAAGAAGAGGGCGAGCGCCCAGTTGTGACTGATCTCGCTCCACTTCACGAGCGCGGAGAAGACCTCGATGCTGAGGCCGAGCGTGCCGAGCACGCCACCGACGATGCCGAGCGCGAGCGGGACGCGGTTCTTCCGCGCGCATAGACGCACGACGAGGAAGAGCCCGAGCGCCGTCACGAAGATCGCGATCTTACCGAGCGCGCGGCTCGTCGGCAGGATCACGGCCATGCGCTCCGAGAGCTGCTCGGGCTTCACACCGAAGCGCTCGGTCACCGCGTCGCGGAGGACCGCGGGCAGCAACATCGCCTCCCACGCCGTCGGCACGTGGTCGTTCCCCTCGCCGAGGTAGATCGCCATCGCGGTGAGGATGCCGATGTGGCCCGAGTGACCTTCCTCGAAATACTCGCGGAGCGTCGTCCGGGGGAGCGTCGTCGGGACGCCGTGGAGCTTGCCGCCCGTGGCCGCGTCGATCTGATCGCGGATCTTCGTCGTGCAGTTCGCCCAGTACGGGTGATACGCGTACGCGACCTCGTCCTTCACTTCGCGATCGAGCGACGTGACGAGCTTCTGCGTCTCCTCCGGCGAGAGCGGGAGGCGCTGCTTCTCGACCTGACGTCCCTGCGTCTCCTTGAAGAAGTGAAGGACGGTGGGCTCACCCACCACGATCGGACGGAAGCTCGGCACGCCACGCATCGCGGTGTACCCGACCTTGATCATGTCCTCGCTCTCGGGGACTCCGTAGTCGTAGCAGCGCCCATGCTCCGCATCGTCGTGACCGGCCTCGCGCACGCAGAGGATCGCGTGACCGAGGCGCGAGGGGAAGTCGCCGTGGGGACCGATCGTGTAGAGGTCGACCGTGGGCGCCGAGGCCGCGGGCTTCGCCTCTTCCTCCGCGCGCGCCGAGCGCACGAACGCGAGAACGGTGATGGCGAGCAGGAGCGCAAAGAGCTGTCGCATCGCCGCCGGTCTATACCCCAAGCTCGGCCAGTGTGCGATGCTGGCGGTTCGCTTTGAAACGGCTCGCGCTCGCCATCCTCGGAGTCGTCGTGGCGATCGCCGTGCTGGTCGCGATCGCCCGCCAAAGCTCCGACCAAAACCCCAGTCCGCCCCCCGCCCGCACGCCCGTCAGCGCGACCATGGATCCGGCGCCGAGCGCGCCGCCGAGCGACCCCAACGACGTCCAGCTCGAGGTGCGCGAGATCGTCGTCGCCGACGGCGGCGCCGACCGCACGTCGATCCGGATCGAGCATCCCGACCCCGGCGTGCAGAGCAAGCTCCGCGAGTTCCTCGACCCTCGCGAGCAAGCCGCGCTCGCGAAGAACACCGCCCTCGACTGCCACGCGCAGATCGCGAAGACGAGCCTGATCAGCCTGACGTGCGTGACCATGGTGCCCGCGAGCGCGGATGCCGGTGTCAACGCCGGCGACGGAGGCGCGGCCACCGAGCCTCACTACGAGTCGCTCACGCTTCGCTTCGTGCGCGGTCAGGTGAAGGCGCTGGCGCTCGCGGACGTCCTCCGGCCCGACGCGGGACAGAGCGAGGTGATCGCCGGCTGCAAGAGCGCGGCGGAGCCGGACCTCGCCTGCGAGTGGCCGCCGACCGATTTTTCCATCAGCCCGGGCGGCACGCTCTTCATCTGCCATGGCGCGCACTGCATCGACATCGATCAGGCCGACGCTCCCAACTTGCTCCGCCCGGAATTCCGCTAAACTATCCCGAATGCGCTGGCTTCTCTGGTCGCTCGTCGTCCTTGCTGCGTGCGGCGACTCGAGCACCTCCAATCCGGCCGGCGGCTCGTCGGGCGTCCCGAACTCGACCAGCTCGAGCGGCGGGAGCTCGAGCGGCGGCTCGTCGGGCAATGCGAAGGCGGACAGCGGCGCCGGCGACGATGACGACACGACGGAGGCCGACGGCGGGAAGATCCCCCCGGCGGGCCCCGCGAACGTGCGTGTCGTCGCCGCGAACCTCACGAGCGGTGACAGCCAGTCGTACGAAGCCCCGGGCACGAACATCCTCCAGGGTCTGAAGCCGGACGTCGTCCTCATCCAGGAGTTCAACGTCGGCGACAAATCGGAGCTCGCGACGAAGCAGTGGATCACGACCACGTTCGGCCCGACGTACGAGTATTACCGTGAGCCGCAGGGGAACATCCCGAACGGCGTCATCTCCCGCTTCCCGATCGCGGCCAGCGGTCGCTTCGACTCGGAGGCACCGGACCGCGGCTTCGCCTGGGCGAAGATCACGGTGCCCGGCACGCACCCGCTCTATGCGTTCAGCGTGCACTTGCTGACCAACCCGGACAAGCGAGACCCCGAAGCGAAATTGCTCGTCGCGGAGATCAAGAAGATGGTCCTGCCGGGCGACTACGTCGTCGTCGGCGGCGACTTCAACACCGACAAGCGCACGGAGGCTTGCCTGACGACCATGAACGAGGTCGTCGATGCGGCGGGCTCTCACGCCACGGACGGCAAGAACGAGAACACGAACGCGAATCGGGGCAAGCCGTACGACTGGGTCTTCGCGTCACCGAACCTCGTCGCGACGCAGGTGCCCACCACCCTCGGCGCGACCAGCTACCCGACCGGCCTCGTCTTCGACAGCCGCGTCTACACCCCCCTCAGCGACGTCGCGCCCGTGCAGAAGTCGGACAGCGGCAGCAAGGCCATGCAGCACATGGCGGTCGTGAAGGACTTTCACCTCGAGTAGCGACCGCTCGCCGAGCTACCCTGGAGTCGGGACTCCAAGGGCGCCGCGCATGATGTTCTGCGCGACGGCGAGGGAGTGGAATTTCTCGAGGAACGCATATCCACCTTCGCGGAGGTGATCGCGAAGCGCGTCGTCGTTCGCGAGCCGAGCCACGCGGTCTGCGAAGCCCTGCGGGTCGGCGGAGATGAGCGCGTCTCTTCCGTCGACGAGCGGAAGCCCGAAGGCGCCGTCGGGCGTCGTGACGACCGGCATGCCGGCGCGAAAGCCCTCGAGCAATTTCATGCGTACGCCGGAGCCGCCCGTGATGGGTGCGATCATTCCGAGCGATCGCTCGTAGAGCGGCTCGAGGTCCTCGAGGAATCCCACGGTCCTGATCCCCGGTCCCTGCCATTCGGCCGGGATTGGCAACTTGCCAGTCTCGGGATCGGGCTTGAGACCGACGCCGGCGATCTCGAACGTCGCATCCGGGATCTTCTGCCGAACGAGCGGCCACACCTTCTGGCAGAACCAGTCGAGGCCGAGGACGTTGGGCTTCCAGCGGAGGCTCCCGACATAACAGAAATGCGGCCGCCCCGGATGCGGCCGCGATCGCCGCTCGAAGGTCATGACGACGGGCACCACGTGCGCGCGGACGCCGGCGAACGACTCGAACACCCTCGCGTCCTCGTTCGAGATCGCGACCACCGCGTTCACCTCGCGAAGGACGCGCTTCTCGAAGGCGGCGGCCCTCTTCCACTCCATCTTCGCGACGATCTTCTTCGGTCCCGTCTGCTCTTCCGCGAACTGCTTGAAGAAGTCACTCTCGACATTGTGCTGATCGACCACCACGCGCGCGCGCGGACAGACGGCGCGAATGTCGGGCAGGTACGTCGCCATCCCGAGGTGATCCACGTAGACGACGTCGGGCTTCACGCGCGAGAGCTGCTCGCGGAGCGTGTTGCGGATGTCGCGAGAGTCCCACTTGCCGGCGAGGTACGGCACGCCGAGGAGGCGCAGCGCCACCACGCGCGGGACGTACGACTTGAAGTCGAAGAGGTGGATCGGATGAAAGACGGGCCGGACGACATGGAGCTTCGCCTTTCCGTTCTTCCCGGCGTCCGCGTCGAACGCATGCTCGAGCGCCTCGATGTGATCCGTGGGGACGTTCCCCTCCGTCAGCGAGACGAGCGTGATCGACTCGACCTCGGGCAGCGACGCGACGATCCGGAGCTGGGAGGTCGTGCGAACGGGGCCTCCGCTCGTCGCGGGCCACGGAAACTCGGTCGTGAGATGGACGACGCGCATCCGCGCACGGTACCATCGCGACGCTCATGACTGACCGAAAGAAGCGCGTCCTGTCCGTGTTCGGCACGCGACCCGAGGCGATCAAGATGGCGCTCCTCTCGAAGGCACTCGAAGCCGATGCCGCATTCGAAGCGGCGGTATGCGTCACCGCGCAGCACCGCTCGATGCTCGACCAGGTCCTCTCGATCTTCGACGTGAAGCCGAGGTTCGATCTCGACCTCATGAAGGCCAATCAGGGGCTCGCCGATCTCACGGGCCGCATCCTCACTGGAATGACGGACGTGCTCCGCGAGTACGAGCCGGACTGGATCGTCGTCCAGGGCGACACCACGACCGCGTTCGTGGCCGCGCTCGCCGCATTCTACGAGAAGGTCTCCGTCGCCCATGTCGAGGCGGGGCTCCGCACCGGCTTCAAGTATTCCCCCTGGCCGGAGGAGATGAACCGGCAGCTGGTCGGTCGAATTGCCGATCTGCATCTGCCGCCGACCCAGCGCTCGAAGGATGCGCTCCTGAAGGAGAACGTCCCCGAGGACCACATTCACGTCACCGGCAATACGGTGGTGGATGCCCTCCTCTGGGTCTCGAACAAGCTCGACACCGATACCGGGGCGCGCGCCGAGCTCGAGAAGCGGTTCCAGTTCCTCGACGCGAGCCGGCGCATGATCCTCATCACCGGACATCGGCGCGAGAACTTCGGCAAGCCGTTCGAGGACATGTGCAACGCGTTCGTCGACATCGTGCGCGCGCGTCCCGACGTCGAGATCTGTTATCCGGTGCACCTGAATCCGAACGTCCAGGCGCCAGTGAAGGCGATCCTCGCGGCGGCGCCCGAAGAGCTGCGCTCGCGGATTCACCTGATCGACCCCGTCGAGTACTTGCCATTCGTGTATCTGATGAAGCGCTGCAACTTCATCGTCACGGACAGCGGCGGAGTGCAGGAGGAGGCGCCCTCGCTGGCCAAGCCGTGCCTCGTCACCCGGAACGACACGGAGCGCCCGGAGGCGGTGGAGGCCGGCACGGCGAAGCTCATCGGGACGAATCGCGAGCGGATCGTCAGCGAGTCGCTCCGCCTCCTCGACGACAAGGAGCATTACGCGTCGATGAGCCGAGCGCACAATCCTTATGGCGACGGAAAAGCCAACCAGCGGATCGTCGAGATCCTGAAGACGGCACGACCTCTGAAATGAACGAACGCATCGAGATCCTGGGCTGTCCCTTCGACGCGATCACCGAGGACGCCACGGTGAAGCTCGTCTTCGACTGGATCAAGGAGCCGGAGCGGAAGAGCCATCACATCATCACGGTCAACGTGGCGATCCTCATGATGGCGAAGGACGATCCGAAGCTGCGCGACGCGATCGACAAGGCGGAGCTCGTCGTCGTCGACGGCAAGCCGCTCGTCTGGACCGCGAAATGGCTCCGCGCGCCCGTGCCGGAGAAGGTGTCCGGTGTGGACCTGATGCGCCGGCTGCTCGAGGAAGGCGATCGGAAGGGACTGCGCATCTTTCTCCTCGGCACGACGCAGGAGCGCCTCGAGGTGCTCGAGCGCGTGATCCGCGCTCGCTATCCCGGAGTGACCATCGCGGGCTCGCGGAACGGCTACTTCAAGGCCCCGGACTATCCCGCCATCACGCAGATGATCCGCGAGTCGAAGTCCGATCTGCTCCTCGTAGGCATGCCGGCGCCGTTCAAGGAGATCTGGTGCGAGGAGCACCGTGAGGCGATCAACACGCCCGCGATGCTCGGCGTCGGGGGCGCCTTCGACGTCATGGCGGGCTTCGTCCCGCGCGCGCCGCGCCTCATGCAGGAGGCGGGCATGGAGTGGTTCTGGCGTCTCGCCATGGAGCCGAAGAAGCTCTGGAAGCGCTATCTCGTGACGAACTCCGCGTTCCTGGCCCTCCTCGGTAAGACGCTCGTCCTCCGTCGGGTCAGTCGGTGATCACGCGCACGCTGCGGAAGGCGGCTCCGCCTCGATCGTCGCGGACGACGAAGTAGAGCGTGGCGTTGCCGGCGACGGTGAAGTCGTTGTCGGGGGCCGCTCCCACTCACTCCTCCCTCGAAGCCGCGTTCGTATCGCGCCGCGCGACCATGCCCGCCGGCCCGAACTTGCCGTCCGCGGGCGAGAAGATCGATGGCGCGCCGTCGATGCCGGGCAGCCCGACATCGACGATCGCCGCCGCAGGACGGCGCTTCAGGATCAGGTCGAGCCTCGGTGACGTCGGCCGGGAAGATCTTCACCTGGAGCCCCGCATGGCGCTGCGTCAGCTCGTGGAGCAGGATCGCGAGGGTATGGCCCTCCTCGCCCACACGCGGAGCGGCTCGCCTTTGCGCTTGTTCGCGGCGAGCTCGGGCAGGATCTTCTCCTCGAGCATCGCGAACGCCTCCTCGTTGCGGAAGAAGCACGTCACTCCGATGAGCCGATCGCGATACAGGACGTCGAGCTCGCCACCCGAGATGATCATCTCCTTCTTGGGCGGGATCAGGTAGACGTGCCCCGCCTCGACCGGCATCGCGCTCCAGGAACCGCGAATCTACGCGTCAGGAGTGTAGCTGACTGCCCCGCCTTGCGGCGGCGCGCGGCAGGTCGTGGCGGGGGTCGTGAACATCAGGCCGCGATCGACACCGGTGCGACCTCGATGCCTGCGATGCCGAGACGCCGCCGGACCTCCTCGAGAGGCACCGACCAGAGCTCGTCCCAGTGCACGCCGAAGAAAGGCTTCGCGCGGCGGCCCATGTCGTAGCCCCGCACGATGCCGTCCATCAGGTGCCGCCCCTGGTCCATCTCGTAGAGCGCGACACGGAGGAAGCCAACGGCGAGGAGGAGCGAGGGGAGCCCGCCGCCGATCTGCGCGAGGTAGAACGCCTGGAGCCCGATCTCTCCCCACTGGTCCATGCCGAAGCCGGTGACCGCATGCCAGACGTCGTGGGTCTCGTAGAGGTGCGCGCGGAAGTACGACGAGCGATCGGGCGACGGCAGATCGGGGAGCGCGTCGGGGTCGAGCCCCGCCGCCGTCATGTTGTCCGCGAACACGCGACCGAGCGTGCCCTCGGGCAGCTTGCGGAGAGCGGCGAGGTCGATCTCGAACCGATGCCGCTCGTTCAATGCGCGATCGACGGCCGGACTCTCCGCCGCGATCTGCCCGACCAGCTCCGCGAGCGCCTCGGGCTCCGCGAGCGCATCGGCCATCTCGAAGACCTGCCCGAGCCGGTTGGGATCCCGCACCAGTTGAACGAGCGAGTAGAGCGCCTTGGCCGCTCGGAGCGGCGACTTGATTCGTTTCATCGTGGACCCTTCGACGATCATTATGTGAGCGATGGCTCGCGTTTCGTACTCGTGTTCCGCAAACATGTCGCACCCGCGCATTCGCGGAGTTTTCGGCCCATTTCGCGCCTCCCGCGCTTGAATGTGAGCGATAGCTCGCATTCACGGCGAACGGAAGTCGACGATCCGCATGTGCGTTCTACGGGCATGACTTTCCTTCGCGTCGAGATCTTCGCCCTGACCGTCGGCCTCTTCGGCATCGGAGCGACCGGCTACGGCCTCGGGCGCTCGCACCAGCCAGCGCCCCCGCCGCTGGTCCCGCCCGTCGTGCTGACGTCCTTCTCGACGGAGCCCGACTGCGCGCGGCTCGGTGTCCACTTCACCGTCGACGGTCACGACGCGTTCGCGCCGGCGGTGGGCGAGCGAGACCGCGCGGGCCACAAGTACCGCCGCGGCGGCGATCGCTCGACGTGGCTGCACGTGATGGGGAGCGGCCCGATCACGGTGCACGCCTCGGGCGACTTCATGGCGAGCGACACTGGCAGGAGCGAGCATCCCTGGCTCAGCATCTCGGTGAAGGGCGAGGGCGGCTCTTGGGAGCTCGCCCGCGACGGGCGCGCGATGATGGAGGTCACCGGCTCGGACGAGGAGCTCGTTCGTGGCCGCTTCGAGGCCGACATGAGCCATACCCCGGACGGCCGCACGCCCGCGTTCGGCTCACCGGTCACGCGTGTTCGAGGCACGTTCTGCCTTCGCGCCGTGCCATCGAACCCGAGCGACACCGCGCCCTGACACGCCTTGCGCGCAACGCGAAACGGCCGCCCCCTCCCGAGAGCAGCCGTTCGGAGGTGCCAGTAGCGGCGGTCCTCAGTGGTGCGGGGCCGGGGCCGGCGCCGGCGCGCTCTCGTCTTCGTCGTCGTGGATGAAGCCGCCCGGGGCTCGCTCGCCCGTCTTCTGCAGGACCTTCACGTTCTGGTCGGGATCGAGCTCACCGCGACGCTCGGTGTCGTTCAGCGTATAGGCGAAGAAGATGCCGATGAAGAAGATGCACGAGATGAAGATCAGCGCGTTGAACTTGTTGTCGTAGCGCAGGTGCATGAAGAACGAGACGACGAGGCTCGCCTTCGTCGTCGCGATCAGGATGACCACGACCAGGTTCAGGCGCCCGAGGTCGACGTAGCTCTGGCCGACCGTGAGGACGGTCAGACAGATGAGAGCGAGGAAGATGAGGGTGTAGAAGCCCGCGGAAGAGATGTGCGCGTGGACCGCGCCATCTTCCTTCGGGGCGTGAGCAGTACCGTGGGTCGCTTCGGATGACATGGCCCTGGCCTCAGATCAGGTAGAGGAGCGGGAAGAGGTAGATCCAGACGAGGTCGACGAGGTGCCAGTAGAGCGCCACGATGTCGACCGGCGTGAAGAACTCCTTCGAGAAGTCGCCACGCTGGTTGCGGAGGAAGATCCAGATCATGACGCCGATGCCGACGATCACGTGGATGCCGTGCACGCCCGTCATCATGAAGTAGATGCCGAAGAACGAGCCCGTGTTCGACGGGAGCGGCGGGCTACCCGCGACGAGGTGCTCCACGTGCGGGTGGAAGAAGCGGCTCGGGAGGAGGCCAGCCTCGAACTTGTGCTTGTACTCGAAGAACTTGATGATCAAGAACCCGAACGCGCACGCGATCGTGACGAGCAGGTACCGCCCCGTCTCCTTCTGCTTGCCGAGCTGCGAGGAGCGGACCGCCATCGCGGCCGTGAAGCTCGAGAAGAGGAGGACGACCGTGTTGGTGCCGCCCATGATCTTGTCGAGCTGGTGGCTCGCTGCCCTGAACATCTCCGGATACCAGGACCGGTAGACGCCATAGGCCACGAAGAGGCCGCTGAAGAAGAGCAGCTCCTGCGCGAGGAACACCCACATCCCGAGCTTCGCCGCATCGAACTGCTGCGCGGGCGTATCGAAATGGTGGGCCAGCCACTTCGGGCCGTGGTGCCCGTGCGCGTCGTGACCGTCGGCCGCGTGCGCGCCTGCTGCCTCGCTGCTCATTCCTCGTCTCCCTTGGCCGACTCGGCCTTCTTCTCTTCGACCTTCTTCGCCGGCTTGCTGCTGCCGCCGCGGATGCCGGGGAACATCGGGTCGTCGAACCCGTCATAGAGCTCGTCTTCCGTCACCAGCTGGTAGTCGTACTGGCCGCGCGTCATGACCGGCTCCTTGCCCTCGACGAAGTTGAACGTCGGAGGCGGCGTCGGGGTCATCCACTCGAGCGCGGCCGAGCCCCACGGGTTACGCGGCGCCGGCTTGCCGCTCATCAGGCTCTTCACGAAAGTGTAGAGGACGACGAGGAAGCCCACGCCGAGGATCCACGAGCCCACCGTCGACACCTGGTGGAAGACCTCGAACTCCGGCAGGTAGTCGTAGTAGCGGCGCGGCATGCCACGCGAGCCCATGATGAACTGGGCGATGAACGTGATGTTGAAGCCGACGAACACGAGGAACCAACCGACCTTCGCCGGGCCTTCCTCGTACATCTTGCCGGTGAACTTCGGCCACCAGTAGTGGAGGCCGCCAACGAAGCCCATCACCGTTCCACCGACCATGACGTAGTGGAAGTGCGCGACGACGAAGTACGTGTCGTGGAGGTGCACGTCGACGGCGAGCATTCCGAGGAAGAGGCCCGTCAGACCGCCGATGGTGAAGAGGAAGATGAACGAGAGGGCCCAGAGCATCGGGCTCTGGAGCGAGATAGAGCCCTTGTAGAGCGTCGCGACCCAGTTGAAGACCTTGACGCCCGAGGGGATGGCGACGAGGAAGGTCAGCGCGCTGAACACCATCGTCGCGTACTCGGACATGCCGGCGACGAAGAGGTGGTGGCCCCACACGAGGAAGCCGAGGAGCGCGAGACCGAGCGAGCTCGCCGCGATGGCCATGTAGCCGACCGGCTCGCGACGCGAGAACGTCGCGATGATGTCGGACACGACGGCCATGCCCGGGACGATCATGATGTAGACGGCCGGGTGCGAGTAGAACCAGAAGAAGTGCTGGTAGAGCACCGGGTCGCCGCCCAGGCGCGGGTCGAAGATGCCGAGGCCGAGGAAGCGCTCCATGGTGAGGAGCAGGAGCGTGATCGCGAGCACCGGCGTCGCGAGGACCTGGATGATCGACGTGGAGTAGAGGCCCCACGTGAACAGCGTCAGGCGGCGCCAGGTGAGACCCGGGGCGCGCATCTTGTGAACCGTCGCGATGAAGTTGACGCCCGTGAGGATCGAGCTGAACCCCATGATGAACGCAGCGAGCGTCATCGGAATGACCGAGCTCGGCGAACCGACGCCTCCGAGCGCGGGGTCGGACGTCGAATACGGCGTGTAGAAGGTCCAGCCCGTATCGACGCCGCCGTTGATCATCGAGTAGAGGCCGAAGCAGGCGCCGAACCAGTAGATGTAGAGGCTCAACAGGTTCAGCTTCGGGAAGGCGACGTCCTTCGCGCCGAGCTGGATCGGCAGGATGATGTTTCCCATCGCCGCCGGGATCGACGGGATGATGAAGAGGAACACCATCACGACGCCGTGAAGGCTGAACATGCGGTTGTACGTGTCCGCATCGAACAGCGTCTTGCCGCGCGTGAAGAGCTCCGCGCGAACGAGCAAGGCGAAGATGCCGCCGAGCGCGAAGGCGATGGTGACGCTCGCGAGGTACATGATGCCGATCCGCTTGTGATCAAGCGTGACCAGCCAGCTCATGATGCCGCCGTTCCCCTTCTTCGCGAGGAACGACTCGTTCGGATCTTCGGCGCCGTGGTGACCCGCGCCCGTGGTGGTGATCGCTGCCATGGTGGTTACTTCAGGCTCTTGATGTAGGCGATGATCGCGTCAATCTGGTCGTCTTTGAAGACGAAGGGCGGCATCTGCACGCTGGCGTAGCCCGCGACGATCTTCGCCTGAGGACGAAGGATCGACTCGCGGATGTAGTTCTCGTCGGCGTTGACCGGTCCCGTGGTCGTCGTCTCCTGCCGGCCGAAGAGGCCTGCGAGCTTCGGACCCGGCGACTTGGAGCCGCCGATCTCGCCCGCGCCGGCCGCGCCGTGGCAGGTCGGACAGCCGTTCTTCACGAAGAGCTCGCCGCCCCACTTGGCCGGATCGCAGGGGGCCGGCGGGGTGCCGCAGGTCGCCGGCATCTTCCCGAGGCTCTTCTCGAAGGTCTTGTACGCATCGGGCTCGAGGATCTTGACCGTCGCGAGCATCCCGCTGTGCGAGGTGCCGCAGTACTCGGCGCAGAACACGTGCGCGTCACCGGCGACCGTCGGCGTGAACTGGATGAAGGAGTACTGCCCCGGGACCGCGTCGCGCTTCATGCGGAACTCGGGGATGTAGAAGGAGTGAAGGACGTCCTCCGACGAGAGGATCATCTTGTACGGGCGCCCCTTCTCGAGGGTGAGCTCGCTCGCGACGCGGTCGCCGGAGGGATACTCGAACTCCCAGCTCCACTTCTTCGCGCGGACGCGGATCTCGGTCGCGCCCTCCGCCGCGGTGGCGTTCCGGACGTAGCCGGTGAAGCCGGCGTGGAAGAGGAAGAAGATGAAGATCGTCGGAGTGATCGTCCAGAAGAGCTCCAGCTTCATGAAGTGGCCGGTCGGCTCGGGTTTGACCCCGGGGCGGCGCTTGTACTTCATGACGAAGTAGATCATCGCGACGTTGACGGCGACGAAGAACACGACCGAAAACCAGAAGATGAAGTCGTACGCCTTGTCGATCGGCGGCGCGGTGTCGGCCATCGACGGCGGGAGCTGGTAATTCAGTCGTTCTACGGGCTGGAGAAACACGATGCCTCCTAGACGGCTTCCGCGGGGAGCGCGGTCGTCGAAGAATTCTTCTTCTTGTGATTCTTGTACTCGCGCGCCCAGAACATCCCGAGGATGCCGAAGAGGACGAGCGCGGTGAGTCCGCCGCCGACTTGCATCACGCGAGTCGCGACGAGGACGTATTTTCCGCCCTGCGGATCATAGTGGTAGCAGTAGAGGATGATCTGCTCGACGGTCGAGATGCTGCGACCTTCCGAAGCTTCGAGCAGGCCGAGCTTCAGATCGTTCGCGGGGAACTCGAGACCGTAGAGGTAGCGAGCGAGCGTGCCGTCCGGCTTCGCGACGAAGACGACCGAGGGGTGGCCCCACTGCTGCTGGCGCTCGTCGTACTGGTATTCGAACCCGGCCGCCTTGGTGACCGCATCGATGGAGGCCTGGCTGCCCTTGAGGAAGTGCCAGCCGTCGGATTTGTTGGCGTCGAGACCGCGACCGTAGCCGGCGAGGATGCCGCGACGCTTCGCGTCCGTCTTCTCGAGCGACTCGTTCGGGTCGATGGAGATGGTGACCACCTCGTACTGGTCGCCGATCGTCCAGTTGACGCCCTGGAGACCGGCCGCGAGGTTCTGCGTGATCATCCCGCAGACGACGGGGCACGTGTGGTACGCGAACTGGAGGACCACGGGGCGCTTGCCGTCGAACACGCTGCGAAGCGTGACGGCCTTGCCCGTGTGATCCACGAACGGGGTGTCGAGAGGAAGCGGCCCGTCGAGGTGCTCCGTCACGCCGACGTGCTGGAGCTCCTTCGGGGTGTGCGCGATCTGCGCGTGCGCGGGCAGGACGCTGAAGAGCGCCACCGCCAGCAGGCAAGCGAAGAACGCGAGCTTCTTCATCAGTGATCGCCTCGCGGAGCGACCGGACCGCGCTTCTTCGCGCCGGCGTCTGCGCTCGCGGCGCCTGCGTCGCCGGCGGGCGCCATCATCGGGCCGCCGTCGGGGCCGAGCATGATGCCGCCGTCGGAGTACAGCATCACGCCGCCGTCGCCGATCATCGGCGCGTCGGTGGGCGTGCTACCGCCGACCGCGTGCTGGACCGTCGGAGCGGGGTGCGGGAGCTTGGCCCAACCGGTGACGGGACCGACGTCGTCGGAGGCCTGCGGCGAGATCGAGTCCGGGCGGGAGCCCTTCGCGATCTCTCCCATGGCCTTGTCGAGCGGCATCTGGGCGCCGGTGAGGGCCGTCTGCTCGGCCTTCATCTGCTCGTCCTTGTCCTTGGTCGGGGCGATTTTCTCGTGCTTCGCCTCGTCCGTCATCATCGCGTAGTAGCTCTTCGTCACGAAATCGATCGCCACGAGAGTGATCACGGTGATGACCGCGATCGTCACGATGAGCTTCAGTCTCGGCGGTGTGTTGTCGATCGCCATCTGATTCCTCAGGCGTTCTGGAACTCGAGGGAACGCTGCAAGCGCGGGTCACCGATGGGGACCGTTGCGTGCTGCGCCATGCGGTTGAAGACGAAGGCGCCCCAGATGCCGGTCACGCCGAGGAGGCACGCGGCATCGAGCCAGTGGAACGAGAAGCCTTCCTTACCGAGGAGGTAGTTGGGCATCACGTACCAGTAGATGTCGACGACGTGCATCACGAGGATGATGAAGGTGCCGATCTTGAGGAAAGAGGTGTTGCGCTTGAAGTTGCGCGAGATCGTCGCGAAGAAGGGGATGACGAAGTGCACGAGGATCAGCGCGTAGGACACGTTCTTCCAGGGCGCGAAGTCCCAGCGGTTGTGGAAGAAGGTCGTCTCCTCGGGGAGCGCGGCGTACCAGATGAGCATGAACTGCGAGAACTGGACGTAGGCCCAGAAGACGAGGAAGCCGAACTGGAGCTTGCCGAGGTCGTGGTAGTGCTCGACCGTCACCGCGCCCTTGAGCGGCCCCGCGTCGCGGAGCGAGAGGGTGACGAGGATGATGACGGCGTAGCTGGAGACGACGCCGCAGGCGAACATGATGACGCCGAAGATGGTCGAGAACCACGTCGGCTCGAGCGACATGACCCAGTCGAACATCGCGAAGGTGAGCGTCAGGCCGTAGAGGAACGTCGCGGGCGGCGCGAGGGCCTGCGCCTTCAGCGTCAGGCTCGGGTCCTTCGACTTGTCCTGGTCCGTCGAGAGCTTGTACATCCGCATCGCGACGAAGATCCAGACGAGGAAGTAGATGCCGACGCGGATCAAGAAGAAGCTCTTGTTCAGGTACGGCGCCTTCGACTTCATGATCTCGCGCTCGATGACGGCGTGCGGATCGCCCATCGGGCCGTGCGCGGCGTGACCGCCGGCGTGCGGCGCGCCCGCCGGCGCGGCGTGATCCGGGTTCGCCATGATCTCGCCGTGGGGGGGACGACCGCGAACGCCGCCGTGCGGGTCGGCCGGAGCGCCTTCCGTCTGCGGCTCGCCGTGCGGGCCGGGGGCCGCATGCGGCTGCGCGTGCGCCTCCTTGATCAGGCCGAGCTCGACCTTGCCGTGCTCGGCCGGAGCCGCGCCGCCTTCGTGATGCTCACCGAGCCACGGGAAGAGGTGCGGCATGCACACGAGGACGGGGACGAAGAGGACCGCGAGCGGGATGACGCCGAGGCTCAGGTTCTCCGCCGTGCGGCGCACCGTGACGCTCCAGTGCGCGCTGACGAGGCGCTGGATGATCACGAAGAAGAGCGCGCCGAGGGTGATCGTGAGGATGGTCACGAAGGCGAAGAGCCACGAGAAGGCGAAGCGGCGCTGGTCTCCCATGAAACCGACGCCGGCGCCGACGCATCCGAGGACGCCGATGCCGAGGAAGATCTGCCACGCCTTGGCCCACGAGGAGCCGTTGAGCGTCCAGTTCTTCGGGTCGACCGTCTCTGCTTTGTGAGCGCTCACGGCTTCTTCTCCTGATGGGCCGAGGTGGCAGGCTTCGCGGCGCTGCCGGAGGTGGCGGGAGCCGCGGAGCCGCTCGTGGCGGGCGGCGCGTTGCTGCCCGACGGCGTCGGGACCGAGCCGCCCGGGGGCGGCGTGGCGGTGGCGCCCGGGATCGTCGTCGGCGCGGGCGCGGCGACGGCCATCTTCGGGCTCGCGAGCTGGAGGGCTCGGACGTACGAGACGATCGCCCAGCGATCCTCGACTTTGATCTGGAACGCGTACGGCGGCATGTTGCTCTTGCCGTTCGAGATCGTCGCGAAGATCTGGCCGTCCGGCGCGTGGCGGAGGCGATCCTGGTGGAACGTCGGCGGGGCGAAGGCGGCGGCGCCGCCCGCGACCGCGCGGCGCTTCACGAGGCCCTCGCCGCTGCCCGTGTTGTCGTGGCACGGCGCGCAGTAGATGCCGTAGCGCTGCTTGCCGCGCGCGAGCATCGACTCCGAGCCGCCGAGGCGCTGAATGATCGCCGGCGGGATCGTCATGACGTACGCGCTGTCGTCCTCGAGGCGGCCGTTGGCGAGCTCCGGATTCACTTCCTGATCCGCCGCGACGACCCCTTCCGGGAGCGGGCGCATCGTGCGGTGATCGGCGAACCCTTCGAACTCCGACGCCTCCTGGACGTCGTACTTCGGCTGGTCGTACATGTTGCGGATACCGACGATCGGCTGGTCGTGCGAGGTCTGGCCTCGGCACGCCGCCAAGGCGGACAGCGCGACCGCGGAGAGAAGAATCTTCTTCATGTCAGTGCGCCCCCTCTTCGGTGGGCTCGAAGTCCGCGCCGCCCTCGTCGTCGTCGTAGACGAGCTCGACGTGCTCGGCGTGGGCGCTCTCGAGGAGAGCCTTGGTCTTCTCGAGGGACCACTTCGGGTCGGTCGACTCGACCGAGACGAAGAACTTGTCGTCGGAGAACCCGCGGAAGCGGTCCGAGTTGAAGATCGGGTGGTGGTGCCTCGGGAGGCGGTTCAGGTGGAACATGCCGAACACGGTCGCGAACGCCGACAGGAGGATCGTCAGCTCGAACATGATCGGGATCTGCGAGGGCAGCGAGTACCCAGGCTTGCCGCCGATGACGAGCGGGTAGTCGATCCCGTTCATCCACCACATCATGAGCCAGGCGAGGGTCGTGCCGGTCAGACCGATCGGAAAGACGATCAGACCGAGCTTCGAGTCCTTGAGGCCCATGGCCGCGTCCATCCCGTGGATGGGGAACGGCGAGTGGGTGTCGAACTGCGTGTATCCTGCATCACGCAGCTTCTCGGCGGCGTGAAGGACCTTTCCGGCCGTGTCGAACTCCGCCAGCAAGAGCGCCGGCGTCTCGTCGGTATCTTTTACGTCAGCCATTATTCGGCCTCCGCAGCGGCGGGCTCGTGCGAGGCGCCGTGCTCGTGGTCGCCGTGTGGCTCGTGATGCGGATCGGCCTCGGGCATGACGCCCTTGACCTCTGCGATCGCGATCATCGGGACCCAGCGGATGAAGAGGAGGAAGGCGGTGAAGAAGAGGCCGAGCGTTCCCAGGTACGTGCAGATGTCGACCATCGTCGGGCGGAAGTAACCCCAGCTCGACGGGAGGAAGTCACGGTGGAGCGACGTCACGATGATGACGAAGCGCTCGAACCACATGCCGATGTTGATGAGGATCGACACGACGAACATGACCGGGATGCTCGTGCGGAGCTTCTTGAACCAGAAGACCTGCGGCGAGAGGACGTTGCAGGAGATCATCGTCCAGTACGCCCAGGCGTACGGGCCGAACGCGCGGTTCTTGAAGACGAAGCCTTCGTATTCGTTGGCGCCGTACCAGGCGATGAAGAACTCCATCGCGTACGCGTAGCCAACGAGCGACCCGGTCACGAGCATGATCTTGTTCATCAGCTCGAGGTGCTTCATCAGCACGAGGCTGCGCATGCCGTAGACCGCGCGGGTCAGCAGCATGAGCGTCATGACCATGCCGAAGCCCGAGAAGACCGCGCCCGCGACGAAGTACGGCGGGAAGATCGTCGTGTGCCAGCCCGGCATGAGCGACGTCGCGAAGTCGAAGCTAACGACCGAGTGAACGGAGAGAACCAGCGGCGTCGAGAGCGCGGCGAGGATGAGGTAGGCGCGCTCGTAGTTCTGCCAGTGGCGGTTCGCGCCGCGCCAGCCGAGGGCGAGCGCGCCGTACACGATGCGGCGGTACTTGTTGTTCGTGCGGTCGCGGAGGGTCGCGAAGTCCGGCACGAGACCGACGAACCAGAAGAGCGTCGAGACCGTGAAGTAGGTCGAGACGGCGAAGACGTCCCAGATGAGGGGCGACTTGAAGTTCGGCCACAGCGCCATCTCGTTCGGCACCGGGAACATGTAGTACGCGTACCAGGCGCGTCCGACGTGGATACCGGGGAAGATGAGCGCGCAGATGACGGCGAAGATCGTCATCGCTTCGGAGAAGCGGTTGATCGCCGTGCGCCACTTCTGGCGGAAGAGGAAGAGGACGGCGGAGATGAGCGTGCCGGCGTGGCCGATACCGATCCACCAGACGAAGTTCGTGATGTCCCAGGCCCAGTAGACCGGAGCGTTGTTGCCCCAGACGCCGACGCCCGTGAAGAACAGGTAGCCGATGGCCACCGACATGACGCCGGTGAACGAGAACGCGAGGAGGAACGCGATCCACCAGCCGCGCGGCGCCTTGTTCTCGGTGACGCGGCAGACGGTCTCGCTGATCGACTTGAAGGTGACGCCGTCAGCGGTGAGCGGCGTCTCGCCGAGCGCCTTGATCGGGAGATTGGCGGAAGACATCAGGCCTTCTCCATGGCGGGGTTCGGGTTACGAATCTTTCCGAGGTAGGTGGTGCGGGGCCGCGTGCCGAGCTCGGAGAGGAGGCGGTAGTTGCGGTCCTTGGCGCGCCACTTCGCGACCTTGCTGGTCGGATCGTCGAGGTCGCCGAAGACGATGCACTCCGCCGCGCAGGCCTGCTGGCAGGCGGTGACGACGTCGCCGTCCTTGATCGGCTTGCCCGTCCGCTTGCTCTTGATCTTGGCTTCCTGGATGCGCTGCACGCAGTACGAGCACTTCTCCATGACGCCACGCATACGGACCGTGACGTTGGGGTTGTAGTGCATCTTCTCGATCTCGGGCACGTCGTCGTACCAACCACCGCTCGTGTGGTAGTTGAGGAAGTTGAAGCGCCGGACCTTGTACGGGCAGTTGTTCGCGCAGTAGCGCGTTCCGATGCAACGGTTGTAGGCCATGTCGTTGAGGCCTTCGGGCGAGTGCTCGGTCGCGTTGACCGGGCAGACGTTCTCGCACGGAGCCTCTTCGCACTGCACGCAGGCCACGGGCTGGAAGACGATCTGCGGATCGTTCTCGTCGATACCGACGAAGTAGCGATCGATGCGGAGCCAGTACATCTCGCGGCCGCGCCAGATCTGCTCCTTGCCGACGGCCGGGACGTTGTTCTCGACCTGGCAGGCGATGACGCAGGCGTTGCAGCCGGTGCAGCTCGTCAGATCGACCGCCATGCCCCAGCGGTGGTTGTTCTTGAAGAACGACTCTTCCTTCCAGTCGCCCCAGAGCGGCGGCACGTGCGGATCCGGCGAGCCGGAGTTGCGCACGTTGATGACCTGACCGTGCTGGTCGCGATCCTTGCGCTCCTCGTCCGGGAACTGAACGAACTGCGGGTTCTTCCGGTACTGCTCGAGCGTCGCGTCGATGGCGACCGGGCGGCCTTCCATCGTGTCGTGCTCTTGCGTCTGCGAGATCTTGTACTTGTTCGTCCCGACCTCGAACGGATCATCCGGACGGACCTGCGCGGGCATCAGGCTGTCGCCGCCGGCCATGCCGACCTTGCGGAGCTTCGGCCGGAGCGCGTCGAGCTCGCCAGCGCCGAGCACCGTCGCCTTGACGCCCGAGGACCAGCCCATGCTGTCGCTGGCGCGGAGCGGGTAGACGTCGAAGCCGTGCTTGTTGCCGTAGCGGCCCGCCTTCTGGCGACCCCAGCCAAGTACGACCGCGATGGAGTTGTCGGCCTGGCCCGGCGTGACGAAGAGCGCGATGTCGATCGCGCCGACACCGGCCTTCTCGAGCCGCACCGTGGTGCCGGTCTCCGCGCCGAGCGCCTTCGCCGTCTCGATCGAGACGAGCGCGACGTTGTCCCAGGTCACCTTCGTGACGGGATCCGGGAGCTCGAGGAGGAGCGGGTTGTTCGCATAGCGACCGTCGAGGAGCTTCGGGCACGGCGCGAAGGTGACCTCGAGCGAGGCCGAGCCGAGCGCCGCGGGCGCCTTGGCGCCGGCGACCGCAGAGGCGACCTCCGTCTGGCGAACGTCGGCGGTGGCGAGGGGGCGCGCGCTCGGACCGGCGACGCCGACCTTGAGCGCGTTGTTCCAGGCCGTCGTCACGAAGGCGCCCGGCGGGACCGAGCCCTTGAACGTCTGCTGGACGAGGTCGTAGCCCTTCGGGCCCTGCTGACCCGACACGCGGGCGAGGATCTCGATGTCGCTACGGCCGCCGAAGAGCGGCGCGATGAGCGGCTGCTGGATCGAGATGGTGCCGTCGACCGCCGCCGCATCGCCCCAGGTCTCGAGCTCGTGCGCGCGCGGGACGAACCACATGCACGCCTCGCTCGTCTCGTTGACGTGCGTGGAGACGTGAATCGTCGTCGCGACCGACTTCAGGCGCTCGGAGAACTTGAGGTCCGCGGGGGCGTCGTACGCGGGGTTGCCGCCGAGGATGATCAGCGTGCTGACCGCGTTCTTGCCGATGTCGTCCGCGAGGCTCTTGATCGCGAACGTCGGATCCTGCTCGAGCGGGTCGCCGACGGGGAAGTAGTTGACGGTGTGCCCTGCGTTGCCGAGCGCGCCGTTGACGGCGTGCGCGAGAGCGTGGACCCGCGCTGGCTGGCGCGAACCGACGACGATGAGGCTGGCGGCGCGATTGGCCGCGAGCTCCTTCGCCACTTCCTTGATCCACTTCTCCGGGACGCCCTCGGCCTTGAGGGTGAGTGACGCGGCGATGCCGCCGAGCTCGAGCTTGTGCGTGGTGGCGAGCTCGCGTGCGAGAGCGACGAGGTAGCCCTCGACGTTCTGCGCCGGGAGGCGGAGGCGGTGATCCGCGTTCATGCCCGTCGTCGTGAACGAAGGCTCGACGACGTAGAGGCGGTTCATCGTGTCGGACGGCCCGTTGCGGAGCTTGCGACCGTTGGCGAAGCCGCGCGTGTGGCGCGTGGAGCCAGGCTCGGTGCCGAGGAAGTCGGAGTCGAGCGAGACGATGACCTTCGCGTTCTCGAGGCTCGGGACCGTCTTCACGATCTGACCGAACGCAAGCTTGGCGCCCTCGTTCGCGTTGCCGTCGTGCGCGGCGGTCCACGGGATCATCTTCGCGTTCGGGTACTTCTTCGCGACCTCGCTCTTCATACGGAGCAGCGTCGGCGAGGCCGAGGGCTCGTAGAGGATGCGGAGGCGCGAGCCGCTGTCGGAGCCGGCGGTGCGAAGGATGTCCGCGAAGGCCTGATCGAAGTCGTTCCACGTCGCCGGCGTGTGATTGCCGAAGCCGTTCGAGCCCTGGCGCTGGCCCTTCATCGGGGTCGTCGCACGATCGGGATCGTAGAGGTCGTAGATCGCGCCCTGGGCCCAGAGGTCCGTCGCGCCGCGGCTCGACGGATGTTGCGGGTTGCCCTCGACCTTGGTCGGCTTGCCCTCGTGGCTCTCGACGAGGAGGCCGATCGCGTCGCCGCGCGACTGCGTGACGGTCGCGTAGTAGCTCGAGACGCCGGGGAGGACGTGCTCGGGGGCCTTCGCGTAGGGGAGGATCTTCTCGACGGGGCGGCGCGCGCAGCCCTCGGCCGCGAGCGCGGCGCTGGCGCCGGCGAAGAACATGAAGCCGCGGCGGCTGAGCGAGGGGGACTCGCTGACCACGTCGGTCGTGGGCTTCTTACGGCCCAGCTTGATCAGGTTCTTGGCCTCTTCGAGGCCCAGCGGGAACTCGGACTCGGCGCGCTTCTGCGCCCCAGCCGGGTTCCGCTTGTCCTCGAGGGACTTCCAGAAAACCTTCGCGCCGTCTTCCGGCGTCTTGAACTCAAACGGTTCGCGGCGGCTCATCGGTGACACCCCGAGCAGTGCTGCGGCGGATGAACTGCGGGCGGTTGCCAGCCCGCGGGCGCCATCTCCGGCTTCCATTCCATGTTGGTGATTTGATCCTTCGGCCGAAGATTCGGCGTCGGGTCGCGGTGACACTCGAGGCACCAGCCCATGCTGAGCGGCGTCTCGGCGCGGACCACTTCCATCTGGTCGACCCGACCATGGCACGTGATGCATCCAACGCCGGCAGCGAGGTGGGCGCTGTGGTCGAAGTACGCGTGGTCCGGCAGCTTGTTGACGTGGACCCACTCGACCGACTTGCCGGATTCCCAGCTGGCGCGGACCGGCGCAAGGCGTGCGCTGTCGGTCTTCACCATGGCGTGGCACCCCATGCAGACTTGCGTCGGCGGGATCATGGCCTTCGCCGCGACTTCCACGTTGGCGTGGCAGTAGCGGCAGTCCATGCCCATCTGGCCCGCGTGGAGCCGATGGGAATAGGGAACCGGCTGGGTCGGTTCATAGCCGACCTGGAAGTTCTTGGGCGTGGCGTAATACCAAACCGCTCCGACGAGCACGGCCGGCAAGACCGAGCCGACACCGCCGAGAATCAGCGGGAGCTTGTTGAGCGACCGAGGAAAGATCTGCATGCGCGAGTCTCGCGGGTTGAGGGTTCCCGGCACGCGTTGTCGCGCGACAAAAAGCCCTCGTAATACCTGGGTACGGCGGGGCGCTTTATAGAGGAGAGGGACGAGCGGCTACAAGCCCCTGTTTTCGCGAAAGAACGCGCAAAGTTTGCCGGGCACGCGAGGCCACGATTTGCGGGCTTTCGTCGTCGAAACACCTCGCGAAAAATATGCGCGATGCGCTTTCGAGCGGTTTCGTTCACGCATGGCCTTCCTGCACGCGGCCCTGCTCGGCTCAGCGCGCCTTCGTCGCGTAGCCTTCCGCTTCGTCCTTGTGCGTGGGACAGTCGCGCGCGAGCACGGTGATCGTGCCGCCGCCCTCCTTGGGCGCCTTCACGGTGACCGTCTTCGGCGTCGTCGAGATCTCCTCGCGTCCCAGCTTGTCCGTCGTCTTCGCGCGGATGGCGACGAGCATGCCGAGGTGGAACTCGAAGCGCGCCTCGCGCATGGGCGTCTTCGGATCACGCGCTGTCCACTCGAGCACGGTGTCGTCCCCAGCGCCGAGCGCGGTCTGCCACGCGCCCGGATCGCTCTCCGACGGATGGAAGCGGTCGCGCACGTCGCGCGGCGCCATGCCGAGCCGCACGTTCGGGATCGGGTCCTTGTCGTCGTGCGAGCAGGCTGCGCTCGTCGTCGCGACCCATGTCGCAAGAGCCAGCGCTGCGATTCGCACGGTGCGTACGTAGGGCTGCCGCCTTGGTGCCGTCAACCGAAGGCCGTGACCCACATGTGCCAGCGGAGTGGCACAGATGGACGGCGCCGGCGCCGTGGCAGATGGTGCTACATCCTGAAATTACAGCGCATTTGTCGCGGCACGTGTGGTGCTTGAGGCTCGCCTTCGAGGAGCGATCATGCGCCACGACCTTCGACTTCGCGCGATTCTGCCTGCCCTGGCCTCGATGGCCGCCGCGTGCGGTGGCAGCACCGAGCCCGTTGGCAACGCGGGGACGTCGAGCTCGTCGGGTGGCTCGTCGGGCGGCTCCTCCTCTGGATCCACTTCCGGATCGGCCGCGAGCTCCTCGTCGGGGGGCGCGAGCTCCTCCGGAGGCTCGAGCTCGTCGTCGAGCGGCACGGTGGAGGTGTTCGACGCGAACCTCTGCAGCCCCACCGCGGGCTACGAGATGATGGTCGGGCTCACGCTTGCCGACTCGGTCGACTCTCTCGAGATCCGGGATCAACTCGACGGCGATCTCTCGGCTCCCTTCACGTCGCGGGGCGTCGTGGGGACCCCCTGCGCCACCGCTGGCGCCAAGGCGAAGTGCGAGGCGGACCTCGCGGCCTTCCGGTCACCCGGGTTCCCGCTCGAGCCAAGCCACGGCGGGCTCGTCCCGGCGATGCATCGGTACGGCGTCACGACGAAGAAAGACGTGATCGCCGCGCTCGACACCCCCGCCGCGCTCGCCTCGGCCCTCCTCCCGATCGACAACGCGAAGGACGCGGCCCTCCTCGTGACCGCGAAGGGCGACGTGTACGTCGCGTGCGACGGCAACAATGCGGTGAAGACCGCGACGGGCTTCGACATCAAGGTGCGCTGGGGCACGTCCTGCGGCGCCGGCACCAAGGAGACCGATCGCGTGTACTCGGTGACTACAGGAGGCGCTGTCACGCTGAAGAGCGAGACGCTGTTCAGGGAGGGCGACCCCGGCTGCGTCGCCGGTCGCCGGCCCGGAGGCCTCGTCGCGCAGCGCTCGGGCGACTGCGCCGACCCGGTCGGCCGATTCTTCGCGGAGGCGGCGCATCTCGAAGCGGCGAGCATCTATGCCTTCGAGCGGCTCGCAGGCGAGCTCCTCGATCTCGGCGCGCCCGACGAGCTCGTCGAGGCGGCGTATGCAAGCCGCGAGGACGAGGTCCGCCACACGCGCATGACGTCGAAGATGGCGCGACGGTTCGGTGGCGTGCCCCTCGAGCCGCAGGTCGCAGAGCTCCCCGCGCGATCGAAGCTCGCCATCGCGCTCGAGAATGCGACGGAAGGCTGCGTCCGCGAGACATGGGGCGCGCTCGTCGCGCATCGGCAGGCGGCCAGCGCTCGCGACGAGTCGATTCGCTGCATGATGCAGGTGATCGCGGAGGACGAGACCAGGCACGCGGCGCTCGCCTGGGACGTCGCGGCCTGGCTCGAGCCGCAGCTCACGGCCGACGAGCGAGAGCTCGTGAACGACGCGCGGCGGCGCGCCCTCGCCGAGCTCCGCCGCGAGCTCGAGGTCGACGCGGGCTCGGAGCTCCGCGCGCGCGCCGGAATGCCCGACGCGCGCACCGCGCTCGCCATGCTCGACGCGCTCGACCAGCGCTTCCTCGCGGTCGCTTGACCGCGCTCACCGCCATCGTTCATCGTTCATCGCTCGAGGAGAATTCATGCGCCATCACCTTCGCCTTCGTGCGCTCTTGCCGGCCCTCGCTTCCATGATCGCGGCCTGCGGGGGCAGCACCGAGCCCGTCGACAATGGCGGGACGAGCTCGGGCAGCACCTCCGGCAGCGGCACGTCGGGCGGGACGTCCTCTGGTGGCACGTCCGGCTCCTCGAGCGGCGGGACGAGCTCCTCGAGCGGGACGGTCGAGACATTCGCCACGAACGTGTGCACGCCCGGCGCTGGCTACGAGTTCCTCGCCGGCGTCACGATCTCGAACGCCGACTCGCTCGAGCTCCGCGATCAGGTCGACACCTCGGGCGTCGAGCCACCCCCGTTCACGTCTCGGGGCGTCACGGGTGAGCCGTGCGCGACCGCCACGAACAAGACCAAGTGCCTCGACGAACTCAAGGCGTTCGAGTCCGACGGCTGGCCGATCGGCGGAGGCGGGCAGCTCCCGATGCACCGTTACGCCGTGACGACGAAGGGCGACGCGATCGCCGCCATCAAGGACCCGGCCGGTCTGACCGCGGTCGTGGCGCCCATCGACAACGAGAAGGACGCCGCGCTCCTCGTGGCCGCCAAGGGCGACAACTTCTTCCTCTGCGACGCCAACAACGCGCGGAAGACCGCCACCGGCTACGACATCAAGGTCCACTCGGGCCTCGCCTGCGGCGCCGGTACGAGCGAGCTCGAGCGCATCTACACCATCACTCCCGACGGCGCCGTCACGCTGAAGAGCGAGACCGTGTTCAAGGTCGGTGACGGCAATTGCGCGATCGGCCGCCGCCCCGAAGGCCTCGCCGTGCACGAGTCCGCGGACTGCGCCGATCCGGTCGGCCGCTTCTTCGCCGAGGCGGCGCATCTCGAAGCGGCGAGCGTGTTCTCGTTCGAGCGCCTCGCGGGCGAGCTCATCGGCCTCGGCGCGCCCGCGGACCTCGTCGACGCTGCCCACGCGAGCCGTGAGGACGAGGTGCGCCATGCCCGGATGACGGCGAGGATCGCGCAGCGCTTCGGCGGCCAGCCCGCCGTCGCCCGCGTCGCGGAGCTCCCCGAGCGCTCGAAGCTCGCGATCGCGCTCGAGAACGCGACCGAGGGGTGCGTGCGCGAGACCTACGGCGCGCTCGTCGCGCACCGACAGGCGACGGACGCGCAGGACGCCACGATTCGCTGCATGATGCAGGTGATCGCGGAGGACGAGACCAGGCACGCGGGGCTCGCCTGGGACGTCGCGGCCTGGCTCGAGCCGCAGCTCACGGCCGACGAGCGAGAGCTCGTGAACGACGCGCGGCGGCGCGCCATCCGGGATCTCCGCCGCGAGCTCGAAGCCGACGTGCACCCCGATCTGCGCACACGCGCCGGAATGCCCGATGCGCCCACCGCGCGTGCATTGCTCGACGCGCTCGATGAGCGCTTCATCGCGGCCGCCTGAAGGGCGTATCCTTCCTTTCATGCGTCGGGGCCTCGTCGTTATCGCGGCCTTGCTCATGGGCGCGTGCGCGGTCCTCGCCGACCTCGATCACGTCGACCGCGAAGGAGAGACGAACGGCGCGGTGCCTGCCGGAGACGATGACGATGAAGCGAGCAAGGGCCGCCCGTCGTCATCGAGCGGCGGCCAAACGTCGACCTCGGGAGCGGCGACCTCTTCCTCGGGCACCTCGGGCGCCGCAGAGGCAGGGGTCGACTCGGCGCCGACCAAGCCTCCGGTGCCAGCTCACTGCGCGTCGAAGGAGGAGTGCCCGAAGGACGACGACGACCACGACAGCTGCACCAACAAGGGCGAGTGCAAGGCGATCTGCATTCCCAAGTTCACGCCGTGTTTCCAGAACCTGGGCGACTCGTGTTGCGTCAACCTCACGTGCAAAGACAACGGCTTCGGCGGGACGAGCTGCCTCTGAGCGTCGCTCGGGATCAGGGATCGATGCCCAGGGCCGCGAAGAGGAGCATCAGGTAGAGCATGGAGATCCCGAAGAGGGACCTCGCCCACTTTTTCCCGGTGCCCGCGCGGAGGCCATAGCAGCCCCAGATGAAGAAGACGGCACCGAGGACGGTGGCCGCAAAGAGGTAACCGCGACCCGCGAGCCCGAGCGGCACGATGAGGAGGCTCGCGGCGACGAGGGCGAAGATCCAGCGGATGATGGTGTGGCGCGCGGCGAGCTCGCCGACGACGTTGGGCATCACGACGAGGCCCGCCCGCGCGTAGTCCGCCTTGCGGAAGAGCGTGATGGCGGCAAAGTGCGGGATCTGCCAGAGGAAGAGCACCGCGAAGAGAATGATGCCCGCGGCATCGATGCGGCCAGTGCCGGCCGTCCAGCCGAGGAGCGGCGGGATCGCGCCCGGGATGGCGCCGACGTGAAGCGAGTACTGCGAATGCTGCTTCAGCGGCGTGTACGCGAGGACGTAGAGGAGGTTCGCGATGAGGGCGAGGAGCGCGGTGAGCGCGTTCGTACCGATGGCGAGGATCGGCACCGCGACCACGGACGTGATGACGCCGAACCAGAGCGCGACGCGCGGCTGGAGCCGTCCCGTCGGGAGCGGGCGGTTCTTCGTCCGGTCCATGTGACGATCGATGTCGCGCTCGATGTACATGTTGAGCGCGTTCGCGCCCGAGACGATGAGCGCCAGGCCGAGGAGCGCCCAGAAGACGGTCGACGACGCCATCCCGTGCTCGTCGAGGCGTCCCGCGCGATTCGCGAGGAAGAGACCGCCGGCAGCCGTCACCATCACCATGATGGTGATGCGCGGTTTTGCGAGCGTGATCAGATCACGAACGGCAATCCCAGCCACCGGGGCTGTCGACCGGGTTTCCTCGAGCGCGAACGGCTTCTGCAAAACGTGGGCGTGTTAGGGTGGCCGCTCGCCGACGTCAAGGAGGCTGCGAGAGGGCCGCGGCTGACGTGAGTCTTGGGGCTGGAGGGCTGCGAGAGGGCCGCTGCTGCTGGCGTGAGTCTTGGGACGGAAGGCTGCGAGAGGCGGCTGGCTCGCGCGCAGGAGTATCCCGGTGGGGATACGCGAGCCGATGCGGCGCCCCTATAAGCCCGCGCAGGGAGGGGCCCCGGAGTGGGGCCGCGAAAGCGGTGCGAAGCACCCGAGCGCGCAGCGCGAGGGCCCTGCTCCGGGGTGGGGGTGTCGGGGGCGAAGCCCCTGACGTTGAGAAGCCCGAGCCAGGCGAAGCGCGAGCCAGCAGGCGGGCAGCCCAGCGAAGCGCGACGCCCCCCGAGCCACTTCGATAAGCACCCGAAAACGAGTCGAAGACCAGCCGGGCGAAAGGGGCCCCAAGTGGGGCCGCGAAAGCGGTGCGAAGCACCCGAGCGCGCAGCGCGAGGGCCCTGCTTGGGGCGGGGGTGTCGGGGGAAGAGCCCCCGACGTTGAGAACGGCAGAGCCCCCGACGTTGAGGATTGTCCTTTCCTTATTCGATTCTTGTACGCTCGGACCTCACCTGTCCCCCGAGGTTTGGGGCCAAAAACACGCCATGGCGACCGGCCGACAGTCACGCGCAAGTATCCCGTCGTTCGAGACGAGCCTCGAGAACGAAGAGGAGGTGCTCGACCAGATGATGTCGGCGCTTTCCAAGAACGCGCTCGACGCGGAGCTGTGGAAAGAGCTGCACGAGGCCGCGGTGAAGCACGACCGTGCCTCCCAGCTCGCCTTCGCCTACGAGTCGGCCGCCGCGGGTCGGAAGCTGAAGACCTTCCTCCCGCAGGTCCAGGCCGAGGTCCTCTATCGTGCGGCCACGTTCTTCGCCGACCAGCTCGGCGACGAGGTCGGCGCCTCGACCTATCTCGAGAAGGCCCTCGCTGCGTTCGCGGGTCACGTCGGCGCCTTCGAGCGGCTCGACGCGCTCCTCGAGCGTGCGCAGGACCACAAGCGCCTCGCCGAGCTCTCCATCCAGACCGCGCAGCATCGCCCGCGCGCCGAGCAGCTCGAGCTGCTCCGCCGGGCGGCCATCCTCTTCGAGCGCGCGGGGCTCGACGACAAGTCGATCGAGACGTTCCAGTCGCTCGTGCGCCTCGAGCCCGCCGACGAGGAGCTTCGCAACGCGCTCGAGCAGCGCTTCATCAAGGCGAACCGCTTCCGCGACGTCGCGCGCATGCTCGAGCAAGCGCTCGGCACCGAGCCCGCGCCCGCCCAGGACGAGCAGAATCGCATTCGCTCCAAGCTCATCGAGGTCTTCGCGAGCCAGCTCAAGGAGCCGGAGCGCGCGATGCCCCACGTCGAGGCGCTCCTCGAGAAGGATCCCGAGAACGCGGAGGCCCGTCGTGTCGCGACGCGTCTCCTCGAGTCGAAGGGCCTCGCGGCCCGCGCCGCGGCCGCGCTCGTGGCGGGCGCGACGTCCACCGAAGAGCGCACGAAGTACCTCGGCATCGAGCTCGAGCACACGCGCGGCCCCCGCCGTCGCGACGTGCTCCGCCGCATCGGCATCCTCAAGCAAGACGAGCTCGGCGACACGCAGGGCGCCTTCGAGGCGTTCGAGCAGGCGCTCGGCATCGACCCCGCCGACGACGAGCTCCGCCAGCGATACGTGCAGCTCGGCTCCGCGATCAAGGGCCCGCTCGAGGTCGCGCGCACGTTCGCGCGCGTCTCCACCGTCGCGAAGGACGCCGGCGTCCGCTCGCGCATCACCGCGGAGATGGGCGATCTCCTCCTGAAGGGCGGCGACATGAAGCGCGCCCGCACGACCCTCGCGGGCGTGCTCGCCGCGCCGTCCGCCGATCCCGTCGCCGTCCTCACCGCGGCGCGCGCGCTCGCCACCGTCTACGCAGGCGAAGGCGACGTGAAGAACCTCGTCGAGGTCCTCGGCAAGATCGGCGAGCTCTCGTCGAACGAAGACGAGAAGCAGGCCGCGAACGAGCGGATCGCCGAGATCTGCGGGAACGAGCTCCACGACATCGAGCGCGCGATCGCGGCGTGGCGGAGGCTCGTGAACTCGCCCGCGCGGCAGCGAGCCCTCGCCGCGCTCGAGCCGCTCTACGAGGAGCGGAAGCAGTGGGGCGACCTCGCGTTCGTGCTCGAGGAGCGCGCGAAGGACACGGAAGACGAGGCGGAGGCACGCGCCCTCGCCTTCCACGCCGCCGAGGTCCGCACCTCACAGGCCGGTGATCCTGCCGCCGCGGTCGAGTCGTGGCGAGCGCTCATCATGCGCTTCGGCGCGGCGCGCGATGCGTACGCGCACTACCTCCCGCTCCTCGAGTCCGAGCGCAAGTGGCCGGAGCTCGCGGAGGCGCTCACGAAGGACGCCGAGCTCGCCGGAGAAGACGAGCAGCCCGAGATCCTCGCGCGCCTCGGCAACGTGTACTTGCAACGTACACGCGAGACGGATCTCGCGATCGAGGCCTTCAAGAAGGCGCTCGACCTCGACGCGTCGGAGAAGACCTCGCGCTCGACCCTCGAGAAGCTCCTCCTCGGCGCCGAACATCGCCTCGCCGCCGCAGGCGTGCTCGAGCCGATCTACCGTGGTGAACAGAACGGCCAGGGCCTCCTCCGCGTCCTCGAGATCCGCGCCGCGTCGTCGCCGATCGTGCAGGACCGCCTCGCCGCCTTCGAAGAGGCGGCGCGCGTCGCAGAGACGGTCAGCGAGGAGAAGGCGGTCGAGATCGTCTCCCGCGCCCTGGGCGAGGCGGTCGAGAGCGCCGAGCCGATCGCGCCGTGGCTCGAGAAGTTCGAGAAGTACGGGGCGAGCCTCGATCCGAAGCGCCGCGCGGCGCTGCTCATCAAGGCGCTCGGCGAGAAGGAGATCGACTCGCAGGAGCTCATGGGCCTCGCCATGCGCGCCGGCGAGGAGTCCGCCAACGCGGGCGACGTCGCCGCCGCGCTCGCCGCGTACCGCCGCGCGCTCGCGTTCGAGCCCTCGTCGCCCGAGCTCGTCGCGCGCGTCGATCAGCTCCTCCAGGAGCAGGGAAACCCCGAGGAGCGCGTCGCGCTCTATCGCGCGGCGCTCGAGCGCGGCGCCGAGCCCGCGCGCCGCCGCCAGCTCTTGCACAGCATCGGCACCATCGAGCGCTACGAGCTCATGGACCCGAAGGCCGCCATCGCCGCGTACCGGCAGGCGCTCACCGACGACCAGACCGATCGTGCGGCCCACGGCGCGCTCGTCGAGCTCTACACCGAGACCGAGGCCTGGGACGACCTCTGCGATCGCCTCGAGGACTACCTCGGCGTCGCGAGCGGCGCGGAGGAGATCCGCTCCACGCGCTCTCAGCTCGCGCAGATCGCGACCGCACACGGCCAGGGCCTCCGCGGCGCGGTGCACGCGCTCGCGCTCCTCAACGACGACCAGCTCTCCGACGCGGAGCTCGACCTCGTCGAGGACATCGCCACCAAGCTCGGCGACAACGTCCTCCTCAAGGCCGTCCTCGAGCGGCGCGTCCGTGAGTCGGCGGATCCGAAGCAGCAGGTCGAGTGCCTCGGCCGCCTCGCCGCGCTCGCCGAGCGCAGCGGCGAGCCGAAGGTCGCGATCGAAAAGCTGAAGCAGGGCGCAGATATCGCGAAGGGCATGGGCGACGACCACGCCGCCATCACGATGCTCGAGCGCGTCCGCTCGATCACGCCCAAGGATCAGGCCGCCACCACCCAGCTGGTCGAGCTCCTCGAGCGCACCGGCTCGTGGGAGCGCGTGCCGTCCCTCCTCTCCGTGCTCCTCGAGCTCGCGGCGGACACCGAGGCGCGCGTCGCGCTGCTCCGCCGGCTCTCGAGCACGCTCGCGAATCAGCTCAACGATCCGAGCCGCGCGTTCGACGCCGCTCGCAGCGCCTTCTCCCTGTCCCCCGCGAGCCGCGAGGTCCTCGCCGAGCTCGCCGACCTCGCCGAGCGCGCCGAGCGCACGGAGGACTTCGCGACCGCGATCGGCGAGGCCCTCGCCACCATCGGCAACGACTCGACCGACAGCACCTGGGCCGAGCTCACGCTCGCGAAGGCGCACGTCCTCGCGACGAAGGAAGCGACGTGGGTCGACGCGTCGAACGCCTTCCGCAGCGTCCTCGAGCGCAGCAAGGACGAGAAGACGCAGGAGAACGCGTCGACCGGCCTCGAAGATCTGCTCCGCGGCATGCCGCGCAGCCAGCAGCGCACGCGTGACGTCCGCTGGCTCCACGGCTGGCGCGTCGAGCACGCGACGCCGGAGACGAAGGCGCGCATCCTCTTCAACTGGGCGCTCGCCGAGGAGAACGAGCTCGGTCACGAGCAGACCGCGCTCGAGCTCTACCGAAAGGTCATCGAGGTCGATCCAGACGATCTCGAGGCGCTCTCCGCCGTCTCGCGGCTCTCGCTGAAGCACGGCGACATCGAGGGCGCGCTCGGCGCGCTCACCGCTCGCCACGCCGCCTCCGAAGGCGAGGCGAAGAACGCGCTCGACGTGCAGATCGCGACCATCCTCGCCGATCGCCCCGGTCGCGAGGGCGAAGCGCTCGACCGCATCGCGGCCGTGCTCGAGACGGCGCCGCAGGATCAGGGCGCGCTCGCGCTCGCCGCGAAGCTCCTCACGAACGCCGAGGTCAGCGAGCGCGCGGCGAAGGTCCTCGAGACCTCGCTCGACGCGGTCGAGGATCCCGCCGAGAAGCTCGCCATCTTCGATCATCTCATCTCGCACGGAGATCCGAGGCGCGAGCGCTACGAGCGCTACCTCGACACACTCCACGATCTCGATCGCCCCGAGGACGCCTACAAGATCGCGCTCCGCGCCGTGCAGGCGCTGCCGGGCGAGCCCGCGCTCTGGGATCGCGCGGAGAACATCGCGCGCCAGATCACGCAGGCCGAGCCCCTCGCCGACACCTACGAGGCGGTGCTCCGCGGCGAGAACGGCCTCAATCGCGCCGAGGCGATCGAGCTCGGGCAGCGCGCAGTCGCCTTCTACGAGGAGTGGTACGAGGACAGCGAGCGCGTCGTGCGCGTGCTCGAGCGCCTCCTCGAGATCGACCCCGAGGATACGTGGGCGTTCGATCGCCTCAAGCTCATCTTCGACGCGAAGGAGCGCTGGGACGATCTCTTCAGCCTCTACGATCGCGCGGCCGCGAACGCGGCCAGCAGTCAGAACAGCGAGCGTCGCCTCGAGCTCCTCGAGGAGGCGGCCCAGATCGCGAAAGACTTCGCGAACCACGCGCAGCGCGCGATCCGCTACTTCGAGCAGCTCCTCGAGCTCAAGCCGGGCAACATTCGCCTCACCGCCGCGCTCGAGCGTCTCTACGAGCGCCACGGCTGCCACCGCGAGCTCATCACGCTGCGCGGCATCCGCCTGCTCTCGCTTCCGCCGGACGAAGCGCAGCGCGAGCGCTCGCGCATCGCCGCCCTCTGGCTCGACGAGCTCAACGATCCCTCGAGCGCGCTCATCGTCGTCGAGGACATCGTCTCGAACGCGGGCACGTCCAGCATGGACGTGTTCGTCCCGCAGGACATGCCCGTGTCGGCGTCGGCCTCGTTCGCGCCGCCTCCGCCCGCGATCGACGTCACGACGCTCCTCGAGCGCATCCTCGCCAGCGCGCCGAAGACAGCCGACATCAAGGAGTCGCTCCCTCCCCCGCCCGACGGGCGTCGCGACTCGTACCTCCCGATGCCGCCGAAGCGCGGCCTCGTCCGCCAGCGCGCGGCCGCGCTCCTCAAGGAGCGTTACACCCAGTCGAACGACGACGCGAACCTCGCGCGCGTGCTCGAGGTCGAGCTCGAGGTGGTCCGCTCTTCCAAGGAGCGCATCCGCCGCCACTCGCAGCTCGCGAACCTCTACGTCTCGCTCGGCAACGACGATCAGGCGCTCGAGCACTATGCGAGCCTCGTGCTCCTCGAGCCCGACAACGCGCAGCATCGCCAGGAGCTGCGTAACGTCGCGGCCCGCATCAACCGCTACGACCGCCTCGTCGAGGTGCTCGTCTCCGCCGCCGACGACACGCACGACGACCCGCTGAAGGTCGAGCTCCTCATGAGCGCGGGCGAGGTCACGGCGAAGCACGTCGGCGACATCGAGCGCGCGATCGAGCTGTTCTTCCGCATCCTCGCCATCACCCCGATCGCGGACGCGTCGCTCCTCGAGGCCTGCCGCCACGTGGAGCCGCTCCTCGCGCAGGCGGATCGTCGCGGCGATCGCCTCGACGTCCTCGAGCGCCTCGCCATCCTCGAGCAGGAGCCGGACGTGAAGTGGCACGTCCTCGGCGAGGCCGCTCGCCTCGCGACCGACCTCGAGGAGGACGACCGCGCGATCTGGTCCTGGGAGGGCCGCATCGAGACGCGTCCGGGCGATCCGGAGGCGCTCGATGGCCTCGTCACGCTCTTCGACAAGGCGAAGCGCTGGCGCCCGCTCATCGACATCCTCAACAAGCGCGCAGCGAAGGAAGACCGCTTCACGGAGCAGCGCCGCGCCGATCGCGTGCGCGTCGCGCGCATCCTCGCGGACAACCTCGACGCGAGCGAAGAGGCGATCGACACCTGGCGCGACATCGAGGAGCGCTTCGGCCACTCCGACGACGGCACGAAGGCGCTCACGCAGCTCCTCCGCGCGATGCAGCGCTGGACGGAGCTCGCCGAGCACCTCACCGGCGCCGCCGACCGCGCACCGAACGCCACCGACAAGGCCGAGACGCTGCGCGAGCTCGGCGACGTGCAGCGCGAGCAGCTCGACGAGCTCCGCGGCGCGATCGTCAGCTACGAGAGCTCGCTCATGGCGGACCCGCGCAACGAGGGCGCCCGCCAGGGCCTCCGCGCGCTCATCAAGAAGGTCGAGCTCCGTCCCGAGGTCGTGCGCGTGCTCCTCGCCGCGTTCGTCGCGGCCGACGACTGGCGCCTCGTCCTCGATCTCACCGAGCACCGCCTCATGGCGGCGGCCGACTTCGCGCACGGCAGCATCACGCCGACGGTCGCGCTCGAGCAGGTCGCGATCCTCATGGAGTCGGCGGAGATCTCCGAGCAGCGCGCGGACGAGCCCGATGCCGCGTTCGCGCTCGTGCGGCGCGCCCTCCTCCTCGATCCGAGCAAGGACAAGACGGTCTCCGAGTTCTTCCGCCTCGCGGAGAAGACGCGCTCCTGGCGCATGCTCGCGGACACGCTCCGTGAGTGCATCGAGGGCCGCGAAGACACGACCTGGGCGCGGAACCTCCGCTTCCGCATGGGCGAGGTCCTCGAGAACCAGCTCGAGGAGCCACGCTCCGCGCTCGACGCCTACGTGCACGTCGACAACGAGGTCCCCGGCGAGCTCGACGCCGCGCGCGCCGTCATCCGCGTCGCCGGCAAGACCGGGCGCTGGGACGCGGCCGCCCGCGCCCTGGTCGAGGCCACGCGCGCCCGCAACGTGCTCGAGCGCTCGCTCGTCGACGCAGTGGAAGACGCCGCGCTCATCGGCTCCGGCTGGGACTCCATCACCTTCGCGCTCGCCTCGCTCGTGCACGATGGCGCGGGCCTCCCCGCCCCGCTCGCTCGCGATCTCGAGGAGGTCATCGCCGTCTGGCATCGCGATCGCCGCGGCGATCCCGACGCGGCGGAGTCCGCGTACACGCGCGCGCTCACGCACGACGCGACGAACGCCTCGCTCCTCGCAGAGCTCGCCAAGCTCCAGCGCCGCGCGCGCGGCCGCCCGCTGGTCGACTCGCTCCTCCGCCTCTCGCAGTCGACCGGCGGCGATCTCGACCTCCTCGCGGAAGCGGCGGAGACGGCGATCAACTCGGTCGGCGACCGCGCGCTCGCGAAGTCGATCTACGACCGCCTCCTCAAGCTCGCTGCGGAGCGCTGGCTCGGCACCACCGAGCCGAACGTCGCTGGTGACGCGACGCAGGCGCCCGACAACTACGTCGACAAGGCGACCCGCGAGCTCGTGAAGATCTACGGCGACGACGCCGACCACGACAAGGTCGTCGCCCTCCTCCTCGAGACGGCGCACCTGCCGTGGAAGACCGAGAAGGCACGCTCGCTGCGCCACGAAGCAGCGCGCGCCGCGGTCGAGAAGCTCAACGCGGCGGATCGCGCGATCGCGATCTACCTCTCCCTCATCGACGAAGATCCGCACGACGACGAGGCGGTCAAGAACCTCGTCGCCCTCTACGAGACTGGCGGGCGCCGGCAGGATCTCCTCGATCTGAAGCGGCGCCTCGTCGGCTCGGCCAAGGATCTCCGCGGCCGCCTGCACATCCGTCTCGAGGTCGCGCCGCTCGAAGACGAGCTCGGCTCGGTCGACAAGGCGATCGAGGCGCTCCGCGAGAACCTCTCCGAGTCCGGTCGCCATGAGGCGACGGTGAAGATGCTCGCGCAGTTCCTCCAGCGGGAGGAGCGCAAGAGCGAGCTCGAGACCTTGCTCGCCAGCCAGGCCGAGCTCGCCGAGCGCGCGGAGGACAAGAAGATCGCCTCCGACTTCTTCCAGCGCGCGGCCGAGGTAGCGGAGAAGCAGATGTCCGATCTGCCTCGCGCGATCGGCCATCTCCGCCGCGTCGTCTCGCTGGAGGAGCGGACGAACGCATACGACGCGCTCGCGCGCCTCTCCACGGAGACGAAGGCCTTCGACGAAGCCGCCGGCTTCCTCGATCGTCTGCGCGAGCTCACCGACGGCAAGGAGCGCGCGGCGGTCAACCTCCGCCTCTCCGACGCCCTCGTCGCCGCGAACCGCAAGGCCGAGGCGCGCGCGAAGCTCGAGGCGGAGGTCGCGCGCGATCCCGACGCGGACTCCGTTCGCATTCGTCTCGCCGAGACCTACCGCGCGGCGCAAGACTGGCCCGCGCTCGCGCTCCTCCTCACGGAGGGCGCGCATCACGCGCCCGACAAGGCGCTTCGCCTCGCCCGCTTGCGCGAAGCGGCGGAGCTCCATCGGCGGATGAACGAGCCCGAGAAGGCGATCCCGCTCCTCGAGCAGGCGGTCGATCTCGCGCCCGACGAGAACGCGGTGAAGCTCTCGCTCGCCGATGCCCTCGGCGCGGCGCAGCGCTTCGAGGAGGCGCGCACGCAGCTCCGCACGCTCGTGGAGGCCTTCGGCGGCCGCCGCCCGAAGGAGCGCGCGCCTGTCCACTTCTACCTCGCCCGCCTCGACCTCGCGGTCGGCGACCGCGCCCGCGCGCTCGTCGAGCTCGACGCCGCGACGCGCATCGATCCCGCGAACGCGGAGATCCTCCTCGCCCTCGCCGAGCTCGCGCGCGACGACGGCCAGCTCGAGCGCGCCGAGCGCTCGTACCGCGCGCTCCTCACCGTGCTCCGCCGTGCGCCCGACCCGACGGACGAGTCTCCGGTCACGCGCTCGGAGGTCATGTTCGAGCTGTCACGCATCGCGCTCCGTCAGGACGAGGCGGATCGCTCGAAGGAGATCCTCGAGTCCGCGTTCGAGCTCGCCACCGAGAACAAGGTCGAGGCCCGTCGCCTCGAGGCCTCGCTCCGCAAGGCGGCGGACCACCTGAACCTCGCGCGCGCGCTCTCGAGCCGTCTCGAGCGCGGCGGCGCGGAGGACGAGGCGGCGCTCCGTACCGAGCTCGGGCTCCTCTTCGACCAGCACCTCGACCGCAAGGACGAGGCGCTCGAGATGATCCTGCGCGCGATCGACCTCGAGCCGACGAACGAAGCGGCGCACGAGGCCGCCTTCCGTCTCGCGGCCTCCACGCGTCGCCTCCTGAACTACGAAGGCCGCATCCGCGCGATTGCAGAATACACGGGTACGCCAGCGGACCTCGCGGGCATGCTCTTCGCGCGTCTCGCGTTCATCGCGGAGACGGAGCACAAGGACCTCACGGAGGCGGCTGGCCTCTACGAGCGCGCCATCGCCTCGCGGCCGAAGGATCGCGAGCTCATCTCGACCCTCGCGGCGGTGTACGAGCGCCTCGGTGACGACGCGGCGCAGGCCCGTATCCTCGGCATGCGCGTCGACCTCGACACCGAGGCGGGCGGCGCCTCCGCGGACGCGCTCTATCGCCTCGCGCAGCTTCGTTTCCGCAGCGGCGACGTCGAGGCGGGCTGCGACGCCTTCGAGCAGGCGTGGGAGTCCGAGCCGGATCAGGAGCGCGCCGAAGGCATCCTCAAGGAGGCGGCCGAGGCACATCCGCAGGCGGTTCGCGTCATCGACATCTACGAACGCCTCGCGCGCGCGGACGGTCGCGAGCGGACGCTCGTCGACGCGCTCACGCGTCGCTGGTCGCTCCCGGGCTCGAGCACCGAGCCGATGAAGGAAGCGGTGGAGCTCGCGGAGAAGGTCGAAGACAAGGAGCTCGCCGAGTCCCTGCTTCGTCGCTATCTCGAGCGCGACTCCGAGGATCGGGCGGGGCGTGTGTGGGCGCTCGGCCTGCTGGCCTGGCGCTGCGAGGAGTCCGGCCGGGTGCGCGAGGCCGCCGAGCTGAAGCGCGAAGCGGCGGAGCTGGCAGAGCCGGAGCAGGCGCGTCGCTTCCTCTTCGACGTCGCGGGCCTCGCCTCCGGTCCGCTGAACGATCTGCGCCTCGCGGCGTCGATCTACGAGGAGCTTCACGAGAAGGAGAACGCGGATCGCGACGCCTGGGAGATGCTCCTCGACGTCTATCGCCGCCTCGAGGAGTTCTCGAAGCTGGTCGCCCTCCTGCAACGCGTCGTCGACTTCGTGGACGACCCGCTGGAGCGCTCGAAGCTGAAGCTCGAGGCGGTCAAGATCCGCATGCAGAAGCTGAAGATGTCCGACGAGGACGCCTCGGCGGAGCTGCGCGAGATCGTCGACGAGTATCCGGCGAACGTCGACGCGGCCATCCTTCTCGGAAGCATCTTCGAGCGGGGCGGACGCGAGGAGGACCTCGCGAGCCTCCTCGCCTCGCAGCTCGAGGCGGCGAAGGATCGGCAAGACGCGGAGGCGGTCAGCTCGCTGTCGCGCCGCCTCGGCCAGCTCCTCGAGAAGCGCGATCGCTCGCAGGCGAAGGACGTCTACTACGCGGCCCTCGACTGGGATCCGCACGCGCGCGAGATCCTGGTCGCGCTCGAGCGCATGCACGACGAGGACGCGGACATCGAGGCCCGCTCCGACGTCATGGAGCGCCGCCTCGCGATCGAGCACGGCGAGGAAGCGGAGACGCTCGCCCTCACCCTGCACGACACGCGTCGTTCGCTCGACGACGTCGAAGGCGCGCTCCGTGCGCTCGAGGCCGGCTTCCGCGGCGCCCCGCGCAGCGTTCAGCTCCGAGAGCGGCTCGAGGCGATCTACCGCGAGACGAACGAGTTTGCGAAGCTCGCCGAGCTCTTCGTGCTCGACGCGAACGGCCGCCAGGACGCGAAGGAGAAGAGCCTTCGCCTCCGCGAGGCGGCGCACATCTACAGCGACCAGCTCTCCGATCCGGAGAAGGCGGCGCAGATCCTCCGTGACGCGCGCGCCGCGGACACGAGCGACCCGCTCCTGCTCCTCGAGATGGTCGACACGCTCTCCGCGTCGGGCGAGCTCAAGCCCGCCGTCGACGAGCTCGGCACCGCGCTCGAGTCGGTGACGGAGGAGGATCCGTTCCGGATCGAGCTCATCTCGCGTCGAGCCGTGCTCCGTTCGCGCCTGAACGACATGGAAGGCGCCCTCGAAGACTTCGAGGAGGCGGTCGGCGCCGGCAAGCTCGAGCTCCGCGCGTACCTCGCGGATCACCTCGGCAAGATGGCCCTCCAGGCGGCCGGCCGTGGCGACGTCGCGCTCTGGCGCCAGCATCGCCTGCGCATCGCGGGGCTTCGCCTCGAGATCGGCGACATCGAGGAGGCGCGCAGCGTCCTCACCGAGCTGCTGAAGCAGGATAGCAAGGACAAGGCGACGCTCCGCTCGATCGCTTACCTCGACGAGCTCGAGGAGAAGTGGGATCAGGCGAGCGCGACGTACCGCCGTCTCGTCGGCCTCGAAGAGGGCGGCGGCATCGTCGAGGCCGCGCTGAAGCTGCTCGAGACGTGCGAGAAGGCGGGTCGTCTCGCGGACGCGCGCGGCGGCCTCGAGCGCGCGCGGGTGGCGGCGCCCGAAGACGCCGGCCTCCGCGAGCGCCTCGCGTGGCTCTACGAACAGATCGGCGCGCTCCGCGAGCTCGCGGAGCTCGTGCTGGAAGACGCACGGGCTCACGGCGACGTCGAGACGCGCTTCAACGGCCTCGTCCGCGCCGGTCAGCTCTTCCTCGAAGCGGCGGCCGACCCGAACAGCGGCAACCCCGACCCCGGCGACGCGATCCCGGCGCTCGAGGAGGCGCATGCGGTCCGTCCCGGTGACCTCGACTGCGCCGCCCTCCTCTCCGACGCGTACGCCTCGGCGAATCGTCTCGAGGAGGCGCAGGACCTGCTCCTCCGCACGATCGGCACCTTCAAGGGCCGTCGCGCGCGCGAGCTCTCGGCGCTCTACCACCGCCTCGCGCGCATCGCGGAGATGTTCGGCGACCGCAACACGGAGCTGAATCACCTCACGACCGCGCTCGACATGGACGCGCAGAACGGCGTCGTCGCGAGCGAGCTCGCGTACCTCTCGCTCGAGCTCGGCAACCTCGAGGTCGCGCAGCGCGCGCTCCGTCAGATCACGATGCTGAAGGTGGCGGCCCCGATGCCGAAGGCCATCGCCTACCAGCACCTCGGCGAGATCGCGCGCCAGCAGGGCGACACCCGCCGCGCGATGATGCTCCTCAAGCGCGCGATCGACGACGATCCGACACTGGAGGAGGCGAAGCAGCTCCTCGACCAGCTCCAGGCCGAAGGCGGCTAGCGCCGTGCGGGGGAGGCTCGCCGTCATCCTCCTCGCCCTGGCGTCGTGCAAATCGAAGCCGGCGCCGAGCACGGAAGCCGTGGGCGCCACGTCCGCGGGACCGCCCTCCCCTTCCGCGCTCGCGGCGGCAAAGCAGCGCGATGAGGTCATGGAGCTGACGCTCGCGTGGAACGATGCGCATGCGCGCCGCGATGCGGCGGCGCTGAGGAAGGTCTACGCCGAGCAGGTGCGGCTCTACGAGGCGCAGCTCGACCGCGACGCGGCCATCAAGCAGAAGGAGGCCGCCTTCAAGGCCGCCCCGAGCTATGCGCAGTCGATTCGCTCGCTGTCCGTCGATCGGTCGCAGCCGGGGCGCCCGACGGTGCAGTTCATGAAGACGTGGAGCACGGACGGCAAGGAGAAGCAGATCGGAGGCGTGCTCGTCTTCGCGATCGAGAACGGGCACCCGCGCGTGGTCGAGGAGAGCGACGTGGCGGCGGACCAGAAGCGCCTCGCGAAGCTCGACACGGCTGGCTGCTGGGGCCTCGCCCACGCAGCGGTGGCCTCGACCCCGTCGGGCCGCGACTTCACCCGCAAGGACATGGGCACCATCATCGAATGCGCGCCCCCCGAGTGTCCGGGAATCCAGGTCGCGGGCACCGCGTTCTCGGGGAGCCCGCCGGCGATGCACAAGCTCGCGTACTTCGACGTCGACTACAAAAAGGGCGTCGTCATGCGGGGCGAATCGGAGGAGCCCGCAGACCCCGCGATCATCGAACGCCTGAAGAAGGCCTGCGCCGCGGAGTATCCGTAGTCACCCGCCTCCTGCGGATCAGGAATCGCGCATTGCGCGAGTATTTGCGCAATTGCGCAGGGTGGGTGGATCGATGTTGCTGCTCTCGCAACCCCTGGGTGGATCACCGTCGATCGATCCGGCGTTGAGATCATGTAGGTTTATGTGCGGTCGAGTGAGGGCACGTGCGTTGCAGATTCCCTCGGCATGAAGGCGTGGACTTGGCTCGGGGCGGTGGCGATCGGGATGGCGATGGTGGGCTGCGCCGCGCAGACCGGCGAGGACGGCGAGTCCTCCACCTCCGATCTCTCCCAGCAAAAGTCGCTGCTCGCGCTGGGCGACTCGATCGCGTTCGCGTGGGACCCCACGGCGCCCCTCGTCGACGGCAAGGTCATCGCCTCCAACTACAAGGGCTACTCCGACATCCTCGGTGAGCGCCTCGGCCTCGCGGTCGAGAACAGCGCGTGCCCGGGCGAAGCGAGCGGCTCGTTCCTCGACCGGAGCGCGGACGACAACGGCTGCCGCAAGAACCGCACGCAGTACAAGATGCACAGCGACTGGGGCAACGCCCAGACGCAGATGGACTACGCGGTCGCCTCGCTCCAGAAGAGCATCGCCGCGGGTAACCCGCCGGAGCTCGTCACGCTCAGCATCGGCGGCAACGATTTGCTCCTCCTCCAGAAGTCGTGCGACGGCTGGGGCTTCGCCACGTCGGGGTGCCTCCTCGGCAAGCTGCCGTTCGCGGAGCACGCGTATGGCGAGCACCTCGAGAAGATCATCGAGACGATCGACGACACCGGCTACCGCGGCACGATGGTCATCGTGACCACGCATGCCCCCGACTACAGCGACGCGATCGCGAATATCGGTCTCGGTCGCTTCAACGACGAGATCAAGGAGTCGATCAGGCACGCGTCGGAGCACCTCAACATGCGCGTCGTCGTCGCGGACGGCTTCGGCGCGTTCAAGAAGGAAGCCGACAAGCACGGCGGCAAGACCTGCGAGACCGGCCTCCTCGTGAAGAACCCCGACGGCAAGACCTGCGACATCCACCCGTCCCTCGCTGGCCACAAGGTCCTGGCCGACGCCATTCAGGCCGCGATCGCCGAGTGAGTCAGTTCGAAGGCCGAAGCGAGAGGATCGTCACGTCATCATCCATCGCGTTGGGGCGGAGCCACCCCTCGAGACGCATGAGCACCGCCTCGCCGACGTTCTCGCCGAGGTCGTTCGCCTCCGCGAGGACCTCGTGCAGGCGCGCGTCGCCGAAGAAGTCGCCGTTCGGACGGCGCGACTCCGCGATGCCATCCGTCACGAGATAAAGCGCATCCCCCGGCTCGAGCTGACGCGTCCAGCTCGGGAACGTGCGCCCCGGCTCGACGCCGACGAACGTGCCCCCCGACTCCATCTCCACCACCTTGGCGCCGCGCACGACCAGCGGCGGCGGATGCCCGGCGCACGCGTGCTGGACGGAGCGCGTCTTCAGGTCGACGTCGACGACGGTCGCGGTGCACATGACGTCGAGGTTCCCGTGCGCCTTCGCCACACGATCGTTGAGGCTCTGCAGGACGGACGCCGGGCCACGCTTCGAGTGCTTCACGAACTCGTACGCGCTCTTGAGCAGCATCGTCACGAGCGCGGCCGGGACGCCGTGCCCCGTCGCATCGGCGATGAAGAGGCGAACCGTCGACTCGTCGATGAGCGCGACGTCGTAGATGTCGCCGCCCACGACGTCGAGGGGCTGATACGCGACGTCCACGCGGTGCCCGGGCACCTTCGGCGGCGCGGTCAGGATGGCGCGCTGAAACGAGCGCGCGTGGACGAGGTTGTCGCGGATGATCTGATCACGCGCCATGACCTGTAGCTCTTCCGCGATATCGCGCACCATGATGAAGGTGCCGAGCGACGCGCCGGTGGGCAGCGTCATCGGCATGGCCCTCAGCTCGAGGGCGGCATACCTCGAAGTCATCCGCGTCGTGAGCTCGCCCTCCGGATGGGCGAGGAACTCCGTCAGGCCGGGGAAGTCGTTCTGAACGAGCTCGAGGAATTTTCGCCCCGTCAGCGCGTCTTCGCTGAGCGATACGCCATGAGCATCCCGAAACCCCATGAGCGAAAAGAAGCGGGCGTTGTGCTCCTCGATGACACCGCTCGAATTCAGGATCACGATGCCGTCGGCCGAGGCGCGCACCGTGCCCTTCCACCGCTGCTCGACGGCCGTGAATCGATAGAGCACGTTGTCGGCGCCGAACGCGGGCTCCACGAAGGCCGCGAAGCCGTCGGGGCGCTGCGCCAGCCGCAGGCGCGCCGCGAAGTCGTGACCGCGAAGGCGGAGGGTGACGAGCAGGTCGAGGACGCCGCCCGCGCCGCGGCTCATCTTGGTCGCGTACTCGAGCGAGGCGCGGCGGTCGCGTGGACTGAAGAGGTCGTCGAGCGTCCTCCCGGTCACATCGATGGTGTTGCACTCGAAGGTCGTGCAGAACACCTCGTCGGCGCCCGTGATGACCTGATTGGCGTCGAGGGCGAGGACGCCGATCGAGAGCCCGCGGAAGCGATCCGGATCAGCGGTACTCACCCGTGACAGGATACCCCACCAGGAGATGAAACTCCTCGACGTCCGTCGCGTCGCAGAGTCGTTTTCGGAAAACGGTAATGGGATTCATGAGTAGCGTGGCCCTCAGGATCAGGCGCTCGCTCTCGATCTCCATCGTCTTGAACGCCTCATTTCGTCGGACCTCTCCGTAACGGCTCTCGAGCCGCCGCCACACGCCGATGACGTCGTTCCGATCGAAGAAGTACTTGTACGTCCCGCCGCGCGCGCACGCATGCACGAGCTCGCGGTACGGCGTCACTAGGTCTTCTCGACCGAGAACACACAGCTCGCGCCGCCGGCCTTGTTCGGTCCGCACGCGATGCAATCGTGCTCGGAGGAGACGAACGTGCCGAAGCGGTCCTGCACCGTCCCCTTGCTGTAGACGAGCTCCATGATGCCCGCCGCGACGCCGGTGAGCATCAGGCACGATGGCTCCTTCGCCTGACCGCGGTACTCCAGATGCCCGATCGCCTCGTAGCCGTTGAACGATTCGATCCGCGCCGCGGTCCCCGAGCGGTGCGCGGTGACGTGCCAGTTGCCCCAGCCGAGCGCGTTCGAGACCGCGACGATCCCGAAGAGGTTGTCGTCGTACTCGCGGATCATCGGCGCCACGAGTCCGTCCCACTCGGGCGAGCTCATGATTCCGCGAAACGTGTTCATCGCGCACGTCTCGGCGTCGTACACGAGGAGCTTCCGTGCGTTCTTGCCGAGACCGATCTTCGACATCGCCTCCACGAACTCGAGGCTGATCCGGTTGTAGAAATCGGCCGGAGTGCTGGCGAGATAGACGCCAAAGGCGGGAATCAGACCTTCGGTATTGCCATGAATCGGCATTCCGACGAGCGCGTCGAGAATGGCTCCGGAGTCGATGTTCGAAGCGGGCAGCTCCGGGATCGGTCTCGGCGTGAACCTGGGCCCCCCGCCCGTGCCGCTCGCGGGCGACTTCTCGTTCCTGGCGAGCGGCTCGTCACGCGCGTCGTCGATCGCGAAGCGGCACCGCTGGGCCCCGGCGACGATGCACTCCTTCTCCTGGACCCACACCGCCTTGCCCGTGACCGCGCCGATCGCGGCCTGCAAGTACCCTTCGGTGAACGTGCATACCGGATTACCGCGCCCCGGGAAGCCGGCGTTCCAGCCCTCGACGAAATGCGACGAGCTCGCGATGACGGTGCCCTCACTCACCTTGTCTACATCGAACCAGCCATAGCCGAGATGGGCATAGAGGCTTTGCGAGATCCTCCACCGCGTGGCCTCGTCGTCGGTCGGACGAAACGCATGCTCGATCTGCGCTCCGAAGACCGCTTCCGCCGCGCGCGCGATGATCTTCTTGCCGTCGATGTGCGCCGCGCCCTCGATCGTGTTTTGCAGGCGCGAGTTGTAGTGATGGCAATGGAGGATCACCTCCTGGCCCGCGATCACGCGGCGGTAAGAGGCCTTGTCGTACTGCATGCCGAGGCGATCTTCGAATCGCTTCACGTCGTACATGATTCCCCTCAGTTCGCGGCGGCGGTCTCCACCGTCACGCGATGCGGTGCAAAACAGCGGAGCGCCTCGAGCCCGCGGCGTTGCCAGGGCACGAGCGGGCTCGAAACGAGGCGAATCTGGTAGCCCCTTCCGTCGCCCGCCTCCGAAGCGCGGCGGAGCCACTTCACGAAGTGCTTCACGCCCGACGAGTTCAGGAACTCGAGCTGCGTGAGGTTCATCACGACCTCCTTCGCCTGCAACCGCATCGCCTCTTCGTGTGTCGCGTCGAGCACGCGACCGAGCGCCTCGAGCGCGTCGAGGCTCGCCTCGCCCTCCACCGTCACCTCGAGCCGCTCGGCGTCGTGGCGGGCGGCGGTACGGAAGTTGGGCTCTCGAGCGGCGATATCCGAGCGAAGGCTCAAGCGGCCGCTCCGTACTTGGTGGAGGCGATGACGTGCACGACGTCGCCTTCGGTGCGGACGTCGACGCTCATGCCACCTTCCGCGCGAATTCGCACGAGACCGAGGCCGCCGATGTCCTCGTCGAGCAGGGCCTCTCGCATGGCCTCGAGGTAGCAGTCGTCGGGATCGCCCGTCGCCACCTTCACGGCGCGCTTCTGCAGCTTCTCGATCTTCGCGGCCGAAGCTTGATTGCGCGTCTCGACCCAGACCTCGGACCTCGGTGGGTCGACGCGAATATTGAGCTGCGTCTCGCCGTTCGTCGAATGACGAAGCGCGTTCTCGAGCAGCTCGTGTGTCGCGAGCGCGACGCGCGCGCTGGCGTCCGGATCTTCGAGCACGCGGTCGAAGATGCTGGAGACGGAGCGGCGAACCGCCGTGATGATGCTCACCGTCGGCTGCAAACGGAGCTCGAAGTACATACGCTCTCCCGGGAAGGAAAAAGCGGAACAGACGGTACCTCGTCCGTCAATCCGGCCGTCAGCTCAAACGCGCTTCGAGCGTGCGTGCGAGCTCGTCGGGACCGACGGACTTGGAAAGCGAGCCATCCGCGTGTGCGTGCTCCGCGATCCGTGCCAGCTCCGCAGCGCCTATGTCGGCAAAGAGGAGCACGGGCAGGAGCGGACGCACCTGCTTCACGCGACGACACAGCTCCTCTGCGGAGATGTCGAGCTTCTCCGTGTCGGCGAGGACGATGTGGGGTGGTGACTGCTCCAGCACCTCGCCGAGCGCAGTCAGCGACGTCACCGCCTGCACCTCGAAGCCGCGATGCAGGAGCGCGGCACGCGTGAGCACCAACCAGGTGGCATTCGTATCGAGGAGGAGCACGTTGTGCGCCGTTCGTGCTCGTCGCTCCGAGCGCTGGGTCGCCGGCGGGCTCGTGGCCATTGCTTTTGTAGGGATGGCGTTCGGCGGCACGGTGCTCTGTGCGCCCGGCGTCGCGAGGCGGTCGAGGCGAAGGAGGAGGGCCTCCTGCTCGCCGATGATGACGACCTCCACGAGCGCGTCGGCGGCGGTCGGGCAGATGCGCGTCGCCGCCGAGAGGTTCGGGATCGATCGCACGGGCAGCTCGTACGTCACGTCCCCGCGCCGGAAGACGGCGGTGTGCGTCGTCGCGGCCTCGTCGGGTACGCGGAGGCCGAGCGCCGCCACCGGATCGAGCGGTGTCGCGCGGTGCCACTCCTGGAGGAGCGCCCAGCTCGTGTCGACCGCGAGGAGGAGGTGATCGTTCGAAGAGCGAAACGTTCGCACCGCGACGCTCAGTGTCGAGTCCACGAGCGTGATGGTGGCAGCCGTCCCTCGCCCGGGCACCGCGCGCAGCACGAGCGAGCCGCCATCGCGCCCGAGACGCCGGCGGAGCTCGGCGAGGTAGTCCTGATCGCCGGCGTCCTCGTGCCCGGCGCCGTCGTCCTCGACGGTGATGGTGACCACCCCGTCTGCGAGGCGCGAGGCGAGGCGAATGATGCCTTGCGTCGGCTTGGCCGCCGCCGACCGCGCCGAGCGCGCCTCGATACCGTGGACGATCGTATTGTGGAGTAGATGCGAGACGGCCGCCTCCGCGAGCGCGCCGATCTCGGGTGACACGCTGACCTCCGCGAGGTCGCAGAGGATCTGCACGGACTTTCCGTGGTCGAGCGCGAGCTGCTCGGTCGGCTCGACGTGCGCGTGGAGCGATGGCGCGAGCGCGACGCGTCCAAGGTCGCCGAGCTCGCGTCGCAAGATGGCCCAGGTCTCGCGCAGGCGAAGCGATGTGGCGCCCCGCGTACGGATGGACTCGAGGTAGATGTTGGTCGCCGCCGCCGCGAGCCGCTGCCGACTCGCGCTGCCCAGACGATCCGGCTCGAGGCGTACGACGTTCGCCGCGGTGGCGGGTGACGAGCGGGTCGCCGGCGGCACCGGCGAGCGGTCCGATCGCGCGGGCAACGCGGCCGTCTCTCGAAGCACGGCGTCGAGCTGATCGAGGAAGCCCGGCAGATCGTCCGCCCGGTGATCGGCGGACGGGGCCTCGACGAGCGTGCCGAGGAACTCGACCGCCATGCTCACCGTGAGCAGGAGCTCCATCGGCACGTCGTAGTGGTGGCGATGCGCGAGGAAGACGAGCTCCTCGAGCTTCGAGGCGAGCACGAGCACGTCCCGCCAACCCGCGCTGGACGCCTCGGACTTGACCGCGTCGAGCTCGCTGTGGAGCTGCGCCGCTACCGCTTCATCGGGGCGATCGAACCCTGGAGACGGATCGAGGAGCTTCGTCCACGCATCGTTGATGCGATCGATGCGCGCCCTTGCCCCCATCGCCACCTGCGAGACATGGTGTCACCCGGAGTCGCTCATTTCCAGCCGGCTATCTCCGCGATCTTTGCCGCGGCGATGGGCGCCAGCTTCGCGTGCAAGCCCGCGTTGGGATGAGAGTCGCAGCCGGTCAGGTCGGGATCCATGGCCGCAGGCAGCTCGGCGAGGAAGACGTTCGCGTCACCCGCGTTCTTGTGCTCGTCGACGAGCTGCTGGAGCGCGTTCTTGATATTGGTGCGACCGTTGTATCCCGGCGGATAGATGTCGTTCACGAACGACTGTACGACGACGACGATCTTGGCCTCGGGGTTCTTCGTCCGGATCGTGGTGAGCAGCTCGTCGTACGAGCCCTTGAAGTGATCGAACGTCGGTGGCGGCCGCGAGTCGTTGCCGCCGGTGTCGTAGTCGTTCGCGCCGAGCGCGACCCAGATCACGTCGGGCTTCCAGGAGCCGAAGTCCCACGGTGTCGCCTCGGCGCGAGGGACCGCCTTCGGATAATAGGCAGGATATCGATCCCCACCCGGCAGGCCGTTTCGGTACACCCCTTTGCCGGAGTAACCGAGGTTGTGCATCTCGGCATTCAGCTCCTTGGCGACGAGCTCGGGATACGTGAGGAGCTCGTTCTCGGTCGCCGCGGAGAAGCCGTCGGTCTTGTTCTCGCACTCGATGCCATAGCCGACCATCTCGGAGTCGCCGACGAACTCGATGCGTCGCGCGGGCTCCACGGGCGGCGCCAGGAGCTTGCCGCCGTTCGGGAACGCGAACTTCTTGAACTGGGAGACGCCGACCTGCGGCTCGGTGCGCCGCGTGAGCGTGACGATGTGCGTGCCCGCGGGGAGGTCCTTGACGATGTCGTAGGTCTGCGTGCCCGCGCTCTCGAGCGCGATCGTGTTGACCGATTTCCCGTCGAGCGCGACGTCGTAGCGACTGCCGCCATCGTTGATCTCTTCTTCGTCGATGTCGATGGCGAGGGCGGTGCCTTCGAAGCGCACGATGATGCGCGTGCCCGCCCATGCGACGCGCGGCGCGTCCTTGTCCGTCAGATCGAGCCGCCCGATGTACGAGACGCGCGGAGGCCCGTCCGCGATCGGCGTGGACGGCGACGGATTGATGCTGCCGCTCGTCTGACCGCCGCTCGACGACCCCTTCGGGCCGCTCGGGTTCGACGCGTCGCCATCGACCGTCGGATCGCCCGCCCCGTCCCCGTCATCGGCGCTCTTCGAGCACGCCGCGAAGACGACGAACCCCGAAAGAAGGAAAGCGGCCCAGCGGACCATCCGGTAAGCATAGCCCGCGCCGGGCCCCACGCTCGTCTCAGACGTGCGTCGCGGCGAAACCGCCTCTCTAGAACGGAAGCGATTTGTCGGGTTTGCCGGGTGGTGGGGCGGGGCTCTGCGGCGCGCCTGCGTCATTCATCGCGCGATGCGCGCCGGCATCCGCGCCGATGCCGGCGCTCGTCGCGGCGCGCGGCGCCTTTTTCCCTTCATTTCGGAGCTCGCGCAACCGCTGCTTCTGCTCGGACGTAAGGATGTTTTTGACGCGGACGAGCATCGCCAGATAGGCCGCCTTCACCTTGCCCTCGCGGTCCGTCACGCGAGCGCCGGCCTCTTTCACCTTCGCCTCGTCGACCTGGTCGGGCTCGAGGAGCTTCACGAGCTTCTCCTTCTCCGCCTCGAGCTCCCACTGGAGTCGGAGCACCTCGGAGTTGCCGCGCTCCGTCTCGGTGATGAGCGCCTTCTTCTGCTCCTCCCTGATGCCGAGCGCTTCCTGATGCTCCATCGCGAGCTCGGGAGGAAAGAGGCGCGCTTCGATGGGACCGGAGGCGCTCTCGGTCGACGTCGTCGTCGGACTGCTCAGACGCGGGGGCGAGAGCGTGACGCCGCCGTCCTCGGACACGGAGTCGCCGGGCAAGGGCGCACTCTTCGCGCAGCCGAGGAGGAGGCAGAGCGTGACGGCGATCGCGGCTTTCATCTTCATGGCAGGAGTCCCTCGGTCGGATCGGAGTCGAGATGCACGGTGATGGGCGTGCTCTCCAGAAGGAAGTCGAGCGGAAGCGCGGCGGGCGTGCTCGCACGGGCAGGCGGACGGCGCGGCGACGGCACGCCCTCCGCGAGCGACCCCGAGGGCGCGCTGGCAGGCGCGTTCTGCGCGACGCCGCACCAGAGGACGACCCCTGCCGCCATCATGAGCGCCGGCGCGATCACGACCATGGGAGACACGCGCCATGGTCGCTGGGCAGTGAGCTTCTCGAAGCTCGGTGCGCAGGCGGTGTCGCGCGCGCGGAGCTCGCGAAAGCGTTTCTCGAGTTCGTCGTCGTTCATGTCGGCTCGTTCGGGTCGGCTCGTTCAGTTGGGCTCGTTCAGTCGGGCTCGTTCAGGTCTGGCTCGTCCGCGTCTGGCTCGCCAGGAGGTTCGCAAGCGCGTGCTTGCCGCGGTCGTAGTGCTGTCGTGCGGTGCCGAGCGAGACGCCCATGACCTGCGCCGCCTCCGCGATGGAGAGGTCGTCGTAGAAGACGAGGTGGAGGACCTCACGCTGGCGCTCGGCGAGCTTCGAGAGCGCCGCCGCGAGCTGCTCGGCGCGCTCGCGGGCGCCGGCTTCGGAGTCGGGCGCGCGGCGAGGGTCTTCGAGGTCGGTCGACTCCGGCGCGCCCTTGCTGCGCCTGAAACGGAGGACGCCCCACCGCCGATGCTCGGTCGCGGTGAGGCGGATCACGCCGAAGAGCCAGGTCTTGAAGGCGGAGGAGCCGGCGTACTTCGCGCGCCCGTCCAGCACCTTGAAGTACGCGTCCTGCAAGACGTCCGCGGCCAGCTCGCGATCGCGGCCACAGCAGGCGAGCGCCCACCCGAAGCTCGCCTCATGGAGCGCGGCCAGCTGCTCCCGCATCGCGCGGACCGTCGCATCACGCAGCGGTCGGGTCAATCGCCATCGCCGAGCGGCGGCGGCGAGCGATGAGGTAAACGACGAAGACGAGGGTAGCGATGGGGAGCATGGTGGGCGCGACGGTGAGGAAGACCATCGAGCCGTAGACCGCGACCGCCGCCGCGCCGCGCACGCCGCTCTTGCCCGCGTTCACGAGCGAGGTGCCGGGCGTCTGCCACGCCGGGACCGCACGCGCCATGAGCGTGACGTGGATCGTGGCGTAGTCGACCTTGCCCACGAGCGTGCGCTGCTGCGCCTCGAGGCGCTCGATGTTCTCCCGCACGCGCGCGAGCTCCTTCTCGCTCTCGACGAGGTCGTTGATGCTGCCCGACTTGGTGGCCATGATCTCGAGGAGACGCTTCTCCTGCGTCCGCGCGTTCGCGATGCGCGCGTCGAGGTCGGCGCGCTGCTCGGTGACGTCCTCCACCTTCTCGTTCTGGTTCGTGATCTCGCCGAGGCCCGCCAGGGAGCCGCGGACCTCCTGCGCGCGGTCGGCCGGCACGCGGATCTCGAAGCGCGCCTGCTGGTCGTCGCCGGCGCCGCTCGATTGCAGGTCGGAGACGTAGCCGCCTGCGCGATCGACGGAGGCGCGGAGCGCCTTCATGGAGTCGTCGAAGCGATCGGACACGATCGTGACGTTCATGGTCGTGATACGCGAGCGCTCGGCCTTCGGCGCGCTCCCGCCGCTCGGGCTCGGCGCGGCAGCCTTGCCCCCGGGGACATCGATGGCAGACGGCTCGGACGCGCTCGCGGGCGCGGCCTTGTTCGCGCAGCCGGCGGCGAAGGCGACGAGGGCAAACGCGAGGGCGAGGAGGACGAGGACGCTGGGCTTCTGGGTGGTGGTCGAGGTCGTGAGCATCGGTTCGGGAGATGAGTGATCCGAGCCGGGGCTTCATATGACGACCGCTGGACGATTTTCTCTGCGTCGCGGCTTTGGCGTTGTTTTCCTGCACCTCCGATGGCGCGCATACCTACACCTACCGGTCGCACGCCGCCTTCGCGGCCGCGCAGACCGAGGGCGGCATGGCTCGTCGCGGCCGCGGGCCATCGACCGCGAGATCCACGACACGGTCCTCATCGCAGCCGCGTTCTGCATGAGGCCATCGACGTAACAATTGTCCAGGCCCTGCCCCCCACGGACCCGTAGGCCTACGCCGCGATGGCGGACCTCGTCGTGAAGAACGGCTACGTGCGTCCGTTCCCGACGGGCCCAAGCTACGGATGACGAGCGCCCGCGCCCGCCCCTCGAGACCTTCGGCGCCCCCGAGATGACGCCCGCGCGGTTCGATATCCTCCACCTCGTGTGCGCGGCCGCCGCGCGCGCTTCATCTCGTGCTCACGGGCGCTCATCGCCACGACGGGCGCCTCGTCGAAGAAGATCGGGCACGAAGCAGCGGAACCTCCCGTCCGCCGCCTCGAGCGCCAAAGGTCACGCGAGCCAACCATCGCTCGCGTGCGCGACGACCGCGACCGCCGTCGACCGCGACCGCCGCCGCCGTCGACCGCGACACGACGGCACCGATGTCATCGAGCGGCAGAGAACACGGAGATTCGACGCGTCACTCGCGCCTCCGAGCGCTCGCGGGTGGCGGTGGTCGAGCTCGAGCAGCGTGCGGGCGGGGCACCTCTCACCGCTCGGGCTCACGAACGTGCACTGCTCTCCGTCACGCCTCACCACCTCGCGACGAACCGCGGCGCGCACGGTCGCCGTTGCGGGTCGGCTCACGTTCTCCTGACGCGGTGATGGGGCGGTATGGGTCCTGTCCACGCTGGGTGGCGTCGACCGCGAACTCGAGTGCGAGCTCGAGCGCACGGGCGCGGGCGCGGGCACGGGCGCGGCGTGCTTTTCCTTCTCGAGCTTCGTGATGAGCAGGTCGAGCGCTCGTTCGACGACCACCGCGAGGTCTCCATCGACGTTGCGGTGTCGCATGAGCGACTGCGCGCGCTCGAGCTTCTCGCGCAGCGCGCTCGACGCCGTGAACTGCACCTTGTGCCGCGCCTCGGCCAGCGGGACGAGCTGCGCGGCGACAGCGCGCGACGCGGACAGCGGCGAAGTCGGCGCCGAAACGACGCGCGGCTCGACGATCGGCTCCACGTCTGGCAAGAGCCGTGGCAGCGGCATTCCGGCTGCGGTGGTCACTGCGCCCATGACGGTGGTGGCGGCGGCGGCGGCGGTCGGGATCACCCGCGACTGTGGGAGCCTTCGAATGGAGGCTGGCACATCTGGTCGGGGCGCGAGCTTGGCGACGAGCTCCTGGACCGCGCGCTTCGTCTTTCCTGCGGCGGCGGCGAGCAGCTCGTCGACGTTCTCCCGCGTGAACAGATCGCGAAGCAGGACCAGGCTCGAGAGGTGAACCCGCTGCTTCCGTACTGCCTCGAGCACCGGCGGGAAGCGCTTCGAAAGGCGCGCAGCGGTGATCCGTCGGAACGCCTCGCCCTCGCTCATGCCCAGTCGTCGGGTGCAGAAGTCGAACATCGACGAACAGGCGAGCTCCAGATGCAAACGTCGGTCCTCGACCTCCATGAGCATCACGATGACGCGCGCGACGAGCACGCCCTCCTCGCGCCACGTCGCGGACAAGGTGGAGAGGAGCTCCTCGTTCGAGAGTCGTTGCTGGATCATGGCTCTCTCTACCATTCGACTTTTCGTGCCCCGGATTCGCGTGTAGCCGCGTCTTCGCGGGTCCGATCGCGTTCGATGGCTCCCCGCCCGCGCCGAGCGCGCAGCGCTCGACGTCGCGCGCTCACGCCCGCGATCGCGCGGCCATTCGCGTGTTCGTGGTCGCGTCGGCCCAGAAACCCGTCAAGCGCGACGTGCGCTCGAAGGCACTCTTTCCAGCGAATGTCGGCAAGCCGTGCATCGCTCGTTCATGACGTGTGAGCTTCCGCTCCGCCGGGCGGGTCGTGACGCTCGTGCGCGTTTCCCGTGGTGAAGGGCCCGTCCTCGAACCAGCCGCCGGTTCGCGTTCGCGTTCGCGTTCCAGCGAATGTCGGCAAGCCGTGCATCGCTCGCTCATGACGTATGAGCCGCCGCTCCGCCGAGGCGACGGCCGCGACGTACGCCGGGCACGCGTGCGCGCGTGCGCGATGGACGACGGCAGAGAGAGCTCAGCGACCGGTCGAGCGTCCTCTACAACGTTTGCGAGGAGCCCGACATCCGAGCGGCACGCGGCACCGCGGGGGCCGCGCCGCGCGGAGCGGAGCGGAGCGGGCGGGAGCGGCGGGCGATCAGAGGAAGTCGCCCGGCTCGAGCATGAGCGCTTCGTAGAGGATCCCGAGGCGCTCCTTCAGCTCTTCGTTGTCGGGATCGTTCTGGGTCGCGCTGATGAGCTGGATGCGGGCCCTTTCGAGATCGCCCTTCGCGAGGAGCTCGTCGGCGCGGGCCGCGAACTGCTTCGCCTTCGGCGTACGCGCGATCATGAAGAGGGTGCGCTGCTCGTGCTGCTTCTTCGTCTCGACCTTGCGCTCGTCGAATCGGACCGCCTCCTGCTGAGGCTGCCCCGCTGCCTTGCGAAGCTCGTTGTCGTAGCGCTGGCGGAACTGCGGCTTGCGCAGGACGTTGTAGGCCTCCGCCGCCCGCTTGAAGACGGCCGCTGCCGCCTCCGCGACCTCCGGGCCGTCGTCGACGAAGCGATCCGGATGACAGCGAAGCGAAAGGCTGTGGAACGCCTCCTGGATCTCTGCGAGCGGCGCATCGTCCGGCACGCGCAGGATCTCGTAGTACGTCATGGTGCCGAGCGACTCGGCCCACGCCAGGAATGTCGAAGCCTCAGCCACGCCGCATCATTGTACCTGGTGCCGTGCCTGACGCGCGGACATCGCGTCGAGATCTGCCATCTCGTTCGCGGCACCCACCAGTCGCATCGTCGCCACCGTCTCCCGCCCGGTGTCGGGATCCCTCGCCCGCACGTTCAGGATACCGTCCGCATCGAGCTCGAACGTGACGGAGATCTTCACCTCGCCTCGGCGCGCGGCGCGGAGGCCCGACAGCTCGACATCGCCAAGGCGCGTGTTACCGGCGAACTTCGGCGACTCCCCCTGCGCCACGCGTACCGTCACGCTCGTCTGATTGTCGCTGGCGGTCATGAACGTCCGCGTCTTCTCGCACGGCACAGGCGAGTTGGCGGGAATGAGCACATCTGCATAGCCACCGACCGTCTCCACACCGAGACTGAGCGGGGTCACGTCGATGAGGAGCGGCGTGTGCGCCGAGGTGTTGATCGCGCTGCCCTGCTGGAAGCGCTCGGGCGTGAACGCGCTCGCGAGATCGAACTCACCGAACTCCTCTTGCGGCTCGTCGTCGCGTGGGCCCGGCACGAGATCCGAAGCGCCGAACCCACCACCAGCGCCAAAGCCTCCACTGCCGGGGCCGCCGGGGCCGCCGGAAACGCCATGGCCGCCGTAGCCGCCGAAGCCGCCGGAGCCGCCTGGGGGCTGACTGATCTGCGGCGCCTGCATGATGCTCGTGTGACCGGGGCCGCCGCCGAAGCCAGGCGGAGGCGCCACCTGCGGCGCGGCCATGACCTTCGTTCCGCCCGGGCCTCCTGGACCGTCGGGGAGATCGAGCCCGAACTCGAGATCGTCGTCCGGCGCCGCAACGATGCCCGTCGAGGGTGCGGCTGACACCGGCCGCGGGCCGGAGATGCCGGTGAGCTCGAGATCCGGAAGGTCGAGCTCGGCGATCGACGGCTGACGTTGCGGCGCGCGCGACGGCGGAGGCGACGGTCGGGGCGGTGGAGGCGGCGAAGGGCTGTCGCCAGGCAGATCCCACGAGATGCTCGCGGTGCCTCGCGCGAACGTCATCATCTCGGTGAGCGCCGGATGATCGTCTTGCACGGACGGCTTCGGCGTGGGCGCGGGCGGCGGCGGCTTCGCGCCCGGTCGCGGGACCGGCGGCGGCTTCTGCGACGCCATCTCCGGCGTCGACGGCGGCTTCACGGCCGCCATACCGGGCGTGCTCGCCGGTCGAACGGCCGGCATCTTCGATGAGCTCGCGGAGCGATACGCCGGGAGCTTCTGCGAGCTGCCCGGAGCCGAGCCCGGCGCTGGAGGCCCCGAGACCGCTTGCGGAACGGGCGGCGGCGGCCGCTTCGGGACCGGCGGCGGCTTCGGCGCCGCCTTCACCACGTTCTTGTGCGCGGCCTTCGCTCGATTCAGCGCATGTGCCTGGATCGCGGCGCCGAGGGCGACGACCTCGTCCGGATTCACCTTGAGCGAGGGCGGCTTGCCGAAGAGGGCCTCGACGACCCGCGAGACGAGCGGCATGCGCGTCGCGCCGCCGACGAGGATGACGCGCGAGAAGTCCTTCGGGCCGAGCTGGATCGCGGCCATCGATTGCCGCGAGACGTCGATCGTCCGCTTGAGGAGCGGCATGGCCGCCGCCTCGAGCTCGCTCCGCGTCATCTTGAACGCGATCGAGAGAGGCGTCCCCTTGCTCTTGTACGCGACGCCCGTGAGCTCGCGATCGAACGCATCGACGCTCGTGAGCTCCTTCTTCACCTCCTCCGCGAGGAACGAGATGCGTGCGAGGCTCGACGCGTTGCTGCGCGGGTCGATGCGCAGCCGGGACTGTACGTCCTTGATGATGCGATCGGCGATGAGGCGATCGATGTCGTCGCCGCCGAGCGCCGTGTCGCCCGCGGTGCCGAGCACCTCGAACACGCTGTCGGTGAGATCGAGGAGCGTGATGTCGAAGGTGCCGCCGCCGAGGTCGTAGATGGCGATCTTCTCGGCCGCCTTGATTGACTGCCCGTATGCGAGCGCCGCCGCGGTGGGCTCGTTGAGGATGCGCATGACGTCGAGGCCGGCGAGCTTGCCGGCGATCTTGGTCGACGCGCGCTGCAGATCGTTGAAGTTCGCGGGGACGGTGATGACGGCCTTCTCGACCGGCTGCTTCAACGCCTGCTCCGCGATCGCCTTCGCGCGCCGCAGGACGAACGCGCTGATCTCGGGCAGCGCGTAGTCCGAGTCTCGCGCGTGGACCATCGTGGCGTTCTTCGCGCCTTGAACGAGCTTGAACGGAAAGCGCTGGCGCGCGTTCTGCGTCTCGTCCGAATCCCACGATCGGCCGAGGAGCGGCTTCACGGAGAAGATCGTGTTCTCCGGATCGGTGAGGCGCTTCTCGCGCGCGGGCTCGCCGACGAGCACCTGCCCGTTCGCCTGGAACGACACGACGGAAGGCAGCAAGCGCTTGCCTTTCTCGTCCTGCAAAGTCACGGCGACGCCATCGACCACCGCCGCGACGACGGTATTCGTGGTCCCGAGATCGATGCCGATCGCGACGCTCATTTAGGGCGAGAGAGAGTACCGCGAGGCGCCGTTTCGTCGTCCTTTCCAGCACGCCCTCGACACAAATCGGTGGGGGACGGGGACTCTGGACGTCGCCTACACGTACGACCGGGTGTGATGACCGGCCTCGCACGCGCATCCATGGGACGTGTGAGCCTCGAGCGAGGCGGATAGACGCAGCGCCATCCGCGTGGCCGCCTGCTTCGCGAGGTCGGCGCGAGCGCCCGAGAAGCGTCGATCGACCTCGGCCGTCCAGAGGCCGACCCACGTCTCGAAGTGCTCCATCCCGATCGGGAGGCCGAGGTGCCGCTCGAGCGGCTTTCCGGAGTAGCGCGGTCGGGCGAACAGCACCGTCTCCCAGAAGAGGGTCATCCGCTCGAGGTGCTCCTCCCAGTGGCCGTCGATCCGGCTCTGGAACACGGGGCCAAGGAGCGGGTGCTGGCGCGCGGTCCGGTAGAACGCGTCCACGAGGGTCCTGCAGTCCTGGGGCGTCTCGATGTCCATCATGGCTGCCCCGGGAGGAGCAAGCCTCGGACCGCGCGCAGCAAGCGCATTTCCGTGGCCGAAGGCGAGCCCCGTGTTTCATATTGGAACACATGAAACAGCGGCTGCCGCAGCTCCCCGTGCAGGGGCCCTGCTCGGAGGCGATGGAGCGCCCGCACCTCTGCGGCGTATGCCGGCGCGCGGAGGCGGTGCGAGGGCTCCGGCGATGCTCCCTCGTGATCTCGGAGAGCCCGCCGCTCCAGGCCCTCCTCGCGAAGGCGGCGGTCGTCGCACGTACCTCGTCGAGCGCCGTCATCCGCGGCGAGACCGGGAGCGGCAAGGAGGTCGTGGCCCGACTCATCCACGCGAACAGCCCGCGACGCGCAGCGCCGTTCGTCGCGGTGAACGTCGCGGCGCTGCCGCCGGAGCTCCTCGAGTCCGAGCTCTTCGGGCACGTGCGCGGCGCCTTCACGGGCGCGGTCGCCACGACGCCGGGCCTCTTCGGCGAGGCCGACGGCGGCACGCTCCTCCTCGACGAGATCGGAGAGATGCCGCTCGCCCTTCAGGCGAAGCTGCTGCGTGTGCTCCAGGAGGGCGAGATCCGCCGCGTCGGCGAGGCGAAGGGGCGGCCCGTCGACGTGCGCGTCCTCAGCGCGACGCACCGGGATCTCAAGGCCCTCGTCGCGTCGGGGCGCTTCCGCGAGGACCTCTACTACCGGCTCCACGTCTTCGGCCTGGTCGTGCCTCCGCTCCGGGAGCGGCGCGCGGACGTCTTCCCGCTCGCGCAGATGTTCGCGGCGCGCCTCGGCCTCGACGAGCTCCGCTTCTCGCGCGAGGCGCGGGCGGCGTTCGAGCGCTACCCGTGGCCGGGAAACGTCCGCGAGCTGGGCAACGTCGTCGAGCACGCGGCGGCGTTCGCGGCCGGCGGCGTCGTCGAGGTGGCTGACCTCCCCGACGACCTCCAGGCGCCAGGCGCCGCTGGCGTGACGGATCGCGCGAAGCCCCTCCTGTCGCTCGCCGAGGTGGAACGGCAGCACATCGCGAGCGTGCTCGCTGCCTGCGGACAGAACTTCGGCGAGGCCTCGAAGGTCCTCGGGATCAGCCGTACGACGCTCTGGAGAAAGGTGTCGACGGCGCCCTGAACGCCACTTGTGGCGAGGGAGGCACGGCCATTGCTCCTCCCCCGCGCATGACGACCTCCACCCGAGAAATCGAGACCTGTCTCCCCTCCCAGGACGCAGCGCGCGCTCCGGGACTGCTCGCGCGAGGCTTGTTCTTCGCGATGGACGCGGTCTACGGACGCGACCCCTCGCTCGAGAAGTTCGCCGCCCTGGAGCTGGTCGCGCGCGTTCCCTATCAAGCCTGGGAGAACGTCGCGTACGTCGCGCTGACCCATCTGCAACGCCGCCCCGGCTTCATGCGACGCGTCTTCGAGTTCGTCGTCGAGGCGCGCTCCGCGCAGGACAACGAGCAATGGCACCTCGTCATCGTCGAGGAGCTCGTGGAGCGCCGCGGCGGCGCGCGCTCCTGGTGGAAGGCGCGGGCGATCCCGCAGCTCCTCGCGCTCTTCTACTACCACGTGAGCTGGCTCCTCTATGTCGTCGTCCCGAGCCTCAGCTACGCGCTCAACGCGGACTTCGAGGACCACGCCGAGCGCTCGTATCTCGCGTTCGTCGCGAGCCACCCCGAGCTGGACGAGGAGCCCTGGGTCACGGAGATCGGCGAAGGCTACGCCGCTCTCCCCACCGTCGGAGCCCTCCTCCGGCGCATCGCGGCGGACGAGCGCGAGCACCGCGACCACAGCCTCGCGCGGCTCGAGCGACCTCGCTTCTCCGAGGTCTCGACCGCGCACTGACGACGCCCCACGGCCCCACCCCCAACGAGAAACGGAAAGGACCTGTCATGAACGCCGCGCACACCCACGAACCCCTCTGGCACATGGGCTCCCTCTTTCGCTGGCGCATGCATGGCTTCCAGGTTCGATCCGAGCGCGCGCGGATGCTCCTGATGGTGACGCCGGCGGGCCTGGAGGAGGCGTTCATCGCCACGAGCGAGGTCGCGCCGCGGGCGGAGCTCCCGCCGCCTCCCGCCGGACCGCCCCCGCGCGAGGTCATCGAGCACCTCCTCGCGACGCACGGAGCGCGCGGGGTCCGCTTCCAGCTGGAGTGAGCGCGAAGCGCAGGGTCAGCTGACGGCGCGGAGGGCGCCGCGGGAGAGCGACGCGTGAACGCCTGCCGCGACGCGGCGGCCGTCCGCGATGGCCCACACCACGAGCGACTGGCCGCGCGAGGCGTCACCCGCCGCGAAGACGCGCGGCACGCTCGTGGCGCCGTTCTGGTCGGAGACGACGTTGCCGCGCGCATCGAGCTCGAGACCGAGCTCGTCCACGAGGCCCGCCTTCTCGGGATGGATGAAGCCCATCGCGAGGAGCGCGAGATCGCACGGGAGCTCGGCCTCGGAGCCCGGGATCTCGACGAACTTGCCGCCCGTCAGCTCGACGCGAACGGTCCGGAGCTTCGCCACCTTCTTCCCGGAGGCGTCCGGCACGAAGGCCTTCGTCATGACCGCGAACTCGCGCACCGCGGGCAGGTTCGTCAGCGAGGGCTCTTCCTGCGACGACGACGTGCGGAGGACGAGCGGCCACGCCGGCCACGGGTTCTCCGGCATGCGCGTCAGCGGAGGCTTGGGCATGAGCTCGAGCTGGGTCACGGAGGCGGCACGATGACGGTTCGACGTGCCCACGCAGTCGGAGCCGGTGTCGCCGCCGCCGATGACGATGACGTGCTTCCCGTCGGCGCGGATGCCCTCGACGGTGTCGCCCGCGACGCGCCGGTTCTGCTGCTCGAGGAACGTCATCGCAAAGTGCACGCCGTCGAGCTCGCGGCCGGGGACCGGCAGGTCGCGCGGGACGCGGGCACCGATGCAGAGGAGGACCGCGTCGAAGTCCGCGAGGTCGCTCTTCGAGACGTTCATGCCTGTCTTGAAGACGACGCCTTCGCCTTGCATCTGGCGGACGCGCCGATCGATCACGCCCTTCTCGAGCTTGAAGTCCGGGATGCCGTAGCGAAGCAGGCCGCCGATGCGATCGTCGCGTTCGAACACGACGACGTCGTGGCCCTTGCGCGCGAGCTCCTGCGCCGCCGCCATGCCCGCCGGTCCCGAGCCGACCACGGCCACGCGCTTGCCGGTGCGGAACGGCGAGGGCTGCGGATCGAGCGGCCCCTCGAACATGTGGAGGGCGATCGTGCGCTCCACGTCCTTGATCGCGACGGGCGTGTCCTCGATGTTGAGCACACACGATGCCTCGCACGGCGCAGGGCACACGCGTCCCGTCACCTCGGGGAAGTTGTTCGTCGACGAGAGGATGCGCGCCGCGTCGTCCATGCGCCCCCGATAGACGGCGTCGTTGAACTCGGGGATCACGTTTCCGAGCGGACAGCCCTGATGACAGAACGGGATGCCGCAATCCATGCAGCGCGACGCCTGGGCCTCGAGCTCCTCGGCGGGCGACTCGATCGTGAACTCCTTCGAGTCCGCGATGCGCTCCGCCGCGGGGCGCTCTCTGTGCTCCGCGCGTTTGACCTTCAGAAAACCGCGGGGATCAGCCATTTCCCACCGCCTTCGCCGCCAGCTGCTCCTTGCGAGCGAGGAGCACCTTCTTGTATTCGCTCGGGATCACCTTGCGCATGCGCCGCGCGCTCATCGGCCAGGACGCGAGCACGGCCGTCGCGCGCACGCTCGACGTCCGTGCCACGTGTTCTTCGAGGAGGCTCTTCACGAGCTCGAGGTCCTCCGCTTCCTTCAGGTCCTCGATCTCGACCATGCCCTTGTTGCATCGCGCGATGAACTGATTGTCCTCGTCGCTCACGAAGGCGACGCCGCCGCTCATGCCCGCGCCGAAGTTGCGGCCCGACGGTCCCAGCACGACGACGACGCCACCGGTCATGTACTCGCAGCCATGGTCGCCCACGCCCTCGACGACGGTGGACGCGCCGCTGTTGCGCACCGCGAAGCGCTCGCCGGCGCGACCGGCGAAGAACGCGCGACCGCTGGTGGCGCCGTAGAGCACGGTGTTGCCGACGACCACGTTGTCGGCGGCCACGAACGTCGACTCGCGCGGCGGACGCACGGAGAGCACGCCGCCGGAGAGGCCCTTGCCGACGTAGTCGTTGGCGTCGCCCTCGAGGGTGATCGTCATGCCGCGCGCCGCGAACGCGCCGAACGACTGGCCCGCGGTGCCCGTGAGCTCGATGAGGATGGTGTCCTCGGGCAGGCCCTGCGCGCCATGCTTGCGCGCGACCTCTCCCGCGAGCATCGCACCGAACGTGCGATGCGCGTTGGTGATGGTCTGGTGGACCTTCACCGCTTCGCGGCGCGCGAGCGCGGGCTCGGCGTCGGCGATCAGCTTCAGGTCCGCCACCGCCGAGATGCCGTGGTCCTGCTCCATCGTGTGGCGCCGATCGCGCTTCGCGAGCCTCGACGGCACCGGCTCGAGCATCTTCCCGAAGTCGAGCGTGCGCGCCTTCGGCGAGACGTGCTCCGCGTTCCTCGCGACGACGCAGTCGACGCGACCGATCATCTCGTCGAGCGTGGCGAAGCCGAGGCGCGCCATGATCGCGCGGAGCTCCTCCGCCACGAAGAACATGTAGTTCACGACGTGCTCGGGCGCGCCCGTGAACTTGGCGCGGAGCACGGGGTCCTGCGTCGCGATGCCGACGGGACACGTGTTGAGGTGGCACTTCCTCATCATGATGCAGCCCTGCGCGACGAGCGGCGCGGTGGCGAAGCCGAACTCCTCCGCGCCGAGCAGCGCGGCGAAGGCGACGTCGCGGCCGGTCTTGAGCTGACCGTCCGCCTGCAGGATGACGCGTGAGCGGAGGTCGTTCATGACGAGGACCTGCTGCGCCTCGGCGAGGCCGAGCTCCCATGGGGTGCCGGCGTGCTGGATCGAAGAGAGCGGCGAAGCGCCGGTGCCGCCGTCGTGACCGCTGATGAGGATCACGTCCGCGTGCGCCTTCGCGACGCCCGCCGCGACGGTGCCCACGCCCGACTCGCTGACGAGCTTCACGCAGATGCGCGCGCGCGGGTTCACGTTCTTCAGGTCGAAGATGAGCTGCGCGAGATCCTCGATGGAATAGATGTCGTGGTGGGGTGGCGGGGAGATGAGCGTCACGCCCGGCGTCGAGTGACGGACGCGCGCGATGACGGAGTCGACCTTGTGGCCGGGGAGCTGGCCACCTTCGCCAGGCTTCGCGCCCTGCGCCATCTTGATCTGGATCTCGTCCGCGTTGACGAGGTAGTGCGCGGTCACGCCGAAGCGGCCGGAGGCGACCTGCTTCACGCTCGAGCGGCGGAGATCGCCGGCGACATCGCGGAGAAAGCGCGCCTCGTCTTCCCCGCCCTCGCCCGTGTTGCTGCGACCGCCGATGCGGTTCATCGCGATGGCGAGGTTCTCGTGCGCCTCCTTCGAGATGGAGCCGAAGCTCATCGCGCCCGTCGCGAAGCGGCGCACGATGCTGGAGGCGGGCTCGACCGCGTCGAGCGGGATCGCGTCGCTCGCTGGCTTCAGGTCGAGCAGACCGCGCAGCGTCATCGCGTGCTGCGACTGGTCGTTGATGAGCGCCGAGTACTCCTCGTACGACTTCGCGTCGTTGAGGCGCACCGACCGCTGCAGCGCCGCCACCGTCGACGGCGACCACAGGTGCTTCTCGCCCGTGGCGCGCCAGGCGTAGACGCCGCCGACGTCGAGGTCGCGCGCGAGGTCGTCGACGGTGACGTCGCTGGCCCAGCCCGCAGCGTGACGCGCGTGCGCCTCCGCCGCGATGCGATCGAGCCCGATGCCGGAGAGCGGCGACGAGCAGCCGACGAAGTACTCGTCGACGACCGCCTTCGAGAGGCCGATCGCCTCGAAGATCTGCGCGCCGTGGTAGCTGGCGATGGTCGAGATGCCCATCTTGCTCATGACCTTCAGGAGGCCTTTTCTCAGGGCGTAGACGTAGTTCGCGGACGCCTTCTCGAGGTCGAGGTCCTTCTCGAGGAGCTTCGAATGCGCGAGCTCCGCGATCGTCTCGAACGCGAGATACGGGTTCACGGCGCCGGCGCCGAAGCCGATGAGGAGCGCCACGTCCGCCACCTCGCGCGCGTCGCCCGACTCGGCGACGATACCGCAGCGCACGCGCTTCCCCTCCCGGATGAGGTGGTGATGCACGGCGCCGACCGCGAGCAGCGACGGGATCGGCACGCGATCGTGACTGACGCCGCGGTCGGAGACGACGAGGATGGAGTAGCCCTCGTCGATGGCGCGAGACGCGCGCGCGCGGAGGTCCTGCAGCGCGGCCGCGAGATCGCCGTGCACGGGGAACGTCGCCTCGAGCACGGTCGCCTTGAACTCGGGCGAGTCGTTGTCGACGAGCTTCGCGAGCTGCGTGTTGTCGAGGATGGGGTGCGGCAGCTCGAGGAGGCGACCTTGCTTCTCGGTCTCCTCGAGCAGGTTGCCTTCCCCGCCGAGGCACGAGACGAGGCTCATGACGAGGTCCTCGCGGATCGGATCGATCGGCGGGTTCGTGACCTGCGCGAACTGCTGCTTGAAATAGCGGAACAGCGGGACCGGACGGTCCGACAGAACGGCGAGCGGGATGTCGGCGCCCATCGAGCCGACGGGCTCCTCGCCCGCGACGGCCATGCCGCCGAGGAGCAGGCGGAGGTCCTCGCGCGAGTAGCCGAACGTCCGCCAGAGCCGCGCGCGCGTCGCCTCGTCGAGCTTCGTGACGCGCGGCACGTCGGGGAACTCGTCGATCGTGTACGGCCGCGAGACCCACGCGCCGTAGGGCTTCTGCGCAGCGATCTGCTGCTTCAGCTCCTCGTCCGAGACGATGCGCTTCTGCTGGAGGTCGACGAGGAGCATCTTGCCGGGCTGGAGGCGGCCCTTCTCGATCACGTCCGCGGGGTCGATGGTGAGGACGCCGAGCTCGCTCGCCATGACGACGAGGCCGCTCTTCGTGACGACGTACTTCGCCGGGCGGAGGCCGTTGCGGTCGAGCGTGGCGCCGATGACGTCGCCGTCGGTGAAGGCGAGCGCGGCCGGCCCGTCCCACGGCTCGACGAGGCATGCGTGGTACTCGTAGAACGCGCGCTTCGCCGGGTTCATGTCCGTCTGCGTCGCCCATGCCTCGGGGACGAGCATCATCATGACGTGCGGGAGCGAGCGGCCCGACGCGAGGAGGAAGTCGACGACGTTGTCGAGCGACGACGAGTCGGAGCCGTCCGGCCGGATGATGGGCTTGAAGTCCTCGAGGTGCTCCTCGAAGTGCTTGGAGGCGAGGAGCGCCTCGCGTGCGCGCATCCAGTTCTGGTTGCCGCGGAGGGTGTTGATCTCGCCGTTGTGCGCGATGCGCCGGTACGGGTGCGCGCGCTCCCACGTGGGGAACGTGTTCGTGGAGAAGCGCGAGTGAACGAGGGCGAGCTGGCTCTCGAAGTCGTCCGCCTGGAGATCGCGATAGAGCTCGGCGAGGCGCTCGGGCAGGGCCAGGCCCTTGTAGACGATGGTCTTCGCAGAGGCGCTCGCGACGTAGAAGTCGTGGCCGTAGCCCTTCTGCGTGCAGAGCTTTCCGGCGCGCTTGCGGATCATGAACATGATCCGCTCGAAGTTCTTCTTGTCCGCCATGCGCGCGATGAAGAGCTGCTTCATCACGGGCATCGAGCCGCGCGCGATCGGTCCCACCGCGCGGACGTCGACCGGGACGGTGCGCCAGCCGATGGGCTTCTGGTTGTGATAGCGGACGATGTCCGTCAGCATCTTCATCTGCAGCTCGCAGCGGATCGGATCGCGCGAGAGGAAGCACTGCACGACGCCGTAGTCGCCCGCGTTCGGGAGCTCCTTGCCCTCGTGCGAGAGCATGCGCTCGAAGTAGCGATGCGGGATCTGCGTGAGGATGCCGGCGCCGTCGCCGCTCATGGGATCACTGCCGGCAGCGCCGCGATGCGCGAGCCGTCGGAGGATCTCGAGACCCAGCTCCACGGTCCGCTGGCGCGGTCGATTCTTCAGATCGGCGACGAACCCGAGCCCGCACGCATCGTGCTCGAACGCGGGGTCATAGAGCCCGAAGGCGTTGTTCGAATCACCCTGCGACACCGCGCCCATCCCAGGACTTATAGCGAGGTCTTGACGCGCTGCGCTAGCTCTTCCACACCTCAGCGCAGAGTGACGATATAAGTCTCTGGAAAGAGATGCTTCCTCCGCGTCACGACCGCGGCCCGCCGCGCGGGCGCGCGGGCGTGTTACGAACGCGAGCCGATGGCGGCGAAGCGAAGGGCCGAAGAGAAGAAGCCGGCGGCAGCGTCCCCCAGGAGAGCGACTCCGCCGCCCCAGAAGTCGCTCACGCCGATCTACGTCGGCGGCGCGGCGCTCGTCGTCGGTCTCATCGCGCTCGTCTGGTGGTCGCTCCCGGGCGACCACGCGGTGGAGAACGGCGACGACGGGGGCGTGGTGGAGACCGCGACGAGCGCGAGGGCGGCCGTGGAGGACGCGGCGCCGCGCGTGAAGAACCAGATCGAGCGCCCGCCGCGCGCTTCGGCGGAGCTCGCGATCATCACCTCGAAGACGGAAGAGGAGGTGCAGGCGATCGCGACGCCGACCGAGATCGCGAAGCGGCTCGAGGCTCGCCACTGCGGCTCCGCGTGCGACGCGGTCCGCAAGTTCATGGAGGACGAGGACGACTTCGACGTCGACTACATGACGAGCGAGGACCTCATTCTCCCGCCGAAGGACACGCTCGATACGGTCGCGCCCGGACTCACCTCCGGCGAGCGAGACTCGATCCTCCTCAAGAAGAACGCGGCCGTGATCCACGTCACGGGCCGCGTCGACCCGAACCACCTCGGCGCGCGCACCGCGTGGGCGACGGCGAGCGTCCTCGCGGAGGCGCTCGACGGCTTCGTCTACGACGAGACGTGCCGGCGCATCGAGACGAAGGACGAGGTCCTCGCGCATGCGATCACGAGCAAGCTCGGCGATCCCGTGTTCTCGCCGCGGCAGATCGTCGTGTCGCTCTACCGCCAGGACGAGGGCACGGAGCGCATGATCTCCTTCGGCCTCGTCCGCTTCGGGGCGCCGGACCTCGTCATTCGCGGCGCCAACATGAACTCGGGGCCGCTCCTCACGAACGTGCTGAACGCGGCCGCCGCGCAGCTCATCGCGGGCAAGAAGGAAGGCCCGCTCACGATCACGCTCGACGACGTGGCGAAGGTGACGGGCCGGAAGCCCGCCGACCTCAACCCCAACCCCGCCGACGCGCGACCCGTCGTGCTCGACCTTCTCGACACGGAGCGCGAGGACGCCGAGCCCGACTTCATGGCCGAGCTCGTGCCGAACAACGGCGCGTCCCGCGAGAGCTGGGACCTCGCGCTCGCGGCCCTCTTCGGCGCGCCGCCATCGCTCGCAACCCACGCGGACGACAAGGAGCTCGGCGACGTGGCGAAGAAGGCACGGGAGTCGCTCCCCGCCGCCATCAAGCGGTTCCAGGGCGGCGAAGGGACCTTCTTCGTGAAGGGGCCGTTCACGATCGCGGAGGACAACCGGGTCGACGGCGGTCCGGCGACGGAGCTCCTCTGGGTCAGGGTCGCCTCGTGCGACGAGAAGCTGTGCACGGGCGTCCTCTCGAACGAGCCGACCTACGCGACGAACGTCGCGCCGGGAAAGACGACGAGCGTGAAGCGCGCGGAGACCGTCGACTGGATGATCCAGCAGCGCGACGGCGGCACCGCGGGCGGCGAGAGCATCAAGGTGCTTCGCGCCCGCGCGACCGGGAAGTAGCCCAGGACGCGTCGCACGTGAACGCGCCGCGGAGCGAGGACTTGCCGGAGAGGAGCAAGAAACAAGGCCGTCGCATGGAGCGGAGTATGCTCCGGAAAACGTCACGCCCCGCCCTCTGGCGGCGTGAATTCATTTCCCCCCTCCGAGCGTTCAGAAAGACCGTGACCGAGCAGAAGAAGCTGATCGATGAGCTAACTGCCCCCAAGAAGGGCGGAGATGCGTCGAAAGAGCAAAGGAAGACGCGTATTTGGCGCACGGTGAAGAGGTGGACCAAGCGCCTCGCCATCACCACCGCGGTCCTCCTCGTGGCCGCCGTTGTTGGCGGCTGGCTCCTCATTCGCCACTACGAGGAGGGGCTCCCGAGCGTCGCCGAGCTCGAGAAAGGATACCGACCGTCACAGGTCACGCGCGTCCTCGCCCGCGACGGCACCACGCTCGCCGAGATCTTCACCGAGCGCCGCACGGTCGTGAAGATCGAGGATCTCCCGCGCCACGTGAAGCTCGCCGTCCTCGCCGCCGAAGACGCGAGCTTCTACGAGCACGAGGGCATCAACTACCTCGGCATCGCGCGCGCGATGGTCGTGAACCTCCGCGCGGGACGCACGCGGCAGGGAGGGTCCACCATCACGCAACAGGTCGTGAAGAACATCCTGCTCGATACGCAGGAGCGCACGTACAGCCGCAAGATGAAGGAGGCGCTCCTCGCGCGCCGCCTCGAGCAGGAGCTCTGCCCCGAGTGCGGTACGGATCGGGCCGGCCGCGACAGGCGCAAGGACAAGATCCTCGAGCTCTATCTCAATCACATCTACCTCGGGCACGGCCGCTACGGCATCGAGGAGGCGGCGCGCGACGACTTCGGCAAGTCGGCCAAGGAGGTCACGATCGCGGAGGCGGCCATGCTCGCTGGCGTAGTCGCAGGTCCGGAGCTCTACTCGCCGCGTCGCGATCTCAAGCGCGCGCTCGTCCGGCGCGAGTTCGTGCTCGGCCAGATGAAGGGCAAGCACTTCATCAACGACGCGGAGTACGAGACGGCCAAGAACGAGCCGGTCACCCTCGCCGCCACGAAGGAGGTCGACAGCGAGCTCGCGCCCGAGGCGGTCACGATCGCCAAGAAGATGCTGCTCGAGCTCGAGCCCGAGCGCGGCCCTCGCGGCGGCTTCACGATCACGACCACGATCGATCCCGCGCTCCAGGCCTCTGCACGCAAGGCGCTCCGCGAGAACGTCGACGCCTACGACAAGCGAAAGGGCCTCCTCGCGCCGTTCAAGGCCCAGGCCGTCGCGACGAAGGGCAAGAAGCCGCCGCTCGTCACGGCCAAGGACGCCCCGTTCGAGGGCACGCCCAAGTTCGAGTCGCACAAGGTCTTCACGGGCGTCGTCACGGCGACGGACGACGTGGCGGGTACGGTCGACGTGCGCGTCGGCACCGTCATCGGCTCCGTCAAGCTTGCCGACTTCAAGCGATACAACCCGCAGGGCCTGCCCCCGTCGGCGTTCGCCGAGGTGGGCACGCGCGTGCGCGTCTCGCTGCTCGCGCCCGTGCCCAACGCGCCTGCGGAGGTGAACGGCACGTCGAACGCGCCCGTCGCGAAGGTGCCGCTCCGCCTCGAGATCGGCCCGGAGTCCGCGATCGTCGTGCTCGACGTGCGCACGCGAGGCGTCCTCGCGCTCGCCGGCAACTACGAGGGCCAGAACGGCGCGCTCGACCGCGCGACGCAGTCGCTTCGCCAGCCGGGCTCCACGTTCAAGCCGATCGTCTACTCGTACGCGATCCACTCGCGCCGCTACACGCCGGCGTCGCTCATCGACGTGAAGCCGCGCGCGTTCGGCAACTACAAGCCGTCGAACTACGAGGGCTGGACGTCGGCCGACCCGCTACGTCTCCGCGAGGCGCTCGCGAACTCGGTCAACATCGCGTCCGTCACCGTCCTCGACGACGTCGGCCCGCAGAACGTGGTCGACTGGGCGAAGGCGCTCGGGGTCACGTCGAAGCTGGAGCCGGACCTCTCGCTCGCGCTCGGCTCGTACGAGGTGAGGCCCATCGAGCTCGCCGGCGCGTACGCCACGTTCGCCGCGGGCGGCATGTACGAGGAGCCGAACCTCGTCACGCGCATCGTGGGCCCGGACGGCCAGGACGTGCCGCTGAAGCCGCTGCCGCCGCCGCGCCGCGTGCTCGAGCCCGCGGAGGCGTTCGTCATCACGAACATGATGGAGTCCGTCGTCGATCACGGCACGGCGCAGAAGGCGAAATCGCTCGGCCGCCGCGTGGCGGGCAAGACGGGCACGAGCAACGACTCGAAGGACACGTGGTTCGCGGGCTTCTCGCCGGAGATCACCGCCGTCGCGTGGGTCGGCTACGACGACAACAAGCACCTCGGCGCGGGCGAGGCGGGCGGCGTCACCGCGCTGCCGGCATGGATCTCCGTCATGGACGCGGCGCACAAGGGAAAGCCACGCTCGGAGTTCGCACGTCCGCCCGGCGTCACCACCGTCGCCATCGATCCGAAGACCGGAAAGCTGAAGGCGGAGGGCAGCGAAGGCGAGCCCATCGACGAGGTCTTCCTCACCGGCACGGAGCCGACCGAGAGCGCGTCCGAGGCCCCCGACGCCGGCGTGCTCCCGAGTCTCTCTGGCACCCTTGTTCCGTCCGAAGGTGTACCTTCTGACGGAGGTACATGAGGAAAGGCGGGATCGCGTTCGGGTTCCTCGCGCTTGCCGTGGCGACGCCGGTCGTCTTCGCGCAGCCAAAGAAGCCGGCGGTCCCGGAGAAGCCCGGCCCCGCTCCGTCCGCCTCTGCCTCTGCGTCCGCGGCGCCCGTCCTCAAGGGCACCGCCATCGTCCGCGTGGCGACCCAGATCGCGACCGACATCGGCAGCGTCGCGCCGGACACGCTCGTGGCGGTCTCGCCCATCGCGTCGGACGTCGCGATCCCGAAAGCGGAGGAGCTCGCGAACCGGATCGCGGCGCAGATCGCGGGTCGGCTCAGCGCGCACGCGCATCCGCAGCCGGTGGCGCTCTCGGTAGCGCGCGGCGTGTCGGGCAAGGCGGCGTCCCTCGTGTTCGTGCAGCTCGAGATCCAGAAGGGCGAGCTCCGCGCCACGGCGGATCTCTATCCCGTCGTCTCGAACGGCTGGGAGCGCCTCCGGAACCCCGTGCCGGGCCCGCGCGCGCACTCGTTCATCGGCGTGCCGATCGACCCGGAGATCCGCACGTTCTTCCCGCCGATCGTGCTGGAGCAGGCCGCCGTCCACAAGGTGAAGCACGAGGAGGGCGACGTCCTCGCCGTCGGCTGCGGCGATCTCGACGGCGACGGGGGCCTCGAGATCGTGCTCGCCTCCCGGCAGCGCATCGCGGTGACGAAGATCAAGGCGGGCAAGATCGAGGTCGTGAAGTCCGCGCCGTGGAAGGAGCTCGCCTACGCCGCGCCCACGCCGCTCCGCGAGCCGCTCGGCACGATGACGGTGGCGCACGACGAGATCCGCGTCGGCATCACGGAGCGTTACGCGATCGGCCTCGACGCCACACTCACGCCGCGCCGCACGCTCTCCGGTCCGCCCCTCCCCGGCTCGGATGCGTGCATTCTCCCCGTACCCGAGCACAACGCATTCGAGGGCGGCGGAGTCGCGTGTCCGCTGCCGAAGGCGGGCACGAAGCCGCCGGAGCTGTTCCCGATGCCGGTGAATCGCTTCGACGCGGCGGCGGGGCTCGAGATCAACGGGGCCACCGTGCTCGCGGCGCGCGAGCCGGGCACGGGGAAGCTCAAGCTCCGCCGTATCGAGGCAGACGCGAGGCCTCCCGCGAAGCCGCCGGCGAAGCCGTTCGAGCAGACGATCGAGCAGACGGGCGCGCAGCTCGCGCTCGCGGATCTCGATCTCGACGGCGTGCCCGAGATCGCCTTCAGCGGCGACTTCGCGGAGACGGACGCGCTCATGATCTGGAGCTGGCGTGGCTCGCAGCTCCAGCAGCGACTGCGCCTGCCCACGAAGGAGGCGGTGCGCGGTATCGCGGCGTGCCCGCCGGAGGAGAAGGGCGTCCCGGGCCTCGTCGCGGTGGTCGGGCCCGAGGTGTGGCTCGTGCGATGAGGAGACCGGCTCGGCTCACGCGCCGCGCGTTCGTGGCCGGCTCGCTCGTCGCGTCCGTCGCGCGTGCCAAGGGCCGCACCCCGGTGGGCGGCAAGATCACGATGCACGTGCCGTGGCCGATCGGGACGATCGATCCGCATCGCATCGACGACCCGATCGCGGCCATCTTCGGCGAGGCGATCTTCGACGGCCTCTTCGCGGGCGACGGCGCCCCTGCCCTCGCCGACGGTGAGCCGGAGCTCGAAGGGACGAGCACGGTGAAGGTGCGGATGCGCCTGAACCTGAAGACGGCCCGCGAGAAGCCGATCGGGACGAAGGACGCCGTGTGGTCGATCGCGCGGGCGAGATCGATGAGCGCGCGCGGCCTCCTCTCCGACATCCCGGTGCCGCGCGAGGACGGCCGGACCTTGTATTTTGCAATGAAGGATCCGGCCCGCCTCAAGGCGGCGCTGAGCTCTCCGCTCGTCGCGATCGTCCCCACCGGCTTCGATCCCTTCACCGGCGACGGCACGGGCGCGTTCAAGTACACGGTGGCGGGCAACACGATGACGCTCGTGCGCAATCGCTTCGCGGCGCGCGGCCCGGCCTTCCTCGACGAGGTGATCGTCGGCGCGGCGCCGGACATGAGCGCGAGCCTGCTCGCCTTCGAGACCGGCACCGACGACATCGGCTGGCTCGAGAGCGGCATGTATGCGCCGCGCGCGGGCTCGAAGAGCTTCGACTACGCCGCCGTCGGGTGGGCGGTGCTCTTCACGGGGCGCGACGCCGTGAGCTGGGACGCGCCAGGCATCGCGCAGCGCATCGCAGACGGGATCCCACACTCGATGCTCGCGAAGCTCCATCCGGGCAATCCCTGGCCGCCCGACGCGCCGCAAGCGTGGGGCGGACCGCCGGTGCAGCTCCTCGTGCGCGACGACGCGCCCTGGCTCATCGCGATGGCAAACGCGGTGGCGGGGCAGATCACGAACGCGGGGCACGAGGTGACGGTGAAGCCGACCTCGACGGCGGAGATCGCCTCGAAGCGCGCCTCGCGTCTCTTCGGCCTCATGCTCGACGTCGTTCGCAATCCGGGCGGCGGCGCGCTCGGGTCATCGGTCGTGCTCGCGACCGCGAACGATCCCTCGAAGGCCGGCGACCTGATGAACCACCCCCCGAAGCTCGGCGAGGTCCCCGCGCGGACGCTGACTCGCACCCTCCGCCTCGGCGTCGTCGGTGAGATCAAGGTCTCGGGCGGTCGCATGCCGGAGCTCGTGCTCCCCCAGTCGGCGTCGGGCTTCGGCTTCGATCTCGGCGCGAGCTACAAGAAGAGGTAGGTCAGTCGAACAAGCAGAAGAGCGCGCCGATCACGGACCTGCAGTTCGGCTTCTCGGGTTCGTCCGTCGTGCCCGCTTCGGTGGCGGCGCCAGCCTCGGGCGCCTCTGCCTCCTCCACGCTCGCGTCCGCGCCGTCTCGAAGGGCCGGCGCCGGATCCCTGTCCTGGCTCAGCGGTGCCTCCTCGGTCTCGTGCTCGTCGGGCTCCTTCGCGCCGAACGGGGCGCAGGCGCCGAGCAGCAGGCACGCGGCGAGCACGAAGCGTTTGACGGACATCCCCTCCGCTCACGCAAGGCGCAGGCCGGCGGCTTGTCTCCGTGATTTCGAGGAGATGCCGCGGCGCCGGAGCGCCGTCTGGACCACGACGCTGGTCACAGCCCTGAAATCACGAACGCGGCGCATGGCCGAGCCATGCACCGCGTGCGTCTCGCGAGAAGGAGCGGTTCGCTACTTCTTCGCGGAGGCGACGACCTTCGAGAAGGCCGCCGCATCGACGATGGCGAGCTCGCTCAGGATCTTGCGGTCGAGCGCGACGTTCGCGCTCTTGAGGCCGCTGATGAGGCGCGAGTACGTCGTGCCGTTGGTGCGGGCAGCGGCGTTGATGCGCGCGATCCAGAGCTTGCGGAAGTCACGCTTCTTGCGGCGGCGATGCGCGTAGGCGTACACCCACGACTTCATCACCACTTCCTTCGCGTACGCGAAGAGGCGCGAGCGCGCCGAGTGGAATCCCGAAGCGTGCTTCAGGATGCGGTTCTTGCGGCGACGGGCCTTGAATCCTCGTTTTGCGCGGGGCATGGTCTCTCCTGATCAATCGTAGGGAAGGAGCCGGCGGATCTTCCGCTGCAGCGTCTTCGGGACCATGTCGTTGTTGCGCAGGCGGCGAAGGCGCTTGCGGCTCTTGTTGATCAGGCCGTGGTTTCCGTTCGCCTTCGGGCGCCGGACACGGCCGCTTCCGCTGATGCGGAACCGCTTCGCCGCGGTCTTGTTGGTCTTCATCTTCGGCATAGCGTGCCTTCTATCTTCTCGCTCCCAGTTGGCCGCCCGGAGTCCGAGCCGTTTTCAGCCATTGGGATGCGTAGGGGGACGCGCTTTATGGCGAACCCGCCCAAAACTGTCAAGCGACGAGGCCTTGGGGCGTGTGATTTCGCGTATTTGGCGCGATTTTCCCTTCGCCTCAGCGCTGCGACGGCTTCGTGCCCATGATGGTGGAGGCCTGGAGCACGAGCTGGTCGAGCAGCGTGCGGCACTGCGGCTGGGACGGATAAGGCTGGGGCGCGTACGGATCGTACGTGGCGCCACCGCTGCTCGAGCTCGCGCTCGTCGAGTCGCACGCGAGGACCACGGCGCGGAGCTCGGCCGCCGTCACGCGGCCATCGTGGTCCGCGTCGGCCGCCGCGAGCGGATCGATACCGCCGGCGAACATCGACTCGAAGTGCACCTCGAACCGGACCGGCGTGCCCTGGTTGGCGACCACGTTCACGACCGTGTCCGGCGCCGGGGGCTGCGGCTGGTAGTTCCCATCCTCGTCGTAGTCGCCGCGGCCGGAATAGCCCGCAAGCGCCGTGCTCACCGCGAGCGCGAGGTCGAACGCGAGGACACGACCGTCCTTCACCGCCGTCCCCTTCACGTAGACGGTCGGCGCGTACGAAGCGGTGTACTGATACTGCTCTGGATCGTTGGTGAAGAGGTCCGGCGTCACCGGGGTGTCGTCGGAGAACGTCCGGAAGCGCCGCGCGGTCGCCTCGTCGACGGCGCAGACCTCGACCTCCTCCTCGGGGTTCCATCGCGGATCCACCGGCTGGAGCTGCACGCTGACGGACACGGGGCCCGGCGACATCTGCGTCACCCGCACCTCGCACTGGTAGCGTGGGTCCACGATGCGCGCGTAGCTGGTGCCTCCGCCGTAGAACTCCGGGACCGACGCGGGTGTGGCGATCGGGAGTGGACGAATGGCGGTCTTCTCGATCGTCACCGTCCAGCCGTCCGGCGACTGGAAGGGCGCGCCCGCCGTCGCCTCCGAAGGCGCGAACGTGACCGCGACTCCGCCGCGCGGGTCCTTCTCCGGCTCGGTCGGCACGCAAGCCGCGAGGAGCGCGCAAAGGAGGAGCCGGCGCTTCACGGCGCTCCTCCACGCCGATGCTCGGCGCGACGATCGGCCCGATCGCGCTGTCCCGGCACCGCTGCCGAAGCAGTCGCGCGAGACGACCTCCTTCTGCGCGCTCGCGTTGAGGGCCTCGATCACGAGAGAAATGTAGCCTGTCTTGCGCCAATCCCAGCGCTTCTCGATGCGCGCGTCGATGCGCCAGAAATTCGGGAGATGACCGTTCGGGACGAGGTTGTCCGCGCTCTCGCCCAGGTCCGGCCAGCCGCGATAGGTGAGGAAGCGGGACGAGATGCGCCACCCGAGGCCGAGGTACGCAGCAGCACCGATCTGGAACACGTGCGTGCGATCGAAGGGGCTCAGGTGCGCGACCGTACCCTTGATCCCGGGACGCGGCGGCGTCGAGCCCACCTCCGCGCGCGACAGCGTGTACGCCATGAACGCGCCGATGCGCTCGCTGAGGTTACGGCTGACGTAGAGCTCGAGGCCGTACGCCTGGACCGGCGAGTCGGGCACGGGCTGCGGCTCGTCGAAGGAGAGGTCGTTCGTGTTCCGCGCGAGGTCGCGCAGGTTGAAGTAGCTGTGGTGGAAGCCCATCGCGCGCGCCTTGAATTTCAGCGGGAGGTCTCGCTCCATGCCTGCGCTCTTCTGCCAGCCGTAGCCGAGGCCGCCCGGCAGGCCGCTGTAGCCAACGGCCGGGATCGGGATCGCGAACGCCGGCGGCTGCGCCGCCACGCCCATCGCGCCGAGGAAGCGCGTCTGCTTGTCGAGCGGCACCTTCATCGACACGCGGGGCGTGGGGCCGACCTCCACGTTGCCGGAGCTCGTGTAGACGTCCGCGCGTGCCGTCGCGGTGAGCTCGACGCCGCCGCGCCAGAGCCAACGTGCGGTCACCCACGCTCCGGTCGCCGTGTCGGTCCGGGGCTCGAAGAAGGCCTGCGCTGTCCGGTACTCCCGCTCGTCGACCGCATAGGGGCTCGGCAGATCGCCGGTGTAGTGATCGATCATCGTATCGAGCCCCGCCTCGAGCTCGAGCTCGCGCGTCACGGGCACGCGATGCCGGGCGCGTAGTCCCATGACCCAGTCCGTCGCGAAGCGCGCGCCCTCGATGCGCGTGCGATCGAGCCCGAGCGTGGCCGCGATGCGGCTCTCCGAGCCGTCGTCGCCATGCTGATCGAGGCGCACGTCCACGCGATGGAACTCCGACGCGAAGAGCACGTTCTCTTCCTTGGTCCCGTCGGGCAAGGTCTCCTTCTGCGAGGCGAGGTCGTAGGAGCCGATCGTGAGGAGCGAGAGGCGCCAATGCTTGTTCAGCTCGTAGGACGCGCGCGCGTTGTAGTCGCGGTACTCGACGGTCGTGTCCTTCGCGACGAGAGAGAAGAGCGCCGCCGTGTACGAGAAGCGCCCGCCCACGCCGGCCGCGAAGCGATCGTCTTTTCCGAACGGCGCCTCTGCGTACGCGCCCATGTCGTAGATGCGGATCTGACCTTCGCCCGACAGCCGCGTCGGCGGCTCACGCGTCTTGCCCGCGACGATCGCGCCGGCATACCGCCCGAAGCGCCCCGGAAACGCGGCCGGATGCATCGCCACCTCCTCCACGATCGCCGGCTGAATGACGCCTGGGCCGAGGGCGAAGTGAAAGAGATACGGGACGCGGACGTCGTCGATGAAGTAGCCGACGGCCGAGGGCGGCGCGCCGCGAATGTAATAGTAGGGCAGGCCCGAGATGGTCGGGATGACGCCCGGCAGCGAGTCGATGGCGCGAAACGGGTCGCCGAACGCGCCCGGTACGAGCCGCATGTCCGCGCGCGCCATGCGATGCTCGGTCGGCGACGACATCGGCGGCGAACGCGTGCCGGCGATCGTGACCTCTTCGATCCGCTCGACCGCGGTGCCGCCCTTTCCGTCCGGCACCTCGACCGTCGTGGGCTCCTCCGGCGCGGCGGGCGTCTCCGGTGGCCGGATCTCCTTCTCCGGGGTGAACTCCACGATGACGCGGATCCGCGCCTGCACCGCGCGGTCGCCGCGCCTCGCCGGCTCGAACTTGTAGCCCCGCGCCGCCTTGATCGCCTCCGTGTTGAACGGCTCGACGCCGTCCTTCACGACCACGTCCTTCACCTCGCCGTCCTCGCCGACGAGCAGCTCGAGGATGACCTTCGACTCCCCCTTCGCGCCCGCGGGATAGTTCGGCTGCTCTTGCTGGATCGGCTTCGGCGCGACGAGCGGAGGCGGCGCCGGCGCCGGCGGATCCGCCGCGCGCGCGTCGTGGCCGACGAAGTCGATCCCGAAGATCGACGCCCCCGCCAAAATCAGAGCTCGTGCACGGCGACGCAGGTTCAGGCGGCGCGATGCTAAGCCAGTTTCATGCCGGCAATTGTGGATACGTCGCCCGCACCTGATCGAGGATGCGCCGGAGCGCCGTCATGTCGATCGGCTTGTCCAGCTTCGTGACCGCGGTCTGCTCGAGAAAAAGGCGCGTCGAGTCGGTGGACGCGCCGCCTGTCATGATGACCACGCGTCGAACCAGCTCGGGCCAGCGCTGCGAGATCCTCCCGTAGAGCGTCGCCCCGGAGATCCCGGGCATCGAGAGGTCGCAGAGGATCAGATGATACTCACGGCTCGCCTCCAGGAGGTCGAGCGCGTCCGCGCCACTTTGGCACACGACCACGTCATCGCGATCCGAGAGCGAACGCTTCAGCGCGCGCCCGATCATCGGCTCGTCGTCGATCACGAGGATGCGCAGGCGGAGGCTGACCACATCGATGGGGTCGGACGGCGTGCCCTTTTGAGCGGCGGCCACGCTGGAGGCCGCCGGGAGCGTCACCCGTGCCACCGTACCGAGCCCGCGCTTGCTCTCCACCGTCATCGTTCCTCCGGCGCTCCGCACGATGCCATAGCTGATCGACAGACCGAGCCCGGTCCCCTTTCCCGGCTCCTTCGTGGTGAAGAAAGGATCGAAGATGCGTGGCAGCACCTCGGGCGCGATGCCCACGCCCTCGTCACGCACCTCGATGACGACCGAGTCGCCATCGTCGAATGCGCGCACGTCGACGGTGCGCGCGATGCCGTCGTTCGCGGGCGTCGCTTCGAGCGCGTTGAGCACGAGGCTCAGGAACACCTGCGAGAGACGCCCGGCGTCGACGATGACCTCGAAGGTCGCGTCGTACTGCGTGGCGATGCGCCGCGCAGTTCGGCATGCGGGCCATCTGCACCGCGCGCTCGACGAGCACCGGCACCCGACACGGCGCGGCGGGTGTGTCGAGCCGCGAGAACGACCGGATATCGCGGACGATCTGGGCCACCCGCGACACACCATGACGGATCTCGTCGACCGTCCTCACGAGCTCTGCCCAGCGGCCGGCGCTCGGATCCTTCGACTCTGCGATGAGCTCGGGCAGCTCGTCCTCGATGAAGCCCACGTTCATGAGCGCGTAGGCGAGCGGGTTGTTCATTTCATGGGCGACCCCCGCCGCCAGCGTGCCAATGGCGGCCAGGCGCTCCGTCTCCATGCGCCGTACTTGCGCCGCGTGCCGCGCGGTCACGTCGCGCAGGAACGCGCAGTAGTGGGAGAACTCGCGGTGCTCGTCGTAGACGGGGATGAGGTCCATCTCCGCCCAGAACTGCGTCCCGTCCTTGCGGTATTTCAGGATTTCGACCCGCGCGTGCTCCCGGGCGTCCCGGGCGTGCTTGATCTTCTCGAGGGCGTCGCGGTTGGTCTCGGGGCCGATCGTGATGTCGGGCGTCCGTCCGATCGCGTCCTCGGGGGTGAAGCCGGTCATCAGCGTAAATGCGCGATTGACGAAGATGATCTTCCGCCCGACGCCGTCGCTCGCGACCCCCTCCACGAGCACGAAGGCGTCGGGGAGCTCGTCTACGGCTCTCCCTACGAGCGCGCGCAAGCTCGCTTCGTCCATCAGGCCAGCGGCGTTACAGCGACCCCGAACGCCGCTCAACCCCCCTGGGGGTAATGCGTGGTCGATTTCTCAAATTTCATGAGACGCTCGTATCCTCGCGTCCGCGATGACGAAGCTCACGGCCGCCCTCTCGACCGGGATTCTGCTCGTGGGCTGCCACGGCAAGAGCCAGGAGCCCCCGGCTCCGTCGCAGAGCGCCACGCCGCTCGCAGCCGCAGTGCCCGTCGACGCGGGCTCGCCGGCCGCGGCGCCCGCCTGCGCCCCGCTCGACCCGACGAAGATCGCCCCCTTCGCGACCTGCACCACGAAGGTCGTGAAGACGCCCCCGCCGGACATCGAGGACGAGACCAGCTCCCTCGCGCCGTTCTACCGCAAGGTGGCGGAGGTGGAGCGCAAGATCGCCGCCCGGCCGCTTCGCATCGGCATGTACGGCGACAGCAACCTGACGAGCGACTTCATCTCCGGTCACCTGCGCCGTGTGCTCCAGGCGCGCTGGGGGGACGCCGGCCACGGGTGGATCTCCCTCTCGCGACCGTGGGGGAGCTACCGGCACGAGGACGTCTCGACCGGGGGGATGTGGAACCTGTTCAAGCAGTGGGCCCCGACGACGCACGTCTGTCCCGACAAGGAGTACGGCTTTGCCAACATGGCAGCGGAGTCGAACGAGATCGGGGCGGCGGGCTGGGCCGGGACCACGAAGAACGAGAAGGCCGAGGTCGGGAAGGCGGTGACCCAGTTCGAGCTTCATTATCTGAAGCAGAAGAACGGCGGCTCGTTCCGGGTCGAGATCGACAAGAAGGAGGTCGCCGTCGTCTCCACGAAGACGGAGGGCGACGCGAAGTTCGAGCTCGGCGTCGAGACGTTCCACGTCGACGAGGGACCGCACGAGATTCGCGTCTTCGTGCGCGGCGACGGCAAGGTCCGCATCTTCGGCACCTCCCTCGATCGCTTCCCGGCCGCCTTCGATCCCGAGAAGCCGGGCGTGCAGCTCGACTCCCTCGGCGCGGGGGCCTTGAACTACGAGCGGCTCACCTGGGTCGCGAACGACGTGCGAAAGCCGGGGCTCGTGCGGCGAAACTACGACCTCGTGATCCTGTGGCTCGGGATGAACGTCATGTTCGTTCCCCCGAACGAGGGGTACGCGAAGTCCTTCCTTCACGATCTGAAGGACGCGCTGCCCGGCGTGCCCATCCTCATCATGTCGCCGGGAGATACGGCGAAGGACGGCGACACGAAGTCCGACCCGCGCATCGTGGCCGTCATCGATCAGATGAGGAAGGTGGCGAAGGACGAGGGCGTCGCCTTCTGGGACTTCCGCGAGGCCATGGGCGGCGACGGCGCCGTCATCGGCTTCACCAAGCGCGGCCTTACTGGCGAGGACCATATCCACTTCGGTCCCGAGGGCAGCAAGCTGATGGGGGATCGCTTCCTCTGCTCCTTCACGAGCGGCTACACCGCGTTCGTCGCGAAGAATCCCGAGGCAGGATGCCGCGTGGCGACGGACGGCTCCGGTTCCGGCCGGGACCGAAAATGATCGTCATGGACGGAACGGGTGAGTCCCGCGCGATCCACAGACCCCAGCGAAACCGCTCATTTCGCGCAACGAATACAATGTAGGCGAGTGGCATACACGCTGCAGCACGAGGGCCATGGCTCGCAAGCTCCTCGCCCTCCTCCCGGTCTTCGCTCTCGCCGCCGTCGCCTGTGTGGGCGAGCAAGGGGATGACGCAGACGAGAACGTCGGCGTCGACGAGGGCGCGGTCATGGACCGCGGCACCCCGCGCGGCGCGAAGACGGTCCACTTCCCGATGACGAACGGGGCCCCCGACGAGATCTGCGTCCTCCCGAACCACCTCTCGATGGCGGACTACGACAAGGACGACCTCGAGAGCGAGCAGGAGCTCTGCTCGTACAGCTTCCACGGAGCGGCGCCGCGCGAGGCCGACGTGCAGAAGACCGACGTCGCCATCTGCCCGAAGCTCTCCAGCACGAACCCCGGGACCGACATCCACGAGCTCCTCCCCGGCAAGAGCAAGGCGGAGACGGAGGCGGCCATCTGCAAGCTCCAGGATCGCCCGACGAAGCACCTCGCGAAGTACAAGCAGAGCATCACCTGCAGCTACACGCCGTCGATCCTCGGCTACTACCACCTCTCCCGCCTCCTCGGCGGCGCGGGCGACGTGAAGCCCGCCGTCGTGCGCACGATGGGCCTCCCCGAGCACAAGGCGGTCGTCTCGAACGCGCTCAACATCCTCCGTAACCAGGGCGACGGCGAGTATCCGAAGGTCAGCTGGCTCTCGTTCCAGAAGGCGGAATCGAACCCGTCCGCGACGCCGAAGAAGGATGCGCTCTACACGCAGGACCTCCTGCAGATCTACGGCGGCCTCCAGGAGAACGCGCGCGGTGAGTCGCGGTACTCGGAGATCAACAAGCGCGGCGCGGCGCCGAACCCGGCCGGTCCGTTCACGCGCACGGCGCAGTGGGCGAGCGTGGCGAGCGGCAAGCCGATGTCCCAGATCGCGGGTCGCACGCTCAAGGACTCTGCGCAGACGGTTCAGGTCGTGAAGGACATCTCCGAGATGCTCGTGATGGACTACCTGATGAGCCAGCAGGACCGCTTCGGCAACATCCACGAGATCGACTACTACTACTCGCTCGACGCCAAGGGCGAGGTCGAGAAGGTCAAGAAGAGCAAGGTCGACGACGGCGAGAAGCCGATGCCCGCGAACGCGGTCCTCGTGAAGAAGATGATCCTCAAGGACAACGACTGCGGCGGCTCGACGAAGGACAACGTCGTCAAGAAGGCGGGCCTCATCGACCAGATGCGCCACATGAGCCCGAACCTCTACGCGAACATCCAGTGGCTCGCGGCGAACTTCGCCGCCGGCACGGAGGTCCCGAAGTTCCTCACCGTCGAGGCGCTCTTCGCGCAGGCGGACATCAACATGCTCCGCACGAACCTCGCGGAGCTCGGCCCGAAGCTCAAGTCGATGTGCACCAGCGGCAAGCTGATGCTCGACGCGGACCTCGAGGACCACCTCGCGGGCAAGGGCCACGACCCGGCCGCCTGCAACGCGATCGAAGCCCCGAAGCACTGACGCGGCCTCGGCCTCGAAATAGTACGCAACCCTTCCCGACCGCCGGCCGAACAGGTGCCGGAGGTCGGGAATGAACATTTCGGAGGCTGGAAGAAAGCGGACGGACGAGCTCGTGGACGCGCTGGCGCACGAGGCAGGGCTCGTCGACGCGAAGCATCACGTGCGCGGCGACGCGTTCGCAAAGAGCGGCGCCCGGCAGCACACGGAGCGCAACGAGCACGGCACGCCGGCGGATGTCGCGGAGCACGTCGCGGTCGACACGTTCCTCGAGGTCATCGCGCATGGCGCCGAGCACTGGGCCCCCGCGAAGGCGGCGTGGCTCGCGGAGGGCGGCGCGGAGGTGGCGGGCATCGTCTGGCTCGGCCGGGAGGCGATCGGCGCGCTGATCGACGCGGAGGAGAAGGGCATCGCCATCTCCGCCGCGTTCGACAACGACGCCGTGAGCTGCGCGCTCGCGGGCAACCTCGCGTTCGCGCCGGCGTTCGCCGCGCTCGAGCAGCACGCGCGGCCGGGGGTCACGAAGGGGACCACGAAGCTCACGATCGCGCTCCAGGATCCGCGGAGCCCGATCAAGCAGGTGCTGCAAGCGCGGGCCGACGAGGGTTATCTCGTCGCGGAGCGCGCGGCGCAGGCGACCAAGGACGTGGCGCCGCCGCTCCGCGCGAAAGCGATCGCGAGCTGGTACGTCGCGAACGGCTACGTCGATCGCCTGAAGGCCGACATCGCGTTCGCGAAGGGAGTCGAGTACCACGCGTTCGTCACGGACTCTTCCGCGCGCGGGCTCTACGGCCTGAACGCCGAGGCCGAGCGGAAGAAGGTGCTGGACCGCGTACCGCTCGAGCGTCCGTGCATGGTGCAACCGTGACCGCATTCACGTCACATGTGCGTATCCTGGAGGACGCGATGCCGGGGTGGTTCAAGGCGAAGACGGCGCTCGTCGATGCGCTCGTGGCGGCGGGGGCGGCGTTCAGCGTCGCCTCGTGGTTCGCGGCGGTGCTGCACGTCGAGGGCGCCATCGCGCTCTACGTGGCCGTCTTCGGGCTGCTGCAGCTCCTTCGCTTCGTCAACGCGCAGCTCGCGTCGCTCGAGTGGGCGAAGATGCACGAGGCGATCCTCGTCGAGAAGAAGGCGGAGGCCCCCGCGCGCAATGACGGGTACCGCGAAGCCGGCGTCATCGACGAGCCTCCGGCGGTGGGCGACGAGCTTCTCGCGCGGGAGGTCCCGCGACGCCGCAGGAGCGCGCACCTCTCGCTCGGAGTCGCGGGCGCGCTCGTCTGGCTCGTGACCCTCGTGCCTGGCTTCCTGTTCGGCGCCTGGGCGGTGGTGGGCATCGCGACCGCCCTCGCGCTCGCGATGGCGCTCTTCGTCAAGACCATGAACACGATGCGGAAGCGCGGCGCGCACGGCACCGACTACTTCATGCAGCACCTCGAGCGCGACACGAAGGCGATCCTCGACCGGAAGCGCACGCGCATCGAGAGCCGCCCCGAGGAGCCCGCGCATCTGCGGGTGGGCGTGGACTTCGGCGTGCCCAGCGAGGAGCTTTACGGCGACGACGAGGCCGAGGCGCAGCCCCGCGCGCAGAAGCAACGATGAGCGCGCCGCTCGGAGGGCGCACGCCACGGTGATCCGATCGCTCGCGCGGTCGCCTCGTGGCACGGTACGATGACGACGTGGCCTACGACGAGTCCCTCGCCGATCGCATCCGCGCCGCGCTGTCGAGCCGCAACGACGTGGTGGAGAAGAAGATGTTCGGCGGCCTCGCGTTCATGGTCGCCGGAAACATGGCGTGCGGCGTCCTCGGTCGGGACCTGATGGCGCGCGTCGGCGAAGCCAACCTCGACGCCGCCCTGAAGCGCCCGCACACGCGCGTCATGGACTTCACGGGCCGCCCGTCGCGCTCCATGGTGTACGTCGGCCCCGGCGGCACGAAGACGCTCGCGGCGGTGAAGAAGTGGGTCGACGAGGTCGCCGGCGTCGCCGAGACGAGGAAGAAGAAGCCAGCCAGGCGCCGTTGAGCTCAGCGGGTCGGGGGGAGCTCTTTCACCGTCGCGCGGACGCGGGCCATGGCCTCCTTCGCCTCTTTCATGCGCGCGGAGTCACTCGCGATGTTCTTCGTCTCCTTCGGATCGGCGTTGAGGTCGTAGAGGAGCGAGCCGCCGCCCTGCATCTCGATGAGCTTCAGGCCCGCGCCAGCGCCCGTGATGACCGAGCGGCGCATGTCGTTGTACGGGCCGTCGGGCATGTCGATGTAGATGTCGTGCTCCTCGAGCGCGCCCGGCGTGGCGATGTCCTTCGCGAGGCTCTTGCCGTGAAGCCCCGGATCGTCGTTCGGGATGCCCATGAGATCGAGCACGGTGGGGACGACATCCACGTGCGAACGGCGCGTCTGGATGCGTCGCGGGCCGACGCCGGGGATCTGGACGATGAGCGGGACGTGCACGAGGACCTCCCAGAGCTCGCGGCCGTGGCCCCAGTGCGCGTGCTCGCCGAAGGCCTCTCCATGATCCGCCGTGAAGATGATGGCGGTCTCGCTCGCCCACGGCTGCGCCTGGATGTGCGCGAGCAGGCGGCCGACGTGCTTGTCCGTGAACCACACCTCGCCGTCGTACGGCGCGCGTTGCGGCGGGATGCCCGCGCCGCCCATGTTCGCGAAGTTGGGCGTGCCCTCGTGCCCGACGTACGGGAGATGCGGATCCAGATAATGGAACCACGCAAAGAAGCGGCCGTTCGGCTTGCCCGTGGTGACCGCCGCCTTGCCGCCGCGCGTGGGGATGTCCGCGCCGCGCGGGCTCGAGAGCAGGGAGATCGCCGTGTCCGTGAGCTTCTCGCTCGTCGGGGTCGGATCGTTGTCCGGCGAATTGGGCGGGATCGAGCTCGTATCCCAGATATCGAAGCCCTGATCGAGGCCCTTCTTCCAGCCGAAATAGCGATGACACATGGCGGCCGCGCTCCGGCCCCCGGCGTTGTGGATGCGCTCCGCGAGGAACGTATTCTCCGTCCCGAACTTCGTATAGTGCTCGTAATCGCGATACGTCTCGCTCGAGTATCGGCCGATCATCAGCGGGCCGAGGCACTTCGGCGTGAAGCTCGCCATCGCATAGGCCCGCTCGAAGACGACGCTCTTCGCCGCGAAGGCGTCGATATTCGGACTTACCTGGCGCGGATACCCCATGAAGCCCAGGTCCGCGCGCAGCGTGTCGACGGAGATGAGAATGACGTTGTAGGTCTTCCCGCTCAAGCTCGAGCTCACCTGGACCGGCTTCCTGTCCGGAGGTGAGCCCGGCGCGCGCACCCCGCCATCCGCCGCCGTGGTCTCGGTCTTCCCTTCCTCCGGCGCTCCGCCATCGAGATCGCCGAACTGCGATTCGATGCTCGGCTGCGGCGCGCCGCTCAGATGCGCCGTCGCGTTCCAGATCAGGAACGCGCCGCCGAACACGAGCACGGTGGCGAGGATGCCTCCGAGATCGGGAGCGACGGCATCTGAGAAACGGCCCGCCATCTCGTCAAGCGTCGCGCGCTTCCAGCGTCATGCCCGCCGCGCGCAGGCGCTTCACCAGGGTCATGCCCATCGCCGTCGCCGGCGTCAGCACGCCGTAGCGCTCGGGGATGGCGTCCTTGCCTTCGGTGTCCTTCGCGAGACACATCGCCGACTCCGCGAGCATCACCGCCGTCTCGCCGTAGCCCGGATCCTTGTTGCCCGCGATGCGGCCCGTGATCTTCTTCCCCGACTCCGTCCTCGCGACGACGTGGAGCTCGAAGAAGCCACTGTCCTGCTGCTGCTTCGACGGTCCTTCGCCCGGCGAGGGCAGCACGGTGCGGCCGAGCAGCGAGCGCACCGAGTCGATGGTGGCCGCGCCCATGAACGCGCCGAGGCCGGCGGTCAGCATCGTCGCCGCTGCGAGGCCCGCGGGCCCCTTCGCGAAGCTCATCGCCTCGTTGTAGCGGAAACGCGGCCCGTATCCCTTCTGGTTCTCCGCCTGGAGAATGGCGTGAGAGCGCCGCACCACGCGCGTGTTGATGGCGGCCATCACGAACGGCGCGGTCCAGCGGCCGATGTCCCGATCGAACTTCACGCCGCGCTGGTCGCGATCGAACGGGTCCTTGGGCGCGGAGCCGCGCACGGGGTCGAGGGCGTGCGGATCCAGGAGGAGCTCCCGCACCTCGCGGTCGCTCTTCGCCAGCTCCACGAGATTGAACATCGACGCGATGGTGCCGCCGCTCAAGCCGCCGCTCATCTTGCCGACGAACATCTTCACCCAGGCGAGGTCCTCGCCCGCGTGGTCGTGCGCGAGGAGCGCCGCCATCTCGGAGGGGATCGAGTCGAAGCCGGAGCAGTGAACGATGCGCGCCTTCGTCTTCTTCGCCTCCTCGTCGTTCGCGTCCGCCGACATGCGCACGAACGGAGTCTCGCCGGTGAGATCGCAATAGCTGGTGCCCGCGCGGGCGCAGGCGGCGACGAGCTCTCTTCCGTATTTCATGTACGGACCGACGGTCGTGCACACGACGCGCGTCTCGGGCGCGAGCTTGTCGAGCGCGCCGACGTCGTGCGAGTCCGCGGTGAGGATGGGCAGGTCCTTCATCGACGCGTCGCTGCGGGCGAGGTCCGCGCGGATCGCCTCGAGCTTTACCGGATTACGTCCGGCGATGGCCCACTTCACCCCGCGGCCTCCGGCGTTCTTCGCCAGGTACTCCGCGACGAGCTGCCCCGTGAATCCGGTGGCTCCAAAAAGGACGATATCGAACTTGCGCTCGCTCATGAGTACCTCGCCGCGGCGCGCGAAAGGATGCTGCGGATCTGTTCGACGAGCTCCGGCGGGTCGACCATGCGCGCGGCATCGCCCCACGAGAGGACGAAGGCGACCGCGGCGCGAGGGTCGATGAGCGGTAGCGAGAGTCGAACGCGGCCGTCGGGCGAATTCGCGATTCGCTGCTGGGCGTGAATGCGCTTGGCCTTCACCTCGTCGGCCACGCGGGCGTCGAAGTCGACGGTGAAACGCGCTTTTCCGAGGCGCCCGACGCCGAGCTCGCCGTGGACGTATTGATTCACGTCGAAGCCGGCGGGGAGATCGAAGCGCTCGGTCTCGCTCGAGCGAATATCGCTCATCGACTCGAGCGGAAGGGCCTCGATGTCGCCGATGGGCGGCGTCCCGACGACGTAGATCGCGCCGTCGTGCATGACCATCGCGTACGGGCGGAACACCGCGCGCTCGCTCCGCGCGGCGCGCGGGCGATAATGCACGACGCGCAGGTCGGCGACGGCGCGGAACAGCTCATCGAGGTCCTCGCCGCGCGCGGCGTAGCTCTTCGCGAACCCGCCCGCGAAGACGAAGCGTGACTCGAGCTTCGAGTCACCCGAGATCTCCGTCTTGCCGGTGCGGAAGGGCGTCTGCGCGACCTTCGCGATCTGGCCGAGCGCCAGGTCGACCTCGTCGTAGAGCGCCGAGCCGCGCAGGACGTCGAAGCCCTGGCGCGTGGCGAGGAGCGCGTACGCCTGCGCGCGACGCAGCGAGACCGCGCGCCCGCGCTCGCCGGGCTTGATCCGCCAGCGCAGCGGACCGCCGGGGCGCGTGGCCACCGGCTCGAGCAGCTCGAACTTCTCGTCGGCCTTCGTCCCGTCGAGCTCGCGCAGGTAGCGCCGCACGGAGCGCTCGGTGATCTTGAGGTAGTGCGCGAGCTCCTCGAGCGTGAGCCCGCGCGGCTCGCCCTCGAGCGCCTCGCGGAGGCGGTCGATCCGCCGGTGCTGGGTGAAGCGCCCGAGGGGCCGCCCCAGCTTCGGCGGCCTCGCGCGATGATTCGACGTCCGCATCAGACGCCGGGGACCTTTCGGCCGCGCATCTCGGTCTTGTACTTCTGCTTGTACTGGTCGTGGCACGAGCGGCACGACGCCTTCGTTGCGTTCTCGTCTCCGCTGCGCGCGGCGGCCGCGCCGTCCTTCGAGATCGAGGCCCAGTTCGTGTAGCCGGCCGGCGCCATGGCGGCGATCTTGTCGAGGGCCGCCGCCAGGGCCGGCATGTCCTTCTTGTTCATCGGCGGGTTCACGTTCTCCCGCATCCAGCCCTGGAGCGGGCACGGGTTCTCCTTGCCGCCGCAGTCGGCGGCGGCGGCGGACCCGGAGGTGGCCGGGGCGGCGGAGGCGGACGCAGGCGCGGAGGCGGACGGCTCCGGCTTCGGCGCCGCGACGAGGGGCGCCGAAGCGAGCGGGGCGGCGGAGGACGTGGCCGGAGGCGTGCCGGTCGGCTCGGTCTTGTCGCAGGCGGCCGTGAGCGCGGCCAGGGCAACGGCGGAGAGGAGGGACAAGGCTCGGTTCATCGGAAAGCGCAGCTTACCGCAAACGGGGCGTCGGGTTATCGTGCCCCTCGGCATGAGAGCCACAATAGTCGAGACGATCGCGGCGAAGCGGGATGGCCTGACACTGACGGCAGAGGAGATCAAAGGCTTCCTCCGCGCCTTCGGCGAGAAAAAGGTCGAGGACTACCAGATGACCGCCTTCCTGATGGCGGTCTTCTTCCGCGGTCTCGATGACGCGGAGACGGTGGCGCTCACGGAGGCGATGCTCCATTCGGGCACCGTCCTCGACCTGTCGAGCGTGCCTGGCGTGAAGGTCGACAAGCACTCGACCGGCGGCGTCGGCGACAAGGTGTCGATCTGCCTCGCCCCCCTCGTGGCCGCGTGCGGCGTACCGGTCCCCATGGTGAGCGGGCGCGGGCTCGGTCACACGGGTGGAACGCTCGACAAGCTCGAAGCCATCCCGGGCTTCCGCACCGACCTCTCCATCACGGACTTCGCGCGCATCGTGAAGGACCACGGCACCTGCATGATCGGCCAGACGGCCGAGATCGCGCCCGCCGACAAGCGCATCTACGCGCTCCGCGACGTGACCGCGACGGTGGAGTCGATCCCGCTCATCGTCGCGTCCATCCTCTCGAAGAAGCTGGCGGAGGGCATCGACGGTCTCGTGCTCGACGTGAAGGTCGGCAAGGGCGCCTTCATGAAGGATCAGAAGAGCGCGCGCGCCCTCGCCGAGAAGCTCGTCAGCGTCGGCACCCGCGCCGGCAAGAACGTGGTGGCCGTGCTCACGCGCATGGACGCCCCGCTCGGTCGCGCCATCGGCAACGCGAACGAGACCCGCGAGGCGCTCGAGGTCCTTCACGGCAAGGGCCCCGCCGATCTCGTCGAGTGCACGATGGTCCTCGGCGCGGAGATGCTCGTCGTCGGCAAGAAGGCGACCGACATCGCCGAGGCCCGGAGCAAGCTGCAGGCCGCCATCGCGAACGGGGACGCGATCCGCACCATGGAGAAGATGGTCGCGGCGCAGAGCGGGGACGCGAGCGTCGTGGCCCATCCCGAGAAGCTCGCGGTCGCGAAGACGGTCGTCGAGGTGAAGGCCACGCAGAGCGGCTACGTCACGGGCATCGACGCGCTCACGCTCGGCCTCGCCGGGGTCGCGATGGGCGCTGGCCGCACGCGCGCCGCGGACAAGGTGGATCCGGCGGTGGGGATCGAGATCGACCGGAAGCCGGGCGAAGCGGTGAAGAGCGGCGACGTCGTGGCGCGCGTGTTCCTCCACGCGGAGAACGCCGCGCTCGTCGACCGCGTCCAGAGCGCCTTCACCTACGGTGAGGTGGCCCCGCCGGCCGAGCCGCTCGTCGTCGAGCGCATCACGACGGGTTGAAAAGCGGCACCGCGCTCCGGCTCGGGGGGGGAGAGCCTAAACGCGGTGCCGTCATGGGACTAAGCGAGTACCGTGCCGACGGCTTTTCGGAGCTAAGTATCCGAAGGTACGTCGCAGGCGAGGCACCATCCTTCACATCTGAACGATCACGCCGACAAACCTGCGTGATGGAAGCGACTCCTCAGCGCAACCGCTCAGGCCCAACCGACGGACTTTGCAACACCGCCGGGATCAAAACGAGCTCAGCGCGATCCCCGCATAGATGAGCAGGCCCCCACCGAGCCCGGCCACGAAGGGCAGGAGGCGCTTCGCGCCACCGTCGAGATAGGGATACTCCGCGCGGCCGGACACGCCGAGGCCGAGGAGGATCATCGCGAGCGGCAACGTGTGAGGGATGAGCCTCGCTCCGTCCGGAGGCGCCGGGTTCTCCTCCGTCGCGACGAGCGCGACGGTGACCATCGCCAGCGACGTGAGGAGGAAGACGAACGCGCTCAGGATCATCGCCCAGGACCGAGGCCGCGCCTTGATGCCGAGGTAACCGAACGCGATCGAGCTCACGAGCGCGGCGCCCGCTACCCCGCCCGACTGCGGGAGCGACGTCGCGTCGAACGCGTGCGGCAGGAGCTTCGTGACCGTCAGCGCGCCCGCGTGATGAACGAGCTTGAGCAGCGGAGCGACCACGGCGGCGATGCCGACCGCTGCGAGCACGTGCGCGCCCGCCTTCTCGAGGAAGCCGGGCTCGTCGTGATCGGTCGAGGGCGCGGTCGGCCGCCGGTACGCGACGTCGAGGTTCATCGACGCCGGCGCGCGCGACGAGATCGGCGGCTGGCGCGAGGAGGAGGCGGCCGGCGGATCGTAGCCGCCGCCGCGTTCGAGGGCGTCGTCGTCGAAGTCCTCGCCGCGAACGCCGAGGTCGACGGAGATCGACTTACCGCGCGTCCCGGCGCTCGTCGGAGGCGCGAAGCCTTCGGTGCCGCGTTCGATGCCGCCGCCGAAGACGTCGTCGACCTCGTTGGTCGCCGGCTTCGGTGCTGCGACCTGCGGCTGTGAAGGGCGGCGCGACGGCGCTCCACCCGACGGCAGATCGAGATCCGGAACGTCGGGCGGCTTCCCCACGCAGGAAGACTACTTCAGGCGTGAGCCGGGCGCGACGTCTCGCGTCCCGCCTTCGGCGGATCCGCCACCATTGGAGCCTGGAGTCTCGTCATCGCCGATGGTGGCGAGGTGGAGCGCCTCGGACGGGCCCGTCGCGAGGAGCATTCCATGCGACACCAGCCCTTTTCCGAACTCGCGCGGGGCGAGGTTCGCGACCACCACGACGCGACGGCCCACGAGCTGTTCTGGTTGGAATGTGAGCGCGAGGCCGGCCACGATGGTGCGCGGCTCGGGCTCGCCCAGGTCGACGCTCAGCTTGAGGAGTTTGTCCTTCTTCGGGACCCTCTCCGCCGTCTTCACGAGGCCGACGCGCAGATCGACCTTCGCGAAGTCGTCGTAGGTGATGGAATCGCTGGCCGCTGCCGGCGCCGTGTTGGCGGGCGGCGCCACGACGACGTCGGTCGCCTTCATGGTCTCGGGCACCCGCTCGGAGACGACCGGTTTCGGGATGAGGCGGTCGAGGATCTCCTTCTGGGCGTTCTCGTCGAACGTCGGGAAGAGCGGCCCCGCCGGCGCGAGCGTCACGCCCGAGGCCGCGGGCATCCCTTCCGGCCAGAGCGATGTGCCCACCTTCGGATCGATCGGCCCGAGGCCGAGCTGCGCCCTCATCGCGTTCGCCTTCTTCGGCATCGCGGGCCAGAGCATGATCGAGAGCGCCTCGAGGAGCCGGAGCAGGCGCCCGAGGATCTTCCCGAGGCGCTTCAGGTCCCCCTTCTTCGCCTCCGCCCACGGCGCCGCCTTGTCGACGTACGTGTTGCCCACGCTGGAGAGCTTCATCGTCGTCTCGAGCGCGATGTGCGGCTCGAGCGCATCCCAGTGCTTCCGCGCGAGCGCGGTCAGCTCCTTCACCTGCGCGTCGAGCTCCGTCTCGAGCGCGGTGTCGTCGCCCTCGTCTGCCGGCTGCGTCGTGAAGCCGTTCTTCGTGCAGAGGCCGAGGACGCGATTGAGCAGATTGCCGAGGTTCTTGCCGAGATCCGCGTTGTAGCGCTCGAGCAGCGCCGCGTGATCGAAGTCGCCGTCCTGGCCGAACGCGACCGCGCGGAGGAGCTGGTAACGAAGCACGTCCGCGCCGAGCTCATTTGCGACCTTGAGCGGGTCGACGCCGTTCTTCAGCGACTTCGACATCTTCTCGCCGTCGACGGTGAGGAAGCCGTGCGCGAAGACGACGTTCGGCAGCTCCTCCTCCTTGTAGCCGGCGGCCAGGAGGAACGCGGGCCAGAACACGGTGTGGAAGCGGAGGATGTCCTTGCCGACGAGGTGAACGACCTTGCCGTTCGGAGACCAGAAGCGCGTGAGGTCGCCGTGGCCGAGCGCGCTGCGGTAGTTCGTGAGCGCGTCGAACCACACGTACATGACATGCGCCGGATCGCCGGGCACCGGGATTCCCCACTTGAACGTGACGCGCGAGCACGAGAGGTCCTCGAGACCGGCGCGCACGAACGAGAGCACCTCGTTGCGGCGGGTCTCCGGCTGGATCAGCTCGGGGCGGCGCTCGAACAGGTCGAGGAGCGGCTTCTGCCACTTCGAGAGCTTGAAGAGGTAGGTCGGCTCCTTGAGCCACTCGACCGGCTTCTTGTGGATCTCGCAGAGGTTGCCCGGCTGAACGAGATCCTTCTCCGTCTTGAAGCCTTCGCAGCCGGAGCAGTACCAGCCCTCGAAGTTGCCGAGGTAGAGGTCGCCCTTCTCCGCGATCTTCTTCCAGAGCTCGGCGACGAACGCCTCGTGATCCGGATCCGTCGTGCGGATGAAGCGGTCGTACTCGACGTCGAGCTTCGGCCACGTCTCCTTGAAGCGCGCGCTGACCTCGTCGCAGAAGGCCTTGGGCTCCTTGCCTTCCTCCGCCGCCTTACGCTCGACCTTCTGGCCGTGCTCGTCCGTGCCGGTGAGGAAGTAGGTCTCCTCACCGAACAGCCGATGCACGCGGCGAACCGCGTCCGCGATCACGGTCGTATACGCATGCCCGACGTGCGGGATGTCGTTGACGTAATAAATCGGCGTGGTGACGTAGAACTGACCCATCGGGAGGGTCAGCAAGCTACCACGCTCTTCGCGAGCCCGTGACCCTCAGCCGTCGGCGCCGGCGTCGGAGGGCGTCGTCACGTCGTCGTCGTCACCGGCCTGCCCCGAGCTGCTGCTCGAGCTCGACGATCGCGCGTCCCGTCCGCTGTCCGCGCCGCCGTCGTCGTGGTTGTCCGTGCAGTCCGGGCACCCGTAACACGCCATCAATGTCATGGCGAAGGCGGTGGACCCGAAGAGCGTGGCCAGCACGCCAAGACGCGTCGCGCTGACCTTGAGACCGCCACAATTCGGGCAGTTGCCGCTCACGACGAAGGATCCACACTCGGTGCACCGGGAGAGAGAGGCCATGATGAAGCGGGCCAAGCTAGCAGCTAGCGTGCCGCCGGGACCAATGCTCGGCTAGCTTCGGAGGGATGAGCGGAAACCGCCGGCTGGTCGTCCTCGACGGCCAGCATCAGTACCAGCCGAAGTACGTGGTCTGGGAGATCACGCTCGCGTGCGACCAGCCGTGCACTCACTGCGGCTCGCGCGCCGGCGATGCGCGGCCCTCGGAGCTGTCCACGGAGCAGGCGCTCGGCGTCGTGAAGCAGCTCGCGGCGATGGGCACGGAGGAGGTCGTCCTCATCGGCGGCGAGGCGTACCTCCATCCCGGCTATCTCGACATCGCCCGCGCCCTCGACCAGGCAGGCATCCGGCCGGTCATGACGACGGGCGGGCGCGGCATCGACGCCGAGCGCGCCCGCGCCATGCACGAGGCCGGGATCCAGCGCGTCTCCGTCAGCATCGACGGCCTCGAGGCGACGCACGACCGCATGCGCGCCGCGCGCGGGAGCTTCCAGTCCGCCAGCGCCGCGCTCCGGCACCTCAAGGACGCGGGCATCGCCATCGCGTCGAACGTCAACCTCAATCGGTCGAACGAGGGTGATCTGGAAGCGCTCTACGACCACCTTCGCGCGCTGGGGATCCAGAGCTGGCAGATCCAGCTCACCGCCCCGCTCGGTCGCGCCGCGGACCGCACGGACATGCTGCTCCAGCCGTACGATCTCCTGAGCGTCGTCCCGCGCATCGCCGCGCTGAAGAAGCGCGCGTTCGAGGACGGGATCCTCGTCCTGCCGGGCAACAACCTCGGGTATTTCGGCCCCGAGGAGGCGCTCCTCCGCTCGCAGCGTCCCGACGGAGAAGATCACTGGCAAGGCTGCCAGGCCGGAAAATACGTGATGGGCATCGAGTCGGACGGCGGCGTGAAAGGCTGTCCTTCCCTGCAGACGAGCCACTACGTCGGCGGCCGGCTCGTCGATCCGACCTCCGGAGCCGAGCGCTCGCTCGCGGAGCTGTGGGAGACGCCCGAGCTTCGCTTCGCGCGCGAGCGCACGCCGGAGTCGCTCCGCGGCTACTGCGCGGAGTGCCCCTTCGGCGCGGTGTGCATGGGCGGCTGCAGCTTCACCGCGCACGCCTTCTTCGGGCGGCCGGGCGATCAGCCGTACTGCCACTTCCGCGCGCTCGAGATGAAGCGCCGCGGCCTCCGCGAGCGGCTCGTACCGACGACGCCCGCGGACGGTCTGCCGTTCGACAACGGCCTCTTCGAGCTGGTGCGCGAGCCGTGGGACAGCCCGGAGCCCGAGCTGCGGGCGAGATCCTCGCTCGTGCAGATCACACGGAAGCCCGCTCGTCCAGCGCCTGACGCACCAGCTCGGTGAGCTGCTCCGGCCGGAACGGCTTGGCCAGGAAGCGATGCCCACGGACGCCGTGGCGCGCGATCTTCTCGTCCGTGTAGCCCGAGGTGAAGAGCACGCGGACGTTCGGGAGCGTGACGGAGAGCTTCTCGACGAAATCGCTGCCGGACATCTTCGGCATGACCACGTCCGAGACGACGAGGGCGATGCGTTCCGCCTCTCGCGCCGCGATGCCGAGCGCGTCGTGCCCGTTGGCCGCCTGCAAGACGCGATAGCCGGCGGACTCGAGGATGCGCTTCACCACGGCGCGAAGTCGCTCTTCGTCCTCGACGACGAGGATGGTCTCGTTCCCGGTGCGGCGGGCACCGGCACGGTGGGACCCTGGCGCCTCGATCGCGTCCTCCGCGTCCCGGTCGTGCGGGAGCACGATGGAGAAGCGCGTCCCGCGCCCCACCTCGCTCGTGACCGAGATCGCGCCGCCGCTCTGGCGCACGATGCCATAGGCCATCGCGAGGCCGAGGCCCGTCCCCTTGCCCGTCTCCTTCGTGGTGAAGAACGGCTCGAAGATACGCGGCAGCGTGGCCTCGTCGATGCCGGTGCCGTCGTCCTCGACCACGAGCTCGACGTAAGGGCCGGGCGGCACGTCGAGCGCCGCGGCGCGCGCCTCGCCGATGATGGTGTCGTCCGTGCGCACGGTGATGACGCCGCCGTTCGGCATCGCGTCGCGGGCGTTCACGACGAGGTTCATGATCACCTGCTCCATCTGTCCACGATCGAACTTCGCCGTCGCGACGAGGTTCGTGCGGATATCGAGGTCGATGTCCTCGCCGATGAGGCGGCGGAGCATCTCCGCCACGTGTTCGACGACCACGTCGAGTCGCAGCGACTCGAACTGGAGCACCTGGCGACGCGAGACCGCGAGGAGCTGGCGCGTGAGGCTCTCCGCGCGCCGGCCGGCGGAGGTGATCTGGGCCAGGTCCTCGCGGAGATCCACCGCGTTCGGAGGCAGGCTCTCGCTCACGACGTCGGCGCACGACAGGATCACGGTGAGGAGGTTGTTGAAGTCGTGCGCGATCCCGCCTGCGAGACGGCCGATCGCGTCGAGCTTCTGCGCCACGCGGAGCTGCCGCTCGATCTCGCGCGTCGCGGTCACGTCGCGCCCCACGCCGAGCGTGCCGATGATCCGGCCGCCGTCGTCGCGGAGCGGCGTCTTGACCATCTCGACGACCTCGCGATGACCATCCGCGAACACGAGGGTCTCCTCGTTCTTCGTCGAGATCCCGCTCTCGAGCGCGCCGAGATCGCGCTCGCGGAAGAAGTCGGCGAGCGGCTTCGGAACGAAGTCGTAGTCCGTCTTCCCGACGATGTTCTCGCGCGGACAGCCGAAGAGCCGCTCGAAGTGCGCGTTGCAGTCGAGGAAGCGCCCCTCGAGGTCCTTGAGGAAGACGAGGTCCGGGATCGTGTCGAGCAGGGTCCGGAGCTGCGCGCGCTCGCGCGCGAGGCGGCCCTCGACGTCCTTCTGCTCGGAGATGTCCTGGAACGTCCCCATCATCCGGATGACCTTCCCGTGCTCGACCACCGGCTGCGCGACCGTGCGGACCCACTTCCTGCGTCCCGTCGCGCTGATGAGCTCGAGCTCGAGGTCATACGGGGTGCCATCCGCCAGCGCCCGCGCGAGCGCCGCCGAGAGGCGGGCGCGCGAGCCCTCGGCATAGAACTCGATCCCTCGCTGCGCCGAGGGTTCGAAGTCGGGGGGGAGGTCGTGGATGCGGGCGACCTCCGCCGTCCAGCGCCCTTGCCCGGTCGTGGGGTCGAAGGTCCAGGCGCCGATCTTCGCCATGCGCTCCATCGTCTCGAGGAGCTCGAGCCGGTCCGTCACGACGGGCCGGGCCTTGCCCACGAGCATGAGCCTCTCGTCCGCCTCCTCGAGCTGGGAGTCGAGCTCCACCCAAACCGGGGCGCCGTCCGAGCGCGGGATCAGGACCTCGTCGTGATGGATGACGCGCTCGCCCTCGAGGTAGCGCGCGATGCGCTCGGGGAGGACGCGCGAGAAATACGCACGTGCATCCTCGAAGGCGCTCTTTGGCAGCGCGACCAGCTCGTCGGCGCTGTATCCGCAGAGCTCCGCCGTCCGCCCCGCGACGAAGACGAGCTTCTGCTCGTGGAGGTCGACGACCCAGCTCGGAAACAGGACCCGATCCGTCAGTCGCCGGTAGTCTGCCTCCCCGAACACGTTGTTTCCCCCCCACGTGAAAGACGGCCGCTGCGCACGAGAATTTACCGTGATTACCCGGAGTTCATACGATGCTGTCCCGCTTCTCAACGCGCGGCACGGATGGCGCCGGCGGGATCACGCGCGTCGCGAGTGGCGCCTCGTCGAGGACGCGGCGCACCGCGAGCATGAACGGGCGATCGATCGCGACGCGCACGTCCCGCGACGGCGGTGACTCCGCCGGCGACTGCAAGAGCTTGAGGTCCCGCGTGAGCGCGCGGCCCAGGCGGCCCGAGGCCTCGCGGTGGGCGTTCGGCTCGCGCGGAACGATCGACGCGGGCATCGGCGCGACGAGCACGACCTCCGCACCGTTCTGGCGAATCCACGTCGCCTGGTAGAGCGCGGCCGCTTGCCCGGTCGACTCGTGGAACATGAGCGCGCGCCACTCGAGGTGGCTCGTGAGGTCGAACGAGTGCTTGTCGACGGAGAGCGTCGCGCGGTCGAGCGAGATGGGCTCGCCGCGCCCATCGCTCAGGTACACGCGTCCGAGCGGTGACGTGTCGCTGCGCGCCTCTGCGTGACGAACGATGGCAGCAGCGTCGGACGCGAGGAGCGCCGCGTCGTGCGTGATGCCGTCGACGAAATCGAGGTCGGCGAGCACCGCGATGCGCGCGAAGAGCTCGTCGTCCGCCTCCGTGCGGTCGTCGATGCGCGTCGGGATGTAACGCGTCTGTGTGGGCGTGGTGAAGGCGAGCAGCGCGTGCGGCCGGCCGTACGACGCGAGAAGCGTGATGCCGAACGGCGCGTCCCACGAGACGATGGGCTTGGTGACCTCCGCCGAGGCGCGTGTGAGGCCCGACCCGTCCGCCACGACGCTCACACCGCTCGCACGCGCCGTACGGCGACGAACCGCGGCATACACGATCGCGCCGACGGCGAGGAACGCCAGGACGAACCGGAGCGCGAGCGGCAGGCCGGGGACGATCGGCGCGGCGGCGAAGGCCAGAGCGCCCACCACGGCGGCGACGACTCGAGCGCGGGAACGAGGCTCTTCACCGGCCGCTCGTACGACCAGCGGCCAACGTTGAACGGTCGAGGAACGGCGAAGCATGTCGGCCCAAGCGCGCGCGAAAGCGGCTCTTTTGAAAGTAGCACCAGGTGACCGGTGACGCTCCACCGATCCATCAACTAGGGGCGCCAAGGTAGGACTACGACGCGCCTCCCAGCCTCTCCCAGCCTTCCGATGTCGCTCTTGGGTCTCGAGTCATTCTCCCGCGTTCTCGCGGGGTCTCGTCGCTAGCCGAGCGTGCGGGCGCGGTGCTGCTGGACCCAGGGCGAGAGGCGCGAGCCTTCCTCGCCGCGGACGGCGGCGTTGGCCCCGGTCGCGCGCTCCATGCGTGCGGCGGCGAGCGCGACCGCGACACAGACCGCCTCCTGATCCGCGGCGGGCACGACCGGGTAGCCGAGGAGCTCCTCCTGGTAACGCTCGATGAAGCCGGTGTCGTACTCGCCCGCGATGAAGGCTGGGTGGTTGAAGAGCTTCTCGTGGAACGCGAGGTTCGTGCGGATGCCCGTCACGATGTACTCGCGGAGCGCGCGGCGCATGCGCGCCACCGCGCGCTCACGCGTCGGCGCCCACACGCAGAGCTTCGAGACGAGCGGATCGTAGAACGAGGACACCTCGGACCCCGGGTATGCGCCGGAGTCGTCGCGGATGCCCGGTCCCGAGGGCACGGTGAGCTTCTCGATGCGCCCGGGGGACGGGAGGAAGCCGCTGGCCGGATCCTCGGCGTACACGCGGCACTGAATGGCGGCGCCGCGGGCGACGAGGTCTTCCTGCTTGAACGAGAGCTTCTCGCCCTGCGCCACGAGCACCATCTCGCGGACGAGGTCGGTGCCGGTGATGAGCTCGGTCACCGGGTGCTCGACCTGGAGCCGCGTGTTCATCTCGAGGAAGTAGAAGCCCCCGTCCTCGGCGAGGAGGAACTCGAACGTGCCCGCGGAGTGGTAGCCGACCGCCTTCGCGCCCTGCACCGCGATCGCGCCCATCTTGGCGATGAGCTCGCGCGAGGCCTGCTTCGCGGGCGTCGGCGTCTCCTCCACCACCTTCTGGTTGCGGCGCTGGATCGAGCAGTCGCGCTCGAAGACGTGCACCATGTTGCCGTCGCGGTCGCCCATGACCTGGATCTCGACGTGGCGCGGCCGGATGATCGCCTTCTCGATGTAGACGGTGTCGTCGCTGAAGAACTTCTTCGCCTCGCTGCGCGCGCGCTCCCAGGCGTTGGCCATCTCGTCGGCAGAGTGCACGAGGCGCATGCCCTTGCCGCCGCCGCCCGACGCGGCCTTCAGCATGACGGGGAACCCGATCTTCTTCGCGGCCGCGATCGCGTCTTCCGTCGTCTCGCACGTGTTCACGCCCGGCACGACAGGCACGCCCGCCTCGGTCATCTTCACGCGCGCCGCCGTCTTCGAGCCCATGCTGCGCATCGCGGACGCGGGCGGGCCGATGAAGACGATGCCGGCGCGGTCACACGCCTCGACGAAATTGGGATTCTCAGAGAGGAACCCGTACCCGGGGTGCACGGCGTCGCAGCCGGCCTTCTTCGCGACATCGACCACCTTGTCGATGCGGAGGTAGCTCTCGGTCGCGGCGGCGGGGCCGACGGGATACGCCTCGTCGGCCATGCGCACGTGAAGCGCAGCGCGGTCGGCGTCCGAGTAGATCGCGACGGCGCGAATTCCCATCTCGTGAAGCGTGCGGATCACGCGAACCGCAATCTCACCGCGGTTCGCAACGAGGACCTTCTTGAAGGTGGCCATGGGCGCCCTCTCGATATCACGGGTATGCTGAGAATCCGATGAACAAGCTTCCGCCGGTTCGCGAGGGACTGATGCCAGGGTCGACGGGCGGCGAGGAGCTCCTCTTCGAGGGCCATCCCGCGGCCATCCAGGGCGTCGGCGGCCTCCTCCTCGCGGTCCTCACGGTCGGGCTGAGCGTCCTCGTCAACTACGTCCGTGCCCGCGGCACCCTCTATCGCCTCACGAGCCAGCGCATCGTCATCGAGCGCGGCGTCTTCTCGAAGCGGATGGAGCAGATCGACCTCTACCGCGTGGTCGACTACGTGGTCGAGCGTCCGTTCGGCCAGCGGCTGATGGGCACGGGCAACATCGTCCTCGAAGCGATGGACAAGACGACCCCGGAGATCCGCATCGAGGGCATCAAGACCGACGTGATGCGCCTCTACGAGATGCTCCGCTATGCGACGGAGCAAGAGAAGAAGAAGCGCAACGTCCGCGTCCTCGACGTGGAGCCCGTCTAGAGAGCACCGCGCTGGCCGCGGTCCCGCCCGTATCCGCCGGCTACTTCGCGAGGCGGAGGATCGTGCCATCGTCATTGGCCCAGTAGAGCGCGGTCGCATTCTGCGCGAGGCCGTAGGCGATCGAGGGGAGGGTCGCGACGGTGAAGATCGGGCCGCCGGCAAGCGCTCGACGACGAATGGTCTTCGTGTTCTGACTCACGATCCACACATCCGTCGCATCGGCGACCACCGACACGGGATCCGGAACGCTGGCGAAGACTGCGCTGGTGGTCGATCCATACGGGAGCTCGACGATGTCGTTGCCGCCCTCGTTCGCGATGAGGAGCCGCGTCGGCGCGGCGAACAGGTGCTCCGGGAAGCTCAGGTCTCCGAGGAGAAGCGTCGAGCCGCCGTCGCTCTCGGCGACGCGGAGATTGCCAACACCGCCGAGCGCTCGCTCCGTGAAATAGACGCGCCCCGTCGTCACCGCGACGCCGAGACACTCACCGTTGCACGGCGCCAGAGCCTCGACGGGACCCGTGTTGTCCTTGCGAAAGCGGCTGACGGGGATAGCGCCGAAGCCGGCCACATAGACATAGGTATCGTCGACGGCGATGTGGCCGGCGCCGTTCAGCTTACGGAGGTCGCCGGGACTGGTGCCATCGAGCCTCGAGGTCCGCACGGCTCCGTCGAAGCGCGACCAGTACAAGTCGGTGCCATCGACCGCCACGCCGAGGACGCCAGTCTCGTTCGAGATGATCGGCACCGGAGTGCACTGCGACGCCACGCACGTGCCGCCGAGGCAGTCGTGGCCGCACTTGCCACAGTTCTTCGCGTCGCTCGTCAGGTCGTCGCTGCATGCCCCGGCGTCGCCCTCGAGGCCACCGTCGGCACCCGCGTCGACGGCGGCGTCCGCGACCGCGGCGTCCATCGCCGGGCTCCCACCATCGCCGCCCTCCGAAGGCACGGATGCTTCGACGGGACGAGCGGCGTCCTCGGTGGGCCGAGGAGAGCCACCCGAATACTCGGACGTGTCAATCGCGAGCGAACAACCGGCAAAGACCGCGACGAGGACGAGGCTCGTGATGACGGGGCGCTGCACGTCTGGCGATCGTAGCGCGCTCGGCCAGGCCAGAGAAACGACAGTAACCAGCGCACGTCGACCGAACGTGACCGTGCGCGTGCCACCGGCGGCATTCTGGAAACGAGGCGCACACGAGGCTCGAAGCGACGGGCGCCTTCTGCTGTACTCGCCGCGTGGCGAAGGCACCCAAGCGCGGAGAGACGATCGCCTTCGACTTCTCCGTGCTCGCGCCCAGACCGAAGGAGCCGCCCAGCGTCGAGCCGCCGAAGAGCGTCGAGCCGCCGAAGAGCGTCGAGCCGCCGGAGAGCGTCGAGCCGCCGGTGTGGACGCCGGCGCCGTTGCCCGAGCGACCGCCGCCATCCGTGCCCAAACCGGAGAAGCCCGACGGACCTCGTGTGCTCACCGTCGGACAGCTCGGGCGCGTCGTCGGGCGATCGCTCGAGCGGACGTTCACGACCGAGCTCTGGGTCGAGGGCGAGGTGAGCGGCGCACGGCCCGCGGCGAGCGGACACGTGTACTTTGCAATGAAAGACGAGGAGGAGGAGGCGACGATCGACGTCGTGCTCTATCGCTCGACAGTGACCCCGCGGGGGCGGGCGCTCGTGAAGGACGGGGCGCGCATCCGGGTACGCGGGAAGCCCACGTACTGGTCGCCGCGCGGGAAGCTGCAGTTCGTCGGGGACCGCGTCGAGCCCACCGGAAAGGGCGCGCTCCTCGAGGCGCTCGAGAAGCTCAAGGAGAAGCTGCAAGCCGAGGGGCTCTTCGCGACGGAGAAGAAGCGCGCGCTGCCGCACGACCCGCGCGTCATCGGCGTCGTGACGTCCGCGAGCGGGGCCGTCATTCACGACATCTGCAAGGTCGCGTTTCGCCGGGGCGGCGCGCGCATCTTGCTCGCGGCGGCGCAGGTACAAGGGCCCGGCGCGCCCGACTCCATCCGCCGGGCGCTCCGCATGCTCCAGCGCGTGGCGGACGTGGACGTCATCGTCATCGGGCGCGGCGGCGGGTCGTCCGAGGACCTGCTCGCGTTCAACGACGAGCTCGTCGTGCGCGACGTCGCCGCGTGTCGCGTGCCGATCGTCAGCGCCGTCGGGCACGAGGTGGACGTCACGCTCGTCGACTTCGCCGCCGATGCGCGGGCGGCCACGCCCTCGCAAGCGGCCGAGATGATCGTGCCCGACCTCGCGGCTCGCAAGCGGCTGCTCGAGGAGCGAACGAGGCGCCTCGAGCGCGCGATGCGCGGGCGCCTCTCCGAGGAGCACACGCGCCAGGCGCGGCTCATGCGCGCGTTCCGCGATCCGCGGCTGCTCATCGCGAGCTCGCAGCAGCGCGTCGACGAGCTGATTCACCGCATGACCCGCGTGACCCAGCGGCGGATCGCGCTCGCCAAGGAGCAGACGTCGAGCCTCGACGCCCAGCTCCGCGCCCAGCATCCGCAGGTGCGCATCGCTCGCGACCGCGCGCGCGTGAGCGAGCTCGAGGCGCGCCTCGTCGCCGCTGCCAAGCACGACGTCCGCGAGCAGGCGTCCATCATCGCGCGCCTCGCCGGCCGCCTCGACGCGATGAGCCCGCTCAAGGTCCTCGCGCGCGGCTACGCGATCGTCACGAAGGACGGCCATGCCCTACGCGACGCCAGCGAGGTGAGCGCGGGCGACGCGATCCGCGTCCGCGTCGGCGAAGGCGCGTTCGACGCGGAGGTGAAGAAATGAGCGCGCGCGACCAGAGCGCATACGCGTTCGAGAGCATCGTCGAGAGGACCGTCGAGAGGACAGGTCCGCCCGGACCGCAGGAAGGCCCACCATGAGATTCGCCGTCATCGGACACCCCATCGCGCACTCGAAGAGCCCCGCGATGCATACCGCCGCGTATCGCGCGCTCGGGCTCGAGCACGAGCACACGTACGACCGGATCGACACGCCGCCTGATCAGCTCGCGCATCGCGTCTCGGAGCTGCGGCATCACGATCTCGACGGGCTCAACGTCACCGTCCCGCACAAGGCCGCCGTGCTCGGGCTCGTCGACCACGTCGCGCCGACGGCGAAGGCGATCGGCGCCGCGAACACGCTCGTGCGCAACACGGACGGCAGCATCACCGCGCACAACACGGACGCGCCCGCGCTGGCGGAGGAGATCGAGCGGCTCTTCCGGACGAGGCCCGAGACGCGGCTCACGAACGGGCGACTCACGAACCGATCCGCCGTCGTCATCGGCAGCGGCGGCGCGGCGCGCGCGGCGGTGTTCGCGCTCGGCATGATCGGCGTCACGCACGTCACGGTCCGCGCCCGGCGTCCGCTCGAGGGCGCCGCCGCCATCGCACGTGCGGGCACGGACGCGCGGTCTTCCGAGCTCGAGACCCGCGGTGCGTCCCCCATCATCCTTCCGGCCGCGCTCCTCGCGCCCGAGCGCGAGCGCGAGGACCTCGGCGTCATCGTTCAGTGCACCACCGCAGGCATGGAGCACGGCGCACCGGGCACGGTCGCGGTCGACGCCGTGGCCTGGTCGTCCGTGCCGGAGGACTGCATCGCGTACGACGTCGTCTACGCCGCCACGCCGTTTCTCGAGCGGGCGCGTGCCCTCCGCCACGACGACGGATCGGGCATGCTCGTCGCCCAGGGCGCGCTCGCCTTCGCGCTGTGGCTGGGAATTTCCCCGCCGCGCGACGTGATGCGGGCCGCGCTCGAGGACAGTGCTAAATAGGCCGCCGTGACGACGGCCGCCGAACGTACGCCTTCGACCTCGCCTGGCCCCGGCGAGCGCATTCGTCAGGTCACCGCGAAGAACGTCCAGCGCCTCGGCTACCGGCGCATCGTCCAGCTCCTCGTCTATCTCATCATCATTCCGACCGTCCTCCTGCTCGCGGTCGGCATCATCCTCCTGTTCGTCGAAGCGACGATCAACCTGCTCTTCGGCATCCTCGTCGTCAGCTTCGTGTCCGTCGTCATCACCGGCATCATCCTCGTGCTCGTGTTCGTGCGTCGCGAGGCGAACCTGTCGGAGCTGCAGGCGGACTTCGTGAGCAAGGTCAGCCACGAGCTGCGCACGCCGCTCACCGCGATCCGGCTCTTCGCAGAGACGCTGCAGCGCCCGAACGCGGACGAGACGACGCGCGAGAAATGCACGACGCTCCTCGTGCAGGAGTCGGAGCGACTCTCGAAGATGATCGAGCGTCTCCTCGACTGGGGCCGCATGGAAGCGGGCCGCAAGATCTACGAGCTCAAGACGGAGCACGTGAAGGACATCCTGGAGGACGCCCGCCGCGCGTACGTCCCGCATCAGGAGGTGGGCGGCGAGAACGTCGACTTCGCGATGGAGGTCGACGAGAACCTCCCCGACGTCATCGTCGATCGCCACGCCATCGTGGACTCGATCGTGAACCTGCTCTCGAACGCGCAGAAGTACGGGGGCACCCCTCCCAAGATCCGTCTGCGAGCGTCGACCCAGGACGGCGAGGTCATCATCGCGGTCACCGACAACGGCGCGGGCATTCCGGAGCCGGAGCAGCGCCGCATCTTCGAGAAGTTCTACCGCATCGACGATCGCCTCTCGCGCACGAAGGAGGGCTCGGGCCTCGGCCTCGCCATCGTGAAGCACGTCGCGCGTGCGCACCGCGCCCACGTCACGCTGGACAGCGAAGAGGGCAAAGGCTCGACGTTCGCGCTAGTCCTGCCGACGGCTTCGGAGTAGAAATTCGGCCGTGACGGCGGACTCGAAGCGCAAACCGATGAGCCTTCTGGGCCGGCGTGTGCTGGTGGTCGAGGACGACCCGAGCATCGCCATCGGCCTCCGCATCAATCTCGAGAGCGAGGGCTACGAGGTGCAGGTCGCCGAGGACGGCGAGCGTGGCCTCGAGCTCGCGCGCACCATGGAGCCGGATCTCATCATCCTCGACGTGATGATGCCGAAGCGGAACGGTCTCGAGGTCCTCCACGATCTCCGCAACGAGGGCCGCACGGTCCCGATCATCATCCTCTCCGCGAAGTCGGCGGAGATGGACAAGGTGGCGGGGCTCGAGCTCGGCGCGGAGGACTACGTCGCGAAGCCGTTCAGCCTCGCGGAGCTCCTCGCACGCGTGCGTGGCGCGCTCCGTCGCACCGCGGCGGCCGTCGCGCCGCCCGCGCCGCCGCCGCCGCCCGAGCGCCCGCGCATCATCTTCGGCGACGTGGAGGTCGACGTCGCCGCGCGCACCATCAAGCGCGCCGGAGAGCTCGTGGAGGTGACGGCGACCGAGTTCGACGTCCTCGTCTGCCTCGTGAGCGAGCGCGGCCGCGCGATGTCGCGCGAGGACATCTTCCGCCGTGTGTGGGGACCGAACCATCACGGCACGCCGCGCACCGTCGACAACTTCATCCAGCAACTGCGAGCCAAGCTCGAAGTGGACCCGCAGGATCCCGTCTTCATTCAAACCGTTCGGGGCGTGGGCTATCGCTTCGACTTTGCCCCGCCGTGAGCCATGGATAACAACCTTCTCCGCAATTACCTCTCGAGCGTCTACGACCTGCCCACGTCGACGGGACCGCTTCGCGTGTCGCTCGACGGAGACATCGTGCAAGACGTCTCCTCCCTCCCCGACCTGCTGAAGCGCCCGTTCACCATCCTCACCGCGTTCAACCCGCGCTCGATGCTGCTGCCGCGCAAGGTCAACGACGCGCGGCACTCGGTGCTCCGCGACATGCTGATCCTCGGCTGCTACCGCGTCGAGAGCTGCGTCGGCTACGAGGAGGATCCGGAGGGCACGTGGCGCGAGCCGAGCTGGCTCGTCCACGGCATGGACCGCGACGAGGCCATCAGCTTCGGCCGCGTGTTCCGCCAGAACACGATCGTCGTGAACACGAACGGCCGCCCCGAGCTCATCGTGACGGACCCGACGTGCGACGAGCTCGCGAAGAGCTTCGTCGGCAACTGGCGCGTCCGCGGCTGACGTTAGGAGCCCGCGTCCTTCGCGCAGCGGAAGCCCAGCATGCGCAGCTTGAAGCGCGCGTGATGGTGCACGCGGTTCGTGCTCCGTAGCCCTGCGGCTGCGTAGTTGTAGGCGCCGCCGCGGATCGACTTCTCGCACTCGACGGGGATCGGATTGGTGCCCGTGAAGCCCTCGCGGCCCTCCGCGCGCAGCTTGTTCTGCGCCGCCACGATCTCGTCGCAGCTGCCAGGCCGGCCCTCGTTCGCCGTCGGGCGCGTGTACGCGAGCGGGTCGTAGTCGTCCGCCATCCACTCCCACACGTTGCCGGCGAGATCGTCGTGGCCGTAGGGACCGCGACCCGCGGGATGCGTGCCCACGTCCTCCGGGTAGTTCGACGGGAGAAAGACGGTGCGCTCCTTCGTCGGCGGGTCGTTGCCCCACGGATACTTGCGGCCGTCCTCGCCGCGCACCGCGCGCTCGAACTCCGCCTCGCGCGGCAGTCGCTTGCCTCGCCATTCGCAGTACTGCTTCGCGCTGTTCCAGGTGATGCCGATCACCGGGCGCTTCGGCCCCTTGAACGGTCCGGGGGCCTCGATCGTGCCGAACGTCGCCAGGATGCCCGGATCCGCCGGCGTGCAGACCTTCGCTGCGACGCACTCCTCGTACGAGGCCTGCGTCACCTCCGTGCGATCGAGGAAGAACGACGCGAGCGTCACCTCGTGCGCCGGCCGCTCGTCGAGCTCGCCCGAGTCGTCGCTGCCCATCTTGAACGTGCCGCCCTTCACGAGCGCCATGTCCGGCGGCGCGGGCGCGGCCGCCGGCCGCGGTTCGGGCGCGCTCGCGTCCTCGACGGCGACCGTCGCGACCGGCTTCGGTGGGTCCTCGGGCGGCGCTCCGCCGTCGTCCGAGATCCCCAGTCCCGGCGCGGGGTTCGTCGGAGTGGAAGACGGCGGCGCGGGCGCGCCGGACGGCAGCGCCATCCGACACGCGGCGACCGTGAGGATCAGGGCGGAAAGTCGCAGCTTTTTCACCCTCGACGATTCCCTCGATTACAGCGACTATCCCGCATGACTCAATCCGGCGATCCGACCAGCGGCTCCGCGTGGACCGTAGGAAGAAAGGTAGCACTCGGCTTCGGTCTCTCCTTCGCGCTGCTGGTGCTCGTCGCAGGCATCGCTTATCGAAGCATCACCGCGCTCATCGAGAACGACGCCCAAGTCGCCCATACCCACGCCGCCATCGAGAAGATCGCGACCGTGATGTCCCTCGTCAAGGACGCCGAGACGGGCCAGCGGGGCTACGTGATCGTGGGCGATCCCGCGTTCCTGGGCCCCTACGAGCAGGCCCTCGGCGCGCTCCCGACCGCGGTCGGCGACCTCCGACGTCTCGTCTCCGACAACCCGGAGCAGCTCTCGCGGCTGAGCCAGATGGACGCCGTCATCCAGACGAAGACGACCGAGCTCAAGCGTGTCATCGACGAGCGCCGCAGCAAGGGGTTCGAGGCGGCCCAGGCCATCGTCGTCGCAGGCGAGGGCAAGCGGCAGATGGATGAGATCCGGCGCATCGCCGGCGCGATGGAGATGGAGGAGCGCACGCTCCTCATCCGTCGCAACGAGACGGCCGAGGCCGGCGCGCGCTTCGCGACCATCGCCGTCGGCATCACCACGCTCCTCGCGCTGCTCCTCGTCGCGATCGCGGGCACCGGCATCGCCCGCCAGCTCGGAAATCAGCTCGGCGCCTTCGTCTCGCGGATCCGGAGCTCCTCGTCCGAGCTTCAAGCGGCTGCCACCCAGCAGGCCTCCGGCTCGCGCGAGCAGCTCTCCGCCACCACGCAGGTCGCGGCCACGATCCGCGAGCTCCTCGCGACCTCGCGCCAGATCACGGACAGCTCCCAGCGGGTCGCCCGCATCGCGGAAGAGACCGCCTCCGGCGCGAGGACGGGCCTCGACACGGTCGGTAACGCACGCGAAGCGATCGACGCGATCCATCGCCAGATGGATGTCGTTGTCGGCCATATGCTCTCACTTGGCAAAAAATCCCAGGAAGCCGGCGGCATCCTCGACCTCGTCAACGAGCTCGCCGAGCAGACCCACATCCTCGCGATCAACGCCACGATCGAGGCGGCCGGGGCCGGCGAGAGCGGCCGCCGCTTCGCCGTCGTGGCGGACGAGATCCGCAAGCTGGCCGACCGGGTCGGCGGATCGACCAAGGAAATCCGCGGGATCGTCGAGGACATGCGCGCGGCCGTGAACACCACGGTCATGGCCACCGAGGGCAGCGTGAAGGCGGTCGACGCCGGCACCGCCCGCTTCGCCGACGTCAGCACCACGTTCCAGCGCATCGCCGGCCTCGTCGGCACCACCACCGAGGCGGCCCGGGAGATCGAGCTCTCCACGAAGCAGCAGGCCACCGCCGTCGAGCAGGTCAGCTCGGCCATCGGGAACGTGGCCCAGGCGACGCGCGAGTCGGACGCCAGCGCGAAGCAGACCCTCCAGGCCGCGAGCGAGCTCACCGAGCTCTCGCGTGGCCTCCTTCGCCTGGTCGACACCGCCGCCGTCTAGCCGGGCCCGATGAATCGCGAGCTCTGCGTCGTATTTCGGCCCGATCGCACCGCGCTCGCCGCGCTTCCCGTGCGCCACGTCCGCGAGACGATGCGCCCGCTCCCGCTCGAGCCGCTCGCCGGGGCGCCCGGATTCGTCCTGGGCGCGGCGATCGTGCGCGGGCGGCCGGTGCCCGTCATCGACGCGGCGAAGCTCGTGAGCGGACGGCCCCACGAGGCCACCCGCTGGATCGCGATCGAGATCGGCCCGCGCGCCGCCGTCATCGCCGTGCACGAGGTGATCGGCGTGCAGCCGCTCACGCTCGTCAAGGACCCCGCGCCGCTCCTCGCGCGCGCAGCGCGCGGCGCGATCGACGAGCTCGCCTCCCTCGATGGTGAGCTCCTCGCCGTGCTCCGCGCGGGCCGCCTCGTCGATCTGGCCGAGGAGCGCTCGCATGCCCGCTGAGCGCGTGCGCGCGATCGTCGAGCGCGGGCTCGGTCTCGAGATCGCCGATGGCGATGCGCTCGAGACCGCGATCCGGACCCGGCTGGCCGAGCGCCGGCTCTCCGTCGCGCGCTATGCCGACGCCCTCGACGATCCGCGCGAGCTCCAGGCCCTTGGGCAGCTCCTCACCGTCGGCGAGACGTACTTCTTTCGCATGCGCGCGCATCTCGACATGCTTCGCTCCTTCGTGGCGACGCTCGCGGACCGCCCGCCGCTCGTCCTCTCGGCCGGCTGCTCCACCGGTGAGGAGGCCTACTCCGTCGCGGTCGCCCTCTGGACCGCCGGTCATCCCGACGCGCGGGTCGTCGGCATCGATCTGAACCGGCGCTCGCTCGACGTCGCCCGCTCCGCGACGTACTCGGACTGGTCCCTCCGCAGCGTCGCCGCCGCCGATCGCGATCGCTGGTTCGAGCGGAGCGGTCAGCGCTGGACGGTGCGCGCCGAGATCCGCGCGATGGTGCAGCTCCGCGCCGGAAACCTCCTCGACGACGGCGCCGTGCCGGCCGGCCCCTTCGACGCGGTCTTCTGCCGGAACGTGATCATGTATTTTACACGCGATGCGGCCCGGAGCGCGGTCGAGCGCCTGACCGCGTCGCTGCGCCCTGGCGGGCTCCTCTTCCTCGGCCACGCCGAGACGCTGCGAGGGCTCTCCGAGGCGTACACCGTCGAGCAGTCCGGCGACCTCTTCCACTACCGCCACCGCCACCCGAGCTCGCCCCCTCCCCCGCCAGTCGCGCCACACACGACACGCGCGACGCCGTGGCTCGAGCCTCCGTCCGCGCCGCCGCTGGTCGTCGCGCCCGACGTCGTGGCCCTCGTGGCCGACGAGCGCTTCGAGGACGCGCTCGCGGCGATGGGCCCCGAGCCGAGCGTCCTCCGCGCCGTCACGCTCCTGAACCTCGGACGGATCCGCGACGCCGAGGACGTCTGCACGGAGCTCCTCGCGCGCGAGGAGGGGGGCGCAGAGGTACACTACGTCCTCGGCCTCGCCGCGGAGTCGCGCGGCGATCGGCCCGGCGCGATCGACCGCCATCGCGCCGTCCTCTACCTCGAGCCGGACTTCGCGCTCGCGCACCTGCAGCTCGGCCGCCTCGAACGACGCGAGGGCGATCGCGATCGCGCACGTCGCGATCTGCGCCACGCCCTCGAGCTGCTCACGCACGAGAAGGCGGCGCGGCTCGCGCTCTTCGGCGGCGGCTTCGATCGCGAAGGCCTCATCGCGCTCGGCCGCGCGGAGCTCGCGGCGCTATGAACCAGCGCGCGCGTGAGCTCGCGGCGCTCTTCGACCGGTCCTTCGCGGAGCCGGCGCTCGCCGGTCGCGCGCGAGGCGCGGTGGCGCTCACGATCATGGCCGGCGGCGCCGCGTACCTCTTGCCGCTCGCCGAGGTCACGCTGGTCGCGCGCGCGCCGAAGATCGTCCCGCTCCCGAACGGCAGCCCCCTCCAGCTCGGTTTGGCCGGGCTCCGCGGGAACCTCGTGACCGTGTATTCGCTCACCGCGCTGCTCGGCCAACCGGTCGGTCCGGCGGAGTGGATCGCCGTCGTACGCGAGATCGCGATCGCGTTCGACGAGCTCGACGGTCAGGCGGAGCTCCGCGACGCGTCGCCCAACCTCCTCGTGGTGGACGAGCTCCTCCGCCGGGCCACGGGAGGCGCCGCGTGAACAAGGACCCCTTCCGCTACTTCCGCATCGAGGCACGCGAGCTCCTCGACACGCTCCACCGCGGGGTCGTCGCGCTCGGGACGCCGCCCGCCCCCGATCAGATCCGCGCGCTCATGCGCGCGTCGCACACGCTGAAGGGCGCGGCGGGGGTCGTGCGACAGCCCGAGATCGCGCGACTCGCGCACGACCTCGAAGACAAGCTCGCCGCGGCGGCGCCATCGAGCGAGCTGCTCGCGCTCCTCGATGCGGTGGAGCGCGAGCTCGCCGCGCTCGGCGCTCCCGTCCTGCTGCCACCGGCCGCGAACGCGCCGGTCGTGTCCGAGTCCGTGCGGCTCGATCTGGTCGAGGTCGACCAGCTCCTCGCCTCGCTCGCGGACCTCGGTGCGCGCGTCGCGTCGATGCGCGGCAAGACGGGGCTCGACCTCGAGGCCGCGATCGACGGCGTGGAGCGCGTGGCACACGACACGCTCGAGGACGCGCGACGCCTTCGCCTATTGCCCGCGGAGACGCTCTTCGCGGAGGTCGCACGCGCCGCTCACGACGCCGCCGCACGCGAGGGCCGGCTCGTCGAGCTCGACACGACGGGCGGCGACAAGCGCATCGACGCGCAGGTGCTCGGCGTCGTCCGCGACGCGCTCCTCCAGCTCGTCCGGAACGCCATCGCCCACGGCATCGAGCCCGCCGCCGAGCGCGTCATGGCGCGAAAGCCGAAGGCAGGGCAGATCGCGATCCGCGTCGATATTCGCGGGCCGCGGGCCATCATCGCTTGCCGCGACGACGGCCGCGGGCTCGATCTCGATGGCATGCGCGCGAAGCTCGGACCGAGCGCCGCCGCGCTCGACGCGAGAGCGCTGGTCCTCGCCGCGATGCGCACCGGTCTCACCACGCGGGCCCAGGCCTCCGAGCTCGCCGGTCGAGGCGTGGGCTTGCAGGTGGTCGGCGCCGCGCTCTCGCGGCTTCGTGGAGAGCTCGTCGTCATGACCACGCCCGGCGCCGGGACCGAGATCGCGCTCGACGTACCCGTCTCCATCACGGCCGCGCCGGCGCTCGTGGTCGACACGCACGATCAGACGGTCTCGATCCCGCTCGACGCGATCACACGAACGCTCCGCGTGGAGTCGAAGCACGTCCTGCGCACGACGGAGGGCGACGCGCTCGTCGCCGGCGACGAGACACTCCGCTTCGCCTCGCTCGCCCGAATCCTCTCGCCGAGCGCGGTCGACCGATGCGAGGTGTGGACCGCGGTCGTCATCGAGGACGCGGCCATCGGCGTGGAGCGCGTGCGCGGGATCACGAACGAGGTGGTGCGGCCGCTGCCGGCGCACGCCGTGTCATCGCCGATCGTCGCCGGTGCGTCCCTCGACGGCGAGGGCAACCCGCGCCTCTCGCTCGATCCGCGCCTCCTCGTGGAGGCGGCGCGATCGATCCGCAGCGCGCCGGCGCGACCCGTCGTCCGTGACACGCCCAGGATCCTCGTCTGCGACGACTCGCTCACGTCCCGCATGCTCGAGCAGAGCATCCTCGAGTCGGCCGGCTACGACGTGACGACGGCCAGCTCCGGCGAGGAGGCGCTCGAGAAGGCACGCCTGGAACGATTTGCGCTCTTCGTCGTCGACGTCGAAATGCCCGGAATGACGGGCTTCGAGACGGTGGCGCGCATGCGCGCGGACCCCGCGCTAAGTGCGATCCCGGCGGTCCTCGTGACGTCTCGCGCCGCACCCGAAGATCGCCGTCGTGGACTCGAGGCGGGCGCTCGGGCATACATCATCAAGGGGGAGTTCGCGCAAAACGAGTTCCTCGACACCGTGCGGAGGCTCATGGGATGACGGCACCGATTCGCGTCCTGGTCGTTGACGACTCGATGACCGTGCGCGGTCTCATCGTCGACATCCTGAACGCGGACCCGAGCTTCATGGTCGTCGGCGAGGCGACCGACGGTCGCCAGGCGATCGAGATGTGCGAGCGGCTGCGGCCCGACGTCGTCACCATGGACATGGCGATGCAGCTGCTCAGCGGGCTCGCTGCCACCGAGTACATCATGGCGTTCTGTCCGACGCCGATCGTCATCGTGTCGTCCTCCATGAACCGCGGCGAGGCATTCCACACGTACGACGCGATCGCGGCCGGAGCCGTCGACGTGCTCGAGAAGCCCTCCGCCGCGACGCCGACGGAGGAGTGGGCGAAGAGGCTCACGTTCGTGCTCCGTGTCGCCTCGCGCATCAAGGTGGTCACGCACCTCAAGAAGCGACTGCCGCCCTCCGCGCCGCCGAGCGTGCGCACCGCCCCGAGCCCGGCCGAGATCCGCGTCGTCGCGATCGGCGCATCCACCGGCGGACCGGGTGCGGTGCGTCGCTTGCTCGCCGATCTGCCGGGCGGCTTCCCCGTGCCGGTGCTCCTCGTCCTCCACATCGGTGAGCCCTTCGACGCCACGCTCGCGGACTGGCTCGACGCGCAGACGGAGCATCGCGTGGGCTTCGCCACGCACGGACAGCCCCTCTTCGAGGGCAAGCCGCGCGTCGTCATGGCGCCGGCCGGCCGGCATCTGCGCGTGTCGAACGGACGCCTCTATCTCGACGACGGGCCCGAGCGTCATTCGTGTCGCCCCTCGGTGGACGTTCTCTTCGAGTCGCTCGCGACGGAGCTCGGCGCGAGCACGGCCGGCGTGCTGATGACGGGGATGGGTCGCGACGGCGCACAAGGCTTGCTCGAGATCCGGAGGGCTGGCGGCTACACCATCGCGCAGGACGAGGCCACGTCCATCGTCTACGGCATGCCGCGCGCGGCGCTGGAGCTCGGCGCGGCGAAGTCCGTCCTCCCCCTCGAGCTCATCGGCGGCGCGCTCTCGCGCGTCGTGAAAGGAGGCAATCGCGAATGAAGCCGAAGGCCCTCGTCGTCGACGACTCGCTCACCGTGCGAATGGACCTCGTCGAGGCGCTCCAGGGCGCCGACTTCGAGGCCGTCGGCGCGGGGTCGGTCGCGGCGGCGCGCGAGGCGCTCGCGGGCGGCGCGTTCGACATCGCGATCCTCGATGTGCGCCTCGGCGACGGCGACGGCGTCGAGCTGCTCGAGGAGATCCGCTCGAAGGAAGAAGACGGTGAGGCGCGCATGCCGGTGATGATGCTCTCGTCGGAGGCGGAGGTACGCGATCGCATTCGCGGCCTCCGGCGCGGCGCCGACGAGTATGCGGCGAAGCCTTACGTGATGTCGTGGGTCATCGCGCGAGCCCGAGAGCTGACCGAGCGCGCGGCGCGAAGAGACGGACGCGAGGTCGTGCTCGTCATCGACGACAGCGTCTCCTTCCGCGAGGCGATGCGCGAGGCGCTCGAGGAGGCGGGCTACCGCGCGGTCGTCGCGCCCACGGGCGAGGACGGCCTTCGCGAGGCGGCCGCGACGCGTCCTGCGCTCGTCATCTGCGACGGCGATCTCCCTGGGATCGATGGCATCACCGTGATCCGGCGGCTGAGGCTCGACGCCGCGCTCCGTCACGTGCCGTGCATCATGATCAGCGGCTCCGACATCGAGGGCGGCGAGATGGGAGCCTTCGAGGCGGGCGTCGACGCCTACCTCGGAAAGCACACGCCGCCCGCGGAGGTGGTCGCGCGCATCGCCGCCCTCCTGGGCGCAGCGCGCGCGATGCCGATCCCGTCCGTGCGCAGCGCGCTCGCCACGCAGAAGGTGCTCGTCATCGGACAGGCGCTCGCGCCGCTCGCGGCCGATCTCCGGCGCGAGGCCTTCGACGTCGCCACCGCCGACTCCGCGGGCGACGCCCTGCTCCTGCTCGAGCACTCCTCGCTGACCTGCGTCCTCGTCGAGGCCGAGCCCGAGCCGTGCCGGCAGATCCGGGCCGCGCTCTCGGCCCCGTCCGCGCTCATCGCGCTCACCTCCGATGACGACTCGAACCTCGCGATCGAGTGCCTCGCCGCCGGCGTGGACGAGGTGGTGCCACGCGCGACGCCCGGCGGGCTGCTCGTCGCTCGCGTGCGCGCGCAGATCCGTCGCAAGCAAGCCCTCGAGGAGGCGCGCCGCGACGCCGAGACGCGCGCCGCCGCCTCGATCGCGGCAGCGAAGGCGCAGCACCTCGTGGAGGTCGAGCGCAAGAACGCGGAGCTCGAGGTCGCGAACAACGAGCTCGAGTCGTTCAGCTACACCGTCTCGCACGATCTCCGCGCTCCGCTCCGCGCCATCGAGGGCTTCGCGCGCGCGCTCGAGGAGGACGAAGGCCATCTCCTCCAGGAGGACGGCAAGCGGCACCTCGGTCGGATCTTCAACGCGACCAAGCGCATGAACGAGCTCATCGAGGACCTCCTCGCGCTGTCTCGCGTCACGCGCGCGGAGATCGTGCGCCGCGAGGTCGACCTCAGCGAGCTCGCCCGCACCGTGGTCTCGGAGCTTCGGTCGCGCAGCCCCGATCGGAAGGTCGATGTCGTCATCGAGGAGGCGCTGAGGACGAAGGGCGATCAGAGCCTCCTCCGCGCCGTCCTCGAGAACCTCCTCGGCAACGCGTGGAAGTTCACGGCCAGGACCGCCGAGGTGCGCATCGAGATCGGCGCGAAGACGAGCGAGGGCGAGCGCGCCTTCTTCGTCTCGGACAACGGCGCCGGCTTCGATCCTGCCAAGGCGGCGCAGCTCTTTCGTCCCTTCAAGCGACTGCACTCGCCAAAGGAGTTCGAGGGGACGGGCATCGGCCTCGCGACCGTGAGGCGCATCATCGTGCGGCACGGCGGCCGAGTCTGGGCGGAGGCCTCGCCCGGGCAGGGCGCGACCTTCTGGTTCACCCTCGGCTAAGCCGTGGTAATCGAAGGACCGAGTGATCTCGGTCCAGAACCTCGTCAAGCGATACGGCTCGAAGGTCGCCGTGGACGACGTGTCGTTCGCGGTCGACAAGGGCGAAATCGTTGGCTTTCTCGGCCCCAACGGCGCCGGCAAGAGCACCACGCTCCGCATCATCGCGGGCTTCCTGGGCGCGTCGAGCGGAACGGTCACCGTCGCCGGACACGACATCGCGAAGGAGAGCTTCGAGGCCCGCACCAAGCTCGGCTACATGCCGGAGGCGGTCCCGCTCTACCCCGAGATGCGCGTGGCCGAGTACCTGCGGCATCGCGCAGAGCTGAAGCGTGTCCCGCGGGCGGACCGCAAGGACTTCGTCTGGGACGCGATGGGAAAGGCCAGCGTCCGCGACGTCGCGAACGTGGTCATCGGCAACCTCTCCAAGGGTTACAAACAGCGCGTGGGCCTCGCGGACGCGCTCGTGGCCCGGCCGCCGCTCCTCGTGCTCGACGAGCCGACCGCGGGCCTCGACCCGAACCAGATCCGCGAGGTCCGCTCCGTCATCCGCGAGCTCGGCAAGGAGCACACCGTCCTCCTCTCGACGCACATCCTGAGCGAGGTCGAGGCGAGCTGCTCGCGCGTGGTCGTGATCGCGCGTGGCAAGCTCGTCGCCGAGGGAACGATGGCCGAGCTCGCCGCGAAGCGCCGCTCGGCCGGGCTCCGCGTGGTGGTGCGCGGGAATGCGTCGCTCGCGATCGACACGCTCAAGAAGATCGACGGCATCGCGAGGGCGACGGAGGAGTCTTCCAGCGAAGGCGACGTGCACGCGCTCCGCTGCACCTGGGTGAAGAAGCACGACGCGATCGAGAAGACGACCGAGGACGCGGTCGCGGCGCTCATCGGCGCCGGCCTCCACGTGCGCGAGGCGGCGTCGGTGAAGAGCTCGCTCGAGGAGCTGTTCGCCGAGCTCACCGGCGCCTCGAGCGTCGAGGAAGAGGCGGCCGAATGAGGAGCTTCTGGCCGCTCTACAAGCGCGAGCTCTTCGGCTTCTTCGTCACGCCTCTCGCGTGGGTGCTCATCACCGCGTTCCTCGTCGTGCAGGGAATGCACTTCTTCCTGCTCGTCGATCACTTCGCGAGCGCGGGCCAGCAGGTCAGCGACCAGACCCCGCTACAGTCGTTCTTCGGGAACACCGTCCTCCTCTATCTGGTCCTCTTCCTCCTCGTCCCCCCCATGACGATGCGGCTCTTCGCCGAGGAGCGCCGCAGCGGGACGATCGAGACGCTCATGACGGCCCCCGTCTCCTCGCTCGCGGTGGTGCTCTCCAAGTACCTCGCCGCCGTCACGACCTACGCCGCGATGTGGATCCCGACCGGCCTCTACCTCGTCATCCTGAAGCAGACGGGCGAGATCGACTGGAAGGCGGCCGCCGCGGCGTACCTCGGCGTGTTCATGGTCGGCTGCGGCTATCTCTCGCTCGGGCTCTTGATGAGCGCGATCACGAAGAGCCAGTTCCTCGCGCTCGTGCTCACCGCCCTCATCATCCTCGTCCTGTTCATCGCCGGCATCGGCGAGTTCGTCACGCGCGACGGCACGACCCTCCACGACATCTGTTCGCACGTCTCGGTGTGGGCCCACATGAACGACTTCGCCTCCGGCGTCATCGACAGCCGCCGCCTCGTCTTCTACGGCTCGCTCGTGGTGGTGCCGCTCTTCGGCACCGTCCGCGCCGTCGACATGTGGAGGTGGGGATGAAGCGCGAACCGAAGCGAATGCCCCGCGTGGATCCGGCGCGGGTCTCGCAGCTCGTCGGTGTGGCGGCGGCGGTCGTCGTCGCCGTTCTCCTCAACATCGCCGCCGGTCGTCATTTCACGCGGTGGGACTGGACCGCGAGCCAGCGCTACTCGCTCTCGCCCGCGACCGTCGAGACGCTGCGCTCGCTCTCCGAGCCGGTCGAGGTGTGGGTCCTGCTCGGCTCCGCGGATCCGATCGAGCAGAGCGTGAAGCAGCTCCTCGTCGCCTATCAGGCCGAGACCACGAAGCTCGACATTCACTACGTCGATCCCGATCGCGACGTCATCGTCCTCGAGGACGTGAAGAAGCGGTTCAAGATCGAGACCGGGCGCACCGAGGAAGGCCACGTCGTCGCGGACGCCATCGTCGTCGTCGCGAAGGGCCAGCGGCACTGGTTCCTGAGCACGTCCGACATGGTCGAGGTGCAGACCGGCGACGACACCCGCGTGAAGCCGCGCGAGGAGCGCGCGATGACGGGCGCCATCCGCAGCGTGCTGGGCTCCGAGAAATCGAAGCTCTGCTTCACGGGCGGCCACGGCGAGATGAACCCGGAGGATCCGGGGCAGGAAGGCGCGGGGCTCCTCAAGGACGTCCTCGTGAAGGACAACTACGAGATCAAGGTCGTCGACGTCGGCGCTCCGAACACGCCGATGCCGTTCGAGAGCTGCGGCGTGGTCGTCATCGCGGGGCTCCGCGGCGGCTTCACGAAGGAGGAGACGGAGCGCGTGCGCACGTACCTCCTCGACGGCGGCAACCTGCTGCTCGCGGCGAGCCCGATCACGGGCAGCACCGACACCGGTCTTGTCCCCACGAACCTCGATCGCGCGCTCTCGCCGTTCGGCATCTCGCTCGACGACGACCTCGTGATCGAGGAGGAGTCCGACAACGTGTTCCCCGGCACGGGCGGCATTCGCTTCGTGGCGCAGGCGCGCCCGCACGCGATCACGGGCGGCCTCGTGAAGGATGACAAGCAAGAGAAGCCGCGCATCGTGATGCACTTCGTGCGCTCGATGAAGCGCGCGAGCGAGCCGGGCAGCGCGAACCCGTCGGATCTCCTCTTCACGTCGAGCAAGGCGTTCGGGCTGACGAACCTCGCCGGCGCCTCGGAGTGGAAGGACGCCCCCCAGAAGAAGCCGGGCGACCTCGGCGGTCCGCTCGTCATCGCGATGGCCTCGGAGCGCGGCAAGGTCACGCCCGCCGCGGCGCATGGCCCTCGCGTGGTCGTGGTCGGCAGCGCGAACGTGCTCACCTCGCCCACGTTTCGCGAGCCGCTGCCGATGCGCGGCGGCGCGCTCTTCGTGGAGAGCGCGATCTCCTGGCTCGCGTCGAAGCCGCAGGTGCTCGACGTGCCCGAGCGCGCGACGGTCTCGGCGGGCATTCGCATCACGGAGGACGATCGCGCCGCGGTCCGCCGCTACGTCGTGTTCCTGATGCCGGGCACGGTGGCGATGCTCGGCATCTTCATCGCCGTGTGGCGCAGGCGAACGGAAGGCGCGGAGGCGGAGAAGCCAGACGCGAAGCCCGCGCCGAAGAAGCCGCGCGAAGCGAGCAAGAAGAAGAAGTGAAACGGCACCTGACGACGATCGTCCTCGTGCTGTTCGCGGTGGGCCTCGCGTACTGGGTCTGGCGCGACAAGGACCGCATGACCACCGCGGAGCAGAAGGGCCGCGAGCTCAGCGCCTTTCCCGCGTGGCGGAAGGACGACGTCACCAAGATCGAGGTGAGCCACGAGGGCGAGACGATCGTCCTCGAGCGCGCGAACAAGGAGGCGCCGTGGCGCATGAAGTCGCCGCGCGACGAGCGCGTCGACCAGGCCGCGGTGGAGCGGCTGACGACCACGTTCGAGTTCGCGACGCGCGTGCGCCCGGTGGTGGCGAACGACGCGCTCGGCTTCGAGCGGCCGCGCGCGACGGGCGTCGTCTTCATGGGCGGCATGACGTTTCACTTCGTGCTCGGCGGGACCTCCCCGCGTCCCGAGGGCTCGGGGTACCTGAAGGTCGACGACGGCGCGCCGTTCGTGTGCTCGAAGGAGATGACGCAGACGATCCTCGCCGACGCGGACACGTACCGCGATCGATCGGTCGTCCCGTATCTGTCGCTGGAGCTCGCGAAGTTCTCGGTCGCGCACCCCGGCGGCGGCTTCTCGCTCGAGCGCCTCGACGCTCGCTCGTTCCAGGTCGCGATCGACGGGGGCCTCCTCCTCTCCTCGCGAAAGCAGCTCGATCAGGCGTGGGGCGCGCTCTCGGAGATGCGCGCGGAGTCGTTTCCGAAGGACGCCGACGTCGAGCGGCTCACCGCGAACCCCAGGCTCACGATCCGCATGGAGCCGAAGGAGGCGAGCAAGGGCGTGGCCGTGCTCGTGGTCGGAGACGCGTGTCCGGGGCATCCGGAGGACGTGGTCGTGCTGCGCAAGGAGCCGACGCGCGCCGCGGCGTGTGCGCCGAAGGGCGCGATGGATCGGCTCCTCGCGCTCGCGCCGAAGGACTTCGTCGATGATCGCCCCTTCGGCTTCCGGCACGACGAGATCGAGGAGCTCCGGCTCGAGGCCGCCGACCCGAAGGCGGCCTCGACCTCCGCCGGGTCGCCCGCCGCGGTCGAGATCGCGCGCCGCGGGACGGGGTTTCACCTGCGCGAGCCGGAGGACCGCGAGCTCGTGCCCGACGAGGCGGACGCGGCGAGCGAGCTCCTCTCGCAGATCGAGCTCGTGCCGGCGCTGAGCGTGAAGTCGAACGCCAGGGCCCCGTTCGCGGCGACCGCGAAGGCGAAGGTGCGCGTCGCGGAGTTCGAGGAGCTCGTGGAGGTCGGCCCGTCGAACGCGCAAGGCGACGTCGTCGTGCATCGCGTGCGCGACGACGCGCTCCTCACCATGCGGGCCCTCGCGGCGCGGCGCCTCGTGCCGCGCGCCACCACGTTCCGTTCGCGCAAGTATCTGCCGAACGAGACGCGCAAGATCACGCGCGTGGCGCTGAAGTGTGGGGTGGAGCAAGAGCTCGTCGACGAGGGAGAGGGATTCCGTCTCGTGAAGCCGGCGGGCTACGAGACGGACGGATCGATCCGGTCGCTGATCGACCACTTCGTCCGCGACAAGGCGAACGAGTGGACCGCGGATCGGGACGACGGCTCGTTCGGCATCACGCCGGACGGGTGCCGCCTCGTCCTCTCGTATGCGGACGGCAACTCACCGACCACGCTGCACTTCGGCAGCGACGATCGGGGCCTCGCGTACGGGACGGTCGACGGCGAGCGCGGCGTCTTCGTGACCTCGATGCTGCGGCTCGTGAAGAAGATCTACGTGAGCCCGAAGGCGATCGACATCGAGCCGGACGCCGACCGCGTGGTGGTCAAGATGCGCGGGCAGGTGGTGCCGGGGGACCATCGCCGCGCGTGGGACCTCACGGGCGCCTCCGCAGTCACGCTCGGCAAGAGCGACGTCGGGCCGGTCGACGTCGAGATCACGGTCACGGGCGACGGCGGCGTTCGGCGCATCGTCTGCGGGCGAGACGAGGACCCGCTCTGGCGAAAGTGCGCGAATCCGGCGGTAATGGCCGTGTTTCGTGTCCACGCGAAGGCGGTGGACGCGATGGCCACACCCGCGCCCGGCCCTGCGATTTCCGATGCGGGGAGGCCGGACGCGCGGTAGCGTGGACCGTGACGAATGGGACGTACCGCGACGCTGCAAGTCCCGCCCCGGCCTGACCCGCGGCAGCTGTCGCTGGTGAAGGATCCGGATCCGCGCCCGTTCCTCAAGTGGGTGGGCGGCAAGACCCAGCTCCTCGAGCAGCTCCAGCCGCTCCTCCCGTCGACCTTCCGTCGCTACTTCGAGCCGTTCGTCGGCGGCGCGGCGATGTTCTTCGACCTCCGCGCGAAGGACCGCCTGAACGCCGAGGTGCACCTCAGCGACGTGAACGCGGAGCTCATCGACGCGTACGCCGCCATCCGCGACTCCGTCGACGACGTGATCGCGGTGCTCCGCGGCCACAAGTACGAGAGCGACCACTACTACGAGGTCCGCGGTCGCGATCGCTCGAAGCTGTCGAGGGTCGAGAGCGCGGCGCGCACCATCTTCCTCAACAAGACGGGCTACAACGGCCTCTATCGCGTGAATCGCTCGGGGCAGTTCAACGTCCCGTTCGGTCGCTTCACGAATCCGGCGTTCTGCGACGTCGAGAACCTCCGCGCCTGCTCGCGCGCGCTCCGCGGCGTCGAGATCACGGCGACCGACTTCGAGGCCGTGCTCGAGCACGCGCGCAAGGGCGACTTCGTCTACTTCGATCCTCCGTACGTCCCGCTCTCCCCCACGTCCGATTTCACGGCGTACATCCCGGGCGGCTTCGGCGAGGGCGAGCAGCGAAAGCTCGCCAAGGTCTTCGGCAAGCTCGCGAGGCGCGGCGTCTACGCGATGCTCTCCAACTCGGACACGCCGTTCGTGCGCGAGCTCTACAAGGACTTCGACGTCGACACGGTCTACGCGGCGCGCAGCGTGAACTCGAACGCGGCGCGGCGTGGCAAGCTGCCCGAGGTCATCGTGCGCACGTACGGCGGCAAGAAGGCCGCCGCCCGTGCCAAGGCGGCCAAAGCCGCCGCGAAGTGAGGCGCGACGTGACGCGCGACGCGACGCGCGGCGGGGATCCGGGCCCCCCCGAGCCGCATTCCCACGCGCTCGCGCCCGAGGAGTACATCCGCGTGAAGGTGAAGGCCGAGCTGCGGAAGCGCATGCGAGGCGTGCGCAAGACGGCGCCGCTCGAGGCCTGCGCCGAGCGCTCCTGGAAGATCGTGGCCGCGCTCGAGGCGCTGCCCGAGGTCGCCGCGGCCCGGTCGGTCGCGCTCTTCTGGCCCATCGAGGCGCGCCACGAGGTCGACCTCCGCGCGCTCGACGCCAGCTTGCGGGCGCGCGGCGCCAAGGTGGCGTATCCCGCGATCGACGCCGAGACGGACGAGATGACGTTCCGCTTCGTCCCGGACGTGACACAGATGGAGGAGCTCGGCTACGGCTTCATGGAGCCCCCGCCGGACGCCCCCCACGCGACCGAGCTCGACGTCGTGATCGTCCCCGCGATCGCGGTCGATCCGACCGGCCATCGCATCGGCTACGGCGCCGGCTACTACGACCGCACGCTCCCCCGATACGCGCCTCCGGCCGTCACGATCGCGGTCATCTACGACTGGCAGCTCGTGGCCGAGGTCCCGTTCACCCCGACGGACGTGCGCGTCGCCAAGGTCGTGACGGACACGCGCGTCCTCGACGCCTCCGCCGGCGGCTGACGCCCACACGCGGGGGCGGAGCTCACGAGAGAGCCCAGACGAGCCCGACCAGATACCCTGGCGTGGTGCACGCGCGGCCTCGATCTTGGCTCGGTGGGGGGCTCGCGTGCGTGGTCGTGGTCGCGTGCTCGACGCCGGCGCCGCCACGAGCGGCGAACGTAGCGGCGCCCGCGTGCGCGGTGCCCGAGCCCGAGGCGCTGAACGCCTCCGAGCTGCTGCTCGAGCGGAGCGTCTATGCCCTGCGCCTGCGCCGCCACGTGTTCGTGATGCGCGATGGCCGCGTGCTCCTGCGCATCTCGAGGGCCCCGGTCGATGGGGGCCTCGAGTGCCGCGTCTCGCGATTGACCGCCCCCGCGCGGGACGCGCTCGCCCGGCTCGCCGACGGGCTCTGCCAGTGGCCGACCGGACCGGATCAGGAGGTCATGGACCAGGGCCGCCTCGAGTTTCGTGCCTGGAACGGTGTCGCCCTCTGCAAGCGCAACGAGGCCGCCACCTCGATCCTGCCGACCTGGAGCGGCCATGACTGGGATCAGCCCGAGCCCCCGCCGCTGCCGAAGTGGGGCGAGCTCATGACCGCGCTCGACGCCCTCGAGACGCACGTCGCCGATGCGCCGCCGGTGCGGTGACCGAGCGCGTTGCGCGCGTCCTTCGCGATCGCGAGCGCCTCTTTCGCGAGCCGCACGAGGAGCGGACCGAGGAGGAGCCCCGACGCGCCGAAGATCGCGAGCCCGCCGAAGATCGACGTCAGGAGAACGAAGGTCGGAAGCTCGAGGCGGCCAAACCGCGAGAAGACGGGGCGCATCACGTTGTCCACCGTGCCGATGACGGCGACCCCGACCCCGGCAAGGATGAGCCCCGGCACCGTCTGTCCGGAGAGGAGGAGGCCGATGGAGACGGGCACCCAGACGAGCGCGGTGCCAAACGTCGGGAGAAGCGACGCGAAGCACGTCACGAGGCCGAGGATGAGCGCGCGCGGAACGCCGAGGGCGAAGTAGGTGATCGTCGCGATGACGCCCTGGACGAGACCGGTCAGCCCGATTCCCACGAAGAGACCACGGCCGGTCTCGTTGAACGCGGCCGCGAGGCGGCGGAGCGGTCCCACTTCGATCGGCGAATGCGCCTCGATCCAGCTCCAGTAGCGGGGCCCGTCGCTCAGGAAGGCGTAGAGGGCGTAGAGGAACACGAAGAGGGCGATGAAGCCCGTCGTCGCCGCGCCCGCCACGCCGCCCAGGACCCGGACCGCGGTCATCCCGTGCTCCTGGAGGAGAGAGACGATCGTCGCCGGCGCCCCCGCGATGTCGAGGCCGCTCCCCTCGCCTCCGGCCCCGGTCCCGGCCGCGCCCCCGCCTCCGGACGCGAGCGCCACGAGCGCGTTCTTCGCCGTGCCCGACCGCGCGACGGCGTGCACGAGATCGATCGCCCCGCGCGAGAGCGAGGCGGCCGCCGCGACGAGCGGCGCGACGAGCGCGACGACGAGCACCGCCGCCGCGCGCCCGCGTCCGGTCACCTTCGCGACGCGATCGTAGAGCGGACGCGCGATCGTCGCGGACCACGCCGCGAGGACGAAGGGCACCCAGATCGGCAGGAAGGCCGCTGCGGCGCCGATCACCAGCAGCGCGAGCAACCACTCGAAGGTGCGTTGCCGCTTGCGACGATGGAGAATCATTCTCGCGGCGGTGCAACCGGCGTTCCCGCTTCCCCGGCGCGAGGTTTGTCGGAAATCGGGGCCACGGACGGCGCGGCCAAGCGCGAGAATGTCTCACCTGGCGCGTTGCGCCAGACCGATCCGCGGCTCGCGCTCGAGCGGCGAGCTGCGGCAGGTCAGTTGCGACGCACGCCGCGGGCGGCCTTCGCCTGGCAGTCGGAGCACGAGCCGTACATCTCGTGCTTGTGCGTCTTCAGGACGAAGCCGTAGCGCGCCGCGATCTTCTCCTGCAGCTCCTCGATCTTCGGCTCCTCGAACTCGATGATCTTGCCGCAGTCGACGCAGATGAGGTGATCGTGGTGGTGCGTCTCGTCGGCGAGCTCGTAGCGCGTCAGGCCGTCGCCGAACTTGCGCTCGAAGGCGACGCCACACTCCGTGAGGAGCTTCAGCGTCCGGTAGACGGTCGCGTAGCCCACGCGCTTGTCGTGCTGGCGGACCTCCGCGAGGAGCTCCTCGATCGAGATGTGGTTCGGGACCTTGAAGAAGGTCTCGACGATGAGGCGGCGCTGGTCCGTCGAGCGGAGGCCGCGCTTTTCCATGTGCTCGTGCAAGAGCGCGCGAAAGTGCTCCAGATTCGGCGATTCACCGGATCCGTCCTGGCCCTTCGCCGCCTTCGCGCCGCCGCCTGCCATTTCGCGTCTATGAGATGTCGCGCCGCCGCCCCGGCCCGTCAAGCCGGATCGGTCGGTCGGGGGCGGACTCACGGACGCTCGACGGGAAGTCCCTCGGCTTCCCACGCCAGGATCCCGCCTTCGAGGAAGGCGACCGGCGTGCCTTGCTCCTCCATCTTTGCCGCGAGGTCCTTCGTCTTGTCGCCAGCGCGATCGTAGAGCGCGGGCTGGCCGGGCAGCATGTAGAGCTCCGCCAGACGACCCTCGATCTCCTCGAGGGGAAGGCTCTTCGCCCCCGGGAGGTGCGCTCGACCGTAGGCGGCCGCGTCGCGAACGTCGACCGGCGTGACCACGCCCTGCTTGATGAGCTCCGCGAGCTCGCGCGCCTTCAAGGCGCCGGCGGAACGCGGAAGGAACGGCTCCACCATCGCGCGGAGCTGCTTCTTGCCGAGGGCGCCGACCTGCGCGTCTGCGAGGCGCTGCTCCGCGAAGAGCATGAAGGTGGGGACCGACTGGATGCGGAGCTGGCGCGCGAGCATCTGGCTCTTGTCGATGTCGACCTTCACGACGCGGAGCTTGCCCTCCATCTCGGCCGCGAAGGCCTCGACCTCGGGCGCGATCGTCTTGCAGGGCTGGCACCAGTCCGCCGTGAACTGCACGAGGACCGGGGTCTCCGCGAGGAGCACGGTTTGTTCGAAGTCACGCTCGGTGACGTACGCGATCGACCCGCTATCCGCCGCACCGCCCGCTCGCGGCGCGGCCTTCCCCTTGGATCCGCCGAAGATGTGCATCTCGGCGGAGACTTAACGCACCCGCGGCCCGGGATCTACCTCGACCGCGGATCCAGAGCGCTACGGAGGGCTTCGCCCATCACATTGAAGGAGACGATGGTGAGGACCAGCAGCGCGCCAGGCGCCGCGAGGAGCCACCAGGAGGCCGGCGCGTCCCGGAACTGGCTCATCGTCTCGCCCCAGGACGCCGCCCCTGGCGGGGTGCCGACGCGGAGAAAATCGAGCGACGCCTCGGTGAGGACGACCGCGCTCACCCCCGCCGCCCCCACCACCACCAGCGCCGCGCGGACGTTCGGCATGATGTGCCGGCGGAGGACGCGGAACGGCGACGCCCCGAGGGCTCGCGCCGCCATCACGTAGTCGCGCGTCGTCGCCTGCATGACCTCGCCGCGAACGAGGCGCGCGATCTCCGGCCAGCGCGTGAGCGCGATGGCCAGGAAGAGCGTGAAGATGTTCGCGTGGGGCACCGCCGCCTGGATGCCGAGCACGAGCACCAGCGGCGGGAACGCCGACACCGACTCGACGATCCGACTCACCACCGCGTCGACGGGTCCGCCGAAGAGCCCCGAGGCCGCGCCGAGGAAGACGCCGAGGACCAGCGACGCCGCGACCGCGAGGAGCGCGAACACGAGGTAGCTCCGCGTCCCGTGCACCGCGCGCGCGAAGATGTCGTTGCCCACGCGGTCGGTCCCGAGCGGATGCCCCGGCAGCGCGAGCGGCCCGCGGAGCGGCGCCGTCGACTCTTCTCCAGGCGACAGCGTCGGGCCGTGAAACACGAGCGGACGGATCATCCAGTCGGCGCTGCGCTCGAGGCCGCTCGGGCCCATCGCGTCGAGCTCGGCCGGATGCGTGACGTTGGGGAAGAGATAGAGCGAACCGTGCACTTTGCACGCGATCGGAAGATTGCTCGCGAACAGATCCGCGAAGACGGCGACGAAGAGGAGCAGCATCGACACGAGGAGCCCCGCGCGCCCGAGCCACTGCGTGGCGCGGCCGGGGTTCGCCCAGTGGACGCCGGCCAGCGGAGGCGCGGCCGCCGGCGCGTTCGCGGCGGACATCCGGCGATTCGAGGACGGCGGCTCCACCGACACGCGCGAGATGCGCTGCAGCAGGATCGGCGTGCTCTCGCGATCGTCGGGGAGGTCCGCGCTCACGCCGTCCTCTTCCTGCTCTGCGACTCGCGTACGCGTGGATCGAGGATCCCGTACGCGATGGCGCTCGCCACGAGGCACGCCGTCGTCACGACGGCGCAGAGGAGCGTGACCGCGACGATCCACGCCGCGTCGTGCGACTCGATCGCGCGGAGCGTCTCCCAGCCGAGGCCATGGACGTCGAACACCTCTTCCACCACGAACGCGCCGCCGATGAGCGCGGGGAGCTGCACGCCCGCGATCGTGACGGTGGGGACGAGCGCGTTGCGGAGCGCATGGACGACGACGACGCGGAGCGTGCGCGCCCCCTTGGCCCGCGCGGTGCGGACGTAGTCCTGGGTGAAGGCGTCGATCATCGACGCGCGCTGCTGCTGCATCATGACGGAGACGGACACGGTGGAGAGCGCGAGGATCGGAAGCCAGATCCCGGAGCGACCCAGCGTCGCGAGCAGCTCGGCGATGAGGAAGGTCGGGATGGAATAGACGAGGAGGACAACACCGGCGGACACGAGGTCGATCGCGTGGCCTCGACGCCAGGCCGCGAGGACCCCGATCGGGACGCCGATCGCAGAGCTCAAGAGGAGAGCGAGGAGCGCCATCCCGAGCGTGACCGGGGCGCGCTGCATGAGCTTGTCGAAGATGGGGAGGCCGTCACGGGTGGAGAGCCCGAGCTGCCCCGTCACCGCGCCGAGGACCCACTTCGCGTAGCGCGTCTGCGCGATGCTCGCGGTGACCTTCTCCCCGCCCTTCAGCACGATGTAGTCGGCCTCGTGCACGTACCACCACGAGAGCCACTCGGACACGCAGGTGTGCGCCTGCGACGGGTCCGCGTTCGGCTCGAGCGTCGTGCCGATACGCCCGGTGACGTGGGACGCGATTCGGGTGAGGCGCGAGACGGTCTTCGGGTCGGCCGCCGCCCGCAGCGCCGCCATGAGCTCCTGCAGCGCGAAGGTGTCGACGAGCCGGATCTCCCGCTCGATGAGGTCGCTCTCGCGTGTGGCAAGACGCTGCACCGAGCGGCGGACGGCGGGCTCCGTGAAGTCGACCGAGCGATCGGCCCAGAAGCGCTCCCAGAAGAGGGCCGCCTTGTCGGGATTGAGCAGCTCGGCGTCCTCCCCTATCCCCATGCGCTTCGCCACCGGCGCGAGCGCGAGCGCCAGCTTGCCTCGGGCGGCCGGGCTGATCTCGTCGAAGTGAGGCAAGAGATGGGGTAGCGCGGCGCCGCCGATGCGCGCGATCCGCTCCTCGCAGAAGCGCGCATCCGCGTCCTCCGCCGCCACGTGGCCGACACACTCCTCCACCGTCACCCGCACGTCCCGCGGCGAGACGTTCACCAGCCGCGGGAGATCGAGGAAGCGCGATCGCCGCACCTCGTCCCGGCGGATCCGCCCCGCCACGTCCCCGTGCGCGACGAGCTCGGCCGCCTCCGGGTCGGGAAGCAACGTCGTGAGCAAGAACACGACGAGGCTCACGCCGAAGAGCGTCGGGATCGTCCAGATCGCGCGGCGGAGCGCGAAGGCCAGCATGAGGGCCCAAGAATAGGCGCTCCATGAGTGTTGCGGTTCGCCGAAGGCGACCGCAAGACGTTATTCTCGGCACATGCGCAGGAAGCTCGTCGCCATCGGCCTCGCCTCCCTCAGCCTCGGTATCGCAGTCGCGTGCGGCAGCTCGGAAGGCTCGGGCTTCATCGACCCCAACGCGGGAAAGGACGGGAGCACCGACGGCCAGAGCAGCGGCCCCCCGATCTTCACCGGTGACGGAGGAACGAGCGGCAGCAGCGGCGATCCCGATGGCTCCCTCGGCACCTGCGACGCGGGCTGCGCGGAGGGCGCCCACTGCAAGTACGACGTCTGCGTCCCGAACCTCGGGTCCTGCACGACGAACGACACGTGCCCCGGCGACTCGTACTGCGACCCGAGCGACAAGACCTGCGTCCCGTACGGCGTCCCGCCGGGAAAGATCAACGATCCGAGCTGCGCGCGCGGCGACGCGCCGGGCGACGTGAAGCCCGAGGTGCAGTGCGAGTGGGTGGGCACACCCGACGCCGGCGATCCGACGGCGGCCTACGTGAACGTCTACACCACGCCCATGGTCGCGGACCTCAACCTCGACGGCGATCCGAACAAGCTCCAGCCCTCCGTCGTCATGACGACGTGGGCCCTCGACGACTCGGTCGGCGGCGAGCGCATCGGCATGATTCGCGTGTTCGACGGCCGCACCTGCCAGGAGCAGATGCGGATCGGCGGCCCGGACGATCCCGACAAGGACAACGACCGCCCGGGCTACGGCACGCAGATCGCGATCGGCGACCTCGACGGCGACGTGAGCGCGACGAACCCGCACGGCCACCCGGAGATCGTCGCGCTCCACCGCATGCCGGGCGCGTTCAACAGCGATCTCACGGCGACCAAGCTCTCGCTGATCGCCTATCGGGTCGACTCCACGACCGACCCCGCGAACCCGAAGCTCGTGCGGAAGTGGCTCGGTCGCAACTGCGCGACGCAGGAGACGATCACGTTCGGCAGCAACTCCGACAACTACGGTCCGAATATCTGGGACGTCGACGACGACGGCGTTCCGGAGGTCGTCCTCGACAAGAACGTGTTCGACAAGGACGGCTGTCTCGTCACGCCGCCCCCGGGCCAGTACGAGACGTACATCCAGCATGGTGCCATCACGACCGTGGCCGACGTCGATCTCGACGGCCAGCCCGACCTCGTCCGCGCGGACGGCGTCTACGGCTGGGACAAGGGGACGAAGAACTGGGCGAAGAAGCCCTGGTTCCTGAGCGATCCCAAGCAGCGTCATGGCCATATCGCGGTCGTCGACCTGGGCCGCTATTCGGATATCCCGGGGAAGGACAAGACGACCTCCCTCCCCGAGGTGGTGGTCGTCTCGGCGCAGTCGCCGGACGCGACCGACCCGAAGACGACGGGCGAGATCCGCGTGCAGACCCTCACCGGCGCGACCGTGTTCGGGCCGGTGCCGCTGTATACGACCGAGACCGATAATGGCAATACCGCCTTCTTCGGCGGACACGGCGGCCCGCCCACCGCGTCGGACTTCGACGGCGACGGCTGGCCCGAGTTCGCGGCCGCGGCGAATGCCTATTACACGGTCTACGATCCGGACTGCGAGGGCGTCGGCCCCGAGGGCGGACAAGGCGTGGGCGCGGCCGCGGCGCGTCCGGGCGGAAAATGCGATCGCCCCGATTACATGAAGACGAAGCCGGGTATCGACAAGGGCATTCTCTGGGCGCAGCCCTCGCACGACTTCTCGTCCAGCGAGACCGGCTCCTCCATCTTCGACTTCAACGGCGACAAGAAGTCGGAGGCGGTCTATCGCGACGAGTGCTACCTGCGCGTGTACGACGGCCCGACCGGCAACGTCCTCTTCAGCGCGCCGGCCGCCTCCGGCACCGGCCAGGAGTTCCCCGTCATCTGCGACGCCGACGGCGACTTCGCGACCGAGATCGTGGTCGTGCGCGCGACGAACAGCCCGAACGGCGGCAACGGCCCGAACGACTGCCCGCTCACCGATCCGCTCGCGCCGTCGGGCACCGGGACGCCGTTCGAGAAGAAGGGCGGCTTCGAGATCCTGCGCGATCCGTTCGACCGCTGGCTCGCGTCGCGTCCGATCTGGAACCAGCACGCCTACTCGATCACGAACGTGAACGACAACGCGACGATCCCGAAGGCGAGCGAGGTGAAGCGGAACTGGGAGCAGACCGGCCTCAACAACTTCCGCCAGAACACGCAGGGCCAGCTCTCGAGCATCGCGCTCGCGGACCTGACGGCGCAGATCTCGGACCTCTCCGCGCTCTGCAACAACGGCGCGGGGAGCATTCCCCTCACCGCCCGGGTCTGCAACCGCGGCACGAACCCGGTCCAGGACGGCGTGACGATCGGCTTCTACTCCGCGCCGAAGGGCCTCGCGTCCTTCGATGCGGCGGCGGGCAAGCTGATCTGCTCGGATCAGACCAAGACCCTCCTCGGCATCGGCCAGTGCACCAACATCACCTGCACGGGCGCGGTCTCGACGGACGTGGACGTCTACGTCGTGACCGACCCGGACGGAAAAGTTGCGGACTGCCACCCCGGCAACAACAACGGCGCGTCCGCGCGCGTGCTATGTCCCGTGGTCCATTGAAATTGCGGGCTCTCCCGCGCCTTCGACCGGACCTCACGTGATTTCCCTCAGCAATATCTCCAAGCAGTACGGCGGACAGATCCTCTTCATGGAGGCCAGCTTCTTCATCGGTGACGGTGAGAAGGTCGGGCTCGTGGGACCCAACGGCGCCGGCAAGAGCACCATCTTCCGCATGATCGCGGGCGAAGAGCAGCCGGACGACGGCGTCGTCGATCGCCCGAAGCGCACGACGGTGGGCTACTTCCGCCAGGACGTCGGCGACCTCAAGGGACGCAGCGTGATGGCGGAGACGCTCGCGGGCGCGGGCGAGGTCGGCCGCCTCGGCGAGGAGATGAAGGAGCTCGAGGCCATCCTCAACAACCACGAGGATCCGAAGTTCAACGACGCGGTCGAGCGCTTCAGCGACGTGCAGACGCGCTTCCAGGAGCTCGGCGGCTACGACCTCGAGGCGCGCGCCCACTCCATCCTCGCCGGCCTCGGCTTCTCACCGGAGCAGGTCGAGGGCGACGTCGGCCGGCTCTCGGGCGGCTGGAAGATGCGCGTCGCGCTCGCGCAGATCCTCCTCGCGAAGCCGGACGCGCTCCTGCTCGACGAGCCGACCAACTACCTCGACATCGAGTCCATCATCTGGCTCGAGGGCTTCCTGCGCGACTACAAGGGCTCGGTCCTGATGACCTGCCACGATCGCGACGTCCTCAACCGCGTCGTGAAGAAGATCGTCGAGCTCGACGGCGGCAACATCAACTCCTACTCCGGCGACTACGAGTTCTACGAGGCGCAGCGCGCCATCGCGCAGGCCCAGCAGCAGGCGCAGTTCGAGCGCCAGCAGGCGATGCTCGCGAAGGAAGAGGCGTTCATCGCGCGCTTCAAGGCCCGCGCGAGCCACGCCGCGCAAGTGCAGTCGCGCGTGAAGAAGCTCGACAAGATCGAGAAGATCCAGCCGCCGAAGAAGATCATCGAGAAGACCTTCGACTTCAAGCCGGCTCCGCGCAGCGGCGACGACGTGATCAAGGTCGACAAGGTCACGAAGCAGTACGGCTCGCGCAAGGTCCACGACAACCTGAGCCTCCTCGTGCGTCGCACGGAGCGCTGGGCGGTCATGGGCGCCAACGGCTCCGGCAAGACGACCCTCCTCAAGATGATGGCGGGCGAGCTCGCTCCGGACGACGGCAAGTGCGTGATCGGCGCGTCCGTCACGATGGGCTACTTCGCGCAGCACCAGATGGAGCAGCTCTCGGCGGATCGCACCGTCCTCGAGGAGCTCGTGGCCCACTCGCCGACGACGAACATCGGCACGCTCCGCACGCTCGCGGGCGCCTTCGGCTTCCACGGCGACGACCACGACAAGCCGATCCGCGTCCTCTCCGGCGGAGAGCGCGCGCGCATGGCGCTCGCGAAGATCCTCTTCGACGCGCCGAACCTCCTCGTCCTCGACGAGCCGACGAACCACCTCGACATCGTGACGAAGCGCGCCCTCGTGAAGGCGCTCTCCGAGTACGAAGGCACGATCGTCTTCGTGAGCCACGACCGCGCGTTCCTCCGCGCGATCGCGACGCGCATCCTCGAGCTGACGCCCGAAGGCCCGCACGTCTACGGCGGTCCCTACGACGAGTACGTCGCCTCGACCGGCCGCGAAGCGCCGGGCATGCGCCAGATCGGCTCGTGAGCTAACCCGAGCTGCCCCTCGCGGCGCCACCGAACTTGGCCCTTCGCGGGGCTCATTTCTAATGTTCGGGCAGGAGGGGCGCATGCTTCGAACGCGGATTGGGCTCGTGATTTTCGGGGTCGCGATGGCGGGGTGCTCGACGACGATGCACGGGACCGCGCCGGCGAAGGAAGGGTTCGTCTACGCGGCGGGCTCGAAGGTGCAGCCGTTCATCGGGGAGCAGCCCGAGGTGTGGCTCTGTTCCGTGCCGAAGAAGGGGCCCTGCCAGCTCATTCAAGTCACCACCGAGGAGCACTGATGAAGCGCCTCCTCCTCGTGCTCGCGGTCGGATTCTTCGGCACTGGCTGCATGGCGGCCTACACCGATATCCGCAAGGTCGACGACAACACGTACATCCTCACGCGCACGAAGCAGGGCTTCATGCGGACCTACGGGACCGTGTTCGTGTGCAATCCGGTCGGCCCGAGCGGCGACCTGAAGTGCAGCGAGATCGACTCGCCCTGACGGAGCGCCAGCCGGCAATTCTAGCGCCTCGAGTCGACCGTCTCCATCCGCGTGACGCTCGGCCGGAGATCTTGCCAGCTCGCGCGGGCGGACTTCACGTCCCACTTCCCCGCCGCCTCGCACTTCGCGAGCGCCTGGCCGAGCTCCTTCGCGCTCGGGTAGCGCTCGTCGCCCGTCTTGGCCAGGCACTTCATGATGATGGCCTCGAGGTCCGCGGGGACCGGCTCGTTGATGCGCTGCGACGGCGGCTCCGGCGCGCGCTCGACATGGGCGATCACCGCCTCGTGGAAGTTGCCGCGAAAGACGGGCGAGCCCGTGACCATCCAGTAGAGGACCGCGCCCATCGAGTAGACGTCGCTCGCGGGGCTCGGGGTCTCGCCCTTCACGACCTCCGGCGGCATGAAGGCCGGGGTGCCGCGCATCGAGTCGACCGTCGCGTGCGAGTCGGACGCGTTGAGGCGCGCGAGGCCGAAATCGAGGACCTTTGCGTAGTCGTAGTCGTCCGCGACGCGCGTGACGAAGAGGTTCGCCGGCTTCAGGTCACAATGAATGATGCTGCGCGCGTGCGCCTCCGCGAGCGAGTCGCAGATCTGGCGCGCGAGATGGATGACGCGCGCGGCCGGCATCGGTCCGGCGTTCGAGATGATGGCCTCGAGGTCCATGCCGTCGAGCAGCTCCATGGCGATGAAGAAGACGCCGTCGTCGCTCGCTCCGAAGTCGAAGACGCGGATCGTGTGCGGATGCTGCAGGCTCGAGGCAGCCTCCGCCTCGCGCTTGAAGCGGCGCAGCGCAGCCGGATCCTTCAAGGTGCTCTCCTTGAGGATCTTGAGAGCGACGCGTCGATTCAGGGGCATCTGCCGGGCCATCCACACCTCGCCCATGCCGCCCGCGCCGATCCGGGCGACGAGTCGATACTGGCCGAGGCGACGCGCCTGGTGAACCTGCTCCTTCGCCGACCAGAGCAAGTGGCTGCCGCCCGCCGCGACCACGCCTCCGAACACGAGAAAGACGCTCGCCTGGAGGAAGGTCCACAGCATGACGGGATCGGCGAGCTGCTCGTGGACGAACGGCACGAACCTCGACGCCACGAGCATCGTGAGCGGGAACGTGAGCGCCGCGCCCATGCTCGACGGCAACGTGCGCTGCCACGGGCTCGGCAGCACGCCGCGCGTGACCGCGATCATCGTCACGCCGAGCGCGAGGGGGCTCAGCGCGCCGCCGCACGGGATGGCGCCGAGCGAGACGAGGAGCGCCGCGATGATCGGGGTGGAGGTCTCGAAGATCGAGACGGCCCAGCCCGGGAGCTTCTCCGAGGCGGTCGCCAGGTACATCGCGAGCGCCAAGCCGGTCCCGGTCAAACGGAGCGCGACGAGGTACGCGAGCGACGCATCGTGGATGCGCGCGGCGAAGAGGTCCGTGACCACGAACAGCGTCCAGCCGATCGCGCCCATCGCAATGAAGCGGCGGAACGACTGGCGCCTCTCGTCGATGGTCACCACGATGATGGTCGGTAGGGTACTCTGCAGCGTCATGGATATGGATGCCGTCCTCTCGAAGGCCCGCGCCTGGGCCGCCGCCGACCCCGACCCCGCCGCCCGCGCCGAAATCGAGGCCCTCCTCGCCGCGGCCGATCCCAGCACGACGGATCTCGCGGATCGCTTCGCCGGCGAGCTCGAGTTCGGCACCGCCGGCCTCCGCGGCGTCATCGGCGCGGGTCCGAACCGGATGAATCGCGCGGTCGTACTCCGCACCACCTGGGGCCTCGCGCAGCACGTGAAGGAGAGCTTCGGCGACAATGGCGCGAAGGCCGGCGTCGTCATCGGCTTCGACGGCCGTCGCATGTCGCGCGAGCTCGCCGAGGACACCGCGTGCGCCCTGGCCGCGGCCGGCATCAAGGCTCACCTCTTCGACGACGTCGTCCCGACGCCGATGCTCGCCTTCGCCGTGAAGAAGCTCGGCACCGCCGCCGGCGTCATGATCACCGCGAGCCACAATCCGCCCGAGTACAACGGGTACAAAGCGTACTGGAACAACGGCGCTCAGATCGTGCCCCCCACGGACGTGGCCATCGCGGCGCAGATCGGCAAGGCGCCGCCCGCGAAGGACGTCCCGCGCCTCGACTTCGAGGAGGCCAAGAAGGCGGGGAAGGTCACGATGATCGGCGAGGAGCTCGATCGCGAGTACCTCGGCGAGGTGAAGAAGCTCGGTCCTCGCCCCGGCGAGGGCGATCGCACGCTCTCCATCGTCTACACGCCGATGCACGGCGTCGGCGACAAGCTCACACGCCTCGCCTTCGACGACGCGGGCTTCACGAACGTGGTCTCGGTGCCCGAGCAGCAGAAGCCGGACGGCGCCTTCCCCACCGTCGCCTTCCCGAACCCCGAGGAGAAAGGCGCGATGGACCTGTCCTTCGCCCTCGCGAGGGCGAAGAAGGCGGACCTCGTGCTCGCGAACGATCCCGACGCGGACCGCCTCGCCGTCGCCCTGCCCCGCGGCGACGGATTCGTGCAGCTCACCGGCAATCAGGTCGGCGTCCTGCTCGGGCACTACATGCTCACGGGCGGCCTCGCGTCGCTCGATCAGGCGGTCGGGAGCGCTCCGCTCGTCATCGTCTCCATCGTGAGCTCGCCGATGCTCGGCGTCATCGCGCAGAAGCTCGGCGCGAAGTACGACGAGGTCCTGACCGGCTTCAAGTGGATCGCGAACCGCGCGATGGAGCGGAAGTCGAAGAGCGGAGACAACTTCGTCTTCGGCTTCGAAGAGGCGCTCGGCTACACCGTGGGCGAGCTCGTGCGCGACAAGGACGGCGTCTCCGCCGCCGTCGTGTTCGCCGAGCTCACCGCGGTGCTGAAGAGCAAGGGCACGACCGTGCTCGATCACCTCGAGGGGCTCTATCGCCGCTACGGTCTCTTCGTCTCGTCGCAGGTGAACGTCACGCGCAAGGGCGTGGAGGGCGTGAAGGAGCTCAAGGCGATCATGGCCAAGCTGCGCGCCGCGCCCCCGATGAAGATCGGCGACCACGACGTCGTGGCGGTCCGCGACTACCTGACCCACACGATCACGAAGGCCGACGGCTCCACGACGACGCTCGATCTCCCGAAGAGCGACGTCCTCACGTGGGACCTCGCGTCTGGCAGCCGCGTCATCGCCCGCCCGAGCGGCACGGAGCCGAAGGCGAAGTTCTACTTCGACGTCCGCGAGCCGATCAAGGAAGGCGAGCCCCTCGCCGACGCCGAGCGACGCGCCGCGGACGCGATGAAGAAGCTCAGCGAAGCCTTCACCGCCATCGCCCTCGGCTCCTGAACCGACGACGGCGCTCCGACTAGCTATGGCTAGTTGAGTGCCTTCGGGATGTGCGGGCCGGCCGGCTTCACGTACTTCGGCTTCTCGACGTCGAACTTCTGGTCGAAGAGAAAGACGTCGTCCTGGTGGCCCACGACGAACAGCTTCGACGGGCTGATCGGCTTGATGTCGCGGCGCTCGATCGTGTTGAGGGCGACCGTGAACTGCGAGCCGGGCGGGACCTCCAGCGCGAAGCTCGCCGCGCCTCCCGCGTCCGTGCGGGTGACCGGGCGATCGAGGTACATGACGGGCAGGTTCGGGCCGTTCTCCGCGCGGACCGCGACCACGACGCGGCGCATCGCGGGCGGGCAGCTGACGGCATACTCCGTCACCTTCGTCTTGTCGGCGAGGCGCGTCAGCTTGACGCTGACGGGTTTGAGCGGGGTCTGGAACCCTTCAGGGCACGTCACGGTCACGTCCGTGAACTCACCCTCCACGCCGCCGATCTTGAGATTGACCCGACCCTCGACGTTCGTCGTCCCGAGGAGCTTGTTCGAGCGAGAGATGGAGGCGCCCGGGACGGGCTTGCCAGGATCGCTCTCGACCTTGATGGAGATCTGAAAGGGGTCCGGTGGGGGCGGCTCGGTGCAGCCCACGGCCACCGCAGAGAGGAGAGCCAGAGTGAGGACGAGCGCGACGCGAGGCATCTCCACCAAGAAGTAGCAAACCCACGGCCGCCTTGGGTCGGGCCGAAATTCCGCCATCGCACGAGTCGGGAATCATGCCCGACGCCTGCCCCGCAACCGACTGCGCCAGTTGCGCAACCACATCGGAACGCCCCCGGATCCAGCCGCGTCCATGCGTTACGAGATCAGCCGGATCCAGGCGATAATGTAGGTGTTGCTCGCCTGACAACATGGAAGGCTTGAATTCTCGATGGAAACGTTGTCCCCCGAACAACCCTGAAACGCCGTGCGGGCGTGTAGGCGCTGGCACGAGACGAGCAGAGTGGTTGTTCACGAAGCAACGCCGCCGCGAGACGCGGAGCGCGACGCCTCGAAAGACTTCGGGCCCCGGCCCGGGCCCACCAACACCGGAAGAAAGAGAGCTCCCCATGAACAAGATCATCAAGAAGGTCCGCGGCGCGTCGATGGTCGAGTACGCCCTCCTCCTCGTTGCGATCCTCCTTCTCGCCGCGGGCGCGTTCAAGGCGCTCGGCCCCAAGGTCGGCACGGCGGCGACGCGTTCGGGCTCGCAGCTCTGATCCGAGCCGCCGTCGCGCGCCATCACCAGGTTTTCAACGTTTCAACGTCAACGAAGTACGAAAGAGAGCTCCGAACATGAACAAGATCATCAAGAAGGTCCGTGGCGCGTCGATGGTCGAGTACGCCCTCCTTCTCGTCGCGATCCTCCTGCTCGCCGCGGGCGCGTTCAAGGCGCTCGGTCCCAAGGTCGGCACGGCAGCGACGCGTTCGGGCTCGCAGCTCTAAGTTCTCCGGTTCCGGGCCTTTCCCGAGGGGGTCGCGTTATGATCACGCGACCCTCTGCGGGTGACACTGTCCCGGACGATTCATGGGCGAACCGCTTCAGCACGTAGTCTTTCTCGTAGCAATTGCGGTCGCCGCCATCGGCGCGACGTACGACTGGCGCAAGGGAGAGATCCCGAACTGGCTGACCCTCCCGGTCATCCTCGCAGCGCCCATCTTCCACATCGTCCGTTACAAGTACGCGAAAGAAACGATGGAGGCCGCGACCTACGAGGGCGCGTACTCACTCGGCGGGGCCGCCCTGTCAGCGGTTGTCCCGCTTCTTCTGTTTCGGCAGAGCGCGATCGGCGGAGGTGACGTGAAGCTGTTCATCGCGCTTGGCGCGATCCTGCAGCCGGTCCTCGGAGTCGAAGCGCAAATGTATGGCTTCTTCGCCGGCGCGATCCTTGCTCCAGCCAGACTCGCGTACGACGGCAAGCTGATCGCCACGCTCAAGAACTCTCTCGCGATCCTCTCGAACCTCTTTCTTCCGAAGACCAAGCAGCGAACGGTCGATGCCGCCGCTCTCTCCTGGTTTCGCTTAGGACCCGCCATCTTCCTGGGTGTCGTCCTCACCGCGTACCTGCACTGGTAGGAAAACCTCATGGGCCGTTCTTCCAAATCTCGGTCTCGGGCACGCCGTCGTGGAGCCGTACTCGTCGAGTACGCGCTGCTCCTGACCGCGTTCGCCATCCCCGCGATGATGGGCATCGCCGCCGGCGGCGTCGCGATGATGAAGGACTACCAGGAAGCGCGCGACAACCTCCTCCGTCCCTTCCCCTGACGGGCCCGGGGCGTGGAACGGTTCTTGGAGTCCAACACGAGGCGGAAGACGCAAGCGACGGGAGACAGCGGATGCTCAGACGATTGCTGAAAAACACGAAGGGCGCCGTGATGGCTGAGTTCGTGATCGCCATCGTCCCCGTGCTGACGACGTTCTTCTCCTTCGTGCAGCTCTCGCGCGTCGCGACGGCGCGCCTCGTCGTGAAGCACTCCGCCATCGTCGGCGCCCGCGCGGCGGCCGTCATGTCGAACGCGAACGACAACCTGCCCGATCAGCCGGGCGGCGATCAAAACGGCGAGATCACCAAGGCGGTGAAGGCGTCGATGGGTCCGTGGTTCGCGCGCTCGGGAGGCATCACGAGCGTCAACGTGACGGTCAAGGACTCGTCTTCTCGCGCCCGGCCGAACGGCCAGTACGAGTGGGTCGAGGTGAAGGTGAGCGCGCTCTATGCATGCAAGGTTCCGATGGGCTTCATCGCGTGCGGGGGAAACACGAAGCGCATCGAGGAAACGTTCAAAATGCCCCACCAGGGCGCTCTCTACAAGATGTGAGGAGCTGACATGACCGCCACCATGCCGCTCTCGCTCTTCTCGCTCCTCGGCGACACCTCGTCGGGTGGCTCGCGCTCGAAGGCGCGGCCGCTCTCCGAACTCAAGGACGACAACCGCGGCGCCATCATGATGACGGGACTCTTCATGTCCTGCTTCCTGATCGGATCGCTCTGGTTCGTGATCGGCATCGGCGACACGATCGTGTTCCGCGATCGCATGCAGGAAGCGGCAGACATGGGCGCGTTCTCGAGCGCCGCGCTGCACGCGAAGGGACTGAACTTCATCTCCCTCTGCAACCTCATCATGCTCGCCGCAGTGACGATTCACATCATCCTCGGCATCATCAACGACATCGCGTTCTTCGTCTGCCTCATCTTCGGCGTCGAGACGCTCGGCGCGGCGTGCGTTCCGTACGGCTGGCTGAACCGCGCGTACCGCACCTACGCGAGCGTGATGAAGCCTGCGCTGACGGGCATCGCCGTGGCGGAGAAGGTCGCCTCGTACGGCTATCCGGCGATGGGCGCGATCGAGGGCTACCAGAACGGCAAGACCTACGGCGGCGGGCGAGGAACGAGCGAGGTCACCGTGCTTCCGCTGAGCGCGTCGCTCGTCCCGGGCGGCGGCAAGTCTGGCCTCCCCGTGAAGGCGCAGCCCTTCAACTACCTCTGCGTGAAGCTCGGATCGATCCTCAAGGGGCTCGTCGACAAGGCCCTCGAGCCGCTCCCGGGCATCGTGAAGAAGTTCGCGCAGAGCGTCCTCGGCCGGGTCATGGACGCGCTGTCGAAGGGCATCCAGTTCCGCTACTGCAACAGCCAGGGCGGGCCGAACGGCGAGATCGGCGACGCTGCGGGCCAGGAGGCGGCCGCGAAGGCGAACAAGACGATCGACGAGGCGAACAAGGAGATCGAGCGCCAGAACAAGAACCGGCCGAAGGGCGAGGAGCCCAAGGCGAAGGTCGGCGGCGTCGGCGGCGGCATCGACCCTGGCTTCGACAGCTGGTGGGGCAACGACGGCCCGATGACCGTGTTCGAGAAGGGCGCCAACGGCAGCGCGTACTTCTCGACCTACGCCATCAACGTCGCGCCCAAGATGACGGACGAGTCGGAGAGCCGCGTCGGTGTCGCGCGCGGCACGAAGAACGGCATGCAGAAGTACACGAAGCAGCCCACGAGCTTCGGCTACTTCTCGCAGAGCGAGTTCTACTTCGACTGCGACAGCAACTGGTCCGCGGAGCAGTGCAACGCCGAAGACAACGCGATGTTCCAGATCAAATGGCGCGCGCGTCTCAAGAAGTTCACGATGGGGAAGACCGGCGACTCCATCCTCAACATCGGCCTCACCGCGCTCAACAACCTCGGCAAGATCGACGAGGTCAAGAACCTCCTCGGCGGCATCGGCGGCAAGGCCGGAGACCTCTTCAACGGCGGCGGCATCACCGGCGTCGGCGACCTTCAGCGCGCGTTCGACGCCTTCAAGCCCGACAACATCAAGAGCGAGATCGGCGACGCCCAGAAGACGTTCGGCATCAACCCCGGCGGGATTTACCACTGATGGCGATGAAGAAATCCGCTCGCGCTCGCGCTCGTGCTCGTGCCCGGTCTCGCGGCGCGGCGATGATCGAAGGCGTCATCGTCGTGGCCACGATGCTCGTGTTCATGGGGCTCATCACGTACACGCGTCAGTCGTACGGCTCGAAGCTCGATCTGCAGATGCAGACGCGCGCGAACACGCTCTACTTCGCGTCGCACGGCTGCGAAGGCGCGGGCAACGGCGCGTCCGCGGCGCCCGGTGGGGCGGTCCCCGGCGACAACCCCGCGCAGGGTCCCGCGAACAAGTCGAGCCTCCCCGACAAGGCCGCCGCCTCGCGCAACCTCAACACCGCGAGCGCGGCCGCGAACGGCAACGTCAGCTTCCAGGCCGTCTGGGACAACAACAACGGCAAGGGGGGGCTCGCGCTCGGCAAGCACACCGGCGGACGCTCGATCAGCGCGGCGTCCAAGGTGACCTGCAACGAGAAGATGTACGAGAACCAGTGGCTCGCCTGGGCGCAGTTCGGAATGGACTTCGCCAAGAAGCTCGGCGGCGCGGGAGATCTCTTCAAATGAGCTTCCTCATCCTCCGGTCGAAGGACATGAAGCACGTGCGCGGTCTCCTCCGCGCCGCGGGGTATCTCTCCGTCACCGCCCTCGCGTTCAGCGCGTACTCGATCAAGGTCGCGCGCGCGGAGATGCGCCAGACGTCGCTCTCGATCGGGCGCGACATGCTCAAGTTCGTCCAGGCGTCGCATCACTCCGTGACGCCCATCTCGATCAACGGGCAGATGATGTACATGGGCAGCTCCGTCACCGACGATCCGGTGGAAGAGGTGCTCGACCGCTACGACGAGGCCTGCAAGAAGGACCCTGGCCAGCCCAACCTCGGCTGGAAGGAAGTCCCGATGGAGTCGAAGCCGGGCGGCCCGAGGAAGGAAGACGCGCCCGACCTGGTCTCGAAGGGCGTCATGCGCGCCGGCAGCGGCGGTCAGGAAGGCTCCCTCCTCTGCTTCATGCGCGGCGACAACACGAAGCCGTCGACGGAAGAGGCCTGGACCAGCCTCATGCAGACGGGCGAGCTCGGCGCGCTCGGCAAGGCTCGCTACGTCTATGCGAAGCGCACCGCGAACAACCGCACCCTCGTGCTCACCGCATGGACGGAGTCCAAGTTCAACTTGAACGACATGATGCCTGGCGAGGGCGTCGACGCTCCGGGCCAGGACTTCCCCGAGATCCCGCGCGTACCGAACTCGTTCCGTGCGCTCTCCGCCCATGCGGAGGGTCTGCCGTACGGCGTCAACGTCTACAAGACGACGGACACGCCTCAGCAGACGCTCGCCTACTACGACAAGGCGATGGTTTCAGCGGGCTGGCGCGGCGTGGACCCCGAGCTCGACGCGAAGAAGGAAGGCTATGGCCGCAACTACCTTCGCGAAGGTGTGGTCCTCTCGCTCGGCATCAGCGTGCAGAAGGAAGGCAACTTTGTCGCGCTCGGCCTCGCGGGCGTCGGCGCGGACTCCAACTCGACGCCAACCCCCACCGTCTCACGCGAGCCCTGACCGAGCGTTGCACAGCAAGCAACCACGAGCGCGGTGCAGGGGCGGAGCCCCTGCGTTGAACGCGAGCGGGCGAACGACGCTTCCGAGCGTCGGTATCCCGCGAGCGGGGGTGCAGGGGCAGAGCCCCTGCGTTGAACGCGAGCGGGCGAACGACGCTTCCGAGCCCCTGCGTTGAACGCGTTGGGGATGCCTTTCAACGATCGAGGGCGTCCTGTAGCATTCGATCGGGATGAATCGTCGTGCACTCTTCATCGCGGTCCTCGTGGGCATGCTCGGGGCCTTCCTTCTCGTGCTCTACCAGCGTCGCTTCGAGCTCGAAGCGTCCGGTGGCGAGAAGGTGAAGCTCCTCGTCGCGCTCAAGAAGCTGGAGCGCGGCAAGCCGGTCACGGACGACATGATCAGCGTGCGCGAGATCCCGCTCGCCTACGTCGACGAGCGCGCCATCCGCGAGAACGAGAAGAACAAGATCCTCGGCCTCAAGATCGGCAACACGGTCAAGGAAGGCCAGCTCCTCCTGTGGGCCGACCTCACGGCGACGGACGAGAAGAAGGACCTCTCGTCCCTCGTCCTCCCCGGCTATCGCGCCGTGTCGCTGAAGGCGGCCCGCGACGACACGTCGATCGCGCTCATCAAGCCCGGCGACTACGTCGACGTCATCGGCGTCCTCGGCAACGGCTCGGCGGTCAACGAGGCGAAGAACGCGGTCGTTCTCCTCCAGCGCGTGCTCGTCCTCGCGACCGGCACCGACACCTCGCCGGAGCAGGCGAAGGACACGAAGGAGGCGAACCCGTACCTCCAGGAGAACCTCATCACGCTCTCGCTCACCCTCTCCGAGGCGCAGGTGCTCGCGCTCGCCGGTGAGCGCGGGCGTCTCGCCTTCTCGGTTCGCCACCCCGACGATCAGGCGCGCACCTCCGGCATCGTCGACCTCAACTTCAACCAGATCGTCGACGAGAAGGAACGCGCGAAAATCCGCAACATTCGCACGGGTCCGCGCGATCTCTCCGGCCAGACGAAGACGGAATGAAACTTCACCGCATCCTCGCGCTCCTCACGGCGCTCAGCGCCGTGGGGCTCGTGTTCTTCGCCAACGAGCGGCCTGCCTACGCGCAGAAGAAGGGCGATCACGAGGAGATCGCGCTCGCCATTGGTGAGACGCGCACCCTCCCCGCCGCCGGCGTCAAGGAGTACTCGGAAGGCGTCAAGGGCATCATCGACGTCGTCCCCACGCCGGACGGCAAGACCTTCATCCTCAGCGGCAAGAAGGAGGGCTCGACGACGCTCCTCCTCATCTTCGGCGGCGGCCAGCAGACCGTCTACGAGATCAACGTCGCCAAGCGTAACGTGGCCGCCGTCGAGCGCGAGGTTCAGGAGCTCATCAAGGACATCAGCGGCCCGCGCACGCGTCGCATCGGCGCGAAGGTCTTCATCGACGGCTCCGTCGCCACGCCCGCAGAGAAGGCGCGCGTCGATCAGATCGCCGGCCTCTACGGGGAGCAGGTCCAGTCGATCGTCACCGTCGGCCGCTTCGAGGAGCGAAAGCTCCTCGTGCGTCTCGACTTCTTCTTCGTCCAGTACGAGAGGACCTCGAGCTACAACGTCGGCCTCGGCTGGCCCGCCACCATCGGCGGCACGCAGCTCGGCGGCAACGGCGATCAGGTCTTCCAGAACACGTACACGTTCGACCTCGTGACGCGCTCGACCACGCAGGCGCAGGCGACGATCGTGAACCAGCCGCTCCCGCGCCTCGACATCCTCCAGCAGCACGGCTGGGTGAAGATCGCGAAGCAGTCGAGCGTCATCACCGCCAACGGCAACGAGGCGAAGTTCGAGAGCGGCGGTGAGGTGAACTTCCTCATCGCCGGCGTCGGCGCGGCGCAGATCAGCGCCGTGAAGTTCGGCAGCATCGTCTCGGTGCTCCCCCGCTACGACTCGAGCACGCGCGACGTCGAGCTGAAGCTCCTCGCGGACTTCTCCGATCTCACGGCGCCCACGCAGAACAACGGCCCGCCCGGACGCACCACGACCCGCCTCGAGACGCAGGTCGTGCTCAAGCTCGGCCAGGCGCTCATCCTCTCCGGTATCAAGACGGCCGCGCAGCGCCACAACGTGAGCGGTCTGCCGGGCCTCTCCGAGATCCCCGTCCTCGGGCTCCTCTTCGGCACGCACACGAACAACCGCGACGACGTCGAAGGGTCGATCTTCATCGTCCCGAGCGTCGTCGACACGGTGCCGAAGTCGGCCCTCGAGCTCATCAACAACGCGATGACCACGTACAAGGAGTACAGCGGCGAGATCGAGTACGTGGAGACTTACCCGAAGGCGCCGCCGAGCGCGAAGTAGGAGTCGAGCGAGCTTTCATGCATTTGCAAGTCGTCGTTCAGTCGGACGCAGGCCAACAGCGGACGGAGCTCTATCCGGCCTCTGGTCCGCTCACGATCGGGCGCCATCCGCAATGCTCCCTTCGCCTCGACAGCGACCTCGTCTCGCGCCAGCACGCCGTCGTCTCCGCGGGTCACGGCGCGCTCCGCGTCGAGGACGTGTCGACCAACGGCACCATCGCCGGAGATCTCCTCCTCCGTCGCGACATCGTCGACGTCCCGTACGGCACGCCGATCGTCGTCGGCGACTTCACCGTGTTCGTCTACGCCGTCGACGAGCACGGCAACCCGATCGGCGCGGTGCAGCCGCCCGTCGAGCAGCGCCAGCGCGGCAACGTCGGCTCCGGCTCCGTCTCGGCGCACCAGAACGGCGCCCGCGGCAGCGGCGGGCACTCGCGCTCCGTCGCGGTGACGCAAGGGCACGTCCCGATCCCCAACATGTCCGGGATGAACCCGGTCATCGCTCACGTCGGCAGCCAGCCGGGACCGAAGGGCGTACACCTCCCCTCGCGCGACGAGACGGATCGCCTCAAGGCGGAGGTCGCGCTCCGCCGCGAGATCCACAAGCTCCTCCTCGAGCACCTCGACCTCGCCACGATCGACGCGAAGAAGCTCGACGACCCGTCGATGCGCCCGAAGGTGCTCAACGCGCTTCGCCGCATCATCGGTCAGATCGACTCGCGCATCCCCGACAACATCGATCGCGACGGCCTCATCGGCGAGCTCGCAGACGAGGCGCTCGGCCTCGGCCCGCTCGAGCGCTTCCTCTCGGACGCGACCATCACCGAGATCATGGTCGTGGATCCGAACACGATCTACATCGAGCAGGGCGGCAAGATTCAGCTCTCCTCCGCGCGCTTCACGGACGACGAGCGCGTCCGCGCCGTCATCGAGCGCATCGTCACCCCGCTCGGTCGTCGTATCGACGAGAGCTCTCCGCTCGTCGACGCGCGTCTCAAGGACGGTAGCCGCGTGAACGCGGTCATCCGTCCGATCGCGCTCCGCGGCGCCTGCATCACGATCCGCAAATTCTCGAAGGTCCCGCTCACGCTCGAGAAGCTCGTCTCGTACGGGTCGATCACGGATCGCATGGGCCGCTTCCTCACGCGCTGCGTGCACGCGAAGAAGAACATCGTCATCTCCGGCGGCACTGGCTCCGGCAAGACGACCCTCCTCAACGTGCTCTCGGGCGCGATCCCGGCCGACGAGCGCATCGTGACGATCGAGGACGCGGCCGAGCTCCAGCTCAAGCAGCCGCACGTCGTCTCGATGGAAACGCGCCCCGCGAACCTCGAAGGCCGCGGCGAATACACCATCCGCGACCTCGTGAAGAACGCGCTCCGCATGCGTCCGGACCGCATCGTCGTCGGAGAGTGTCGTGGCGGCGAGGCGCTCGACATGCTCCAGGCGATGAACACGGGCCACGACGGCTCGCTCACCACGACCCACGCGAACTCGCCGGTCGAGGCGATCAGCCGTCTCGAGACGCTCGTGCTCATGGCCGGCGTCGATCTCCCGCTCCGCGCGATCCGCGACCAGATCTCGAACGCGGTGCACGTCATCGTGCAGCAGAGCCGCCTCTCCGACGGCTCGCGCAAGGTCGTCGCCATCAGCGAGGTCACCGGCATCGATCACGAGACGAGCGAGATCGAGCTCCGGCCCATCTTCGAGTTCATTCGCACGGGCACCGGCCCCAAAGGCGAGGTGCAGGGCGAGTACCGCGCCACGGGTTACCTCCCGAGCTTCCTCCAGACGTTCATCGTCATGGGCCTCGTGAAGAAGGGGCAGCCGTATCTATGAACAGCGACCTCTCACAGACCACGATCCAGCTGAAATGGGCGTCGCTCGGCGTGACGTCCTTCGCGTTGTTCGTCGGCACGTGGCTCGCCGCGGCCGACGAGTCCGGCCCCGTGTATCGCTATGCCGCCCGCTACACCGCGTCGCTCGAGCGGAAGCTCCGCCCGATGTTCATCTTCACCCCCGGCCGCGTGATCGCGTACGGCCAGGTCGCGGCCGCGTTCCTCGTCATCATGGGGCACGTGCTCTTCACGATCGAGTTCTACTACGTCATCCTCGGCTTCATCGCCGTCGGGCCGTCGGTCTACATCGAGTACATGCGCCGGCAGCGCGTCCTGAAGCTCGAGGAGCAGCTCGACAACTTCATCCTCGCCCTCGCGAACGCGCTGAAGACCACGCCCAGCATCGGCGCCGCGTTCAACTCCGTCGCGGCCGTCATCTCGAACCCGATGCAACAGGAGGTCGACCTCGCCATCAAGGAGATGAAGGTCGGCTCGACGCTCGATCAGGCGCTCCTCCACATGGCCGCGCGCGTCGGCTCCCGCCAGCTCGACTCCGCGCTCAGCTCGATCCTCATCGGCCGTCAGGTCGGCGGTAACTTGCCGAAGGTCCTCGAGACCACCGCCGGCACGCTCCGCGAGATGCGCCGCCTCGAAGGCGTGGTCCGCACGAAGACGGCCGAAGGAAAGATGCAGCTCTGGGTCATCGCGATGATGCCCTTCGCCCTGCTCCTCGGCCTGAACGTGCTCTGGCCGGGATACTTCGCGCCGCTCACCCACGGCGGCATCACCGGCTACCTCATCATCATCGCCTGCACTTCGTTCTGGGTCGCGAGCATCGTGCTCGCGCGCAAGGTCCTCAATGTCGACATCTGAGCGACGGGCGTGCGGCTTGCCGCACGCAACGGTCGCGAAACGAACCTGAATGGATCCGAATCTTCTCTGGGAGACCCGAGGTGTGAGCGTCCAGCTGCAGGCGATGCGGGGGGCGGTGCTCGCCTGCATCGTGCTCGCGCTGATGCTCGGGACCTACGGCATCTCGAGCGCGCCGACGCGAACCGCCAACCGGCTCGGTCTGCGCGGTCTCAAGCGCCAGAAGGTCCTCAAGGAGAACGAGATGTGGGCGAGCGTCGAGCCGCTCATCCGCTGGCTCGGCGTGCGCGTCTCCGGCATCCTCTCCGACTCCCAGCGTGATGAGCTCGAGCGCCAGATCGGCCTCGCCGGCGACTACATGGGCATCACCGCGGACGAGTACCTCGCGATGACGCTCCTGGCCGGGTTCGTCGGCGGCATCGTCGGCGCCTTCGGCGGCTGGATCACGGAGATGGGGGGCATCATCTTCGTCGTCGGCGTCATGCTCGGCGGCGCGATGCCTTACATGCAGATCTCCGGCGTCGCGCAGGAGCGGCTGAAGAACATCGGCCGCGGCCTCCCCTACGTCATCGACCTCATGGCGCTCTCCATGGGCGCCGGTCTCGACTTCCCGGGCGCGGTCCGCCAGGTCGTCGACAAGTCCTCGAACCCGGACGACCCGCTCGTCGAGGAGTTCACGCTCGTCCTCCAGACGATGAACCTCGGCCGCACCCGCAAGGAGGCGGTGCTCGAGTTCGCGAGACGCGCGCCGATCGAGACCGTCACCGAGTTCGTGAACTCGCTCGTGCAGGCAGAAGACCGCGGTAACCCCGTGGCCGAGGTGCTCGCCATTCAGGCGACGGTCTCGCGTACGCGCCGCTCGGTTCGCGCCGAAGAGCTCGCCGCGAAGGCGGGCGTGCAGATGGTCGGACCGCTGATGCTCGTCTTCTTCTGCATCATGGGCTTGCTCATGGGCCCGGCATTGATGAACATCATGGCAGGTCTGTAAGGGTCACCGAAGATGCGCGTCCTCAAGTTCCAGACCCGGCTCCCGACGGGACAGGTCGAGCAGCTCAGCATCGAGAGCGAGCGCGTCCTCATCGGCAGCGGCGCGCACTGCGAGATCCGCCTTCCGCTCGCGGAGGCACGGGTCGAGCACGTCCTCATCGAGCTCGGCCCGGCCGGCGTCTTCGCGCGCGCGCTCAGCTTCGAGCCGCCGCCGATGATCAACAACGTACCGTTCACGCAGGCGCCGCTGCCGCCGGGCTCGGTGCTCGGCATCACCGGCACGCAGATCTACGTCGAGGTCGACGAGGCGAACGCGCTCCAGCCGGGCCTCAACACCGCGGAGAAGAAGAAGAGCCCGGTCATGCTGATCGCGCTCCTCCTCATGCTCCCCGCCGGCGGCTATCTCTTTCTGGGTGGTGACGACATGGGCGGGGGCAAGGACGAGGCGAAGCCTCAGCCGCCCGAGCTGTGGGGGGCGCCGTCGTCCGCTTGCCCACATGCGCGCGACCGGGCGGAGGCGATCAGCTACGCTCGCGACCGCATGGCGGCCGCCGACGCCAAGCGCGAGCGGCGTCCGTTCCACGTTCAGGACGGAATCCAGGCCGTTCCCATCTATGAAATGGCGGCCGCGTGCTTCCGTGCCGGCGCGGAGGCGCCTTCCGGCAACCTCGCGGAAGAATCCGCGAAATACCTCCGCCGCGAGATGACCGACGACTTCCGGATGCGCCGCGTCCGCCTCGACCACGCTCTTTCCATCGACGACTACGTAAGTGCGCAAAAAGAGGTCCGGGTTCTTCTACAATTCGTCGAGGGCAAGCAGGGCGAATACGTCACATGGCTCTCGAATCTGGACCGAAAACTGAAGCTGAAGATCGGCGACATCGCACGCGAGCAGGGCAAGTAACCCTCGCGGCGTCGCTGCTCGTCTGCGGTCTCGCGGGCTGTGCGACCTCGCGCGAGTCGAAGGCCGAAGCCGACTTCAGGACCGTCCAGAACGAGAGCAATGCAAAGAACCTGTTCGACCGAGGGCGCGCCTTCGCCTTCGTCGGCGACTTCACGCGGGCGGAGGAGTACCTGGCGGCGGCGCTCGACGCGGGAGCGGACCCCCGCGAAGTCTTGCCCCTCCTGATGGACGTCTGCGTGCGCGGCGGGCGTTATCGTTCCGCGATCCAGCACGGGGAGAACCATCTCCGGCGCCATCCGGCGGACCTGCGCACACATCTCATGGTGGGCGCGCTCTACGCCGCCATCGATGAGCCCGAGCGGGCGACCGAGCATCTCCAGCAGGTGGTGGAGAGGCCGATGCCCCCGCCCGAGCTCCTTCACGGCGAGGCGCACTACTACCTCGGCATCGTCGCCCGGGATCGCAAGGACTGGGTCGGCGCCGACCAACATTTTCGCGAGTATTTGCGGATCGAACCGAACGGCAAGCACGTCGAAGAGGCGAAGGGCTCACTCTTGAAGCAGGTCCCCCAGCCTCCGCCGGACGGCAGCGCGAAAGACGCGAAAGGCGAAGGAGCGAAACCATGAGCGGCGGCGGCGGCCACGACCAGATTCCGAAGGAAGTCTTCGAGGAGACGCTCCTGCAATTTTTTGCACCGATCCGGCCGTACCTCGAAGATCCCGGTGTCAGCGACATCATGATCAACGGCCCGAACCAGATCTACGTCGAGAAGAAGGGCCAGCTCCATCTCGTCCCCGCGAAGTTCGACACGAAGGAGCAGCTGATCGCCGCCCTCCGCAACGCGGCGCAGTTCGTCGGCAAGCACATCGACGAGCTCCGACCGATCCTCGAAGGCCGCCTCCCCGACGGCTCGCGTATCGAGGCGGTCCTCCCGCCCGCGGCGCCCGACGGCCCGTGCGTGTCCATCCGTCGCTTCTTCAAGGAGACCCTCACCGTCAAGCGCCTCATCGGCTTCGGCGCGATGACGGACGAGGTAGCGGCGGTCCTCCAGGCGCTCGTCGTCTCCAAGCTCAACGTCCTCGTCGCCGGCGGCACCGGCTCCGGCAAGACGTCGATGCTGAACGCGCTCTCCTCGTTCATTCCCGAGGGCGAGCGCGTGGTCATCATCGAGGACTCGCGCGAGCTCCAGCTCCAGCGCGAGCATGTCTGCCAGCTCGAGGCTCGCCCGCCCGATCCGAAGGGACGCGGCGAGGTCACGATCCGCGATCTCTTTCGCGCCACGCTCCGTCTCCGCCCCGACCGCATCGTCGTCGGCGAGATCCGAAGCGGCGAAGCGCTCGACCTCATCCAGGCAATGACGTCGGGTCACGGCGGATGCATGTCGACGCTCCACGCGACGTACCCGCGCGACACGGTCTCCCGCCTCGAGACGATGGCGATGATGAGCGACGTCGACATGCCGCTGCAGGCGCTGCGTATTCAGCTCGCGAGCGCCGTGAACATCATTTGCCAGGTTTCGCGCCTTCAGGACGGGTCGCGTAAAATTACCCACATCACCGAGGTGCTCGGATACGACACGGAGAAGAATCAGTACCAGATGCAGGATCTCGTCGCGCGCCAGTACCACGGGTTCGACGAGCGAGGCATGATCATCAGTGACATCGTGCCGACCGGAATCCTTCCGCGCTGCTTGCCTCAGCTCCACGAGCACGGAGTCGACCTGCCGCCGGGCTGCTACGAAGCGGCGAAGCGTCCTCCCCAGCGCAGCAACGACGGACACTACTGAGGGGGAACGTACCTAGACTCGAATGGCGAAACCGGGCACCACACACGTGATCGAGATCGAGACGGGCATCGGAGAGCCCGCCTTCATCCCGCTCACCATGGGCTCGGAGCTCCAGCCGATCTCCGTGGGCAAGAAGGGCATGTGGCGCATCGAGTCGGCGCGCGTGCTCGACGTCCATGCGTTCGTGTACTTCGACGGCTCCTCGCTCTTCTTGCAGAGCGCGGACGAGTCGCAGGCGGCGTCCGTCGACGGCTATCGCGTCGGCAAGGCCTGGACCGAGCTCCACGCGCCCTGCAAGATCGAGATCGGCGCCGCGCGGCTCCGCTTCCGCTCGCTGACCGACGCCCCTTCGGAGGCGAAGGCACCCGCCGCGCCCGCCCCTGCGCCGCTTGGTCAGGCGCCGCCGCCGAACCTCCCGCCGCCCACGAAAGAGATGGGCGAGACGCAGAACACCCGCGTCGGACCGGTCGAGAGCCGGCCCGTCGGTGTGGTCTCGATGGCGGAGGCGGGAGCCCAGCGCAGCGCGCGCGGGACCGGCCAGCTCCTCGCGAGCGGCGCGGTGCCGGTGCAGGCGATCCCGCAGAGCCAGCATCCGGCCAACCTGATGAACCCCGCCATGATGAACCCCAACATGATGGGGGGCGGACATCAGATGCACCCGACCGGCCCGCTTCCGAGCGGCTCGATCGGAGCGATGAACATGCCACCGATGGGCAACATGGGTCCGCTGCCGAGCGGCTCGATGAGCCTCGGCGGTCCGATGGGCTCGGGCTCCTACGGCTCGATGAACAGCCGCGCCGCGCCGACGGTGCAGACCGGCGACCGCGGCGGCCAGGGCGGCCTCGACGATTTCGTTGCAAAGTACAAGGAGCTCACGCCGCCGAAGCGCCTCCTCGTGATCATGTCGCCGTTCTGCCTGATCGCGGCGGCATACCTCCTCCTCTTCGACGACGAGCCCCCGCCGGAGCCGATCGGGATCACGGCGGACGCCGGCCCCGCGGTGGTGCCAGGACAAGCGGTGCCGGGCCAGTGCCCGCCCGGCTTCATTCCATACAGCGTCCCCGTGAACGGGCAGTATCCGTGCGTGCCGCTCGGGACGCCGATGCCGGCGCCTGCAGATGGCGGTCAGGTCGTGCAGCCCGTGCAGCCGATCCAGCCCGTGCAGCCGGTTCAACCCGTACAGCCCGTGGCGCCGGGACCGTCGGGCCGGGAGCCGGGGCCGGGGCCCGTGGCGGCGACTCCGCCCACCGGACCGAAGACGCTCGAGCGTCAGGCGGTCGATGCCGTTGCCGTGAACGACTACGCTCGCGCGGCCGCGATCTACGAGACCTTGCTCGCGCAGTCGAACCCGAAGAACCCCGTGTACGCGGAAGCGGCGCGCATCCTTCGGCAGAAGGCCGACGCTGGCGTCCCGTGATCGTCAGCGATCCGCGACGCCGTGCCAGAGCTTCGCGGGCGCGCCGAAGTCGCCGGCCGAGACGTCTTCGAGCGCGACGACACCCGGCGACACGGGCCACGTCGACCGCACGAGGCGCAGGTCGTTGCCGGAGATCGTGTTGCGAAGGCGCGAGCGCGTGAGATCGTAGATGTCGTAGCTCGAGGTTCGCTTGCTGATGCTCGCGTCGTACTGGCTCCGGAAGGCGCCGATCGAGCGAGCGTCGAGCTCGATCATGTCGTAGAGCGAGCCGCTCGTGTCCGCGACGACGGAGAGCGAGCCGTCGGGGGCGACGCGGACGAGCAGGCTGACGATGTCGAGGTCGTCGGTGCTCACCGCGGACGCGGGCGGAGGTGTGGCAAAGCGCGTGGCGACGAGGATGACGGCGCCATCGGCCGGGAACGCGACCGCCGCGGCGGAGGTGAAGCTCGCGTGACGCGCGATCTCGGCGCCGCTCTCGTCTCGCACGATCAGGTCCCCGTAGCCGCTCCCGCCCCAGTTGCTCTGGCCGTCGGCCGTCTTCACGACACCGGTGCGCTCGAGAAGAATGGCGCGCTTTCCGGTGGGCCAGGTGACGACGGAGGTGTCGTAGGCGGGCGAAGAGAGCCATTCCTTCTCGGCCGTCTCGCCGGCCCGCGCGGTGGTGATGCGGCTGCCGCTCCGATCGCTGCGCTGGAGGATCAGCGTGCCGTCCCGCTGCAGGCCGATGCGCGAGGCGTCCTTGCGCTCGATGAGCGTGCCGGTGAGCGTGTCGATGCTGCCGGCGCCGGAGCGCTCGACGAGCGCATTCGCACGTGCTGCGTCGAAGTCGAACGCGCCGTCGAGGGAGACGTATCCGGGCCCGACGTGCTGCGTGACCTTCCCCGTCGCGGTGAGGATGATGTCGTAGCCGTCCGATTTCGGACATTCGGTGTCGCCGCACGGCTCCCACGTCGTGGCCTGGTAGAGCGCCACGTTGCCGTCGCGACTGAGGACGAGACCATCGCGGCGATGCGTACGGCCGATGCCGGAGTCGCTGCCGCGGTAGTCGATCTCGAGCCGCCGCGCCTTCTCGGCCACGAGATCGACGGCGACCGCGTTCGTCCACGTGTCGCTGTGGACGAGCACCGTCTTTCCGAAGGGCGCATCGGACGCGCACCCCAGGCTCTCGGTGCCCGCGATCACGGGGCCGAGCACGCCACCGTGCAGGACGCGCACGCCCTTCGTGCACGTGTAGACGATCGGCGTGCGCGTCTGCGGATCGAAGCCGAAGTGTGCGCTCTCCGGAAAGAGGATCTCTTCACCCGAGTCGAGCTTGCGGACGACGGTGCCTGCGCCCTCGCGCGCGAACGAGACGTACGTTCCGGTCGAGTCGAAGCCTCCGGGGGCGTTCAGCTTCGCCGGCCCTGCGAGCTGCACGGGCGTCCCGTCGCCGCTCGCCGTACGAAGCCAGACCGAGCCGTCCGTCTTCTCGAAGAGGACGTCGCCGCACGGCCCGACGGTCGCAGACGACGACGCGACGTCCTCGATCATGACGAGCGGAGCGGTGCGCTCGCGCGTGCACGACGGCGTCAGTGACGTGCTCACGTTCGGCCCGCCCGGCGGGTCCACCCCCACCCCGCCCTTCGACTCTTCGCCGGCGAGGGCGCCACAACCAGCGGCAAACGTCGAGAGGGCAAGGCAGGCAAGCAAGCGCATGTCGCCGGCGCTACGCAACCCCCGTGCCCGAGCCAAGTGCTCGACTCAATTGCGGATCGCGCGTGCCACGATGTGCCGCAAAGGACAGCGCGATCAGCGACAGGGAACGGCCGTGCCAGCGCGAGCGAGCTCGCGTTCGAGATCGCCGTACTGCGGCTCCGCATACTCCGGGAAGTAGGCCTCGGGGCGGGTCACGCGCGTGGCCTTGTCGTATCGCGCCGTCCACGGGATGGCTGGGACCGCGGCGGGCGCGCAGCCCTTCACCATCGCGAGCTCGGCGATCGCGAGGAGGTTGGTCGCATGCTCGTCGGCGGCGTCATGGGCGTCCGGCCACTCGACGGTGCCGGACGCGATGCTCTTGCCGCCGACGATCCACTGGTAGACGAGCGTGGTGCGTCCGCTCGAGGTGCCGAAGCTGCCCAGGCCGATGCCGAAGCCCTGCTCCGCAGGAAGGCGAATGTCGATCTCCTTCGGGATGTAGATTCCGGAGCCGGAGACGACGACATCGCGATCGGCGGTGTTGGCGAGGAGCATCATCCACGCCGCTTCGCGAAGCGCATCGACGGGGAGCTTTCCCTTCTCGACCTTGATCCCGATCGGTCCTTGCGCGGAGAACATGCCACCACAGAGCGAAGCGACATGCGCAGAGCCCGTTGTGAGGTCGTAGGCGCGGAGCTCCTCGCACCACGAGTGATGGCCGCGGCGTCCACGGAGCACGAGCCAGCCGCTCGACGGCGCACGGAAGCGTCCGAGCGGCAGCGCGTCCTCGTGAATCGCCGTCTGCTGGAGGCAACTGCGGAACGTGAGGAAGGCGCGCGACGAAGGCACCACGGCCGCGGCGGCCTTGGCACACGATTCCTGTGTCTTCGGAGGCTCGGACGCCGAGCCGCGCTTGGCCTCCGCGTGCGCGTGGAGCGCGAGCTCCGCGCGATGGGCCCAGCCGGTCGTCTCGCTTCCGCAGCCGTTCGGAACGGCTGGGCACAGGAGCGAGGCCAGCGGATGGGTCGCGGGCACGCTCTCTCGCGTGAGCGCGTGGCGAATCGAGGGCGCGAGCCAGAAGCGGCGATCGCCGGACTTGTCCCACGCGAGCCTCGCGGAGAGCGAGGCCTCGCCGCCTTCACCCCAGTAGGTCTTCAGCGAGAGCGCGGACTGGAACTCGCCGATCATCAGCTCGTCGCCGACCCCGAGGAAGCACTTCGTCTCGACGAGCGAGGCGAGACGGGTCGCGATCGGCTTCGGGTCGCCGGTCATCGGTAGGTCGTGGATCGCCTTGGAGATGCTCGCGAGCTCGGTGGCCGCGGCCTTGTGCTCGTCCGTGCCTTCCTTGCACGGCGTCACCCACTCCCCCGCGTCGGGCTCGGGGTCGGGCTCGGGCCTCGGTGCTTCCGGGGCGGCGGGCGGAGCGGCGCTCGCGGTGGGAAGGGTCACGAGGGACGGCGCCGGAGGGGCGACCAGTCGCGACGTGCACGCCACGAGAAGGACGGGGGAGAGGCGCCTCACCCTCTCAGAGAAAGCGAGATGCGGAGGTTGTTCCAGCGACTCCGTCGTACGGCGGGTCGCGCGATCTCCATTGAGGCGCAGAAACCGCACCGCTTCTCGCGGTCCTTTTGTGGGGTCACTGGAAGGAAGTGACCCTTTTCCCCTCCTGTACGCAGGAATTGCGCAGAGGAGTGCACAATGTGTGGATCTGAAATCCGTGGCCCGACTCGTGCTGAAGGCTCTCACACGATGCGCAGCCTCCTTCTCCCTGCCCTGTCGATCGCGATCCTCGTCGCGGCGTGCAGTGAAGAGAGTGTCGAAGGGCTCACCGTCCGTCGCGGCTCCCGCGACACGACGACGGAGAACGATCCCACCGATCCGGCGAGGTCGTCCGCCGCTCCACTCACGCAGGAGCAGGAGGCGTTCGCCAAGGTCCAGCCCGAGCTTCTCAAGAACTGCGGTCGCGGCTGTCACGACACGGGCGCGTTCTCGAGCGCGCCCGCGTTCCTCGAAGGTCCGGACGTCTACCGCGCGATCAAGAATCAGCCTGGCGTCGTCGTGCGCGACGTCTTCGCGAGCACCATCCTCACGAAGGGTCCGCACGCCGGTCCCGCGGTGTCGTCGCTCCCGGACTTCGAGAAGCTCGTCATCGAGTGGCTCGAGACCGAGGCCGTCGCCATCCAGAGCCAGAAGCTCCCGAGCTCCGCGCCCGCGACGATCACGCTGGGCGACAACGACATCGACCTCTCGCCCGCGTCGAACGGCAAGCTCACCAACGTCCACCTCAAGTTCACCGCGTCGCTCGTCGGAACCATGCTGTCGCTCGGCAACGTGCGCGTCGCGGCGCCCGCGGGCACCGACGTCCACATCGTCCAGCCGAAGTTCGTGCGCGTGACGGGCACGGAGGAGGTCGAGGATCCCGCCGACAGCTTCTCCAACTCCGATCAGACGGTCCCGGGCGGCCAGGAGACGGTGCTCTCGCCCGGCTCGGTGCTCTTCTCGGCGCCGGCGTGGCGCCCCTTCGATCCCGCGAAGGACAAGCTCCGCGTCGAGGTGACGAAGCTCGAGCCGGGCAAGGTCGCCGTGATCGCCAACGCGCCGACGTGCGCGGACCCGGCCGGCTTCACGCAGAAGGTGCTGCCCACGCTGCGCAACACGAAGGCGCAAGGCGGCAACGGCCAGACCTGCGCGCAGTGCCATGGCGCGGGCCTCGCGGGGCTCTCGCTCGCGAGCAACGACGCCACGCTCGTCTGCAATCAGATCCTCGGCAAGCTCTCGAAGGGCGACATCCCGAACAGCCTCATCGTGAAGAAGGTCACCGGGGCCACGCATTCGGGCGGCGCGGTCGCGGACGCGAACGCATGGCGAAACCTGTTCACCGCGAACTCCGCGGTCTTCTTCAAGTGAGGTCCACGATGAAGATGAAGAGCCTCCTCCCGGTCCTCGCCCTCTCGACGCTCGCCGCCGTCGCGTGCGGCTCGTCCGAGGACGAATCGCCGAACGACAAGCCGAAGCTCACCGACCCGCAGGACGAGCCGGCCCAGGAAGCGCCGACGACGCCGGAGGCCGAGGTGAAGAAGATCCTCGACGCGCGGCGGACCGACTACGGCGAGGCCCTCCGCACCGCGAGCCTCAAGCTCCGCGATCGGCTCCCCGAGCTCTCCGAGATCAAGCAGATCGACAACGGCGACGAGGCCGCGAAGAAGGCCACGTACGAGAAGCTCGTCGACGACATGATCGCCTCGCCCGACTTCGCGCGGGTCATGATCAAGTTCTGGCAAGACACGTTCCGCACCGACAGCGGCGCGGCGCGGTTCGCGGCGCAGCTCGTCATCGAGGATCGGGCGTACACCGATCTCTTCACCGCCACCGACAACACTTGCCCCACGTTCGACGGCAACACGAGCACGTTCACCGCGGCAAGGTGCGCGATCCCGGACGGTGGCAAGCAGGGCCCCACCGCCGGCGTCCTCACCGATCCCGGCCTCCTCGGGCAGTACTTCGCGAACATGGCCTTCCGCCGCGTCCGCTTCGTGCAAGAGACCTTCGTCTGCAACAAATTCCCCGCCGAGTTCGGCGACCGCCCGACCCCGATGGGCAACGGTGTCTATACCGCGGCGCTTCCCTTCGACAGCATCACGGGCAAGGTCGGCAAGACCGACGCGAAGGTCGACTTCCAGGACACGAAGGCGGTGGTCTGCGCCAACTGCCACGCCAACCTCAATCACGTCGCGCCGCTCTTTCTCGACTACGACGCAAAGGGCGCGCTCAAGGACACGCCGCAAGTGAAGGTCCCGGTGCAGGGCGAGCCGCCCGCGGCGCGGATCGACTTCCTGCCCGACGGTGAGCCGCTCAAGTGGCGCGCCGGCAAGGAGCTCACCGACATCGCCTCCCTCGGCAAGGCGCTCGCGGAAGATCCGGACGTCGCGACCTGCGCCGTGAATCGCATGTGGAACTTCGCCATGTCGCGGGGCGACATCGTGAACGACCTCGCGTCGATCCCGGTCGCGGTCACGCAGCCGTACGTCGACCAGTTCAAGGGCAACGGGCAGAAGCTCAAGGCCATCATCGCCGCCGTCTTCAAGAGCGAAGACTTCACCAAGTTCTGAGGATGACCATGAAGAAAGCAATCCTCGCTCTCGTCGCGCTCTCGAGCATCGTCTTCGCCTGCGAAGGTGAAGGCAACGACACGCTCACCGGTGGTGGCATCGGCGGCGGCGCCACGCGCGTGCCGTCGAAGAACAAGGAAGAGACGGCCGGCGTCGAGGACACGACGTACAGCCATTCGAACGATCCGGCGGGCGCAAGCGACGTCCCGTTCCAGCCGGCGGATCCGGCGCAGGTCCGCGCCGTCGGCTCGCCCGAGGTGACGTCGCGCCTTCACTCCTGTGGGAAGCTCTCCGTCGCGTCGCTCGGGAGATTCCTCGAGAGCCGCGGCGTCAAGGGCACGGGCGCTCGTCCCGATGGCACGCAGAGCGGCAAGGACCTCTTCGCGAAGCCCGACACCGCGGCCGCCCTCGGGGCCGCCAACTACGGCGGCCGCGTACCGGAGGCGCCCTTCGCGTCGACCTCCGCGATCTCGAAGATGTACGACATCTTCGCGATGGCCTCGTACGACATCGTGGCGGATGACTGGAACCCGCCCGCATGCCCGAGCGTGAAGATGATCATCGACGGCAAGTTCTCGAAGGACGGCATCTCCTGCCTCCTCGGCAAGCCCGCGACGGACGAGTACGTCGCGATCGCGAACGACGCCATCACCAAGAACCCCACCGACGGCGCCAAGATCGCGATCGCCGCGATGCTCGCCGCCGCGCACACCTGCCAGTGAGGAAGTCATGACGGATCCTCGTTTGAAGCAACTGAACGGTACGTCGCGGCGCAACTTCCTCCGCTGGAGCGCGACCGTGGCGGCGTGCCTCGGCCTCGAGCGCTCGCGTCTCCTCAACGTGCTCAACGACACGGCCGGCACCGCCGCCGCGGACACCGCGGCGTGCGCCTCCACCAACCGCCACATCCACATCATGGACGGCAACGGCGGGCTCGCGAACTGGACACTCCCCTTCCCCGTGCCGGCGGTGGTGAAGGGCAGTAGCCAGAGCTTCTCGCACCACAACGTCGGCAAGGGCATCGATGCCACGGGCTTCGACAAGCCCTGGGCGCACTCGCCGGACTCTCCCTGGCAAAAGGATACGACGTGGAAGATGACCGCATTCGTGGGCGGGCAGAACGAGACGCACACCGCGACGCCGACGAGCACGATCAACATCGGCCCGAACACGATGATGGCGTCCGCGGCCGCCATCCAGCAGGCGAACCCCACGCTCCTGCCCGTCCTCACCGTGGGCGGCATCCAGTTCGGCGCCGCACCGGGCGCGCCCGCGGTCGCGGCGGTCGGCGCGGCGGACCAGCTCGTCGGTCTCTTCAACAGTCAGGCGTCCCGCGCGCTGCTCTCGGGCGAGGGCAACGGCGCGCTCGCGGAGTCGTATTACAAGGCGTTTCTCGGCCTCAACGCGGCCGCCGGGCGCCGCACGATCGAGAGGCCGTACGAGACGGGCAAGGTCAGCATGAACCTGCTCGCGAAGAACCTCGCGTCGCAGCTCACGCCGACCGAGGACGACCTCGCGATGTTCGGGCTCGGCCAGGGCACGCCGGGCGCGGTCACGCAGATGAGCCGCGCGATGATCACCACGATGAAGGCGTTCTCGCTCGGCCTCACGAGCATGCTCATCATGCGCGGCTTCAACAACGACCCGCACGGCATGTTCGCGGGGGGCAACGCGCAGGCGGCGGGCGTCGCGGGCGCGATGGGCAAGATGCTCGACGGGCTCTACAAGCTCGGCAAGAGCCTGAAGGATCCGTCCTGCTCCGCGAAGACGCTCGCCGACGCGATGGTCCTCTCGGTGAGCGGTGACACCTTCAAGCAGCCATTCGACCGGAACAACTGGGGCGACGCGACGCCCGGTGGCGCGAATCTCCTCTACGTCATGGGCGCGGGCCACGTGAAGTCGGGCTGGTTCGGCGAGCTGACGAACGCGAACACGGTGAAGGCCTTCGACATCGCGACGGGCAATCTCTCGAATACGGCCTACAACACGGTCCGCGGCCAGCTCAGCGCCGCCGCGGGCGCGGCCACCCTCTTCGCGGTGGCGAAGGGCGATATGCGCCGCGTGAACGACTTCTACAACGGCCCTGCGATCGACGCCCTGGTGAACCTCAACGTGACTGGCTGATTCGCGATCAGGCCATCAACGGGAAGCCGGAGCTCCGACGCTGGCGAGGAAGACGCGAAGGCGTCGCTTCACCTCCTCCGAGATCGCAGGCGGCCCCTTTCCGTCGACGACGTCGACGAGGAGATGATTGAGCTTCGGCACGTAGTGAAGCTCGATATCGTGGTCCGCGAGCTGCCTTCCCAGACGCGGGATCGTCTCGGGATCGATGTTCCGGTCCACGCTCCCCTGAATGGCAAATATCGGCGTCCGGAGCTCGCGGAGCGCCGTCGCCGTCCGGGAGCCATAGTCCACCATGTCCTTCACCACGAACTGCGGCGCCCCCGGGATGCAGAGCTCGTTTGCCTGATAGGCCGTCTCGAGCCTGGACAGGCAACCCTCCGCCTTGCGCGCCATGCCGAGCAGCGCGACATAGCCGAAGACGTCTCCCTGACGCAGGCGCGTAGCGGCGTGATGCCGGACCTGCCACGCCCCTCCGTCGAACGGATCCGGAAACGCGGCGAGCATGACCGTCGCGACGACACGCGGCTCCGCGGCCGCCACGTGAGGCGCGATCCCGCCGCCCTCGCTATGCCCGGCGACGACGATGGCATCCGGATTCACCTCCGGTCGCGTGGTGAGATACGCGATCGCGTCACGCGCGTCCGTCTCGTAATCGGAAAAGCGAAACTCCCTGAGATGACCGGCGAGCTCGGGATAGAACTGCGGGGTTCGCTTGTCCCACCGCAGCACGACCAGCCCTTCATGCGCGAAGAAGTCGGCCATGGCGCGCAGGAACGGGAACGGCGGGCTCACGCGCGAGACGAGGTCACCGGGGAGCTCGGCGTCGCGGCTCGACGGCCCGCTGCCGTGCAGCAGAATGACGGCCGGGCGCGGGCCAGGCAGGGCCGGGAGGCTCAGCGTGCCTTTCAGGCGCGCGACCCCGCGCTCGCGGATGCGCGACGGAAACGTCACCACCTCCTCCCGCACGTCGTCCACGGGCTGGCCGAGGCCCGGGCCGGCGCTCGGACGCCGTCGCGAACGATCCTCGAGGGCCGGGTGCTCCGTGCTCAGCCCGCCCACGAAGGTCGGTAGCTGCGAGGTCACGAGCAGGACCAGCAGCGCCGCCGTCACGGCGACGCCGAGACCGATGAGGACCTTCGTGGCGCGAGGGGCGGGCGAGCTCTTCTCCCCTGTCACCCGGACGAGGGTAGTCCGAGATCGCTCAGCACGCGCGGGCGGATGAGCCCGACGGGCCCCTGCCCGTGAGAGAGAAGCGCGTCGTGAAAGCGCTGCAGGGTATATCCGCGGGCGCGCTTCGCCTCCTCACGGAGCGCGAGGATCTGCCATTTCCCCATCGAATACGCGAAGTACCAGGGATGCAGCGCGGCCCGCACGGACTGCTCCTTCGCCTGCTCGTCGGCGCTCCAGTCGAGGAGGGCGGGGTCGAGCGGGTCCTCGGGATCCGATGGTCCCACGCACGAAGCCCGGCGGAGCGAGCGAGATCCGGCGTGAGGTCGAACGGCTCGCGGAGCATCGCGTCTCCGACGCGGAGACCGCGCGCCGAACAGACTCGTGAGACCGCGCCGTGCCGCGCGTGGAGGAGCTAGCGGCCGAGCATGCGATAGAGCGTGCTTCGTGCGACGCCGAGCGCACGCGCGGCCTCGCTCAGGTTGCCGCCGGCGCGGGCGACCGCCTGCTCCGCCATCGCGTGCATCGTGGCGCGGCGGCTCACGCCGGTGGTCGGCGGCGGCGGCAGGTCGAGGAGCGGGCACGGAAAATGGGACTGCTCGAGCGTCGGGCCGTCCGAGAGCGCGGCGGCGTGGACGATGGCCGTCTTCAGCTCGCGAATATTTCCCGGCCAGGAGTGGTCGAGGATCCAGGACTCCGCCGAGGCGCCCAGCACCTTCGGCCTGGCGAGCTCGCGCGCGAGGGCCACGCGGTCGGTGCGCTCGCGGAGCGGTGGGAGCTTCACGCAGCCGCCCTGAATACGGAAGAAGAGGTCCTGGCGAAAGGTGCCCTCCGTGACCAGCTTCGGCAGCTCGCGGCAGGTCGCGCAGACCAGACGGATATCCGACTTGCGGGGCGTCGCCTCGCCCACACGGCTGTAGGAGCCGTCCTCGAGGAAGCGAAGGAGCATCGCTTGCGCCGCGGGCGACATCTCCGCCACCTCGTCCAGAAAGAGGGTTCCGCGATGTGCGGCCGCGATCTTTCCGTCGGCGCCTTGCGGCCGAGCGCCGGTGAAGGCGCCAGGCCCATATCCAAATAGCTCGCTCTCGAGCAGCGAGCCGGTGAGCGCTCCGCAGTTCACGGCCACGAATGGGTGGGTGGCGCGCGGGCTCGCGCGATGAATGGCCTGAGCGAATAGCTCCTTTCCGGTCCCCGTCTCGGCGAGCAGGAGCACCGGGATCTCCGAAGGGGCGAGGCGCGCCGCGAGCTGCTTGGCCGCGAGGGAGGGCGGGTCCGTGGCGAAGATCCGGTCGAACGCAGGCGCGAGGGGCTTCGCTTCCGGAATCACGATCGGGGCCCGGCGCCCGATGCCCTCGAAGAAGCAGACGAGCGCGAGGAGCTGATCGCCCGCGAAGACGGGCTCGAAATCGACCGCGAAGGAGCGGCGTTTCGTCTCGAAGACGGTGGTCCCCGTCGCGGCCGCGCGCGCGAGCTCGGCCCAGCCGACGCCGAAGAGGCGCTCGACGGGGATCGGTCCGGGCGGCAGGTCGAGCTCGGCGCTCGCGTGCGTATTGCGCGCGGTGATGACCCCCGCCGCCTCGACGATCACGGCGGGCATCGCCGCCTTCTCGACCATGCGCTCGACGAGGCGCCGCGAACCGGCGTCCGAGCTCGCGTAGATCTTCGCACGAAGGATCTGCTCCATCGCCGCGGTCGCGCTCCGGACGGCCGCGCCGATGGCCGACGAGTCGAGCTGGAGCGGGCCGGTGACATCGACCACGGCCACGAGCCGCCCGAGCGGATCGATGACGGGGGCGGCGTAACAGAAGAGCCCGTGGTTCACGCTCTCCCAGTGACCGCGACCGACGACGGCGACAGGCTGACGCTCGGCGAGCGCCGTGCCGATCGCGTTCGTCCCGCGAGCGGCCTCGTCCCAGCGCACGCCCTCGACGAGGCGGGTCGCCTTCACTTCACGACGAAACGCATCGCCACCGTGGGCGCGAACAATGACGCCGCTCGCGTCGGCGACGACGGTGAGGAGCCCGCGCGCAGCCACCTCTTGCTCGATCGCATCAATCACGCCACTCGCGTCGGCGAGCATTCCGAGGGCGGCGTCACGACGGGTCACGAGCTCCTGCCCGCGGACCGCGATCGGATGGGCCGCGCCGTCCGGTCGCACGCCGAGCTTCACCGAGCGATGCCAGCGCGGCACTACGGAGGCGTGGTCCAGCGCAAGGGCGTCGTGGGTGACGTCTCCATGCTGGAACCGCTCCCAGAGCCCCTCTTGGCCTTCGGTCAGTAGGAGCATAGGGAAAGGGTAGCTCCGGCACGCGCGGTGCCTAGGTCGAACGCAGCTCGAAACATCTTTTGGATGTGGCCTCGCTACGCGGCGCGTCACGTCGGCTCGGATCGCTACAAGCGTCGCTCCACCCGTCGCGACACATCGGCGCTAAGTGCGCGACGTCTGGTGGCGACGGTGTTGGCCCGCTCCTCGCTGTCTCTCGAGCAGGAGACCTGCCATGACCTACAAGGCGCCGAATACGGACGGATCGATCGTCCAATACAAGAGCCGCTACGAGAATTTCATCGGCGGCGAGTGGGTGAGACCGAAGAAGGAGCAGTACTTCGAGAACCCCTCGCCGGTGAACGGCAAGCCCTTCACCACCGTCGCGCGCTCGACCGCCGAGGACATCGAGACGGCGCTCGACGCCGCACACGCAGCGAAGGAGAAGTGGGGCAAGACGTCGACGACGGAGCGCTCCAACACGCTCCTCAAGATCGCCGATCGCATCGAACAGAACCTCGAGAAGCTCGCCGTCGCGGAGACGTGGGAGAACGGCAAGCCGGTGCGCGAGACGCTCGCGGCGGACCTCCCGCTCGTCGTCGATCACTTCCGCTACTTCGCAGGCGCCATTCGCGCTCAGGAAGGCACGAGCTCGCAGATCGACGACGATACCGTCGCGTATCACTTCCACGAGCCGCTCGGCGTCGTCGGTCAGATCATTCCGTGGAACTTCCCGCTCCTCATGGCGACCTGGAAGCTCGCGCCTGCCCTCGCGGCCGGCAACTGCGTGGTGATGAAGCCGGCGGAGCAGACGCCGGCCTCCATCATGATGATGATGGATCTGATTGGCGACTTGCTCCCCGCGGGCGTCGTCAACGTCGTCAACGGCTTTGGCGTCGAGGCGGGCAAGCCGCTCGCCTCCAACAAGCGTATCTCGAAGATCGCGTTCACCGGCGAGACGACGACCGGCCGTCTCATCATGCAGTATGCGTCCGAGAACCTGATCCCCGTCACCCTCGAGCTTGGCGGCAAGTCGCCGAACGTGTTCTTCGAGGACGTCTTCGCCAAGAACGACGACTACGCGGACAAGGTCCTCGAAGGCTTCTCGATGTTCGCGCTGAATCAGGGCGAGGTCTGCACCTGCCCGTCCCGCGCGCTCGTCCAGGAGTCCATTTACGGTCAGTTCACGGAGCGCGCGGTGGAGCGCGCGAAGAAGCACGTGAACGGCAATCCGCTCGACCCGAAGACCACGGTGGGCGCCCAGGCCTCGAACGATCAGCTCGAGAAGATCCTCTCCTACATGGATATCGGCCGGAAGGAAGGCGCGAAGGTCCTCCTCGGCGGCGCGCGCGCCGAGATGCCGGGCGACCTCGCCGGCGGCTATTACGTTCAGCCCACGATCTTCCAGGGCCAGAACAAGATGCGGGTCTTCCAGGAGGAGATCTTCGGCCCGGTCGTCAGCATGACGAGCTTCAAGGACTTCGACGACGCCATGACGATCGCGAACGACACGCTCTATGGCCTCGGCGCCGGCGTGTGGACCCGCGACGGCAATACCGCTTACCGCGCCGGCCGCGCGATCCAGGCGGGCCGGGTGTGGACGAACTGCTATCACCTCTATCCCGCGCATGCGGCGTTCGGTGGTTACAAGCAGTCGGGCATCGGCCGCGAGAATCACCGCATGATGCTCGACCACTATCAGCAGACGAAGAATCTCCTCGTGAGCTACTCGCAAAAAGCGATGGGCTTCTTCTGAGCCGAAGCGAACCGAAAACGAGCGAAGAATGACCCTCACGCGAGTCGATGTCACCCCTGGTGCAAAGCAGCTGATCGAAGAGCTTCGCGAGGAGCACGGCGATCTCCTGTTCCACCAGTCGGGCGGCTGCTGCGACGGAAGCGCGCCCATGTGTTACCCGCGCGGCGACTTCAAGATCGGCTCGCGTGACGTCCTCCTCGGCTGGATCGCGGACACTCCCTTCTTCATGGGCGGCGATCAGTTCGAGTACTGGAAGCACACACATCTCACGGTCGACGTCGTGCCGGGCCGCGGGAGCGGCTTCTCCGTGGAGTCCCCGCACGGCGTCCGCTTCCTCACCCGCTCGCGCGTCCTCTCGACGGAGGAGCTCGAGTCCCTCGCGCCCCCGGCGACGGGCCCGGAGGCCCTGACCCGCTGAGCCCCTACGACGAACGAGTGCCCGTCTGGAGCTCGGCGTAGGCGCTCTCCCGTCCCATCAGGGATGCGACGGGAACGCGGACGAGCTCGGCGGAGGGAGCCTCGCCATCGACGTTCCGAAGCGCGAATGGCAGATGATGTACGGGGGCGTCGTGTTCGCGATCCCGTGCCCGGTGTGGCCGTCCTTCGGGCACGGCCCTGGAGATGGCGCGGCTGGGGCCGCCGGGGCGACGGCCGAACGCGGCCAGAAGCATGCGGTGTCCGCCTTCGCACACGTGGCTGGGATCGACACGCAGCTCGTTCGAAGCTCGCCCTCGAGCGGCTTGCCGTCGAGGAAGCGGATGCGCTCGCCGTCTCGCTCGTAGTGCATCGTGCCGCCGGACGGCAGGCGCTCGTCCATCATGCAGAGCTCGTTCGCCGCAGCGCATCTCTTCGTGCACTCGGCGAGGAGGCCCTTCTTGTCGAGCGGCGGGATCTCGGGCCGCACATCGAAGGTCATGCCGGGCATGGGCCACTGCAGATCGCAGGCGCGTAGCGGTACCTCCTCGACGCGAGCACGGCCGCCGACACGGAGCGAATGGCACGTGATGGGCGCGTGCTTGCCGGCACCGCCGATCGCGTTCCAGACCTTCTCGCCATGGTCCTCGCCGTCCGGCTTTCGGAGCCGCTGCTGCGCGCGGGCGAGCGCCGCGGCGGGGTCGAGCGAGACCACCTCTGCGAGCACCTGATCGAGCAGATACTTCGTATGGAGAGGAGCCTTGTTGGGGTACGGCTTCGATGGGTCCTCGACGTACGGCAGACCGCACGCGCGGTGGTCGGCGTCGCGCGTGTAGATGAAGGCGTGGTTTCTCGCGACCACGAGCTCGCGGCAGCCGAAGGGAAGAAACAGTCCGCGAGCGGCGAGGGCGCGCCACCGCTGCCCATGTTGACGGTAACCGTCGAAGTGATCTTCGTCGATCTCCTCCCCAGGACCGAGCACCGCGGTCACCATCGCGAGGCGCGACTCATAGCTCGCCTTCGGATCGCGCATGCGTGGGTCCTGCACGAGCTCGACCAGCTGCTCGGCGTAGAGCGCCACTCCCCTCCCCGCCGGGAACTCCCGGCTCTCGTCTCGAGGTGGGTCCGGCGCCAGGAGCGGCGCGCTTGCTGGCGCAGTCGCGGGCGCGGCGGCGGCAGACACGGCCGTGACCGGTGCGTCGACCGTCGGCAGGCCCTCGCTGCGGCACGCTCCGCTCACGAAGAACGCGAGCGCGATGACGGATCGTCTCATCGGCCCAGGAGCAGATCAAGGCGCGTGCCAGCTCCGGCTCACTCGCGAGGCGCAGGGCAGCGGCGATCCGGCGCTTCGTGAGTCGCGGCTCCACGTCTCACGGGAGCCCGGAAGTCATCGTGGTTGCTGGACACGGGTTCCCAGGCGTCATGGAGTCCTCGAGCTCGGCGCTCCTCGCGCGGGCGAGGTCGCCAGCGGGGCCGAGGCTCGTTGCAGATCGCGAGGTAGAGCCGATCGAACTCGTGGGCGGTGACGGAGCTCACTGGGTGCACGTCGAGCAGATGTTGGAGCACGAGTTGGCCGAGCCGAGCTTGCCTTCACAGGCCTTGCCCTTGTTCGCGCCCGAGCCGCAGGTGCAAGCGCCGTTGACGCAGGAGATCGAGACACTGCAGTTCGTCGTCTTCGGCGGGGTCGCCCCCGGAGCCGGTGCCGGCGGGTCGTCGCCGTCACCGTCGGCGGAGGCGATGACCGCCTGGATGAAATCGGCCACGTCGTCGGCGCGGGTGAAGTGGCTGACGCCGTGGCAGTCGGCGGTATCGCCGTACGAGACGATGCCGACGATCTTGTCGTCGAGGAGGAGCGGGCCACCCGAGTCACCATGACACGTGCCGAGGTTGTCCTTGCCCGCCGCGATCTCGTGCGCCGTCACCTGCGTGACGGGGATCGCGACCCGACGCTTGATCTGATCGCCGGAGCTGACGTGGTCGTTCCACCCGAAGCCGACCGCGGTGACGGTCGCGCCGGCGGCGGGCGCCTTCGCGAGCTTCATCGGTGTGATGTTCACGTCCCGATCGAGCACGATGACGGCGACGTCCTCACCGCCACGGGTGCCGTCGTTGCCGTTCCACGCCGGGTTCGGGATGATCCTGCCCGCGACCCAGGCCTTGTCGCCGAGCGGAAGGCCGATGTTCGGACGCGAGGAGAACGAGACGTCGACCTTCGTGAGCGGCTTGCCGTCGTTGAACGCGCAGTGCGCGGCGGTGATCATGATGTTCGACTTGATGAGCGAGCCGGTGCAGAGCGACAGCGTGGTCGGTGACGTCACGGCGCGGACGATCGCGATGGCCGCGTGACCCGAGTCCTCGCTGCCGCCGAGAATGAGCTCCGACGACTCGCCCTTCTCCTCCGGGATCTCCTGCGGCGCGGCGCATCCAACACCGGCAACGAGGGAGACCAGGACGAGCGACGAGGCGAGAGGAGCGAGCTTCTTCATGCTCACGGCTACAGCGAGCGACGTGCCGGAGCGTCTCCGTCCGCGAGGACCGAGAAACACGTTGAATCTCGGCCCAGGTGATGGAGCAACGCCTCCCAGATCGCGGCCTCGGTCCTCACTCGGATCCCAGAAATCATCGTGAGCGCGCGTACGTAGCGCACCTACACGTCCCCACGGGTCGGGACGGGCAAGGACGTCACCGAGAGCGCTGTGCGAGCGCAGCGTGACGATCCGCCCGTCAGATAGGGCTCAGGGGTTCGCGGCCGCCTTCGCGCAGAAGTCCTTGTCCTTGGCGCTGAGCTTGAGGCGCTCCTCTTCCGGGATTGTCTCGATCGCGCCGGGGTCCTCCGTGTCCTCGCCGGCCAGACGGACGGTGCGGATGCGAAGCCACGCCGTGACGCACCGATAGCCGACGTCGTCCTCGGTCATGAGCTGACCGCCCTTGTGGCGTTCGATCTTCAGAGGCTTGCGGAGGAAGATGAGCGTGTTCGGGTTCTGTCCCTGGCGGGCGACGACACGGCTCATCTCCTCCGGCTCGAGACCGATCGTGGCCTGGTAGTTCGAGACGACCTCGCCGGGGGTCGTCGGCTGCTGGCCCGACACGAGCGGCGAGCCGCCCTCCTCCGTCTGATCGCGAATGCCGGAGAACCCGTAGAGGCGATAGGGGCGGCCCGGCTGGCCGTGACAGTCGAGCGTGCCGCAGCGCTTCTGCAGGTAGGGGTCGACGCTCTCCTTGTACGTCTGGAAGTCCGGCAGGAGGAGGAACGTCGCGCGCGTGCGATCCGGCGAGCTCGCGCACGACGTCGAGCCGCTCATGATGCCGCCGCCACCCGCGAGCAGCGTCACGCCGATGAAGACGCGCGTGAGGATCGCCCTCGTCCTCATTGCTCGACGTCCTCCGGGCACTTGAGGACGGGCTTGTAGTCCTCGTCTGGCGGGCACTCGACGATCTTGCCGTTCGACTTTTCCTTCGCCTCGTTCTCGGTGTTGTAGAGGTGAATCTGGCCGGGGGAGCCGTAGTCGCGGAGGCCCTGGATGTGACACGTCGCGCACGACGGCTCGCGACCGATGTGGCTCGCCATGCGCCGGATCGTGAGCGGATCCTCCTTCGTGCCAGGATCGACCGTGCGCTCGACCGAGACCAGGATGGGGAACGTGATCTCGGGGAAGTCCGCCCGCGTCACGAAGAAGTTGCCGTTGCAGTTCGTGACGAAGCAACGCCGGGCCTTGATGCCATCGACGATGCGCACGTACGCCTTGTCGACGCGGCGCGAGTAGTTGTCCGGGCCCCAGAAGACGGTACCGGCGAGGACGAACTCGCTGTCGGCCGGACCGCGCGTCGAGTGGCAGAGCGCACACGGCTCGCCGGGGCGATGGAACTCGCTCTCCGGCGGATAGTCGTCCGGCTTCTCCTCGCCGAGCGCCTTCACGTTGTTCTTGTGGACGGGGTCGAGGTTGCACGAGTTGCCGACCGCCACGAGGGCGACGATCCCCGTGAAGGCGAGAAACCTGCTGGCGTAGGACCTCAACATCGGGCTCAAAACTCCACGTCGAAACCAACCGAGCCGTACACCGCGGTGCGGGTGGTGATGTAGAGGGCGTTGAGGAAACGCGTGTACATCACGTCGCCGACCACCGTGATGCCCAATTTTACATCGCCTTCGGGCTCTCCAATACCCAGGCGAACGCCGCCGCCGCCCGTGAACGTCGCGAGCGGAGACAGCTCGCGGTCGCCGGTGCGGTAAAGTGGCACGACGGTCTGGCCGTCGCCGCCGAGGCCGGCCACGTAGGCACGCGAGTAGAAGTTCGTGTCCGTCTGGGCGTGGATGCGACCGTGCGGCCAGACGCGGAGATGGCGCGAGAGGTCGACCATGTACCGCGTGTCGGTCGACGAGGCCTTCATGCCCCAGGTATCGACGTAGAAGCGCTGCTCGATGCGGAAGGTCGCGTTCTGGAGGCGCTTGTTGAAGCGCGCGCCGACCGCGATACGGTCGCGCTCGGTGGGGAGCTGCTCGAGCGGCTTGACCGGGAGACGGACGCGGTTGACGAGATCGACCGTCGCGCCCACGGGCACGAACGGCGCGACGTTCTCGGCCTCGAACATCGGGATGTAGCGGTACGGCTGAGAGCCATCGCCGCGCTCCATCGCGAAGGTGCCGCCGATCAGCGCGATCGACGTGGGCGAGATGATGAAGGTGACGCCCGCCTGGATCTCGTGCGTGTAGATGTAGCCCTTGTCCTTGAGGAAGTCCTTGAGCCAGTTGTTGGGGCCGCGACCGATGGTGTCGTAGCTGAACGCGTAGCCAGCGGTGACGGTGATGAGCTTGTCGCGAAAGTCGCCCGTGAGCGTGCCGCCCGCGGTGTACGAGTAGTAGTCCGGCGAGCTCGACGCGGAGACGCTCGCCTGCGCGCCGTAGAGGCCGGGTTTGTAGCCGCCGGTGAGGCCGCCCGCGTAGCGATACTCGGCGAACGGCGGCGACGCGGTGGAGACGAGGTCGGGCGAGGCGGCGCTGACGGCGTCGAGGGCGAAGTTACCGCCGACGTTCCAGCCCGCGGTCGGCGAGACGAGCGACGCGTTCAGCGCCGGCGTGTAGACCGCGACCGCGTTCGTGTCCGAGTAGCCGGAGAGATCACCGCCGATGCGAATGACGAGCGGCTTCTGGTTCTGCGGGAGGCACTTCTGCACCTCCTCCTGGCTCTTCGCCGCGAGCATGCACTTGATCTGCCCCGGCGTGATGTAGTCGTTGGCGGGCGGCTTCAGCGTGATGTGGACGACGATCGGATCTGCCTGGCCCGGGGCCGCGTCGCGATCCTTGATGTCGAGCTCTTCCTCGTACTGCGAGGTGAAGCCGTTGACGGTGCCCTCCGCGACGACCTTGTGCTTGCCCGGGTCGACGGAGAACTTCTTCGTCAGCGCCTCGCTCGGAACGGAGCGCTCGTCGAAGGTGACGCGGAGGTCTTTGATGCCCGTCGGCGCGTCGAACGTGATGTGCGGAATGCGTTTGAGGAGCTCCTGGACGCGCGTGCGAGCGATCTTCATGACGCTCGCGTCCTTCTTCGCGATGCCCGCTTCGAGCGACTTCTCCGCGTCTTTCAGCGCGTCGACGAGCTTGCCGGAGCGCGCCTCGCACGACGCGAGGTGGAGGCGCGTGCGCGGCGAGTCGTCGATCTTCAGCGCCTGCTTGTCCTTCTCGATGCACTCGTCGAGGCGACCTTCCTGGTCCGCCTTCAGCGCGTCCTTGATGAGCGCGATGGTCGCGGCGAGCCCGCTCGGCTCCTCCGCCGGCGCATCACCGCCCTGATCGCCGCCGCCCTTCGGCTCGCTCTTCTCCTTCGGCGCGTCGCCGCCCTTCGCCTCGCCGAACTGCTTCTTGATGTCCGGGGTGGTCTTGCCTTCGGGGAGCTTGGCGTTCGGATCGCTCGAGAGGGCGGCCTTGAACAGGCTCTTCGCCTCGTCGGCGTTGCCGAGCTGCGAGGAGCACATGCCGAGCGCGACCTGGAGCTCGGCCTTGACGGGACCGCTGCATCCCTTCTTGAGGCACGTGGAGAGCGCGTCTTGCAGCTTCTTCTGCGCGCCCTTGAGGTTCGCCGGGTAGTCCTCGGACATCACCTGCGTGAGGGTGTCGCGCGCGGCGGCGTCTTCGCCGGCGGCCAGGGTGGGCCGCGCGAAGAGGAGCACGATCAAGCCGAGTACGAACGGCAAGAAGCGGCTTTGCAGCCGTAGAAGCACCTGCTGAAGGTACCGGAAAGGCCCGATCAGTTACAGCCGCAACCGCCGCCGCCGCCGCCGAGACCGCCCGCGGCCCCCTCGGAGACGGCGCGAACGTGGCCGTCGAGGCCGATCGCGATCTCCTCTGGCGTCATCGTCGGGTGCGCGAGCATGCCGCGCTCGTAGGGCGCGACCTTCGTGCACGCGCTCAGGAAGAGTCCGACCGCGAGGAGCCCGAGGAGCTTGAACGACGTGCTCATGGTTGAAGAATAGCGCTCAGAACGAAGCCGTCTACGGATCAAACGACGACGGCGTGCCTGGAAATAAGCCGGATCGGATGAGATCCAGGCCGCGACGCCGGCTTGTCGAGCGTGAGCGGTCGCGACAGAATACTCGCATGCGCGTCGTCTGGGCGGTCGTGGGTCTGACGTTGGCGGCGGCGCTCGCCTGCACCACGGACTACCAGCAAGGGCTCGACGACCCGAAGTATGCCGGGCCGAACGCGCTCGCCGACCAACAGCCCCCGGGGGGCAGCACCGAGCAGACCGCGGGTGGTGGCGGTGGCACCTCGGGCGCGACCGCGACCGACACACCGGCCTGCGTCACCAAGGGCGGCACGGTGATCCCGCCGGAGCAATGCGCGGTCACGTTCGCGTCGATCCTCGCGGGATTCCAGGCCGCGAGCTGCACGTCGGCGAGCTGCCATGGCAACGGCAACCCGGCTCCGCTGATCTCGGCGGACAAGAACGCGACCTACACCGCGCTCACCAAGTTCGTGGGCACGACCGCGAAGCCGTACGTCAACCCGTGCTCCAAGGACCTCACCGCATCCAGCATCGCGCAGAACATCGATCCCGCCGCCCCGACCGGCGAGCGGGGCACGCTGATGCCGCCGTCGGTGGGCGTGAAAGACGCGACCCTGCTGGCGAACGTGAAGACCTGGGTTGCCTGCGGCGCGCCGAACAACTGAACGCGCTAAGCTGCCGCCCGAATGGAGCGCCTACTCGCACGTCTCGAGCGCAGCCTTGGTCGGTTCGCGATCACGAACCTGACGCTCTACATCGTCGGCGGGATGGCGATCACCTTCGTCCTCCTCTACGCGCGGCCGGACATGATCGGGTACCTCCGGCTCGACCCGAGCCTCGCGCTGCGACAGCCGTGGCGGTTCGTGACGTGGCTCTTCTTGCCGTCGAGCATGAGCCTCATCTGGATCTTCTTCTCGCTCTACTGGACCTGGCTCATCGGGACCAATCTCGAGAGCGAGTGGGGCTCGTTCAAGCTGAACGTCTACTACCTGATCGGCGCCATCGGCACCGGCGTGGTCGCGTGGATCACGGGGATGGGCCAGGGCAACTCCTGGCTCAACATGAGCCTGTTCTTCGCGTTCGCGACGATCTTTCCGAACTACGAGATCGTCCTCTTCTTCATCATTCCCATTCGCGTGAAGTGGCTGGCGCTCGCGTCGGTCGCCTTCCTCGCCTGGATGCTCTTCGAGGGCGACATGGGCACGCGCCTCGCGATCGCGGTGGCCTTCGCGAACTACCTCATCTTCTTCTCGGGGCACCTCCTCGCCCTCGCCCGCGGCCAGCAGCTCCAGCTCTCACAGGCGGCGCGCCGCTCGAAGCACCGCGCGCCGCCCCGCGACGTCGAACGCGAACGCGCCGACGAGCGCGCCTGCGCCATCTGCGGCAAGAAGCAGAGCGAGGGCGCCGACATCCGCGTCTGCAGCTGCGAGAAGTGCGGCGGGCCCCGCGAGCTCTGCCTCGAGCACGCGCGCAGTCACTGAAGAGCTCCGCGGTTGATTCATGTCGTCAGGACGATCTTCCCGAAGGTCGTGTTCGACGCCATCAGCTCCAGCGCGGCCGACGCCTGATCGAGCGGGAACGTGCGGTCGATGATCGGGACGAGCTGCTTCTTCGTCATCAGCGGCGCGAGGTTGCGCCTCAGCACCTGACCGAGCGCGATCTTCTCCTCCAGGGGACGGGCGCGCATCACGGTGCCCGTGATGGTGAGGCGACGCATGAGCATGAGTCCCAGCGGAAGCGCCGCGTCGCGTCCTGCCATCAGGCCGACGAGAAGCAGGCGACCTCGCTCGCTCATCGCTTGCACGCTCTCCACCACGTACGCGCCGCCCACGAGCTCGAGCACCACGTCCGGCCTCGCGATCGCGGTCACCTTGTCCGCGAGCTTGCCGTCCGCCTCGACGAGGACGCCGTGGTCGAGGCCGAGCGCCTTGGCGCGCTCGAGCTTGTCCGCCGTGCGCGCCGTGCCGATCGAGATCGCGCCGATCGCCCTCGCGATCTGCACCGCCGCCGTGCCCACGCCGCTGCCGACCGCGTTGATGAGGACCACCTCGCCCGCCGCGAGCCGACCCTGGGTCACCATCGCATCGTAGGCCGTGAGGAACGCCTCGGGCATCGCGGCCGCGTCCGGAAAATCGAGGTTGTCGGGGATGGGCGCCAGCGAGCGCGCCGGGACCACGATGTGCTCGGCGTAGGCGCCGCCGCCCACGATGCCGAAGACGCGGTCGCCCACCTTCACGTCGCGAACGCCGGGCCCCACCACATCGACCTCGCCCGCGATCTCGAGACCGGGGATGTCCGGCGGCGCGTCGGGGGGCGCGGGGTACATTCCGCGCACTTGCATCAGGTCCGCGCGATTCACTCCACAGGCCCGGATGCGCACTCGCGCTTGCCCCGGCCCTGCCTCCGGCGTTGGAACGTCACGAACGTGAAGAGACCCATTGTCGATGACGACCGCTCGCATCGCTCCATGATAGAAGCTTCCCCTGCATGAGCGTCACGCCCAAGCTTCGTCCCATCGTTCGTCGCTTCGACCTGAAACACGCCAAGAACGCCGCGGCCCACGTGCGGGCCGGCGGACACGCGTTCGTCTGGGACGGAACCAAGAAGTGCACGTTCGTGTTCCAGGAGCCCGCCGAAGACAACCCCGACGACTTCGGTCTCTGGGGCATCTACGACATGGGCAAGTGGAAGTGGCAGCTCGAGGGCGCCGGACCGCTGAAGGGCCTCGCCACCTCCGCCGTCCCCCGCGACTGCTTCTGGATCGCTCGCCGCCGCGCCGAGCGTGACTCGATTCACCCTGGGCCGACGCGCGAGATCGCGATCGACTGCACCAAGTGCGCCGCGTGCTGCCAGGACAACGAGGTGCTCCTCCAGCCCGAGGACATCAAGCGCCTGAAGGACGGCGGTCGCCCCGAGCTCGCCAAGCCGCCCTACGCGAAGCGAAGCACGGACAAGAAGACGGGCGAGACGAAGATCGTCCTCACGCTCCTCCCGGACAAGCGCTGCCGCCACCTCCAGTCGAGCAACATGTGCGGGATCTACGAGCTCCGCCCGCACTCGTGCAGCGAGTTCCCGATGGGCAGCGAGTGCTGCCTCTTCGCGCGCGAGGACATCCTCAAGCTCCACGACGGCCTCGAGCCCAGCGCAGAGAACAGCTGAACGCGCTCGTCAGGCGCTCCTCGCTGCGGTCTTCGAGCGGCGCTGTGACAGCGCCGCCGTCTGACGAGGCGCTACTTCTTCGGCTCGCCGCCGCTCGGAGACGCGGCGAGGAGCTGATCGAGCTTCGCCTTCGCGGTCTCCTTCGTCATGCCGTCCTTCGTGGCCGCCTCGATGACGGGACGCGAGCCCTTCGGATCGAGACGGAGCATCGCCTCCGCGACCGAGCCGACCGCCACCGCGACCTCGTCGCTCGCGGCCGTGCCTCGGTAGATGCCGAAGAACTGCTTGAGCTGCGGGAGCTCCTTCGGCGTCGCCATCACGGAGAGCGCGGCCGCGGCGCGCTTGACGTCGTCGTCGGAGATGGCGGGGTCGAAGAGGTGCGAGGCCACGAGCGGCGCCGCGTTCGGATCCTTCATCGCCGCGAGCGCGTCGGCGATGGGGCCGACGGGCGGGCTGCGGAGCACGTCGTGGAGGTAGTCGTAGTGCTTCGCGAGCGCCTCCTCCATGAACTTCTGGCCGTTGCGGCGGCTGGCGAGCGCGGTGCGCGCGTCCTCGACGAGCACCGGCACCGAGCGCGGATCGCTCGCGATGTCGATGAGCGTCTTCGTCGCCGACTCGTCCGGGATCGTCGCGAGCTCGCGGATGAGGAGGCGCTGCGCCGTGGCGAGCGTCGCCTCGCGGAGCGTCACCGCGTCCGTGATCTGCTGGCCGAGCGACGGACCGGGCGTGCCCGCGCGCGGGACCGCGAAGCTGTCCGCATGAACGGTGCAGCTCTTGATCGGCTCGCCGATCTTCTTCTCGATCGACGGCTGGCCGGAGCGCGCGTCGAGGATCATGATCTTGCCGTCCTCGTCGCAGAGGACGACGCCGCCCGCGGCCGCGCGGCCGCCGATGACGTCCGCCGTCGTGTGGCGGACCCAGGCGAGCTGGTTGCGCTGCCCTCCTGGAGCTGACGGCTCCGTGGCGAAGCCGAACACGAGACGGTAGTAGGTCGCGTAGAAGCGACCGGAGTCGAGCGCGAGCGGCTCGCCGTCGTTCGGGCGCGCGTAGAGGCGATCGCGGTCGTGTGCGTTCGCGACGACCGGCGTGCGCTCGGTGCCGGCGCTGAAGACGCGCGGGGTGCCCGGCAGCTCGCGCGTGGGGATCGCGACGCGGTTCGCCTTGCCCTGCGAGGCGCCGCCGATCTTCTCGTCGAAGCGGACGTAGCCGTGCTCCGCGAAGTACAGCGTGCCGCCGACGATCAGCGCGCGCGAGACCTTGTCGCGCAACGTGACGCGGCCGACCTCGTCGCCGCTCGAGGGATCGATCGCGCTGACGTACTGGTTCGCCCACGGGACGAACACGATGCCGCCGAACACGGCCGGAGCGCCGATCTGCTTGTCGGTCTCGATCTGGCGCTTCACGGAGCCCTCGCGGCTCACGATGAGGAGCGTCGAGCCGCCGCTGCGCTGCAGCGTGACGGCCGTGATCGCGCCGTCGTCGCCCGCGCCGAGGAGCGGGAGGCCCCCCGTCGGACGACCCCAGAGCTTCTTGCCGGTCGCCGCGTCGAGCGCCGCGACCTCGTTGTTGCCCGAGACGACGACGACCGAGCCCGCGATGATCGGACGCGCATCGAGCGCGTGCGTCGCGGTCCACTGCTCGCCGTCACCGAGCGGCGTGCCGATGATCTTGTTGTTCTCGCCGACGGCGACGACGAGGTCGGTCGCCGGGGCGGGCTTCGCGCCCTTCAGCTTCGAGTAGACCTCGGAGATGCTGCGGCCCTGATCGTCGACCCAGTCCGTCGAGAAGGTCTTCGGGCGGAGCTGATCGCCGCCGCAGCCGGAGACGGCGACACTGGTGAGAAGCGCGGCGATGCAGCCGATATTCCTGATCGTGCTCATTGCGAGCCTCCCGTCGTGGCCTTGATGGCTTGCTCGATGGCCTGCTTGATGCGAGCCGAGGTCTCCTTCGGGAGACGTGCCTGCACGTCCTTCAGGAAGCGATTGGCTTCGCCGGTGCCCATCTCGCGGACGCGACCGATGATCTTGATCTTCGCGTCGTCCGGCATGTCCGCCGCGGAGCGCGCGAGGACCTGCTCGAGGCCGCCCGTCACCACGTCGAACGGCAGCTTGCCGATCTTCTGCGCGAGCTGCTCGCACTGTTCCGGATTGCAGAGCTGGCCGATCGACGCGGCCGCCTCCGCCACCTTGTGGTCGAGGGCGATGAAGAGATCCGGCACCGCGTCCTTCGCCTTCAGCGCGCCAAGACCCGAAGCCGCGACGCCGCGGACCTGCGCGTCCTGGTCGCCGAGCGCGCGCCGGAGCGCGGTCGCGGCGGCGGGACCCTTCGTCCGGACCATCGCCTTCACCGAGGCGCGACGAAGCGCGACATTGCGGTGGGTCGAATAGAGCGCGAGCACGGGGCTCCCGTCCGGGGACTCGAGATCGCCGAGCGTGTCGATGGCCTGAACCGTGAGGACGTCGTTGAGGCCCTTGTTCAGGAGGCTTGACACCTCACCGGCCGCGTTCGCGGCGGCGGGACCAGCCACGCGGAGGTCGTCGAGCGCCTGCCGGATCTGGCCCTCGTCGCCCGACTTGAGCTTCGTGATCGCACCGGCCGTATCGACCTTGGGCGCGGGCTTGGCGGCAGCGGGGGCAGGCTTCGGGGGTGCGGCAAATGCCGGCGCCGCCAGAAGGAGCGCAGCGAGGATTCCGAGGTAGGACAAACGCATGGCGGTCGATCGGCCGGATTACCACGAATCCGGGCTCCTTCGGCGGTTATCCCGCGCAAATCTTGTCCTCCAGGCGCCCGCGATACGTTTCTTGGGGCTCGATCCGCCGAAGGCGGCCGCGAGACGTGCTATGGGCATCTCGATGGCCTCGATTCCTCCGCCGGCTGGAGACTCCAGCGCGCCGCCGAAGATCGAGGCTTCGAGGCCGCGGCGGCCGAAATACCTCGTGGTCGCGCTCGTCATGGCCCTCCTCTTCGGGGCTGGCTGCTGGACAGAGGGCTGCGGAACCCTCGCGTTTTATCGCGGCGATACCGACGTCATGGCGGAGCGCAACGAGCGCATCCGCGACGACCAGGACCGCGCCCGGGTCGAGGCGCTCTACCAGCGCTATCTCGACGTGGCGAACGCCGGACGGGGTCGCCAGATCCCGTTCGCGGCCGGCATCTTCGTCCTCGGCGCGGCTCTCCTCGCGCTCGGCGCCCGCGGCCTGGCCGGCAAGTCGAACACGCGGAGCGCCCTGATGCAGGTCGTCGCGGCGCAAGCGATCGTGGTCGGCGCGAGCTTCTTCGCCAACAAGGAGATCCGCTGGGCGCAGGACGACTGGCGCTTCGAGCAGGTCATCGTCGAGCAGCACGAGAAGCTGCCGCCGGATCAGTTCGAGCTCGCGCTGCCGAAATTCCGCGCCATGCGCCGGTGGTTGCCGCCGACGTGGCTCACGATCCGCACCTTCGCCAGCGTGCTGATCATCATCGCCCTCTCACGACAGCGCTCGCGTGAGTTCTTCGAGGCGGCGGGCGAGCCACAACCCGACCAGTCCTAGAGACGCGAGGCTCCATGGCGAAGATCCATCGCCTGAGCGACGAGCTCGCGAATCAGATCGCCGCCGGCGAGGTCGTCGAGCGCCCGGCCAGCGTCGTCAAGGAGCTGATCGAGAACGCCCTCGACGCGGCCGCCACGCGGGTCACGGTCGACGTCGAGCACGGCGGCAGCGCCCTCGTCCGCGTGACGGACGACGGCGAAGGCATGACGCCCGCCGACGCTGCGCTCGCGCTCGAGCGTCACGCGACCTCGAAGATCCGACTCCTCGCGGACCTGTTCAAGCTCGGGACCTTCGGCTTTCGCGGTGAGGCGCTGCCGAGCATCGCGTCCGTGTCGAAGCTCACGCTGCGCACGCGCCCGCGCGACGCCTCCGAGGCCTACGAGATCGAGGTCCACGGCGGCAAGACGATCCGCTCGCGCCCCGCGGGCAGCGCCACGGGGACGTCGATCGAGGTGCGCGACCTCTTCTTCAACGTCCCCGCGCGACGGAAGTTCCTCAAGGCCACCGCGACGGAGAGCGCGCACATCGGCGAGGTGCTCCTCGGCGCGGCGCTCGCGCGTCCGGACGTCACGTTCACGCTCGCGCGCGACGGGCGCATGGTGCGCGAGTACCTCCGCAGCCCGTCGCGGGTCGAGCGGGCGCGGGCCGCGTCGACGGGCGAGACGCTCGTGCACGTCCAGGCCGAGCGCGGGCCGCTGCGCATGGAGGCCATGCTCGCCGCGCCCGAGCGCGCCCGGAGCGGCGCGACCGGGCTCGCCATCCTCGTGAACGGACGGCCCGTGCGCGATCGCCAGCTCGCTCGCGCGGTCGCCCATGCGTACGGCTCCGTGATGGAGAGCGGTCGATATCCCGTCGGCGTCGTGTGGATCGATCTCCCGAGCGAGCTCGTCGACGTGAACGTGCACCCGCAGAAGGCGGAGGTGCGCTTCACCGACGCGCGCGGCGTCTTCGACGCCGTCACCCGCGAGCTCCACAAGGTGCTCGGGCCCGCGTTCAACCTGCCGGACGTCGGCGCCTCGCCCTTCGCGCACTTCGGCGCACGCGACACACGCGAGCGCTTCGAGCTGCCCACGCTGCAGAACCTATCGGCCGCCGCCGAGCGCGCGCTCGGGCTCTCTTCCGTGGCCCCGCCAACGACGTTGCCACGCCCGGAGCCAATTCCGGTGCCAGAGCAGAACCTGTTCGTGGCGGAGGCGCAGCGCGAGCGAGCGCTCTACGGCGCGATGCGCTTCGTGGGGCAGGTACACGGGATGTACCTCCTCTGCGAGGGGAGCGACGGGCTCTACGTGATCGATCAGCACGCCGCTGCCGAGCGCGTCACCTTCGATCGTCTCCGCCGCACGCACGAGACGAAGACGGTCGAGATGCAGCGCCTCCTCGTGGCAGAGGTGGTGGAGATGCCGCCCGCGGACGTGGCCGCGCTCGAGGAGCACGCGGGCGAGATCGCGAAGCTCGGCGTCGAGGTACGCGCGGTGGGCGACGGCGCGGTCGCGGTGCATGCGCTGCCCGCGCTCCTGCGGAGGCCCGATCCCGCGCGCGTCATCCGCGACCTCGCCGCCGAGGTGACGCGCACCGGCGCTCGCGACTTCCGTGGCGCGATCGATCTCGTGCTCGCGACGATGGCTTGCCACGGCTCCATCCGCGCCGGCGACGCGATCTCGCCCGAGGAGGCGCGCGCGCTCCTGGTCGCGCTCGACACGGTCGACTTCGCCGGTCACTGCCCGCACGGCCGTCCGATCGTGATGCGTCTCCCCTGGAACGAGCTGGAGCGCCGTGTCCATCGCTAGTCAGGCCATCGAGCTGGCGCGCACGTCCGAGCTCCTCTGCATCGTCGGCCCCACCGCGAGCGGAAAGACCGAGCTGGCGTTCGAGGTCTGCGACGCCGTGGGCGGCGAGATCATCTCCGCGGACAGCGTGCAGATCTACCGCGGCTTCGACATCGGCTCCGGCAAGCCGACGCCCGAGGAGCGCGCCCGCGCCCCGCATCACCTCATCGACACACACGACCCGAACGAGGCGATGGACGCGGCGGAGTTCGCGCGGCGCGCCGAGCTCGCGATCACCGACGTCCGCGCGCGCGGCAAGGTGCCAATCGTCGTCGGCGGCACGTTCTTCTGGGTGCGCTCGCTCACGCTGGGCCTCGTCGAAGCGCCGGCCGCGGACGCGGACGTTCGCGCGCGGCACAAGGAGCTCGCCGAGGCGCAGGGCCGTCCCGCGCTACATGCGGAGCTCGCGAAGGTCGATCCGGAGAGCGCCGCGCGCCTCCACCCGAACGACTTCGTGCGGGTGAGCCGGGCGCTCGAGGTCTACGAGCTCTCGGGTCGCACGATGACGTCCTTCCAGACGGAGCACGGCTTCAAGGCGAAGCGCTTCGACGCCCACCTCCTCGGACGCGAGCACGACACGGCGGCGCTCACGACGCGCATCGCCGCGCGAGTCGACGCGTTCCTCGCAGGCGGATGGCTCGACGAGGTGCGCGACCTCATCGCGGCCGGCCATGGCGAGTCGCGCGCGATGGGCTCCGTCGGCTACGCGGAGGTTCGCGCGCACCTCGAGAACAAGCTCCCGCGCGAGGAGCTTCGCGACGCCATCGTGCGCTCGACGCGCGTGTTCGCGCGAAAGCAGCGCACGTGGCTCGGCCACGCCGAGGTCACGTGGCTGAAGGAATGACGCGCGTCACAGGCTGAGCGACATCGAGGCGTCGATCAGATCGCCGAACGTCGTGCCCGACACCGCGGGCGCCGCGCCTTCGATGACGGCGACCTTCGCGTCGGCCGGGAGCACCGGGTTCGTCGCGATCGCGCCGAAGGCCTGATCCGCGTCGGCGTCCCCCACCTCCTCGAGCTCCATCGCGGGAGGAGGCGGCGGCGAGGACTCGATGATGTCCGCAGGCGGCGGGGGCGGGGGTGGCGGCGGCGCGACGACCACGTCCGCCGCGGGTGGAGGCGGCGGTGGCGGCGGCGGCGGCGGCGGCGCTTCCGCGACTACCTCAAAAGGAGGAGGGGGCGGCGGAGGCGGCGGCGGCGGCGCCATCACCACGTCGGCCGGCGGCGGGGGCGGAGGCGGCGGCGGCGGCGGAACGCGAACGACCGGCCCGGTCGGCGGCTCGCCGGTCGTCGTGCGCGACGGCTGGTTCCAGCCGCCGATCATCGTGTGGCCCTCGGCGGAGGGCGGCGGCTCGGAGATCGTCTCCGGCTTCACCGACACGGACGCGGTGGCGACCTGCTTGCCCGACTCGGGCGGCGGCGTGTGGCGCGGGCCGCTCTCCTCGACCGGCGGAGCCTCGTGCCTCTCGGGCTCGATCGGACGCGGTGACGAATCGGGCGTCGGCTCGACCACCTCGTTCGCGGGCGGCGGAGGGGGCGGCGCTTCGGCCGCGGGCGGTGGAATGGAGGCTTCCTTCGCCGCTTCCTTCACCACCTCGAGCTCGGCCTGGGGCGCGGCGGCTTCGTTCGCGGCGTGATCGGCCACGGGCTGCGCGCCGCTCTCGGCGGGCTCGCCGGCGGAGGCCGCGACCTCATCGAGCTCATCCTCGTCGATATCGAGCTCGACGACCTCGCTCGATACCTCCACGTCGCCGTCGAGGTACTCCTCGCTCGTGCTGATCTCCGGCGCCTCGTCCGCGTCGTCGGCGGGCATCGGCGGCGGCGGCTCGGACCAGCCCGTGTCGGCTTCCGGCGGGATCGACGGCGCGCGCGCGGGCTCGGCCTGCGTGGCGGGCGGCTCGGACATGCGCGCCTCGACCGGCGGCGGCGGCGCGGACGCGCCGGGCGGCGGGCCTGGCGGGATCGACGGCACCTGCACCTCGGTGGTCGGCGTCTCGACGAGCGCCGCGGGCGCGAGCGACGGCTCCTGCGACACGAGCGGCAGCGGCGCGAGCGACGGCTCCTTCGGCAGCGGCGGGAGCGACGGCTCCTTCGCGACGAGCGGCGGCGGCGCGAGCGACGGCTCCTTCGGCGGCGGGGGCGGCGGCGGAAGCGAGGGCTCCTTCGCGAGCGGGGGCGGGGGCGCGGGGATCGACGGCGCGCGCTCGACCACGGCGGGCTCGATCCGCGCCTGCGCCGGCGCGGTGGGCGCCTGGGCGGGCGACCCCGAAGAACGGAGCGCGGCGGTGGCCGCGGGGCGAGGCGCTTCCGCGCGCTCCTTCACGCGAGCGAGGATGCGCTCGAGCTTCGCGATTTTCTCTTTCGGACTCACGTGCCCACCTTCGGCTGCAGGGCCTGCAGGATCTCCATCCAGGACTTGCCGGAAGAGACGAGCGAGCGGCAGCGAATCATCGTTTGCTGCGTGCCAATGTAGAAGCGGGCGACGTTGCCCTCGCGACCGATCGGGATCATGCAGACCTCGCGACCGACCGCGACGCTGACCGCGCCGGCGAGCGCCGCGGCGAGGAAGCCGTCGCTGTTCACGTTCGGGTTCGCGAGCACGACGACGAGGGCCTTGCCCCATTGCTCGACGCTCACCGAACCGAGACCGGCGATGGCGAGCTCGCCCGCGAGGTGCGTGACGATGACGTCGAGGGTCGCGCCGCGCACCTCGCTCTCGCCGCCGAGCCTCGCCACGATGCGCGCGCCGCAGGCGCGACCGACCTCGGCGCCGATATGCGCCAGCGCGCCGGGCGTGGTGCGGTCGAGGGCTTCGAGGGCCGCCGCTGGGACGAGGAGGAACTTCGTCCCCCGCACGTCCGACGTGGCGCCGTTCGTCATGTCGAATCGAACAGCACCGTTGGGATCGAACGCGGGACCGGGCATGCTTTACCGCGTACGGTTATACGGGCCCCACAAAGACACTGTCAAATGCCCTTCACCCGCAAATTCCCGGGGAATCTCGTCGCCGTCGCCCTGGGCGCGGCCATGGCGCTCGACGCCGGGGCCGGGCGCGCCGCCGAGGAGGACGCGGGCCCCCCTCCCCGCGCCGACGGGAACGCGGTTTCCGGCCCTTTTGTCACCTATCACGCCCGTCCATCCGCCCGGCCGCGCACCACCTGCTCCACGCGGGTGCCGGTTTGCGTGCACAGCACACGCATTTACGCGCCGACCACGTCCGGTGCGCAGCGCCGCGCCGAGGCGAGCCGGGCGGCGGACGACGCCGCGGCGGCGGGAGACGCGATCGCTGCCTTCGAGCGCACGTGGCCGATCCTCACCGGGGCGCTCGGCGTCCCTGCGCCCGACCTCGGGCTCGACTCGCTCCGCTACGACGTGTTCCTCCGCGAGGGCCAGACCGAGACCGTCCTCGAGGCGCGCGACATGCGCTCGCGCGTCGATCGCGCGCGCGCGTTCACGTGGCTCGATCGCCAGATGCGTGCATCTTGCATGCTCGACGCGGAGATCGCGACCGCGATCGCCCGCGCCTCGCTCTATCGCACCGCACCTGCGACGGAGGAAGGCACCGCGCTCGCGCAGGCGCGCTTCCTCGCGAACCTCGCCGTCCCGTGCGCCACCGCCTACGATGTCGACGCGATGGACTCGCAGGCGCGGCCCGAGCGCGACCTCGCGGAGCCTGGCGCGTCCGTCTTCTGGAACCGCATCGACTGGGCCTTCGGGCGCCAGCCCGGCGGCATCGCCCTCGCCGCGCAGGCGCTGCATCCGTCGATGACGCCCGCCGGCGCGCCGCGCTGGATCAACGAGCCCGACACGTTCGACGTCCTCCGCCTGACGTTCAAGAACGCGCTCAGCACGAGCTCCACCGTCAACGACCTCTGGCTCGACTTCGGCGTCGCGCGCTACTTCGTCGGCGACAACGACGATCGCCTACACATCCCCGAGCTCCGCACGCTCGGTGTGGCGGGCAAGGTGCCGGTCGCGTGGGACATTCCGTGGCCCACCGCGCCGAGGCGCCTCGCGCCCCGCGTCGCGATCGCGCCCACCGGCGCGTCGTACCTCGTCATCCATCGCGCCGGCGCCAGACCGGGCTCGCGCCTGCGTGCGGAGATCGAGTGGGAGCAGCACGCGCTCTTTCGCTGGGCGTTCGTGAAGCTCGACGCGAGCGGTCGCGAGCTCGGGCGCGTCGTCATTCCCTCACGCGAGCGCGCCACCGAGACGTCGATGACGCTCGCGGATCTGGACGCGACGGACCGCGTCCTCCTCGTGGGCGTGAACACCGGCGATCCCGGCTACGCGTTCGACGCGGACGACGGTGACCTCGAGCCACACGCGTGGCTCGTCACCGTCGCCGAAGAATGAGCGCGAGGCCGAGGAGCGCGAACGCGATCGACCACGGCGGCGCCTGACCGCTCGAGGACGTGCGGCAGCCCGAGCCCATCGCGTGCGACGGATAGAGCGCGGTCCAGCGGTCCGGCGCCACGGGGAGCGTCTTCGGCGCCACGATCGGCGCGCCGTCGAAGCTCGCGCCGAAGGTCGCCCGCGAGCCGCCGAGGCCGGGCGGCGGCGCGTAGGTATAGAACCAGACGCCGGGCGACCGCCGGATCATCGTCGGCTGCGGGCTGACCGGCTTTCCGTCGATGCGAACGTTCGCCTGCAGGCGGTTCGCATCGAAGAGATCGCCGCGGTGAGCGCCGTCTGCCGTCCGAAGCTCGACGATCGCGGTGAGCGGCGTGTTGCCATCCGCCGCGACCCAGTCCGACGAGAGCGCGATCCAGCTCTGCTCGATCGCTGGAAGATGCAGCGCCGGCACCTTCATCTGGTTCAGCGCGTCGAGCGAGCCCATCACGTCGACCTCGCCGGGCCCGCCGAGGTCGTCGAACTGCGTGCTCGTGCGATAGCGATGCGCGCCCGCCTGGAGGAGGCCGACGAGCTGATCCTGCGTGAGCGTCGGCTCCTGCTGGAAGAGCAGCGCGATCACGCCTGCCACGACCGGCGACGACATGCTCGTGCCCTCCGCGACGCCGTGATTCTCGTCGATCTGGAGGCACTTCTTGTCGTCGATCCCGTCCTTGTTCGGCGGGCACGCGCCGCTCGTGAACACGCTGCTCGGGCTGCCGGGCCTCGCGTCGCGGCTCATCGCGGAGATGACCATCGCGCCCGGCGCCGCGATCTCCGGCTTCGGCACACCGGTGGCGGTCGGTCCCGTGCTGGAGAAGTTGCAGACCTCGCCCTCGAAGACGTCGCGCGACGTGGCGGTGCTCTCCTGCGGCGTGATCGCGCGGCGGATCGGGAGGCCGCCCTCCTTGTCGAGGAGCGGCTGCCGGAGCACGACCTGCGAGCCGGTAATGGACGTCCATCGCCCGCGATTGACGGTGCAGCCGACGCCGATGATCGACGGATGCGTCGCGGGCAGGTTGATCGTGCCCTCGCGGACCGCGCTCGCGAAGACGGCGGGCTTCGACGTCCCGAGCCCGACCTCGCCGAGGCCCTCGAGGTAGAGCTCCGCGACGCCCTTGCCCTCGAGGCGGATGTTGTACGTGCCGCTCGGCCAGCTACCGGCCCAGATGACGATGGCGCCATTCGAGCCTTCGGGGATGGCGCTCCCCTCGAGGTTCGAGCCGTAGATGATGCCGGCGTTGTAGTCGTCCGTGTTCTTCGCGTTCTGATGGCCCTTCTCGACCGGCGCGATCCACGTCCCGTCGGGGCCGTCGAGGCCGATCTTCAGGTTCGCGCCCTGACGCAGCGTGATCCACACCTGCACCTGGCCGTTGCTGTCCGCCCCCTTCGTGCGGATCGGCACGAGCATGGGCGTGCTCTCGGAGACGTACACCGTCTGATGAATCGGCATCTCCACGATGGAGCCCGAGTTGCCCGCCGCCGCCACGATGGCGTGGCCCGGGTGATCGGGGCCGACATACGACGCGATCGCCTGCTCCCAGAGGAAAGAGCCGTCGTGAGGACCGAAGTCGCTGCCGAGCGAGAGGTTCGCCACGAGCGGCTTCTTCTCGAAGTCGGCGCGATCGAACATGAACTGCACGCCGGTCACCAGGAGATCCTCGTGGATCGAGTCGCCTGCGGAGACGCGCACCGCGATGAGATCCGCCTTCGGCGCCACGCCGGGATAGCCGTTCGCGCCGCGCGACGCGGCGATGCCCATGACGTGGGTACCGTGTCCGACGTCGTCCGTCGGCGCGCAGATGGTGCCGGTCGTCTCGTCGCACTCCTTGTTGCGAATCGCGTTGAGCAGAAGGTCGATGTCGAGCGAGTTGAAGACGCGGCCGGTCACGATCTGACCGGTCTTCGTGTCCTTGATCCCGAACTGGCTCTCGAGCTGGGTGTGCGAGCCGCCCGGCGGGACGGAGAGATCGAGGAGCCAGGCCACGCGCGTCGAGCCGTCCTCGTTGAGGAAGTCCGGATGCGTGACGTCGAGGCCCGTGTCCGCGACGCCGACGAGGACGCCGCGTCCGTCGGCGCCCATCGTGTTGCGCGCGAGCGTGGCGCGGGTCCAGAGTCCGACGCGATCGTTCAGGAGATGGAGCGGCGGCGCGATCTCCATCTTCAGATCGGGATGCAGCTCGCTGAACGCCTGGAGCGCGCTCGCGTCGCCGCGGAGGCGCGCGATGCCCGGCGCGACGGGCATGAGCCCGAAGTCGGTGGCGCTCGCGCCCTTCGGCAGGCCGACGAGCGCCCCGATGGTGCCCTTCGTGCCGAGGAGCGGCGCGGCGCGATCGCCGAGCACCTTCAGGTACGGCGCGCCCATCGGATTCATGATGCGGCGGGCGACGGGCGGATCCGCCGACCGTGCCGGCGCGACGTCCAGGAGCGCGACCGCCGCCAGCGCGAGCGCCAGCCGCTTCCGAAGCAAGGCCATGAGGACTACTTACGTATCAGGGATCGGCGTCCGTCTCGACTGGCTCGTTCGGCTCGCGACCGCCGTCGACAGTGCGGAGACGGATGCGCTCGGGGCCGACGACCTCGTCCCACTCTTCGCCGAAGCCGTCGTAGTGCACGAGGTATCGCCCCGAGCCCTTCCGGTCGAGGACGGTCGCGGGCCACCATCGCCCGCGCCACTCGACGTCGACCTCGTCCTTCGCGTCCCAGGTGGGGAAGCTCTTGTCGCTGCTGGAGCCAGACCCGGCCGGCTCGGCCTCGCGGCTGTCGACGCGGCCGACGACGAGGTCGAGCGGCGCCGCAGTGACGCTTGGTTTCACGCAGCCGGATAGGAGAAGCGTAAGGGCGCCCACGGCAACTGCCCGCAGGATCATTCTCCACTGTGTCACGTCATCGAACGCGCGCCAGTGCCTGAGCGATCCGTTCTTCGTCGCCGTCGGCTTCGACGAGCTCGAGCAGCGCCACCCGCGTCCTCGGCTCGGCGCAGGCTTCGGCGGCGATCCGTACGGTGCTCCGATGAGCTTGATCGTTCAAACGGAGCAGGGCCGTGGCGGCGCCGATGCGTGCGTCGTGGGGGCTCTCGGTGGCGCGGGCGACCTCTGCGAGGATCTCCGGGGTCACCGCCGCGACCCGGTAGTTGTTTCCGCCGCCGCTCACGAGCTGGTCGATGCCGGCGAGCCACTCCTTGGCGGTGCGCGTTCCACGGCCGAGGTGGGCGCCGACCTCGGCCACCGCAGGGGCGCGCTTCCATCGCTCGTACGCGGCTTCCATCGTGTCGGCGAGGGCGCGCGTCTCGGCTCCGCGCTGCTGGTGGGTGTCGGGAGCGTCGAGGACGGTGAGGCGGAGCTCTTTCCGCAGCCCCATGCGGACGTAGGTGTCGACGACGGCGCCGCCCATGCCGCGCGAGCGGCGGCGCACGCCGTCCACGCTCGCGAACCGACGGTGCTTCTTGCGTCCGTACCAGCTGGTCGTGAAGCCGTCGGCGCCGACGACGACCTTGCCCCGAACGAAGCTCAGCACGACCGCGATGAGGAGGCACATGGGCAGGATGCCGACCGGAACGATGAAGAAGAGCGGAACGATGTCGCCGTGCGCGGTCGCGAGGATGTAGAGAAACCAGGGGAGACCGACGACGAGGACGGTCCAGAGGAACCGCGTGCCGAATGGGATGATGAGGGTGAAGCTCGCGCGTCGCTGGCCGGCAGAGACGCCGAGGACGTTGACGAGGTGGTTGGCGTCGCCCGCCGGCATCCGCAGCGCGACCGTCTCGAGGGCGGAGAGCTTCAGCTCGACGACGAGCTCGCTCGCGTCCTTGCCGCGCTGCACGACGCGCGCCTCCCGGATCGCCTCGACCGGGATGGGGGCCTCGCCGGCGACGCGGAGCTCGCGCGACGTCGCCTCCACGGTCGTCTTCTCCGAGAGCTGGAACGCGTTGCGGACGAGCGTGAGCGGAGCGATCCAGCCGCCGAGCCACATCAGGAGGAGCCCCAGGGGGACGAGCTCGACCTGGTCGATGCTCATCATCGCGCAGCCGGCCAGGAAGGCGGCCACGGAGACGCCGGGGACGATCCAGTTCCGGCGCAAGCGGCGGACGGTGTCGAATCTCTCGACGCGCTCTTCGTCGCTCACACCATGATCTTACACCGGCGGCACGATGTGCTTCTTGGCCGGGCGGATCTCGCGCTTCTGCGCGTAGCGATCGAAGCGCGCGTCGAGCTCGTGGCGGAGGCGCTCGCCCGGGATCACCGCGTCGATGACGAGCTCGCTGGCGAGCTTCATGATGTCGATGTCGGCCTTGTACTCGTCGCGGAGCTTCGCGACGTACGCGTCGCGCTCGGGGCCGGCCGGCACCTCCTGGATCTTGTTGTAGTAGACCGCATTCACCGCCGCCTGCGGGCCCATCACCGCGATGGACGCGGACGGCAGCGCGATGCACGCGTCCGGCTCGAACGCGGGACCGCACATCGCGTAGAGTCCGGCGCCGTAGGCCTTGCGCACGACGACGCTGATCTTCGGCACGCTCGCCTCGCTCACGGCGGCGATCATCTTCGCGCCGGCGCGGATGATGCCCGCGCGCTCGACCTTCGTACCGATCATGAAGCCCGGCACGTCGGCCAGGTAGAGGAGCGGCACGTTGAACGCGTCGCAGAGCCAGATGAAGCGCGCTGCCTTGTCGGCGGAGTCGACGAAGAGGACACCGCCGAGGTGCTTCGGCTGGTTCGCGACGATGCCGACGACGCGGCCCTCGATGCGCGCGAAGCCCGTGAGCATCTCCTTGGCGAAGAGCTGCTTGATCTCGCACCACGAGCCCTCGTCGATGAGCTCGTGGATGACGGCCATCATGTCGAAGAACTTGTTCTCGTCGGCGGGGATGATCTCCTCGAGCTTCTTGCCCGAGGACTTCGGCGCCTTCGCCTCCGCGCGCGGCGGATCCTCGCCCGTGCGGAGCGGGAGGTAGCCGATGTAACGGCGCGCCCACGCGATCGCTTCGGCTTCCGACTTGCAGAGCACGTCGCCGCAACCGGAGACGGAGCAGTGCATCTTGGCGCCGCCCATCTCCTCGAGCGAGACCTTCTCGCCGATGACCATCTCCGCCATGCGCGGCGACCCGAGGTACATCGAGGCGTTGCCGTCGACCATCACCACGACGTCGCAGAACGCGGGGATGTACGCGCCGCCCGCCGCGGACGGCCCGAAGAGGAGGCAGATCTGCGGGACCTGCCCGCTCATCTGCACCTGGTTGTAGAAGATGCGCCCGGCGCCGCGGCGGCCGGGGAACATCTCGATCTGATCGGTGATGCGCGCACCGGCGGAGTCGACGAGGTAGAAGAGCGGCACCGCGAGATCGGCCGCGGTCTCCTGGATGCGGAGGATCTTCTCCACCGTGCGACGGCCCCACGAGCCTGCCTTCACGGTCGAGTCGTTGGCCATGATGCACACGGTGCGGCCGTCGATCCGGGCGGTGCCGGTGACGACGCCGTCGGCGGGGAGCTCGGGGTCGAGGTTGTTCGCCAGCGCCGCGTCCTCGACGAAGGAGCCGGTGTCGACGAGCTTCGCGATGCGCTCGCGCGCGAAGAGCTTCCCGGTCTCCGCGTTCTTCGCGTGGTACTTCAGCGCCCCGCCTTTTTCGACGCGTCCGAGGATCTCTTTGAGCTGGCTATCTTGCGGCATCGGGCAGAGGTACTAGCACAGCGCCCATGCGCGCCGTCTACCCCCCGCAGGCGCCCCGCGTACGGGTGTCTCAGCGCTTCGGGACCCGGTAGATCTTCGCGTCGTCGCCGCCTGCGATGTAAAGATGCGTCGCGTCGACGGTGATATCGCGCGGGTGCTTGAGCCCCGTCACGTAGCTGGTGCGCGGGAAGCCGGGCCGGGAGAGATCGAACGCGTAGACGACGCCGGCGTCGTACCCGACGACGTAGAGCGTGTCCCCGTCGACGAGCACCGTCTGCGTGGAGCCGAGGTTCGTATCGATCTTCACCGGCCCCTTGGAGGGGTCCTGGAGATCGAGGCGCGAGACCATTCCACCGAAGCTCTCGCGGTCGGCGTAGTAGAGCCATCTCTTCGCGATCGTGATCGAGTCGAAGAGCGCGTTGTCATACTGCGGAGTGCCCGGCTGGAGCGCGAAGTGGGTCGTGGGCGAGCCGCCCTCGATAGGCACGGAGCGGAGCGCGGTCCGCGTGCTGTAGTAGACGCGGCCGTTGGTGGCGAACACGCCGCGGAGCTGCGGCTCGGTGAAGGAGCCATCGACGACCTCGTTCTTCGTCAGGGTGCGCACGCCGGCGTCGGTGCCCGGCTCGACGGCGTAGATCGCGCGATCGAACTGGACGACGTAGGCGTTCTTCCCGTCCGTCGCGGTCCGGAAGAAGGAGCACGTGTCCGTGCACGACAGCTCCTCGACGAGTGGACCGAGCCCGCTGAGCGAGACGGAGCGGCTCCGGATGCCGCCGTTCGAGTACCAGGTGCTCCACATGATGCGGTCGCCCACGCGGGCGAGGAACGAGGGCATCGACGCGGTGCGGTACGCGGGGCCGTCGGGCGGAAGACCGCCGTCGCTCCGCGCGAGGTCCTTCGCGATGTCGTCGGGCGCGGTCTCCTCGAGCACCGCAGGCGGCACGGCGAGCTGCTTCTTGTCGCGATAGTAGACGCGGCCGCCCCAGAACGAGGGCCACGGGTGGAAGCCGCTCCCGGGGATCGTCGGCCAGGTCGAGTAATAGACGAAGTCATCATCGACGGCGACGCCGTAGGTGATCTCGGCCCACTCCCGATCCGGATCGGCGCCTCGGGTCGTGTCGGCCGTCGCGACGAGCTCCTTCTCGCAGCCGGTCGGAGGGCAGCCCGCGTCGGCGATGGAGCCGGTGTCGGAGCCCGCGTCGACCGGCAGCCCGCCCGAGTCGACGGTCGACGCCGCGTCGGTGACGGTCGTGCCGGTATCGGCAGGGATGAGCGCCCCCGCGTCGATGGGATCGGTGCCGACGAGCGGATCCGCCCCGACACAGGCGAACACGACGAGCGCGAGGGACGTGGCCGAGAACGCGAGCCGGATCCGCAAGGTTGTCAGATGATAACGCGTTTCGAGCGGAGGTCCGAACCCCTCAAGCGAGCCGCGCCTCGATCCGAGCGCGCGCGTCGTCGGGGAGAGGCACCGAGCCGCCGGCCACGAAGTCGGCGAACACGACGACGGACTCGCCCTTCGCGACCACGACTCGCTGCGCGTCGCTCGTCACCTCGTAGGCGAGGGTCACGGACGAGCGACCGAGCTTGGTGGGTCGCGCCGTCACCTGCACCGTGTCGGGGTATTTCACGGGGAGCAGATACTCCACGAGCGCCGTGCGGAGGACGGGGCCCGTCTTGCCGTCGGCCTCCGGGTACGCCACGTCCTCGAACCAGCGGATGCGTGCCGTCTCGAGCCAGCGAAGGAAGACGGCGTTGTTGACGTGGCCGTAGGCGTCCATCTCGCCCCAGGCGACCGGTATCGAGACCGACGTGATCGCATGCTGAACCATGCACGACCTCCGCCGGTCACCATACCGCCAGTCGCCCTGTCTCATGCCCTCGTCAGCGCTTCACGTCGACGACGAGGCGCGGCGGGTTCGCCATCTTGAAGGAGCGGAAGCAGGTCGAGCCGCTGAGGCCGAGGCCCCAGGTGACCCGGCCGTCGGCGTCCTTCACGAGGCCCGCCTCACGAAGGATCGTCCCACCCGCGTAGCGCTTGTAGCCCTTGTAGGTCGCGCGGCCGGTCTCGGGGTCCGTGCCGGACGCGGAGAAGAGATCGATCGCAAGGCCGGTCTCGCCGGGGAGCGTGAGCGCCTGCGAGCCGCTCGTGGGGAAGCGCGCGGTGGCGGTCTCGTGGACCTGGAAGCTCGGCACGCCGCTGTCGGCGGTGAACTCCATGACGAAGCGGTCGAACGTGTTGTGCGCGCCGACGCGGACCGCCGCGACCTTCGCGAACGACGTGCTCGAGGCGGGCTCGGAGATGGTGCTCGCCTCGCACTCGAACTCCTCGCTCGGGTCCGCCGGCTCGTCGATGGGCGCGGGCGCGGGGCCGTCGTTCTGGACGTCGACGACGAGACGCGGCGGGTTCGACATCTCGGTCACGCGAATGCAGGAGTCCTTGCGGAGGCCGATGCCCCAGCCGATGTCGCCCTCGAAGTCGCCGAGGAGCGCAGCCTCCTTCATCGTCTTGAGGCCCTGCGAGCTGGCGTTGATGCGCTTCGAGCCCGTGTAGGTCGCGTGCTGGGCGGCCTGGTCGTAGCCGGAGGCGCCGCGCACGCCGATCGAGATGCCCGCCTCTCCCGCGAGCGGCATGGGCGAGCCCATCCCGTCGACGAAGAAGCGCGCGCTCTCCTGACGCTCGACGAGGTAGTTCGGGACTGCGTTGCCGTCGAACTCCATGACCCAGCGATCGAACTTCTTCGCCGGGTCGCCGCCGTTGCCCATGCGGATCGCGACGACGTGAGCGTTCGACGGCGCGTTCGGCCGATCGCGGCGGATGGCGCCCTGATCGCAGACGAACGGGTTCGACTCGATGGCGGCCTCGGAGGAGTCGACGTCGGAGGTCGCGTCCTCCGTGGTCGACGTGCATGCCGTCGTGGGAACGAGGAGCGCGAGAGCGGTGAAACCAAGGAACGAGAAGCGGCGGAGGAAGCTCATGGGAAGGACCTTTCGATGGGCGATCCGCGTTGTGCGGGACCGCATGTGCGAGAAGGTATGTGCAGCCCGCGTGCCGCCCTCGCGGACGAGAGAGAACCTCAATCAAGTCCGTCACTTGATTCGCCGGGCCGCCTGCCCAGCCTCCCAGGCTGTCCCAACCCCGAGACATTCAGTGTCCCAGAGGTGTGACATGGTCGGCAGCGCTACTTCTTCCGTGGTCGCGTGATGCCGTACGCCTCGATGCGCGCGATGAGCGCGTGGCGGCCGATGCCGAGCATCTTCGCTGCCGCGCTCTGGTTGCCGCCCGTCCTCTCGAGGGCGTCGAGGATGGCCTGACGCTCGACCGCGTTCAGCGACGCCTTGAGGTCGGGCGCTGGCGGCGCGAACGGCATGACCGGCGCGAGCGGCGAGAAGGCCGGCGCGGCAGGGACGGGCGCGGGCGGCGGCGGGCTCACCGGCGCGCGAAGCTTCACGCCCGTGTCGCTGAACGTGTCGTCGTCCTCGGTCGGCGCCGGCGCCGGCCTCGGCTGCGGCTTCGGCGCGCTCGGCTGCACGTGACGCTCGTCGAGCTCGCTCACGGTGGGGTTCATGACGAACGCGCGCTCGAGGACGTTCCTGAGCTCGCGCACGTTGCCGGGCCAGGTCTGCGCGATGAGCGCGCGCTTGGCCGCGTCCGAGAGGCGCGGCGCCGCGAGCTTCATGCGCGCGGCCAGGCGGACGAGGAAGTACTCGGCGAGCGCCACGATGTCCTCCGGCCGCTCGCGCAGCGGCGGGATGAACACGCGCACGCCCTCGAGTCGGTAGAAGAGGTCGCGGCGGAAGCTCCCCGCCGCGACGTCGGCCTCGAGATCCCGATTCGTCGCCGCCACGAAGCGGACATCGACCTGGATGGGCACGCGGCTACCGAGCCTCAGCACCTCACCGCTCTCGAGCACGCGCAGGAGCTTCGCCTGCGTCGCCAGCGTGAGCTCGCCCACCTCGTCGAGGAACACGGTGCCGCCGTGCGCCGACTCGAAGAGCCCGGGCCGCGCCTGCACCGCGCCGCTGAACGCGCCCTTCTCGTAGCCGAAGAGCTCGCCCTCGAGGATCGACTCCGGCAGCGCCGCGCAGTTCAGCTTCAGGAACGACTTGCCGGCGCGCGGCGACGCGCGATGGATCGCGTCCGCGTAGACCTCCTTGCCGACGCCAGTCTCGCCCAGGATGAGCACGGACAGCGGGCTCGGCGCGATGGTCGGGAGGAGGGCGTAGACGCGCATCAGCGCCTCGTCCCGCACGATGAGGCCGACCGTCGGCACGCCGCGCGCGGAGGCCGGCGCCGCGTCGGGCGCTACCACCGTGCGCGCCGCGTGGACGTAGACGGTCACGTCGCCGAGACGAATCGCCTGCCCCAGCTCGATGCGAACGCGCGTGTGCGGCTCGAGGGTGGCGCCGTCGTAGGAAGAGCCGTTGGCGCTGCCGAGGTCCTCGATCTCGCGCGCCCGCACGAAGAGGCGGAGGTGCCGGCGCGAGACGGAGATGTCCGGGATCGGCAGCTCGCACTCCCGCGACCGACCGAGATGGACGACATCCTCCTCGGGCACGGGAAGGATCAGGCCGCCCGACGGCGTGCTCACGACGAGGACGAGGGGCTCCGACAGCTCCTGCATGAGCCGCGACGCCATGGACGCGAGCTGCTTTCCGTCTCGCTTGACGGTGCCCTCGTCCTCCTCGCCGATTTTGCGCACGTCCCCGATTCTAGGGTTGTTCCGCGACGAACAACGACCGCGATTGTTCGCCGGCGAACAACTTGTCGGCCGCAGCTCGTTCGCCCGCGAACAGTTTGTCGGCGCGCTCACGCACAAGTGAGCGAAATCTGGTCGCGGTCGTCGAGACGACCCCTGGTCCGGCCATTGCTAGACGGGTGTGCATGAACAGCGAGAACCTTCTGGCGACGGACGAGGCGGGCGCGGCAGAGACGATGTTCGAGTCTTTCTACGACGACAACTCCGGTGTGTGGTCGCTGCGCCGAGTGTCCACCATCCCCCCGCAGGCCGATGAGGTCGAAGCCGCCTGAGCCCTTCGGATCGCCCTTATTCGAGGCGCGTCGCGAGTGGCGTCGACTTTCCGTCACCGTCCACCACGAACGCGAAGACGCCCTCGACCGTGCTGAGCAGCATGATCGCTCGCTTGTCATAGGGGAGCAGCTGGATACCGACGATGGCCGATTCGCCCCGGTAGCTGCCCTCTCGAACGTGATCGTCGAGGAGCAACGTGTCTGGCGTCGCCGTGAGCGCCTCCGGTCGACCGACACGCATGCGAACGCCCGCGTCGAGCGAGGCCCAGACGACCAGGAGCTTTCCACCGAGCTCGATCGCCGTGAACGACTTCGGGTCGCGCGGCAGGAGCTCCTCGTTCTCGCCGAGGACCTTGTTCCACGCGATGACCTGCTGCTTGCACTCGGAGACGGTGCACTCGTCGAAGGTGATGCCGCCCTTGAAGCGCGGGGTCAGGCCTCCCCAGGTCTTCGTGATCGCCGCCGTGCCCTCGCCGCAGGTGAGCAGACCGCCCTGCCCCAGCGCCGTCACCGCCGTGCTCCACGAGTCACGCTTGAAGTAGAGGAAGGTGTTCTCCCAGCCCTTCGCGCGGATGATCTCCGTCTTGCCGCTCCGGCACGCCGTCATGTGCGGCTCTTCCTCGAGGCCGCCTTCGATCTGCCCGACCTCGTCGACGAGGCCGATCTCCTTTACCGGACCGATGACCGTCTTCTCGGTCCTCGCCGCCGGGTCGATCGCGCGCGCGATGAGGCGAATCTTGCGCTCGCCCTTCTTCACCTGCTTGTAGACGACATCGCTCCAGAAGATCGCGGAGGAGTAGTACGGATTGCCGGACTCCTTGCGGTCGACGACCTTCGTCGTCTTTGCCTTTCCGTCTGGCGAGAGGACGACGAGGTTGGTCCCCGCCGGCTTGTCGTTCCACACGAGATAGGCGAACGAGCCGTCGTCGAGCGCGGAGGCGCCGTATGCGCCGTACTCGAGCTTCTCCACGCGACGGGCGCCGGTCACGGCGTCGTAGATGCCCGACTTGCCGCGATCGCCTGCGAACGCGTGCACGTGTGCCTTCGGCTCCGTCGTGCCCCACATCCGGAGCGCAGGGCTCGCGCCAGCGGCCGGGGCGGGGATCTTGCGGCAAACGACGGCGGACTCGCCCGGTGCCAGGGAGCAAGCGACCGGACCGATGGCGGAGTCCTTCTCGTCCACCAACACGCGCAGCGTCGGCTCCGTCGCGAGGGGCAGATGCACGCCCGCGAGCGTGGTCTCTGGCGAGATGAAGCGGGCCTCCTTCGGGAAGTCGGCGAGCACCGGGATCTTCACCGGCGCCGGCGCCGTCTCCGGGTTCGGCGTCCGCTCCGCGTCGAGGCCCGCCGCCTTCGCGCGCGTGAACACGTCGTCGACGAGCGGGCCCATCTCGCCCTTCAGGTTGTTCGGGGGCGCGAGGGCCTTGGCCAGCTTCTCCGTCGCCGCGACGAGCTCCGGGCTGCCCGCGACGTCCTTCACCGCCTCCGCGAATGCGTGCGTCGACGGCGCGCAGATCGCCGGCCACGCGCGCTTGTCGATCGGCTCCTCTAGCTCCGCGATCTGGAGACGCCGGAAGCGCAGGCCGGCCTTCTCCGCGCCGAGCGGCTCGCCTACCACGCACGTCGCGAACTTCCCGTACGCGACCTTCACCTGCTTCTTCTGCCGCGCCTGCAACACGAAGAAGCCGCCCACGCCTGCGCCCGCGAGGACGACGAGCACCACGAGCACCACGATGAGCCGCGTGCGTGCCGCCCGCCTCTGGGCGCGCATCATCTCCTCGGGATCGACGGCGAGATCCCGAGGCAAGCCCGTGTTGCGGTACATCGGGCCTACGCCGACCCGAAGGGACGCAGCGCCGACGCCAGCTCCTTCGCGCTCTGGAAGCGCCCCGCCACGTCGCGCGAGAGACAGCGCTTCACGACGTCCTCGAGCCCCGGCGGGCAGCTCGGCACGAGCGCGCAGAGCTTCTGCGGCTCCGCGGTGAGGACGGCGATGCTCGCCTCCACGTTGGTCTTCGCGTTGAACACGTGCTGCCCGGTGAGGAGCTGGAAGAGCACCACGCCGACCGACCAGAGGTCCGCGCGCGAGTCGACGTCCTTCGAGTTCCGGACCTGCTCCGGTGCCATGTAGCGCGGCGAGCCGAGCATCGTGAACGCGTTCGTCATCTCCGGCGGCTTCCCGTCGTCGCCGAGGACACGCTTGTCGAGGAACTTCGAGATGCCGAAGTCGACGATCTTCGCGTGGACGCGCCCGTCGCCGCGGTCTTCGAGGAACACGTTCGCCGGCTTGAGGTCGCGATGCACGATGCCCACATCGTGAGCGCGACCGAGCGCGTCACATACTTGCACCATACAATCGACCGCCTCCTTCACGGGGAGCGGTCCGTCTTCCTTCAGGACACGCGAGAGGTCTCGGCCCTCGAGGTGCTCCATCACCATGTACGGGCCACCGTCGTCGAGGGTGCCGGCGTCGAGCACCACCACGACGTGCTCGCTGGCGATCTTCGCGATGGCGAGCGCCTCGCGCGCGAAGCGCGTGCGGAGCTCGTCGGTCTCGAGCGCGCGGCGGAGGAACTTGATCGCGACGCGGCGCTCGTCCTTGCCGTCCTTCACCTCGGTCGCGGCGACGACGACGCCCGTCCCACCCTCACCGATGATGTTCTCGATGCGGTAGCGGTCACGGACGAGGTCGCCCTTCGCGACGGACAGGCCGGACAGCATCTATTTGCCCGCGAAGACGGGCTTCCGCTTCTCGGCGAAAGCGGCGAGGGCTTCGCGCCGGTCGGAGCTGACGAGGACCTTGTCGTAGCTGACCTTCTCGAGCTCGAGGCCGAGCTCGAGACCGACGTCGAACGAGCGATCGATCGCCTCGAGCGCCGCCGCCTGGGCGATGGGCGCGCCGTTCGCGATCGGCTCGATCCACTCCACGGTGTCGTCGACCACGTTCTTCCCCTCGGGTGTGAGGCGATTGACGAGGCCCCAGGCGAGCGCCTCTTTGGCCGTCAGCCGGCGACCGAGGAGGATCATCTCCTTGGCCCGGGCCTCACCGACGATCCGTCCCACGCGCTGCGTGCCGCCGGCGCCGGGGATGATGCCGAGCGTGGTCTCGGGCAGACCGACCGAGACGTGGGCGGCCGCGACGCGGAGATCGCATACGAGAGCGAGCTCGAGCCCGCCGCCGAACGCGACGCCGTTCAGCGCCGCGACCACCGGCTTCGGTGAGCGATCGATCGGTCCGAGCTCGGAGCGATACAGCTCGACCTGCACGCGGATGTCGTTCTCGCTCATGCCCTGGCGCTCTTTCAGGTCGGCGCCAGCGCAGAAGGCCTTGTCGCCGCGACCCGTGATGACGATCGCCCGCACCGAGTCGTTCGACACCGCCTCGCGCGCCAGCTTGCCGAACGCCTTGAGCGTCGCGCGAGAGAGCGAGTTCATGCGCGCCTCGCGATCGATCGTCCACACGACCACGTTGCCGCGCTGCTCGACCTCGATCGGAAAGGATTCGTCCGCCATTGCGCGAACGGAATTAGCACGCCGCCGGAGCGGGTAGCTATGGGTTGAAGACGTCCGCGCCCTTCTTGCCTCCCGGGCGGTCCGCCGTCTTTTTCTTCGACGTTACGGGCTTTTTCACGGGCGGCGCCGGTGCCTTCTTCGCTGGCGGGGTGGCCGGATCCTCGAGCTCGATCGTCGCCGGCGGCTCGGCGCTCGTCGCGGCAGGCGCCTCGACCCTCGAGCTCTCGAGCTTCTGGGTGGTCTCCACCCGCGTCCCCAGCTGGCGCGGCGCGCCCGGCTTGAGGTCATCCGTCAGCTCCGCTGCGGTGAGGACGAGGAAGAGGAGGAACAGGAACGAGGCGACGCCGATCCCGCCACCGACGACGATCGTCCGCCAGGGGAGCTGCTTCAGCGCCGCGAAGAGGTCAGCCTTCAGCGTCGCAGCGGCCACACCGCAGACGTCCGCCATGCGGGAGCGCGGCTTGGGGGTCCGATACCAGCCCCACCACACCCGCATCAGCGACGTCGCCCCGCGCCAGACCTCCGGCCAGCGCGACGGCGGAGGCGGCGGCACGCTCGGTGGAGGCGCCGAGAAGCGCTGGCGTGCGTCGAGCTCCTCGACGGAGTAGACGGTAAACGTGAGCGGACGCGCCGCAGCTAGACCGGGTTCGCTCGCCCGAACTCCGGAGTCGGGCGCGTGCTCCTCGGTCTCCGCCGAGTCGATGTACGGGCTCGTGAAGCTGTCGAGCGCACCGGAGGCGGTCTTCTTCCACGGCGGAAGGTCGGATCGGCCGCTGCCGCGAGCCGCCTTGGCCGCGAGCCGCTCGGCGACCCGGCGCTCCATCTCTTTCCACGGGACCACGTTCGGATCGTTGCGCTGCTCGCGCCTGGATGAGGCGCCGCCCACGATCTTCAAGCTGGCGGACGTGCGACCCATGCTCCCAGGCAGGATCAGTGCAGCTTCTGGGCCCGAGGATCCATCTGAGCCCAGTCAGCCGCGACCGCACGATTCTGCGTCCTCATTGAGGCCTTCCGTCATCGCACAGATGGATCCAATGTGCGACGCGATGGATTCCGGGCGATCCACGGGTGCTCAATGGGTGCCTCTTGTGGAGAGGCGCGTTGCGCAATCATCCCTTCTTCTTCGAAGGACGCTTTGCGGGCGTACTGATTTCCTCCGACGCGGAAGCCTGGCTCGACGTCGCGGCGCCCTTCGCTTCGAGCTTCGCGAGGCGCGCCTTGAGGTCCTTCTGCTCGTTCTCGAGGCGCTCGATCAGATCCTCGAGCGGCTTCTGCGTCTTCCGCGCCGCGTGGTCACCGAGATCGCGGATCGCTTCCTTCATGCGACGGCGCGCGCGTGGGTCGAGCTCGATCTCGGCCCGTGCGCGGAGCGCCGAACGCGAGCGCGCGTCGCCGAGCTCGAGGAGCGCGCGGGCGATGTCGAGGCGCAGGATCGAGTCGGGGTCGTCGAGGAGCTCCTCCAGGTGCTCGCGCGCGCGTCGGTCCGTCGTGATCTTCGGGATCGCGAGCGCGGCCGCCCGGCGCACGCGCGACGGATGGCCATAGCGGGTGCGCGTGTAGAGATGAGCGAGGGCCCGATCGTCACGAAGCTGCGCGAGCCCGTCGATCGCGGCCGATGTGATGACGTCCGCCCACGAGGGACGTCCAAGGACGTCGAGCAGCGTCTCGAAGGCCGAAGGCTGCCGCGTCTTCCCGAGGGATCGCGCCGCCTCCGCCTCGACGAGGTAGCTCTCGTCGCGCAGGGCCTTCGGCGTCAGCGCCTTGACCGCGTCCGCCGTCTTGAAGCGACCCAGCGCATCGCACACGGCGCGGCGCACCTTCGGATGCGTGATCTCGAGGCCTTTCACGAGGACGTCGAAGCACTCGCGCGCGCGGATCTTCCCGAGCGCCTCCGCACACTCGACGCGCACCATCCACGCCTCCTCGTCGTCGTGGAGGCGCGCCGCGAGGGCGCTGATGGTCGGCGGATCGTCGATGCGCGAGAGCGCGGCCGCCGCTAGCCAGCGACCGCGCGCGGTGGGGGCCTTCGCGAGCTGGTTCCGCAGCATGTCCGCCGGCGCCTTCAGCGTGACCTCGCCGAGGATCTGCATCTGCGGATCGACGACGACGAACGCCGGACGTTCGGGGCACGGGATCGCGAACGTGTCGGCGCGCGACGCGAGGCGGAGCTTCACCGGCGGCGCCTGCCCCGCGATCGCGAGCACGATGGGCACCTCGAAGACGCTCGGCACGCCGTCCGTCGACGCCTGGGTCTGCTTCGCGCCCACGCTGAGCACGCCGTCGCTCCACGAGAGATCGATGTCGACCTCCGCGTGCCCCGGCTTGTAGACGAGCTCCTCGAAGCGACGCCCGAGGCTCCGGCCCGAGACCTCCTCGAGGGCGCGCATCAGGTCACGCGTCTCGACCACGCCGCGCGCGTGGCGATGGAGATACTGCGTGACACCACGCCAGAAGAGCCCGTCGCCGAGCTCCGCCTTCAAGACGTGGAGGACGAGCCCGCCCTTCTCGTAGAGATGGCGATCGAAGAGATCGAGCGGCGCGTCGTAGTCCTGACAGACGATGGCGCGGCGATAGCGCCCGGACGCCTCCGCGAGGTAGCTCGCGAGATCGTTGCGAACGCCATAGTCGTACTCGTCCGGCCCGAGCACGTGAGCGCGCCAGACGTGCTCCATGAAGGTGGCGAAGCCCTCGTTGAGCCAGCCCTCGGACCAGTCGCGGCACGTGACGAGATCGCCGAACCACTGATGCGCCAGCTCGTGAGCGATGAGGTCCTCGCTCGTCACGTCGATGGCGGCGCGCTCGTCGAGCAGGATGTGCTCGTACATCGTCGTGGCGGTCGTGTTCTCCATGCCGCCGAAGATGAAGTCGCTGACGACGACCTGTGCGTACTTGTTCCACGGATACGGGATGTGGAGCAGCTGCGAGAAGTACGCGATCATCTCGGGCGTCCGCGCGAACGTGCGCTTGCCGTCCGCCTCGCGCCCCTTCGGGACGAGGTAGGTCACGGGGACGTCGCGCCCCTGCACCTTCACCGTCTCCTCGAGCTCCGGCGACTCGCCGACGACGTGCGCCACATCGGTGAGCTCGGTGAACTCGCCGGCCACGATGGTGACGAGGTAGCTCGGATGCGGCTCGTCCATCTTCCAGTGGAAGGTCTCGTGCTCACCGTCGACGTTGCGCGCGACGAGCGCCCCGTTCGACAGCACGTAGAAGCCCTTCGGGACGCGGATCTTCGCCTCCGTCGTCATCTTCACGTGCGGCTTGTCGTGGCACGGGAAGAGGTGGCGCGCGTCCTCCTCCTGGAGCTGCGTCCATGCCTGCTTCGGGCGCTGAGGCACGTGCTCGTCGGCGTCGAGGAAGTAGATGCCCTTTCGCGGCGTGACGGCGTAGGTCACGACGATGGGAAAGCGATCCCGATCCGCCGGCACGTCGATGCCGAGGACGCGTCCGTCGTAGACGTACTTCGCGGCCTTGCCGTCGACGGTGACGCTCTCGACCGTGAAGCCGATCGCGTCGAGGTCGATGCGCGTCGCCTCCGGATCGATCCGGCGGAGCCGCAGCGTGGCGCTCCCGGCCACGCTCTTCGTCGCGAAGTCGAGCGCGAGGTCGAGCGCGATGTGCTGGATCGCGAACGGACGCGGCCGCTCGAAATGACGAGGGCTGTTCGTGAAAGCAAACGGCCGCCCGGCCGCCGCGTGCTCGTGACCACACATTCCCGCGCAGCGCGCGTGGAGCCGATGCTCGATGCCCATGCGGGCGGGCACTTTAGCTCAGAACGTGCCGCCGATGCCGTTCGCCGTGAGGCCGACCTTCGAGGCCGGGCGATTCGCGAAGAACGTCGTCACTCCGGCCAGCGCGAGGCCGGCGATCCCGACGAACATGCCGACGTTCGCCACGACGATCTTCGTCTTGATGGAGTCGCGGTCGTCGTCGGTGCAGCTCGGAGCACAGCTGGACCGGAGATCGCTCTCCGCGCCGTTCGCCATGAGCGCGAAGACGACCGTCGTCGCCGCGCCGGCCACGAACACGCCGCCGCCGACCCAGCCGAGGAGAGGGATCTGGAAGCCGCGCTTCACCGGCTCGGGCCGTGGCGGCTTCGTCGCGGGCGTGGCGGGGCCCGCGAACGTGAGCTCGATCATCCGCGCCTTCTCGCCGACGCGCAGCACGACCTTGTCCTCGACCACCGCGCCGTCCTTGCGCTCGAACCGCACGGAGTGCTCGCTCGGATCGAGCGGCAGCGGCTGCGCGGAGATCGACTCGGCGACGGGCTTGCCGTCGACGATCACCTTCACGTCGACGACCTCCTTGCCCGCCGGATCCTTCGCGCGGAAGAGGACGCTCGGCTGATCCTTCTCGACCTCGGCGTACCAGTCGCTGCATTGCTTGACCACCGCCCCCGGGCACGACTTCGCCGAGCAGACGAGGAACTGCGCCTTCGCCTCCGCGAGCTTGCCCTGGTCGCGAAGGTTCTGCCCCTCGTCGACCGCGGCGAGACACGACTTCTTGTCCTGCGCGAACGCAGCCGACGACAGGGCGAGCACGCCCCCGATGACCGCCACGACGACTCCTCGCTTCACTGTCCGACGCACTCCGGGATGAAATGCTTGTGGCCCTTCGCGTCGATCGTATAGGGCGGCTCGCACCGGGGCCGTGTCCTCGGCCTCGGCGCGGGCGGAGGGGTGGGCGAGGCCGAGGACGAGGCCGACGACGACGGCGCGGCGGGCGCGGCGGGCGCGGGCTCCTCGACCGGCTGGGCCGGCTCGTCCGTCTTCGGCGGCTCCGCCGCGGGCGGCGTGGGCGCCGGCTCGCTGAACGTCATGGTCGGCTTCGGCGCGCGGCGGCTGAGCACGATCGCGGTGAGCCCCACGCCCGCGAGCAGGAACGACACGATGAGGACGATCGCGGCCACCGGGCCGAGCCCCGACCTCTCCTCCGGAGGCGCCGACCGCGGCACCATCGGCATCGGCCCGGTCTGCACCGGGATCGACGCGCTCGGTGCCTGTCGCGACGTAGCGACCACGCCCGAGGTCGGCTGCTGCTCCTCGATCTGCGCGAGCGCGGCGCGGGAGCGCGTGGTCGAACGCTCGATCTCGGCGACGAGGCGAGCGCGAACGTCGAGCCGATCGCTGGCGAGACGCCGCACCCACTCGCCCACGATCGTGGACGAGGCCGGAGCGCAGATCATCTCGAGATCGCGCGCCATGTCGCGGGCGTTGGGGTAGCGATCCTGCGGCTGCAGCGCCGATGCTCGGCGGATGATCATGTCGAACGGCGCGAGCGACGGATCGGACTGGCTCGGCACGCGAAGGTCGTTCGCCACGATGCGCGTGACGGCCGCGACCTCGTTCTCGCCCGCGAACATGCGGAGGCCGGTCAGCATCTCGTAGAGGATGATGCCCGCCGCATAGATGTCGGCCGCGCGCGTCACGTGCTCGCCCGCGAGCTGCTCGCGAGCCATGTACATGACCTTGCCCTTCACCTCGCCTTCGCGCGTGGTGACGAGCCGTCCCTCCGCCTTGGCGATGCCGAAGTCGAGCACGCGCGCGACGCCGTCGACGCCGACCATGACGTTCTGCGGCGACACATCACGATGCACGAGCCCGAGCGGCATCCCGCGCTCGTCCGTCGCCTCGTGCGCGGCCTGGAGACCGGCGAGCGTGTTGAGCATGATCGCGACCGCGACGTTCGGGGGAAGGCGAACCTGCGCCGCCTGCGCCGCCCGCATGAGACGCGAGAGGGAGTCGCCGCGGATGTACTCCATGACGAGGAGCATCTCGTTCTCGGCCGCGACCACATCGAGCGTGGGGACGACGTTCGGGTGCTGGATGCGCGCCGCGAGGCGGGCCTCCTCGAGGAGCATCTGCGAGATCTCGCGATCCTGCGCGAGCTGGGGGTGCAGGCGCTTCACCGCGACGGTGCGCGAGAAGCCAGCCGGCCCCACCAGGCGGCCAAGATGGACCGTGGCCATCCCCCCCGACGCGATGGCGTCGTAGATGGCGTAGCGGCCGATCACGGTCGGCTGCGTGGACGGCTGAATCGAGCCGTGCATCCTTCGAATGGTACGCCACCCGGCGACCAGTCAACGCACATACCGACGAAGGATTTTAGGGCCGCCGTGCCGAAAGGTGGTCGCGCGAGCGTCCACTCGCGCGACCACAGATCCCGCTATTCTCGTGGAATCCAATGCTTCGCTTCCGCCGATCGCGCCTTTGGATCGCGTTCACCGTCGCCTCGTGCGCGGTGGCGTGCTCGTTCGGTGTCGACCTCGATCACCTCGTCGGCGGCGACGGTCCGGCGACCCCGATCATCGACGGAGGTCTGTCGGACTCGAACGTGATCGTGTCGCCGAGCGACACCGGCACCGACGCGCCGATCATCGCCAGCGTCGACATCGAGCAGATCGGCGCTGGCGCGAGCTTCACGTGCGTGCGGAAGAGCACCGGCGTCGTCTCGTGCTGGGGTCGCGGGACGGAAGGCCGACTCGGCGACAACCTCGTCACGTCGCGCTCGACGCCCGGCGACGTCATCGATGTGGGCGACGCGGTCGACCTCGCCGTCGGCGTGAACCACGCCTGCGCGATCCGCAAGGGCGGCGCCGTCTACTGCTGGGGCCTCAACGACCTTCGCCAGCTCGGCAACGGGACCACGAACGAAGGCCGCTCGCCGGTCCCAACGGTGGGCGTCGGCAACGCGCTGCAGATCTCCGCCGGCGCCTCGTTCACGTGTGTGGTCCTCGAAGACCGCACCGTCTCGTGCTGGGGGGACAACTCGCAAGGTCAGCTCGGCTTCGGGGACATCGCCGCCCACAGCGCACCGGTCATCGTGAAGGACCTGAAGGACGTGAAGCAGGTCGCGACCAGCGTGACCGCCGCATGCGCGCTCACCACGGCAGGTGATGTCTGGTGCTGGGGCGACAACGACGACGGCCAGAGCGCGAGCGGCGACGCCGGCATCGACCTCACCGTCCCGCGCAAGGTCGAGTCGCTCTCGAACGTGGCCGCGCTCTCCGTCGGTTCGAGCGCCGACCACCTCTGCGCCGTCCTCGCGTCGGGCGAGGTGAAGTGCTGGGGCTACAACGACACGGGCGCCCTCGGCACCGGGATCCCGGGCGACGGGCTCACACCGCAGAACGCCACCACGCTCACGGACATCGTGAGCGTCGCGACGGGCCAGGGCTTCTCGTTCGCGGTCCACAAGGACGGCGCCGTTAGCAGCTGGGGCACGAACGGTAGCCGCCAGCTCGCGATCGGCGAATCGGGCCTGCCCGTCTCGACCGACACACCCCTGAACGCCCAGGGGCTGAGCGGCATCACCCAGGTCGCGGCCGGCGTGGCGCATGCGTGCGCGCTCAAGGGCAAGCGCGAGGTCGTCTGCTGGGGCTCCGACGTCTACGGCGCGCTCGGTCGCCAGCGTCCGCTCACCAGCACCTCACCGGTGAAGGTCCTCGGTACGACCGCCTTCCAGACCATCTCGAACGGCCGCAACCATGCGTGCGCCACGGACGAGAACAAGACCGTCTCGTGCTGGGGCGACAACACGTTCCGTCAGCTCGCGCGCAACGACGTGGCGGTGGCCGGGAGCCCAGGCCTCGTCGCCGGCTTCGGCAACGTCACGAAGCTCGCGATGGGGGACAACCAGAGCTGCGCGCTCCTCGGCGACGGCGGCATTCGCTGCTGGGGTGGTGGCGGCGATGGCTCGCTCGGCAGCGGCGGCACTCCATCCACGCAGGTCACGCCCATCGCGTACATCGCGCCCGAGGCGACCGACGTCGCGGCCGGAGCCGCGGTCACCTGCGCGCTCCTGAAGAACGGCACCGTGTCGTGCGCGGGTGCCTCGGCCGATGGACGGCTCGGCAGCCCGGGCAACGGCACGCCGACCCCGCGTTCGGTGGGCGACGGCGGCGCCGCGTTCACGGGCGTGAGCGCGCTCGCGGTCGGGCGCAGTCACGGGTGCATCATCTCGAACGCCGGCAAGAACCTGGCGTGCTGGGGCAACAACGACAACAGCCAGCTCGGGCGCGCCGGCGGCTCCTCGTCGACGCCCACGGACGTGCCGCTGACGAAGACCCCGGTGCAGGTCGCCTGTGGCTTCCGCCATACGTGCCTTCGCCAGAGCGGGAATCAGACCGTGTGCTGGGGTCGCAACAATAGCGGCCAGGTCACCGGCACCGACGCGACGAGCCCCACGCAGCGCCTGGTCACGTTCCCAGGCTCACACCACGCGACGGACCTCGCGCTCGGCGACGATCACTCCTGTGCCATCCTCGACGACAAGACGGTCGCGTGCTGGGGCGCGAACGCGTTCGGGCAGCTCGGCAACGGCACCACCACGGACTCGAACCAGCCCGTCCTCGTGACTGGCATCGCAGGCGCGATCTCGCTCGCGGCGGAAGAGAACCACACGTGCGCGGTCACGGCGACGGGCACGTTCTGCTGGGGCACCGACTTCCAGGGGCAGCTCGGCGTCGCGCCCACGATGGTCACGGGGGTCCCCGGAGGGGTCGGCGGGCTGTGAGAGGCGTGGGGCGCGCCAGCCTCCTCGTCCCCTTCACGCTCCGATCTGGCCGGCGCTCCCTCGGCCTCGCAAACAACTGTTTTTGGCTCGGACGCATCGCCGAGGTCGCCATCTACGAAAAAGCGCTGACCCCCGAGAGGGTCAGCGCTCATTTCTACGCGATGCCGAGGTAGGCGACGCGCGGCTTCAGCGACCGAGCGCTTCCGCGCGGTTCACGATGCGCGGCGTGATGAAGATCACGAGCTCGTTGCGCGTATCGCTCGCGCGACGGCGCTGGAAGAGGATGCCGAGGATCGGGATGTCGCCGAAGAACGGCACCTGATCCAGGTTGCGGCCGGTGTTGCGCGTGAAGATGCCGCCGATGACCGCGGTGTGACCGTCCATCACGAGGAGGTCGGTCTCCGCTTCACGCTTGAGGATCGTCGGATCGCCACGGGCCGAGGTCTGGTTGAAGTCGGGCTCGTCTCGGTTGATCTTCACGTGCATCGCGACGGACCCGTCGGCGGTGACGTGCGGCTTCACGAGCAGCTGCAGCTTCGCTTCCTGGAAGGTCGTCTGAACGCCCTGCGCGGAGATCTGCGAGAACGGAATGAGCGTGCCCTGGCTGATGCGGGCGTCGCGGTTGTCGAGGGTCAGGATGCGCGGGCTCGAGACGATGCGGAGAAGACCGCTGGCCTCGGCCGCGGAGAGGCGGAGACCGATGTTGAGGTTCTTGTCGATCGAGCCGAGCGAGAAGCCGATCGCACCGCCCTGTCCGGTACCGGTCGCGGCGGGAAGGTTGACCGCGAAGTTCGGCTGCGGGACGTTCGCCTGGAAGGGCGAGAGACCGCGCGAGTTGGTCTGGTTGTCGTAGGCGCCGCCGGAGGTCGTGACGCTCGAGGGGAACGCGAGGCCGGTCGGGTTGCCCGTCGCCTCGGTGAAGGTGACATCGCCACCCCACTGGATACCGATGTCGCGGAGGTAGCGGCTCGTCGCTTCGACGATGCGCGCCTCGACGAGCACCTGCGGGGTCTGCGTATCGAGAGAGCGAACGAGCTCCTCGATGTTGTTCAGGTTGCCCGAGATGTCGCGTGCGATGAGCACGTTGGTGCGCTCGTCGACGGCGATCGATCCGCGCGGAGAGAGAAGGTCACGGGCGCGCGCCTGGAGCTCGTCGGCCTGCGCATAGCTGACCGGGATGAGGCGCGTCTCGAGCGGGGTGAGCTCGTACTCCTGCTTCGCGGCCGCGAGGCGGAGCTCGCGCTCCTTCTGCAGCGTGGCGAGCGGGGCGACGCGAATGAGGTTGCCGGCGCGGACCATGCCGAGGCCCTTCGCCTGGAGCACGACGTCGAGCGCCTGATCCCACGGGACGTTCCGCATGCGGATCGTCACGTTGCCGCTCACGTCGTCGGCGGTGACGATGTTCACGCGCCCGACGTCCGCGAGGAGGCGGAGGATGTTGTGGATATCGGCGTCCTTGAGGTCGAGGTCGATGCGACGGCCGTTGTAGCCGCGCGCCTGGGCGTTGAGCGTCGCGGTGAAACCGGCCGCCTCGCTGCCCTCCTTGATCTCGATCTTCGGTTCGTCGCCGTTGATGGAGGTCTCGATCTTCGGCCCACCCTCGTCCGTGCGCTCGCGGGCGACCGTCACCGACTTGCGGATCGCCTGCTTGCTGCCGGTGATGGTCGTGTTCGCCTCTCGGGGCGCATCGAACGACCAGACGATGTCCTTGCCGTCGACCGCGATCGACCCCTGGCCCATGGCGCCGTCGCGGTCGATCTCGACGTAGGTGAGGTCGGTCTTGTCGTCGTAGCCCGTCGTGACGCTCTTGATGATGCCCTTGCCCGCGGCGACGTCGAGCGTCTTCGCGAGCAGCTTCGGGAGGTGCATCTTCTTCAGCTCGAGGCGCGCCCGGCCGTTCGGCGCGGTCGAGAGCGAGTAGCCCGCGATCTCCGTCGCCGAGATGACGACCTTCTCGCAGGCCGCCTTGCAGCCCGGCTTCGCGACCTCGTACTTCACGTCGACGAGCTCGGGCCCGCCCCCGCTCTGGCCGTCGCTCTCCTTGATCCCACCGGTGGCCGCGGCGGTGTTGGCCGACGGGGTGAGGATCATCCTGAGCGTCGAGCCTTCCGCTTTCACGCGGTAGAGGACCGGCTTCGTGAGGCTGATGCTGAGGCGGGTCATCTTCCCCACCTCGGTCGTGAAGGACTGGGTCATGATCCCGCCCACGACCCCGGTCGCGGTGGTGATCGCCTCCTTCACGCCCTGCACGTCCGCGTCGCTGATGTCGACGACGAGACGACGCCCGTTGCTCTCGACGCGGAGGTTGTAGATCGGCGAGGTCGTCCCCACGACCTCGATTTCAGCTGCGCCGGTCGCCGTGTCGGTCGCTCGGACCTTCACATCGTGCACATGATTCGGCGTCGCATCCGCCCAGGCCAGCGAGGCCGTAAGGACGATCGCCTGAGCTCCAATGAGCTGCAAAAGGCGCTTGTGAATCGAGCCCAAGTTCCGCATGGCTACTCCGCGATCCGACAGTCGCACGCGGGATTCGGAACTACCCAATTTGTGGCAGTCTTTCTTCGTCCGGGGCTTTGCCCCCGCCCCCGCCCCCCTCCCCGTTTCGCGCGTGAGCCCCCGTATTTCCCTGAGCGTGCTGGATTCGCGGATCGACGACCGATGTAGGTCCATTCGCGCAGAACATCCCGGCTGGCCGTGCGCGCGAGGCTGCGACCCGTGTTGCCGATCCCTTCCTCACCTTCCAGTGGTCACCGAGGAAGAATGGAGGCGCCTCGAGCCGCGGCTCCGTGACGAGCAGCGCGCGAAGCTGCTCGCGCCGGTCGGGCCCGCGCCCGTGACCTGCCCGCTCCTCGAGGACGGCGCCTGCACCGTCTACGAGGTCCGCCCCGTCGCATGCCGCACCTACGGCTTCTATGCCGAGCGCGACGCCGGCCTCCACTGCGCGATCGTCATGGAGTATGCGAAGCACCGTGACGTCGTGTGGGGCAATGGCGAGGCGATCGCGGCGGACCTCCGCACGCACGGGCCCGAGCGATCGCTCGCGGACTGGCTCCGCGCACCCCGACATACCTAGACGGGTCGCGCCTCAGGGATCGCGGCTGGGCCTGGATCTCGGTGCGCGCGGATGACGCGTTTTCTCGCAGAAATCCGCCTTCGCCTCGCGACCGCGCGCGGCATCCGTGGTGCAGAACCGAGGACAACCATGCAGAGAAAAGCCGCGTTCCCCCTCCTCCTGTGCTCCCTGTTCTCGATGTACGCCTGCGCGCCCCCCGTGGCGGACGACGTGAAGAAGAGCTCGTCGTCCCATCTCGAGGACGAGGCGGGCACCCAGACCAAGGCGGCGCTCTACCTCGAGGAGCAAGCAGACGCGGTCATGTTCTCGCCGACCGACAACATCGTCACCGTCTGCCAGGATCACGCGGACAAGAGCGTGTGGGAGCGGGTCCGGATCTTCCAGGATCAGTCGCTGCAGGTCGTCTTCAAGCGCGCCGACGAGTCCGTCGAGGCGCGGCAGACGCAGCCCATCAAGTACATCAACACCGATCCGATGTGCCGCGGGCAGGGCGCCAGCTACACGCTGAACCTGAAGCCGGCCCTCAGCGCGGACTTCTTCAACCTCGACTTCACGCGCGATCTCGTCTCCGGCTTCGGGATCGGGAGCTTCGATTGCGAGGGAGGCATCCAGCTCGGCCAGGACGTGAAGGTCAAGATCGCGGGGGCTCGTTACGAGGACGGGGAGCTCAAGAAGCCCGAGCTCGCCATCGCCTTCGACCGTGAGATCAAGCGCGGCTTGAAGCTGAAGTGCTCCCAGAGCTTCGACGGCAAGGACTCCTGGATCATGATCGGCGGGGTGCCGGTGCTCTACAAGGTCACCGGGAGCGTCGGATTCGAGATCGCGCTCGACGTCGACGCCCGCGTCAACGGAGAGATCGGGACGCGCACGAACATGCTCAGCCTGACCTCGCGCGCGGGGGAGAAGGCCAAGGTCGAGCTCTCGATGCAGTTCGAGGTCGGCATCATCCTGTACAAGGTGATCGGCGGGACGGTGGGGGTCGATGTCATCCCGCACGCCGACCTCGCCTGCGGCAAGCTGGACGTGGGGGTGAAGCTCAAGGCGGGCATCCAGGTGGGCCTCCTCGACGCGAGCGGCAACACGAAGACCCGGCGCGGCAAGGACCTCGAGATCAGCACCACCAAGCAGATCGGCGCCGAGATCTCGACGGAGGAGCTCGGCCCCTTCCCGCTCCTCCTCGGGTTGTGCAGGGGTGGCGGCCGTCCGGCATGCGGCCCCTGCCAGGGCTTCGATCGCGACAACCAGCCCGTCGAGCGCGACTGTGGCGGGAGCGTCTGCGCCGGCGACGGGATGATGTGGGCGTGCACCGAGCGCGGCTTCGAGAGCACGAACGACCCGTGCGTGGACGCGCCCGTGGACGCGCCCCCTCCGCCGCCGCGCGACGAGTGCGTCTGCGACGGCTTCGATGCGAACGGCGACGCCGTACGTCGCACGTGCGGCGGCTCCGTGTGCGCCGGCGACGGGATGATGTGGGCGTGCACCGAGCGTGGCTTCGAGGGCACCACCACGCCCTGCAACTGAGGCCCGCCGCGCGGACGGCTCAGAGCTTTTCGCGCGTGTTCTCGTTGTCCGGACGGAGCGCGATGACGCGCGAGGCGGGCGGGATCCCGGGCTGGGCCGGGTCTTCGCGGATGAAGACGAGCTCGCCGTCGCGGACCTTGTCGACGCGCCAGTTGAGCGAGTAGTCCGCGCCGTTCGCGCCGCCGACGTGCACGACCTCGGGGCGGCCGACCCAGTCGCCGCGCTTGATGACCCAGCCCTTGCCGCCAGGGTCGACGACCATGGCGCGGGGGTACTCGCCTCCCATGACAATCGCCACGAGCTTCAGCTCGTCGAGCGAGTACTGCGAGAGGACGACCTCACGCTGGCTCTTGGTCGGGATCTTCTTCTGATCCGGCGCGAGCACGTTCATGTACGTGCGGAAGGGGTCGCGGTTGCGATCGCTCTCGGCGAAGTCGTTCTCGGAGAACTCCATCTTCGGTGCGGTCATCACGCCACCGTCGCCGGCGGCCGCGGCCGCGGCCGCCGCCGGTTTCGCCGACGCGGCCGGCTTCGCAGCCGGCTGCGCCACGTCGGTGCCGCACGCGAGGAGAAAGCCTCCCGCCAGCGCCGCGCCCAGGAAAAGGATGGTGGTCGCTTTCACTTTTTATCCGCCGGCGCTGAGGCCTTGAGCAAGTGGAAGGTCGTCGCGAGGCACGTTGCTTTCATCACGACGTCCTCCCCTTCGATCTTCGGATCGCTGAGCTCGAGGTTCTCCATGTTGATGATGCGGTCCTGGCGGCCGACCTCGTACGCGAACTTCGCGATCTGGTGGAAGCGGCCGGTGATCTGCAGACGCATCGGGACCTTCGCGTAGAAGGTCTGGGGGACCTCCTCCATGGGAGACCATGCCTTCAGGTCGATGCCGCTGATGTTCGAGACGGTCTGGATCGCGGAGAGGAACGTGGCCGCTTCCGTGTCGGTCGGAAGGATCTTGTTCCACTCGCGCTGCTTCTGCTGGCGCATCGCGAGCTCGTCGCGGTCCGCGAAGTAGCTGGCCTGCGACTGCTTCGTCTTGGAGAGCTCGGTCTCGAGCTCGCCGGTGCGCGAGCGCTCGCGGTCGGTCTGAGCCGCGAGGTCCGTGTGGAGCATGACGTAGTACGCCACGCCGAGGAGCGCGCAGAGCATCGCGCCGACGCCGATCTTGCCCGCGATCGGGAGGCGATTGAGAGAGAGAGCCATCAGTACTTCACCTTCGCGCTCATCTCGAACTTCACGAGCTCGAGCTTCGTCACGCTGTCGATCGCCTTGCTCGCCGGGAGCAGCCGCACTTCGTAGAAGTAGTCGCTGAGGGAGAGTCGGCGGAGGAACTCGGAGACGTCCTCGCCGTCACGCGCGTAGCCGGAGAGCTTCACCGAGCGATTCTCCTCGCGGAAGCCGGAGAGCCAGAGGCGGCGCGGGTCCCAGCCGGGGTTCGGCACGGAGCTCGGGTTGTCGCGCTTCAGCTGCTCGAGCTTGTCGCGGTCGACGGAGGGGCCGCGGCCCGGCGTGAGGATGTGCGAGAGCTCGAGCATCGTCGCGGTGGGACCGGTGCGCGCGCCCTGCAGCTTCTGGATCGCCTCTTCGCGATCGCGCAGCTCCTTCAGCTGGGTCTTGATCGCCGCGTGCTGGGAGATCTCGCGCTTGATGTTGTCGATGTTCCCCGACAGCTCGGTGTTGTGCTTCTTCACCTGCGTCAGCTGGTCTTGCTTCTGCTTGTAGATGAACAGCAGCACGATGACCTCGAGGAGCACCGCGCCGAGCACGAACGCCAGCCACACCTGGCTCTCGCCCTCGCCGCCAGCGCCGAGGTCTGGACCGGCCGCCTCGCCGCGCCGCCGGATCTGTTTCTTCTGCGGCAGTAGGTTGATGCGAATCATGAGCGGCGCTCCTTGTCGCAACGGAGCGAAAGGCCCAGTGCGACGACGAGCTGGGCGGCGCGGACGCGCATCTCCTGCTCGTTCACGTACTTCGGATCAACACCAAGCGTAGACATCGGGTCGAAGACCTGCACCGGAACGTGGGCGCGCTTCTCGATCGACTGGCAGAGCGGCGCGAGGTACGCGCTCCCGCCCGACACGTAGATGCGGCTGATCTCGCTCTCACCGGAGGTGGCGAGGTAAAAGTCGAGCGAGCGCTGGATCTCGCCGGCGAGACCGTCGCACGCGGACTGGATGATCTGGTGCACTTCCTGCGGGACGATGTCCGTCGGGCCGCCGCCGCACTTGTAGGCCTCGGCCTGCTCGAACGGCACGTTGCACTGCTTCTGGATCTCTTCGGTGATCGAGTTGCCGGCGTTCGTGATCTCGCGAGTGAACGCCGATACGCCGCGCGAGACGATGTTCAGCGACGAGACCGCGGCTCCGACGTTGAGGAGGGCGATCGTCCCCTCTTCCGGGAGCCCGTGCTGGTACTCGAAGATGTTCTGGATCGTGAACGCGTTGATGTCGACGATGACGGGCTTCAGCTTCGCCTCGCGGACGATCGCGGCGTAGTCGTTGATCTCGTCCTTCTTCGCCGCCACGAGGAGGAGGTCCATCTGGGCGGCCTCTGGCCGCCGGCGGAGGACCTCGTAGTCGATCGACATGACCTTGATGTCGAAGGGGATGTGCTGCTCCGCTTCCCAGCCGATTTGCTCCTCGAGCTCCTCGTTGGTCATCATCGGCACGGTGATCTTGCGCACGATGACGGACTGGCCGTAGACGCCGATGGCCACGTCCTTCTGCGTGATCTTCTGGTCATGAAAGATCTTCAGCAGCGATTCGACGACCGCCCCCGAGTTCATGACGTGCCCGTCGATGATGGCCTGCGGTGGCAAGGGCGCGAACCCGTAGCGCACCACCTGCAACTTCTTGCGCGATTCCTTGAGCTGCACGACCTTCACCGCGCTCGCCCCGATATCCACGCCGACCAGGTTTTTGCCTTCGCCGAGCATATGCTTCGGCACAAAGTGTGACAGGCCGCGCGACCCGGCGTCAAAAACTCGGCGACCGTTCCTCTCTTTGTTGCGGTCCACCGCCCACAGGTACGGCGCGAAGCTCTATCCGGAGGGGCATTCCAAGCGCCGGCGCTCGACGCTGTCCGCGAATGTAGGTTGGGGCATCGTGGCATCCGAGCCGCAGCCGGTAGAGGTATAGACTCGGCGCGTGGCGCGCGGGTCGGTCGTCGTCTTTGCCCTCTTCGCATCGCTGGCGGCCTGCACGCTTGCTGTCGATTGGGATGCGTTCTCGGTAGGCGCAGACCAGGCACGGGCCGCGTCGGACGGGGCGCCCGGCCCCACAGAGGCCGCGACGGGCGACGATGGCGGTCTCTTCGAGGCCGCCGCCGACGCGCCCGACGCGTTCAGCGGGTCGGCGTGCGAGTCCGACGCTGGCTGCGAGGTCATCGCGGAAGGTCAAGAGGCCGTCACGTATCTGGCCCCGATCAGGCAGGGCACCTTGCTGTGGATTCGCCGGGGAGCAGAGGGCGGGGTCCGGCGGCTCGGTCTGGATGGCGGCGCTCCGGGGATCGAGGTCGTCAACACGTCGACGACCATCGCGGAGTGCGCCGGGACAGACAACGTGTATATCCGCAGCGACGACGGCTCGATCTATCGCGTGCTACCGACGGGCTCGACCTGTCCCATCGGCGTGATCTCACGCCTCCGCATCATCGGCTCGGATCTGTTGACCGTGAGCACGGCCGGCATCCGGCGGGGTTCCTGCGGCGTCGATGCGGGCGTCATCGTCCACCCATCCATCGCCTCGGCGATCTGGGTGGATGCGATCGAGCCAAACCGGATCTTCTTCGCCGCCAACGGGACGATTCAGACGTGCCTCGCGACCGCCGAGTGTGCACCGAACACGATCGCGCCCGTCCCGACGACCCCCGAAGTGGTGGCGATCGCATCCGACGCCACGCGCGTCTACTGGGCGACCGAGAGCTCCGTATCGTTCGGAAGTCGCACCACGAGCACTCCCACCACGATCGAGTCGCAGTCGCCCAAGGCGCTCGTCGCTGCGCGCGGCAGCGCTTGGTGGACCAACTTCCAGCAGGGAACGATCATGGAGCTCGGGCCGGGTGAAACGACGCCTTCGGTCGTCGTGAGCGGGCTCGATCACCCGTGGGGGCTGCTGGTGACGGACACCGAGCTCTACGTCGGCGAAGCCGGCCGTGGTCGGATCCTGCGGTATCGGCGCTGAGCCGTGCGTCGTGCGTTCGACGTCGCCGCCGAAGTGGCTCAGCGGGCCGGCGGCCGAAGCTCGATGCGCAGCGGCATCCCCTGCCCCGCGAGCTCGGCGCGGGCGACCGCGACCGTGTTGCCGGCGGGGCGACCGTCGGGGACGCGGAGGAAGCCGTGGCCGTCCTGCCGGACCGTCTGCGCCATGCCGAAGGCGGAGGCGGGAGGCTGGCCGAAGTATTTCGTCAGCACCCCCGCCAGCGTCTCCGTGGGCGTGAAATCGTCGCCGTAGAACACGACGTCCGCGGGGCCCGCAAGGATGGGGATGGGCGCCTCCACCGCTCCGTGCACGTAGCTGAAGAGGAGCGCGTGGGCCGAGAGGCCGACCGCTTCGAGCGCGCGCCGTGCGGGCGCGGCGCGCAAGAGATCCACGACGAGGGCCTCCGTGCCCAGCACGTCGCGCATCGTGGCGTTCGCGTGGGCGATCGCGCGGTACCGCAGGTCGAGGTACGAGCCAACCGGCGCCGACTGGGTCACGGCCGCGATGCGCTCCGCGATGCGGTGCCGGAAATCACGTCGGTCCACGCCCAGGGTCGCGAGCGCTCCGGCGAAGCGTCCGTCGTCCGTCGCGCGCCGCGCGAGCACGTAGAGCGCGTGCTCGACGAGCCCGCGGCGATGCCCGCTCGCCGACGTGGCCCCCGCCGTCTCTTCCCAGAAGCGCCGGAGCGGTGTCTCGTCGAACGCGAGCTCGGGCGCGAACGGCGCGATGAGCGTGTCGAACACGGCGAGCTCCGTGACGTACGCCGCGAGCACCGGCTCGAGCGCGCCATCGATGATCGGCTCGGGCGCATCGCGATAGCCACGCCCCTCCGGCTCCGCCGCGAGCGCGTCACGCATCAGGCGATCGAGGCGCGCGAGGCTATAGCCCGCGTCCGCCATGCGCTGCTGCACCTCGGCGACGTTCGAGAGCGACAGCAGCATGTGCACCGCCGTGACGCGTCCATGCCCCTTGCGCCGGGCGAGCGAGCGCGCGCGTTCGAGGTGCTCGTTGAGGTTCATGGCGCGGACAAAAGCAAAACGCGCCGACGAGGATTCGTCGACGCGTTTTGCAAAGTCTTGTCGCTATCGAGACGTCAGGTCAGTGCGTGACGCTGACGGCCGGGCACTGGCCGTAGAAGTCGGGGCCGGGGAGGCAGCCGAGCTCCTTGAGCACGGTGACGTTGTTGCTCGGCGGGATGAAGATCACGTCCGGGCCGTTCGTGTCGACGCCGCCGGTCTTGCGCCAGATCGGGTTGCCCTCGAGGAGCGTCCCTTCCGCCTTCTGCGTGGGCGCCGAGGCCGGCGCGACGACGATCTCGGGCTGTGCCTGGACCGTGAGGTTCGCCGAGAGCCGCGTGCGGATGCCGTTCACGCCGCCGTTGACCGTGACGAGGGTGCCCTTGTCGAGGGCCTCCGCCGTGAGGCTGCTGTTCGCCGGGAGCTTGACGCTGACGACCTGGTCGAAGCTCGGCGCCTTGTCGATGACGTGCACGAGGTACGCGTTCTCGGGCGTGCCCATCGCGATGTACTGGAGCGCCGAGCTCGGCGGCGTGGTCGAGGAGAGCGTCTTCTGGAAGATCACCTTCTTCACCGCGAACTGGACGTTGCGGTAGACCGGGCGGCCGCCCGACTCGAGATTGCCGAAGAAGATGGTGCCCTTGAGCGCCGTGATGTTGCCCGACGCGAAGTCGTAGAGGGACATCGACGCCGACGGCGCGACCGTGAAGTTGTTCGTGTTGAACTGCGCGAGGCCGTCCACCGGGACGCCGGCCGTGATGCCGACCTCGACGATGACCTGCTTGCCGTGCGGGTTCTGGTACAGCGGGATGTGCGAGAGATAGAGCTTGTTGGCGTCGCCGAAGAGCGTCATGTTGTGGCCGCCCACCATGCTGCCCGGCGTGCCGTCGACGGTGCCCGTCGCCGCGTTCTCCGCAGACTCGCCATCATCCTTCGAAGCCGACTCGGTCGAGTCGCTGCAGGCGAAGTTCATCGCGGCGAAGGCGAGGAAGAGGGAGGAGCGGAGGAAGGTCGACATGTGCGTCTCTCTAGTCTTTGGTCGGACAGTGTCCAGGTGAAATCTGTCAGGGTCGGCGCTTTTTTTGCGCCTCACCGGGGCCTGATCTTGCGGCGAAATCCGTCAGTGTGTGGAGCCGCCGTTGTCTGCAACGACAGCGGGCGGCGGGTGCGTCAGCGGGAGCATGTTCTCCGGCTTCGGGAACATCGCGCGGGCCGCCGCCTGGCGGTCGGTCCACCGCTTCGAGAGCTCGGCGAGGCCGGTCGCGGACTCGAGCTTCGTCGCCTCGGCCTGGAAGCGGGCGGTGACGTCCGAGATGTACGCAGCCTCGGCGGAGTCGCGGTCCTCCGAGGTGATCGTGCTGCTGAGGAGCGCGCGGATGTACGCCCGCTGCGGCGCCGTCGTCGTCGAGGGCTTGCCCGCCTTGCGGTCGGCGTCGTCCTTGTCGAGCGAGGCGAGGATCGACTCACGAACCGCCGTGTCCGGCGTGACGCCGGGCGCGAGACGGGCGGTCGCGTCCTCGTGGAGCGCGCAGCGCTTGGCGGAGAAGATGTCGTGCATGTCGTCGAACACGCGGGCGGCATTGACGGTGTCGAGCTTGAGGATGCCGCGCTTGATCAAGAACTTCTCGATGCGCTGATCGGTCTCGGAGCGCACCGGGAGGAGCGTCCAGTCGGCGCCGCTGAAGGGCGCCACCGCGGGCTGGAGGCCAGCGAGATCGGCGATGCTCTGATCGAGGAAGAGCGGCGTCGGCACGGCGTCCGGGTGGAGGACCGAGGCGTAGTTGACCTCGGACTCGCAGAAGACCGACCGGAGGAGCTTCGAGACGCCGCCCGGCTGCTTGCCGTCGAGCGTCTGCTGGCCGATGCCGGAGCCAGGAACGCCCGGGATGCCCTCGACCCACATCGCGATCGACGCGCGGGTCACGCGCTCGAGGTCCTGCGCGAGGGTCGAGCGCGTGTGCGTGTCGCCCGGGAAGGGACGCGACTCGCTGACGAGCGCATGGGTGTAGCCGGTCATCGGGCGCGAGAGCTCGTGGTGCTGGCTGACCCAGTTGGTCCACGGCTCCGTGAGCTCGTTCATCACGGGACCGCCGTGAACGTGGCAGTTGAAGCACTTGCCCTGCGGGAAGTCTTCCTTCGTGGCCGCCTTGCCCGGGATCTTCGTCCACTTCTGGACGGTGCCGTCGGCGAGGCGAACGAAGCGCGCGACCGTGCCGTTGTCCGAGCCCGGCGTGGGCTCGAGGACGTAGAAGTTGAAGAGGCCGGTCGTGTTGTCGAGCGCCATGAACTCGACGGGGATGTCGGGGATGGCGTCGTTGATGTCGGTCGGCACGTTCGAGCTGACCATCGCCACGGTGAGCTCGAAGGTGTCGCGGAAGTTGCCGAGCGTCTGCTGGCAGCCGCCGACCACGACGCGCGGCATGAGGTCGGGCATCTCGACCTGCGCGCCCGTGATGCGCGTGTCCTTCTCCTCGACCGTCCAGATCTCGTGCGAGTCGGTGCGGTTGCACTTGCTGCCGATCCCGTAGGCCTCTTCCACCTGCCCGAAGCGGCCTGGGATGCCCCTGGGGTTCGCGTGGAGGTAGCGCGCGACGCGGTCGTCGCCGAGGATCGAGTCGAGCTCCTTCGCCTCGTCGAGCGGCGGGGCATGAACGGCGGACTCCGAGCGGTCGACGTCGTCCGCACTGGCCGAGCAACCGGCGGCGAGGACGCCGACCGCGGTGAGGCCGAGGCTCAAAGAAACGACCCCGAGGACCGGGGAGATGCTCGGGATCTTCTTCATGACGCGTTTCCCGTAGTCCGAAGTCTAAGAAGGGCTCGTCTCAAAACGATTGCGGGTGGGATTCCCCCACCCGCATCGTGGCTTCAAGAGCTCAGTGCGTCGAACCGTTCGGATCGACCGGGGCCGGCGGTGCGCCGTCCGTGCGACCGTTCGTCGTCGGCTCGGTCGTGGTCGGCTCGCCGTCGCCGCCCTCGTCCGTGTGCGTGCCCGCCATGTACTCCGAGCAGAACGGAGCGGAGGTCTGGCAGGTCCCCGCCGCCTGGAGCGCGCGGAGCGGGAGCTTCATGACGAGGTCCTTACCGAACGCGTCATGGCAGAAGTTCTGGAGCGAACGGTTCCACAGCGGGTTCAGCGGGAGGTCCGAGAGCTGCGCGTCCGGAACGTCGCAGATCACGAGGCCCGGGTAGTCCGCGCCGTCGACCTTCGCCATGCGGCAGGAGGACGGGATGTGATCGTCGACCCAGCCCGTGAAGGTGAACGTGTCGAGCTCGCGCGGAACCACGCCGAACTTGCAGGAGCACTCGCGGGCCGCGCGCGACGTACGCGAGCAGATCATCGGGTCCGAGTTACGCCAGGGAACGCCCGCGGACGTGACCTGCATGCAGCTCGCGATGTCCTGCTGCGGCTCGTAGCCTTCCTGGCCCAGCGCCTTGACCTTCACGCCGAGCGCTTCGATCTGCGTCCAGGTCGCCGCGTCGTTGAGGTTGCCCTTGCAGAGCGTGGCGAGCTGCGCCGCGTTGGGGCCGCCGGCCTGAACGCCGAGGACGCACGCCGCCGTCTTCTGGCGGGTGAGGAGCGTGGTGGCGCCGGGGTCGCGCGAGCAGTCCGCGAGGAGCTGCGTGGCCGCGCCGCGCGAGTTGAACGCGCCGCGCATCTGAACGATGTTCGTGGTGGCCGCCGCCGCGCCGAGGTTCTCCGGCTTGGCGAGCGCCGCCTGGAGCTTCGCGGGGACGCCGCTGTTCGCGTCGGTGAAGACGCCCGTGAACACGCAGGAGACCTTGCCGCCGCCAGAGACGATGTCCGAGGGCTTCGCGACGATCTTGCCGTTCTGGACCGCCTTGTACTCGCAGTACTCCTGGCCGAGGTCCGGATCCGTGACGCCCGGGACGTCGCCGCAGGCCCAGCGGATGGTGCCGACCTCGAGGTCGAGGTCGTGAACGACCTCGTGGCGCTTGAACAAGCGCGAGCAGGTCTCGCCCAGGGCGTAGTTGCCGGAGGGGTTCGCGGGCGTCGCCGCGCCTTCCGCGCTCTGGAGATCCTCATCCGCCGGAGCGGAGCAGCCAGAGGCCGCCACGATGACGGTCGAGAGGAAGGCGAAAGCAGCAGAGGCGGCGAGGTAACGGTTCATCAGACTCTCCTCCAGAAACGCAGACCGACACCCATGTGGGCGTCTTCAAGGACCGGTGGGGTAGCTGCGCACCATGGGGTGTGCAACGCGTTTCCCCGTTGAGACGCAAATTGGTTGTGGCTCCAACTACCGACAGCCACCCACATTCACTTCTTGGGCCGTCCGTTCCGGATGGAAAAAAGTGCCGTGCACGGAAGTGAACGCCCGCTCCCCGGTCCCGCGCGATCCAGCCAATGCCTGGATATCTCGACGTTAAGCGTGGCTCTTGGCTGCAGGCGACATTCTCCTACCTCAGCACACTTTTCATTGCATGGTCAGACATTGACCACACCGTGAGGCAACAGGGAGCCATGTCCTCTTGGATCAGGATCGAATGCTGTGGGCACGGTCACCCGATCCCCGGGCGTAGGCCCCCACGCGGCTTTTGTCGCCGGATCTGCACACCCTTCTGCAGTGGTCGTACAAAGTCGGATATCAGGCTTGTGCTGCCAGGATTCTCGAGTAGAGAGGGCGACCCAGATGCGAATCGGCCCCTCCTTCTTCGCAGTACTCGGCGCAGGTCTCCTCTTCTCCACGGCCGCCAGCGCGGACGTCCAGCACGTGATCGGCAAGGGCCACACGCTGCAGGCGATCGCGAACCGGTACCACGTGACCGTGAAGTCGATCATGGAGGCGAACCACATCAAGGACGCCAAGCACCTCAAGATCGGCGACACGCTCACGATCCCGAAGGCGGAAGCGCCGAAGAAGGACGACAAGCCGGCCGACGCCAAGAAGGATCTCGGCGCGAGTGCCAAGGACGCCGCGAAGGATCACGACGCGAAGTCGAAGGTCGCGGGCAGGGACGAGAAAGACGCCAAGAAGGACAAGGACTCCGAGAAGGCGAAGACGCCGGGCGTCATCCACATCAAGCGCTTCGGCACGAGCGAGGAGGCCGATCTCCGCCTCACCGACCACAACAGCGGCAAGATCTCGGCGTCCACGTCGAAGGCGATGGAGAAGATGCTCCGCTTCCCGGGCGGCGCTTCGCACCCGATCGACGCTCGCCTCATCTCGCTCCTCGGCGTCGTCTCGAACCACTTCGGCAGCCGCAAGATCGAGGTCGTGAGCGGCTTCCGCCCCTACACCCCGACGCAGTACACGCCGCACTCGAACCACAACCACGGCAAGGCGGTCGACTTCCGGATCGCCGGCGTGCCGAACGAGCAGGTCCGCGACTTTTGCCGCACGCTGAAGAACACGGGCTGCGGCTATTACCCGAACAGCACGTTCGTCCACATGGACGTTCGCGACACGTCGTCGTTCTGGATCGATTACTCGAAGCCGGGCGAGCCGCCGCGCTACAACGCGCCGAACGTCGACGCGGACGAAGGCACGAGCGACGTCCACGGCGAAGCGCACCCGGCCGCGAACACGCAGCCGCCGTCGCAGCCCGCAGAAGACGCGCCGAGCGAGAGCGATCCGCCGCCGGCGACGAAGCCGAACGACGACTGAGCACGCTCGGCCACCGGCGCGCGCCGAGCGGCCCCGTCTTCCCGCCGAGCAGCGCTACTTCTTCTTCGGCTTCTCGGCCTCGACCGGGCTCGAAGGCTCGAACTTGAAGCCGCGTGGCAGGAGCGGCTTGCCCATCGCGTAGAGCGTGGAGTCCTCGTAGTGCGAGCGTGGCGGGGTGTCGGTCCCGGCGCGGAACATCTTGCCGTGCTCCCCCGCCCCGCGGTTCAGCGAGACCGCGCGCGTGACGCCCGCGAGCTTCAGCGCCGCCACCACATCGCCGCCGCGCGCGACGAGCACGCGTCCCGCGGGCGTGACGCCGAGCGCGACCTGCACGTCGTGCGAGCCGACCGCCTTGCCGTCATCCATCACGAGCGGCAGCTCCACCGCGTCGCCCTTCGACGGCAACGTGAAGTCCTTCGTGGACGCGATCGCGATCGCCCCGTCCTCGCTGACCGAGAGCATCGCGCTCTTCTCGTCCGAGCGCGGCTTCGCGATCACCTGCCCGTCCGCCGCGAGCCCGGCGCCGTCCTTCGAGATGCCGAGCGTGAGCGCGAAGAGCACGCGGTGCGCGTCGTCCGTCGACAGCTCGGTGCCCGGCGGGAGCTCCTTCTTCTTCGGGGTCTCCTCGTCGTCCGAGTGCTTCTTCTTCTTCGGCGAGTCGCCGCGCTCCGCGGAGGCCCCGTCCTTGGTGCCCGCGCGTATGCGGAAGCTGGCGCGGGCCGGCTCGATGTCGAGGATCTGCGTCGTTCCGTGCAGACCGCGCCAGAGCCCCGGCATGAACGACGGGGCCGGCTGCGTGCCAGGATCCGCCTCCCACGTCACGCCCTCGAGCGCCGGAGGCTTCGGATCGTGCACCGTCATGAAGAAGAAGTCCTTGGGTGCGTAGAGGAGGTAGCGATCCGTATCGATCCCCATCTTCGACGTGAGGAGCTCGGACTTGTAGTCCTTGCCCTTGAACGCGTTGATGGTCGTGTACATGAAGCCCGTGTGGTGCGGGTTCATGTCGAGGTGCATGCCGTAGACGCACCCCGCCGCCTTCATCGCCTTGCCGAGGCTCGTCGCGCTCGTCTCCTCGCCCCAGGCGTAGATGAGATGGCCCGCGTTCGTCACGCAGAGGCCCGTGCGCTCCGTCTGCATGCTCGTGCCGGGGAGCACGAAGCCCCACTGGCCGCGGTTCGACGGGTTCACCTTGTCGCTGTCGACGAGGGGATCGAGGTTCTGACGCATGCTCACGATGTCGTCTTTCTCGATGTCCGTGATGCCGCCGATGGTCGTGTTCGAGCCCCACGAGCCCATGCCCACACGACCATCCTTCGTCAGGATGACGCTCGCGGCGCCCGGCTGCGGCGGCAGGAGCACGCGCTTGTTGAGCATCATGCCGTAGTTGCCGTGCTCCGTCTTGAAGCCGCCGTTGAAGCACGCGGCGATGCGCGGATACACGTTCGGATCGCGCGGCACGCGTCCGACGCCCGGCGGCCCGGTGAGCGGCTTCGGATCCTCGCTCCCCGCTTCCATGCCGAGATCGAGCTGCCGCATGTCCATCGCGACGAGCAGGATCTTCGCATACGGACGCTCCTCGTCGACGCGCACGAAGGTCTCGTAGAACGCGGACGGCGCTTGCTCGGCGATCTTCTTCGCCCAGGTCTGCCGCGGCGTCTTCCACTCGCCCTCGCCCGCCTCGGGCGTCTTCCACATCGACTTGATCGCCGGCGGCGGCCAGTGCCCGAGATCCATCGACGCCTCGGAGGTGTCGAGGATGGCGGCGACGATGGGGGCGTCCGCCTCCTTCGCGAGCGCGCTGTCGTCGCTCTTCATCTTGAACATCGCCTTGTGCGCTTCGTCGCGTAGGGCGAACGTCTTCTCCTCGAGCCACGCGATCGGCGCCGGGCCGATCCAGGGCACCGCGCGCACGGTGTCGACGGCCCAGTGCACGAGCTGCTTCGGCAGGTGCTTGCCCGCCTCCGCGCGCATGCCGGGGACGTCGGTCATCTCACCGGTGGTGAGGTCGAGCGAGGCATGGCGCTGCGCCGCCGTCGCGCTCGGGTCGTCTGCCACGTCGATGAGGAGCGCATTCTCGGTGAGCGTGAGGCCCACGCGGTCGGCGGGCGTCTCGAACGTCACGTCGAAGCGAGCGATGCCGTGCTCGCTGCCGGTCTGCTGGATGTTCGTGACCTTGGTCATCACGCGGTCGGAGAGCTTCACCGCCGTCGCCTGCGTGCCCTCGCCCGCGAGGTCGAGCGCCGTCACGCTCGTCTCCTTGCCGTAGGCCCAGGTCGCATACGCCGCCTTCGTCCCGTTCACCACGAGGGCGTGATCGTCGCCGATGGGGGTCGAGGTGAGGTTGTAGACCGCGCCGATCCCGATGACCTTGCCCTCGGGCGAGAGCCGCACGCGCGTGCGATAGACGTCGCGCGGGCCGTCGGGCTGCGTGCTGCCGAGAAAGAGGAGCCAGCGGCCGGAGAGCCAGTCGGAGACCGCGCCACCGGAGGGCTCCCAGCGGAGGTCGGCCTCGCGGACGGAGAGGCCTCCGGCCTCGGTGGCAAGCAAAAGGGCGAGCTCCTTGGCGTCGGCAGCGCTGCCTTCGTGGAAGGACGCGACGAGCGCGACGGCGGCCACGCCGCCCAGCGCCGCGCCTCGTCGGGAGAATGCGTCCTTCCACGTCATGTGAATCCTTGCGGTTTTTCCAAGCCTGCACCCGGGTGTCAAGGTTCCGGCTTAACCCGGACCGACCTGGGCCGTTGGATCTGGCTCGAGGTCTCGACACGCACGGCTATAGTCGGCATCGAAGTCTCGGGGGCGAAGTGACGGGGATGGGGGCGGGGATGTTCCTTTCGGAGTGGATGAGCGCTGCTGCGTCCGCGAGAGCGGCCGCGGCGGAGCGCATGGAAGGCTGAAGATGTTCGAGATACAAAGCCCAAGCTCGGGCTCGTATTCGCCTCCGTGAGCTATTCGGACGCAGATTCCGCGGCCACCGCCGTACGGGAGGTCGCCGGCGACCTCCCGATCGTGGGCGGGACCTCGGGCGCAGCGGTGCTTGGTCCCCTCGGGGTGGCCTCGCGGGGAGTGTCGGTCATCCTTCTCGGCGGAGACGACCTCGAGGTCGCGACCGCCGCGGCCGAGCTCGGGGGCACCGAGCTCGTCGATGTCGTCCCTGCCGCACGTGACATCGCGACGGCGGCCGACGCGGCCGCGCGGCGCGGCCTCACCCACTACTCCTGCCTCGTGTTCGCGCCGGGCATCTATACCGACGGCGAGGCGCTCGTCGCCGCCGTTCGCAAGGGCCTCGGCGCCCGGGCGCAGCTCGCGGGCGGGCTCACGGGCGATGACATGACGATGGACCGTCCGCGCGTGTTCGTACGCGACGAGCTCCGGTACGGGCACGTCGTGCTCGCCGGGCTCTTCACGAAGAAGCACGTCGGCATCTCCGCCCGGCATGGCTGGCGCGCGGTGGGGCCCATACGCACGATCACGCGGGCCGAGGGCCAGAAGCTCTACGAGCTCGACGGGAGACCGGCCCTCGACGTGTGGCTCGAGGACGTGAAGAAGGCGGGCGGCACCCTGCCCGCGGAGCGCAAGGACCTCCTCGTCTACCTGGCGAACCACTACGAGCTCGCCCTCACCGACACCTCGACCGCGACGGAGCTCGTGGCTCGTGCGCCGTGGCGCCTCGACGCGGACGGGACGGTGCAGCTCTCGGGCTCGATCGGGGAAGGCCGGCACGTGCGACTCGTGCACGCGAGCCGCAAGGATCTCCTCCGTGCCTCGACGAACGCCGCATCGGACGCCGTCCTTCGCGCCGGCAGTCAGGTCGCTGGCGCGCTCGTCTTCCCGTGCGCAGGACGCATCGCTTGCCTCGGCGACGACTTTCCGGAGGAGCCGCGCATCATCCGGGAGCGCATCGCGGCGCCCATCGGCGGGACGTGCGTCTTCGGCGAGATCGCCAAGACGGAGCGCGACGTCGACGCGTTCTTCAACACGACCGCGGTCGTCGTCGCGTTCGCGGCCTGAGCTGGCACTCGGTCGCGCTACTTGCAGCGGCGGAGGTTCGGCATGAGGTCGAAGTTCGCGCCGAGCGACGACGCGTCCGGAAAGGGCGTGCACACGCCGGACACACAACGCCCGTCCCGATCACAGGCCTCGCTCGCCGAGAGGTAGGTCAGGACCTCCTCGACGCCCGAAGATCCGGCGTCCCCTGCCACGAGCGTGGTCAGGTCGACCTTGCATGTCCCCTTCGGAGCACAGCGCGCGCCCAGGGGGAGCGAGAAGTCTCCCGCATCAGGAATTGGCACGGGCACCGTGTACACCTGCACACAGCACGCTTCGTTCGAAAGGCAGTCGCTCGGGTCGTCGCACGTGAACGCAGCCTTCTGTCCCAGCTCTCCGAGCTCCGAGCAACCACCGAGCTCGACGCAGCCCGCATCGGCTTCGCTGAGGCTGTGGCAACAGACCTTGTTGCACGAGAGGGTCGAAGTGCACTGCATCTGGACCACGGAACGCGCGGCGCCATCGCGGGTGAGCGGCCCGCCATCCCCCTCACCGGCTTCGTCGACGATCGCGTAGTCGCCGAGGCCCGTCACCGCAGCGCATGCGGCGAGGGTCGTCGCGATCAGGGCGAGCGGAGGTCGCAGCTTCATGATGCGCGCGCGCTGCCGATCAATCCAGGCGGCCGCGCAGCGGCGCTCCACACGAGGGACATGCGACGGTCCGCGCCTGCATCATCGTGACGAAGGGTACACCGTTCCGGCACGCGGGAGGGCGCGTCCGAGGCGGCTCGAGCCGTGCGCTCGTGAAGCAAAGACGATCCGGTGAGCACCGCGCCCCCGCCAGCTGGGCGATGTCGCCCCGAGCTTGCCAGGGCCGACGCGCGGCCCTAGATCGCGACCATGGTTGCGCCAGAGCTGGAGGCGATCGGTGTCGTGCGAAGCACGCGCTCCAAGGTGGAAGACGACGACTGGGACCAAGAGGACGCTCACATCGAGGTGACGATCGGCGTAGAGGCGCTCGCGGGCATCGACACCTTCTCGCACGTCGAGGTCGTCTTCCTCATGGATCGCGTCGAGCTCTCGAAGATCGAGGCGGGCGCGAGGCACCCTCGCAACAACCCCGCGTGGCCGAAGGTCGGCATCCTCGCCCAGCGCGGAAAGAATCGCCCGAATCGTATCGGCACGACGGTCTGCCGGGTGAAGCGGGTCGACGGCGCGAGGCTCCATCTCGAAGGCCTCGACGCGGTCGACGGCACACCGGTCCTCGACGTGAAGCCATGGGTCGTCGAGCTCGGACCGCGCGGCCCCGTTCATCAACCCTCGTGGATGACCGAGCTGATGCGTGGCTACTGGTCGCGGGGTGAGCACTGAAACGGCTTGAGTCAGGCGCTCGCGTGGAGCAAAGAAGACGCGGTGAGCACCGCGGCGCCGCCGGTCACGCCTCCGCCGGTCGCGTTCGCCGCGCTGCGGAAGCCTGCGTTTCGGGTCTTCGTCGGCACCTTCATGCTGACGATGATGGCGGACAACATCGAGCACGTGATCTCGTACTGGGCCCTCTTCCAGAAGTTCCACTCGTCCGCGCTCGGCGGCTTCGCCGTCGTCTCGCACTGGCTCCCCTATCTCCTCTTCTCGTTCGCGGTCGGCGCGCTGAACGATCGCTTCGACTCGCGGCGCCTCATCCAGATCGGGGCGGTCATGTTCGCGTGCGTCTCCGCCGGCTGGGGCTACTTCTTCCTCACCGACTCCCTCGAGCTCTGGCAGGCGATGATCCTGCTCGTCCTCCACGGCACGGCGGGCGTGTTCTGGAACACGTCGAGCCAGGTCCTCCTCTACGACATCGTGGGGCCGGAGCTCCTCCAGAGCGCGGTCCGCATCAACGCAACGGCGCGCTACCTCGGCGTGCTCGTCGGCCCCGCCGTCGGCAGCTTGCTCCTCCGCACGCTCGGACCGACGAAGGGCATCTTCGTCAACGCCGCGTTCTACCTGCCGCTCGTCGTCTGGCTCGTGCGCGCGCCCTACGGCCGGCACTTCCGCGGCGACGCGCCGCCGCCCAAGCGCGCCGTGAAGGGCCTCGCCGACATCCTGCAGACCATCCGCGACGTCCGCGGGATGCCCGTGCTCGTCACCCTCATCACGCTCGCGGGCGCCGCGTCGTTCTTCATCGGCAACAGCTACCAGGCGCAGATGCCGGGCTTCGCGACGGACCTCGGCAACGCCGACCCCGGCGTCGCGTACAGCGCGCTCCTCGGCGCCGACGCCGCGGGCGCGCTCCTCGGCGGCCTGCTCCTCGAGAGCGGTCGCCGGCTCTTCGAGACGAAGACGTCCTCCGCGCTCGTCCTCGCGATGTGCTGGGGCGGCGCGCTCGGCGCCTTCGCGATCACGCGGAGCTACCCTGTCGCGCTCTGCTTCCTCTTCGCGGCGGGATTCTGTGAGCTGTCGTTCAGCAGCATGACGCAGACGATCGTGCAGATGAACGCGCCCAACGAGATCCGCGGCCGCGTCCTCGGCCTCTTCAGCATGTCCTCGTCCGGGCTCCGGACGTTCAGCGGCATCACGGTCGGCCTCGTCGGGAGCGCGATCACCATCCACGTCTCGCTCGCGGCGGCCTGCGTCCTCTTCGGGATGACCGCGCTTTTGCTGCTGATCCGCGTGCGACGCCCTTGAGACGGGCCTAACTCCAGGTGACGACTACGAAAAGCGCCGTGCTCCGGCGCCTCGGCCTCGCGCTCGTCCTCTTCGCGTGCTCCGGCGCGCCCGACGACGTCGCGTCGCTCGAGATCGAGCCGCGGGTCACGGAGAGCGCCGTCCACCAGGGCGCCGGCTCGACCGACCCGCTCGAGCATCTCAAGGTCATCGCGAGCCCCGAGGCCGACGGGCGCGCGACGCCGTCGCCCGGCCTCCAGCTCGCGCTGAACTACGTGGTCGCCGAATGCAAGCGAGCGAGGCTCCAGGGCGGCCTCGGCCCCGACACCTTCGAGCAGCCGTGGACCACGAGCACCGGCCAGCACACGAGCAACCTGCTCGCGCTCCGCCCTGGCAGTGGTGCGCACGCGTCGGAGATCGTCATGCTCTCCGCGCACATCGATCATCTCGGTCACGGCTTTCCCGGCGCGGACGACAACGGCTCCGGCTCCGCCGCGCTCCTCGCGATCGCGAATCAGCTCGCGGGAAAACCGCTCGATCGCACGGTCGCCTTTCTCTGGACCACGGGCGAAGAGCGCGGCCTCCTCGGCTCGGCGTACTTCGTCGAGCATCCGCCGGCGTCGACGCCCCTCGCGAGCATCGCCCAGGAGATCAACCTCGACGCCGTCGGCGCCCTCGACGACACGCGCTTCTCCTTCCTCTCCGACGAGACGCCGCACACCCAGCGAGCGACGGCGCTGATGAAGGAAGCGAACCGCGAGATGGATCGCCCGTTCGTGCGCATCAACGAGGACCTCGCGGCCTACACCACGCGAACCGATCAGTACTCGTTCGTGAAGAAGCGCGTCCCGGCGGTGTGGGTGTTCGAAGGCCTCACCAATCCGAGCGGCGGTGGCAGCTTGATGCCGCGGTACCACAAGGCCACCGACACGATCGACAACCTGATCGCGGACAACGGCGGCTCGAAGATCCGACGGATGACAGAGATGCTCGCCCGCTCGGTCGAGAAGATCGCGAACGCCCCGCTCGACTGACACTCGGGCGTTACAGATCGTCTCGAGACGATCCAGCGTGAGACGACATCTCGTGAAGTTCCGTTGAATCTTTCGACGGCACATCGCTTGCGAAAGTCGAGCGCATGTCGAAGTGGTGCGCGCTCCTCGCCTGCGCGCTGCTCGCGTGCTCGTCATCGTCGAAGGGCGACGAAGCCGCGGCGGCCGCCTTCGACTCCGACGCGGGCGCGCCGGTCGAGGCACCGGTGCGAGCGGAGCGCGAAGGCACGAAGAAGACGTTACCAGCGCCCGTCACTGGCCCGCTCAACGACGGCTGCGCCCCCGAAGCCAGGGCCGGGCATCAACGTGTATCTTGCAAGGACGAGACGGCGTTCGACGTCGAGGTCCCCGAGTCGTGCGCGGGCGGCGGCTGCGGGGTGATCCTCGACGTCCCCGGCTGGTCGATGGACGGGCCGATGGAGGATCGCCACACGCGCATGCGGCAGCTCGCGGGACCGAAGGGGTTCATCGTCGTGCAGCCGACCGCGCCGGGCAGCCCGCCGAGCTGGACGTCGGGCGGCACGCTGACGCGCGACTTCGACTTCGACGCGACGGTCTGGGGCTTCTTCGACGCGACGATGAAGCGATTCGGCGCCGATCCGGCGCGCATCCACATGCTCGGCTTCTCGCAAGGCGGGATGATGACTTTCCGCTTCCTCTACGCGCATGGCGACGTGCTCGCGTCGATCGCGCCGATCGCCGGTCCGGATGGCTTCTCGGTCTACGACGGCCGCATCATCAAGGAGATGACGCCGCAGCCTCCGCCGGCCCATGCCATCCCGGTCATGTACACGCACGGCACGAAGGACCGCATGCTCGACTTCGAGAAGACGGCGCTGCCGCTCCGGGACGCGGTGCTGAAGGCATACGGGCTCGCGAGCGAGGAGTCGATCTCGAAGGGCGCGGGCTTCCGCGGGGGTCGGTGGAAGGACGCCGGCGGCCGCGTGATGTTCGAGATGTGGGATCACGACTTCGAGCAGGGAAACCTCTATATCGGCGGCCACTGCCTCACGGGGCCGATCGCGGACGGCGACGGCGAGTTCCTCCAGTCCGAGGTCCCGTTCCGCTGCCTGACCGATCGCGATCATCCGGCCATCGACCTCGATCTCGGCGCCGAGATCCTGCGCTTCTTCACCGAGCACCCGAAGGGATCGTGAGCACGCATGAGCCGCGCGCTTCTCGTTCTCGTGCTGGGCATCGTCGCGTGCGCCGGTCCCATCCAAGAGAGGTCGCCGGAGGAGCCGGCCGAGACGTCGAGCGCCGCGACCGAGCCGGTGAAGGACGCCGGGGCTCCGCCGGTGGTCGCCCCCATCTCGTGCACGGACAAGCGGGGCGTGGCGGGAGACACGACCATCACGCTCACGTCGGGCGGCCGCCCCCGCGAGGCGATCCTCCACGCGCCCCCGTCGTACGTCGCGACGAGACCGATGGCCCTCGTGCTCGTGCTCCATCCGCTGCTCCTCGACCACGAGAAGATGCGCGAGGTCGTCCGGGTCGAGCGCTTCTCCGACCAGGGCGAGGGCTTTCTCGCGCTCTTTCCGAACGGCATCGACCACAGCTGGAATGCCGGCGAGTGCTGCGGCACGGCGAAAGACGAGAGAGTCGACGACGTCGCGTTCATCCAGGAGCTCCTCGCAGAGGTGAGCCGGACGCATTGCGTGGACTCTGCACGCATCTATGCGATGGGCTTCTCGAACGGCGCGTTCCTGTCTCACCGGCTCGCCTGCGATCTCGGGGACACGATCCGCGCCATCGCCCCCGTGGCTGGGACGCTCGGCATTCCGGAGGCGGACTGCAAGCGCGAGACGCCCCTGCCCGTCTTCGCGATTCACGGCACGGACGATCAGCTCGTGCCCTACGAGGGCGGTCCCCCGAAGGCGCTCCACGGGATCTTCGAGAGCTTCGGCACGTTCCAGGCGCCCACCGCGACCGATGCCTTCTGGGCCCAGCACAATCACTGCTTCACCTCGACCGTGCCCGACTTCACCAGGGGCGAGGTCTCCTGCCGGCGGCACGAGTGCGCGGCGCCAGTGACGCTCTGCACCGTCGAGGGAGGCGGCCACCAGTGGCCCGGCGGCGACTCGCTCCTCCTCCGCGCGACGATGGGACACTCCACCGACGACATCGACGCCACGGAGGCGGCGGTGAACTTCTTCCGGCAGCAGGGGCTCTGAAGACGGCTGGAACACGGCGTTCGTCGCTCACGAACACCGAGAGCGCCACCCCACGCGCGCTCGCGGCATCTATTTCGCCATGGCGAAGACGATCATCGTGTTTGGTTACGGTCCCGGCATCTCGCACGGGGTCGCAGAGAAGTTCGGCCAGGAGGGCTTCAATGTCGCGCTCGTCGGTCGGACGCAGTCGAAGCTCGACGAAGGCGTGAAGAGCCTCGTCGCGAAGGGGATCAAGGCGCAAGCGTTCACCGCCGACCTCAACGATCCCGCGGCGACGAAGCAAGTGGTCGGCCGCGTCCGTGAGGCGCTCGGCCCGATCCACACCATCGAGTGGACGGCCTACCGCCTCGGGGCGGGCGACCTCCTCACCGCGAAGCCCGAGGAGGTCAGCGCCGTGATCAACATCGCGACGAACAGCCTGCTCGCCGCGGTGCAGGCATCGCTCGCGGATCTCAAGGCGGAGAAGGGCGCCGTCCTGATCACGAACGGCGGGTTCGCATACAACGACCCCACCATCGACAGCCTGCTCGTGAAGCTCGACTCCGCAGCGCTCGGCCTCGCGAACGCGGCGAAGCACAAGCTCGCGGGCATCCTGCATCAGCAGCTGAAGGACGAGGGGGTCTACGTCGGAGAGATCGTCATCACGGGCACCGTGAAGGGCACCGCGTGGGACAACGGTCGCAATCCGACGACGCTCGAGCCCGCGACGCTCGGCGCCGTCTACTGGGACTTCGCGCAGAAGCGCGCGGACTGGTCGATCAAGTACCCGGGCTGACTTCGAGGCGGCAAGCTACTCGGTCACGAGTTTCTGCATGTCCTCGGGAAGGTCGGACGTGACGTCGAAGCGGAGCTCGGGCTGGCCGCCGCCTTCGAAGGCGACGCGCGAGGCGTGGAGGGCGTGGCGCCCGATCGAGCCGTCGACGCCGTAGAGCTTGTCGCCCGCGAGGGCGTGGTCGATCGATGCGAAGTGCGCGCGGAGCTGGTGGCGAACGGCGCGGGGCGCGGTGGCCCGGACGAGGGCCCAGCTCCCCGTGGCGTTCGTCACGCGCTTCACGACCGTGAACTTCGTGAGCGCGGGGCGCGGCGCGTAGCGCATCACGTCGCGCGGGTGCACGCACGGATAGACGCGCTTCTGATCCTTCGGATGATTCGCGATGGGGTGCTCGATGACCCCGTCGTCGGGCAGGCCGTCGCTCTGGCAGACGAGGAGGTACTCCTTCTGGAGCTGCTCGCTCTGGAGCGCGTCGCGAAGCGTCTCGAAGGCGGCCCTCGTCCTCGCCACGACGACGAGGCCGGACGTGTCCGTGTCGAGACGGTGCACGATGCCCGGCTCGAGCGGTGAGTAGCCGACGCCGGCGAGCTCCGGATACCTCCCGACGAGCGCGCTCGCGAGGGTGCCCTTCTCCTCCGCGCGGAGCGGAGCGGTGGGCTGGCCCGCCGGCTTCTGCACGACGAGCACGGCCGAGGTCTCGAAGCGCACGTCGAGCGCCGCGTCCGGCTCGGGGATGCACGCCGCCTCCGCCGTGCGACCGACCGACTCCTCGAGCTCGATCACGTCTCCGGCCGTCACGACCGCGCCCTTCGGGGCGCGGCGGCCGTTGAGACGGACCTCGCCCTCCTCGACCGCGCGTTTGACGCGCGCGCGAGACGCGCCGTCGACGAGCGTGACGATCGCCTTGTCGAGACGCGAGCCAGTGAGCTCTTCGGTGACCGTGACCTCGATTTTCGCCATTGCAGCGGGGACCTTACACGATCGCCGCTTCGGACGGAGGAGGCTCCGAGATCGCGAGCGCAGAACGCAGCGCCCGGCGCATCGTGACCGCGTCCGGCCAGCGCGCGGAAGGGTCGAACGCGAGCGCTCGGTCGATGACGGCGACGACCTCGGGAGGCGCCCATGGCGCCGCCTCCCCGAGCGATCTCGCCGGCTTCATCGCCGCCGCAAGGAGCCGCTTGTGCGGATCCTTTGCGATATGCACGTATTCGCCGGTGAGCAGCGTGAAGAGCGTGGCCCCCAGCGACCAGAGATCCGATCGCGCGTCGATCTTGCTCCGCTCCCCGCGCGCCGCCTCGGGCGACATGAAGGAGGGGCTGCCCACGACGAGGCCGTCGATGCTCTTCGGCTGGCGCTTCACGCCCGGGAGCGGATCGAAGACGCGCGCGGTGCCGAAATCGAGCAGCTTCAGCTCGCCGTGGTTGGTGGCGAACACGTTCTGCGGCTTGAGGTCTCGATGGACGATCCCCGCCGCGTGCACCGCGCGGAGCACCGAGAGGAGCTCCTCCGCGATCGTGAGCACGGCGTCGAGCGGGAGCTTGCCCATGTGGAGCCGTCGCTCCTCGAGCGTCTCGCCGTCGAGGAGGTCGAGGACGAGATAGACCGAGCCATCGCTCATCCCATCGCCGTGCACGTGGACGATGCCGCGATGCCGGATCGCGCCCGCGAGATAGGCCTCGTGAAGGAAGCGCTCGACCACCGGCGGCTCACTGCAGAGCGCCCGGTTCAGGAGCTTGATGGCGCGATGGGCCCCGTCTTCGGGCCTCACCGCCTCGTAAACGGCGGAGGTCGCGCCCCAGCCCAGCAGCTTTTCCAGCACCCAGTCGCCCAGCCGGGAGCCGACGCGGGCCAGATGGTCGGCGCGGGTTTGGCCGGCTGGTCCCATTCGTCACTATATTAAGGAGAGGATCCCCGGTTGGCTATCTGCGTCCAGTGTCAGAACGCGATCGACGACGGTGTGCCGGTGTGTCCGGCGTGCCGGAGCCTCCAGCCGTCGCGTTCGCAAGGACGAGGCCAGCTCACGAAAGGGCTTCAGATCGACCGTGGTTACGGCCGCATCGTGGTGGAAGACAAGATCGGCTCGGGTGCGATGGGCACGGTCTACCGGGGGTGGCTCTTCTGGGACCCCAACGGGCCGCGCGGGAAGGAGCCGCCCGTCCCCCTCGCCCTGAAGCAGCTGAACCCACGCGCGATGGTGCAGCCCGAGCTCCGCGCGTTCTTCCAGAACGAGGCGGAGGCGCTGCGCCTCCTCCAGCATCCCAACGTCGTCCGCTTCCACGAGATGTTCACGTGGACGCCTACCCTCGTCGGGGCGCCGACGCCGACGCCCTCGTCGGCGGAGAGCCTGATGCTCCCCCCCATCCTCGCGATGGAGTTCGTCGAGGGCGACACGCTCGAGGACGTCCTCGCGCGCAACGTGGCGCGCCAGCAGCTCGCGCGGAGCCCGGTGCCGGGCCTCCGCTTCGATCGCGCCTGGTACTACATCCAGCAGGCGCTCGGCGCGCTCGCGGCGGGGCACGCGCTCGGCATCGTCCATCGCGACGTGAAGCCGTCGAACATTCTCATCCGTCGCGACGGCATCGTGAAGATGACCGACTACGGCATCGCGCACCTCGTCAATCCCACGCACGGCGGCCGGGCGCCGTCGCCGCAGGAGCTCGCGCCGGGCACGGGCGCATACATGTCCCCGGAGCAGGTGCTCGGCCGCCCCCTCGACGGCCGCAGTGACTTGTATAGTGCAGCCATCGTCCTCTACGAGACGATCGCGGGCCGCCCGCCCTTCCTGCCGAGCGAGAAGAGCGAGTTCGCGCTCCGCATGGACCAGGTGGAGACGCCGCACCCGCCGATCCGCAGCTTCGTCCCCGTGGCCGACATCGCGGTCGAGCAGTGCATGTGGAAGGCGCTGCACAAGGACCCGAACCAGCGCTTCCAGAGCGCGATCGAGATGGGCGACGCCTTCCGCAGCGCGTTCGGCATCCCGAGCACCCCGGAGTGGCGCGCGCTCGGCGAGTACGCCGCCATCGCGAGCCAGGGCTCCACGCTCGAGCCGGCCCGCGCGCAGAAGCTCGCCACGCTCCGTCACATCGTCGCGCAGGCGTATCGCACGCAGCCCGTGTCGCCGCGGCGGTAGGCATCCGGCTTGCCTCGTCCTCGGGTCGGAGTCGCCGCCACTGCCCGGCTCACGTTCGCGCTTGCTCGCCACGGCACGGACACGGACCTCGATCGCTGCGTCTCGTGCGGAGCCACGATGCGATCAAGGCGGCGAAGGAAGGAGCCACGGCGTCCCGCCCGGGCGGACCGGCTCCGCTGCGAGGTCGACGTTCGGATCGACGAGGCGCGCAGGCGGGCGGCCGTTCAGCGTGACGACGACGTCCGCCGTGACGCGCGGGCGCGGCTGGCCATGCCTCTCTGCGTCGTCCGCGATCATCCAGGCGAACGCGCGGATCATGTCCGGCTGCGTGGACATCATCTTCACCTGCAGCGGCGTCAGCCAGTCGCGCTCGCGGATCCGGCGCTCCTTGCCCGTCGTCGGATCGGTGGCGGTGAGCTCGGCCGAGCCCGCCTTCTCGATGAGCATCACGCGCCACGAGAAGCGAAAGCCGTCCTCCGTCCAGAGGACGTTGCCCGGGTAGAGGTGGCTCCGCAGCGGGTACAGCGCCTGGAACACGACCCACGCCGCCGCGAGGCGCAGCGCCCAGGCCGACGTGACCACCTGCGGCCCCTCCGTCCGGAAGAGCCGGCCGAACCAGCGGCGCGGCCAGCTCGGATCGAAGAACACGAGCGTCACCGCCATCATCACCCACGGGAACATCCCGATCTGGAAGAGGCGCGCGGTGATGAGATGGAACGCGACGACGACGGCGTAGAAGTACCGGCGTGTCCGCGGATGCCAGAGCATGAACGGCGCGCTCACGTCGAACGCGGCGCCGAGCCAGCTCATGAGCCACGCCGTCTCGCGGAGGCGGAGGATCGGCCCGAGCACCGGAAAGTCCCCGCTCCCCGCGAGCCAGATCTGGAGCGGCATCGCGTGGACGAGCCAGTCGGCCTGGAGCTTCCCCACCCCGCCGTAGAAATAGACGAGGCCGATCTGGAAGCGGACGAGCCAAAGCATCCACCGCGGGAGCGTGGCGCGCGCGTTCTCGATCGGCAGCGCCGCCGTGAGCCCGAGGAGCAGGCTCACGAGGTAGTAGTGATTCAGGTAGTTCGTCTTGTCGCAGAGGTGTGCGTAGGTGAAGAGCGCGCACGTGACGCCCGCGGCGAGGCGCGGCCGGATCCCCAGCGCCAGGAGCACGGCGGCGACACCGAGCGCGGCGTAGACGAAATACATCCCGTCTCCAGGCAGCGGCCGGATGAACGAGAGGCCGTCGTACGGGAAGAAGTGCGTCGGTACCACGAACTGATCGTGGATGGCGCCCTTCACCCACTGCCGAACGACCGCGATCGCGAGCAGCGAGCCGAGGATGAAGCGAAAGGCGATGAGCGACGCCGCGTCGACGGGCTGGAGCAGGCGCGCGCGCGCTCGCTCGAAGCTCAGGTCAGTCGCCGTCGGTAACCGTAAATCCGAGTGAAGTGCCGAGGGCACCGGCCACCTCCGTCGCGAGAGCACGCTTCACTTCACGGCACGCGGCATGCGCGGCCAGGACGGGATCGCGACGCTCCACGACGGCGGTGCGAAGCGGTCCGGGGATCGCGGACAGCGCGGCCTTCGCCTTCACGAGCGCGTTCTTCATGCTCGTGTCCGCGGAAGGATTTCGATCCGCGACGGCGGCCGAGAGCGAGAGGCCGCTCTGGCCCCGGTACGTCCCCAGGTAGCCGGCCTCGATGCCGGCGAGCTCCGCCAGGAGATCGTCGAGCGAGGCGTCGGAACGCGGCGACTCGAGGAGGTCGGGCCTGGGCGTCCCGTCCTTGTCGATCCCGAGCGGCTGCGCGAGGTGCAGGGTGATGAGGACCTCCGCCGCCGACACGAGCGCGTTCACGACGATGTCGATGCCCTGATGCTCACTCGTGAACGTGGCGCTGCCGCGCCCCGCGGTGGTGAGCTCTTTGGCGTAGCCGTTGACCCAGCCGTCACGGACCTCGGTGATCTTCGCCCGGAGGTCGGCGCCGGCGAGCGCCGCGAACGTTCCGCGACGCGACCCGGCGGCCCCGAACGCAGCGAGCATGGTCGAGTCGTCCCGCGTGGGGTCGAAGAGCGCCACCTCGATCGCGCCGAAGCCGCGCTGATTCGCGCCGAGCTTGTCGACGGCGGCCGCGTCGAGCGGGGTGTCAGCCGCGATCGTCGCCTCGACGCGCGCCGGATCCGTGGCCGAGTCGACGGCGCCCGAGGACGTCGCGTTCGTGCTCGCGGGTCCGAAGAGGAACGCATCGCTCGCCTTCCACGTCGCGCGCGCCTTCTTCCACGCGGCGCGCGCGGAGGCGAGGGAGTCCGCGGTCGGGGCGTCGCGCAGCGCGCCGAGCGAGACCTCGAGCGCGGTCGCGTCGGTGACGGAGTCCGAGTACGTCGGTACGATGACCTTGTTCGTCAGGTCGGTGAGGATCTGACCGCGGTCGGGCGGGTCGGTCCCCTGATCGTGCCGGCAAGCGAGCAACCCGCGCGCCCCGCCGCCGGCGGCGAGCACGACTCCGAGACCGATGAGGACGTCACGCCGGGCGAGCTTCATAGGGAGTCGAGGAATGCGACGAGCGCGTCGCGATCGGGCCTGGGCATGGCGATGAACGCGGCGGTCGAGGACGAGGCCTCGCCGCCGTGCCAGAGAATGGCCTCCGCGAAGCCGCGCGCGCGCCCGTCGTGCATGAAATAGCGGTGGCGGTTCACGTTGTAGACGAGCCCGATACCCCAGAGCGGCGGCGTCCGCCACTCCGTCCCGGAGGCCTCGAAGTCGGGGCGGTCGTCGGCGAGGTCCGGTCCCATGTCGTGGAGGAGGAGATCGGTATACGGGTGAATCGTCTGGTGCGCCGTCTCGGGGAACTCCGCCGAGTCGCCCGTCTGCAGCGTGGGCGTGTGGCAGCCGCCGCAGCCGCTCTTCAGGAACAGGTCACGCCCGCGCACGACCTCGGGTTTGTCGAAGTCGCGGCGGCCGGGCACGCCGAGCGTGGCGACGTAGTAGTCGACCTGCCCGCCGATGTCGGGACGCAGCTGGGGGGTGGGGCCGGTCGCCGAGGACGCGCACTCGGCCTGCTTCGAGCTACACGTCTCGCTTCCGAACAGCGTCGATGTGATGCCCATGTCGCCGAGGAACGCGCCCGCGTCCTGCTGCTTGATCGTGGGCTGGTTCGCCTTCCAGCCGAAGCGCCCGATGACGGTCGTCTGCTTCGCGGCGTCCCACACGTGGTTGGGCCGGCCGGAGATGCCGTCGTGGTTCGCGTCGTCGGGATCGGCGAGCGCGAGGAGCGTCGCCTCCGGGATCGCCTCGAGGAGGCCGAGGCCGGCCAGCGCGGGCGCGGTGCGCGGCGACATGAGGATGCCCTCGCCGAGCGGGCCGTAGCCGAGCTCCTCGATCACGTAGGTGGGCACGCGGAGCGAGAAGGCCTCGCCGTCCGCGAAGGCGCCCGCGCGCTCGGTGTAGGTCACACGCGTCGAGCCCTCCTTGGGGACGCCGAGGATCGACTGCTCCTGGAGCTGATCGCCGTAGACGGGATCGGGCACGACGCCGCCGTGCTCGCCCACGCCCGGGAGCGAGATGCGCACGAGCATCGAGAGGAGCTTCTCGTTCGGCTCCTCGGGCGGACGACCGCGGCCGTCCTTGAAATGGCAGGCGGAGCAGTTGGTCGCGTTGAAGAGCGGGCCGAGGCCGTCGAAGTCGACGACCGAGGCCGGCGCCGTGACCCAGCCCCGGTTGAAGATCGCGTTCCCGAGGAAGAAGTCGTCGCGGCGCCCGCCGGCGAGGTTCGCGAGCGGCTTGTTGAACGCGTCGCGTGAGGTGTCGAAGTTGGTGCCCGCGCCGCCGCTCTTCGGATCGTCGGCCGCCGCGCCCGCGTCCGCTGCGGTGGTCCCATCATCGCTCGAGCTGCACGCGGCCGAGCTCGCCGCGACGATCAGCGCGACCGAGAGCGTGACCAGCGGCGCGCGCATTCGGAGAGCTCTTAGCACGGCCGACCCTCTCAGAGCCTGGCTTCGGAGGTCTCGAGCTCGAGGGCCAGGCCGAGCCTCGTGCCCACCTGCGTGATGTCCTCCGCGAGCGTCTTCGTCCCGTTGATCGCGTCGAGGATCGCCTTCCGCTCGGGCGCGCTGTCCTCGAGCTGGATCGCGTAGTCGAACGGGACCTCCTGCATCTTCGCGAAGGCGGCGGCCGCGGTCGCGAGGTCCGCCTTGATCTTCGCGTCGAGCGCCGGATCGGCCGCCGCCACGAGCTTGCTGAGACCATCGCCCGAGCTCGCCTCGTAGCTCCCGAGGTACACGTTGCGGATGCCGAAGAAGTTGCTCTGAAGGTCGGCGTTGGTGGTGTCGCTGAAGCAGGAGTGCTCGTCTTCTTGGCCCTTGTTCTTGTAAGCGACCGTCATGCGCTCGCCGGAGAGCTCTGCGTTGGCGAGGGAGCCGATGCCGATGAGCATCTTGCGGGTGGCCTCCTTCGGATCGGCGGTGAAGGTCTTGCGGAAGTTGTTCTGATCCGGCGTCCACGCGTCGGTGACCTTCTGGAGATCCTCGACGAGGAGATCGGTGACGGTGACGAGGTACAGCTTGCGCCGGTCCGCGTTCGGGGCGGTGGTGTAGTCGGTGAACGCGCGATGGCCGGCCGTCTTCATCGACGGCTCGTCGGTGTCCTGGCCCCAGAGGAGGAACTCGATGGCGTGGTAGCCATCGGAGATGCTCGCCTCGCCAGTGGCGGTGTTCGCCTTCTGGATCGTCTCCTTGGAGATGGCGAACGTGCTGTCGTTGATGAGGCCCGTGCTCGGGTCGTCCTTCACGTAGTCGATGTAGTTCTCGTCGAGCGGCCACGAGTTGATGTCGGCCTCGGGGCCCGGACTCTGTGGGTTGTCGTCGTCGATCGGGCCGTTGTAGAAGCGGTAGGCCTCCGACGAGCCGTACGGCTTGCGCGCCGCGACCCACGCGTCCTTCGCGGCCTGGTGCGTTGCCTCGCTCGGGGCGTCGGTGAAGGCCTTCACCGCCGCCTGGAGCTTCTTCGCGCCGTCGAGCGTGTCCGAGTAGTTCTGGTAGACGTTCTTCGCGTAGGTATCGACGACGGGCTGCGCGTCTTTCAGCGCGTCACCCGCAGGCGCGGGCGTCGCATCGTCGCTGCTGCAAGCGAAGAGCCCCAGGCCCACGAGACCAAGCGCCAAGACCGAACGGGGGAGAAGACCAAGCATCAATCACGTGCTCCTTGAGGAACGCGGCAACTATAGCAGTTGAAAGTCACTTTCAACTTCAATTTAACGACGCCCGGATCGCCGCGGCTCCGTTCGTGATGGACATTTTATTGAAAACGACTTTCAATATCAATCATGAACTGCGGAATCGGGAAGACGCTCCTCGCCGAGGGGCCTTTTTGCAAAGTCGAGGGATGCGCATGCGGGACCATGCACGTGTCGATCGGGCCGCTCACGGTTCGCCTTCACCCCGACGTGGTCGAGGCCGTCTGGTCGACGCTCGGCGCGGCGCTCCGACTCGCCGGCCGCGCCGAGGATCCCGCCCAGCGCGTGATCCCGCGCGAGCGTCTCTCGTGAGGACCTGGGCGCTCGGGGTCGCGGGCCTCCTGGCGTTTCCGCTGTCCGGCGCCGCCCTCGTCGGGCGCTTCGTGGATCCGCTCACGTTCGTCGCGCTCTCCTTGACCGCGCTCGCGATGTTCGGCGCCGCCATGATGAAGCTCCACCGCAGCGAAACTTGACCCGAATTTCGTGCTCACTATCCTTCGAGGGTTGGTAACGCCCCTTCAGGAGCTGGCGCACGATCACCGCGAGATGAGCGGGCTGCTCGTGGCTGTCCATGAAGCGCTCGCTCGCATCGAGAACGGCACGTCGAAGCTCGAAGACGAGCTCCACGAGATGACGGACGGCCTCGAGGCGTTCCGGGAGGAGCTCCTCGAGCACTTCGCGCGCGAGCAGGAGGGCGCCTTCCCCTGGGTCGCGAGCCGCTTGCCTGCCGAGCGCGGTCGGGTCGACGAGCTCGTCGCCCAGCACGATCGCATCGCGGAGTCGATCAACGCCGTCGTCGCCGAGCTTCGCCGCCACGGCGACACGTCGGACCTGGCCGCCTGGCGCCAGGCGCTCTCCCGCTTCGACGCCCTCTACGCCGAGCACTCGAAGACGGAGCACGCATTCTTCAGCGACGTCACCGCGGCGCTCGAGAGCGACACCGACGCGACGAAGAAGCTCCGCGAACTACTCGCCGAACCCTAGATCGCGCAGCACCAGCACGCCGCGACCGGTGATGCGATAGACGAGGGCGGTCGCGCCCATCGCCGCTTCGTCCTCCTCGCCATCCGGCGCCTCGCCGTACTCACCGAGCGCCTCGACGAGACCGAGGTCGCAGAGCTTCCCCATCGGCTCGAGCTCCTCGGGTGTCAGCTCTTGCCCGCTGAGCCCGCCGTGATCTTCGTCGGAGAGGCGCACTGCGCGCAGCAGGATCTCCTCCGCGGGCGAGAGCGTCACGGCGGGAGCTTCGCGCGCAGCTCCTGCACTTCCTTCTGCGCTTCCATGTGATTCGGATTCGCGTTGAGGAGCTCGTCGAAGTCGTTGATCGCCTCGTGCAGCTTGTTCTTCTTCGCGAGGAGCTTCGCGCGGAAGAAGAGGCCCTTCTCGTTCGACGGGTCCTCGATGAGGACCTTCGAGATCTTCCGGATCGCGTCGTCGACGGGCATCGTGCCGTTCTGCGCCTGGACGAACGCGAGGAGCGCGGTGTAGCTCGCGTCGTTCGGGTCGAACTTGGCCGCCTTCTTGGCGTAGTCCTCTGCCTTCTTGAGGTCGCCCTTCGCGAGCGCGGTCTCCGCGTTCTGGAAATGAGTCATCGCCTCGAGCGCGGCCTCCGCGTCGGCCAGGCTCTCTTCCTCGACCTTGACGACGTCGCGTCGCTCCGTGCGCTCGTCGGACTCGTCGCTGATCGCGATGCGACCCGTCGCGGCGTTCTCCGCGTCCTCCGGCGTGCGGATCGACGGCACGTGCTCGGGCGGCGCAGGAGCGACCCCCTTCATCGTGGTCTGCGGGGCAGCGCGCGCGGTGGCGCTCTTCGGGTTCGCTCCCGTCGCGCGCGGCGGCGGCGCGGCCGCCTTCGAGCCGCTCGAGGGGCTCGGGGTGGGAGCGGCCGCTGGCATGTTGCGCTCGGACGACGGCGGCGGGGCCGGCGGCGCCGCGAGCTGATTCGATCGCGAGGGCGGGCTCGGCTTCGGCGGGAGATTTCCCGAGTTCGCCTTTCGCAGCGGCGGCGGCGGAGCGAGCGGCGGCGGCGCTGCGCCCGGCACCGTGGGACGCTTGCCGGCCATGAGCGCCTTGATCTGCTCCGGCGAGGCGGTGGCGATCATGGTCTTTGCGTCGTCGGTGGCCGGCGAGGCGGCGGGCATGTTGCGCTCCGACGGCGGCACCTGCGGCGCGGCGGCGGGCATGCTGCGCTGCGACGGCGGCGGCGGACGGACGCCCGGCCCGGTGCCGTCCGCCTTCTTCACCACCGGACGGATCTGCGGCGCGCTCCGGCCCGGCGCTCCCGATGGGATCGGCCCGACCGAGCTCGCCGGCGCAGCGGGGTTCGGGGCGCGCGCCACGGGCTGGGCGGCTCGCATCTGCTGCGACGGCGGGGCGATCTTCGCGGCCGGCGTCTTGCCCGTGTCGGTCGGCGGAACCGGCATCGTTCCACCAGCGGCGGCGGATGCCGCGGCGGCGGCGGGCTTGACGGCGGAGATCGCGGGCCTCGAGCCCGAGACGCCCGGCACGTTCGAGATCGAGCCCGGCGACGACGACGTCGGCGCGTTCGTGCGCCACGCGCCGCCACGCGGCGCCATCGGGCTCTTCTTCTGTCCCTTGAAAGAGAACTGCCGCGTCACGGCGAGCGTGTACACGAGCGACGAGACCGTCTCGTCGTCGGCGAGGCGGCGCTTGAAGAGCTCGTGCAGCGGCATGCTCTCGGCGCGGATCGCGTCGAGCACCTTCTGCTCCTCCGGCACCGCCGCGAGCGTGCCGAGATCGGAGTCGGCGTGGAGCACGAGCGGGTGCTTGCCGATCCGGTTCAGCGTCGCGCGGACCCGCGACCGATCCGTCCAGTGGCGCACGCTCGAGAGGATCGAGTTGAGCGGGTGCGTCATCTGGATGTCGCCGCCCCAATCGGAGAGGAGGTCGACGTCGCGGAAGAACGAGTATTCGATCTCGGGCGCGAGGTTGGCGACATGCGCGATCTTGCGAAGGAGCTGCCCTTCGAGCGCCCACGCGAGCGCCTCGCGCGAGACGAGGTCGTGCCCGACGAGGAACTCGCCGAGCAAGATCCCGAGACGCTTCGCGCCGTTCACCGCTTGCTCGACCTGCGCCTTCTGCAGCGAGCCATCGGAGACGAGGACCTCGCCGAGGAGCGCGATCGTGTCACCAAGGCGGATCTTCGACGGCACGCCGTTCACGAAGTAGATCGTGTCGTCGGCGACGCGACCGCCGCCCGTGCCCTCGAACACGACCGAGCCCGTCAGCCCGTGGTCGAGCATGTAGACGAGGACGTGTGGGAGCGGCGTGGCGGCGAGGTTGCCCTTCGCCGTCGGCTCGCGCGAGGCGATGGTGGTGGCCACCTGCGGAGCGGGCGCCGCGCTCGGCGCGCCCGGGAAGGGCATGCCTGCCTGCTGCACCACGGTGCGGTCCGGGCGATCGACCTCGGTTCGCGGCGGCACGGACGGCGGCGCGAGCGAGTCGTTGATCATGCGGCCCATCGCCTCGGCGACGGCCGAGGGCGACGAGCCGAGCGACGGCAGCGGCTGGCTCTCGGGATGCGATTCGTCGGCGAGCTCGAGGCCGCTCCCCTGCTCCTCCGGCGCGCCGCCGCCCTGCCACGACTTGAACTGATTCTCGTACTGCTCGGAGCGCTGAGGCTGGGCCGCCTGCGGCTGGAGCGTGTTCTGCGGCTTGGGCGGCGTGACGGTGGGGCCCGCGCCGAGCTCCGGCACGTTGTTGCTGCTGCCGTCGCCGTTCATGTCGATGTCGACGTCGGAGTCCGGCCCGTGCGGGTTGTCGTCGCCCTGCGACGCGCTCGGCATGCCGGCGAGGCCCTTGCTCCAGCCGTCGATCGCGAGGACGCGATGCACCTTGCGGCGCGGATCCTGAGCCGTCTCGAGCTCGACGGGCTGCGCGTACTGCTGGTTGTTCGCGTCGGCGAGGAGCATCACGCGCGGCTGATCGCCGAGGCCCTTCGCGCCGCGCGTGACCTCCGCGATCTCGCCGGTCTGCAGCTGCACGATCGTGCCCACGGGGAGCAGATTCAGCGCCGACACGAGCATCCGAAGCACGGTGCGGTCCTGTGCGTCCGTGAGCTCGTTGGCGAGCATCGCGACGGCGTAGTCCGTCGTTGGTGGCGGGAGGCCCGGCTCCGGGGTGAGGAGGTCGTTGTAGCGACGCGCGACCGCGATGATCGTCGCGTGCATCGTGGGCGCACGTGCCCCCCAGTAGACGGGGCCGAGCCACTGCTTGCGGCGAAGCCAGAGCGACTCGAACGCGAGGACGGTTCGAGTGATCGACGGCTCGTTGACGCGACCGAGCGCGGTCAGGACGGCGGCCGCGCCGGCCGCGAGACGGTCCTCCTGATCCTCGGAGAGGGTCGTCGGTCCGGCCATGCCGGGCATCGGCCCGCCCATCGCGCCGGCGAGCGCGAGCGCGCGCGGCCGCGCCACGTCGTGCATCATCGCCGCCATCGCGATCTGGGAGAGCGCGCCGCGATTCGACGTCGTCTCGCGGGCGATCGCGACCGCGAGGATAGCCGTGTTCACGGCGCGGCCCGCCTCGTCGAAGTTCGCGTTACGCACCTCGGTCACGCCGAGGTACGACGCCTTCGACGCGTCGGAGAGATCGACGAGGCTCTGCGCGATGCGCTTGATGCGGCGCGGGAGAACGTAGCGGCTCGCGCCGAGGTCCTCGAAGAACCGGCGCATGATGACGACAGCGGATGCGTACGCTCGAACGATGCGCTGGTCGGCGGAGAGATCCTCGAGCTCGATGCCGCGGAGACGCGCAGCATCGGTGACGTGGCGAAGCTGCATCGTCGGCGGGAACCGCACCTGCGATGCGTTGCCGGTGCGGTGCACCATCGAGACCTGCTCCGCGAACGCGCGCAGATCCTCGCGCGTGATTTCGCGTGCAACATGCAAGTCCGAGCCGCCCATCGACTCGAGGAGGCGACCGAGCTCCGCCGCCGCTTCGTACGCGCCGCGGTTGCCCTTGAGGAGCTGACCGGACACGAACGTCGCCTTGTCGGCGAAGAACACGTTCACGTTGGAGCCGGATCGGAGGCAGTACTCTCCGATCATCTGGTGCGTCTGCTCGAGCTGGCGCACGAACGCCTGGTTGCCGAGATCGTGCATCTGCGCGAGCTTGACCAGGCGGTAGATCGCCACGACGACGCCCGAGCCCAGCTCGCGCGCGTGCTCGCGCCGGACGTTCTCGCCCGCGTCGTTCGTGACGATGTCGAGCCGCATCGTCATGCGTGCGGCTGTCCTTGCGGCTGCGCGAGCCGCTGTCCGATTCGCTTGGCGGCGTTCGCGGCGGCCATGCGAGTCTCTTCGCTCACGCCCCAGCGCGCGTTCGCGACCTCCTGGAGCGCCATCGCCGTCGGCCGTGCGCGCGAGAGCTCACCCAGCAGCTCCGCCGCCATCGCGCGCGTCGCCTCGCGCTCCTCGCTGGTGAGGACGCCGCCCTTCTTCACGAGGTCGAGCAGCACCGGCTCGCCGCGCTCGGGCGAGAGCACCACACACGCGCGGAGGAGCTCGCGGCGCTCGTCGTTGCCGAGCTCGTTGAACGTCTTGCCGCTGATGGCGCGGGAGATGGTCCCCCAGGCGTTGCGCATGCCGTAGCGCACGGTCGTGCGGAGCGCCGCCATGCGGACGAGCGCCGAGTTGTTCTCGAGCAGCGCCGAGACCTCTTTCTCCGCAGCCGCAGGGTTGGGCGCCACCAGCACTCGAGCTTCGACGCGGACGCCGACGTCTTCTGACTGCGCGAGCTGCTGGAGGACCTGCCGCGCGGCGGGTGTCTGCATACGCCCGAGGAGCTGGACGATGTAGGCAGACGCATCCGGATCGGAGCCCGCCGCCGCCGCCCCGAGCTCCGCCTCGCGACCGCCCACGTAGCGCTCGATGTACGGAACGAGGAGCGCGCGCAGCTGGGCGTTCGAGCCCTCGCGGAACGCGGACATCACGATCGCGAACTCGTTCGGTGAGAGGCCAGGCAGCACGTGACTGAGGGCCTCGGCTCCGGTCGGGTCCTCCCGGAGGCGCTTCAAGAGCAGCTCGAGGGTCTCGCCGCCGAACATGGCGTTCGTGAGCGCGGCCGCGAGCTTGAGCTGGTTCTCCTGGCCCTCGACGCGCACGCGCAGGCGCTCGATGACGGCGAGGTTGATCTGCACCGCGACCGAGAGCCGACCGGCGACGACGAGGTCCGCGGCCGAGCGACGGAGGGAGGCGAGGACGAGCGGCGCGTCGCGATGCGCGGCGGAGTCGAGGTAGCCCTCGACGAGCGCGTCGATGAAGCGCTCCGCCCAGACGTCGTTGCCGAGCTCGAAGTGAGGCGCGAGGTGCGCCTTCGTCTGGTCGTCGAGCGCGAACGGCGAGCGCTCCTTCTGCTTGTTGAGGGCGGCGTCGTCGGTGCTGAGCACCATCGCCTGCGCCTCGAGGCGGTCCATCTGGTTCTTCGCGGCCGCGCCGGCGAGGTTCTCGAGCTGGTCGGCGTCGGCGTAGAACGCCTCACGCTCCTGCGCGTCGCCTTCGGCGAACGCGTCGACTGTATCCCAGTGGACGTGCGGGAGGGCCTTCTCCCAGAGCGCCGCGGCGAGATCGTCCTCGGGGGGCAGATCTCGTCCCGGATCGAGGAGGAAGAGAGCGAAGAGCTCGCGCAGTTCCTCGTACGACACGCCCGCGTCGATGCGGAGCGCGCGGATACCGCACGCGAAGAGGTTGTAGGGGATCGCATCGAACGGCGCGACGGGCTCCCAGACCGTATGACCGAGGGTCTGGAACATGTACGGGCGCACCGTCCAGCTCACGAGGGTCGGCTGCTTCGCCAGCGCCTCGTTGAACGCGTCGTATGCGGTGCGGAGGACGCGCTCCGTCGCCGGATGCGCCCAGCCGAGCTGGCGGACGCTCGGGAAGAGGCGATCGCAGTGCTTCATCAGATCGCGCAGGCCCTGCACGCGCGGATCGGCCTCGTGCGCCTCCCCCGCAGCCGGCGGCGCCGTCACCGTCTGCTGCTGCGGCGCCTGCGGGGCGAAGCTGTTCAGCATCGGATCGAATGCAGGCGCCTGGGGCTTCGCCGAGATCATCGGCTGGGCGGGAGGCGGGCCCGCGACCGGCGACGCCGGCGCGTTCGAGATCTGAGGCGCCTGCGCCACCTGCGACTGCATCGCGATCGACGGCTGCGGGTTCGCGGGCGGCGCGGGCGCGGGCTGCTGGCCCGACGCCTTCATCGCCGCCATCGGCTGCTGCTGCGGGATGTGCGAGGCCTGCGTGAGGTGCTGCAGCCCGGGCGGCAGCTCCGGCGGCGGGGGCGCGACGACCTCGTTGGGACGCGGGGGCTGACGACCGAAGAGCGGCGCGACGCCCTGACCCGGCATCAGGTCGATGAGCGCCTTCTGCATCTCGCGCGCGTCCTGGTAACGATTGCGCCGGTCCCATGCGAGCGACTTGTCGATGACCTTGATGAGCTCGATGGGCAGGTGCGGTGCGAGGCGCGCGACGGACGGCACCGGCTTGGTCGCCGCCATGACCAGGGCTTCCTGCTCGGTGCGACCGTTGTTGATGCGATGGCCGGTGATGAGCGCGTGCATCATCGCGCCGACGGAGAAGAGGTCGGCGCGGCCGTCGAGCTGATCGACGAGGCCCATCGCCTGCTCGGGCGACATGTACGCCGGAGTCCCGAGCGCGGTGCCCGTCGCGGTGCGCTCGGAGGTGGCATCGCGCATCTGCGCGACACCGAAGTCGAGCACGCGGATCTCGTCGTTCTCCTTGAGAATGAAGATGTTCGCGGGCTTGAGATCGCGGTGAATGACCTTGATCGCATGACACGAGGCGAGACAGTCGAGGACCTTCTCGCAGATCTGCAAGACGCGGCCCGCGTTCATGGTGCGGCCGCTCTTCTTCCAGGCGTCTCGCACAGTCTCGCCTTCGAGCAGCTCCATGATGAGGAACGGCTCGCCCGTCTCCGTCATGTCGTCGTCGAGGACCTGGACGGTGGCGCCGTGATTGACCTTGTTCGACACGTACGCTTCACGGAGGAAGCGTTCGCAGATGGTCTTCTCGCGCGCGAAGTCGGTGTGGAGAATCTTCAGCGCGGCTCGCTGACCGTTGCGGTGGGCAGCGGCATACACAGCGGCCATACCGCCGACTCCCAACAGGGATTCGACGGTCCACTTGTTCTTGATGACAGAGCCGACCCTTGCGTTCGGGCCGCCGTCCTCACCACCTTTTCCCTTACCTGCCGCCACTGCGAAGACACCCCATATCCCGGGCTCCATGGAGGATATCGGGAGCCACGAATGGAGAACACCTCTCTTCTAGTGCCACCCCCCGTCCTCGCCTTCGCCTGAAAGGTGGGCGCAGGTAGGAGGCTTCAGGTCGTCGAAGGGCCGGATTCTCGGGCGATCGAGAGGACGACGGCCGCGATCGCCACGCTGACGACCGGAATGACCGCTGGCGGGGCGACCCCGAAAGCGATCGCGACCGCGCCCGCTGCCTGGGCGAGCCCCCCGACGAGGCAGGCGGTCCGGGATCGATCGCGGGCCGCACGGGGCACCGTCAGCGCGAGCGCAGCGTCGCGAATGTCGTCCGAGGCGAGCGCGACCGCCCACTCGCCGGGCGCGGCGCCCGCCGCTTCCATCGCGATGGATACATCCGCTGCGCCGAGCGCACCGTCGTCCGTCGACGCGTGACCGACGCACGCGACGACGCGGCCGTCGTCGGAGAGCGCACGCACCTCGGCGCCGCGATCGGCAGGGAGGATCTCGGGACGCACGTGCTCGATGTCGAGCGAGTGTCCGATCGTCTCGCTCGTGTCGCGCGACTCCCCGCTCAAGAGCACGGGCTCGATGCGTGCATCATGCAGCCTTTGTACGGCCGCGCGTGCGCCTGCGCGCAGGCCGTCTTGCAGCGCGAGGAGCCCCACGAGGCGGCCGCCGAGCGCGACGAGCAGGACGGAGCGGCCCTCCGCTTCGAGCGCCGACGTGCGGCCGTCCGCGATCGCGACGCTCACCTTCTCCTGCAAGAGGAACGCGCGACTGCCGACGATCACGCGATCGCCGTTCGCCGCGAGCGCGGTCACGCCGAGGCCCGAGTGGCCGAGCGCGCTGCGGACGTTCTCCGGCCGCACGCCGCGCGCGCGCGCCTCGCGGAGGATCGCGGAGGCGAACGGGTGAGTCGACGACATCTCCGCGCCGGCCGCGAGCGCGAGGACGCGCGAGATCTCCGGGCTCGGCGGCTGTGAGGGCCGGGCGCCGACGCGCGGCTCGGATCGCCACACCATGTTGGACGCGACGCCGTCCTTCGTGATCGGCTCCACCGCGACGATCTCCGGCTCGCCGAGGAGGACGGTGCCACGCGAGCAGAGGACGGCCACGTCGGCGCGGGCGGCGGCGTCGAACGCGGCCGCGTCCTTGTAGACGATGCCGCGCTTCTGCGCCGCGGCATGGCCGCGCGCGTGCGCGAGGCCCGTCGCGCCCACCGCCGCGAAGGCGCCGAGCGCGAGCCCCGCCGAGGCGGCGGAGACGACCACGTCGAGCCACGAGCCGTTGTCCGCGTAGACCGCGGCGCCCACGACGCCCGCCGCCAGCGGTGCACCTCGCTCCACGGCGCGACGTGCGAACTGCACGAGCGGCGCCGTGAGATCGATGCGCCGCAGCCACGCCCGATCCGCGCCCGCGAACGTGGTGTTGATACGGAGGCGACCGGAGACGACGACCGCGCCCGCCACGACCGCATCACCCTCGCCCTTGCGCAGCAGCGCGGGGGACTCGAGCCACGGCGCGACGTCGCCGTCGCCCGCGGCCACGATGCCGTCGACGGCGATCGTCTCGCCCGCCTCGACCACGACCTGCTCGCCGGGCTTGATGAGCGCGCCGCTCTCCTCGAGCGTGCCGTCCCCGCGCACGACGCGCGCCTTCACCGCGAGCGCCACGCGCGTGTGGGCACGGCCCTTCGCGACCTCCTTCCGCGCGCGCGCCAGGAGGACGTCGGTCATGAGCGCGGACGCGGCCGCGAGCCCGACGAACGCGGCATGCGAGCTCAGGTGAACGTGCCTCGTCACGGACGAAGCGATCGCGGCGACGGCGCCGACGAGGACGGGGACGATCACGACGAGCGGCGAGGGCTCACCCGGCTCGCGCTTCTGCAGCACGCGCGTGCCGACGAGCACCGCCGCCGCCGCGAGCGCGAGCGGGAGGCGCACGAACGCGGCCGCCTCTCCCGCGAGCGACACCGCTGCGGCGAGCACACCGAGCGTCGCGCCCACGTACGGCGCGGCCGCGAGCAGCGAGCCGCCGTCGCTCGCCTCGTCGCGTGAGGAGGTGGGGGGCGCTTCCTCTTCCTTCGCGTCGGGCACGGAAGGCGAGCGCTGCGTCTTCGGCGACAGCTCGATGACGGGCTCCGACTCGGCGGCGGGCTTGAACTTGACCGGCACCTCGGGGAACGAGGGCGGCGGCTCTTCGATCGGTTCCTCGGACGCGTCCGGGTCCTCGTGCGGGACCTCCGGCTCGTCGGCGTCGTCGCTCCGCTCGCCGGGCGCGATCCGCTCTCGAGGTTCGATCGGCGGCTGCGATTCGATCGCAGGAGGCGGCGATGCCGGGAGCGGCTCGGGCTTCGCGGACCGCACGCCGCTCTGCACGGGCGGCGGCTGCTGGGTCAGCGCCTCGTTGAGCGTCGGCCGCTTCGAGAGGACCTCGACGTACTCGCCCTTGCACTTCGCGTCGCAGAAATAGCGAAACTGCCCGTCGAGGATCGCGACCTGGCCGGCGCGAAGCGCGTCGATCGGCTTGCGACACGCCGGGCAGAAGGAGGCCGACGTCGGTCCCTCCCCCAGTCCGCGTTGTGCGGGTCCCGCCATGGGTCGTTCAGGCCAGCTTCGAGAGCACGCTGCGAACGATGCCGACGCCTTCTGCGATCTCGGCGTCGGTGATGACGAGCGGCGGCGTGAAGCGAAGGACGCGCTCGCCGGCGGCCGTGAGGAGGAGACCGGCGTCCGCGATCTTCGGCAGCACGTCGCGCGCGAGCATGCCCTGCTTCAGGACGAGCCCGCGGAGGAGGCCCATGCCGCGCTCGCCTTCGCACACGTTGGGGAGGTCCTGCGCGAGCTGCGCGAGCGCGGCGGAGAGCTTCTCGCCCTTCGCCTTCGCGGCGGCCACGAGCCCCTCTTCTTCGATGATCTCGATGACGGTCCGCGCGGCGCGCGAGGCGAACGGGTTGCCGCCGAACGTGGACCCGTGCGTGCCGGGCGGGAGCGCGCCGGACAGCTCCTCCGTCGTCATGAGGCAGCCGATGACGGCGCCGCCGCCGAGGCCCTTGGCGAGCGACATGAGGTCCGGCTTGATCTTCACGTGCTGGTGCGCGAACCACGCGCCGGTGCGGCCGATGCCCGTCTGCACCTCGTCGAGCAGGAGGAGCGAGCCGTTCTTCGTCGTGAGCTCGCGGAGCGCCTCGAGGAAGCCCGGCGGCGCCGGAAGGACGCCGCCTTCGCCCTGCACCGGCTCGACGATGATGCCCGCCACCGTCTCGTCGAGGTGCTTCTTCACCGCGTCGAGGTCGCCGTAAGCGACGTGGACGACGCCTTCGACGCCACCGAAGCCTTCGCGGTATTTCGGCGTGCCGGTGAGCGAGACGGCGCCCATCGTGCGGCCGTGGAACGCGTTGTCGAACGCGATGAAGCGGCTGCGCTTGGGATCGCCCTTCGCGTAGTAGTGCCGGCGCGTGAGCTTGAAGGCGGCCTCGTTCGCCTCTGCGCCCGAGTTGCAGAAGAACGCGCGACCCATCCCGCTGCGCTCGCAGAGCGCGTCCGCGAGGAGCACGTTCTGCTCGTTGTAGAAGTAATTCGACGTGTGCATGAGCATCGTCGTCTGGTCGCTCAGCGCGGCGGCCATCTTCGGGTGCGAGTGTCCAACGGAGACGACGGCGACCCCCGCGGCCATGTCGAGCCAGCGCTTGCCGTCGACGTCGAAGAGCTCGGAGCCCTTGCCGCGCGCAAGGATCATCGGCGCGGGCTTGTAGTTCGGGTAGAGGCGTTTCTGCGCGAGGGAGAGAAGCTCGGAGCCCTTGGACATGGCGGCCCCGACACTAGCGCCAAGTCGCTCTTTTTTCGAGGATCGCCCGTGCGATTTCCGCAAATCCTTCGCCGCGTTCCGACGGTGAAATCCACCGTGGCGGAACGCTGATCCGGGACGCAAAAGGCCGCACGTTCGCGACGCCGAACGTGTGTTTCAGCGCCGCAAAACAGGCCGCGTCGTTGGGGCTGTCGCCGATGAACGCCCAGCGAGAGAGAGCTCTTCCTTCGTCCACCGAGAATCGCTCGCGGACGAAGCGGACCGCGCCGGAGGCCTTGTCGTCGCGCTCGTACGAGGCATGCAGGTGCACGGTCGACCGCGTGGTGCGGGCCCCGGCGGAGACGACGATCGCGGCGAGCGCGCGGACGCGGTCTTCGGGGACCACGACGCGCTCGCCGATGTCCCAGGTGACGTCCGAGCGCCGCGCGTGGACGTCGTCGGCGAGCGTGATGTCGGGCGCCTCCGCGCGCACGCGCCGGATGAGGTCGTCGAGGCGAGCACGCCGCTCGAGATGTCCGGGCTCGGTGAGGATGTCGACGCCCTTGCCGGCGCGAACCACGAACACGGCGCCGTTCTCCGTGACCGCGCCCTCGAGCGGCCAGTTCCGCACGAAGACCTCCGCCCAACCGCTCGGGCGCCCGGTCACGGCGACGAGCTTCAGGCCCGACTCGTGGAGATCCCAGAGCGCGTTGTACGCGTTTCGCGTCAGCACGCCGTGGGTGAGGAAGGTGTCGTCGAGATCGAAGAAGAGGCCATCGAGCTCGAGCTGCGGCAGCTCGGCGAGCGGCTTCATTGCGATGCGCTCCGCATGGGCTCGACCCTGGCGATGAGCGCCTTCAGGTACAGCCCCTCGCCGAACGCGGCAGGCACCGGGTGGTCCGCGCCCTGGAACGCGCGCTCGATGACGAGCGCGTTCACGTTCGCGCGCACCGCGCCCGTCGCGAGCGCGCGGGTGAGCGCAGAGAGGTCGACCGCGGCGGAGCACGAGCACAGGACGAGGAGCCCGCCCGGCTTCGTGGCCTTGCAGCCGAGCTCGGCGAGCTTCGAGTACATGACGAGGGCCTGCTCGCGCGCGCTGCGCGTCGGCGCGAGGCGCGGCGGATCGACGACCGTGATGTCGTAGGTCGCGTGGGAATTCTGCATCACGTGGCGCGCGTCGTTGCGCTCGAACGTGATCGAATCGGCGAGGCCGTTCGCGCGCGCGTTCTCGGCCGCGATCTCGATCGCGAGCGCGCTCTCGTCCACGCACGTGACCTCCGCGCCCGCGCGTGCCGCCGCGAGGCCGAACGCGCCGACGTACGAGTACGCGTCGAGCACCTTCTTCTTCACCACGCCGCCGGGCACGTGCGCGAGGGCCTCCACGCGCGCCCGGAGCGCGCGCTGATCGAAGTAGAAGCCCGTCTTCTGCCCCAGCGAGAGCGGGATCTTCCACGAGAGCCCGCGCTCCGTGAACTCGAGCTCGTTCACCTCGACAGCGCCGCGCACGACGCCGCTCGCGGCGACGAAGTGCTCGGCCTTCGCGGAGCCGGCCGGTGTGCGATCGACGATGGCCTTCGGCTTCAGGACCTGGCCGAGGGCCTCCAGCACCAGGACCTCGCGTTGCTTGATGCCCGCGGTGAGGAACTGGACGCAGAGCACCTCGCCGCAGCGATCGACGATGAGGCCGGGGACGAGATCGCCTTCCGCATGCACGAGGCGATAGCCGGTCGTCTGATCCGACGCGCCGAGCCCGACCGCCGCCCGCGCCGCGAGCGCGCGCTCGAAGCGATGGCGGAAAAAGCCGGTGTCGAGCGCCTCCTTGGGGTTCCGCGTCAGGATGCGGACCGGAATGGCGGAGCCCGGCGAGTAGAAGCCGCGCCCCAGGAAATTCCCTCGCGGATCGACGACATCCACCTCGTCGCCGCGGCTCGCGCCGCCTTCGACGCGCTCCATCGCCTGTGCATAGACCCAGGGGTGCCCTGCCCACACGGGCTGCACGTGGCCAGGCTTGAGCCGAACCGTTGCCAAAGTGGCGCCTTCCTTAGCACGCCCGGCCGACGCCCGGCCGCCCGCGAACGACCCGCCAGGGTCTACGTGAACCAATGGCTACACGAGGAAACCCAACCCCCGAAACCACGGCGAATCCTGTAGGCACTCCCGGTTTACCCGCGGCACACCGGGTGCTTCCATGAAGGACATCCAATGAGCCTCAAGCGCGTCATCGTCTCGCTCTCCTTCGTTTCTGCGCTGGCCGTCCCCGCGGTCGCGAGCGCGCAAGAACCGACGAAGAAGGACTGCGAGCCGGGCAGCTGGTTCTGCGGAGAGACCGACAACAAGGGCGGAAACAAGGGAAACGGCGGGCTCGAGGCGCTCCCCGAGGCGAAGCCGACCGAGGCTCCGGCGGCCAAGCCGGAGAAGGCGCCCCCGCCGCCGGTCGTCGTCTATCAGCCGCCCCCACCCACGGTCGTGGTGCAGGCCCGCGAGGCGCCTGCTCCTTATTATTACGTCCCCAAGAAGGCCCAGCCCCGGAAGGAGTGGGGCCTGAACCTCCACGTCGGCGGCGCCATGCTCGGCAAGGGGCGCGACGACAACGCGGGCATGGGCCTCGCGGGTCTCGCGCTCCGCTTCCGTCCCATCCCGCAGGCGGCCCTCGAGGGCTCCCTCGATTTCGCGGCCGGCCGTGACTACAACGGCTACCGCCGCAACGAGACCGCGTTCACCCTCAACGGCCTCATCTTCGTCAACCCGAAGAGCGTGACCCAGTTCTACCTCCTCGGCGGCTTTGGCTGGTCGGGCGCGCGTGCGACGGATGATCGAGACGGCTTCGACCGGGCCGAGTACAGCTACGGGTACTTTGGCGTCCAAGCCGGCTTCGGCCTCGAGTTCCGTCTGTCGCGCGCCGTCGCGCTCAACGTCGACCTTCGCGGTCTCATCCGTGGCCGCATCGACAACGACCGGCGCCGAAATCCGGAGTTTACGTCGAGCGACGGGAAGACAACCAACGCGTCGGGTGCTGGGCTCCTGACCGGTGGTCTCACGTTCTATTGGTGAGCGGCTCACCACGTTCGAAGCAGGGCTGAGCGAGCGCCGGCGCGATCTCATCGCGCTGGCGAGCGGCTTCGTCTTCGCCGCCGACGCGCCTCCGATCAACTTCACGGCCGGGATCCTGCTGGGTCTCGGTCTGCTCGCGTTCTCCCGACCAAACGCGAAGCGCGGCTTCTACTTCGGCCTCGCGGCGAACCTCGAGGCGCTCCGCTTCGTCCCCGACGTCATCGCGCGCTTCACGACGCTGCACTGGACGCTCGGCATCCTCGCGCTCGTCTTGCTTGCGGCGGGCCAGGCGGTGCCGTGGACGCTGGGGATGCTCCTCACGCGCCGCCTCCGCGACCGGCAGGGCATCCCGGCGCCCCTCGCCTTCGCGATCGGCATCTACGCCGGCACGCTCATCCCCGCGATCTTCCCCTGGACGCCCGCGGGAGGTCTCTCGCCGTGGCCGATCCTGATCCAGGCCTCCGACGCGATCGGAGAGCGTGGCGTCAGCATGATGTGCGCGCTCGCGATGGCGCTCCTCGTGACGTTCCAGCGCCGGCAGATGGCGGTCGCGGCGGCCACGTTCGTCGTGCTGCTCGGATACGGCGGCATTCGCATGCACACGATCGACGCCGCGCGCGAGAGCGCGCCGCACGCGAAGGTCGCGCTCGTGATGCCCGACTTCGATCCGCTCGAGCGGAGCAAGCCGGGCGGGCTCGGCGCCACGGGCATGCTCGATCGCCTCTGGGACCTGACGCGCGAAGCGGAGACCGAGGACGCCTACCTCACCGTCTGGCCCGAGTCGGCCTATCCGTACGCGCTGAAGCACGGCATCTCCCGCTCGCCGCGCGGCGAGGGCCGCATGCTGCAGAACGGCGTGCACGGTCCGGTGCTCACGGGCGCGTACCTGTCGAAGACGGAGTACATGGGCACGAACTCCGCGATCATGATCTACGCGGACGGATCCATCCCGCCGTCGTACGACAAGCGGCACCTCCTCTGGTTCGGCGAGACGGTCCCGCTCGCGGACCAGATCCCGGTGCTGCGCGAGATCTTCGCGCGCGGGCTCGGCCTCGACGCAGGCACCACGTCCGTGCCGCTCAAGGTCGGCATCATCAACAGCTCCGTCCTCAACTGCTACGAGGACACGCTGCCGATCGCGGGCCGCGAGGCGATGGAGCCCCGCCCGAACCTCCTCATCAACGTCACGAACGACGCGTGGTTCGCGGGGACGCAGGAGAGCGAGCTCCACCTCCGGACCGCCGTACCGCGGGCGATAGAGACGCGCCGCGACATGGTCCGCGCGGTCAACCGCGGCCCGACCACGTGGGTCGACGCGAACGGCCGCATCGTCGCGCGCCTCGATCCGGCGAAGGGCCCCGCCTACCTTATGACGAACCCCGCGCTCCTCGAGGCGCCGTTGACGCTCTACTCGCGCGCAGGCGAGCTCCCGATGTTCCTGCTGTCGGTCGCGATCGTGGCGGCGCTCGTCCTGCGTCAGCGGCAGCGGTCGATGGCGGAGAAGGTGCGTCCCCAGGTGACGGGCTCGAACGAAGAGCCCGAGGCCACGAAGTAGAGGTTCGCCTCGTCACCGACGTGCATGTCGAGGCCCTGTCCGAGCATCTCCGTGCGCACGCGGAAGTTGGTCGACGTCGTGCCCTTGGAGAAATCGCTGACGGTGACCTCGGGCGGCCCGAGCTCCTTCGTCAGGCACGCGATGAACGCCTTCACCTGCGCCCGAAACGTCGGGGCCACGCGGAAGTGAACGCCGGAGAGCCTCCCGTCGGCGGAGTTGTCCCACGTGAGGCTGACCGCGACGAGGTGGGGATGGTCGAGCGCGACCTCGTGCGCCGTCGCGTGATCCACGAGCGTGCCCGGAAAGGTCATCGGCACCATCGTGCGTGCCTGCGCGAACTTCATCGTGGGGTCGAAGCTGGCGAGCTTCGAGAGCGGATAGCCGCCACCAAAGAGCGCCACGATGTCCGCGCGCGGAACCTCCGGCCCGCCGAACGCCGCGCTGCGGGCGATCTGCCAGAGCGCCGTGAGCTGACGCTTCCGCAGCGGATTCGGCTTGTCGTCGTCGAGCTTGCTCTTCACGCTGAGGTGAATCGCGCCCGTCTCGAGGTCGATGCTGATGCGCGACGGTCCCCAGGCCCAGGAGCCCTTGTCCATCTTGGGAAAGGTCTTCGTCAGCGCCGCGATCACCTTCGGGTCGGGCTTCGAGCCTTCGCGGACCATGAAGTTGATGTACGCCGGGAGGCTGAAGTCCTTGTCGTCCCAGTTGTAGATGATGTGCTCGTAGATGCCGGCGGGAGCTCCCGTGCGGAGCGTCACGCGCTTCGTCGTGCCGGTGTCCCAGGTGACATCGAGCTTCTTGTCGATCTCCTCGGGCTTGCTGTCGAGCGGCACGCTGCCGATCTCTTCGACGGTCGAGCCCTGCATCTGTGTGAAGTACACGATGCCGCCGATGATCAGACCGGGGACCAGCAGCGCGGCGAAGACCCGCCCCCACCTCGTCGGTCCCCGGGGCTCGACCGGGGCATACTCGATGGTCTTCGGGTCGAGCGGCGGCACGCGGGTGCCGGTCCCCGCGATCGGGACGGCGGCGGGCTCGGGCGCGGGCTTCTTCGCGGCAGCCTTGAGATCCGCGACGAGGTTCTTCTTCTTGCAGAAGTTGCACTCGATGACCGTCTTGCTCTCTTCGAGCTCGAGCGGGGCCCCACAATGTCCGCACGAAACGACCACACGGAGAGCCTACCAGCAGAGCGATGGTGCCGGCATGTGGGGCGTACAAACGCACCGCGGGCGCCACCTCCCGAGGGAAGGAGCGCCCGCTGTGGTCGTAAGCCGGAGGGGCCTACGTTGGACTCATCACTGGATGAGGTCCTTGAGCGCCTTGAGCGCCGTCGCGCGGACCTTCTTCGAAGCCGGCTTCGCCGGGAAGTCCTGCATCTGGCCCGTGAAGGGGTTGCGGCGCTGGCCGGCCGGAATCGCCTTCTTCTTGACCGTCTTGAGCTTGAGGAGGCCGGGGATCACGAACTCGCCCGGGCCGCGGGGGCCGAGCTGCTTCTTGATGAGATCCGTGAGACCTTCAAACACCTTGCTGACGCTCTTCTTGTCGAGATCCGAGTACGTCGCGATCTCACCAATCACTTGAGCCTTCGTCATGCGCTTAGCAGCAGCCATTGGAAATCCTCCTGTCGACAGTCAACGACAGCCACCGCAAAAGGTGGCGTCGCGCAAAACTTTTCAATCACGCGTTCTCTTCCGGAAACCGTTCGCTCTGAGCAGCGAAGGTCGACCCTGGAGATGCGTGGAGAGACCCGTTGCAGCCCCCGTGACCCCGCTCGAAATCGAGCGAAATCCCGGAACACCACGATGGTTAACACCCACGGTTCCATCCCCGCAAGCGAAATTCGTCGGCAAAACGCTTTTTTTTGACGAGCGGCAGCAACGAGGTGCCTCTTTTTTCGTGTCCAAAGCGGTCTCGGATCCGCCTCAGACCATCACCTAGTCGGTGAGCGCCGGCGTTTTACACCTCGAGTTGCTTGGTCTTTCTTCGGTCGTGGCGCTCTGGCAGAGGCGCTCTTCTTCTTGGACAGAGAGCGTTTGGCTCCCGCCTTTGAAGCGGGAGCGGCAGCGCGGCACAGGCGCTCGGTCTCGGCCGTCATGCGGCGCTCCTTGGCGTCCGTGTCGTGGTCCCAGCCGAGGAGATGGAGGAGGCCATGGGCGGTCAACATGGTCACTTCATCGAGCACCGGGCACCCTCTCTCCTCCGCCTGTTTCCTGGCGGTAGGGACGCTGACAATGACATCACCGAGCGCGTCGCCCGCGAGCTCGGCGAAGTCTCCCTCTCGCAAAGCGAAGGCGAGCACGTCGGTTGGACGATCCTTCTTGCGGTACGTCTTGTTCAATTCGTGAATGCGCGCATCATCCGTTAGGAGGAATGAAACCTCCGGGTTCTTCAATTGAAGTGCATCGATCATGCAATTGATGCGACGAAGAAGCTCCTTTCGTGCGACACCGCGGTGCGGCCCGCGCTCGAAGGTCAAGCTCACGCCGCTCCGAGAACCTCGCTGCGATCCCATGCGGCGGACACTACTCCGGCCTTTGCGCGCGTGCTCGAGCATGTGCAAGAGTCGAGAGTGATGAAGGACGCCTGCGTGATCGTTCCCGCGTACGACGCCGCTGCCACGATCGGCGCGGTGATCGCGGACGTTCGTCGCGAGCTTCCCGAGCTCGAGGTCCTCGTCATCGACGACGGCTCGGTCGACGACACGTCGCGCGTCGCGCGAGACGCCGGCGCACTCGTGCTGCGTCTCGAGACGAACGCAGGCAAGGGCGCGGCGCTCATCGCCGGGTTCGAGGAGGCGCTCGCGCGCGGCAAGCGCGTGGCGCTCACGGTCGACGCGGACGGCCAGCACCCCGCCGACGAAGCGAAGCGCGTCCTCGAGGCGAGCGACGACGAGCAGGCCTTCGTCCTCGGTGTCCGCGATCTCGAGCGCGACGGCGCCCCGAGGGCGAATCGCTTCTCGAACGGCATCTCCAACTTCTTCCTCTCGCGGTTCGCGGGTCGTCCGCTGCGCGACACGCAGTGTGGTCTCCGCCGCTATCCCATCGCGAAGATCCTCGCGCTCCGCGCCGGCGGCCGTGGCTACGACTTCGAGGCGGAGGTGCTGCTCCGCGGGATCTGGTCGGGCATGACGATCGTGGAGCTGCCGGTCCGCGTCCTCTACCCCGCCGAGCGCACGACACACTTTCACCCTGCGCGCGATCCGTGGCGCATCATCCGCACCGTGGTCGCCACGCTCGGCGACCGCTGGCTTCGTGCGCAGCCCGAAGCGGCGGAAGAAGCGCGATGACGACGCGGCGGCGGCGCATGCTCGGCGCGCTCGCCGCGATCGTCGGCCTGCCGATCCTCGCGCACCTCGCGATCGGGCCCCTCACGCGCATCGACCCGCCCGCGGCCGACACCCCGCGCTTCGCGATGCGCGAGGAGGGAGGCGTCCGCCACGCTCACCGGGCCTGGAGCGTCGTGCAGGGCGTGCGGATCGTCTACCTCGCCGGCACGCCCGAGGAGATCGGCGCCGAGCACACCGCGCTCCTCTACGACCGCATGGCGGAAGACGAGCAGGTCCTCTGGGACGGCTTCGCCCAGCTCGTCCCGCTGTCGCCCGCGCGCACGCTCATGTTCGACATTGGCCGCGTGCAGCACCGACACATGGTCGAGAACTTCCCGGACGCGCGGCGGCGGGAGATCGGCGCGGAGGCGAACGCGTTCGCGCCAGACCCGTATCGCCATCTCCTCCCCACCTACCAGCGCATGGTCACGCTGCACGCGCTCTACGACATCGCGCTCGGCTTCGAGCACTCGCCGCTGCTCGGCGCGTGCACTGCGTTCGGTCTGAAGGCCGAGCAGACCGCCGACGGCCATCCGCTCTTCGCGCGCGCCTTCGACTTCGAGGCGGCCGACGTGTTCGACCGCGACAAGGTCGTGTTCATCGTCCACGAGGACGGGCTCCTCCGCTTCGCCTCGATCGCATGGCCGGGCTTCATCGGGGTGGTGACGGGCATGAACGAGGCCGGCGTCGCGGTCGCGGTCCATGGCGGCCGGGCACGCGAGACCTCGACCACGGGGACGCCGGTCCCCTTCTCGCTTCGCAACGTCCTCTCCAGGGCGAAGAGCACGGATGAAGCGGTCGCGCTACTGAAGAGCGAGGAAGTGATGGTCTCGCACATCGTCTTCGTCGGAGACGCGAAAGGTAACTTCACGGTCGTCGAGCGCGCGCCAGGCGTCCCCGCCTTCGTGCGACCAGCCCAGACGATCACGAATCACTTCGAGGGCCCGCTCGCGAGCGATCCGAAGAACGAGGACATCCGGAGGAACACGACCACGCTCGAGCGCCGGACGCGCATCGATGAGCTCGTCGCCAGGGTCGAGCCCCGCACCGCCACGCCCGCGACCATGCTCGCCATGCTCCGCGATCACGGCTGCGCCGGCGGCGCGTGCCCCGTCGGCGATCGCCGTAGCATCGACGCCTTCATCGCCACGCACGGCATGATCGCTGACCTCGAGGCGCGCGAGCTCTGGGTCTCGGAGGGGCCGCACCTCTCGGGCAAGTTCGCGAAGATCGAGCTCGGGAGCGATCCGGAGCGCGGCCCGCGGCCCGACCTCGTCGAGCTGCCGGCCGATCCCGCGCTCGCGGACGGCCGCTACGAAGAGGGCCGCAAGCGCGCCGGCGGCCCGCTGATGGGGGCGAAGAAATGAGCGGCGGGTCGAGTCGGGCCTTCGCGCTCGTGGTCTTCCTCTTCGCATCGAGCGCGGCCGCGGACGATGCGGGGGCGCCCGCGCGCGAGCCGCTCGACGGAGCGAAGCTCGACGCCGCGCTCTCCGACATCGCGAAGGCGCGATCGGCGGTGACGACGATGCGTGCATCCTTCACGCAAACGCGGAAGATCACCCTCCTGGCGACGACCGTGAGCTCGACGGGCGAGATGATCTACGGCGCCCCCGATCGCCTCCGCTGGGACCTCGCGGCGCCCGACGACATCGTCTACTTCATCGGCCCCGAGGGCCTGTCGTACAAGACGAAGTCCTCCTCCGCGACGGTGCCGGCGCAAGGCGCGAGCGTCGCGAAGGCGCTCGGCGACGTGCGCGCGCTGCTCGGCGGCGACCTCTCCTCGTTGAAGGAGCGCTACACGCTAAGCGGCTCGCGCTCCGCGTCCGACGTCGAGATCGACGGCACCGCGAAGGACCCGAAGGCGAGCGTGCGCAGCTTCGTCCTCGTCGTCGACAAAGGGCTCGTCCATCCCGTGCGCGCAGAGCTCCTCGAAGGCAAGTCCGATCGCATCGACCTGCGCTTCAATAACGTGGTGATTAACGAGAAGATCGACCCCGCGAAGCTGCGTCCATAACTTGGCCCATGGTGCGCGCGCGAACCATCCTCGCGCGAGTCATGGCCGAAGCTGCTCGCTCCCTCGCGGATAAGTCCTTCCTCACCACGGACCGCACCGGAAAGCCGGTCCGAGAGCGCCGCCGCCACCGCGTCTACGTGACGCGCAACACCGAGTATCACTTCCGCGACGGCTTCTGCGTCGCGGTCCGCGACCGCCGCACGGGCGACTTCCTCCCCGGCCACCTCGCCCTCCAGCGGCGCCTTCACGGCGGCCTCAAGTTCTTCTCGAACGGCGGCATCGTCCCGAACGCGGGCGAGCCCCAGCCGGGCGAGGCCCTCTATTTCGCGGCGGAGGGCCGCGACCTCGTGACGAGCCCGGTCGAGTCGATCGACCGCCCATCGAAAGCCCTCGTCCTGGCCTATCCCGAGCCGCCCGTGCCGCCGCCGATTCCGAAGCGTCGCTAAAACGACTACGCTCGGGGGGTGCTCGCTGTCCCGCCGCGCTCCGAAGTGAGGTTTCGCCCCGTCGAGACCAAGCGGCTCCAGCTCTTTCCGCTCGACGCCACCGACACGCGCGAGCTCTGGAGCGCGGTCGAGAGCTCGCGTCCGCACCTCGAGCCCTGGCTCCCGTGGGTGCCGTTCAACACCGACCTCGACTCGAGCGGGCGGTACGCCGAGGCGAGCGCAGCCGACTGGGACGCCGCGCGCGCGACGCGGTTCTCGATCCGCGATCGCGCCTCGCACCGCTTCCTCGGGGTGATCGGCCTCGAGTCGTTCGCGCATCTCCACGAGAGCGTCGAGCTCGGCTACTGGCTCCGCGTCGACTCGTGGGGCAAGGGCCTGATGACGGAGGCGGGCAAGGGTGTGCTCGACTGGGCGTTCTCCTCCGTGAATGCCCACCGGGTGCGCGTGGCCGCGGCGACGGACAATCATCCCTCCCTGCACGTGATCCAGCGGCTGGGCTTCCGCTTCGAGGGGATCGCGCGGCAGGCGGAGCGGGTGAACGGTCGCTGGCTCGACCACGCCGTCTTCTCGCTCCTCGTGACCGATCCACGTCCGCGTACATAAAAGGGATAGCTGCCTTAAAGGATCCCCGGGTGGTGCCGTTCGATCGAGCACCATCATGCAGTTCGTTCGTGTAACAGCGCTTGGCTTTTGCCTGCTCTCGGTCCTGGGCCCCGCGGCGCTGGGAGTCCGCACCGCTCACGCCGCGGAGCCGCTCCGGGTCCACGTCGCTGGAGGCGCCACGCACGCAGTCGGCGGGGAGCAGGCGAGCCAGTTCGGCAGCGGCGGCTCGGGAGAGGCCACGGTCGAGCTCGCGACGAATCCGCGCATCGGTTTCCAGGCGGGCGCGGGCGCGGTCGTCCTCGCGAAGGGCGAGCCCTCGAAAGATCCGGGCGTCGCGTCGACGAGCACCGGCGCCGCCTTCCTCGGCACGCTTGGCATGAGGGCGCGGGCGTTTGGAGAGGGCCATCCGGGCGGTCCGTGGATCGACTCGAACATGGGCATCGCGCGCACGGGCGATGTGATGCGCCCGGCGTTCGCGGCGCACATCGGCTGGGACATCCGCGTGTCGAGCTCGAGCCGGCTCGATGTCGGTCCCTTCGTCGGCTACACGCAGATCTTCCAGCCCGACACGGAGATCCGCGGCACCGACGCACGCCTCCTGACGGCGGGCCTCTCGGTCAGCCTTGGCGCGAAGGCCGAGCCGCGGATCGATCCACCGAAGCAGGAAGCGGCGCCGCCGGAGCTGGTCGAGGTGGTCCTCGATCGAGATCAGGTCGAGCTCGCGGAGGCGTCCGATGTCTGCCCGGACGGCGAGACGGCCTCGATGGAGGACGGCTGCGTCGGCGAGATCCGCATCTTCGAGGACCGCATCCTCCTCGACGACATCATCCACTTCGAGTTCGCGAGCGCGAAGGTGCGCGCGAAGAGCTTCCGCGTGGTGAAGAAGCTGGCGAAGTTCATCGTCGAGCATGACGAGATCGTGGACGTGAGCATCGAGGGCCACACCGACGAGGTCGGCACGGACGAGTACAACCAGCGCCTCTCCATCGAGCGCGCCACGGCGATGCGCGAGCTCCTCGTCGCGTTCGGCGCGCCGGGCCGCCAGCTGCGCATCATCGGCTACGGCAAGACGAACCCGAAGGTCGTCACCCTCAAGCCCGAGGAGCAGAACCGTCGCGTGGAGCTCTTCGTCACCGTCACGAGCGCCGGCCCGGAGCGCCGCGCCTCGAAGCCGTTCACGGGATTCGGGATGGAAACCCAGGGAAGCCCCCTGACTCACGGAAAGCGCTCGGAGTGATCGTCATGAAGTCGTACGCCCTTCCCTTCTCGGTTCGCACGGTCCTCCCGCTCCTCCCGCTGCTCCTCGCGGCGTGCAGCGCCGAGAGCGCGCTCGTCGGCGGCGAGTGCAACGACGGCTACTCCGCCCAGCACGGCGTGTGCGTCGCGAACGCGAGCCCCGGCCCCGGCGCCGGCAACGCGCCTTCCCCCTCGCCCGCGCCGGTCTCGACGATCCAGGCCACGGAGCCCGGCCCGACGCCCGGTCCGACGCCCTCCGACGGCGGAGCGCCGTCCGACTCCGGCGCGTCCGACTCCGGCACGTCCGACTCCGGCATGTCCGACTCCGGCACGTCCGACGCCGGCACGTCCGACGCCGGTCCCGCGGATGCGGCGCCGGTCGATCCTCCGCCGGTCGTCATCGTCACGCCGCCCGATCCGCCGCCGGCGGTGACGTGCGCGGAGGACGAGCTCGCGTGCAATGACGTCTGCACGAAGGTGAAGACGGATGGCCAGAACTGCGGCGCGTGTGGGCGCATCTGTCCGTCGAACATCTGCATCGACGGCGTCTGCCAGGGCGCGACGCCGGGCGACATCGTGGTCATCGGCCATGACATGACGAAGGCGGACGCCTTCACGACGCACGCGAAGGTGTTCAAGAACGCCGTGCATCTCCCGACGACGGATCCGCTCCGTGTCCTCGCGTTCGAGCAGGACGCGCCGGCGGACCTCGTCACGAGGACGCGTGCGCTGACCGGCTCGAGCCTCGGCTCGCGCACCCTGACGTTCGGCCAGGCGGCGCCCGAAGCGCTCGAAGACGGCAACCTCTATGCGAGCTGGGACGTGGTCCTCATCGACGGCGTGTCGGCCGCGAACGCGAGCAGTTATGGCACGCGCTGGGCGACCGCGCTCGACACGTTCACGAAGAAGGGCGGCGTGCTCGTCGCGCTCGACAGCGGCGACGGCGACATCCCGGGCTTCTTCGCCGCGACGAGCCTGGTCACCCTCGGCACGCATCAGGCGCTGCCGGCGGGCACGCAGTTCGTGGTCTCCGCGCCCGGCGACACGGTCGGCGCGCAGCTCCTCTCCCCGTACGCATCGTTCGGTCCCTCGGTCGCCTTCGTGGGCGCGCCCGCGTCGACGAACGACTTCGCATGGGTCGTGAAGACGGCGGACACGAACATCGTCGACGCCCCCACCGTCGTGCACAAGATCGCACGCTGACCCGACGCGACGCTGCGACGCGACGTCGACGCTGCGACGCGACGCTCTCAGTAGGGCGTGTCGCCCTTCTCGATGACGAACGGCGACAGCGGCGCGCTGATGCCGTTCACGGTGGTTCCGCCGTTGTGAATCTGCGGGAACATCGGCTGCATGCTCTGGGGGAAGCCGAGGGTGGGCTGCGTGAGCGCGTCGAGCTCGGCGACCTCGGCGGGCGCGAGCTTCACGTCGAGGGCCTTCAGGTTGTCCTCGAGCTGGGCCATGCGGCGCGCCCCGATGAGCGTCGAGGTGACGCCGGGCTTCTGCACGAGCCAGGCGATGGCGACGCGGGCGACGGTCGTGTCGTGTGCGTCGGCGATCTTGGCGAGCTCGTCGATGAGATCGTAGGTCTTGTCGTTGAGCAGGTGCGCCATGAAGGCGGCGCGGTCCTGGGTGGCCTGACCGTGGTTCGCGCGCGTGAACTTGCCGCTGAGCACGCCGCTCTTCAGCGGTGACCATGGCGTGATGCCGAGCCCGAGCTCCTTCGCCATGGGGACGAGCTCCTGCTCGACGGTGCGCTCGAGCAGCGAGTACTCGATCTGGAGCCCGATGAACTGCGACCAGCCGCGGAACTGAGCGAGGACGTTCGCCTGCGCCACCTTCCAGGCGGGCGTATCGGACACGCCGAGGTAGCGGACCTTGCCGCTGCGCACGAGGTCCTCGAGGGCGCCCATCGTCTCGTCGATCGGCGTGTGAACGTCCCAGTTGTGGAGGATGTAGAGGTCGATGTAGTCGGTCTGCAGGCGCCGCAGCGAGTTCTCGGCCTGCTTGACGATCGCCTTTCGCCCCGACCCGCCGCCGTTCGGGTCGCCAGGGTAGAGGTTCCCGCTGAACTTCGTCGCGATGACCAGCCGATCCCGCCGCGCCGGGTGGCGCCCGATGTGGTCCCCGATGATCTTCTCCGAGTGGCTCTTCGTGTAGAAGTTGGCGGTATCGATGAAGTTCCCGCCCAGCTCGACGTAGCGGTCCATGATCCGTTGCGACTCCTCGACGCTGGATCCCCAGCCGAGGTCCTCACCAAAGGTCATCGCGCCTAGGCAGAGAGGACTGACACGAAGCCCGGAACGTCCAAGAGTTACGTAATGATCGAGGGGCATGGCCTATCCTGTTGGCTTGCTAACAATACGAGACCGATGTAGTTCACGTATTGGTTGGTTTAATTGCCTACTAGTTTATTCTTGAACCATCTGGTGTCAAGGGTCCAATGTCCAGAATCGACGCGTGGAAAACCTGGTCGCTCCAGTACCAGCTTCTGATGCAGGTCATCGCGAGCGTGAACGAGGACATCGCCGCGCTCGGCGTGGACGTGAAGGAGCTCATCGTCCTCGCAGAGATCGACGAGCACCCGCACCCCGCGGCTCTCGCCGAGAAGCTCGTGATGCCCAAGCCGACGGTGACGGTCTACTTGAAGCGCCTCGAGGCGGCGCACTTCGTGAAACGCGAGATCGACGCCAAGGACCTGCGAAAGCACCGCCTCCAGCTCACGCCAGCGGGCAAGAAGATCGTCACGCGCGGCCTCGCGATCCTCTCCGACGGCTTCCGCCAGCGCCTCGATCGCCTGAGCGGCCCCGAGCAAGCCGACCTGAGTCGCCTGCTCGAAAAGATGTCGTAGCCGTGGAATCATCGGGCTCGCAGCGCGTCCCTCAACCTAGGGAAGCCTCCTTGATGCGCCAGGACTCGGCGTCGATGTCCCGGCTGATGACGCTCGGTCGCAGGAATGGACTCTTGCTCGAGAGGTCGGCGAGAGCCGCTGGGAGGGTGCAGAAGCGGATGGTGTGCCCTTGCTCGAGCGCGCGCATACCGAGGTTCGGAGCGAGGGTCGTCTTGCCGACGCCGGCCTGACCGCGGAGGAGGAGGTTCTCGCTGCGTTGGACGAAGTCGAGGGAGGAGTGAAGTTGCTCGTCGAGGTGACGATCGATCGAGCGCCGCTGGTTCCAGTCGAGGTGGCGAGAGAGAGTCTGATCGACGAACGGCATGTATGGATCGAGTACGCGCGCATCAGCCGGGCGTATCCCCTGCGTGAGCCCGGTCCTTTCGCGACGTGACTGATGAAGCCATGCTCGCGCGCATGACGGACGGCGAAGCGGTTTGGGCGGAACGAGTCGAAGAGTTTCGGCGGAGCGGGAAGACGGCACCAGCGTTTGTGGCGGGACGCGGCTACACCGCGTCGGCGCTGAACTATTGGGAGAGGAAGCTGAAGGCTGCTCCGGCGCGGGCCGTTGTACTCACGCGCGTTGTCCGACCAGAGCACCGTCGTCAGCACCGGCAGCGGCTGAGGGCGTGGAGCTGCTCGTCGGCGGGGTCCGCATCGTGGTCCGTCGCGGGTTTGACGCCGAGCTCGTTCGCGAGCTCGTTGCCGTTCTCCTGGAGCGTGCGTGATCCCCTCTGGCGTTGAGATCTGCGTCGCGCTCGAGCCCGTGGACATGCGCCTGTCTTTCGATCGCCTTTCTGGCCTGGCGAAAGAGCAGACTGGATACGAGGCGCGGAGCGGCGCTCTGTTCATCTTCTTCGGCCGTCGCCTTGATGCGCTGAAGATCCTCTTTGACGGCTCGGGAATGGCAATCTTTTACAAGCGACTCGATCGCGGAACGTTCCAAATTCTGAGCCGCCGAGCAAGACTGCCCGCCACGTCGAGATCGACGACGCGACCCTCGAGGCCCTGCTCGACGGGATCGACGTGGACGAGACCGAGCAGCCGAAGCCGCGCTCGACGCATTGAGGCACGCACAAGGGTACGATCAATGCATGCACAACGCATGCATGGGTCGACGATGTCGCGGTCGCGTGCGCTACCACGACGAAGTCGTGGCTCGCGAAGGGACATCAGCCAGCGAGATCGAGGAGGTGCTCCGCCAGCGGGTCGCCGCGCTCGAGGCGGCGCTGACGACCGCGAACGAGACGCTGACAAAGACGACGGACGTCCTCAGCCACACGGCCGCAGAGCTTGCTTCGGTCATGCAGGAGCGGGACAAGCTTCGGCGCGCCTACGAGCTGCTGAAGGCGGAGGTGGAACTGCTCCGACGGCGCGGTGAAACGGCATTCCCCAGCGAAATTTCTTCGCGAGAATGTGCGCGATGAACGACGGGGCGAGGATGCCTCGCTCGTAGACCTCGCGCGGGTTCGGCGCCGTCACGAGCTCCGACGGCGCGCCGTCCACCGAAGTCTTCTTGTATATCGCGCGTGCCTTTACGACCCGAATCGGGCCGCCGCGCTGATATCCAAGTTGGCAGCTTTCTTCGAAGTCGATCCGCTCTGCGATGCCTTCGAGCGAAGGATCCAAAATCTCGACGCGGACCTCGGGGATATCGAGGTCGCGAAGATTGCGCTGGCCTTTCGGCTTCGAGCGCGTGGGCCCACGCGCGCCGCCATCTTCGTCGCTCACTGCCAGCTCCTGGCTTTCGGCCGGCTCGCCGAGCTGTTTGGCGAGCTGTGTGAGGCGAGCGTTCGTTTCTGCGAACTCGAGCTCGAGCTGCTCTGTATCGATTCGTTCGGCCTTCGCCAGGAAAATCCCTCGCACAAGAGCTCGCGTCGGCGGGCATCGAGGTCGACGATGGTCTCATGTGTCGATATTCCGAGCACGTCGGCGCCACGCTCGGAGCGATTGTCGAAGTCTGCATAGAGGACGCAAAGGCGAATGCGTTCTGTCTTTCGACGGACGCCACGGGCGTTGCGATTCAGCCGGCACGGGTCGCGGATGGCAAACGGCAGGCGTGCACGAAGGGACATTTCTTCGTCGTGCTCGCTGACAAGGACCACGTCTTCTTCGAATACCAGCCGAAGCTTGCGACGACGCCGTCTGCGCATTGTTCAAGGGCTTCAAGGGGTATATCCAAGCCGACGCCCATTGCATCTACGACGCGCTTTACCGCGGAGATGCGGTGGGCAAAGGCGAAACCGCCGGACGAGGTCGGTTGCTGGTCTCACGCGCGGGCGGTTCTGGGAAGCCGCCGTCACCCTCAAGTCCGAGCACGCACGAGGGGCGCTCCTTCGAATCCGTATACTCTTCAAGCTCGAGGAGGACTGGGCCTCGCTCGCGCCGAAGCAACGGCACGATCGACGTCAGCGTGTGTCCAAAACCGTGCTCGCCGACTTCTTCGCGTGGGCGGAGCCTATCTTCGAGCGCGTTCGCCAAGTCCGTGGGCCGCTCGCGAGCGCTTTCGGCTACGTCATCCGTCAACGCGAAGCGCTCTGCCGGTTCCTCGACGACGGCCGCCTCCGTCTCGACAGTCGGGTCGGGGACCGGCGCGGTGGCGTGCAGGCTCTCCTTGGCTGTGTCCGCCGTTTCCAGCTTCGTGCCCGTTTAGGTCGGCCATCGCTCCGTTTCCGGTCCCCGCCACATCGAACCGGACAGGCGGATTTCCCGCATCCGGCTCGCCGCGAGGATGTCATCACATCGAGTTTATGGGTCCTTCGCGGTCGGCGCCGCTTTCGCGCGACGGCGGTACCGGACTTGGTAGTCGTCAAAGAGACCCCATGTCCCGTACACCGTTTTGCTACTCCACCTCGTCCAGCCGAGTCCCCTTCGCTTCAACTTCTTCACCGCGAACCGCCTGATCTTGAGTTCGACGCCTTCTCGAACGACGTCGAATTCGCGACTCGAATTGCCGATACGGAAGTAGTTCACCCACCCGCGGAGGATCGGATTGACGCGTTTGACAGCGTCCTGCACCGAGAGGTGCCGCTGCCGCGTAGCGTGTTTCGAACCTTCCGCAGAACTTCGAGCACCGCCTTCCGCTTCGGACTCGTATGTGCGTATCCCGTCCGGACCGTCGGGTTCGGTTGCCACCGAAACGTGAAGCCCAGGAACGTGAAGGAGGTTTCCGGGCGGTGAGGAACACCTTCCGGGTCTTCTCCCGCGTTCAGCGACGTCGATCGCTCCCGCCTCCTCGCGGATGCGTTCGAGCGCGCGGTCGGCCCAGCGCCGTCCCTTACAGGAGTCGTACGTCAGGACGACCATGTCGTCGAGGTAGCGCGCATATCTCAAGTAGCCGCCTCCGCGACCGAGGATGTGGTCGGTCGTTCAGCGCGCCACGTTCGCGAGCAGTGGAGAGAGCGGTGACCCTTGCCGGGATCCCCTTCTTCCCGGTGCTACGCAGGAATTGCTTGATGAGGCCGAGCACGCGGTCGTCCTGGATCCTCCGAGCAACCTTCATGAGCATCGGAACATGTCCGATGTCGTCAAAGAAGCTCTTCAGATCCACGTCGACGACCAGGTGTTTCTTCCAGATCAATCCCGTGCGCACCGTTGCAATCGCGTCGTGGGCGGAGCGCCCCGGCCTCGCCCCGTAGGAGTCGCCGGAGAAGTCGGCCTCGAAGATCGGTTCCAGAAGCAGCCGGAGGGCGCCTTTGGACCACGCGGTCTCGGATCGTTGGGATCGAGATCACGCGGACTTTGCCGCCTTCCTTCGAATCTCTCTTCGTCGGTACGGTCGGGCTGCGTGCCGTCGCGCAACTCGGCGGCAAGCTTCCCCAAGGAGCTGCTCGCGGCCACGCGCCTCGATCATCTCGAACGTCTCTCCGTCACTACCGGGGGCTCCGCGGTTACGCTTCGCTCCACGTACGCGGCTTCGAGCGTCGCGAGTTTCACCAGGTGGACGTAAAATCCCCAGAATCGGTTTCGCGCATCGCCCGATGGCCTATCCGCCGTTGAAGTTCCTGCGTTGTAATCGTGGGCTTTATCATCCTGCGCGCCTTCGCTTCTTCCTCGAATACCCTCGGTGTCCCTTTGCTCCACGGGCGTTACCCCGCTTCAACGCTCATACGAACCCATCCGCCAAGCTCTCGCCTTCGCCGCACTTCGCCTCTCGGCTCGCGCGACTACCTTGCTATCGCCGGATCTTCTCGGCGCTGGCGTTCTCCTGCTTCAACCCATGGCCTGTGCGCGTGCCGTCGCCTTTACCCCGCTGAGCGGCGCCCCTGTCGATCGATGACGGGGATCGCCCGCTGCCTTCGCCAGTATTGTGCAAGCTCGGCGCTCGGGGCTTTCTTTCGGGGCCTCAACCGGTCGTTCATCTCGTCGTTACGGCCCGCGGGTACCCGCGCCCCGCAAAACGAGCGTCATGGGCTTCGCCCAAGGGTCTCCCCAGCAGGCGCTACCCGAGCTATGCGGCTTTCGATCTCTTACCGCTTCGAGACTTTCACTCTACGGATCCATGGGTACCTCCAGGCATCACACAACGCCTCCGAACGCGAGCTCCGCGCCATCGCTACCGGCCGAAACGCGGCTCTTCATGGCTCCGACGACCACGCCACCGCCGCCGCGAATCTCTTCTCGCTCATCGCCTCGTGCCGGCTCCACGGCCTCGACGCCGAGGGCTACCTCGCTGACGTCATCCGCGTCATGCCGTACTGGCCCCGCGGACCGGTAGTCTCGAGCCTGCTCCCAAGCATTGGGCCGGCACCGCGCCTGCCTTGACCCCAAAGAGCTCGAGCTGCCCATCGGACACATTACGCTGCCGCCCCCTGCGGAACAGCAGCCGGCTGCGGACTGATCGCGCCTGCACGCCCGAGAGCTTGCGTCACGATGCCGGGCCCGTCGAGAACGGGGCTCGCGCAGTGAATACGTGAAGGAGTGCGAGCGTCACGCCGGGGCGACGAAGCTCGAGATGGAGCGCCGCGCAATCCGGCTGCGGACGCACGCACGTCGGTGCCGGCTTTGGATAGAGCTTCGTCTCGAGCTCGGAGTAGCTCAGCTCCTCGACCGCGGCGAGGTCGGGCCAGAGCGCGTCGGCGTCGATGGCGCCCTTCCCGACCGAGCTCGCGCTGGCGACAGAGGGACTCCCCATGCTGCAGATACGAGAGATCCTCAGGCAGAGGCTCGGCCTCAAGCGGAGCCATCGCGACACCGCGGGCTGGCTTCGCGAAGAAGTCCGCTTCTTTTAGGATCTCGCGCTCCATCCGAAGCGTCTTGTTCTCGCGCTCGGTCGTGGTCAACGCGCCGGTCCCGCCGGCGCCGCCCGCATCATTGTCCGGCTGGCGGCCCCACCCGCGCATGGATGTCTCGATCAGACCGAGGGCACGGGGCAGGCGCGGCGACGGGGACGGGCGTGTCGACACGAACGGGCGCGTCAGCGCGGGACAGGCGCGTCGGCCGGATCGAGGAGGCCGCCCCGCGAGCGCCACCCGACGCCGAGGAGCCAGGTGCGCGGAGCGACGCGTGGCCATGGGTCGCGATCCTCGAAGGTCACGGGCGGGCGCGCGTAGCCGTCGAAGCTCGCCGCCGAGGACAACGGATCCGCGAAGGCGCGGTCCCCGATCACACGGTAGTGCTTCTGCGCATTCATCAGCACGTACCGCAACGCGTGGCGCGTCTCGGTGGGGGTGCGGAGATCGCGGCGGTGATAGCGCTCCGACCAGAAGCGCCCTTTGCGTTTCAGCACCGCGTTGATGCGACGCGCGATGCGCACCTCGAGGCCCGCGACGCCGCGCGCGAGCCCGCGCTTGTCGGGCGCCTCGACGATGAGGTGCAGATGGTCCCGCTGGATCGTGAAGTGAACGACCTGGAAATGCTCGAGCCCCTTCTCGCGCAGCATCTCCCGCTGCGCGAGAAGCACGCGCTTCACGATGCGCTCGAGCAGCTCCTCACGCAGCGACGGCAGCCGGTCCTTCACCCGCACTGTGACGTGCACCGGATCGCCCTTCCGGTGCGACGGCCGCGCGCGATGCGCGATGAAGGTACGGTCGTCCTCCTTCTTCCGCGGACGCCCCGCCCCCGGACGCGCGCCCCCGCGCCCCTTGCCCTTCGTCGACGGCTTCAGATCGAGCGACAGCTGCCGCGTCAGCCGCGCTTCGTCGCTTCGGGCGCCCGAATTGACCTTCCCCACCCCAAGAACCTATGAATTCGGGCATTATCGGTCAAGGGCCGCGGGGCCAGGTGGAGGGATGCGCTGCGAGCCCGATGTGATCGATCGTCCTCCTCTGCGGACGCCCCGCCCCCGGACGCGCGCCCCCACGCCCCTTGCGCTTCGTCGACGGCTTCAGATCGAGCGACAGCCGCCGCGACAGCTGCCGCGTCAGCCGCGCTTCGTCGCTTCGGGCGCCCGAATTGGCCTTCCCACCCCAAGAACCTGCGAAAGGGACTGGGCAGTGTCGGTCGGGGGGGGCTGCGGGGGCTGCGGGGGGCTGCGGGGGGCTGCGGGGCTGCGGGGCTGCGGGGCTGCGGGCGCTGCGGGCGCCGCGGGCGCCGCGGGCGCCGCGGGCGCTGCGGGCGGTACGGACCGGTTACATCCTTGACGGGTCGGACCGGGACATGGCTCACACCAAAGCCGGCGGAACCGAGGACATCCCTGACAGTGCGTTTGATGCCCTGGAAGGAGACGATTGCCGTGAAGGAACGAGTGAAGTCTTTGTTGGAGTGGGAGAAGCGAACGGACGACGGCGAAGGTCACACGGCAGACGGGCTACGTGTGGCTTGGTCGATATCGGGCCGCGAATCACGACGTGCGGTCGGCCGAGTCGCGCTCTCGACGGCCTCATACGAGCCCTACGAAGGTGGCGGACGAGCTCGACGACGCGCTCGTCGAGTTCCGAAAGCTCCACCCGTCGGGGCTGCGGGGGGCTGCGTGCGCTGCGGGCGCTGCGGGCGCTGCGGGGCGCTGCGGGCGCTGCGGGGCGGGGCTCGCCAGTGCCGCCTGACACGAACGCTCGGGTTCCCGCCACGCGCGGGCGTACGGGCTCGCGAAGGCTGACGGACACGCGCGCTCGGGTTGGGGCGTGGCGGTCGATGGAGGTCGGCTCGGGCTCGGGGCTCAGCGGTGGTCGTCGACGAGCTTGCGGAGGCGGGGGAGCGCGTCGACGGTCCATGCGCCGTACCAGCAGAGGTCCTTGCCGCCTGTGCGGACGATGGCGTTGCGCTTGGCGGCCGGGATGTCGAGCTTGCGGAGCTCCTCCGCGTCTTCCTCGGTGAAGGGATGCGGCTCGTCCGGGAGGAGAACGAGCTCCGGCTGGTGCGCGACGACCTCCTCCATCGTGATGCGGGGATAGCGGATGTCACGGCCCGCGAGCTCCGCTTCGGGCAGCGGGCGGGCGGTGCCGAGATCGGCCGCGAGCGGGTACTTGCGCTCGCGGTTCGCGAAGACGTTCTGCGCGCCTGCGAGCGCCAGCATGTCGCTGATGAAGGTCGCGCCGTGGATCGTCATCAGCGGCGTCATCCAGATGGGACAGAAGGTCTTGAGCGCAGGGACGCTCGCGGCGGCGCGCTCCGCTTCGGCGATGGCCGCGTAGCCGCGCTTCAGCATGTCGCGCACGCTGGGGTCGCGCTCGACGTAGAAGACGCGGGCCAGGCGCGCGAGATGAGCGAGGCCGTCGGCGGCGCGCTTCGGGAAGCACACGAGGACCTTCACGCCCGTCTGCGCGACGGCCTCGAGGTCCTTCTTCGTGTTCTCTTCCTGGTTGGCGATGACGAGGTCCGGCTCGAGCGCGAGGATCTTCTCGACGCTCGCGTTCTTCGTGCCGCCGACGCTCGGGACGCGCTCCTTCACCTCTGCCGGGAGCTCGCAGTAGTCCGTGCGGCCCACGAGCGCGCCGGCGCAGCCGAGCGCCGCCACCGAGTACGTGTCGCTCGGTACGAGGGACACCACCCGCTGCGGCGACCGCCCGAAGGTCAGCTGCCGCTTCATGTCGTCTTCGATGCGAATGAGCATCAGTCCTCCTCGACGGGCGGCGCGGGACCAGGGGGGCCGCCGTCGGCGTGGTAGCCCACGCGCGTCGCGCAGTCGGCCCACACCACGTCCGTGCAGCGACGGTTGCCCTTGGCCACGCACGCGATGACGTGCTGACCCTCGCGCTCGATGAGGCGATCGAGGATGAACTCGCAGCCTCGCCAGCACTCGTCGTCGCTGCACTGCCGCTTCGCTTGCTCGACGCAGCGCCGATGGCAGTTGTCGAGCGGCTTGTTCGACGGCTCGTAGATGCGGCACGCGTAGGACGCGAGCGGTCCGAGCACGAGCAGAGCGAGAAGAGCGAAGCGCCGCATGAGTCCGGACCTGCTCCGCGTCTTACCTTTCGAGCGTCACGAACTCCACCTCTTCCGACTCGCCTCTGCGACGCGAGGTCTCGCGCCAGCCGCTGCGATCGAGGTGGAAGAACGTGTCGCCCTCGGCCTGGCGATGCACTTCGGTGAGGAAAATACGCGTCGCGAGGGGCAGGGCCGCCTCGTAGATCATCGCGCCGCCGATGACGAACGGCTCGTCGTCGGTCTTTCGCGCCAGCTCCACCGCCTGCTCGAAGGAGCGCGCGAGCTCGCAGCCATCGAACCGGTCGGCGGTGCGGCTCACCACGATGCTCCGCCGGCCGGGGAGCGCCTTGCCGATGGAGGCGAACGTGTTGCGCCCCATGATGATGGAGTGGCCCATCGTCGTGTCCTTGAAGAAGCGGAGATCTTCCGAGATGCGCCACGGCAACTGACCGTGGTCGCCGATCACTCCGTTGTCCGCGATGGCCACGATGATGGCGAGCTTGGCGAGCTGCGTCGTCAAACGGAGACCTCGGCCGCGATGTGGGGATGGGGATCGTAGTCCTCGATCCTGATGTCCTCCGCGCGGATGGCCCAGAGGTCCCGCGTGGGGGTGTCGATCACGAGGCGCGGGAGCTTCTTCGGCGCACGCGTGAGCTGGAGCTGCGCCTGCTCGAGGTGATTCTTGTAGAGATGCGCGTCGCCGAACGTGTGCACGAAGTCGCCCGCGCGGAGGCCGGTGACGTGCGCGATCATCGACGTGAAGAGCGCGTAGCTCGCGATGTTGAACGGGACGCCGAGGAAGACGTCTGCGCTCCGCTGATAGAGCTGACACGAGAGCTCGCCGTCCTGGACGTAGAACTGGAAGAGCGTGTGACACGGCGGCAGCGCGACCTGGTCTGCTTCCTTCGGGTTCCATCCCGTGACGATGAGCCGGCGGCTGTGCGGGCTCTCGCGGATGTCGCGAAGGAGGCGCGCGATCTGATCGACGCCGTCTCGCTCGTAGGTGCCGTCGCTCTTCTTCGTGGCGCCGAAGTTTCGCCACTGGTGGCCGTAGACCGGACCGAGGTCGCCCTCCTGGCGGCCGAACCTCGCCGTCTGCTCCGGCGTCGCCCACTCGTTCCAGATGCGGACGCCCGCGTCCTGAAGCGGCTTCACGTGGGTCTCGCCCCGCAAGAACCAGAGGAGCTCCTGGATGATCGACTTCGTATGAAGCTTCTTCGTGGTCAGGAGCGGGAACCCCTGCCGCAGGTCGAACCGCATCTGATGGCCGAAGATGCCTCGGGTCCCTGTTCCGGTCCGGTCCGGGCGATCCTTGCCTTGCTCGAGGATGAGGCGGAGCAGGTCGAGGTACTGCTTCATTTCAGATCCGATCTAGCACCGCCGGAAATTTCCGGTCGACCATAGTCTCCGTCCTGGATCAGCCGTAGCTCGATCGGGGCTGGACGCCGGACGAATTGAGCAATCGACGATCCGGTAAGCGCTTCCCCTGGCGCACGTGCGATCCGCCTCGTACTACGTTCGCGCACACGACTCACCTCGTGTGCGGCCGACCTTCCGGCCCCTGTGGAGACACGTCTAGATGGCTGTTCGCCTTTCTTCCGTCGCCTTCCTCGTGGTTTCGCTCGCCGCCTGCGCTGTCCAGGAAAGTAGCGAGAACGCTCCCACCGAAGAGCCGGTCACGGCTCAGGACTCCGCCATCGTCGGACGGGTCCTCGCCGACACGGCGGAGGTTCATCCGGACTACCTCGTGTTCGACCGCGCCGACTTCCCGGCCGCGCTCCGCCGCCGCGTCGACCGCCGCGAGACGAACGTGATCCTCGCCGGCGATCGCCAGAAGGACGCCGTCGACAGCTCCGGTCAGATCCGCGAAGGCATCGGCAACCCCTACGGCTTCATCCGCCGCGCGGTGTCGATCGAAGACAAGGGTAACAAGACGATCGTCCACACGACGAAGGCGTCGCTCGACGAAGCGTTCGAGCAGTTCTCCGAGGGCCGCATCGTTCAGGTCGGCTCGGAGGAGAGCGAGAGCGGCATGCTCAAGCCGCAGTACGACACGAGCCTCCACTACACGATCCCGGTCATCAACATGAACGGGAAGGAGCTCTACTCGAACGGCGGGATGACCGTCCGCCTCAAGACGGGTTACGTGAACCTCGACACGACGGTCGACCTCGGCGCCGACATCTCGTGGTTCAGCTTGCATGATGCACACGTCGTCCTCGACGCGATCGTCGACTCCGAGCTCGTGGTCGAGGCCTCCCTCGCGGGACCGTTCTCGAAGGAGGTCTCGAAGGAGGTCTATCGCGGCAGCTGGCCCATCGGCAGCATCGGGCCGGTCCCGGTGACGCTCGGCCTCGTCGCGACCGTCGGATGCAAGATCGACGCGGACGGCGTCGCCACTGCCTCGGCGGGCGTGGGCATGAACATCAAGATGAAGGGCGGCGTGGACTACGACGCCGACAAGGGCCTCAGCCCCGTCTGGGAGAATCCGCGCTTCACGCCGCGCGCGATCGCGCCCCAGGTCTCGCTCGAGGGGGGAACAGCGACGACGCGATGCTCGGTGCGCCCGCAGCTCAGCATCATGCTCTTCGACGCAGCCGGCCCGACCCTCACGCCGGACCTCGCGGCCAAGCTCGACGCCAGTGGCCCCCGTCCGCTGAAGGCCACGCTCACCGGCGAGATCGGCCTCGACGTCGGCGGCAAGATGGAGATCTTCGGCAAGAACCTCGGCGAGGTGAACTATCACCTCTTCACGGTCGACAAGCAGCTCTGGAAATACCCGAACTGAATCTCGCCGGACTCGTCAGGGGACGGGATCCATCTTCGACAGCGCGAAGGCCCACGCCTCCGCCATCACCTCGTTGGCGTCGTCCTTCGCGCCGCCGAGGTGGCCCGCGTCCCAGAGCACCTTCAGGAGGACCTCGCCGCCCGTCGATGCGTGCTGCAGCGCGGCCACGAGCTTGCGCGGATGCATCGGATGAACGCGCTCGTCCGCGGACGGGGACGTGACGAAGAACGCCGGATACGCCGCTCCCTCCTTCACGTTCTGGAGCGGAGAGAATCCGAGCAACGCTTCGAGCTCGTCCTTCCGGTCGGGATCGCCATACTCGCTGATGCCGCCGCGGCCGAAGTGGACATAGCGGATCATGTCCTCGAGCGGCGCCTGGGCGATGACGGCGCGCTGGAGGTCGGGCCGCTGTAACGCGGCCGCCGTCACCATCATCCCGCCGTGCGACCAGCCCTGCGTGACGGTGCGTCCGGGCGTCGAGTAGCGCGCCGCGTGTAGCGCCTCGAGGCACGCGTGAAAATCGTCGAGCGCGCGCTGCCGGTTCTTCACCGCACCCGCACGATGCCAGGCGAGGCCGTGCTCGATACCGCCGCGCATGTGGCACTGGGCGAAGATGCGTCCCTTCTCGCGCGGCCAGATCATCCATCCCGGATAAAAGATCTGCTCCGCGCTATTTCGGAATCCGCCATATCCGTAGAGCGCGAGCGCGGCGGTGCCATCGGGGGGCGTGTCGTGCCGTCGCAAGATCGTGATCGGGATTCGCGTGCCGTCCTTCGAGCGGGCCTCCAGGGTGTCGATCTGGAAGTCCTCCCCGCGCCACCCGCGCGGAGCGGACTGGTCGCTCTGCTTCTCTTCTCCCGTCCGCGGGTCGAGCTCCACGCGATGAGCGGGAATCCCGAGCCCCTCGCGCGTGACCGTGATGGTGGGGACGTCGGGACCGGCGGAGAAGAGGCTCTCCTTCATCCCGCGACTGGTGGCGAGCTCGGACCATTTCTTCCAGCTCGCGTCGCGAAGCTCGCGAAACACGAACCGGGTGTCGTCGGGACGGCCGGCGCGCGTGACGACCGCGTATGGCCCCACCGACTCGAGGCCGAGCAGCTCCGGCGGCGCCGGCATCACCGACTCCGGCGCCGGCGCCGTCCCCTTGATGCGACCGATCTCGCCCGTCCCGTCCTCGCGGCGCGACACGACGTAGATCGCGCTCTCCACCACGACCGCGTCCTCGATCCGGTTCTCGGGCTGGAGCGGCGCGAGCTCCACGGGCTGCCACTCGCGCTTCGTCAGATCGACGACGGCGAACGTCGAGCGCTGCCAGTCGCCGAACGTCTGCGCGAGGAGACGCGTGCCGTCCTTCGTCACGCCCACGGGGTTCATCGCGCTCGACGCGTTCTTGTCGTTCGTCGGCGGCACCACGACGCGATCCTTCGCCTGGTCCGTCCCCACCGCGTGGAAGCGGATCGAGCGCTGCCCGAAGCGTTCCGCATGTGGTGCGTCCAGCGGCGTGTAGCCGTAGAAGAAGCCCGTCTTGGCCCAGGCGAGCTCGGATCCCTCGAGGCCCTCGAGCCGCTCCATCACCCGCGCCGTCCTCGTCTCGACCACCACCGCGCTTCGACGGTCGAGGCCGTTCTTCGACTGCTCGACGACGACATGGGCCCCGTCCCTCGAGAGGAACCACCGGGTGACGCTGCCGTCGGCCGTGTGCTGCTTCTCGTCGAAGATCACGGTCTCGGCCCCGCCGTCGGGCTGCATCGTGAGCTGCGCGCCGCGCCGGATGTACGTGACCTTTCCCCGACGCGTCCCGAGCCGTGGCAACGGGCTCGCGTAGAGGGGACCGAGCGCCGCGACGAGGTCCTTCCGCGCCGGCAGCTTCTCGATCTCGCGGCGCGCGCGCCGGTCCTCCGCCTCGAACCATGCCCGCGTCTCCTCCGAGTCCGCCTCGAGCCAGCGGTAGGGGTCGGGGATGCGAACCCCGTGCAGCACGTCCGCGTCGTCGGTGCGACGCGCGGCGGGATAATCGAAGCGTGGCGGCGCCGCCGCGACGGCGGACACCGGCGCCGTCGTCACCGGCGGCACGACGACGCTGGACGTCGCGCCGCAGCCGACGAGGCCTAGCAGCGCGAGGGCACTACGCGACGACTTCGATGACACCGAGGTCGAGGAGCGCGTGGAGGCGATCGAGCGCCTCGGGCGGCGGAAGCCCGGAGAGCGCCGCGACCGTGCCCGCGTCCGTCACGCCGTCGACATGACCGAGCACGAACGACGTGCGCGCGTCGATGTGCTTCGACTGACGCTCGAGCTCCGCGAACCTGAGGCGAACGATGCTCGACGGGCTGAGCGGCGCCATGTTCGACGACGAAGGCGGCGGACGGAGGCGCTCCTTGCAGCGGTCGGCGACGAGCTGCGCCAGCGCGTGCATGGGCTCGAGCTCGAGCACGCGCTCCGCGAGGACGAGCGCCTCGGGGAAGTCGCTCGCGAGGTACGAGCTGTACATCTCGCGACCGATCTCCTCGGTGTGCGTGTCGGGCTCGGCGGTGTCGTCGAGGGCGAGCTGCTGGCGGCTCGGCGGCAGCACCATCGAGCCGGGATCTGCCACGACGACGGCGATCGCGTGGTCGCCGACGGAGACCTCGGCGACGAGGGAGGGCTCGCTCGGCGCGTCGTCCGGGAGCTCCGGCAACACATGGAAGCTCTCCGCTTCGGTCGGAGCCTCGGACATGTCGAAGTGGTCGATGGCGTCCTTGTGCTCCTCGACGGTGCGCGCGTAATCGGACGGGTCGAACGGCGGACGCGAGGTCTCACAGTTCGCCTCGTTCTCGATCTTCGCCGCGAGCTCTTCCGGACTGAACGCTGGGACGAGCGTCCGTCGCTCCCTGGGCTTCTCGAAGTTGTTGCGCCTTCGTCTCACTTCCACCCCGTAACTCTTGGCAGCGTTCCTAACACGGGGGATGGAAACCATCGAGTCCAAGAGGCCGCAGTTGGCTTAATTTCGATGGAAAATGCCCGCAATCTGGGGGAAAGGTGACCACGCTGGTCGAGATGAAGCGAATGATTGCGAGCGAGTGGCGCGGGCCGCTGCCCTCGATGTCACGGCGCGGTCAGTCTTGTAGCCATCAGTGTTTCTATCGCAGCGCCATGAGCGAGATGACCTGCCAGTCACCCTTCTTGACGACGATCTCCTGCTGTCGCTTGTAGCCGCGTACGTCGAGCGAGACCCGATGCCGCCCTGCTGGGACACGAACCCGCGCCACCGCGACCCGCGACGGCAGCGTCTCCCAGCTGCGCGTGTCCGGCGTGTCGAGCGCGGTGAGCGTCGCCTGCGTGCCGAGCGAGGCGATGAGCCCGACCACGTTGTCACGGCCCGCCGCGCTCTGGATGCCTTGCCCCACGAGGACGCGCGCCACCATGCGGGTGATCGCGCTGACGATGATCTTGCCCTCGATCTTCTTCCACTCCGCGCGGACCTGGTCCTCGATGTTCACCGCCTCTTCGAGCTGGATGAAGCCGTTGTCGAGCCGCGCCGCGGGCGTCGCGTAGCCGCCCTGCCCCTTCGCGAGCGTCGGGAAGTTGATCCAAGTCACGAGGCCCTGGAGCGCGAGCTTGTTCGCGGCCTCGCGATCCGCCGGCTGGATCGAATCGGCGAAGAGCGTGAGCGCGAGACCGATCGGAATGCGCTCCGCGACCTTGTGCGGGACGCGCCCGTAGCCGATCACGAAGAGGACCTCGCCCTCGTTCGCGCCGTCGTCCATCTTCACGCCGGGATGCTTGTCGATCGCGGCCTGGATGCGCGGTGACTTGTACTGCGTCACGGTCGCCAGCCGCGCGACCGCCTCGCTGTTCGCCTCGAAGCCGCTGAACTGCAACGCCTCGTTGTAGTAGCGCATCGCCTCTTCGTTCTCGCCGTTCTTCTCGCACGTGAAGCCGGCCAGCAGCGCGCCGAGCCCGAGGACGGGGTTGTTCGGCTGGTTCAGCGAGTCCTTGTAATACTTCTGCATGACGGCGAGGCGTCGAGACTCGACGCGCGCGCCGTTCACGTCCTTCTTCTCCAGGTAATTCAGCATATCGAGCGTGTTGATCATCAGCTTCTCGTACGGGGGAGCCTGGTACTTCCCCGCGTCGCTGCTGAACACGTATTCGCCGATCGAGTCCTTGGCGTTGTGGGCGAGATCGAGCATGTCGATCGCCTTGTCGGCCGCCTCGAAGTCCTGTTTCGAGAGATCGAACTGCAGCATGCTTTGCTGGATCGATCCGCGGTCGAGGACGAGCAGCGCGTTATCGCCCTTGATGTCCTTCGGGAGCTGCTTGTCGCTGTCGACGTCGAGCTCCTCGTTGATCTCCTTGATCGCGGCCTTGGAGTCACCGGCGTCGAGCGCGGTGCGGAACTTGAGCGTGCGCGCCTCGTGGCCGCCGCAGCCGATCATCCAGGGCGTGGCGACGAGCAAGAGCGCGCCGCCCATGCGTACGAGAAGAGCCTTCACTGCCAGCTCCCTCTAGCGAACGGCCTTCGTGATCTCCGACTTCCAGAGGCCCAGCTTCTCGGACGTCGCGACCTCGACCACCTCGAGATAGATGAAATACTGAATACGGCGCATGTCCTCATTGCGCTCGTCGTTGCCGGAGACGTGACCGGTGATCACGTACTTCGCGCCCATCTGCTTGCCGTACTGCGGAATGTGCTTCGGATCGAAGACCGCGTTCTGCGAGTTCTCGACCTGGCGGATGTACTCGGCCTGACGGCGCTGGTCGATGATGCGCACGGTGCCGGCCTCGAGGATCCAGGCCTCCGTCTCGCTGAGGATCGTGTCGAGCTGGGACTCGATGTGCTCGCTCGTCGTGTTCTGGAACGGGAACACCGCCACCGTCGGCTTCGGATTCTCGGTGCGCCAGCGGGTCATCACGTCGGACGCGCGGAACTTGTTCAGCGTGTCCTTGAGCGCGCGCTTCATGTCCTCCTTGTCGAGGCTCGTCGAGACGGCGGCGCGATCGACGCTCGGATCGTCGGACCCGCGTACGACCTCTTTTCCGCAGCCGGGCTGCAGCGCGAGAAGACCAAAACCAAGGGCGATGGATGCGTTCCGGAGAAAGCGAAGAGCCATGCCCATAGCCTAGAGGCGGCGGATGGCGCCGTCGATGGCCGTCTTCAGCTCGTCCCGATCCTGCGCCCCTTCGAGCTTCTGGTCGTCGACCCAGATGGTCGGAAGCCCGTGCCCTTTGGCCGCCTTGAACGCGGCCTTGTCCGCTTCGATACGCTCGGTCGTCGTTGGATCGGAGACACACTTCCGAAACTCGTTCACGTCGAGGCCGAGCTTTTCCGCGAGCTTCTCGCAGCCCTCGGGCGTGAGCTCCTCGACCGGCGCGCTGAAGAGCGTGTTCGCCATCTGGTCGCCCTTGCCCAGCTTTTCGCCGCAGCAGGCCGCCTTCGCCGCGTCGAGCGCGTGCGGGTGCATCCGGAGCGGGACGTGCTTCCGGACGAAGCGGATCCGGGAACGGTGCTCCTCGAGGAGCGGCTCGAGCTCGGCGTTCGTCTGGCGGCAGAACGGGCACTCGAAGTCGACGAAGTCGACGACCGTGACCTTGCCGCGCTCGGTCTGCTCGATCTCCTTCACGATCGACGGCGGCACATCGCCCGCGTATGCGCGGCGGCTGAATCCGACGAGGAGCGGGGCCGCCACCGCCGCCACGAGCCCGACCACGGGGCCCCAGAAGCGAGCGGTCCCGGGCACGGGATCGAGGGCTTGCTTGAAGCGAACCGCGGAGAGGCCCGCGAGCACGATCGAGGAGCCGTCGACGACCGCGCAGTACGGGCAGAGCGTGTGGATGCGCGCCTGGACGATCAGGAGGATGGCCGCGACGACACCGCCCACCGCCGCCATACCGAGCTGAGCCGTTCGGGCTCGCTTCCCGGGCAGCAGAGCGGCGAAGCCGATGGCCAGCGTACCGAGGAGACCGATCGCAGGGAGCGGGATGCCGAACGGGCGAGCGAAGATCGTCTCCTTGACCTTCGAACAGCCGCCTCCCGCTTCACAAAAGACGGGGGCGGGCCGGACGTAGTCGACGAGGAGGACGGCGCTCGCAACGAGAGCCGCGGCGACGAAAACGAGGGTGAGCCAGTGGACGGCGCGCTTCACGGCCACGCCATCATAAGGGAGAAGCCGGGCCTCTTGTTCCCGCCGCCCGAATTTGGATTCGCCGGCCTAAAATCTCGCGTAGAAAACGCCATGGCCAGAAAAGCGCTCCCCTCGCGGACGCAGGTGCTCGACGTCTTCGAGCGCGCAGACGGGGCGCTGCACACGAACGACGTCGCGGAAAAGCTTGGTGTTTCGGCCGAGCAGACGCCCGGGCTCCTTCGCCTCCTCGACGACCTCGTCTTCGACGGGATCCTCGTCGCGCGCGGCCAGCGCTTCAAGCTCGAGAGCCGTGGCCCGGTGAGCAGCAGCCGCGGGGAGCCAATCGTGCTCCACCGCGCCAAGCTGCCCGAGCCGGGCGGCAAGCGACCCGAGCTGCCGGGCAAGAAGAAGAAGGGGCTACCCCCTTCCGCGGAGCCGCATCGCGGCGGCAAGCGGACGAGGAGCCACGACCCGGATCCGAAGCCGCTCTTCGAAGAAGAGGGGGAGAGCGAGAAGGAGGTCGACGAGAAGCCGAAGGCCGCGAAGCGGCGCGGCCGCGAGCGTCGGGAGGGTCTCCTCAAGATCAACCCGCGCGGCTTCGGCTTCGTCTCCTCGCCCACCGCGACCGGCGACGACGTCTTCATCGGCGCCGAGTCGCTGAGCGGCGCGATGCACGGCGACACCGTCATCGTGGAGGTCGTCGCGCGCGGCACGCGCGGCGCGGAGGGTCAGATCGTCGAGGTCGTGAAGCGCGGTGTGACGCGCGTGTCCGGCATCCTCCAGCGCAAGGCCAAGAGCGCCTGGGTCGACCTCGACGATCCGCGCGTGCGCGGGCCCGTCGTGCTGTCGCGCGACATCGATCAGAGCGTCGAAGGAAACAGCGGCGAGAGCGGCCAGGTCGTGGTCGCCGAGATCACGCGCTTCCCCGAGAACCCGGGCGAGAACCCCGAGGGCCGTCTCGTCGCGATCCTCGGACGTCCCGGTGAGCTGAAGGTCGAGGTCGACAAGGTCCTCCTCATCGCCGGCATCGAGGAGGTCCACAGCCCCGAAGCGGTGGCGGACGCCGAGAGCTACGGCCTCGAGGTCCCGGCTTCGATGCTCGAGGGCCGCGAGGACCTCACCCATGTCCCCCTCCCGACGATCGATCCCGACGACGCGCGCGACCACGACGACGCGGTGTGGGTCGAGCGCACCGACAGCGGCGGCTACGAGGTGTGGGTCGCCATCGCCGACGTCAGCTCCTACGTGAAGCCGGAGAAGAAGCAGCTCGACGAGGAGGCGCGCGAGCGCGGCTGCTCCATCTACCTGCCGGACCGCGCGATCCCGATGCTCCCGCGCGCGCTCTCGTCGAATCTCTGCTCGCTCCTTCCGGACGTCATCCGCCTCTGTCTGTGCGTGCACGCCGAGCTCGACGCGAAGGGCGCGATCAAGAAGACGCGCCTCGTCCGCGGCTACATGAAGAGCGCAGCGAAGCTCACGTACGGCGGCGTCGCGCGCGCGCTCCGTTTCACGGAGCAGCCGCCGAAGCAGCCGAAGGCGGAGGAGATGGTCGAGGGCCTCAAGGTGGCCTACGAGTGCTCGCGGCTACTTCGTAGCCGGCGCATGAAGCGCGGCGCGCTCGACTTCGATCTGCCCGAGCCCGTCATCAAGCTCGAGGACGGAAAGCCCGTCAACGTCACCAAGCGCGCCAAGGACGAGGGCGTCAAGAAGGCCTACCAGCTCATCGAGGAGCTGATGATCTTCGCGAACGAGGTGGTCGCGCGGTGGCTCCTCGAGCACGAGCTCCCGGGCGTGTATCGCGTCCACCTGCCGCCCGATCCGCAGAAGCTGATGAAGCTGCAGGCGATGTGCGAGGTGCTCGGCATCGAGCTCGACGTCGACGCGACGCAGACGCCCAAGGGCCTCGCCGATATCCTCGAGTCGTTTGCGGATCATCCGAACGCGGCGATCCTGAATAGCCTCCTCCTTCGTTCGATGAAGCAGGCCGCCTACGACACGGCGAACCTCGGCCATTTCGGCCTCGCGAGCGACGCCTATCTCCACTTCACGAGCCCGATTCGCCGTTATCCAGACCTCGTCGTTCACCGCGTTTGCCACGCCGCTCTGATCAAGGACGAGAAGGCGCGCAAGAAGGCGCTCGCCCGCGAGGCGAATCCGGAAGATCTGCAGGACGCCGCCATGCGCTCGTCCGCCGCGGAGCGCCGCGCGATGGAGGTCGAGCGCGAGATCGCGGACGTCTACCGCTGCTTCTTCATGATCGACCGCATCGGCGAGCGCTACGAGGGCACCGTGAGCGCGTTCGTCGGCTCCGGCGCGTTCGTCACGCTCGACGATCCGTTCGTCGACGTCATGGTGAAGACGGAGGACCTCGGCTTCGACTTCGTCATCGACGACGACGGCCTCATGGCCACGAGCAAGCGCAGCGGCGACAGCATTCGCCTGGGAGATCGCATCGTCGTCGACATCAGTGACGTCGCCATTCTCCGCCGCACCGTCTACGCCCGCCGCGCGCGCGGCGAAGGCGGCCTCTTCGAGGAAGGCGAGCGCCCGCGCTTCAAGGTCGGGCGCGGCGGCGGCGGCACGGGCCGCGAGCGCGCGCGAGGAGGCCGCGACGATCGAGCCCAAGGAACGGATCGCGGCAAGCCTTTCCCCGGCGGCGGCGGCACGGGCCGCGGCAAGAAGCAGCGCAAGGACCAGGCCGCCCCCGATCGCGGCGGCCGCGCGGGCGGCGGCTCGAAGGGCAAGAAGGGCGGCAAGAAGCGCCGCTGACCGGTGGGTCAGCCCGCTTTGCCGCGGACCATCTGGAAGTAGCGACGGCCGATGCCGCTCGCGGCGGCGGCGCGCGTGACGTTGCCGCCGTGGAGCTGCAGCATGTGCTCGACGTAACGGCGCGTGAACTCCTCGACGATCTTGTCGCGCGCGCTCGGGAAGGTCATGCCCGACGTCACGACCCCATCGAGGAAGTCGTTCGCCGCCTCGGGCTCCTTCGGCGCGGGACGGGACTGGCCGTCGACGAGCTCGACGAGCTGCGCGATCGCGCTCTTCAGCTCGCGCACGTTGCCCGGCCAGTCGTAGGCCGCGAGGCGCGCGCCGAGGTCGGAGGTGAGCGTCGCGGGGTCGCCGCCGTCCTGGAGTAGAAAATGGCGCGCGAGAAATGCGATATCGCCCGCGCGCTTTCGTAGCGGCGGCAGCTCCACGCGGGTGACCGCCAGACGGTGAAGCAGATCGTCCCGGAAGCGTCCGGCCTGCACCTCGCGGTCGAGATCGCGGCGGGTGGCGCCGAGGACGCGCGGGCCGCCGCCCTCGAGAATACGAAGTAGCTTCACCTGAAGAGCGATATTCAGATCGCCAATCTCGTCCAGAAAGAGCGTGCCGCGGCTCGCCTCCTCGAAGACGTCGCGGTCCATGGTGGCGCCGGGACGGCAATCGAGCACGACGAAGGGCGCGTCCTTCCGCGAGCTCTGCGAGTGGAGCGCCTCGGCGACGAGCTGCTTGCCCGTCCCGGTCTCTCCTTCGATGAGCACCGGCAGCTCCGTCCTTGCGAGGCGCTCGAGCGCCGGGTAGAGCGCGCGCATCTGCGCGCTCACGCCGACCGCGTCGCCGAAGCTCGACGCCGAGGACAGCGCGAGCTCCTTCTCGACGCCGTCCGTCTCGAAGGAGAGCTTCGTCGTCCCGAGCTGGATGACCTCGCCGCCGCCGAGATACACGTCTCGCACGCGCGTGCGACCGAGCCACGTCCCCTCGCTCGAGTCGAGGTCCACGACGCGGAGGCCACCGTCGTCGTGCTCGAGCGCCGCGTGGCGCCGGCTCACCGCGGGATCGGACAGACGAAGCTCGCACGCCGGGCCCCGACCGATGAGCACGCGACGCGTCGCGATGTCATCGATGCGCCAGGTCTGGCCGTGGTCCGGGCCCTCGACGACCTTCACCGTCCACGCGGCGCACGACGCCGCGACGAGCGGCGCGTTCGGCGTGCTCATCGGCTCGACGTCGACCATCCTCCTCAGGATGTATCGCCGCCACCCGCAAGGCCTCGCCGGTTTCCGACGAGCCGTCTACCAGGACACGGGAGTCGGGCTGGTCCGGCGCTCCTTGGTGCCGTCCCCGATCTGGCCGAAATTGTTGGAGCCCCAACAGTACAGTTTGTGATCCTGCGTCAGAGCACAAGCGTGCGCGCTCGCGAAGCAGACGTGATCCACGCCAGAGAGGCCCCCGACCGCTTGCGGCCGCTCGTCGCTCGACTGCTTGCCGAGGCCGAGCTCGCCCTCGTTGTTCGAGCCCCAGCACTTCATGCTCCCGTCCGTCAGGAGCGCGCAGTTCGCCGTCTCCCCGGCGAACAGCTTTGCCGCGCCCTTGATGCCCGGCACTGCCGCAGGCTTCGGATGGGGGGTGAAATCGGGCTTCATCCCGAGCTGACCGGAGTCGTTCATTCCCCAGCACATGACCGATTTGTCCTTCGCGATCACGCACGCATGGCGATCGCCCGTCACGACCTGGCTCGCGTCCTTGATGCCCGGGGTCGTGTACTTCCCCTTCGGGCCCCAGTCCCCGATCCCCCAGCACGCGACGGCGCCCTTGTCGTCGAGCGCGCAGCCGTGCGTGAAGCCAGTCGTGATCTGCTTGAACGCGCCGCTCGGTGGAGTGCCGATCGACTTCTCGTCTTCACCCCAGCACTTGATGCCCTTCGCGCCGCGGGCACAGACGATGGCGCCGCTGGCCTCGATCTCCTCCGCGTCGTCGACGCCGTCGACCTCGGTAGGCTGACCGTTGTCGATGATCTTCGCGCCGAGCTTGCCGCTGCCCCAACACTTCACGTGCTTGTTCTCGAGGATCGCGCACGACAGCTGCGACGCGAGCGCGATCTTCGTGACCTTGCCGAGCCCGGGGACGCTCGCGCGCTGACCGGACTGCTTCGTCGCCTCCGGCTGGCCGAGCTCTCCGTCCTTGTTGCGTCCCCAGCAGCGCACGATGCCGTCGCCGCCCACGGCGCACGTCGAGAAGTCGCCGCAGTCCATGGAGGTCGGCGGCGGCGCGGGCACGCTGTCGTTCACGGGTGGCGCCGGCGCGCCCTCATCACCCTTCGGCGACGATGTCGTCGGCGTGGACGGCGCTGGACCCGCGCTAGTGCCGCCTCCACAGGCTGCGATAAGACACGAGAGCGCGGCTGCGCGACGGATCATCGCAGCGAGATTACACCGCTTCGAGCTTCGCGCGCAGCGACGGATCCTCGAGTTTCTCGATCTCGTCGGCGATCTTCGTCAGCTCCGGCGACATGCGCGTGGGGATGTGCACCTGGAAGTGAACGTAGAGATCTCCCTTCGGGCGATTCTTCCGCTCGACCCCCTTCCCCTTCACCCGCAGCACGCCTCCGCTCTGTGTGCCGGGCGGCACCTTCACCACCACGGCGCCTTCGAACGTAGGCACCTTCACCTTGCCGCCCTTGATCGCCTCGCTCACCTGGATCGGCACGTCGATGTGGAGGTCGTCGCCCTCACGCCGGAACAGCGGATGAGGCGTCACGTGGATGACGAGCACGAGGTCGCCGCTCGGGCCGCCGTTCGGCGAGCGTCCGCCCTGCCCCGGAATGCGCACGCGACTGCCATCGTCCGCGCCCGGTGGAATCCGTACCGTCACCGTCTCGGTCGCGCCCGGATGCCGGAGCTGGAGGGTCGTCCCCTTCACCGCCGTGTCGAAGTCGACCGTGAGCTCTTGCTCCTGGTCCTCGCCCTTGATGGGCCCGCGCGAGCGGGTCCGGCTCGGCCGCCCGAAGAGGTCGCCGAAATCGGCACCGCCGGCGTTCCCGCCGAAGAGGTCCTCGAGGTTCACCTGATGGGCGCGGCCGCGAAAGCCGCCGCCGAAGGGGTTGCCCCCGCCCCCGCCGCCCGCGCCCCATTGCTTGTACGCTCGAGCCTTCTCGACATCGAAGCCCTCGCGGAGGGCGTCCTCGCCGAACTCGTCGTAGAGGGCGCGCTTGCTCGCGTCCGAGAGCGTCTCGTAGGCACGGTTGACCTTCTTGAAGCGGGTCTCCGCGTCCTTATTTCCCGGGTTCTTGTCGGGGTGGAGGTCGCGCGCGAGCTTCCGATACGCCTTCTTGATCGCGTCGGCTTCGGCGTTCTTCGCCACACCCAGAACCGAGTAGAAGTCCTCCGCCATTCCGATTGCCCTTCGGCAGGAGAACCTAAATCTCGGGCTTGGTCTATGCAACTCACGAGCCGCATTCATTCCACCCGGCTTGCAGGAAACGGGTCCAGGTCATCGGGCGTTGGTAAGATCGTGAAGATGCGCGTCTGGGCTTCGGCCGCCTGCTTCGGAACCGCTGTGCTCGTCCTCGCGTGCAGCCCCACGCAGCCCCCGAAGGAGAACGTCGCCGACACCAAGGCTCCGCCCCCTCCCGACGCAGCGGCGCCCAGCATGGACGCGGCCCTGGAGGCAGCGGCGCGCGAGATCCTCGACGGCGGCGGCGATACGGGGGCGCCGATCGTCTACTCGGACCCGATGTCCAACCACAAGGAGACCACCGAGGACCTCCTCTCCCTCTTCACGATCCGCGAGTTCACCGAGCTCGAGAAGAAGACCATCCAGCCGGACCTGTTCCTCAAGCGGATGTTCCAGCCGACCGGGCCCGCTCACGCGAACCAGGGCAACAAGGCGATCGCTCAGCACAGCATCAGCAAGGAGAAGTGCCTCGAGGGGCTCAAGGGGATCACCCTCCAGACCCCCGAGCAGAAGGCCAAGTGCGGGGCCGACAACATGGTGCCGGTCTGGGTGAAGGGCAAAGAGGCCTGGTACTGCGTCGACATCTTCGAGTTCCCCAACAAGGCCTGCGAGCTCCCGATGGTGTGGACGCAGCCGCCGCTCGCGAAGAAGGTCTGCGAGCTCCAGGGCAAGCGCCTCTGCTCCGACATCGAGTGGAACATCGCCTGCCGCGGTGATCCCGAGGGCGGAGACGACTGGAAATACGCGTATGGCAACAAGCTCGATATCGAGATCTGCCATACGAACCTCCGTCATCGCCTGCCCTGCGTCGTCCAGGACGCGCAGACGACGTGGAAGACGTGCACCACCGACACGGAGCCGAGCGGCTCATTTCCGAAATGTCGTTCGCGCTTCGGTGTCTTCGATCAGCACGGAAACGTGGCCGAGGTCATGATGCGCCGCGAGGGCGAGAAGGTGGTCACCCAGCTCAAGGGCAGCGCGTGGTTCTACAACGAGCTCGCCCGCGAGCCGGGCCAGCCCGTCCCCGAGACGACCACCAACAAGACCGGCGCTTATCCCGATCATTGCAATTTCGATCCGAGGTGGCACGTCGAGCCGCTCGATAGCGCGGGCCACGTGAACTACCACCTTGGATTCCGCTGCTGCAAATCGATCCCCTGACGATCAGAAGGTCGGCAGCACCTCGACCTGATCGTCGACGGACGTGACCCCTTCGACGCTCTTCACGCGATCGAGGATGGCCTTCTCCTGCGCCGCGCTCTGGACGATGCCCGCCACGATCACCTTGCCCTGACGTGTCTCGATGCGAATGCGGTCGAGCGTGACCTGCTTGAGCGCCGGATCGTCGATGATGGCGAGACGTACCTTGTCGCTCACGCGGCGGTCCTGGCGATGGCCGCGCCCCTCCGGCGACACCGACGCCGTGAGCGGGCTGTTGGAGCTCGTCTGCGTCTGCTCCGGTGCGTTGTTCGTGGCTGGGCCCCCGCTCGCGATGGGTAGCTGAGTGGCCTCGGTGCAGCCGAGCGCCATCACTGGGACCATCGCGAGAAGGTGTTTCACGTCGTCGTCAGCTCCTGATGATGCGCTTCGAGCGCGGGGGCGATGGCCAAACGGCCATCGGTCAGGCGCCCGTCGACGACGTTCTTCAACGTCCGGCGAGCGACCTCGGTGACAGCGTACGACAGGAACGTTAGCGCGACCTTCTCCGCGGCGCGGCGGGCAAACGACGGGCGGGGCACGAGGTCCATCCCACGCACCATTTCCGCGGCGCGCTGGCCGAGCGTGAGCGTCCGGCGCCGACGAATCGCGGCCGAAAAGCACGCCGCCGAGAGACCGAAGAGCGCGAGCACGCCCACCGTGGCGACGGCCGCAGGCAGCGCGATCTCCTTCGCGTGCGTCGTGATCCGCTCGACCTGATGACGGCGCTCGTCGAGAGCGTCGACGGCGCGGAGGAGCCTCGAGCGGACCACCTTCGCGCGTCTCTCGAGACGCTCCGTACGCTCCCGGATCTCTTCGGCGCTCATGCGAGGTGCTCCTTCAGGCTCTGGAAGTCGGTCGTCATGCGGCGGCGGGTCTGCTCGAGCGGCGTCTTCGGCAGCATCGAGTAGCCGGCAAACGCGCCGATGCCCGCGATGACCATGAAGACACCCGCCATCGCGAGAGCCACCACGGCCGTGCCCCCGAGGGCGAGCACCAGGGCCACCGAGAGAAGACAGAGCGCGAGGACCATGAAGGCGCCGGCGACGACGAAGCCGATGGCCGCCTTCTTCGCCTCCGCGAGCTCCTCCGTGATTTCGGTCTTCGCCAGCTCGACTTCCAGCCTCACGAGCTCTCTTGCCTCATCCAGCGCCTCGCGGACGAGGTCGGAAGTCGAGGCTTCTTCCATCGCCAGGCGTTCCGGCTGCACATTCATCATGCCCTTGAACGATGCGCGTTCCGTGCCACCTCAATAGCGCTTCTGCCAGACGGCGTCGGTCTGCGCTTTTCCCTTGTCGCCGACCGTCGTCTCCCAGGACCAGTTGCGGTGAAAACGATAGTTGAGCTTGGCCAGATTCGTGTCCGGCTCGGTGATCGGGGGCTGACCGAGGACGTGCCCGAAGGCGACCGCGACTCTGGGCGACACCTGGAACTCGACCTCCGGCCGCGGATTGGTCGAGCTCGTGCTGTCGATGCGAACCGTCGCCTGGATGCCGGCCATGTCGTCGAGCGCATCAGTGAGACCTTGCGCAGCGATGCCGCCGCCCACGCCGACCGCCGTCTTCGTGGTGCTGTCCTTCTGGCTCGCCGAGCCGGACGAGGGCGTCGGGTTCGCGCCGTCGGCCGTGCCGAAGAGGACGAGCGCGAGGATCTCGTTGCGCGGACGCGAAGGCTCCGAGCGGAGGACGACCTTGCCCGTCTTCACCGGACCGACGAAGTCGGCGTAGACCTTCGTCCCATCGACCGCCGTCCACGTCGCCGTCGCGAGAACGACCGGATTGACCTCGGGCTTGCCGTCGAACGTGACGGTGGCGCGCTCGACGGTGAACTTCTTGCCCTGCACGTCCGCCCAACCGTCGAGCGCGTGGATCTCTCCCGTGATGCGCGTGTCGACGCCGACGGAGACCTTGAGATTGCCGGCGAGGCCGACCCGCGCCTGGTTCCCGCGCTCGATCTGGACACGTCCGAGCTTCACGTCGACGTCGAGCCGCGAGCCCTCGTCCTTCTCGCGCTTCTCCGGCGGCGGAAGCGTGTCCTGCTTGTCGAGCGGCAGCTTCACGAAGACGTCGGGCTCGCGATACACGCCGACGCGGACGTTCTCCTTCTTGTCGAGGGTCGCGACGCCCGTCTTGGTCGTCTGCGGGAGCTCCACGTCGAGGCTCGGGATCTCGACGCCGATCTTCGTGATCTTGCCGTCGATGGACTGGCTCGCCTTCACCTTGATCGTGCCGTACATCTCGCCGAGCGGCTGGCCCTGCACCGCGAAGTCGAACGCCTTCTCCTTCGGGATGTCGATGTCGACCGTCGCGTCCGCGAGACGCATCCCGTCGATCTTCGCGTTGCCCTTCGCATGGACCTCACCCGAGATGCCGGAGGCGGAGGCGTCCTCGAGCTTGATCGTGCCATCCTTGGCGAGCGTGACCGTCGCGCGGACCTTGCGGAGCTCCTCACCGAGCGCGGCAGGGAGGATGGTGCCGTCGCTGAAGACGACCTTGCCCTCGAGCGCCGCGCCGGGCCGACCAGGCGAGACGGTGGCATGCGCGTCGGCGTCGATCCGACCGTCGAGGGTCGGCAGCGCCGTCGCCACGAAGGGCTGGATCGCGGCGGCGCGGAAGCTCTTCGCCTCCAGCTTGGCCTCGAGGACCTGCTGCTCGTCGAGCGACGGCGCGAGCTCGGCGCCCCAGCTCAGACCGCTCGTGGCGCTGGCGTCGATATATCCATCTTTCTGTTCGATACGCACCTTGGCGGCGAGCTTCCCGCGCCCGGCCTCGATATCGATGTTTCCCTTTTCGTATTCGACGCGACCGACCTTGAATTTCTCGAGCGCGAGGTGGCCCGTGGCCTTCGCGGCGTGGTGGAGATCGTCGAGGGTGAAATCGCCGCTGATCCGCCCCTTGATTCGCTGCGCGGCGAGCTGCGGCACGGTCTCGAGCGGAAACGACGCGAGATGCGCCTGCGCGGACGCGGTCCACTCCGGCGGCGCGCCGCTCGGAGTACCGACGATGAAGTCGCGTGATCGGATATTGGCGCTCGCGGTGACGGTCAGGAGGTCCTGTCCCCGGGCCGCCGACTTGATCGCGAGCTTCGCCCGCTCGCCGTCGTAGTCGAGGGCGATATCGGTGTCCGCCTTCGTATCCTTCGGCATCGAAACCGCACGGAGGCCGCGTCCCTTCGCGATGAAACGGACATGCGGTTCGAGCACCGTACCGCTGGCCTCGAGGTCCGCCTCGAAGATGCCCGCCGTCTCCTTCGTGCCCGCGAGCGCGGGGAGCTCCTCCAGCCGGCGCGGCGGGATGACCATGCGCACGGAGATGGGCGCCGCGACGGCCTTGTCCTTCGCGGCGGAAGGGTTCTTCACGAGCTCGTCGTACGGAAGGATCGTCTTCGAATCGAACGCGACGAGCACGCCGTGAGCGTCGGTGGCCCGGAACGCGACGTTCGTGAGCCCGCTCGTCGCGTCGTTGCGTACGTCCACGCCGAGATCGACGCCCACGGAACGCCAGGGCGCGACGCCCCTGACCTCGATACCGTCGACGCTGGGCTCCGCCTCCGCCTTGCCCGCGACCGCGAGGTCACGCGTGTGCGCGTGCATCTGGATCTCGGGCGGCGCGTCCGCGGAGTCACGCCCGGCGCGCGCGCGCACGACGAGCGAGCCGTGCAGGTCGGACACCGGCATCGCCTCCGGAGGGATCAGCCGCTCGAGCCTCGCGAGATCGACGGAGGCGTCGAGGTCGATCTTGCCGAAGGCCTTTTTCCACGCGTTCGGGTCGCTCGCCTGGCCGCCGAGGACGATCCGGTCCGTCTTCAGCGTGAGCTCGCCCGCGTCGCCGACGGAGGCCCTGGCGTCGAGCGCGACCATGCGACCGTCGACGGCGGCGTCGACCTTCGCATTCGCGCCATGAACGTCCCGCGAGCTGAAGTCGCGCAGCTCGGCGTGGAGGTCCGCCTTCACGTCGCCGTGGCGAAAGCCGCCCTTGGCGCCGATGCTCAGGGTACCGGTCTCGATCCCGAGCGCCCTCTCCTGGCCAGCGATGCGCGAGAGGAGGCGGAGGTCGATGCCCGGCGCATCGATCGTACCGTCGATGTCGTTGCCGTTCTTCACGACATCGACGTGAACGGGCTCTCCCACGCCGCTGACGACCGCGCCGTCGACACGGACGAGCGAGCCGTCGATCTTCACGAGCTTCGCGGTGGCGATGATCGGCTCGGAGAGCGGGCGGACCGCCTCGGCCCCGAGGCCGGTGATCTCGACCGCGCCGTTCTCGATCACGATGTGCGCGCCGGCATCGAGCTTCGCGAGCGGCAACGTCCCCGTGAAGAGATCGCGTGCCTCGACGTGCGTATCGATGACGGGGCGATCGAGCGTGCCCGACACCGTCGTCTCGCTCCGCGCCACGCCGAGCGAGAGCTCGTGATCCCGTACGCGCGTGACCGAGAGCCTCGACTTCGCCGCGATCGTCTTCTCGGGGAGCGTGAGGGTGCCCGACGCATCGAGCGAGGCGGAGCCGCCGAACATCGTGCCGACGTAGGGCACGCGATGCAGGTCCGGGATCCGGGATTCGACCACCGCCGCGATGGTCTGACCGTCCGCGCCGTGTGGCTCGAGGTCGATCTCCACCTTCGTCTTCAGCTGCGGGTCCGGGATCACGATCCTCGCGTGTCCGGTCTTTCCCGCCACCTCGGCCCGGATCTCGATCTTCGGGAGCCTCTGATTCGCGATCAGACCCGGCAGCGTATCGACGGACGCCGTCCCGCGAGGCCCCGCCTCCTCGAGGGTCACGTCGGCGGTGGCGTCGAGGCCGAACACCGTCTTCGGCGCGCCCTTCTGCAACGCGGACGCGTCGACGTCGCGAACCGAGGCCTGGCCCTTGATCCGCGTCGTCGGCCCCGTGTCGATCGCAGCGGTGGCGTCCACGGTGGCCTTGCCGAGCACGACGTTCGCCCTGGCATCGAGGTGAGGGAGATCCCCGTGCACCTCCGCGTGCAAGCGCAGCTCGTCCCTGATCGTCACCTCGGTGACGACGAGGCCGGCGTCGCTGCCGGTCGCGTCGTGCGCGTCGACGACCGCGTCGAGGCGGTCGCCCGTCATCGTCATCTTCGCGACGAGCGGAATGTTCGCCGCCTTGCCGTCGAACGAGCCCTCGATCGCCATCGGTGGCCTGTCGCCCTCCATCGGCATCGAGAGCTTCCCGTTCACGATGCCCTTCGGATCGAGTCCGCGCGGGACGGCGCGAGCATCGAGAGCGACGCGCTCGAGCACGGCGTCGAGGCGCCACGGGTCCATGTGGAAACGGCCGGCTAGCCCGTGCAGATCCGCGTCGACCGGCTGGCCGCCAGGCGGATAGCCGTGCGCCCACGCGTGTCCGACCTGCACCTTCGGCGCCTCGACCCGGACGCCTCGTCCCGGCGGCGCGTTCGGATCGGAGGGCGTCGTATCGCGCGGCATGAACGCGTTCGCGAGGCGGAGGTTCTGGTCGTTGGTCCCGTCCGTGTCGAGGTTCGCGTCGACGTCGTCGACCCGCACGAGGGACGACCGGACCACGATCGGGCCGCTCTCGAAGAGCGCGGAGCGCGCGATCGCGAGCGCGTTCGCGTCCGCGCGCACGCCCGTGACGTCGAGCACCTGAACGCCCTCGGGGTCCTTCACGCGCACCTTCATGCCGCTCGCGCCGTCGAGCCCGATGTGCCCGATGCGGTCGACGTGGACCTCGCCCCGGAGCGTCGACTTCAGGATCGCGTTCGCCTGCGTGACGACGAGGCGGCGCATGGTCGGGTTGTCGAGGTGAATGACGACCGCCGACGTGACCCCGGCCACGAAGGTGACGGTGACACCGACGACGCTCCCGAGGACTCCGAGGACCCGACGGGCGCGACCGAGTTTGCTGCTGGACATGATTCTAGAACGCCTCGCCGATGCCGAAGGACACTGCGATAGGGATGCCAAGGGGGAACGTCTCGGGATCCCTCTCCTCCGCCGTGAGGCCACCGATCGTCTGAGCGCCGGGAATGCGGTAGCCGACATCTAGACGCACGGGCCCGACAGGGGTGTCGTACCGGGCGCCCGGACCGCACGACAGATGCAGATGAGTTAGACGGATATCCATCTCCTGTGGCGAAACGTCACTCGCGTCACAGAAGGCCGCCACCGAGAGGGGCCCCGACAGGATGACACGCGTCTCGAGCGAGGCTTCCCACAGCGTGAATCCGCCCGTGGGCGAGCGGCAGTCGAGCTCGCTTCCACACTGCCGGTTCACCTGCGCCAGCGCTTGATCCGGCGAGAGGAACGGCACGTAGCCGTGAGGGCCGACCCCGCGGAGCGGATAACCGCGGTTCTGCGTGGGACCGCCGGAGAAGAAGCCGCGGAAGAACGTGAGCTGGAAGTCACGGGTGAGCTCCTCGGAGCCTTCGAACTGGCTCCGCGGGTTCTGCACCGACCCGCCGTAGCTCTGCGGGACGAGGAATCCGACGGACGCACGCGCGGCGAGGGTCCAGCGCTTCTTCGAAAGCGGGACGTACCCACGAAGATCGGGCTGGAACTTGACGTCCTGCGCCTGACCGCCGAACGGGCCGCCCGCGACCTGCAGCGTGTTCAGCAGATAAAAGCCTTTTCGCGGGTGAACGCGGTCGTCGCGAAAATCGATGCTCGTCTGGAGCTCCGGATACGAGACGTAGAGCGTCCCGAGCGTCGGATCCCGCGTGCCGACGTAGACGAACGGATAGGCGGCCTGGAAGTTGTGAGATATCGAGACGTCGAAGTGGCGGAAGAAAGAGCGCTGCAGGCCGATCGCGTTCCGTAGCTCGGCGTAGCCGATCACGCGCTGGTTGGGCGGTGGGTCCGGGTTCAGCAGCAGCGCCTGCGCGTTGAGCTCGGGGCGAAGGAAGCCGTTGGTGCGCGCCTCGAACAGCCCGGGTTGGAGGAAGTCGACACGCAGGCGCTCCTCCGGGAGGAGCTGGCTCGGCGCGACGAGGTTGTTCACGCGGATCGGATAGAGGACGACGCCTGGCTTGAAGGTGACGGCGAAGGTCCGGAGCCCGCCGAAGAAGTTCCGGTTCTCCCAGCCGATGAGGCCGTGGACGTCGGTCTTCAGCGCGTCGAACTCGAGGCCGCCGCCGAGACGGATCGTGCGGAGGCGGGTCGGCTCGACCTTCAGCCGGATGGGAACGACGCCGTCCTCGCGCGGTGGCTCGGGCAGATCGGGGATGAGCTCGACGGACGCGAACACGCCGAGGTCGAGGAGCGCCTGCTGCGCGCTGTCGAGCTCCGCCTCCGAGAATGGCTTGCCCACGGGGATGTCCGCGGCCTGACGGATCTTGTCTTCGGGCAGCGAGCCGAGCCCCTCGAGCGTGACCGGGCCGAAGGTGCAGGGCCGTCCGGGCGTGACCGTGAGGATGACGTCGGCGCGGTGCGTGACGACATCGACGGCGGCGTCGTCCTTCACCTTCGCGTACGCGTAGCCGCGATCCGTCAGCGTGCGGCGGACGCGGGTGGTCGCCTTGTCGAACGCCTCCTGCTCGAAGGGCGCGTCCTTCTTCAGCTCGGCGGCGGCGCCTTTGCGTGCGAGGTCGGCGATGTCCTTCGGGACCTCGTCGAGGCCGTCGATGCGCACCTCGCGGATCTTCGTGAGCGGCCCTTCCTCGACGAGGATCTCGATCTCGACGTGCTCCGGATCCTTCTCGAAGATGCGACCGGCGCGCGCGTGCGCCTCGTAGTAGCCGTGCTCGCGATAGATCGCCTCGACGCGAGCGAGGTCACGCTGGAGCACGTTGCGGTCGAAGACCGAGTAGTCGTAGATGATCCCGCGAAAGAGCCCGATGAACTTCTGCGTCGGGGTGGTCGCGATCTTGTCCGTGATGTCGTCGGAGTCGACCTGGTCGTTGCCCTTCACGTCGATCGCGTCCACCGACGACCTTCCCGCGGGCACGTGGTGGCAGCCGACGGTGAAGAGGAGGAGTGCGATCGCCACGCAGAGCTGCGCGAGCGTGAACGAGAAGGAGCGCATCGACCGGGCGCGCGTCCCAGTGCAAAGGGCTTACCAAAGGGAGCGGTGCAATCCACGTCGCTTCCTGTGCGGACAAACCGCTTTTCCGCGTTCCCCAGGTGCCATTTCGCCACGACCTGTGGCGGAGCTTCCATCTCGTGATCGCCGACCGCACCGCGGACGCAGCCGGAGACGAGGGCTCGGGCTCTGATCCGGGATGGTATGCAGCGTGCTGAGGCGAGGGCCGAATGATGCGCGGAGCGTGGGTCTTCGGAGGGGTGATGCTCGCGACGTTCGTCGGGATCGCCTGCGGTTCGAAGGCGGTGTCGCCCGCGTATGCGGAGCAGCCGACGTCCGCCCTCGTGCTGGTCCCCTTCCCGCCGCCCCCGGCGCGCGCGGAGGTGGTCCCGAAGCAGCCGAACGACCAGGCGGTCTGGCTCGACGGTGAGTGGGTCTGGCAGACGAGGCGCTGGGCCTGGCGCAAGGGCCGCTGGGTCATCCCGCCGAGCGGCGCCAGGTACGCACCGTGGACGGTGGTCCGCGACGGCGCGGGAAACCTGTATGTTGCATCCGGGGTCTGGCGCAACGCGAACGGGGAAGAGGTGACGGAGCCGCCGGCCCTGGGTGACGCGAAGAAGCCGAGCACGGGCGTGGTCATGCCGGACGGAGATCCGGTCGAGATCGGAGCGCCCGCTGGGTCCGCGAGCGGACTGCGCGCGGGCCGTGACGGCCGACGCGAGGTCCGCGAGCTCGCCGCCCTCGACGCCTCGGGCCCGCCCACGCTCGCGTCGGACGCGGCGGTGACCGATCAGCTCCTCGACGCATCCGCCGCGGAGCGCGCGCCGCGAATCCACTATGATGGCGGGTCTCCGGTTACGGTAAGCTCGACCCCGGCCCCCTCCTCCCCCACCGACGCGAGCCCTCCGTGAAAGACATCATCGTCGTCGCCCTGCTCGTGCTCGCGTTCGCGTGGCTCGTGACGGTGCACGTCACGATCGTCTTCGGCCTCGCGAAGAAGCTCCCGCGATGGCGAGCGCCGGTGGCGTTCTTCGTCCCGGTCCTCGCGCCCTACTGGGCCTTCCGCGAGCACATGCGCGTCCGCGCCGGGCTGTGGGTCGGCGGCGTCGTCGTGTACCTCGTCGCCCTGTTGATGTCGCTCTGACCGTCCGCGAGCGCGAGGACGCCGTCTCCCACGTCCCACCGGTCCCGCCGCGCGGATCACCCCTTCTCGCGGAGGCGCTTTCGCAAGGCCATCGACGCGGTGCGGCCGCGCGCCTTGTCGGCCTGCGCGCTGCGCTCGTGCGTGAGCTTGTTCCAGCTCTCGAGGCGATCTGCCGCGAGCGCGCCGGTCCTCGTGGCCTCCCGGACCGCGCAGCCTGGCTCGCTCTCGTGCTTGCAGTCGCGGTACCGGCAGGCCGCGGCGAGCTCCGCGATGTCGTCGAACGTGTCGTCGATCTCGCCGCCGGGGAGCCACGGCTTGAGCTCGCGCATGCCCGGCGTGTCGATGAGAAGGCCGCCGCCCGGGACACGAAAGAGCTCGCGGCGCGTCGTCGTGTGACGGCCCTTGCCGTCGTGCGCGCGGACCGCGCCCTCGAGCTGCGCGTCGCGGCCCAGCATCGAGTTGACGAGCGCCGATTTACCCACGCCCGATGAGCCCACGAACGCCACCGTCGTGCCCTCGGGGATGCGCGCGCGGAGCTCCTCGAGGCCCTCGCCTGTCTTCGCGCTCGTCAGGAGCTTCGGAGCGATGGCTTCCGTGGTCTCCACCTCCGTGGCGATATCCGCTTTGGAGAGGACGATCTCCGCCTCCGCGCCTCCCGCGGCGATCGCGACGAGATATCGCTCCAGCCGGCGCAGATTCCAGTCTTCGGCGCTCGTCACCACGAATACCCGATCGATGTTCGCCGCGATCGCCTGCGGCTCCGTTCGCTCGCCCGCTGCCTGGCGCATGAATACGGTCTTGCGCGGCAGGACCTCCTCGACCACGTCCTCCGTCTCGCCGAGATTCACCTCGTCGCCGACGGCGATCCCGCCCTCGATGCGAAGGAAACGCGAGCGCAGGCTCGCCTGTACCGGCCCCGCCTCGGTCCAGACGTCCACACGCACCGCGTGCACGGATGCCACGCGACCGCGGCGCATCAATCAACCCGGCGGGAGGACGACATTCGACTTCGCTTCCAGCGTATATGCGAGCACGACCTCACGAGTCGCATGCGGCGCAACTTGAATATCGAAGGTGGCAAATCCATCCTTCGCGTCGAAGCGCATGCCCTTCTGCGGCGGGACCTCGACCGTCAGATCCTCGACCTCACTGACCGGCACGCGCTCGACCACCGACAGCGATTTGCCCGCGTCCGATAGATTGGAGACGAAGAGCGTGACCTCGCGCTGGATGGTCTGCGTGCCCGAGATCGTCCCCGTCTTCCGCTTCTCCGTCACGCGGCGGCGCACGCGCAGGCCGTCGTCGACGCCGAATCCCATCTCGAACGGCTCGCCGGCGCCGACGTAATCCGTCTTCGACTTGCCCACGATCTCCGTCTCGCGGCCGACCGTGACCGGCCCCGCCAGCAGCGGCCCTGGCCCTGGCAACGTGCCATTCGCACGCAGATGCGTGCCCGCGCCGCGCTCCGGAAAGCAGACGCGCTCCACCTTCACCGGCACCTTGCGCCCGCCGATCTCGACGCGCACCGGAAGGCCGTTGCTGGGGATGGTGGACGGCGTGCGGCCATCGAGCCACTGCGCCTCTCCACCGTCGTCGACGCCCGGCATCTCGTCGACCTCGCGCTTGCCCCGGTCGGTGCCGGCGACCTGGATCGACTGATCGCGCGCCTCCACGACGACCTGCTTCCGCTCCATGTCCGTCTTCCTCCGCGTCACGAGGACGTCCTCGCGAAGCAGCGGCGCCGACGCGCTCCGGGCTGGACGCGCGGTCGAGAATCGACAGCGGACGTCGTTCCAGACCTCGCCCGTCGCCTGCCAGACGGTGGCAAACGTCGTGATCGTGATTTCACCGGCCGTACCGTCGTCATTCCTCGTCAGCCGCGCAAGGTGCTCCGGGCGCCAAAGTGCACACGGCGTCCGATAGACCACCTCGATCGTGATCTCCCCCGCCGCCTCGGCCGTGATCTCGATCTCCGCGAACGCCTCGTAACGCGGCTTCACCACGCGCGCCTGCCCGAGCCGATACTCGACCCGCGACAGCTCGATCTTCGCGTCCGACACCTCGGTCCGCTGCCGGTCGTAGGCGTCGAGCTGGCGCGTGGTCTCCGCGTCGAGCGCGACGTACGCGCGCTCGAGCTCCGCCGCCGCCTTTTCGCCGTGCGTGGGGACGCTGCCGACGCTCTCCGTCCAGAGCTGCATCATGGACGTCACGCGGTCGCCGTCCGTCTTCACCGACGCGATGGCGCGCTCGGCGCGCGTCACGCGGTCGCGCGCGCTCACGAGATCGGCCTCGAGGGCGCGCATCTCCTCCGCGCTCGCGGTCGCGACGTCCTCGGACGTCCGCCGCACGCGGCTGTAGACGATGGCGGTGCCCGTCTCGGCCGCGTCCTTCGTCTTGCAGACGAGGCTGCGATCGTCGACGAGGAGCGTGATGCCGTGCGCATGAACGCGCGAGCGTCCGGCGGGGACCGACACACGCGCGAGGCGCGAGACCTCCGCACGGTCTTCGAAGAACGTGACAGCGGAGACCTCGGTCTCGACCTTGATGACGAGGGGCTCAACCACGGCGGCTACCTCCGATGATGTCGAGCTTCGACGAGAAGACCAGGCGGTAGACGATCTCGAGCGGCACCTTCTTGCCGGGCGTGATCGCGACCTCGAACCGACAGCCTCCGCGTACCGGCGAGCCTCGCTCGCTCTGATCATAGACCGCCGGTACGGGGGTCGCCTTCACGATCTTGATCTCCACGCTCTTGTCGTCCGTCACCGGCACGCGCTCCAGCACCACCACCTTGATCGGATCCTTGATCGCCGAAGACAGCTCGATCCCCACGGTGTGAGTGACGGCGAGCGAGCCGCCGAGCAGGCCGGCCGACTCCTCGTCGACGCGGACGTTGCGTGCGACCTTCACGCGATCGTCGACCCCCATCCCGCACCAGAGCGTGCCGCCGCGATCGATGCGATCCATCCTCGTCTCGGCGAGCAGACTGCCGTCGAGGTAGACGTCGACCGGTCCTCCGAGCAGCGCCTGCTCGAACGGGTTGATCACGTTCGCTTCGCGGTAAACCTCGGACGACTCGCTCGGTACGGTGCGCCACGAGATGAGCACGTTGCACGGCGCCGTCGCGACGCCGACGCGATGCACGCGACCGTCGGACGGGACGTCTGCGCGCCCGGTCGCGTCGTAGCGGTGATCGAACATGCCGCGCGACTCGCTCGGATCGATCCAGCGATCCTTGGCGAGGGCGCCGAGCGGGGACGCCGCGCTCTCGAGCGACGGCCCGTCGCCGCCTGGCTGCGGGACGAGCTTTCCACGCCGCGCCTCGCCCGGCCCCGCAAGGACGAGCGAATCGAGATCGTTCCACTGCGCGCCGGCGACGAGCTCGGGCTCCATCGGCTCGGCCACGTTGCCGTCCGCGTAGGCCTCCTCCTCCGACGCGCCGCCGATCGCGCTCGCGACCGAGCCGAACAGTCCCGCCGACTTGGCGCGGGCCGGCCCTGGCATCATCGGCATGGCCGCCATCGGCGCCATCGGTGCCATCGCCTGCGGAGGAGGCACGAAGCCGCCCGGCGCCGGCATGGCGGCACGCGGCGGCGGGGCCGCGGCCATCCTCTTCCTCGTGTCCTGCTGCTGAAAGTGGTGCACCGCCGTGATCTCGTCGTCGTCGCGTGCGCCCTCGCTCGGCTGTCGGGCGAGCAGATCCATCGGCACCGAGAGCGCACCGGCGCGCGTGGAGGTGGACACCGGCTGCGGTGCGGGCGCAGGCTCCGGCGCCGCCGGACGAAACGCGAGGTACGCCGCGAACATCTCCTCGACGCCGGCCGGCGCCGGACGCGGAGGTCGCCGCCTCGCCGGCTGTGCGCGGCCGAAGCGGAGCGACGGCAGCTCGGGCAGCCGTGCATCGAACACGAGATCCGCGCTCGAGAGCGCGAGCAGGGCGGCGGTCCAATCCTCGCCGGTCTTCTGCGCCACGAGCGCCTCGAAGGCCCAGGTCGCGCGATCGCCGCCCTCCTCGATGCGTAGCGTGTACGCTGGCCACCAGCGCGCCGCGCCCACCGCATAGGTGATGGAAAGGCGGCCGGCGGCGCCGTTACCCGTCACGCGCACGATCACCTGACGCGCCGGATGCTCGACGCCCATGCGCTCCTTCGTCGAGGCCTGAGCGTCTTCGAGGCGCGCGGCCTCGATCTCGCGCAGGAGCTCCCGGCGCTCGCGCTCGAGACGAAGGACGCGCTCGTCGAGCTCCGCGACCTTCGCGCTGAGCAGCTTCGACATCGCGAGCGTCTCCTCGAAGCGAACGTCGAGCGAGTCTCGACCGCGCTTGCTCGAGTCGTGCGGGCGAATGCCGGGCGCGAGACCGACGTCGGAGAGCTGGTTCCTTCGATGCGTGAGCGTGCTGAGCTCGTCATCGAGACGCGCGCGTTGCGCCGTCAGCTCCTTCAGCTTCGTCACGCTCGGGCCCGGTCGATGCTCCGACCTGGGAACGACGATGCTCGAGCGGACTCCTGCCACCAGCCTCTCGCTCGCCTCGAGCGCCGCACGCACGCTTCCAGCCTGCGCGCTGACGGTGATGCCGGGCACCGCGAGGTCGACGACCCCGGATGGCAGCTCGGAGGGAAGCGTGACCTCTCGCGTTACCAGCGCCCCCCGCGCATGGACGACGACCTTCGAAACCGCGCTCGCGCACTCGATCAACACGCGGCGAGTCTAGCCGTGGTACGCACGAGAGATGAAGGCGGGAATCTGGACCACGTCGCTTCTCATCGCGCTGATCGGCTGCAGTGAAGAAAAGAAGCCAAACGTGACGTCCATACCGTCAGTTACCGCTTCGGCGATCGTCCCTCCTTCGGCGGAGCCTGTCGTCAGCGCGACCGCGCCCGCGGCGCCGGTGAAGGTGCCCGACGCGGTCGCCGCCCAGCACATTCTCGTCGCTTACAAGGGCGCCAAGGGCGCGCCGAAGAGCGTCACCCGCTCGAAGGCGGACGCGAAGAAGCGAGCCGAGGAGGCGCTCGCGAAGGCGAAGAGCGGCACGGATTTCTCGTCGCTCGTCGCCGAGTACAGCGATGATCCGGGCAGCAAGGATCGCCAGGGCAGCGTCGGAAAGTTCACACGCGACAAGATGACGAAGCCCTTCTCCGATGCCGCTTTCGCGCTGGCCGTCGACCAGATCAGCGAGCCCGTCGAGACCGACTTCGGATTTCATGTCATAAAACGGAACCAATGAAACGCGCGCCGCAGGGTCTCGTCATCGCCGCGCTCCTCGCCGTCGCGCCGGTCGCCTCCGCCGCCGACGAAGCGACGACGCTCGAGGCCCAGCTCGGGAGAGAGACGACCGAGCTCTCGACGAACGACTGCGCGGCCGCGTGCAAGGCGCTCGCGTCGATCCGTCGCGCCGCGGATCGCATCTGCGAGCTCGAGCCGGGTCCCCGCTGCAACGCCGCCCGCGCGAAGGCAGAGGACGCGACGAAGCGGGTGCGCGACGCGTGTCCCGAATGCGCGATCGCGCGGCTCGAGAAGGACCATGACAAGAAGCCTGGAGAAGAAGGCCGCGCGATGACCCCGCCCGCCGACGCGCCGAGTGTCAGGCCGGCCCCAGCGTCGGCGCCCGAACGGTCCGAGGCCCGCGGCTGCCGGAGCTGCGCCACCTCCTCTGGCGCGCCGGATCGCGGGGATTTCGCGGTGTTTGCCCTGGCAGCGCTCCTCCTCGGACGCCGTCTGAAGAAAAGGCGCGACCGCCTGTAAGGTCCGGCCTCCAGCGGAGTTTGGCCTGCGGGACACGCGCGTGCGTCTCCCCGGAGGGTCCCATGTCCAAACGCGCCACCCTGACCGTGCGCCTCGCGATGCTGTGCGCCGTTCTCTTCGTGCTCCTCGCGCCGCGGACCGCGCGCGCGGGTGGAGCGCTGCTCGTCGCGAACGACGCGAATGATCCGGAGTCGAGGAATGCCGAGCTCCCGCTCGAGCGCACCGACGTCGACGTGGATGTCTCGGGCTCGATCGTCGGCGCAACCGTGACGCAGCGATTCAAGAACACACGCTCGACGCCGATCGAGGTCGTATACCTCTTCCCGCTCGCGCAGCGCGCGGCCGTCGATGCGATGGAGATGAAGGTCGGCACGCGCACGATCATTGCGAGCATCGCGCGTCGCGAAGAGGCGCGCGCCGCGTATCAGTCGGCGGTGCGGGAAGGCCGGCGCGCCGCGCTCCTCGAGCAGGAGCGACCCAACATGTTCACGTTCTCGGTCGGCAACATCGACGCCGGAGCGACGATCGACGTGAAGCTTCATTACTTCGAGGTCGCCCAGTTCGATCACGGGACGTACGAGATCGTCGTCCCGACGACGATCGGTCCGCGCTTCATTCCCGCAAAAGGGGTGCCGGACGCAAATCGCATCCAGACCACGTACACGAAGACTCCCGCCACGATCGGTATTCACGTGAAGGTCGACGGCGGCACCGCCATCGAGAGCGTCGCCACGCCCGCGTGGGAGACGAACGTGACGCGCCCGTCGGCCACCGTCGCAGACGTCACGCTGAAGCGAAGCGACGAGCGCCCCGATCGGGATTTCACGCTTCGCTGGCGCCTGAAGGCCGAGTCGTTCGAGCCCGCGCTCTTCACGCATCGCGCGCCGGGGAGTGACTCCGGATATCTGACGCTGATGCTCGAACCGAAACACGATATCGCGCTGACGGAGATCGCGCCGCGCGAGCTCGTATTCCTGCTCGACACGTCGGGCTCGATGCACGGAGCGCCGCTGACGACCGCGATCATGGCCGTCAACAAGGCGATCGACAAGCTCGGGCCGCAGGACACGTTCCAGATCATCGACTTTGCGGACCGCGCCTCGACGTTCGCGCCGCGGCCACTGCCGAATACGCCGGAGAATCGCAAGAAGGGCCACGACTACGTCAATGACCTGCGCTCCGCGGGCGGCACGAATCAGCTCGCCGGCATTCATGCCGCGCTCTCCACTCCGGGCGACGATCTCCGCACCCGGTACGTCGTCTTCATGACCGACGGCTTCATCGGCAATGACGAGGAGGTCATCGCGCTCACGCGTCGCGAGATCGGCAAGGCGCATGTCTTCTCTTTCGGCGTCGGGTCGAGCGTGAACCGATATCTCCTCGACGAGGTGGCCATCGCCGGTCGCGGATATGCCGAATACATGCGCGCCCACACCGCGGAGCACAATGCCAGCGAGGACATGAACGAGCTCGTCGAGCGCTTCTACACGCGCATCGGGCTCCCGTTCCTCACCGACATCGAGATCGACTGGGGGAACCTCGCGAGCGCCGTCAGCGACGCGCGACCGCGCGCGCTCCCGGATCTCTCGGCGCTCCAGCCCCTGGTCCTGCATGCGCGCTACTCGCGAGCGGGCGAGGGCGACGTCACGATCAAGGGCAAGGTGGGCGGCAAGCCGCGCACGCAGAAGCTCCACGTCGTGTTGCCCGCGGTCGAGGCGGGCCATGCCGAGATCGAGAAGCTCTGGGCCCGCGAGACGATCGCGGACATGGAGCGCGTGAAGCGTGGCACGCTCGACGTGGAAGGCATCACGAAGGTCGCGCTGAAGCACGGCCTCATGAGCAAGTACACCGCGTTCGTCGGCACGGACTCGACCGGCCCGAAGGACGCGAACGGAGCCCCGACGAGGGTCCAGCAGCCGAGCGCGGCCCCGGCCGACGTCGACCTGAGCCACGCGGGGGGCACGATGCCCGACGCATCGCCGGCGCCCGTGTCGGCGCGCTACGAGGCGATGGAGATGCGTCGCGGCGGCGGCTGCGCGGGCTGCACGACGGCGCACACCACGACCGGGCGCCCCGCGATCGCGGCGTTCCTTCTGCTCGGTTTTGTCTTCGTCATCCGCCGCCGCCGCGCGCGGTCCTGACGACCACGTCGAGGAGGCTTGCGGGCCTCAGAGCTTGCGGCCCTTGAGGAGATCCGCGAAGGTGCCGAGCGAGCGCGGCGCGACCGCCTTGCCCTTCGCGGCCTCGAACTCCGCGCGCTCCTCGGCGTCTTGCGCGCCCTTGAGGGAGAGACGCAGCTTGCCCTCGCCCGTCTCGAGGACCTTCGCCTTCACCTTCGTGCCCTCGGGGAAGGCCTTGCGAAGGTCGGTGCCGCGGGGCACGCCGAGCTCCGCGTTGGGCACGAGCCCGCGACCGGCGCGGCCCTTGGTGCCATCGACCTGCACGAAGATGCCGTAGGTCTCGATGCGCTCCACGGTGCCGTGAACGATCGCGTTCACCTTGAGATCGACGTTCTGCACCTGCACCGTCTGGCCGACCTGCGCGTCGTCAGGCGCCTGCACGAGGCTGATCTTCTTGGTCTGGCGGTCCATCTTCTTGACGAGGACGCGGACCTCCTCGCCTTCCTCGGCCTTGAACTCGCGACCGAGCTCCGACACGTGGAGGAGGCCCTCGACGCCCGGCGCGAGGCGCACGAAGCGTCCGAAATCCGTGCTGCGAACGACGGTGCCCTTCACGACGCGCCCCTCGGCGAGATCGAGGCCCTCCCAGGGATCCGCGGCGAGCGCCTTCAGAGACAGCGTGATCTTCTTCTGCGGCCCGCGGTTCTTGCCCTTCCCCTCCTGGGGCTCCGCGTCCTTGATGCTCTGCACCGAGACCTCGACCACGTCGCCCGGCTTCAGCGCGTCCGCCACCGCCATGCTGCGATCGTGCGAGATCTCCGAGCGCGGGATCATGCCCTCGACGCCGCCAAGGTCCACGAACGCGCCGAAGTCGCGCACGCTCGAGACGGTGCCCTTCAGCACCGCGCCGACGACGATGGTGTCCATCGCCTTGGCGAAGTTCTCGTTCGCCTCGCGCTGGAGGAGCGCGCGGCGCGAGACGACGATGTTCTTTCCGCCGTCCTTGAAGTCCGTGACGATGACGCGGAGCGACTGGCCGACCAGCTCGTTGATATTCTCGATGAAGCGGTCGCTCGCCTGCGAGGATGGGCAGAACGCGCGCGTACCGCCGCCGAGGTCGATCTCGAGGCCGCCCTTGTTCACGCCCGTGACCTTGCCCTCGATCGCGATCCCGCTCTCCTTGGCCTGCTCGATCGCGGTCATGTTGCCCGGACGGCCGAGGGAGCGGCCGAGACGGACGGTGCCGCTCGCGTCGTTCACCTCGACCACGTGGGCGCGGATGACCTCGCCCTCGCTGACGTCGATCGTGCCGTCCTCGTTGCGGAGCTCGCTCGCCTCGATGAAGGCCTGCTGCTTGCCGTCGAGCTCCACGAAGACGAGGTCCTTGCCGATCTGGACCACGACCGCCTCGAGACGGTCGCCGACCCTCACGCGCTTGCGCCGCGCGGCGGGGGCGCCTTGCGCTTCGAACATCGCCGCGAACGTGTCTTCTTTTTCCGAGCTCATGATTTTCGCCCGGCTATTTACCACGGCGAGTCACTTCACGTCAGGCGGACGCTCCGTGACCGGCTCGACGGGCACATTGCCCAGAACCCAGCGGAAATTGTCGACCAGGACGCTCGAATCCAGCTGGGTGTCCTTGGTGTCCCAGATGACGAAGTCGACCGTGAACTGCTCCTCGGCCGCGATGGGGGCCTTCGAGGAGAGCCAGCCCGTCGCCCCGCCTTTCGTCGATTTCGCGGTCCCGCCGCACGTGGGGAGCGCGATCGTGTCCTGGATGCCGAAGCCCGTGCCCTCGAGCTCGCCGGTGCCGGCGCCGCACTTGGAGGTGCCCTCGTTCGGCGTCCGGCACGCGAGCGGGATCCCGGGCACGCAGCGATCGAAGAAGCCGTTGTTGACGCTGACCGGGTTGCCCTTCGAGTCGAACGAGACGTTCTCACCCGCGCCGCCGTTGAAGCTGCCGGCGGTGACGTACGCGATGAACCCGTCGTTGTAGTCGGTGCAGATGTATTGCGGCCACTCCGCCGTGTAGAAGTCGAAGTCGAACGCGAAGCCGCTCGAGTTCTTCGGCGCCTTCAGCTCGAGGTGGAGCGCGATCACGTCGCGCGTCTCCGTCCGCTGGTCGCAGCCGTTCGCCGCCTTCGGGAAGCCAGGCGGAAGCCCGTTCTTGCCGTCTTGCACCTGGGGCTCCCACGGCACGCCGGAGAAGTCGGCGCCCTCGATGCCGTTGAACTCCTGCGCGTAGCCGGTGCTCATGAGCACCATCTTCTTGCCCTCGCGCGGGAGGACCACGTTGCCGAACTTCGGGACGAGCGCGTGCTGCTCGTTCGCGACCGCATCGTTGCGCCCGAAGCCGCGCGTCACCTTCGCGGAGACGAGCCCGTAGCCGCGCTTCGAGACGTCATCGCAGATGCCCATGGCGCGTGCCATCGCGACGGCGGGGTTCGGATCGTCGTTCCCGTCGCAGGTGGGCGGGTTGTCGACGATGCCGTCATTGTCGTTGTCGCACTCGTCGCCGGGCACGTCGTAGTAGGCCGGGTCCTTCGTGCACGGAATGCGCACCTCGACGCCGCTGTCCTTCTTCTTGTCGCTGCCGAAGCCGCCGATCGTGCCGCCCGCATCGCCGTCATCGGCGGGCGCCGGCGCGTCGTCCTTGCACGCCCCGGCCGCGACGAACGCGACGAACGCGACGAACTGCAGGCCGATCGCGCTGCGGCCTAGGGGCTTGCGTCCGAGTGCCAACCGCTGAAGAGTACGCACACCGTGGCGAAGCTGAAAGCGGTGAGCGCGAATTGTCCTTCATGCGGCGCTGGCCTGCCCGTGATGCCGGGCGTTCCACAGATCACGTGCCGGTATTGCCAGAACGTGATCACGGTGGAAATGCGAAGCCCGCCGCCCGAGGTCCGCCCCTTCGGCACCCCCGGCGCGATCCCGTCGCGCACGCTCTACATCGATCCGAAGGTGGCCCAGGCCGCGCAGGCCGGCGGACGTGTGGTCCTCGCCATCGTCCTCGTCACCACCGTGCTCCCGCTCGTCCTCGTCTTCGGCGGCATCTTCGGCGGCGGCTGCATCCGCTCCTGCACGAGCGCGATCCACCCCTACCCCATCGCGTGCGGGCTCAACGACGACGTCACCGTCTCGGGCAACTGGGAGGGCGCTGGGCCCGTCGTCACCGAGGCCGGGGTCAACTGCAAGATTCACATCAAGAACGCGAAGATCAAGGCGCCCACGTTCCTGACCAAAGCGAGCACGAACTTCGAGCTCACCCTCGAGAACACGACCATCGAGACGACGGACACGATGTTCAAGCTCGACTCGAACCCGAAGGTGCACCTCATCAACAGCACCCTCGTGTCGCAAGGGCTCGTGTTCGACGCCGACTCGAACCTCCTCATCGAGTCCGAGGGCTCCACCATCGAGAGCAAGGGCGGCACCGCGATCAAGGCGAAGTACAACCTCAAGCTCCACGCCACGAACACGAAGGTCCGAGGCAAGAAGGCGGCGATCGAGACCGACTCGAACTTCGAGCTCACGTTGAAGAAGGGCTCCGAGATCACCGCGACCGACGCGCGGGCGATCAAGGCCACGTCGTCGATGAAGCTCGAGGCGGAGGGCGGCAAGATCGCGGGCGGCCTCGGCGCCATCGTGACCTCGTCCGGCCTCACGATCTCGGGCACCGGCCTCACCATCTCCACGCCGAAGGACAAGGCCATCGAGGTGACCTCCGGGCTCAAGATCGACCTGACCGACAGCTCCATCACCTCGACCGCGGACGAGGCGATCGAGGGCGACAGCGGCATGGAGCTCGTGCTCGCGAACACGACCGTCCAGGGGCGCATCGCGATCGAGACGAAGAGCGGCCTCAAGATCAAAGCGTCGAAGAAGTCCCGCATCGTGGGCGCGGCGGGCAACGGCATCACGACCACGTCGAACGCCGACATCTCGCTCGCCGACGCATCGATCGAAGGGGCCACCATGGCCCTCAAGACCGACTCGAGCGCCAGGCTCAAGCTTGGCCCGGGCTCGCGCATCGCGGGGAAGAGGGCCGGTATCTACAGCGAGTCGGGCCTCACCATCGACGGCACGAACACCTCCATCGAGGGCGGCGCGGGCCCCGGTCTGCGGAGCACCTTCGTCGGCAACATCACCATCCACGACTCGGTCATCAAGGGCACGCCCGGCATCCAGATCGAGCGCGCCCCGACCCCGATGGATCTCGCCAACACGCGGGTCGACGGCGGCCAGGTCGTCTCGAAGCCCTGATGGCCATCACCGCGCCCACGATCTGGCTGGACGGACGCCTCGTCGACGCGTCCACCGCCGGCGTGCCTCTCATGGCGCACGCGGTGCAGCGAGGCTCGCTCGTCTTCGACGTCGGGTCGTTCCAGGCGGGGGCGCTCTTTCGAGCGCGGGACCACGTCCGGCGATTCTTGCGGAGCACGCGCATCGTCGGGATCGCGGTGGAGACGCCGGAGGAGGCGCTCGTCGAGGCCGCGATCGCGGTCGTGAAGGCGAGCGGCGCGACCGAAGGCCTCGTGCGCTGGTCCGCCTTCTTCGCGAGCGACAACCCGGACCTCGTGCCCAGCTCGGCGGCGGCGCGCGTCGCGGTGGCGGCGCAGCTCTATCAGGACCCGCCGAAGGGCGCGCCGATCGAGATCGCGACGTTCGAAGACGCGCGGAAGGCTGGCCCGAGCGCGCTCCCGCCAGACGCCAAGGCCGCCGCCGCGTATCTCGGCCCGATGCTCGCGCGAAAGCGCGCGATCGCCGCGGGCGCGGACGACGTGGTGCTCCTCGACGAGGACGGCGATATCGCAGAAGGCCCCATCGCAAACACGTTTTGCGTAATTGGCAATGAGCTCTGGACACCGCCGCTCGGCAAGATCCTCCCGGGCATCACCCGCGACACGGTGCTGACCCTCGCCCGCGAGCTGGGGATCGTCGCCCGTGAAGAGCGGATATCCCGGTCTGCATTCCAGGGCGCGGACGAGGCCTTCATGAGCGGGACCTCGCTGCCGCTCTCGCCCATCGCGGCCATCGACGGCCGGACGCTCGCCGCCCCCGGACCGGTGACGGCGCGGCTGCTCGCGGCGGTGCGCGCGGCGCGGCGCGGCGAGACGCATCTCGAGTGGCGCGTCTCAGTGTGACTGCCGCACGAACCCGAGCGCCTCGTCGAGGTAGACCTCGCGGGCGCCATGCCCGGTCTGGTGCTCGTTGCCCACCGCCGGCCAGGCCTGGGCCTTCAGGTGCGCGATGAGCGCCTTCGGTCCGCCGTTCGTCGGGTCGCCCGCGCCCCAGCCCACGTAGAACGGTCGCCGGGTCGCCTTCGGTGAGACGCCGGGCCCGGGAGCGCCGCCGGAGGTCGCGATGTAGCCGTCGAAGTCGACCGCGCCCGCGAACGCGAGCAGCGTGAGAAAGTAGGCCCCGCTCGAAGAGCCTGCAAGATACACGCGTTTGAACGGATGCCCGAGGGCGTCCTCGAGCGCCTTTCGCTCGGTCCGCCACTCCTCCGTCAGCGCGGCCGCGTACTTCACGTAATCGGCAGCGCTCGTCGGCCAGGCCCACCAGTCCTTGGCGTCCCGGGGGCCGATGCCGAGGCGCCCGCGGGGAAGGAGGGCGGCGACGTGATGGCGGCGAGCCACGTTCCCGACGACGCGCTGGACGTGCTCCTTGGGCGAGCTCCGGCCCCCCGGCGGGACGATGCCGGCGAGGTAGATGAGGAGCTCGTCGGGGTCGGCGCGCGGCTCGGCCCCGGCGTCCTCCTCGCCGCCCGGCAGGAGATAGCAGGTCGCCTCGTCGAGCCCGCGCCAGCCTTCGAGACACCAGTCGGTCTGGACATCGGGGAGCGTGCGGGCGGGGCCGGCCTCGGGAATCGAGGCGTCGGCGGCGAGCTCCGGGACCGTGGTCTGGGCGGGGACGGCGGCGTCCGGCGCGGGCGGCGGCGGACCGCGGTGACAGGCCCCGAGAAGGAGAAGGAGCGCGCCCGCTACCGCTCGCATAAAGGAAAACGTTACGTGGTACCTTCGGACCATGGGAGCCAAACGGCATACCTATCTGATCGACCCGCGGTTTCAGCTGAAGTGGACCGCGTATCTCGTCGTGTCGGTCGTCGTGGTGATGGCGGTCCTCGGGTTCGTCATCGCGCAGACCGCGGCGAGAGCGTCGGACACGGCGACGGTGGCGGTCGAGCAGGCGAAGAAGGCCTACGAGGAGTCGAAGTCGAACAACATCCTCACGCGCCGCACGCTCGAGCTCGCGGGCGGAGACAACCCCGCCCTGCAAGCGGTCATGAACGACTCGCTGAACGACGTCGACGTCCAGAGCGAGAAGAACCTGCAGGAGGTGCGGCGTCGCCAGGAAGACATCGCGCGCGACCGCCGCAACATCCAGCTCCTCCTCGGGGGCTCAGGGGTGATGCTCGTCGTCCTCCTCCTTCTCATGGGCATCGTCATCACGCATCGCGTGGTCGGTCCCGTCCACAAGATGAAGCGCCTGCTCCGCCGCGTGAGCACGGGCCGCCTCGTCATCGAAGATCGCCTGCGAAAGGGCGACGAGCTCGAGGACCTCTTCGACACCTTCCTCCAGATGACGTACTCGCTACGCGCCCAGCAGCTCGCCCGCATCGCCACGCTCGACGGCACGCTACGAAAAGCGGAGCGAGGTGACACGAGCACGCCGGAGGAGGTCATCGACGGCATGCGCGCGCTCCGCGCCCAGCTCGTCCTCGGCCTCGAGCCGCGCCGTCCGTCGATGCGTCCCCCGCCGCCGTCGCGTTTCTAGTCGAGAGGATCCGATCCACATGACCACCCGCGCGCCCATGGTGACGATGAGCTCGATGACGATGCTGGACATCGTCTCGACCGCCATCGACCAGCTCGCCGCCGCCTTCGACCGCCACGGCTACAACCCGACGCCGATCATCGACCTCGGCGTCCTCGTGGTCTCCGCCGATGGCCGCGTCGACGAGAAAGAGCGGGAAGTCTTGCTCGATCTCTTCCAGACGCTCCTCGACACGAAGCTCTCCCCCGAGCTCGTGGAGAACCTGGTGTCGGCCTGCCTCCAGGTCATCGAGCAAGCGGGCGCCCCCGCGCGCGCCCGTCTCGTGGCCGAGATCCTCGTCGACTGCGACGCGGTCGAGCCGGGCATCCTCGTCGCGCTGGCCGTCGCCTACGCGAGCGAAGGTCTCTCGAAGGAAGAGCGCGTCGTCATCGAGCGCATCGCCGACGGCGCAGGCCTTCCCCGCGAGCGCCTCGAGCAGCTCATCGCGCGCGTCGCCGCCAAGGCGAGCGGCGATCCCATCAGCGTACGAAGCCTGCTCGCGGCCACGCCGAAGGGAGCATGACCGTCACCCCGGCGATCATCCGCCGTTGAAGCCGCTGACGCACCACCCCGAGTACGACTCGAGCGCGTCATCGGAGTCCATGCAGCGTCCGCCCAGGTACGTGAGTCCCCTGCAGTCCTCGTCCTGATCGCACGGCTTCTCGCAGACGGCCTCGGCGCGGCTGGAGCCGCTCCTGGCGTGGCACGTGAGCTCGTACGCGCAGGCCTTCGTGGAGCCGCACGGCTCTTGGTAGTCGGCGTCGTCCAGCCCGCATCCCGTGAAAACAGCGAAGCCAGCGAGCGCAGCGGTCGCGAAGAGCAAACGATGTCGGACCATGGCCGTGGAGGCAGCAGCGATCGTGCCACGCGCGCCGACACGGGGAATGCGAGGTGGAGGTGGTGCGCATGTCCCGGAGCCGAGACACGCGCTGTCCCAGCACCGAGACACGACCCGGAGGCGAGCTCAGAGGTCCGGGCCGATGCTCGCGTCCGGACGGTCGCAGACGACCGTGGCGTCGACGTTGACGCTCGTGGCGGCGGCGCAGGCGGAGCCGAAGAGCTGGAGCTGGCCGTACTCCTGATCGATCCAGTCCCAGCCTTCGACGTGGTTGGGATCGTGGGGGATGGTCTTGCCGTTGATCGTCACGTCGATGAGGTTCGGATCGTTCGGGGCCGACGGCGTGACGTAGGAGCACTTCGCGACGCTGTCGCGGACGATGGTGAACGCGGCGCTCAGCTCCGCCGGCGTCTCCGCCGAGTAATAGTGCGGCGTGCTCGCGCGCGCACGGCCGCCCGCGAGGGCCATCGCATCGAGCGTGGTGGCGAAGCTGCTCGTGGCGCCGATGCCGACGACGAAGACCGGGATCTTCCGCTCCTCGTAGATCTGCTTCACCACGCTCACCGTCTCGACGTCGTCGAGGCAGTTCGAGCCATCGGTGGGCGAGCCCGCCGCGCAGCGACCGCCGGGCGTCACCGCGGAGGTGCACACGCAGCTGAGCGGGTCGAGCGCCGCGTTGCAGTTCGGCGCGCCGTCCGTCGCGACGACGATCGCGCGCGCCACCGCGCGCCGCTGGCTCGTCTGCTGCGCCGCCAGCTCGAGCGCCACCGCCGTCGGGGTACCGCCGATCGGCTGCGTGTCGCGGAAGACGGCGAGGATGCTCTCGGCGTTGTTGAGCGCCGGCGCGATCGCGACCGACTGCGAGTCTTGCTGGCAGGCGCCCGGCGCGCTGCCGGTGGCGTTCACCATCGGATAGAAGCGCGCGCCCATCGCGATCTGCGCGGAGAACGGCGTGATCACCTGGTCGAGCGCCTCGTGCAGCGCCGTCCACCGCGAGACGACGCCCGGCGGCGCGTCCTCGTTTCGATCGAGCCGGAAGAGCATCGACTTCGAGCGATCGAGCACGAACATGATCTGCGACGTCGCCGGCGTCAGCCCGAAGGTCCCCGGCCTGCAGCCCACCGGCTCCTCGATGACGTCCGGCACCGCCTCACGGTCGTCGCTCGTCTGCACGTCGAGCGACGCATCGATGGAAGTCGCCACATCGAGCGACGCATCGGCGAAGAGCTCGTCTTCGGGGACGAAGAGGCCCGTGCGCGAGCCGCAGCTCGCGACCATGACGAAGCCGAAGAGCACGCCCGCGCTCCGCCAAAGCGTCTTGCGTCCCGCACCGCGGCTCACGCCCAAGGTATGCGCCCGAAATCGGTCCGCGTCGACCTGGCTCGTCGGATTTGCGTCGATTTTCCGACCGGAAAAGGGGCGGGGATCCCGAAAATGGGGGAACGCGGCAGAGAGGCCCCCGCCGCTATGCTCGGCTCGTGAAGCGCGAGGAGCTGGAAGAGAAGATCGGGGCCGGAGAGACAGCGCGGTATTTTGCCATCCTCGAGCGGTGCCGGGCCGCGAACGACTTCGCGCTCGCCCAGCACTTCTACCTCCACGAGCCCGAACGCATCGAGGAGCTCGCCGGCCACTTCCGCCCCGGCCTCCTCGCCTTCGCCAAGGAGTCGTCCGGCGACTACCTGGTCTGGGATCTCCGGAAGGCGCGCGCGGGAGACGAGACCCCCAACGTGCTCCGTTGCGATCACGAGATCGGCTTTCTCGAGCACGTCGGCCCGACCATCGATCGCGCGCTCGACACGAACGCCGAATGGAAGCGCGTCGGGCTCTGCGCGATCCCGCCCACGCACCGGCCCATGCTCGCCCCCGACGATCCGAGGTGCCTCGCCGAGACCGCCGACGGCCACGAGGAGTCGCTCGCCTTCTTCCGCGAGCTCGTCGAAGACGAGGGGCGCGAGGCGTTTCGGTGGCACCTCGCGGACACCCTGCGCTGGTACGCCGACGTCCTCTTGCGACAGGAGAAGTGGAGGGCGGCGAAGAAGGCGGCGGCCGAGGCGGCCGAGCTCTACGAAGCGCTCGACGATCGGCGCAACGACGCGCACCTCGCGTTCTGCGAGCGCGCGCTCGCCGTGATCGCGGCGCGGCGCGCGAAGTACGAAGAGGCCTTCGCGCACGCGGAGGCGGCGCTCGTGGCCTCCGAGCGGTTCATGCTCGATCACGTCGCCATCCTCCGCGCCACGACCTCGGCCGTCGAAGGCTGGGCGCGCGAGCGAAGCGGTGACGACGAGTACGAGGTGGAGCTGCGCCTGAAGAACGCCCAGAAATGGAGCGCGCCGCACCGCGGTCGATTCCCGGTCGCGGACCTCCTCGCGACGATGGGGCCCAGGAAGAAGAAGGCCAGATAGCGCCGCGCCGCGAGGATTTCCTCCGCGGAAACGATACGCGCCCGAACGTTGCCTGGTCGGAGAGCCGCGGACGCGGCAAAGGACGGCGCATGAACGCATCGCGACGTCAGTTCGTGCAAGGGATCGGCATTTTCGGGGCACTCTTCCTGGGACGCAGCCTCATGGCCTGCGCCGTGCGTGCGGGCGAAGCCGTCGGTGAGAGCGGCGAGGCGCTCGCCACCTGCGGCGACGCCGTCATCGGTAACAACCACGGCCACTCGCTGCAGGTGTCGCCCGAGGACGTGGCCGCGGGCGTCGAGAAGACCTACTCGATCAAGGGCGCCTCGTCGCACGACCATCGCGTCACACTCACCGCCGCAGACTTCGCTGCGCTCGCGATCGGCACCTCCATCACGGTGAGCTCGACGACCGCGGGTGCCCACGCGCATCCGGTGACGGTTCACTGCGCGACCACGCCGGACACCGACGCCGGGCGCACCTCCGATGCCGGTGCTGCGATCTGCCCGGACGGCGCCACCGCGACCGCGATCAGCGCGAATCACGGACACGCGCTCGCCGTCCCGACCGAGGACGTGGCCGCGGGCATCGAGAGGACCTATTCGATCAAGGGCACGTCGAGCCACGACCATATCGTCACGCTCACGCCCGATCACTTCGCCAGGCTCGCGAGCGGTGCCACCATCAGCGTCACCTCGACGAACGCGGGCGGTCACGCGCACATCGTGAAGGTCATCTGCGCGTAGCACGAGTCGCGACAACCACGTCGTCCTACAACGCTCGAAGCGATCATGATGGGACGACGGCTTGGGCAAACCTCGCCGGCGACCATGCTCGCCGCGGCCATTCACGCAGCTTCCTGCCGGAATGCGCGCGGCCTGCGCGTTGCAATCGCTCCGCGTCGAATGAACAAGACGCTCGCGCTCGTCCTCGGTCTCGCCCTCGTCGCTTGCTCCTCGGTGGAAGATTCCGCCGACACGGACAGGAACGCCGCCGCCGTGAAGGGCTACGGCGAGCCCACGCCGACCCCGACGACGCCGTCCGAGCCGACCCGGCCAGTCGAGCCGGAGCCGGCGCCGAGCCCCGAGGAGCCCGAGGCCTCCGCCGAGACCTGCGAGAGCATGCGCGCAAAGGGGCCGGGCGGCACGTTCACGTTCGAGCGTCTCGACGGCGCGACCACGCCGTTCACGTTCGTCGACGTCGAGGCCTCGTTTCGCGACGTCACGGAGGCCGACGGATCGCACACGTACGTTTTCGGCCTGACCTACAGCACGATCAACAACCTCGGGCTCTACGCCTCCTTCGGCCATTTCCCGATGGAGGCGAGCTCGTGGACCATCGGCGGCGTCGTCACGTCGAAGACCCCCATCGCGGATCCGTGGCACGGCGTGTTCGAGGGCGGCGCCGGTGGGGTCTCCACGCAGGAGTGCAAGAACGGCGCAGCGTCGGGGTTCGGGACCGACGCGGGCGACGGGAGGTCGACGTTCACGATCACGAAGTCGAGCCCCGATTTCGTCGAGGGCACCTTCGAGCTGTTCAGCGTGACGATGAGCCCGATCTTGAAGAGCACCTTCAAGGCGCCGGTTCGCTCGAAGACGACCTTCACCGTGGAGCCGGCGAAGCAGCAGGGCTTCGCGCCGAAGAAGAGCATCTGCTGCCGCGTGAAGTAGCGCGGACGGTAGTACATTCGAGGCGTGCGTCGCCTCGTGCTCCTCGCCTCGATCCTCGCTTCGAGCTCGATCGCGTGCGGTGGACCGGCGCCTGGGGCGGCGCCCGTCCCTCCGGTCGCGGTCACGATCCCGCCGGACGGGGGCGCGCTCCCGCCCGCGGACTCCGGCGTCCTCGTCGAGCGCGGAGAGGGCGTACGCCTGTCCGATGGCACCATCCTCATCGAGCGCGAGGATCGCTGCGTCGAGGTGAAGGGCGTGCCGGGCTGCGATGCGATCGACACGGGCGAGGTCGAGGTCCTCGCCGACAAGTGGCTCGTCTATCGCGACATCGATCATCGATTCCGCGTACGCGAGCTCGCGCCGCGCGGCATCGAATTTCGCGGCGGGCGCGCGACCCTCGCGATCGGTGACCGCGCAAAATTAGGCTCGGTCACGATTCACTGGCACGGCGTGGCGCGCGTCGAGCAGAGCCACGAGGCCATCATCGAGATCACGATCCGCGATCCGTCCTCGACGACTCCGCCGAAGACGGAGCGCCTGACCGCGCGCCGGCCGAGCCTCCACCTCCTCTCGCCGAGGTCGTACGCCGTCCTGGACCTCGAGCTCGAGTCGGTGAACGACGACGCGACCGAGATCCTCCTCCGCGCGAGCGAGAGCGACGCCAGCGCGAAGGCGAGCTTCGGCGACGCGCTCCATGACGGCAGCTACGTCTACCCGGACGGCCTTCGCGTCACGTATCGCGCCGACCACACGTGCGACTACGACACCTCCGTGAGCTGCATCTGGCGCTACCGCGTCGACGCGTCGATGGATGGCGCGGAGAAGCACATCGAGCTCACGGCCAGGGCGCCGGCCGCGACGGTGCTGGGCCACTCCTTCAAGATCGTCCAGGAGAAGCTCGTGGTGACCAGGTGACCTCGTGATCGAGCCCGAAGACGTACGCAAGATGATGCTCGCGCTGCCCGACGTGACCGAGGGCGCGCGCTACGGAAACCGAACCTGGCTCGTCGGAGGAAAGGCGTTCGCGTGGGAGCGTCCCTTCAGCAAGGCCGACCTGAAGCGGTTCGGTGACGAGGCGCCGCCCGCAGGCCCGATCCTCGCGCTCGCGACCGCGGACCTCCTCGAGAAGGAGGCCGCCCTCGAGACGAACCCGCGCGCCTTCTTCACGATCCCGCACCTCGACGGCTACCCCGCGTTCCTCGTTCAGCTCGCCAGGGTGACGAAGAGACAGCTCCAGGCCGCGATCCGGGACGCGTACCGCTCCGCCCGTCCCAGCGGCCGGACAGTGGTGTCCGAGCGCTCGGACAGTTCACGTCGGAAACGATCATAAATGCCCGTGATCACACGCGACACACACGTAGGGAACGGTGGCATCGAGCGTGCTTCAGACAGGGACACACGCCATCAAAAGGTGACCCGTCATGAAGAAGCTTGGATTCCTTGGCCTCACGTCTCTCGCCTCCCTCGCCCTCGTGGCCGGCTGCGCCGCGGACCCCGCCGGCGACGATGGCGCGACGTCGGCCTCGCAGGACATCGTCAGCGTCACGAGCGGCTACACCGACATCGCCACGAGCTCCCCGAACGACGCGTGCAAGACCTCGCACGAGCCGGGCGCAGAGGACATCCGCGGCTGGCGCTTCGATTGCGGCACGATGGGCGGCTACACGCTCGTCGCCGAGCAGCACGAGGAGCTCGGCACGTTCCCGCACGTCCGCACGCCGACGGGCACGTTCCAGCTCGACGTCAACGAGGCCCTGAAGGACCTCACGCCGTATGCGGTCGCGAACGGCTACTTCGGCACGAAGGCGGAGTGGCGCGGCAAGGGCATCGCCATCGGTCAGGTCGAGCCGACCGCGCTCATCGTTCGCTACTTCTGGTACGATCACGTCTCCGCCGGCACCTTCAAGGACCGGAACGCGCTCCTCGTCGTGAAGATCACGCCCGAGAACGCGTGCGTCCACGCCGTGGTCAGCGGCGCGCTCCCGAACCACAACCAGACGGCGCGCGACATCGCCGACTCGCAGGTGTTCAAGGACTTCAACTGCCCGACGCAGATCCCGGAGCCGCTCCCGGCGGCGAGGTGCGGCCGCCTCGACCCGAACACGGGCCTCATGCCCGGCGAAGCGGTCTCGTCGTGCTCCAACTCGCACAGCCTCGTGATGCAGAACGACGGTAACTTCGTCCTCTACAACAACCGAACTGGCCGTGCGACGTGGAACACGCACACCGTCAGCGGCGGCCTCGATCACAAGGCGATCATGCGGGCGAACGGCCAGCTCGGCGTCTTCAACACCACCGACACCAACTCGGTCTTCATGACGCCGGAGACCGGCAGCCCCGGCGCCTGGCTCGCGGTGCAAGACGACGGCAACGTCGTCATCTACTCGAAGGAAGGCCGCGCGGTCTGGGCGACCGGCACCCAGGGGAAGTGAACGTCGAGGACTCTTCCGCGGCCATCCCGATCGGCGCATCTCGCTCAATGGAGCGGTCCTCGGCTAGAATCAGAGCGTTCCATGCGTCGAAACGAGGACCTGCCCGTGCCCCTTGGGGCCGTCCTCGAGCAAAAGTACCGCGTGGAGCGCGTGATCGGCCGCGGCGGCATGGGGGTCGTCTACGAGGGGACCCAGCTCGCCCTCGACCGCGTCGTGGCGGTCAAGGTCATGCGCCCCTCGCTCTCCGCCGACGCAGACGCCGTCGCGCGCTTCGATCGCGAGGCGCGCGCGACCTCGAACCTGACGAGCCGACACGTCACGAAGATCCTCGACGTCGGACGCTCGAACGAAGGCGATCCGTACTTCGTGATGGAGCGCCTCACCGGCACGACATTGCAGGCGCTCCTCACCAAGAACGGACCCATGCCGCCGGACCAGGTGGTCAGCGTCGCGCTCGATGTCATCGACGCCCTGAAGGAGGCGCACGCGGCCGGCATCATCCATCGCGACCTCAAGCCGGCCAATGTCTTCCTCGGCGCGTACACGAAGGTGCTCGACTTCGGCATCGCGAAGGTCGATCCCGGGCTCGGCGAAGGCGGCCTCACCACCACCGGCACGATGCTCGGCACGCCCGAGTTCATGGCGCCGGAGCAGCTCGATACGAAGCGCGGCGTGACGGTCAAGAGTGACGTGTGGGCGCTCGGCGTGACCATGTATTATGCACTCACGAAGAACACGCCGTTCGAGGCGGACAGCTTCTACGAGCTCAGCATCAAGGTGTACGCGCACGAACCGACGCCCATCACGAAGCACCGGCACGATCTGCCGCCGGAGCTCGTCGCCGTCATCGACGGGTGCCTCCAGAAGGACGCGAAGAAGCGGCTCACGCTCGAGGACCTGGCGGCGCGGCTCTCGCTGCTGCCGCGCGCACGCGTCGTCGTGCCGGACGGCATGGAGCATGTGCCGCTGGAGTCGGGGCCGACGCTCGACGCCACGCCGGTCGACACCTCCCCGACGTCGAAGGACGACGCGCCGACCATCCTCGCGACACCGCGCGCACCGCTCGCGGTCGCGGGCAGCGGCCCCGTCGACGCCATCCCGATGCGCGTCCTCGAGCCGAGCCCGGTCGCCGCGCCCGCGCCCGCTCGGCTCGACACCGCCAAGCTCGTCGCCGCCGGCGGCGCGGCGATGCTCGTCCTCGGGCTGGTCTTTCTCTACCTGAAGCTGCGTGCGCCGGCGCCCCCGCCGCCCGAGCCGACGACCACGGCGAGCAGCGTCGAGGTCGAGGCGATGCCCGTCGCCGAAGATCCTCCGGTCGTGGCCGCCGCGCCCGCGCCCGCCGACCGTCCGGCGCCTTCGAGCAAGTCCGCCCATCCTGGACCGCGCCGGCGCCCCGTGGCTCCGAAGCCGAGCAACGGCGCGCTCACGCACGAACGATGAAGCGAACGTGGCTCATCGGCTCGGGCCTGGCGATGCTGCTCATCGCATCGCCCGCGCACGCCAGCGAAGCGAGCAAGCTGTTCGAGGAAGGCGTGAAGCTCCTCGACGCCGGCAAGGTGGCGGAGGCCTGCCCGAAGCTCGAGGAGAGCCAGCGGCTCGAGCCCGCCGCCGGCACGCAGCTCAATCTCGCGGCCTGCTACGAGAAGAGCGGGCGAAAGCTGCTCGCGCTCGAGACCTTCCGCGCGGCGGGCGACGCGGCGCGGGCGCGCGGGCGCGCCGACTGGGCCCGCATCGCCGACGATCACGTGAGCTCGCTCGCAGCCGCGCTCCCCACGCTGACGATCACGCCGACGGATCCACGCGCGGAGCTCGAGCTCCACGTCGACGACAAGGTGCTCCGCGACTCGTCGATCGTCGTCGAGCCCGGCCCGCACACGGTGGTGGCCTCGAGCACGGGCAAGAAGCCGTACACGGTGAAGGTCGACGTCATGAAGTCGACCGTCGTCGTCGTTCCAAAGCTCGAGGCGAGGACCTCCACGACCGCCCCCACGCCGCCGCCTCCGCCGCCACCACCTCCGGCCGACCGCGGGATGGGCACGCGGCGCGCGATCGGCCTCGGGCTCGGCGTGGTCGGTGTGGCGGGGCTCGCCTTCGCCGGCGCAGGGGCGTTCATCGCGTCGAAGGCGCTCGGTGAGGCCAAAGACAACTGCTCGGACTATCCGGCGCACTGCTCCGCGAGGGCCTCGGGCCCGAACGATCGCGCGGAGTCGTGGTCGACGATCGCGACCGTCGCGGGGGTCGCGGGCCTCGCGCTCGCGGCCGGCGGCGCGGTGCTCTATTTCGTTCCGTCGCCCTCGCCGACGGTCGCCGTCAGCGCCCGCTTCTGAGGCTAGCTGTCGCCGGCGTCGGGGCGAATGCCGTGCTTCTCGACCATGCGGTAGAAGCTCGAACGTGCCATTCCCGCGAGCTCCGCCGCCCGCAGCATGACGCCGTTCGCGCGCGCGAGGACGTCGCGCGTGAAATCCGACTCGAAGCGGTCAATGACCATTTGCTTCGCGTCGTGGAAGGTCCGCCCGCTCCAGTCGGGATTGGCGCCGGTCGGGGCACCTCCCGGCATCCGGTGCTGCGGCTCGTCGAAGAGCGCCTTGCCAGAGAAGCCGAGGAGCGCATATCGCTGTACGACGTTCTTCAGCTCGCGCACGTTTCCGGGCCAGCGATAGGCACGGAGCAACTCGAGAACATCGGAGGCGAGCGTGGCGCCATCGTCGCGGAGGGCGTCGCGGTAAAAATCCGTGGCGAGGACCTCCACGTCGCCGGGTCGATCCCGCAACGGAGGGATATGGATGCGCGCGACCGATACTCGGTAATAGAGATCCTGGCGGAACGTCCCGCGACGGACCTCCTCGTTGAGATTCCGGTTCGTCGCCGCGACGACGCGCACGTCGATCGCCCGTGTGCGATTGCCGCCCACGGGACGGATCTCGCGGGCCTCGAGCGCGCGGAGCAGCTTCGGTTGCAGCTCGAGCGGTAGCTCACCGAGCTCGTCGAGAAAGAGGGTGCCGCCGTTTGCCTGCTCGAAGAGGCCCATGCGCGCCGCCTGCGCGCCGGTGAAGGCGCCGCGCTCGTGGCCGAAGAGCTCGCTCTCGATGAGCTCGCGTGGGATGGCGCCGCAGTCGACCGTGATCATGGGGCCGTCCGCGCGTCCCGACGCGCCATGCAGCGCGCGCGCGAGGACCTCCTTACCGACGCCGCTCTCGCCCTCGAGGAGCAGCGTCACGTCGGTGCCCGCCGCGCGCTCGAGCATCGAGAAGACGTGGCGCATCTGGGGCGAGAAGCCGATCGCGTCGCCCATGCGCGTGCGCCGGCTCAGCGGAAGCTCCTTCGCCTGGGCGTCGATCACGACCTCGAGGATCGTGCTGCCGACGCGGATGCGCGCGTCCTCCGCGATCACCGCGCGCTCGATCTTCACCGGGCCGAGCCACGTGCCGTTGCGGCTGCCCTCGTCGACCACGAGCACGCCGCCCTCCGTGAGCGCGAACCGCGCGTGCTTCCGGGAGATGGTCTCGTCTTCGATGCGGAGGTCGCACGACTCGTGCGAGCCGACGACCAGCGCGCCCGTGCCCTCGAGGCGGCGCCCGGCGATGGTTGCCTCTCGCACGCGCAAGGCGGCGAGGCGCGGATCGAGCTTGGTGCTCACGACTCGACTTCGGGCGTCTTGCTCCAGGAGGCAGCAAAACGACTTCGGAGTTTGATGTTCGGGCGAACGGTGTCGATGAAGCGCGTGGTCGCCTCCTTCACCGCTTGCTCGTCGGCCTGACCGAGGCCGCGGCCGGCATAAGCGATCTTCTCCACGATGGCGGCCGCGTCGCCGAGGCCAGGCGCGTCACAGTGGAGCTGCTCCTTGACCTCCGCCGTCGCGCGCCGCGCGAAATCGGACGCGGTCTCGCCCGCAGACGGCTCGATGCCGGCCACCGCGAGCACCGCCAGCGCGCGGCGCCAGTGGTTCATCACGCGGCTCGTCGGCGCCACCGGCCACAGCGGCTTTTCGAGGTGCTTCATGAGGAACGCGCGCCGGATCGGCGGGAGCACCGCGAGATAGAGGAAGAGCAGGATGAGCGCGGCGATGAGGATACCGGCGAGGATCTTGATCGCGAGCGAGGCCGCCTCCATGGCCGCTTCGCCCGCTCCCTCGGTGTCGGGATCGTCCGCGCCGTCGTCCCCCTGATCGCCCTGCTGGCCGTCGCCTTTCTCGCCGTTACCACGTTGCCCTCGGCCGCGCCGGCGCTGCTGGTGCCCGCCCTTGCTCTTCGACGTGCCGTCGCCGTTCTTCGCGGTCGACTTGCCCTTGCCCTTCGACTTCTTGCCCTTGTAGCCGCTGCCGTCGCCCTCGCCCTGGCCGTCGCCCTTCTGCGGCTTGCCGTCCGCCTCCTGCTGGCTCTGACCGTCCTTGCCGTCGTGGTGCGCGGTCCGGAAGAGATAGGGCGACACGAGCGCCGTCGTGCCGAGCGCGACGATCGTGAACGCCATGAGGACGAGGATCGAGCCGCGACCGGGGCGCGCGACCGTGACCGAGTCGTCGGTGGCGTCCGCCGCCTTGGGCCGCGCCACCTCTTGCCAGACGGTGAGGCCGAGCGAGTTGCGCGTCGCGAGGAAGACGAGCATCCAGAACACGCCGCCGGCGAGACAGACGATCGTGAACGCGTCCCAGAGCGCGTACTTCGCGCCGCTGTTGAAGGTCTCGATCGCGCGATGCGCGTTCATCCAGTGAATGGCGCCGCCCACGCAGAACGTGAGCGGGTACCAGCTCGCGACCACGTCGAGCCGGCTCGCGATCCCCAGATAGCCGCCATAAGCGGCAATGACGGCGATGATCAGGAATACCGCGATGATGCCGAGCGCGACTCCGCTCAACGACACGATCATGAACGCGGAGAAGAAGATGATCGAGATCGGGACGAGGCGAAATCCGCTCAGGCCGAGGATATTTCCGAGCAGGTGGCCGACCGCGACCGCCGCGAGGACGCCGCCAAGCACGCCCCACGCGCCCGGCTCGAGCCCGAGACCGCCCGATGTGAGCACGAGCGACGCGGTGAAGCAGCAGATGCCCCACATCGAGAAAATCGCATACGAGAGGAGCACCGGCCACGTCCGGCGCATCGTCGCTTTGACGCTCATGCCGACCTCCGCTGACCTTGATGCGCGTCGACGTGGTGAGCGCCACCGCCGCGCAGGGAGCCTTTGAGCCCGACCAGGCGATGGCGCCCGTCGGTGAGCTCGAGCCGATACACCGCGTCCGGCCCGGCCATGAGCGCGTTGAGCGCATGCCCCCCCGTGGCGATCGCGCGCCAGCGCAGCTCGAGGCGGTGCGCGCGGTCCTCGAAGCGCGCCTGCAGCTTCTTGATGCGCGCCCACATGCCGTTCTCCTCCGCGCCCACGGGATACGGGAGGAAGAGCGCGCGCTTGATGAGCTCCTTCGCGCCCGCCTTGCGGCCCGAGTCGTCGTAGTCGACCCAGAGCTGCGTGGTGGTGCGCGGCGGCGGCCCGAGCGCGTCGTTGGGCTCGTAGACGACCCACGTCGTCTCGCGCGCGATGCGCGACGGCATCGGCGGCGCGAGGCGCATGGAGACGACGATGGCATTGTCGAAGGCGACCTGCGCGCGCTTCTCACCCGCCTGCTTGGCGAGCATGGTCTGCATGCCGAAGTCGAGGACGTGCTCGATGGGGAAGCTCGATTGCCACTCCGCGCGCGCGCCCGCGTCGAGCGCGTGCGCGTGATTGCCGGCGGCGGAGATGATCTCGGGCGCGAGGTCACCGCCGTCGGGACGTGCGACGAGGAGGAGCGAGACCTTCTCGCCCTGCTCCGTGAGACGCTGCCCGATCGCGAGCCAGGCCTCGACGAGCGAGTCGAGCGCGTCGTCGATGACGGCGGAGTGATTGAGCCACTCCTGCGGGATCCAGGTGTCGAGCGCGACGCACACGCGTTTGGCGGAGGTCTCCTTGCTCTCCGGCGTCTTCACGATCATGCGGCCGGCGCGGAGGCTCATCTCCCAGTGAATGCGGCGGGTGTCGTCGCCGGCGACGTACTCGCGAAAGCGGAAGAGGTCCTCCGTGGGGAGCCGATGCGGACGGGAGAGGATATCGGGCTCCTCCGTCGTCGACGGCGGCGGCGGGATGACCTCCGCCGGACGGACCGCGGGGAGCACGCGAAGGCGCGCCGTCGCGAGCGAGGCGACCTGCGAGCTCGTCACACCGAGGAGATCCGTGAACGCGATCCGCATCGGCGGCGCGTCGTACGTGCCGCGGGGCACGCGCTTGAGGAGCGACGAGAGCTGGAGCCGGTCCTCGCGGGATTTGGGCGGGACGACGTGACGAACTTCGGTATCGAGCCGTGGCGGCAGATGGCCCTGCAGCGTGAGGAAGAATCCCGGGGGGACGGGCACGCCCTTGATGTCGAGCGTGTCTTTCACGATATCGCCGGCGCGCACGACGCCGGGCGAATACGAGCGATAAACTGCGGCGCCTCGCTCGATGAGGTTGTTCGAGAATTTCCCCACCACGAAGGAGGTGAGGAACGACGACAGCGCCGTCATCAAGTAGAAGAACGCGAGGGCGAGCACCGCGATCACGCCGAGATCCGCCCATTTGTACGCGAGGGACAGGACCAGGAAGACGAGGCCCGTCAAGAGGAGCAGGAAGCCGCGCGGCGTGAGGATGCTGGCCGACCGCGCCCACGCGTCGAGCCGCGTCCGCCCCGTGGCGGCGTTCGCCTTCTTCAGGAGGGCGATCTGATTACGGGCTTTTCGCCAGGTCCCGAGGACCTGGATGAGGAGGAGCGGCGCCAGGCACACGCACGCGAGGATGGCGAAGGCGCCGATCGTCTCCTTCACCTCGCTCGTCTCGAAGAGCGTCAGGCCACCGGCGACGACGACGAAGGGCAACAGGAAGAGGACGGCCACGTTTCCGAGGAGGCGAACGACGGACTCGGTCGTCGTGTAGGTGCCCTCCTCGAGCGGGTCGACGTAGAGGCGATTGCGCTGCCACGACCAGACGACCGGAAGACCGTGGTTGTCCTTCGGCGTGCCGATGATCAGGATGAGGCCGTCCGCCCATCCGAAGATGCCGCCGAAGCCGCACGTGAACACGCTCGTGATGGCGTAGATCGCCCCCACCGCGTAGCTGCCCAGGATCATGCGATGGATCCCGAGCCAGCCGAGGAACAGCCACGCGAGCAGCACCGCCTCCTTCGAGGTCGGCGACGTCGGCATGTGCCTCTTGTTGCGAACGGCAGACTGCATGGCTTGGAGGCGCCGCCTCAGCGCGGAGCGGGCACCTGACGGACCATGAAGTCGACGTAGGCGCCGCCGCTGCGCTGACCAGAGACCACGACGCGGTGAGCCATCACATCGACCGCGCAGCGCTGGAGGTCACCCGGCAGAACATGATCACGACCGTCGAGCATGGCAATCGCCATCGCCATCCGGAGCCACATCAGCGTGGCGCGTGGAGACGGTGGGGTGATGCACGACGAGTCGGAGCGCATCGCGGTGACGACATTGACGGCGTACTGCTTCACCTGCTCCGCCACGTAAATCGAGGGCAAGAGCCGCTGCCAGCTCAGGAACTCCTCGGCCCCGAGCACGGGCTGGAGCGCGTGGATGGCCACGTCCTTGCCCATGTGGACGTCGAGCATGCGCATCTCGGCGTCCGGCGGAGGGAAGCCCATGGAGATGCGGATGGAGAAGCGATCGAGCTGGGCGGCGGGCAGCGGGAACGTGCCGTCGTGCTCGAGCGGGTTCATCGTCGCGATGACGAGGAACGGCTGCGGGAGGACGTGGGTGGTGCCGTCGACCGTGATCTGGCCCTCCGCCATGACCTCGAGGAGCGACGACTGCGTCTTCGGCGTGGCACGGTTGATCTCGTCGGCGAGGACGAGCTGCGCGAACACGGGGCCGGGGACGAACTCGAAGGCCTTCTTGCGAAGGTTGAAGACGTTGTTGCCCGTGATGTCGAGCGGCAGGAGGTCGGGCGTGAACTGGATACGCTTGAACGAGAGATGGATCGACGCCGCGATCGAGCGGGCGAGCATCGTCTTGCCGACGCCCGGCACGTCGAGGAGGAGGACGTGGCCGCCCGAGCACATCGCGGCGAGAACCCGCGCGATGACGTCGCTCTTCCCGAGGATGACACGCTCGACGTTCTGGAGCACCTGCCGGAACTGCTGACCGACCTGCGCGATCTTCTCGCGGTGTTGTCCTTGCGGCGACGGCGCCGGTTGGCCTGGCGGCGGGCCGGGCATGGAAGGAGTGTGTTGACCTTGCGCAGGCAGATGCTGAGTCACGAATTACCTCGGCGGAAATAGGAAGAGGCCGATCCGACGGAACCAACGTTCGAATTTGCCCGAATCACCAAACGAATAAAGGTCCGTCCACTCCTTGAGACGCTCGGGGTCGATGCCCCACGCCATCGAGAAGCCGCGAATGACGCGGATCTCGCTCTCGTCCATCTGACCGTCGGACATGGCCATCTGGAACATCTCCTCGAGCACGCGCTCGCGATCGTTCAGCGTCGGCGGAGGGTCGATCTCCGTCGGACGCCGCACGTGAATGACGTCCTGCGCGAGCGGCGGGATCTGGCGCTTCTCGGCCGCTCGCTTCAGGAACTCGAGATCGTCGACGCCCGCCTCGCCGTCCGCGGCCGCGACCGCCGCCAGCGCGAGCAGCTCGTCGTACGACGTGCCGTACCGATGAATGGAGGGCGGCGGTGGGATGCGCATCGTGATCGGCGCCCGCTCCTCGTCGTCCGTCCGCATCACCGCCGCCTCGCCGCCCGTCCCACCCGCGCCGCCCGAGAAGAGATAGTCCGCGACGTCGAACGTGGTCTCGACCGGCTCGCTCCGCCCGTACGAGTCGAGCACCGCGTCCAGGTTCGGAAGGACGAAGTACACGTCGACGAGCTCCTTCGCGTCACGGAGCCCCTCCGCGCGGGCCCACCGCTCGAGCGCCTCGCGGGCCGCGTCCCGGCTCGTGGGCGGGCGCCCCTCCACACACACGCGGCACGTCTCCTCGACGAGCTCGTCCCCGTCCCACGACTCGATGCGCGCGCCCTCGAAGAGGCAGGTCTTGCACTGGCCGCGGATCTCGAAAGACATGCCCGGGAGCGAGGATAGCCCAGGACCGCCCGAGGGGAGGACCGAAGCAATCAGGTGGATTGCTGTAAATCGAGGCGCCCTTCGTCTATCCTCGAGGGTCTTTTCCCGGGGGAGGTTTCCAGTGATCCAGAGGTCGCTTCGTCTTGGTACAGGTGTGGTGTGTGCGCTGCTTCCGTATGCCTTGATGACGGCCTGCAAGACGGAAGAGACCAACGACGCAAACCTGGACAGCGGTGGCCCCGTCGTCAATCCAGCGGACTCGGGCGCCGGCACCGACTCGACGCCCGGCTCGGACTCCGGCCCGCGCGCCGACGGGGTGATCCGCGAGCTCGCCTTCCACCAGCTCACGGTGCAGGCCCAGCACGTGCCCGCCGTCGTTCCGCAATTGTCCCGCGACGGGAAGAAGATCGCGTGGTCGGTCCGCCAGGGAGGCTCGAGCCCGAACCTCGTCTTCACGATGGACGCGGACGGCAGCAACATCAAGCAGGTCGACAGCTACGTCCCGCTCTGCAACTGCAACTCCGAGGTCGCGATCAACGACGACGGTACGGTCGTCGCGTCGACCGACGGCGTCCAGACGCGCATCCTCGATGCGGCCACCGGATCCATCAAGAACAAGATCGAGTTCACTGACGGTGTCACGAGCCAGCTCCGCCTCACCGCCAGCGGCGGCGATCTCTACATGCTCAACGCGCGCGACGTGGGCACGTTCTCTCGTGGCGTGTTGAAGCTGAGCGCGGCGGGCGGCCTCCCCACGCAGGTCATCGACGCGACCGCGGCCGCCGCCGCGGCGGGCACCACCGCGGATCACATTGGCAACTTCGCGAGCTGCAACGCGGGCCTCGGCGTCTCTGCCGACGGCTCGAAGATCGTCACCGTCGCGCGGAAGGACGCGGGTACGGTGGTCCTCACCCATTCGAGCGGTCAGACGAAGTTGCTTTTCTCTCCCCCGGGCGACAACTTCATTGCCAGTCTCAATATTTCGAAGGACGGCAGCCTCGTCGCCTATCACGCGGGGACGAGCACGCCGGCCGGCGGCGAGTACGGCGTCGTCGGCTTCGACGGGTCGAACCAGAAGGTCCTTGGCGAGGCGAGCATCGGCGACGCGTGCAGCGCCCCGGTCTCGATCACCGATGACAACAAGATCATGAATCTCGGTCACACGAGCATGGTCGTGAATACGGACGGCAGCGGCGACCCCTGGCCCGTGATCGCGCCGACGGGCGTCTACACCGGCACGGGCAGCTTCTACCAGGTCGGCGAGCCCGACTCGCGCAACTCACGTGTCATGTCCATGAGCGGCGACGGCAAGCGCTTCCTCTATCTCAACAACGACGCTGCGCTTCCCGCGCACATCGCGATCGCGGAGCTCGACTCGCGCACGCTCGGCGCGGTCCCCACCGTCTCCTCGCCGCGCGTCTCGGTCGCGTCGATCAACCGGGATACGGCGACCGTCAACGGCAAGCGCGCGGCGATCACCGCCACCGGCCCGGCGAAGGACGCCTTCCTCGGCTCCGTCATGTTCACGAAGGGGCAGGTCGAGAACACGGGCATCTCCAGCGCGAGCTATCCCCTCCTCGACGACGGCAAGGAGCCGGATCCGACCGCCGGCGATGGCAACTTCACGACCGGCGAACGAGTCTTCGCCGGTCCGAGCGCGACGGTGGGCCCGCGCGTGCTCCGCGTGAAGGCGGAGACGAAGGCCGCGGACGGCAAGCGCTCCGGTCACGCCCTCGATTTCGGCCCCTTCGCGGTCGAGTGAGCCGAGCGCGCTGAGTGAGCGAGTACCGCGACGCGCTCGCCAGCGCGAAGGAGCGCGTCGCGCGACTGGAGGCCCTCGCGAAGGAGCAAGGGTTTCCTCATCGCTCGCATCGCACGCGCAACGCCGTCATCGCGCTCGTCGTCATCGCTCTCGCGACGACGCAGACGTTCTGCAGCGTCCGCAAGATGCGCGAGCGTGATGCGCCGCTGGAGGCCATCCCCATCACGAAGCGCGCGGAGGCCCCTCCCATCCGACCTCTCCCGCCGCGCGACCTCGAGTGGTTCGAGGCGATGGACTCGTACAACCCCGTGCGCGGCCCGCAGGAGGTATGGGCGGGCGGGAAGCATCTCCTGGTCGGGATGCTGTGGAAGCGCGGCGAGCGGACGAACGGCCTTCACGTCGGGGCGTTCGATTTCGAGACCCTGAAGTCCGAATGGGTCGCCGGTCCCTTCGAGAGCGAGTGGAGCTCCGAGGACCAGGAGCGCTTTCACCTTCTGGTGGACGGGTCGTCCATCGTCCTCGCGGACGCCGCGGGCCTCCTCCGCGTGTTGTCCACCGACGGAGACCTGGTCGGCAAACGCGATATGCCACGCGGCACGATCGGCCTCTGCCGCACGGTGCACGCGCCGATTCGACTGGCGGTCGGCTCCGGCGCGCACGACGAGGCCAGCACGGCGAGCGCGCTCTTTCCCTGGGAGCTCGATCGCATCAAACCGTATTACTTCGACCCGGCCCTCCTCCAGCTCACCGCGGCGCCGAATACGCCGCCGATGGCCGGGACCTGGTGCGCGACCGACGACTATTGCGATGTCGCGCGCCGCAATGGCTGCCGCGACTCCGACGCGAAATATCATTACGATGGGCATCACGTTCGAATCGAGACGACCGCCACCGAGACGAAGCTCACCGGCGGACACGATACCGATTCGCACACGTGGACGCACGCGATTCCCACCTCCGACGGGCGGCCAGGGCTCAGCGCGATCAGCGAGCGCTATTTCTTTCACGGCTACATCGATCGCGGCCGTCAAGCGATCATCGCGCTCGATCTCGTCGACGGTCATGCGCATTTCATGGCGAACGTCGATCAGCCGTCGGGCGCGCGGCTTCGCCTCCTGCGGCGGATGGCGCCGGATCGCGTCTTCGCGCTCTACGACGACGAGATGCTCGTCTTCCGGGCCAGCGGCGAACGCCTCGGCCGACTGGTGGTCAAGCCGTGACGCAGAACGACCTCACCCGCGTGCATCAGCGCATCGCAGAGCTCGAGGCGATGCTCCGCGAGCCTGGCGCGCCGAAGTCCCGCGTGATCTGGTGGCCCTACCTCGCGCTCGCGGGCCTGTGTCTCGGCTCCGCCGCGCTCGTGGCCTATCTGCTGCCGACGAAGCCGAGGCGCATCGAGGAGGTGACGTGGATCCCCACGCCGGAGGTCGTGCCGGATGGGGCGCTCGTGCTCGCCACGAACGACGCGCCGTCTCTCCTGTCCCTAGGGGAGAAGTCCTACGCCTTCGTCCTCGGCTTCCGGCCGGGGCCGGACGACTCGTGCGTGGTGGCCTTCGATCGTCGCACGTGGAAGGTGGCGTGGCGCTCCGCGCCGCTGTACGCGGAGGGGATCCATCGCGGGCGGATCGCCGCCAACGGAACATCGGTCGCGTTCGCGGGGGCGCAAGACATCGTCGCGCTCGACGCTGCGACGGGAGAAAGGAGATTCGCCGAGGCGCTCGGCATGCGACCGGCGAGCCGGGTGTACTGGGACCCGCGGGAGCCGGACTGGGCGGTCGCTGGGCTCGGTCCGAGGCCGCACGGCCTCGTGGACGCGCTGAACGTGGTGACGGGAAAGAAGCGGACGCAATCCGAGGAGACCAGGGTGGAGTGTCCGCCGGATCGAACGCGGACGTGCACGCGTGAGCTCGACGAGGCCCTCGCGCCCGCGGTCCGTGCGGCGCTCCCGGGCTACGCCCATGCGTGGACGCTCCAGGACGGACCGAGCGAGATCGTCATCGTCGGTACGACGGTCGGGGTCGGCCCCGGCGCGCTCGAGCATGCGCTACGCCTCGAAGGGAACGAGGTCGCCTGGCATGCGCCGCTGGCCCCAAAGCGGAATTGGAAGCCGTGGCCCAATACCGTGCCGGAGGGCAAGGTCGCGCTCGCGACCGATCGAATCCTCTATTCGTACGTCATGCCCGACGGACGGCAGAGGATCACGGCACGCGACCGGAAGACGGGCCGGCTCCTCTACGACGAGCCAATTGGAGGCGTCGGGTACGGGTCGGACCTCGGGGAATTCACGGCGGACGGCGACGAGGCCTTCCTGGTGGCCAATCAGTCACTGATCGTCCTCGACGCGAGCGACGGCCGGATCAAGAAGCGAATTACCGAGTTTTGAAGCTCGGATACTGGAGCGTGACGCCGAGGATGCGAAGCGCGCGCGACCCGTCGACGCGACGGTCGTGACGAAGCGTGTAGTGGACCTGATCGAGGGGGACGCGGGGCGGCATCGGAACGCCGTAGTCCAGCGCGACCTTTTCGCAGATCTCGTTCTGCGTCATGGGATGGGCATCACCGACGACGAACGCCTGCCCCCGTGCCTCCGCGACCTGCGTGGTCGCGAGCACGAGCTGGGCGAGGTCCTCGACGTGAATACGCGACGTGAAGTTGTTCCCGTCGCCGCCGATCCGGAAGTCCCCCGCCTGGACGCGGATGTGAATCCCGCGGTCGGGGCCGTAGATGGCGGGACAGCGGAGGATGGTGGCGCCGGCGTCTTGCCAGATCTTCTCCGCGTCGCGCCGCGGGCTCGGGGCGTCCAGGAGCGGGGTGGTGTCGTCGATGACGCCATCGCCGTACACGGCGGTGCTCGAGAGATACGTGATGGGATGGCCGGCGATGATCGGCGCGACCGCGGCATCGGTGGCGCCGTCGGGCGGAAAGCAGACGATGACGTGCGTGCCCGGCGAGAGATGCGCACGAAGGAGCTCGGCCGTGAGCGGCCCAGCACGGCGCCGCGTCCCGAACGTGGTGAGCCCACGTTTTTCGGCCAGTCGCGCGATGGCGCTGCCGGCGTAGCCCTGGCCGAGAATGAGGAGATCGGTCACGCCGTCACACGGGCGCGAGCGCAAAGACCTGACCGCGGCTGCGGCTGAAGGCTCGTTTCTGGATGAGCCCCTTCGACTCGAGCGACTCGAGGACGGCGCTGGCCTCGCGCTCGAAGCGATCGTGCTCGTCCGGCTCGAGCTCGCCGTGCGTGGAGATCACCCACGCGCGCACCGTCGACCCGGTGGGCCCGGCCTCGTTGAGGTGCTCGAGGATGGAGGTCTCCATCTCGCCCTCCTCGCCCTCCATCTGGGCGTCCGCGTCCTCGATCACCTCGCCTGGGGCTCTCGCGTCACGCGCGACCGCGGGCGCGGGCGTCTCGAGGTCCACCTCCTCGTACCACGCCTCGAACGGCAGCTTCATCAGCGCTTGGATGACGTCCTTCGCGAAATCGTGGGAGATGCGCCTCAGCGTTTCTTCGAGCTCGCTCATGCGGGCGCCACCATACACGCCCCGGCGCTCATTCGGGAATGGGATCGGGGCTGACTCCGTGCTGGGTGGCATTGGCGCAGCCGAGCTCGGGGACGGAGGCATCGGCTCCCCCCTTGATGATCTTGAATTCGACGCGACGGTTCTGGTGCCACGCCTCCTCGTCGTGACCATCCTGGAGTGGGCAATAAAAGCCGTAACCCTTCGCGCGGAGACGGCGACTATCGATGCGGCGAGCGACGAGCGCGCTCATGACGGAGTTCACCCGCGCCTGCGTCAGCGTCAAATTGTATTTCTCGGGGCCACGCTCGTCGGCGTGCCCGGCGATCTCGACGAGCGTGATCTCGGAGTGCTCGGCGAGCACCTTCGCGACGGCATCGAGGATGGGATTCGACTGGGGAAGGATCTGGGCGCTGTTCACCTCGAAGCGAATCTCCTTGAGGATGAAGATCGTGCCTTGGCCGAGGCCGACCTCGGGGCAGCCGCGCCATTCCGGGTGTCCGGGCCATTCCTGCCCGGGCTGCGTCGGGCACTTGTCCTCCGCGTCGGGAAATCCATCGTGGTCGAAGTCCTTTTCCTCGGGCGGCGGCGGGTCCTTGATGGTCGGACACCCGTTCGTACGCGGGTCGTTGGTGCGCGGCCCTTTCGCGTACGGACATGCATCTTCGCTATCCGGGATACCGTCCCCGTCCGTATCGACGAGCATCGTCTCCTCGTCTTGCGCGCCCTTACCGCTCCGCGACTCGAGTCGCGGCTCGAACACGAAGCCGATCGTGGCGCGCAGGTCCGCCGCCTCGAAGCCGCTCGTGTATCGCGGCCCGGCGCCGAGCATCAGATACGAGCTCTTCTCGACGAACACCTTGATCCCGCCGAGCGCCTCGTTGGATGCGCGAAGCGCCCCGGCGGAGTCGCTGAGCAGATATGTGGCATACGTCTCGGCCACCACGTCGACGGGATCCAGGACGCGATAAGACGCGCCCGCTCCGTAGGTGATGCGGCTCCCGTCGCGCACGACGCCGTGATCGAGCCTGACCGCGGTATCGCTCGCGGCGTGTCCTCGCCATCCGGCCTCGAAGGCGACGCGAAATCGGTCCGTGCGCTTCTCGAAGATCGCACGCGGCCACACCCACACGGAGGGCTCCGCGCCGCCGTCGCGCGCCGCGTCGGAGACCGGGGCGCCGACCTGCGCGCCGATGGCGAACCAGTCCGTGATCTCGAGCTTGCCCTGCAGCGCGACGTGCTGGATGGCCTGCACGTCGAGCCCGCCGGGCCCCGACATCAAGATCGCGGGCAGCGACAGCCCGACGATGGCGCGGTCGCCGATGCCGTAGTCGAAGTGAAACGTCCCCGCGAACGCGTGTCGGAGGATGGGCTCCGGCTGCGCGCGGAGGAGGTTGTGTCCGTAGTCGAGCACGAGCCCGGTGGAGATGTGCCCGCCGGGCATCACGTCCGTGCCGTTGACGGCGAAGAGCCCCTTCGAGTCCATCGCGGGACGGAAGAGGTGCGTATCGATCCCGTCCCCGGGCAGCCGCTGCGCGAACGCCGTCGACGCCCCCAGCCCCAGCGTGGAGGTGGCGACGACCGTGGCGACCGCGACGTGCAAAGCCCGCATTCCCGGGCCCAGCAGCAACCCGAGTGCCGCGCATCCACCTACCGTTCCCACGCGTTTCCATGCTGCGCGGGGGCGACGCCGTCGCGCGCACGCTACGGCGCCCGCGCCACGCGTGCCCTCCACGATCCTGCGCGGGCAAAGGTCCTGCGCACATCTCCGGGGTCGCGCGACGCTCGCTCGGGGTCATCGAACGCGCGCACGCGCACGCCCCGGGCGGGACGACGATCGCGAGGCGGCTACAGCGACCAGCCGGCCGTGAGGTTCACGCCGCCGGGGATGGGCGTCGCCATCAGCGCGGGGACGTGGAGGGGGCGCGGGCGGTGGAACAGCAGCGGGATGCCGCCGCCGACGACGGTACCGATCGCGGCGCCCGCGAGGGTGTCCGTGAAGTAATGATGATCGGACGCGATGCGCGTGTACGCGGTGGCCGCGCCGATGCCCATTCCCACGAGCCATACGAGCGGCGCCAGACGGTAGCCGCGCATGCTCGCGACGACGCCCGCCGCCGTCGCGACGCCGAACGCCTCGACCACGTGGCCCGCGGGGAACGAGTGGAACGCGCCCGTCTTCGCGATCTCGGCCTGGCGCTGATCCGGGTCCGTGATGGCGTGGAAGAACGGGCGCTCGCGAAGGGTCAGCGACTCGAGGACCTCCGTCGTCAGCATCGCGGCGAAGCCTCCCTCCGCGACCGCCGTGAGGTCCACCGCCCACTCCTCCGTGCGATCGTCCGCGACCGCCGCGAGGATGGTGAGGGCGGCGCCCGAGAGCGGCGCGACGCCGAAGGCGAGGACGTAGCTCGTGATCTGCGCCGGATCCGTGTCCTTGCGGACCATCGCGTCGCGAAACCACTTGTCGACCGCGTTCAGCTCCTTGCCCTCGCAGATACGGCAATAGCTCGGCTCCATGTCGTCGCGAATCAGGCGGAAGCCGACCGTGACGAAGGCGAGCGCGCCGAGGATCGGCAGCTCCAGCTTGAGATTGTGACGTAGCTCGACGGGCTTGGTGATCGGCTCCGCGGCACGCGCGACCGAGGGCGCCGACAGCGCAATCGCCAGCAGCGCGGCGACGGCGCGCTTCATGGCGCAGGAGAGGGTGCAGGCGAGGGCGTCGTGGGGCAGCCCGTCGTGGCCGGGTCGTCCGTCGCCGGGCCCGGCTGCGTCGGGCAGGCGTCGCCGAGGTCGTTGATGTGATCGCCGTCCGTGTCCGGCGGGCAGCCGTTCTGCGACGCGTCGGTGGCCGCGATGCCCGCCACCGTGGGACATGCGTCCTTGTCGTCCGGGATGCCGTCGTGATCCGCGTCACCCGCCAGCGGCGGCGGGGGCGGGACCGGCGGCGGCCTTGGCGGCTCCGGCGGCTCGGGGCCAAACTCGGGCGCGTACTCGAGCATGCCGAGGACACGATAGTTGGGGTCCGTGGCCGCATACGTGAAGCCGCGGCCGAGGCCGGCGCCGACACGGATCGTGTGGGCGATGAGCCAGTGAGCGCCGAGCATGAGCTCGAAGGGCGTGGACCCACGCTGGAACGCGCCCTTACCCTGCGTCACGTTGGTGGAGGTGAAGAGCTCGGGGCCGATGACGAGCTGGTCGAAGAGGCGCACGCCCGCCGCGCCGTTGAGCCCGACGTCCGTGCCGATGCGCTCGTCCCGGAAGTTCACGCCGACCTGCGCCGACCACTGCCAGATGCCCTTCTCGCCCGCGACCACGACGCGCGGGCGAATGCGCCACGTATCGTCGCTCGCCCACTGCTCCTGCTGCCCGATCGGCGCCCAGAGCTGCGCGCCCATCGCGAGGCGGAGGACGCCGTGGTCCTTGCCGTAGACGCGCACGTCCGCGCCGAAGCGGAGATCGCCGATGCCCTGCTCGTGCGCCGGCGCTGGGAAGAGACGCGTCGCGCGGCCCGCCGTGATGAGGTGGAGCGGCATGTTCACGCCGAGCCTGAGGAAGCTCAGCGGCGTTGCGGAGGCTCCGACGTGGAGCACCTCGTCGTTACGGAGGGGCGACACGAGGGCCTTGCCGTTCGCGTCGCGCACGACGAAGAGGCGCTCGCCGTAGGACGAGGTCACGCCCGCGCGGAACGGCATGGGGCCGTGGAGGTTCAGCGACTCGTTCGCGAACCACTCGCTGCCTCGCTCCGACGGCTCGTAACGATCCGCCGCAAAGCGCGGATCGGTCTGTGCCGCTGCAGAAGCGGGTGAAAGCACGAGAAGCGCTGGTATAAGAAGGACGAGTGAACGAATCGCTGCAGAGTACATCGAAGATGCGGTGGACGCTGCGGACGAAGTGGACCCTCGCCGTGCTCGCCGTGGCCATCCTACCGCTGGCCGTGCTCGGTGCGGTGGTCCTCGAGCTTCAACGGAGCGGCCTGGCCCGGGCGGAGAAGGAGCTCGAGACGGCCGTGGTGGACGAGGCGGCCACGCAGGTCGCGGGCGATCTCGACCGGGTGGCGGAGGCCGGGGCCCGGATCGCCGCGCTTTTTGGGGACGAATCCATCGAGACCGACGCCCGGCTCCGCCTCATCCAGGACGTCGTGGCCCATACCCCCGCGCTCGGCGGGGCCGCCTTCTTCGACGCCGAAAAACACTTCGTCGACGCCGTCGTGCCCAGCGGAAAGGACGATCCGTTCCTTCACGAGGCGCCCGACGAGCCCGGATTCGACGTGGTGAAGAAAGGCCCTGGCACCGGTCGATTCCGCTGGACGGTCGCCTTCACGAAGCCGATGCCGGGCTTCCTCACCGTCACTCTGGCCGAGAACGCCATCGACGACCGCCTTCGCGATCTCTCCCTCGTCCGGTTCGGCGCCGCGGAACGCGTCTACCTCGTCGACACCGGCCACCGGGTCCTCGGCGGACGAAACCGCAAGGACAACCTGCCCATCTTCGAGCAGGCGGAGACCCCGGCCGCCTTCAACGCCGAGCTCGTCATGACCACCGAGTTCGTCGACCACGGCGTCCCCAAGGTCGCGACCCTCCGCACCATGCCCAAGCAGAGCTGGGCCCTCGTCGTGGAGCGGCCCACCGCGGAGGCCTTCGCGGCGCTCGAGCGGACGCGTCATGCGCTCCTCGTCGCCCTCGCCGTGTTCACCACGTTCGCCGCGCTGGCCGGCCTCCTCGTGACGCGTCTCTCGCTCCGCCCCTTGCGACCGCTCATGGACCTCGTCGCGCGCTACGGACGCCGGGACTTCGAGGCCCGCAGCGCGGTCAGGTCGGGAGACGAGCTACAGGAGCTCGGCGCGTCGCTCGAGAAGATGGCGGACGACATCGCCGCAGGCGAGACCGAGCTCGCGAAGCGCGCGCGCTTCGAGGAGAACCTCAAGCGCTACCTGCCCGCGGAGGCGGCGGAGGCGGCGGCGCGCGGGGACGACGCCGCCCTCGATCTCGGCGGAGCGAAGCGCCAGGTCACGGTCGTCTTCGCGGACGTCGTCGCATTCACCGGCTTCGCGGAGAAGACCTCGCCCGAGAAGGCAGTCGCGTTCCTCAACGAGCTCTTCACGATCCTGAGCGAGATCGTGTTCCGCCACGACGGCATGGTCGACAAGTTCATTGGCGACTGCATCATGGCCATTTTCCGCGGTCCGGACTCCGGCGCGCAGGCGCTCGCCGCCGCGGAGGACATGCACGCGTTCGTGTCCTCGAACCTCCCGCGCTGGCGCGAGGCCTACAGCTTCGACGTGGAGCTCGGCATCGGCGTGGCGAGCGGAGAGGTGCTGCTCGGCAATCTCGGCAGCTCCACGCGCATGGAGTACACCGCCATCGGCGACGCCGTGAACGTCGCGGCGCGCCTCGAGGCGCTCGCGCGCCCGCGCCAGACGCTCACCACCGCCGAGGTCACGCGCATGTGCCCCGAGCATCGGTTCACGTCGCTCGGACAGCACGCGCTCCGAGGCAAGCAGCAGTCGGTCGAGGTCTTCGAGGTGCTGACGTGATCGGCAAGAAGATCGGCGACCGCTTCATCGTCCAGGAGGAGCTCGGCGGCGGCGGCATGAGCGCCGTTCATCGCGGCCTCGACACGCGCCTCGACGAGATCGTCGCGATCAAGTTCCTCCGCAAGATGTACGCGGAGGACTCCGTGGTCCGCGAGCGCTTCCGCCGCGAGGCGATGTCGCTCGCCAAGCTTCGCCATCCTGGCATCGTCTCGGTGCTCGATTTCGGCGAGGCGGACGGCGAGCTCTACATCGTGCTCGAGCTGGTCAAGGGCAAGACGCTCGAGAGCCTGCTCTTCGAGGGGCGGCTCGATCCATTGCGCGCCTCCGCCATCTTCGACCAGATCCTCGCCGCGCTCGAGATCTGCCACGAGCACGGCATCGTCCATCGCGACATCAAGCCATCGAACATCATGATCGCGGGCGACCTCGTCACGCTCATCGACTTCGGCCTCGCCTTCATCGAGGGCCCCGACAGCACGAAGCTCACCGAGACGGGCACTGTCCACGGTACGCCGAGCTACATGGCCCCCGAGCAGTGCCGCGGCATCGAGATCACGCCCGCCACGGACATCTACGCGGTGGGCATCGTGATGTACGAGGCGATGTCCGGACGCGCGCCCTTCGGCGGCGACAGCGCGGCCGTCCTCATGGCGCAGCACCTCTTCTCCACACCGGCCCCCGTCCCCGAGGTCACGCCGGGGATCGAGGCTGCGATCATGCACGCGCTCTCGAAGAACCCCGAGGACCGGCCGACCGCACGGCAGCTCCGGGACGAGCTCGGCGCCGCCTTCCGCGGGACGGACCCGCGCGCGATGGCCGCCGCCGCCGCACAGCAGCGCGCGGTCGTGGCCGGCCTCCCCCGCCACGAGCGCGCGCTCACGGGGCGCCCACCAGCAGCGCAGAGCTTCACCGAGCCGATGATGAATTCGGCGAGCGGCAGCGTCGCCTTGTGGATGCCCGACACGAGTCGTACGGCCGACCTCCGCGCCACGCTCGGGACGGCCGGCATCCCGTGTGCGGTGGGCGACGGAGCGGAGCCGCCGGCGGGGGATCTCGTCGTCATTTCCAGCCTCGATCGCGCGCCGGCCCTCGGCAAGCGCCCCTTCATCGTCGTCGACGTCGGCGGCCCGGAGCACACGACGCTCGCCATCCGCGCCGGCGCGAGCGATATGCTTCTCTCTGGAGCCCCGGACGCGGACGTGATCCCGAAGATCCAGAAATTGCTGCGAAGGAAGCGTCGATGAGCGCGCGAGGGTCGATCGGGCTGCTCTTCGCGCTCGCGGCGGCGTCCGTTTGTGCCGTCGCGAGGGCCGACGAAGGCGTCCGCCACACCGTGAAGAAGGGCGACACCTGCGCCAGCATCGCGCAGCAGTACTACGGCGACTCGCGCCTCGTGGACGTGCTCCACAAGGCGAACCCCGTCTTCGGCGCGCTGCCGCCGCCCCACAACCTCAAGGAAGGCTCGATCGTCATCGTGCCTCCGAAGCCGGCCGGCGAGTCGGCGCCGGACGCGCGGCTCACCACGGTGCGCAATCGCGTCGAGGTCCTCAATCCGGAGACGCGCCCGGGCAAGCCGAAGGATCCCCTCTTCCGTGGCAATCGCGTGAACACGGAGGCCTCGTCCTCGGCCGACGTCACCTTCCGCGACGAGTCGCAGGTAAAGCTCGGCGAGCGCACGCTCGTCGTGATCCTCGGCGACGTGAAGTCGGCGGCGAAGAAGGAAGAGACCGCCATCGGAACGCAGCTCGTGACGGGCAACCTCCGCGCGTTCATGTCCGGCAAATCGAAGAATGGCGAGCTCGCGGTGCAGACCTCGGCTGCCAACGTGGCGGTGACCGCCGGCGAGGCGCAGGTCGGCTCGGACGAGAAGAAGACGTCGCGCCTCGCGGTCTATCAGGGCACTTCGTCCATCGCCGCCCAGGGCGTGACACGTAACGTCGTCCCCGGTTTCGGCTCGAAGGCGGAGCTCGGCAAGGCGCCCACGGTGCCGAAGCCGCTGCCGCCCGCTCCAGTGTGGACGAAGCTGCCGTTGCGCGTCCTCCTCGACAAGGGCTCGGGCGCGCCGCCCATCGTCGGTGAGTACGATCTCCCGCCGAACCCGGTCACGCCGGCCAGCGAGTGGCGGGTTCAGGTCGGTCGCGACGAGCGCTTCCGCGATCTCGTGGTCGACACGAAGGTGCCCGTGGCCACGAAGCGCTTCCAGGGCCAGACGCCGGGACCGGGCCACTACTGGCTGCGCGTCAGCGCCATCGACGACGATCACTTCGAGGGCCCGTTCGGCGCGCCGGCGCTCATCCTCGTCGTGCATCCGAAGATCACGACGGAAGACGCCACGCATCGACGCATCGAGCTCGATCCGCCGGACGCCGCGTGCATGCGCGTCGGCAACGTGCGTCTGACGTGGGTGAAGGCGCCGATCATCGCGCAGACGCTCGAGCCGGTTCGACTTCGATGCTCGTCGTCGGAGGCAGATCCGACGACCCTCCTCGATATCGACCGGCTCGACGATTTCCCGACGCCGTAGCGTGCCGTTCGACAGTCACGGCGGCCTACATGTGTGCCTACCGCGATCTCGAACATCGCGGCGAGTCATCCGCGAATCCCAGGGCCGGGCGGCCGTCGGGAGGGCGCGTGATCTTTTCTTCGTCTCCGGATCGCCCACTTGCTGTCGCGCGGACGCGACGATCGAGTCATGTCCTCGATGATTGGCGGGTGTCGCGAGGCCGCGACGGTGTCGCGCACGCGCGACGCGTCACCGCGTCACGTTGAACGGCCCAAGGTCGCGGAATATCCTGGGTTATGACTGTGATGATGTCGACGAGCGGAGGGACGACACCACGGTTTGCTCGTTCGGTCGTCGCGCCGAGGCTGGTCTTCCAGATCGTGCGCGAAGGCGGGCAGACCGTCGCGCGCACTGTCACGGCCGAGGGCGACAGTGTTCGCGTCGGCTCGCACGAGGGCAACGAGATCGTGATCGCAGACGCGACCGTCTCGCGCTTTCACTGCCGCGTGGAGCGCACGCCGCGTGCGTGGAGGCTCATCGATCAAGGATCGATGAACGGTACACGCGTCGACGGCGTGACGATGCGCGACGGCGACCTGCCGGTGCCGGGCTGCCGGATCGAGATCGGCGACTCGGTGATCGTCGTCGGCGAAGAGCCTGCCACGACGAAGATCGAGACGCTCGACCAGGCGAGCTTCGGTGACATCTTCGGCTCGTCGCTCCCGATGCGGCGGCTCTTCGCGATGCTCGATCGCGTCTGCGCGAGCGAAGCGAACGTGCTCATCGAGGGCGCGAGCGGTACGGGCAAGGAGCTCGTGGCGACGGAGATCGTGCGGCGCGGTCCGCGGCGGCGTCAGCCGTTCGTCATCGTCGATTGCAGCGCGATCGCGCCGAACGTGCTCGAGAGCGAGCTCTTCGGCCACGTGCGCGGCGCGTTCACGGGCGCCGAGCGCGATCGCGTCGGCGCCTTCGAGGCGGCTCAGCACGGGACGATCTTCCTCGACGAGATCGGAGAGCTCCCGCTCGACATGCAGCCGAAGCTCCTCCGCGCGCTCGAGGCAGGCGAGATCCGCCGCGTCGGCGAGACGCGCACGCGGAAGATCGACGTGCGCGTCGTGGCCGCGACGAACCGCTGCCTCGAGCGCGAGGTGAATCAAGGCCGCTTTCGCGAGGACCTCTTCTTCCGGCTCAGCGTCGTGACGTTGCGCGTTCCGCCGCTGAAGGATCGCCTCGACGACGTCGAGCTGCTCGTCGCCGCCATCCTCGACTCGCTCGACGCCCGCAGCCGTATGCCGCTCTTCACCCCGCAGCTCTTCGCAGAGATGAAGCGCTACGACTGGCCCGGCAACGTCCGCGAGCTTCGCAACTTCGTCGAGCGCACGATCGTGATGGGCGCGGTGGGCACCGCGTCGCCGGTGAGCGCGGTCACGCCGGGCGCTGGCACGCCGGGCATCGACCTCGAGCGCAGCTTCAAGGACGGCAAGGAGGACATCATCGTCGATTACGAGCGCCGCTACCTCCGCGAGCTCCTCGAATGGGCCGGCGGAAACGTCACGAAGGCGGCGCGCAAGGCGAAGATCGACCGCATGAGCCTCTATCGCCTCATGCAGCGCCACCAGACGACGCCAGACCGGGACTCGAAGCCGGACCCGAAGGAGTAGTCAACGCTCCGCGAGGAGATGCGGGCACGCGCCGAGCGGGAGCACGTGCGGTCCCACGCGGCACACGAGATCGCCGGACCAGGGATCGGCCGTGTCGACGGGCCCGCGCGGATCGCGACAGGTCACGCGGAGCGTCTCGTGCTCGCCGTGCCCACCGCCGCTCGTGCCGGCCACGACCGTGCACGCGAGCTCGTCCTGCGTGTCGTAGTCGACGCCGCCGAGCCGGATGCCGGGATGGGCGCAGTGCGCGTGCGTGGTCGGCATCGTGCCCGTCTCCGCGCAGCGCGTCGGCTCGAAAGGGCCGACGTTCGGCCAGCTCGTGACCTTCACCTCCTCCCGCAGACCAGCGCCGAAGTCGGCGAGTCGCGCGTCCGCGCCGCCCAGGAAGGGCCGCACGAACGGCCACACGGGATGGGAGATCTCGTCGCGCTCCTCCATCTTCACGAACGCCAGCGTTCGACCGTCGTAGGCGAGGTCCGCGCCGCGCCCCTTCTCGCGCTGGAACGTGCGCTGCATCGGATCGAAGATCGCGACCTCGTCGGGCGCGCGGATCACGATGCGTCCGTCCTCGTTGACGTGTGCCGGTCCGCCCGCGGTGATCCCGAGGAAGCGACCGGCAGCCACATCGTAGATCGCGAGCGACTCGATGGGCAGGCCCTCCGGATCCATCGACTCGCGATGCACGAACGCGAGGTTCGCGTCCGCGTCGCGAAGGCAGCGGAGCGACCACGCGGGCGACGCCATGGCCATCTCGCGCTGCGCCTTCACGGTGGCGCGGAACACGTCCGCGAGGACGTGCATCGCTCGCTTCCCGTTCGCGATCCATGTGAGGACGCCACGCGTCGCATCGAGCACGAGGCGCTCGCGCACCGCGTCCGAGCAAGGGATCTCGCGGTTCGTGATGTCGTCCTCGCCGCCCGTGAAGCGAAGTCGCGGCAAGCGAGCCTCGTCGAGGCCGCGTGCGTCGGCATTGGCGACGCGCGCGTTCGTGACCGTGTCGACGATCGCGCTACCGTCGAGGCAGCTCACGACCACGTGGCGCCCGTCGGGGAGCCAGCGGACGGCGAGCTGATTCGAGAAGTGCCCCGAGCAGAGCGGCGGCGCGCGTAGGCCGGCGTGCGCACGCCGTCCGGTCTCGCGTTCGAGCTCGGCGATGCCTCGCTCGAGCAGCGCGCGATCGTGCGAGGGACCTGCGGCGCGGATCAGGGCGAGGCCGTTCGGGCGATCGAGCTCCCACGCCTCGAGGAAGAATCGCGGCGCCAGCTCGGGTCCGCTCGCGAGCCCGGCGCGAAAGCGGGTCCGCGCGAGCGCGATCCGCTCGGGGGTGGCCGGCTGGGTCCGCCGGTCGATCTCGGCGCGGAGCGGATCGCCCTCCTCGAGGAGCGTTCCCGCCTCCTCGTAGCGCGCGAGATCCATCAGCACCTGCGCGCGAAGACGCTTCGCCGCCTTCCCATCGCAGTACGAAGCGACTGGCTCGAGGCGCGTCGCCGCCTCGCGCAGCCGCCCGCGGCTCGAGGCGCGCCGCGCGTCGTCGAGCGAGCGGCACGCGGGCGGTGACGGCGGCGTGGCCACGACGGGCTTCGCGGCTGGCCTCCCCGCACACGCGGCGAGGAGCCACACCGCCGGACCGAGACGAGCGACCATCCTGTATCGAGAGACGATCATGCGCGTGTGCAGCTCGGTAACGTAATCTCGATTCCGTGAAGGAGCGACCGCTTCCGCCCGGCGTCTACGACCAGCTCGTCGACGTCGAGCTCGAGCGCCAGCTCACGGCGCTGCCCTCGAACCTACGCTCGTTCGTCGAGCCGATCGGCAACGACTCGGAGCTGGCCGCGGTCGCCCTCGCGCGCGTGCTTCATGGGCGCCTGCTGCGGGCGCTGCGGGCGGTGCCGACTACCGACGACGTGCCGAAGGTCGATCGTCAGATCGCGCTCGCCAACTCGATCCTCGAGCTCCTGGCCGCGGATCCCTCCGGGGCCATCACCCCGGACGACTCGGTGGCCCGACCCGCCCAGCGACTGATCGCGGTCGTGGACCAGCCGTCGAGCGGGCTCATCGAGGCCCGGCCGCCGCTCCGGCCCGAGATCCCGCTCTCGATGAGCGATCTCCTCGTCAACGGGCACAAGGAGGTCCGCATCGGGACGGAGATCCAGCGCGAGCTCGCCTCCGCCGATTCGATCGATCTCCTCTGCTCGTTCCTGAAGTACAGCGGCTTTCGCACCATCGAGGAGCCGCTGCGCGAGTTCCTGCAGCGGCGGCCGGGCGGTCTCCGGATCCTCACGACGGCGTACATGGGCGCGACCGAGCGTCGTGCCCTGGACGCGTTCGCCGCGCTCGGCGCGCAGATCCGCGTCTCGTACGAGACGGATCAGACCCGCCTCCACGCGAAGGCGTGGCTCTTCCACCGGGCGAGCGGCTTCTCGACCGCCTTCATCGGCTCGTCCAACCTCTCCCACGCCGCCATGCTGGAGGGCGTCGAGTGGAACGTACGCGTGTCGTCCGTCGACAACCCACCCATCCTCGAGCGCTTCGCGACCGTCTTCCGCCAGTACTGGGAAGGGCGGATGTTCGAAAAGTACCTCCCCGCGCGCGACGCCGAGCGCTGGGACAAGACGGTCAATCGTCAGCTCGACGACCGCGCTCGACTCATCCTGGCGATTCACGTCGACCCGAAGCCGCATCAGCAGGAGGTGCTCGACCGCCTCGCCGCGGAGCGCGAGCGCGGCCACACGAAGAACCTCGTCGTCGCCGCGACCGGGACCGGAAAGACGTTCATCGCCGCGTTCGACTACCGCGAGCTGCGGCGACGGCTGGACGGCCGGGCGAGCCTGCTCTTCGTCGCGCACCGGCACGAGATCCTCGAGCAGAGCCGCGTCGTCTTCCGGGTCGTGCTCGGCGAGGCCAGCTTCGGAGAGCGCCTCGGAAACGGAGAGGTCCCGCGGCGCGACGAGCACGTCTTCGCGAATATCCAGTCCCTCCACGAGGACGCTCTGGCGAAGCTCGCGGCCGACGCCTTCGACGTCGTCATCATCGACGAGTTTCATCACGCCGCGAGCGACACGTACGATGCGCTCCTCCGCCGGCTGCGCCCGAAGTTCCTGCTCGGCCTCACCGCCACGCCGGAGCGCAACGACGGCAAGAGCATCCTGCACTGGTTCGATGACCGCATCGCGTCGGAGCTCCGCCTCTGGAAGGCGCTCGACGACGGGCTACTGTCACCATTTCAGTACTTCGGAATCAGCGACGGCACCCAGCTAGGCGGTATTCGATGGACGCCGACGGGATATGCCACGAGCGAGCTGCGTAATGTCTATACCGCCAACGACGTCTGGATAAGGCGCGTCCTCCAGGAGGTAAATCGCAAGATCTCCGATCCGACGCGGATGCGCGCGCTCGGGTTCTGCGTCGATATCGCCCACGCCGAGTTCTGCGCCATGCGCTTCGAGGAGGCGGGGCTCGAGTCGAAGGTCCTCTCGCGGCACAGCACCACCGCCGAGCGCGCGACCGCGCTCGCGCAGCTCCAGTCGGGCGAGCTCCGAGCCATCTTCAGCGTCGACCTCCTGAACGAGGGCATCGACGTCCCGGACGTCGATACCGTCCTCTTCCTCCGCCCGACCGAGAGCGCGACCGTGTTTCTGCAGCAGCTCGGGCGCGGTCTCCGGCGCCGCGCGGACAAGGCCTGCCTCACCGTCCTCGACTTCATCGGGAGCGCGCATCGTCGCTTCCGCTTCGACGCGCGCTTTCGGGCCTTCGTCGGCGGGACGCGCCAGCAGGTCCTGCGCGAGATCGAGCGCGGCTTCCCGAGCCTCCCGAGCGGCTGCTCCATCCAGCTCGATCGCGTCGCGACCGACATCGTGCTCGAGAACATCCGCGAGTCGCTCGGGCGCGGCGACGACGGGCTCGTCGAGGATCTGCGCGCGATCGGGCGCGATCTGCCGCTGGCCGACTTCCTGCGAGAGACGGGTCTCGAGCTCGAGGACGTCTACGCCCGCGCCGGACGGAGCTTCACGCGCCTTCGCCGGCGCGCCGGCCTCGAGGCCGCGGGGGAGGACGAGCGCAGCGAGCGGTTCGAGCGGATGCTCGCCCGCCTCCTTCACGTCGATGACCCGCTCCGCCTCGCGGGCTATCGCGCGATCGTCGAGACCGGTTCGGGCGACGAGACGAGCGCCGTCGCGCGCATGTTCTTCGCCGCGCTCGGCTGGACGCAGAGCCCGCTCACGGAGATACCGCGTGCGTGGAGCGAGCTCGCGGAGCTCCCGGCCGTCCGGCGCGAGCTGCTCGAGCTCTTCGACGTGCTCGAGGACCGGCGCGGGCTCACGTTCCCGCTCGACGGGAGGCTCGCCTCGCTCCCCCTTCGCGTCCACGCCACGTATGGGCTCGACGAGATCATGGCCGCGATCGACGAGCGAACGAAGACGGGCGCCATCCGGCGCCTCCGCGAGGGCGTCTTTCACTCGCGGGCGCATCGCGCCGACCTCCTCTTCGTCACGCTCGACAAGAGCGAGGCCGACTACTCACCGACCACGATGTATCGCGACTACGCGGTCTCCCCGCGGCAGTTTCACTGGGAGTCGCAGAGCGGGATCCACGCGGAGACGGTGACGGGGCAGCGGTACGTCGAGCACGAAAGGAACGGTCATGCGATCCTGCTCTTCGTCCGGCAGAGGCGAGAGACCCGACCTGGCGTCACGGGGCCCTACACGTTTCTCGGTAGCTGCCGCTACGTGAGTCATCATGGCGCGCGACCGATGGGAATCGAGTGGGCGCTCGACCGCGACATGCCGGCGTGGCTCTTCCAGGAGGTGAAAGTCGCGGGCGGCTAGAAGACGAGAGGCGTTTCGGCGTCGTCGGAATCTCTGTGTATACTACACGCACTACCCATAGCTCGCCTGGTGTGTTCCATCTGAGGGATGGTTCGACCTCAGTTGAGCGATGAGCAATGGGTGAGGGTCGCGCCGCTGCTCGCCTCAAAGCCTGAACGTGGCGGCCGTCCACCGAGAGACAACCGCAACTTCATCGAGGCGGTGCTCTGGTGGCGGCGGACCGGAGTTCCTTGGCGGGATTCGGCCCTTGGAAAACGGTGTTCAATCGATTCGACCGATGGTCGAAAACGGGCCGGTGGAACAAGGTATTCGAGGCGCTTCAGCGCGACCGCGACGATGAATGGCACTGCATCGACGCACTATCAACCGCGCCCACCAGCATGCAGCTGGCGGAAAAGGGGGGCGGCGCAGGAAGGGATCGGTCGCTCGCGTGGAGGTCTCTCGACGAAGGTTCACCTGGTCGTCGATGCGCTCGGACTGCCGCTCACGTTCGAAATCACCGAGGGGCAGCGGCACGACAATCAGCCGGCGCAGGACCTGATCGCACGCGCGAGGTCGCGCTGCCTCATCGGGGACAAGGCGTACGATTCGAATGCACTCCGAGCCGCGCTCGAGGAACAGCGTTGCGCGGCCGTCATCCCTTCGAACGGAGGTCGAGCACAGAGGCTGCCGTACGACGAGGAGCTATACAAGGCGCGATCGGAGGTTGAGTGCACCTTCAATCTGCTCAAGCAGGCCCGTGCCCGTGCCCGTCCGTGCCCGTGCCCGATTCTTCTCTTCAGCCCCGACCGGAATAGGGACGCACCCAGATCGTTGGGATACACTCTTCACGTGCCCCGCTTCACTTCTTCACTGCTCCTCTCTCTCTTCGTCGCCCTGGTCGCTTGCTCGAGCGACGACCCCGAGACGACCCCGCTCGCGAGCGACGGCAGCACGCGCGCGGTCGCTTGCAACGGCAAGACGTGCCGCGGCGACGAGTACTGCTGCGGAAGCACGGGATGGGGCGACGCGACATGCTCGCCTTCGTGCGGAGACAAGCACCCGATCTACTGCGACGACGCCTCCGATTGCGCCGCGGGCGAGCAGTGCTGCTTCACCCTCGAAGGCCAGAACAGCGTCGTCGAGTCGAAATGTGCGTCGGTGTGCTTCTTCCAGGACGACCGCGGGCAGCTCTGCAACACCGCGGCCAACGACTGCACGAGCGGCACGTGTACGCCGATGCCCGTCGCGCCCTCAGGGCTCTCGCAGTGCGTGAAGAAGGAGCTGTAGCTCGAACCTCATCCACCACAGCGTCGCGCCACGGATCGCCGTGTGGAGGTTCGACTCGACGAAGAGGTCCGCGAGGTCGAACCAGCTCGAGAAGGAGCGCGGGAACGCGCGAGATCAGTCCGAGGTGCCGCGGACGACGACGCGCTGGCTCCCGAACTTGAACGCCGTCGAGAACGCCGCCGACTTGAGGCAGGCGTCGAGGTCGACGCTCGCGCCGCTCTTGTCCTTGCAGCCCGTGACCTTGGTGCCGGTCGTGGTGAGCTTGTACGGAGCGCCCGCGCCCGCCTGGGGCGCCGTCGCCGCCTGCTTGTCGGGCTGCGTCGCGCCGACGGCGGTGACGATGAAGACCTTGCAGCCGCCAACGATGACGTCGAGCATCGTGTTCGCCTGCGTGTAGCCCTGCGAGCAGCTCGTGCCGCCGCTGGTGAGCTGCTCCGGGACCGGAACCGCGGCCAGCGAGGCCGCGCTGATGTCACCGCACATCTGGCCGTTCGTGAGCGTCGCGAACGTCTTGAGCGCCGGGTCGAGGTGCTCGCTCGCGTCGTGACCGCCCGGGGCGGAGGCGGCGCCGACGGTGGCGCGCATCCGCGCGTTCGAGAGGCTGACGTCGACCGGCGGGCCGCCGAGCGCGAGGGAGAAGGCGACGTTGCCCGGCCCCGCAGCGAGCGTCGAGCTCGTCGACGTGGCGTTCATCGAGACGAGCGGCGTGAGGTCGGGGTTGAGCGACGCCTTGCTCGCGGTGAACACGGAGTCGAGACCGAGCGACGCGGCGTTGACCGGGGCGCCGACGTAGCTGGCGAGGGAGAGCGTGCCGGTCACACCCGTCGGGTCCGTCGCGTTGCTGGCCTGGAGCAGGATCGAGATCGAGCCGTCGTTCACGGACGCCGTGACCGCGTCCTTGATCTGGCTCTGCGCCACCGACTTGATCGCGCTGCCGATCGCGTTCGACGTGCAGAAGGAGTCCGTGTTGAACTGCATGTCGATCGTGTTGAGGCGGTGAATCTGCTCGAACTGGCACGTCGCGCTGCAACCGTCGAGGTTGACGTGGTTGCCATCGTCGCACTGCTCGCCCACGTCACGAACGCCGTTCCCGCAGGGGTTCGCGTGGACCGCGGACTCGTCGGAGACGAGCTCCTCGTCGGTGCTCGTCGCACAGGCGGCCATCGACATGGCAAGACCGGAGAGGGCGATCGTGGCGATCAGGGCGTTCTTCATGACGCGCCTCGTACCCTGAAAACGTAAGGAAGCAAACGCCTTCAGCATACATTATGCGCTTCGATTGCGTCTCAACTCGGCCTGGCCACTGGCCCCCCACCAAACCGCGAATCCGGGGCGAGACGCGCGGTTTCTCACGGAAATGGCGCAAGTGGCGAACACTGTGGCGCAAAGGTGGGGGCGCGGAGCCTGCCTCCACGCGCGCCGCTCGTCTCGGACCGAAGAAGTAGCGGCCACGTCCTGGCGGCTACCTACGTCCTGCCGGCTACTTCCCGTACATCGCCTCGACGCCGAGGAGGTCGGTGTCGCTGAGGCCGTCGCGCTGCTCTTCGAAGTCCTTGCCGTCGAGGCGCACGATCGTCTTCTTGTTGGCCGGATCGACGCTGAAGGCGTTGGGGCCGTAGTGCATGATCGAGCCGAAGTCGTACGCGCCGGTGTCGGTGCCGACCACCTTCGAGTGCTTCTCGAAGTTGAAGCGGTTATCGGGCTCGACGTTCTCCCAGATGATCTTCACGTACTGATCGCGGTCGTGGCGCGTCTGCTCGTGGAAGAGGCCGATCGCGTGACCGATCTCGTGGATGGTCGCGCCGGTCCCGCAGTGACCGGTGAAGGTCGTCTTCGCGAGGGCGCCATTGCCGACCGCGAAGGGAAGCGAGGCCACGAACGGAGCGCCGCCATCGGCGCCGTCCTTCATCTCCGCGTAGAAGGCCACGAAGCCCGGGCGCTCGCCCGCGCCCGTGTATTCCACCTTGGCCACGTCCGCGAACGTCTTGCCCTCGGCGAGCACGAGCGGCTCACCGGCGGCGCTCATGTCCTCCGTGGTGCCGGTGCCGACGGTGCCGTCCTTGAAGAAGGCAAAGGCATTGTCGTCCTTGTCGAACGAGAAGCCAATCGCGTCCTTGGGGACCTTGCCCTCGGGGAGCACGTACGGCTTCGGCATCGCGTAGATGCTGAGGTCCTCGAGCGAGCCCTCCGAGAACGTGCCGTCATCGAAGTACGTGAAGACGTGGCCGTTCTTCGCGATCATCACGTCGATCATGCTCGCCTGCGACTTGCCGGGCGGCATGATGTAACGGAAGTGGTTCGAGTACTGGTCCGTGTTCTTCAGCGTGCCGGTGGTCGCGTAGCCGCGCTTGTAGAACCAGGTCACGCGCTCCGGCGACTGCGAGCGATCGATGCCCACGGCGGCGACGGACGAGGCCGACTCGCCAGTGTTGAGGTTCACGAACTGACGACCACCCTGCTGGCCGATCGGCGACGAGCAGCCGCCGCCCGCGCGGAAGTGGAGGTAGTCGCGCTCCTTCGTGCGGGGCACGAAGCGGAGCTTGGTCTTCGACTGCCAGTGCGCGATCGCGTCGGTGACGCGCGAGTTCGACGGGAGGGACGTGTCGATGACGTACGGGATGACACCGCCCGGCCAGTAGCGACCGAGCGACGTCGCGCTCGTGATCTCGCTCGGGAGGATGATGTCGCCCTCGGCCACGTTGATGCCATCCGTCTCCTGATAGGAGATCTGGATCTTGGTGCCGTCGAGCGCGGTCACCTCCGCGGTGACGAACGGCGCGTGGCTCATCTTCGGGTTGTTGAGCGCGTCGGTCGCGCCCGGCACCGGAACATCGGGCTCGACCTCCGGGGTCTCGTCCTTCGCCGCGCGCTCGGGCGTGTTCTTGGAGTCGTTCGAGTCGCTGCTCGCGAGCGCGCAGCCGCCGAGGACGGTCGCGATGGCGAGCGAGCCGCCGAAGAATGCACGGAGAGTCTTGGGAGCGAGGAAGGTCATCATCGGTCTCAGAACTTCGCGTGGAGGACGGGGGACAGTTCGGTGTAGTGAGTCGACTCGCCCGAGCCGAGCGTGATCGACGGAAGCTCGAAGCGCATGCAGGTCGAGGTCACCTTCGACCGCTTGCCGGTGAGCGCGGTCGTCGCGCAGACGCCCGCCGAGCCGTCGGCGAACTGCGTCCAGTCGCTGCTCATCTCCGCGGAGAGCGGACCGGCGGCGAACGGACCATCGAGGCACGCGCTCGTGAGCGCGGCCGGAGTCGTCGTGAACTCGATCGTCGACTTGCGCTGCGCGGTGCCGACCGTCGTGTCCGTGAGCGTGTAGGTGTCGAGGGGGGCGGGCGTGCCCTCGGGCGAGCCGGCGGGCGCGGCCTTCGCTTTGATGGTCGTGAACCGGACGTCCATGATGAACGCGTAGACCCAGGGGCTACAGTCGGGCTCGGCGCCCGGCTTCGCGACGCACTGGCGCGTGTTGTAGAAGACGGAGGCCTTCGCGGGCCGGAAGCCGTTGGTGCCGCCGAAGAGGCTCTTCGCCGCCTCCGCGGTGAGGTCGTCGCCTTCACAGCTCGCCGGATCGAACGGGTCGTAGCCGAGCGGATCGGTGCAGGCCGAGTCGAAGGTCCCCTCGCCGTTCGGATCGCATTCTTCGGGGAGCGTGCCGAGCTTGCGGAGCGAGACGGCGAACTTCGCCTGGGGGGCGCGGTACGTCTCGCGGAAGACGACGTAGTACTTGCCCGTCTTCGGGAGGTACTGGCCGCTGATGAGCGAGCTCGTGTCGGTCGGGCGCGCGTCTGCGTTTCTCGAGATCAGATTGAAGTCCGCGTCGAGGAACCACATGATCGGGTCCGTCGCGTCGATCGCGGTCGCGGTGAGCTGGATCTGGTCGTACTTGTCGCCATAGAAGTAGAATGCGCGGTAGTCCGGGGTCGGCGTCAGGTCGACCTCGCGGGTGTCGCCGTAGTTGATCTCGCCGAGGATCTCGTTCGGCTGGAGCGCGCGAAGCTGATCTTCGGACGACGCCGAGACCTCGCTCGCGGGCGCAGTGGTGCACGCGGCGATGCCGAGCGCGGCGAGCAGGGCGGTGCCGAGCGCGAGCTTCACGGCGCCTCGCAGACGTGGACCGGCGTGGACGCGGAGCGCGGCTTCGGCTCGCCGACCTCGAAGTCAGCGCGGTTGTCGCCGGTATCCGTGCATCCTGCATCCTTGCGGAGAAGCGCCTTCTTCATGCCCGGCGGGGCGGCGGTCTCGGCGCCTTCCTTGTCGGTCGTGACGCCGTAGCCGACGAGATCGATGAGGCGCGCCTGACCGTTGCACGTACCGGAGTCGGCGCTACCGCAGCCCATCTTCTGGGTGGCCGCGTCGCCGTCATCCTGGACCATACGCACGATCGCCAGCTTGCCGTTCACCGGGAGCACGCCGACGGGGAGGCCGTTCGTGTCGGGACGGAGATCGAAGCCGGACTGACCCGCGAGGAAGCCGACGAGGTAGTAGCCGCCCGCGGGGATGACCGCGTCGGCCGGCAGCCGCGCCGCGAGCCCGAGGTCCGAGATGGGACCGGAGTAGTGGAGCGACACGCCCTTCAGCGAGATCGGGCTCTTGGTCCGGTTGAACAGCTCGACATAGCCGCGATTCCAGACGCCCGTCGACGTACCGCCACCGCCGTAGATCTGGCTGATGACGAGCCCAGCTCCGGCGGTGACGTTGTCGTTCAGCGCTTCGTTCGACGACGACGCAGCTTCGGTGCTCTTCGATGGCGTGCACGCCATCGCGAGCCCCGCGATGAGGGCGCCGCCGAGAACCGCGACACCCACTTTATCCGACATTCTCCGCACGGTTTAGGTCTGAGGGATGGAAGCCTCCTGGTCAAACCGATTCCCATGTTTGGGTCGGAAATGATCGTTTCTGAGACGGAAACTGGGTAAGCCGGGATCCATGTCGACACGCCAGGCCCTCGCGACCTCCCTCCTCTTATTAATCGGTAGCGCGGCCTGTGGTGACTCGACGCCGCCTCCAAAGACGCCGCCGCCGCAGCCCTCCGCGTCGATCGCCCCGCCGAGCCCCGTCGCAGAAGACGAGAAGCCGCTCCCCCTCGACAAGCGCATCACGCACGGAAAGCTCGAGAACGGCCTCACCTATTACATCCTCCCGCACCAGAAGCCGGAGAAGCGCGCGCAGATCTGGCTCGCGGTGAACGCCGGGTCGGTCCTCGAGGACGACGATCAGCGCGGCCTCGCCCACTTCGTCGAGCACATGGCCTTCAACGGGACGAAGCGGTTCCCGAAGGGCGCCATCGTCGACTTCGTGGAGAAGAGCGGCATCCGCTTCGGCGCCGACCTCAACGCGTACACCTCGTTCGACGAGACGGTCTACACGCTGCAGGTCCCGACCGACAAACCCGAGCTCGTGGCCAAGGGCTTCCAGGTCCTCCGCGACTGGGCGGGCGACGTGACCTTCGAGCCCGACGAGGTCGAGAAGGAGCGCGGCGTCGTGCTCGAGGAGTGGCGCCTCGGTCGCGGCGCGGGCATGCGCCTCTTCGACAAGACCTCGCCCGTCGTCTTCTTCGGCTCGAAGTACGCCGAGCGCCTGCCGATCGGGAAGCCCGAGATCATCAAGAAGGCGCCGCGCGACACGCTCGTCCGCTTCTACAAGGACTGGTACCGCCCGGACCTGATGGCGGTCATCGCGGTCGGCGACTTCCAGGCCGCCGACATCGAGGCGAAGATCAAGGCGGACTTCAAGGACCTCCCCGCTGCGAAGACCCCGAAGCCGCGCCCCGCCGCGACGATGCCCATGCACGACAAGACGCTCGTGACGATCGAGACCGATCCCGAGCAGACGTCGACCAGCGTGTCGCTCGTCACGAAGATGCCGCATCGCCCCGAGAAGAGCGCGCGCGACTACCGCCGCGAGGTCGCGGAGCGCCTCTTCAACATGATGCTGAACGCGCGTTTCGACGAGATCCGCCGCCAGCCCAACGCGCCGTTCCTCTCCGCGTTCTCGTCGACGGGCTCGCTCCTCCGCCCCGCCGACTCGTTCACGCAGGGCGCGACGGTGAAGGAAGACGGCGTGCAGGCCGGCTTCGAGGCCCTCCTCGAGGAGGTGCTCCGCGTCGAGCGCCACGGCTTCACGACGGGCGAGCTCGAACGCGCGAAGAAGCAGCTCCTCCGCAGCTACGAGCAGACGGTGAAGGAGTACGACAAGCGCGACAGCCGCGGCTTCGCGCAGGAGCTCGTGCGCAACTTCCTCGTCGAGGAGCTCGCGCCCGGCCCCGAGGTCGAGCTCGCGATGGTCGAGAAGTTCTTGCCCACGTATTCGATCGCGGAGCTGAACGACGTCGGCAAGAAGCTCGGCGGCGGCTCGCGCGTCATTCGTGTCACCGGTCCCTCGACCATGGCGAAGCCGACCGCGGAGGCGATGCTCGCCTCGAACAAGACGGTCGAGGCACGCAAGATCACGCCGTACGAGGACGCCGGCGCAGGCATGGCGATCATGGAGAAGATCCCGCAGCCGGTGCCGGTCGCGAAGACGAAGGCGGCAGAGGGCGCGCTCGGCATCACGGAGTGGACGCTGAAGAACGGCATCAAGGTCGTCGTGAAGCCGACGACCTTCTCGAACGACGAGGTCCGCATCGTCGGCTTCTCGCCGGGCGGCACGTCCCTCGTGAAGGACGCGGACTACGACACGGCCCGCTTCGCGGACACCGTCGTCGGCCTCGGCGGCGTCGGGAACCTCGACGCGACGAAGCTCCGGAAGGCCCTCGCGGGCAAGTTCGCGCAGGTGAGCACGAACATCTCGGAGCTCACCGAGAACGTCTCCGCCAACGGGTCGCCGCAGGATCTCGAGACCATCTTCCAGCTCGTCCATCTCTCGTTCACCGCGCCGCGCAAGGACGAGGCCGCGTTCCAGGCGTGGAAGACGCGCGAGCTCGAGAGCGTGAAGAATCGCCGCCTCTCGCCGGAGACCACGTTCGCGGAGGACTTCACCGTCTTCGAGACGAACAATCACCTGCGCCGCCGCCCGACGACGGTCGACATGGTCAACAAGGTGAACCTCGACAAGGCGATGGAGATCTACAAGGACCGCTTCGGCGACGCGGGCGACTTCACGTTCATCGTGGTCGGCAACGTGAACCTCGACTCGCTGAAGCCGCTCGTCGAGACGTACCTCGGCTCCCTCCCGAGCAAGGGCCGCAAGGAGACGTGGAAGGACGTCAACGTCACGTGGCCCACGGGCACGCCGAAGAAGGAGGTCGTGAAGGGCAGCGAGCCGAAGAGCTCGGTCGTGATCGCGTTCCACGGCGTCGAGAAGTGGTCGCGCGACACCGAGAACGACATGCGCATGCTCGGCGAGGTGCTCGGCATGCGCTACCGCGAGGTGCTCCGTGAGGACATGAGCGGCGTCTACGGCGTCAGCGCGTTCGGCAACATCACGCGCCGGCCGCACCCGGAGTACCAGTTCAACGTCCGCTTCGGCTGCGCGCCGGAGAACGTCGACAAGCTGCAGAAGGCGGTCTTCGACGAGGCGAAGGCGATCTCCGACAAGGGCATCGGCGAGGACTACATCTCGAAGGTGAAGGAGCTTCGCAAGCGCGCCTACGAGACGAACCTCAAGGACAACGGCTTCTGGGTCCGCGAGCTCGAGCGCGCCTACACCTTCAACGACGACCCGAAGTGGATCCTCGACGCCCAGGCGATGACCGACAAGATCACGTCCGATCGCGTGAAGGAGGCGGCGAAGAAGTACATCAACACGAAGAGCTACGTGGTCGGTGTGCTCAAGCCCGAGGGTGGCGCCGTGCCAGCGAAGTAGGCTAGCTCGAGCGTCGAGCTACAAAATAAAGCGGCCTAAACCATTCCGAAACATTTCCCGGCGAGTAGGATCGTCGCGGGATGCGGCGATCGCTGAAAACGGGCCTCGCGCTGGGGGGAATCACCCTCGCCGTCGAGGCCCTCGCCGTCCTTCCGGGGCGGGTGACGCTGGGGCGGCATCTCGGGCCGCTCGGTCAGTCACCGCTCGAGATCGCCATCGCCGGTACCCTCCGCGACGTCTCCGACCTCGCGCGCCCCGTGGGGCTCGTCGTCCTCCTCGTCGTCACGGGCGTGCTGCTCGCCCGCTACTCGAAGGCGAACCGCGTGCTCGTCGCGACCTACGCCGTGATCGCGTTCGTGCTCTGGATCACGTCGTCGACGGCGGCCGAGTTCAAGGTGCAGCGAGGGGTCGACCCGACGTGGTTCGACGTGCAGATCGCGACGCAGGCGAGCACGCCGGGTGACACCGCCCTCGGCTTCGTCACGAGCCGCCGCCACTTCATCCCCGGGCTCATCGGCGTCGCGGTGATGACCGCGATGCTCGTCTGGGTGAAGCGGCGCGTCCCGAAGTGGCTCGGCGACGTCGGGAATCGCGCCGTCCTGCTCGGCGGCTTCGTCGGCGCGACGCTCGTGGGCTGGGGGCTCGCGCTCGTGCCGCTCGACCCGAACGTGCGCGTGTTCACGACCATCAGCGATCGCCACATCGTAGGCGAGCCGTTCGTGAACCTGTTCGGCGGCTTCGGACGATCGCAGCAGAACGTCCGACTCGGCATGCGCACGCTCATCGAGACGGCCTCGTTCCCGCCCGAGAAGAGCGCGAACGGCGAGCACTTGCTCGGTCTCCCTCGGGCCCAGGCCGGCGCTCCGGTCGACTGCACGATACACCCATTTGCGCGGTCGCTCATCGGCGCGGAGGGGGTGGAGCCGCCGCGTCCGGGCACGACCGGACATCACGCGCTCGATCCGGATGCGGCCCGCGTGGCCCAGCTCCTCGATCGCCTCTCCGAGGAGCTCTACGCCGACCGAGACCAGCCGGTCGACGTCTGGCAGCTGATGCTCGAGAGCTTCCGCGCGGACGACATTCACGCGATCGAGCCGACCGCCCCGCGCGAGGTGGCGCCGGTGACGAACGGGCTGTTCGAGTCGGCGGCCAAGGGCGAAGGCTCCGTCATCGCCGTGCGAAGCATGTGGCAGGGTGGCGTGCGGTCCTCGCAGGGCCTCTCCTCGTACATGTGCGGCCTCGGCACGATGCCTTATGGCCTCAGCACGACGCGCGACTTCGGCGCGATCCCGCTGCGCTGCCTCCCGGACGTCCTCGTCGACGCGAGGTTCGAGACCGCGTTCTTCTACGGCGGCAATCCGAGCTTCGACGAGATGGACCCGTTCTTCCGGCATCACGGGATCACGTCCATCATGGGGCGACAGCAGTTCCCGCGCGACGCCCCGGTGGGACAGGAAGGCGTGACGGACCGCGCGGTGTACGCGCGCGCGCTGCAGGACGTGTCGAAGGGCGCGGCCGATCGCGCGCATTACACGCTCGTGATGTCCGCCTCGAATCACGTCCCGTACGGTCGCCCCGAGGACATCCCGCCGGAGATCGACGCCGTCGCCGAGAAGCTCGGCGCGAGCCCGGACTTCGTCGGCTCGAAGGACGACGTGGGTCGCGTGCGCACGTTCGCGTATGCCGATTACGCGATCGGCGAGCTCCTCGAGAAGCTCCGCGCGAGCGGGCGCGCGAGCCGGTCCATCGTCGTGCTCGGCGCCGATCACGCCACGAGCGACACCTTCGTCTGGAAGAACGAGAGCCGGAACCTACAGGCGGCGACGGCGCGTATCCCGTTCCTCATGGTGCTGCCCGACCCGCTCATCGCGAGCCGCAAGGATCCGGAGAAGGTGCGCGACATCGTCCGTGACCTGAATCGCGCGCTCGACGGCCACGCCTGGTCGCAGAACGACGCGCCCTTCTTCATGCTGGCGCTCCTCTCGCATTCGCCAGGGCTCCGCGCGATGGAGGCGGAGCGGCGCTGGCACACGATGGGCGGAGAACGCACGAGCCCGTACTTCGTATCGCTCAAGCCGGAGGCGAAGGTGATCGGCATCGACGCGGTCGCCGACCTCTTCGGCGAGAACGACGCGGAGGAGCCGCAGCTCCCGCACGAGAAGGCCTCGTGGGTGAGCAACCCGAACGAGCTAGCCACGAGCTCCCCCTCCCTCACCCCCGTCGCGGCGGCGATGCAGACGTACCTGACGGGATACGTGGCCCGTTGCGGCTCCGATCGGAAGAGCGCCCGTCGGGCCCGTGAACCCAAGGCGACGAACCGGAGCGGCAACGCGTACACTGAGCGGGAGGAATGAGCGACGGGCGGGCGGCCAGGCCGCACGCGACAGGCGCTCGGCACACCCGAATGACGACACGCGAAGAGCTGATCCCGCTGGTCACGAAGGCCCACCACGACGCGCCCTACGCCGAGGCGACGGAGACCGGAAAGCTGCTGGCGGCCGAGTCGAAGCTGCCGAAGCTCGTGGCGCAGAACCTCGGCGCGGGGTTCGGGCAATGGAACTTCTTCCCCGAGCCGGCCGAGATCGTCGACTTCGCGCTCTCTTACGTCCCGCCCGAGGACGAGGCGAGCATGATGGAGCTGGCGCGCAAGTGGTCGAGCGACGACGCCCACGATCGGCACACGATCTTGAACCTCGTGGGCAAGGAGATCCTCACCCACGAGCTGAAGCGCCTCGACGTACCGAAGCTGAAGGAGCTCGTCGAGGCCACGCGTGGCACCCGCGCGCTCGAGGTCCGGAAGGCGCTCGGCTTCGAGGTGCCCGACGTGGCGGTCACCGAGAAGAAGGCGGCGCGGGCCCCGCGCGCGCGCAAGGAGCCCGCGATCACGGCCGCGCGCGAGATCCCGCTGAAGATGCCGAAGCCGCAGTTCGTGAAGCCGCCGCCGAAGGCGCCGCCTCCGCCGCCGCGGCGCTTCTCTCATCCGAAGTTCGGAGAGGGCACGCTCGAGCGCTCCGAGGGCGCCGGCGACGACATGAAGCTCACGGTGAAGTTCGAGACGGGCACGAAGACCCTGCTCGCGAAGTTCCTCACCGAGATTCCGACTTAGCCTCGCGCGCGCCCTGGGCGGCCAGAGCATCGGCTCGTTCGTTGCCCGCGTTGCCGTTGTGGGACTTCACCCATTGCCAGCGGAGGCGGAGGTTCTTCGCCTCGATCGCCTCCGCGATGCGGCGTACGTCGGCGACGACGAGCGGATCGACCTTCTTGAAGTCGTTCTGCCGCCAGATGTCGAGCTTCCTGGCGAGGTTCTCGACGAGGGACATGTTGTCCGAGAACACGAGCGCGCTCGCGCCGTCCGGCAGCGCCGTGATGGCCTCCGCGACGGCGCGATACTCCATCACCTTCGCGATCGTGTCCGCGGCCTTGCCGTACCCCTCGACGGGCGCGCCGCGGAACGGCTTCAGCACGAATCCCCAGCCGCCCGGGCCACCCGCTTTCGCCGAGCCATCGGTGTAGACGAGCCATTCGCCCATTCCGGTCAGCCTAGCCGATGACCGGAATTCCCGGGGCGCGATGCATGCAGTCCTCACGCGTGGTTTTCAGATTTACGAGGTGGCGAGGTGACGCCGGCGTGGCAGTTAAGCCGCGCGTGCGATCTCTCCTCCTCGGGCTCGCCTTTGTCGGCTGCACCGTCGCAGAGTCCGACGTTGCCACCGAATCCGAGCCGATCATCGGAGGCCAGATCGCACGCGAATATTCCTCCGCGGTGCTCGTCGACAGCGACCGCGGCTACTGCTCCGGCGCCGTCATCGCGCCACGCGTCGTGCTCACCGCGGGCCATTGCGTGAAGGGCGCCACGCGCTGGAGCGTGACCGCGCCCTTCGCCGGCTCGCAGCACGCGAAGAGCACGAAGAGCTGGACGAGGTACACGCCGGCCTCGGGCATCGTGAATCCGCGCTCGATCGACGTTGCGGTGCTCGTGCTCGACTCGCCGATCACGCTCGATCGCTACCCCACCGTCGTCGACACGCAGGCGCGGCCCGGAACGAAGGTCCGCAACGTCGGCCGGGTGAAGAACGGGGTGGTGTCGAACGACGTCCTCTTCGTCGGTCGCGAGGTCGCGCTCGAGCGCGGGCTGCCCTCGGGCTACCCCAACTCCTACGTGGCGGATCAAGTCGCAGAGTCGGGCGACTCGGGCGGCCCCGTCTTCGACGCGCAAGACCGCATCGTGGCCGTGAATTCCGGCGGCGCCAACGGGATCGAGGTGCTCGGCCGGGTCGATCTCGTCAAAGCGGACATCGACCGCGTCGTGGCCGAGAACGCCGAGCGCTGACCGGCATCATAAGATGACGGGATGAGCTGGTTCGGCGCGCTCACGCTCGGCCTCTGGGCCGCGATCGTCGCGTCGGCCGGGATCCGACGCGGCCGGCCGTTCGTCTTCTTCGTCGCCGTGCTCGGCGGCATCTATTCGCTCTGCTCGCTCGGGATGGTGTCGCAGTTCCCGGAGCACGTGTTCCCGATCTTCGCGGGCCTTCACGTCGCGACCTACCTGAACTTCCTGGCGCTCGCGCGCCCGAGGATGCGCTCCCTGCCCTATCGCCTGCTCGTCAGCTGGCCCGCCGCGTTCATGGTCGCGGGCTCGCTCCTCGGCATGCCCTGGGCGATCGCGGCGGCGCTCGGCTTCCATCCCTGGGCGCCCTGGCTCCCGTACGCTCTGGCGGCGGTCGGGCTCCTCCAGTCGCTCACGACGAAGAAGCGCGAGATCGACCTCACCCTCGGCGACGTCCACGTCGAGACGGTGCGCCCGCATCGTCCGGGGAGCCGGCGCGAGGAGCGCCCGCTCCGCATCGCGCAGATCTCCGATCCGCATCTCGGTCCGTTCATGTCCGTGCGCCGTCTCCGCAAGATCGCGGAGCGCGCCGTCGCCGCGAAGCCCGACCTCGTGCTCCTCACGGGCGACTTCCTCACCATGGAATCGCAGAGCGACCCCGATCTGCTGCTGAAGTCGCTCGAGCCGCTCCAGGCGATGCCGGGCCGCGTCTTCGCGTGCAATGGCAATCACGATCACGAGGCGCCCGCGATCGTGAAGCGCGCCATGGCGGAGAACGGTATTCCGCTCCTCGTCGACGACAGCATCGTGGTCGAGACCGACGCGGGCAAGGTCCAGATCGTGGGAATGGACTTCGTGTGGCGCGACCGCGCGAAGCACCTCAAGGAGGTCTGCGAGAGACACCCGCGCCTCCCCGGCGTGACGCGCATCGTCCTCCTGCACGATCCGGGCGCGTTCAAGCATCTGCCCGAGGGTGAGGGCGACCTCGTCCTCTCCGGGCACACGCACGGAGGTCAGGTCGGGCTCCTGAGCCTCGGCCTGCAATGGACCTTCCTCCGCCTGTTTGGAATTCGCATTCCCGATCACGGCTTCTGGGCCCGCGGCCTCGACCGGATGTACGTGCACTCCGGGACCGGCCATTACGGCTTTCCCCTCCGCCTCGGCGTACCGGCGGAGGAGCCCGTCCTCCGTGTTCATCGCGCTCAGGAATGAGCGTGAGCGTTCGGGTATCATCGAGCGAAGATGCTCCGCGCGGGGGATACGCTTGGTCGCTACCGCATCCTCGCGCGGATGCGCGCGGGCGGCATGGCCACGCTCTACCTGGGCGCGCGCGACGGCGCGGCGGGCTTCGTGCGCCCCGTCGCGATCAAGGTCATTCACTCCCACCTCGCCGGCGATCCGAAGCTGCAGCGCATGTTCGTCGACGAGGCGCGGCTCGCGTCGAGGGTCGATCACCCGAACGTCGTGCGTACCGACGAGTTCGGCGAGGAGAACGGCCGCTACTACCTCGTCCTCGAGTACGTCGATGGCTGCTCGCTCGCGGAGCTCGTTCGCGAGCTCGGGAAACGGCAGCGCCGGCTCGGGCTAGAGCTCGCCGTGAAGATCGCCCTCGATGTCGCCTCCGGACTCCACGCCGCGCACGAGGCGACCGGCGAAGACGGCCGCTCGCTCGACATCGTGCACCGCGATGTCTCTCCGCAGAACATCCTGGTCGCCTTCAAGGGCCACGTGAAGCTCATCGATTTCGGGCTCGCGAAGACACGCGAGCGCATCGAGGCCACCCAGCAAGGCATCGTCGGGAAGATCGCGTACATGCCGCCAGAGCAGGCCCACTCGCGACCGCTCGATCGCCGCGCCGACGTCTATGCGCTGGGCGTCGTGCTCTGGGAGATGCTCACCACGCGCCGCCTCTTCGAGGCCACGAGCGATTTCGTGCTCCTCGACAAAGTTCGCCATCCGAAGATCGACCCACCCTCGAAATGCGCCACGAATATCGCGCCCGAGCTCGATCGCGTGGTCATGAAGGCGCTCGCCGCGAATGCCGATGATCGCTATTCGACGGCAGAGGCCTTTCGCGTCGACCTCGCCCGCGCCGTGCCAGCCGCGCTCGAGCGCTCGTCGAGCGAGCTCGAGGCGCTCGTCGTCTATGCGATGGCGGAGCAGATCAAGGCCTCTCGCGCCAAGCTCGCCGGGCTCGGCGCGTCCGCCCCGAGCGAGCCGGACTTGCCCGAGCCGCCCGCGGAGACGATCGAGTCGCTCACCTGCTCGCTCGACGAGCCGACCATTCTCTACGCAGCCGCGCCGGCGCCCGAGAGGCCTCGCGGACAGCCCGCCTGGCTCTTCGTCGCGGCGGGCATGTGCGGCGCGCTGTTGATCGGGATGGCCTCGCTCCTCGCGAAGACCAGCGACCCGGCGCCGCCGGCCGTGTTCCCGCCGCCGCCGATCGTGGTGACCGCCTCCGCGTCGTCCACGGCCATCGCGGAGACCGCGCCCGTCGAGTCGGCGGAGCCCATCGCGTCCGCAGAGCCGCCGAGGCCTCGGACGAAGCGTCCGCTCCAGACGCGCTCCACCCCCGCACGCGCGACGCCGAGCTCGCGCGTCATCATGATCGACGGCATTCCGATGGCGGAGAAGCCGTGAGAGACGGACCGCTCAACGCAGCTCGAGCGTGAGCGTGTACTCCTCGCACACGGTGCCGCGCTGCCCGATCGCGAACTGCTGATTCGATTCGACCACGAAGTCCTGGCTGGGCGCGGAGCTGCACAGCTTGAAGCCCTCCGTGCAGTCGCCCCCGGCGAACACCTTGAAGCCGATCGGCTTCCCGCTCGGCGTCGAGACCGTCCCGTGAAGCTGCTTCCCGGTCGGCAGGGTCTTCGTCGCAAACGTCATGAGCGTCCAGTTGCGGTCATCGCACGAGCTGTTGACCACGAAGCTGCCGCAGCTCGGTCCCGTGTATTTCCCGCCGAGCGTCACATCGATGGGATCGTTGCAGGCGCCCGGGCTCGTGACCTGGCACGCGCCGCTCGGGAGGCACTGCGTCTTCTCCGGGCACTGGCACGTCGACGCCTCCGGCCCCGTTGGGTTCGCCCCGCCGTCCCCGCCGTCCACGGGCGTGCTCACCGGCGCCGGCGGTGGCTCGTTCGTCTGCGAGCTCTCGCGCCTCGGGCGATCCTTCACCTGACACGCCGTCGCGGGCGGCGCGTCGGTCCAGCGCGGGAGCGCGCTCGAGTCCACGCCGGGCGCGCTGCACGTGCTCGCGTCGACGCAGACGAAGGCGCCAGGGCACGTCTTCTCACGACACTCGCGGCAGAGGTCGAGCACGAGCATCCGCTGGTCGTCCTCCTGGACGGTGGCATTCGCGAAGTTCTCGACCACCACGACGCCGCCACGGAGGCCCGCCGCTCGGACCTGCACGCGATCGCCTTCGTCGGCGGTGACACCGAGCGTGAGCGGGAAGCTCGGACTGGGTGCGTCCTTCGTCTGCGCCGGCTGACCTTCGCGTGCGACCGTGATCCGAACCGCGTCGATATCGCTCTTCGTCAAATCGCTATTCACGACCACGACGAAGCCATGCGCGCTCGACGAGCAGTGAATCGCCGCCACGAGGAGCAAGAAGACGAATATCCACGTACGGATCAGCAGCTTCATCGGAGCCGGATGCTCCCGAGGCTGCCCTGGTAGCCGTCGTCGTTGCGGCAGAAGCTCGCCACGCAGAGGACGGTGACGGTGCCGGCCGCCACCACCGCTCCGGTCGCGGTCCAGAACCACGGCGACGCGAAGATGCTGCGCTTCTCCGGGGTCACGGGCGGCGGCGCGGGGGGCGGCGCCGGCGCGAGCGCAGGAGTGAGCGTGATCTTCCGGTGCTCGCCGTCCGCCAGCGTCACGTTCACGGTCGTGGTCCCCGAGTCGCGGACGAGCTTGAACGAGTGCGCGCCGGGATCGGCGGGGATCTCCGCGCCGAGTGCCTCCGCCGTCATGCGCGCGTCGTCGACGAGGACGGTGTCGTTCTCGCGCGGCGCGATCACCTCGACACGCACCCAGGCGAGCCGCGCCTCTGCCGCCGACGCGCCCGCCCGGAACGCCGACACCTCCGCCGGCGAGAGGTCGCCCGGGTCCTCCCGCAGCTTGCGGTAGGACGCGACCGCCTGCGTGAGATGCCCCGCCTTCGCCTGCGCTCCCGCGAGGCTGCCGAGGATCGTCGGGCGCGGATACACGGCATATGCCTGTGTGAAGTAGCGCTCGGCGCCGGCCCAGTCCTCGGCCCGGGCCGCCTTCACGCCGCGATCGAAGAGGTCGCGCCCCATCTTCTGATCGGCGGCGGAGGGCTCGGCGTGCGACGTGGTGGCCGCGAGCAGCAGGGCCGCCGCCGCCAGCGACGCGCGAGAGCGGCTCCGGATCGCCCGCATCCTTCGACTATCGCACGGGGTCGAATCCGAGGCATCATCCAGCGCCATGAGCGCCTCCGACCGGACCGTCACCATGACGGCAAAACGCGAGACGGCCATGCGCCGTGCGATGACGATCCACGTCGAGACGGGGGCCGACGCGGGGAAGACGCACGAGGTGGCGGTTGGTCCCATCGTCGTCGGGCGCGCGGAAGGGGTCGAGGTCCGGCTCGCCGATCCCACCGTCTCCCAGTTTCACGTCGAGCTCGACGCCATCGACGACACCGTGTTCGTCAGCGACCTCGGGAGCTCGAACGGCACGTTCGCCGGCGAGATCGCGATCGATCGCGGGCGCGTCCCGGCAGGGACCAGGATCCGCCTCGGCGACACCGTCCTCGCCGTCGCGCTCGGCGCGGGCACGAAGATCGAGCGCTCGAAGGCGACGTCGTTCGGCGCGCTCGTGGGCGCGTCGCCTGCGATGCGGGAGGTGTACGGCAAGCTGGAGCGGCTCGCGCGCGCCAGCACCGGCGTCCTCATCGAAGGTGAGCGGGGAACGGGCAAGGAGCTCGCGGCGCGCGCGCTCCACGAGAACGGTCCACGGCACGCCGCGCCGTTCCTCGCCGTCGATTGCGTGGCGATCGCGCCGTCCGTGACCGGCAGTCTGTCGACGAGCATCCTCGGCGCGGCCGCTGGCGGCACCGTGTTCTTCGACGAGGTCGGCGATCTCTCGCTCGTCTTGCAGAGCCAGCTCCTCGATGCGCTGCCGAAGCACGATGTCCGCGTGGTCGGGTCGACGTCGCGCAGCCTTCGCGAGCTCGTCAACCGGGGCGCGTTCCTCGAGGGCCTCTACCTCCGGCTCGCGCAGGCGCGCATTCACATGCCAGCGCTCCTCGAGCACGCGGAAGACATCAAGCCGCTCGTCCAGCATTTCCTCTCGCTCCTTCCCTTCGACGCACGCGCGGCACGAGCGATCGAGCCCGGCGCGCTGGAGGCTCTCGCTCGCAGGACTTATGCCGGCAACGTGCGCGAATTGCGCGCCGTGGTGGAGCGCGCGGCGCTCCTCGCGGGAGGGCCGACCATCGAGAGCGCCGACCTCGCCTTCGGTCGCGCGCTCGAGGCACGACGGCCCTCGGATCCGCTCTCGGCGGAGGCACCGATCGAGTCCTTCAAGGAGGCGAAGCGCACCGTGATCGACGAGTTCGAGCGGGAATATCTGGAGCGTCTGCTCTCGCGCGCGGGGACGAACGTGTCGAAGGCGGCCGCGCTCGCCGGCATCGAGCGACAGTCGCTCCGGGACCTCCTGAAGCGGCACGGCCTCCGCGAGGAGTAGGGATCGCGCACGGGCCTCCATCGAGGAGCGCCCCCGGGTGGCGGGACGCCAGCCAGGTCGAGGATCCACCAGCTTTCCCCGACGATCTCGGGCAGTTGCGCAACTCGACGCTCGTCCGACCTCACCGTCCTTCGGGCACGCCGGTTGATGTGTCTCCCCGCGGAGGCATCGACATGAAACGCATCGCTCTCGGACTCGTCCTCTTCACCGCCTGCGCCCCCGCAGCCGGACCCGAGGAGCTCGGCTCGACCACGTCGAACATCTCGACCGGCGCCTGCGGAGCCGCGCTCGACGACGTCGACGGCATCTTCGCTTATTCGAACGGCGCGAACGAGGGCACCGGCGACTCGTGCGGCGGCGTCTCCGCCGACGGGACGTACCTCTACCAGTGCGTCGAGTTCGCGCAGCGCTACTTTCACGCGCGCTTCGGCACGCAGCTCCGATGGAACGTCGCGGCCGCGGCGCAGATGTGCAACGCGAACCCGGCCGGAACGACCGTGCACTGGATCGGCTCGGGCTATCGACCGAAGCACGGCGACCTCATCGTCTGGCAGGGCGGCACCTATGGCCACGTCGCGGTCGTGAAGTCTGCCAGCGACGCGAGCATCACCATCGTCGAGCAGAACGGTGGGAGGAACGCGAACGGCACGCGCACGCTCTACCCGGGTGACAACTACGGCTGGGCCGGCTGCTTCGTGTCGGGAAATGGGAACCCCGGCGCCACGGCCACGACCGGCACGACCGGCACCTGCGGCTACGGCGACGGTCTCTATTGCGGCGGCAACGGGGGCGGCAGCGATCCGAATACCCTTTATCGCTGCACGGACGGGACGCCCGCGGTCGAAGAGCGCTGCGCGAACGGGTGTGAGAAGCGGCCGTATCCCGAGAACGATCGGTGCGGCGGGGTGAAAACGGCCGCGCCCTCGTGTCCCAACGGGTATGGGCTCTATTGCGGCGGGAATGGGGTGAGCGGCGACGCCAGTACGCTCTACGACTGCCAGCCGAGCGGCATCGCGGTCGCTCAGGTCTGCGCGACCGGCTGCGCTCGGATGCCGGCGACCAAGAACGACAAGTGCAACTGAAAGAGGCCAAGATGAACAAGCGATTTGGAGTCATGGGGTTCGTCCTCCTGGGTTGCGCAGCGCCCGAGGTCACGGAAGAAGAAGGACATACGAGCTCGAACCTCCAGGGCAATCAGCTCTCGCCCGCCGAGCTCGCGTATCACGCCCACGCGGCCGGCGTCCCCTGCGGTGAGAAGCTCGTCACGGCGGTGGCCGTCGGCCTCGGTGAGTCGGACGGCGTGGTCGATGCGACGCACTCGAATGGCGACGGCAGCGTCGATCGCGGCGTGTGGCAGATCAACTCGCTCGCGTGGCCCGGCTACCCCACCTCTTGCGTGTTCGATGCCGCCTGCAACGCGAGGGCGATGGTGGACATCAGCAACGCCGGCTCGAACTGGCAGCCGTGGCTCGCGTACACGAACGGCCGCTATCAGCAGTTCCTGTCGCAAGCGCGCGCCGCGGCCGCGAGCGAGTGCGGCGGCGCCGGCACCGCGCCCTCGCGCGCGGCGACGTCGAACGCTGCCTGCGAGCAGATCGGCTATCACGGCCGCTGCGTGGGCGAGACGTCGATCTGGGCCGAGAACGGGACCTGCCGCGTGCGCGACTGCGCGAGCGAAGGCAAGGTGTGCGGACTCATCTCCGACGAGATCGGGCTCGGCTGTCTCGGCGGAACGGCCGGCGCGCAGGTCAGCGACTGCAGCACCTTTGGCGCCGCGGGCCGCTGCTTCGGCGACACCCGAGTTTGGGTCGATCAGGGCCTCTGTCGATGGGCTACGATGCCGGTGGAATGTCAGAGCAGCGGCAAGTGATCGAGGACTGCATCGGCTGGACGACCGAGGTGAAGAAGGGAGCGCTCCGGGCGGCCGGGAATCCCACGCCGACTCCCCTCGCGAAGGGTGACGTGGTCACGCTCGTGGAGCCGCCGGTGGGGCTCGAGGTCGAGCCGCGCAGCATCATCGTGGAGACGCAGGCCGGTCAGAAGCTCGAAGTCCGCACGCGGTTCCTCGGCCCAACGTGACCGGAGGATCGCGGCATGCCGCCTGCTTGGAGCAGCGGCATGGACCCCCAGAACGATCCCGAAGAGCGTGTCTCCTCGTATCTCGCGGGGCTGGAGCGAGGGGAAAACCAGGCGCGCCGGTCGCGCCTGGTGACGCTGCTGGCGGGCCTCACGCTCGCCGCTGTCGGGTTCCTGACATCGATCGGCGCCGTTCCGACAGAAGCGCGAGAGCTCGTGGCCGGCGCCGGCGTGGTCGTCGTCGGCTACGCGATGTCGCGCTCGTGAGCTATGGCGGCGGCTTGACGGGGATCACCTCGTCGCAGAAGTCGAGCAGCTTGCGAACGTTGATCGGCTTGTCGAAGATCGGAACGCCCCTCCTGCGGATCTCGAAGAGGTCTCGCTCTCCGAGCGCGCTCGTGACGAACGCGGTCCGGCGGGCCAGGACCGGATCGACCTCCATCAGCGCCGCGTGGAAGGCGAGACCGTCCTTGTCCGGCATCCGCAGGTCGGAGAAGACGAAGTCGAAAGGCGGGCCACGGCGGACGTGCTCGAGCGCCTCGTCCGCGGAACGAGCGGTGGTCACGTCGTAGCGGCGAAGAAGCCGCGCGATGGCGCGGGACACGCCCACGTCATCGTCGACCACCAGCACCCGACGGAGCGCGGCGGTGACGTTCGCGTCCGCCTTGGCCGCGGCGGGGACGAAGGGCGGCAAGGAGATGCGGAAGGTCGTGCCGCGCCCCACCTCGGTCTCCAGACCGAGAGTGCCTCCAAGCGACGCGATGAGCCCCTCCGAGATCGAGAGCCCGAGCCCCGTCCCCTCGCCGACGGGCTTCGTCGTGAAGAAGGGCTCGAACACGTGCGCCGCGATCTCGGGCGGAATCCCCGGACCGTTGTCGCTGACCTCGATGATCGCGTTTCCGTCCGGCGCCTTGCCGGTCCGGATCCAGATCTCGTTCTCGCTCTTCGGACGGTCACCGAAGGCCTGAACCGCGTTGGCGATCAGATTGATGAGCACCTGGCCGAGCCGACCGGAGTCCGCTTCGACGATCGGGACCTCCTCGAGCGCGGTCGCCACGCGCGCTCGCTCCCGTGTCTGGGCGCGCGTCATCCGCACCGCGAGGTTCGCGACTCGCTTGAGGTCGATCGGCACGCACGGCATCTCGTCGGAGCGCACCAGATATCCCATTTGACGGGTGATCTCGTGAATCCGCTCCGCGCCCTCCTTGGCCTCGACGACCAGCTCGAGCAGGGCGGCCGGGCTCTGATGGCCTTTCCCGTCGCTCAGCTCGTGCGAGAGCGTATCGAGGTTCGCGAGGACGGAGGTGAGCGGATTGTTGATCTCGTGGGCGATGCCGTGCGCGAGCGTGCCCAGCGAGGCCAGCCGCTCCCGCAACGCGAGCTGCGCTTGCGCGCGATTCACCTGCTCGTGCGCCTCTCTCTCCGCGCGCGCCGCCTCGACCGACGCGTCGCGGGCGGCGATGAGCTCGTGCTCGAAGAGGCGCCGGCGCTGCACGGGGACGAAGGCGATGACGCTGAGCTCGTCTCCGTCCCCGTGCCGCTGTGCATTGATCAGGACGGGGACGGCGTCGTCTCGCCGGGTACGTAAATCGAGATAGACCTCGTCCGCCCGGCCATGCATCGCGAGCGAGGGACTGACGTGCGTGTTGAAGAAGATGATCCCGGCCCGATCGAGCAGGTCCGGAATCGACATCTCCTTCAACTCGTCGATGGACCGGTCGAGGACCCTGGCCGCAAAGGCGTTCGCGTCCTCGATCCGAAGCCGGTCATCGAAGACAATCACACCACAAGGAACGGAGGGCGCGATCACGACGGGAAGAGCCGCTCCGTTGGAATGCTCATGTACTCGCGTATGGCCGCTTCGACCACGTCCGGGTGGCTCATATGGGGCATGTGGCCCGGCACATCGGCCAAACGATAGGTGGCGTGCGGCAGCATCGCCGCGACGTACTCGCCGACCACGATTGGCGCGATGTCGTCTCGCGTGCACTGCACCACGAGGCACGGCGTCGACACGCGCGGGAGGATCGCGCGGCTGTCCGTGAGAAAAGCGACCCGCGCGAACTCCCGAAGACACCGCGGATCGGTCCGGCAGAAGCTCTCACGAAGCTCGCGCGCCAGATCGGGCACGTTCAACGCCATCTGGGAGAGGGCATCCGCCCAGCCCATGAAGTTCACGTCCATCAGATCGAGCAGGCCATCGATGTCGGCGCGCTCGAAGCCGCCGACGTACGGCGGGTGGTTCACGAAGCACGCCGACGGCGCGACCAGCACCATGCGATCGAAGAGCTCGCTCGCCTCCGCCGCGGCGCGCAGACCGATCATCGTGCTCACCGAGTGCCCCACGAAGATGGGCTTCTCGAGCCGAAGGCTTTGGCAGATCTCCAGGAGGTCAGCCACGTAACCGTCCATCGAGCCGTACCGCCTGGAGTCATAGGCGCTCCGATCCGCACCGCCGGCCCCGACGTAGTCGAATCGGATCACCGTGTTCGTGGGCGCGAAGCGCGGCCATACGCGCTTCCACATCGTCTGGTCACAGCCAAACCCATGCGCGAAGAGGATGGGCGGCCCCTCGCCGTCGATCCTGATGTTGTTCCTCTTGCGTACGTCCATGGTCCCCTCGAGGGGCCTTGCAAGATTCGGGCTGCCATGGAATTGACGATCTCGGGGGCCGTTCGACGCCGGAAGAATGCACGTTCTGCAGGCAGCTCACCTGGCGTGCGTCTCGCCGACCGAGCACATGTGAAGTGCGGACTCTCGGATAGCGGCGTAATATCGATAGGATGCGTCAGGAGCTTACGACCCTTCTTTGCGCGCTCGCGATGACCACGGCGTGTAGCAGCGACGAGGCAGGCCCGGGCGATGCGTTCCTTGGCACCTGGACGACGACGACGGGCACACAGTCGGTCATCGACTGTCAGTTCGCCTCCAAGAAGGAGAACCTCTCCATCACCTACACCGTCGCGAAGACGGATGGCGCGGATCTCCAGCTCACGAGCAGCGCGGACGCGAACTGCACGTTGAAGGCGAAGGTCGTCGGTCAACGCGCCACCGTCCTCGAGAATCAGACCTGCGTTCGCAAAGAGGACCGGTACGAAGACACGTACAAGTTCGCGACGACGAGCGTGCTCGACATGCCCCAGGCCGGCACCGGCACGATCAAGCTCGAGGCTACGTTCAAGCGCTCGCTCGACGGGCTCGACACCGGCTTCGAGTGCGGCTTCACCGAGGAAGCGCCCATCAAGAAGCAGTAGCGAGCACGCGTGTCCGTACTCTAGCCTCGCGGGCCATGATCGAATGCAAGAGCGCGGCGGAGGCGGTCTGTCGGGTCGAGAGCGGTCAGCGAGTCTTCGTTCACGGCAGCGCCGCGACGCCAACGTCGCTGCTCCAGGCTCTTCTCGCGCGCGCAGGAGAGCTCACGAAGATCGAGCTCGTCGCGATCAGCACGCTGGGGAAGCTCGAATGGGATCGCCCGGAGATCCGCGAGCACTTCTTCCTCAATTCGCTCTTCGTGTCGGCGAACGTACGCGAGTGGGTCGACTCGCCGAGCGGCGACTACGTCCCCGTCTTTCTCAGCGAGATCCCGGCGCTCTTCCGCAGCGGCCGGCTCCCGATCGACGTCGCTTTGCTCCACGTATCGCCACCGGATCGCCACGGCTACTGCTCGCTCGGGACCTCCGTCGACGCCGCGCTCGCGGCGGCGAGCACGGCGAAGGTGGTCATCGCCCAGATCAATCCGCGCATGCCACGCACGATGGGTGATGGGCATATTCACGTATCGCGCATCACCGCCGCCGTGCGCGAGGACCAGGACCTCCCCGAGGTCAGCTATGCAGCCGAGGTCGACGACGCCACGCAGCGCATCGGCCGCTTCGTCGCAGAGCTCGTGGAGGACGGGTCGACACTGCAAATGGGAATTGGCGCGATCCCCGACGCCGTTCTCGGATATCTCGGCTCGCACAAGGGACTCGGCATCCACACCGAGATGTTCAGCGACGGCGTGGTCCCGCTCATCGAGAAAGGCGTCATCACGAACGAGCACAAGCGGGTGATGCCAGGAAAGGTCGTGTCGACGTTCGTGCTCGGCACGCGGCGCGTCTACGACTTCGTCGACGATAACCCCTTCGTCGCGCTCCATGACGTGGCGTGGGTGAACGACACCGCCGTCATTCGAAAGAATCCGAAGGTGGTCGCGATCAACAGCGCGCTCCAGATCGATCTGACGGGGCAGGTCTGTGCCGACTCGCTCGGTACGTATCAGTTCTCGGGGATCGGCGGCCAGATGGACTTCATGCGTGGCGCCTCGCTGTCGCCCGGCGGTAAACCGATCATCGCCCTCCCCTCCACGACCCGAAAAGGCATCTCGCGCATCGCGGGAATGCTCAATCCGGGCGCGGGCGTCGTGACGACGCGTGGCCACGTGCAGTGGGTCGTCACGGAGCACGGCGTCGCGAACCTCTACGGAAAAGGCCTGCAGGAGCGCGCCAGATCCCTCATCGCGATCGCGGCCCCGGAGCATCGCGAGTCGCTCGAGCGCGCGTACCAGGAGCGCTTCGCGGGCCGCCGCTGACGCGAGCCGACGGCGCCGCTACTCCGGCGCGCTGGCTTCGATCCGCGAGAGCTCTTTTTCGGCCGCGGCCACCGTGCGCTGCGCGGTCGCGAGCTCGGCCGCGAGGCGCTTCGCCTCCCGCGACGCGTGGTTCGCCGCCTCGCGCGCCTTCTGGAAGACGAGCTCTGCCGCTTGCGACTCCGTGGACGCCTGCTCGGACGCAACGCGCGCTCTCTCCGCTTCGGCGGCCGCGGCCGCGAGGACCGCCTTCGCCTCGGCCACGCTCTCCGCGTGCGCGGCGCGGGCTCGCGCGCGCTCCTTCTCCTTCCTCTCGGCCTCCTCGTCCCGCTTCGGTGGCTCCGACCTCTTCTTCGCGCGCGGCGCGGGCTCGGGCTCCTCGGAGTCGGCCTCCGGCTCGACCGCCGGCTCCGAGCCGGGCGCGATGGGCCCGCCGAAACCGACCGCGGCCTCCGGCGCCTTCTCGAGCTGGCCCGCCTCGAGCGCGGCGCCGACGAGCGGATCGATCAGCGCCGCCTGGAGCGCGGTCGTCACCTCCTGGAGGTGAGCCATCGGGTCGAGACCGAGTGACTTCATCACGGCGGCCGCCTTCTGCCCGACCTCGGACACGGCCTTTCGCTGCCGGTCGATCGAGTCTCGCAGGCCGTGCGCCGTCTCGCCTCGCAGGGCCTTGCGCTGCTCGCGTGCGAGCTCGCGGCCGACATCGACCAGCTCGCCGACCGCGTCCGGATGCTGGTGCGCGAGCTGGTTCAGGATGTACGCGATCTGCGTCGGCTTTCGCTTCGATGCGACGCGCGCCGCGCCCTCCTTGTCGCCGGCCTTCTTGAGGTCCTTGACGAGCGCGTCGCGCTTCTTGGTGAACTCGGTCGGGTCCGCCGAATAGAGCTCGTCGAGCGCGCGTTCGACCGGCTCCACGGGCGCGAGGTTAACCGATCACGGCAGGCGGATATCGAGATTCGCGCGCGCGGCGGCGATGGTGACCGTCTGCGCGAATGCCGCATGGCCCGGCGCGGTCACCGTGACCTTGTACGTCCCGGGGAGCGTCACCACGTGGAACGAGCCGTCGGGATTCACCGGCCGCGACTGCGTGACGGCGGTGGTGCCCGGCGCCGCGGCGACCTCGACCTGCGTCCCCGCCGGCATCTCGTGCACGACACCGCGCACGCCGGGCCCGTCGACGCGATCGAGCATGAGCTGCCACGCGCCGCGGAGCTTCGTCACCGTCTTCTGGCGCCAGGTCGCGAATGCAGGCTGGAATCCCTGACGCGTCCCGTTGATCTCGATGGCGTACGCCATGACCTGGTACTCGTGGAACATCCAGTCCATGTCACCGCCGTCGGCGGAGTAGAGGAGCTCCCACGGCGTGCCCGGGCGGTAGTTGCGCGACGGAGAGTCGTCGCTCGGGAGCTTCGACGCCATCTTCTGCGCGAAGTCGGAGACGACCGCCTGCGATGGTACGTGCTGGCCCTGGCAGCCGTACGGGTAGAGAACGACCTCGGAATACGCGTGGTACGAGATGTCGAAGACGGGGCGGATATCCGCTACGAGCTTCATCATCGCGTTCGTCTCGGGCTCCGAGGCGGCGCTGGGACCGTGATAGTCATCCGCGCGCGTGCTCGAAGACGAGCCGTTGCACGACGCCCAGCCGTACGGGTAATTGCGATTGATATCGACGCCCGTGTGCGACGCGCAGGTGCCGCTCGCGGGGCAGCCTTTCGCGTTCTTGCGCCACATCGTGTCGTGGGTGAAGACCTGATTCGAACCGTCGACGTTGAGCATGGGCATGACCCAGATCTCGTTCGCGTCGACCCAGTGCGTGATCTTCGGATCCGTGCCGTAGCCGTTCAGGAGCGTGTCGATCGTGTCGATCGGGACCTCGACGGACATCAGCTCGCGGGCGTGATGAGCGCCGTTGAAGAGAATGACGGGCTTCGATGCATCGTGCGGAGCCTGCGCGTTCTTCGTGATGCGGAACACCCAGATATCGCGCCCCTGGCTCGATTTGCCGATGGACTTCGCGGCCGCGATCTCCGGAAAGCTCGCCGCGTAATTCTGGATCAGCGCCTCCACGTCCCCCGGCGCCTTGTAGCTCGAGGTCAGGCCGCGGTCCGCGGGCACCTCGAGCTCGAGCGGGACCTCCTTGCTGCGCACCACGTCGAAGCCCTCGTTGCGGAGCGCCTTCATCGTGGCGTGCTCGACGACGAGATCGACCTCGTTCGCTTCGAGATCGACGCCTGCGATGTCGTAGCCGCGGGCGCTGATCACCTGCATGTCGCGGCCGTAGTCCGCGAGCTTCAGCGTGGCGACGACGCGCGTCGGCCCGCCGGTGATCTCCGCGCTCTCCCCGCTCCGGGCGCTCTCCGGCGCGTCACCGGACGAGCAGCCGCTCGCGAGCACGAGCCCGGTGATGACGACGGCGGAGAGAATTCCAATGCGAGATCGGTGGGTCACGTCGAAGATCCAATGAAAAGCCCCGCGCCTCACGACGCGGGGCTATTGCAATTAGCTACAGCCGATAATGGGGAGTCTGCTCAGTGCGACGACGCGGTGCAGTCCGGATCGTTCTCGGCGAGCTGCGAGCAGATGCCGTCGCGACCCGCATGCGCCTCATGGCAGTCCGGATCCTTGACCTGGCCGCCCGTGTTGCAGGACTCGTTGCAGGAGCCGTCGCCGCGGCAGGCGTCGTTGCCCTCGAAGGCGTCGAGGTTCGCCTGGATGAAGTTGGCGATCTGCGGCGCGTCGGTGCGGGACTGGACGCCGTCCGAGGAGCAGCCCGGGTTACCGAAGGAGGTCGCGCCGATGAGGTGCTCGACGCCGTCCTGGACGAAGAAGGCCGGACCGCCCGAGTCGCCGTGGCACATCGAGAGGCCCGGCACGTTGTACCAGAACATCGTCTCGTCGATCGTGCCGGCGGTGCCGCCGACCTGCGTGCCGCCGACCTGGCCGACCTTGTTGATCGCGAAGTGCGTGATGCGCTTCTTGCCGAAGCCGCTCGAGCCGCCCCACGGACCGGAGCCCGCGACGTTGTCGCCGTAGCCGACCCACGTGAACTTGGGACCGATGAAGGTCGAGCTGTTGTCCATCGTGCCGCGGAAGAGCGGAGCCGGCTGCATCGGCGCGTCCGCGGCGAGCTTGACGATGGTGAGGTCGTTCGAGGGCTTGCCGCCCGTCGTCTTGTAGCCAGGATGGCGGATGGCCTGGGCGACCGCGATCTTGGTGAGGCCCGACGTGCTCGTCGCGTTGGCGCCGAGGTAGATCGCCTTGATGCCCGCGGCGTAGCAGTGCCCCGCCGTGATGACGGTGCGCTTGCCGATCACGGTGCCCGTGCAGAACGCGCGGGAGTTGTCGCCGACGGCGACGACCGACGGGTGACCCGAGTGAAGCTCGCCGCCGATGATGGCGTCGTTGGTCTCGTTGACGGTCTCGGGCTCCTCCGACGTCGCCGACGTCGTGCAGCCAACAGCCATCGTCAAACCAACCAGCGCGAGAGCAACGAACCCGGTCTTCATGGGTGGACCTTTTGCCTGGTCTTTCGTCCACCACCACCTCACACCTACGTCTCAACTCCGAAGAATGCGTGTAGTTGCCACTATTTCCGCCATTTGATCACCTCGTCTTACATGGACGACACTGCGACGCGTCATCCCTGAAACGTCGGTAAAACAGCGTCGAATTCTGCAACGCATGGTCTGGCGCTGATCCACCTACATTGCCGCCTCGAGCCCTCGGGGCGGCTCTGAAAAAGAGCAGCCATTGTGTGCATTATGCACGCATATGAGAGGACTCCTGACATTTCCGGAGCGAACCTTTCTTGTCGGGCGGTGATTATCCATCGTCGTCGTACCTGCGACGCGGCGATTGCATCACCTACACGCCACCACTACTGAGGCCTCATGAAGCGCAGTTTCCTCGTCTCCTCTGTCTTCGTTCTCGGCTCCGTCGTCGCCGCCTGTGGCGACGCGACTCCGCCTCCCGCCACGCCGGAGAACACCTCCGCCGCGAAGCCGGTCGAGAGCAAGGCGGCCACGGCGCCAGAGAAGCCGCGCACCGGGCCGAAGCCGAAGCTCGGCACCTTCGGCGTCGACACGGCGGGCATGGACACCTCGGTGAAGCCCGGCAACGACTTCTTCAAGTACGCCGGCGGCAAGTGGATGGCGGAGAACAAGATCCCCGCCGACAAGAACAAGTGGGGCATGTTCGATGCGCTCCGCGAGGACTCGGACGTCAACGTCCACAAGATCCTCGAGGAGGCGTCGAAGGCGAAGAACGAGAAGGGCTCGAACGCGCAGAAGATCGGCGACTACTACGCCGCCTACCTCGACCAGGAGGCGATCGAGAAGAAGGGCTTCGCCCCCGCGAAGCCGGGCCTCGATGCGATCAACGCCGCGAAGAGCGCGAGCGACATCGCGAAGCTGATGGGCCGTCCAGACCTCCCGCTCGCGTCGCCGATCGGCATGGGCGTCACGGTCGACCAGAAGAACCCCGACCGATACGTCGTTTCGGTCGGCGCGAGCGGCCTCGGCCTCCCCGACCGTGACTTCTATCTGAAGCAAGACGGCAAGTTCCCCGACATCCGCGCGAAATACGAGGCGCACATCGCGAAGGTGCTCGGCTTCTCGCACGACAAGAAGAAGGAAGAGAAGAAGGACGCCGCGGACGCGAAGAAGGTCCTCGAGCTCGAGACCAAGCTCGCCGAGCTCCACCTCGAGCGCCAGAAGCTCCGCGAGAAGGAGAAGATGTACAACCCACGCACGGTCGAGGAGCTGTCCAAGGCGGCGCCGAAGTTCCCGTGGAAGGTGTACATGGACGCGATCGGCTACGGCGACCAGAAGGACGTGATCGTCCGCGAGGTCGATCAGATGCCGAAGATCGCAGAGCTCTTCGCCTCGACGCCGGTGGCGACGTGGAAGGCGTACCTCACGTTCCACTTTCTCCGCGCGACGGCAGACGTGCTGCCGAAGGCGCTCGACGAGGAGGTCTTCAACTTCGGCGGCAAGGTCATCGGTGGTCTGCCGGAGCAGCGAGCGCGCTGGAAGCGCGCGGTCTCGCAGGTGAACGGCGCGCTCGGCGAGGCGGTCGGCGAGGTCTACGTGAAGCAGTACTTCCCGCCGGAAGCCAAGCAGCAGATGGACAAGCTCATCGAGAACATTCGCGGCGCGTACAAGGCGCGCATCGAGGCGAATGACTGGATGGGCGCGGAGACGAAGAAGGCGGCGCTCGAGAAGCTCGCCGCGTTCCGCCCGAAGATTGGCTATCCGTCGAAGTGGAAGAACTACTCGACGCTCGACGTGCAGCCGGGCGACGCGTGGGGCAACGATCGCCGCTCGGCGATCTGGCACCACGACTACCAGAAGAACAAGCTCGGCAAGCCGACGGACCGTGAGGAGTGGGGCATGACCCCGCAGACGGTGAACGCGTACTACAACGCGACGTTCAACGAGATCGTCTTCCCGGCCGCCATCCTCCAGCCGCCGTTCTTCGATCCGAACGCGGACCCGGCCGTCAACTACGGCGGCATCGGCGGCGTCATCGGCCACGAGATGGGCCACGGCTTCGACGACCAGGGCAGCAAGAGCGACGCGAAGGGCGTGCTCCGCAACTGGTGGACGGATCCCGATCGCGCCGCGTTCACGAAGCGCACGGACGCGCTCGGCGAGCAGTATTCGGCGTACGAGCCGCTCCCGGGCCTCCACGTGAACGGCAAGCTCACGATGGGCGAGAACATCGGCGACCTCGGCGGCAGCAACGTCGCGTACAAGGCCTACCAGCTGTCGCTGGGCGGCAAGCCGGACGACAAGATCGACGGCTTCACCGGCGACCAGCGCTTCTTCCTCGGCTACGCGCAGGTATGGCGCGCGCTCTATCGCGACGAGGCGCTCCGCAATCAGGTCATGACCGACCCGCATTCGCCGGCGATGTACCGCACGAACGGCATCGTTCGTAACCACGACGCCTGGTACCAGGCGTTCGACGTGAAGCCGGGCGACGCCCTCTTCCTCCCGCCGGAGAAGCGCGTCCGCATCTGGTGACTCCGGATCGAGACGCCTGGCGCGGCTAGAGGTCCTGGACGTCGACGCGGACGTCGTCGTAGCGGACCTCGAAGCCGGCCGAGGTGCTCTTGAAGTCGGGACCGATCGTGAGGCTGACCTCTGGCGCTCCCTTGAACGGGATCGCCAGCACGTCGTTCGCGACGACGTCGACGCCATCGATCGTCAGCTTCGAGGTCGCCGGCTTGCCCGGGAGGTCGACGGTGAGCTTGACGTCGTGCCAGGTGTCTGGCGTGACGGCCACCTCGCGCACGAGCTGGAAGTAGCGTTCGTCGTCGAGCGTCACGAGCCCGACCCGATCGCGCTCGCCGATGATGGTGAGGACCACCTCGCTGTCGCCGAAGTCGAGGTGCGCGATGTTCACGTGCCCCGTCTCGCCGAACGACCTCGGGATCCGAAGGGCGAAGCCGAGCTCGACGTGATCGTGGGCGCCGAGGTCGTGGCGCAGCGACGGGTGCGTGTCCGATCCGTCGAGGAGTAGAAAGCCGAGGCTGAACATGCCGGGCCCCGCCGACGGCGGCGTGTGCAGGATCGCATCGAAGCCGACCGACTCGAACCCCGACCACTGGCCGTTGCCCTTGCCGCTCGCCTCGAAGTCATCGCAGAAGAAGGCGCCGTCGCAGGCGGACGTCTTCGCCGGCGCGGCGGGCGGCTCCGGCATGGTGGACGGCATGTCCGTCTTCGTCGTGGACGTCTTCTTCGGCGGCGACTCGGCCGACGTGTCGTCGCTCGCTTGTGCCTGCGGCCCTTCCCCCGTGAACGGCTGACACGCCGCGACGAGGGCGAGGAGGAGGACGAAGCGAAGACGCACGTCATCGGGCTTCGCAAGGCGCACGCCAGGCTCCCGGTGCGGCGCGTCGGCTACGCGAGGTCGCGCGTCAGATAGACGGCGTCTCCCGGCGCGTGCCCCTCGAAGCCGCAGGCCTTGTAAAAAGCCACTGCGCCCGGATTGTCGCCGAGCACCCAGACCTCGACGACGCCGTGCTCCTTCATCCATGCCGTCATGACGGCGAGGAGGGCGCGGCCCACGCCCTGGCGTCGCGCCCGCGCACGCACGCCGATCTCGTAGAGCATCAGCTCCATCGGCTGGCCGCCGTACTTGCGGATCGTCTGGCAGTGGAGGAAGCCGAGCGCGACCTCGCCATCGAACGCGACCCAGTGAAGAACGGTCGGGTCCGAAAGATACGCACGGAGGTCCTCGGCCGAGAGACGCACTTCCTCGCCCTCGCGGCCATCGATGTCGAAGTCGGCGTCGTCCGCCGCGAGGCCCTCGAGGATCGCCACATCGCTCGGTCCCAAACGTCGGATCTCCATCGGCATCCAGGGGTCGATCTTAGGCAAGGATCTGCGCAACTCGGGAAACCGAGGGCCATCCCGACTGACGCTCGTCCGGATCCAGACCGAGGCCGCGGCGATCCAGTTTGCGCAACGAAAAAGCCTGAAGTTTTCATAGCGTCAGGGCTTTGTACACCTATGTAGGACAAGGTAGCTATGGCCCGTCTGTTGCGAAGGGACCGGCATGCTGAAGCGCGCTTCCTTCGCCGCCCTCCTCTCTCTCGTCGCCTGCGCCTCGAACGGCGGCGCGAACGACAGCGCCTCGAGCGCCGACGAAGTGAAGGGGGCGCCGCTCCCCGCCGCGAGCGTGCGGACGGTGACGAGCTCGGGCGCCGACGCGATCGCGCGGCACGGCGAGACCATCTTCTACACCGACTTCCAGAACGTGGAGCTCCGCTCCGTGCCGCTCGCCGGCGGCGCCTCGAAGGTGCTCTGGAAGGGGCGCACGCAGCCGATGGATCAGCTCGGCGACATCGCGCTCGACGACAAGGACATCTACTTCGTCGAGGACGGCCAGATCATCCGCATCCCGCAAGAGGGCGGCCGCTGGGACATCGTCATCCGCAACTCGAAGGACTTCCCAGGCGACATCGATCTCGACGATCACTTCGTCTACTGGACGACGGGCACGATCGATCACGCGCTCATCAAGCGCGTCGCGAAGGAAGGCGGCGCGCCAGAGGTCGTGTACGACGGCCCGCGCGGCGGTGACGGCATCGCGGTGAAGGACGGCTTCGTCTACTTCTTCGGCCTCGACCGCACGGCCCCCGACTCGGACAAGACCGAGTACCTGATGAAGGTCGAAGCGAAGCCACACGGCGCCGTGACGGAGCTCGCGCGCATCGAGAACGGCGCGCGAGAGATCGCGCTCGCCGGCGACGAGATCTTCTTCGCGAACAAGGCCCCCGTCACGCCGGGCGCCGCGCCGACCTGGGGCATCCGCGCCGTCCCGAAGAGCGGCGGCCAGTCGCGCACCGTCGCGGAGCTCGGTGAGTCGAACGATCTCCAGCCGTACTCGCTCTCCGCGGCCGGCAACGACCTCTACTGGTCGCAGTCGATGACGTTCGACTGGCACCAGAACCCGCCGGGCCAGCACGACGCGAAGGTGTTCACGACCGCGACCTCGGGCAGCGCGCCTCCGCGCGAGCTCGCGACGAAGCTCGATGGCGCGCCGCTCCTCGCGGTCGCAGAGAACGCCTGCCCCGTCTGGGGCGGCCGCTTCGAGATCGCCACCGTCGATCGTTGCCGCTGATACCCTCCGGAGGTGACTCCGGAGCCAGCCACCATCGCGCTCGTCACCGGCGCCACGCGCGGGATCGGGCGCCAGATCGCGAACGAGCTCGGCGCCGCGGGCATGCGCGTCCTGCTGTGTGGCCGTGACGCCGAGCGCGGCCAGGCGGCGGCGCGCGAGCTCGGCGCCACGTTCGTCCCGTTCGATCAGACGTCCAGCGACGACATCGAGCGCGTGGCTGCGTCGCTGGCCGACGGGCTCGACGTCCTCGTGAACAACGCGGGCGCCTCGTTTCGCGGCTTCGACGCCGATGTCGCGCGGCGGACGCTCGACACGAATTTCGTCGGCATGATGCGGCTGACGGATCGGCTGCTCCCGCGGCTCCGCGCGGGCGCGCGCATCGTGATGGTGTCGAGCGGGATGGGGCACGTCGGTTGTCTCGCCGCTCCGCTGCAGGACGAGGTGCTGAGCCCCTCGCTCGATCGCGCGGGGCTCCTCGCCTTCACCCAGCGCTTCGTCGACGCGATCGCCCGCAAGACGCACGGCCGCGACGGCTGGCCGTCGAATGCCTACAGCGTCTCGAAGGTCGCCATGAACGCGTTCGTGCGCATCCTCGCGCGCGAGCTTGCGAGCGATCCCCGCGGCATCCTCGTGAACGCCTGCGACCCCGGCTGGGTCCGGACGGACATGGGCGGCGCCGGCGCGCCGCGGTCGGTCGAGCAGGGGGCAAAGACCCCCGTGTGGCTCGCAAAGCTCGGAAATGACGGGCCAACCGGCGGATTTTTCCGCGACGAGAAACCGATCCGCTGGTGATGCGTACTGGAGACGAAACCCATGGAACTGATCGACAAGGTCCGCACGTATCGCAAGGTTGCCCTCCAGCTGCTCGCCAAGCAGAAGCCGCTCGCCCTGCTTCTCGGGAGGCTCGCCGTCGGCCTCGTCTTCCTCTCGACGGGGTGGGGCAAGGTCCACAACGTCGATAAGGTGACCCAGTTCTTCACCGAGCTGCACATCCCGGCGCCCGGGTTCCACGCCGTCCTCGTCGGCTGGAGCGAGCTCCTCTGCGGCGCGGCGATCGTGCTCGGCGTGCTCACGCGTCTGGCGACGATCCCCCTCATCGTCAGCATGATCGTCGCCATCCTCACCGCCAAGCGCGCCGACCTCCACGGGGTCTTCGACCTCGTCGGCTTCGAGGAATTTACATACCTCGTGATGCTCGTCATGATCGCCATCCTCGGCCCCGGCAACTGGGCCGTCGATCGGATCCTCGCGAAGAAGATGGGCGACGTCGATGCGCCCGAGCCGGCCGCAAGGAAGGCGGCCATACGAGAAGCAGAAGCCACATGAACCAAGCGCCGCCGCAGCCGAAGAAGGGTCTCTCGCCGCTCGCCATCGCGGGCATCGTCATCGGCATCCTCGTCCTTCTCGGCCTCGCGACCTGCGGCATCGGTGGCTACTTCGCGGGCAAGCAGCTCGGCGAAGTGAAGCGCAACATCGCCGACGGCGGCCTGGTCATGACCCCGCCCGCGGCGGTGACCACGGCGCTCGAAGGCGACAAGAAGGACTACGTTGGGACCTGGACCAGCAAGAGCGGCGCGAGCACGCTGAAGATCACGAAGGACGGCATGCTCGACTACGAGCGCGCGGAGACCGCCGCGAAGACGCACCTGACGGGCCCTATCGCCGAGATCTCCGGCCACGACATCGTGCTGAAGGTCGGCATCGAGTTCCGGCTCAAGGTCACGACCCCGCCCCATGCCGCGGGCGGCAGATTCGAGATGGTGGCCGACGGCATCACGTTCTCGCGCGACTGACTTGCCTGTTCGCCCTTCCGGATCCAAGCTTCAAGACGTCATGTTCGCCCTGGTGATCCTCGCATTGACCGACCGCGGAGCGGGTCCCTAGGCGAATCACGTCCATCGAAAGACGCCGATTGGCCAAGGCCGGCTCCGCATTCCGCGAGTCGGCCTTCGTCATTTCCGCTTCTTTTTCACGCGCGCTCGGCTTCGACCCGGGCGCGTGCACGGACACGTCCATGCCACGAGAGATCCCAGTCACCCGTTATCGCAACATCGGCATCATGGCCCATATCGACGCTGGCAAGACCACCGTCGCCGAGCGAATCCTCGTCTTCACCGGAAGGGTCCGGGAAGCGGGCGAGGTGCATCACGGAAATACCGCCCTCGATCACCTCCCCCAGGAGCGCACCAAGGGCATCACGATCACGGCCGCCGCGACGACCGTCCCGTGGACCCCCAGGTCCGGCGCCCACGAAGGCGTCGAGCATCGCATTCAGCTCCTCGACACGCCTGGCCACATCGACTTCACGATCGAGGTCGAGCGCAGCCTCCGCGTGCTCGACGGCGCCATCTTCGTGCTCGATGCGAGCAGCGGCGTGGAATGTCAGTCGGAGACGGTCTGGCGCCAGGCCGATCGCTACCACGTGCCGCGTCTGGCCTTCATCAACAAGGTCGACAAGATCGGGGCCGACATCGACATGTGCCTCGCCGATCTCCGCGAACGCCTCGGCGCTCGTCCCGTCCTCGTGACGCTGCCCGGCGAAAATGGCGACATCCTCGATGCCGTCCGCCAGGAAGCGATTCACTACGAGCGCGACGACGGCCGCGTCTATCGGCGACGGCCGACCTGCGTCGCCGACGCTCATGCCCGCCTCGTCGAGGCGTGCGCCGAGCTCGACGACGAGGTCATGCAGGCGTTCTGCGCCGGCAAGCCGGTCTCGCCCATCGCACTCGAGCGCGCGCTTCGCAAGGGCACGGCGGAAGGTACCCTCCTGCCCGTCCTCTGCGGCTCCGCGCTCAAGAATCGCGGCATCCAGCCCTTGCTCGATGCCGTGGTCGCATATCTGCCTCATCCCGACGAACGCGAAGAGGAGCCCTTCCTCGCGCTCGTCTCGAAGAGCGTCAATGACCGGAACGCCGGTCTCGTCACGGTCGTCCGCATTTATGCGGGTCGTCTGGCGACGGGCACCGAGGTTCGAGTCATGCCCCGTGACCTCCGCGAGCGCGTGGGACGGATGTTCCGTCTCCATGCCAACGAGCGTGAGGAGATCGTGGAGGCGCGCGCGGGCGACATCGTCGCTTTCACGGGCCTCCGCTCCGCGCGCACCGGCGACACGCTCTGCGCACCGAAGCACCCCGTCGTCCTCGAGCGCATCGAGGCGCCGGAGCCCGTCATCGAGGCCGCGATCGAGCCGAGGACCTCGGAGGATCGCGACCGCCTCGGCGAAGCGATCGGCCGCATGCTCGCCGAGGATCCGTCGCTCCACGTCTCGACCCACGCCGAGACTGGCCAGACGATCCTCGCGGGCATGGGACAGCTTCATCTCGAGATCGCGATTGACCGTTTGAAGACGGAGCATCGCGTCGACGTCGTGATGGGCAAACCCGAGGTCGCCTATCGCGAGACCGTCGCCCGCGAAGCGAGGGCCGAATATCGCCATATCAAGCAATCGGGCGGCTCCGGTCAGCACGCCGTGGTCACGCTCGTCGTGACACCCGGCGCGCGCGGCAGCGGCATCTCGTTCGCGGACGAGACGGTCGGCGGCGTGGTCCCGAAGGAGCTCGTCCCCGCCGTCGAGAAAGGTATTCGTGGCGCGGCCAACCGCGGCGTCTTTGCCGGTTATCCGGTGGTGGACGTCGCGGTGCGCCTCGTCGACGGCGCCTTCCACAGCAAGGACTCGAACGCGGCCGCGTTCGAGATCGCAGGCTCGCTCGCCTTCCAGGAGGCGATGCGCGCCGGCGGCGCGACCCTTCTCGAGCCGATGACGGCGATCGAGGCGGTCGTACCGCCGAATCACACCGGCGATGTCGTGGGCGACCTCTCGTCGCGCCGCGGCCTCGTGAAGAACGTCACGCCGAAGGGTACCGTCGTCGTCATCGACGCGCGCGCCCCGCTCGCCGCGATGTTCGACTGGGTCTCGCGTCTTCGCGGCCTCACCAGCGGGCGCGGCACGGCGGCGATGAAGGTCGACGGCTACGACGTCGTACCGGACGCGATCGCCAGGTCGCTCCTCGCGAAGGCGTGACTCGAACCGGCGCTCCGCGGGCGTATGATCGAGGGCGAATGCCCAAGCTCATCGCGCCCGCGGAGGTCGTCGTCTGGGGCTTGGGTTGCGAGTCCAAGCCGGTGGTGACGCTTCGCTGCGAGCCACTCGGCGGCGGTGCGTTCGTCTCGATCGAGGCGATCGAGCGCGGGAGCGAACGTCGCGAGAACCTGCTCCTCGACTCGTTCGAGCTCGACGCCCTCGTCGTCGCGCTCACCGATCCCGACTTCTGCGGCCGCGAGGTCGTCGATGAGGCGTTCCCGTGGACCAGCAGCGCGATCGGCCAGGTGAACCTGGCGCTTCCGCTCGACTCGGGGCGCCTCGAGCACATGGTCGACGATCGCGAGCCGCAGCGGCTCGTGGCCCTGGCCGACTTCCTCATCGCCCTCGTGGAGCGGGCGGGAATCCCACTCGCGCCCGCGTTTCATCCCATCGGAACGCGTTAGGCGGCCTTCGGCTGGTACGTTCGGCCGAGGCATGACCTCCCCCTTTCTCCGCGCCCTCAGCTACCGCCTCCCCGACGTCCCGAGCGCGCTCGCCGAGCTCGCGCGCCTATCGGCCGTGCTCACGCTGCCACGCGGAGCGATCCACGTCGTCAGCGACGTCCACGGCGAATTCCGGAAGCTCGAGCACGTGTTTCGAAATGGCTCCGGCAGCCTTCGCCCGCTCGTGAAGCACATCTTCGACGGGCGGCTCTCCGAGGAAGAAGAGGACCGGCTCCTCAACTTCGTCTATTACCCGCGCGAGACCTGGCAGCGGTTCGAGAGCAGCGCGCCACCGGACTTCCTCCGCGACACGATCTTTCGCCAGGTCGAGATCCTTCGCGTCCAGTGCGAGCGCTACGGCCTCCGCCAGATCACCCGCCTCGTGCCGCCGTCGATCGCCGGCATCTTCGAGGAATTGCTCTTTGCGCCCGTCCTCGACCGCGAGCTCGATTATCTCAACGGCCTCCTCGCCCCGTTCGTCGCGGACGACGGCGGGCTCGAGATGGTGCGCACGCTCTCGCACGCGATCCGCTCCTTCTCGTCATACGAGGTGGTCTGCGCGGGCGACCTCGGCGATCGCGGGCCCCGCATCGACCGCGTCATCGACGCTCTCCGTCACCAGCAAAACGTCTCCATCACGTGGGGCAATCACGACGTGGAATGGATGGGCGCATGCCTCGGGCAGACCGCGCTCATCGCCACCGTGCTGCGCATCTCGCTTCGCTACGGGCGCATCGCGCAGCTCGAAGAGGGATATGGCATTCCCATCGAACCGCTCGAGCAGCTCGTGCAAGAGGCCTATGCCGACGACCCCGCGGAGCGATTCGAATCGAAGGGCGAGGATCTTCGCAGTCCGATCCTCCTCGCGCGAATGCAGAAGGCGGTCGCGATTCTCCAGTTCAAGCTCGAAGGCCAGGCCTCCCGGCGATATCCGCACTGGGACCTCGAGTCACGCTGCCTCCTGCATCGCATCGATCCCGCGGCGGGGACCGTCACCATCGACGGAGCGACGCACCCTCTGCTCGATCGGCGATTCCCCACCATCGACTGGCAAGATCCCTATCGCCTCTCCGACGCCGAGGCCCGGTGCATCGAGCGGTTCCAGCGCTCGTTCCTCGGCAGCTCGAACCTGTGGCGCGACATGAAGTTCGTCGCCGACCACGGCGCGATGTTCCTCGCGCGCGACGAGAACGTCATCTTCCACGGGTGCATGCCGGTCGACGCCACGGGCGAGTTTCTCTCGCTCGAGGTCGATGGAGAACCGAGGAAAGGGCGTATGCTGTTCGAGGCGATCGAGAGATCCGTCCGTCGCGCATTTCGCGAGCGCAAGGCGGCCGACGTCGATCTCCTCTACTACCTCTGGGCGGGCGCGCGGTCGCCGTGCTTCGGCAAGGATCGCATGGCCACGTTCGAGACGTACTTCGTCGCGGACAAGGCCACGCACAAGGAGACGAAGAACCCGTACTTCGCGCTCATCCACACGCCCGAGTTCTGCCGGAAGGTGGCACGCGAGCTCGGCGTGATGGCGGATGAGCCGCTCATCGTGAACGGACACGTGCCCGTGAAGCTCGACGACGGCGAGTCACCGCTGAAGCGGAGCGGCCTCGCGGTGACGATCGACGGCGCGTTCTCGGAGGCCTACGGCGATCACGGGTTCACGCTCGTCATCGACGCCAGCGAGACCTACCTCGCGAAGCATCACCACTTCTCCTCGATCGACGAGGCGATCGAGCGCGGCGCGGACATCGTCCCCACCATCCAGGTCCTCCGCCGTCCGGCCAGGCCGATTCGCATCGCCGAGACGAGCCGCGGCGAGGAGATCCGCTTGGAGATCGAGGGTTTGCAGGAGCTGGTCGCCGCGTACCGCGACCGGCGGCTCTAGCCTGAATTTCCGAGTCCGAGGCTTGCCGTCTGCGTGGCGCGTGGCACGCCCATAGTCTTGTGGCTTACGTACGACTTCCCGCGATCATCGTGGTCCCCCTTTGCGCCATCGGCGCCGTCGTCTGGATCGGTCGAGGCATCGCCAGCCTGACCACAGACCCCAAGGTCACCGTCTACGCAGACGCCGAGTCGGCGATGACGGTCGAGGTCCTCGACTCGAAGCAGAAGGTCGAGCAGACGATCGAGCTCGGCGCGGGAGAGCGCGCGACGCTCACGACCAGGCGCGGAGCGCACACCATTCGCTCCACGAAGCGCGACGGCGCGAAGTACGAGGTCGCGGTGAAGGTCGGCCTCGGTGAGCAGCACGCCGTGCCCACCTCGGCGGATCAGTGCTTCGCCGTCCTGAACATCGGCGCGTGGTATGGCGCTCGCCATCGCGAAGCCGACGTCGTCGACGCGAGGGTCGAGCGGCGCCTGAAGACGAGCGCGCCGTTCGAGTTCCCGGATCAGACCTACGGCACGCTCGAGGAGACGCCGGAGTCGATCGAGGCCGAGGACCATCCGAAGCTCGTCACCGCATATCCCTGCTCGAAGATCGCGGGCGCCGCCGACAGCGACATCCTCGCCACGCTCGAGCGGCGCCTCACCGTGAGCAGCGCGACGCTCACGTCGATCATGCTCGCCAAGAAGGAGAACGAGAAAGAGCGTCCGGTCGCCACGAGCGGGCGGGAGGCCTTCACGCGCCTCATGGGCGAGCAGAAGAAGGACTGGATGCGCGTCCACGACGACAGCGCCACCCTCGCGTATCGTAACGGGAGCGGCGAATTCCTGATCATCGATACCTGGGTAATCCCGCGCGAGCTCGAGGAGTCCAGGAAGCCCGGCGCCACCGCCGACTTCGTCGCGAATATCGAGAAGGCGGAGGCGAAAGGCGTCTACCGCAAGACGGACGTGCTCCCCTCCTTCGACTCCGCGCCCGGACACTTCGACCCCAAGGTGGAGGTCGGCGGGCGCGAGGCCGGCATCGTGCTCCGCCGCCCGAACGACGTCGCCGACTACAAGGTCGCGGCGGCCGTGCTCCTCGCCATCGGCGGCGACATGACGGAGCTCGCCATCGCGAACGCCCGGGCGCGCTTCGCGACCGCGAAGTGCCTGTCGAAGATCACGACGAAGCCGACCTCGTGCACCACCGACCCGACGGAGGCCACCGGCGTCCTGCTCGCGGCGACGGAGAGCCCGGCCGTCAAGGGCAAGGTCTGGTTCCGCCTGGACGCGAAAGGCTTGCAGGTCGCGACGGCCGCGAAGAAGGTGCCCTCGAAGGGGATCGGCGACACCACGTTCGCGCCGAGCCTGTTCACGCTCCACGATCACGAGCTCACGGCCGGTCTCGAGTGATTCGCCACGTCATGGCTCGCTCATCGCGCTTCCTGGCGTTCCTCGCCATTCCGCTCGCCGGCTGCAACAGCCTTTCCAGCTCCAAGGTCACGGTCTACGCGGACGCCGAGTCCGAGGTGACGGTCGAGCTCCTCGACGCGAAACAGAGGGTCGAGGCCACCGTCGATCTTCACCCCGGGGAGCGTGCCACCCTGGAGGGGAAGCCCGGGAAGCACACCGTCCGCTCGACGAAGCGGGACGGCGCGAAGCACGAGATCGCCCTGAACCTCGAGCGCAATCACAAGTACGCAGCGCCGACGTCCCCTGATCAGTGCTTCGCGATCCTGAATATCGGCCCCTGGTACAGCTCCAGGAGCCGCAACGTCGATATCGCCGGCGCGAGGGTCGAGCAGCGCACGAGCCGGAGCGGGCCGTATGGCTTCCCCGCCGACACCTACGGCACGATCGACGAGACGCCCGAGACTCTCGATTACACGAAGCGTCCGAAGCTCGTGACCGCCTTCCCGTGCGCGAAGCTGGCCCAGGCCGCGGACGCCGATATCCTCGCCACGCTCGACGGGCCGGTCGGCACGACCACCCTCACCTCGTCGCAGGGACACCGGGCGCACGCGCCGAGCGGTCCCAGGCAGTTCGTGCGGCTCATGAGCGAGCAAAAGAAGGATTGGACGCGCGTTCACGAGGACGAGGGGTCCCTCGCGTATCGCAGGTCGAACGGAGACTTCCTCATCGTCGACGCGAAGGTCATCCCCGGCGAGGACGCCGTCGCCGAGAATCCGCGCGCGATGTCCGAGCTGATCGGGCGTCTCGACGAGCCGAACGTCGAAGGCGTCTATCACAAGGAGGACCTGCTCCCGTCGCTCCTCCTCAAGCCCGGGCCTCGCGATCAGGCGGTGGCGATCGGGGCAGCGCGCGCGGGCCTCGTGCTGCGCCACGCTGACGACGAGGACGACGCGGTCGCCCCGCCGGAGGCCTTCGCCGCCATCGGCGGTGACCTCGCGAAGATCGCGCTCGAGAACGCCAGGGCTCGCTACAAGGACGTGGCCGCGAAGTGCCTGGACAAGCCCGCGAAGCCCAGGGTGTGCACCGAGGACCCGACCGAGGCGACGGCCATCCTCCTCATCGCCAGGGACGCGCCGAGGCCCAAGGGCAAGATCTGGTTCCGTCTCGATGACCGGTCGCTCCAGATCGCGAAGGCCTCGAAGAAGATCCCCACCACCGGCTTCGGCGACCCGGCGGTCGACGATCCGATGCTGTTCACGCTCCAGAAGAACGAGCTGAAGAGCGGGCTCGAGTAGGGCTAGCTTGGCTAGGCGTTCGCGAGGTCCTTGAGCAAGACCTCGGGATTCGCGAGCTTCTCGCGGTCCGGGGTCTTCTTGCTCTGGATGAGCATCTTGCCTTGCACGTAGTCCTTCGTGAGGTTCACGCAGTCGAGCGCGACCACACGACCTTCCTTCAGGTAGACGACGGAGAACTTCTTCGACGCCGGGTCGCCGCGGACGACCGTGTCGTCGTGATCGTTCCAGAGGCCGACCGTCTGGAGGCGCAGATCGAACTGATTCGACCAGAACCACGGAATGGCGTCGTATTTCTCCTCGCCGCTCAGCGTCCCGCAGATGGCCTTGGCCGCGATCAGCGCTTGATCGTTCGCGTTCTGGATCGACTCGAGGCGGATCTCATTTCCGGATGCGTGGACGTTCGCGTGCGCGGCGCAGTCGCCGATGGCGAACACGTCCGGCAGGCTCGTGCGGCCGTGCAAGTCCACGCTGACGCCGTTCGTGCCCTTCGCGCCGGCGGCGAGGAGCGGCTCGACCGACGCGGCGATGCCGATGCCGACCACGACCATCTCCGCGGGGAGGACCGCGCCGTCCGAGAGACGAACGCCCGACACCTTCCCGTCCTTGCCCTCGATGCATTCGACCTGCATCCCGAGGCGCACATCCACACCATGGGAGCGGTGCTCGCTCTCGATGAAGCGTGAGAGCGGCTCGCCCGCCACGCGCGAGAGGACCCGATGCTGCGCCTCGAGCACGGTCACGCGCTTTCCGAGCTTGCGGAGGACGGCGGCCGCTTCCAAACCGATATAGCCCGCGCCGATGACCACGATCTCGTTCACGGTAACGAGCTCGTCGAGCATCCGATCCACGTCGCTGCGCTCACGGACGTAATGAACTCCGACGAGGTCGTGGCCGCCACAAGAGAGCTTTCGCGGCCGGCCACCGGCGGACCAGATCAGCTTTCCGTAGCCGATGGTCGCGCCGTCGGACGTGGTCACGGTGTGGGCCACCGGATCGACCGCCGTGACGCGCGTGCCGAGGCGATATTCGATCTTCCTCTCCTCCCACGCCGCGGCCGGTCGCAGGAGGAGCTTCTCGAAGGCCTTTTCGCCGGCCAGATACTCCTTCGAGAGCGCCGGACGCTCGTAAGGGAGATTCGGGTCTTCACCGATCACGAGGATCGAGCCCGCGAATTTCTGGGAGCGCAGGCCCATCGCCGCGTGCGCGCCGCCCTGGCCCGCCCCGACGATGACGACATCCGCGCGATCCGTCTCTCGGGTTCGCTCGGTCATGGCTACTTCTTCTTCTCGACGCCGACGAGCTCGACATTGAACACGAGCGTCGAGTTCGGCGGGATCTTGTCGCCCGCGCCGCGCGCGCCGTAGCCGAGCTCCGGCGGGATCGTCAGCTTGCGCTTGCCGCCGACCTTCATCCCGACGATGCCCTGATCCCAGCCCTTGATCACGCGGCCCGCGCCGATCTGGAACTTGAACGGCTGGTCTCCGTGCTTCGCGGTCGAGTCGAACTCGGTGCCGTCGAGCAGCGTGCCCGCGTACTTCATCGAGAGGGTGTCGCCCGACTCGGCCGTCTCGCCGCTGCCGACCACGAGATCTTCGGTCACGAGCTTGGCGTTCGGATTCGCGGAGGCGGCCGGCTCCGCCGGCTTCTCCTCCTTGTCCTTCTTCTTCTTCTCGTTCTTGTCGGGCGCAGGCGGCGGCGGGCTCTCGATCTGCGGAGCCTGACCGCTATCGCGCTCCGTACCTCCGCCCCAGATGATGCCGAGAAGGCCCGCTCCACAGAGCATGACCAGGACGATGTAGGCCGCCGCGGGGCTCAAACGAGAGTCGCTCACGGCGTCGCAGCCTAGCAGCTTTCCCGCACCACGTCCGCGCGCGCGGCGGTCACTCCGAGGCCTTGACCTGACGCCCTTCGAGCCGCGCCAGCGCGTCCTGGAAGAGCGGCGCGTCCGTTCCTCGCCACTCCATCGCGACGGCGAGCTGGAAGATCTGCTCCTCGATCCCACGCGAGCGCGCGAGCGCTTCGGTGGCGAGCTCGCGATGCATCTTGCGCGAGCTCGCCACGATCGCGGCGAGGCCGGCGGGGGCCACCGCGAGGATCGTCGCCGCGAGGGCGAAGAGCCCGCCTCGACCTTCGATCGCGCCGATGATGGCCGAGAACGCGGCCGCCGCGGCGATGCCCGCCTCGCCGATGAACGCGAAGACGACGACGGTGAGCGTGACGCGATCAATCCACGCGACGCGACCGAGCTCGCGCAGCGCGACGTTGCGGTAGAGGTCCGCCTCGCGATCGAGGCGCACGCCGAGGCTGCCAAGGGCGCCGTCCGTCGGCAGCTCGGGCAGGTCGGTGGCGGAGAGGAGCGGCGCGAGATCGGCGCCCTCCGGCGCGGAGAGCGCCTTGTTCGCGGTCGCGAGCGCGCCGTGCGCCTTCTTCCCGAGCGCGTCCGCCGCCGACTGCGCCTCCTTGCCGAGGACGTCCGCCGCCTCGTGGGCGGTCTCCTCGAGCGCGCCCGCGATCGCCTTCGCCTTCTCCGCGGCCTTGTCCGCCGTGTCGGTCACGTCTCGCAGCCTATCGCGCGTCATGGCTTCGTGCACTTGGAGAGCGTGCGAGAGAAATTGGTGAGCGCCATCGTGAAGCTCGAGCCGCACGTGTGGCGCTCGGCGTGGAAGAGCGAGAGATCGTAGGTCTCGCCCCTCTTCAGCTCGAAGGCGTCCGGCGAGACGTCATCGCATGGTCCGCCGTCCGACACGCAGCGCGTGTAGAACGTCAGGAGGTCCTTCGGCGCGAGGGAGAGGAAGCTGGGGAGCGCTCCGTGAAGCCCGCCCAGGTCGAGCGCCAGCCGGCCGTTCAGATAAATCCAGACATCGTCGTCGCCGGAGATCTCGATCTTCTCATTTCCCTGGAACGTAAACGGAAGATGCAGCTCGGTGGTGAAGCTGAAGTTGCGATCGGCAGGATCCCCGCAGCCGCCGTCGCCCGTCTGCGGGCCGAGCTCCGGATCCCAGCCGAGACCGGTGATCGGGGAGAAGACCTGGCTCGAGTAGATGACGGCCCCGGCGTCGTCTCTCGGCGTGAAGACCATCGTGATCGGATCGCCGTCTTTGTCGGCGGTGACCATCTTCGCAAATGGGTTCTGGCCGCCATCTCCGTAGCAATTTCGATCGTGATACCACCAGCAGTAGTTGGCCGGCGTGGTCGTGCTGCCGCTGTCCTTCACGAGCGTCGGTCTTCCGACCGCGCTCGCGTCATCGAGACGCTTCGAGGCGATGCCCTGCTCGAACGGGCCGCCCTGAGATTGAAAGTCGTCGTGGCCATTCGCCGTCCCGCGAAAGCGCATGTCGCGGTAGATCACCGGCACCACGAGCTCGGAGGGCGCCGGCACGCGCGACTCGGTGCACGCGAAGCCGATCTCGACCTGACACGTCGCGCTGCAGCCGTCCCCGTCGCGCGTGTTGCCGTCATCGCAGGATTCGGCGCCGATGCGAAAGCCGTCGCCGCAGACGCTGCGGCAGCCATCGCCGTTGCAGAGGAGCTCCGGCTCGCAGAAGGGAGAGCAGCCGTCGAACGGGACGCGATTGCCGTCGTCGCATCGCTCGCCGGGATCGAGCTGCCCGTTTCCGCATCCCGGGGTTAGCGGGACACGCGAGTCGGTCGTCACGACGTCGCCGGCCATCGCGATCGCGTCCGTCGCCGCGTCCGGCGCCGCGTCTTCGAACGCGTAGTCCCCGAGCCCGAGGAGCGCCCCACACCCGGCGACCGCTCCCGAGAGCGCGAAGAGGAGTGGACGCCAGCTCACCCTGGAAGCCTAACTTCCTGGCGGGTGATGGCGCAAAAACCGGTAGATTTCGTGCATGCGCGAGGGCTGGCCCAGCATCACCGCGAGCTGCGTCGCGTTCGCCCGGGCGGCGGCGTCGGCGGCTCCAATGACGACCTCGTCCCTGGAAGATCCCGTCGCACAGCGGCTATTTCCGTGGCCCAGAGGTCCGGTCGGACAATCGATCGCGCGCGCCTTCTCGCTCGGCCTCGTGGACCACATCGCGCTCCGGACGGCCGCCATCGACGAGGCGCTGAGCGGCGGCTTCGGCCAGCTCGTCCTCCTCGGCGCGGGCCTCGATGCGCGCGCCTATCGCCTGCGCGCGATCGCAAACGGCCGCGTGTTCGAGGTCGATCACCCGGCCTCGCAGCGGCTCAAGCTGCGATTCGCGCGTGGGCTCGCGCCGCGCGCGCGGTCGATCGACCACCTCGCCGCGGACTTCCTGCACGATGACGTCGAGGCGCTGCTCGCCGACGCGGGACACGACGCGAGCGCGCCCACCGCGTGGATCATCGAAGGCGTCGCCGTGTATCTGCCGGCGACCGTGACATCACGCCTGCTCGACGTCGTCCGTGCGCGGTCGGCGCCCGGCAGCGTGCTGGCGCTCACGTACATTCGGGCGTCACGCACCGCGATCGCGAGGCGGGTGGGCGGTATTCTCCTCGGCGCGCTCGGCGAGCCGCTCGGCGAGGCGTTCACGCCGGACGAGATCGCGGAGCGCCTCCGTGCCGCCGGGCTCGAGGTCGAGTCGGACACCAATGACGTGGACTGGTGCGCGCGATTCGGCGCCTCGAGCCGGCTGGCCCGGCTCTTTCGCGACGAGCGACTGGTGATCAGTCGCGCTCCGTGAGGCGTATGCCCACTACCCGTGGGCGGCGCAGTACGCGTCGCGCGCGGCGCGGCTCACGCCGAAGAGCGCGCTGATCGGCGTGTAGGAGGTCGCGACGAGGATCGCGTTCGCCTCCGTCGCCGCGACCGCCTCGATCTGCGCATCGACGAGCGCCCGCGCGATGGGATTCGAGCCGGCCGCGACGATGAGCTCGGCGTTGTGCCACGCCTGCTCGCGCCAAGCGACGAGGATCTGGAAGAACGCCTCTTCGTCGAGCGTCGTGCCCTGGAACTGCACGAGGCCGATCGTGGGGTCGAAGCGCTCCTCGATCTCCTCGAGGAGCGGCTGCATCACGGTGCGAAGGAAGTCGTTCACCTTGTCGTGATCGGGCTTCCGCGACGTGCCGTCCGGCTTGGTGAGGCCGATGGCGGCGAGGACGTAGGGGAGATCGCGATTGACGTGCGCGGACATCCCGAGGAGGAGATTTCCGAGCGCGCTGACGCGCTTCTGATCGGCAGCCTGGAACGCGGTGCGCCACGCGGGCGACACTTGCGACGTCTGCCCGGCGCGGTACTTGTCCCACGCGTCGAAGTAGTACTTCGCGAAGAGCGCGTCTTGATGGTTGATGAACGCCGGGTCCTGGAAGAATCCCGGCGTCAGCGCGGACACCCGATATTCCTCGGTCGTGCGGAGATAGGTGAGCGCGAAGATCTCGCTGTGACTGCACGCGGCATCGAGCGGCGCTTCACGTCGTTGCATCTCGGCAATGACGCTGTCGACGCACGCGTTGTCGCCACGATTGCAGATATTCGGACTACCAGGCTGGAAGCTGGGGCTGAGCGTCGGCGCGATCGACGACCAGGGCGTCGGCGGATCGGCCTTCGCGTCGCTGCTCGAGAGGACCGCGGTGCTCGCGACGAACCCCGCCAGGAGCGTCTTGCCAATGACCGACCGGACCGAGCGCTTCGTTTCTTTCGTATTCATCATTCACCTCGACGAGACATGCTCCGGCGAGGTGATTTCCGATCATCCGAGCAGCGGCCATTCGCCGGAGAGGACGATCCGCCGGAAGCGCTCACGCTCGACCGCATCGACCGTCCCCGGCTCCCGGTGACCGGGACAGACGGTGTGGAACGGCCGCTCGAGGAGCCTGAGCATCGAGGCGCGCGCCGCGTCGAGGTCGGGCGTCACCGCGCGCGCCATGAACCGGAGCTCGGTGTCGATGAACGCGAGCGCGTCGCCCGCGAAGAGCATGCCCGCCTCCGCGAGATAGTACGCGGCGTGACCGTCGGTATGGCCCGGAGTGGCGATCACCTCGAGCCCGAAGAGCGAGTCGCCGTCCTTCACGATGTCGGTCGGCTCGACCGCGCGCATGGGCGCGGAGCCGAGCAGGCCTTTCGCGAGCACGAACGGGCCGACCTCCGGCACCGTGTCCGAGATCCAGCCGAGGACACCTTGCGTCGCGGTCTCCCGGCGCAAATAGGGCGCCTCCGCGGCCAGGCACACGACGCGCGCCCCGGAGCGCGCCGCCATCTCGCCGGCGCCGGCCGCGTGATCGTTGTGCCAGTGTGTGAGGAAGATCGCGCGCACGCTCGACGCGTCGAGCCCGAGCGTCTCCAGCGCGTGGAGCACGTCCGAGCCGTCGGATTTCATTCCGGCGTCCACGAGGAGGACGCCGTCCTTCGACCCGTCCCTGGGGCTCGATCGTACGATGTACGAGCACGTGAAATACGACGGGCGCCGGACGCACGTGACCGTATCGGTGACCGGGAATACCTCGGGGTGCATCCCCGGAGCGTACTTCAGAGGAAGAGGACGAACGACGGGGTCATGCCGATGGCCGAGGCGCCCAGGCGCGGATGCGGCTTGGCCGTGTGCGTATCGATGAAGCTGACGCCCTTGCCGCCGAGGCAGAAGCCGGCGGGACACGTCACCGGCAGCGCGAAGAGAGAGCCCGACCCGTTCGACGGATAATCGTCAATCACCTCGAACGCGTCGAGGAGCGCGCCCGCCTCCGGGTCCGCGTCGACGAGCTCGCCGTCGTCCGTGATGCGGAAGCGAAAAGGTGGGGCGAGGCCGTGGGCGTACTCGTGTGATAGCCGATGTAGACCGACGTCGGCTCCGGCCCCGGCGCGAGACCTCCCTGGAAGCCCGAGCCCGAGCGGAAGAACCAGGGATCGAGCGTCCGTGTCGCGAGGTCGATGCGGAGCACCATCCCCGTGTTCGACGGACGAAACCCGCGCGCCGTGAGCATGATCGCCTCGCGCGGAGCGCAGCCCGCCACGCGCAAGGCCGCCTGAAGGATCACGGGCGCCGCTCGAGCACGAGCTCGCGCGTGACCTCGAGCCGAAAGCGGCCGCGGCCCGTCTTCTCGATCCTCATCGAGGTCGTGCGCTCCTCGAGCCGCTTTCGTAGCGCGATGAGGCGCGTCTCGAGGTTGTCCTTCAGCGCGGGCAGCCCCACCTCGGGATCGAGACGGATCTCTTTGCTCGAGAACTCGTCTCGATTCTCGGAGGCGAAATTCGACAAGACGCGCCACAGGATGCGGCCAGCGACGCCCTTGATGAGATATTCGCCATCGAGGAAGACGCTGCCGTCGGCCTCGAAGTATTTCACGTGCAAGGCGAGGGCGCGGCCGCCGAGGGGGCCACGCTTCGCCGAGACCTCGACGTCCTTCGGGGCGGCGCCGACCGTCGCGATCGTGGCGGCGAGATGGCGAGCCACGATGAGGAGCGTCGTCTCGCAGGCGGCGGTGAACACCCCGGACCGTGCGCTCTGAAAGCACAGCACGCCGACGCAGCGATCGTTCTTCACGAGCGGGATGGCGAGGCTGCTCTCGACATCCGCGAGGCCGGGGAGCGCGAGATGCGTCGGGTCCGGCTGGGCCGTCTCGCGCGCGATGGCCGCCGTCATCATGCGGTCGCGACGCATGCTGCCGGTGCGAATGGGGACACGTCGAGCGGCGGAGGTGCCGTAGATGCCCTCGCCCACGGCGATCTCGGCGCCGAAGTGCGCGTGCTCGAAGCCGTGGCTCGCGACGTTGTAGAGGCGCTCGCCGCTGCCGTCCGCGAGGAGCAAGAAGCCATGCGAGAGCCCGAGCTGCGCGTGGATCGCGGAGAAGGTCACCTCGAGGAGCCCGTCGAGATCAGGGGCCTCGGACATCGCCGCCGAGATGCGCTCCACGCTCTCGAGCGGATCGCGCGCGGTGGTCTGGTGAGGCACGGTCTCAGCAGCGCCGATCACGGCCGCGTGCCAGTCGAGCACCTCGAGCTCGACGACGCCGGCGAGCGAGAACACCCCGCTCATGCCGGACTGCGAAGCGATGCCTTCGAGCGTGGCCCGCATGCGCTCGAAGACCGGCCCCGAATCGACGAGGCGCTCGAAGCGAGCGTGAATGACGTAGTCGGCGAGGGTCGAAGGCTCGAGCGCCAGCAGCCGCGCGCGCCCCGTCTCGCGCAGGTTCTGGATCGTCTTGTTCATGAACTGACAAGACACCCCCACGCGCGTCGGCGAGAGCAGATGAATGATGCTGACCGCGGTCACGTTCGCTTCTCCGGAGGCGGAAGCGGTCGCGATGTAGCTCGGAATGACGCCCTGAAAGCACCCCTCGATCTCGGCGAGCGGACGCATCAGAGCGGCGCCCCCGCGCCGGGCTTCGGGGACTGATCGAAGACGGTCTCCACCGTCAGGCAGACCGCGACCATGGCCCTCCCCTCCTCTGCGTGCCCGAGCATCATGGCGGCGGCATCGACCGGCATCCCCACGCTATGGAACACGCGCCCCACGGCATCGACGCTCGCGTCGGAGAACGGAACGTCGACCGGCTCGCGCGAGAGCTCGCACGGCCCCTTGAACGTCCGCGATCGATACGTATGGACCTCGATCAGGTTGAGCGCTCCGCGACGCGGAGCATCGAGGGCTTCGAGGAGCGACGTGGCGCTCCCGCGCTGAAGGTAGATCTCGATGACATCGGACGCGGCAAGGACGCGCGCCGCCCAGATGCGAGCGATGCAGGGCTCGCCCCGCGCATCGGTGATCGCGAGCGCTCCCGCGCGCCCCGGGACGATCCAGCTCCGTAGCTCCGACGACAGCGCCCCCATGAGGCCCATTTTCACCTGCTAACGACTCGAATAGGGAAGAAATAGGGTTCGCCTAGGGATCATCGAGCAACCCCTCGTATCGAGACGTTTTACACCGGAGGGACGACAAGCGTCGCCGCCTCGCGCGGCGTGGAGGGAATCGAACATGAGCGCTCACCTGACCCCGGCCCGGATCCTCGAGACTGCCACCGCCTTCTGGCCTTCGAAGGTGCTACTCAGCGCCGTCGAGCTCGGCCTCTTCACCGAGCTCGCGAAGAGCCCGAACGATCGCTCGGGCATCTCGACCGCGCTCGGCATCCGTGCCGACCGAGCGGCGGACTTCCTCGACGCGCTCGTCGCGATGGGCTTCCTGAATCGCGAAGGCGACGGCCCGAGCGCTCGATACGCCAACACCGCGGAGACGGACCTCTTCCTCGATCGCAACAAGCCGACCTACACGGGCGGCATGCCCGAGATGCTCAACGCGCGCCTCTTCGGCTTCTGGAACGGCCTGACCGACGCGCTCCGCACCGGCCGCGCGCAGAACGAGACGAAGTCGGGCGGCAAGCCCGTCTTCGAGGCGCTCTACGCCGACGAGGCGCGGCTCGAGCAGTTCCTCGGCGCGATGGCGAGCCTCCAGGTCGGCAACTTCATGACGCTCGCGAGTCGCTTCGATTTCTCGAAGCACAAGACGCTCGTCGATGTCGGCGGCGCGAACGCGCAGCTGACGCGCATCCTCGCCACGAAGCACGCGCACCTGGCGCTCTCCTCGTTCGATCTGCCGCCGGTCTCGGCCATCGCGCGCCGCGAGATCGCCGGCGCAGGCCTCGCCGGGCGCATCGAGGTGATCTCGGGCGACTTCTTCAAGGACAAGCTCCCCGGCGCAGACGTGATCGTGATGGGCAACATCCTTCACGACTGGGACGAGGCGGGGAAGAAGGCGCTCATCCAGAAGGCGTACGACGCGCTGCCGGCAGGCGGCGCGTTCATCGCCATCGAGAACGTGATCGACGACGCGCGCCGGCAGAACGCGTTCGGCCTGCTCATGTCGCTCAACATGTTGATCGAGTTCGGCGCCGATGGCGGCTTCGACTACACGGGCGCACAGTTCGACGGCTGGGCGCGCGGCGCCGGCTTCCAGCGGACGGAGATCATGCCGCTCACGGGCCCGGCGAGCGCCGCCATCGCCTACAAGTGAGCGACCGCGCGACCGGCGCACGGGTCTGGCATCTTAGAGGTGGATGACGGCCTCGCCCGACTTCGTGCGCCGAACGGTCCCTGCCCTCGGGCGCGACGTGTTTCGGCTCGGAATTGCCTGCAACTACGGGATCGATGCGCGCGGCTTCGAGCGCGCCGTCGAGCGCGGCGTCGAATACGTGTTCTGGACGCAGCTCCGGACCGGCGCGGTCGAGCCCGCGCTCAAGCAGCTGCTGGCCTCGCGCCGCGACCGCATCGTGCTCGGAACAGGACCGTCGGTCGGTTACTTCGGAGGCAACGTCCGGCGCGGCGCGGAGCGGCTGCTCCGGCAGCTCGGCGTGGAGCGCATCGACGTCTACCACCTGTTCTGGGTAGGCGTTGGCTCGTCGCTGAGCGACGGGACGATGGAGGCGATGGCGCGCCTGAAGGAGGAGGGCAAGGTCGGCGCCTTCGCGATCTCGATCCACGACCGCAAGCGCGCTGGCGAGCTCGTGAAGACCTCGCCCATCGACTGGTACATGCTCCGGTACAACGCCGCGCATCCGGGCGCCGAGCGCGACGTGTTCCCGAACCTGAGCGAGGCGCCGAAGAAGCCCGCGATCTGCGCGTACACGGCCACGTCGTGGCGCAAGCTGCTGAAGAGACCGAGCGGCTGGACGGGCGCGCCGATGACCGCCGGCGACTGCTACCGCTTCTGCCTCTCGAGCCCGCATGTGGATGTGGCGCTCATGGGCCCCGCGTCCGTCGCACAGGTCGACGAGAACCTCGATGCGCTCGCGCGGGGCGCGCTCACCCCGGAAGAAGCGACGTGGATGCGCGCGTTCGGGAGCGCCGTGCACGGCTGAAATGATACGGTCGTCGATTCCTGCGGCGCTCCGTTGATGGAACGGGGCGCACGCGAGCTCGCCAACGCCTGATGGACTCGGCCGTCGCCCGCAAGCTCACCGACGAGCTCCCGACCCCGCTCGCGGAGCTCGTCGCGCGCGCGCTCGCCGCTCGCAAAGGGCGCGATCGGCACGACGCCGTCTTCTATCTGGGCGAGGCGACGATCAAGCTCGCGGCGAGCGTCCGGATCGCGCGCTGGCTCGACGCCGCCCTGACCCCGGGCAGCGATCTCGCCCGGCGGCTCGAGAGCGTGGTCGCGCCGTCGCTCGGCCACTGGTGCGCGTTCTTCCGGGAGGCGGGGCAGGCGCTCTCGGCGAAGGACGACGCGCTCTTCTCGCGAGCGGAGGCGAAGGAGCTCGAGAAGACCCCCGCGTCGTCGACCGCGATCGCGGCGCTGGCCGGGGCGCTCGTGCGCTGGGACGTGGCCGACGCGGAGACGGTGAGACGGCTGAGCCGCCGCGGCGTGATCGGATTCTTCGAGGCGCTCGTCGCCTATCGCAATGCGGTGCTCGGACATGGCGCGCAGCGATCGCCCAGCTTCTACGAGGAGGCGGCCGAGCTGCTCTTCGCTGCGCTGGCGGAGGTGCTGCGCTCGCCGGCGCTCTTCGGGGGACTGCAGCTCGCGGTGGCGGAGATCGACGTCGACACGCGCGGAAAGGGCACGCATGCCACGTGGCGCGAGCTCCGAGGCATGGTGCCGGTGCCGCTGGACGAGGAGGCGAAGGAGGCGCGGCCGGGTGAGCTGTATTTCCGCGGCGAGCGCGGGCTCGTGTCGATTCATCCGTTCGTCATCCTCGTGCCGGACGAGGAGTCGCTCCATTTCGCGTTCTTGAATCGCGCGGTCGAGAAGCGAGAGCAGCTCCAGCGCGCCGACTACCTCGATTACCGGACAAGCGACGTGATCGACGACGTGGACGCGATGGCCGCGCTCTCGGGCGTGCTCACACGTCTGCGGGGAAAGCCCACCGACGCGGACGCCGTGAAGGAGCTCGCGAAGACGATCGGCGCCGCGCCCGCGCCGGCCGCCTCGGTGGCGGAGAGCGAGAGCTGGATCGATCGGGTGATCGCCGGCAAGTATCGCATCACCGGCAAGCTCGGCGAAGGCGGCATGGGCACCGTCTACGCCGCCGAGCACGTGGAGCTCCCGCGGAGCTACGCGGTGAAGACCATCCTCCCTCGTCTCGCGAAGAGCGAGGAGCTCGTCGAGCGCTTTCGCCGCGAGGCGTTCGCATCGGCCAAGCTCCGGCATCCGGGGATCGTCGACGTGCTCGACTTCGGCCGCCTCGACGACGGCACCGTCTACATGGTGATGGAGCGCCTCGAGGGACGCTCGCTCGAGGACGCCAAGACGCTGTCGATCGAAGAGGTCACCGCCATCGCGAGGCAGGTGCTCGACGCGCTCGCCGTCGCGCATGCGTCAGGCCTCGTCCACCGCGATCTCAAGCCGGCAAATCTCTTCGAGACCGACGATCATCAGGTGAAGGTGCTCGATTTCGGTATCGCGAAGATGGCCGAGGTCGGCGAGCGCCCCGAGCTCACGAGCGCCGACGCCATCCTCGGCACACCGCTCTACATGGCGCCCGAGCAGATCGCGGCCTCCTCGGAGGTGGACGCACGCGCGGATCTCTATGCCGTCGGCGCGACGCTCTATCGCTTGCTCACGGGCGCGAGCCCGGCCGCGGGCGGCCATGCGCACCTCGTCGTGGCCCGCGTGGCGAGCGGAGACATCGAGCGCGACCCGCGGAAGAAGCGGCCGGAGGTGCCCGACGCCCTCGCGTACGCGATCATGCGTGCGCTCGCGAAGGCGCCGGGCGAGCGCTTTGCGACGGCGAAGGAGATGCGGGCGGCCCTCGACGCGCCCGCGCCTGCGCCTCCGCCTGCCCGCACGCGAAGAGCGCTCGCCGCCGCGGCAGGGCTGGTGCTCCTCGTGGGGATCGGTCTTCTCGTCACGCGCTCGCCGTCGCCGCCGAACACGAACATGGACCGCGCGACGAGCGCGACGAGCGCGGCGAGCGCGACGAGCGCGACCATCGCGGACGCGCGGGCCGACGTGACGCAGCCGGCGGTCGTGGAGACCGGGCCGATGACGGCGGAGGCGATCCACCGGCGCTTCGCGGCGTCGGTCGTGTATCTCGAGGTGATCGATGGCAAGGGCGCGCGCGCGGGAGGCACGGGACTCATCGCGGATCGGCAAGGCATGATCCTGACGCCGTCGTACGCGGCCGATCCGAAGGCGAAGTCGGTGACGGTGCGGTTTCGCAACGGCGCGGAGGTCGACAAGGTGACGTTCGTGCTCTCCTCGGAGGAGCGCCAGCTCTCCATCCTGCGCGCGGACGTCGCGCATCCGTCGGTGGGCACGGTGCCGGAGCTGACGCCGTTCACGTTCCGCATGGACGATGACGTCGAGCTCGGGACTCGCCTCTTCGAGCTCGGCTACCCGCGCGGTCAGCGAGAGCTCACGTTACGCGAGGGACTGAAGTCGTCGAATCGTCCGGTCCCGCAGTACGAGTGGTTCGGGGCATCGCTCCAGGTCGAGCCGGGCGAGAGCGGCGCGCCCGTGCTCGACACGGAGGGGCGCGTCGTCGGGATGGTCGCGGGCATGACGAGGACGGAGGCGCTGATCATGCCCGCGAGCGCGTTCCGGGCGGACGCGAGGCGCGAAGCGCGTTGAAATATCTTGCGCTTTCCAACCACTGATCTAATGTTCAGTCCATGGAGCTGCCGCCGGCGACGAAAGGGCTTCTCGATCTCTTCCACGGGCCTCTCCGCGACGTGAGGTTCCCCGACGCCGACGTGGAGCGGCTCGAGCTCGCGATCGTCGCGGCGCGAGACGCCGCGGTCGCGGTCGCGCATGCGGAGGCGTCGCTCGCCGCCGCGCGCGAGGCGCTGGCCGACAAGGAGCGTGGGATCCGCGCGGAGACGGAGCGCGCGCTCGCCTACGTTCGCGTCTATGCGACGGAGCGACCCGAGCTCCGCGCCTCGCTCGAGGCAATGACGGCGCGCGCGCCGGCGGCCCGTCGAGGTCGCCCGCGGAAGGCGCGGGCGGTGGAAGAGGACGAGGCGGCCGCCGCGGAGTAGCGCTACTCCGCGGCCGCGGCCGCGGCGTCGGCGTCGGCTGCAGCGGTCGCCGGGAGCACGCGGCACGCGCCGCGTCCGGGATAGAAGCGTTTGTTCGCGCCGGGCGCAGCGTAGCCGTTGATCAGCACACGACGAGACAGGGCGGACTGATTCGGATTGCTGCCGTGCACGGCGTAAGGACCGAAGACGAGGACGTCCCCTGCGCGGCCGGTCACCGAGACCGCGCGCGAGACGTCGACCTGCACGCGGCCGTCTTTTTTCACGAGACGACCGGCCGCGTCGAGCACGGCTGCGTCCCGGGGCACGAACTCGAGGGGCCCGTTCTCGTCGGTCATGTCGTCGACGAGGAGGATCGTCTGCACGTACGATCCGCGGCCGTTCACGTCACGCCACGTGTCGCCGCCCTTGTCGCGATGCTGGATGTCCTGGTGCCAGTCGAACGCGACGCCGTCGTTGGGCATCTTGTAGTGCGCCTGACAGAGGAGCTGCTCGCAGTGACTCGTCCCGAGCAGCTCGAGCGCGGGCTCGACGAGGCGGGGGTCCTCGCTCAATCGAAGGAGCCCTGGCTCCGCGCCGCCGGCCCACACCACGCGCTGGACGACGACCGCGCCTTCGGGCGGGACGGTGAGCGCATAGAAAGCGCCGCCGTGATCGCCGGTCGCGCGGAGCGTCTGCGCCGTCGCGTAGAGACGGTCGAGCGCACCGCGAGCGGCGCGCACCTCGTCTTCGCGGAACACACCGCGCCGAACGAAGAAGCCACCCTCGAAGAATGCCTGCCTCTCTTCGTTCGAAAGCTTCACGGGGCCTCCGGAGAGAAGTGTAGCGAGCGACGTGCCGCTTCCCCAAATTGGTGGCGATCACCGCCGGCAGCGCGGCGCGGCCCAGCGGTCAGGGCTCGGCGACGAAGCGGAGGGCCATGGGCAGGCGCTTTCGCCAGGACCGCTCGTTGTGGCGTCCGCGCGCGTCGATGCGGACGAGCACGCGAAGATCGCGCTTGTGGGCGGGGAGGCCCCAGCCGCTCGATCGGAGGTGACGGACGAGGGAACGGACGAGCTTGGCGGTGTGGCCGCGCCCCTCCGCGGCGCCGGTGTCGATGTAGATGCGCGAGCGATAGGGCGTCGACTGCGTCCGGAGGAACGCATCCATCTGCGCGTGGGTGAACCAGAGCGATGGAGACATCGCGATCGCGCCCCCGAACACGTCGGGGCGTCGGAGATGCATGTAGAGCGCAGCCGATCCGCCGAGGGAGGCGCCGCCCACGTACGTCCCGGCGGGCCCGTCGACGAGGTGGAAGCGCGAGCGAAGGCGCGGGAGGAGCTCGCCGACGATCGGCGCCGCGAAGGCCTCGAGCTTGCCGCCGCGACGGCCGTCGGAGAAGGGCGTCAGCTCGTCGATGCGCGCGTGATGTCCGTGGTCGACCGCGACGACGATCGGAGGGGTGGGCTTCCAGCGTCCGAGCTTGTCGATCGCGTGATGCGCGAACCACCCGCCGGCGAAGGAGCCGTGGTCGTCGAAGATGTTCTGCCCGTCGAAGAGGATGACGAGCGGCCGCGCGCCGTCGTCGGGCCGTGCTGCGGGCACGTAGGCGCGGACGCGTCGCGCCCCGTGGCCGCGCGGGTGAATGGGATCGAGCTCGAGGAATTTCCCGACGCGGAGCGGCCGGAGCTTCGGCATGAGAGAAAGTTAGACGAGAATGGCGCCCCGATGATCGGCTTCGATGGAGATCCCGAGCGAGCGGCGGAGCTTCGCCATGCGCTCGACGCTTTGCTCGAGGTATTTCCCGAGCACCTCGCCAAGGCCCAGCCGCCGACCTGGTTCGATGCGGACGAGCTCGTGCGTAATGACCAGTTCGACGCGATCCTGCGCGCGCACAAGAAGGACCGCCTCGCGATCCCGATCCAGGCGCTCCGCTCGACGGGGGCGCCGTATCACAACTTCGACCTCATGAACTGGCGGCGTCTGGCCTGGTTCGTCCCCTCGCTCCTCGCCTCCTGGCTCGATCACGCGCCCGGCCCCGCCGACCGTCCGTTCGGCGCGAGCGACCTCGAGGCGATCGTCGCCGCCGGTGTAGAGTGGACGGAGGAAGAAGCGACCGCGCTCGAGACGTTCTTCGAGGCCGCCCTCGACGCAGCGCTGGCCACCCCCCTCCCGCCGCCGCGCGCGCCAGACGAGGCCCGTCCGCGCGAAGACGGGATACGTGTCTGGTCTCTCCACTACCCGTCCATCCCCCTCGAAGTGCTTCGTGTGGCGCGGACGCTACACGTGGACCTGGACCTCCTCGTCGCGCGCTGGGCGCTCACCCCGTCGGAGCTGGCGCTCGAGCATCTCCTCGAGGCCGTCTACGATCCGACGGTGGCGTCGAAGCACTACCTCGCGCACGAAGCCGTCGCCGATCGCCTCGGCGAGGCCTTCTTCGAGGCCACGGGCGAGCATCAGGCGCGTCTCTCCAAGGCAGAGGCCACCGTGCGCCGCAACATCGCCCGCCGCGAAGACGTCTGAGGGGCCGCGATAATGACCGGGGCGCGTACCGCGTTGGCCGAGCTCCTTGCCGGCGGGTGGGCACATCCCGTGGGCCGTCGCACGCGGCTCGGACGCACGGCCTGCCAGGCCAGCACCGCGAGCGGCTCCGTGTCGTGGAGCGTTGCGGGCATGGCGCCTCGCGCTCGCGACCGCAATCCGGCAAAGACGCCTTCGCGTCCTCGTCGGCGGACCCTTCTGGAGTCCGTTTGGCATCCGTGTCTGGGTCCGGACTCCGCACTCCGGAAGCCGGCACCCGCTGCGTGTCAGCGCCGGGCGGGTGCGCGCTCGGTCGCCGTCGTCTCGTGAGCCGTGTGCTCGCCCGTCGTCGACGTCCCGGCCTCGCGCTCCTCGGCGGCGCTCGAACGCGGGCGGCCGTTGACGAGGGAACGAATGCTGATGCCGGGGAAGAGGACGATGTCGTGGTTCATTGCTGGTGATGAGTGGTGCAGATCGGATGCCACGCCCCGGGCGGAAGCGATCGCCCTCGAATCACGGCGCGTGCGCGCGGAGGCGCGCCAGTCTCGTGGCCGCGCCATGTCAACGCGCCGTTACGACATGGATCGGGACCGCGCGTCGGTTTGGCCACGACGATCGAGCGATTCACCGCTGGCAGCCTGGGTCACCGGCGATCTCGTGCGGCTGGAATGATCCAGCGTCACGGAAGTCGATAGCACCATTTCCCGCGCAATTTGCCAGGTAGGAACCCGGCCTACATGTGGCACACGCCTCGCAGAGCGATGGGCATGCGCCTCCTCCCTCTCCTCTTCACCGCCGCTCTCTCCGTGGGCTGCGCGGCCTCCGCGGAAGAGGACGCCACATCGTCCGACGAGGCGCTCTCACAGCAGACGCTCACCGCCGCCGCGTGCAAGACGCCGGTGCTTCACACGAAGCCCTCGGTGAATGGCGGCGTCGCGATCGAGGGCACTGCGAACACCACCATCTCCGGCTGCATCGTCGGGAAGGCGGGCGAGAGCGGGAACGACGTGGAGGCTCGGCTCGTCACCGTCCTCGGCGACACCGCGCGCATCGGCCACGTGAAGGCCCCGGACGGCGACGACGTGTTCGCGAAGTTCACACCGCTGCCGGCCACCGGGACGCTCGCGACGGGGCTCGTGCAAGACGTCGACGTCACGCTCGAGATGTTCGCCTCGCCTTCCGCGCGGCTCCGCATCACGCGAATGCTCTCGGCGGATGGCGTCTACTCGCTTCGCATCACGAACGTCACCGCGTTCAAGGCCTCCGTCGCCTTCGTTCCGGTCACCGCCATCCTCCCGAGCAGCCTCTTGCTCGACGTCCAGATGAGGCCCGAGGCGAACGGTCTGAGCGTCAGCGGCGCGGGGTCGGTGAAGCTCGAGATCATGCAAGACGAGGCCGCCGGCGCGTCGGAGCTCGTGCGCGACCTCTTCAACTGGCTCACGGGCGAGCTCGCGCGCTGAACCTCTCAGAACACGAACTTCGAAGTATGCCGGCCGTCTCGATCGTACGTGACGCGCCAGCGCCAACCCCGCTCGTCGGTCTCGACGAGCGACTCGCTCACGACGAGCGGCTCGGGCAGGAAGTCTTCCTCCGTGCGCAGCCATCGAACGAGCTCCGGGCCGACGCGACGGAACAGCTCGCGAAGCTCGCCCTCGAACGCCGGCGGGACCGGACACGCAGCAACGAGCGCATCCGCGCTCGCTCTGGCCAGACGCGCGAGCTCGCGTGCCCGGTCGCGCCTTCGCCGGAGGTCCTCCACCAGACGTGTCGCGTCGAGCCCGAAGACCTCGAGGCGGGGCGGCTTCGATTCGAGCGCTCGCTGCGCTTTCTCCGCGCGCACCGCCGCCGCCTCCGCGACGCGCACCGCCTGGTCCTTCTTCGCATGCGCGTGCTCGAAGCCGCGCGCGGCCCATCCGAGCTGGATCCTGGCGCGCGCCGCGTCTGCGACCAGGCCCGCCACGAGTGACGGGCGCGGCGTCAGGAGCCGGCTGCCTTGGTAGGAAGCGAGCATCTTCGAGAGCCGTGCCGGAAAGTCGACGACGAGATTGTAGGCCTGCTGGCCCGCGCTCCAGTCCCGGTTGGAGACCAGGTTGGAACGCGGCTCGACGCGCTCCACGTCCACGGTCGTCGCGCCGGACGCCGCCGCCGCTTCGACGCGCTCGATCAGCAGGAGCAGCTCTTCGTGCGGAAGGTTCCTGATCCGCCCCGACGCGCCGACGACCTCGATCACGTCGCGCGCGACCGCAAACGCGAGACGATAGAGGACGCTCGACGGCCATCCCCACAGGAGATTGGCGTCGAAGACGGCGTCCTCGAGGAGCGATGGTGGGGCCTCGCCGCCCATGGCCGCCCGTTCCTCCTTGCCCCCGAGGAGCGCCGCGAGCCAGCGCCGGTCTCGACGACGCTCGAGAGGGATCGGCGGATCGAAGACCAGGCGCTGCCAGCGGCGGTCGAGATCCCTCGCCTCGACGTGGAAGTCGCGAGCGTCCAGCGGACGGTCGTGCATCGCCTGAATGGCGACCGACTCGAGCCAAAGCCGCACGAGCGTCGCGCGCTTGCGATCGCCGCGCTCCTCGAGCCAGTCCGCGTAGACGACGCGCAGCTGAAGATCCTCGGGGCGACGCCCGATCGTCTCGAGGAGTGCGGCCTCCCGTGCGTCCACCGGGACGTATGGCACGGCTACGCCTTCGCGAGGACGACGTCGCCGTAGCGCTCGCGAAGCCGGTCCACGATCGGCTTGGGACTCTTCCCGACGTCGAGCACCGCAGGCTGAAATGGGCGCGCGTCGATGAGCGCCTGGTAGCCCGCGGCGGTGAGCTTCTTGTTGTTGCCGATGCGGAGGTGGACGACGTGCGCGAGCCCGGGCCACCCCGCGAGCGCCTCGAGGCTCGCGTCGGTGAGCTTGTTGGACGAGAGGTCGAGCGTCACGAGACGCCCGAGCTTCGACCTCACGAGCGCGGCGACGGCGGCGTCCGAGAGCGAGCAGCCATTCGCCAGGAGATGCATCACGCTTCGAAGGCTCGGCGCGGTGACGAGCGCCTGCCAGCCGGCGTCGCCGAGGCTCGTGCCGCCGAGATCGAGCGACGTGAAGGACACCGCCGCGCTCGCGATCGTGTCCGGCGTCGTGGCGAGTGACTTCGCGCTGCGGAGATCCAGCTCGCGGAGCGCGGGCGACGGCTTCGGAAAGAGGGCGCCGAGCGCGTCGCTCGTGATCGACTGAGGCACCGCGAGCTGCTCGAGCTTCGCCAGGACATCCCAGCCCGCGAGCGCGCCGAGCGAGAGCGAGTTGTTGCCGGAGAGCGCGAGGCGCCGGAGGTTCGTCATCGCGCGCAGCGCCTCGAGCGTCGCGTTGTCGGCGAGCCGATTCTGCGCGAGGTCGAGCTCGACGAGCGCCGCGAGGTTCTTCGCCGCGAAGAGGATGCGCGCACCGGCGTCGTGCACGTTGCACGTGGTGAGGATGAGCCGCTCGAGCTGCCCCTCCGCGAACGGCGGCGGATCGACATATCCCTCGAAGTGCTCCGCGAGGTCGGTCGGCTCGTTCGCGAGGAGCGAGGCGCCGGTGGGGCCGAGGTCGCATCGCGAGAGATCGAGATCGCGAAGGCGGGGCATACCCCACGCGAGCACGTTTCCGACGGAGCTGGCGGTGAACCAGCGGTCCGGCGTCACCTTCAGCGACGTCAGGTCTTTCGGCTCCGCGAGCGCACGGTAGCTCGACGGGAGGTCCTCACCGACGAGCAGCTCCATTCCATGGATCGGCTCGTGCCGCCGGAGGATCGGCCACTCCTTCGCGATGCGATCGGGCGTCAGCGCGACGCGATGCAAGAAGCCGTCTTCGAACACGGCCTGAAGCGCGGCACGTGAGCCCCCGCACCAGGTGTCGCCGTGCGCCGCCTCGAGGCGCGCGGTGCTCGCGAGGAGCTCCGGGTAGCGCTCGTCGAGGAGGTCGAGCTTCGAGAGCGCGCACTGATGCGCGATGAACGTTCCTCGCGGATCGCCCGCTTCGATCAGCGCGTCCGCATAGACGAGCCGCAGCTCGACGTCGTCCGGCGCCGCGAGGATCTGCGCGAGGAGATCGGCGGCGGCGCCCTTTGGCTTCTTCGCGGTGGCTTTGGCTTTGGCTTTCGCTTTGGCCGCCGCCACCTATTCGACCTTCACGGTCAGGTTGTACGAATGGCACGTCATATCGGTGCCCCGCTTGCGGACGCGAACGTAGGTGGTGCCGCTCTCGTCGAGGCCCTTGCAGTCGGTGTTGAGCTTCACCGACTTGAGCGCGAAGCAGCCCTTTCCGATCGTGTCTTCCTGCGTGCCGGGTCCCTCGCAGTAGGAGTAGTCCGGCTTCGACGTGCAGACGTGGAAGATCGCCACCTCGAGCGTGTCATCGGTGACGCTCGCGCTGATGAGCGGATTGCCGCCGAAGCCGCCGTCCGTGACCGCCACCTTGAACCAGTCCTCGTCACCGTCCGAGGCCTGGAGCGCGCTCACGGTGACGGACGCGTTGTCGTAGTCGGACGCCTTGCCGAGATCGGTCGCGCCTTCGGACTTGTCGTTGGGCTCCTTGGCGTCCTTCGGACACGTCGTCTCGCAGGCGCCGCAGTTCACGGTCCCGTTGCAGCCGTTGTCGAACGTGCCGCACGTCTTGTTCAGCGCGGTGCAGGTGAGCGGAGTGCACGGGGCGGCCGCGTCCGGGCACTCGCCGCACGAGAAGGTTCCTCCGCACTTGTCGTCGTGGCTGCCGCAAGCGCCCTCGACCGTCTCGCACGTGTCCTTCGTGCACGACGGCCCCGAGTCGCCGCTGCTGCTGCCACCACCGTCCTTCCCACTCGCATCGCTTCGCGAAGCGCCGCTGTCGATGGCGACGGTGTCGTTCGAGTTGTCGGAATCGGCGCAGGCCACCACGACGAGGGCAACGAGGCACGCAGACACGAGGAAGGGGGCAAGACGCATTCCGCGATGGTACGTCCTCGAGGCACCGCGCGACAAACTTCCCCAGGGACGGCGAGACCATCGCGCGTTTTGCCGCGTGCGCGCTCAGATATCGGATTTCGTGAACGGATCCTTCGTCAGCGACTCGCGCGGGGCCGCGTCGCAGTCGCCGCTCGTCGCCAGCCCGCAGAACTTCTTCGCCGTCCAGACGTCGACGCCGGCGTAACCGAACAGGTTCCACGAGCTCTCGAGCGGATGGGTCGGCTCGCCGGCGTTCAGGATGGGCGGCAGGCGACGGAGCGTGTTCTTGTCGTCGACGCCGTCGGCGCCGCAATAGTCCGCGAGGCAAAAGAGCTTCTTCGACTCGCAGGATCCCTTGCTCGAGAAGGTGCCGTGCTTGTTCCGCGAGGTGTAGACGAGCCAGCGATAGCCGGGACCGCCGAGCGCGTTGTCGCGAACGAACTCGAGGTGAGAGCGGAGGTTCGACTCGCCGGTGACCTTCTCGCTCTTGTCCGTGATGTCACCCTCGTGCGAGGCGGTGAATGCCTTCACGATCGTCGCGTCGCCCGCGGTGCCAGGCACGCGCGCGAGCTCGAGCACCGCGCGCTCGACGTCGCCGTGGTGCTCGGTGAGGCCGCAGGAGCCGTAGTCCTCGCTCCATGCGAAGGCGAAGAACACGACGACGTGCGAGGGATCTCCCGCGCGAGGCACGACGCGCGCGGCGACGCCGGTGCGGAACTTCGAGTCCTCGAGTCCCTTCTCGTGCTCGTCGAGCTCGATCAGCGGCTGGAAGCGCTCGAGCACGACGGTCTCCCACGCATCGGAGAGGCCATCGCGATCACGGTCGTCGTTCGCGTCACGCGGATCCGCGTCGGCGACGATGGACGTCTCGAGCCGGAGCGCCGCCGCCGGCGCGAGCACGGTGCCGCTGACCGCGCTCGTATCGGTCGCGGGCTCCTCGGCGCCGCTGGCGGCATCGCTCTCGGGCGCGCCGCACGCGGCGAGGAGGAGAGGAGCGAGCAAGAAGAGGCGCCGCATGGCCCAGGCTCTTGCACACATGAGACCACACTGTCAGCACTGTATTTTCCGACAGTTAGCCCGTGCTTGACGCGGTCCATCCGGCCAGCGAATGGACATCGGCGGCCTCGCGGCCTCGCGACCAGTTGCGCAGACCGTCGCGCAAACGGCCGCTCCTCGAAGCGCCCCTCACGCCTGGCGGAGGTCCCCGGAAAACGCGGATCGCGCTTCCTCGCCCCTTTCCACTTCCAATCTATACGAGAGCGGGGGGCTTGCGGCAAGCCCGGGGGCCTGACGCACAGTCTCGTGCATGCACGTCCTGGCGCTCGAGGACCTCGACCACACGCAGCTCGGTCTCGTCGGCGGGAAGGCCGCCCATCTCGGCGAGCTCACGCGCATCGAAGGGATCCTCGTGCCGCCCGGGTACTGCGTGACGACGCGTGTGTTCGAGCGAATGCTGACGGACGCACCGTCGCTCGCCGAGCCGCTCGATCGGCTCTCGCGCCTCCGCCCGGACGATCGCGACGGCATCGTGTCACGGAGCGCGGAGCTCCGGCGCGCGATCGAGGCGCTCCCGATCCCCGAAGCGCTCGCGGCGGAGATCACGGAGCCGCTCGCCCAGCTCGGCGAAGCGACGGCATGTGCCGTCCGCTCGAGCGCGACCGCGGAGGATCTGCCCACGGCCTCCTTCGCCGGCCAGCAGGACACGTACCTGAATATCGTCGGAGCAGCCGCGATCCTCGAGCACGTGAGCCGGTGCTGGGGCTCGCTCTTCACGGAGCGAGCGGTGACGTACCGGCTGCGAAACGGATTCGACCACCGTAAGGTCCAGATGGCGGTGGTCGTCCAGCGGATGGTCGACGCCGAGGCGTCCGGCGTCATGTTCACCGCCCATCCCATCACCGGTCATCGCAAGGTGGTGGCGCTCGAGGCCGTCCCCGGCCTCGGCGAGGCCCTGGTCTCCGGACAGGTGAACGCAGACACCTACGAGATCCGGGAGGGCGAGCATGTCTCGAGAACGACGGCCCATCGGGGACCGCCCGTCCTGACGGACGCGCAGGCGGCGCGGCTCGCGCGGCTAGGACGGAGGATCGAGGCTCACTTCGGCTGCCCCCAGGACATCGAGTGGTGCCTCGCGAACGACGAGCTCCACTTCGTCCAGAGTCGCCCCATCACGACGCTATTTCCCATTCCCCCGACGGACGCTCGGAACCGAGAGACGAATCACGTCTATCTGTCCGTCGGTCATCAGCAGATGATGACCGACGCGATGAAGCCGCTCGGGCTCTCGTTGTTCCAGCTCACGGCGCTCGCGCCCATGCACGAAGCGGGCGGACGGCTGTTCGTCGACGTCACTCCGCACATCGCATCGCCAGCCCGCCGGGGCCCGTTCTTCGAGCTCCTCGAGAAATCCGATCCGTCGATCCGGGAAGCGCTGCAGAGCATCGTCGATCGCGGTGACTTCCTTCCGTGCGTCCCCGACGACAATTCCGCGAAGCCGCCCGTGGTGGCGCGGCCGGCGCCGCTCGCGACGGATCCTGCGATCGTCGACGAGCTGAAGGCGCAGACCCGCGCCTCGCTGGAGGCCCTCGAGCGAGAGATCGGCACGAAGTCCGGGCCCGCATTGTTCGACTTCATCCTGGCCGATCTCCCGGAGCTGAAGCGGGTCCTCGCCGATCCTCGCGGTCATCAGGTGTTCATGACCGCGATGGAAGCGAGCTGGTGGCTCGACGCCAACCTCCAGACGTGGCTGGGAGAGAGGGGCGCCGCGGACACGCTCACGAAATCCGCGCCCGGCAACGTGACTTCGGAGATGGGCCTCGCGCTCCTCGACGTCGCGGACGTGATTCGACCTTGTCCCGCGGTGGTGGCGCGCCTGCGGCAGACGACGCACGACCATTTTCTGGAGGCGCTGCCGGAGCTCGATGGCGGGCGCGAGGCGTGCGACGCGATGAGGGCCTTTCTCGATCGCTACGGGATGCGCTGCGCGGGTGAGATCGACATCACGAGGCCCCGGTGGAGCGAGCGACCGTCGACGCTCCTCCCCATCATCCTCGGTCATGTCGAGAGCTCGGCGCCCGGCGAGGGGAAGCGCCGCTTCGAGGCGGGCCGGACGGAGGCGGCGAAGAAGGAAGCGGAGGTCCTGGCGCGCCTGCGTGCCCTGCCGGACGGGGAGGCGAAGGCGGCAGAGACGAGACAGATGATCGACCGCGTCCGGACGTTCATCGGCTATCGCGAATATCCAAAGTATGGCCTCGTCTGCCGCTACTTCATTTACAAGAAGGCGCTCCTGGCGGAGGCGAAGCGGCTCGTTCGCACGAACGTCGTTCGCGACGAGGAAGACGTGTTCTTCCTTACCTTCCAGGAGCTCCACGAGGTCGCGCGCACGGGCCGGGCGGCCCCGAGTCTCATCCGTCAGCGCAAGGAGACCTTCCGGTCGAACCAGGCGCTCCGGCCGCCGCGCGTGCTCACGTCCGATGGAGAGACGGTCGCCAGCGCGCACCGGCGCACGGATGTCCCGGCGGGCGCGCTCGCCGGGCTGCCGGTCTCCACCGGCGTCGTCGAGGGCCGCGCGCGCGTCATCGCCGTCATGGCCGACGCTCGTCTCGAGCCCGGTGACATCCTCATCACGACCGCCACCGACCCCGGGTGGACTCCCCTCTTCGTCGCGATCGCCGGGCTCGTGACCGAGGTCGGCGGCGCGATGACCCACGGCGCGGTGATCGCACGCGAGTATGGCTTGCCCGCGGTCGTCGGCGTCGAGAACGCCACGCGGCTCATCCGCGATGGGCAGCGGATCCGCGTGCACGGGACGAACGGCTATGTCGAGCTCCTCTCCTGAAGCTCAGCGCTGCGCCAGGCAGCAAACGCGCGACTCGACGAACGGATTCACGTTCACGATGGGCGCGCGAAACGCGAGGTGGGAGACGCTGCCGTCGACGCGACTCGTGATCTCGAGGGACGCTTCGAGCATGGTCGCGGTGCGGGACGTGATCACGACGTTCGCCGTGTCGCTCCCGTCCGTGGAGAAGGCGCCACCGAAGCCGATGGGAAGGTTCGAGCACTGCCAGTCCCAGAGCCGCTCGTTGACGAAGTGTCCCGTCGTCGTGCCCACCGCGAAGGCATCTCCCGGGCGCGCGTCCACCCACAGCGACATCGTGTGGTACCAGTCGGCGCGGATGCGCTGTCCGGGGCTCGGGCCATCTCCGATGACGCTCGGAAACTGAAAGAAGAGCTGGAGCTCGGTCCCGTCATTTCCCCGAGGCACCGCCGCCACGTCGAGCGCGCCGGCGATCTCGAGGACCGGGTCCGCGGTGTACGTCCCGGCCGGGGCTCGCTTCGCATTCTCGGCGCAGATCGCCTCCGCCTCCGGATCGGCCCCATGGAGATCCGTTCTCGGCGCTGCCTCTGCGACGATGGGCGCGGGCGGCACGGCGACTGACGGGGACTCCGGTGGAACCGCCGGGGCTGGGGCCACCTCCAGCGGCGGGGCGGCCGACGGCGAGCGCTCGACTTCACCCCCACAAGCGATCAGAAACTGAAATCCGATGAAGGCCAGGACCGATGCCGTGATTCGCATGTAGCGCCGGCGTGAAGCAACCGGCATACCGGCCTGGCGGCCGCGCATACCCTAGTAAATTCGTGGCCAAGCCCCGCCGCCGATCCAGTGATCCGAGATTGGCTCCGCGGAGAGCGGATATTTGCGCCATCACCTGATCGCCGAAATCACGGCGTCGATCGCGAGATGGCGCGTCCGCAAGGTGATGGGCTAGACGCGCGAGACGTCGGCGCCGAACACGCGTTCGAGCTCCGCGTCGCTGAGGACGATGTCGATCTCCGCGAGCGGCTCGACGATCTTTTTGAGGGCGGCGTCCAGCGCGACGCCGCCGAGCTCGCCAGGCTTGAGGAAGCCGAGCTGGTGCTCGGGGATCGTCGGGCCGACCGGCTCGAGAGGTCCCCCGCACCACAGGTTGCGGAACCTGAAGAGCTCGTCGGCGACGACCCGGGCGAGGCGCGCGCGCTCGGCGGCGTCCCAGGTCTCGTAGGCGTATTCGATGTAAAGCGCACCTAGTTGTTTGTGGTAGACCTCGTCCCGCAGGATGCTGGCGTAGAGCGCGCGCGGGAGGGGCTCGGTGCACGCGGCGTACGTGCGTGCGGCGGCCGCCTCCGCGAGCACCTCGGCCACGCAGCTCACGCGGATCACGCGCTCGGCGGCCCATTGCGCCGGGGTCAGGCCCGGCGGCATGGTGGCGACGGCGTCCTCGAAATCGACGGTGCGGGGAGCGGCGCCGCCGAGGGCCATCGCAGCGCGAGCGCCGAGCTCCACGTGGGCGCATTCGTCCGCGAGAAAGTCGCTCGTCATGCCGACGAGATCGAGCGGAGCCTGCGAGCATGCCAGGGCGGAGAGGACGCTCGAGAACTGGACGACGGCCGCGAGCTCGTTCGCGGCGAGCTCCGTCCACCAAGCCCGCGCGTCGGTGATGACGCGTTCGTCGTAGTCCGAGGGACGAAACGTGTCCCACGGCAGGTCCTCCTCGGGACGGACCTGCCGGAATCGCTTCGCGGCCGCGCCGCCGAGCCAATCGAGAACGAAGTCCTGTCTCACTTCGCGTCGCCGCCGCCGCCGTCGCGGACACCGCCGTCGGCGCCGGTGCCCGGAGACTCGACGCACTCGCCGCCGTCTTCGATGACCGCGCCGTCCGGTGCCGTGCAGCGACGATATCTCCCGGGCGGCACGCAGCCCGCGCCGAGCTGGGTTATGGCGAGGGTCGCGCCGACCCCGAAGGTGAGAATGCTGCGCAAACGGGGTCGCTTGGTCCGGTAGCTCATCGCGGCGGCGATGATATCAGTGCGCGCCGCTGATCTCGACGCCCGGCTTCGGCCGCTTGAGGAGGAGCACGAGGCCCGCGCCGAGCGCGATCGCCACCGCGACGAGCTGAAAGCCATGCTCGAAGCTGAGCACCATCGCCTGCTGGCTGATGCGCATGCTCATGAGCGTCTCCGCGACGCCGCTCTTCGTCGCGGACATCGCGCGCATCTGCTCGGACGCGATCGCGCTGTACGGCGTGACGTGCTCCGAGAGGTAGCTCGCGTTTCGCTTCGCGCCGTCGGTGACGACCATGCCCATCATCGCGGTGCCGATCGAGCCGCCGAGCTCGCGGGTGAGGTTGAAGAGACCGGTCGCGTTACCGCGCTGCGCGTCGGAGAGGTCGGAGAGGGCCATCACCGTGACCGGGATGAAGATGAACGCGAGGCCGAAGCTCCGGATCATGTTCGGCGCGACCAGGTCCCAGTAGCCCGCCTCGGCGGTCAGGCGCGAGGCGACGAGCTGGCTCGACGCGACGATCGCGACGCCGATGAAGAGGAGATAGCGACCGTCGACCTTCGGCGTGAGCTTGCCCATGAGCGGCATCAGCACGACGGAGACGGTGCCCGAGACGAGAAAGACGGAGCCGAGATCGAGCGCTGTATAATGAATGACGGCGCCGCCGAAGAGCGAGAACAGGTAACTGCCGCCGAACAGGGCAAAGCCGGTGAGGAAATTGAGGCCGGTGCCGGCGGAGTAGCTGCGATTGGCAAATACGCGCAGGTCCATGATGGGTCGCTTCGTCTCGAGCTCGTGCACCACGAACGTCACGAGCGAGATGGCCGCGACCGCGGCGAGCACGACGATGGTGCGGCTCTCGAGCCAGCCCTCGCGATTGCCCTCTTCGAGCACGTACTGCAGCGCCGGCATGCCGACGACGAGGAGCCCGAGGCCGAAGAGATCGATGTTCTTCTCTTCACCGACCGGGGGCGTGAAGTGCGGTTGCTCGACGAAGCGGAGCACGAGGACCACGGCGAGGATGCCGACCGGAACGTTGACGAGGAAGATCCAGTGCCAGTTCGAGATCTCGATGAGCCAACCCCCGATGCTCGGTCCGAGGAGCGGGCCCGTGATCGCGGCGAGACCGAAGAGCCCAGACGCCATGCCGTGCTCCGACTTCGGATAGCGAAGGAGGAGGATCGTCTGGGCCGTCGGGATGATCGCGCCGCCGCCGAGGCCCTGGAGCACGCGGAAGAGCACCAGCGCGGGGAGGCTCCAGGCGAGACCGCAGAGCGCGCTCGCGATCGTGAAGAGGGCAATCGAGGCCATGAAGTAGCGTCGAAAGCCGAACCGGCGCTGGAACCAACCGGTCAGCGGAATGACGACGATGTTCGCCATCATGTAGCCGGTCGAGACCCAGCCGATCTGATCGATCGGCGTCCCGAACGTCGCGCGGATATCGGTCAGGCTGACGTTGACGATCGTGATGTCGATCATCGCCATGAGCGCAGCCGCCATCGCGACGGCGGTGATGCCGGCCTTCGAGCCCGTGATGACGTTCGTTCGATCCATGGCGTCCTCAGCGAGTCGAGACGGTGACCTTGGCGCTCATGCCGGGTCGCAACGTGCTCTGGTCCGCGTCGTCGAGACGGACGAGGACGGGCACGCGCTGCACCACCTTCGTGAAGTTGCCGGAGGCGTTGTCGGGCGGGAGCAGTGCGAAGCGCGAGCCGGTGCCCGCGGCGAGGCTCTCGATGTGCCCGTGGAACTTCACCCCCGGATACGCGTCGATCGAGACCTCCGCGCGCTGTCCTGGCTGCATGTGAGCGAGCTGGTCTTCCTTGAAGTTCGAGACGACCCACGTGTCGTCGAGCGGCACGATCGCCATGAGCGCGCGATCCGGCGAGACGGTCTGACCGATCTCGACGGAGCGCCGCGCGACCAGGCCGGAGGTCTCTGCGCGGATCTGCGTGTAGGACTCGTTGAGCTCCGCCTGGACGAGCGCGGCCTGTGCTTGCTCGAGGCGCGCCTTCGCGAGATCGACCTGCGCCGCGGCCGCTTCGCTCTGATCCGGCGCGATCTCGGCCGCGCTGAGCCGGCCCTGCGCCGCCTGGATCGCGCCCGCCGTGCTGCCGATGTTCGCGTTCGCCGCGTCGAGGCGCGCCTTCGCGACCGTGTAGGCGGCGTCCACCTGGTCGAACAGCGCTTGCTTGTTGTCGAGGTCGGCGCGCGCGATCGCGCCGCTCGCGACGAGCTTGCTCGAGCGGTCGAGCTCCAGCTTCGCGAGGTCACGTCGCGTGCTCGCCGCGTCGATGTCCGCGCGAGCCTGCGCGATGCTGGCGCGCGTCGATGCGTCACCGGCGACCGCCTGCGAGAGGCCGCCCCTCGCGACGACGAGGTTCGAGTCGCCGGACTTCTTCGTGACCCGAAGCTGCGTCTCCGCGGTGCGGAGCGCGGCGTTCGCGGCCGCGACGTCGGCCTTCGCCGCGGCGAGACGCGCGGCGTAGTCGCGGTCGTCGAGCTCGACGAGGACGTCGCCTGCCTTCACCTGCTGGTTGTCCTTGATGAGGACGCGCTTCACCTGACCGGCAACGCGCGAGCTGACGTTCGACACGTGGCCTTCGACCTGCGCGTCGTCCGTCGTCTCGGTGTCCCGCGAGAGGGCGTACGAGCTGACACCGGCGATGGCGGCGGCACCGATGAGGGCCGCGAGGAGGATCTTCGCGCGCGGGCGAGTCGTCGCGTGCGCGGCTGGAGCTTCGCCGGGAAGCTCGAGCGGATGAGTGATCGCTGACATGCCTCGCTCCCAAAGCATCGGGTAAGCCGTCCTGTCATTTCAGCAGGTTATGGCTCACTCGGGGAACGGATGTATGCCAGTGCGGAGGGTCGGTTATACTTTCGGAAGTCATCCATGTCATCCACCTGGAGCCCCCAGGCGGTCCGCGCTCTGAGAGGAGAGGCGAGCCGCGCCGCCTTTGCGCGGCAGGTCGGCGTGACACCAAACACGATCTACCGATGGGAGCTCCCCGACGACGCGAAAGAGTCGCGACGGCCTCGCGGCGCGGTGCTCGAGCGGCTCGATCGCCTCGCGGGCCGGCCGGCCGCTCCCACGGCGCCCGCGATCGCGGAGGACGTCGCCGATGCGCTCGTCGGCGTCGAGCGGATCATGCGCGGCGCCGCGAGCATGGGACGCGCGGACCTGCTCCGCGTCGTGACGAGCGCGCGCAGCGCGTCCATCGACGCGCGCGCGATCGCGGCGGCGGGGCTCGCGCTGCACGATGTCCTCCTCCGCTCCGACGCGCAGAGCGCGCTCACGGCGATCGCAGGGCCCCTCGTCGATGCCGAGCAGGGGCGCCTCGTCGACGCGAGCGCGGCGCTCGTCCACGCCGTCGCCGCCCTCGCCCACTCGCTGCCCGACGCGACGCTGTTCGACGCGGGACGCGTGCATGCCTACGCCGCCCGTGCCGAGGAGCTCGCACACGGCGACGCCGGGGTCTCGTTCCTGGCGTGGTTCGCCACGAATCTCGTGGCGCAGATGCTCGCAGACGAGGAGCTGCTCGCCCGCGCGTTCGCGCGACGTGATCGCGTCGACTGGTCCGAGCTCCCTCCCCTGCTCGCGCTTCACGACGCGGAGGCGAGATCGGTGCGCGCGACGTCCATCGGCCAGCATTCGCTCGCGGCGCGCCTGCGCGAGGAGGTGGCGGCGGGCGCAGAGGCGAGCGGTTATTCGCTGCTCCTCGCGCGCGTTCATGCGCTCTCCGCCATTCGCACGCTCGACGAGCTGGGTGACGTCGAGAGCGCGATCCATAGCGCGCGACGGTCGCTCGAGATCGCACGCGCCGCGAATGCGTCTCCGGGAGTGCACCTCCTCTTCGCCGCGCGAGCGCTCGGCGAAGCCCTCTTCCGCGCGGGACGCCCCGAAGAGGCGCTCGCCGCGCTCGCGGAGCTCGACACGTTCACCGGGGCGACCGGACTGCCGCCGATCATGGCGGTCACGACCCTCGCGCGTGTCTACATGCTGACCGGCCGCTCTGCCGAGATCGAGCAGCTCGCACGATCGCTTCGCGCGTGCGAGGCGCCGGCGTTCCGCGCCGTGCTGCACGTCCATGCTCGCTTCGTCGACGCGGTCGCGCTCTTCGCCGCGTCGAGGGATCCGGAGCGCACGCTCGAGGCCTTCGAGCTCGTCACCACCGAGGCGCGCGGCTGGACCTTTCTCGTGCGTGAATGCCTGATCTACAGCGCCAACGCGTACCTCCTCGCGCGCGGCGAGGAGGAGGCGCGGGGCGCCCTCCGCCGTGCACGTCGCTTCCTCGATCGCGTGCCGTCGCCGTGGGCGTCGGCCCAGCTCCGGCGCGTGGAGGGAGCGATCGTGGCCGCCTACGGCGAGTGGCGCGAGGCGAGACGTTCGATGGAGTCGGTGATCGGCACGCTCGAAGCGGGCGGCGACGCGGCAGACGCCGCGATGGCGCGCTACCTCCTGGCCGCGATCGCAAAGGGCTTCGGGGACGCGAACGGCGAGGCCATGCTCGAGGACGCGCGTGCCCTCGTGGCGCGCCTCGGCCTGAAGGTGCCAGGCTCCATCGAGGCCGGCCTTCGTCGCTTCGTCCCGCGGCGGAGCGGAGAGGCGGCCGGCGCGCGAGCCGACGCGATCGAGCGGCTCGTCGGACCGCTGCAGCGTCTCGCGGTGCGCGGCGCGGAGCAGCGGCAGCTCGCGCGGGAGCTCGTCGCCATCGCGAACGACATGCTCGGCACGACTGGAGTCGAGCTCGTGGAGGCCGAGCAGCCTCCGGCCGGCTTCGAAGGCTTCGAGTTCGGCGACGGCGCGGGCCGCACGTTTCAGCTCGGCGCACCGGCGCCGCTCGACGCGCGCTCGCGCGCCATCCTCACCGTGCTGAGCACCACCGCCGGTCTCGCGTTCGAGCTCGCGGCGCTACGCGGCGAGGACGCACCCCGGCCGGCCGGCGACGACGACGCGAGCCTGCCCGGCTTCGTGGCCGCCTCGGCGTCGATGCGCGCGGTCCGTGACGAGGTGAAGCGCCTCGCCGCTTCACGCGCGACGGTCGTCATCCAGGGCGAGTCCGGCGCCGGCAAGGAGGTCGTCGCACGGGCGCTGCACGATCTCTCGACACGCGCGGCGGGCCCGTATCTCCCCTTCAACTGCGCCGCCGTCCCACGTGAGCTCTTCGAAGGGCAGCTCTTCGGTTATCGCCGCGGCGCCTTCACGGGAGCGACACGCGACCATCCGGGCGTCCTCGGCAGCGCCGATGGCGGTACGATCTTCCTCGACGAGATCGGCGAGCTCCCGCTCGACGTACAGCCGAAGCTCCTGCGCTTCCTGGAGAACGGCGAGATCTTCCCGCTCGGCGTCGATCGGCCGCGCATCGTCGACGTCCGCGTCATCGCCGCCACGCATCGTGATCTCGGGGCGATGGTGCGCGATCGCCGCTTCCGCGAGGATCTCTATTATCGCCTGCAGGTCATCGCGCTGCGCATCCCGCCGCTCCGCGACCGACGCGAGGACATCGCGCCGCTCGCTCGGCGCTTCCTCGAGCAGCTGTCGAAGGGCGACCCGCCGGTCATCGCCCCCGACGCGATGGCCAAGCTCCAGGCGCACGCGTGGCCCGGCAACGTACGCGAGCTCCGCAACGTCATCGAGCGAGCGATTGCGTACTCCCCTCGCCCCGCCATTCTCCGTGCAGCGCACATTCGCCTCGTCGCGGAATAGCGATCAGCGACGAATCACGATCATCTTCTCGTGGGACATGTCCCGCATCGAATACGGAATTCCGCCCGTGCCATAGCCCGACTCCCGGCGGCCCGCGAAGGGCATCCAGTCGGTGCGGAAGGCGGTGTGATCGTTCACCATCACCGCCGAGGCATCGAGGCGCTCCGCGGCGCGCATCGCCGGGCCGATCTCGGAGGAGAAGACGCTGGCCTGGAACGCGTACGGCAGTGAGTTCGCGATCTCGATCGCGCGATCGATATCGTCGTAGCGGTACACACACGCGACGGGACCGAAGACCTCGAGGCGCGAGACCCTCGCGTCGAGCGGCGGATTCACGAGCACGGCCGGCCTCAGCGTGGTCTCCGAGATGCGGCCCCCGCCGAGCGGCTTGGTCTTTGACTCATCGATCCAGCTCGTGACTCGCTCCGCCTCGCGCGGCAGGATGAGGGGGCCCACCTCCGTGCTGGCGAGCGTCGGATCGCCGACGCGGAGCGCCTCGACGCGCTCCGCGAATCGCGCGACGAACGCCTCGAAGCGATCCGCATGCACGAACACGCGCTGCACCGACACACAGACCTGCCCCGCATGGTAGTAGCTTCCCTTGACGATCGGCTCGACGATGCGCTCGACGTCGGCGCTACGGTCGACGATGACCGGCGCCGCACCGCCGTGCTCGAGGGCGCAGCGGGCGCCCGGCGCGAGCTTCGAGCGGAGATACCAGCCCACCTTGGCGGAGCCGATGAAGCTGAGGAACGCCACGCGCGCGTCCGTCACGAGCTTCTCCGCGAGCGCGTTGTCCTCCGTGATGAAGGTCTGGCACCAGCGCTCCTCGAGCCCCGCTTCCCGGAGGAGGGCGACGAACGCCAGGCAGGAGAGCGGCGTCACCGGCGCCGGCTTGACGATCACGGGCGTGCCCACCGCGACGGCGGGCGCCACCTGATGAACGATGAGGTTCAGCGGGTGATTGAACGCCGAGATCGCGGCCACGACGCCGATCGGCTCCCTCGTGGTGAACGCCCAGCGCCCCTCGCTCGCCGCGGTGAGCCCCATCGGGATCTCGCGACCGGCGAAGTTACGAAGCTCGTCGGCCGCGTTGCGAAGGCCATCGACGGCACGCGTCACCTCGACGAGCGCGTCCGTGAGCGGCTTGCCGCCTTCGCGCGCGATGAGCAGCGCGAAGCGGTCGCGCTGGGCGGCGAGGAGATCCGCGGCGCGATGCAGGATCGCGGTGCGCTGATGGGCCTTCGGCCAGGCGTCGCGGTCGCGGTGGGCCGCCGCCGCGGCCACGAGCTTCTTCTCCAGCGCGGCCGCGTCGTCGGCGGCGATCGTCTCGATCTCGGCGCGGTCGAAGGCCTGAACGACTCGAATGGAACTGGCCATCACGGACTCTCCGAATACTCGATGGGAACGGTGACGACGTGCACGCCGCCGTCCGTGAATGCCTTCTCCAGCGTCGGCCGGAGCGAGGCGATATCGCCGATGCGTGAGCCCTTCGCGCCGTAGGACTCCGCATACTTCACGAAGTCGGGATTCCCGAAGGTCATTCCGAAATCCGGAAAGGCATCGAGCGACTGCTTCCAGCGAATCATGCCGTACGCGCCGTCCTCGAGGATGAGCACCACCAGATCGAGCTTCGAGCGCACCGCCGTCTCGAGCTCCTGGCTGTTCATCATGAATCCGCCGTCGCCGCACACCGCCATCACACGGCGCTTCGGATGGAGCATGGCCGCCATCATCGCGGACGGAAGGCCGGCGCCCATCGTGGCGAGGGCGTTGTCGAGGAGGAGCGTATTGGCCATTCGCGTGCGGTACGTGCGCGCGAACCAGATCTTGTACATGCCATTATCGAGCGCCAGGATCCCATCCGGCGGCATCACGGCGCGGATATCGTGGATGATCCGCCGGGGTGAGAAGCGTGCCTCCTCCGCTCGCTCCGCTGCCCGACCAAGAATTCCCGCGCGCAGCGGCAGCAGCGCCTGCGCGTTCGGGATCTTCCCTTCGATGCGATCGGCGAGCAGATGCAGGGATGGTCCGATATCGCCGATCACCTCGACCTGCGGGAAATAGACCTGCTCCACCGTGGCCGGCTGATAGCCGACGTGGATCACCTTCGGGCCGCGCGCGCTCATGATGAACGGCGGCTTCTCGATCGTGTCGTGGCCGATCGTCACGATGAGATCCGCCTGGTCGATCGCGGCGTGCACGTAGTCGCGCTCCGACAGCGCGGCGGTCCCCATGTAGAGGTCGGTGCCGCCCGGGACGGTGCCCTTCCCCATCTGGGTCGTGAAGAAGGGGATCTTCGTGCGCAGGACGAACTGCGCGAGCTCGGACGTCGACCGCGGACGCGACGCGGCGGCGCCCAGCATGATGAGCGGACGCTCCGCCTTCGTGATGAGCGAGGCGGCCCGGTCGAGCGCCGTCGCGTTCGCGACCGGGAGCTCCTGCGGATGCGGTGGGACCAGCGGGATCGACTCGCACTCCTCGGCGGCGATGTCCTCCGGGAGCTCGAGGTGCACCGGGCCTGGTCGCTCCTCCTCCGCGATCCGGAAGGCCTCGCGGACCAGGGTGGGGATCATCCGGGCGGAGACGATCTGGCGCGACAGCTTCGTGAGCGGCTTCATGGCCGACACGATGTCGACGATCTGGAAGCGCGCTTGTCGCGACGAGAGGATCCCTTTCTGGCCCGTGATCATGATCATCGGCATCGCGCCGAGCAGCGCGTATGCCGCACCGGTGGTCAGGTTCAGCGCGCCCGGACCGAGCGTGGTGATGCACACGCCGGGCTTTCCCGTGAGGCGCCCGTAGGTCGCGGCCATGAAGGCAGCCGCCTGCTCGTGCCGGGTGAGCACGAGCTCGATCTTCGATCTCCGCAGCGACTCGACGAAGTCGAGGTTCTCCTCGCCGGGAATTCCAAAGATGCGATCGACGCCCTCGTTCTCGAGCGCCGCCACGAACAGGTCGGATCCCTTCATGAGCTCTCCGATCGCATGGTGTAGGGCCGAAGAGTCCGAGGGGAAAGACTCAGCCGCTCGGTCGCCGACGAGACGAGATGTGCCGGCGGGATCGATCAGCCGCCGTCACCGGCGTCGGACCCGTCGATGGGCTCGGGCTCGGTGGGGATCCACGGTGAACCGCCGTCGCCCGCGTCGTCCCCGCCCCACCAGCCGCTGCTGGACGAAGACGAGCTCCAGTACCCGGCCTCCGTCCCTGCGTCGATCGCTCCGCTGCTGCCACAGCTGAGCGGGCCGGTGCCGGTCGACCATGCGCCGGTGCTCGGCGTGCCCTGCGCGAGCAGCTTCCCACTTCGGTTGTAGAGCGCGGTCGTGGAGTCATCGATGTCGACGACGAAGACGTCGCCCACGCCGCTCACGGTGAAGTGCGAGATATCATCCTCGCTGAGCGACGCGACCTTGGCGGGGAGGTCCGAGCGCGAGGGGACGTCGAAGTCTTCGAGCTTCGCCTCCTCATACGCGTTCACCGCCGCGCACGCGCGCTCGCGGCCGACCGTCTGGTGGAGAGCGCCGTCGCTCGCTTCGGTGTCCTCGTGGAGGTTGGCCGCACACGCAGCGAGCAGGAGGGCGGGAGCGAGGAGGAAGAAGTAGTTGCGGCTCATGGTGCACCAACGTGGTGCAATGTGGGTACCATCGGTACCTGCGCACAACCCTTCGATATCGTTAGATCATATCATGCCGGCTCATGGCTCACGCGCGAGCCTGGGGCCGCCAGCGGATCGGATCTCGGAGATCCGCGCTTACTTCTTGTCGGCGCCGCCGAAGCGGAGCTCGATCTTCTTGTTCGGCTCCTTCGCCTCGAGCTTCAGGTCCATGCCCTGGGCGCGGATCACGGTCTTCACCGCGACGACCCCCGCGACGGTCGCGTGCTCGACGTCGAAGTCGCCGGCGATCTTGCCCACGCTCTGGAGCGTGCTCGTCACGACCATGCCGGAGACCGAGCCGGTCGCGCTGACGGTCATGGCGGGGCTCTCGATGTCACCATCGACCGTGCCATGCACGACGACCGGGACGCTCGACGAGAGCGAGCCTTTGATCTTCGTTCCGTCCTCGACCAGCGTCGTGGGGCCGGTCGTGGTGGTGGTGGTAGCCGCGCCGCGAGCAGTGGGAGTGTTCAAGCACCAACGAACGTATCCGAAGACCGGCGCGGACCGAGATCAATCTTCGGTCGAGGGGCGCCAGCACTACAGGGATAGATACCGGCACGCTCCCGCCGTGAATGGAACCGAGCGCGACTTCGGGCGAGCATCCGGCCGTGCTCTCGCTCGCCTGCCCCGCGTGCGGAGCGCCTTGCCGGATCCGGCTCGCGGAGGCGCCCGCGATCTCGTGCGCCCACTGCAAGAACGAGAGCCGCGTTCCCGAGCCGGTCGCCGCGCGCATCCGCGCCGCCTTCCGGGTGCTCTCCGAGGTCAGTGAGCGAGAGCGTCAGTTCAGCGGGCTCCGCCGCACGGTCGCGAGCTCCGCGTTCACCACCCTCGTCGGCTACCTTCTCGTCACGCTCGCCGTCGCCGCGGGCTCGGCCCTGCTCACGCGCGGCTGCCAGACGATGCCGATCCACGGCGCGCTGAAGGCGGACCGCGCCGTGCTCCCGACCATGGCCGCGATCGTGACGCTGCTGATCAGCCTCCCGACCCTCGTCGCGCTCCTGCGCTCCGGGCGGAAGCTCCGTCGGATCGCCCGTGCGCTGCCTCCGCTGCGCGCTGGCGATCCGAGCGCGTGCCGCGTCTGCGGCGCGGCCGTGTCCGGCAACGGCGTCGTCCGGTGCTCGTTCTGCGCGTCCGACAACGTCGTGGATCCGTCCGCGACCGCGAAGGCGCAGCAGGACGACGCGGCCGGGCTCGAGGAGGAGGTCCGCGCGCAGGCCGCCGCGATCGGTGAGACGCGCGGCCTCGGCTTTCCGCTCCTCGGATCGCTCGCGCTCCTCCCGGTGCCCTTCGCCGTCGTCTGGTACGGGACGCCGCTCGCCGCGAGCATCGACCGCGCTCCCGCCGCCGACCTGCGTCTGGCCATCATCGAGGAAGGGCCGACGTACTTCCACACCGGACCGCATCAGTTCTGCGTCGACGAGAGCCCCTCGTGCGCTCGCGAGAGCGCGAGCTGCATCGTCCACGCGCCCGTCGAGGCGTCGTTCTTCGCGGGCAAGGTCGAGACGTACGGCCAGCGTCGCGTGATCGCGCTGCGCCAGAACCTCCTCTACGGCCTCGTCGCCAAGCTCGAGAACGGCGCCCTCGAGCCCGTCGGATATCGCTTCTGCGTCGCCGGCGAGGAGACACCGCAGTGGAAGGAGCGCGTCCTCGAGGACGCCGAGCAAGCAGACAGGCGGAAGCAGGAGGACGCGGCGATGCGCGAGCGCTGGAAGCGACTCTTCCCCGACGCCGGCATCCCCGCGCTTCAGGATCCGACGCTTCCCCCGATCCCCATCGGGCGTTGAGGCTCGATCGCCGGGAGCCTACCCGACCGCCGAGGACGGATAGACCCGCTCCGCGGGGACGAGGAGGTCGGCGGTGCCGATGTTCGCGCGCTCGCGCGCAACGATGGGCGAGATGTCCTCGATGCCCACGATCCACTCGCGCGCGTAACGAGCGAGGAACGAGCCGCGGAGGCCGAGCTGGATGGCGCGGCGCTCGAGCGGCGCGCCCGACGGTGCGTGATCGGGATCCCACTGCAGGCGGACGTCCGACGCCGCCACCGCGTCCTGCCACGCGGCGCGATCCACGTAACGGTCGCGATCCCACGAAGAGGGCACCGCCGCGGCGAGGATCTCGTCGAACGCGGCGCGCTTCAGGCGCACCGCGAGGATGACCTCCTGATCCGGCTTCGTCCCCCAGCCCGAGCGATACATCATCCAGAGGAAGTTCGGCTTCACCCAGCTCATGCGGTTCAGCGAGAAGTCGCCGCCGAAGTAGCCGTGCTCGGCCGCGAAGCGACCGATCGAGGCGCGATACGCCTGGTAGACGACGACGGTCGACTCGTCCCAGGACGAGAGGATGGCGCGGCCCTCCCTGGGCCAGGTGGGCTCGATTTCGCGGTAAGGAACGAACGTCAGCAAGATAAAGTATCAGTAACCATATCTCCCGAGCGCGCAACCTCACGCGTCGGGCTCACCCACGACCGCGCCCGCGATGATCCTCCACCTCCCGTCATGGCCGCGGCGCCAGGTCCGGAGGTAGCGGTAGTCGCCGGCGATGCGGCGGCCGCGAAACTCGCCCTCGAGCGCGACGACCAGCGTCGCGACCGCGGTGTCTTCTCCGAAGAGCGTGATCTCGAGATCGCGTGGGTGGTGCGCGGTGACGCGCTGCGCCGCCGAGCGGTAGCTCTCGAGATCCTCCGCCTTCGTGGCGAGGGTCCCGGTCGGACCGAGGAAGACGAGCTCGTCGTCGATGAGGCGGTCGAGCGCTTCCACGTCGGCGGCGAGGATGGCCGAGCGGAGCGCGTCCTCGGCGTGCTTGATGGCGGCGCGGGTCATCCCCTCGCTATACGCGTACGGTCGAAGTTCGCAAGCTCGCGCGGAGCTCGCGCTCTTCCGCGCCGAGCGCGTGCACCGCTGCGAGCGCGTGCTCGGAGAGGCGCTGGTCGAGGTCGGGGCTCGCCGGCTCCGAGAGCAGGGCGCCGAAGTCGATGGGGTGGCCGAACACGATCGTGATCGGGCCGCCGGTCTTCAGGTAATTGCCGGCGACCTGCCGCGCGAGGTCGTTGCCGAGCCCGTTGACGAAGACCGGGACCACGGTCGTGTTGCTGCCGCGTGTCGCGTGGATGATGCGCCCCGCGCCTGGGCGAGCGGGCAGGAACGTATAGGGATCATCGCCGCGATTGCGGGTGCCCTCCGGGTGAAGCCCGACGAGCGCGCCGCCGGCCCGGAGGAGCCGGACGAGCTCGCCCACGCTCGCGCGATTGAGCCCGACGCGATCGCGATCCCGAAAGAGCGGCGGATACATCGCGAAGATGCTCATCGCGCCGTTCACCGCGAGGCCGAGCGGAGAGTCGTAAAAGAACTTGGTGCGAACCGGAAAGAGCAGCCTCTGCTCGCAGCCGCGCTTCAGGAGCACGGACGAGACGACGAACAGGTCGAAGAAGCTGCGGTGATTGGCGATGAGGATCGTGCTCGCGTCCCGCCCGAACGCGGGCAGTCGCTCGGCGCCGCGCACGTGGAGGAGGTTGCGCGTCGAGACATCGACCCAGTTCGCCGAGAACTGCCGCTGCAATATCCGGATGGCGCGATTGAGCGGCCCGGGCGCGAACGTCCTCCGCACGAATCGAATCTGCCAGCGCTCGACTCCGGTGAGGTCGTCGAAGTCGAGCAGGTCGCGCTCTGGCTCTTCGTCGTTCCCCGTCAACCTGCCGTCAGTCGCGCCGTGCCGGATCGCATTTGCGCGATCAGAGATATCCGATTCAACGCGGCTCGACGGACGAATTCGTCTGCGAGGGCCGCGGGGCGGGGCTTACGCTCACGGGTACGAACTTGTGGAGCGGCGTGCGGGCGAGCGGATCGCAATGCTCGCTCGCCGTCAGCCGGTTGAGCTCCGGGCCGTCGGGTGCGCCGTCGCGATACCGCATGCCGTAGCCGTGCGGGAGCGTCACCATGCCGGTGCGGACGGAGTCGTCGATCTCGATCGTGACCTCGATCTCGCCTCGCTCGGAGGTGCATGTCGCGCGCGCGCCGTCCGTGAGGCCGCGGGCCTTCGCGTCGTCCGGGTGCATGCGCATGGCGCCCTCGCGGTCGACGCGCCGCCAGGCGGGGTCGCGATAGATCTGGTTGGCGTTGTACGAACGACGCTCGCCCGCCATGAGGACGAGGTCGTGCGTGGGCCGCGGCTCATCGGAGAGGGCACGCAGCGCAGCGAGCATCTCGGGAATGTCGAGGTGAACGCGCCCATCGGCGTGCGCGAGGAACGACCACGTGTCCTCGTAGCGGTGACGCGTGAAGACGGCCCCCTCCGGTCGATCGAGGATCGCCCAGAAGAGGTTCACGCCCAGCGAGAGCCGGTTTCCGTGGTGCCCCGCCGCCCGCACCGCGCGCGGATGCTTCGCGGCCACGCCGAGCGCGAGCGCGAGGAGCGGCGCCGCAGCGGCGGGCGACACGAGCCCGGGCTGCGCGCGCGCCGTGGTCAGCGTCGCGCCGAGGGTCCGATACAAGATCGAAGCCGCGAACGGCGCCCACCGGCGGCGCGCGGCGAAGGTCGCGCCGAGCGCGGCGAGGAAGGCCGCGTGCCGGGTCACCGCCGGCTCGCGCTGCGCGATGCGTTCGAGCACCGGGAATCGGTCCGGGATCGCGCCCATCGCCACGAGGAGCCGCGTGTAGATCTCCGGCTCGGGGAGCGACTCCCCGCGCGGTGGGAAGAGCGGATGGCGGAGCTGAAAGGCATTATCGGGGAACTCGAGATTGAAGCCCGTGCATTCCCACTTCTCGAACTGCGACGCGGCCGGGAGCACGTAATGCGCGAGGCGCGCCGTCTCCGTCATCGCGACATCGACGACGACGAGCAAATCGAGCTTGCGGAGCGCGCGCTCGTAGGCCTGCGTGTCGGCGCCGGTCAGCGCGGGATTCGCGCTGTCGACCCAGAGCGCGCGCAGGCGGTCCTCGCCGTCGTGCTCGATCTCGCTCGGGAGGATGTTCGGCGGATAGAGCCCCGAGATCGGGAACATCCCGTGATGCGCGGTGCGGACCGTCTTCGGCCGGCGCTCGTCGCTGTGACCGAGGATCGGCAAGAGGTGCGAGTGGAAGTTATTTCCGCCGCGCTTACCGAAGTTGCCAGTCACGAGATAAAGAAGCTTCTCCAGATACGAGTTCAGCGTGCTGTGGAGGCTCTGCTGAATGCCGAGGTCGATCCGCACGCAGGCGCTCTTCGCGGTGGCGAAGCCGCGGGCGACCTTCTCGACGTCCCCGAGCGGCACGTCGGCCCGGCGCACGAACTCCTCGATCGGGACCGCACGGAGCGCCGCCTCCACGCTCGCGAATCCGGTGCAGCGTGCTCGGAGGAACGCGCGATCGTGGAGATCCTCCCGCAGGATGACGGCGAGGATCGCCGCCATCAGGAAGGCGTCGGTGCCGGGCCGGACCTGGAGGTGGATATCCGCCTGCCGCGCGGTCTCGGTGCGCCGCGGGTCGACCACGACCATCGTGCGCGACGCGCTGTTCTTGATGTCCTTCAGCGTGTCACGCGCGTTGGGGATGCCATGGGCCTGGAACGGGTTCGTGCCGATGAAGAGGACGTAGTCCGCGTGCTCGACGTCCTCCGTGGTGTGGCACCGCTGATCGCCGAAGAGGCGCCCGTTGACCCAGAAGTCTCCCGTCTTCTCCTGCGCGAGCGCGTTGTAGACGAAGCGGCTCTTCATCGCCTTCATGAGCTGCCGGCCGTACGCACCGCCGAGGTGATTGCCCTGCCCGCCGCCACCGTAGAACGCGAACGCGCCACCGCCGTGCGCGGCGCGGAGCGCCCGGAGCTTCCCGGCGATCTCACGGAGCGCGGTCTCCCAGGACACGGGCACGAACGTCCCGTCGGGCTCGCGACGGAGCGGGCGCTCGAGGCGATCGGCGTGGTCCTGATAGTGCGTCAGCCTCGCCGCCTTCTGACAGAGGTACCCCTTCGAGACGGGATGCGCCTCGTCCCCGCGGACGCTCCCGATGCGTCCCCCGTCCACCTCGACCCGGATCCCGCAGTTGCGAGAGCACAGGATGCATGCGGTCTGCTCGACGTGCGCCATCTGGCGCATCTTGTCACGCCCGCCGCGACGCGGCGCGAGCGATGAGCGAAGGTCAGGCTGCGCTGCCGGTGGGGCGGACGGCGGCGACGAGATCGGCGCGGAGCTCGTCGGCGTTGCGGCGGGGGCCGTAGCCTGGCGTGTCGCGCTGGATGCGCCAGCTCTCGGCGAGGGGGCCGGCGTCGACGGTGTCGAAGCCGAACGCGTCGAGGAGCGCCGTCACGGTCTCCTTCGCCTTCGCGTCATCGCCCGCGATCACCAGCGCGCGACGGTTCGGCGTGCCGCGCGGCGTCCCGTGCGTCGTCAGCTCCTTCGCATAGATGTGGTTGAAGGCCTTCACGACCTTCGAGCTTGGCAGGTGCCGCTGCAAGAGCTCCGCGGTCGTGGTCGACTCGCGATCGAGCTCCGCGATGTGGCCGTCGCGCTGCGGGTAGTAGTTGTTGGTGTCGATGACGACCTTCCCCGCCAGGGGCGCCACCGGCACGGAGCCGATGTTCTTCAGCGGGATCGACACGACGACGAGCTCGCCCGCCTTCGCCGCCTCCTCCGCCGTGGCGGCGCGCGCCCTGGGGCCGAGCTCGGCGACCAGGGCCGCCAGCGTCTCTGGACCGCGCGAATTGCTGAGGACCACGTCGTGACCCGCGGCGATCGAGAGCCGCGCGACCTGACTGCCGATGTTTCCTGCGCCGATGAATCCGATGGTTGCCATGGCGGTTTCGATGCCGAACCCGGCCGGCGTGTCGCGCGTCAGCGACATCCGGCCTCGAAGCGGCTTATGCTGTTGCATGATCGAAAGTGGCGAGACCCGCGCGAGGGTCAACGGAGCGATGCGTGACGCCCTCAAGAAGGGCAAGGTGCCCTTCATCGAGGTGAGCACGGAGATCCGCGAAGGGGACCTCGTCGTCGTCACCGTCGTCACGGGGCCGGACAGCCAGGACGCCGCCAAGCGCGTCTTCGCAGACGTCGCCAAGCGCTTCAAGGCGATCGAGATTCGCTGCGAGTTCAAGACGCCCGAGGAGCTCGCCAAGGAGAAGGCGGCCACGCTCCGGACGATCCTGCAGGCCCTCACCGGAACCGAGCCCTACACCGTCGAGAGCATCGCCGAGACCGCGCGCGAGCCCTCGTGGGTGATCGCGGCCTGCCTGAGGGCGCTCTCCGCGAAGGGCGTCGTCGAGACCGTGGGCGAGTACGATGATCACCCCACGTGGACGATCTCGAGCAAGAACGCGACGTACGCCGCGGCCGTCGCCGCCGCGAAGGACAAGGGCTTCGACGTCGACTGAGCCGAGCGCGGCGGGTTGGTGTTCTAGTCGGTTCGAGGTCGGTCCTGGTCACTTCTTCTCGAGACGGCGGCAGTACGCCTCCGAGCCGTTGATGCGGACGATCTGGCCGTCGAGCGCGTCGTTCTTCTCGAAGCGAATCGTGAGCGACTCACCCTTCTCGTCGCGGAACTCCGCCGCGACGAACTTGCCCTGCGGCGTGCCCGTGATGCGGATCGGATCGGCGTAGACGTCGCCCTCGGTCACGCCGAGGAGGTCGCTCGCCTTCAGCTCGAGGTGGCGCGTGCGGTGGCTGCTGACGATGGTGTGATCGACGACGAGGCCGTCGGCCGTCTTCGCGATCTTGATCTCGCACTTCTTCGACAGCGTGCTCATCGCGCCGGAGTACGTGCCCTCGCCCACCTTGGCGAAGAGGTCCTCACGCACCTTGGCCAGGTTCTCCGGGCTCGACGCCACCGCTGGCAGCATCCACTCGCGATACGAGGCGATGGTCGAGTACGGGCCGGGGCTCGAGATGAAGTCGATCGGACCGAGCTGCCCCTTCGAGGGCGCGTTCACCTTCTTGCACGACAGCGCGATGTCGAACTTCTTCGCGGTCGGGCTCTCGGCGACGAGCGTCTTCTTGAAGTCGCTCGCGCACGAGTAATACGTCGAGGTGTTCGTCCCGAGCTTCTGAAGCTGCACGAGGAGCGGTAGCTTCGCGGGCTGGTAGTCCTTGTCGAGGAGCTGCTCGGAGACGGTGAGCTCGTACTCGCGCTCCTTGCCGAACCACGCGAGCGCCTGCGTGCCGGCGTCGCGGCACGACGCGAAGACGTACTCGCGGAAGTCTGCGCCGCTCGCGTCCTCGGAGAAGGTCGCCGCGTCGGCCGGAGACCAGCCGGAGTAGAGGCTCGGCTTGCTCGTGAGGAAGAACGAGCGATCGCGGCACGGCAGGTCCATCCCGCCGGCGCCTCTCACCGCGAACGAGAGGACGTGGCTCGAGAAGACCTCCTTGCTCTCGGCGATGGTCAGCGCGAAGTCGATCGTCGCGGCGGTCGCCGCTTGCTCGTCGCTCGCGGCCGCGTCGTCGCCCTCCGTGCTCGCCGAGCACCCCACCGCCAAGACAACGATCCCGAGACACCCCAGCGCGGACTTGAACCACATGTAGCGCAATGTGTGCAAGGCCTGGTCCTGGGGGGCAGGCGCATGAGGCTCCTGGAATCCCTCGGTTTTCGGCGGGCACCTGGATCACGAAGGATCCAAAATCGCCGAGATCATGGTCGGCGCTGCGCCAGCGCTTGCTCAATCTCTGCGGGCCGGCGCGGTGAGCGCGATGCGCGGAACGACGACCCTCTCCTCTTCCATGTGGAGGCTCCAGTCGTTGCGGAAGAGGTCGAGCGTGAGGTGGTGACAGCCGCGCCACGATGCGAACGGGATCGGAGGGACGAGGAGGGAGAGCGCCGTGAGCTCGCGCTCGGTCGTCACGTAGCGCTCCGGATCCGGCGAGCCCTCCCAGCACGACCAGGCGGCGGCGAAGTTGAACGGCGGGAGCGCGCGATCGGCGAGCACGTGGATCTTCCCCGCGTGCATCACGAACGCGGCGGGCGCGAAGAGGATCTCGCGACCGAGGAGCGCGATCGGGGAGCGCTCGAGCTTCTGTCGCGCGATCGTTTGGGCCTCCCGGTACGCCTCGATGACGCGCTCGCTCCGGGTCGGATCGAAGTCGTCGGCGTGCACCGGGCAACACTCGCCGTCATCGACGACCTCGGGCTCGGGCCAGAGCGAAGCCTCGAGATCGCGATCGATCGCGCCGAGCGGTGAGGTCCAGCGAGCGCCGAGGAGCCGCTCCGGGATCCGCGCGCGCTCGGCGCCCGGGATCGTCTCGTGCGTCGTCTCCGTGCGGAGGCACGCGCCGAGGACGCGTCCGTTGAGGTGGTCGAGGATCGCGAGCGTCGCGCACTCCGCGAGCGGGGCGTCGCCCGGAAACCAGTAGTCGTAGCCATTCGTGATCCAGCGCGCGCCGCGATAGCTCTTCACGAGGAGGGGCTCGGCGACGGGCGGCCCCGCGTGCTCGACGCCGAAGTGCGCGCGCGCGGCGCGGTCGTACGCGTCCGCCGCCCACCGCGCGAGCTCGGCGTCGAACGGACCATGAGACCCGAGATAACAGGCCCGACCGAAGAGCGCCGCCACGGCTGGAGCGCGCGAGAGCGAGGCCGGCGGGGCGGCGTAGACGAGATCGGAGCGAAGAAAGACCTTCCGTCCGTCGACGTACGGCGCGCCATCGGGCGCGAGGCGCTGCTCGAAGATCACCCACGTGAACGGCTCGATCGTGGGCAATCGCACGCCGCCTTCGAGCTCGAGCGCCGGATCGCCGTGACCTCCGGTGAGGTAAATGAGGAGTGTGTAACGAGAGACGTGGCCGCGCGCGGGATCGGAGTAAGGCGTGTCCTGGTGCCACCGAAACCGAGCGTCGTCCGGCTCGAAGCGGCTGCACCGGAAGACCGGATTCACGTGCGAGAGACCCTCGAGGAGCGCCGCGGGGAGCGCGCGACGGAGGGCGTCCGCGAGCGCCGACGCGAGCGCCGCGGCATGGAACACGAAGCGCCCGCCGCCGCGCATGCCGGGGTCGAGAGGAGCGGCGTAGAGCCCGAGCCCGTCGAGCGCGCGAAGGGCTTCGCTCGTCGCCTCGTCGCACGCGAGCCGCCCCGCGAGCACGCCCGGGCCGAGCGACGCCGGGCTCTCGAGCGCGAGCACGGGCGCGGAAGCAGATGCGAGGAACGCATCGAGCCCGACGATGTTCTCGTAGCTGTAGAACGAGAGCTCGTAAGGATCGACGAACGCGGCCGCGAGGTGCGGGAGATCGGGGATGGGCCGCGCGAAGAGCGGGCGAATCGACCCGGGGATCGTCTCCGCCGGGACATAGCGCACGACCTTGTGCGCGCGCGTGGGGTGCCACGAGAGGCCGAGACCGTCGCGCTCGAAGGCGGGCGTCGTCGCGGACGTCGCGTCGACCTGCGCGAGGAAGGCGGCATCCGTCGCGGCCCCGTGCGCCAGCGCGAAGTAGCGATCGCGAAGCCGAGCGAGCTCCTCATGCGCGCTCATGCGGTCGCCCACAGCCGCTGGATGGCTGGCGACGCGCTCTCCGCCGTCGCGAGGACGCGCGCGCCGTCGGGGCCGACATCTTCGCGGTGAAGGCCGAGGCGCCGGAGCGAACGCGCGAACGTCGCGCTGGAGAGCGCGCGCGCTCCGTCGGCGCCGATGGGTGAGTAGCGGAGGTCGAGCTCCTCGAGCTCCGTGAACGTGGCGCCAGCGAGCGCGCGCGCTCCCTCGGGGCCGAGATCGTTTCGCTGGAGATGCAGCCTCTCGAGGCGAGCGAGGGAGGGCGCGCCGGCGAGGGCGGCCGCCCCGCGATCGCCGATGCGGCCGTAGCGAAGATCGAGCGCACGGAGCTCCGAGAGCCGGGCGGCGGCGATCTCGATCGCCCCGGCGGCGCCGATGGGGACGTACGCGCAGTCGAGGACCGCGAGGCGCCGGAGATCGAGCGCGGAGAGCCCGGCGAGATCCGTGGCGCTGCCGCGGAGCTCGAGCGTGTGCAGGAGCCGCGCGCACGGGAGCGCGAGGAGCGCCTCGACGGGCGGCGCGCCATCGACGCTCCAGAACACGCGCGCCCGGAGGACGAACCCGGCGCGGCTCTCGAGGACCATCACGTCGTTCGGGACGTCCGAGAGCCACCCGTCGCCGTGCTCCGCCTCGATCGCGGCCATCGCGGCCATTGTCTCGTTCGTGCGCGGTCGCGCGGCGAGCTGGAGGAGCTCTCCGCGCACGTCGCCTCGTTCGATGAGCCAGTCGGCGTAGACGAGCCAGGTCTCGTCATCGTCCGGCTCGCGCCGGAGCCTCGCCTCGAGCGCGGCCACGTCGGGGAGCGCCAGGTCCGGTGCGGACATACGCTCGCAGCTTACTCTTCCGGCGAAAACCCTCCTAGAATCGCCCCGCGTGAGCGAGAGCGTGGGCGAGACCCTCAACGTCGCGGCCTACTGGTTCGTCGGCATCGACGACGTGCCGTCCCTGCGCGCACGGCTCCTCGCGCGGACGGAGGCGCTCGGCCTCAAGGGCACGATCCTCGTGGCCACGGAGGGCATCAACCTCTCGCTCGCGGGCCCGCCCGAGGCGGTCCGCGCGTTCGTCGCCGAGCTCCACGCGGATCCTCGCTTCTCGGGCATGGACGTGAAGGAGAGCTGGTCCGCCACCCAGCCGTTCCGGCGCATGCTCGTGAAGGAGCGCGAGGAGATCATCCGGATGGCGGCCCCCGCGATCCGTCCCGACTCGAAGCGCGCCGACGGTCGCGCGCCCGGCGTCGATCCCCGGACGCTCGAGCGCTGGCTCGATCGCGGCCACGACGACGCGGGACGTCCCATCGTGCTCCTCGACACGCGCAACGCGTTCGAGGTCGATCAGGGCACCTTCGAGGGCGCCATCGACTGGCGCATCGAGCGCTTCACGCAGTTCCCCGCCGCCCTCGCGGCGCACCGCGCGGAGCTCGTGGGCAAGACGGTGGTGAGCTTCTGCACGGGCGGCATCCGCTGCGAGAAGGCCGCCATTCTCATGCGCGAGGAGGGCATCGCCGACGTGGTGCAGCTCGAAGGCGGGATCCTCCGCTACTTCGAGGTCGTCGGAGGCGCGCACTATCGCGGCACCTGCTACGTCTTCGACCGCCGCCGCGCGCTCGACCCGGCGCTGGAGGTCGTGCCCCTCAACGCCGGACCGGCGGCGGAGCGGTAGCCTGGTCGCGCGACACGGTGAAGGAGCAGCCGCACCGCGGGCACCGCATCGTGATCGTGTGGGCGCGCATCTTTCGCTCGTCGATGACGAAGGGGGCACGACAGGCCTCGCAGGCGACACGGATCATGAGCGCGAGCATATCGGATCGCACGCATCAGGCTAGCTGGCTAGCCCAGCGCTTCGCCGCGACCATCGCGTGGGGTGTTCGGGACGAGGCGCTGGAGCTGCCACGAGAGGAGGCGGGTCGCGGTCTCCGAGCGCTCGTACGCCGTTCGAAGCGCGCCGACCACGAGGGCCGGCAGGACGATGGTCGCGAGGAGCGACGCGTAGAGGTACAGCGTCGTCGTCACCGGCGGAAACCCGATCACGTCCGAATGGATGACGAGGTCGCCCCCGACGAAGCGCACCGTGTTCGGGAAGAGCCCGGTCGCTTCTCCGAACACGCTCAGGGTCCAAGCCGCGGATGACGCCACGATGACGACGATCCGAGGTCGCCAGGTGCGGACGAACGAGAAGAGCACGGCGTGCATCGTGAGCAGCGTCGAGACGAGGATGTAGGGGCCGTAGACGGTCGTGATGAACGTGCTGGTGGCGAGGCCGAGCGAGAAGGTCACGAACAGGGTCGTGAGCGACGGGCGGAGCGCCGTGACGACGGCGGCGGCGAACGCGAGCGCCCACATCCCGTGCGCGATCCAGAACGTCGTCGTGTCGTGCACGCCGAGGCGCATGGTGGAGACGGCGTTCAGCGAGATGTACCCATAGACGCACGCCGCGAAGATGCCGGCGGCCCGCAGGTTCCGGCGGACGAGCGCCTCCTGCTCGTGCAAGACCTCCTTCGGGATCTTTCGTGGTGGGGCCGTGAGGAGCCGGACGAGCGTCGCGAGCGCCTCCTCGTTGTTCGGGTCGAAGGCGAGCGCGCGGCCGACCTCACGTAGCGCACGGGTGCGCGCGCCGTCGTCCTCGTCGTCCCCGGTCAGCGCCTCGGTCGCCGCGGCCTTCGCGGCGTCGGCGTGCTTTCGCGCGCTCTCGCGGCGCAGCTCGAGGTCGCGATCGCCGTCCAGGTAAGCCTCGATGCCGTCACGCAATGCCATGGCGCTCGCGAGCCGATCGCCCGGGTGAACGCGGGTCGCGCCGACGCAGAGCGCCTCGAGCTCGGGCGCGACATCGGCCTCCGGCGCGCGGACGCTCGGCCGCGCCTCGATGCCCTCGATGATCTTCTCGGCGACCTCCTCGAACTCGCCCCGAGGGTGGAAGCGCTGGCCGGTGAGGATCTCGAACAGGATGGCGCCGAGCGCGTAGACGTCCGTCCTGGCGTCGACGTGTCCCCCCATCGCCTGCTCGGGCGCCATCGTCGTGAGCGTCCCCATGACCGCGCCGTAGTCCGTGTGGACGCCAGCCTTGGCGTCGATCTTTGCGTCGGACGTGGGGCGCCGCGGAGCGGGATCGCTCGCGACCTTCGCGACGCCCCAGTCGAGGAGGTAGACCTCGCCGTACGCGCCGAGCATCACGTTCATCGGCTTGATGTCGCGATGCACGACGCCGCGCTCGTTCGCGTAGTGGACGCAGGCGCAGAGCTGGCTGAAGAGGGACAGGAGCCTTCTCCGCGAGAAGGTCGTCGGCTTCCCCGAGGAGACCTGCTCCAGCACGTCCGCGAGCGACTGCCCTCGGATCCGCTGCATCGTGAAGAAGGCGCGCCCATCCTCGCTCGTCCCGACGTCATAGACCGGAACGACGGCGGGATGCTCGAGCTGGCCCTGAACGCGGGCCTCGCGCGCGAACCTCAGCGTCGCCTCCGCGTCCTGGACGTCATCGTTGAGGCGCTTCAGCGCGACGTTTCGACCGATGACGGGATCGTGCACGAGGTGGACGGTCCCCATGCCGCCGCTCCCGAGCACGCGCATCGACTCGTAGCGGGTCGACGCGCTTCGGGGGAATGTCCTTGGGGCGGCCTCGAGCTCGACCGGGCGCGGTCGATCCTCCGACGCGGAGGCCTTCACCACGTACGTGACGGTTCGATGGTCATTCTCGGTCATCGCGCCAAGGGTACCCTCACCGCGTGCGCTCGAGGGTCGGCTACTCCGAGTAGCCCATCTGCATGCCCCAGAGTTGATTGTGCTCGTCGAGGACGACGAGCGTGTTGGAGCTCCACTCGTTGCCGCCGTCCACGAAGTACCAGCGCTTCTTGATCGCGGAGGTCCGGAGGAAGGCCTCGATCGCGTCGAACTCGACGGCCTCGTCGGGTCCTTCGCTCGCCTGGTGGAACTGGGCGACCGCGTCGTTGCCCCATGCCGCCATGTCCGCTTCATCGCGGATGCCCATCGCCTTCTTCACTTCACCGAGGCTCGGATCGGCGGAGGAGGCCTTGACCGGGTTGAGCCACGCCGAGTCGAGGTTGCCCTGCACGCGCTGGACCTCCGCCCACATCGCGCGGATGTCTGCGAGGCTCTTGCCACCCGGACGAGCGGCGAGCGAGATCGCCTTCTGCTCACGGGTCACCTGCTCCGCCTCGTAGAACGTGAAGGTCTCGTCGGTCGGGACGTAGAAACCGTCCGCGTCGACGTGCGCGCTCATGACGCGCTCTGCCCAGGGCCCGACCGCGTCGCCGAGCGAGGCGACCGGGATGGAGGTGACGCCCGGCACGGCCAGCATGCCTTCGACCGCATACTTCACGCCCCAGAACGACTGAACGCCGGGACGGTAGAAGGCGCCCAGGTTGCCAGCGTCGACGGCGCTGATCGCGGGGTTACCCTGGATGCAACGCGCGATGTCATCGCGTAGTCCCGCGGCGTAGGTCGCGGCGACCTCCGCGGGCGTCACGCGATCGAGCCGGGTGAAGCCACCGCTCACCGCGGCTTCGTTCGCAGCGACGTCTTCTCGAGACGCACTGCAGCCAGCGACGAGCACCGAACCGACGACGAGAAGAGATGCGGCAAAGAGCGAAGGTCTCATGTGAGGGGATGTGTCACACGACCCCGAGACTTCAAGTGACGTTCTCGAGTCGGGTCTGAAATGACGGGCGAGGCGCCTCGCGTTGCACGCGGAGGCGCAACACGTTCACGAGGAGGCCGGGATGGCTCATTTCGGCGAGTTACGAGTGGCGACGCCCTTGCACCATCGCTCCGTCGATGAAGCGCACCCTCGCCGTTGTCCTCGCTCTGCCGTTCGCCGCCATCGCCTGCTCGTCGCCCGACGCGCCGGGCTCCGCCAACGCCGCCCAGTGCAAGTCGCTCCAGGACGTCGTGCACGAGGACTCCAGCGGCAAGACGCTCTCGCGCGCGCAGGAGATTCACGAGCCCACGTCCGAAGAGATCCAGGCGGCCGCCTTCTTCTACGCCGTCGCGATCGACGCGTACCGGAGGGGCTCGCTCGACGAAGACCTCGCGAAGATGATCTCGACCGCGTCGAAGGACCCGGCGCAGGAAGCGCTCTTCGGCGGCACCGTCGACGACACCTACGCCGAGCTCGCGCCGGCATGCAGCGTGGACAAGATCTCGAGCCCGCTGATCAGCGCGCCCTACGCGTGCACCGACGACTGCCGGATCACGGTCGCCGATCTCGCGAAACACTTCGGGCTCTACGACGCGATCATGAGCGCGCTCGTCAAGACGGCCGGCGGCGACGCGGCCGATCTGGTGAACAACATCAAGGCGGCGATGCAGGGAGAGAGCGCGACCTCGCTCTCCGACGCGGTGAAAGCGAACATTCCGCAGGACCAGGCGCTCAACCTCGTCCGGGAGGCGGGCTCGACCTTCGCCGGCAACCTCGCCGTCGGGGGCTCGGCGGCGGCGGCGGTCGGCCAGGAGCACGTCGCCGCGGCCGTGGACGCGATCGCGGGCTTCATCTACCTCCCGCTCGTCGCCGCGAAGATCAAGGAGCTCGCGGCGCTCATCGAGGGGTGCCGCGCCTACCTCGCCAGCCCGGCCTGCGGAAAGGTGACTGGCATCAGCAACGTCACCTTGCACGTTCGGAGCGACAGTGGCGAGGTCATGACCGTCTCCATGGATGCCACGGTGAACCTCTCGGTCACGCCCACCAAGGGACAGCTCGGCGCCGGAACGCTGAACGGCAAGGCGAAGCTCGTCGCGTCGGCCTCCGTCAAGGCCGACTGCTTCACGACCAGCACGCCGACGAAGCAGTTCGAGGTCGAGGTGACGGGCACCTACCGTCGCAAACCGGACGGCAGCGTCGCGGTTCAGTTCATGCCTGCGGGAGCGCCGCCGGCGCTGGACTGGACGTCGACGCTGACCTGCGGGAACGAGTCGATGACCTTCCCGTTCGCGAAGGGGGCGCAGATGTCGCCGTGCATTGGAACGCTGAAGGGTGGCACGTTCACGCCGGTCGCGATCCCGAACGGCGGCAACTTCGCCGACATGAAGGTCGACTACGAGTGCGACCTCAAGGCCTCCGACAAGACCTTCCAGTGAGCGCTCGGGCGCGCGCGCAGGGAGTCAGCGAGCGTCGAAGACGCCGCGGCGGGCCTGGTCGCGCTCGATCGAGCGGAAGAGGGCGCCGAAGTTCCCCTCGCCGAACGAGAGGTGGTTCTTCCGCTGGATCAGCTCGATGAAGATCGGGCCGCACAAGGGCTGCGTGAAGATCTGGAGGAGATAGCCCTGCTCGTCGCCGTCCACGAGGACGTTGCGGCGGCGGATCTCGGATTTGTCCTCCGAGACGCCCGGGACACGGTCGAAGATCGACGTGTAGTACTCGTCGTCGATATCGAGGAATCGGATGGGGGCGCCTTCGAGCTTCGCGAGCGACGAGAGGATGTCGTTCGTCAGGAAGGCCAGGTGCTGGATGCCCGGGCCGCGGTACTCGTCGATGAACTCGTTGATCTGGCTCTTCGCCTCGTCCGCTTCGTTGATCGGGATACAGAAGGTCCCGCACGGCGAGCGGAGGGCATAGGACGTGAGGCCCGTCTTCATCCCACGGATATCGAAATAACGGACCTCGGTGAAGCCGAAGACGTCCTTGTAGAAGGACGCCCAGCGCTGCATCGTGCCCTTCTCGACGTTGTTCGTCAGATGGTCGATGGCGAGGAAGCCCTTCGGCTCGACGCGGTCGGGCTCGTCGAGGTCGACGAAGCCGAAGGACTCCCAGCGGCGCGGATCCTCGTAGCGATCGACGAGGTAGATGAGGCTGCCGCCGATGCCGCGGACGGCGGGGACGCGCTCGCCGTTGCGCGCGAAGTCACCGCTGGTGGAGAGGGTGGCGCCACGTTTCTCCGCTTGCTCCGCGGCGCGGTGCGCGTGGTCGACGCGCCAGCCCATCGAGCAGATCGACGGGCCGTGCATGCGCGCGAACGCGGCGCCATGCGAGCCCGGCTCGCGGTTCAGGAGGAAAACGATCTCGTTCTGCACGTAGAGATCGACGGCACGGGAGACGTGGCGCGCGACGCGCGAGAAGCCAAACGCCAGGAACAGGCGGTGGAGCGCCTCGGGGTCGGGGCTCGCGAACTCGACGAAGTCGATGCCGGCGAGATCGAGTGGATTCGTGTTCATCATCGGGCTCATGGGCGGGGCTCCCTCCAGCTCTTCCAGTAATCCGCTTCTTCGATGTGGGTCGCGCCGACGACCGGGCGGAGCGGCGCGCGCGTGTCGATCATGACCGCCACCTCTTCCGTGCGCGTCGCCTTCGCCGCGCGGTCGGTAGCGCCCGGCTGCGGGCCGTGATGGATGCCCTGCGGGTGCAGCGTCAGCATGCCGGGGCGGATGCCCGTGCGGCTGAAGAAGTCACCCGAGTGATAGAAGAGCACCTCGTCGTAATCGATATTCGCGTGATAGAAGGGCACCTTCAGCGCGGCCGCGTCGCCGTTCTCGAGCGGGCGCGGGAGGAAGGTGCAGACGACCACGTTCGGGGTCACGAACGTCGCGTGCGCCGGCGGCGGCAGGTGATACCGCTCGCTCGTGACGGGGCGGATGTCGCGCACGTTGAGGAGGAGCGGCGCGAGCGTCCCCTTCCAGCCCACCGTGTCGACGGGGCAGAACGGATAGAACACGCGCGTGACCTCGCCCGCGCGGAGGATGCGGAGCTCGTGCTCGCCGTCCGCGTTGGGGGTGGAGGTCGTGCCGTCGCCCGGCGTGGGGACCCGCAGGACGGCCGGATCGAAGAGCGCGTGCTGGCCGAGGAGACCGCGATCCGGGAGGGCGAGCGCGCTCTTCGTCTCGAGGACGAGGAGGCGCGAGGCGCTCGTCGGCGCGAGGCGATAGACGGTGCCTCGCGGGATGGTCACGTAGTCGCCGGGCTCGTACGCGAGCGGACCGAAGTCGGTCTCGATGCGGCCCGCGCCGCGGTGCACGAAGAGGAGCTCGTCGGAGTCCGCGTTGCGGAAGAACCACGGCATCGGCTCCGTGAGGAGGCCCATGGAGACGCGCGCGTCCTCGTTCTCGAAGAGCGGCGTGCGCGACGCTAGCCAGTCGCCACCGCTCGGTCCCTCGAGGCGGGCGGTGTCGTACGCGCGCGGGCGGAGCGGGCCCTCGATGCGTGTCCACGCGACGGGCGGATTCCTCCGATAGAGGTGCGCGTAGGCGCCGAAGAAGCCCTCGCGCGCGTATTCCTCCTCCACTGTTCCGGCCGGTAGCGCGACGTGCGCCTGCGCTGCGACCTGACCGCGAATCCACGGGACGTTCATGGGGCTTCCCTCTCGTCAGGAAGCTCTACGGCTCGCGGCGCGCCAGAAAAAGAACAAAGATCGGACATCATGGTCAGTCTGTTGAACAATATCGGGCATGGATGGTCGACCCGGCGTCACCCTCGAGCAGGCCCGCGCGCTCGACGCGCTCGCGCGGCATGGCACGTTCGCCCGGGCCGCCGCCGCGCTGAACAAGCGGCACACCGCCGTCCTCTATGCGCTGAAGACGCTGGAGGAGCAGAGCGGCGTCGTCCTCCTCGATCGCCGCGGCTATCGGACGCGACTCACCCCGGGCGGGACACGCGTGCTCGAGCACGCGCGGAAGCTCCTCTCCGCCGCGCGCGAGCTCGAGGACGCCTGCGCCGAGATCCGCACCGGGTGGGAGCCCGAGCTACGCCTCGTCTTCGACGGCATTTTCCCCGTCGAGCCGATCCTCGAGGTCGCGCTCGCCATCGCGCGGGCCGGCGCCACCACGCGCGTGGACGTCTCGACCGAGTTCCTCGCCGGCGTGGAGCGCACGTTCGTGGACGCCGACGCCGACCTCATGGTCACCGTCATCACCCCGCAAGCCACCGACCTCCGCGTGGTGCGCCTCGCGCCGATTCGCGCCCGGCTCCTCGCGCACCGCGACCACCCCCTCGCGCGCGTCCGCGGGGACATCGAGCCAGGCGATCTCGCGGCGCACCTCCTGCTCACGGTGCGCGGCTCGGACCCGCGGCTCCACCTCAGCACGGGCGACATCGAGCCGACGATCACGTTCCGCCTGAACGACTTCCACGCGAAGAAGGCCGGCCTCCTCGCCGGGCTCGGCTACGGGTGGATGCCCGAGCACCTCGTCGAGAACGAGCTGAAGAAGCGCGTGCTCGTGCCCCTCCGCTGGCGGGGCGCGGAGGTCCACGTCTTCGAGCCGCGCCTCTACTACCGAGGGGGCCGCCCGCTGGGGCGGGCCGCGCGCCTCGTCGTCGATCGTCTCAAGGCGGACGCGCGACGAACGCGCGCCGGGTGACGCAACGAGTCGTGCAAGACCTGCGCGGAGGCGCGAAGCCTGCGCTGCCCATGCGCAAGAAGGCTCGGCCATTCCCTTGTGGCACGCGCGCTGCGTCCGACGGCCCCGCGTTCGTAACACGAGGCGCGCGCTCGCGCGCGTCATGAAAGGGAAGCGGCCGGATGACCGAGACCTTGACGGAAGTGCTGCGTCGTCAGGGCGTGAGCCGGCGGAGCTTCGTGAAGTTCTGCTCGCTCACCGCCGCATCGCTCGGCCTGGGGCCGACCTTCGCCGAACGGATCGCCCACGCGCTGGACACCAAGCCGCGCGTGCCCGTCATCTGGCTCCACGGTCTCGAGTGCACGTGCTGCTCGGAGAGCTTCATCCGCTCCGCGCATCCGCTCGCGAAGGACGTCGTGCTGTCGATGATCAGCCTCGACTACGACGACACGATCATGGCCGCCTCCGGCGTCCAGGCCGAGGAGATCCTGGCCGAGACCCGGCAGAAGTACAAAGGCCAGTACATCCTCGCCTGCGAGGGCAACCCGCCGCTCGGCGAGGACGGCATGTACTGCATCGTCGGCGGCCGCCCGTACCTCGATCAGCTCCGCGAGATGGCCGCCGACTGCATGGCCATCATCTCCTGGGGCTCGTGCGCGAGCTGGGGCTGCGTTCAGGCGGCGAAGCCCAACCCGACGCGCGCGGTGCCGATCCACGAGGTCATCCGCGACAAGCCGATCATCAAGGTCCCGGGCTGTCCGCCCATCGCCGAGGTCATGACCGGCGTGGTCACGTACATCCAGACGTTCGGCAGGCTCCCCGACCTCGATCGGCAGGGGCGGCCGAAGATGTTCTACAGCCAGCGCATTCACGACAAGTGCTACCGCCGCCCGCACTTCGACGCGGGCCAGTTCGTCGAGCAGTGGGACGACGAGAACGCGCGAAAAGGCTTCTGCCTCTACAAGATGGGCTGCAAGGGGCCCACGACCTACAACGCCTGCTCCACGATCCGCTGGAACGCCGGCGTGTCCTTCCCGATCCAGTCGGGCCACGGCTGCATCGGCTGCTCGGAGCCGGATTTCTGGGACAACGGCTCGTTCTACGACCGCCTCACGCGCGTCAACGCGTTCGGGATCGAGAAGAACGCCGATCAGGTCGGCTTCGCCGCCGCCGGCGCGGTCACCGTCGCGGTGGCGGCGCACGCCGCGATCTCCGCCGTCGTGAAGGCCAAGCAGCACGTGCAGGAGTCCGGCGGCAAGGGCCGCGAGGAGACGCCATGAAGAGCCCGAACGGCTTCGAGCTCGACGCGAGCGGCAAGCGCATCGTCGTCGATCCGGTCACCCGCATCGAAGGTCACCTCCGCGTCGAGGTGAACGTCGACTCCAAGAACGTCATCCGCAACGCTGTCTCGACGGGCACGATGTGGCGCGGCCTCGAGGTCATCCTCAAGGGGCGCGACCCGCGCGACGCCTGGGCGTTCACGGAGCGCATCTGCGGCGTGTGCACCGGCACCCACGCCCTCGTCAGCGTGCGCTGCGTGGAGGACGCGCTCGGCATCCGGATCCCGGAGAACGCGAACACGATCCGGAACATCCTCCACCTCACGCTCTACGTGCACGACCACCTCGTGCATTTCTACCACCTGCACGCGCTCGACTGGGTCGACGTGGTCAGCGCGCTCAAGGCGGATCCGAAGGCGACGAGCGATCTCGCGCAGTCGACGTCGAGCTGGGCAAAATCGTCGCCCGGGTATTTCCGCGACCTCCAGGCGCGGCTCAAGCGCTTCGTCGAGAGCGGCCAGCTCGGCCCGTTCAAGAACGGCTACTGGGGACACGCCGCCTACAAGCTGCCGCCCGAGGCGAACCTCATGGCGGTCGCGCACTACCTCGAGGCGCTCGATTTCCAGAAGGACATCGTCAAGATCCAGACCGTCCTCGGCGGCAAGAACCCCCACCCGAACTGGCTCGTCGGCGGCGTCCCGTGCGCCATCAACGTCGACGGTGTCGGCGCGGTGGGCGCGCTCAACATGGAGCGCCTCAACCTGATCAGCTCGACCGTCGATCGCGCGCTCGAGTTCGTGGAGCAGGTCTACATCGCGGACCTCCTCGCGATCGCGCCCTTCTACAAGGACTGGCTCTTCGGCGGCGGCCTCTCGAGCCAGAACCTCCTCTCGTATGGCGAGTTCCCTTCCCGCGCGAACGACGAGAGCTCGCTCATGCTCCCGCGCGGCGCGATCCTGAATGGCAAGCTCGACGCCGTCCTCGACGTCGACCTCCGCGATCCGAGCCAGATCCAGGAGTTCGTCAATCACAGCTGGTACAAGTACCCCGACGAGTCGAAGGGCCTTCACCCCTGGGACGGCGTCACCGAGCCGAACTTCACGCTCGGGCCCAAGACCAAGGGCACGAAGACCAAGATCGAGGCGCTCGACGAGGACGCGAAGTACTCGTTCATCAAGGCCCCGCGCTGGAAGGGCAACGCGATGGAGGTCGGCCCGCTCGCGCGCATGGTCATCGCGTACGCCAAGGGCGACCCGGGCGTGAAGGACCTCATCGATCGCACCCTGAAGACGCTCGGCGTGCCCATCACCGCGCTCTTCTCCACGCTCGGCCGCACCGCCGCGCGCGGGCTCGAGTGCCTCTGGACGGCGCAGAAGCTCCGCGCGGAGACGGACAAGCTCCTCGCTGCGATCAAGGCGGGCGACACCGCGACCGCGAACACCGACAAATGGGACCCGAAGACGTGGCCCGCTTCCGCGAAGGGCGTCGGCTACTGCGAGGCTCCGCGCGGCGCGCTCGGGCACTGGATCCGGATCGAGAACACGAAGATCTCCAACTACCAGTGCGTCGTCCCGACCACCTGGAACGGGAGCCCGCGCGATCCGAGCGGCAACATCGGCGCCTTCGAGGCCGCGCTCATGAACACGCCGCTCGCGGATCCCGAGAAGCCGCTCGAGGTCCTCCGCACCCTCCACAGCTTCGATCCCTGTCTCGCTTGCTCGACCCACGTGATCGCGCCGGACGGGGAGACGAAGACCAAGGTCACGGTACGCTGATGACGGCCGAGGCCACCGACTCGCCCTCCGCTCCGGCCGTCCCGTCGACGCCGCCGGTCGCGCCCTCGCCGCCGAGCTCGCGCGAGCTGCTCATTCGCGAGTCACGGGTGAAGGAGATCGCCACCCGCGGCGTCTACGTCTACGGCCCGCTCCTCCGGGCCTGGCACTGGATCACGGTCGTCTGCATCGTGACGCTCGTCGTCACCGGCTACCTCATCGGCGCGCCCCCGCCCTCGATCGGCGGCGAGGCGTCCGACCACTTCATGTTCGGCACGATCCGCTTCCTCCACTTCGGGTCCGGCCTCTCGCTCGCGGTCGGGTTCCTCTTCCGCATCGGCTACGCCATCGTGGGTGGGTCGCTCCTCCGCGAGATCTTCCTGCCGCGCGTGGACCGGAAGCGGTTCCGCCGCGACCTCGCCGCGGAGCTCAAGTGGTACGCCTTCCTCCGCAGCGAGCCGAACCCGGCCGTCGGCCACAATCCCGCGGCGCAGCTCATCATGCTGGTCTTCTTCACGCTGCCCGTGACGTTCATGATCGTCACCGGCCTCGCGCTCTACGCGGAAGGGCTCGGTCAGGGCTCCGCGCTCGATCGGCTGTTCGGCTGGGTCGGTCCGATGCTCGGCGGCAGCCAGCAGCTCCACACGTTCCACCACGTGACGATGTGGGCGCTCGTCATCTTCGCGATCCTCCACATCTACGCCGTCATGCGCGAGGACGTGCTCGGCGGACAGTCCACGCTCAGCGTCATCGTCAGCGGATACCGCTATTTCCGCGGCAAGGGGCACTTTCACGACGAGCACGAGGACGACACGTGATCCTGGTCCTCGGGATCGGCAACGTCCTCTGGGCCGACGAGGGATTCGGCGTCCGCTGCGTCGAACGCCTGCACGAGGAATGGGAGCTCGGCGACGGCGACGAGGTCCGCGTGATGGATGGCGGCACGCAGGGCCTATACCTCGTGCCTTACGTGACGGAGAGCCGGCGCGTGCTCGTGTTCGACGCGGTGGACTTCGCCGCCCCGCCCGCGTCACTGCACGTCGTCCGCGGCGACGAGGTGCCGGCCGTGATGGGCGCGCACGCGATGAGCCTCCACCAGATGGGCTTCCAGGACGTGCTCGCGGCGGCGGAGCTCCTCGGCAAGGCGCCCGAGGCGATCACGCTCGTCGGCGTGCAGCCCGTCCAGCTCGAGGACTTCGGCAGCGGCCTCACCCCGCCCGTCGCGGCGCGCATCGAGGACGCGATCGCGGTCGCGATCGCCGAGCTCCGCACGTGGGGGCTCCAGCCCATGCCGCGGACCACCCGCGCGGAGCCACTGCACGCTTCGAGCATCGCGCGTGCCGTGTACGAAGGGGCGCGCTGATGTGCCTCGGAGTGCCCATGCGTGTCCTCGAGTCCGATGGCTTCGTCGCGACCTGCGAGCGCCGCGGTGATCGGCGCCGCGTGAGCCTCGCGCTCATCGGTGAGGTAGCGATCGGCGACCACGTCCTCGTCCACGTCGACACCGCTCTCCGCGTCCTCGACGAGCGCGAGGCGGAGCTCGTCGACGACGCGATTCGCGGGCTGGAGGCGGCCGCCAGCGGTGAGCCGCTCGACGGGTTCTTCGCCGACCTCGATCGGGAGCCGGCCCTTCCCTTGCATCTCCGCGGAGACCGATGACGCCGCTCGAACGACTGAGGCTGAGGACCGACATCGCCAGCGTGGATGCCGAGGGCGCCCGCGAGTTCGCGCATCGCGAGGCGCGTGGCCTGCTCCTACTCCCCGGCGATCCCACGCGGCCGGAGGTGATCGACCTCGCCGTGGTCGTCAGCGAGCTCCACCAGCGTCATCCCGATCTCCGGATCGCGATCGCCGACAGCGGCCATGAGGCTGTGCTTCGCGAGCGGCTGCACGTCACGTCGTTTCCCTCGCTCGTGTTCGTGAAGGACGGCGCGGTGGCGAAGGTGCTCTCGCGCATGCAGTCGTGGGCCACGTATCTGGACGCGCTCGCGTCGCTGGAGGCCTCGTCGTGAGCGGCCGGCGCCTGCCGATGTTCCAGACGGAGGCGCGGCCCGCCCTGCCGGACGAGCCCGCGCTGCTCGGGCTGCCTTCGATCCTCGCGCGTCGCGGGCTCGAGTTTCCCGATCAGGACGATCTGTCGCCTCGCGTCCGTGCCCTCCTCGTCGCGGTGAAGGACGCGCTCCGCGCCCCGCCGTCGGGGCCCGTGGTCTTCTCGCTCGACGAGCTCCCGCCCGACGAGCGCGCGGCGCTGTGGGACATGCTCGGCGAGGGCGAGGTGTCGATCGTGGTGCAGGGCGCGGCGCGCTACGAGATCGAGGAGACCTCGCTCCCCGGCGTCTATCGCGTGCGCACGCGTCGAGACGGCACGGAGTCGCTGCACCTCGAGGTCGGCGCGGTCCCCGCCGTCGTCGCCGCCGCCGCCGAGCACGGGACCTCGCGCGAGGTGCCGATCGAGGACCCGCCGCCGCCCGGGCTGATGAACGCGCAGCCGCTCCTCGCGGAGCTCCGGCATCGCGTCGCCACGCTCGATCCGGCGGCGCCGAACCACGTCGTCAGCCTCTCGCTCTTGCCGCTCAACGACGCCGACGCCACCTATCTCTCTCGCGCGCTCGGGATGGGGCCCATCGCGGCGGAGTCGCGCGGCTACGGGACGTGCCGTGTCGCGGCCACCTCGCGGCGCGCGGTATGGGCCGTGCAGTACTTCAACGCGATGGACCAGCTCGTCCTCGACACGCTCGAGATCGGCGGCGTGCCCGCCGCGCTCATCGCCGCTCCCGTCGATCTCGAGGACTCCGGCACGCGCCTCGCCGCCTTGCTCGAGGCGTCGTCGTGAAGCGCGAGTGCGGCGTCTGCTGGTGGGTCTATGACCCCGAGGTGGGCGACGACGACGGCGGGATCCCGCCCGGCACCGCCTTCGACGCGCTCCCCGGCGACTACGCGTGTCCGCGGTGCGGCGCCGCGAAGGAGCGGTTCGTGCGGCCAAGGAGCGACGACGAGATCGTGAGCTCCATCGTCGATGCCTACCGCGGCGTCGACGCGCGCATGCGTTCACTTGCGATCTACAACCATCGCCTGGGCGTGGAGGCGGTCGGCTTTCACCGGTTCGGTGACGTGCTCGCCGGGGTGATCGTCACGCCGTGGTTCCTCAGCGTGATCGTCCACGGCCTCGCCGTACCGGAGCGAGGCTCCGTCGACGTCGCGCTGCCGGGCGGCCGGTTCCAGCTCCACGCCGCCCACGAGGGCGTGCCGCATCTCGCGCTGCCGCTGCTCTCCCCCGTGCTCGAGCTCGCCGATCGCGAGGCCGCGCGCGCGGTGGCCAGCGAGTGCGCGAAGCTCGTCCTCCAGCCCGAGGCGCCGAAGCCGCCGCGGACGATGGGGCGTCGCGGGATCCTCGGCGGCCTCTTCGGAGCCGGGAAATGATCTCGGAGGGCGCGCTCGCGGTGGCGCTTGGAGTCACGAGCGGCCGCGTGCGCACGGTGAGGCTCACCTCGACGCGACCGCGCAACGCGCCGCGCGCGCTCGTCGGCCGCGCCCTCACGGAGGCGCGGGTGCTCGTCCCGCTCCTCTTCCCGGTGTGCGGCATGGCGCAGGCGGTCGCGTTCGAGCGCGCCGTCGCCGACGCGGCCGGCCACGCAGGCGAGGACGCAAAAGACGCGATCGTGCTCGCGGAGGCGGCCGCCTCTCATCTCTTCCAGCTCGCGATCGCCTGGCGCGACGCGGCCGGCGCGGAGCGCGACGTCTCCGCCGTCCGCGAGGTCCGCGCGAACGCGGCGCGGCTCGCGAAGGTCGCGCGCCACGATCCGCCCGCCGCGGCCGCCCTCGCGGAGGCGATCGCAGCGCGGGTCGAGCCGTTCACGACGGGCGAGGCGCCGCTCCTCGAGCTCGTCGAGCGCGAGGGCCGCGCCGACTTCGGCGAGGCGCGCGGGCCCGGCGAGCTCGTGTTCGACGCGCGTCACATCGGCGCTCGCCTCGCGGCGGACCCCGCGTTCGCGGCACATCCCACGCAGGACGGCGCGCCGCGCGATGCCTCGGCGTTCGGCGTCGAGGCTCGCGGCGGCCTCCTCGCGCGTCTGCGCGCGCGGCGCCTCCAGGCCCGGCGCCACGTCGAGGCGCTCCGGCGGGCTCGGGTCGTGCTGGAGTCCCGGGCCGATCACCCGTCGAGCGGTGAAGGCATCGGCGCGGCCGAGACGGCGCGCGGCCCGCTCGTGCACTGGCTCCGGGTCGAGGATGGCAAGGTGGCCGATCTCCGTGTCGTCGCGCCGACGGACTGGACGTTTCATCCCGAGGGGACCTTGCGCGACGTGCTCGTCGGCGCGCCCGCCTCGCCCACGCTCGCGCGCGACGCGGGCTGGCTCGTGCTCGCGCTCGATCCGTGCGCGCCGTTCTCGATCGAGGTGCACGATGCATGAGATGGCGCTCGCGCAGGCGGTCGTCGACCTCGCGGTCGAGCACGCGGAGGGCGCGAAGATCCGCGTCGTCCGCCTCGCCCTCGGCGCGCTCTCGCACGTGGAGCCGCGCGCGCTCGAGTTCGGCTTCGACGTCGTCGCGAAGGGCACCGCGGCGGAGGGGGCGAAGCTCACGATCGATCGACCGGCGGGCACGGCCTGGTGCGTGGACTGCTCGGCGAGCGTCGCGGTGAGCGGTCACGAAGATCCGTGCCCGCAGTGCGGCGGATTCAAATGGATGCTGACGAGCGGCGACGAGATGCGCGTCGTCGAGCTGGAGGTGCAGTGATGTGTGGAGTTTGCGGATGCGGGGCCAAAGACACGCGACACGATCATGCGCACGGCCACGGGCACGCGCATCACGACCATCACCACCATCACGATCACGATCACGATCATGATCACGATCATGACCACGCTCACGAGCACGCTCATCGCCTGATCCGCGTCGAGCGCGACATCCTCGAGAAGAACGACCGCTTCGCGGCGATCAATCGCAAGCTCCTCGCGGCGACGAAGACGCTGGCGCTGAACCTCGTCTCGAGCCCCGGCGCCGGCAAGACCACGCTCCTCGTGCACACGCTGCAGGCACTGAAGGCCCGGGGCGTGCCGCTCGCGGTCATCGAAGGCGATCAGCAGACGTCGCTCGACGCGGACCGCATCGCCGCGACCGGAGTGCACGCGCTGCAGATCAACACCGGCAAGATGTGTCACCTCGACGCGAGCATGATCGGAGAGTCGCTCGCGAAGATCGCCATCCCGGAGCGCGGCGTCCTCTTCGTCGAGAACGTGGGCAATCTCGTCTGCCCCGCGGGCTTCGATCTAGGCGAGGCGGGCAAGGTCGTCCTCGTATCCGTCACGGAGGGCGAGGACAAGCCGCTCAAATATCCCGACATGTTCCGGGCGGCGCGGGTCGTGCTCGTCACGAAGATCGACCTGCTCCCTCACCTCGAGTTCGACATCGACGCGCTCGAGAGCAACATCCGGCGCGTGAACCCCACCGCGGACGTGCTCCGCGTGTCGTCGCGAACGCAGGGCGGCATCGAGGCCTGGTGCGCGTGGCTCGAGCGGCAGCGCGAGACGAGCGGGGCGCGGTGAGCACGAACGCCTTCGTCGAGGCCTCCCGGGCGCGCGTCCGCGTGCGCGGGCTCGTGCAAGGCGTGGGCTTCCGTCCGTTCGCCTACGGGCTCGCGTCGCGCTTCGCGCTCTCGGGATGGATCATGAACGACGAGTCCGGCGTCCTCCTCGAGGTGCAGGGCGACGCCATCGCCCCGTTCCTGTCCGCGCTGCGGAACGAGCTGCCGCCGCTCGCGCGCATCGACGCGCTCGAGGTCGAGGCGCGCCCCACGGAGCGGCTCGAGCGTGGCTTCGCGATCGCGGCGAGCGCGCACACGGCCAAGGTCTCGACCGAGATCGGCGCCGACGCCGCGCCGTGTGCGGCGTGCCTCGAGGAGCTGTTCGACCCGCGCGATCGCCGTCATCGCTATCCGTTCCTCAACTGCACGCATTGCGGTCCGCGCTTCTCCATCACGAGCGCCCTCCCCTACGACCGCGCGAGCACGTCGATGGCGGCGTTCCCGATGTGCGCCGACTGCGCGCGCGAGTACGCCGATCCGCGCGATCGCCGTTTCCACGCGCAGCCCACCGCTTGCCCGCGGTGCGGCCCGCGGCTGTCGATGCCGATCGAGGAGGTCCTCGCGCACCTCCGCTCCGGCAAGATCGTCGCCTTGAAGGGCGTGGGCGGATTTCAGCTCGCCTGCGACGCCACGAACGCCGACGCGGTGAGCCGCCTCCGGCGCGCGAAGGAGCGGAGCGGCAAGCCCTTCGCGGTGATGGTCGCGAGCGCGGCGACCGCGGCGCGGCACGTGACGCTCGCCCCGGAGGAGCAGCGCGCGGCGCAGGACCGGAGCCGGCCGATCGTCCTCGCGCGCCGGAAGGCCTCGAGCGCGCTGGCCCCGGATGTCGCCCCGGATCTCGCGTGGCTCGGCGTGATGCTCCCCTCCTCGCCGCTCCACTACCTCCTCTTCCACGAGGCGGCGGGCCGCCCGATCGGGCTCGGCTGGCTCGACGCGCCGGTGGACCTCGCGCTCGTGATGACCTCCGCGAACCCTGGCGGAGAGCCGCTCGTCACGGACGACGCGGAGGCCGCGCGCCGGCTCGATCGGATCGCGGACGTCATCGTCGGCCATGGTCGCGCGATCGTGAATCGTTGCGACGACCCCGTCGTTCGCGTCGTCGCGAGGGCGCCCGTCGCGCTCCGGCGTGGTCGCGGAGACGTCCCGAGCGCCTTCGCGCTCCCGCGCTCCGCGCCGAACATCCTCGCCACCGGCGCGCACCTGAAGAACGCGATCTGCGTGACGCGCGGGGATCGCGCCTTCCTCTCGCAGCACGTCGGCGACCTCGACGACGCGGAGACCTATCGCTTCTTCCGCGAGACCATCGCGCACCTCACCGGGATCCTCGAGGCTCCGCCGGCGATCGTCGCGCACGACCTTCATCCCGATCTCCTCTCGACGCGTTACGCCGAGGAGCTCGATCTGCCACGGCTGCCGGTGCAGCATCATCACGCGCACGTGGCGGCGGTGCTCGCGGAGCACGAGCGTTCGGGTCCGCACCTCGGCTTCGCGCTCGACGGCGTGGGCCTCGGCCTCGACGGCGAGGCCTGGGGCGGCGAGCTGCTCCACGTCGACGGCGATCGCTTCGAACGCGTCGGTCATCTCGCGCCCCTTCCCCTCCCCGGCGGCGACGCCGCGGCGCGCATGCCCTGGCGCATGGCGGCGGCCGCGCTCCACGAGCTCGGTCATCGCGGCGAGATCCGCGCGCGGTGGGGGCGCGACGGCGAGCGCCTCCTCTCTCTGCTCGAGAAGAGCTCTCACCTCCCGCAAACGACCGGCTGCGGTCGCTGGTTCGACGCCGCGTGCGGCATCCTCGGCGTCCGCGATCGCTCCGGCTACGAGGGCGAGGCGCCGATGGTGCTCGAGAGCCTCGTGCGCGGGCCACGCGTGCTCCCGGGGCAGTGGCGAATCACGAACGGCGTGCTCGATCTGCTGCCGCTCCTCGATGCGCTCCGCGGCCTCGACCCGAGCGACGGCGCAGACGCGTTCCACGGCACGCTCGCGGCGGCGCTCGTCGACCTCGCGCTCCCCGCGCTCGAAGCGGCGCACGCACGGGCGATCGTCCTCAGCGGCGGGTGCGTCGTGAACGCGGCGCTCGTGGGCGCGATGACGGAGGGGTTCGCCGCTCGCGGCATCGACGTCCTCATGCCGCGCCGGGCCCCAGCGGGAGACGGCGGGATCGCGCTCGGCCAGGCATGGATCGCGGCGCACGCCCTCGAGAGGCGAACGGAAGAGGGAGGGAGCTGAGCGATGTGTCTTGCCGTACCTGCGAAGGTCATCCAGGTCCACGACGACGGGACCGCCACCGTGAGCCTCGGCGGGCTCCGCCAGGGGGTGAGCCTCGCGCTCGTCGACGGCGTCGTGGAGGGTGACTACGTCATCGTCCACACCGGCTTCGCGCTGAGCCGCCTCGACACGGACGAGGCGGAGCGCACGCTGGCCCTCCTGAGAGAGGGGACGTCGTGAAGTACGTGACCGAGTTCCGCGACGGCGCCGTCGCAAAGAAGCTCGCCGCGGAGATCGCTCGCGCGGCGCGCCCCGACCGCACGTACCGCCTCATGGAGTTCTGCGGCGGCCACACCCACTCGCTCTGGCGCTACGGCATCGTGGGCATGCTGCCGCCGAACGTGGAGATGATCCACGGGCCTGGCTGCCCCGTGTGCGTCCTCCCAATCGGGCGGCTCGAGCAGGCGATCCGGCTCGCGAAGCGCGAGGGCGTGATCCTCTGCACCTTCGGCGACATGATGCGCGTCCCCGCGCGCGGCCGGCAGAGCCTCCTCACCGCAAAGGCGGAGGGCGCCGACATCCGCATGGTCTACGGCAGCGCGGACGCGCTGCGCATAGCGAAGGAGAACCCGAGCCGCGAGGTCGTGTTCTTCGCGATCGGCTTCGAGACCACGACCCCGGCCACCGCGGTCGTGGTGAAGCAGGCCGCGGAGCAGGGCATTCGCAACTTTAGTGCATTCTGCAATCATGTCCTGACCCCGTCCGCGATCGATGCGATCCTCGCGAGCCCCATCGCGGTGGACGGCTTCGTCGGGCCCGGGCACGTCAGCACCATCATCGGCCTCACGCCCTACGACCGCTTCGCGCGCGATCACGGCAAGCCCATCGTCGTCTCGGGCTTCGAGCCGCTCGACCTGATGCAGTCGATCCTCATGCTCGTTCGCCAGCTCGAGGAGGGTCGCGTCGAGGTCGAGAACCAGTACGCGCGCGCCGTCGTCTCAGGCGGCAACGCGAAGGCGATCGCGCTCGTGAACGAGGTCTTCGAGCTTCACCCGTCCTTCGAGTGGCGCGGCCTCGGTACCCTGCCCGACAGCGCCCTCCGCCTGCGAAAGGAGTTCGCGGCGCAGGACGCGGAGCGGCGATGGGACCTGCCCTACGAGCCCGTGCCGGACCACAAGGCCTGCGCGTGCGGCGACATCCTCCGCGGGCAGAAGCGGCCGACGGACTGCAAGATCTTCGGCACCGCGTGCACGCCGGAGAGCCCGGTCGGCTCGTGTATGGTCTCGCCCGAGGGCTCGTGCGCCGCCTACTACGCGTACGGCCGGCTCCTCTCGAAGCTCGGAAAGAAGGAGAAGGTGTCCGCATGAGGAAGCTCGATTTCGAGCACGGCCGGGTGGATCTCACGCACGGCTCGGGCGGTCGCGCGATGGCGCAGCTCGTCGACGAGCTCTTCGTGGCCGCCTTCGACAACCCGCTCCTCGCGAAGAAGAACGACCAGGCGAGCTTCGAGGTCCCGGCCGGGCGCATGGTGATGACGACCGACGGCTACGTCGTCTCTCCGCTCTTCTTCCCCGGCGGCGACATCGGCTCGCTCGCGGTGCACGGCACCGTGAACGACGTGGCGATGGCCGGCGCGCGTCCGCTCCACCTCTCCGCGTCGTTCATCATCGAGGAGGGCTTCGGGCTCGGCGATCTGCGGCGCATCGTGCGCTCGATGGCCCATGCCGCGCGCGAGGCCGGCGTCGCGATCGTGACCGGCGACACGAAGGTGGTCGAGAAGGGCAAAGGCGACGGCGTCTTCATCGCGACCACCGGCATCGGCCTCGTGCCGCCGCACGTGGTCGGCCCCTCGGGCGATCGCGCGCGCCCCGGCGACGTCGTCCTCGTGAGCGGCACGCTGGGCGATCACGGCGTCGCGATCCTCTCCAGCCGCGAAGGCCTGAGCTTCGAGACCTCGATCACGAGCGACTCCGCGGCGCTCCACCGGCTCGTGGCTCGCATGGTGGAGGTGGCCCCGGACGTCCATGTCCTCCGCGACCCGACGCGCGGCGGCCTCGCCGCGACCTTGAACGAGATCGCGCACCAGTCGGGCGTGGGCATGCTCCTCGACGAGGCGGCGATCCCCGTCCGGGACGAGGTCGCCGCCGCGTGCGAGCTCCTCGGCCTCGATCCGCTTCAGCTCGCGAACGAGGGCAAGCTCGTCGCGATCGTCGCGCCGGAGGACGCCAGCGCCGTGCTCGCCGCGATGCACGCGGACCCGCTTGGCCGCGACGCCCGGGTGATCGGCCACGTGGTCGAGGACGAGCACCGCTTCATCCAGCTCGACACCGCATTCGGCCGCCGCCTCCTCGACTGGCTCACGGGCGAGGCCCTGCCGCGCATCTGCTAGCTTAGCTAGCGGTTCTTGTATGATCGGGGGGATGTCTCAGCGCGCGCTCTGGTCGGCGGGCGTCCTCGTCTTCCTCGTCGTCGCGGCCGCGTGCGAGGGCAGCTACGACGAGGCGGTGTCGAACGACGCGGGCGCGAACGCCCCGGTCGACGCGGCGATGCTCGACGCGACGTCCACGAGCGAGGCGGCCACGAGCCAGACCGACGGCGGCACGAGCGACGGCGGCACGAGCGACGGCGGCACGAGCGACGGCGGAGCGGTCTGCGATCCGCGAAAGCCCTTCACGAAAGTCGAGCGCGTCCCCGGGCTACCGTCCGGGGCCTTCTGCACGCGCCTCTACGAGGACGAGCGCATCGCCTACTACAGCTTCGACAAGGAGACGCGGGTCGCGACACGCGACGACGGCGGCGCCTTCGGCGTCGGCACCAAGGTGGTCGCGGAGGGGAACCCGAGCTGCGCGAGCCTCTCGGCCGATCGGACGCGCTTCTTCTACGAGGACTTCTTCGCCGTGGTCCAGCAGTCGGGCCCGCCCGGCGGTCCCTTCACGTCGAAGGTCACCATCAAGCCGCCGAAGGATCTGATCATCGGCACTCCCTTCTTCGACGAGCCACGCGCGCAGCTCTACGTCACGCTCCACATCGAGAAGGGCGAGGCCTTCGGGAACACCTCCATCGCCGTCGCGCCCGTGACGGGCGGCTCCGTGGGCGATTTCCGCCGCGTCGACGTCGGCTTCGGCGTGACCGGCGGAGATACGCCTCGCGACGGAGGCTCCATCCGCGACTACGTCTTCAGCACGCCCGTTCCCAGCCCCGATGGCCTCGCGCTCTATTTCACCTCCACGCGCGCGCCCGACGGCGGCGTCGCCGACTTCGAACTCTGGGTCGCGACCCGCACGTCGCTCGCGACCGACTTCGGAGATCCGACCCGCCTCGAGGGCCCGAACGGACCGACCGGGGAGGCGCCGAACTGGATCTCGGCCGACGGCTGCCGCCTCTACTTCCAGTCCGACCGCGAGCACCCCGGGACCTTCTCGGCCCCCGATGCGTTCCTCGCGACCCGCGAGCCCTGACGCGCCGTCCGGTTCGTGGAGACTACGCGAGGCGGCGCTCCTCGACGAGCGTCGCATCGATCCGGTTCGAGTGCTTCACGCGCTCCGGCGCGACGTGAATGTCCCAGATCACGCCGAGCGCCTGGAGGAGCCGAAGGACGTAATACGTCGGATCGATCTCCCACCAGAAGAAGCCCTGATTCGTCGAGCGCTGGTAGTAGTGATGATTGTTGTGCCAGCCCTCGCCCATCGTGACGAGGGCGAGCCAGAAGCTGTTCTTGCTGAAGTCGCCGGAGACGTAGCGCGGCTTCCCCATCCAGTGCGTGATGGAGTTGATCGTGAACGTGCCGTGCCACAGGAGCACGGTGGAGACACCCGTCGCCCAGAGCAGGCCGAACATGCCGCCGATGAGGTACGAGGCGACGGCCCAGAGCGCGGGCGGCACCCACCACCACTCGTTCAGCCACACGAGCTCGGGAAAGCGCGCGAGGTCCGAGATGCGCTTCAGGTCGGTGACATCGTTGCGCGGATCCAGGATCCAGCCCACGTGCGAACGCCAGAAGCCTTCACGCATCATCGAGTGCGGATCGCCGGGCTGATCCGAGAGCTTGTGATGCACGCGGTGATGCGCGGCCCACCAGAGCGCGCCCTTCTGGAACGACGTCTGCGCGAAGACCGCGAGCACGAGCTGGAACGCGCGGCTCGTGCGGTACGTGCGATGCGAGAAGTAGCGGTGGTAGCCGCCGGTCACGAAGAACATGCGGACGTAGTACGCCGCGACGGCGATACCGAAGCCTCGCCACGACCAGCCGAGCCTCCAGAGCACGAGGACGGTGGCGACGTGGATCGCGAGGAACGGCAGCGGAGAGATGATCCGTCGTGCGAGCGACGGGCTCGAGCTCGAAGCGAGATTCATGACCGCACGCTAGGCCGCCATCTGTCACGACGCGGTCAGCGAGTGTCACAAAATCGCGAGCGCAATCAATGCGTTAGGCGACGTTTTTGCGCCTCGCGTGCACGAAAGCGACGGACGAATGGCTTGTGCACGGCCTCGCGGCCTCTTGCTCGAGCCAACTCCACGGAAACGCAAGATTTGCAGCTCGGAGGAAGGGGGTCTCCAGCCGGTCTCGCCTCCTTTCACGGGAGCGCGAGCATGTCCCACCAAGTAGGTTTGGCTCCGCCCCAGCCATGGATCCGCGCCGCCTCATCTCGACGAAGTCCTGGCTCCTCGGAGGCGCGCTCGGAGCGTTCGCCCTCGCCGCGGGCTGCTCGAGCGGGCCGGACGACGCGTCGGCGACGAGCGGCGCAAACCTCGGGGCGCCGCAGGACCCCGCCACCGAGCTCGCCGAGCTCGACAAGGTGCTCGGCAACGATCGCGTCGGCCGCGCCTTCCACGCCAATCCCTCCGCCATCTCGAGCAAGCTCCCCGACTTCGAGAGCCTCTTCGGCGTCGGGCGCGCGTGCGATAACCCAGCGTCGAAGGAGATCTTCATCGTCGAGGAGAAGTCGACGCGCTTCGGCGGCCGCCAGCAGGACACGCTCGACCTCTTGCCGCGCGCCGTCATCGGCGGGTGCAAGACGCCCGGCATCACCTCGCACCTCCAGTCGTTCGAGCTCATGGTCGCCGCCGTGAGCGACAAGAGCTACTCGCTCGACGATCCGTTCTCCGTCGAGCCGGTCGAGGCGATGGCGCTCGACGAGACCACCGGTCTCTTCAACTTCTACATCATCGAGCGACCCGAGCCGCTTCACCCGCACGACCGCGCCACGGTCACCCGCTTCATTCGCCGCGCGGACGGACAGATCGAGCGCTTGCAGAAGGTCGCCAACCGCCCCGCCACGATCGAGGTGAGCACGAATCGCAAGTGCTTCGACTGCCACATCAACGGCGGGCCCGTGATGAACGAGCTCACGCAGCCGTGGTCGGGCTGGGTCAGCTCGTCCGGCCTCTATTCGCGTAGCTCCGTCACCGGGATCACGCGTGAGCTCGTGAGCGAGTCGCGTCCCTTCTCGCACGAGCACGACCGCTCGTCGCTCGCGAACGATCTCGAGAAGATCACGCGCGAGGCGATCGCCACGTGGATCGAGGGCCTCCCCGGCCGCCCCGGCTCGGGCGTCGGGCCACAGACGCTCTCGGGCCAGCAGCCCGGAGGCGTGAGCGGCCTCCTCAAGTCCGTCTTCTGCCAGACCGAGCTGAACTTCGCCTCCGCGTTCGACACGGTGCCGATCCAGCTCTTCGTCGACGAGTTCGCGGGCCAGTTCGCCGCGCTCGAGCCGCCGATCAACTCGCTCTCGCTGCCCCACTTCCCGGTCCGCCTGCCCGTCCGCAGCGAGGTCGACAAGCGCATCGAGATCTTCCTCCAGAAGAAGGGCCTCATCGGTCCCGATACGGTCCTCGCCACCCGCCTCGTCGACGACGAGCACGACATCTTCTCCACGAAGCGCTGCGGCCTCTATTCGTCGGTCGTCGAGCGCATCGCCGCCGGCGCCACCCCGGACGCGGCGGTGCGCGCCGCCATCAAGACCACGCTGTCGAGCACGCCGAACGCCCGCGAGCGCCTCATCGCCGCGCTCCTCGATCCGAAGACGCCCGACGACGTCCGCTCGCAGGCCGAGTCCGATTACATCGCGGACCTCACCGCGCGCTACCAGGCCGACATCGTGAAGGTCGAGTCGGACGAGGGCCTCCGCGAGCTCGACGGGCGCCTCGCCGAACGCCAGCGCGCCGCGCAGGCGATGTTCCCGTCGACGGCCAACGTGCTGCCACGCCTCGAGCACGTTCCCTCCATCTTCCTCCCGGACCCGACCCCGTGAAGCGATCCCTCCTCCTTCGCCTCGGCGCCGCGGTCACGTTCGTCGCGCTCACCGCCGCGCCCGGCTGTAGCAGCGGCAGCGACGGCGCCTCGTCGAGCAGCGCGCAGGCGGGCATCGCCACCACTGGCCTCCCTTGCCCCGTCAACGACGTCCTCGCGCGCAAGTGCCAGAACTGCCACTCGAACCCGCCCAAGTTCGGCGCGCCGATGCCGCTCCTCACGGGCGACGACCTCCACGCCCCCGCGCGCTCGAACCCGAGCAAGAAGGTCTTCGAGCTCGTGCAGACGCGCACGCACGCGACCACGCGTCCGATGCCGCCGTCCGGTCCGCTCGCAGCTCCCGATCTGCAGGTCCTCGACGAGTGGATCGCGGCCGGCGCTCCGCGCTCCGCGGCCACGTGCGCGGCGTCCGACGCCGGCGCCGACGACGGTGGCACGGGCACGCTCCCCTGCACGCCCGACAAATCGCTCGCGCCGTCGAAGCCCTTCACGCTCGATCCCGCGCTCGACGACGACTACATCTGTTACGGCGTCGAGGTCGGCACCGCAGACAAGCGGCACGTCACGGCGCTCTCGCCGCGCATCGACAACGCGCGCGTCCTCCACCACATGGACGTCTACGAGGCGCCCGAGGCCTTCGGCTCGGACCCGCGCCGCTGCAGCGCGTTCGGCTCCGCGGAGTGGCGGCTCATCTTCGCGTGGGCCCCGGGCGGCAAGAGCATGGTCCTCCCGCCCGAAGCGGGATTCCCGCTCTCGGCGAATACCCACTACGTCGTGCAGATCCACTACAGCAACGTCTCCCATGTCGACGCGGTGGACGGCTCGGGCGTGGACCTCTGCACGACCGACCAGCTCCGCGCGAACGACGCCGACGTCATGGCGTTCGGCAGTGACCACTTCGTCATCCCGCCGCGCTCCAACTACGATCTCACGTGCCGCGTCGCGCTCGGTCCCACCGCGCCGGACCTCCATCTCTTCGCGGTCATGCCGCACCTGCACGGCAACGGCCTCGCGCTCGAACACGCGCTGCAGCCGCGTGACGGCGGGGAGCCGATCGAGCTCGTGTCTCAGCCGCGCTGGGACATCAACAACCAGAGCTGGTTCCAGATCGACACGACGCTCCGCGCGGGCGACAAGGTCGCGACCCGCTGCAAGTGGACGAACCCTACGGATGACCCCATCTACTGGGGCGACGCGACGGCCGACGAGATGTGTTACGCGTTCACGATGTACTATCCGCGCATCGTCGACCCGACGTGGCTCTGGTCGGTCCCCGCGAGTCAGTCCTCGTGCACGCCGACTCCCTGAGCGTCGCGCTCACTCCGTAAGCCGGCACCTAGCGGCGGTGCTTCGCGTAGTAGTCCTGGTGACGCGCCTCGGCCTCGTAAAATGGGCCGGCGAGCGCGATCTGCGTGCCCATCTCGCGTCCCGCATAGCGCTCGGCGGCGTAGCTCGTGGCGAGCGCGAGCTGCTCCTCGTCGGCGGCAAAGATGGCGCCGCGATATTGACTCTTGCGATCGGTCTCGCGAGCGCCGAAATGATCGAAATACCATCTCAGTAATTCGGAGTACGTGATCCGGTCCGGATCGAACGTCACGCGCACCGTCTCGGCGTGCCCGGTGTCTCCCGCGCAGACGCTCTCGTACGTGGGATTCACGGTGCTTTCGCCCTGATAGCCGCTCACCGCGTCCTCGACGCCGGGAAGCTTCGCGAGCGCGTCGTCGACTCCCCAGAAACAACCCGCCGCGAAGTAGGCAATCGCCACCACGAGACCATAGCGCGAAACGAGGAGGAGTCAGCGCTCGAGGATCGAGGCGAGGCGCACGAACGTCCCGCCGTCGCCGACCTCCGCATGAACGATGACCTTGCGATCGCCCATCCGGGCCACGAGCTGTTCCGCGCTGCCATCCGACCACACGCGGCGCTTGGCCTTCACGCCCTGCGCGCGGAGGAGAGAGAGGTAGAAGCCGCTCACCTCTTTCGGCGTCAGCTGCGTGATCCGGTCCACGCACACGGCACGGAGCGGCGCGACGGCGGCGAGCTCGCGGACGGCACGCGCGGGCGACATCACGAAGGTCTCGACGTGCCGAGACCGCGGGACGTCGGGGAGCGAGATCTCCGCCCTCATGTCTCGAGCCGGATTCGCGCCTGGCTCTCCCGAGAGGTTCTCGAGCCACACGCCCGTGGCCGCATGCTTCGCGACGAGCGTCGCGTACGGGCCGTTCGGGGTCTCCATTCCGCGCACGGGAAGCACGAGGATGCCGCGTGAGTCCGCGTGGAACCCGAGGAGCTCGCCGCCGAGGAGGACGAGCACCTCCTCCGCCGCCTCCTCCAGCGGCTCGAGGTCCTCGATGCTCATCGCCCACTCGACGAGGAGCGCGTCCTCCCGTCGCTCGACGGAGAAGATCTGCTCTCCGTCGACGAGCTCGCGGGTATGAATGCGCCGCTTTCCGACCTCGAGGACGATCCAGGAATGCCCGATCAACGGCCAGGAGACTACGTGGAGCGGCGAGACGCTCGACGAGATATTTGCTCGTGGACGGCGGCGCTGGATGACTATCCTGCGCCGGTCCCACCATTCGGTTAGCCTCCGCCGATGGGCCTCACTCGCGACACGTTTTGCTCGTTCTGCGGAACCGCTTACGAGACTCCGCTCCGCTATCCGCGCACGTGCACCAGCTGCAAGACGCAGGTCTGGGCCAATCCGCTCCCGGTCTCGGTGGTGCTGGTGCCCGTCGTGAAGGAAGGGCGCACGGGCATCCTCGTCGTCCGCCGGGCGATCGAGCCGAGGAAGGACAAGCTCGCGATCGTGGGCGGCTTCCTCGAGGAGCACGAGACCTGGGCGCAAGGCGGCGCGCGCGAGGTTCGCGAGGAGACGGGTGTCGTCATCGATCCCACGAAGCTCGTCCCGTTCTGGTTCACCTCGACGGAGCCGAAGCCGAATCGCGTGCTGCTCTTCTCGATCGCCTCCCCGCTCGACATCACCGAGCTCGGCACGTACGTCCGTGACAAGGAGACCTCGGAGCGAGGCCTCGTCTTCGGCCCCGACGGCCTCGACGACGTCTTCGCCTTCCCGCTCCACGCCGAGGCCGCGCGTCGATTCTTCGATGCGCGATCGATCACCGGCGGTCACGGCTATGTCATTGCGTGATCGCGGGTGCTAAGGGCACTTCGCTCCTATGCCCGTTCTCACCGCCCACGCCGTCACGAAGGCGTACGGCCTCAAGCCTCTCTTCGACGGCGCCACCTTCACGATCAAGCGGGGGGAGAAGGTCGCGCTTCTGGGGCCCAACGGGACGGGCAAATCCACGCTCCTCCGTGTCCTTGCCGGGCTCGAGCCGCTCGATACCGGCACGATCGATCGGCGGCGCGACGCCTCGATCCTCTACCTGCCGCAGGAGCCCGAGCTCGATCCGGAGCTCAGCCCGCGCGCGATCGCACGCGAGGGCCTCGCCGCCTGGCACGCCGCGAAGCTGCGCTACGACGAGGTCTCGAGCCGCATCGGCCACGGCGAGACGACGGACGCCCTCATGGCAGAGCAGGCCACGCTCGCGGAGGACGTCGAGCGCCTCGGCGGCTGGTCCCGCGATCACGAGGTCGACGAGATCCTGCACCACCTCGGGGTCCGCGACGTCGAGCGCGCGGTCGGTACCATGAGCGGCGGGGAGAAGCGCCGCGTCGCGCTGGCGCGCATCCTGGTCGCGAAGCCCGACCTCGCCATCTTCGACGAGCCCACGAACCACCTCGACGCCGACACCATCGCCTGGCTCGAGCAGTACATGCTGAGCGAGCTCGGCGGCGCGGTGCTGTTCGTCACGCACGATCGCTACCTCCTCGATCACGTCGCGTCGCGCGTGTTCGACCTCGAGGACGGCAAGGTCACCGAGTACACGAAGCGAAACGACGCGGTCGGCGCCTTCGAGGATTTCCTCGAGCAGAAGGCGGAGCGCTTCGCCCACGCCGAGCGCGTCGAGTCGAATCGGCAGAATTTCCTCCGCAAGGAGATCGAGTGGCTCCGGCGTGGCCCGAAGGCACGCTCCACCAAGCAGAAGGCCCGCATCCAGCGCGCCGAGACCGCGGTCGCGTCGGAGGGCCTGCGCGTCCGCCCCGAGGTCGAGCTCGGCGGCCTCGAGACCGGGGCCTCGCGCCTCGGCAAGACCATCCTCGAGCTCGTCGACGTCCGTCTCGACCTCGGCGGCCGGCGCCTCATCGACGACCTCACGCTCCGCCTCGTGAAGGGCAATCGCATCGGGATCGTCGGCCCGAACGGCGCCGGCAAGACGACGCTGCTCCGCCTCATCACGGGTGAGCTCGCGCCCACGGCGGGGAAGATCGAGCGCGGCCTGAATACCAAGTTCGCATATTTCGATCAGGCACGGACGACGCTTCGCGACGACTGGACCGTGTTCGACAACGTCGCCGAGCGCGAGGGCGCCGACCGCACCGGCGCCGGCGACGTCACGATCGGTGAGCGCACGATGGGCATGCGCGCGTATCTCGAGCTCTTCATGTTCGAGGGCGCCGCGCTCCGCCGGAAGGTGTCCGCGCTCTCCGGCGGCGAGCGCGCACGGGTCGCGCTCGCCCTCGCGCTGAAGACCGGCGCCAACGTCCTTCTGCTCGACGAGCCGACGAACGATCTCGACATCGCGACGCTCGGCTCGCTCGCCGAGCTCATCGAGAGCTGGCCCGGCTGCGTCCTCGTGGTCTCGCACGATCGCTCGTTCCTCGATCAGGTGGCGACCTCGATCCTCGCGTTTCCCGAGGAGGAGTCCGAGAACGGCAAGCTGCGGCTCTATGCCGGTAACTGGGAGAGCTATCGCGATCAGAAGCGCGAGGAAGCGAGAGCCGCGAAGGCGAATATCGCCGCGAAGCCCGCCACCGCGCCCCCGCCCGCGAAGCGACGCTCGAACGCGCCCGCCGCGCTCGAGCTGCCCCCGCTCCCGGGCTTCTCCGAATCCGGCTCGCCCAGGAAGCCCCAGCGTCGATAGCGACGACAACGCACGCACCTCGGGCGGGAGACCGGATCCGGCGCTACGCTGCCGGCATGGCCGCTGGCGCGACGATTCATCAGTTCGAGATCGCGGTGTCGGACGTGGACCGCAGCGTCTACGAGACCCTCGACCTCCGCGTCGCCCAGCATCCGTCGGAGACGATGCCGCGCCTGCTCGTCCGGACGCTCGCGTACTGCCTCGCATACGAGGAGGGGATCGCGTTCAGCAAGGGCGGTCTCGGCGCGGTCGAGGACGCCCCGATCGCGGTGCACGATCCCACGGGCCTGCTCCTTCACTGGATCGAGATCGGAGCGCCGTCCGCGGAGCGATTGCACAAGGCCTCGAAGATGGGCCGGCTCTCGATCTACACGCACGAGCTCGCGCAGCTCCGACGTCAGGTCGCCGGAAAGACGATTCACAAGGCGGACGCGATCGAAGTATGGCCCTTCGATGCGAGCTTCATCGACGCCCTCGCCGACCGCGTCGCGCGGCGCTCCAAGCTCGAGATCGCCCGTAATGACGGCACGCTCTACGTGACGCTCGACGGCCAGATGACCGAGACCTCGCTTGTGGCTACGACCTTGACGTAGCGAGGAGCGCAGCCGCGCAGGGCGCGACGACGGAGCTCATCGCCTCCTCCATCACGCGTGCGGTCTCGCCCCTCGTGAGGCGACCGTGGCTGCGCCAGACGATGGGGTCGACGGGACCAGGGGCTTCCGGCACGGAGAAGCCCGTCGCGGCGGCGCGGTCGAAGGCGTCGCGGGCGGCCGCTCGCGCCTCGTCGCCGCCGACCTCGATCGCCCAGCGAACGAACGCCCACGCGAGCTCGGCGTGTCGCGCCTCGTCCTCCGCGATGCGCGCGAGCGCGGCCGCCACCTTCTCGTCGCGCGCGCCTTCGAGCTGGCGCGCGGCGATGAGGGCGGCGATCGTCTCGCCGATGCAGCCCTCGACGATCACGTCCGCCACGATCGAAGGGAGCGCGCGGGCGTGGTCGAGCGCGCCGTCGAGCGCGAGCGGCGCGGGGCTCGGCGAGGCGCCGAGGTAGCGAGCCGCGAGCGTGAAGCAGAGCTCCGCGTGCCGGACCTCGTCTGCCGCCGCGAGCGCCGCGCGGCGCACGAGATCGGCCGGCCCTCCGAGCGCGAGGAGCTGCAGCATGAACCGGCCGAACGCCGCCGTCGACGCGTGCTCCATCCGCGCGTCGCGGAGCCAGGCCTCGCCGAGCGCATGTGCCGTGGCCTCGTCGAGCATCGGCAGGGGCTCGGGCCCGACGACCCACGCGCTCGACCGCTCGAACGCGACGCCGGCGATCCGCGGCTGCCCCTCGACGAGAAAGGGCCGCCCGCAGCACACGCCCGTGCAGACGGTGTAGCAGCACTTGCCGTCCTTCCGGCGCGGCCCGTCGAGCCCGGGATTGCAGCATCCCGTGGACACCATCTCCTTCGGCAGACACCCGTCCGCGTCGTAGGCCGAGCGCGCGGGAGCGGGCGCCGGCTCGCCGGTGCCCTTCGAGCGTGGGTGCTCCGCGAAGGGCGCGAGGCACAGCTCGTCCTCCTTCTCGATGGGGTTCGCGCAGAGCTTCGATCGCGCGCTCGCATCGGCCTCGACGATCGGAGCGGGCGCCGGCTCCTTCCGGCACGCGACGGTCGGGACGGCGATGGCGGCCGCCCCGAGCATCGCAAGGAGGATACGGCGCTCGAGCTCACGGGGAGTGAACATCACGGAGGGGAGTGTACGGTCAGCGCGGCATCGATGGCGCAAGATCGACGGGGCTCACGAGTCACGAGAAGGCCGATGTCGGCCGAAGCGTCCAACATTGGGTTACGTTTCGTCCGCGATGACACTCCACCGATACCTCGTGGCCGTCGTTCTTCCGGTCACGTCCGTGCTCGCGCTGGCGGGCTGCCGCAAGGACGAGACGATCGCGCGCGAGATGTTCGCCGGCCGCTTCACCTGCCCGGAGGATCGGCTGACCGTGACGACCCGGAAGGACCTCCGTGCGGTCGATGTCGCGTTTCGGGCGAAGCCGGCGCCGAGCGACGTCGCGGCCGACCCGGCGCGGCTCGCCTCGTGGAACAAGGAGCAAGCGCGAGAGGCGGCCGACTTCGCCAGCTTCACCGTCGTCGAGGTGAAGGGCTGCGAGCACGACGTGCTCTTCGCCTGCGGTGACCTGCGCGTGACGGTCGGCAGCACCCGCCACGGCTGCATGGACGCACCGTATGCGCCTCGTTGACCGTGCGAGTCGATTGTCCAAGGCCGCTCGGTCGAGCATGACCGCGAGCGAGACGTGTGTTCTCCTCGATCTACGAGGTGAGCGCATGAGGAACGTTCTGCGCGTGGCGGCGCTGGGTGGAGCGATCGGCATCGTGGCGGCGTGCGGTGGAGGCACCGAGACGGTGCCGCCTGGGACGAGCACGTCCTCGTCGGGGAGCAGCGGGTCGTCGAGCTCCGGAGCTTCGGGCTCGGGGACGTCGAGCTCCGGGACCTCGGGCACGACCTCGAGCTCGGGGAGCACGACGTCGGGCGGACCGGCCGTGACCTGTCCCACCGCGACCCCGGCCGGCGCGTGTCCGCGCGAGGGCCTCGAGTGCGAGTATGGTGTCGACCCGCGCCCCGACTGCCGCGTGCATGCCGAGTGCACGAATGGCGCGTGGGTCGTCGACGCACCCGAGTGCCTGCCGCTCCCGCCCGCGAAGTGTCCCGCGAAGCAGGAGGACGCGAGCGGGAAGGAGTGCACCCCGAAGGACGCGGTCTGCGACTACGCGGGCACCCTCTGCGAGTGCACGAACTGCACGAAGTATCCGGTGCAGCAATGCAGCGGCCCCATCACCTGGCGCTGCGAGGCGCCTCCGGCGGCCGCGGATTGCCCGTCGGGCCGGCCGAGGCTCGGCACGACGTGCACGAAGGAGGGCGCGCTCTGCGTTTATGGCTGCGAGCCGAACATGTCGCGCACGTGCAAGGGAGGGAACTGGGCCGCCGCCTCCTCGCTGGGCGGCTGCCCGCGTTCGACGCGAAAGGTGAAGACCGACATCCATTACCTCTCCGATGACGAGCGGAGCACGCTCGCGGACGAGGCGCGGTCCCTCAAGCTCACGACCTGGCGCTACGTGGGCAAGCTCGACGACGGTCGCACGCACGTCGGCTACATCCTCGAGGATGCGCCCGCGGCTCCCGCATCGAACATGAAGCGCGAGGAGGTCGACCTCTACGCGTACACGAGCATGACGCTCGCCCTCGCACAGCAGCAGCAGCGCGAGATCGACGAGCTCAAGCGCGAGCTCCGCGAGCTGAAGAAGTCGCGGCGCTGAGCGCGCTCGAAGCCGCGTCGCCCCCGGTCAGAGAAGATCGGTCTCGACCGCATCGGCGGTGAGGCCCTCGATGTAGCGATAGCCACTGAGCTCGTCGAGGGCGCGGACGAAGCGCATCACGAGATCGTGCGTGCCGATACGCATCGACTGGAGGTAGGCGGACGGCTCCGGCCGGAACGCGTACTTCGGGAGCTCCTTCGGGAGAACGATGCGTGCCTCGTAGCCGTGGAGCGTCATGCCGAGGCGCTCCGCGAGCAGGCCGTTGCCGAAGCGCGCCACGAGGCGCGCGACGCGGCCGTCGTCTTCGTCGAACGCGAACTCGAGCGACCAGAGGTCGTCCCGCGTCGTGACGGCGGCGAACTCGAGGAAGACGCGCGTGACGTCGCCGACCACGAGCGGGCCGAGCGCGGCGATGCGCTCGTCGAGCCGCCGGTGCACCACATCCATCGCAACGCGAAGCGGCGAGCCGTCCATCCATCCATCGCCGTACCAGAGCTGCCGCGCGACGACGAGCCACGGAGCCCGCGATTCGACCCCTCAGGTTTCCCACAAGTTTCCCGCCGCTCCTCCTCATGAGAGGCCCGGCGCGGCCCGGCGGGTGGCCATGCGCTCGAGGATGCGCGCGCGCGACGGATCCCCCTTCGCCTCGATGACGACGATCGCGTTCGCGCCGAGGCGGCCGGCCCACATGCCGGACGGCGCCGGCCCTGGGAGCACGATGCCGTGGATGGCGGCACGGTCGAACTGCATCACCGCGTCTTCCTGCGAGTCGGCGAGGTCACCGTCGACGAAGATGTCGTCCCCGAGGACGGCGCCCGAGAAGCTCGAGACGAAGTCGTCCGCGAGCGGAACGGACGACAGCTCGTGCAGCGTCGGCCACGCATGCGTGCGCAGCTCGTCGGCCTCGGCGAGGTGAACGCGTGCCCCGTCCGCCGAGAAGCCGACGAAGCCGGCCGCGATCCCGCCCGCATCGAGCGCGCCCGGCACCGCCGAGACCTCGTCGCCCGCGAAGCCCACCACGCGCGCGAAGGTCCCCTCCTCGCCGCACGCCGCGAGGACGAGCGCCGCGTCGTCGATCGGGTGGACATGAATCTCGTGAAGCGACGGACGCGGGAGCGCGGCGCTGCGGAGGACGCCGACTGGCTCGAGCGATGTCGTATCGACGAGCGCGATGACGGTCTCGGTCTCGGTCTCGGCCGAGAGCCAGAGGCGCTTGCCGGTGCGGTCGAAGGCGAGCGCCGACAGCGCGGCGCCCTCGCCGAGCAAGGCGTCGATGCGCGCACGCTTGCGCTCGGCCGCGGAGCCGTCGAGGACGGCGAGCACCTCGCGGCTAGCGATCGCGACGCTCTCGGAGGAGAGCGCGAACACCGCGAGGTCGACGTCGGGCGGGAGCGGGAACGAGGGGCCCGGGCCGTCGAGGCCGCGCGTGTGGATGTGCGTCGCCGAGGCGAATGCGACCCGGTCCGCAGTGAACGCGACCCACGGCCAGGAGCGCTTCCCGTGGACCACCTCGAACGTGGCGAGCTCGCGAAAGGCGGTCACTTCTTCTCCTCGCGAACAGCGTAGCCTCCGAAGCTCTTCGCGTGCCGCTTTGTCTGTCGGCTCGTCACGGATTCGGCCGCCCCGTCCGTCCTTTTCTCGGGTCGTAGCGCATGACGTAGAATGACGAGGATGCGCAAGCGACGCTCGACGCGGTGGAAGTGGGTCGTCGGGATCGCGGTCCTCGGCCTCGCCTGGCGCTGGTGCCGTTCGGACGAGCGCATCGAGACCACGATCCACGTCAAGCTGGCGGTGGGCGTCGCCGCGGCGTCGGAGCTGGAGGACGTGAAGGTCCTCGAAGAAGAGCCGCTCTTCGCACGCGCCGAGGCGCCGCCGGAGCTCCACGCGTGGCGTCGCGTGAAGGTACGGAGCACGCGCAAGGAGATCGACGGGGCGATCGAGAGCTTGCGCGCTCGCAAGGACGTGCTCGCCGCCTTCGAGGCGCCGAAGGTCGAGCTTCCCGTCATGCGCGACGTGGTCCCGACCTCGGATAGCTGTCCGATCCGGACGCCCTCCTACGAGAAGCACCAGGGTTATCTGGGGCCCGCGCCGGGCGGGGTCAACGCGTCGTGGGCGTGGAACGAGCGCGGCGGGCGTGGTGACGCGGTCTGGTTCGCCGACATCGAGGGCGCCTGGAACGCGAAGCACGAGGATCTGCCGGGCGACCGCATCCGCATGCTCGGCCGCTCGATGGACGATCGCGGCTGGGAGATGCACGGCACCGCCGTCCTCGGCGAGGTCGTGTCGCGAGACAACCGCCTCGGGATGCTGGGCATCGCCCCTGACGTGGCCCGGGTCGTCACGTCGAGCGTCGCCGACGTGTCTGCGGCGGCGGCGATCGATCGGGCGCAGGCCGAGCTCCGGCCCGGCGACGTCCTTCTCATCGAGCTCCACGCGATCGGCCCGCGCGGCCGCTTCCTCCCGATGGAGTTCTGGGACGACGTATTCGACGCGATCAAGATCGCGACCGCGCGCGGCGTCGTGGTCATCGAGGCGGCCGGCAACGGGGCCGAGGATCTCGATCATGAGGCGTACAAGGGCAAGCTCGATCGCCGCGTCCGTGACTCGGGCGCGATCATGGTCGGCGCGGGCGCGCCGGCGATGAAGGACTGGACGGATCGCTCGCGCCTCGACTTCTCCAACTACGGCTCGCGGGTCGACGTGCAGGGCTGGGGCCGCATGGTCGCGACCGCCGACTACGGCGATCTGCAGGGCTGCGACGCGACGGGGCGCAAGTACACGAGCCAGTTCGGCGGAACGTCGAGCGCCTCGCCCATCGTCGCGGGCGCCGCTGTGCTCCTGCAGAGCATCATGAAGACCGAGCGGCGCTGCACGCTCGCGCCCGCGCGCGTGCGCGCCCTGCTCACCGAGACGGGCTCGCCACAGACCGACGGGCCGCACGGATCCGCGAAGCAGCACATCGGTCCTCGCCCCGACGTCTCGCGCGCGGTCGTTCGCGCGCGAGAGCTGCCCGAGTGCGCTCGGGACTGACGGGCGGCGCGAGCGGTCAGAGCGTGATGACGGCGCCGGCCCACGTGTAGCCGCTGCCGAAGGCGGCCATGAGCACGTTCGAGCCGCGCTTGCAGCGGCCCTCGCGCCAGGCCTCGCTCAGGCCGAGCGGGATCGTCGCGGCGGTCGTGTTGCCGTATTTCTCGATGTTCGCGACGGTCTTGGACTCCGGAATACCGAGCTTCGCGCCGACCATCTGGTTGATGCGGAGGTTCGCCTGATGCGGGACGAAGAGATCGATCTCGGCCGCGGTCACGCCCGCCTTCTCGAGCGCATTCTTCGCGACCTCGGGCATCTTCTCCGTCGCCCAGCGGAAGACCTGCTTGCCGTTCATCTGCGGGAACTGGCGCCCCTCGTCGAGCTGCTCCTTCGTCACGCGCGTCGGCGCATAGGCGCTCGCGGGGATCTCGGTCCAGAGGTCCTTCGCGCCGCTGCCGTCCGCGTGGAGGATGAGGGACTTCACTCCCTGCTCGGGCTCCGTCGCAGGTCCGATGATGGCCGCGCCGGCGCCGTCACCGAAGAGCACTGCGACGTCGCGTCCGCGATCGGTGAGGTCGAGGCCCGTCGAGTGGACCTCGGCGCCCACGAGGAGGATGCGCTTGTACACGCCGGCCCTCACCCAGGCGTCTGCGATCGAGAGACCGTAGAGGAACCCCGAGCACTGGTTGCGGACGTCGAGCGCCGGCACGCCGGGCAGGCCGAGCTTGTGGCCGAGGAAGCAGCCCGACCCGGGGAAGTTGAAGTCCGGAGAGAGGGTCGCGAACACGATCGCGTCGATGTCCTTCGCTTCGAGGCCCGCTTGCTCGAGCGCCATCTTCGCGGCGGGCACCGCGAGGTCACTCGCTCCGATCCCGCTGTGCTCGATGTACCGCCGCTCGCGGATCCCCGTTCGCTGCACGATCCACTCGTCCGAGGTCGTCATCAGCTTGGCGAGGTCTTCGTTGGTCACCACGCGGGATGGGGTGTAGTGGCCGACCCCGAGAATCGCCGAACGCATTGTCATCGCGGCAGTCTATCGGCGAGCGATCGAATTGCTCACCCCTGGGTCATCGCCGCTCCAGCCACGCTCGAAATTTCAGCCGAAATTGGACGCTAACATGTGGCCCAATGTGTGCATTCCGCTTCTGATGTGATGAAACTCGCCGCCGCTCTCCTCCTCTTCGTCATGGTGAGCCTGATCGGCTGCGCGGCCCCGCCGGCAGAGGAGAGCGAGGGCGCCGCGGAGTCCAACCAGGCAGCGTCGAGCGCGTCGATGGCCGACGTCTCGGCCGCATTCGCGGTCGACTACGGCGTCTCGGACTCTCTGACCGGGACGCTCCTCGTCGGATCGGGCTCGTTCCGCACCATCGAGGACGACGAGCTCACGGAGACCTTGCCCGACGGCGACGCGCGCGCGGCCGCGAAGTGCCTCGCCGATCGCCAGGACAGCCTCCACGGCGACACGCTCACTGGCCTCACGTGGAAGCACGAGCACCGCAAGTACTTCGTCCTCGTCGTCGCCCTCGATGACATGCAGGGCCTCCACGATCTCCACATGCTGTTCGTGTTCGAGGCTGACGGCTCCCCCGCTTTCCAGGCGCTCACCTGGGATGGGAAGCAGAACGTGAAGATCACGTTTGGCCGCTCCGCCTGCCCCCACTGAAGCGTCGTCGAGGCAGCTCGGGGCGGCTCGAGCCCCGCCGACATGTGACGACATTCTCGAGTGATCCAGGCGTCTCGGCGTCGTGACGTGGCCACGGATGATCCGTGCCAGGGCGCGCGCGTCGGCGGTCGGAAGGGCTGAAAAATCGCGCGTGGCTCGGCCGGTGCAACCGCACCTCCCGAATGAAGCCCATCGTCGTCGTCCTCGGCGTTCTCTTTGCGGCGCTCACGGCCATCGTCGGCTGCACGGAGGCGGCGTCCTTCGGCTCGAGCGCGAAGTCGGGCGAGGATGCCCGTGGCGAGGACGGGCTCACGACGAAAAGCGAGAAGAACGAGAGCGGCATCCCCTGCGCGGTGAAGAAGGTCCTCGAGCAGAAGTGCCAGCTCTGCCACGGCGCCGAGACCAACTACGGCGCGTCGACGAGCTTCGTCACGCTCGAGGACCTCAAGAAGGAGCTCGGGGGCAAGAAGGTCAGCGATCTCATCGCGGCGCGCATCGACGACCGCGCCCGCCCGATGCCGCCGGTCACCGCGCCCGCGCTGAGCGACGAGGAGAAGAAGACGCTCTCGGACTGGCTCGCCGGCGGCCTCGCCACGAGCACGGAGGGCTCGTGCGAGGCGACGCCGAAGGCCGATATCCCGAAGCTCTCCTGCACCCCCGACACGTCGCTCGTGGCGCAGAGGCCCTACAAGATGAGGCAAGGCGGCGAGCCCGACGAGTACGTGTGCTTCGGCGTCGACATCACGAGCGACAAGAAGAAGCACCTCATCGGCTTCGGCCCGCGCGTGGACAACAAGAAGATCCTCCACCACATCCTCGTCTTCCAGGCCGACGAGAGCGTGAGCCCCGAGGCGCAGCCTTGCACCGCGTTCCGGCCCGGGTGGAAGCTCGTCACGGGCTGGGCCCCGGGCTCGAATGCCTACGAGCTCCCCGCGGAGGCCGGTATCCCGATCAACCCCGGCACCACGCACTATGCCGTGCAGCTCCACTACAACAACGCGTCGAACCTCGCGGACCAGGAAGACAACAGCGGCTTCGACGTCTGTAGCACGGAGGACCTCCGCCCGTTCGACGCCGGTGTCCTCGCCTTCGGAAGCGTGAAGATCAATCTTCCGCCGCGCTCCCAGAAGACGGTCGTCTCATGCGACTACGAGTTCGACGAGCGCTTCGACGGTGTCACCTTCTTCGGAGTCTCCCCGCACATGCACAAGGCCGGGCTCTCGATCGGGACCTGGCTCTTGAAGGGCGGCACCGGCCCCGAAGAAGACATCTTCGTTCAGGACAGATTCGATTTCGAGAATCAGGCCCAGAGCAAGATCCGCACGACGGTGAAGAAGGGTGACGTCTTCCGGTCGACCTGCACCTTCACGAATCCAACCGATCAGACCATCCAGTTCGGTGAGAACACCGCGGACGAGATGTGCTTCAACTTCATGAGCTACTACCCGGCCGTCCCCGACGAGCGCGGCCTCCTCGGTCAGCCGCTCGGCAGGCGCCTACCCGGCGGCGGCTTCAACTGGATCACGCCGTCGGTCGAGGGCTGCGGCCTCTCCCTGGGCGAGCTCAAGGACCTTCACGACAAGCTCTAACGCGACGGCCGGAAGTCCAGCGGATAGCGGACCGTGACCGCGCCGCCTTCCGGCGGGGGAAAGGACATCGAGCGGTACTGGCGCACGATGCACTGGACGACGCTCGGATCGGGCAGCGTCGAACCATCGTCGGCCGCCGTCGAGACGGCGCCGGAGCGGTCGATGACGAACTTGACCGCGACGCGTCCCTCGAGCGCCGGGTTAGAGGCGAGCCCTCGCTCGTAGCAGCTACGGAAGCGTCCCATGTTCGCGCGCACCGAGCGCTGGATCACCTCGGGGGGAAGGCGACCGCTCGTGCTCGGCGCGCCTTCGCGGACGCTCGCCGGCGATGACGACGATGATGACGACGACGCAGGCCGGGCGGCGCCGGACGACGAGCGGAGCGCGTTGACCGAGACGGCATCGGGCTCGACCGGCTTCGCGGCCGGCCCCGCCGCGAGCTCGTTCTTGATCGCCGTCTCCATCGCGTCGATCGCCGCGTAGACGTCCGTACGCGGGGCGTTCGCCTTGATCTTCGTCGCGGTCGCGCGGACGCTCGAGGTCTCGAGCTGCGCCGCCTTGCCCGTCCGATCGAGCACCGAGACGAACGCGGAGTTGAGCTTTCCGCGCGGCATGTACATGAAGCGCATGACGCCCATCTTCATCCCCAGCTCGAGGAGCGCGGCCTCGCGCTCGCCGCGGCTCGCGCGGACGCGCGCGATCATGTCCTTGCCGCTTCCGTCGAGGAGATAGGCCATCCCCGCGCTGACGTCGTCGAGCTTGCGACCGGTCAGCGCCGGATAGGGCGCGACCTCGAGATCGAGGGCGCGCGCGAGGACGACGCCGCGCTGCCGCTGGCGCTCGACAACCTCTGGCGGCGCGCCGCTGGTGCGCGCGAGGACGGTGCTCCCGAGCACGAGGCCGAGCTGGAACGCGACCTCGCGATCGGAGGGCGCCGGGGGCGCGGGCTGGGCTGCCGAGGGAGTCGTGGGCAGCGACGCCGCGGCGCGCTTCGCGTCGTCGTCGGCCGCGCGCTCGCTCGCGGCGCGAGCCCGGAGCTCCGCTGTGCTCGGCATCTTCCTCGACGCCACGCCGACCCCGAGCAACGAGACCAGCTCGAGAGCGGCGAGCCCGAGCGCGATCTTCGCCACGAGGCTGCGCCGGCCAGCCAGCGAGACGCCGAGCGAGCCGGCCGCGAGCAGCGCGGCCACGAGCGAGAACGCGAGCGCGCGCCTTCCGTTCGCCTCGACGACGATGGCCCGGATGAACGTCGGGAGCACCGGCTCGCTGGCCATGCGGATCGCCTGAGCCACGTTCCAGATCGCGAGACCGATCGGAACGAGCGACAGCGCGGCCAGCACCAGTCCCACGATCCCGAGGACCGGGCTCGCGGGAGCAGCCGGACGACCTGGCGGAGGCACCGAGCCGTAGCTTGCCCATCCTCCAGGTGGAACGGAGGCGTGGGTCGGGTAAGGCGAAGCGTGTCCTGAAGCGAAGGCGGCCATGTCGCGCGCGGTGTAGCAGACGCAACATGACCGACCACTCGGGTTTCTGAAAGCGAGGCCTGACGCCTGACGGGACGCGCCGCGATTTCATTTTCGGAGCTACGGTCTGGCACGCGATGGATCTCGAGCGAAGCTGGCGCGCCGCCGCGACGGTCCTCGCGAGTCATCGAGACGTGCTGGACGGCCGGCCCGCGACCGGGGGAGCGCCGCCGGCCCTCGAGGCACGAGGCTGGAGCGCGTACCTGCTGGCGCTCAGCGACGCGGAGGTCGACCTCCTCGAGGGCGGCGGAGAGGAGAGGGAGTGGCCTGCGGGCGCGCCTGACTCGCTGCTCGAGCTCGCGCGATCGATCCGGAGCGCGTGCCGCCTCCCCGAAGCCATCCTCGAAGACGCGAGCGCGCGGCCGGCGAGGCGCTCGGAGAAGCCGCGAAAGCTGGCCCAGATCGACGCGTTCGCGCGGGTCGTGGTGCCGCTCGCGCGGCGCGCCGAGCGTGTGATCGACATCGGCTCCGGGCACGGGCATCTCACGCGGGAGCTCGCGGACCGGCTCGGCGTCCCCGTGCTCGGCCTCGAGCGCGATCCGGTGCTCGCGGATCGCGCGCGCGCGCTCGGCGGCTCCTTCGCCGTCTCCGACGTCCTCGCGGGCGGCCTGGTCCTCACCGCACGCGACTGCGCCGTCGGCCTGCACGCGTGCGGAGAGCTCGGCGATGCGATGATCCGGGCCGCGGCGGACGCTGGCGCGGCGGTCGCGCTGATCGGCTGCTGTCTGCAGAAGCGTCGCGCCGCGTCTCGCGCCGTCCTCGGCGCCGGGCTCGCCGAGGAGGAGCGGCAAGCGCTCGATCTCCCGACATCGATCCTCGGCCTGAGCAACCTCACCGCCCGGGACGAGGGGGTCGAGGCCTCCCGCTTCGAGAACCTCGCCGCGCGCGAGCGACGGCTCGCGCTCCACCGCCTCCTCTCCGAGGCGGGCGTCGACCTCGAGCTCGGCGCAGAGATCGAGGGCCTCAATCGCCGCGCCGCCCACGGACCGCTCGAGGCGCTGGTCGCGCGCGCGTTCGCGAGGCGAGCGCTCGAGGCGCCGCCCGCAAACGCCGTCGATCGCGCGGCGCAGTGGGCCGCGGCGCATCACGCGCGCATGAGACGGCTCGCCCTGCCCCGCGCTCGCCTCGCGCGCCTCCTCGAGGTGTTCGTGGTGCTCGATCGCGCGCGCCATCTCGAGTCCCACGGCTATCGCGTGAAGGTCGAGGTCCTCTTCCCGCTGGCGGTGAGCGCTCGCAACATCGCGCTCTCCGGGGAGCTCAGGCGATGACGATGCGATCGCGGCCGGCGCGCTTCGCGCCGAGGAGCGCCTCGTCGAGCCGGGCGAACAGCGCGGTCGCGTCTTCTCCTTCGCGCACGTGCGTGAGCGCAATGGAGACGGTGAGCGGAGCCGGACCGATACAGCTGGCGTCTCCGCAGTGCGCCGGCTGAGCCGGCGCGAGGGACGTCCGCACCCAGGTCGCGATGGCGGCACAGCTCTCGCGGGCGCGCTCGTCGGCTCCAGCCGCCGCCGGCCAGACGACGACGAAGCTCTGACCGCCGATCCGCACGATGTCGCGCGGCTGGGGCACCGTCGCGCGGAGGAACGCGCCGAGCTTCGCGAGCAGCTCGTCTCCGCGCACGGAGCCGTTGTGCATGTTGAAGTGCTTCATGTGATCGAGGTCGAGGAGCGCGACCGGCGCGCCGGCATTCGTCCGGGCGACGATCGCCGGCCATTCCGGCTTGCTCGATAACCCGGTAAGCGGATCGATATTCAAGATTCAGCTCCTCCGCCGGGAGGTGGTCCACGCGACGAGCGCGAGCAGGATGCCGCCGCCCGCGTAAAAGCGCCAGGTCAGGTCCCGGGCGTCATCGAAGAGGAGATACGCCAGGATGATGGAGTAAATCGGCTGAAGCGAGCCCGTGAGCGCCATCGCATAGGGCGTCAGCGTGCGAAGGACATGGAGGCTCGTGAGCCACGGCACGACGGTGCACCCGATCGCGAGGCAGATCAATAATCCGATATCACGGAGCGAGAGCGAGCTCGGCGGGACGAGGACATCGAACTTCGCGACGAGGAAGAGCCCCGTCACCACGAGCGCGGCGGTGAGCTCGTAGAAGGACATGACCTCGCCGCGGTGACGCCGGGCGAGGTGGCCGTTGACGGAGCCGAACACGGCCGCGAAGAAGGCGCTGCCGAGCCCCTGCGCGAGGCCGAGCAGATCCGCCTTGGCCTCGAGCCGGACAAGGAACGAGACCCCGATCATCACCCCGAATCCGACCACGAGCTCGCGCACGGACGCGCGCCGCCGGAACACGATCGGCTCGAGGAGCGCGGTGAAGAACGTGATCGAGGAGAGGCACAGCACCGCCACCGCGACCCCCGCGTGCTTGATGCACGCGTAGAAGAGCATCCAGTGGAGCGCCACGAAGGTCCCGATGATGGCAAAGCTCCGGGCGTCGCGGTAGCCGATGCGGAACGGGATCCGCCGCCAGAGGATGACGAGCGGCATCGTGAGGACGACGACGACGAGCCGGTAGAAGACGAGCGGGACGGCGTGGAGCGAGATGAGCCGCCCGAGGATGGCGGTGAAGCCCCAGACGAGCACCGTCGCGTGCATCAGCACGTGTGCGCGGCCCCGCTGCGTCACCCACGTATTCATGAGGCGGTAGGTCGTCACCCTACCTCAAAGCGTGGAACCTTTCGCGTCGAGCCACGTCAGCTCGCCGCGAAGAGCGGCGAGCGCCGACGGCATCGTGGCGAAGAGCGGTGAGGGCAGCGCGTCGAGCGGATACCAGTCCCAGCCCTCCACCTTGTCGGGCTCTCGCACCTCTGGCTCGCCGGAGGCCCACTCGGCGACGAACGATAGGTCCACGTAGTGGCGCGGCGCGTACTCGGTGACGTTCATCACGCGCAGAAAACGCACGTCGTGGATCTCGAGGCCCGTCTCCTCCCTGACCTCACGCCGGCAGCACGCCTCGAGCCCCTCCAGATGCTCGAGGTGCCCGCCTGGCGACGCATACTGGCCGGCGCCGTGGCTCCCCTTTCGGCGGCCCAGCAAGATGCGATCGCCCTTGCGCACGATCACCCCCAGCCCGACCCGCGGACGCTCCTCGGTCTTCACACTCATGCGGCAATTCAATCATCTCCCGCGACCGCCGCGATAGGATGCGCGCGATGGCGGAGCTGAAGACGACGAATACGACAGCTCGACGTTGACGTACGCGACCGGTCGCGAGGTCGAATGGATGGCGCTCGACGAAGCTCGGCGCGCTCCTCGGAGAGCTGGGCTCGCACGAGACGTCGAAGGGCGGTCTCCACGTGAAGCACCTGGCAAACGGGCCGATATTGGCCTTCGCGATCATCCGTCCAGACTCCAGTCGATCTCGACCTGGCCGTGCGCGCGGAGAGCGGCGTTGATACGCGAGTAGGGCCGGCTCCCCCGGAACGCCTTCACCGACATCGGGCTCGGATGCGCGCCTTCGATGATCGTGTGACGACCGCTCGTCACCAGCTTCGCGTGCGCCCGCGCGTGGCCTCCCCAGAAGACGAAGACGAGGTGCTCTTCACGCGCATCGAGCGCGCGAATGACCTCGTTGGTCAGCTCGCGCCAGCCAAAGAGCTTGTGCGAGCCGGGCTCCGATGCACGCACGGTGAGGATCGAGTTGAGAAGGAGGACGCCCTGCCGTGCCCACGGGAGCAGGTATCCGTTCTTCGGGGACGCGCATCCGATATCGGCCACCAGCTCGTTGAACATGTTGGCCAGCGACTGCGGGAGCTTGATGCCAGGCTTGACCGAGAACGCGAGCCCGTGCGCGAGACCGGGGGTCGGATACGGGTCCTGACCGAGCAGGAGCACGCGCGTCTTCGCGAACGGCGTGTGGTGATACGCCGCGAAGGTCTCCCACGCCGGCGGGAACACCGCGCCGGTCGCGCGCTCCCCGGCCACGCGCTCGATCACGCCGGGCACGTCGAGCTTCGCGTACGCCGCGCCGAGCGCGGCCTCCCAGTCCGCGGGCAAGCGAGACGCGTCGATCGTGGATGACGGGACGGGCTCTTCCGGCTCGATCGACGACGCGCCAGCGACCACCCCGAACGCGCGCCGCACGACGACGTTCGCGACCGTTCGCTGGACCCCGGGGAGCGAGATCATGTCCTCGATGCGCTCCGGGACCTCCCCTGCGAAGCGCGCATGGAGCGCGGCCGCGAGCGCGATGGCGGCCTCGGCGCGCTCCGGCGCGAGGTCACCCGCCGCGAGCAGCCGCTTCACCGCAGCCGGAGCGGCGGCCGCGAGAGAAGCCGCGTCCGGCCAGCGCTCGAAGAGCGCGAGGATCGCGTTACGCACGCCCGCGGGCATGGAGGCGCCGCCGAGCACCATGGCGACGAGGAGCTGGAAGCTCGTCTTCCAGTCGCGCTCGACGCGCGGGCGACGAAGCCCCTTCGGCACCTTGGTCTCACCCGACTTCGCGTTTTGCTTCTCGGACATCTGCTCCTCGGGGCCGCCCGTCTGCCGTCTTCGCTCGAGGCGCCCTCGTCCCGCCACACGCAGCGATCGGCACGGCGCCGTCCATGCACGTCCGGCCACTTGGGCGCGTGAGGGGGTGCGGCATCGTTCGCCTATCAGTACCCCAAGAGCTCCGCCCCGAGGAAGACTTCCCAGGGCTTCGATGCGAGCATCGCTCGTGGAGGACCGATGCGTCGATCGACCACGCCGCTGTTGCTGATCGCGCTGGCGACGGACGTCGCCTGTGCGGACAAGACTCCGGAGCCGGAGGGCCCGCCGATCGGGAAGCACGTCTTGCGACCAGGCGAGCCGCCACCAGGCGCGTTCGAGGCGTGCGGCGGCAAGACCGCCGGCATCACGTGCACGATCGGACATCGAGTCGGCACCTGCGGGCTGCCGCGCTCGGGAGAGCCGCGCCTCGCGTGCCTCACCGAGGGCGGCCCGGGCGCCCCGCCATCGAACTGAATTCAGGGCGTCCCACGCGACCGTGCGTGGTCGCGCGCTTGCACCTCGGGGCGTTGGCTCGTGCGTGCAGCTCGGCGTCGCCGCCGCAGGCGTCGCGAGAACATGCATGGTGGAGCGTGCGGTCGCGCGATACGCTCGCCCCATGGCCGCCAAGAAAACGTCGCCGAAGGCAAAAGCGAAGACAAACGCGAAGAAGAAGGTCGCGGCTCCCGCGAAGAAGAAGAAGGCGGCCGCGCCCGTGAAGAAGAAGGCGACGAAGGCCGCACCGGCGAAGAAGAAGACGGCGAAGAAGACGAAGGCCGCGGCACCGGCGAAGAAGAAGACGAAGAGGGCCGCCGCACCAGCGAAGAAGAAGACGGCGACGATCGCGCGCCGAGACGCGACGGGTCACCTCGACAAGAAATACGCGGCCGACCTCCGCGCGCGGAGCCGCGCGAGCCGCGAGCCGGACGACACCGACGCGTTCATCCGGAAGAACCGCGCGCACGACGCGCTCGCAGAGCAGCTCGGCGAGGAGGCAGTGCAGACGATGACGAGCGCCGAGGACCAGAGCGATCAGCTTCAAGACGCCGAGGTCGACGAGGAGAGCGGCGGCCCGTTCGTCCGCACGACGGGCGGCGAGGAATACGCCGACGGCACGGACGAGTCGAACCCGGAGAGCGCGACGCGCGAGCCCTTCCCGAGGACATGAGGCTCGTGGAGAATCGACCATGGCTCGGAGCGCATCTGGTCGTCAGGATGAGCGCGCGTCGCTCACGGTGAGCGGCGAGAGGTGTAGACTCCTGGGGCGATTGAAGAGCGGCCTTTCGGCCGGCTACCAGCGCACGGGCGCGGCGACACTGCGTGCGTCGTTCGTACCGTCGCCGAGCTCGCCGTCCTTGTTCTCGCCCCAGCACAGCACCTCGCCGCCGGCTCCGACCGCGCACGAGTGGAACATGCCGAGGGCGAGCGACGTGACGCCACGAAGCCACGGCACCTCGACGGGCGTGCGCGCCGCGTCCATGCCCGAGCCGAAGTCGTAGCGGCCCCAGCACTTGACCGCGCCACCACGGAGGCGCGCGCACGAGGCGCTGCCGCCTGCGTCGATGTCGACGACGTCCTTCAAACCGGCGACCGCCTTCGGCAGGTCCTGGATCCCGTCGCCGTTACCGGCGCCCATCGACTCACCCCAGCACTTCACCGTGCCGTCGGCGAGACGCGCGCACGCGTGCTCGATGCCCAGCGAGATCTGCACGACGTCGCGCAGACCTTTCACGGGACCGAACGTCTCGCGTTCGCCGATGCGAGCGCCGTCACCGAGCTGTCCTTTGCCGTTGTAACCGGCGCAGATCACGGTGCGCTCCTCGAGCAGCGCGCACGCCGTGGCATGCTCGACGTCGATCGCGGTGACCTTGTCGAGCGTGATCCCCGGCGCGATCTTGTAGCCCTCGCATCTCGCGCGCCCGTCGTCGAAGCGAACACAGGAGACCATCCCGCCACCGACGTACTGCGCGACGTGATCGAGACCAGGCACGGGCGCGACCGCCTTCGCCTTTCCCCATTGCACGACCGTGCCGTCGTCGAGGCGCGCGGACGGCCTCCCCTCCAGCGACAGCGCGAGCGCGTGCGCGAGGTTCGGAATGACGACGGGCGTGGCGATCGACGCCGGGAGCCCGGGCACGATGTCCTCGAACTGGTTCGATCCCCAGCAGCGCGCGGTGCCGTCGTCGAGGTTCGCGCACGACATGAACGCGCCCACGGCGACGGAGCGGACATGGACTCCGGGAGGCAGGCCGGCCGAGCGCTTCGGCTCGAGCGACCACTTCACGGCCACGGGCGCGGCGCGGCTCGTCTGGAGCCCGTCACCGAGCACGCCGCGCCAGCCCTGGCCCCAGCACGAGACGTTTCCGTCCTCGTGCAGCGCGCAGGTGTGCGTCATCGTGGCGGCGAGCTGCGTCACGTGGGTCAGACCTGGCACGAGCATGGGCCCCGAGTGATCGGACGGCGCGCCGATGCCGAGCTGTCCGTACTGGTTCCAGCCCCAGCACGAGACGGTCCCGGTCTCGTGCCGCGCGCAGGTGTGGAGGCTCCCGCTCACGAGCTCGACCACGTTGCGCACGCCGGGCACCGCACGCGGCTCGTGGTTCTCCGTGGTCGTCCCGTCACCGAGCTGGCCGGCGTGATTGCCGCCCCAGCACGAGACGGTCCCCGCCTCGGCGAGCGCGCACGCGAACTCCCGCCCCACCGAGATCTGCTTCACACGCGAGAGTCCAGGGACGACGACCGGATCGAGTCGCATCACCGTCGAGCCGTCACCGACCTGCCCGACCTCGTTGCGTCCAAAGCATTGCACCGTCCCGTCCCTCATTCGCGCGCAGCCCAGCGTCTCGTTGAACGCGAAGTCCGTCGCGTCTTCGAGCGCGCGCACGACCGGCTCGGGGTACGTGCCATACGTGCCCTGGTGCCCCGCCGCGAGAAACCCCGCCTGCGAGCCCCAGCACTTCGTCTGACCACTCGACCATCGCGCGCAGCCGTCGCTGCCGCCATTGACCCAGAACCGCGTGATTCCCGCGCTGTCATCGGCCGTGTCGCTGCGCGGCGTCTTGTCGTCGAAGCGGAAGAAGCCCGCGCCGCCCCAGCAAGGAACGCCGCCCCCGGCGAGGCGGGCGCAGGCGTAGGAGAGACCGGTGACGATATCGACCGCGTCGTGGATCCCCTTCACGAGGACGGGGATGTGACGCTCGGTCGTCGTGCCGTCGCCGAGCTCGCCCGTCATGTTCGAGCCCCAGCAGCGCACCGTACCGTCGGCCATGCGCGCGCACGTGTGCCCCTCGGCCATCGCGATCTGCACGGCGCGGAGCCCGTTGCCGGTGGGCGGCACCTCGACCTCCGGCACGCTCGGTCGCCCGCCCGCGGGTGCGCTCACAGGCGCGGGCGCCTTCTCGCAGCCGGCACCGCCGACGACGAGCAAGAGCAAGAGCACGAGCACGAGCACGGCCGGGAGAGTCCGACTCATCCCGTCTTCCATGCGAGCGCGATGAGCTCGTGGAGCCGCTCCGGGGTGGTCGCCGAGGTCTTGCACATGAAGCCGCTCTTGTGGGCAAAGTGCACGTCCGGCTGCCCCTCGACGCGCGAGAAATCGAGGCCGGGATGGTCTTCGTAGCGGCCGATGCCGAAGCCGCCGCCGCGGCGGTCCGGATAGACGATCGCGGCGATCACGCTCTCGAGATTCTGCGCGCGGATGTAGCTCCCGAGCATCGAGCTCGGCTCGTCCGCCTCTTCGTCCGTGCGAGGCAAGAAGAGCGTCTCGATGACGGCGGCGCCGCTCGGGACGGACCAGCGCTGCACGCGTGCGGCCACGAAATCGAGACGCTCGCGCGCGACCCGCAGGAACTCGAGGAGATCGCTGCCGACCATCTTCATGAACGCGTAGAGCGGGTCACTGGGCTCGAGCCGCGTGGTCTGGGCGAAGCGACGAAGAAGCGTCATGTCGATGGGGGAGTTGAGCTGCGAGATCGCGCGGCGCGGCACGCCCAGCCACTCGCCCGTCTTCTTGGGCCCTCGTGAGTCGAACCACTCGGCGGTCTCGAGCCAGTCGCAGAATCGAAGCGCGTCCTGATAGAGCCCGAGGTGGTCGAGCACGAGGCTGAGCGCGCACGTGGGCGGGTGCTCGCGCGGGAAATGATGATGATCGAAATTCCATTTCGCCGGATCATGAACGCCGCCGATATCGACCACCGCGACCTCGGGGTCGTCGAGCTCTTCGGGCGTCGGCTCGCGACGGACGATCGGACAGTCGTGAATCGCAGCGAGGACGCAGACCGCGAGCAGGTCGTCTTTGTGGGAGCCGCCCGGATGAGTGACGATCGTATGCACCGGGCGAGACGTTAGCTTCAGCCGTCACCTTCGCGCAGGGAATAGATCGTCTCGTCGAAACAGGTGACGCCGTTGTCGGCGGCGCGAGTCGCCTTCTCGCGTCCGAAGGCCTTGACCATCTCCTCGTCGAGCGCCTGCGCGGCATCGGTGAGCACGAAGGTCACGCGCTCGACGTCGGTCGTCGCGCGCTCGATCCCGCCTCGCGCCGCGCGGAGCTCCGTGACGCGGCCCATCGCGGCGCGGCTGTCGCCATCGTGAAGGTTCAACAGGTAGCGCCGGCACGTGTCGATGCGTGACTGGTCGGTGGGGTCCGCGACCGCTCGCATCGCATCGCGAAAGTCCGCGCTCGCTTCGCATGCGCTTCGCATCGCCGACCACGTCCGCGCGTGGGCGCGGCGATACACGTCGGGGAGCGCCTCGCGCTCTTCCGCCGAGAGCCCTGCCATCTCCGCGCGCTGCTCCCGCTCGAAGCGCCGGTCGCGTCCACCAGAGGAGCCCGCCCCGCGACGTATGCGCTTGGCCGCGAAGCTGCCAGAGCCGTCCCAGCTGGAGCAGGGCACCTTCAGCCGCAGCGTCCCCTCGCGTGACATCCGCGCCCATTCGTCGGTCGAGGCGAGGTGCTTGACCTGGGCCGCCGCGGAGAGCTGAGCCACCTTCGACTCCGCCTCCTCCCGCCGCCCCTCCGCCGCCGCGAGCCGCGTTTTGTAGTCGTGGAGCTGCGCGACGAGGTTCGCGTTGGCGTCCATGGCCGATGGATCCGTACACGCGGCCACGTCGGCTGGCGCCTCCGTCACCTCGGCGCGTGTCTCCGCGGCGCGCGCCGGCCTCTGCGAAGCGAGCACGGCTCCTCCCCAGCCGGCGGCGAAGACCACGCCAAGAGCGAGGACGCGAGCAAAGGTGGCCATCTTTCGCATTCGACAAGCGGTCGACACCAGACCTTGGCCGAAGTTCCGCATCCCCGTCGCGGCGGGGAAGGAGTGGTATGGTCGTCGGGCGCGAGTGAAGGCCGCCGGTATCGCCACGTCGCTGCTCTTCGCGTCCGGGCTCCTGATCGCCAGCTGCGCCTCGGCGAAGCATCCGCCCGCGCCCCGACCGGCGCCGGCTCCGTCGTCCGTGGTGGCGGTCGTGGACGCGGGCGCGCCGCCCCCCGACGAGATCGCCACCGATGAGCTCGAACCGCTGCTCCGGAACGACAGCGAGATCGCGGCGCTCATCGACGAGGGCGGCCGGCGGCGCTTGCAGGTGCTCGCCGCATTCCCGACCCGCACGAAGGACGGCCGCCTCGTCCTGCATCGCTCGGCGCTACGACTCGACGCGGAGTATTTCTATCCCGCGAGCTCGGTCAAGCTCTTCGCCGCTTACGCCGCGATCGAGAAGCTCGATGACATGAGCGAGGAGCTGACGGTCCCAGTGTCGACCACGACGCCCATCCGCTTCGTCACCGGCGAGGGCCGCTCGCGGCAGGTGGTGACGACGACCTTGCGGCGCGATCTCGAGCAGGCGCTGATCGTCTCGGACAACGACGCCCACGATCGACTCTTCGACTTCGTGGGACGCGAGGAGCTCGCCGAGCGCCTCGCGCGCATCGGTCTGAAGCGCACCATCCTCGTCCAGCACCTCGGCAAGGCGGCGAAGGCGCGGGTCGCGGCACCGCCGCTGATCGATCTGCTCGTCCCACCCGAGCCCCCCGTGTCAGTCTCGCACCGGCTCGGGTTCGAGGTGCCGACCAGCCCCTGGGCCGGCGTGCGGCTCGGCCGGGCATACGTCGACGAGCGCGGCAAGGTCGTGCAGGGTCCGATGGATTTCTCCACGAAGAACGCCACCTCGCTCCGCGATCTCCAGGACGTCCTCATTGCGATCACGCGCCCCGAGCTCTTCGATCGCCTCCCGAGCGGCACGCTCCATTCACCCGCTGCGCGGCCGGAGGTCGTCGAGATCCTCGCCAAGCTCCCGAGCGAGCTCGAAGGCTCTCGACGCGGGCGCCCGACCGCGAAGGACGCCTTCCAGAAGCCCCTGCAGGTGGGCCTCACGGCTGCGTTCCCGGAAGAGAAGGTCCGCGTGTACGGCAAGGGCGGCCGCGCCTACGGCTTCACGGTCGAGAACGCGTACATCGTCAGCGAGCGAACGGGGCGCGGCTTCTTCCTCGCGTCCACGCTCTACGCGAACGACAACGACACGCTGAACGACGACGGCTACGAGTACCTCAGCGTGGGGACGCCGTTTCTGGCCCGGCTCGGTGTCATCCTCGCGCGAAAGGTGTTTCGCGAAGCGGAGAGCCCGTTCACTCGGCCGGATGCAGGCCGCTGACGTTCCCCAACTTCACCGAGGCTCTTCCCTGACAAAAGGCGCGATGGCAGCGACGTCGCGCGTCGCTGCCATCACGGAAGTGTCAGACGGAGGGCCGGTCGGCTCAGTCGTCGTTCGAGGTGGAGACGGTGAAGCGCTGGCCGTCGTCGCCGTTCGGGAAGAGGTTGAGGCCCGTGTCGAGCTTGATCGTCACGAGCTCGCCCTTCTTGTAGCCGCCGGAGGCCGAGAGCTCGCACGGGCCGCCGATGACGAGGAGGGGAACCTTCTCGCACTTCGCGCCCTTGCTGTCGGACGCGCCGATGTAGCCCTGTCCGTTGATCCGGATCTCCTTCGTGTCCTCCGTCATGCGGACGCCGAAGGTCGTGTAGCGAGACTTCGTGTGCACCACCGCCACCACGTCGCCGGTGCCGATGCTGCTGAGGAAGTTGCCGACGTCGTTCGCGCCCTTGAGCACGCCGTCGCCGATCTTGTGGAGGCCGTCGCCGATCTGGTGGACGACGCAGCCCGCGTCGATGTGCGCCGCGAAGTGCAGCTTCCCGTTGATCTTCACGAAGGCCGAGGCGCCGAGGCCGTCGTCGCCGAGCGACACCTTCCCGCCGACCGCGACGCCCGCTTGCGCCGCGAACTGGAAGGACGTGCACTTCGTCTTCAGCGAGAACGCGACGCCCGCGTGAATCTCCGCCGACGAGGCGATGAGGAGGCCGTTCTCGTCCGCCTCGATGACCGACGCGACGTGCGCGCCAGCGTTGATCAGTGCCGAGGTGCCGATGGCCTCGATCGGCTCCGCGCCGGGGACCGCCTTGCCGAGGATCGCGACGCCGAGGCCCGCGCTCGCCTGGGACTCGAAGTCGAACGCGACGATCGGCGTCGAGATCGAGACGCCGTTCTGCATCGAGACGAAGACCGCTGCGCCAACGCCGTTCTGGAGCTTGCCGGCGCACGCCGCGCCGAAGACGACCTGCCGACCGGAGGCCGAGACGGGCCCGATCTTGGCGCTGGCGTCGATGTCGACGAGGGCCGCCGTGCACACCTTCTTGCCGTCCACGAGGACCGCGCCGACCGCCGAGGTGAACTCGACTCCGGCGCCGCCGCTCAGCGCGCTGTCGTCGGCTGCCGTCGAATCGCCGCTGGCTTCTGCCGCGCAACCCGAGACGAGACCGACGGCGACGAGAGCGAAAACCGGAGCGATGTTGGCGAGTTTCATGTGCGTGGTTCCTTGCGGTAGGTAGTGAGCGGTGGTTGTGAGTGCTACACTCACCTACAGAGGGAACTAGCACCCCACATCGAGTTGTCGAACAGTCAAATGAAAAAAGTCCGCGTCCAGCGGATTTCCGAAATGAGACGTCGATGAGCTAAAGGCTGCCCAACACGCGCAAGAAGCTGCGCAAGCCTCGCGACATTGGTGACAAAGATCGTGACACCAATACTTTGTCGTGTCATATGTTGTGACGTCAATGGCGCGGGGCTACCAGAGCGAGCTGCGGGAGCAGGCGAAGGCGGAGACGCGCGAGCGGATCGTCGCGGCGGTCGTGAAGGTGATCCTCGATGAGGGCGTGCATGCCTTCACCGTGCAGAACGTCGCGGACACGGCGGGCGTCTCGCACCGGACGGTGTACCGGCATTTCGCGACCCGCGAGGACCTGCTCGACGCGCTCTCCGACTGGCTCCACGCGTCGGTGCTCGCGGCCGGCCTGCCACCGCCGACCGAGATCTCCGCCGTCTCGGCGCACGTCGGGCCGCTGTTCGAGCAGTTCGCTCGCATGCGCGACGCGATGCGGGCGTCGGTGATCGCCGCGGTCGCGCTCGGCTATCAGACGGGCTCGCAGCGGCGGTCCTCGAGCGCCTTCGAGGAGATGGCGGAGCGTGCGTTTCCGCATCTCCCGCGCGAGGAGGTGCATGACGCGGCCGCCGTGCTCCGCACGCTCGTCAGCCGTTACGCCTGGTACGTCCTCGACGTCGACCTGAAGGTCGAGTCCACACGCGCCGCACGCGGAGTCACGTGGGCCGTCGCCACACTCGTCCAGGATCTGAAGCGCAGAGACGAAGCCGCACGGAGGAAGCGATGAATCACAGCGAGAGTCACGCCAGCGCGACCGGACGGACGGCCGCGTCATCCGCGCCGGCCATGCCCATGCCCATGATTGTTCGGCTCGACGATGCGCGCGACGTGGAGCGCTGCGGGAGGAAGGCGGCGATGCTCGCCAGGCTCCGACGTCTCGGCTTCGACGTGCCGGATGGGTTCGTGATCCCCGTGGCGACCTCGGTGTCGAGCGGCGAGCTCTCCCGCGCGCTGGCGTCGCTCGAGGCGAGCGTCGCGGTGCGGTCGTCGGCGCTCGCGGAGGATCTGCCGGATCGCTCGCACGCCGGCCAGTACACGACGCATCTGGGCGTGCAGGGCGTCGATGCGGTCCGCGAGGCGATCGCATCCTGCCTCGCTTCGTCTGGCGGCGCGCCGATGGCGATCCTGGTTCAGAGCATGGTGCCCGCGGAAGCGGCGGGTGTCGCGTTCTCGGCCAACCCGCTCACCGGCGACCGCGACGAGGTCCGCGTCAGCGCAACGCGTGGTGTCGGTGCGCCGCTCGTCGGCGGAGCGGTCGACGGCGATGACTGGTCGATCCGCGGGGAGCGCGCGAGCTGCGAGGCCAATCGCGAGCACGCCATCGACGAGCGGACCGCTCTCCGCGTCGCCGAGCTGGCGCGCAAGGTGGAGGCCGCTTGCGAGGGACCGCAGGACATCGAATGGGCCGTCGCCGGCGAGCGCCTGGCGCTGCTTCAAGCGCGGCCCATCACCGCGCTTCCGGTCGCCCCACGCATCGAGACGCCGAAGGGCACGTGGCAGAAGGACGTCGCGCGCTTCTCGGGGCCGGTCACGCCGTACGGTGCCAGCACCAACCTTCGCGACGAGGGCGTCGGCGACGCGATGCTCGAGGAGTGGGGGCTCATGCCCGACCGCTTCGTCGCCCGCACGATCGGCCACGAGCTCTACGTGCACGTCGAGCCGGACGGTGGCGGCCGGCCACCGCCGCCGTGGTGGCTGATCGGCGCGGTGGCCCGGCTCCTCCCTTCCCTCCGGAGGAAGCTCCGGCGCGCGCGAGAGGCGGTCGAGCAAGGACGGCTCGAGCGTCTTCCGCGGGAGTGGGAGACCGAGCGGAAGCCCGCGCTCCAGCGCCGGCTCCGCGGGTGGGCGGAGCTCGACCTCGGCGCGCTCACCGACGATGCGCTCGGCGAGCACCTCGAGACGCTGAGGCGCGAGGTGCACGAAGGAATGAGCCTCCACTTCCGGCTCTTCGTCCCGCACCTCGTCGGGGTTCATGCCCTCGCCCAGGTGTGTCGCGAGCTCCTTGGCTGGGACGTCTTGCGCGTCTTCGAGCTGCTCCAGGGGCTCTCGACCACCTCGAGCGCGCCCACCCGTGACCTCGCGGAGGTGGCGAGCTTCGTGCGCGAGCGCCCGGCGGCCCGCGCCCTCGTCGACGCGCGCGCGCCCGACCTGATCGATCGTATGAAGGCGGTCGACCCCGAGGTCTCGGCGCGCATCGCCGACTACATGAGGACGTGGGGCATGCGACCGACGAGCTCGGACGCCGGCGCGCCGAACTGGGAGGAGCAGCCGCATCTCGTCCACGACCTGCTCGCGGATCTCGTCGCGCGTCCGCCATCGGAGAGCTTGCCGGAGCGGCGAGAGGCGCGTGTCGCCGAGGCGCGCGCGATGCTCTCACGCGAGGCGGATCGTCGTCGCTTCGACGAGGCGCTCTCGTACGCCGAGATCGCTTACCCGCTGCGCGAGGACAACGTCCTGTGGACCGATCAGATGCCGACCGGCCTCCTCCGCCGCACGGGCCTCGAGCTCGGCCGGAGGCTCGCCGCACGCGGACAGCTCGCGTGCGCCGAGGACGCGGCCATGCTCTCTGCTGGCGAGCTCGTCGCCGCTCTCGCGAGCGGTGCCGACCAGCGAGGGACCGCCTCGCGGCGGCGGGCCGAGCTCGCGTGGGTGCGAGCGCACCCGGGACCGACGACGTACGGGCCCGCACCTGGTCCGCCGCCAGACGTTCGCGGCCTGCCGGAGCCCGCTCGACGACTGAGCTCGGCGCTCCTGTGGGGCCTCGAGCTCGAGCTGGGCGCGACGACCGCGCCGCCGGGCAGTGTGCTTGCGGGCGTGGCCGCTTCCCCCGGGACCTGCCGCGGGCGCGTGCGTGTGGTCCATGACCTCGCGGATCTCCCCAAGCTCCGCGCGGGAGAGGTGCTCGTCTGCCCGACCACGACCCCTGCATGGTCGCTCGCCTTTCATCGCGCCGGCGCGCTCGTGACCAACGTGGGCAGCGCGCTCAGCCACACCGCGATCATCGCGCGCGAGCACGGGCTGCCCGCGGTCGTCGCCACCGTTCGTGGAACGTCGCGCCTTCACGACGGAGACGAGGTCATCGTCGACGGTACGCTCGGAACCGTCACCCTCACCGAGTAGTCCCGCGTCCATATCCTCGCGTCGATCATCCTCGAGCGAAGACGACAGGGTCCTGCTGGTGCAGCGATCCAGTCGATCGCTCGTTTCCTGATGTCCGCAGAGCGCAGACCTTGAAATCCTTCAAGAATTCCGGAGACAGCGCTGGCATCGCCTGTGCCTATGGAGTGGGCATGCGGGCTCTCCCCATCCTCCTTTTCCTCGCCTTCGCCACCTGGATCGTGGGTTGCGCAACCCCCGATGTCGTCGGAACGAGGACCCGTGGCGGGGATGTGGCGGCGGGAGACGATGACGACGATCCGGCGCCTGCGAAGAAAAAAAAGAGCACGACGTCCGGCACGCCGGTCGACGCGCCGGAGACGACGCCCGGCAGCACTACGCCGACGACGGCGGATCCCGTCGTGACGACGCCGGCGACCGAGACGCCGACCACGCCGACGACCCCGACCACGCCGACGACCCCGACCACGCCGACGACCCCGACCACGCCTGCGCCCGAGCCGACGCCGGCCCCGGCCATCGCTCGCACGAAGTTCACGACGACCGCGAACCTCAACCTGCGCGAGGGCCCGTCGACGGCCGATGCGATCATCCTGACGATGCCGAACGGCTCCGAGGTCGAGGCGATCGAAGAGACCCCGACCAACAACTGGTATCACGTCGTCTTCCAGGGCCAGGAAGGCTGGGCCTCGGGCTCGTACCTTCAGGAGCAGTAGTCTCGACGCCGTATCGCGCCTACGGGACGGCCGCCCTCGGCGTATCGTGACGGCATGCGACAGGTGTGGATCACGAAGACGGGAGCGCCCGACGTCCTCGCGGTGAAGGAGGCTCCGGATCCCGTCGCCAGCAAGGGAGAGGTCCGCATCCGCGTGAAGGCGGCCGGGATCAACTTCGCCGATCTCATGGCGCGCGTCGGCCTCTACCCCGACGCGCCAAAGCTTCCCGCGGTCGTCGGTTACGAGGTGTCGGGGACGATCGATCAGGTCGGCGATGGCGTGACGAGCGTGGCCGTTGGCGCACGCGTCCTCGCGATGTGCAAGTTCGGCGGCTACAGCGACGTCGTCGTCGTGCCCGCCACGCAAGCGGTCGCGATGCCCGACTCGATGAGCTTCGAGGAGGGAGCCGCGTTCCCGGTCGTCTACGTCACGGCCTACAACATGATGCTCTTCAACGGGAACCTGCGGCGCGGCTCGTCGGTGCTCATCCACTCCGCGGCGGGCGGCGTCGGGCTCGCCGCGATTCAGATCGCGAAGACGCGCGACTGCGTCATCCTCGGCGTCGCGTCGAAGGGCAAGCACGACTTCATCCGCGCGCAAGGGTGCCAGCACCCGATCGACTCGAACGACGACTACGCGCGAGCCGCGCGCGCGATCGTGGGTGACAAGGGCGTCGATCTCATCCTCGACGCGGTCGGTGGGAAATCGTGGACGGAGGGCTACGAGCTCCTCGCTCCGTGCGGACGCCTCGTCGCGTTCGGGCTCTCGGCAGCCGCGTCGGGCAACACCCGGAGCATCATGAATGCCCTCATGCAGGTGCTCTCGGTGAAGAGGTGGAGCCCGATGAAGCTGATGGACGACAACAAGACCATCGGCGGCACCAACATGGGGCACCTCTTCTCGCGCCCCGACCTCATCGAGCCGCAGCTCACGGCGCTGATGGAGATGTACGAAAAGGGCGAGCTGAAGCCCCACGTCGACAAGAGCTTCTCGTTCAAGGACGCCGCAGCGGCCCACCAGTACCTCCACGATCGGAAGGCCAAGGGCAAAGTGCTTCTCGTCCCTTAGGGTCCTTGGGGCTCCAATGACCCACCCCCACCCGACAGGCGCACAATTAACCAGAGAAGCGCGACCCTCGGGGCGAACGCGTAGTAAGGTGCCACCGATGGATCCGCATCCCGACGATATGAGTAACGTTCCCGGCGTCGCCGAGTACATCCAGGCATTCCAGGCCGCGCGGGATGCGGGGGCTCTCAAGAGCACGAACGGAAGGTCGCTCGTCTTCGAGATGCTGCGCGCGAACTACCAGGCCCCGGGCCACACGGTGACGCCCGCCCAGCTCGCCGAGCTCACGGACCTCCCGAGCTACAAGCAGGCGAACCTTCGCTACGGCAAGTTCGCGAAGGACATCGGCACACGCCTCGGCCGAGAACCGAAGGTCAAGGTCGCGACCCTCGTGCGCTTCAGCGGCGGCACGCCGGGCAAGAAGACCGAGCAGGACGAGACCATCCAGTGGACGCTCTTGCCCGAGGTCGTCCAGGCGCTCGAAGCGACCTGGTTCGCGCATCTGAAGCCGGACCCGTAGCCGCAGCCGCGAGAAGAAACAGAAGCTCCCATCGACGTCTCGCCTACCACGGCGCGAAGACGAAGTAGCCTCGCTGCATGTCCGGAGGCGGTGGTGGTGGTGGGCGCTGGAAACAGATCTTGGCGGCAGGTGCCGTCGGTTGCGGGATCGCCTATGCGATCGAGCACTTTCAGGTCGCGGTCCCCGGCGCGCTAACCATTGCTCTCCTCGCGGTCGCCGGCCTCGCGATGATCTTCGGCTCGTGCGAGGCGATGATCGAGTGCGTCGAAGGCGTGGGCGAGAGGCTCTCGTGGAACGAGTTCGTCGCGGGAACGATGGCGGGACTCGCGTCGAACGTCCCCGAGGTCATCATGATCGGCTTCGTCGTGAAGGCAGAGCCGCGGGTCGCCTTCGTCGTGACGTGCCTCACGCTCCACGTGAACGCGATGGTCTTCGGGGTCTACAGCGGACTCTTGCCGACGGACGACTCCGGCCACGCGCAGCTCCCCGAGGCCATCGTGAAGCTCGGCGCCGATCTCCTCGCGCTCGCGGCCGGCCTCTTCCTCGCCATCGGCATGCTGATGCTGACGATGCGCGTCTTCGCGACCGGTGACCATCGCGGGGAAGGCCTCGGCGCCCTCGATCTCTACGTCATCGGCGGAGGCATGCTCATCGTCCAGGTCGTTTCGACGCGCGAGATGCTGAAGCGCTTCGCCGCCGCCGACGAGCAAAAGAAGGCGTCCGTTCCGCCGGAGTCGAAGGCGAACGAAGAAAAGGAAGTGACCAAGAAGAAGACGAGCACGGGGAAGATCCTCGTGCTCGGCCTCGTCGGGATCGGCGGCTCCTTTCTCGGCGGTCATGCCGTGGGGGACTTCGCCGATGGCATCGTCAAGGCGCTCTCCACGCGGGGCTACCCGGAGATGGTCGGCGCGATCATCGTGAGCTTCTTCTCGGGAGTCGCGAGCTACGCGATGATCGCGAGCGCGCACGTGAAGGGCAAGACCGCCCTCGCGCTCTCGAACGTCTCCGGCGCCGTCACGCAGATGCCGTTCGTCGTGTTCCCGTGCACGCTCATCATGATGGCGGGCTTCGCGCAGACGGGCCTCATCCCGACGTTGCCGAGCGGCGGCGTCCTCCCGATCGACATGGAGACGACCTCCGTCCTCATCATGGCGTTCCCGACGCTCCTGCTCTTGTGGAAGTCGATCACCGACGACGGCAAGATCAACAAGCTAGAGACGACGGTGATGTGCGTCCTCTTCGGGATCATCATCTATTTCCTGGCCAAGCACGGCTGACCGTCGGGCGGCGTAGTCATCTGTTTCGTACGGACGAGCCGAACGCTCTCGTGAGCTTGTCGTTCGCTCACTCCGAGCCGAGCCGCTCGAGGGTCCAGGTCTCGTCGCGAGCGCCGTCGACGTATTCGAAGTCGCAGGCACACGTGTAGAGTGCATGACAGCGCGGGCACACGAGGTACTGGCCCGCCTCGTCCTTCTCCAGCTTCGAGAACGCTTCGGGCTCGTCGACCGAGTGACTCCACGTCACGCGACGCGGGAGCGACGAGCAAATGCGGCAGCGATCGCTCGACACGAGCGCGACGAGCTCCTGCGCCTCGGGCGTATGCGGATCCTCGAGGACGAAGTCGATCGGAATGTCGCGCTGCCACGCCCTCGTCAGACAGCTCAGCGCGGCGGCGCGGAGCTCGGCGTCCTCGTCCAACGTCGCAGCGGCGACGCGATGGACGAGGCCCGGCGTGGAGGCTCCACCATGGAGCAGGACGTGGCTCGCACGAGTGGCCTGGCGCCGGACGACCGCGTCGGGATGGCGGCAGAGCCCGTCGACGCGGGCGAATTCGCCGTTCGTCTGCCAGTGAAACGAGAGCGCGTACGCGGCCCGGCCTCGGATCTCCGCGGCGGCATCGGCGCTGGTGTCGGGGTCGGTATCGGCGAGACGAGGGGTGAGAAGACGCTCGAGGGGCTCGATGGTGGGCCCGAGCGGTTGCCTCGCCTCGGCGGCAAGATGACAGACCACAGTCGCCCTTCGCCGAATCTCTTCGTCGGCCGACGCGAGCAACGTGGCCAAGTACGGAAACGCGGGCGTCACATCGAGCCCGCTCCGGGGCAAGAGCTGGTCTCCGAGATACTCGAGGAGCAGCGCGGGCGATCGGTCGGCGAGGATCTCTGCGACTCGCCTGGGCTGACCGTCCGCGCACGCGCTGACCGCCGCCATCTGGCCTTGGGTCTCGTCGAGGTTCGCCGGGGGGTGAAGGATGTGCTCGAACGCCGGGGTGACGTCGCAGCCCCGGCGCGCGATGGTCGCGAGGGCGTAGTAGAACGTGCTTCGCCAGCGTCGAGGCTGGATGATCTCGCCCAGCTCCGCCCACCTCTCCCGACGAGCGTGTTGCCAGACGATCGCCTCGACCACCACGTCTCGCCAGGGCCCCAGCGCGTCCTCGTCGCTCGCCGCCAGGAGCGCCGGCAGCGACCGAGCGATGTCGACCCCGGCGCGCGCGGCATCTCTCAACGAGTGGGCGGCGGGCTCGTCGATCGCCACGGGAGCGCCTCTGACGCTACCCGAGCGCTCGCCGACGGTGGCCCCCATCTGGCTCGAATCCACCACTGCTAACTTTTTAGTAAAAAAGCAACTGCGCCTGGGTACGATCGCGGTGTGGACCTCGAACGGATGCTCCGGATGTGCCGCGAGGGACAGTGGGAGGTCGGCGACCTGGACTTCGACCAGACGCCGCGTCCGATGAGCGTCGAGGACGAGCGCGCGGTCGTCCAGTACTTCACGGACATGGCGCAGATCGAGCGCCTCGCCGCCGCGCTCTTCGTCGAGCAGCAGCGCCGCGTCGAGGACCCGACGCTCAGGGAGATCTATGGAACGTTCGTGATCGACGAGATGCGCCACTCGCACGTCGGCCAGATGCTCGCGGATCACTACGACCGGAGGCGTCTCGAGGTGTACCGACCGAGTCGGAGCCTCGAGCGGTTCTTCCCGCACTTCATCGACGCGATCCGGTACCTCCCCGACGACGTCGCGAACGCGTACATCACGTCGGGGGAGCTCATGCTCGACATCGCGCTCCTGCGCTCGATCGACGACTTCGTCGACGACGGGCTGTCGAAGCAAGCGATGGCGCTCATCAACCGCGACGAGTCGCGGCACATCGCGATCGACTACTACATGATCGGCCACTACGCCTCGGACGAGTACCGCCGCCGGCGGGCGCGCGTGCCGCGCAAGAGCCTCGGCGAGATGGCGCGCGGCGCGGCCGCGTTCGCGTCGATGACGCGGTGGAGCCGCGCCTTCTTCCGCGACGTCTTCTTCACGCCGATGGCGAAGACCGACCCGTCCGGCAAGCGAATGCGGGCGGCATTCAAGCGGATGCAGCTGCTCGGTTCGAAGGAGGGCCTCGCTCAGCTCCCGATCACGCGTTTCTGGCAGACCCTGCAGGACCTCTCCAACCATCCGCTCACCGGCCGTCGCGCCAAGGAGGTCCTCGCGTATCTCGCAGGCGCGGAGCCGCAGGTCCTCCAGCGGCTCACGAGCGACGACGAGCTCGCACGCGCGGCCCGGATGTCCTTCGACGAGCTCGCCAGCGACGCCCTCGCCGCGAAGCTCGAGAGCTAGTCAACGGCAGTCGAGGTCTGCGGTCGAAGAGGTCTGGAGACCGACCTGGCCGTTCACCCCCGTGGACGTCTCGAACTTCACCGTGTCCGTCCCCCATTCGACGAGGGTGAGCTTCGAGCCGCCCTTGGTCGTGACCCCCGCGACGAGGCGGAGCTCGGGCTTCGGAGCCGCGATCCAGTCCTCGATGCTCTTGCGATCGGTCACGAGCTCGATCGACGTCGACGCGCCATTCGGATCGCCCGCATGGACGATGAGGCGCGCGTCGAGAAGGAGACTGCGCACGTTCTCCTCGACGTGGTCGACATCACTCACGCGGACGACCGCGGGGTTCTTCGGCTGCTCTCCCCAGCCGAACAGCGAGACGAGGGGCCCCGCCGAAGCGTAGGAGACGGAGACGCGTGCCTCGAGGACGTCGACACGAAGCGCCGGATCGACGAGATACGAGTCGGGCGTGAACGCATCCGCGCGGAGCGGCTCACCCGCGCGAGCGTGGCCTTCACCCCAGTAGAGACGAAACCGCAGCTCACCTCGAACGTTCACGCCGAGCTGCTGCGCGCTCACCACATACTCGCTCGTCGCCGCGTCGAAGGTGTACTCGAACCCCGAGGCGTCGGCCGAGCCCAGATCGATCGTCTCGAGCGCAGTGCCGACCATTGCATCGACGACCACGCCACGGAAGAGGCCCGAGGCGTTGGCCGCCAGGGTGCTCGTCTCCATGACGTGCGCTCGTAGGTCAGCGGCAAGCGCGACGTCGCCGGCGAGGCAGGTCCCCGCTGCCGCCCGCTTCGGCTCCGGTGTGACGCTGGACGCGGGACACGGCACGAGGGAAGCCTCGCTGTCGGCCGCACATCCCGACACGCACGTCGCCAGCGCCACGGCGAAGCCCATGCCCAGCATCGTCGATGTTCGTTTCATCATGCAGCTCGAGCACTGCAGCGCGTGTGCCCAAGACCACCATTGCCCCAAGCAGGCGGAATTGGTTCTTGACCACATGTCGTTTGAAGACGAGACGCGAAGCCTCGTCCGCGCGCTCGAGCATGCGCTGCGAAAGGACCAGTGCAGCGCGGGCTCCGCAGCTCACCCTGCCCCACCCGGTGTTGGTCGCTGGCCTGACCGTGAAGCGAGGTGTGTACGATCTGGCACGCAGACGAAGAAGACGACGACCACGAAGAGCTCGCGGGTGGCGACGAGCTTGCTTGCTCGAGCCGCGCGAGTCGAGCGCCGGTACCATCGCCGTGTGTTGCGACAAGACTCCGCGCGCCCGCGCGTGCCGCCGTACCATGGCCGAGATGGGCGCTCTTCGCTGGTTCGCCTCGATCCTCCTCGTCGCGAGCTGCGTGCGAGCGGTTCCGGCACCAGCGCCCACGAGGGGTGCACCCGACGCAGGCGGGCCCCGGGTCGCCGATCGCGACAACGATGGGATTCGCGATGAGGACGACCGCTGCCCGGACGCTCCCGAGGATTGCGACGGCTTCGAGGACTCGGACGGATGCCCGGAGGAAGACAACGACAAGGACGGCGTGCCCGACGATTGTGACCGCTGCCCCGAGATCGCGGGCGAGCTCCGAAAAGCGGGCTGTCCCTACGTGCAGCTCGAGGTGGCCTACGTCACGATCCCCGTCTTCGTGGCGTTCGATCGAGATGGCGTGAAGCCGTCGATCACGAACGTGCTCGAGACGAGCATCCCGATGATGAAGGACGAGCGGATGAAGCGCATCGGCGTCGTCGGTCACGCGCTCGTGGGCGAGAACGACGCGGCGCACCTCGCGATGCGCCGCGCCGAAGTGGTGAAGAGGCAGCTCGTCGCGCGCGGCGTACCCGCCGAGAAGCTCGAGCTCCGAGCCGCGCCGGCAGGCAACGTCGAGGGCTGCCCCGCGCCGGAGGACGGCGGCCCGGCGCCCCCTTGCGTGTCGTTCGCGATCGTGGAGAGCGCCGGGCGTCGTCAAGAATGGGACGGCACGCATTACGTGGACAGGACGCCGCCCCCGCCCGAGCCGCCGCCGTTCGAGTGCCCACGACCACGACCTGCCGGCATGGGTCATCCTTGCCATCCGTGAGTGGACGCTCCGCCGCGGAGTGTGCACTCACGATTCCCGGCCTCACTTGCCGTCGAGCAGCGCGAGCGCGGCAGCTTCGAGCACCGTGTCGCGACCGGCGGCGAGGTCCGTCGGGTCGTAGGTGACGGCCACATCCATCGCGGTCGGGCGCCCCTCGGCGACCTCGCCCGTCCTGGCATCGCGACAGAGGGCCATGTCGATGACCACGTTCACATCACCGAGGCCAAAGCTCTCGTACGACGTGGAGTAAGTGGCGTTGTCCTCGGTGCCGACGAGCAAGGCGCCAGCAGCACGCGCCATGCGAACGAGATGTGAGCATGCGGAGTAACAAGCCCCGTCCACGAGGACCGCCGCGCGCCGTGGGATGCCGTGGGACGGAGCCGCGGCGGGGCTCGCTGGTGACCAGTCGGTCCCCCGATAGCTGCACGCGAGATAGGGCTCCGCGGCGACGCGAGCCGCGCCGGGAAGAAAGCGCGCCACCGTCTCTGCGGGCTCGGTCAATCCGCCCGAATTCCCGCGAAGATCCCAGATGACGAGCTCCGCTTCGCCGGCCTCGATCGCGACGGAGGTCACGTCGCTCCGCATCGCCTCTTCGTCGTCGTTCCAGAGAAAACCGCCGACGCGAACGACGCGGATGCCGTCCGGCCGGACGGTCATCGCTGGAGAGGCCGTGCGCGGTCGCGCGAAGACGTCCGAACAATCGGTCAGGATCGAGCTCGGCGCGGGTAGGGTCACGGTCCGCGCTCCGCCGTCGAGCGCGCGAATCGCAAGCTCGGTCCCGGCGGGCAAGAGACCCAAGGCCGCCCAGGCCGCGACCTGTCTGCGCCCGGCGTCGGACGGGTAAACGGAGCCGCAGTACGGAATGGACGCGAGCTCGTCGAGCGACGCGCCTCCCCCCACGCGCGTGACGATCTCGCCGGCACGCAGGGAAAGCGCATTGTCGGCCGCCGCAAACGTGACGACGAGCTCCTCTCCCAGAGGCGCGAGACACACCCCGAAGCCATTCTTGCTGGAGAGCTTCGGCAGGTCGGACGGGCAGGATGCCGCGACGCCGAGAAGGCGGTTGTAGTTGAAGACGCCGCCGTGCCCCTTCTTCAGCCCGTCGACGAAGTAGCTCGCCGCAGCGTACGTCGCCTGGGTGTCGTCCATGGACGAAGCGAACAGCCTGCGCCGCGCCTCGTCACGAAGCGCATCGATGTCGATCCCCGGGTCGACGCTGCCCGCGCGACGCAGCTGTTCGGTGAGCACACCGAGATCGTCGCTGACGCGCAGGCGCGGCGATGGTGGCGCGTCTTCGGCGCAGCCCGCGATGGCAAGCACGCTCCAGAGCCAGCCGCGAGAACGGTCGGACATCGGTCCAGACTAGCGCACGCCCTCGCATCGAGCGCCGGCGTGCGAAAAAGTAGAACGAGACGTTCGAGCCCTTGCGATGGTCGTGAGAGCGAGCATGAGCCACAAGGGGGCCCATGTCCCAGGACGGACCGGCCGTGATGTGCAACAGGGCGAATCAGGCCCCCGGACTTCGCTCTCCGGGGACAGCGTTGGACGCGTCGGTGCCCTTCGCGCTCGAGAAGCTCCCGGCAGAGGAACGTCTGCGCCGATCGCGCGCGTTTCTCGAGACGATGAAGCAGCGACGGTCGTGCCGCTTCTTCAGCCGCGCGTCCGTCGAGCGCGAGCTCATCGAGAACGCGATTCGCACTGCCGCCACCGCACCGAGCGGCGCCAACCAGCAGCCGTGGACGTTCGTCGTCGTCGAGGACATGGCGACGAAGGTCGCCATTCGCGCTGCCGCGGAAGAGGTCGAGCGTGCCTTCTATGACACGGTGGCGAAGGCGTGGCGGGACGCCCTCGCCCCGCTCGGGACGGACGCGGTCAAGGAGCACATCACCGACGCGCCATACCTCATCGTCGTCTTCGCGCGAACGTACGGAATCGTCCGCGACGACGCTGGCGAAGAAGTCCCCCGCAAGCACTACTACGTGCGGGAGTCGGTCGGGATCGCGTGCGGCCTCCTCCTCGCGAGCCTTACCGCGGCCGGGCTTGCAACACTCCCTCATACGCCGAGCCCGATGAGCTTCCTTGCGACGCTGCTCGGCCGTCCGGCCAACGAGCGCGCCGCTCTCCTCGTACCGGTGGGACATCCGGCGGACCACGCCACGGTGCCCAAGCACGCCCTCGAGAAGCGCCCCATCGGCGACGTCCTCGTCTGGAGATGATCGTCCGGCGCGGACCGCGAGCTCGACGGCCGACGACCGGACGGCGGCGACGACGCCGAGAAACGCAAGTAGGCTTCGGCGATGCGAAAGCGCGGCGGCGGCCAGGACCTCCACCTTCACGAGCTGGCCCAGTTCTGGAACTGGTTGCCGGCGTTCCGCGCGGTGGCGGAGAGCGGCGGAGTCAACGAAGCGGCGCGCATTCTCCACGTCAGCCCGTCCGCCTTGTCGCGAGGGGTCGGTCTCCTCGAGGCCGCATTACGGGTGCGACTCTTCCATCGAGAGGCGGGCCTCGTCCCGACGGCCCAAGGCACGCGCCTGCTCACGGCGGTGCGAGAGGCGATGCGGCTGATTCACGACGCGGCGCGGCCCGGCGCGTGGGCCTCGGATGCGATCGGCCTCGGCGCGACGAGTCGGCTCGGGGCCCACCGCCTCCTCGCGACGCTCCACGCCTTGCGACATCGCTTTCCGGATCTCGCGATCCACGTCTCGACGGTGCGCCCCGCGGAGGTCGGCCCGCTGCTTCTACGTGGCCAGCTCGATCTCGTCGTGACGACCGGTGCGGACTGCCCCAAGGGCGTCGCGAGCCGACGGCTCCCGCCCGCGCCCTGCCACGTGTACTGCGCCCCAAGCCATCCGCTGCGTCGCGAGAAGAGCACGAGCGCCTCGTCGGTCGAGGGGCACGCCTTTGCCGTCCCCAGCCCGGCGACGGAGGGCGGCGTGTCGACGGACGGATGGCCGGTGGAGCGCAAGCGCCGCGTCGGTCTCGTGGCGGACAGTCTCGAGCCCGCGATCGACGCCGCCGTTCGCGGTGACCTCCTCATCGCGATGCCAGATGAGATCGTCGCGTCCCTCGGTCTGTCGAAGAGGCTCGAGCCGCTCACGAGGCCATCGCTCGCGTCGATCCCGCTCCAGGCAGTGTACCGCACACCGCTCGGCGCGCCCGATCTCGTCGCCGCGCTCGCCGCTCACCTGGCCGACCCCAGCCACGAGCTCGTCGTTCCCGCCGACTGAATCCGGCCCGCGTCGCGCGCCCGTCGAATGGTGAACGGGGGCTTCGAGAAATTGAGATGGGCGACTCCGCGCGACAGCGTCATGAGAGCGGGGCCCGACGCGCTCGTGCGTCGGCCTTGCCCGGTACCTCATGCGCCCCTCGAACCTATCCCTCTCCCTGCTCGCGATCGTTCTCACCAGCGCCTTCGGCTGCGTCTCCCCCGGAGAGGACGCGGCCCCGACCGCCGCCGCGGAGATACGCGCGGAGGCACGGCCCCTCGCCGGCCTCTACCTGAACACCTTCTCGGGCCCTCTTGGCGGCACGGAGTGGTTCGAGGTCATCCCTCTGCCGGAGGTCGGGCGGTACCGCTTCGCCGATCTCTTCGGCGGTGGGTTCGACGGCTCGCTCGACGCGCAGGGGACCATCGTCCTCGATGGCGGGATCGGCGGCGGCCGCGTCATCGGAGCGGACTCCTTCGCGCTCTATCCTCGACTCGGGAGCTCATCGTTCGTGTTCTCGAGCGTGCGTGCTCCGAGGACCGACGCGAGCATCGTACGCCGCCTCGACACGCCGCCGAGCGAGGGCGACGCCGCGCTCGCTGGCACCTACCTGAGCGAGACGGAGGCCCTCGACCCGCGCACGGGTGCATCGCTCGGCGTGAGCACGGAGGCGCTCGACATCGCCATCGACGGCACGTCGTTCCGTATGACCGATCCGCACGGACTCTACTTTCAGGGGGTCTTCACGAGCGACGACGCGGTCGGGATCCGAGCCATCACGCCTGAGCCCGCCGACCCGCGTTTCCGCTCCTTCGCGGGTTCGTCCACCAATACCGGCCAGAACGCCATCGGGTCGGTCCGCATCGTCGATCGCGATCACTTCGCCGCCACCGTCCTTCTCCAGTCCAAGACGCCGCTCGGCTCGCAGACCCAGCGCGCGTTCCGGTTCTCGGCGACCCGCGCCGGCGCCCCGTCGTCCACGAGCGACCGCGAGACCCCGCCGGTCGACAGCGCGGACTCACTCGACGCGTGGCTCGCCCGAGGAGCCTACCGCGGCTGGCGCTGCGAGACGTCCGCGCATCCTTCCCGGCCGCCATCCGGTCACGCGCAGAACCGCATCTGCAGCAACCTGGCCTTGAGTGAGCACGGCGGCGGCGAGTTCCCCGTCGGCGCCGTCAGCGTGAAGGAGCTCTTCGACGACTCGGGCACCACCGTGACCGGCCACGCGGTCGCGGTCAAGGTCGCTCCCGGCGCTGGCGGCGCCGCCTGGTACTGGTACGAGAAGGTCGACGGGCGCCTCATCGCGGCCGGCACCGGCGACACGGGCACCCCGAAGACGGTCTGCACGCGCTGCCACGCGCGCGCAGGCGCGGCGACGTTCGGTCACGATATGGTCTTCACGCAGGTCGGTCCCTCGACGGAGCCCTGAGCGCCGAGCGCATCCGACAGAATCAGAATACGTTCGGAGGATAGCCGCCAAACCTTCGTTGCCTCCTGGCCAGAGCCCGCCGGACCGGCGCCGAGGTAAAAGACGAAAGCTCGACTTCGTCGACGTGCGCTTGTCGACGAACGTTGCGGGTACGCACAGACGGTGGTCGGCGGCCTCGCCTCCGAACGCCGCAACGACCTTGCGGGCATGGGATGGGGAAGGGGGACAGAAGAGATGGCGCTGGCCTGGCCCGCGTATCCCGACTCGTGCACGCGCTGATGCAGACTGTGGCCGTGGAGGAGCGTCCCCGTCAGCTCACTGGTCAGTTGCAGGCCTTGAGCTTTGCCTGCACCTCTTCTCCGCAATCCGCTTTGCAGATGTCGGCTGCAGCTAGATAGCAGTCGGCCTCGACGAGCGCGGCGTCCTTGCAGGCTTGCGAGGTGCCCGCGTAGAGCGTGCAGCCGAGATCGCAGTCCGACTTCGCACAATTCGCGGAGGTCTGCTTCTGGCAGACCTTGTGGCACTCCGAGATCGGATCGCGCTTCGCCCCCGCATCGGGATCGAGGCCTTTTCGCTCGAGAAAATTGCTGTAGTGATCCGCGCACGCCGTGTCGATCCCGCCGGGATCGCATTTGCCGACCGTCTCGCACGTCGTTTGGCCGAAGCCACACGGCGGATCGGTGAAATCGGTCTTGCAAGGCCACGCGCATTCGACGAAGGCGCTCAGCTTGCTGCCGCACGGGTCCTCGTCAACGGGTCCTCCCGGTGGGAGGAACTCGTCGCAGAGCTCCTGGCATTCGTAGTTGCCTGGGGCGCGCGAGAACATCGTCGGCCCGCACGTGAGATAGCCCGCACCAACGTGCGAGCCGTCGTAGTTGGTGCAGAGACTCTTGCACCGCTCCGCCATCGTCTTCTCCGGATAGTCCACGGGACCGCCACCGCTGGTCGAGCCGGAAGACGAAGACGGACCGCCGCCGCCGTCGGTCCCGTTCGCGCCGCCCGTAGAATCCGAAGAGCTACAAGCCACCGCCGCCCCAACCACGAAGAACGCGACGACGACTCCGACCACCCCGGCCATTCTCATGACCGCAGCTTATCAGACCCGCGGCGCGCTCCACCCGATCCATCGGCCGCTGGCCTTCTCATGCATGCAAGGAGGACACGTCCGCCATCGCATGCCACGCGAGGCAGCCGTGACGAAGCGACTCCGCCTGAAGCTCGCGCGCATCGAATCATTCGGTGCGGTGGACAAGCTGCAGACAATCCTCGACGTGATGTCCCTGAATGAGACGCACGGCGTGCTGGAGCGCTTCGGCGTGCCGCCGGGCGGTCGTTGCCGGCTTCCTCGAGCGATCGAGGCGCTGACGCGGCATCGGATGTCGTGGATGCGCGCGAGAGATGCCAAGCAGGGAGTGCGCGTGTCGTCCGCCGCGGAGATCACGGTCACGCTCGCGGTGGACGCCTCGCCGTGATGCCCGTGTCGACAGCGGACCGCTGCAAGAGGTTGTCCGACGCAGCCTTGCTTGGCTCGGCATTGCCCGACCGTGCTAGCCGCCGAAGCTGCAAACGCCGACACCGAACCGCTTGCGCAGGGTTCGCTGCATCGCTGGGCCGATATCGCAGCTCCTCAGGACGAGCGAGCGCAGGTTTCGAAGGTGAGGCGACCCGCAAAGGATTTCCGCGCCCTCATCCTCGATGAGCAGCCCGGAGAGATCGAGCATCCTTAGGGCGGTTAGCCGGGACGAGCCGAGGAACGAAAAGAGCTCCGATTGCCCGATCGATCTCGGACGGTAAATGCCAGAAGGGTCACCAAGGATGAGCGCACGGAGCCCGTCGAGGAACGGAGCAGCGACGAGCGCATGAAATCCTTCGCCCGTGAGCTTGGCTTTCCCAATGTCGAGCCGGCGGAGCGCTCGAAACGGCGTCGCACAGAGCGCGCTCATTCCGGCATCGCCGAGGTCCGTTCCGAGCGCGAGATCCTCGAGCGTACCGAGCGAGCTCGCGCTCGCGAGGGCAAGTGCCATGCGATCGGACTGGCTCGGATGGCCGAACGCCGTCGAGACATCAAGCCGCCGCAGGGACGCGAACGTGGGGGACGCGAGCATAGCGCCAACGGCACCGGGGTCGCTCGCACCACGGCCGAGGTCGAGATGCTCGAGGCGTTGCCAAGGAACCGCGCGAAGGCGTTCGATTCCGATCGTCGACAATCGACTTTCCGGGAGACTGAGCCAGCGAAGACGGCTGACCCGCGAGGTCGCGAGGTCGAACCACATCGCGAGTCGTTCGTCCGATGCCAACATCGGGAATCGCGCTCCGCCGATCTCGTCGACGATGCCCGACGCGGCAATTTGCTCGATGTCTTCGTCTCCGAGCTCCCCGAGCTCGAGCCAACGAATCGGTGCGCGCCTACACGCCTCACGAAGGTCATCGAAATTCGGAGTAGGCCAGACGCGCTCCACGAAGCCTCGTTCGAGGAACGCTCGTCGCACGAGACCATCGACGTTCTCGACCCAGATTTCCTTGTTGCCCTTGCGGAGGATGGTCTCTCGCCCGAGCAGCGTCGCCGAAGGCTTGTCGAACTCTCGTTCGTGCCGGGCGATCTCGCATTGCGTCGTGATGAATTCGGCTCGCTCGTCCTCGCCTTGGTCGCCGAGCCAATCCGCATAGACGAGCCGCGGACCATCATCGTCGGGCGAGGACAAGACCAGACGAAGAAGGTCGGGATTCTCGAGCACGCCTCATTCTAAGGGCGCTCGAGAACGGAGCGTCGTGCTGTCACGCTCGCCTCGAAGCTGAAGAGCGTGCACCCAGTCGGTCACACGAGGCCACGACCTACCAGCGCCCCACGCCCGAACCTCGCACGTGGCGAAGCGGTGGTGCGAGGCCCAAACATCAACCCCCAAAGAAGAAAACCCCTCGCAGGACCATCGAGGGGTTCGGGGGCGTCCCCGACGGGATTCGAACCCGTGTTAGCGGCGTGAAAAGCCGCGGTCCTGGGCCTCTAGACGACGGGGACCAGCGGGGACCTAACTACCGTCGCGGCGGCCCCGTGTAAAGGGCGTGATTTCGGGGGCCTGGGGGCCGTCGCCGCGTGCGGGGGTTTTCGGGGGCGCGTGCTGGAAAGCCCGACTATTCCGGGCTCTTGTTGAGGCCCGCGGCGATGCTCGTGAGCATGCGGCGTGGGGCGAGGCGGGTGCCGATGACGGCGCCGATCCAGTTCATGGCGCCGTGGATGGCGAGGACGTCGCCCGCCATCATCGACTTGTACGCGTGGGTCGCGACCTCCTTCGCGTCCGCCACGCCGCTGCGCTGGAACAGCTTGCTCTTGTCGTTGCCGGCGGTGCTCGCGAACTCGGTCGCGGTGGCGCCCGGGCAGTGGCACGTGACCGAGACGCCCGTGCCCTGCAGCTCGAAGGCGAGGCCCTCGGTGAAGTTCACGACGAACGCCTTGCTCGCGTAGTACGTCGTCATGAACGGGCCCGGCTGAAAGCCCGCCGTGCTCGCGATGTTCATGATGCGGCCGAACTTGCGCGCGACCATCGGCTTCGCGAAGCGATGCGTGAGCTCGAGGAGCGCGCGGCAGTTGACGTCGATCATCTGGAGCTCGCGCGAGAGATCGAGATCGAGGAAGCGGCCGTTCGAGCCGAAGCCGGCGTTGTTCACGAGGAAGTCGATCTGGAGATTGCGCTTCTTCGCGACCTCCTCGAGATGTGCGGGCGCTGCGAGATCGCCGAGGTCGGCGGCGATGACGCCCGCCTTGACGCCCGCGTGCTTGGCCTCGAGCTCGTGCGCGAGCTCTTCGAGCTTCGGCTTGCTGCGCGCGACGAGCACGACGTCATGGCCGTCCGCTGCGAAGAGTCCTGCGAGCTCCTTGCCGAGCCCCGCCGACGCACCCGTGATGAGCGCGGTGCCCTTGGTTCCGTCGGTGCCCTGCTTCTTGTCGTCTGCCATGCGCCGCGTCGTATCAGAACGGGATGCCGAGGCCTACGCGCAGGCCCGCGCGGACAGCGGGAGACGCGAGCAAGGCGCGGCGTCCGGACACGTCTTCCTCCACCCCGCCCACTCCGTGGAGATTGAAGAAGGCGGCCGCTTCCATGAAGAGCGGGCCGAGGTCGAACTGCGCTCCCGCGTCGACGAGCCATGCGAACGCGATGCCGCTGCCCTCGATCTTCGCCGTCGTTCCCGAGATGCCCGCCACCGTGGTACCGGACTTCGTCTCGTTCTTCAGGCTGAGGCCCTGCACGCCGATGCCGGTGCCGGCGGTGAAGCGCGCCTTGCCCGGCGTCTGGAAGCGAAGGCCCGGCATGAGCATCCAGTGCGTGATCGTCGACTGGACCTCCGCGCCGACGCCGTTCACCGGCTCGAGCGTCGTGCCCGCGATGCCGGCCTCGACGATGCCCTCGAGCGCGAGGAAACGACTCGCGAGGAAGCCGAAGCGGCCGCCGAGGGAGACGCCGCCGTACGTCTTGCGGAGGCCGGCCGCCGTGGGGGCGCCCGCGAACTGCGAGAGGCGGTAGCTCGCCGCTTCGAGCGAGGCGCTCATTGCAAGATACACGCGTCCGCGGGGCTTCTCTTCGGGGCCCGAGCCGCCCTTGTATTCGCCGGGGACGGCGCCCAGGGACTGGAGAGTGATCGGGCTGTCGACGGTCGAGCTGGCCGGGACCGTGATGTCGAACGCGAGCGGCTTGTAGTTGCTGGCCGTCACCTCGACCCGGAGCTTCTTGTTCGCGGCGACCGGGCCTTGCCACGCGCCCTTGCCGACCTCGACGCCCTCGATCTTGATGAGCGCATCGGGCACGTTCACGTGGATGTTGAGCGTGCTCTGTCCGGCTTGCTCGCCGCCGAACGTCACCTCGATCGGCGGGCCCGAGATCAGCGCGAGGCGCTTCGGCTCCGGCGGCGGGAGGCCGGGGATCTTGGCGCTGAACATGTAGATCCCAGGCATCAGACGGATGGGCCGACGCTGCGCGCCGGGCGCGAGCGAGCGCGCCTGCTGGCCCACCGGCTGGATCGTCACGACCGCCTCCGCGGCGCGCTTCTCGTCGCCGAGGATCGTGATCTGCACCGTCGCGACGATCTTCGAGAGGTCCGCGAGCTCGCGCTCGATGGCCTGCTTCGTCTCTGGCTTGAGCGTGTCCTTGCCTTCGTCGAGCGCCTCGTCGAAGGCGGTCGCGGCCTCGGCGGGCTTGTTCAGGCCCTTCAGGCAGAGCGCGATGTTCTGCTTGATGCCGCTTGAGGGCTTCTCCTTGTAGGCCGCCTCGAACTCGGTCAGCGCGCCCTGGTATTGCTTCTTGTCGTAGAGGTCGATGCCCTTCGAGAAGTGCGCGCGCGCGGCGGTCTCGTCCGCGAGCGCGGGGACCGAGAACAGGAACACGAAAAGAAAGACGAGAAACCGATTCACTCAGGGCAGGTCCCGGTTGATGTCGAGGGATTTACCACTCCCGGAGGATTTCGGTCTCGGCGCTGCGACGGGAAGCGGCGACGGCTTCGGTGCAGGTCCTGCCCCCGGTCCCGGCGCCGGGCCGGCTCGAACCGGAGTCGGGAGCGGCGACGGAGCCGCGGACGTCGCGGACGTCGCGGACGTCGCGGACGTCGCGGACGTCGCGGGCTCGGCGCTCGGGAGCGGCAGGAGCACCGCCGCGCTCTTGTCGGGAGAGGGCGCAGCGATGGGGGAAGCGGTGGACGCCGACGTCGACGTGGACGCGGACGCAGGCGGCGGGGCCGCGACCGGATCCTTCTTCGCGAGGACGGCGATGATCGCGAAGGTGGCGACGACGCCGAGCAGCGTCGCGACGATCGCGGTCGCGATGACGGCGCTGCCCGATCGACGCGGGACGACCGACGGGACGACATCGACGTCGCTACGCGCCATCGGCGAGACCACGACCTGAGGTGCCGTCGAGACCGGCTTCGAGACCGGCTTCGAACCAGAGGTCGGGCCCGACGCCGGCATGGATCCGGACACCGGCTGCGTGAGAAGCGCGGACGCCTGCTGCGCGCCGACCGGCGTCGCCTGCGCGGTCGCGTCGGCCGCGCTGCCCGCGATCTGCGTCGAGGCGCCCTTGAATGGCTTCACCGAGGTGGGGGTGGGCGCGGTGAGGTTGGGGGCGACCGACAGCGTGTCGGCGCCAGCAGCCGTAGCGGCAGCGGCGACCGCAGCCGCGGATCCGCCCGCGACCATCGTCTTGTTCGCGGGCGGCGGATCGGCGGGCACGCGGCGCTTCTCCTCGGGCGAGAGCTCGTGGAGCGCGGCGAGCATCTCGTCGGCGCTCGCGAAGCGCTGCGCGCGATCGCGGGCGAGCGCCTTGGCGACGAAGCGCGAGACGTTCGTGGGGATGGTCGCGTCGAGGCTCGCGAGCTCGGGCGCGTCGCGCATGCAGATCGCGAGGATGATCTGCTCGTACGTCTCGCCCGTGAAGGGAGGGCGGCCGGCCAGGCATTCGAAGAGGATGGTGCCGACGCTGAAGAGATCGGCGCGGCCGTCGAGATCGGGGATGGCCTGCGCCTGCTCGGGGCTCATGTAGAACGGCGTGCCGAGCACGGTGCCGCGTCCGGTGAGCGCGAGAGGCGAGGTGCGATTGCGCGGGCGCTCGATCTTCGAGACGCCGAAGTCGACGATCTTCGCGAAGATCTCCGCGTCGTGCTTCACGAGGAAGATGTTGTCGGGCTTGAGGTCGCGATGAACGATGCCCGCGGCGTGCGCCTTCGAGAGGCCCTTCAGGACCATCGCGATGATGTGGAGCGACTCGGCGAGCGGCACGCGCGAGGTGCGTCGGAGCCGCTGCCCGAGGTCCTCGCCGCGGAGGAGCTCCATGACGAGGTACGGCCGGCCCTCTTCGGTGCCCGCATCGAAGATCGAGACGATGTGGGGCGACTCGATCGTGCTCATCGCCCGCGCCTCGCGAGCGAAGCGCGTGAGGATCTGCTCGTCGGTGACGAACTCGGGGTCGACGAACTTGATCGCGACCTTCTTGCCGATGTTGACCTGCTCGGCCTCGTACACTGCCCCCATGCCTCCGTGGCCGAGGAGGGAGCGAAGTACGTAACGACCGGCGATGGTCTTTCCGAGCAACGCCTCGCGCGCGAGACGTGCTCGCTCGGCCTTCGACAGCACCGAAATGGGCGTCGAGGGAGTCTGCCCCTGGTCGAGATCGCTCATCGGTCACACCGTCACGTCGGCGTGGTCCGAAGCGTACCAGACGGGTTAGGCGAGCGCGTGGACCTGCGCGGAAAGGCGCGAGATCGTACGGGAAGCCGCCTTCGTGGCGACCGCGCCCTTGGACGACGCCTTGTCGAGCGCGACGGTGGCGGCCTTGAGCGCGGTGGACGCTGCGGCCTTGTCCTTCGCATGGAGAGCCGTGCGGACACGCTTCACGAGCGTGCGGACGGTGCTCTGGATCGCGCGGTTGCGAGCGGTTTTTACGATGCGCTGGCGGTTGCGCTTCTCTGCGGAGGCATGATTGGCCACGGTCGGTATCCTCTAGAAAGCCCCAAATATCCCTGGAATGGGCCCATAGCGGGAGGGGGACGGCGCACTCTAGTCGCGTAGCGGGCCTTGTCAACCGTCGATAGTATCGCGCCATGACCATGGTCACGCGCTCGGAACACCGGGCATTTGGGGGTCGGGTGGGGTTTTACGAGCAGGAGAGCGCGGCCTGCGCGGGGCCGATGCGGTTCTCCGTCTTTCTCCCGCCTTCCGCTCTGGCCGGAACGCCGGCCCCGGCCCTCTATTATCTGGCGGGCCTGACCTGCAACGAGGAGCACCTCCCGACGAAGGGCGGCGCCCTCGCCCTCGCGGCCGAGCTCGGGCTCGCGCTCGTCGCGTGCGACACGAGCCCTCGAAGGTCCCGCTACCCGAGCGACGACAAGGACTGGGACTTCGGCCAGGGCGCCGGCTTCTATCTCGACGCGACGCGCGAGCCCTGGTCCGCGAGCTACCGCATGGAGACGCACGTCGTGGACGAGCTCCCGCGCTGGGTGGAGAAGCTCTTCCCGATCGATCAGCGCCGTCGCGGCATCTTCGGCCACTCGATGGGCGGCCACGGCGCGCTCACGCTCGCGCTGCGTCACCCCCAGCGCTACGCGAGCGTGTCGGCGCTCGCGCCCATCGTCTCGCCCTCGACCGTGCCGTGGGGCCAGAAGGCCTTCCGCGGCTACCTCGGCGACGACGAGAAGGAGTGGCGCAAGCACGACGCCTGCGCCCTCGTGGCCGAGACGCAGCTCCCCTTCGAGCTCCTCGTGGACCAGGGCATGGCCGACAAGTTCCTCGAGCGCGAGCTCCAGCCCGAGCGCTTCGAAGCGGCATGCGGCGCGGCCAACCAGAAGCTCCGCCTCCGCCGCCACGACGGCTACGACCACTCGTACTACTTCATCTCGACGTTCATGCCCGATCACCTGAGGCACCACGCGAACGCGCTGATCTACTGATCCCCGAGCGGACGAAAGAGGCCGACGCGCGAGCACCACCCGACGCCGAGGAGCCAGGTGCGTGGCGCGATGCGTGGCCATGGGTCGCGGTCCGCGAAGGTCACGGCGGGGGGCGCATAGCCGTCGAAGCTCTCCGCCGACGAGAATGGATCCACGTACCGCAGCGCGCCGCGCGTCTCGGTGGAGTGCGACGGTGCGGGAGTGCGGCCTGCGACGCGCGATGCGCACCTCGAGGCCAGCGACACCGCGCGCGAGCCCGCGCTTGTCGGGCGCCTCGACGATGAGGTGCAGATGGTCCCGCTGGATCGTGGAGTGAGCCACCTGGAAGTGCTCGCCCCTCGACGTCCGGACCGAGCTCGCCCTTCACCACGTCCGCGCCCGCGCGAGGTGGGATGTGCCGAGCGGCACCGGCGAGCTCGAGGGCATCACGGAGAGCGCCAAGGTCGCCTCCTCGATGACGCGCTCCCCAGTCGACGCGCTCCCCGGTCCCTTGATGCCGCGCACTCCCGATCACGGGAGGCACCACGCAAAGGCGCTGAGCGCGGGACGGGCGCGTCAGCGCGGGACGGGCGCGTCGGCGCGGACGGGCGCGTCAGCGCGGGACGGGCGTGTCAGCGCGGACGGGCGCGTCAGCGCGGACGGGCGTGTCAGCGCGGACGGGCGTGTCAGCGCGGGACGGGCGTGTCAGCGCGGGACGGGCGCGGGACGGGCGCGTCGGCCGGATCGAGGAGGCCCCGCGAGCGCCACCCGACACCGAGGAGCCAGGTGCGCGGAGCGACGCGTGGCCATGGGTCGCGGTCCTCGAAGGTCACGGGCGGGCGCGCGTAGCCGTCGAAGCTCGCCGCCGAGGACAACGGATCCGCGAAGGCGCGGTCCCCGATCACGCGGTAGTGCTTCTGCGCATTCATCAGCACGTACCGCAACGCGTGGCGCGTCTCGGTGGGGGTGCGGAGATCGCGGCGGTGATAGCGCTCCGACCAGAAGCGCCCTTTGCGTTTCAGCACCGCGTTGATGCGACGCGCGATGCGCACCTCGAGGCCCGCGACACCGCGCGCGAGCCCGCGCTTGTCGGGCGCCTCGACGATGAGGTGCAGATGGTCCCGCTGGATCGTGAAGTGAACCACCTGGAAGTGCTCGAGCCCCTTCTCGCGCAGCATCTCCCGCTGTGCGAGCAGCACGCGCTTCACGATGCGCTCGAGCAGCTCCTCACGCAGCGACGGCAGCCGGTCCTTCACCCGCACCGTGACGTGCACCGGATCGCCCTTCCGGTGCGACGGCCGCGCTCGATGCGCGATGAAGGTGCGATCGTCGTCCTTCTTCCGCGGACGCCCCGCCCCCGGACGTGCGCCCCCACGCCCCTTGCCCTTCGTCGACGGCTTCAGATCGAGCGACAGCTGCCGCGTCAGCCGCGCTTCGTCGCCTCGGACGCCCGACTTCATGTTCCCCACGCTCACGATCTTATGAATTCGGGCACTGTTTGTCAAGACGACGGGCGCGGGCACGACGCGCGCGGACACGACGCGCGCGGACACGACGCGCGCGGACACGACGCGCGCGGACACGACGCGCGCGGACACGACGCGCGCGGACACGACGCGCGCGGACACGACGCGCGCGGACACGACGCGCGCGGACACGACGCGCGCGGACACGACGCGCGCGGACACGACGCGCGCGGACACGACGCGCGCGGACACGACGCGCGCGGACACGACGCGCGCGGACACGACGCGCGCGGACACGACGCGCGCGGACACGACGCGGCGACCGCGCGGGCGCAGGGCACGGCGGCGCCAAGGAACGAACGTGACCACGGGCGGACGCGGACGCAGGAGCTCTCGGGCGCGGGACACGGGGCTCGTCGGGGACCGGCTCGGGCTTCGCACCGACCTCCTCTTGCTGCGACCGTCTCGACCTGGGGCGCAGCAGGCCATCCGGCTCGCTGCGACGGTCGCTCCCCCGCCAGACGAGCTCGCGCTCCGCGCTCGCATGACCCCCTCACACCTCCACGTCTGGGCTGACGCCGCTCGAGACGAGCCCACGAGCGATCGGCCGCGAGGGAGAGTCGCTGCGGCTCTCGACCACGCGAGGTACGGGGAACGTTCGTCACCGCCCCGCACGCTCGCGTGCCCCTCACGCGGTTCACGCACCCGCCGCCTCTCCTACCGAAGGAGAGCAAGAGAAGCCCGGCGGGGTAGCGCGTCGTCGGCGTCGCGCAGACGAGCCGAGCGCAGCTCGAGAGCGGGCCTGGGTCACTCCCCTCGTTTCGCTCGTAGGATTTCGAGCACTGTTTTTGAAAGCCTGAGCTCGTCGGCCACGGGTTGCGGGTGCGGGTGCGGGTGCGGGTGCGGGCTCGGGACTTGGGGCCTCGCACCGGCCTCGTCTCTTGCTGCGACCGTCTCGACCTGGGAGGTCCTCCCTCGCTCCGCTCGCTCCCCCGCCAGACGCGCTCGCGCTCCGCGCTCGCATGCACTCCTCACACGGCTCACGCACGACGAGGTGAGCATGCGTCCTCGCTCGGACGACACACGTGACGTGCCTTTCCTTGTCCGTCTTCAGAAGGAGCCCGGCCCTCTTCCTTCGGAAAGCGCGGGGGCAGGGCATCGGGGAGGCGGGGGCGTCATGCGAGCGCAAGGCGCGAGCTCGTCTCGCCACGGGCTCGGCGGGCCGCGGGGAGGACCTCGCATGACACCATGAGGTCCGCAGCGCCCCACTGCAGGACGGTCGCAGAGAGGAACGACGACCGTGCGAGGCCCGTCCATCGTTTTTGAGAGCGACTCACGCTCCAGACTCCAGGTTTCGATTTCGGGCAGTGTTTTCCCGGTGGGCCTGAGAGGCTGGACGCGGTTTCGACGGAGCTTCGACCGACCGAGCTTGTGGCAGCCTCGTGGGTCGCCATGTCTTCGCTCCTCTGGTCTCGGGCCACGAGCGATGGTTCCGATCAGTAGACGTTGATCAGGAGATCATTGCCGTACGTGCCTGCACCGACGTTCTTGATCGTGACGGACCGGTTGTACCAGTAGCCGGTCACGGACGAGGAGTACGAAGGAGGGGCGATGCAATGCTTCGAGACGACGTCCACGCCCGTCTTGATCGTGATGCAGTTGGACGGGTCGGCGGTCGAGGCGGCCCAGTAGATGCGCTGGCTGTATTGCCAGCCGACGAACGACTTCGACTGATTCAGCTTGAGCCAGAACGCGGAGAGGTCGGGGCGCGGCCGCGGGGAAGACGGAGGTAGCGACCCTGGCGGAGCGATCTGCGTCGTCAGCCCCGTCGACTCGAGGTCGAGCGCGCCCGGAAACGACTGATCGAGCGCGCGCGGGAGATCGGAGAGCGCCTCGGAGTCGCGACGCGCTGCGAGGTCCTCCGACGCGCGTGGGTCGCCTTCGATGTCCGGCTCGAATGCGCCGACTCGGCCGCTCACGCGGAGGCGGCCGTCGAAGAGCGTGACGCTCTCGATGCCGTTCTCGATCCGCGAGGTGAGGAGCGACTCACCGGCGAGCGAGGTCACGACGATCGTGCGAGCGCCGTCGGACTTGGTGAGGAGGAAGCGGACCTCGCCCGGCCCGGCGTGATAGCGACCCGCGATCGAGTCGATGGTCCTCGCTTCGATGGTGAGCCCCTCGGCGAGAGCGTGAGTGGTGTCCGGAGCACGGCCGGCGCTGTCTTCGGTCTGGCCCGCGCACCCGACAGAGCTGGCGGCGAGAGTGAGAGCGAGGGCGGGAGCGGTGAGCTTGATCATGCCGCCCATCGCAGCAACTCGTGTGCCTTCGCCGGACGGCTGGATTTTGCGGACGATTTCCTGGTTCGCCCGGCGAAACGACGAGGGTTCGTCGTCACGCCTGACGAGGTCTCGTCGGGTGTCGCATGGTCCCTCCGATGGCTCGTTGCGGCATGGGCGGCGCCGTTGGCGTGAGGACCGTTGGTTGGTGCTGCGCCAATGCGCGGGCGCTAGCGGGCGGGGCGGCCGACCCACGCGCCCGCGCAGGCGAGGGCCCACGCGATCGGGGAGAACGCGAGGGCGAAGACCAGCGCGACCGGGGCGGCCAGGCCGAGGAGGGCCAGCGCGACCACGATCGCGAGGCCCGAGGCGACCGCGGGCTCGAGGAGCGTCGGGAGGTTCGAGGCGCGCGCGACGAGGTAGCCGCTGATCGGGAAGGCCAGGAGGACGCCCGAGCCCAGGAGGGCGACCGGGGCCGTCGTCGTCACGTCGTGCTCGTCCACGATCGAGAAGTCCACGTGCGCCCAGTGACCGAACGCGATCGACGCCGCCAGGCCGAGCGTCATCGCGCCGATCGTCACGAAGACGCCCACGAAGATCCAGCGCAGCGTGATGGGCTGGCCCTCGCGGTGCATCGCTTCGCGGACCGTGCGGAGCGACGGAGGGGCCGAGACGATCGCGAGATGCGAGACGCGCTCGAGCAGCATGCTCGCGCGATCGCTGTGCACCTCGCGGGCGCGGAGATCGCGGATGGCGAAGATGACCGGCCCGACCATCGCGAGGAGGAGCGGGATGTCGCCCACGAGGGCGGCCGCGCCTCGGCCGTACGTCAGATGGATGTAGAGGCCATGAATCGCGGTCGCGCCGATCCAGGCGATGGGGAAGATCGCGCCCGGCGTCTTGTTGCGCTTCGCGCGGCCGAGCGCGTAGCCCCACGCGCACGCGAAGAAGACGTGCGCCGGGAGGGCGATGAGCGTGCGCGCGATCCAGATCCAGCCGAACGGATGGCGATGGAGCATCAGCGCGCACTCCACCATCGCGAAGCCGAGCGCGGCGCTCGACGAGTAGACGAGGCCGTCCATCGGCTCGTCGAAGTATTTCGAGCGGAACGCCGGCCACATCGCGCACACCTTGGCCGCCTCGCGGATCGGCGCGGCCAGGCCGAACAGGAAGAGCATGCTCCCCGCCGCGCCCGCCACGCGTGCGCTCATGTCGAGGCCCGTCCACGCCGCAGCGCGAAGCTCGATCCACCACGTGACGCCCTTGCCAACGCCGCCGAGCGCGAAGACGCACATCACGAGCCAGAGCGGCTCGCGACGACGGTCGGAGAAGTAGACGACCGCGAGGAGAAGAAGCGCTGGAATGAGCGACGGCCCGATCCAGCGCAGGGACGACAGCACGGCGGAAGCTTAACCCCGCGAATCCGGGACCACGCAATCCTTGGGATCAGCGTCCGGACGGAGACCCCGGTAGACCGGATTGCGGAGGTTGCCCTCGCGGGAGATCAATAAGTAGCGGATCGAGACGACCAGCTCCGGACGGCAATGGTGACGCACGATCCCCGCGTCTGGCGGGGAGTAGACGCCCGCCGCCGTGGGCTCGCCGTGCTTCATCGAACGGAGCACCGGGAGGAGGGCCTCGAGCGTCGCGCCCGAGAGGCCGCTGCCGACCTTGCCGCGGTAGGTGAGCTTGCCGTCCACGAAGGCGGCCACGTCGAGCGCCCGGAGGACGCCCTGCCGCTCCGTCCAGCCCACCACCACGAACTCGCCGTCGTGCTCGCGCTTGATCTTCAGCCAGTCGCTCGTCCGCTCGCCCGCGCGATAGATGGAGCCGAGCTTCTTCGCCACCACGCCCTCGAGCTCGTGCTGCTCGCAGAAGGCATAGAGCGGCGCGCCGTCCTCGAACGTCGGATGGAGGCGGACCAGGCCGTTCGCGAGGCCGTCCTCCGGGATCACCCGCTTCAGGATCTCCTTCCGCGCCTCGAGCGGGAAGCCGCGGATGTCGTACGGGCCGATCGAGAGGCAATCGAAGACCACATAGACGACCGCCACCTTCGAGCTCCGGCGCGGGCCCGCCGTGAACCGCTGCGCGAGGAGCTGGAAGTCCGGGCGGCCCTGCGCGTCGAAGGCGACGATCTCGCCGTCGAGCACGACCTCGGCCTCGGCGAGGGACTTCAGCGCCTTCGCGATCTCCGGATAGCTCTCCGTCGCGTCACGGAGGCGGCGATACGAGAGCGAGACCCGCTCGTTCTTCTTGTCCGCCACGATGCGCACGCCGTCGAGCTTGAGCTCGAACAAAAAGCCGGGGCGCGAGAGCGCCGCCTTCGACTCCTCGCGCTCGCACATCATGGGAAGCAGCCGGCCGCCGTGGACCACGCCCTTCGGGGCGCCGAGCTCCTTCGCGAGCTCCTCGCCCGTCATCAGAGACCGAGATGCAGGCCGAGCCTCAGCATGCCGCCCAGCTCGAGGCCCGCCGCCGTTCCCGACTTCGAGTACACCGGGTCCTTCTTCGCCGCCGCTTGCTGCTCCGCCGTGAGCCCCTTCGGCAGATCGACGGCGGGACGGTTCAGGATGAGGAGGTCACCGAGGACGCCCACGCCCACGGAGAAGAACGAGTTGATGTAGTAGTCGACGGCCACGTCCGCGCCGACGTTGAAGCCGCGGATCGAGACGGCGTCGTTCTTCGTGGGCGTGCTGGTGTCGGTCGCTCGGTTGGAGTCGGAGAGGCTGCCGACGAACGAGTAGCCGCCGTGCAGGCCCGCCATGAAGTCGAGCGAGCTGATCGGGATCTTGAGGCCCGCCTCGGCGTTGAGCTGCCAGAGGTTGAAGAGCGAGAGCACGTTGTAACGCGCCCGGACGCCCGCGTAGAAGACGAGGAGGCGAACGCCCGCGCCGAGCGAGAACGCCGGGCCGGCCGACGTCGTCTTGCGGATATTGAAGTCCTCCGAGGAGAACTGCGCCATGTCGATGTAGGAGGCGCCGGCCTGCGCATCGACGTAGACGAGCTCGAAGTTGCGCTTGCTGTCCTGCGACTCGGCCTCGTCGAGGCGCTGCGTCGTCTCGGTCTTCTGCAGCTGCTCGTTGTTCGGCGGCGGCTGCGATCCCGGACCGCCCTGCTGGATCGGCGGCGGCGGCGCGAGATCCTGCGCGGATGCAGGGGTGGCGACGAACAGGGCCACGGCCCCGAGCGAAGAGAAGAGAAGGCGGCGCATCGAGGAGCTCATTCAGGTTGGTTTCGCGACCGTTGCGTGCGGCGAGCCGCACGCGCGTCGCTAGTGTCGCACGATCCGTTCGTCGGAATCCTCGTCCTCGTTCGACGAGTCCTCCACGGGGACGCGGTACTCCTCGTTCATCCACTTGCCGAGATCGACGGTCTGGCAGCGGGCGTTGCAGAAAGGGAACGCGCGGTTCTCGGGGCGGGGCCTGGCTTCGGCGCCGCAGATGGGACAAATGGCCATCGCTCTTCGTTAATAGCATCCGGTCCTCGGCCTGCACTCGCCGTCTTCTTGGCCTATCCCGTCGCGCCCTGGGACGATCCATCCCATGGCGGAGCAGCACGCTGCCGAACGACTCGAGCTCGAGGCGATCGCGCGACGATTCGAAGGGACCTTTGCCGTCTGCGCGGTCAGACTCGACGATCCCTCGTCGCTCCTCGAGGTCGCGGGCGACGTCGTGTGTCCGTCCGCGAGCCTCATCAAGATCGCGGTCGCGCTCGAGGTGTTCTGCCAGATCGAAGAAGGCGACCTCTCCCTCGGCGAGCGCCTCGCGCTCCGGCAGGAGGAGAAGGTCATCGGCTCCGGCGTCCTCGCCGAGCTCACCGATGGCCTCACGCCGACCGTGGGCGACCTCGTCTACATGGCGCTCTCCATCAGCGACAACACCGCCGCGAACATGCTCATCGAGCGCGTGGGGATCTTCTCGATCAACAAGCGCCTGGCGAGGCTCGGGCTCGAATCGACGCGCATCTCCGGGAAGATCCTCACGAGCGAGACCCGCAACGGGCCGCCGCAGACCGAGGACTACGGCATGACGACGTCGCGCGTCGGCGATGATCGCGACGACGGACGCGGGGAGCGCTCACCGACGACCGCGCGCGAGATGGTGAAGCTCCTCACCGCGATCTACGGCCGGGACGGCCTGCCGGAAGGGGCATGCGCCGCCCTCCTCGACGTCCTCCAGAAGACACAGACCGCGAGCTCCATCCGCCGCGGCCTCCCCGAGGCCCGGTTCCGTGATCGCACGCCGGCCACGCTCCACTACAAGACCGGATCCATTCGCGGCGTCGTCAACGACGCGGCCATCGTGGTGACCGAGAAGGGCGCCTACGCGATCGCGTTCCTGACGAAGGGGTCGAAGGACCTCCGACCCACCCAGGACAACGTCGCGCGTATCGCGATCGCCGAGGCCTCGCGCGTGGTCTATCGCGCCATGCGCGGCGACTCGTAGCGACTTCCACCGGGCGGCATTAGCATCGCGGGATGTCCGTCTATCGCGAAGCCCGCCACGCCGCGAACACGTGTCCCCGCTGCCAGGAGACGCTCCTCGCGGTGCCCGCACGCGAGGGCGTGAAGTACTGCGAGAAGTGCGGCGGCGTCTTCGCGAACCTCGCGGAGTCGAACCGCATCCTCGAGGCGATGGATCGCCAGCTCCTCGCGATCGGCTTCGACGCGGCGTACGGGAAGCGCAAGCCGAAGGACGACGGGCGCGTCCTCACCTGCCCCGAGTGCCAGATCCAGATGGTGAAGAACCGCATCGAGAGCGCGGCCTGCGATATCGACGCCTGTCCGCTCCACGGCACGTGGTTCGACACGGGCGAGATGGTCGACGTGATCCGCGCCTTCGAGCGCGCGCGAAAGAAGGGCATCCAGCTCACGCGCGACCGGCCCAGCGCGCCCGTGAACCTCTCCACCGTGCCGGAGCCCGAGCGCGGGTTCTTCGAGTCGCTCGAGGACATCTTCGCGACCTTCAAGGAGTGAGCCCGGATCGACGCCGGTCGATCATCACTGGATCGGGCGGCGGATCGCGGCTCGACCCTGATCAGGCTCCGGCGGGCGCGGGAAACACGGCCAAATCCGCGTAAGGTGTCGATGTGGGCGATGGTACGCGAGCTGCACCCCGGCTCCCCATCATGAAGAAGCCGACCCTCGCCATCCTCGCCCTCGTCTCCTCCCTCGTCTGGGCCTGCAGCGCCCCCGCGGACGCGGAAGACGCCGCGAGCAGCGAAGGGGCCGCCTCGACCGGCGCGTCGATCGACGCCGTGTTCGCCGGCGTGAAGCTGGACGAGCCGAAGTGCTTCGAGAAGACCTACGACGCGGGCCACATGGCGCGTCACCCGAAGCAGACCGTCACCGGCATCCGCATCGAGCTCTCGCACGGCCAGGAGAACAGCTCCTTCCAGGCCGCCAACGGCGCGAAGGTGACCTTCCAGCAGAAGGGCGCGGGCCCCAAGATCCGCGAGCTCTCCTGCGACCTCGTGAACGGCTCGGTGCTCTGCACGGAGGAGCCGGGCTGTACGAGCTCGGTCACCCTCACCGCCCAGAACGGCGCGCTCCGCATGACGAACAAGGACCTCCGCGCGTCCGGAGCGTGCGACCTCGCGCCGAAGCCGCTCGACAAGGCGGCGGGAGCGGACGACGTGTTCGATCTCGTGCCGGTCGCATGCAACGCGGGCACCCTCGCGAACCCGCCCACCGTCGACTGCGAGCAGGCGCTCTCGACGGTCCGCACGTGCATCGACGTGGTCCCCGAGAAGTGCGAGAACATGATCACCAAGGGCACGCGCTACGCCGACGAATTTCAGATGTCGGCCGTCGAAGGAAAGCGCCTCGAGTCCGCCGAGGAGTGCATCCAGCGCTTCACGGACATCGTCCAGGAAGACGGCTGCTGCGGCGGCTGATCCGTTCGAGCGGAGGAGAGCGCGCCTAGCGCCGCAGTGCCGATTGCTCCCTGGCCGCGACCGGAATAGGACGCGGCAAAAGGAGCGAGTGGATGACTGCTCAATCGATCGGCGCACGCGCCGCAAGGCAGCTGGCGAATACGACGAAGACCCCGCCGCAGTGGCGCGGCGCGACCCCGCGCTGGCTCACTCAGATGATCCCGTGGGCGCCGGTCGAGGCCGGCGTTTACCGCGTGAACCAGGCGCTCGACGAGAAGTTCGACGTCAAGTGCAGCCCGGCGGAGGGCGAGGACCTCCCCGTCGCGTTCAACGACTACGAGCCGAACCCGCGCGAGTACACGCTCGCGTCCTGCACGACGACGATCGCGGTCCAGACGCGCATCTCGGATCTCTACCGCAGCCCGTACGACCAGGTGAAGGAGCAGCTCACGCTCGCGATCGAGAAGATCAAGGAGCGGCAAGAGAGCGAGATGCTCTACAACAAGGACTACGGCCTCCTGAACAACGTGGACCCGGAGATGCGCCTCAAGACGCGCAAGGGTCCGCCGACGCCGGATGATCTCGACGAGCTCATCGCGACGGTCTGGAAAGAGCCCGCGTTCTTCGTCACTCACCCGCGCGCGATCGCGGCGTTCGGGCGCGAATGCACCCGCCGCGGTGTCCCGCCGCCCACGGTCTCGCTCTTCGGCTCGCCGTTCCTCACGTGGCGTGGCCTGCCGCTCGTCCCGAGCGACAAGTTCCGCATCAAGGACGGCGCGACCGACATGCTCCTCATGCGCGTCGGAGAGCGCAAGCGCGGCGTCGTCGGTCTCTTCCAGCCGGGCCTCCCGGGCGAGGTGAACCCGTCGCTGTCGGTCCGCATGATGGGCATCGACCAGGCGGGTACGGCCAAGTACCTCATCTCCCTCTACTGCTCGGTCGCGGTGCTCACGCACGACGCGCTCGGCTGCCTCGAGGGCGTCCGCATCGACAACTACCATGAGTATGCCTGATCCCAAGGGCGGCGGCGCAGCGCAAGACGCGCTCGGAGGACCGAGCGCTCTCCCTCCCGTGGGGGAGCTCTCGCTCGTCACCGCTCAAGTGCCGCGGAACACGGAGACTCCCCAGTATCCGTCCGCGATCATGGGATCGACGCCGGGCTTCGCGCTCGCCGGGGTGCGTCCGCCGCCCGGCGGGCCGACGCTCCCGGAGCTCGACGCGCTCTCACTCACCAACGCCATCTCGCAGATGGCCAATGCGATGTTCGCGGCCCCGCCCGCGGCCTCGGCCCCTCCGGCCAACGCCCTGCCGCAGCACGCGGACACCAGCGCGTATTCGGAGCCGCCGGCGGGCGCGATGGCGCCGTCGCCCGGCGTCGCGCCCGCGGTCACCACGCCCGCCGGCGCCACGCCGTTCGATGCGCCGCCGAATCTCGCAGGCATCGCGATGCCGATGGAGCAACCGGGATTCAGCTTCCCGCTGCACGAGGGGCACGCGGGCCACGCGCCGCTGGCCCCCGCGAATCCCGCTCATCCGTCGCGGACGGCCCAGCCCGAACATCGATATGCGTTCGATACGTTCGAGATCACGCCCGCCCAGGATCCGTCGGTCAAGTCGCTCGGGACGCGCCTCTTCGACCCGAACGTCATCAAGAAGGAGTTCCCGATCCTGAGCGAGCCGGTCCGCGGAAAGCGGCTCGTGTGGCTCGACAATGCGGCGACGACGCAGAAGCCGAAGTCGGTCATCGACCGCCTGACGTACTTCTACGAGCACGAGAACTCGAACATCCATCGCGCGGCCCACACGCTCGCGGCGAAGGCGACGGACGCGTACGAGGCGGCGCGCGAGACGGTGCGCCGCTTCATCAACGCACCCTCGAAGAACGACGTCATCTTCGTCCGCGGCACGACCGAGGGCATCAACCTGCTCTCGCAGAGCTATGGTCGCCGTCACGTGCGCGAGGGCGACGAGATCGTCATCACGCACCTCGAGCACCACGCGAACATCGTGCCCTGGCAGATGCTCTGCCAGGAGAAGGGCGCGCGCCTCAAGGTCGCCCCCGTCGACAGCAAGGGCGCGATCATCCTCGAGGAGTACGAGAAGCTCCTCTCCCCGCGCACGCGCATCGTCTCGATCACGCAGGTGTCGAACGCGCTCGGCACGATCACGCCCGCGAAGGACATGATCGACATGGCGCATCGCCACGGCGCGGTCGCCGTCCTCGACGGCGCGCAGTCCGTCTCGCACATGCCGGTCGACGTGCAGGACCTCGGCGCGGACTTCTTCGTGTTCTCCGGCCACAAGGTCTTCGGCCCGACCGGCATCGGCGCCGTCTTCGGCAAGCAGGAGATCCTCGAGCACATGCCGCCGTGGCAGGGCGGCGGGAACATGATCGAGGACGTGACCTTCGAGCGGACCCGGTACCAGGGTCCGCCCGCGCGCTTCGAGGCGGGCACGGGCAACATCGCAGACGCGGTGGGGCTCGGCGCGGCGCTCGACTGGGTCTCGCGCGTCGGCATCCACAACATCGAGCGCTACGAGCACGAGCTCCTCGAGTACGGCACGAGCGCGCTCGCGACCGTGCCTGGCCTCACGATGATCGGTCGCGCGCCGCAGAAGGCGGGCGTCCTCTCCTTCATCCTCGACGGTCAGAAGACGGAAGAGGTCGGCGGCCTCCTCGATCAGGAGGGCATCGCGGTGCGCTCGGGCCACCACTGCGCGCAGCCGATCCTCCGGCGTTTCGGCGTCGAGGCGACGGTCCGCGCCTCCCTTGCGCCGTACAACACGTGCGAGGACATCGACGCGCTGGTCGCCGCGCTGCACAAGCTGCAGAGCGGGCGCCGCTGATCTGATATCAAGATCGAATGGTTCGAAACGTCGCCCCGCGCGACGCGCAAGAGCTCATCGCCAAGGGCAATATCGACGTCGTCGACGTGCGCGAGCCGCACGAGTGGGCGACCGGTCACGTACCGGGCGCGCGGCTCGTGCCGCTCGGTCAGCTCGACGGCGCCGATCTCGGGCGGCGCGTGCTCTTCATCTGCGAGAAGGGCGGCCGGAGCGCGAAGGCGGCCGAGCGCGTGAAGGTCGACGAGGTCTACAGCCTCGACGGCGGCACCGCCGCCTGGCGCGCGGCCGGCCTGCCGATCGAGATGCCGGCCGGCGGCGCGGCCGAGGAGACGACCGAGCTCGACGCGATCGTCGGCGAGAACCTGAAGCGCCTCCGCCAGGAGCGCAGCTGGAACCTCGACGTGCTCGCCGGGATGTCGGGCGTCGGCCGCCAGACGCTCGGCCAGATCGAGCTCGGTCGCACGGTGCCTAGCCTCGGCACGCTCTGGAAGATCGCGAATGCGTTCGGCGTCCCCTTCTCCGCGCTCCTCGCGCGGCCCGCGGACCACACGACGCGCATCTTCCGCCGCTCGACCGCGAAGAAGATCGAGGGCACGGACGGCCGCTTCTCGTCGCGCGCCCTCTTCTCCCCCGACGACAAGGGCAGCTTCGAGTTCTACGAATTGTTCCTCGCCGCCCGCGCCCGCGAGGACGCCGACGCCCATGCGCCCGGCACGCGCGAGAACCTCCTCGTGACGCAGGGCCGCCTGGTCCTCGAGCTCGGCTCGGAGTCCTTCGAGCTCACGAAGGGCGACGCCATCGCGTTCACGGCCGACGTGAAGCACGCATACGTGAACCCGTCGAACGAGGAGTGCTGGATGAGCCTCGTCATGACCTACGTGCGCGCGTAGCGGCTCGCACCCGATGGCCGGTCCCAGTACACTCGTGCGATGGCGCGCCCTCGTGTACGTCCGACCTTCGAGCTGAGCGTCGGCCTCTCGGCGCGCGAGGTCGTGGGCCGCATCACCTCGCACCTCTCGGACGCGGCAGGCTCGATCGAGCCGGTGATGATCCGAGATCAGATCGTCGAGCTCGTGCCGCACTCCTCCATCGTGCACCTGTGGTCGCCGCAGCTTCGCCTCGAGCTGAAGGAGGTCGACGGGCACACCGATATCCACGCCCGCTTCTCGCCCCACCCTCACGTGTGGACGCTGTACGTCGCGATTCACGCCGTCGGCGCCTTCGGCACGGTCGCCGCCGCAGTGTTCGGCCTCTCGCAGCACCTCGCGGGGCAGGCGTCCTGGGCGCTGTGGGCGCTCCCGATGGCGCCCGTCTTCGCGGCGCTCGTCTGGGCACTGGCGTTCGTCGGCCAGGGGCTCGGCGCAGAGCAAATGTACGCGCTGCGACGCTTCGTCGAGGAGGCGGTGGAGCGAAGCGCGGGAAAGGAGCAGCAGATGCGGGCGGCCCTGGATCCTTCGGAGCACTGAGCGATTCCCCGCATCGCGTCCCGCGCGGCGCGCTCGAAGGCTCGGCGTCGTCGCGTTCGAACCGGTAAAATGAGCCGTCGCGATGACCGATAGCTTCGTCACGATCCACGTGCGAGACGCCGCCCGGGCCAAGGTGACTCGAGCCGTCGACGCACGCATGGCGCACCAGGGCTATGAAAGGGTGCTCGGGCCGTCGGGAGACCAGGTGGGGATCGTTCGCGTCGCCCTGGTCGTGCGGGGACGATGGACTTCCGTGGCGGGCGTGGAGCGGACCGAGGCCGATGATTGGGCGAAGGCGCTCTCGAAGGCCTCGGGCGGCTACGCGCTCGAGGCGTTTCATTGGGACGGCGAGTCGACGACGAGCCTCGTGCTCTTCGACGGCGGCAAGAAGGTCGGTGAGCTCGGATTGCCCTCGGACGCGCGACGCATCGATCACCGGAAGATCGCAGTGCCGCTCGGAAAGCTCTCACGCCTCGTCGGCGACGGCACGCAGAAGGACGGGCTCGAGCTCCACGTCCCCGTCGAGAGCGACCTCGAGGACGACTTCGTCTATGTGAGTCTCTCCGACGCGAACCGCGCATTTCGTCGCGCGTTCGGGATCGAGTCGCTGGTGCTCGACATCGAGGACGAGGACGAAGAGCACTCCCTCACGTATCGGTCGAAGCGGGCTGCGGAGGAGGAAGCGGAGGAGAGCGACCGCGTTCGCGCCATGTGGCGTGCCGCTTACGATGCGCGTGTCTATGCGGTCGGGTGGGTCGCCTTCGAGTACGAGCCAAAGGCGCTCCCCGAGCTCCTCGAGCGAACGGCGCGACGTCTCGCCCATACCTTCACGCCCCACCTCGGCGCGGACGTACTCGAGGGATGGTCGGTCGACCCAGAGAAGTCCTTTGCGCGCGCGAAGATCTCGCCGCCGGATCGCGCGCACGCGTGGAGGGAGTACGCCTCGCTGCTCCGCCGCGGCATCATGATCGATCTCCAGCGGCCTGACCGGGTGCTCGCATCGGTGTGCGTCGCACAGCACGATGGTGCGCTCGCGATCAGTTGGAGCGCGCGTGGTCTTCGCGATGAACGTCTCCGGCGAGAGGTCTCCTCCGTCATGGACGACGTCGTTTGCACGTCTGCCGCGGACCGCCGATGCTTCGGGGCACTCCTCACCGCGCAAAGAGGGCCGCTCGTCCTCGAGCAGCGTGCGCTCGCGTACGAGTATCTTCGCTCGCGAAGCGGCGCCGCGCTGAGGCCGAGCTGGCTCCGAGCGCACGCTCGCGCGCCAGGCTTTCGGGTGCTCGTTCCTCGCGCGAGCGTGAAGCTCGGAGAGCCCCCGAACGGGTTCACCGTGCGGAGCGTCGCATCGGGCCGGCTCATCTCGTCGAACGCAGCCGATCCCTGGTCGGTCACTCCGACGGCGCTCGATTCGCTCGAGGTACACCTCGCACCGTCGCTCGGAGCATACGGATAGAAGACTCAGCGTCCGGTCATGGCGCGCGCCATTTCGCGGGCGAGCTCGAAGCGCGAGCTCACGCCGAGCTTCTTGTAGAGGGCGTTCGTCTGGTTGGCGACCGTGCTTCGCGACACACCACGCCTCTCCGCGATGACGGCGTCGCTCTCGCCCGTGATCAGCATCGGCACGATGGACGCCTCGCTCGGCGTGAGGCCACGCGCGGCGCAGAGCTCCTGGACCGTCCAGGCGATGCGCAGGTACGACTCCTCACCCTCGCTGCCGCCGGCGGGAGACGCCCCATCGCGGCTCATGACGGCGAGTGAGGTGAACAAGAGGGCGCACTCTGCGCGCGAGCGAACGCCGAGCTTCCGGTAGGCGGAGGACACGCGCCGTGTGAAGCCGGACTCCGTGACCCCGAGCTCGTCGGCGATCGCCTTCAGCGGTGCGTCCGACAGCGCATGACGGAGGGCCTCCGCCTCGAGCGGCGTGAGCCTGCGCATCGGGATCGCGTCGACCGGATTTCGGATGACGAGGAAGTGGACGGAGGCGCTCGTCTCGCGGCGCGCGACGATGGACCACTCGCCGTCGAACACCGCGGTCATCCATGCGTCCGACCGCTGCGACTCCGGCATCTCGACGGCGGCGAGCCGGTCGCGGACACCGCCGAGGGTCGCTTCGTCGACGGCCCGCTCGCTGCCCGACCAGGCGTTACGGTAGACGAGCTGCCCGCGCGCGTCGAAGACCAGATCCGCGTCCTCGATCGCCTCGCCGATTCCGCGCTGGCGGAGCCGGAGCGCCGCCCCGAGGTGCATGCAGACCGACTCCCACGTCTCGCGCTCGTCGGCGCGCATCGGACGGCGTGAGCGCGTGGCCCCCGTCAGGCAGAGCGTCTCCCCACGGCCATCTCGCGTGCCGATCGTGAACACGTCCTTGCCGCCGAGTTGGGCGAGAGCGGGGGCGACCTGGTCGAGCCCGCCCGTCTGCGGCGCGTCGGCGTGACGAAACGCGAGGAGCCCCGTCGCGCCCTGCATTCGCGTGTGAGCGATGAGCTCCGGCGGCGTGGACGAAGCCGAAGCGAGGACGATGGGGAGGTGCGACGACCCACGGGGCGCTCCTGCGTCGAGGACGCGCAGGACCATGTCCTCGACGACCGCGTGAAAGGCGGTGGGGGCGATGAGGTCGGGGACAGCAGCTTCGATGGAGCAGGCCAGCCGCTCCATCCACGCCGCCGACGCGAGCTCCATCGCCCATGCCGCCTCCACCACCGCGAACCGGTTCGACCCCGCCATCGTCCACTATCATGCACTAGTGTGCACGTATCGGCGCGAACGAATTTCCGCCGGCGCGGCATTACCGCGTCGCTCGAGTCACTGGAGGACGACGACCGCGTAGTTGTTGTCGGCGAGCCCGCCCGTCGACGTGCAGGTCAGATCGACCGTGTTGCCTGCCCACGCGCTCACGTTGCAGCGGCGCCCCTTCCCATGGCTCGTCACCTGCACATGGGCGCCCGAGTTGAGGTTCTGCCCGTCGAACACGATCTTGTACGTCCCCGCGGCGAGGCGCGTCGCGGTCACCGCGGCGCCGTCGTTGTAGGCGACCGACGGAGCGTAGCTCGCGCTCGCGGCTTCGGCGGCGTGGGCATACGCGAGGACCCGCGCCCCGCTGCCGGTCTTCGTACCGAGGAGCATCACCGTGTACTGCGCGTCTGCCGGATTGCCGCTGCCGTCGAAGCAGGAGACGTTCACCTTGGCGCCGCTCCAGGAGTCGATGCTGCAGAACGCGTTCGCGTCGCCGTACGGCATCACCTGCACGTTGCCGATGTCGAGCGACGCGAGGCCGCCGAACTCCGTCGTGTACTTCCCCTTGGCGGAGCGCGAGGCGGCGATCGCGCCGCCTCCGATCGCGTTGTTGCTACGGTCGGCCGCCGGCGTATAGCTGGCCGCGAACTTGTCGTTCGCGTGTGCGAAGCCGAGGACGGTCGCTCCCTTCGTGCCCTTGCCAAAGACGGTCAAGGAGAACTTCGCGTCCGCCACGGAGCCCGCCGCGTCGAAGCAACGAACGGTGACGGCCGGCGCGGTCGTGCCGCTCCACATGCACAGCCCGCCCGCCGTGCCGTAGCTGGACACGAGCGCCACGCTGCCGGAGAGATCGAGGTCGGCGAACGAGACGTCGTAGGTGCCGGTCGCAGTGCGGGCGATCTTCATCGCGCCACCCGCCGCGTTGTATGCGTAGTAGGCGCTCGGCGTGCTGGAGTCGGCGGCTGGGCTGCTCGAGAAGACATAGCCAATGACCTGCGCCGCGTTCACGGGCGGGCTCTCGGCGTCATCCGTACTGGCGTCGGGAGCGCCGGCGCCGGCGTCGGACTTCGCGGCCGGGGTCTCGGGGTTCGAGCCACCGCTCGAGCTGCTCGCGGCCGGGGGCTGGTTCTCCGCGGGCGTCGCCGGCGGCGCCGCTGCGTCTGCCCCCGACACGGGAGCTGCTGCCGAGTCATCGCCCACGCAACCCTCGGCGGCAAAGGCGAACGACAGAACGAAGAGAGCGAGGCAGGCAGACGACTTACGCATTCGAGGATCTCCTTCAACCGCCCGAGGCGGCGTTGTTGTTGAGGGAGAGCATGCGGACCGCGAGGGCCGGCAACCATGGGCAATTCCTACGTCGCCCGATCGGTGTCATCCGTTCGGGCGACGCGAAGGCCCAGCGTGCGTCTTCGTGGCGTTCGACTACTCGGCGGGAGCAGCTTCCAGCGCAGGCTCGGCGGCCGTGACGACCGGGGCCGGCGCGACCGCCTCCACGATGCAGCTCTGCTCGAGCAGCTCCGCCACGTCGAGGTTCTTGATCTTGTCCTCGAGGCTCTGGCTCTTGATGCCATCCGTGAGCATCGTCATGCAGAACGGGCAGCCGCTCGCGACCGTCTTCGCGCCGGTGTCGATGAGCTGCAGCGTGCGCTTGATGTTCACGCGGTTCTGGTTCTGCTCCTCCATCCACATCTGCGCGCCGCCGGCGCCGCAGCAGAGGCCGCGCGTCTTCGTCCAGTAGTCGGGCTCGACGAGCTCCACGCCCGGGATCTGGCGAAGGATCTCGCGCGGGCTCTCGTAGACGTCGTTGTAACGACCGAGGTAGCAGCTGTCGTGGTACGTGACGCGGCCGACGACGGCCTTCTTCGGGACGAGCCGCTTCTCCGCGAGGAGCCCCGCGAGGTAGTCCGAGTGGTGGACCACCTCGAGCGTGCAGCCGAAGTCGGGATACTCGTTCTTCAGCGTGTTGAAGCAGTGCGGACAGGCGGTCACGACCGTCTTCATGCCGCCCTGCTCCTTGTAGGTGTTGAGGACGGCGGCGTTGGACTCCGCGAGCATCGCGAAGATGTGCTCCGCGCCGGCGCGGCGGGCGGGATCGCCCGTGCAGCTCTCCTCCTGTCCGAGGATCGCGAAGTCAACACCTGCTTGCTTCAGGAGCTTCGCGGTGGCGCGCGCGATCTTCTTCGCGCGATCGTCGTAAGAGGCGGCGCAGCCGACCCAGTAGAGGACCTGCGCGTCCGGCTTCTCCGCGAACGTCTTCACGTCGAGGCCGTCGCTCCACGCGGAGCGATCCATGCGGGAGAGATTCCACGGGTTGCCGTTCGTCTCCATGCCGTTGAACGGCTTCTGGAGCTCGTGCGGGAACTCGTTCGCGATCATGACGAGGTTGCGGCGCATGTCGACGATCTTGTCGACGTACGAGATGAGCACCGGGCACTGCTCCTCACAGGCGCGGCACGTGGTGCACGCCCAGAGCACGTCCGGATGGATGATGTCCGGCGCGAGGTTCACCGGCTGGTACGGCTTCGCGCGGATCGCCTTCTCGGCGTCGTTGGCGGCGTTCTCGACGTCGTCGCCCGCCGGGCCCCACCGCATCTCCTTCTCGGTGAGCTCCTTCTCGTGATCGTACATGTGATCGCGGAGCGCGAGCGTGAGGTGCTTCGGCGAGAGGACCTTGCCCGTCTTGTGTGCGGGGCAGTTGTCGGAGCAGCGGCCGCACTCGGTGCACGTGTAGAAGTCGAGGACCGCCTTCCACGAGAGGTGCTCGACCTTGCCGAGGCCGATGTTCGCGGCGCGCGGATCTTCCGCGTTCGCCTCGACCTCTTTCTCCATCTTCGCCATCAGGCCTTCCATGCCGCCGGCCGACAGCGGACGGAGGCGACCGCGCGGCTCGAGGTCCTTGAACATCACGTTCGGGATCGCCGTGATGATGTGGAAGTGCTTCGAGTGCGGGAGGATGTTGAGGAAGACGAGGACGAGCGTCGAGTGCGTCCAGAAGCCGATCTGCGCGATGACGACGAGCGCGGCCGGCGAGAGATGCGCCTTGTCGAGCGCGAGCGCCGCCGCGGACGCGGCCGGCGCGGGGAACGCCGTGAGGCCGACGTGCGCGTCGTTGATGGTGCCGAACGGCGCCGCGACCTGCTTGATGTCGTGGCATGCGTTGTAGCCCATCTTCATGGCCGCGCCGGTGCCCGCGGTGCAGAGCTCCGTCGCGCGGTGCACGAGCACGAAGCCTGCGCCGTTGTAGATGATGTCCGCGAGCATCATCGTGGTGATGATCCCGAGGATGAGGAGGCCTTCCCAGTGGAGCGTCATGCGCTTCTGGGGCCTGACCACGCGGTAGTAGACGAACGTGAGCGCGCCCGCGATGACGAGCACCGCCATCACGTCCTTCGCGAACTCGTAGACCTTGCCGACCTTGCCGAGCACCTCCGTCGGGCCGAGGACGAAGAGGTTGAAGCTCGGGTCGAAGCCGCGTCCCCACAACATGATCGTGTTGAGGAGGAGGACGATGAAGCCGAGGAAGATGAGCTTGTGGGCCAGCCCCGCCGGCTGGTAGTAGCTCATCTTCTCCTGCGCGAACGCGTACCGGAACACGGCCGCGAGGCGGTCGGGGATGCGGTCGAAGCGGTCGACGAACTTGCCGATGCGGAGCAGCTGCCAGCGCCGGATCGCGGACCAGAAGAAGAGGGCGTGGAAGCCCACGATCAGCGCGAGCATGGCAGCGGGATTCATGTCTGGCCCTCGACTTATAGGGGCATGGCCCCCTGCGTCAACAACGCGTCGTAGGGTCCGGCCAGCGGGGGCATACGTGATGCAGCTCCCCCTTCGTCATGTTGCAAAAAGACAAGGTCGTTCTGAGAAATGTCGTCATTGCCGTGGTCGCCGGGAGCCTTGGCGCGGTGGCCATCGGGACGAGTTGCCTCGGGAGTCGCCGCCTTGTCGCGCCCGACCCGACCACGAGCTCGACCGCGACCCCGCGCGCAAATACCGCGGGCTCGCGCCGCGACAACGCGGGCGGCGTGGAGCCGGTCGGGACGACGAACATCACCTCCACCACGATCGTCGTGAACCCCGCGGCCGCGCCGGCCGCGACCACCCCGACGGACGAGGCGGCCCAGTCGCCGGTCCCGGCGAATCCGACGACCATCACGCAGCGGCCGGGCGCTGCGCCGCAGGTGTGGGTGACCGAGCCGCCGTACGCGCCGCCGGCGACCGCGCCCGTCGACTCCGCGCCCCCGCCGGAGCCGCAGGCCGCGCCCGACCCGCAGGTGCGAGCAGTCCCGGTGCCGATCTTCCTCCCGAACCCGAACCTCGAGACGCCCTCCTCCGGCAACGTCCCCTCGAACCCGGGCCCCGGCAGCCCCTCGCAGCCGCCACCGCCGCCGCCGATCCCGGGCACCGGCGCGGGCTCGGGAAATCCGTACCCCCAGAACCTCCCCAACACGCTCCCGCAGGGCCGGCTCCCGCAGCCCTCGATCCCGACGCCCGCCCCCGCCGTCCCTGCCCCGCCCCGATAGGCTCAGAGGCAGGTCGGGCCGCCGGCCGGGCAACCCGTGCTGCTGCGCCAGCGGCTCACCTGACATGCAGGCATCTCGACGAACGTGTTCGTCGACTTGAAGTCCGGGCCGTCGGCGTCCGAGGTCCACCCGAGGACGATGCCGGTCTGTCCCGCGCCGAAGCGGAACGTGGAGCTCTTGACCCACGCCTCGCTCGGACGCTGGCCGAGGATGAGGAGCGTGGCGTCGTTGTCGCTCGGCCCGCAGCCCGAGCCGACGGTGGACGAGTCGCCGCCCGCGTACTCGAAGACGACGTTCTCGAAGGCCGCGCCGTCGGCCGGGTACTCCTGGAAGACGATCCCGCGCCAGTCTCCCGCCGCCTTCGCGTCCTTCGCGGAGGTGAGCGTGATCGGCTGAGCGGCGGTGCCGCGCGCGACGATGCGCCCCTGCCGGGTCGCGCTCGCGCCGACCGTGATCCCGGACGAGCCGCGAGCGTCGCCGAAGCGCAGCGTCACGCCCGCCTCGATCGTCATCGTCACGGGCGGGAGATCGGCGACGGGCTGGAGGTTGATGCGATCGACGGCGCGATACGGCACGCCGAGGTTGCGGAACGTGTGGTCGATGACGCCCGCCGTGGCCTGGTCGACGAGGACCTCGTCCGGCACGTTGCCGGACAGATCGAGCACAGACGGCAGGGCCTGAACCGCGCCGACGAGGGTGAGGACGGCGGGGCCCGTCGTCCGCCGGACCGCGAGGCCGGTCGAGTCGTCGGTGAAGCCCGCATACGCGAGGAGCTGCACGCCGATCGAGCGCGCGCCGTCCACGAGCGCCCAGCGCGAGCGGATGTTCTTCGTCACGGTCGGAACGCCGGGAGTGCTCGGGGTGCTGGCGCCGAAGACGCGCACCATCCCGCCGCCATTCTGCTGGCTGCTCGGGGCGTCGCCGCCCGCGATCGCGGTGTACGAGAGATCGAGCGTGCCGAGCGCGCTCACGACGATCGCGCCCCAGGGACGCGCCGCATCGCTCGCGGCGATCGTGACCGGGAGCAGCTTCTGACCGTCGAGGGTGCCCTGCGTCAGGAGCTTTCCCGCCGACTGGGAGCTACCGACCTCGAACGCGCCGCCCTCGTCCACCTGCACGCGCGCGCATGCTTCGAGGGTGACGTTGGCGAGCACGCGGACGAGCCCGGTCACGCGATGGACGCCGTCCGATGCGCGCCACACCTCGTCCGCGGTGATGTCGCCGCGGTGCTCGACGCCCGCGCCGGTGACCGCCGGACAGTCGCCGCCGCGCAGCATCGCGTCCAGGTCGGGCTTGCCGCCCACGGATGGAGCGCCACCATCGGCGCCGGGCACGGAGACGGTCGGCGCGGGAGCCGGCGTGGCGGGCGCGGGCGAGCTGTCATCGCAGGCCGCAAGAACGGGCGGAAGCGCGACCATCAGCGCGAACGCGCTGCAGACGAAGGACCTCGAGAGCGAGCACATGACCGGCTCTATGCGACAAACGCGAGCCGAAGACCAGTCCCGCCACCGCCCGTCCCCGATGCTACGCTCGCTGCGTGCGGATGCGCCACGCCCTGGCCGTGCTCACCGCCCTGGTGACGACCTCGTGCAGCCTTCTCGTTTCGACGGACCATCTCGCCGATGGGGCTGGGGCGAGCGGAGCGGACGGCGGCGACGCGCGCGCCGAGATCCCGGCGGACGCCGCAGCCGACGGCGGCGAGGGCCCCGACGCGGCGGAGGCGGGGACGCTCGATGGGGGCGGCGTCTGTCCCGAGGCCCCCGATCCGTCGCTCATCGTCCACTACGCGTTCGACGAGGGCGCGGGCACGAAGCTCACCGACTGCTCGAAGAACCACCTCGACGCGACCATCCACGGGAGCCCTGGATGGACGATCACGCCCCGTGTCGGCGCTCATGCGCTCGGCTTCGACGGCAGCTCGACGTGTGTGGAGCTGCCGTCCTCCACGCTCCTCGCGCTCGCCGGCAAGCCCTTCACGATCGCCGCATGGGTCTCGGTCCAGGCGTTCCCGACCTCCACCTCGGGGCGATTCATCTTCGCGAAGACGAGCGACTCGAGCACGAAGGGCTACCGCCTCGCGACCGACACGGACGGGGTCGTCAACTTCACGGTCGGACAGTCGAGCGGCACGAGCACCGGCGTCGGATCGAAGGGCAAGCTCCCGACGGGCACGTGGCTCCACGTCGCCCTCACCCTCGACCCGACCACCAGCACCGCCGCAATCTACGTGAACGGCGCGCTGTCGGACGATCGCGTCACGATGCCGCCCATCATCGAGGACGCGGCCGCGATCGCGCACATCGGCTGCCGGAACCACGACCTCGTGCCTCCGCAGAACGCGCTCACGTCGTCGCTCGACGACTTCCGCCTCTATGATCGGGGCCTCGAGCCCGAGGCGATCGCTGCGCTCGCGAAGTGAGCTAGAGATCGAAGGAGAAGCCCTGACGCTCCTGGCCCTGGCCGGGGGAGAGCGCGAGGTCCATCGCCCACGTGCGGCTGCCGACGCGCGCCGAGAGGTGCACCTTCACGGGCAGCTCGGCGCCGCGCGGGTCGACGAGCTTCACCTCGACGACGTAGCGACCGCGCACGGGCTCGGTGCCATCGAAGTACACGTTCTCCGCGTTCTGCTGATGGCAGCCATCGTCCGGGCAGTTGCGCTCGAGCTGGAGGCCCGAAGGCGTCGAGCGCGTCCCCTCGCGCGAGACGCGCGCCGCGTTGGGATCGAGCACGGTGATGTCGACGTCCGCCGGGCTGTCGCCCCACGCGATCATGAACTGAAGGACGCCCGTCCCGACGCCGCAGCCCTCGTCGATGACGCCGTTGCAGTTGTCGTCGTTCGCGTTGAAGCAGAGCTCGGGGCCCGTCGGCGTGCAGCCCGCGGTGACGACCACGCCCTCCGTGGTGGACACGTTCTTCGCGTTGACGTTCGACGCCGGATCCTTCGCCGGCGACGATGGCCCGCACGCCGCGATCGCGACGAGCGCGGCCGCGAGAGAACCAGTGACCAGACGCATCGAGCTACTTCGGCGGAGCGCCGCCGGCCTTCTGCTCGGGCATCGCATCGCTCGTCATCTTCGGGTTCATGAGCTCGAAGAACGCCTGGCGCGCCGGCTCCTGCTGCGGGCCCGTCTCGCCCTTCAGGGCCATGAGGCAGCCTTTTTCGCCCATGAACTTCAGGATCTGGATCGCCTGCAGGCGCTTGCGGTCGTCGTTGCCACGCGCGTCACGGAGGAGGCGGATGCGCATCTGCACGCGCGTCACCGAGTGCGGGCCGTTGTCGTAGTCGATGCCCTGGATCGCACGCGAGAGGATCATGCGCGGCCAGTCCTGGATCGCGTCGCCGAGCTTCACGCGCGACGCCGCTTGCGCGTTCGCGATCCAGCGCGCGACATCGCCGCTGTCGTAGTTCTTGTCGCTCCAGTAGCCGAAGGTCTGGTCGTAGACGACCTTGAGCTCCTCGAGCTGACCGCGCGCCTCGTCGCTGTCGTAGGTCGCGAGCGCGCGGCGCGCCGCGTCCGCATCGCCGCCGATGAGGATCGCGAGCATCGCGTCGTTGCGCGTCGACGCCGACTTCAGCTTGTCGAACATCTTCGCCGTGGTCTCCGGCGACATGCCGCCGAAGCCGATCGCGCGCGCCGCCTGGTGCTGCACGCTGAGGTCGGTGCTGCCGTTGATGAGATCCGCGAGCGCCGCCGTGGCCGAGGAGACGGGCCGGTGCACGAGCGTCTCGAGGTAACAAGCGCGGATGACCTGCGTCTTGGGATCGGGCTTGTCGAGCTCTTTGATCTTCTTGGCGACCTCGCCCATGTTCTCGTCGGTCGCGACCCAGGCGAGCGAGAAGCAAGCGTCGACACGCGACTGCTCGTTGTTCTGCTTGTCCTCGATGTACTTGACCAGCGGACCGTACGCCTTGGGATCGCCCCACTGCGCGAAGCCCTGCGAGGCGCCGACGCCGACCGCGCGGAGCACCATGCCGAGCACGCCGAGGCCGCCCTGGAGGAGCGAGTCCATCGTGGCGTCGACGTCCTTCGGGCGGCGCCGGAGCTGCTCCTCGAGGATCGGCCACGCGGACGGATCCTGCATCCAGCCGAGATAACGGAGCGTGCTCTGCGCCGTCGCCCACTCCGCCGGGAAGTCGGACTGCCCCGGCTTCGGGAACGGCTTCGCCGGGTTCGCCCACTTGCGCATCTGCGGGAGCGCCTCGCGCGCGTCGGCCGCGGCGATGTAGCGGAGGCCGTTCGCATGCGGCTGCGGCTTGTCCGTCAGCCAGTGCATGACCTGCTTGTACGACTGCGCACGGATGTCCGGACGCTTGTCCGGATAGAGCACCGCGAGGTCCGCGAGCATGCGCGAGGAGACGACGCGCTCGTTGTCGTCGCGGTTCAGCGAGTTGTCGTCCTTGTAGATCTTCGTCGGGTCCTGCTCCATGCGCCAGCCGAGGTACGGCACGGCGCGGAGGTCTCCGATCTCGGCGAGGCGGATCGCGGCCTCGGTCTTCCAGTGCGGCGGCGGGTTCGTCTCGATGTACTTCACGAGCGCGTCGCCAGCGCGCGGGTCTTCCAGGCTCTTCAGCATGTCGAAGATGACCTTCGTCTGGAAGTTCGCGGTCTGCGGGTTCTGCTTGTCGACCGTCTGCAGGGCGAGCACGAGGCCCTTGCCGCCGACGCCGTCACGCATCGCCTCGAGGAATTTCTGGCGGGAGTCCTTGTCCGCGCGGGAGAGCGCCTCGAGGAGAGGGCCCATCGCCTCCTCGTTGGCGATCTTGCCGAGACCGACGGCGGCTTCGCGCGCGACGTCGGTGCTCTTGTCCTTCACGAGCTTGATCAGGATGGCGGTGTACTTCGGGTCCGCCGATTTCGAGAGGACGGTCGCCACGAGCTGACGAACGCTCTCGCTCTCGTCGCCCGCGAAGCCCGCGAGCTTCTCGACGGAGACCATCGACGCGAGCTGCTCGGGGTCGAACGCCGGGCTCTTGTCGAGCTTCTGGACGCTCGCGAGCTTGCCCGCGCGGTACTCCTTCATGACGTCGTCGAACGCGGTCGGCTCGTGGAGCGCGGCGAGCGCCCATGCGATCTGCGGGCGGTCCGCCTCGTTCGCCTCTTTCAGCGCCGTGAGCAGCGCCGGGCGAGCCCCGTCCGCCGCGGGCGAGCCGTACTCGAGGAGGGCCTGGGCGGCCGTTCCGCGGACGTTGTGATCGATGGACTTGAGGCCCTTGATGATGAGCTGGAGGCCTTCGGGATCCTTCGCCCAGGCGAGCTGGGTGAAGGCCTCTTCCTGGAGCTTGATCTCCTGCCCTTCGACCGCCCACTTGCGGTAGGTCGGGAGCGCCTCCGGCAGGGGGAGAAGCGCGGTGTCCCGCTTGAGGACCGCGACCTTCTTCGGGTCCATCTTCTCGACATCCTTCATGGAGCCGAAGATGAGGGCGCCCGCGACGCCGCCGACGGCGAGGATGCCGATGATGATGGCGATGGGAGCGAAGCGCCCGCGCTTGAAGTTCCCGTCGTCGCCGCCGTAGCTCGGCGCAAAGCCGCCCGGCGGACCGCTTGGAACGCCGGGGGGCATCGCGTCGTCATCGGGCGGCCACTTGGCCGCGCGGATGATCGACGGCGGGAGCGGCTTCTGCGTGGGTGCAGGCCCAGATCCGGGGGTCAGGTTGGGTCCCATGGCGGCCGCCCGAACGTACCACACTCTTCCGGGCGACCGTTGGATCGCAGCGCAGATCACGTGTATGAGGCCCATCTTCGGGAGGACTTCGAATGAAGCGTGTTTTCTTCGCCGCTGCCGGGCTGATGGCCGGCTCCCTCTGGTTTGCTCCGGCCTGCAGCTCGGGCCTCGGAATCGACCTTTCGACCCTCCCGGAGGGGGGTCTGGAGGGCGGAACCCTCCCCGACGGCCAGCTCCCGACCGGCCCCGGCGGGGTCGGCGCCGCCTGCTCTGACACCCAGCCTTGCCGTCCCGGCCTGACCTGCGGCTCCGACGCAAAGTGCGCGCCCAGCGGCGCGACCGCCATCGGCGGCGACTGCCAGATCAGTGCAGAATGCAACAACGGCTACTGTGGCGCGGACCGTAAGTGCGCGGCGGCCGGTACCGGCGAGGCGAACGCGGCCTGCACCGCGGACGCCGACTGCAAGGCGCGCCTCCGCTGCAACCTGGCCGGCCTGAGCGGCGGCCAGTGCCAGCCGGAGGGCAACGTCGACCTCTTCGGGGCGTGCCAGGTGAGCAGTGAGTGCTTCGGCGGCCTCCTGTGCCTCCCGAACCCGCAGGCCGGGGGCGCGAGCCAGTGCCTGCCGACCCAGGCCGGCGTGATCGGTATCCCGAAGGCGTTCGAGGTCCCGTGCGAGGCCGAGACCGGCGACGTGCAGTCCTACTTCGACGTGCCGCGCGGCACGCCGCTCAAGGACTTCTTCCGCCTCCCCTTCCCGAACGACATCCGCACGATCGGCAGCTCCCCGAACCTGAAGCCCGACTACAAGGACTTCCCCGTCCCGGGCGCCGGCGTCCTCGGCTTCGACGCCGTCGATCGCTGGGCGCGCTTCATCGAGAAGACGGGCACCGGCTGGAGCTCGTACTCGTCGATCACGTTCCGCTTCAGCGGTGAGCTCGACTTCGCGTCGTTCGACGCGCAGTTCAAGGTCACCCACCTCGTCGACCTCACGGACAAGAGCGAGCTCGGTCACGCGTGGTCGTCGATCTCGAACCGCACCTCGTACGTCTGCCCGAACTCGCTCACGTTCCGCCCGCAGGTCGGTCACCCGTTCAAGCCGGGTCACAGCTACGCGGCCTACATCACGACCGGCGCCAAGGCGAAGAGCGGCGTCGCCGTGAAGCGCGGCGCGGATTTCGCGGCGATGGTCGCGGCGAGCGATCCGGGCGGCGATCTCTCCACGCCGTGGAACAAGTACAAGCCCCTCCGCGAGTACCTCACCGCGCAGGCGATCTCGCCGGACACGATCCTGAACGCCGCCGTCTTCACCGTCGGTCAGGTGGACAAGCCAGGCCGCGACATGGGCAACTTCGTCGAGGCCGCGACCGCGCCGAACGCGTGGACGAAGTGCGAAGCGGGGACCACCTCGCCGTGCGCACAGCATGACGGCAAGCGCAACTGCCCCGCCACGCCCGCCGCGGGCGTCGACGAGTACCACACCGTCCTCAAGCTCCCGCTCTACCAGAAGGGCAATCTCCCGTTCATGAAGCCGGAAGACGACGGCTCGTTCGTGCCGGGCACGAAGCAGTCGACGATCGACGTCTGCGCCGCGATCACGATCCCGAGCGGCGCGACCGGCGAGATCCCCGTCCTCGTCTACGGCCACGGCACCGGCGGCAGCTTCCGCAGCCACGCCAACGAGAACGTCGCCTCCCGCATGGCCGCGCTCAAGGTCGCGGTGCTCGGCATCGACCAGGTCGGCCACGGCACGCGCCGCGGCACGGAGACGGCCGATCCCTCGGGCATCTTCTTCAACTTCGCGAACCCCGCCGCGGCGCACGGCAACGTGCTCCAGGGCGGCGCGGACCAGGTCGCCCTCGTGAAGTTCGCGCAGACGGGCCCGACCGTCGGCGGCGTCACGCTGAGCAAGACGAAGATCGCCTACTGGGGTCACTCCCAGGGCGCGACGGAAGGCGCGATCTCGATGCCGTACACGAAGGGCGTCACCGGCGTCCTCTTCAGCGGCGAGGGCGGCAGCCTCATCGACTCGCTCCTCACGAAGACGAGCCCGCAGAACCTGCTCGCGCTCGCGCCGTTCATCATCTCGGAGCCGAAGGCGAACGTCGACTCGTCGCACCCCGTCCTCACGCTGTTCCAGAACGGCATCGACCCGGCGGACCCGATGAACCACGCCGCGAACATGAACCCGGTCCCGCCCGTCGCCTCGGACATCGTCCAGAAGCACGTGTTCGTCCCGTACGGCCAGAAGGACACCTACGCGACGCCGAGCACGCAGCTCGTGTACCTCACGGCGTCGAACCTCTTCGTCGCGCCGACGCCGTCGGGCGTCACGCCGGACAAGCTCCACCGCGATCCGCAGGCGGGCCCGGTGTCGGCGAACTCGGCCGGGTTCACCGCCGTCACGCGCCAGTACGCGAAGCCGGCAGACGACGACGGTCACTTCGTCATCTTCCGCGACCCGTCCGCGATCGCCGACGGCGACAAGTTCCTGAAGGCGGTCCTCGTCGACGGCACCGCGCCGTCGATCCCGTGACCACCTAGGCTTCGTTACACGCGGACGCTTCGACCCAGCCGCGAGCGCAGCTCCATGCGGGCGCGCATCGCGCGGGCGACGTCGTCCGCCTCGAGGCAGCGATCGCGCTCGAGCGCGGCGTTCAGCGCGCGGAGGGCTTCGTCGGCTTCTCCGCGCGCGGCGAGCGCGACGCCGGCGGTCACCATGAGCTCGGGATCGCCGGGCAGCACGGCGAGGCCGAGGCCGAGCACGCGCATCGCGCGCTCGATGTGGCCGTTCGCGGCGAGCTTCGTCGCAGCGTCGCGGGCGGAGATCACGAGCGCGCGCATGTCGCGCCGCGAGAGGGCGCGGCCCACGATGGCCTCGCCGATCGCGCGCGCCTCGGCGACGAGATCGACGTCGGCGTCCGAGTCGCTCTCCGCCATCGCCACGAGCTTCGCGAGCCGCTTCTTCAGGCGATCGATGCCGTCGTCGGTGCTGCGCGTGAGCGCGGTCGTGGCGCGTGCGCTACCGATGCCCATCGTGGTGCGGAGGTGCACGAGCCAGCCGGGGAGCTTCGCGCGCGGCGCGGCGCCGGCGCTCACGTCCGCCGTGCTCAGAGGCACGCCTTCGAGGAGTTGCCGTGTGTCGGGATCGAGATCGTGCGGCTCCCATCGCGCGCGCTCCGCGTCGAGGCGCCACGCGAGCACCTCGCCGGGATAGACGACGAAGTCGAGCGTCGCCTCGCCGTTCGGCGTCGTGGTGCGGATGCGGTGCCGTCCCACGCCCACGCCGCAGAAGCCACGGATGGGCTCGGTCGTGTACTTCGCCCACGGCTCGCGGAGGTCGTCGACGGCGCAGGCGTCCCAGACGTTGCCCTCGAGCACGACGAACCCGCTCGCCTCGCGCACCCCGGATCGCGGCTTCTTCCGCTTCCGGCGGGCTCGAACGACGACGAACAGGACCGTCGCGAGGACCATCGCGAGCGGGATCAGGGCGACCAGCAAGGAAGGCACGATGAAATTCTAGCGCCAGATCACGATCATGCACGCGGCGCATCGCATGAGCTCGCCGTGTGGTTTCCCCGGACACGTCGAGCTTGCCTGACACCTCCCCCCACGCGTCGCTCGTGGCGGTGCGGCACGCTGCGATCCATTCGTCCGCGCACATGTCGCGCGCGCGTGCGGCTAACGGAGAGCCGAGAGGCGCTTCACGAGCTTCTCGCGGACGCCGCGCTGCCCCTGCGTGAGGTTCGCGTGCTCGCTCTTCGCGAGGGCCTCCTCGAGCGCATGGATCTCGGCCGGCCTGTCGCCGCGGGCCTTCGCGATATCGGCGCGGAGCTCGTAGACACGCATCGCGCGCGGACCATAGACGAGCGCGATCGCCCGGTCCGCGGCGCGCGCGGCGTCGTCGAGCCGGCCGAGGACGAGATACACGCGGCCGAGCCGCGCGTGCGGGTTGTAGTCCTGGGGGAAGTCCTTCGCGCTCGCTTCGAGGACCGGGATCGCCTTCGCCGGCTCACCGGTGGCGAGGTAGGCCGCCACGCGCCACGGATCGAGCGCGGTACGCGCGTCCTTCGAGCGAGCCTTGCCCGCCTCGGCTTCGAGGTACGACGCCCATTCGGCGGCGAGCTTCTTCGCGCCGGGCTCGTCGCCCGCTTCCTTCTTCGCCGCGATCACCTCTTCGTAGATCGCCGACCGATCGTCCGGGAGGATCGACTCGTCGCGCGCCGTCGCGTCGTGCTCGGCGAGCGGGAGGAGTCGCTCGAGCGCCGCCTGGCTCTTGATCTCGCGCGCGCAGCCGAGCCCGGTGACGAGCACCGTCGCGCGCGAGGTCCCCGGCGGAAGCTGCGGCGCCTTGCTCGCGGCGAGCTCGGCGCAGCCGGCAAAGTCCTTCAGGACGTAGTAGTCCGTCGTCATCGCCTCGACGATGGTCGGGACGGCGGACGGCTTTGCCTGGCTCAGCGCCGCCTCGTGCTCCTTCAGCGCGAGCTTTGCGTCGCCCTCACCGAGCGCGTGGTTGCCTCGGATGAACGACGCCATCGACGGATCGTTCGACATCGCCGCCGTGAGCAGCGCCTTCAGCTCCGGCGCCGTCACGGTGCCGGCCCACTTGAGGAGCGGCCGATCGGTCGCCGGATCGACGATCCACAGCGTCGGGAGCGCGTCGTGCGGGTACCTCTGCACCCACGCAGCGTTGACGTCCTTCTCGGTATCGACGGCGAGCCACACGAAGTCCTTCGCGAGCGGCGCCAGCGAAGGATCCGTCAGCACGTACGTCTTCAGGCTCATGCACGAGTGGCACCACGGCGCCCAGGCGTCGACGAAGAGCGGCTTGTGCTCCTTCTTCGCCTGCGCGAGCGCGCGCGGATAGTCGTCGTGAATGAAGGGCAGCGACTCCGCGGACGTCGTCGTCGCGTGACCCGCGGGGCTCGCCGCCGGCGGCGTGCTCGCGCAGGCCGCCAGTCCGACGAGGAGGAGCGCCCCGAGCGCCCTTACTTGTTGCCTTCGAGCTTGAGCGACCATTTCGCGGTGGGATCGCACGCAGCGGCCGGCGCCGCCGGATCCGGGATCTCGCGGACCTCGATCGTGACGGTGCGCGTGTCGCTCGACCCGTTGCCCTGGCCGCCGTCCGCCTCGCCCCACACGAGCGAGAGCTTGTCCTCGACGCCCGGACCTTCTTCCGAAGACTCGTCGTTGAGGTGGCACTCCTTCGTGCCGCCGCTCGTCGGCAGGTACATGAAGAGGTCGAAGTTCTTGCCCGGCGGCGACGTGAGCGTCGCCTTGAGGCGCAGGCTGCGGCCGGTGGAGAAGAGGCCGGTCGCGTCTTCCGTGACGTCGACCGTGAACCACTGCGTGGCCGCGCCCGTGATCGTACGCGCCGCGCCCGGGGTGTCACCGCTGATCGACGCCTGCGTCTTCGACGTGTTGCACGTGAGGACCTTGCACGGATCGGAGGCGGTGCTGCCGCTCGACGAAGACGAGGACGTGCCGCCGCTCGACGAAGACGAAGACGTGCCGCCGCTCGACGAAGACGAGGAGCCGCCGGAGGACGACGAGCTCGACGAGCCGAAGTCGTCGTCGTCGTCATCATCGCCCTTGGGGGGCGTGGTGGTGTCGTCATCGTCGTCGTCGTCGCCCTTCGGCACGACCTTCGACTTGCCGGCCTCGTTGCCCGCGTCCGCCGGCTCGGTCTTGTCGATGCCCTTGCCGAACAGGGGCTCGTCTTCCTCGCTCTTCGCGCAGCCCACCGCCACGCAGACGCCCACGGAGATGACAAACGCGGCTCCCAGCACACCCTTCATGGCGGCGCACCGTAGTCTCGCTTTTTTGATGTGCCAGGACTTTGAGTCAGATTTTTGAGGGAATTTTCCGGGGTTTGGAGCCCCAGGGGGTGGTCACTCCCGCCCCGCCGCGTCGAGGGCCGCCTCGAGACTACTGCGCGACTGTGCACCCTCCAGGCGCGTCCTCCCGATGAAGAGGAGCGGGACCCCGTCGCCGTGGACCATGTCGAAGAGGAGGAGGTCCTTCTCGAGGCGCGAATCCGGCGCGGAATCCGCGAGGCAGCGGCGCATCGCGTCCGGGGAGACCCCGTGCTCCTCGGCGAGGCGCTCGCACGCGGCCTCGGACAGATCGGCCGAGGTCATCAGCTCGTGGACGTATTCCTGGAAGAGGACCCCCGTCCTCGTTGCATCTGGAGCAACGGTCAGCGTCTCGAAGCACACGGCCGCCCGCGCCGCCGACCGGGCGTCCGGATGGCGGGGGAGCGGGACGTGGCGGATCACGAGGCGCACCTTGCCCTGGCGCCGAGCGAGGAGCGGCTGCAACGCCGCATGGGTGCGCCGGCAGAACGGGCACTGAAAATCCGTGAAGAATACAACCGTGACCGCCCCCGGATGCACCCTCGACGTGGTCGCGATCTCGTCACGGATCGGCAGCGGCACCTCCGCGCAGGCCGGAAGCAGGGCGAGCATCGAGATGAGCAGAGCCCCGTACCTGACGATCCGGACGAGCACGCCCGCGTTTTACAACGCGAGGACGCCGGTGCGCACGAGATACGCGAAGCGCTTGCGCTGATCCTCGTCGAGGATGCCATGGATCTGGCGGAGCGCCTTCACCACCGCTTCGCGGAGTCGCCGCGCGCTCTCCACGCGCTGATCGCCGCCCTCGTTCGCGCGCTCCTCACCGAAGGTCGCGCCCTCGATCGCGTCCGCGAAGGCCGCGATCGTGCGGCGCTGATCGACCTCCGCCTGGGCGCGCTCGGTCTTCAGCTCGTCGAGGATCTTCGCGAGCTGCCCGGTCTGCTCTTCCGAGAGCTCGAGCTTGTGCGCGAGAAAGCGGAGCGGACGGCGGACGCCGAAGTCACCGCCATCCCCGGGCCCCGGCGGACCGCCGCGTGGACCGAAGCCGCCGAAGACGGCGCCTCGCGGACCACACCCGCCTCCAGGACCACAACCGGGACGAGCTTCGCCCTCCGAATGACGGGCGGATCTCCACCAATGAATGAATGCAGGATGCATTTTGTCTCCAGCTCGCCGGGGCTATCTCGCTCCCGACGGGGTTTCACACGTGGGCTCCATGCCTCACGTGGTCTCTCGAAACCTAGCGCTCGCCGGGAACTCGCGCATCCCCGAGCGCACCCTTTATTCTGTAAACAAATGCGAAGCGCGATCGTGCTCGTCGGGGTGGGGCTCGTGGGGTTCGGCTTGGTGGTCGCTTGCGGCGACGACGACGCGGCGATCCCCGCGCCGGCCGACGCGGGGGTCGACGCGACCTCGTCGTCGTCGTCGTCGTCGGGAAGCTCATCAGGAGAGGACGCGGGGCCGGACGCGGGCGGCTACACCCTCGACAACGTGTGCGAGAGGACGGCCCCGCTCGTCTGCGACCTGAGGAAGAAGTGCTGCGCCTCGAGCTACGACGAAGCCGGTTGCCTCGCCTACCAGAAGGCGGAGTGCGCGAAGGACGTCGCGGCGGTGAAGGATGGCAGCGAGACGTTCCATCCGGAGGTCATCGACGGCTGCATCCCCAAGTTCAAGGAGATCCTCGAGCAGTGCACGTTCTCGTGGGAGCTCCTTCAGAAGGCCGGCAGCACGCTCGGCCAGTGCCAGGCCTTCACGGGAAAGAAGGCGGCGGGCGAGACGTGCACGCGAACCTCGGAGTGCGCGGCGAGCCCGAAGCCGAACGACTTCACGACGTGCGACGACAAGACGAAGAAGTGCAACGTGCTCACGTTCCTCGCGGAGGGCGACGCGTGCTCGCTCAAGGAGGGCACGTCCGGTCTGTGCGGCACCGGCCTCTACTGCGACGTCGATTTCGGCACCGGCGCGGAGCTGAAAGGCTTCTGCAAGAAGGCGACGAGCCTCGGCGTCCCGTGCGACAAGGAGAAGGCGCCGATCAATCTCGAGTGCGGGATCGGCAACTACTGCGACAAGACCACCTCGAAGTGCACCGTGGGGAAGCCGGCAGGCGCGGCGTGCACGGGCCCGAACCTCGAGTGCCAGTCGCTCACCTGCAGCAACGGCGACGCGGGCGTGTGTACGCCGACGGACTCGCTCACCAAGCAGGAAGAGTGCAAGGGCCCGTGATCGCGCTCGGGCGACCGTAATCGCTGTCGCCGGGGGACCGTGATGATGCGATGATCGCCGACGTGCGGTACCGCGCGCTGCTTCTCGTGGCTCTCTCGGTGGTCGGCATCGCGCTCGCGGTGCTGCCCGGCTGCAACGCGTCGTGCAAGCCGCAGGAGGTGCACGGCGTGCAGATGCTCTGCAACGCGGGCGCGAAGGGCTACATCTGGACGGGCACGAGCTGCATCTACACGTCGGTGTGCAACTGCACGGGCCCCGACTGCCAGCGCCTCTACTCAACGCAAGACGGCTGCGAGACCGCCCACATTCACTGCCGCTGACGCCTCGCTCGTCCCGAGCAGGTGCACGACGAGCTCGGACTCCGCCACCGCCTGACGCGCGAGCTCGACGAGGCGCGCGTGATGCGTGAAGAAGAGCACCTGCATCTTGCGCGACACCTCCGCGAGGACGCCGAGCGCGGCGGCGGCGCGGTGATCATCGAGCTGGATGAGCACGTCGTCGAGGATGAGCGGCATCGGCTGGGCCACCTCCGCGCGACGAAGGAGGCTCGCGAGGCGGAGCGACAGATAGAGCTGATCGCGCGTGCCGTCGCTGAGGCCGGCGACGTCGACCTCCGTCCCGTCCTTGCGCACACAGCGGAGGCACGGCTTGTCCTTGTCGTCGAAGCCGGCCTTGATGCCGGAGTACGCATCGAGCGTGAGACGCGCGAAGAGCGCGGACGAGGACGCGAGCAGCGGGCCCTGGTTCTCCTCGCGATAGCGCTCGATCTCGCGCGCGAGGATGACCGAGGCGAGCCGCGCGCGTGCCCAGCGCTCGGCGCCTTCGCGGACGCGGGCGAGGTGCTGCTCGGCGGAGGCGGCCGCCTCGGCCGCGCTCTCCTCGGCGCGGAATGACTCGAGGCCTCGGCGGAGCCCGCCGATCGTCTCGTTGTAACGCGTGAGATCTCGATCGAGCTCGTCGATCGCGTCCGTCAGCTCCTCCTCCGCGGCCTGGAGGTCCTCGATGCCCTCGAGCGCCTCGGCGGGCACGGGATCTCCGAGCTGGACGAGCTGATCCTCGATGGCGGAGAGCTGCGCGGCGTTGTCGCGAGCGGCCTGCGCGCGCTCGAAGAGCTGGCGCGCGGCCGCCTCGACCCCGGCGAGGTCGGGCGCGACGTCCGCGAGGCAGCGCTCGAGGGTCGCGTCGTAGCCGACGACCGAGGCGCCGATCTCGCGCGCGTGGGCCTCGGTCTCGGCGCGCTTGTCGGCGATGCGGAACACGTCGCGGAGCGCCTCGATCGCGCGGTTCACCTCGTCGGCGGCGGCGTCGGAGGCGAGGCCGATCGGGGCGAGGAGCTCGGCGAGCTGCCGCGTGATCGTCGCGAGCCCGTCGTTGCACGTGCGCCGGAGCTCGATGCGCTCGTCGCGCGCGAGCTCCTCCTTCGCGATCTCGGCGGAGGCGCGCCGCGCTTCATCCATCGCGTTGAGGCGGGTGGTGGCGGCGGCCACGAGGTCGGCGAGGCGCGCCACGCTGGCGCGATCGGCGGCGCTCGCGTCGTCCGCCGGCGTGCCCCTGGCGGGTCCGTCGAGCAGGGTGAGCTGCGTGTCGGCCTTCGATCGCTTCCGCGTCCTCGGCGCGAGCACGGCCGCGAGATCAGCGGCCGCGCGCGCGATCTTCGCGGCCTCCGAGTCGACGACGGCGCGCGCCTCCGCGAGACGCGCGTGCTCGTCGGCGAGCTGCGCGTGCTGCTGGAGCCACTGGCGCATCTCGTCGATGTCGGTGGGGACGAGATGCGCCGATTCGAACAGCCTCCGGAGCTCTTCGCCGAGGCCGCGCTCCTGCGCGTCGAGCTTCTTCCGCTCCGCGCGCGCCTTCTCGAGCTCGACGCGCGTGGCGTCGGCCTCCGCGCGCAGCCGCGCGAGCGTGGTGACGCGATCCGCCTCGCGGATCATGCGATCGGCGACCGTGTCGGCGTCACAGAGGAGCCGCTCGAGCGCGATCTCGGCCTTCGCGCGGGCCTTGCCCTCGGCGAGACGGAGATCGTGCCAGGCGCGATCGCGAGCTTCCCGAGCCTCGCGCAGCGCGGCCGCGTCGGGCGGCGCGAAGTCCCCGGCGAGCGAGGCGCTCTGCTTGTCGAGCGAGGCGGCCTCGCGCTCGTGCTCCTCGACGCGCTCGTCGAGCCGCGTGATCTTCCGCGCGAGCTCGACGCCCTTGACGCGCAGCGCGTCGAGCGCGGACGTGGATGGCAGCGCCAGCGCGACGAACGCCGCGAGCGAGCGCGGCTCCGCCTTCGCCCGCGCGCTCCCCCACCCCACCTTGCTTCGCAGCGCGGACGCCTTCGACTCGAGCGCGCGCTCCTGCCGCTCGAGCTTCGCGCGATCGAAGGCGATGCGGTCCTCGATGTCGCCGAGCTTCCGCGCGCGATCGAGCGCGCCCGCGAGCGTCTCGCGCATCGCGGGGTCGAGCCCGGCGCCCTCGATCGACGGCCCGTGCAGGCGCGCGAGGTTCCGCTCCGCGCGCGCGATCTCCTCGGTCGCCGCCTGGATGCGCTCGACGAGCTTCTCGCGGTCGCGCAGGAGCGAGTTGACCTTGCCTTCCTTGCCCGCGGCGAGGCGGAACGGCTCGAGGTCGCTCGCGTCGCATGGCGCGCTCTTCAGCCCCGCGCGCCGCATCGCCTCCGCGAGGCGGTCGGACTGGCGCTCCACCTCTGCCCGGAGCGCGCGGAGCTGCTCCACGTCGCGCTCGTACCCGCCGAAGCGGTCCTTCAGCGCATCGATACGTGCAAGATGCATAGGTACCGCGCCGAGCTTCGCGCGGGCCTCGAGCAGGTGCTGGCGTTGCCGCTCCCGCGGCGCCCTCGCCCGCGCCCGGGCGAGGAGCGCGCGGCGCGCCTCGAGCTCCTTCTTCTTCGCGAGGCACGCGTCGCGCTCCTCGGTCTCGGTCTCGAGGCCCGCCTCCTGCTGCGTGTAGGCCTCCGGCAGCGTGCGGCGCTCGCGCACCTGCTTCGAGGCGTCCGCGAACGCCTTCAGCGCGTCGTTCAGGGGGAGCGACGTGCCACGTGGCCGGTAGATCGCGTCCGCCTCGCGCGCGAGATCCGCGAGGATGCGCTGCACCTCGCCGCCGCCGCCGACGCTCGCGTCGAAGAGGCTCTCGCCGAGGTCGCCCTTGCCCTCCAGGAGCGCGTTCGCGCCCTCCGCGAGCATCACGTGATCGAGGCCGTAGGCGTGCGCGAAGGTCTCCTGCGTCACGCCGCCGAGGAGCCGGCGGAGGATCGTCTCGTCGAGGGGACGGTCCTGCGGATCGAGCAGCGTGTTGCTGTTGCCCTTGCGGCGAACGATGCGAAGGCGCTCGCCGTCGTGCTCGAGCGTGCCGCCGATGCGGAGCTCGGTCGGCTTGTGCACGTGCGCGTCGGGCGTGGAGCGATCGATGCCGTAGAGGAGGCCGGTGATCGCCCGCAGCGTGGTGCTCTTGCCCGCCTCGTTGCGCCCGAGCACGACGTGGAGCCCGGGCGCCGAGAAATCGAGCGAGACGCCGCGAAAATGGCCGAACGCGAGCAGATCGAGCTTCGCGAGGCGCATCAGCCGGCGTCTCCCGCCGTGCCCTCGAGGAGGCGCGGCACGAGCATCTGCTCCACGTCCTCGAGGAGGGCGCGGAGCGTGGCGGGGTCGGTGAGGTGGAAGGCGTTGTCGCCCTCGCGGAGCTCGGGCGGCAGCTTCTTGTCGAGCTCCGCGAGCTCGGCTGCGAGCGCGGCGAGCTCGGCGTCGTCGTGCTTCATCGACGCGAGCCGCCGCGCGAGATGACCGACGGCGGACTCCTCCTCGCGGATGCGATCGAAGTCGAGATGCGTGCGCGTGTGCAGGCGGATCTTCTCGAGCCAGACGCCGTCGCCCAGCGTGTCGTTCGCGATGGATCTCAGCTCGCTCACGAACTTCTCCACGTCGCGGCGGATCGCGCCGTTCGCGCGGGTGGCGCCCGTGATGGTGACGCGCGCGGCGAGGATCCGCCCTTCCGCGGCCGTGCTCCGCGCGCCGACCGCGTCGCGCACGAGGTCGATCGCCTCCGCGGCGTCGGCGGCGGCGCTCACGTCGACCTCGACCACGTCCCACCGCACCACGTCGAGCGCGTGATGCTCGAGCCGCGCGACGGCGCCGTCCTCGACGTGGACGATGGTGGCGCCCTTCGCGCCGATCTCGCGCGCGTGGCGTCCCTGCAAGTTACCGGGATACACGACGTACGGCTCCTTCGAGACGATCTCGCGGGCGTGCACGTGACCGAGGGCCCAGTAGTCGTACCCCTTGGCGCGCATGATCTCGAGCGAGGTGGGCGCGTAGGGCGCGTGGCCCTCGCGGCCGTCGATCGACGTGTGCAGGAGGCCGATGTTGAAGACGCCGCCCACGCGCGCGGGGTACTTCGCGGCGAGGTCTTCGCTCATGATGCGCTGCGAGAAGCTCTGGCCGTGCACGACGACGCCCGTGTTCGGGAGCTCGAACGTGGCCGGCTTCTTCGCCGACAGCTCGTGGACGTTCTCGGGTAGCCGCAGCGCCTTGACGACCTCGCTCTCTGCGTCGTGATTGCCGCGCACGAGGACGACGGGCACGCCCGCCTCGCGGAGGCGCGACATCTGGGACATGAAGAAGAGGCCGGTCGAGTAGTCGCGCCAGCTCCCGTCGAAGATGTCACCCGCGAGCAGGAGCACGTCCGCGCGTCCCTCGATGCAGAGCGCGACGAGGTTCTCGAGCGCGCGTCGCGTGGCCCCGCGGAGCCGCTCGACCGGCGCGCCGTCGTAGCGATCGAGCCCGCGCAGCGGACTATCGATATGCAGATCCGCGGCGTGAACGATCTTCAAGCGCGCTTACCCTAGCACTTGCACGCCCGTTCAGCAGGCCCCCGGATCTGCCCACAACCCGTCGACAGCCTGTGGAGAGCCGGTGGGCAGCCCCCCAACCATGGGCAACCTGTGCCGTTCCTGTGGTCGGCCGGTGGACAAGCCGTGGCGACGGGCGGCCGGCGTCTGCGCCCAGAGGAGGCACGCGTCGCCCATCTCGTGCCCGAAGAGGTCCGCGGACTCCGTCTCGGCGAGGCTCGCGTCGAGGACGGCGTGCGGCGCGAACGCCCCGAGCAGGGCGAAGTGCGTCGACTCCGTCTCGTGAACGCCGGTCAGGACCGCATCGACGACGCGGCGCTCGGTGCGAGGCCCGATGCGAAGGTCCGTCTCTCCCGCCAGCCGCCCCGTCCGCGCGACCGACTCGAGCGCACGCACCACGCTCGTGCCGATCGCGACGACGCGCTCCGCGCGCGCGACCGCCGCCCACGTGCGGCTCGGCACCTCGTAGCGCTCGGGCATCGGCAGCATCGCGTCGATCGCGGGATCGCCCACGGACGAGAGCCCCGCCGCGTGCGTGAGCGTCGCCACCTCCACGCCGCGACGTGCGAGCGCCGCCAGCGCATCGAACGTCAGGACGCGACCCGCGGACGGCATCTCCACCGCCCACGGACGCCCGGCGTACGCGTTCTGCACGTCCCAGAGATCGTACGCCTCCGGCACGTGTGCATACTGCACGGGTCGCCCCACGCGATAGAGCTCCGACCACAGCGCGGAGAGCGAGTCGTCGTCTGCGTGGCGCAGCGCGACGGTCACGAGACGCGGCGACTCGGGACGCACCTCCCGCACACGCGCCACGAGGGAGCCGATGCGCAGCTCCTCCCCGACCGCGACCGCGCGCGGCGCAGGGCGGTCCTCGGTGCGGGTGTGCCAGTCACCGGGGCCGAGGAGCGCCGCCCTCCACGTGCGATCGTCCACGCGGCCGAGCAGCCGAAGCTCCACGTCACCCACGTGGAGCGACGCCGGCAGCGTGGCCGCGTCGTTCACCACGAGGAGGTCGCCGCGGTCGAAGAGGCGCGCGAGCTCCACCCCGGGCGTCACGTGCATCGCCCCGAGCGCCGCGTCCACCACGAGCACCCGCAGCTCGCGCGCCGGCCGGTACCCCGACGCCGCCTTCACGCCGCCACCCGTTCCCCGCTCGCGCGGTCGCTCTCGACGAGAGCGACGAGCCGCGCCGCCACGTCCGCGGGGCGCGCCAAGGTCTTCGGATCCGTCTCTGGCAGCGCGTCGGCGTGCATCTTCGTATCCATCTCGCCGGGATCGAACGCGTAGAAGCTCACGCCATCGACCTCCGCCGCGAACGAGCGCGCGAGGTGATCCGCCGCCGCCTTCGACACGCCGTACGAGCCCCAGCGCGCATACGCGCTCACCGCCGCGTCCGAGCTCACGAACACGAAGACGCCGCGGCGCGCGAGCACCATCGGGCCCGCGAGCGCTTTGGTCAGCCGGAAAGGCCCGACCAGGTTCACCGCGAGCACGCGCTCGAGGTCCTCGCAGTCCGTATCGAGCAGGAGCGGCATGGGCACGGGGCCGAGCGTGCTCGCGTTGTGGATCACGATGCTCGGCGAGCCCACGAGCGCCGACGCGGCGCCCGCGATGCGATGGATCGCCTCCTTGTCACCCACGTCGAACGCGAGGCCGTGCACGTTCGCGTTGCCGGTCTCCGCGCGGATCTCCGCCGCCGCCACGTCGAGCGCGGCCTTCGCGCGCGCCACCATGACCACGCGCGCGCCGCGTCGCGCCAGCAGACGCGCCGTCTCTTTGCCCAGTCCCGCCGATGCGCCCGTGACGAGCGCGGCTTCTCCCTCGATGTTCATGCCCTCATGATGCCCCGCCCTGGCCAACACTCTGTCCTTCGTGACAATCCATTGCCCGACGGCTATCTCGTTGTCATGGCTACCGACGACGTCGCAACTCGCCTCGGCCGCAATGTCCGCACGCTGCGCGAGGCGCGCGGCTTCACGCAGGCGCAGATGGCAAAGCTCGCAGGCCTGCCCCGCGCCACGTGGACCAACATCGAGTCCGGCGCCGCCAATCCCACCCTCGCCGTGCTGGACCGCGTCGCCATCGCCTTCCAGGTGACGATCGAGGAGCTCGTCGCGGAGCCCCGATCCGACGCGCGCCACTACCGCGCGCGCGACATCGTGACGAAGCTCCGCGGGGCGGTGACCATCCGCAAGCTCCTGCCCGACCCCATCCCCGGGATGGAGATCGACCGCTTCGATCTGCCGCCGCGGGCGAAGATGGCGGGCGTCCCGCATACCCCGGGGACGCGCGAGTATTTGATGTGCGAGAGCGGCGAGATCGTCCTCGTCGCGTCCGGGGAGGAGTACCGCCTCGCTCCTGGAGACGTCGTCGCGTTCCGCGGAGATCAACGACATTCCTACGCAAATCCGGCGGGCAAGCCGGCGACGGCGTACTCGGTCGTGGTGATCGCGCGACGGTAGAGGTCTATCCTGACATAAAGCTGTCAAGCGGGGGTGCGAGCTTGAAGAGCATGAGCACCAGCGAATTCGTGATCGTTCCGCGGGGCCCGTTCTCGCTCGCCCGCGCGGCCGATGTCATCGCCCACTTCCCGCCGCTCCGCCATCAGCCGAAGACGGACGATGGCACGGTCCGCGTCGGCTTCGTCGCGGACCGGACGTTCCAGCCCATCGCCGTGACCGTCCGCACCGCCGACTACCTCGGCGTCCTGCGCGTCACGGTCCACGGGCTCGAGGGGTCGGGGCTCGATCTCCAGGACGTCCGGAAGCAGGTCGCCCGGATCTTCTCGCTCGACGTCGACGGTGCCTCGTTCCCAGGCATCGCCCACCGCGATCCGAAGCTCGCCCCCCTCCTGAAGGAGCTCGAGGGGCTCCGCCCGGTGTGCTTCACCTCGCCGTACGAGTGCGCCTGCTGGGCCGTCATCTCGCAGCGCATCTCGACCGCGCAAGCGGCGAACATCGTGCGCGGGCTCGTCGAGGCCCACGGCCCGAAGATCGACGCCGCGGGCAGGACCGTCGGCGTCTTCCCGCCGCCGGCGAAGCTCCTCGAGATCGCGTCGATCCAGAGCCTCCCGGCGGCGAAGATGGATCGCCTTCACGGGATCGCGCGGGCCGCGCTCGACGGTCGGCTCGACGCGGCCGTGCTCCGCGCGCTCCCGGAGGCGGAGGTGCTCGAGCGCCTGCGGGCGCTACCGGGCATCGGCGACTTCTGGTCGTCGGGGATCTGGCTCCGCGCATGTGGCGTCGCGGATCGCTTCCCCGACGAGCCGATCGCGATCGCGGCGCTCGGCGCGCTCCACGGGCTCGGCGATCACCCGAGCCCAGCGAAGCTCGCCGAGCTCACCGCGAAGTACCAGCCGTTCGGGATGTGGATCGCGTTCCTCCTTCGCGTCGCGGTGGGCCGCGGCCTGCTCGGAGACATCGCGGAGCGCGAGATGGCTATCCGTAGATCGAGCGAACGTCGGCCCGCGAATCGTGCCGCTTCGACCAGGCGACGAGGGCGTCGGGCAGCTTGAAGCCGAGCGTGATCATCTTCGCGACCTGAGGCGACGTCTCGACGCGGCCAGGCCACGCGTCCACCCAGCGCGTGGCCGAGTAGACCCAGATGTCCGCCGCGCTCCACGCCTTGCCCGCGAGCGTCGGGCGCGTCACCTTCGTCGCGACGAAGTCGATCGCGTCTTGCGCGCGGGCGAGCCGCTCCGCCTTGATCTCGTTCCACGCGGAGTGATCGCGTAGCTCGAAGAGCCGCGTGCCGAGATCGACCACCGCGTTCATCGCGACGTCGACCGCGGTCATGATCGATAGCGCCTCGCGCGCCGACGCCGGCGGCAACAGCGGCGGACCGTGACGATAGGCGATGTCGAGGTACTGGACGATCGCGTTCGAGTCGGCGAGCGCCTGCCCGTCCTCCTCGACGAGGACCGGCATCGTGCGGAGCGGCTGGAGCGCGCGCGCCGCCGCGATGTGGGCCTCGTCGGCTCGTCCGTCCTTCAGCTCGACCTCGATGCCCTTGTGGGCGAGGGCGAGGCGCGTCCGTCGCGAGAAGACCGAATGCTCGAAATGATAGAGGGTGCGCACAGGGCTTGATACCCCGGGCGCACCCTTCACGAAAGCGTTCGCTACGCGAGGATCAGTGCGTCGAGCCTGCCGGCACCGTCGGCGTCGCGGCCAGGCGGCGGAGCGCGGCGTCCGAGGCCACGAGGGTCTCGTTCGCGGTGTTGTTCATGTCGCGAACGACGAAGTAGATCCAGCCGTCCGCGCGGAAGTGCGGGGCGAACGCGTACTGGCGATCTTTCATCGTGGTGAGGCGGACGACCTCACCCGTGAGGAGGTCGATCATGACGATGTTCGCGGACTTGAGCGGGAGGTTGTCCGGGTTGGCCGCGGGATCGACGTACTGGTGCGAGACGATGAAGCGCTCGCTGTAGTCCATCGCCGGCTTCGCGCCGTTCGCGCAGACCGTGCCGATGACGTCGCTCGTCGCGCTGTAGGTCGTCGCGCCGCCGTCCACGCCCGCCTGCTCCGTGACCGTGAGCTTGCGGATCTTGTAGCCGCGCTTGCCTTCCTTGCCGCCGAAGCGGGTGAGGAGGAGTCCGTTCGACGCCGACAGGGCCTGGTCGCCCTCGAACGGGAGCGGCATCGTCACGTTGCGCTGCGGGACGAACTTGTTTCCGTCGTTCACCATCGGGGTGAGGATGGTGCTCGCGTTGCCGTCGAAGCCGGCGCGCGGACCCGAGCCCGAGGCCTCCGCGTCGTCGTTGACGTGGGTGCCGGTGGACATCAGGTAGAGGTGGTTGTCGAGGGCGGCGCCGACCGTCTGATAGACGGAGCTGATGATCGTGCTGCAGCCCGGCTCGTTGAGCGTGATGGGGTTGGTGCTCGAGGCGTTCGCGATGACGCTCGACTTGCAGACCTTGATCGGACCGTTGCCGCTGCCGACGCCGGCGTAGGAGAAGCCCTCGTTGTTCGGGAAGAACTGCGGATCGTACGACGCCTTCACGTCGATGATGCCGTTCGCGCCCGGCTTCGAGTTGTCGATCAGCTTGGCGGAGTTGTTGAGACCGAAGCCGGTGTACTTGCCGTCCGGCGAGGACCGGATCCACCAGTGCGAGCGGAACGGAACGTCACGCAGCTTGCGGAGGGTCTGGTTCGCGTTCGACGTGCTCCACGTGGTCGTGATGTCCGGGAACGTCTTGAGGCACTGGTCCGCCGCGCCGTCACCGCAGCCGAACATCGGCGTGGCCGCATCGGCGAGGCGGGCGCCCCAGCCCTCGGTGGCCATCTTCGTCATGTGCGTGCGGAGCGCGGGGGTGAGCGACGCGTGGCACGGCTCGAGATCCGGATCCGTGAGCGCGACGTCGAGCGCGGGCATGCCCGCGAGGACCCACTTCTTGATCGAAGCGAACTGCGTATCGGTGAGCGTGTTCTCGCCGCCGAGCGGCATGCCGGCGTTGTCCTGGAAGTCCGCGAGCGCCGCCGTGTCCGAGCCGAAGAGCGTCGTGAACTGCGCCGTCTTCACGCCGGCAGCGTAGAGACCGAGCTTGCCGGCGCCGAAGGAGCCGTCTTCCTTGAGGCAGGCGATGCGCTGCTCGTTCGTGAGCGTCAGGGTCGGAGACAGGCACGTCTCCTCGATCGACTTCATCTGCGCGCCCCAGCGCTGGATGTCCTGCTTGCTCGCGGTGTGGCACTGGTTGCAGTGCGCCTGCGCGCCGGCGATGAGGGCCACGGCCGCGCGGGCCTGGCTGATCTCGGCGCTCGTGGCGGCGTTCTCGCCAGAAGCGGTGGGGTCGTCCGTGCTTTCGCTCGTACAGCCAGACGCGAAAGCCGCAAAACCAGCCGAAAGAGCAAGAATGGACGAGACGATCAGGACAGAGCGCACGCAGGCCTCCACTGTGGGCGAAAGGAGGGCCTTCGCTTAGCGTGTGGGGGAGGTCTGTCCACCGGAAATCGACGAGCCGGACGACGTGAGACGCCGCAGAGAGGCGGAATCTCTAGGGAAGCCGGAGGGCGTGCTACGCCGGACCAGGGAGTTTCCTCCCCGGCAACTGTCGAAGGTTTCAGGTCAAAGTGTCGGTTTTCGCAACGGCGGCGAGGCTGGCCAGCTCAGGCGCTGCGGCGATCGGCCGCACGCCGCTCGCGCGTGAACGCGGCCTGGAGCTTGTCCGCGAGCTCGTCCCCAGAGGACGCGGCCGCGCGGCGGGTCCCGGAGCGGCGATCGCCGAACGCGACGCGGAGGTCCTCCGCCGTGCGGAGATCGTCCTTCGAGCGCGCGTGCATGAGCGCGTGGGATCCGCAGAGCGTCGCCTCCGAGCCGCCGCGAAGCTGCACGATCGCGAGCATCCGCTTGTCGTCTTCGCCGCAAACGGCGCACGAGGTCATCGGGGCATCGGGGGCGGGGTGCTTCCTACGGTCCATTCCAAACCGTTCGCATGGTCCGCCGCAAAGGGCCAAAAAAGCGGCGCGCCTCGTTCCGGGCCTTACGATGCAGCGTCATGAAAGGCCCCGCGTACCGCGTCGTCACGGACCGTCTGGTCATTCGCTGCTGGGCGCCCACCGACGCTCCTCTCTTGAAGCGGGCCATCGACGAGAGCCTGGACCACCTGCGGCCGTGGATGCCGTGGGCGGCGGCAGAGCCGGAGCGCGTCGAGGAGAAGGTGAAGCGCATTCGTCGCTGGCGCGCTTACTTCGACAACGACGAGGACTTCATCTACGGAGTCTTCTCGCCGGACGAGACGCAGGTGCTCGGCGGATGCGGCCTCCACACGCGCTCGGGCGATGGCTCGCGCGAGATCGGCTACTGGATCCACGGCGCTCACGTCCGGCAGGGGCTCGCGACGGAGCTCGCGGCCGCGCTGACGCGCGTGGGCTTCGAGGTCGACGGCGTCGGCCGCCTCGAGATCCATTGCGACCCGGAGAACCACGCGAGCGCGGGCGTCCCGCGGCGGCTCGGCTACACGCACGAGGCCACGCTCCGCGCAGACATGGCTCGGCCCGACGGGACGTTCCGGCCCACGATGATCTGGACGATGCTCGCGGCGGAGCTCGCCGGTTCGACGGCGTCCAGGAAGCGCGTCGAAGCGTACGACTGCGTCGGCACACGCCTGCTATAGAGCAGCTCATGGGTCTTCACCTCGTGACCGGCGGCGCCGGCTTCATCGGGTCCTCGATCGCCGAAGCGCTGCTCGCCAAGGGCGAGAAGGTCCGCATCCTCGACGACTTCTCGACCGGGCGGCGGTCGAACGTCGAGAGCCTGAAGGGCGACCTCGAGCTCGTCGAAGGATCGATCGTCGACCCGCAGGTGCTCGCGCGCGCGATGAGCGGCGTCGAGGTCGTGTTCCACGAGGCGGCCATCCCCTCCGTCGCGCGCTCCGTGGACGATCCCGCGACCTCCATTCGCGTCGGCGTCGAGGGCACGACGAACGTGCTCCTCGCGGCGCGGAGCGCGAAGGTCCGGCGCGTGATCTTCGCCGCGAGCTCGTCCGCCTATGGCGACACGCCCACCCTCCCCAAGATCGAGACGATGAAGCCGTCCCCGCGCTCGCCGTACGCGATCTCGAAGCTCACCGCCGAGCAGCTCATGACCGTGTTCGCCTCGCTCTACGGCATGGAGACGGTGAGCCTCCGCTACTTCAACGTCTTCGGCCCGCGCCAGGATCCGACGAGCCAGTACGCGGCCGTCATCCCGAACTTCATCAAGGCGGCCATGAACAAGACGCGCCCCGTCATCTTCGGCGACGGCGAGCAGACGCGCGACTTCTGCTTCATCGACAACACGGTCGAGGCGAACCTCCTCGCAGCCACGACCTCGAACAAGCTGAGCGGCGAGGTCGTGAACATCGCGTGCGGAGAGCGCATCTCGCTCAACACGCTGCTGAAGTACGTCGGCGAGGAGGCCGGTACGTCGCTCGAGCCGATCTACGAGCCCGCTCGCGCGGGCGACGTCCGCGACTCGCTCGCGTCGATCGAGGCGGCGCAGAAGCTCCTCGGGTACGCGCCGCGCGTGAAGGTGCGCGACGGCCTCGCGAAGACCTTCGCCGCGTTCAAGGCGATGTACGGGAAGTCCTGAGCTCGCGGCTCAGGTGCTCAGCACGAGCGGGTAGACGACGGTGACGATCCCGCCCTCGGGCTCCGGGAACGACATCGACCTGAACGCCCGCTCCACGCAGGACGCGACCTCGGAGTCGGAGATCGTTCGGTCCGCCGTGCTCGCCATCGCCACCGCGCCCGAGCGATCGATCACGAACTTCACCGCGATGCGTCCCTCGAGGCTCGGGTTCCGCACGAGCCCCTGCTCGTAGCACATGCGCATGCGCCCGAAGTTCTGGCGCACGACCCGCTGCACGACCTCCGGCGGCAACCGGCCGCTCACCTGGGTGGTGCACGTCTCCTGCTTCGTCACCTCGTCGACGCCGCAGCGGAGCACCGGCGCCTTCGTGGCATGCGCGCCCGTCACACGGCCGTGCGAGGAGCCGAAGCCGCCGATGGAGCCGGTGCAGCTCGCGCCGCAACGCCCGCCGCCGCCGAGGCCGGGCGCGATCTCGATCCCGCCGCTCTTGCCTCCGCCGCCGAGCCCGACGCCCGAGAGGCCTCCGCCGCTCGAGCCGTACGAATCGACCGCCGTGGCGCCGAAGATGCTGCCCACCGCGGATGGCCCCTCGAAGGAGGCGAACGGATCCGCGCCGCCTGCGCGCGTACCGCCGGGCGCGCCGAGGAGACCGATCATGCCGAACTCGCGCGCCTCGCGGAGGTCGCGCTGCCGCTCGTCGGAGGCGTCGCCGTTCGCGCGCGCCGAGCGACCCGCCGTCGTCGGCGCGGTCGGGCGCCCGCTCCGACCGCTCTCCCCTGCCCGGTCGCCCGCGTGCTCGCCTGCCTGCTTTCCGCCCCGCGAAGCGTCACGCGAGTCGGGAGGCAGATCGTCCTTCGGCTCGAGCGTCCCTTCCACGCGGGCGTCACTCGCGGCGAGATACTCCCTCATCATGGCGAGCCGGCCGCCGTCGTCCTCGTACGGCGCGGCGCGACCAATGAAGGCCATCGCGAGCACCGTGGCGTGGAGCAGCGCTGCAAGCGCGACGCCCTTCGTGGTGCGGAAGTCGCCGAGCGCGAAGCGGGGCAGCGGCGAGGCGCCGGTGAGCGAGAACCGAGCCGTGACGCCGAGGTGATCGAGGCGATCGCGCACGAGGACGCCGCCCTCCGCGACGATCTCCCGCGGATCGCCGGGGATGGGCAGCCCGAAGTCCTCGACGCGCACGGTGCCGCGCGCCGGGACGTGCGCGACTTCGAGGAGGTCCCCATCCCAAGAGAGGCGCGCCTCGATCAGCATCGAGGAGGCTGACCGGGCCGATCCGGAAAAGTTCCCCGTCGAAGGTCAGGTGGAGAGCACGAGCGGATAAACCACGGTCACGATTCCGCCTTCGGGCTCTGGAAACGACATCGACTGGAACGCGCGCTCGATGCAGGACGCGACCTCTCCGTCGTTCATGGATCGGTCCGTCGTGCTCGCCATCGCGACGGCGCCCGAGCGATCGATCACGAACTTCACCGCCACCCGGCCTTCGAGGCTCGGATTCCGCTTCAGCCCCGCCTCGTAACACATGCGCATGCGACCGAAGCTCTGGCGCACGATCCGTTGAATGGCCTCCGGCGGGAGGCGTCCATTCACCTGCGCCTTGGCGGCGCGGAGCGACGGTACCCGCCCGATGTGAACGCCTTCGCCATAGCCGCATCCGCATTCGCCGATGGCACCGATCCCGATGCCGTCGATCCCGACGCCGGCGCCCTTGCCGCCGCCGCTCAGGCCAGTGCCGGAGAGGCCGAGGCCGCCGAAGCCGAACGCCTCGCCCGGGTGCCCACCGAAGATGCTGCCCACCACCGCGGGACCTTCGTACGCGCCGAAGGCATCGCTGCCGCCCGGCGGCGCGAGGAGCCCGATCATGCCGAACTCGCGAGCCTCTTCGACCTCGCGACGACGCTTCGCCTCCGGATTCTCCGCGCCCCGCGTGTGCTCCGCGCGCGCCAGCGCGGGCCGCGCCGTCGGGCGCCCGGCGAGCCCGGGCTGACCGGCATTCGTCCCCGACGGCTCGTCCGAGGGCAGGAGCGGCGCGGGCGCCTCGTCGCGGGAATCGAGCGACGCAGACAGCGCCTTCAGCGTCTCGAAGTGCGCTTCCTCTTCTTCATGTGACGACGCGCGCCCGATGAAGGCCATCGTGAGGATCGTGGCGTGGAGCACCGCGGCGAGCGCGACGCCTTTCGCGGTTCGAAGGTAAGTTCTCGCCGCGCCCCGTCGTGACGTAGGTCGCGAGCTCGTGTTCGCGTGCGGGCATGACGACGCACGAGGCACGACGGCTGAAGCAGGAGCTCGCGGCGCAGGAGCGCGGACGTGGGAAGCGGTACGACCGAGCGCTCCGCGAGCGGATCGTGGCGTTCGCGGCGGAGCGACGTTCGCAAGGACGTAGCTGGGCAGCAATCGCGACAGAGCTCGGCGCGCGGTTCGAGACTGTCCGCCGATGGTGTCAGGCGAAGCGGCCGACCGCGCCGACCGCGCTCGCCTTACGTCCCGTCGAGGTGGTCGCCGAGCGAGCGTCGACGCCGCTCGCCATCGTCACGCGCAGTGGGCTCCGCGTGGAGGGCGCGACGATCGACGACGTGATCGCGCTCCTTCGAGTTGTCGGATGATCCTCGGGACCAGCCGCTCGGTACGCGTCTACGCGTACCCCGAGCCCGTCGACCTCCGCAAGGGCTACGACGGTCTCTTTGGTCTCGTGAAGCAGGGGCTCGGTCGCGACCCGCTCTCCGGCGATCTCTTCTTGTTCGTCAACGCGAGGCGGAAGGGCTGCAAAGTTCTCGTGTGGGACGGGACCGGGCTCTGCATCTTCCAGAAGCGGCTCGAGCGCGGTCAGTTCGCATCGCTTTGGCGCGACGACCACGATGTGGCGACGCTCACGGCGAGCGAGCTCGCGCTCTTCATCGAGGGCTGCGAGCTCGTCGGCCACCGCAAGCTCTCTCCCGCCGTCGTCGTGCCTGCGTCGCTTGGCGCGTGAGATCCGAAAGGGACGCTCGAGGGGATCGACACGCGCGCGCTCGTGCATAGAGTGAAGCTCGTGGATCTGCGGCGCGAGACAGACATCGAGCAACTCCGCCGCGTCGCACTCGCCCAGCAGGTGCAGATCGAGCAGCTGCTTCGCGTGCTCTCGGCGCAAGCCGCGGAGCTCGGCGCGTTGAAGGGCAACGACCAGGAGCTGCAAGAGAAGCTCGCGTTGGTCGAGCAGCTCACGCGGCAGTCGCAGCAGGTGGCCGCGCAGATCGAGGCGCTCGGCGGCGGCAAGAAGAAGCCGAAGAAGCCTCGCGAGAAGTTCGGCAACACTGAGCAGCCGAAGCTGCCGGTCGTCGAGGAGATCTTCAAGCTCGATGACGCCGACAAGACGTGTCCGAGCTGCGGCGGCGAACTGTCGCCGATGAAGGGGCAGTTCGACACGTCGGAGATGATCGACGTCATCGAGGTCAGCTATCGCGTCGTCTCGGTGAAGCAGCAGAAGTACACGTGCCGTTGCGGTGGCTGCGTCGAGACGGCCCCCGGACCGGAGCGGGCCACACCAGGCAGCCGGTACTCGCTCGACTTCGCGATCAAGATCGCCGTCGACAAGTACCTCGACCACATTCCGCTCGCGCGTCAGGACCGGATCCTGAAGCGGCACGGCGCAGAGGTCACGTCGCAGACGCTCTGGGATCTGCTGAACGGACTCGGTCGGCGCCTCGAGTCGGCGTCGCGCGCCCTGCTCGCGCGACTGCTCGCCGAGCCCGTCGTCGGTCTCGACCAGACGAGCTGGCCACGGCTCGACGGCAAAGCCGACAAGCCATGGCAGATGTGGTGCCTCACGGGGCCCCGCGCCGTCGTGCATCGCATCCGAGACGACAAGGGAGCGGACACGTTCAAGTCGCTCATGGGCGCCTACCACGGCGTGATCGTCTGCGATGCGCTCAAGACGCACGAGGCGGGTGCACGCGGCAACGAGCACATCGCGCTGGCGGGCTGCTGGGCGCACGTCTTCAGGAAGTTCGAGGAGGCTGCTCCCGATCATCCCGAGGCCAACCTGGCCATGAAGTGGATCGGCGAACTCTACGACATCGACGAGCGCGCGGAGGGCGACCGGGAGAAGGTGGCCGAGCTCCGGCGAACGGAGAGCGCGAAGGTCATCGCCACGATGAAGACGTGGCTCTGGAACCAGGCCACGCTTAAGACGCTCTCGATCGGCAACGCGGCGGCGTACGTGATCGCGAACTGGGATCGGCTCACGCGCTTCCTCGAGGACGCGCGGATCCCCCTCGACAACAATGCGACCGAGCGCGCCATCCGAGGTCCGGTGGTCGGCCGACGAAATCACTTCGGGTCGAAGTCGAAGCGAGGGACGGAGGTGGCGGCCGTCTTCTACACGCTCCTCGAGACCGCGAAGCTCTGCGGCGTCGACCCGGCGCGCTACCTCCGCGAGGCCGCCCTCGCTGACGCGCGCGGCGAGGTGCTGCTCCCTCACGAGTTCGCCGACGCGCCGCCCGCCTAGCTCACGCGCCGGTCCCCGTCAGGACGGGGCGTGGCGAGGAGTTACGTTCGAAGCTCACCGAGCGTCCCGGACGCGAGGCGTTCGGAGCCGTCGGTCAGCACCAGCCACACGATGGTGCCGTCGCGCGAGACGGCGTCACACGCGAGCCGACCGCCCTCGAAGACGATGGTGCGATCGTCCTCGCTTCCCGGCAAGCCGAGGTCGGCGACGCGCACCACGCCCCGTGCGGGGACGTGCGCCACGGCGACGAGATCCCCTTCCCACGTCAGGCGCGCCTCGACGAGCATCGAGGAGGCTGACTCGGCCGGGCGAGAAAAGTTCCCGCCTACTCGCGGCGGGGACGGCGGGCGCGGCGGCGGGAGACGCCGACCGCGGCCACGGCGGCGAGGAGCGGAACGAGCGAGCCGAGGTCGGTACCGTCGCGGCCGGCGGCGTTGCAGCCGTCTTCCTCGGTCGTGATCGTCTTCTTCTTCGTCGACTTCTTCTTCTTGGTCGTCGAGTCCGTCGCGTCGTCGCTGCGCGCACCGTCCGTCGTGTCCGCGCTCGTCGACGAGCTGGGATTGCCGTTCTGCGGCTGGGTGACGGAGGAGCAGGCGCCCTTCACGATGCCCGTCGCCTTGAAGGCGCAGTCGACGATGGCGAGCTCGTTCGTGGTGAGCTGCACGTCCTTGCCGGCCTGCTGGAGCGCCGCGGCGGCCTGCGCGAAGTTCGTCGTGGCCATGAAGTACTTCGTGTTCGCCTGGTACCAGAGCTTCTCGCTCTTCTCCCAGCCGATGCCGTACTTCACCTCCACGCCCGAGACGGGGTTCTTGCCGCCGACGGTCATCAGCCACGCCGCGTTGTTGATGATGCCGCTGTTGATGTGAACGCCGCCCTCGTCCTGCTGCGTCTGGACGAACTCGTTCATGTGAGCGGGCTGCGGAACGTCGGGCACGCTGCCCGGCTTCATCATGTCGCGGAGGGAGGAGCCGTCCTTCGTGACGCTCTCGCCGATGGTCCAGTTCTTCACCGCGTCGGGCTTGATCGAGTGCTCGATGAAGGCGCCGAAGATGTCCGAGATCGCCTCGTTGAGCGCGCCGGACTGGTTCTCGTAGGTGAGGTTCGAGGTCTTCTCGGTCACGCCGTGCGTGAACTCGTGCCCGACGACGTCGACGGACACGGACAGCGCCTTGAAGACCTGGCCGCCGTCGCCGTAGATCATGCCGGTGCCGATCCACGCCGCGTTGTCGAACTGCACGCCGAAATGCACGGTCGACTCGAGCGCACCGCCGACGCCGTCGATCGCATCGCGGTTGTGGACCGTCTTGTAATACTTGGCGACGACGCCGGCGTTGAAGTGGGCATCGACGGCGGCGCCCTTGCCGGCGGTGCCGGTGTCCCACGACGTCGCGCTGTTCGAGGCGACGATGGTCCCGGGGGCCGCTTCCTTCTGCTTCGCGCTGAACGTGCGGAGCGTCACGCCCAGGCTCGCGTCCTGCATCACGAAGCCGCCCGCGCCGTTCGAGACCTGGAACTTCTTCGTGTCCCCGAGGACGCCGACGCCCTGCGCGTCGATCGTCTGGAAATTGTTGTAGCGATGGAGGATGTCACCGGTCTGCGCGTCGACCGTGATGACCCAGATGGCGGGGTGCTCGCTCTCGAGCGCGCGAACGCGATACTCGTACGCGAGCCGGGTGAGCGGCGCCTGCGCCTTGCCGTCCGCGCCGACGCTCGCCGCCTTCGCGTAGATCACGAGCTTGCCGTCGTCGGGGACGAGCGCGCTCTCGTCGATGGGCGTCCGGCCGAGGATGTCGGCCTTGACCATCTGGAGCGCGTCGCCCGCGGCGAAGCGCGGATTGACGTCCACGTCTTCGAGGTCGGAGATGTAGTTTGCATCGATCGACGCGAGATGCCCCTCGCTGTCGTAGTGCGCGGACAGCTCGGCCCCCACCACAGGCACGCCGTGCGAGACCTGCTGGAACCGCGCGTGCTGCATCCCGTAGCGATCGCTCTCCTCGCGAGCCGGGGCGAGCTCGAGGCCGGGATCGCGCATCTTGAAGAGGGCGCGGTTCGTCTTGAGGACCTCGATCGTGCGCGCCTTGATGTCGTCGCGCGGTCCGAGCAGCGTGGCGGGGCCGACGCGCTTGGCCGAGAGGTGGGCGGGCGTCCTCAGCTCCTCGTGCTGGAGCCACTTCCAGGACTTCTGGGTGTCGACCTTCAGGGCATCGAACGCGTCGAGCTGCTGCTGGGTGACGCCGTCGGTCGGAAGGACCTCGGCCTCCTCGGGATCCTCGGTGCTGCAGCCTCCTGCTGCCACGACGATTCCGAGGACCAACCACCCGAGCTTCCGCATGTCTGACTCCCCTGACGCAACTCGCAGGCCAAGCCGGCTCGCCTCGGGTCCCTACAATGCAACGGGAATTGGACACAAAAGGCTAGCCCCCAACCCCAACTTCCAACGGTTCGCGCACGGTGCGTCTCCACGCCCTTGCGGTCGAAACGAGCGCCTGGTGGGTGGTTGATCCATGAAGTATGAAAGCCGCAAATGTGCGACACACCGTGCCCCTCGCGAGTCAGCGGTCAAGGAGTTGGGGGCATAGCCGGCGGTCCAGCGTCACCATGCAGATCCGAGGGCGATGAGATGTCGCCGCAGTGGACCTGCAGAACACCCGTTTCATCCACGTAACAGGTCTTCCCGCCACTGCACGTGACGTGGCTGCAAGGATAGTCGGTGACGCAGACTCGCTTCGCCTCCCAACCCGCAAAATTCTTGAACTCAGTGCACTCACCCACATCACAAGTTCGGTCTGCGGGACAGGCAGACGGCTGCATCTCGAAGTGAATGAGATCCGATCCGGAGCCTTCCGGAGCCGAGGCGGGAGACGAGGCCGTCGCAGCTCGATCCGTGGGCCGTTGCTCAGAGCTCTCGGGTCGAGAGACTACGGTTCTCTCGTCGGAGCATCCCACCGCAGTTGCGACCAATAAAACTACAAATCTCATATTCCGCGTCCTCGCATGATTCGAGCCCATCAAAAGAGCCGTGGATAGGGTTGGGCGAATGATCGCCCGATTCCTGACAACGAGAGATGTACGAGCGCCTGTTAGAGGGCCGTCCATGCAAGGCCGAACGCAGACACGGTCGTGTCGATCCTTCGTCCCCAGTTCATGAACCCATCGGGGTCGGAAGGCATGGCGAAGTCGCCCTTCACAACGCCGATAATCGAGGTGTCGTTTCCGCCGCCCCCTCGGATGGCCGCCCCACTCTGACCGCCCGTCGAATCCATTCGATAATACAGCCTTGTGGCATAGCCCGCCGGCACATACGTGTTGTGCGCGTTTCTGAAGTCCTCGAACTGAGACGGCCAGATGTAAGGCGACCACCCTGACGGGACGGTGGTTGGATACCCAGTGATGCGAAACGCCCTATCCCAAACTTGTTGCTCAGTAATAGTATCCCACATACTCATCCAGCCAACGGTGTTGCCGGGCTGGAGGCCGCATGTGTAGCTAGGGTGATTGTCATAGAACTCAATGAAGGAGAAGTCGTATGTTGGGTCGTCGGTGGGCGAGCCGCCGGCAACCCACCCTGAGGTGACCACAGGATAGTAGCACCCCGTTGAGGTCGAAGGCGCGTAAGCGTAGCTGGAAGTGGTTGTGTAGGACTCGCCAAATGCCCATCCGCTAGTTGGGAGCCAAGCCGCCATCGATGGGTCGTAGAAACAATGGGCAGCGGCGATCGCCGTCGAGGGCCCGACCAGCGTCATCGTACAATGCTGCCCATTGGGGTTGGCCCGGAATACGGGGTCGCCACCTGGGTCCAGTACGCCAATCGTTCGAAGGGGGTAGGCTAGGGTGCTGGTGGTGGTGCGACGCAACCGGCTCTCCCCATCTTTGACGCCTTGCGTCTTAAGTCCTGCTTCCAGCTCAAGGCCCACGGCTCCATCGGGAGCAGAACCGCGGTAAGCCTCTCGCCTGGCCGTTGCCGCCCGCATGGCTGCCTGGCGCAACCGTGTGAGCATTTCCGCGTCCGATTCATCGGGCTCATACTCGTCGCCGTTGATCAACGCCACAGGCTTTAGCACTCGCAGCCACTCAAGATCCGTCCATGCAGCCATTTCCGCATCCGTCGGACCTGAAGTGGTTGCCGTGGGGGGAATATTCTTCCGGCGCTCGTAGCTCGACTTCATCTCCTCCATCGTCATGATTCGCGCTGGTCCGCGGCGTCGCCATTTGAGCTTCTCGGACGTCAGCGGGACCGAAGCTGTGTCGGAGGCATGCGCCCGAAACCCGAGCACCGGTCCTGGTGGCGGAGGCGGAGACGACGCACCGCCAGCGTCTGGCGCGCACGCTCCAAGCGCGACGACCGCACCAGGCCACACAAACAACAAAATCTTGCTTTTCATCGTTTACCCCAGCTTAGCGCTGGTTGCGCGAAAATCCCAACACACTGTGCACGTCAGACCGTGACGCGTTGTTCGGGTGGTTTCCGGAACACGGCCGTGAGATTGGAGTACGAACCACGATTGCTCATAGCCCCCTTGTAGGGCCGCACTCTCTTTCGTGATCCCCCGCCTGATCCATCTCGGTCTCGAGCACCGTTGGGCGGCGCGTGAGCCATCAGCGAAGGCGGGATGAAATTCGCAGGCCGAGCGGGCAGGGTCTCCGCCATGGAGGTCGGCGATGGCGGCAGGACGAAAGATTGATGACGAACTGGAGGCGCGGCGCTGCTTGCTCGCGGCGACACGCGCGGCTCAGACACCGGGCGAGTGGGCACGAGGTCACGGAATCGACGGGCGTTCGCTTACGCCTGGAAGATCAACTTCGAGAAAGGCCGGTCCTCCGCTCCCCGGGCTCGTCGCTCGACGAAGCCGCGTCCCGTCGCGAACGCCCTCGTCGAACTCGTCCCACGCGGCACGACCGTGGAGGGGACGCGCGCTCGATATGTCCTGGAGGTCGACGGTGCGCGGCTCGAGTTCGGTGACGACGCATCCGCGGAGACCCTGCGCCGCGTCGTAGAGATCCTTCGGTCGTGTTGAGCCTCCCTCCGACGGTCCGCGTCTTCGTCGCGGTCGAGCCCGTCGACATGCGCGGCTCCTTTGACGCGCTCGCCGGCGCGGTGAGGCGGCTCGGCCTCGACCCTGTCGACGGTCATCTCTACCTCTTTTTCAATCGACGGCGTCGCCTCGCAAAGGCGATCTGGTTCGACGGTTCCGGGGTCGTCCCGCTGATTGCTGAAACTTGAGGGTGGCGGTTCCACCCGGCCCCGAGGATTCTCGGGGTGCTTGACCCGAAAGGAACCGCCATGAAGAAGCCTGCCAAGGAAACGACTCGAAACCAAGAGTCGATGTGGACCCAGTTGCTGATCCCGCTCGCGACCCTGATCCGCGGCGACCTCCTCGCCCTGGTCCACCAGCTCGGGCTGCAGGCGATCGGCGCGATGCTCGAGGCGGAGCGGACGAAGCTGTGTGGGGAGCGGTACAAGCACGACGCCTCGCGGAGTGCGACGCGCGCAGGCTCGGCCACTGGCGAGCTCGCGCTTGGCGGACGCCGCGTCCAAGTTCGGCGACCACGCGTCGCCGATCGTGACGGACACGAGATCCCGCTCGACACGTGGAACAAGCTGGCGGGTCAGGATCCACTCGACATACGCGCACTCGAGCAGATGGCCATCGGAGTCTCGACGAGGAAGTACGGCCGCTCGCTCGAGGCTCTGCCGGCGGGGATCAAGACGCGCGGGACGAGCAAGAGCGCGGTGAGTCGTCGCTTCGTCGCCCTCACGAGGGAGAAGCTCGAGGAGTGGATGGCGAGGCCGCTCGGCGCGCTCGACATCTGGACGGTCTTCATCGACGGCATCCACTTCGGCGAGCACATCGTTCTCTGTGCCCTCGGCGTCGATGCGACCGGTGCGAAGCACGTGCTCGGGCTCTGGGAAGGCGCGACGGAGAACGAGATCGCCTGTAAGGCCATGCTGGAGAACCTGAACTCGCGTGGATTGACACCGAACCGTGCTCGCCTCTTCGTCATCGATGGCAGCAAGGGCCTGCGCGCAGCCGTTCGCAGCGTCTTCGGCAAGCGCGCTCTCGTGCAGCGGTGCCAGGTACACAAGGTCCGGAACGTTCTCCGTCACCTTCCCGATGAACGGCACGCCGATGTCCGTGCGGCGATCCGTGAAGCATACAAGTGTCTGAAGGTCGAGACGGCGAAGCGCCTGCTGAACAACCTGGCGCGCAGTCTTCAGAAGAAGCATCCGAGCGCGGCGGCGTCTCTCCGCGAGGGCCTCGACGAGACGCTCACCGTGATCGGGCTTGGACTCTCTGCATCCCTCACTCGCTCTCTCTCGACCACCAACCCTGTCGAGAACATGAACGGTCGCATTCGCTGGGTCGCGCGTCGAGTGAAGCGCTGGAATGACGGCACGATCATCCTCCGCTGGGTCCTCGTCGGCGTCCTCGAAGCAGCGCATGGCTTCCGGCGCCTCAAAGGACATCGCGACATGAACCTCCTCGTCCTCCGCCTCAAGCAAGTTGGAAATGATCAAGTTCGGAGTGTGACGGCCTCGGGCGTTGACGCGCAGCGTTCGGCCGCATAGCAATCACGTCGCCGCCGCTCTCGAAATCCAGCAAGAGTCGGGACGACCCCGAACGGTTCCGGCTGGTGTGTCCTTGCGAAACGCCTCGAGGCCGGCAGTTTTCAGCTACCGCCGATGGACGGCGGCAAGTCTAAGGTCGCGATCGACGGCTCGACGTTCGCGTCGCTCCTCGCCGGCATCGACTTCACGGCGGCGCGGCGCGGGTGGTACCGGCGGACGCCCGGAGTCGCGCGAATCACGACGAAGACGATCGACATGGACAGCCAATTATGATCTCTACTTTCCGGTGGACGAGCCCGAAGCGCTGCGCGAGGAGCTCCAGGCACTGCGTCGTGAAAATCGAGAGCAGCGGGCGCAGATCACGCAGCTCATCGCCGAGATCGCTCGTCTCACGGAGCGCGTCGCCGAGCTCGTTGCGGTTGCGCAGAAGAAACTACGGAAGCCCGCTGCCGAGAAGGCGCCCATTCCGCCGCCGGTGCTCGATGCCGAGGCTCGGCAGCAGTTTGACGAGCGGCCGCACGCTCCTGATAAATCCGTCGACGAGCCTGCGCCGAAGTCGGACGCGAAGCCGACGGGGCGACAGACCGTCCCCAGCCAGCTCACGGCCGAGGAGCACCGTCTCCGTCCGGACGTGTGCGCCGCGTGTGGCGCGACCACGCTCGACGTCGTCGACGAGCTCCTCGAGGAGAAGCTTCATGTCGTCAAAGAGCACCAGCGCCGTCGCGTCGTTCGTCGGACCACGTGCCGATGCCGACAATGCGGCGAGCGCACGACGCCGCGCTCCCTCCCCGCGCCGTATGAGCGCTCGAAGGTCACGTGCGAATGGCTCGCCTGGCTCGTGCACCAGAAGTTCGCGCTCTTGATTCCGCTCGATCGCATTCGGCGCGACCTCGCCGAGCGCGGGATCAAGCTCGCGACCAGCTCCCTCGTCCTATTCATCGAACGCGCCGCCGACGTGCTCGCGCTGATCGACGGGCTGCACTGGAAGCAGCTCCTCTCCGGCTCGTGGATCGCCACCAATGGCACCGGCCTAAAGGTCCTGATCCCGAAGCTCCCGGCAGCGCACAACGGCTACATCGAGCTCTATCGAAACGACGAGGTCGCGGTATTCCAATACGAGACGGATAAGAGCAGTGACGCCGTCGTCGCGAAGCTGAAGGCGTTCTCCGGAACGCTCACCGCTGACGCGGAGCACCGGTTCAACGCCGTGTACGCCTCGGGCCGCGTCGTCGAGGCCGGCTGCAACGCGCACGGAAGGCGGAAGTTCCGCGACGCGGAAGACACGCAACCGGTGCTCGCCGCCGAGGGCGGCGCGTTCATCGGCGCGATCTATGGCGTCGAGGAGAAGGCGCAGAAGCTTGGGCTCACCGGCGCCGCGCTTCGCGTCTTCCGCCAAGAGAACATGTGCTCGCTCATTGCCGACTTTGCGCGCTGGCGTGCGGCCGTCGCTCCGACACTGCTCCCGAGCGAGCCGCTGGCGGCGGCGATTCGCTACTACGACAATCACCAAGAGGCGCTCTTCCGATTCGTCGACGACCCGCAGGTGCCGATCGACAATTCGCCAACGGAGCGCGAGTTTCAGAACGTCGCCAAGCTCCGTCTTGCGATGCACTTCGCCGGCAGTACCGAGGGCGCGCATCGTGCGTGCGTCCTTCTCGGAATCGTCGCCACGTGCCGCGCTCAGCGAGTTCCGGTCGAGGCCTATCTCGCGTGGGTCTTCGAGCGCCTCGGCATGCATCGCGAAGTCTTCAAGCTCCCGCTCGAAGCCCTCACGCCCGCTGCGTTCAAGAAGACGCGCGGCTGAAATCGGCGCGCTCAGCGGGTCCGCGCGAGCATGCCCTCGACGTGACTGCATCCCGGCGTAGCTGATGGGTCACGTCGCCGGGTGGTCGTGGGTCGAGGCTCACGCGAGGATGTCGGCGAGCTCGGGCGGGACGATGCCGTAGCCCTCCGCGGCGGCGACGAGGCCCGCGTTGGAGGAGACGTTGACGAGGAAGTCTCGCTGATGCGGCGTGCCCGAGAGGCCCTTCACGCGCGTGACGAGGCGCGGGAGACCGCGGGCGATCGCTTGCTTGGCCTCCGCGGTGCGCCCGAGATCGAAGAGCGCGTCGTGGAGGGCGAGGAAGATCGGCGCCTCGTTGAGGAGCGACGGCGAGCCGTGCTCGATGAGGTCCGCCGCCTCGGTCGCCAGCTCCACCGCACGCTCCGCCTGGCCGAGACGGCGCTCCGCCTCGCTCCAGAAGCCGAGCGCGACCGGCACGACGTCGAGCATCTTCGTCGCGCGATAGCCGCCCGCCGCCGTCTTGAGGAGCGTGCGCGCTTGCTCCGCCGCGTTCGGGCGGGCCTGATCCGTGCGGAGCAGCTCCGTGCCGCGATAGAAGAGGACGCCGAGGGTCGCGCGATCGTGCGGGACCCACGCGCCCGAGACCGCGTTGTCGGCGAGCGCTCGCGGCTCGGAGAGGATCTTGTCGTGCGCCGAGTCCGCGCCGAAGGTCGCCGCCCAGCAGAGGAGGTTCATCTGCCCGTGACGCACCGTGCCCGGCGAGCCGACCGCCTGCGCGAGCGCGATGCCGCTCTCGATCGCCGCGCGCGCCTCGTCCTTCGCGCCCATCGTCGTGAGCGCGAAGCCCACGTTCATGTTGAGCGTGGCCTCACGCGTCTTCAGGCCGGCCTCGGAGGCAGCCCGGACGGCCGAGCGACGCGCGTCGAGCGCCGCGCCGACGTCGCCCTTCGCCTGGCGCACCACCGCGAGCGTCTGCCACGCGTCGACGGCCGCGTTCGGGATCCCGTACTTGCCCGCGAGCTCGAGGAGCGAGTCTGTCCACTGGGAGGCCTTGTCGAGCTCGCCCGCGTAGGCGTAGCGCGCCGCGAGGTCCGCCGCGGAGCGCGCCTCCTCGTCGTAGAGGCCCGCCGCCTTCGCGCGACGGATGACGTCCTCGAGCGACGCGGCCGTATCGGGGCCGCCGCCGCACGCGTTCTCGTAGCGGACGCGGGCGCCGAGCGCTCGCACCGAGCTCGCCTCGTCGTAGATCGCGTCCTGCATCGCGCGCACCGCGGTCTCGCGCTCGCCTGCGCGCGCGTCGAGACGCGCCCAGGCCTCGTCGAGGAGCTGGGCGCGCGCGAACTGCGTCTCGTTGTCGGGCGCGAAATCGAGCGATTTCTCCGCGAGCCGGACCGCCTCGGAGAGCGCGCTCGCGGCGAGGGCGCGGCGCGCCGCCTTCTCCACGTAGACCGCGCCTTCCACCGGCTGGCCGCCGAGCTCGAGGTGACGCGCGACGATCGCGTCGTCCTCGCCCATCTTCGCGAGCCAGCGCCCCGCCTCCGTGTGCAGCTCCTTCAGCTGCTCCTCGCCGAGCGACGCGTACGCGACCTCGCGCGTGAGGGCGTGCTTGAACGCCCACTCGCGCGAGTCCTTGAAGCGCGACGCGGCCTGCTCGATGACGACCTCCGCCGCCGTGAGCGCGCGCATCACGTCGGCCGCCGTCTTCACGCCGAGCGCCTCGAGCCCCGCGTCCCACACCTGCAGACCGAAGACGGAGAGCTTCATCGCCGCCTCGCGCACGTCCTCGTCGAGCGCGTCGAGCGAGACCTGGATCGCGGCCTCGATCGTCGGCGCGCTCGCCGCGTCGCGGCCCTGATGCGCCAGACGCGCGAGCTCCTCCGCGAAGAGCGGCGAGCCGCCCGCCTGCGCGGAGATGGACTCGACGAGCGCCTCGCCCTCCGGCGTCGTCGCCTTGTCGCCGAGGATCGCCTTCGCGATCGCGCGCACCGTGCGGCGCGCGAGCGGGCGGAGCTCGATGCGCACGTGGTCGCGCCCGTTCCAGCGGTTCGGGTCCTCGCGCCAGAGCGTGGGACGCGCCGTGGCGAGCACGAACACCGGGTAGCCGAGCGCGCGCGCGAGCAAGTGGTCGATCCACGAGAGAGACTCGAGGTCAGCCCACTGCGCGTCCTCGAGCGCGATCACGAGCGCCGCCTCGCGCGAGGTGCGGAGCGCCATCTCCGTGAGCGCGATCCAGAGCGCGTCGCGCGCGGCGCGACCGTCCGCGCCCTCGGGCAGCGGCACGTTGGCCATGAGGCGAGCGACGAGATCGCGCGACGCCGGATCGGCGAGGTCGATCCGCTGGAGCAGCGCGTCGATCGCCTTGCCGACCTCCTCGAGCTCCGCGCCCTTCGCCACCCCCGCGAGGCCGCGCGCGACGTCGGCGAGGATACCGAGCGCGTGGCTCTTCGCGAACGACTCCGCGCGGACCATCACGACGCGCGGCGCCGATGGATGCGCCGCGATGCGCGCGAGCGCCTCGCGACGGAGGCGCGTCTTGCCGATGCCCGGCGCGCCCGTGAGGGTCACGATGATCGGCGTGTCGTCTTCCTGGCAGCGCTCGAAAGCGCTCACGACCTGCGAGAGATCCGCCTCGCGGCCGACGAACGGAGAGCCGCCCGCGATCTCCTTCTTCGCCGTGACCTTCGGGCCAACGACCGTCGTTCCGTCCGCGCGGACCTGCATCTCGAAGCGGCCGCGCGCGAGCTCGCTCGTGGTGGTGTCGGCGAGGACTTGCGTCTTCTGCGCGTCGCGCGCGAGCGCGGCGGCGCGGTCGACCACCTCGCCCGTGGGCCTCGTGCGATCGATGCGCGTCCGCCCCGTCGCGACGCCGACGCGCGAGCCCATCTTCGCGAGGCGAAGGCCGAGATCGAGCGCGCGAGCCGCCTCGTCGCCGAGGGCCTTCTTCACGCCGAGATGCGCGACGATCGCGTCGCCGCCGAGCTCCGTCGCCTCCGCGCCGCGCGCGCGAAGATGCGCGATGAGCCGGCCGCGCGCCGGCCCCTTCGGCACGTGGGTCGCGAGGATGGACGTGACGAGGCGCGAGCCGCCCGACTTCGAGCTCGAGCCCGGCGCACCGAGCACGATGTCGCCCATGCTCATCGGGGCGATGTCGGAGACGGGCCCGCGGATGGAGACGAGCTCGTTCTCGACGTCCGACGCGATCTGACGGAGGCGCATCGCCACGTCCGCCGCGCGCGTCGGCCGCTCCTCCGGGTGCGTCGCGAGCATCTCGCAGAGGAGATCGTCGAGCGAGACCGGCGCCTCCGTGAACACCTCGCCGAGGCGCGGGGCGGGCGTGGTCACGAGGCGCGCGAGGATCGCGATGGGCGTGGGGCCGACGTGCGGCGGGCGTCCCGCGATCATCTCGAAGAGCGTCGCGCCGAGCCCGTAGATGTCGGCGCGCGCGTCGACCTCCGCGTCGCCTCGCGCCTGCTCCGGCGCCATGTACGCCGGCGTCCCGATGATGGCGCCCGTCCGCGTGAGCCGCGCGTCCTCCGCGGACGCGACGCCGAAGTCGACGAGCTTCGCGGACAGCTCGCCCGGGTCCTCGCCGATGAGGAAGATGTTCGAAGGCTTGATGTCGCGATGGATGATGCCGACGCCATGCGCGTATGCGAGCGCGTCCGCCACCTGCGCCGCGATCTCGAGGCATTTCACGAACGGAAGCGGCTTGCGCTTCTGGCGCTGCTGCACGTCCTCGCCGTCGAGCCACTCCATCGCGACGTACGGGTGGCCCTCTTCCAGCTGGCCAAACGCGACGACGCGAACGATGCCCGGATGACTGAGGCCGGCGAGCACGCGGCCCTCGCGACCGAAGCGCGCCTCCTCGCCCGCGTCGACGCCGGGGATGGCGATGACCTTCAGCGCGACGGGCGCGTTCGTCATCTCGTCCTGCGCGCGATAGACGATGCCGACGCCGCCGCGCCCGACCTCGCGCTCGATGACGAAACGCCCCGCGAGGAGCCCTTGAAACGCGGTCGCCGTCACGGCGTCCAGCGTATCATCGGTTCACTGCTGGGGGGACGCGCAGCACGTCGGGCGCGCTTCCGGCGCCAGCGGGGTACAAATCGGCGCGCTGAACGTGAAGTGCGCGTTTGCGACGTCCGTGACCTCGATCGTGCCCTCCACGAGGGTCGCCGTCTTGTTCGTGATCGTGATCTTTCCGTGGAGGGAGCCGCCGGACCAGGCCGTGCCGATGCTGCCAGACGTGGCGTCCTCCGCCATGCACGCAACGCCCGCCTCCTGGTTGCCCTCGAACGCGTCGAAGGAGCCTGGGCCGAAGGCCTTGTCGGTCTTCGGGAAGGTGAGCGTGAGCTCGTTCATGGCCTGAGCGCGGAGGTTGTTCGCGTGGTACGAGCAGGCGTTCGCCGTCTCCGTGAGGACGATGTGAAGCCCCTCGTCGTCCTCCGTCGCGTAGACGTCGACCGGCTCGATCCCGAACGGGCCCTTCAGCGTCTTCACGTCGGAGATCTTCCCGGCCGGCGTGGCCGCCTTCGCCGCGAGCGAGTCGCACGTCTCCGGTCCGGGCGGCGCCGCGGTGGTCGGCGCGGGCTCCGCGGGCGTCGGGCCCGGCGTCGCGGGCGTGCCGCTCGCGGTCTCGGACGCGTCGTCGGCCGGCTTCGTCGTGTCCTTGGTCGTCGCCGGCGCGGTCGCCGCCGCGGGTTGCTGCGCGTCGGCGGGCTTCTCGTCCTTCGAGCTGCACGCGATGAGGGAGCCGAGGAGCAAGGTACCGACGAGGGCTTCGAGCTTCATGCTCGCCGTGACTGCAACGCGCGGACCGCTCGAGAAACGTGTCGTATCAGGTGGGCCTCACCTCGCGTGCGTCACGTCGTGTTTGGAACGATCTTCTTGCCGAGCCCGACGATGAACATCTCGTAGCTGTTCGCGCGCGTGCCCTCCGGGCGGATCCCACGTTCCTCGGTGAACAGGCGACGCGTGGCCGCCTTCGCCTCCGGGAGATCCTCGCCCATGAAGATCTTGCCGACGAACGCACCCCCCGGCTTGAGGAGCTTCTCCGCGACGGCGAGCGCGCGCATGTAGAGCTCGAAGCTCCGCGTCTGATCGCCGATGCGATTGCCAGTCGTGCGGGGGGCCATGTCGCTCAGGACGACGTCGTACGGCGCGTGCGCGGCGAGCTCGTCGTTCTCGAGGGAGAGCGCGTCGCCGACGATCGCGATCGCGTTCTCGGGCAGCGGGATGGCGAGCGGCTCGAGGTCGACCGCGAAGAGGCGCCCCGAGGCGCCCACCTTCTGCGTGACGTAGAGCGACCAGCTCCCGGGCGCGGCCCCGAGATCGATGACGCGCATCCCTGGCTTGAGGAGATGGACCCGGCGATCGATCTCCTCGAGCTTGTAGACGCTCCGCGCGGGGTACCCCTCGGAGCGCGCCTTCGCCGTGAACGCATCTCCGCCTTTGTAGGGGTTCTTGATCCCGCGGCTCGTGCGCGCTCTAGCCATAACGGAAAATTCCAGAAGCCCTTGGGTTCTGCGTACATACGCGCTGGACGAGCGCGTGACACGGTTGGATCGAACAGGATCCGAAACAGGTTCATAAACCCGCGAAGGAGCGCGGTAAAGCGATGGACCGACGGTTGCACCTCCAGGTCGTCGAGATGAACCTCCGCTGCACCTTCCACGTTTCGCCGATGACGTCGTCCAAGACCCAGGAGCAGCGTCCGCGGATGCCGAGCGTGGTCGACATCGAGGTCGACTACGTCGAAGAGCCGATGCCGCGTGGTCGTTCGCACGAGACCTGGACCCGCGCTCGCGGCTGGGGCTCGGAAGACTGAGCGAAATCTGACGCGCCGTCCTGCAGCCGGCGCCAAAGCAAAACGGCTGACTCTCTCACGAGGTCAGCCGTTTCGTTTTTTGCGCTGGAAGGCAGCGCGGGCGAGCTAGCGCTTCTTGCGCTCGCGGCCCTTCACGCCGTGGCGGACGACGACGAGGCCGTTCGCCGAGCCCGGGATGCCGCCCTCGATCATGAGGAGGTTCTTCTCGGCGTCGACGCGCGCGACCTTGAGGTTGAGGACGCTGACCGTCTCGCTGCCGTACTGGCCCGGCATCTTGAGGTTCGGGAGCGTACGACCCGGGGTCATGTTCGTACCGATCGAGCCGCCGTGACGGCGGTACTCGTGCGTGCCGTGCGTCTGCACGAAGCCGGCGAACGACCAGCGACGGACGACGCCGCTGAAGCCGCGGCCGCGGGTGGTGCCCTGCGTGTCGACGATCTGGCCCGGCTGGAAGAGGTCGGCCAGGTTGACCGCGCCGCCCACCTCGAACTTCGCGGCGAAGTCTTCCTCGCAGCGGAGCTCCTTGAGCTCGCGCTTGGCGGTGACGTTCGCCTTCTTGAAGGAGCCCTGCTGGGCCTTCGAGAGGTGCTTCTCCTTCGCGTCCGTGAGGCCGAAGACGACGGCGACGTAACCATCCTTCTCCTTGGTGCGCTTGCCGACGACCGTGAGCGAGCTCGTGTCGATGACGGTCACGCGCTGAACGGTGCCGTCCTCTTTGTAGAGCTGGGTCATGCCGAGCTTCTTGCCGATGATGCCGGGCTTCGTGTTCATTTCTTCAACGTTCCTTCGCGCTCACTGATGTTTCGATCGAGAGGACCGGTGGGTGTTCGAAGGACGGTTCCGAGCGCTGGATCCGGGGGCGAGCCCCACACCTTCAGTCCGAGGGGTCGCGCAACGTGCCCGTTCGGGCCGGGCGCGTCAAGCGGCCTTACGCCAGCTTCTTGATCAGGTCCCGGACACCGTCGACGTGCGTGCTCGCGCTGAGCTCGGCCTTGAACACGCCGGCGATCTCGCCCTTCTTGTCGATCACGTAGGTGACGCGGGACACGCGGCCGATGAGGTTCGAGAACAGGCTCGTCGCCTCGTAGCGCTTCGCGAGGTCTTTTTTCTCGTCCGAGACGAGCGCGAAGGGCACGTTGTACTCCTTCGCGAAGCGCTCGTGCGAGTCGTTCGAATCGACGGAAATCCCAATGACCTCGGTATCTTTCGATGCGAGCTCCTCGAAGGCGTCGCGGAACCCGCAGGTCTCCCGCGTGCAGACCATGGTGAAGTCGCCCGGGTAGAAGTAGAGAACGACGTTCTTCTTCCCGACCATCTCGGAGAGCACGAGGCGCTTCCCCGAGCTGGAGGTCACGTCGAAATCAGGCGCTTTCTGGCCGACGGCGAGGGTCATCGACTCGGCCTCTTAACACAGTCCCCCCTCCATGAGCGACCCCACGCGTCCGACCCGCGGCGGCGCGTTGACAGACCCGAAGCCGCATGCTTTAAAGCGCGACCCCTCGACCTGGTTGACTGGAGTTTTCCCCAGCTTTTACAAGGGTCTACCGAGGGTTTCTGGAGAGATAGGGTCATGCAGAACGCGAAGATCGCCGAGATCGAAAAAGAGCAGCTCCGCGAGGGCACGCCGGACTTCCGCGTCGGCGACACGGTCCGCGTTCACTACAAGATCGTCGAAGGCGACAAGGACCGCATCCAGGTCTTCCAGGGCGTCGTGCTCAAGCGCCACCGCGCGGGCGCTCGCTCCACCTTCACGGTCCGCAAGGTGAGCTTCAACGTCGGCGTCGAGCGTCAGTTCCTCGTCCACAGCCCGCGTATCGACAAGGTCGAGATCGTGAGCCGCGGCGTCGTTCGTCGCGCACGCCTCTTTTACCTCCGCGATCTCGCCGGCAAGGCCGCCCGCGTCCGCGACCAGAAAGACACCTGATCGCGCGCCGCTCGAAGCGGCACGCGCGAGCTCGACGCGGCAGCCAACGGCCTGCCGCGTTTCGCGTTTTGTTCAGGCCATCTCTCCGAGGCGCACGCGAATGTCGCGCAGCCAGACGGAGTCGCCGTAGACATCACCCGCGAGGAGCGACGTGATGGAGCGGCGGAGCGCGGCGTGCTTGTTCTCCGTGAAGAGATGCGCGACGAGCGGACCGCGATAGAACGCCTGCACCGCGAGGATGAAGGTCTCCGCGCCGGCGCGCACCTTCTTCTCCCAGGTGTCGATGGCGTCGGCGGAGCCCTCGTGGAGGGCCTCTGCCGCGAAGAAGCCGGCGCTCATCGCCATGTGCACGCCGGTCGAGAAGAGCGGATCGATGAAGCCGCCCGCGTCTCCGACGGCGAGCCAGCCCGGGCCGCGGATCTTGCCGATGCGATAGCTGAAGTCCGCGAGGGCGCGCGTCTCCGGCCACACCTGCTTCGCGCCCGCGATGAGCTCGGTCGCGGACGGCGACGCGGCGATCGCGTCGGCGAGCACCTTCGCCGGACCTTCGCCGGCGCGATCGCGCATCCATGCCTTCGAGACGACGGCGCCCACGCTCGTCACGCCGTCGATGAACGGGATGAACCAGAACCAGTTCGGGTGCGTCGGCACGCCCGAGTCGAAGAGGACGATGTCGATGTCACCCGCGAGCCTGCCCTCGGGACGTCGAACGCCGGTGTAGTGGTTGAAGACCGCGGTCTGATCGAGGCCCTCGATCTTCGTCGCCGCGCCGCGCGAAATGAGGCGATCGCGGCCCGTCGCGTCGATGACGTGGTCGGCCTCGATGCGCTCACCGTCGACCTCCACGCCGACGGCGCGATCGCCTTCGAAGAGGACGCGCTCGACCCGGGCTGGCTGGCGCACGTCGACGCCGAGGGAGCGCGCGTGATCGAGAAGCAAGCGGTCGAAGTGGCACCGCTCGACCTGGAACGCGTGGTCGGGCTCCGGCTTCCAGGCGCCGTCGAAGGAGAACCGGTCCTTCTTCTGCTTCGTGTCGTCGTGGAAGCGCGCGCCGTACTTCGTGATGAAGCGCTCGCGGACCTGGGGCAGGACGCCGATGGTGTCGAGGATCGGCAACGACTTCGGGAGCAGCGACTCGCCGATGTGGAAGCGCGGGAACGTCTCGCGTTCGAAGACGATGACCTCGTGACCGAGCTGGCGAAGGCGCGCGGCCGTGACCGAGCCGCCCGGACCACCACCGACGACGACGGCGCGCACGCGCTACTCGGCAGGCTTCGGCGGCGGGCCCAGCTGGATGCGCTCGCCGATGTACGCGCCGATCAACGTGAACATGATGCCGATCGCGCTCATGACGACGTAGAGGAACGTCGGCATCGTGCGGACGGTCTGGCTCTGGATGAGGAGGAAGGTGGTGGGGATCGCGATGACGAAGCTCGCGACCATCGGCTCGATGAAGGTGCGGCCGGGAGAGATCATGCCGACGAGGAGGCCGCCGATGAACCACACGGGGACGCAGACGATCATGCCGTTGCCGCCCTCGAAGTCGAGGAGGGTCACGATGCGCGGCAGGCCGAAGACCAGCGCTGCCGTGAGCACGCCCTGCACCGCGATGGCGATGAAGAGCCACTGGATGCTGACGCCCTCCTGCTGGTAGCGGCGCTCGAGCTCTTCTTCGCGGCTTCGTGTCTTGCCGCCGACCGCCTCGATCTTGGAGCCGCAAGACCCACATCGGACCGAACCCGGGGGATTCTTGGTGAATCCGCAAGAGGGGCAGGTGACGAGCTTCGAGGAGGCCATCGGTGGAGCAGGCTACCACGGCCTCCCCCCAGGGGTGCAAACGCGGGCTTGCAGGGTGATTCCGTAGTCATGCAAGATTTCCTGGAACTCCCTTGCCGGGTTACTGTCACAGCCTGGGCACCCGCTTTTCCGCCTTCGCCCCATGACCGACGCGCCGACCACCGACCTCAGCCCGCCGAGCCGGGACGACGAGAGCGAGCTCGATCCCGAGCTCCTCGACCTCCCCGATCCGCCCAAGCAGGGCCGGACGCTCACGGTCGCGCTCCTCGTGTTCACGGCGGTCTGCTCCCTCCTCATGCTCCTCGCCCTCCGGCGGGATGCGGCCTATGCATTCGCACCGGCGGACGCGCGGGAGGTAGGAGATCTGACCACGGCGAAGACGGACGGGTTCGTGGAGAACCAGTACGTCCACGCCAATGTGATGCTCGGCGCCGGCGGCGCCATCCGCTACGAGCGCCCGCTCGTCTCGGACTCGTTCCGCCTCATGCCGGTCGCGGGTCGCGACGACGTCTGGGTCGAGGTCCGCGTCCCGCCGCGCGCGGAGAACATCCGCTGGGTCCCGCCCACGCAGGTGTCGGGCCGTCTCGTTCGCTTCGAGGCCGCCGGTCCGCGCCATCGCGGGCTCGCCTCGGCGGTGAAGGAGACGAAGCAGCATGATGTGCCTCCGGGCGCGTGGCTCCTCGTCGACAGCGCCGCGCCGAGCGACGCGCGCTGGGCGGTCGTCCTCTGCGTGCTCTTCGCGTGCTTCGCGGCGTGGAACGCGTTCGCGACCGCCAAGCTGCTCCGCAAGGTCGAGCCGACCTGAGCCGAGCGACCTGAGCCGGATCAGCGAATCTCGACGGGGAGGCTCTTCCAGTCGGTGCCGCCGCGATTGTCGTGGAGGACGGCCCACATGATGCCGCGGCCCGGCTCGCGCGGTGGCTCGTAGAGGTTCTCCGGATATTCGGGACGCCCCTTGAACGGATCGCGCTCGATGCGCCGCGGCTCCGGGAAGCGTCCGAGGGTCACGAACCAGTCGGTGTAGATCGTCTCGCGCGCGGAGTTGCCATTGGCATCGACGTTGGTGGAGTCGATCTCGGCGTCGTCGTCCGAATACGCGACATCCATCGCGACGACATCGCAGTTGCCGCGGAAGAAGACCTCCGCCGCGCCCTTCGTGCAGCGATAGAACCAGACGCCGCCGCCCGGCTCCACCGCGACCCCGCGCTGGACGATGGCGCCGATCTTCGGATGCGCGTTCCGCGACGTCTGGGTGACGGTGACGCGCATGAATCCGAAGTAGCCGTCCTCGATGGGGAGCTCCTTGCCGTCCGCGCCGAAGCAGCCGAACGGAGCCTGGTTCTCCTGGTGATCCGTCGTGCGGAGCTTACGCTCCACGTGACCCGCGCAGATGATCATGAATTGCCACGACGTCACGCGCGGCTCGCCGCTGAGGCCGGGCGCCTGCACCACGCCGTCGAGAGCGGTCTCTGGGATCGTGATCTGGTGAGTCGTGCCCGCCACGAGCTGGCTCGAGATATCGACGCCGGGCGTGGGATAGGCCGCCTCGAGCGCGGGATAGCAATCGTAGTACTGGCCGCCGACCGGATTCGTGCACGGGACCGGAAACCAGTAGAGCTGCATCGGCGGCGTCGGCTCGTCGCGGCCGTCCCAGACGAGCGCCTCCAGGTTCACCGTCTCGCCCGGATGCGCAAAGGACAGATCCGCCTTCGTGGCGAGGATGCGGACGGATTTTACCTGGCTCTTGTTTTGATAGGGCAGGTCCGCGCATGCCCCCGTCGCGATGACGAGCGCGGTCGTGACGAGGGCAGAAAAGACGGTCTTCGCGCGCATCACAGCTCGAGCCTCGCGCCGATGATGAAGAGCTGCGGCAGCCCCTGGAACGGCCGAGACTTCGTGTAGTTGTAGTTGTACTGAATGCCTTCCGCGTTGCGGTAGTAGTAGACGTTCTGGATATCGACATACGGCGTGACGTTGTCGAACGGAGGCGCCTTCATGCGCCGCTCGAAGCGAATATCGAGCTGGTGAAACGGCGGTAGTCGCGCGTTGTAGAGCGGGAGCGAGCCCGACGGCAGAAACGCGGCGCGATCCGTGTCGTACACGCCGCCGTAGGCGTTCGACGTGTAGAGCGGGCCGCTCACGAAGCGGAAGCGGCCGCCGATGCGGTTGCCGTCGCCGATCGCGCGCGAGAGCAGCAGCGTGAGCACGTGCGTCTGGTCGTACTGGAAGAGGCGCAGCGGATCGTTCGGGTCGTCGCGGCGCTCGCTGCGCGAGAGCGTGTACGCGACCCAGCCGAACATCTTCGGGTCGTTCTTCCAGCGGAGGAGGAACTCCGTGCCGTAGACGACGCCGTTGCCGCGATTGCCGTTCTTGGTGACGACGAGGCGATCGAGGTCCTTGTAGAAGGACTCGACGCCGAGCTCCGCATGGCCGAGCAGCTCCTGCTCGATGCCGACGCTGTAGTGGATCGCGCGATTCGCGAGGAGGCCGCTCTGACCGAAGACCGGATCGAGCTCGTAGGGCTGCGGCGGCTGGTAGTAGTAACCGACGCCGCCCTTCACGGTGGTGCGCGGGCCGTCGTGCGGGAGGTCCTGGCGCGCGACGATGCGCGGCGAGTAGTTCCACTCCTTCGTCTGGCTCGTGTAGTCGGCGCGGAACCCCGGCACGAGGCGCGTGCCCTTCAGCGGCTGGATCTCGAGCTCGCCGTACGTGCCCGGCGTGTAGACGTGACCGTTGTTGATGGTCGGTCGTCAGCGCCGGCGCGCCGATACCGCCGCCCGGCGCGCCCGGGCGCTCCGGTGGAGGGAAGCGCGCGGTCACCTCGTACGGCGTGTCGATGACGTCGATGCCGGCGTTCACGGTGAGCTGGCGGATCAGGCGCTGCGAGATCTCGGCGCGGCCCGAGATCGGCTTCGCGTCGATCACGAGGTAGTCCTCGCCGAAGCCGAACGTGATCGAGTCCTGGCCGACGGCGGCCACCGCGGAGATGCGCGTGTTGCCGAACTTGTTCTGGTATCGGGCCTGCGCGCGCCAGAACGAGATGACGGCGTTGATGTTGCCGCCGAGGAGGAAGTCACCGCCGCTCGTGCCCTTCCCGAAGATCTCGACGCGGTCGTCGGAGCCGAAGAGCGTCAGGCGGAAGTCGTGATCCGGATTGAACTCCTTCCGGACCATGAGCTGGTAATCGATGTAACGAGGCGCGCTCGTGATCTCGTCGCCCGCGAAGAGCTTGAGCCAGACATCGAAGTACGAGCGCCGGCCGCTCGCGGAGAAGCTCCAGCCCTTGCCGATCGCGCGCTGGAGCACGAGGCGTACGTCGATGGAGTCGTACTGGAAGATGCCGTGAAACTTCCCGTCCGCGTTCGGGTCGCGGAGGCCGACGTCGATGACGCCGCCCATCCCGCGGCCGAACTGAGCGCCGAAGTTGCCGGGATAGAAGTCGAGCTTCTCGATCATCTCGCTCGGCACGACCGAGCTGAGACCGCCGAAGTGATAGATGATCGGCACGTTGGTGCCGTCGATGAACGTCTGCGTGTCCTGCGGCGCCGACCCGCGCACGATGAGCTGACCGCCGAACGGCGGCGGGCGCGCGACGCCGGGGAGGTTCTGCACCGCCTTGAGCGCGTCACCATTCGTGCCGGGCGAGGAGAAGATCTCCGCGCGCGAGATGGTGCGCTTCGTGACCTCGCGCGGCGGGCGCTCGCCCTTCACGCGCACCTCCTGGATCGGCTCTTCTGGCTCCGTGCCCGGCGGCGGAGGAGGAGGCGGCGTCTCCGGCAGCGGCGCGGGACGAATCGTGATGTTGGTCTCCTCGCCGACGGTGAGCTCCTGATCGTCGTCCTCGGGCGCGTTTCGCGCGGACTCGACATGGATGTGCGTCTTGCCGGCGGGGAGGTTGTCGAACTCGAACGTGCCGTCTGCCTTCGTGGTCGCGCTGCGCTCGTTGCCGGCCGCGTCGCGGATGCGGACGGTGGCGCCCGCGATGGGCGTGTCGGTGATGCGACGGGCGATGCGACCCGTGAGCCGCGCTGGCGGCGGCGGGAAGTTGTACGGGAAGCGGATGCGCGACGCGATGGGGCGCGTCCCGCGCGTCGCGGGCTGGAAGACGAGGCCCTTCGCCGCTTCGAGCGCGGCCTCGTCGAAGCCGGGGCCGCCCGACTTGGCGACGGAGCTCTTCACGACCGCGCCGTTCGCGTCGATGTCGAGGATCAGCTCGACGGACACGTTCTCCGCGCGCGCGGGGACGCTCGCGGGGTAGCGCGCGGGCGAGTCCGTCGAGAGCCGCGGCGGAACGACGGTGTTGGCCTCGGCGCCCTGCTGATCGGCCTGCGCGAACGCGTCGCCAGGCGCGAGAACGAGCGCGAGCGCCGCCAGAGAGGCGAGCGCGAGAGCGAGCAGGGTCCGCACGGCGGCGGATACTACTACTTCGAACGCGACAGGCTCGCGAGCATCGTCTTCGCGAGCGCGCCCGCGTCGACGAGGACGCCCAGCTCCGCCATCGTCTGCGCCCCGATGATGGTCGCAAGCATGAGCTTGCCGAGGGCGGTCGGGTCGAGATCGGGCCGCAGCGCCCCGCTCATGCGATCGAGGAGCGCGAGCGACGCCACGTGCTCGATGCTCGCCTCGACGAGGCCGCGGTACTGCGCGCGGATCTTGGGCGATCGGGCGCACGCGTCCAGGAGCTGGTGGAAGCGGATCCGAGTCTTCGAGGACTCCGCGCTCATCAGCGGGTAGCTCCCCCCCTCGACCGCGCCGACGAAGCGCGCCGCCGCGCTCGCCAGCGCTCCGCCGCCGCCCGGCGCGGGCGCGGGCGAAGCGAACATCTGCGCGAGGAAGCGCGCGCCCACCGTCTCCATCACCGCCACGAGGAGCGCGTCGCGATCCGCGAAGTGCACGTAGAACGCCCCCCGCGTGTAGCCCGCTCGCTCGCAGATCGCGTCGAGGCTCGCGTCGAGCCCCTCCTCCGCGAAGAGCGACTCCGCCGCCGCAACGAGCGCGGCCCGCGTCTGCTCCATCGTCTCCGTTCGGAGCGTCCGCTTCGCCGCGGCCTTCTTTTTCGCCGGCACCCATTTGACATACGGGACCGTATGTGGAAGATCAAGGTCACATACGACGCCGTATGTGAAAGGATCGCCCCATGGCCGCCGCCGTCAGTCTCCTCGACGATCTCGCATCCCCCGCCGAAGGCCGCCTCGCCACCCTCGACTACCTCCTCGAGCTCCCCGTCAGCGAGCTCCGCGACCGGTACGCCCGCGCGAAGACGCCGCGCCTCACCGACGTCGACGGCGACCTCCGCGGCCGCATGCTCGCCTGGCCCATGCTCGATGGCCACCCCGTTGCCCAGGGCGCTCTCCGCGCCTTCGCCGGCTCCTCACCCTTCCCGTGGCGCGGCAAGAGCTTCCGCGGCGACCCCGCCCGCGGTGACGGCATCAACCGCGTCCTCTCCGATCGCCTCCGCCTCTTTCGCTTCGAGACCTTCATCGCCAGGTCCCGCGCCGGCGACTTCGACGCCCTCCAGCTCGACTACGACCGGCCCGGCAACCCGCCCGTGATCCGCAGCATCAAGGACGAGATCCGCGAGCTCGAGCCAGGCGTCTGGCTCGGCCAGGCCTACCTCCAGACCGGCGGCCGCGATCACCTCTGGCTCTACTTCGCGCTCGCGCGGCCGTGATGCGCGCGCTCGTCACCGGCGCCGCGGGCTTCATCGGCTCGAACGTGGTCCGCACGCTCCTCTCGCGCGGCGCGGACGTGCGCGCGCTCCACCTCCCGGGCGAGGATCTCCGCGCGCTCGACGGCGTCGACGCCGAGCGCTTCGCGGGCGACATCACGGATCGCGACGCGATGACGCGCGCCATGCGCGGGCGCGACGTCGTGTTCCATCTCGCCGCGATCTACGCCCTCTGGACCCACGACCGCGGCCGCCGCATGCGCCACGTGAACGTGGAAGGCACACGCATCGTCCTCGAGACGGCGCGGGAGGCGGGCGTTCGCCGCGTCGTCCACACCTCGTCCATCGCGCGCTTCGGCGGCCAGGGCATGCACCGCCGCGCGACGGAGGAGTCGCCGTTCGCGCTTGGCTGGACCGGCGATCCATACTCCGCCTCGAAGAACGAGGCCCACGAGCTCGCGCTCGCGGCCGCGAGGACGCAGGACGTCGTCATCGTCGCGCCCTGTGGCCCGATCGGCCCGGGCGACGTCGGGCCCACGCCCACCGGAAGGCTCCTCCTCTCCGCGCTCACCATGCCCATCGTCCTCGCCGCCCCGACGATGACCAACTTCATCGACGTGCGCGACTGCGCCGAGGGCCACGTCCTCGCCGCAGAGCGTGGCGTCCGCGGCGAGACCTACCTCCTCGGGCACCGCGATCTCTGGATGAGCGACATCGCGCGCATGGCGCTCCGGGCGGCGGGCAAGAGGAAGCCGATCGTCGTCGCGCCGTTCGCGGCGGCGGAGCTCGCGGGTGGGCTCGCGCGCGCATGGGCGGACACGGTCTCGCGTCGCGCGCCCCTCTTCACGCCAGAGGCGGTGCGCATCGCGCGCCTCGGGCTACGTGCAGACTGCACCAAAGCGGTGCGCGAGCTCGGGCTGCCGCAGCGTCCGATCGAGGACGCCGTGGCCGACGCCCTCAGTTGGTTCCGGGCTGCCGCATGACGTGCGTGTGGGCGGGCACACGCTCGTTCGCGCAGCCACGGACGTTCTTCGAGCACTTGCCGCGGATGCCCGGCGCGTCGTCGGGCGTGCGGCGATCGAGGAACGCCTCCTGCGCGGGGGCGGAGCCCGGAATGGCGAGGCTCTGGATGCGGAGCATGTCTCCGTCGCGAGGCTGGAGCGCGAGGCCGCTCCTCGCCGCGTCCAGCGCGCTCGCGGGATCACCCGCGCCGCCGAAGGTCATCGCCGCCGCCGCCCACGCGCTGTCGTCCCGGGGCGCTCGCCTCGCCACGTCGAGGAAGAGCGGCGCGGCTTCCTGGAGGCGCCACGTCGATGCGAGCACCTCCGCGCGTGCGTGCTGCATCGCGGGCGTGACGCCGACGAGCGCGTCTGCGCGCGCGGCGAGGCCGAACGTCTCGTCCACGCGGCCTTGCCGCGACGCGACGAGCGCGAGCCCGCCGAGGGCGATCGCCTGCTCGCGTGGCGTCTCCGCGAGCTCGAGCGCCGCCATGTAGGGGAGTCGCGCTTCGTCGAGGCGCTCCTGCAGCGCGTGCGAGAGCCCGAGGCCGTAGGCCACGTTGCGCGCGTACGCTTCGTGACGCGACTCCTCGCGCCGCTGACCGAGCGAGGCCGTCGCCACGCCGAGCACCGTGATCGGCTGCGGCTTGCAAGCGTCGATGGCGCGCGCGACCTTCGCCAGGCCGACCTTGCCGAACTCCTGCCCGCGCGGGCTCCGGTAGTCGTCGCAAGCGACCTTCTGCAGCGCCGTCCCGCGCGAGCGATGCCGGAGGCGCGCCGTCGCCTTCAGCGGCAGCTTCGCGCCCTCGGGGACGTCGAGCGAGTAGCCGACGACCGCCGCGTCGCGCGGCGCGATCGTGTGATTCCACACGCCGGCGCGGAACTCGTGCGTCTCGCGGACGAGCGCGCGCGTGCCGTCCTGATGCGCCATGTACGACGTGAGCACGTGGCGGCTGTCGTCGTCGAAGCCCGCGTCCGCGACGCGCTTGCCCTGCGCGTCCTCGACGACGACCTCAATCCACGTGTCCTGCGCGTCCATCACGCCGCCGGGGAAGCGATGGCCGACGTCGAGGTTCCGCACCACCACGTCGATCGTGACGGACTGCCCCGGCGCGAGCTCCGCGGGGCGCGTGCCCCCGATGTCGAGCGACACGCGCTTCTGCATGAACGTCTGCACGCGCTCCACGAGCTCGGGATCGTTCTGCATCGACGCGAGCCACGTGTGCGCGCCGAGGAAGTAGTGCGAGGCGACCGTGCCCTTCTTCGCGCCCGGATCGCCGTTCACCGCCGGGACGCGCGGCATGTGGCAGCTCCGGCACTCCTGCTGCGCGACCTCGTCGTCGATGCGTGCCGCGTCCGAGCCCGCGAAGGGCGAGCGAGCCCACGGCGTCGCGTCGTCCTGCCCGACGAGATGCGCCGCGTTGCCCGTCGACGGATCGAGGAACGCCTTGTGACACGTCGAGCACATCGCGGCGGTGCGAAGCGCCGTCTGGCCGACCCGCTTGCGATGCGCCTCGCTGCTCGCCGCGTCGCCTTCCTTCGGGATCGGCACGGGCGACAGATCGAGATCATAGCTGCCGTTGCCGTCCGCGCGCGCGTTCGCGATGCCGTGGCACGTGTTGCAGGTCACGCCGGCGTGGGCGCGCAGGTCCGTCGGCTCGATTTCGCCGAGCATCGCGCCGTCGACCATGAGCGCGATGTCGTGGCAGCCGCCGCAGAACTGCGACGTCTGCCGGTCGCGATCGTGACGGATCTTCTCCACCCCCACGCGATAGACCGGGTTGTTGAACGACGCGAAGGCATGCGCGCTCTTCCGCCATTGCGGCGCGACGTCGGAGTGGCAGCTCGCGCAGCCCTCGACGTCCGCGATCTGATCGCCCATCTTCTCGTGCGGGTTCAGCACCTTCATCAGCGAAGGCGCGAGCGTCCCCTGCCCGGCCACCGGCAAGAGCGGCTCGGCCGGCTTCGGTGGAGGCGGCGGGTTCTGCACGGGCGTCGGACTCTCCGAGCGCGCGCACGCCGCGATCAAGAACGCGAGACCCACCCAGCGCACCATGGCCGAAGGCTAGACGACGAGCCGGCGGACCTTCTCCAAAATCGCGACGTCCGCGGGAGGAAACTCCGCGGGGTCCAGGTCTCCCGCCCCCGCCCACTTCACCTCCGCCACGTCCACCGCGCGGGGCTCCGGCGAGCCCGGCCTCCGCATCGCGAAGAAGAAGAGGAGCAGCACCGCTTTGCCCGCGTCCTCGTAGCGGTGGAAGGTGACGTCTGCGATGTCGCCGACGACGACCTGGATGCCGAGCTCCTCGTCGAGCTCACGCACGAGCGCGGCGCGCGGATCCTCGCCCGCCTCGACCTTTCCGCCCGGAAACTCCCAGCGATCCGCGAGGTGCGTCCCCTTCTTTCGTCGCGAGAGAAGGACGGCGCCCTTCTCGATGATGACGCCCGCCGAGACGATGATCGTGTTCACGCGCGGGTCACATACCCGCTTTGCGGATCCGTTTCACGATCCGCGTGAAGAGCCCCACCGAGTCGAAGCCGCCCGTGAACGGTCCGAGCTGGCCGACCTCCTGGAGGTGATCGGCCGCGACGCACTCCTCGAACGTGCCCCACTTCGCGCTGTCCACCGTGACGAGCCCGTCGTTCACCTTCAGCGCGAGGCCCTCCTCCAGGAACGCGGCGAGCGGCGTCAGCATGGGCTGGGACATCCGCACGTCGAACGGATCGTTCGGGTACGTGGTGTCGTTGCAGTCGAGGACGCCCGTACGGAGGTTCGTCCGGCCCGCGTAGCTCTTGTACGTGACGCGCGGATCGTTCGTGTACTTCGGGTTGAAGACCTCGCGCATGTACTTCTCGGTGAGCTGCGTGCCCTGCGCGCGCAGGTGAACGTCGGTCTTCAGCTCGTACGCCGTCACCTCGAGCAGCTTCAGCGCGCCGTCGAGCACCTCGTCGACGGGCCCCTCGGGGAGCACGTCCACCGCGTCGAGGAGCGCGTCCGCGACCGCGCTGCCGCGATGCGGCGTCGCCACCGTCGTGATCGACGCGATGCGATCGCCGTAGCCGAGGCCGTGCGGCGACGCGAGGACGCGCGCGTCGAGGCCGCCCTGCGAGTGGCCGATGAGGTTCACCTTTCGCTTGCCCGTGCGCGCGAGGATGTCGTCGATCTGGTTCGCGATCGCCCGCGCGCGGACCTCGCTCGTGTCGTACGGCGGCGCGAGCGTGACGTACACGGACTCGC
>JAXLYU010000008.1:0-711235 GCA_046351255.1 Labilithrix sp.
CCAGCTCGTGCGGGTGCCCCAGACGCCCATCTCCTTGTCGAGATCGACGCGCGCGGTGGCCGCCTCCGTCATGGCGCGGCGGAGCTCGAGGCTCTGCTCCGCGGCGAGCGCGAGCTCGGAGCTCAGCGCGAGGTCGTTCATGTTCCCCGCCTCGGCCTGATGCCTGGCGAGCTCGGCGGAGGTCTGGGCCGCCTCGTTGAGCAGCGTGCGCATGGCGGCCGTCTGCTCCGCCGCCTGGGCGCGGTAATAGGCGCTGCGCACGCTGGCGGCGACGTCGATCACCTCGAAGGCCACCTCTAGCTTTCGGGCCTCGAGCTCGGTGGCGGCGACGCGCTTCTTCATCGGGAGCGTGATCACGTCGAGGAAGCTCTGCTCGACGCTCGCGAAGAGGTTCGGGTCGATGTGCTCGTGTTCCCACGCCGTGATCCCGATCCCGAAGGTGGGATTCGACAACAGCCCCGCCTGGACGAGGTCGGCCTGGCCGATCGCGAGCTCCTCGAGGTGCATGCGCACGCGCGGCGAGGAGAGGAGCGCGACCTGAACCGCGCCGTCCACCGTGAGCTCGCTCGCGAGCAAGCGATCGACGGCGCGCCGAGCCTCGTCGTCCTCCTTCGTGTTGCGGTCCCAGCGGAGGTCGTGCCCGATTCGCGCGCTCACGCTGGCGCTCACGTCCTTCACCGCGTCCGACGGAGACGTCGAAGCGCAGCCAAGGAGCAGCGCGGCACCTGCGACGAGGCCGTATCTCATTTCTTCGGCACCAGGTTCATCCCGCACTTGGGGCAGTGTCCGGGCTGCGGGGAGGTCACCTCCGGATGCATCGGACACGTGTATGCGGTCGCGCTCGCGGCCGGCGAGGTCGCGACGGTGCGCACGGCGGCGACGGGGTCGACGCCCTCGGCCGCGTTCGGGTTCGAAGGGTCCTGCGGGCTACTCGCGACGGGCGCGGGCGCGGGCGAGCAGGCCGCGAGCCCGAGCAAGAGCATGAGGAAACGCATGTCGCGGCCGGTATAATCCATGCGCGTGCTGACGCGCGACCTGGTCCGTCATTACACTGAAAACGTGTCCCTCGACCTGACCTCGGTTCTGGCGCAGCGCTCCGATCTCTTTCGCTTCGTCCGCGCACGCGTGGACAGCGACGCGACCGCGGAGGAGATCCTGCAGAGCGCGTTCCTGCGGGGGGTCGAGGCGGACGTCTGCGACGACGAGAGCTCGGTGGCCTGGATGTTCCGGACGTTGCGAAACGCCATCGTCGATCACTACCGGAGGCGCGGCACGGCCGGACGCGCGCTCGAGGTCATGGCCGCGGACGCGTCCGAGGTGTCGCCCGAGCCCGCGGCGGACGACCGGGCACGGGCCTGCCAGTGCGTCCGGGCCCTCGCGAAGTCGCTCAAGCCCGAGTACGCGGAGATCCTCGAGCGCGTGGACGTCGAGGAGCAGCCGCTCGCGGAGGTCGCGGCGGAGGCCGGGATCACCGCGAACAATGCGACGGTCCGGCTGCATCGAGCGCGCAAGGCGCTGCGCGACGCGGTCCTGACGACGTGCAAATCCTGCGCGAAGCACGGCTGTGCGGACTGCAGCTGCCGGGTGTAATGGTCATGCCCGTCGTGCGTCAGCACGCCGAGACCATGCAAGCCGACCCCAAGACCGCGCTCGACCTCGTCTGCGGGATGAAGGTGAATCCCACGACGGCGAAGAACGTCCTCGACCACGACGGGCGCACCTACTTCTTCTGCAATCCGAAGTGCAAAGCGAAATTCGAGGCCGACCCGGCGAAGTACCTCGCGCCGGCGCCGGCGGAGGAGCCGACGGAGGCGCAGAAGAGCGCCGAGTACACGTGTCCGATGGATCCGGAGATCGTCCAGATCGGTCCCGGCGCGTGCCCGAAATGCGGAATGGCGCTCGAGCCGAAGGAGCTCACCGCCGACGCGGGGCCGGATCCCGAGCTCGTCGATTTCCAACGCCGGCTCATCGTCTGCGCCCTCCTCACGCTGCCGCTCTTCGTCCTCACGATGAGCGGGATGACGGTCGCGAGCCAGGGCTGGATCGAGCTCGGTCTCGCCACACCGGTGGTGCTCTGGGGCGGCGCGCCGTTCTTCGCGCGCGGAGCGCGGTCGATCCCCGCGCTCTCGCCGAACATGTTCACCCTCATCGCCCTCGGCACCGGGGCCGCCTTCGTGACGAGCGTGGTCGCGACCGTTCGCGTCGACGAGCATCATCGCTACTTCGAGGTCGCGGCCATGGTGACGACCCTCGTGCTCCTCGGCCAGGTGCTCGAGCTCCGCGCGCGCGGCGCGACCACGGGCGCGATCCGCGCTCTGCTGGCGCTGGCCCCCAAGACGGCCCGCCGGATCGAGGCCGGAAACACGGAGCGAGACGTGCCGATCGACACCCTTCGCGTCGGCGATCACGTGCGCGTTCGGGCCGGCGAGCGCATCCCGGCCGATGGCGTCGTCGTCGAGGGCGAGTCCGCCGTCGACGAGTCGATGCTCACGGGTGAGTCGCTCCCCGTCGAGAAGGCCCCGGGCGTGCGCGTCACGGGCGGGACCCTCAACGCGGACGGCGCGCTCCGGGTTCGTGTCGATCGCGTCGGCGCGCGCAGCACGCTGGCGCAGATCGCGTCCCTCGTCTCCACCGCGGCCCGGTCGCGCGCTCGCGTTCAGGCCCTCGTCGACCGCGTGAGCGCCGTCTTCGTGCCGTTCGTGGTGGTCGTGTCGCTGGTCACGTTCACGATCACGCACTCGCTCTCGAACGCGGTGGCGGTGCTCGTCATCGCGTGTCCCTGCGCGCTCGGCCTCGCCACGCCGATGTCGATCATGGTCGCGAGCGGCCGCGGCGCGCGCGGTGGCATCCTCGTCAAGAACGCGGACGCGCTCGCCGCGCTCGCGCGCGTCACGACGGTGGTGATCGACAAGACGGGCACCCTCACGGAGGGCAACCCGCGCGTCCATGCGATGGAGATCGCGCCGGACGTCGATCGCGAGGCGCTCCTCGATCTGGTCGCGGCGGCGGAGAAGCGGAGCGACCACCCGCTCGCCCGCGCCATCGTTCGCCACCTCGGCCCGCGCGCCGAAGTGGCCAATCCGAAGGTGGAGACGGTCCGCGGCCGAGGGATCGTGGCGGGCGCGCTCCGGCTCGGCACGGCGGAGCACGTCGGCGTGCCGGTGCCCGACGTCGAGGCACATCGTCGCGAGGGCCACACCGTGACGTTCCTCGCCCTCGACGGGAAATATGCGGGGTACATCACGATCGGCGATACCCCGAAGGCGAACGCGAAGGAGGCCATCACCGAGCTGCACTCGCGCGGCCTCCGCGTCGTCATGCTGAGCGGCGACGCGCGGACCACGGCGGAGGCGGTCGCACGCGATCTCGGGATCGACACCGTCATCGCGGGCGCCTCGCCCGACGAGAAGGCGGAGACGGTGGCGCGTCTCGAGAAGGAAGGCGCGGTCGTGGCGATGGCCGGTGACGGCATCAACGACGCGCCCGCGCTCGCCCGCGCCCAGGTCGGCATCGCGATGGGCAACGGCACGGATGTCGCGATCGCGAGCGCGGGCGTCACCCTGGTGAAAGGCGATCTTCACGCCATCGCCCGCGCCGTCGACCTCGGCCGCGACACCTCGCGCAACATTCGCCAGAACCTGTTTCTCGCGTTCGCCTACAACATCGCGGCCATTCCGCTGGCCGCGACCGGCGTCCTCCACCCGATGATCGCAGCGGCAGCGATGAGCATGAGCTCGACGTGTGTCATCGGCAATGCGCTGCGCCTCAGGATTTCGCGCTAGATCTCACGGAGTCAAACATGGGTCAGCTGATCGACGGTAAATGGGAGAAGGGCTGGTACGACCCCGACAAGCGCGGCGCCTTCCAGCGGCCGAAGACCGTATTCCGGAACCTGGTGGCGCCGGAGGACGTCGAGCTGGATCGGTATCACCTGTACGTGAGCTACGCGTGCCCGTGGGCGCATCGCACGATGATCGTGCGCGCGCTCCGGCGTCTGGAGCACGCCGTCGAGATGACGGTCGTGGACCCGCGCATGAGCGACGAGGGCTGGTCCTTCGGGGGCGATGGCGAGGAGGATCCGCTCTTCCACGCACCCTACCTTCGTGACGTCTACCTGCAGGCCGACCCACGCTACACGGGTCGCGTCACCGTCCCCGTGCTCTGGGACAAGAAGAAGAAGACGATCGTCAACAACGAGTCACGCGACGTGATGCGTATCTTCGATACCGTGTTCGACAGCGTGGCGGAGGGCCCGAGCCTCGCGCCCACGGAGCTCCGCCTCCAGATCGACTCGCGCCTCGACGAGATCTACGACACGTTCAACAATGGCGTTTACCGCGCGGGCTTCGCCGGCAAGCAAGACGCCTACGACGAGGCGGTGCGCGACGTCTTCACCACGCTCGACCGCATGGAGCAGGTCCTCGGCTCCCAGCGCTGGCTCTGCGGCGACACGTTCACGGAGGCGGACGTCGCGTTCTTCACCACGTCCCTGCGCTTCGACCTCGTCTACTACTCGCACTTCAAGTGCAACGTGCGTCGCATCCAGGATTATCCAAATATCTGGCGCTTCGTCCGCGACGTGTACGCGATGGAGCCCGTCAAGCGGATCTGCCGGCTCGACGAGATCAAGATTCACTATTACTGGAGCCAGACCACGATCAACCCATCCCGGATCGTCCCGGTGGGCCCGTTTCTCGATCTCGACTGAGCCTCCGGCGTGCTCGACCGGTCGCGCTCGTACGTCAGAGCAGGCGCTCGCCGCCGACCACGACGATCTCCGTCGTCTTCGTCGTGCCGTCGCTCATCGTCAGGCCGACCAGCACGGTGCATGGCGTGTCGCCGCGGACGAAGAGCTGCGTCGCGTCGGCGTTCTTCGTCGTCTTCACGCAGGCGGAGACGGGCAGGACCTCTCTCACGCCTTCGAGCGGAATAGCGAGCTGCTCGCCGAGCGTTAGCACGCGGTAGGCGATCGGATCGTTGGTGACGTCCATGTCGAGGAGGAACTCGTCGCCCGACGCGAGGCGAAGGCGCAGGGTCGTTCGTCCGGCGGCCTCGCCGAGGACGACGAGCGAGTCCTCGGTGGCGTACGCGCGCACGAGGCCCGGTGGCTCCGCCTCGCACGACACGAGGTGGTCGGCCTCGAACGACGCCGCGCCGCCGACGGGGACGGTCGACCGCGCGTGGGGCGGCTCGGACGGCGGCATCGCCACCATCTGGACCGGGCGGCGGGCCGTCTTGTGACGCGCGCAGCCACCCGCGAAGGCGAGCCCGGAGAGGATGAGAACGACGAGCCACCCGAGATCCCAGCGCATGCCGAAGCCTGGGCTCATTGTAGTCGGAGACGGCTAGCGGCGCCGCGCGGGCTGTGGAAGAACCCCGAGGTGCGGCTCGGACGACGACCAGCGCTGATCGGCGGGTTCCTGTGGCCGTTGGCCGCGCGCGCCGACGAAGCGGTCGAGCCGAACGCGCAGGCGCGATGGCTCGCCGGGCTCGATCCGCCGAAGGCCTTCGAGGCGAGCGCGGAGTGGCGCAGCTACGCGCAGACGGAGACCGACCGCTGGGGCGCCTCCGCTGCGCGCATCAAGGCGATGGAGGACTGGTCGGCGAAGGAGCTCGCGTCGCGAGTGCCCGCGGATCGTCCGCTCCTCTATCCCTTCGCCGGCCCGGACGCGCTTCACGCCATCGCGCTCTTCGGGCACGTGAAGCGCGTCTTCATGATCGGACTCGAGGGCCTCGGCGCGCTCCCCGATCCGAGCCAGCCGCCGGCAGCGGGGTACTTCGCCCGCCTCGGCGCTTCGCAGGCAGATCTGCATCGCCTCGGCTTCTTCCGCACCCAGGAGATGGCCTCCGACTTCTCGCGGTCGGGCGTGCTGCCGGCCATCGTCGGCACGATCGTCCGGATGGGCGGGAAGATCACCGCCGTTCACGGCGGGCGCGTCGACTGGACGAACAAGGCGGGAGAGCCGCGGCGCATCGACTACGTGGCCGCGGATCTCGCGAATACGGGCCTCAAGGACCGGACGCAGCTCGTGGCAGACATCCACGGTCTCGCGCCGTATACGACGCTCGTCAAAGCGGGAATGTATCTCCTCGGCGAATCCCGCTTTTCGTACCTGCGCCAGACGCTCCTCGACGAGAGCGCGACCATCGTCCAGGACGACACCGGAATTCCCATCAAGCATTTCGACGCGAAGTGGGCGATGCGCTTCCACGGCGCGTACGAGCCGCCCCCGCCGGCGTATGCGGACCGCGCCCAGGAGGACCTCAAGAATGCCCTCGAGCATCGCGCGGTGGGCGCGCTACCCTTCGGAATTGGCTATCACGTGCAGGCCGCGAAGGCGTGCCTCGTCATCGCGACCGCTGCGCGAGGCGACAGGTGAAGCGACGCGCGTTCCTCGGGGCAGGCCTCGGTCTGCTCGTCACGCGCGCGGCCCGGTCGGACGAGCTGGCCCGACCCGTCATGCTGGGGCAGTTCCACACGAGCTACTCCACCGACACCGAGCACAAGGCACGCGCGTCGAACGTGCAGCTCGCAGCGGAGGCCATCGACGGCAAGAAGCTCGCGCCCGGCGCCGTCTTCTCGTTCAACGATGCGGTGGGCGAGCGGACCGCCTCGTTCGGATATGCGAAGGCGGTCGTCTTGCGCGACGGCCTCATCGCCGAGGGCACGGGCGGCGGCGCGTGTCAGGTCGCCTCGACCCTCTACGCCGCGGCGCTCCTCGCGGCGCTCGAGATCAAGACCCGCATCGCGCACTCGCGGCCGAGCGCGTACATCCGCGTCGGCTTCGACGCGACGGTGTCGTATCCGAAGCTCGATCTGAAGCTCGCGAACACGCTCGCGGACGAGGTCATCATTCGGGCGCGCGCCTCGAACGGGAACCTCGACGTGGCGATCGAGGGCAAGACCTTCATGCCCGTGGAGCTCACGAGCGAGATCCTCGACCGCGTGCCGTTCACCCGCACGCTCGAGCGCGACGCGACGGTCGGGCCCGACGAGGCCCGCCGCACCGTCTTCGGGATTCCGGGTTATCGGGTGCGTCGCGTCCGGAGCTTCACGACCCCCGATGGCATGCTCCACGACGACGTTCGCACCGACAACTATCCGCCCGTGCCGGAGGTGCTTCGCGTGGCGCCCGGCTTCGACGTGGCGCGCCTCGGCCCGCCCGAAGACGAGGAGCACGAGGCGATGGCGAAGGTGAAGATCGTCGATGCGCCGGACGCGCTGCGCCCACTCACAGTGCAGCTTCGTCCGTCGTCCATCGTGAAGGTCGCGAACAAGTGATCACGGCTCGAATGGCTTGATGACCAGACTGACCACGCGGTCCTTCTCGCCGAGCTCCTTCGCCGCGTAGTGATTCTCGAGGTCGGCACCGGACGGCCACCCGTCCAGATATGCCTCGATGACCCAGTGGCCGTAACGAGGATATCCGAGCCTCGACTTCGGATTTCGCTCCCGGATGGTCCAGGTCGACATGTGCGTGTCGCTGCTCTCACCGATGGGCCCGTCGACCTCGAGCGCGTGCGCGAGCTCGAGGGCGCCGAGCGCGGGCTCGAGCTTGAGCCAGAAGTCATTTCGATTGAGCGGCCCCGTCACCACGAGGCCCGAGCGCGCGGGCGGACGGGAGCCGTATTCCTTGATCGCGTCATGGGTGCATTCGGGCCGGCGGAGCAGCTTCGTGAGCTCGTTCAGGTAGCGCAGCGCCGCGCTCTTGTCGGTAGGCGCGAGCGCCCAGTCCGGAAGCTGGTCCTCCCAGGAGAGGATGCAGCCGCCGTCCGTGCTCTCTCGATAGAGCCAGTGCCCGCCGTAGATCCGATGCGGGGACGGACTGCCCCCTTCGTAGAGCACCGGCTGGATCGCAGGGCGTCCGGCCCCGAAGCGCGTGTGTAGCCAGTTCTCGACGAGGTCGCCGTCCGCGGTGAAGCAGATCGAGAATCGGTCGCATCCCGTGCCCTCGATCTGCGAAAAGCGGCTCTTCGGACGGTCGTGATACATGTCCCAGCGATACCGGGCCGACAGATAGCGGATGACGGCCGAGGGTTGGCGACTCTCGTCTTCGTCGCGCTGAGGGAGGGTGTAAAAGCCCATGTCGTTGCCGTGGCCGAGGTGCTCGGGCGGTACGATGTTCAAGCTCTGAAGGAGCGCGCCCATGGCGCGGGGCGGCTCGTCGTGTGCGAAGAAGGGCAAGGCGGTCACGCCGTGCTCGACCGGCACCGGCTCCTCCGGTACACGCGCGAGGGCGACCTCGAGGTCGCGCGGGTAGCGCTGCAGCGCGAGGTCCACCGCGACCCGCTCGTTCTGGCTCACGCAGCGCCGAGCGACGTTCATGGAGTCGGTGAGGTGCACTGGCTTCTGGCACGCGCCGCAATGACGGAGCAGGACCGATGGTCCGGGCGTCAGCCGATCCCACGTCCGCGGGCAGACCTCGGGCCGGTGGCAGTTCTCGACGCGCGGTCGTGTGACGATCGCGCGCCAGCCGAAGGGCACCGTCTCCGCGACGACACGCAGGCGATAGCCGAGGCGTCCGAGCTCCGCGCTGTCGATACGGTCCTCACCATCGCGGATCTCGCGCTCCAGCGAGAGGACCTCCGCCTCCTGCGGGTGCCCGTTCTCCTCGAGCCAGTCGCCGTAGACCTGGCGAAGCGCATCGTCCGCGGGATTGGCCTGGAGCGCGCCGAGGAGCTCGGCCTCCCGCGGGCTCCGCGGACGAAACGCGGGCGCGGTCGGCAGGAGCTCGTCGGTGCGGATCGTCCAGTCGCCGACCGAGACCTCCTGGCCCTCCCGAACGATGGTGGCCTGGACGATGCGCCGGCCATCGACGTACGTACCGAGCGCGGTGTGGAGATCGACCACGATGAGGCGCCCGTCGCGATGGAGGAAGCGCGCGTGATGCCCAGCGACGGGGCGCTCGAGCATGAGGTCGCTGCTGGGGCTGCTGCCGACGTTCGCCGCTTCGGTGATCTCGAAGCGCCGCTGGCCGTGCTCCGGATGATGCGCGACGAGGATGAGCCCCATCCCGCGATGTTAGCTCACGCTCGTTCGATGCAGAGGCCGATGACCTGGTCCCGACGCGTGAGCGCGGCGACATCTTTCGGCTTCTCCGCGAGCCAGGCCTCCACGCGCCACTGTCCGAAGACGGCGCGCTTTCCACGGCCGTGGATCGGCCAATGGACCTCGTAGGGATCGTCCCAGCTCGCGGGCGCTCCGATCTCGAGGACCGCGGCGAGGTCGGGCGCGTCGATCGTCGGCGCGAGATCGAGGTAGAACCGGTCATCGAGCTCGCCCGTGACCGTGATCCCCGAGCCCGTCGGTGGCCGGGAGGCGACCTCCTTGATCCGCTCGAAGTCGGGACTCGTGCGCAAGAAGGCGACGAGCAAGCGGAGGAACTCGAGCGCGATCGCCGGATCCTCCGCGAGCGCCCAGTTCGGCAGCCGCTCGTACCACCACAGCGAGCACGCCTCGCCGCGCGGGCGGAGCAGCCACTGGCCGTAAATGCGCCAGCCACCCGCGAGGCGGGGCTCGCCGAAGTGCGCCGCGAGCCAGGCCTCGATGTCGGCTCCGCCTCCGTCGAACGCGAGGCGCAGCTCCCGGCAGTCGTTGTTCACCGCCCAGGAGAATTCGGCGTCGTCGGCCGCCCCGAGGTCTCGCCGGTGGCGGAGAAACGCGCTCCGGAGGAGATGCCCGGCGCCGGGGACGATCGCGACCGGCATCTTTGCGTTCGGCGGGGGGCTTCGCAGGTCGAGCCGCTCGATCGCGGCGCCGATCGACATGGCAGGATCGGGTCGCGCGAAGAACGGGCTGCCAAGGAGCGGCGCGGCTGATGCCGGCGGCCCCGCGATGGGGCGGAGCGAGCGTCGCTGGGCCACGTCGAGCGCGACATGACGCCCGATGTGCCGCTGCCACGCGGCGCCGGCCTCCGTCGCCGCGAAGCGAACGTCCGCCTGGCACACCCCGCACGCGCGTACGCCCGCGTCCTTCGGGGCGAGTCGATCCCACGAGCGCGGGCAGTCCGGCGCGGCGCAGCCGAGGATCGCAGGTCGCGTGGCGACCTGCCGCCACACGAGGGGCAACCGCTTCGAGACCCGCCGCAGGCGGTACGCGAGCCGCCGATCCTCGACCACGTCGAGGCGTCCATCCGCCCGCCAGCGCTGCCGCTCGATCCCGAGGACCTCCGCCTCGTTCGGGTAGCCGCTCTCCTCGAGCCAGTCACCGTAGACCTGGCGGAGATCGTGATCGCCGGGCGAAGCGTGGAGCGCGGCAAAGAGCTCCGCTTCACGCGTGGATCGGGCCTCGAAGGGCGCTGGCGCGAGGCCGTCGCCGATGAAGAGCTCGTACGGCCCGGACCGAACGACCTCGTCGAGCCCGAGGACCTCGGGCGCGGAGCCGCGGCCCTCCACCAGCACGCGACCCGCGACGAGCGTGAAGCGAAGCGTCGCCGGGGCCGGCGCCGACCAGGTCTCGTTCTCCTCGAGCTCGTGATGCCCCGGAGGTCCGTGACCGGAGAAGCAGAGCGTGACGCCCACGCTCGCTCACCCGGTCACTGGGGGCGCGGCTTCACGGTCAGCGACGTCGCCGCCGTGCGTCCGTAGATCTCGGGGACGTACATCGCTTCGATGCGCGTGGGCGGGACCACGAACGAGCCGATGGCGGTGGCGCGCGCGAGATAGCGCACGTGGTACATGCCGGGCTCGATGTGATCGAAGAAGGTGTTCACGCGATCGTCGTGCACCTTGCGGTGAGAAGGCGCGGTGCGGAACGTGGTGCCGAGGAACATCGGCTTGTCCGCGTTCTTCGCCTGCGCCCGCGCGATCGCCTCCGCGCCCGACTGGTTCGTCGTGTCGAGGTCGTAGTCGAGCGCCTCGAGGCCCGCGGGGAGCGGATCGTCGATGACGACGGAGTTGCGCGGCTCCGCCGTCTCGAAGAGGAGGTCGACGATGACGAGCTCGCCCGCGGTGATCTCGGTCGCGCTGGTCTTCGGGATCGACCCGAGCGACTCCTTCACCGCCGACGGGGCCACGCCGCGCACGTACTTCGCGACGAAGAGGCCTTCGTCCACGGGCTTCTTCGGCAGCTGCGCCGTGGCGTACTTCAGCTGTGCCGAATAGAAGGCGCGGCCTTCGTCGATATCGAAGGAGAGCCGCGGGCCCTTGCTCACGAGCGTCTCCGCGGAGATGAAGATCTTGTCCTCGCGGAACGAGCCGCGCGAGAGCTTCGAGTGCATGACCTCCGAGCCGCCGAGCAGCGTCCGCGCATCGAGCGCGCCGGCGGAGGCCTCCTGCAACTTGCGATAGTCCGAGAGCGCCATCAGCGCCCAGCCGTCTTCCTGCGTCGTGCGCCACGCGGCGTCCGCCTGGCGCATCGCAAGGAGGCGGCGCGCGAGGCGGCTCGCGAGCGGGTGCTTCGGATCCGCGGCGAGGAGCCCGCGGAGGACGAGCGCCTGCGTGCGGACGTGGGACTCGAGGACGGGCTCCCAGCGATCGGCCTCCGTCTCCTCCACCTCGGCGACGTTGGCGCCGACGCGGACGTGCATCTCGATCTCCTCACGGAGCTTCTTCACCTGGAGCGGGTTCGCCTCCGACTTCGCCATCGCGTGGAGGAGGAGGGCCTGGCCCGAGAGGCGCTGGCGCTCGCGCGCCTCGTAGAGGACGTTGAGCGCGGCCGGGTTCGGCCAGCCGTTGGTGACGAGGCTGTCGGCGGTCATCGCCGCCGCGACGAAGTCGAGCTCGCGATCGGTCTGGTCCTTCTCGTCCCTCTCGGCCTGCTTCTTGAGCGCATCGGCGCCGGCGTCGGCGTCGAGCTTCGGCTTCTCGTCCTCGGAGGGCGGCGCCTTCGCGAGGCGACGTGTCGCGCTCGAGAGGAAGCCGGACATGCTGTCGCGCCCGCGCTCGAGCACGTCGCGCGGGACGAAGCGCTTCCGCTCCGATGCGCCGCCGATGGCGTACATCGCGTATGCGGTGAGCCACGGCACCGCCTCGTCCTTGTCCCAGAAGCCGAAGCCGCCGGAGTAGCTCTGGCGCTTGAAGAGCGTCTCGAGCGCCGCGTCGATCGACGCGTTCACGTCGCTGGCGAGATTTCCCATCACCTTCGCGCCCGACTCCTTCGAGAGATCGTAGGCGGTGACGATCGGCATGATGCGGCTCGCGATCTGCTCCGTGCAGTCGTACGGGTAGTCGTTCAGGCGATCGACCACGAGCCCGAGGCCAGCGAGGGCGCTCGAGGAGACGCGCACGTCGAGCCCGCCGAAGTCCTTGCGCATCTGCGTGAGGTCGCCCAGCGCGATGGCGGCATCGTCCGTGGCCTCTCCGTAGACGGTGGTGGACTCGATGGAGACCGGGATCTCGACCTTGCGCTTGATCTCGACCACGTCCGCGTCGGCGCCGGAGCGCACGTCGAAGCCGACCGTGACCTCGCCCGCGTTGGTGGCGCGGATGGGGAAGCGCACCTCCGCCTGGCCGCCACGCGGCATGGAGATGTTCTTCGTGTTCGGTCCGTTCAGGATGAGGTTCCGGGCCGAGATCTTCACCGCCACGTTGATGGGCGACGTGTCGTGGGTCTTCTCGTCGGGCTTCGACGACACGATGACGCTCGCCTCGGCCTGGTCGCCGACGCGGAGGAGCCGCGGCAGCGCCGGGCGCGCCATGAGCTTGCGGAAGGTGGTGATCTTCGAGTCACCAGAGCCGAAGCGATCGTCGGCGCCCGCCGCGACCGCCATGATGCGGAACGTGGTGAGGTTGTCGGGCAGCTTGAACGAGAAATGGGCCTTTCCGTTCTTGTCCGTCTTCCGCCCGGCCTCGAAATAGGCGGTCGTCCGGAAGTCGGCGCGCTTGAGCCCGGCGCCGTCGCCGCCGTCATCGCCCTTGTCGTAGGAGTCCCCGGGATTGCGCGCGAGCGCATACTCGTAGCCGAGAGAGGCGACCTTCTCGCCCGCCTTCATGGGCAGGATGTGCGCGAGCGTCTCGCGATTGTCGAACGTGAAGACGCCGAGCTTCCGGCGCTGCACGAACGAGGGGAGGGGATCCGGCGTCTGGTAGCTCGTGAGCGCGAGGACGCCCTCGTCGACGACGTAGAACGTGAGGGACGTCTCGACGGACTTGCCGTTCTTGTCCTTCACCTCGACGTCGGCCTCGACCTTCTCGCCGGGCTGGAGCTCGGTCTTCGTGGAGGAGACGCTCACCTTGAGCCGGTGCGCCTCCTCGTTGACGACGATCTCCGTCCACCCGTAGCGGTAATCGGGGCCGCCCACGTCCGTGCCGGTGGCAGGCGGCGCCTGCACGCGGCCGCGCAGCACGACCGCGCTGACGAACGCGTTCGGGTAGAGGTTCGCGGCGATCGGGATGTCGACCACCGGTACGGGGCCCGAGATCGGCACCACCTTGCGGAAGAGGACGCCGTTGCGCTCGACGGTGATGAGCGCGTTCGCGTCCTTGAACGGGTTGCGGAGGATGATCTTCGCGGTCTCGCCGATGTCGTACGACTTCTTGTTCGGCTCGAGCTTCACGTTGTGGCGGTCGTCCGCGGCCCACGCCGCCTGCGACGCGTGCGTGGTCTCCGTGCCGTAAATCGAGGTGCTGGCGTTCGCCTTGTGCCCGCGTGAGTCGGTCGCGGTGGCGCGGAGGATGAAGTAGCCCGCGCGTGGGACCGGGATGTTGCACGAACCCGTGGTGACGGTGGTGACTGCATCGCACGCGCCGACGATCTCGTCTTCCGGCTTGCTCGACGTGGCGGTGCGGCCGTCGCCGAACTCGCGCGTGGCGCTCTTCCAGCGGCGCTCGAGGAGCTCGAGCTTCACCTTCACGTTGGCCTTGTGCTCGCCTTTCGGGTCGATCGCGGCGACGTCGGCGCGCAGCTGCGAGCCGGCGGCGACGAAGCGCTCCGAGCCGAGCTTGAGGCCGACGTAGAACTCGGCGGGGTGGAGCATCACGCTCGTGCGCGCGTTGACCGTCGCGCGGGAGATGTCCGCCACCTCGGCGTCGAACACGACGCGCTCCGGCCGGCGCTGGTCGGCGAAGTCGAGCTTGATCTTGCGCTTGAAGTTGCCTTTCGCGTCGAGCTTGCCGTCGTTGCTGTCGGACTCGCCGGCCGCCTTGGTCTCGTCGGAGTAGTCGCCGGTGTTCAGGTCGTCGGAGGTCGTGAAGCCGTCCGAGCCGGGCGGCGTGAACGGCACCTCCTGGCGCGTCATCGTCGTCGTGACCTCGGCGCCCGCCATCGGGGCGCCGTAGAGATAGTCGCCTTGCGTGGTGAACGTGGCCTCGTCGCCGTTGACGTAAAAGGGCTTGTCGGCCTCCGCGGATACTTTGAATTCGTTCGTCTTGTATTCGAGGATGCGAATGGGGCTCGTGAAGACGCCCGACTCCTTCGTATTCGATTTACCGCCGGGGAGCGCGGTGGCGGTCACCTGCGCGAGACCGATATCGGCCGTCTTCGGGATCTGCATGTCGAGCGCGAACGTGCCGAAGTCGTCGCACTTGGTGCGGCCGTCGAAGATCTGCTCGCCGTTGTGGTCCTTGAGCTCGATGCGGAGCTCGCGGCCGGGCACGGAGCGGAGGTCGTCGCCCTCGACGACGCGCACGATGCCCGCGATCTTCGCGAGCTCACCGGGACGGAATACGCCGCGGTCCGCGAACACCATGCCGGCCCAGCGCCCTTCCTTGCTGAGCGACGCGAACTCGGACGTGAGACGGCTCTCGACGCTGGAGCGGCCGATCTTCTGGATGGTCCAGTCGTCGCCGTTGCGCACGATGATGGCCGCGTCCTGGCGCACGCGGTCGTCCATCGTGTCCTCGTAGGACGCCGAGCCCGCCTTCTTCTCGGTGTCGAGCGGGTTGAACTTGTCCATCGGCACGACGACGAGCCCGCTCGCGTCGGTGGTGCCCGTGAACACATCCCCGCCCTTGGCGGTGCGCATGATCACGGTGGCGCCGTTCACGGGCTTGCCGCTCGAGAGCGACGTGACCCACACGAGGCTGCCGAAGGCGCTCATTTTCGCGCTGACGCCGAGGTCGGTGACGGTGACGAACTGCTCGGTACGGCCGCTGCCGCTCGTCGAGGTCACGCCCGGCGGGGAGACCACGAGGAGCGCCGGGCCCTTGCCCTTCTTCGGCGCGAGGGCTGCGTCGAGGTCGAGGAAGTCGACCCAGCGCTCGTTCTGCGGCGCGCTGTTCGTGACCCAGCTCGCGGTGAGGTTGTTGCGCGCGAGGTAGTCCGTCGTCGAGCCGCGTGTGAGGACCCACGATGTGGCCTGCGCCTCGTTGAGCGGCGCGGTGATGCTCGAGTAGGTCGGGACGTTGATCGCGCCGACCGGGATACGGTGGCCGCCGGGCACGTTCGCCTCGAGCGTCTGGCCGGTGAGGCCGACGTCGAGGCGGTACGAGAGGCGCTCGCGACGCGGGCGCGTATCGGAGGGCGGCGCGTGCGGCTTCGTCGGCTTCGGCGGAGGCGGGGGCGCAGCAGAGGCGACCGGCGGCGGCGCCGCGGGGGCGGCGGGCGGCGCGACGAGCGGAGCCTCGACGTCGAGATCGAACGAGATGTCCTTCTCGAGCTTCTGCCCGAAGACGTCCTTCATGCCGGACGTGAGCGTGACCTTGTATTTCTCGCCCAGCTTCGGCGCTACACCGAGCCAGTGCTCGGTCGCGGGGTCGATGCGCTTCACCGGCGCTTTTTGCCCGGGCTTGGGCGGCGGGCGCGGCGGGAGCCTGTCCGCCTTCAAATGGGCCTTGAGCTCGGCGGGCGCGACCGGATTCGAGAGGACGACCTTCACGTCGCCGCCCTGGCGGCAGCGGCCACGCGTCTCGAGGCGGGGACAGTAGAAATCGACGAAGCGCAGCGGGCCGTGCGTGCGCATGGTCCGCGTGAAATGGCTCTCCATCCCCTTCGGGCCGCCCATGCCCTTCAGCGACTTGTCGATCGTGAGCTCGACCTGCTGATTGGCCGGTAGTGGCTTCTCGGGCTTGAGGACGACGAGCCATTTCTCCGGCACGAGGCGCACCTTGGCGTCGGGATCGCGCGCGGCGACGACCTTCATCGTCTCGCCCTTGTCGCCGTCCTTCGCGAAGACATGAAGCGTGGTCGCGGCCGCCACCGCGGCGGGGTCCACGTCCTGGTCCCACTGCACGTGGAACTCGGGCTTCTCCGGGAGCGACTGCTCCGTCACCCCGGACGCGCCCGTGATCCAGAACGCGGTCGAGCGCGGGCCGTCGGTGGAGAGCTCGAGGACGTACGGCTTGCCGAGCGTCGAGCCGTCGAGCGCGCGCACGTTGGCGGGCACCGTGACCGTGAAGTCGTTGCCGCCGGGGAGGTCGACCTCGGGGGAGAAGAGGAGGCCGCGGGTGCCGACCCAGCGCCAGAAGCCCTTCACGTCCTGGCCGGTCTTCGTCTTGATCGACATGGCGGGGACGTTCTGGTCGTCCGCCATCTCCACCGAGCGCACCCCGCGCGAGAACATGATGGTGACGCCGGGCTGCTTGCGGTCGGCGACGTGCCCCTTCGGCGCCGCGTGGACGACGGCGAACGGACCCTGCGTCCGCTGGGGAGGTGCGTCCGGGCCGCGGGGCGCGAGGACCGCGCTGGGCGCGGGCCCGTGGAAGCAAGAAGCGAGGGCAGAGAGCGCGACGAGGGCGCCTGCCCCCCGGCGAGTGAAGCTCATTCCCCGTAGAACGCTCGAGACCGGGCCCTTCTTCTCCGAAGCCATTTTGTGGGGCACACTACTAGGACGTCCTTGGGATCGCACCTGAGGACGACCCGCCTCTTTACGAAAGTCGCCGAGGGGAGCACCCTGGGAGGAACGCATGAACGGAGATCGGCCGCCCCCTTCCAGGATCGACAAGACGCGCGCGATCGAGGCGTTGCCCGTATCCGGAAATCGCCACGGCGTGCTCGTCGTGGCCTCCGGCATCGAGGCGGGTCGCGTGATCGTGCCCAACCGGGATACCTTGACCACGCTCGGGCGCGACCCTGCGTGCACTTTCTCGTTCGATGACGAGAGCTTGTCGCGCGAGCATGCCGTCGTGATGCGCGCCGCCGGCGCCTATATCCTCAAAGACACATCGACCAACGGCACCTTCGTCAACGACAAGCGGCTCACCAACGTCATCGAGCTGCGCGAGGGAGATCGCGTCCAGCTCGGCGCCGGCACCTTCTTCCGGTTCCAGTTCGTGGACGCGGGCGAAGAGGCGGCCCTCCGCAAGGTCTACGAGGCGGCCCACCTCGACGGGCTCACCGGCGTCTACAACCGCAAGCATCTCGAGGAGCGCATCGTCGCGGAGCTCGCGTTCGCGATCCGGCACGACGCGCAGCTCTCCGTCATCATCATCGACGTCGACCACTTCAAGAAGGTGAACGACACGCACGGCCATCTCGCCGGCGACGCGGTGCTGAAGCACATGGGAGCGCTGCTGAAGAAGCTCATTCGCCCCGAAGACATCATGGCGCGCTATGGCGGCGAGGAGTTCGTCATCCTCACGCGCGGCATCGACGTGCAGAATGCATTCATTCTCGCGGAGCGCCTCCGCCAGACGGTCGAGCGAGAGCCGATCCACTTCGAAGGGAAGGAGATCCGCATCACGTCGAGCGCGGGCGTCGCCTCCCTCACCTGCTGCGGGCCGACACGCGACCGCGCCACGCTCCTCGGCACCGCCGACAAGCGACTCTATGCCGCGAAGAGCGGGGGACGTAATCGCGTCGTCGGCCCATGAGGATGATCGGCACGCTTCGCCGTCTCGTCGCGGCGATGACCCCCGCCGACCTCTTCGCCAGGGCGAAGGCCGGAGATCCGGCGTTCTTTCAATCGCAGTTCGCGCCGGTGCGCGCGGTCGCGGCGCGTCTCGAGGGACACGACGTCATCGTCCTCGAGCAGGTCGAGCGTCCGATGGAGCTCGACGCGGATTATGCGGTGATCATCTTCGGCCTGCCTCCGCCCGCGCCCATGCGCACGTTCATCACGGAGATCGGCACGAATTTCATGACCGGCGCGCCGGCGCATTTCCTCGTCGAGGCGGATCCCTTCGCCGCGGGCCCGGCTACCCGAAAAGGCAATATGGGCTCCATCGACGTCCCGAGCTCGGATCTGGCGACGGTGGCGTTCGACCTGACCGCGAAGATCCTGTCGAAGATCAGCGCACGGTGATCCGCACCGGCCGGGCGCCAGGCGCGGTGATCACGTGCTCGCCCTCCGCGAGCGGCCACTGGCGCGACTTCGGGATCGGCTGATCGTCGACGCGCACATCGGCCTTCGGCGGCTCCGTCTTGATCTCGAGGACCTGCAGGTCGCGCGGACGGTCCGGATCGATCACGAACTTCGCGTGATCGAACGGGTAGACGATCTGAACCGCGCTCGGATCGGTCGGCGCCTCGGACGCCGGGCAGTTCGGGCTCTCTTCCGGAACGACGGGGCGGTTCAGCTGGGCCGCCCACTCCGCATAGAGCGGGGGCCAGAGCTCGAACACGCGCTCCTCCGTCTCCTCGCGCGAGCAGCCGGGGCCGGCGAGCAGGCCGTTGCGCTTGTCGATCGTGCGCTGGACGTGGACGGTACACGGCGCGCCGTGCTCGGCGGCGTCCTCCGGGAGCCACTCGCGGATCGTGTGCGGGCACGCCGCGGTGGGGATCTCGCCCGACACCGCGCAGACGCTCGTGCGCGCCAGCCCGAAGCGTCCCGCGTCCTCGGTGGAGAAGAGCGGCTCGCGCGGGTACTTCGCGACCGCGGCCGTCATGACGGCACGGAAAATCGGGCCTGCGCCGCTGATCCCGCTCACGCCCTGCATCGGGGAGCCGTCGAAGTTGCCGGCCCATACCGCCACCGTGACGTGGTGGCTGAAGCCGACCGCGACGTTGTCGCGATAGCCCTTCGACGTGCCCGTCTTCGCCGCCACGTCGGAGTCGGGGATCTCGAGGACGTTCTGATCGCCGAACGCGGACATGCGCGCCGTCTTGTCGGAGAGCACGTCCGCGAGCATCGCCGCGATGACGCCGTCGACGGCGCGAGGACCGCCCCAGGGGGGAAGGTCGACGCCGTGAGACTGCCCCGCGCGCTCCACCGCCTGCACCATGCGGATCGGGTGGAAGTCGCCGCGGCGCGCGAGCGCGACGTACGCGCGCGCGAGCTCGAGGAGCGTGACCTCGCCGTCGCCGAGGGCGAGCGCGGGACCATAGTGCTCCGCGTCTTCCTTCAGCGACTCGAAGCCGAACGCGTGGAGCCGCTCGAGCGCGTGCTCGGTGCCGACGCGCCGTACGGTGTCGACGGCGGGGATGTTGAGCGAGCTGCCGAGCGCTTCACGGAGCCGCACCGGACCGCGATGCTTCTCGTCGTAGTCGTGAGGGACGTAGTCGCTGCCGCCGGGGAGCGGGATATGGATCTCGACGTCGGGCAGGATGGTGGCGGGCGTGAAGCCGAGGCGCTTCATGGCCTCGGCGTAGATGAAGGGCTTCAGCGCCGACCCCGGCTGGCGAAGCGCGATGACGCCGTCGTTCTGGCCGAGCGAGGCTTCATCGTAATAGCCGGGCGAGCCGACCCACGCGAGGACGTCTCCGCTCGTGTTGTCGATGACGACGACGGAGGCGGCCGTGACGTGCTTGTCGGCGACGGCCGCGAGCGAGGTCGTCACGGCGTGCTCCGCCACCCGCTGGAGCTCGCGATCGACGGTGGTCGTGATGCTAGAGATGCCCCTGGGATCCGCCAGCAGCTCCTCGAGGCCGGGCTGCCACTTGGCGACCGCGCCGCCGAGGATCCCGCGTACGAGGTGCGGAGCGCCGAACGCGGGCTTCTCGACGCTCGCGACGATCGGCTCCGCGAGCGCGTCTGTCTTCTCTTGCTCGGAGATGAAGCCGTCGTCCGCCATGCGCTCGAGCACGCGGTCGCGCCGCTTCTTCACGAGCTCCGGCCGCTTCGTCACCACGTAGAGCGACGGGCCACGCGGCAGACCGGCGATGAGCGCGGCCTGCGCGAGCGAGAGCCCGTCGGGCGCGGTCCCGAAGTAGGCATGGCTCGCGACGGCGTAGCCGCGGAGGTTCGGCCCGTAGGTCACGCGATTCAGGTACTGCTCGAGGATCTGGTCCTTCGAGAGCGACCACTCGATGCGGACCGCGAGCCCCGCCTCCGCGATCTTTCCCCAGAGGCTGCGCGGATGAGGCCGCACCGTGCGCGCGAGCTGCATCGTGATCGTCGACGCCCCCGAGACGACGCGTCGGTGGGCGATGTTGCTACCCACCGCGCGTACGACCGCGAGGACGTCGACGCCGTGGTGCGCGTAGAAGTGTCGGTCCTCCGCGGCGAGCACGGCGTCGATGGTGCGCTTCGAATAGGCTGCGATCGGCAGCGGGCGCGCGCGCGCGCCGTCATCGGCGCGGACCTCGCGGAGGAGCTTCCCGTCGCGTGCGAGGACGCGTAGGGAAGGGGGCGCGGGCTCGTTCAGCTCCGCGGGCAACGGCGTGAAGATGGCCACGAGCCCGACGATCACGAAGGGCGCAGCGAGGAGGGCGAGCACGGCTCGCACGAGCCGCCGCCGCGTGACGACGCGACGAGCGCGCTTCGCGAGCGCCGCGATCTTCGGTCGGAGCTTCTTCATCGCGCGGTGACGGCTCTATAGCCGTGAAGCCAAACGACGGCCACGTCGCGTCGATTCCCGGACGAGCGGGTCAGTGCGTCGACGGCGGGAGCGGCATCGCCACGTCGAAGGCCTCACCGCGCGCCTCGTTGCCGGCGCGATCCGTGGCGCGAGGGACGACCGTCATCGTCGCGCCCGCGCGGACGGGCGGGATCGCGGCGCGGAAGAGGTCTCCGCCGATGAAGCGCGCCGGCACGGTGGTGGTGATGCCCCCGACCGTCACGTCGAGCGACACCGACTTCACGTGCTGGCCGGTCTCGCTCGTGTTCGCGTCGAGGACGGCGAGGCGCACGACCGTGGCGTGGCCGGGGATCGCCGTCGGATGCTCGACGGCGCGGAGCTTCGGCGCCGCCGTGTCGGCGGTGCCGCGCGAGTTGAGGTAGATGCGCTCGAGCCACGACTGGTGCGGGACCTCTCCGTTCGCGGTGAAGAGGTCGAGGCGACCGTCGCCGTCGAAGTCGCCGAGGTCGATCGCGAGCGTGGGATCCGCCGCGCGCGGGAAGATCCCATTCACGTTCGTGAAATGGCCCGTTCCGTCGTTCCGGAGGAGCTTCTCCGTCGGATTCGAGAGGCTCGCCACGACGAGGTCGTAGTCGCCGTCGTTGTCGATGTCCGCGCACTTGAGCTGATTGTCGTCGCTGCGCGCCTCGCCGATGACGCGGGCCTCGGTGTCGTCGAGGAAGCGCCCCGAGCCGTCGTTGACGAGGACCTGCGAGGAATGGCCCGCGAGGCTCCGGGCCGCGCTGTCGTAGAGGAGATCGAGGTCGCCGTCCCCGTCGATGTCGCAGAGCTCGGCATTGAACGCGAAGGGCCCGCGCTTCCTCGGAAACGCGAGCGCGCGCGTCACGTCCGTGAAGGTGCCCTTGCCGTCATTGGCAAAGAGACGCGATTGACCATTACGGTTCGTGAGCACGATATCGAGATCGAAGTCGCCGTCGATGTCCGCGACGTCGATGTCCGTCGCGCTCGAGCCCTCCGGCGCGGGGAGCGCCGCGCCCGCGCTGAAGTTGCCGCGCCCGTCGTTCACGTAGAGACGCAGCGTGACGGGGGAGGCCGGCGTGGAGCTGTCCGGATTCGGGCTCGCGCCCCAGTCCGCCACCGCGAGATCGATGTCCCCGTCGCCGTCGAGGTCGCCCGCGTGCACCGCGCCCGCGCGCGAGCGGAGGCCGCCCGCCAGGCGCGCAGGCTCGTTCTGGAACGCGCGCGTCGCATGCTGGAACCAGAGCTGGTCGGCGGTCGTGCCGTAGCCGCCGGGCAGGTACACGTCGAGCCGCCCGTCTCCGTCGAAGTCGGCCACCGCCACTTGCCGCACGATCGAGTCCGCGAGGCCGCCCGCGAACGCGCTGCGCGCGTCGTCGAAGTGGCCGCGCCCATCACCGAAGTACACCGCCTGCGGCTCGGGAGACTGCGCGACGAAGTGTCCGCCGCCGTTCGCCATCACGAGATCGAGCAGCCCGTCGCCGTCGAGGTCGGTCGTGATCGCGTAGTTCGTGTAGCAACCGCGCGAGGTCCCCGTGCAGAGCTGGTTCGGCAGCGCGGTCGTGGTCGCGTCCGTGAACGGCAGCGCGCGCGAGGCGGCCTCGAGGTCCGTCGCCGGCTCCTCCGTGTCGCTGGCCGCGCAGGCGGCGAGAACGACGAGGAAAAGCGGAGAATGAAGCCTGCTCCGGACCATGCGGGGCGTGGCATACCACGCAAGCGCCGATGCGCCACTGCACGCGCTCACGTACGATGTCGCGCTCGGCTCCGCTCCGAATGGATCGGATCGGTGCTTGGGCCGTCCAAGCTTCGGAACTCGCGCCTTCGCGCGGTGTCCACGGTGAACCATGCGACCCTTCCGCGTCGGTACCATCCTCGTTTTCGGCGGTGTCTTCACGTTCGGGTGCGCCCAGCACCTCGCGAGCACGACCCGCGCCCCGGCCGAGCCGGCGCTCGAGAAGCCTGCACCGGGCGCCTCGATCGCCCAGCCCGCCAGCCCGACCCGCCCGGTCCACAAGCCGCGCCCCGCCTTTCCCGAACGGAAACCGGAGCTTGGCATCACGACACCGATGAAGGGCGACCCCGCCCCGGCGGCGCTCGCAGAGTCCCGGCTCCAGGCGACGACGTGCGAGCAGGCCGCCGCCGACGACATCGAGCCGCTCCTCCGCGAGATGCGCGAGGCGGTGAACGAGTCGCAGAAGGAGTGGGTCGCGGAGCAGCCCGCCTGCTGGCAGCAGATGCGCGAGGACTACCGCCAGCGGAAGCAGTGGGAGAAGTCCGCCTCCGACCCGTTCGGCTCGGGCGGCCTCGGCCTCAGCGGCGTGGGCGAGGGCGGCGGGGGTCGCGGCGAGGGCATCGGGCTCGGGAGCGTCGGCACGCTCGGTCACGGGGCCGGCGTCGCCGCTGCGCCTGCGATGCGCTCCGCAGATCCGGGCAGCGCGCGCGGCAACATGTGGGGCTCCGGCGGCGAGGACAAGAAGAAGGGAGACAGCGAGCCGGCGGAGGCGAAGAAGAAGTCTGGCACGAACAACCAGGTCGCGACCGTCGACGAAGCCGACATCGTGAAGACGGACGGCAAGTGGGTCTATGTCGTCGCGAGCGGTGCGCTTCGCATCATGGAGGCGCTCGAGCCGCACGTCGTGTCGACGACGAAGCTCCCGGGCACGCCGCGCGAGATGTTCGTCGAAGGAGATCGCGCCGTCGTCTACACGTCGAGCGGCAACACCGGCAAGAAGTGCACGTACGCCTACGACTGCGAGTTCGCGGGCGACGGCACCTCCACCAAGGTGCAGGTCTTCAGCCTCGCCGACCGCGCGCATCCGGCGCTCCTCCGCACGATCGACCTCTCCGGCTCCCTCATCGCCGCGCGCCGGATCGGCAACGCGATCCACACCGTCGTCTCCGACGGCGACGCGCCGGCGCCGTCCTACGAGACGTGGCCCGCGGACCTCGAGACGTGCGGGACGCCCGACGCGGTCGCCAAGGCGAAGTTCGCGAAGCTGAAGCGCGATAACGAAGTAGCGATTCGCGCCTCTCACCGCTCGGGCGCTTTCCCGACCCTGCGCGAGAATGGCAAGGAGCAAAAGCTCTGCGGCGGGCTCCTTCGCACCGCGATCCGCGACGGCAAGGCGTTCACGTCCGTGGTCTCGTTCGACATGACGGACGACAAGGCCACGCCCACCACCCAGACGATCGAGAGCCGTCCCGGCGCGGTGTTCGCGTCGGATAAATCGCTTTACGTGTCCGTCGTCCACCGGAAGAACGGCGCCAATCGCTGGTATTCCTATTACGCGAATTCGAACGAGGTCAGCGACATTCACAAGTTCCGCATCGGCGCCTCGCCGAACGACACGAAGTACGTCGGCAGCGGCAGCGTCCCCGGCCACGTCCTGAACCAGTTCGCCATGGACGAGTGGTACGGCTACCTCCGCGTCGCGACCTCGAAGGGCCGCGTGCCGGATCCGAAGGTCGAGAGCACGATCTCGATCCTCTCCGAGGCTCCCGGCGGCAACCTGGCGCGCATCGGCGCCGTGGACCACATCGCGCCGGGCGAGGACATTCGCGCCGTGCGCTTCGACGACGATCGCGGCTACATCGTCACGTTCAAGAAGACGGACCCGCTCTTCGTGATCGACATGTACAAGCCCACGCAGCCGCAGATCCTCGGTGAGCTGAAGATCCCGGGCTTCTCGACGTATCTCCATCGCATCGATCCGGAGCACCTCATGTCGATCGGCTTCGACGCCGACGATCAGGGCAGCTTCGCGTACTTCAACGGCATCATCCTCCAGCTCTTCGACGTGAAGGACGCGACGAATCCGAAGCTCGTCCACAAGGAGAAGATCGGCACGCGCGGCTCGAGCTCGGAGGCGGCCACCAACCACCTCGCCTTCAACTGGATGCCGAGCGAGGGCCTCCTCGCGCTGCCGATGACGATCTGCGAAGGCGGCGGCAACGGGCGCTTCGGCAACGAGCTCGCCTTCAGCGGCCTCCTCGTCTACGACGTGGACCTCGAGCGCGGCTTCACGCGCCTGGGCGGTGTCGACCACGGCACGAAGGGCGTGAGCTGCCAGACCTGGTGGACGAACGCGAACTCCGCCGTGAAGCGGAGCGTGTTCCTGGACGATCTCGTCTACTCGATCGCCGAAGACCGCGTGAAGGTTCAGAACCTGAACCGGCTCGGCACCGACGTGGCGGACATGTCATTCGTCGGCGACGAGCGCCGCGCGGCTTCGGAGTAGCCACCACACGAGCACGAACCAGCCCTCCAGGACCGTGAAGGCGAGGGCGTTCCCGGCGCCGATGAGCTCGGGCTTCGGGCGGATCGCGAGCGGCAAGATCGGCGCCACCGAGATGGCGCAGAAGAGCACGAGCATCGGCGGCGAGAGCCGCGCGAGTGCGCGACTCCAGATGCCGACCTCGCGCAGCACCAGCGCCCACCCGATGGCGCCGAGCGTGTAGAGGACGGCCGCCCAGCCGGAGGTGAGCGGGAACATCATGTCCTCGAAGGCGATGAAGTCGGTCGTATCGCGCGCCTCCGCGCCCATCCTTGCGAGCTCGTAGCCGCGCGTGACGAGGAGGAACTGCGCCGTCTGATCGGGGATCACGGCGAGTACGACGAACGCGGCGGTCGCGATCGCGAGCTTCCGCGCGCGGGTGCCGGGATCCGTGACGCGTACGAGCGCCGCTGCGAGCAGCAGGTCCGACACGGCCGTGATCTGCCATCCGAGCCACCCGAGCCGGTATCCGATCGGCGAGCCAGCGATCCGGATCATGCGGTCGAGATCGGTCCCCGCGCCGCCGCCGCCGGGCACGAGCGGGAGCAGGAACAGGAGCATCCCGAGCATCGCTGCGCCGTGGGCAAGAAAGGTGAAGATGACGGCGCGATTCAGCAGCTTCATTCGCTCTTCACTCGGGGAACAAGCTCCGGCGCCAATAATAGGGTTGGAGGACGCGCAGCGCTCCTTTCAGGACCGTCATCCAGGCGAGATGCGCTCCGACGGTGCGATTTTCGAGGACGCGCGCAGCGAGCCAGGGCGCGACCACCTCCACCGGATCCGCGATGAAGTTGAAGAGCCATCGCTTGCTCTTCCACAGCTCGGGATCGCCCTTCCGGTAGACCTCGGTGAGGAGATCGGTGACGACGATGCCGGGGCTCATGGTGCCGACGATGACGCCCGTGCCGCGCGTCTCGTCCACGAGCGAGCGCGTGAAGTAGCGGAGCGCGGTCTTCGTGCTCCCGTAGAGCGCCATGCCCACCTGCCGCGCGCCGTCCGCCCCGAACCCCTCCATGTTGTAGATGGCGCCCTTCTCGGGCTGCGCCAGCATGCCCGCCAGGGCCACGTGCGAGCCGTTCATGACGCCGATGAGGTTCGTCCGGACGACCGCCTCGATGTCGGTGGTGGACAGCTTGGAGAAGGGGAGCTGTGCGTTGCTGGTGCCGGCGTTGTTGAGCCAGAAGTCGACCGTCCCGAGCTCCGACTTCGCGGCGTCCCAGAGGGCACGGACGTCGTCGTACCTCGAGACGTCGCAGGGATGGCCGAAGACCTTGCCCGCAGGTGCGAACGACTCGAGGTGCGCCTTCGCCCTGGCGACGTCGGCCGCCTTCCGCCCGGAGACGACCACGTTCGCGCCTTGCTTTCCGAACGCCTCGGCGAGCCCGAGCCCCAGCCCCTTCGTGCTGCCGGTGATCACGACCGTCTTGCGAGGCCCCACCCGCGCAGTCTAACCGGTCGCCGTGGGGCTCGTTGTCCAGTAACCTGCGCGTTACCCGATGCACGCCCTCGATGCTCTCGGCAATCCCGTCCGTCGCGACATGCTCCGGCGTCTCCGCGCGAAGCCGCTCTCCGTGGGGCAGCTGGCGGCGGAGTTCCCCGTCAGTCGTCCCGCCATCTCGCGCCATCTCCGTGTGCTGGAAGACGCGGGGCTCGTGGAGATGAAGAGCGAGGGTGCGCAGAACCTCTACTCTCTCCGCATCGAGGGGTTCGCGCCCGTGCGCTCGTTCCTCGACGAGTTCTGGGACTCTGCGCTGGCGCGGCTCGAGGCGCTCGCGAAGAAGAAGAAGGCGAAGACCGATGGATAGCGTCACGAAGTCCGTATTCCTGCCGCTCGATCCGGCGGCCGCGTTCGAGCTCTTCACCGAGCAAGCCGGGGAGTGGTGGCCAGAGGAGCGCCGTCACACGAAGGACCCCGAGAGCGAGATCGCGATCCTCGCCACGGGCCGCTTCTTCGAGCGGTCGCGCGCCGGCGTCGAGGTCGAGCTCGGCCGCGTGCGCGAGTGGGCGCCGCCGCATCGCCTCGTGCTCGACTTCTACGTCGCGAGCGGACCGGACGCCCCCACCGACGTCACCATCACGTTCACCGCCGAAGGCGATGGCACACGCGTCACCGTCGATCATCGCCCCACCGCCGCGAGCGCGAAGATCTGGACGGAGCGCGCGCCGCGTTACGCCGCCTCGTGGGAGCGCGTCCTCGAGTGCCTCCGGACGGCCCGCCGAGACCGTTGAGAGATGGTAACCAAAGTGTTACCAATCTCGGATGACGAAGCGCTTTCATGTGTCCACGAAGATCGACGCGACGCCAGAGGCGATCTGGGCGCTCCTGACCGACGGGGCGTCGTGGCCCTCGTGGAACAGCACGGTGGACAAAGTCGAAGGGAAGATCTCGCCGGGCGAGACGGTGAAGCTCTTCGTGAAGCTGAATCCGGGCCGCGCATTCCCGGTGAAGGTCACCGTCTTCGAGGCCCCGACCCGGATGGTCTGGACGGGCGGGATGCCGCTCGGGCTCTTCAAGGGCGAGCGAACGTATACGCTGGAGCCGAAGGGCGATGGGGCGGTGGAGTTCTCGATGCGTGAGGAGTTCACGGGCCTCCTGGCGGGGATGATCACGAAGTCGATCCCCGATCTTCAGCCCGCGTTCGACGATTTTGCGCGTGACCTGAAGGCGCGCGCCGAGAAGGGGTGAGCGATGGCAGCGAAGAAGACGGCAGCGGCACCGAAGAAGAAGGCCCTGGCAGCACCGAAGAAGAAGACGACCGCGGCGAAGGGCGGCGACGGCACCGCGGACGCTCCCTGGGAGCTCAGGACCCCGCCGGGTACGTCCGACTTCCAGGCGTACCGCGACGAGGAGTCCGATCCGCCCGCCCTCGTGGTGCAGGTCGGGAAGACGCAGCTTCGCTATCACTTACGTGCGATCGAGGATCTCCACGCCATGCTGAAGAAGCATGGAGACTGGATGTTCCTCGGCGGGACCGACGAGCAAAAGGAGGCGCCGGCCGACACCGTGGAGGCGTGGGGCCGCTCGCCGAGGAATCCGGTGAAGGGCTGGTATGGATTGAAGAAAGGCCTTCGCGGCCGGTTCGGCGTGTACGTCCCGCCCGTGCTCGAGGCGCTCGGCCTCGTCGAGCTTTCGCACGAACCGCGGAACAATCGCGTTCGCGCGAGGTAGCGCGTCGGTTGCGGTGCCAAAGAGCTGGGATCCTCTATACTTGAGGAGCCGGCTCAACGGATGACCGCGACCGCCATCGCCCTCAAGGCCTCCGACGGCGCCACGCCCGACGCGCAGCAATTCGCGGCGATCGTCGGCAAATACATCGTCGATCGCGCAGCGGCGAAGGATCTCCACCTCCTTCTCGTGGGCCTCGCGCAGGTTCGGGAGACGTACGCGGATCGTATCGCGTGGATGGAGACCTTTGCCGCATGGCTCCACGGCGAGCACGCCGGGCTCTTTCGCGGTCTGTCGAACGACCAGCGCACGCGGCGCCTCCAGGGGTTCGTCCGCGCGCTCGCCACCGTGCGCGTCTATCGCGAGCAGTTCGCGTCGCTCCTCACCGGCATCGTGCAGGAGCTGAAGGGCACGAAGCTATTCGCGGAGGTCGGCATCCCGAACGAGCCCGGGTTCTGGCGCGAGGCGACGGATCGCCTCTCGCGTCGGCTGCTCCCGGCGCCACCCGTCCCGAAGAGCTTCCAGGACTTCATCAACGTCCTGTTCCCGACGAAGCGCGAAGCGGAGTGGCTCGAGCACTCGCCGGCCGAGACGTGGCGCAAGCTCTGGGGCGTGATCGAGATCACCCGATCGCCGCTCTCGGCGGCGTGGATGCCGCTCGCGAGCGCGATGGCGGACGCGATGCGGATCCTCGCGACCCGCATCGCTGCGCTCGGCGTCGCGCAGGACATTCGCGATCGCCTGCCCGAGATGACGATCTCGACCCTCCCATTCCTCCGTCTCCCCACGCTCTGCGAGACGGTGCAGATCGGCCCGCCGCGTCTCTCGATGAGCAACGAGGGGGCGCTCGGCATGATCGACGAGTGCCGTGCTGCCCTCCGGCTCGTGCACGCCCACGTCGAGGAGTATGGCGTGAGCGTCGACCTCGTCTACCGCATCGAGCTCATGTCGGCGCAGCTCTCGCGGCTCGAGCAGCTCGTGGCGCTGATGGTGCCTTCGAGCATGGAGGCGCTCGCGCAGAACCTCGGTCGCTTCGCGCGCGATCTGGTCCGGGCGCAGTTCCAGAACCGCAGCATCTTCGAGCTGCTCGGGCGCAACTCGCACGTCCTCGCGAAGAAGGTGGTCGAGCGCTCGGGCCTCTCCGGCGAGCACTACATCACCAAGACGCGGGCGGAGTGGCGCGCGATGCTCTACTCCGCGGCGGGCGGCGGATTCCTCACGTGCTTCACGGCGGCGGCGAAGGTCCTCACGGGAAAGCTGTCGGTCTCGCCGTCGACGTCCGCCACCCTGAACATCATCAACTACGCAGGCAGCTTCCTCCTCATGGGCGCGCTCGGCTTCACGCTCGCGACGAAGCAGCCGTCGATGACGGCGGCCGCGCTCGCGTCGTCGCTCGAGTCGGAGGAGCGCGAGCCGGATTCGGGCGTGCATTCTTCGCGCGAGCCATCGCTCGATCGCCTCGTCGGCATCATCACGCAGATCTCGCGCTCGCAGCTCGCCGCGGCGCTGGGCAACGTGGGCACGGTCATCCCCGTCGCGCTCGTCTTCGACCGCCTGTGGCGCCAGTTCGCTGGCCACCCGTTCCTCGATCACGCGAAGGCGCTGAAGGTCGTCGACTCGCTGCATCCGCTCGAGGGCGGCATGCTCCCTTACGCCGCCTTCACGGGCGTGCTCCTGTGGGCTTCGAGCATCGCGGCGGGCTGGTTCGAGAACTGGATCACCTACCGGCGTCTCCCCGAGGCGATCGCCAAGAACCGCCGCATCAAGCGCGCCCTCGGCCCGGCGCGCGCGAAGCGGTGGGCGGATCGGCTCGAGCACGGCGCCACCTCCGCCGCGGGCAGCATCAGCCTCGGCTTCCTCCTCGGCTTCATGCCTGCCCTCGGCGTGGCCCTCGGCCTTCCGATCGACGTGCGCCACGTCACGCTCTCGACAGGCTCGCTCGTCTTCGCCGGGAGCGCGCTCGGCGCGGGCGAGCTCGTGAGCTACGACTTCCTCGGCGCCGCCGTCGGTATCCTCTTCATCGGGGCCCTCAACTTCGGCGTGAGCTTCTTTCTCGCGCTCGGCGTCGCCCTGCGCGCACGCGATCGCTGGCGCGCGGGCACGGTGTCGGTCCTGAACGACCTCATCGTCGCGCTCGTCCGCCGCTTCTTCCGTAACCCGTCGGAGTTCTTCTTCCCGCCGAAGCGCAGCGACGGCACGCTCTCGACGCTGCCGCCGCCTCCGCGTTCGATCGCGCCGCCGTCGGTCGTGCCGCCAGCGCCGCCGTCGTCGACCGACACGCTCGGACTTTGACGATCAGAAGGGGAGGGCGGTCGTGATCGGACGGCCGTTCACCATCGTCGAGCTCGCGGGCTTCGTCGACGGCTGCTGCGCAGGGGCCGGGCCCGGCGCCGGGGTCGGCTGAGCGACGGGCTGCGGGCGCGGGTTGTTCACGAAGACGGGCTTCGGCGTCGTCGCGGTCGTGGCGGTGGCGCCCGCGTCTGCGGTCGCGGTGGGCGTCGCCGAGTCGCCGGTGTTCGTCGCGGGCGGAGCGGTCGGCGGAGGGGCCGCCGTCTCCGTCGAGGCGCCGCTCGTCGCCGGCTTCGTGTCCACCTTCGCCGTCGGATCCGTCTTCGCCGTCTCGTTGCCCTTCATGCTGGAGACGCCGATGATGCCGACGATGACGACGGCCGCCGCGGCCGCCGCATAGATCAGCTTCCGGTTGTTGCTCGGCTTCGGGGCCTGCTCCAGCGGATCCTGGGTCTTCGAGAGGCTGGTGCCCGTCTCTTTGCCCGGAGACTCCTTGCCCGCGGTCTTCTCCTCGACCTTCGGCGGCGGCTCCGTCGGGATCTTCGAGTCACCGACGACGGGGCTCGCGATGATGATCTCCGGCAGCGACTTCGCGCGCGTCGGGCTCGCGTTCAGGTCCTCGCGTCCGTTCGACTGCTTCATCCAGTGCGAGATGTCGATCTCGCCGCTCTTTTGCATCAGGCCGACGAGCGCGTCCTCCAGGTCCTCCGCCTTCTGGAAGCGCTGGTCGGGATCGCGAGCGATCGCCTTCATGATGATGTCGTTGAGCTCCTGGTCGATGTCGGGACGCAGGCTCTTCGGGGTCGGCGCTTCCTCGAGCGCGATCTTGAAGAGGAGCTCGTTGAAGCTGTCGGCCACGAATGGCGTGCGACCGGTGACGCACTCGTAGAGCACGACGCCGAGCGAATAGATGTCCGAGCGGTGGTCCGTGTTCTTCGAGCCACGCGCCTGCTCCGGCGACATGTACACGGGCGAGCCCATGATGGTGCCGGTCTGGGTGTTCGACATCCCCTCCTGATCGTTCAGCAGCTTCGAGATGCCGAAGTCGACGATCTTCGCGACCTCGCGACCCGTCTTCGTCTTGGCGATGACGATGTTCGACGGCTTCATGTCGCGGTGGAAGATGTTCGCCTGGTGCGCCGCCGCGAGGCCGCGCGCGGCCTGGATCGTGAAGCCGATCGACTCGAGGAGCGGGATGCGGTTCTTGGGCGCCTTGTCGATGCGCTTGCCGAGGTCCTCGCCGACGAGGAACTCCATGACCATGTACGGTCGTCCGTCCGCGAGGACGCCGGCGTCGAAGATCTGGACGACGTGCTGCGACTCGATGTGCGTCGAGGCCAGCGCCTCACGCTCGAAGCGCTGCACCATCGCGGGGTTCGAGGCGTACTGCTGCCTCAGGATCTTGATCGCGACGCGACGCTTGATGCGGACGTTCGTGGCCTCGAGGACCTCGCCCCATGCGCCTTCGCCCACCACGCGCTCGACGCGGTACTTGCCCTCGAGCATCTCGCCGGTTTCGGGAAGCCCAGCCGCCATCAGAACGAGCCGCCTTTCCAGAACGCCGTCGCTGCCGGCGCGCGCTCTTTTTCCGGTCGCGTGAGGAAGATGTAGCTCGTGACCGCTGCGCCGATGATGGTCCCGATGAGGAGCACGTCGGTCGTCACGTTGAAGGCCTGGGTCCGCCCGCGAAGCTCGTCGGCGCGCGTCGGGTCCGTGCCTTTGTTCGCCTCGTTGTAGCTCGACGCGCTGCTCACCGCGACGATGCCCATCGCGACGGTGCCGAGGGCGAGCACGCCAGTGCCGCCCGCGGCGTACCAGAAGCTCTTCGGGATGGGCCGCTCGGGGGGCGGGGGCGGAGGCGTGTAGACCGGGATCTGGGCCTGCACCACGTCCGCCTTCTTGTCGTCGGGGAACTCGAACGGGTGGACGCCGAGATCGCCGGCCGCCGCGTCGACCTCCCAGACGAGCTCCTGCTTGCCCGGGGCGCGTGCGGTGATGATGTGATGACCCTGCCGGATGCCGAGCGGCATCGGCTGCGTCGCCAGCATCGGACCGTAGACGTTGTTCACCGCATCACCCTGCGTGGGGACGCGCTTGTCGATGATGGTGGTCTCGGGGACGTTGCTCGTGAACGTGACGCGCACCAGTCCGAGCTTCAACGTCTGAAGGTCACGCTCGATCTGCTCCTTCTCGGACGGAGCGACCTCGATCATGTTCTTCAGGTAGCTGTCGTAGGCCTCGATCGCTTCGGAGTCGCGCTCGAGCATCATCGCGCAGAGCCCGAGGTTGCCGAGGATCTGCGCGGCCGGCGACAGCGCATATGCCGTCTTGAACTCGCGGTAGGCCTCTTCGTAGCGAGGCTTCGCCGGATCGCGGAGCAGGTTCACGCCCGCGACGAAGTGAGCGCGTGCATTCTGCAGTGCTTCGGACGGCGCCGGAGCCGGTGTGGCCGGCGCTGGAGCTGGAGCGGGGGCTGCAGGGGTTGCAGGTGCCGGCTGAGGCTTCCCCTTCGGAGGGGCGGCCAGCGCCGTACTCGACCCAAGCATCGCCCCTGCGATGATGAGTATCGCCGCGCTAGATGAACGTGAAAGCCGCACGTTCGCCAGCATAGCAACGGTCGATGCGCTTTTCCTCACCTCTCTTTTGATGACAGCGGAGGATTTCACCGGCGATGGCTCCCGCCTCCCTCGCCTTTCAGGTCAGGGACACTGGGTGGTCAGACCCCGGAGCCCCAGGATGTTGGGCCGGAGGTCCGTCGGTGGGTCCCAGTCGCCGCCCGTCTCGGTCTTCGAGAGGCGTTCCTTCAAGGCGATCGCGGCCCCGTCTTTCCCGCCGGAGACCTTGATCGCGCTGAAGGTCTTGCCCTCGCCCTGGTTGAAAGGTGCGAAGGCGGTCTCCGATGCAGGGTCGTAGTACACAGACTGCCCCGAATGGCGGAGGTTGATCTTCTGCGCCGTCCCGACCGGCGCGGCGGGGTTCGGACGGAGCGGCACCGCGTAGAGCGCCGTGTCGTTGTTGGCCTCGACGACGAACACGATGCGCCGCTGGTTGTCGATGGCGACGCGCCGAAGAATCGTGGGCGGCCCGACCGTCGTCGACATGTTGAAGGCGAACGAGTCGGTCTCCGTCGTCACCGAGTAGTCGAGCGTCGTGACCGTCTGGACGCCGTTCTGTGACACGCCCTGATCGTTACGCCCGATGCCCGGCATCACGATGACGTCGTCGGGGGCTCCGCCGCACGTCACCGAGCCGTAGCCCGGAGCGCCCGTGCTCGCCATTCCGCCGAACGCGGTGGCGGACGCCGCGAGCTGCGGCACGCCTCCGTTCGGGATGAGGACGCGCCGGATCTTCACCTTGCAGCGCGTACCGCCGCCGTCGAGCGCCTCGCAGTCCGGCGTGCCGGAGCGGCCGAGGTACACGAGGCTCAGGTTGCCTCCTGGGCCCGTGAGGCTCGGGGTCGCGATCATGCCGCGCGGCAGGCCGTCGTCGAGCTCGATGTCGGAGTTGAGGACGGGGGTGGCGTTCACGTTGCTCGTGTTGAGCGTGATGAGGCGGTTCTTCGTGCCGCCGCTGGCCGGATGCGCGACGTACGAGATGCGCTCGTTCGTGACGGCGAGCGCGTCGTAGTAGACGAGCGGAGGGCCGTCGTAGGTGGAGAGCTCCGTCCAGGCGCCCGTCTTCGTGTCGAGGCGACGAACGTGGACCGTCACCGTCTCGGTGGGCGCGGTGACGAGGTAGTTCTTCGCCTCGAAGATGTACCAGAGGTCCCGCGCGTCATCGTGACCGATGCCCGCGACCCACATCGTCTCGCGCTTGCCGCGCTCCTGGCCCGTCTTCGCGTCGAGGACGGTGAGCACCGGGGTGAGCGCGCCCGACCCCACGATCGAGGCCTCTCCGCCGACGATGATCGGCGAGAACGTCTCGGCGGTGAGGGCGTCCTGGCCCGCGTCGACCGCGGGGCCGGTGGGACCGAAGCCGGCGTCCTCGACCGTGACGGTGGGGGTCGGCCGCGTGTCGCCCGTGAACTTGCCGTCGTCGGCGGGCTTCACCTCGTCGAGCGAGTTGACGAGGCTGCAGGCGGCGAGCCCGACGGCGACCAGGGAAAGCGAGGTGATTCGAAAGGAGCGTCGCATGTCAGTTGGCGAGAGCCCCTCCCTCGATCCAGTCACGAATGATGTTCTTGTCTTCGCTGGTCAGCGTGTTGCCCGTCTGGGGCGCAGGCATCAGGGCGCCCACGTCGGGCTCCGTGATCTTGATCCAGAGCCAGCTGTCCTTCGTCTCGCCGTTGCTCTTCACGCGCACCATCACGTCTCGCTTCTCGGTCGAGTTCGCGTCGACGAGCGCCTTGTAAGAGAAGCCAGGGGCGAGGTTGAGGTTGGCGGCCGCAGGTCCCGACACGTGGCATCCGACGACGGCGCAGTTGCGATCGAAGACGCCCTGCACGTCGACCGCGAAGCTGACGATCGTCGTGCCGGTCTTCTCGATGAGGTTCGTGTCGTGGTTGCCCGCGAGGTCTCGCGCGCGGACGACCCAGTAGAGCGTCGAGCGGGACGCGAGATCGGTGATGCTCACCGACGTGGCGCCCGGCAAGCTCGACGCGCGCGGCGCGTCGAAGTCGAACGTGCCCGTCGTCTTGCTCTCGTAGACGTCGTAGACGATCGCGCTCGCGGCCGTCTGGTCGTCCGTGGCCGGATCCCATTCGAGCGTCACGGTGCGCTTCTGCTTGTCGAACTGCGCGTTCTTGAGGCCGGCGAACGTCGGTCCTGTCACGTCCGAGCCGGTCTGTACCGTCTTCTCGTTCTTGTTCGCGTCGAGGTTCTTCGCCGCGTCGCGCGCCTTGCAGAGGACGAAGTAGGTCGAGGCCGCGTCGAGGTCCGTCAGCGTGACGGAGGTGGCGGCGGTGACCGTCTTCGCGGGGGCCGCGGCCAGGTCGTGCCCGCCTGCCGTCTTCGAGAGGTAGATCTCGTAGGTGAGCTCGGCGAGCGGCGTCGCGTTGTCGCTGGCCGGTCGCCAGGTGACGGTGGCGGAGCGCGAGCCGATCGGCGTGACCGTGTCGCAGCCCTCGAAGGCGGGCGGGGTCGCGTCCGGGCCGAGCGCCGACTGGAGCGGTGGCACCTCGGCCGACGTATTGCCCGCGACGTCGCGCGCGCGAGCCGCGAAGAAGAACTGTTCGCCGGGGTTTCCGAGCTGCGGGAAGGAGATGGTCGTGTCGCCGGGGAGGGTCGTGGCCAGCTTCACGAGGCCCGTCTTCGAGCGGCCCGCGTACACGTCGTAGACGAGGGCCTCGGCCGGCGTGAAGTCGTCCGTCGCCGGATCCCACGTGAGCTTCACGCCCGCGTTGCCGTCCGGCGCCGCCGCCTTCAGACCCGCGAACGTGGGCGCCACGGTGTCCGCCGCGGCGATGGCCGACTTCTCGACCGTGTTGTTGTCCTCGACGCCCGCGGCGTTCGCGGCACGGACGGTCACGTAGTAGCGGACGCCCGGCTGCTCCGGCGCGAGGAGCACCGAGGTGCCGTTCGAGCGCACCGCCGGTGCCGTCTTCAGCTGACGGCCCTGGATCTTCGAGACGTAGACGCGGTAGTCGACCGCGTTGTCGGCGGTCTTCCACGCGACGATCAGCTTGCCCGTGTTGTCGGGCACGACGTAGGAGACGCCCTCGAAGGCAGGGCCAGTTCCGGTCACGGGAGCGGCGTCGTCACTGCATCCGAGTACGACGAACGCCAGCGCCGCAGCCGCGGACGCAAAGCGAGGGTGAAGCACGTCCGCAGCATACTCGGGTGCCGCACCGGAAGAAACACTCGGTGAGTCGCCTCCCTCCCGGCCTCCGGGCGGCGGCGCACCTACCCAGGCTCCGCCTGAGCCCCCATTTCGCCGCGGGTTTGGGCCCAGTGGTCGGGGGGGAGCGGGGGCAAACCGAGGGCGTCGCGGACGGGCTGAAAGGAGCGCCGGTGCGCCTCGCAGGCGCCGAGCGACCGCAGCGCGGCGAGGTGCTCCTTCACGGGATAGCCCTTGTGCTTCGCGAAGCCGTAGCCCGGGTGGCTCTGGTCGAGGGCCGCCATCACCGCGTCGCGGGTCGTCTTGGCGAGGATCGACGCGGCCGCGATCGAGAGCGAGCGAGCGTCGCCCTTGATGATCTTCTCCTGGGGGATCGCGAGGTCCTTGATGAGCCGCGCGTCGAGGAGGAGGTGTAGAGGGACGACGCGGAGGCCCTCGACCGCGCGTCGCATCGCGAGGAGACCCGCGTGGTAGATGTTGATGCGATCGATCTCCTCCGGCGTCGCGAAGCCCACCGCCCACGCCACCGCGCTCTCCTTGATCACCGCCGCGAGTCGCTCGCGATCGACCGCGGTGAGCTTCTTCGAGTCATCGACGTCCACGAGGCGCGTGCCCGGGGCGAGCACCACCGCGCCCGCATACACCGGCCCGGCGAGCGGGCTCATCCCCGCCTCGTCGACGCCGGCCACGTGCACGACCCCCTGCGCCCAGAGGTCCTGCTCGAAGCGCAGCATCTTCCGGAGACGCTGGCCTTCGGCGCGGCGCGCGTGCCGCCGGCGCTCGATGGCGCGCAAGATCGACTGCGCGCCCTGCCGCGGGTCGTCTTTGAGACTGCGCTCGAGCTCCTTCGGCAGCGGTCGATCCGCGTCGACGTACCGGCTCCGGATCTGAGCGAGCGTGAGCTCCACTCCTCCGGTCTAACGAAGCGGAAGCCGGGCCGCAATCTGCTGCTACGCTCCTCTCCTGCTTCGCGTCATCTGACGTCCTGATGTCCCTTCGATTCGCCATCGCCGTCCTTGCCGTGTGGCTCGTCCCGAGCGCGGCCTTCGCGTGCGGCGCCGCGTATCCCGGCGGTCCCGTGTACTGCACGATGGCGGACGCGCCCTCGCGCCAGAGGTCGGCTCGGCCGAGGCCGCCGCCGCTGCACCTCTCCCTGAGCTGGGCATTCACGTCGACGACCATCCTCTTCGGCGACGGCAAACGCGCCGATCTCGAGCGCCACACCGTCTTCGTCGGGACAGAGGTGCCGATCGGAGGTGGCGCAGCCATCCGCTTCGGCGCGGGAGGCATCGTGGCGGGCCAGATCACTCCGCATCACGCCCGCGCGGATTTCGGGCCGGGAGTGAGCGGCTACTTCGGTGTCGCCAAATCCCTCGTGGACGAGAAGGGGTGGATTCCCTTCGTGCAGATCGGCGGCACGCTCTCGGGCTCGCGCGTGGCGACGCGCGGCCCCGGCGTGAACGAGGCGCCAAGCTTCACTGCCTTCGATATTCGCGCCGCCCTCAACGCCGGCAAGACGGTCGGCCCGCTGGCGATCTACGCCACGGCCCGGGCCTTCGGCGGTCCGATCTTTTACCGTTATGCGGGAGAGTCGGTCACGGGCACCGACCTCTACAAATACCAAGTAGGCGGCGGCCTCTCGATCGCGCTCCCCTCGCGCATCCTGGACGCTTTCGTCGAAGGCATCGCCCTCGGCGAGCGCGGCGTCGCGGCGGGCCTGGGCACCTCGTTCTAGGCTGTTCCTGGCTCAGTGCCCGTGCGGGGTCTCCGGTAGCGGGATCCGCTCCGTCTCGTCGTCGCGCACCTTCGCGAATTGCTGGTCTCGCCACTCCGCCTTGGCGCGCTCGATTCGCTCCTTCGAGCTCGAGACGAAGTTCCACCAGATCTCCCGATGACCCGAGAGGCGCGCGCCACCGAGGATCATGACACGCGCGTCGCTCTCCGCTTCGATGACGACCGCCGCGCCTGGCGCCAGCACGAGGAGCGTGGCCTCCCCGTGAGCGTCTCCCTCGCAACGAATCGTGCCCTCGACCACGTAGACCGCGCGCTCCTCGTGGCCATCGTCGATGGGCAACCTCGAGCCGGCGGGGAGCTGCGCATGCACGTAGATCGTCGGCGCGAGGACCTTCACGGGCGAGGTCTCTCCGTACGCCGTGCCTGCGATCACGTCGATCGTGACGCCATCCCTGACGAGGCGCGGGAGCGTCGCGCGCGGGTGGTGCTCGAACGCGGGCGCCGTCTCCTCGTGCTCGATCGGGAGAGCCACCCAGCTCTGGATCCCGTGAATGCGCATCCCGGTCCTCCGCATCTCGTCGCTGAGCCGCTCGGAGTGGGCAATTCCGCGGCCGGCCGTCATCCAGTTCACGTCGCCAGAGCGAATCGCTTGGACCGATCCGACGCTGTCGCGGTGGACGATCTCGCCGTCGAACAGGTAGGTGACGGTCGCCAGTCCGATGTGCGGATGGGGCCGGACGTCGAAGCCTCCGCCGGGCGGGATGTCCGCCGGGCCCATGTGGTCGAAGAAGATGAACGGACCAACGAGGCGCCGCTGCATCGCGGGGAGGACGCGTCGCACGGAGAAGCCGCCGAGGTCGCGCGACTTTCCGTGGAGGGCGAGGTCGATGCCGCTCACGACACGGTCTCGATCTCGACGTCGGTCGTCGTCATCAGCTTGTGAATCGGACACTTCGCCACCGCCGCGGCGAGGCGCGTGCGGTGCTCGTCGGTCAGGCTCTCCCCGTGGAACACGAGGCGGATCTGGAGGCGGTACTTCCCGGCGCGCTCCTGCGAGTCGTCGCGCTCGACGTGCGACTCGACCGACTCGAGCGGAATCCCGTTCTTCTTCGCGTACCACGTGGCGGTGAGCGTCTTGCAGCTCGCGAGCGCGATATCGAAATAGTCGTGGGGGCCAGGCGCGGAGTCGGTGCTTCCGGTCGACTCCATTACATCGGCGCGCAGCGTGTGCTGTCGCACGGTGACGGTCTGCGCCCAGCCGTTCGGCGTCTCGGTCTTGCAGTCGGTGATCATCATCGCCGGAGCTTCGTAGCACGGTCGGGGGCCGGCGCCCCTTGCCGGCGGCAGTGGTCGAGCCTAAGACCGTCTCGCTTTGACGAATCCATACGTGGCGAAGGGGAAAGGGGAGCCGGTCCTCTTCGTTCAAGGCGCCGGTGTCCCGGGGCGGGGGTGGGACCCGCAGCTCGACGGGCTCTCGGAACGCTTCCACTGCGCCTCGTTCGACAACCGCGGCATCGACGGCGCGAAGGTCGCTCCCTTCACCATCGACGACATGCGCCGCGACGCGCTCGACGTGATGGACGCTCTCGGCTGGAAGAGCGCGCACGTCGTCGGGCACAGCATCGGCGGTCTCGTGGCGCAGGCGCTCGCGCTCGAGGAGCCCGCGCGCGTGAGGAGCCTCACGTTGATGTGCACGTTCTCGCAGGGCAAGCAGGCGAGCCGCTTCGACCCGTGGCTCGTCTGGGTCGGCACTCGCACGTACGTCGGCACGCGCCGGATGCGCCGGCTCGCCTTCCTCGAGATGATCCTGAGCCGGACGGAGCGCGAGGCGCGTGCGGGCGACCTCGAGGCCTACGCGAAGGAGCTCGGCGCCTTCTTCGGCCGCGATCTCGCGGATCCCGCCGCCATCGCGATGAAGCAGCTCTCCGCGGCCGCGAAGTACGACGCCTCGGCGCGCCTCGGCACGCTCGAGGTGCCCACGCTGGTGATGAGCGCCACGCACGACCGCATCGCCCTTCCCGAGTTCGGTCAGGAGCTCGTACGCCTCGTCCCGCGGGCGCGTTACGTCGAGCGCGACGCCGCGCACGGACTGCCGATCACGCGCGCCAAGGAGGTCAACGACCTCCTTGCCGAGCATTTTCACTCCGCCAGCGCGCGATGAACGAGCTGGATGCAGACCGAGCCCTCGCCTACGGCGGAGGCGACGCGCTTCACGCTCGACGAGCGTAGGTCGCCGACCGCGAAGACTCGCGGCTGGCTCGTCTCGAAGAGGTGAGGCGGTCGCGCGAGCGGCCACTTCTCGGCCGCCAGCGTCTCGCGATCGAGGTCGTTGCCGGTCCGCACGAAACCCTGCGCGTCGAGCGCCACGCAGCCCTGCAGCCACTCCGTGTTCGGATCTGCGCCCGCCATCGAGAACACGTGGCGAATGGGCCGTCGCGAGACCTCGCCCGTCGCCGCGTCGCGCCAGGTGACGTGCTCGAGGTGCTCACCGCCTTCGAGCGCGACGATCTTGTGCTGGCGTCGCAGCGTGATGTTCGGCGTCTCCTCGATGCGCCGGATCAGGTAACGCGACATGCTCGCGGCGAGGTCCTGACTGCGAATCAGGATGTGCACGTGCTTGGCCGTCTTGGCGAGGTACGTCGCGGCCTGGCCCGCCGAGTTGCCGCCGCCGACGACGATGACCTCCTCCTCACCGCAGCGCCCCGACTCGATCGCGGTGGCCGCGTAATAGACGCCGACGCCCTCGAACTTCGGAAGATCGGCGACGTCGAGCTTGCGATATGCGGCGCCCGTCGCGAGGACGATGGCGCGGGTCTTCAGCGACTCCCCGTTGGCGAGGGCGATGCGGATCGGATTCTCGTCGCAATGGAGCCGCTCCGCGCCGCGCGCGACGACGATGCGCGCCCCGAATTTCTCCGCCTGCGTGAGGGCGCGGGCGCCGAGCGCCTGACCCGATATGCCAGTAGGGAATCCGAGATAATTCTCGATCTTCGAGCTCGATGCGGCCTGGCCGCCGGGCGAGCCCGCCTCCACGACGAGCACGTCGAGCCCTTCCGAGGCGCCATAGACCGCCGCCGCGAGGCCGCCCGGCCCGGCGCCGCAGATGACGACGTCGTAGACGTGGGACGGATCGCTCGCGGGATTGAAGCCGAGGCAATCCGCGACCTCTGCGTCCGACGGATTCTTGAGCACGCGCTCTCCGCGGCAGATCAAGATCGGGATATCGTGAATATCCAGCTTCATCTCGTCGAGCAGCGTCTGGACGTCGGCGTCGCGATCGACGTCGACCCACTTGTAGGGATGTCCGTTGCGCGTCAGAAAGGCCTGGAGCCTCAGGGTGGCGGACGAGTCGCGCGAGCCGATGACGATCGCATCGCCATAGCCGGCGCTGAGCAGCCCCACGCGCCGCAGGATGAACGCGCGCATGATGATGTCGCTCAGCTCGGAGTCGGTCTGGAGCAACACGCGGAGCTTGTCGGGCTCGACGCGCAACGCCTGGAGCGGGCCCTTCGCCCGCCCGCGCACGAGCGAGCGCCGGCCGCTGAGGAAGGTGACCTCGCCCGAGAACTCACCGGCGTGATGCGTGGTGACGTGATCCTCGAGGCGCCCCGCGGGATGCACCACCTCGAGCTCGCCGGAGCACACGACGAACCATGGAAAGCCCTCCTCGCCTTGCTCCCAGACGATCGCGCCGTCGGGGTACGTGACCACCGTGCCGAGCGGCTTCACGCGGGCGAGCTGCGCGTCGGTCAGCCGGGGAAACATCTGCGCTCGCCGGGAATCGAGCTCTGCGAGCGAAGGGAGCGGGACGCCGCTGTTCATGGCGCGCGAGCATACCCGCGTCGTCAGGTCCCGGCGAGGACGGCAGCGTCAGCGCGCGGGCTTCGATCCGATGAGGTAGGTCACGGCCTCGTTGCCGATGACGCGAGCGGAATGCACGGTTCCCGCCGGAAGCCAGTCGCGATCGCCGGCGTGGAGGACGTACTCCTCCCCGCCGACGGTGAGCCCGAGCGCGCCGCGGACGATGCAATGCGACTGGTCGTCACCGTGCGCGTGCGGCGGGTAGGTCGCGCCGGCACCGTCCGTCCAGGCGTAAACGGAATAGCCATCCGCCTCGAGCTTCTTCTTCAGCAGCACCTCCGTCGGCGTGCCTTCTCCGCTCCAGCGCTCGACCTTCATGTCAGCTCTCCGCGCGCCATTTTTCCCAGACCTCCGGCGCGAAGCCAAGGGTGGCGTCCGAGCCGCGCCGCACGATCGGGGTCTTGAGGAGCATCGGGTCCTCGAGGAGCAGCGCCTCGATGCGCGGGCCCGTCGGCGCGGAGTACTTCAGGCCCTTGTCGACGTAGCGTTTGCTCTCGCGATCGATGAGCGCCTCCACTCCGCCGACCTTCGCCGCGACGCTCTTCAGCTCCCCGGGCGAGAGACCCTTCTCGTTGAGGGACACGCTCTGCACCTTCATGCCGCGCTCCTTGAACCAGCGCTCGGCCTTCTGGGTCTCCTTGCACTTCTTGGTTCCGAAGATCTGAACGATGGGCGCGGCCATGACGCCGGGAGCATAGCCGAGTACACTCCCGCGGCATGACCGTTCGCGGAGCGGTCCAGAGTCGGGTCGAGCCGCGCGCGGTCGCGTTCCTGCTCCTCGGGCTCTCGCTCGTGACGGGGAAGTATTCTCTCTACGACCCCATCGTCGCGGCACGGCGCCACGAGGAGACGGGGGCGCTCTGGGCCAAGGGGACGATCCACGACCTCGGCTACGATGTCTGAGTACCGCGACCGGCGCCGTGGTCCGTGGGGCGCGATGGCTTTCCGATCGTGCGCGCACGACCGAAAAAGGGAAGGAGTACTGGCACGTCGGCCTTCGCGTGAAGGACGAGGATGGCGCACGTGACCTCGCCGTCCCCCCTCTTTCAGGCATGGCTCGAGCAATTGCACTAAACTGAAGCCTCGATGCGTCGCTTCGCCTTGGGCTTGCTCGTCACGTCGCTCGTCACGACGCTCGGCGTCGCCAGCGGATGCACGGAGGACGTCGAGCAACCGACGTACAACTACGGGCTCTTCCCGAAGGTCGCGCACTCTGGGTTCAACTCCGCCGGCACCTTCAAGGTGATGTTCGCGACGAGCGCGCCGGACCCGACGTGGAGCGTCGAGGATCCGAGCATCGCCACCATCACGGAGAGCGAGGCGCCCGTGATCAACGGCGTCGACACGAGCAGGCTCCGCTTCGCGCTCGCGACGATGATCAAGCCGGGGAGCACGCTCGTCGTCATGAACGCGGGTGGCCAGACGCTGACGTCGGAGCTCGACGTGAAGGCGTACACCAACGAGGACATCACACTCGGCAAGGCGCGCTACGAGACCGGCGGCACCACGAGCGATCGTCCGGCATGCGCGAGCTGCCATCAGAAGCCCGGCGGCGTCGATCACTCTCCGCTGAAGATGGCCGGCTTCGACGACCCGACCATCCTCGGTGTCATCCAGAACGCGACCTATCCCGAGAAGACGACGGGCGGCTCGACCACGAGCCCTTATGCGCCCAAGGGGCCGCTCTCCTTCACGGGCCACAAGTGGAACCTGACCGACCCCGAGAAGAACGGCATCCTCGCGCATCTGCGCTCGCTCCCGCTCGGCAAGGTCGCGGCGGACCTTCCAGACGCCGGCTCGAGCACGCCGGGCACGCAGACCGACGGCGGACCAAAGTGAAGACGTCCGCCGCGTCCTCGGCGGCCATCGCCATTGCGGTCGCCATCACGCTCTCGCTGGGCTGCAGCAGCGACGAGACGCAGAACCCCGGCTCCTCGGGCTCTGGCTCCTCGGGCACCGCGAGCGGGGACGGTGGGACCGCCACCCCCTCGAGCAGCGGCGACCCCGAAGGCGGTCCGAACCCGAGTGGCGAAGGCGGCATCGTTCCGGTCGGCTCGGCCGTGACCCATGGCGAGCAGCTCACGCCGGCGCACGTCGGCCCGTGGTCGCTGCAGCACGTGGCGCAGGGGAGCGAGAAGCTCGACAAGCCAAACGTCCCGACGGAGGGCTTCTTCCGTCTCGGCGAGGGCGAGGACTCGGGCCTCGTTCCGAAGGCCGCCTTCGTGGGCAGCGACGCGGACCTGGCGAAGCTCGACGATCCGTCGAACCACGGCGGCACGCTCGAGGCCGACACGATGATCGACGGCTTCTCGATCCCGAAGGGCACGAAGGTCGTCCAGTTCCGCGATCTGCCGTCGATCTACGCGCAGGAGCAGGCCGGCGATTATCTCTTTCGCGGCTGCCGATTCCGCAACACGGGCGACACGTTCAACATGGCCCACACGGACGACAAGCTGCACGTCTTCATCCACTACTCGGATTTCGGCGGCGACGGCCCGAACGACAGCCAGGACGGAGGCGGATTCCTCCACATCCTCGGCGGGAGCAATCACCGCGTGCTCCGGTCGTTCTTCCAGTATATCGGCACCGCGATTCAGCCGAACGTCGATGGGATGCTCATCCAGGAGAACTACATCGACCACGTCGCCTACTATCTGGGCGAGGGCGGACCGGACGGCAAGCCGGAGACGCCAGACAATTATCACATCAACGGGATCAGCTCCGAGGGCGGCCTCCATTCGCTGCGCATCCTTCGCAATCACATCACGGTCCCCAGCCCGGACGGCGCGGTCGCGCCGAGCCATGGCGCGCCGAACCGCACCGTCCCGCAGACGGACTGCATTGCCCTGTTCCAGTCGCTCGCCGGTCCTTATCCGGGCGACGACGAGGACGGCATCCAGGTCCGCGACAACTATCTCGGCGGCTCGGGCTATGTCGTCTACGGCGGCGGCGCGGGCAGCAAGAACGTCAAGATCACGGGCAACAAGATCACGACGCGCTGGTGGACGAAGGGCGGCAATTTTGGCCCCTTCGCAGACCCGGCGCCGACCGGCGCAGGCACTGGCAACGAGCTGAGCAACAACACCTGGGCGGACGACTTCGGCGAGGGCGGCGACGGCGTCGCTCCCACGACCGCGCGCCAGTTCCCGAACGGCGACGGCCCGCGCACGGGCAAGCCCGCGTTCTAGCCACGCGCCAAGCACGCGCGACGCTCCTTACTCGTGCCCAGGCCCGCGGCCACGCCCACGCCCACGCCCGCGCCCACGCCCACGCCCATTCGTTGGCGGCGTCCGTCATCGCGAGCGTGGACATCCATCGTCAGTCTGAGGACCCATGAAACGGGCGAGGCGGTCTGCGCGGGCGGTTACGTCGCGCCGCGCGGCCGCGGCAATTCGGCATAGGCGCGTCATGGGGCGGCGTCATGGGCGTCAAGGGCGCATACGCGAGGCGCTATGCCGAATTTCCGTGGCGAGGATGGCGAGAGGTCTCGTTCGCGGACGCCTGCGAGCGTCCGGGCCATGATGCTCTGCGAGGTCGAAGTCGCAGGACCGGTCACCGCAGGACGGTCAGGGCGCTCACGGCCGCTGCGCAGGACCAGCGTGCTTGGCGCGCTCGTTTCCCTTTTTCGCGATTGCCAAATAGCGAGTCGTGATTACCATCGAGCCGATGGGGGGACGGGTGAAGCCGGGCCGGCGCGGCGAGCAGCTCGCGCTCGCGCTCGTGGACGTGGAGGGGAACGTCGCGGCGAAGGCGAAGAAGCCGCGGAAGCGCCGGCGCGGGGTCGCGCTGGGGCGAAAGCCCTCTCCTGAGCGGATCGGGTTCGTGCCGCACGTGGCGCGCATCGTCCACGACGCGCGCCATCCGGTGCACGTCTCGATGCGCCGAACGAAGCTCGCGCCGAGCCTGAGGAACGAGCGCGTCTATCGCGCGATCCTCGAGCAGCTCGCGCGCGCGAAGCGGCAGCGCGTGCGCGTGGTCCACTTCTCCGTGCAGCACGACCACCTGCATCTCATCGTCGAGGGCCAGGATCGCCTCGACCTCTCGAACCAGATGTGCAAGCTGTTCTCGCGCATCGCGCGCGCCGTGAATTCCATCGCGAAGCGCCGTGGCTGCCTCTTTCGCGACCGCCATCATCGCCGCGAGCTCGCCTCCCCGACGCAGACGCGCAACGCGCTCGTCTACGTCCTCTTCAACGACCGCAAGCACGAGGCGCAGGGCGGCGGGCCCATCTCGGAGCGCATGCTTCACGAGCTCGACGATCGCACCTCCGTCGGCTGGATCCCGCTCGCGGACTGGGCCGAGAGCGCCCGCCCCCCGCCGGATACGCTAGCTCGGCTCCGCGCGCGCAACCTCGTCACGGCGACCGGAGCGGGCAGCGAGACGCCCATCTCCACCGCGGGCACCTGGCTCGCGCAGCGCGGGTGGTTCGAGCATGGCGGCGGCCGCATGCGCATCGACGAGCTGCCCCGCTTCCTCCCCCGCTCGCGACGCTCGCGCTGACCGGCGTGCGTCCGAGCCGGTGCCGCTGGAGCGCGCGTTTGCGCGCCTGCGCGCGTGTGCACCTGCTCGCTCGCGCGACCGCTCTGCGGCGCACTCGAGGGGCACCTGCGCGAGTGTCGCACGCCTTTGGTCGCGGGCTGGTCGCGCGGCCCAGCGAGCAGCGCCGGGGCTGAACGTGGCGTGCTCCGCCTCGCCCGCCACGGTGCAATCGAGTTGGCCTTGCGACGCTGAATCGGTGCACGATCTGGCAAGCGACGAACGGCGACCGCCTCGTGGAGAGGCTGAAGACGAAGCTCCTCCGAGAGACTGCGTCGGGAGGACTGCTCGTGACGGACGACTTGAGTGCCCATCACGACCGCCGTGTGCAACCGCTCTGTTCCGCGTGCGGCGTTCTGGTCGTGTATCCGCGAGCATGCACCACGCTCCCCCGAGGGCTCCGTCGGGCCATTCGGCATAGCGGGGTATCGGCGGTCCCGGCGGTTCCGGCGAGACCGTTCAGGTGCGCGCAGACGCCGGCCATGTCCGGAGGGTGCCATTCCGGATGGGGGCGGTCGCGGGCCACGCCCTCGGAGCTCGCGCGCAAGGTAGGCCCTTCAGGTGCCGAGGAGCGCCACGATGTTCGCCGCCGCCGCGCGGACCTTCGGGCTGTCGTGCTCGAGGTGCATGTGTACGGCGTGGCGCGGCACGAGTCGGGGATGCTCCCTCGCGAGACGCGCGAGACCCGAGGAGTCCGGCGCGTCGCGGCCGTCGAGCGCAAAGAGGAGCAGCGCGTCGTCATCGTCCTCGAGGAGCTCGCACAGATGCTTCGCGAGCGCCTCCGGGCTCTCCTGACCGAGGGCATGACACACGAGATGGCGGGTCCCTTGCCGTCGATGCAGCGCGAGCCCCCGAGCCCGCTCGGGATCGACCGAGAGCAACGTGCCGTGGGCGGGATGATGGACGAGCAGGTCGGACGCGTCAGGGCCGGCTCGGGGGCCGATGCGCTCGAGCGCTTGCCGGACCCAGTCGGACTCCGGCGGCGTCGCGACCGCGAGGCGATAGAGGAGGAACGGCACCGCCTCGGGGACGCTCAGCTCGGCGGCGACGAGCTCCAGCTCCAGCTCCAGCTCCAGCTCGGGACCCCCGCGCGCGCGACGCATGACGTCCTCGTACTGCAGGAAGCGCGCGCGGCGGCGGAGCTCGTCGTTTTGGACGCCGAGGTCGAGACGTCTTCCGAGGCGCTTCGTGAGCGTGTCGCCGTGAAGCGCGTCGATGGCGTTGTCGTGCAGGCAGAGACGTTCGAGATGGAGAAAGCGCTCGGGCTCCGGCAGCTCCGCGACCGTGCCGTGCGAGAGGTCGAGCGTCCGGAGTCGCGCCAGCGCCTTCAGGTTCGGGAGGTGAGCGAGTCCGGTCCCGCGGTGGAGTCCCACGTGCTTCACCGTCTCGAAGGACGGATAGTCGAGCACGTCGGCCGATACGCGCCAGAGCGTGAGCGTCTCGAGCTTCGGACACTCTGCCCCTTGGAGGCCGGAATAGAGGCCGCGCGTCTGGTCGCCCGGAATGACCTCGAGCTCCTCGAGCTCCTGGAGGGCGGGCGCCGCCGGCAGGACCAGCGAGGCCGGACCCGCGTCGCGGAGATCGATGGTGAGGCGCCGCAGGAACCGCGCCGGCGCCGACGCGAGCACCTTCTTCACGAAGGCCCGCTCGCCCGTCCGCAGCGTGAGGGCGTCGAGAAAGCCGAGGCGCCACGAGTATTCGACCTCGCACCTGCGGCGCATCATGGGCGCGAGATCGCCGAACCATCGAGGCTCGTTCGCGGACCGGAGCTCGTACTGGCGAAGAAGGAGGGCCTCGTCGTCGGGAGTCACCTCGAGCGCCGCTTGCACCGCGACGAGCTCGCCGAGCGGATCTCCCGCCGCCTGGAGCGCGTCACCGAGGACGAGCCGCGCCTCGTCCGTCGTCACCGTGGGCAGCCCGCGCGAACGCGCTCGAGGTGCGCCTCGGCGGCGCGTCGCGCGGCCAGGTGCTCGACGCTCTCGAAAGGAAAGTAGAGCGCGGCCTCACTCGGCAGGTCAGCCTCGAGCGCCATTGCGGCGCGACGGGGATCCGGCCGGCTCGGTCGCTTGCCGACCGGCCGTCCGGGCATGATGCGGGGTGGGCGGCGCGCGAGATCGGTGAGGAGGTGCTCGGCGACATCGAGCGATCGAAGCCAGTCGATCCGTCGCTTCGTCATCGCGCAGCCGAAGCCGCGCTCGATCCACGCCATCTGGAAGGCGGCGTGGGCGGAGGTCGGGTCGTGAAATGAGACCGTGGAGTATTTGCCATAGGCCGGCGTGTCGTAGAGGAGCGTGTCATCGAGGTTTCCGGCGGCGAACTCCCGGTCTGCGTCCGCGAGCGTCGGGCGCCATTCACGCCCCTGCCGGATGGCCTCCCTGGCGAAGTCGAGATGTCGCGCGTGGTCGCCCTTCGCGTTGAAGAGCGCCTCGTCGATCGCTGCGAGCCCGGCCTCGCCGCATGCGCGGAGCGCCTCCAGCATGTCGTCGTAGGCGTGGCTCCCCATCGCTCGCGCGATGAAAGGCGCGAGCTCGGCGAACCGAAGCTCGCGAACGAGGCGCGAGGCAAACCAGTGCTGGACGTTCCTGGTGTGAGGAAACTCGTGCGGGATGGTCAGAGCGTCGATGAGGCGCTGTCGGAGGAGCCCCGGGTTCGTCGCGAGGCCCGCGCCGCGCCGGCGGCGGACGATGCCGAAGAGGTCCTCGATCGCGAGCGGCTGCGTGAGCATCTGGTCGCTGTGGTCGTGCGAGCCGAGCCACGCCGAGACGTATACGCGCTGGCGTCGGCCAGACACGATGTGCGCGATCACGCGCTCGGCGTCCTCGGGGAGGTGGAGCGTCGCGAGGACGGCGGCCGCCGCGCCGTGGACCTCTGCGTCCTCGTGGCCGAGGAGCATGCGGACCAGCCCGACCGGAACGAGGTCGAGCTCTTCTTCGAGAAGATGCGCGAGAAACGACTGGTCGGTGCCCCCTCCGCCGAGCGCGAAGGCCACGACCTCGGGATCGTCGTCGTCGAGGAGGAGCCGCAGATGCCGCGCGAGCTCGCGCGGCGTGTCCTTCAGCTCGCGACAGACCTTGCTGCGCGTCGCGCGGGCGCGATCCACGCGAAGGGCACGGGCGCGCTCCGGATCGATGATCCCGAGACAATCGACGAGGTTGTGCCGGACGAGCGCGTCGGACGCGGCGACGGCCACCGGGCCGAGGTGCTCGAGCGCCTCGGCCACCCAGCGGCGCTCCGATGGGTCGGCGTCGAGACGGTCGACGAGGAAGGGCACCGCCTCCGGCACCGCGAGCTCGTTCTGCATGATCGCCCAGGGCGCGTGAGGATTCGGCGTGAAGTCATGATCCCACGCCTCGTATTCGTTCTCCTCCGCGATGACCCGGTCGACGATCGCCCGAAAGCGCCGCCTCCGCGCCGCTACCTCGGAGTCGGGGTGCTGGGTCCCGAGCTCGACGCGCTGGCCGAGCGCCTTCACCAGACGCTCGGCCGCGCCATCCGATAGTCGGTTGTCGCCAATACGAAGTATCTCGAGCTTCGAGAGTCGCTCGGGAGCGGCGACCTCGTCGATCGACCCGTGCGCCACGTCGAGGGTCCGGAGGCGGGGGAGCGTCGAGGACGCGGCGACGATCTCGAGGGCGCGGGCGGTCGCGTGCCGCAAGGTGAGGTGCACGAGGTTCGGGCACACCTCGAGGAGCGCAGGCAATTCGTATGGGTCGTCGGCGTGGACGTCGCCGTTGCCGCCGCCGCGTAGCCAGACGGTCAGGGACGTGAGCCGGGGCGACCGCCGGGCACACTCGATGACGCTCCTCGTCGGATGGCGTGTCACCTGGTGCGGGCGGAGCTCGAGCTCCTCGAGCTCCGGCGCCACGAGGTCCGCGAGCGAGCCGTCGATGGTCCGCTGCTGATCGGCGGGGCAGTCGCGGAGGTCGACGACGACCCGTCGCAGGAAGCGGGCCGCGACGGACGTCGTGACGTCGCGATGGAAGCGCGGGCTCGCGGTGCGCAGCGTCAGCGAGTCGAGAAAGCCGAGGCGCCAGCCGTAGTCGACCAGGTCGCGCGTGCGCATCTCGGCCGCGAGCTCGCCGAACCATCGCGCCTCGTGCAAGCGCAGGAGCTGCCGCTCGCGCGCCAGGAGCTCGTGATCCTCGGGCGCCTGGGTGAGCGCGCTCTGCACCGCCACGAGCTCGCCGAGCGGCTCGCCGGCGGCGAGGAGCTCGTCCCCGAGCACGAGGCGAGCGTCGTCGTTCACGATGGGCAGCCCGTCTTCACCCGCGATACGTGCTCCCGCGCCGCGCGGCGAGCGCTCTCGTGGGCGTCGCTGCCCGGCGGAAGATACGTCGCGGCGACCGACGGGAGGCCGGCGTCGAGCGCCGATCGCGCGCGCTTCGGACTGGTCTCTTGCGGCGGGCGATCGAACCCCGGACCAGGACCGGGCATGATGCCAGCGGGGCGCTGCTCGAGGTCCACGAGCAGCTCGGCCGGGACGCCGAGCGCGCGTAGCCAGGCGATTCGTGCGCTCGTGATCCGCGAGCCATATCCGCGTTCGATCCACGCGATCTGAAATGCGGCGTGGGCGGAGCTCGGATTCTCCCATAGGATATTCGCGTAATAGCCATACGCGCCCGAGTCGATGAGCGTGGGGTCGTCGAGGCGTCCCTCCAGGAAGAGGGCATCGGCTGCATCGAGGGTCAGTGGCGAGACCTGACCGCTCTCGAGCCCCGTCCTGGCCCAGCCCAGATACGTCGCGAGATCGCCCGTGGCGGTGGGCTCCGCTCTCGCGATCGCTGCCGCGCCGGCCTTGCCCGTCGCGCGGAGGGCCTCGAGCATGTCGCGGAAGCACTCATGAGTGAGCGAGCTCGCCACGAGCGGCGCGAGCTCCGTCAGCCGAAGCTCGCGGACGATCTTCGACGCATATTCGAGATCGCGCTCGCCGGTCGATGAATGATGACTGGCCGGGAAGGCGACCTCGACGCGGCGTCGGATCCAGGGGAAATCCGCCCGCAGACCGGCGCAGCGACGCCGCCGTACGATGTGGAATGCGAGACGGAGATCGCCGGTGTGCGCGAGCACCTTCTCGCTGTCGGGATGCGAGCCAAGCCACGTCGCGTACCACGGCTGCACCTTGTGGCCAGCAGCGAGGTGGGCGACGACGCGATCGCAGTCCTCGGGTAGATGCATATCGACGAGCCGCGCCGCAGCGGCGTCACGCACCGGCATCGCATCGTGCGCGAGCAGTCTTCGCAGGTGGCCGATGGGCACGAGGTCGGGCTCGTCCCGGATCAGCTCGGCGAGGTAAGAGCGATCGGCGAGGCCATCGAGCGCGAAGACCAGCACGTCGACCTCGTCGTCCTCGAGGAGGCGGCGCAGGTGAGCGGCGAGCGCCCGCGGCTCCGGCCGGAGCTGCCCGCAGAACCGGGAGCGCGTCGGCGCGAGACGGGCCGCGCCTTGCGCCTCCGCCCGCTCGCGGTCGATCCAGAGCAGCGGCGCGAAATATCGATGCTGCGCGAGCGGGTCGGACGCGAGCAGGGCGGCCGGACCGAGCGCGCGCAGGGCATCGAGGATGTCGTCGCGAACGACGCGTGAGCCGTCGAGGCTCTCGATGAGAAACGGCACCGCCTCCGGCATCGCGAGCTCCGTCATCCGATCGAGACGGATCAGCTCCTCGAGCCGCGCGCGCCGGGAGACTGCTTCGTTGGCCGGGTGCTGCATGCCCACGTCGACGCGACCATGAAGGAGGCTCTTCAGGGCCGCGACCTCCCTGGTGGGAAGTCGGTTGTCGCGAATGCGGAGCACCTCGAGATGGGAGAAGCGCTCGGGGACATGAATCGTATCGACCGTGCCGTACGCGATATCGAGTGTCTTGAGGCGAGAGAACCAGGGCGATGCGGCGATCGCGGCGAGGGCCCGGTTGGTGGCGCGCCGGACCGTCAGGTGCTCGAGCCTCGGATAGGCCTCGAGGAGGCCCGGGAGCTCGTCCACCTCCTCGCGGAGCCAGATCGCCAGCGTGGTCAGGCCGCGCCAGGTCGTCGCCCGCTCCACGACGCCATGGACGGGCGCGCGGGTCTCGTAGTGGGCGCGATACTCGAACTCCTCGATCCCTGGAGCGACGAGATCGACGAGCGAGCCATCGGTGATGTTGGGCTCGTCCCACGGGCGATCGCGGAGATCGACGACGATGCGCCGGAGGAAGCTCGCCGCGACCGACGTGGTGACGTCGCGTTGGAAGCGCGGGCTCGCCGTGCGCAGCGTGAGCGAGTCGAGGAACCCGAGGTGCCAGCCGTAGTCCACCCGCCGGCCACGGCGCATCTCGGGGGCGAGGTCGCCGAACCACTGCACCTCGTTCGCGCGTCGGAGCTGCCGCTCGCGGATGAGGAGCTCGTGATCCTCCGGCGTCTTCTCGAGCCCGGCCTGCACGGCGACGAGCTCGCCAAGGGCGACGAGGTGAGCCTCGCTCGACGCGAGGAGCTCGTCTCCGCGCACCAGGCGGGCATCATGGCCACGTCGGACCACGTCAACGGCAAGCGGATTCCCGTGATCCAACGCCGCGATCGTATACCCTGGCGGGGAACGCATGATGACCAAGCAGATCGCCCGTGGCGCCCTCGCTCTCTTTTCGTTCTCTGCGGCCGCGATTGCCTGCAGCTCCCCGCCCAAGCCGGTCGTCGCGGTAAAGCCCGTCGCTTCTGCGCCGCCGCCCGTCGTCGAGGTGCACGAGCGCGTCGTACCGCACACGTGTGCGGCCAAGAAGAAGCTCGCGCAGCTCATGGGGCACGACAAGGAGCACGCGCCGATCGAGCCGATGACGGAGGCGGCCGCGGAGTCCGCGCCGCCGCCCCCGACGAGCGTGACGCCGGGCAGCGCGAAGATCCCGGCCAACCAGGCCTACCGCGTGGTCGCGCCGGCCACCGTCCTCATCCGCACCGACAACGGGCTCGGCACGGGCGTCGTCATCGATTCGAAGGGCTACGTCCTCACGAACAATCACGTCGTCGCGGATGGCCGCAAGAGCGACTTCATCATCACCGTGAACGTGACGTTCGGCGAGATGACTCCGACCGGCCGCATGCAGCGCGCAGAGAAGACGTACGAGGCGGTGGTCGTGAAGACCGACGTCGTGCGCGACCTCGCCATCATCAAGATCAAGGACCCGCCCGCGAAGCTCGAGGTCGCGAAGTTCGCGAAGAGCGCGCCGCAGGTGGCGGAGAAGGTGATCGCGGTCGGTCACGCTGGCATCGGCTTCCTGTGGGCGGCCAAGAGCTGCAGCGTCGCGAGCATCGGCGAGCGCCAGCAGGACGTCTCGATGCTCGCCGCCTTCGATTGCGGCAACGTCGACCCCGCGATGACGAAGGAAGAGCAGGAGTCCCGAAAGACGCGCTGCGACGAGGCGAAGAAGCGCATGACGGACTCGCTCGCGCAGAGCACGCAGGGCCTCGCGATCCAGACCGACTGCTCGATCACCCACGGCGACAGCGGTGGCCCGCTCGTCAATGTCGCGGGCGAGGTCGTCGGCCTCAACCAGAGCATCGCGGTCGACGCCGCCACCGTCTCGTTCCACGTCCACCTCGACGAGCTCCGCGACTTCGCGGCGAAGTATCCGGAGGAGGGGACGCCCGTGATGCCAGACCCGTTCTGCGACGGCGGCTTCAATCCGACCCTCGAGGACATCGACCTCGATGGCGTCCCCGACACGCTCGTGAACAAGGGCGGCTTCGGAATCCTCGGCAGCTACAGCACCATCTCGCTGCTCATCGATCTCAATCAGGATCACTATTCGAAGGGGAAGGGCGCCACCGACTCCTTCGAGAGCGAGCTCGCGCTCCTCTCGGTGCACGACAATACGTACGTCTGGTACGACACGGACGACGACGGGAAATTCGACACGCTCCTCTTCGACAAGGACGGCGACGGAAAGCCGGAGCACCTTTATCACCTCGACAAGGACGGCAAGCCGACCGAAGAGAAGGACAAGACGAAGATTCCGAATCACGATTTCAGCGCAAAGCTGATCAAGGACGAGAAGCTGCACCCGCGCCTCGCCAAGATCGCGAGCGCCATCGGCGGAACGCGCCTCGTCTCCTCGCGCACCCTCGCGAAGGCGCAGGCGACGCAGACGCTGCCGGATCCGCTCCTCGGCGGCGGCACCACCGGCCGTGCCGTCGACTCGGACTCGAACGGAAAGCCGGACCTGGCCGTCGTGCGCGGCACCTTCAGCCGCGGCCTCCTCCTCGATGCGGACGAGGACACGCTCGGGCTCGTGAAGCCGGGCGCGACGATCGACGACCAGATCAAGGCGAAGAAGATCGACGCCGAGGTCTCGCTCATCGTCCAGGGCAACCAGCTCTGGGCGTTCTACGACACGAACAACGACTCCAAGTTCGATCTCGCGCTCATCACCGTGAACGGCGGCGACTCGTCGAACCTCTACACGACGAGCGCGTTCAAGCTGGACACGAAGGGTGAGATGACGCCCGCGCCGGAGCACGTCGGCCGCCGTCTGCTGCGGCCCGGGCTGGTCAGCGCGTTCCCGCGCGTCGGCGCGGCCTTCAAGTATCTGAGCTCGGACGTCGCCACCGACGAGCACGCCGGCACGCTCCCGGATCCCGTCGCGACGCGCGGTCACTGGCGCGCCCGTGAGGTGAAGTCGGTGGCCGCGAACAGCATCATCGATGCGAGCAGCGGGTACGCGAGCGTCACGCTCATCGACGTCGATCACGACACCAAGCTCCCGCCGCTGAAGGATCCCAAGGACAAGGACAAGGAGCCCGACTTCGAGAAGGTCGTGGGCGACGGCAAGTTCGACGCGGAGGTCGCGATCGTCCACCGCGGCGCGTCCGGCGGCGGTGGCGCGGACTGGATCTATTACGATACCGACAACGACGGTAAGTGGGATCTCGTCCTCTATTATCCCGCCGAGGCGAAGGAGCCGACGCAGGCCTTCAAGCTCATCAAGGGCGCGGTCGATCCGAAGGACAAGAACGCCAAACCCTCCTTCACCCTCGAGGTGGATTCGGCGGCCGCGCCAGGCAAGCCCATGCGATACAAGGTCTTCAAGGACAAGGCGCTCGGCGCGAAGTGGAAGGCGATCGCGGGCAAGATGTTCCGGCCCACGAGTGTCGAGGACTGAGCTGGAACCGACACGCATAGGGGACATTCCAGCGCGCGTCTTCGAGCCTTCACCCGAATACGGTGAACGGCGCGGCGCGGTATTGCTCTTTCACGGTCTCCGGATGGGGTCCGACTCGCTGGAGCGTGAGGCGCGGTGGCTCGCCAACGCGGGCTTCACCGTCTACGCCGCGGACGCGCCGCATCACGGCATGCGTCACTCCGAGGTCGTCGGCAACATGCCCGACGCGCTCACCATCGATGGCTACCGCGTGCTCCTTCGCGTTCTCCGCGAGGCGCGCGACGAGATCCCGAAGCTGGTCGATCACGTCCTCGCGCAGGGACACCCCAAGGTCGCGATCGCGGGCGTCTCGATGGGCGCGTTCATCGCGCTGGCGGCGGCGACGGTGGAGCCGCGTCTGTCGAGCATCATCTCCATCCTCGGCACGCCCGACTGGACGCCCCGCGACGACAACGTCCCCACGGACCTCGTGGAGGCGGTGACGGAGTCTCCGCATCTCCAACCCGAGAAGTTCGTCCCGCGTCCGCTCCTGCTCCTCAACGGCAGCCGTGACGACAACGTGAGGCCGGGGCCGATGCGCGTCTTCGTGGCGCGCCTCCGCCCGCTCTACGGGGCCGACGCGGGGCGAATCATCCATCGCGAATACGACTCGGAGCACGCCGTACCGGAGCCGCTCTGGGTCGATATGTGGATGACATCCGTGGCGTTTTTGACGCGCACGCTCGGCTGAGCTCCGGAGAAAAGTTCGCGGGCGCGTCACGTTCGGCGACCGCGACTCGTCTCTGGGGCATGAAGGTCGTCGTACTGGGCGGCGGTTACGCCGGGATCATCTGTGCGCTGCGGTTGGCTCGCAAGGGCGTCTCGGTCGCGCTCGTGAACGCGAGCGACCGATTCGTCGAGCGCATACGGCTCCACGAGATGGCGGTCGGTCACCCGCCACGCGTGCGGGCCATCGCGCGCTTCGTCGAGGGCACGAACGTCGAGCTCGTGATCGGACGAGCGGCGCGGGTCGAGGGCAAGCTCGTGCAGCTCGAGGATGGACGCGAGCTTGCGTTCGATCATCTCGTGCTTGCGCTCGGCTCACGGCCCGAGCGTCGCGCCGGTACCGTCTCGCTCGACGGCGTACGGCGGGCGGAGAGCGTGCTCGTGGTGGGCGGCGGCCTGACGGGCATCGAGACGGCGTCCGAGATCGCGGAGGCCTGGCCCGACACATGCGTGACCCTCGTGACGCGCGGCGCGGTCGGCGCGGGCTTCACGGAGCCGGCACGGGCGCACGTGCGGCGCGCCTTCGCGCGGGCCCATATCGAGCTTCGCGAGAATACGGATTACGAGACAGTCGCGTCCGATTTCGAGCTCACGATCTGGGCGGGCGGCTTCGTGGGCGCCGAGCTCCCGGCAGGGCTCGACGTGAAGACGAGCTCGCGCGGCCAGGTGCTGGTCGAGCCAACGCTGCGCGCGCTCGGCACGGACGCGGCGGTCTGGGTCTGCGGCGATCTCGCGGCCCAGGCGTCGCCGCCGCCGGTCCCCATTCCCATGGGCTGCAAGGCGGCCGGCCCGAGCGCGGCACGCGTGGCGGACAATATCCTGGCGATCGAAGCGGGGAATGCGCCACGCCCCTTCGATTTCGTGGCCCCCGGATACTGCGTGAGCCTGGGCCGACGAGACGGCTTCGTCGAGCTCTCGTCGGGGAAGCTGGTCACGGGACGGATCGCGGCGTGGATCAAGGAGCTCGTGTGCAAGGCCACGCTATGGGCATTTGCCCTCGAGCGATGGGGTGCGGCGAGCTATGGCTACTTCGAGCGCGGCAACGTGCGCGAGCTCGACGGTTCCCGCGACGGACGCGACCTCCCCGCCGGGCCCGTGCCCGCTTCGGGGGTAGGATCGGCGTCGTGACCGACGACGTCTTCGAGGAGCACCGCAAGGTCCTGTTCGGCATCGCCTATCGCATGCTGGGGTCGGCCTCCGACGCCGACGACATGGTGCAGGAGACCTACATCCGCTGGCGCGGCGCCGATCCGGCGGCGGTCCGTTCCCCCCGCGCGTTTCTCTCCACCATCATCACGCGCATCTGCCTCGACCGCCTGAAGGAGGCGAGCACGATTCGCGTCGACTACGTCGGGCCGTGGCTCCCCGAGCCGATCGTGACCGAGGGCGACGCGGTGGAGGTGGCGGAGTCGATATCGCTCGCGTTCCTGGTCCTCCTCGAGAGCCTGACGCCGCTCGAGCGAGCGGTGCATCTCCTCCACGACGTCTTCGACTACAGCCACGACGAGATCTCCGACATCATCGGTCGTGACGCCGCCACGTGCCGCAAGATCCTCGAGCGCGCGCGAAAGGACATCATCGCGCGCCGCCCGCGCTACGCTCCGAGTCGCGAGGCGCTTCGCGAGGTGACGCGCTTCGCCACCGCCGTGGCGACCGGCGACGCGACGGCGCTCGAGCGCATGCTCGCAGACGACGTGTGGTCCTACGCCGACGCGAACGGCAAGGCGACGGCAGCCCGAAAGCCCCTCCAGGGCCGCCCGACCGTGCTCAAGCTCTACGCAGGCCTCGCGCGGCTTTTCCCTCCTCACACGGAGACGGAGCTTCGCGACGTCAACGGTCTGCCGGCCATCGTATGGCGCGTCGACGGCAAGACCGCGGGCGTCGTCCAGATCGAGACCGACGGCGAGCGTATCCATGCCATTCGCTCGACGTTGAACCCGGACAAGCTCGCGCGCATTCACTGAACCTCGGTCTCCTCCTTCCGCCGAGCGGGTCCGCGGGTGAGGGCGGGCTAGGCCGGGTGGACGCTCGGCGGGTCGTGCGTCGCGGAGTCGAAGTTCGCCGCTTGCGCTGCGAGCCAGGCGCGCTCGAAGCTCTTTGGCGGTGTGTCCGAGAGGAGCGCGCCCTTCTTCACGTACTCGAACATCTCGCCGTAGTGCTTCGTCTCCGTCGGGCTCACGCGGCGGAGGACGTGCCAGGGACGGAGCTGGTGCGGAGCGTCGAGGCCTGCGGCCGCGAGGAGCTCGGTGAAGGCCTTGACCGTGTTCTTCTGGTAGTTCGCCACGCGCAGGGCCTTGTCGTCGATGACGAGGCCTTTGACGAGATCCGGATTCTGCGTCGCCACGCCCGTGGGGCAGGTGTTCGTGTTGCACTGCTGGGCCTGGATGCAGCCGAGAGCGAACATCATCGCGCGGGCGCAGTTGCAGAGGTCCGCGCCGATGGCGAGCTTGTGCGCGATATCGAAGCCCGTGACGACACGGCCGCTCGCGATGATGCGGATTCGCTCGCGTAGGCCGCAGCCCACGAGCGCGTTGTGCACGAAGATGAGGCCCTCCGTGAGCGGGGTGCCGACGATATTCGAGAACTCGAGCGGGGCGGCGCCGGTGCCGCCTTCACCGCCGTCGACCGTGATGAAGTCCGGCGTGATGCCGCTCTCGACCATGGCCTTGCAGATGGCCAGGAACTCGCGCCGCTTGCCGACGCAGAGCTTGAAGCCGATCGGCTTGCCCTTGGAGAGGTCGCGTAGTTGCTTGATGAAGGCGCAGAGCTCGAGCGGCGTGCTGAACGCGCGGTGCGAGGGCGGGGAGAGGACGTCCTGACCCATCGGCACGTGACGGATCTTCGCGATCTCCGCCGTCAGCTTGCTCGCGGGGAGAATGCCGCCGTGTCCGGGCTTCGCGCCCTGACTCAGCTTGATCTCGATCATCTTCACGTTCTCGATCGCCGCCTTCTCCGCGAAGAGCTTCGGCTCGAAGTTGCCATTGTCGTCACGGCACCCGAAGTAGCCAGTGCCGATCTGCCAGATGATGTCGCCGCCTTCTTGCAGGTGGTAGGGCGAGAGGCCGCCTTCGCCCGTGTTGTGCGCGAAGCCGCCCATCTTCGCGCCGCGATTGAGCGCGCGAATGGCGCGATTGCTGAGGGAGCCGAAGCTCATCGCCGACACGTTCAGGATCGCGGCGTCGTACGGCTGCTTGCAGTCGGGGCCGCCGATCCTCACGCGGGGCGGTCCGCCGTGCGGGTGCTTGGCCATGAGCGAGTGGTTGATCCATTCGTAGCCGAGCTCGTAGACGTCCTTCTCGGTGCCGAAGGGGACGGTGTCCGTGACGTTCTTCGCGCGCTGATAGACGAGCGAGCGGAGGTCACGGCTGAAGGGACGGCCCGACGCGTTCGACTCGACGAAGTACTGCTGTAGCTCCGGTCGGATCGACTCGAAGAGGTAGCGGAGCCGTCCGGCGACGGGGAAGTTTCGGCGGATGGCGTGCGTCGACTGGAACACGTCATAGAGACCGAGGAGGACCAGCACGACCACGATCCCGAACGGGACGTAGAAGGCGCTGGAGAGCCAGGCCAGGCCCCCGACCCCTGTCAGTGCCAGAAATGAGGCCAGATAGAACGTCTTCCTCGGGGACATCGCCGCGCACATATACCGCGCAACCGCCGCCGAGGGGCGGCCGATGCACCATTCATGAGCGCGAGCGCCCCCTACCTCCAGCCGGTCCCTTCCTACGACGACGACGCCTTCATTCTCACGGAGCGCGTGCCTCGCGTCGTCATCGAGTGCTCCCCGCAGAGCCCATTCCCCCGGATTCACGAGGTTTCCGCGCCCAGCCTCGGCGCCGCCCGGACCGTGTGCGAGGTCGAGTCGTCGCGGTAGCATCGCCGGCAGTGCTGCAAAAGAAGACGGTGGTCTTGCTCGCGGTCGTGGCTAGCGGCGCGGTCCTCGCCTTCGGCATCCTGTGGAAAAACGAGACACCTCCTCCGGGACGGGCGGAGAGTCGTGCGCGGACATGATCGCGGAGAGCGAGGCGTCGGCGAAGAGCATCGGTCGAGGTGGGCCGTAGCCGCCCTCACTTCTTCGGACACGCATAGTAGAGCGTCGAGCCCGAGGTCTCGCGGAAGTCGGGATAGCGCACGCGGTCGCTCTTCTCGGAGTATCGACCGCGGTTGATCTTCGCGGTGGCGCGCTCGCCCCAGGAGTTGGTGGTCGCCACGCACTGGTAGCCGGGCTGGTACTGGGTGTCGATGTCCTCCACCATCTCGATGTGCGACTGCGTCTCGCCCGAGTCGTACCAGAGGAAGACGTCGCAGCCGCGGGCGAGGGCGCTGTTCGCCTCCGTGCAGGCCGACTCGAGCGGGCCATCCCACGCCTCCGTGAACGCATATCCACGATCTTCGAAATACGACTTCATGCTCGAGATCTGCGCTCCGCCCTGCGGGAGTGCGCCGAGCTGATCGGAGAGCTCCTGCCAGGCCTCCAGCGTTACTTCGTTGTTGCGAAGCCCGAGTCGCTGCGTGCAGAGGCCCACCGCCTTCGTCACGCACATGCCGTCGTTCTTTCCGCCGGCGAGCTCCTTGGACCCCGCGACCTTGTCCCACGTGAGGACGTTCGCGCCGCCGGGGCCGGCATCGCAGACCGGGCTCTGCACCGAGGGCAGCACGAGCGCCTCCTTGCTCGTCGCGGGCGCCATCGCGGCGAGCTGGCCCGCGTCGAACGCCTCCGTCACCAGCTCCTTCAGCATGCGCGTGCGATAGCTCGGGTCGAGACTCGTGCTCGAGCGAATGACGGAGACGACGTCCGCCGCCGTCGGGCTAGGGCTCGCGCAGAGGAGCTCGGAGACGGTGCCGGCGCGGCAAGCCTCGATCAGGCGCTTCGTGTCGAGCGCACGCATGACGGGATCGAAGTTGCCGTTCGGGCTGGGCACGCCGTCCGCCTCGCGGATCTCGGCGCCGCGCGCGAGGGTGGGTAGGCCATACACCGCCCAGTAGCTCGCGACGTCTGCGTCGTAGCTCTGCGCCATGTTCTTGCGAGCCTGATTGCTGACGTCCGCGCTCCACGCCCGCATGACGGGCACCGGGGCCGGCGTCCCGACCTGGGACGGGGCCATCATGTCGGACATCTCTCCGTCGCACTCACTGCAGCCGGCAATGGCGACGGCGGAGGTGGCGGCGAGGATGACGAACGCAAGGGGCGAACGGATACGAGAAAACATGACGGTACGAATCTCCTTCGCCTGGAGAGACAGCGGGTCTTCTCGGAGTTTCCGGCGTCCGGCGTCATCCACGATGATGACGTCACACTTCGAAGTCGCTAGAACCGGTGACATGGTCGTGACGACGGAGGACGTGTCCATCACGGTGCCGGGGTGCGAGAAGCCGATGCGTACGCTCGTGCACACGCCGCGCGCGGAGGGCCGCTATCCGGGCATCCTCGTGTACTCGGATATTTTCCAGCTCACGGGACCACAGCTCCGCGTGAGCCAGCGCCTCGCCGGCTACGGCTTCGTCGTCGCGACGCCCGAGATCTATCACCGCCGCGAGCCCGCGGGGCTCGCGATCCCGTTCACGGACGAGGGCCGCACGCGAGGGCTGAACGATGCGAAGGCGACCACCGTCGCCGAGTTCGACGCCGACGCGCGCGCCGTCCTCGACTGGCTGAAGGCGCGCGGCAATGTCAGCGCGCTCGGCGCGATGGGCTTTTGCATCGGCGGGCACCTTGCGTTCCGCGCTGCGCTCCAGACGGACGTGCGCGCGACGGTGTGCTTCTACCCGACGGGCGTCCACGACGGAAAGCTCGGCGCGGACACGGACGCCGGAACGCTCGCCCGCGCGAAGGAGATCCAGGGCGAGCTGATGCTCGTCTTCGGCACGCGCGACCCGCACGTGCCGGAGGAGGCCCGCGCGAAGATCGCCCGGGCGGTCCCGCGCGCGGCGACGCGCTTCTACGACGCAGAGCACGCGTTCATGCGTGACGAGGGCCCGCGCTACGACGCGGAGGCGACCGACAGCGCGTGGGCGGAGGCGATCGCGTTCCTGCGCTCGGCTATGGGTCGATGAGCTCGCCGCGCGGCTCGGGCGCCGGTCGCTCGGTCACGCGCGCGTAAGCGGCATACCAGAGCCTTCGCGTCGCGCGCGCGACGCCATGAAGCCGTCGCCGTTTCAGCTCGGCGGCGACGCTCGACGCGGAGCGATAGAGCAGGGGCGCGCCGGCGAGGGCTCGCCACGGCGACAGCTCGCCCCGGAACGTGAACCACGTATTCAGGTTGATGCTCGGCTCGATGCTGTAAACGCAGTGCCACCAGTATTTCGGAATCAGCAGGACGTCGCCGGGCTCGAGCGTCGCCTCGACCGGATCCGCGTGACCGAAGCGCGGAAAGCGCGCCAGCTCCGGCCGGAAGGGATTGATCGGCGACTCGGCGCTTCCGTACGCGTAGAGGCAGTCCTTGCGGCTCGGCGGGACGAGCAGGAAGAGCTTCTTCCCGTGGACTTGCCAGTTGAAGTTATCGGAGTTGCCGTCGTGATGGAGGGACGACATCGTGCCTGGGGGTGCCAGCCAGAGCGCGCGGCGGGTGCTCTCGGTCCGCGGGGGCAGGAAGGCGTCGGACGACGGCGGGTGGGCCGCGACGCGCGCGTGCATCCCCGGCAGTGCGGCGAGGAGATCGAGGCCTTTCCAGCGCAGCGTCCGGTCGCCCGCGAGCACGCGGTCGAGGAGGTGCTCGAGCGAGAGGCGATGTTGCGGCCGGGTCCCGACGTAGACCTCGTTCGTCTCCTCCGCGTCGACCTCGTGGCCACCGAAGGCGGTCCGCAGCGCTTCGGGCTCCCACGCGCGTCGCTGCTCGGCGTCCGTCGTGCGGATGACGACGGGCCGGCCTCGCGCGAGGAACGAGCGCGCAGCAGAGGCGTCCTCCCGGTCGCGCGCGTGGACGCGCGGGATCGGCGGATAACGCCGGCGTGCGCTCACTGTCGCCTCCGCGCGTCCATCTCCGCGGTGCGCTCGGCGATGGCTCGGCGCTTGTCGTGGACCTTCTTTCCGCGTGCGAGCCCGAGCGTCACCTTCACCCAGCCATTCTTGAAATAGAGATTCAGCGGGATCAGCGTGAACCCCTCCCGGAGGACGGAACGCTCGAGGTGCTTCACCTCTTTCGCGTGGAGCAACAATTTCCGGGCCCCGTACTCGGCGTGCGGAAACGCGCGTGCGGCGAAGAAGGACGCGATGTGCATCTGCTTCAGCCACACCTCGCCCCGCTCGATCGACGCATAGGCTTCGACGAGGCTCGCCTTGCCGTCCCGCAGCGACTTCACCTCGCTGCCCTTCAGGACGATGCCCGCCTCGAAGCGCTCGCTGATCTCGTAGTGGTGCGTCGCGGCGCGATTCTGCGCGATGAGCTTCCTCGTCGCGCCTCGCTCGTTGTCCTTCCGCGACATCAGCCGTTCCCCCGCGCGGACTCGAAGTCGAGATCGAAGCGCGCCAGGTACTTCCTTAGCCGGTCTGCGTCGTTCTTGCTCGCCCGTTTCTCGATGCTCTTCGCGAAGAGCCTTCGTCCGGCGGCAGAGAGCGAGGTCTCCGCCGCGCAGACGCGGAGCACGGCCTCGAGCTGGGCGCGATCGAACAGATCGAGCTCCTCGGCCCTTGTCCCGAGGACGCGCGCGACGTGGTCCTCCTCGACCGAGCCTACGGACGTGGGCTCCCGGCGCCAGCTCGCCTCGAGGCGGGCGATCTCGTCGTCGACCTCCACCACGCGAATCCCACCCGACGGCGCCAGGGTCGCCATGCGCGTCAACGCCGCGCCGAGGTCGCGGAAGTTGGCATTCCACGGCGCCGAACGCGCGAACTTCGCGAAGCGCCTTCGCGCGTCCTCGTGAAATACGACACGCCGGTTCGTGTCGCGCGCGATGCGTTCGAGCTCGTAGTCGACGTTCGGGTCGATGTCCTCGGGTCGCTCTCGCAGTGAAGGCAGGCGGAAATGCCAGAGGTCGATGCGCGCCAGCAGGTCTTCGCGGAATCTCCCCCGCTGGACGTCGAGCCGCAGGTCACGGTTGGTGCCCGCGATGAGCTGGAAGTCCGCGCCCACCGCCTTCTCGCTGCCGACCGGCAAGAAGCGCTTGTCCTCGATCGCGGTCAGCAGCATCGCCTGCTCGTCGAGGCCGAGCTCACCGATCTCGTCGAGGAAGAGGACGCCGCCGTCCGCCGCGAGGAGGAGGCCGCCGCGGTCGGCGACCGCGCCCGTGAACGCGCCCTTGCGATGACCGAAGAGGGCGCTCATCGCCTGGTCGCCGCGCAACGTCGCGCAGTTCACCTCGATGAGCGGCCCGCGCTTGAGCGCGTGGATCCGTCGCGCGAGGCGCGTCTTGCCGACGCCGGTGGGACCGCTCAACAGGATGGGAGCACGAGAGGAGCTCGCGACGCGCTCGATGCGATCGATGAGGGAGTTGTAGTCGCGGTTGGCGGTCTCGATGCCCGCCTTGAGTATGCCGGAGCGCTCGGTGCGCTCTGCCTCGAAGCGCCGCGCGATGCGATCGTAGCGCGCGAGATCGAGGTCGATGAGGCTGTAGGTCGCTCGTCCGCCTTTCCGCGGGGGCTCGCTCTGCAGCAGCGACCCCGGGAAGAAGCCGGTCTCCGTGAGAAGAAAGAGGCAGATCTGCGCGACGTGCGTGCCCGTCGTGATGTGGACGAGGTAGCGCTCCTTCTCGGGCTCGAACGGGTAGCGCCGCGCAAACTCGTGGAGCGCCTCGTACATCTCCTCGAAGTCCCACGGATTCTTCGCCGAGAAGGGGTGAAGGCGCACCTCCGTCTCCGGCGATACGGAGCCGATGTCGTCGCGGAGCGCGTCGGCCGCGGACTCCTCGGCGTTCAGCATGATGAGCTCGAGCCGCGACACGAGCAGGTCCTCGTGCTGGAGCAGCGACAAGGTGGGTCGCCACTTCTCCCATCGATTCGGGCCGCGGATGGAATCGAGCGTCGTACCGAAGAATCCGAGCACGACCGTGGGCAAGGGAGCGGAATTCAACGGGCCCCCTGCGCGTCTGCTACGACATCCATATGCATATTCACGAGCTGCTCCCGCTCGGTGCGCGCCCCGCGATCGAGAACGCCCTGAAGCAGCCCCTCAGCTACACCGCCCGTTACCTCGTGACGCCGGGCGCGAAGCCGCGCGCGGTCGTCATCCTGGGCGAAGCGCACATCAAGATGGGCACCGCGGCGAAGCTCGGCAAAGAGGTCGTGAGCAAGTTCGAGCTGCGCGGCGTGGAGTCCTTCCAGATGAAGGACGTCTTCGGCGGCCGCGTCCTCGGGATCCTCATCAACGCCCCGCGTCTCCTCCTGCGCGTGCTCAGCGCGGGCGCGGTGAAGGGCAGCACCATCGTCGAAGCGAAGGCGATCGAGACGGGAAGCACGGTGCTGCTCGAGAAGACGGAGCACATCCCGCTCGCGCTGCACGTCGCCTCCGTCTACATGTCCGCGTTCTTCGCGACCATCTACGGGACGTTCCTGCTGGGTCTCTTCGGCGTCGTCGTCCCGTGGCTCGCCGGGGCCGCCTTCCTCTTCCAGGCTCACATGGTGCTCCTCCTTCCGGCGTGGTTCCTCCGCGCCGAGTCGTGGCACTGGGTGCTCCATCCGATGATCGCGATCCTCACCGTGCGCGACACGCTCATGGTGGAGGGCACGGTGCGGATGATGAAGGACCACCCGGGTCCGGACGCGGCCGTACTCGTCATGGGCCGTGCGCACGTGCGCGGGGTCGAGCGCCAGCTCATCGAGAAGCATGGCTTCCTGCCCGCCGAGCTCTGACACGGCTCTATCCTATACGATAAACACCTATCCGCGAAGATAGGTCCCGCTCGCTCCGACCGCGAAACTACGAGGTTTTTCGAGCGGCATGGCGTGCGCAGTAGCGCTGGCCATCATGAATCAGCGCAACTACGACGTGATGGATGCGGGCCCGGGCCTGGTGAAGATGTGGACGCGCGGCGTGCCGGTCGAAGAGGCGGCGCGGGCGCAGCTCCTCGACGTCGCGAAGATGCCGTTCATCCACAAGTGGGTGGCGGTGATGCCGGACGTTCACCTCGGCGTGGGCGCGACGATCGGGTCCGTGATCCCGACGTCGAAGGCGATCATCCCGGCGGCGGTCGGCGTGGACCTCGGCTGCGGGATGATGGCGGTGCGTACGTCGCTCCACGCGAACGACCTGCCGGACAACCTGTCCTCGGCTCGCTCTGCGATCGAGGCGGCGGTCCCGCACGGCCGTGCGGGCTGGACGGACGTGCCGGACGCGATCGGTCGGGCGTGGTCTTCGGACCTCGCGGCGGACTTCGAGCGCATCTGCGAGAAGCACCCGTCGATCGCGAAGTCCAACCACGTGGTGCACCTCGGTACGCTCGGCACGGGTAACCACTTCATCGAGCTTTGCCTCGATGAGGCGGACCAGGTCTGGGTGATGCTGCACTCCGGTTCGCGTGGAGTCGGTAACCGCATCGGCTCTCACTTCATCGAGCTCGCGAAGGAAGACATGCGCCGCTGGCACGTGAACATTCCGGACCAGGATCTCGCGTATCTGGTCGAGGGCTCGGACCACTTCGACGACTACGTCGAGGCGGTCGGCTGGGCGCAGCGCTTCGCGCGCATGAACCGCGAGCAGATGATGCTCGCGGCGACGAACGCGCTCGTGCGCGAGCTCGGTGCGTTCACGCTCGACGTCTCCGCCGTGAACTGCCACCACAACTACGTCGCGAAGGAGACGCACTTCGGTGCGGAGGTCTACGTGACGCGCAAGGGTGCGGTTCGCGCCGGGGCGGGTGAGCTCGGGATCATTCCGGGCTCGATGGGTACGCGTTCGTACATCGTTCGCGGCAAGGGAAACGCGGATAGCTTCTGCTCGTGCTCGCACGGTGCAGGGCGCGCGATGTCCCGTGGCGAGGCGAAGCGCCGGTTCACGCTGGCGGACCACGCGTCCGCGACGGCGGGGATCGAGTGCCGTAAGGACGCGGACGTGATCGACGAGACGCCGATGGCCTACAAGGACATCGACGCCGTCATGGCGGCGCAGTCGGACCTGGTCGAAATCGTCCATACGCTGCGTCAGGTTCTGTGTGTGAAGGGCTAGTGCGGGGCGGCCCAGTGGTTACGCTGGGCCGCTCCTCGCTTCCGAGGTCATTCGTCATGGACTCCACTCGAGACAATTCTCCTGCGACCGAGATCGTGTCCGACATCGTCGTCGTCCGGCGCGAGCGGACTGGCGAAGAGCCCCTCGTCATCGACGGCAGCGCCGGCGAAGGCGGCGGCCAGCTCCTTCGCACCTCGCTCACGCTCTCGATGACGACCGGCACGCCGTTCGTCCTCGAGAAGATCCGCGCGGGCCGGAAGAAGCCGGGCCTCATGCGCCAGCACCTCACGTGCGTGAAGGCGGCGGCCGCCATCTGCGGGGCCACCGTGGAAGGCGCGAGCGTCGGCAGCACGCGCCTCGTCTTTCGTCCGGGTGCTCTCGTGGCGGGCGAGCACGTGTTCGACATCGGCAGCGCCGGCGCATGCGCGCTGGTGCTGCAGACCATCGCGCTCCCGCTGGCCGCGGCCGGGAAGGCGAGCCGCATCGTCGTGCGCGGCGGCACGCACGCGAAGTGGGCGCCGCCGTTCCCGTTCCTCGAGGCGGCCTGGCTCCCGCTCGTTCGTCGCGCGGGCGCGAACGTCTCGCTCGAGCTGAAGAGCCCGGGCTTCTATCCCGCGGGTGGTGGTGAGGTCCTCATGCGCGTCGAGCCGATGGTCGACGGCGCATGGCAGCCGCTCCACCTCGGCGAGTCGAGCGGCCGCCTCGCGAAGCTCGAGATGAAGGCGATCGTCTCCTCCCTCTCGGAGGCCATCGCGCGTCGCGAGCTCACCGCCGCCGCCGCGCTCCTGGAGGACGCGCCGCTCGAGATGGCGAGCGAGTCCGTGCGGAGCCCGGGGCCCGGCAACGCGATCTGGCTCGTCGCGCGAGACGAGGAGACCGGCCTCACGAACGTCTTCTCCGGCATCGGGGACGTGGGCGTGAAGGCGGAGGACGTCGGCGAGGCGCTCGCGCACTCCTTCCTCGCATGGCGCAAGACGGGCGCCGCGGTGGAAGAGCACCTCGCCGATCAAGTGATGCTGCCGATCGCGCTCGCGGGCGCGGGAACCTACACTTGCAGCGAGCTGTCTCTTCACTCGAGGACGAACCTCGAAGTGATTCGCGCGTTCACCGGCCACCGCATGGAGACGTGGGATCTCGGCAATTCCCGCTATCGCGTGACCCTTCGAGGAGGACCGCCGTTCGCGTGATGCGAATCATGAAATACGGACGACGCTAATAGAGAAGTCGATAATTCGTCTCGGAGCCCGGCACGCTGATGCCGAGCGGCTCGGTGCGGACGCCTTCGAGGGCTTCCATCGCCGATTTCACGGCGGAGGTGATGAGGATCTCGTTCGCCTTCGCCGTGTCCTCGCCGAGCTTGGAGGACGCGTTGACCTCCTGCCCGTAGACGTCGCTGTCGCCGATGCGAAGGATGTGGCCGTAGCCGATCCCGATGCAGAGGAGGACCTGCTCTTCGGGCAGCCGGGCAGCGTTGTAGGTCTGACACGCGTGCTGCATCTCGATGGCGGCGCGAACGGCGCTCTTCACGCGCTTGAAGATGATGAGGAAGCTGTCCGCCTCGACCTTGATCAGGATCCCGTCGTTGTGGGCCGCGATCGGCAGGAGGAGGCGCTTCTGCTCGAAGATCACCTGGAGGAAGTGGATGATGCCGAACTCGGCCACGTTCCGGCTGAAGCCGGACAGGTCGGTGAACATCACCGCCCACTCCTCGCCGAAGAGATCCCAGATGCGCTCGTCGATGCGCGCGACGTCGGCGCCCGGCTGCGTGCGCTCTTCGATCATCTTCCAGAGGCGAACCTCGGAGCCTTTCAGGTCCCGATCGAGCTCGTAGGCCATGTCCGGAGACTAGATCACGGACGGCAACGAAGGAGCGCGAAGTAGGCGCCGCGCGCCTCGGCGCTCGCGGGGATCAGGAGCACTCCGCCCGTATCGCAGGCGAATCGATGGCGGAGCAGGGAGACGAGGTCGACCGCGCCCGACTCGAGCCGCAGGGTCGACGGGCGGCAGGTCGGAAGCCGTCGACCACGGAGGTCGCGCAGGCCTCTGTCGTGGGCGTGGGCTGGCTCGCGCCCGTGGCCTGCGCCGACAGCGACGTGCCCACGAGGCCGAGCCAGAGCGCGACGACGAGCCAGTGGCGTGCGTTCACCGCAGGTAGTCCTTCACGTCGACCCACGACATGCGACCGAACCCGCCGACGTAGCGAAGCGCCTGCGGCTCGAGCCGGTAGAAGGCGAAGTCCGCGAAGTCGACGTAGGTCGCGGCGCTCGGCTGCCTCGCGAGGAAGATGGTCCGCACGTCGCTCTTCTCGGCGTCGGGGACGAGCGTGCACCGGCCGAGCAGCGTGACACGACCGAGCGCGAGATCCGGCGCGAGCCCCGGCGCCTCGCACACGAGGAGCGACGCCTCGGGCCGCGCCCGGAGGTTCTCCGTGTGCTCGGCGAGGCGCGAGAGGAGCAGGAGCGGCCGTCCGCGCGCGTCGGAGGCGAACGCGACGAGCGACCCGTACGGGAAGCCCTCGGGGTCGCGCGCGAGCGTCGACAAGGTCGCGACGCTCGCGGCGGCCACGAGCGCGCGGCACGGTTCGGCGTGGTTCGTCGCCATGGTGGTGATGGATGGTGTTAGCAAAAACGTGCGTCACGGGCGGAACGGAATTTCGTCAATGGCGACATGCACTTACCCGCCCATGTTGAGGGCCGAACGACGCAGCGCCGGTGCGCCCGGGATCCACGATGTCTCCCGAGAACCGAGCGATTTCGCGCGTTCCCGCGCGCGCCAGACACCACGGCGGGCGGCACACGTCTTGATGCTCGAGAGAGCGTGCTGCTCCGGTCCGCCATCGTCGCGAGCGTGCTCTTGGGGTCGAGCCTTGCGGCGGCGGCGGGGCCGGCAGCGGCGGTCCTCCCCGTGAAGGCGCAGTCGAAGGCGCGCCCGGCGGCCAACAAGAAGAAGGCCCCCGCGTCGCGCGCGCCCGTCACGACACAGCCCCCGCTCACCGCGGAGCAGCTCGGTCTCGGCGAGTACAAGCTGTCGTCGATCAAGGCGGCCGAGCAGGGCGAGAGCGCCCCTGCCGCGCCTGCGCCTGCGCCCGCGCCCGCGCCCGCGCCTGCGCCCGTCGCGACGCCCGAGCCTGCGCCGAAGCTCGAGCTCGGGAACAAGGACAAGGTCATCGCGCCGCGCGCGGAGGCGCCGCGTCGCTTCTCGATCGAGCTGAACCCGCTCTCGGCGGGGGTCGGCCGCTACGGCCTCAACGTCGAGGTCGTGCCTTTCGTGCATCATGCACTCATCGGCAGCGCGTTCTACCAGACGTTCCAGCCGTACGTGCTCGAGCGCATCATGCCGAAGGTGGTCGACACGAGCCACGGCGCCCCCGCGAAGATCGGCGGCGAGCTCGGCTATCGCTTCTACTCGGGCCGCCGCGGCGCGAACGGCTTCTTCATCGGTGCCTCTGGCGTGCTGATGCCGATGGCGCTCCCGCGCGTCACGCCGGACCTCAAGGCGGACGTCGCCTCGTTCTACGCCTACGGCGGCGCGGTCGACGTCGGCATCCAGGGGATCACGGACTCGGGCTTCACCATCGGCGCCGGCATCGGCGGCATGTACCTCGCGTACAACGCGCCCGAGTCCGCCAGGATGCCTCCGGGCGTACCGCCGGTGAAGTACTATGAGCCCCATTTCCTCCCGCGCGTGCTGCTCGCGGCAGGCTGGTCGTTCTGAGTCACCGAGCGTCGGTGATCTCGACCAGTTCGAAGTAGGGATCGCCCTGGAGTGGGGCGCTGCGGGCTCGTTCCGTTCTGCGAGCTGCTCCCGCTCCGAGACGCAGCGGCCGTGCCGCGGTTGCGCAAGTTGCGCGCGCGAACGGAGGCACATGCTGACGCGGCTGTCACGCCGTGGGCCGGGGGATGAGCGTGTTGCCTTGCGTGCTACCGCGGTTTCTCGTGCGGTGTGCGCGGGCGCGAGGGTGACGAGCGCTGGCGCACGCGTTGCTCACGCGGCGCTCCATGCTTGCCCGAACGCTTGTCTTTTCCGCCGCGGCCGCGGCGCTCTTCGTCACCGTCGCCCCGCCCGCCTCGGCATGCATCGGTCGCTGTGCCTCCGCCGGCGTCGCGCCCGTCACCGGGTTTCCGAGCAACGTGGCCGGTGTGCCCGTCCTCGGCGACGCGAGCGACTTCGTGCTGCTCGACAGCGAGGGCAAGGAGCTCGCGTCGAAGCTCACGTCGACCACGTTCGGCCTCATCCTGTCGCCGAAGGCGAGTGATGGCAACGGCTCGAGGTTCGCGCCTGGCAGCTACGGCCTGCGATGGAAGAACGGCTGCACGAGAGAGGCGCGCGATCTTCGCTTCAGCGTTCGCGAGGCAGCCGCCGTCCCGACCGCGAGCGGAACGCTCTCCTTCAGGTCGACGAGCCGCATCAGCGCCGGGTTTCCGTCCACCGACTACAGGATCGCCTGCATCGACGAGGTCGACGTCGCCGTCGTCGACCTCGACCTCGTCGCCGACGCGTCGCTCGAGCCGTACCGCGAGGTGCTCTCGTGGGAGACGAAGGTCGACGGCGGGTCCTGGAGCTCCGACTCTCCCGTCCGCTTCGACGACACGAGTCCCCAGCCGGCGTACACGAGCGTGGTCACCGCCACGCGGCTCTTCGCGTACTGCGGCGGCGCGGAGCCTCGCGCCGGTTACACCGGCCTCCGCGAAGGCTCCCACCATGTCGAGGTCCGTGCCGTCGTGCCCGGGCTCTCCGATATCCCGTCCGCGACCATCGACGTCGAGCTGTCCTGCGCGAAGGCCGGACTCGCGCCGTCGTCGTCGTCAGGGTCGTCGTCGTCGAGCGACGACGCCTCCGACGGCTCCCAGGGATGCTCGTCCTCCGGTCGTAGCGCGTCTACGCTGCCGGGATGGCTGCTCGCCCTCGCGGTCGGACTCGTGGCAAAAAGGAAGTCCCGCCGTTCGAGCGCGTCTGGAAGATCCTCTTGAAGGTGCCGCGCGGGCGCGTCGTCACATACGGCATGCTCTCGCAGATGATCGACAAGCGGCTCACGCCCGTCGGCGTGGGCTGGGCCATTCGCGCGGCGCCGGAGGAGGTGCCCTGGCACCGCGTCGTCAATGCCAGCGGCGGGGTATCGACCGACCTGGAACATCCGGGCCTCCAGCGCGCGATGCTCGAGGCCGAGGGCGTGAAGTTCAGGGCCGACGGGACGATCGATCTTTCGAAGTACGCTTGGCAATCAGCGCCACGCCGCTGATACACACTGCCGCCGCCGCGACGGCGCTGATGCCGAGCGGCTCCTTCCCGAGAAAGCGTCCGAGCAGGAGCGCGACGATGGGATTCACGTAGGCATACGACGTCGCCAGCGCGGGGCGCGTATGGCGCAATAGCCACGTATACGCGGTAAAGGCCACGAGCGAGCCGAACGCGGCGAGATAGACCATCGCCAGGAGCGAGCGCGTAGACGGCATTCCATCGAGCCGCTCACCGGTGATGGCCGCGAGGACGAGCATCGCGGCGCCGCCGCAGATCATCTGGGCGGCGGTCGACATTCCGCCTTTCGGCAATGGGAGCTTCTTGCCCCAGACCGAGCCGAACGCCCAGCTGATCGGGGCGGCGAGGCAGATGAGGCCGCGCGTGTTCAGCTCGAGGTCGCCGCCGGCATTCAGAATGAGGACACCCACGAAGCCGAGCGCGAGGCCGAGCCATTCACGCCGTCCCGGAGGCTGGCCGAGGAAGTACCCGAAGATCGCGGCCCAGATCGGCATCGACGCGACGATGACGGCCGCCACACCGGACGAGACCGACTGCTCCGCGATCGCGACCGCGCCGTTGCCGAACGTGAGGAGGAGCACGCCGACCTTGGCCGCGGCGATCCACTGCTCGCGTGACGGGATCGGCTCGCCGCGAAGCCGGAGGAAGCCGAACATGATGCTCCCCGCGACGATGAAGCGTGGCCCGGCCATGAGCATCGGAGGGAGTGTCTCCATCGCGATGCGCATCGCGAGGTAAGTCGAGCCCCAGATGACGTAGAGCGCGAGCAACGCGAGGACGAGCAGCGTCGGGCTCGGCCGCTCCTCCACGATGGGCTCGGCCCGGGTCGACTCCACGCCTCCTCATACTCTTTTCTCGGCTTCGAAGGCGAGCATCCAGATCAAGAGCAAGACCGCTGCGACGTGCTCGAGCACCGGCACCGCCAGACGCGGCGGCCCGCCCGCCACGAGCTCGACCAGGTAGACCCCGAGCGAGCCGAAGGCGGCCGCGAGCGTCAGCACTCCCAGCCATATCGACGGGCGCCGCGTGTCGCGGACCGCCGCGACGACCGCCAGCAGGGCTCCGCCCGTCCCCACGAGGCCAGCCGTCATCGTCACGAGGCCGTGGAGGTGACTGTACCGATCGGTCGGCAAGAAGACGACCGTGAGCGAAGCTGGAACGCTGACGGCGGCGAGCGCTCGCACCACCTGGCCGAGCGCCGGGCGCGCCGGAAAATGTCGCGGGAGCGAGTACATGAGGAGGCCGATCGCCACCGCCATCGTGCTCATCGCGACGCGCGCGAAGCCGGCGCCGACGACGTTCGGCGCGCCACCGATCGCCGTCGTCCGCGCGATGTCGCAGAGCGCATTGCGCCAGAAGTCGTGGCCGCGCGCCGCGTGATCGAAGTGGTTCCCGCCGGGGTAGGCGCTCGCGGCAAAGGTGAAGAGAAGCGCGGCGGCGACGGCGCAGGCGCCGATGAGGCCGCGAGGGACGTTCATGGTCGGAATCTTCATGGCAGCTCCAGGGCCTGATGAAAGGCGACGAAGAAGGAGAAGGGGTCCACGTCCGGCGCGCGGTGGATCGGCACGCCGAGATCGAGCCGGAGCACGGCGCGATCGATCTGAGGAAAGACGATGCGGAGCCCGCCGCCGGCGGACTGCTTCGGGTCGAGATCGCTCCAGCGGTCGAAGGCGTCGCCCGCGTCGAAGAAGCCGACCGCGCCGACCTGGATCGCGACGAGGTCGAACGAACGCGTGCGATATTCGATATTCGCGGTCACCAGATCCCGTCCGACGAGCGCGCGGCTCGGATATCCGCGGAGGAGGGAGTCTCCGCCGAGGAAGCTCTGCGCGTTGAGATAATTGGCAAAGCGATCGAGCGCGCTCGCGGCAAAGACGAAGCGGCCTTTCAGGGGCCCGGGGCCGAAGCGCGGAGTGGCGACTCCGAAGGAGCCCTTGACCCAGCCGTCACTGATGCGGGTCGTGTCCGACTCCACCGTCGACTCGACGCTCGCCCGCGCGATGCCGTCGCCGAGCGGGACGCCGTACGCCGCTTTGATCGAGCCTCCGATCACGTCGCGGGTGGAGCCGAAGGCCCGCAGCGACGGATAGGCCCGGACCGTGACGTCGTAGCCGAGGCGATGGTCCTCCTGGAGCGCGAGGCCCGCGAGGTCGAACGTGCGGAGGAAGTCGCTCCGGTAACCATGCCACTGCACGTAAGGCCCCGCGCGGTCCTCGCCCGTCGGGACCGCGGCGCGGCGGAGCTCCGGGTCGGCGGCGTCGTATCGCGCGTGCGAGAACCGGGCGCCGAGCGTGAAATCGTTCTTCGCCGCCCAGCCGAAGGAGCGGGTGACATTGGCATCTTCATCGGCGAGCCGCTCGCGCCACTGCCAGGGAGTCGCCTCGCCGGTCACGGGATTCGAGAACGTGGCCACCTGCGCGTTCACGTAGCGGCGCCGGATCTGGTTCGAGACGCTGCTGGAGACGCTCCACGCCCACTCCGTGCGCGAGGAGAAGAGCGGACGCTGCACCCGGGTGGCGACGTTGCCGCCCTCGAGCTCCCCGGAGTCTCGATTGACGATCGCGTTCGCCTCGGTCGAGAGCGAGAGCCAGCGACCGTCGAGCCGAGGGATCTCGTAGCTCGCGCCCGCCGTGACCGTCTTCGGCTCGAGCACGAAGTGACCGGAGGCGGCGTGATGGATGCCGGCGATGTTCGTCTCCTTCGGCTCCAGCGTGAGAGACTCGAGGCCGCCGCTGGTGAGCGCGAGATCGAAGTCGACGTACAGGCTCCATACGTCCTTCGTGATGACGACGAGACGCACCGTGTCGTCGTGCGAGCCCGTCACCGGCGCGCACACGACCAGCGAGAGCTGCCGAAGCGAACGAAGGCTGCGGGCGGACTCATCGACGATCGCCTTCTTGAAGCGGTCGCCCTCCTTCACGAAGAGCGAGCGCCGCACCACGTATTCCTTCGTCGTCGTGTGGGCCGCGTTGATGGCGGCGGGGAGGGGATCGTGTCGATCGACGGGCGGCAAGCGGAGGAAGTCGATTCGCTCGATCGTCTTGCCCTCGGGCCTCGGATCGAGCGTGACGCCGAGCCGGGACTCCGCGTCGTGAATGGCGATCATCTCGTAGTCCGAATAGGCGGTCGTGAGCGACGCCGGTTCCATGTAGGCCCCTGACGCAGGAGCAGTGCCAACGGCGTTTTGTCGGCGTTTTTCGCGGTCGCGTGAGCCGACTGTGCAGGCGCCTGCACAGATATATTCACGCCATGCAAGTCGACCGGGGCGGGTACCTCATGTTCGTCACCGCCATCGCGATCGGCGCGGCCGGCGGTTACGTGGGCTCCGAGAAGGACCTCGTCCCGCACCTGAAGAAGCCCGAGCCACCGCCGCCGCCTCCGGTCGCGAGCACGCCGCCGCCTCCGCCGCCACCCGTCGTGAGCGCGCCGCCTCCCGTCGTCGACGCCGGGCCGACGTGCGACGACTCGGCCGGCGAGCCGGAGGCGTGTCCGCCGATCGGGCCGCCCACCATCGAGGGCGGCTGCGGGTCGTTCGCGCAGGATCGCTGCAAGGACTTCAAGCAGCAGATGAAGCCGCGCGTCGCGGCTGCCGCCATCGCGTGCCTCAACAAGCTGCCTTACAACGCGCAGTGCGATCCGAAGCGCGTCGACCTCTGCGCGCACCAGGCGCTCATGAACGCGTGCGAAGACAAGGTGCCTGCCTGCGACTCGATCACGAGGACCTGCGCATCGGCATCGGTCTCCGAGTGCCGCCTCGCCATGTCGGGCCTCCGGGAGGTGGGCCGCGAGTCCCTCGTCGATTGCGCCAAGAAGCACTGCGCCGACAAGGGGATCGTCGGGTGCGCGGCCCAGCCGCCGGAGCGGAGATGAATCCCATGTGAAACGGCGGCGGCGTGCCTTGCGCAGCGCGTCAGCGGCGTCACGATGAGGTCCGAGAATGATCGCCGTCGCTGCTGTCGTGGGGGCCGTTGCCGTTGGTCGAGTCGCCAAGGGGCATCGCGACGGGATCGCCGTCACGACGCATCGCGTGCCATGGACGTGCCGCGCGCGTGTCGTGCAGCTCAGTGACATTCACGTCGGCCCATCGACGCCGAAGTTCACGCTCGACCGCGTCGCGGAGATCGTGACGTCGCTCGAGCCCGACGTCGTCGTGCTCACGGGCGACTACGTCAACGTCTCGACGTTCTACGCGCGCCGAATCACGGAGTTCGTGAGCGCCCTGCCGAAGCCGTGCATCGCGACGCTCGGCAATCACGATCACTTCACGGATCCCGAGCGCATCACGTTCTCGCTCGAGCTCGGCGGGGCGCAGGTGCTGCGCAACGAGTCGACCACCCTCGGCGAGCTCCTCGTGGTCGGCGTCGACGACGGCAAGAGCGGCAACGCCGACGTCGAGCGCGCCTTCGCGGGCGTGGACGCCGAGCAGGCGCTCGTCCTCAGCCATTTCCCGAATACGGCGGACGACATCGCAAAGACGCGTGCGCCGCTCGTCCTCTCCGGCCATACCCACGCTGGACAGATCGACGTCCCCTGGGTCACCCGTACCATCGCCCGGGCGGCGGGCAATCCGTACTTGCGCGGATTTCATCGCGTGGGGGATCGCACCGATCTCTACGTCAATGCCGGGCTCGGCCACTCCTTGCCCGGCCTCCGCAGCGGCCGCGGCACCAGGCCGGAAATTGCGGTGTTCGATCTCGACTGGGAGGCCTCCGAGCGCGTCTCCCGTGAAGACCGCGCCGGCTGGCGCCGCGCTCGATGAGCGGCGGCGCCGAGTCGTGAGAGGTCACTTGCGAAGTCGGTAAACGGAGCCGCTGCCGCGGTCGGTGAAGTAGATGAAGTCCGCGTCGAGCGCGATCCGGCCGAGGGAGACGAAGCCGGACGCGAGCGTCGTGGTGACCGACGGGTCGGCGAAGTCCGCGCGCAAGATCGCGGTCGCGCTCGCGTAGTAGATCCCCGAGGTGTCGACGGCGAGGGCGTTGGCGCCCGGGAGATCGAAGAGCGTGAGCTGCTGCGCCGTCTTCAGGACGTGGCCCGCGCGGCCGCCGCCCGCGAAGTAGACGCGTGTGGCGTCCGTCGCGACGTCGTTGATCGCGCCACCGATGGGCCAGCTCCAGACGACGTTGCCCGTCGCCTTGTCGACGCGGACGATACTCTCGAGGCCCTGGTCTGCCACGAAGAGCTGGTCGCCGTCCGAGGTGAGCGCCACCGCCTTGACGAAGCTCGCCAGGAGCTCCGTGGCGGCGCCGGCGTCCGAGGTACGGGAGATGCTCACGACCTTGGTGGTGGCCGCGGCGAAGAGGCTCGTCCCGTCCGCGGCGAGACCATATCCCTCGAGAAAGAAGCCGGTGACGTGCGGGCTCTGCGAGGAGGTGGCCGAGGCGCGCTCGATGATCGAGACAGGCGATATCCAGCGGAGGGCATTGAACGTCGTCCCATCCACCACCACACCGCGGAGAATCCCCGGCTCGGATTTGATCTGAACGCGATTCGACCCGTCCTTGTTCGCCACGTAATGGCCATTCAGGTCCCCGGCGTCGCCCGTGCGGCCAGAGGTTGTCCACGTCACGTGATCGGCGCCGACCGCGATCCACTCCGCGCCCGCCATGTCCGTGGCGAGGGTGAGGAGGGGACCGGCGTCGACGTTCGCGTCGACGGCCGCGTCGGCCGCGGTCGGGAGCGGGCCATCGGTCGTCGCGCCGTCACCGAGCGCGCCATCGCCGAGCGTCGCGCTCGCGTCGCGCGGCTCGTCGTTCCCTTCTTCCGAAGCGATCGACCCGAGCCGCACCGAGGCGGCACAGCTCGCCACGACGAGGAACAAGATCGGCAGTCGTCTCAATCGCCCTCGCGAAGGAGCGTGAGGATGCGCTTCCGGTGGGGCGTCGACGGATGCTCGGCGAGGAACGCATGACCGAGCTTGCGAGCTTCGTCGGTCCGCCCTGCGCGCATGAGGGCGTCGATGCGGAGGAGCACGGCCTCTTGCTGGAGCGTGCCTCGAGGGAACGAGCGGTCGTATGCGTCGAGCGCGGCCAGCGCGCCGCTGGCGTCGCCTGCGCTCATGGATGCGCGCACCGCGTCGAGCGCCTTGATCTCCGCGCCGAGCCCGCTCGCGGCCGATGCCGCTGGCGCGGGCGTCGCGCTCGCGACGACGGACGCGGACGCCTTCGCGCGCAGGCTCACGGGCGGCGCCTCCGCCTTCGGCGGAGCTTCCTCGATCTTCGCCGGCGCGGGCGTGACCAGCGGAGTCTCCGTCGCGGTGGCCGTGACCACGGAGGACGCGGTCGTCGCGACGGGCGCCGGCGTCTCGATGGGCACCGGGGTTGCGATGGGTGCCGGTGTCGCGACGGGCGTCACCGACGTGCCTCCGAGCACCCACGCGAGGACCCCGATCCCGATCGCGCCGCCGATCCCGAGGCCGATCTTGGCGCCGAGGCCGCCGCTCGACGGAGGGGCACCACCGCCGCCGCCGCCCATGCCCGCGAGGATGCGTGCTTCGAGGTCGCCCGGCGGCGCGTCCTCGCGCGCCGCGAGGAGCAGCGGATCGTCGCTCGCGAAGAGGCGCTCGGGACCGCGTTGGGGCTCGCTCATTCGGCGGCTCCTCGTGCGTTCCGCGCCCGATGACGCTCGAGCTCGCGCTGGAAATCGGCACGGGCCCGCGTGAGGCGCGACGCGACGGTGCCAATGGGGGTCTCCATCACCTCGGCGATCTCCGCCAGCTCGAGCTGCTCGAGCTCGTAGAGGACGAAGACGGTTCGTCGCTCCTCGGAGAGCTTGGCGAGGAGCATGTCGAGGACGGCGCGCGCCTGCGCCCGGTCCATCGAGTCCTCCGGATTGTCGGCAGAGGACGAGATGGTCTCCGTGTCCGCGCCGGTATCGGTGCGCTCGAGGTCACGCTTTCGAGCGCGATAGACGTCCTGCGCGACGAGGTGCGCCGTCCGGAACAGAAATCCCTTCTCGGCGCCTTCCATGACGGTGTCGATCTTCCGATGAAGGACCATGAACACCTGCTGCGCGGCATCGTCGGCCTCCGCGGGAGAGAGCCCGCGACGCCGGAGGACACGCCAAACGAAGGAGAGATGAGCCTTCACCAGCGCGGTGAGGCGAGGGGTGGTGTTCAGGACTTCGCCTGACTCATGGCGCGGCGACCCCATCGTTATCCCTAAAAAACCATGCCCACGTCGGCGCCCACCTGCCCACCCACGGCGCTCGATTGAAACACCGTTACCGTCCCCTGCCTCGGCGCGTCGACATAGAAGCGATCGCGCCGGAACGGTACCACCACGAAGGCGCCGATCCCGGCCTGAACGTGGCCGGCCATGAGCATGGCTCGGGCACCCGCGCCCGTCGCGAGCCCCACGCGGGTCGTCGACTGGGCGTCGCTCACGTCCACGCCTCTCGCACGGACCGCCCCGATCTCGACGAGCCCGCACGGCCCCGCTCGAAAGCGCCGGCCCAAGAGCCCACATCCCTCCACGCGCCCACCGAACCACTGGAGATCGGCGGCCGGACCGCCCGCGCTCTCGGTCCGCGGCGCGCCCGCCGAGAGCTCGATCCGGGCATGCGGATGAACGAGGCTTGGCGACTCTCGCCCCACGAAGCCCGCCATCGTCACGGCGGCGGTGAGCGGCACCAGACCAGCGCGACCCGCGACGCCGAGGGAAGCGCCGAGCTTCCATCGTGACAGCAGCGGCGGCGACGGCGGCGGCGCGACGTCTGGCGGCGGGGCTGGTGGCGCGACGGGCGGCGGGGCCGGCGGCGGCGGGTGCCCGAGCGGATCGACGGGGCCCGTCTCCGCCTCCGGATCGATCGCGAGCGCCGCGATGAGCGCCAGCCCGGACACGACGACGGAGCAGTTCTCGTCATGCACGACGCGCGTCGACTCGGAGTCGCCCTCCGCGAGCAGGAGCTCTCCGCGCGTCATCGCGTGTCCGGGCTCCTCGCTGAGGCGAACGTGGATCGTCCGGCCCGCTTCGGCGGGCGGTACGCGGCGGAACTTCGACGTGCGCGCGGAGATCTCTCCCACGAACGCGTCCTCGTTCGGGCAGAGCGGATGTGCCTCGTAGCTCACCGCGATGCGCTCGGTCTCCTCCGCCGACGCGCGCGATCCCGAAATCGCGATGGCGAGCCCAACGGTGATCGCAGCGCAAGACCGGCGCACGACGCGGAGTCGACCACGGGGTGGGCCTGGATGCCACTCTTCTGCGCGCAGTCTCGTATCCATGGATAACCAGCTCACGCTCACGCCATTGAGCTGTGCATGGGCCGTATCGCTCGTTTGACGTTGGTGGTGGCGATCTCCGCGTGTCACTCCAATGAAGACGTCAAGCCGGATTGTCCGCGGTGGTGGCTTCGCTGGGCATGACCACATCGCGGGCGCGGCGTCCGGCGCGTGCATCGTTCAAATCACGGCTCTGGAGAACACATCGAATGAAGAAGCAGCTGACCACCCTGGCATTCGCTGGCCTCGTCCTCACCATCGCGGCGGACGCGCCGGCCGACAACGCCGAGTACGTCACCCAGCAAATCCCGCGCGTCACCGGCCTCCAGCTCGTGAAGTCGAACTACACCGGCGGCCCCGTTCCTCTCGAGCTGGTCGTCGTGAACCTCAACGCGAAGACGCTCCCACAGGAGCAGTTCACCTTCTTCGCGCCCGGCAACGGCGTCCAGAGCAAGACGGTGGACCTGAAGGCGGGCGAGAACAAGATCCCGTTCACGGATCCGCAGGGCTCCTTCTGCGCCGTGAAGGACTACCTCGGAGCGCGAGGCGCTGGCATGTTGCCGTTCTCGAACGCCAAGCTCCGCGTGACGCCGTCGTGCACCTTCGCGACGAAGATCGAAGACCCCTGGAATCAGAGCACTCCCGATCAGGTCGACTACAACGAGAATCACGACGTCTACCTGTCGAGCGTCACCGTGTCCGGCACGCCGTCGTGCGGCTCGCCGCTCAAGGTCGCCTGCAAGCTCGTGAACCACTCCGTGGAGGACCTGCAAGGGATGGCGGTGACGCTCCTCGACGAGGGCGGCAAGTCGCTCGACAACGTCGCCGCGCTCGCGCTTCCGAAGGGCGGAAGCAAGTCGTTCTCGCTCACCGCCAGCTCGATGCCGGCCGGCAAGGTGCGGGTGAAGCTCACGGGGACGAGCGTGCACGTCAACGATCGCGGCTGGACGATTCACGTCACGCCGAGCTGCACGCTCTCGGGAAAGAAGATGTGAATCCGGGATAACGAGCGCTCGAGGACACCATTCATCGGCATGAAGAAACTGTCGCTCGTCGTCCTCGCTCTCGCGGCTTCCTCTCTCTCTCTGTCGTCCAGTGCCGCCGCCGATTCGCCGGCGCTCCAGCCCGTTCAGCCGTTGCAGCGGGTGCAGGCCGAGACTCCGCTCGCGTGCAGCGGCTCGGGTGCGTCGGACGTGCGTTCGCAGAATCACTCGATCAAGAACACGCTCCACACCGCGATCCCGAAGGGCTGGGTCCTCCGCTGGCGTTCCAGCAATGGCATGTCCGGCAACGTCACCCTGAACGCGGACCTCGCGCCGGGCGAGTCCGTCGACGTCTATCAGCCGGGTCACACGAACGGCTACAGCTGCACGGCGGGCTTCTTCATGGGGGAGGCCGACTTCCTCCTGAAGTCGGTGAAGTGGACGGGGCCGAACACGGCGCAGGTCGAGATCGTGAATACGAATCCGTTCGTCGCCGCGGGGGCCTCCGTCATTCGCGTCGAGTCGCTGAAGTGTCTGCAGAGCCCCGTGCAGACGGTGAGCGTCACGCTGCCGTCGCTCGACAAGGGCGCGTCCAAGACCGTCGACGTGCAGATCCCGCAAGCGAATGCCGATTACCTTCAGGCCACCGCGAACGCCACGAGCTCGGTCCCGGAGACGAACAAGGCGAACAACGTGCAGAAGTCGTCGGACTTCGGAAAGAACAAATCCTGCAACCCGGGCTGAGGCACCTCAGCGGTCGTCGTCGTCGTCGTCGGTCGGCTGCTTGATCTCCGACTGACGACGCACGGCGAAGGCGGCGGTTGCGGTGCAGCTCCCCGCGCAGTTCTGCCCGCGCAGGGTGTACTCCTTGTAGCTCCACGCGAGCTTGCCCGCGGCGGTGACGCGACCGCGGATGTTCGAGGTGGTGCCCCAGCGGCAGCCGTCTCCCGACCACTCGTATTCGGTCTTCACCTCGAGATCGAGCTCGCCGTCCTGGATCCGTCCGGTGTAGAGCTGCTCGCCGAACGCGGCCTCCGCGTCGCCGTCGCCGGTGCAGGGGTAGGTGAGGATGCCCTGGTGCTTCGTGATGTGCTCGTCGAGCACGCAACCGTAGGACGACTTCGCGAGCGGGCCGGCGAGGATGATGGCGTGGCACGTCTCGACCGCGGGCGGGCCGGGCGCAGGCATCGCCTGGGTCTTGCCGATGGGCGGGACCGCGAAGTCGACGGGCGCCTCCGGCGGCCGCGCTTCCGGCACGCAGCTCACGAGCGCGACCACGAGCGCGAGGCGGCGAAGCACGGCCGCATCATAGCGTCGCGACGACCCCAAACCCACATCGAGGCGAGGAAGTAGTGTAGTAATGGAGGGGTACCGAGTGTCGACGTCGACGCCCCCTTCACGCAAAGAGTCTCCGTCGAGCGTAGAGCCTGCATCGCTCGGCATCTTCGAACGCCTCCGCCGGGCCACGATCGTCGAGGTCGTGTACCCGCGAGAGCGCGGATCGATAGGAATTCGCGGGAGTCTGCATCCGCTCTCGTGGCACGAGACGACGATGCCCACCGCCACGCTGGGCGATCGGAGCGTCTTCGAGCTCTCGATCCCCGACGGCGAGACGGTCGACATCAAGCTCGTCCGCGGCAACGACGAGTGGGCGGCGGGCCGGAACTACTCCCTTCACGCCGGGGACCACCTCCGCCTCGAGCCCGCGTTCGAGCGGACGAAGTGCGAGCTGCTCGACTGGCGCCACGTCGACGCGAAGCCGTGGGGCATCCGGTATCAGGTGCTCCTCCCGCCCTCGTACAACGAGCAGGTGAGCAAGCGCTATCCGGTGCTCTACGCCCAGGACGCGCAGGCGCTCTGGTCGTCCTCGAACGATCCGTTCGGCATCTGGCGCCTCGATCACACGATCGATCAGCTCCTCGAGCTCGCCGTCATGGAAGAGCTCATCGTGGTGGCGATCGAGACGACCTACGACCGCATGGCGAAGCTGGCGCCCACGCGGGACAAGACCTACGGCGGCGGTCGCGCGGGCGAGCACCTCGACGGCATCACGGACGTGCTGAAGCCGCGGATCGACGCCGACTACCGCACGCGCGCGGGCCGCGAGGACACGGGCCTCATCGGCTCCTCCCTCGGCGGTCTCTTCTCGTTCTTTGCGGCGTGGAATCGGCCCGACGTGTTTGGCAAGGCGGCCTGCCTGTCGAGCTCGTTCTGGTGGGCCAACCGCGCGATGATCCGCGCCGTCGACTACGCGCCGCCGCCGCGGCCGCTCATCTACCTCGACTCGGGCGTCGCGCTCCACGCGGACGAGGCGCGCCAGGACGGCTTCCACGACACGCGCTCCATGCACCGAGCGCTGGTGCGTGCAGGATACACGGATGGCGTGGACCTCCACCGCCTCGCGTTTCCGGGGCAACACCACTCCACCGGCGCATGGTCGGCGCGCGTGGCGATCCCGCTCCAGCTCCTCTTTCCGCCGAGCCCGCTCTCGCAGGTGCCGGCGAAATCGCATGCGCTCGCGGGCTCCGTCCCGCCCTGAGCCGCGACCGATCCAGTCGACTCAACGACGTCTCGTGAGGGTGCAAAAATCCGTTCTGGCTGGCCGCGCGGCGCGCGGTTGCTAGACCGTATTCATGCTCACCGTTCGCGCGCTCCTCGTCTCGGGCCTCGCTGGTCTCTTCGTGTTCGCGGCCGCCTCCACCGCGTCGGCGACGGATGAAGGCGTCGCGTGCCGGACGAAGAGCCTGCAACAGGGGACGATGGAGCTCGCGCTCCACTGGGACGGGACGTCCGCGAAGGGCACGCTCCAGCACACGGCGCCGAGCGGCAACGTGACGACCCAGAACGTGCGTGCGGAGCGTCACGAAGGCATGATCATCGCGGACGACGTGTTCCAGACGGACCTCGTCTCGCACGCCGCCGTGATCAGCGTGAAGAACGGCAAGCGCTACATGCGCACCGAGGGCGCGACGTGGCTCGCGTGCGAGTGACGCGCCTCGGCTTCGTCGCTCCTCGGAGCGGCATGGCCTAGACTCGAGCGTCCATGGCCGGGCGCACGCTCGTCGTCTCTGCGACCAACCTCCTCGCGCGGGGATTCCTCGTCGTCCCGACGGATCGAAGGTCCACGGAAGGCGCGCCCGTCAACGCGCTCTTCGCGGTCGCGCGTGCGATCCATCGCGTGCTGGCGCTGAAGCCGCCGACGCGCGCCGTCGCCGTGATCGACGCGAGCCCGCGCGACGCGACCTGGCCGGCCATCCTGAAGGAGCAGCTCCCGCGCCTGCCCGAGCTCCTCGAGACGCTCGGGTTTCACGTCGTCTCTGCGCCCGAAGAGGAGGACCTCGTCGCGAGCTACGCGTGCGCGGCGCAGGACGACGGCGATGATGTCGTCATCATCGGCGTCGACAAGCGCTACGCGCAGCTCGTGAGCGATCGGGTCTGGTGGTACGACGCGAACAAGGACGTCCGCTACACGACGGAGATCGTTCAAAAGCGGTTCAACGTGAAGCCGGCCAACGTGGGCGAGTGGCTCGCGCTCGTCGGCGACGACAGCGGTAATGAGGTATTGCCGGGCATCAAGGGCATCGGCGCCAAGGGCGCGACCGGGCTCGTCGAGGCGCACGGCTCGATCGCGAACGCGATATCGAAGCTCGACTCGCTCGAAGGCCGGCTCGCGAAGGCGCTCGCGGCGGCGAAGGAAGATATCCCGCGGGAGCTCGAGCGAGCCGCGTTCGACCGTGGTCGGGAGTTGCCCGTTCCGCTGAGCGAGCTCGGATATTCGACCCCGGATCCGCGCGCGCTCAATACGCTCTACGAGCGCCTCGCCTTCGTCGAGCTGCTGGTCGCAGAGGTCGCGGAGCTTCGCGTGGAGGTCTGCGAGGCAGCCGGCGAAGCGACGGCCGCGCTCGCGAAGATGAGCTCGCCGATCGCGATTCACATCCTCCTCGAGGATCCGGCGCCGGTGCGGACGCCCATCGCGGGCCTGGGGCTCGCAGACGGAAGAGGGATCTCGTTCTACGTCCCGCGTGCGAGCGCAGCATGGCCAGAGCTCGTGACGTGGCTCGAGAGCGACGCGCCGAAGATCGGGCACAACCTCGTCGAGGCGGCGGCTACGCTCCGTCGCGCGGAGATCACGCTGCGCGGGGTCGTCGGAGACTCCCAGGTGGCCTCGCATCTCACGGAGTCGAGCAACTGGGCGCCTCACGATCTCACCGTCGTCGCCAAGCTCGCGCTCGGACGTGCGCTGCCCGAGGACGACGCGCTACGCGGGACGGGCAAGCAGCGCAAGGCGTGGAGCGGCCTCTCGCCCGGGCGCGTGGCGGAGCACGCGGGGCGTCTCGCGGACGCGTCCGCCGCGATCTGGGGCAAGCTGGCCGCGTCGCTCGATCCCCAGCTCCTTGCCGACTACCTGGAGATGCAGGACCTCTGCGTGCGGATGGAGCTGACGGGGATCATCGTCGACCCCGCCGAGCTGGATCGGGCGGAGGTCGCCTTCGCGGAGATCGAGGCCACGCTCCAGACGGAGATCGACGCCCTCGCCGGTCACTCGTTCAACGTGAACTCCTCGAAGCAGCTCGGGACGGTGCTGTTCGAGGAGCTGAAGCTCCCGATCGTGAGCCACACGAAGACAGGCTGGAGCACGTCCATCGAGGCGCTCGAGCGCATCGAGAACGCTCACCCCATCGTCCCGCTCGTGCTGCGCTGGCGCGCGCTCCGGCGCCTGCGCGACAACTGGGTCAACTCGCTTCGCCGCTGCATCGACACCGACGGGCGCGTGCACTCGAGGTTCGATCCGGCGCGTTCGTTCTCCGGCCAGATCGTGAACTCGAATCCGGACCTCGGGCGGGTGCCCGGCCGGACGCCGGAGATGGCGCGCATTCGCCGTGCGTTCGTGGCCGCCCCCGGGCGCCTCCTCATGTCGATCGACTTCAATCAGCTCGGGCTCCACGTCCTCGCGCACCTCACGAAGGATCCCGAGCTCGTCGGCCCGCTCGGGCGCCGCGCCGACATGCACGTGCTCACCGCGGCGGCGATCCTCGAGATCCCACCGGCGGCCGTGACGACCGCGCAGCGCCAGCTCGGAAAGGTCGTGAACTTCGCCACCTTCGCGGGGCAGGGGGCGAGCGCCCTCGCGCTGCAGCTCGGCATCTCGGCCGCGGAGGCGAAGGAGTACATCGCCCGCTTCGATCGCCACTACGCCAAGGTGCGCGCGTTCCAGGACGAGCAGCTCCGGCTGGCGAAGACGCAGGGTTACATCGTCACCATCGCAGGACGGCACTGGCCCATCGGCGGCCTCGCGTCGCTCGACAACCAGATCCGCTCGTATGCCGAGCGCATGGCGCGGCGCGCCACGCACGAGGCCTCCGTGCAAGACGTGTCCCGGCGGGCTCTGCTCGAGGCGGACCGCGTCATCGAGCGCGAGGGCCTCGGCACGCGACCGGTGCTCCAGGTGCTCGACGAGGTCCTCTTCGACGTGCCCGAGCCCGAGCTATTCACGGCCGCGAAGGTGCTGTCGGACGCGATGAAGAATGCGTATCGGCTCGAGGTTCCGCTCGTGGTGGGCGTCGAGGCGGGGCCGAACTGGGCCGATCTCGAGCCGGTCACGCTCGACTGATTTCGAGAGCCGCACTCTTTTTACCGTCACAATCGGCCCCCGTCCGTCGAAGGGCCAGAGTGCACGACGCTGGAAGGAACTTTTCTCCGGGGGCGTTTTCAGCCTCCGAGATGCAGGAACCCGCACCCGAGAATCGCGTCCCCGGCGGCGCGGCGCCCGCTCCCGACGACGAGTCGGGTCTGACCCCGGCAATGCCCTCCCTGGCCCGGCCCTTTGCCGCGTTCGGCGCGGCGGCTGGTCTGTTCGCGATCCTCGCCATCGGCGCGTTTCGCGAGGCGGCGCGAGACGTCTCTCCTCTCGTTCCGATGATCCTGACCGCGGGCGTGAGCGCCGGCGCGGGCGAGGTGCTGCGTCGCTGGCGCCGCCTCCACGATCCGAAGCTGGCACGCGAGGCGATCGTCCTCTGGATCGGCCTGGTCGCCGCGGTGGCGGGCGCGGTGAGCGGCGCGCTCGTCGGCCTCTTCACCTGGGGCGTCGACGGGGTGCCCCGCTTCTTCGTGGGCGGTGGTCTCGTCGCACTGGCCTTCGTGCCCTCGTGCCTCGTGGTGTTCGACGCCGCGAAGCGCGCGGGGCGAGCCCGTCTCGGCTCGCTCGTCGCGGAGACGGATCGCCGGACGGTGTTCTCCACCGTCCTCGCGGGCATCGGCTTCGCCGGCGCGACGCAGGTGCCGGCCATCCTCTCGGCGAACACCTCGACCATCCTCGCGCCGCTGACGCAGGTCGCGCTGTCGATGGTGGCCTCGCTCGGCGCCACCGTCGGCATCGTGTTCCTCCAGCGCCGCGATCGAAAGAGCCGGGCCGCCCTCGAGGCGCACGCGAAGGACGCGGCGTGGCTCGAGCGCGCGCCGGCGGACGAAGGAATGGCAGGCGTCTCGGCGGACGCGGTCGACCTCGGCCTCGGCGCCGATCGCTGGACCCGCGGTGATGCCAATTATCGAATGAGCGGCCGTCCAGACGTGGTGCTGAAAGGCTCGGTCGAGCGCGCGATGGAGGCCTTCGATGAGTGCGCCCGTCGCCGTCATTACTCCCTGATCGTGGCCGTCTCCGGCCTCACCGCGGTCTTCGTCTCGTTTGCCCTCCGCCTCTCGGTGTTCCTGTGATGAAGACGAATCTCCGGCATCCCGTCGCCAAATGGCTCTTCGAAGCTCCGCTCACGCCGGCCTGGCGTAAACGACTCGAGCTGACGCTCGGTGTGGTCGCGACGGGCGCCGCCGTCGTCGCCCTCTCCTCGACCCTTCGTCCCGACCCGGCCAAGCTCGCGGAGCGCCTGCCGGTGCTCATGTCGAGCCCCGTCCCGTACTCGATGCGCGAGGAGATGGCGGGCTACGAGCCGCATCCGCTCCCGAGCACGGAGCTCCGCGCGGCGGTCGAGGCGGGCGACGCGAAGGCGATGTCGAAGGCCTACACGCGCGGCATGATGCTCGATGGCCTCCTTCGCCCCGCGGCCCGCTCCGGGAAGAAGGCGGCCGTCGCCTGGCTCCTCGATCACGGCGCGAACGTGCACGAGGACGAGCTCACTCCGTATGCGCCGGTCCTCTCCGCCGACGCGTACCCCGAGATCTCCGCGCTCCTGCTCCAGCGAGGCGCGGCGGACCCGAACCTCGAGAACGCGGCTGCCGCCAATGCGCCCAACGCGGCGACGCGTGCGCTCGCGAAGAATCCGGTCCTCGGCAAGAGCTCGAACGCGCTCTTCGCCGTCGCGTCCGCGATGCAAGGCACGATGGCGGGCAAGCACCTCATCATGACGAAGCTGCTCGACGCGGGCGCGGATCCGAATCACGGACAGAGCGGAATGAGCCCGCTCGCAGGCGCGGTCGGCTCGTGCGACTACAACCTGGAGGAGCCGCCGGGCTCGCAGTTCACGTGCATGAGCCTCGTGCGCCTGCTCCTGAAGCGGGGCGCCTATGTGTCGGCAGACGTCCTGTCGGCCGCGCTCGCGCTCGATGACTCGACGCGAGCGGAGCCCCTCGATGCCGTGCTCGACGCGGCGGTGCTGGACAAGGTCATGACGACGACGGCGCTCGCGAACGCGTCGAAGATGAATCCGGAAGACGCCAAGCGTCTCATCAAGCGCGGCGGCGTGGAGTGGGCGTGGCACGACGGAGAGGCCGACGCCGCACTCCCGGTGCTCGAGGCCGCTCGCCATGGCGACCGCGACACGCTGAAGGTCTTCCTCGACGCGGGCGGGCCCGTGGACATGCACTACAAGGACGGACTCTCGGCGCTGGGCGTCGCGATCGACTCCGCGGCGGGCGACAACGCGACCGCCGCGCGTGTCGTCGAGCTCCTCGTCACCCGAGGCGCGGACGTCAATCGGCGCCTTCCGGACGGTCGCACGCCGCTCTTCGCCGCGGCGGAGTCGGGCGATCTGCGCATCGTGAATTTCCTCATCGCGAAGGGCGCGCGCGTGAACGACATCGTGCTCGACGACTCTCCCCTCGACGCGGCCGAGGCGAATGGCCATCAGTCCGCGGCGCGCGTCATTCATGCGCACGGCGGCCGTCGCGCCCCGCGCCAGGCCGCGCGGATGTCGATGACGTGGTGATCAGGGCACGACTTCGAGCTTCTCGTACGTGAGCACACCGTTCTTCGGATCGGTGATGAGCCCCCACGACGACTTGGTGAACGAGTAACCATAGCGACCGGTCACCTTCACCTTCGTGCCAGCGGCGGGGAGCGGATACGGCACCTCGACCGACCACATCTCGTCGCGATAGAGCTCTTTCGGCGGCCCGCCCCGGTAGCTCGCGGTCGCCTCGAAGACGGTCGCCCAGTTCTTCGCCCAGCCCAGCACCTTGATGTGGGGCAGGGACGGATCGTCGGGCCTCGTGTCCTTCGAGTCCGCGATGACGAAGGCGGGGAGCTCGGCGATGCACGTGTCCGGATCGCGCACGCCGGCTTTGTGCCACGCGCACTTCGGCGCGCGCGGGATGTTCGAGTCGACGATCCAGCCGACGATCGAGATCGAGGCGCGGGTCACGTCCTTCTCCTCGTACCGGCTTCGCAGCGCGTGCACGGCGCCGAACACGGTGTAGGACTCACCGACCTTTCGCGGAGCATCCGGGAGCGCGGGCACCGGCGGAAGATCGGGCTTCGCGCCGCTCGGCGCGCTCGCGAGCTGGTAGTCGTCTTCGCATGGCGCCGGCGGCGGCGGCGCGCTTCCCACCCCCATGGGCGCGGCGGGCGCTGGCGCGGGCTCGCTCGCTCCGCCGCACGCGGCGATGCAGAGGAGCGCGAAGCGATACCTCTTCATGACGCTTGCGACGCTAGCAGACTTTCGCGGAAGATTGCCGCATGCGAATCCGATGGGTCGCGGCGGCATGTGCGCTGTCGGCGATGATCTCGATCGCCTCGCCCGTCACCGCGGACTGCGGTGGAGACAACGGGGTGGCGACGCCGATCGCGAACGAGGGCGACCGCTTGCGAGCCACCAACCTCGACGGCGCGATCGAGAAGTATCAGGAAGCCTTGCAGGCGGCGCCGCAGAGCCACCGCATCATGTGGAAGCTCGCGCGCGCCTACGAGAAGAAGGAAGCGTGGGATCTCGTCGCCTCGACGTTGGCGAAGGCGAGCGCTCTCGCGCCGAAGCACGCCGGCTACGTCGAGCTCCGCGGCATCGCGCTCGCGCGTCTGGCCGAGAAGGACGCGGGGACCGAGCGCGCGGTGGAGGCGAAGGCGGCGCTCGAGCGGGCGATCGCGCTCGACCCCAACCTCGCCGATGCGCACTACGAGCTCGCGGACGTCTCGCTCCGCCTCCGAGACGAGAAGGGCGCACTCGTGCACTACACGAAGGCGATCGAGCTCGCGCCCGACGCGCCCGTTCGCTACGCGGCGCTCGCCGATCTCTACCTGCGGCTCGGCCTCGACGCGCAAGCGGAGCGCACGCTCCTGGCCGGCGAGGCGCGCGTGACGGACGAGTCGAAGACCTTCGCGCTGCGCACGCTTCATGGCGATCTCCTCGATCGCCGTGGCGATGCGTCGGGCGCGCTTGCCCAGTACGAGGGGGCGAAGCGAGCGTGCGGCGCCTGCACCGGGCGGGGCGAGCAGATCGCGTACTTCAATCTCGGGGCCGCCTACGCGTCGGTCTCCCCGCCGCGAAAGTCGGATGCGATCTCGAATCTCCACTCATTTCAAAAGATGATTTGCAAAGGCGCCGCCGCTGCGCGATACGCGGATCAGTGCATGCAAGCGCAGCAGCTCGTCACGAAACTTGGCGGAACGCTCCAGTGAACGCCACCTCCACCGTCGACCCCAGTCGCATCGATTGCCAGGCCTTCTTCCGCGAGCTCCGCGCGATTCGCGTGGAGGCGGAGGCCGCGCTCGGCGAAGACGATCTGAAGCACCTCCGGCGCACGATCTTCTATGGGCGGGCCGCGACGGCGATCGGCCTCGCGACGGCCTGGTTCCCGAATCCGCTCAGCATGGCGGCGCTCTCCATCGGGCGCAGCACGCGGTGGATCATCATGCATCACATCGGGCACCGCGGTTACGACAAGGTCCCCGGCGTGCCGCCCAAGTTCACGAGCCGCGTGTTCGCGAAGGGCTGGCGTCGATTCATCGACTGGCCGGACTGGATGCTCCCCGAAGCGTGGAAGTACGAACACAACGTGCTTCACCACACGAATACGGGCGAGCTGAAGGACCCCGACCTCGTCGAGCGCAATACGCACTGGATCCGTGGCCTCGAGCTTCCCTACTCCGTGAAGGCGGTCGGAGTGGCGCTCCTCTCGACGGTGTGGAAGCCCTTCTACTACGCGCCCAACACCGTCGCGACGTACCTCTCGAAGGGCAAGAACCTCGCGTTCACCGACGAGGAGCGGGAGACGCCGGAGGGCTACAAGCGCACGCTCTGGCTCCAGTGCTATGCGCCTTACGTGGCAATGCAGTTCATCGGGCTGCCGGCGCTGTTTCTCCCGCTGGGCCCGCTCGCCTCGCTCTCCGCGCTGATCAACTCGATCGGCGCCGAGATGATGACCGGCGCGCACATGTTTCTCGTCATCGCCCCGAATCACACGGGCGAAGACCTCTATCGCTTCGAGACTCCCGCGAAGTCGCACGCGGAGTCCGCGGTCCGCCAGGTCCTCGGCTCGGCGAACTACGCGACGGGCACGGAGCTCGTCGATTTCACGCAGATGTGGCTGAATTATCAGATCGAGCACCATCTCTTCCCCGATCTGCCGATGCTCGCGTACCGGCGCATCCAGCCGAAGATCAAGGCGCTCTGCGAGAAGCACGAGATCCCCTACGTGCAAGAGAGCCTGTTCAAGCGCGTGAAGCAGCTCTTCTCGATCGCGATCGGACGCACCTCGATGAAGCGCGCGGACCGCGTCGGCGTCGAGGCCGCGCCCGCGACGGCTCAGGTTTCGTAGTCGGGCTGGACGACCGCGTCGGGCGGATGGCCGAAGGGCTGGGTCACGGCCGGAGGATGGACGTGATGCGCCCGACGCTACAGGTGCCGCGCCGCGATCCTCGCTGATGACGGCACGACGTCGCGTAAGTGCGCGGTCTCGGGCGCGGCACGTTCGCTGCTCCTTCGCCCCCGTCCATGGGACTCATCAACTTCTTCGCCCAGCAGCAGTTCGCCGCCATGAGCCGCCAGGGGGAGGTGCTCGAGGCGATGGGCATCGCGATTCATCCGAGCACGACGGCCCGCAAGTACGCCGTGATCGGCCTCACGAATCAGCGGCTCCTCGTCCTCATCGTGCCCGCCGATCCGTGGCAGGTCGCGCCCAAGCCGGAGTCGGAGGGCTCGATGAGCTTCGAGCTCGCGCAGCTCGGTCAGGTGCGCGTCGAGCACGACTCCGATCTCCTCGGCGCGTTCATGCGGTTCGTCCTCGTGTCGCCGCAGGGCGAGACGGCGTTCGTCCTGCGCCAGACGCACAAGCCGTTCGGCAACAAATGGAACTTCACCGGCTTCGAGGCGGGCGACCACGCGGACTTCAACAACATCGTCGCGCCCTGGCTCATGAACCAGTGCGCGATGGGCGCGCTTCGCTCGCCGCAGGGCGTCGAGCACTCGCTCGGGATCCTTCGCTCGGCAAAGCAGAATCGGGCCGCGATGATGATGCAGAGCGCCCAGATGGCGATGCAGGCCGACGCCATGCGGAGGGCGAACGCGCCCATCGTCTGGCCCTACGTCGTCGGCGGCGTGTCCGTCCTCATCGCGCTGATCGGCCTCGCCCAGATCCACGACGGCTCGCGCTGGCTCACGCGGTCGAGCGAGTTCGAAGAGCAGGTGGACCGGAGCGTCAAATCGAAGACAGGCGTGTGGGCCGACCCGAAGGTGGAGAAGCGCGCCCGCGAGAGCATCGATCACGATCGAGGCAACGGCTACAAGCACATGGCCGAGGGCGTGGTCGTCTTCCTCATCGGCGCCGGCGCGAGCGCGGGGCTCTTCCTGCTCGGCGTGAAGCTGAACAAGAAGAAGAAGGAGCAGCTCGCGCAGCAGCAGGGAGGCAATGGCCCGAATGGGCCGCCGATGCAGCCGGCACCCGGGGTGTGAGACAAAATGAGAAAGAGCCACGGTGGACGCGAGAGATCCCGCTCACCGTGGCTCCTTGTTTTCATACCGCGAAGCTATTTGCTTCCGGGATGCGGGACCGAGCCCGTGCGCCCGTCACGCGTGTCCGTACTTCGGACCGCGCTTGGAGCGTTGCTCGAGACCCTATTCGGTCATGAGGGCCGGATCTGCCCTCGCTCGTGCCGACACCATCGAGACTCCTTCCGAGAGATTCGCGATGTGAGAAGGTCGACTCGCGCGCCCTCCGGAGAGCTGCATCGTCGCCCGCATGAATGAAGTGACATGCGGCGGGGCTCGACGCCAGGGGCGTCCACCATTTCATCGAAGTTTTGTGAGACAGCGGCGCCGACTGTCGCGCCCGGCGGCACGCGTTCCGACACGAGCCACCCGATCACGCTCGCGGCGCACCATGAGCGTCGGTCCGTCCGCGAGAAGCGGTCGCGGACCATCTCACGACCTCGAGCACGTGAGCCGCCGCTACTGGGACCGAGGCGTCTCGGCCACGTAGGGCGCGACGCCGGTACGGAGCTCGTCGCTCCAGGGCGCGGGTCGGCGCGTCACGGGATCGACGGAGACGAGGACGCGGGTCCCTCGCGCGTGGTCGACGTCCTGGTCCATGGGCAAGATGCGCATTCCGAAGACGAGGCTCGTCCGCCCCAGCTTCTCGACCCAGATGCGCACACGGACCTGCCCGAGCTCGCTGACGGGCTTCAGGTACTCGATCTGGTTCGCCCGGACGAGGTGATAGCGGTCCGGGTTCTTCGTCTGATCGAGGATGTGCTCCCAGCCCATCACGCGCGCCCAGAACGAGCCGATCGTGCGCTCGAAGAGGAGCAGATATTTGGCATTGTGGAGGATCTGGAGCGCGTCGAGATCATCGAAGTAGACGTCGTGAATGGTCTCGTAGAACCGCATCGGTAGTCGTTTCTCTCTACCTCGGAAGGCAGCAGGTCTTCGTGGAAATCTGCGCGAGGTCGCTGTCGTCGAGGACGCGGTCGAACCACATCGGCAAGTAGATGAGGCCCGGCCAGAAGCCGCCCGGACCTTCTCCCCCGTACGCGCCGATGCACCAGGGCTCCGTGGACGTCGGAATGGCGGACTCGTCCGTGACGGAGATCTTCTTCGCCACATTGCCATTGATGACGACGCTGCGCTTCCGCGCGCCGGCCTGGTAGGTCTGGCAAATCTGGGTCCACTGACCGACCGCATACACGCTGGGGACCTCGAGGTTGGCGGCGGTGCCGGAGTTGCAGTTGTTGATGCGCCAGAGGTAGTTCGCGCCGCTGTTGCTCGTCCACGTGTCGTACGTGCACGTCTGCGCGAACTGGTTCTTCTGGTCCGCGAGCGCGGAAGGGTTGGCCCACCAGCAGAGCGTGTGGTCCTTCGACGCGTCGAACGTGAAGCCGGTCTCGATGCAGACGCTGCTCGACCCGTCGAGGTCGAGCGAGGTGCCGGTGAGGCCCGGGGGCGTCGTGGTCGAGGTCTTCGGCGTTCCATGAACCACGGTCATGTCGTTGCGGCCGAACGCGTCGTGACCCGGCTGGAGCGGCGTGTCGAAGCGGTACGCGGAGACGAACCCATCACAGACGCAGGCGGCGCTGTCTGCTCCGTTCCCCGTCTCGGACCCGGAGTCCCCCGGCGTGACCGGCGCGTCCGTCCCACCGCTGCCGGCGTCGGTCGTCCCCGGTCCGGTGTCCTTCCCGCCGCGCTCGCCGCCGTCGCCCGGGTCGATCGTGAGATCGCCGGCGCCGCTCAGCAGCACGCAGCCAGTCGTGAGCGCGGTGACGGTGATCGCGAAGGCCGTGCGCGACTTCATCCCTCCGGCGATTGTAAGCCGCGCGCTACGATCCTGGTGCGCGAGCGTCCCAGAGCCGACAAATCCCCGCACAATGGTGGGTGCGAGGAACGGGCACCCTTCGTGCTCGAGGTCCTGTCGTGCGCCTCCCGCTGCTCTCTCTCTCGCTGGGTCTCTTCTTCCTCGTCACGAATGCCTGCAGCAGCAGGGACCCCGCGAGCGACGGGGCGACGGCGGCGACCGCGGCGGCGACGGAGGCGACGCCTTCGGGCTTCGTCGGTTGTCGACCGTCCGCCGGCGAGTGCCGGTCCTCGTGCCCGGACGGCCGCTTCCTCTTCCTCGTGCCCGACGATCGCTGTCCCGCGGACTCCTTCGAGGAGCGAGGCGCCTGCGTGTGTGGTGACCGCGACGTGGAGCCCCCGCCGGCCACCCCGGAGGGCACGTTCGTCGGCTGCCGGCCCTCCGCGGGCGAATGCGCGAATTCGTGCCCGACCCACGCCGCGACCTACGTCGCCGACTGGCCCGCCTGCCCCGAGGCGGGCGATCCGCCGGACATGCATGGGGGCTGCTTCTGCCGCTGACCTCGACCGGAGGACGCGGCGGGGGCCTCACGGCGCGGCCATCACCCCGACCTTGTCGAGCTGCGGGCGCGCGCCGAGCACGACGAGGGTGTCGCCGGCGCCGAGGATTGTCTCCTCCGGCGGGTTGAAGACCATCGGGGTGCCCATGCGCTTCAAGGCGACCACGATCACGTTGAGCTCCGAGCGAAGCCCCGACTTTTTCATCGTCTTGCCCACGAGCGCGCTCTTCGCCTCGAGGAGCACCTCCTCGAGCTGCAGATCGATGTGCTCTCCGCGCGTGACGACATCGATGAAGTCGAGGACGCTCGGCTGCAAGATGGCCTGGGCGACCTGCGCGCCGCCGACGAGGAACGGCGAGATCACGCGGTTCGCGCCGGCGCGCACGAGCTTCGCCACGGAGGCCTCTTCCTCGGCGCGCGCCACGATCGTGACCTTCTCGTCGAGGAGGCGCGCGCTCATCGTGATGAAGAGGTTGTCGGCGTCCGAGGGGAGGACCACCACCACCGCGCGCGCGCGCTCGATGCCCGCGCGCTTGAGCGTGTCGTCGAGGGTGGCGTCGCCGTGGAGCGCGACGCCGCTCTGGAGCGAGAAGTCGGCGAGCCGCGCCTCCTCGCTGTCGATCACGACGTACGGAAGCTTCACCCGCGAGAGCTCCTGACACACCAGGCGGCCCATGCGTCCGAAGCCGCACACGATGACGTGATCCTCGAGCTTGTTCATGGCCATTTCCCCTCTCTGCCGGCCGAGCACCTTGCGCAGCTCGCCGGTGGTCCACGTCCGCACGAGCTCCGTCGCGGCATAGAACAGCGTGAAGATGCCGCCGAACGACAGGAACATCGTGAACACGCGGCCCGCCGGGCTGAGCGGGTGCACCTCTCCGAAGCCGATCGTCGTCAGCGTGATGACCGTCATGTAGAGCGAGTCGAAGATCGACCAGCCCTCCACGAGGCGATAGCCCACCGTCCCGAACGCGGTCAGGGTCGGCGGGAGCGCCGCCAGGAGGAACAGACGAGATCGCACGGGCCCTGCGATCGTCGCCTGGCGCCGCGCCCACTTCCAAGCTTTCGGCGGTCAGGTCCGCGTCACGCGGCTCGCAGGCCGCGAATTTCGCTCCGTCGCACGTTCCGGCGGCGCGATGGGAACGATGGGCCCTCGTGCTCACTGCCCGGCGCGATCGAGCTGCGCTTGCTGGAGGAGCTCGAGCGCGCGGTGTGGAGAGGTCCCCCGCGCGCGTCGCTTCTTCGCTTTCGGCGGCGCAGCGGCGGAGGGCGCGCGTGCGACGATGCGCTCGACGGCGGGGGCCGCCTCGGGCGCGATCGCGGGCGCCGGCCCGACCGGAGGCGTGGTGACGACCGGCAGCGGCGCGTTCGGGGGCTCGACCACCGCCTCTTCTCGTCGCGACCCCCGAAACTCGATGGCACCGGCGACGAGCGCCATCGTCACCACGAGGAGAAGGCCCGTGAGCAGTCCACCACGCATGGCTCGAGCCGGACGCACGACGTGTGCCTCGCCTCGACACACGAGAAACCACGGAAAAGTCGGTGTCCCACCCTCACTTCGTGAGGACGCTCGGGCGCAACGTGCTTTCCTGAAGCCTCACGCGCGTTTCGCAGGACTTCTCCGCCCACGGCGGACGCCTCACGCCCTCGACGTGTCGGGCTTCCGGCAGCGCTACGGGCGGCGCGCTTCCACGATGTACTGCTCGGGCAAGTCCACCGCCGACACGCGCGCCGTGAGCCCCGCGGCCGCGAGATCCGCGACGATCTTCTCGGGCGGCAGACGCATCGCGGGCGGCGGCCCCTGGCGGGCGGAGAGCTTGAAGTCGACGACGAACACGGCGCCGCCCGGACGGAGCGCGGTCGCGAGATCGCGCGCATAGGCGACGCGATCGTCGAGGTGGTGCCACACGTCCACGACGAGGATGCGGTCGACGCTGGCGGCCCCGAGCCCGGACGCGCTGGCCGTGCCCTGCGCCGCGCTCAGGTTGGTGAGGTGCTCGCGGGTCGCGCGCTCGTTCAGGTAGTGCACCATGTCCGGCTCGATGTCCGTCCCGATGACCTTGCCCGACGACACCGCGCGCGCGAGCCGAACGGAGAAGTAGCCGGTGCCCGCGCCGATGTCCGCGACGGTCATCGCGGGCGTCAGCTCCATCGCGCGGAGGACCTCGTCGGGACGCTGCCACTCGTCGCGCGCGGGATCGTCGAAGACCTTGGCCCACTCCGCCGCGTTCTTGAAGCCGTGATGATGCGCGTGGTGCCCCGTCGGATGCGTCTCCGCGTGTGGGGGCTCCGGGTGCTGCGGCTGGTGCGTGCCGCTGCACGCGATGGCGCCGAGCGCGATGACCGGTAGGACTTTTCTCACCCCCTCTTCCTAGCGCAAATCGGCTCCTCGCCCAGCATCGGGATCGTCAGTCAGCCGCTTCAGCGGAGGATGTCGCCGCCGCCGAGCGGCGCGAACTGGATCGTGCCGGTCGCGTAGACCGCGTTCGAGCCGAGCGTCTCTGCGATGACGGTCTTCAGGGGGCGAATTTCGAAGTTCGTCTTGTCCCAGGCCTCGCGGCGGAGGTGCGACTCGAGCACGAATGGCTCGCCGCGCTCCTTCGCGTTCGCGTCCGCGAGATCGCTCGGCACGACCGAAGCGGGGACCACGAGCGGGACGTGATACGCGCCGCGCACGGTCGCGAAGCCGACCGAATTCATGTGACCGACCTTCAGGAAGACGCTCTCGTCCGCGCGCGTCGACGAGCCGGGCGTGGGGAAGAAGTTGCGCATCATCACCGTCTTCGAGACGGGCGTCCCGAAGTACGAGCCGGAGCGCGCCACCTCGTCGAGGAACGTCTGATGGAGCTTTCGCTCGTCCGCGCCTCCGGGGAGCTTCGCTTGATCGGTGACGAACCCGAGCGTCGGCGATGACCACCCGCCCTTGATGAGCGCTTGCTGCACCTGGAGCCCGCCGCTCTGCCAGGCGCGGCCGCACTTCTCGATCGCGGCCCATTCGTCGTGGCGTCCAAGGTCCGTGTAGACTGCATCGAGCGTGCGGTACACCCACCCGATGCAGCTCGTGCCCTTGATCTCGCGCACGACGCGGTCCGCGTCGTAGCCGGGCTTCAGCTTGCCGCTCGCGCGGACGATCCGTGCGGCGGTGGCCCAGTCGGAGCTCCCGATCGCGACGCCGAGCTTCGTGCCGGCGCCGACGTAGCGGCCGACGCCGCGCTGATCGATGAGCCTGTCGTTCGCGCGCTTTGCCTCGGCGGCGCGCCGCCCGACCTCGGCGAGGAGCCGATCCGCCTCCGCCTGCGTCCACGGTCGAGGCCGGGGGATGGCGTTGCAGATCGCGTCCCGCTCGGAGGCGCTCAGATCGGACTCGGTCGAGACGGGCGTCTCCTCGTCGACGGGCGCGCCGTCGTCGTTCGCGTCCGCGTCGGGGCCGGCGCACGCGGCGACCGCGATGCCGAAGAGGAGGGACGAGAGGGCCAGGGGGCGCTTCATGACCGCAGCTCGCTGCAGGAATGGCGCCAGGTGCCTACAAGGTGCGCTTTCAGTGATTCCGAGCGGTTAGCGGCGGAGCGTGGATCGGGTCTGCGGGCGGCGTCCGACCACGCTGATCGATTCGCTCAGACCCGGCCGGAGCGCGCGACGAACTGCTCGCACTTCGTCTTCGACGCACCGACGCTCACCGAGACGCCGGCCGCGAGCGGGCTGTCCGCGCCGTCGGCGAAGATCTTCCAGTCCCAGCGCCCGTCGCCCTTCCGCGACAGGCGGATGACGAACGGTCCGGCCTTGCCTTCGAGGGAGTCGCTCGTGGGCTTGCCCCAGGTCACCATAGGCCTCCACGTATAGTCGATCGCGTGACCTGCGTCGCGTGACGTCCGTCGCGCTAGGCGTCGTCGCGGACGGCGTAGCGCACGACGAGATCGACGAGCTGCGCGACGAGTCGCTCCAGATCCAGGCCGGGCGGACGCTCGAGGAGGAAGGCGAGCATCGTGGCGCGGACGGACTGGTAGGCGACGAACGCGGCCGCCTCGACGTCTTCACAACGGACGACGTCGCGGCTCGACTGCAGGAACGTGCGGATGATGGCGATGACGCGCACGTCGAACGCCTCGACGCGACCCGCCGACGCCGCGCGAAGCCCTTCGATCGCGAGCACGCGATGCAGGCCCGGCGACACCTCGTAGAGGCGCGCGAGGCCGCGGACCACGCGCTCGACCGTCTCGCGCGGAGCGGCGCCGAGGTTCTCGCTGGAGAGGACGTCCTCCATCATCGCGAGCGCGCGCACGAACTCGCGGTCCTGGAGCGCCTGCACGATCGCGTCGCGATCGGCGAAGTGGTGATACAGCGTCCCGACGCTCACCCCGGCGAGCTCCGCGATGCGCGTCGTGGTCGCGCCTTCGAGGCCCTCCTTTTCGAGAATTCGAATGGCGGCCTCGAGAATGGCCTCCACGGTGACCTTGGCACGCGCCTGAAGTGGCTTGCTGGCAGCGGTTTTCTTCACGAGAGGCTCACGACGCGGAAACTCGAATGATGCTCGAAAATGGGGCGAATTCTCGGAGGCAGGTTTGCGGGGGATGATGTCGGCATGCGACTCCGTCATCGTGCCGACGTTCGAACCGTCGTCTGGGCCTTCGTTCTGATGCCTGCCGTCGTCATAGCGCAATATCGCTGGGCGTCACTCGCCGGATGGCTTCTGCCGTTTGCGATGTACACCGCGTACTCCGCCGCCGTCATCGCGCACAACCACAATCACGTGCCGACCTTCCTCGGCAAACGGATGAACGCGTTCTTCTCGTCGTGGATCTCGATCTTCTACGGGTTCCCGACCTACGGCTGGATCCCGACGCACAACGAGAACCATCACCGCTACGTCGGCCGGAAGGGGGACGCGACGGTGGTCGTGGTGCCCGGACGGCCCGACGACGCATGGACCGCGCTCACGCATTTCTTTCGCTCGACGCGCACCCAGGGGCCGCTCCTCGCCCGTTACCGGCGCAAGGTTTGCGCTCGCTCGCGTCGCGCGTGGCTCGCGATCTGGCTCCAGTACGTCGTCGTCTACGGCACGCACCTCGCGATGCTGGCGCTCGCGCTGCGCCTCCACGGCGTCGGCCGTGGCCTCTTCGTCTACCTCTCGGCGCTCGGCATTCCGGCGTTCATGGCGCTCTGGGGCATCCAGTGGACGAACTGGATCCAGCACGTCGGCTGTCTCCCCGGCTCGACCTACGACCACTCCCGCAACTTCGTCTCTCCGTGGATGAACTATCTCGTCTTCGACAACGGCTACCACACCGTGCATCACGCCCGCGCCGGCCTCCACTGGAGCCACGCGCGCGCGGCGCACGAGAAGATCGCCGAGCACATCGACCCGCGACTGAACTGCGAGTCGGTGTTTCACTACGCGTTCGACGCGTACGTCCTGCATCGCCCGACGTGCGTGCTGACACCGCCGCCGGCCTCCACCGACTACGCGGAGGCGGGCGCGGCCTGACCGACGAGCGCGATCTGGAAGTCGAAGGGGATTCGCGCTCTCGTGTCGTCGATGAGGAGCTGCAGCAGATCGGTCGAGGTGAGCAGACCGACGAGCTTGCCGCTCGACACGATGGGGAGCGCGTCGATCTTCTTCTCGGTCATCAGCCTCGCGGCGTTCGAGACGGAGGCGTCGGGCGGACACACGATCGGGCACAGGGTCATGATGTCTGCCACGCAGCCGTTCGGGAAGGTGAGCTCGCCGTCCGGCGTGGTGTGACCGTGCCGGAGGAGGTCACGGTCGGAGATGATGCCGACGAGCTTGCCGCCGTTGACGACGGGGAGATGGCGGATGTGCCTCTCTTGCATGATCCGCCAGGCGTTGCCCACGGAGAGAGACTCGGGGATGACGGTGACGTGCCGGGTCATCGGAGCGCGAACTTCCATGCGCACGCGTGACGCAAGGATCGGACCCGCGCAGATTCTTCGCCGGCGGCTCGGTTCGGCAGGGGGTGTGTTACTGCACTTGGGTGCGTCGTCTTCGAGCCTCCGCCCGCGTCGAGGGCGGCTGCGGATGGCCGGTGAACCGCTCCCGGTAGGCGATGGATCACGTCATGAGGCTCGCCCGACTCCTTTCCTTCGTGGCTTGCCTCGCCCTGGCCTCGGCGCCCGGCGTCGCCGCGGCCGACGAGACCCCCGCGACGAACGTGACCGCGCCCGTCCCGACCTCACCCATCGAGGTGCCCTATCCCGAAGGCGCACACGGCGAGGCGGAGGTGACGCTCGAGGTCCTCGTGGCCGAGGACGGGACCGTCTCGCGCCTCGAGGTGCGCTCGGGCAGCGAGCCGTTCGCGTCGGCGGCGCGATCGAGCGTCTCACACGTCCGGTTCGAGCCCGCGAAGCGCAACGACATTCCGATCCGCGCGCGCATCGCGGTGCGTGTCGCCTTTCGCGAGCCAGTGCCGGCGAAGGCGCCGGAGCCACCGCCGCCGGGCGGGCCGGGTGAGCCCGCGGCGCCGGTCGCGCCGCCGCCGCCGCCGCCGGCGCCGAGCGAGGTCGTCGTCCTCGGCGAGCAGCGCATCGAGGTCGGGTCGATCCACATCCCTCGCGAGGAGGCGCGCCGCGTCCCGGGAGCATTCGGCGATCCCTTTCGCGTGGTCGAGGTCCTCCCCGGCGTCGCGCCGGTGCTGAGCGGTCTGCCGTATTTCTACGTGCGGGGCGCCCCGCCCGGCGACGTCGGATATCTCATCGACGGGATCCGCGTTCCGGTCCTGTTCCACGTCGGCCCCGGGCCTTCCGTCATCACGCCGCTCCTCATCGATCGCGTGGATCTGTATCCGGGCGCGTATCCGGCGCGCTTTGGCCGCTTCGCAGGCGCGATCTTCGCGGGCGAGACCGCGCGTCCGCGTGACGAGTCGCATTTCGAGGGCCAGGCGCGCGTGTTCGATGCGAGCGCGGCGATCGAGCAGCCGTTCGCCGAGGGGCGCGGCAGCGTCCTCGTGGGCGGTCGAATCTCGTACACGCAGGCGCTCCTCGCCGCGGTCGCGCCCGATTACGGACTTGGTTATGGCGATTATCAGGCTCGCGTGAGCTACGCCGTGACCCCGGACGACCGACTGAGCATCTTCTCGTTCGGCGGTTACGACCTGCTTCGTAATCGAAACCTCGGCCTCACGCTCTTCGACGTGGGCTTTCACCGCGTCGACCTCCGCTGGGATCACCTCCTGGCCGGCGGACGGCTACGCGTCGGGGCGACGTACTCGAACGACAGCGTGCTCACCTCACCCGAGGACGCGGGCGCGCCGGGCACGGTGCTGAACAGCAACGGCGGCCGCGTACGGGCGGAGCTCGAGCGCGAGCTCTCGCGGGAGGTGCGGCTCCGTCTCGGCGGCGACTTCGGCGCGGACCACGTCACCGGCGATCGCGAGCAAGGAAACCTCACCACGCGCGCGTTCCCCGATCGCACGGACTTCGCGGGGGGAGCCTACGGCGACGTGATCTTGCGGCCGACGCGGAACGTCGAGGTCGTCCCAGGCGCCCGCTTCGATCAGATGCGTTCGCGCCACCAGCACTACACGTTTCTCGATCCGCGGCTCGGGACGCGCACGAAGCTCGCGCGAGGCGTGACGTACCTCGCCGGCTTCGGCATGGCGCATCAGGTGCCGGCGTACGCCACGCGCATGCCGGGGCGCCAGCCTTCGGCGCTCGAGCAGGCGGTGCAGGAGTCGGTGCAGACGACGCAGGGTGTGGAGTATGCGCTGCCGAGCGGGATGCTGGGCCGCACGACGCTCTTCTATTCGCGCCTCGAGGTCACGGCTCCCGACGTGCGCGGCCGGAGCTTCGGCGTCGAGCAGTTCTTTCGCCGCGACTTCACGAAGCGCCTCGGCGGCTTTCTCTCGTACACGCTCTCGCGCGCGGAGGGGAACACCGAGCGCGAGATGCACATCCTCTCCTCGTACGACCGCACCCACGTGGTCTCGGCCGTGCTCGGCTACGACTTCGGTCGCGGCTTCCGGCTCGGCACGCGCGCCTATTACGCCTCCGGGCGGGCGATGCGCGTCGCGTGTCCGACGCCGGGCTGCGCGCCTGGCGATCCGAGCCTGGCGACCAGCGGCGCGCCCTTCAATGAACAGCGCGATATCCGACTCCCGGCCTTCTTTCGCCTCGACCTGCGACTCGAGAAGAAGTGGATGATCGGCGAGCGCACGTGGATCACGGCCACCGCGGAGTGGTTCAATTCCCTCCTCACGACCGAGGTCCAGGACGCGTACTGGACGCCCGCGACCGGGATCTTCCTCGAGCGTCAGACCGCCCTGACGCTGCCGAGCGTCGGCGTCGAGCTGGGCTGGTGAGCCGCGCTCAGCGCTTGAAGAGGCGCTTGATGATCCCGCCCACGCCTTTGGCTCCAACAGCAGAAGGAGCGAGCTTCTCCGTCTCTCGCATCTTGTGGATGCGGAGCTCGCGCGCGGCGTCGATGTTCGCGGGATTGATGGCGGCGACGCGCGTGAAGTCGGCCATCGCCTCGGCCGTCCGACCGAGGCGCTTCCGTAGCTGTCCGCGCTGGAAGAGCGCGCGCTCCGAGTCGGGGCTGCGCGCGACGAGGCGATCGAGCTCCGCCGCGAGCTCCGCGAGCTTGGCGGGCGTCGCGTCCGTCGTGGCCTGCACGGAGACGAGCAGCGCCGCGTAATCGACGTTGTTCGGCGCGAGCGAGACCGCCTTGCGAATGTGCTGCTCGGCGCGCGCGCGGTCGTTCGTCTTCAGGTAGGCCTCGGCTTTGGCGAACTCGAAGCCTGCCTCCGCGGCCGAGCGATCGCTCGCGGAGCTCGCGGCCGGACGCGTGAGCTCGTCGAGGTAGCGCTGCCGCCGCGTGGGATCCGTGAGCGTCGCCTTCGCGAGCTCGATGCGACCGAAGGCCTTCGTGAACGCCGCGCGGGCCTCGTTCGACGGGGCGCGGTCGGGGTGGAACGCCTTGACGCTGGAGAGGTACCCCTTCTTGATCTCCTCCGCGTTCGCCGTCCGCGGGACGCCGAGCACCTCGAACAGATCGAGCTTCAGGAGCTCGGCGGCGCGCTCGGGCGTGGACATCAGCTTTTACGTATCGGCATCACGCCCGTTCCGCAACGCGCAGCCCGCAGAATGTCGGGCGCGGCGCTGAGGTCGAGCCTCCCTACGCCCCGTCGCCGGGACGCCACGCGCCGGGCGGGATCGGACCGTGAACATAGGCGAGCTGCAGCGCATCGAGCTGCGCCCAGAGCACGTCGCACTTGAAGCGAACCGCGCCGACGCACGCCTCCTGCTCGGCCCGCGAGAAGCAGTTGTCGAGCACGTAGTTCAGGGCGAAGTCCGAGTCGCGCGGCGCCTGCGTGAGACGGCGCTTGAAGTAGGCCATCACCGTGTCGTCGATGAAGTCGTAGTGCTCGAGCATGCCCGCGATGCGCTCTCGGTGGATCGAGGGCGCGAAGAGCTCCGTGAGCGAGGAAGCGACCGCGACCACGAGCGGCTCCTCGACCACGAAGCGGACATACGCCTCGACCGCATGGCGCGTCGCGGGGAGCGCTCCGCGGCGCGAGGTGACGTAGTCGCGCGAGAGGCCGAGCCCATCCGTGAGCACGAGCCATCGCTCGATGCCGCCGGGCTCGTCGCCAAGGCCGTCGTGGTCGTGAATGCGGTGGATCCACTCACGGCGGAGCTCACGCGAGGTGACCCGGCTCATGAAGGCGGCGTCCTTGCGCGGCACCGCCTCCTGGTAACAGTAGCGATTGAGCGCCCAGGCCTGCACCTGTGCCCTCGTCGCCTTTCCCCCGTGGAGCATGTGGTGAAACGGGTGTTTGTCGTGATACCGCTCTGCGCCGACGGCGCGGATCGCCGCCTCGTGGTCCGTGCGGGAGAGGAGGGGCGCGTCCTTCCAGGTGTGAGTCTCGTAGCCGATCATCGCCGCCGATCATCGCACTTTCGAGGAGCAACTGCGCTAGGACTGGATGGTCGCGATGTTGAAATGGGAAACGGTCGAGACCGCGCGGGTCGGGAAGAGCGAGTTCGTGCTGGCTCGCCACGAGGACGACTGGGTGGTGCGCGTCGACCAGCGAGTGCTGATGTCGAACCGCGCGCATCAGTCGGAGATCTCGCTCGCCGAGGACGGCATCGCCCGCGCCGACGATCCCCAGCACGTGCTCATCGGTGGGCTCGGGCTCGGCTACACGCTGCGCGCTGCGCTCGACATCCTGCCGGACTCCGCGCTCGTGACGGTGGTGGAGCTCGTCGGAGAGCTCGTCGACTGGAACCGCCGGCTCATCGGCCACCTGAACGACAACCCGTGTGACGATGCGCGCTGCGAGATCATCGTGGGCGACGCGTTCGACGTGATCTCCCGTGCGAAGCGCGAGTTCGACGTGATCCTCCTCGACGTCGACAACGGACCGCAGGCGCTCTCGCAGGCGAAGAACCAGCGCCTCTATGGCGACGGCGGTACGCGCGCGTGCTGGAACGCGCTCACGCCGGGCGGGGTGCTCGCGGTCTGGTCGAACGGACCCAACGCAAAGTACGCGGCCCGGCTGGAGCGGTTCGGCTTCGAGCCGGAGGTCCTCCGCGTCCCGATCCGGACCGGCTCGCGCGGGACGCACGTGCTCTTCATCGGCACCAAGCCCGAGTGATTCGTTGCGGGTCGACGACCCGCGGTCGGCTATGATCGACGGATGACGGAGGTCCGGCGCCGGTGCATCTCGCTCGCGTTCGTGGGCCTCACCGGATGCACGGTCTTCGTCGACTGGGACGCGTTTCACCAGGGCGCCGATGGCGGAGCGGTCCCGCTCACCGACGCCGCCTCATCGGACGCGAGCGACGCTGGAGTCGCCGAAGCGGTCGCGCCCGAGGGCAGCGCGGGAGAAGGTGGCTCGCCGGCTCGTGGCCTCGTCCTCGAGTGGTCCTTCGACGACGGCAGCGGAACCGTGGTCGCGGACGGCTCGGGACACGGTCACGCCGGCACCGCGACCGGGGGCACGTGGAGCGCGGATCGCAAGGGCGTCGCCGGGAAGGCGTACACGTTCACCTCTCCGAACAGCATCGTCGTTGCGCCCGCGAGCTCGGATTTCGATCGCACCGCCACGGGCGAGCTCACCGTGATGGCCTGGGTGCGCTTCGACGCCGAGCCCAACCACAGCGTCTTCGTCTCCGTCGAGTACGGCGCGAAGGAGTCGGCCTTCGGTCTCGAAATGCACAGCGCGACGAGCCTGAACTACTGGGACGGCGTCGGCCACATCGCGCAGGCCGACGGTCTGCCGAACGTGATGGGCGTCTGGCATCACACCGCCGTGGTGGCGCGGGCGGCGAACATCCGGCTCTATCTGGACGGGACGGTGATCGGACAGGGCGTCGCCGACGTCACTCCGCGCACCGCGACGCGCTTCGTCGCCGGTCGGAGCAACTACGACAACCGCATCGGCGGCGCGCTCGACGACGTTCGCTTCTTCCAGGTCGCGCTGAGCGACGCCGAGATCGTCTCCGAGATGAATCGCTGAGCGCTCATCGCCGAGCGGTGAGGGGGAGATGCGCTCGAGCACCGACCCGCCGCTACGCCTGCGCCAGGTAGACGAAGTGGGTCCGCGCCCCGCGGGCGGGTCGCTCGAGTCGATGCCTGAAACCGGCCGCGCGAAGCGAGCTCTCGAAGCCGGGGGAGGGGGCCTCGCACCACACGCCGAGCATTCCGTTCGGCACCAGCGCCTTCTTCGTGCGGAGCACGGCGGAGGGGCCGTAGAGCGGATCGTTCGGGCGAACGCGGGTGTGGGGGCCTTCGTACATGTCGAGGACGATGGCGTCGAATTTCGGCCCGCCTCGGGCCACCTCGGAGATTCGGCCCGCGACGTCCTCGATGCCGATGGTGACGCGCGAGTCACGCGCCGCGTCGCCGATGAGCGGCGCGAGCAGGCCTTTGCACCACTCGACCATGACCGCGTTGAGCTCCGAGACCGTCACCTCCGCGTCGTCCGCGAGCTCCCGGAGGACGGCCGCGAGCGTGAAGCCCATGCCGAGGCCGCTGACGAGGACGCGGGCGTGGCGCCGACTCCGGAGGCCGGCGCACGCGAGCCGTCCCAGCGCGTCCTCCGAGCGGTGGGCCGCGCTGCTCATCAGCACGCGGCCGTCGATGGTGACGAGGAAGTCCTTTTCGCCACGACGAAGCAGCGCGAGGAGCCCATCGGGGGTGGGCACAGAGGCGATCGTCTCCCAGGGGCGCGTCACGAATGACCGAGCTTCTCACGAAGCAGCGGGACGGGCCACCGGGGAACACCACGGCGAGCGTCGGGTCGAAGGCGCCGCCGACGAGGTCACGCATGAATTGAAGTCTCGGTGCCAGGGGTGGCATCCTCGACGAGGAAGACCTCGAAGTCTCACGTAACGTACGAGCTGCGGTTGTGACCACCGTTCCGATCGACACCACCGAAGTCCCCGGCGATCTCCAGAGGCGCCTCGGACGCTTCGCGTTCACGATCTTCGTCATCGCGACCCTGATGCTGGCGGTCTCGGTCACGGTCGAGATGGCGAGCGGATCCTCGTGGCACCACGAGATGAAGGCGCCGAGCCGGATCGCACATCTCGTGGCGGGCGTCGCCCTGTTCGTCGGGTGGTGGATCTGTCGAGGGCCCGCGCGGAGCGCGCGCTTCCTCGAGGTGCTCGACGCCGCGCTGACGATCCTCCTCTGCGCGAGCTGGGCGACGCTCGGGCTCGGAGTCGGTCCGACGAACCCGATCGAGTTCTCGATGATCCTCGCGCTCACGCACACGCTCATCGGTCGCTCGGTCTTGGTCCCGAGCTCCTTCCGGCGCTCGCTCCTCATCAACACGATCGGCGCCATGCCGGTGGTGGCCGTCTTCGTGCATCGTGGGATGCCCTTCATCACGGGCGCGTCGCCGAGCCGCGTCGACGTCTTTCTCCTCTTCGCCACGCTCTGGTGCGCGGTCGCGGTCGTCGTCGCGGCGCTCAACTCCCGCCAGCTCTTCGGCCTCCGGAGCCGAATTCGCGAGATCGGCAAGCTGGGGCAGTACACGCTCGAGGAGAAGATCGGCGAGGGCGGGATGGGCGTCGTCTATCGCGCATCGCACGCGATGCTGCGACGCCCGGCGGCGATCAAGCTGCTCCTCCCCGATCGCGCGAGCGAGAAGGACCTCGCGCGCTTCGAGCGCGAGGTGCAGCTCACGTCCCGTCTGGCTCATCCAAATACGATATCCATCTTCGACTTCGGCCGGAGCGCGGACGGCGTCTTCTACTACGTGATGGAGTTCCTCGACGGCTTCGACCTCGAGCGCCTCGTCGCCTCCGATGGCCCGCAGGAGCCGGCGCGCGTCATCCGCATCCTCGCGCAGGCGAGCGGAGCCCTGGCGGAGGCGCATGCGCTCGGGCTGGTCCATCGGGACATCAAGCCCGCGAACCTCATCCTCACCGAGCGCGCCGACGAGCCCGACGTGGTGAAGGTGGTCGACTTCGGTCTCGTCAAGACGGTCGAGACGCCGCAGGGCGAAGTCGCGATCACCAACGTCAACGCGATCACGGGGACTCCGCTCTATCTCGCGCCGGAGGCGATCACCGCGCCGGAGACCCTCGACGCGCGCGCCGACCTCTACGCGCTCGGGGCGGTCGGTTACTACCTGCTCACCGGCAAGCACGTCTTCGACGGTCGCACGATCGTCGAGGTCTGCAGCAAGCACCTCCTCGAAGCGCCGGTCGCGCCCTCGGCGCGCCTGGGCAAGCCGATCAGCGCCGACCTCGAGGCGCTCTTGCTCGAATGCCTCGCGAAGGCTCCGGGCGATCGGCCGGCCTCGGCGGCGTCGCTTCGCGATCGGCTGCTCGCCTGCGCCGATGCTGCACTCTACGACGGCACGCGTGCCCGGTCGTGGTGGAAGGATCGCGGCCCGGCGCTGCGAGCGGCGAGCGAGAGCCCCAGCAGCGACGAGCGCGCGCTGACGATGGCCGTCGATCTCCGCCGCCGCGACGCGGCCTGATGCGCCGGCGTCGATCGAGATGGATACGCTGCGACAGCGCGCGACCTCTACCTCCCCGCCGCGAAATCCGGATGTGAGCGCGCAGGCGCGCCTGGCTGCTCGCTCTGATCGGCGGCGCGCGCCTCGACGAGGATGCGTTCGCCGAGTCCGCCGATCGCGGCGGGGTTCGCAGAGAGCACGATCGTCGCGCGGCGCGGCGCACGCGTCACGAGGTCGGCGTCCGCGAGCACGCGGACGTGATGCGAGATGGTCGCCTTCCCGAGCCGGCACGACGCCGCGAGCTCGGACGCGGTCTGCGGGCGCCGAAGGAGCTCCTGCACCATCCGCCAGCGGGAGTCGTCCGCGAGCGCCTGCAGCGCCGGCAAGACGGGCCCGCCGTCCGTCGCGGGCTCGATGTCGAGCGAGGGCATGAACCACGGGAGATAGACGATCGTCCCGCGCCGCCCCGGAACCGCGCTCCAGTAGCGTCGCTCGTTGAATGCCGAGGGATGGATGACGATGCGCTCGACCTCCGAGAGCCGTACGCGGTAGCCGCCCTCGATCGCGGCGAGCGAGTCGCCATCGAGCCGGACGCGCAGCAGCGAGTCCGCGAAGAGCTCCTCGAGGGAGGTCGCGCGCCGGTAGTCGTCGAGCCCGCGCGCCGCGGACGCGTAGCGCCCCGCCGCCTCGAGGAACGTCGCGGCGAAGGCGTGCTCCCAGAACTGGCGCACGATCCGCCGCATCGTCGCGATGGCGGCGGCGGGGTCCGCGACCACCGCCTCGAGCGCGGCCGCGAGCGGCGCGCGCCGGCGAAACGGGACGAGGCCGAGCGTCCGCAGCCACTCGAGCTCGCGGCGCGGGGCCTTGCGTAGGGCGGCGCGGACCGAGCGCGTCTCGAGCATCTCGTCGACGAGGTGGTTCGCGTGCAGCAGCCCCTTCAGCATCGCGGACGCGAGCGCGTGTGGCTCCGCGCCGTCGAGCGCGGCAGAGAGTGACTCCCAGTCCGCCAGCTCCGTCTCGTGCGTGAGCGCGGCGGGCAGGGCGATCCAGAGCTCTCGCGCCGGTCCGAGCACGCGTGCCTCGCGCCAGAACGAGCGCGGCAGCCGTGGTCGCACGCGGCCACGCCAGCGCGCATGAACCCGCGCCGTCCGGTCGAAGACGGACGCGAGCGCGTAGAAGAGCTCGAAGCGGAGGCTCCGCCGGAGCTCGACGGGCACGCGGCCCTGCGCGGTCGCGGGGCGGTCCCGTCGCATCACCGAAGTTCGATGCATATCGAACTTATAGCCGCATTTGTCATCGCCCGAACGTGCACCTCGAAGGCGGCGCACTATGGTGGGCGCCATGAACGACGTGTTGCTCGACAACCAGCTGGCCTTCCTCCGCCATCACCGCGGACACATCACGACGACGGAGGGCGGATACACCGTCCAGAGCGCCCGTCCCGAGTTCACCTATGCCATCGCGCTCCGCGACGCCGTGCTCGACCCCGCCCTCGCCGTCGTCCACCGCCCCGAGCACTCCGCCGCTCCGGTGAGTCGGCTCGAGGCGGCGGGCTTCCGCCGGATCGCCGCCGTCCGCACGATGACGCGCCCGGTGGGCTCCGCGGCGCTCGTGCCGGCGGCGATCCCCGTCGACGTCGTCACGGACCTCGCGGGCGCGGACACGTTCTCGGACGTGCAGACTCGAGGCTTCTTCGATCGCGAGGAGGACCAGCGGGAGTGGAGCCCCTTCATGCGCGACGCCGCGCGACGCAACGTCGGCGCGAAGGACCAGGCGTTCTTCCTCGCTCGCTGCGACGGCGAGCCGGCCGGCGTCACGCTGACGGTGAGCACGGAGGTGGTGGGCGTCTACGCCGTCGCCACGCCCCGCGCCTTCCGCAGGCGCGGGATCGCGACGGCCCTCCTCGAGGCCGCGCTCGGCCACGCCGCGGCCGCGGGCTCCCGGCTCGCGACACTGCAGGTCGCGGTGGGAAGTGATGCGGAGCGTCTCTACACGCGTCTCGGCTTCGAGCCGGCGTTCGTGACGGACGTCTGGCGCCGCGCCTGATCAGCGTATCCTGTCGTCCATGCGAACGTTCGCGGGCGGGGTCATCGCCGTCGCGCTCGCCCTGAGCGCGTGCGGGCCCAAGCTCGAGCAGCGCCTGCTCGACGAGGACGACGCGACGAGGGCGGCCGCGCTCGAGAAGCTGAGAGGCATGACCGAGAGCGAGCGCGGGCAGCTCGTGCCGGCGCTGATGGAGAAGCTCGACACGACCCGCTCGGTCGGTACGCCCCAGGACAAGGACGGGATCGGTCCGGCGCTCCTTGCGCAGTCGCAGGAGACGCTGAACGCGCAGGTGATCCGACGACGCGCGCTCGCCGCGCTGGCGGTCGTGGGGCCGCCGTCGGTGAAGCCCCTCGTCGGTATCGCCTCCGACGGTCATCAGCGACCCTGGGTGCGCGCGGACGTCGTGAAGACGCTCGGCGAGATCGGAGACCCCGCCAAGGAGGCCGAGCCCGTGCTCGAGCGCGCGTTCGTGGAGACGAGGGACGAGCGACTGAAGCTGAGCTCGGCCGGGGTCCTCGTGCTCTTCGGCCGTCGCGACGCCGCGTATCTCGACGAGCTCGAGCACTGCCGCGCGCGCTGCGACGGGGAGCGAAAAGAGTACGCGGGGGAGGTCCTCGCGAAGATTGGCAAGTAGCGCTACTTGCAGCCGCAGCCCTTGTTCTTCGGACCGCCGAGGGCCCCGGCGAGGCCCGCCGCCAGCGGATCCACCCAGTAATCGAAGATGCGGCCGTGCTCGCGGCAGCACGCCGTGCAGCCCTTCGTGCTCGCCTTGCCCGTTGCGTCCTCGGTACACGCCTTGTTCGCGGCATCGCGAGCCTCGAACTTCGAGAGGCAGGTGTTGTGCTTCTTGCCCGACTCGGTGATCGACGCGGAGTCCTTCTTGCCCTGCGCGCTCTGCCAGTCGACGTTCTCCTTCATGAGCGCGTCGTAGTCATCGACGAACACCGTGCCTGCCTTCTTGGCGCACGCGGCGTCGGCGCAGGCGCACACCGCGGCGGCGTCCTGGTCGAACTTCTTCGCGCGGGCGCTCCCGCACGCAACGAGCAGGAGCGCGACGAGGCCGAGCGTGACGAGGTCGCGCGATCTCATTCCCGTCATTCGGGGAGCGAGCCCTTCGAGGCGCTCCCGGAGAAGGCGCGGATGCGCGAGGGCGGGACGGTGTCGTCCCACGAGGCGGACCAGCCGATGTAATGGACGCGGTAGTTCGCGTCGACCTTCGAGAGGATCTTCGCCTGGTACCAGCCGCCCTTCCAGTTGACGTCGACCTTGCTCCCCACCGCATACGCGGCGGTGGTCGCCGGCGCCTTCGCGGCGGAGGGCGTGGCCGCGGCCGGGGTGGCGGCGGGCGGCGTCGCGGCCGCGGTCGCCGGGTCGTCCGCCTCGGCGGTGGAGCCCGTCTTCGCGTCGGCGGTCTGGTCGCGCACGCGCTCGGGGACGACGTTCTCGTCCCAGCTCGAGGCCCAACCCGTGTAATGGACACGGTACTTGCCGTCCTGGACCGCGAGGATCTTGGCCTTCCACCAGGTCCCGTTCCACTGGACATCGACCTTGTCGCCGACCTGGCGCGTGAGCGCGGCCGGGGTCGGCGCGGACGTCACCGTGGACTCCTGGTGCGGGGGCGCCTCCTTCTTGCAGCCGACCCCCAGCGAGAGGACCACCATGCCGAGCACCACGCCGCCAAGGCTCTTCGCGAAACGGTTCATTCGAGCTTCTCCTTCCGGTCCCTGCCCACGGTCGGGGACGCAGGGGGGGACGGCAGCATGCCGTGTGCCAGCCCGAACTCGTCGGATCTGCGCGATTGGCATTTCCTCAATAGGGCAATTGCCTCATTGGGGAAGTCGGGATTGCCCTATTCCTTGCGCGGACGTGGCAATCCGAGGTCGTTGAGCCAGTTCGTGAGCGTGCGACGCGAGATGCCGAGCATTTCGGCCGCCTTGCGCTGATTTCCGCTCGCGCGCTGGAGCGCATCGACGACGCGCGTGCGTCGCGCCTCTCCGTCGCTCGCGTTCGCGTGCGCGTTCCGCGTGCGCGCCGACGCCTCTGCCCGCTGCGAGGCGACGACGCGATGATCCGCGTCGAGGAGCAGATCCTCGGCGTCGACGACGGCTCCGGTCTGGACGAGGAGCGCCCGCTCGAGGACGGCCTTCAGCTCGCGGACGTTCCCCGGCCAGGAGTGCGCGAGGAGATGAGCCACGGCGCGGTCGGTGAGGCGAAGCCCGGGTGAGATGCCCTGCAGGATCGCCTCTGCGATGCCGGCTAGCTCGTCACGACGTTCGCGCAACGGCGGCGCTCGCAAGGTCACGCCGCAGAGCCGAAAATACAGGTCTTCGCGGAATCTCCCGGCCGCGACCTCGGCCGGCAGATCGCGAAGGGTGGCGGCCATGAAGCGCACGTGCAGAGGACGCGCGACGACGCTTCCCACGCGATGCACCGTGCGCGTCTCGAGCACGCGGAGCAGCTTGGCCTGCATCGCGTTCGAGAGCTCGCCGACCTCGTCGAGCAGCACGGAGCCGCCGTTGGCGCTCTCCAGATATCCCTGTCGCGACACGTTGGCGCCCGTGAAGGCGCCCCGCTCGTGCCCGAAGAGCTCGGATTCGAAGAGGGACTCGGCGATGGCGGCGCAGTTGACGACCACGAACGGATTCGCGGCCCGCTTCGAGAGTGAGTGGAGGTGACGCGCGATGACCTCCTTGCCGGCGCCCGTCTCCCCGAGGATGAGGACGGTGATGTCCGAGACCGCGACCCGCTCCAGCTCGACGCCGCCGGCGCTTCCGCGCGCGACCGGGAGCGAGGCGACGGACGCGGGCGCGGGCGTGTCTTGCGGGACCTCCGAGACCTCCAGACCGAAGGGCTCGAGCGTCGAGACGAGGGGAGGGACCTTGGCCGCGTCGGCGTCTCCGACCGCGAGGAGCAACGCTCCGCTCGGGAGGCGCGTGACCCGCGCATCGCTCGAGAGCTTGCCGAGCGCGTCGCGCAGCGCACGGACGGCGTCGACCTCCTGATGGCCGCCGGCCAACGACGAGATCGACGTCTCGGTCGACGTGTTCGACCGCCCCTCGAACATGAAGATGCGGCAGTGGCCGCTCGACTTCTTCACCTCGCGCTGAAATGCGGGGAAATCCAGCCACCGCGCGCCGTCCGCGGCTCCCCAGAGATGGTGCTGGCCGAGGGTCACGATGCTCCGAAGGGGCAGCTCGTGGTCGCTACGCGCCTCGACCGCCGCGCCGTCGAGGAAGGTGCCGTTGTGACTCCCGAGGTCGGTGAACTGGATGGCGCCGGAGTACGAGCAGCGCACCTCGAGGTGGCGGCGGGAGACCTGTCGATCGCGGACGGCCACCTCGGAGGCCTTGTCATCGCGCCCGATCGTGACCCGTTGATTCGGGAGCATCGCGACGACGGTGACCCCCATGGGGCCGAGCAAGACCAGATTCGTGGTGGAGGTCATGAGGCCTGTCGGGCCGGCGCAGACGCAAGCGCCGGGCCATCGACAGTCGAGACGCCCTCCTCGGAGACGGGCTCGCAGGGGAGGGCGGGCAGCTCGACGGGGCTCACGCCCTGCGCTCGCAGGCGCCAGAGCGCGCCTCGCAGTGCGTCTGCGAGCGCGGCTGCCGACGCGAAGCGCTGCTCCGGCTTGGGGCTCATCGCCTGGCGGACGATCGCGGTCACCTCGGGATCGAGCCCCGGCGACAGCTCCTCGAGCGGGGTGATCTCGCCCGAGATGAGCGCGCCGAGGACCCCGGCGAGCGTCAGTCCGGCGAAGGGCGTACGACCCGACAGCGCGTAGTACGCGACCGCTCCGAGGGCGTAGATGTCCGACGCCGGCGTCGCGTCCTTCCCGAGCGCGAGCTCCGGAGCTGCGAAGTGCGCCGTTCCGACGAAGGCGCCGGTCGCGGTCAGGCTCTCGTCCGTGTCGTCATCGAGCTTCGCGATGCCGAAGTCGAGCAAGCGAACGTGGCCGACGTCGTCGCCGACGTCGGAGATGAACAGGTTGCTCGGCTTGATGTCGCGATGGACGATGCCGAGGCGATGCGCCTGCGCGACGGCGCGCGCCGCCTGCTCGAGGAGCGCGAGCACCCGAAGCGGCGGGAGTCGTCCCTCCTTCCGCACGAGCTGCGCGAGATCGCAGCCGACCAGCAGGTCCATCGTGAAGTAATTGATGCGATCGCCGACGGTGCCGAAGTCGAGGATGCGGACCGCGTGCGGATGGTCGAGCGCCATCAGCGCGCGGATCTCGCGGTCGAAGCGCGCGCGGACCTGATCGGGGCGCGAGGTGTCGGTGAGCATCATCACCTTGAGGGCGACGTCGCGCTTGATGCTCGTGTCGCGAGCCGACCACACCTCGCCCATCGCGCCCTTGCCGATGCACTGTTGCAGCCGATAGCGCCCGATCGATCGGCCCTCGAAAGCGCCCTGCTCCATCTTCCACGCCGCGTGTGCGCCCGTGGTCGCGAAGATGGCGGTCGACGCCACGATGAACGCGGTGTGGGCGTAGGTCACGAGCTCGAGCGTGCTCGCGGCATGAGAGCCGAAGACGCCCGGAAAGCCGTGGGCGATGAGCGGACACAGCATGACGCCGAGGATCGGCGGCGACAGGTGGAGGAGGGTCCTCCACCAGACCTCGCGGATGAGACCGCCGCGGCACGTGATGGCAAACGCGTAGCCCGCGACCCACGTCGTGCCGATGCCTTCGCGCCAGCAGAAGTACGTGATGAGCGCCGTCGGCTCGATGAGGAGGAGGAGGTCGATGAAGCGGACGACGGCGTGGCTGAGTCGAAATCGACTCAGGAGGAAGAGAGCGGTGGCGATGAGCCCGGCGACCGTCAGGCGCACGATGACGAGGCTCGAGAAGTGGGGGGTGCCGGGGAGGAGGGTCGCGATGTAGTCGAACGCGATGTAGAAGACCCAGGCCGCGATCGCGAGCCGGTGAAGGGCGCGCAGCTGTCCGAGGTAGACCTGATGCTGCGCTTCGCGGAGGGCCGCCTCCCGCTCCCTCAGAATGGATGTCATCCGGGCCCCTCGTGGAGATGCTAACCGGCATCGGGCCTGGAACAAGGCTCACCGTACGCGATCGGGCACGCGAGCCGTGCACTGCGGCGCAGGCGATCGAGCACTTTGTCTCGCGGGATCCCATGCTTGTTCGCACGTGCTAATTTGAACGATTCCATGCACCGGATCTTACTCGTCGACGATACGAAGACCGATGAGAAGCTCGCGCTCCTCGCCATCGCGGCCTCGGGGGTCGAGGTCTCGACCACGGTCGCCCGCGATGGCCAGGAGGCGCTCGACCATCTCCTGCCGGACGGGGACGCCACCCCAAAGCTGCCTGATCTCGTCCTGCTCGATCTCCATCTCCCGAAGGTCAGCGGCAGCGACGTCCTCCGCCGCGTGCGCGCCGATGCGCGCACGAAGACGCTGCCGATCGTGATGTTCACCTCGACCGACGATCCGGCCGAGATCGCCATGTGCGTCGACCTGGGAGCGAGCGCCTTCGTCTCCAAGCCGGTCGGCTACGAAGAGCTCGTCGACGCCATGAAGACGATGTTGGTATTCTGGCTGAAGCTGGATCGGCGAGCGCGCATGTAACGGCGCCCTCCGCGCCGGAGAGGGGCGGACGGGAGATGACGGGAAGGGGCGGGGGCCGACACGAGCACCACTGGGTGCGGCACGTCCACGTCCTCGACCTTTGCGCGCGCGCGGTCACGGTGGGCGACGCGGACGGGGAGCGCGCGGCCAGCGACGTGGTCCGTCATCTTGCGTCGGAGTACGAGGGCTCGTGCGTTTTCCTGCTCCAGGTGAACGACGCGGGACGGCTCGAGCGCTCCACACTCGCGTCGTCGGACGTGTCACGGAGCGCGCGCCTGTCCGCCGCCATCGACGCCACGATCTCGAAGCACGAGCGCTCGACGCCTCTCGTCTCCGCGAGCGAGCCGCTCCTCCTTCCTCGCCTCGGAGACGACACGCGCGCGCGCCTGCAGCAGGTCGCGCCTCTCCTCGCCGAGGTGGCGAGCGTGTGCGACGGAAAGGCGATGATCGCGGTCCCGCTCGCGGCGTCCCGGGCGCCCGCGGCTCTCGTGCTCCTCCTCCTGCACGAGGGCTCGCTCGACGAAGACGATCTCGTGCTCGTCGAGAGCGTCGCGACCCACGTATCGCTCGCGCTCGCGATCGCTCGTGAGCGAAGGGCGGGGCGTCCGTCGCTGCCCGACCCGTCCTACCTGCAGATGTCGGTCGACGCGCTCCCAGCCATGATCGCGTACTGGGACTCCGAGCAGGTGTGTCGGTTCGCGAACAAGGCCTATCGCGTGTGGTTCGGCCGCGATCCGAAGGACGTGATCGGAGCGCACATGCCGACCTTCCTCGGTCCGCTCTATGCCTTGAACCGTCCGTACATCGAAGGCGTGCTCCGCGGGGAGACCCAGCAGTTCGAGCGATTCATCCCCGATCCGAAGGGCGGGCCAGGAAGATGCAGCCAGGCCCTCTACGTGCCCGACGTCGGACCGGAGGGCGTGCGTGGCTTCGCGGTCCTCGTCGTGGACATCACCGAGCGGAAGAAGGTCGAGCTCGAGCTGGCTCGCGCGAAAGAGGCCGCGGACCACGCCAACCGGGACCTCGAGACGTTCAGCTACTCGGTCGCGCACGACCTCCGCGCTCCGCTCCGCGCGATCGGCGGCTTCGGGCAGCTCCTGGCGATGAGCCGTGCCGTGACGGACGACGCGCAAGCGGCGGAGTGGCTGAACGACATCCGCGAGAGCGCGGAGGTGATGGAAAAGCTCATCGACGGGCTCCTCCGGCTCGCCGGCGTCACCCGCCGCGAGATCCATCGCGAGCGCGTGGATCTCGCGGCGCTCGCGCGCCAGGCCGCGTCGCGGCTCGGCGTGGGAGCCGAGCGTCGCATCGAGCTCGTGGTGCCGGCGGAGCTCCCCGCTCACGCCGATCCGGCGCTCGCCGCGGTCCTCATCGACAACCTGCTCGGCAACGCGTGGAAGTTCACGTCGAAGAAGGAGAACGCCAGGGTCGAGCTCGGCGTCACGACGCAGGCGGGGGTCGAGACGTTCTTCGTTCGCGACAACGGAGTGGGCTTCGACGCCGCGCATGGCGCCCAGCTCTTCACGCCCTTCCGGCGCTTCCATGCCGCGAGCGAATATCCGGGATCGGGGATCGGCCTCGCGACCGTCGAGCGCATCGTGCGCCGCCATGGCGGCTCGGTCTCCGCGACCGGCAGCGTTGGTGAGGGCGCGACGATCTACTTCTCGTTGTCGCCGCCGCCGCCGCCGCCGATGGCTTGAGTCAGGTCAGCAGACGGGCGCGTGCGGTCGCGGTCAGCGCTCGAGCAGCCGCGCCGCGACGCGCTCGGCGGAGCGGACGGCCGCGTCGATGCCCGAGCCGTGGAACGCCGCGCCGGCGAGGAAGATGTTTCGCTCGGCGAGGCGCGCCTCCGCCGCGGCGACGCGCGCATGATAGGCGTCGTCGAAGACGGGGAGCGCGTCCGGCCAGAAGGCGGTCCACGATCGAACCGGCTCGCCCTCGATCCCGAGGGCGGCGCCGAGCGCCTCGACGGCGCGGGCGACCCACGGCGTGTCCTCCGCGAGCTCGGCGGGCGTGGGACGGAAGAACGCGCGAAGGAGCACGTGGTCAGGCGGCGCGCGATGCGCGAACTTCGAGCTCGCGAAGGTGCACGCGCGGAAGCCGCCGTCGCCCGCGCCGACGACGAACCCGGTCCCTTCGAGCGGGTGAGCGACCTGGCCGCGGGCGAACGCGAGCGAGACGTTGACGCTCGAGACCGTTCCGCTCGCCACGAAGGGCTCGCTCGCCAAGAGCGGGCGCAACAGCTCCGCGGCAGGAGCGCTCGGGACGGCCACGACGACGGCGTCGTATGCGACGTCATCGACGCGTACGCGCCGGCCGTCGGTGGCGAGGGCCTCGACCTGCACGCCGACATAGCGCACGACGCGCGGCTCGATGGCGGCCGCGAGCGCGTCCGTGAGCGCGCCCATGCCGTCGACGAAGGTGCGGATCCCGGCGCCGCGATCGACGCGCGCGACCTGGAAATCCAGCGCCGCCGCCGCCTCGCCGGGCGCGAGCGCGTGGAGCGTGGTCCCGTCGTAGCGGAAGGAGACGGTCTGTCGTTGGTCGAGGAGCGAGGTCAAGCCGATGTCGTGCGCGAGCTTCGGCACCGCCTCGCTCCGCGCGATGAAGCCTTCCGCTCCGAGCTCGACCACGTAGCCGTCCTCGCGCGCGGACCAGAGCTGACCGCCGAGGCGTGGCGAGCCTTCGATGAGGGTGACGTCGCGACCCGCCGCCGAGAGACGATGCGCGATCGTCAGCCCAGCGAGGCCCGCGCCCACGATGGCAATTCTCATGGCCCATCCTACGCCGCCGTCCCGCGCGCGGTCATCCAGTCTCACCATGCCGGGCGCTCCCGCCCGTCGGCCGGACTCGCGGAGGCGCCGCCGCTGGTCTGATAGACTGGGCCGCTTCCATGTCGTTCTTCTACGGTGATCTCACGCCCGCGCCGTTCGTGGCGAACTTCCTCGAGGAGCTCCGCGACGCGCTCGATTTCGCCGGTGGGATCGCGGCGGCCGACCAGACGATCGTGACCGCCGATGCCCGGCGTGACGAGCTGCGGAGGCAGGCGGACACGGAGCATGCCCGGCTCGACGCGCTCGCGTGGGCGATGATCGCCGCCGCCGGGGCGAGCGATCAGGGCGCGTCGGGCTCTGCGAGCGCGCGGCTCGCGGCCGAGCTCGGATCCATCATCCACGAGCGCCGCGACGCGGCCGACGCCTCGGTGCGCACGAAGCTCGAGGAGGACATCGGCGTGCTCGACGCCGAGCTCCTCGCCGCGCGCCGGGATTACTTCCCGACGCTGCAGGACTGGCTGCTCGCGCGGGTCCCGCCGAGGTCGCGACAGACGTGGCGCGTCGAGCTCGTCATGGGTGCCAAGAAGGACCAGCATCGCCATCGAGCCGAGCTGGCGGGCGAGTCCGCGATCGGCCTCGCATGGACGATCGACCTGGCGTCCCCGGACGACGGACCGCTGGCCGCGCCGCTGCGCGTGCATCGCCTCGTGGAGGAGCTCGCGATCGTCACGCCGCAGGTGACCGGCCTCATCAAGAAGGAGATCAAGAACAAGAAGCAGCGGATCGATCGCCACTGGGTGACGGCGGTCGTGGACGACGATGACTCGATCCGCATCGAGCTCCGCGCCGAGCTCGGCGAGGCGGAGGGGTTCACGATCACGGTCGGCTCGCCGAGCGCGATCACGCTCGTGAAGAACGGACCCGTCGACGACGCCACGGTCGGCGCCTTTCCCGTGGCTCCGGAGGACGAGCCTGCGCTCCTCGCCCTCGCCGCAAGGCTCCGCGACGCGGTGCGCTCGCTCCAGAAGCAGCGCCTCGCGTCCGCGACCTTCGATGGGCTGCCGTTCGATGGCGTGAGCGTCGAGTCGCAGCCGAAGCTCGTCGGGATCGTCGCGCGCCTCGTGGGCAGTCTCGCGTCCACCGTCGACGAGATCGCTTCGCGTTCGCGCTCCGAGGAGGAGCTCGTGCTGCGGCGCTCGCTCGAGGACGGGCGTCGCGAGGAGCTCTTCATGCCGAAGGCGCGCCTCCGCGAGAAGCTCGCCGTGCTCGACGAGCCCCATCGAAGGCTCTTCGCCGACGTCGAGCGAGCGCTCTCCCCGAAGGCGCCGAGCGCGCCGCTCCTGAAGTCGGCGGCACCAGCGGAGCCGACCACCCGCTCCGAGATCTCCCAGCCGGAGCCGCCGTACGTGCGCCGCCGCTCCTCTGGCACGATGAACGCGGTCGTCGTCCCGATCTTGAAGCAGCGGCCGCCGACGTACTCGTCGCCGACGCTCGAGATCACGTCGTCGGAAGAGGAGGTCGACGTCGAGATCGTGGCCGCCCCTGCGGCTGCGGCAGAGGTCGTCCCCGACGTCGTGGCCGAGCCGGCGCCCGTCTCCACTCCGCTCGAGAACGGCCTCGCGCAGGCGCGTCAGGCGGTGGCGGAGGGGCGCCTCGACGATGCGTTTCGCCAGTACGGGATCGTGTTCGGGAGCAGCGCCTTCGCCTCGATGCCGCTGGACGCGCAGCGAAAGGCGCTCGCGTCGATGTATTTCGGCGATCAGCCGAACGTCGCGTCCGCGGACGTGAAGAGCGCGTATCGAGTGACCTTGCCGATCCTCCAGGCGCTCGTGGTGCAGCACCGCGATCCAGCGGACTACGAGCTGCTCGGAATGGCGTATGCCGTCCTCGACGAGCCCGACCAGGCGAAGGAGATCTTCCGGAAGGCGCTCGACGCGGAGCGCGCGCGAAATCCATCGTCCGATCGCTGCGCGACCCTGATGAGTCGCGTGAGCCAGCTCTGAGCCGTACCATCGTCCTCGCGGGATGAGCTTCAACACCGACTACCACCAGATCCTCGCGCGACGTACAGGGCCGACGACGTCCGCGCCGGCGCCAGCGCTGCCTCAGAACGTCACCGCGCCAGGTACTCGCGAACGTGCGCGTACGGCTCCAGCAGCGACTGGTCCGTGCTGCCCGCGCTGAGCACGTGCGTCATCAGGATGTCGGCGACGGTGAAGTCGTCCGTCGCGACGAAGGTGCGGTCCGCGAGCCAGCCATCGACCTGCTGCGAGCTCAGCGCGGCGACGCTCCAGCGGAGCACCTGCGCTTCGCCGGCGAGGTCGTGTGGCATCAGCTTGCCGCTCTTCCGCGCGAGGTAGGGGAGGATCGCGCCCGACTCCGTCACCACGACCCCGTCGTCGTCGATGACGGGGATCTCGGGTTCTTCGCGCGAAAGTCGTCGCGATCGAGGTCGTGGTTCGGATGGTCCATGCCGACGATCTCGAAGGGGAGGCCCATCTCTTCCAGGGCCCACAGCACGCGGAGGTCCCGTGTGTTGCCGCGCGCGAGCTGGTTCACCCGGGAGAAGCCGTACAACTTGAGCATCGGGCGAGCGTACTCTTCGAATGCTCCTTGACCCCCGCGGGCCTTCCGGTACCCGTGAAGCATGGGCCTCGCGGAGCTACGCGCCTTCCTCCACGTCGTGGACGAGGGATCGTTCGCCGCGGCGGCGGCGGCGCTCGACATGTCGCGGACGACGCTGCGTCGCCATGTCGAGGCGCTCGAGGCCGAGACCGGCGCGCAGCTCCTCGAGCGAAGCAGCAAGGGCGTCGTGCTCACCGCTGCGGGGCGCCGGCTCGTACGCGGCGGACGCCTCATGGAGCAGGAGTTCACGGCCCTGATCCGCACGATCCGCGAGACCGACGAGCGACCGGAGGGCGAGCTCCGGCTCATGTTGCCGGCCGGCGTCATGCCGACCGCGCTCGCGTTTCTCTTCGGGCTCGCGCGGAGCAACTGGCCCGGCGTGCGCCTCCACACCAGCTTCACGGACGAGCCGCAGACCGTGAAGATCTCCGAGACGGACATGGCGGTCTGGTTCGGCGACGCCGCGCCGCTCGGCGCGTGGGAGGTCCGCACCATCGCCGTGACGCGGCAGCGGCTCCTCGCGAGCCCGGCCTACCTCCGCGAGCACGGGACGCCGCGATCGATCGGCGAGCTCGCGGGGCACACCGTGATGGCGTGGCTCGGTCATGGAGAGAGCGAGCCCTCGCTCTTCACGCGCCAGGGGGAGAAGCTCCCGCTCGTTGCATCGGCCGTGACCCGGAATCCGCACTTCCTGCACGAATGCGCCTATCTCGGCTACGGCGTCGCGTGGGTGCCAGACGCAGACCTCGGCACGCCGCCCGGTCAGCAGCCGCTCGTCCGGCTCCTCGATGACCTCGTCGGACGCGACGTCCCGATGCAGTTCGGAGTGCCGCGTTCGCTCATGACGCTCCCGAAGGTGCGCGTGTTCCTCGAGAACCTGGAGACCATCCGAGCGCACGTCTACGAGAACATCGTCGACCACATGGCCAGGCGCTGACCATCGGCTGGCCGCTTGAGGCCAGCGTGGCGCCTCGGGCGCTCGCTAGGGTTTGGAGCGTTGGACTCCAAGGACCCCTCCCTCGAAGTCGGTGCCGTCGAAGAGGCGACGGAGGAGGAGCTTCAGCTCGCGGCCGCCTGCGCGCTCGTGGGGACGACGCTGCGCGGGAAGTATCGCCTCGATCGCGTGCTGGGGGCGGGAGGGATGGGCGCCGTCTTCGCGTCGACGCACCGCAATCAGGCCGAGCTCGCGATCAAGATGCTCCACCCGGAGCTGGCTGCCTCCGCCGACGTGCGCAACCGGTTCCTGCGCGAGGGCTACGCCGCCAACTCGGTGAAGCACCCGGGCGTCGTGCGCGTCCTCGACGACGATGTGGCCGAGAACGGCTCGCCGTTCCTCGTCATGGAGCTCCTCTCCGGCGACGGCGTCGAGGCGCTGTGGGAGGCGCACGGCTTCGAGCTCGCGCCGCGCATGGCGCTGGCGATCGCGGATCAGCTCCTCGACGTCCTCGCCGCTGCTCACGACAAGGGGATCGTTCATCGCGACATCAAGCCGGCGAACCTCTTCGTCCTGCGCGACGGCACGGTGAAGGTCCTCGACTTCGGCATCGCGCGCGTTCGTGACTCGGTCGCTCGCTCGGCCGCGCACACCGGCTCGAGGCTCCTGCTCGGAACGCCTGCGTTCATGGCCCCCGAGCAGGCCCGCGCGGAGGCGAAGGAGATCGACGGGCAGAGCGATCTCTGGGCGGTCGGCGCCACGATCTTCGCGCTCGTCTCCGGCGCTTACGTTCACGAAGGAGAGAGCGCGCTCCAGATCCTGATGCGATGCGCGAACGTGCCGGCGCGCTCGCTCGCGGAGGTCGCACCAGGGATCTCCGCCTCGATCGTGGCCTTCGTCGATCGCGCGCTCGCGTTCGAGAAGGCCGATCGCTGGACGGACGCGCGCGCGATGCAGGCGGCGCTTCGCGCGACCTGGGCGGAGGTCTTCGGCGGCCCTGTCACGCGCGAGGTCCTCGTCGCGATGGCGACCGGCCTCTCTCCGACCCTCCCGCCCGCGAGCACGACGCGCGACGGCGCGACGCCGCCGCTCGTCCACGTGAGCACCTACGAGGTCGCGGGCAGCCCGGCCGCGCTCCTCGCGCGTCCTCCGCGCGCCACCACCACGGGACGGCCCGTCGTTCGCCGTCCGGCTCCCGTGGAGCGACGATCCGATCGCCGGCTCGCGATCGGCGCGGCCCTCGCTCTCGCCGTCGTCCTCGCCATCGCGATCGGTCCGCGGCTCGCCGCATCGCCGGCGCCGTCCGCGCTCGTCCAGACCGATGCGACGGCCGAGCCCCTGGCTCCCGTCGCGCCGCCATCGCCCGCCGCCGCCCCTGTGCCGGCGACGCCCGCGACGAGCGCGAGCCCGGCACCGAGCGCGCGCCCCGTCGTGGCTCCGATCCGGACACGCCCCGCTGTCTCCGCCGGCGCGTCCGCGTCCGCCCCCGCGTGCGAGCCGCCGTTCTACTTCGACGCCCAGAACCGCAAAGTCTTCAAGCCGGAGTGCCTCTGATGCGCCACGCTCTCACGTTCGCTTCGATCGTCGCGCTCGGTCTCGTGGCGAGCGTGGCGGAGGCCGCGCCGACGAAGGAGCAGTGCATCGACGCGGACACCGAGGCGCAGTCGCTGCGCACGTCGGGTCGGTTCGACGCGGCGCGCGAGCTCCTCCGCCTCTGCACCGACCCGGCCTGCCCGAACGTCGTGCGCGAGGACTGCACGCAGCGCCTGGACGAGCTCGCGCAGCATCAACCCACGATCGTCCTCGCGGCCCGTGACGTGCGCGGCGCCGATATCGTAAAGGTGGTCGTGAAGATGGACGGGACGCTGCTGGCCGAGCGGCTCGATGGGCGCGCGCTCGCGATCGATCCGGGCGAGCACGTGTTCACCTTCGAGGCCACGGGGATGCTGCCGCTCGAGCGCCGCATCGTCGTCCACGAGGGCGCGCAGGCGCGCGTCGAGTCGGTCACCCTCGCGGACGCCGCGCCCGCGCCGGCACCCGCTCCGGCGCCGACCGTCGTCGCGAAGCCGGCCTCGACCGCCACGCGCACCGGCGCGATCGCGATGGGCGGCGCTGGTGTGGTCGGCCTCGGGGTCGGCGCGGTGCTCGGGCTCATGGCCGCGTCGCGCTGGCAGGACGCGAAGGACGCGTGCCCGAGCGCGGAGCGCTGCGCGTACGAGAGCGCGACATCGAGCAAGTCGTCGGCGGAGGGGCTCGCCACCGGGTCGACCGTGAGCTTCGTCGCGGGCGCTACGCTCCTCCTCGGCGGCGCGCTCGTGTACTGGCTCGCGCCCGGCGCGAAGCGGCGCGTCGGCGCCTCGACGTTCGCGCTGTCGTTCTAGTCGCGGCAGCAGCGGAAGCCGAGGCTCGGCAGGCGCCGCGAGCGTGGATGCGTGGTGACGAACTCGCACGACGCGCTCTTCGACGACTCGAGGAACGAGCCGCCCCACGCCGCGCACTGGTCCTCTTCGGGCCCCGCATCGGCGTCCATGCTCCCGGCGCACGAGTCGTCCCACTCGCTGAGGTTGCCGACCATGTCGAAGAGACCACGCGGCGCGCCCTCGCAGCTCGGCGACGCGCCGACGCGCTGCGGACCGCCGCCGTCGAGCACGTCGCGCGTCGCGCAGGCGCTCTCGTTCACCTCGGCGCCGTACGGGTACTTCTGCCCGAAACCGCCGCAGGCCTGGCGCCACTGGCTCTTGCTCGTGTTCGCGCGGTCCGCGGGCGCGACCGCACCGCCCCCGATGGCGCCGCAGAGCCGCGCGCCTCTCCACGCGCAGTACGCCCAGGCATCGCACCAGTCGATGCACGTCATCGGCCCGTCTCCGTCGACCGGCACCGCGCACGACGACCCAGGCTGATGCGACGTCTTCCAGCCGCACGCCGGATGCGAGATCTCTCCAGCGTCGACGGCGCCGGTCGCGATCGCGGAGAGGAAGCGCTCGTAGGCGCGCTTCGTCACCTCGGTCGCGTCGATCGCGTAGCTCCCGCCGAGGACGGCGACCATCTCGTCGGCCTCTGCGTCGTTGCCCGCGTCGGCGCCTGCGTCGCGGTCCACCGCGACATCCACCTCCGCGTCTCGCGGCGCGGCTGGTGCGTCGCTCGTGACCTGCGCGCTCGCGGGAGGGGGCGCGGCGTCTTGGGCCAGGGGGACCGGTAGATCTTCGAACCCCAGCACCACACTGCAGGCTGCGACCCCGAGCGAGAGCGCGCCGACGAGAATGCTTCGAGTCGCCACGGTTCGCCCGAGTAGAGCCCCGGCCGGCGCTCCGAGCTGGCCGCAGACGGTCACCCGCGGAGCAGAATTCAGCCAGCGTTCTCGTCGCTTCGCGCCGATCGAGCCTGGCCGCGGCGGCTTGACTCTTGGCCCGCGCCAGGATCGCGCGGTCGAATGATCCAGCATCTCGACCACGGAATGCCCTATGGGTCTAGCTCGAGAGGATGACCGTGTGTCGGTCATCCCCAACCCAGAAAGAGCCCCATGGCAAAGACCAACCGCACGATCGCAAAGAGCACCGCCGTGACGAAGAACATCGAGGCCGCGCTGGACTCGCTCGGGACGGCCTGCGAGGCCGGCGACCGCGCGGTGGCTCGGCGCACCAAGGACGGCAAGAGCTTCGCCGCGGCGACGAAGCGCCTGTCGAAGAAGCGCGCGGTCCTCATCAAGCGCAAGCGCCTCTCCGCGAAGCGCGCGAAGGCGTCTCCGAGCGGTGAGACGCGCCGGGCGCTCAAGGCCGTGATCAAGGAGCTCGCGTCGACGAAGAGCAAGCTGCTGAAGGCGCGCGAGGTGCAGAGCATCAACGCCGCCGAGCTCACCGCCTTGAAGAGCGCGCAGCGCCGCGCGGCGGCCTACGCCAAGGCGATCCTCCAGGCGGAGGCGTCGCTCTCGAACACCGGCAAGGGCTCACGGAAGAAGTAGCGAGAGCCCGAGGCATTGAGGACGACCCCGAGCACGCTCCCCGAGCTCCGCGCCGCATTCGTGGCGATCACGAGGGGGTGCTCGCGGCGTTCTCCGAGCCGTCAAGCGCCAGTCGATCTTGACCGTCCCGAGCTCGACCGGCGTCGCCCTCCGCCCGACGGGGCGTGCGCCCTCGTCTTCGCGGAGAAGAGCGCAGAGCTCTGGTCGACACGGACGCGCGCCTCGTACGCGACCCTCGACCCGCACGAGCTCGAGATGCAGCACGCGGTCTTCGCGCGCGACTCCCGCGTCGTGTTCACGGAGGTCCTCGAGGTCGTCCGCGCCATCCGCGTCGCCGATGGCGTGTGCCTCGCGTCGCGGAAGCTCGAGAGCTACGTCAGCGCGCTCCGGCCCGGGAAGGAGGGGGCGCTCCTCATCCATGACGGGAAGCGCTGGCTCCTATGGGAGTACATGGACGATCGCCTCCGCCCCAGGTGGCGTCGCTCGCCTTCCATCCGAGCGGAGCTCATTTCACGGGCGGCCAGGGCTTCTACGACGCCTCGACGTGGCAGGAGCTCGCTCGTCTGCCGCCCGTGCTCGTCTCGGCGGGGCTGCGAGCTACGGCACGCGTGAAGGCACGCCGAGGAACTGCGCCAGCCGCCGGCACTCCTCGACGTAATGACGCGGCGCCTGCGTCCCGGAGCGGACCATGCGCGTGAGGTCGATCTCGCCGTTCTTCATCCCGACGATGAAGCCGTACGAGCTCGCCCCCGACGAAGGCGCATCCGTGACCGCGACCTCGACGACGTCCCAGCGCTTCACCCGCTCGGTGCGGAAGACGTCGTTGCCGCGCCGCCACTCGATCACGAGGTCGTCGCCGTGCACCGCGAACCGCACCACCGTGCGAAGCTCCCAGAGGGCCCACCGGGCCAGGAAGATGGACCCGATCGCGCCGAGGACGCCGAACGCGGTGAAGCCGTAGCCCTCCGAGCGCCCCATGCCGCCGACGAGGTCCTGCAGGGCCAGGATCCCCACCGCCGCCATCACGAGGCCCATGGCGAAGAACCCGACGCCCATCTTGAGGAAGATGCTCCCCGTTGCGGCGTCGACCGGGCGAACGTCGAGGTGAGGCCCTCCTCTCATGTGAATTGCATTCCCCTGGGACAGGATCGCCCAAGGAGTCGGGCGTTGCACCCGGATACACCCCCGGGTGTATCGGGGGTGTCTCCACCAGTGCATCCCGGTTCAGGAGCGTGCCGCAGTGCCAAGTGGCTGATCTTACGGAGAGACTCGGCTGGCACCGCCGTTGCTGAAGGTCCTGCACCATGTTCAACAAGCGGTTCGCGGTCGCGGCTCTCCTCTCTCTCTCGGCGCTCGTCGGCTGCGCGGAGGCGCCCTCGGTCGAGGGTGAGGGCGACGACGGCGCGGACGTCGAGAGCGTGAGCTCGGCGAGCACGTTCATCGACACGTTCGCGAGCCAGCAGAACCTGACGCTCTCCGGCGAGCTCCCGCTCTGCGACTCGTCCACCCAGAAGGTCACGGGCGCGGACAAGGCGGTGCTCTTCTCGATCTTCGGCACCTCGGATCCGACCTGCATCCCGCGCACGTACAACCGCGGCGTCGGCAAGCCGATGCAGTGCCGCGCGGACCTCATCCAGTCGGGCGCCATCTGCTACCGCCCGTGCAGGGCGGGCTACAAGATGGTCGCCGGCGTGTGCTGGCAGACGTCGTGCCCCTCGGGCTTCCGCGACGACGGCGCGATGTGCGCGAAGCCGGCCGCGTACGGCCGCGGCGCGGGCTATGCGATCTGGGACGAGGACAAGTGCGAGTCGCGCCACGACCAGGGCTGCGAGAAGTGGGGCGCGATGTGGTACCCGAAGTGCCGCGAGGGCTATCACAACGTCGGCGCGAACATCTGCAGCCCGGACTGCCCGCGCGGCATGACGGACACGGGCGTCTCCTGCCTCAAGAAGACGTACGTGCAGAACTCGTCGAACACGACGCCGATCTCGTACAGCCCCTGGCCGGCCCTCGACACCCCGATCTTCACCGCGCCGCTCGACACCTGCCCGGCGGACACCGTCCGCGAGAACCAGCTCTGCTACACGCCGTGCCTCCCGGGCTTCAAGGGCAACGCGGACTACTGCACGTACTCGGAGTGAGATCCGCGGCGCGCGCTTCAGCGGCGCCGAGCGGGCTTGGCCTTGGCCTTCGCCTTCGCGGGCTTGGCCTTGGCCTTGGCCTTCGCCTTCGCGGGCTTGGCCTTGGCCTTCGCCTTGGCGGGCTTGGCCTTCGTTTTGACGGGCTTCGCGGGCTTCGCGGGCGCGAGCTCGTCGATGTAGGAGCGCAGGACGTCGACGTAGCTGATGATGCCGGCGAGCTCACCCTCTCCGTCGAGGACGGGGACGGCGCCGATGCGCTGCTCGAGCAGCGTCTCGATGACCTCGACGAGGTCGGTCTCGACGGTGACGGAGATCACCCCGCCGCTCATGAAGTCGCCGACCTTGCGCGGACCCAGGGCGTCGAGCCCGCCGTCGAAGGTCTGCACGACGGTGCCGACGTCGCGATCGCTCAGCATCCCGACGAGCTCGTCTTCCTCGTCGAGGACTGGGAGGTGGCGCACGTCGTTGCTCCACAGGAGCTCGAGCGCGGTGCGAATCGAGGCGTTCGCGCGAACGGTGCGCGGGTTCGGGGTCATGATTTCGGACGCGATCATCGTCGGCCCCGCGCAGCATGTCCCATGCCTCGAGCCGAGCGCCGTGCAGCGGCTGACCGTCCGCGTAACTCCTCGTGTTTTCGGCGGGCGACGCGCGAAGTCTGCGTCCCTGGCGCAAACTTCGCGGCTCGCCGGTCAGCGCCCGGTGCAGCGAAAGATCTTCAGGTTTCGCACCCGCTGCGCGGTGTTGTCGGCGCCCACTCCCGTGCGAGCGGTGAGCCCGACGTCCGTGATCGCCTCGCCATCGAAGCCGCCCCGCTCGAAGCTCCCTTGCCAGCCCGGACCCAGCGGCCCCGCGTCCGTGGCGGCGCCCACGCCGAGCTCGACGAGCGCGTAGGTGACGCGCGAGGGCGCCACCGTCACGTCGACGCGGTACCACGGGCTCGGTGTGTTCGCCGACGTGAGGAGCTTCGCGCCGATGAGCGGAGGCGCCGAGGAGCGGTCGGGGCAACCGCTGGCGGAGTGCGCGAAGAGTGTCGGGGTCGCGCCAGCGGTCGAGAGCGCGAAAGCGTGCCCGGCCACCCCGGAGCCGCACACGCCGAAGTCCTGTCCGGTCGGGGGAACCGCTGCCGCCCACGCGAGCGCGACTCCCTCGCCGGGCGGTCCGCTCCACACGTAGGCGGAGTACTCGAACGTCGCGCGAAAGCCGCTTGCACCGGCGAGGAGGCCGGTGAGCCAGAGCGCGCCGGTGCGTACACCCAGCGTGGCGCCGCCATCGGCGATATCTGCCGGGACGAGCAGGAGATGGGCGTTCGGGTCGGGCGTCACGATCACGTTGCGCGGAACCGCCGGCGGCGAGGGCGGGAGGGTCGAGAGGCTCGCCTCGAACGCCGGCGTATCCTCGCAGCGGAAGGGGCCGGCGTCGAACGGAGGAGCGGCGTCGACGCCCGCGCCGCCGCTGTCGTTCGTCCGCGCGGGGTCGGCCGGCCCGGTCGGCGCCGGGTCCGCTCCCACGCACGCGACGACCGCGCCGGCGATCGATGCCACGAGCGCCGCGCGTACCCGGAAGCTCCTCCGCGTTCTCACGGACAGACACCGCTATCGCAGCCCGCCAGGCAGGGCTTCGCGGCGAGCCGGCCGCTCTCGCAGACGAGCGTGGTCTCTTCACCGGGCGCGCCGCGGGGCGAGAAAGCGGTCGACGAGCGGTAAGCCGAGGCGCGCGCCAACCCCGATGCCGACACGATCGCGCCCTCCTTCAGCCAGCGCCGCTTCATACGTGCACCGTATCCGAGCGCAACCCTCTTGGGTTCGTCCTCTTGGACGGAGCCGAGCTCGCTCAGAACACTCCGGCCGCCGCCGGCCCCTGCGTCCGCGGAGCGCTCCACGGCGAGGGCACCTGGTTGCCGGTCACGGCGCGCACGCGCCAGGTGACCTCGTGGTAGTTGCTGAAGCCGGTCACGAGGTCCGCGCGCGCGCCGGCCGGCGGGTTCTGCACGGGGACCCCGAAGACCGCGAGATGGGGATCGTCGGGATGGAGATCCTCCGACGCGCGGAAGAGGACGTTCGTGTAGAGGATGGGCGCGAGGTCTGCCTTTCCGGGGCTCGCGAAGCGCACCTCGACCTCGTAGAAGAGCTCACATCCCGGCGCGAGCCCGGTCGCGGGCACCTTTGTCGTCATCAGGTTGAACCCCCACGCCGCGTTCTGCGTGCCGCGGCCCCACGCGAGGGGCGACGGCGTCCGGGGCTGGGCCGCGTCGCAGTGCGGATCGAACATGAGCGTCGTGCGGTCGAAGGCGTTTCGCACCGTCGGCTCGTCGACGCGCCCCTTCGTCGTGTCGCCGCACTTCACGAGCGCAGAGGGACAGGCCGGATCGGTGCTCGGGAGCGGGCACCCGTCGCGATCGGTGGCGGTGAAGGGTGGGGTGTCCGGGCATCGGTCGCGGTCATCGGGGACGAGATCGCCGTCCTTGTCGCCGCGCGCATACGCCTCGCGATAGCCGGGATCCGAGCGGTAGATGGCGAACTTGCCCGTGCGATCGGCCACGAGATCGAGGTAGTGCGAGCCGCTGATCACGCCGTCGGCCACCTCCGCTCCCGCACGCGCGAGGTCCGCGTTCACGCGTCCGATGAGCTCTGGCTTGCCCGCCTGCGCGTCCGGCTCCGCGCAGCGCACGATCGCCGTCTCGAGCTGACGGCGCACCTGCTCGCCGTCGACACCCGCGTCGGCGTCGGCGAGCGCCCGCGCGAGCGCCGCCTCGTTGCAGTCCGCTGGCATCGGCGTCGTCGGGGGCGGGGAGGTCACATCGCTCCCGCACATCACGAGAGGCACGCCTGCGGCCGCGATGGCGAGGATGGCCAGGTACTTCGTGGCTTGGTCCCTCATGGCAACAGCTCCATCGCGGAGGCGAGGACCGTGATCTCGGCCGACGTCCCGGCGTCGATGAGGTCCTGGTAGAGGTCGATCGGCCCGCTGTCGTAGATGAGATTCGCCGCGTGCTTGTCGTAGAGATACTGGGTCGACGCATACGGGTTGAACACGTCGAAGCCCGAGAGCGGGATTCTCGCCATGGTCTGGGCCGCGACGCCCGAGACCAGATCACGCATGGGCAGATCGGGCTCGCCCGGGTGCGCGGCGCGCCACGCGAGCACGATCTTTCGCCACTCGAAGGCGCGCTTGAGGAGCGTGTCGACCATGCGCGCGGTGAGGGCGATCGAGTCCCGCCGGAAGAGCGCGGTCGTGAGGTTCTGCATCGAGTCCTCGAACGGACGGTGACCCCAGCCGAACGTGCCCGTCGTGTGCATCGGCACGGTCGCATCGCCGATCGCGTGCAGAGACCAGCCGAGCCGATATGCGACCTTCGTGGGATCGAGGGGGAGGCTCGCCTGGAAAGCGCCCTTGTGCGCGTATCCCTCGGTCTCCATCCAGCCGAACATCCCGAGATTGTCGACCGGCGTCATCGCGACGTGCGGCCAGCTCAGATATTGCCAGTCCTCGGTGTCGCGATGGACGGTCGCGGGGTGTCCGTCGGCGTTCGTACCGATTTGATAATTCTGAATGGCGTCGCATTTCTCGGCGCGGAACGAGAGCCCGGTGATGTCCGACGCGGCAATGGCCACGATCTCGATCGGATCCGGCACGCTGTTCGGTCCGGCGCGATCGACGAGGAGCCCCCACTGGTCGTCGTAGCTGTCGTTGGGGACGGCCCACGGGCCGGCGAACGGCTTCGGCCCCGGCGGATTGACGTGATGAGGAATGCCGGTGAAGTTGGCATTCGTGATGTCTCCGATCATGGGGAGGAGCCCGTCGATCTCGCTCACCGCCTCGTGGGACGCGCTCTTCGCGTCGTTGACCGCGTCCTCCAGGCATTTCTTGCAGCTTCCGGCGAGGCCGAACGTCAGGATGGCCTCCGCACACTTGAACGCGCATTTGATCGGGATCCAGACGGTCGCCGCCGCCGCGCCGCCGATCGTCTCGATCCACTTCTTGATATACGAGAGCCCGAGCGCGTTGGACGGGCGCAGGGTCATGTGAATGTCGTCCATCGCGTTGTCGGGGCCGACGGACCAGAAGCCGAGCGCGGTGCCCGTGTGATCGCCGCTGAAGAAGTCGGCATTGCCAAGCAATCCCTTCCACACCACGCCCGGATCCCAGCCGACGTCGACTCCGCAGTCGGTGCCCGTGATGTAGTCGTTACTGACCGCATAACGAAGTTGCCCCATCGGGATGTTGGCGTGGGCGATCGTCGGGTCAGGGCTCCAGGTCGCGATCTTGGAGCCGGTCTTTTCGATGAAGACCGGGTCGTAGCATTCCCAGGAATACGGCGAGATGAGCCCCGCCGGGATCGCGCGTAGCTTGGGCCCCGAGGCCGCGAGCGAGTCGACGAACGCGCTCATGGCCGGGTCCTTCGTCGCCAGTGTGAAGACCTTGAGCAGCTCTTCCGGAAGCGGCTTCTTGTCGTGGTAGGCCTCGGCGGCCACGATGACGTCGTAGGCCGTCTCCGTCATCGCGCGATGGATCGCGCCGTTGTGCGCAGACGCGGTCGACGGCGCGAGCGCCGCTCCTCCGAGGACGATGAGCGCCAACCCTCGGCTCGCGCCGGATGAAATGTGCCGCATGTGCCGGCTCCAGCAACCGCCATACCCTCGAACTTGGGGACGATCCTGCGTGTTGTCTCTCGCTCGTCCTCGCGCGATGCGCACCCCCGGCGTGAGCGCGCACCGCGTGCGTCGATCAGGGCCGCGTCACCTGACCCGCGAAGAGCACCGCGCCGGTCGGGTTGTCGCGGATGACGACGAGGAACGGCCGATCGGCGGTGAACGTGGCCGGCTCGGGCGCGCTGACGCGACCGACCACGACCGCGGTCGCCGCGGCCGCCTCGGTCCCTCGCTCGTCGACCGCGACGAACGCCTCGTGGATCACGTCCTCGATGAAGAGGCTCTTCGTCCCGTCCATACCCGAGAGGTCGGCCGTGCCGGGGGTGAACGCGTCCGTCATCCCGAGCGCCTGCAGCGTCGGCTTCACCGGGAGCTGCGTACGAAAGCGAAAGCGCGGCAGGCTCACGTCCGTCATGCGAGACCCGAGCGCGCCGGCGATGGAGCCGAGCTTCGCGCCGTCGAGCGTCGCACGAAAGCTCTCGAACGCGCCTGCGCCAGGCAGGATCGCGATCATCGACACCTCGTCGCCGGAGTAGGGGAGCTCGAGCGCCTGCCAGCCTTCGCCCTCGGCGTAACGCAGCTCGCGAACTTGATGCATCATCGGAACGTTCGTGGCCTGACCGTCGAGCCCGACGAACGTGCGCTCGCTCGTCTGCGCCGGATCGAACGGATTCTTCCAGGACGCGGTGAAGGAGATCGCGTTCGTCAGGACGAGGACCGTCGCCGGCGAGATGAGCCCAGCCGGAAGGAGCTCCGGGATGCGGGCCTCGGTGCTCTGGCTGACCCATCGATTGATCGCGGTCCGTGACCCTTCCGGGTCGGACCCGAAGTCGAGGAGGTTGAGGCCAGCGCCGTAATGCTCGGCGAGGAGGTCGAGATACGACGAGAGAAACACGTGACCGCGCTGCCCCCACGCCGCGTCGAGGATGCGGAGCTCGAACGCGTGCCCGCTCTCGACGGGCTTGTCCCCGCGGCGCCCGAGCTCGAGGTCCAGCGCTCCGAACGCCGCGTGCAGCCGCTCCGCGGGCAGCGTCCAGCGCAGGGCCTGCGCCATCTGCGTGGCCGTGCGCTCGTGCGTGCCGCCATAGGTCATGGCGAGCGCCAGCGACAGGCTGTGGGGTGAGAAGAAGACGTTCTCGTTCGTCGCCGTGCGCCCGAGGACATCGAAGGCAAAGGACGCGTTGTCCCTCGTGAGATCCTGCGTGTCGGCGGCGGGGACGGCCGCGGTGAGGCGTGGCTTGCTCGACTGCACGCGCACACCGGGAGGCGTCCGCCCGTCCGTCGCACCGGGCGACGCGTCGTCATCACCACACGCCATCGCGGCGACCATCAGCAGTGCGAGCACGCCGGAAGAAGCTCGGGCCATGCCGAGCGCCCCGCAAGCGGCGTGCCGCCGTCGCGTGTGAAGCGTCGTGCGCACGAGCGCAACGCATGCGCGAGGAATATGCGTCCACACGCGGAACTCCGCGTGAGCATTGGCGGTACGTGTCGTGCAGCACGGCGCTCATGCTCACCGCAGAATCCGACCCGGCCGAGCTCTCGACGGCGGTGAAGACCGCCGCGCCGGCGGAGGATCCCGTCATCGCCACGATGCGCGAGCTCTATTTGCGCGGCGATGCCGATGGCGCGCTCTCCCTCGCGGCGCTCGTCGCCGACGCGGTCGTCGAGGTCGCGCCGGACTCGGCGAGCGACGACATCCAGACGCTCTGGGACTCCACCGCGGTGCCGACCTTCCGGACGCTCATCCTCCCGGAGCGTCGGGTCGACGCGGCGACCGCCGCTCTCCTCGGCCTCATCGACGGCGAGACGCCGCTCGCCCGGATCTTCGATCGTCTCCCGCCGGAGATCTCCGAGTCCGATGCGCTGGCCGCATTCCAGGCGCTCATCGACGACGGTGTCATCGCGCCGGCGTGACGACCATGGCGGCGAAGGGCTCCGAGGTGCTAGCTCGCTTCCATGTCGATCGCGCGGAACGGGGTTCGTCTCGCCCATGAGGAAGCGGGCGCCGGCGATCCCGCCTGCATCCTCGTTCACGGCTGGGGAACGGACCGGACCTCGCTCGCCCGGCAGCACGAGCTCCTGAGCGCGACCCATCGGGTGATCTCCGTCGACCTGCGCGGCTTCGGCGAGAGCTCGTCGCCGCCTCAGAGGTACACCGTCGATCGATTCGCCGACGACGTCGCATATGTCGCGACGAAGCTCGGTCTCGAGCGCTTCGTCGTCATCGGTCACTGCCTCGGCGGTCTCGTCGCGCTGGAGCTCGCGGCGAGCCATGCGGAGCGCGTCCTCGGGCTGGTCGTCCTCGAGAGCTTCGTCGTCCCGCCGGCGCAGACGGTGGTCGCGTTGCGCGGCACGCGGGAGTCGCTGGGCCAGGAGAGCGATGACGAGCCCGCGGCGCGCCTGCTGACCCACCTCCTCGGTACGAGCATCGATCCCGCCGAGCGAGCGCGGATGCTCGGCGTGCTCGAGGCGTGTCCGCGGCACGTCCTCGTCGCGGCCTTCGAAGGCATGCTCGCGTACGACAGCCGCGCCGCCGCCGCGCAGGCGCGGTGCCCGTTCCTCTACGTGGGCACGAGCCACCGCTACGCCGACGAAGACGAGCTCCGTCGCCAGTGCCCGCAGGTGGTCATCGAGCGCCTCGCCGGCCGCGGCCACTATTTCCCGATCGAGGCCGCGTCGGAGCTGCATCCGCTGCTCACCCGCTTCCTCGCCGACCTCGGCGCTGGCCAGTGAGACACGAGCGCCGACCGGACCGACGGGCCCCACGGTCGCGCAACGTTGTCGGCGTGATCGTGCAGGATTGAATGCCGGAGCCTCGCCGCCGACGGCCTTCCGCGGGGTTGGGGTCGAATCGGCGCCGGCACGATGCTCGCTAAGAGATTCGTCGACACCGCGTCGAGGCTCATCCCCCCCCCACAGCCGGGATGCGGTGTCGATTTTGACCGTGCCCGGTGAGGGCCTGAAGCTCACCTAGGATGCCCCCGAACGGGCAGCTTTTTACGTCACGATGACGGCGACGTTGCCACGCTTGTGGCCGGTGTCGACGTAGCGGTGCGCCTCGACGATGTCCTCGAGCCGGTAGATCCGGTCGATCACCGTCTTGAGCTTCCTGGCTTCGATCTGGTCGCGGACGAGCTCCAGATCGGCGATGTCGAGGTTCATGCTGATGCCGGAGTCGGTGAGGACGTTGAGGTACCTCCCGTCCTTCGTCAGCGAGCGCTTCACCTTCGAGCGCGAGAGCTTGCCCACGGCGTCGAAGATGACGTCGTAGGTCTCGCCGTTCTCGGTGAAGTCGGAGACGGTGTAGTCGATGACCTTCTCCGCACCGAGCGAGCGCACGAGCTCGAGGTTCTTCCCGCTACAGACGCCGGTCACCCTGGCGCCCAGGTTCCGGGCCATCTGGACGGCGAAGGTTCCCACGCTCCCCGAGGCGCCGTAGATGAGCACCTTCTGCCCAGGCTCGACCTGAGCTTTCCGGAGAATGACGAGCGCGGTCGTGGCGCCGTTCGGGACGGTGGCCGCCTCCTCGTGGGTCATGTTGACGGGCTTCCTCACGAGCGGGTTGTCCTCGGGGAGGCATACGTATTCGGCATACGCGCCGAGGTGCATTCCGGTGCTGCAGAAGACCTCATCGCCTTTCTCGAAGGCGGTGACGGCGCTGCCGACCTCGTCGATCTCGCCGGAGAGCTCCATCCCTAGCGGCCTCGGATGGGTGAAGCCCAGCGTGAGGCGCATGAACGTCTTGATGAGCGGATCGAGCACGGGCCCCATCCCCGGGTGCATCGACCTGATCTTGGTGTCGCCCACATGAACGGTCGTGGCGTGAACCTTGATCCGGACCTCGTGGTCCCTGGGTATGGGCTTGTCGATCTCGGTGAGCCGGAGCACCTCCGGCGGACCGTACGTGTCGCAAACCACGGCGTGCATGGGTCACCTCCCCGCGGCGATCTCGCATCCAGCGTGCCACTCCGCGGGGGCCGAGAAATTCGAGCGTGCGCGTGATGACCTTCGCGCACGCGTTGCGCGGGGCGCAATTAACCGAGCGTGGACGGACGTTTGATCCCGGCCGCCGCGAGCGCCGCCTCGAGCATCTCTCGCTTGGGCGCCTGAACGGTGGGCGCGATCTCGAGGGCCTTCTGCTCCGCGGGCGAGAGCCCCTTCGCGAACGCGGCGAGATACTTGCCATAGAACTTGCTGGTGCTCGTCGCCTTCGCGACGCGCCAGGGGCTCTTCGCGTCGGCACGGTCGAGATGACGCGCTTCACCGTCGCCCAGTAAGGCGACTTCGCAGCCGCCTCGCTTGGCGAGCGTGAGCGCGAGCTTCCTGTCCGCGGGCGTCGCCTTCTTCGCCGCGACCTTGAGCTGAAGCCCGATGAGCTCTCCCCACGGGCTCCCTGCCTCGAGGAGCGCATCACCCACGACGGCCTTGAGGTCATCGTCATCGGGTGACTTCCACACCGGCGCGACGATCGGATCGACGCTCGTCGCGGCCCTCTCCTTCGAAGTGACCTTCTTCGCGTCGGTGGAGAGCTTCCGTTTCGCAGCCATGGCTCTCCCCTACGTATTTCAATCGTCAGCGCTTGCAGTCGTGCTGGTAGAACCCGTCCTTGCCCGTCCGCATCGAGATCTCCACCGCCGACACCTGCCAGGCCTCCTTGACCGCGTTGGGATCGGCGTACACGCCGCTCGTGAAGCGGATCTTCTTCGTCCCCGGATCGAACACGTAGTTGCCGGCGCCGGTGCCGTCGGGCATCTGGTAGCGGCTCGCGTCGACGATCTGGAACGAGCCACGCGCGACGTACGCGTTGCCGACGAGGCCGAAGCACTTGTACGTGCCGAGCGGCAGTCCGCCCCCGGCGACGGGCGCAGGCGCAGGCGCGGGGCCGGGCGCAGGCGCGGGGCCGGGCGCAGGCGCGGGGCCGGGCGCGGGCGCGGGGCCCGGCTTCGGGTTCGGTCCGGCCGGGGGAGGCGGCAGCTTTCCGAGGAGGCCTGCCGCCATGTACTCCGCCTTCGAGACCTCGCCGTTGCCGTCGCGATCGGCGGAGATGCATCCGCAGCGCTGAAGCTCGATCCCGTCGAGGTTCCCGTCCGGGTTGATATCGAACGCCGCGAAGCTCTTCTCGAGGGAGGCCGCGTCGGTCGCGACCGGGGCGGGTCTGCGGGGCGGCGTCGTGGGCACGGTCCTCGAGGTCGGGCTCGTCGTGGTGGCGGGAGGCGCCGGCCCTGGCTCCGTCGCGCGCGGATCGGTCTCTGCTGAGGGCGCTCCGGCGTCCTTGCGCGCCCTCAGGCGGTCGAGCGCGTCGCTGCATGACGGGAGGCACAGGAGCAGGAGGACGAGTGGGATGGATCGGCGCACGATCCTCCCGACATACCATCATCACGCGCGGTCATGGTCGTTTCCGAGGACGACTCACGCGCGCGTTGCCGTTCAGCGGTAAACGACGTTGTCACCGCGTCCCGACGCGAGGACCTTGATCCAGAGCGCGTGGTCCTCCGTGTCGAACGCGCCGAGCCAGCGCCGCGTCGACGCGTGAGCGAGGCGCGCGAAGCGGAACGCGTCCTTCGCGGACCGAGGGTCCCAGCTCGTGCCGTACGCGGGGTGGTCCTTGTCCGAGGCGACGGTCGAGCAGAGGAGCTCCTTGTGCACCTCGCTCCCGGAGACGTACGGCTTCGTCATCTCGAGCGCGTCGCGCGTCGCCGCCTGGGCCGTGTCGTCGAAGAACGACGGGCGCAGGGCGGAGAGCTGGAGCACGGTCTCGAGCCCCTTCATGTGGATCGCGAGCGAGTCGCGCTGCTGGAGGTCGAAGCTGCCGTAGCCGTTTACCTTCGCGAGGTTCTCGCACGTGCTGCGGCGCCAGCCGGTGTCGGGGGTGTACGTGTCGAGGACGAACGCGCTGAAGCGGGACGCGAGCGCCTTGGCGCGCAGCTCGCGGCGGGACACGAGGGCCCCATACGAGCGGATGGCGAGCGCATCCGTCATCCAGTTCTGCTGGCGCCGCTCGTCCGTCCGCGGAAGGGCGTTCATGAAGTCCGTGACGCGGGTGTCGAGCGCATCGAGGAAGGAGCGGACCTTGGTCTTCTCCGCGTCGGTCATCCGGCCGTAGGCCATGTCCCAGCCGAACATCACGGGGATGAGGTGCCGCTCGTTGATGGGGTTACCCGGATCGTCGTCGTCGCTGTCGACCACGAGGTTGAAGCCGCCGTGATAGGTGGTCATGAGCTTGTCGCCCCAGCGGATGATCGCCTGGCTCGCCGCCTCCTGCTTCGGGTTCGCGATGCGGGCGCAGTAGCCGACGGCGGGCATGTTGGTCTCGAGCGCGAGCCAGATCGCGCGGCTCTTCGTCTTCGCCGGATCGTCCGACGGCCTGCCCTCGTCGACGAAGCGCTGCGGGACGGGGATGCGCGAGAGCGCGTCGATGAAGTCATCGCACCGTCCGAGGAGCTCGTTCACCGAGCGGTCGTAGCCCTCGCCGCGCACGCCCGTGCCCCACGTGAGGACGGGGCCCGTCTCCGACAGGGACGCCTCGGAGGTGGCGACCTCTTCTTGCTCCGGCTCGCTGCCAGGAAACGCACAGCCAAACGCGGAGAGCGAAGCGAGAACCGTCACGGCCAGGGTCGCCAACGTGGTCTTCATGCCCAGGACGTCGTGCAGCCGCCGTTCCAGGACCGCGCAATTCGTATTTGTGCATGAATTTCATGCACTTGAGTTTGAATGGTCCCTCCTGCCGAGCGGAACATTAAGGTTCCGCTGCCCGGTCGTCGACCCGCCCCGCGGGGCTAGACCTTCTTCACGTACATCGTCTTGAGGCCCATCTGGCCGAAGCCCTCGATGCGGCAGTCGATGTCGTGATCGCCGTCGACGAGCTTGATGTTCTTCACCTTCGTCCCGGCCTTGAGCGGCTTCGGCGCGCCCTTCACGGGGAGGTCCTTGATCAGCGTGACGGTGTCCCCATCCGCCAGGACGTTCCCGTTCGCGTCCTTCCACACGCGCGGGCCGTCGTCGGCGTCGGCCGCCTTCGTGACGGCATTCGCGCTCCACTCGTGCGCGCACTCGGGGCAGACGAGGAGGCCGGACCCGTCTTCGTAGGCATAGGTCGACGCACACTTCGGGCAGGCCGGCAGATCGCTCATGACGAGCGTCTTAGCACGCACGTCAGAGTGCCCGATCCCTCGCTAAGCTGTGGGAGGCCATGAAGGGCATCGATCCTCCCAGGGGCGCGTACCGCACGCTCGATCGCGATCGAGAGCAGGAGCAAGAGCTCCTGGCCGCCTTCGATGCCGAGATCGCGCGGCAGCGCGCCCACGATCGACACCGCGTCCGGCGGGCTCGCTACGCGGGCCTGATCGTGAGCGGCATCTGCGCGGTGCTCTTCGCGGTCGCGATGGCCGAGAACCTCGTGAAGGAGGGGCTCACCGCGAGCGGTATGAGGCCACTCCTCGGCTGCGCCGCGGTCGTCCTCGCCATCGCGTTCCTCGTCCGGCGAGCTCGCATCGTCCTCCGACACCGCGGCGATCTCTCGCGCCAGAGGCTCGAGGCCGACATCGCGGAGCGGGTCGCGGCGCAGGTGCGTGTCGTCCAGGAGGCCTTGGCGCAGGAAGCCGCGTCGGACCCCCTCACCGAGGAGATGCCGCGCGACGCGCCCGCCGAGGGCGAGGGCGCGCGCTCTCTCTGATTCCTCTCTTCAGAGGGTGCCGCCGCAGAGGACGGACACCACGTTCCCGCTGCCGCCGCAGGTGGTGGCGACGATATTTCCGAAGTTCTTGCACGCCGCGGCGGTGCTGGTCGCGAAGTCCTTGCATTCGGTCTCGCGTGCGTGCGCCTGGCAGTCACCCATGGTGAGGCCGCTCGAGCAGACGTTGCACACCTTCTCCGAGCACCACTCGAGGTCATGGGCCGCCTTCGCGCACGCCTCCGACGCGCCGGCGAGGCGATAGCAGATCGCGAAGCCGTGAAAGATCCGCCCGTCGTTCAGGTGAATGATCGGGCCCCAGACGTCGTTCTGTTCGGTGAACACGCACGACGCGCACGCCTGATTGCGAGCGGCCATCGTCGCCTTCTGTTCCTCGTAGGGGCGCGCTTCGGTCTTGAGGAACGACTTGAGATCATCGGACGTGCAGGGACGAGGGCGAGTCGAGGGCGAGACCCACGGCGGGTAGCTGCCCGGGGCGGGCGGCGTGCCTGGACAGCTCGTGCTGACGACCTGTCCGGCGTCGCCGGCGTCGCTCGCGGGAGGGGTGGCCCCATCGTCCTCGCCGCCGCCGCCGCCGTCCCGCGGCTCCTGCCGCCCGCTGTCGCGCTTCGGCTCGGGCTCGTCCGGCGACGGCTCGGCCGGCTGCTTGGTGAGATCGTCGAACCCGACGATGGCGTTGCACGCCAGGAGTCCGGTCACGAGGGCGATCCCAACCAACCGACGCATCCCGCCGAGAGCATAGCGCAAGACGAGAGCGCGCCGCCGAGCGCCGCCAGTCGCGTAGTGATTGTCGGAATGGACGTGGAGCATGCCCTGGACAAGCGCGCGCCGGGCTGTGAGGACGATCCGACTTCCCCATGGTCATGGCAAGCACTCACGGCGAAGAGAGGGCAGCCGTGATCCCGCGTTGCGAAGTGAGCTGACCACGCCAGGCGTCCCGCTCGAGCCGGTAGACGACGCAGTGATCGCCCTCGTTGAACGTCCGGCGCTCCAACTCGGCGAACCCGAGGCGTTCGTAGAAGCGGTGGACGCGGGTGTTGGATACGAGCGGATCGACGAGCACGGCGACCACCTCTGGGGCGGCAAAACAGCGCTCGAGCATCTGCTGCATCATCGCGTGGCCGTACCCTTTCCCGAGGTCCGCCTCGTCACCGATCCAGATATCGATTGCCCGCAGGCCAGATCCCCAGTAGTGGGTCTCGTCTTCGGCTGGGTCGACGCATTCCATGACCCCCACGGGGCGGCCGTCCACCTCCGCGATCAAGAGCTCGATCCAACCGTGCAGCGGCGGAAACCATTCCCCGAGCCAGTCACGCTCCTGGTCGGCGGCGCTCCTGTCGTCGCCTGTAGCGGCGATCACGTGCGGTTCGCGGTTCCATCGTACGAGTGACGGGAGGTCGGCCGTGGTCGCGGGGCGCAGAGTGACCGGCACGGCGGACATCGTACGGTCCCGGCAGGCGGACGCCAGATCGTACGCAGCCCCGGTGCGTATATCGGGGCATGACCCGCATCTGTCTCATCGCATCGTTCGTGCTCCTGGCCGCCTGCTCTCGTGAGGGTCACCCCGGAGACGGAATCGCGGCCGTCCAGGCGGCGAGCGTCTCCGCCGCTCCCGCGCCCACACCGGCGGCGAGCGCGCCCACGGTCGCCGCGGCCTCCTCGCTCCGTACCGAGATAGTTCCCGTCATCGGCGGGCTCTTCCCCGTGTCGAAGGCCGACCCCACCGGCACCCCCGTCCCGACCACGCTCGTGCTTCGTGTCCACAACGACTCGGACGCGCCGGTCGTCCTTCGTACCGGGGGTGATGACGAGGGCTTCGAGGTCGTCGCGCGCGGGCCCGGCGTCGTCAGCACGAAGTCGTCGACCGAGTGCAAGGAGATCTGGAAGTTCGGTCTGAAGCAGACCATCGCACCCCGCGGCCACCTCGACGTGCCGCTCCACACGCTGCGAAGCGGCATCCGCTGTCACGAGACCGCGCACTATCTCACCGCGCCCGGGCTCTACGAGCTCGAGGTGACGCTGCGCGCGCACGTGCACCCGTCGGACGCCCCGCCGGCGAGGGGCGAGCGCGGCACGGAGGTGCTCCTCGCGGCGCCGAAGGTCACGCTCCGCGCAGGCTGATGACGCGCTAGCTGCCCGGTGTCGCTACCCGAGCGACCGATCCTCCACGACCCGAAACAACTTCGATGTTCGGTCGTCGGACCACGTGTAGAGCGCGATCTTCTCGAGACGCACCGGCGTCCCGTGCAGCTCGATCGCTCTTGCCCATTCGAGGCCCGCCGCGCGCTCGGTCTCGGTTGCATGCCGCTTCGGACGGGCGATCGTGACATGCGCCTTCGCCGGTCGCGCATCGGGCGGCGTCCCGGCGGCGGCGTAGGCCGGACCGCGCGAGCGCGTCATCTCGGCTTCGATCTCGGGCCTCCCGTGGTCGAGCAAGAGCGAGAGCGCCGAATATCGACGCGGCGCCCCCATCGGTGCGACCTCCGCGAGCGTGACGGCGCGCGGACCGTCGTTCCAGACCGCCGCGGCCCAGGCCGCGCGCGCCGCCTCCTCCGACACGCCGCCGAGAAACGCGACCGTCAGATGAAGATCCGTCGGCGCGAACATGCGGAGTCCGGGCGGTGGCGCAGCCACGCGCGCGAACCATTCGCCGGGCTCGATGGGAAGAGCGATGAACCAGTTCGCGCGCATCGCCGACCTATCTACCTCCTGCCATGTCCTGGATGGCCTTGAACGTCGGAAATCGCGGGGCTCGACGGGCGGGTCTCGGAGGAGGCAGGATCTCGGTGATCACCCCTGCGGGGTCATCGATGCCCGATATCTCGGGGCTCGGCCATCTGAAAGAAGGAGCGATCGCGGGAGGACGGATTGCGGCGCCGCGCGCGCCGATCCAAAGGGACGCACTCGCGTGCACCTCGTCGAGCGTCATGCTGACGGCGGGGGCCGCCCGAAGGAGACTCGTCTTGAAGAACATCCACCGCCTCCTCGTACTTCCCCTTCTCGCTCTCGCGGCCTGCACGTCCAACACGGATCGTGAAGAGGCGGCGTCGACCGAAGCGCAGCTCACGACCCTCACCGCGCAGCAGTGCGCGACGCCGGCCACCACCACCGTGCCGATGAAGGACTCGGCCGGCCAGCCGATCGAAGGCACCGCGCGCACGACGCTGAACGGCTGCGTCGTCGGCCGGACCGGCGAGACGGGCACCGACCTCGTGGCGCGCGCCGCCACGATCCTCGGCAACTCGACGAAGCTCGGCACGGTCACGAACGCGCAGGGCGAGCGTCTCTTCGCCGCCTTCACGCCGGGCCCGACGACGGGCACGCTCTCGACGGGCCTCGTTCAGGAAGCCGACGCGACGCTCAACGCGGACTACTCGCCGAAGACGCGCTTCCGCATCACGCGCAAGTCGAACCCGGACGGCTCGTACACGCTCAGCATCGCGAACATCACCGCCGTCAACGTGTCGGTCGGCCTCTTCTCGATCGACGTGGTGCAGCCCGGCAACTTCACGTTCACGGCGACGCTGAAGCCCGAGACGAACGGCGCCACGGTCGTCGGCGCGTCGGACATCCAGCTCGACTACGCCCCGGAGCGCGCCGAGGAGCTCTCGAAGCTCGTCCGCGACGTGTTCACGTGGCTGACGAAAGAGCTCGCGAACTGAAGCCGCAAGAGTCGCCTCAGTAGACGTGTGCCTCTGCCTGAGCTTGGAGGATGGTTGGCACCTCCAGCTCGTCCTCGTCGTCGTCGCGCTCCCAGAGCGCGGGCCATGCAACCGGAGGCACTCGTTCTACCGACAGGCGGCAACCGCACCACGGCGGTTCACGGCGTTCGCTTGGTGAGCGCGGTGATCTCGGCCGGGCCGAGGGCGCGGCCGTAGAAACGGACCTCGTCGAGCGTACCCCGGAAGTAGGCATCGTCGTCGCCACGGCAGCCGATGCGGATCGACGCGAGATCATCGGGCGTGATCGTGGTGAGCGGGGTCGTTCCCGTCGAAGCACCGCCGACGTAGAGCGTGACGGTGCCGGCGCTCGTCGCGCTCGAGTACGTGACGGCGACGTGGGTCCAGACGTCCTTCGCCTGGGACCCCGTGCTGGTCAGCAAGGTAGGACCGCTCTTGCCATCACGATACTTCGTGCCCCAGGCGTCGTTCGCGTCGGCTCCGACCCGCCAGCCCTGGTTCTCGGGGTCTCTCGTGCGCCCGAGCGCGTAGTACGCGACGGAGGTTGGGAAGGCGTCGGCCTTGGCCCAGAGAGCGACCGTGAAGTCGGCTCCCTCGCGAAGCAGCTCGGCGGGCTTGCCGAGATCGATGCACGCTGCTGCTCCCGTCGCGAAGGCGCCGCCGAACTTGCCGGAGGTCCAGACGCCCGCGGTGGGGCCGCTCACGACGCCGTCATGACCGTGTCCGGAGCAGTCCTTCACCACCGTGCCGCTCGCTTCGTCGAGGGGGTAGTAGGCAAGCAGGTCCGTCTCCGGCTTGTTGCACCCGCCGATGTCCCCGCTCGAGGACGAGGAGCCGCTGCTCGACGAGGAGCCGCTGCTCGAAGAGCCGCTCGCTGACCCGCTCGTGCTCGAGGACGACGCGCCGGAGCTCGACGTGAAGGTACCGCTCGACGTCGCGCCGCCAGAGCTGCTGCTCGCGGAGGATGGCGCAGCGCAGTCGCCGCTACAGATCGTGAGATCGCCCGCTCCCGTGATGGCATTGCAGCCTGCACCGATCGCGAAGGCGATCAGTCCAAAGGGCGTCGATGCGACCATTCGAGAGAATCGATTCAAGCTCACTTGAAGCGTTGGTGATGGAGCTCGGCGTCGACTACTTCGTGCCGCCCCACTGATACGTGATCGATCCCTGCGGCAGCGAATTGCCATTGTCATCGCCGACCTTGATCGACGGGCAACTCCACGAGCTCGTCCCCGCCGTGAAGGTGCACGTCGCAGCGACGGGCACGTTGTTGTAGCCCGCGATCGTTCCGCTCGCCGATGCGGTGCACACGTTCGAGCCGTCGATGGTCCCGTTCAGGGTGAGCCACGGTGAGGGAGAGAACGGCGACACGGCGCTGATGGTGCAATTGCTGCCGTTGACCTCGGTGTGGAGGGTCACCGTCTTTCCGCCGGCGCCGCAATTCCAAACGAACGGATCGTGCGTGTAGAAGTCCGTCTTCTTCTGCAGCTGGCCCGTGTAGTCGCCCGTTCGCGGGTCGACGACGGTCACCTTGTTGAACGTCGCGGTCAGGACCGTCGTCGTTCCTGGCGCCCCCGCCTTCACGTTTCCCGTCGTGGACGCGCCGCTGAAGCCGGCGAAGACGGAGTCGTCGTTCGCGGTCGCGGTGAAGCTCATCGACTCGTCGTGCTTGAGCGGCAGGATGCAGTTCGCCGGAAGCGGTGCGCTCGAGTGGCAATCGATCTTGTGCGGGTCGAGAACGTCGCGCACGTAGCCGCCTCCGGTCCCCGCGAAAGCGATCGAGATATTCGCGGCCTGCGTGAAGGTGGCCTTGACCGTGCGGAGCTTCTCGAGCGGCGGATGATCGAGGAAGTAGAGGTAGCTCGGCAGCGACTCGGGGAACGTGAGCGGGTCGGTGGCAGAGCTCCATTGCTCGAAGACCCAACCCTGGCTCGGCGTCGCGTACCAGGCCACGCCGTAGTGGTAGCCAGTGCTCCCCTTGCACGTCCCGCCGTTCTCGGTGCAGTCGATGACCTGCGTCGTCGCCCCGCCGAGGCCGGGTACCGTGGACTCCGCCTTCACGCGCCCGCTGCCGACGATGCTCTCGACCTCGATCGGTACTGGCTTCGGCTTGCACGTGTGAGGGACCTTGATCTCGACGAAGACGATCGGGTTGATCGCGAGGATCGCGTCGATCGTGGAGCCGGTCTTCCCGACGAATGTCGAGATGGCGCCCACGCTGGTGGGAAGATCGGTCGTCCCGACCGGATCGCTGCAGAAGTACGAGCCGGTGAAGCCGTGGTCGGCGCCGCCCAAGCTCGCGAGGCTGCCCTTCGCCGGCGACGTCAGCGCGATCTCGGGCGGCGGGGTGTAGTGCGTGAAGTTGTAAATGAGCTCGTCGGACTTCACGGACGCCGGGCTGATCGGCGTGATCTTGTACAGAATCGTGAACGGGACCTCGAAGTCCGTCGTCTCGGGGCCCGACGCGCTGTACTCGAAGTGCGCGTCGCCGCTCTCGCGCGCGTTGATGATCGGCGAGAAGTGCGAGATCGCGCCTTCGAGGGTGCGCTTGCCGTCTGTGGCGACGGTGATGGTGCTCTTTTCGACCTTCTCGAGCTTGCCGTTGGAAGACGTGATGAGCACGTCGATCGGGATCGACTTCGTCGTGTCGATGCCCTTGTCGAGGACGGCCTTTGCCGGCACCGCGAACGTCGTCCCGGTCGGTCCGAGCTCGTAGCCGCTCAGCGTCACGGTGGTGGCCGCGATCAGGGGGCTCCACTCGGGCCCGAGCCGTGTCTTGTCGGTCGACTCGACCCAGAGCTCCGTCTCCGCGGCGAGCGCTCCGGCGGGGATCGTGAGCGTGAGCTTTCCATCGGCCGACACGAGCGTGCCTCCGCTCGGTCCGATCGTCGCGGTCTTTCGATCCGCACCCGGCGGGAGCGGCGCGGCGTCCGTTCCGTCCGTTCCGTCCGTTCCGCCCGTTCCGCTGTCCGTCGGCACGCTCGTCGAGCCGGCGTCGCCCGACGGTGTCGTCGACGCGTCGCCCCCGGCCGACGTCGCGGTGGGATCTTTCGTGTCGTCACCCCCGCACGCGTTCGCGACGGCGCCGAGAACGGCGAGGCCGGCCGTGAGAACCCCGAACCGAGACCGACGAAGACTGCCCATGGTGCCCCCTTTCGGCCCGAAGCGTAGCGAGAGCCGAGCCACGGTGCCACCACTGCTTCGCGGCGCTCCGCGAGATCCATTGGGGCACGATCTCGACGATCCGATCCCGGACCATCACGGGCTCGATCGCGATCACGGACCGAAGCGGACGGACGTCGGGACGTTGGCGGTGTTGAAGCCGGTGAGCGTCGCCAGCGTGGTCCCATCCGCCCGTGCGATCTTGATCGTCGCGGCGCCGCCCGTGCCGACGTACGCGGCATAGCGCGCGCCGTCTCGCGTGTACGCGATGGGGCGGTCGCCGGTGTGCTCGGGGAGGGTCTCGTAGTTCCCCGGAGTCACCGTGTCGACGAGGTACTTGCGGGCGCCGCTGCTCGCGCCGCCCTTCACGAACTGGTCGCGATTGCTCGTGAAGTAGATCCGGCCATCCGGCAGGAAGTGCGCGCTCTCGGCGGTGAACGAGCCGTTGTTCTCTCCGGTGCATCCGTCGTGGGTCGTGATGCAGACGGCCCCGCTGCAGGAAGGCTCCTGGGTGAACTGCGCGAAGGAGAAGAACGACGCGCCGCCATAGGACGTCGTGTGAAGCGCCGCCGCGCCGCTCGCGACGTCGATCGTCGACGCCGTGCGCCTTGGACGTGTTGTCCGGCGCGCCCGTGGGCGTTCCTGGCCGACGATGGCGGAGCCGTCCCACTTCCACGTAGCGATCGAGGTCGGTGTGGAGGCGGCGTCGGGCAGGGCCTTCACGACGGTCAGGCTGCCGCCCGCGAGCGGCACCTCGACGATGGCCACGTCCGTGAAGCGCCCGCCGCCCGTCCGCAGGCGCCGGACCCAGCGGACCTTCTGGCTGTCGTCGGTGAAGCGCGGGGCGCTTGCCCAGGCATCGGCCGCGACGCTCACCTCGGCCCCGAGGTTCGACAGATCCTGGATGTGGAGCATCCCGCCGCGAAGGATCGCGACGTGCTGGCCATCCGGCGAGACGTCGAAGGGCTCGTAGATCCCGAGCGTGCCGTACGTGCCGGACAGGTCCCCGACCATGCCGGGCGCGATCTCCGTGTGCTGGCCGGGATCGGACAGATCGAAGCGCCACATCTTGTAGGTCGTCATGACGTAGGCGTGCCCTGCGTCTCCACCTGCGCCCGTGTCAGCCGCGGTCGAGGCATCGGTCCCGCTGCCGCCTCCGTCCGCGCCACCACCACCGCTGCTGCTGCCGCCACCGTCCGCGTTGGTCGCGGGGGCGTCCGTCGGAGCGTCGTCGCCACACGCAGCGGCTGCCAGTAGAACCGAGACAATGAGGATAGAGAGAGCGTGGAGGCGCATGTCGATGTCGTCAGATGATTGGCGGCAGGATGCCGCAGGACAACATCTACGGCTCTGGACCTCGAACGTCCACCGCCAAAACGGCGTCCGCCCTGGACGTCACCGGAGAGACAGAACGTCCCCGTGCGCTTCGGGCGAGCTGAATCGGGCTATGGGCCAGCCATGAGGGCGGCGGCTCGCTCGCGCGCGAACGCCGCTCGATCGCGCTGGCCATTCTTCGTCGCCTCGGCCTCGGCGGCCAGGTAGTGCCGGAGCGCGCTGCTGCGGTCGCCGACCTTCTCCTCACACTGGGCCAGGTTGAGCAACGTGCCGGCAGCGCGGTCGAAGCGCAGGCTCTCGCGGAAGAGACCGCATGCCTTCACGAAGTTCGCCGGCCGCCATCGCGCGCCTCGCGTCCTGGAACGCGGCCTCGGCGGCGGCCGTGTCGCGTGGTCGCGGCGTCTCATCGTGGTCGTCCGGGGGGGCGGCGCCGGCGGCACCTGGCGCGCAGCTGGCTCCTTCGGGACCGGCTTCGGCGGCGGAAGCGGGGGGACGTCGAGCGAGACCGCCGGCGTGAGCGCACTCGCGGGCGGCGGCGACGAAGACTCCGCGCAAGCGACGAGCCCGACGAGAAAGACGAGGCACGCCACGAGGACCAGGAAGGGTGACGGCCTACGCACGACGTCATCGTAGCCCGCTCCCCGCGCTTCGGGCGGCTTGTCCTCCGGAGTCGGCGCCCGCGCGGTAGTCGAATGCTCGCGTGCCGAAGACCGACTACGACGCGTAAACGGTGGTGGCGTCACCCGCTGCTTTTGTAGGCTCGAGTCGTGGCCGCCGCGCGCAAGGAGAAGGTCGACGCCGAGGCCGCGTTCCTCGACGTGATCAGCGCCGCGCCCGACGACGACGCTCCACGCCTCGTCTACGCTGACCATCTCCTCGAGAGCGCGGACGAGCTCTCGAGGGTTCGCGGCGAGCTGATCATTGCCCAATGCACGCGTGCGCGAGAGCCGATGTGGAGCGAGGCGTGGCTATGCGCGCGGGCCACGGAGAAGAGGCTCTTGCCGCTCGTTCGCGGCCGCGGCGATGGCGGCTTCAAGGTCGAGGAATGGTCGCGTGGCTTTCCGAGCTGGATCCAGATCACGCCCGCCGCCCTGCGCGCTCGCGCGGAGACGATCGAGCTCCCGCTCGAGACGCTCTCGTTCACCACGAGCTACGAGGAGCCGCGCATCGAGGTCACGCTCGGCGAGCTCGCGTGGGCGCGGCGCGCGTATCCCCACGTCCGGCAGCTCATCATCACCAACGCCGAGGGTGGTCTCACGCTTCGCACGGCCCTGCTACCGGAGCTCGACGAGAGCGATGCTCGACTCGCGTGGCCCGATCGGGGCGTCCCGCACGTGTCGCTCCATGCGGCCATCACGCGGCTCGTGATCATCGACACCGACGAGGACCGGCTCGAGCCCTATCTCGGCCTGCCGCTGCCCGCGCTCGACGAGCTCTTGCTGCGTGGCGCGGATGTCGAGCGCATGGTGGCGATGGTCGCCCATCGCCGCCTGCGCGATCTCGGGTGGCGCCCCGAGCTGGATGCGGAGCGGCCTGGCCTGGCCCTCGCGCGATCCAATGCGCTCGATGGCGTCGAGCGCTCTCGTGCGTACAACCACTTCGAGCCCGAGCTGGCCGAGGCGATCGCCGCCTCGTCGTCGATCACGGACCTCTCCGTCCGCTACGACTGGCGCACGACCGCGCTCGCGCGCCTCGCCGCCATGCCTCTCGCCTCGCGCGTGCGACGCCTCGAGCTGCACTACGGTCATCTCAATCGCCCGCGCGATCGCGAGCCGATCATGACCGGACATTTCTCCGCGCTCCGGAGCCTCTCGCTTCGTCGCTTTCATCTGGCGGCCGGGGCCCGCCTCGAGCTACCCGCGCTCGTCGAGCTCGAGCTCGAGTTCTGCAAGGTGGACGATGCCTTCTCCTCGGCGAACGCTGACTGGATGGGGGCGCACCGACCATCGACCGAGCCCACGACCGGGTGATCGGGGCCGCGCTCGCTTCGGCGGATGAGCCCTGGCCATCTCCACGGGAGGTCATCATGACAACGAACCGATGGTTGCTGCTCAGTGACCGAAGACCTCGCTCTCGCCGATGACGAGATGCTCGAGCTCATCGGAGCTTGCGTGGCGAGCGGCCCGCTCCGAGGTCGTTCGCTCGTTCTCACTGGCCACGCCGACAACCTGGGCACGGAGGAGTACAACATGGCGCTCGGCGCTCGGCGGGCTGCGACGGTGGGCCGCTATCTCGAGCGCTTCGGCGTTCCGCCGACGGAGCTACGGGAGACGTCGCGAGGTGAGCTCGACGCCACGGGTACGGGGCCGGCGGTCGGCTCGTTTCGGGGCAATGGTGGCGAAAAGGAACCAGTCCGTCGTCGCGTGTCAGCAGCGCGGCCCCTCGCCCGGTGGGCGGCATGCGGCTGAGCCGGTTCGGCCACGGCATTTCGAGTCGCGCTCACGGCGACGCTCCTCGCGACGCTCCGGCATGCGAATGGCATGTATCGATCGGTGCTTCGATGCGTTTCCTCTTGAGCCGCTTGCAGGAAAAGGCCCGGACCAGCCTCTGGGTCGTTCCGAGCATCGCGGCCGTGATGGCGCTCGTGCTGGCGCGGATGCTTCCCGCCTTCGAGCGGACGCTGCACCTCGAGAAGCACGCCTGGTACCTCTTCGCGGGCGAGCCGGACAGCGCGCGCGAGCTCCTGTCGACGATCGCGTCCTCGATGATGACGTTCACCGCGCTCGTCTTCTCGATCACGATCCTCGTGCTGCAGCTCGCGAGCTCCCAGTTCTCGCCACGCGTGCTCCGTACCTTCCTCGAAGATGGCGCGACGAGGGGTGCTATTGCGACGTTCGTGGGTACGTTCGTGTATGCGATGGCCCTGCTGCCGGAGGTCCACAGCGAGGGCGCGGTGGGCGGTCGCGTGCTTCCTGCGCTCTCGGTGTACGTCGCGTTTGCGCTCGTCTTGGTCAGCGTCGCGGTGTTCATCCATTACATCCATCGCATGGCGCATTCGATTCGCAGCGTTCACGTCGTGAGGCGTGTCGCGCAGGACGGCGCCGCCTGCATCGAAGAGCTCTACCCCGAAGGCGCGACGGAGGAGCCCGAGGGCGCGGAAGGTGCGCCGCGCGACGAGCCCACCCAGATGGTTCACCACGGAGACGAAGGTGGCGTGCTTGCCGCCGTCGATGACGAACGGCTGCTCGCGCTCGCCACGGAGCATGGCGCCATCATCGAGCTCGTTCCACAGCCCGGCGACTTCGTGGTGAGGCGCTCGCCCTTGCTGCGCGTCTGGTCGACGCACGAGATCGACGAGGAGGCCCTCCGGCGAGCGGTCGCGATCGAGCCAGAGAGAACGCCGCATCAGGACCCGGCGTTCGCGCTGCGACAGCTCGTCGACATCGCCGAGCGCGCGCTCTCGCCCGGGACGAACGATCCGACTACTGCGGTTCAGGCCATCGACCGCATCACGGATCTCATGAGCGCCCTCGCCACGCGGGCCTTCCCATCACCGAACCGACTCGACGCGGACGGGCAGCTTCGTCTGATCCTGCCGCGTCCGAACTGGGAAGATCTCGTGCGGCTCGCTTTCGACGAGATCCGCCAATATGGCCAGGGGTCGATCCAGGTCCTCCGCCGGCTTCGCGCGGCGCTCGAGGGCCTCGCGGCGCTCTGCTCGACGAGCCGGCGGGCCGTCGTCCTCGCGGAGCTGGCGGAGCTCGATCGTCTCGCGCGTGAGCTTCCGCCGTTCGACCGCGCGCTCGCGCGCCGGCCCAGCGCCCAGGGCCAGGGCGCGGCGAGAAGGGGGCGCGCCCGCTCGGTCCGCGACGGGCACGGTGGAGCCCGGCTCGATCCGGAACGCGCTCAGCAGAGCGCTCGCCGGATCGAAGGCGACGACCACGCTCGCAGAAGCGCCCTGGTGCGCGGCCATGACGTTCCAGCGTTCACACGCCGAGCCTAGCCGAGATGGCGCGGAGCCGTGCTCCCAAGCGGACCCGCCGGTGCATGGTCGCGGTGCGCTATCGTGGCGCGATGACGCGTGCAGAGGCGCTGTTCGAGGAGGAGCTGCGCCGTCGAGGCGTCCTCTTCGTACGCAGCGACGTGAGCACCTACGAGATCGTGCTCGGCGACGGACGCGTGACCGTGTCGCTCGAGAACGTCGCCCGCGATCTCGAACGAGATGACGACCCTGACCGCCTCGTGAGGTTCGCGGACAGCGTCCTGGGGACGTTGGTACCGCTCCCTGGTTGGGACGCCGCTCGCGAGAACGTCTACTGGATCGTAGAAGACCGCGCCCACGACCTCATTGGCGTCGTTCACGAGGCGCTCACCGAGGGCGTCGTTCGCATCCTTGCCCACGCCGATTTCGAGGCGGGTCGCATCCGATGGCTCACACCGAGGAGCATCGCGGACTGGAACGTCGAGCCCGCGGATGTGAGCAAGGCCGCTTGGCAGAATCTCGACCGCGCGCTCGCGAGCGCGGAGCTGCACGTCGAAGGGGACGGAGAGGTCTCGCTCGGCATCCTCGTCATGCCGGATCGTCTCACCGAGGCGCTCAAGGCGTCGTTGATCTTGGCGCCGGCCTTCGAGGCCTTCGTTGCGACGAAGCTCGGATGGCCAGTTCTCGCCGTCATCCCGCGTGCCGCGACTACGTCTACCTCCTCGCCGAGAAGGACGCGTGCCTGCTCACGGCGGAGATGGGCGCGCAGGCGCTGCACGAGTATCGCAGCTCGGGATATCCGATCACGCTCGAGGTGCTCCGCGTCTCGACGGGTGGCGTCGAGTCGATCGGTCGGTTTCCCGACGGGAGCGGAGCTTCCGGGCCGAGCTCCGGCGACGTGAAGAAGGAGTGACCGACATGCCGAGCGTCCTCGCGATCATCAGCAAAGCCGTCTTCGAGAAGGACCACGGACGGGGCGTGAGCCTCGGCGCCGTGCTCCCGCTCGCGGCGTATCACAGCAAGAATCCGTCGCTCGAATCGCTCACCGAGGGCGGCGACCTCCATCTCGTCACCGTTCGCGAGGGCGCCCTGTGGCTCGTCGCCGTTCTCCGGCGCCCACGCTTCGACGGGGCGGCGTGGGTCGCCGCGAGGAACGTCGTTCCCATCGCGGACGTCACCGACGCCCTTCCGCGCCTTCGCTTCGCGAACGGAAAGGGGATCGACGTACCACCCGAGAAGCTCGGCATGGCCCTGCAGACCCCGCGCGCGCTCACGGACGCCGACGTCGCGGTCCTCGAAGCGGCGCGCGCCGGACGCAAGGCCTCGCGCGCACCAGCACCAGCACCGGCACCGAAGAAGCCGGCCGCGCCAGCCAAGGCCGCGACGAAGCCGCCGGCGACCGCCGCGGACTCGTCGCCCGCATCGACCATCATCGCCGGTCGGACCGGACGCCAACGATCGGCGCGATACGCGAGCTCACCGCGGGCGCTGGCCCCTCCGTCGCCGACGAGATCCTCCCGTGGGTCGATCTCGACAAGTGGCGCTCGACGGAGGCCACGAGCTTCTGGGTGTACACGTACTTCCTCCTCGGCGCTTCGGCGAGGCGAAGCACGTGAAGGCGCTGCGCCGGCCGTCTCCACGAGAGCTTCAGCCGAATGCGAGTGGCTGAAGCGGAACCGGCGCTCACCGCCGACGGCGTGATCGAGCTGCGCCGCGGTAGAAGCCGAGAACGCGAACGTGGACAGGGTGAGCCGTCGAAATCGCGCGCAGGTGATGGCGCACATCGCGAAGCGTCTCGGAGATCCTCATGGAAGCCAGGCAAGGCGCTCGTCGCGCTCGCAGCGAAGCCGAGCTTCAACCCCTCCACGGCGAGGAGGGGCTCTACGTCTTCGCGGCGCTCCTCCTTCATGGCGAGCCCGAGGAGCTCGCGGCCCTGAAGGGCCTCGCCAAGCTCGAGGCCGATCTTCGCCCAGATCCTCGCCGCGCATGCAGGAGGTCTGGGCATCGCCGGCCGGCGCGGGTCCCGATCGCGGAGAATCTCTTCGAAGGGCCGTCCTCGAAGATCCGGCGAGCGACATGGCGCCGTCTACCGCCGACTGGCTCATGGAGGGGACCCGCGCGGCGAGATGATCGCCGCGCAGCTCGCCTGAGGGAAGCCCACGAAGATCGACGACAAGAGCGCGCTCGCGTGGGCGAGGTCCGCGCGAAGCTCGATGGCGCGCTCCCTTCGCAGGCTCGAAGCCGTTTCACGTGCCGAGGTATGCGCGAGGATTCTTTCCTGGCGGTGCCGCCGTCGACTCCCTCGACGGCCAGACGGCGGCCTCGGCCGACTGGGCCCGCTCGGTCTCGACGTCCACGGAAAGAACATCGACCGGATTGGGGACTACGATCTGCATCCTCGACCGTCCTCGGCGGCCTGGAAGAACCTCGAGGGCATCCTCGGCCGGCCGGGCTTCGTCGAGCGTCTCGTCGGCATCAGGTGGAAGGTGGATCGCCACGATCGAGGCCGGGTCTGGGATCGACTCGCGAGCTTCCCGAACCTGCGCTTCCTCGCCGTGGGCCGGGGTGGGGCACTCGCGTCGCGCTCCTCGCGCATCCGCTCATGAAGCGGCTCGAGGTCTCGCGATCAACCAGGACACGCGACTACCGAAGGCCGGCCGCGAACGTGACGCTCCTCGGCACGTATCTCCATCCGGAGCGCTGGCTCGTGCACTACGACGTGCTCCAGGGAGCGCTTCGCGTAGCGCGCGCTGGTGAGCGGGGGCGAGCCTCAACGCTCGTTCACTTGCAGCGTGCGCGCTCGCAGCGGAGATCGGAGCGACACAAGGATGTCGACACCATCCTGGCAGCACTGCGCGGCGCCCTGATTCTCCTCGTGGCTCCGCGCGGCCGACGCTGCATTACTTCCCGGCTGGTGAATCGGAGCATGCTCCGACGCGGCGTGGTTCACGGAAGGACGGCAACGACGAGCGTGCTTGGCGCTCCTTCGGCTTCGACGTAATGGCGGAGGACGCCCGACGTCATTGGCCAGGCACCTCGTACTCCGCGGCGCAGCTCACCGTGCCGGCGCGCGCGTCTGCGCTTGTCGCCGTCGAAGGCCAGAGGCGAACGATCTCATCATGAGCCGCTCGTCTCCGTCTCGGTCGTCATCGCATTCGCCGAGAGGAGAGCCCGTCGCCCTTCTTCGCGTCGAAGTGATACGCCACGTACCGAGAGCCGCCCGCCGTCTGCGAAGTCCCGAACGACGCCGCTTCGAACGGACGCGCATCCTCCGCGTAGTGAATCGTCCGAGCTTCGAGCGGGAGCGCGCCACGGTCGTCGGCGCCGATGAAGACCTGACCGAGCTCGCCCTCCTGGGCGACCGTCGCTTCGTCGGGGACATCGGCGGAGCAGGCGGTGACGAAGAGCGAAGCGAGGAGGAACGATAAGACGTGGCGCATGCGCGTCGCCCTACAATGTAAGGTAATGTCGTGCAACGCCGGCCAGGTCAATTTCAGGTGCCGGCGCGGCGGCGGGCGGCGACGAACCTCGCGTGTCCTTTGCGAAACCGCCCACTTCGACGGAAGCTGAAGCGGGTTCCAGGACTTCGAGTGGTTCGTCGACCATACCCATCCTCCTGTGCTCGTCGTCGCCGGGTCAACCTGCTCGAGGACTCTTCCGCGCGCGGAGATGCAAACTGGGGCGCACCGAGAGCGCGATCATCAACGGTGCCCTCGACAGGAACGCACCCCGCGGTCGTCGCCCTCATCCTCGGGAAAGACGCGCAGTCGTTCGAAGGGACGTGCAGCGGGACGATCCGGCGTGAAGCGCGATGTCGAGCATCACATCAGGTGGGTCGCGACGGCGAGCTCATTGCGTCGCGCACGGGAATCTCGCTCGTCGTCCAGGCCGAGGACTTCGCGTCGATCGACGCCGTCAGCTACGCCGTCCTCGATTACGAGGCCGACTCTCAGTTCGCATCGGAACATACGTACGATTTCGCGGTCGTCCAGGATCGTCGGCGTCGACGCGTCGACTCCCCGAGATCCGCTCACGCCGGCGCCCGACGGGCTCGCTCCGCGAGCCGTCACGAGCGTGGGCTTCGGCGTCACGAGCACCGACGGGGAGTCGAACGGTCAGCGCCATCACCATCGACAAAGAAGCTCTTCCGAGTCGACTCGGACTCGCCATCCTGACCAGACGTCGAGCGGCGTTTGGCTACGGCGACAGCAGCGGTCGATCATCGCAGGAACCGGCATGAGCGCGCGTCGTCGGGATTCACTCATTCGTCTCCCGGCGGACTGCAAAGGAACCCGGAAGCACGACTGGCGTGTCACCGCCAACCTCGAATTCTTCGACGCCCTGGCTGAACAAGCCGGCGCCCAAGCCGAGCTGCGGCTCTGCGAAAAGACGGCCAAGTCCGGAGCGGGCGCGTGCGCGGTGCTCACGGCGTCCTGCCTCTCCAGCGATGAGTGTCGCGGCTGTACGAATGCGTGGTGAGCAGGAAGAAGACACAGGCCGAATGCTTCTCCGGAAGTTCACCCTCGCCGAGGCCTGTTCCGCAGCGGCGACGAGCGCGTCCTGCCAGGAAGCATGCCGACGTGTGCGCGGCTCGCCCTCGTGCGACGGCGTCGGGAAATGCGGTGCAGAAGCTGAACCCCAAGAACGGCGACGCCTGCATCGCCCGATGCATGGAGAGTACCTGTTGTCAGGAGCAGCGCGACTGCACCGCGGATGGTCGTTGCCACCTCTGCTTGAAGCGGGACGACTCGTTCTCGAGCTGCAAGACGAACGAGAAGCGGCTATCGCTCGCGGCCTGCGCGCGCGACAAGTGCGCGAACGAGTGCGCGGGGTCCACGCTCCAGAGCATCGGAGCGACCGGTGCGACCTCGCCCGACGCGGGAGCGGACGGTGGCTCCCCTCCATCGGCAGGCGAGGACTCGGGCTGCGCCGTCGCGCACGATACCCGATCATCTTCGCAGGGATGGGGAGCGGCCGCGATCGGCGTCTTCGCGCTCGCGCTCACGTCGGTTCGACGAGGCACTCGGCGTGGAAGAATGCGCTAACGGGCGCTTCAGAACGCGGGGATGCGCCAGATCTGCCGTTTGTCCCCCGTCGTGATCGCAAGATAGCGCTCGCCACCCGGGGCGACCCCGAGGGCGTCCGGTCGCGGGCCAAACGTGCCGGTGTCGGGCAGCCCCGTGAGATCGGTGATGTTCCAGCGCCTCACGAACTTGCCAGTCAGGTCGTAGCGGCGGACGTTCGGGGAGTTCGTGTCGACGGCGTCGACGCCCGCGCTCGTGACGATGATGTCATTCAAATAGGCAATACCGAACGTGTCCCAGTCCTGAGGAGACTCCGATTGTCCGAACACCGCCTTCTGCGCGCCGTCGAGGCCGTAGACGAAGACCGCCGACTGCGCCCCGACGACGACGGAGTCAGCAAGCACGACGACCGACTGGGCGTAGCCGGTGCTCATGGTCGACCACGGTGAAGACGGGGTCCAGGCCTCGGAGCTCGTGCAGCCCGCCGCGCCGAGGACGTACTTGCGGCTCTTGGCCGGCGACGTGAAGCCGAGCGCGTAGGCGGCCGTGCCGTCGGGGCTCACGCCGACGCGCCCCACGCTGTCGGCATCGCACGAATACGTGAGCGCGCCGGTCACGCGGTCGTGGACCTCGAGCGCGAAGAAGGTCTGCACGACGAGCTTTCCAGGCGCCCCGAGATCGAACGTGTCCGCCGAGACTCCGCCGGACGTGCCGAAGGCAGCGTCCTTCGTGAAGGTGCAGGTCGTTCCCGCGGTCACCGTGTATCGGTGCACGGCATGGTCGAAGAGCAAGTACACGCTGCCGTCGTCCGACACGCGAATGCGCGAGACCCCGAACCCTCCGCCGGCGGCCTCGAGATCCGGCACCGAACAGAGCGTTCCCCCCAGCGGCGTCGAGCCGGCGCCGCTCGAGCCGCTCGAGCCACTGGTTCCGCTCGAGCCTCCGCCCGTATCGTCGGAGGAGCAGGCGGCGAGCGTCACGGCCAGGAGGGAGGACGCGACGGTGACGAGGATCGACGTGGGGCGGCGCGTCTGCACATTGGGCATCTGCACATTGGACGCGAAACGCAGCCCCGCCACGAAAGAAAAACATCCAGGACAACCAGCGTCAGAGCGCCGAGGGATCGAGCGCGGCGTGAAGGGCTTGTTCTCGCCGTCCGTCCGTCGCGAGCGCCTCGTCGACGAAGCGTCTCAACGCGTACATCTGCTCCGAGCCGAGGCCCTGCCCGACGAACCCCAGCGCCCAGACGAGCGCCGCGAGCAGGGGCGCCACCGGAAGCGCCCATAGAGCCCAGGGGGACTGCCCCGCGAGGTGCTGAGATAGACCGAACACGCCAGCGGCCAACGTGCCGAAGGCGCCGACGGCGTGAATGGCAAGGTACAGCGTCCACACGTGCGGGTGAGGAGAGAACCGCGCCTGGATGGTGGTGCCGCCATCGACCTCGCTCAGCTCGAGGCGAAGCTGCGGTGACCAGAGGTGCACCGCCGACGGATGGGGCACGAGCTCGACGATCCGATCCCGGACCATCACGGGCTCGATCGACTCCTTCGAGTCGACGAGGTGCGATTTGATGCGGGCCATGGTCTCGCGTACGGAGAGCGCGACGGTCAGCTCGAACGTCGGACGCAGGCGAGGGCGCACCACCACGAGATGGAGTGTAGTGGCGATCCCACGGTCTGCCACGCTCTGCCTCGGCGCGGGCGGGCCGGGCGAGCTCGTGAATCGGGCGCTCGTGCCCCGTCACCTCGCTCCGCCGGCGTCAAAGCGCGCCGCCCAGCGTGACCCCGATCGAGGTCGGCGCGACGGATGGCGCGAGCACCGCCGTCGCGCCGAGCTCGCGTGAGCGAAACGTCGGCAAGAGCGTCGCGGCGCGGCCGCTCGGGCCGCGATAGTGGAGCAGCCGTGGCAACAGATACCCGCTGCCGATTCCGAGGGCGGCGCCGAGCACCACGTCCGTCGCATAGTGATTGTCGGAATGAATCCGGAGCATGCCCTGGGCGGCGGCGACGGACATCGCGGCCACGCACGTCATCGTGTCGGGCGCGCCGCCGCCGTAAAGGGGGAGATGCACGTGATGGGCGCAGGTCAGCGCGGCGCCCGTGAAGGCGATGGCGGTATGCCCGCTCACGTTGCTCGTATTCAGGCGCGCCGTCTCATCGCAGCGCCGGTCGTAGCCCGGGTCGCGATCGCACTCGCGCGCCATGGGACGCGCGCGCCCGACCTTCTCCAGGGCGATCGCGGTCGCACCGGTGAAGGCGAAGGACTCCCAGTTGATGGCGAGGGTCTGGATCGCGACGGTCGACTCACCACGAATGCCGGCCACGACCGGCGCCTCGATCGCCGGGAGCACCAGGAGGCTGTAGTACATCATGTCGCTGACGGTCGCAGCGGCGGTGCGCGCGTCGCGGTCGTGGAGGCGGAGAAGCTGTCGCGCCGGTTTGTCGAAGAGGACCGGGCCGTCGAAGTTGCGCGTGGGTTGGTTCCAGATCGTCACGCTCGCCGCAACTTGCAACGTCTCGCCCGCCGAGAACGCGATCTCGGCCGGACGAAACTTCGGCCACGCCTCGTTCCAGGAGAGCGGCTCGGCCCCGGCGTTGTTGGCCATCGAAAGGCCAGAGACGACGCCCGCAACGACGACCAGGAGCCTCGGCATTTCTCGAGTGCATGCTACTGCCGCGCCATCTTGACCGGGTCGCGCCCCTCGCGTTGCATGCCGATGATGCGGTCCTCTTTGCGGATCATCGTCTTTGCTCTCGCGCTCGGCGCGTGTGCTCCGCGCCCGGGACCGCCGGCGGCGACGCCGCATCCGCCGGCCCCGCCCGCGACGACCGTGGCGCCTCCGCCACCACCGCCCCCGCCGGAAGAGGAGAAGGCCGACGGTCCGGTATTCACCCTCCACGTCGTCGATGTCGGCACGGGGCTGGGGGTGTTCGTCGAGGGCGAGGACTTCTCGCTCGTGTACGACGCGGGCTCGAACGACGACAAGGACGTCGGACCGGGAAATCGATTTGTCCGGTATCTCGAGAAGATCACGAGTGGCCAGAAGCGAATCGATCACGTCATCCTCAGCCACCCTCACACCGATCACGTGGAGCTGCTGCCGGACGTCATCTCCTCTTACGAGGTCGCCCATATCTGGGACTCGGGGGCCGTGAATCCGGTCTGCGGATACCGGCGGTTCCTCGCGGCAGCAGCGGCATCCGAGGCCGTCTATCACTCCGCGGCCAGAGCGGAAGGGAGCCGGCGCATCGATTTCGGGAAGTCCGTCTGCGCGATGCCAGCGAACCAGAGCTGAGCACGGAGAGCAGATTCGAGAAGCGGCGCGCATCTCGCTGAGCAAGCGCGCGACGACGGCGTTTCTGCATGTCGACGGCGAGGTGCACGGGACCGACTTCAATCAGAGCTCGCTCGTGACGCTCCTCGACCTCGACGGAACCCGTGTGCTGTTGATGGGTGACGCGGAGGCGGGCGGCCGCAAGGACCCCTCGTCGCCCCCGTCGCCGAAATCCGTCGAGGGTTACGTGCTCGAGCACTACCGCAAAGAGATCGACGCCGACATCCTCGTTGCAGGGCACCACGGCTCGATGTCGTCGTCGCGGGCGGCGTTCGTGGAGGCAGTCTCGCCGAAGCTGAGCATCATCTCCTCGGGACCGATGAAGTACGGGACGGTGACGCTGCCGGACACCGAGATCGTGGCCGAGCTGGAAGGCGACGGGCACGGTCATGCGCACCGACCTCGATGACGCCGCGTGCGCCGGCGACCCGGCCAAGATCGGCGCCGACGCGGACGGCAAGCCCGGCGGGTGCGACAACATCCAGGTCCGCGTTCAAGGCGGGAAGCAGCGAGCGCGCTACGCCCGATTGTCGGACTGATGGACGCGCCCGAGCATGGTGGTCGAGCTTCCGTCACGGGTTCGCGCGGGAATGCGCGGACGCGAACGCCTGCGACCAGGCCTCCGCGCTCGTCAGGCTCGCGGCGGGCTCGGCGAGATCCAGCTCCCTGATCAAGAACTCGCGCTGGGGCACCGTCATCTCCGAGATCACGCCCTCCGAGACCGTCCTCGAAGGCATGCGGCAGAGAATGCACGCGGTCGTGGCGTGCGCAGTCGCCGGAGACGCAAGCGCTCTTGGCGTAGTGCGAGGTCGCGTTCGTGGGCGTCAGGCCGATCGGCGAGCACAGGCGCTCGGCGCGTGGTCTGGACCCGGGCTGTGGATCGCGAACGAGCGCAGCGCGATGCGCCCCGGAGCCCGCAGGTGGGGGCGCTGGTGCATGGCGCGCCGATCGGCGGCGCGTCGGCCTCGCTCGGGCGATCGTGACCTCTCCGCGCGGCACCATGGGACCGACGGGCAGCGGGGCGGGGAAGCGGACCAGGCGCGGGCGAAGCGGCCGTCGTCGACGAGGCGGGCTCGGTGTCATCTCTGCGACCACGGGGTCGGGGCGAGAGCAGCCGAGCACCAGACGGGCACTGGCGACGATCCCGGCGAGCTTGGGTCGGTGATTCTTCATGCGAAGCTGGAGCTCGGCTCGTCGTGCGTCGCCTTCCCGCGTTCGCCCGGCGCACATTCTCGCGCCGCGAGCCGCGAGGAGGCAAGCCAGCGCCCCTTGATGTGCGAAGTAGCCGGGTCCGCGAATATTCCCTGTCGAGGCACGTCGTGTGGCCGTCGGACTCGAGAACGCGCATCCACGGCCAAAGTAGCCGTGGACACGAAAAGGACTGCACGTTCGCGTTGAAAATTCATCGTGCTCTCCGTGCCGCTGCGGCGGCGGTCGCGAGCCGATGATCGTTCAGTGGACAGTGGGAGCTCCGAAGTAGCGGATCGGCAGAAGGTCGACGCCGTCATCCGTTGCTCCCGACTGCATCGAGGTCTGCGCCGGAGCGTCGGAAAGCCCGTCCCCCAACCATTCGCGATCGTCCCTCGCCTATCAAGCCGAGTCATGCTTGCCCGCGTGATCACGACAATGGCATCTTCAGCGTCCGGCGCACGAATCTGGCGCCCTCATCGAGCGCGGCCTGCCCGTTCGGGTGGTACGCCGCGAACACGGGCGGGTTGTGCGGCATGTCCTTGGCGAGATGCACGGCGACATCGACCTCGGCGTCCGTGAGCTTCTCCGCGAGAGCGAGGATGTCGTCGCGCGGGATCTCGACCTCACCGACGATGATCAGCACGGGCGCGAGGCCAGCGAGTCGCGCGTGGACGGGGGATAGTCGCGGGTCGTCGAGCGCAACGGCGCCCGCATATGTCCGTGCATGCACCGCGAGCACGTCACGCGTCCCGTAGTCGTACGGATCGTTGTCCAGGAACGATCGCGCAGGCATCGTGAGATCGGACCACGGTGACACCAGGAGCGCCGCCGCCGCCTGGGGTCGTCCGCGATCCCGGAGCGCGAGCTGGAGCTCGATGGCGAGGTTGCCTCCGGCCGAGTCGCCGGCGAGGACGATCGACTCCGGCGCCGTCCCGCTGGAGACGAGCGCATCGAACGCCGCCAGCGCGTCTTCGTGTGGAGCCGGGAACGGATGCTCCGGAGCGAGCCGATAGTCCACGGCGACCACCGTGACGCCACTTGCGAGCGCGGTTCGCGCGACGAAATCGGCGTGGGTGGTGCGTCCCGAACCGTAGATGAACGAACCGCCGTGGAAGAAGAGGACGACGCGATCGTCCGAAGCCCCGGGAGGAACGAACCAGCGGGTGGGGACGCCGCCGAGCGAGCCGTCCTTCGTGTCGACCTCGCGGAGGAACGTTCGCGGGTAGGGCCGTGCGTCGAGCTCGGCCCGGAGTCTCGGGAGCGCCCACGCGCTCGTCAGCTCCCAGTCGCGCCGGAGATACCGTACGATCCACTCGAACGTGAAAGGCCAGCTCGGACGCGCAGGGCCGCGCGTCTGGCGGATGCGCAACGTCTCGATGAAGGAAACGAGGAACGACCACATGAGCCGGAGCGCCATCGGCTCCAAGGGTAGGGCGGATGGGGAGGGGCGACGCGGGCCGCGCGCGCCAGAAGCGCCGGCCGCGCGCGCCACCCGCGCCACCCGCGCCACCCGCGCCACCCGCGCCACCCGCGCCACCTCCTCTTCTGGAGGCATCTCCGGCCGCATGACCGTCCGGCTCGTTCATCTCCTTCGCCAGCGCGGGCGCGATGCAGCCCTCGTCTGCGCCGCGGCCGGCGTCGCGTTCGAGGACGTGAGCAACCCCTCGGCCCGTGTCCTGTATTCGCTGTCCGACGCATTTCTGGAAGCGTGCGTCCGCGAGCTCGGCGTGGAGGGTTTCTCGCTCGCGCTCTCCAGGGTCTCGGACGAGACGACCTACGACGTCGCCGCGCTCGTGCTCATGTCGGGCGCGACGTTTGGCGAGGGCCTCGAGCGGGCGCTGCTCTACCAGCGGCTTTGGGGTGACGGCGAGCGCTTCACCCTGCAGCGAGCCGACGATCCACGCCGCGGCGGCGTCCTCCGATTCCGCCACCCCGGGCCGAGCGCGGTGGCACGTGCCGTCCTCGCCGAGGTCGCGTTGCTCGAGGCGCTGTCGGGAGCGCGCGCGCTCGCCGTCCCTCACGCGAGTCCGGTCGCGGTGAGGTTCGCGCACGAGCCGCTCGAAGATCCGTCGGCGCTCGCCAGCGCGTTCGGCGTGGAGCCATCGTTTGGAGCGGGCAACAACGAGCTCGTCCTGCCCGCGGCGATCCTCGATGCTCCGATCCGTCTTCCCGACGGAACCCTCGCCCGAGGGCTCGACATGATCGCCCAGCGCGCCGTCGCGGCATTGCCCGCGTTGACGTCGCTCTTCTCCCGTGTCCGCGCCATCTGCGACGAGGACCCGACGGCGCTCGCCCAGGACGCGGCCGATGTCGCACGTCGCCTCCGCATGAGCACTCGGACACTTCAGAGGCGCCTTCGGGCGGAGGGAACGTCCTGGACCGACATCGTCGACGGTCTTCGCCGCTCGCGTGCGCGCTCACTGGCCCTTCGCGGGGCGAGCGACAAGGAGATCGCGTTCCTCCTCGGATTCTCGGACCCGAGCTCCCTCACCCGAGCGCGCCGGCGCTGGAGGCGCGAGGTCGAGCGCTGACCGCTATACGGTGACCAGCGCCGGCGAGCGCGCGAGTAGGCCGGTCGCTCTCGGCCGTCGCGCCTCGCTCGCTCTTCTACGGTTCTCCTAAAAGAGAATCGGGCAACCGCGCAGCGGCGAGGCGGTGGTACGCAGGACGGGAGCCCCGAGATCGAAGTCCCGCCGGTTGTTGTTGGTTGGTCAAGCTGGGCCACGCTCGAAGATCGCTGAGATAGGCACGCGCGCGATCTCCGCCACTGCACCACTCGACCGGGACTTGACCCCTTCCCGCGCCTCCATACCATCCGGAAAAAGAGGGGGAACGTGCTCCTATCCCGGATCTTCACGGGGGCCGTCCGCACGGTCACCTGTCTCGCCATCGCGCTCGCAGCCTGCACGTCCGACGACACCAATAGCTCGCCGTCGCCTGCTGCTGGAGGCACCTCGTCTTCCGGCGCGTCGTCGTCGTCCTCGGGCGGCACGTCGTCGTCCAGTTCGTCATCCGGCGGGACGTCTTCGTCCGGCGGGACCTCCGACGGCGGCAGTGATGCGGCCACGGATGGCGGAGGCGACGGGAGCTCGAGCGGCAACGGCTCGGCGACGTGGAACCTCGTACCGAATCCGGTGTGCACCACGACCATGAGCCCGACCTGCTCCGACGGCGGCGCGGTCGGCGGCTACCAGATGAACGCGACCGCGGTCTGCTCTTACCAGAACAACCTGTCGGTGTATCTCCCTGGCGGAAGCGTCCCCGCGACCGGCACGTACACGGTGAAGGCGGCGTCGAGCGTCATCGGCCTCGCAAACCTCACGGCCGGACAGGTCGCGGTCCGGGTCATCTATCACCCGAACATCAGCACCCAAGAAGAGTGGTTCGCGCAGTCGGGCACCGTGACGGTCACGAACACGGGCGGCAAGCTCACGTACGCGGCCACGGATCTCCCGACGCAGAAGAATGGCGTTGGCACCACCCAGAATCTGACGCTGTCGGCAAACTGCCCTTGAGCTCGCGCGATCGTCACCCCACCCAAACACGGGTCGTGGGTCGATCGCCCCCTCGAGCGCTGGCGGTCTCGCGATCGCTGCGGTTGCCCAAGAGCCTGTGAGCGCAATCCACCAGGGCCGTGGAGACATTCTGGAAACAGGGAAAGTGCACGCATCGCGCTCGCGAGTACGTTGCAGTTACAGGTGAGGAAGCGGAATGCGTGAGCCGCGGACTACCGATACTGCTCGAGGTCGGGGGATCCGGACGGAGTCGCTGGAGTGGTTCGAGTCGTTGGTTCGGCGGGGAGCTCGGCCGGGGGCGGCGGCGTGGGTGATTCCGGCGAAGGCCCGTCGCACGTGACGACCGGCGGCGCTGGCGTGGAGGCAGCGCTGGTCACCATCACCGGAACCGCTGCGTCGGCGGCGGGTACGCTCGGCGCCGAAACGATCTTCCAGAGCGACGCCAGAACGACGATGAGGCCGAGAACGACCGTGGCCAGCGTCAACCAGAAGAGCCCGCGTACCTTCGTTCGCGCCTGCGACGCATCGGGGCTGTGCGTTCCGGAAACTCTGGCCGGTCCATTCCGGAAACTTTGGCCGGTTCCTGTTGAGTGTATTCTTCATCCAATAGTTCGTCTGCAGGCAGGTGCTTCGTCCGGATCGACGGGCCGTCGAGACGGAGAAGACGGCCGCGTTCGAGGATGCGGTCAACGATGGCGTCTGCGAGATCGTCGTCGTGAAGGACCTTGCCCCACCGCTTCGGGTGCTTGTTCGTCGTAAAGATCATCGAGCGTTGTCGAATGTGGCGATCGTTGACGACGTGGTAGAGGACGTTCGCGGCATCGTCGCCATAGGAGAGGTAGCCGACCTCGTCGACGACGAGGACATGCGGTTTCATGTAGATCGCAAGTGCTTCACGGAAGTCGCCGTTTCGCGTCGCGACCGAGAGGTCCTCAATCAACTTTGCGGCCGTGGTGAAGAGCGCGTCGAAGCCGCTCTGCATCGCGCGGTAGGCGATGGCGATCGCCAGATGCGTCTTCCCACGACCGGGTTTGCCTTCGAGGATGACGGAGTTGCCTCCTGTCACGAAGTCAGGCGTGAGCAGTGAGCCGATCGTCGTCAGTCGCAGCGTCGACTGATACGTGAAGTCGAATTCATCAATCGTCCGGAGAAATGGAAACGCGGCCGCGCGCACGGCTCGCGTGAGACGGGTTCCTCGGCGATGAGCGACCTCTTCGGCAAAAAGGGTCTGGAGCAATGCCTCGTACGTCCACTCCTCCTTCTCGGCGCGTTGCACGAGGTCGCGCCAGGCGCGCCGCGCGTTCGCGAGATGAAGACGCTTGAGCAGCGGGTCGAGGTCCGAGCTCATGACTCGCCTCGTTCCCGCGCCGCGCGGTCGAGAGGCAGTGCAAGCTGGCGGCCGCCTCGACCGCGCGGTGGCGCCGCTACGACGCGACGGCGTTCGCCGTCGCGCCTCCGGGCGCTCGACTTGGAGAGGCCGACGCGCACACCCGCCACGGTGAGCTTGCGCATCTTCACCGCAGCGGAGATTGCGTCGCGCATGGCATCGTCGCCGTACTCCACGAGGAGCTCGTACAACTCTTCGACGGCGCGTCCGGCGGCCACAGGATCGCGATGGGTGATCTCGGTCAGAAGAGAGAGCGAGTCGGCGCCAAGGTTGAGCACCTGCTGGCGCTTCTCATACAGTTTGGCTCGCTTGCCATGTACGGCGGCGATCTTGGCTGCGCGATGCGCCGGCAACGGCGCGGGCGGTTCGCCCTTGCATCGTCGTCGATGAAGCGCATCGAACCTGCCCGCCACGATCCGAAGCTGATGCTCGTAGAGGAAGAGAGTGCCGGCGATGTGAGTAGCCTCCGGTGGCATCGAGTAGGGCAGGCCTTCGAACATCACCTCCGCGGTCGGACCCACGAAGATCGGGACTCGGAGCGCAAGCTTTTCCGGAATCACTTTGATCGGCCGCAGACGACCGAGCTCCTCTTGACGGCGCGTTTCCGGAATCATTCCCGTCGCGCGAGACGCGGTCTTCGTGTTGACCTCCGTGTGCCACGCATCGAGCTGCGCCTGCAGATCGGCGTCGTCCTGGAACTTGCGGTGTTTGAAGAACGAGTTCTTCACCCACTTCACGAGCGATTCAACGCTCCCTTTCTGCTGCCCACTTCGTGGTGCGCAGATCTCGATGCCGACGCCGATGTCCACGATGGCTTGGGCGAACGTCGCGTTCCACGCCTCGACCTCACGCCCTTTGCCACCCTTCTTCACGATCGTCGCGGGTCGGTCGAAGACCGCAAGCAGCGGAAGCCCGCCGAACGCAACGAAGTGGCGAGCGAGGCTGCGTACGATCGTCTCCGTCGTCTGGTTGGCGACGAGCGCGACTGCGACGAACCGCGAGTACTTCAAGCGCGACGCAAAGAAGCGTACACGCCGCTTGCGTCCGCTGACGTAGGTGACGTCGACCTCCCCGAAGTCGTGCTGCGAGAACTCGCCGGGCAAACCTTCGAAGCGAACGACCGGTGCGGCACGCGGCGGACGAAGGCCCGCAACGAGCGCGTAGAACGCTGTCTTGCGTCCGTCGTAGCCCGCTTCCTTCGCTCGACGCAGCAACTCCTGCGTCGGGAGCTCGGGCTCGGCTTGGAGCCACGCCGTGACCTTTGGCGCGAACGGAGTCGCCGTCGATGGACGCCCGACCTTCCTCTCAGAGCACGCGACGCGATCATCTGCGTGCTCGACTTCATCCTCGGCGAGTACACGTCGTATGGTCCGAACCGAAACGCCGGTGCGCTTCGCCACGTCCATCTGCTCGTGTCCCGCGCGAACGAGAACCTGGATCTCGTGCCGGAGAAGCATGGGGATCATCTCCCCGATCTGCATCCGACCACGCCCGCTCATCACCTCTGTAATCATGCCTCGCGCTCCTTCCTGGAGCGGCCAGATTTTCCGGAATCAGAGCGGCCAGATTTTCCGGAACCAACAGGGGCGGTCAAAATCGAGAATCGCCGTGCGCTTGGGCAGCTCGAGCACGGCATTCGACATCTTCACCATGACACGCCCCATGAACGACCGAGGAGCCTCACTCACTTCCGCGATAGTGGGACGGTCGGTCAGGGACGAAGCTTGGTGATCCGCAATGACCAATCTCCGAGTCTCCGCGCGGAAGGACGTAGCGGAATGCATCGGACGGAGGACGGTCCGCGCTTACACGAGCCGTGACTGTGCCGAGGGGAGCGCCATGTTTCGGGCCAGCGTTGAACGTCGTGGGCCCTGCCTCGTCCATCTGCCGTGGGAGCATTCCTCAAGGCATCGGGGGTCCTTGGCTGCGTGGCCTTTGCCGGCCTCTTCACGTTGACGCTGGCCGTTCGCGCCGGCGGTGCCAGGTCTGCTCACGCGGCCCAGGATGACGAGGACGAAGAGCAGGAGGTTCCGATCATCCTGCACGGGCGGATGTCCTCCTCGGATCCGGCGGTCGTCAAGGTGCAGCGTCACCACGGATTGGGCGGTCTGGGGGTCTGCACCGGAACGGTGATCGCGCCGACCTACGTGCTGACGGCACGGCACTGCGCCGGGAGCGGGCGGCTCGAGGTCCTCGTCGGTGAAGACGCCCATCCGACGCGCATCGCGGTCACGCGTACCCACTTCGATCGGCCGACGGGCCGGCACGAGAGCTCTGGCGACATCGCGGTCCTCGAGCTCGCGCGTCCGGCGAGCGTCACGCCGATCCCGGTGAACCTCGATGCGCGCGCGGCGGCGAGCGTGCGCGAAGCACGTGCGGTTGGCTTCGGCCTCACCGGCTCGCGGAACGAGGACGAGAAGAAGCGCACCGTCGAGTTCCCGAGCCGGACGACGAGCGAGTTCATCGAGTCCGAGCACGGCGGCGTGGTTTGTTATGGCGACTCCGGCGGTCCGACCCTGGCGATGATCGACGGCCAGGAGCAGCTCGTCGCCGTGACCTCGCACATGACCTCGACCCGCTGCACGAAGGGCCGTGTCCGCTCGGTGCGCACCGATCGCCACACGGCGTTCCTCCAGCCGTTCCTCGACGCGCCGATGCCGGCGCCACCGCCGCCGTCTCCGCGGGCGAAGATCGAACCGGTGCCGGAGCCGCTGCCGCTGCCGCTGCCGTTGCCTCGAGTGGTCGCCGTGCCGCCCCCGCCTGCTCCACAGGCCAAGGTCGTTCCGGTCCCGCCGCCGCCGCCGCCGCCGCCGCTCCGTCCGGTTCGACCGGTGCCTCCTCCTCCACTCTTGCTGCCGCCGCCGAGCGAGATGATCGCGTCGAACGGCCATGCGCATGCCACGGCCTCCTCTTCGAATGGGCGAGCGCGGGTCTCCGTGCGGGTGGACGGAGCCAGCGCTCACGCCGAAGCGCACGCCGACTGAGGAAACTCGAGCTCGTCGGCGCCGCAGACGTCCTTCATCAGGCCGGAGTGTGCTCGAGCGACTCCGCCTTCGCGTGGGAAGGACGCGACGCGCACCGCGCCATCCAGGCCGACACCTTCGGATACTTCGCGAGCGGCGCGCCGCAATGTCCGGCCCACTCGAGGATCGACACGAGGTGCAGATCCGCGAGCGAGAAGGCGTCTCCCACGAGGTACTGCTTCGCGGTGAGCTCGACCTCGAGCATCGCGATCATGTCGTTCACCTCGCCGCGTGCGCGCTCACCAGCCAGGGCGTTACGTTCCTCCGCCGGGCCCCACTCCTTCACATTGCGCTGCCATCGAATGACGGCTTCGGCGAGGGTGACGTTCGCCCAGACGAGCCACTTCATCGCGAGGCCGCGCTTCGGACCAGCCGCGGGATACACGCCGCGCTCGGTCCCGAACGTCTCGCCGAGGTACATCTGGATGGCGGCTGACTCGAAGATGACGGCGCCGTCGTGCACGAGGACAGGGACCTTGAGGTTTGGGTTCACGGGACCGAGCTTCGCTTTCTTGTCCGCCTCGTCGCGGAGGTTCACGCGTACGCCCTCGTAAGGGATGTCGAGCTCGGTGAGGGTCCACAGGACGGTGGAGGCGGTGGACATCGGGGCGTAATAGAACGTCGTGCTCATCATGGGCTCCTTGCTCGGCCGTGAGATACGGCTGAGTCGGCAGAGTGCCGCCCCGTCATGACATCCTCTTGTCAGCTTTCTGCGTGGGTGCGAATCCCGAGCGATTTCGAGCCGTCAGGGCTGCAGCAGCGCGGCGCGCCTGGTCAGCGCGGAAGGATGGGCGCTCGGTACGCGCGGCCCCACGCGATGAAGGCGGAGAGGCCTCCGAGCACCAGATTCACCGGAAGCATTCCGAGCTCGCCGCGCGTCACGTGGAGCACCGACGCGAGCACCATGACGGTCGCGAGACCGGCGCCGGCGAGGGCGGTCAGCTTCGGCTGAATGCGCGTGAGCGCCGGGGCGAGGAGGCCGATCGCGCCCGTCACCTCCGCCGCGCCGATGAAGCGCACGAGGGCGGCCGGCATGTCATTCACCCACGGCATGGTCTTGGCCAGCTCGGCGATCGGCGTGCCGAGCTTCGTCGCGCCCGCCATTCCGAACGCCAAGGCAAGGAGGGACTGCGCGACCCAGAGGCCGATGCGCAGGCCCTTCGATGCGGAAGCAGGCAGGGAAGCGGGAACGGACGAGCGAAGTGCGGTGGTGGTCATCTCGATATCTCCTTGGACGACCCTCATTCTTCCCATCGTGCGCCCAGTGCACTAGACCTGACACATGCGCCGCACTGTCGCACGCAATGCAACAATGGAGCTGGACCGGCTGGTCGTCTTTCTCCGCGTCGCCGAGGCTTCGAGCTTCAGCGTCGCGGCTTCGAGGCTCGGGGTTCGGCGATCCTCGGTGAGCCGCTCCGTCGCCGCGCTCGAGCGCTCGCTCGGCGTGCAGGTGTTCCATCGCACCACGCGGAGCGTGGCGCTCACGACGGCGGGACGCCTCTTGTTCGACGACGTGACCCCTCACATCGCCGCCCTCGAGGACACCATCGCGCGCCTTCCCGAGCGCGAGGAAGCGCCGTCCGGTGTGATCGTGCTCTCCGCCTCCAACGACCTCGCCGCGACCTTGCTCCCCGACATCCTCGCCGCCTTCACTCAGCGCTACCCATCGGTCACGCCCGACGTTCGGGTCACGAACCGGCGCGTCGATCTCGTGGCGGAGGGCTTCGACGCCGCGCTCCGGATCGGACGCGGACGACTCGAAGACTCATCGCTCGTCGGACGAAAGCTGAGCGCGGTCGAAGCGCACGTCGTCGCGTCGCCGTCCTACCTCGCGCGCTTCGGCACTCCGCGCTCGGTGGAAGAGGCGGTCGAACACAAGTGGATCCTCTTTCACAACATGAAGGTGCCGGGCGTCGTGCCCTCCAAAGCGCGGGTCGCCATCATTGGCGACGATGTTCTCTTCCTTCGACGCGCCGTCATGGCGGGCATGGGGCTCGGCGTGGTCCCGTCTTTTCTCACGCGCGAAGACGTCGCCGCCGGGCGCCTCGTCCGAGTGCTGCCGCGGGTGTCGCTCGGCGAAGGCGGGCTCCACCTCGTGTTTCCCGCCGGCCGGCATCTCCCGAGAAAGGTCCGCGCGCTCCGCGATTTTCTCGTCGAGCATTTCCAAGCCTTCCCCATGGTCGGGCGTGCGCCGCCTCCGGCACCGTAGTGCCCAACCGGACGCGCCGTAGCGTTGGAGCGGCCGATCAGATCGGATTCACGTCCAAGCGGTCGAGCATCATGACCTTGTTCCAGGCCTTCGCGAGGTCCAGGAGTCGCGACATGACCAGAGCACCCTAGCGGACGGCCGAGGGCACGCACGGTTCCGGCCGTGCCGGATCTCGCCGGAGTTCGGCAGGCCAGAGGGCGCCTGCAACGGAACGCGCTCCAAATGACGACGGGACCCCGGAGACACCGAGGTCCCCTGGTGGAGGCGCCGGGAATTGAAGGACTCAAGGGGTGTCGGCGAAAGCCGAGCCGGGACGTGTACTTGACCAACAACCGTCCGACATCACTCGCGTTCTTCGTTCCGTCTGGTTCCGCCCTGTTCCCTCGAAATTCGCCGCTGGCTGCACGGTCACGTCCATATGGCGTCAATGGATGCGGGGCGTGTTCGCCGTTGCGGGTTTCTGGGGTGGGTAGCAAATCGGAGCTATCGGGCGGGGTCCTCAGCGCAAGCTCTTCTTCGCGTGGCTCGCTGTCCGTCTGCCCTACTGCCCCGTGATCGAGTGCTCGGGCGAGGTCGAGGAGCACGCCATCGCGATCGTGCCCGCCGGCTGCGCTGCCCACCAAGACGCGTCGGGTAGGGATGGCGCTCCGGTCAAGAGCGACCTGCCTTTGCCGGGATCAAACGCACCGATACCTCATCGGTGACGGTGATTGTGTCGGCGATGCCGACGAAGATCTTGTTGAGAAATTGCATCACGTAGTCGTCGGTCGTCGCGTCGGGCGATAGCTTGATGACGTCGATCTTCTCGTGCTGCGCGACCAGATCGCCCCCGCTCTGAAGTCCAACCGGCGTCACGATGTAGCCTTTCGAAGCTCCAAGGTCTCTCACCCGGTAGGCGAAGCCGCCGACCTCTTCCTGTGCGATTCGGCTGTTCGGGTAGCGCCGGCACTCGAAGACGACGAGCTTCTCGTCACCCTTGCGGTACGCGACGATCTCGATCTCCCAGTTCGTTCCGCTCTCGCCGGGAAGGTGCTGCTTGTCTTCGACGCGAGCGAGCCCGAGATCGTCACGGAAGCGCGTAACGATCACACGAGCGACATCCTCGTAGGTTCTCCACGAACTCACGCTGCTTTCCTAGCACGGATGCTCGACTAGACTGGCGCCATGCGGCGACTCGACATCTTGCTCGCGGAGGCAGCCGCGAAGCTACCGGGAGACCTCCTGTCGAGGATCGTCGTGTTCGGAAGCGCGCCTCTCGCCGTCGAGGAAGTGGGGATCCGAGACGACGTCGGAGACCTCGACCTCTTCGTCTCGGACGAGACGTTCAGCGAGCTAGAGCGGCGGGGCTTCACGGCACGGGTGAAGCTCCGCGACGCGAAGACCGACGAGGAAGTGCTGCACCTCGTCGTCTCGGGAAAGGATGACGAGCCCGACGTCGAGGTGCTGAAGACGTTCCAGGGCGTCGTCTTCGACGCCGTCCTCGCGAATTCGTCTGCTCACCCGAGCGGGCTCAGGATGGGATCCATCGACGACGTGCGAACCTGGAAGCTGGCAAGTGGTCGTCCCAAAGACCTCGCCGACGTGGCTGCCATCGATCGCCTTCGAGGACGCGGGGGCTGAACGTTCACCTGCTCTCGGATAGCCTCGTCGTCGTGAGCAACTACGTGGTCGCCGCCGACGCCGAGAAGTTCCTCGGCGCCCTCAAGGACGAGAGCGTCGATCTCTTCCTCATCGACCCGCCCTACTTCAAGGTCGTACGCGACCTCTGGGATCACCAGTGGGAGAGCGCGGAGCAGTACGCCGGGTGGCTGGTCGGGCTCCTCGTTCTGGCGCGGAGGAAGATCAAGCCCACGGGCTCGCTCGTCATGTGCCAGGCGATCGGCAAGCACGGGCAGCATCCGCTCTTCGACGTCATCAAGGGCGCCGAGAAGAACGGCTGGTTCTTCCGCAACTGGATCACGTGGAAGAAGAACCGCGCCTTCGGCAAGGACGACAACTACCTCTTCGCCCGCGACGAGATCATCTGGTTCACGGCGAGCGAAGAGCGAGGCGCCTTCACCTTCAACCCGCAATGGCTCGACGAGCGGAACAAGCGCTCGACCAAGAACGAGTTCAAGAGCGTCTCGAACGTCTGGTCGGACATCGAGCAGGTCTTTCGCCCCGAGCGCACCTGCCGCCGACCGATGCCGCTCATCGCGCGCTTGATCAAGGCGCACTCCAACGAGGGCGATCTGGTCGTGGACTTCTTCTCTGGCTACGGCACGACGGGGATCGTCGCCCACAATCTCGGGCGGAAGTTCCTCGGCTGCGAGGCGATCGAAGAGGACGCCATGGCGGCGGATCGGCGCGTGACGGCAGCCAAGGAGAGCGCCCGAAGTCGCGCCCGAAAGCTCCGACCTCGGGAGCGCAAGTCGTTGCTGGGAAAAGCCCAAGGAAAACAAGCACGGGCTGAACGTCCGCCACCTGCAAGGGCGCGCGAGAGTACTGACCTCCACGACGAGCCGAGCAACCCTCAAGAATTCCGCAGAAAACGCGGGTGAGAGGTGCGCGCACTGAACCGTCCTGCGGCGAGGATCGGCTGGCGGACCTGCGTTCCCATCCACCAACGGCGCGAAGTTGAGGACGAGCAGCAAGGACGCGGGACCTGGCACGGGACGCAAACACCACGCCCGCCTACCTGCCGTCCCACCCAAGGACGACCTCATGGCGAAGGGCATGGGAGCGAGGCGACGTCGAGCGCGAGAGAGTGGCGAGTCGCAGGGTGGATGTACGGCGGCATCGCGGGTCACGCGCGAGCCGAGCATCAAGCGGCGTGCCACCCCACATGCTGACATCCCATCCACTGACGGGCGGGCGTCGTGAGTGTCGGAGCGCGGCGGCGGGGAACGGTACGACGCTGACCTCCCATCCACGAACAGCGAGATCCGCGAACGCGACGAAGGCTGAAGGAGTTTGCCGTCAACACGCAAGCAGACGTTGACCTTCCGAGGCTGACGGCAGCTCGTTCAACAGCACCGGAGCTTCGAGCGTGACCGCTCGTCGCCGAGAAGCGCCTTGGACCCGGAGCCGGCGCTCCCCGCGCTGAACCAGAACCACCATCGATGAAGGGCCCACCATGCGTTCGTTCGACCTGTCCGCCGCGATGAAGTCGGCAGCCTTCGATGTCCGTTCGTGCACCTGCGGGAAGTGCAGGGCAGGAACACGTGAACCTCGTCGCCAAGGAGGCGCTCTTGATGGACGTCGCGGGCACCGTCGCTCAGACCTTCGCCGTCGCTTACGTGCGGGGCGTCGTCTCCTACCACTGCCACGTTCGGGCTCGCGGTGTCGCGGTCTTCATCTCGTGCGAGATCTTCACTCCGAGCGGCGAGCTGATCGCGCGTTCGGAGCCCCGCTCCTTCTCGGCGATTCTGCTCCCTCACTCCGCGTCTGGCGAGGCGAAGCTCTTCCGGGATGCTGCACGTCGGGCACATGCTGTTCGAGGCGGCGCAGCGAGCCGGCAAGACGGCAGCGTGACCCCTCGCTGAGCGCGAGCGACGGACAGCAAGCTGACGCGACGGGCGACCTGGGACCGCGAGTCCTGGGCGCCCTTGAGCCGCTGTGGGCACCCGCATCGGGACGCTCGAAAGCGAAAGGACACCGTCATGCTCATCGTCAAGCACTCCGCCGTCATTGCCGCGCTCCGCACCGTCATGAAGGGACACCAGATCAAAGTCTGGAACGACGAAGCGGAAGAATCACCGTCGGATCAAGATCGGCGTCTGCTGCCCGAAGGGATTCGCCAAGGCTCGCGCCGCGCTCATCAGGATGGGGATCAACTTCGACGAGGGCTTCTCGACGATGGCTGTCCCGTTTCGGGGCGCGTACACGCCGTACATCTGGGAGTGCGTTTCCTTCAGCGCGACTCACGGAGGGCACGTGGAGAGTCGTCGCGACGTCCAGACCTTCGCCAAGGCGGCTTGATCGAACACCTCCCGACACCGCGCGGCACGCGCGAGCGGCGACATGGGGCGAAAGCCTCGGGCGCCGCTTTCGGCGCTGTGACCTCCGCGAGTGGGAGGTTGGACACACCAAGCCTCGAAAGGAACCAAGCCGTGACCCTTCAGCACGACAGCCAGAACAACGTTCGGTTCTTGCCGTTCACCAAGCCCGACGAAGGGCACGGCAGCCGTAGAACGACACGACCGAGAGGACTACGCCCGCCGTCGAGGTCGGCAAGAGCCTCGCCGAACTCGTGGACGCCTTCACCAGCTCGACGCTTGGAAGGGCGTCCTCGCGTGGAACGAGTTCACCCAACGGATCGTCTTCCGCCGCGAACCTCCGTTCGGCGACGTCGTTCGCCTCGGCGATCATCTTCGCGACGAGGACGTGGTGCGCATGCGGCTCTGGTTCCAGACCGAGCACGGGGTGCAGGTCACCGGCGCGAACGTTCTCGACGCCGTCCGCGTCGTCGCGTGGCGCAACCGCTTCAGCCCGCTCCGGGAGTACGTCTCGTCGCTCTCCTGGGACGGCGTCCCGAGGATCGAGACGTGGTTGGAGGACTTCTGCGCCGTCAAACCGTCGTCTCCCGATCATCAGCGTCTCGTTCGTGCCGTCGCGAAGAAGTGGCTCGTCTCGTGCGTCGCCCGTGCCATGCAGCCCGGCTGCAAGGTGGACACGATGCTCATCTTGGAGGGGAAGCAGGGCATCGGGAAGTCGAGCGCCCTGGCGGCGCTGGCGGGCGAGGGGTTCTTCTGCGACGGGCTCATCGACTTCGGCACCAAGGATGCTTGCCAGAACATCCAGGGCGTCTGGATCTACGAGATCGCCGAGTTGGATGCGCTCCTTCGCGGCGAGAGCTGTTCGACCAAGGCGTTCCTCACCCGCGCGAGCGACAAGTTCCGAGCGCCGTACACGCGCTCGCCACAGACGGTGCCGAGGTCGGTCGTCTTCTGCGGGACCATCAACCACGGCGCCTACCTCAAGGATCAGACCGGCAACCGCCGCTTCTGGATCGTGCGCTGCGAGGACGCCATCAACGTCGAGGGCATGCGCGCGGTTCGTGATCAGCTTTGGGCGGAGGCTCGCGCTCTCTTCGAGCGGGGCGAGTCCTGGCACCTGACCGCAGAGGAGGAAGCTCTCATGCGCGATGAGCATGCCGACCGTCTGGAGGTCGAACCCTGGGAGGACCAGATCGCCGAATGGGTCGCCAAGCAGGGCGACGCGCCCATCGCCATCGACCACCTTCTTGAGAGCGCGCTCGGTCTTCGGGCTTCGAGCCGCAACCCGAACGTCACGCAGAGGGTGAGTCACATCCTGGAGCGTCTCGGCTTCGAGCGTCGTCGCGGAAGCTTCGAGCAGAGCGGTCGTCGGGTCTACCGCTACGTTCGCGTCGAGCGCCCCGCTGGCTCAGTGCCCCACTGCCCGCAGGTTGACGCCGAGGAGGCACCCACGACGACCGAGTAGGAACAGCAACGCGCATCATCAAGGGCGGCTCTCTCCGAGGAATCGGGGCGGGTCGCTCTTCGCGTTTTGTGTCGCCGCCTCCATGCCGCCGGAGACGGAGACCGACATCAACCCCGGCGGCTTAGGAACACGAGGATGAGCAAGAGAACAGCAAAGACGAAGAGACGAGAACAACGACTGGCAAGCCGGGAGGCACGACGCGAACGCGGAAAGCGGCGCGACCGAGGGACAGCGCCCCACGCGGCGGAGAGCGAGGTGACCGCTGGTGCCTCCGAGGCGGGTACCTCCGTGGCGCCCACGGAGGTCGCGTGGTTCATCATCATCTACGCGCTCGACAACGGGTCGCCCGCGATTCATCGCTTCCACATCGAAGCCGTGGGGGCGAAGTCGTTGTCCGCGGAGGCGGTCGTGCACCTCGCAGTGGCGGGTCTTCCTCATAAGCCAGACGAGGACGTCGGCTTGCTCAGCTTCGACTCGGAGAGTGAGTGCAAGGCTGAGTACGACAGGCTGAAGTCCAGTCTGGCAGACGTCGGCATCCGATGGACGAAGACTCCTCCCCGTCGAGGCGAGCAAAGGAGGTGGCGATGAAGTGATTCGCTCGAAGCCCCTGGCGGGGTGCACACCGCCGGGGGACGCCACGACGAAACTGGAAGGTGCCCGTGATGGCTGGTGCCATCGGCGTCGGTTATGCGAACAGCTCATCGGCTGCGGGCTCTGATTCGCGAAGACAGGAAGAGGATTTGGATCTTTTGTCTCATCCCGTCGCGTCGCATCATCTCGTATAGGGTTCGATCCCCGCACCTTCCGCCATCAACGCTCGCCGAGGTCGGCGAGCAGCTTCCGCGCCTCCTCCGACCGCATCACATCGGGATGCTGTCTCAGGAACTTGGTCAGCTTCTTGCGCAGGCGATCTTCGAGGCGAACCTCCTTCGCGTTCTCCTTGTGGCGGGCGCGGCGGTTCAGCGGAGCGCGCTGGGCGGTCGCTCGGAGCGGCGCACTTGTCTCCTTCATCGACTCGATCCCCTTCGAGATGACCGCCTCCAGGAGCTGAGCGTCGCTTTCGTGCGGCTCCCGGTCGGCGATCTCCGTCATGCCTTCCACCTGTTCGGGCGAGAGATGAACGGTCATCCTTGCAGGGAACGACAGGGAGAGAGCTTCGCCGCGATCCTCCGCTTCGATCTTGTCGAGGAGGGCGAGCACGGGGCTCTTGGTCTGTGCTCTTCGTTGAAGACGAGCGGCATCCTGCTCGCGGCTGACCTCCAGCTCGGAGCGTGTTGGGCGAGTCGGGTCTCGCTTCGAGGCGCCGGCACGGTTCATCGCCTTGATGCCCTCCTGGATCACCTTGTGCAGAAGCTCCAGGGGCTCGCGCCAACGCGGTTCGAGTTCGTAGAGGTGTTCCAGCGCCGTGTGCTCTGCGGGCTCCAGGATCAGGCGGTAGTGCGTCGGGAACTCCTTCACGGACGCCGTCGCCTGCTTCTCCTCGGCGGGCGGAAGAACGCGGTCGACGTTCTCGTGAAGCAGCGTGAACAGCCCCTTCGCGACGAGAAGCTGGAGCAGTTCGTCGTCGTCGATGTTCGGCATGCGCTCGCGGAGCAGGTCCAGGAGCGTTTGTTGAACGGTCGACAGTGGGACGTGGATGGTTTCGAGCTTTGGCATGGTTCACCTCTTGAAGTTTCGAGGAGGGGACCGACGACGCCGATCGGTGAACCGCGAGCGGCGAGCAGACGATCCTGCTCCTCACCATCCATGCCTCGCTAACGGCAGATCTCGTCGAGCCGTTCTTCGAATTCGCGCGCGGTGCCTGAGCGCCCTTCAGAACGCGTCGAGGCTTCATGGCTACCCACCCCGCCTGACCTGCTCGCGGCAATTTCCTAGATTGAACCAGGCTGCCTGGCAGGGCTCCTCGGCGTCGCTTCACCGTCGAGTGACGCACCCTCCACGAACGACGTCGCGATCGTCACCACCAAGGTCATCGCGAAAGCCTGTGAATCTCGTCACTTCCAAAGCAAACGAATATCCCGTGCGACACGTTATGGGAGTAGCGCGCTTCTGGTGCCGCCTCCTGGTGGTCCTGGTGGTGCGGCTCTCCGTCTCGGGTGCCCTGGATATATGACCCCGAGAGGTAGTCCTTGTCCGTCTCACGTTCCTACATCATCAGCCAGTACAAGGTTTCGAAGACCACCCACGACTTCGTTCACGCGAAGCTTCAGGGACTCGACCCCGAGCACCGTCGGTTCTTCCTGCACATCCTTTGCAGCCAGCTCCTCGATCTCCGAAAGGGGACCGTCGAAGTGGTGCCGGGCTGGGACACGCTCGGGATCAACCTCCCGTTCGTGACGATCAAGGCGGAGTTCTCGCGAGGCTTCTCGTGGAAGCCTCTGGAGCAGCGAAAGCTGCTGACGGCGTCGGACTTTGCCAAGGGCGAGTGCCGCTACTTCCAGATCGACGAGCCCGTCTTCGCCGAGATCCTCTCCCACATCGAGGCGCAGAACGCCTCGCCCGACGGTTCGCCAGCCGTGAACCTGTTCGACGGCACCGCGTTCAACGTCGGCTGGTCGATGTCGAACGCAGGCGCGGCGCGTTCGTCGAAGCTGATGCGCGACGCGGCTCGCGTTCTCCACGCTGTGGACTGCCCGTTCGACATCGACGCAGTTCAGGAACACCTCGTTCAACTCAAGGCATCCGGGAAGCTCGCCGCCTACGAGAACGATCGCCTCTGCGCCCAGACCCTGACGGCGGGTTCGCGTCGCGAAGGCGGGCTCGGCATCTACACCCCGTCCTACGCGCCTCAAAGCAGCGGGAGGATCGGCGAACTCGGCGGCGGTCTCCAGAGTTGCAGCAAGGCAATGAAGCAAGCCGCGTTCCTCCGCGTCGACAACATCTTCAACTACGACCTCCGCTCCTCGCAGGGCTACGTTCTGCTCCAGGAGCTTCAGCTCGCGGGGATCGACTCGACGTGGCTCGTCGATCACCTCGGTCCGGGAGTCTTCGAGCAGCGCGCACAAGCCCTGGGACTCTCGAAGGGCTCGTACAAGAAGTGCTTCTTCTCGACCATCATGGGCGCGACGCATTGGTGGATCAAAGAGGGGCACATCGGTGCTGTTCAGGACACCGTGGTGAAGGCGTGTACCGATGCGAGTCAGGCGCGCGCCAAGTTCCGCGCGGTCGTTCGTCAGCTCGCCCCTCTCAAGGCGCTGGTCAAGCTCTGGACCGAGTGGCTGTTGAACGATCCCGCCTGCCCGCACCGAAAGAAGACGCAGCGCCGGGAGTTCGTCGAGAACGCGGCGGGGCAGAAGCTGATCCTCGATCGCGAGCGCGACGAGAAGGAGCTTCGACGCGAGGTCGCGGCGCACATGCTTCAGGGGCAAGAGGCGGCGTACATCCACCATCTCACGCTCCTCGCGGGTGACCACGGCTTCATCCCGGTCAGCAATCAGCATGACGGTCTCGTCACCGTTGGGGCGGTACCCGAGGCGGCGAGGAAGGAAGCCGCCGAGCTGTCGGGCTTCAAGCACGCCTTCCTCGATAAGAAGTCGTTCCTCTGACGCCGCTCGGAGCGGCGCAGGCGGTGGGCGCCCGGCAACGAAGCTCGCGCCGACCTATCAATAATCAGGAATCTGGATGTCCCCCATAGCGAAGGAGCATCCATGACTAATTCAGAACTACCCCTCAACCTGCAACGCCCGCACTGGCAAGCCGAGAAGCGCCTCAAGAGTGGCGACTGCGTGTGGATCTTGACCGACGTCGAGACGTACGAGTCGCGCTACATGGCGCACTCCGAGCCGCAGACGCTCTTCAAGGTCGGGATCTACGATCTCAAAACCGAGCACGTCGGTTGGGGCATCTTCGGCAAAGACATTGCTTTTGCCATCGTCGACGCAGGTTTCCAGCCGCCGCCCTGGGGCGCGCCGCTACCGTCGGCGATCAAGGTCGTGAGACCACCGCACGACAGCGGCGAGGAGAGAGGACGCTACCTCGTGAAAGTTGAGCTGGTCGCCATCGACCCAGGGCTCCTCGCGATCGTCCCCGTTGCCAAGAAGAAGTTCATCTCCGCCGAGCACCGCCCGAACGCGAAGCCAGGAATGTGGGACGCGCTGGTGACGCGAGCCGCGCGAGAGAATGCGATCGAGGTCGCTGCTCTCTCCATGGTTGGCGCGTTCTCTGCCGGCGACGTGAGAGCAGCCCTCGGCGACCCCAACGCCGATGTGACCGACGTCCTGCAAAGGCTCGTTCGCGAGGGGAAGCTGCTGCCTCCCACCGGCAAGAAGCGCTGGACGAGGTACCTGGTGGCGCCTCGGTCGCCATTCATCGAGCGCGCAGATTGGTCCGGCTGAGGTAACAGTAAGCCATTGACGCAGTCAGTCAATGACCTACACTTGTCGGGTGAGGTTCGAGTGGGACCCGCAGAAGGAGCGCCAGAATGTCGCGAAGCATGGCGTTACCTTCAAGGAAGCCAAGGCGCTCTTCACCTCCAAGAGCGACTTCCTGGAGATCTACGACGCCGAGCACTCCGACGTGGAGGAGCGGTTCGTCGCCATCGGACCCATTCGTCGCGGTCTCGTCCTGGTCGTCTTCACGGAGCGGCGCGAGGACACGATCCGCATCATCAGCGCCCGCTGGGCGAGCAAGACCGAACGAGCCCTTTACGTCGAGTACATGGAGAAGGACGCATGAAGAGCACCCGTGAACTCACCCGAAGCGACTTCGCCCGTGCACTTCGTCGAAGCCAGCGAGACCGCATCATGCGCGGCGAGCTGCAACCGGGCGACGTGGCTGCCTTGCGCCGCTTCATCGGGCTGAGCCAGGCGAAGTTCGCCGAGGCGCTCGGGATCAGCGTCCATACCCTCCGGAACTGGGAGCAGGATCGCAGGACGCCGGAGGGACCCGCGCTGGCGCTCCTCCGCATCGCGGCTCGCCATCCGAGCGTGGTGCGCGAGAACGTTCGCAGCGCCGCCTGACGCGGCTCACTTCCCCGCTGCCCTACTTCCGACGATCAGTGCGTCCGCTTTCCGGGTCGGGCTCTCCATCGGCGGCGATGATCCTCGCCGGGCGCCGATCGCCTGGTTCGAGAGGTTTCCCCTCGGCGTCGAACATCTCGAACGTGCCGCCCGTGACCTCCTTGAGGATCAGTCCGACCAGTGGCTCCAGCTTGATCTCGATGTTCTTCGTGAACCCGACGACGAGTTCGACCGATGCCCGGAGTCCGCGCAGGCGAATGCGGCGCACGTTCGGAAGCTCCGACGCGATGTAGGCGGGTTCGGCGAAGAGATGCTCACGCCATTCAGGCGCACCGCGCCCGTCGGGACAGAGGTGCGCTTCGATGACGTCTCCGACGGTCGTGAGGGCGCTCCCGTCCTCGCGCTCGATAACCATCGCGCCAGCCACGCCCTGCACGTGCGGAAGTTCTTCGAGCGATGCGATGCCGCATCGCTTCAGCTCGGTCGACACCCAGTCCTCGTCCACCATGAAGTTGATGCCGTGAACCTTCGGGACGAGCAGTTCGCCCTTGATGCTGACCGTCGTGATGAAGCCGTTCCAGTCCTCGTCGCGCGGTGCGCGCAGCTCGTAGAGCAGGATGCCGTGAGCCTTCGCGAACCGTTCGGCGCCTTCCTGGAAGCCGCTTCGCGACACGACCACTCCGCGCGGCTGTCCGGGGAGATCCTGCAACGTGGTCCACAAGGCATGAAGCGTCTGCTTCTCGACGGGCTTGGTCTTGTCCTTGCACTCGACGACCGTGCGGTACGTGATGCCGCCCGCCTCGAACTCCCAGTAGACGTCGATCTGGTGCTCGTTCGTGAGCCCTTGGAGCTTGATGTCGTGCTCGACGCGGAGGTTCTTCACGCTCTGCTGAGCGAGAAGCGTCTCGAACACTCGTCGTGTGAGGCGCTCGTAGGGCTTGCCGGTCTTCGTTGCCATCAAGATTCGCGGTCGACGTGAGGACGACTAGGACGCCTCCATCGGGATCTTCACGAGTGAGACGCGAAAGCCGAAGCCCTCAAGTTGCTTCGCTGCGGTGCGGAGGTTCAGCCGGCTGAAGAACGGGAGAGCTTGGTCGAGCGGCTTCGCGGAGCGGCTGACGATGGCGTACACGATCTCGTAGTCCGAGGGCGACGGTCGTTCCTTCGGGTTCGACAGCCGCCGCGCCTTCGGCACGCGCTTGTTGAACTCGACGCGGAACGCCGCGTCCTGGAAGAACGCCTGCGCTGCGACGGTGCCTTGCGCGAAGAGATGGCTCAGCACGCTGGAGCCGCCGTAGCGCTTGACGTGGATCATCTCGTTCTTCGCGCTGAGGAGATCGCACACCTCGATCGGGCTCCCCCCGATGCGGATGAGAGCCTTGTCCAGAAGAGCGAGTTGTCTTGGAGCGAGCTTCACGGCACGCTCGTTGTAGGCGCCTTCGTCGGCGTCGTCATACGCGGGCAACGGCAACGGCTCGCTCCGAACGAGCTTCTTGACGGCGCGGTTCACGCTTCCGACGAAGTCACGATCGACCCGGTACCACTTCCCGCCCGACAGTAGGTACGTCGTCCCATCCTGCTCCAGTTCGCAGTACAGGCATTCGTAGATCGACCAGTCGTCGATGGCTTGCTCACCCTCAGCATCGATGGCGAAGGCTCGCCGCTGCTTCAGCGTGACGAGGCTGAGGGACGTCCTGTCGTCGAGAACGTCGAAGAAGTCGCGAAGGTGCAGGTCGGGGCTGAGATCGCCGCGCTTCGGAGAGTATCGAAAGCCACCGACTCGCGCCCATTCGATCAGCTCGGGGACCGAGAGCCACGCTCGCATGTCGCCAAGTTTCTCGTGCCGGAGCAGCTCGACGAGGTCGTTGTCGAGGCTCTCGCGGCGTACGGGGTCGCGAACCTCGCCGATGTGATCGATCCAAGGAAACGCCTCACGATAGGTCGTGTCCTGGAACTTGGTGAGGTACTGGTCAAGAACGCCGTGAAGCGCACCGAGGCGGAGGGGCACCGCCACGGTCAGGGAATCCATACCCGTCATTCGCTTGCCGAGCGCCGCGTCGAGCGGCTCGCCGGTTGCAGCGCATAGCAGATCCTGTTCGACCTTGAGCCCGAACGCCGTCACTCCCGCCGCCTGGCTCGTCTGCGTTCGGGAATGAGCTGCGATGGCGTCGAACGTCTTTCGATCGACGCTGCGAAGCCGGAGCGGGTCCACAGTGTTGAGGGTCACCCGCAGCCCGAACTGCTCTTCCCACGAGCCGGGCGCCAACAAGTGCCGTCCGTAGCCGAACGTGATCGCGAAGAGGCGGTCCTTGCGTTTCACGAAGAGGACCGCCGAGCTGCTCGCGTTGAACAGCTTCGGCAAACGCAGGTCGGGCGCCTCGTCGAAGAAGGTGAGCCACTTCGGAGGCTTCGCGTTGTTCTGACGAACGATGAGTTCGCCGAGCAGTCTGCCGCCGTGCTCCACGCGCTGACGATCGAGTCCGGCATCCGACTTGATGCACTTCGCGGGCGAGGTGACTCCCTCCTTCATCAAGAAGATTGTCAACGTGTGAACGCGCGCCTTGTCCCCCGCCATGGTTCTCCTTCACCGCGAGGGCGGCGGCTGACTTCCGGGCTTTCGGATCTCGTCGTACACCCGTCGCACGATCGCCTTGAAGAATCGATTCGCGAAGTCGCCTTCGTTGAAGTACGCGGTCGCGATGTCCTGGTTGCGGTCCATGCGGTCCATTACGAGCCCGTCGATCACGGGCTTCATGGACAGCTCGAAGTTGTCGAGCGGGTTCGCCATCGCGCGCCCGACCACCGCCTGGTCCTTCTTGGCGTCCGCAACGAACTGCTCAACGAGGAGCGCGTTCCCCTCGCTGAACTCCGTACCGAACCGATCGTTCAACACCTCGATGATCTCGGAGAGCGCGACCTCTTCGTCCTTCGCCTTCCGCGTTCCGACCTCGGTGGGACCGCGCAGAGGAACTGGTTCGGCGAGGCTCAGTACGATGCTGCCTTCGTTGATCTTGTCGAGGCGGTAGTACTTGAGCGCGACCTCGCCATCGAGCGCTAGTGGCGCCTTCTTCTCGTCGCGCGGGAGCTTGAGTTCGAGGAAGCGGGCGAACGAGTACAGCTTCTCCAGGTCCTCGTCGGCGAACGGCATCACCTGCGAGAGAAACGAGTAAAGCCGCACGTAGCCCGTGAGCGCGTTTCGGAACTCGTCCTGCTTCTCCTCGTCGAGCGCCTTGAAGCGATCCACGGCGGGACCGAGTGCGCGGTACATCTCGGCTTGGTCGGCGACCGTCTGCCTTTCCTTTGGGGCGTAGAAGTGCTTGCAGAACGCGTCGACCTCCGCTGCCCAAAAGACCTGCATCCCTTCGAGTCGGTGCTGGAGGTCGTAGAGCTGGTTAGGGTCCGCCGTGTCGGCAACGACCGTCTGCTCGTAGTATGGCTGGAAGCTTCGCTGGATCTCGTCGGCGTCGTTGACGAAGTCGAGGATGAACGTGTCCTCCTTGCCCGCCGTCGTTCGATTCAACCGGGAGAGCGTCTGCACCGCTTGGACGCCGGAGAGCCTCTTGTCCACGTACATCGTGTGGAGGAGCGGCTGGTCGAAGCCCGTCTGGTACTTGTTCGCGACGAGGAGCACCTGGAACTGGTCGCTGTCGAACTTCTCGGGCAGCTCCTTTTCCTTGATGCCCTTGTTCATGCCGACCTCGGTGAGCTCGACGTCTTCGACGTCGGGATCTTTCACCACGCCCGAGAATGCGACCAGCACGCCGATGTCATAACCCTGCTCGGAGATGTACTTGTCGAACGCCTGCTTGTAGCGAACGGCATGCAGGCGCGAGCTGGTCACCACCATCGCCTTTGCCTTGCCGCCCATCTTGTGGCGAACCTTCTGCCGGAAGTGCTCCACCATCACCTGGGTCTTCTGCGCGATGTTGTGCGGGTGGAGCGACATGAAGCGAGCTAGCTCGCTTGTAGCCTTCTTCTTGTTGACCTTCGGATCGTCTTCCACCGACTTCACCAGTCGGTAGAACGCCCGATACGTCGTGTAGTTCTTGAGGACGTCGAGGATGAAGCCCTCTTCAATCGCCTGGCGCATCGAGTAAAGGTGGAACGGCTTCGGCTTGCCCTCTGAGTCACGCTCGCCGAAGACTTCGAGCGTCTTCGCCTTGGGCGTGGCGGTAAAGGCGAAGAACGAGAGGTTCTTCTGCTTGCCGCGTGACTGCATCACCTTGAGGAGCCGGTCCTCGGAGTCCTCCTCGTCGTCGCCCTCTTCCTTCTCCGCATCGTCGAGGCTCTTTGCAGCGAGCACTTCCTTCATCTGGCGGGCGGCTTCGCCGGTTTGCGAGCTGTGCGCTTCGTCGACGATGAGGGCGTAGCGACGGTTCGGCAGCTTGCCGATCTTCTCCGTGACGAAGGGGAACTTCTGGAGCGTCGTGATGATGATCGGGGTGCCCGATGCGATGGCGTCCGCGAGCTGCTGACTGTTCTCGTCGATCTTCTGGACGACGCCCTGCTTGTGCTCAAACTGGTAGATGTTCTCCTGGAGTTGCTGGTCCAACACTCGGCGATCAGTGATCACGACAACCGAGTCATAGACGCGCTGGTCCTTATCGTCGTGAAGGCTCGCGAGGCGGTGTGCCAGCCAGGACAGGCTGTTGCTCTTCCCGGAGCCGGCTGAGTGCTGGATCAGGTAGCTCTTGCCCGCACCGTCCTTCCGAGCTGCGGCATCGAGCTTTCGAACCACATCAAGCTGGTGGTAGCGTGGGAAGACGATCGACTCTTTCGTCACCGTCTTCCCCTGCACCTTCTTCTCTTCCACCGACAGGTGGAGGAAGCGACCGAGGATGTCGAGGAAACTGTCGCGCTGCCAGATCTCCTGCCAGAGATACCCGGTGCGGTAGCCGCTCGGGTGTTCGGGGTTGCCCGCTCCGCCGCTGTTCCCTCGGTTGAAGGGCAGGAAGACCGTGTCCGCGCCGGCAAGCTTCGTCGTCATGTAGACGAGATCGGGATCGACAGCGAAGTGAACCAGCGCCCGCCTCTTGAACTGGAAGAGGGCGTGTCGAGGGTCGCGATTTCGGTACTGCTTGATCGCATCCTGGACCGTCTGGTTCGTCAGCGGGTTTTTCAGCTCGGCGGTCGCAACCGGGAAGCCGTTTACGAAGAGCACGAGGTCCACCGATTCGTCGCCGTCTTCGACGAAGCGCACCTGACGCGTGACCACGAGACGGTTCTTCTCGTACTTCGCGAGGATGTCGGGGTTCATCCCGTGCGCGGGCTTGAAATACGCGCAGTCGATCTTCTTGCCGAAGAACTTGAAGCCGTGGCGGAGTACGTCGATCGTGCCGCGCGACTCCAGCGCCTTCACCAGCGTGTCGAGGACCGCAGACTCTAGACCTGCCTGGTGGTGCTTCTTTAGGTCGTTCCAGGTTGCGGTCTGCGTATCCTGAACGAACGCGAACAGGTCCTTGGCGACGAGCGCGGTCTTGCGATCGAAGTCGGCGGCAGCCCCTTTCGCCCAGCCCCGATCCGAGAGGAGGTCGTGCTGGATGGCGTCTTCGAAGTGAAGCTCTTTGGTCTTTGCCATCAGGCTGCTTGCTCCTGTTGGGTCGGAAGCTTGCCGGTCACGGCGGATGTTATGACCGCATGCCGGTACTGCTTCAGGGCAGACACCTGCTCTTCGATCTTGGACGTGAGGCGATGGGAGTCGGCGCGCTTCGCGCGAAGGAAGTCGACGATTTCGTCCTGCTCTTCGACTGGTGGGACCGCCAGCGTCATCCGAGCGACGTCGGGCATGTAAATGGTCCGGTGGACCGATCCCATGGTGAGACGCTCGAAGTCCTGAACCATCGCCCGGAACACGAATAGGAGGAACTCGGGACGCAAGCGGGGTCCGCAGATCCAGTTCACGAAGTCCTGCGTTGTTGCCATAGGAACGCGCAGAATCGCTGAAAAGCCGACCGATGCGGTCCGCGAAAGGATGACGGTCTCTGCCGGGAGCAGCTGGGCAGGGGAATTCGCCAAGCCGAGCGGGCTGATCTTTTCACGAGTCGTGTCGATGTAGTCGATGGTTCCATCCCGCAGTTGCCACACGTCGGCGAGCGAGACCCATGGGATCGTGCACTCGCTAGGCACCCAGTACTCGGGGTGCTGGCGGCTCGGGGTATGCCCAGACTTCAACCGTGCCACTTGTCGGATGCGAGCAACGGTCCACGTCTCTGGAGTAGCGCCTATCCACGGCACGCCCGAGTCCTTCAGCGGCACGTTGCGCTTCAAGCCCTTCGTGACAGCTTCGGTAATGAGCGACTGCCTCTCTTCGGCAAGAAGTGTCAGCAGCCGCTCCTTCTTCGCGATCAGATCGTCCAATAGAGGCAGCTTCGCACGAAGGAGGCGCACGATCTTGTTCTGCTCGTCGACAGGCGGAATTGGAATCGCGAGCTTTCGAATGTCGGGCATGTAGATCGTCTGGTGGGTGGACCCCATCGTCGCCCTCCGAAACTCGTCCTCCATCGCGCGAAGCGCATAGAGGAGGTACTCAGGTTGGAGTCGCGAACCGCAGACCCAGTTCGCGAAGTCCTGGGTGGTCGCCATCGGACGCGGCATGATCCCGGCGAAGCCGACCGATGCTGTTCGTGAAAGGACGACGGTGCCCGTCGGGAGAAGGCGAGCGGCAGAGTTCGCGAGCCCGCGAGGACTGATCTTCTCCTTCGTCTCGCCGAGGTACTCCTGCTTGCCCTCGCGGAGCTGCCACACGTCTGCCAGCGAGAACCACGGGATCGTGCACTCCTCGGGCACCCAGTATTCCGGGTGCTGGCGACTCGGCGTGTGCCCCGATTCGAGGCGCGCCACCATGCAGATCTTCGCCGCGTCCCAATGCGCTGGGATGTCACCCGCCCAACCGAGCCCCGAGGGCTTCATCGGCGTCACGACAGCACCTGCGACAGCATCCCTTGGATCTCAGCTTCGAGCTGGCGGATCTCGCGCTCGATTTCCGTCAGCGGGCGGAGCGGCTTGTACTTGTAGAAGTGGCGCGTGAACGGGATCTCGTAGCCCACGACAGTCTTCGTCTCGTCGATCCATGCGTCGGGCACGTGGGGCTTCACCTCGCGCTCGAAGTAAACACGGATGTCCTCTTTGAGCGGCACGCTCTCGTTGTCGCGGAGGTCAGCGTCGGGCTCGGGGCGTCCCTTCGAGTCACGACAGATCTCGGCGCTCTCGTCACGCTCGGAGAGCGCCGCCATGATCGCCTTGACGACTCCCGGCGGAACGTCGAGCTTCGCGCGGTCGAGCGCCTCGCGCACGAGCTTCTCGAACGCGGGACGGCTCTTGACCACGCTGCTGGGATCGAGCTTCCCGAGTGCCTTTAGGATCTGCGCCTGAAGCTCACGCCCTTGCCCGATCTCTCGTTCCCCCGCAGCGCCCTTCTTCTTTGAGGTCGCGAGCGCCGCGAACGCTCCCTCCTCCCGCAATCGGTCCAGGCGTTCCACCGATGCCTGAAAGTTGAGGCGGAGTGGGCGTTCGACGACGATGCGCCGGTAGCCGAAGTCGTCGTTTTCGAACGTCTTCGCGATGTCGCTCGTGACGAAGTCGCCGTAGGTCTTGGCGAGCCTGTCGATGTGCTCCCTGGAAAGCTCGTTCCTCTTGTTGCCGAGGGACTTGCGCATCTTGCGAAACAACTCGGTCCCGTTGACGAGCTGGACCTTGCCCTTGCGGTTCTCCGGCTTGCGGTTCGTGACGATCCACACGTAGGTCGCGATCCCGGTGTTGTAGAAGAGCTGGTCCGGGAGGGCGACGATGGCTTCGAGCCAGTCGTTCTCGATGACCCACTTGCGGATCTCGCTCTCTCCAGAGCCCGCATCGCCCGAGAACAGCGGCGACCCGTTGAAGACGATCGCGATGCGCGACCCTCCCTCGCCCGTCTTGGGATCGACGGGCTTCATCTTCGAGATCATGTGGAGCAGGAAGAGCATCGACCCATCGTTGATGCGCGGAAGCTTCGGACCGAAGCGACCAGCGAAGCCCAGGGTCTCGTGCTCCTCCTCGACCTCCTTCTGGACCTTCTTCCATTCGACGCCAAACGGCGGGTTCGAGAGCATGTAGTCGAACTTTGCGGTCCGATGCCCATCCTCGGAGAACGAGTTGCCCCGCACGATGTTTTCGGGGTTCTGCCCCTTGATCATCATGTCGCTCTTGCAGATGGCGTACGACTCCGAGTTCAGCTCCTGCCCGAACACCTTCAGGTCGGCGTCGGAGTTCAGCTCGCGCAGGTACTCCTCGGCAACGGAGAGCATACCGCCCGTACCCGCCGCAGGATCGTAGAGCGTGCGCACGATCCCCTTCTTCGTCAGTGTGGTCGCGTCTTCGGTGAACAGCAGATCGACCATCAGCCGAATGACTTCGCGCGGCGTGAAGTGCTCTCCAGCCGTCTCGTTCGAGGCTTCAGCGAAGCGCCGGATCAGCTCCTCGAAGATCGAGCCCATCACATGGTTCGGCACCTTGTCGGGGTGGAGGTCCACGTCGGCGAACTTCGCGATGACCTGGTAGAGCAGGTTCGACTCGTCCAGCTTCGCGATCTGGTCGGCGAACTTGAACTGCTCGATGACATCGCGCGCGTTCGAGGAGAAGCCTTTGATGTACGCGGTGAGGTTGGCGGCGATGTTGTTCGGGTCACCCTTGAGTCTCTCGAAGTCGAGCTTGCTCGTGTTGTAGAAGCTCGTTCCCGCCGTGCGGAGGAGCATCTTCTCGATCGTGCCCTCCGCTTGCTTCGCCTTCTTCAGCTCGTCGTGCTTCGTGAGCACCTTGTGCTTCGTCTTTTCCAGCACGCAGTCGAGCCGGCGCAGCACGGTGAGGGGGAGGATCACCTTCCCATAGTCCGCCTGCTTGTAGTCGCCGCGTAGAAGGTCGGCGACCGACCAGAGGAAGCTCGTGATCTCGGAGAAGCCGCTGAAGCTTCGAGGAGAGGGCGGTGCCGGCGTGTCTCGCTTTGCGCCGTTCGCTTTCGGAGGTGGACGGCTCTTCGAAGTCTCCGTGATCACGCTGCGGTCGTTCGCCATGGATGCGCGAGCCTACGATGCTCTTGACCCGCTGATCAAGGTTGGGCAATCTTCGAACGTGCCCCGCAAGCAGGACGAGGAGCTTCCCGAGATCCTGACCATCAAGGACGCCGCGAAAGTGCTCGGCGTCAGCGAGCCCACGCTTCGACGCTGGGACGAGTCGGGGAAGTTCATCGCCCGTCGTCATCCGGTGAACGGGTACCGCCTCTACGACCGGGCGAAGGTGCTCGCGATGCGGAAGAAGATCTTCGGGAAGGCTGCTTAGGGGCTTACGTCAGATCCTTGTGGGTCTCGAAGAGAAAGACCGTGAGCGCGACGGCAGCGTTGACGGCGAGCCGTGCGTGACGCGGCTTGACCCCCTTCACCCTGCCGTCGCGACCGTGTCCGGTGCCGTAAAGACCGCGTAGCTCGGCGAGTCCTTGAGCAACGGACCCGAGGTTGCTCAAGAGCCGCTTGATCGTGTCCTCGCCCCTCGCGGCGCTGGGCACGCCATCGGGCAGGAGCTTCAGCTCGGCGCGGGCTGCCTTCACCAGTTCGAGCACGTCCTCCTTGCCCGTGGTGGTCTTGCCCCGCTCGGCGAGGATCGTCTTGCAGCAGGTCTCGATCAGCTCCTTCGCGGATCCGATGGCGAGAGCGGGATCCGAATCGACCGACGACGTGATCCGATTGATCTGCTCCTGCATGTGGTCCGCGTTGAACTCCAGCGCGATGGTGCGGACGTTCGACAGGGCGGTCACATGGGCAACGTTGGCGATCCGTCCATTCTCGAAGACGAAGCCGTCCTTCCGCAGCCACTTCGGAAAGTCGCGGAGGAACACCGAGTCGGCGGGTGCCGCCGTGAGCAAGTTCTCGCAGAGCGCGAGGAACCTTCGGGCATCGGCGTCCTTCGTGAAGTCGAGCGCGTGAAGGTATTGGCGAGCCAGCGTCCTCCGCTGCCCGGAGCACTGCGGGTCATGCGAGAGGTCGGGCGTCATCCCCACCGCCTCGCATTCGTGATCGATCTCGCGCAGGACGAAGCCGCTCAGGTACTCGGCAAGCTCGTAGCGGGTCTTCTTGCTGATGATCTCCTTCGACACGCTTGCCCCTGTCAGCCTCGGTACTTCTTGTGTTCCGGTTGGCGCACCCACCAGTCCTCCAGAACTTCGGTGAGCAGTGCGTTCAGCGAGACGCCTCGGTCAATCGAGACGTGTCGGAGCGCCGTGTGAAGGCTCTTCGGCAGGCGGAGCATGAGTCCCTGCTTCTCGTCGGATGCCGCTTCCTTCTTCGACGCCACGACCCACGTCTACCCGAAGGGACTCGCGTTGACAACATGATATCACGACATCATGTTGCACTCGTCGGGAGGTCTCCATCGCGATGGACAACGAGGGGCGCGGCGGCGGAAGAAAGCTGAGCGTGGCGAGGGAGCTGCTCCTGCTGGCAGCCAGCGTCGAGGCTCTGCGCCTCGCTGCCGAGCAGAAACTGGATGGCTCTCGCCACACGGAACGCCCCCATCATCTCGCCCTCGTCATGGTCGGAGGGCTTCACGTCCTTCGTGACCGGATCCGCTTGGTCGGGCGCATCCTGCTGGGCGCCGTCAACCCATCCGAGATCCTCTGCGCCGACAACGAAGCAGGTTCTCTAGCCGAGGGACCGGGCATCGTTCGCGAGTGGTCGCCCGAGGAGGAAGAACGACACCTTGAAGCGCAACGGCGAGCAGCCGTTCAACGCCACTCACAAGAGCGACAGCCAGCCCTCTTCGGTGTCACCGTCCACAAGAAGCCCGACGATAGGAGCAACTAACGATGCGGAAGAAGACCGTCAGCCTGTCGAGCGAGCTGCACCTCGTCGCGCGCGCCCTCGACGGCATTCGGCTCCTCTCCGAGCAGTGGAAGGAGCTGCACTTCAACGAGGACGATCTCCCGCGCGTCGCCCATGCCCTCCATGCGGTCTCGGTGCTGGTTCGGGAGCGTCTCCTCCTCCTCGACCACGGCGTTCGCGACACCATCGATCCACGACTGCTCGTCTGCGAGGAGAATCGTGCCCTGGAGGGCGCTTCCTCTGACGACGGCGACGTCGTTCTTCGTCCGTGGTCCACCAAGAAGTCCGCGGAACGGCTCCGGCGAGCCGCTGACCGCGCCGAGCGTCGTCTCGCGTCGCTTCAGGATCGGCGGAAGGAGGGCAGCTCGCGATGAGCCTCAGCAAGTTCGTCGGTCGTTGCACCATCCTCGGGCTGATCATCTACCTCTTCGTGAAGGGCGCTCTCGTCCTTCGCCCGAGGGAGACAGTCGTCGCGCTGTCTGCGCTCATCGCAGCGCTGGCGAGCGCGTGCTCCGGCGGCAGAAGTTCCGAACCGGCTGCGCCCACCGTCGACCTCTGCGCCCTCACTTCTTCTTGCTCTGCTTCACCGTCTCGTTCGGAGCAAAGAACGCGTGAAGCGGCTGCCGAAAGCCCACCGAGAGACGCACGAGGGTCACCAGGGTGACGTTCAGCGTGCCGGCTTCGATCTTCTGGAGGTGCTTCCAGTCGACGTCGCATCGCTCGGCGGCTTCTTCGAGGGTCCAGTCGGCGGCATGCCGAAGCGAGCGAATCCGAGCGCCGAGGGCGCGCTGCTCCTTCTTGAAGCGCGAGGTCGCTCGGTGAGCTTGGGACGGTCGTTCGGGTTTGGCGGAAGCCATTCCGAGGACGCTCCCGGCTTTGGCGCGACCTCAACACCTCACATGTGACGACTTAGTCTTGACCTCACTTGTGCCGAGGCGAGATCATGGAACCCTGGACCGACCCCGTCTTCAGCCAGGGGGAGGCTGACGAAGATGACGACCACCTACCGCCCGATCCTCGCGACGATGATCGCCCTGACGCTTGGCGTGGTGGCGTGCGGTGGAGCGACGGCATCATCATCGCCACCGACGCGCTCCTCTCCTTCGAGCGAGCCCACCTCACCTTCGCGCCCGACCGCGATTCCCAGCGCGGCGTCGTCGACCACGAGCGTGACGGAGGCTCCTCGCGCGACCGAGGTTGCTCCTGAGCCCGTCGTCGAGCGACCCGCCCCGACGGCGAGAGCGAGCGCCAGTGATCAAGCCTGGGCGTCCGCCAGGCAGGACATGGCGCAACAGGATGCCGACGCTCGAATCGCTGCGCAGCAGGCTGAAGATGCGCAGCTTGAAGTGATCGAGAGCACCCTCGCCAAGCTTGAGCAGGTGAAGCGGTGGGGAAACAAGGAAGTGGAACTCCTTGTCGACACGGGGAAGTCACTTGACGCGCTCGTCCAGAAGTACGCTGGGACGAAGCCCCCGCGCCGGGCAGCCGTCGCTCGCGAGCGTCATGCGCGGCTCCCGCAGAGCCCAGCGTTCAAGCAACACGCGGCGGAGGCGGCGCGAGCCGCAGCGGAGAACGATGCCCACCGAAGGACCCCGCGTGGGCAGTGCGAGGGGCATTGTCACGACGCCTGGTTCACGTGCTTCAAGCGATGCAGTGGCTCCGCTGGATGTGTCGACTACTGCGACGAGAGGAAGAGCACATGTTTCGCGGGGTGCCCCGCCAAGTGAACCGAGGACGACGCATGAACACCATGGGAAGCACACAGTCGACACTGCTCGTCCTCGGGCTCGTGACCGCCGCCATCGGGTGCGGTCCTGACAAGCCCGCCGAGGAACCGCGCTCCACTCCGCCACCGGTCGTTGAAACGGCATCGCCTCCGCCGCCTCCGAAGCCCAAGCCCGAGCCGCCGAAGGAAGAGGAGGAGCCCGATCCTCTCGCGGGCGTGACGCCCATCCAGCTTGGACCGCAGGAAGTTCGGATCCTCGTTGATGCCCTCCCTCTCGCTACGGAGAACATCGACTTCGGGCGCATCGATCGCTTCTTCAAGCTCTACGCCGCCGTCGTCGCCGGATACGCCGAGGAGGACCGAGCCCCGGTCGTGTCAGCCATGAAGGCAGCGAGGAAGAACATGCGGGTTGCGATGAAGAGGCTGAGCCGCGATGGATCGATGCGCATCTTCCCGATCGACAATGCGACGAAGCAGTCTGCGTACGGTTGGGCGGCAGACCCTGCCGGAAGCACCGTCTACCCGCTCCTCACGACGCTCCGCGCCGTCGTTCAGGAGACGGGGCAGGTCGTTCTGCACTTCCACTCGGTGCATCGCGGGGCGCTGACGCAGCAGCAGCGCGCGGTCGTCGAGCATCAGTCCGTCGGAACAGGATCCATCATGACGTTCAACTTCTCGGACATCGACAGCATCCTTGGTCAGCTTCCGGGATCGAAGGGATCTCGGTGAGAGCCGGGGCTCGCCTCCGGAACGCGCCAAAGATAGTGCCATAAGATGCTTGAAGGATCGGGGAGCCGCCGGAAGACGACCGGGAGGCTCCTCGAAGCATTTTGTCGAGAGATAGTTCGCCATTCTCCGCCTCCGAACAGCGGACGAGTGCGACCGGCGTAAACTCGCCCCCCTTCGCCAGCTCCCCCGCCTCCGCAAGCGCGGTCTCGCCGCGTGGAACGTCATGCAGGGAATGGACCAACGTCGGTTCCTGACGTCGGAGGGGCGCGCGGACTCTTCATCGACACCATGCACGAAACAAACCAAGTCGGTCGATGGATGGGATTCCGAATTCTTGTTCTTCGACCACTTGGTTTTCGGAACAAGCGAGCGCCTCGCGCCGCGTCAAAGTCGTCCCATCCACCGACCGTGACGATCGAAAGGCATGGAGGAATGAACCATGCCAAAGCCGACGAAGGGCGACCCGAAGATCGCGGTCGCCTACCTTCGCGTCTCGACCGACACCGACCGTCAGGCGCTCGGAGCACAAGCCCAACGCGATGCGATCGAACGATGGGCGACCGCCTCCGGCGTCGTCATCGCCGAGTGGTTCGTCGAAGAGGTCTCGGGCGGCGCTCCTCTTGATCGTCGTCCCATCCTTCTGCAAGCCATTGCGACCGTCGCCAGCCTCAGCGCCGGGCACCTTGTCGTTCAACGCCTCGACCGCTTCTCTCGCGAGCCGCTCACTGCTGCTCTCGCTGAGACCGAGCTGCGGAAGAACGGCGCCTCTCTCGTCTGCGCCGATGGTGCGGGCTCGGGAGATGATCCGACGAGCGAGCTGATTCGGGGGATCCTCCTCTCGGTCGCACGCTTCGAGAAAGCCCTCATCCGAAGCCGCATCAAGGCTGCCCTTGCCGTCAAGCGGTCGAGGGGCGAGCGCATTGGTGCTCCTCCCTACGGCGCTCGCGTCGAAGGCAAGTTGCTCGTCATGGATCCGAACGAGGTCGGAACCATTCGACGGCTTCGCGAGCTTCGCGCGCTCGGCATGACCATTCGCGAGATCGTCGATCAAGCCACGCGGGAAGGGCTCCTCAATCGCGCGGGCAAGCCGTTCACGATTGCCGCCGTGCATGCCTTGGTTCGCGACGCGGCGTGACGAGCATCCCATCCACCAACGCGACGGCGCCGAGATCGAAGGGAGCAAGAGGCGAGCCGATGAACGGCTCGGGGCTCCCGAGGAGATCAGAGCCATGAGCAACGCCGACATCTACCAGTCCGTCACCGTGCGCATCTTGGAGTGCCTCGACAAGGGCGTCGTCCCTTGGCGCAAGCCCTGGGCGGTGATGGCGCCGAGGAACCTGGCGAGCGGTCACGTCTACCGAGGCATCAACACGATCCTCCTCGCGTGCGCCGGCTTCGACTCACCCTACTGGCTGACGCTCAAGCAGGCGAACGATCTCGGCGGCAGGATCAAGCGCGGCGAACGCGGGACGCCCATCGTCTTCTGGAAGGTGGTCGAACGCCCGAACGCAAAGGACGAGGACGACGATCGCTTCTTCCTCCTCAAGCGCTTCACGGTCTTCAACGTGGCGCAGACGGAGGGCATCGAGGTCCCCACGGTGCAGGCGAGGACGTTCGATCCCATCGCGGAGTGCGGCCGTCGTCGCCTCGTTCAAGGACCCGCCGAGCATCCTTCAGATGGGGACGCAGGTTGCCCACTTCCCGGCGCTCGACAGGATCTGATCCCCAAGCCCGAGACCTTCACCTCACCCGCCGAGTACTACTCTTCGACGCTGTTCCACGAGCTGGTGCACTCGACGGGCGCGGCTCATCGCCTCGGGCGCAAGGGCGTGGTCGATCCGTCCTCCTTCGCGAGCCACACCTACTCTTGAGGAACTCGTCGCCGAAATGCGGCGCTGCCTTCTCTGCGCCTACGCCGGGATCCTCGGCGCAGGTGATCGACAACTCGGCGGCGTACATCCAGAGCTGGGCCTGCAAGCTTCGCTCGAGCCGGAAGTGGATTCTCGACGCCGCATCCAAGGCGGCGAAGGCATGGATTCGATCTCGGCAGGCTGCCCGTGCAGAGGGACGGCGAGCTCTTCTCGCGAAGCCGCGTGACCAACACCGAGCGATCCCATCCACGGATCGCGAGCTGCAGCGACAACGGAGAGCAGGGACGGAGCCGACAGACAAGAGCGGCCTGCCCACGCTCCTCCCTCTCATCAACGACGACTCAAGGAGACCACCATGAAAGCCTTCTCGTGACCTGCGCAAGTTCATCCTCTGCTCGCCGAGGGCGAGCACGCCGAGGCCCGCGCCTACGTCATGCACAACATCGACTTCGGCGAAAGCCTTCTGCGTCCCCGCGACGACCATCATGGACTGCGTGGAGGGCGTGCGCGACGACAACGCCTTTCGCCAGCCGCATGCCTGTTCTGATTGGCGCGCGCCGAGCACGTTCTCCGAAGACGCGAAGGGATACGAGCACGCTCGGCGCAGACGTCAGCGGACGCCTGCACGAACCGTGCGGCGGGAGGGCGAACGCGCGTCCTCGACATGCCCTCGCCCTCTCGTCGGCGCTTGACCCGGCGAGACGATCTCCTCGTCTTCCTCGGCGCGGACTTCTCCGTCGCGGTCTCTCAAGCGCACCTCCTCGACATCGCCAAGATCCAGCGCGCTCGCGTCGATCTCACCGGGTACGTGGACCGCGAGGGTCTTCATCTCCGCTGGCGTACCGGCGGGCCCACCTTTCCGCAGCGGAGACGAGCCTGAAGGCGGATCGCATCCTCTTCTGCTCGCCTCGATGCCCGTCATCGTCGCGGCGTGAGGGAGTTCTCCATGTCCGTCAGCTACCGTGCCGGTCTACCGGCTCAAGCTGGTCAGCTGGCCAAGGTGCTCCAGGTGATGATGCAAACGTGGATCAGCCTCCCGTGGCAGCGCCTGCTCGGGAGGTTGACGGCGACTCCGACCGGGAGCAGCTCGTCGCCCTCTTCCTCGACAGCCGCAAGGACATCATCGGCATGCATGTCGTCGCCATCGGGTGCCTGACTCCTGCCGCACGACGCCGCGCGAGGTCTTCAAAGCAGCGATCGTTGCGAACGCCTACGGATCGTCCTCGGGCACAACCATCCGAGCGGTGGCGTACGAGCGAGAGCAAGGTGCGCCTGACGCGGAAGCTCGTTCGCGTCGGCGACCTTCGGCATTCCCATCCTCGATCACGTCATCGTTCATGCAGGCAGTGTGCTCGTTCGTGGAGCTTGGGCCCTCCCGATGCCGTCCGCGATCGACCTCGCGTTCGCGAGCGAGGAGGAGAAAACGACCGCCGCCAATTCTTAGAATTCCCGAGGGTCTTCCCGGCAATTTTCGAGGATCTACGTTCCTTCTCGAACCAGCAGAGACCACCGAGAGCCCCGGCGGGCAGGAAGGAGGCGATGCGCAGAACGAAGGAACGACAACATGAGCAATGCAACCGACAACCCAGAGCAGGAGGTCGTCCAGACCCACGAGCGACCCGAGATCATGACCGCAGACGAGGTCGCGAAGCTGCTTCGCGTGAACCGCAAGACCGTCTACGCCGCGTTCAGGCAGGGAGAGATCCCCGGCGGCAGACGTATCGGCGGCACCATCCGCTTCTCGCGCGAGCGAGTGCTACGGTGGATCGCTGACGGTCAAGGACACGTCTCGCGCTCGCCGAGAGGTGCGCGATGAGCGTGCGTAAAGAGAAGCGCCGAAACCCGAAAACGGGCGAGGTGCACGAGAAGTACACGGTGGACGTAGCGGTGATGATGCCCGACGGGAGCACGAAGCGAGTTCGCAAGGACGCGCCAGTGCAGACCAAGCGCGACGCGGAGAGGTTCGAACAGGATCTCCGCCGCGCGCTCCTGGACGGCACATACGGAAAGGAGGAGGAGCGCGAGCCGACGCCCACGCTCGCCGAGTTCAAAGACAGGTTCATCCTGGAGTACTGCAAGGCGAACAAGCACAAGCCGAGCGGCATTGAGGGCAAGGAGTCCGCGTTCAGGAACTACCTGCTCCCGGTGTTCGGCAACCGACGACTCGACACCTTCACCGCAGCCGACGAGGATCGGCTGAAGAAGGCGCTGATCGAGTACTCGCCCGCGACCTACAACAACGTCGCGTCCGTCATGAACTCCGTGTTCAAGGCGGCGCTCCGCTGGAACGTGGTTCGGGTGATCCCCCACCGCTTCATGCTCATGAAGCGACAGAAGCCGCGCCCGAAGTTTTACGACTTCGACCAGTACGAGCGGCTCGTGGAGGCGGCGGCGAAGATCGACCCACGCATCCACCTCCTCGTTCTCCTTGGAGGCGATGCTGGTCTACGTCGCGGCGAGATCATCTCGCTCGAATGGACCGACGCGGACCTCTTTCGAGGTCAGCTCACGGTCGAGCGCTCGGAGTGGAAGGCGAACGTCACCGACACCAAGGGCATGAAGTACCGCGTGGTGCCGATGACGAAGCGCCTTCGAGCAGCACTGACGGCTCACCGCCATCTCAAGGGCGACCGCGTGCTCTACACGGATGCCGGCGAGACGGTCACCGCCAAGGTGCTCCAGAAGTGGATGGCGAAGGCGCAGCGGCGCGCGAACGTCAAAGCGACGGGTGGGCTGCACATCCTCCGCCACACGTTCTGCTCGCACTTGGCGATGAAGGGAGCGCCCGCGCTCTCGATCCAGAAGCTCGCGGGGCACGAGGATCTTCAGACGACCCTCGGGTACATGCACTTGGCGGTCGGTGAGACGGACCGTGCCATCCGGCTCCTTGAAGAGCCGCACGGTCACGTCAATACAGCGTCAATACAGCAGGCTCCCGAAACCAACTAGCCGGAAGCACAAGGGAAAAAGGGTGGAGGCGCCGGGAATTGAACCCGGGTCCGAAAACTACGATGCCATCAGCCTCGTCACGTGCGTTTTCGGCCATTTGATTTAGTCCTGGATTGCGCGGACCGACGCGCTCGCACCAGGACGAGTCACCTGTTTGGTCTCGCCGCAGCCCCGGTAACCTGAGCCTTGGCCAGTCAGCTTGTTGACGGTCTTCCGCGGGCGCTGACGGGCCCATCGGTCAACCGGCTCTCAGACCTGCTGTTTAGGCAGCGAGAGCAATTGCGTTATCGTTCGCAATTGTGTTTCCCGTCGAGTTTTTACGTGGTTCGTCGAGCCCCACGGCACGCAGCTAGATAGTCGAGGTCTCCGTCGAAGCCGATCGCCCCCATGGCGATGAAGCACCCCCGAACGTAGGTGCGGATGCGCCTGGGCGCAAGGGTCGTCGGGCCTCGGGCGGGCGTAGCTCAGGCGGTCGCGAGGGCCAGCCAGTCGACCAGCGGCGCCGTCGTCTTGCACGCCTTCACGAGCCACGGGACGAGCTTCCTCGAGGTGAGGAGCTCCTTCGGCAGGGCCGGGAACATCACGGTCAGCCCCTTGCTCTTGAGGAGCTCCGCGCGTGGGTGGTCGGGCGGGAAGCCCGGCGGGACGCGCTTGTTCCGCTCCGCGACGTGCTCGACGAAGCCCTTCTTCGCGAGGCCGCGGAGGAGGGCGGCGAGCTCCTTGCCGCGCGCGTCGTCGGCGACGGCGTTGCGGAAGCGCGCGAGGGACTCCTTCTCCATCATGTAGTGACCCGCGGCGGCGAAGGTCTCCTTGGCGCCGACCTGGACGTAGAGCGCCATCGGCAGGTCCATCGCGTTCTTGCCGGCGCGCTCGATGGGGATGTAGCCGCCCACGTGCGTCTTGTACGGCGCCTTGTCCTTGGAGAAGCGCGTGTCGCGGAAGATGCGGAACACCTTCGGGGGCCCCAGGTCGACGCGCTCGTACGCCGCGTCGATGGCGACGCGAAGCTCCTCGAGGAGCGCCTTCATCGGCGCGTTCCAGCCCGCCTCGAACTCCGCCTTGTGGCTCGCGAACCACGCGCGGTCGTTCTTCTTCGCGAGCGCCTTGAAGAAGCGACCCTCGCTGTCCGCGAAGCCTGCGAACGCGGAGGCGGGCGTGGGCGCGGGCGCGGGCGTGCGCGCGGGCGTGGGCGTGCGCGTGGAGCGCGCGGAGCGGGAAGTCGACGTCGACCTCGTCATGGGTCGAGTGTAGTGTGGGAGGCTTGCGACCTGCTCTCGTTTTCTCGTGTCTGGCACTGGCGTGTATGGGTTGTCCGAAGAGCAAAGGGGGTGCGGTCGATGGCTCGGCCTCGGCGGCGGGGTCGGCGGCGGGGTCGGCCGCGGGGGTCTCGCTCACGGTGCCCGCGCCCGCCTGGGAGGGGCTCTCCTCCAAGCGTCGGCTCGAGCTGCCCGACCAGGCCAAGGGCGCGAACCGCGTCATCGCGCTGCCCGGGAACCTGCTCCTCGTCCACGAGGGCACCGGATGGTCCGTGTTTCCACGTGGGGCCCGGAAGCCGACCGCGCACCTCGCGGAGAAGGCCGATTACAAGGTCCGCGAGAACGTCGCCGGGCACTACCTCCTTCGCGGGGAGCCGAGCGGGCTCGTCACCGTCTACGACGCGCGGACGCTCACGAGCGTGTGGACGTACGCGACGCCCAACTTCAACCCGAATCACGCCTATCTCGTCGAGGACGGGAAGACCCTGCTCGTCGAGCTGGGGAAGGACAGCGCCGTCCTCAGCGACATCGCCGTCGCCTTCGACGTTGCTACCGGGGCCACGAAGTGGTCGGTGCCGCTGAGCGCTTCGACATCGAACCACGCGAGCTACGGCGGCGGACGCTTCCTCATCGCATTGCCCGAGGTGACGACCGCGCTCGACGTGGCGACCGGCAAGCTGCTCTGGACGCGGCCGCACTCCGGGACGCACGGGGAGCTCTACTCGTTCGTCGGGAAGAAGAAGATCGTCGGGCGCTACGGCGAGATCATCGACGCGGCCACGGGCAAGGACCTCGCGAAGCTCGATGTGCCCGAGCTCGGCGTCACGGACGTGGTGCCGGGCGACGAGTCGATCGCGTATTCGCTCCAGACGACCTTCCAGGGCTCGCTCTTCGCCATCGACCTCGTGCACGACAAGCTGCTGTGGAAGACCGAGCTCCCAAAGATGAATCCCGATATGCCGCGAGGGAAGCCCACGCCCGTCGAGCTGGCGGCGAGCGGCACCGCCTTCGCGACGTTGAGCGGGTCGGACCAGCGCTACTACGGAAACCTCCTCGTGCCCGACGCGCGCGCCGTCTTCACGATGCGCGAAGACGGGATCCTGCGCGCCTTCGATCGCCTGACCGGCAAGGAGAGATGGTCGTGGTCGCTGCTCGGCACCGACATCGCCGTCTTCCCCGACCGGCCCTTCACGCTGTACGCCGTTCAGGACGGCGCCGTGATCGCGCTGGAGGACGGGAACACCAGCGTCGAGCACGCGACGATCACGGGGACGCTCACCGAGCAGGGAAAGCCCGCGGCCGGGCAGGACATCTGGGTCGGGCCGGCGAAGACGAAGACGGACGCCGAGGGCCGGTTCAAGGCGACCTACGACGGCCGAGGGGACGTGCGCGTCATCGTCCACCATCCGGCCCCCATGCCGCCCGGCACGAACCCCGGCCTCGGTCTCGGGCGTACCCACACGAGGTGCTCTCTCGACGGGGAGCAGCTCGTGTTCCTGTTCGGACAGGGCACCTACGACGTGAAGGTCGAGGCCTTGGTCGACTGCCAGACCTCCGCGCTCCAGTGACGCGTGCGAGCGATTGTCCTGAGGGTGGGACAATGAATTGCGATCGCGCGCCTTTTTGGGGCGGTGAGCCGGACGCATCCTCTTCTCCATGACCGTCGCTGCCGTCTCTTCCGTCGCTCACGTCGCTCCTGCCGCTGCCGAGACCAAGGGCCGGCCCATCGTCCACCGCACCCGCGGCCAGACGCACGGCCCCATCACCCGCCTGATGAGCCCCGGCGACCTGGGCGAGCTCGTGAAGCCGTTCATCTTCCTCGATCGCTTCGAGGTCGACGCCGCGCGGGGGCGCGGGTTCCCGGCGCACCCGCACTCCGGCATCGCGACCCACACGACGCTCCTCGAAGGGGCATCGAGCTACGGCGACGCCACCGGGAAGTCGGGCCGCATGGACGCCGGCAGCCTCGAGTGGATGCGCGCGGGCGCCGGCGTCTGGCACTGGGGCACGCCCGAGCCGGGACGGCGCATCCTCGGCTATCAGCTCTGGGTCGCGCTCCCGTCCGGGCTCGAGCATGCGCCCGCCGAGAGCGCGTACATCGAGGCGGCCGACGTCCCGGGATCCGGCAACGTGCGCGTGCTGCTCGGACGTCACGGCGCCATGGTCTCTCCCATCCCGTACGGCGAGGCGCTCACGTATCTCCACGTGACCCTCCGTGACGGCGAGACGTGGACGTACACGCCGCCCGAGGGGCACGACGTCGCCTGGCTCGCCGTTCATCGCGGGCGTCTTCATGCGGGCAACGCCGTCCTCGAGCGCGAGATGGCGGTGTTCGCCGACGCGCAGGGCGAGGCGGGGCGCATCACCCTGCGCGCCGAGGGCGACGTCGAGCTCGTGCTCGGCTCGGCCGCGAAGCACCCGCATCCGCTCGTGTGCGGCATGTACTCGGTGCACACGAGCGAGGCCGCGCTCGCGCGGGGCGAGGCCGAGATCGAGCGTATCGGGCGCTTGCCGCACGTCATGGACGCGCGGCGGCGCTGAGGCGGTTCAGATGTCGATGCAGCCGTAGGCCGGATCGCAGACCGGAAGATCGCTGCTTCCCCCGGCCACGTTCCCGCAGACCGACGCGCAGATGCACGTCTCCTGACCACCGGTCTTGATCCGGAGCGGAGAGGTGCACGCCGCATCGCACGGCGGGGCGCTCGATCGGGAGTTGACCTCCGGGAGGCAATAGCCGGTCGCCGGGGTGTAGCTCTTCGGGTCGAGGGACAGACACACGCTGCCGGACGGGCATCCGCCGTTCGGGCTGGTCGCGTAGGGCACGTGCGGAACGGGGGAGAAGGCGATCGTACCGTTCAGGTTGGCCGCCTCGTCGTCGTGCCCCACCGTCGTCGAGGCGAACGTGACCGCGAACCCGCCCTCGCTGCGACGCACCGTGCAATCGCCGCCGCCCGGAGACGTCTTGTCTTTGGCGTCGACGAAGAAGAGGGTGCAGGTGACAGGCACCGTCTCGCCGGCGTCGAGCTTCGTGGCCTGCTCGCTCAGGTACGCGCGGGAGAGGGTGAACTCCAGGTAGAGCCGAGCCCCGTCTTCCCGCGAGTCCCCGGTCGACAGCCTCAGGGTGGTCCGCTGCTCGTTGCTCCCGTCGACGATCGTCCGTGCCTCCGCGAGCTTCGCGCCGTCGAGGTTCGGGAGGGCGAGGAGCGTCTTGCCGGGCGGGGCGGAGACGCTGAACGAGGCATCGACGCGGAGGTCGAGCAGCTCCTGCGAGCCTGCGCGATACGCGATCTTGTAGAGGCCGTTCGAAGAGCCAGAAGCGGCTGGATCGGACGCCTCGTCCCCGCATGCGTTGAGCACGAGCAGAGCGCCGGCCACCGTGATGGCCGCGGCTCTGCAAAGGACGTCCGGGAAGCCGCGAACGAGGGCGTGGACGGGGGACTCGGCGCTCATGAGGCGCATGCGATCACATCGGGTTTGTCCTGACAAGACCGCGGCAGAGCTCAATCGTGCCGCACGAGCGACCGACCTTAAGAACCGGCGCCTTCCGGTCGTTTACACCCTCGATGAAACTCGCCACGTTCACGCATCACGACAGCAAGGGCTGGTCAGGGGCCTTTCCCACGGAGCTCGACTCCGAGAGCACGGTCGTCTTCGTGTTCGGCGCGCCGGGCTACGTGGACGCGCCGGCCGCCATGGATGAGCTCGTCGCGGCGTTCCCGCGGTCGCACGTCGTCGGATGCTCGTCCGCCGGCGAGATCTTCGGCGCCCGCGTGAACGATCAGTCGCTCTCGGTCGCGGTGGCGCGCTTCGAGCGCGGCCGTGTGCGCGAGGCGTCGACCGGGATCGTGGGCGGGGGATCGTCGCGCGAGGCGGGCGAAGCGCTCGCGCGCGAGCTCAGCGCCCCCGACCTCCGCGCCATGTTCGTGCTCTCCGACGGCCTCGCCGCGAACGGGACGGAGCTCCTCCGCGGGATCCACTCCGTGGTGGCGGGGGACGTCACGGTCACGGGCGGCCTCGCCGGTGACGGCACCGCGTTCAAGCGCACCTGGGTGCTCGCGGGAGGCAAGGCCGCGCCGGGGCGCGTCGTCGCGATCGGTCTCTACGGCGAAGGCGTCGGCGTCAGCCACGGCTCGCGCGGCGGCTGGGACACGTTCGGCACCGAGCGCGTCGTCACCCGGTCCGAGGGCAACGTGGTCTACGAGCTCGACGGAGAGCCCGCGCTCGCGCTCTACAAGAAGTACCTCGGCGATCGCGCGTCGGGTCTCCCGTCGACGGCGCTGCTCTTCCCGCTCGCCCTGCGGACGTCCTCGGACGACACGAACATGGTCGTTCGCACCATCCTCGCCGTCGACGAGGAGAAGCAGTCGATGACGTTCGCGGGAGACGTCGCGCAGGAGTCCGTCGTCCAGCTCATGCGCGCCAACTTCGACCGGCTCATCGACGGCGCGGCGCAGGCGAGCCTCTCCGCGGCACGGCCGGGCGAGGGCGACACGCTCTCGATCGCCATCAGCTGCGTCGGCCGGCGCATCGTCCTCGGTGAGCGGACGGAAGAGGAGGTCGAGGCCGCCGTCGAGGGCGCGCCGGATCCGCGGCTCGTCGGGTTCTATTCCTATGGAGAGATATCGCCGCTGGTGAAGGGGGCCTGCGGTGTACTTCACAATCAGACGATGACCCTGACCCGTTTCTGGGAGATCTGAAATGCACCGCATTCTCGAGCGGCAGCTCAAGCGCCTGAAGCTCGACCGCGAGACGACGCCCGATCTCGAGACCTGGCAGAAGCTCCTCGAGCACGTCGATCGCGCGTACGTCGAGGGAGATCAGGACCGCTATACCCTCGAGCGCGCGCTCGATATCTCGTCCACGGAGATGCGCCAGCGCTTCGACGAGCTCCGCGTCGCGCAGCGCCAGCTCGTCGCCGCCTCGCGCAAGGCGGGAATGGCCGACGTGGCGACGACCGTACTTCATAATGTCGGTAATATCCTCAATAGCGTCAACGTCGCGGCCGGCGTCATCGCGAAGCTCGTCGGGAGCAAGGCGGGCGAGGTGCTCGGCAAGACGGTCGCGCTCATCGAGGCGCAGCCTCAGCCCGGCAAGTTCCTCGACGAGGATCCGAAGGGCAAGAAGGTCGTCCCCTATCTCTCGGCGATGAACAAGGCGCTCGCCGCCGAGCGCGCGTCGGCGCTCGAGGAGCTCGCGGGGCTCGCGAAGAACGTCGAGCACATCAAGTCGATCGTCGCCCAGCAGCTCTCCGTCGCGCGCGGCGAGCAGCGCGACGGGCACGACGTGCGCGAGCGCTTGAACCTGTGCGAGCTGCTGGAGGACGCGATCGGCGTGGTCGAGGGATCGCTCGCGGCCAACCAGGACGTGGTGTTCGTGAAGGACTTCGAGTCCCTCTCCGTGCACGTCGACCGTCACAAGGTGTTTCAGGTCCTCGTCAACCTGCTCACGAACGCGCGAGACGCCGTCGCCGGTCGCTCCGGCATCATCCGGGTCGAGACGCGCCGCCTCCCGGACAACCGCGCCGGCATCGTCGTCACCGACAACGGCGTCGGCATCTCGCCCGAGGCCCTTCCGCGCATGTTCACCCAGGGCTTCACGACCAAGGCGGAGGGACACGGGCTCGGTCTTCACGCCTCCGCCTGCGCCGCCGGCGAGCTCGGCGGAGCGCTCACGGTGACGAGCGAGGGCAGCGGCAAGGGGGCGTCGTTCACGCTGACCCTCCCGCTCCAGACGGCTGAGACGAGCGCGCCGCCGTCTCGCGCGTACAAGGCAATGCAGGAGGTAGCCGCATGAGCACGAACGCTGCGACGGTCCGGCGGATCATCGTCATCGACGACAATCGCGCGATCCACGCGGACTTCGCGAAGACGCTGGCGGCGAACCGGACGAGCGAGACGCTCATGTCCGACATCGCCGCGGACCTCTTCGACGAGCCGGCAGAGGTGGTCCCCGCCAGCTCGACGATGACGTTCGAGCTCGCGTTCGCCGATCAGGGGCAGCAGGGCGCGGAGATGGTCCGGGCCGCGATCGCGGCCGAGAAGCCGTTCTCCGTCGCGTTCGTCGATATGCGGATGCCGCCCGGCTGGGACGGAGTCCAGACGATCAAGGCGCTCTGGGAGCTCGATCCGGAGCTCCAGTGCGTGATCTGCACCGCCTATTCGGATTACTCGTGGGAGGACATCCTGCGCGAGCTCGGTGTCAACGACCGCCTCCTCCTCCTCCGCAAGCCGTTCGATTCAGCGGAGGTCTGCCAGCTCGCCTGCGCGCTCTCCGAGAAATGGCACCTCGCGCGCCACGCGCATCTGAAGCTCGAACAACTCCGGAGCATGGTCGAGGAGCAGACCCGCCAGCTCGCGGAGAGCGAGGCGCGCTACGCCCTCGCCTCGACGAGCGCCAACGACGGTCTCTGGGAGTGGAACCTCGAGACGAACGAGGCCTTCTTCGCCCCGCGGTGGAGCTCGCTGCTCGGCCTGCCCTCGCGCGACGCGACGATCGCGACGATGGATCGCTGGTACGAGCTCGTGCATCCGGACGACGCTGGCGCGCTGCGCGCCGTGTTCGGCCAGCTCGGCACGGGAGCGGTCGAGCAGATCTCGCTCGAGTACCGGGCGCGGCACGCGGACGGCCACTACCGATGGATGCTCTGCCGCGGCGCGCTCCGGCGAAGCCCGAGCGGCGTCCCGCTGCGCGCGGCGGGCTCGCAGTCCGACATCACGAACCGCAAGGTCGCCGAGGCGCAGCTCCGCCACGCGGCCGATCACGACGCGCTCACGGGCCTCCCCAACCGGGCGTGGATCACGCGCCGGCTCGAGAAGAGCGTCGCGCGCCAGGAGCAGGCGAAGGCGGACCCGCACGGCTTCGGCTTCGCGGTCATGTTCATCGACCTCGATCGCTTCAAGGTGATCAACGACAGCCTCGGTCACGCGGTCGGGGACCTGCTCCTGAGGGAGGTCGCGGAGCGGCTCCTCGCGAGCGTGTCCACGGTCGGTCCGAACGACAGCTTCGAGGGACACGTGGCGCGCCTCGGCGGCGACGAGTTCATCGTCGTCCTCGAGGGCATCGCATCGGAGGCCGACGCGGTTCGCGTCGCCGAGCGCATCCTCGAGACGGTCTCGCGTCCCGTCGAGGCCGACGGCAACGTGATCCATCCGGGGCTCAGCGTGGGCATCCGCGTCTGCCGCGAGGTCGTCGCCTCCGTGCCCGACATCCTGCGGGACGCCGACACCGCGCTCTATCGCGCGAAGGGCACCGGACGCGGCCGCTACCACGTCTTCACGGACGCGCTCCACGAGGCGGCCATCGAGCGCTGGCGCATCGACAACGAGCTCCGCACCGCGATCGAGGACAACCAGTTCGAGCTCTTCTACCAGCCGGCGATCTCGCTCACGACGGGCAAGATGCAGCACGTCGAGGCCCTCATTCGCTGGCGTCACCCGACGCGCGGCCTCGTCGGTCCGCAGGAGTTCATCTCGCTCGCGGAGGAGAACGGGCTCATCGTTCCCATCGGGAGCTGGGTGCTGCGCGAAGCGTGCCGCCGGGCGCGCATCTGGCGCGACCGCGGCATCGATCTGCCGATCGCGCTCAACGTCGCGAGCAAGCAGTTCGCCCAGCCGGGCTTCCTCGAGGAGGTGCGGAGCGCCATCGCCGCCGCCGGCATCCCCGCGAGCGCCATCCGCCTCGAGCTCACCGAGAGCGCCACCATGGATCCGCGTGCGGTCGAGACGTGCCGCCAGATGGCCGAGATCGGCGTCGACATCTACCTCGACGACTTCGGCACCGGATACTCGTCGCTCAGCTACCTGACGCGCATGCCGATCAAGGCGCTCAAGGTCGATCGCTCGTTCGTCTCGCGCATCGTCGAAGATCCGATGAGCGCCGCGATCGTCAAGACGGTGCTCCACCTCGCCTCCTCGCTCCGCATGGAGGTCATCGCGGAGGGCGTCGAGACCGAAGCGGAGCTCGCGCTGCTGCAAAACCTCGGCTGCTCCTATGCGCAGGGCTTCTTCTGGTCGAAGCCGGTCGACGCCGAGGCCGCGAGCCGTCTCGCGACGAGCTCGGAGCTGTCCGGCCAGTCGCTCGTGCGCCTCGACCTTCGCCCGAGCCGCGCCCCCCGCGCGGGGAGCATCCGCCCGAGCCGCGCGCCCGCCTCGCTCCACGCGCCGTCCTGATCCTCCGGTGATACGCTGGGCGACGTGGCGGACAACGTCGTCAACCTGAACCGCTTCCGGAAGAAGAAGGCACGCGCCGAGAAGGCAAAGCAGGCCGAGATCAATCGCATCCGGCACGGGCGCACGCAGGCGGAGAAGGATCGCGAACGCATCGAACGCGAGCGTGCGGCGCGCCTGATCGAGGGCAAGCGCCTCGAGCCCGAGCCGAGCGCGCCCGACGACGACACCTGACCGAAGGCGTTGTCTCCCGTGCGCGCGGCTGGTCTCATCGCCGCGCATGGCCGGACTCGCTGCCGCGGTCGAGAAAGACGTGAAGAAGATCCTCGCGCCGGGCTCCTCGGCCGAGGAGATCGAGGACGCGCTCGGCCGCGCCTTCGAGAAGGTGAAGTGGCCCGACGTGCGAATGGTCCCGCGCGTGGAGGACCTCACGAGCGAGCAGCGCGAGCTCGTCACGCGGCTCGGCGATCGCAACCTCGACGTGCATCGCTTCTTCGTGCCGGCGTCCGGCGCGATCCGTCGGCGATGGCTCGGGCTGACGCGCGGCGGCGTCCTCGAAGAGAAGGTCTCCTTCACGCTCGAGGGGAAGAAGCGCAAGGAGCCGCTATGGCGCGCCGTGCTCGAGTGCGTCGCGGCCGGCGGCGAGGAGGCGGCCGCGCCGATCGTCCAGGCGCTCTCGCTCGAGGAGCGCCTGCGCGCGTTCGGCGAGGTGAACGCCTGCCTCGGCTGGGGCACGGCGTACGGCATCTCGACGAAGCTCTTCTTCGACTGGTGGGACACCGCGCTCCTCGAGCGGCTCCGCGCCGAGGGAAAGAAGTGGGCGCCGGCGTTCGCCGACGCGCTGCTCGCGCAGGTGGAGCGACGCGGGAGCGAGCCCGGGGAGAGCCACTGGACGCTCACGTCGAGCTGTCGCTGGCCCGTCTTCCTCGCGCTCGTCCGCGCGAAGATCACGATCGAGCCGCGCTGGGACGTGCTCCTCCCGATCGGAGGCCAGAAGGCCCTCGATGCGTGCGTCGAGTGCATCCGCGCGATCCCCGAAGAGCGGCGGACGGCGGCGATCGTCTCGGCCCTCGGACGCGAGCTCGAGCCCGTCTCCGTCGGCCTCCCGCTCCTCGACCTCTTCCCGTCGGCGGAGCTGGCGAGGCTCATCCAGCGGTCGACGGGCGGCGCCGGCATTCCGAAGCAGAAGATCTTCGCCGAGCTCGATCGACTCGCGCAGCGTCATGCCGTCATTCGCGACGCGCTCGCGACGAAGGCGAAGGCGAGCGCGAAGGCGAAGGCGAAGGCGAGCGCGAAGGCGCTCGTGCTCACGTGCGCGGAGGTCGTGCGGCCGAAGAAATTCGCGAAGCTCGAGCTCATTCATCAGCTCCAGCTCGGGATCGCGGGCAAGCGCGCCGACGGACGCGATGTCCCGCCCGCCCAGCGCTTCGCCGAGGAGGGCTTCGGCGCCGGCTTCCTCGAGATCTGCAAGCTCACCGACGCGTCGTCCGGCAAGCACCGTTACGACGCGCTCCTCTTTCGCGCCGACTCGGGCATGGTGTTCGAGGCTCGCGCGAAGCGCGTCGTCGCCGAGATCATCCAGGACGGCGTCGAGTGCAAGAACGCGGCGCTCCGCGACGCCATCGAGGCCGCGCTCGCCGATCGACCGCGCGCCTGACCCGCGCAAACGGTGCGGCTGCTCACGGATCGTGCGCATCGATGATCGCGCTCGGGCCTCGACGGCCCTGCGATCGCACCTGGCATCCACGTTGCTGGCCGCCTCGCGGAGGTTTGCCTTTGCAGAAGAATCAGCTCGCGTTCGGGTCTCTTTTCATCGTCGTCCTCACCGGTTGCAGTCATCCCGCCGCCGACAAACCTGCGGCGGAGGACGCGAGCGCGACGCCCGTGGCGACGCCCGCGACGCCCGCCATCACCGCGCCCGCGCCGGGCGTGAAGGCGACGCCGGCCGCGACCACCGCTGCCGCCAAGCCCGCCACCCCCGCCATCCCCGCCTCCTCGGCCCAGGGCGGCCTGCACGCCGGCGGCAATCACGTCACCACCGGCGGCAACCAGACCTGCGCCGCCGGGAACAACTGCAACTGGGACTGCCCCGGCGGCGGCTGCACGCAGGCCTGCGCCGCAGGCGCGACGTGCAACGGCACCTGCGCGGGCGGCGGCTGCAAGCAGTCGTGCACGGCGGGCGCGGTCTGCACCTTCTCGTGCGGCGGCGGCAAGTGCGCGCAGTCGTGCTCCGGCCTCACCTGCCAGAAGACCTGCACCGGAAGCGGCTGCACCTGACACGTCTCGGTGGAGGCTGCGGAGGCTCCGAAGGGAACGGGCGACCGCACGCGCCCCGCACGTTCGCGCACGCGTGAGCACAGCGCTCCAGGTCTCGAAATCATTGAGGAATCCGGGTGGCATGTGGCCTGCTCGAAGGTCGAGCACGCGCTGGGCAAGGAGCTCTCGCGTGAACCCCTAAGAAGAAGGAACTGCCACCATGATGTCCCGTAGCCTCTCCGCCTTTGCGTTCGCTGCTCTCCTCGGCCTCTCGACCCTGACGGCGTCGAGCGATGCGAACGCGCTCCCGGGCGCGCAGGTGGGCTGCTCGACGACCGCCGACGGCTTCCCGGTCTGCGTCGGGACGACCGACGCGGGCGGCGCGGGTGGCGGCGGCCCGTCGGACTTCCTCGGCGCCTTCGCGATGGGCGGCGGCGGCTGGATGGAGGTCTACTCCGACGAGAACGGCGTCTGGTGGGTAGAGCACAACACGGATGGCTCCGTGAGCATCGGCGAGGATGACCTCGGCGGCGGCAGCGGTGGCGGTGGCGGCGGCGGCGGCGGCGGCGCGAAGAAGAAGAAGTCCGCGAACCCGATCCAGAACGTCCCGGGCACGTACACGAAGTCGGCGCGCGCGGCCGGCACCGGCACAGCGATGCCGGCGGTGAAGCCCAACGTCCCGGCGCTGAAGGCGCAGGCCGCGCAGGTCACCGGCTCCTTCACCACCGCGACGCCCTCGAAGACGAGCGTGCCCATGAACGGCGCGGCGGGCTCGCGCGACGTGACGGTCAACTTCGCGGGCAGCGGCACGTGTTCGGCGCTGATGATCGTGACCAGGTATGGCCAGCTCGTCTCGACCGCGGGCATCGTGAAGATGACCTTCCCGACCCAGCGGTCGATCCAGCTCCCGAACACGGCCGGTACATACAAGGTCGAGCTCATCGGCAACACCGGCTGCATGCCCTCGAAGGTCAGCACGTTCGTCAGCGTCGCCGCCCCCGCGCCCGCCGGTCCCTACGGTCGCCGCTGAGCGCGGCGCGAGACGCCGAAGGACGAGTCCGCCGCCCGCGTGGGGCATGTTCGGACCACCACGCGAACGCCTGGAAAATCGGGGCTGAAGCGTGACCGCGACGATTCGTTGCAAGGTCGAGCGGGAGGCGCGGTCCTCCTTGCGTGCGCGTCACCGTCGCTCTCGGACTCGGACTCTCCCTCTTTCTTCCTTGCTGCACGTTCGCGGACGGCGCGCCGACGAAGTCGTCTTCTCCTGCGCGGAACGGCGCGCCCACGAAGGCCGCCGCCTCCGCGGATGGAGAGAACGAGGGCGCGCCTGCCGATGACGGATCGCCGGCGCCGAAGGACGATGGCGCGACGAGCGCCGAGCCGTTGCCCCCGTCGGGCCCGCTCATGGGTCGCACCAGCTTCGTCGTGACGATGATGAGCGACCAGAAGCCGAACGCGGCGTGGGTCCGCCTCGCGGAGTACTCGCTCTCCAGCGACGGCAACGTCGCGATCGCCTACTGGCAATGGGATCAGTCGTCGTTCAAGGGTGACGCATCGACGAACAAGGTCCCGACCGCGACCACCAAGGGCTGCCTCCGCTCGTGCGTCGTCAAGGCGCCGCTCGGCTTCGAGCGCGGCGCGTCGCCGAAGACCGCGATCGGCACGTTCGAGGTCTCGGCCACGAACGAGGTGACCGTGACGTGGAACGATCACGTCGAGCGCTGGTCCGCCGCCGACCTCCCGGGCCTCACGAAGATGATGCTGGCGAGCAGCAGCGACGGCGCGCGTCTCGGCTACGCGTTCGGTTCGAGGGCGCCGCTCGACGAGGGCGCGAGCATCGATCAGGTCTCCGCGTCGGGCCTCATCACCGGGCCGTATCTCTCGAACGCGTACGACGCGAAGACCGTGTCGACGACGGACAAGATCGGCTTCTCGGACTGGGCGCGCTGCACCGAGGACGAGAGCCTCCAGGTGAAGACGAACACCGATCCCGACAAGAAGAAGTGGTGGAACGCGTACATCGCCGGGAACCCTTCGGTCGACGGTCGCAAGATGTTCTGGAACCACGAGCGTGGCGTCGTCACCCAGTCGCAGTCGCCAGGCGCGACCTGCATCTCCTCCGGCGGAGGTCACACGTTCGCGCTGCTCCAGATCCTCGACGACTCCGGCGATTTCCAGGGCTGGGTCAGCGCCGAGGGGTCGCAGCACGGCCGCTACAACGGCGGCGACATCGTCTCGATTGCAGCGCTCACGAGGCCCTGAGCATCGGGAATTTGGGCGCGCGTCCCGGTCGGGCGAACAGCGGTGTTTACGCGGGCTTCGCGCGGGGGCAAGGTGCGCCCCGCCATGACGAAACGAGATATGGAGCCGGAGATCCACGTCAACCTGGCGACTGGCTCCACGTATGGTGACTACCTCTGCCTCGAGCAGATCCTCACCGCGCAGAAGCCGCGGTCGACCGCCGGGCGCCACGACGAGATGCTCTTCATCATCCAGCATCAGACGTCGGAGCTCTGGATGCGCCTCATGATCCACGAGCTCGATCTCGCCATCGAGAGCGTCAGGGACGACAAGCTCGAGCCCTGCTTCAAGGTCCTCGCGCGCGTCGGGCAGATCCAGCGGATGCTCTTCGAGCAGTGGAGCGTCCTCGAGACGATGACGCCGAACGAGTACCTCACGTTCCGCCCCGCGCTCGGGCCCGCGAGCGGCTTCCAGTCGTTCCAGTACCGCGCCATCGAGTTCGCGCTCGGCAACAAGGACGCGAAGAGCCTCGCGCCGCACAAGAACAGCCCGGCGGTGTATGCCGATCTGCAGGCGCGCCTCGAGCGGCCCTCCCTCTACGACGAGTTCCTCCGCTGGCTCGCCCGCCACGGGCACGCCATCCCGAAGAGCCATATCGACCGTGACTTCTCGCAGCCGTACGAGCGGAGCAGCGAGATCGTCGCCGTCTTCAAGCGCATCTACGAAGACACGACGCGCTACTGGTCCGAATACGACATGTGCGAGAAGCTCATCGACGTCGAGGAGCGCTTCCAGCTCTGGCGCTTCCGCCACGTCACGACCGTGAAGCGCGTCATCGGCTTCAAGCGCGGCACCGGCGGCAGCTCCGGCGTTCCCTTCCTCGAGAAGGCGCTCCTCAGCGTGTTCTTCCCCGAGCTCTGGGACGTGCGGACTTCGCTCGAGAGCCCTTAGCCTTCTTCTTCGTGGAGGCGGATGCGCGCAGTTCCTGCGTCCGCGCGCAACACGCTCGGACTCCCAGGCGATGTCCGAGCCGCTTCGACGCGCGACGTCCAGGGGCACGTCGCTTGCGTCACTCGACCCGGATGCGGATGCGATCGATCCTCGTGTTCTCCGCGCTCGTGGGCGTCGCGCTGCGCTCCGACGGAGTCCCATCTCAGGACGCTTGTCGCGTCTCGCAGGACCCATCCGCTTCCTGGCTCCTCGAGCTGCCGGTCACGCCCGCTCTTGCGGCTCCGCCTGCGAGAGCCGCGGGGGCGATCGCGGTCGACGATCTCGACGGCGAGTGGAGCGGTGACATGACGCTCGCGACGGTGCAGAGCCCCTTGAAGCAGGTCGAGTCGATGATGGCGCCTTACGTCGGTATGACGAAGCCATTGCGTGGCGACGCCGTCCCTTCCTCCGACACGGTTCGAATGACCTTCAGCGCTGGCGGGAGTCCGTTCACGTGTCCCTTCACGTTCGACTCGGGCCATCTCGTGTGCGACACGACGACGTCTGGCCACTCGATGCACTGGGCTGGCGCCGTGGTCCGGGACGGAAGCAGGCTGCGCATCGATGGCTCGTGGCAGACCTCGCACCCGATGCTGCGAATGACGGGGCGCTTTCGCCTGGAGAAGCCGGCGGCGCCCGACCCGGAGATCGAGATCCTCTACCCTGCCGGGAAGAGCCCTCAGGTCTTCGTGACGGGCTGGCCCTTCGGTGTCCGGTGCATCGAGCACAAGGGCACGAAGGACGAGAAGGACATCTCGAAGCAAGCGGCGTGGTCCGGCACCGGACGCTTCGATCCTCCCGTCGGCGAGCGCGTCGTCAGCCACTTCTCCGCCGTCGGCTGGAACAAGCTGACCGTGACCTGCGGCGATGCAAAGCGATCCATCGCGCTCCTGACCGTGAGCACGCTCGGCTATGCCCGCGTGGGCGACAAGGCACAGACACCATCCGACGCGCATGGATGTCCGTCTTGCGCGCACACCGCGGCGGGACCCATCGTCTCGGGCAGCCCGACGGTGACGATCGACGGACGCCCCGCGGCGCGCGTCGGAGATCGCGGGATCCACAACGCGTGCTGCGGTACCAACGCCTTCACCATCGTGACCGGGAGCCCGAGCGTCCTCATCGATGGGCGTCCCGCCGCGATTCGCGCGGTCGACCGCACCTATGGCTCGCGGACTCAGCACTGCGGCGGCGTCGGCAGCGTGATCGAGGGCTCCGATGGAGACGGCGTGCCGCGAGGCAATCCAGGCCTCGACGAGGTGACCGGCGGTGGGGGCGGCGGCTTCTTCGGGATGCCATTCGGTGCAGGCGGAGGTACGGCGACAGGGCCTGGCACCGGTCCGGCAGGGCGCGGCTCGAACCGGAGCGGGAAGCCGCCCGCGCCGAGCGCTGCGCCGCCTCCGCTCGTGACTGGCTCCACCGCCATCCCGCCACCGGCGCCGATCGCGGAAGCGCGCGGCAACGAGACGCCCGTGTTCGAGGCGCCGCGCAGCGAGCTCCGGGTCATCCGCAACACTGCGCCGGGAGCGACGCGACCGAGCGCCTCCCTCGTCGTGTTGCCCGCGAGCCGCGCGAGTCGCGGCGCAGACGGCTCGCTCTCCCTCGAGCGGGGCGCGGTCGTGGTGACGACGCTCGGTGGCGCGAAGCAGACCGTCATGACGCCGGAGGGCTCGATCACGCTCGGGTCACAGGCCCGCATCGCGCGCGTCGATGATGGCATCGACGTCGCCCTCCTCTCGGGCGCAGCGAAGATCTCCCCCCGGAGCGGCGTGCCGTTCGATCTCACCGAGGGCTCGCGCGTGCGCTTCACGGCGAAAGGGCCGAAGGCGCCGGCGAGCAGGCTGGCGACGAGCGACCTCGCGTCGACCTTCGCCTCCTTCGCCTACCCGGAGTCTGCCTCGGTCCCCCGCGAAGGCTCGCTTGTCGCTCTGCCCACGTGGATCCTCCTGGCCGCTCTGGTCGCCGCTCTTGGTCTCGTGGGCCTCGTCGTCGCGCTCGCGATCGTCGCGAGGCGTCGCCGGCCGGCTCCCGTGGTCGGGTCGCAGCGAGGCCCATCTCACTTGCCCCAGCCACCGCCGAGGGCCTGATAGAGGTTCACCATCGCGAGGAACTGGCGCTTCTTCGTCTCGATGAGCTCGAGCTGGGCCTCGAGGGAGTCGCGACGCGTGAGGAGGACTTCCATGTAGTCCGCGCGGGCGCCGCGAAAGAGGATGTTCGAGACCTCCACCGCGCTCGCCAGCTTGTCGACCTGCTGCTGCAGGAGCTCGTAACCCTTCTGCAGATTCCCGAGCATCGCGAGCTGGTTCGCGACGTCCGTGAAGGCCTGGAGGAGCGTCTTCTCGTAGCCGTAGACGGCCTGGAGCTGCTTTGCGTTCGCGGAGCGATACTGCGCGGTGATGCCGGCCCGATTGATGAGCGGCGCGCTCAGGTTGCCGGCCAGGTTGTACATCATCGACTCGGGCGTGTTGATGATGTGCGCCGCGTTGAAGGACCGATATCCCGCCTCGGCGTCGATGCTGAGCGAAGGATAGAAGGCCGCCTTGGCGACCTTCACGTCGAGCTTCGCCGCCTCGAGCTCGAGCTCCGCCTGGCGCACGTCCGGGCGATTGGCGAGGAGCTGCGAGGGGAGGCCCGACTGCAGATTCTCGGGCAGCGGCGTCTTGAACTCGTCGACGTTGCGCTCGATGGCCTGCGGATAACGACCGACGAGGAAGTTGATCCGGTTCTCGGTCTGGACCTTCTCCTGCTCCACGTCGTAGAGGCGACTCCGGTTCTTCAGCACCTCCGCCTCGAACCGCTGGACGGCGAGCTCGGTGACGCGCGCGGCGAGCTTCTCGAGCTTCACCACCTCGAGGGCGCTCGTCTGGATATCGATGTTGCGCTTGATGATCTCGATCTCGGTGTCGAGCGCGATGAGCTCGTAATAGCTCCGCGCCAGCTCCGCGATGATCTGCGTGGTGAGGAAGTTTCGCGCCTCGATCGTGGCCCGATACCGGAGATCGGCGGCCCCCGCCGCGTTCCGGAGCTTCTTCCAGATATCGATCTCCCAGGACCCCGTGAGCCCGAACTGGAAATTGCCCAGATTGTCCGGCAGGCCGTGCCGCTCGTCGCTCACACCCTGGCTCGTGTGGCCCGGCTTCTCGATGCCGACACCCGCGCCGCCGCTCACCTTCGGCAGGTACTCGCCTCGGCGGGCCGAGACCTCGTTCTGCGCGATGATGATCTCCTGGAGCCGGATGTTGAGCTCCTGGTTGTTCTGTAGCGCGGTGTCGATGAGGGCGCGCAGCCCCGGGCTGGTGAAGAACTCGGTCCACTTCTGCTGGGCCACGCTCGGGCCCGTGCTCCCCGCCACCGAGCCGCCGGCGAAGGAGTCTGGCACCTCGTGTTTCGCCTCGCGCGGCTCGTTTCCTTCCAGCGATGGTACGCAGGCCGCGTCGAGCACCACGACCGCGGCGGCCGAGAGCAGAGCTCGCCACCTAGACATGGCTCGCCTCGCTGAGTGGCTTGTCGTTCTCGTCGCGAATCAGACTTCGGCCTTCGGAGAGCGTCCCGAAGACGAAGTAGAGGCCGGGCACGATGATGACGCCGAAGATCGTGCCGAACAGCATGCCGCCGAGCGCCGAGGCGCCGATCGTGCGATTGCCGACCGCGCCGGGGCCGGTGGCGACGACGAGCGGAACGAGGCCGGCGATGAACGCGAAGCTCGTCATGAGGATGGGTCGGAATCGCTCCTTTGCGCCCTGGATGGCGGCCTCGTAGACGGTGGCGCCCGCGCGATGCTGCTGGACGGCGAACTCCACGATGAGGACGGCGTTCTTGCCGAGCAGGCCGACGAGCATGACGAGCCCTACCTGCGCGAAGATGTCGTTCGCCACCCCCGTGAATTTCACGAGGAGGAACGAGCCGAAGACGCCGGCGGGCAGCGAGAGGATGACCGCGAGCGGCAAGAGGAAGCTCTCGTACTGCGCGGCGAGCACCATGTAGACGAACACGAGGACGATGAGGAAGATGTAGACGGCCTCGTTTCCGCGCCGCGCCTCGTCGTAGGAGAGGCCTTCCCAGGCGATGTCGTAGCCGCGGGGGAGGGTCTTCGCGGCCACCTCGCGTACGGCGTTGATGGCGTCGCCGCTCGTATACCCCTTTGCGGGGGCGCCCTTGATGGCGGCCGAGTTGTACATGTTGAAGCGCGTGATCTCGTTCGGACCTTGCGACTTCTTCATCGTCATGAAGGCCGAATAAGGGACCATCTCGCCCTTGTCGTTCTTCACGTACATGTTGAGGACGTCCGACGGGAAGCGGCGGAACTCGGGCGCCGCCTGCGTGTAGACCTTGAAGAAGTTGCTGAAGCGGATGAAGCCCTGTTCGTAGGTGCTGCCCACCATGATGTTCAGGTTGTCCATCGCCGCCTTGATGGATACGCCCTTCTGCATCGCGAGCTCGTTGTCGACCACGAGCTCGTATTGCGGATAGTCGGCCGCGAAGAAGGAGAAGAGCCCGGTGAGCTCCTTTCGCTTGCGGAGCTGGTCCATGAGCTCCTTCTGGACCTTGTCGAACTCCTGATAATCGGTCTCGTTGTTCTTATCGAGGAGACGGAGGGAGAAGCCGCTCGCGGCGCCGTAGCCGGGCACCGCGGGGGGCTCGAAGAACTCGACCACGGCGCCGATGTCCTTCGCCTTCACCTCGAGCTCCTCGATGATCTGGTTCACGTTCCGCGTGCGGTCGTGCCAGGGCTTGAGGTTGATGAGGCACGTGCCGGCGTTCGAGCCGCGACCCTCGGTGAGGATCTCGTAGCCGGCGAGGGAAGATACCGACTCCACGCCCTCGACCTTCTTGGCGATGCCTTGCAGCTCTCGCGAGACGTCGTTCGTGCGCTCGAGGGTCGTGCCCGGAGGCGTCTGGATGATGGCGTAGATCTGCCCCTGGTCCTCGTTGGGGACGAAGCCGGCGGGGACGATACGATTGAGGTGGAACACGCCGAACGAGAAGGCCACGAGCATCGCGAACGTGATGAGGCGGCGATTCACGATCTTGCGAAGGAACGCGGTGTAGATGCCCGTTCCCCGGTCGAAGACGCGGTTGAAGGCGTCGAGCGCGAGGCCGAGCGGCGTCCGGCGCTTCTTGCCGTGCGTGTTCTTGAGGATCATCGCGCAGAGGACGGGAGTGAGCGTGAGCGCGACGACGCCGGAGAGGACGATCGCGGCCGCCATGGTGATCGCGAACTGGCGATAGAAGATGCCGACCGGACCCGTCATGAACGCGACGGGGATGAACACGGCCGTCATCATGAGCGTGATGGCGACAACGGCGCCGGTGATCTCCTCGAGCACCTTGTGGGTCGCGTTGAAGGGCGACATGCCCTCGTGCATCTTCACGTGCACCGCCTCCACGACGACGATGGCGTTGTCGACGACGATGCCGATGGAGAGGACGAGCGCGAAGAGCGTGATCAGGTTGATCGTGATCCCGAAGATCTGCATGAACACGAACGTGCCCACGAGCGACACCGGGACGGCCAGGATGGGGATGAGCGTCGATCGCCAGTCGCCGAGGAACACGAAGACCACGAGCGCGACGAGGACGAAGGCCTCCGCGAGGGTATGGAGGACCTTCTCGATCGACGCATCGAGGAAGCTCGAGACGTCGTAGTTGATGTCGTAGTCCATGCCCGCGGGGAACGTGGTGCGCTTCAGCTCCGTGAGCTTGGCCTTCACCTCCGCGATGACCTCGTTGGCGTTGCTGCCAGGGGTCTGCTTGAGCACGATCGCGGCGGAGGGCTTGCCGTCGAGGTTCGAGTAGATATCGAAGAACTCGCTGCCGAGCTCGATGGTGGCGATGTCGCGCAGGCGCAGCATCTCGCCGTCGTCGTTCGCGCGAATGATGATCTTCTCGTATTGCTCCGGCTTGTTGAATCGGCCCTGATACGTGAGCACGTATTCGAGCGATTGGGCCTTCATGCCGGTCGCCTGTCCGAGGCGCCCGGGGCTGCCGATCACGCTCTGCTCGGAGATGGCCTTCATCACGTCCTCGGTCGAGACGCTGTAGGCCCGCATCTTGTCGGGATTCAGCCACACGCGCATCGCGTACTGGCGCGAGCCGAGGATGCGCGTCTGGGAGATGCCATTCACGCGCGAGAGCTCTGGCAGGAGGTTCGCGTTGGCGAAGTTGTAGAGGAACTTCTGATCCGCCGTCTTCTCGTTGGAATAGAGATTGACGTACATCAGCATGCTGGGCTGCACGCGATTGATGATGACGCCCTCGAGCTGTACGAGCGCCGGCAGTCGATTGATCACCTGGTCGATGCGATTCTTGACGTTGACGACCGCTTGATTCGGGTCTGCGTCGAGCTCGAAGACGACCTGGATGACGGCCTCGCCGGCGCTGGTCGCGTCCGAGATCATGTAGCTCATGCCGGGGACGCCGTTGATCGAGCGCTCCAGGGTGATGAGCGACGACTGGACGAGGACGTCCGCGCTCGCGCCGGGGAAGGTGAGCGAGACCATCACGCGGGGCGGAGAGATCTCCGGGAACTGCGCGACGGGGCGCGTTCGCATGGCCAGGAGGCCAAGGAACACGAGCATGAGCGACATGATGATCGCCAGCACCGGGCGACGCATGAACTTCGTCGTGAGCATCTGGTGTCTCCCGAGCGCGTTATTCGGCGGGGACGTCGAGGTGCCCGAGCACCTCGGGCGGCGGCTTGAAGTCGATCGCGACCGTCGAGCCGTCTCTCACTTTGCGAATGCCGTCGATGAGGACCTTGTCCTTTTCATCGAGGCCGCTGTCGACGACGAACACGTGCGGCAGCTCCGCCGCCACCGTGATGGGCTTCGAGTGCACGACGCCCTTCTCGTCGACGACGTAAACGAACTTCCGATCGAGGACGTCGAAGGTCGCCTTCTGCGGAATGACCAGCGCGTTCTTGATCGGCGAGGTCATGAGGATCTTGCCGGTCTCACCGTGGCGCAGGAGGCCCTTCGGATTCGGGAAGGTGGCGCGGAAGGCGAGGTTGCCGGTGCCGTTGTTGAAGTCGGCCTCGATCGTCTCGACCTTGCCGGGCTGATCGAAGATCTGCCCGTTTGCCATCATGAGCTTCACCGGCGTGGGGGTCTTGTCGTCACCGACGCGCGCCTTGTATGAGAGATATTCGGCTTCGCTGACGTTGAAGTAGACCCACACGGTGCGGTTGTCGGACAGGGTCGTGAGGAGATCGCCCTCCGACACGAGGCTGCCCAGACGGACGTGGAAGCGGCCGACGATGCCGTCGAACGGAGCGCTGATGCCCGTCAGCGACTTGTGCGTCGTGGCGAGCGCGACCTCCGCCTTCGCCTTGTTGAACTTCGCATTGCTCAGCGAGAGCTCGTTGGGAGAGACGACGTTCTTGTCGGCAAGGAGCTTCGTGTTGTTCAGCTCGATCTCCGACAGGTCCGCCTCGGCCTGCGCCTTCTGGACCTCCGCCTGGTAGATCATCGGCATGATCTGGAACAGGCGGCTGCCGGCCTTGACCGTCTGCCCCTCGTCGACGAAGACGCCTTGCAGATAGCCCTTCTCGAGGGCGCGTAGCTCGATGTGCTGAATGGCGCGGATCTGCGCCACGTATTCCTTCGTGAGCTCGGTGTCCTTCCGGAGAGGGGTCGTCGCCTGGTATTTCGCTTCCTCTTCGGCGGCGTGGGACGGGTGGTGGCAGCCCGTCGCGACCGGCGCGAGGGTGCCGAGCATGAGCACGGAGAGTAGAAATCGGTGCATCGTGACCGTTCGGAAAAATGGTGGCGCCCCGCGCCTGCGCGCCGGAGCAATGGAGTCCTCTGCCGCGAACGGTCAGGCGGGAGGACCGCGTGCGAAGCCATGGCCGATCGCAAAGCGCGATGGATCGGGCCTCGGCTCGGCGCGCGACGCGGGGCGCGACGCGAGCGGGGAGCGCATGCTGGTCGCGGCGACGACGTCGTGGCCGACGGCCGCGAGCTCGCGATCGCCGTCGATGTCGTCATCGTCGAGGTCGGCCTCGAGGGCGTACTGCTCGAGCCCCTCGCTGGGTGCGCTCTCCTTGAAGGCCGGCGCGCCCACGGGGGCGGGCGGCGAGGCCCACCGCGAGGACACGGCAGAGACGCCGTCGACCGCGAGGCCCACGCTCGTCTCGCTCGTTCCGGGACCGAGGAGGCCGGCCGCGACGAGCGTGACGATGGCGACCAGCGCGAGCTGCACCACCCGCAGCAGCGACGGGCGGCTCTGGCGAGCGCTCTCCGGCGATGGGCTGCGGGGTGGTTGCATGCGTCTCACAGGGTTACCACGCGTGGGCGCATTAAAGCACTTTGGCGAACCGTGTGAAGAGCCGCTTCCTTCCCTCCTACGAGCCGTCATCCGTGTTTTTCGGATGCTCGTAACCGCGGCACGGGGGCTCACATTAAGGAATCTTCAAGAAACGTTCACGGAACGAATTCCCACGAGTCGCGCTTCGGCTCCCCTCAGGCGAGCGCGCGGGCCATCACGCGGCGCGCCTCGGCGGCGACCTCGCGGAGGGTGACGACGCTCGGGGCACCGCTCGCCTCGAGGAGCGTGGCGCGGGCGAGGAGCCCGGCCGCCAGCGCGGCCACCACGTTCACGAGCGCGCGCGGTGAGGTCGTCCTCGGGAGGCGCTTCTTCGCGACGTCGGCGCGGGCGAGGGCCTCGAGGCGCTCGATCAGCTTGCCGGCCTGCTTCGGAATGACGGCGAGCTGCGGGTCGCGACTGCGGAAGACCTGCGACCAGACGTAGTGCGCGCGGAAGCTCGCGAAGTCGTCCTCGTAGCGGGCGACGAACGCCGCGATGCACGCGTCACACGCCTCCGCGAACGTCCTCGCCTTCGCCGAGGCCGCCTCGTAGAGCGCGATCTCCTCGAGCCCTACGTCGACCACGACCGCCGCCGCGAGCGCCTCCTTCGTCGCGAAGTAGTAGTGCACCGCGGGCTTCGACACGTCCGCCTCGCGCGCGACCCCTTCGATGGTGAGCCCGCCGATGCCCTCACGCGCGAGCACGCGGCGCGCAGCGGCGACGAGCTCCGCCTGCTGCGCGGCTCGCTTCCTGGCGGCCCGTTGCGCTCGTTCGGAAAGCTGACTCAAGGTCAGGTTTCTGATTTACCATCAGAGATCCGGGTCGGCAACTCGAACGTAGAGGCGGCATCATGCGGTACGGATCGGTGGCGACGAACGTGGGGGAGTGGTTGGCGTTTCGGCTCGGTCAGGTGCCGTTGCCCATCCTGGATACGGTGCTCGGTCCCATGCAGGCGCGCGCCCTGATGGCGGCCAACAACGCCGGCGTGTTCGAGCGGCTCGGGAGGGGCGGCGCCTCCGCGGAGGCGCTCGCGCGCGAGCTCTCCGTGGACGCGGAGTGTCTGCGGCTCGTGCTGCGCGTCCTCCGCGCGATGGGCTACGTCGTCCTCTCCGGCGGCACGTGGGAGCTCTCCGCCATCGCCCGGAAGCATTTCGGTCCCACCGCCCGCGAGCCCTATTCGGACTTCGTGAGCTACGGGCCGCCGCAATGGCAGATGGTGGAGAAGCTCGACTCCGTGCTCGCGAGCGGCAAGGGGATCGATTTCCACGACCTCCACACGAAGAAGGAATGGGCGGCCTACCAGGCGGCCATGTTCGAGAACGCACGCGCCTTCTCGTGGTTCGTCGTCGATCACCTTCCGGTCCCTCGCGGCGCGACGAAGTGCGTCGACATCGCCGGGGCGCATGGCTGGGTCGGCGCCGAGCTCTGTCGCAAGCACGCGGGCCTTCGCTCGACGGTGCTCGATCGGCCCGAGGCGCTCGCCACCGCCCGGGCGATCGCGAGGAGGCACGGCTACGACGACCTCGTCACGCACCAGGAGTGGGATCTCCGCAAGGACGAGCTCGGCGCCGATATCGATGTAGCGCTCCTCTGCAACATCCTGCATCACTTCCCCGCGGACCAGAACGTGGCCACCCTGAAGCGCCTCCTCCCCGCGATGAAGAAGGGCGGCCACGTCGGGATCTTCGAGATCGAGACGCCCGAGGACGACGCGCCGGCCGACGCCGCGGGCGACGCGTTCGCGCTCTATTTTCGAATCACGTCCACGTCGACCTGCTTTCGCGGCAGCGACTACGTGACGTGGCTCTCCGAGGCGGGCTTCCGCGACGCGCGCGTGGTGCGCAGCGTGCGGATGCCTTCTCGGATGCTCGTCGTCGCGACCGCCTAGCGTGGTGGATCAATTGGTCCAGGCTCGCTCGACGCGGGGCGGACTTTTTCGACGTCACGGGCGAAGCCTGGCCGCCCTCGGCGGATGATTCTCACGCAGGCGCTATCGGCATGAAATCGCGGGTGCTCGCATTGATCATGGCCGCATTCCCCTTCAGCTTTTTCAGGTGCTCGCACGCCTCCTCTTCCTCGCCGTCGTCGCCTCCGTGTCCGTCTCGGTGACCGCCTGCGCCGTCGAGCAGGTGCCCTCGAACGCGCCCGCGAAGTCGAAGAAGAAGAAGTCGAAGCCGACGTCCGAAGCGGCCGACGACGACGACGACTCGAGCGCGGACGACGAGGACGACGAGGACGACGTCACGAGCTCCACGTCCACCACCATCCCGTCCTCCACCACGGGCGCGAACGCGCCGGGCGCACCGACCGCGCCGGGCGCGCCCGCGATCGAGTCGACGAAGGGCACCGGCGGCGCGACCGGCTTCACGACGCTGAAGTCGACGGGCGGGCTCAGCTACCAGATCAACGCGCCCGCGTCGGCGGGGCCGCACGGCCTCCTCGTGCTCCTCCACGGCAGCACCGCGAGCAACTATGACAAGTTCGTCGGCATGATGGCGACGGTCTCGCAGCAGAAGAACCTCATCCCGGTGTCGGTGCTCGCGCCGAACGGGCAGGGCTGGAACGAAGGCGATCAGGTCGCGGCGGCGAAGAAGCTCGAGGACCTCATCCGGCAGGACCTCTTTCCGAAGTACGACATCGACCTCACGCGCGTCCTCTTCTCGGGCCAGTCGTCCGGTGGCGGCTTCCTCTCCTCTCACTTCATCCCCACGTTCGGGAAGGGCTACAAGGGCGGCGCCTTCCTCCAGTGTGGAATGGCCGCGCCGCGCGTGAATTTCGCGCCCGACGACGCGATGAAGAAGAACTTCCGCCTCCACTTCGAGATCACGACCGGCGACACGATCTGGCCGGAGAGCTACCAGCAGGCGACCGCCGCCTACTCGAGCGCCGGCATCCAGTTCACGAAGGAAGACACGCTCCCCGGCGGTCACTGCAACTTCGACCAGCAGAAGGTCATCCAGGACCGCATCGATTTCATTCTCGGCGCGAAGGAATAAGCTTCCTTCGTGGGCTACGACCTCTTCGGCGGGCTGTTCTTCGCCGCGTTGACTCCGCTCGTCATTCTCGGGTTCGTCGTCTTCTGGGTGATGACGAACCGCGAACGGGAGTACATCGAGGACAACTGGGAGACGTACGCCGCGAGGCGCGGCCGCGAGTATTTCCCCGCGCGCGGCGAGTGGCCGAATCGGACGTCACCCGGCGTGCGCTGGGTCACGGAGCACGTCGTCTACGAGCTCACCGCGGTGGGTGTGGAGGCGGGCGCGCGCACGCGCATCACGGGTCGGCCGCGCGAGCGATTGCTCGGGTCGTTCACGGCGCGCTTCGAGGGCGTGTCGCTGGTGGTCAACGAGACCCACGAGGGGCTGGCCGATCGCGTGCTCGACGGCGCCGCGCGTCGCGCGCTCGTCGGCTTTCGCCAGCACGACGACGTGACGGTGCGCTATCGCCGGGGTCGGATCGCGCTCGAGTGGCCGGGGCGGGAGTCGAACGACGCGCGTCTCGACGAGGCGGCGCGGGTCGCGGGAGTCCTCGTCGGCGCCGTCGACGACGCGTTCCACGTCACGGCTTTGCGTGCCACGGGGTGAAGCCCGCGTTCTTCGCGTCGAGGTCGATCCAGCGCACCATGATCGCGCGCGCCACGCTGCCTGGCTTGGTCGCTCGCATCTGCTTTCGCACCGCTTCGGCGCCGGCGTGGTCGCCGCCGGCATCGAGTCCGACGCTCACGAGATAGAGGTCCTCGATGTCGTCGTTCTTCGAGACGTCGACCTTCTTCGCCGCCGCGAGCGCCGCGTCGCGCTTGCCGTCGAGCGCCGCGAAGTAGGCGTCGAGGATCGCGATCGAGTCCGGGAATCCCTTCGGACGATAATCGGCGAGCGCGGACTCCGCGTACTGAACGAGGGCGGTCCTCGTCGAGCCCGTGCGTGACTCCGCGAGCATGCGCGTCAGGTACGCGCGGTGCCAGCGGTCCTTCTGGAAGGCGAGCTCCTTCCGCTGCTCCGGCGTCGACCAGGTGCCGCGCTCCGCCGCGAGCGTCGCCTGATCGTTCTCCGCCAGCGCGGCCGCCGGATCGCCCTGGCCCGCGCGGATCATCATCATCGCGTTGTGCGCCCAGAACTCGTCCTGGAGCTCGGGATGCTTCGCGAGCGTGGGCATCACCGCGACCATCGCGGAGGCGGCCGCCTCGAGGTCGCCGGCCTCGGCCGCCTTGGCCGCCTTCGCGCGGGCGTCGGCGTGCAGCTTGTGCGGGTCGTCCGCCGCGCGGAGCGGCGGCGGCGCCTCCGGCTCCGCGACGACCGCGCTCGGCGGCGGCGCCGGCGGCTCACGGGTGATGGCTGCGGTCGTGGGAGCGCAGGCGGCGAGGGCGACGAGCAGAAAACGCGCCATGCGCAGAGGGTACGTCTGTGGCGTGACGAAGTGCGACCAACCGGAGAGGCGTCTCCGAGCGTCGCGGGAAACCTCCAAGAATATCCGCGAAATTCATGGCTCAGGTTCGGGCGCAGAAGGGCCCCTCGCTTGCACCTGGGCGCGCACCATGAAAGCCAAACGACACCTCGATGGGCGTCCGGGCCGGGCGGACGACGGCAACGCGTTCCTGCCGGACCTCGCGAGCTCCGAGCCGGGCCACACCTCTTCTGCGGGCGACGCCGAGTACTTCGGTGAGGAATACATCGGGTCGGCGACCACCGGTGAGTCCCAGTCCGAGACCGCTCGCGACGAGGTCGTCGACGAGGAAGACGGCGGCCCCTTCATCGTCCTCGGTGAAGACGGGAGCTTGCCGCCCGACGACTCGGACGAGCATGACGCGATCGAGGCCGAGGGCCACCAGCCGATCACGCAGGCGCAGAACAGCCGCGGCGCTCGCTGGGTCGCGCGCGGGGCCTAGCCTCACGGCTCGCGGCGCCGGACGGAAACTGGCGTGCGGGGACGGGCGGAGCGACGATGAAGGAGCTTGCCTCCTCCGCCGCCCGACCCGCCTCCGGAATCGAAGCGAAATCCGAATCGGAATTCGACGCCGGAGCTCTCCGAGGTGGAGCGCGCGATCTCGGTGCTCCACGGGCGCCACCCCGAGCACGAGCGCACGAAGCGTGAAGACGAGGAGGCGAAGGCGATACGCGCGAACGAGAACGCCGCCGCGCATCGCGTCGCGGCCCGGGCCCGGCTCGTGCGGCGACTGAAGCTCGGCGCCGTCGGCGTGGTCGTGCTCTGCGCGCTCGCCGTCATCGCGGGCAGCGTGCGCAAGGAGACGAAGCGCACCGAAGGACTTCAGCGCGCGGCGGAGCCGTTCGTCAGCAAGGGCTTCACGCTCATCGAGACGTCGAGCCGCGGCGATACGACCAAGGTCGAGGCCGACGTGGAGGCGGGATGCGTGATCGCCGCCACCGCGAAGCCCGCGCGTCTCAAGGTCGCGTATACGGGCGGCTTCGTCGAGGGCGATGGCTCGGTCCTTACTTGCTTGTGCGAGCCAGGCAAGGTCACGGTCACGACCGACAAGCGAGCGGACGGCCTCGTGCTGCTCCGTCAGGACGCGGCCTCGCTGGGCGGCTCGCGCGCCTTCTACTTCTTGCCATTCAAGGTCGGGGCGCAGGGATATACCGATCAGAGCTGCGCGGAGAATTCGCTCGACGGCTGGATCGACGCCAAGAAATGGCTCACGCTCACGCCCGACGCGAACTGGCTCGAAAAGAAGGAGCGCGCGCCCCTGAAGCAGGCCGGATTCACGGTCGCGGGGAGCGTGGGGCCCGAATTGCCATTTGGCGTCATCGAAATACCGGCCAATACGTGCACGCTCCTCGTCGACGAGAGCGGCGCCGCGAAGACGAGCGTTCGCCTCAAAGGCGGCAATCTCGCGATCGGGCCCGCCACGGGGACGATCGCGTGGTGCACGTCGACCGCCACGACCGCGGTCGCGCAGCGCGAGGGAAAGAGCGAGCTCACGATCCTCTTTGCGCCGGCGGTGCGCGTGGGCGGGCTCTGGGGCGTGCGCGAAGCGGCCGACAAGGCGCGCCTCCGCATCACGACCATGTCCGTCCCGGCGACGGATCGAAACTGGATCGCGAAGCAGCTCCTCGTCGCGAGCGCCATCCCCGAGTCGCTGATCTCGGTGGGGCTGGAGGATCAAGACAAGGACAAGGACGCCCGCATCGCGGTGCTCTCCGTCGAGAAGGCGGGCACGCTCGTGTCGGACGCGGCGGAAGGCGTCTTCTCGTTCTGCGATCCACCCTTGAACGACTCGACCGCGAGCCTCTGCGTGTTCTCGGGACCGCAGCGGTGGAAGGTGGAAGGCGCGGACAGCGTCGCCGGCCTCGCGCGCGCGAAGACGCCCTTCTGGCTCTTCGGTCTGCAGAACGTGTCGGAGCCGCAGGCGCTCAAGCGCGCGACCCAGATGATCACGCTCGCGCGCGCGCTCCACCGCGAGGGCTTCGAGCCGACCACGATCGAGGCGATGACGGAGCTGGAGAAGGGCGCCGAGGTGCTCGGTCGTGCGAACGAGGACGCCATCGTCGCCGTGACCCTCGCGCCGGTGGAGCCATGGGCCATCCCGCTCGCGGAGGCGCCGGAGGTGAGCTGGAGCCTCGACGCGAGCGGGCCGCCGCACGTCGTCCCGCTGAGGCCGCTCGACCGCGTGACCCTCGTGCCGCCGGCGAAGACGAAGCTCCCCCCGAAGGACAAGCGACGTACGGTCGTCTTCCGCCGTCACCTCTGATCGAGATCGTCTCGAGAGGAGCGGGCTTTCCCTTGCGTCTCCCCGTTCCAGGGTTAGAGTGAGTTGGACTCTTTCCGAGGAACTCATGACGACCACGACCACCACCAAGCCCCCGAAGCTCCGTCTCCGGGACTTCGAGCGCATCGTCTTCTTCACGGGCGCCGGCATGTCGGCGGAGAGCGGCATCCCGACATACCGCGGCGCGGGCGGCATCTGGGGGCAGTACAACTACGAGGACTACGCGTGCCAGCGCGCGTTCGAGCGCGATCCCGAGAAGGTCTGGGACTTTCACGACAAGCGGCGCGAGATGGTCGCGTCGAAGGAGCCGAACCCCGGGCATCGCCTCCTCGCCGCCATCCAGGAGCGCCAGCCGAAGACGAAGATCGTGACGCAGAACATCGACGGCATGCACCAGCGCGCCGGCGCGGAGGTCGAGGCAGAGCTCCACGGGAGCCTGTGGCGCGTCCGCTGCGACGACTGCAACATCGTACGCCCCGACATGACGAGCCCGATGTCGCCGCGAAAGCACGATTGCGGCGGCTACTGGCGTCCGGACATCGTATGGTTCGAGGATCAGCTCGATCATCGCGTGGTCCGGAAGGCGCGCGAGGCGCTGGAGCAGTGCGACCTCCTGGTGAGCATCGGCACGTCCGCCGTCGTTTATCCGGCCGCAGAGCTGCCGCGTATTGCGGTGCAGAACGGGGCGGTTACGATCGAGATCAATCTCGAGGACACGCCGATGACGCACCTTTACGAGCACAAGCTCCGGGGCAAGGCGAGTGAGATCCTCGCGCAGCTCGACCAGGCATAATGATCATTAGCGACGCGAACTCGATTTCCGAATTGCTGAAGACCACGAAACGCATCGCCGTCCTCGGGATCAAGACCGAGGCGGCGGAGGATCAACCGGCCTATTACGTGCCGAAGTACGCGCAGGAGCGCGGCTACGAGATCATCCCCGTGCCGGTCTACTATCCGGAGGCGACGGAGATCCTCGGCCAGAAGGTCTACCGGCAGGTGAGCGAGGTCCCGCCGCCGATCGACATGGTGAACGTCTTCCGCCGCGCGAAAGATCTGAAGCACCACCTCGACGACATCCTCGCCGCGAAGCCGAAGTCGGTGTGGCTGCAGCTCGCCATCCGGGACGATGCGTTCGCGGAGAAGCTCTCCGCGGCGGGAATCACGGTGGTGCAGGACCGCTGTCTGATGGTGGAGCTGCGGGCTCGTCTTTGACGTCCCGGGGCGCCGGCACGGGCTGCGAGTAGGTCGGCGCCCAGTCGTCCTCGAAGATGCGCGCGAGCTTCGGCACCACGTTCTTCGAGTCGGTCACGATCGCGACGTTGCGCGTCTTGAGGAAGTAGTCGCCTTCCCAGTTGCTCGTTCCGATCCACGCCGTGTCCTGATCGACGATCAGGAACTTCGCGTGGGTGACGCGCGCGAAAGGGATCTCGCCGCCCGACCATGGCGGGACGGTGAGGAACTTCACCTCCACGTTCGGCACCTTCGAGAGCGCCTGCACGGACGCGAGCTCGTGGGTGCCCGGCTTGACGCCCCAGCTCGACACGAGGACGCGCAGCTTCACCCCGCGCGCGGCGGCACGGCGTAGCGAGCTGTCGAGCGTGGTGAACTCGCTCTTGTCGCGCATCTTCGTGGAGTAGGTGAGGACCTGCAGCGAGAGCGAGGTCTTCGCGCCGTCGATCATCGAGACGAGCTGCGCGAGGTCGCCGATGCACGGATCGGGCAGCCAGTCCGCAGGGGAGGCGTAGAGGCCCGAGGGCGTCGGATGCGCGTGCACGCGCGTGGTCGACGGCGTGCTCGGATCGGCGAGCGCCCAGTCGGTGTCGAAGATGTCGACGAGCCCTCCGGCCACGCTCTTCGATCGCACGAGGACGCCGATCTCCTGGATGTGCTGCAGCGCGCGCCAGTCGAAGTTCTGGCTGCCGACGAACGACTCGCTCGTGTCGACGACGATGAACTTCGCGTGCTGGACGCCGCCGTAGCGCGGCTTGCACTCGAGGATTCGGACCTCGACGCCCATGCCGCGGAGGCGGTCGAGCGTGGCCGGGTACTTCGGCGCCATCACGGAGTCGGCGAGGAAGCGCACCTTCACGCCCCGCTTCACGGCGCGATCGATGGCGTCGAGCGTCGGCGTGAGCGCGCTCGGCCCGGCCTCGACGTCGCTCGCGTAGAACTCCTCGAATTCGATCGTCTTCTTCGCGCGATCGATCATCTCCGGCCAGACGACCGCCGCGTCGCGGACGTCCGGGTGATCGAGGGCGGTCTCGATCGGGACCGACTCGACGAGCTCGATGTCGGGGAGCCTGGCCGCGCGCGGCGCGGGCGCTCGGGCGGGCTCCCCGCACGCGAGCAGCGCCCACGCGAGCGACACCCACGGCAGTCGCTCGACGGCAGCGCGGAGAGCGCCGATTCGTTGGAGATGGTCGATCCACACGACGTGCCAATCCTAGACGAGCGGCGGCGTGGGGTAAGGGCCGTGAAAGAGCACGTCCAGATCCGATACCGGCGAGGAGATGCGCTCTTCCGCGAAACGTGTTCGCGAGAGTGTCGCGAGATCGTGTGCGACCCGTTCGAGGACCGCGACCGAGAGGCCGATCGTCTGCGCGTTGAGTCGCAGCCAGTGCAGCGCGACCAGGTCGCACTGGAGCTCGGTCATGGCCGGCTGATCGAAGGGGCCGTGGTTGTGGAAGTGGGCCCAGTCGTGGAGGCCCCATACGAGCGTGTCGAGCGCGGGCGCGGCGAGCCAGAAGACGTCTTTTGGGGGCGCGCGATGCTCGTAGAGGAGGTCGGTGGCGTCGTCGATGGCCCAGGGCGCGAGCGCCTCCTCGTCCTCGAGGCCGTAGCCCGATGCGTGGAGGCGCGCGAGCTCCCTCGGGAGAAAGGCGTGGGCTTTTGCGTCGCGCAGCACGAAGACGAGGCCGGGCGGGTTCGCGCTCTCGATCCGACGATCCTGAAAGACGAGAGGATCGCGGTCCTCAATCGTCGGGGACGCATGCCACTCGAGGACCGTGCTCGCACACCACGACCATGCGTCGAACACGCCATCCGCGACGACGCGCGGCATCGCCGGCACATCGAGCATGATGGGACGCGTTCTCGGGGGGGGCGGCACGACGCCGTGACACTGGCAGAGCAGAACGATGCGCGCTAGAAGGGAAGCAGCCCTGATGACCCAACTCCTGCCGCCGAAGAAGGAGGTCGCGCTCGCTCTGCTCGAGAGGTCGAACGTCGACATCTATCTCGACCCGCGGGCGCAAGGAGTCGTGGTCCCGCCGCAGTTCCGCAAGGAGCCGCGCTTGATCCTGAAGATCGGCCTCAACATGCCGGTCCCCATCCCGGACCTGCGCCTCGACGACGAGAGCATGAGCTGCACGCTCTCGTTCAACCGCGCGAAGTTCTTCTGCGTGGTGCCGTGGCCGAGCGTCTTCGCGATGGTCGGCGACGACGGTCGCGGCATGGTCTGGCCGGACGACGTCCCCCAGGAGCTCGCGGCCCGCGCCGAGGATCGGCCGCGTCCCGTGGGCGAAGCGCCGCCCCCGCCGTCGAGCCGCGGCGGCCAGCGCGCCAAGCCGCGTCTCGCGGAGGATCCCGGCGGCTTCTCCGTCGAGTCCGAGCGTGGCGGCAAGAAGAAGGCGGGCTCGAAGAAGAAGAAGGACGATGCGTCCCCGCCCGCGCGGCCGATGCTTCACGCCGTGCCCTCGCCGCCCGCGAGCTCACCGCGCCTCGAGAAGGTCGAGAAGCTCGAGAAGGTCGAGAAGCTCGAGAGGCTCGAGAAGCTCGAGTCGAAGCCCGACGTCGCGGTGCCCGCCGCGAAGGAGTCGAAGCCGTCCGAGGAGAAGGCGGAGAAGGCCGCGCCGGTACCTGCGCCCGCCGCTCGCCCCGCCGCCGTGACGGGTCGACCGAAGCGCGAGCTTCCGCCGTATCTTCGCGTCGTTAAGTAGCGTAAAACGGTGACGTGGCTCGGGGCCGGAAAGCTCTCGCGGTGGGCGGAGCGGTTCTGTTTCTCGCGTTGGTCCTGGACCTGACGCTCGAGAAGGTCATTCCCGACAGCTCGCTTCGGTATCTGATCATGGCCGCGACCGGCAACGTGGCGGTGGCCCTCTCGCTCAACGTCATCAACGGCATGGCGGGGCAGTTCTCGATCGGTCATGCCGGGTTCGTCGGCGTCGGCGGGTACACGTCGGCCGTCATCGCGTCGAACCTCCACCAGGCGCTCGGCGGCGGCGAGCCCACGCTCGCGAAGTCCTTCGTGGTGGTGCCGCTCTGTCTCGTCGCGTCGGCCGCGTTCGCCGGCGCGCTCGGCTTCGTGGTGGGGCTGCCGAGCCTGCGCCTTCGCGGCGACTACCTCGCGATCGTCACGCTCGGCTTCGCGGAGATCTTCCGCCTCTCCATCGCCACCGCCGACGCCGGCGAGGGAAGCGGCCTGCTCGCGCGTCTCGGCGGTCAGAACGGCTACCAGGGGATCGAAGGGCAGGGCGTGCCGCTCTACGCGGGGCCGTTCTGGGTGTTCGGCATCGTCTTTCTCCTCGGTGTCGTCGCCTGGCGTCTCAAGTTCAGCGGCTGGGGCCGCGCGCTGCGAGCGCTCCGTGAGGACGAGATCGCGGCCGCCGCGGTGGGCGTCGATCCCACGCGCTACAAGGTGACCTCGTTCGTCCTGTCGGCCGTGGGCGCGGGCATCGCGGGCGGGCTCATGGCCATCATGCGCGACGGCATGCCGGTGCAGAACCCCGACAACTACACGTTCACCGCCTCGTTCGACGCGATCACGATGGTGATCCTCGGCGGCTCGGGCAGTGTGAGCGGCGCCGTCATCGGCGGGCTCTTCATCACGCTCTCGATCAAGGCGATCGAGCAGGTGCAGGGCAGCGACGTCGTCCGCGACCTCGTCGCGACGACGCCCTCGCTCGACCTCAACGCCGCGCGCATGATCATCTACGCGGTCGTCCTCATCCTCCTCATGATCTGGCGCCCGGAGGGGCTGCTCGGGGAGCGCGAGCTGTTCCAGACGAAGAAACGCGTGACGGTGGCCTGAATGGAGCTCGTGCTCGAGAGGGTCTCGAAGAGCTTTGGCGGCCTCCGCGCCGTCGGGAACGTCACGTTCCGCGTCCCGAGCGACACCATCTTCGGGCTCATCGGGCCGAACGGCGCCGGGAAGACGACCGTCTTCAATCTGATCACGGGCGTCTACAAACCCGATGAAGGCAATATCAAGTTCGGGACGACGAACCTGCAGCCCCTCAAGCCTGCGCAGATCGCGGGCGTCGGTATCGGTCGTACGTTCCAGAACATTCGCCTCTTCGGGCAGCTCACCGTGCTCGAGAATCTCCTCGTCGCCTGCGAGCTCCAGAAAAAGGCCACGCTCGCGTCGGCCGTCCTGCGCGCGCCCGTCCACTACGAAGACGAGATCTCGATGGCGGCCCGCGCGATGGATCTCCTTCGCATCTTCGATCTGCACGAGATGGCGCACGAGATCCCCACCGCGCTCTCGTATGGCAATCAGCGCCGCCTCGAGATCGCCCGCGCGATGATGCTCAAACCGCAATTGCTCCTGCTCGACGAGCCGGCGGCGGGCATGAACTACGGAGAGGCCGAGGGCCTCAAGAAGCAGATCCAGTGGCTCCGCGACACGTTCCGGCTCTCTGTCGTTCTCGTCGAGCACAACATGCAAGTCGTCATGGGTGTGTGCGAGGAGATCCACGTCCTCGACCACGGGGAGACCATCGCGCACGGCACGCCCGAGGCGGTGCGCGCCCACCCGAAGGTGCTGGCGGCGTATCTCGGCGAGGAGGAGACGTCTGCCGTCGTCCTCGCGCAGGTGACCGAGCTCTCGCGTCCGGACCTGCCCCCGGTCTCCTCCGACAAGATGCCGGTGAGCGAGAAGCTCTCGGAGCACGAAGAGAAGGCGCTCTCCGACAATCTGATGAGAGCGCTCGACTCGGCCATCGCGGAGCCGGACCTCCCGGAGTTCAAGCGCGACCCCGACAAGGACAAGTTCTGATGCGCGTCGTGCACCCCACGCGCCCGAAGGCGGCGGTCAAGGAAGGCGATCCCCTCCTCGAGCTCCGCGGCGTGAAGGTGGCCTACGGCGGCATCCACGCCCTGAAGGGCATCGATCTCCGCGTCGACCCGGGCGAGATCGTGGCCCTCATCGGCGCGAACGGCGCCGGCAAGACGACGACCCTGAAGACGATCATGGGCCTCGTGCCTCTCGTCGAGGGCAAGGTCTCCTTCGGCGCGCGCGACCTCGTCGGCGAGGTCGCGGAGGATCGCGTCGAGCTCGGCATGTCGCTCGCCCCGGAGGGCCGCGCGATCTTTCCGAACCTCACCGTGAAAGAGAACCTCGAGCTCGGCGCGTACCTCCATCGCGATCCGAAGGTGATGGCGGAGACGATGGAAGACGTGACGCGCCTCTTCCCACGTCTCGGTGAGCGCATGCGTCAGGAGGGCGGCACGCTCTCCGGCGGCGAGCAGCAGATGCTGGCGATCGGCCGCGCGCTCATGGCCCGTCCCCAGCTCCTCCTCCTCGACGAGCCGAGCCTCGGCATCGCCCCCAAGCTGGTGCAGCAGATCTTCCGCGCGATCGCGGAGATCGCGAAGGCCGGCGTGACCATCCTCCTCGTCGAGCAGAACACGCGCATCGCGCTCGCCACGAGCCGGCGCGCCTACGTCCTGCGCACGGGCGAGGTCGCCCTCGAGGGCCTCTCGAAAGATCTCGCTGCGAACACGGAGATCCAGGCCGCCTACCTCGGCGGCTGACCGACCGCGGCAGGCACGACGCGGGCGCATCGAGGCGCGCCGCGTGACGAGCGGCGAGACAAGACCGGTCATGGATGCAAAGAGCGAAGTAGGAACGGACATGCTCGGTCGCGAAGAGGCGATTCGGCACGAGCACGACCCTCGAACGTCACGGGCGAGAAGGGCGCGCCGCAGGAGCCCGGCCCATCGCGCGTGTCCGAGCCGCGTGCGTCACCGTTGGAAGCGCCTCTGGAGCAAGCACGGACGCTCGCGAGCGATTCAAGGTCGCCTATCGACACCGCCGCGTGCCTCTCCATCGAGGCATCGATATCTTCGCGAGATCCATGGCCCGCGGGCGGGCCAAGCACTCGGCCGTCGCGCCGCTCGCGCGAGCGAGGTTCCGGAGGATCCCGGAATGGGATGCCGGCCGCGGGACGAGCCGCACCAGACGGACCGCGTCCCATACGCTCGCCTCGAGGGCGATCGCGGTATCATGATCTCGACGGCGTGAGAGCAGCGTCGGGTGAAAGCGAACCGCATCGCCAGCGCGTTCGACGACGACGGATTTCGGATTGTCGAAGAGCCATTGCCGCGGCGACCCCTGGGGACCGTGCTGGTTCCGGAAACTCTAGCCGCATCCGTTCCGGAAAATCTTGCCGGTCCCCGGTGAAGCTCCCGACTTTGCCGAAGGAGCCGAGCGAGGCCTGACGCGCGTGCGCCCGGGCGACCGGGAGGGATGCACGAGATGTTGAAGCGGCATGCGATCCAGGTCCTGCGCGAAGCGGGCCATAAGCAGGCGGAGATCGCGAAGCAGCTCGGTGTGAGCGAGCGGTCGGTTCGGACGATCGAGTCCGAGCCGGCCGTCGCCACGATCGACGACGCCGGGGAGCGTCGACGCCGACGCATCGGCCGCCCGTCGAAGGCGGAGCCGTTCCGAGACACCGTCGTCGCGATCTTGAAGGAGGAGCCTGAGCTGATGTCGCTCGAGCTGCTGCGCGAGCGCGGCCGGCGCGCGGGAGGGAAGAGCGCTTTCTACGACCTGGTCGCCGCTGCGTCCGCCGGTCACGCAACTGGTCGTGAGGTTCGAAGGCCTCCCGGGCGAGTTCACGCAGCACGACTTTGGCCACGTGGATGTGCGGCACGTCAGCGGTGCCGTCCGACGTGTTCACTTCTTCGCCTCGGCGCCTCAAGTACTCGCGCCACGTCGAGGTAACGCTCGTGACCAACGAGCAGATGGAGACGATCGTACGCACGCTCGTCGTGCACTTCGAACGCCTCGGCGGCGTTCCTCTCGTGGCGGTCTTCGATCAGCCGAAGACGATCGTGAAGACATGGCGAGACGGTGCTGTCGTCGAATACAACCCGACCTTTGCCCAGGCGATGCTCGAGATGGGCGTAGGCGTCGAGGTCTGCTGGCCCGCCTTGACCAGGAGAAGGGCGCCGTCGAGAACCTCGTCAAATGGGTCAAGGGCTCCTTCTTCAAGCAGCGTCGCTTCCTCGACGACGACGACCGCGCAGCAACTCGCCGACTGGCATGTCGAGGTGCACACTGCGCGGCCGTCGCGCGCCACCGGCGTCGTTCCAAGCGCGTTCACCTCGCCGAGGAGCGCGCTCGCTTTCGTCCTCTCCGTGTCGCGCCCGCCGAGCTCGCGCTCCGCTTTCCTGTCTTCGTCGGCCCGACGGGCTACGTCACATTCGACACGCGGCAGTACTCGATGGAACCCGAGGCGATCGGAATCGCCGGCACGCTCTTCTTCATGAGAAGCGCGTCCGCATCGTCGCGGCGCGTTTCGAGGCGATCCACGAGCGCCTCTTCGAGCGCGGAGCCAAGTCGACGTTGCCGGGGCATCGCGGCGCGCACGATGGCGGCGGTGAGCGGCAAGAGGGGGAAGCTGTACCTGAAGCGCCAACAGCTTCTCGACCTCGGGCCCGTCCTCTTCGAATACCCCACGGAGATCGTCCATCGTCGCCTGCTCGGTGCGGAACGCCGAGGTCGAGCGGATGCACGAGCTCCTCGGCACCTACGGCGAGAGCGCGCTCGTCGGGGCGACCGCGCGGGGCGCGCTTCGGCAGCGCTGCTTCGGCGCTGAATACGTCGCCCATCATCTCGACCTCGGCGCGCATGCGCTCGCCGAAGCTGCTCAACAGGAGACCTTCACATGAATACAACCGACATCCCGATCGACGATTTGCCAGCGTTTCACCTCGCCAACGCGCGGCGCATCTGGCGCGACCTTGTCTCGCGCGCAGAGAAGGACAGCTGGGGCTACGGCGACTTCCTCTCCACGCTCGTCGTTGAAGAGTCGCGCATCGCCAGCAGACGCGACTCTCGGTTGGCTGACCCGGCGTGCACACTTTCCTTCCTCAAGACGATCGACGACTTCGACTTCACCTTGCAGTCGACTCTCCGTCTTTTCCTCCTGGGTTTTCTCCGCCCGACTTCGTCACCGACGGACGCGGGCTGATCCTCTCCGGCAAGACCGGTCGCGGGAAGACGCACCTCGCGATCGCCATTGCCTACCGCGCCATCCAGAACGGCCGACGCGCTCTTCACGACGGCGCCGCGCTCATCGACGATCTGTCGCGTGCAACTCGTGATGGGCGTATGCGCGAGGTACTTTGCGCACTACACGCATCCGAGCGTGCTGGTCATCGACGAGGTCGGCTACCTCACGTACGGCGACGATGCCGCCAACGTCCTCTTCCACGTCGTCAACGAGCGGCACCTAAAGAAGCGTTCGATGATCTTCACGACGAACAAGCCGCTCCGCTCGTAAGGGCGTGCTCCACGACGAAGACCTCGCCCAGGCCATCGTCGATCGCGTCCTCGAACGCGGCCGCCTCCTCGAGTTGGACGGCTCCATCAGGCCGCACGCGCCACCTCCCGCTTGACCTGGACCTCGCTCAGGCGGCACAAGACGAACCGGCAAGAGTTTCCGGAACGGCACCGGCGAAGTTTCCGGAACCTGCAGACCGCGAGCTTTCCGACGTGCGCCCAGTCGACCGGAGATGCGTGTGGCGACGAGACGAGGATGCCGCGCGAGCGTCTCGTCCACGAACGGGACATACGGCTCGAGCACGCGGACCTCAGGACGCGGCGTTCCCGCCTTCGACCCGAAGCGGCCGAGGACGCGCGCCACGGTGTCGGAGTGGACGCCGAGCTTTGGGCGATCGTGCCGCGCTTCCAATGCTCGAGACCGCGAACATCACGACCGCGGCGGCGGCCGCGCTCGCGCCGTTCCGGCAACGCGAGGCCGACCTCGTAGTGGAGCGTGCGACCGATGCCGAGCGAGGGCGTCGCGGAGGCCCATGGCGCCCCCGTCGTCCGCGTCTTCCGCAGACAAAGTCGACGTGCGCGGTGTTCGACTGGGCCGAGATGGCCTGAGCACGCCGAACGTCGGCGTCGGCCGCCGATCCGACGCGTCCTGGGTCTGGGCATTCTATCGCTGGACGTCCTGCTCGACCTGGAAGTGCTGGGAGCGGTGGCCCTGGTCATCTGGTCTGGCGCTCGTCCAGCCGTACAAGGGCGGTCGGTCACAGTCTTCCAGCGGTCGAACTGGCCTGATCAGCCTGGTCGGCGACGACACACCGCGGGTGCAGCGCGCGGTAGAGCCTGGCCTTCGGTTCCGTGTAGCTGGCCAGATCCGGATTCTCACGCCACCGATCGAACGTGGGTCGCTCCGCGCTGCCGGACGAGCGCTTGCCCTACCGCGGTCTCGGACCCGCGCGATGAGCGGGCGACGTGCGCGTATCTCCGCCGACCGCGGTTTGCTCGGCAGCGCGTGCCACGCGACCGGGACACCTCGAGGCTGCCGAGACGACGGTCGCGGGCCGCGCGATGGGAGAGCTTGTAGTCAGGCACTCAATGCCGCCGGAGGCCTCGGCGCGGGAGCAGCTTTAGAAACCATTCCTCGCGTGGCTCGGACGTGCATCTTCGCGGCGGCTCCGTCAGCGCGTCCGCGTCCGCGTCCGCGTTTGCGAGTGTGAGCGTGAGCGTGAGCGCGCGAGGAAGCGCGGGAGCTCGTCGATGCGCATGCGGCCGCCGCCCTTCTCGAACCACCCGCGCTGCGCGAGCCAGGTGTGCGAGGCGGAGATGGGAGCGTCGCCGGTCGCTCCGTCCAGGCCGGCGCGGAGCCGCGCGAGCGTGTCTGGCGGTGGTCGTGCGTTCCCGGCCCAGTCGGAGTCGCGGATCCAACCGACGGACGTGCGGTCTTCGAGCTCGTGCGCATGCGCTCCGAGACGGGGCCGCCGCCTCGCGCCTCGTGCTTGCGGTCGTTGAAGAGGACGTAGACGAGGGCGTTGCGCGTCTGCAGGGGAAGAGAGCCGCGGCGATGACGCAGGCGATCACGAAAGAGGCGCCGCGGCGCTTCGCGACAGTGTTCACGGCGAGCGCGATGCGCGAGAACAGCTTGCGCATCTGGTCGGAGAGGTCGAGGCGGTCCTGGCCTTCACGATCAGGGGTGCAGGTGATCGTGCTGCACGGAGAGAAATGAACGACGCGGACGTGCTGCCCCTTCGCGCGCGCGCGAGCTGCTCGAGGATCGGGTGATAGACGCGCTCGCTGCGCAGGCTCGGCGCGAGACTTCGTGCGCCGCATCGACACGTGCACGGGATGGCGCTGACCCGGGACCCGCAAGGCGACATGAGGCACGAACCCGAGCCGCTCGGGCGAAGGCCTCCGCCCGAACGCGACGCCCCGCCGGCGCTTCCGCGGCTCCCGGGTGTGCGTTCCGGAAATTCTGCGTCGTCCCTTCCGGAAATTCTGCGACCTCCGGCAGCGTTCAGATCGTCTTCAAGGAGCTCGTCGGCGGGCAGGTGCTTCGTGCGGATGGAGGGTCCGTCGAGACGAAGGAGCCTGCCGCGCTCGAGGATGCGGTCGACGATGGCGTCGGCGAGGTCGTCATCGTGAAGGACGTGGCCCCATCGTCGAGGGTGCTTGTTCGTGGTGAAGATCATCGCGCGACGGCGGATGTGCTGTCGTTGACGACGTGGTAGAGGACGTTCGCAGCGTCGTCGCCGTAGGCGAGATAGCCGACCTCGTCGATCACGAGGATCGCGTGAGGCTTCATGTAGACAGCAAGGGCTTCGCGTAGCCGGCCCTCGCGACTGGCTGCAGAGAGTTCGTCGATGAGCTTGGCGGCCGTGACGAAGTGGGCGTCGAAGCCGTTCTGGAGCGCGCGGTAGGCGATCGCGATGCGCTAGATGGGTCTCGCCGCGGCCGGGCTTGCCCTCGAGGATCACGGAGTGACCTTCGGTCACGAAGTCCGGCGAGGAGCGAGCCGATTGTCGAGCCGCACCGGCGTCGACTGGTAGGTGAAGTCGAACTCGTCGATGGGCGCGGCGAACGAACGCGCAGCGCGAACCGCACGGGCGAGGCGAGTGCCACGACGGTGAGCGACCTCCTCGGCGAAGAGCGTGGTCAGCAGCGCCTCAGGTCCAGTCCTCCTTCTCGCGCTGAATGAGATCTCGCCAGACGCGTCGTGCGTTAGCGAGGTGGAGTCGTTTGAGGATCGGATCGAGATCGGTGGTCATCGCGCGGCTCTTCGGCTCCGCGCGGTGGAGCGGAGTGTCGAGTTGGGTGCCGGTCGTCCGCGCGGTTGCCGCCGCTCCGGCACGGTGGCGTTCGCCGTCGTGCCTCCGGACGCTCTTGGAGGGTAGATGGCGGCGTACGCCACGACAGTGAGCTCGCCGTCGACGACCGCCCGCTCGATCGCGCTCCGCATCGCGTCGTCCCCGTGCGCCTCGAGCAAGGCGTAGAGGTCCTCGACGTGACGGCCAGCGAGCTTGCCGTGGCGGTGCGTGATCTCGGTCAACAAGGCGAGCGCGTTGCGCCCGAGGTTGAGGACCTGCTGCCGCTTCTCGTAGAGCTTGGCTCGCTTGCCGTGGACGGAAGCGATCTTCGCGGCTCGATGCTCCGGCAGCGGCGCCGGCGGCCTGTCCTTCGTGCGGCGGCGGCTCGCCTCGTAGCGACCGGCAATGATGCGAAGTCGATCCTCGTAGAGGAAGAGAGTGCCGGGGACGTTGGTGGCTTCGGCGGTGATCGAGTACGGAGCTCCTCGAACAGGACCTCCGCGGTCGGCCCGACGAACACGGGAGCTGGAGGGCGAGCCTTTCCGGAATCACCTTGATCGGGCGCAGACGAGGCAACTCCTCCTGCTCGCCTGTTTCCGGAATGACCGTGTCGCGCGTGACGGCGTCTTCGCGTTGACCTCGACAAACCACGCCGTCAGCTGCGCCTGGAGATCGGTGTCGTCCTGGAACTTGCGATGCTTGAAGAATGCACCCTTTACCCACTTCACGAGATGCCACTGACGGCGCTTTTCCGGGTTGCCGCTTCGCGGGGCACACATCTCGACGCCGACGCCGATGTCGACGATGGCCTGGGCGAACGTGGCGTTCCACTCGTCGACCTCGCGGCCCTTGCCCCCTTCTTGACGATCGTCCGCGGGCGGTCGAAGACGGCGAGCAGCGGAAGACCACCGAAGGCGACGAAGTCGCGCGAGGCAGCGCACGATCACCGCCAGTGCGCTCGTTGGCGACGAGCGGACAGGCGACGAAGCGGGAGTACTCAGTCGGAGGCGAAGAAGGGACCTCCGCTTCTTCCGTCTGTCGACGAAGCGCACGTCGACGTGACCGAAGTCATGCTGCGAGAACTCGCCTGGCAGGCCCTCGAACCGTACGACCGGCGTCGCGCGAGGCGGACGAAGGCCCGCGACGAGTGCGCAGAACGCCGTCTTGTGACCGGCGTAGCCCGCCTCGGTCGCGCGACGAAGCAATCTCCTTGCAGTCGGAAGCTTCCTCGGGCTCCTCCGAGAGCCACGCCGAGACCTTGCGGCGCGGCCGGCGTTGCCTTCGAGGGCCGCCCGATCTTCCTCGTCGCGCGGCGGTGTCGTCGGCGCTCGTGACCTCGGCTTCGCGCGTCACCCGCCGAACTAGGTCCGCCGAGACCCCGGTGCGAGTCGACACGTCCGCTCTGCGAGCGGCCCGCGCGCAGCAGTACCTGGATCCTCGTGGCGCTTCAGCAGAGGCAGCATCTCCTCGGCTTGCACCGTCCGTCGGGCCATTTCCGTCGATTCCATCATGCGTCACCTCCTTCGGGAGGCCGCAGATTTTCCGGAACGAGGATGGCAGATTTTCCGGAACCATCACTGGGCTTCTTCGCCTTCGGCGCGACGTTGCCATCGGCGTCCAGAAGCGCGAGTTGCCGCCGCGCGCTGCGTCTTGCTCGTGGCGTCATGAGCCTCGGAGTCTAGCCATTCCCGGTGGCGAGTCAATTCGGCATAGCTATTTTATGAGGCGATGCGGGCGGTGCCGGCGCGTACCGCCGCGGCTTACCAACGAGTGCAACGGCCGGGAGCGTGCAGAGCTGGTTGCCTTTCGACTGACCTCGTACGGCGTCGAGCGCTGCCGTGGTCGGTGGGGCGCTCGGCGTGACGCGTTGCGTGGGGTCTCGGAGAATGGGGGCCCTGTCCTCGCCCAGGCACTCGCCCGCGCCTGGGCGACTGCGCCGGGGCGAATGCCCGCGCCGGGACGCCGAGCCGCCACGCATGCCACCGCGCCGCGCGCCCGGCGCCGAGACGCTGCGGTGCGCGCGGACCGCAGATCGGCGGGGAGCGGGTTGGGCGACACGCCTGTGCCGGGGGGGGCGACGGAGCTGGGGCCGCGCGCGCGCAGCTCGGGAGGACGCGCCCGCACGATACGCAGGTACGCAGGTACGCAGGACATGCAGATAGCATGGGAAAATATTTGGCTAGTTCTTGGCAACGAGCGGGGCGGCGTGCGGCAGCGACGTCGCCGTGGGACGACGTCGGACCGGGAGGATGGGGCCAGGGCGAGCGCCCGGCGGTTCGGTAGGCTGGGGGCGGTCAGCTCGCGAGATCGGCGAGGGCCGAGCGCAGGTCCGGGAAGACGAAGTCGAAGCCCGCCTCGACCAGACGCTTGGGGACCGCGCGCTGGCCCGTCAGGACGCAGTCGGCGGCTTCGGTGCCCATGACCATCTTGACGGCGAAGGCCGGGACGCGGAAGAGAGAGGGACGACGGAGCGCGGAGCCCATCGCGGACGCGAACTCGTCCATCGTCACCGGCTCCGGGGACGCCACGTTGTAGGCGCCCGAGAGGTCCGGGCGATCGATCATCGTCGTGAGGGCGCGGACGACGTCGCGGAGGTGGATCCACGGCATGTACTGCTCGCCGCTGCCGACGGGGCCGCCGATGAAGGACTTGAAGATCTTGCCGAGGCGCTCGTAGACGCCGCCGCCCTTGCCGAGGACCAGGCCGATGCGCGCGAGGCACACACGGACGCCCGCGGTCTCGGCCGCCTTCGTCGCGTCCTCCCAGTCCTTCGTCAGCGTCGCGAGGAAGTCGTCGCCCGTCGGGGAGGTCTCGTCCAGGATCTTGTCGCCCGCCTTCATGCCGTAATGACCCACGCCCGAGGCGCTCACGAAGACGCCCGGCTTCTTCTCCGCCTTGGCGATCGCCTCGGCGAGGAGAGAGGTCGAGATGGTGCGACTCTCGCGCAGCTCCTTCTTTCGCTCCGGCGTCCAGCGCTCGTCCGCGACATTCGCGCCGGCGAGGTGGACGACCGCGTCTGCGCCTTCGACGACCTTCATCCAGTCGCCCGCCTTCTGCGGCGTCCACTGCACGAACTCGATGCGGCCGCCGGCGCACTCGGCACATTTGTGCTCGAGAGGGCTCCGCGCGCTGCGCGTGAGGATGACGAGCTGGTCTCCGCGTGCGAACAGCGCGTGTCCCAGGGCCTTTCCGATCAGGCCGGTTCCTCCGCTGATGACGATTCGCACTGCTTCTAGGATGCCGGACTCGACGCTTTCGTCCCACCTTTTCGTTTCCCTCGAATATGTTGGGCTCGGATGCGACGGCCCGGCTCGCTTTTCGGCTTTATTGGCGGCTTTGTCATGCTCGGCGCCGCATCGAGCGCGACCGGATGCGGACCGCGGACCGTCGCCGAGGCAGAGTCGAAGAAGGACGTCGCCTGGCTCGCCGACAACCCGACCGCGGACGCCGTGGCCGCGCTTGGTCGCCTCGCCGACACCGAAGAGAAGGCCCGCACCGCCCTCGATGCTCGCGCTGCGAAGGGAGACGTCAACGCGTTCATCGCCGCGTGGACGGCCGTGACACGCAACGCGGCGTGGGGCGGCACGTTCCTCAAGGCCTCGCTCGCCGACGCCGCGCGCGCCGAGACGTGCGCCACCGCGCTGCCGCGCAAGGACCTTCGCCTGGTCCCCTTCATGACCGATCTCGAGAACGCCGTAATCCGCCTCTCCGCCGGGCGGGGCAGCAGCGTGATCGCCGGCGTCATCGCCAGCCTCGGCGAGCCCGCCCACGAGACCGTGAAGCGGCGCCTCGTCGACTCGAAGACCCGCCGCGCCATGTGCGACGGAATCGCGTCGCCCGAGTCGAGCGGCGACTCGAAGTCCGTGCTGCTCGCGGTCCCCGTCGAGGCGCGCGACAACCCGTCGTGCGTCACCGCCGTCATCGACATGGCCGCGACCGAGAACGTCGTCGTCGACTGGCTCGCCGTCGGCGCGGAGCCCGGCCTCCTCAGCATCGCCGCCACCAGCGCGCTGCCATGCCCGCGCATCGCCGCGATCTGGAAGAAGGGGCTCGCCGAGCGCGCCGCCGACAGCCAGAGCGCGCTCGTCGTCCCGCTCCAGCGATCGATCGCGCGCTGCACCAGCGCCCTCGATCCCGTCCTCGCCGAGCAGCTCCAGAAATCGCCCCGCGCGCGCGCCACCATCATCCAGGCGCTCGACAACGTCGGCAACGACCTCGCCGCGATGAAGGAGACCTGCACCGTCCTCAAGGGCGGCATCGCGAACAACGAGAACGCCATCACCCGCGAGCGCGCGGACGACGAGGTCACCCGCGGCTGTCGCTGACGAGGAGTCGAGGGGAGACGGGTCGAGGGGCGCGAGAGACGGCCGCGGTCATCGCGGCGGCTGCGAGCCGAAGAGGAACTCGGGGAGGTCGTCCTCTTCGAGTCCGTGCTTCGGGACCACCTCGCTCCGCTGGCGCGAGGGCGGCGGCGGGGCGTCTTCGACCTCGTCCTCGATGAGGTCGGCCGCCTCGAGCTCCACCGTGTCCGCCTTGTCGACCGTGTCGAGGAGCGCGTTGAGCACGTCGTTCGCCGCGGGCGGGGGAGGGGTGCGCAGCGTCACGGGCGGGGTCTCGGCTTCGCACCAGCCCACGATCGCGTGACGGATGCACGTCTGCGCGTCCGTGAGGCCGAAGCGGAGCATCTCGCGACGGAGATCGAACGCGAGGGCGCGCGCATGGCCGTAGCGATCCTGCGGATTCGGCGCGAGCGCCTGATCGAGGACGTCGCGGAGCGTGCGGGGGATGTTCGGCTCGAGGAGGCTCGTGCTGAACTGGCCGTCGCGGATCATCCTCATCGCCTCGCGCGCGTTGATGCCCGGCTCGAAGCGCGGGCCGACCAGGAGAGCGCGCAGGATCGCGCCGAGCGAGAAGACGTCGGAGCGGGCGTCCGGGTGATTGCCCCAGATGACCTCGGGCGCCGTGAACTCGAGGACCGGACGCGAGCGGACGTTCGACTGGCCTTCGCCGAGCGTGAACTGCCCGAAGTCGCCGACCTTCACCTCGCCCTGATTCGAGATGAGGATCTGACGCGGAGAGAGGTCGCCGTGGAGGAGACCCGTGAGCGACCCGTCGGGGCCCTCCGTGAAGAGCGCCGCGCCGAGCGCCTCCGCCGCGCGGAGCGTGACGACGAGCGCGAAATCGATGGGCACGCGCGTGCTGTTGCGCTGCCAGCCCGCGAGGATGCTGTGGAGCGACTCACCCTCGACGAGCTCCGTCAGCATGAACGGCGTGTACGGCTCCGCGTGCATGCGGTCCGTGCGGTCGAGCTCGAGGAGCTGGATGACGTTCGGGTGCCGCACGCAGACCAGGCGGCGCGCGATTTCACCGAGGCAGCGCATCATGTCGCCGTGATCGGAGTCGGGGCCGAGCGTGAATCGCTTCACGACGCCCGGCCGCCGGATGCCCCAACCGCTCTCGACGATGGCGCGCTGAACGAGACCGTAACGGCCACGGCCCAGCATCTCGAGGAGCGTCACGCAGCGACCATCGGTCAGCGTGAGGATGTCCGCCGAGGATGGCTTGATGCACTGCACGCCCAGGACTTCGCAACGACCATGCCGCCAGATGCGCTGGCGTCGGGTCGAGAGAGACGTCGTCGGGACCGAATGGACATCGCTGCCCGGTCGGAATTTTCCGCTGTCCTGGTCGCCATTGGCTCACGTGAGACGACTGGTCATGGGCTTACAGCTGGATAAAGACGGATCCGTCAGCGTGCAGAGCCTACATGCGCGTGGCACAGCCGCATGCTCGCGATGTCATGGTGGTGGGCGCGATGGTCACGCGGCGATGCCGCGGGAGCGGAGGACGTCGCGGAGGACGTTCTGCACCTCGGGCGTCGTCGTGTGCATGGCGCTGCGGGCGAGCTCGATGAAGCGCGCGCCGCGGGACTTCTTGAGGCCCTCGAGCGCGGCGCTGCGATCGGCCGGGGCGCCGTGCTCGAGGACGCCGAGGAGGAACTCGGCCGCCTCCATCGTGTCGACACGGGCGAGGGCGCGAAGCGCGGAGGCGCGCACCGGCGGCTGCGGCGACTCGCGGACGATGCGCGAGAGCGGATCGAACGCGTGCTGGAAGTAGAGCGACTCGACCGCCTTGGAGGCCTGCTCCACGACCGCGGGGTCGCCGTCGCGAAGGCCCGCGCGCACGGTGACGAAGCTTCGCTTGAAGAAGAGCTGCTGCATCGCCGCGAGCACCGCGACGCGCACCGGACGCTCGTTGCGCTCGAAGAGCTTCTCGAGCGGCGAGAGGACGGCGTAGAGCTGGAGCTGCGCGAGCTGATCGGCGAGGCGCACGCGCGCGCTCGTGGTGGGGGCGCTCGCGTCCTCGGGGCGACCCTCGACCGCGAACGCGGTGAGGCGCGCGAGCATCGCCTTGCGACGAATGAGATCGGGCCAGCGGCGATCGAGGAGGACGTCGGCGCAGGCCTCCGCGGAGGAGCCTTGCTGCTCCCACTCGATGAGGTCGACGTGCCAGACGTCCGGGAAGTGGTTCTCCTGGCGGAGATGCGAGGGGAGGGGCGCGGAGTCCGTCGTCTCGTCGCGGACTCCCTGGTAGCGCTTCGCGGCGCGCGCGTAGTGCTTCTTGCGCGCGTCCTCGAGGTCCATCATCGCGAGCTCTTCGTAGAGCTGACCGACGCGCGCGTAGTGGCCGACCTCACCGAAGGCGAGGATGCCGGCGAGGAGCGCGTTCTCCGCGATCTCGGCGGGCGCGCCGCGCTGCAGGTGTTGCTTGGCGACGTCGCGCCAGAGCTCCGCCTGCATGACGACGTAGTGCGCGGACGCGCTCGCCATGCCGAGGACGCGCGCGTAGTCGGCCGCTTCGCGTGCGAGGGTGGCCGCGGCGGAGAGCTCGCCGCGTTCCTTCGCCGCGTTCAGCGCGTCCTCGAAGTACTGGAGCGCGAAATACTTGAGGTGGTCCTCGCGGAGGATGCGGATGCAGTTCACGAAGCCCTCGAGGACGTCCTCGAACATCCCGCCTTCGCGGCCGATCTGGACGAGGACCTGGAAGCAGTCGAAGGCGCGCTCGCGCTGGCCCACGCTCTCGAAGTAGTCGGCCGCCTCCTCGAGGAGGCGCACGGCGGAGACGCTGGCCTCGCGCGCCTGCCGCGTGTCGTTGCACTTCTTCGCGCAGCGCGCGAGGTTGAACTGGACGAGCGCGCCGTTGTACGCGTCTGCGCCGCCGCCGACGACCTGCGCGAGACGGGACCAGAGCGCGCGGGCGCCGCGCCAGTCGTCGGCCTTCTCGCGGTAGATCGCGGCCGCCGCCACGAGGCCTGCGTTCTCCATCTCGCGCGCGGCGCCGGCCATGTCGTTCGTGGCCGCGAGCGTGCGCGCGCGGTCGACGCTCGCGACGTGCTGCAGGTGCTGCGCCGCCTTCTTCCAGCCGTCGGGCTCCGAGAAGGCCATGTACCAGTGCACGGTGAGCGCGCTGCGGTGGTCGTTCCGCATCGCGAGGACCTCGGCGAGCGGCTTCAGCACCGAGAGGTAGTCGTGCTCGGCGACGTGCGTCTGCTGCGCGGCCGACACGAGCGAGCTCGCGGCGTCGTCGAGGTCACCACGCGCCATCGCGGAGCGGGCGCGTTCGCGCAGGTGGTACAGGTCGTCGAGCATCCGCGGGCGATTCTAACGCGTTTCGACGGCGGAACGTCCCCGACTTGACAGTTACCCTAGAGGTTCTATGTATAGAGACTCTAGGTATGGAACTACCGAAGGAGCTCGTTGCCGCCTCTGCCACGCCGCTGGTGCTCTCGATCCTCGCGCGGGACGAGAGCTACGGCTACGCCATCCTCGCGGAGGTGAAGGAGCTGTCCGGGGGCGCGCTCGCGTGGACCGACGGGATGCTCTACCCCATCCTGCATCGGCTCGAGGAGCAGAAGCTCATCAAGTCGCTGTGGCGCGAAGGCGATACGGGGCGGAGGCGAAAGTACTACCGCATCACCGAGGCCGGCCGGAAGGCGCTGCGCGGCCAGCAAGAGCAGTGGACCATGGTCAACGCCGTGCTCCAGCAGGCGTGGGGGAGTCGATGATGTTCGATCTCGAGAAGGCGATCCTCGACTGGCGCAAGAGTCTGTCCGCGCTGCGAGCGTCGGACATCGACGAGCTCGAGAGCCATCTCCGCGAGGAGCTCGACGCGCTCGCGGAGGTGGGGATCGACGGCGAGCGGGCGTTCGCGCACGCGACGCTCGAGCTCGGACAGAGCGAGGCGATCGTCGAGGAGATCGAGCGCGCCGCGCCGCGGACGGCATGGCGCGGACCTGCGATCGCGCTCCTGACCGGCGTGCTCGTCCATCTCCTCGGCGGCGCGGTCCTCGCGACGCTCGACTGGATCGTCATCGCGCTCGGCTACGCGATCCGCGCCGGCGTCACCTTGCGGTACCTGGGGATCGGGGTGTTCGTCCTGCTCGGCCCCTTCGTCGCCGTCGCGGGAGGGCTCGCGCTCGCGCCGCGCGTCGTCGAGCGCCTGGCGAAGGCGCCGTCGTGGGCGCGCATCTCGGTCGTGATGTCGACGGGGATCTTCGTCATGACCTCGCATCTGCCGTGGCTCGTCGCCATCCGGAAGAACGAGGGGCTGCTCCGGGCGTGGACCGGATGGCGCATCAGCGGGTACCCCGTGCGCGCGTTCATGTACTGGGCCGCGCCGATCCTGCTCGCGCTCGCCATGGTCGTCGCGCGGCGCCTCGCGGCGAAGGGGAGCGACCGCGGGCGATTCGCGTTCTGGGCGCTCGGCGGGTACGCGCTCGTCATCCTGGCCGGCACGGCGCGCGGGCTCGCGAGCTCTTGCGCGGCGTACGTGGCGGAGCTCGCCGGTGGTGACATGGAGCGGGCCGCGACCATGACCGCGGTCACGACGCCGATCCTCCTCGGGCTCGCCCTCGTCATGGGCGCGTCGAAGGTCGCGGTGCCGAGCCGGATCGTGCGCTCGCCCCTGTCGGACGCGGCGGTGCTCGTCGCCGGCACGCTCTCGATCGCCTTCGCGTATGGCGACCATGCGCTCCTCTTCGGCGTGCACTACGGGGTGGCTCCGCCCGACTTTCCGCTGCTCGAGGCGGTCAGCTGGTCGCAGTTCGGCACCGGAATCGTGATGAATCTGTGTCTCGCGCCGATCGCGGCCGCCGGGCTGCTACGTTTGCGCTCGACTACGTGATTCGACGCCCTCACGGATGCTTCGCGGCCATCTTTCTCGTCGCGTGCAGCGGCAGCACGCAGCGCGCGGCCGTATCCGCGGCCCCGGCGGGCCACGCGCGACCCGAGGCGGACGAGGTCGCGCCCGAGTTCGTGGTCGACACGGCGAGGTCGCGCTTCGAGGTCTGGGGCGAGGACATCATGAGCGGCGACCACCGCATCTCGTTCCGGCGCTGGAGCGCGCGCGTGCGAAAGACCAAGGAGCCGGAGATCCACGCCGAGATCGACACGTGCACGGCGGAGATCGACATGGCGCGCGCGACGCGCATCCTCCGTTACGAGCTGCTCGAGTGCGACCAGTTCCCGCGCTCGACGCTCGACGCCACGATGAAGCCGACGGGCGGCAAGCCCACCGAGCAGGCGGTCGAGGGCATCAGCGATCTGCACGGCGTGCGGAAGAAGCTCCGCTTCACCGGCCTCCTCTCCGAAGAGGGGACCGGCGCCGATCGGCACTATCGCTTCACGGCCGCGTTCGTCATCTCGCGCAAGACGTTCAACATCCGCTACGCCCCCGCGGAGCCGTTCCTCAAGGACGACGTGCGGGTGATCATCGACGTCGTGGCGGTGCCGGCCGCGCAGGTGCCCGCGGCTCCGCCTCCGCCTCCGCCTCCGTCATCGCCGCCGGCGGAGCCCGAACGCCCCGCGGATTAGGTCGGCGGGAGGCTCGAGCGCTCGCTCGCCGCTTGCTGGCGGCGCTGCTTCAGGCCCTTCGGCACCGCGAGCGCGGTCTCGATGAGCGCGATGACGACGTACATGCCGAGGAGCCACACGAGGACGAACGCGGGCTTCGTCTTCAGCGCGATCGCGGCGCTCGAGCCGAGCGCGAAGAGCACGAGCGCGATCGAGCGGCCGTTCAGCTTCAGGTCCTTGAAGCTGCGGAACTTCACCGTGCTCACCATGAGGAAGGCGAGGAAGAGCGTGAGGCCGGTGATGACGTAGACGTACTTCGCGCTGCCGAGGTCGCCGCCGATGGCGTGGTTCGCGATGACGAGCGAGAGGAGGACGCCCGCCGCGCCCGGGACGGGGAGGCCCACGATGTACTTGCCCGGCTTCGTGGGCTGACCGCTCTCGCCCATGGAGAGGACGTTGAAACGCGCGAGACGGACCGCGCCCGCGCCGGTGAACGCGAACGCGACCACGATGCCGGGCGTGCCGAGCTGCACGAGCGACCACTTGTATGCGAGGAGGGCGGGCGCGACGCCGAAGCTCACCACGTCCGCGAGGGAGTCGATCTGCAGGCCGAACGCGCTCTGCGTCTTCGTGAGGCGCGCGACCCGGCCGTCGAGGATGTCGAAGAAGAGCGCGTAGATGATGAGGAGGGCCGCGAGGTAGTAATCCTCGGTGCTCGTGGCCGACGCGCTCAACCGGATGGAGTCGAAGCCGCAGAAGATGCTCGAGAGCGTGATCATGTTCGGCAGGAGAAAGAGGGTCTTCCTCAGGTCGAGCTTCTTCCGGGGTGCGGCCATCGGGAGCAGACTCTGCCTTAGCTGACGCGAAGCGTAAAGTCCGCGGCAGCGAGGGCGTTCGCCCCCAGGCGATCCCCAGGTTTTCCCCAGGTTCGGGGGCGGGTTTCGCGCGAAATTGGCCCGGCGGGCGGCCCGAGGCCTACCCTTTGTCCGATGGGTCCGAGGTCCATGAATCGACCGCTTCTCTGCGCCGTCCTACTCGTGCTCGCCGCCTGCAAGCGCAACGACGGCATGCCGGACGGGCAAATGGCCGAAATGAATGAGACTGTCGGCAAGCTCCAGGTCACGCAGGACAAGGAGAACCACGGGTTTCTGAACGACGCGATGCCGTCCGCGGGCGCCCCGAAAGGGCAGACCCCCGACGCCTCGGCGAAGACGGTCCCCCCACGCTCGGTGCAGATCTCCGACGACGTCGACGACCATCAGAACGACGACCCCGACGATCCCGCCGCGCGCCCCGAGATCAAGCTCCAGGGAAGCGGCGGCGGCTACCGCCCGCCATCCTCGACCAAGAAGTCGGGCCGGTCCTCCTCCTCTTCCTCGTCCTACGGCGACGACTCGCTGCGCACCGACGGGCCGCCTTCGAGCGCGCTCGATCCGGAGGCGAAGAAGGCCTACGACTCCGCGATCCAGCTCGTCAACTCGCGGCAATACGATCGCGCGCTCGAGGAGCTGAACGCATTCCGCTCGAAGTGGCCGAACCATCCGTACGCCGAGAACGCGACCTACTGGACCGGCGAGTGCCTCTACGCCACCGGTCAGTACCTCCGCGCGGCGGAGCAGTTCGAGGCCGTCGTCAACCGCTATGGCGCCGGGAAGAAGGGCGCGGACTCGCTCCTGAAGCTCGGCATGTGCCACGACCGCCTCGGCGCGTCCGACCGCGCCCGCGAATATTGGGATCGCTTGCGGCGTGACTTCCCGCACAGCGACGCGATCAAGAAGATTCCGGTGAGCGAGAGCACGCGTCGCAACGCGGGGCCGAAGGAGACGCGATGAAACGAATTCGTCCGAAGGTGGTATTCGCGCTCGGGCTCGCGCTGCCCGTGCTCACCGGCTCGATGGCGCTCGCCCAGCCGGCCCCCGGAGGCGGCGCGCCCGGAGGCGGCGCGGCTCCCGGCGGCGGCGGTGCGCCTCCCGGCGGCGCGCCCGGAGGCACGACCTCCGTGACGTCGACCTCGTCGACCACGACCTCGACGCAGGTCTATCCGGGCGGCGTGGCGCCGGTCCCACCGGGCGGCGTGCTCGGCGGCGGCAACGCGCAATACTCGTCGTCGAAGCCGATCACCGGCAACGAGCGCGACGGGTTCGACTTCGGCGGCAAGGGCGGGGGCGGCGGCACGGTGCGCGGCTCCGACCAGAGCTCCTTCATCATGGGTGGCGGCAACGCCAGCGGCGGCGGCTACACGGGCGTCGTCCCGAACACGCACAACGTCCACCGCGGCGACACGCTCTGGGGCATCTGCGGCTACTACTTCCACAACCCGTACCAGTGGCCGCGGATCTGGTCGTACAACCCGCAGATCCAGAACCCGCACTGGATCTACCCGGGTGACCAGGTGAAGCTCCGGACCGGCGGCGAGGTCGCGACGACCGCGGGGCCGCAGCCGATCGGGCGCGGCAACCTCATCGATCGCCGCCGGCAGGTCCCGGCGGACACGATCTTCCTCCGCAACCAGGGCTTCATCGAGGACGAGAACTCGAACTGGGGCGAGCTCAACGGCGCGCGCGAGGACAAGATGTTCCTCGCCGACTTCGACGAGGTCTACCTCCGCATCACCGCGAACCACGAGGTGAAGGTCGGCCAGGAGCTCACCGTTTACCGGCCCATCAAGGACGTCGGCAAAGGGAAGCTCATCGAGATCCAGGGCACGGTCCGCGTCGATCAGTGGAACCCGAACGAGCACATCGCACGCGCCCGCGTGATCGAGACGCTCGACACGATCGAGCGCGGCGCGCGCGTCGGTCCCGTGACGCGCAAGTTCGAGGTCGTGCCGCCCGCGCGCAACGAGAAAGAGGTCGAGGCGACGGTGCTCACGAGCGTGCACCCGCACGCCTTCTACGGCGACAACCAGGTCGTCTTCCTCGACAAGGGCCAGGAGGACGGCCTCGCGCCGGGCAACCGCCTCTTCATCATCCGCAAGGGCGACGGCTTCCACGCCACGCAGCCGACGAAGAACAACGCGAAGCGCATCGCGATCGAGGACGAGTCGCCCGCTGCGATCGAGGACATCACGAAGCCGCGCGACGACGGCGCCCTTCCGGAGGAGGTCGTGGCCGAGCTCCGCGTGGTGAACGTGAAGCCGCACACCGCGATGACGATGGTCACGCTCTCGCGCCGCGAGATCGAGGTCGGCGAGCGCGCGTTTGCTCGCAAGGGCTACTGACCGGCTCTGACGCGCGCTGGCATGACTCCTGTAACGCAGGGAGTCATGAACACGACGAACATCAAGGCCGAGGTCGAGAAGAACATCGAGAAGCTCGCGGGACTCCGCGATCAAGTGAAGGTTCGCCTCCACCTTGCGTCGCTCGATGCGAAGCAGGAGTGGGACGACAAGATCGCCCCGCATGTGCTGGACGCGGAGACCGCGGCCAAGCACCTCACGGACGCCTCCGTCACCAAGGTCGAGGACGCGATCGCGAAGGTGCAGCTCTTCCTCGGCAAGCTGCACTGACGCACGGGGGCGAGGCGACTCGCCGGGGGTCAGTCGTAGCGCTCGGTGTGCACTTGCTTGCGCTCTACACCCAGCTGCTTCCGGAGTAGATCGCGGACGGTGCCCACCATGCGCTCGAGGCCGCACACGTAGACGTGCGCGCCCTCGGGGAGCGCGCGATAGAGCTCCTCGACGTGCGTCTGCACGTAGCCGCGCCGGCCCGGCCAGTCGGCGCCGGCGCGGGAGAGTGAGTAGTGGACCTGGAACTGGTCGGGGAGCCTCGCCGCGAGCGCGTCGAATTCGTCGGCGTAGAGGCGATCCTCCGGCGAGCGCACGCCGAAGACGAGCGTCATCTTCGCGTCGTCGCCCTTCGCGATCGCGTCGAGGATCATGCTGCGGAGCGGGGTGACGCCGGTGCCGGTGCCGACGAAGAGGCTCGGGAGGCCGCGCGCGCGCGTGAAGAAGCCCTGCGGGCCGATCGCTCGGAGCACGCCGCCGACCGGCAGCTCGTGGAGGAAGGTCGAGCCCGGCCCGCCCTCGACCTTCGTGACGGCGATGGAGAGCCCCGGCGTGCCGTCCGGCGGCGACGCGATGGAGTATGCGCGGCGGCCTTCGCCCGTCGGCATCGGGAGGACGAGGCTCACCCACTGGCCGGCCTCGAACTCGAACGGCACGCCGTCGGTCCGCGCGAACGAGAGCTCGCGGACGTTCGGCGCGAGCATCCGCGTGCGGGTCAGGGTCAGGTCGAACGTCGGCGGCGGGGGCATCTACAGGTTCTCGATCCGGTACGCGAACGGCGCCTTCACGCGCGAGGAGCTCCGGAGAATGAGCTCCATCCTCATCAGAGCATCTAGGGCGGCTTTCGTTTCCAGGCCACGCTCGCGCGCCTCGAGGAGGACGTCGATCGCAGGCTCGAGTGCGTCCGCGGGGTGGTGGTACGCGCCGGGGAGGACGACGAGCTCGTGGCTGCCGGGGATGGCGGACACCCGGGCGTCCATCGGTCCCTCGGCGTGCTCGAGGGTCAGCGCCTGAGTTTCGTCGATGAGGCAAACGAGGAGCTCCGCGCCGGACCAGGCGTCGACGAGGTGCGCCTGGCGGTCATCGACCTCTTCCACGAGGAAGAAGCCGCGATGGCTCCGGGCGAATTTCTCGGCGATCTCCTCCGCCCGCGGCACGGAATCGAGGCGCTCGACGGCCCGCGCGGCGAAGCCCTGCGTCACCAGGGCGTCGTCCCAGAAGGCCCGGGCGCGGTTCTCGAACCACGGATCTTCCGGCCCGAACGTGCCCGTGCGGCGCTGGAACTCGGCCCGCATTTCCCGTGCAGCGGCGCCGAGATCCCCCGTGTCCCCGAGCCCTACCATCGCCTCGTAGGCTGCGGCGATCTGGGCGGGCGTGATAGCCTCCAAAGGTCCGGCCATGCAGAATCGCGTCTTCTTTCCTCAGGCCTCTCTCGACCAGTGGGGCATCGAAGGCAAGGTCGAAGTGACGGGCTCCGAGATCGTCGTGGTCGCCGAGGGGCGCCGCTACGACGTGATCGAGGCCTGCCACGTCGTGGCGGAGGTCACGGGCTCGCCCGATCCGCACGAGATCGTCGGCAAGGTGAAGGCGAACCAGACGCTCCTTGCGATGGGCGCCGAGATCCTCGAAAACTCGATGATCATCGGAGACAACGCCTACGACGTGGTCCCGGGCTGGGCCGGCCGCGCGAAGACGTCGTTCGCGGCGCACCTCGACTCGAACGAGCGCTTCAAGGCGCGCAAGGGCAAGACCGACGCGGGCGCGCTCCCGAAGTCGGACGAAGAGATGCTCGAGCGCTTCGAAGCCGGGATGCTCGGATGATCTCGTCGAGGGACCGATGAACGAGACGGTCGCCGACGGCCTCTTCTACCTGACGGCCGCCGTCTACGTCATCGCATCGACGATCTTCCTGCGCTTTCTCGCGCAGGGCAAAGGTGACGTCGGTGTGCTCGGGCCGCGCCTCATCGGCGCCGGAGCGGCGCTGCACGCGGCCCACATCTGCGTCTGGTCGCTCGTGCTCAAGGTGTGCCCCGTCGCCGGCGTGCACTTCCCGATGAGCGTCGCCGCGATGGCGATGTGCGTCGCGTACGTGCTCGTTCGCAAGCGCTTCAAGGTCGAGGTGGCGGGCGCGTTCGTGGCGCCGCTCGCGCTGACGACGCTGCTCGCCTCGCGCTTCGTCGGCAACTCCCTCGAGCCCGGCGTTCACATCAAGAGCGCGATCCTTCCGTTCCACATCGCGACGAACCTCTTCGGCGTCGCGCTCTTCACGCTCGCGTCGTCCGCGGCGACGCTCTACTTGATCCAGGAGCACCTCCTGAAGACGAAGCAGATCGACGGCGTTTTCCGGCGTCTCCCCGCGCTCGACGTGCTCGACCGCGCGGAGCATCGCTTCCTCCTCGCCGGCTTCCCGCTCCTCACGATCGGCATCGTGACGGGCACCCTCTGGGCGCGGCGCGTGGAGATGGGCGGCCAGAGCGAGGTGCTCCGCGCCGTCTTCGGCTACGTCACGTGGCTCGTCATCGCGGCCGTGCTCTTCCTGCGCGCGGCCGCCGGCTGGCGCGGACGTCGCGCCGCGTACGGCACGATCGCGGGCTTCGGCTTCGCGGTCGTGGTGCTCCTCGTCTACTTGCTCCGCTCCCCGGCGGCGCAGACGGCCATGGTGGGGCAGCTCCCGTGACCCTGCCGGTCGTCGTCATCGGTCTCTCGCACAAGACCGCTCCCGTCGACGTGCGAGAACGGTTCGCGAGCGGGAGCGAGATCCTCCCCGAGATCCTCGCGCGGCTCACGCGGCGGGCCGAGCTCGACGAGGCGATGTTCCTCTCCACGTGCAATCGCGTGGAGGTGATCGGTCTGCCCAAGCCGCAGGCGACGCTCGAGGAGTCCATCCAGGCCGCGTCTCACGCCATTCGCGAGTCGTTGCGCGAGCACATCGGCGCGTCCTCGGTGGAGGAGCTCCGCGACTTCCTCTACGAGCGCAGCGGTGAGGAGGCGGTGCGCCACGTGTTCCGCGTGTCGGCATCGCTGGACTCGATGGTCCTCGGTGAGCCGCAGATCCTGGGGCAGGTGAAGGACGCGTACGACGCGGCCATCGCCGCCGGAGCCCTCCGCTCGCACCTCGCGCGCTGCGTGTCGCGCTCGTTCACGGTGGCGAAGCGCATCCGCACCGAGACGCAGCTCGGCGCCGGCACCGTCAGCATCTCGAGCGTCGCGGTCGATCTCGCGAAGCGCATCTTCGGCGAGCTCTCCGATCACACCGTGCTCCTCGTGGGCGCGGGCGAGATGGCGGAGCAGGCGGCGAAGAGCCTCGGGCAGCAGGCGCGGGCCCTCCGCATCTGCAACCGCAGCTTCGAGCGCGCGGCCAACCTCGCGTCGCACTTCAACGCGTCCGCGGCGCCGCTCGAGCAGCTCGAGCAGGAGCTCGTGCAGTCGGACGTGGTCGTCGCCTCCACGTCCGCGAAGACCTTCGTCGTGACGAAGGACCTCGTGAAGCGCGTGATGAAGCAGCGGAAGGGCAAGACGCTCTTCTTCATCGACATCGCGGTGCCGCGCAACATCGACCCCTCCGTCCACGGTCTCGACAACGTCTACGTCTACAACGTCGACGATCTCGAGCACGAGGTCGCCGAGAACATGAAGAACCGCCAGGCCGAGGTGGCCGCGGCGGAGAAGATCGTGGAGGCCGAGCTCGGCAGCTGGGAGCAGTGGGCCCGCGGGCTCAACGTGAACCCGACCATCGTCGCCCTGCGCGCGAAGACGAGGGGCGTGCTCGTCGCGGAGCTCGAGCGCACGCTCGGCACGCGCCTGAAGCACCTGCCCGAAGGCGATCGCCAGGCGCTCATGCAGATGGTCGAGAGCGCGACGAACAAGCTGCTCCACGCGCCCACCACGCGCCTCAAGAGCGCCGCCGGCGCGAGCGATGGCAACGATCTCGTGCGCGCCGCGCAGCACCTCTTCGACTTGCCGGCCGCCCCGCCGCCGGAGGTCTCGTCCCCGAGCGTCACCCCGCCGCCGGTCGGGCAAAGCGAAAAGCGCCTTCCCCACTAGCTGCGCTAACCTGGCGGCCATGCCCCGCCTCGTCTATGCCACCCGTCGGTCTGCCCTCGCGCTCGCGCAGTGTCGTGCGTTCGTGGCTCGGCTCGCGGCCGCGCACGCCGACCTCGAGATGGAGGAGCTCCAGGTCGTGACGACCGGCGACCGGATCCAGGACCGGCCGCTCTCCGAGGTGGGCGGTAAGGGCCTCTTCGTGAAGGAGATCGAGGAGGCGCTGCTCGAGAAGCGCGCGCACATCGCCGTGCACTCCATCAAGGACGTGCCGGCGGCGCTCCCGGACGGCCTCGCCATCACCTGCATCCCGCTCCGCGAGGATCCGCGCGACGTCCTCGTGTCGCCGAAGTTCGGCAAGCTCGCCGACCTGCCGCAAGGCGCGAAGGTCGGCACCTCGTCGCTTCGCCGCGAGGCACAGCTACGCGCCGTGCGCCCCGATCTCGAGATCCTCTCGATCCGCGGCAACGTCGACACGCGCCTCCGCAAGGTCGACGCGGGCGAGTTCGACGCGATCGTCCTCGCGCGCGCCGGCCTCGTGCGGCTCGGGCTCGAGGCGCGCGCCACCGAGGTGCTCGAGCCCGAGGTCTCGCTCCCCGCGGTCGGGCAGGGCGCGCTCGGCATCGAGTCGCGCATCGCCGACGCCGACACGAGGCAGCGTCTCGCCGCGCTCGCCGACGAGGACACGTCGCGGTGCGTGCACGCCGAGCGCGGCGTGCTCAAGGCGCTCGGCGCGGACTGCAAGACGCCGCTCGCCGCCTTCGCGGAGCGACAGGGAAAGAGCCTCCGCCTCCGCGCGTTCGTCGTCACGCCCGAGAAGACGACGAAGCGCGAGGAGACCACCGAGCCCTGGCCCGGAACGGACGACGAGGCCGAGCGCATCGGCCGGCAGCTCGGCGCGAAGCTCCTCTGACTCGCTCCGGACGGGCTCGGGGCGGCCCTGAGGGCAGGGGACCGCAGGGGGTTGCGCCCCCGACCGGATGGATTATGGTCCGGAGCCCTGATGAAGCGCGTCGTCTTCTTCGCACTCGTCGCGGCCGCGATCTTCGCGCTGTTCCCGCGATCGGCGTTCGCAAAGACCGCGTCGATCGGCGACCCGCTGCGCATCGAAGTGCCCGGCGCGCCCGACGCTTACTATTACAAGCCGCGCGCGAAGGGCCAGCAGCCCATCATCATGTATCTGCATGGCCGCGGCGGTAACCCCGCCGAGGACTGCCGGAAGTGGGCGCGCGTCGGCACGCAGTTCGGCTGGGTCGTATGCCCGTCCGGCACCGCGTCGGCCGAGGGCGGTCGCTCGTGGGGCGACGGCAACGCCGAGCACGTCGTCAACGCGACGGTGAAGGCGCTCCGCGACAAGTACCACTCGAAGGTGCAGCTCCGCGGCAACGTCCTCATGGGCTTCAGCGAGGGCGCCTGGGCGGCGATGAACGTCGGCCTCAAGGACCAGACGACCTGGAATCGCTGGATGATCATGGGCGCCGCGCAGCAGTACTGGGGCGACGTCACCGAGGCCCTCGACAGGGACAAGCGCAAGGTTCGCCGCGTCTACCTCCTCACGGGCGAGAACGACGGAGTCGCGAAGAGCACCCTCGCCGTGGGCGACACGCTCAAGAAGTTCAAGGTCCCGAGCAAGGTGAAGCTCGTTCCGGGACTCGGCCACGAGATCCCTCAGGACCGCATGATCAGCACCTACCGCCGCCCTCTCGCCTGGCTCGTACAAAAATGACCGCGGTTCCACCGGCGTCGGCGCGCTCGCCGCTCGTCATTGGAATCGCGGGGGGCTCCGGTTCTGGCAAGAGTACGATCTCGAAGGCGATCATCGACGCGCTGCCCGGGGGCCGCAGCGTCCTGCTCCAGCAGGATCACTACTACCGCTCGCAGGCACACCTGCCCGAAGCCGACCGCGCCGCCGTCAACTACGACCACCCGGACGCGCTCGAGCTCGACCTTCTGTCTCAGCACCTCGACCGCCTCCGCGTCGGCGAGGCGATCGTGCGGCCCACCTACGATTTCACCATCCACGACCGGCTGAAGGAAGGGCTTCGCATCGAGCCCGCGCCGATCATCGTGGTGGAGGGGATCCTCGTCCTGGCCGACGAACGGCTGCGCTCACGTTTTCATGTGAAGCTGTTCGTCGATACGGACCCGGATATCCGCGTGATGCGCCGTATTCGCCGCGATCTCGAGCATCGTGGTCGCACATTCGCCCAGGTGCGGAAGCAGTACTACGAGAGCGTCCGGCCCATGCACCTGGCCTTCGTGGAGCCCTCGAAGCGCTTCGCCGACATCGTCATCCCGGAGGGCGGCCAGAACCAGGTGGCCTTGGATTTCCTCCTCAGCTTCGTCCAGGAACGAGCGAATATCGCTGGTTGATCGAGCCCGCACGGCGCCGAAAACCCGGGTAGACTAACCGGCTGAGTCCGACGTGAGCGATAAGGCGTCCAAAACCAAGGCCGTCGATCTGCTGTTCAAGGCGCAGATCCTCTCGCGGCAGCAGTACGAGCGCGTCATGTCGCTGCTTCACGCAACGGGTGAGCGCGGTGAGGACGTCCTCATCGACAACGAGGTGATCACCGAGGCGGACCTCCTCAAGGGCCTCGCGTCGATCTACCGCACGAACTTCGTCTCCGCGGAGAAGCTCGCGAAGGCCGACATCCCCCGCGCCACCGTCCAGATGATCCCGCGGCGCGTCGCCGAGACGCTGGGCGTCTTCCCGGTCGTCTTCGACCGTGCCGCGAACGCGCTCAGCGTGGTGACCCCCGACCCGGACAACGCGGACATGCTCCGCGAGGTGAAGCTCGTCTCGGGCGCGAAGGAAGCGGAAGGCCTCGTGGCGCGTCCGGCGGCGATCGCGGCCGCCATCCAGAAGCATCACGGCGGCAACGTTCGGGCGTTCGAGCGCTTCGAGCGCACCGCCGCCTACGAGTTCGGCCAGACCGTCCACGCCGACGGTCGCATCACGGGCGTCAAGCGCGCCACGCACGACGAGGAGATCCGCAACGACCGCGACCCCGGCGGCGGCTACGGTTCAGCACAAATGTCGTCGCGGCGCGGCGCGCGTCGAGCCCCGACCTCGACGCGGACGCGGCCGAGTTCATGAGCCCGCCCGCGCCCCAGCCGCGCCCGCGGCAGCCGAGCGTGGCGGACTTCGATCTTCCGCCGCCGCAGGCGCAGACGGGTCGCCGCTCGACGATCCAGCATCAGGCGCGAGAAGACTTCCCGGCGCCGGAGCCCCTCCGCCGTTCGATCCCACGCGACCCGCGCAACGACGACCTCCTCGAGGGCTTCGATCGCGCCTCGCCGCTGCCCGTCCGCTCGCGGATGCCGTCGCAGCCGCTCGATCAGTTCGACTCGCTGCCGCCCCCGCAGGAGCCTTCGTCGCTCCACGTCGGCCGCGCCGCCGCGCAGGCCACGGCGAAGGCGGAGCGCGCCACCGCCGATCAGCCCTTCCACAACGACACGATGGTGGAGCTGCTCGCCGTGATGGTGAGCCTCCTCGAGAACGCGCGGCAGGAGCTCCGCGGACACTCGTCGCAGGTCGCGCGCCTCCTCAAGCGCGTCGCCGAGCGTATGAACCTCGACAAGAGCGACACGTACTCCGTCGTGGTCGCCGGTCACATCCACGACATCGGCAAGATGGGGCAGTTCCATCTCACGTCGTACAACTGCAGCGAGTACGAGGGGCATCGCCAGGCGGCGCTCAAGGCCTACGACACGCCGCTCCGCCTCCTCGAAGCCGTGCGCCTGCCCACCGCGATCAAGAACGCGGTCTTCCACATGTACGAGCGCTTCGACGGGAAGGGCTTCCCCGACAAGCTGGTCGGCAAGGAGATCCCGCTCGGCGCGCGCCTCCTCGCGGTGGCCGACACCTACGCGGACCTCACGCAGAACACGCGCAATCCCTTCCGCAAGGTGCTCTCGCCGGCGGAGGCGATGGACGTGCTGACGAAGCACCGCGGCACCATCTTCGATCCCGCCATCCTCGACCTCTTCAAGGCCCTCGTCCTCGGCGAGGACATGAAGGCGAAGCTCCTCGCGAACCGCCACCGCGCGCTCATCGTGGACTCCGATCCCGAGGAGTCGACCGTCCTCGAGCTTCGCCTCGTCGAGCAGGGCTTCGACGTGAAGATCGCCCGCAGCTGCGAGGCGGCGCGGAAGCTGTTCGGCATCGAGGGCGTCGAGTTCGATCTCGTCATCAGTGAGCTCGAGCTGCCCGACATGGACGGCCTCGGCTTCCTCGCCGAAGCGCGCAAGAGCAAGTGGGGCGAGAAGCTCCCGTGGGTCATTCACACGGGCCGCCAGAACCGCGCCGACGCGCAGCGCGCGTTCGAGCTCGGCGTCATGGACTTCGTGGCCAAGCCCGCGCAGGCGGACGTGCTCGTCGCCAAGATCAAGGCGATGCTCGAGAAGAAGAGCCAGGAGAAGGGCGCGGCCGCGGGCGCGAAGGGCGTGAGCGGCCAGCTCAGCGAGATGGGGCTCCCCGACATCGTGCAGGTGCTCTTCCATGGTCGCAAGACCGGCAACCTCCGCGTGAAGAGCAACGGCAAGGCGGGCGAGATCCACTTCCTCGAAGGCGCGATCGCGAACGCGGTCCTCGGCTCGCTCTCCGGAGCGGATGCCTTCTACGCGATGGTCCGATTCACGGAGGGCGAGTTCGCGCTCGACCCGAGCTTCATCCCGCCCAAGCGCCTCGTGCAGGAGTCTGCGGAAGCGCTCCTCCTCGAGGGCATGCGGCGCATGGATGAGGGAATCTGACCCCGCGTCTCTTTTCAGGAAATTTGTAGCCGAGTCGTCACCGACACCCTGTGTGTAGGTGCTACATGGTGCGCAACGACCATGGACCGCCGGCAACTCGCCCTTTTCCTGTCTGGTTTCGGTATCTTCGTTGTCGGCTGCGAGGACGGAGACCGCAACGACGACGCGGCAAATGCGGCATCCGATCTCTCCGCGGCCGACCAGTTCCTCATGAGCCAGGCGCTCGCGAAGCTGCCGCCGCGCGTGGCGACCTCTGTTCGCGAGGCCCTCGCCTCCGCGCCCGGACCGAAGAGCGAGCACGCGCTGATTCAGCTCTTCGCCGCGCCGAAGATGATCGCGCTCGCGAAGGCGGCCAACGAGAGCGACTGCACGCCGGCGGGAGCGGACGCGGTCATCCTCATCGCCGACTGGGCGAAGACGAACGCCGCGCCGCGCGGCGCCCGCGAAGACCGCGCAGAGGTCGACGAGCATCAGGCGAAGTACCTCGACGACATGCGCGCGTTCGCCTCTCGAAGGCGACGGTCACGAACATCGACCAGACGCTCGACGAGCTGAGCTGCGCGGATCGCACCGGAGACGCCTGCGACTCGCGCCTCTTCGACGCTCCGGTCTGCGGCGGCACCACGAACAACCGCAACGACTGCACGACGACGAGCTGCGCGTTCAACGACGTGCCCAACCTCCTCGAGCAGGATCGGGAACGAGCGGCGGAGAGCAAGCTCGCGTCGCTCTTCCGCGAGCTCGACACGGTCCGCCCCTCGCGCGCGATGGCGGGCGAGTGGAACGTGCTCCGCGACCGCTACCGCGCAAGCGTGAGCCAGGCGGCCCGTGAGACGATTCAGACGGCGCGGCGCTCGGGCTCCGCCACGCTCGCGCGCGACGGCCACGCGCAGCGCCGCTTCGACGAGGGCGGTCGCATGATCGACGCGTTCGTCCGCGGTCACATCGGCTTCGACGCCGGCGCGATGAACCTCGTTCACGCCGCGGTCGCGACGAAGGATCAGGGACGCATCCGCGTCGCCGGTCAGGAGGCGTTTCACGGTCGTGGGCGCGGTCGCCAGTATCTCCCCGGCGCCGCCGTCGCGCGGGCAACGGAAGAGGTGTTCGCCGCCGTGCGCGAGCGCCGCGCGAACGGCGAGGCGGCCCCTCGTCGCTGCGATGTTCGACCAGCGCATGACGCCCGGATTCATCCGTACATGGACGCGAACGGCCGCACCACGCCATGACGGACTGGCCTTCGCTCGCGAGGGCTTCCCGCCCTGGGTGCTGCCCACCGCGGCTGCCGTCGTCGGTCCTCCTCTGGGAGAACCCCCGCGTCGCGCGACGCGCACCTCGAGCACGTCACCGAGGGATGCGCCGCGCCGTCGACCTCGTCGAAGCCGTTGGCTGAGCCCCGCCTGCTTGCGACGGCTTCGGCCCTTTCCCCGGCGCGCCCGTCAACCCGACGGCGTGGCTCATGGAGGACCTCCGCGCGTGGCGCCCGACGTTCGAGCTCGTCACGCACGTGCTCGAGGTCACGTACGACGTCTGGGAGCGCTCGCTCGCGAAGCTCGTCGAGGAGCAGCGCCCCGACGCCGTCGTCGCCTTCGGCCTGAGCGCGGGAGCCACCGGCTTCACGATCGAGACGACGGCGCGCAACGTCCTCGATCCCGCGCGGCCCGACGCGCGAGGCGCGCTGCCGGCCGCGTCGCGCATCGACGCCGATGGGCCCGACACGTACGAGAGCACGCTGCGCTTTCCGCACGCGTATGCGCTCTCCGACGACGCCGGGAGCTACGTCTGCAACCTCACCCTCTACCGGCTGCTCGCGAATGGCGTCCGCGCGACCTTCGTGCATCTCCCCGCGCTGTCCAGGGCGGAGCTCCGTACGGGCGCGCGCCACATCCTCGACGCGGCGGCTCAGTCCGTGCGCGAGGCGAGCGCGCGTCGCCACGAATGACGAAGGCCATTTTCTTCTTTCCCTGGTTCCACGAGCTCGACTTCCCAGTCGATCGACGTGTCACCGCCGGTCCACGGAGGGAAGGAGAGGTTCATGAAGGAGCGCTCGATGCACGTGCCGGACGTGGTCAAGTTCCGCATGGCGGCGGGACGGTGGTGCCCTTGGTGTGGCCGTTCGCGCCGAGCGCGACCTGGATCGTGACCTTGCCCCACGGTCCGATCGCCTTGCCGTTCTCGTCCTTCGCCTGGCCGCAGTTGTCTTTCACCTGGCGCGCGGCGCGCTTCAGCGCGACCTGCGTACCTTCCTTGTCGTACTGATCGTGCCGACGGCTCCCGCCCTCGTTCACGACCGCGCCGCCGCCGCTGCTGGTGGCGGTGCTTCCGCCGCTGCTGCTGCCGCCGCTCGGCTTCGACGCGGGCCGCGCCGCCTTGTCTTCGTCCGTGGCGCCTTCCCACTTCGGCGTGTCGTCGTTTCCGGCGGGCGGCTTGTCTTCGCCGGAGGGGTCTTTGGCTTCCTCCTTCTTCCCGCACGCCATCAGAAGAGCGACCGAGAACAACCCGAAGAAGAAAAGAGAACGACGCATGGAACGAGTATATCCCTCGCTCCGCGGCCCGGGCCAAATCAGGGCAGACCGAGCGCCAGGGAGGTTCGGGCCGCCGCACCGCGAACGTTCGGGTCGGGATCGTCGCGCAAGGATTGCAGGAACGCCCGCGCCGAGTCCTCGATTTCCCGGGGTATCATCATGTCGAGCGGGATCCCCGCGCTCGCCATGATGCAAAGCCCAGCCACCCGCCGGTTCGAGGTGGTGGGCCCGCTGGGGGCGTCCGCCGCGAGGGCGCGGCCCTTCTCGACCACGCCGGTGAAGCCGACCATGACGAACGATGGCGTCGGCGGCGGCGAAGAGGACGCTCTCGTCGTCGAGCTGCTCGAAGAGGAAGCTCGCCGCGGCGTTCGCCTCGTTCGGACCCGCGGTCGCGCCGCAGCGCGCGATCGATCGTGCCGCGAGCCGTGCCGCGCGGTCGTCGGCCTCGGCGATCTCGATGAGCGACGGGAGGATCTCCGGCCAGGGCGCGGCGCCGATGGCGACCAGCGCGTCGGCCTGAGCGTCGTCGTCGGAGAGGAGGTAGACGAGGATGCTGCGCGCCTCCGCGGTGCGGATGTCGCGCAGGGAGCGCGCGAGGGCCGCCTTCACCGCGTACGAGCGCTCGTCGGCGATGCGCTGGAGGCAGTTCCTCGCCACCTCGCCGCGCAGCATCGAGAGCGCCACCGCCGCGCGGCCGAGCTCCGTCGTGTGGCCCACCGTGTTCTCACCGCTCTCGTCTGCGTGCGCGAGGCGATCGGCGGCGCGCTTGGCGATGCCGGCCACCTCGCCGGCGAGCGTGAAGCGCTCGTGATCCGCGAGCTGCGCGCAGGCCTCGAGCGCGGCGCGGCGCTCCTCGAGATTGTCGCTGAAAAAGACGTCGTGCTTCATCACTTGCGGAGGTCCGGCGCGTCGTCGTTCGGAGCCGGAGCGGGCGCCGGCGCGGGCGCGCTCGACGGCGACGACGGCGCTGGCTTCTTGATGGGCACGGGCTTCTTGGTCGTCCCCGGCTTGTGCGAAGGCTCCGCGGAGGGAGCCGCGGAGGTCACCACGCTCGCGGCCGGGATCGCCGAAGGCACCAGCGCGGATGGGATCGCGGGATAGGGGCGGCCTGTCCGGACGCGACCGCGGCGCGGTGGTCGCCGACGGGCATGGATCGGGCGTTGCCACTTCGCGCATCGTCCACGCCTGGACGCCTGCCAAGAGGGGCATTGACCGCATTTGAGGTGGCCCAGCTCGGCTCCGCTTCGGCGGCGGTCGCCTCGGCCGCGATCGCGGAGCGACATCAGCCCGGTGAGCGCGCCGATGCGCGGCGAGCACCGTGCCTTGCGAGATCGGCAACCGAGATGGGCGGCGGCGGGACCGAGTGGTGACGAGGCGGCGGCGTGGAGATCATGGCGACGTGGTCGCAGGCCGGAGCGCGAGGCGTGCGTGCGGCGAATCGATCGAGCGCCGCGAGCTCGGCCACGCTCGCGTAGCGGCTCACGGGCTCCTTCTCGAGGCAGCGTTCGATCACGACGGCGAGGCCCTCCGGGATCGTGGGCGTCAGCTTGCGGATCGGGAGCGGCGGATCGACGAGCACGCGCGCGCAGAGCTGCGCCATCGTCTCGCCGTCGAACGGCGTGCGGCCCGTGACGAGGCGGAAGAGGATGGCGCCGAGCGCCCAGACGTCGGCGCGCGGATCGACCTCGCGCGCGCTGCGAAGCTGCTCCGGCGCCATGTAGAGCGGCGAGCCCATCACGTCGGTCGTGCGCGTCAGCGCCTTGTCCTCCTCGTTCGGCAGCTTCGAGATGCCGAAGTCGAGGACCTTCACGTTCGCCTCGCCGTCGACGCGGCGCAGGAACGGGTTGTGGGCTTGAGGTCGTGTGATGATGATCCCGGGCGCCCGTGCGCTTGCCGATCGCCCTCGCAGGCCTGGAGGATGTAGTTCACCGCGACGTCGGGCGGGAGCGGCCCCGCCGCCTCACCACCTGCTCGAGGTCGGAGCCTTCGAGCAGCTCCATCACCATGTAGGGCGAGCCGTTCGGGATGCGCCCGACGTCGAGCACGCGCGCGACGTGCTCGCTCTTCAGCATCGCGGCGGCGCGGGCCTCGCGCTCGAAGCGCGACACGACGACCTTGTTGTCGAGCGACGACGGCAGGAGCAGCAGCCGAGCGCGACCGGCTGCCGGAGCGCGGTGTGCATCGCGCCGAGCACGAGGCCCATGCCGCCCTTGCCGAGGACGCGCTGGATCTCGTACTTGCCGTCGAGGACGTCCCCCACCCTGAGGCCAGCCTTCTCGAGCGCAGCTCGATCGGCGTGCGGCAGCGTGGCCGCCGGTAGGACCTCGGTCTCGGACATCGAACGACCAATGCTAGAGCGTGATGACACTCGATGTCGACACGCGCCTCTCGAGCCTAACGGGCGAATACACCACCGAGCATCACACAATCACCCGCGCAGGTCGCCCCCATGACGAGGGATGTGCCCGCGCGGATCGCGCGATCGCCGATGTAGTCACCGTCGAGCGAGGAGCGCTTCGTCCATTCTGAGCCGACGGACACGCCCTTGAAGCTGCCCCAGAAGACGAACGCGATCCCGGTCGTCAGCGGCGCGGCAGCCCGAGCGGCGCCGCCGCCTTCGGGCCGTCGCCAGCGTACACGCTGGAGCGGGACCCCACCACGGCGAGCGACCCCTCGTACTCGTGGCACGATACTCCGCGACGAACGCCCGACGCGCTGCTCACGACCGTGACGTCGTAGAGACGCCCCCTTTCGTCTTCGAGACGTACCAGAGCTCATGGGTGTAGGCGGCGAAGCCGATCGGGGCGTCGACCCTGGACGAAGTCGTCCCCCGCCGAGTCCGTGAACGACGTGACGGTCGCATCGGCCGCGTTCGCGAAGCTGAAGCACACGAGCGTAGTCAGCTCCGCGGCGACCTCGCTCGGGCGGTCGCCGTGACCGCTCCTCCGCCTGCGCTGGTCACCGACTCGGCATCGACGACGTGGCGAGGATCGGTCGGGGACCCAGCGTCGGCCGGTATGCTGCCGTCCGCGCCGCCCGCGTCGACCGGCAAAGGAGACGAGGCATCGGCAGCCGCAGCGCTGCCGTCACCGGCTGGCGTCCCCTCGCTCCGGCCTCCGCCAGAGAGGTCACCCGTCGAGACGAGGAGCGTGCAGCCGGCGCAGCCCGCGATGCAAACGAAGGCTCTGCAAGAGGACTCCAGCATCGCGACTGGCCTAGCGTACGGCAGGGCGCTGCTTTGACAGTCCCGAAGCGACCTCGGTCGGCAGGACGGTAGCCAGGGGTACGATAGCGGTGCGTGGTCGTCCTCCAGACGGTCGTGCGATATCGTGCCGGCATGGGGGGAGCGGCCTGCCCCGGCTGTGGCCGGCCCGTCGGCGCGGGCAAGCCGAAGTGCATGTATTGCGGGGCGCGCCTCCAGGCGCTCGTGCCGTGTGCGAAGTGCCACCGTCCGCTCGAGCCGAGCGCGACGAAGTGCGCGATGTGCGGGACGCCGACGGGCGCGCGCCAGGCGGCGCAGCCATCGGCGTCGAGCCTCGCCGCGGCGCGGGTCGAGATGTTCCAGGCCGCGGAGCGCGCTCGCGCGTCCGAGCACCTGCAGGACGCGATCACGCTCTACCGCGGCGTGCTCGACGCGGATCCGCAGCACGCTCATGCGTGGGTCGGATACGCGAAGACGCTCATGCTGCTCGGCCATCGAGCAGAGGCGGTCGAGGCGCTCGATCGCGCGCTCGCGGCGAAGCCCGACCTCGACGAAGCGAAGCGCCTCCGCGCGACGTTCGCGGCGGCCGCGGCCGCATCGCCGCCGCCCTATCGCCGGCCCGGGGAGCGGACGCCCGACGCGTCGCTGCCCGATCTCCTCCGTCGCGTGATCACGTGCCTCGACGAGCGCCGCTTCGAGCAAGCCCTCGGTCTGCTCGATCAGGTGCTCGCCGAGTCGCCGCCGGCGCTGCTCGCGCATCCCGACGTGGCCGCGATCCACGCCGCACGCGCACGGGCGCTCACCGGCCTCCGGCGCTTCGCCGAGGCGGTCGCGGAGGCCGAGCGCGCGCTCGCGCGGAACGCTGGCTACGCTCCAGCGTGGGCGGCGAAGGCGGACGCCGAGGACGAGCTCGGTCTCGCGGCGGCGGTCGACTCGTTCGATCGCGCAGCGGCGCTCGATCCCTCCGTCCCGTCGGTGTGGGTCGATCGCGGCTACGTGCTCCGCAAGCGAGGTCGCCTCGACGACGCGCTCGCCTCGTACGATCGCGCGCTCGCCCTCGACCGACGCCTGCCGATCGCCTGGAACAACAAGGGCAACGTGCTCGTGGAGCTCGAACGATGGGCCGAGGCGGCGGAGGCCTATGACCACGCGCTCGCGCTCGATCCGAAGCTCGACGGCGCGCGCGGAATGCTCCAGAAGCTCGTGAACGAGGGGCGCGTCGCGCGCGAGAAGGTCGTCGCGCTGGGCGCGCCCGGCCTCGCGTCGGGCGGGGCGTGGACGGCGGTCGCCGAGGGCTACGCGCGCTCGCACGCCGAGATGTTCGCGTTCCCGCTCGACTTCTCGCCCGCGAGCGTCCTCGCGCTCGACTACCTCCTCGATCTCCTCGTCGACGTCCCCGAGGTCCCGCCCGCCGACGACTGGGCTCCGAACGAGACGCAGCGGGGGATCGTGACCGGCATCGGCGCCTACCTCGGAGAGGTGTTTCGACGCGTCAGCGCGGGCGTCTGGATGAACGGCAAGAACGCGAACCCGGCGCCGTTCTCGAGCGGCGTGTTCGTCGCGCGACCGGCGGCCGAGATCGGCATGTTGCCGTTCATGCGCGTCCACAAGCGCTTCAAGTACGGCGTGGATCGCCTCTATCCTTATTACGCCGATCTCTGCCGCCAGTGCGATGTGGCACGTCCGGAAGGCGCGGACCCGGCGCCGTGGGTCACGTACGGGCGCATCCTCGCGAGCAATCGCCTGCTCGAGGAGGCGGCGGGCGCGTTCGACATCGCGCTCGCGATCGATCCGCGTCACGCCGACGCGCGCGCGGAGCGGGCGCGCATGGATGCCGAGCTCGGGCGCGCGCCGCCGGGCAAGCTGCCGCCCGGTCTGCCGGGACCTTCGATGATGGACCTGCTCGCGAGCGGCGGACCGGCCGAGGCCTTCGCGATGTCGTGCGCCCGCGCGCTCGCGCCGGGCGAGACGGCCGTGGCGATGAGCTTCATGGTCGACGTGCCCCTCACCCAGGCCAAGAAGTGGCGCGCGTCCGCCCTCTCCAACATGGGCGTTCGCGCCGACGTCATCGCGAGCACGCGTGCGGTCTACACGAGCGCCTACGAAGGCGCGAAGCTGGCCGTCGACCTCGATCCGGTCGTGATCCGCGCATGGGCGGCGATCGTCGACAGCGGCCGCGTCCCGAGCGTCACCTTCGTCGGGAACGTGGGGTTCGGCCCCGCGACGGAGCGAGCGATCGCGGACGCGAACGCGAAGCTCCTCGGCGGGCGCCTCCGGACCCGGGTGCTCGCAGCGGTGAAGTGAGCCGCCCGGGCCATGCTAAGTTGGCGGGGGTGCTGGCGACGCGGTCACGAGTAGCGGTCCTGATGGCTGGCCTTGCCGCCTGTTCCTCGGAGGCGGATCCGAAGGAGACGCGGGACGCGGCGACCGACGCCGCCCTCGACGCGGGGCCTCCGGTCGAGGCCGGCACCGACGACGGCGGGGACGCGGGGTGCGCCGATGACGACGGGTTCATCCCCTCGTGCGAAGGCATCAACGGCCTCGCCGAGCGCCAGTGCGATCGAGCCACGTGCGATCGCTACGTGAAGCGCATGAAGACGCGCCTCGCACGCATCGCGATCCAGTGCATGAACCGCCACATCACCGCAGGCGACAGCTGCCGGCCGTGCAGCGCGGAGGCCCTCGCGAGCTCGTGCACGGACTCGAACGCGCCCGCGGCGTGCGAGTCGCTCGTGAAGACCTGCCCGGCGCGGAAGGTCGAGGACTGCGTGCCGCTCATCTCGGGCCTCTCGTTCGGCGGGCGCCTCAACTTCGTGACGTGCGCCACGGACGACAACTGCCTGCACGATCTGCCCTCGTGCCTGCCGTGAGCGCTCAGTTCGGCACGCGGTAGATCACGTGACCGAGCGTCGCGTTGAGGAACACGTTGAAGTAGAGGAAGCTGCCCTCGAGCGCCATCGACTGCACGGACGGGATCCCCTCGACGAGCACCTCGGGCTTGCCGCACCCCGACACGCGGCAGCGCACGACGTCCGTCTCCGGCGTCGACGCGGCCCAGTAGACGAAGTCCTCGTCCGCCACGAGCACCTTCGGCGCGATGACGCCGGTGACGAACGCGCTGCGCGGCCCGAGCGTGCGGTCCGGGTTCAGCGCCGCGCGCCAGATCGTGTTCGAGTCCGTGTAGAAGACCGTGTTCGAGTTGGCCGCGATCGCGCACTGCGCGTCCGCGGGGCCCGCGTCGCGGCCCGTCGCCTCCGCCGCGGGATACACGACGAAGTTCTTGCCCGGCGTGTCGTAGATCATCGCGCCGGCGTCGAGCGAAGCGAAGGCGGCCGCGCACGGGTTCTCCGCGACGTGCGTGTTCGTCGAGAGCACGGCGGGCGCGCCCGGGTCCTTCGCCTTCTCCACGGTGGAGTCGGAGTAGTTCGCCCAGACGTACGGATAGAGCTGATTCAGCGCCGGCACGTCCACGAGCGGCCCCGTGTTCTTGCCGGGCGCGCTCAGCTGGATCGGATCGTCGGCCCCGCAGCCCGTGAGCGAGCAGACGCGCACGCCCGTGTCGTCGCCGGACCAGACGATGTGTGCGTTCGACGCGATGAGCGAGCGCGGCTTGCCGACCGCGTTCGTCGCGAGCTGGAAGCGCTGCGTGGGCGACTCCGCGCGGATGATCATGCCGCTCGCGATCGCGTAGACGCGGCCTTCACGGACCGCGAAGACCTCCGAGTCGGCGGTGGTCATCACGGTGGGGAGGCACCGCGCGCGCTCGCAGCGGCCGCCGCGACAGTCGTGACCGCAGCGCCCGCAGTTCTTCGGGTCCGTGACGAGGTTCGCGTTGTTGCACGCGGCCGCGTCGGCGGTGACGACGGGCGTCTCGCCGTCCGGCGTGACGCCGGTGGAGGCGTCCGGACCGTACGGCTCCGGATCACCGAGGCCGAGGATGCCCCGGCAGGAGACGAGCACGGCGATCGCGACGCCGGCGATGGCCACGCGACGCCACATCAGAACGTCCAGCCCGGCGCGTGGAGCAGCGCGTTCGTGTTCACGGTGCCGCGGGGCGCGGTGAGATAGAGGACCACGCCGCCGAGGAGCAGCGCGCCGCCCGCGATGAAGGCGATCGTGGCGATGTCGGCCGATTGGTTCGCGGAGTCGTAGTCGGCGAGGCCCCGCATCCCGCAGCGCGTCTCGTCGGGGCTGCAGTCTTCCTTGGCCGTCTTGTGCTTCGACATCGCGTTGAGCGCGAAGCCGCCGCCGAGACCGAGGCCGACCACGCCGACCGCGCCGACGATGACGCCGAGCGTGCGCTGCGTGCCGCCCTTCGTGGCGGGCTTCTCCGGCTCGCGCTTCGGGATCACGGGCTCCACCTTCGTGGGCGTGGCGCTCTTCGTCAGGACGGCCACGTTCACGGTGAGGGCGGCGCTCTTCGCGGGCGCCTTCACGTGCGTGGTCCACGTCTCGTGACCGGGGGCGCGCGCCTCGATGACGTGGTCGCCGCCGTCGACCGGCACCTTGAGCCCCCACTCCGCGGAGCTGAGCGGCTGGCCGTCGCGCGTGACCTCGAGGCCATCGATGTGCGCGTTCTTCGAGACGATCACCGTGAGCGTGGTGAGCATCGGGGCGAGCGCGGCCGCCTTCTCCTTGCCGCGCTTCACCCACTCGGGGCGGCCCGAGCGATCCGCGTCCGCGGCCGCCTCGTTGTACGTGACCCAGGCGCTCGCGAGCTGGTTGTTCTTCTCGTAGCAGAGGGCGAGGTTGAGGAGCGTGCCGGCGCCGGGATCGAGCCGCTGGCTCTCCGCGAACTTCGGACACGCCTCCGCATACTGGCCATCGGCCATGAGGCGCCGGCCCTCTTCGAAGAGCGCCTGCGCGGAGGTGTTGCTGTCTGCGCGTGCAGGCATCGCGATGAGCCACGCGGATGCACAGAGCACGAATGACAGGCGACGGTTCATGGCCAGGTCCGGACCTCAGAGATCGGTGATCTTGTAGTCCTTGATCTTATAGAGCAATGCCCGGTGGCTGATCTCGAGCAGCTCGGCGGCGCGGGTGCGATTTCCCCGCGTCTTCTGGAGCGCGCGGCGAATGAGGATCTCCTCGATGGCGGCGGTCGTCTTCTTGACCGAGAGCTCGCCCGTCGCGAGCTGGACCTGCACCGGGTCGAGGGCCTCGCGGAGGCGCTCGGGCAGATCGCCCGCGTCGATGACGTCGCCGTCGCAGAGGACCATCGCGCGCTCGATCGTGTTCTCGAGCTCGCGCACGTTGCCCGGCCATGCGTACTCGAGGAGCAGCTTTCGCGCGTCGCCCGTGAGCGCGCGGATCGTCGTCCCGAGGCGCGCGTTGTTGCGGACGAGGAAGTGATCGATGAGGAGGTTGATGTCCTCGCGCCGCGCGCGGAGCGGGGGGATCATGATGGGGAGGACGTTGATGCGGTAGTAGAGGTCCTCGCGGAAGCGTCCGGCCTTCGCCTCCGCCGCGAGATCGCGGTGCGTGGCGGTGATGATGCGGACGTCCACCTTCACGTCCTTGGAGTCGCCGAGGCGGCGGATCGTCTCCTCCTGCAGGACGCGCAGGAGCTTCACCTGGAGGTTCAGCGGGAGCTCGCCGATCTCGTCGAGGAAGAGCGTGCCGCCGTCCGCCTCCTCGAAGAGGCCGCGGCGGTCGGAGTGCGCGTCCGTGAACGCGCCCTTCTTGTGACCGAAGAGCTCGCTCTCGAGGAGGTTCTCCGGGATCGCGCCGCAGTTGATGGGCACGAAGGGATGATTCTTGCGGGTCGAGCGGAGATGCACCGCGCGCGCGACGAGCTCCTTGCCGACGCCGCTCTCGCCCTGGATGAGGACGGTCGTCTTGAAGTCGGCGATCTTCGTGATGGTGCGGAAGATCTCCGACATCGCGTGCGACTTCGCGAGGATCGACTCGAACTGGCTCTCCTTCTGGATCTGCTCCTTGAGCGCGCGGTTCTCGCGGCGGAGCGACTCGCGCTCCTCCGCCTTTCGCAGCACGAGGACGATCTCGTCCGGCTTGAACGGCTTGCCGACGTAGTCGTACGCGCCGGCCTTCATCGCCTCGAGGGCGAGGTCGACGGAGCCGTAGGCGCTCATCACGATCACGGTGGCCGGGTTCTGCTTCGCCTTGAGCGTGGCGAGCAGGTCAAGGCCGCCCATCTTCGGCATGCGCACGTCCGTGAGGATGACGTCAGGCCCGAACGAGTCGACGAGCGCGAGCGCAGACTCGCCGCTGTCTGCCACCTCCACGTCGTAGCCGTGGCGTTTGAGCAGCGTCTTCAGGACGAGGCGAATATTTTCTTCGTCGTCGACGACCAGGACTCTTCGCATCGGGCATCGCACTCCGCAAAGATTGCAGAGGCGAGCCTAGCAGATTTCCGGCCCCGGGTACGGCCACGCTTTGCCGGCCCGCAATCGTTGCTCAGTCCCGGAATCGGGCGCCGGCGCCTGGATCGGAGCGGCCCCAGCCTTGCTTCGGGACGAGGTCACCATGCGCTTCGACGAAGGCCACGAGAGTCCGGATGTCATCGATCGTCGCGGCGCCGGCGGAGGCCGCTTCGGCGGCGCCGGCCTGCTCGCGCTCGCGCCGATGTTGCTCCGCATGGGGCCGGTCGGGGTCGTGATCGCCCTCCTCGTCCTCGGCGTCGGGTACGTGTCGAGCCGCGGGGACGACGACGGCGAGAAGGTCGGCGTGACGCAGACGACGAGCGCGTCGCTCGAGGAGGAGAAGCAAAAGCACTTCGCGTCGTTCGTCCTCGACGACGCGCAGCAGACCTGGCGCGGGATCTTCGCGCGCGCAGGCAAGCACTACGAGAGCGCGCAGCTCGTCCTCTACCGCAACGAGACGTCGACGGGCTGCGGCTTCGGAGAGGCGGCGACGGGGCCGTTCTACTGTCCGAGCGACGACCGCGTGTAGCGCGGCGCCGTCGACTCGTGTGACACGTTCTCGGCGAGCGGGCTCTGATACCTTGGCCGTGTGAACGGCCTCGATCGCGTCCTCGCACATCCTGGGTTGGTGCCGGAGCTGACCAAGGGCAGAGTCGGTCTGCTCGCTCATCCGGCGTCCGTGACGAAAGACTACGTCCATGCGCTCACCGCGCTGCGCGGCATCGGCGTACAGCCGAAGCGCCTCTTCGGGCCCGAGCACGGCTGGGCGGGCCACGCGCAGGACATGATCGGCGTCGCGGGCGACGGCGGGATCATCAGCCTCTACGGCGAGACGTACGAGGACCTGAAGCCGAAGCCCGAGCATCTCGAGGGGCTCGACGTGATGCTCGTCGACCTGCAGGACGTGGGCGCGCGCTACTACACGTTCGTGTGGACGGCGGTGCTCGTCGCGCGCGAGTGCCACAAGGCCGGCGTGAAGGTGGTGATCCTCGATCGACCGAACCCGATCGGTCGCACGATCGAGGGGCGAATGCAGGAGCCCGGGTTCCTCTCGTTCGTGGGCCTCGAGCGGATCCCGATCCGGCACGGCCTCACGCTCGGCGAGATCGTGCACTGGCGCGGCAAGGTCGAGGGCTGGGAGGCCGACATCGTCGTCGCGCGGAGCGGGAAGGGGCCGCCCGCGCCGTGGGTCATGCCGTCGCCGAACATGCCGACCGTCGACACGGCGCTCGTCTATCCCGGCGGCTGCCTCCTCGAGGGAACGAACCTCTCCGACGGACGCGGGACGACCCGCCCTTTCGAGATCACGGGCGCGCCGTGGATCGACGGCGAGCGCTGGGCGAAGGAGCTCCACGCGACCGGCCTGCCGGGCTTCGTGGCGCGGCCGCTCACGTTCGAGCCGACGTTTCACAAGCACGGCAAGCAGCCGTGCGGCGGCGTGCAGATCCACGTGACCTCGGCGGCGGACTTCCGGCCGGTGGCGACCTACGTGGCGCTCATCGCGCTCGCGCATCGTCAGGCGCCGGAGAAGTTCCGGTTCCGGACGGAGAAATACGAGTACGTCGACGACAAGCCCGCGTTCGATATCCTCACCGGATCGGCGAAGGCGCGTGAGCGCATCGAGCGGGGAGACGACGCTCTGGAGATCGCGGAGTGGGTGAGCGGGGTCGATCGCGAGGCTCGAGACCTCGTGCGAGCAGCCCGTGGCTGAAGCGCACGTCGGGAAGGTGCCCGGAGTCGTGCGCAGCACGGCGTCGATGGCGCGCGAGCCGCTGGCGTTCCTGACGCGCATCTCGAAGCAGCACGGCGACGTCGTGCGCTTCCGGCTGCTGACCCACGAGGTGTACCTCTTCAACCATCCCGACGCGATCGAAGAGCTCGTCATCGGGCACAAGGACCTCCTCATCAAGGACTGGCTGACCCGCGAGCTCTCGCTCGTGCTGGGCAACGGGCTGCTCCTCAGCCAGGGCGCGCTCTGGAAGAGGCAGCGCAAGATGATCCAGCCGGGGTTTCATCGCGATCGCATCGCGAAGTACGCCGACGTGATGGTCCGCTACACGGAGCGCAGCCTCGAGAAGTGGATCGACGGCGAGGTCCGCGACCTGCACCTCGACCTGATGCACCTGACGCTCGATATCGTGGCGCAGACCCTCTTCGGCGTGGAGGTCGGCGACTACTCGAAGCGCCTCGAGGAGGCCTCCGCGGTGCTGAGCGCGAGGTTCGCCGGCGTCGAGGGCGTCTTGCCGATCAGCCTGCCGCTCCCCGTGAATCGCCGTGCGAAGCAGGCCATCGCCGTGCTCGACGAGATCACGTACGGCATCATCCGCGAGCGGCGCGCGAGCGGCGACACGGGAGACCTCATCTCCATGATGCTCGGCGCGGGCGACATGGACGATCGCCAGCTCCGCGACGAGGCGATCACGCTGCTCGTGGCAGGCCACGAGACGACGGCGGTGTCGCTCGGCTGGACGCTCTACCTCCTCAGCCGGCATCCGGAGATCGCGGCGAAGCTCCGCGCGGAGGTGGACGAGGTGCTCGGCGGCCGTTCCGCCACCTCCGACGACGTGCCGAAGCTCCGCTTCACGGACTGGTGCGTGCGCGAGTCGATGCGCCTCTACCCGCCGGCCTGGGCCATCGGTCGCGAGGCGCTCGAGCCCATCCAGATCGCGGGCGTGCCGCTGAAGAAGGGCGCGCAGATCTGGGCCGCCCAGTGGGTCGTGCATCGTGACCCGCGCTGGTTCCCGAACCCCACCGCGTTCAAGCCGGACCGCTGGGACAACGCGAGCGTCCCGAAGCACGCGTACTTCCCGTTCGGCGGCGGCCCGCGCATCTGCATCGGCAACGCGTTCGCGATGATGGAGATGGTGCTCCTCCTGGCGACGATGTCCCAGCGCTTCACGTTCGAGAGCGAGACCGACGTCGCGATCGCGCCGAGCGTCACCCTCCGTCCGAAGGGCGGCCTCCCGCTCCGCGTGCGCCGGCGCTGATCGGAGCGACCTAGAACGAGCCGGCGAGCGCGGCGTGCATCGAGAGCTCGATCTTCCGCGCCGACTCCGCGTCCTTCGTCGAGAACTGCCAGAGCTCCGTCGAGAACTTCAGGCGGAGGCCCCGCTCGATGGCGTAGGCGGTGCCCAGCGTGTAGCGAAGGACCGAGGCGTTGCGCGTGAGCGGGCTCGCCGCCTCGACGTTGCCGATGCGGACCATGCCGTCGACGCGACCGATGAGATCGAGCTCCGGCGTGAGGCTCTGCTCGACCTCGGCGTACGCCCCGTGCTTCATGAAGAAATTGCCGCTCTCCGGCGCCACGAAATATTTGTACGCCGCACGGTTGCCGATATCGAACGACGTGCGGCGGGCGAGATACTCGAGGCGGATACTCGTCTTGTCGAAGCGTGCGGAGACATCAGCGCCGCCGATGAAGTACGTCTCGTGATTCTCGGGATCGTACGTGCCGCCCATGCCGCTCACGCCGGCGGTCAGATCGCTCGCGTCGCCGAGCTTGAAGGTGACGGCGGCGCGGGCGCCCACCGTCGGTCGGCCGTTGTTGTCCGTGTAATATGCGTCCGGACGGCGCGAGAGCTGGAAGTTCAGGTCCGTCGGCTGGAGATCGGCCTTGAAGCCGGTCACGCCGTAGATCGCGTAGTCGAACTGCACCGTATCGCCGGAGCTCGTGCCGTTGATCTCGATCCCGTTGTCCGGAAAGGGGCTCGGCAAGACGCTCAGGTTCCACTGCCGCATACGCAGCATGCGTCCCATGTCGTACGGGAGCGGCTTGTCGCTGAGGCGATGATTGGCCGGATCGTGCCGGAGGTTGAACGCGCCGAAGCTCGGGCTGAAGCGGCCGATGCGGAAGTTCAGCTCGTCGGCGACGCGGACATCGAAATACATCATGTCCGCTTCGAAGCCGTGGCAGCCGTAGCAGACCTTCAGGTTCGCCGAGACGTGCTCCGAGAAGTCGACCGCGAGCTTGCCGGCGAGCTCCATCGTGAAGCCGTCGAACGCCTTCGGCGACGTCTTCATGTTCTGCGCCGTCGGCACGAACGCGTAGTCGAGCTGCGCCGAGCCCGCGAAGTTTCGCTCGAGCGCGCTGGCCGGCGTGACCCAGGCGAGGAGGGCGGCGAGGAGCGCGATGAGCGCGACGACGCCCGAGGTCTTCACGCCCTTCACGGCGCGCCTCCATCCGCGCTCGGCGGCGGCTCGGGAATGTACGAGGGCACGGGAGGCGGGATCGCCGCCGGCGGGGGCGGGGGCGCCTTCGTCTGCTCCGCGGTCTTCTCCGCGTCACGCCGGCGGAGCTCCGCCGCGTACCACTTCAGGAAGCGAAGGATGTGGGCCTGATCGTTCAGCGAGATGCCGCTGCCGGGCTGGCGCCGCATGCGATTCACGTAGTTGACCCACTGGTCGTCGTCCTTGATGCCGGCCGAGAGCGGGCGCGCGAGCGAATGGCACTTCGAGCAGCGCTGCGCGAAGGTCTGATAGTCGCCCTGCAGGTCGTCCGGCACCTTGGTCGGATCGAGGCCCTCGCGATGGGAGCTGCACGCGAACGACACCAGGGCCACCGCCGCCGCGAGACCGAGCCACCCACTGCGCTTCATTCGTCGGCTCCCTGAGCGCCTTCGGCGATCCAGTCGATCATGAGTTGAATCCTCGCGTCCTCCCAGTACGGCCCGTTCTTCGGCATCCGCGCGCCTTCGGGGAAGGTGCCTTGCAGCTTCTGCACGATGATCGAGGAGCACGGCTTGCCGGGGACGATGATGTCCTTGTCATCACGGCTGCCCTTGCGGATGTTCTGCAGCTTCGTGAGGTCGAGGCCCTTCGCGATGAAGCCCTCCATCGTCCCGCCGTTCGGGTCGTGGCAGCCGAGGCAGCCCTTCGTCCCGGGGACCTTGTTGTCGATCATCGGCCGGATATCGCGCGCGAAGTCGACCGTCACGGCGGGGTTCGAGTCGGCGTCCTTGCACGTCGGCCGGATGGAGCCCGTCTGCGGATCGACGTCCGCACACGCGCTCGCGAGCGCGATCGCCACCACGCTGAGGAGCACCGTCACTGCGCGCTTCGTCGTCCCACCCATCGCGCGGGCCGCTCTAACACAGATCTGGCGCGAAGGGGCTTCGCCCCGACGTTCTCACTCGCAGGTGAACGTGACGGGGACGTCGAAGTCTGGCTCACCGCTCACGTCGCCGCTCTTGAAGTTCACGGAGACGGTGCGCGCGGTGGAGCCGGCGATGCACTGGCCGAGCGGCGCCGCGCAGCCGGTACAGACCGCGCCGCGGAACGCCCTGTTGTCCGAGAATTTCAGGCGCACGGTGGCCTGGATCGGGGCGCCTGGCTTCTCCTTGATCATGGTCCGCGCGCAGGTCGTCCAGGCCGCGTCGGTGCCGCTCAACTTGAGCTCCTGCGGGTGCGTCCCGCCGACCCCGCGCGTCGCGCCGAGCACCGCGCGGCACGTGCCGGGATTGAACGCCGCCGGCGCGGGCGCGGGCGGTGGAGCGGGCGCGGGCGGTGGAGCGGGCGCGGGCGCGGGCTCGGGGCGGGCGGCGGCGCGGGGGCCGGCGCCGGGGCGGGCGCGGCCGCCGGCTCGGGCTCGGGCGCGACCGGCGCGTTCGTCGCGCGCGTGTCCGCGGGCTTCGCCGGCTTGGCGGGGCCGGTGGGGACGCTCGGCGTCGTCGGCTTGACCGACTCCACGGGCGTCGCCGGGGGCGTCGGCTCGGGCGTGATCGTGGGCGAGGACGCCGACGGGCTCGGGGGCGGCGGCTCTGTGCTCTTCGCGCTGTCCGTCGCGGTGAGCGCGGTCGTGGGCGTGCCCGGGTGATCGAGCCTCGGCTTGATCACCACCACGCCCACCGCGCCGATCACGAGGGCGCCGAGGCCGACGGCGGCGAAGATCGGCGCCTTCGACGGGGGCTGAGGCGGACGCGGCGGCTCCGCCACCACCGCCGTGCCGAGGGGCGTCGTCTTGCTGGAGATGATCGCGGGCGTGTTCGGCAGGCCGAGGTTCGGGCCCGTCTGCGCTCCGATCAGCGGCGACGCGGCCACGATCTGCGCGCTCTGCGCCTGGGATGGCCCGGTGATCGGCGCCATCCCCGAGACGGTCGGTGCGACGACGTCCACCGGCATCGCGTTGCCGTCCATCACGGCGCGGATGGCGATGCGCATGTCGCGCGCGGACTGGAAGCGATCCGCCTTCTCCTTTAGGAGCGCCCGCATGCAGACCTCCTCGAGGCCCTTGTGCACGTTCGCGTAGATCGTCCGCGGCGGCTCCGGGTTCTCCGTGATGTGCTTCAGCACGACCGCGAGCGCGGTGTCGGCGAGGAACGGCGTCCGTCCCGTGAGGAGCTGGTAGAGGATGATCCCCATCGAGTAGAGGTCGGAGCGCGCGTCGAGCTTCTCGCCGCGGGCCTGCTCGGGGGACATGTACTCGGGCGTGCCGACGACGAGGCCCGAGGTCGTGAGCTTGGCGCCCGTCGCCTTGCGGGAGGCGCTCTCGTCGTCGCTCTCCGTGATCTTCGCGATGCCGAAGTCGCAGACCTTGACGATGTCCTTGTCCTCATCGTCCTTGCGGTTGAGGATCATGATGTTCTCGGGCTTCAGGTCGCGATGGATGACGCCCATGTCGTGGGCGATCTGCATCGCGGAGAGCGCCTTCATCATGATGTCGGCGATGCGCGGCTCGGGGAGCGGCCAGTCCTCGTGGATGACCTTGTAGAGGTCGCGACCCTCCAGGTACTCCATCGCGATGTAGAGGAGGCCGTCGGGCTCCTCCCCGAACTCGATGACGCGCATCGCGTTCGGGTGATCGATACGGCTCGCGGCGCGCGCCTCGCGGTGGAAGCGCTTCACGAAGCTGGGATCCACCGCGACCGCGGGGTGCATCACCTTCAGCGCCACGCTGCGATCGAGCGTCGAGTCCTTCGCGCGGTAGACCGCGCCCATCGCTCCGCCGCCGAGGAACTTCTCGACGAGGAACTTGCCGGCCACGCGCCGGCCAATGAGGGCGGGATCTCCCGTCTCGGCCATACGGTGCGGAGCATAGCGCTTTTCTTTTCCGGGCGCGGCTTCGCGCGCCCTCGCGCGTAGCCGTGATAAAGAGGCGTCATGCCTCTCATTCGCGCGCGCAAATCGCTCGAACGCGTTCGTGCCCTCGGCCTGGGCCAGGGCCGCATCCAGGCTCCACGACTATCCATTGACGGACAGCTCGCGCAAAACCTCTTCGCGTCGCAGCTCCTTTGCCGCGTCACGGACATCGAGGCGCACGAGCTGCGCGCGCGCAACCAGGGCTACTACACGATCTGCAGCGCGGGCCACGAAGGGAACGTCGCCCTCGGCGCCCTGACCGGGCCGACCGACCCGGCGCTCCTCCACTACCGCAGCGGCGCCTTCTTCATCGCGCGTGCGCGCTCGTCGGGCGCCAACCGCGAGGACGCGGCCCAGAACCTCCTCCTCTCGCTGGCCGCGTCCGCGTCGGATCCGATCTCGGGCGGCCGCCACAAGGTGTTCGGCAGCGTGCAGTGGGGAGTGCCCCCGCAGACGAGCACGATCTCCTCGCACTTGCCGAAGGCGGTGGGCATGGCCCTCGCCATCGATCGCTTGAAGAAGCTGAAGATCGACGCGCACGACGTGCCCGGCGTGGTCGCGACGAAGCCCAGCTCGATCGTCCTCTGCTCGTTCGGCGACGCCTCGCTGAACCACTCGACGGCGCAGGGCGCGCTCAACGCCGCGTCGTGGGCGGCGTACCAGAAGGTGCCCGTGCCCGTGCTGTTCGTCTGCGAGGACAACGGCATCGGCGTGTCGGTGCGCACGCCGAACGGCTGGGTCGAGGCCCGCATGCGCGGCATGCCGGCGATGGAGTACGTCTACGCCGACGGCCGCGACATCTCGAACGCGTACGAGCAGACGAAGCTCGCGGTCGAGATCTGCCGCGAGCGCCGCAAGCCGGTCTTCCTCCACCTCGCCACCGAGCGCGTGTGGGGCCACGCCGGCAGCGACGCCGACGGCGAGTACCGCCACAAGGAAGACATCGCGCACGCGGAGGACAACGACCCCGTCCTCATCACCGCGCAGTCCATGCTCGATGCCGGCGTCATCACGGGCGCCGAGCTCGTGAAGCAGATCGACGAGACGCTCGCGCTCGTGCACGACCTGTCGAAGAAGGCGGTCCAGGAGCCGAAGCTCACCACGCGCGCCGCGGTCATGGAGTCGATCGCGCCGGCGAGGGAGAGCGCGGTGCTCGCGGAGGCGAAGCGCACCGGTTATGCACCGATGCCCGCCGACGCGGAGAAGCCCAAGCCGCTCGGTCACTGCATCCGCGCCGGCCTCGGCGATCTGATGCGCAAGTACGGCGAGATGATCATGTTCGGCGAGGACGTCGCGGAGAAGGGCGGCGTCTACGGCGTGACGGTCGGTCTCTGGAAGCAGTTCGGTCCGGGCCGCGTCTTCAACACGCTCCTCGACGAGCAGACCATCCTCGGTGTCGCCATCGGCGCGGGGCAGGTGGGCCTCCTGCCGATCCCGGAGATCCAGTTCCTCGCTTACTTGCATAATGCAGAGGATCAGATCCGCGGCGAGGCGGCCACGCTCTCCTTCTTCTCGCGCGCCCAGCTCAAGAACCCCATGGTCGTGCGCATCGCCGGCCTCGGCTACCAGAAGGGCTTCGGCGGTCACTTCCACAACGACGACTCGCTTGCCGTCCTCCGTGACATCCCGGGCCTGATCCTCGCGGTGCCTTCGCGCGGCGACGACGCGGTGAAGATGATGCGCACGCTGACGGCGGCGGCGAAGGTCGACGGGCGCGTCTGCGTCATCGTCGAGCCCATCGCGCTCTACCACACGCGCGATCTTCACCCCGGCGACGGCGCGTGGATGTTCCCGCTCCCGCCGCAAGGCGAGGCGATCGACATCGGCGAGGTCGGCGTCTACTCCCCGGAGGCGCGCGATCTCGTGATCTTCAGCTACGGCAACGGCGTCCCGATGTCGCTCCGCGTCGCGAAGAAGATCGCCGCGGAGCACGGCGTTCACGCGACCGTGATCGATTTGCGCTGGCTCGCCCCACTACCTGCGGAGGCGATCGAGACCTACGCGCGCGAGGCGGCATCCATCCTGGTCGTCGACGAGTGCCGCCGCTCCGGCAACGTGGGGGAGGCGATCGCAGCCCTCATGGCCGAGAACCCCGCCCTTCGCACCAAGCCCTTCGCTCGCGTCACGAGCGCGGACTCGTTCATTCCCCTCGCGGACGCGGCCAACCTCGTCCTCCTGCAGGAAGACGAGATCGCGCACGCCGCCCTCGCCGTGTCCGGCGTGAAGACCCACGCCTCGGCCGTCGTGACGACGGTGATGCAGCACCCGTCGTGAAGGGCTCGTTTCGCACGCGGTCTCTGGCCGTCGTGACGGCGGCCGCCGTGGCGTTCGTCGTTCACTGCGGCGCCGATGATGCCACGACGAAGATCGAGTGCGATTTCCTGAGCACGGGCAAGGCGTGCGAGTGCAGGCCCGGGCGCGAGACCCTCGGCTTCTGCAGCGAGCGTGTCCTCGGCATCCCGTCGGTGTGCTGCGCAGAGGACGGGTGGCCGGCGGCGGACCATCACTGCGGGTGCGATCTCGTCGTCTGTGTGTCCATCCCCGGCACCTGCAAGTGCTCGCGGTCGACGCAGCGCTTGGCGGACCCCGCGGGCGAGGAGGTCGCGGAGTGTCCGGCGAAGACGGGGGAGGGCACCCGCTGCTGCGTGGACAAGCTCGGCAACTGCGGGTGCTACCTGCGCACCGCCGACCAGTGCGGCGACGGCGCGACGGACGTCGACAAGTGCGATTACTTCGCGGCGAAGCCCCCGTGCGCGACGGCCGAGCACCCGGTGAAGACCTGCGAGGAGTGACGCCGGTCAGCGCGTTCGCAGCACCACGTCGTCGATCGTGATCTCGCCGCCCTGATTGCTCCGGTAGTTGGCCGCGACGCCGAGCTCGAAGGTCAGGACTTGACCGTTCGTGATCGGATGCTTCAGGGTCTCGTTGTTCCAGTACACGGCGTCGTCGATCTTGGCGGTCGCGAAGGTGGTGGCGGTGACGGTGGTGACGTCGAGCGAGAAGTGGTGCCACACGTGCAACGCCGGCGTGCGGAGGAACGCGGAGTAGGTGTCGCCGTATTCCTGGAAGTACGAGGTCTCCTCGTCGAAGAAGAAGTAGATGTCGTGGCCCGGAAAGTCCGGCGGCGTGACCAGGATCGGCGAGATCTTGCCGTCTCCGCCGGCGGGAGGGACGCGGTCGAATCGCACCTCGAACTCGAGCGTGAAGCCCGTCGGACAGAGCTTCTTCGTGACGAGCGCGGCGCTGAACTCGTTCGTCGCCGTCGCGTGAGTTCAGGCCCGAGACGTCGACGCTCGCGCCGGCGTCGAGCAGAGCAGCGTCCAGCCGGATCCACGCCCGGCCGATCGAGATGCGCGCAGGGGGGGGGGAACGTCAACTGGCTCGCGCTGCTCGCGAACGTCGTCGCGTCGGCAAGAATGGCGACGTCGGCGGGCGCCGCGTCGACGCCGGGATCGACGGCTCCGGTCTCGATCACGAGACCGGCATCGGCGGCGGCGGGCTCGGGCGCGACGCCGACCACGGAGAGGCCGCACGCCACGAGACACGCACCAACGCCGACGAACGCCGCTCGCCGCACCGCTATTTTCGCGGCTCGAGGTCTTCGGCGAGGTAGCTGAGGATCACCTCGTCGAGCGACTTGTCGCTGACGAGCTCGTCCCCGAAGATCGACGAGGTCGGCGCCGCGGGCTTGATCGTCGAGCCGAAGATCGTCGCCGGGCGCGTCGCCGCGTAGCGACCGTTCTCGCCCTTCGACGGCGGGGGGCGCGTCGGGTTTCGCGGCGCGGTGGAGGGACGCGGCGGCATCCGCGGCGGGGGGGCGTCCTCCGCGATCGGCTCGACCTCGTTGATGGTCGAGTACGCGCCGGTGCCGCGCTCCTTCGCGAAGAGGTTCTTCGGCGGCGGCGGCAGATCATTGGGCTGGAACATCGGGCTGATGCCCGGGCCCGAGTCGCGCTCGAGCGCGTCGAAGTCGAGCGTGAGCTCGGCCGCCGAGGGACGTCGCGGCTCGTTGACGGTGGGCGGCGGCACCGACACCCGAACCTCGGGCACCGTGTTCGGCCCGTTCGTCTCCATCGCGAACGGCTCCGGCGCGATGGCGGCCGCCGGCGCGCTGATCGGCGGGACCCCGTTCGGCGCCGTGTTCGGAGATGGCTCCTCGGAGGAGGGCGGGCCGAGGTCCGGGCTCGTCGGCGGCGGCTCGGGGATCGCGGCCGCGACCACGTCCGGCTTCGCGTCGGTCTTCGCCTCCGCGGTCACCTTCTTCACGTTCGGGTCCGAGGGCTTCTTGCCCTCGACGAGCTCGTCGAACTGACCGTCCCGCAAGGCGATGAACATCGCCTTGTGCTGCTCCTTCATGAGCGACTTGACGGTGTCCTTCAGCGTGTCGCTGCCGACGTGCTCGGCGTACGACTTCTTCACGCTCTTGAGGATGCGACCGCCATCCATGAAGAGGTGCGTGATGACGTGCGGATGGTTGACGCCCGAGTCTTCCGTCTGGATGTGGAAGAGCCGGCCTCGGTGCCGAACGTTGTTGTTGTACCCGAGTTGGGGCGATACGAACTTCGCCATCCGCCAGGTGAGGCTAACACCACTCACCTGCGTCGAGCGACCGGCTTCCCCCTTCTCGGGCTAGGAGCCGACGATCGACGCAAGACACGAAGCGCGAGCACGCTCGATCGCATCCGTATCGAGACGGAGGTCGGTCGTGCCTACACGGACGCTGAGCTGCGCCAGGGCCTTCGTGCGCCCGATCCGGGCCGCCGGGACCCCCGCCTCCGCCGCGCGTTTCTCGATGTCGGCCGCGTGTTTCGTGCTGATCACGATGCGCGACGGCGCCTCGCCGAAGAGGGTGGCGGTCACGCGCCCGTCCAGCGTGATCTCCGCGCCGACCTTCGCCGCGCACTCGGCGAGGGCGACCGCCAGGCCGCCGTCCGCCACGTCATGCGCGCTCGAGAGGAGCTGCGCGCGGGCCAGGGAGAGCACCAGCTTCTGGAGCCGGGCCTCGGCCTCGAGGTCGATCTTCGGCGCAGGCCCGCCGAGCTTGCCCGCCTTGAGCGACTGGTACTCGCTCCCACCGAGCCCCTCGTTCGTCGCCGTGCCGAGGAGGAGGACGTCTTCGTCCGCCGCCTTGAACCACTGCGTGACGATGTCCTTCTCGTCCGCCACGAGCCCGACCGCCGCCACCGTCGGCGTCGGCAGGATCGGCTTGCGGCCCGAGGCGTCCGTCGTCTCGTTGTAGAGGCTGACGTTGCCGCTCACGATCGGAACGCCGAGCGCGTCGCAGCCCGCGGCGAGCCCGTCGACCGCGCGGGCGAACCGATCCATCGTGATCGGGTCCTCCGGCGAGGCGAAGTTCAGGCAGTCGGTGATGCCGATCGGCTCCGCTCCGGAGCACACGAGGTTGCGGCACACCTCGGCGATCGCCATCTTCGCGCCTTCCTCCGGCGAGAGCTCGACGTGGCGGCCGTTGCAGTCGACCGCGAACGCGAGGTGCTTCATCGTCACCGCGCCGTCCTTCTCGCACGGGACGCGCACGACGGCGGCGTCGGAGCCGGGCCGCACGATGGTGCCGCCGCGGACGATGTGATCGTACTGGCGCCAGATCCACTCGCGCGAGCCGATGTTCGGGCTCGCGAGGAGCGCGAGGAGATCGGCCGCGGGGTCGGTGGAGTCGGGGACCGGGACGTCGACCGGGGCCGGCGCCGTCTGTCGAGGCCGATCATAGGCCGGGGCGGCGTCCGTCAACGCGTCGACCGGGATGTCGGCGCAGACGATCTTCTCGCCCTTCGGCGGGTAGCCGTCGAGCGGATCGAAGCCCGGCGTGGCGGTGATGACCCAGCGCTTCGTGTCCGTGACGCGACCGACGATGGCGCAGTCGAGGTCCCACTTCTTGCAGATCGCGAACACGCGCTCTTCCTTGCCCGGCTTCGCGACGAGGAGCATGCGCTCCTGCGACTCGGAGAGGAGGAGCTCGTAGGGCGTCATCCGGCGCGCGCGGCGCGGGATCTTGTCGAGATCGAGCTCGATGCCGTTGCCCGCGCGTCCTGCCATCTCCACCGACGAGGAGGTGAGGCCGGCCGCGCCCATGTCCTGGATGCCCTCGAGGACGTCCGCAGCGAAGAGCTCGAGGCAGGCCTCCAGCAGGAGCTTCTCCATGAAGGGGTCGCCGACCTGCATCGTGGAGCGAACGCCCTTCTTGATCGACGAAGCGGTGGCGAGCTCGCCCGTGCCCTCTTTCTTGTCGCCGAACTCGTCGGAGGCCATCGTCGCGCCGTGGATGCCGTCGCGGCCCGTCTTCGCGCCGATGTAGAGGATGGCGTTGCCGACGCCCGAGGCCTTTCCGTAGAAGATGCGGTCGGTGCGCGCGACGCCGCACGTGAACGCGTTGACGAGGATGTTGCCGTCGTAGCTCGCGTCGAACTGCACCTCGCCGCCGACGGTGGGCACGCCGATCGAGTTGCCATAGCCGCCGATGCCCGCGACCACGCCGCGGAGCAGCTCGGGCGTGCGCGGGTGATCGGGCCGGCCGAAGCGCAGCGAGTTGAGGCCCGCGATGGGTCGCGCGCCCATGGTGAAGACGTCGCGGAGGATGCCGCCCACGCCGGTGGCCGCGCCCTGGTACGGCTCGATGAAGCTCGGATGGTTGTGCGACTCCATCTTGAAGACGGCCGCGAAGCCGTCGCCGATGTCGACGACGCCGGCGTTCTCGCCCGGACCCTGGATGACGCGCGGCCCCTTCGTGGGCAGGCGCTTCAGGTGCACGCGCGAGCTCTTGTACGAGCAGTGCTCGCTCCACATGACGCTGAAGACGCCGAGCTCGGTGTAGGTCGGCTTGCGGCCCAGCGCCTTTTCGAGCCGCGCGAGCTCGTCGGGGGAGATCTTGTGCTGTTTGACGATGTCCGGCGTGATCGCGACATCGCCCGGGAAGGCCTGGACCATCCCGCTGTCTTAGTTCAGCTCTCGGGCGGCGTCAGCGCCTCATGCACCTGATTGGCGAGCTCGTCTGCGCGGCCGCTATCCAGGCCCAGGGCCTCCTGGACGTCGAGGTCGAACTCGAACTCCTCGTCCTGCGTCGCCAGATCCGCGACCGCCGTGAGCACCGTCATCTTGTAGGCGAGCGCCTTGGCGGCGTCGCTCTCGAAGGCGCCGCCGACCGCGCGGAGGCGATCGAGGCGGTCTTCTCGCGACCCCATCGCCAGGACCTCGTCCACGGCGCGGATGTCCACGTGCAGCTCCTTGCATAATACACGTAGAACGTGGAGCTCTTCCTCGGCGAGGTGACCGTCCGCGGCCACCGCGAGGCACGCGATCTCGACCACGCGTCTGGCATCTGCGCCGCTCGGGGCCGTGCCGATGGCGCGCTTGATCATCTCGACGGGGAGTGCCATCCCCCGAGCGTACTACGGTCGCTCAGGCTTTGGAGGTCGGCGGAGGCAGCGACACGCCGCCCCGCGCCTGCCGCGCCCGTTTGGCGCTGTACATCTGGGCGTCCGCCGCGCTGAGGAGCTGGTCGATGGTGCGGGGCGCGCGCGGATCGAGCTCGGTCGCGCCGATGCTGAGCGACAGGCGATAGAGCCGCTTGCAGCTGTCGTTGAACGCGGTGACGGCGTCGCGCAGGGCCCGCTCGAACCTGGTCGGCGGAGACTCGGCGCGGCTGGCCACGAGCGCGACGAACTCGTCGCCCCCGAGCCGGCCGATGACGTTTTGCGGCCCGAACACGCGCTCCAGGCAGCGGGCCGTGTCGACGAGCGCACGGTCGCCCTCCTCGTGGCCGAGCTGATCGTTGATCGGCTTCATCCCGTTGAGGTCGATGAAGAAGAGGACGAGCGGGCTCCCCGCGCGAACCGCCTCCGTGACGGCGCGGTGCCCTTGCTGCATGAAGCCGCGCCGGTTCAGGAGACCGGTGAGCTCGTCCCGGACGGACGCCTCCTCGATCTTGATCTGGCTCCGCACCCGCTCCGTCACGTCGCGATGCATCCAGAGGTTGCCCTGGTGCACGCCGTCGGCGCCCACCACGGGGAGGAAGTCACGCTCGATGATGCGGCCATCGGCGAGCTCGATGCGCTCGCCGATGATGCGCTCGCCCCGCTCGCGACGGCGCTCGATCTCGAGCGACGCGAGGGCCGGCTGCGCGAAGGAGTTGCGCGCCGCGGGGGCGGAGATCGAGGCGGGCGCGGTGAGGTCGACCCCGATGAGCTCGCTCGGCTTCGTCACGCCGAAGAGGTCGAGCGCGGCGCGATTGACGACGCGAACGTGGTAGTCCGCGTCCTCGAAGATGACGCCGTCGGACATGTGCTCGAGGAGGGCCTCGAGGCGGGCGGTCACCTTGCGGCGCTCGTCGGCCTCGCGCATGCGCTCCGTGACCTCGAAGTACATGACGATGGCGCCCGAGATCTCGCCGCCCTCGTAGACGGGCTCGACGTGCGCTTCGTAGGCGTGGCCGCCGCGCGTGGCGGTCCAGTTGCCGCTCTTGCCTGCGAGCGCGCCGGTGAGCGCGGCCTTCGTCTGCGGCCCGTTCTCGGGGAAGACGTAGTCGAGGAGCGAGCGACCGACGACGGACTCCGGCTGGGTATCGACCTTCGCGAGGAGGCTTCCCTGCGCGAGCAGGATCTTGAGATCGCGATCGAGCAGGTACACGAGCGCGTTCGGGATGTTGTTCGCGAGCTTGTGGTAGAGCGCCTCGTTGATGCGCGCGCGGCGCTCGAGCTCGTGCTCGGCCGTGCGGTCGTGAATGATCATCACCGCGCCGCCGTTCGGGAGGGGACGCGCGGTGACGCTCACGAACGTGACGTGTCCAGGCATGCCCGGGGGGCGGAGCACCGCGTCGAGGTCGTCGATGCGCTCGCCGCGCGCGGCCCGGAGGAGCGGCAGCTCGTCCGGAGCGAAGAGCGTCTTGCCGTCCGCCGTGTAGAGCCCGAGCCGGCGCGCGCGCTCCTCGAGCGGGCCGCCGTAACGTACGTCGCCGTGCAGGCGTCGGGCCTCGGCGTTCGTGATGCGCATCTCCCCGTCCGCGTCGCACACGAGGAGGCCGGAGCCCATCGTGTCGAGGACGGTCTCGAGGAGCTCGCGCCGCTGCTGGGCTTCGAGCGCGACGACGTGCGCCGCGATCTGGCTCTCCACGGCCGCGCTCAGATCGCGCAGGATCGCGAGCTCGCGCTCCGTCCACTGCCGGGGCTTCGCGTCCGCGACGCAGAACGCGCCGAGCGGCTCGCCGCCGTTCGTGATGGGGATGCCGGCGTAGGCCCGCATGCTGGCCGCGAACCGGCTGTCCTTCACGAGGTCGTTCGTGAGCGCGTCGGTCACGACGAACGGCGCGCGCGACCGGACCGCGTGCTGGCAGAACGAGTCCTCGACGGGAGAGCTCCGGGCGGCCTCGCTCTCGAGGTCCAGGCCGACGCCGCTCTTGATGAACTGGCGTGTCGCGTCGAGCAACGTCACGGCCGCGACCGGGACTCCGAGCACGTTCGAAGCGAGGCGGGTCAGGCGGTCGAAGGCCTCCTCGGACTTCGTATCGAGGAGGCGGGTGGCGGCCAGCGAGGCGAGCCGCCGTGGCGATGCGAGCGGATCGACGCTCGACGGATCTCCCCCCGTCGCGGGCGCATCCATGCCTGTCAGGCTAGTTCGATCGACCAGGCTCGGCGAGAGGTGAAAAGCGCGGAGCTGCGTGGTAATCGGACGGCCATGCGAGCTGCCGTCGTCCTCTTTCCGGGTCTCAACGCCGACGCCGAGATGGTGCGAACGCTGCGCCTCGCGGGCACCGAGGTCACGGTGGTGTGGCACGCGGAGACGTCGCTGCCGCAGGGCACCGACCTCGTCGCGATCCCCGGCGGCTTCAGCTACGGCGACTACCTGCGGTGCGGAGCGATCGCCAAGGTCGGCGGCATCATGAAGGCGGTGGCGGACCATGCCGCGCGCGGCGGTTATGTCCTCGGGGTCTGCAACGGATTTCAGATCCTTACCGAGTGCGGCCTCCTGCCTGGGGCACTGACGCGCAACCTCCACCTCCGCTTCGAGTGCCGGGACGTCTTCGTGAAGGTGGCGACCGACGGCCCCTTCTCCCCGCCGAAGGACACCGTGCTGCGCCTGCCGATCGCGCACGGCGAGGGTCGTTACCAGGCGAGCAAGGACGTCCTCGCGCGCCTGGAAGGGGAGGGGCACATCGCCTTCCGCTACTGTGAGGAGGGCGGCGCCGTGACCGCGGCCGCCAACCCCAACGGCTCCCTCGACAACATCGCGGGGATCTACGGCGGACCGAAGAAGAACGTCCTCGGCCTGATGCCGCATCCCGAGCGCATGAGCGAGGCGTGCCTCGGCGGGACCGGCGGGCTCGAGCTCTTCCAGGCCGTCGTCCGCGCGGCGTGATCCGCGCGCGGCCTACTTCGTGAGGTCGGGGAGCTCGACGGGCTTCTGGGGCGTCGGGCTCGACGCGGGGTCTTGCGGCTTCGGGGCCGACACCGGCTTCTGCGGCGTCGGCTCGTTCACCACCTTCTTCACGTCCTCGACGACCTTCTTCAGGGCGCGGAGGCTGGTCGAGCCCGCGACGATCACCATGACCTGGTACGTGTTGTAGTCGGCGACGCCGATCTCGGGCGGAAGCTGGTAGGAGTTCACCGCGACGCGGTGGCCCCAGCCGTACGTGAGCTCGGTGCCGACCATGAGCTCGCCGCGCTCGCCGTGCGTCCCCACGCCGAGGGTGCCGATGAGGCGGTTCGCGCCGTAGCCGAAGTAGTTGAAGAGCGTGCCCTGGATCGCGCCCTTCGGCGTCGCGCTCACGTCCGTCGAGAAGCCGGTGAGCAGGCTGATGCGCTCCGACATGAAGAGCTCGCCGCCGGCGGCGAGGTTCACGACCGACTTCGACTTCTGCCCGAGATCGAGGTGCACGGGGATGTCGCTCACGCCGTTCGGGGTGGTCGTCGTCTGCGTGCCGTCCATCTGGGCGCGGTACGAGTCGCCGAGCTGCGTCGAGTAGAACGCGTCGACCTCGAGCTGGCCCCACACGCCCTCGACGCCGGTGCCGAGGCCGATGCGAAGCGGGCTCTGCGCGCGGAACGACCCGTTCGCGGCGAGCTGCATCGTCTCGGTGCCCGCGCCGTCGTAGGTCGTGTCGCGGTTCACGCCGCTGCGGCCGAAGACGTGGACGCTCGGCGTCCGCACGGACAGACCGAGCGTCTGGTGCCCGAATCGCAGCGTCGCGCCGAGGGTGGCGTCCAGCTGGAACGCGGCTCCCTTCGAGGCGCCGTAGAACGAGGACGTGATCGGCGTCGCGATCGAGCCGTAGGTCGAGGCGCTCGACGCGAGGAGGCTCTTGAAGCTCGTCACGCTCGCGTGCACCGACGCGCCGAGCGACAGCGCGTTGTTGACGCGAATGGCGTAGGTCGGTCCCGCGGCGAACTTCGTGTACTTCTGCGAGAGCGTCTGCGCCTGCCGCGTGACGGAGCCGCTCGAGCGCACCTCCGAGAAGTCGTCGGCCCCGAAGTTGAACTCGCCGGCGTCGATGGTGGCGAAGCACAGCCCGACGTGAGCGTCTCTCGTGCCCGGATCCTTCGCCGCGGAGGGGACGAAGTGGAGCTTCGAGGACGTGAAGAAGAAGCAGAGGCTCGAGGGCAGGGAGTCGAAGTCGAGGTCCGTGAGCGACGTGCTCCGGACGTTCACGTTTCCGAACTTCGAGCGATCGATCGGGCCGGGCGCGTACCAGTTCGACGCGGTCGTGTACGTGAAGCGATAGAAGTTGGCGGAGAAGGAGAGGCGCTGGTCGTCGACGAGGACCGCGGTCGCGGGGTTGAGGAACGACGCGGCGGCGTCGCGTCCGAACGTGAGGCCGGTGCCCCCGAGGAGCTGGGAGCGACCTCCGACGGGAGCAAGGCGATAGCTGGATTGGGCGCTGGCGGGCGTCGCGACGCCGAGAACGGCTCCCGCGGCTCCCGCAGCGACAAACCAGGCCAAGCCCCGACGCTGACGTTCGGGCGGCATGAGCTCATTGCTCTAGCACGTGATCTCGCTTGACATCTCCGACGGTTTGTCACGCGGAGGAAAGTCGCGTCGCGGGCGCGTTTACCACGCTCCCCCGAACTCGTGTTGCTCGTGTTAGGGTGCCGCCCCATGCGTACCAAGACCTTGCTCAGCGCCGCCGCTTTCGTCGGCGCTATGCTGTCTGTAGGAAGTGCGAACGCGCAGCGGCTCGAGGGCTTCACGGTCCAGAAGTTCGAGCCCTCCGAGCGCGGTAGCGAGTGGTTCGGTTCGGAGTCGCTCGACTTCCGCGGCAAGATCCGACCGGCGATCGGCGTCGTCTCCGACTTCTCCTATCGTTCGCTCCTCATCTTCCAGCCCGACGGCGACGTCCGTGGCTCGGTCGTGCGTAACCAGGTGTTCGTCCACCCGGGCGGAAGCCTCGTCCTGTTCGATCGCCTCCGCCTCGCGGTGAGCGTGCCGATCCAGGTCGCGGTCGACGGTCACCGTGCGACGGTCGTCCGTAACGGCACCATCTTCGACTACGCCCCGCCGCCCAACGACGCGGGCATGGGCGACCTCCGCTTCGGCGCCGACGCGCGCCTCTTCGGCGTCTACGGCGATCCGCTCACCCTCGCGCTCGGTATGCAGGTCTGGGTTCCGACCGGCAACCAGAGCCAGTGGGCCGGCGACGGCGAGGTCCGCCTGAAGCCGCGCGTGATGGTCGCGGGCGACGTCTCGATGTTCACCTACGCCGCGAGCGCAGGTGTCAACATCCGTCCGCGCAACGAGGACATCCCGCCGGGCGCGATCGGTCACGAGCTCAACTTCACGGCTGCGGCCGGTGTGAAGGTGCTCAACAAGACGCTCACCGTCGGTCCCGAGCTCTGGACGTCGACCGTGTTCGACCACTTCTTCGAGAAGAAGGAGACGCCGCTCGAAGTGGGCGCCGGCGCGCACTATCTCATCGCGAACCAGATTCGCGTGGGCTTCGGCGCGATGGGCGGTCCGACGCGCGCGTACTCGAACCCGGTCTACCGCCTCATCGCGATGGCGGAGTGGGCCCCGGGCATGGAAGAGGACCGCGACGGCGACGGCATCGCCGATCGTGACGACGCGTGCCCGGATCAGAAGGGCGTTCACAGCGCCGACCCGGCCAAGAACGGCTGCCCGGAGACCCCGGTCGCCCCGCCGCCCTCGAAGGCGACGGACCGCGACAACGACGGCATCCCCGACATGAACGATGCCTGCCCGGACGTCCCGGGCGTGCAGACGAACGATCCGGCGACCAACGGCTGCCGCGACACGGACGGCGACGGCATCTTCGATCCGAAGGACGCCTGCCCGACCGAGAAGGGCCTCGCGAGCCAGGATCCGCAGCTCAACGGCTGCCCGGATCAGGACGGCGACGGCATCTTCGACAAGCAGGACGCCTGCCCGACCGAAGCGGGGCCGAAGAACGAGGACCCGAAGAAGAACGGCTGCCCGATCGGCGACAAGGACAAGGACGGCGTCAAGGATGACGTCGATGCCTGCCCGGACGAGCCGGGACCCGCGGATCCGGATCCGAAGCGCAACGGCTGCCCCAAGGCGTTCATCAGCCAGGGTCAGATCAAGATCCTCGACCAGGTGAAGTTCAAGACGGGCTCCGCGCTCATCGAGGCGGGCCGCGACTCCGAGGAGGTCCTCGAGGCCGTGCAGTCCGTCATGAAGGCGCACCCGGAGATCAAGCACCTCCGCATCGAAGGCCACACCGACAAGACGGGCAGCGCGGCGCTCAACAAGAAGCTCAGCGCCGACCGCGCCGCCAGCGTGAAGACCTGGCTCGTCAAGCACGGCATCGAAGCGGGCCGTCTGTCGAGCACGGGCTTCGGTCCGGACAAGCCGATCGACACGAACGAGACCGAGCAGGGCAAGAAGAACAACCGCCGCGTCGCGGTCCACATCGAGTGAGCCCCGTCGCATCCGAGCGGTGAGCCCCAGCGAGTGACCCCAGCGGTCGCTCGCTGACCCACCAACGACGAACGGCCGGCGCCCGCAAGGACCGCCGGCCGCTTCGTTTTCTCCGCGCCCCGAGCCCGAGCGCGAGCCCCAGCCCCGCCTGCGCCTCGCACGACGCCCCGCCAAACCATCGCGACCTCGCGACCTCGCAGCACGCGCGTCGACGCGAACGCCGTGCCCGCTCTCCGGGCCGAGAAACACGGCCGCCCTTCGCATCGCCGGAAGCTCGTGTGGGCCTCGTACTCCCTCTCGTTCCTCGCCTATCGCCCCTCGCGGTGCCGTGGTCCCGCGGTCCCGCGGTTCCGCCCCCATCACGAGCTCGCGCCCGCGCCCCGCGTGACGCAGGCCTCCTCTGGACTGCGTTCTGTCGAAGCACGTCTTCTGCGCCCGAGCGCGACACGCATAGCTTCGCTCGAGCCGCGATCTCGCTCGGTGTCGCGGCGACGGGTCACGCGAGCGCGGAGCGCGAGCTCGTCTGGCGGGGGAGCGAGCGAAGCGCGTGAAGGACCCCGATCGCCGGCCGAGCCCGACCGAGCGCATCACCCCTTCGCGTCCACGGCGCAGGCGTGTGGGCCTCGCACGAGCCTCGTTCCTTGCTGCGACCGTCTCGACCTGGGGCGCCGCGGGCCTCTCTTCGTCCTGTGAGGTCCTCCTCACGTCCCGCAAATCCCGCCCCATCACGAGCTCGCGCTCTGCGCCTCGCATGGGCCCGCCCCGCCAGGCCATCGCGACCTCGCCGACTTCGCCGTGAAAGCAAGTTGTGCCCGCGATCGCGTTGCTCGGGTCTCGCTCGGCGTCGCGCGGCGAGGGCCACGCGAGCGCGGAGCGCGAGCTCGTCTTGGTGGGAGCGAGCGAAGCGTGTGGAGGAGCTCGGCAGAGCGCCATGAGGATCGCGGCGCCCCAGGTCGAGACGGTCGCAGCAAGGAACGACGCCGGTGCGAGGCCCGCTCCCATCACCCATCTTGGGGATCATGACCGCGCGTGGGGCCTCGCAGGACCCCGTGCGTCCGCGACCCCGCAGCGGGTCACGCGCGGGTCGGCCCACGCGGCATGCGACCCCACGCGGCACGCGTGACCCCGTGAGGCCAGCAGAAGGACCGCATCGCACCCCTTGACAAATAGTGCCCTAATTCATAAGTTCGCAGCGTGTCGAAGTCTCGTGGCATGCTGGAGGGCCTGGGGCTGACGCGTCAGCTCTCCCTCGATCTCGCGCCGCGGAGTGGGCGTGGGCGTGGGCGCGGTGGGGCGCGGCCGGGGGCGGGGCGGCCACGAAAGAAGGAGAAGGACCGCACGTTCATCGCGCATCGCGTGCGTCCCTCGCACCGCAAGGGCGATCCCGTGCACGTCACGCTGCGCGTGCGGAAGCTGGTGCCGTCGCTGCGGAGCGATCTCCTCGAGCCCATCGTGAAGGGCGCACTGCTCGCGCAGCGCGGCGCGCTCGAGGGGAAGGAGGCGAAGCACTTCCAGGTCGTTCACTTCACGATCCAGACGGACCATCTGCATCTCATCGTCGAGGCGCCCGACAAGCGCGGGCTCGCGCGTGGCGTGGCGGGCCTCGAGATCCGCATCGCTCGCCGCATCAACAAGCTGCTCTTGCGAAAAGGGCGCTTCTGGAGCGAGCGCTACCACCGGCACGATCTCCGCTCGCCCACCGAGACGCGCAACGCCCTCCGCTACGTGCTGCTGAACGTGCAGAAGCACGTCCAGGTCCTCGGTGACCGCGCCTTTGCGGATCCGTCCTCCTCGGCACCTACGTTTGACGGCTTCTCGCGTGCCCCCGTGACGTTTCACGACGACCAGCCCTGGTCACGCGTCGCGCCTCGCACCTGGCTGCTCGGGATCGGATGGCGCCAGCGACGGGGGCTGCTCGATCCGGCGGACGCGCCTGCGCCCGCGCCCTGACGGGCCTGCGTACCGACGCACAAGGCGGAGACCGAGCGTCCGCCATCTCGCGCTCCACGCTGATGGCTCCACCACGCCGCGCCCGGGACCGACTTGCCGCTCGCCGCTCGCCGTGCGCCGAGGGGAGCGCGGTGGGGTGGGGGCGCCATGCGAGCGCGGAGCGCGAGCACGTGGTGGGGTGTTCTTCGTGTGGCGAGGGGAGGAGCTCGCAGGACGGAAGGAGGCCGGCGGCGCCCCAGGGCAGGACGATCGCAGCAAGGAACGACGGTGGTGCGAGGTCCACCTCATGCCGATGCATCGCCGTCGTCATGATCTCGCGTCGCGCCTCGACGGCAGGCGGCAGACGGCGGGGATGGCGCCTCGAAAGGGTTGGAAAAGCCACGGGTTAGCTCGGCCGGCGCTGGCGCTTGACGCCCCGTGGCGGCGACGCGATGACGCGACGCGCAGCAGCAGCAAGCACCAGCAGCACCCGCAGTCGCTCCGTGGACCTCCTCTACTTCGTTCTCTTCATCTCCATCCTCATCTTCATCCATGAGTTTGGGCACTTCGCGTTCGCGAAGCTCTTCGGGGTGAAGGTCCTGACGTTTTCCATCGGCTTCGGGCCGAAGGTCATCAAGGTCCGCGGGAAGGAGACCGAATACTGCATCGGCCTGCTGCCGTTCGGCGGGTTCGTGAAGATGCTCGAGGAAGGGAAGGCGGAGCAGCCGATCCTTCCCGAGGAGAAGCACCGCACGTTCGAGGCGCAGGCGCTGTGGAAGCGGGTCGTCATCGTGCTGGCAGGGCCGGCGATGAACCTCGTGTTCCCCGTCGCGCTCTACACGTCCGTGTACCTCGAGGACACCGAGTTCCTGCCGCCGACGGTGGGGGCCGTGTTTCCGGGCAAGCCCGCGGACGGGAAGCTCTACGCGGGCGACACCATCACCGCGATCGGAGGCGAGCCCGTCGCGTCGTTCCCCGAGGTGCAGAAGGCGTTCAGCAAGCACGCCGGCGAGGCGATGCACGTCACGCTCGAGCGGGACGGCAAGACGGTCGACGTGACGGTGACGCCGAACGACTCCGTCGAGGTGGTGGAGCCGTCGGAGCTCGAGCTCTACGAGCACGTCGGGCGCGTCGGCATCTCACCCACGTTCGCGGCGCCCGTCATCGGGATCCCGCGGACCGACTCGCCCGCGTGGCGCGCGGGGCTCCGCACGTTCGACCGCATCACGGCCGTGAACGGGCGCAAGGTCGAGACGCACGTCGACCTGATCAAGACGCTCTCGTCGAATCGCGGCGACAACGTCGTGCTCACCTACGTGCGGCCGGTGCCCGTCACGGGCGGCCTCTACGACTTCGCCGTGCTCGAGACCGGGATCGCGTCGCTCGCGCCGCGCGCGCGGCCCGAAGGCACCACCATCCGCGACACCGACCCCGACGCCCGCGCGAAGGACGTCTTCGACCGCACCGGTATCGAGTCGGCCGAGATGTACGTGTCGTTCGTGCCGGAGGGCGCGAGCGAGCACAAGATGGGGCTCCGCGTCGGCGACCGCATCACCGAGCTCGACGGCGTCCCGCAGCGCATGTGGAAGGTGGAGCGCCGCGGCGGTCACTCCGTGGATGACACGTCGATGGTCGGCTCGCTGCTTCGCGAGCCGAACCGGACGCACGAGATCGTGTGGACGCGCGACGGCGAGCGCATGGCGGGCACCTTCCAGCTCCGGAAGGAGAACTGGGACGACGAGCTCGGACAGCACTACGAGCGCTACGTCTTCCGCTCCTCGCACTGGCAGCCGCGTGTCGCGCCGAAGCTCGTGCCGAACCCGCACCCGGTGCTCTACGCGGTGCGCCGCGGCTTCGAGGAGACGCTCTCCGCGATCAAGTTCATCGTCGTCGGCTTCGTCCGTCTCGCCCAGGGGCGCGTGAGCCTCGCCACCGTGAGCGGTCCCATCACCCTCTACGACGTCGCCGGCGACGCCGGGGCGAAGGGGGCCACGTATTTCGTGTGGGCGATGGCGGTCACGTCGGTGAACCTCGGGCTCATCAACCTCCTGCCGATCCCCGTCCTGGACGGGGGGCACCTGCTGCTTTTCCTCATCGAATGGATCCGCCGGCGGCCCGTAAGCGTCCGTACCCGCGCCCTTTCGAGCCTCGTCGGCATCAGCGTCCTCGCGCTCCTGATGGCGGTCGCCTTCAAGAACGACGTCTCCCGGAAATGGGCGCGGACGAGCGGCTGGGATTCGGTGGTCCTGCAGATGCGCGAAATGGTGAATTGAACGGGAAATTCCGCGGCGAAACGCTAGACTGAGCAGAGCTTGGCTGCGCTTCGATTCTATGCAGTTTTCTGCGCTCTTCTCGCCGCCTTCGGGGGAGCGCTGCTGGTCGCCGCGTGCGACGACGGCGGGACCGCGGCCGCGCCCTCGCCCGACGGGGGCGCGAAGACCAATCCGCCCTCGCGCCCCATCACGGACCCCGCGCCTCCGCCCGCGTCCGACGAGGCGCCGAAGCCGACGCTCACGAAGCTCGAGCCCGCGTCCGTCGCGCTCGGCTCGATCGGGCCCACCATCGTCCTCACCGGCACCGGCTTCCTCCCGCGCTCCGTCGTGCAGGTCGACGGCGAGGAGATCGACACCGCGTTCGAGAGCGAGACCGAGCTCTCCGCGACGATCCCGACCGAGAAGGTCCGCGCGGTGGGCAAGCTCGCGATCACGGTGAAGACCGCGTCGCCGGGCGGCGGCAAGAGCGAGGCCCTCGACTTCGCGATCGAGAACCCCCCGCCGACGCTCATCGCGATCACGCCGCTCTCGATCGTCGCCGGCTCGGGCGACACCACGATCACCGTCGTCGGCGCCACGTTCGTCAAAGGCTCGAAGATCCTCTTCGGCGCGACCGCGCTCGAGACCACGTTCAAGGACGACGAGCACCTCGAAGGCATCATCCCGAAGGCGCAGCTCCCGACCTCGAAGAGCGTGCCCGTCACGGTGACCACCCCGGGCCCCGGCGGCGGCACCACGTCGAAGATCGCGTTCGTGATCTCGAACCCCGGCTCGTCGATCACCGCCATCGCCCCGACGAGCGTGCTCCTCAACGCGGCCGACTTCCCGATCAAGGTGACCGGCACCGGCTTCGTCGCCGGCAGCAAGATCATCTTCAACGGCACCGCCCTCGCGACGACCCCGGGCGGCGCCGGAGAGCTCACCGCCACCGTCACCACGAACGACGTCTCCACCGCCGGCGATCACACCGTGTCCGTCGAGAACCCGCCTCCCGGCGGCGGCCTCAGCGCGCCGTTGAACCTCGTCGTCAACAACCCGCCGCCCGTGACCACGTCCGTCGACAAGACCACGGTCGCCGCCGGCACGCCCACGCTTCCGATCGTCATCACCGGCTCGGGCTTCGTCAGCACCTCGAAGATCATGGCGAAGATCGGCGCCGCCGCGCCCGTCGCGCTGGCCACGCAGGTGCCGTCGGGCACGCAGGCGAAGGCGAGCTTCAACGCCGTGCAGCTCGCGAAGGTCGGCAACATCATGCTCACCGTGAAGACCGACGCTCCGGGCGGCGGCGAGTCCGCGCCGCCCCTCAAGATCGCGGTCCAGCCCGGCGCGCCGAAGATCACGGCCGTCGAGCCCGCGACGATCCCGATCGCGTCGAACGACACGCCCGTCACCATCAAGGGCACCGGCTTCCTCGCCAACAGCACGGTCACGATCAAGGGCCAGAGCGTCCCCGCCACCCTCGCCGGCACGAACCTCACCACCACCGTCCCGGCCACTCTACTGACCGCCCTCGGCACGCTCCCCGTCATCGTGACGAATCCGCCGGACGCGAGCGTCGGTGGTGGAGGCGGTGTAAGTCCTCCGGTCAACATCACGGTCGCTTGCGACCAGTCGAACGTGAACGCGATCCTGTCCGACACGACGACTACCACCACGCTGGACACGAAGTTCCTCGAGGCCCCCGCGCTCACACGGTGGGCGAACGACGGCGTTTGTCCAAACGTCCCTCTTGCGTCCCCGGTCGTGACCAAGCAACCGGCACGCTACGCTGTGGTCGTGAACACGAACCCCGGCCCCGTCACGCTCTCGGCCTGGGCCGACTGTCCGGACGGAAAGGGCGCCGCGTTCCTCACGTTCTATCGACGCGCGACGCCTCCGCCCACCGACGGCGAGCGCCTCCAGTGCGAGTCGTTCGTCGCGAAGGGCGATCCGCATCTCAGCCCCGACGCGAACGGCAGCGTCAATTGTCCCGGACTCACGAAGGGCAACGGCGGCGGCATCACGCTGAATACCTGCGAGAAGGCCGTCGTCCACATCCAGACGTTCGACATCACGAGCACCACCTTCACGGCGCCCCCGTCGCTGAAGATCAAGGCGGACCAATGAACAACTATCGCGAAGCGACCACGATGAAGAAGCTCTCGCTCGCCACGGTTTGGGTCGTCATCACCGCCAGCATCATCGCGCTCGCCGTCGCGTGCTCCAGCACCGACGCGCCGGCCGCGTTCGACCCCGCACCCGACGGCGGCGGGAAGACGAACGACGGCAAGGCCGACGCCTCGAAGGACAACCCGCCGCCGCGCCCGATCGACCAGAAGCCCGATCCGGTGAAGCCGGACGACGCGCCGGCCCCCGAGGTCACGTCCATCGATCCCGACAAGGCGGTGCTCAACGGCGTCGGGCCCACCATCACGGTGAGCGGCGCCCTCTTCGTCCCGCGCTCGAAGGTCCTCGTCGACGGCGCCGAGGTCGCGACGTCGTACGAGAGCGAGACCACGCTCAAGGCGACGATCCCGGACGCGAAGCTGAAGGCGGTCGCGCAGCTCAAGATCAGCGTCACCACCGCCGCGCCCGGCGGCGGCACCAGCGCGGAGGTCGTCTTCTCGGTTCAGAACCCGAAGCCGGAGCTCACCGCGCTCGCGCCGCTCTCCGTCAACGTCAACTCCGGCACGACCACGCTCACGCTCACGGGCACGAACTTCGTACCGGGCGCGAAGGTCCGCTTCGGGACGAGCGACATCCCGAGCACGACCAAGAACGAGACGACGATCGAGGCGACGATCCCGTCCGGTCTGCTCGGCACCTCGGCGAGCGTCCCGGTCCACGTCACCAATCCGTTCCCCGGGGGCGGCGTCACCGCGGACATCGCGTTCACGATCTCGAACCCGAACTCGGTCATCACGTCCGTCACGCCGCCGAGCACCCTCATCAACACGGCGGGCGTCAGCATCACCGTGAAGGGCACCGGCTTCGTCTCGAACAGCAAGGTGCTCTTCAACGGCACCGAGGTCCCGACCACGCAGCAGGCGTCCGACTCGCTCGTGGCGACGGTCCCCGCCGACCAGCTCACGACCGCGGGCAACAAGAACATCACCGTGAACACGCCGCCGCCTGGAGGCGGCCTCAGCTCCGCTGCGACCTTCACCGTGAACTACCCGGTGCCGACGGTCACGAAGGTCGAGCCGCTCACCGCTCCGGCCGGGGGGAGCCCGGTGGACGTGGCGATCACGGGCTCGAAGTTCTTCCCGAACACGAAGGTCACATTCAACGGCGTGGAAGCCGCCGTCACCTTCACCGACGACAAGCACCTCAAGGCGACGCTCACCGACCTCGCGAACGCGGGCAACGTGGACGTGAAGGTCATCAACCCGACGCCCGGTGGCGGCCCGCAGACGACGACGTTCACGATCGTCGTGCAGAACGGGATCCCGAAGATCAATGCGCTCCAGCCCGCGGCCGTCGATGCGGTCCCGGTGGGCGGACCCGATACGCCGATCGACATCCTCGGCGCCAACTTCGTGAGCGGCATCACGGCCAAGGCCGGCCCCGGCTTCACGACGACCCTCGCCGTCACGTTCGTGAGCTCGCAGAAGATCCAGGTCGCGGTCCCCGCGGCGCTCCTCAAGGACCCCGGCACGACGGTCGCGTTCCAGCTCAAGAACCCGGCGCCCTTCACCGGCACCGGGACGAGCACCGGCGGCCCGACCCTCCAGGTCCTCTGCGACTCGACCGACGTCATCGTCAACCTGAACGCGACGACGACGGAGACGCTCCAGCCGAAGTGGGACGAGGCGCCGAAGCTCTCGCGCTTCGTGGCCGGCAGCGGCGCGTGCCCCACGGACGTCGTGCAGCCCGAGCAGCAGCCGGCGCGCTACGTCCTCGTCCAGAACTCGACCACCTCGGACCTGCTCCTCACGGCGTGGGGCGAGTGCCAGGGCGGCAAGGGCGACGGCTTCGTTGCCTTCTACAAGACCGGAACCGAGCCCAACAACGACAACGAACGCAAGGCCTGCACCGGCAGCATCAGCGAGGGCGGCTCCTTGCCGAGCCCCGACGCGAACGGCAGCAACAAGTGCCCCGGTCTCACCAAGGGGAACGGCGCGCTCCGCCTGAAGGCCTGCGAGCGCGCGATCGTACACGTCCAGGCGTTCAGCTTCGAGGACGCTTCGAACCCGCCGCCCGTGAACCTCAAGGTCAAAGGCGAGCTTCCTTAAGCTCCCAAGCTCCTACGTGCAAGCACCCGACGCGCGCTCCGTAGCCGCGACCGTTCTCTCACGAGTCACCTCCGATAGCGCGTTCGCGGCCGCAGCGCTCGACGCGGAGCTCGAGCGCGCGATGCAGCTCGAGCCCCGCGACCGCGCGCTCGCGACGGAGCTCGTCTACGGCTCGCTCCGTCTCTTGCCCTGGCTCGAGGAGCGCGTTGGTCGCTTCACGACGCGCGGGCTCGACTCCGTCGACCCGACCGTGCGCGCGCATCTCGTGATCGCGGCCTACCAGATCCTCGCGCTCACGCGGATCCCGGCGTTCGCGGCCGTGAACGAGGCGGTCAACGCGGTGCGCGCGTTTCGCGGGGCGAAGGTGGCCGGCTTCACCAACGCGGTCCTCCGCAAGATCGCGGCGATGCCGAAGCCGAGCGAGGAGGAGCTCTCCGCGGCCGCCTTCGCCGCCATCGACGGCGAGCTCCGCAGCGCCGTCATCCGCGCCATCGGGGAGGTGGAGGCGCGGGCCCTCTTCGAGCGGAGCGAGGTCCCGCCGCTCGGCATTCGCGTGGAGGACGAGCCCGATCGCGACCTCTGGCTGGGGCGGCTGCGCGAGGCTCGTCCGAACGCGACCTTCGACGCCGGGCGCATCTCGCCGCAAGCGATCCTCGCGCGGGGCGCGGGCAAGCTCACGGAGCTGCCGGGCTACGCGGAGGGCGCGTGGACGCCGCAAGAAGAGGGCTCGCAAGCGGTCGCCCGCGCGCTCGAGGCATCCCCGGGAGACATCGTCCTCGACGCATGCGCCGGTCGCGGCAACAAGACGGGCCTCCTCGCGCGCGCGGTCGGTCCGAGCGGCGCCGTCGACGCGGCGGATCTGCACCCGAAGAAGCTCGAGCGCCTCGTCCGCGAGCTCGAGCGCATCGGGCAGAGGCCACGCGCCACGTACGCCGTCGACTGGTCGCGCGGCACGGGCGAGATCGGCTCCCAGAGCTACGACCGCATCCTCATCGACGCGCCCTGCTCCGGCACCGGCACGATTCGCCGCCGCCCCGAGCTCGCCCTCCGCCGTCAGGGCAGCGATCTCGCGGCGCTCGCGGAGATGCAGCGGCAGATCCTCGAGCGCGCCGCCTCGCTCGTGAAGCCGGGCGGTCGCATCATCTACGCGGTCTGCAGCATCCTGCGTGAAGAGGCGGAGGACGTGGTGAGTCGCGTCCCGGGACTCGCGGCCGCGGGAGACTCGTTCCGCTTGCTCCCGTCGCGTGACGGCACCGACGGCTATTTCGTCGCGCCGCTCGTTCGCCGCGCTTAGAACAGATCCGATCCCCGAAGGCGCGCCGGCGACTCGTCATCGTCGTCGAGGCCCTCGCGGAAGCGGGACGTCTGCTGCGCCTGGAACGTGGCCTCGCGATCGGTGAAGAGGCGCTCGATCGTCTCGTCGCCGGACCACTCCATCGCCACGGAGATCACGGGATCCTTGTCGCGCGACGTCTGGCTCACGCCGAGCTGGATGCGGACGTCGCGGGTGCGCATGTCCTTGGCGCCGGCCTTGCGCTCCCACTCCGTGAGCGGGCGGAGATCGCTGACGACGTTCGACTTCTCGCCCGACGCGAGCGGCGGAAGGATCGCCTTCAGCTCGAACGTCACGCTCTCGCCCGTGCCGCCCGCGTCGACCGCGATGCGATGATGACTGCACATGCCGAGCGCGTGCTGGGTCACCTCGCTGCCCACGCGCGTGGAGAGGGCGCGCTCTTCCGCGAGGAGATACGCGGGCTTGTCCTTCGACTCGGCCACCACGAACTGGACGAGCTTCTTGCCCGCGTGCTCGTCGCGCCCGACGAGGATGCGCGTGCCGCCGGGGATCGTCGCGTACGACTTCAGCGCGAGCGTCGACCTGCCGATCACGCGGAGCCCGCGCGAGCGCGTGTCGAACCACGCGTCCGTGATCTCGAGCTTCGAGGTGCCATCCGCGCCGTCGACGAGCTTCTCCGCGCGCACCGGGACCACGCCCGCCTTGTCGCGGTAGCTGTAGCTCTCCGCGTCGCTCGGACCGTCCCACTCCGTGCCCTTGCGCGAGGCGGTGCTGATGCAGCCGCCGACCTCGGAGCTCTTCGTCGCCGGCTTCGGTGTGTCGAACGAGAGAACGGCGTACGTCACGTCGTCACCGGGCGGCTTGAGGTGCTTCGCCTTGATCCCCGGGATGGTCTCGCGGGTCGCGATCCCCTTTGGCTTCGCCGACGCCGCAGGCCGCGCGCCGAGCTGCGAGACGGGGAGCTCGGCGTAGGTCGGGCCCTTGCCGCCACCGAAGGCCGGCGCCGCGAGCAGGACCGCGAGGAGCCCGGTGGCGAGCGCGCCGCGCTTCACAGGGACTCCACGTAGGTCTGCAGCGCGTCGAAGTCCGCCGGCGAGAGGTGGCTCGTCTTGCCCATCGTGCCGCTCGTCTTCTTGAGGAGATCGCCGAGGCTCGCGTAGCGGCCGTCGTGGAAGTACGGGCCCGTGCCGCCGATGAGGTGGAGCGAGGGCGTGTTGAACGCCTTCTGCTCGTCGATGTCCTTGGCGCTGAGCACGTCGTGCTGCGTGCCGTCGGTGAGGGCGCTTCCGGAGTGGCAGGTGGCGCAGGCCGCCTCGGTGGAGTTGAAGATCTCGCGGCCGCGCGCGAGCTTCTTCGGATCCGCCGCGCTCGTCGTGGGCGGCGCGGGCAAGCTCGTCACGTACGCGACGAGCGCATCGACCTCGCCCGCCTTCAGGCCCTCGCCCCGGAGGCGCTTGAACGTCGAGCCGAGGTGAGCCTGCACCGTGTTCGCGTTGCCCGCCCACGAGTACGGCGGCGTCGTCTTCACGCGTCCGGCGAGCATGATCGAGCGGCGCGGGCCGTCCGGCGTGGCCCAGGTGATCGCGTCGTCGCGCCCGTCGGGATGGCAGCTCGCGCAGGCGCGGCCGTCCGCGGAGATGCGCGTGTCGCCCGTCGAGTGGAAGATGGTGCGGCCCATCATGATCTGGGGGTTCATCGTGGCGATCGGCGCGAGCGTCAGGCGCTGCACGCTGGCCGTCTCGTTGCCCTTGTCGTCGACGAGGTCGGTGCTCGTCCCCAGCGCGATCGTCGAGACGGACCGATCGAACTGGGAGAAGACGACCGCCTGGTGCTTCTCCGGATCGATGGCGATGCCGGTCGGGCCCGCGCCGACGTTCCATTCGTGGCGGCGGGCGGTGGCGGGCGCGGGCGCGTTGCCGTCGTACTCGATGACGGTGTCGATACCGAAGCACGCGACGAAGAGCGACTGCGTGGTCGGATCGATCGCGGCCGCGCGCGGGAGCAGGCAGTCCGGCGGGGCGATCTTCCCCGAGCGCGCCATCTTCGCCATGCGGAGGTTCATCGGGTTGTTGGACGAGCTCGTGAGGCTCGGCGGGAGCGCCTTCTTCTCGGCCTCGTCGATGACGGCGACGGACGGGACCTCGGGCAGCCCGGAGTCGCCGTAGCCACCGGCGCGCTCCTCGGTGTCGCCCGGATCGACCATGACCTGCGGGCCGAAGACGCGGTTCGGGATCGACGACGACTTCGCGAGCGCGAAGCCCTGGCAGCTCTCGTTGCCCAGGAGCGCGCGCTTCGTGAGCTTGCTGATCGTCTCTTTCTGCTGCGCGAGGCCAGGCGCATTCACCTTCTTCATGGTGTCGGCCATCTTCTGCAGCTGGCTGAGCTGACCGGTGAGGGCCGGGTTCGGGCCGCGGAGGGCGATGGTCGAGGTGGCGTGCGCGCCGCCGAGATCGACCGTGCTCATGACCGAGCCGACGGCGTGCGAGACGAACGCGGTCTTGCCGTCGTCCGACACCACGACCGCGCGGGGCTCGCGCGGCAGCGCGACCTCGTAGCGCGGCGTGAGGTTGCCAGCGTCGAACGCGGTGAGGCGCTTGCCCCAGCCGGACGAGACGAGCACGGTGGCGCCGTCGGGGGTGAGCGCCATCGCGATCGGCTCGGAGGCGGCCTTCGACTCCTTCTTCTTCGCGAGCTGCGCGCCGGCGGAGACGAACTGGAAGGCGATGACCTTCGACGTCTCCTTCACCGTGACGAGGACGCGGCCGTCCGGCGTGACGAGCACGTGCCCCGGCGTGCCGCCGATGCTCGTCGAGGCGAGCTCCTTCTGCGTGTCGGGATCGATCGTGAGGATGGCCTTCGCGTCCTCGTCCGCGATGAAGGCGAGACGCTGGGTGCCGTACCGTGCGAGCACGATGGTGGCGCTCGAGGTGGCAGAGCCGATGGGGCGGAGAGAGAGATTGTTCTGGGAGCCGCCGGAGGGGGCGTTCGGGGCGCTGGGATGGGACGTCCCACATGCTGCGAGAAGGGCGACACTGCCGAGGATGAGGGCGAGGGACAGGCTGCGATACTTCTTCATTCGGCTCCGAGGGGGACAGAGAGACGGGGGGACGGCAGGCTGATTCACGGCTCCGACGTGGATTCGGCGCCCAGAGGCGAGAACGCTCCAGGACACGTCGCGCTTTCGCTGCAAAATGTGACGGCGGAAAAGAACGTGGCGCCCGCCCAAAGTTCCGCTTTTTTCGGGCCTTTGCCTCGTTGCCGTCCGGCCTCCGGGTGGGGTAGGTTGGGCCGCAAATGATCGACGTAGCGGTGCCGCAGCTCGGCGAAAGCGTGACCGAGGGGACCATCACGAAGTGGCTGGTGAAGGAGGGCGACATTGTCGCCAAGGACCAGACCATCGCTGAAATCGCGACCGACAAGGCCGACAGCGAGCTTCCGTCACCCGCCGCTGGGCGCGTCGCGCAGCTGCTCGCGAAGGAGGGCGACGTCGTTCCGGTCCGGAGCGTCATCTGCAAGATCGACGAGTCCGGCGCCGGCGCGGCCCCGCACGCCGCGTCTCCGAACATCGCCACCAAGGCGGCCGAGCCGGTTCCGCCGTCGGACAAGGGCGCGCCGCTGGCCGCGCCGTCCGCGCGTCGTGATGCGCTCGCACAGGGCGTCGATCTGAAGACGGTGACGGGCACCGGTGAGCACGGACGCATCACACGCGACGACGTGGCTCGCGCCGCGACGCCGGCGTCGGCTCCCGCTCCCGCTCCTGCCCCTGCACCGGCGGTCGTCGATCGCGGCGGCGATGCGCCCGCGGTCGCGGCACTGATCAACCAGGGCGGCGGCTTCCACGGCCCGGTGCCGGGCGTCGGCTTCGGCTCGTTCAAGCTCGCCGCTTACCGCGAGAAGCCTGGCGACAAGGTCGTCCCGTTCACGCGCCGTCGGCGCATCACGGCCGACCACATGACCTACTCGAAGCAGGTCTCGCCGCACGTCGTGACGGTGGCGGAGTGCGATCTGTGGGCGGCGTCGAAGCTCCGCGACGCGCACAAGGACCGTTACAAGAAGGAAGGGATGAGCCTCACCATGCTCGCCTTCGTGACGGTCGCCGTCGCGCGTGCGCTGCGTGAGAACCCCACGATGAACGCGCGCGTCCTCGATGACTCGTACGTGGTCTTCAAGGACATCAACATCGGCGTCGCGGTCGACTCGCCGGACGGCCTCGTGGTGCCGGTCGTTCGCCGCGCGGATGAGCTCGGCGTGCGGGGGATCGTTCGATCCATCGACGATGTGGCCACGCGCGCCCGCAACGGCAAGATCACCATCGATGACCTCTCGGGCTCGACGTTCAGCGTCAGCAACCCGGGCCTCAAGGGCAACCTCTTCGGTGTGGCGGTGATCAACCAGCCCAACGTCGGCATCCTCCGTATGGGCGAGATCAAGAAGCGCGTCGTCGTCGTCGAGGGTCCGGACAAGGAGGACCAGATGGCGATTCACCCGGTCATGTACATGGCCCTCAGCTACGATCACCGCATCGTCGATGGCGTGGCCGCGAACACCTTCCTCTGGCGCGTACGCGAGATCCTCGAGAAGGCCGACTTCGAGGTCTGAAACGGGCCATGACGCCTGTGCCATGGCGGCCCAATCTGGCACAGACTTGAGCCGCGCGCCGGATGTAGGCGCACGAAACGATGGGGGAATTGCGATGGACTCGTCCGTGCAGAAGCTGTCCTTGGGAGCGCAGCGAAAGCAGAAGGGTTCACGGATGGAGCGAAGCCGAAACAGCCTTGGTCGATTGGCCGTACTCGCCCTCGTGGCGATGGCGGCGGCGGCCGGCTGCGCCGCAGAGACGTCGCCGGATCCGAGTCCGGGCAACGAAGCGAATCTGAATCCTCAACCTCTCCCTCCGGGCGAGCCGAGCGGTGGTGAGAAGACCGCCGGCGACGACGACGACGGCGTGTCGACCGGCGCCCCGAACGGGGAGTCGAGCTCGGGCGGCGGGACCTCGTCGTCGAGCAGCGGCTCGTCCGGGACCTCCGGTCAGAGCAGCGGCAGCGGCAGCTCGAGCGGCGCTTACCCGCCGGACGCGGGCAAGGAGTAACGCGCGCTGGGGCCTGGGCCTTCGGGCCTCTGCCTCAGCGACGACGGCGGCGGCGCGCGACGGCGAGGGCGGCGGCGAGGATGCTCGCGGCTACACCTCCCGCCGAGCTCCACCCACCGGTCGGAAGCACCGACTGACAATCGCAGCTCTTCGTGGTGGTGGTGGTGCCGTTGCCGCCGCCGGGACCGCCGCTCGTGAAGCTCGAGGCATCGAGCTCGAAGCCTCCGTCCGGGTTCGTGCCGGTGATGGGATCGCATCCCAGCGTCTCGCGCATGAGCCGCCAGTCGCAGAGATCCGACGTCGTCGAGCCCTGCGAGCATGCGAGCGCGCCGCGGATGGAGCAGAAGTGCGCCTTCGGCGTGAAGGTCGCGCCCTCGTCGCCAGAGACGCCGACGATGAAGCCGACCGGCTTGGCCGCCTCGTTGGAGCACGCCCAGAGGCCGTCGTCGGCGGCGGCGAGGCACTTCACGGCCGTCGTGCTCTTCTGCGTGAACTGGTAGTCGTCCGTGCTGGCCATCCACACACCGTCGAGGAGGCTTCCGACCCAGATCTTCTTGTTGTCGGCCGAGAGCGCGAAGCCGTCGAGCGGTGCCTTGCTCGTGAAGAGCGTCTTCAGCGTGCCCTTCGTCGGATCGCCGGGATCCTTCTCGCGCAGGATGAGACGGCCGGGCGACCCCGGGTTGTTGTTCGTGCGGATGTAGACCTTCTCCGCGTCGGTCGGATCGACGGCCGCGATCCAGATCGAGGTCTCCGTGCCGATGAGCGGCACCTGCTGCTCGTTCCACGTCGTGCCGCGATCGGTCGACGTGAGGAGGAGCGCGGTGCCCGCCTTGCCGCGATCGCGCACGGCGGTGATGTAGATGCGGTTCTCGTCCGTCTTGGTGACGTCGATGGTGTAGCCGAGGAGCCTTTGTTCGAGCGGCTTGCCGAGCTTCGAGAAGGTCTTGCCCTCGTCCTTCGTCTCCCAGACCTGGGACTCGAAGAGGCTGTTGCCCGCGTCGTCCGCGCCCGTGTAGCCCGACGAGAAGGTGAGGATGTTCTTCCCGTCGTTCGGGTTCTGCGTGAGATCGACGAAGATCTCCCGGGTATCGTCGCCGACGAACTTCCAGTTGCAGCCCTGATCCGGCGTGCTGACCATGCCCTGGAAGGTGGTCCCGACGAAGCGGCCCGAGGGCGTCGTCGCGTACATCGGGTCCTCGACGCTGCTGTAGCCGATGGACTGCTCGCAGATCCAATCGAAGGTCGCGCCGCGATCGTGCGAGACGAGCAGGCCGAACGTGACGCGCAGGATGACGAGCTGCGGATCGTTCTTGTCGAAGAGGAGCTGGTTCGACTCGGGGAAGCGGCCGTTCGCGCGCGCTTCGGATGGAGAGCCGAGCAGAACGGCCGTGCCCACAGCCGCCCCCACGCAAGCAAAGATGAAGCGTTTCACTACCGCGATCTTACCATGCGTATGCCTCGGGCGCCGGGCCCCCGGGGCCGGGGAAGAGCGCCTCGAGCTCCTTCATGGTCGTGTCGTCGAGCTTTCGGCCGAGCGCACGGTGGGCGGCCTCGAGCTGCTCCATCGTGCGTGGTCCGACGATCGGCGCGGTGACGATGGGGTTCTTGAGGAGCCACGCGAGCGCGACGTCGCCCGGGGGCATCTCGAGCTTGTCGCACAGCGCCTCGTACTGCGTGAGCGCCGGTCCGTGCTTCTCGACCGCCTTCTTCGCGATGTCGCTCGCGCGGCGCCCTTCGGCCGTCTTCTTCATCACACCGCCGAGGACGCCGCCCTTCAGCGGGCTCCACGGGATGAGACCGAGGCCGTACTCCTTGCACGCCGGGATGACCTCCAGCTCGACGGTGCGATCGAGCAGGTTGTAGAGGCTCTGCTCGCACACGAGTCCCACGAAGTGACGCGCCTTGGCCTGCTCGTTCGCCTGCGCGATGTGCCAGCCCGCGAAGTTGGAGGAGCCGACGTAGATGATCTTTCCCTGGCGAACGAGCGTCTCCATCGCCTGCCAGATCTCGTCCCACGGCGAGTCACGGTCGACGTGGTGCATCTGGTAGAGGTCGATGGCGTCGGTCTTCATGCGCTTCAGCGACTCCTCGCAGGCGCGGATGATGTGGAGCGCGGAGAGACGCGACTGGTTCGGCCAGTCGCCCATCGTCCCGTAGACCTTCGTGGCGAGGACGACCTTCTCGCGCCGGCCGCCGCCCTGGGCGAACCAGCGACCGAGGATCTGCTCCGTCCAGCCCTCGCCCTTGCGCCAGCCGTAGACGTTGGCAGTGTCGAAGAAGTTGATGCCCAGGTCGAGGGCGCGGTCCATGATCGCGAACGCGTCCTCTTCCTTCGTCTGGGGACCGAAGTTCATCGTGCCGAGGCAGAGACGGCTGACGCGAAGGCCCGTGCGGCCGAGGTGAACGTAATCCATCAGAGGCTCCTCATTCGTTCGCAGAGCGCGAGGTAAACGGCTTCGTGGAGACCAGCGAGCGCGATCGCCTGCGAGCGGACCGTCTCGCGATCGCCCTTGTTCCAGCGCGAGCCCTTCGTCTTCGCGCCGCGACGATGCGCCGACCCGAGCAGCGCGCCGAGGTGCGTGGCGAGCTCGGGCAGGTCTTCCTTCTTCAGCTTCGGGAGATCGAGCTTGTCTTCCTGAGGGGAGAGGCGGCGGCAGGAGAGCGAGACCTTCTTCTTCTCCAGCTTGATGTGCGACGTGCCGAGCATGCTCGCCGGGTGCACCACGCAGGCGCGGAAGCCCGTGACGACACGCTCCGCATGATCCATCTCCGGCTCTCCACAGAGGATGGCGGTGGATGGAGAGCCCTGCTCCTTCAGGTCGAAGATGGCCTTGCTGCCCTCCACGATCACCGCCATGCGAAGCCCGCCGAGGCTGCCGGTGCCGGCGATGCGGAACGCCGCGTCCTCCACCTTCTGCTCGCCCTTCGGAGGCTTCTCCTCCTCGCGGATCGAGGAGATGTATTCCTCGAGCGCCTTCGGGACCTGCTCGAGCAGATCCGGCGCGAGGTCCATGTAGCGCGGGCCGCGGACGAGGTGGCGCTTGCCCTTCTCTTCCTTCGTGCGGGCGTCGAGGAGCTGCGCCTTCGATCGCGCGCGCACCTTCTCGACGAGCGCCGCGACGACGGCGGGCGTGGTCGCGGGATCCTCGCCGTCGAACACGGCGTGCGTCCACGCGTCGAGTACGCGATCGAGCAGCTCGAGCACCACGGGGCCGGTCACGCCCATCTCGCGGCCGGCGAGGAGCAGCGACGTCGAGAAGCGAAGCACGTCGTAGCGCCAGGGACCGATGATGGTGTCGTCGAAGTCGTTGAGGTCGAAGACGGCGGGGCGCTTCGCGCTCGACTTGTCGGTCGGCTTGTCGGAGTCGTCGAAGCCGTCGGGGCGATAGGCGCCGAAGTTCTCGATGTGAAGGTCGCCGACGATCCAACCTTCGCCGGTCGGCCCGTGACCGAGGTCGTCGTTGGCCTTCAGGAGCTCGTAGAAGAGCGGGGCGGAGCCGCGGAGAAACGCGAGCGGCGACGCGCTCATGCGCTCCATCTTCCGTCGCAGGAGCATGGGGAAGAGCGCGGTGCGCGCCTCGTCCTTCTTCATCTGCTCCTCCGCGAGATCGCGGGCGAGCACGCCGACGTCCAGACCCTTCGTTTTCGCCACGTGACGGGTATATCGTGGCGGCGTGATGGCTGCACGGGTCGCGAGGGCGCTCGAGCGCGGCGCGTTTGCGGGGTCGATGACGCGCGGCCTCGGGCGGGTCGTCGCGCCGCTGTGGCTGCGACCGCGACCGGTCCGTGCGCCCGCGCACGTGGGGCTCGTCTGCGTCGGCGGCGCGACGCTCGGCGGCTCGGGCAAGTCGCGGCTCGCGAATGCGATCGCCCATGCGCTCGACACGATCGTCGTCGGCCACGCCTATCGCGCGGGCGACCGTCGCGCGCGCTTCGTGCGTGCGGACGAGACGTTGGCGGACGCGGGCGACGAGGCGCTCGCCGCCGCGCGCGCGGGCCTGCGCGTCGTGATCGGTCCGACGCGGCAGGCCGCGATCGACCTCGCGGCGCGTCACGCCGACGTCCTCGTCCTCGACGGCCCGCTGCTCGTCGACCACCCGCGCGCCGTCTCGGTGCTCGCGGTGGACGAGGCCCAGCCGTGGGGAAGCGGTGAGGTCTTTCCCGCGGGTGACCTCCGTGCCCCACAGCGGGAGCTCGAGCGTGTCGCGGACTTCGTGGTGCGTGTGCCGTCCGACGTCGAGATCCCCTCGGATCTCGCGCGCCCGTTCGGCCTGTTCACCGCGCTCGCGCGTCCGGAGCGGCTCATCCGCGCGCTCGATCCCGATGTCGTAGTGTCTGCGCCCGACCACGGCCCGCTGTCGCCGAAGGAGGCGCGGCGGCTCGTGAGCTCGACCGTCACCACGTGGCTGGCGACTGAAAAATGCGCGACCCACCTCGAATCGCGGCAAATTCCGGTGCGGATCCTGCGAGATACCTACATAGGGCGCCTTGACCGTGCCTTCGTCCGGCGAATAGTCTCATCGATAGACTGTGAGTGAGCTGGACGAGAAGACCCGCGTAACGACCATCGTCCAAAAACCGGCCGGTGAGCCGGTCGACGGTGCGCCACGCAACAGCGATTGCATTGTCGTGATTTACACGAAGGAGCCCACGCTCCTCGGTAAGCGCTTCGTGCTCGACACGACGCCGATCCGCGTCGGCCGCGGGGCGGAGAATCACATCGTCCTCGACGGCGATAGCGTGTCGCGACGACACGCGCACCTCGAGCAGCGCGGCGCGGTCTGGTGGGCGGTCGACGACGGCTCCACGAACGGCACCTACGTCAACGACGAGCAGATCAGCCGCGAGTTCGGGCTCCAGAACGGCGACCGCATCAAGGTCGGCCCCACCATCTTCAAGTACCTCTCGGGCGCCGACGTCGAGGCGCAGTACCACGAAGAGATCTATCGGATGACCATCATCGATGGTCTCACGCAGGCGCACGTGAAGCGCTACCTGCTGGAGGCCCTCGAGAAGGAGATCATTCGCGCCCGCCGTCACGAGCGCGACCTCTGCTTCATGATGTTCGACATCGATCACTTCAAGAAGATCAACGACCACCACGGTCACCTCGCGGGCGACTTCGTGCTGAAGGAGCTCGCGCGGATCGTCCAGGGGCGGATCCGCAGGGACGAGGTCTTCGCGCGCTACGGCGGCGAGGAGTTCGCGATCGTGCTCCCCGAGACGAACCTCGAGGGCGCGCGGGCGCTCGCGGAGGGGCTCCGCGAGAAGATCGAGGCGAGCCGCTTCGTCTTCCAGGGCGACAACATCCCGGTCACGATCTCGATCGGCGTCGCGACGCTCCTCCCTTCGGACAAGACCGCGCTCGACCTGATTCGCAACGCCGACGGCAAGCTCTACGAAGCGAAGCGCGGCGGGCGTAACCGCGTCGTCGCGGCTTGAGCGACAAGCTTCCGCGTATCGTGGTCCCGCCACCGGGGCCGAGGTCGCGCACGCTCGCGGCCCGCATGGCGGCCGTGGAGTCCCCGGCGTTCGACGCACGACGCGTCGCCCGCGAGCTCATCTCGGGCGAGGATCAGGGGCCGATCGTCTACGCGCACGGGCGCGGCTCGAACGTGATCGACGTCGACGGCAATCGCTACGTCGACCTCACCGCGGGCTTCGGCGCGATGCTCCTCGGCCACGGCCCGCAGGAGGCGACGACGGCGGCGGCGGCGATGCTCGGCGAGCTGCCCCTCGCGCTCGGCGACGTGTATGCGTCCGAGATCAAGGTTCGCGCGTGCGAGGCGATCGCGGCGCTCTACCCGAGGCCGGGCGCGCGCGTGATGCTGGGCCTCTCGGGCGCGGACGCGGTGACGTGCGCGCTGAAGACGGCGCTCCTCGCGACGGGCAAGCCCGGCGTGGTCGCGTTCGAGGGCAGCTACCACGGCCTCTCCTACGGGCCGCTCGCGGCGCTCGGCTTCGCGCCGGGGTTTCGCGAGCCGTTCGCGGCGCATCTCGGCGTGCCGGTCACGTTCGTGCCCTACGCCGACCTCGACGCGGTCCGCGCCGCGCTGAAGGGCGGCGACATCGGCGCGGTGCTCGTGGAGCCGATGCTCGGCCGCGGCGGCTGCGTCGTCCCGCCGGCTCCCTTCCTTCCCGAGCTGCGTGCGCTATGCACGGAGTCTGGCGCGCTCCTGATCGCGGACGAGATCTGGACCGGCCTCGGCCGTTCGGGCGAGATGCTCGCGTGCGCACCGGTGGTGCCGGACGTGGTGTGCCTCGGCAAGGGCCTCGGCGGCGGTCTCCCGATCTCGGCGTGCGTGGGCAGCGCGGAGGTGATGGCGGCGTGGGGCGGCCACGGCGGCACGCGCATTCACACCGGGACGCACTTCGGCTCGCCGCCCGCGTGCGCGGCGGCGCTCGCGGTGCTCGAGCGGCTCCACGCGGACGACCTGCCGTCGCGCGCGCTCGGGCTCGGGCACACGTGGCTGCAGGAGCTCGGCCCGCGCGCCCGGGGGCGGGGTCTGATGGTGGGCGTGCAGCTCGCGGACGCGGCGACGGCGCTCGCGACCGCGCGCGCCCTCCTCGCGAAGGGCTTCATCGTCCTCACGGGCGGCACGCGTGGCGACGTGCTGACGCTCTCGCCGCCGCTCACGATCGCCCCCGAGCTCCTGTCGGCGTTTGCGCATGCGCTCCACGAGATGGATGACGGTCGATCCGGCTCCGTCGCGGGGACATGACGGCTGAGCACCTGAATTCTTCAATGATTCCATGCGGCGAGGTCTGGTGTGTGGCTTGCACACATTGGCGCCATGGCTCTCCGACACCTCGCGATCCTCGGGCTTCTGGCAGTGGCGGCGTGCGCGGCGGAGCCGGCCGACTCGAACGCGGACGACGTCGCCTCGAGCGAGGACGCCCTCGCCGAGATCGGCGACACGCCCTCCGGCGTCGCGTCGAGGCACGCGATCGTCCTCGCGCACGGCTTCGACGCCTCCGATACGAATCGCTGGAGCTTCAACGGCGTCGCGGAGGCCTTCGCGAAGGACGGTCACGTCGTGCACGCGGCCCGCGTTCAGCCGTACCAGTCGGTCGAGAAGCGCGCGCGAGAGCTCGCGCTCCACGTGGACGCGGCGCGCTCGGAGTGCGCTGCGCGTCGCGGCTGTGACGCGAGCAAGGTCCACATCATCGCGCACTCGATGGGCGGGCTCGACTCGCGCTTCGTCATCTCGAAGCTGTCGAACAAGGACGGCGTCCCGTACGCGAAGCTCGTCGCATCGCTCACCACCATCTCGACGCCGCACCGCGGCTCGGCCTTCGCGGACAAGGTCCTCGAGGTGCTCCCGCAGAGCGCGGACCCCACCGTCAACACGCTCGCCGGTCTGTGGGCGAAGACGTTCACCGACGCGGACCTCGCGGACGACAGCGACGTGCGCGCCGCGCTCCATGACATCAGCGTCGGCTATGCGCCCGAGTTCAACGCTGCGGTGCCGAACGCGCCGGGCGTCTATTACCAGTCGTGGGCGGGCATCTCGAGCCACGTCGACCTGCACATCAACGACGACGAGATCGCGGCGTGCGACGGCAAGGTCGAGTCCTACAAGAACCGCTCGGACAACATGCTCGATCACAATCCGCTGTCGAGCGGTCAGCTCCAGCTCGCCGAGCCCATCGTCAGCGAAGGCGGCCAGGCCAACGACGGCATGGTGAAGGTCACGAGCGCGAAGTGGGGCACCTTCCAGGGCTGCATCCCCGCCGACCACATGGACGAGGTCGGTCAGCGCATCGGCAGCGGCGGCCCGGCGCTCTGGTCGCGCTGGGACCACATTCGCTTCTATCGCCGCGTGGCCTTCGGGCTCGACGCCGCGAGCAAGTGATCGAGGCGCTCCGCGTCTGCGGGCGTGTCGATGTCGAGCGCGCCGTCCGGGGCCGGAACGGCGCGCGTCTCCGCGCGCGCGCGCAGGATGGGCGCGGCGCCGCGGTCGCCCGCCAGCGTCTCGAGCTCGTCGTAGAGCTCGCTCGAGAAGAGCGCCGGCGCGCCGGTGACATCCGCGTAGCTCGTGCCGACGAGCGGCGCGCCCTCGCGGAAGGCGGAGACGAGCGCCGCCAGGTGCACGCCATCGATGTGCGGCTGGTCGACGAGATGAATCACGAGCGCCTCCGCCGCTCGCGAGCGCGCCCAGCGCACCGCCACGCGGACGGACGACGCCATGCCCTCCTCCCACGCCTCGTTCGGCAGGAGGGTGAGGGGAGGGGGCTCGCTCGCGAGCGCTCGAGAGACCTCCTCGCGCGCCGCGCCCAGCACCACCGCGACCTCGCCCACCGCGCGCGCCGCGCCGACCGCATGCGCAACCAGCGGCCGCCCGCGCCACGCCAGGAGCTGCTTCGGGGTCCCGAGCCTGCGCGAGGCGCCGGCGGCGAGCACGGCGCACGCGATCATCACTGCTTCGTGATCACGATGGCGTCGGATGCGGCGTGGATCGCGCCCTCGCGCTCGCGGAGATACCCGGCGCGCGCATTCGCCAGCTTCGCCTGCATCTCCGCGAGGATGGCGAGGGCGATCTCCTTCGGCGTCTCCGCGCCGACGTCGAGCCCCGCCGGGGCGTGGAGGCGCGAGAGCGCATCGTCGCTCGCGCGGCGTCCGCCCTTCTCGAGCTCCGCGAGGAGCCGCGCGGTGCGGCGCTCGGGGCCGAGGACGCCGATGTATCTTGCACGCGTCCCGAGCGCGGCGCCGAGGTACTCGCGGTCGCGGTCGTAGTCGTGCGTCATCACCACGACGAGCGCAGTCTGGCGCGCGTCGATGGCGCGGGCAAGCTCCTCCGGCGATCCGATGAGGAGCTCGTCGGCGCCCGCGAGGCGCTCGCGCTGCGCGATCGAGGCGTGGCGATCGGCGACCGTCACGCGCATGCCCATCGCCTGCGCGAGGGACACGAGCGGTACCGCGTCGTGACCGCTGCCCGCGATGAACACGCGCGGCGGCGGGGCGATCGGCTCCACGAGCGCGGTCACGCCGTCGTGCGTCACGATCTGCGGGCGCGCCGTGGTCTGCATCGCGGCCTCGACCCACACGCGCGGCAGCGGGCACGTCATGGTCACGGCCGAGCCGCGCAAGAACGCGCGAGCGCCGATCGGGACCGCCGGATCCCGAGACTCGAACACGGTGACCATCGCGCCCAGCGACTCGTCATCGATGACGGCGCGCACGAACGCGAGCGGATCGTCGGGCGCGTCGGGCGCGAGCCGTTCGAGCATGACCTCGATCACTCCGTTGCATCCGACCCCGAAGCCCCAGCCGATGTCGTCATCGCTCGTGGAGTCGTAACGGACCACGACCGGGACGCCGTCACGGATGCGAAACTCACCGCGCCGGACGACGTCCGCCTCGAGGCAGCCTCCGCTCACGCAGCCGGCGAGCCACCGATCCTCCGCCACGAGCATTCTCGCGCCGGGCCGGCGATACGACGACCCCGCGACCCGCACCACCGTCGCCAGCAGCACGGGCAGGCCTCGCGCACGAAGCGCCGCCGCCTCACGACTCACGACATCGAGCTCGATCACAGCAGTCGTCCGATCCGATGGGCAGGTCACGGACCCGCTTGCCAGTCGGATGGTACACCGCATTCGCGATGGCCGTGCGACGGCCGCCCCGATGCCCGTGGTGTGGACCTGCCACACAGAGCGGTCGCTCGGCCTGGATGAATGAGCTAAGGACACGGCGTGGATCCGAGCACGTCGACCGCCCTCCATGCCCGCGCGAAGGCGTTCGTCGCCGCATTCGAGGCCGCGGCGCCGATGCCGGAGTCGTTCGACGCGCTCGCCTGCGATCTCGCGCGCTACCAGGCGGCCGAGATCCCCGGATTCGCGCGCCTGTGTCGCGCGCGGGGCGTCGAGCCGACGGAGCTCGCGCGCGCGAGCGACATCCCCGCGGTGCCCACGGATGCGTTCAAGCTCACGCGCGTCGCCACGTTTCCCGAGGCCGACACGGCGGCCACGTTTCGCACGAGCGGCACCACGCAAGACGTCCGCGGCGCGCACGCGATGCGCGACGTCTCCACCTACGACCGCGGCGCGATCGCGTTCGGCAAGCGGTGGCTCGCGCGTGACCGCGAGCGGCTGCCCATCGTGTGCCTCGCGCCTGCGCCCGCGCAGATGCCGGACTCGTCGCTCGTCCACATGTGCCAGCGCTTCGTCGATGCGTTCGGCGAGGCGCGCGAGCCGACGTGGATGATCGACGGCGACGTCATCGACGTGAGCGGCTTCGACGAGCGCGTCTCGCACGCCCTCACCACCAGCGAGCCGCTGCTCCTCCTCGCCACGTCGTTCGCGCTCGTGCACTTCCTCGATGCGCTGGGCGATGACACCTTCCGCCTTCCGAGCGGGTCACGCGTGATGCAGACGGGCGGCTTCAAGGGCCGGAGCCGCGAGGTACCGGCGGAGGAGCTGCGCCGGCAGGTCTCGCGCATGTTTGGCGTGCCGGAGCGCGCGATCGTCGCCGAGTACGGGATGACGGAGCTCTCGAGCCAGTTCTACGAGCGCACGCTCTTCGACGCGGACGCGGCGCACGGCTCCTACGCCGAGCCGCCGTGGGCGCGCGTCGTCCCGGTCGATCCCGAGACGCTCGCGCCCGTGCCCGACGGCGAGGTCGGCATCGCGAAGATCATCGATCTCCTCAACATCGACAGCGCCGTCGCCGTGCTCACGCAAGATCGCGTGCGCCGCGCCGGCGCGCACTTCGAGCTGCTCGGACGGCTGCCCGGAGCGCCGCCACGTGGCTGCTCGATCGCGATCGACGAGCTGCTCGGCGGCTGATCGGCTCAGCGAGCTCAGTCGCCGTTGTGGACGGTCTTGATGGCGTCCATGCAGATCTTGCAGACGTTCGGATCCGTCTTCTCCGTCTCGAGGCAATCGAGGAGGAGCTGCTTGCCCGCCGTGGTCGCGCCCCGGAAATACTGCAGGCACTCGTCCTTCGTGATCTTGTTGTCGGTGCCCTTGTCCGGACACTTCACCACGACGCCCTTGCAGTACTCCTCGACGTCGTTCTGGCACGAGGCCGCCGTCGCCGCGGCAACGCAGGGGCCCGCGACCTGCTCGCATTGCAGGTCGGTGGGGGTGGCGGTGGCGCCGATCATGTCGACGATCGCGTCGTCGATGCAGTCGCTGATCGCAAGCGCGATGTCCGACGTGAATGCCGTGCTCGCCACGTCGCACTCCTTCGCGCATTTCGCCGCGGGCTCCGGCGTGGTGTCGGGCTCGCAGAGCGGGCCGCGCTCCTTGCTCGCGAGGCACTCTCCGCCGTCGCCTGCATCGCCTCCACCATCGGCGTTGGCCTGAGCGTCGGTTCCTCCGTCCGTCGCGCCTCCCGAAGACGAGGACGAGGACGTGTTCCTCGACGCGTCCGGGCTGTCATCGCTGTTGTTGATGGTGCAGCCAGGCATCGCGGCAATGGCACCGGCGACGGACAGCGTGGTGGCAACAAACAGAAGGCGTGCGTTCATCCCGTGAGCCTGTCCCTTCCCCACGAGCTCGTGGGGCCCCATTTCGACGAAGGAAGACGGCCAACGAAGCAGCCGCACCACGTTTTCTATCACACCCCGTGTGCAGGCCACGTCGAACACGCGGCTTTGTCGTGGTCGGAAGCGCACGCGGGCGCGGAGCGAGACATGTACGATGAGGAGCGATGACGGCGACGGATCGGATCCAGGCGCTCATCGCGGCGGCCCGCTCCGTCGCCGGCGACGACGCCCTGCGAGCCGCGGTCGCCGAATCGACCGGTCTATCCCGCCCGAACGTCGACCTGGCGTTCGAGAGGCACCTGGAGCTCGATCCCTCGGCCGCCGACCTCGCGCTCCTCGTCGAGCGGGCGGGCGCGGCGGAGGCGGTCCAGGTCGTCCTCTCCGCCAACGTCTTCGTGGGCGCGCTCCGAGCGGTCGCCCTCGCCCTGGCCGCCACGCCCGACGTGGTCGTCCGGCCCTCGCGCCGGGATCCCGCGTTCGCGATCGCGCTCTGCCGGGCCGCGAGCGTCCCGCTGATCGAGGAGCTCGAGGTGGAGGCCGTGACGTGCGGCGAGATCCACGTCTACGGGAAGGACGACACCATCGCCGACATTCGCAAGCGCGCCAGCGTGCCGGTGAAGGGGCACGGTACGGGCATGGGCGTCGCGCTCGTGACGGCGAACGTGGACCTCGCCACGGACGCGCGCGCCCTCGCCGACGACGTCGTCATCTTCGATCAGCGCGGCTGCCTGAGCCCGCGGGTCGTCCTCGCGGCGGAGTCGATCGCCGACGACTTCGCCGACGCGCTCCACGCGGCGCTCGAGGACTCGACCATCCCACGCGGCGCGATGTCCTCGGAGGAGCGCGCCGCGTCGAAGCGCTACGTCTCCACGATGAGCTACGGGGGACGCATCCTCGTCGGTCACTCGCACGCGGTCGGCGTGGCGAAGACGCTCATCTCGTGCCCTGCGTATCGCCACGTGCACGTCATCGCGACGGACGATCCTGCGGCGGCGATCGCGCCCATCGCGCGCGGCGTGACGACGGTCGGGAGCAACGATCTCGATGCCGCCAAACGAGTCGCGCCGAGCTGGGCGCGTGTGGCCCGACTCGGCGCGATGCAGAGGCCGCCGCTCGACGGCCCCGTGGATCTGCGAGATCCGTCCGGCTAGTTCTTCACCGGAATGATCTGGACGCGGCGATCGGGGCCCTCGCCGTGGCTCTCCGTGCGCACGTCGGTCATCTCCTTGAGCGCCATGTGCACGACGCGACGATCGCGCGCGGTCATGGGATCGAACGTGATGACCTTGCCCTCCTTGGCCACGCGGCGGGCGAGCTTCTGCGCCATCTCCGCGAGCTGGTCTTCGTGGCGGGCGCGGTAGCCCTCCGCGTCGACGGCGATGTGCTTCCGCGGCTCGCCCGGCTTGTGGGCGACGCGCGTGGTCAGGTACTGGATGGCCTCGAGGACGGCGCCGCGCTTGCCGATGATGCGGCCGGCGTCGGGACCCTCGATCTCGAGACGAATCTCGTCCTCCGAGCCCTCGCCGTCGTCGGGCGCGAGCGTCACCTCGGCGTCCATGTCCATCTTCTCGATGAGCATCTGGACGAAGCCGAGCGCGCGGAGCGCTTGCGGATCGGTCACTTCGTCAGAGGGGCCCTGGCCGGCAGTGCCTTCGGGATTCGATACTTCAGACACGAGCTTTTCCCTTTCCAAATCCGTTGTCACGGTCGCCCGGCGACGGCGATCGACTTCTTGGTCTCGCCCTTTTCCTTCACGACGATCTCGGTTTTCTTCGCCGAGGGCGCCACCTGCTCGAGGATGAGCTGCTGGACGATCCCGAGGATGCTGTTCGTCAGCATGTAAACACCGAGCGCGGCCGGAAGGAACAACATCATGACGGTGAAGATGATGGGCATCATCCACATCATCATCTTCTGCTGGACCGGATCCATGCCCTGCTGCGGGACGATGCGCTGCTGGAGGATCATGAAACCGCCGAGAAGCAGCGGCAGGATGAAGTACGGGTCCGGCGACGAGAGGTCTTTGAACCAGAGGAAGTTGACGTGGTACGTCTCCACCGCGGTGCGGAGGGTCGTGTACATCGCGAACCACACCGGCATCTGGACGAGCTGAGGGAGGCACCCGCCGAACGGGTTCACGCCGTGCTTCTTCCAGAGCTCCATCATGGCGAGGTTCTTCGCCTGAGCGTCGTCCTTGAACGTCTCGTTCAGCTTGTCGACCTCGGGCTTCAGCCGACGCATCATGATCGTCGTCTTGATCGACTTGTACGTGAGCGGGAAGAGCGCCGTGCGGAGGCAGACCGTCATCAGGATGATGGCGATGCCCCAGTTGCCGAACGTGACGTTGTCGTGGAGGAAGACGAGGAACCAGACGAGGTAGCTCGCGACCCAGCGGAAGAAGCCGAGGTTGATGACGTCCTTCAGGCGACCGTTGCCGCCTGCATGCGCGAGGACCTCGCGCTCCTTCGGGCCGAAGAACGCGGTCTGCGCGTAGGTCGCGGACTGGTCCGGGCCGAGCTCCTTGCCCGGGTAGACGAGCTTCGCGTGGAAGACGAACGGGGCGTCGTCCGCGTCGCGCGCCTGGCCCGGCGAGAGCCAGTCTTCCGTGAGCAGCTCGCAGCGCGGAAGGTCGGTCACGCTGTTCGCCGGCTGCATCGGCATCAGCGCTTGCGTGAAGAAGTGGCTGTTGATCGACGCGTAGCGGTCGGTGCCCGGCACCGCGAACCAGCCGGACTTGAAGTCGTCCTTCGTCTTTCGAACGACGTCGGCGGTGGTCGCGCAGGCGGTCTCCGTCTCCCACGGCGACTGGCGACCGAGCGAGCCCTTCATGTCCACGTTCTTGCGGAAGGCGAACACGCTCGTGGAGAGCTGGTGCTTCTTCGGCTCCTTCGCGAGGTTCGTGACGGTCGTCGAGATGTCGAGCTCGAAGGGGCGCTCGCCGGCGGCGAGCTTCTTCACGACCTTCACGTTCTCGTCTTCGTAGGAGAACGTGCAGCTCTTGCCGTCGTGATCCTCGAGCTTCCAGGGGAAGCGATCGAACGCGACCTGCGTGTTGCCGTCGTTGCCGCGGAGGATGGTGCGGAGGGAGCGCCAGCGCTCGATGTCGGGCGTGGTCGAGAGGTCCATGCCCTCGTACTTGCCGCCCTCGAGGTTCCAGTGCGTGACGGCCGCGCCGCGCGTCGACAGCGTCACCTCGTAGCGCTTGCCCTCGATCTTGCAGAGCTCGCCCTCGGCTGGTTTGTTCGGCTCGTTCGCGTTCGCCGGCGGGTCGATGACGTCCGGCACGAAGCCGGGCGCGTTGACGTAGGACTCGGCGGGGAGGTTCTGGACCTCCGCCTTGTTGCCGCTGATGAGCGGCATGCCGAACTTCCAGAAGAGGAGGAGGGCCGCCGCGATGGCCGCCACGCGCAAGAGGCTGTTCTTATCCATTCGGCGACGATTCCTCTAACTGCGTGTCAACGGCGGGAGCTTCGCGCCCCGCGGCGGAGGCGGGTCGTAGCCTCCAGCGTGAAACGGGTGGCACTTACACAGGCGTTTTAGCGAAAGCAAGCTGCCGTGAGCTGCGCCGTGGCTCGCGATGCACGCGGCCGCGTACCGCGAGCACGAGGGCTCGAACCGGCACGAGCGGCCCAGCCACGGCGAAATGGCGAGCTGATAGAAGCGGATGAGCGCCAGGAGCGCGCGCACCGGCCAGCGAGGCCCGGGGTGCACGGGCGGAGCTCCGGCGTCGAGAAGCGCGTTCATGCGGTTCGCGCCGGAACATGCGTCGAGATTGGCCACGGCGCTAGCTACTTCTCCGCTTTGCGCGCGTTTTCGCTTCGCTTCCCGGTCGCCGGCGCGCGGTCACGCTTGGGCTCGGGCACGAGAAAACCGGCCGCGAGCGCTTTTTTGCAGCTGGCCAGGATCGCGGAGTGGGCGCGTGTCCACTCCGCCCGGACCTTCTCGAGCGTCAGCTGGTCCGCCCCTTCACGTGCGATCACGACGAGATCGATGCCCTCGGGCAGGAAGCCCGGCCAGAGGCGGAAACATTCCCGGCAGAGCCGCTTGATCCGGTTCCGCATCGTCGCGTCGCCGACCTTCTTCGTGGCCACGATGCCGAGCCGCGAGGCGGCCTTCGGCTCGGCCCCGGCCGCGGCGAGGAAGACGAAGTGCTTGCTCGTCGCCCGGAGCCCCGTCTGCTGAACTCGAAGGAAGTCCGCTCGCTTGCGGATGCGGCGCTCTTTCCCGAACAAAAAGCGAGTGGCCGCGACGGGCGAGCCCGGTGCGGCCTTGGCGCTCAGCTCGGGGGCCGACGTACGGCTCCCGGTCACGCGCGCTCTACTTCTTGTAGATCGAGACGGTCAGGCGAGCGCGGCCCTTGCGGCGGCGGTTCGCGAGAACCTTCGCACCGCCACGCGTCGACATGCGAGCGAGGAAACCGTGCGTCCGGAGGCGGCGCGTGTTGTGGGGCTGATAGGTGCGTTTCGGCTTGGCCATGGCGAAGGGCGTCGAAACAACCACTGCAGCGTCACCCTGTCAAGCGGGAGATCAGCCGAGACACGGGCCGAAAGGTTCAGTAAGGAGCGGCCGTCCGCTCGTTCGTTGGCGGTTTGTTGCTCATATCGCATGGAAACTGATGCGATCGGGCCTGTAGGGATATTCGCCATGGCCATGAAATCACGTGCGTTGGTCGCAGGTACCGTCGGCCTCCTCGCTCTCGCGGCGAGCGCCAAGCCGGCGGCAGCTCAACAGAAGACCTTCAAGCTCGATCGCTTCGAGATGGCCGGCGCGCCCGAGGACGGCCTCGGCCTCTTCCGGCCCGTCACCAACCAGCGCACGATCTTCTTCGGGCAGCTCGGCATCGGCTACCAGCTGAACCCGCTCCGGACGAGCACGGTGACCACGGACGAAGCGGTGCAGCGGCGCTCGTCACACGCCGTCGTCCAGGACCAGCTCGCGGTCTACGGCAACGCCGGCTTCGAGCTCTTCGATCGCGCCACGGTCGCGCTCGCGTTCCCCTGGTACCCCGCGCAGTCGGGCGACAATCCGCTCTACACCTCGGGCGCCGGCGTCCCCGTCGCGGGCACGACGCGCACGACCACGGTGAAGACGAGCGGCCCCGGCGCCGGCGACATTCGCCTCGACCTCCGCGGCGTCATCCTCCGCTCCGACGATCGCAAATCCGCCCTCGGCGCGATGGTGAACGTGTTCTTCCCGACGGGCAGCACGGACAACTTCGGCGGCGACGACAAGGCGTCCGTCATGGCGATGGTCACGGCCGAGACGCAGGTGAAGTTCCTCGTCCTCGCCGCGAACACCGGCTTCGCGTTCCGCCCGCGTCACTCGATCAACGATCCCATCGCCGACAACGGCCTCGGCGTCGGCAACGAGTGGCGCTGGAACGTCGGCGCCTTCATCCCGCTGAAGGACGGCAAGTACCGCATCGGCGGCAGCGTCTTCGGCCAGACCGGCATCCAGGACGACTCGGTCGTCACCGGCAACACCGTCTTCCGCAAGCGCAACACGCCCGTCGAGTTCCAGGTCGAAGGCCGCATGCGCTTCGGCCCGGCGGACCACTGGTACATCGGCGCTGGCGGCGGCTCCTCGATCCTCCGCGGCTACGGCGCGCCGGACCTTCGCCTCATGGGCGTGTTCGGCCTGTACATCCCCATCCTCGACACGGAGCCGAAGGCGCCTGACAAGAAGGCGGACATGAAGAAGTGGCGTCAGGAGCACGTCGCGGATCGTGATCACGACGGCATCCCCGACGACGTCGACGCGTGCCCGGACGATCCCGAGGACCACCTCGGCAACGACCCGAACGACGGCTGCCCGATGCCGAAGGATCGCGACGGCGACGGCATCCCCGATCAGTTCGACAAGTGCCCGGATCAGCCGGAAGACAAGGACGGCATCGACGACGGCGACGGCTGCCCCGAGGACGACGTCGACAACGACGGCGTGCCCGACGCGGTCGACGCGTGCCCGCGCGTGCCCGGCAAGCCGAACAAGACGGACCCGAAGCGCAATGGCTGCCCGACGTCGATCGACGTGGACGAGTCCGGCAACATCAAGGTCCTCCAGCGCGTGAACTTCCAGGTCGGAACGGCGACGCTCCTGCCGGACAGCTTCCCGATCCTCCAGGAGGTCGCCGACTACCTCAAGGTCACGCCGGGCATCACGAAGATGTCCGTCGATGGCCACACCGACAACACGGGCTCGGCGCAGCTCAACAAGACGCTCTCGCAGCAGCGCGCGGAGGCATGCATGAAGTGGCTCATCTCGCACGGCGTCGCCGCCGATCGCCTCGAGGCGCACGGCTTCGGTCCGGACAAGCCGCTCGTCGAGAACGACACGCCGGACAACCGCGCCAAGAACCGCCGCACCGAGTTCAACATCGTCAAGCAGGACTCGAAGTAGTCCCTGGGCGCTGTCCTCCCCACGGATCGCGCGCGAGCCGCGCGATCCAGCGGTAGGTCGGGAAATGTAAGCTGGCGCATGGCTTGCGAGGTCCGCGAGCCATGCGAAGCTTGCTCGTCGCTGGTTTGCTTGGCCTGGTCGTCGGGTGCGTGTCGTCGACGCATGAAGGCGTCGGCGAGAGCAACGACGCGCTCGCGCTCGATCGCGTCGCGCTCCCCACGCTGCGCACGACGCTGAAGGCGGGCGATCCGTACTCACCGTTCAGCGACGAGCGACCGATCGCGATCGGCGGGCAGACCTGCCTCGACGCGCCCCGCGTCGAGCTCACGCCGGGGACGACGGAGATCTCGGCGTCGCTCGTCGCGTCGCGTCGCGACCTCATGAATCGCCTGGATCTCGGCGTCGAGGGCGTGCCGATCAACATCGCGAAGCTCGCCGGTGCGACCGGCACGGCGCGGCTCGCCGTCGACACCGAGCTGAACGAGCGCTCGCTCAACCTGATGTTCCAGGCGAAGGGCACGTACGAGTCCGCGCTCGTCGGCGTCGGCGCCAGCCCGCCCGACTTCGACGCCGCGCACGTCGGCGAGTGCGGCTGGGGCTACGTCAATCGCGCGTATCACCGCCTCTCCGCGATCGTCCTCGTCACCGTCGAGGCGGCCGACGGCACGAGCCGCGTTCGCCTCGGCTGCGGCGAGGGCGAAGACCGCTGCACGCCGACCTCCGTCGCGGCGGGGCCGATCAAGGTCCAGGCCGCGCTCGAGACGATGCTGAAGAGCGGGCGCTACAGCGTGCGCGTGCGCAGCGTCGCAGACGTCATCCCGGGCCTCCCCACGACGCCGCTCGGCGACATGGTCACGATGTCCGCGTCGCCCGACACGGCGGCGGAGGTCATCTCGAAGCTCGGCAACGCGCTGAACTGGCTCGGGAGCGCGCAGACGGCGATCTCGAAGACGCTCGACGACATCCGCACGTCGCCCGCCGACCACGCGCCCGCGCCCACCATCAAGGTCGACTTCACCTACTGGCCCGGCCTGTCCGCGTCGCTCCGCGAGCGCGCCGCCGACACCTACGACCGCATCTCCGCGCTTCGAACCGACTACGACCTCGTCGTGCAACGCACCGACACGTGGAACACGTTCGACGACGACCTCGCGAACGGCTTCGGCCACATGTACCAGACGCCCGCCGCGCCCGTGGCGACGAAGGACGCGCTCGCCACGCGCGGCCGCGAGGCCCGGGTCGTGCTCGACACGCGTCGCCACGACCTCGAGCGCCGTCTCGACGACTGCGACCTCGCCGCTCACAACGAGCGCGACGTGAACGACGCGGTCGCGCTCGTCGGTGCGCTCGAGACCGCGTGCCGGCCGCTGCCCGCGCTGACGTGGGAGCCGAGATGGGACGTGCGTCGCTTCGCACCGATCGCGGTCGCGACCAAGCCTTACGACGAGTGGCACGACCACATGTGCCCGGAGGGCCTGCGCATCCCGAAGCCCGAGGAGGCCAGCCTCCTCGCGCCCTGGAGCTTCGAGGCGAGCCTCTGGGTCACGCGCGAATGGTTCGGCGCGAACCCGCTCTACCTCTCGAAGGGCAAGGTCGAGCGCGTCGGTCTGTTCCAGGCGCCGTCCTACGTCACGGCGTGCTTCGACGCGTCAGCGCCGAGTCTCTTCGACTGAGTCGACGCGCGTGAACGACTGATCGAGCTCGAGCAGGTAGCTGCCCTCGAACGTCTGCGCCTGCGGTGTCACCCACTCCTCGGGCGCGAGGCGCGAGAACCAGAGCACGCCGTCCGCGCGGCGATACAGGTGGTAGATGCCGCCCGGCGTCTTCACGAACTGGCAGCTCACGCGATGGAGCTCGGCGTCGCGCTTGGCCTTCTCGAGGATCGCGCGGGCCTCGCTCTGGAGCCGCTGGATCTGATCCGCGATGAGCGAGAGCTTGCCGCCCGTCATCGTGGCGAGGGTCTGGTCGGCGGCCTGGATCTGCTGCGCCACGTCGACCAGGCTGAACGACGGCGCCATGCGCGAGAGCGGGTAGGGCGCGGCGCGTGCGGGGCCGTCGTAGCGTCCGGGGACCGGCTCGGGGGGCGCGTTCTCGTCGTCGTCGCTCATCGGAAGTCAGAAGAAAACACTTCGCAGACCTTGGCGTCGAGCTGTTCAGTCGAGATGGTCGATGACGGTCCCGTCAGCCCGTGTCCAGATGCAGCCGGGCTGCAGGAGGCAGGTGCGCTTCACCCTCTCCGGATGCGTTCCCGTCGTGCGGATGTCCATTCCGACCGTGGTCGGGGTGCACTGAGGCTGCGTGTTCTTGTAGTCCTCGGCTGCACCTGGGAGAACCCTGACGGGACGACGCAGGTGAACTTGCCGTAGTCACCGAAGTAGCCGGGCTCGGGCTTCGTCTTCAGCGGGCACTGATTGGCGACTGGCGGGTCGCACGACCCTGGAGCCGTGGTCGGTCGACGCCAGTCACCGCCTTGCAGGAAGCAGGAGTCGAGATCACGCATGTGGTACGCCTCGGCGTCGTCGCCCGTGCAACGTCCGCCGGGCGAAGAGTTTCCCACGCTCCCCGAGCTGCTGCCTCCAGAGCTGCTCGTTTCGGTGCTGGTCGCGCTGCACGCGAGCGCCAGTAGAGCGACCGCGACCCACGCCCCCATCCCTCCCTCGAAGTCACGAAGCATCATGCTCACCCTCCCGAACAACGGCGCTCATCGGAGGTCCGACGAGAACACTTCGCACACCCAGACCCGCGGACCATCCTTCGAGCTGGCTACTCCAATCCGCGTGTATTGTACATTCATAAGGTTTGCTCGATGCGATGGGCTCGCGTAGAGCGCGCGGTGCGCCAGAGCGAGCGTCTCGCCCCTGGCGACGTTCTCGCCGATGACGGCGGCGACGTAGCCCTCCGCCTGGAACCGCTCCGCGAGGTCGCCATCGCCGACGTCGTGGGCGACCCGTCCCGAGGTCTTCATGCGCTCGACGTGGGCCGCCGCCAGCGCATCGAGGCGCGGATCGCGCACGAGCTTTCCGAGGTTCTCTTCCGTTCGCACCGCCGCGACCATCAGCTCGAGCGACGACTCGTCCTCCCCAGGCGCGCGCTGGAGCAGCTGCGAGGGGGGCACATCGGCGAACATGCGCGCCTCGAGCAGCGGGCGAGGGCCTCCCTCGACGTCGGCCAGGACCTGCACCGTGAACTCGCCGGGGCTGTCGAGAGCGAAGCGGGCGTGCACGCGGCGAAGGCCTGATTTCGTTTCGATCGTGGTGGGGTAGGTCTTCGGCGCGCCACGCGGACCGAGGACGAGGACCTTCGCCGACGTGGCGGGGACGTTCAGCGTGGCGTCGAGGGTATGCCAGGTGCCGGTCCGCGAGCGCACGGGGAGAGGATCGAGATCCGCAAGGTGCTCCGCGCTCACGATGGTCGTCACGTCGCCGCTGGTGAAGAGGCCGCAGCGCGTGTTCGGCGTGCGGAGCTCGGTGAGCCGCTTCTTCAGCGCGGTGTCGCTCGACGTTCCTTTCACCGTGATGACGCGCGGTCGAACGGCGGGGGAGCCGAGCGCACGCAAGATCGGCTCGACCTCCAGGGGCGCCTCCTTGGCAGTGCGGGCGAGGGCGGCGTCGCTGTGTCCGCACGCCTCGAGGAGCGCGGTCTCGCGCGGCTCGAGGGGGAGCGACGGCGCCTGCGGCGAGTAGGTGGACTCCGCCCAGAGCGAGACCGGAAGCTCGACGTACGGCGCGTTGTAGTGGCCGACGTTGTTCGGCTTTGGCTGGCCGCCATCGCTCGGCGTCGCTGGCTCGACCGCGCGCGCGGTCGCCCCGCAGCCGAGCAGCGCGAGCGCGAGCGCGCGCCTCACTTCTTTGCCTTGGCCTTGGCCTTGGCGTCGTTTCGACGCGCGAGCGTGAACCCGACGCGCACCCCGAGGATGAACCCCGCGATGGCGGTCAGGCAGGCGAGGACGCCGTTCATGCGACGGCGCTCATGCGCTCAGTTGATGATGAAGCTCTTGCCGACGCGGACCGGCGCGCCCGAGAACGCCGGGACGTGCGCGCCCTTGAAGCGACCCGCGACGCAGCCACCGACCGGGGTGCCCGGGTAGGGGCCCTGATCGACGACCGCGGTCTGCACCGAGCCGTCCGGTCCGAACGTGACCGTGACGTGGCCGGCGCCCGTCGGACCGTCGGGCTTCTTGCAGCCCTGCACATCGACCTTGCCCAGCGCGCCGGCGGCGGCGCCCTTGTCGAAGCTCGCGCCGCCCGCGGCCGGAGCCGGCGCAGGAGCCGCGCCCTTGTCGCCGACCGCGCCGCCCATGGCTTCCGCGAGGCTCTTCGGCTGCGCCGCCGGAGCGGGTGCGGCCGGCGCGGGGGCCGGAGCCGGATCGCCGCCGCCCGCCTTGGGCTGCGCCGCCGGAGCAGGACCGCCCGCGACCTTCGGACCCTGGACCACGGTGGGCGTCTTGCCCGCGTTGCTGCCCGTGCTCGGAGGCGCCGGCTCGCTGCCGCCCGTCGTCGTGGTGGACGGCGGCGCGGTGTCGTTCGAGGCCATGCTGGTGGCGGCCGTCGGGGTGCTGTTCGCGCCCGCGGAGTCGGTCGGCTTCGTGCCGTTGCCCTCGGGGGCCGGCTGACGCGTGAGCACGACCGCGACGACGATGCCGATCGCGATGAACGCGCAGCCGCCGAGGATCGCGAACATCATGCCCTTGTTCTGCTTGGGCTGCTCCGTCGGCGCGGTGACGCCGAGATCGACCGGCTCGAGCGGGGGAGGGGCGAGGATCGGGGCCGCGAGGGCCGCGCCGAACGCGCCGCCGCCGCTGAGGTTCATGATGTCGTCGACGCGAGCGCCCTTGTCCTTCTTGCCGCCCTTGTCGTCATCCATGTTCGCGCTGAGCGCGCGGATGTCGATGAGGCCGGAGCCGTCGCCCGTCGCGGTGGTGGCGCCACGGCCGCCGCCGCTGCTGCTCGAGGACTTGGCGTCGGCCTTGTCCGTGAGCGCGGAGAGAGAGAAGAGGACCGAGTTCTCGTTGCGCTGGCCGGTGAGCTTGTCGTCCGCCGCAGGGACCGCCGCCGCGACCGCACCGCCGCCGCCACCGCCGGTGGCCGCGCTCGTCATCACTTCTTCCTCGCCGCCCGCCTTCTCGACGTTGCCGAAGAGGTCGGCGCCCTGCGCGCGACCGCCCGCACGACGCGCAGCCGCCGCCGCCGGAGCGGGGTCCGCCGCGGGAGCGCTGAAGAGCGCGCCGGCGCCGCCATTGCCCGCGGGCTTGGGCGAGACGCTGCCCGCGAACGCATCGACGGGGACCGTGGACGCGCCGAAGAGGGGAGCCGCCGCCGGAGGCGGAACGGACGCGGAGGGCGAGACGCTCATCTGGACGTCGACCCCACCGCCGCCGCCCTTCACGGACGCGTAGATCTGATCGATCTCGCGGAGCGGCAGCCAGTCGGCCATGCCGTCCTTCCAGCAGTAGGTCTCGTCGTTGACGACGCCGTTCCGGTACTCGGTCGCGATCTCGCCGACCGTCATGGTGCGCTGATCACCGTCCGCGACGTTGACCGTCCACTGATCGCCGCCGGCACCACCCGCGTAGTCGAACGCGTTGTTGTCGCCGCCCGCGTCGGCCGAAGCCGCCTGGTCGTTGCCGTTGATGACGATCGTCGAGCTGCACTTTTTGCAGCGAATCTTGACGACCTTGCCGAGGACCTTTTCATCCGCGATCGTGTACTTGGCCTGGCACGACTGGCACTGAATCTTCATCGCGTAACCGTCCTTAAAGGCGCGTGTTCTTTAGGTGAAGGGAAAGACGAACCGCGGAGTCTACGAGCAGAGCGAGTATAGCGACCGCGGATTTGTGTGATCAAGCTATCGACGTCACAGAAACCGTGACGATCTGATTCCTTGGATTCCGCACGCAACGAGAGGCGTGAACGCGAGCGGAAGGAACAGGGCGCCGTCCATGCGCCCACGTGGTCGCTAGTTCAGGAGAACGAGCTGCGTCCCGTCTTTCCCGCAGAAGTCGGCCCCGCCCTCGAAGCGCTCCCCGCAGGTCGGACAGATCTTGCCCCGCTGCTGGGCTGTCAGCGGGGCGGGCGCCCGGGCGCGTATGAGCTTGGCTTTGTGCGTCGGACAGAGCGTGACCTCGTCACCGTAGACCGTATTGCAGACCGGGCAGATGCCGCCGCCGCCCGTTCGAGTGACGTCCCGTGTGCTCGGCGCGGCCACGAGCGGTGTGCCGTCATGAGGGCAAAAGGACGTCCCCGGCTCCATCTCGCGACCGCACGAGGCGCACGCGAGGGCTGCCCGCTGCACGGCAGGGGTGCTCGGGGGCGCCGCGATCGCAGCGAGCGCGTTCGAGCTCGAGATCGCGCGCGCGGCGGCCACGCTCTCCTCGTGCGCGCGCATCTGGGAGGCGTGCTCCGCCTCGCGCTTCTTCCGGCGTTCGAGGACGGCGCGCACCTTCTCCTCGTGACGCACCTCGGCCTCCGCGAGCAGCTCCTTCGCCCGGCGACCTCGCCGCGCGAGCACGACCGCCGTAATCACGAGGCCCACGAGCGCGACGCCGACGATCCCGAGGAACGTGAAGCGCCGCTGCCGCGAGTGGTCTTCGACGCGCGCGTCGTCCGTCCCGAGCGACTGCGACGCGATCGTCACCGTCGAGGCGTCCTCGTTCTCACCCGCCGCATTGAGCCCCGACTTCGAGAGGAGCTCGTCGTAGCGCGACGCGGAGACGATCTCGACCGTCATGCGCGTCTCGCGCCCGCCCGCGCTGGCGATGATCTCGAGGGTGCCTTCCCCGGCGTCCTTGCTCGCGGTCACGTTGCCGAACGCGTCGACCTTCACACCGCTGGCCGAGGCCTCCGGCGGCAGCTTCCAGCCCAGCGCCGTCTTGGTCTCGCAGCCCTTCGCGTCGAGCACGACGCCGCGCAGGCGGAACGTCTCGCCTGGCCGCAGGAGCTTCCGGGACGGACGAACCTCCAGCTTTTGCGGCTCGCCGACGATCCCGCAGAGCGCCGGCCGCGGCGCCGGCTCGGCAGGCGCGGGCTTCGGCTCCTTCGGCGAGGGCGCGGAGGCGGGGGCCGGCGCGTTGCCGTCGTCGACGCGATCGAAGCTCCGCGTGCGCTTGATGTCGGCGACGCACTTTCCGCCCTCGAGCGTGATCTCGTAGCGACCGGTCTCGACGAGATCGATGTGCCGCTCCGTCGACGCGTTGACGAGCGTGTTCAGCACCGCGGAGCGCGGGTCGTTCGGCGCCGTCGTGCAGCGCGTGCGCCAGGATTTGCCATTCGCGTCGCGCGAGTGCGAGCCGCGCTGCAGGTTCGGCATCGGGTCGTAGCAGGCGTTCGTGCGATAGACCCGGCCGCCGCCGACGAACACGAGCTCGTCACCCTCCGCGCGCACCTCGACGACCTCTCCGCCGCCGGTGGTGCTCGACTTGGGCGCGGGCCCGCAGCCCGACTCGAGCCAGTTCTGGACCGTGAAGTCCTCGCGGAGCGCGGTCTGCCGCCATTTGCCCTCGAGACCGTCGGCGCGGCTCGTCGACCCCCATGAGAGGAGGACGGCCATCGTGGCCACGAGAATCCAAGCGCGCCGGAAAGCGACCAACATGAGAGGTGCTCTTGGTCGCTCAGTGTACCTATTTTGTCGCGTCGATTCCTCTTGTGTTAGGGTCGCGCCGTGCGCCCGGCTATCCGTACAAAGCTTCGTTGTCTCGCGGCCGCCCTTGGGCTGAACGCCGCGTTTTTCGGGTTCGAGGACAGCGCGTCGGCGCAGGCGATTCCGGACGCCAACGGCGACGGCTTCGACACACACCTCTTCCGTCCCGCGGTCGACTCCAAGGGTTTCTTCCACACCAACGGAACGGACATCCTCGGCGCGAACGACCTCAGCCTCGGCCTCGTCATCGACTACGGCCACGGCATCCTGCGCACGAAAGACAAGGGGCAGGAGAGCACCAACCTCGTCGATCACTCGTTCCAGGGCTCGTTCTCCTTCAACTACGGCATCGCGAACATCCTCGTCGCCGGCCTCACCCTCCCGGTCAACCTCATGTCCGGCAAGGAGCAGCAGGACAAGGCGACGCCCCCGGCGCCGACCCAGACGGGCCCGCTCGCGAACGGCCAGAACCCGGGGACGCAGTGGAATCAGGGCCCGCTCGACGCCCAGAACGTCGGCTTCATCGCCCTCCACGCCAAGGCACGCATCCTCCGCGTCGAGCACGGCTTCGGTCTCGCCATCTCCGCCCAGGTGGGTCTCCCCATCTCGGACGCGCCTCGCAGCGGCGGCGCCGACCCGACCTTCTGGTACTGGCCCCAGATCATTGGTGAAAAGCGCTTCGGCTCGACCGGCCAGTTCCGCGTCGGCCTGAACGCCGGCTTCCGCGGCCACGGCGCGAGCGAGACGCGCATGACCCTGAAGGACGGCGAGTTCCGCGACGGCAGCCGCGTCACCTACGGCCTCGGCATGTCGTACCGCGTGCTGCCCGCCCTCGACATCGTGGCCGACACCTACGGCACCTACCTCCTCTCGGACGCCGCTTCGAAGCTGAAGCCGTCGAACGAGGTCACGGGCGGCATCAAGGTCTTCGTCGAGCGCAACAGCTACCTCCTCGCTGGCGCAGGCCCCCGCTTCACCGCGGGCGCCGAGGCGGCCGACTTCCGCGCCTTCATCGGCTTCATCTTCGAGCCGTCGATCGGCGACCGCGACGGCGACGGCATCAAGGACGACGTCGACAAGTGCCCGGACGATCCGGAGGACTTCGACGGATTCCAGGACGAGGACGGATGTCCCGATCCGGATAACGACAACGACGGCATCCTCGACAAGGACGACCGCTGCCCGAACGAGCCCGAGGACCGCGACGGCGATCAGGACGAAGACGGCTGCCCCGAGGGCTCCGACGGCGACCGCGACGGCGACGGCATCCTCGACTCGAAGGACAAGTGCCCCGACGATCCCGAGGACAAGGACGGCTTCGAAGACCAGGACGGCTGCCCGGATCCGGACAACGACAAGGACGGCATCCCGGACAAGAAGGATCAGTGCCCGAACGATCCCGAGGACAAGGACGGCTTCGAGGACCAGGACGGCTGCCCGGATCCCGATAACGACAAGGACGGCATCCTCGACGTCGTCGACAAGTGCCCGAACGAGCCCGAGACGTTCAACGGCTTCGAGGACGAAGACGGCTGCCCCGACAAGGGCCTCGTCGTCATCGACAAGGACAACATCCTCATCCTGAAGAAGATCAAGTTCAGGACGGCCTCCGCCGAGATCCTTCCGGAGTCGAACGACATCCTCGACGCCGTCGCGACGACCCTCCTCCACCACCCCGAGTTCACGCTCGTGGAGGTGGCGGGTCACGCCGACGAGCGCGCGACGGACGAGTACAACCTCCGCCTCACGCAGGACCGCGTGAACTCCGTCATGGCGGGCCTCATCGCCCGCAAGGTGAACAAGTCGGTCCTTCGCGCGAAGGGCTACGGCGAGTTCTGTCCGGAAGATCCGGGCCACAACGAGGACGCCTGGGAGAAGAACCGTCGCGTCGAGTTCAAGATCGTGAAGACGAAGGACGGCGCGACCGGCGTCGAGCTCGGCTGCGCGAACGCGACCAGCCGCGGCGTCAAGCCGGACCCCGTTCCCTGACGGACGGACAGCTCAGGTCATGAAGAAGATGGGCGCCGCGGGGATCCTCCTCGCGGCGCTCGTCCTTTGTTCGCCCGCGGCGGCCCAGGACGACGCCCACGACGCGGAGAACGACGACGCCGCGGTCGCGCTTCTCGCCGGGGCGGGCGTCACGTTCGCCTCGCTCGCGACCGGCGGCATCATGATCACACGCGGCGAGCACGAGTTCGTGAAGAACGGTGGCCTCCTCGGCGCGCAGTCCGGGATGATCCTCGCCCCGTTCGTCGCGCACGCGGTCGTCGGCGAGGTGAAGCGTGGCCTCTGGTTCTCGCTGCCGCTCTTCGTGCCGATCATCAGCAACTCGATCTTCACCGGCCTCTTCCCGAGCATCATCAAGCGCGCGCCCGCCGGCGTTCAGTACGCCACGTGGACCGGCGCCACGCTCTCCATCCTCGGCGGTACCTTCGGCGTCCTCGACGCGGTGCGCGTCAACGAACGAAGGCCCAAGACGCCCGGTTCCGGCCGGACCGCCTCCTCGCTCTCCCTCGTCCCCATCCTTGGCGACGGCACGACGGGTGCCGTCCTCTCCGGGAGTCTCTGATGCGAATCGTCTTTCTCCTCATCGCCCTGGTCACGCTCGCGGGATGCTCCACCGTCCCGCAGAACCGCCGCGGCAAGCTCGCCGATCCGATGATGTCGCTCACGGACGATCAGCTCGAGCAGTACCGGAAGTCCAAGTTGTATAATACACGTGAAGCGGCGGCCGGCGGCGACGGCGCAGCGGCAGGCGGCGGGTGCGGCTGTCAGTAGTCGCGGCGATTCTCCTCCTCGCCTCTCCCGCGCTGGCGGAGGAGCGCGAGCCCGAGACGGAGAAGAAGAGGGCGCACTCGTTCGAGATCGAGAGCGTCGAGGTCGCCTTTTCGTCCTACGAGCAGCGCGGCAAGGGCTACCAGTCGAAGGCCAACTCGAAGTACCTCACGGAGCGAGGCGACGCGGGGCTCACCGTCCTCCAGCCCCAGGTCCTCGTCGTCGCGCGTCAGAACGAGCACATCGTCCATCGCTTCTGGGTCCCCATCGACTTCGTCACGAGCGCCTCCGCGAACGCCATCGATCGCGGGCGCAACGTGGACGTGGTCACCAACTCCTCGCGGCAGAACGAGTCGATCGCCTTCAACTGGCGGATCGCCTACGAGGCGGCGAAGTGGCAGTCACAGCTCCAGAACGACGTTCACATCGAGGAGAACTTCCGCTCGTGGGCGGCCGGCCTCGGCGCGCAGGTGAGCCTCGCGGACGACAACCTCACCCTCGCAGGAAACGTGAACGAGGTGCTCGACTGGTTCAGCGGGTACGACGGCCTCGGCTTCAAGACGGGCCGCGTGAACCGCTCCACGTCGAACGTGAACGGCGGCATCACGCAGATCCTCACGCCGTACACGGTCGTGCACGCCAACTACGGCGTCTCCTTCCAGTCCGGCCAGCTCAGCAACACGTGGAACACGGTGCCGTTCGTCACCGGCGATCGCTTCGCGGAGAAGCTGCCGTCGAATCGCTGGCGCCACGCGGTCGTGGGGCGCTTCGCGCAGTGGCTGCCGTGGGACGGCGCGCTGAAGGGCTTCTATCGCTTCTACGCCGACAACTGGGGCGTGGTCGCGCACGCCTTCGAGGGACAGCTCCTCCAGCGCGTGTTCTCGAACCTCTACGTGCGCGCGAGCTATCGCTACTACACGCAGACGCCGGTCGACTTCTTCACGACCCTCACCGACGGCCTGCAGAACTACTTCACCGCCGACAGCGATCTCGCGCGCTTCGATTCACAGACCGTCGGCGCGAAGCTCGTGGCCGACTTCCCCTGGGTCTTCAACGGCGCGCACGTCGACGCGGGCTACGAGCGCTACTGGCGCACGGATGGGCTCCGCGTGAACATGGGCATCTTCCAGGCCGGCGCGCGCTTCTGAGCGCGCTGAGACGACCTCCACGAGGCCCTGTGGTTCGACCCGGATCGGAGTGATAGAGTCGCCGCGTGTTTCGCCGTATCGCCTTGCTTTGCCTCGTCGCGGCGTGCGCTGCGCCGGCGCGCGAGAAGCCGTCGACCCTGCCCCAGGCGCAGCTGCAGTCGCTCGAGCACGGAAGCGAGGAGCTCACGCGCGCGCTCGGCGGTCGCCCCGCGCTCGTGTCGCTTTGGGCCACGTGGTGCGACGCGTGTCAGAAGGAGATGCCCGACCTCGCCCAGCTCGACACGTGGGCGAAGGAGCACGGCGGCGTCGTGATGGGCGTCGCGGTCGGCGAGCCCGTCGAGAAGGTGAAGACCTTCGCGAGCGCGCATCGCATGGCGTATCCGATCCTCGTCGACGAGGACTTCCGCCTCGCCGACGCGCTCGGTGAGAAGAAGGTCCCGACGACGCTCGTGATCGATCGCACGGGGCGCATCGTGTTCACGGGCGGCGCGCTCGACGATCGCTCGAGAAAAGCCTTCGAAGCGCTCTTCTGAGCACGCACGCCAGCTCGGCGAGCCGCGGCACTTCGCCACGATCGCGACGCCGGAACCCTGAAGCCATTTGCGCAAATATCCCTCATTGCACATGTAAGTCCGTGTGGTAGGACGCCTCCCATGAGCGTGCGTCCCCTGGCTCTCTTCGCCGTCCTCCTGTCGTCGGTCTCGGCCGTTGCGTGCGCGGCCACGGAAGAGGAGCCCACCGAGGCGCTCTTTCCGGCCGACCGCTGCACCGAGCCGGGCGTGACGTGCGAGATGTTCGGTCGCGCGCCCGACGCCGACGCGAAGGGGCCTGCGTACGAGCTCGGCTCGGCGACGAAGCCCGCGACGATGACGCTCGTTCACCAGTCGAACGCGCAGTGGGACCCGATCGACCTCGAGTTCAACCCCCGGAGCCCCCGCGATCTTTGGATCTCCAACTATCGCACCGGCCACATGTCGATCGTGAAGAACATCGGCACGTCGCAGTCGCAGGTCATCGAGCGCCGCGACCCGGCGTACTCGCACTTCATGAACAAGCCGCCCGCGTTCTCCTTCTCGGGCGTGAGCGACGAGTGGGGCCAGACCTGGGCCACGTGCGGCGACGGCGACAACGGCGGCAACTACTTCATGGGGCCGACGCTCTACTCCGCCGAGCTGAACATCTTCGGCGGCAACAACACGCAGACGAACCTCGGCAGCCACCTCGACATGCTGCACTCGACGCCGTTCTGCCGCGGCATCACGTGGGCCGGCACCGGCAACCAGTTCTACACGTTCAACTCGTTCAACAAGTCGATCGACTTCTACGACTTCCACAAGGACCACGGCCCCGGGTTCGATGATCACTCGGACGGCGTCATCCGCCGCTTCTGGAACGGCAAGGTCAAGGGCGTCGACGGCGTGATGAGCCACGTCTCCTGGGACAACACGGCCAAGCGCCTCTTCGTCGCGGACACTGGCAACAAGCGCATCCTCGTCCTCGACCCGAGCCAGGGCCGCCGCATGGTGGACATGCCGGGCAACGAGCGGATCGACGAGCGCGCCTACTACGAGGCGCCGGTCGAGGAGCTCGTCGCGCCGGGCAGCGAGCTCGAGGCGCCGTCGGGCCTCGAGGCCTCGGGCGGTCTCGTCTTCACGACCGACGCGAAGACCTCGAAGATCCACGCCTTCTCGCAGAAGGACGGCTCGCTCGTGCGCAGCCTCGACACGCACCTCCCGGCGGGCTCGCTCGCGGGCATGAACTTCGGCCCGGATGGGAAGATCTACTTCGTCGACCGCATCGGCGGCGCGGTCTATCGCCTCGACCCCTGATCGCGGCTCAGGGCCCGCTCAAGGGCCGCACGAGATGGCGATCGACTTCGCGATCGAGCTGCACGCGGCGTTGAGCTGCGTGAGGTTCGCGCCACACGCGTCGAACTTGAGCGCGCCACACTGCGCGGGGTCGGCCGTCGCCTTGTCCATGCATGCGTCGTATTCGGCGTCGCTGACGCAGGCGCCGCACGCGTCGTCGAGGCAGCTGAACCACTGCTGCACCTGCATCGCGCACTGAGGCGAGCCGCCGGGGCTGTTCGCGTAGCACGAGCCCCAGTTGTAGAAGCCGGCGTCCGGCGTGAGCATCACGATCGGCGCCCAGGTCGCGTCCTCGTACTTCGAGAAGACGCAGTTGGCGCAGAGCTCGTTGCGTTCCTTGAGCGCCTTCTGGATGCCGCCGAAGGTCTGGTCCTTCACCGCGAGGAGGCCTTCGTAGTAGCCGATGTCCGACGTGCTGCAGGCGCCGATCGCCTGCGGCGTGGCCTCGTGAATGACGTAGCCGCTGGTGGAGGGGGCCTTCGAGCACGCGCCGCCGTCGAGCTGCGCGGGCGCAGCCGCGTCGGTGTCGTCAGTGCCGCTGCCCGGCGTCTTCGGGGGCACGCTGCCGCCATCGCCGCTCGTCGCGGTGATGGTGCCGGTCGCGGCCTTCGTCGGCGGCTTCGCCTTCGGGGCCGCGGGATCGGTCGGCAGCTTCTCGTGGAAGGTGTCGGCGGTCGTCGAGCCGGGATCGGCCGGCGCCGGCTCCGCTTCTCCGTAGGTCGGCGCGCACGCGATCGCGAAGAGGCCCATCAGCCCCAGCGCGAAAATTCCAAGTGCAGCGGCGCGCTTCATGACCAAGGGTTTCTTGAAGCAACACGCGGGCCTGCGCCGTAGACGCCCCGAAGCCTGCGTGATGATTGCAGGCAGCGCACCGCATTGCGCAACGCTCCCCTCGAAACGGATCAACTCGGGATCCGCTCTGATCCTTGTGGGCACGAGTGTTGAAGTTCCGCCGATTTCGCGGCAGAACGCGAGGCTCGATGCGGCGTCTTCTCGCGCTCCTTCCGGCCCTCGTGGTCCTGCACGGGGCGTGCGGAGCGAGCGACGATCGCGCGCCCTTCGCCCCGTCCGCGTCCGCCGGGCCGGACGCGGGCCCCCTCGGCGATGGAAGCCCGGCCCCGTCGGGCTCCGAGGCGGGCGCCTCCTGCACGGGAATGGAGGGGGGAATGGAGTGCGCGAAGCTGAAGCTCGCCTTCACCCGTTTCTACCTCGGGGACACCGACCGAGGCGGAAAGCCCCTCTCCTACGCGTGGGAGTACTTCGGCGAGGACTATGATGGCCTGCATTCGAGCTACTCGCTCAACGGCGAGTGCAAGCCGGTCGAGGGCGAGCCGCCCTACGCCGCGCTCGATGGCATCAACGGCCACGACAACGAGTTCGGTCGCCGTGTCCTGCCGCTCCTCGAGCCGTGGGACCCCACGCCCTCGAAGGCGAGTGACGAGGCGCTGAAGGCCGGCGTGCGCCGTCCCATCATCATCCTGGGCCAGCTCGGCGGTGGCCTCACGGGCGCGAAGTTGCGTGCATTCTTCACCTATCTCCTCGACGGCCAGACGGAGCCGGAGCTCGCGCGCTACGAGGCGGCCACGTTCGAGAACGGCACGTTCGACTCCGGCCCTTCGACCGCTCCGTTGACCCTCGAGCTGCCGCTCGGGACCCAGGTGATGCGCGTCGTCGTGTTCCGTCTCCGCGTGCGCTTCGATCTCTCGCCCGACGGCAAGGCGATCGGGGGCCAGCTCTCGGGCGCGATCAAGGTCCCGGATCTGCAGGCCGCGGTGCGCGATCACGTCGGCCGCACCGCCCCCGAGGAGTGCGGCGGCGCGAAGCTCGAGGACCTGAAGAAGACGCTGGCGAAGCTCCCCGACGTCCTCGCGGCCGGCGGGCAGGACGGGGCCGCGACGTGCGACGCCGTCTCGTTCGGCGTCGGCTTCGAGGCGGAGCCGGTGGTCGTGACGGGCCCGCGCTCGTATCCGGCCGCGCTCACGCCGGGCTGCCCGTGAGCGACGTCCAGAGGTGCTGCGCGGCGTACGCGCGATAGGGCCGCCAGCGCTCCGCCCGCGCGAGCAGCGCGGCGGCATCGAGCGCGGCACCGTCGAGCGCATCGATGCAGAGCGCGGCCGCGCGGAGCAGCGCGACGTCGGTCGCGGGGAACGCGTCGGGATCGCGGCCCGCGCGTAGCGCGACGTACTGCGCCGTCCACTCGCCCACGCCCTTCACGGTGCGAATGCGCGCGACGTCGTCGAGCTCCGCGAGCGCGCGCAGGGTCTCCCTCCGCGCCTTCGGCATTCCGAGCGCGTCGAGCTCTCCCCGTCGCACTTCTTCCGGCGTCGGAAACACGAAGCGCCCGTCGCCCGCCGGTCGTCCAGCGATCCGCACGAGCTGCCCCCCGAGCTTGCGCGCGGCCACGACCGTGATCTGCTGCCCGAGCACGGCCCGCACCGCGAGCTCGAAGTCGTCGAATGCGCCGGGCGGTCGGAGGCCCGGTCGCGCCCTGACGAGCGGGGCGAGCAGCGGATCGCGCGCGAGCCAGGCCCCGATCGCGGTCACGTCGGCGTCGACATCGAACAGCCTCCGCAGTCGCGCGACGATGACGCGCGGCTCGGGGAAGTCGATCTCCGCCACGAGGCCTTGGTGCTCGGGCCGATGCGTCACGCGTATCGAACCGACCGCGCCGCCGACGCGAACCGTGCGCTCATAGGCCTCTCCGTCCACGCGCTCGATCCCCTCGATCGCGCGTGCGGCGAAGAACGCGAGCATCGCGCCCCAGTCGTAGGGCGGGCGGTACGGAATGCGGACCGTGCGCATGCGCCGGCCGTCCCATCCTAAGAGATCTCCCTGCTCGCTACTTGCTCGATCGTCGCTGGTTCGACGAGCACCCGCGATGGTCGCGTCACTTGACGCCCAAACCTGCGTCCTGGCTGCACCAGATCGAGTGCTGGTCCTCGTCGTTGACGTTGACGTGACTTCCGGCCGCCCTCGCCGCCCTCGCCGCCCTCGCCGCCCGCGCCGCCCGCGCCGCCTCCATTTCATTGCCCGAAATCAGAAGCGTGAGAAGAGGCGCGAAGGTTCAGGCGTCTCCATTCTCCTGGCGGACGGACGTGAGCAATGGCGCACGCGCGTTTTCGGCCGAGATCGACGCTCGCGGCAGGGGACGGGGCGAGGGGCATGCGAGCGCGGAGCGCGAGCTCGTCTGGTGGGGAGCGGGCGAAGGGCGTGGCGGACCTCGGCAGCAAGCCATGAGGATCGCGGCGCCCTAGATCGAGAGGATCCCAGCGAGGAACGACGCCAGTGCGAGGCCCGCTCCGACCATGGCACGGGGCCGACGACACGCTCGGGCCTGCGCCTCGCACGTCCGCTCGCGCGCGCGACCGTGCGGTCCGGCCACGCGTCACCTGAGGTCCTGACACGTGGACCCGCGGACGCGAAGCGACCCGCAAAGCGACCCGCAAAAGCATGCATCGGCGTCCGCGCCCTTGACAAATAGTGCCCGAATTCATAAATTCGCAACATGCCGAAATCTCGTGGCATGCCGGAGGACCTGGGGCTGACGCGTCAGCTCGCGCTCGATCTGGCGCCGCGGAGTCGGCGCGGGCGCGGTGGGGCGCGGCCAGGGGCGGGGCGACCGCGGAAGAAGGAGAAGGACCGCACGTTCATCGCGCATCGCGCGCGTCCCTCGCACCGCAAGGGCGATCCGGTGCACGTCACGCTGCGCGTGCGGAAGCCGGTGCCGTCGCTGCGGAGCGATCTCCTCGAGCCCATCGTGAAGGGCGCGCTGCTCGCCCAGCGCGGCGCGCTCGAGGGGAAGGTGGCGAAGCACTTCCAGGTCGTTCACTTCACGATCCAGACGGACCATCTGCATCTCATCGTCGAGGCCCCCGACAAGCGTGGCCTCGCGCGTGGCGTGGCAGGCCTCGAGATCCGCATCGCTCGCCGCATCAACAAGCTGCTCGCGCGAAAGGGGCGCTTCTGGAGCGAGCGCTACCACCGGCACGATCTCCGCTCGCCCACCGAGACGCGCAACGCCCTCCGCTACGTGCTCCTGAACGTGCAGAAGCACTTCCAGGTCCTCGGCGACCGCGCCTTTGCGGATCCGTCCTCCTCGGCGCCCACGTTTGGCGGCTTCTCGCGCGCCCCCGTGACGTTTCACGACGACCAGCCTTGGACACGCGTCGCGCCTCGCACCTGGCTGCTCGGGATCGGATGGCGCCAGCGACAGGGGCTGCTCGATCCCGCGGACGCGCCTGCGTCGTGACGCGTCCGCGTCGTGAAGCAGCTCAAGGTCCTCGGCGTGGGCTGGAGACCGAAGACGCGCTTCGCGAATCCGACCGTTGCCGCGCTTCCGAAGCGCTCCGAGATCGAAGACGTGCTCGGCTCGGAGCCCTACCACTGACGGAGGCTGCTCGGATCACGGCGGAAGCGCGGCGAGGTCGATGCGCGCCGCCTTCGCGAGGGGAGTCGCGCCGCTGATCTGCGGGTAGCTCGCGCCGAAGTCGATCACCTGCTGGAACGCGTGCCGCGCCTTCGCCGTCTCGCCTTTGTTCCAGTACACGAAGGCGAGCCGGTACCAGGCGTAGCCGAAGGCCCCGTTCGCCGGCGGAGGGTACTTGACCGCCTCGCCGTACGCTCTTGCCGCGAGGTCCATCTTCGAGGGATCGTTGATCGCTTCTTCGAAGTAGTACTCGCCGAGCGCGAGGTGCGCGTTCGGCACGTGCGGCGAGCTCGCGTGCTTCTTGATCAGGTCCTCGTAGGTCGCGCGCGAGCTCTTCCGGTCACCCGCCTGCTCGTACTCGCGCGCGAGCCGAAGGCGCACCACATCGTTCTGCGCGAACGTCGGATGCTCCGTGAGCACGAGCGAGTAAAACGTGATCGCCCGCTTGTGCGCGGCGACGACGACTTGCTCCATCTGATTCGCGAGCGGCTGCTGCTTGGGGCCCTGCGCCTGCGCCGCGAGCTTGTCCGCGAGCGCGGCGGCCGCGAGCGCGACGTACGCGTCCGCGATCTGGAGCGCGAGCGCGGGCCGCGCCGCATCGCCGGCCCCCTGAAAGGCTTGTAGTTGCGCCTGGAGCTGCGTGATGATCACCGCACGCGCCGACGCGCCGGTCACCGCCTGCCCTCGCGCCGCGCCCGCAGACAGCGACATCGCGAGCACCATCCCGAACGCGAACCGCCTCATCCCGGGCATTCGACCCCGACCGCGCCGGATCCTTGGTGAATGCTTCGAATCTGCGCGAGGCTCCACCTTGGCGAGGACAGAGGCCGCGGCAGGTGGCGGGGCTGAGGCGAGCGCGGCGCGCGAGCTCGTGGTGGGGCAGGGGGGACGGGGCGCGAGGAGGAGCTCACAGCACGCCCGGACCCGCCAGCGCCCCAGTCCAGGGCGGTCGCAGAGAGGAACGAGGTCGGTGCGAGGCCCAGGAGAGCCCATGACCCGCCGTGACGCGCCGTGACGCGCCGTGACCGCCGTGCCCCGCTGCGACTGGCGGCTGCGCTGCGCTTACTCGCGGAAGAAGGCGAGGAGGCGCTCGTTGACCTCGTCTTTGGCGTCGAGCTGGACCCAGTGCGAGGCGTTCGGGAAGTGCTCGACGCGCTGGTTCGGGACGAAGCGGATGGGCGGGGCGGCGAGCTCCTTCCCGAGGTAGCGATCGCGATCGCCCCAGAGGACGAGGACGGGACGGTCGATGACTTGCGTCTTCGGGATGCGACCCTTGAAGAGGCGGCGGATCGTGGCGCGGTAGTAGTTGACCGCGGAGCGCACCACGCCCGGCTTGCGGAGGGCGGTGACGTAGCGCTCGATGTCCTCGGCCGGGATCCCGTCGGCGCCGAAGGTCTTGCGGACGAGCTCGTAGTCGTTTCGTGCGATGAGGAGCTCGGGGAGCTTCGGGATCTGGAAGAAGAAGATGTACCAGCTCCGCAGCATCTGCTTCGGAGAGCGCTCGAGGGCGCGCTGCATGCGGAGCGGATGGGGGACGTTGAGGATGGCCAGGCGCTCGAGCATGTCCTGGTGATGCTGCGCGAACATCCAGGCCACGACCGCGCCCCAGTCGTGGCCGACCACGATCGCCTTCTGGCGGCCGAGGGCGCGGATGAGGCCGGCGACGTCGCCGGCGAGCTTCTCTACTTCGTATTCGTCCACCTCCCAGGGCTTGTCGGAGTCGCCGTAGCCACGTAGATCCGGCGCGACCGCCCAGTATCCCTGCTGGCGGAGATATTCGAGCTGGTGGCGCCACGACTCCCAGTACTCCGGGAATCCGTGCAGGAACACGACGAGCTTGGTGTCCTCGTCGACCTTGTCGGGTCTCGCCTGGACGACATGGAGCCGGAGCTCGCCGACGTCGAGATGCGAATGCTGGAACTCGGAGCTCATGCGCCCTCCTCCACGATGTCGTGGAATTTCTCGTAGTCGATGGTCCGTGTGCCGTCCTCGCCCTGCGAGACCACGTCCACGAAGCGCGCCGCGGGGAGGATGTGATCGAGCGTGTAGCGGAAGCGCGCGTGCACCGTCTGCATCAGCGTCTCGTCGAAGCCGGTCAGCGTGACGTAGACCTCGGCCTTCACCTCCGCCAGCTTCGCGAGCGCGTTCTCGCCATGGAACGGGCTCGACTCGTCGATGCGGTGCATCGCGAGCCATGTCATCGCGAACATCGGATTACGACTCCGCACGAGCGGCAGATCCGTCGGGCGGCGGAGCGTCTGTCCCTCCGTCGTCTGCTCGGAGAGGAGGATCATCAGGCTCAGCTGCGCCTCCACGAGCTGATTTTGCCGCTGGTTCGCCATGCGGAACATCAGGTGGGGCACGCCGTTCCAGGGCGCGATGATCATGCGGTCGCTGAAGAGGATCTGCGAGGTGGGGCGCGTGAAGCGGGCGAAGATGAGGCCCGTCATGAGGGCGGTCGCGCAGATGCCGCTGAGCGCCTCGAGCGACATGATGAGGTGGGCCCACGTACCGTTGGGCGTCATCTCGCCGTAGCCGATGGTGGCGAACGTCTCGATGCTGAAGAAGAAGTGATCGAGGAAGCTGGTCGCGCCCGTGACCGAGCCCGGGCGGATCATGTAGAGCCCCGCGAAGACCGTGTTCAGCGCGACGAACGTGAGCGAGAAGAGGCCGAAGAAGCGCGGCCACGTGAGCTTCAAGAGGAAGGGGTAGAGATCGTCGTGGAACGAGACCTTGGCGCCGACGCCCCGGATCTGCGGGAAGTTGCTGCCCGCGCGAGACTGCGCCGCGGCCTTCGACGAGGAGCGTCCAATCGCCGGCGCTCGCGAGCTCTTCGGGGCCGGGGCCATCCGGCTTCGAGATCTATCAGCCTTGCAGGCGTTGCGGGACGGCCATCAGCTCGGTGGTGGCAGGCTCGACCGGCGGCTGGAGCGCGCCGAGGGAGGTCAGCGATTTTTCGGCGCGAGAACGGAGGAAGCTCCGCGGGTCGCCGAGCATGGCCATGAGCTCGGGCACGAAGCGCTCGTCTTCCGGGGCGTTCTCGGCGACCACGGCACGGACCTGATGGTTCGCGGAGCGGAGGCCCTCGAGGAGCACGCCGTTGTAGGTCTGGTCGTTGAGCTTCGCGAGCGCGCGCACGAACGCGACGAGCGGGGGCGGGGCGTCGTCGTACTCGTACGTCGACGTCGGCGGCGCCGCGAAGAGACGCGCCGTCGCCTCCGCGAGCGGGCGGACGGCGCGCTTGTCGCCGAGCTCCGCGAGGCGCGTGGCCACGTTGTGCTTGAAGATGCCGAGGGGGTCGCGGAGCGCCTCGAGGAGGCCGTCGAGATCGCCCGGGAGCGCGAAATAGAAGTAGGGCCGCGCCTTCGGGGCGGGGATCTCCCAGGCCGCGAAGGCTCGCTCCGCGGCGCGGCGCACGCGGTGGTCGTCGCGGGTGACCCAGTAGCGCGCGGCCTCGTAGTCGAAGAGGAGAGGGCCGGTCTTCTTCTTGACCACGGCCGCGAGATCTTCGAGCGCGCGGAACGCCCACGCGCGGCGTCGCGAGGTCTCGTCCTGACGGAAGCCGGGCTCGGTGAGCGCGCGATCGATCGCGGCGCGGAGCTCCTTCTCCTTCGGCGCGGCGCCGATCTTCGCGAGGGCGGCGGCGCGGAGGGCCTCCGCGCCCGGCTCGAGGCCGTGCAGGAGGTCGAGGAGCGCGCGAGCGCGGCCCCGTGCGTCGGGATGGGCGCGGCCGATCTCGCCGATGGCCCAGATCGCCTCCGCCATGCCCGCGTCCTTGGGCGAGAGCACGAGGCGCTCGAGGGCGAGGAGCGCCGGCTCGTGACGGAGCTGACCGAGCGAGAACGCCGCCGCCGGCAGGACGGCGCGGTACTCCTGGCTCTTCGACTCGAGGATCGTGACGAGGAGCGGCGCCGCCTGCTCGTCGCCGAGGGCGCCGAGGGCACGGACGAGCTCGTGCACGAGGGCGCCTTTTTCCAGGCCCGCGCGCCAGCCGTTGAGCGGCGATGTCTCGAGCAGGCGGCGGAGCTCGGGGCACGCCTCGCGCGCGTCGACGGCGGCGAGCGCGCGCACGATCGCGACGTCGTAGGGCTGCACGCGCTGCTGCGCGCCGAGGCGATCGGCGGCGCGGAGCGCGAGCTCGCGATCGCCGAGCGCGGCGAGCATCTCCACCGCCGTCGGATCGCCGGTGAGCGCCCGCGTGTGCAGCTCGGGGACGATCTGGCGATCGCCGAGCTCCGCGAGCGCGAGCATCGTCTCCTCGCGCTCCTGCACCGCGCCGAAGGCCTCGGCCATCGGCGGCAGCGCGTCGAGGCGATCGATGACGGCGCGTGTGGCCTCGAGCGCGGGCAGCGGGACGGCCGACGTGGACTTCGGCTTCGGCCGCTTCAGCGTCTTCAGATGAACGGCGAGCTCCGCGACGAGCCGATCCGCCGACGCCTCGTGCCCCTCGAACCGCTTCTCGAGATCGCTCGGCGCCTCCCGGAAGTACGCCTCCACGAGCGCGCCGAACGCGAGCGGGGTCGTCCGCGTCTTGCCGAGCTCGGGCGGCGGAAGATCGAACGGCTTCTTGAGGAGGAGCCGGAGGGCACGCGAGTCCTGGCTCTGCAAGAGGCGGAGGCGCAGATGTGCGCGCTCGATCGCGACCTCTACCGCGCCCTCCTCCGCGATGCCAGGGACCGGGATGGGCGGCTCCTGGTTCAATGCGTGCATGGTGCAAATGACCGCGAGCTCGCCCGCGCCTCGGCACACGACCTGCGGCGGGTCCACGGTCGCGATCACGCCGTGGGCCGCGGGATCCTCTCCGAAGAAGTAGGCGAGCACCTCGCCGTCGGTGGTCTCGCCGAACGGGATGGCCCCGGCGAGGAGGGCGATGAGGCGCGCGTCGGGCTTCTTGAGGAGCGCCGCCAGCTTCGGAAGCTGCGGTCGCGCCGCGAAATCGGCGACGGTGCCTCCGCGCACCGCCTCGAGCAGACGTGCGAGGTCCTTCGGCAGGGAACAGCCGAGGTCGACGCCCGCCGCCTTCGGTCGACGAAGTACGCCAGGCTCAGCGAGGAACCGGGCGAAGCTTCGATCGAGGAATTGGCCTGGCGCCGCAGCCGCACGAAGCATGGCTCGCGAGCTCACGACGCCCTCGAGAATTCACGCGAAGGACGGGTTGGTCAAGGCGGGTGAATGCCCCCACCCGCCGTTCTCTAGGTGATGAGGCGCGAAGGGAGATGCGCGGTCTCGTTGTAGGACACGACGCGCACCGCCCCCGTGTCGCGGATGAGGACTCGGGTCAGCGCACAGTGATTGCTGTTCATGCGGGTCCACCGGGCCACGGGGATCTCCATCGCCCGGCAGACCAGGTAACGGATCAGGTTGCCGTGGCAGACCACGATCTCGAACCGGTCCACGCGCGTGGTCTTGAAGAACCGCTCGTAGGCCACGTCCGCACGCTTGCGGTCTTCCTCCCGCTCGGAGGCTGGCACCTCGTACCCCTTCACCTTGGAGTACATGCCTTCGCGAAGGACTCCCGCGCGCTTCACCGCCTGACGGGTCACGCTCTTGCCGATGATGTCGGCCGTCTCCCGCGCCCGGGGCAGCGTGCTCGACCACACCGCGTGCACGCGCTGGCCGGCGAGGTTGTCGAAGATCCACTTCCCGGTGTGGACCGCCTGCTCGCGTCCGAGCTCCGTCAGCCAACCGCCTCTCTCGACGTCGTACTGCCCGTGGCGAACGAGCAGAAGGTTACGTGTGCCCAAGCTCGGAGCAGTCTACCGAAACTATCAACGAAGTCGCTCCACGTAATTCGCGGGCGCGACCGCGCGATAGAGCCGCTCGATCAGGGCCGGCGCCGCCTCCCGCGGGACCGCGACCGAGACGGGCTGGTGTGGAAGCTCGGGCTTGCGGAGGCCGATCCGGACGGGGCCGTCGCCGCGATCGTCGACGAAGAACCCCTCGTAGGTCTCCACGTACCCCAGCCGATACCCGTGCAGCCCGAGCCGGTAGAGCATCCGCGCCAGCCAGTAGCGCGGGACCGCCGCGCTCGCCGTCGTCTTCTCTTCCTCGACGGTCACGTTGACGAGCCCTTCGTTGCCCTCGGAAATGTGCAGATTCCCTGCATCCACGGGGAGCGTCCCGCGCTCCGCCTCCTCGACGGGCGCGAACGCCGGCGCCGGGACCGACGTCCACGAAGGCGGGACCGGATCCGCCTCGAGCTCTTCCGACGCAAACACGAGCGCGCGCACGATCCCCGCGCCGTCGAGCCGCGCCCCCGGCGCCAGACGGTAGAGGTCACACGGGAAGACCGGCTCGCTCCCCTCGAGCACCACCACGAAGCCGCCCTTCCGGAGCCCGATCTCCGACGGCCGGACGACGAGGTCGAGGTAGCTCTTTCCGATCGCGCCGACGCGGCCGGGCGTCTTCAGCTCGGAGAGCATCATCGGCGGGGCGGGCTCGGTGTAGACCTTGACGTCACCGGCGCGGCCCTCGGGCGCCTCGCGGACGCTGCCTCGCCCGCGCGTGAGGGCGCTCGCGCAATAGACGACGGAGAGGCCGCTCCTCCGCATGCCCGGCGGAAAGTCGAACGGCGCGTACGGCGCTCGCAGGCGCCCGGGCCAGTGCAGCCACCCTTGCGGATGCAGGAGCGCGTCGCCGTTGCGATGGTTGTAGCGCCCCGCGTCCGTCCCGTCCGGCCGCGCGAGGAACGTGCGCAGCGGGAAGCGATCGACGATGTCGTCGCCCGTCGGCAAGGCCACCACGACCTCGTCGCTCAGGTTGATGTGTGCAAAGTACAAGGGCTCGGAGGCGGCCGTGATCTCGAGCTGCGCGGCGCCGATGGAGGCGCACACGACGAGGTGATGCTCGAAGCGCTCTGGCCGCGCCACGAGCTCGCGGAGGTTCGTGCGCGTGACGCCGGCGGGCAGCGGCGCGCGCTCCACCGACGGAAACACCCAGTACTGGGCCGCGGCGTGGCGCGGAGGCTCGGCGCTGACGATCGCGTCGCGCGGCGCGCCTTCGACCCAGCGCCGCGCGGCGGCGAGGACGCGCTGGCCGAGCAGCTCCGCCGTCCGGAGATCGCTCTCCGGCAGGGCTCCGCCCGGACGCGACTGCGCCATCGCCCCGAGGTGGCTCCCGAGCCGGTTCGTATCCGTGGTCGCGCCCGCGTCGATGTACGTCGGCGGCAGCCCGAGGCCGACCCACACCATGCCGTGCTGCGCGGCGAAGACGGCGAGCTGGGTGAGCGTGCCGAGCTTGTCTCCGCTCGGCGCGGCGGAGTGCGTGAACGCGGCCGCGAGCTTGTCGCGCCAGCCTTGCACCGCCCAGATCGCGCTCGTGGAGTCCATGAACGCCTTGAAGCCGGCGGAGGCGCTCCCCATGTACGTGGGGCAGCCGAAGACGATCGCGTCCGCGGCCGAGAGCTTCGCGAGCAGGTCGGGGGTGTCGACGGAGAGCGCCTCCGCGCCGCCCGCGCCCCGGGCCACCGCCTCCGCGAGGGCGCGCGTCCGGCCGGTATGGGAATGATAGACGACGGCGACTCGCGTCACGACACGCGCTCGTGGATCCACGGGATGACGATATCCATCATCGCGTTCACGTCACCAGGCTCCGCCGAGCCGGGCTCGGGCTCGAAGTAGTGACGCGCCCTCACCTCGCGGAACGTCCGGTCCTTCGAGGCGACGGCGTCGAAGATCCGGCGCGCATCGGCGGGGAGCACCTCGCGATCGCGCGCGGCGTGCACGACGAGCGTGGGCTCCTGGATCCGCGCGACGTTCGCGCAGAGGTCTGCCTTCGACGATCGGCCGGACCACGTCGACAGCCACGAGCGCGCGGTGCACACGCGCGCGAACCCGAGCGACGCGTAGTTCATCAGGTCGGGGCGATCGCTGAGCAGCGAGCCGTAGTCGCGCGGCGACGGGTCCACTCCCGGGTCGACGTAGCTCGGGTTCGCCATCGTGCGGTACACGGTGAGGATCGGATCGGTGACGCGACGGCGCGCGACCTCGCGTCGATGCGCGGCCGGCTGCACGTCGAAGCCGGGCGCGCTCATCTCCGTCGCCGCCGTTCGCTGGCCTTCGATGAGCGCGCGCGCGACGCCGTCGATGCGCTCGACGCGGGCGGCCTGCGCCGCGCGGAAGCGCTCGAGGAACTCGGGGGTGTAGCGAGACGGCTCGGGCGGCTCGCGGAAGCCGTTGCGCTCGTCGTAGAGGTCGAGCGAGGCATCGACGGAGACAGGATCGCGCTCGTCCGTCACGGAGGGGTCGATGCAGTCGAGGAGCACCTGCCCTTGACCGCGATGCGCCGCGACGTAGACCATGAGGTCGGCGGGCGTCATGGGGGCGGAGTCGAAGCGCGTGGGGTTTCCCGCGGGCGACTCCTTCGTGCGCTCCGCGGGCGCGGCGCGCGCCTCCGCCTGGTAGTAAGCGAGGAGCGAGCCGCCGCCGCTGTTACCGAGGAGCACCACGCGCTCGACGTTCCGCTTCTCCTTCAGGAAGCGCACGCACGCCGCCACGTCGAGCAGCATCTCCTCGTGCTCGACGTAGAGGTCGCTGCCGCCGCCGCGGTTCATGGCGCCGAGGACGCAGAAGCCGGCGTCGAGGAGGCGCGGGATCGCGTAGTGATGCGTGAAGTCGATGCGTGGATGCATCAGGACGACGCCCACCTTGGGCTTCGGATGCACGCGAGAGCTCCAGCAGACGGCGCGGAGCTGGCGAAGGTCGTGGGCGCGCAGGACGAGCGACTCGGAGCTCGCGTCCTCCGGGTTCTTGCGGAACCAGAAGGGCATGCCCGTCCAGTACGTCTTCGCGACGAGGATCATGCCGCGCGGACGTCGATGAGCTTGAACGCGTCCACGTCCATGAGCCCGCGATCCGTGAGCTTGAGGCTCGGGATGACGGGCAGCGACAGGAACGCGAGCTGGAGGAACGGCTCGGGCAGGACGCAGCCGATCGCCTTGCTCGCGGCGCGGAGCTCCTCGAGGGCGCCGGCGATCTCGGCGGGCGCCGCGAGCGACATGAGCCCGCCGAGCGGCAAGGGCAGACGAGACCGCACCTGGCCGCCCTTCACGACCACGAAGCCGCCGCCGACCTCCGCGAGCGACGCGAGCGCGACGCGCATGTCCTTCGGATCCTTGCCGACGACGACGAGGTTGTGGCTGTCGTGACCGACGCTCGAGGCGATCGCGCCCTCGAGCTCGCCGAAGCCGGTGACGTAGCCGTTGGCGGGCTTGCTCCCTTTGCCGTAGCGCTCGAGGACGGTGAGCCGGCGCACGCCGGGCGCGTCGCTCTTCAGGACGGCGCGATCGGTGAGGATACGTCCCGCGCGGACGCCGATGACGTGCACCATCCCCTCCGGGCCGATGAGATCCGGCTCCTCGGGGATCGACGCGCGGATGGTGTTCGGAGGCACGCCGAGCGTGGAGGAGGGGAGGTCGAGATCGGCCACGGGCTTGCCGCCCGCGAAGACGCTCCGCACGGCGCACGAGGCGACGTCGTCGAGGAGCACGAGATCCGCGCGGAAACCCGGGGCGATCGCGCCGATGCGCTCGCCGCCCCGCGCCGGGCCGGCGAGGCCGTAGTGCCGTGCCACCGACCACGACGCCGCGCGATACACGACCTCCGCGGGCACGCCCTTCTTGATCGCAGAGCGAAGCAGGTGATCGAGGTGGCCCTCGTGCGCGATGTCGAGCGGGTTGCGGTCGTCGGTGCAGAAGCCCATGCTCGTCGACGTCGCGAGCGTGAGGAGCGGCGCGAGCGCGTCGAGGTCCTTCGCCACGCTGCCCTCGCGGATCCACACCGCGATGCCCTTCCGGACCTTCTCCGCCGCCTCCTCGGGCTCGGAGCTCTCGTGGCACGACGTGATGCCGGCGCAGGCATAGGCCGAGAGCGCCTGTCCGCGCACGAGCGGCGCGTGACCGTCGAGCGGGCGGCCGTCGAACGCGGCGAGCTTGTCGAGCACGAGCGGATCGCCGTGGAGGACGCCGGGCACGTTCATGACCTCCGCGAGCCCGAGCGTCTGCGCATGCGCGAGGAGCGGCGTGAGCGCCGTGGCGTCGAGCGTGCCCGCGCCGTTCGTCTCGAAGTCGGTGGCGGGCACGCAGCTCGACACCATGACGCGAAGGTCGAGCCCGCCCTTCAGGCGCTCGGCGGCGTCGAGGAAGAACTGGATCCCGGGTACACCGAGGACGTTCGCGAGCTCGTGCGGATCGCACACGGCGGTCGTGGTCCCGCGCGGAAGCACCGCGCGCTGGAAGCTCTCCGGCACGAGGAGCGAGCTCTCGAGGTGCACGTGGGCGTCGATGAAGCCGGGCACGAGATGCGCGCCCTTCGCGTCGATCTCGCGCTTGCCGCGGAGCCCGGGCTCGGTCCCGACCACCACACCGTCCGCGATGGCCACGTCGCCGTCGTGAAAGACGCACCCGAAGACGTCGAGCCAGCGGACGTTCTTGAGCACGAGGTCACACGGCTCGGCGCCTTGTGCGGCGCGCAGTCGTCGTCGAATCACGTCGGTCAGCGACATGCCACGAGCCTAGCGCCAAACTCGTGGGAATGTCCGGGCTCCGTGTGTCCGGCACCGTGTCTCCGCGCTCAGTGACGGATGAGGGACGGGTCGGGGGGCTCGCGGATCCGGTCGTCGAGATCCATGCCGTTCGTCGCGAGCGCGCACACGAGGCGCTGCATGGGCACGATCCCCTCGAGGCCTCCCCGATCGTCGATGCAGACGCAGGGATCCCAGCGCAGCCGCTCGAGGCGCGTCGCGGCGCGCAGGGCCACGTCGGCCACGGGCGAGCCGCGCTTCACACGCAAGAGCTCGGTCCCGGTCCGGACGCGCGCGCCATCTTCCCCGAGGACGCGCATGCCGATCGGGCGTCGCGTCTCGTCGATGCGCACGGAGCACCGCGCCCGCTCGGGCCAGGGCTCGTCGCCCGTGACGATGAGGCATCGCTCGACGAGATCATCGATCGTCTCGCGCGAGGCGAGGGTGTCCCGCGCGAGCTCCCGCAGGAGCGCCTCCGCGGTCGGGTCGATCCCGCCCCACGGGGGCGCGGGCCGACCGAAGAAGTAGCCTTGCACGAGCGGCACGCGAGCTGGACGAGCGTGGCCGCCTCCTCGTCGTCCTCGATGCCCTCCGCGAGGACCCACGCATCGAGCCGCCCGGCGAGCTCGCCGAGCATCTGCACGAGCGCGCGCTTGGCCTCGTTGCGGTGGATGCCGGTCACGAGGTCGCGGTCGACCTTGAGGAGCTGCGGCTGCAGGTCGATGATCTGCTTGAGCCCCGAATAGCCCGCGCCGGCGTCGTCGATGGCGATGAGCGCGCCGCGCTCGCGGAGCGAGTCGAGCGTCGTCCGCAGCGCCTTCACGTCGCGGATCGCGTGCTGCTCCGTCATCTCGAAGACGAGGCCGCGAAACGACTCGGGCCGATCGAGCAGCGCCTTCACCTCCGTGGAGAGAATGTGGAGCGGGTCGACGTTGATGGTGATGAAGCAGTTCGCGGGCCGCGTGGCCGCGACGTCGAGCGCACGCGCGATGACGGTGGCCTCGAGCTCCGCGCCGAGCCCGAGCCGAGCGGCGGCGGCGAACACCTTGTCCGGCGGCGCGGGCCGCCCCAGCGCGAAGCGCGCGAGTAGCTCGTACCCGGTCACCACCGCGCGCTTCACGTCGACGATCGGCTGCGCGACGAGCGCGATCTTCTCCGGCTCCGCCAGCAGCGCCCGGACCTCCTCGCCCGTGAAGGGCGGGAGGTCCGCCCGGCCGTCATGCATGATCGGTGAGGCGGATGTTCTTCCTCACGGCATCGACGAGCTCGGCCGTGATCTCCCGGATGTCGTGGTCGTGATGGGCGTGCGAAGCGACCTGCGCGAAGATCTCCTCGTCCGAGCCGGCCTTGAACGAGGCCGAGCACCCGGGCACCACGTCACCACACGAGAATTCCTTCATCCTCGCGAGAACGGCGCGCTGCGGCCCGAATTAATGGCGCCCGCCTGGGATCCCGTGCGGAAGATCGAGCGTGGCGTCGAGATAGGTCCCGGACGCCGGCCCCGCAGGCTCTGCCGTCTTCGCGACGGCATTCGTGATGAGCGCCCCGAGCAGCGGATCGGTACGGTGGAGCTCTTGCACGGTGATGCCGTCGGCGATCACGGTGCCCTCCCGGTCGTGCACGGTGACGCGGAGCTCGTCGCTCTGCGCGCCGCTGCGCGCGCCGCCCAGGATCGACACCCTCCGATCGTGCGTCTCCAGCGTGGCGATGACGGGGCGCGAGCTCGGCGTCTTCACCGGCACGGCGTCTGGCGTGGTCGATTGGCTCGACGACGCGGTCGTCTCGGTCGTGGGCGCGCAAGCAGCGAGGGTGAGCACGGCGGCAATCACGGTGGAGCGCATGCGAACGAGTATAGGCCCGCACAGGAGGGCTATGATCGCTCCCGTTGCGTCTCCTCGCCGTCAGCGATGTCCACGTCCGCCAGACGCAGAACCGCGCGTTCGTCGAAGGGATCGCACCGTCTGCGGACGACTGGCTCATCCTCGGCGGCGATCTCGGCGAGTCGGAGGCCGACCTCCGCTTCGTCTTCTCCACGCTCGCGCCGCGCTTCGCGCGTCTCGTCTGGGTCCCCGGCAACCACGAGCTCTGGAGCCTCGACCCGCACGAGCTCCGTGGCGAGGCGCGCTACCAGCGCTTCGTCGACGTCGCACGCGAGTACGGCGTGCTGACGCCCGAAGACCCCTATCCCGCGTGGCCCGACGATCCGAAGCTCGTCATCGCGCCGCTCTTTCTCCTCTACGACTACTCCTTCTGTCCCGACGGCGTGACCGACCCGATCGCCTGGGCGGCCGAGGACAACATTCGATGCGCGGACGAGATCTTCCTCCGCCCGGACCCCTATCCGACGCGCGCCGCCTGGTGCGCCGCCCGCTGCGACGCGACCGAGGCGCGCCTCGCCGCCCTCCCGGCCGATACGAGCACCATCCTCGTGAACCATTTCCCGCTCCGCCAGGCGCACGCGCACCTCCCGTTCGTCCCGCGCTTCTCGATCTGGTGCGGGACGCGCCGCACCGAGACATGGCATCTCCGGTACCGCGCCCGCGCGGTCGTCTTCGGCCACTTGCATATTCGGCAGGAGCGCATCGTCGACGGCGTGCCGTTCCACGAGGTGTCCCTGGGCTACAAGCGGCAATGGAATACCGATCATCCCGAGCGCTATATTCGCCAGATCTGGCCCCCGCCCGCATGAGCCCTCGCGTCAGGTCGCGCCGCTGGGTGTGACGATCCGCTCCACGGTGAAGTGAGCATCAGCCCACTTCTCGAGAACGACGGAGATGAACTCCGGCCCGTTGTCGACGAGGAGGCTCTCGGGCAAGCCGTTCAGCCACACGAGCTTGTCGAGGACGGCGACGACGCGGCGAGCTGGCAGCGATGTGTCGACCTCGATGGCGAGGCACTCGCGAGTGAACGCATCGACGACGTTGAACGTGCTGAGCTTGCGACGGTCGGCGAGGTAGTCGTGAACGAAGTCCATCGACCAGCGCTCGTTCGGACGAGTGACGTTCACGGTCGGCATTGGGCGGACGGCACGAAGCTTCCTCCGGCTGCGTCGCTTCATGCTGAGGTCCGCCGCGCGATAGATGCGATATACACGCTTACGGTTTACCTCGAATCCTTCCCGACGCAGGATGGCGTGAACGCGGCGATACCCGAAGCGAGGACGCTCCGCCGCGACCTCGCGGAGCCGAGCCACGAGCTTCGGCTCATCGGTCTTCGTCGAGGCGTAGCGGCACGTCGAACGCTGCAGGTGTCCGTCCGCCTGAGCGCAGATCGGGAAGCGGCTGAATTCGCTGGCACGCGGCGGCAATCTGTCGGCCGAGGATTGCCATGGCCAGGAGAGCGAAGACGAGCGAACGACCGCAGTGGACGGAAGCCGAGGCGCGAGACGTGCTCGCGGCGTGTGAGGCAAGCGGATTGTCGATGCGTGCGTTCGCGCTTCGTGAGGGGATTCGACCGAGGCGTCTCTACTGGTGGACAAGGCGGCTCGGCGACAGCAACGTTCGCGACGTGAACGCGGTTCGGTTCGTCCCGGCGATCGTGACGTCGGCCGTGGCCCATAAGGGAGGTGGGGCGCGTGCAGCGATCGTCGTCCGCGTTGGGCCGACGGCGACGGTGGAGGTCGAGGAGTCGGTCTCGGCCGGCTGGGTCGCTGAGCTGATGACGGAACTGGAGCGGCTCGCATGCTCGTGATCCCTCGCGCGGTGAGGGTGTACGTCGCGACGTCGCCGGTGAGCCTTCGGAAGTCGTTCGAGGGACTCTCGAACGAGGTTCGCGCTGTGCTCGCGAAGGATCCGCTGGCGGGGCACGTCTTCGTCTTCCTGAACCGCCGCCGGAACCAAGTGAAGCTTCTCGTGTGGACCCATGGCGGATACACGATCGTGCACAAGCGGTTGGAGTGCGGGAAGTTCGTCTTCACGTCGAAGGTCGGCGAGGACGTGCCGTCGGTGGAGCTCGACGTGCACGAGCTGTCGATGCTCCTCGAGGGCATCGACGTCACGCGTTCGCGTTCGTCGGCGCGATGGGAACCGCCGAAGCACGCGCGCCCCACCGCATGAAGCGATCGGGAGATCGCAAAGAGACGACCGTCGCACGCGCACGTCAGCTACACCGAGCGGGCGGTGGCGAAAGCGAGCGCGAAGAAGCAGAAGAAGGCGTCCGCAAAGACGTCACCCGTGCTGGAAGGAGACGTACTCGACGTCGTCCGCACGCTGCTCGACGAAGGGCGAAACGGCGCCGCGCTGGATGTCGTGCGCCAGCTCGCGAAGAGCAACGGCGAGCTCGCTGGTGAGGTAGCGCAGCTCGCGGCAGAGAAGGCCGAGCTCGAGCGCCGGCTCGCGCGCATCGACGCGTTCCGGCGCAAGAGCGAGGGCATCTCGCGAGACCAACTGCTCCTGTTTCTGACCGAGCTGACCGGAGAGGTCGCGAACGATGCCGGCAATGTTGCGACGAGCGACGACGACGCTGCGTTCTCGGCGGAGATGGTCGCCGCGAATGAGAGGCTCCGCGAGGCGTCACAGGTCGACACGAAGCCCGAACCGACGACGGCAAAGCCGGCCTCGCAGCCGTCACTTCGGAAGCCACTACCGGCGAGCCTCGAGCGCGTGGATAACCCGATCAACATCGCCCCCGGGGCACGGGCGTGCCCGCGGTGCGGCGGCGACCGCGCGTGCATCGGCCATGACGTCACCGAAGTAGCCGAGCTGCAGCCGGCGAAGGTGATCGTCCGGCGCGACATCCGCGAGAAGCTGAAGTGCACCGTCTGCGATGGGCAGATCGCTCGCGCGCCGGTCGGTGACAAGGTCGTCGGTGGCGGTCGACTCGGACCGCGGTTGGTCGCGCAGTTGATTGTCGACAAGTACAGCGACGGCCTTCCGCTTCATCGCCAGAAGGAGCGCTTCGCGCGGATGGGGCTCGACCTCGCGATCTCCACGCTCGCCGATCAGGTGACGTGGGGAACGGATCTCCTCCGTCCGATCTGGCGCGCGGAGATCGCGGAGGTACTCGCGAGCAGTGTGATGCATCTCGACGCGACGGGCCTTCCGGTCCTCGATGATCGCGTCGCAGGCGGCAAGCGGCTCGGTGCGCTCTGGGGCTACGTCGGCGTGAACACCGACGCGACCTTTGCGGCCTACCTCTACACATCAACGGGCTCGGCGAAGGCGCAGAGGAAGGAGGAGATCGGCCCCGCGGACATGCTCGCGCTCCGCTCCGGTCACACGGTCGCCGACGCTTCGAACCTCTTCGACGCAAGCTTCAAGCGACCTGACCTCATCGAATGTGGATGCAACATGCACGCGCGACGCTACTTCGTAAAAGCGCTCGATGCTGGCGATACGCGTGCGGCACTCCCCATTGCGGCCTACAAGAGGATCTATACGTTCGAAACCGAGAGCGCGTCGCTCGATGCTGCAGCGCGCCTCGCCGCTCGTCAGGAGCGGAGTCGTCCTGTTTTCGAAGAGCTCGGCGCGTGGTGCCGGACCTATCAACCTCACGAACCGCCAAGCTCGCTCCTCGGCGCGGCCATTCGGTACTTCACTAATCACGAGAAGGCGCTCGGACGCTTCCTCGAAGCGGGCGAGGTGCCGCCCGACAACGGCGCCGTTGAGCGCCTCCATGTCCGCGCGGCGCTCACGCGGAAGAATTTCCTCTTTGCCGGCTCTGACGCCGGCGGCGATCGCGCCGCGATCGCCTTCACGATCCTCGGCTCGTGCCGGCTCGCTGGCGTGAACCCTGTCGACTACCTGGCCGACGTGCTTCCGCGTCTCGCACGGCGGATCCGACTCGCCGACGTGCCTGCGCTGCTCCCTGCGCGCTGGCGTGCGACGGGCTGAGCGCTTCCGCGCCGCGCTCTCACGCTGGCGGCCCCCGCCGCAACGAGATTCAGCGCGCTTCAGCACCTGCGCTCGGGCGGACGGACACATGCACGTCGTCGCTCGTGTCCTCGAACTCCAAGCCTCGGGTGTCACCGTGCGTGGTATCGCTGCTGCGCTTTCCGCTGAGGGATGCTCCACCAAGCGCGGATGTCGATGGCATCCGACCACCGTGCAGCGCATCCTCGATCGCCACGGGCAGCGTCATGACGCGTGAGACCGCCGATGCGCTCTGGGGGGCCGGCGCCGTCGATCACGCTCTTCGCTACGAGACGCCCGAAAAGATCACCACCGAGCTCAACGACGAGGTGAGCAGGCGCAACGCCGAGCTGCCGCCCGGGGCCTTCCGCGCGTGGACGCTCACGCAGCCGTGGCCTCGTTTCTGCTCCATCGTCTGGATCATCTCCGGCGCTCTACGCGAACGACTCGCATCCGGCGACTTTCCAAAGACGCTCCTCGGCGAGAACCAAGAGGATCAACGATGACCGGGAAAGCACGCGCGGCACGCTCCAATAGATGACCCTCGAATCATTTACCAACGCCAAACCATGAGTACTTCAGCGTCGGCACCATCGACGGCTTGCACCGAATAGGGTCCCTGCGGAAAGTCCGCATACTGACCGTTCCGCAGCGTAAGCGGCTCCTCTTTGGAGAACGTGTAGCAACACGATCCCTTCAGCACGAAGCATCTGCCCGCGAGCATGGAGCCGGACACGAGAACCCCCGCGGGATAAACGTGTTTTGAAACACGAATGCGATCCTCGCCAAGGTACCCTTGTCGAAGTACCGTCTCGGTCATTGGCCCATTGGTAGCGTCCCAATCCTCAACTCGAATCACGACCTTCACTCCGGGAAAACGATGCCGTGATTCGCGAACGCTTCGCGACCGATCTGCGTGCTCTCGACACTTGGCATGAAATGGCCGCTCTGGTTCGTAATTCCGATTCCTGTCATCTGCCCGCCAGCGACTCCAACCTCAGCCTGACCAGCAGCAAGAACGGGTTCCCCACCTGAAAGCACCGCGTGCGAGATCTCAACGCCGTTCACTGTGTGCGGCGAGATAACTAGGTCCCCATTCTTCGTCACCACCCACTTCACGGTGCCCTGATTCAGCGCCCTCGCAAACGCGGGTGTTCCCGGCGAAATTGGTTTCGCTCCAGCAGCTCTTGCAGCGGCGAGCTCGCCCCCCAGCGCGCCAGGCAGCTGATTCGCGAATGCCCCGGCAGCACCTTCGATCGGGCACATCATCATCGCTCCAGCGCTTCCGGGGTCGGGGCGGCGCGGAAGCAAGCTGGATGCTGCTCCAAGCAATCCGGTAGCGGCCGTCACGCTCGCGCTGAAAATGGCATCTCCATACCAACCTTGCGACCAGCTCTCCGCGGTTCTGTCCGCGAAGAAAGCGCTTGCGCCGTAAAGGTCATTGGTAAGCGCGTTCAGTGCAGCAGTCTGACCTGAGTAGTCGACTGCGTTGCGTCCGAATGGATCGCTCCAACGCAATGGATTTTGCCGCGGCCATCCCCAGAGCGTGCTGCGCGAGTCGTGGAATCGGAGCTCGTCGATGGAGAGAAACGCGCCAAGCTCCGGCACCCACTGACGCGCGCGCATGTCGTAGACCTCGACGCCGCCGAGATGTTGGAGTGGCCTCGCCTTCCATCGCAAGGAGATCTCGGGGACCGGCTGCAAGAAGCCGAGGGAGGTGGTGTCCTCGAGCTGCTTGCCGAAGGCGGTGTATCGGAAGCCGCCGAAGTCTTCTCCGCTCTGCCCGCGAACGCGGCGAACGTTTCCGGCGAGGTCGACCTCGAAGTAGACGACGTTGTAGTCCGACCCAAGCGTCGGTGGGCTGGTCGTAGTGTTGACCTTGTAGTCGAAGCTCGTGAGCCGGAGGGGGTGGTCGACGCCGTCGAAGAGCCAGCGCTGGACGGGGGTGTCGAGGTGCTGGCCGAGCACGTGACGATGGCGCATCACGCCGACGGCGTTCGCCCCCTCGTAGACGTACGCCTGAAGCGCGCTCGGTGTGCTCACCCAGGCGCGGCGCCGCTGCGTGTCGACCGCGAAGCGTGCGTCCAGCGTCGGGCCGCTGCCGACGTCGCGGAGGTAGCCGTCGCGGCTGAAGGTGAGCGGCGTGTTTCGAAGCAGAGTGACGCGGCCGCCACGGTCGAGGGTGACGGGGGCTCCGTTGAGGGTCGCGGGCACCGCGGCGTCGGCCATGCCCCCTCCGTCGAGACGAGGACGCTGCGCATCGAGCGCGACGCCGGCGTTCGTGGCCAGAGCGCCGAGCGAGTTGTACGCGTAGCTCTCCACCCCGCCCGTCGAGCGCGTCACCGTCTTCACGCGGTCGAGCCCGTCGACCTCGATGGTCTCCGTCCCCTCCGGATCGGAGAGCGACACCACGTTGCCCACCGCGTCGTAGCTCGCGCCGTAGCAGCGATCGGAGACCCCCGGTCGGGTCGGGTACGTGTAGCAGCGCTCGACGAGGCGCCCGAGGTCGTCGTACCGCTGCGTCCGGACGTGGCCGTCGGCGAACGTGAGCGAGATGTTTCGGCCGACCTCGTCGTAGCCGTACGCGTAGGTACCGCTCTCGCCCGTGCCACCTTGCTCGATGGTCTGCGTCTGCACGAGCCCACGAGCATCGTACGTGAATTCGTGCGCGCCATCGACGTTCGTGATCCGCGCGACTCGACCGTCCGCGCGATAGTCGTACCGAGACGCGTCGGCCGTGATGACCAGCGGATCGTTCGTCACGACCCCCGTGTAGAAGCGGTTCGTCGAGCTCGTCAGCCGCCCCGCCGTGTCGCGCGTGAACACATGCGACGACGGCGCCTCGATGCCGACGCCAAAGCCCGACTCGTCCGTCGCGTCGAGCTCGACGTCGTGGTTCGTCACCGACGACTCCGCTCCCGTCGAGGTCGTGCTCGTCGTCGAGCGCACGAGCGGAGCCGACGTCCGCGTGTCGTAGCCGACGAAGTGGTCATCGAACGTGCCGTCCCCGGCGCCGCTCGAGAACGAGGTCGAGGTGATCGCGCGGTTCGCCCGGTCGAAGCGGTTCGTCAGCCGCCCCGCGATGTCGAACGTGCGCGTGTAGCCGAGCTCGAACGTCGCGTCGCGGTAGAGCGCGATGCGCGCCGGGTAGCCCTCCACGTCGAACGCGTTCAGACCGATCTGATAGTCGCCATTCTGCGGCCCCGCCGTGAGGCTCGTGCTCGGCACGGCGCTCGAGGCGCTGCCCGCACTGAGGGAGGGTCCCGTCCACGCGCCGGCCGTCGGCTGCGCGTACGACTGCGCGTGGGCTCGATCCGCGACATCGATGAGCGCCGTCAAACGACCGAGCTGGTCGTACGTCATCGAGCTCGTGCGCCCGAGGCGGTCCTTCACCGTCTCGAGCTCGCCCGTCACCTTGTAGGTCATCGCCTCGGAGAACCCGTGCGGATCGGTCACCTTCGTCCAGACGACCGTTCGGGCCGTACGCGAAGGCACCCACACCTGCGGGGAGGTCGGGCGTGTGAATTCCGGTCACGAGGTCCTGCGCGCTGCAGCCACACGACGAATGCTCGTAGCTGAACGTCGTCTCGTTTCCGAGCGCATCCGAGCTCCGCATGAGTCGGTTGTTCGAGTCGAAGTCGAAGAACGCGCTCGCCGTGCCATCCGTCGACGAGATGGCGTTGCCGCGGGCGTCACGGACGTAGGTCATGCTTCGACCGGTCGAGTCCGACGTCGCGAGGAGGTTCTTCGTCCCGCCCGCATCGTCGTACGCGAACGTCGTCGTCACGTTGTGGGTGCGGACCGAGAGCGGCTGGTCATCGGGGCGCCACGCGAAGGTCGTCTCGCGTCCGGTCGGCGAGGCGCCTCCGCTGCCACGGCCAGCGTCGTAGATCCGAAGGATGCGGCCGTCCGAGTCTCGCTCGATGAACTGCGCGAGAAGCGCTCCTCCCGGCGACTCGGAGGAGAGCCAGCCGTTCGCGTCATAGGTCCACCGGGTGACATTGCCGCTGCCGCTCCCCTGGCGAGCACTGCTCACGACTCGACCGAGCGAATCGAAGGACACCGGATTCGTGAGCGGAACGCCGTTCAGCGTCCACTGTGAGATGCGGCGAAAGGCGTTTGCCCGCCGCAGGATGAACGGCTCGGTACCGCCGGTCGTGAAGAGTTGATCGGGAATGACCGCGTCGTGCGTGTAGGTGACGCCGTCGGCGACGAACGTCTCCTTCTCGATCTCGCCATAATCGTTCTGCACGAACGTATGCACGACGCCATGCGGATCCGTGAACGAGCTCGTGGTCTGTAGCTTGCCGCCCGCGGTGTACGCGGCTGGCGCCGAAATGCTCGCGTGGAGCTCGTGAGCTTCGCCCGTCGGCTTCAGCGTGGACGCGAGCGTCCCGTCGGTCGCGTAGGTGTAATGGGTCTCGTCCCCCCTGGGGTCCGTCTTGACCGTCACGTGGTGGCGGTCGTACACGAACCGATGCTTCTCGCCGTCCGGCTCGACGATCTGCGTGAGATCGCCCTGCGCGTCCACGGTGATGGCAGACCCCGCACCGGCTGGGTCCGTGATTCGGCTCAGCTTGCCGCTGTCGTAGGCGAAGACGAACGCACCGCCCGTCGCGTTGGTGATTCGATCGATCCGATCGCTGTCGGCGTCCGAGTATTGAATCGCGTAGAGCAGCTTGCCGGTGCGACGGCGGTGCTCGATGAGTCGGCCACGAACATCGAACTTGTCGACGATCGCCTGGCTCGTGTCGGTCAGTGTGAAGCCACCGGAGGCGTTCCGCACAATCGTGCGCGTCGGATCCGCCTCCGAGGAGAGGAGGTCGATGTTGACGCGTGCGAGGCCGCTGTCGCTCATGGCCATGAGCGCGTTCTTCGTGAATGGCAGGAAGCTCGGCAGCGGGGTGCTCTGCTCCGTGAAGAACGGCAGGATCTCATCGCGTCCGCCGTCGACGAACAGCATCTCGGCCTCCTTCGACTGCGTGTCGTAGACGGCGACGCCGAGCGAGTGCGCGATGAAGAGGTAGCCGTCCTCCGACATCGCTAGATGGGTAGGCTGGTTCAGGGTGAACTCTTCACCGGGCGCGGCTTCGCCGTTCGGCGCCAGTCCCGTCGAGTTGCCGTTTCCGACGACCCCCTCCACGCGGCTGGTACTGCCGATGAGCCCATTCGCGTCCGGCCGTGCGCGATAGATCATGTGGCGCGCCGAGTCCGCGATGTAGAGCGAACCATCCGGACCGAATGCGAGGCCCTTCAGGGCCGTGAACGTCACCTCTCCGAGTGGGCGGGTCGGATAGAGGCTGAGGTCGGAGCTCGGCCCCGCATGCGCCGACACGAGCTCGGCGACGGGATTGGCGCCGGTGAGATCGAACTTGAAGAGAACGTCTCGGTCGGTGTCGCCATCACCGGTCGTGTAGAACACGGTCGATCCGCGCGCGGCGATCGATTGGCGGCGGAAGACGCCCCCGTTCACGACCTGATTGCGCAGCGCGCGCGGACTCGCTCCGGGGGCGAGGTCCCAGACGCCGTCTCGATTGGCGATGACGAAGTGACGGGTGCTGCCCACGTAGGCGACCGCGAGGCCATCGACGCGTACGTTCGGGAGCCCGGTGTTCGCTACGACCGTGCGCGCGCCCGTCGAAGGTACGAGCCGCTCGATGGTCCCGAGGCTCGGAAAGACGATGAAGCTCTCCCCGGTCACCGCGTCGCGAGTGAGGCTCGCCGCGGTCGGGAACGACTCGAGCCCCGTGACATCGAGGCGAGCGCGCGGGTGGAACTCCTCTTCTCGTCCGTCGCCGCCAACGAGCACGGCGTGATCGCCGTCGACGTACACGCGACTGGCCGCATCGACGGCCCAGCCGGAACCGTAGGGCGACGTGAAGCGGTGATGAACGAGCACACGCCTCATCACGGTCGTCAGCGGGCCTTGTCCTACGGGCACGGTAGCGCGATTCTGGAGTGGATTCGCCGCACCGAACGTCGCGGCGGCGCCTCCCCCTCCACCCGCGCACGTCGCCGACGTCTGGGCCGTGAGCGAGAGTAGCTGGGGGAAGAACGAGGTGCGCGCGAGGGGCGTCGTCGAGGACGGAGATCCATCCGTGACATAGGGAACTTCGATCCAGGAGGAGCCATCCGTCATCTCCGTCGCATTCGCGGGCGGAGGTGACTGGGTCGAGCTGGAGAGGCCCAGGGAGGACCGGCCGAAGGACATGCCCACGCCTCCACCGCACGTGCCCACGACGGCCGAGCCACCGCAGCCGCCAGGCGTGTTCGTCGTGCCGCCGCCGCCGCCACCCCCACCGCCGCTGCCGGCGCGAGAGACGCACTCCATCGTCACCTTCATCCCGCCGACCGTCACACCGAGCGTGGAAGAGGGCACGGCGCTGGCGGACGAGCTCGGAGGCGGGGCGGTGCCGGCCGTGCGCGAACCCGCGAGCCCGCTATTGTACTGCAGCGCGACACCAAAACTCTCACCACCCGCCTGGACCGTGGGCAACGCGAAGCGGTCGGACATCGAACCGCCGCCGACTCCCCAGTTACTGCCGGTCCCACACCGCTCGGCGCCCTTGTTGGGGTGGTTCGTGGATTTCCACCAGCGCGCGACGAGATCGAGGAGGCGACTCGAGTTGCCGTCGATCTCGGTGAAGTGGGTCGTTTGAAAGGCAAAGCGTGACCCGTCCCAGGTGGCTTCGCCGAGCGTGTCCCAGTGCCCCTCCTGGAGGTTGTAGAACCCGACGGGAATCGTGGCGCTCGTCGGAAGGCTCAGCGTATTGGCGATTCGAACGGTCACGGGTACGGCGAAGAGCGTCCCCGTGGGCTCCAGCTCCATCCCGTACATCGTGAGCGTCGATGACGGCAGCGGCGCCGGGAAGTCCTCGCGCTGGTCGAAGGGCGTTATCTGAATAGGAACCGTCGTCGTGAGCGCGCCCGGCGGAATCACGACTTGAATACGATTGCTCGAGTCGCTCGCCGTGCCGCCCGCCGGCCCGATGTTCGTGATCTGGGGATCGCGCGGGATGAGGCGAATGGTACCGACCGGGACGGCATCGCCAGGTCGAGCATACGTGACGCGTTCTGCCGGCAACCTGCCCGGCGCCTCGACGACGAGCACGAGGCGGTGAACGGGAGATCGCTCTGGCTCGGACTCCGGAAAGGTGGTGAGGCGAAGACGGAAGCTGCCGTCCGCGCCGACACGTGCGACCACATCGCTTCGCGGAGCTCCGACGTGGCGATCGTCGTAAACGCTGAACGTGGCCCCCGTGATCGGCGAGCCGGTCCGATCGACCACCTGTCCGAGGATGGACGCGCGCGTCTCGAAGCGCTCGTCGGAGACGGTCGGTGTCGGATCGCAGCCCGCGATCGGCGTGTGGAATGGCCCCGAGATCGGGCTGCAGCCATCGACGGTGCAGATGTTCTGATCGTCCACGCTCGGCGGCGGGCCCGGTATGCATGTGCCTGCGCCGTCACAAGCTTCTAGGCCATTGCACGCGTTCGAGTCGTTGCAGGCCAGGTCTCCGGCGGGGCGCGGCACGTGCGTCACCCCCGTCGCGGGATCACACGCGTCGTCGGTGCACGGGTTGCCGTCGGTCAGCGTGGGAGGCGTACCCGCGACGCAGGCGCCAGCGCCATCGCAGACCTCGTCGCCATCGCAGCGATCGCCGTTCGCACAAGCGGTCCCCGCTGGGACCGGCGTGTGAGTGACGCCGAGCACGGGGTCGCAGGCGTCAATCGTGCACGGGTTGGCGTCGTCGATGCTTGGTGGCACGCCAGGAACGCACGCGCCGAGGCCATCGCAATGCTCGATGCCAGTGCAAGCATTCGAGTCACCGCAAGGAGCGCCGGCAGGAGCCGCCGGATTCGAGCAGACGCCGGTCGCAGCATTGCAGGTACCGGCGACATGACACGCGTCTGAAGGATTGCAGGTGGTCGTCGGACCAGCGACGCACACGCCTCCCTCGCAGTGATCGTTCGGTGAGCAGGCGTTCGAACCACATGCGGTTCCGTTCGCCTTCGCTGGGTTCGAGCAGGTCCCTGTCGTTGGATCGCAGATGCCCGCGACGTGGCATATGTCGAGAGCCTGGCAGACCACCGCGTTGCTGCCGACGCACGCGCCGTTCTGGCACGAGTCCGAAGTCGTGCATGCGTTGTGGTCATCGCACGACGTGCTATTGGCCACGGGCGAATGCTGGCAGGCGCCCGCATTGCATGCGTCGCTCGTGCAGGGGTTCTGATCGTCGCAGGAGCCGCAACCTTGGCTAACGAAGCCGTCCTGGAACGTGACGCGCGCATCCAGATTCACGAGAACGTCCCGCCCAAACAGCGCGCCCATCGCGTTTGTGCGGTGGCCGGTTTGCAGCGTGCCATACGGAGCGAGGACGAGGGCGCGAACGACCGTGTCGTTGCCGAGCGTCATCGCCTTCGGGGACGCCGAGAGCGCGCCCGTCGTGCCATTCTGACCGGAGATCTCGATGCGGAGGTCCTTGGCGGTGAGCCCCCCTCCGCTGGTCTCGATGCGCGCGCGATCGCCCGTCGAGAGACGACCTGCGATGCGCACCTCCGAGGTCGCCTGGGCGACCACGCGAGCGTCGTTTCCGAGCGTCAGGGACGCGAAGTGATATGTGCCTCCGCTGAGATTCAGCGTGCCATTGACGGTGACGCCCGCATACGCCCCAGCGGCTCTCGTCTGCGTTTGTCCGCTGGAGACGGAGATGGCCGTGGCTCCGGGCGAGACAGGTGCGGCAAGGGGAGACGCCGGCATCGGCGGAAGCGCGTACTGATGCGCAAACACGCCGAACTGGTTCGTGATGTGCGTCGCTTCAACATCACCAACGGTGGCACGGTCGCGAAGGTAGACGTCTTCGGCCAAGAGATCGCGCGTCGTGTCAATCCGTGCATCCGCGACGAGACCAGCCTCGAAGTTGGGGACGAGGAACGGCCCTGCCGTCCCGAAGTGCTCGACGCCGACGTCACCACCTTGAACCTGCGCGCGGTCCATGAGGGACACGGAGTTGCTCGCATAGACCGCGAACCCCGAGATCTGCGGGTTGGCGCGCAGCTGTTCCTTCGTCTTCTCCGTGTGTTCCTCGTCTCCGCGATCGGGACCGCAGGCGACGATGACCGCAACGGCCAGCCCTACAACGAGCGCGAGACGACTACGGCGTGCTTCTCTCACGGATAACCTCCCCCGACTCCAGCCCACGAGCGCGAATGCTCCGACCCCGCGAGCGCTGATCGCAGAGTAAGAATTTTCTTCCGCGACCCGCCCACCAAGCGCAAGCGAGCAAGCTCGAAGATGGAACATCGAACCGCCTCTGTCGACGTCGAAGTGGCCACGAACGTGAAAATCGCTCTAGGCGAAGATTCGATGTCGTTCGTGCATTTTGATCCCCTCGGGGGGTTGTCTTCTCTGCGGAGATCGTGCTGCAGGAACGGCCGTGTCGATACGCAATGCTCTTCACGCCCAATGCGACGTTCGAGCTTGGCTACACGCGCGCGTTCGACATCGCGGGGCGGCTGACGAACCGCTTCGACCGGGCGAACCGCGCGATCACCTCGACCTCGCTCTCGAGCGGCGCCGGGGACGGCACGTTCGACGACCACTTCGTCGGCTACGACACGCGGACGTCGGCTCCGCTCGTGCGCTCGACGACGAGCACGACCTCGACGGGAGCGGAGTCGTCGGTGACGAACCACGACGTCGAGCTCGACGCGACGGACGAGTCGGGCTTTGGCGTCGGCATCGAGGCGCCGTCGTCGCATGTGTTCACGCGCGACACGGCGGGGCGGCTGACGAGCTCGACGAACCGCTTCTACACGGGGGTCGTGACGAACGATCCGCTGGTCATCACGGCCGACGCGTCTCGGTACGACTATCGCGCGGACGGTCGAGTCGCGCGGATCACGAATGTCGATGGCGCGCACGAATTCACGTACGATGCTCGTGGGCTCGTGCAGACGCAGACCATCGAGCAAGGTGGCACGGGCGAGAGCGGCACCTACGCGTACGGCTACGACGAGGTCGGCCGAAACATCTCGCTCACGTTCGCGGACGGCCACGTCCGGACGCAGCGGTACGACGACCTCGGCCGCCTCGTGGAGCGTTGCTACACGTACCCGACCCGACCGGGGATCTCCGACCGCTGCTACGGCGCGAGCTACGACGCGGTGGGCAACGTGGTGTCGCTCTCCGATCCGGAGGGGACGGAGACCATCGAGGTCGACGGGCTCGACCGCGTGAAGACGGTGACGCGCTCGACGGGCGGGGTGGAGAGCTACGCGTACAACTCGCTCGGCGCGCTCGCCACGAACGCCGGTGTCGCGCTCGATGCGCAGCGTCCTCGTCTCGACGGAGGGGGCATGGCGGACGCCGCGGTGCCCGCGACCCTCAACGGAGCCCCCGTCACCCTCGACCGTGGCGGCCGCGTCACTCTGCTTCGAAACACGCCGCTCACGTTCAGCCGCGACGGCTACCTCCGCGACGTCGGCAGCGGCCCGACGCTGGACGCACGCTTCGCGGTCGACACGCAGCGGCGCCGCGCCTGGGTGAGCACACCGAGCGCCCTTCAGGCGTACGTTTACGAGGGGGCGAACGCCGTCGGCGTGATGCGCCATCGTCACGTTCTCGGCCAGCACCTCGACACCCCCATCCAGCGCTGGCTCTTCGACGGCGTCGACCACCCCCTCCGGCTCACGAGCTTCGACTACAAGGTCAACACTACGACCAGTCCGCCGACGCTCGGGTCGGACTACAACGTCGTCTACTTCGAGGTCGACCTCACCGGAAACGTCCGCCGCGTCCGCGGCCAAAGCGGCGAAGACTTCGGCGGCTTCCGATACACCGCCTTCGGCATGCAGCTCGAGGACACCACCTCCTTCGGGTTCTTGCAGCCGGTCCCCGAGATCTCCCTTCGATGGAAGGGACGGCCCCTCCAGCACTTCGGTGGCGTCGAGGTCTACGACATGCGCGCCAGGCAGTGGGTGCCGGAGCTGGGGAGCTTCCTCTCCATCGACGAGCTCGGGTACCACGACCCGAGGAGCACGCTCTGGGGGTGGCCGGGGCAGAATCCGGTGCGCTATGCGGACCCAACTGGCAACTGTCCGTGGTGCGTCGCAGCCGGTGCCGCGATTGTCATTCTTGGGATGGGGGCTGCTGCTCCATCGGACACCTCTGGAGCACCTGCGGACATCCTTGGTATGATGGCTTCGGTTCCGGGGCCATCGATTGCAGGGATGGCGCTTGAGGCGGCAGCGGAGCGATTGCCAGGATTTGGCAAGTTCTTGGCCGAAGTTGTTCGTGATGAAAGTGGTGCTCTCCGAATTGGTCCTCGTTGGAAGCCCAGAAACCTAAAGACGGACCTTGCTAATCCCAAGACTGCAGGTGCATGCACACAAGCTGCAAATCAGATCGAGAAGCATCTCGGAGGAGCGGAAGCCGGCGCTCAACGAGTCACCATCACTCCGAAGGACGGGGCGCCTGTCCTTGGTGGCTATCGCAATCAGTCCACCGCTTGGACGTATCACGACGTAGTTGTTCAAGATGGGCGCGCCTATGACGCTTACACTGGAGTTCGAGGACTCTCGATACCCGAATACATTTGGGACCATCCGGACGCAATCGACTTTGGCTTCTAACCTATGTCACCGACTAGCGTTCTTCCTCCACCTCTCGAGAATGTCCGACGACGGGCTGGGATGTACATCCAATCTCCAACGTTCGAAACGGTGACGGCGCTGATCCAAGGCTACGATCTTGCGACCAGCGGCGGCCTTCTCGTCGGCTTTCGTGAATGGCTCGAGATGGAAGCGGGCGAGGTTAGCAGCCTCGCATGGTCTGCTCTTGCTCTCTCGGTGGTACGAAAAGGTAGAGAGCACGACGCGACAAAGGAAATCGAGGGAGTATTTGAGCTTCTCGAAAGGTACCTCATCATTCGGAATGCGAGACAGGATGCGCTCCAACAGCTCTTCGTGAAGTACGCTGCCTGGCGTCGGAAGCGCTCTAATACTTGAGAGCTCGCATGGTCGATCGCAGTCTGAGGTGATTCGCGAGTTTGCTCCGCTTAGGTCACCACCACGACGAATCGTGTCGCGCGGCGGAAGGCTTCCTCAGCGCTTGCGTGTCTTCTTCGGCGATCCGGACCGCGGCGATCCGGACCGAGGGTAATGCTTGGAGCGATCCTGGAGCGATCCAGACCGGAGCGATCCAGACCGAGGGTCTGCCCCGACGACGATGGGATAGCGGGAGGGGTGGGCTTGAAGGAAACAGCCTTCCGACGACTCGGGCGTCATCGCAGGCATTCGCGACGGCGTCCGTAGGACGCACGTCGGCCTTCACGCGATCCGCAGAGCAGCGGACGCACGAGGGCCTTGAACCGCGCGATTCTTGGAAGGAGAGCTAGGGTAAGTTCTCGCCGCGCCCCGTCGTGACGTAGGTCGCGAGCTCGTGTTCGCGTGCGGGCATGACGACGCACGAGGCACGACGGCTGAAGCAGGAGCTCGCGGCGCAGGAGCGCGGACGTGGGAAGCGGTACGACCGAGCGCTCCGCGAGCGGATCGTGGCGTTCGCGGCGGAGCGACGTTCGCAAGGACGTAGCTGGGCAGCAATCGCGACAGAGCTCGGCGCGCGGTTCGAGACTGTCCGCCGATGGTGTCAGGCGAAGCGGCGACCGCGCCGACCGCGCTCGCTGCCACGTCCCGTCGAGGTGGTCGCCGAGCGAGCGTCGACGCCGCTCGCCATCGTCACGCGCAGTGGGCTCCGCGTGGAGGGCGCGACGATCGACGACGTGATCGCGCTCCTTCGAGTTGTCGGATGATCCTCGGGACCAGCCGCTCGGTACGCGTCTACGCGTACCCCGAGCCCGTCGACCTCCGCAAGGGCTACGACGGTCTCTTTGGTCTCGTGAAGCAGGGGCTCGGTCGCGACCCGCTCTCCGGCGATCTCTTCTTGTTCGTCAACGCGAGGCGGAAGGGCTGCAAAGTTCTCGTGTGGGACAGGACCGGGCTCTGCATCTTCCAGAAGCGGCTCGAGCGCGGTCAGTTCGCATCGCTTTGGCGCGACGACCACGATGTGGCGACGCTCACGGCGAGCGAGCTCGCGCTCTTCATCGAGGGCTGCGAGCTCGTCGGCCACCGCAAGCTCTCCCGCCGTCGTCGTGCCTGCGTCGCTTGGCGCGTGAGATCCGAAAGGGACGCTCGAGGGGATCGACACGCGCGCGCTCGTGCATAGAGTGAAGCTCGTGGATCTGCGGCGCGAGACAGACATCGAGCAACTCCGCCGCGTCGCACTCGCCCAGCAGGTGCAGATCGAGGCAGCTGCTTCGCGTGCTCTCGGCGCAAGCCGCGGGCTCGGCGCGTTGAAGGGCAACGACCAGGAGCTGCAAGAGAAGCTCGCGTTGGTCGAGCAGCTCACGCGGCAGTCGCAGCAGGTGGCCGCGCAGATCGAGGCGCTCGGCGGCGGCAAGAAGAAGCCGAAGAAGCCTCGCGAGAAGTTCGGCAACACTGAGCAGCCGAAGCTGCCGGTCGTCGAGGAGATCTTCAAGCTCGATGACGCCGACAAGACGTGTCCGAGCTGCGGCGGCGAACTGTCGCCGATGAAGGGGCAGTTCGACGTCGGAGATGATCGACGTCATCGAGGTCAGCTATCGCGTCGTCTCGGTGAAGCAGCAGAAGTACACGTGCCGTTGCAGTGGCTGCGTCGAGACGGCCCCCGGACCGGAGCGGGCCACACCAGGCAGCCGGTACCCGCTCGACTTCGCGATCAAGATCGCCGTCGACAAGTACCTCGACCACGTTCCGCTCGCGCGTCAGGACCGGATCCTGAAGCGGCACGGCGCAGAGGTCACGTCGCAGACGCTCTGGGATCTGCTGAACGGACTCGGTCGGCGCCTCGGGGTCGGCGTCGCGCGCCCTGCTCGCGCGACTGCTCGCCGAGCCGTCGTCGGTCTCGACCAGACGAGCTGGCCACGGCTCGACGGCGAGCCGAGAAGCCATGGCAGATGTGGTGCCTCACGGGGCCCCGCGCCGTCGTGCATCGCATCCGAGACGACAAGGAGCGGACACGTTCAAGTCGCTCATGGGCGCCTACCACGGCGTGATCGTCTGCGATGCGCTCAAGACGCACGAGGCGGGTGCACGCGGCAACGAGCATCGCGCTGGCGGGCTGCTGGGCGCACGTCTTCAGGAAGTTCGAGGAGGCTGCTCCCGATCATCCCGAGGCCAACCTGGCCATGAAGTGGATCGGCGAACTCTACGACATCGACGAGCGCGCGGAGGGCGACCGGGAGAAGGTGGCCGAGCTCCGGCGAACGGAGAGCGCGAAGGTCATCGCCACGATGAAGACGTGGCTCTGGAACCAGGCCACGCTTAAAGACGCTCTCGATCGGCAACGCGGCGGCGTACGTGATCGCGAACTGGGATCGGCTCGCGCTTCCTCGAGGACGCGCGGATCCCCCTCGACAACAATGCGACCGAGCGCGCCATCCGAGGTCCGGTGGTCGGCCGACGAAATCACTTCGGGTCGAAGTCGAAGCGAGGGACGGAGGTGGCGGCCGTCTTCTACACGCTCCTCGAGACCGCGAAGCTCTGCGGCGTCGACCCGGCGCGCTACCTCCGCGAGGCCGCCCTCGCTGACGCGCGCGGCGAGGTGCTGCTCCCTCACGAGTTCGCCGACGCGCCGCCCGCCTAGCTCACGCGCCGGTCCCCGTCAGGACGGGGCGTGGCGAGGAGTTACGCACAGAGGTCGCCGCCATCTTCGTATCCGCTGCTTGAGGGGCCTCTCAAGCAGCGGTTACCCATCTTCTACACGCTGCTCGAGACCGCGAAGCTCGTCGGCGTGGACCCCGCGCGCTACCTCCGCGAGGCCGCGCTCGCCGACGCCCGCGGCGAGATTCTCCTGTCTCACGAGTTCGCGGCCGTCACGGCGAGCTGAACGCGGCGGCGCCTACCCCGCCCGCTCGACGACGTCACGACGGGGCAGGGCGAGAACTTACGAGCTAGGCGGCGGTGAGCGTTGGGAACGGCTCGCAGCGCGCGGCGGCATGGTGGCGGAGGTGATAGGTGCCGGCGGGAAAGAGCACGCGATGCTCGCCGGCGGCGAAGCGTAGGCGCGCCGCGTGGTAGGCGACGCGGAAGGCGACGCCCCGTCCGGGTCGAAGAAGAAGTCCGGGCGGTCATGGACGGTGCGTCGAACGTCGAGATGATGAAGCGAGGTCATGCCGGGCCGGTCGACGAGGCGATCGACCAAGTGATCTGCGACGGGATTGGCGAGGACGTAGCAAACCTTCTCGAACACCGCGTCGGGGGTGGCGAGGAAGGTGTCGCAGGTCGGCTCGCTCGACCAGAGATTCTCCCATCGGCTCCAGCGAACGTTGAGGCAGCGCGCGAGCATCGCGTGGAGGCGCGTGAGGAACGCGGGGAGGCAGTCGTCGGGATCGTGCACGACGGCGTGGAAATGATTCGACATGGCAATCCACGCGATGAGCTGGATCCTATGGCGCTTCGCGGCCTCGGCGAGGCAGTAGGCGAAGACGCCGTTGGTCTTTTTGTCGGGCCGCAGCAAGAACTGACGCTGCGAGCAACGCCGCGTGATCAAGTACGTCCGCCCCGGCAAGATCTCTCGAGGGGCGGTCATGCCGTCCCTTCGGCTCTCAGGGCGGGGGCAGTTGCGTCCATTGTCGCGTCGACGCTGCCGTCCATCTTGTGTTTGGATTCGAGGGTTTCGGTGTGCAGAACCCGTTCAGAGCGGCGCGCCTTCGGCCGCGCACGGACGCGCGGCTCGCGAAGACGGTGGCGCCGGAGAGCGAGGACCGGGCGGACGAAGCCGCCGAGCTACTTTCCTCTTTAGCTGCCGAAGCTGTCGACGAGGACGAGGACGCCGTGAATGCGTGACGAGCCCGCGTCAGTCGGCGAAGAGCTCGTCGGCAGAGGCAACGGATGCCGCTTTGCGGATCCATGTCTCGAGGGTGGTCGGATCGGTGCATGCGTCAATGCGTGCGCGCTGCTCGTCGGAAACGGTGATGCTTCGCGACTCGAGGAAGAGCAGCAGGGCTTTCGCCTCCCACTTGAGGCGCCCCGCGGCGTCCGCCTTCTTGTGGAAATCGCTTTGATACTCGTAGTTGCCGTTGGCCATGATGTCCTCGAAGGCCCGACGCGCGGCTTCGCCGAGCGAGACACGAATCAGGTCCGAATAGAGTAGCGCGCGATCGTCCTCGAGTCCCGCGGCGGCGGCGAGGGCGGCCGTCGCGATGGGAACGGCGACATCCGGTGCACCGCCGCCGTGCGCCATCGCGGAGAGTACCGCGAGCTCCGGATCGCGTCTGGCCTCGTCGACATCGGAGACGACGGGTACCGCGCTCGGCCCGACAACGAGCGGCGTCACCGACGAGCCGGGCCCAAGCGGTATCGGCCTCTGCGCCCGCGTCGCAACGGTCTCGCTGGGCGTGACGACGAGGACGCAGGTGGGGCACTTGAGGCGCGCGCGAAGGTTGGCGACGTACACGGGCCAGGAGAAGAACTTCCGGTCGTCGTCCTTCAGCTCGAGCTGGACCTCGACGACGATGCCCAGGACCGGGCAGGCTTTTTAGGGGCGTTCTCGAAGAGGCCGCGAGTCGGATCCCGGGCCTTGGCAAGTTTCTAAGAGCGCCGAAACCACCCGGAGGTGGAGGGAGTGGCGGCGGTGGGGCATGTCCCATGTCGCAGGCGAGGAGCGCTTGCCCAGGAGGGGATTGCAGGATCCTTTCGCAGACGCTAATCGGACAGCAAGGTGAGGGACAGCTCCTGGAGATGGCGCCCAAGAACGCGACGCGCCTTCCGACAACGGGAGATCTTCCCAAGACCTGGGAGGCTCACGTCGCGGTCGAGATGAAGAGTGGAGAGGTGCTCGATCCGCTCCTCAACCAGAGCTTTCCGTCGGCCGACGCGTGGCAGAAGGCGATTGTTGGTAATTCGGACGTACTGATAAGCAGAAGTCCGTATCCGCCGATCGTCGGTTCGCCTTTGCCTGGAGATGGTCTCTAGGTGGACACCTCGATTTCGAGAATTGCTTATGTCGGCTGTGGACTAGGAGGGAAGCTCACCTCTGTCATATCGATGCTGACGCGCGCGCAGCAACCTATTCCCGCACCCGAGACCCGGTTGTTGACCGAGCAGAATGATTTCGCACTGCCGAGGTCGAACGGTGATGTGGTGCACTTGCAGTTGGCGATTGCGAGTCGTCGAGGAATGGACGACGGATATGATCCGACCCGAGCGGATTGCCATCCGTCAATTGCTTGGGAAATCGATCGAGCGGCGGAGGCTGATGGCCTCGTATTCGTGATCGACTGTCGAATCGGACGGGAGTCTGCGAACCTCTACCATCGTGAGAAACTTCGTCGAGACCTGGCTTCCCGCGGAGTCGACATCGACCGCAAGCCGATCGTTTTTCAGGCGAACAAGCGGGACCTAGCGGAGGTTGTGCCGATGAGCTGGATCTCGGAGAACTTTCGGGTGCCGCGGTGCACTTATGTTGAAAGCGTTGCGACTAGCCATGTTGGTACGCTTGAGGCGATGCGCGAGCTGTTGCGCCTGATAGGGCGGATTTCATAGTACGTATGAAGTGACCGGCTCGATCGCGAGGTCGTGGTGACCTGACACCCAAACATGGGCCGACGATTCCTACTTCTTTGACTTCTTGAAATGGCTCTTAGTCGACTAATGCGTTTGGTCAAGGGTGGCCGTTGACCTCTGCGACTCGTCCCTAGATAAAAGCGGCGGCAGCCCACGCCGAAGGCGGCATCTCGCGGCGAGCGACTACGCCGAAGGCCTCCGGCGTCTGGCAGCCGAGAGAGCTGTGAGGGCGTTGGCGGTTGTAGTCCAAGCGATAGAGCTCGATCTCTACCTTCGCGCGAGGAAGAGTCGGGAATCGATTCTGCGAAAGGCACTCATCGCGGAAGCGGCCGTTGAAGCTCTCGACGTGCGCGTTCTGGTCGGCTTGCCGGGCTGAATGAAATCCAGTTTTACGCCGTGCGTCGCCGCCCATTCGTCGAGCGTCGTCGAAATGAATTCCGGGCCATTGTCGACGCGGAGAGATTCAGGAATGCCGTGCGCCCAAACCAGACGGTCGAGGACCGCAACGACGCGACGGGCCGGCAAAGACGTATCGACCTCAATCGCGTGGCACTCGCGCGTGTACGCGTCGACCACGTTGAACGTACGGAACGTGCGGCCGTTCTAGTTGGAGTCGTGAACGAAGTCCATCGACCAGCGCTCGTTGGGACGCGTGGCGGCCGGAGGCGGCGCCGGACGCGTGATGCGGTCCTTACGCTTCTTCCTCCGGCGAGCTCGCGGAAACGGGCAATCAGCACCGGGTCGTCGACGCGGATGCTCTCGTACTGCCACGTCGAGCGATTCAGCTTTACGAGCTTGCACGCACGCCGCTCGCTCACGCCACGCGACTGCAACAGAACGACCGCCTCCAGTCGCACGGAGGTGGTCACCAGCTTTTTCCCAGGGCCTCCTTCATCGCGCTGATTTCGAGCGCGAACTGCGCGACCAATCGACGAAGCCGCGTGTTCGCATCCTCGAGACGCTTCTTCTCTTTGACGTCGGAGACCGTCATGCCGCTGAACTTCTGCTTCCAGCGATTCATGGTCTCGTAACTGACCCCCATCTTCCGCGCCGTCTCCGCGGCCGACTTCCCGCCCTCGATCTCTTTGATGGCGCCGAGGATCTGCGCCTCCGAGAACTTGCTCTTCCTAGCCATGATCTGCTCCCGTATCAGGTGGCAGAATCGACGGCCCAAGTTTCGGGTTTCAGATAATCCTCATCCCCGATAGTCACCCTCCACCTCCGCGCAGGCACCCACTCCGGCGCCTGCGCGCGCGGTTGCCCGCGACAAGATGCCGGTCGCGCTGGGCGACAGGGCGATGACGGATTGCTCTCGCCCTTGCTACCAGGGGGCGTCGTTCTGGCGGGCTACTCGTCGGGGTCGGTGGCGTCGACCTTCGGCTCGATCATGAGCTGCTTCGACGACTTGTCGACGCGGATGTGGAGCTTGAAGGTCGACTGCTTGCCGTCGCCGTTCGTGTCGCCGCGGGCGATGAGGTCGGCCGTCTGGCCATCAGGGGCCGCCTTGATCTCGAATTGCCAGTACGACGGGGTCGTCAGGTGAGGCATCGTCTTCCACGCCTTCCAGTCGGCCTCCGCCGTCGTGACCGGCTGGCCCTTCGGGACCTCCTTCGGGACCGGCGGCATCGAGACCAGCCTCTTGTCGCCGAACGGGAGCTTCGCGTCCTTCGCGTCCCAGTTCTTCACGATCTGCTCGGCGATCGACTGGAGATGACGCTCCACGAAGACCTGACGCATCTCGTTGCGCTCGCGGACCGCGACCTTGCCGAGGAGCGAGAGGAACGTGCCCAGACGCGCTCCCTGCTCCGCGGGAGTGCCCGCGAGGTCGACGCGGAGATTTGCGCGCGTGCCGCGATGGCTCGCGACGACGCCGTTCGCGATCTGCTCGACCAGCTTCTTCTCGGCGTCCGTCGTCTTGAACGTGGTGTTGAAGCCGGCGACGCCCTCGCTCGCGTGCGCCGCGAGCTCGTGGATGGCGCGCGGGCGCTCGTCCGTGTCGAAGTTCAGCTCGACACGCGCCTCGAGGCGATCCGGAAGCGATGCGACCGAGACCTTCATGTCCTTGTCGGAGTCCCGGTCGTCGAGGGTGACGATCTCGTTCGGATTGAGGCCGACCGGGATCGTGGGCTCGTTCTGCGCCGCCAGCGAGCGCTTCACGAGATCGGGCGCGCCGCACGCGAGCCAGTCGGCCGTCGTCGCGCAGCTGCGGCCGCGCTCCGGATAACGCCACGCCTTCGTCGTGCCCTCGATCGTCTCGGATTCGCCCGTCTTCGGCGCGCAGACCGACTCGAGCTTGTGGCCCGGCACCTTGAGCACCACCACCCACTGGCGCTGGGCCGTGCCCGCGATGAGGAGCTCCTTCGCGCCGCCCACGATGGCGTCGACGCACGCCTTGTCGACGCCACCGAGCTCGCTCGCCACCGCGGCGAGGCCGCCCGAGAGCGCGCTCACCGCGTCGGGCTGCGTGAGGAAGGCGAGATCGGAGTACGCGAGGGTCGTGATCTCCTCGTCCTTGAAGGGGAAGTGCGCCGCCATCTCCTTCGAGGGAACGCGCTGCACGACCGTCGGGGGCGCTGGTGGCTCCGGCGGCGGAAGCTTCTCGAGCGCGGGCCCCTTCGCGGGCGGCGCCTTGCTCGCGCAGGCCGCGAGCATGAGGAAGAGAGGAAGGGCGAGAACGACGTGACCTCGGCGCATGGCGGGCGGCAGTCTAAGCTGGTCTCGCCGGCAGCGGAGGGAGTTTGTCGCGCGCAGGCCGCGCCGCCGGCTCGGCTCGGCAGCCGACGCGGCTCAGAGCGGCGCGATCAGGAGCTGCGTGTCGGTCGTGACGTAGAGGTTTCCGTCTGCGATCTTCGGCTCGCCGAGCCTGGCGTTCGGGATCTGCGCGACGGCCGACCAGTGGCCGTTCTGCGGCTCGGCCCCGGGGGTCCAGCGATAGATCGTGTCGCCGGCGCTGATGTAGAGGGCGCCGTTCGACGGGTTCACCGCCACGTTGCTCGGGTCCGCGCCGAGGTTTCGCGTGTGCTGATGGAACTGGTCCCCGCCGTTCGCGGACGAGTAGAAGCCGTTCATGTCGGTGAGGTAGACGTGCCGCGCGTCGTCCGGATGAACGACGAGGCCGCGCAGGCCGATCATGTAGTCGGCGTCGACGTTCATCGCGGCGACCTGCCAGGTCGCGCCGTCATCGATGCTGCGCATCATCACGGAGCCGCCGCCCTCACCGACGCTGGAGAGCGTGTAGATCGTCTTGCGGTCGTTGATCCCGCGGAACAGATCGGAGGAGTTGCAGTCGCCCAGGGCTTGCTTGCTGCCGGGAATGGCGCTCCAGCTCTGGCCGCCGTCGAGGCTCTTCTGAACACCCTCGCAGTTGGCGGTGACGAGATGCTGGTCGTTGGTGGGGTTGATGTCGAGCGTATCGAACCCGAGGCCCTGCGAGACCGCGGGGAGGGAGGCGGTGCGATTCTGCCAGGTCTTGCCGCCGTCCTCGCTGCGGAGGAAGAGCCCCTCGAGATCGCCCGGCTGCTTCGGATCCGCGGGCGCGCCGCCCCACGAGTAGTAGCCGACGCGCGTGAGATAGAGGACGTTCGCGTTGCTCGGCGCGGCCACGATTCGCGCGCCGCGGCCGACATGGCGGATCGTGCTCATCGTCGTCCAGTGGACGCCATGATCCTTCGAGCGCGCGACGACCAGGTTGTCCTCGACATCCACGTAGCTGGCGACCATCGACGCGTCCGGGGCGGTGTCGAGCCGGAGATCGCGGAACGGCGGGAGCGTGGAGCTCGTGAAGTGGAGCTCCTGGTCGCTCAGGTCGTCGCTCGCGGTGGACGGGGCGCGCGCGTCGTCGGCGCAGCCGGCGACGAGAGCGAGCAGGCCGAGTCCGAGCGCCGAACGAAGATGAAGGGAGATGTAGTTCATGGCGACCCGACGAGCAGGCGCCGTGCCGCCCGTCGAGGCGCGGAAACTCCGCGAGATCCCGGGGGCGCGAGGCGGATCGCGTGCGAGCCGTGGTCACTGCTCGAAGCAGTAGATCGGCCACGGCTTGCCGCCGTCCGCGACGCACGACTCGTCGGGCTGGAGCGCATAGCGCGTCCAGTTGGCGGCCGTGGTCGAGCCGGCGGGCTCGACGTACGCGCCCGCGACGCCCTTGCCCTGCGTCTCGTCCGCCCAGTCGTTGCAGTTCTTGCCCGGCGTGAGCACGCCGCCGTTCGTCGTGCCGGTCCACACGCGATTGGTGAGCGGACCGCTGCCCGTGAGCGCGGTGCCTCCAGTCTCGTTCTGGTCGATCTTGTGCAGCGGCGGCGAGGAGAGGCCTGTGAAGTCCTTGAAGACCACGGTCGACTTGTCGACGAGGTACCACGGCGATCGATCGATGATGCGCTCGCCGGCGTTCTTCGTCGTCGTCGAGACCCATGCCTTCCACGTCGTGCCGCCGCCCAGGTTCGCGTCGGTCGCCGCTTTCGTGCACAGGTTGTCAGCGCCCTCGAGGCCGTCCGCACCGCCGCCGGCGGTCTTCAGATCGGCGAAGAAGCGCGCCTTCGTCACGAACACGCGGTAGCGGTGCGGCGCGACCGGCGCGTCCTTGGCGGCGTCCTTCGGCGCGGCGTCCTTGCCGCCGTCCGTCGGTCCGATCACGTCGTCGTCGTCGCCGATGGTGTCGTCATCGCCCGTGGTGTCGTCGTCGCCCTGCGGCGGCGGATTCGTGCTCGGGAGCGGCCGGCTGACGGTGCCGTCGAGCAGGCCTGCGTCCCCGCCGGTGCTCGGCGAGTCGGTGGATGAGTCACCGCAAGCGATGACGATGCAGACGGCGACGCCGATGGGATAAGCAAGCTTCAGGCGCATCAGTGGCTCGGGAGGCGAATTTCGAAGGACGCGCCGGTGCGCGACTCGAGGAGCCTGATAGCACCGCCGTGGGCTTCCACGAAGCGGCGCGCGGTGACGAGCCCGAGCCCGATGCCCATGGGCTTCGTGCTGTGGAGCGGCTCGAAGAGATGCTGGCGCACTTGCGGGCTTATTCCGGAGCCCGTATCCGCGACCACGATCCGGATCTCCCCGCCGTCCCGGGCCAGGACCACGCGGAGCTCGCCGCCGCCGGGCATGGCCTCGATCGCGTTGCGCACCAGGTTCGAGATGGCGCCGGCGAGCTGATCGGCATCGACCTCCACCAGGACCGGGTCGCCGGGCGGCAGCTCGCGCGTGATGCGCACCGTGTCCGGGATCCAGTCGGCGCCGAGGATCCGCTCGAGCAGCTCGACGAGCGAGGTCGGATGGCGATCCGGCTCGCGAACGCGGGCGTAGTCGAGGAGGCCCGTGATGATGATGTTCGCGTGGCGGACCTCGTCGTGGATGATCCGTATGGCGGCGCCCACGTCGGAGTGCTGCTGCGGCGCGAGATGGCGCTTCAGCACGTACGACGCGTTCATGATCGCGGCGAGCGGGTTGCGGATCTGATGGGCGACGCCGCCCGCGAGCTGGCCCAGGACGGCGAGACGCTCCTGGCGCACGAGGTTCTCTTGCGCCTCGCGCAGCTCCGCGGTGCGCTCCTCGACGGCGCGCTCCAGCTCCTTGTGCGCGAGCCTGCGGGCCGTGACGTCGTGCGCGATGCCGGTGGTGCCGAGGACCTTGCCGTTGTCGTCGACGATGCGCGTCTTGACCGTCTCGATCCAGTAGCGCTGCTGGGTCGCGAGGTTGACGAACTGCTCCTCGACGAACTTGTGGCCGCCCTCGCGCATGACCTCCTCGTCGTCGGCGCGGTAGCCCTCCGCGAGGTCGGCGGGCCAGAGGTCGTGGTCGGTGAGGCCGACGACGTCCTCCGGGCGGGCCCGGTTCGCGGCCTCGGCGAGGCGCTGATTGACGCCGATGTAGCGGCCTTCGCGATCCTTCAGCCACGCGATGTCCGGGATGTTGTCGAGGATCGCCTTCTTCTGGCGCTCGCTCTCCTGGAGCTGGGCCTCGCGCTTCAAGCTCTGCGTGACGTCGCGGAAGATCACGACCGCGCCGTAGAGATCGCTCTGCGGCTCGTACAGCGGAATGGCGCTACCGCCGATGTAGAAGCCCTCCGGACGCGAGCGGGTGCGCGCAAACATGAGGTAGTCGCGCTGGGGCTGACGCGACTGCGCGGCGACGATGAGCGGGAGCGCCTCTGCCTGGAAGAGCGTCACGCGATCCTGGTGGAAGATGCCGTGCTCGGCGGTCCAGGTCGTGGGATGCCAGAGCTCGTCCGGGCCGACGAGGCGCTCGGCGGCGCGGTTCATGTAGACGATGTTGACCGCCGTATCGATGACCATCAGGCCATCGTCGATGTGTGCCACCGCCTCGAGCGCCCATGCATGCTCGCTACTGCCCGACGTCACTGGGAGCCAGACTACCCGGAGATCGAGCTTCGTTTGGGGCCGAAGAAGCGACGGTGCGCGTAGGTCGAGTAGGCGACCACCAGCGCCATGCCCGGGAGCCACCAGGTCAGGCCGATGCCGAGGCCGTACGAGTCGGCGGCGGCGTCGCGGGCGAGGACGCTGAGCGCGGGGTCGCGCGCGAGCAGCCCGTAGGGATAGACCCCGACGCAGGCGCAGGCGAAGAGGCCGACGAGCGCGGCGGACGAGGCGTGGAAGCGGTGCGTCTCGCTCTTCGCGCGCGCGGAGTAGGCGGTGGCGGCCACGGCGAGCACGCCGAAGAGCGCGGTCCACGGTCGTGCCGCGAGCCCGGCGGGCACGTTGGGCTGGATGCGGAAGGTGGCGAACGTGGCCACGGCGGGGAGGATCGCGGCCGGCGGCAGGAGCCGCGCCGCGACGTCGCGCGAGCGCGCGATCACGTTCTCGCTGTCGGCGCGCACGACGAGCCGGAGCGCGCCATGCCGGGCGATGAGCACGACCGCGGTCGCGCCGACGAGGAGGGTGTACCAGTCGAGGATGCCGACCTCGCGTCCGACCCCGAAGTCGGTCCAGAGGGGCGCGAAGAACTCGCCCTGCTCGTCGACGGTCACCCCCCGCACGACGTTGCCGATGGCGGCGCCGAAGAAGAGGACGAGCAGGAGGCTCGAGAAGAAGAAGCCGCCGTCCCACAGATCGTTCCACAGCGGGAGGCTCAGCTTGTGGCGCATCTCGATCGCGATGGCGCGGAGCGCGAGCAGCCAGAGCACGATCATGACCGGCAAATAAAAGCCGGCCACGAAGGTCGGAAAGAGCCGCGGGAACGCCAAATAGAGCGTGGCGCCGCCGGTGACGAGATAGACCTCGTTGCCGTCCCAGAACGGCAAGATGGTGTGAAGGACATCGTGCTTCTCTTCATCCGTCTTCGCGACGAACGGCGACACGATGCCGGCGCCGAGGTCATAGCCGTCGAGCGCGACGTACGCGGCGAAGATCGCGCAGGTCAGGATGAACCAGAGATCGATCATCGCTTGTCCCCCTCGGGGGCGGCGGGACCTTCGATGATGATCCGCTGCATCACGAACGCGAAGAGAATGCTCAAGAGCGCATAAACGCCCATGAACCCGAGCAGGGTAAAGAGGCTATTGCCCGCCGAGACCTTGTGCGAATAGCCCTGCGCGGTGCGCATGAGGCCATAGACGAGCCAGGGCTGGCGTCCGAGCTCGGCCGTCATCCAGCCCGCGGTATTCGCGATGAAGGGCAGCGGCGCAGAGAGCATCAAGGTCCAGAGAACGGGCCGCGCGCGCCGGTGGAAGAGCCGCTCCTTGCGCAAGAGCGCGGCCGCGCCGGCCATGATGGCCATGAAGATGGTCCCGAGGCCGACCATCACGTGATAAGCGAAATAGAGGAGCGGCACGTTGTCGGGCCACGTGTCCCGATCGAACGAGGTGAGCCCTTCGACGCGCGCGTTCCAGCGCTTGTACGTCATGAAGGAGAGCATGCCCGGGACCGACACCGGATTATCGAGCTCGAGCTTGTCCATGTCGGGCTGACCGATCATCGTCAGCGCGGCCGAGTCCTCCGTGCGGAAATGGCCCTCCATGGCCGCGAAAGACGCGGGCTGGTGGTCCACGACGAGCCGCATCTGCAGATCGCCGGTCGGCGCCGCCATCATGACGGCCGCCACCACACCGGTCACCAGCCCCACGCGGAGGAAGAGGCGGGCGTGGTCCCGATGCTTGTCGAGGAGCGTGTAAAATGCACCGATCGACGCGACGACGAACGACGCCGTGACGACGGACCCCGTCATCGTGTGCGCGTACTGAACGATGATCCACGGGTTCGTGAGGTAGGTCGCGAGCGAGTCGAGGGCGATGACGCCGTTCTCGCGCATCACGTAGCCGACGGGATGCTGCATGAACGCGTTGGTGGTGATGATGAACCACCCGGAGAGCCACGATCCTCCCATCACGAGACAGGCCGCGCCGAGGTGCTGCCGCGGCGTCATCTTCTTCTCGCCGAAGAGGAAGAGGTACAGGAACGAGGACTCGAGGAAGAACGCGAAGACGCCCTCCATCGCGAGCGTCTGTCCGATCACGCCGCCCGTGGCCTGCGCGAAGCGAGACCAGCCCGCGCCGATCTGAAATTCGATCGGGATGCCGGTCACGACCCCCATCACGAAGGTCAGGCCGAAGACGCGCCCCCAGAACCTGGCCGCCCCGACCGCGTACGGGTTCCCGCGGAGCGCGAGGACCTTGAAGATCACGATGAGGAGAGCGAGCCCCATCGTGAGCTGGGGAAACAGGTAGTGGTAAATGATGGTGAAGGCGAAGTGCAGCCGGTGCGCCGTCATCGCCGACATGTCGACAGGGTTGTAGAGTCGCTGGCGGTCACGCGCAATGGCCGGTTAGCCTGGCGCTCCAAGAGGGGTACGAATGAACACGAAGATCTTCGCGATGCTGGTTCCGTTCCTGCTGTCCGCAGCCTGCGTCGAGAAGGGCTCGAGCGGAGAGACGAAGACGGTCGCCGACCTCTCGTCCTACAAGACCTGCGCGATCGAGTTCGACGAGAACGGCATGACGAACGGCGCGAAGCACAAGCCGCTCGTGATCGCGGAGGTCAGGAGCAGCCTCGCCAATCACCACGTGTGCGAGGCGAAGGACGAGGGCGCCGACCTCACGCTCAAGATCAAGGGCAAGCTCGACGAGGTGAAGGAGTTCGGCATGGGCGGCGCCGGCCTCGCGGGGAAGGACTACGAGGCCGTCTTCGAGGTCGAGCTCTACGACACGAAGGCGCAGAAGACGGTCGGCGCCTTCACCGCGAAGGGCAACACGAAGGAAGACACGGGGATCAAGATGGGCGGCGTCGACGCGCGCACCATGGCCGGCGACAAGGATCAGACCGCCCTGAAGCGCGCCGCCGACCAGGTCGGCACGTTCATGGCGACCAAGCGCAAGGGATAGGTCTTAGGGGCGGGCGAGGTGCCAGACGCCGCCGAGCCCGTCGCCGTTGATGTCGCCGACGGCGGAGTCGCCCGCGAAGAGGTAGAGGGGATGGCCGCTGAGCGTGAGCTGGACGCTGCCGTCCCGTCGCGTCGTGGTCGAGTAGCCTTTCGGGAGCTTCGCGCCCGTCGCCTCCGTCGGGACGAGCGCCGGGGGCCAGTGCGCCTCGCACGCGTCGTAGCAGGTCGACTCGGTCGTCGTGTCGACGTCGAAGGTGTAGAGCGACATGCCCTGGAGGTCCGCGATGACCTGTCCGTCGAGCGTGTCGACGAGCATGGTGACGTCGACCGGCTTCGGCGTCGCCACAGGACGCGCGAGGTGCCAGACGCCGCCGAGCCCGTCACCGTCGATGTCGCCCGGCGCGTGGTCGCCGGCGAACCGATAGAGCGGGTCGCCGTTCAGCGTGAGCTGGAGGGAGCCGTCACGGCGGAGGGTCGTGGAGAACGGAGCGGCGACCACGTCCTCGGCCGCCACGAGCGCCGGCGGCCAGTGCGCTTCGCACGCGTCGTAGCAGGTCGACTCCGTCGTCGTGTCCGGGTCGAACGTGTAGAGCGACATGCCCGCGTCGTCGGTCACGACGTCGCCCGCCTGCGTCTGGCCGACCGTGACGTCGGAGGTGCTGGAGCTCGCCGACTCCTCCCGGGAGGCGCAGCCGGAAGCGAAGACGACGAGGGCGAGAGCGGTAACGAGGAAGCGGTTCATGGTGAGTCCTTTCGCGAGGAGCCAAGTAGCACCGCGAAAGCCGCGGAAAAGACGACGTTCCGGCACCGATCGTTGCCGCCGGAGAAACGCTGCGGGCGCTCGTGTAGTCTCAGGAAAAGCATGGGCCAAGAGAGCAAGACGACGTTGCGTTGGGACGGGCGCATCATCGAGGTGACCGCGCTCCTCGAAGGAACGGAGCTCATCTTCCGCGGTGGCGTCACGATGACGATCCCCTTCGCGGAGATGATGTCCGTCGAGTCGAACGGCGGCTTCCTCGACTTCAAGACCTCGCGCGGGCTCATGATGCTCGAGCTCGGCAACAAGGCCGACGCGTGGAAAGAGAAGATCAAGAACCCGAAGGCGCTCATCGAGAAGCTCGGCCTCGACGCGACGAAGAAGGTCTGCGTCGTCGGCAAGATGGATGCGAGCCTCCGCTCGGAGATCGACGGCTCCGGCGCGAAGGTCGCGAAGACCGCGCGCGGCAAGGACTTCGACGTCGTCTTCTTCGTTCCGAAGAACAAGAAGGAGCTCGAGAAGATGCCGTCGATCAAGGAGATGATCGTCGACGACGGCGGCATCTGGATCGTCTACCCGAAGGGCCTCCAGGGCGACGACGTCCTCACCGAGCGCGCGGTCCTCACGTCGGGCCGGATCCTCGGGCTCACCGACAACAAGGTGGCGAAGGTGGACGAGGAGCTCACCGCCGTGCGCTTCGTGATCCCGGTGGCCCAGCGGAAGAAGAAGAAGTGATGGGCGAGCGCAAGAAGCTCCGCGGCTGGCGGAAGCTCGCCAACGCGATGTGGGGCGAGCCGCGCGATCCGCAGATCTACGGCGCTCTCGAGATCGACGCGACCGCGATGCTCCGCTTCATCGACGGCTGTCGCTCCCTCGGCCACAAGGTGACGCCGACGCACCTCGTCGGCCGCGCCGTCGCGCTCATGCTCCGCGACGTACCCGAGCTCAACGTCCGCATCGTCGGCGGCGAGACGATCCAGCGGGACAGCGCGGACATCTTCTTCATCGCGGCCGTCGAAGGCGGGCGCGAGCTCTCCGGCGTCAAGGTGGAGCGGCTCGAGCACAAGGACGTCGTCGATCTCGCCGCGGAGCTCGCGGAGCGCGCGGCGCGCATGCGCTCCGGCCACGATCCGGAGCTCGGAAAGTCGAAGGGCGCGCTCGACGCCCTGCCGCTGCCGCTCCTCCGCATCGCCATGAGGCTCACGGCCTACGTCACGGCCGACAAGGACCGCAGCATCGATTTCCTCGGCCTGAAGCGCGCGCCCTTCGGCAGCGCCATCATCACGAGCGTCGGGATGTTCGGCATCCCCATGGGCTTCGCGCCGATCGCGTCGATGGAGCGGGTGCCGATCCTCGTCCTCGTCGGCGCGGTGACCGAGAAGCCGGTCGTCATCGACGGCAAGATCGAGATCCGCTCGATGCTTCCGATCACGGCGACGATCGATCATCGCTACGTCGACGGCTGGCACCTCGGCCGCGCGATGCGGACGTTCAAGAGCTACCTCGAGTCACCGGCCACGTTCGAGACGGACGTGGCCCGTCGCATCAACGCGCGCGTCGCCGAACGGCCGTCATGACCGCGCCGAGCACGATGAGGAGCGCCCAGTCGCCGCCGGGCGATCCGTGCAGGTTGCACCCAGCGTTCGCGCCGGACGCGCGCTGGCGGATGCGGAGCTCCTCCTCGTCTTCGTCCTCGTCGCCACCCTTGCCGCTCTTGTTCTTCTGAGTCGTGGTGGAGGGCTCTTCCGCGTCGGGCGACTCCGGGACGCTCGTGATCGGCGGCGCCGGCATCGTGGTCGCGGGGGCCTCGTCGCATTTCGCGCCCGTCGGGAAGCCGTTCGCGGGCGAGGTCGCGAGGCGCTTCTCGGTCTCTGCGCCGTACTGTCCGTCCTCGCCGATCTTGTCGTCGGGGTGATTGCGGTTCCACAGGCGCTGGAAGGCCTGGACGGAGAGGCCACGGATGTCGACCGCGCCCTTGCCCGTGAAGTCGTAGTGAACCGGATCGCTCGCGCCGAGCCAGCGGAAGCCCTTGCCCTGGAGCGCGCTGCGCCACGCCGCGTTGTCCTGCACGTCGACCGCGATCGCCGACTCGTGGTTGCTCGTTCCCGGCGTCGCCGCGAGACCGATGCCGCAGCGGCCCGTCTTGTACCAGCGATAGAGAAGGAACTGCTGGGGGAGCGTGCGGAGCCCGGAGTTGAGCGCGATGGGGACGTTGCGAGCCTTCTGCGCCGTCATGAGCGCGTCCGCCGCCGGCGTCTGGAGGTAGGGGAACACGGCCTCGCCGAGGTTCAGCCCTTCGACGTTGTCGATGCGCTTCATCGTGCCGGGACGGAGGCACTGGATCTCTTCGACGAGCTGCGTCGCGAGGCCCTTCACCGCCGTCGTCGTGCAGCTTCCCGTGATGGCCTCGTTGACGGTCGCGTTCGCCCCGAGCGGCGCGCTGACCTGACCGGTGGGCTCCTCGTCGTGGATCGGCTCGTCCCCGCAGCCCGCGAGGAGCAGGCCGACCGCGACCAGGGAGGCAGAGGCGAACCGGAGCACGTCCGCCTACAGTGCACGACCCAGGCCGGCCGCCCGGCGGCTCGAAGCTGGATGGCGCCCGCTCGGGAGGCGCGTGAAATTGCGCAGTTGGTGTCGGCCGGGTGCTGCCGCAAAACCGATCAGGGGGATCGCTCGCTACCACCCTGCGGGCGTGTAGGCTCACCAAGAATCCCCTGGATTTTTCGGCTCCGGGTGATTTCCGTCGAGGGGTACGATGGATGCAGGACCCATCGCGTCCATCGGTAGCTTCGCCGCCCGGGCGGCCCATCTCCATGCTTTCGCCCCGCCTCCTCCTCGCTGTCGCTCTCGCCATCGGGATGCTCACGGCCACCCGTGGAGCGGAGGCCTTCTGCCGGACGACCACCTGCGACGTCGGCTCGGAGAATTGCCAGAAGAACGAGCGTGGCTGCGTGAAGAGCGGCGTGCTCGTCGTCTGGGAGAAGCTACCGATCACCTACCGCTTCTACCGGAAGGGCTCGAAGAAGATCGGCGACAACGAAGCGCTCCGCGACGCGGTTCGTAACGCGTTCGACAAGTGGGAGCAGGTCGAGTGCCGCGACGGCCGGACGTCGGTGCGCTTCGTCGAAGGGGCGGACATCACGACCGACAAACCGCTCAACAAGAAGGAAGCGGCGACGCCGTTCGGCATCTACTTCCGCGACACCGAGTGGCCGCACACCGACGCGGACGAGTCGCTCGCCCTCACGAACCAGATCTACGGCGAGGTGACGGGCAACATCGACTACGCCGACATCGAGGTGAACACGGCCAACAACGACTTCTCTCTCGACGGCAAGGACGGCATCGACTTCGAGTCGGTCATGATTCACGAGGCGGGCCACTACCTCGGCCTCGCGCACTCCAACGACGAGAACTCCATCATGGTCGCGCGCTATTGCCAGAACGCGGACCGCTGCAACGGTGACGTCGATTCGCTGCGCGAGCTCTCCGATGACGATCGCGATGCGGTCTGCGCGGTGTACCCGCCTGGCAAGGAGGATCGCGTCCCCGCTGATCCCGCCGGATGCGAGACGACGTCGACCCCGCGCCGGGACCTCGCCGGCGGTTTCGCGCTCTGTTTTCTCGCCATCGCGGTCGTCCGCCGGCGCCTGCGCGCTTCGAACGCCCCAACCTGACCGCGCTCGGCGCCGGAATGAGACATCCCGTCGCGGGCCTGCGGCGGCTGGTCGGAAGGCGCGACAACGCCATTGATCTGGTGCGTGCCGGCACCGAGGATTCACGCGCGATGCGCATGATCCACGTCCTCGCGCTCGTGATTCCCGCGCTCTCGTGGGCGGAGATGGCGCGCGCGGACGACGCGCCTCCGGCCGCTCCGGCCACCACCGCCAACCCCACCGCGGAGAAGCTCACGCTCCCGCAAGTGGTGCGCATCGCGCTCGAGAACAACGAGCGCGCGAAGAAGGCTCGGCTCCGTGTCGAGCAGGCGGCGGGCTCCGTCGACAAGGCGCGGACCGCATTCTATCCGTCGCTCACCGCGGGCGGGAACGCGAGCTACAACCCGGTCGAGGATCGCTCCGGCCGCAACTGGACGACCGCCGGTACGCTCGCGCTCTCGCAGCCGCTCCTCACGCCGAGCGCGTTCCCGCAGTACTCGCAAGCGAGCCACACGCTCGAGTCCGAGCGCTGGGGAAGCGTCCAGGATCGACGCGTCGTCGCCTTCGATACCGCGCGCGCGTACTTCCAGTGCCTCGCCAACGAGAAGGTGTTCGAAGCGGCGGTGCGCCGTCTCGGGCGCGCGAAGGAGAACCTCGCGAACGCCGAGGCGCGCGCCGGCGCGGGCCTCGCGAGCATCAACGACGCGACACGCGCGACGCTCGATCTCTCGAGCGCGGCCACCTCCGTCGCGCAGGCCGAAGGGCGGCTCGCCACCTCGTATCAGGCCCTCAGCTTTCTCATCGCGAAGCGGGTTCCCCCGCCCGCCACCGGCGATCCGTCCCCGCTGAGCGGCTCCGATTCGACGACGAGCTCCGCGGGGCAGTTCGATACCCGCGCCGATGATCAGATAAAGGCCGCGCTCGAGCGCCGCCCCGATCTCCGCTCCACGCACGAGAGGACCGAGGCGCTCCGCCAGTCGGCGAAGGAGCCCTATTACCGGATGATCCCCTCGCTCGGCGCCTCGGCGCAGGTGCGCGTGAATCCCGATCCGCTGGCCACCGAGCAGGGCGCGACGGAGACGATCACCCTGAATCTCTCCTGGCAGATCTTCGATACCGGCCAGCGATATGCCGATCTGCGCACGCGGCGCGCGCAGCTCTCGAGCCAGGAGCTCGACGAGGCGCTCCAGCGGCGCACCGTCGACAACGATATCCGGTCAGCGCTCATCTCACTTCGAGCCGCGCGCGAGCAATATCGAATTGCGGATGAGGCCATTCAGGTGGCGCAGCGCGGCGTGGAGGAGACGCAGATCCTCTACAAGCAGGGCCTCGCCAAGGCCCTCGAACTCACCGACTCGGTGCAGCGCGCCTTCGACGCCGAGGTCACGCGAGCGTCCGCGAAGCTCACGATGGAACAGGCCTATCTCGAGCTGCGATTCGCGCTCGGGCTCGGCCCGATCGACGACACGGAGCCGGCAAAATGAAGCCGATACGGAGCGGTGCGGTCCTCCTCTTCGTCGCGGTCGCGGCCGCGCCGGTCGCGCCCCTGCTGGCGTGCAAGCACGACAGCGCTTCCGCGGAGCAGACGCCCGGCAAGGGCGGTCGCGGGGGCGGATTCATGCGCGGCGACGCGTCCGGCCTGACCTTCGCGGTCGATACGTTCCTCGTCAAGGCGCAGAAGGTCGACTACATCGTCCAGGCTCCCGGCACGCTGGAGGCCTTCGAGCGCGTGCAGGTCACGGCGCGCGTGGCGGGCGTGGTCGACAAGGTCGCGTTCACGGAAGGCCAGGAGGTCAAGACCGGGCAGACGCTCGTCATCATCGACTCCGAGCGTTACGCGCTCTCCGTGAACAGCTCGAAGGCGGCGCTCGAGAAGGCGCAGGCGAACCAGAAGGACGTCGAGGGGCAGGTGAGCCGCCGCGAAGGCGCGATGCAGGCGCATCCGGGCCTCATCCCCGGCGAGGAGCTCGAGACCTACCGCACGAAGACGCTCACCGCGAAGGCCGACACCGCCGTCGCGCAGGAGAACCTCAAGACGGCGCAGCTCAACCTCCGCGACTCCGCCGTACGCGCGCCCATGGACGGCGTCATCCAGACGCGCACCGTCGAGACCGGGCAGTACGTCAACGCCGGCACCGTCATGGCGACGCTCCTCCGCCAGGATCCGATGCTGCTCCGCTTCAACATCGAGCCGCAGGAGGCGCCACGCCTCAAGCCGGGCATGGACGCGGACTTCACGATGCGCGAGTCACAGCAGGCGTTCACCGCGAAGATCACGCTCGTCGCCGGCGCCGCCGACCCCACGAGCCACATGGTCGCGGTCACGGCGGAGGTCGCGGCCGACGCCAAGAAATACTGGCTCCGCCCGGGCGCCTTCTGCGACGTCTCCATCAACGTCGGCGCGTCACGCGATGCGCCCGTGATCCCGCGCGGCGCGATGCGCGCGACGGACCACGGCTACGTCGTCTACGTCGTCGACGAGAACGACATCGCGGCGGAGAAGGTCGTCACGATCGGCATGAGCACGAAGGACGGCTACGTCGAGGTGCGCAATGGCTTGAAGGACGGCGACTGGATCGTCGTCCGCGGCGGCGATGCGCTGAGCCCCGGCGCGCGTGTGAAGCAGACGAAGTACACGACGCTCGACGGCGGCGCGCCCATCCTCGACGAGAACGCGCCGGGCGGCGGCGATGGTGGCGTGCGACGCGGGAGGCCCGAGGGCAATGACGGCGGACGCCGCGGACCGCGTCCCGGCGGCTCGGTCGCGCCATGAGCATCACCGACACCTCCATCAAGAATCCAGTCTTCGCCTGGATGATGATGGCGTGCGTCATGCTGTTCGGGCTCGTCGCCCTGACGCGTATCGGTATCTCGCAGTTCCCCGATGTCGATTATCCGAATATCTCGGTCTCGATCTCCTGGCCCGGCGCGTCGCCGCCCGCGGTCGAGCGCGAGCTCGTCGAGCCGCTCGAACAGGCGATCTCGCAGGTCGAGGGCGTAAAGCAAATATCGTCGCAGTCGCGCTCCGGCAACGGCCGCGTCACCGTCACCTTCGACATGAATCGCAACGTCGACCTGGCGTTGCAGGACATCCAGGCGAAGGTCGCCTCCGCGCAGCGCTCGCTCCCGAAGGACGTCCAGACCCCGACCGTCTCGAAATCGAACCCCGACGACCAGGCGATCCTCCAGATCGCGGTCACGGGGCCATTTTCGAAGCAGATGCTCGCCGACGTCGCGCAGTTCCAGGTGCAGGAGCGCCTGCAGACGGTCGAAGGCGTCGGCACGATCACGCTCTCCGGCTCGCCGCCCCGCAACGTCCGTATCTGGCTCGACGCGAGCAAGATGATCGAGAAAGGCGTCGTCGCGAGCGACATCACGGGCGCCATCAAATCCGAGCACGTCGACGTCCCGGGAGGCCAGATCGTCACGGGGACGCGCAATCTCGATGTCCGTCTCCTCGGCGAGGCGCTCGATATCGACACGTTCCGCAAGCTCGTCGTCAAGAAGAGCAAGCCGCCGACCGCCGACCCCAAGACGGGAATGCTGACCCCCGGCACGCCCGCCGTTCATCTCGAGGACATCGGGATGGTCGAGGACGGCTTCGAGGACGCGACCTCGATATCGCGTCTCGACGGGATGCCCATCCAGACGATGGGCATCCTGAAGCAGCGGGGCACCAACGCGGTCTCCGTCGCCACCGCCGTGCGCGAGCGCGTGAAGGAGATCAAGGCGACCCTGCCCGAGGGCATGGACGTCCAAGTGCTCTTCGACTCCACCGTGTTCATCAGCGAGTCGGTGCACGAGCTCGAGCTCGAGCTCGTCATGGCCGTCGTGCTGACCGCGTTCGTGTGCTGGCTCTTCCTCGGCTCGCTCTCGAGCACGATGAACGTCGTCCTGGCGATCCCGATGTCGCTCCTCGGCACGGTCGCGGTCGTCTATTTCGTCGGCTTCACGCTGAACACGTTCACGCTGCTCGGCCTGTCCCTGGCCGTAGGTCTCGTCGTCGACGATGCGGTCATGGTCATGGAGAACATCTACCGGCATGCGGAGATGGGGAAGGACAAGGTGCAGGCGTCGGCGGACGGCACGAAGGAGATCACCTTCGCCGCCCTCGCGGCCACGCTCGCCGTCATCGCCATCTTCTTGCCCGTCGTCTTCATGAACGGCGTCATCGGCAAGTTCTTCTTCCAGTTCGGCGTGACGCTGTCCGTCGCGGTCATGCTCTCGTATTTCGAGGCCATCACGCTCGCGCCGGCGCGCTGCGCGCAGATGCTCAACGTCTCGCGCGAGGGCAGGAGCTGGCTCGGCCGCGTCGTCGACACCGGCTTTGGCAGGCTCGAGCGCGGCTATGCGCGGCTGCTCCACGGTGCGCTCGGGCATCCGTGGAAGATCCTCGCGGGCGCGGTCGTGGTCCTCGGCGCGTGCAGCTTCCTCGTCACCAAGGTGAAGACGGAGTTCATCCCGTCGCAGGATCAGAGCCGCCTGAACGTGAACCTGCGCACCGAGGCGGGCATGACCCCCGAGGCGGCCGCGCCGATGCTCGCGAAGGCGGAGGCGCGCATCGCGCAGCATCCCGAGATCGAACACATGCTCGTCACGCTCTCCACCACGTCGGGCCAGATGAGCCTCACGCTGAAGGAGCCGGGCGAGCGAAAGCTGACCGCGCAGCAGCTCATGCTCGCGCTCCGGAAGGACCTGCAGGGGATCCCCGGCCTCAAGGGCTCCGTCCAGGACCCGTCGCAGCAGGGCTTCGGCACGAGCGGAGGCGGCTCGCCGGTCGACTTCACGATTCGAGGCGCGGACTGGGACGCGCTCGTGAAGGCGGCCGACATGTACAAGACGGAGCTCGAGAAGACCGGTTTCGCCGCCGATATCACCTCCGATTATCAGGTCGGCGGCTCGGAGCTGCAGATCGTCCCCGATCGCCGCCGTGCGACGGATCTCGGCGTCTCCATCTCCGATATCGGAAATACGATCAGCTCCCTCGTCGGCGGCGGAACGGTCGGGAAGTTCTCCACCGCGGGGCGTCGCGTCGATATTCGCATGAGGCTCCTCGCCTCGCAGCGCGTGCGCCCGGAGGACCTCGGGCTCATCCGCCTTCCGTGGCGCCAACGGCGCGATGATCCCCATCACGATGGTCGTGACGCAGCAGGAGATGCCCGTCCTGCAGACGATCAGCCGCCTCGATCGCGAGCGCGCCATCAGTATCAAGGGCAACGTAGGCGCGGGCCACTCGCAGCAGGAGGCGATGGCGAAGGTCTACGAGCTGGCGAAGACCCTCCCGCTCGGTCTCCGTGTGGCGCCGGGCGGCCAGGCCTCTCAGCTCGAGGAGACGACGAGCGGCCTCTGGTTCGCGGTGCTCATCGGGATCATGGTCGCGTACATGGTCCTCGCGAGTCAGTTCAACTCGTTCCTGCACCCGGTCACCGTGCTCACGATCCTGCCGCTCGCGCTCTGCGGCGCCGTCCTCGGTCTCGTCGTGACGGGCAAGACGCTCAACCTCTTCTCCATGATCGGTCTCCTGCTCCTCATGGGCATCGTGAAGAAGAACTCCATCCTCCTCGTGGAGTACGCCGAGCAGGTGCGCGAGCACGAGGGCACCGGGCCACGCGAGTCGATGCAGAAGGGCGCGCCGCTGCGGCTTCGCCCCATCCTCATGACCACCGTCGCGACCATGATGTCGGCGGTGCCGCCCATCCTCGGCCTCGGCCCTGGGACCGAGACGCGCAGCCCCATGGCGGCGGCGGTCCTCGGCGGCCTCATCGTCTCGACCGTCCTCTCCCTCGTCGTCGTCCCGTGCTTCTACGTCGTCACGGGCAACATCCGCGGGAAGATCTTCAAGAACCGGCCCACCGTACCGACGCACTCGACCGCGCCGATCCCGCATCACGCGGGGCACCCTTGAACCTAAAGAAGTTGAGGCGCGGGCGCACCTCGCCTACACCGCGAGGCGATGGTTACCGCCCGCGCTTCTCGTATCTCGAAGTTCGGCTCCTTCGTGGGGTTTCTCGGAGTCATGGCGGCCGCATGTGGTCCGAACGGCGGCTCGCGTCCGGCCCGCGTGGCGCTCGCGGAGGAGCTGAAGCCCGTCGGTCTCAAGAACTGCGAGCTGAAGCGGTATGGCAGCGCCAACGACGGCGGCTATCTGATGTGCGCGAACCTCCTCAAGGGGGTCGAGGCGCTCTACTCGTACGGCATCGACCGCGAAGACAACTGGGGCTGCCAGCTCTCGAAGGAGTTCCAGCTCCCCGTTCACCAGTACGACTGCTTCACGCCGGAGCGGCCGAAGTGCGACGGCGGCAAGTTCGTCTATCACGACGAGTGCGTCGGCAACAAAACCGAGTCCAAGCCGGGCGGCGGCGGCGGTCCGAAGCCGTTCGACACGATCGCGAATCAGCTCAAGAAGAACGGCGACGGCGAGAAGAAGCACCTCGTCGTGAAGATCGACGTCGAAGGCGCCGAGTGGGAGTCGCTCACCGCGACGTCGGACGACGTGTTCGACCGCATCGACACGCTCGTCGGCGAGTTCCACGGCGTGGGCGAGCAGCGCTTCGTCGACGTCATCAAGCGGCTCAAGACGAAGTTCTGGATGGTGAGCGTCCACTTCAACAACTACTCGTGCTCGAAGAACTTCGAGCCGCTCCCCGCCCGCGCGTATCAGATCCTCTGGATCAACAAGCGCATCGGCGAGATGGACCCGTCGGTGAAGCCGCACGTCGCGGGTGAGCCGCCGGACACGCCGGACGCGCCGCAGGGCGAGATCGACTGCCAGACGATCGCCTCGAAGTAGCTATTCCGTGGCGAAGCGCGTGATCGCCTTGCACATCTGACGGCCCGCCGTCATCACGTGGCGGCGCCAGCTCGCGCGCGAGGGATTGAAGCTCTCGCGAAGGGCGGAGACGTCCTTCGCGTATCGGGCTTCGCCGCAGCTCGAGGACGTGCGGTTCCAGTAGCAGTAGTTCTCGTCCGCGAGGGTCTCGAGGACGGCGCCCGGCGCGTCGGTCGAGACCTCCGCCGTCACGGAGAGGACCGTCCCATGAAGTCGCTTGTCGGCGTATTTCGTCTGGACCCACTGCGTGATATCGCCCGTGGTGACGAAATTCGTCGAGTCTTCTCCGTCGCCGTCCCCGGTCTGCTGCACCACGCAGACTCCATCGCATTCGCCTTCGGGGAACATCCGCGCGAGGAGCTCGTTCTCGTGCTGGAAGGCGGTCTTCAGCTCCGCGCTCGCGTCGGCCGGGAGCGGATTGTTCATCACCTGATTCACGCCGCTGTTCGTCGTGAAGAGGCCGAGCCACGCCTTCGATAGTCCGGTGTGGACATCGATGAAGGCGACGTTGGTGAACGGCCCGGCGTACTTCTCGATGATCGTCTGGACGGCCAGGACCTCCGGCTGCACCTCGCTGCCGCCGTAGTAGATGCCCTTCGGATGCTCGTACTGGCCGGAGAGCGCCTTCGTCATCTCGGCCTCGCCGTGGACGACGCCGGCCTTCAGGAAGTCGACGACGCTCATCCGGTTCTCGACCACGGGACGGAGGGCTTCGTACTCCGGGTTCTCGATGCTCGCGCCGGGGAAGGGGACGTTCGGGTCGAACGAGTTGCGATTGAGGTCGACGTTGTTCTCGTTGAAGCGACGACCGTTGCGGGCGCCGTAGGGGTTCATCACGTGGATGACGAGGAACGCGGTCGACGCGCGGTCGATGCCGGGCGCGCACTCGTTCATCAGGAGGTCTTCGAAGACGACGCCCGCCGGCGCCTCGACGCCGTGGATGCCCGAGTTCATGATGACGAGATTCTTCGCGGCGCCCTTCGCCGGGATGAACGCGTAGTCGATGCCGCTGATCGCGCCGGACTCCGTGCGCGCATCGATCGAGCTCCACTTCGCGACGCGCTCGCGGAAGCGCTGCTTCCACTGATCGACGCTCATGCCGAGGAGGTCCGCCGAGGGATCGCTCGCGAGGGCGGCCTCGTCGGCGTCGGGGGGCGCCTCGTCCTCGGTCGGCGAAGGCGCGCAGGCGGCCAGGAGGAACGCGGTCAGAACGACGGGAGCCCAGCGCATGGGGCGTATGTAGCGAGATGTGTGCCGGCCACGCCGGCCACCCGGCGGCGCGGAACCCCCCGGAATTTTACGGCCGCGAGGAACGTGATCATGGATCCCCCGCTCCTCACGCCGCGCTCAATAGAAGCGCTCGCGGCGGGCGTAGCGCTCCGCTCGGGCGCGGTCGTACTCGTCGGCGTCGATGCCGTGCAGCTCGTTCAAGATCTGACCGTTCGACGGCAGCGCCTTCCGATCCATGTGCTTCGCCGGGTTCCAGAGGTCCGAGCGAAGGAAGGCCTTCGAGCACTGTGTGTAACATGCATCGATGTCGACGAGGATGCCCAGGAGCGGCATCTTCTCCTCGACCATGCTCGGCGCGAGGAGCTCCACGTCCGTGGTGAGCGTGGCGCGGCCGTTCACGCGGAAGGTCTCGCCGACGCCGGGGATGATGAAGAGGAGCCCGACGTGCGGGTTCTCGAGGATGTTCCGCAGCGAGTCGGCGATGCGGTTGCCGGGCCGCTCGGGGACGAGGAGGGTGCGGTCGTCGAGGATACGCACGAAGCCGCGCGGGTCGCCGCGCGGGCTCACGTCGCAGTTGCCCTCCGCGTCGGCGGTCGCGAGGCAGAGGAACGGCGACTCCTCGATGAAGCGGCGCGTGAGGCGGTTCAGCCGGTGGGCGATCTTCGAGTTGGGGCCGCCGTCGTTCATCGCGCTCGTCCCGCCGATCACCCCACGGAGCTCCGCCTCGCTCGTGAGGACGTTCCTGGCCAGGCGATGAGTGGACATGTCACTGGATCTCGAGCGGGAACTCCCGCCACACCGTTCCGCCGCGGTTGTCGTGGAGGATGGCCCAGATCTTCGCCCCGGTGACGGGGTCGTTCGGGGGCTCGTACTCCACGTCCGTCTTCGGGGGACGACCGAGGTTGCCGTCGTAGACGATCTTGCGATCGCTACGGAAGAAGCCGTTCGTCGTGAACCAGTCGACGTAGATCGTCTCGCGGAGGACGTTGCCGTTGGAGTCCACGTTGTCCGGGTCGATCTCCGCGTTCGCGTCGGGGAAGCTCACGTTGAACTTCACCGTCTTGCACTGGCCGTTCTTGTCCTTGACGCACTTGCCCGTCTTCACGCCCGCGGTCGTGTCGACCGGCTGGCCTTCGAACGTCACGCCGTCGAGGACGGGCACCGTGTTGCGGCGCGTGTCGAAGACGAACACGCGCGTGAAGCCGAGCACGAACGCGCCGTCGCCGAGCTCGAGCCCCGTCTCGTCGTCGAAGCAGCCGACCGGGATCTGATTGAGGCCGAGGCCGCTCTTCAGCGGAATGCGCTCCACGTGACCGGCGCACGCGACCACGAAGTTGTAGGCAGTGACGAAGCGCTCCGTCTGGCCCGGGCGCAGGACGACGCCGTCGAGCGCGTTCTGCGGGATGGTGATGCTCGTCTTCGTGCTCTCGACGAGGATGGGCGTGAGGTTCTGCCGCTCCGGGAGCTGCGCGATGGCGGCGTAACAGAAGTAGTACTGATCGCCCGGAGGATTGATGCACGGCGCCGGGAACCAGAAGACGCGCATCGGCTTCTTCGTGTTCGTTCGCCGGCCGTCGTAGGCGAGGGCCTCGAGGTTGATCGTCTCGCCGACGTGCGCGTAAGGGATGTCCGCCTTCGCCGCGAGGATGCGGATCGCTTGAATCTCGTTCTTCGGCGAGAAGTCCGCGCCGCACGCGACGACGGTGGCGAGGAGGCCGCCGGCTGCGAGGAGGCGCTTCACAGGTCACCTCGCATGCCGAGGATGGGCAGAATGGGCAATCCGAGCACCGGCGAGCTCTGCGTGTAGTTGAAGTTGTAGGACGTGCCTTCTTCGCTGCGGTGGAAATAGATGTTCTGGATATCGAGATAGACCGAGAGCTTCAGCGGCTTCGCGTCGAGCGACTTGTCGATGCGGAGGTCGAGCTGGTGGAAGGTCCCGAGGCGCGAGCCGAACTGTGGGAACGACGCCACCGGCTGGTACGTGGCGCGGTCGAGGTCGACCGGACCGTAGTTGTTGGCGGTGTAGAGGTTGCCGCTCACGAGGCGGAAGCGACCGCCGAGACGGAATCCACCGCCGAGGTCACGGCTGAGGATGGCGGTGAGGATGTGGGTCTGATCGAACTCGAAGAGGTGGAGGTCCTCCTGCTCCGTCTCGCGCCGCTCGCTGCGCATGAGCGTGTAGGCGAGCCACCCGAACATCTTCGGGTCGTTCTGCCAGCGAATGAGCCACTCCGAGCCGTAGACGCGACCGTCGCCCGTGTTGCCGAGGTCCTGCACGACGAGCCGATCGAGCGCCTTGTAGAAGCCCTCGACCGACACCTGCACGTGCGAGCCGACCTGCTGCTCGAGGCCCGCCGTGTAGTGCACGGAGCGGTTCGACTTGAGGTTCGGGCGGCCGAACACGAAGTCCATGTCCTGCGGCTGGGGCGGTTGATAGAAGAGACCGACGCCGCCCTTCACCGTCGTCTTCGGGCCGGTGCGCGTGAGCTCCTGGCGCGCCGTGATACGCGGAGACACGTCCCAGCCGGTGGTGCGGGTCTGTGTCTCCGTGAACTTGAGATAGTCGACGCGGAGGCCGGGCACGATGCGGCCGCCCGTCCACGGCTGCACCTCGAACTCGGCATACGCCGCCGGCGTGTACGTGCCGCCGTTCGTCGTCTGCGTGATCTGCGGGCTGTTGAGGCCCGAGTCGGGTACGCCCGGACGCTGCGGGCGCGGGAAGCGAACTCCGATATCGAAGGGCGCATGCAGGATGTCGATGCCCACGTTCGCGGTCAGCATGCGCGCGAATTTGTGGGCGACCTCGGCGCGAGCGGAGAACGGCGTGACCGTGAGGTCGAGGTAGTTCGAGCCGAATCCGAAGTTGAGATAGTCCCGCCCGATCGCGGCGACCGCCGTGATGCGCGTGTTGTCGTTGATCTTGTTGAAATACCGCGCCTGCACGCGGAAGAACGTGGTCGCCGCCCGAATGCCGCCGCCGAGGACGAAGTCGCCGCCGAGGTCGGAGCTGAAGATCTCGAGGCGGTCGTCGCTGCCGAAGAAGAAGAAGCGGAGCTCGTGGTCCGGGCCGAACTTCTTGTTCAGCATGACCTGGTAATCGTAATAGCGCGGCGCCGTGCTCACGCCGGCGCTGCTCTCGAGGATGGGGCCGAGCCAGAGATCGAAATACGAGCGGCGGCCGCCGATGAGGAAGCTCCAGCCCTTGCCGAGCGAGCGCTCCGCCACGACGCGCGCGTCGATGAGGTCGACCTGCGCCATGCCGTGGATCTTGCCGTCGTCCTTCGGACCGCGGACGGCCACGTCCACGATACCGCCCATGCCGCGGCCGTACTGCGTCGAGTAGTTGCCGGGATAGAAGTCGATCTTGTCGAGCACCTCCGTCGGCAATACCGAGGAGAGGCCACCGAAGTGGTAAATGAGCGGGATATTCGTCCCGTCGACGAAGTAGTTCGTGTCCTGCGGAGCGGAGCCGCGGACCACCAGCTGACCGCCGAACGGCGGCGGACGCGCGACGCCCGGGAGGTTCTGCAGCGAGCGAAGCGCGTCGCCGTTGGTGCCCGGGATGACCGCGATCTCCTCGCGGGAGATCGTGCGCTTCGTGACCTCGCGCGGCGGCTTCTCGCCCTTGACGCGGACCTCCTGGATCGGCTCGTCGACCGGCTCGCCCGGCACCGGCGGAGGCGGCGGCTCGTCGAGCGGCTGGAGGCGCATCACCACCTCGGCCACCTCTCCCGGACCGACCTCCTCGTCGAGGTCCTCGATCTTGCGGCCCTTCGCCTCGACGTGGACGTGCACCTTGCCCGGGACGACGTTGTCGAACTTGTAAGAGCCGTCGGCGGCGGTCGTGACGCCGGTCGTCCCGGTCGCGTCGGTGACGAACACCATCGCGCCTTCGATCGGCACGTCGTTCGGCGGCCGCAGGATCTTGCCCGTGACCCGGCCCGCGGGAGGATCGAACGAGTACGAGAACTTGATCTTCGCCGCGATCGGCGCGCCGTTGCGTGTCGCCGGGGTGAAGACGAGGGTCGACGCGGCGGAGGCCGCGGCCTCGTCGAAGCCGTGGCCCTGCGGCTCGACCACCGCCGCGCTCTTCACGCGGCCGTTCACGTCGAGCTCGAGGATCAGGTTCACGGTGACCTTCGTGGTCACCTTGTCCTTCAGCGCCTGATCCGGATAGCGCGCAGGCGAATCCGTGACGAGCGTGGGCATCACGACGTCGGCCGCGGGCTGCTGCGCAGACGCCTCGCGCGGCACCGCCACGCCGAGCGCCGCGACGCCGATGCTCAAGCAGAGGGCGAGAGTGACTCGACGGCTCACGCGCGCCTCCGATGCCGGATCGAGCCTGCCGGTTTCACGGGGATGCTTATAGACACGAAAAATGTCCCTCCGTCGACGATGAAGCGACGACCACGTGCTTTGTGTCTGCGACGTTCACAGCGTCCTCGTCTACGTCCGTTTACGGTTGCCGTCCTTCGAGCGCGATTTTTCACGAGCGAACGACGTGCCGCGGCGCGGATGCAGGCCCCGCGCCAGCGCCTCGCCACGTCTGGCTGCGTTTCGCGTGACCACGCATTCGCCAGCGCCGCGTACGACGTCTGGTTCGACGCGTTGCGGATCGACGGGCGCTAGGTGCGGCGAACGCCCATTGCGTTCGAGAGGAGCATCTCGCGAACGCCCTGGGCGCGCTCGCGCGCGACGGGGACGGTAAGGCCGCTGCTGACGCCGCTGTTCTCGCCGGGCGCGAGCGCGACGCCGACGAAGACGGTGGTCTCGCTGCCGTCGCGATCGAGCCGCTTGATGTGCGACGCGTTCACGAGCCAGTTGCGGTGCACGCGCGCGAACGACCGGCCCAGCGAGGCCTCGATCGCCGAGAGCGAGAGGTCGACGTCGAATGTGCCGTGCGCGGTGTGGACCGACGTCAGGCGATCCGCCGCCTCGAAGGCCCAGACCTCCGACGGATCGAGGAAGACGAGGCCGCGACCGCGACGCGCGACGATGCGGAGCGGCGCGGGGCCAGGCGAAGAGTCGCGCACGGGACGACGTGCGTGCAGCTTCTCGAGGCACGCCGTGACGCGCTCCTCCGTGAACGGCTTGAGCAGGTAGTCCGCGACGCCGAGCTCGAAGGCCTCGAGCGCGTGCTCCTTGAAGGCGGTCGCGAGGACGTACTGCGGCGAGTCGGGGCGCTTCGCGAGCTCCCGCACGAGATCGAGACCGGCCCCTTCGCCGTCGGGCATGAGGTGCACGTCCACGAAGACGACATCCAGCGGGACGCTCGCTTCCAGCACGGCCTTCGCCTCGTCGATGGTGGCGATCGCACCGACGACCTCCGCCATGCCGGTGCCCTCGAGGAGCTCGACGAGGTAGTTGCGGGCCGGCCACTCGTCTTCGAGGACGAGCGCGCGCAGGGGATTCAGTCCGGTCTTCTTCACGAAAGCTCCTTGGGAGTGGGCGTCGGTAGCTCGACGATAGAGCGCGTACCCGACGCAGAAGATTCCATGCGCAGGACCGCATCGGGGAATTTCAACGCGAGACGGCGGCGGACCGATCGAATGCCGAACGCACCCTGTCGCGGCTCGGCGTCGGGGAGGCCCGGGCCGTTGTCCTCGATGGTGCAGATGACCTTCTTCCGAGGGGCGGCCGGGTCCAGCTTCACTCGGATGCTCACCACGCCACAGCCGTCTTGCTTTTTCGTGCGCCGGAGCGCGCCGTGCTTCACCGCGTTCTCGACGAGCGGCTGCAGGAGGAGGCGCGGCACGAGGGTGCGGCGCGCGCCGGCCTCGATGTCCCACTCGAAGCTGAGCATCCCGGCGTGGCGCGACTCGAGGATCTCGGCGTAACGGCGGAGCCACGCCACCTCGTCCTCGATGGGCTGCAGCTCGTCGCCGTCGTGGAGCGCATCCCGCAGGAGGTCACCGAGGCACGCGATCAATCGCCGCGCTTCTTTGGGGTTCTCGTTCACGAGCCCGGCGATCGCGTTGAGCGTGTTGAGGAGGAAGTGCGGCTCGAGCTGCGAGCGCAGGCGCGCGAGCTCGGCGGAGCTCTTGAGCTGCTCGGCCTCGATCTTCAGCTTGTCCGCCTCGATCGCGCGGAGGCGCGCGTCTTCGGCCACGTACGGGAAGACGAACGCGAGCGCCCAGACGCCCGTGTGGAGCATGCCGATGAAGAAGCCCCAGGACATCTGGAACGCGAACGTTCGCGGCGGGCCGTCCGGCTTCAGCGCCGGAAACGCCGGCATGAGCCACGAGTAGTACGCGATGGTGAAGCCGACGGAGATGAGCGTCCCGAGCGTGATGGTGGACAGGAGCGTCCACCCCGTCCGCATGCGCCGGCTCTGCGTCGCGTCGTAGGCCGACGTGAGCGCGACGAGGAGCACCGCCATCTCGGCGAGGCCCCAGAGAAGCCGTACGAGCGCGGCTTCGAGCTGCTGCGACCGGATCACGGCGGGCGCCGTCTGCAAGACGATCGCGACGAACACGATGAGGAGGCCGGTAGAGAGTCGCGACTTCACGAGCTCGGGCGGCTGCGACGTCGCGCCCGGCACGAGGCGCATCATGAAGCTGCGCTGCTTCGCGGGGTCGACCGTCTCCATCTCTCGACGTCACCCTAGTCCATGGCCCACGTGCGGGCGACCTGCCCCCGACGGGCCGCGAGTTGCGCCGAGGACTCACGATCGAAGTGATCGCCATGCGAACGGTTGGGACCGACGTCGTCGATCCACCCGCAAACACCCTGATCTACCCGTCCGGTCGTCACATCTACCCACATCCTGAGCGACCGTGTTCACCAATGAGTCCATGCGGTTATGCAGATCAGGCGAAGTGGCTCGATGGTTGCTGATGCTGTCTCTGTCAGCGCGGAAGAGCGGCCAAGGGGTCAAGCGAGCGCAGACGCTTTCACAGGAGAATCTCGATGAACGCCCTGATCCGTGGGTGGCGTTATGCCGCCGTTGCCGCCCTCATCCTTGGTCTCCCGCTCGCCGCCGCTTGCAGCAGCGACCCGCCGACGGGCTCGGGTGAGCTGGAAGAGAACGGCGACTCGGAGCTCGCGATCGAGTTCCCCGAGATGTACTCCGCGTACACGACCGACGGTGACCACGAGTTCCAGGTCCCCGCCAAGATCGACGGCGTGAAGAACGCGAAGTGGTCGGCCGACCCCGCGGACGCGGTCAGCATCGCGAAGCAGAGCGACGGCACCGTCATGATCACGATGAAGAAGGCGGTCGATCTCGTCACGATCAAGGCGAAGGCGGGCAGCCTCACCGCGACCGCGAAGCTCCACATCCTCGGCTCCACCGAGGACGTCTGGCAGCAAGGCAAGGAGCGTTACACGAACGGCGTCGTGTTCCAGCGTCCCGACGGCGGCCGCGGCGGCCAGCGCCCCGATGGTGGCTGGAGCAAGGGCGAGCGCAAGGTCGACCCGAAGCTCGCGTGCACGAACTGCCACGCGAAGGGTGGCAAGGGCACGGATGTCGAGCACACGCCGACGCAGACCGGCGGCTACTCGGACGATCAGCTCATCGACATCTTCACCAACGCGAAGAAGCCGGACGGCGTCGAGATGCGCACCATGAAGGCCGAGCAGTGGGAGAAGATCCACAAGTGGTCGATGGAGGAGGACGAGAAGCAGGGGCTCGTCGTGTACCTCCGCTCGCTCACGCCGGAGAGCCAGGGCGTCCTCGACTTCGGCGGAGGCATCTTCGGTCGCGGCGGCAAGGGCGGAAAGCACAGGCCGGACGACGACTCGACCTCGGACAAGGGCTCCACGTCGGACAAACCGGCCGACGACAAGGGCGCGACGAACTGATTCAATGAACGCATGATGATTGGACGAACCTCGATCGTCGCGACCTTGGCGGTGGCGATCGCCATCGCCGCGGGCTGCAGTAGCAGCGACGACGCGGCTGCCGCCAACGGCAACTGCACCAACGCGCCCGATCAGATCCCGGACGATCTCGCCTGCACCGGCCTCTACGCGGACTTCAACGCGAAGACGATCGCCCCGACAGCGCGCCCTTACGCACCCGCGGTCCCGTTCTGGAGCGACGGCCTCGACAAGGATCGCTACCTCCAGCTCCCGGAAGGGCAGACCATCGACACGAGCGCGCCGGACGACTGGAAATTCCCCGTCGGCACGAAGGTGTGGAAGGACATCCACAAGGGGCCGAAGAAGATCGAGACCCGCTACTTCACGAAGCTGCCCGACCAGACCTGGATCGCGGGCGCGTATGTCTGGTCCGAGGACGGCACCAAGGCGATCGCCGGCGCCGGTCAGGACATCACCGTCGACGGCCAGCCGTATCACATCCCCACCACGGCGGAGTGCAGCGAGTGCCACAAGGGTCGCAAGGACCGCATGCTCGGGCTCGAGGCGATCTCGCTCGGCCAGCCCGGCGCGACCGGGCTCACGCTCGCGGTGCTCGCGCAGGAGAACAAGCTCACGCCTCCGCCGTCGCGCACCACCGTCGACGTGAAGGAGCCGGCGCTCGGTCTCCTGCACGTGAACTGCGGCATCACCTGCCACAACACGAACTCGGGCTCGACCGCTTACTCGACGAATCTCCACATGCGGCTCGGCTTCGACGAGATCGCGACCAAGCCCATCACGGAGTGGGACATCTACAAGAACACGGTGGGCGCCGACACCACGAGCCCCGCCCGTGAAGGCAAGCGCATCGTCGCCGGCAAGCCGGAGGAGAGCGCGCTCGTCTCCGCCATGAATCACCGCGGAGAGGGGCAGATGCCGCCCATCGCGACCAGGGTCGTCGACGAGAAGAGCGTCGACACGATCTCGGCCTGGATCAAGGGCCTCCACTGAGCTCTCCCGAGCCCGGCGAGGTCCGTGCTCGGCTCACGGTCCTCGAAAAGAATCGCCTCGTCGATGCCGCGCTCCTGGCCGCCATGCCGCTGGGGCTGCTGCTCTTGGGGGCGTTTCTCCTATTTCGGTTTTCGCCCGGCGCGTTCGGAGCTCACATCGCCGCCATCGCCGCCGTCGTCCGATTCGGCGTCGCCCGCGAGAACTCGAGGGCGAAGCCCGTCGAGCGCGATATCGAAGTATCGGCAGAGGGGGTGCGCGTCGATGGGCAGCTCCTGCCGCGCGAGCGGATCGCCGAAGGCTGGTATCACCCGCGCGTATTCTCACCTTCGACGATTCGCCTCTTCGATCGCCACAAGCGCATCGTCTTCGAGGCGCGGGTCGAGTCGGAGGAGCGCGCGCAGGAGATGCTGCGCGCGCTCGGCCTCGACGCGAGCCAGAAGCGCGTCGAGTTCCGTACCGTGTCGCTGCTGTCGGAGCGGCAAGACCGGATGATGCTGACGGCCGGATTGGTCGTGGCGGCCGTCACCCTGCTCTCGCGGCTCTTCGTGCATGCCGGTCCCGTCCCGCTCTTCACGCTCATCGGTATCGTCACGCTCCTCTCGCTCATTCCGTCGAAGGTGGTGGTGGGGGTCGACGGCCTGCTCCTCAAGTGGCTGTGGCGGAAGAGGTTCATTTCGATGAAGGACATCGTTTCGGTGCAGGCCCAGGGCGAGACCCGGATCTCCATCGAGCTGACGGGCGGGAAATACGAGACGGTCTACACCGCCTCGCCGAAGCGCCGCGGCGGCGTGTTCAACGAGCGCCGCGACGTGATCCTCGCGCGCATTCACGAGGCCCTTCAGAGCCATCGCGCGAGCCGCTCCGGCGCTGACGTCACGGCGATGGTGGCGCGCGGCGGCCGGAGCCTCGAGGAATGGAAGAAGGCACTCGCGGCGCTCGAGGCCGGCGACGCCGGCTATCGCCAGGCGGCGGTACGCGAGGAGGACCTCTGGCGCGTGGTCGAGGACCCGCGCGCGGGCGAGGACGCGCGCGCCGCGGCGGCGCTCGTGCTGCGGAGAGGCCTCGACGAGCCGGGAAAGGCGCGGGTGCGCGTCGCGGCGGAGGCGACCGCGTCGCCGAAGCTGCGCGTCGCGCTCGAGGCGGCGACGGCCGAGGACGAGGCAGCGGCGCTCGAGGCGCTCGACGAGCTCGAGATCAATCCTCTTCGGGCGGGCGCATCCGGAGACCGCTGACGCCCCAGGAGCCCGAGACGAACTGCGGGTCGGTGAGGGACGCGGCGGACGCGATCGTGATGACGTCACAGTTGACCGGGTTCGCGAGCTGGTCGAACTCCTCCACCGAGAGATGGAGGAAACGCATCACGAAGCATCGAATGGTGAGCCCGTGCGTGACGATGAGCACCCGCTCGGCCGTCTTGCGCTCGACCTGGCGCATCATCGATTCGAGGAACGACGACGTGCGGTCGTAGCAGTCGGCGGGGCTCTCGCCGCCGCGAAATCGGTAATAGAACCAGCCGTGCCGCTTCCGGAGCTCCTCCTGCGGCTCCGCGGGCTCGTAGCCATGCTCGACCTCGCGCAGGCGAGGATCCTCGTAGAGGCCGCGGCGAGGAGAGAGGGGAGGGAGGCCGCAGCCGGCGAAGATCTCGGTGAGCGTCTCTCGCGCGCGGCGGTACGGCGACGAATAGACGAGGGCGCCGTCGATGAACGCGGACCCGATCTCGCGGCCTACCGCACGCGCCTGCTCGCGGCCGCGCTCCGAGAGCGGGATTCCCGGATCGCCGACCTCGTGCGCGAACATGTTCCCGATGTTCGCCTCGGACTCTCCGTGGCGAACGAGCTTCATGACGAGACTCATACGGGGTCAATTACAGCAGACCGTCGTGACTTGTGTGAGCTGGACGGCCGACGGGCTGGACGTGCCGGTCTTGTTGCAGGCGACGCCGGTGGGCGGGTTCGCGATGTACCGATGGGACAGGTAGGGCCCGCCGCCGGGCTGAGGTGTGAGCTGACACTGGCCGTTCACGGTGAACGAGATGTCCACGCTGCCGGCGCAGGTGGGGTTGTCGTAGAAGTTGAGGACGCCGCCGCTGCAGTTGCCGGTGACGTTGCACCCGCAGCTGCCCTCGCACGTGAAGTCGGCCTTGGTGCCGACCGTCTTGCCGTTGGGGAACTCGGCCGGACACGTGGCCACGCCGGCCGCTGCGATGCAGGCCTTGAACGGGGCCGCGAGCGCGGGCGGGCACACCTGCGAACCGCACTGCGGGATGACGGTCGCCTGGCAGATCCGGCTCTTCGTCGAGGTCAGCTTCGTGATGTCCTTGTTCGCGGTCGCGTTGCATGTGCCGCCCGTCGGGCCGCCGCTCGGCGGCACGTAGCGACGCGCCGTGGTACCCGCGTTGAACGGGCCCAGGAATCCGTCGGCCGTGCAGCCTCCGCTGATCTCGCCGCTGTTGTTCCCGCACACGGGGGCGCCGCCCTCCAGGTTGGTCACGAACGTCGCGGTGATGATCTTGGCGCCCTGGTCCGGGCACTTGGGCTGCGCCGTGATGCTGCACCCGCACGAGCACGCCGCGCTGGAGGACGGTCGTGTCGCCGACGACCTCGGTCGGGGTGCCGAAGTTCTCGGGGCAGCTGCCGCCGCTCGGCCCGAAGGCGACGAGCTGGAACCCGAGCGGAAGCGCGAAGCAACCCTGCGGGCTGCACCCATCGACGACGGTGGCGTCGACGTCGGCGAAGATGCTCGCGTCGAGGTCGTCCGCGTCGCTGCCGCCATCGGCCGACCCCGGGTCGGTGACGTCGTCGCGGCGACCGTCGACGAGGCTGCTCGACTCCGGCGCTCCGTCGGGGACGCCGTCGTCGAGCGCAAGCTCACCGATTCCGGTGAGCGCGTTGCACGCCGCGAGCCCCACCCCCGTGAGGAACGCGAATGTGGCTCGGGGGAGCCAGCGCTTCGCCATGGTTCGAGAGTACTGGCGCGAGTCTGGAGGATCCAGCTCGGGCGTAACGAGCCGAAGTTATCAGGAGCTAACGATCCGCGGGGCTGGCGCCCGGAGCGGGGTTGGGCTGCTCGAGGAGGGTCTTGATCTCCTTCATGCGCTCGTTCGGGACCGTGATCGACAAGTTGTAGTGTGCAATCTTCCAGGCCTTTGCTTCCCAGACGAGGACGCCGCTTCCTCGCGCGGGACCGAGGTTGGGGGTCGCGAGGTCCTCGTCGAACCACGCCGTGTCTCCGCGCACCGTCACGTCGCGTCTCGTGGACCGAAAGCTCCACGCCTTGCCCTTGGCGAAATGCGGATGCGCGTACGCCCGGAACTGCGGCACCGTCCAGCGCTCGGTCGCGTCGGTGCCCATGAACACACCGCCCTCGGCGAAGTGCGCGAAGTATCGCTCCTCGTCGGCCTTCGCCGCCGCGTCGTGCCAGTCGTCGAGCACACGCGAGACCTCGGGCATCGGCGGAGGCGAGGGCCTCGTGGTCGGATCGGGACCGCCGCTCGATCCAGCGGCGCAGGCGGTGAGGAAGGCGAGGGCGAAGACGCGCATCGAGCGCGCAGTCTATCCTCCGGTGACGTTTCGCGACGATGCGCCGACCTCTTCGACACGAACGGCGGTGCCGTAGGCCACGACCTCGATCTCGTTCGAGTCGTAACGCATGCCGATGACGGCGTCGGCGTGGAGGAGCTTCGCTTCCTCGATCATCCGGAACTCGGCGGCCTGGCGGACCGCGATGAAGGGGCCGAGCGGTGCCTCGTCCTCCCCGAGCGGGCGACGGAGCGCGATACCGCGAACGACGCCGAGCAGCTGGGTCACGCGGCAGCCGGGGATGTCGGTGCCGGTGGTGACGACCACCTGCGTGGGAACATGCGCCTCGGCCGAGCGATACGGTGACCCCATGCGCGCCTGTGCTCCTGAGCCAGAGCCTACCAGCGCCTGCTTGTTCTGGGTCCGAAAGGTCGGCGTGCGCACGGTGGCTTAACCCGCGGGAAGGGCGATCCTTGGCTCGGATGGAAGAGTCCTTCTCGAGAATACGCCCAGGCTAGCTTGTCAGTTCTTCTTCACCAGGCTCGCCTCGTCGACGAGGAAGCAGCCCGTCGGGGCGTCCGCCCCCACGAGGGCCACGGCCAGCCCGCCGCCCTCGATGACTTGGTCGAATTCGATGGCGACGAACTCCCAGCCATCCCCGTCCACGAGGGTCTCGTCGACCATCGCCTCCTCCCCCACGTCCATACCCTCTGCGTCGATCTGCTGGGCGCGAACGCTGATGGCGTCCGGCCCGTTGGGGCCCGAAGGATGGACCCACACGGAGAAGATGTATCTCCCGACCGGCAGCTTCGGCACGCGCTGATAGATCGACCAGCTCCCAACTTGATTCCCGCACACCTGGCAAGAGCTGGCTCCGGCGACGCGATCGGCCTCGAAAAGGGCCTTCTTCGCGTTCGGCACCCAGTCCGCGGAGCAGTTCGCGGCCTCGAAGTCGCCGTGTTTGAGGACGTCGTCGGCGGGATGGACGTAGTTGGCATCGACGCCGGAGCCCGAATCGATGGGGCCCACACCGGAGGTGCCAGACGTGCCAGACGTGCCGGACGTGCCAGAGCTCCCCGAAGCTCCGGAGCTTCCCGAGTTGCTACCGCTCGACCCGGTCGGATTTACAGGGTCGGGATCCGACCCGACACAGGCAAACATCACCAGCGCGCCGGTGATGGCGGTCCCCAAGCCAAGAGCGATTCGGTTCATGGCCGAAGTGTATGACAGCTTCTGGCCAGAACGACTGCGTACGCCTTCAGTCCGCCCCTCGTGGTCGCGTGTGTTCTCGTGGCACACGCCGGCAAAAACCGATCGGGGACTGAAGGGCCTCGTCGATCTTCCGTTCTAGTGGGTGGGACCTCCGAGTCATGAGCGCCGCTTCCGGATTCGACCTGAACACCGCGTCCGTCGAAGCACTGTGCGCGCAGTACCCGAACCTTGGGCTGTTCCTTGCCCAGGACATCGTCGCGTGGCGCGAGCAGAACGGGCCCTTCACGGACGCTGCTTCGCTCGTCGACATCGTGGGAGACCTCGTGGTCGCGACGGAGCTCGCCCGCGCGATCCACCGCGCGGAAGCTCCCGCCGAAGACGCGCCGCCGCCGCTGGAGGAGGCCACGGCCGAGCTCGCGGTCGCGCCGCCCGCGGTCGTCACCGACGAGTCGCCGCCCGAGCCCGAGCCCGCGCCCGCGCCCGAGCCCGAGCCCGTTGCCCCGAGCGAGGTCGACGTGTTCCTCGCCGAGCCGCCACTGCCGCCGCCGAGCGTGAGACCTCCGCCGGAGGAGCTGGACCTCCCGATGCCCGAGACGGAGCGACGACCACGGTCCGATTTTCATGAAGGCTCCGGCGTGGTCGTTCAGGCGACGAGCCAGACGATGTCCGTCCACGCCCCCGAGCCGGCCCCCGAGCCTGCGCCGCCGCTGCCGCCGTCGGCCGCGGAGCCAGAGCCGAAGCCGAGCGTGCCTCCTCCCGCACCCGTCGATCGGTCGCCGCGTCGATTCGGCCTTCGGTCCATCGTCGTCCCGGCGATCGTGATGGCGAACGTGGGTCTCGGCGTCGGTCTCGCGAGCCTTCGCCAGGACGAGCGTCAGGCGCGCGCGCCGGTCGCGGCGCTCTCCGCCGACGTGAAGGCGATCCGCGCCACGGAGAAGGAGACCCACGCGGAGCTCGAGGACACCCGGACCCGCCTCGACGAGCAGGAGGCGACGCTCGCGAAGACGATCGAGAGGCTCGACGCCACGGAGCAGCGCCAGCGCGACGCGGAGCGCGCGGCCAAGGAGCACGCGGATCGCGACGCGAAGGAGCTCGCGGCCCTGTCGGCTCGCATGGGAAACGTCGAGCGCAAGGTCGACTTCAGCGTCCACAACGTGGACGACGCGCTCAAGATCCTCGACCTCGCGCAGGGCAAGCCGGCGCGTCCGGCCGGCTCTGCCGACGTCCCGCCGCCCTCGCCAAAGGCGACGCCGAAGCCTGACCACGCCCCGCCTGCGGAGGCTCATCCGCCCGCGCCTGCGCCCTCGCATCGCGAGACCTCCGACCCGCACGCTGCCCCTCGCGTCTCCGAGCGAAGCGGACACGCGAGGCACGACCTCTGATCCAAGGCCGGCGGCACGCTCCGCCCCTCGTGGGTCTCAATCCCCGCGGGCGTGCTTCACGCAGGCGTCCACGTCGTCGCAGGCGCCCGCGAAACACGCCGTGGTCGCGGTGCGCGTCGCGGAGTCGAGGCCGGCGAGGAAGTAGCAGTCCGCCGAGGAGAGATGGCTGCACGCGTTGCGCGCCGCGAGACACTGGTTCAATTCGGGGATGGTCGTCAGCTTCGGATCGACGGCGACGAAGTTGTTGAAGCAGCTGTCATCGATCCCCTGGCACGAGAGCGCGGGGAAGCACGCGCTCACGTAGGAGACGTATGCGGCGTTGAGATGTGGCGCGCGCCCGCTCCACTCGTCCCGGCAGCGGGAGAGGCATTCGCCGCGAGAGGGGCTGGTGTCCGAGGGGCAGCGGTCCCTCCAGTCGCAATACGGCGCGCAAATCGTGTCGACGTTCGCTTTCGGGTCGGCCGCCGGCGCAGGCTCGTTCGGCGCTTGGTCGGAGGTCGGTTCGGCACCCTTCAGCTCCGCACATCCAGCCAGCACGAGACACAGCGCAAGCAGCGGACGCATGCGCCCCGAGTAGCGTGAGCGGGAGCGCTCGGCCAGCGGTAGTTGGCGACCGCGTGACGAAGTTTTGAAACTGGGTTGCGCAATTCGCGCAGCATGGCATGACGGGCACACACATCGACCCACCTTGTGGGCAGATGCTGTGAGGAGACTCGCAAATGTCGAAGATCTTTGGATTCGTCGCGATCGGGTGGCTTGCGGTTGGCTGTGCAGCGTCCAGCGAAGACGGTGCCGGCGCGCCCGACGAGAGCACCGACGCGACCGAGGCCGACCTCACGGCGATGAAGTGGTTCGACTGCAACGACGGGTTCTCGAACAACCCCGACCAGATGAGCCACGTCGAGATGGGCTACTCGAAGTCGAAGCTCACCGTGACCGATCTCAGCAAGGACGCCCTCCCCTCCGCGACCGGCACCTCCGACCACGACTACCACCCGACGTCCGCGACGTACGCCGGCACGGTCCGCTACACCGGCTTCGACGCGATCGAGAAAGAGTGGAGCCCGACCTCCGTGGCCTTCCTCGTCTCCAAGGAGATCCAGGACGGCAAGTCCGCCGGCAAGGTGTGGCTCCGCAGCCAGGCGCCCGACGGCGGCGGCACCAGCTCGTACTGGTGCAAGGTCAAAGCCGGTCCCATCAAGGTGAAGACCTCCACGAAGGCGCGCTTCGCTTGCGAGCTCGGCCTGCTCTGCAAGGATGACAACCCGCCTGGCAGCACCTGCCTCGACTCCGCGTTCATCCAGCAGACCGACGCGAAGACCGCGAAGATGCGCGTCGAGTACCTGGACCACTTCGGTGTTCACGTCGTGGAGCGGAAGGTCGAGCTCGGGAGCGACGACACCGTCGATCGCGACGCGAAGTCCTTCAAGGCCAACGTCGACGGCAACGAGATCGACCTCAAGTACCGTAGCGGTATCACCTACACCGGCGAGTTCACCCTCGCCGACGGTCGCAAGACCAAGGCGACCTGCAACGATCTCGCGATGCTCGACTGACCTGACCCGTTCGCTCCTCGCCGCATGCGGTCGAAGGCGACGGTGAGCTCGTTCGCCGTCGGGTCACCGAGCTCCTTCAGAGGAGTCGGGTAAACGGATGAGAAGTGCACGGGAGGGGACTTGAACCCCTACGCCTTTCGACGGTGGAACCTAAACCCACTGCGTCTGCCATTCCGCCACCCGTGCGTGCTCCCGATCTTCTATCACGCCGCTCAGAGGATCTCGACCGCCACCGCGGTCGCCTCCCGATTGTCACCCTGCAGGGCGAGGCTCGCGGGGGCGTCGGGGCCGTGGTTCCGGAGCGCGGTCTTGATCGCGTCGGCGGACCGACCGCGGTAGAGCGCGCGCGTCATGAAGAGGAAGAGGTCGCCGCGCTCGACGGGTAGGACGACGCGCTCGGGGCCGTCGTGCCAGAGGCCGACCGCGCGCGTCAGCGTGTCGGTCGAGGGGGCGGGGAGCGTGTGCTCCTCGGTGAGCACCTCGTAGAGGCCGCGGCGAAGGCGCGCCGCGCGGCAGTCGCCGAGGTGGGCGATGGACGCGCGGCCTGCGGCGAAGATCGCGCAGATGGTCGCGCCGCCGACGTTCCACCACCCCGCTCGATCGCGCTCGGCGCGGCGCTCGAGATCGTTGTGCGCGCGACGGAGGGCGACCTCGGGCAGGTCGAGGAGGCGCTTCGTCTCGCCTTCGAGGACCGCCTGATCTCCGAGCGTGTCGGCGGTGCGATCGGCGAGGAGCTTCTTCGCGCGGGCCCGGAGCTCTGCGCGCTCCGCGATGGGCAGGCTCGAGAACGGGCGCACGCGCGCGCCTTCGTGCTCGCCCTTCCACCAGAGCTCCGCGAGGTCGTCGAGCATCGATGTCGCGCGCTGCGTGAAGATCGGCAAACACACGTCGACGATGTGCCTTCCCACCTGCGTGTTCGTCCGCGCGCCCGAGCCGATGCCGCGCACCAGGCACACGAACGTGGCGTCCGCGCCGGCGGAGGTGCCCAGGTTGTCGGCGCTCGGGCCCGCGACGCGCGTGCGCACGGGCTCGACGGGCGGAAAGCGCACGGGCATCGGACGGGCTCAGAAGGTGAGCACGAACGGATTGCTCGACGCGCGCTTCGAGCCTCGCCAGTTCACGAAGCCAACGCCGATCGCGATCGTGGCGAGGGCGGCCACGCCCGTGAAGACCAGGGCCACGTTCGCCGCGGACTGGCTGCTCTTCCCGGAGTCGGCGAGGTCGGTGCACTCCTTCGACGGGATGCGCCCGCACTTCTTGTCGTCGAACTCGCCGTGCACGCTCGAGGTGTGGACCATGAGGTACGTCGTGAAGGCCGCGAGCGCGACGGTGACGCCCGTGCCCGCGTAGAAGACGACCGGCGACAGGCCCTCGCGCTCGGTCTGGCCGGACGAGGACGACGTGCGCGCCGAGCCGGTCGTGACGTCCATGCCCTGCGTGGCCGGTCTCGCCGTCAGCTCCTTGCCGGCGGTGACCTCGACCGGGATCTCCGCGTTGATGTCGACCACCTTGTTGATCGACGACCGGCCCTCGACCTGCACGCTCACCGTGCGCGAACCGATGGGCACCCAGAGCACGCGTCCGACGGCGACCGGACTGTCGTCGACCTTCGCGCTGCACGAGGCCTGCGCCGCGCACACGATCCGGAGGCGACCCGCGCGCGCGTTGAAGCGCATGGTCGCGGCGGTGATGCTCGACGCGAGGCCCGGTGTGGCGGGCTCACGCTTGGCGCGCTCGAGGAGCTCTGCGCCGAGCGCGACGTCGTCCGCATCCATCGCCGCGTCGAGCGCCGCTTGCAGGGCTTGCGGGCTCGGCGAGAGCGCGTCGGCGGCCGCGAACTCCTTCGCGGCGCGCGCCATCTCGCCGTGCTTGTGCGCGTCCAGGCCCCGGTCGTAGGCCTCCTTCGCCTGCTCGCGCGTCGCGTCGTCTTCGGCGGCGGCGGGAGCGGCGATGAGGAGGAGCGCGCCGCCGAGGGCCGCGGCCCTGGCGTTCAGTCGAGATGACAAGGCGCTCCCGCCACGCAGGCGACGTTGCACTCGTCCTTGTCGCACTTGTTCGTGCAGTGCGCGCCGAGCGAGCACGCCGCGGCGCACTTCGCCGGCTTGCTATCGCACTGGTAGGTGCACTCGGAGCCGAGATCGCAGGCGAAGTCGCATGTCGCGCCGCTCTCGCAGGTGACGTCGCACGTCGAGCCGAGCGGGCAGACGAACTTGCACGTGCTGCCCTTCTCGCAGGTCAGCTTGCACGTTCGCTTCGTGGCGCAATCGAAGTCGCAGACCTGGCCGTTACGACAGACGCAGTTGTTCCCGCAGTTGCCGTTCGAGGGGCCGACCGCGCCGTCGGGCTTCGTCGTGGCGCCGGAGGTCGACGAAGAAGAGGAAGAAGAGGAAGAAGAGGAGGTGCCGCCGGACGGACCGCCGGTCGTGGAGGAGGCGGCGGTCGCGCCCGCATCGCCCTGGCCGGCCACGTTCCAGTCGTACGAGCACCCGAAGACCAGGGAAACCCCGGCGGATGCGACGAGCGTAATGACCAGACGGAGCCTCACCCCTCCATGATAGCGTGCGGGGACCGAAAGGGCAGGAGGCCTCATGCGTCGGATCCGCTTTGCGTTTGCTCTCATCGCCGCTCTCACCCCCGCCGTGTTTGCATGCGGCGGAGAGGAGCCGCCCCCCGCGACCCCAGCGCCGCCCGCGCCGCCGCCGCCTCCGCCGCCCGCGCCGACACCCCCTCCGGAGCCGCCCCCGGCGCCCAAGCCGACCATGGCGGACCTCGTCAAGGACGCCCTCGACGGCTCCTTGAAGGCGCTGAACAACAGCGATCCCAAGAAGTTCGCGTCGGTCTACGCCGACAATGCCCTCGTCTCTGTCGCGGGCCTGAACGACATCAACGGTCGGTCGGGCGTCGAGCAGAACATGACGGAGTGGTTCGAGACGTTCAAGGACGTGAAGTTCGGCTTCTCGCGCGTCTGGATCAAGAACGAGACCGTCGTCCTCGAATGGGTCATCAACGCGAAGCACCACGGCGAGCTCTTCGGCAAGAAGGGCACCGAGGCGCAGATCGGTCACTATGGCCTCTCCGTCGTCACGCTCAACAGCGAGGGCAAGGTCGGCTCCGAGCACCGCTACGGCGAGCTCGGCGCGGTCATGACGCAGGTCGCGGGCAGCGCGAAGGTGCAGCCGCGTCCGATCCCGGCCGTCCCCGCGAGCGGCGAGAACATCACCTCGACCGGCAAGCCGGAGGAGGACAAGAACGTCGACGTCGCCAAGAGCGTGCTCGCCGCGCTCGAGGGCGGCAAGAAGGAGGCCGATTTCACGGCGCTCCTCGCCGATGACGTGGAGCAGGACGGCCTCTTCGCTCTCGAGATGTCGAAGGGCAAGGACGGCGCGAAGAAGTTCTACAAGGCCTTCACCACCGCCTTCCCGGACGCGAAGTTCGAGGTGCAAAAGACGGTCGGCGTCGGCGACTACGCCATCGTCGAGTCGATCCTCAAGGGCACGCACAAGGGCGCGCTCGGCAGCATCCAGCCGACGAAGAAGCCGATCGCCATCCACATCGTGGACGTGATGAAGATCAAGGACGGCAAGATCGCCAAGGCATCGACGTACCAGAACAGCCTCGAGCTCCAGATGCAGCTCGGCCTCTTCAACCTGCCCGACAACCACAGCGTCCCGTCCTCGCAGGCGGCTCCGCCGAAGCCGGCGGCGACCCCGGCCCCGGCGCCCGCGCCCGCTCCGAAGGGCGGCGGAGGCACCGGCAGCGGCACCGGCGGCGGCAAGGACACCGGCGGCGGCGGCGGCAAGGGCACCGGCGGCGGAACCGGCGGCGGCGGCGGCAAGAAGTAGCGAGTCTTCTGAAGGTCGAAACGCTTGTTGACAATCATTGTCAACAAGCGCATGACGGGCGCGAGGTCTCCTTGCGCCCTTCTGCTTTTCTCGGTCTCACTGCGGCTCTTCTCGTGTGCGCCGCGGCGAGCGCCTGCGGGGAGGAAGAGGCGACCGTCCGGCCGCGTCTGAACGGGACGGGGACGCCGGACGGCGGGACCACCACCGCGGAAGGCGGCGCCCTCGGCTGCGGCGTCGTCATCCCGACCACCTACGACGGCGCGAGCTTCACCGTGAACGCCGGCGCCGAGCTCGCGCTGGGCACGAGCCTCGAGGGGCTCGACGCGAAGATGGCGAGCACGGAGGGCGACCAGACCACGACCGTGACCGGCACCGACCTCGCGGCGCTCTACAACGGCGGCGCGCCCAGCCTGCGGTCGGTGTCGAGCACGACCGTGCAGGGCCTCGTCGACACGTATCTCTCCGACTTCGGCGCCGCGCAGGGCAAGACGTGGCAGCCCTCCGATGCGCAGGCCGACGGCGGCGCGACGACCGGCGGGAAGTTCAAGGGGCTCTTCTACGAGTCGCGCGTCGGCACCGACATGCGCGCGGCGACGGCCAAGGCGCTCCTCGGCGGCAGCCTCTACAACCACGCCCTCGGCGTCATGCAGCAAGGCATGAGCGACGCCACCGTCGACAAGCTCCTCGCGCTCTTCGGCGCGACGCCGGCGTTCGCGAACAGCACCAACGTGGAGGCCGGCGCGAATGGCGATCGCTTCGTCGCCGCGCTCGCGTCCAAGCGCGACGACAAGAGCCAGCCCACCGGGCTCTACCGCCGGATGCGGAGCTCGCTCCTCACGATGAAGGCGGCGGTGACCAACCCCGCGTGCCGCGCCGACTTCGACGCGGCCCTCGCGCAATATCGACGCGGCTGGGAGCAGGCCACCTTTGCCAGCGCGATCTTCGCGCTCAACGCGGCCGCCGAGCAGGGCCTCGTTCCGGACTCGGCGCCGCTCGCGCTCCACTCCTTCGGCGAGGCGCTCGGCCTCATTCAAGGCTTCAAGGGCCTGCCCGTCGATCAACGCAAGATCAGCGACGCGCAGATCGACGGCATTCTCACGCAAATCCATGCCGACGCTCCGTTCACCCTCATCACGGACGCCGGCACCCGCAAGCTCGACCTGACGAGCGCGATCAACACCATCGCCGGAATCGAAGAGTTCGACGCGGGTGCGATCGAGTCATTCAAGAAGAACTTCTGAGGATTCCACGTGCGTAAGCGCACTCGTCTCGCCGGCAGCGTCGCGCTCCTGACGTTGCTCTCCACCACCAACGCGTTCGCGGACGACGACGTCACGCAAGAGGTCTCCGTCCAGGGCACCAAGCTCACGGAAGAGGGCGGCTCGGCGCACGTCCTGCGCAACGAGCAGTTGCGGCGCTATTCGTACGACGATCCGCACTCCGTATTCCTCTCCGTGCCCGGCGTCTACGTGCGCACGGAAGACGGATTCGGCCTGCGTCCAAATATCGGTATTCGCGGCGCCAACTCGGATCGCAGCAAGAAGATCACGCTGATGGAGGACGGCGTCCTCTTCGGCCCCGCGCCGTACTCCGCGCCCGCGGCGTACTATTTTCCGCTCATCGATCGCATGAGCACGGTGCGCGTGCTGAAGGGCCCGTCCGCGATCGTGTATGGCCCGATGACGGTGGGCGGCGCGGTCGACCTCGTGACGCGCGCGCTCCCCGACGGCCGCAAGGGCACCTACGATCTCGCGATTGGCCAGTATGGCTACAACAAGGAGCACGTGTCTTATGGCCTGAGCAACGAGCACGGCGGGCTCTTGCTCGAGGGGATTCGCATCGCGAACTCCGGCTTCAAGGACATCGATCGCGGCGGCAACAGCGGCTTCACGCGCAGCGAGTGGATGGCAAAAGGCGTCTACGTCGTCGACCCCACCGCGTCCGTCACCAACGAGCTTCAGCTCAAGGCCACGTACAGCGAGGAGACCTCGAACGAGACCTACCTCGGCATCACCGACGCCGACGCCCGCGCCACGCCCGACCGCCGGTACTACGCGAGCAAGGACGACCGGATGGAGAACCACCGCACGTCGCTCGTCCTCACGCACAAGGTCCGCTTCTCACCGAAGCTCGAGATGACGACGGACGTCTATCGCCACGATCTCGACCGCACCTGGCGCAAGGTGAACGGCTTCCGGCAGTGGGATATCGCGGACGTGCTCGCGAATCCGAACAAACCGCAGAACGCGACCGCGCTCGCGAGCCTCCGCGGCGCGGGCGATACCGTCTCTCCCGATCAGACGATCGAGATCGGCCCGAACCACCGCGTCTTCGTCTCGCAGGGCGCGCAGACCTACCTGAAGGGCCGGACCACGACCGGACCGCTGAAGCACCATTACACGTACGGCTTTCGTGCCCATTACGACTCCATCGACCGGGTCCACACGCAAGACGGCTTCAATGTCGTCGGCGGACAGCTCGTCAACGATGGGCGTGTGACGGAGGTGGTCGTCAACAACAAGGCGTCGACGCAAGCGCTCGCGCTCTGGGCCACGGACGCGGTGACGTGGGGCCCCGTCACGATCACGCCTGGTCTGCGCGTGGAGGCGATTCATCAGGCCTTCCTCAATCGAAAGGCGCCGCCGGGCGCGCTCGGCCTCGACGGCAACAACTACCAGGTGCTGATCCCCGGGGTCTCCGGCTACTGGGGAATCACGCCCGAGCTCGGCGTGCTCGCCGGTGTGCACCGTGGCTTCAGCCCGACCCCACCAGAGCAGGCCCGCACCGGCAAGCCGGAGAAGAGCATCAACTACGAGGCCGGTGGTCGCTGGACCTCGCGCCAGGCGCGCGCGGAGCTCATCGGCTTCTACAACGACTACTCGAACATCACGAACCTCTGCACCGAGTCGAACGGCTGCTCGGGCGCCCTCGCGGACACGCAGTTCGACGGCGGCAAGGCCCGCATCTTCGGCGCCGAGGTGTTCGGCGAGACGGAGCTCTCGCTGCCGCTCGGCTTCCACCTGCCGACACGTGTATCATACACATACACGTACACCGAGTTCCTCTCGAACTTCACCTCCGGCGATCCGCAGTTCGCGGTCGTGAAGAAGGGCGACGAGATCCCGTACATCCCGCCGAACCAGCTCAACGCCTCCGTCGGCCTCGAGCGCGACGCCTGGGGCGTCAACGTCGCCGGCACGTTCGTGGACTCGATGCGCGAGCGCGCGGGGCAGGGCAAGGTGCAGCCCGGCGATCTCACCGATGCGTACTTCCTGCTCGACGCGAGCGCGAAGTATCGCCTCTGCAAGGGGGCGGAGCTCTACGTGAACGGGCGAAACCTCACGAATGACCGCTATATTGGATCGCGCCTGCCCTTCGGCGCGCGCCCCGGCGCTCCGCTCTGGATCATGGCGGGACTTCGCGGCGAATTCTGATGCGACTCGATACGGTCCTCGAAAAGCTCATCACGGCCAGCGTCGATCACGGAGAGGCGCCCAGCCATCTGGAGTCGGAGGAGCGGCAGGAGCCGCGGGCGGCGGTCGCGGCCATCCTGCGCGAGCCAGCGGGCGCTTCGAGCGCAGAGCTCTTCTTCATCCGTCGCGCCGAGCAGCCGAACGATCCGTGGTCGGGGCACGTGGCCTTTCCCGGCGGTCGCCGCGAGCCGATCGACCGGACCCTCCTCGCGACCGCCATCCGCGAGACGCGCGAGGAGGTCGGCATCGAGCTCGAGGTCTCCGAGTGCGTCGCGCGTCTCCCCGACGTGCACGCCTTCACGCGTTCGAAGCGTGGCCAGCTCGTGGTGTCGGTCTTCGTGTTCGTGGTGAAGCGCGAGGTGGAGGTCGTGCCGCAGTCGAGCGAGGTGGCGACGACGATCTGGGTCCCGCTCTCGGACCTCGCGGCGGCGGTGGGCAAGGAGACGTTCGAGCTCGACCACGACGGCCGGAAGTACGAATTTCCGTACGTTTATCTGCAACCGGGCGAGCACCGCCTCTGGGGCATGACGTACGGGATGTTGATCAGCCTCCTCGACGCCGTCAAATGACGTGTTAAGGTGAGGCTTGCGTCGTCCCACGACGCGCCCATGACCTCCTGAATCCTCCACCAACCGTCGAGCCAGCGAGCGACCAGCCGCGCTTCCGAGCGTCGGCATCCTCGCGAGCCGCTCATGGGGCCACCGGGAACAAGCGAGCGGCCGAACGCTTCTGAGCGTCGGTATCCCGCGAGCGCGTGAGGCCGTGAGAGGGCCAAACCAGAAACAAGCGAGCGGGCGAACGACGCTTCTGAGCGTCGGTATCCCGCGAGCCGGGGTGCAGGGGCGTAGCCCCTGCGTTGAATCGCGAACGACGCTTCTGAGCGTCGGTATCCCGCGAGCGGGGTGCAGGGGCGGAGCCCCTGCGTTGAGGAGATTTGCATGTCCGTGCTGGAAGCGCGCGGCATTGGCGTCGCATTCGCGGCGGCCTTGCCTGTATTCGAGGGCGCGACGTTCGTGCTCGAGCCTGGCTTTCATGGCCTGGTCGGGGCGAACGGCGCAGGAAAGACCACGTTGCTCAAGGTCCTGGGCGGCTTGCTCGCGCCGAGCGAGGGGAGCATCGCGATCCGACCGAAGGGGGCTGTGGTCGTGGTGTGCCCGCAGGAGGTCGATGCGGTCAACGAGGACATCGAGGCGCTGGCGGCGTCGACAGACGGGCTCGCGTCCGAGCTGAAGGGGAGGCTGGCGCTCGTCGACGACGACCTCGTGCGCTGGCCGACGATGTCGCCCGGGGAGCGCAAGCGGTGGCAGATCGGCGCTGCGCTCGCGCGGGAGCCGGACGTGCTCCTGCTCGACGAGCCGACGAATCATCTCGATGTCGAAGCGCGTCGCCGTCTACTCGGCGCGCTGGGTCGATTCAAGGGCGTCGGCGTGATCGTCTCGCACGATCGCGAGGTGCTCGAGCGCTTGCCTCGCGCGATCCTGCGGGTCCACGCCCGCAAGGTGATGCTGCATCCCGGCGGCTATTCGGCGGCGAAGGCCTCGTGGGAGCAGGACCGGGCGGAGCAGGTCGAAGCGCACGCGCGCGCGAGGGCGGAGGTGCGCGCGGTGGAGCGGCGCCTCGATGCGGTGCGTCGAACGCAGGAAGCGACGTCTCGTCAAACGAAGGCGAGCTCGCGGATGAAGGGCGTCCGCGATCACGACGCGCGTAGCATGGGCGCGAAGGTGGTCGCGGGCTGGGCGGACGCTCGCGCGGGACGAACGGTGGCGACGGTGCGCGAGGCGCTCGAGCGAGCGACCTCCAGCGTGCCCACCATCGAGCGCGACCGTACGCTCGGCGGAAAGGTCTTTGCCAGCTACGAGCGGGCGCCGAACCCGATCCTCTTCCATCTCGACGCGCCGGTCGTGAAGGCGGGCGATCACCCGCTCCTCCATGACGTCCGTCTCTCGATCGGGCGCGAGGAGCGGCTTCGTATCGCGGGGCCAAACGGGGCCGGAAAGACGACCCTTCTCGAGGCACTGGTCCGCCATGGGTCGAGCCATGGGTCGAGCCGCGTCCTCTATCTGCCGCAGGAGCTCGCGCCGGAGTCGGTCGAGGCGCTCTTCGACACGTTGCATCGTTGCACCGATGAGGAGCGTGGCCGAGCTCTGTCGATCTTCGCGTCGCTCGGCAGCGACCCGGAGCGGCTGCTCGGACGATCGCATCGCGGTTTGTCCCCCGGGGAGGCAAGAAAGTTGGCGCTCGCGAGCGGCCTAGGAATGCACGTGTGGGCGCTCGTCCTCGACGAACCAACGAATCACCTCGACTTACCCACGATCGAGCGCCTCGAGTCCGCGCTCGTGTCGTTTCCTGGTTGTCTCGTCGTCGTCACGCACGACGATGCATTCGCGCAGGCGGTGACCACGGACGTGCTGAAGGTCGCCGAGTTTCGCCACGGAGACGATGTCGGTGTGTGACCGGTTTGTCGTGCTCGGACCACATCGAGATCGAGCCCCGCGCGTGCCCCTCGCACGGACTTCGATTTGCATCTCTAACCGAGTGTTCGCTCTCGCTTCACAGGGGCGAAACAAACCAATTGCAGTATGCAGCCATGATCCACGGGCTGAAGAGCAGAGCGGTCCTGACCGTCCTCGCACTCACCGCGAGCGGCTGCGCCGATCGTGGAAAGCCGGTTGTCCAGCCGGAGCCGATGCCGCAGCCCCCACCGCTCGTCTACACCGCCAACGAGGTGGACGGCGGTGAGCGAGCGCTGGGCAAGGCGGTCATCGTCACCATCGACGGCGTGCGCTGGCAGGAGATCTTCACGGGCAGCGATCTGGCCCGCACGAACGAGCCCCCGCTCGACGCGCGGTCGCTGACACCGAACCTACATCGACTCGGTGAGCGCAACGGTGCCTTCGTCGGCGCGCCCGGCAAAGGGACGATCTCGGCCTCGGGCCCGAACTACGTCAGTCTGCCGGGCTACATCGAGATCCTCGGGGGCCGTCCGGCGCGCTGTCAGGACAACAAATGCGCACGAACGAGCCTTCCGTCACTCCTCGACGAGGCGCGAGGGGTGGGCGCGAAGGTGGCGGCCTACTCGAGCTGGGAGAACATCGAGCTCGCCGCCTCGGTGGCGCCGGGCGCCTTCGAAATGTCGTGTGGTCGTCACCACGACGCCTCGATCGATCCCTGGCCGGGCGACGGCGACTACCGCCCGGACCGCTTCACCTCCGAGGCCGCGATTGCCTACTACGCGAGGGAGCGTCCCGATGTGTTCTTCCTCGGCCTGGGTGATCCCGACGAGCACGCCCATCGCGGCGACTACGCGGGCTACGTCAACGCGCTGCGGCGCGCCGACGAGACGGTCGGCCGTCTGCTCGAGCTCGTGGACCGCCAGACGACGGTCATCGTGACCGCCGACCACGGCCGAGCGGACACGTTCGACCACCACGGCGGCATGGCGGAAGCGGGCCGCGTGTGGATGGTCGCCGCAGGCCCGCGTTTCAACGCGCGCGGCGCGGTCCTCTCCCCGCATCCGCGCCGGCTCGCGGACATCGCGCCGACGCTCCGCGTGGTCATGGGCCTCCCCGCGGACACGACGGAGAAGAGCGGCGCCCCGATCGACGAGCTGTTCGAGCCCCAGCCGCTCTGACCTGCCCCATGCGAGCGACGAGGGCTCGCTCGATCACGTCTTGAGGCCGATCGGGCAGCTCACGCCCGTGCCGCCCAGGCCGCAATAGCCGTCGGGGTTCTTGTGGAGGTACTGCTGGTGATAGTCCTCCGCGTAATAGAACTCCGGCGCGTCGAGGATCTCCGTCGTGATCTTGTCGTAGCCCGCTTCGACGAGCTTCGCCTCGTACGCGCGCTTCGAGGCCTCCGCCGCCGCCTTCTGCTGCGCGTCCGTGACGTAGATGCCCGAGCGGTATTGCGTGCCTTCGTCGTTGCCCTGACGCATGCCCTGCGTGGGGTCGTGGTTCTCCCAGAACGTCTTCAGGAGCTCGTCGAACGTCACCTTCGTGGGGTCGTAGACCACGCGCACGACCTCGTTGTGACCCGTCTGTCCGCTGCAGACCTCCTTGTACGTCGGGTTCGGCGTGTAGCCGGCCGCGTAGCCGACCTGCGTGGAGATCACGCCCGGCACCTTCCAGAACTTGCGCTCCGCGCCCCAGAAGCAGCCGAGGCCGAACATCACCGTCTTCGAGCCCTCGGGGAACTTCTCCATGTCCGTGCCGAGCACGACGTGCTTGCTCGCGACCGGCATTTTGTCGGCTCGGCCCGGCAACGCCTTCTCCCTCGCCGGCATTGTCGACTTGTTGCTGAAGCTGAACAGTCCCATGGCTGACCTCTCCTCGATTCCGGTGATCCGGGCGGCTCCCCGTGCTTCAGGGTTTCCCGTACGACCTCTCTACGCTGCAGACCCTCACCGAGTATCGGTCATAGAAGCGCGACTTGCCCCGCTCCTGCGCCGCACGGTGCTTCTCGTTCGCCTTCCAGGCCGCGATCGCCTCGCGCGACTCCCAGTAGCTCACCGTGATCCCAAAGCCGTCCGTGCCGCGTGCGCTCTCCATGCCGAGGAAGCCCGGCTGTCTCCGGGCGAGCTCTTCCATCGCGTTCGCGATCTTGCCATAGCCCTCGAGCTTGTCGGTGTCGGCGGCGTGGTGGCTGCTGAAGACGACCGCGTACGTCTGCTGCGCGCTGCCCGGAGCCGACTCCTTCGGAGGCGGCTCGGCGGCGGCCGCCGCCTCCCACTCCTTCATCGCGGGGAGATCGAGCATGCGCTCGTACCAGTCGCGCGCGACGGGATCCGGGATGGGCACGCCATAGGTGCGGAAGCGCCAGACGACGGGCGCGAACATCGCGTCCGCGATGGAGAAGGCGCCGAAGAGGAACGGGCCCGTCGCCGCGCGCCAGATCGCGAGCACGCGGTCGACGTCGGCCTGCGTCTCGGCGGCGAGCACGGCCTTCGGCGTGCGGGCCGTCACATCCATCCAGAGGTCGCTGCGGAGAGAGGCGAAGCCCGAGTGCATCTCGCACGCGACCGAGCGGGCCTGCGCCCGGAGGACGCGGTCTCGCGGCCAGAGGTTGGCGTCGGGGAAGAGCTCCGCCGCGTATTCGCAGATCGCGAGGGAGTCGACGATGACGAGGTCGACGCCGCCATGGCCATGACCATGCCGAAGAGCCGGGACCTTGCCCGACGGCGAGTACTGGCGAATCGTCTCGCGCCAGCCGGGGGTCTCGAAGGGGAGGACGCGCTCGGTGAAAGGGATATTCGCCTGACGGAGCGCCAGCCACGGGCGCAGCGACCAGGAGGAGTAGCGCTTGTTGCCGAGGACCAACTCCAGCTTTGCGTCGCCGGCCACCATCTATTCGCCGATCCGGAACTGGGCCCCGAAGCCGACTCCCCACTGGTGAAGGCCGTTATCGATGTTCGGGGCGAGGGCCCACCACTTCAGATCGATCGCCTGCATGACCTGGTAGCCCATGCCGAAGCCGAGCAGGAGATCGTTGTGGTGGCCGTCGTTGCCGAGGCTCGCGAAGCGCACCGCGGCCTGGGGGCCGAGCCAGAGCTTCTCCGAGACCTGAAACCAGAAATAGCCCGGGATCGAGATCGCGAGCTGTGTGGGATCGTAGAAGAGCGTCGGCAGGTAGACGCCCGTATCGATGCGCACGAAGTCCGAGAGGTGGAAGGCGAGGGGGACGCCGAACATGAGACCGAAGCGCGTGCCGTCCTCGATCGGCAGATACACGCGGCCGTCGAGGCCGACCTCCGCGATGCTGCCGCTGTACGCGACCCAGCGGATGCGGAGCTCCGGGTTCGCCACCGTGTCGCCGCCGGTGCCGTAGGTCTCCGTCCAGAGCGTGCGGCCGTAGGAGTCCGCGCCGGTGATGCGCGCGTCATCGCCGAGGCGAATGCCCGTGCGGAGGCCGAGCTCGAGCTGCTCGGTGACGCCGATCGCGCCTTCGAGGTTGAGGCCCGGACCGGTGAAGCCATGATTGAAGAGGTCGCGATGGCCGATGCCGAGCCCCGCGTCGCCTGCGAAGACGAGACGGTGGAGGGTCATCGGGCGATCGACCCAACGCTCGGCCGCGTCGCTCGAACGTGGGACGAGAGAGCCTGCCGCGAGGAGTGCGGCGGCAAGGACCAGGCGGCGCATGGGCCGTACCCTAGGACGTCGAGTTCGCCGGTTCAATCGCGCGCGCACGCCGGCGGCGCACGAGGAGCACGATTCCCAGCGCCACGATCGCGATCGAGAAATACTGGGCGAAGGTGAGGCCTCCCTGCCGCGCCTCGCCGCTCGGCCCGTCCTCCGCGCGAAGGAAGTCGAGCACGAACCGCCACGGGCCGTACCAGAGGCACCCGACGATCGTGTACGTGCCCATCTGCACCGTCTTCGGCCAGGTGCGGACGCACCAGATCGCGAGCGGCGTGAGCACCAGGAGCTCGAGGAAGCCGAGATCGTAACGAAGGTCGCTGGCGCCGGTGATGACGTGGATCGGGCCGAGCACGTGGTCGACGCCGTCGCCCTCGCCGCGCGGGAAGGCGATCGCGACGAGAGAGCCGAGCGTACCCGGCACGGCCTGAGCGCCCACGTGATCGTGGATGAGCGCGCAGCCGAGACGACCGAACGCGAACGCGAGCGGCCAGCCCGCTTGCACCACCTCGCTCGTCGGGAGCATCGCGATGGGCTCGGCCCGCTTCCTTGGCTTCCAGCCGCGGAGGTCGATCCGCGACCAGAAGAGCGCGGCGAGCGTCGCGCCGACGATCGCGCCCGTCGAGCTGAAGCCCTGGAACAGCGAGACACCGCCGCCGTGCTCGGTTCGATAGAAGAGCAGATCGACGCCCCACGCGAAGAGCCAGCCGAAGACGCCCATCAAGATCACGAGGATGCGGAAGTCCGGCCGGTCGAAGCCGCGCTTCACCGCGAACCGCATCATCGCCCAGTCGCCGACGAAGAATCCGATGGCGACGCAGATGCCGTACGGGTGGAACGGCGCGATCTTGCTGTCGTCGATGCCGACGAAGGGAATCACGGGCGTCGTCTAGCACAGGGCACGGGCGGGGACGAGGCGCGGAGCTACGGGGAGCCCTTCGGTGCCGGCTTCGTCGTGCGGCCCTCGACGGCATGAATCGCGTCGTCGAGGTCGTCGTCCTTTCGCAGGCACGGGTGGCAATCCTTGGTGCCAAGGAACCCGCAGCCCGACTCCTTCTTCAGCGGCTTCAGCACTGGCAGGAGGCGCGCGTCGCCGAAGTCCTTCACGCGACCGAGGAGGTCGTGCCGCGCCTTGCAGTCACGGGCGGCGCGGAAATCCAGGTAGATCGAGGCGCCGGGCGACGCTTTGGCGCGCACCTCGGACCGCGCGAGCGCCTTCTGCGCGCGGCCCCTCGCGGGCGGCTTCTGCTGCGACAGATCGATGAGGCCGTCGACGCCGCGCGCGCCGAGGGGGCCCTCGAGCGCCGCGAACGCATCGTCTGCGCTCTCCGGCTTCTGGGCCGCCGCGACGACGAGGTCGAGTATGTCGTCGTCGATGGCGGCCGGATCGAGCTTCGTCACGATGCGCAGCATGTCGGCCGACCGGTTCGCGTTGGCGTAGGCCTTCGCGAGCTCGACCTGCACCGCGGCGTCGTTCGGGAACTCCTTCGCGAGGGCCTCGAGGGCCGCCGCTCCGCCCGCCTTCGCCTGCACGAGCTGCGTGGCGGACGCGTGCTCCGGCTTCGCCTTCGGAGAGCCGCTGGTGCTGGCGCCGGCGTCGCCGTCGGTCTGCTCGTTCGTCGAGCGGTGGGAGGCGACCGACACGATCACGACCACGACGAACGCGAAGACGAAGAACGGCGCGCCGAGGGCGGCGATCGCCAGGTGCCTGGGCAGGGTGTCGAGCGGTCCGAGGTGGAGACCCGGAATACCCAACTTGGAATTGCGTGGGTCTGCGTCTCCGCCCGACGTCGTCGACTTCCAGCCCACCGCGGTCTTCGCCTGTTGCGGCGCGACGGACGGATCGCTCTTGAGGCCATATTCGGTCTTCGCGAGCGCGTCGTTCGCGTTCCATTCGCGATCACGGACCGTCATCTCCGGCGGAGCCGCGGGGTCGGTCGTCGGATCGGAGAGGCGATTCAGCGCCGGAGAGGACTGGGAATAGGCGAGATCGATCCCCGACCGCGCGGCCGCCGCCTCGATCTCGCGCCGGAGCTCGAGCGCGCTGGGCGGCCGATCCGCCGGCGTCTTCGAGAGGAGGCGCATGACGAGCGCCTCGATCGCGGGCGGATGCTCGCCTTTCATGCGAGGCGGCGTGGCCTGGATATGCATGTTGAGGATCTGTCCGCGATCCTCGGCGTCGAACGGGATATCCCCCGAGAGCATCTCGTAGAGCATCACGCCGACCGAATAGATGTCGGCGCCGGGGCCGGCCGTCTCACCCGCCGCTTGCTCGGGCGACATGTACTCGGGGGTGCCGAGGATGGTGCCCATCTTCGTCACGAGCGCGCGTGCGTCCTTCACGGTGTGCGGCTCGATGCGCGCGATGCCGAAGTCGAGCACCTTCACGAAGTCGGGATCGCCGTCCTTCGTCACGAGCATGACGTTGTCGGGCTTGAGGTCGCGATGAATGATGCCGGCCTCGTGCGCCTTCTCGAGCGCGATCGAGACCTGTCGCACGATGTGGAGGGCGCGCAGGTGCGTGAGGCGCTCGACCTTGTCGATCGCTTTGCGGAGGCTCGTGCCCTCGATGTACTCGAGCACGAGGAAGAACGACCCGTCGGCCGCCTCGCCGAAGTCGGTCGCGGCGGCCACGTTGGGATGGGAGATGCGCGCGGCGGCCTGAGCCTCGCGCCGGAAGCGTCCGAGGATCTCCGGATCGTGGCTCATGTCCGCGTGGAGCAGCTTCAGCGCCACGCGCTTCCGCATGAGCGTGTGCTCGGCGAGGTACACGGCGCCCATCCCGCCCTCGCCGAGGAGCCGGTCTATCCGGTAGCGGTCAGCGATGACCGTTCCGACCAGGCTGACCGTGGCGGATGAGGGCTCCATCGCGGACCCGGAAGGCTACGAAACTTTGCTCCGGCATTCGACGCGACGTCTTGCGGCAACCGTAGATCCCTGAAATCAGGCCGAAATGAGAACATGTTCAAATATCCTACACGTAGGTATTGACGGATCTGCCTACACGGTGCGATATGGGCGCCAACAAACCCGACGCGAGCCTGTCTCGTGTCACCGCCGGGGCAACCCTTCGGCAAATCCCGCACTACGCGAGGAGCTCATCATGTTCACCACCAAGCTTTCGGTTCTCGCCGCTGTCGTCTCCTTTGGTCTCTTCGCCGCCGGCTGCGCCGCCGAGCAGACCGAGCAGACCGGTTCTTCGGACAGCGAGGTCCGCACCGAGCAGACCTTCGTCGGCATCAAGGACGGGTCGTTCAAGCTCTACGACGCGCCCCGTGCGGAGCCGACCGACGCCTGCGACGTCCACACCGTCCTCACGTTGACGCACGACGAGTCGGGCGCCACCGCGACCCTCCGCGATGTCGTCACCGGCGTTTGCTACCTCTACGTCATGCCGAACGAGCGCACCTTCAAGCTCTCGTTCGAAGTGAACCGCTGCAACCAGACGACGTTCCACGGCGAGACGAACGTCCGCGGCGAGACGCACTACCTCGCGATCACCGACAGCCGCGCGGCCATGTGCGACCGCATGGCGGACGCCCAGATCGTCGTCGACGAGTACGACGGCACGGGTGTCGTCACGACCCGCTACACGCAGGAGTGAGCCGCCCGCCGATGACCGTGGTCGTGTAAGGGATCACGACCACGCCGTCCTCGGCGCTCGGATCCGTCCTGTGGTGTCGATCGAACGCGGCCTCGAGCGCTGCCACGAGCGCGGCGTGTCCATCGCTCCCGGCGCTCGGCGCGTACGACGAGCTCATCACGCGCTCGACGAGCCCCTCGCGATCGAGCCGCTGCGAGTTCGGGACGCCGTGCTTCGTCCAGCTCCCTTTTCCGAAATAGGCGTCGAACTTCTCCGGGGTATCGGCCTTGCCCTGCAAGACCGGATATCCGGGGCAATGCTCCGTGAGGATTCTCTCGTAGTCGCGCAAGAAGGCATTGCCCGCGAGGTCGCGATCGTTCCAGATCAGCGCCGCGTGCGCGCCGGGCCGAAGAATGCGGGCATGTTCGATCCGCGCCATCTCCACGTCGAACCAGTGGAAGGCCTGCGCCGCGACGAGCAGGTCGACGCTCCGTGACTCCAGCGTCGTCGCCTCGGCCCGCGCATCGACGGCGGTGAAGCGGGGCTCTCCGTGAAATGCCCGCTCCGCTTCGAGGCGCATGTCGGCGTTGGGCTCGACGGCGAAGACGCGCGCGCCGGCGTCGAGCAGGAGGCGCGTGAAGATGCCAGTGCCGGCGCCGACGTCTGCGACGACCGCGTCCGGCCGGAGGCCGTGATGATCGCGCAACAGCGCCATCGTCGCGCTCGGATACGAAGGCGCGCGCGTGCGTAGGCGGCGGCCCGATTCGAGAAGCGCTCGGTGGGATCGGTCACTTGATGACGGGCGGCGGAAGGTCCGGCGGCTCGGGCGCGACGGGCGGGGGCTCCGGTGGAGGCTGCGCGCCGCCGACGATGCGCTCGGTCCACTGGCCGATGTGATTCGACTTGGTGAGGTCCTGGAACGGGAGGAAGAAGCCTGGGAAGCTGCCGTCGGTGCCGGCGTTGATCTTCGCGGGGTCGATCGCGAACATCCAGAGATGCTGTGCCCCGCCGACCTTGCGGAGGCCATAGGCGCGCCGCGAGGCGACGGTGAACCAGAAGAGCTCGCCGCCGCGATGCGTGGTCCGGAACGGCGCCGAGCGCGGGAACGTGTCGCCCAGGTTCGTGTTCGAGCCGTCCGCGACGCCGGGCTTCGCCGCGTTGTCGAGGTGAATGGGCGTGCCGCCGATGGGCTTCGTTGCCCAGGTGGTCGCGGTCCAGTCGGCGTCACCGTCGCACGGGCTCGGCGTCGAGTCGGCGGGGCCGTCGCAGTGGGACTCCGTGTAATAGAGGAAGGAGGAGTCTGGCACGAAGTTCGGATTGAACCGGTTCGCATTGGCCAGCACGCCGACGATGTTGGCGGGCGCGCCGAAGCCGGACGGATCCGCGTCGCTCTTCTGCAAGAGATCGATCGAGCCGTTCTTCGGGCGCTGCGAGGTGTACTCGCCGCCGCTCTCGTCGACGTGCGTGACGGCGATGTACTCTCCGTTCGGCGACCAGTCCGGGTGGTCGGGCTTGAAGTCGAGCTTCTTCGAGCCGGTCCGGAGCCCGGTCGTGCCGTCGTGGAAGAAGAGGTAATTGCGCTGGAGATCGACGTCGACGGGCTTGTCTCCGCCGCCGCTGGTCGCCTTGTCACCGTAGACCGCGACGAACTTCGTACTATCGGGATTCCACGACGCGAACTGGATGCGGTTCTTGTACCCCGGATCGCTGTTCGGCTTGATCGTCAGCCAATCCGGATCGGTCTTCTTCTTCGAGAGGTCGCCGATGAAGACGAGGCGGCCGTCGTTCTGGCCACCGAGAGAGGCGACGAGCTTCTGGCCGTTGCGCGAGATGGCGTGACAGCCGGCGCACTGATTGATCTCGGTCGGATTCGTCTGCGTGTTGATGAACGCCTCGGGATCGCCGCTCGGCGCGCCGAAGTCGAAGCGCATGATGCCGGTCGGATCCGAGACTTGCCAGTAATAGAGGCCGCCGTCGACGCGGCTCTCCGCGAACTCGATCGTGAACTCGGCCGACTCGCCGACCGCGGTGCCCGCGTCGTCCGTGCCGCGAATCTTGAGCTTCACGGGGCCGGTGCCGCGGTTGCTCTCGGCGAGATATCCGTAGCCGGTGCCGTCGAGCTCGAAGGCGCAGGCGCCGTCCTCGTAGAGCGGCTTCGTCGCGTCGGTGATGCAGCGGGAGTAATAGACGATATCGCTGTACGTACCGCTGAATCGGATCTCGTAGATCTGATTGTCGCTCGAGCCCGGCTTCCAGTGGACCTCGAGGCGTCGCAGGTTCGGCGGGAGCATCACGCCGTTGTTGGGATAAACGAGCTCCGGCTTGCGGAGGTCCGACGTGGGGCCTTTGAAGACATCCTCCGGCTTGCTCGGGAGCGATGGTGACGCGTTCGGCGACTCGAGCTTCGCGTTCAGCTTCACGGTGAGAGAGGTGGTGACCTTCACCTCGCCGTTGCTGTTGCGCCCGCGTGCCTGCACCGTGAGCTTGCCGGCGCGCTGCGGATAGTCGGTGGGCCCCGAAGGCAGGCGCGAGGTGAAGACAGCCGCGCCGTCCTTCGGAAAGCCTCCGACGAGGAAGTTGTCGGGGACATAGAAGACGAAGCGCGTGGTGAGATCTTCCTCGGTCGTGGACGACTTCGTCTTGCCGAAGACCTTGTAGCTCTGCGTGACCTGCTTCCCCGCGTCGACGGTGAGCACGGCGTCGATGGGCTCGATGCGGATCGACGCCTGATCGATGTCGAGCGCGTCAGTAGCGGTGTTACCGCTGCTGCCGCCGTCGGGGTCCGCCCCGCTCGAGCCGATGGGCGTCGTGTTGATCGGCCCCCCGTTCGAGGTGGTGCCGCTCGACGCGCCGTTCCCGTCCTGGAAGGGCGATCCGTTGCTGCTTCCGCAGGCGGCGAGGATGCCGCTGCCCGTGAGCGCGGCGAACAGAAGTAAGGAGGAACGCATGGCCCCGATCGTAGCTAGGTGCGCTCGAAAAAGAATGGAATCCGCGTGCTTGGGCTGTCTACCGAGTGGGCGGGAAACCGCCACTGTCGGACCTCGCGGTCCACGCACGCCGTCACTCGTGCATCGGAGCCTTCGTAGTGCGTCTGCGTGACCTCACCGGACTTGGCGATGACGACGTCCATCGCCACGTTCGCCTTGGTGAGCTGGGCCTGTGGGGTGAAGCAACGCTCGCGGAGATCGGCCTGCATGCGCGAGACGACGGCGTCGACCTCGGGACGCGTGATGGGGCCAGGGAGGACCTTCGTGGTCGAGGGCGGCTCCGGCGGCTCCGCGGGCGTCGCGGGCGAGCTCATCGTGTGAACCGCCTGGATGACCAGCGCGCCGGCGAGCGCGCCGCCGCCGATCATCATGAGCGCGCGCTGCTTCCGGCGGTCGGGCGGGATGACGGCATCGACCTTCTTCCCGTCGCGATAGGGCGTGGTCACGCCTCTAGCTTATCGCTTCGTCAGCCGAGCGCACGCCGGAGCGTCGACCACGACGGTCACGCCCTGGTTGCTCGGCAACTGGGAGTTGAGCGCTGCGGTGCGGGAGGGATCGCCGGTGAAGATGTCCACGTGCTCGCCTTGCACCTTCATCCCGCGGTCCTCCACCACGAAGCAGCCGTCGCTGCCCTCGATCCCGTCGAGCTCGGGGATGTACACGACGGTGCCCATCGCGAGGACCTGCGTATCGGCCGCGATGCTGCGGAGCGGAGAGATGGGATTGCCGCTCGCGCCTCGACCCCACGGGTACGTCTGGCGATCGAGCGCGTCGAAGCAGATCTTCTGATTCGTGCGCGGGCAGAGCTCGGCGCACGCGCAGTCACGCTTCGCGAAGCTGACCGTGCCCCCGCGCGCGAGGGAACCCGAGCCCTGGACGCACGCGGCCTCGTAGAAGCCGCGCGGGACCTGCGCGATCGGCTCGCACTTCGCGTTCATGAGCGAGATCTGCTGTCCCTGACCCTGGAACGCCTTCTCGCTCGGGAAGTCGTAATACGTGTTCCGGAACGTGCCCAGCACGCGTCCGCCGCCGCCCGTCTTGTCGAGCGCGGCGTTGCCGCCGCCGACGCCGTTCTCCTTCGATGTCGGATGATCGCCAATCGTGCGCGAGGCGGTCCGGGAACGGCCGCCGCCGCTCCCTCCGCGTCCGCCATACGAGCTGCCGCCGCTCGGCTCCTCGTTCGGAGAGAGCGGCTCGGCCATGAAGGAGGAGCCCGTGCCCCAGCCGCACGCGGAGGCGGCGATGCTCGACAGGGTCAAAGAGAAGAGGACAGCCGCGCGCCGCACTCCTCGAGGTTAGCGACAAGCCGCCAGCGCGGCCAAGAAGCCTTCCGCCCACTTCACCGCATTCGACTGCTGAACGGTGGCCAGGAGCTTCGCATGGCGCACCTTTCGTTCGTCGATCTGCATCCGCAGCGCGCGGTCGAGGTCACGCGCCATCCCCTCGGGGTGATAGGGATTCGTGATGACGGCGTCCTGCATCTCCATCGCCGCTCCGGCGAACCGGGAGAGCATGAGGACGCCGGGGTTCTCCGGATCCTGGGCCGCGACGTACTCCTTCGCGACGAGGTTCATGCCGTCGCGGAGGGGCGTGACGTAGCCGACCGCCGCGGCGCGGTAGAGCTGCGCGAGCTGCTGCTTGCCGTACGAGCGATAGAGGTACCGGATCGGCACCCACGCTGCTTCGCCGTACTCGCCGTTGATGCGTCCGACGATCGACTCGATGCTCGCGCGCTGCTCGGCGTAGAGCGGAACGTCGGCGCGCGAGGGGACGGAGATCTGGACCAGCGAGACCTTGCCGCGCCACTCGGGGAATGCCTCGAGCAGCCTGCCGAACGCGACGAGACGCTCCGGGATGCCCTTCGTGTAGTCGAGGCGGTCGACGCCGAGCACGAGCTTCGCGTCGCCGAGGATACGCATGAGGCCTTCGACCTCCTCGGTGACGGCAGGATCGGGCGGCTCCTGGAAGCCTTCGGGGATGATGCCGATCGGGAACGCGCCGATGTGCGTCTCGCGGTTGCGATGCCGGACGACGTCGTCGGAGACCTTGGCCGCGAGGAGCGTCGACACGCAACCGATGAAGTTGTTGACGTCGTTCGGCGTGTGGAACCCGAGGAGATCGAAATCGAGCAATGCGTCGACGAGCTGCGCCGCCCACGGGAGCATCGACAGGATGTCGATCGAGGGAAACGGGATATGCAGAAAATGCCCCATCGGGCCGAGGTGTCCGCGCTGGCGCATCACGCGAGCGAAGAGCATGAGGTGATAGTCGTGTGCCCAGATGGTGGCCGACCGGTTGGTGAGCGGTGCGGCGACGTCGGCAAAGGCCTCGTGGACGTCCTCGTACGACTCCCAGCCTGCGTCCTGGATCGTGACGCGCGACGGGAAACTGTGAAATAGCGGCCAGAGCGTGCCGTTGCAGAATCCCGTGTAGTAATCGCGATATTGCTGTTCGGTATAATCGATCCACGCCAGCTGGACGCCGGCCTCGCCTTCGTCGGTCGAGCCGGTGGTGGGAGGCTCCGCGGTGGAGACGGTCTTGCCGCTCCAGCCGAGCCACATCGCGCGGCGCGAGCGGAGGGCGGGCTCGAGCGCGGAGACGAGCCCGCCGACGTTCTTCTTGCGCGCGCCTTCGTCGACATCGACGTTGCGAAAGTCCGGTAGGCGATTCGAGACGACGAGCAGATCGCGCGTGATGCCCACGGAGGGCGGCGCCGGCTGCTCGATGGCGCGCGGGAGGACGATCGGGATCGGTGTCTCTCCCGCGCGGACACCGCGGATCCACTCGAGCACGCCGCGGACCTCGTCCGAGTCGTCGAGCTCCCATTTCGCGGCGGTGCGGCGCTTCTCGGCGGTGCGCACGACGATGGACTCGTCGTTCGCGTCGACGACGCGGAACATGTGCTCGTCGGTGACGTCGTCGCCGAGCGTCATGAGGCGCGCGTTGCCGCCGGCGATCTCCCGGATCCACGGTACGGCGGAGGACTTCTTCACCGAGGCGGGGCGGATCTCGACCACGAGCACGCCTTCGAGGCGCTCGAACGACGGGTACCTCGTCACGAACTCGTCCACGAGGCTGTAGGCCTCTACGAGTAGCTCGCCGCGGCGATTGCGCGGGACCTGACGGTAGTGCAGCGCGACCGTGGTCTGCTTTCGCTCGCAGAGCGCGCCGGTATGACGACGGGCGAGCGCCTCGAGCTGGCTGGCGAGGCCGTCGAGCGGCGCCGGATCGATGGTGCCGACGTTGTCCCAGGCGCCGAGGCCGCGCCGTGACGCGCCGTGCTCCGCGACGAGATAGACCTGCGGGCTCTGGAAGAAGGTCTCGAGCCACGCGCGCGGCCTTCCGCTGACGATGGCCATCGTGACGCCGGGCAGCAGCGCGAGGCTCGTCACGAGCTCGACGGTGTGAGGGTCGGGGCGGGCCTCTTCCGGCGTGCGCGCGAAGGGGACGAGGGTGCCGTCGAGATCGCAGAGGATGCCGAGCGGTGTGTGTCGTGCGAGCGCGAGCCAGTGCTCGGTCGTCGCGCGCGGTGCTCCATCCATCGCCACGATCGATACCACGAGGCATCGGTCGAACGCGTGAGACAGCGCGCCGCCTTCGCGGTCGCGGGATGGCCGCGATCGTGTTGCAATGCTCCACGATGCTGCTGCCGGACGAGGGGCCGTGGAAGCACGCGTATCACGACATCCCCGACGCGACGCTCGACGTGACGTTCACGGACGAGAGCGGTCGCGAGCGCGTGGTCGCGATTCGCCACAAGGTCGCCGGGGACGGACGAGCGCTCGTCCTCGTCCACGGACTGATGACGTCGTCGTATTCGTGGCGCTATGTGCTCGCGCCGCTCTCCGAGCGCCACCGGGTGTTCGCGCCCGATCTGCTCGGCAGCGGCGCGAGCGACAAGCCGCTCGATCATCGCTACTCCGTCGCGAATCAGGCGCGCTTCGTGGCCGCCTACGTGCGCGCCGTGGCGAAGGGCGAGCCCGTCCATCTCGTAGGCAACTCGCTCGGCGGTCTCTACTGCCTCCGCGCGCTCCTCGACGACGCGTCGCTGGCGCGGCGATTCACGATGATGCACTCGCCGGGCTATCCGCTGACGCGCACGATGCTCTCGTCCGTCCTGTTTCGGACCCCGCTGCTCGGCTCGGGCGCGCGCTCGCTCGTCGCCGCCGTCGCGCATCGCTATCCGAAGTGGTTCGTGGTGAAGAATGTGCACTATGCACGCACAGACATGATGAGCCACGAGGAGGCGAGGGAGTACGGTCGCATCTTCGATACCCTCGACCACGCGCGCGTCTTCGCGAAGATCCTCGACGAGAGCCTCGGCGCGAAGGAGCACGCGGACGTGATCGCGCGGCTCCGGCGCCACCCGCTCACCTTGCCGGTGCTGCTGCTCTGGGCGCGCCGGGACGTGATGGTGCCGCCGGCGTTCGGGCCGCGGTACCACGCCGACATTCCGGGCTCGAAGCTCGTCTGGTTCGACGATGCCTCGCACTTCATGCACGTCGACACCCCGGAGCGCGTCGTGAAAGAGCTGCTCGAGTTCGATCGCGCGACGGTCTGAGCGATCGGACTACTTCTTCATCTCGTCGCTGCACGTGCCCGCGCCGCACGCGGCGTTGACCTTGCGGTCGATGTTCTTCCGCGGCGCAGCGGCCGGCTTCTTCATCTCGGTGCCCGGGGCGACGGCGCTCGCGACGGGCGGCGGGACCTCGGGCGCGGCGGAGGGCTCGGGCGCTTTGTCTGCCGGCGCTCCCGGGGCGACGGGCGCGGCGACCGGCACCGCGGCGGCCTGCGACGCGGGCTCTGCCTTGGCGGCCGGCGCCGCCTCCTTCGAGCACGCCGACGTTCCGAGGACAGCGAGTGCGGCGAACAGGGCCTCGTACGAGAGCGGCTTCGGCATGAGCTCATCGTAGCCCGCGCCGGCCCGTCGGCACATCGGTTGCAGCTCCGTCATCCAAGAGGAGAGGAGAAGGAACATGTCATTCCGGCGCGATGATGGGGGTTTTGGCAGTGGGCTCGGCGGTAGCTTCGGCACGTCGTACGACCCGCATCGGGAGTGGGACGGCCCGTTCACCACGCGCGGCGTCAATCGCGCGGGGAGCCGAGTGCCGCGGCCGCATCCGGACGAGCATCCCGCGGAGTCGATCCGCTACGGCGTGTGCGTACGGACGACCGCATCCGCGAGGAGGTCTGCGAGGTGATGTCGCGACAGGGGTTCATCGACGCGAGCGATGTCGAGGTCACGGTCGAGGGCGGCGTGGTGCGTCTCGTGGGCACGGTCGCGTCCCGCGCCGACAAGCGCGCGCTCGAGCAGATGGCGGACCGCGTGCACGGCGTCGAGGAGGTGCGGAACGAGATCCGCTTGAAGCATCTCGTCCGCGAGGCGCCGGTCTCGCAGCGTGCGGCGCGCCCACCGGTGGCGGAGGCCCCGCCGCCGCCGAGCAACGGACGCAGCGCGCACTCGTGACCGGTCCCGTGATAGGAAGAGGCGTCATGCGTTCACGACTCCTCCTTGTGATCGTACTGGGGACGCTCGCGGCGACCGCGGCGCTCGTGAGCGCCTGCCGGCAAGAAGAGCCGGTGGGCGATCCGAAGACGCCGGTGAACTCGCCCATTCCGAAGATCGACAAGAACGAGGACGATCCGAAGTCAGCGCCCAAGCTGCCATCCCTCGGCGATGCGGGTTAGTCGGCTACTCGGTGCGATCGCGCTGGTCGCGGCGCTGGCGGACTGCAGCGGGTGTCGCAAGGAGAAGCGGCCGAACGGCGCCGCGGGCAACCTCCCCCCGCTCACGTCCAGGACGGAGACCGCGCCCCTTCCGGTGCCCGGGCACCTCGACGCGGTCGTGTCGATTCCCGCCGGCGCGACTCGCCCGATGCCGGTCCTCGTGGCGGTCCTCGGGATCGGCGACACGCCGGAGGAGCAATGCGACGCGTGGCGAGACGTGGTGGGCGTGCGCGCCTTCATCCTCTGCCCGCGCGGCGCGAAGCATTACGTGCTGCCCGAGGAAGAAGACGCGGGCGCCCAGGCACCGACCTCGCCCGCGTCCGCGCCGGTGCCTCCGCCTCGCGCGACCGCGCCGGAGCCGGCGACGGAGGCGCCTCCCTCCGACGAGCGGCCGCCTGCGCCGAAGCTCGCGCCGCCGCGCACGGCGATGCAGGTGACGGGCGCCCGGCCGGAGGCGAAGCAGGTGGGCTTTTATCCCGTGGACATCGGGACGCTCGACAAGGAGATCCTGGCCGCGATGACGGCGTTGAGACAGCGATACGGCCAGTACGTCGCCGATGACTGGGTCTACGCCGGATTCTCGCGCGGCGCGTTCCTCGGGGCCTCGTTCGTGACGATGCACCCGGACAAATTCGGTCGCGCGATCCTCATCGAGGGCGGGCAGAGCGCGTGGACTCCACAGAACGTGGCGAGCTTCGCCGCCCGCGGCGGCAAGCGCGTCCTCTTCGCGTGCGGGCAGCCGAGCTGCATCGAGGAGTCGAATCCCGCGGCGGCCCTCCTGAAGGCGCAGAAGACCGCGACGCGCGTCGTCATTGGCCAGGGCGAGGGTCACGGGTACAAGAAGCAGGTGAAGGAAGAGCTGAAGAAGAGCTTCGATTGGGTCGTCGAAGGGGATCCGGCGTGGGCAGAGTGAGCGGACGGTCGGTGCTCCTCTCGCTCCTGACGCTCGTCTCCTTCTCGACGCGCTTCTCGTTCCTCGGGCTGGAGGGTTGCCGCTGCAACTCCGTCGACGATCATGACCTGCCCGCGCCGCCGCCCCCGTCCGCCGCGGCGCCGCCTCCGAGCGCGATCGCGACGCCCCCGTCGATCGACGCGTTCAAGGCCGACGAGTGCGGGCCCGATATCGGCGGCATCGAGAGCATCGCCTCCGCGCCCGCCGTCGTCCTCGGCGAGCTCCACGGGCTCGCCGCCGCGCCGGCGTTCACGGGAGATCTCGCGTGCCGTCTCGCGTTCTCGCGTCTGGGCGAAGGCGTGACGCTCGCGCTGGAGATCCCGAGCATCGAGCAGGGGCGGTTCGACGTGTTTCTCGCCTCCGAGGGCCGCACCGCCGACCGCGCTGCGCTCACCACGGGCGAGTTCTGGACCGGCACGCGCGATGGCCGCTCCAGCATGGCGCGGCTCGACCTGATCGAACGCGTGCGCCAGCTCAATCGACGCGGCGCGAACATTCGCCTTCGCGCGATCGACGGCGGGACCAGCCGCGACGAGGCGATGGCGAAGCGAGTGATCGCGGCCGTGAACGAGAAGCGCGGTCCGGTGATCGTGCTGGTGGGCAATCTGCACGCGCAGGCGAGGCCGAACGGGAATCAGAAGTGGATGGGCGAATTCGTGCGCGAGGCGGTCCCGGGCGTCGTCACGCTCGACAACCGCTACGCGGACGGCGAGGCCTGGACCTGCTCGCCCGAGTGCGGCCGGCACCCGGTGAAGGCGCGCGACGCAGAGACCGACGGCCACTGGCGCATCGAGCTGAAGCCGGAGCTCGGAGGCTATTCGGGAGTCTGGCGCATCGGCACGGCCCGCGCGTCGGAGCCGGCCGTGCCCTCGAAGTGACGATCTCAGAGCGTGGCGTAGAGGAACGCGAGGCACATCTCGTCGTCCGTGCCCTCGCCCCAGTGGAGCTCGTGGCTCGGCTTCCGCTTGCCATTCACGATCGGCTGCGCGTTCGGTCGATTGTCCCACTGGCAAGTAAGAGTGGCCCGCTTCACCGGGACGCTACGCTCGAGCCAGTATCCTTCCTGATGATGAAAATCCCACCGCGGGACGTCGAGCAGACAGTCCGAGCCGCTCGACACCTGGATCGACCGCCCGCGTAGATGCATGTGGGGGGCGACCCCGCGGACCTCGAGCGGGAGAGGGAGCTCGATATCCGCTTTCGCGGTCGCGCGTGGGTCCGTCGGCGCCGCATCCTTCGGGACGCGAAAGTCGTATTTGAGGAGCGGCACCCAGACCGCCTGCTTCAGGAATTCGCCGTCTGGTGCGAGCCACATGTCCACCCGCGTGCGGTCCTCGGCCCTCGCCTGACGGTTGTAGTTCTCGAGGCTGTAATGGACCTGCATCACGAGGCGTGAGCCCGGCGTGAGCTTGATGGCGGTGCCCTCGGGCAGCTTCGTCGGGGCGCCCGCCACGTCGGTCGCGCCGGCGCCCGGCGCCCAGCCCACGATCATCTGCGCGTCGAAGTCGACGAGCTCGCCTTTCGCGAGGTTGCCCGCGCGCACCGTCGGCGTCACCCCGATCCCGCCGAAGCAGGTGTAGCCCGCGCCCGGCTCCGCCTCGTCGAGCCGCTCCACGCGCGGCACCGCGTTCGCGCGCACCTCGAAGAGGAGCACGTGGTGCACGACCGCCGGCAGCCCCGGGGCGATGCGCAGACCGACGACGCGCTCGGGCTTCGTCAGCTTCGGATCGAGCACGAAGCAGTGATAGTCGTCCGCGCGGCCTACCTTCGGCGTGTAGCCGATCGGCGGCGAGACGACGCGATCCGGCTTCTCCGGCAGCGCCGCGAACGTCTCTTTCACCTCGGGCTTGCGGTACTCCGCGCTCGTCCCTTCCGGCGCGCCTGCGTCCGCCCAGCGCTTCAGCGTCGCGATCTCCTCCTCCGTCATCGCACGCGAGTGCGTGAGCGTGGCGCACGACTTCGTGTCCGGCAGCCACGGCGGCATGTGCCGCTCCCCCGCCTGCAGGACGACCTCGCCGAGATGCGTCTTCACGTCCGCGAAGCTCGTCAACGACATCGGGCCGATCCCGCCCTCGGCGTGGCAGCTCGTGCAGTGCGCCGCCATGATCGGGGCGACGGAGCCCCAATAGGTCAGCGGCGCGGGCGCGGGCGCAGCGAGCGACGCCGCCTCCCGGGTCTTCGGGGGCGGCGAGGTGGCCGTCGACTGCTCGCGCCGCGTGCAGGACACGGAGAGCGCGAGCAGCGCGAGGAACGCGATCCGAGAGAGGAGCTCCAAGCGGAGTCTCCTTTCTAGGGCTCGTGGAGCGACGACGCGAGCGGAACCATGCCGGGCCTCGTCTGCGGCTCGGGCTGGGGCTCCGCCTTGCGCCGCGTGTGGGCGATGACGAGTCCGGTTACCGAGCGTATGACCCACGATGCTCCTGGTCGTTCCGAGGCGCGCGGGTGTGACGTGCTGCGTGCGGGAAGCTCCTCTTCGACGCACCGGTCCGCAAGGCTCACACGTGCCATCGGCGTCCAGGCGGAAGGGATCACGGCTTCACGAGGTTCCCGAAGGCGTCGCGCTCCTCGACCGTGCCGAGCTGGAGCGGCGCGAGCTGCGGGAGGACGTCGGCTTTTCCGCCCACGACGACGACCGTGAGCTGCGCCATATCGAAGTAGTCGCTGGCCACGCGCTTGACGTCCGCCGCCGTCACCGCCTCGATGCGGGCCGGGCGCTGCGCGTAGTCGTCGAGGGGGAGGTCGTAGACGAAGAGGTCCGCGACCGCGTTTCCGACCTCCGCCGTGGACTCGAATCGACCCGGGAGCGCGAGCCGGAGGCTCTCCTTCGCGAGGGCGAGCTCGTCGTCCCTGGGGCCGTCCTTCTTCAGCGAGTCGAGCTCGTTCATCAGCTCCTGGATCGCGGCGCCCGTCTTCTCTGCGTGGACCGACGCGCCGACCGCGAACGCGCCCGCGCCGTGGCGCATGGCGAAGTGCGAGCGCGCGCCGTAGGTGAAGTGATTCTTCTCGCGGAGATTGAGGTTCACGCGGCTCGAGAACATGCCGCCGAGGATGGCGTTGGCCACCGCGAATGCCTCGCGGTCGCGCGCCGCGAACGGGACGCCGGGGCGCACGAGCTGCACCTGCGATTGCGCGCCCGCCTTGTCGACGAACACGACGTGCTTCTTGGCCGGCGCCGGGGTCTTCGGTGACTTGCGGACGAGCGCCGGGCCCTTGCCGCTCCACGCGCCGAACGTGGCCTCGAGCCTGGGCATCAAGCTCGCCGGCGCGACGTCGCCCACGACCACGAGCGCCGCGTTCTGCGGCACGAACATGAGGTCGTGCACGCGGACCAGGTCGGCGCGCGTGATCTTCTTCACGTCCGCCTCCTCGCCCATGATGTGGTGGCCGTAGGGGTGCGCGCGGCCATAGACGGAGCTCGCGATCGCGTTCTGCGCGATCTGCTGAGGGCTGCTCTGCTCCTGCTGGATCGTGCTGATGCGCCGCGCACGGACGCGTTCGACCTCGGCCTCGGGAAACTCGGGATGCAGCGCCACGTCCGAGAAGAGATCGAGCGCGGGGTCGAGCCGCTCCGCGAGGAAGCGCGCGCTCACCCCGCCCGAGTCCCAGTCGACCCACGCGCCGTGCTGCGCGCCGAGCGCCTCGTAGTCGTCGCTGATCTTGAGCGCGTCGCGCTTCTTCGTGCCCTGCTCGAGCATCGCGCCGAGGAAGCTCATGAGCCCCGGCGCCGCCTCGGGTACGTCGCCTGCGCCGATGCCAGCCACGAGGCGCACGCTCACGATCGGCAGCTCGTGCCGCTCGACGATCAGGACGCGGAGGCCGTTCTTCAGCTTCGTCTCCTGCACCTTGGGCGCGACGAACGTGACCTTGCCATCCGGCGCGGGGGCCTTCGCGCGGAACGGCGCGTCCGGCGTCACGAGCGGCGCGGACGCCGGCGGCGGCGAGATGGACGGGACGACCAGCGGCGGACGCGGCGTCGCCGCCGGCGTCGCCGGACCTCCGCACGCCGTCAACCAGGCGACAAGGGGGAGGGGGAAGGCGAGGGCGCAGAGGCGGGGGAGAGCGAGGGCGCGCTTCACTTCCGTCCTCCTTTGATGGCGACGATGCGGCCGGCGGTCGGCGCGTCCTTCTTCGGAGTCACGAGCGTCACGACGCGGTCCTTCTCCGGCAGCCAGGTACGGGCGGCCGCATTCACGCTCTCCACCGTCGCCTGATTGGTTCGGGCGATGTCCTGCGCGAGCCAGTTCGGGTCGCCCGTGAAGTGATTGTAGCTATTCAGCGTGTTCGCGCGCTGGCTGCTCCGCTCGAGCTCGAAGAGGTTGTCCGAGTTGATGGCCGCCTTCGCGCGCGAGAGCTCGTCTTCCTTCACCCCACCGGCACGGAGCTTCGCGAGCTCCTCGTCGATCGCCTTGAGCAGCTCGTCCGCGCCGTGGCCGCTCTTCGCCGTCACCACGATATCGAAGTTGTTCGCGATCTCCATCGAGGCCTGATTCGCCACCACGTTCTGGGCGATCTGGAGATCGTAGACGAGGCGCTTGTAGAGCCGGCTCGTCTTCCCGTTGGAGAGGATGCGGGCGACGAGGTCGAGCTCGGCGTCCTCCGCCTTCAGGTGCGGAGGCGACGGCCAGTTCAGGTACACGCGCGCGAGCTCGACCCCGGCCTCCATCTCGATGCGCGTCTCGCCCGGGTGGGCCGCGGGGCGCGCCGCCTGGCGCGGGACCTCGGCCGCGCGCGGGATCGGGCCGAAGTACTTCTCGACGAGCGCGCGTGCCTTCGTTCGATCGAAGTCGCCGGAGAGCACGAGGGTCGCGTTGTTCGGGACGTAGTACCGGCGGAAGAACGCGCGCACGTCGTCGAGGGTCGCGGCGTCGAGATCGGCCGGGCTCCCGATCGTGAGCCGGTGGTACGGATGTGCAGGCGGGAAGAGCTGCTCGCGAATCGCCATCGGGACCATGCCGTACGGCGCGTTCTCGTAGTTCTGCCGCCGCTCGTTCTTCACCACCTCGCGCTGGCTCTCGAACGTCTTCTGGTCTGCGTGGTCGAGGAGGAACCCCATGCGATCGCTCTCGAGCCAGAGCGCGAGCTCGAGCTGGTTCGAGGGCACCGTCTCGAAGTAGTTCGTGCGGTCGACGTTCGTCGTCCCGTTCACGGTCGTGGCGCCGGCCTGCTCGAGATACTTGAAGTAGGTGTCCTCGGCGACGTGCTTCGAGCCCTGAAACATCATGTGCTCGAAGAGGTGGGCGAAGCCGTTGCGGTGGTCCGCCTCGTCCTTCGATCCGACGTGGTACCAAATGTTCACCGTCACCACCGGTGTCCGGTGGTCCTCGTCGAGGATCACTTCGAGGCCATTCGAAAGGACGGTCTTTTCCGCATGGACACGCGGGGCCCCAGCGTCCGCCGTCGCCACGCCCGGCATCCCGGTGGCACTGGCCGCGACCATGAAAACCATCGGTAAAAGGAGGCGCCTCATCATCGCGGATGCTAATCTCTCCAGCAGATGCTCGGCGATCAATCGCTGGTGCTGGGACTGCTCAACACGCTCGAGCGGGAGCTCCTTCCCGTCATCGAGAAAGCCAATGGTGCGATCGGAGACGCCGACGCGTGGAGTCGCGCCAACCGGATCGCAGATGGCGTCCTCGCGCTCCTGAACGACGACGAGCGTGACGCGCTCGAGCTGCCGAATCGCGTCGGCGTGCTCCAGGCGCTCTACACCGCGGCGAAGGTGTCGCGCACCGATCAGAGCGCGCGTGCGTGCGCCATCTACACGTTCGTCACGCGTTGCCGCGAGGCGACCTCCGCCATGGGACGCATCTCGCGCCCGCCGCCCACGTCGCGCGCGCCGGCGTCGATCCGTCCGCCTGCGCACAGCATCATCCCGGTGCCGAACGGTGAGATGCCGGAGTGGGTGCCCGTCGGCGGCATCCTGGGCGGCTTCCGTCTCGTGCGCCCGATGGCGAGCGGCGGCCTCGGCTCGCTCTTCCTTGCCCACCGCCTCGAGGACGAAGGCGACCCGCTCGCGCCGCAGGTCGTGCTCAAGGTCCCGCACGACGCGTCCGCGCTCGCGATCCACGTGCCGGAAGAAGAGCTGAGGGCGCTGTGCCGCGCCGAGGCCTCGGCGCTCGCCGCCATCCCCGTGCATCACAACCTCGCGCGCATCCTCGCGTTCGACATCGCGTCGAAGCCGAAGCCGTTCCTCGTCATGGAGCTCGTCGAGGGGCGGACCATGGAGAAGGAGCTCCTCGAGAAGACGCTCACGACGGAGCGCGCGCTCGAGATCCTCGATGGCGTCGCGGCCGGGCTCGACGCGATGCACAGCGCCGGCGTCGGTCACCTCGACGTGAAGCCAGACAACGTCATCCTGCGCCGCGAGACGGGCGCGGCCACGCTCGTCGACTTCGGCCTCTCCGGGCGAACGGTGAAGAAGCGCTGCGGCAATCCGATGTACTCGGCGCCGGAGGTCTGGAACGACGACCGCGAGCCCGAGAGCGCGTTCGCCGCCGATGCGTACTCGTTCGCGTGCTTCGCGTTCGAGACGCTCACGGGGACGGTGCTCTTCGACCACCCGGACGACGTCTTCAACATCATCCGCCAGCACATGAACCACGACGGGCTGCCGCCTGGCGTCGCCGGCCTGCGCGCCCGGCCGGAGCTACGAAAGCTCGCCGAGATCCTCCAGCGGGCGCTTCGCGCGAACCCGGCGCACCGCACGCGGGTGCGAATGATCCGGACGGAGCTCGCCCGATTGGCGCCTCAGATCAAGGATTTGCCGTGGCCGCTCCGCGGCGCGGACCGCTGGGAGAGCTCGCCATATGCGGTCGATCGCGTCACTCCCACGCCTCCCGAGGTGATTCACAACAGCTGAGAAAAGGATGGTATGCATGGGGCCCCATGAGGATCTCAAAGTCCGTCGTTCTCGCTCTGGCGCTGTGTGGATGTGGCCTTCTCGGAAAGAAGGAGGAGGATGCTGGCGGTGGCGGTGACGTCCCCGGTGCGATCGATGCGGCGGCGGTCGTGGCGCCCCCCGGGACCCCGACTGGCAAGAACGCGGCGGGCGTCGCGCGCTTTGCCACCGAGACCCCACAGAACGAGCCGAGGGTGATCGGCCAGCTCGCGAGCCCGCGTACGTCGCCGGGAGGTGGCAGCGTCATCGCGCAGCTGAAGGCGGGCACGGTCGTGACGCGCGTCGCGACGAACGCGGGTTACAGCCTCATCGTCTTCCCGGACCCGAACGTCCCGGCCGACAACCTGATGGGCTGGGTCTCGGACGCGGCGTTCAGCGCTGCGGTCGTCCCGAAGGTCGTCGACGCCGGCGTGGCGGTGGTCGACTCCGGCGCCGCGGTCGTCGATGCCGGTCCCGCGGTCGTCGATGCCGGTCCGGAGAAGAAGCAGCCGACGTGCAAGGCCGGCTCGGTCCCGATCGCGCTCGCCGTGTCGTGGGGCTGCCGCAAGTCGTGCACGAGCGACAAGGACTGCACCCTGAAGACGAAGAAGTGCGAGGAGCAGAAGATCTATCTGCCGCCCGCCGGCACCCCGACGACGACCAAGGCCTGCCACGACGACCAGTGATCGGCTGACGCTCAGCGTGTGACTCTCCGCACGGAGCTCCCGGCGGCGACGAACACGCACGCGTCATCCACCGCGATCGGACCGGGAGCGCGAACGAGCTCGAGCCGCGCGCTCCCGTCCTTCTCCATGCGCGAGACGCTCTGCGCGTCGCCCACGTAGAGGCGATCTCCGGCGAGCGTCAGCCAGCGCGGCTTGTCGAGCCCGGTCGCGATCTTCTCGACGTCACCCCCGGCCTTGGGGAGGCGGGCGACGTCGCTCGTCTCCTCGTTGATCCAGTAGATGTAGTTTGCATCGACCTGCAACGAGCGCGCAGACTGGCCCACCGCGATCGTCTTCAGGCCATCCGCCGTCTTCTCCACGCGCCGGATCATGTCCGCGGAGCCGAAGAACACGGTCGTCGCGTCGAGGGTGATCGCGCCGGGGCTCATGCGATTCTCCGTCTCCGAGAGCACGGTCGCGACCGAGCAGTTGTTGCAGCGGAGCAGCTGCCGCGCCTGGCTGTCCTTCTTCTGGGAGGCGTAATACGCGCCCGTTTCGTCGAAGGCGAAGGTGTCGACGTTCTCGCCTCGCGCGTACGCGGCGATCTGCGGGCCGACGAAGCCCGGCGATGTGGAGTAGATGCCCGCGAACGTCTCCGTGCCCGGCACGACGAAGAGCACGCTCGTCTTCGTCGCCACGAGCCACGGCGTGAACGACACGGAGTACACGTCCTTCTCTTCGAGATCGGCGCGCGTGATCTGCTTCACGTCCGTCGCCGTCGCGTATGTGATGTGCTCGGCATCGACGTTCATCAGGGTGATGTCGCCAGCGGCGGTGGCGAGCTCGCTCGCGTCGCACTTGCCTTGCGAGCACGTGGCTCCGCCGCAAGTGCGGCAATCACGGTCGCACGCGCCACAATGATCGACCGCGTTCCCGAGGTCGGTCTCGCAGCCGTCGATCACGCTCCCGTTGCAGTCACCCCAGCCGGGCTCGCAGGCGAGGACACACTGGCCGCTGCTGCACGCGGCGGTGCCGTGCGCGCCGGTCGGACAGACGCGACCGCAAGCGCCGCAGTTCTGCGGATCCTGTTGCGTGTCGCACGTTTGTCCGTCGCTCTCGATACCGGCGGAGCCGTCGCGCCCGGGCAGCGCGATGGTACCTCCAGCGTCTGGCGTCGCATCGTCGCCGCAGGCCGCGACGACGAGGAGCACGAGCCATGGATGCGGTCTCGACACGGCAATCCAGTTTAGCAGTTGCTCCGCGATGACCGCGGACACAACGCCGCGTTGACGCTTTTGGATCCAAGGCTTTGGATTGAGGAGTGGGCGGAACGGGACAGCTGACAGCGGTAGCCCCGACGGCTCGACGGTCGCCCGTCGACGGCGACAAGCGGGCCACGATCCTGCTCGTCGACGATCATCCGCCGAACCTGATGGCGCTCGAGGCGATCCTCGAGCCGCTCGGCGAGACGCTCGTGTCGGTCGCGGTCAGCTCCGGCGCTCACGCGCTCGACGTCGCGAAGACGAACGATCTCGCGCTGGTCCTGCTGGATCTACAGATGCCCGAGCTCGACGGTCTCGAGACCGCGGTCCTCCTCAAGAAGCACGCGCGCTCGAAGGCGCTTCCCATCATCATCGTCACCGCCAACGAGCCCACGAGGGCGCAGGTCGCGCGAGGTTACGCCAGCGGTGCGGTGGACTTCCTCTCGAAGCCGCTCGACCCCGACGTCCTTCGGTCGAAGGTCGCCGTCTTCGTCGAGCTCTGGCAGCGGCAGCGAGAGTCCGTGGCTCCGCGCTCCGGCGACGAGGGCAGCGGCCGGGTCAGCGAGCGCCTCGTGGCCGCGGCGCCGCCCTCCGAGCAAGCAGCCACGGTGGAGGCCCTCCTCCGCATCCATGGCGCGCTCACGGAGGATCTCGACGTCACCAATCTCGCGCAGCGCCTCGCGCAGCAAGCGCGCGAGCTGACGCGTGCGTCGGGCGCTGCGTTCCATCATCGCGGCCGGGACGGCGTGTGGTCCGAGGTCTTCGTCGGGCGCATGCGACCCATGCTCGAGGCGCTCGGCCGATCGTCACCGCTCCTCGCGGACGTCCTCTCCGGAAAGAATGTCGTCCGGCACGACCACGGCCAGAGGTTGCCGCCCATGGTGGGCAGCCTCCTCGCGGCGCCGGTCGTGGCCCGCGATGGCTCCGTCGAGGGCGTGCTCGTGCTCGTTCACGAGTCGGCGTACGTCTTCGACCTCCGCGCCGAGGAGCTCGTCGCGATCGCGGCCAGCCATGCCGCCTCCGCCTTCGACAACGCTCGCCTCTACGAGGAGGCGCGCGAGGCCCGCCACCGCGCGGAGGTGGCGGAGCTCGAGCTGCGCGCCGGTGAGGCCCGTCTACGCATCGCGCTCGAGGCGGCCGGGCTCGGGACCTGGGACTACAATCCGATGACCGATCAGCTCCGCTGGGATGCGCGCTGCAAGGCGCTGGCGGGGCTCCCGCCCGAGGCCGACGTCGATTGGCAAGTATTCATGAAGAGCATTCACGCGGACGACCGCGATCGCGTCCGCGCGGCGGTTCGACGGGCGCTCGAGCCCAACTCCGATATGAGCTTCGACGTCGAATATCGCTCGATCGGGATCGGCGACGACCTGGAGCGGTGGGTCGCGGCCCGGGGCCTCGCCATCGCGGAGCACGGCCAGACGAAGCGCTTCATCGGCGCCACGCTCGACATCACGGCCAAGAAGCGGCTCGAGGTCGAGCGCGCGGAGATCCTCCTGCGCGAGCAGAGCGCCCGCGCCGCTGCGGAGAATGCCAGTCGCTCGAAGGACGAGTTCCTCGCCACCGTCTCGCACGAGCTGCGCAATCCGCTCAACGCCATCCTCGGCTGGGCGCGGGTCCTCGTGGACGAGAATGACCTCGACGCCGAGCGGCGAAGGAAGGGCCTCGACGTGATCCTCCGCAACGCGAAGACGCAAGTGCAGCTCGTCGAGGACATCCTCGAGGTCTCTCGCATCATCACGGGAAAGATGAAGCTCTCGACCGGGCCCGTCGACGTCGAGGCGGCCTGCGACGCGGCGATCGAGGCGGTGCGAGCGGCTGCCGCCGCCAAGCGCGTCGGCATCGAGGCGCGCATCGAGCGCCCGCTCGGGATGATCGTGGCAGACGAGGATCGGCTGCTGCAGATCCTCTGGAACCTGCTCCTCAATGCGGTGAAGTTCACGCCGGCGGACGGCAGCGTGTCGCTACACGCGCAGCGCCTCGGCGATGCGATCGAGCTCGTCATCGTCGACACCGGCGAGGGCATCGACCCCGGCTTCCTCCCCTACGTGTTCGATCGATTTCGCCAGTTCGACGGCTCCACCACGCGCACGCACGGCGGGCTCGGGCTCGGGCTTGCGATCGTGCGCCACCTCGCGGAGCTCCACGGCGGGACGGTGCGTGCCGAGAGCCGCGGTCGTGGCCATGGCGCGCGCTTCACCGTGAGGTTGCCGGCCGAGGCGTCGTCGAGCGATGACACGAAAGAAGCGGCGCTCCCCGCCCCGCCTCCGTCGCGGAGGGGAGAGGCGAAGAAGCCGCTCTCCGGTCGATCGGTCGTCGTGCTCGATGACGACGATGACATGCGCGAGCTCCTCGCGATGATCCTGGAGGACGCGGGCGCCGTGGTCCGCTGCTTTTCTACCGTCGCCGAAGCGCTGGCGGCGGTGGGAACGAGCCCGCCCGACGTGGCGATCTCGGACCTCGCGATGCCGGGCGAGGACGGCTACGCATTCGTGCGCAAGGTCCGGAGCGCATGCGTCGACGGCACGAAGGCGATCCCCATCGTCGCGATGACGGCTTACGCCCGCGCCGAAGACCGTCGCCGCGTGCTCGACGCGGGCTTCGACCGGCACGTGGCCAAGCCGATCGAGCCCGAGGAGCTGGTGGAGGCGCTCGCCGCCGTCATCGACGGTCGGGCCGCCCCGGTCTCTTCTTAATCAGGCCTCATCGGCCATCGACCGAGCCTTGCTGGCTGTTCGGCGCAGCGGCCTCCGTGATGGGACGACGGCGTACGCCGCCGCGGCGAACGTGCGGAGCGAGACCGCCCTTCTTGCCGGCAACGCGAGCCTCGTCCGGGTTGAACTGGTGCGCCGTACCGGCGGCGTGCGCTGCGCGGCCGCCCTTGCTCGCGATCTCCTTCACGCGATCGCGGTCCATCGCCGCGAAGCCCCGACGGCGCGGCTTCGGCTGCTCCGTCGGCGGCGTGACGCCTTCCGTCGTGGTCGTTGCAGCCTGCGTCGTCGGCGCAGCAGGCGTCGCGGGCTCGGCCGGGACTGGCGTCGTCGCTTCGTTCGGGTCCTTGGGCGTGTTCTCATCGATCGACATGACTCATCTCCTGCACGGCGCTCTCACGCAGTCGCCGGTTCATCGGGGGTGTATTCCGACAGGGTGCGAAGCGACGGTCGTGCCAGTGACCAACCGTTCGGCTGGGAGGGACCGAACGGTCGAAGTCACGTGACACCGCTCCACAGTGGTCGTGTTAAGCCGCCACCTCAGCGGCCCCGTTGCGACTCGAAGGGTCAGATGTGAAGGGCGATGGCTCGAGCCATCAGCTCGAGCGTGACTTCTTCGGCGCCCAGTTTCGCCTCAGCCACAGCTCGGGGCATCCCGTAGACGACCGCCGTGGACTCCGCCTCGACGAGGAGACGACCGCCCATCCGGTGAATCGCGCGCGCGCCCTCGAGGCCGTCGGTGCCCATCCCGGTCATGACGACGCCGAGGACCCCTGCACCCACCTGCTCCGCGGCGCTCGTGAAGAGCGCATCGACGGACGGGCAATGCAGGCTCTCGTCTTCATCCTTCCGGACCTCGAGCCAGGTCGTGAGCTGCCCGCCGGCCCCGGCGCGCACGCGCAGGTGTGCGCCGGCGCGCGCCAGCACGGCGGTGCCGCGCTCGAGCACCAGGCCGCTCGCGGCCTCGCGCACCGAGAGCTTCGATGCGACGTCGAGTCGGGTCGCGAACGCCTCGGTGTAGCCGACCGGCATGTGCACGACGGCCGCGATCGGCACCGGAAAGTCCGCCGGCAGCGCCGAGAGGACGTGCGTGAGCGCGCGGGGGCCACCCGTCGACGTCCCGATGACCACGAGGCGTGTCTTCCCCGACGTCCTTCCCGCGCTCACCGGCGCCGCGGGCGGCGCGGCGGCGCGCGTGGCGGAGCGCGCCGCCGCGACCACCTTCATCACGAGCTCCGCGCCCAGCTCGTAGAGGCGGTCCGTCGCGATCGCGGTAGGTTTGTAGACTACATCGAACGCGCCCTTCTGGAGCGCCTGCACGGCGAGCGCGCTCTCCGCGTCCGTCATGGTCACGAGGACCACGCGCGGCGCGTTCGGCTTCTTCTCGAGCGCCTCGAGCACGCCGAGGCCGTCGAGCTCCGGCATCTGGAGATCGAGGGTGACGACATCGGGCTTCAGCTGCTCGATCTTCTCGAGCGCGTCGAGCCCGTCACGGGCGATGTCGACCACCTCGAGGCGCGGATCCGCCGCGAGGATCTCGCGCAGGACCTTGCGGGCGAAGGCCGAATCGTCGCACACGAGCACGCGATGCTTCGTCATCCGGGCCTCACGTAGAAGAAGGCTCCCCCACGCTCCTCGCATTGCAGAAAGGTGCCAAAACGAAGCAGCGACTCGGACGCTCCGACGAGGAGCCGCCCGCCCGGGCGAAGGCGCGCCGCGAGCATCTCGACCACGGAGCGCACGACCTCGTCGCGAAAGTAGATGAGCACGTTGCGGCAGAGGATCAGATCGAGGTCGTTGCGACTGGGCTCGGTCCCGATGAGACTCTCGCGCTGGAAGGTGATCGCGCTCGTGATCGCGCTCGACATCCGCCCCTCGTGCACGAAGCGGTCGGCGAGGGGCTTGGTCCACGGCGGGTTGCCGACGGAGCGCAGGGCACGGCCGGAGAGCTGACCCGCGCGCGCCCGCGCGAGGGCGCGGCTCGAGATGTCCGTCGCCGTGAGCTCGACGCGAGGAAGGTGGCCCTCCTCCGCGCAGAGCATGGCGAGCGTGAATGGCTCCTCGCCGGTGGCGCAGCCCGCGGACCAGACGCGCGCGCGCCCGCGCTCGGCGATGGCGGGACGGATGACGGTCGACATCGCCGCGATCAGCGCGTCGACCTCGCGAAACAGGTACGTCTCGTTGACGACGAGCGCGTCGACGAGCGTGTTCAGCTCGTCCCCGCCCCGCTCGTCGTAGCGGAGGAAGTAGTAGTAATCGAGCGGGCTCTCGAAGCCCGCTTCGGTCATGCGCGCGTGGACCTTCTCCGCGAAGACGCTGCGATCGTCGGGCGCGTAGTGCAGCCCCGCGCGCTCCTCCACGAGCGAGCCCAGCAGGACGAATAATTGCGGAGAAAGTACAGCCATCGAGAGGCTACGGAGCGACCGCCGCGCTGATACGCCGGACGACGGGATCCGGATCCGAGGTGGCGCGCGCCAGAGCTTCTCGTGCCTCGGCGGTGGCCGTGCCCACCAGGGCCGAGGCCGCGGCGCGGCGCGCGTGGACGTTCTCGAGGCCGAGCGCGGCCGCGATCGCGGCCTGACTGCTCGGGCGCCGCATCCGCGTGAGCGCGGAGAGCAGGAGCGGAGCGCTGTCCGCGTCGGCCGTCTCGAGCGCGGCGAGGACGCCGTCCACGCGCTCGTCGGCGGTGACGGCGAGGGCCTCGAGCGCCCGGTCGCGCGTGACCGCGTCGAGGAGGCGCTGGATGAGCGCGGTCGTGGCGTCAGCGCCGGGGCGAGTCGAGAGGTAGCCCATGGCGGCGCTGCGAATGCCCTCGTCGGGATCGGACGCGGCGTGCGCGAGTGCGGGGATCACGTCGGCGACGTCGAACTCCGCGAGCGCGCCGATCGCGACGAGGCGCGTCGCCGGATCCTCGGCGTTGGCCGCCTCGCGCAGCGTCGGGATCGCGTTCGTGCGCCGCGCCAGGCCGAGGCCGACGAGCGCGGCGCGCCTCAGATCTGCGTCGTCGGAGCGGGTCGCCTCCTCGAGCGCGGCGGCCGCCCTTGCCCCGGACAGGCGCGCGAGCGCCTCCACGGCTGCGATGCGGACCTGTCCGCTCGGATCCTTCATGCGCTCGACGACCTCGTCCGCGGCTTCGTCCACGCGGAGCTTTCCGAGCGACTGGCAGGCGTAGTATCGGACCCAGCCGTCCTCGTCGGCGAGGCCGGCGCGGAGGGCGGCGACGATAGAGGGCGCGGCCTGCGTCTGCCCGAGGGCGCGCATCACGGCGCCGCGCGTGCGTGGCGATGCGTGCTTGGCCGTGTCGAGGAGCGCGGCGATGCCCTTCGGATCGTCGACGAGCGGGAGCCCGTAAATGCCAGCCTCGCGGAGGCGCTCGTCCTCGTCGCCGAGGGCCTCGACGAGGATCTCGAGGCCTTCGGGATAGCCGAAGTACGAGATGATGCGGAGCGCGGCGCGGCGGGTGCGGGGATCCTTCGAGCGCGCTTGCTCGAGCGCGAGACGCTTCGTCTCGAGGCTGCCGAGCGACTGGATGGCGCCCGCGGCTGCCTGCGAGACGCGACCATCGGCGTCACCGATGAGCCCGAAGAGGGCATTCACGGCGCTCGTGTCGCCGGAGCGCGCGAGGGCACCGCACGCGCGCACGCGCACGTCGGGGTCGTCGTCGCGGAGGCAAAGGATCAGCTCGGCGCTCGGCTCGCCCGTGTAGCCGACCAGCGGCAGCAGCTTCAGACGTCGCAGGCTCGGTCCCGCGCCGATGTGAGCGAGCATGTACGGGGTCGCGCGGGGGCCGAGGCGGCGCAGCGCGTCGCTCGCGGCGGGCCCGACCGGCGCGTCGTGCATCGCCAGCTCGATGAGCTCCTCGATGGACGTGGCGTCGCCGAGCCAGCCGAGCACCCGCGCGATCGCGACGAGCTCCGACGGCGCGACGCCCGGGAGCGTGGCCACGATGCGTGCGCTCGCCTGCGCCGGCGCGACCGCCTCCGGGAGCGCCTTCGCGATCGAAGGAGTGTCACCGAAGCGGGCCTCGTAGCGCTCGCGGAGCTCCGCGAGGGCGACCGCCGCCGTGCGCACGAGCGCGTCGGTGGGCTTGGTGAGGAGCGTCGCCAGCGCGCCGACCGCGCTCTCGTCGCCGGTGTGGCCGAGCCCGCGCGCCGCTTCGAGCGCGTAGAGCGGGTCGGCGAGGAGCGCGCGGAGGGGAGCCACGCCGCGCACGTCACCCGTGCGGCCGAGCGCGTCGATCGCGGGGAACGTGCGGAAGAAGTGGCGAGCCTCGACCGCCGCGACGAGCGCCTCCACCGTCTCGCCGCCGCCGATGCGACCGAGCGCCTCGATGGACGCGACGGCCACGTTGTCGTCCTCGTGACGTGAGAGCTTCGTGAGGAGCTCCACGGCGCAGTGCGCGCGCCGGCGTCCGAGAACCTGCACTGCGTCGCAGATGATCGCGGGGTTCTCGCTGGCCGCGAGGCGAATCATGCGATCATTCACGCGCTCGCCGCGAGCAGCCACGAGGGCGTCCACCGCCGCGGCGAGACGAGCCTCGTTGTGGCGATGGGCCTCGAGCACGCTCACGATGGGCTCGACCGCGGCGTCGCCGAGGCTCGCGAGCGCGGCGACCACCGCGCGACGCACCGCCCAGCTCGACTCGGCGAGCAGCTCGATGAGCTCGGCGGTCGCGGGCGCGCCGGAGCGCGCGAGCGTCTCGACGTGCTCGACGCGCGCGCGGTCCTCGGCGGAGAGCACGAGGATCTTCTTCTCTCCGCTGTTGTCGGTCATGCGGCGCCTCCGTCATCGAGTTGCTCGGCGAGCTCGGAGAAGCTCCGGAGCTCGAGGTCGAGCTGATCGCCGGCTCGCTCGTCCTTGGCGGCGGCCGCCATCGACGCGCGCACCTTCTTTCGAGCGTCCTCGATGCGGTCGAGGAGCGCCTCCGCCACCGTAGCTTGCTCTCCGAGCACGCGATCGAGCTCGGAGAGCGCCCCGGCCCTGGCTTTGCTCGTCTGCATGGCGTTCGTGAGCTCGGCTGCGGTCCGCGCCACCGACCGCGACGAGGTCTCGAGGTCCTTGGCGCCGCGCGTCTGCTCGCCGAGCGCCTTCGCTACCAGCGAGGTCTGCTTCCGGACGTCGTCGATCGCGCGCGCGATCTCGGCCGCGCCTCGCGACTGCTCGGCGCGGCCCGCCGCGCTGCGGCGAGTGGCGTCCGTGAGCTCCGTTGCCAGCGTGCCCATCGCGCTCGTCGTCTTCGCCTGGGTCGCGAGCGACGAGGTCGTCTGCACGACGCCGGCGCGCATCTGGACGGCGGCACGCGCGAGCTGGGCGGAGCTCGTCGCCTGTTCGTCGGCGGCGCGCGCGAGCTGGTCGGCGCCCGACGAGACGATGGCGTTCGCCTTCACGATCTCGCGCATCGCGCGCGCCTGGTCGGCGGTAGCGCTCGTGGTCTGCCTGGCCATCGAGCGCATCTCCTGCGCCGCGCGCGCGAGCGACTGCGTCGCCGCCGTCTGCTCCGCCGCTGCGAGCGCGACGCCCCGGATCTGCTCCACGACCTGGACCACGCTCGACGACACGGTGCCGACGCTCGTGGCCTGCCCGGCGACCGCGGTCGATACCGTGCGCACCGTCTCACCGAGTCCCTCGATGCCGGAGAGGATCTGTGCGAGCGCGTGCTCCGCATCGGTCGCGTTCACCGAGCTCTCCTCCGCGAGCTTCGCCGTCTGCTGCGTGGTGGTGACCACGTCGCGCGCGGTCGCCTGGAGGACGCGCACGATCTTCGCGATCTCGGCGCTGGCCGCGGCGGCGCGGTCCGAGAGCGCGCGGATCTCCTCCGCCACGACTGCAAAGCCGCGCCCGTGCTCGCCGGCGCGGGCGGCCTCGATGCTCGCGTTGAGGGAGAGCAGGTTCGTGCGATCGGCGATGAGGTTGATCGTCGCGACGATGTCGCCGATCTCCTCCGCGCGAGCGCCCATCGCCTTCATGACGTCGGACGACTCCACGATCGCCCCGCGGATCGTGGAGAGGCCCGCGATGGATCTCGCGACGGTGGAGCCGCCGCCTCGCACGAGCGCGATCGTCTGCTCCGCTTGCCCGCGCGCCTCGATGCCGAGGTCCGAGAGCTTGCGGCTCGATACGTCGAGCTCCGTCGCGGCCCTCGAGGCCCCTCCGGCGAGCCCCTCGATGTGCTGCGCCGTCTTCGTGATGGAGGCTGCGCCGCGCGCGACTTGCTCGATCGCGCTCGCCGTCGCGTCGACGGTGACCGCGTTCTTCTCCGCCGTCGCCGCCACCTCTTCGACCGCGGCCGAGACGCTGGCGACCGTGCTCGCGCTCGACTGCATCGTCGACTGGAGCTCCTTGGCTTGCTCCGCGACCGTCTTGATCGAGCGCGCGAGCTCCTCGACCGTGGCCGACGTCTCCTCCACGTTCGAGGCGGTCTCGGCGCCGGCCTGCGCGAGCTCGCCGATCGCGCGGTCCGTCTTGGCGATGGAGTCTGCCAGCGTCACGAGGCGTTCGGCGACGCCGCTCGCGTCGGCGGTGAGCCGCGCGAGGCCCTTCACCATCTGCTCGATCGTGACGGCGACCTCTTCGGTCGAGGTCGCGTTCGATTGCCCGCGCGCGGTCATGTCCGAGATGGATGCCGCCATCTCCGCCGCCGTGGCGAGGAGCTCTTCGCTGTGCGCAGCGAGGTCCTCCGCGCTCGTCGCGACGCTCCGGAGCGCGTTCGTGGTCGCGCCGCCAGTGGTGAGGTCGCGCTGCCTTCGCGCCAGGGCGTGTGCCTCGGCGGTGAGCTGCTCGAGGGCGTCGCCGAGGAGCTCGAGCGACTGCCGGGTCTCGCTCGACTCGCGCGAGCGAGCCGCTCCGAGCTCGGTGAGGCGGCTGGTCTTCGCCGCGAGCATGCGAACAATCTTGGTCTCGAGCCTGTCAGACATTCGTTGTCGTTTCCTCGCCGATGACCTTGCCGAAATCGAGCACCAGGATCGTGCGATCCGGGAGCTGCACGATGGAGCGCACGAAGCCGCCTTCGCTGGCGAGCGCCGGCGGGGGCTTCTCCGCCTCTGTGGGGATGCGGACGACCTCGCGCGCGCTGTCTGCGAGGAGGGCCACGGCACGGCCCGCCGACTCTGCGACGACGACGCGCGAGTCGAGCGTCGACTCCCGCGGGGGGAGCCCGAATCGAAGGCGGAGATCGACGACGGGCACGACGCGCCCGCGGAGCTGCAGGATCCCGCGCACGAACGGCGGCGTGCCCGGGACGGTGGTGGCGCCGGTGAACGACTCCATCTGCAGGACCTCGCTCGCGTTGAGGGCGTAGTCGACACCATCGACACGGAACACGACGAAGAGGCGCGAGTCGTCCTTGACGAGCTCGGTGGGCTCGGACTTGACCAGGTTCGTCATGCGGCCCTCAACGCGAGCAGGTCGAGGACCACCGTGACCCGGCCGTCGCCGAGGTCGGTGGAGCCGGAGATGGCGCCCGACGCGACGAGTGGATCGACGAGCGGCCGCACGACGATCTCCTGCTGGCCGAGCACGCGATCGACGGCATACGCGACGAGCTCTCCGCGCGCGCCGCGCACCACGAGCGCCTGCGGCGGCTGGCTCTCCTGCGGAAGGGACAGCGCCTCCGCGAGGTCGAAGAGCGGCACCGTCTCGCCGCGACGCGCGAGGAGCCGCTGCGAGGGGCCACGCACGACGCGCTCCGAGGCGAGCTCGACGATCTCCTCCACGATCGGCACGGGCACCGCGAAGCGCTCGCCGCCGGAGCGCACCGTGAACGCGTCCACGATCGCGACCGTCAGCGGGACGCGGACGACGAAGGCCGTGCCCTGCCCGGGCGTGGTCTCGAGGGTGAGCTCGCCGCCCAGGCGATGCACCACGTTGCGGACGATGTCCATCCCGAGGCCGCGGCCGCTCGTGGTGTCGGTCTCGATGCGGGTGGAGAGGCCCGGCCGGCAGAGGAGCTCGAGGAGCTCCGCGTCCGAGGCGGGGACCGCCTTGCCCGCGCGCGCGGCGACCGCGGCGCGGTCCACGCCGCGCCCGTCGTCGCTGATGCGAAGCACGACGAAGCGATCGCGCGTACTGCCGTCGAGGCGGAGCACCGCCGTCTCCGACTTGCCGGCCTTCACGCGCTCCGCGGGAGACTCGATGCCGTGATCGACCGCGTTGCGTACGAGGTGCACGAGCGCGGGGAAGAGCCGCTCCGCCACCGTCTTGTCGAGCTCGGCGGTGCCGACGGAGAGCTCGACGCGCACCTTCTTGGTCGCTTCGCGCGCGCGGTCGTTCGTGCGCAGGAGCCCGCGCACCACGAGCGGCAAGCGCTCCACGACGGCAGACATGGGCACCATGCGCACGCGCAGGATCGCGGCGCGGAGCTCGCGGAGCTGCCGCGCGTGATCCGTCATGATGGCGCGAAGCTCGCGTGCATCGGCGCCGGCCTTCTCGAGCCGCTCCACGGCGAGCGCCATCCGCGAACGCGTGACGACGAGCGTGCCGAGGAGCTCGATGGCGGCGTCGACGCGTCCGACGTCGACGCGGAGGACACCGCGGGCGCCCTCCCTCGCGTCATCCTCGCCGTGCGCCTCGGGCTCGAAGCTCGGGACCATGGGCTCGGGCGGCGCCGGCGCGATGAGGTCCGTCACCCCGTCGATGCCGGCGACGGCGGCGATCTGCTCGTTCATGGCGTTCGTGAGGAACACGATCGCGAACAGCAAGCCGCCACCGGGGGAGAGCGGGACCACCTTGACGATCTCGCCGAGCCGACCGAGGCCGTCGCGCACCGACGTGATGGAGACGCCGGCCGCGGCGTGGCTCGCCGACGGCGTGAAGTTCACCCGCAGGGCGCGCCGGCCGCCGCGCGCGCCGCGCCGGAGCTGCTCGAGCTCGGAGGAGCCGAGCTTCGCCGCCACCTCGTCCGTGATCTCCACGTGCTCCGCCGAGATGGGGGCGGGCGGCTCGAGCAGGCTCAGCGCCGTGAGGAGATCCGCCGCCGGCGGTGGGACGGGCTCGTTCTCCGCGACGGCGCGCACGCGCGACTGGATGGCGCGGGTGCCCTCGAGCAGGGCCTCGATCGTCGCCTCGTTGACGCGGCCGCCCGCGCGCTCGGCGGTGCGGAGCACGGTCTCCATCTCGTGCGCGAGCGACACGATGGGCTCGACGCCGACCATCGCGGAGAGGCCCTTGATGGTGTGAAGGAGGCGCAGCAGCTCGCGCAGCTCGCGCTGCACGCTCGGATCCTTCTGCTCGCGGAGCGCGCGGTCGATCGAGAGCAGAAGGCTCTGCGACGCGGCGAGGTGCTCCTCTGCCTCTGCGACGAAGGCGCTCCGGAACTCTTCGAGGTCGACGTTCACAGGAGCGCTTTGACTTCGGTGAGGATCGACTCGGGCGTGAACGGCTTGGTCAGGTACTTGGACGCGCCGGCCGCGAGCACGCGCTCGCGTGATCCGTCATCGGCGCGCGTCGTCACGACGAGGATCGGAAGCGCCTTCAGCTTGTCTTGGCCGCGCACGAACTCGACGACCTCGAGGCCGCCGATGTCGGGCATGTTCAGGTCGAGGACGAGCGCGTCGAAGGTCTTCAGCGACAGGCGCTCGATCGCCTCGAGCCCGCTCGCGGCCTGGGTCACGACCAGGTTCGGATCGGGACGCAGGCAAGCCGAGATCATGTCGCGCATGACCTTGCTGTCGTCGACGACGAGGATTTCCGGCACGTACGAAACATCATCGCCTTTTCCCGCAGCGTCAATCGCACCGAGTTCTGTTTGCCCGAACTTTGATTCGTCGTGTGCAACCTGTGACCTTCCGCCTCATCTATCGCTCGTGCGGCGGCCAAGGTAATGCTCGTCCAGCGTGAGCGACGAGAGCGAGAAGGGCCGCGTATGGGTCCTGGAAGACAGTCCGCTCGAGGCAGAGATGGCACGCCGTGCGCTCGTCCTTCAGGACGTGACGCTCTTCGAGGACGGCTCGGTCGTCCTCGAGCGGATCGCAGTGGAAGCGCGGCCCGATGTCCTCGTCCTCGACACGCAGCTCGTCGGGCTCTCCGGGCTCGATGTCTGCCGGGCGGTGCGCGAGCGGTACGGCGCGAACGAGCTGCCCGTCCTCATGGTCACGGCCCAGAGCGGCCAGGCGGACGTCCTCGAGGCTCTCCACGCGGGCGCGAACGATTACGTCATCAAGCCGTACCACGTGGCAGAGCTCGCCGCGCGTGTCGCGACGCTCGTGCGCACGTCGCGCCTCGTGGCGGCGCAGGCCGTCCGGGCGCGCCAGACGGCGCTCGCTGCCGACGTCGGCGCGGCGCTCACCGAAGGCCGCACCACGGCGGACGTCGCTCGCCGCGCGGCCGAGGCGATCGCGAAGGGGCTCGCGCCCTGCACGGTGGAGATCTGGGTGAAGTCGGGCGGCGCGCTCCTCCGGTCCGCTCGCGCCGGTCTCGACCAGGAGCTGCCCGAGTCATCGCGCGTGCCGCTCGTCGTGCGTGACGAGGTCATCGGCGCGGTCGCGGTCTCGCCGGCGCACGACTCGCTCGCGACGGTCGCGAGCCTGCTCGCGCTCGGTCTCGCGCGAGCCCGCGCGGAGGAGGAGCGCCTCGTGCTCCTCGACCGCGAGCGCAACGCCCGCGCCGAGGCCGAGGCCGCAAATCGCAGCAAGGACGACTTTCTCGCGATGGTCTCGCACGAGCTTCGAACGCCGCTGAATGCGATCACGGGCTGGACGAGCATGCTTCTCTCCGGCGGGCTCGATCCGGTGCGCACGAAGCGCGCCTACGAGACGATCGACCGCAACGCGCGCTCACAGGCGCAGCTCATCGACGACCTCCTCGACATCGGGCGCATCACGTCGGGCACGCTTCGCCTGAACGAGTCCCAGATCGAGGTCGGCTCCATCGCGGAGATGGCGCTCGAGTCGCTTCGACCGACGGCGGACGTGCGCGGTGTCCAGCTCGACGCGAACATCGGGCCCGATCTCGGCGCGACGAAGGGCGACGCGCAGCGCATCCAGCAGGTGATCTGGAACCTCCTCTCGAACTCGATCAAGTTCACGCCGCGAGGGGGCGTGGTGCAGCTCCTCGTGAATCGCGAGCCGACGGCGATCATCATCGAGGTCACGGACAGCGGGCAGGGGATCGCGCCGGAGTTCTTGCCACGCGTCTTCGATCGCTTTCGCCAGCAGGATGGCTCTTCGACGCGCGCGCGCGGCGGCCTCGGCCTCGGCCTCTCGATTGTCCGCCACCTCGTCGAGCTCCACGGCGGGACCATCTCCGCCGCGAGCGAGGGCGTCGGCCAGGGCGCGAAGTTCAGGGTCGTCCTCCCGCTCGACGCGGACCTCCTCGGCCGTCCGGCGGACAGCATCGTGCGCATCCCGCGCGCGACGCCCATCGATCGCCCGCGCGAGGTCGAAGGGCTACGCGTGCTCGTGCTCGACGACGAGGCGGATGCGCGCGAGCTGCTCCGCGCCCTGCTCGAGGGCTGCAAGGTCGAGGTCACCACAGCGGCAAGCGTGGCGGAGGCGATGAAAGTGGTCGACCTCGGGACCATCGACGTCGTGTTGTCGGACATCGCCATGCCCGAAGAGGACGGCCTCTCCTTCATCCGTCGCGTGCGCGCCTTGCCGCGCGAGCAGGGCGGCCGCGTCCCCGCGGTCGCGCTCACGGCATACGCCCGCCTCGAGGACCGTACGCGCGCCCTGCGGTCCGGGTTCAACGCGCACGTGGCGAAGCCCGTCGACCTGAACGAGCTCCTGGCCGTGCTCACGAGCCTCATGGCAAAGTGAGACGGGCTCCCGGATGTTTCGTCATTTTTCGGCCTGAGCTCTGTGGCTGACCTTGGTTCTCTAGCCCGAACCTGGCATTCTTCGGCCGATGCCTTGGGTGCTTCTCGTCGATGACCACGATGACGGCCGTGAGGTGCTGTCGGAGTTTCTCTCCGTCAGCGGCTTCGAGGTCGAGGGCTGTAGCTCGGGTGAAGATGCGCTCGAGCGCATCGAGGCGCGCGGCGTGCCTGGCGTCGTCTTGACGGACCTCACGCTCGGGGCGATGAGCGGCGTCGACCTCGCCAAGAAGCTCGCGTCGGACGCCAAGACGAAGGCGGTGCCCGTGGTCGCGGTCACGGGTCACGTCAACTACGAGAACTCGGACGGCCTCTTCGCAGAGGTGCTTCCGAAGCCGGTGCCGCTGCCACGTCTCGTCGAGACGGTCCGGCGCGCGCTCGGCGCGCCGCCCGCGTAGTGCCGCCTGTCGGAGGTCTCGCCGGAGGTTCGTTGACGTCAACGTCGACGAAGGCGCCTTCGCGATGGGATCCTTCGGTCAAATTTCCCGCGCACCCTAGCTGTCTTTCGACTCTTTGCGGACCGTGTCGCGCAGCGAACGCACGAGCGCGGCGGGGCGGCCACGGAGCTCGTCGAAGAGCTTCTCGCGCTCCGTGTCTCCGCAGACGAGATCGGCGATGGTGACGCCGAGCGCGCTCGCCACGCGGGCGAGCGTACCCACGCCCGGGACGACGAGCCCGCGTTCGAGCTCCGAGACGTAGCCGCGCCCGAGACCGGTCTCCTCCACGAAGGCGTCGAACGGGAACTCGGTCTCCGTCCGGAGCTGACGGATGCGTTGCCCGATGCGTGCGGCCAGAGGATCCGGCCGTTCGCGGTGCCGTGAGCGAGATGCTCGTTTCGAGGACGCAGCCTTCCCCATGACTTGCCCTTCTAGCGCAACGCAGGCGAACCGAGGTTCGTGCCCCCGAACCTCGAGCATGCGCATGGGCGGATTTGCCGTTCCCTTGCGACAAACCTGCGCAGCCGCGCCGCGGCACCGCGCGCCATCAACGGCCGGCGAGGATCGCGTCGATGTGCGGCCGAAGCTCCGGGCGACCGTTCGCGTAGCGCTCGAGCACGCCTCGTGAGCCCTGAGGGTCGAGGGCGTAGAGCGCGCGCGCCAGCGCCACGGCGATGCGCTGATCCTCGCGCGGACCGAGGGCCGAGCGGATGGAGCTCATGAGGCCCTTCTCGGGGGCGAGGCGGGTCACGAGGATGCCGGTGGCCCGGGTGCGAGCCTCGGTCGTTGCCGCGGACAAAGCGTTCGCAGCGACGACTTTGAGATCGTCACCGGCCGGATTCTGACCGAGCAAAATTCTTCCGAGGCGCTCGACGACGACGTCGTCGATGCAGCCCAGACGGTGGAGCTCCTCGATCGCCAGGCTGCGGAATCCGTCGTCGTTCGCGTCGAGCACGCCGACGAGGAGCGGCCGGGCGCGCACGCCCCACAGGTTCGTCGTCGCCCGAAGCGCGGTCACGCCGAGGGTCGGCTTGTCGAGGCGCACGAAGCGCACCGTCACGTCGCCCGCGGCATCCGAGCGTCCGTCCGGGAGCGCACGCAGCAGGTCCTCCGCGAGCGCCTCGTCGTGGCGCGACGCGAGCTGCGCGAGCGGCTCGAGCGCGGAGACGATGACGGAGAGCGACGCCGGGCCGATCGAGCGAAGCATCGCCACGAAGTTCGCGCGCGCCTCGAGCGACGGCGGACGCACGCGGCGCGAGTCGATGAGCGCACGGGCGGCAAGAGGGCCGGCCTCGCGCAGCATCTTGAACGCGTCCTCGTTGCGCTCGACCTTGCCGTCGAGGAGGTTCACCGCGTGCGCGCGAGCGACCTCGGGATCGCGCAGGACGCGCGCCGCGCGCTGCGCGAGGTTCCGCTCGGGCTCGGCCAGCCCCGGATCTGCGAGCCGGGTATTGAGCCACGCGATGAGATCGCGCGCCAGCTTGAGGCGACCTTCGATGGTCGCCATCTTCAGCGCCTCCGCGAGCGCGCCGTAGCCGGCCGCGCGGTCCCGCTCGTCGACGTCGTGGAGGATGCCGAGCGCGTTGGCCGTGTCGTTGACGAAGTCGCTGGCGGTGAGCGGGTCCTGCCGGATCGAGATCTTGCGGATGAGGCCGGAGGGGCTCGACCACTCGTCGTCGACGAGGCGGCGAAGCTCGCTCCGCAGGTCGCGCATGTCCTTCTGGCGCTCGACCGGCTCCTTCTGCAGCGCCTTCATGATCACGCGCTCGATCCGCGGTGAGACGCTCGGGTTGTGCGTCGACGGCGGGAGCGGGTCCTCCACCATGTGGCACGTGAGGATCTCCATCGCGTCGTTGGAGAGGAAGGGGACGCGGCCGCACGAGAGCTCGTACATGACGACGCCGAGCGCGTAGACGTCGGTCCGCGCATCGACGGGATCGTTCTGGATCTGCTCGGGCGCCATGTAGCCGGGCGTACCGACGATCTTCGAGGCGTCCGGCCGATTCGGGATCGTGCGGTCGCGCTCCTCCTCCGAGACGGGCGGTGACCAGTGCGCGATGCCGAAATCGCACACCTTCACGAGCTCGCTCTCCTTGCCGTCGTCGTCACGCACCTTCACCACGAGGATGTTCTCGGGCTTGATGTCGCGATGGATGACGCCCTTGTCGTGCGCGTGGGCGAGGCCAGCGCACGCCTGCGAGACCAGGTCGACGATGCGGGCCTCGGGCAGGGGACCCTCCTGGAGCAGGATGTCCATGAAGCTCTTGCCCTGCAGGAGCTCCATCACGATGTAGAGCAGCCCGTCCGGCTCCTGGCCGTAGTCGATCACGCGGAGCACGTTGCGATGATCGAGCTGGCTCGCGGCGAGCGCCTCGGCGTAGAAGCGCGTCGCGAAATCCTGGCTGTTCTGCAGCGAGGGATGGAGGACCTTCACCGCGACCGGCCGCCGGAGCGCGGTGTGCACGGCCCGATAGACCTCGCCGCTGGCTCCACCGCCGAGCAGCTTCTCGAGGACGAATCGCCCGTCGCCGAGCACGCGCCCGTCGAGGGAGCCGGGGGCCCGGCGCTGGCTGGTGGTGGGACCTCCGCCGGCGCCTTGCGTCATGCGGCTCAGCGCCTGCGCGTGCTGCTCGCTCACGATCGGCTCGGACGAGACGCCGATGAGTGAGATCTTGTGGTTCGGCGTGGGCGCGAGCGTGGGCTCGGGATCGGTGGCCGAGGAGCTCTTCGAGAAGAGCTCCATGCGGAGCTCGTCTTCCTGGTCCTGGCTGATGGGCCGGAGCCGAAGCGGAAAACCCTGCGTCGTGGGCGCGCCCATGGGCTCGGCGAGGACCACGAGCGGCTCCGTGAAGCCCTCGACGTGGATCTCGAGCGCGTGCGTCGAAGCATCGATGGGCGGCTCGAGCAGCGGGAGCTCGGCCACCTCATTGGCCACCGCCACCCACGCGAGATAGCCGCGTTCGCGCTTCTCGAGCAGGTTGGTTGTAATGACGGGCAATGGCGCCGTCGGCTCGATCATCGACTTCCGTCAATGACAGCACCTTTTGGTTTCGCGCGGTAGCTCTTCGGCAGCCACGTGCACGTGTATTCGCCCGTAAAGCTTCGGTATTCATTGACGATAACGAGCGCGCGCCCCTATTCCGGTCGAGCCTGAAGAGATGAATCGGGCGACTTGTCGCTCTCGGCCTCCAGCCTCGGCCTCGACTGGACTAGGGGGACGCGACGAGCAGGGCGAGCGGAAAATCTCGGAAGAGGTCGCGCAAGAGCACGCCCCCTTCGGGGATCACGATCGCGCCCGCGGGACGAGGATCGAGGACGTTCCGATATGTCCCGGCCGGGATCGCCAGGCGTCGCTCGCCCCACACCGGCCCTGTCGCCCACATCGCTTTTCCGCCGCCGGTCGCGTGCCATGGCAGGCGTGTGACCGCGCAGACCACACGTCCCGTCGGGTGATCGCGGACGAAGGCGACGAGCTCCTCACCGTCTTGCACGGGCTCGTAGGTCCCCTCGAGGAAGATGGCCGGACGCTCGCGCCTCAGACGCAGCGCGCGCGAGACGAGATGAAGCTTGAGCCGCCCGTCGCGGAACGAATCGACGAGCTCGCCGGGCGTGGCGGTCGCGGCGAGGAGCCGCCGAAGTGTCGCGTAGTCGACCGGCGTTCGGTTGTCGGGATCGACGAGGCGGAGGTCCCACGTCTCGCTGCCCTGGTAGTTGTCGCAGATGCCGGGCGACGCGATCTTGAGGATGGCCTGCGCGAGGCCGTTCGACGCGCCGTATGTCGCGATGGCGCCTGCCTTCGAGGAGAAGCTCGTCTGGAGCTCCGGATCGGCGAGCACCTTCGAGACGAACTCTCGCAGCGCGGCCTCGTATGCGTCGTTGGTCGAGAGCCAGCTCGTGTCGCGCTTCGCCTCGCGTGCCGCCTTGACCATGTAGTCCGAGAGCCGTTGCGTGAACTGCTCGTCCACCTTCCCGAACGGCCACGCCCCGATCACGGTCTGGTAGAAGAGGAGGCGATCGACCGCGCTCGGCGCGACGGTGCCGTCTTCGTCGTCGAGCGTCGTCCGGTGCTTCTCCGCGAGCTGCTCCCACTCGCGGAGCCACGCCGCGAAGGCGTCCGGCATCTCGCTGAGGACGGCGAGGCGCGCGCGCACGTCCTCTCCGCGCTTCGTGTCGTGCGTCGAGGTCGTGGTCATCGTGCGTGGCCGCTTCGCGAGGTTCTCCTCGTTGGCGGCGTGAAACTGCGCGATGGTCGTGCCGAACCGCTCCGGCCCGCCACCGACCTCGTTGAGGCCCACGAAGCGGACGTATGTGTAGAACGCGGTGTCCTCGACGCCTTTCGCAGTGACGGGCCCCGTGAGCTGCTGGAACCGCATCGCCAGCTCCACGCGATCGATCTCGAGACCATCTCCCTTCGGCTCGAAGAGGAGCTGATCGCGGAGGAAGTCGAAGACGGACGGATTGACCTCGGGGTTCCGCGCCCGCGCGAGCCGGATGGCGCGCGTGACGATCTGCGCGTCGGTGACGTCACGCGACCCGTCGGGCCGCACGTAGGTGCGGTAGACGGGGAACGCCGTGATCGTCTCCCCGAGCGCGCGGCGTAGCGCGCCGATCGTGAAGTCGCGCGAGCGGCGGTCGCGCGTGGCGATGCGCTCGAGGCGGAGCGCGAGCATGTGGAGCTCGCTCGCGAGGCTCGAGCGGAGCACCGTGCGCTTCGAGTCGCGGACCTGCTCCGCGAAGGAGCGAAGGTCGCCCGTGAGCTCGCGATGGAGGCGCGTGAACGTCTCCTCTCCGCGCGGGTGTACGAGGAGGCCGTTGACGGTGGCGAGCCAGTCGTAGCCGGTGGTGCCGTCGATCGGCCACGACGCGGGCATCTTCTCGACGTGGGAGAGGATCTTCTCCACGCCGATCCAGAGCCCGCCGATCTTCTCGCGGAGGAGCGAGAAATAGCCGGCGGGATCGTAGAGACCGTCGACGTGGTCCAGCCGGATGCCCTGGATGCGTCCCTCGGCGACGAGCTGGAGGAGCTTCTCGTGCATGTCGTCGAACACGCCTGGATCCTCCATGCGGATCGCCGCGAGGTCGTTGACCTCGAAGAAGCGCCGGTAGTTGATCTCGTCGCTCGCGACGCGCCAGTACGCCAGGCGGTAGTTCTGCTCCACGAGCAGCGCGTCGAGGTCGTCGAAGCTGTGAGCGTCCCCAGGCGTCCCGTTCATCCGCGTGACCTCGGCGTCGATCGCGCTCGCGACGAGCGGATCGCGCGCGAGCACGGCGAGGCGCCGCCGCAGCACGTGGCGCTCGCGCGCGCGGATGGCGGGCGTCTCGTGGGTGAGGCGCGACAGGCCGCCGGCGATGCTCTCGAGGTCCTCGCGTCGCGGGTCGGTGGGCGGGAGATCGAGCGCGATCGCGGTACGCTCGAGCAAGGGGCCGACGGTGGCGGGGTCGACGGGCAGGTCGCGCTCCCAGTAGCTGATCGTGAACTCGCCGCCGGCCCGCTCGAGGACGAGCTCGCCCTTCTCCAGCACCTCACCGTACTGGGCGCCGAGCACGGGCAAGAGCACCTTGCCCGCAAGCCCTTCCTTCGGCGAGCGCCACTCGATGTCGAAGTGGTCGGCGTAGATCGAGGCCTGGCCGTTCTCGAGGACGTCGCGCCACCACGCGTTCGCCGTCGACGCGGCCATGTGATTCGGCACGAAGTCGACGATGTGCCCCATGTGCCGCGCGGCGAGGCCTTCGGTCCACGCGCGGTAGTCGTCCTCCGTGCCTAGCTCGGGGTTCAGCCGCTTGGGATCGACGAGGTCGTAGCCGTGCGTGCTGCCGGTGCGCGCGGTGAGGTAGGGGGAGGCATAGGCGTGGGTGACGCCGAGGTCGCGTAGATAGTCGGTGATCTCCGCGGCGGCCTGGAATCCGAAGCCAGCGTGGAGCTGCAAGCGGTAGGTCGAGGCGATCCGTTTCTGGGGTTCGATCATCGGAGGCTGAAGACCGAGGACGAGAGGGCGGCGTCGTTGGGGTGGGTGAAGAGCTTCAGCGACCTCGCCCTCACGGAGGTCTTCTCCCCAGGACGGTGGGTTTCCTGTGCATCGTCGTCATTCGTGTCGATGAGGAGACTCCACACGTCGTCCTCGATCGATCGGGGCAGCGTGAAGTCGAGGGCAATGTCCGAGCCATTCAGGATGAGGAAGAAGTCGTCGTCGACGATTTGATTCCCCATTCCGTCGACGTCGCCGATGCCGCGGCCGGCGAGGAAGAGCCCTAGGCTCGCGGTGACCGGGTTGTTCCAGTCCTCGTCCGTCATGCGCTCACCGTCGTGCCGATACCACTCGATGTCGTGTACATCGGTGCCGCGGATCTTTCGATTGCGGAAGAATTTCGCGCGGTGGAGCGCGGGATGCGCCTTGCGTATGGCGATCAGCTTCTTCGTGAAGGCGAAGAGCCTCTTCTGCGGCTCGTCCCAGCTCCAGTCGAACCAGGAGAGCTCGTTGTCCTGACAGTAGGCGTTGTTGTTGCCTCGCTGCGTGCGCGCGAACTCGTCGCCGCCGCAGAGCATTGGCGTGCCCTGCGACAGGAGCAGCGTCGCGAGCATGTTTCGCATTTGCCGCGCGCGGAGCTCGTTGACCTGCGCGTCGTCCGTGGGGCCCTCGACGCCGCAGTTCCACGAGTTGTTGTCGTCCGCGCCGTCGCGGTTGCCCTCACCATTCGCCTCGTTGTGCTTGTCGTTGTAGCTGACCAGATCGACGAGCGAGAACCCGTCGTGCGCGGTGACGAAGTTGATGCTCGACGAGGGATTGCGGCCGTCGTCCGCATAGAGGTCGCCCGAGCCGGTGAGGCGATATCCGAGCTCGCCCGTGTTGCGGCCGAGGCCGCGCCAGAACGATCGGATGGCGTCGCGATACTTGCCATTCCACTCCGCCCAGCCCACGGGGAAATTGCCGACCTGATAGCCGCCTGCGCCGACGTCCCACGGCTCGGCGATGAGCTTCACGCGGCCGATGATCGGGTCTTGTCGGATGATGGTGAAGAAGCCGGAGAGCTGGTCCACGTCGTGGAGCGAGCGCGCGAGCGTGGAGGCGAGGTCGAAGCGGAATCCGTCGATGTGGCACTCCGTGATCCAGTACCGGAGCGAGTCCATGATCAGCTGGAGCGTCTGCGGATGCCGGACGTTGAGGCTGTTGCCGGTGCCGGTGTAATCGAAATAGTGCTGCTTCGAGTCGCCGACCAGACGGTAGTACGTTGGATTGTCGATACCCTTGAACGAGATCGTGGGGCCGAGGTGGTTGCCCTCGGCGGTGTGGTTGTAGACGACGTCGAGGATGACCTCGATCCCGGCCTTGTGGAGCCGCTTGACCATCTCCTTCAGCTCGATGACCCCCGCGCCCGCGACGTTCCGTGCGCGGTAGCCGGGATGGGCGGCGAAGAAGGCGACCGAGTCGTAGCCCCAGTAGTTGGTGAGGCCCTTGTCGAGGAGGAACTTGTCGTCGACGAAGGCGTGGATGGGCAGGAGCTCGACGGCGGTGATGCCGAGCTCCTTGAAGTAGCGAATCATCGGATCGGTCGCGAGGCCGCGGAACGTGCCACGGAGCTCCTCGGGCACCTCGGGATGCTTGATCGTCGCGCCCTTGACGTGGACCTCGTAGATGATCGAGTCGCACCAGGGGATGTTCGGGGGCGTGTCCCCCTCCCAGTCGAACGAGGTGTCCACGACGACGGCGCGCGGCGCGCCCCGCTGGTCGGTCTCGTTCCGCCTCGAGTCGTCCCCGCTCGCGACGTCGTAGGCAAAGACGCCCGCGTCCCAGTCGACGACGCGCTCGCGCTCGAGCGCGCGGGCATAGGGATCCATGAGGAGGACGTTCGGGTTGAACCGGAGGCCGTTCTGCGGCTCCCATGGACCGTCCACGCGGAGGCCGTACGCCTGCCCGGGTTCGATGTCGGGGAGGTAGCCGTGCCACGTGAAGCCGGTCCGCTCGCGCAGCGGAACGCGGACCTCTTCTTCGCCCCGGAAGAGGCAGACGGTCACGCTGGTCGCGTGCTCGGAGTAGACCGCGAAGTTGACGCCGTTGCCGTCGAAAGTGGCGCCGAGGGGGTAGGGGACGCCGGGTCGGATGCGCATCGGGGACGGGGGCCCGAGCACGGATCGGACCACCGCGCATGAGTGCGCGCGATCGCAGGAATTCGCTGTCGCAGCAGCGCGGAGCGGCTCGCCCCATTGGGGCATCTCGCCACGAGCCGGTCTGGCGCGCTGGTCGCGGCCGAGCTTCGCGCGGCGATCCCCGAGGCAGCGCCCGAGTCGACGCGGACGCTTGCCGCGCTCGCGAAGGCGGAGCGCGGTGAGATCGACGAGGAGGGCTACGCCGAGCTACTCACCGATCTGCGCGCGGTCACGGCCGATCGCGCCGCCTGAACGGCGTTGAAATGAGGCGAGGCGGCTCACCTTGCGGTGGCCGCCTCGTCTCATTTCAACGGCGGTTGCCGTCGGTCACTCAGGAGCGGGGCACCTTCAGCGACGCGCGGTGAAGCTTGTTGTCGTTCTTGTGCATCGTGACGTTGTACGTGAACGCCGAGCCCTGCTCGCCGATGATGGCCGACCAGTGGAGGAAGAAGTACCAGAGGCGGTACATGCGCTCGCCGTAGGTCTTCAGGATCTGCTCACGGTTCGAGACCCAGATGTCTCGCCAGCCGCGGAGCGTGCGCACGTAGTGCGGGCTCATGTTCTCGACGTCCGCGATCTCGAAGCCCGCCTTCTCGGCGGAGCGGAGCATGCCGGAGAGCGGCAGGCTCGCGTCGGCGCCGGGGAAGATGTAGCGGTTCATGAAGAGGCCCCAGATCAGGTCCTCGGGCTGCAGCTTGAGCGCCGTGATCGGGTTCTGCGGGCTGTAGAGGTTGCGGATGCCCGTCCACTGCAGATTGAAGAGGCCGTCGTCCTTGAGGAGCGAGTGGACCTTCTCGAAGTACACGTCGAGGTTCTTGATGCCGACGTGCTCGACCATCTCCAGCGAGACGATCTTGTCGAACTTGCCGCCGACGTTGCGGTAGTCGCGCACTTCGACCTTCGCGCGGTCCTCCACGCCGTAGGCCTTGATGCGATCGATGCCGAACGCGACCTGCTCCTCGGCGAGGCAGACACCGAACGTCTTCGCCTTGCGCTCCTTCGCGGCGCGCGCGACGAAGGTGCCCCAGCCGCAACCGATGTCGAGGAGGGTCTCGCCCTCCTTCAAGAGGAGCTTGTCGCAGCAGTGGTCGATCTTCGCGTACTGCGCCTGCTCGAGCGGGGTCTCCGGCGTCTGGAACCAGGCCGAGGTGTAGACCATCGACTCGCCGAGGAACCAGCCGTAGAAGTCGTTGCCGCGGTTGTAGTTGTCACCGACGACCCGCTTGTCCTGCTTCTTCGAGTGGATCAGGACTTCCGGGAAGAAGTTCGTGAACGCCCACTTTACGTGCGACTCGGTGAGGCGGAAGGACATCGTCTCTTCGCGCGCGCTCCAGAACGCGTCCCACTTGTCGGCCGGGATGTCGAGCTTGCTGTCGATGTACGCCTCGTAGACGTCGGACATCGGAACCTTTTTGCCCTGCCAAGCGCTGGCGAGCGAGCTGTCCGTGAACGTGACGAAATCGTGGATCGTAGTCATGCGCCCGCCCCCATATCACAGCGGCGGCGTCGCAGCAGAAGGAGAGGGCCCAGGTCCGCGCTCTTTGCGCGTTTTTCCAGGCATTTGGCTCATTTAGGCGCCGCTGACGGCCGCTCGCCGACCCGACTACCCGCGCTGATGCAGCTCGATCACGTTGCGGTCCGGGTCGCGCACGAAGAGGCCCTTGGCGCCGGGGAAGAACTGGATGGGGCCGCCGCTGAGCGGGATGCCTGCCTCCGCGAGGGCGGCCTCTGCCACCGCGAGGTCCGGGCACAGGAGCGCGATGTGCGTGATGCCCGGGTGCTTGTCCGTGCCGTCCATCAGCACGTTCGGCGCCTCCGCCTTCGCCGCGTTCAGGATCAGGTTCAGCTCGAGCCCCGACGGATGGACCAAGACGGCCACCGGCTCGGGGCCGATGGGGCCCACCGTCTTCACGAAGCCGAGGTGCTCGTAGAAGCGGACGGAGCGCTCCAGATCATGCACGCGAATGCCGACGTGTGCGAGGCCCGTGACGGTGACGACGCTGGACACGACCGCACTATAGCGCGACCGCGGGCCGGCGCTCGAACGACTACGTGCGATAGGTCCGGGCGGCCTCGCGGCGACGCGCCTCGAGCGCGTCGTCGAGGGCCGCGGCCACGAGCGAGGCCTCGGAGACGCTCATGTTCATCGCCGCGCTCACGGTGCGGCCTTCCACGTCGAAGGCGATCGTGCGCGCGAGGACGCGGCGCTTTCCGCGACGGCTCGGCGCGACGCGATCGAGCGGACGGACGTTGTTCACGTGGCGCACGGGATAGCTCCGCGCGCGCCCGACGCCGAAGCAGGTCGTCCGTACCGTCAGCTCGAAGGGCGTCACCTCGTAGCGCTCACGGCCGCCGAGCGACCAGACGCCTTGATGCAGCAGGCGGAAGACGCAGACGACGAACAAGACCCCGAGCCCTCCGCGCAAGATCGTCTCCCCGGTCCGAAGCGGAAGCATGACGAGCGGCTGCGCGATGACGGCAATTCCGATCAGCGTGGCCGTGGAGGCAATGGCATGGACCCAGACCTCGAGCGAACGCGTCGGACCGATATCGATCTGCGTGCGCTCCTCACCGGCCTCCACGCGAATCCGCCCTGCGATCATTCCAGCGTCACCTCGCTGGCGTCGGTCGCGTTGGCGGCAAGGTCGTAAGCCTTGACGCCCACCCGGAGCGGGCGGTCCTTCGGTAGTTCGAAGTCCATGTCCTCCGGCGAGCTCGATCCGTACTGCAGCGTGAAGCGGGTCGGCAGATCGCGGTCGCGCGTCGTCCAGGTGAGCGGCGGTGAGCCGTAGTCGATCGGCGCGCCGGCTCTCGCTGCCCAGAGCGCATATCGGATGTCGACGCTCTGCGTCTGGTCGTCGACCGCCTGCGATGGCCCCTCGAGCAGAACGAGCTCGGTCCCGCACTCCGGGGGGACGATGACGCCCGGGCCGCGACGCTCCTTCCACAGCCGTCCGCTCCTGAGGCCGCCCCACGTCGGCGGATGCTTGTCCTCGATCACGCTCGTGGTGAACACGCCGAGGATCTCCCCGCGGCTCGAGCGCAGCTCGTAGGTCGTGCTCGGGAGCAGCGGCGAGAGCGGCGTGAGCTCGAAGCGCTCGGTCCCGGCCGCGCGCCACGACTGCTCCTTCAGGCCGGTGCGCTCGGTGGGGCGATCTCTTCGCGGCGCGGTCACGAGCGTCATCGTCGCGTCGGCGCGCCAGGTCGCCGGCGCGGTCATGAACACGTGCGCGTTGGTCGGCACGGGCACCCCACGATGCGGCAATACGTGGATCGGCGGCGGCCGCCCGCAGATGGCGTGGGCGGGTATCGCCGCAAAGAGCGCGGCTGAGATCAAACCGAGCGCATGAACCGTGCGTGGACCCACGGGTTCAGGGTAGCTTCGTTCTCGAGAATGGCCCGTGCGCGTTATCTGCTCGTGCTCGCCGCAGCGTGCGCGCGCCCGAATCACGACCCGGCGCCGGTGACCCCGCCTTCGCAGAGCATCGCGCACGAGCCGCGGGCCAAGCCGGCGGCGATGAAGGTCGCCGTGTTCGACCCCACCGGCAGCGGCAACTGGCTGGACACGCTCGAGCTCTCTCCACCGCCCGCGTCGCTCGCGACGACGTGCCTCGAGCCCGGCGCGCGCGGCTGGATCAGCGTGAAGGTCGACACGCACGCTACCGAGGCCTCGACGACCACCGTCGTCGAGGCCTCACCGGAGACGACCCGCGAAGCTCGCGCGTGTATCGCGAAGGCCCTCACGGGCGTGCGCACGAAGCTCGACGCGATGTCGTTCCTCCTCTACCTCACTTTTTCGCCGGAGTAGCCGGCGCGGCCGCTGCGGCGGGCTTCGCGGGCGTTGCGGCCGCCTTCTCCTTGTCGCGCGGCCCCGCGTTCTTCACGTACTTGTCGAACCAGCGCAGCATCTCCGAGACGAACTGCTCGTTCGACTCCCGCGCCGTGTACCAGTGCGGCTCGTGGGGGAGCATGACGAGGCGGGCGGTGCCGCCGTTGCCTCGGATCGCCTCGTAGAGCTTGTGCGCCTGGAGCGGGGTGGTGCCGGGATTGGCGTCGTCCTCGCCGTGCATGATGAGGATGGGGTGCTTGATCTTGTCGGCGTAGAAGAACGTCGACGCCTTGAGATAGACGTTCTGCGCCTCCCACACCGAGCGGCGCTCGCTCTGGAAGCCAAACGGCGTGAGCGTCTTGTTGTAGGAGCCGCTCGTGGCCATTCCCGCGCGGAAGAGATCCGTGTGCGCGAGGAGATTGGCGGTCATGAGCGCGCCGTGGCTATGACCCGTGACCGCGATGCGATCGGGATCGACGATACCGGTCTTCACCGCCTCGTTGACGGCGGCCTTGGCGTCCTCCGTCAGCTGCTCGAGATACGTGTCATATGCCTTCTTCGGGTCGCCGACGATCGGGAAGGCGGCATTGTCGATGATCGCATATCCCGCGAGCAGCAAGAGTCGGTACTGGCGGAGGCGCGTGAACGTCTGCTCCGAGCCGGAGACCTGTCCCGCCTGCTTCGCGTCCGCGTAGTCGAGCGGGTAGGCGTAGAGGATGGCGGGGACCTTGGTGCCTTCCTTGTAGTCCGGGGGCGTGTACAGCGTGAAGGACAGGTCGGTGCCGTCCTTGCGCTTGTACTTCACGAGCTTCTTCTTGATCGCGCGCACCTGCGGCGTCGGGTCCGGCATCTTCGTCACCGGCACGGACGTGGACGTGAAGGAGGCCTCTCCCTCCGCAGGCGAGGCGGCCGCGCCGATGGTGCGGAGGAACGCGTTCGGCGGATCCGTCGGCGACTGATGCCACGAGAGAAACGTCTCTCCGGGCTTGGAGCCGCTCGCTGGCGGAGCGAACGCGAGGAACGACTCGAGCGCGTTCTTGTCGCTGCGGAAGAGCCGCTCCGTCTTGGTCGTGGTGACGTCGAGCCGATCGAGGAACGGTCGATCGCCGCTGGGCGAGGCGCCCTGGCCCTTCAGATAGACGTAGTTGCCGTCCTGCCGGACCACCCGGCCGCCGTTCGGCAGCTCTTTCTGCACGAACGAGCCTGGGTTCTTGTACTTCTCGTCGCTCGAGAGGTCGAAGAGCACCTTGCCCTTCGTGCCGGGCTTGTCGACGTCGATCGTGAACACGCGCGTCCAGTGCCGGTTCTCGTCGAACTCGTGCATGAAGGAGAGGCCGGGTTTCTCGGTCCACTGGAAGCCGGAGAAGCGCTGTTCGGTGCGCGTGACCTCGACCGCGGGCGTCGTGAACGGCGCCCTCTGCATCATGACCTTGTCGCGCGCGGGGACCTTCTGCTTCCAGTCGCCGCCGTCGAGCGCCTCGATCCAGTAGAGCGTGGCCGGCTCGGTGTCGCGCCAGTTGAAGCCACGCGGGCCCGTCGGCACGCCGTGGACCGGCACACGGTCGTGCATCGGGAGGGTGGCGATCTTCGTCACGTCGTTCTTCTGCACGTCGAGGATGCCGACGTCCTTGCCGAAGCGGTCGTAGGTCGTGATGTAGGAATACGGCCTGTTGATCGTGTCCACGATGACGTGGACGCCGTCGGGCGCCATGTTGACCACGGTGTAGATGGCGGGCTTTCCGACCTTCTTCACGCCGCCGCCCGCGATATCGACGATCGCGAGCTGCGACGAGCCGTAATAGTCGAACAGGTCCTCGTCGTGCTTGTTCTGGAGGGTGTCGCGTACCTCGTAGGTGCTGCTCTCGCCCTTCTGGCCGAGCGTCTCCTGGATGCTCGGCCCCGGCGGGACCACCGGCGCGGCGGGCGGCGGGCCCTGATTCTCGGGGACGAGCTTCACGAGGAGCCCTCTCTGATCCGAGGTCCACTGGAACGCGCTGCCGAGCATGGGGTTCAGGCGCACGCCGGGGAGCTGCTTCACCTCGCCCGTCGTCCCGTCGCCCACCCAGAGCTCGACGCCGGCGTCGGTCGTATTCGTGAATACGAAGTGCGCGCCGTCGGCGGCCCAGCTCGGCGCGGCCACGCACGAGCGCGGCGGCAGGCTCACCTTCGTCAGCTCTCCGCCGGGGATCCGGGCGATCGACAGCTCGCGCGCGCACGGGCGGATGCCGTATCCGCCCGGTGTGTCGTGCTTCTGGGGGGTGCGCGGCTCGACGCGCACGCCCGCGAGGCGGAGGAACGGCTCCGCCACGTGCTCCATCGCGGGGTATTCCACCCACGAGACGAGCAGCATCTTCTCTCCGCCCGGGCTCACGTATGGCAGCGGCGGCGGCGGCGAGAGCATGACGTCGAGGATCTCTTTCGGCGGCCGGTCGTAGCCGGAGCTCGGCGCGGGCGGCGGCGCGGGCGGCGGCGGCGCGACCGCGACCGGCGACGACGACGGCGGCGCGACGATGGGCGGCGGGATCGCCGGCGGCGACCCTTGCGGCGACGCCGCGGGCGTGCACGCGGCCCCCACGAGAACGAGCAACCCGACGGACCCGAGAGCGTGTCGTTTCACGGGCGCGAGCTTATCGCGCCCGACCCGCGCGCGACGGCGGAATCGAGCGTCTCCTACGGCTCACGATTCGCCAGCGTGCCGACACACATGCAAACGCGTGCGGCGCTGCGATGGGCGGGGTGCTGGAGGCACGCCAGGAAGTCGTCGCGGACGGCCTCGTAGCGCGCGCCCGCGAAGGCGTGGAGCCCGCGCAGCCGGTCGAAGCGCGACTGCCAGGCCTCGAGCACGTCGGGGGCGGCGGGGCCGTCGAAGGCGAGCTCCGCGTCCGCGAGCGTGCGGTCGACGGTGACGGTGAAGCCGCACTCCTCGAGGCACGGGCGCAGCCAGCGGCCCATCCGGAAGTCGTAGCGGCGCGCGGCGGCCGCGTCGTCCGCGAAGGCCGACAGGATGCGGGCGCTCTCCTCCGCGAGGGGCTCGTGCGCGAAGAGGTCGTCGACCTCGACCAGCGCGATGAAGCCGCCTGGTGCGAGGAGGGATCTCCACTCCTGGAGCGCGACGGAGAGGTCCACGAAGTACGCCGGCGCGAAGCTGCTCCAGATGCCGTCGAACGGAGACGACGACGGGGAGGGCAGCTCGGCGACGAGCTCGGCGTTGGCGATGCCGCGGGAGCGCGCCACCTTCAGCAGATCGGGGTTGATGTCGACGCCGACGACGGACGCCCCACGTCTTGCGAGCTCTGCCGTCTGGTCACCGATGGCGCACCCGATGTCGAGCACGCGCTTGCCCGAGACCTCCGGCAGCAGGGAAAAGGCGGTGGTCCAGTCGCGCCACTGCGCCTGGCGCCGGTAGTCGTTGGCGAGGCTCACCGTGCGATCGTACCGCGCGTGAAACAGGAAAGGAGGATGATGATGATGGCATCGGACGTGATAGATGGGATCCCATGCAATCCGTGGGTCGGGACAGGACGGCGGGGGCCGACGACGCGTCGCTGGTGGTGGACGCGCTCCGCTGCATCGTGCACGAGCTTCGCGTCACCGCGCACCGCGCCGAGGACGAGGTCGGCCTGAGCGGCGCTCAGCTCTTCGTGCTGCGCGAGCTCGCGATCGAGCCGGGCGTCTCGATCCGTCGGCTGTCGCAGCGGACCCTCACCGACCCGAGCTCGGTCTCCGTCGTCGTGGCGCGGCTCGTCGAGCGCGGCCTCGTCTCCCGGAAGAGCGATCCCGGCGACGCGCGACGAAGCGTCCTCGCGGTCAGCCCGAAGGGACGGCTCCTCCTGGCGCGCGCACCCGAGCCATTCCAGGCGCGCCTCTTCTCCGCGCTCCAGGCGCTGCCGCCTGCTCGCCTCCGGGAGATGCGGCTCGGGCTCGCGCACGTCATCGAGCAGGCTGCGGTCGCGAGCGAGGGGACCGCGCCGCTGTTCTTCGAGGAGACGCGTCCGAAGAAGCGCCGCCGTCATGCCTAGCGCCGCCCCCCGGCGTCGCTTTGCGAGGCGGCCTCAGCTGGCGGTCAGCTCCGCCACCGTCGCTGCGAGCCGTTCCGGATCCACCGGCTTGGCGAGGTGGCAATTGAAGCCGCTCGCCCGCGCGAGGGCCTCGTCCTCGGGGCGCGCATAAGCGGTCAGCGCGATCGCGGGAAGCTGCCGCCCGCCCGCGCGCACCGTGCCGATGAGCGAATAACCATCTTCGTTCGGCATTCCGATATCGCTCACGAGAATATCGAACTCGCCCATCTCGAGCGCCGCGCGCGCCGACGCGGCGGACTCCACGGCGGTGACGGCCGCGCCGGAGAGTGACAGCGCATTGGCCACGATCTCGCGGGAGTCGGCGTCGTCGTCGGCGATGAGCACGCGAATCCCGTCGAGCGCGCGTCGCCGCGCGCCGGTGGCCACCTCGTCTCCGCCGGTGTGGGGCCGGCCGCCGTCGTCCGCCTCGAGCACCGCGCGGATCGGCAAGACCACCGTGAAGGACGTGCCGCGGCCCTGGCCCTCGCTCTCCGCCGTCACCGTGCCGCCGTGCATCTCCACGATATGGCGCACGATGGCGAGTCCGAGCCCGAGCCCGCCGTGATGGCGAGTCGTGGAGCTGTCGACCTGCCGGAAGCGCTCGAAGACGTGGGGCAAGTGCTCGGCCGGGATGCCCGCGCCCGTGTCGGTGACGCGCAGACGCAGGGCGGAGTCGGTGCGACGCGCATCGACCGCGATCGAGCCGCCATTGGGCGTGAAGCGCACCGAGTTGGAGAGGAAATTCCAGATCACCTGTTGCAAGCGATCCGCGTCGCCGTTCACGACGAGGTGCTCCTCCGCGATGTGCACCTCGAGCCGGATCCCTTTCGCGTCCGCCGCGGGGCGGATGACGTCCACCGCGTCGCGAATCACCTCGCCGACGTCGACGCGTCCGAGCTTGAGCCGCAGCTTGCCGCTGGTGATGCGCGAGACGTCGAGCACGTCTTCGATGAGGCGCGCCTGGGATTTCGCATTACGTTCGATGGTCTCGAGCGCCTTGGCGCGCGCCGGTGCGTCGTAGTCGCGTGCGCGGAGGAGCGCCGCCCAGCCCAGGATCGCGTTGAGCGGCGTCCGGAGCTCGTGGCTCATGGTGGCCAGGAACTCGTCCTTCATGCGATTCGCGCGCTCGGCGGTGCGCCGCTCGTTGACGAGCTCCGTGACGTCGAAGGCGTGCACGAACACGCCGTCGATGACGCCGGCTTCGTCGCGAACGGGCGTGTAGGTGAAATCGAAATAGGTGTCGGCGAGCTCGCCCGTCCGGTGGCGGTCGACGCGCGCGAGCATCGCCTTGCCCACGAACGGGACGCCCGTCTCGAGCACGCCGCGGAGCAGGGCCGGAAACGGCTGGTCCCTCATCTCCGGCGCGGCGTCCAGGAAGGGCTTTCCGATGACGTCCGCCGCCTTGCCCCAGAAATCGAGGATATTCGGGTTCGCGAGCTCGATGACCAGATCGGGCCCACGGAAAACGCAGATGGCCGCCGGCGAGACCTCGAAGAGCGCCTGGAGCCGGCTGCGCTCGCCCTCGATCTGGCGCCGGAGCGCCTGCCGCGAGCGCGCCGCCGCGAGCTGCGCCTCGACCCGCACGAGGAGCGTGGAGGCCGAGAACGGCTTCACGAGATAGTCGTCTGCGCCGGCGCGGAGGCCGTCCGCGACCGCCTCGTCGCCGGCGCGCGCGGAGAGGAGAATGACGGGCACGGTGGCCGTCTTCGGATTGCCGTGCACGCGCTTCACGAGCTCGAAGCCATCGAGGTTCGGCATCATGACGTCGGAGACGACGAGATCGAAGACGCCCGTGTCGAGCGCACCGACCGCGGCGGCGCCGTCGGACACCGTCGTCACCATCCAGTGGTCGCGGAGGAGACGCGCCACGTACTCGCGCATGTCCGCGTTGTCGTCCGCGACGAGGATGTGCGCGCGCGGCTCGGGCGAGGTCGACGGCGGCGGCTTCGATGCTCCATGCGAGTCGGCGGTGTCGGGCAGCCACCGCAGCGCCTCCGTGACGAACGCGCTCGTCTGGGTGGACCCCATCCGCTTCGCGCCTGCGATGTGATCCGGCGGCAGATGCGCGCTCCCGCGCGGGATCGACACGGTGAAGGTGGTCCCGCCCCCCAGGGTGCTGGAGACACGGATCTCTCCGCCGTGGAGCTTCACGAGGTCGTGCACGAGGGCGAGGCCGATGCCGGAGCCTTCGTGCGTGCGTGCAGGCGCGCCTTCGATCCGGTGAAAGCGCTCGAACATGCGCGGCAGCTCGTGCTCCGGGATGCCGCCACCCGTATCCGTGACCTCCAGCACCGCGGCGAGGTCGGTGTAGGTCAACGCGACGCGAATCGTGCCCTCGAGCGTGAACTTCAGCGCGTTCGAGAGGAGATTGAGCACGATCTTCTCCCACATGTCGTGGTCGACGAAGATCGGCTCGTCGAACGGCTGCGCATGGACGTCGTAGACGAGGCCCGCGCGATCCATCGCGGAGCGGAACGCGCTCGCGAGATCGCGCGTGAGGAGGCCGAGGTCGGTGGGCTGATAGGCGGCCTTCACGCGCCCCGCCTCCGCGCGCGAGAAGTCGAGCAGCGTGTTCACGAGCTTCAAGAGCCGGAGCTCGTTGCGATGCACGATCTCGAGCTGCTCCGCCCTCAGCGCTCGCTCGGGCGACGCGAGCGCGTCCTCCGTCGGACCCAGCATCAGCGTCAGGGGCGTCCGAAACTCGTGGCTGACATTGGAGAAGAAGGCCGTCTTCGCGCGATCGAGCTCGGCGAGCTGGTCGGCGCGGTGCTTCGCCTCCTCGAACGCCCGCCCGCTCGTGATCCCGCCGCTGAGCTGATTGGCAAATAGCTCGGCGAAGCTCCGCGCGTCCTCGTCGACGGGGCGATAAGGATTCAGCGCCGCCACGAACACGCCGCCCGTCACCGGCACCACCATCGCCTTGGCCGGCGCCTTTCCCCACTTCGTGATGGGCCAGCTCACGCTCGGGTCGAGGTCGACGATGACCGGCTCGCTCGTCTCGAGCGCCTGGCCGATCGACCAGCGATCCTCCGCCGTGCCGAGCGCGATCGTCTCGGGCACGGCTGGATGCGACGGCGCGATCACGGAGCGCGCCGCTCGCCGGGCGGTGTCGCCGTCCACGAAGTAGGTCATCGAGAACGGAAAATCGATGGGATTGGCCTCGAGGAGCTCTTCCTGCACGCGCAGCACGTCGGTCACCGTCTTGGTGCGCGAGAGGTGCTCGCCGAGCTCGCGCAGGATGCGGAGCCGGCGCTCGCCGATCACCTGCTTGGTCTGCTCGATGACGACGCAGAAGAGCCCGCCGGTCGTGCCGTCGTCGTTGGGGGCCGGGCTGTACGAGAACGTATGGTACGTCTCCTCGGAGAAGCCGCTTCGCTCGAGAAAGAGGAGGAGCCCTTCGTCCCAGGTCGCCTCGCCCGTGCGCAGCACGTGATCGATGCGCGGCCCGATCGCGTCCCAGATCTCCGACCAGACCTCGGAAGCGGGGCGTCCGAGCGCCCACGGGTGCTTCTTGCCGAGGGTCTGGGCGGCGTACTCGTCATTGTAGAAGAACGAGAGCTCCTTCCCCCAGCCGAGCCACATCGCGTAACGCGATGTGAGCATGATTCGTAGTACGGTCCGCAGGCTCGCCGGCCAGGCAGAGAAGGGCCCGAGCGCCGTCGGCGCCCAGTCCCGATTCTCGATGAGCGACGAGAGCTCGCTAGCCAATGGTCGGAGCTTACCGGATTCGGGTCGCCCGAACTTCGCGGAGCACGCGTTCGGCGATCAGAAACGCGCGAGGGCGAGCACGGCCGCGGCAATGCCGGCGCACATACATGCGGCAACGACGGCGTAGCTATTTGCCCCGCGCGCCTCGGAGGAGAGCAGCGCGATGAGCCCGCGCTCGTCGCCCGAGTGCACGAGGACCGGTGCGGCATCCTTGCCGCCGAGGGTGGGGGAGCCGCGGACGGTTCGGTAGCCGCCTTCCGAGGCCCGGAGCGCGATATCGCTCACGTCACCGAAGACGTAGAGCGGCTCGTCGTCTTTGATGAGCCATTCCTTGATCGTGAAGGAGACGTGCTGCGCGTGCGGGACGACCGAGATCCCGTGCTCGTCATAGCGCGGCGAGAGCGTGTTCATCGTGATCGTTCGAAGCTCCACGTCGAGGACGGAGCTCGAGAGATCGAGGACACCGTCCCCGCTCTCGTCGACGACCTTGAGCTGGTCGCGGAGCCGTCCGCGGTAGACCTCGCGCGTGCTGGTGTTCTTGCCTTGCCGGTAGGACTCGGTGATCACCATCTCCGAGTAGGCGACGGGCTCGTTGCCGATGAAGCTGCGGAGGTCGTTGCCCTTTGCCTTCACCGCGAGCTCGACGGTGCCGTTCGCCTGCGCGAGCAAGCTCCGTGGCGTCGCGAGGACGGGCTCGAGCGCGGAGAGCGTGCGCCGGCGGTGCACCCAGCGCTGGAGCGCGAAGAAGAGCCACGCTGCGAGCATCGACAGCGCGAACGCGAAGCCGCCTCGGCCCGTCGACCAGGTGCTCGGCGGATGCGAGGCGTGCATGAACACGGTCGCGAAGACGAGGATGGGCGGGACCCCGACGAGGGCCCAGATCCAGCCGAGCGTCTTCCGGTGGGGCGCCGCCCGATCTTCGAGCCCGGCCATGATCGGCCGGCGGACCTTGAGCCACGCGAGGGCGGCCACGAGAAGGGCCGCCGCGGCGCCGCCGAGGTAGCGCGCCACGTCATCGGCCGCGTCGTCGATCGCGGCCTGGCCGTCGCCGTTGAACACGAGGCCGTAACGCTCCTGGCCCGAGCACGGCTCGAGGAGGCCAGGCGTGCTCGGCGAGATGCACGCCTCGACGAAGACCGGGTCGCCGCTGGTCAGGCACGTCTCGACGATGCGATCCGAGCTCGAGGACGAGAATGCCCCCGTCGGAAACGAGATGCCGTGCTCCTCGGCGTAGGTCTTCCATTGCCGCGAGCGGGCCTGGCTGTCGACCACGGTCCGCGGCGGGGTCCAGGGCTCGTACTGGAACTGCGGCCCGAGGTTCATCGACGTCGGGAGCGGCCCGGTCGAGTCGACGATGTCGACGGCGGCGCCCGAGTAGCGGAAGCGCTCCTTCGATCGCCAGCAGTAGCTCTTGCCGCACGAGACGTAGCTCTCGTGCTCGACGAGGCAGAGGGGCGGCAGGTTCGCGTCGGCCTCGCGCCGGTTCCGGACCTTGCCCTTAACGAAGACGTGGGGCATCACGGGCGGCGAGCGATGGCGCGCGAACGCCGAGGTGGGGTCGCCCACCATGTGGCCGGCTTCTCGCAGCATGACGACCGCGATCGTGCACGCGACGATGAACACCAGCGCGCGGGCCACGGTGAGGACGAACGAATCGTGGCGGGCGTCGTGGATCCGCGGCACGAGGCGATCGTACGCTACAGTCGAGCCACGTGCCCAGCCTGCGCAGTCGACTCCTCGTCGCGGTCTTGCGTGCGACCAAGCGGAAGGCTCCGTATCTCGATTTGCGCCTCATGCACGAGCGCATTCGCGAGGAGCGCCGCACCGTCGACGCGACGCCGCCGAAGGGCCTCGGCTTCGACGAGCGCTTCGTCGCCGGCGTCCGGGTGTCGACGGTGGGGCCGCCCCGCGGGGCCCCGAAGATGCGGCTCCTCTACCTCCACGGCGGCTGCTACGTCTTCGAGATCGCGCCGCAGCACCATCGCTTCTGCGCCTCGCTCGCGAACAAGCTCGATGCGACCGTCTCGATCCCCATCTATCCGCTGGCGCCGGAGTACGACGCGCTCGCGATCCAGGCGAAGGTGCGCGCGGTGATCGACGCGCTCGGTCCGTTCGACGCGTGGGTGGGCGACTCGGCGGGGGCGGGCATGGCCCTCGCGCTGGCGCAGTCACATCCGTCTCCGCCGCCCCTCTTGCTCCTCTCGCCATGGCTCGACATCGGGCTCGAGAACCCGGCCATCGGCCCGCTCGAGGAGCGCGATCCGTGGCTATCGCGCGTCGGTCTCCGGGAGTGCGGAAAGCTCTATGCGAACGAGCTCGACGCCCGAGATCCTCGCGTGAGCCCCATTCACGGATCGATCGAGAATATTCCGCGGATATCCATGTTCATCGGGACGCGGGATATTCTCCTCCCGGACGCGCGCAAATTGCGGGACCGTGCGCCCGAGAAGATCGCGCTCTTCGAATATCCGGAGATGGTCCACGACTTCATGCTGATTCGCGGGCTCCCCGAGGGACGCCAGGCGACGCGTGATATCGTGGAGGCGCTCAGTGGCCGCCGAGCAGCCAGCGGAAAAGAATGATCGCGCCGCCGATGAGGACGATGAACACGGTCGCCGTGATGGCGGCCATGATCGGACCCGTGAAGACGGTGGGCTGCTTCACCGGCGGGCGCACCGACACGTTGACCGGCGGCCCGCCGTAGGTCGGCAGCTCCGGCATCGTGATGCGCATCGCGGGGAGGGGCATGATGAGCGCCTCCGGCGCGATCGAGCCGACGCGCGAGAGCGACGTGTGCGGGTCCGTCGGCTGGAGCGCCTTGTCCTCCGCGGGCACCTTGTCGCCGTCCTTCTTCCACGGCTCGTCGGACGAATCGCCCTTCGCGAGGAGAGAGCTGTCGCTCGGGCGCTCGTCCGCGACCCAGAGCGCGAGCGTGCCCGGCTTCATCAGGCCCTCGGCCTCCTCGGGCACGTCGTCCGGGATCGACGCGCGGCGCTCCCACGGCGTCACCGCCGCCTCGAGCGCCTCGCGCCAGCGGTTCAGGAGCTTCGCGGTGAGGGCCTTGCCGTGGGACGTGTCGGTGTTGGCGCGGACGACCTCGAGGAGCTTCTGGGCCGTGATCGTGCGCTTCTCGCGGTCCGCCTCGAGGGCCTCGTCGATCGCGTCGCGGAGCGGGGCGGGGAGGTCGGAGCGTGTCTTCGCGAGCCGCGTGACATCGCCCTCCGCCATCGCCAGCATCAGCTCCGTGGCGGATCCACGGAAGCGAGCGTACGGAGTGCGGCCGGTGAGGAGGCGGATGGCGAGGAGGGCGGCGCAGTACACGTCACCACGGGCGTCCGGCTTCTCGCCGCGCGTCTCCTCGGGCGCCATCATCACGTTGGGGTCGCGCTCGGTGACGCCGACGATCTGGCGCATGCGCACGAGCCCGAAGTCGCCGAGCTTCACGCTGCCGTCCCAGCCCATCGTCACGCTCGCGGGGGAGAGGCCGCGATGGAGGATCGGCTCTCCCGTCGCGCCGTGCGCGGAGGCGAGCGCGGCAAGGACGCGCTCGAGGATGTAGTAGGCGCACGTATCGGGGAGGCGGACGTTGCGGCCCGTGGCGAAGCGGAGGAGCCGCTGGAGGGAGACGCCGGGGATGAACTCCGTCACGACCGCGACGAAATCGTCCTTCAGGATCATCGACCGCGTCTGGAGGATGGCCTCGTGATTCAGGCGCGCGCCGTTCGTGGACTCCTTCGAGAGCTGAGTCTTCTGGTCCTCCGTGATCTTCTGCGAGGCGAGGACCTTGATGCCGACGACCTTCTCGCCCTTGCTGCGCGCGAGATAGACCTTGTTGCCGCGCTCTTGCGAGAGCTCCTGGACGACCTGAAATCCTTCGAGCGACATCGTCAGAACTCCAAACCGAAGCCGGGTTTTCGCTTCAGGAATCCGACGGCCGCGGTGGTCGCAGGACGAGTGATGAACATGTAAGCGGCGGCGACGAGCGAGACCGCGCCGGCGGTGAAGAGGATGTCGGCGACGGCGTACTTCGTCGAGACGCCGTTCACGTCGTCGGAGGTGCACCGCGGCTTGCAGCGATCGAGGTCGCTCTCCGCGCCCGCGCCCATGATCGCGAACACGGTGCCGACACCGAGCGCGACCACGCCGGTGGCGCCGAAGACGATCGGGCCGAGCGGGAGCGGCTTGCTCTCCGCCGGCGGGGCGCCGCCGAGCTGCACCATGACCTTCCTCGATTTCTCGCCTTCCTTCAGCGTGATCGTCTGGTCGACGGGGAGCCCGCGCCCATCCGGCGACTCGAAGTGAAGCTTGAGCTCGCCGGCCTCGAGCGTGACCGGTGAGCCATCGAGTCGATCGACGAGCGGCTGGCCGTTCGCGGTGATCTTCACCTTCGAGAGCGGCTCGCCCGCGTTGCCCTTCACCTCGAAGATCACGCTCGGCAGGAGCGCGTCGATCTCGCCCTGCCACTTCTGGCAGTCCTTCGCGAGCACCGAGGGGCACGACTCCGCGGCGCACTTCATCGCCTCCGCGTGCGCCTCGCGCAGCTTGCCGCCTTTGCGAAGCGTCTGCGTCGCCTCGTAGGATTGGATGCAAGCGGCATCATCTGCGAGCGCCGGTAGCGCGACGACGCAAGCCGCCGCCGCGAGGAGCGCCGAGACTCCGGGTTTCATCGCCGAGAGTATACGGGCTCTGCGGGGCTCTTAGTGCTTGAAGCATTCGAGCTTCGGATGCTTGATGCCGTTCGCGTCGGTCGTGAACGGATCGGCGCAGTTGCCCGCGGGCAGCTTCGCGGAGCCGGCGGGCCGCATCACCGGAGCCGGACCGGTATAGACCACGGGCGGCGGCGTGGCAGGGGGCGGCGCGCTCGCGGAGACGGCGGGAGCGCCCGCGTCGGGGACGGCGACCGGCTCGGCCGCGGAGACGGAGGGCGCGGGCGGCGTGGTCGCCGCGGGCGGCGTCGCGGCGACGGTGGTGACGGAGGCCGACGAGGCGACCGGGTTCGCCGAGGCCTTGCTGCGCGCGCTCAGCGCGACGGCGGTCATGACGATGCCGATGATCGCGATCGACGCGAAGAGGCCGCCGATGATGGCGAGCTTCACCGACTGGCCCTGCGGCGGCGGATTGGGGACGAGGTGTCCGTGCGGCGTGACGCGAGACATCGACGACGCCTGCGAGACGCCGGAGGCATGCGTCACGCTCGACACGCCGGAGTAGCCAGGCTGATGAGGCGCGCTGGCGGGCATGTGACGCCACGACTCGGCGCCTGGCGGAGGCATGTTCGCGGCGCTGAGCTGCTGGGCGCCCGAGCCCGTCGGGTCGTCGGCGGGGGGCGAGACGGGGACGTTGCCGCTCGTCGCGCCGTCGATGGCGCGCACGATGTCGGCGCGGATCTTCAGCGCGTCCGCGGCGAGCTCCTCGACCCACTTGCCAGCGTGGCGCGTGGGCGCGGGCGGCACCGCCGCCTCGAGGGCTAGCGCCATCTCCTGCGCGGTCGCCCAGCGCTTCGTGACGTCGCGCTCGAGCGCCTTCAGCACCACCTCGTCCACCGCGGGCGGGAGGCCCGGCACGATCGTGCTCGGCGGAGTGACGACCTGGTTCATGACCGCGTAGAGCGTCCCGGCCGCGTCGTCGCCCGCGAACAGCCGCTTCGACGTGAGGGCCTCCCAGAGCACCACACCCATCGCGAAGACGTCGCAGCGGCGATCGATCTCCTTGCGCGTGAGCTGCTCCGGCGCCATGTACGCCAGCTTGCCTTTGAGCTCGCCGCCCTCGGTCTCCTGAACGCGGCCGGCCGCCTTCGCGACGCCGAAGTCGAGGACGCGCGCGACGCCGTCGCGCGCGACGAGGATGTTCTGCGGGGAGATATCGCGATGGACGATCCCGAGCGGCTCGCCGCGCTCGCTCGTCGCCTCGTGCGCGGCATGCAGACCTTCGAGGGCGCCGACGAGGATGCTCGAGACCACGGGCGCGGGCATGTGGATGCCGCGCTGGGAGGTCGCGCGAACGAGCTTCGCGAGCGTCTCGCCGAGGACGAAGTCCATGACGAGGAACAGCTCGCCGTTGTCCGCGACGACATCGAGGGTGTCGATCACGTTGGGATGGCGGATACGCGCCGCGAGGCGGGCCTCGTCGACGAACATGGCGCTGAACGTCGCGTCGGCGGCGAGGTGAGGATGCAGGCGCTTGATGGCGACGGTGCGCGCGAAGCCGGCCGCGCCGCTCATGCGCGCCACGTAGACGGTCGCCATGCCACCCCGCGCGATGGCGCCGTGGAGCTCGTAGCGACCTAATTTCCCGCCCTGTTGCGGGGAACCTGCACCCTGCATGCTCAGGGTGGATCGTACTCTCCTCAGTAGGTCAGAGCGAAGACATTTGCCCTCGCACCTGGGAGCTTTTGTGCCGCTGTCTCCCACTCGGAGGGCGTCCCCTCGGCGGACACCTTCGACCGGAGGATCTCGTCCGTCGCCCCGGTCGGTCCCGAGGCGGGGTTCTGGAGCCCGCCGAAGACGTAGACCCAGCCTTTGAACACGGCGCAGCCCGCGGCCGAGCGCCCGACCGGCAAGCTCGGCCCGGTTCTCCACGTGCCGAGCGCGCCGGTCGACTCGGCGATGTCCGCGCTGACGGTCACGCTGGAGTTACTGCCTCCGATGACGAAGAGCCGTCCTTCGCCGGCGCAAGCGATGGGCGCGACCGGTGTATGCGCTTTGCCGTCCTGTGTGACGATCGCGGCCGTCTCCGTGATCGACGCGAGCCCGAGCGCCTCGTCCGCCTTGCCGACGTAGACCTTGTTCGCCTGGGCCGGAGCGTCGCCCTGACCCCAGAGATAGACAAAGTCCTTGTAGAGTACACTCGTTACGCGAAAGAGGCCGGCGGGCAGCTTCGTCGCCGAGCCGACGTTGTTCGGGCCGGGGTACTGGGTCCCCGTGCTCTTGCTCACGAGGAGGTCGACGTGATTCGTCGTCACGGTCGTGGTGCCGCCCATCCCGTCGTCGACCTGCGCGCTCGTCTGACCGCCGGCGACCACGAGCGAGCTCTTCGCGAAGAAGCTGCCATAGTCCGACGTCGGCGAGCTCGGCACGATCCCCGTCGTCCAGGTCCCGCCGTCGACGTCCAGCGTCTGCACGACGCGCGAGCTCGTGCCCTGCACCACCGTGAGCAGCCTGCCGCCCGAGAGCGCCGCCGCCTGGAGCGGCTTCGGTAAAGGTGTAGGTTGCAGGTATCCGAAGGCCCCGAGGTCGCCGCGGTCCGAGACGGGCGCGAGCCACACGTCGTTCGGCTCGGCGAAGACGACGACATGGAGCGACGCGGGCGCCGGGCCGGTCTCGTTGCCGGGCGTCGAGGTGTCCGTCCCGCCGTCGGCCGTGGGGCCGCTGTCGTTCCCCGCGGCGTCGTTCGAGGGCGATGGAACCTCGCCGGGACCGCTGAAATCGCCGGGCGCGAACGTGATCCCGCAGCCGGTGGCGGCCGCGAGCGCGAGGACGGAGAGCGGACGCATGCGCATCAGTAGGTCACTCCGACGATCGCGGAGCGGCCGCCAGGGAGCTCGCCCGCCGCCTCCCACGTCGTGCCGAAGGTGCCATCCGCGCGGATCGCGAGACGCACGATGGCGGCGGTGGTCTTGCCGCCGGTGACCTGGCCTCCGAAGACGACGAGCCAGGCCGGCGTGACGATGGCGGCAAATCCGGTCATGGGAGCGGGCAGCTTGGGCAGCACGACCCACGGGTCGAGATCGCCCGTGGTCGCGTCCTTGATCCTCGCCGCCACGACCACGTCAGCGAGCGACGACGCGTTCGACGTGGTGAGGCCGCCGAGGAGATAGACGTGATCGGCGCTCGTGGCGGCCACGGGCTCGAACGTCGCGTACGCGCCGCCGTCGAGCGAGGGGAGCGCGGGGAGCGAGGCGGTGGCGTGAAAGTCGCCCGGCTCGCCGTTCGCGCCGAGCCTGGCGACCTCGATCTCGGAGTGGCCGGTGACGGGTTCGCCGTTCTCGCGCTCGGACCCAGGCGTCTCGCCGCCGGCGATGTAGACGTGGTCGCCCGCGCGGAAGAGGCGCGAGTTGCCGCGCACCACCGTGGTCTTGGCGCCGAGGTTCAGCCACGAGGCGATGCCGCCGTCTGCGAACGCCGCGCCCCACGCTTGCGTGTTGCTGCCAGCGGAGGCGCGCCCGGAGAGGAGGCCGTGCGCGTCGAGCACCCAGCCCTTCACGCCGGTGTCGGGCGGAGAAGGGACCGCGGCCGAGGTCCAGCTCCCGCTCACGTGATCGGTGAACGGCGCACGCACGAGCGTCCCCGCGCTGTAGAGATGGATCTCGCCACCGGCGAGCACGGCGTGCGTCCACGGCGCGGCGGCGGCGGGAGGCGCGTCGAAGGTGATGGGGCCGAGCGTGCCGTCGCTTCCGATCGAGGTGAGCATCGTCTCCGCGATCGTGACCGCTGCTCCCGTCTCGCCCGGCAGCCCGTCTCGGCGGCCGGCGAAGAGCGCGATCTTCGTGCGCGCGGGCCCGGCGTCAGCATTGCCGCCCTCGTCCGGAAGGACGCCGCCTTCGTTCACGGTGGCGCTGCCGTCGTTGCTCGTGCCGGGCGCGACCTCGCTCGGCTCGCGATAATCGCCCGGCGAGAACGCGAGGCCGCATGCGGCGGACGAGAAGAAGAGAAGAGCGAGCGCGCGACGACGCACGATCGCAGCGTACCAGGATCAGTGCGCGGAGAGGCGGCCTTGCATCGCGAGGACGAGCGCGACCACGGCCACGACGGTGACCAGCAGGATGGTGACCGCGAGCAGGCGTCCGGCGCTGTTACCGCTCGCGGCGGCGTGGGCCTGAGCCGGACGAGCGCCTGCTTTCTCCGGCATGCGGGGGTCCTGTTCCGTGGCCGCGGTCTCGCGGACGACGCGGCCGCCGGCCGCGACGCCGGGCGCCGCGTTCTTCCGCGCGATGCTCATCTCGGTCTGCACCTCGCGCCGCGTGTTTCCGCGCTCGCTGCGGACGAGCCCGAACTGCCGAAGCTCGCGCAGCGCATGCGCGAGCTCGCCCGCGTTCGCGTAGCGGTCCGACGGATGCTTGGAGAGGCACTTCATGATGAGCGCCTCGAGCTCCATCGCCACGTCGGGTCGTCGCGCGCGCAGGCGCGGCGGCGCCTCGCTGCGGATCTTCGTGAGCATCTCGCTCATGGATCCGGTGAACGGGACGTCGCCGGTGAGGAGCTCGTAGAGCGTGATCCCGAGCGCCCACACGTCCGCGCGCTCGTTGATGAGGTGCTCCTCGAGCGCGACCTGCTCCGGGGCCATGTACGCGGGCGTTCCGGGAAGCGTGCCGGTGGCGGTGAGGCGGGACTCGCTGGCCTTGTCCTTCACGATGCCGAAGTCGAGGACCTTGAGGATCGGGTCCTTGCCCTTCCGTGCCGCGAGGAACATGTTCGACGGCTTGAGATCGCGGTGCACGAGATGGAGCTCGTGGGCCTCCGTGACCGCGTCGAGCGCCTCGAGCATGAGGTCGACGGCGTCCGCGACGGGGAGGGGACCACCCTGGATGAGCTGCTCGAGCGACTGGCCCTCGAGGAGCTCCATGGCGAGGAACAGCATGCCGTCCTCGAGCTCGCCGACCTCGTGGACGCGGGCGATGTGCTCGCTCTTGAGGCGCGTCATCGCCTGGGCCTCGCGGATGAAGCGCCCGCGGAGCTGCGGATCCTCGGCGTGCTGCGGGAGGATCAGCTTCACCGCGACCTTGCGGCCGAGCATCATGTCGGTCGCCTCGACGACCACGCCCATCGCGCCGCGACCGATGACCCGGTCGATCCGGAATTTGTTTGCGATGACCGTGCCGAGCTTCAAGGCAGTAGCGGGGGAATCCTACATCATTCCGCGAGCCGGACCGCAGTTCCGTACGCAAGGACCTCCGTGGCCCCGGCGACGAACTCGGTGGCGTCGTAGCGCATGCCGAGAATCGCGTCCGCGCCGAGCTTTTGCGCATGATCCATCATGAGGAGGTAGGCGTCCTGGCGGGCCTGCTCGCAGACCTGGACGTACTCCTCGATGTTCCCGCCGCCGAGCTGCTTGAACGCCCCCACGATTCCCTGGCCGATCGACGTCGAGCGGACGACGATCCCCCGGACGATGCCGAGGTACTCCGTCACCCGGCGTCCGGCGACGTCGGGACCGGTGGTGACGATGATCGGTGCAGCTTGCGGCGCGGCGCCTTCGCGGTAGTTGTGGGGCATGGGCATGGGCTCCGCCTCGTGGGTATCGCGCTTTCACGCGGCGGTCGAGGAGGCAGCGGCGCCCGTCGCCCGCGCGAACGCAGCCCGCCTCCACTGCCGCCCCGGCTGCGCGGACTGCTGCGTCGACGGCCTGACCGTGTTCGCGATCGAGGCGGCCGAGATCGTCGCCCATCACCCCTCCGTCCTCGAGGAGGAGCCCCATCCCCCGGGCGGCTGCGCGTTCCTCGACGGCGCGAAGCGCTGCCGGATCTACGAGCACCGTCCCTACGTCTGCCGGACGCAGGGCCTGCCGCTCCGCTGGCTCGAGGAGGACGAAGAGACGGACGAGGTCTACGAGGCCCGCGATATCTGCCCGCTGAACGCCTCCCCGGCCGCGGAGCCTCTCACACCGCTGGAGGAGCTGCCGCCGGAGGAGTGCTGGTCCATCGGGCCCTTCGAGGAGCGCCTCGCGCGTGAGCAGAACGACGGCGCCCGCGTCGCCCTTCGCTCCCTCTTCGACGCGCGCCGGCGTCTGCCGATCGTGAAGTGATGAGTCCGCCATCGCCGCCATCCCCGCCATCTCTGCCGCCGCCGTCGGGCGGGATGGGAGGTGATGAGGTCGATCCGTCCTCGCTCCCGGTCGGCATCTGCGGCGGCGTATCGATGCGGGTCTACGTCGATCGCGCCAAGACGATGGAGGCGCGCCGCTCCCTCCGGACGATCGCGGACCTCGCGAAGCAGGCCTACGAGCGTGACGGCAAGCTCTGCGCGAGCGCCTCGTCCCCCCGTGCCGGCGGAGATGCCGCCCTCGGACCGCGAGAGCGTGGCGGGCCGCTACTTCATCGGGCCGAGCGGGATGAGGACGGCGGCGCGTTCGAGCGTGATCTCGGCCTCCGCCATCTGCTCCTCGAGCTGGAGCTCCTGCAGGCGTGCGTCCCACGTGGTGCGGTAGGCGTCGAAGAGCTCCGCGATGGAGAACGTGCCTGCCTGGTACGTGACCTCGGCGCGTGAGAGAAGCTCCGCGGCCGCGGGGAGGCTCGCCGTGCGGTACTGCTCGAGCGCGCTGCGCGCCGCTTCTCGGGCGCGCCAGCTGCCCTCGACCTCGTTCTTGATGCGCGCCTCGAGCGCCTTCGCGAGGAGATCGTTCGTCTGCGCGTCGGCGATGGCGCGGCCGATCTGGCCCCGGTTGCGATCGAAGAAGGGGAGTGGGACCGAGATTCCGCCCGTCACCTGCAAGCCGTAGGGCCCGGCGACCACGTAGCCGCCCGCGACGAGGCTCGGGGTCGGGATCGCGCCCTTGCGCTGCGACTCGACCTCCTTCGCAAGGGCGAGCGAGCTGCGGCGCGCGAGCTCCAGATCCGGGCGACGCTCGAGCGCCGCCTTCACGAGGGCCTTCTCGTCGAGCGGGCCACGGAATGCGGCGAGGCCGGCGCGTGTAATATGCACGCGTCCGAGCGTGGGCTCGGCCATGAGCGCGAGGAGGCGAGACTCGGACTCGGCGCGATCGGTCAGCGCCGTGGTGAGGGCAGCGCGGACGGTCGTGGCGGAGGTCGTCACGCGGAGGACGTCGTACGTGCTGTTCGAACCGACCGCGGCGCGCTTCGTGATGATGCCCTGAAGGCGATCCAGCTCTGCCAGGTTGCGCTCGAGCATCGTGACGCGGGCGTCGGCGAAGGCGGTGTCGACCATCGCCGACTGGATGTCCGCCGCGCGCTGCCAGAGCGTGGCGATGGCCTGGGTCTCTGCGACCGAGACCCGCGCCTCGGCCGCGGCGGCGCGCGCGCCCACCTGGCCGAAGATCGGTAATGGCCAGGTGAGCTGCGCCTGATATCCCGTCTTGCTGTCGGGCGGTACGCCGTCGAGGAGCTGATTCACCGTCAACTGCAGCTCGGGATTGGGGAGCGTCCGGGCCGTGATGACATCCCACTTCGCAGACGTGATTTGCGACTTCCACGCCGCCACCTCGGCGCTGTTCTTCAACCAGCGATCGAAGAGCTGCTCCTCCGTGAACGTCGGGACCGTCGCCTCGTCGGCCGAGACCGGCGGCGCGCCGGCGCAGAGAGCGCCGACGACCGCGGCGAGGACACCGAGGCGGCGGAGGGGGCCGAGGCTGCGCAGGGCGCCGAGGCGGCGGAGGACGCGCGCGACCTTCATATCGTCTGATCCTTTCGCGCGATGAGCTTGTAGAGCATGGGGAGCAGCAGGAGCGAGAGGACGAGCGAGGTGAAGAGCCCGCCAACGACCACGATCGCGAGCGGCTTCTGGGAGTCGGAGCCGATGCCCGTGCTCACCGCTGCGGGGAGGAGGCCGAGCGTGGCGACGAGCGCCATCATGACGATGGGGCGAAGGCGTGTCTTGACCGCGTCGGAGAGCGACTCGTCGATGCCCTTGCCCAGCTCGCGCTGCGCGTTGACGTGGGTGACGAGGATGACGCCCGTCTGCACCGCGACGCCGAAGAGCGCGAGGAAGCCGACGCCGGCGGAGACGGAGAAGTTCGTGCCCGTGGCGAGGAGCGCGGCGAGGCCGCCGACGGGGGAGGTGAGGAGCACGTTGAGGAAGACGACGGACGCGTCGCGCAGCTTCTGGAACGCGGCGAGGAGGAGCACGAAGATGGCGATGAGCGTGATGGGAATGATGAACGCGAGGCGCTTGCCGGCGCGGCGGGCGCTCTCGAACTCACCACCCCACTCGACCTGGTAGCCGGCCGGGATGCGGACGTTCCTGGCCACGTTGGCCTGGGCCTGGTCGACGGTCGAGCCGAGGTCGCGCCCGCGGACGCCGAAGCGGACGGCGATGTAGCGACGGCCGTTCTCCCGGAAGATGCGCGAGGCGCCGCCCACCACGTTCACGTCCGCGACGTGCGCGAGGGGGACGAGGTGACCGCCTTTCACCGGGATGAGGAGCTGCTTGAGCGCGTCCGTGTCGTCGCGGAACTCGTCCGCGTAGCGCACCACGAGCTCGTGGCGGCGCTCGCCCTCCACGATGTTCGAGACGACCTGGCCGCCGACGCCGTTCTCCACCACGTCCTCGACCTGCGCCACCGTGAGGCCGTACCGCTCGGAGCGGTCACGCGAGATGTCGACGTTGACGTTCGACTGACCGAGCTCGCGCACGACCGTGAGGTCGACGACGCCCGGCACCGGCTGGATGTTCTTTGCGATCTGGTCCGCGATGTCGTCGAGGGCATTGAGATCGTCGCCCGTGATCTTCACCGCGAGCTGGCCCTTCACGCCCGTGAGCGCCTCTTCCACGTTGTCGGCGATGGGTTGCGAGAACCCGAAGCTGATTCCCGGGATGACGGAGACGTCGCGAGTGATCCACGCGATGAGCTCGTCCTTCTTCCCGTGGAGGTCCTTCCGCCATTCCGCGCGGTCCTTCAGGACGAGGAGGAACTCGGCATTGTAGAAGCCGGTGGGGTCGGTGCCGTCGTCGGGGCGCCCGACCTGGATCGCCATCGTCTTGATCTCCGGATATCGCTCCAGGATCTCGCGAATACCGAGCGTGTCGCGCTCCTTCGTGTGCACGCCGTCGACCAGCGCCTCCGCCTCCGCGAGGGAGACGTTCGACGGCATGGTGGCGCGCATCCACACCGCGCCCTCGTCGAGGTGGGGGAGGAACTCGGAGCCGACGCGGTGAACGAGGAGGCCGTCGGCGACGACGATACCGATGCCGATGGCGATGACCGTGGCGGGCACACGCAATATCCGCTTCAGCAAGGGGCGATATGCGGCCCACGTCCATCTCAGGAGCGGATTCTCGAATTCCTTGAGTCGCTTCTTGAAGAGATACGTGGTCAAGACCGGAATGACGGTGATGCTGACGATGAGCGCGCCGAGGATGGCGAACGCCACGGTCCACGCCATCGGGCGGAAGAGCTTCCCCTCCACGCGCTCGAGCGTGAAGATCGGCATGTAGGCGAGGATGATCGTCGCCATCGCGAACACGACGGGGCGCGCGACCTCCTGGCTCGCGGCGCGGGCCACGCGGCGCAGGTCGTATTCCTCGCCTCGTTCCTGCGCGTGGGCGACGTGGCTGAACGTGTTCTCCACCATCACGATCGCGCCGTCGACGATCATGCCGAAGTCGAGCGCGCCGATGGAGAGCAGGTTCGCGGGGATGCCCGCCGCGTCCATGAGGATGAAGGCGAAGAGGAGCGAGAGCGGGATCGTGACGGCAGCGATGAGCGCGGCGCGTGCGTTGCCGACGAACGCGAAGAGCACCAGCGTGATGAGGAGCATGCCCTCCACGAGGTTCGACATGACCGTGTGGGTGGTGCTGTGCATCAGCTCCGTGCGGTCGTAGTAGGTGCCGATCTTCACGCCGCGCGGGAGAACGTGGCTGTTCACCTCGTCGATCTGGCGGTGGAGCGCGTCGAGCGTGGCGTCTGCCTGCTCGCCCTTGCGCAGGAGCACGATGGCGGCCACGACGTCCTTCTCGTCGTTCACGCTCACGCGGCCGAGGCGCGGGCGATGACCGATCGCGACACGCGCGACCTGGCGCACGCGCACCGGTACGTCGTCGTTCTTCAGCATGACGTCACCGATCTGCTCCGGCGAGAGCAGACCCACGCCGCGAATGTTGAGCGACGCGCGGCCGAGCGCGATGACACCACCGCCGGCGTTGCCGTTCGCGTCCGCGAGCGCCTTCGCCACGTCCTCGAAGGTGAGCTGGTGTGCGGCGAGGAGCAGCGGGTCGACGAAGACCTGGAACTGCTTCGTCGTGCCGCCGAAGCTGACCACGTCGGCCACGCCGTTCGTCTTCAGGAGCTCGCGCTCGACGATGTACTCCTCGAGATCCTTCAGCTCCGCGAGCGGCTTGGGCGCCTGCGCCACGTCCTCGTCGCGGCAGGCGGTCACGCGATTGGTCGCGCAATTGACCAGTCGATATCGAAGTATCTCGCCGACCGGGCTGGCCAGCGGGCCGAGCTCGCGATCCGTCCCGGCGGGCAGATCGATCTTCTCGAGCCGCTCCGAGACCTGCTGCCGCGCGAAATAGCTGTCCGTGCCGTCCTCGAAGACCAGCGTGACGACGCTCAGGCCGCCGATCGACGTCGAGCGAATGGCATTCTTCTTCGGCACCGAGTTCATGACGCGCTCGGTGGGAATCGTGATCTGGCGCTCGACCTCCTCCGCGGCGTGGCCCGGCCACTGCGTGATGATCTGGACCCAGGTATCGGCCACGTCCGGATAGGCCTCGATCGGCAGGCGGCTGAAGGCGCGCGAGCCGAGCATGACGAGGACGACGACGAAGGCGAGCACGATGCCGCGTCGCTGGAGCGCGAAGTCGACGATGCGACCGATCATGGCCTAGAGCGCCTCGTTCGCTTCCGCGTCGAGCAGGATGGCGCCTTCCGTGACGACGTCCTCGCCCGGCTGGAGCCCGCTCGTGATCGTGGCGTGCTCGCCGTGCTGCGCTGCGATGTGGACCTCGCGCTGAACGAAGCTGCCGTCCTTCTGGCGCACGAACACGAAGAACTGATCGCGGCGCGCGAGGAGCGCGGCGGTGGGGACCTCGGCGCCCGGGCCCGACGCGCCCTGCATCAGGACGCGAGCGGACATGCCGGGCTTCAGCTCGCCGTCCTTGTTCTCGAGCTCGATGCGGGCCTCCGCGGCGCGCGTCGCGGGATCGACGACGCTCGAGAGGTGCGTGGCCTTGCCTGTGAAGGTCTTGCCCTTGATCGCGAGGACCTGGATCGACGCGTCCGCGCCCTCTTTGACGACCGAGAGGTCCTGCTCGAAGACGTCCGCGATGACCCAGACCGTGGAGAGGTCGCCGATCGTGAAGAGCGGCTTGTCGCCGCCCGGCGAGACCTGCGAGCCCACGGCGACGTTGCGCTCGATGACCTTGCCCGCGAGCGGCGCGCGGAGCACGTACTCCGTGGCGCCGGCCGCACCGCCGATGGCCATGAGCGCGGCGTTCGCGCGCGCCTCCTCCGTCTGCGCGGTGGCGAGCGCCGACTCCGCGGAGAGGAGCTCCGCCTCGGAGCCGGCGCCGTCGCGCTTCAAGGTGCGCGCGCGCTCGGCGTTTCGCTCGGCCAGCGCCCTGGCCGTCTTCGCCTGGGTCACCTGCGCCTGCGCGCTCGCGACGTCCGGCGCGTAGATGGTCATGAGGGCGTCGCCCTTCTTCACGTCGTCGCCGCGGACGACCGACACGGAGGACACGCGGCCTCCGACGGCGGGACCGATGCGCGCGACCAGACGCTCGTCGAAGGTCACGTGCCCGGCGAAGCTCCGGGTGCGCCCGGCGGAGGCGGTGCGGGCAGGCTCGACGCGGATGTAGGCCGCGCTCGCGTCGGAGAGCACGACCGAGCGATCCGGGCGCCGCATGTGCTGGACCGGGTCTTCTTTCTCCTGCTTCGGCGTGCAGGCGAGGAACACGGCAAGGACCAGCAGTTTTCGGGTCCAGAGACGCATGGACTCCAACCCTATGACGCCCCGGGCAGACCCGGCTGAAGCCCATGTGAAGAGTTCTTCATCCTCCGTTCGGCCGTGCTTTTACCGGCCTCTCGCGAGGTATGCTCGATGTCGATGAAGCTCCTCGTCGTCGAGGACAATCCGAAGGTCGCGCGCTTCCTCGTGCGCGCGCTCACGGAGGAAGGGCATGCCGTCGATCAGGTTGGCGACGGCATGCGCGCGCTCGAGCAGATCGAGGCCGTCTCGTACGACGCGGTCGTGCTCGACTGGATGCTCCCCGGCATGGATGGGGTCGCGGTGTGTCGCGCCGCGCGCGACCGCGGAGTGAAGACGCCGATCCTCATGCTGACCGCGCGCTCCGAGGTGGGCGAGAAGATCCTCGGGCTCGACGCGGGGGCGGACGACTACCTCTCGAAGCCGTTCGACCTCGGCGAGCTCCTCGCCCGCGTGCGCGCGCTCGGCCGGCGCGGGACGGGCGCACCGACGTTGAAGCTCGGGCCCCTCTCGATCGATCCGGTGGCGCGAAAGGCGATGATCGACGGCCACGCCATCGAGCTCACCTCGCGCGAGCTCGCGCTCCTCGCCTACCTCGTGCAGCACGCGGGGCGCGCCGTCTCGCGCTCGGAGCTCCTGCAGAAGGTGTGGTCCACGAGCTTCGATCCGTCGTCGAACGTGGTCGAGGTCCACGTCAAGAACCTCCGCGAGAAGCTCGGTGCCCACGACGTGATGGTCGAGACGGTGCGGGGCGTCGGTTATCGCGCGGTAGCGCCTCAATGAGGCTACGTACGCGACTCACGGCGTCCTTCACGGGCGTGACCGCGATCGCGCTGATCGCCTCGTTCGCGATCACTTATGCGTTCGTGCAGCGCGACGAGCTCCGCGAGATCGACCACGCGCTCCTCGTCCAGGCCGAGCACGCAGCGGTGGTGGCGGCCGAGCGCAACCCCGATGACCCGAGCGTACGCGACGGTACGGGCGAGATCGTCGAGCCGCCGACCCTGACCACGCGCTACGCGGCGACGTACGAGCGTGGAGACGGGCACGTCGTGGCGGTGAGCCGGAGCTTCGGCGAGGCCCCGCACCTCGAGCATCCGGACGCGGGCGCCGGTACTGCCGTCGACTTCATCCATCACGGCGTGCACCTTCGTGGCGTCCTCGTCCCCCTCGGCACGCACCGCACGCTGCTCTACGCGGTGCCTCGCACGGGTATCGATCAGGACCTCAGCTTTCTCGTGCGCATCTTCGCGCTGCTCCTCGTCGCGGCGACGACGCTCACGTGGCTCGTCGCTCGTTCGCTGGCGCGCTCGCTCGTGCACGACGTGGACGCGATCTACGAGGTCGCGGACGCGGTCGCCGCGGGCAAGCTCGACGCGCGCGTCGGCAAGCGCGCGAAGGGGAGCATCGAGACGAAGCTCCTCGCCGAGCGCATGGACGGGATGATCGAGCGCCTCGAGGAGCTCGTCGCTTCTCAGCGCGTCTTCATCTCGAGCGCGGCGCACGAGCTGCGCTCTCCGCTGACGTCGCTCCGCGGGGAGCTCGAGCTGGCGCTCCGCCGCGAGCGAACGGGACCCGAATACCGGGAGACGATCGAGGCGGCCCTCGCGGACGCCGTCGCGCTCGTGACCCTCGCCGACGATCTCCTCGCGATCGCGCGCATCGAGAACCGGCGCGCCACCGGCACCTCGAAGGACGTCACGCGCGTGTCCGACATCATGGAAGAGGCGACCCGCATGGCGCGCGGCAACGCCGAGGCACGCAAGGTCGACGTGGTGGTGACGGCACCGCCGAAGGACATCGCGGTCTCCGTCTCGCGCAAGGAGGTCGCGCGCGCCCTGCGCAACTTGCTCGACAACGCCATCGCGCACAGCCCGAACGGGAAGAGCGTCTGCGTGAAGACCGCGGTCGTGGAGGGGCACGTCGACATCGCGGTCGAAGACGAAGGCGCGGGCGTCCGCGAGGAAGACGCGCCGCTCCTCTTCGCGCCCTTCTGGCGTGGCACTGGCGAGCGCGCGGGCGCGGAGGGCGCCGGCCTGGGCCTCGCGCTCGCGCGAGAGATCGCGCGGGCCGAAGGCGGCGACATCGCCTACGACCCGGACTTCTCGCCCGGCGCGCGCTTCGTCCTCACGCTACCTCTCGGCTCGCCGCCCGCATCGCTCGGCCGCTGAAGCCCGCCGAGCCGTTCAGAAGGTTCCGCTCAGGCCGAAGGCGCCCAGGCCGACATCGGGGCGGAGGGTGAGCCCGCTCCGCTCCAAGACGCCCTGGGTCTTCTGGACCTGCTTGATGGTGCGGCGAAGGAGCGCGCGGTTGTACTTCGTCGAATAGAGGATCGCGTCGCGATCGTTGATGAAGTGATCATGAACGCCCTGGTCGTAACGGAGCGCGGCGATGAGGAACCAGATGCCGAAGCCGACCGTGCCGAGCGCGCCGGCGGCCGCGATCGCGATGCCGGGCGGATGCTCGACCGTCTTGTTGGGGTCGTAGCCGACGACCTGCTCGTTCGGGAACTGCCCTTTGACGACGGCGCATTCGGTATCGGGGAAGCTGCCCGACACGTCTTCGGCCTGGCAGTTGCGCTTCAAGTTCAAGACTCCAAAGGTCAGCGCCCCCACGGACAGGGCGAGGAGGGAGCCGCTGGCATAGAAGGAACCTTTGTTGCGGCGCGTGAGGATCGGGTCGAGGTCGTCGTTGCCGGTGACGTCGGCGTAGCGCCGCGCGAACTCGTTCTCCGTGATCGTCGTGCCGCGTCCATCTCTGTACTCGAAGGTGTCGCCGCTGCCCTGGATCGTGATCTTGTCCCGCTCGTAGAGGTTCTTCACCGTCTCGGGGACCGAGGCCTCCGTGATGCCTGCGGCTTGTGCGATGCCGAGCGGTCCGAGGGGATCATTGGCCTTCTTCGAGGCATCCGTCACCGTGACGACCGCCGCGAGCCAGCCCTTCACCTTCCGCTTGTGCAAGATCTTCACGTTCGCGGAGCCCGACGCGCTGCCAACGGCGGCCACCGTCACGCCAGCAGAGCCCGATGTCTCCTCGCCCGTCGCGTACTCACCCTCACCATAGATGAGCGCCGAGACGTAGCCATATCCGCAGCCCTTGTCCTTGCAGCACTGGTCGTACTCCGAGGTGTCCCGCAGCCCGACCCGCTTCTGGGTATCGAGCTTGTAGACGAAGTGCGTCGCGCGGCTCACGTCGCCCTGGAAGCCGAAGGTCCCGAGCATCGCTTTCGCTTGTGCCGAGGCCGAGACCTCCTGCGCGTCCTCGAAGGTGCTCGCCAGTGGCGAGGTCGTGGCCTCGCTAAGCTTCGTGGCGCAAGGATTTGCGCGTGAGGTCTCATCGAGCGAGCGGCCAGGAGCGGGGGGCGAAGGAAGCACCCGCCCCAGAAGCGTCTGGTCCTCCGTCGGCAGTGGGATCAGGACGTACGATGGGCCGAGGGGGTTGCCTTCCCCGCCACGATCGTTGCCGGCGTTCTTGGGTACCGGCGGCGCACCACACGCCGTCGTCAGCAGGGCTCCAGCGGTGATCGCCGCTACGATGCACCTCATCGGCACCTGCCGATGATGCAGCTCAGCTGGTTTCCGTTCGTGTCCGTGCCGCAGACGTTGTCGCACTGTCCGCAGTGCTCGTCGGTGCTCTGCGGATCGATGCACTTGCCGACACTCGTGCAGAACATCGTCTTGCTGATGTCCTGTTCCTGGGCGCATCGAGGATCCGTCCCGGATCGCCCGCTCCCCCCGCTCGATGTCGATCCGCCAGCCGGCGCCTCGCACGCCCCGCCTACGCACTGCGTCTGGCAGCAGATTCCGGAACATGGGGTGAAGCCCGCCTCACACTCGGTGCTGGTGTTGGCGCACGCGATGGCGGTGCCCAGGATGGCAAGGACCATCGCGCCGAACGTGGCAAGGGGGGGCCGAAGACTCATGCTCGCGAGCTTACGGCCAGCTGCTCCGAGGGAGAATGGGAACTATTGATCCAATGTGCGGCCTCGGCGAAGTCGGACGATCAGCGGACGCCGCCGCCGGGGAGCTCCGTGCCCGGAGGCGCTTCGATCGCGCAGCCGAAGACGATGTCGATCTTGCCGCCCTTGTCCGCCTTCAGCGTGTCGCAGCTCGCGTTGCACATGACGACCTCCTTCGGCGTGGTCGCGCTGTCGTAGTGCCAGCCGTTCGGGTTCGAACAGTCCGCGCTGTACGCGAGCGTCTGGAGCTTGCCCTGCGCAGGCGTGTAGTCGACGTTCACCGCGTTCACGTCGAGCGTCTGGCCGCTCGGCGGGGCGGGGAGGGGATAGCTGCAGCCGAGCTGCTGCGCCTTGATCTGGCCGACCGCGGCGCGGAGATCCGCGCTGACCTGCGCCGGGTCGTCCGTCGCGATCATGATCGCCTTGCTCGTACCGCCACCGGTGGCGATCGTGTCGAGCTTCGTCGTGTCGGGGCCGACGCCGATGACGTACGTGGGGATCTCGCCCTTCACCGCCGCCGCGACCTCGGCCACGTTCTCCGCGGTCGAGCTGCAGTCGTTCGGATCACCGTCGGTCGCGAGGACGATGGCGACCTTCTCGCCCGGCGGGAGCGAGGCCTTCACCTGCTGGGCATAGGCGATCGCGCCTTGGAGCGCAGGCCTCGTCGGCGTACCGCCGCTCGGGCTCATGCCGTCGAGCGCGTCCGAGAACGCGGACGCATCCGGGAGCTGGCGCATGGAGACGGCCGGCGTCTCGTAGGTGTCGGCGCTGCACTCGATCTCCTTCGTGTCGCCCTGGCTGAAGAAGGAGACGGAGGCGTGCACGTTGCCGTTCGCCTCGTCGGCGAAGAACGCGTCGAGGCCCGCCACGACCGGCTTCCATCGCTTCTCGAGGTTCTGGCCCGCCTGCTTCGAGTTACCCATCGAGCCCGAGCGGTCGATCATGAAGACGAGGTGGACCGGCGGCGCCGCCACCGACTTGCTCGCGGTCGCGCACGCCGACCCCGGCGTCACATTGCCGACATTGGACGCGCCCGACGACGAGCCGTTGAGGGTGGGGACGTGGGAGAGGTCCGGAGTCGTCGAGCCGCCGCCGAACGAGCCGGACGAGCCCTGGCCGCCCGTCTGCGCCGCCTCGTCACCCGATCCGGTGACATCGCCTTCGCCCGCGGCGCTGGAGCAGCCCACGGCGAAGAGAGTGAAGGCGGTAAGTGCGGCGAAGACTCCGATACGGCGGTTTTTCACGCCCGAGAACCTAAGCCTCGGGCGCGCAGCGTCATTCGCCCGGTGGGGTGACCACGATCGGGTGACGCCGACCGATCTCAGAGCGAGAGGCGGAAGTGGATCGACTTCGGCTTGGTGAGACCGTCGAAGCCGAGCGTGCTCAGCGTGCAGCCGCGACCGCTGTCCTTCCAGCCCGTCCACGGCAGCGCAGGATCGAGCGCGTCGCAGCGGTTCATGTAGACGGTGCCGAACTCGAGGGCGCGGGCCATCTTCTCGGCGCGCGCCTTGTCCTTCGTCCACACGCTCGCGGTGAGGCCGAGGGGCGAGTGGTTCATCTTCGCGAGCGCGTCCTCGTCCGAGTCGACGACGGCGATGGCGAGGATGGGGCCGAAGCTCTCCTTCTGCATCAGCTCCGCGTCCTCTGTGACGCCCGTGAGCATGGTCGCCTCGAAGAAGCGGCCCTTGCCGTTCACCTGCACGCTCTTGCCGCCGCAGACGAGCTTCGCGCCCTTCTTCACCGCGTCGTCGACGAAGGCCTGGAGCTCCTTCGGATGCCAGGGCTGGGCGATGCAGCCGAGGCTCGTCTTGTCGTCGAGCGGATCTCCGATCACGTAGGCGCGAACGAGCGGCTCGGCGGCGGCGACGAACGCGTCGTAGACCTTGCGGTGCACGTACACGCGCTCGACCGCGCAGCAGCTCTGGCCCGCGTTGTAGATCGCGCCATCGACGACGTTCTCGACCGTCTTCGCCACGTCGCAGTCTTCCGCCGCGTAGGCAGGGTCGCTGCCGCCGAGCTCGAGGCCGACCGGAATGAACCGGTCCTTCGCCGCGGCCTGGATCTTGTGGCCGCCGAGCGTGGAGCCCGTGAAGAGGACCCCGTCGATGCGCGAGTCGCCGACGAGCTTCTCGGTGCCCTCGTAGTCGAGGAAGATGGCCTGGACCGCGCCGGCGGGCGCCCCGGCCTCCTCGAACGCGCGGGCGAAGTGCATCGCGCAGAGCGGCGTGCGCGGCGAGTGCTTCACGATCACGGCGTTGCCCGCGAGGACCGCGGGGACGATCGCGTTCACGGCCGTGAGCAGCGGGTAGTTCCACGCCGGAAGATCGAGCACGACGCCGAGCGGGGCCCTCACGATGCGGCGTTCGAAGTTCTCCTTCGGCTCGAGCACGATATCGGCGAGGGCCGCCTTCGCGATCGACTGCATGTGACGCCAGCGGCCGGCCATGCCGCCCACCTCGCCACGCGCTTGCCCGAGCGGCTTGCCCATCTGGCGCGTGACGTCCTGGGCGATCTCCTCCTTGCGCGCCTCGAACTTCTCGAGCGCCTTCTCGCAGAGGGCCACGCGCTCGTCGACGCTCATCGCGGCGAGCGCCTTCGACGCGATCTTCGCGCGGTCGAGCGTCTGGCCGAGCGTCGCGGAGTCGGTGGGCTCGATGCTGACGGCGACGTCGCCGGTGAACGGATTGTCGATCGTGTGAGCGGTCATCGTGACCGCAGGATAGCCGAGGCTAGGTCGCCGCGGCCTCCATCTGCGGGACCTCGCGGACCTCGACCTTTTCGGGGCGCAGCGTGATCTTCCGGAGCATGCGCTTCGCGCCGATCGAGCCGAGCGCGCCGACCGCGAACACCACCGGCGCTGCGACGCCGCCCGTCAGCGCGACGAGGCCCGCGCCGAGGAGCATGCCGGCGCCGGTCGCGATCGCGCCGGTCGTCGCCTCCGTCGCCACGTAGGCGGCCGCCTTCTTGGCGTCGAGCTTGCCATTTCGTACCGCGACCACGGCCTCCACGCCGGCGACGGCGCCGTCGATCACGAACCCGATCCCGGCGGCGCGGCCCGCGCCTTTCAGGATCTCCTTGCTCGCCGACTTCGCTGCGGCGGGGGCGATCTGCTTCGTGATGCTCGCGCCTTTCGCGAGGAGCGAGACCGGCTTCTGCACGAGGGCCTGGGCCGGTCCCAGGAGCGGCCCTGCGGCGATGAGCAGGGCCTTCTCCGCGCCCTTCTCCGCCACGCTTCGCACTGCCGTCTGCGTCCCCTCGTTGAGGACGAGCTTGCCGCCGGCCTGGAAGAGCGCAACCGACGAGGCGATCGCGCTCGAGGCCGCGTTGCCCGCCATCACCGCGCGAAGGGCCTGCCCGACGCTCTGCGGATCCGTCACCGCGTCTGCGAAGTTGAACGGCTCGTACGGCGGCGGCTTCGTCGTCATGAGAGGAAGCGTAAGCCTACCCTCGGACTTTCGCCACGCTGGCGGCAGGAAGGTCGAGCGTAACGACATCGCCCTCCGCGATCTTCGTGTCGTGGCGCGCGCGAGAGAGCGCGCCGGTCGCCTTCTTCACGCCGGTCACGCGGCCATCGATGAGGTCCTCGCAGGCCGCGACCGTCTTGCCCCACCAGTCGCGTGGCGCCGCGACTTCCATGCCCACGCGGAGGCTGCCGTCCTCGAGGCGGTACACGCCGCGCACGCCCGGCTCCGTCGCCTGCAGCGCGACCAGCGGGCCCGACAGCGCGCTCGTGCTGAACGTCTCGTCCACGTCGAGCGCGGCGCGCATCTTCTCCGCTACGCGCTGGTCGAAGATGCGCACGATGACGCGGATGTTCGCGTTGTATCGCTTCGCGTCGATCGCGACCTCGAGGTTGGTGAGATCGTCGTCCGTTGCGCACACGACCGCGCGTGCGTTCTTCACGCCCGCCTCGATGAGCAGCGTGTCGCGACGGACGTCGCCGTAGAGGATCGGAACGCCGAGCTCCGTGACGCGCTCCGCGAAGCGGTCGTCCTTCGTGCGCTCGATCGCCACGACCGGCGTGCCGAGCTCGTGCAGCGACTCGACGACGCGAATGCCGACGTGACCGAGGCCGCACACGATGGTGTGGTCCTTCATCCGCTCGCTCATGATCTTCACCCATAGCTTGCGCCGTTCTTCGGCGTCGAAGAGCGTCGCGCCCACGCGCGTGAGCCCGCGAAGCAGGAGGCCGACGCCGAGGAGGGGCGTGACCCAGTAGACGAATCGCGCGATCGGTGCGTGCGGGAGCTCGTGCGTCGGCTGGAAGAACACCTGCGTGTACACGGCATAGAGGTCGGCCCCGAAGTCTCCGAGAGCCTCGCCGTGCTGCGCCATGTCCCAGCGCACGAGCGCGGTCGCGACGAAGAGATACGCGACCAACGCCGCGAGCCACGGCGCGAGTCGCCGTGCGAAGTGCCAGGTCAGTAGACGCCTGGGAAGATGACCCACGGGACCTTGCGCTTGTACGCGAGGTAGTCCGGGTCGGCGCTCAGGTGGCGTTCCTCGGTCCAGGCGCGGAGGCCGTACCAGAGGCAGAGGAAGCAGAGGAAGAACGCCTTCGTGATGGTGATGGTCGGGATGTGCTCGAGCCACCACGCGCTGCACTTGCAGAGGTACGCCGGGTGGCGGACGAACCGGTACGGGCCACGCGTGACGATGCCGCGGTTCGTGAGGTTCGAGAAGCGCGGACCGAACGCGACGGTCGCGGCGGCGTAGATCGAGAAGAGGAAGCAGGTCGCCGCGCGGAGCGCGAGGAGCCAGTCATCGTTCGTGATCACGCTCGGACCGTTGTCGAGCGGGAGGTACGTGCCGAGGACGTTGTTGAACGGCGGGTAGCACGAGAGGCAGACGAGCCAGCCGAACGCAGTGGGCTCGACGCTGCGCGTCTTGTTGCCGAGCCAGCGGGACTCGAGCCCGTAGCCGACGAGCGCCCAGCCGCAGTCGACCGCGAAGATGACGTCGTAGAAGAGACCGAGGCCCCAGCTGAAGTCGGCGCGCGACCACGTCCACGGCTGGACGAGCTGCGCGAGGTCGTGGAGCGATGGGATGAGGTCGGTGAAGCGCAGCGCGACGTTGTGCCACCAGAGGTCGAAGACCTTGAGGAAGCTCGAGCCGGCCGGCGTCTTGTAGTCCATCGACGGCAAGTGCTTGTGCGCGAGCCAGGCCTTGCTGATGCTGTTCAAGTGACCGGTGACGAAGCCGATCATCAGAGGCGTGAAGAAGCCTTTGACGATCATCGCGAGCAGCGTCGTCTTGATTCGCCGGTTCTTCGCGCGGCGCCAGAACTTCCGTGTCTGGAAGGCCCGCGTGAGGATGAGGATGTGAAGCGCGCCGTCGCGCATCAGGTAGCGCATGGCGTTCCAGCGCTCGAGCGTCGCCTTCATGTAGAAGACGCCCAGGGCGAGCCACACGAAGAAGGCCGGCGGGAAGATCGTCCGCCACGGTGAGAACTGCCCGTTGTGCTTGTAGTAGGGGTGCTGCGTGTAGAGGATCAGGAAGAAGGCGAGAACGGCCGTGACCGCGATCCAGCGCTGGGTCGCGCGGTTCCACATCGTGCCGCGGACCTTCGGGACCCAGGGGCCGTCGTGGTCCTTTCCGTCGCCCTTCGGCGGGATGTCGTCGTCGTCGCTCTCGTCGTCGTCGTCGTCGTCGTCCTCGTCGGACTCGTCTTCCTCTTCTTCTTCCTTCGCTTTTGCGAGCGCGTCCTCGCCCTTCTCGATGTCGTGCTGATCTTCTTCGGAAGGCTGGGTCGAGACGTCTTCGCCGCCGACGTGCTTCACGACGGGCTCGCCGAGCCCATCGGAATCCTTCGCGCTCTTCTTCTTGTTGTCCTTGGCGGCCACGGACACTTCTTACGCCAGTCCGGCGACTTTTCGCAGCTTTCTGTCGCGCCGCGCCGGCCTCGAATTTTCGACCGCGCTGGAATTTTCGCGTCTTCAGAGGGTCTCCACGGTGTCGGTTGCGTGAATAGTTGCGCAACGGGGTGGTCAGCCGGCCCCCGTGGGCTAATGTAAGCACGCCTCATACGGGAGCCGCCTGCATGACCTTCCTCCGCAAGACTCCGGTTATTCTCGCTTTTTCAGCCCTGACCGCGCTCGCGGCCGCCGTTGGCTGTAGCCGGGAAGAGGACACGATCGAGAGCGGGTCGAGCGACCTGACGAGCACTGGCACCTTGCAGGAGCTCGTCATCAGTCAGGTTTACGGCGGGGGCGGCAACGCCGGCGCGGCCTACACGCACGACTACGTCGAGCTCTTCAACCAGAGCGACCACGACGTCGATCTCGCGGGCAAGACGCTTCAGTACGTGTCGTCGGGCGCGAGCTTCACGAAGGCGAAGAACCTCCTCACGCTCCCAGACACGACGGCGAAGCTCGCCCCCGGCCACTACTTCCTCATTCAGCTCGCCACCGGTGCGGCCGCAGGCGCGACGCCCGTGGGGCAACCGCTCACGGACGTCGACTACGTCGCGACACAGCCGCTCGAGCTCATCGCGATGAGCAAGGAGAGCGGCAAGGTCGCGCTCGTCGCGAACCTCCAGGCCGCGCTCGAAGGATGCGGCGGCGCGGCCCCGGCTGTGGCGTGCGACTCCCCCGACATCATCGATCTCGTCGGCTATGGCAGCGCCACCCAGTTCCGCGGCGGCGCTCCCGTCCCCGCGCTCGCGTCCAACACGGCCGCGATCCGTCACTCGGGCGGCTGTGCCCACTCGGGCGACAACTCCCTCGACTTCCAGCCCACGCTCCCCGCGCCACGCAACGGCAAGACGATCCCCTCCGCGATCTGCAGCACGGTCGACGCCTCGGCGCCGCCGCCGGCGCCGATCCCGGACGCGGGGCCGAAGCCCGAAGCGGGCGCGAAGGATGCATCGGCCAAGGATGCGGCCGCGAAGGACGCCGCGGCCAAGGACGCCGGACCGAAGCCGCCGAAGGACGCGGGCAAGCACTCGACCACGGGCGACGACGACGACGATGACGACACCAAGCCCGGCGAGGCCGGCGACGACGACGACGACGATGACGACACGGGCGCGACGCCGAAGGAGCCGGCCGTGAAGTCGAAGAAGTCGTCCACCATCGGCACCAGCACCGGCGCGCAGCCGCCCGCGTTCCCTGCGACCGCGCCCGACTGCACGATGGGCCGGAGCCCGGTCGGCTCGTTCAGCGGTCTCGGCGCGATCTTCGGGCTCGCGCTCGCCGGCGCCGCGCTTCGTCGCCGCAAGGCGTGAGCCTCTCGCGGGCGGGCCGCTACACGACCGTGACCACCGCGAAGACCCCGGCTCCGTTGTAGGAGCGCTGGAAAACTCGGCGTGCTGGCGGATCCGCGATGGCACGGCGCCTGCTGCAAGGCCGTCATGCGCTCGCATCTCCTCGTGCTCGGTCTGTTGACGATGCTCGTGGGCTGCGCGGAGCCTTACGGGGAGGACGAGGCGAGCCAACCGGTCGCGGAGCAGCCACGGAAGGCGCCGAGCGCGGGCGACAAGACGGTGAGGTCGAAGGAGGCGCCGAGGCAGGCGGTCGAGACGACGGACCCGACACCGGCGCCCGCGAAGCAGAGCGTGTCGAGCGCCGCGACGGTGGCCGCCTCCGGCTACGTCCTCACGTGGAGTCGCGCATCGGAGACCGCGCGCTACTCGCTCGACGTCTTCTTGAAGGATGGGACGTGGATCGGGCCGTGCGTCGCGACGGAGTACATCGGCAAGGAGCTCACCGTCACGTTCGACGGTGAATGCCCCTCGTCGCCGGAGCATCCGAGCGTCGACGCTTCGGACATCGACGACTTCATGATGTGCTCCGCCGAGAACAACGACTGGCAGCACCCTACCTGCACGCGCGCCCACTGGGACGGCGTCTCGACGCGCATCACGATCGAGAACTGACGCTGGCGTCAGCCGCCGCTGCTCGACGTCGAGGCGCCGCTCGTGCCGCTCCTCGATCCAGGCTGCGTGGGCGTGGTGGTGGCGGTGGGGGCCGGGTCGGGGGGCGAGCCGGAGTCGTCGTTCCCGCCACCGCTCGTGCGGTTGCCGCCGCTGCTCCCGCCGGTGGCGGTCCCGCCGCCGCCGCTCGAGGGCTCGGTCGGGAGCGAGTCGGTCGTCTCCGCCGGCGGGTGCTCACTCTGGCCGCTGCACGCCTCGGCAATGAAGAGGGTGGCGCCGGTCATCAGCGTCAAGACGATGCAAAGTCCTCTATCCACGGTGCCGAAGGAGTTGCATCGCTCGGGCCAGATGGACGAGGTCGAGGAATGCCGAGAAAACGCGAGTGAGACGCGTCCTACGCACGTGGCGCGTGCGTGGATGCTGTGGCAGCACCGTTGCCAGCTCGAGCATGGACGAGCGCCTTCCCCGTCGCCGTCTTCTTCTTGAGGAGCGCCGTGGGCTCACCCTCGAACACGACGCGGCCGCCTGCCTCGCCCGCCTCGGGGCCGAGCTCGACCACCCAGTCCGCGTTCGCGATGACGTCCGGGTGATGCTCCACGATGACGAGCGTGTCGCCGCGCTCGACGAGGCGATCGAGCACGCGCACGAGGCGGGCGACGTCGCTGAGGTGGAGGCCCGTCGTCGGCTCGTCGAGCACGTACACCGTGGGCTCGTGCGCGTAGCCGGCGGTGAGCTCGCTCGCGAGCTTGAGGCGCTGCGCCTCGCCGCCGGAGAGCGTGTTCGAGCCCTGGCCGAGCGAGACGTAGCCCACGCCGAGCTCGGCGAGGGTGCGGAGCGGGCGCGCGATCTTCGGATGCGCGGCGAAGAGGTCGGCGGCGTCCTCGGCGGAGAGCTTCAAGATCTCGCCGATCCCGAGGCCCATCCACTTCACGTCGAGCGTCGCGGGCTCGAAGCGCATGCCCTGGCACGTCTCGCACGGCGTGACGACCTCGGGGAGGAAGCTCATCTCGGCGACGATCGCGCCCTGGCCGTCGCACGCGGTGCAGCGGCCGCCGTTCGGCGTGTTGAACGAGAAGCGCGCCGGCGTGTAGCCGCGCACCTTCGACTCGGGGAGCGAGGCGAAGAGCTTGCGGATCTCGTCCCAGATCCCGAGGAACGTGGCCGGCACGGACCGAGGCGTTCGCCCGATGGGCGACTGATCGACGGCGAGCGCGCGCTTCACCATCTTGGGGACCTCGATGGTGGAGAAGGGACCGGGGGTCGGCGCGACGAGGCCGAGGTGCTTGCGCAGGGCGGGGAAGAACACCTTCTGCACGAGCGTGGACTTGCCGGAGCCGGAGACGCCTGCGACGACGCACATGCGGCCGGCGGGCACGCGGAAGCCGACGTCCTTGAGGTTGTTGGCGCGGGCGCCCTCGAGATCGATCCAGGCATCGCTCATCGGGCGCCTCGGACGCACGACGCCGAGCGGCTCGCGGAGGACCTGTCCCGTCGGCGATGCGGGCGACGCGAGCACGGACGTGGGCGAGCCCTCCGCGACGATATGACCGCCGTTGCGACCGCCCGACGGACCGAGGTCGGTCAGGTGATCGGCGGCGAGGATCATCTCCGCGTCGTGCTCGACCACCAGCACGGTGGAGCCGGTCTCGACGAGCGCGCGGAGGTTGCCGATGAGGCGCTTCGTGTCGCGCGGGTGGAGACCGATGGTGGGCTCGTCGAGGACGTAGAGCGCCCCGGTGAGGCCGCTGCCGAGCTGGGCGCTCAGGCGAAGGCGCTGCATCTCGCCGCCCGAGAGCGTGTTCGCGGCGCGTCCGAGCCCGAGGTAGCCGAGGCCGACCTCCACCACGAACCGGAGGCGATGCACGAGCTCCGCGAGCGGGGCCTTCGCGATCGTCGCGGCGTCGCCGGTGAGGGCGATCTGCGAGATCTTCGCGAGGGCGGTCGCGGCGGAGTGATCCATCATGCGCGGATAGGTCTCGCCGCCGAGGCGGACCGCGCGCGGGATGGGCGCGAGCCGATCGCCGTGACAGACGCGGCACTTCTCGCGCGGCTTGCCGGGATCCGCTTGCTCCTCCTCGTCCGCGAGGCCGCCCCGGAAGCCGGTGCCCTCGCACGCCTCGCACTGGCCCTGCTTCGTGTTGAAGGAGAACCAGCGTGGATCGAGCTCGGGGATGCCGGTCCCGCACTTGCTGCAAGCGCGAGCGGTCGAGTGGAGCTCCTCGTCGTCCGGCGGCTGCGCGCTCGGCGGACCGGCGGCGACGCGCACCGCGCCACCGCCCCAGGCGAGCGCGCGATCGAACGCAGCGCGGTCCAGGGTGTCCATCGCGCCGTAGTGGACGATGAGATCGATCGAGTGCTCCTTCGCCTTCGCGAGCTTCGGCGGCGGATCGATGGCCACGATCTGACCGTCCACGCGCGCCGTCTGCAGCCCCGCGCGTGACGCGTTGGTGAAGACGTCGAGGTACGTGCCCTTGCGGGCGCGGACGGCCGGCGCATAGAGCGTGCGCTTGCCTCGCTGCTTCGTGAGGCGCGCGAACAGGGCGTCCGGCGCGCTCGGCGTCACGTGGCCGCCGCACTTCGGGCAGAAGAGATCTCCGACCTTCGCGTAGAGGAGGCGGAGGTAGTGCGCGATCTCCGTCACCGTCGCGACGGTGGAGTTCGCGCCCGCGCGCGAGGTGCGCTGCTCGAGCGCGATGCTCGGCGGAACGCCCGTCACGAGGTCGACGTCCGGGCGCGGGAGCGTCGGCAGGAACTGCCGCGCGTACGGCGTCAGCGTCTCCATGAAGCGGCGCTGGCCCTCCGCGAAGACGACATCGAACGCGAGCGAGCTCTTGCCCGAGCCGCTCGGACCGGTGACGACGCAGAGCTTCCCGTGCGGCACGCGACACGACACGTCCTTCAGGTTGTGCTCGCGCGCATGCACGACGCCGATCGCGTCGGGCGTCGCGTCGTCCTTCAGGCGTGCCGAGCGACCGTTACGGCCGCCGGAGCCGCCCGCCCGTCGCTCGTGTCGGAGCGCCTCGCCCGTCTTGGTGGCGGCCTTCACGAGGTCCTCCGGCGTCCCCTCCGCGACGACCTTGCCGCCGCGCGGTCCGCCGCCGGGGCCGAGGTCGATGACCCAGTCCGCCTCGCATACGACCGACAGATCGTGCTCGACCATCACGACGGAGGCGCCGCGCTCGACGAGCTCGCGGAGCGCCGCCACCACGTGCTCCGCGTCGGCGGCGTGGAGGCCGGCGCTCGGCTCGTCGACGACGAAGAGCGTGCCCTCCGTGTCCGAAGAGAGCGCGCGAGCGAGCTTGAGGCGCTGCGCTTCGCCGCCGGAGAGGGTCGAGAGCGGCTGGCCGAGCGGCAGGTAGCCGAGGCCGACCTTCACGAGCGGCTCCAGCATGCGCTCGAGGGCGTAGTCACGTTCGCGCGGCGTCTCGGGCGGCGAGAGAAACGCGAGCGCCTCGTCGACCGTCATCGCGAGGACGTCGGCCACCGTCTGGCCGTGGTTCCGCACGCTGAGGACCTCGGCGTTGAAGCGCTTGCCCTGGCAGACCGGGCAAAGGAGCATCACGTCGGCGAGGAACTGCATCTCGACCGTCTCGTAGCCCTCCCCCGAGCAGTTCTCGCAGCGGCCCTTGTCCGGCACGTTGAACGAGAAGGAGGCCGCGGAGAGCCCCTTCTGCACCGCCTGCGGCTCGGCCGCGAAGCGGGCGCGCACGCGGTCCCATGCCTTCGTGTACGTGGCGGCGTTGCCGCGGGCGGTGCGTCCGAGCGGCGACTGATCGACGAGCACGGCGCGCTTCAGCGGCTCGATCCCACCCAGCGACTCGAACGCGCCTGCTTTCGGCACGCTCTCCCCACACTGCTTCGCGACCCCGCGGTAGAGGATGTCCTCGGCGAGCGTCGACTTGCCGGAGCCCGAAGGCCCGGTCACGGCGCAGAGCACGCCGAGGGGGATCTTCACCGCGTCGATGGAGAGGTTGTTCTCGCGCGCGCCCTTCAGTGTGAGGAACGACGTCGCCTTGCGGCGCTTCGCCTTGCGCGTGTCGCCCTTGCGCCAGGCGCGGCCGGTGGCGGTGTCGCTCGCGAGGAGCGCGGCGGGCGTGCCGTCGAAGAGGATCTTTCCGCCGCGCGGCCCCGCGCCGGGCCCCATCTCGAGGACGCGGTCGCAGCTCTCGACCACCGCGCGATCGTGCTCGATGACGAGGACGGTGTTGCCCGCGCGCGAGAGATCATCCATCGCCTTCGCGAGTCGCGGGATGTCGGTCGCGTGGAGGCCGACCGTCGGCTCGTCGAGCACGAACATGGTGCCGGTGAGCGAGGCACCGAGCGCGGTCGTGAGCGACGCGCGCTGCGCCTCGCCGCCAGAGAGCGTGCGCGCCTGCCGATCGAGCGTGAGGTACGAGAGACCGACCGCGTCGAGGTAGCCGAGGCGCGACGCGAGCTCCGCCTGCACCCGCTTGCCCTGCGGCGACGCGGTGGAGAGCGCCTTCGTCCGCGCGAGCGCGTCCTGCACCGTCAGCGCGTGCCAGCCGCCAAGGTCGAGGCCGCCGACGTGGTAGGTGCGCGCGGTCGCGTTCAGGCGCGCGCCGCGGCACGTCTGGCACGGGACGTAGTCGCGATAGCGCGAGAGGAAGACGCGGACGTGCATCTTGTACGTGCGCGTCTCGAGCCACTTGAACCAGGCGGCGACGCCCGGGTATTTCCCGTCGTTCCACGTGCCTTCGCCGTCGATGACGAGGCGCCGCTGCTTCTCGGTGAGCTGGGCCCAGGGCACGTCGAGCGGGATCCTCTGCTTCTTCGCGAAGCGCTCGAGCACGCCGCGCTCCCACGAGCTCGACTTGCCGCCCCACGCCTTGATCGCGCCCTTCGCGATCGACTTGCCGTGGTCGGGGATCACCTTGTCCCAGTCGACGGCGATGACGCGCCCGAAGCCGCGGCAGTCCGCGCACGCGCCGAGGGGCGAGTTGTACGAGAAAAGGCCGGGGCGCGGCGGGTCGAACGACCGCGCGCACTCGGTGCACACGAGGCCGCGACCGACCGCGACGTGCGACGGCGCGCCCTCCACCACGTCGAGCGCGCGAAGCTCCGCGCGCCCGCCGCTCCGCTCCCACGCCTGCTCGATCGCCTGCTGGAGGCGCCGCGTGTCCGCCTTCGACACCTTGAGGCGATCGACGACGACCTCGACCGCGACGTCGGGACGACCTGCCTCGCTCGGCTTCACGTCGTCGATCTCGCGCACCGCGCCGCCGACGATGAGCCTTCGATAGCCGTCCTTCACGAGGCCCTCGCGCAGCTCGAGGTAGTCCTCCGCCGTCTCGACGCGCACGGGATACGAGACGGTAGCGCGGCGATCGCGCATCGCCTCTAGCCCGCGCGTCGCAGCGTCGCCCGCTGCCGTCGGCACCGCCTCGACCCCGCAGTCGGGACACGAGGGCACCGCTTCGCACGCGAAGAGCGCGGCGAGGTACGGCTCGAGGTCGGTGAGCGTGGCGACGGTGGAGCGGCTCGACTTCACGGGCGCGCGCCGGTCGACCGCGACCGTGGCCGCGACCGGATCGAGGGAGCGCACGGGCGGACGCTCGAGCCGCTCGAGGAACTGACGCGCGTACGGGCTGAAGCTCTCCACGAATCGCCGCTGGCCTTCCGCGTACAGCGTGTCGAGCGCGAGCGACGACTTGCCGGCCCCGCTCGGGCCGGTCAGCGCGACCAGCTCGCCGGGCGCGAGGTCGAGGTCGACGGATTGGAGATTGTGAGTCGACGCCCCGCGGAGGCGAATGGGAAGCATGCGGACCGGGATTCATAGGTCGCGTCCCGATGCGGGGCAAGGCGCCCCGGATGCACATCGACACCAGCACGAGCGTGACGACGTGCGGTCACGAATTGGCCGTTTCAGGCGCTGATTCGTCCGTCTTCCCGCGTGGCCCGCAGCTTGCTCCACCTCGAGCCATCATGTCGATCCTCATGTTCATTCTGTTCGGTCTCGTCGTTGGTTTCCTCGCGCGTGCGATCATGCCGGGGCGCCAAGGGTTGGGCTTCATCGCGACCGCGCTCGTCGGAATCGCCGGCTCGTTCGTCGGCGGCTTCATCGGCAACATGATCTCGGGTGCGCCGATGCTCGACCTTCACGCGTCGGGCTTCATCGGCAGCATCGTCGGCGCGCTCCTCGTCCTCGCCATCATGGGCTGGACCGGTCGTCGCCACGCGTTCGGCTGATCTCGACCGACGGACACGAGGCGTGACGTGGTGCTCGGGCCGCGTCACGCGCTCTCCGCTCCGGCTGGATCGAAGCGGAGCGACGGCACGGCGCTCTGACCCTCACGGCCGGCGGCGGATGTAGCCGCTCTTCGCGATGTAGTCCGGGATCATGCCGCCGATCTCGCGGCCATACGCCGGGTAGTACATGCCGGTCGCGTCGACGGAGAGACCGAACGCGCGCTCGCCGGCGACCAGCGTCTCGGCGCTGACGTCGCCGCGCTTCGGGAGGCGGCGGATCTGGCTGTCGACGATGTCCGTCCAGTAGACGTAGCCGGCATCGACCGCGAACGCCTCCTCGCCACGACCACCGGAGGGACCGAGCTCCCGGGGCGCGCCGCCCGTCTTCGCGACGCTCATGACCTTCCCGTTCGCCGCGTAATAGATCGCGGTCGCGTCCACCGCTGCGTGCCACGGGCTCGAGTCGAGGAGCTTCACCTTCTCGCCGCCCGCCTTCGGTTGCGCCCAGAGCGGGCCGTACGAGTCGCCCCAGTACACGGTGGTCTCGTCCTGGAGGAGCAGCACCGTCGAGCGCGTCGAGGCGTTCGGGTTGGGTCCCGCGCTCGCGACGAGCGCAGGCGTGCCGCCCGTCTTCGCGACGGCGCGGATGCCGTCGTCTCCGCTCCAGTAGAGGTGCGTGCCGTCGACGACGGCTTGCGTGTTCGCCGAGGGGCTGCCGCAGGGGAGGCGATTCGCGATCGACTCGGCCGCGCCGCCCGCCTTCGGCGCGCGACGAGCGACCCCGGTCGGCGCGCCCGCGGTGCACTCGCCGGTGCGTGCGAGCCAGTAGACGTGCGACGCGTCGAGCGTCAGCCCCACGAGGTCCTTCTGATCCTTCGCGAGCGTCTCGATCGGCCCGCCGCTCTTGGCCACGCGGAGGACGTCGTGGCGACGGTCGAAGGGCGCGCGATCTCCGCTCGGCGCGTAGGTCGTCCAGTATACGTGCGTGGCATCGACGACCAGGTCGACGGGCCGGTGCTGGTCCGAGGCCAGGATCGCCGAGGCCGATGCAGGCGCCGAGATGTCCGCCGACACGCTCGTCGCGCCTTGGCCCGCGCCGTCCTCCTCGGCTTCGAAGGCCGACACACAGGCGAAGAGACCCATTCCGAGAAGAGCTCCGAGAGCGACGCTGCGTTTCATGCTCCAAAGAGCTGCAAGGCCCCGACCACCCTTGCGCACACGAACGCATATCAATCATTTCAGATACTTGAAGGAGGCCTCGGCGCGCGGAATGCGCCCGGTTGGGGAGGACACGCCCTCGCCACGCGATCCAAGAAACGCGCTGGGATCGCGATTCGAGCGATCGCGCGCGGCCTGCGATGCGTCGGATCGCACCCGAAACGAGAGCCGTGTCAGTCGCCGGTCGGCGAGCTGACGTCCATCGTATCGATGAGCCACCGCCCGTCCTTCCTCAGGAGGACGTGGACGGGTCGCTTGTCGATCTTGCGCTCGCCGCCCGTCTTCGCGGTGACGAGGGCGGTCGTGTCCACCTTCGCGAACGACTGCGCGGGATCGATCTCGATCCTCGTGTTCACGAACGTGCAGTCCGCGTCCTGATAGACGAGCGCGACCTTCGCCGCTTCGTCCTCGAGCTTCTCGCGGCCGCGGAGATCGATGCGCATCTCCTCCACGCGCACCGCCACGTCGTCGCGCGCGACCTCCTTCATGCGGCTGCGGAGCCGGGCGGTGCGGGAGATGATCGTGTCGTTCGGCTTCGTCGAGACGAGCGACGCGAAATCGGAGAGCGTCTTCTTGATCTGGTCCTCGTCGCTCGGGCGCATCAACGTGAAGTAGATCGCGACCGCCGCGACGAGCGCGCAGGCAAGACCGATGAGCCACGGCTTCTTCACTCGCGGACCTTGTTCGGGAGCTCGATGCGAAAGGTGGAGGGGCCCACGAGCGAGATCGCCCCGTGATGTGCCTCCACGATGCGCCGCGCGAGCGCGAGCCCGAGACCGGAGCCTCCGGACCGCGCGCTGACGAGCGGCTCGAACAGAGAGTCCCGGATCGACTCGGGCACACCCGGACCGTCATCGCTGATCTCGATCTGCACCCCCGACCCAACCGCGCGTGCGGTCGTCGTAATCCGGGTCGCCTTCGCTTTGATGGCGTTCTCGTAGAGAACGTGGAACAGGCGTGGAACGAGGCCGGCGTGCGCCCGCGCTTTCAGGGTCGCCGGCTCGACCGAGTCCTCGAACGCCGGTCCGGCCGGGAGCCACTCGCGCCCCAGAGGTAGGAGGTCCACCACCGGTATCGGCTCGGCGTGGACCGCCTCGCCGCGGGCCAGGGCCATCAGATCGTCGACAATTCCCTGTGCGATCCGCGTGCTTCGCTCGATCTTGGCGAGGTGGGGCTCGGCTGCGGTCGGGTTCTGTCGCGCGAGGTAGACGTTCGCCGACACGATCTGGAGCGCATTCCTGAGCTCATGAGCCACTTCGGCCGCGATTTCCCCGATCGCCAGGAGCCTATCTCGACGATCTCGGTTGGCGGCTCCCCCCGGCGGAGATTCGGATCCCGACACGACCCCACCGTAAGCCTTTTCGTTTCGCCGGGAAACCGCGTACCATTTTTCGGGTCTAGGTGGCTGGCAACGAGTCGAAGATCCCGGTCGGGACCATCCTGGTCGGTAAGTACCGAGTCGTTCGCGAGATCGGGCGCGGCGGCATGGCCGCGGTGTACGAGTCGGAGCAGCTCTCGCTCGGCAAGAAGGTCGCCGTCAAAGTCCTCGCCGCAGAGCTCGCGGCGTCCACCGTCGTCATCGAGCGCTTCTTCCGCGAGGCGCGCGCGGCGGCAAGCGTGCGCAGTCCGTACATCGTCGACGTGTACGACTCGGGGCGCCTCGACGACGGCCGCCCGTTCATCGCGATGGAGCTGCTCGAAGGCGAGTCGCTCTACGACCGGATGGCGCGGGTCCGCATCATCGACCTCGAGACGACGATCCGCGTCATCGTCCACACCGCACGCGGTCTCGTCAAAGCGCACTCCTCCGGCATCGTCCACCGCGACCTGAAGCCGGAGAACATCTTCCTCACGAAGGGCGAAGACCAGCACGACATCTGCAAGATCCTCGACTTCGGCCTCGCCAAGTTCTACGCGCCGGTGAATCCGGAAGAAAAAGCGCAGAAGCGCCTGACCCGCGAAGGCGCCGTCTTCGGAACGCCGGCCTACATGTCCCCGGAGCAGGTGAAGGGGCAGGGGAACGTCGATCACCGCGCCGACCTGTGGGCCCTCGGCTGCATGGCCTACGAGTGCCTCATCGGCCGGCCCGTCTGGAACATGGATCAAGGCGTGGCGATGACGTTCGCGTCGATCGCGACGGGCCCGATCCCCGTGCCGTCACAGGCGCGCGCCGACCTTCCGCCCGCCTTCGACGCCTGGTTCAAGAAGTGCCTCGAGCGCGATCCCGCCAATCGTTATCAAGGGGCGAAGGAGCTCGCGGACGCCTTCGTCGAGGCCTGGGGCCAGCGGCCTGTCTCGAGCGCCAGCTACCCGGGGCTCCCGCTCGGCACCGGCCCGCATCCACGCGTGAACGAGACGGCCGCGGGGCAGCTCGTCTCCGCCGGCCCGTCCACGCAGCGCGGGGGGTTGCCCGCGCCGTCGAGCCGTCGCGCCGTCGACGGTGGGCTCAACAACGGCGGTCCGATGTCCGCGCGCGGCTCCGTCGCCAGCGAGCCGATCCCGCTCGTCAACGGCCGCGCATCGACCGACATCCCCACCACGACGTCCACGCCGGACGTGCCGGTCCCCGTCAAGGTCTCGCCCGTGCGCCTCGGCCTCGCGGGCGGCTTCCTCGTCGGCGCGATCTCGCTCGCCATCTTCACGTGGGTCCGCTTCCTCGGGCCCCAGGTCACCGCGCCCGTCGTCGCGTCGACCGCCTCCGCGCCCGTCATCGGGCCCGTCGCGTCGAACGAGCCCGAGAAGCTCGACGAGCCGAAGTGGGTGCCCACGATCGCGGAGGGGCAGCGCCTCTTCAGCGTGGGCGACATCGCCGGTGCGCAGAAGAAGTTCAAGGAGGCCACCGATCTGGGCGGCCAGGCGGCGAAGGTCGGCGCCGTGTTCGCGGAGCAGACCAAGATCGCGGACAAGGCGAAGGACCAGGGCCCGTGCAAGGTCGCCGCGTTCGCCCATCCGCGCCTCGCCATCGATCGCAAGGCCTCGGTGCCCATCGTGGCGCCGCTCGCGAAGGGCGCGCTGGTCGCGTGGGTCGACGATCACGAGCGCGCGGGCAGCAATCACGCCTACGGCGTCGTCATCGATCCCACCGGCAAGTCGCTGACGGCGGTGAAGGATCTCACGCCCGAGGCGACGGACGCGGACAGCCCGAAGCTCGGCGTCGTCGGCGCCGATCGCCTCGTCCTCCTCTACGTCGAGGAGAAGACCAAGGACGCGGGCATCCACGCGCGCCTCATCGACGGCAACGGCGGCCCCGATCAGTTCAAGGGCCAGCGCGTGCGCGTCGGCGGCACGCGCCCTGGCCAGTACTGGCCTGCGATCGACAAGGGCCCCGAGGGGTTCTGGGTCGTGTGGCAGGACGATCGCGACCGGGAGAACGAGCACGATCTCTACGCGCGTCACCTCTCGAACGACCTCGACATGCTCACCGCCGAGACGCGCCTCACCGACTACTTCGCGCCCGCGAAGGGGAAGGTGCCCGCGCCGCGCGTCCGCCACGCGAGCGTGGCGGTCGCCGCGAACACGCTGATCATCGCGTACAAGCTCGAGAACGACAAAGAGAAGTCCCACGCCATCATGCGCATGCGCGTGTCCCTCTCCGACGCGGAGAAGGGCCTCGACGAGAGCACGTCGCAGACGCGCGGCGATCGTGTCGCCGGCAACGTCTCGCAGGTGTCCGAAGACAAGACCCCCGCCGATCAGGCGTCGATCGCGTGCGGCACGAACGGCTGCTTCGTCGTCTGGCACGTCGAGGCGGGCGGCGCGTCGATCGCGAAGATCGATCCCGTCGCGAACCAGGTCGTCTGGCGCAAGAAGCTCTCCGACAAGGGCGGCCATCCCTCGCTCGGCGTGAACAATGGTGAGGTCGCGGTCGCGTGGTACGAGCGCCCGTCGATCAAGTTCACGACCCTCAACGACGCCGGGCCCGTGCTCCCGCCGGCGTCCGTCTTCAAGATCAACGACCCGTCCGTTCCGCGTCCCTCGATCTCGGGCGGCGCGACCAAGAACGAGTGGTACATGGCGTGGCAGGACTCGGACACGCCGAAGGGCGTCGCCGAGATCTACGCCTCTCGTTTGACGTGTCGCTGAGCCAGAGACCTCTCGTCGAAGCATTGCTCGTCGCCGCGGTCGTCACCGTGGTCGTCACGCTCTGCTCGATGTTCGTACCCGACAAGTACGTCGCCACCGTCGTCGGCTTCGTCTTCCTCGGCGCGACGTGGGCGCTCGTCTGGCGCGGCGATGACTCGCGTGTCGAGTCGTTCGGGCTCGCCCTCGGCGGGCTCGTGCTGCCCGGGAAGCTCGACGTGCCGCGACTCGTCCGCAGCGCGCTGACCGCGCTCGCGTGGGCGCTCCTCTTCGCCGCCATCTTCTTCGTGCCGTTCTACTTCGGCTGGCGCCACTTCTGGCACGCGAAGGGGACGTTCCATCTCCGGGTCACCGCCAACGAGGCGCTGAACGAGACCTTCGGTCAGCTCGTGATCATCGCGCTGCCGGAGGAGGCCTTCTACCGCGGGTACCTGCAGTCACGGCTCGACGAGGCGTTCCCGCAGCGGCTCCGCGTCCTCGGCGCCGAGCTCGGTCCGGCGCTGCTCGTCACGAGCCTCATCTTCGCCGTTGGACACGTCGCGACCATCCACACGCCGGAGCGGCTCGCCGTGTTCTTCCCGTCGCTCGCCTTCGGCTTCCTGCGCGCGCGCACGAGGGGCGTCGGCGCGGGCATCGCGTTCCACGCGATGTGCAACTTGTTCAGCGAGACGCTAGGCAAGGGCTTCCGGATGTACTGAGGCGCTCACACGCCGAGGAGCGACACGCGCTCGCCGGCGCGGCGTGGGAGACGAAGCTCGAAGAGCGCGCCGCGCGCGCCGTTCGCCCGCAACGTGATGCGGCCTCCGTGAGCCTCCGCGCAGCGCTTCACGACGGCGAGACCGAGCCCGGTCCCTTTCGGGCGGGTCGAGAAGAACGGGGTGAAGACGCGCTCCCGCATGTCCTCGGGGACACCGTCGCCGTCGTCCGCGACGAGCACGGCGAGCGTGTCGTCGTCGTCGCCGATGCTCACCTGCACGGGGCCGCGGCGTCCGCTCGCCTGGAGCGCGTTCGCCACCAGATTGAGGACCGCCTGGCGGACGAGCCGCTCGTCGCATTCGAGGTTGGTGCGAGGTGAGGCCGCCTCGCCGCTCGCGTCGATGACGACATCGTCCATCTTCGCGCCGACCACGCTGCGCGCGGCATCGACCGCGCCGCGCACGATCTCGTCGAGCGACGCCGGCGCCGAGACGGGCGGGCGGGGGCTCGCGAACTCGAGGAGGTCGCTCACGATGTCGCGCAGGCGCTCCGCCTCTTCCTGGAGGATCTCGAGCAGCTTGCCGCGCTCGTCCTCGCTCACGCTCGTGCGACGTAGCCCAGCGAGTGCGTTGAAGACGACGGCGAGCGGGTTGCGGACCTCGTGCGCGACGACCGCGGACAGCTCTCCGAGCGCCGCGAGCCGCTCCCTCGCCACGAGCTGCTTCTGCGCCGCCGCGAGCTCGCGCATGTTCGCCACGAAGCGCGTGGTCATCGAGCCGCCCACCACCAGCACGAGCATGATGAGCGAGATGTCGAGGACGTACGGGCTTCGGATGATGTCCGCCGTGGCGAGCGCATCGTGAATGCCGCCGACCACGACGCCGCCCACCGCGAACGCCTGGCTACGCGCGAGCGGGTCGCCCCGCAGCCAGCGCACGATGGCGCGGACGAGCAGATAGATGACGCACGCGACGTAGTATGCGATCGAGAGCTTTCCGAAGGTCGTCGGGGGCGAGTCGCAGTACGTCACGTCCAGCCAGGCGACGTGTCGCGGCTCGATGCGGTCCTGCACGATGAGACCGGGCACGAGCGCGAAGCCCGACCAGAGCAGGCCGAGCGGGACCATGACGCGCTCGAGCTTCGAGAGCGACCGGCGCTCTTGCGCGGCGATGAACATGAACCAGGCCGAGGCATGGAGCCCGCCGAAGAACAGGTTGAGCCGCGACGAGACGAGGAGCACCTCGTCCGGGACGCCGTGGATCGTGATGGGCGCGTTCGCGAGATTGAACAGCGCCGCGCACGCCGCACACGCTGCGAACCAGCGAAGCTCGCGCCAGCCGGGCGCGGACGACATGCCGAGCGCCAGGAGCGCCGCGAGCAGGCCGACCGAGGCCGACGTGAACGAGAGCGTCGCCGGAAGCGTCACCTCGCTATTTCTTGCCGAGGAGCGCGACGACCTCCGGCTCGATGGCCTCCGGCGTCGCCTTCGACTCGAAGCGCTTCACCACGTTGCCCTCGCGGTCGACGAGGAACTTGGTGAAGTTCCACTTGATGGGCTCCTCCTTGCGGAGATACGTGTAGAGCGCATTCGCGTTCGGGCCGTTGACCTCGATCTTCGAGAACATCGGGAACTGCACCGAGTAGCGCGTGGTGCAGAACGTCTTGATCTCGCTCTCGGTGCCCGGCTCCTGGCCCCCGAACTGATCGCACGGGAAGGCGAGGATCTCGAAGCCTTCGGCGCGGTGCTGCTCGTAGAGCTTCTCGAGCCCCTCGTATTGCGGGGTGTACCCGCACTTGCTCGCGACGTTGACGATGAGGAGGACCTTGCCCGCGTAGCGGTCGAGCTTCACCGACTTGCCGTCGATGTCCTTCTCTTCGAACTGGTAGAGGGCAGCCTTCGACGTCGCGGCCTTCGATGTCCCGGCGGACGGCGAAGCCGCGGCGGGGGTGGCGGCGGTCGTGGGCGTGGAGACGGGCGCCTTCTCCGTGGAGCAGGCGGCGACGAGACCGAAAACGACGAGCGCGAGGGAGTGCTTCACGCCGCCCAGTTACCACTTTGCCCAGGTGGCGTCAGCCGCTGCGAAGCGTGGGCGGCGCGGGCTCCGTGGCCGGACCATCGCTCTCGAACGGGGGCTCGGCGGCGACGCCGGGCTCGTCCGCGCCGGACTCCCATTCGCCCGAAATGCCGGCGAAAAACTCGTTCGTGACGGGGAGGTTCGTCGAGCTCATCCTTGCACCCGGAACGTGGTTCCCAGGACGACCATGCCGCCGCGGAACGGCGGGACGGTGACCTGACCGATCTTCTTGCCGATGCACTGAGCGACGCGCGGATCGAGGTCCGAGGGATCTTCGACGACGACGCGCGAGACGCGGCCGTCCGGGTTGAGCGAGATCTTGGCGTGGCCGTAGACCCTCGGCGCGTTGCAGCCGGACAGGTCCACATCGGCGAAGGCGGCGCGTGTCGCGCTGGGATCGAGCGGAGGAAGATCGTCGGCGCGCGGTGGCGCGGGCGCAGCGGGCGCGGGCGCGGCGACGATCACCGGTGGCGGCGAGCTGTACACGTACACGGCGGTCGGCGGCGGCGGACGCTCGGCCTCGCGGGCCATCGAGGCGATCGCGACACCGGCGATGAGGCCCACCGCGATGGCGCCGCTCGTCGAGACGTGTCCGTGATGGTGATGGTGGTAGCCGTAGTGGTGGTAGTGGGGCGCGCAGCCGATGAGGGTCGCGAGGCCGGCGGCAAAGGCAACGGACGACGCCGAGCGTACGAACGGGGACATGTTGGACGTCCGCCTAGCGAGCGGCGTTCCAGCCAGGTCCGTGCGGAATTCCAGGTGGGCGCGAGGGGCCCGTAGCCGCCGGTTCACGCCGGGGCGTTGCCCGCGGTGGGGGTGAGCCATACAGGCCGCACCTCCCCGCGGGCGAGGCGTCACTTCGACTTGATCGAAGCGAGGTCCGTCTCCTGGCTCAGATACGCGTCGAAGGCGGGACGGTTCTTGAGGTGCCGCTCGTAGAACGCGACGAGGAATCCGCGCGTGGTGCGCGCGATGTCGTCGGTGGAGGCCGTCGGGTCCTTGCAGAGCGTGCACGGCAGGCCGCACGACGCGGCGTTGTCGAGGAAGCTCATATGGCTCGCGCCGTCGAGGGTGACCTCGATGCTGGGCGAGTTGGCCTGTGCATAGAACGTGGAGTAGTTCGCGTTCTTCGGCGCGCAGGCCTGACCGAGGCCCTTCGCGGTGCTGTCGAGCGTCTCGCCGAGGAACGCGGTGGGGATGTGGAGGTCGGGCAAGAGATCGGCGACGGTGACGCCGTTGCCGTCGACGGGATCGAGGACGATGGAGGCCTTCACGCGTGGGTCGAGCGTGGCCGCGAGGAGCGCGAGCTTGCCGCCCAGCGAGTGCCCGCTCATGCCCGCGTTGTCGGTGTCGGCGTGCGGACCGACCTTCGCGTGACCCTTCGCCCACGCGAGGCCGTCCAGGATCGACGTGGCCTGCGCGTTGTTGTCGTTGCCGCCGAAGCCCGCGGCGTAGTCGGCCGTCATGGCCACGTAGCCGTGCGACGCGAGGTGCCGGAGCGTGGCGTCGTACTGCGAGGGTGCGACCTGGAAGCCGTGTGCGAAGACGACGACGGGCACCTTCCCGGCGCTCTTCGGAAAGAACGCGTGCATCGCGACGCCGCTCTTCGTGCCGCTCGCCTCGTCGATCGCCTCGGGGCCGACCGCCTCGGGATCGACGTCGCCCGGCGTGACGCCATCGACGGTATCGTTGCCCGCGTCCTTCGAGCCGGGCTTCGTCGTGTCGTCGTCGTCGTCGTCGTCGTCGTCGCCGCCCGCGCCGCCGTCGGGCGTGGCTCCGCTCGGTCCGGCGTCGCCGCCGTCATCGCTGAACGGCGAGCGGCTGGCGCCGCTGCACGCCGCGAAGGAGAGGGCCGACGAGAGGACTGCGAGGAGGAGCCAGTGACGCAAAGCGGCGCCATCATGCCACGGAAGGCGTCGCGAGGCGTTGCCGTCCGTGCGGGTGAGCACTAGAACCAGCGCGATGTCAGAAACCGAGCTGCCGCTATCTCTCGTGGACTCCATCGTCGTGCGAGCGCTCGAAGAGGACCTCGGGGCGGGAGACGTCACGACGGAGGCCTGCGTGCCCGCGGACGCGATGGCGGTCGGCCACGGGGTCGCGCGCAAGGCCATGATCGCGTGCGGGATTCCGGTCGCGGAGCGCGTCTTCCGGACGGTGGATCCGAACCTGAAATTCACGGCGAAGGTGGCGGAGGGCGCGCCGGTCGCCGCAGGGACCATCCTCTACACGGTGGAGGGGCGCGCGCGCTCGCTGCTCACCGCCGAGCGCGTGTCCCTCAATCTCATCCAGCGCATGTGCGGGATCGCGACCGCGACGCGTCGCTACGTCGACGCTATCCCCACCGGTTCGAAGACGCGCATCACGGACACGCGCAAGACGACGCCGGGCCTGCGCCTCCTCGAACGCTACGCGGTACGTCGCGGCGGCGGGCACAACCATCGCAACGATCTCGGCTCCGCCGTCCTCATCAAGGACAACCACATCGTGGCCGCGGGCGGCGTGAAGCAGGCGATCACCGCCGCAAAGGCGCGCGCCCCACACACGAGCAAGATCGAATGCGAGATCGACTCCCTCGATCAGCTCGAGGAGGCGCTCACCGCGGGCGCGGACATCATCCTTCTCGACAACATGGACACCGCCACCACGGCAGAGGCGGTCAAGCGCACGCGTGGCCGCGCCCTCCTCGAGGCGAGCGGCGGCATCACCCTCGAGCGCGTGACCGAGCTCGCAAACGCGGGCGTCGACGCGATCAGCGTCGGCGCGCTCACGCACTCCACTCCCGCCGCCGACATCTCGCTCGATTTCGTCCCGACGAACCGGTGATGCACGACCTCGAGGCGGTCGCCGCGCGGCGTGCCGCGCCGGTTCACTTGCTCGCGTCCACCGCTTCGACGAACGACGATGCCAAGGCGGGCGCACGAGCGGGGTCGCCGCACGGCTCGCTGTGGATCGCGGACACGCAGACCGCGGGGCGCGGGCGACAGGGCCGGCGCTGGGAGTCGCCGCCCGGCGAGAACCTCCTCTTCTCCCTCTTGCTGCGCATCCCATGTGCGCCGGCGCGCGTGCCGCCGCTCTCGCTCGTGGTGGGCCTGGCGGTGCGCGACGCGGTGGCGAGGGCGCTCGGCGAGACCGGTGACGACACCGTGAAGGTGAAGTGGCCCAACGACGTCCACGTGCGCGGCCGCAAGATCGCCGGGATCCTCGTCGAGTCGGCGGTCGCGGGTACACGCGTCGAGTCGCTCATCGTCGGCATCGGCATCAACGTGAAGACTCGCGAGCTCCCGCCGGAGCTCGCGAGCATCGCGACCTCGGTCGCGCTCGAAGGCGGAGCGGCGGATCGCGCGGCGATCCTCCTCGACGTGCTCGCGGGCCTCGATCGCGATCTCGAGCGCGCCGCCCACACGGGGCTCGGGGCGCTGCGCGCGCGGCTCGAGGCGCACGACGCGCTCGTCGGGAAGCGCATCAGCAGCGACGGGCTCGCCGGGATCGCGAGCGGCATCGACGCCGACGGCCGCTTGCTGCTCCGCGGCGACGACGGGACGGTGCACCGCGTCGCGTCGGGCGAGGTCCATCTCAGCGTCGGCTGACGGCGCGCTCCGCGAGCGCGAACGCGCCCTGCACGAGGAGCGCGAGGCCGGCCGCGGGGATGGCGCCCTGCAGGATGGTGGGCACGTCGTTCAGCGAGAGGCCCGTGCTGATCGGCTCGCCGAAGCCGCCTGCGCCGATGAAGGCGGCGATCGTCGCGCTGCCGACGGCGACGATCGCGCTCGTCTTGATGCCCGCGACGATGGTCTGCGACGCGAGCGGGAGCTCGATGTGACGAAGGCGCTCGCCCGGCGTGAGGCCGAGGGCGCGCGCGCTCAGGCGTAGCTCGGGCGGGATCGACGAGAGCCCCGCGTGCGTGTTCCGCACGATCGGGAGGAGGCCGTAGAGAAAGAGCGCCACCAGCGCGGGCACCGGGCCGATGCCGAGCAGTGGGATCAGGAAGCAGAAGAGCGCCAGGGAAGGGATGGTCTGCACCACGCCCGTCAGGCCGAGCACGACCGCGCCGGCGCGCGGCCGCGCGAAGGCGATGACGCCGAGCGGCACGCCGGCGAGCGTCGAGAGGAGGACTGCGCCGAGGACGAGCTCGAGATGACGAGGCCCGTGACGCGCGATCGCGGTCGCGAGGCCGCTCACGAACGACGCGCGCCCCGCGGACCGCCCGCCGCCGAGGTGCTCGCGCGCGACGTCCGCGAAGCCGATGCCGTCGAGCTCGGCGCGCGCGTTGAGCTGCTGCATGGTCGCCGCGTCGATGGAGCCCGCGAGCCGCGCAAAGACGCGCGCGAGCTTCGGGAACCGCGCGAGCGCGTCGGCGCGATGAAGGAGCACCGCGTCGTAGGGCGGAAAGAAGCGGCGATCGTCCTCGAGGACGACGAGGTCGTAGCGTGGGATCTTCGCGTCCGTCGTGTAGACGTCCGTGACGTCGACGGTGCCCTGCTTCATCGCCTCGTAGGCGAGCGCATGATCGATGGCGGAGGTCGTGCGGCCGTCGAGCCCGTACTTCACGGCGAGGCCCGGCCAGCCATCGCTCCGGCCCGCGAACTCGTGGCTCACCGCGATGCGGAGCTCGGGACGCGCCGCCAGCTCCGACACGCGACGAAGGCCGAGGCGCTTGGGCGCGGCCAGCGCGTACGTGTTCTCGAAGCCGAGCGACGGCGTGACGGCGAGCCCCTTCTTCGCGAGGTCGCCGTCCTTCACGATCGTCTGTGCGATCGTGCCGGTGTACTCGGGATAGAGATCGATGGCGCCGTCCTCGAGGGCGCGCTCGGTCACCGCCGTCCCCCCGAGGCCCTGCTCGTGCACCGCGTCGATGCCCTCCGCCCTCGCCATCGCGACGACGACCTCCGCGAGGATGTACGACTCCGTGAAGCGCTTCGACCCCACGCGAAGCGTCGCCGCGCTCGTGGTCGTGGCGACGAGGAGGAGCGCGAGCGCGAGGAGCCACCTCATCGGATCGCCTCCGCGAGCGTGCGCTGCGCGCCGAGGAGCTCCTTCACGAACGGATGCGCGGGGGCAAGGGTGAGGTCCTTCATCGTCCCGCGCTGGATGATCTCGCCCTCGTGCAGCACGACGATCTCGCTCGCGAGGTAGGCCGCCTCCGCCATGTCGTGCGTGACGAGGACCACGCACTTCCCGAGCGACTCGAAGGCGTCCCGCAGATCGCGCTGCAGGCGCGCGCGTACCACGGGATCGAGCGCGCCGAGCGGCTCGTCGAGGAGGAGCACGTCCGGGTTCAGCATGAGCGCGCGCATGATGCCGACGCGCTGGCGCTCGCCGCCGCTGAGCTCGCGCGGGAAGCGCGCGAGGAGGCTCCGGGGAAGGCGGGCGAGCTCCGCGAGCTCCTCGACGCGCTTCGCGCATCGCGGCGCGTCCCAGCCATCGAGCCGCGCGACGAGCGTGACGTTCTCCTCCGCGCGGAGATGCGGGAAGAGCCCTCCGTCCTGGATCACGTAGCCGATGCGATGACGCGCGACGGCGGTCGTGATCCGCGCGCCGTCGATGCGCGCCGTCCCCGTGTCGGGTTCGATGAGGCCGACCATCATGCGGATCAACGTCGATTTGCCGCAGCCGCTCGGACCGACGAGGGCCACGCGCTCCTCCGCGCCGATCTGCAGGGTCGTCTCCTTGATCACCTCGCGCGAGCCGAAGCTCTTGGTGACGCCGTTCAGCGCGAGTCGCACGCGCGCATGATAGCTTCAGGCACGATGACGCCGCTCGAAGAGCTCGCGCTGCTCCTCCGGCCCGCTGGCGGTGGGCTCTATCTCGTGTCCACCGGCCGCGCGGAGCAAGAGGCGCTGCAGAAGAAGCTCTACCGCGTCGACTCTGCGGCGGAGGTGGGCGCGCGCTTCGCGGAGAGCCTGTCGCGCATCGCGACCGCGAAGGCGATCGTCCTCGGCATCCCGTCCGACGTCGGCGCGGGCTTTCGCCGTGGCGCGAACCTCGGACCGCAGGCCATGCGGACGCAGCTGCTCGCCGAGGCGCCGCACTTCGTCGACCGCGAGGACATCGTCGATATCGGCGACGTCTTCGTCGTGCCGCAGCTCCTCCACGACGACATGCTGAACGAGAAGCAGATCGCCGCGACGCGCGCCGCGCTCTACCCGGGCGGGCAGGCGCTGCCCGTCTCGCCGCTCTCCATCGCGGAGCGAGCGCTCGATCTCGTGCTCTCCATGAATCCCGCGGTCGCGCCCGTGATCCTCGGCGGCGATCACTCCACCGCGTGGCCGGCCGTTTCCGCGCTCTCGCGTGCGCGAGAGGATCACTGGGGCGTGGTCCAGCCGGACGCGCACACCGATCTCCTCGAGCATCGCCTCGGCATCCGCATCTGCTTCGCCACGTGGTCGTGGCACATCAACGAGATCTTCGGTCGCGACGGCCGCCTCGTGCAGGTCGGCACGCGCGCCTCGCGCCACGACCGCGGGCACTGGGAGTCGGGGCTCGGCGTGCGGCAGTTCTGGGCGGAGGAGTGCCTGCGCGATCCGAGCGGCGTCATCGATCGCCTCGTCGCGCATCTCGAGGAGCGCAAGGTCACGGGCGTCTACTTCTCGAACGACATCGACGGCACCGACGAGCAATGGGCGGACGCGACGGGCACCCCGGAGCGCGGCGGGCTCACGCCGGACTTCCTCGTGGAGCTCATCCGTGTCCTCGGCGCGCGCATCGGGATCATCGGCGGCGACGTGATGGAAGTCGCACCGCCGCTGAAAGAGAGCGACCAGACGGTGCGGCTCGCGGTCCGCTACCTGCGCGAGACCCTGGGTGCCATCACGAAGAAGCCCGTCTAAGATTCGCGGTATGTGGTCCTCGCGCCTCGCGCTCGTGTTCTCGGTCCTCGCCCTGGTCGCTTGCAGCAAGGAGAAGCCCGCCGGGACCTCGGAGCCGAAGGCGCCCGACACGAAGTCGCCCGTGGTCAGCGCGATCAAGGTGGACAAGCCGCAGGTCGACACGCCCGACGGCGCGACCAAGCACCTCGAAGGCGATCACTTCGCGCTCGATCTCGAGACCAAGGGCTGCAAGGCGGGCGCCGAGTGCACGCTCACGATCAAGCTCGGGGTGCAGGGCGACTTCCACATCAACAAGGAGTACCCGTACCGCTACGTCGCGTCCGACACCGCCGGCGTCGAGTACCTCGGCAAGACGGAGAAGAACAAGTTCACCAAGGAGGGCGGCGACTTCGTCGCGAACGGCGAGAAGACCGGCATCATGACGGTGAAGTTCAAGCCGGCGAGCGCGGGCAAGGTGAAGCTCACCGGCGTCTACAAGATGAGCGTGTGCTCCGCGGATCAGTGCCAGATCGAGGAGCCGAGCCTCGAGCTCACGATCCCGGCCTCCTGAGCCGCCGCGCTACTCGTGGGGCGCGCCCTTGGCCGGCGCGGCCTCGGGCTCGTCGACGACGTTCTCTTCGACCGCGACCGCGACCGCGGCGTCCGTGCCGATGTCGTCCTCGCGCGGGATCGCGCCCGTCACGGCGGTGATGCAGCGCTCGAGCGTCTCGAAGAAGCGCACCGCGCGGAGCGGGCCGTTGAGCCAGCCGACCGTGATGCAGTAGTTGCGGTTGTAGGGCGCCGCGTGGTGCACCGAGTGGTGTACGGGGTCGAGGATGATGCGCGTGCGCTGGAGGAAGCGGACGACCTTGGACGGCTCGTCCTGGTGCGCCCACTTGTGGATCTGGCTCGTGAAGCCGGTGAAGAACGTGGCGCAGACGAGGAACTGGCCGATGAACACGTCGACGAGCGTGATCTCCTTGCCGCCGCGGAACACGTAGAGGCCGACGGTCGAGTAGATGACGGTGAGCGCGATGTTGTGGCCGTTCGTCTCGATGAAGTCGTGGCGCGTGATCGCCTTCTGATCGACGTGGTGATGACGGAAGGTGCGGATCGCGAGCTTGCCGACGACCGGCGTGTCGACGCCGCCCCAGGTGTCGAAGCCCCAGTGGAAGAGGCCAGACGTGAAGTCGGCGAGGAGGATGCCCACGAGACCTGCGAGCGGCATCCACCAGCCGGAGAGCGAGGGACTCTGAGCGATGCGAACGCAGAGCCACGTCGTCATCGCGCAAGCGAGGACCATGCCGCACAGCTCGTACGTGCGATGCCCCGCGGTGTAGCCACTCTCGAGCGCGTTGGCGTCGTGCTGTTGTTGCGGCTGCTCACTCATGCAGGTCTTCCTCCCAGACACACGTTCCCCGCGTGCGTGCCCACCGAACTTCGGGCCCGAACAGCATCGAAGGCAATGGCGCGCAATTCAAGCCCAGAAACCTTCGCGGCAGGCCGATTTTCCACTTCCGACCAGCGCTCGGGGACCTCGCAGCGGGCACCCCAGAACGGCTCCCGGAGCGCAATTCGTGCAGGTTCGAGGGGACTACGCACCGCCCGCGCCGCCGGATCGGGGTAGACTCCGCCGGCCCGTGCGCACCTTCGTTCGCATCGCGATGATCCTCGCGCTCTCCGCATGCGGAGCGCCCACGCCAGCAGCGAAGCCCGCGGCCCCGGCGCCAGCTCCCGCCACGTCCAGCGTGCCGGCGTCGTCGGGCGCGGCAGCAAACGCTGCGCCGGCGAACCCGGACGACGCCGAGATCGCCAAGGCGGTCGACGCCTACCTCGACCTGCTCGTCGAGATCCATCCCGAGCACGCGACCGGGCTCGGCCTGCACGCGCGGGACGCCGAGCTCGACGACCGCACGATCGCCGGCTTCGACCGCGCGACGGACCGCGAGGCCGAGATGCTCACCGCGCTCGAGAAGAGGCTCGACAAACCTCGCGCCTCGGCAGTCGCGAAGAACGACCTCGCGCTCCTCGAGGGCGCCCTCCGCGTCGACGTCCGCACGCGTCGCGTGATGCGCCCGCTCCAGCGGCAGCCCGACGTCTACATCGACTCGCTCGACGCCATCTTCCAGCTCGTCGCGCGCGACTTCGCGCCCGCCGCGGATCGCGCGAAGAACGCCCTCGCGCGCATCGAGAAGCTCCCGAAGAACGTCGCCCTCGCGAAGGAGAACCTCCTCAACCCGCCGAAGGTGTGGACCGAGATCGCGATCGAGAAGGCAGGTGGCGCGAAGCAGTTCCTCGCCGATCAGCGCGGCTTCCTCACGTCCGCGCTGCCGGGCGAGACGGCGCGCATCGACAAGGCGCTCAAGGAGGCGACCGCCGCCTTCGAGGACTACGCCGGCTACCTGCGCCGTGAGGTCATGAAGCGCTCGAACGGCCGCTTCGCCGCCGGGCGCGAGCTCTTCGAGTTCCTCCTCGCCAACGACCTCTTCCTCGAGGAAGGCAGCGACGCCGTCCTCGCCACCGGCAAGCGCGTCTTCGAGTCGACGAACCGGAAGATGGCCGAGCTCGCGAAGAAGATCGACCCGTCCGCCGTCGGCTGGGCGCCGGTCGCGAAGAAGATCAAGGGCAAGCACCCGACCGCGCCGGAGCTGGTCGCGAGCTACAAGAAGGAGGTCCTGCGCGCGCGCGAGTTCCTCGTGCAGAAGGACGTCGTCTCGTTCCCCCCCGGCGAGCAGCTCGACGTGATCGACACCCCCGCCTTCATGCGCGCGACGACGTCCGCCGCGTACGACCCGCCGCCCGCCTTCGAGGAGCGCGCCACGCCGGGCAAGGGGTTCTTCTTCGTCACCCCGGTCGAGAGATCGCTCCCTCCCGCGAAGCAGGAGGAGATGCTCCGCGAGAACGACTTCGCGGACATCGTCGACACGTCGGTGCACGAGGCGTATCCGGGGCACCACCTCCAGCTCTCGTTCGCGCGCACGAACCCGTCGAAGGCGCGGCGCGCGTTCGGCCACGCCATCTTCGAGGAGGGCTGGGGCCTCTACTCCGAGGAGCTGATGGCCGAGCTCGGCTACTACGACGACGAGCAGCGCCTCATCCAGCTCGAGTGGACGCTCGTCCGCGCGGCGCGCGTCATCATCGACCACGGCCTCCACGTCGGCGACATGACCTTCGAGCAGGCGGTGAAGATGCTCACCGACGAGGTCCACCTCGAGCGCTCGCTCGCCGTCTCGGAGGTGCGCCGCTACACGGAAGACCCCACGCAGCCGAGCGCCTACATCATCGGCCGCGAGAAGATCCTCGAGCTGCGCGAGCGGGCAAAGCAGCGCGACGGCGCGAAGTTCTCGCTGAAGGCGTTCCACACCGACCTCCTCGGCCGTGGCTCGCTCCCGCCCAGCCTCGCGGCCAAAGAAATGTTCTGACGGTCGTGCTAGATCTGCGCGCGGACAATGCTCTATTCACGCGCGCTCATTCGCACCGTCAAAGAGGCTCCGGCGGACGCCGCCAACGCCAGCCACACGCTCCTCATGCGCGGCGGCTACATCCGCAAGGTCGGCGCCGGCATGTACGATTTCCTCCCGCTCGGCCTGCGCGTGCTGCGGAAGATCGAGAACATCGTCCGCGAAGAGATGGATCGCTCGGGCGCGCAGGAGATCCTGATGCCGGCGCTCCTCCCCGCCGAGTTCTTCAAGGAGACGGGCCGCTACGACCTCTACGGTCCGACCCTCTTCCGCGTGAAGGACCGCAAGGGCGCCGAGCTCCACCTCGGTCCGACCCACGAGGAGATCGTCACCGACATCGCGCGCCGCGAGATCCGCAGCTTCCGCGACATGCCGATGAACCTCTACCAGATCCAGACGAAGTTCCGCGACGAGCCCCGCCCGCGCGGCGGCCTCCTCCGCTGCCGCGAGTTCGTCATGAAGGACGCCTACTCGTTCGACATCGACGAGGCCGGCGCGCGCGCGAGCTACGACAAGATGGAGGCGACGTACCGCCGGATCTTCGACCGCTGCGGCCTCGACTACCGCGTCGTCGCCGCGGACCCGGGCGCGATCGGCGGCTCGAAGAGCGCCGAGTTCCAGGTCCTCGCCGACTCCGGCGAAGACGCGATCGTCGCCTGCAGCAACTGCGACTACGCCGCGAACGTCGAGATCGCGACCGTGAAGGCGCCCGTGGAGGCGTCGTCCGACGAGGCGCCCGCCGAGCGCACGAAGGTGCACACGCCGAAGGCGAAGAGCATCGAGGAGGTCTCGACCTTCCTCGGGCTCTCGAAGGACAAGTTCCTCAAGTCCCTCGTCTACACCGCCGGCAAGGAGGTCGTCCTCGCCATCGTGCGCGGCGACCACGACGTGAACGAGATCCGCCTTGCGCGTGCGCTCGGCGTCGACGAGGTCCACCTCGCGAGCGACGTGGACGTGAAGAACGCGACCGGCGCCGAGGTCGGCTTCGCGGGCCCGGTCGGCTTCAAGGGCCGGATCCTCGTCGATCGCGCCGCCGCTGCCGTGAAGAACGCGGCCACCGGCGCCAACGAGACGGACCAGCACTTCACGAACGTGAACCGCGGTCGCGACTGGGAAGGCGAGATCCACGACCTTCGCCTTGCGACCAATGGCGACGGCTGCCCCGCGTGCGACAGCGGCAAGCTCAAGTCGTACCGCGGCATCGAAGGCGGCCACATCTTCATCCTCGGCACGCGCTACTCGAAGGACATGGGCGCCGACTACTCCGACGACAAGCAGGAGAAGCAGGTCATCGTGATGGGTTGCTACGGCATCGGCGTGTCGCGCCTCGTGGCGACCTCCATCGAGCAGAACAACGACGAGAACGGCATCAAGTGGCCGGCGTCGATCGCGCCGTACCAGGTTCACCTCGTCACGATCGGCCAGGACGCCCCCGTCCTCGAGACGGCGAAGAAGCTCTACGACGACCTCCGGGCGGGTGGGATCGACGTCCTCTGGGACGATCGCGACGAGCGGCCGGGCGTGAAGTTCAAGGACGCCGACCTCCTCGGCATGCCGTTCCGCGTCACGATCGGCGCAAAAGCGCTCGCGAACGGCAACGTCGAGATGAAGCCGCGCACCGAGGCCGACCCCAAGAAGGCCGAGCTGATCCCGGTGGCGGATGTGGCGCGCGTCCTCACGGAGCGCGTCCAAGCGGCGATCCGGAAGTAAGGGCCTGGCGTATACTTGGGGCGTGCCGGGGCCGGGTATCAAGCTCGAAGCCGGTCACGTCCTCGACGAGCGATACCTGCTCGAGAGCGTGATCGGCGAAGGCGGCATGGGCACCGTCTTCTCCGCACGTCATCTCGAGCTCGGCGACATCGTCGCCGTGAAGGTGCTCCAGTCCGCGAACGCCGTCGCCACGCTCGACGCGGAGCACCTCGAGCGCTTCCTTCGGGAGGCGCGGCTCTGCGCCAAGATCAAGAACGAGCACGTCGTCCGCGTCATCGACGTCGCCCGGGGCAAGAACGGCCTCCCTCCGTACATCGTGATGGAGCTCCTCGACGGGATCGACCTCGGCGAGCTCGTTCACTCGCTCGGCCCCATACCGATCCCGGAGGCGGTCGACTACGTGCTGCAGGCCTGCGAGGCGCTCGCCGAGGCGCACGCGCTCGGCATCGTCCATCGCGATCTCAAGTCCTCGAACCTCCACGTCAGCAAGCGCGCGGACGGCTCGCCGCTCGTGAAGGTCCTCGACTTCGGCATCTCCAAGGCGCACGACGAGAGCGGCGCGGATCAGAACCTCACCGCCACCTCCGCCGTCTTCGGCTCGCCCGCGTACATGTCTCCGGAGCAGATCCGCTCGTCGAAGCACGTCGATGCGCGCACGGACGTGTGGGCGCTCGACGTCGTGCTCTACGAGCTGCTCACGAACCAGCTCCCCTTCGTGGGCGACAGCGCCGCGGCGATGCTCGCGTCGATCTCCGCAGATCCGTACGTACCGGTGCGGAAGTACGTCCCCACCGCGCCAGAGGGCCTCGAGCGCGCGATCCACGCCGCATTCGTGAAGGATCGCGAGAAGCGGACGCAGACCGTGAGCGCCTTCGCGGACTCGATCGCGCCGTTCGGCGGCCCCACCGCCGCGGCGGCGGTCGCCGCGATCCATCGCGCCGCGCAGCGGAGCTCGACGCGCTCGGCGCTCGGCGGGGTCGCGGCGCTTCCGCTGGCGCCGGCAGCAGCAGCAGCGGCGCCGCCGGGGCGTGCGCCCGTCAGCGACACCATGCGCGCGACGCCGGCCTTCTCGAACGCTCCGGACGAGGCGGACACGGAGCCGCTCCCGAGGGTCCCGGACGAGCCCGCGACCGTACCCGCCGCGGCCCCGGCGCCTGCTCCGTCGGCGCGCGCCGAGGAGGTCGGCCGGACGGACCGCGAGATGGTCGTGCCGATGCATACGACGAGCAGCTCGTCGATCCTCGCGATCGGTGGGGCGCTCGCGGCCGTCGCGCTCGGCGTGGGTGTCCTCGTCCTCGTCTTGTACGTGAAGTCGCGGTCGCACGAACGAGTCGAGTTCCCGACCGCGCCCGTTGTCGTTACGGTATCCGTCACGACCGGCGTCGCACCGCCTCCGTCTCTACCTCCCGAGCCGTCACCTCCACCCGCCGCCGCTGCCGTCTCGCTCGAGCCACCCCCGTCCACCGCCCCTCGCAAGCCTCCGCGCGGAACGCCGCATCCCACGCATGCGCCTTCCGCGAAACCGAACCATGGGATTCCCGACACGAGCCAGCGCGAGTAGAGCCGCCGTCATCGCGGCGCTCCTCCTCGCGCCATCGGTGGCGAGCGCACAGGACAAGACGAGCGCGGAGGAGCTGTTCCAGCTCGGCAAGCAGGCGATGGCGAAGAACGACCTCGTCAAGGCCTGCGCGTACTTTCAGGGAAGCCTGAACGCGGACTTCGCGCTCGGCACGCTCCTGAACCTCGGTATCTGCTTCGAGCAGGCCGGCAAGCACGCCTCCGCGTGGGGCGCGTTCCGCACCCTCGAGGACCGGGCGCGTCAGGCGAGTCCCCCGCAGGCCGAGCGCGCGAAGTACGCCCACGATCGCGCCGAGCTCCTCCGCCCGCGCCTCTCGCGCGTGCGCATCGTGCTCTCGCCGGAGGCGAAGGCGCTCGCGGGGCTGACGGTGAAGATCGATCAGGTCGTCGCGCAGCCCGAGCTCTTCGACGTGGGCGTGCCGGTCGACATCGGCAAGCGCGCGGTGGTCGTGAGCGCGCCCGAGCACGAGGACTGGACGCAGGTCGTGTCGATCGACGCGGAGAAGCAGAAGGTCGACGTGAACGTCCCAGCGCTGAAGGCGACGCCCGCCGCGCCGGTGGCCCCGCCGCCGGTAGCTCCTCCGCCGCCCCCGCCGGCGGAGAATCCGACGCGCACGATCGGCTTCGCGGTCGGCGGCGCCGGCGCGGCCATGCTCCTCACGGGCGGCGTCTTCGGGTTCCTGGCCCTGCGCGCGTCGAAGAGCGCGGAGTGCGAGGCCTGCGTGGATCCGTCCGACGAGCTCACGGACGCGAAGAGCGCGTACTCGCGAGCGCGGGCGTTCGCCTGGGTCTCCAACGTCGGCATCGGGCTCGGCGTCGTCGGGCTCGGGATCGGCACCGTGCTCGTGCTCACGTCGGGCGCCGGCGAGAACAAGAAGACGGCACGCCTCCTCGTCTCGCCGAGCGGGATCGGCATCGGAGGCACGCTGTGAAGATCGCCCGGCACCTGTGGGTCGGTCTCGGCGGCCTCTCGCTCGCGACGCTCTCGTGCCAGCTCATCCTCGGGCTCGAGGAGCCGACGGGCACGCCGGTCACGGAGGCGCCGCCGGCGCCGGGCGAGGCGGGCAGCGACGGCGGCGATCCGTGCCCGCATTCGGTCCGTCCGCCGCCGCCAAAGGAGGACGACAACCCCGATCTGAAGAACACGTACTGGTTCGCGGCCAGGAGCGTGACCGCTCCCCTCGACCAGAGGGCGGGTCCGAAGGGCTACGACCTCGACAACGCCTGCACGTGCAAGGCGGACCTCCACGACGGCGGCCCTTCGTGCAACGCCGCGTCCGTGGTGTGTGACCTCGACCGCGGCATCGACGACTCGCTCGGCGCCGCCCTCGGTGAGTTCTCCCGTTTCCCGACCGCTGCCGACGCGATCAAGCCGGTCAACGCGAACCTCCAGAGAGGGAGCCGGTCGCTCCTCGTCTACGTGTCGGAGTACAACGGCCTCGCGAACGACAAGAGCGTCAGCGTCGCGTTCGTGAACGCCGGCGGGCTCTACACGAGGATGGGCTGCGGCGACAGCGGCGCGGAGCGTCCGCTGGTGGAGACCTACGCCGCCATCCCCGGTGACGTCCATACGCCTCCGGGGAAGGCTCGCTATGCGCCCGCATACGACGGCTGCGACCGCTGGTCACCGGAGGTCGGATCGTTCGGCTCCGCGGGACGATTCCCGAGCTATCAGTCCAGCGCTTACGTCACGGACTTCCAGCTGGTCGTCTCCGTCGACAAGGTCACGACCGCGATCTTCGGCAACGCGTCCGCGATCCAGGACGCGCTCTTCGTCGCGAAGATCTCTCCGGACGGCGACCACCTGAAGCTCGAGGGCATCCTGGCTGGTCGCATGTCGATCGACGATCTCCTCCAGGCGGTCGGCGGCACCCAGGCCGGCAACGGGTTCGAGGACGGCTATCCCGCGGCGTGCGAGCAAGATTACTGGCCGCTCGTCGTGCCGAGGCTCTGCGCCGCGCGAGACATCATGGCGTCACCGCGGGAGGACTTCCTCGGACGCGACTGCGACGCGGTCAGCCTCAACATCGGCTTCACGATGATCGAGGCGCAGATCGCCGACTTCGATTTCACGAACGAGGCCCAGAAGAAGGCGTGTCCGAAGACTCCGAGCTGTCGGTGAGCTCGGTGGCGATCGGGCGAGCGTGCTTCGGTGAGCTCGCGAGCTCGACCCCGCTCGCGCTGAGCGGCGGCAGATCCGTGAGCGCGACGTTGAGCTTCAGATCCTCCGTGTGATCGATCACGGACGTGGCGGAGCCGGTCTCCTCCTCGACGAAGTCGGTACGGATGCGTCCTGCGACGAAGAGGATGGGAAAGGAGAGGAAGACGCCCTTGAAGCCGAGGACGTGCTCGCACGCGATGAGGCTGACGATCAGCAAGAACCCGGGCATCTTCACGTGCCGCGCCGTGAGGCGAGGGCTCAAGTAATAGGACTCGATCTTGTGCAGCACGAAGGTGAGTCCGGCGAAGATGCCGACGCCGAGCCAGCCCTTCTGCTGGTACGCGAGGAGCGCGAGCGTCGTGCCGGACACGATGTTGCCGATGACGGGCACGAGCGCGGAGACGAAGACGAGCAGCATGAGCGCACCGACGTTGGGCACGCCGAGGATGAGCAGCACGGGCAGCGTCATCAGCGTGTTGCACGCGGCGACGATGATCTGGAGCTGCACCGTGACGACGGTCGCGTCGGACACGTGCTTCAGCCACCGGCCGAGCGTGCCGACGATCGACGACCGCTCGACCTTCGACCAGAACGCGTGGATCTCCTCCTCCTCCAGCACGTAGACGACGGCGAGCACGAACCCCATCGTGATGTAGAGGACGAAGTGCCCGATCGCGTTCGCGGCCGCGAGCGCGTCGCCCGCGTAGTGCTTGGCGTGCTCGCCGAGCTTCTCCATCCCGCCGAACTGCTCCTCGATCTTGTCGACGAGGGGCATCTCCCGGATCTTCGCGAGCTCGTCCGGCAGCGTCGACTGCATGGCCGTGAACGTCCGCACCGTCTTCGCGATGCCGAACCAGGCGAGCGCCGCGACGATGACGAGGATGACGGCGAGCGTGATGAGGAGGCACTTCTTCCGCGGGATGCCCGTCCGCTTCGAGAGCTCACGGGCGCAGAAGCCGAGCGCCCGCTCGAAGGTGACGAAGAAGAGGAGGAGGATGGCGAGGTGCCGGAAGACGTAGAGGAGCCCGAAGAACAGGCTCAGCGTCAGGAGGCGCCGCGGCGTCCGCTGCGCGAAGAAGTCGGCCACGCGATCGACGGAGGCGCTCACGGCTCGTGAGACTACGTCACTTCATCGCGTCGAGCATGGCCATCAGGTTGGCGCCCTGCTCGGCCATCTCGGTCATGCTCATGAGAGAGGTGTCCTTCACCTCGAAGTGATCGAGCATGTCGTCCGGGATGTCGGAGAGGAAGCGGCACGGCGTGCGCGGGACGGGCTTGCCGCGCGTGACGCGGTGCTTGCAGCGCGTCATCGTGAGGCGCTGCTTCGCGCGCGTGATGCCGACGTAGAAGAGGCGACGCTCCTCCTCGATGTCGCTCGTGTTCTCGACGTCGTCCGAGAGGCGCGAGTCGAGCGTGCGCTGGTGAGGGATGAGGCCCTCCTCGCAGCCGATGAGGAAGACGACGTCGAACTCGAGGCCCTTGCTGCCGTGGAGCGTCGAGAGCGTCACCATGTTGCCGGGCTCGTCTTCCTCCTCCTCCGAGCTCATCGTGAGATGGTGGAGGAAGTTCATGAGCTCGCGCTCCGCGGTCTCGTCGCTGCCCTTGTCGCGCACGCGCTGCTCGCGACGCGTGAAGGTCCCGAAGAGGCTCTCGACGTTGCCCCACCGGCGCGCGCTCGCGTTCGGGTTGGGTGACGTGGCGTCGATCTCCTTCTTGAGGCCGATCGAGTCGCAGAGCTCGCGTGCGATCTGGCTCGCGGGGAGGCGCTGGATCATCAGCTTCTTGCGCATGTCCGCGACGAGCTTCTCGAGCTCCTTGCAGCCGTCGCGCGCGGGCCCGGAGATGCCGTCGAGGGCGTCGACGCGCTCGAACGCCTCCCAGAGCGACCAGCCGCGGGCGGTCGCCTGTTGCGTGAGCTTCTCCATGCTCGTGTCGCCGATGCCGCGCGGCGGATAGTTCGCGATGCGGCGGAGGCTGATCTCGTCGGCGCGATTCAGCGCGAGCTTCAGGTAGGCGAGGAGATCCTTGACCTCCTTGCGCTCGAAGAACTGCTGGCCGCCGATCATGTGGTACGGCACGCCCTGCTCGCGGAGCTGCTCCTCGAGGAGCTTCGCCTGGCCGTTCGAGCGATAGAGAATGGCGCAGTCCTTCGGCTTTCGCTGCTCTTCGCGGATGATGCGCCGGAGCTCCTTCGCGACGTACACCGCCTCCGCCTCGGGGGAAGGCGCCACGCCCATCTTCACCTTCTCGCCGCCGAGCTGCTCCGTGAAGAGGAGCTTCTTGTACTTCGCGTCGAGGCGCTTCTCGATCACCGCGTTCGCGACCGAGAGGATCGGCGCCTTCGAGCGGTAGTTCTGCTTCAGCATCACGATCTTCGCGCCGCTGAAGTGCTCTTCGAAGTCGAGGATGTTGCGCACGTCGGCGCCGCGCCACGAGTAGATCGATTGATCGTCGTCGCCGACGACGCAGATGTTGCGGTGGCGGCTGCAGAGGAGCCTCAGGACCTCGAGCTGCGCGCGGTTCGTGTCCTGGTACTCGTCGACGAGGACGTAGAGGTACTCCTTCTGCCAGCGATCGAGGATGTCTTCGCGCTCCTTCCAGAGACGCGCGACCTCGCAGACGAGATCGTCGAAGTCGAAGGCGCGGAAGGACCTCAGCGCCGCCTGGTAACGCGGGTAGACGATCTTCGTCATCTCGTCGTACTCGTCCGTGTATCCCTCGGCGGAGCGCTCCACGAGCTCCTCGGGGGCGAGGAACGCATTCTTCGCGTTCGAGATGCGCGTCATCACCTCCGACGCATCGAGCGCCTTGTTGGTGCTGATGCGGCTCATGATCTCCTTCACCGCACCGAGGCAGTCGCCCTGGTCGAAGATGGTGAACGTGCCGCCGAGCGACTTCCGCTCGCGGCCGAGCACCATGAGCCCGAACGAGTGGAACGTCGAGATGACCATGCCTTTGCCGGAGCGCTTCGGTCCGAAGATCTGGCCGAAGCCCTTCTCCTTCGCGATGTGCCCGACGCGCTCGGCCATCTCGCCGGCCGCCTTGTTCGTGAACGTGAGCGCGCAGATCATGTGCGCGGGCACGCCACGCTCGAGGAGGCGCGCGATTCGATGCGTGATCACGCGGGTTTTGCCCGATCCCGCGCCGGCGAGGACGAGCATGGGGCCGGTCTGATGTTCGACGGCCTCTGCCTGGGCCGGATTCATCTTGGGTGCTGCCACGACCGCGCCATGGAGCCATGTCTGCTCGGCGGATGGAAGAGGAGTATGCTCGCGCGCGCATGACTCATTCATGTTTGACGAGCGACCGCGACGTGCAGCAGAGCCGCCGGTCCGTCGCTCAAGGCCAGTCTGGCGTCCTCCCGCTGTTCACGCTCGTGCTCGCCGCGTGCGGCGGAGCTCCTCCGGGGCCGGCGCAGCCGCCGCCACCGCCGCCCGATCTCAAGGTCAACCAGGCGAAGGAGCCACCGATCGACGTGTCACCGCTGCCCGAGCCGCCGAACCTCGTCGTGCTCGCGCGCGTGAACAAGCCGGACGCGATCGTGAAGACGGTGGCGGGCTGGACCCATCTGCCGCTCCCCGGGGGACGCGAGCTCCTTCGGCAGGTGAACGAGACGCTCTCCGACGTCATCGATCTCTCGCAGCCGCTCGACGCGGCGGTGAGCGTGAGCCTCTCGCGCCACGGCGTCGACCCGCTCTATGCCGTCTCCGTCGGCGTGCGCTCGTTCGACGAGGCGAAATCGCGCATCGCCCAGCACTACAAGACGGACGCGATCACGAACGGCGGTCTCAAGATCCACGGCCTGCTCGAGAAGGGCCGCCACGCCGAGCAGGACGGGGAGGAAGACGAGGACGAGCGCGAGGTCTGCGTGCTCGCCCATGCTGCGACCGGGGCCAAGCTCGTGTGCGGCCGGGGCAGCTCCGTCGATCAGCTCACGCCCTACATGACGCGCACGATGCCGCGCGAGACCTGGAAGTCGGACCTCCACGTCGAGGTCCGTCCGGAGCCGGTGCGGGGCCCGCTCTCCGAGATGCGAGGCGCGCTGCCGATGATGGCGCGCGCGTTCACCGGCTCGAGCTCTCAGGCGGTGCGCGAGCTCGTCGACGCCTCCATCGGCGAGGCGATCGACATCGTCGAGGACTCGCAGAAGCTCACCGTCGACGCGACCATCAACGACACCGGCGTGAACGCGACCTCGCGCTTCGACTTCCAGGGCACGAAGAGCGTCTTCGCCCGCTCGCTCACGGACGTCGGGCGCGCCGACGCGGCGCCGGCCGCGTTCTGGCACCTGCCGGGTGACACCGACACCGCGCTCTTCATGCGCGGCTCCGATCCGAAGCTCTACGACCATCCGCGCGAGATCCTCGCCAACCTCCTCACGGAAGGCATGGACGCGGCGCAGCTCCCGCCCGCCGAGAAGAAGGCGGTGCGCGACCTCCTCGCCGACAAGATGCTGCGCCTCTTCACGAACGGCGGCACCGGCATCTACGCCAAGGGCTTCGACGCGCCCGCGCTCGACAAGGCCGTGAAGGCGCGCGCGGCGGTGAAGGACGACGACTGGGCCGGCGACACGGCGGCCAAGCGCGCGATCGCAGAGCAGATGATCGGCTGGCACCTCTATCAGGTGAGCGAGCCCGTCGCGAAGGTCGGCCCCATCCTCAAGGACTGGTCGGTGCTCTGGGGCCGCCCGGGCTTCTCGAAGTGGATGGAGCAGAAGACGGGCTCGAGCGCGAAGGACATGCCGAAGATGCGCATCACAGCCGCGCCCGCCGGTCTGCCGAAGGACACGGTGCACCTCGAGGTCTCCGTCCCGATGGACGACCCGACGCCCGTCGTGCCGCCGCCACCCCCGCCGCCCGTGCGCGGTCAGAAGCCGCCCCCGCCGCCGAAGCCAGCGGCGAAGCCGGCGCCGCAGAAGCCAGTGGTCGTCCACGTCCTCGCGGTCCCCGACGGCTCGGCGACGTGGCTCGGGTTGGGTCTCGACGGCAAGCTCCTCGCGACGAAGGCTTCGCAGGCGCTCTCGACCGCCTCCGATGCGAACACGCTCGGCAAGACGGCGAAGGGCGTCGAGCTCCTGAAGGAGCCGAAGGTCAACGGCGGCGGCCTCGTCACGCTGCGCGGCCTCATGGTCGTGACCGCGATCGACGGCGGCCGCGAGCGCTCTCCGTACGACACGCTCGCGGGGCTCCCGAACAAGGGCGCGCTGCCCATCGTGTTCATGGGGAAGGCGGAAGGACCGTCGGGGACGGCGCGAGCGGGCTCGTCGGTTGGCCACCTCGTCGTCTCGCGCGACGTGATCGAGGACATCGTCAAGCTCGCGTTTTCCCAGCGCTAATCGCGCCGCGCGAGGACCGCGACCGCCACTTTTTTCCCCAGATCGCTCGATGTGGGTAGATGTGGGGCAATGGTTCGGACGGCGGCGGTCCCTCTCCTCATCTGTGCCCTCGGTCTCGTGTCTCCGGTCGCGCATGCGGCCGCGGGCGGCGGCTGGCAGGAGGCGCACGAGACGTCGGACGACATTCGCATCGAGGTCGGCAAGGACGGCATGGCGAACGTGCAGCATCACCTTCGCTATCGAATCGTGGCCGGCCACTTCAAGGAGCTCGATCTCACCGGCGTCGATCCCCACGCGGAGCTCGCGCCGGACGCGGTGCTGACGCCGGAGAAGGGCGGCAAGGAGACGCCGGCTCGCGTCGAGATGTCCGCGAGGACGCCGGGCACCGTCCGCATCCTCATCGACGAAGGAAAGGGGCTCACGCGCGGCGCGTACGTCGTCGACGTGAAGTATCGCCTCGATTTCGCGGGCCTGAAGCTGCTCACCCGCGACGGTGCCATGTGGAAGCTCGCGTGGACGGCGCCGCCCGCGCCGGAAGGGCATGACGGAGCGCGCGTGACGTTCGACGTCCCGGCCGCGCCGACCGAGCCGCGCCTCGCGGGCGAGGCGACGACCACGCTCGCGACCTTGCGCCGTGGCGCGGAGCGCGACGAGCTCGAGCTCGTTCGCCCGCACGTCTCGCGCGGGGACGCCGTCGTCTGGCAGGCGCGGGTCGATCCGAAGGCGTTTCCGATGGTCTCCTCGCCGGAGCTCCGCCCGCCGCCGCCGGTGGAGACGGCGCCGCCGTCGGTGCTCGCGTCGAACCTCGCGCGCGTGCTCGTGGCGGTCGGCTTCGCAGCGCTCGCGGGCGCGCTCGCCGTGTTGCTCGGGCGAAAGCGCAGCGCGGTGCGGGCGATGGCGAAGGAGGCAGGTATGCAGGCCCGCCCGCTGCTCGCGCTCCCGTGGGGGCTCGGACCTTTCGTCTACGGGATCGTGACGGCGGCCGCGCTCGCGTCGCTCCTCTGGTGGCAGCCTCTCGCCGGCGCGTGCCTCGTCATTCTCGCGATGGGCATCGCGGCGCATCGTTCGCCGGCGCCGATCGTGAAGCCGCGCCGTCCCGGCGAGTGGCAGCCGGTGCCGATGCTCGGGTCCGCGAAGGCTCCTTCCATGGGGATGCTCGATCTCGGCGGCTGGTCCGGTCGGATCGTGTTCGCGCTCGGCCTCGTCGTGATCGCGGCTGCGTCGTGGTTCCTCCGGGTGAAGATCCCCCAGATCGCGCTCGCGCTGCCGCTCGCGTCGACGGCGCTGGTCCCGCTCTTCCTCACCGGTACGCGCGCGCAGATGCCTCCCGCGCCGGTGGACCTCGCGGCGCAGATGCTGCGTCCGGCGCGTGATGCGCTGGCCTCGTCGCTCGATCTGACGCACGTGGAGCTGAAGACGATCGGCCGCGTCACCTCGGCGAGCGTGGACGAGGTTCGCCTCGCCGGGGCGCCGAAGGATCGGACGCCGGGGCTCCGCGCGATCGAGCTCGCGCTGGCGACCGCGCCGGGCGGCTGGAGCGCCAGCCCCGAGGTGCTCGTGCGCTTCGATGCGGCATCGCCGGCGGCGCGCCGCATCGATCGACTCGCCGCCGGCCAGCGGATCCTGCGTGGTCGGACGAAGGACGAGAACGTGGTCCGTCTCCTCCCGGAGGAGCCCACCGCGGACGCCGCAGCGGCCCTGGTCGCGCGGCTCCTGCTCTCGCTCGAGGGCCGCCGCGCGACCGATCGCTCCTCGGAGACGAATCGCTCCTCGGAGACGAATCGAGCCTCGGAGACGAATGGGGCCGGGGCGTCGCGCGCACCGTTTCGCGGACGCGATCGCCGAGTAGCGCCCATGGCCACGGCCTTGTGCTAGAAACGGCTCCTGATGGGGCTAAATCCCGAGGAAAGCGAGGTCCCGACGTCGCTCGTCGACGCGCTGCTCGTCTACGCCGAGCCGCTCGCGCAGAACGCGCACGCGGTGGTCATCGGCGACTCGGAGAGCGCGGTCGCGGAGCGCCTGCTCGAGGGCGGCGCCCGGAGCGTGTACGTCTTCGATCCGGATCCGGCGCGCGTGGCGCGGGTCGGACGCGACGTGCCGCGCGGCGTGATCGTGAAGCCGTTCATCGACGAGCTCGACGTTCGCGATGGGATGTTCGATCTCGCGGTCATTCCGGACGTCGCGGACCTGAACGATCCGCGCGACGCGATCGCCCGCTTGCGAGCGGCCATGGCGCGCAACGGCTCGCTGGTCGCGCTGGGCCGGGCCCGCATCGAAGGCGACGCGCCGAGCGTCTTCCGCGGCAAGCTCGGCCAGGCGGCGCTCTCGTACGACGACCTCTACGATCTGTTTGCGGGGCAATTCGAAGACGTCGCGCTGACGGGGGTCCTTCCGTTCACCGGGGTCGTCTTCGCGCAGCTCGGCGTCGAGGATCCGGCGGTGAGCGTGGAGACGCGGCTCGTGACGCAGGCGTCGCCGAGCGTCTTCGTGGTCGTCGCGTCGGATGGCCGGCCGGAGGAGCTCGATCCGTACGCGATCGTCCAGATCGACGAGGTCAGCGAGGCGGGGTCGCGCGAAGAGAAGCGCGAGCTCGAGACGGCGGCCGCGGCGCTGCAGCTCAAGACGGAGCTCCTCCAGCAGCAGATCGATAGCCTGAAGGACCGGCTCGTCGTCTCGGACGTGCGCGCGCTCGAGATGGCGGCGTCGGTCGAGCGCGCGGTGGTGGAGCGCGACGCGGCGCTCACGCGGGCGATGGAGATCGAGGCGGTCCTCGCGGCGGCGCAGCAGTCGCTCGGGGCGATCGAGCGCACGCTCCTCGAAGCAGAGCGCGGGATGCTCGATCGCGACGATCGGATCGCGCAGCTGTCGGCGGAGCTCGACGCGCGCAACTCGGCGACCGGCAGCCTCAACGAGGTCTTGCTTCGCGCGGAGCGCGCGGAGGCGGCCCTTGCGATCGCGCGTGAGGAGCTCTCGTCGCGGATCAACCCGACCGCGCTCGAACGCGCCGACCGAGCAGAGCAGGAGCTCGCCGTCATCGCGGAGGCGCATGCGGCCGAGACGGCGGCCTACGAGAGCCAGCTCCGGGATCGCGCGCGGTTCATCGCGGCGCTCGAGAAGGAGCTCGTGCGGCGCGAGCAGCTCGTGAAGGAGCTCGTGGCGTCGGTCGAAGAGGTGCACGGGGCCGCAGGCAATCATGTGTTCGAGGCGTCGCCGCCGATGCCGATGCCGATGCCGATGCCGCCGGCGGGGTCGGTGCCGTCGGCCGAGGTCGAGGCGCTGAAGGCCAAGCTCGACGAGCTGGCACAGGAGGTGGCGCGGCGTGAGGGGGAGCTCACGGCGCGGGGCTGGAAGATCACGGAGCTCGAGAATCGTCTGCGGGCGGCGCCGCCTCCGTCGAAGCTGGTCGCGCCAGCGCCAGCGCCGGAGCCGGCACCGGCACCAGCGCCGGCGCCGGCACCGGTCTCGGCGCCCTCGGAGGAGCTCCGGAAGCTCCGGGACGAGCTCGATGCGCTGCGCCAGGCGCTGGCGCAGGAGCACGAGGCGAGGTTGGCGGCGGAGTCGGGCGAGGAGCTGACTCGGGCGCGTGCGGAGCTCGCCAGGCAGGCGGTGCTCCTCGAACAAATCAGGGCACAGCGCGGCTCTTCGTGACCCGTGCTATGACCAATTGACCAGGTCTTCCCGATGTCCGAGAAGCGCGATTATTACGAAGTCCTTGGTGTCGAGCGCACGGCGAGCGCCGAAGAGCTCCGCAAGGCGTACAAGCGTGAGGCGCTGAAGCATCATCCGGATCGGAATCCGGGCGATGCGTCCGCCGAGTCGAAGTTCAAGGAGTGCAACGAGGCGTATCAGGTCCTCTCGGACGACCAGAAGCGCCAGATCTACGATCAGTTCGGTCACGCGGGCCTCGAGGGCGGCGGTGGCATGGGCGGCGACGCGTCGGACGTGTTCGCACACATGCAGGACCTCTTCGCGGAGATGTTCTCGGGCGGCTTCGGCTTCGGGGGCGGCGGCGGTCGTCGCCAGCAGCGGCGCGGCGGCGACCTCCGGGTTCAAGCGCGACTGTCGCTGCGCGAGGCGGCGTTCGGTCTCAAGCGCGAGATCACGGTGAACGCGCCGACGAAGTGCGAAGACTGCGGCGGCTCGGGCGCGAAGGCGGGCACGAAGCCCGAGACGTGCGGTCACTGTCGCGGCAGCGGTCATGTCTCGAACGCGCGCGGCTTCGTGATGTTCACGACGCCGTGTCCGCGTTGCCAGGGCCAGGGCGTCACGATCAAGGACCACTGCAAGACGTGCAAAGGCCATGGGGCGGTCGAGAAGGCGCGCACGGTCGTCGTCGGCTTCCCGCCGGGCATCGACAGCGGTCAGAAGCTGCGGGTCCCGGGGCAAGGCTTGCCGGGACCGTCGGGCGCGCCGCCGGGCGATCTCTACGTGGAGATCGACGTCGAGGAAGATCCGCGCTTCGAGCGTGACGGCGCGGACCTCGTCACGCGCGTCCACGTCACCTTCGCGGAGGCGGCCCTCGGCGCAGACATCCGCGTGGCGGCGCTGGGTGACACGGTGGACTCGCCGCCGGACACGACGGTCACGCACAAGATCCCGGCCGGCACGCAGTCGGGCTCGGTGATCCAGATCAAGGGCCAGGGCGTCCCACGTCTCGATGGTCGTGGTCGCGGCACGCTGGTCGCGGTGGTGCAGGTCGATGTGCCGACGAAGCTGAGCGAGCGGGCGAAGGCGCTGCTCAAGGAGCTCGAGGTGGAGCTGACGGGCGCGCAGAGCGATCCGGCCGCGAAGAAGGCCGCGGCCGGCGCGAAGTGAGCGCGGTGGGCACGGCGGGCTCGAGCCGATGAGCTCGGGCCGATGAGCTCGCTGGATGCCCTGAAGGCGCGTCTGGCGGCGGCGACGACGCTGCGTCCGACGGGACGTGTGGTGGCGGTGACGGGGCTCTCGCTGAAGTGCACGCTGCCGGGCGTGCGCGTGGGGGACGTGGTTCACGTGAAGCGGCCGGGGGTGCCGCTGGCCTGCGAGATCGTCGGGTTCGATCAGGGGCTCGCGGTGGCGATGCCGCTCGGCGCGCTCACGGGCGTGGGCGCGGACGACGAGGTGGAGTCGACGGGCGCGGGCTTCAAGGTGGTCGCGGGAGACGCGCTGCTCGGGCGCGTGGTCGACGGTCTCGGGCGGCCGCTCGACGGCGGCGGCGAGATCGCGGGCGTGGAGGTGCCGGTCGACGCGGACCCGCCGCCGGCGCTCGGCCGGAGGCCGGTGGAGAAGCCGCTCGCGACGGGCGTCCGCGTGCTCGATGGCCTGATGACGATGGGCGAGGGCCAGCGCTTGGGTCTCTTCGCGGGCTCGGGCGTGGGCAAGAGCACGCTGCTCGGCGCGATCGCGCGGGGCACGGAGGCGGACGTGGTCGTGGTCGCGCTGGTCGGCGAGCGAGGCCGCGAGGTAGGCGAGTTCCTCGAGCACTCGCTCGGCGCCGAGGGGCGCAAGCGGAGCGTGGTCGTCGTCGCGACGAGCGACGTGGCCGCCCTCGAGCGCCTCCGCGCGGCGCAGGTCGCCACCGCGTATGCAGAATATTTCCGTGATCAGGGGCGCAGCGTGATGCTCCTCGTGGACTCGGTCACGCGCTTCGCGCGAGCGCAGCGCGAGGTCGGTCTGGCGGCGGGCGAGCCGCCGGCGCGCCGTGGCTATCCGCCGAGCGTGTTCGCGATGCTCCCGCGCCTCCTCGAGCGCTCGGGCCAGGGCGCACGGGGTGCGATCACGGCGATCTACACCGTCCTCGTCGAGGGCGGCGACATGGACGAGCCGATCGCGGACGAGGTGCGTGGCATCCTCGACGGTCACGTGGTGATGGACCGCGCGATCGCGGCGCGCGGCCGGTATCCGGCGGTCGATCCGACGGTCTCTCTCAGCCGCGTGATGGACGCGATCGTCCCGCCGGCGCAGCGCGACGCCGCGCGCAAGCTGCGCGCCCTGCTGGCGCACTACGAGGCGAAGCGCGATCTCATCACGCTGGGCGCGTACGCGAAGGGCTCCGACAAGGAGCTCGACGACGCGATCGCGCGCATGCCGAAGATCGAGCAGTTCCTCCGCCAGTCCCCGGCCGATCGCGTCGCCTACGAGGACATGGCGAAGCAGCTAGCCCTCGTCGTCGCGTAGGAGCGGCTCGATCCATTTCTGGTACGGCGTGGGCCCGTGCTGCGGATCGGGACCGCGCTCGTCCACCAGCTCGGGCGGCCGCGAGCGGTCGCGCGGCGTGAAGTAGCGGATGTTGGGGAAGGGGAGGTACCGCCAGAACGGCGGGTGTCGGGGCGATCCGTGGTCGTAGTGGAAGCACGCTTCGTCGCCGAACCCGATCGCGATCACGTCGAGGGTGTCGAAGACGTAGTCGAGCGACTCCAGCACGTGCTGCGTCGGCCGGATGTTGCGCGCGAGCATCTCGTAGTGGGTCGCGAGCAGTCGTCCGCGGAACGTGATGCGCATGGCCTCCCACGTCTTGCGGAGCCCGAGCTTCGTGAGCATCACCGTCTTCACGCGCCGGTCCCCGTAGTCGCGCTGCCGCGTGATCCATCCCAGCTCCTCGAGGCGTCGCAGCATCTTCGAGATCGTCGACGCGTGCAGCCCGAGCCCTTCGCAGATGCGCTTCTGTGTCGTGTACGCGAAGTCCTTCATCTTCCGCCGGATCCCGCCCTGCCTTGCGAAGCACAGAATGTCGAACCGCGCCGGCGTCATACCCGGCACGTCGTAGAGGATGCGCTGCCCGGTGTTCGTCGTGGAGAGATGGGCCCGCTTGAGGAGGAAGGAGATGGCGTGCACGCCGACTCCTGAGCACACCCCGTGCCGCCCACCGCAACCCTCGCCCCCAGCCCGCCCCCCCCGCGAAATCCAAACTCAATTGCGTAGCCAACTGGTCGGATTTCGCGGGGGTGGCACGCCGGCCGGGGCCAGGCCAGGGCCAGGTTGTTGAACGGGTTTGCGACACGTTGTGCACACGCGCTGGCGAAGACGAGTCCAACGGTCGCGGGCAGTGTACCGGTGGCTCGTGACTCAGGAGCGGCAGCGATGGAGCGAGGACACGGAGGAGCGAAGCCGGGAGAGGCGGGGCGCCGGAAGACTCGGTTGAGCTCGCCGAGGGCGCGTCATGTTGTGGGGCCGCGGGCGGCGGCGCTGAAGTAAAGTGGTCGGCGTTCGATGACCGTCTTGCAGGTGGCTGACCTTCGATTTGGGTACGGTGGAGACACGCTCTTCGAGGGCGTCACCTTCAGCCTGTCGCTCGGCGACCGCGCGGCGCTCGTCGCGCCCAACGGGGCGGGGAAGTCGACGCTGCTGCGCCTCATCGGGCGGGAGCTCGAGCCCGACGCTGGGAATGTCGTCATCAGGAAGGAGACGTCGTTCGCGTACTACCGGCAGTCTCACGAGGTCGCCGCGACCGGCGATGTGCTCGGCGCGTTCATGGCTGCGTTCGGCGATATCGTCGAGGCTCGCACCGAGCTCATCGCCGCTCAGGAGGCCGCCGCCAGCGGGGAGCAAAGCGACCTCGACCGCCTCGCGCACGCGACCGAGCGGTACCACGTCGCCGGCGGAGACGCGCTCGAGCACAAGGTCGCTGCGATCGCCGCCAAGCTCGGGTTCTCCGATCACGACCTGACCCGGCCCGTCGCCTCGCTCTCCGGAGGGGAGCGCGGGCGGCTTCACCTCGGCGTCGTGCTGGCCCAGCAGCCCGACTTGCTGCTGCTCGACGAGCCCACCAACCACCTCGACCTCGACACCATCGCGTGGCTCGAGAGCTGGCTCCGCTCGTACCGCGGCGCCGTCCTCATCGTCTCCCACGACCGCGCCTTCCTCGACGCCACGTGCCCGACGACGCTCGAGGTCGGCACCCGAGGGCTCCGCGTCTACCCGCTCCGCTACAGCGACTACGCCGTCCAGCGCGAGATCGACCTCGAACGGGAGCGCGCCGTGGTCGAGCGCCAGCAGGCGTACATCGAGAAGACCAAGGAGTTCATCCGCAAGAACACCGCCGGACAGAAAGCCAACCAGGCCCAGAGCCGCCGCAAGACGCTCGCGCGGCTCGAGGAGATCGAGCAGCCCGAGGACGTCTGGGCGGTGGCGGAGAAGATCGCGTTTCGCTTCGCGCCGGCGGCGCGCTCGGGCGACATCGTCCTCGATGCGAGCGCGCTCGCCGCCAGGCGCGGGGAGCGGCAGCTCTTCGCCGCCGTCGACCTCCTCGTTCGGCGCGGCGAGCGCATCGGCATCGTCGGGCCCAATGGCTCCGGCAAGTCCACGCTCCTCAAGCTCCTCGCCGACCGAGGGGCGCCCGAGGACTCGGGCAACATTCGCCGCGGCACCAACCTCCAGATCGGCTACTACGATCAGCACCTCGGCGAGGTCGACCCGAGGCGGACAGCGGTCGAGGAGATCCGCAGCGTTCGCGGCGACCTCAACGTCGAGGGGGCCCGGACGTACCTCGCGCGGTTTCGCTTCTACGGGGACAACGCGCTCCGTGTGGTCGGCGGCTTCTCCGGCGGCGAGCGCGCGAGGCTCGCGCTCGCGAAGCTCCTCCTCGAGCCGAAGAACCTCCTCTTCCTCGACGAGCCGACGAACCACCTCGACATCCCCGCCGCCGAGATCCTCGAGGAGGCGCTCATGGGCTTCGAAGGCACCGTCCTCCTCGTGAGCCACGACCGGCGCTTCCTCGAGAACACCGCCACGCGCGTGGTCAGCGTCCGAGACGGCCGCGTCGACATCTACAACGGCGGCTTCCGCGACTTCGCCGCCGACCACAAGCCCAAGGCCACGCTCCCACCCCCGAAGAAGACCGAGCCGCCCAGGAAGAAGACCGAGCCGCCTCCGAACAAGATCCCGCCGCCTGGCCACAAGACCCCGCCACCCGGCCACAAGACCCAGCCGCCTCCCGGCAAGGGCGACCACCGCGAGGCCGCGCGCGCCGCCGAGAAGAACAAGCGCCGCATCAAGGAGCTCGAGGACCTCATCGCCGCCGGCGAGAAACAGCTCACCACCCTCCGCGAGGAGCTCAAACAGGACCCGGCCGGCGACTGGGCCAAGATCGCGAAGCTGGCGTCCGAGGAGCAGGCCCTGAGCAAGAAGGTCGAGAGCCTGATGTCGGAGTGGGAGCGCCTCAGCGCCGGTTGAAAAGGGCGGCGTCTGCCCCGACCAGGGGAATAACCGTCGCGCAGAGCTTGTCTCCTTCGCGTGGCGGGAGCATCCTCCCTAGGCGTGCGCTCGCTCTTCCGGACGCTTCTCCTTTGTCTCCTCGTCTTGCTCGTCTCTTGCAAGAAGAAGGAGGCCGCGTCGGATAGCTCGCCGCTCCCCGTCATCACCGCGGAGAGCACCGAGTTCCTCTTCACGTGGATCGACGACAAGGGCGAGTTCCACGTCGACCCCAAGGTCGCCGCCGTCCCCGAGAACGCCCGCGAGACGGTGCGCGTCGCGGACCCCGTGAAGGACCCGCCCAAGCTCGATGATGTCTTCGTCGCCGACCTTCGCGCCCCCGGGCCCGACGGTCACTTCCCGGTGAAGACCATGAGTCGCACCGAGTTCGAGAAGCTCGCCGTCGACCGGCGCAAAGCGAACGGCCAGAAGCAGCTCGAGGCGCGCGGCGCGGCGAGCGTCCTTCCCGGCAACGAGGCGCCTACCGTCATCATCTACGGCGCCTCCTGGTGCGGTCCTTGCCATCAAGCGGCCGACTACCTCAAGGAGAAGAACGTCAAGTACGTGCTCAAGGACATCGAGCAGGACAACGGCGCCGCCACCGAGATGCGCGGCAAGCTCGACGCTGCCGGCATGCGCGGCGGATCCATCCCCGTCATCGACGTGAAGGGGAAAATCCTCATCGGCTTCGACGCGCGTCAGGTCGACCGCGCGCTCCGGATGTAAGTGGCGGCCGGCATCCTCTACGTCGTCGCGACGCCGATCGGAAACCTCGGCGACTTCACGCAGAGGGCGATCGAGACGCTCAAGTCGGCGGACCGCATCCTCGCCGAGGACACCCGCCAGACGCTGAAGTTGCTCTCTCACTTCGGGATCGCGGGAAAGAAGCTCGATCGCCTCGATGCTCATGCGGCGGATCGCGACATCGCGCGCGCCGTCGAGACCCTCGAGAAGGGCGAGTCGATCGCGCTCGTCACCGACGCCGGCACGCCGAGCGTCAGCGATCCCGGCGACGCCCTCGTGAAGAAGGCGATCGAATGCAACGTGCGCGTCGTGCCCATCCCCGGCGCCTCCGCCGTCCTCGCCGCCCTCGTGGCGAGCGGTCTGGCCGGCGGCTCGGGCTTTCGCTTCTTCGGCTTCCTCCCGCGGTCGCACCGCGCGCCGATCGTCGCGACGATCGCGGGGACGCCCGAGCCCGTCATCCTCTTCGAGTCGCCCGAGCGTACCGCCGAGACCCTCACCGAGCTCGCCGCCGCCATGCCCGGACGCGCCGTCGCCGTCGCCCGCGAGCTCACCAAGCTGCACGAGGAGATCGTCCGGGGGACGCTCTCGACGCTCGAGCCTCGCGAATGGCGCGGCGAGATCGCGATCGTCCTCGGCTCCTGGGAGCCCGAGGCGCGCGCGGACGAGATCTCGAACGCCGCCATCGACGAGCGCATCGACAAGGAGCTCGCCTCCGGCCTCCACTCGAAGACGATCGCGGAGCGCCTCGCCGCCTGGAGCGGCCGCCCCAAGCGCGAGATCTACGAGCGCGTCGTCGCGCGCAAGAACAACGAGTAGCCGCCCGAGCGCTCAGAGCGACTCGGTCGCGTCGCCCATCTCGCGCTTCAGGTAGTCGCGGAGACGGCCGAGCAGTCGCTGCTCGAGCTGGCGCACGCGCTCGCGCGAGATGCCGAACTTGTCGCCGAGATCCTGCAGCGTGAGCGGATCGTCCGCCACGAGACGCTGATCGAAGATGGCGAGGTCCTTCTCCTTGCCGTCGAGCGTCTTGCGGAAGTCCGCGAGCTTGTCCTTGAGGAGCGACTGCAGCTCCTCGTCCGCCATCTGCGTCTCGGGACCGGCGCCCGTGGAGGGCATCATGTCGACGCGCGAGATGGCGCGGCCGTCTGCGTCACCGACAGGGGCGTCGAGGGACTTCTCGTTCGCGGCGAGGCGCACGTCCATCTCGGCCACGTCGGCTTCGGGGACGTTCAGGCTCTTCGCGATCTCGGCGTTGGTGGGATCGACGCCCATCGCTGCGAGCTCGGCCTTCTTCTTTCGCAGATTGAAGAAGAGCTTTCGCTGCGCCTGCGTCGTCCCGAGCTTCACGAGACGCCAGTTGTTCAGGATGAAGCGGAGGATGTACGCGCGGATCCACCAGGCCGCGTACGAGGAGAGCTTCACGCCGCGGTACGGGTCGTAGCGCTTCACCGCCTGCATGAGGCCGATGTTGCCCTCCTGCACGAGGTCCATGATGTTCTTGTAAGCGCGCCGGTACTCGTAGGCGATCTTCACCACGAGGCGGAGGTTCGCGGTGACGAGCTGCGCGGCGATGCGCGGGTCCTGCGTCTCGACGAACTTCGCGGCGAGCTCGTGCGTTTGCTCCGGCGTGAGGAGCGGATGGCGCTGCACCTCGCGGAGGTACGCCGCCATCGGGTCGAGGCGCTCCATCCCGCTCGCGACGGGCTTCGACAGCGCGACCGAATCATCGCGATCGTTGTCGATCGCGCCTTCCTCGATGTCCTCGTCCTTCTCGACGAACGCGTCTTCGTCCTCGACGGGCGCGGCGGCGAGATCGGCGTCGAGGCCGCCCTCTTCGCCTTCGGTGGCCTCTTCATCGTCTTCACCGGCGACAGCCGGCTTCGACTCGTCCGTCTCCTCGGTCGGGGAGATCCCCGTGGAAGGAGAGGGAGGAGCTTCGGAGGCGCGCTTGGCGCCTGCCTTCTTGGCTGTGGTCTTGGGACGCGCCACGTTATCGGCCGGTCTACCATGGGTTAGCGCGTGCTGCATGTGTAGAGGACCGCGGTCGCGAGGAGCGCGACTGCGATCGTCACTGCATGCAGCAGATCATGGCCTCCATGCATTCCGCGCATTCGTTCGCTTCGTGGAGCGGTCATGGCGCCATCGGTAGGGCTCATGACGCACTGTGTCAAGCGGGCGGTCGTGTTATGCTCCGCCCGTCGTGAATGGTCCAGTAGACGGCGCGCTGAAGCTCACCAGCGCGGATTTCGACGCGTTTCTGGAGCGCCCGACGCAAGGCTCCGCCTCCCTCGGGGCGAAGACGGCCGCCGCGCAGCGCCGCGCCCTGCGTGAGCGGATCGAGGCCTGGGCGCGCCTCCTTGCCTCACGTCTGGCCGACTTCGGGCTCGCGCTCGAGGTGGTCGTCCCCGACGAGGTCGAGCAACATCTCTCGTCCGGCGCCCCGCGCACGATCGCGCAGCGAGTGCTCTTCGTTCGCGATCAGTTCGCGCGGAGCCACGTTCCGCGCACCGAGCCGGAGATCGATCCGCTCCGCTCGCACGCGTACCTCGCGCTCACGATCGACAGCGTGCACGTGGCCGTCAGCCTCGAGCTCAACTCGGAGGCGGAGGCGGACGTGAAGAACGCCCGCGCCCGCATCGCGGACCCCACCGCGCTCCTCGAGCTCACGACGCTCCTCGAGATGATGCCCGACGAGTTCTCGATCGGCGTGCTCGGCGTCCCGCACTTTCCGCGCGCGCAGTCGGCCACGGCCGACGACATCCGCGCGCTCCTCGACGACAGCCAGCGCGCGCGCCGCCCGCTCTGGATGGGCTGGTCCGTCAAGCGCGAGATGGCGCTCCTCCACGCGAACGAGATCGACGAGCTCCTCGCCGACGCCCTCGTCGCGCTTGCCCTCGCGTACAAGCAGATCGCCTGGGCGCCCGACAACGACCTCATCGACGCCACCCGCCGCGGCGCCTGGCGCGCGCGCCGGGCCCGCGCGGAGGAGCGCCGCGAGCGCGGCCGCGAGGAGCGCCGCAAGCGCCGCCAGAGCGTCCGCAAGGGCCCCGTTCGGAAGGAGGGCACGCGTCGCGAACGCGAGGACGCACGCCGGATCCTCTCTGCCGCGGAGCGCGAGGCGATCCCCTCGAAGCGCAGCGAGGAGGTGCGCGAGGACACGCGCCCCGCGAAGGAGGCGGCCCCGCCGCTCCGCCGCCCGATCCTGCCGACCTCGCTCCGCGCCCGCGGCGCGCGCGTCTCGAACGACGTCGACCCGTCGCTCCCCATCGAGAAGGGCACGAAGGTGCGTGTCCTCGCCGGTCCGTTCTCGAATCGCCTCGGCGTCGTCGAGGAGCTCGTCCCGAACGACCGCGCGCGCGTCCGCCTCGGCCTCCTCGCGACGACGGTCGATCTCAAGGATCTCAGCGCCGTCACCACTGATCCCTCACGGCCCATGCTTGCCTCGTCGCACCGGCGGCCACGCAACGCCCGTGGTCGCTGATCGCCCTCGCGTCGCGGAGAAGATCCGCAAGGTCCGCTGGGAGAAGCCCGCGTTCGACGGTCGCTTCTTCACGCGGGCCCCGGATTTCTGGCCCATCGCGAAGGCGGCGGAGCGCTTCGCCGAGCACGACGACTGGCCGGACGTCGCCGCGTACAACGCGCCCGGCGCGCCGGTTCGCTTCGAGGAGGCGCCCGTCAAGCGGAAGCGCCCGCCCGGCGAGATCGTGCGCGCGGAGCTCTACGACGCGCGCATCGTGAACGATCGCGTCGTGCCGACCCGCCCACGCATGTGGCACGACTTCCTCAACGCCCTGGTCTGGCTCACGTTTCCGAAGGCGAAGCTCGCCCTGCATCGCCGGCAGCACGCCGCCATCGAGCGCTGGATCCCGCCGGGCGCCACGCAGCTCCCGAACGCGCGGACGCGCGAGCAGGACGCCCTCGCGCTCATCGACGAGGGCGGCGTCCTCCTCGTGGAGGGGCGCACGATGTTCTTCGGTCACGCGCTCTACGAGGGGCTCGTCTTCGGCCAGCTCGCGATGATCTCCCGGGGCGTCGCCCTGAGCGGGACCGTGGCCGAGGCCGACGTCGAGCTTGCCGCGCTGCTCGATGACGCAGCGCGCTTCCAGTCCCCCGAGGAGCTTCCGCGACGCACCTAGCGCATCCGGCATCCAACCTAGAGCCGTGGTCTGCTATTCCTCGCGGCGTCCTTCCGATGGCCGATAAACGTCTCGATCCGAGCACGCTCCCGATGTCGCTCGGCGGCCAGTTCAAGCGGCAGCTCCCGGCGTATCTCTTCGGCGGCCTCCTCCTCGCGTTTTTCCAGATCGCGCTGAATCGCATCGACTGGCTGTCCAAGACGGCGATCGACGGCGTGTTCGGGAAGGAGCCCGACGCCGTGACGCGGCCCGCCATCCTCATCTTCGTGCTCGCCGTGACCGCGTTCTTCGCGCGCGTCGGCAGCCGCTGGTTCATCTTCAACGCCGGCCGCGACGCGGAGTACGAGCTCCGCGCGCTCCTCCTTCATCGCCTCCACCGGCTCGGCACCGCCTTCTATCGGACGATGTCCGCGGGCGAGATCATGAGCCGCTCGACGGGCGACCTCCAGCAGGTGCGCCTCCTCCTCGGCTTCGGCATCCTCAACATCGTCAACGTCGTCTTCGCGTTCGGCAGCGCGCTCCAGGTGATGCTCAGCCAGAGCGTGCGGCTCACGCTCGTGTCCTTCGTGATGCTGCCGTTCATGTTCCTCGCCACGCGCAACTTCTCGAAGCAGATGTTCACGCGCATGCGAGCGAATCAGGAGTCGCTCGGCCGCCTGTCCGACGTCTTGCAGACGAACCTCGCGGGCGTCCGCATCGTGCGGAGCTTCGCGCTCGAGAAGCGCGAGCGCGAGCGCTTCGACAAGGCGAACAACGACTACCTCGAGGCGAGCCTCAGCCTCGCGCGCCTCCGCGGCATCATGATGCCGATGGTCGGCGCGGCGGCGTCCGTCGGCGTGCTCGCGTTCTTCTGGTACGGCGCGGGCCTCATCGGCAGGCCCGCGAGCGAGGGCGGCATCACCGCCGGCTCGTTCTACGCGTTCTGGCTCGCGTACGGCCGCATGACGTGGCCGATGATCGCGATCGGCTTCTCGATCGGCATCATCCAGCGCGGTCGCGCGGGCTACGTGCGTCTCGCGCAGATCCTGTACGCGGAGCCCGAGATCGTCGACGGCCCGCTGCCGCTCCCGGCGTCGGTGCGCGGCGAGATCGAGGTCGAGCACCTCACCTTCGCGTATGGCGACCGCAAGGTCGTCGACGACGTCTCGTTCCGCGTCCCCGCCGGGAGATCGATCGCGATCGTGGGCAAGACCGGCTCCGGCAAGAGCACCATCGCGATGCTCCTCGCGCGGCTCCTCCCCACGCCGAAGTCCGCCGTCTTCATCGACGGGCAGGACGTGCACGAGCTCCCGCTGAAGGCGGTGCGCGCGAACATCGGCTATGCGCAGCAGGACGCGTTTCTCTTCTCGTCGACCGTCTCGCGCAACGTGGGCTTCTCCCTCGACGACGCGGAGAGCGACGAGTCGATGGTGCGCATCCGCGACGCGGCGCGCGAGGCGCAGGTCCTCGAGGAGGCGATGGGCCTCCCGGAGCAGTTCGACACCGTCGTCGGCGAGCGCGGCGTCCAGCTCTCGGGTGGCCAGAAGCAGCGCATCGCGCTCGCGCGTGCGCTCGTGCGCGAGCCGAAGGTGCTCGTCCTCGACGATCCACTGAGCGCGGTCGACGCCAAGACGGAGGCCGCGATCCTCGACGCCATCGAGCGCCAGGCGGCGCAGCGCACCGTCATCCTCATCACGCATCGCGTGGCGGCTGCCTCGCGCTGCGACGACATCGTGGTCCTCGACGAAGGCAAGGTCATCGAGCACGGCACGCACGAGCAGCTCATCGGCAACGGCAAGCTCTACGCCGCGTTCGCGAAGGAGCAGTCCGCGAAGCGCGAGCTCGACGAGATCGCGAAGCTCGAAGTGGAGCCGGTGTCCGCATGAGCGCCGCCGATACCGCGAACGAGAAGCCCGCGCAGAAGACCGCGAAGCGTCCCCCCGGGAAGACGGTCCGCGACTTCCACGAGGAGGTGCAGCTCGGCCAGGCCTACGACTCGCGCATGATGCGGCGCCTCTGGCCGTTCATGCGGCCGCACCGGGCGTACCTCTACCTCTCGCTCGCGATGATCGTCGTGATGGCCGCGCTCAACAACGTGCGCCCGCTCATCATGGGTCGGGTCATCAACGCCGCGATGACCTCGATGGGCGGCGGCTCGAACAGCGTCATGCAGTACGGCCTGATGCTGTCGGGCGTGGTCATCGGCACGCAGCTCATCAGCTTCGGGCAGATGTACACGATGCAGATCGCCGGCGCGCGCACGATGGGCGACCTCCGCGCGCGCGTCTTCGAGTTCTTCCAGAGCCTCGAGCTCCGCTACTACGACAAGACCCCGGTCGGGCGACTCGTCACGCGTGCCACGAACGACGTCGACGCGGTCGGCGAGCTCTTCGCGTCGGGCGTGCTCAACGCGGTGGGTGACCTGATCACGCTCGTCGGCATCGTCACCCTGATGCTCGTCCTCGACTGGCGCATGTCGCTCATCGCGTTCGCGGCGCTGCCGATCGTGGCCGGCATCGTCGGCTTCGTGCGCACCCGCGCCCGCCAGGCGTTCCGCGACATTCGCGTGAAGACAGCGCGCCTCAACGCGTTCTTGAACGAGCAGGTCTCCGGCATGCCCGTGGTGCAGGCCTACGCTCGCGAGACGGTGATGGCGAGCGAGTTCGACGAGATCAACGTCGAGTACCGCGATGCGAACAAGTCGAGCATCTTCTACGAAGCGATCATGGACGCGTCGATCGAGATGGTCGGCACGGTGTGCATCGCGAGCGTGCTCTGGTGGTCGGGCGTGCGCCGCTTCGAGGACGCGACGATCACGTTCCCGCTCGTCGTCACGTTCACGCAGTACATCAAGCAGTTCTTCGAGCCGGTGAGCATGCTCGCGCAGCGCTACACCGTCATGCAGTCGGCGATGAGCGGCGCGGAGCGCATCTTCAAGCTGCTCGACGAGGACGCGACCGAGGCACCGCCGGAGCCCTCCGCCAAGGACGCGAAGCAGGGCGCGCCCGACGAGGCGATCGCGATCGAGGACGTGACCTTCGCCTACAAGCCGGGCGTGCCGGTGCTCAAGGAAGTGAGCCTGCACGTGAAGAAGGGCGAGAAGATCGCGCTCGTCGGCGCGACGGGCGCGGGGAAGACCACCGTGACCTCGCTCCTCCTCCGCCTCTACGACTACGAGAAGGGGACCGTCCGCGTGCTCGGCAAGGACGTGCACGCCTACGATCGCCGCGATCTGCGCGAGCAGTTCGCGGTCGTGCCGCAGGACGTGTTCCTGTTCGCGGGCACGGTGGCGTCGAACATCGCGATGAGCGACACGACCCCCGACCTCGAGCGGGTCGAGGCGGCGCTCTCGCGCATCGGCGCGCTCGACCTCTTCCTGAGGCGCCCGGGCGGCCTCGAGGCGCGCGTCGACGAGCGCGGCGCGAACTTCAGCGCGGGCGAGCGCCAGCTCCTCGCCTTCGCGCGTGCGCTCTACCGCGACGCGCCTTTGCTCATCCTCGACGAGGCCACCGCGAGCATCGACTCCGACACCGAGCATCGCCTCCAGGCGGCGCTCGAGGCGGTCGTCGAGGGGCGCACCTCGCTCGTGATCGCTCACCGTCTCTCGACGATCCGCGCCGTCGATCGCATCGTCGTCTTTCACAAGGGCCGCATCGTGGAGACGGGCTCGCACGAGGAGCTGCTCGCGAAGGACGGCCTCTACGCGCGGCTCTATCGCTTCCAGTTCGCGGTCGAACAGGCCGAGAACGCGGCCTGACGCGGGGGGCGGAAGGGTCGTACCTAACGGTGCTGAATCTTTGTGTCTTGACGCCGAACGTGACAGACGTGAATACGTCGGACGTTCCCAGGCGTTCGATACAAGGAACATGGATTCATCCGCGAAGCTGGCCGAAGAAACAGAGTCAAATCCGGCACTTCCGAGCAGCCGGCGGCGCACCGATGCGCCCGACAGCGTTCGTGTCCTGAAGCCGCGCCGCGCCGCGCCCGCCGATGCGGTCCGTCCGACGCGCGCGGAGGTGAACCTCGCTGCCCTCCGCCACAACCTCCGCGTCATGATCCGCGCCGCGGGTCGCGCGACGGTGTGGCCGGTGCTCAAAGCGGACGGCTACGGCCACGGCGCACCGGCGGTGGCGCGGACGCTCGAGCGCGCGGGCGCGGAGGGCTTCTGCGTGGCCCTCCTCGAGGAGGCGGTCGAGCTTCGCGACGCAGGCGTTCGCGCCCCGATCCTCGTGATGGGTGGCTATTACGGCGGCGCGTACGAAGACGTCCTCGCGCGCGGCGTGGTGCCGGTCGTCTACGATCGCTCGCAGCTCGAGGGCCTCGCGCGCGCCGCGCGCGCCGCGGGTCGTCCGGTCGACGCGCACCTGAAGATCGACACGGGCATGGCGCGCCTCGGCGTGCGCATGAACGACCTCGAGTCGTTCGCGGCCGAGGTCGCGAAGCATCCCGAGGTCCGTATCTCGGCGCTCATGACGCACCTCGCGTGCGCCGACGCGCCCACGCCAGACGCGACGCGCGAGCAGGTCCGCCTCTTCGAGGAGGCCACCACGCGCCTCGCGAAGGTCGGGATCGCGCCTTCACTTCGCCACGCGGCGAACAGCGCAGCCGTCCTCGGCGGCGACGCGCTCTTCGACGCCGTCCGGCCGGGCGTCGCCATCTTCGGCGTGAGCCCGCTCACCCGCGAGCTGCCGGAGCTCCGCGCCGCGATGCGCGTCCGCTCCGAGGTCGTCGACCTCCGCAGCATCGAGGTGGGGGAGGCGGTCGGCTACGGCGCCCTCTTCCGCGCCACGCGCCCCACGCGCATCGCCACCCTCCCGATGGGCTACGCCGACGGCCTCTCGCGCCATCTCTCGAACCGCGGCGCGGTCCTCGTCCGTGGCAAGCGTTGCCCGATCGTGGGCGCGGTCTCGATGGACATGTCGATGATCGACGTCACCGACGTCCCGGGCGTGAGCCTCCGCGACGAGGTGGTCGTCCTCGGGGCACAGGAAGGCGTCCACGGCAAGGACGCGATCACGGCCGAAGAGATCGCCGGTCAGGCCGGCACCATCGCGTGGGAGGTGCTCACGAGCATCTCCCGCCGCGTCCCGCGCTTCTACCGCGAGCCCTGAGCGCTTTCGCCGATCCGGGCGAAGTGGTTGCGCCAAGGGGCGAAACCGCTACGCTTTAAGGAGGAACGACGCCCTCCATTCGGGATCGCGTTTTTCGTGACGCGAGAGTGCGAGGTAGGAATGAGCGTTGACCACAAACTATATGTCGGCAATCTGGCCGACGACATCACGGCAACCGCGCTGAGGCAGCGCTTCGAGCAGGTCGGGCGCGTCGCGGACGTGGAGCTCGGCATCGACCGGGCGAGCGGTCGCATGCGTGGGTTCGCGTTCGTCACGATGGCCGATCGCGACGCCTACCGCGCGGCGATCTCGCAGCTCAACGGCGCCACGTTCGAGGACCGGGTCCTCCGCGTGTGCGAGGCCGGTGAAGAGCGCAACAACGACGAAGGCGGCGGTCGCCGGAGCAAGAAGGACGCGCCCGTACGTCGCGCCAAGATCACGTCGCAGTTCCGCGAGCGCACGTGCATGGCGATCGAGCTCGACTGTGAGGGCACCAAGCTCGCGTTCAAGATGTACCCGACCCAGGTCGAAGGCAGCACGGACGTCTGGCGCGTCGACGCGTCGTCGCCCACGCGCTCGCCCGATCCGCAGGTCCAGGCCAACGCGCCCACGCGCCGCGAGGCCTTCGCGCAGATCGAACGCACCTGGGGCGCCTCGTCGCTCGACTGGCGCGCGATCGAAGAGGCCCTCGTCAGCGTGAGGGCGATCTGATGTACCGCTCCTCCACCGCCGAAGGACCCCCCAGCGACCTCGTGCTCACGCAGCACGGTTACCTCGACCTCGAACGCATGCTCGCCATGATGCAGCCCGGCGCCATCGACCCTGCCGTCGTCGTCGGACGCCGCGTGCGCTGGTCATGGGCCTCGACGCGCCGTGCGGGCGCGGAAGCCAAGCGCGCATCCGACGAGCTCAAGCAGCTCCATCTCCAGATGGGCGCGGCCGAGGTCATCGTCTATCGCGGTCCGTGGATCGCGGACGAAAATCCCTAGAACCAGAGCTGCGCCTGGAGCGTGGCCGTGTTCGACGTGCCCTTCACGCTCGGCGTGAGGGCGCCGGGGGAGTCGGCCCAGGCATACCGTGCCTGCAGCTTCAGGTTGTTCGCGTGAACGTAGTAGTTCACGCCCACGTCGATCCGCTTGTCGAGGACGTTGTCGTGCGTCGCGTCCGTGTCGGTGAGATCTCCGCGCACCGCGAGCTGGAGCGTCTTCGGGACGAAGAAGAAGCCTGCCTGCGCGAAGCCGCCGCGCGCGACCTTGCGTGGGCCGCCGCCGACCGCCTGGACGGTGCGCGAGTAGCCCTCGACCTGCAGCGAGAACGGTCCGCAGTGCGACCACGCATCGAAGCCGAACTTCGTCGTCGGAGAGCTCCCGAGCTTCGTGGTCGTGATGGCGCCCGTCTTCGCGTCGAGCGCGTTCGACGTCTGCTCCACGTCCGCGTAGCTTGCGTTCAGGCCGAACGTGAGACCGACCTCCTCCTTCGTGAGGCCCGGGATCTCCGTGTACGGCGGCTTGCCGATCGCGTTCGCGGCGATACGACCGAACCACTCGAGCTGCGCGTTGTCGTTGCCGGCCGTCTTGTTGATGCCATTGCCGTTGCTCGCGCCAGCCCAGTACTCGAGCTTCTTGTCGAAGAATGCGCCGACGAGGGAGGCGCCGAGCTCGCGTCCGTTGCGGATGAGGATGTTCGACGGCGAGAAGTCGGGGAAGAGGAGCGCGCCGGGCGGGACGAGGAACTCGCGCGAGAAGGGCGTGACGAACTGGCCGACCTTGATGCCGATCTCCGGCAGCGGCTGCACCGCGACCTCCGCGTCGAGCAGCGTCGCGGCCCCCCCCGCGAGCTCCCACTGGAAGAAGTATTCGATCCACCTCCGGAACGCGACGCCGCGAAGAGCGGGACGGGCCATGATCAGCTTGAAGCCGTCCTCGCGCCCGCCGTCCTTCTCGATGTGCTCGTAGCGCGTCTGGAACAGCATGTGGACGCCGACCGAGTAGTTGCCGTCCGCCGACGCGACGCCCATGCCCTTCTCGAGGGAGGCGAAGGGGACGTAGCGAGGCTCGCTCGGTGGCGCGGGCGCGACCGCGGGCGGCGAGGGAGGCGATGACGGCGGCGGCTCGGCGGTCGAGCCCGCGCTCGGTTCGATCTGCGGCGCGGGGGAATGGGTCGTCGGAAGCGGCTCGGCGGCCGTCACCTGCATCAGGAGTCCAAGGGCCGAAAACACGTGCGACGGACTATCACGCTCTCGGGGCTCCGGCGGGCTATAGTGCGCCCCCAAGAGCGTGGCCGAATCCGACGAATCCTTGCCGGCACCGAAGCCAAATCCGCTCGTCGCCTTCATCGACGTCTTCTTCGATCCTGCCCTCGACATCCTCGACGACTTCGGCGCCACCATCATGCTGCTCCTTCAGGCGGTGATGTGGCTGTTCCGCCCGCCCTTCCGCTTCGCGCAGCTCGTCAACGCGGTGGAGTTCATCGGGGCCGGCTCGCTCTTCATCGCGGGCCTCGTCGGCATGTTCACGGGCATGGCCTTCACCCTCAGCTCCATCATCGGCTTCCGGCAGTTCTCTGCCGAGGGCATGGTCGGCGGCGTCGTCGCGCTCGCCCTCGCCCGCGAGCTCGCGCCCGTGCTCGCGGCCGTCGTCGTGACCGCGCGCGCCGGCTCCACGATGGCGTCCGAGCTCGGCAACATGCGCGTCACCGAGCAGATCGACGCCATCACCACCATGGGCGTGAGCCCCGTGCAGTACCTCGTCGTCCCACGCATCGTGGCGACGCTCATCACGCTGCCGCTCCTCGCGCTCTCCTTCGGCATCGCCGGCATGTTCGGCGCGTACCTCGTCGGCGTCGTCTGGCAGGGCATCGACCCCGGCACCTTCTTCGCGCGCATCGAGCAGTTCATCAAGTGGGACGACATCCGCATGCTGCTCACGAAGAGCGCCATCTTCGGCATCATCGTCAGCACGATCTGCTGCAAGAAGGGCTTCTACGCGTCCGGCGGCGCGCGCGGCGTCGGTGAGGCGACGGCGAAGGCGGTCGTCGCGAGCATCGTCGCGATCTTCGCCGCCGACTACGTCACGACTTCGATTATGACGGACGTGTGAGAAGCCTCGGCGTCGGTCCCACGATCTCGGTCGCCATCGTCGTCCTCGCGTGCGGCAAGGCCTCGGTCTGTCCGACGTTGCCCGCGATCCCGGCCGAGCGAGCCGCCACGCCGCCTGCCGTGAAGATCGACAACTGCGACGGCTCCGCGGGCGAGTGCGGCCGCGCCGAGCAAGTCCGCGCGGAGCTCGAGAAGATCGTGGCGTCGCCCGAGCTCGAGTGCCTCGTCACGACATTCGATCAGGACCATCCGTTCGGTCAGCTCGGCACGGAGAAGCTCCTCGACGACTGCAACGGCCCGAACCCTCCGCTGGGCCGCGGCGGGCTCATCGGCTACCGCGAGTCACGCTGCAATCAGCCCGCGCTCGGCAACGACGAGATCGATCGCCTCTTCCGCGCGTCGCCCTCCGACTGCGGCGGCAAGCTCACGGGCACGATCCATCTCAATCCGAGGTTCGACTTCGGGTTCAGCTCGAAGAAGAACTACGAGGTCGCGGGCGACTGGGTGCACGAGCATCTCTTGCACCTCGGCTTCTGCGAGCAGGGGAGGGAGCAGCAGAGCCAGCTCCTCGTGCCCTACGTCTACGGCTTCGCGGCGTGTCTCGTCGGCGCGAAGGTCGAGGACGGCGGCGCGAAGCCTCTCAGCGCGTATCGCGCCGCGTGCCAGGGCCAGCTCGGCCCCGGCTTCCGTCCCTAGGCGCTGAGCTGCAGCATCCGGTCGATCGGCACGCGGGCCGCGACCATCAGCTTCTCGTCCATCTCGAGGCGAGGCTCGAGGTCGCGGAGCGAGAGGTAGACCTTCTCGAGCGTGTTCTTCTTCATGTGCGGGCACTCGTTGCAGGCGCAGTTGGCCTCGGGCGGGGCGGGGATGAAGACCTTGTCCGGCGCTGACTTCTGCATCTGGTGGAGGATGCCGGGCTCCGTCGCGACGATGAGCTCCTTCTTCTCGCTCTTCGTCGCGAAGTTGAGGATGCCCGTCGTCGAGCCGACGTAGTCCGCCATGCGGAGGATCACGTCGTCGCACTCGGGATGCGCGAGGAGGAGCGCGTCCGGGTGGCGCGTCTTCAGGCCGAGGATCTTTCGCTCGCTGAACGTGTCGTGGACGATGCAGGTGCCCGGCCAGAGCTCCATCTTCTTGCCGAGCCGCTTGTTCAGCCAGCCGCCGAGGTTCTTGTCCGGCGCGAAGAGGATCGGCTTGTCCGGGTGCTCCTTCGAGACGTGCGAGACGATCTTCTCCGCGTTCGACGACGTGACGATGTAGTCGGAGATCGCCTTCACCTCGGCGGAGCAATTGATGTAGCTCGCGAGCAAGGCGCCGGGGTGACGCGCCTTCCAGGCCGCCACCTTCGCCGCCGGCGCGCCGGACGCGAGCGAGCAGCCGGCCTCGAGGTCCGGCACGACGACGATCTTCTCCGGGTTCAGGATCTTCGCCGTCTCGGCCATGAAGTGGACGCCGGCGAAGCAGATCACGTCGGCCTTCGTCTTCGCGGCCGCCTGGGCGAGCTGCAGCGAGTCGCCGATGAAGTCGGCCACGTCCTGGATATCGCTGTCCTGGTAGTAGTGCGCGAGGATGACCGCGTTCTTTTCCTTCTTCAGCTTCGCGATCTCGTCCTCGAGGTCGAGCGAAGGGTCGATCGGGCGCGCCGCGGCGCGTCCCGCGATCGGCAGAGGGCGTACGTTCATGCCCTCAACGTAGGGTCACGCCGGCCGGTTGAGAAGCTTCTGCGCCAGGTGCTCGCCGAGCGACGCTTTCATCAGGTCCGCCACGACCGTCTGCACGCGCAAGCGCTCGGAGTCGTCCTTGAAGACGAACTGGATGCCCATTCCGGCGGGCTTCTCGGCGGTGGCCTCCGCGTCCGTCACGATCCACTTCACCGTACCCGTGAGCTTGATCTTGAGCTCGCCCGCGTCCTCGCCCTCGGCGGCGGGGACGGTCAGCTCGAAGATGAACTCGGTCCCGAGCTCGAGCGGCTGGTTCGTTCGGATGAACGTGCCGCCGCGGGAAATGTTCTTCGTGTAGTCCGCGAAGAAGGTGTTCAGCCGCGTGTAGCCGACCTTGAGGGTTACGGCTGCGCGATCATCCTCACGTGCGTCCTCCATGAGACCGCGGCCAGGATAGAGGAGGTAGCGGAAGCGAACCACGCTTATCTGGTACGTTCGCTCCCATGTGGAAGGACTTCCTCGACGTCCGCGACCGCGTCCGGGTCGCGGCGCAGTTCTCGAAGTCGACCGGCATGCTCTGGTCCCTGAATCGCGGCGGCGTACGCGAGCTCGCCAAGGTGATGACGAGCGGCGCGCAGAACCCGTCGAAGATCTACCGGGTCCACGCCGCCAACTCGCCCGACAAACTGGCGCTCGTCTGGCGCGACCGCCGCTTCACGTGGGCCCAGCTCGACGAGCGCATCGACCGCTTCGCCGGCGGGCTAGAGAAGCGCGGGATCCAGCGTCGCCAGAGCATCATCGTGATGATGAGGAACCGCCCCGAGCACCTCGAGCTCGGGACGGCGGCGACCCGCATCGGCGCCGCGTGCGTCGCCATCTCGTGGCGCTCGACGGCGGCAGAGCTCACGTACCTCGCGAACCACTCCGGCGCCCGCGGCATCGCCATCGACGAGGACCTCCTCCCCGTCCTCGAGGAGGCGAAGCCGCACCTCTCGCCCGAGCTCCTCGCCAACGTCTTCGTGCCGGGCGCGAGCCTCGATGCGCTCCTCGATGCCCCCCGGTTCGTCGAGAGGAGGAAGGAGAAGGCCGACGAGGACGCGGCTGTCGTCATCTACACGTCGGGCACGACGGGCAAGCCGAAGGGCGCGGTCCGGAAGTTCCCGAAGGAGACGATGGAGGCCACGATGCGCTTCATCAACGAGACCACGATGCGCGTCGACGACGTGCATCTCGTCACGTGCCCGCTCTACCATTCGACCGCGTTCGGCTTCCTCGCGTTCGCGCACGTCCTCGGCAACACGGTCGTGCTGATGGACGAGTTCAAGCCGGAGGCGTTCCTCCAGCACGTCGACAAGCACGAGATCACGACCACGGCGATGGTGCCCACCATGCTCCATCGCATCCTCGAGCTGCCGGTGGCGACGCGCATGCGTTACAACGCGCGCTCGCTTCGTGTCGTCTTCACGACGGGCGCCGCGCTGCCGGGCCCGCTCGCGAACGAGTTCATGGACGAGTTCGGCGACGTCCTCTTCAACCTGTATGGGTCGACGGAGACGGGCATGGTCACGCTCGCGAAGCCCGTCGATCTCCGCGACGCGCCGGGCACGATCGGCAAGGCGGTGCCCGGCAACGACATCCGCCTCGTCGACGACCGCAAGCATGACGTGGGCCCCGGCGGCGTCGGCGAGCTCTTCGTGAAGAACAAGGTCCTCGTCGCCGGCTATCACAAGGACGATCAGGCGACGTCGGACAGCATGCTCGACGGCTACTTCAGCGTCGGCGACCTCGCGCGCAAGGACCGCGACGGTCGCTACTTCATCGAGGGCCGCAAGCGGGACATGGTCATCAGCGGCGGCGTGAACGTCTATCCCGCGGAGGTCGAGGCCGTCCTCGAGCAGCACCCCGCGGTGGGCGAGGTCGCCGTCATCGGCGTCCCCGACCGCGAGTGGGGCGAGCGCGTCCGGGCCTTCGTCGTTCCGCGGCAAGGGATGAAGCTCGACGAGGGCGAGCTGAAGGCGTTCACGAAGGAGCGTCTCGCCGGCCCGAAGGTCCCGCGAGACTTCGTGTTCCTGGACGTACTTCCGCGAAATCCCACCGGAAAAGTGCTGAAGCGGGAGCTCCGCGAGCGGTGAACGGCGCCGCCTGATACGCTTCGAAGTGGTCCTTTGCCGGTCAAGCCTGGCGACATCCTGAACGACAAGCTCCGCATCGACGCGCTCATCGGACGCGGCGGTATGGGGCAGGTGTTTGCCGCGACCGACCTCGACGAACGCAATCAGGTCGCGGTCAAGGTCGTCAGCCGCCTCTTCGTCGACGAGACGCTCATGCTCCGCCTCCATCGTGAGGCGGTGGCCGCACAGCGGATCCGCAGCGACTACGTCCCGCGCGTCTTCGAGGTGAACGACACCGGGGAAGGCGAGACCTACCTCGTCATGGAGCGGCTCATGGGCGAGCCGCTCTCCGCACGCATCCGCTCGCAGGGGTCGCTGCCGTGGCCCGAGGTGGCGCGGCTCGGCGAGGAGATCCTTCGCGGCCTCATCGACGCGCACTCCGCGGGCATCATCCATCGCGACCTCAAGCCGTCGAACGTCTTCCTCGCGCTGAAGACGGGCAAGGTCCGCGCGATGATCCTCGACTTCGGAGTCTGCAAGATGGACGGCCTCGACACCGAGCGTCTCACCGGCACCGGCGAGTCGATCGGCACCGTCGCGTACATGGCGCCCGAGCAGATCCGCGGCGCCGCCAAGGTCGACGAGCGCGCCGACATCTACGCGTTCGGCGTCGTCATCTTCGAGATGCTGAGCGGCCGGCTCCCGCACGAAGGGCCGAGCCAGATGGCCATCCTCGCGAGCAAGCTCGAGAAGCACTCCGCGCGGCTTCGTGACTGCGTGCTCTCGCCGATCCCCGAGGCGCTCGACGCGCTCGTCATGCAGTGCCTCGAGCGCGATCCGCGCGGCCGCCAGGCCACGGCGCAGGAGGTGCTCCGTCAGTGGCGCATCCTCGCGCGCGCGGAGGGCCTCATCAGCGGACCGTCGGTGCCGCCGCCGGGCCTCGACGGCGGACCTGTCCGCCCGCGTCAGGTGACGGGACCGATGCAGCCCGTGCCCCACGGCGTGCACGGCATGGGCGACAACGAGCCGCCGACCGAGATCTCGAAGCCGAACGTGATGACGGGCGAGGTCGAGGCCATCCTCCGGGGCAGCAACGTCGCGACCATTCGCGACGCGCCGTACTCGACGAGCGACGACGAGCACCTCCCGCCCACCGGCGCGCCTGCGGACTTCAACTCGATGTTCCCGCCGCCGAGCCACCCGACGGAGGCGCCGCACACGATCTCGCCGATGGCGAGCCACGACTTCGGCCCGAAGAACCCGAACACGCGCATCTATCTGATGGGCGGCGGCGCTGCCGCGCTGATCGCGCTGTGCATCTTCGCGTTCGCGCTCTCGCGTCCCGATCCGAAGCGCACGCACGCCACGACCCCGCCGCCTCCGCCCGTCGTCACGGACACCACGGCCGCCGTGGTCGAGCCGGCGGCGGACCCCGGCGAGCCGGCGCCCGCGCAGACGATCACGGCCGAGGACGTCGAGCTACCCGCCGAGGCCGCCGAGCCCGGCTCCGTGAAGGCCCCCGTCACCGTGAATCAGTCGCGCCCGCGCCCCGTGTTCCGGCCGCGTCCGCCCGCGCCGGCGCCGGCGCCCAAGGCGAGCAACCAGCCGCGGATCACCGAGAAGCCGCGCTTTTGAGGCGAGGCTCGCTCATCGCGCCAGAGTCCAGGTAGCATGGCCGAAGCGTGAAGCTCCGATCGGTCTGCCTCGCCCTTACGCTCGCCGTCGCCGCCGTGCCTTCGCTTGCATGGGCCGACAAGGGCGACCAAGCGCAGGTCGACCCGGCCACGCGTGACAAGTCCCGCGCCGCCTTCAAGAAGGGCGTCTCGCAGCTCAAAGCGCAAGACTGGGCCGGCGCGCGCGCCTCCTTCGAGGAGGCCTACTCGCTCCTCCCGCACCCGAGCATCCTCCTCAACCTCGGCATCTCGCGCCTGAAGACGGACGATCCCGCCGGCGCGGAAGACGCGCTGATGAAGTTCCTCCAGGAGGACGCGGGCGCCGGGCCCGAGGAGCTCGCGAGCGCGCGCGACGCGCTCGCCGACGCGCGCGGAAAGATCGGCACCATCCGCCTCAACGTCACGCCTGCCGGCGCGAAGACGACGATCGACGGCAAGGTCGCGACCGGCACCGACGTGCGCGTGAAGGCGGGCAGCCACACGCTCACGATCGAGGCGGAGGGCTTTCAGTCCGCGGAGAAGCAGGTCGACGTCCCGGCCAAGGGCAACATCGAGGTGCAGGCCGTGCTCGCGAAGTCGGGCGCGCCGGGCGGCGAGAAGCCCAAGGACGACAAGAAGGAGCTCTCCACGAGCGACGACAACCTCCGCCCGATCCTCGGCTACTCGCTCCTCGGCGTCTCGGGCGTCGCGCTCATCGTCACTGGCGTCATGGCCGCGCGCGCGTTCTCGCTGTCGAGCGACTACAGCGACCAGAACAAGAAGGAGACGTACCAGAACGCGGACACCAAGTCGTCCGGCATCACGGCGCGCACGCTGGCCGACGTCTCGTTCATCGTCGCGCTCCTCGCGGGCGCGGGCGCGATCGTCCTCCTCTTCACCGACATCGGCAAGGGCGAGGCGACGCCGAGCGCGACGAAGCCCGACGCCCCGAAGCCCGACGCCCCGAAGCCGGCCGAGCCGCAAGCGCGGCTACAGTACTCTTTTCCGGCGACCATTCGCTGGTAGCGCGGGGCGCGTGGTATTCCGTGGAGGATCCATGCCGAGCCGCAAGAGAGCCTCCTTCTACCTCTTCACTACCGTGCTGGCGCTCGTTCCCGCGGCCGCGATCACCGCGTGCGGCGATGACGACACGCGCAGCCCGCCCGTCACCACGCTCCTCGATGGCAGCGCCTCCGACCGCCCGAGGAGCGACGGGCAGGTCACCCCGACCGACTCGGGGAAGACCGATGCGCCCATCACACCCGCCGACTCGGGCAACGACGCGAAGACGCCCGAGAGCGAGGCCGGAGCCGACGCGGGCCCCGACGCCGACGCGGGCCACGACGCTGACGCCGACGCGGGCCACGACGCCGACGCGGACGTTGCGACCGCGCCCACGGTGGACGACGCGACGTACAAGATCACGGCCTGGACCTGCACGAACGGCGGAGGATCCACGGACGTCCTCGCGTTCGCCGCGACCATGCCGACGCCGGGCATCGGCGAGATCGACCTCACCGTCGGCGGCACGAGCAAGGTCGCGTCCCTCTACTCGGGCGGCGATTGCGTCCGCTCGAACGCCATCACGGTGAGCTATCCCGAGGCCGGGAAGATCACGACGACGACGACGGCCACCACCACCTGCGCCGGGACGTGCACGGCGGCCCAGTGCGATGAAGCGACGCCGAACCCCGTCATCGCCGACACCTTCTCCTTCACGAAGACGTCGACCTCGTTCACCGCGACGCGCACGTTCCCGTCCGGCGCCAATGCCACGCTCGCCGGCGTCGCGGGCTGCGTCGCGGGCGACGCCGAGAGCGTCACGTACACGAAGAAGTGAGCGACAGAAGTCGCGCACTTAGGTGTTCAGAGATCCGCTCCGAGTGCGCCTACCCGAGCCTACATGTACCCACCACTGGTGGGGGATCCGACCCCCACCTACACCGTGGTACCCCGTTGCAGACCTAACAGTCTGCTCGCCGAAAGAAACCTAACAGGCCAAAAAACGCGGCGATTTGAGAGGCGCGCCTCTTGCTAGAGGCCCGGCCCATGGAATCGAAGTGGCTCGGACGTGGTGCGCTCGCCGCCCTCGTCTTCTCTGTCTGCGGGTCTTCGGGACTGATCTCCGGGTGTGCTGAGGAACGCGATCCGATCAATCGCGTCCAGCAGGGCGCCCTGGCGAAGTCGTTCTTCCTCGGTCCGAACCTGGAGGACTACCGGGACGACCCCGAGTTCCGGACGAAGGCGTTCAACATCGACAGCGGTGCGAACACGGACAGCCACGTCGGCGCGATCGGTGGCGCCTCCGCGATCGAGCGCGTTCGCTGGGAGGTCACCGAGGACATGCTCTTCGCGCGCCGCTCCTACCAGGAGTCTCCGGGCGCCGATAACCGCGGCATCCCCCGCAAGGAGGTCTCCCCGGGCAAGTGGGAGTTCCCGACGAAGCCGACCGGCACCATCGTCGCGGCCTTCAAGATCTCGGGTCACTTCGACATCCGCCGCTCCTACAACTCGGCCACGGGCGAGGAGCAGAACGTCATCGAGGAGAACTCGAGTGATCGCCCCTGGTACAAGCGCGAGTACATGCGCGTCGACTGGTCCAAGAACATGGCCGAGTCGACCTCCGGCGACACGAGCTGGGTCTTCGGCGGCGACGAAGGCGTGACCGCCATCGACTACTCGCAGACGGACGAGAACGACGAGGACCGCCCCCACTTCGAGGTCCAGAACGGCTACTTCGACATCACCAACAAGTACCAGCTCAAGCCCTCGGGCGGCGGCTACGGCATCCCCGAGTGCGTGCTCGTTGGCTTCTTCAACGGCACGACGTCGTTCGACTGCACCCCGATCGAGGTGAAGGCGCGTACGTCGTTCCAGCGTCTCACGGGCGACGAGGACTTCGAGCCGTTCGAGGAGAGCAAGGCCTTCCGCGACGTCGTGGGTAACTGGGGTAACGCGGGCAACAACTTCAACCGCGAGTACGGCGGCGCGCCGATCACGGCGTGGGACCCGCAGTACGGCTACACCGACGCGAACACGAAGACGTTCTACTCGATCCACAACATCTGGGAGAAGAGCCACTTCGCCCAGCAGTGCTCGAGCAACGCGGACGAAGACAAGAACGGCATCGCGGACGAGTGCGACGCGGCCGCCGCGGCGCAGGGCCTCGCGCACGGCTCGCAGTGCGACGAGTACATCGGCCGCTGCACGATCCCGGTCCGTAACCGCAAGGTGAAGACGAACGCGTACTGGCTCAACACGGACGCGCCGCAGGACCTGACGGACCCGACCGATGCGTCCGGCAAGAAGACCGGCGACGGCCCGATCGAAGAGAACACCGTCACCTGGAACCAGATCTTCAAGGTCGCGGTCGCCTACCGCCGCGAAGTCGAGTGCCGCCGTACGCGCGACGGCTCGCGTGACGAGTGCCACGCCGAGTTCTTCACCGGCACCGGCCCCGAGTCGAAGCAGATGGTGAAGTTCGGCGGCTGGGGTATCGACACCCCGTCCGAGCAGAAGGTCGACATCAACCCGGCGACGAACGCGGACACCCCCATCGTCGCTACCTGCCACAACCCGGTCCGCAGCTACGACCTCCCGTCGTGCGGCAAGCCCGGCGAGGTCATCCGCCTCGGCGACCTCCGCAAGAACTACGCGATCTACTGGCCCTACGCCTCGCGCGCTCCGTACGGCGGCGTCGCCAGCATCGGCGGCGACCCGGTCACCGGCGAGATGCTCGGCGTCACGGCGACCATCATGATGCGCTCGGCCACCGCCGCGGCCGCGCAGCAGCGCGACATCATCGCGCTCGCCAACGGCGACCTCAAGATCGACGACCTCATCCAGGGCGTCCAGGCGTCCAACTACGCGAAGAAGGTCAAGGACGGCAAGGTCGTCGGCGGCATGGCCGAGGCGGCGACGCCCGAGGAGCTCGCGCAGGCGCCCAAGAACATCAACCACCGCGCCATCCAGCTCGCGACGGGCAACGACCCCGACAAGCTCAACAAGATGGCGCACGTCGACGCCCAGATCCAGGCCATCAACGCGCGGATCAAGGAGTCGCCGACGGGTCCGAACATCGCCAAGGAGAACGCGCGGCTCCAGGAGCTGATGAAGAACATCCGGAACACGCCGTACAAGACGGAGCTCGCGAACCGCGGCCTCTTCCGCATCCTCCAGGAGTCGGCGGACAAGTCGAGCTCGGTCTACAACGCGATCAAGACCTTCGCGGACCAGGATCCGGAGCGCATGCAGGACATCCTGGACCAGTACCAGGCGAACCTCGGCGCGAAGGGCGTGTGCTTCGCGGACGGCCTCCAGAACGCGGGCGCCGGCTCCATCTACCAGGCGAGCCTCGCTCCCTACTTCAAGAAGCTCTACGGCGACCTCGACCCGATCGAGCGCGGCGTGAAGATCTACCAGGACCTCCTCCGCGAGTCGGTCAAGGGCATCGCGTTCCACGAGATCGGTCACTCCCTCGGCCTCCGCCACAACTTCGGCAGCTCCTGGGACTCGTTCAACTTCACCCCGCAGTACTGGCAGCTCCGTACGAACGAGGGCAAGTCGACCAAGGCCTGCACGCAGCCGCGTCAGGGCGGCGCCGACGACTGCATGGGCCCCCGCTACATGGACCCGCTCTCCGATGACGAGCAGGGCGCGCTCAAGGACGAGCCCCGCCCCGGCATCGAGTACTTCGCGAACACCTCCACGATGGAGTACCAGATCGAGCGCTTCGGTGAGACCGTCGGCGCTGGCCTCTACGACGTCCACGCGATGAAGACCCTCTACGGTCGCGTCCTCGAGACCTTCGACTCGTCGCAGGTCCCGGAGGCGGAAGCGCAGCTCTTCGCGGTGAAGACCCTCTCGCAGGGCATCTCGAAGGACCTCATCCTCGACACGACCAAGGGCTACGGCCTCCACTACACGCAGGGCGCGGTCAAGGCGAAGGTCTTCGACAAGAACCGCGACTGCCGCCCGGCGACGGACGAGGAGATGTCGAGCGCGAAGTGGCGCATCGTCCACAAGCAGGTCTGCTCGTCCTCGCCGAAGAACCACCTCGCTTACCAGGACATGAAGAGCGACCCGATCAGCTTCAAGCTGAAGGGGGTCGGTACCATCCCGATCGGCGCTGACGGTGTCCGCTGGCGCGGTCTCGACGAGAACAACCGCCCGCTCATCCGCTGGCACTACCGCTACGCCGAGGACTACAGCCGCGGCGGCTACATCCACGGCAAGATGTTCGACTCCGGCGCTGACGTCTACGAAATCACGATGAACGTGATTCGCAGCTTCGACGCGAAGTACCCCTGGTCGTACTTCCGCCGCCAGAACAAGGAGTTCGCGTGGTGGAGCCTCCCGGGCGGCATCGCGAACAACACCTTCGCTCGTATGCGCGCCTACCACTGGTCGACGACCACCGACATCGGCCGCGCTCAGCCGGGCGATCTCGAGGACGACAACCAGGAGCGTCCGGCCCTCATGGCCTCGCGCGAGATGTTCAAGTTCCTCCAGCGCTCCCTCATGCACGTCGAGCCGGGTAACTACGGCTACGGTGCGGACTCCCTGAAGCGCACCTCCACCCGCGCCGGCGCGCAGCCCATCATGGACGTCCTCACGGACTCCGAGGCGAAGGAAGTCGGCGCCGTGGTCGGTAACATCGGCATCGTCGACGGCCGCTACGTCGGCATCGACTTCGACAACACGCTCGGCGGCTCCTGGGACTACCAGCACTACCCCGCGCACGCCGGCTTCGACGAGGAGCACGCGCTCGCCCTCCGCGAGCTCGTCGACTCCCGCCCGACGCTCTCGACGGTCTCCCGCGAGAACACCCTCGACGGCCGTGACCCGTACATCAGCTTCCGCACGGACACCCCGGACGGCCTCGACCGCCTCATCGGTGGCATCCTCTCGGAGGACTGGGAGACGGTCGCGCCGAGCCTCGCGAACGACGGTGTGTCGATCGTCTCGCTCGACATCATCAACCCCGACGCGAACGCCATCAACCGCAACGGCACCAAGGGCATCGTGTTCCCGAACATGGGCTACTCGAACCAGCTCGCGAGCGGCATCTACACGATGATCTACTCCCGCTTCTCGACCGACATGGTCATGGCCCAGAAGATGCGCATCAAGGCGGACGGCGATGCGGGCCCCGCGATCGCGAACCCGATTGGCTTCCGCGACCCGATCACCGGCATCCGCTACACCGCGCAGCAGTACGGCACCGAGACCATGCCCGGCCGCGGCGCGGTCGAGAGGGGCATCGCGTCCCGCATGATCCAGCGCGCCAACGAGCTCGGCGCGAAGGCCTGGCAGGTCGACTCGACGAGCGCGACGGGCGAGAACACCTGGTCGATGACGAACGGCCAGCCCGGCGTCATCGACGACGCGGCGGCGAAGGAAGCCCGCCGTTACATCGGCCTCCTCGATGCGATGCGCCAGATCGGCAACATCTTCGGCCAGGGTCCCCTGGGCGGTGGTGGTGGCGGCGGCGGCGGCGAGGAGTGATACGAGCACGTCGCTGAACGCGACGGGCTGAGTCGAAGGGCCGGTGAGCACTCGAAAGAGCGCTCCCGGCCCTCTCGCTATTTGGCCCACGCCCGATACACGCGGTGTCTCGGGTGTCTCGCGATACAGGCCGCATCTCCGACGACACCCGTTCGGGGGAATTGACGCAAAAAGCCCGGTAAAGTGCCGGATTTCGTGTGACGGCGCCCGCGGCACGGACGCTGCTCGAGGGGTGGTCATCATGAACATCTCCGCTACGAAGCTTCTTCTGGGTGTGTCTCTCCTCGCGTCCGCGGCCGTCGTCGCTTGCGGCGACAGCGAGGAGCGCAGCGACGGCGTCGGTCAGCCCGAGGTCGTGCTCTCGGGCTCGAGCTCGGGGAGCGCCCCGGCGCCCGGCGCTCCGTCCTCGAGCTCCTCGAGCTCCTCGGGCTCCTCGGGCGCACAGACGACCAGCTCGTCGAGCTCGTCGAGCTCCTCCTCGTCGTCCGGCAACGTGCCCGCCGACGCCAGCGCCCCGCCGGCCCAGGACGCCGGGCCGCCCCCGCGCTCGATCGCGTTCCACTGCCAGGGACCGAGCGCGCCGGCGGGGCCGGTCATCTGCATCGAGAACGCCGAGGGCCACGCCGGCGACGTCGTCGAGCTCGAGGTGCATCTCCTCCGCTCCGAGGCGTGCGGCACGTCGTCTTACGCGACCGCGACGTTCGACGTCGACCCCGCGAAGTTCGAGCTCGCGAACGCCGAGGACCAGCCGTCGTGCGTTCAGCGCGCGACCGGGCCGTCGTTCACGGACCCCACGCTCGCCTTCGTCTCGTGGCAGGCGTTCGGTCCGGGCAGCGCCCCGGCCGGGTGCAGCGCCGGCGCCGGCGTGGGCAAGGTCGACACCATCAAGCTGAAGATCAAGCCGGGCACTCCGGCCGGTGACTACGAGATGAAGGTGCTCACCTCGGAGCTCCTCGGCGGCGGTCCTTCATGCTCGGGTGTCTTCCTCGACGTCTCCGGGACGGTCCGCGTCCTTCCCTGATCCGAGCAGCCGGTCGAAGGCGCGGTGAACGAGCTCCGGCGGGACGAAGGCGAGATAGAGCACGTAGCTGAGGAGCCCGAACGCGCGGATGGCGAGGGCGACCTGGAAGCACGAGGTCATCACCACGCACGCTGCGAGGACCTTCAGGCGGTACTTCGGGATCCAGAGCAGGATCGCCGCCGCCATCTCGAAGACCACGACGCCGGTGCCCATCAGCGCGAGCCCGAGCTTCGCCCAGCCCGGCGTCTGTACCGGGAGGCCGCTGTAGTAGTAGACGAGGATCTGCTCGATGCGGTCGCCCGTGAGGAACGCGGTCTGGAGGTGCTGCGTGCCGAACGTGATCTTGTTGTAGCCGCCCCAGAAGAAGACGGCGGTGAGCTCCAGCGCGATGAGACGCAGCGCCCAGAGGTTGCCGTGCTCCTCGGGCAGGGGAGCGCCGGCGGCACGCGCGCGCCGCACCGCGAGGAGGCGATCGATGCTCAGCGAACGCCCGCACGGCGTCATCGCGAGGAGCATCGTCGAGACCGCGAGCAGGTACGTGTGGTGCAGCATCTGGTTCGGGACGAAGACCAGGACCAGCATGTACGCCAGGCCCGCCGCGAACGTGGTCCAGGCCGCGCGATAGCCGACCAGCGAGAGGAACGACGACGCGTAGAAGAAGACGGAGAGCAGCGGGCTCGTCTTGTGCGGCTGCACCGCCTCGCCGAGCTCGCCCCAGGCGAGGAGCGTCAGACCGACGCGCATCGAGGCGACCGCGCGCGTCGACCCGGGATACTCGACCGCCCAGCCGCGGAGGCGCTCGAAGGCGGACTCGCTCATTGCTCCGCCGGCTCCGAGCCCTCGGCCGGCTCCTCGCCCGTCAGCGGATCGATGGTCACGCTCGGCGGCTCGTTGAACGGGACTCCGGGGTTCCACTTCCGGCGCGCGCAGAGGTTCGCCTCGCCGTCCTCGACCATGCGCCACGGGCCGCTCGGGGCCGGCGGCGAGCAGCGCATCTGGGCCCGCACGTCGGCCGTCGCCTGGTTCGGCTCCGCCGCGCAGAGCGCCCGTGCCACGTCGGCGAGCTCGCCCTCGTTCGGGAGCAGGAGATCGTTGGCGCGCGCCTTCTTGCCGACGTTGAAGCGCTCGCTTCGCTTCCTCGAGCGTGGAGAGCCGCGCCCTACCGCCTTCGAGACCTCGTCCTTCGTGAGCGCGACGCGCACGCCGTCACGCTCCGCGTAGAGCTGAGCCTGACAGAAGCCCACGCCGACGCCGTGGTACATGTGCCAGTGCATCGGCAGGTACGGCCGCTTCACGCTGCGCGCCGGGCCGAGGAACACCTGCGTCTCGATCGGCCCGAGCAGGAAGAACGCTCCGAGCACGACGAAGATGCCGAAGCGCACGTTCGGGCTCATGAGGCGAACAGCTCGTCGACGAGGCGGTGGATGCGCTCGGGCGGAACGAACGACAGATAGAGCACGGCGGCGAGGAGCCCGAAGGTGCCGACGTTGAGCAGGATCTGGAACGACGTCGTCATCAGCAGGCACCCGAGGACGCACCACTTCCGCGCCCAGGGGATCCAGAACCCGACGCCCGCGAAGAGCTCGAAGAACGTCACTCCCGCGCCCAGCACCGCGAAGATGCCCGACATCCAGTTCGGTCCGTGCACCGGGAGCGAGTGGTAGTAGAGGAGCGTCTGCTCGAGACGGTCGCCGCTGATGAACCCGATCTGGAGCGACTGCGTGCCGAGCGTGAGCTTGTTGTAGCCGCCCCAGAAGAGGACGGCCGAGAGCTGCAGGCAGATGAGCCGCAGCGCCCAGAGGTTGCCTTCCTCCGCCGGCGGCTTCGCGCCGGTCTTCTCCGCCTTTCGCACCGCCAGCCAGCGATCGATCGAGAACGAGCGGCCGCACGGCGTCAGCGACAGGCACGTCGTCGCCATCGCCATCAGGTACGTGTGATGGTGCATCGTGCCCGGGACACGCTGGATCACGAGCCACATCGCGACCGCCGCCGCGAAGGTGGAGAGCTGCGCGAGCACGCCGAGGAGCATCAGCGCCGTCGTCGCGTAGAAGAAGAGCCCGAGGAGCCAGCCCACGTCGCGCGGACCGACCTCTCCGCCGAGCTCGGCCCACGCCACGAGCGCGATGCCGATGCGCATCAGCCCGACCGCGCGCGTCGAGCCCGGGTAGTCCGCGATCGCCGTCTCCCAGCGTCGCAGGCGCTCCTCGAACGCCTCACTCATGAGGGCACAGGTTCTTCGAGCCGTCCTGTATCTCCTGCCAGCGGCCGCCCGGATAGCTCGGCGCGCAGCGCGCGTAGACGTGGACCTCGGCGTTCGTGCGATCGGGCTCGCGGTCGCAGACGAGCTTCGCCATCTCCGTGACGTCGTTCTTGTTGTTCCAGACGACGTCGAAGCGGCGCACGTGTCGGCCAGCATCCCAGCGGCTGTTGCCGCCGCCGCGAACGCGCGGGAGCGCCTTCTCGAGCTCGCGCTTCGTGTAGTCGAACCGCTTCCCGTCGCGGATGGCCCAGAACTCGCCCTGGCAGTTGTCGAGGCCGACCGAGTGATACATGTGCCACTGCATCGGGCGCCACGGCGCCTCGTTCGAGCGCGCCGGACCCAGGAAGACCTGGGGGTGAATCGGACCGAGGAGGAAGAAGGCCCCCATCCCCACGACGATGAGCGCTCGCAGCCAGCGCGGCAGCATCAGCCGATGACGTGTACGCGGATCGAGTTGGTGGAGCCGGAGACGCCGAGCGGAGCGCCGAAGACGATGACGACACGCTCGCCCGGCGAGGCGAGACCGTTCGCCATGAGATCGCCCGTGACCCAGTCCACGAGCGCGTCGGTGTCGGTGAGCTGCGGGAGCTCGCGCGGGATGACTCCCCAGAGGAGCGCCATGCGCCGCCGCGTCATCGCGTTCGGCGAGAACGCGATGATCGGCACCGGCGGGCGCGCGAGCGACACGTTCATCGCGCTCGAGCCCGACTCGGTGAAGGCGACGAGGAATTTCGCGCCGATCTCGCGCGCCGTGTTGACCGCGCCGCGCGCGATCGCCTCCGCCACGTTGGTCGCGCGCGTCGCGTAGGGCGCGGGCTCGAAGAAGGGCGACTTCTCCGCCTCCATCGCGATCGCGCTCATCATGCCCGCGGCCACGTTCGGGTGATCGCCGGTGGCCGTCTCGCCCGAGAGCATGAGCGCGTCGGCGCCGGAGAAGACCGCGTTCGCGACGTCGCTCGCCTCGGCGCGGGTAGGGCGCGTGCTCTTCGTCATCGACTGGAGCATCTCCGTCGCGACGATGACGGGACGCCGGACGCGGCGCGCCACGAGCAGGATCTGCCGCTGGATGACGGGCACGCGCTCGGGCGGGAACTCCACGCCGAGGTCGCCGCGCGCGACCATCACGCCGTCGGACGCAGCGATGATGCTCTCGAGGTTCTCGATCGCCTCTGGCGTCTCGATCTTCGCGATGACGGGCGTGGGCTTGCCCCACTCCTGGCAGATCTCGCGCACGAGCCGCATGTCGTCCGCGCGGCGCACGAACGAGAGCGCGACGTAGTCGACGCCGAGCGACAGGCCGAAGCCGAGGTCGTTCTTGTCCTTCTCCGTGAGGGGAGAGATGCGCATCGTCTTCGTCGGCAGGTGCACTCCGACGCGATTTCGCATGCCGCCGCCCTGGGTGACCTTCACGCGGATGCGGTCCTTGCCGGACGCGATCGTGTGCATCACGATGCGGCCGTCGTCGAACATGACGCGGTCGCCGACGTGCACGTCCTCTGCGAGGCCCTCGTACTGGATGTAGATCTTCGACTCGTCGCCGACGCCGTCGCCCTCGATGAGGTCGATCTCGGCGCCCGTCTTCAGGTCCCAGTTCCCCGGAAACGTGCCGGTGCGGATCTTCGGACCGCACAGGTCCTGCAGCGCGGCGACGGGCTTGTTCTTGGTGGCGGACGCCTCGCGCAGCCGCGCGAACTGACCGCCGTGCTCCTCGTGCGAGCCGTGCGAGAAGTTGAGGCGCGCGACGTCCATCCCCACGTCGATGAGCGACTTCAAACCCTCGAGCGAGTTGCACGCCGGCCCGAGGGTACAGACGAGCTTCGCACGACGAATGGGCATGGTTTGGGCGGGAGCATCCCTCCGGCCGCCCGGCTTGGCAAGCCCTCTCCGCCGTGCGACAAGCACGTCAGAAATGATGCGAAAGTCGGCGACTTCCAGGGACGCAGGCGGCGTTCTGTGCTTGAACGGCATCCCCCTCGAGCCTCTGACCAGGCTCGAAGGCGTCGGTACGCCCACGTACGTCTACGATCTCGACGCGATGGCGGCCGAGGCGCGCGCCATCGAGTTCGCGTTCGAAGGGGCGTCACACCTCGTCGCCTACGCCGTGAAGGCCAACAGCGCGGGCCCCGTCATCCGCGCCCTCGCGGCGGAGGGCTGCGGCGCCGACGTGGTCAGCGGGCCGGAGCTCGTGCTCGCGAACCGGTGCGGTATCCCGGTCGACAAGATCATCTACAGCGGCGTCGCGAAGTCGGACGACGAGCTCGACCTCGCGCTCGGCCTCGACGGCAAGGGCATCCGCGCGATCAACGTCGAGAGCGTCGAGGAGATCCAGCGCCTCGCCGCCCGCGCCAGGGCGAAGAACCAGGTCGCGCGCGTCACGCTGCGGATCAACCCCGGCGTCGACGAAGACGTCATCGACACGCACAAGCACATCACCACCGGCCACGACGACGCGAAGTTCGGCATCCCGCTCTCCACGCTGAACGCGGCGGTCGAGGTCCTCCTCGCGAACGCGGCCCACGTGAAGCTCGTCGGCGTCGCCGCCCACGCGGGCTCGCAGCTCACCGCCATCGAGTCCTATCTCTCGTCCGCGCGGAAGGTCTTCGAGATCGCGAGGTCGCTCCGGCCGAAGTTCGCGCTCGAGCTCGTCGACACCGGCGGCGGCTTCGGCATCGACTACGGCAAGGGCTGCCCCGTCGAGCCGGCGGACTTCATCCGCGAGGTCCGCGCGCTGAAGACGGAGATGGGCCTCGACGATCTCGCGTTGTTCTGCGAGCCGGGCCGCGCCCTCGTCGGCGCGCAGGGCGTGCTCGTCGCTCGCGTCATCCAGCACAAGGTCGCGCCCGATCGCCGCTGGCTCATGATCGACGCGGGCATGAACGACCTCATGCGCCCCGCGCTCTACCAGGCCTTCCACCGCATCGTCCCCATCAAGACCTCGGGCCAGGGCATGGAGGTCCAGATGCGCGTCGTCGGACCCGTCTGTGAGAGCTCCGACGACTTCGGGTGGCACGCGATGCCGGACGAGCCGTTCGAGCACGTGGCGATCCTCGACGCCGGCGCTTACGGCTTCTCCATGGCGAGTCGCTACAACGGTCGCGCCGTGCCGACGGAGCTCTTTCTCCGCGGCGGAAAGGTCGCCGAGACGAAGCTCCGGAGGGGCTGGGCCGACTGGATCGACGATCGGATCTAACTCGATCGTCTCTCTGGTAGCATCCCCTGGTGCGCCTCGCTCTCTTCGCCTCGCTCGCCGCCGGTCTCGTCGTCGCCTGCTCGTCCTCCGACGACACGACGCCTGCACCTGCCGCCACGCCGACCTACGCGAAGGACGTCTACCCGATCCTCCAGCAGAACTGCGCGCTGACGGGCTGTCACGGCGCAAACACCGAGGCCTCCGATCCGAAGAGCGGGCCGCCGCGCGGCGTCTACATCAGCCCGTCGGACAAGGACGTCACGTACAAGAAGCTGATCAACACGGACAGCACGTACTTCAAGGGCACGAAGCTGATCCTCCCGGGCGATCCCGATAACAGCCTCGTCATGCGCAAGATCGACGGCACCCAGGCGCAGCTCGCGAGCTGCCCCGGCGAGTGCGGGACCTCGATGCCGCCGCCGGAAGACTCCGCGGACACGAGCGGCAGCCAGCTCCTCTCGGAGAAGAAGCGCTCCAAGATCCGCGCGTGGATCGCCGCCGGCGCCGCGAACGACTGAACGTCACACGCCGGTGCGCTGCGCCTTCTTGAGGCGCGCCTTCACCCAGTCGAAGATCTCGCCGTACACGTCGACGTTCGCGCGCGCGACGACCTCGCTCTGGTGAATGACCATCTTCACCTCGTCTCGGAACACCCGCACGACGAACTCCGCCTCGCCGAAGCTCTTCGCCTTCGGCCCCGGCGGTGTCCCAGGCTTGGGCAGCGGGAGCGACTTCTGCCGCGGGAGCGGGGCCGCGCCGCTGAAGTCGACCTTCCAGCCGAGGAGCCTGGCCTCCGCCTTGATCGCCTTCTCGTCGTAGTCGGGGTTCAGCTTCGCGATCGCGATTCGATCGAGCGGGAGACCGTTCCAGATGCGGTCGAGCACCCCGCCGTCGATCTCGACGCCGTACATCGCCGTCGCCCACTTCACGAAGTTGCGACCGAACGGGGCGAGGAGGCCGGCGGAGCCGTCTTTCTTCGGCGATTTGCCCGCCGTCCAGTCACCGTCCTTGCCGGGAGCCCAGCAGACGAAGGTCACCTCCTCGCCGAAGGCCGGCTCCTTCGAGGCGGCCTCGAGCTTCGCGGGCAGGCCCTTGAACGCGTCCTTCGTCGCCGGCAGATCGTGATCGAAGCCGCGGAGCACGGCGCCGTCCTTCGTGAACCAGACGAAGAGCTCGTTGCCTTCGCCGTCCTTGTACGCGCCGACGACCTCGCCCTTGCCCCACTTCGGATGAAACTCGAAGTGGCGCATGTCGGGCGCGAGGATGACGTCGAGCATCGCGAATGTGCGAAGCCGCTCCTTCATCAGCGCGGGGTACGGCAATGAAGCGAGGAGGGTCTTCGTGGGCACGAGCCCAGATTAACCGAGACCGTCAGCCCGAGGTCTTGATCTTGGGCATCCGTGCCGACGAGGTCCGGCGGCGCTCGCCGGAGGCGGCGGGCGGCGTGCCCTGACGCGCGCGGACGATCTGTCCGTCGGCGACGAGCTCCACGCCGACGGAGCGGCAGCGCCGCGCCAGGCGATCCATGTCGACCTGCGCCGCCACAAGGAGACCTCCCGGCGGCGAGGGATCGACGAAGAGCTCCGCGGTCGCGCGGCGGGTGCGGAGGAGCTCGCGCACGTTCGCGTCTTCGACCCAGAGGAAGCCCGCGGCGGCCGTGAACGTACCGCGACCGACGACGACGCTCGCCTGCTGGAGCGTGCGCGACAGACCTTCGGGGAGCGGCGCGATCGCCTCGATCCGGGTGCGCAGCGAGTCCGCTTCGAAGCCGGCCGAGAGCGCGCGCGCGAGCGTCTGCGGCGCGACGATGAGGTCGAGCGCCTCTCCGACGCGCCCGACATCGACGAAGCCGTAGAGCGAGAGCACCGCCGCGACCTTCGCCTCCTGGCCGAGCCGGAGGACGTGCGTGTCGAGGAACTTCGAGGGATCCTCGCTCGCCTGCGCCGCGTTCGCGTTCGTCGCGAGGAGCGCGCGACCGCGCGGGGTGAGGCGGAGCGCGAGGCGCGGCCCCTTGTCTTCGCTGTCTTCCTCGGGATCGTCCTCGCCGAGGTCGATCACGCCGAGCGCGGGGAGGCTCTCGAGCACGATGCGACGCGCGACGACCATCGGATCCGGATCGGGCGTGCTGACGCGCTCCGCCCAGCGACGGAGGAGGCGACCGATGCCCTCGATGCGTGGATCGGAGGCGAGGTAGCGCTCGAGCGACGGCCACGGGATCCAGCGATTCTCGCCGAGCTCGCGTACCGCAGAGAGGACGAGCTCGCGCACGACGCTGCTCGCGCTCGAGTCGCGCTGCTCCGTCGGGAGGCGGAGCATCTCGGGCTCGGGGCGGGCCTCGTCCCAGGCGCCGCCGCGGCGCCAGGCGGTGAAGAGCTGCTCCGAGAGCTCACGGAGCTCGAACGAGCCGGGCGGGGAGCTCGGGTTCGTGGCGGACGCGTCCCAGAGGCCCGTCGCGCGCGAGAGCGCGGAGAGGAGCGCGACGTGATTCGCGTCGCGACCGAAGCGCGTCGCGAGCTTCGCCACGAGCGACTTCGGAGTACCGATGCCGGCCCGTACCTCGTTGCCGGGCTCGCGCGCGGCGAGCGCGAGCGCGGTCGCCAGCACGGCCGGATCCTGCGAGAAGCGCGCGCGGCGAGGCGCGTGATCGCCCTCGACCACGAAGGCCTTCACCTGCTCGCGACGAGCCTCGCGCTCCGCGGTGCGTCCCGCGCCGATGATGCGGCCGACCTCGGTCGGCACGACATGGCGATTCGGATGTACGGGAATGAGGAGGCCGCGGCGCTCGAGTGAGAAGCCGACCCCTCGACGCGACGGTGTGGCGCCCGACGCGGTGCGGAGACGGAGCGGTTCGCGCTCGAGCTCGAGGAGCTCCTCCGTGTCCACCTCGCCGCCGAGCTCCTCGACGCCTTCGAGCACACGGCGCTCGGTGGCGGAGAGCTTGTCGATCTCGGCGCCGAGCTTCACGCTATCGCCGAGCGTCTCCCACGCCGTCTCGAGCGAGAGCGCGATGGGAGGCGTGGCGGGACGACCGAGGTAGTGGCCCGCGATCGCGCTCACCGTCTCGAACGGCGCCTGGGCGAGGAGCGCACGGATGCCGCGCGGGTCTTCGCCTTCCCACGAGCGGAGCTGCACGAGATATGCGGGCGGAAGAATGAGCTCGAACTCGCTCTTGCTGATCGCGCGCGCAAAGAGGATCCCGCGCTCCGCGAGCGGCTGGAGCGCCGGCGGCACGGACGTCACGAGGAGGAGGCCACGTGCCTCAGCGACACGGTGGAGCAGCTCGACGCTCGCCTGCGGAAGACGGTTCGGCTCGCGGAGCTCGGGCAAGGCCACGAGCGCGCGCGCGACCTGCGCGGGCGGATCGAGTCTCTTCGCCGCATCGATGCGAACGCCCAGACGAGAGACCAGCGACTCGAGCTCCGTCGGAGGAAGAGCCTTCAGGATCTCCGTCAAAGCGAGGCGTTCGCGTTCGCGTTCGCGCGGCCGGACAGACTTTGGGGCCAACACAGAAGAGAAGGTTAGCGGATACTTCCAGTGCCGCTGACCCTATTTCCCTCTTTCGCAACGTCGAAAAGTGCTCTTTCATGCCACAATGGGCGCTGTCTTGGCGGCGCGCAAGAACAGAGACGGCGATGGGCTTCGTCTTCAGTGGGCAGGGAGGCTCTGGCGAAGCGAAGAGCGCGAAAAGCCGCTCGAAACGCGGGTGAAAAGCGCAGCGTCCATGCCCGAGATCAAGGTGCTCGAGAGGTCGGGTCGCGGCGCGAGCGGTTTGTCCCACCGTATCGTTCACGGCGACAACCTCGATGTCACGTCGACGATCGAGCCCGGCACCGTCGATTGCGTCTATGTCGATCCGCCCTACTCGTCGGATCGCGACTACGTCGCGGAGGCACGCCTCGATGGTCCCGCCGACGGTCGCGCGCGAAGGAACCTCGCGTACGAAGACAAATGGGCGATCGGCGCATACCTCGACATGCTCGCGCCGCGCATCGAGGCGCTGACGAGCCTCCTCTCGCCGCGCGGCACGATCTGGGTGCACCTCGACTGGCGCGCGGCGTACCTCGTTCGCAACGTGCTCGACGAGATCATGGGACGCGACGCGTTCGTGAACGAGATCATCTGGCGTCGCGCGCCGAACCTCGGACGCCAGGCCACGAGCGGTCAGTTCGGGCGCACGCTCGACACGATCGTCGTCTACGGACGCGAGAAGGCGATCCTCCACCCGCCCACGCGCCTCGAGCCGATCGAGGAGAGCGCCATCCGCTGGGACGACGAGGGACGGCCGTTCACGAGCGCGCCGCGAGGCGACTACACGGACCTCTCGATCGCGAAGCTCGAGAAGGAGGGCCGCATCCACCGTACCGCGAGCGGTCGCGTGTACATCAAGTACTTCCTCCGCAAGGACGAGGACGGCGTCTGGTGCCGGGAGCGCCGCATCGACGCGCTCTGGACGGACGTGCCGCCGCTCCGTCATGCCGCGACCTCCGAGCGCACCGGATATCCGACGCAGAAGCCGCGCGCGCTGCTCGAGCGCATCATTGCGTGCGCCACGGACGAGGGGAGCCTCGTCGTCGACGGCTTCGGCGGCAGCGGCACGACGGCGGTGGCGGCGCACGCGCTGAAGCGACGCGCCATCATTTGCGACAAGAGCCCCGTCGCGATCGCCACCGCCCGCGCGCGGCTCCTCCGTGAGAAGGCCTCGATCACGGTCGAACAGGTCGCCGGCATGACGACGCCCGAGATGACGCCGCCGGTCGTGAAGCTGGAGAGCAACACGCTGCAGCTCGTCGAGCCGACCGAGCCGCTCGCCTGGGCGATCGGCAACGACGACGGTGGCGTGTTCAACACGCTCTGGCATTTCGAGCGCACGCTCGGCGCGAAGACGGTTCAAGCCAAGCGCGAGGCGCACGTCGGCCGCCGCCCCGGCCTCGGCGTCCGCGTGTTCGGAGACGATGGTTCGGTCGGTACCTGGAGATCGCCATGATCCTTCGCGACGCCGTGCATGGCCTCGTGTCGTTCGAGTCGGAAGAAGAGCAGCTCATCCCCCGGCTGATGGACACGCCGGAGCTGCAGCGTCTTCGCCGCATCAAGCAGCTCGGCGTGGCGTCGGTCGCCTTTCCGGGCGCGGAGCACACGCGCTTCGCCCACGCCATCGGCGCGGCCCACGTCATGAGCAAGCTCATCGCGCGCCTCCGCCAGATCCACGGCGATCTGCCGTTCTGGCAGCAGCTCACGAGCGAGCGCGCGCAGGAGGCGCTCGCGGCCGCGTTCCTCCACGACGTCGGACACGGTCCGCTCTCCCACCTCTTCGAGGAGGCGATCGCGGGCTCGCCGCATCACGAGGAGTGGACGGAGCGCATCGTCCTCGATCCCTCGACGGGCGTGAACGAGGTGCTCGTCTCCGTCGATCCGTCGCTCCCGGAGCGCGTGGCGGGGCTCGTGCGCGGCGAGCACTCGCTCCCGTACCTCGCGCGCGCCGTCGCGGGCACCCTCGATGTCGATCGCTGCGATTACCTCCTCCGCGACGCGCACTCCACGGGCGTCCGCTACGGCGTGTTCGATCTCGACTGGCTCTTTCGCTCCCTCCGCTTCGGAGCGGCGCAGCCGGGCAAGGCGCCGAGCCTCGCCATCGACGGCGCGAAGGGCCTGCCCGCGATCGAGGCCTTCCTCCTCGCGCGCCTCTTCATGTTCCAGCAGGTCTACCTGCACAAGGCCACGCGCTCGGCGGAGTGGATGATCCGCACCGTGCTCGCGCACGCCACCTCGCTCCTCGCGGACGGCATGCGTCTCGAGGGCACGCCGCGCGCGATCCAGCTCGCGGCGCACGGTCAGAAGGTCGAGCTCTCCGACTACCTCGAGCTCGACGACAACGTCCTCGCCGTTGCGATGCGCGCCTGGGAAGACGACAAGGACACGCGCCTCGCCGACATCGCGCATCGCGTCCGCGCGCGCCGTCTCTTCAAGACGTACGAGCTCTTCGGCGAGCAGGCGTTGCCCGAGGGCCGCGTGCAGGCCTTCGCGGTGGCGCAGGACATCGCGAAGAAGCACGGCCTCGACCCGAACCTCTACGTCGGCCTCGACGTCGCGGCCGACACGCCCTTCGGCGCGGAGGCGGAGCCGCTCACGGTCGTCTTCCAGAAGGGGCCCGCGCGTCCGCTGAGCGACGTGTCCTTCCTGCTGGCGCGCCTCGCGGGGCAAGTGATGTCGCGCGTTCGGCTGATCATCGCCCCCGAGCTTCGCGACGAGATCGCCGCTGCGCTCACGACATGATCCCGTTCTACGCGGATGTCGACGCCGCGTACGGGCGCCTGAGCGGCGATGTGGCGATCGCGGCCTCCGCTGGCGTCGCGGTGAGCGGATCGGGCGGGGCCGCCGGGGCGGGCGCGGCCGATCCACGCTTCGATGGCGATCTTCGACTTCGGTACTTGCAGACGGCCGGACTCTTCGGCACCGTCGAGGCCGGGGGCGGAAGCGTGCTGGCGACCGGGATCGAGCTGAGGCCGCTGTTCGTGTCGCGCTGGGCGCTCGGGCGCGAGCTCGGCCATCCGCGTCTGGACATGCTGATCGACTCGGCGGCGCTCGAGGTCGGCGTCGCGTTCCTGCACGACCCCGAGCCCCGGTCGCGGAGCACGACGCGCGCGTTTCAGGCGGGCCTCGGCCTCGAGCTGCCGTTCTTCACCACCGCGACCGGTCCGATGCTCGGCCTCCACGCCGGTCTTCGCTGGACGGACGCGTCACTCGCAGGCCAGGGCGCGCCCGCGGGCTTCGTCTCGCTGACGCTGGGCTGGCAGCAGATCTTCTACGGCCACGTGGTCGACTACGAGGAGCGCCGGTGAACCTCGACATGCTCCTTCACGCGGCGCTCGCGGAGGTCCACCCGATGGCGCGAGTCTCGGCTGCGCTCGTGGACCTCGTGCCCGAGATGGAGATCCACCTCCTCGCGATCGGCAAGGGCGCCCCCGCGATGGCGCGTGGCGCGCTCCTCGCCTGGGAGCCTCACATCACGCACTCTCTCATCGTGACCGCGGACGACGTCGACGACCTCGGCCTCGAGGTCCTCCGCTCCGGCCATCCCGTACCCGACGCCCGCTCCCTCGACGCGGCGGACCAGTGCCTCGAGTTCGCCGCGCGCGCTCCGTCGCTGCTCGTCTGCATCTCGGGCGGCGCCTCGTCTCTCGTGTGCGCGCCCTCCGACGGCATCACGCTGCGGACCAAGCAAGCGCTGACGCATGCGCTCCTCGTCAGCGGCGCGCCCATCGCAGACGTCAACGTGGTGCGCAAGCATCTCTCGCGCATCAAGGGCGGCGGCCTCGCACGCGCGGCGGGCGAAGCGCCCGTCTTCACGCTCGTGATGAGCGACGTCGTGCGCGGTCACATGCGAGACGTGGGCTCCGGCCCGACGCTGCCCGATCCGTCGACCATCGCTCAGGCGAAGAAGATCGTGAAGAAGTGGGTCCCCGGACCGGAGTACGCGAGCCTCCCGTTCGTCCCGACGGGCGAGGTGCCCAACAGCGTGGACGCGAAGGAGGTCGTCGGCCCGGACGACCTCGCTCGCGCGATGAGCTCGCGCCTCCGCCAGCGCGGCCTCACCGTCACGCTGCGGAAGCCGACGCTGGCCCCCGTCGAGCGCGTGGCGAAGGAGTACCTCGCGGCGGTCAAGAAGATGCGCCCCGGCGAGGCGCTGCTGGGCGTGGGCGAGCCGTCGCTCAAGGTGCCGCGCGACGCGAAGGGGCGGGGAGGGCGCTCGACGCACCTCGCGACGCTCGTGGGCAGGGAGCTCCCGTCGGGCTTCATGTTCGGCGCCTTCGCGACGGACGGCGTCGACGGCTGCAGCCGCACCGCCGGCGCGATCGTCGACGGCACCTTCCGGGAGCGCGCCGGCGTGGACACCATCGCGCGCTCGCTCGCCACCTTCGACACGGGCACGCTCCACCTCGCCGTCGACACCGCGCTCATGGAGAACCCGACGGGCCACAACCTCGCCGACCTCCATGTCCTCGTGCGCGTGACCTGACCCGACCCGCAAGCGCCCAGACCCGCCGACGTCAGGCTCCGCGCAGCTCGGCGCGGGCGGCGACGAGGGCGAAGCCGAGCAGGTTCTGGCCGCGCCACTTCGAGGGATCGCGGGCGTCCGGGTTCGAGGCGCCCATGCCGATGCCCCAGATGCGATCGCGCGGGCTGCACTCGACGAGGATCGAATCGCCCGTGGATCTCAGGAACGCGCCCATCGCCTCGTTCTGATCGAACTTCGCGACGTTGCCCTTAACGACCGAGAGCGAGCGCTGTTTGCCCCAGGCCTGATCGTCGTAGCCCCGCACGGCGCGGCCGGCCTTCTTCGCGTCGGCCGGCGTCGCGGCCTCGAGGATCACGCGGAGCGCATCGTCGTCGCGGAAGAGGCGCGCCTTCTCCGCCATCATGAAGTGCTCCGCGGTCCGGTACGTCACGCCGTCCAGCACGAAGCTCGCGGGGAACCACTGCGAGAGGCACGACTTGTCGACCGCGCCCGGCAGCTTCGGCGTGTGCCCCCAGAAGAGGAGGAAGTCGATCGGATGACCGGCGGCGAGGTGCGCGGTGAGACTGGCGCGGGTCCAGAGCATGAGAAGAGGATGCGGTGTCTCCAGATAAAGTCAATTGGACTCAATGACGAGAGCGCACGGAATCTGAAACGGGCGCGCTCACGATCCTCGTGATCACTCTGGTTTTCGACGGCCCTCCACGAGGACCCAGGTCATCTCCAGGCGAATCGGAGACGCCTAGAAAACCCCGATCGTCGCACATGTGTCACCGATGTAGGACATCGGCATACCGGTTGCTGGAGCGGAGGGCATGTTCCTTCGTCGCGCGGCTCTCGTCGTTCTCCCCATCCTCGCTGCTTGCTCCGCCAACGCTTCCGAGACCGACGACGCGACCGGCGTCGCCGAGGGGGCTTACGGCGATCGCGTCGGTCAGGACACGCTCACGACCACCGAGCCCGGCATCACGCTCTTCGACGGCTACAACTCGCTCTTCGACCTTCGCCGCGCGGGCTGCACCGTCGCGGACAAGAGCGCGCCGCCGCCGTCGGTCGGTCAGCCGGCGCAGCAGACGACGATCAGGGTCGTGAAATCCGATACGGAGCTCGCCAAGGAGCTCGGCGTCGACGCGTCGTTCGCGGTCAAGGCGCCGATCGTCAGCGCGAACGCCTCCGCCTCGCTCCTCCGCAGCTTCAAGGGCGCGACGAGCAGCGTGAACTACCTCATTCAGGCGGTCCAGTCGTACGTCGTCGTCAGCAACGCGCCGTTCGCGCTCACGGACGACGCAAAGAAGCTCCTCGCCACCAAGCCGCAGGACTTCCTCGTTCGCTGCGGCGACCGCTTCGTCAACGCGGTCACGTACCAGGCGAAGATCGAGGCGCTCGTCACGTTCGAGACCTCGAGCGAGGACGCGGCGCTGAAGCTCGAGGGCTCGATCGCGGCCGGCGGCTCCGTCTCGGTCGCCGAGCTCAGCGGCTCCATCAAGTCGCGCCTCAGCGACGCGTCCAAGAAGGAGGACATCAAGACCTCGGTGACGGTGACGGCCCAGGGCTTCGACCTGACGGGGAACGAGACCCTCATCAGCCTCGACGGTACGCTCGACGAGAAGCTCACGAAGATCGACGCGGCGGCGGGCGCGCTGCGCACGTCGCTGCAGCAGGACCGCGAGAACGACGCGAAGGACTTCTTCAAGCACCTCACGCGCCGCGCGATCCCGGCCGTCGTCCACGTCACGCGCTACGGCATGGCCACGAACGCGCCGAGCGGCGTCGATAGCAGCCTCGCGTTCAAGTCGAACCAGAACATGATGCGCGACACGGAGACCTACCTCCGCGCGTTCGGGCAGCTGAAGCTCAAGATGGAGCACGCGTGGAAGTACGAGATCCAGGACTTCCAGGAGGCGGGGGCGGACTCCCAGGCCTACTACAACCTCATGCCGCCCGCGGCGCCGAGGCGCTCCACGGAGGAAGTGGCGCAGGTCGCGAGCGCGTGGGCGAGCCGCTTCCGCAGCGATGACGGCATCAAGATCGGCACCGATCTGAACCGGATTCAGAACGCGATCTCGACCTGCGCCGAGAGCGCGAAGAGCGGTGACTTCACCGACTGCCTGCCGGGCACCGACCCGACGACGCTCCCCGAGTACAAAGCGGGCCTGAACGCGATCGACGAGTACCTGAAGACCGGCCGTGTCGTCCGCATGCGCGCCTTCGTCGTCGAGAACGGCAAGGAGATGACATACGCCGCGGCGCAGGAGGCCTGCAAGAACGTGAACGGTGTCGTCGACCGCCTCCCGTCGAGCGACGAGGCCCGGCGCCTGGCGCCGCTCGTCTCCGGCTACGGCGGCACGCAGAAGAGCACGTGGATCGCCGACACCGCGACCTGCAAGTACTCGCAGAGCGGTCTCGCGTTCTACGCCAACCCGAACGACAACCGGGACCGCGACGTCGTCGGCTGCGACGGCTGGAGCATCTTCTCCGGCGGCTCCCGCGCCGTCATCTGCGTCCAGCAGACCGGTCCGGTCGGCAAGCGCGACGACCTCTGAGGCCTCGAGCTCGTCCGTCTGGGCTACTTGCCGCCGTCGGCGGCGGCTTCGCTCGCGGCGGCGGACTCGGGGTGAAGGGCCGCCGTCACTTGCTGCGCGAGGCTGCAGTTCATCACCTGACGCTTCATCGCGGCGAGGATGTACGGGCTACGTAGCGTCGCCTGGCCGGCGAACTGGAAGTCGGCGTCGCCCGCCTTCTTCACGCGCATGATGAGGGGATCGCCGCTCGGCTTGCGGAGATCGAACAGGTGCACGCGGGTAGGGTGGACGACCTGCTGGAGGCCTTCCTCCGTGATCTGGCCCGCGTTCTTGCCCGCGTCCGGCGCGAAGGCCTTCGCCTCGTCGACGTCCTCGTCGAGCACGAGCAGGAAGAACTGCGCGCGCTTCATGATGTCGATCGCGTGCGGGATCTCCTCGGTCGTGGCCTTCTCGTACTGCTGAGCGAAGACGCGGAGGTGGATCTCGTCGTCCTGCTCCTTCATCTCGTTGACCCACTCGTCGTTGAGGATGCGCGTGGTCTGGTAGGCGAGGCGCAGGTTCCAAGGCTGATCGTTCCAGCCCGTGCCCGCGTCCGACTCGTCACGCGCCATCGCCGCCATCGACGGGTTGTTCTCGCGGAGGAAGCAGCCCGTGAACGAGTCGCGAGCGGAGTCCTTGACCTTCTTGCGGATGGAGTCGATGTTCTGGGCGTCCGCCACGCGAAGGCGGAGGTAGAGGCCGGGGACGTTCTTGAGGTCCCAGCTCACCGCTGCGGGCTCGATCACGTCGCCTTTGTAGGCGGCGGCGCTGTCGACCGTGAGCTTCTCGATGCGGTCCCGGAGAGGGAACCACTCCTTGCCGACAGTGGCGACCGCGGCGCGCTGCTTCGACTGGATGTCCGTCTTCTCCTGGTCCAGGGACTTGTCGCGGTAGAGCCAGGCGCCGACCACGACCGCGAGGACCGTGCTGATGCCGAAGAGCCACGCCTTGCCCGAGACCCGCCCCGCCTTCGACGCGCCACGCTCGATCCGCGCCTCGCGAATCGCCTTGAGTCCAACATCGCGGGGCTTGTCGCCCGGGCCACCACTCGTATTCATCGATAGTTGCACCTTCGGAAAGAAAAAGCCCCGCGCCGTTAGTTCCGGGCGGGGCGCTTTCAGGTGTGCCGAGCGACCGTCGTGTGCGGCAACGCCGTCCACCCGTCGCTCGGGTGTTCCTTGGAGGAAGCCTTGCGGTTAGGGGCCCTTGCTGGTCTTCGGCAGCGAGCCGACCATGAAGCTCACGTTCGGGAAGCCCGCGAACGCGGCGGTCTGGAACACGCTCTTCACGACGATGGCCTGAACGTCCTGGTCGATCTGGAGAACGACGACGCCCGGGAACTCCTTGTTCGGGTGGAGCTGCTTCCACACTTCGCGCTTCTGCTTGAGGATGTTGAAGAGCTCGTCGATGCGCTGGAGGCGCTTCGAGTCTTCAATCGCGCGCGTGTTGCCCGCCGGGTTGCCGTCGACGAGGATGAGCGAGCCCGAGATCGCCACCATCGGGGCGTCGATCATGTCGAGCGTGTTCTCTGCGTCCGGCAGCTTCACACCCTTCGCTGCCGGCGTTTCACCGGAGGCGTTGAAGGAGATGAGGAGGAAGACGACGACGACCACGAGGAAGTCGATCATGCTGGTGAGCGAGAGCGACGCGTTGGTGTCGCGGTGACCGCCGCCGCTGACCTTCTTCTGGACGAACTTGAGCGGCACCGAGTGCATCAGGCGCCGGCCGGGTTGCTGAATCGTCATGACTCTTCGTGCTCCCTAAGACTCAATCAGGTGTGATGAGCGGCGGCGCTCAGTTGACCGCGAACGTGACGTTGAAGGCCGGCACTTGCTCTTCTTTGCCGGCGATCGTGAACGGACGCTTGGGCTGGTAGATCGCGTCGATCACACCGATGAGGTAGACGTACGCGGTCTCGTTGTCCGTGTGCAGGATCGCCGTGTCGAACTTCTTGTCCGAAGGGGTGCGATGCTGGCCGACCGTCTTCCACTCCGACTCGATCTTCGCGGCGAGCTCGGGGTAGCGGATGCTCTTCTTGCCGCCGTTGCCGGTGGAGAGGTTGTCCTTGCGGGGGACGTCGACCGTGCTGATGACGGTTCCCGCCTGCTTCCAGATGAGGACGAACTTGTCCGGGGAGCGCATCTCCACGTGGAGCTGCTTCTCCGGCTCTTGCTGGACGGGCTCCGTCTCGCGCGGAGGACCGGGGACCTGGGCGTCCGCATTGATGCGGGCCATGTGCGTCCAGACCGCCGTGATGAGGAGGAAGGAGATGGTGACCATGAGCAGATCGATGAACGGGACCATGTTGATCTCCGAGTTCATCGCGCGCTTGCCTTTGCCGCCGCCGCCTACGTCTACGCCACCCATGGCTTCACTCCGTCTTGAGCATGGCGGGGTCCGTCGTTTGCGGCGAACCCCGCCGTTTCATGGCTGAAATACGAATGAGAACGAATCAGGCGTCGCGACCGCCTTGGGCAGGCCGCGACCACTCGAGAGCGAGACTCAGGTCTGAACGGCCGAGAGGTTGACCTTCTGGCGGTTCGTCACGACGAGGTTGAGCACCTGAACGCTCGCCTCGTTGATGTCGTCTTCGAGCGCCTGCGTCTTGCCGTTGAGAACGGCGAAGCCGACCAGGCCGAGAATGGCGACGAGGAGTCCGAACCAGGTGCAGTGCATCGCCTCGGAGATACCTTCCGCGAGGATGCGTGCTTTCTGGGCCGGATCGACCGACTCACCGGAGACGGCGCCGAAGCTCGTGATGAGACCGGTCACCGTGCCGAGGAGGCCGGAGAGCATGGCGAGGTTCGCGAGGAGAGCGAGGAAGCCCGTCCGCTTCGCGATCTTCGGAATCTCGCGGAGAGCCGCTTCATCCATTGCTGCCTGGACCTCTTCGTCCGGGCGATTCACCTTCACGAGGCCGGCCTGAACGATGCGCGCGAGGGGCGCGTTCGCCGCCGAGCACATCTTGACTGCCTTCGCGACATCACCCGCCAAGATGCACTTCTGCATCGTCGCGAGGAACACGTCCTTGTTGATCGACGAGCCGTACAGATAGAGGGCGCGCTCGATGATGATGCCGATCGTGAAGATCGACCAGATGAGGATGATGCTCATCATCACGATGCCGCCTTCTTTGTATGCCTTCCACAGACCAGCCATGTGCTCCGTCCTTCCCAGGGTCCCCGTTTTCGGGGCTAAACAGGTCAGGGCCATTCTCGGCCCGCCGCGTCGTCGTTCGAAGTGTCCCGCGCCTAGAGGCGAGAGGTGAAGTTTTGAGAGAAACCGATGCGGCGCCGGCGACTCTCGTTGACTCCTTATGTATCGAGTGAACCTCGTTCACCCGAGGACGCGCGCGACGATATCGTCAGCCGCGCGATATGCGCAAGACTCCTTGGTTCCCGTTTCCGGTTCCGTGAAGTCTGCCGGGTCTGACCTGTGGACGTCAATAGAGTTTGGATCCTTATGACGATTTTCTTTGACGACAAACCTGGGCAAAGTCGTGCGTTTGCGTAATGTTGCAGCCTGGCTGTAGTGGTTACATTCCAGAATTTGGAAAAATTATTCGCGCCGCGAGCCGGGTCGGCGGAGCCTGGGGCAGGCGGCAGCACCAAAAAGTCCGGAACCAACCGAGCAGGAGAGACCACTAGAGAGGGAATGGAGTCGGCCTGGGGGGTACGGAATTGGAAGCGATGGTTCCCGAGTGCGTCTGTTGACTTCGCTCGAAGGCACCGGGTATCGTGGCGCCACGAGCCATCGGGACGTTCCCGTCGCCCGTCAACGCGGCGATCTTTAGCAGCTTTTCGACGACGACAGGTCGCTTACGTAGGTAAGAAGGAAAAGGGGCATCGAGGATGTTCGTGGCTCTTCTGGAGCAGCGTTGCTGCGGAAACGCCGGCTTCGGGCGGTGGTGGGTTCTGGCGGCTTCGCTGATGAGTTTCCTCAAGGAGAACCCCATCTTCCTTTCGATCAACCTCTTCGTGAGCGCGATCGTCATCGCCGTCATCGTGGAACGCACCGCATTCCAGCTCGGAAAATACCGCGTCAACTCGAAGGAGTTCTTCGCGCAGATCAAGAAGCTGGTGACGGCGGGCAACATCGACCGCGCGATCAAGCTCTGCGACGCTGGTGATTATCCGACCCTTCAGCTCGTGAAGGCGGGCCTCACGCACGCGAACAAAGGTCCGGACGAGATCGACGCCGCGATGAGCGAGAAGATCGGCGAGCTCAAGCCCGCCGTCGAGAAGCGCATCGGTTCTCTCTGGTCGCTGGCGAACATCGCCACGCTCGTCGGCCTCCTCGGCACCGTTCTCGGCCTCATCCACACCTTCGGCGCAGTCTCTGCGCCGGGCCTGTCCGCCGCGGACCGCCAGCGCATCCTCGCGAACGGCATCGCCGAGGCGATGTACAACACCGCGATGGGCCTCGGCATCGCCGTCATCTGCATGGTCGCGCACCTCCTTCTGCACCAGCGCTCGAAGACGATCCAGCACGATCTCGACGCCACGCAGGAGCGGGTGTTCAACCTCCTCACGATCCAGACGCGCCCGGGCGGCTACTGATTTAGGCCCCCATGGCGAGCGAGAAGCTCAGCGCAGCGCAGCGGAGCAAGATCCGCCGGCTCTCCCAGCCGAAAGAGCACGCCCCTGACGAAGCGGGTGGTGAGCTCAATATCGTCCCGTTCCTCGACATCATCACCAACGTCCTCATGTTCGTCCTCGCGACGATCAGCGTGACGTTCACGGCGACGATCGACACGAACCCGCCGCGCGCCGGAAGCGGCGCGCGCGCGCCCACGACTCCGACGCTCGGGCTCACAGTGCTCGTCGTCCCCGATGGCTTCAGCCTCAAGGCCAAGGGCGGCAACGTCGCTCCTGGCTGCAACGACACGGGCCCCGGCATCGCGATCCCGAAGCGCGAGAACGACTTCGACTACGGCGCCCTCAAGGCGTGCGCGGCGAAGCTGAAGGCGTCGTCTTCGGACTTCAAGGACGAGGTCGGCGTCACGATCCTCGCGAACCCGCCGATCCCCTATCAGGTCGTCATCTCGACGATGGACGCGGTCCGCAAGAACGAAGCGGGAGAAGATCTCTTCCCCGAGGTCACGTTCGGAGTTGCGAGGTAGCCCATGATGCCGCCGAATCAGCCGCCGATGGGCCCGCCGCCGGGCGCGCCGCCTCCGGGTGGTGCGCCGCCGGGCGCTCCTCCGGGCGGCGCCGCTCCCCCGGGTCCGCGCGCGCCGCAAAAGCCGGCGAGCATGGCGACCTACAAGCGCGCGCTCCGCAAGGAGATCCACAAGCGCCACAAAGAGCCGGAGATCGACTTCCTCAACATCACGGCGATGCTCGACATGATGACGATCATCCTCGTCTTCTTGCTCAAGAGCATGAGCCAGAGCTCCGCGTCGATCCCGCAGAGCCAGGACCTCACGATGCCCAAGTCGGTCCTCACGACCGAAGCATCGCAGGAAGGTGTTGCCGTCCTCATCTCGAAGACGAGCATCGTCGTCGACGACAACGTGGTGGCCACGGTCCCCGCAGACGCCACGCACGGCCTCGAGGGCAAGTTCAAGCGCTCGGGTCCGAACGACTTCTACATCGTCCCCCTCGCGAACGCCCTCCAGAGCTGGCGCGAGCGCGACCGTCAGGTCCGCATGGCGACCGGCAAGGACCCGAGCTCGAGCGAGGCGATCATCATCGCCGACTCGAACACGCCCTATCGCTTGCTCTCCGAGGTGCTCTACACACTCGGCCAGAGCGAGTTCGCCAAGTTTCACTTGATGGTCCTCCAGAGCGGCGGCAGCGCGAAGTAAGAAGCGCCCGCTCGCGCAAACGACCGCGCAAACGAAAGAGGCCGCCTCCCGAAGGAGCGCGGCCTCTCTTGGTTTCACCGGTCGGCGACGCGGATCACTCCGGGACGCAGTAGTTCTTGCCGAGGCCCGGGACGGGGTAGACGAAGCAGCACTCGTTCGTGTTGCACTCGGTGCCGTGGCTCGTGCACTCGGTGCCGCCCATCAACGAGGCCATGGCCCACGCGTTCATGTGCGAGCTGTCGTTCGGGCAGTCCGCGATGAGGACGTCGTCATCGTCATCATCGTCGTCGTCGTCGTCACCCGCCGGCGGAGCGCCGGAGTCGATCGGGCCCGCATCGAGGACGGGCGTGACCGCGCCAGCGTCCTTCTTCGGCTTCTTCTCCTTCGAAGGAACCGTGACCGTCTTGTTCGGCGCGTTGCCGCCGTCCTGTGGGAGGGTCTCGTTGCCCGTGATGATGGGCTCAATCTCCGGACCATCCTTCGCGCAGGCCACGGCGAGACCGGCGGCGCCGATGAAGGACATCATCGCGAAAGCAGAGAGCACGGGGTGACGCATGGGGCGGCACCCTACCATGGACACTTTGGAGCGCAGACCTATCGACAGACGAGACGCGGTCGTGACGTCGTACGCAAAACGTGGGGGTTTTCTACCCAGCCGAGCGCCAAAAAATGATCATGGAAGTCCATCGCTTATGCGGGGGTGAGATCTGAAACGCGGCGCGGCCATGCACGCTGAAATCATGGTTACGGTGCACGCCGCGTGCGCCAGGATATCCACGCTCGAGAGACGGATCGCCTTGTCACGACGGCCGTGGCAACGGCGTTTCCTGACGGCGCCGGGGAGCTCGTGCCCCTCGCCGGCGGGCGCTCGGGCGCCACCGTGTTCGCGTTCGAGGCGGAGGGCAAGCGCTGGGTCGTTCGCCACAGCCCCTTCCAGGGCACCGAGCGCCTCCGGGTAGCAGCCGCGAGCGGTGTCGGCCCTGCGCTCCGCTACGTGGACGTGGCGAGCGAGGTCGCCATCATGGAGCGCTTCGAAGGAGTCCCCGCCCCGGCCGCTCGCGCCCCTGGCTCGCGAGCGCGCATCGCGACCACCCTGCGACGCCTCCACGAGGGGCCAGCGCTCCCGCCGAACATGCCGACCGCCGAGCTCTACCGCATGATCCGTGACGAGTATGCGAAGCGCACGAGCGAGGCGCTGCCTGCCTCCCTGCTCGAGCTCCTCGAGCGCTCGGCCGCGCGCACCGCCGGCGCTCCGCTAGCGCCGTGCCATCGCGACCTCAACCCTGGCAATGTCCTCGTCTCTCCCGAGCGCGTCTGCCTCCTCGACTGGGACAGCGCGGGCGCGGGCGATCCCTTCCTCGACGTCGCCCAGTTCTGCGTGTTCTACGCGCCCACGCCCGAGGCGAGGCTCGCGTTCCTGGGCGACTACCTCGAGCGGGCGCCCACCGACCAGGAGCGTGCGCGGGCCGATGTCACGCACGTCTACGCGCTCGCGGGCTACGCGCTCGCGTTCGCGTACGTGCTCGCGCTCTCGGGCAAGCCCCTCCGCGGTGAGCCTCGGCCCCTGCCGGAGGTCATGCGGCACCTCGGGACGCTCGGCCACGACGCCGACGCGGGGCTCGTCTTTGCTTCGTTCCTCGCCGAGGCGGAGCGCCTGTCAGCCGCGTGAGAGCAGGCCCGTCGTCCGAGGCGACGAGATCCAGAAGCGACGCATCGACACGTTCATGAGGAGACCGATGCCGATCATGATCGTGAGCACGCTCGAGCCACCGGCGCTGAAGAGCGGCAGGGTCACGCCGACGACGGGCAGGAGCCCCGTGACCATCCCCAGGTTGAAGAGCGCGTGCCAGAAGATGAGCGCGCCCACGCCGATCGCGAGCACCGCGCCGAAGCGGTCCTTCGCCGTCGCCGCGATGCGAATGGCCCAGAGCACGAGGAAGCCGTAGAGGCACACGAGCACGAAGCATCCGAGGAAGCCCCAGTCCTCCGCGAACACCGCGAACGGGAAGTCGGAGTGCTGTTCGGGCAAGAAGTGGAACTGGTTCTGCGTTCCCTTCATGAAGCCCTCGCCCGCCCAGCCGCCGGCGCCGATCGCGACGCGCGCGTGGTGCGCGTGCCAGCCCGAGCCGAGGAGGTTCGCCTCGGGGTTCAAGAACACGGTGATGCGCGCCTTCTGGTAGTCCTTGAGCACGAAGGACCACGTCAGCGGCGCGGCGATGCCCGCGAGCACCGCGATCGACGCCAGCGTCTGCCAGCGGATGCGCGTGAGGAGGCAGATGGTGACGAAGATGAGGAAGTGGATGAGCGCCGTGCCGAGGTCCGGCTGCTTCAGGACGAGCAGCGTGGGGATGCCCGCGATGACGGACGGCACGATGAGGTCCTTCATGCGGCGCTCGTCGGTGCGCGGATCGTCGTGCAGGTACTTTGCGAGCGCGATGATCAAGAACAGCTTCATGAACTCGCTGGGCTGGAAGCCGAAGCTCCCGATGTTGATCCAGCGCGAGCTCCCTCGGATGTCCTTGCCGAGGATGAAGACGAGCAGCAACAGGACGATGCCGACGGCGTAGAGGATGTAGCCGAGGCGCTCGTAGTGGCGGTAGTCGACGATCGCGACCGCGCCCGCGAGGATGCCGCCCAGCACGAGCCAGTACACCTGCTGGATGTAGATGTCCGAGAGCGCGGCGCGCGCGACGCTGGTCGCCGAGTACAGGTTCATGACGCCGAACACGGCGATGGCCGAGACGACCAGGAAGAGGACCCAGTCGAAGCTGTCGCGCGGCATCCCGAAGAACCGCGCCTGATCGGCACGCAGGCTCCTCACGATGGGCCTCCGCCGCAGAACCGGAGCGCGCCTCGCGTTCGCTTCGCGCTCATCACGGCTTGTCCTCGTCCTTTTCCGCCGGCTCTGGCGGCGGCGGCGTGCTCGGCAGGGCGTTCGGATCCGGAGGCGGCGGCTCGCGAGGCAGCGCGACCGGAGCGGCGCCGTTGCCTGCGCCCGCCTTGGCCGCCGGCGGCTCCTTCGAGGGCTTGGTGCCCTTGGCGGCGCGGTTCGCCTGGAGGCGGTGGTACTCCTTGATGACCTGCATCGCGACCGGCGCCGCGACGGTGGGACCCGAGCCGCCGTGCTCGACGAGGACGACGACGCTGACCTCGGGCGCCTTCGCCGGCGAGTAGGCCGCGAACCACGCGTGATCGCGCGAGAGGTACCAGGCCTTCTTCGGATCGTCGTTGCCGGGGTTCACGTAGCCGGTCTGCGCGGTGCCCGTCTTGCCCGCCACCTCGAGCGTGCGGTCCCGGACGGGGTAGGCGGTGCCCTTCTCCTCGTTCACGACGCCGTAGAGGGCCTCGTTCACCTTCTGGAGGTTCTCGGGGAGGATGTTCGCCTTCTGGCGCACGCGGGGCGGGAAATCCTGGACGATCGCGCCGTCGCTCGTCTCCACCGCGCGCACGAGCTGCGGCGAGTACACCGTGCCGCCGTTCGCGAGCGCGGCGTACGCGAGGGCGAGCTGCAGCGGCGTCACCGTGGTCGCGCCCTGGCCGATGGAGGTGTTGAGCGTGAAGCCGATGCGGAACTGCCCCTTGTAGCGGAGCGCGTACCACGAGCGCGTGGGGATGCGACCCGCCGCCTCCGGGTTCACGCCCATGCCCGTCTTCTGGCCGAGTCCGAACTCGTTCGCGACGTGCGCGATGCGGTCCATACCGACGTTCTCGGCGAGCTTGAAGAAGTAGATGTTGCACGACTCCGCGATCGCCTCGTGCATGTCGACCTTCCCGTGCACGTGGGTGCAGTGGAAGATGCGGCGACCGAAGGAGAGGAAGCCGTCGCAGCGCTCCTTGCTCGCGGGGTCGAAGTGGAGCGGGAGCTCGTCCTTGCTCTCGAGCGCGGCGAGGGCGGAGAACGGCTTGAACGTCGAGCCGGGATGGAAGACGCCCGACATCGTCTTGTCGAGCATCGGGCGGAGCGGATCGGTGTAGAGCTTGTTGAACGCCTCGCGGATGCGATCGTGGCCGGAGCCGCCGGCGAGATCGTTCGGGTCGAAGTCGGGCTTCGAGTAGAGCGCGAGGAGGCGGCCCGTGCGGACGTCGGTCACGACGACGGCGCCCGCCGTGTGTGGCCGCATCGCGCGCTCGACCGACTGCATCAGGTCCATGTCCACCGTGAGCCGCAGGTCGCGGCCCGCGAGCGGCTCCTGGCGCGACGGCGCGTCGAGCAGGCGCTCCGCGTCGGGCCCCGTGCGGTAGCGTCCGCGCGCATCGACGACGCGCTTCTCCCAGCCGCGCTGACCGCGGAGGTAGCTCTCCCACGAGTGCTCGACGCCGGTGGCGCCCACGATGTCACCCGGCTCGTAGGCGAGCGGGTTGACCTTCTGCTTCTCCTCGAGCGAGAGCGAGTCGTAGTTCTGCGGGCGGTATTTGGCGAGCGTCTCGCCGTCGATTTCGCTCGTGTAGCCCAGCATGTGCGCGCCCGTCGCCTTGTACGGGTAGTAGCGCACCGGCAGCGAGACGACCTCGGCGCCGGTCATCTCGTAGGCGTGCTCCTTCACCTCGGCGACGATGTCGCGCGAGAGGTCCTCGCGGACGAGGATCGGACGCCAGCAGGCGGAGCGATCGTCGTCCGTGATGCAGGCGTCACGGATGCGGGCGGCGAGGCGCATGCGCTCGTCCGGATTCAGGCGGAGCGTGTCCGCGATGCGCGTGAACGTGTCCTGCTCGTCGCGCGCCTTGCGGTGCGGCGGCCGCGCGCTCGGCATGACGCGACCGGGGACGAGCAGAACGTTGAAGGACGAGCGCGACGACGCGAGCACGCGGCCGTAGGCGTCACGGACGACGCCGCGCGCGGTCGGCAGCGTGACCTTGCGGATGACGTTCTCGTGCGCGGTCTGGGCGTAGGACGAGCCGTTGACGATCTGGAGCTGGAAGAGCCGGCCCACGAGCACCGTGAACGCGATGAAGGCGCCGAGCGCGAGCCAGCGGTAACGCTTGCGGAACTCGCTGACGTCGGAGCGCGCGCCGAGGAGGTTGCTCATCGCACCATCTCCTTCGGCGCGTTCGACGTGGTCGCGGCGTCGATGCGCTGAGCGACGCGGAAGACGAGCGGGGCCACCACGCCCGTCGCGAGCACGTGCGGCAGCGCCATCGGATAGAGCGTGCGCGGGACCCAGGAGTCTCGGCCGAAGATGGCCAGGAGCACGAGGATGAGCACGCTGTGCACCAGCGTGAAGAGGAGCGCGAGCCCGACCTGCATCAGCATCGTCTGCGCCGCGAGCCGGATGCCGACCGCGCGAGCGAGCACGAAGATCGCGACGTAGGTCGACGTGTACAGGCCGATCGGCGTGATGCCGAGGAGGTCCGTGAGGTAGCCGAGCGCGAACGCGACCGCAGCGCCACGCGCCAGCGAGTACTCGTGCACGCCCATGAAGAGGATGAGAGGCAGGACGAGCGACGGCGTCAGCCCGGGCACCTCGAGGTCGTGATGGACGCGGAAGACCCACGCGATGAAGCGCATGCACATCGCGATCAGTCGGAACATGTTCGACTGAACGATGAGGAGGACGACTCCGGCGATGAAGAAGGCGGTGTTGCGCATCGCGCCTCACTTGCCCTTCGAGGTCGCTTGCGTTCCGTCGTCGGAGCGCGTTTTTCCGTTCGCTGGCTTCTTGTCCTTCGCGTCGTCCTCGTCCGGCAGGGCGCCGACGATGATGAGGACGGCGTCGAGGCGCGAGAAATTCACGGTGGGTGAGGCCTCGATCTCCTGATCGCGTCCCGGCTCGCGCTTGATGACCTTCGTCACCTTTGCGACCGGGAGGCCCTTCGGGAAGCGCTTGCCCTTGCCGCTCGTGACGAGCAGATCGCCGATCTCGACCTCGTCGCGCGAGTCGACGTTCTCGACCTTGCAGTTGTAACGCGAGGAGTCTCCCGTGCCACGCACGAAGGCGCGCGCGTGGGTGCGCTCGTCTTCCACGTCGATGCCGAACTCGGCGGCCACGGAGAGCTTCACGTCCACTGCGTCACCGTTCACGCGCTCGACGGAGCCCACGACTCCGTCGGGCGAAATAACGGGCATGTTCGGCCGAATATTCCGCGAGCCGCGATCGAGCACGACGCGCGTGACGCGGAAGAACTCCGTGAAGTCCTTGCCGATGACCTGGGCCGACACGAGATCGCCCGGCACCGACTCGCGGAGCTGCAGGAGGCGGCGGAGCTCGCGGTTCTCGACGTCTTTCTGCTCGAGGTGATGCACCTGCTCGCGGAGCCGCGCGTTGTCGTAGGTGAGGCGCTCGTTGTCCGCCTTCACGTCGACGAGGTAGACGTAGGACTCCCAGATGTTCGAGATGCCGCGCGCGAGCGAGGCGGCAGCGAACTCGATCGGCGCGGAGATCCGGAGGAGCGTGCGGTCGAGCGCGTTGAGGCTCGACGGTGCCTTCATGTTGGCCCGCAGAAAGAAGAACGGGACCGCGAGGAGGATGATGACGATTCCGACGTCGCGATAGCGCTTGAACGTCGACATGCGCTCTTATCTCCGAAGTACGACCGGAGGGCGCAGGGCCTAGCCGATCGTCACTTCCTTCAAGAGCTCCATGTGATCGAGCGTCTTGCCAGAGCCAAGAACGACGGCGGAGATCGGGTCGTCGCACACCATGACGGGGAGACCGGTCTCTTCGCGGAGAAGAACGTCGAGGTTCGCGAGGAGCGCGCCGCCGCCGGTGAGCACGATGCCCTTGTCGACGATGTCGGCCGCGAGCTCGGGCGGGGTCTTCTCGAGCGCGACGAGGACCGCTTCGACGATGGCGTTGAAGGGCTCGCTGAGGGCTTCGCGGATCTCGTCCGAGTTGACGATGACCGTCTTCGGGATGCCGGCGACGAGGTCACGGCCCTTGACCTCGCAGGTCTTCTGTTGCTCGAGCGGGTAGGCGTTGCCCACTTCCATCTTGATGCGCTCGGCCGTCTGCTCGCCGATGGCGAGGTTGTACTTGCGCTTCAGGTAGGCCTGAATCGCCTCGTCCATGCGGTCGCCGCCGACGCGGACGGACTGCGAGTAGACGATGCCGGCGAGGGAGATGACCGCGACCTCCGTGGTGCCGCCGCCGATGTCGACGACCATGTTGCCCGACGGCTCGGTGATGGGGAGGCCAGCGCCGATCGCGGCCGCCATGGGCTCCTCGATCAGGTAGACCTCGCGGGCGCCGGCGCTCTCGGCCGACTCCTTGACCGCGCGCTTCTCGACCTCGGTGATGCCGAAGGGAACGCAGATGATGATGCGCGGCTTCACGAGGGTGCGGCGATTGTGCGCACGGGCGATGAAGTAGCGGAGCATCGCCTCGGTGATCTCGAAGTCGGCGATGACGCCGTCGCGGAGGGGACGGACCGCCTTGATGTTGCCCGGGGTACGGCCGAGCATCTCCTTGGCCTCGCGGCCGACGGCGAGGACCTTGTTTCCCCCGCGCGCGTCCCGCTGAACGGCCACGACGGAGGGCTCGCACGAGACGATGCCCTTACCCTTCACGTAAATGAGGGTGTTCGCGGTTCCCAGGTCGATCGCGAGATCGTTGGAGAAGAGGCCGTGAACCCAGTCGAAAATCATAGGGGTTTGGTGGGCCTCCGACTGCTAGGACCGCGGCCTGAATAGCACAGGGGGGTGGCATGTCCACCCGCAACGTGACGCGCTGCATCCATTACGTCGCAGTTGCGTCTTAAGAATGCCTACGCGCGAAACTCCTTCGATTTTTTCAGGTCGTCGCGCGGCTACGAGCCTCGGCCGGCGCGCCCGCCAGGACGGCCCGCGGCATCGGCGTAACCCTTTGGGATCATGAAACGATCCGCCCGAGGCGTGCCGATCAGAGCGTCTCGATGTCGGCCGAGGTGCAGCCCGTCGGCCCGAGGAGGGGGTTGCACCGCGACGGGGTGCCGCCCGGGTTCGTCGTGAAGTAGTCGTAGTTGTCGACCTTCACGGGGAAGTCGGTGCTGACGATCTGCGCGCCGCTGGCCCAGGCAGCCTGCTCGCGCGAGTGGTCGTTCGAGATCGCCTCCACGACGTCGGCATCCGCGCGCGTGCGGACGATGAAGCCGGCGCGCACGGCGGCCTCGATCTTCGATCGCTCCCCCTTCGGATCGTCGAGGATGGCGAGCGCGGCGTACGGCTTGTCGAGGCCGGACGACACGAAGGTGAGCCGGCCGCTCAGGTCCCGGTCGCCGTGCGTGTAGTGCTGGCGGCGGCCCTCGTCGGGCTGGAGGAAGAAGACGATCTTGCCCCGCGCGCTCTCCATCGTCGGCCAGCCGGTGGTGGTGATCGCGTCACGGACGCTCGTGGCGCTGCCCTTCACGTCGTCGGGCGTGACGATGCGGTCCTTCGGCCACACGGAGAGGATCGATCGGTCGAGGGCCGCCTCGTATTCGTCGGCCTTCGCCGCGTCGAACGCGTCCTTCGCCTCGAGCTGCACGAAGAGCGGCTGATGCTTCGGATGCGCGTCGGACCAGCCCTTCAGCTTCTTCAGGCAGTCCGTGAAGCGCGGGCAGGTGGAGCCCGAGTCCCAGGTGTCGACGTGATGGACCTCGAACCCTCCGTCCTTGAACTGGAGGTCGAGCTCGAAGGCCCGGACGCCTTGCGCGTCGAGCTGCACGTCGAGCGGCTGGTGGTCGTAGCGGAGCGCCGTGACGGGCATCCACCAGCGCATGTCGTGATAGCTGTTGTGCGTTCCCTTCGCCTGGAACTGGTTCATGCGAAGCGACCCCGCGGACAGCTCCGAGGACGACGTGGCGCCTTCTTCGGTGGCTGCGCAGCCGACCGCGCCGATCACCAGGCCAAGGATCGCCAAGCGCTTGAGCATGCGGTCGGACAAGCATGGTGTGTGCCCATGTGCGACACGGTCCAAGTGTTCGATTTAATGGATGTGTATGCGGCTCGTTCGGGGGCCAACGGTCGCCTCTGGTGGTCTCGCGATTCGACCCCACGCCTCGCGTGATTGAGCGAGGCCCTGCGCAGGTACGGGCGTTGCCGACCCGGTCATGCGACGGAGGTCCAGGAGTGAGCGCGGAGCGCGCTCGCGAAGACCTCAGAAGTCGATGTCGCCCGTGAGCGACATGCGGAGCGAGCCGTTCTCCTCGGGGAGCTCGCCGAGCATCTGGATCCACTTCTTCTTCACGCCCGCGTAGCCCGCGAGCTCCGAGACCTCGACGAGCGCCACGGCGGGGCGCTTCGGGCCCGGGCCGGGGCGCCAGCCGGCGAGCTCGTCGGGGAGGGCGGGGAAGGCGAAGCTCTCCACCGCTGGCGGCGCGAGGACGGTCCAGACGTGCTCCTTCGTCTCCGGCCACGCGAGCTGCAGCACGAGGGCGTCTGCGCTCGAGGCGTCTCCCTCGCGCCTCCACTTCAGGACGGGCCGGCCGGGCTCCGTGCCCTCGACCGTGGTGGCCATCGAGACGCGCGGGCCCTCCGCGAGATCGACGAGCACGAGCTCCGGCATCTTCTCCTCGCGGCGCACGAGGATCAGGCGGCCCTTTGCGTCTCCCTCACCCTGCGCCTCGATACGGTAGGTCGCGTTCGCGCCGAGTGGACGCGGGATGTCGAGGGTCAGGTTCGTGTCCGGATGGTGGAGCGGCGCGCTCTCGCGATGATCGAACCGCGCCTCTCCGACGTGGACGGCGAAGTCGACCTTCACGTTGCCGAAGCCGAGCGGGTGGAGGATGCGGATGCGCTGCGAGCGCCAGTCCGTCTTCCACGCCTGGAGCTTCACCTCCGTGTCGCCCGCCTCTGCGGCCGCGGTCTCGCCGTGCGCGTACGCGAGCGTGCCGCCGTCCGCGTCGTACGCGAGGCCGAGCACCTGGAACCGGCGCTCGTGGTCGAGGTAACGGCGCATGACGGGCAGGCGCAGCGGGGCGCTGGCGTCGAGCACGCTGTTCTCGCCCACGCCGAGCTCCACGCCGTAGCGCGCCGCCGTCGGATACGCGCCCGGCAGCGCGACCTTCGCGATGGCGGACGTGTCGCCCGCGCTGGCCTCGTCGTTCTCGTCTTCTCCGACGAGCACCTGATCGCCCGGCTCGACGCCGGCCACGGTGACGAGCCGCTGGAGGCTCGAGCCGTACGCGACCGTGATCATGCCGTGGCTCGGCATGGGACCGGTCGCCTTGCCGTCGGCGCCGGATCTCGTGGTCGCCAGCACGTGGCCGTCGGCCGCCTGGAAGACCACGATGCGTCCCGCCATCGGCGCCCCGTCGTCGAAGAGCGCGACGCTCGCCCTCGTGGCGATGGCGGCGCCGAGGCCGGCGTCCCCAGCGACCCGCGCGGGCGGCGCGCGCGTCATGAGCACGGCCGCGGCTACCGCCACGGCGAGCGCGCCGAGGGCGACCCAGCGGACGGGAGAGCGCGTTTCCTTGCTCACGGGCGCTCGCGACAGCTGGTAGGGTGCTCTCGATGCGAAGGCCGGGCTTCGTCGTCGGCGCGGCCGTCGCGAGTCATCTGCCCGCGCTCGGAGCGGGCTACGTGTGGCTCGATCACGCGCACATCGAAGATGGCGCTGCGATCGCGCGGCCGGCGGATTTCCTGGGTCTCTTCACGCACGGCTTCGCGGGGACGGGATACTACCGGCCGCTCGTCTCGTTGGCACTATCGCTCGACGCGCTCGTCGGCGGCGCGAGCGTGATGCACGTCACGAGCGTCGTGTGGCATGCCGTGGCCTCCGTCATGGTCATGCTGGCGGCGGAGGCGCTCGGCCTCGCGCGGCGCTCGGCGCTCGGCGCGGCGCTGCTCTTCGCGGTGCACCCGCTCTCGGCGCTCGTGGCGGACGCGATCGCGTTTCGCTCCGAGGCGATGCTCGTCGCGTCGCTCATGACGCTCCTGTGGGCGCACCGGAACGAGCGCCCGGCGCTCGCGGCGGCGGCGCTCGCGTTTGCTGCGCTGACGAAGGAGACGGGCCTCGTGCTCGGGCCGCTCCTCGTGCTCGCGCTGGGCCGGCACACGAGGCGGCTCTACGTGCCGGAGGGGGCGGCGCTGGCGCTGGCGCTTGGCGCGCGGCTCCTCTTCGCGCCCGCGTGGCGCGCGCCCTACGCAGCGATGTCCGCGGCAGATCAGATCGGAACGCGGCTCACCTCGGTCGCGAAGAGCGCGGCCGCGGTCCTGGGCGTCGAGCGCTCGATCTGTGATGCGTTCGCGATCACGCATCCCTGGCAGCCGACCGCGCTCGCGGGCGGCGTCGCGCTCGTCGTCCTCGCCGTCTTCGCCTGGAAGAGGCGCGGGATCACGCTGCTCCTCGCGCTCGCCGTGCTGCCGGCGCTCCAGCTCGTGCCGGTCACGCGGTGGTGGTCACCGCACTATCTCTACCTCCCCCTCGCGTTCGCGGCGATGCTCGTCGCGGCGCGCGTCGAGCACGTCCGCTTCGCTCCGCTCGTGCTGGCGGCGCTCGGCGCGCTCACGTGCTACGACTCGCTTCGCTACCACGACGACACCTCGCTCTGGACGCCCGAGGTCAAGCACCAGCCGGCGTGTCGCGAGGCGCAGTTCTACCTCGGCGAGGTGGAGCGGAGCGCGCGGCGCTGGGACGCGGCGGGCAAGCGGTACGAAGCAGCGCTCGCGGAGCGCGCCGATATGCTCGCGTTCGTCGATCGCGGCGCGGCCCTCCAGAACCTGGGCACGGTGCGCTTCGAGCAGCGGCGCTACGCTGACGCGATCGCGGCATACGAGAAGGCGCTCGAAGGGACCGCGGACGAGCAGCGCCGTCGCGAGCTCACGTACAACATCTCCAGCGCGCGCGCGCGAGCAGCTAGGGCGAGCGAGTGATCGTGAACCGCGTCTTGCCGCTCGCGGCAGGCGGATCGACGACGGTGTCGGTGACGGTCTTGAAGTAGCCCTCGGCCTTCTTGGGATCGCCGCCGACGTTGAGCTCGAGGAAGAGCGCGCCGAACGCGCCCGTGAACGTGCTCCCCCAGTGGGGGAGGGAGGCGACGTCGGTGATGGCGCGCACGTCGCGGCCGCCGACGCTGCTGTCGAACCAGAAGTGACGGCCTTCGCCGACGCAGAGCTCGAAGGGATCGCTGCACGTGGAGTCGACGGTCTGGGTCGCGTCGGTCGTGATCGTCTTGCTGCGCGAGTACGTGTGCGAGTGTGCCTGCGCCACGATCGCGCCATAGCGACGACAGCGCTCGTAGATCTCCCAGCCCATCTCGTCCGACTTCGGGCCGACCGTGGAGAGGTGCTGGTTCTTGTGCCAGCTGCAGATCTTCCAGATGTGATCGTCGGCGGAGAGCTGCTCCGTGACGTAGTCGGCGCGCGAGGGCGTCGTCTCGACCTCGTCGACCATGACCATCTTCAGGCCCTTGTAGACGACGGAGTAGTTGCGCCCGCTGACCTCACCCGTCGGAGTGACGCCCCACTGGCCCATGCGCGTCTTGAAGCCGTCGGCGTAGCCGGGGTTCCAGTCGATGTCGTGGTTCCCCTTCGCCGCGAAGTACGGGATGGTCACGGTCGCGGTCGAGCCCGGGAAGGTGGCGTTGATCTCGTTGTCGATGACCTTGAACCAGTCCGCGGCGGGGCTCGGGAAGTCGTAGTTGAGATCGCCCTGGATCATCACGAAGTCGGCGTTCTCCTTGCGGATGAGCGCGAGGACGGCCTTGAAGTCCGCGCTCGTGCCGGTGTCGCCGATGAACGCGACCTTGAGGTTTGCCTCCGTCGCCACCGTCGCGGCCGTGGCGTCGGGGAGGAGCTCGCTCGCGTCGACGCCGGCGTCGACCGCGGCGTCCGCGCCGCTGTCCGCGATTCCTCCGCTGCTGGAGGAAGAGGACGAGGAGGAGCTCGACGACGTCGAGGTCGCGCCACTGCTCGACGACGAGCTGGTCGTCTTGCCCGAGTCGCCCGAGCTCGACCTCGGACCGGAGTCGACCGCGCCGGGGTCCGCTGGCGCGTCATCATCCCCGCAGGCCCACACGAAGGCGGCGCCGGCCAGGCTGGCGGCGAGGATCCACGCATAGGACGGAGGGCGCTTCACGGCGGGCATCGTAGACAAAATGCGAAAGGCCCGCGTCGCTGGACGCAGGCCTCTCTTGTGCGAGCGAGCTCGGCTCAGCCCTTCGAGATCTTGCCTTCTTTGTGCGGGAAGTGCTTCCGGCACGTGCTGCAGAACTTCTTGATGTTGAACTTCTCCGCCATCGTGCGCTTGTTCTTCGTCGTCACGTAGTTCGCGCGGTTGCAGTTCTCACAGCTCATCTTGATGATGTCACGCATCGCTCAAATTCCTTCGAAGGGACGGGGAACCTAGTCCCCCGACCCTGGTTACGTCAAGCGGGGCCTTCGGGCTCAGTCGTCGTCGCGATCGGGGACCTTGCGCCAGTCGAAATCGCCGCCGTCGTCACCACCACGACCGCCGCCACGACCACCGCCACGACCGCCGCCGCCCTTGCGACCATCGCCGCCGGCGCCCTCGCCCTTGCGACGACGATCGCTGTCGAACGTGCGCCGCGACGCGGGGAGCGCGTTCGGACCGAAGTTCGGGTTCGTGGGAGCGCCGCCGCCGAAGCCGCCACCACCACCACCACCGAAGCCACCGCCGCCGAAGCCGCCACCGCCGCCGAAGCTGTCGGAGCGCGGCGGACGGTCGCCCTTGGGATGGGCGATGTTGACGATGAGGCGACGTCCGCGAAGCTCGGCGCTCTTCAGCTGATCGGCCGCGGTCTTCGCGGACTCCGAGCTCGCCATCGTGACGAAGCCGAAGCCGCGCTTGCGACCGTCGGCGTCCATCGGAAGGTGAACGCGAACCACCTGACCCTCACCGACGACGCTGTTGATGAGCGTCTCGACCTCAGGCTGATTGCAGTCGTAGGGGAGATTGCCGACGTAGAGCGTGCGGTCGGGCGCCTGCTGTGGGCCGCCACCGCCGCCACCACCGGGGCCTTGCGAGCGAGGCCCGCTCGACCGCGGGCCGCTCGACATCGGACCGGTACCGCCTTCTCCCTTGCGAGGCGGCTCGGCCTGGAACGGGCGAACGGAGATCGAACGACCCCCTTGAAGCGAGCCGTCGAGCGCTGTGCGCGCTGCCTCGGCTTCCTCGGGCGAGGCGAGCGTCACGAAGCCGAACCCACGCGGACGACCGGTCATCCGGTCCTTCGGCAAGCTGACACTGACGACCTTTCCCCCGGTCGCTTCGAAAATTTCTTTGAGGACGTCCTCTGAAACGCTGTCCGGTAGTCCTGCGACGAACAGCTTTGCTTCTTCGTTCCCGATCGCCATGCCGATACCTTGAAAATCTCTCCGTGTGCGAGTTGCCCGCGAACGCGTGCAACGACGCGCGCGCGCACCATAGGCCTTAACGGCCCCAAGATCACGATATCTTCTCGCTAGACCCCGTCAACCGGAGCCGTGTGGGCCTCGCGCGCCATCTTCGCGGACGTCCGCGCGCGCCCGTCCACCCGGCTCATCGGGATGGAAAAGCTAAATATCGAGCCTTTCTGTGACGTTCCGGTCGCACCATCCGGGCTCTCCACCCAGGCCTTCCCGCGATGGCTCTCCGCGATGTGCTTCACCAGCGCGAGGCCGATCCCGCTGCCGCGGACCGGCGCATCCCCTGCTTTTCCGGGACGTTGCGCGAGTCGGACGAAGCGGTCGAAGATCCGCTGCCGGTCCTCGGGGGGCACGCCGGGGCCCTGGTCGATGACGTCCACCCGAACGCTGTCGTCGTGCTGTCGGACGTGAACGCGGATCTCCTCGCTACCGGGAGCGTACTTGAGCGCATTGTCGACGAGGTTCGTGACCGCCAGCTGGATGGCCCGCTCGTCGATCTCGGCGCTCGGGAGATCCTCCTCGACATCGACGACGAGGCTCACGCCCTCGCGCTCGGCGCGGTAGCGGTAGACGTTCGCGGCGCGGACCACCGCGTCCCCGACGTCGCCCTCCGCGAGCTCGTAGCTCCCGCGTCCACGCTCGAGCTTGGCGAAGTCGAGCACGTTCTCGATGAGCGAGGTAAGGCGCTCGCTCTCGCGCACGATGATGTCGAGGTACTCCTGCCGCTTCGCGTCCGACGCGACGCGGCCCGACTGGAGCATCTCCGCGAACATGCGGACGAGCGCGAGCGGCGTCTTCAGCTCGTGGCTCACGTTCGCGACGAACTCGCTCTTCAGCGCGGAGATCCGTCGCTCCTTCTCGGACACGAAAAGGAGCGCGATGGCGCCCACGACCACGACGATCGCGGCGAGCGACACGATCGTCATCTCGAGGAGGCGGCGCTTCTCGACGCGCGCCGCGATCTCCTCCGACGCCTGCGGCGAGACCTGGACCCGCCAGTTGTAGAGCGTGGTGGGGAAGCGAACGCCGACCGTGAACTCGCCGGTACGCAGCGGGGGGCCGAAGATGATGCGGCCCTCCTCGTCGATGACGTTGACGCGGCTCGCGGCCGAGGACGAGGGCCGCGCGGGGAGCGGCTCGTGCGCGGCGGAGGGCGGATCGCTCGCGAGCGTGGGCAGCGTCTCGCGGACGATGCGGCCGATGTCGTGCCACGCGACGACGATGTACGTCCGCCCCGCGTGCTGCCGCTGCCAGTACGAGAGGAGCCAGCTCTGGCCGGCATAGTCGCGATGCAGGTGCCGGAGCTGATCGGGCGGCTGCACGGCGAGCTCCATGTCGGCCGCGATGCGCTCCGTCAGGAGCCGGCGGAACGCCTCCTCGTCGGCGAAGGCGCCCGACGCACGGGACGCGAACGCGAGCACCGTTTTGTGCTCGTCGAGCACGACGATGGCGCGTACGGACGGCGTCTCGCGTCGCGCCGTCGGAAGCCACCGCTCCGCGAGCTCCTCGAGCCGCGCGGGGTCCGCGATCGCCACGACGACGTTGTCCTGATCGATGATCTGCCGATCGAGGCGGTTGGCCTTCTCCGTCGCGAGACCGAGCGTCGCCTCGAGCACGGACTGCTGGCGCAGGTTGTCGACCTGCATCGTCGTGCGAAACGTGAAGTATGCAAGGATTCCGACCGCCACCACGACCGTGGGCAGCAGCACGTAGACCTTGAGCCGATCGCGCCAACGCGACACGGCCGGAGTGTAGCCTACGCGCTGGCGGCGGCCCTAATGCGCTCGACCTGGACCACGATACCGCGGGAGCTCAGGTACTCGGCGTACTGCTCCGCGATGTACGTCATCGCGTTGCCTTCGTCCTCGTTGAAAGGCATGCCGTCCTGCGGGTTGATCAACTCGATGGCGCCGAGGGCGCGGCCCGCCTGCATGATGGGCGCGATGATGATCGAGCGAGCGCCGCCGATCGTCTGGTACCGCTGCGCCTGCACGTGGGATCCGTTGGGCGTCACGATCGCGCGGCGGTGGCGCGCGGCGGCGCGGAGGAGATCGTCCGTCTCGGGCGTGCGGGTCGTCAGGAGCTTGCCCGCGTCCTTGCCGCGCGTGCAGGCCACGATCCATTCGCGCTTCTCGACGTCGAAGAAGTGAATGATGGCGGCACGAACGGGGATCATCTCGAGCGCGAGCGCGAGGCAGAACTGCCCGCCGTCGAGGGCGTCGCGCAGGAAGTGGAGATCGTGCATCGACTCGAAGAGCTGCGTGATGAGCTCGTCGCCCGTGACGCGGCCGCGAACGAAGCGGCCGGACGGCGTGCGCACGACCCCGTCGGGCGGCGGATGCGAGGAGCGTCGCGCCGAGGGCGGCGAGCTCGGCGTCTGCTGCGCCGCGGGCATGTTGTTGATCGGCACCGGGGCCTGCTGGAACCCCGCCGGCGGCGGCACGGAGCCCATGTTCATCGGCGGCGGCGGGAACGAGCCGGCTGGCGGCGGCGGAACGGACGGCGCGGGCGGCGGCGCCGACGGCGCGGACGCGAACGGGTTCGCCGGTGCGGCGAAGGGATCCGCTTGCGGTATGGCCGGCGCGGCGAAGGGGTTCGCCACGGCCGGAGGCGCTGGCGCCGCGACCGGCGCCGGGGCCGGGGAAGGCGCGACCGCCTGGGCGACTGGCTGCGCGACGGGGATCATGGGCGAGGTGCCCGGACCGACCGGCGCGCCCGCCGCGAACGGATTCTGCGCGGACGGGGGAGGCTCCGCGAAGGGGCTGACGGCGTCCTTCACCGTCTGGTTCATCGGGTTCGGCGCCGACGGCGTGGTCGACGGCTCCGACGGCGCGGCCGCGGGCAGATTTCGCTCCGAGCCGACCTTCGCTGCGCTCACCATCGCCGCGATCGCGCCCGGCGGCCGCGGCACCTGGCTCGCGGCCTGATTCAGGTTCTGCGTCTGCGAGAACGCGGGCGGCGGCTGCGAGTAGCCCGGCGGCATGTTGACCACGGGCGCGGGCGGCGCCTGTGGCGGCGGGTTCGGCGGCATCGATGCCGGGGCGGGGACGACGCTCGTGCTCGGCGCGGGTGGCGGCTTCACCTGCTTCGCCACGGTGGGCACCGCGCCGCCGCCGCGACGCGGGAACGCGATGACGGGGTCGCCTTTCCAGTCCTTCCACGCGAGGGTGCAGAGCGGCGGGACGCTGGGCTTGCCGCCATGGAAGTCGCCGTCGAACACGGCAAGGTTCACGAGCTTGCCTTGCTTCAGCTTCTCCATGTGCGCCTGCACGAGCTTCAGCTGCGCGCGCAGGATCTTTTCCGCGACGTCCTCGCTGGTCCCCTCTTTGGTGGAGAACGCATATTCGCGATACGCGAGCGGCGATGCATCCGACGGGTCCTGCTCGCGCGAGGAGAGCATCTTCACGGAGGGCAGGCCCGGCACGAACGCGCCGACCGGGAGCAGGGGCGCGGGCGGGATCGTGTCTTCCCGCTTCCGCGGAGGCTCCGCGCTCGCGATCGTGGCCGGCTCCGGCTGCGACTCGGTCTTCGGCGCGTCTTCCTCCGGCTCGATCGTCTCGACGGGCGGGGGCTTGTCGCTCTTCCGCTCTTCCGCCTTCTTCAGCGCGGCCGCCTTCATCTTCTCGGACTTCCGCTCGGAGCGAGACTTCTTCTTCTCGTCGGGCTTCTTCTCGTCCTTCTTGTCGCCTGGGCGTGGCGGGATCGACTTGCTGGCGGTGGGAGGCACCGACGCGCCCGCCTTCGGGGCCGCGGGCGGGATCGATTTCGCGGCCGCCGCGGGTGGCACGGACGTCTTCGACGGGAGCGGTGCGGGGGCCTTTGGCGCCGCCTTGGGCGCGGCGGGGGCCTTCGAGTCCTTCGGGGTCGCGGCGCCACCGGGAGGCGGGATCGACAGCGCGGCGTCGTCCGGGGCGCGCTTCACCACGAACTTGTTTCGCGCGACGGGGTCCACGGCGCGATAGCCCTCGTCGAGGAGCTCGATCGAGAACCCGCTCATCGGCCCCTGCTCGCCACGCTGTGCACGTGCGGCTTGCAGCGCACGCTGCCACGACTCTGCTTCGACTACGTACTTTTGAAGATCCGTCTTCTCACCAGACGTCACTTCGACGAACCAACGCATCGGTGTGCGAAGGTATCATCCTCTCGAAGGAAGATCACTCGTCAGAGGTTGGCGTCACTCGGCGCGAAGGCCGTCCGACGGGCGGAGCCGTGCGGCGTAGAAGGCCGGGAAGATGGTCGCGACCAGGCAGATGAGGATGGCCACGATGCCCGTGATGATGAACTCGGTCGGGCGGACGTTCACCGGCAGCTTGGAGATGAAGTAGACCTTCGGATCGAGCGGGAAGCCGTATGCGAGCAGGAACTTGCAGCAGACCCAGCCCAGGAAGAGCCCGAAGGCCGTCCCGGCGAGCCCGATGATCCCGCCCTGGTAGACGAAGACCCGCAGGATGGCGTCGTCACTGGCGCCGATCGCCTTCAAGAGGGCGATCTCCTTCTTCTTGTCGAGCACGACCATGATGAGGGTCGCGATGACGGTAAAAGCCGCGACCACGATGATGAGGGTCAGGACGACGCTCATGGCGATCTGCTGGATCAGGAGCGCGGTGAAGAGGCCGTGGTTCAGCTCGCGCCAGTCCATCGTGTGGTAGACGCTGTTCGAGAGCAGCTTGTCGACATGGCGCGAGATGTCGGCCGCCTTCTCGATGTCGTCGACCTTCGCCTCGACCCCCGTGACGCTGTCGCCTTGCTCGTAGAAGGCCTGGGCCTCGTAGAGATCGGTGTAGACGAGCTTCGAGTCGTACTGGTCGAAGCCAGCCTCGAAGATGGCGATGACGCGGAACTGCTTGGCGATCGGCGGGCGAGACCCGGACGCGCCATAGGTCATACCGATCTGCGGCGATGTAATCTGCAAGCAATCGCCGAGGCCGACCGCGAGCCGCTTCGCGAGCGAGCGACCAATGACCACGCCCGGGAGGGTCTTGATCTGCTCGGCGCTGCGACAGGGATCGGGGTCGATGGCCTCGGGGAGGAAGTCCTCGTCCGGGAGCTTGCTCGCGTAACCGCCGGCGGGGACGACGTCGCCCGCGGGGTGCATCGTGGGCTCGGGGCCGGGGACGGAGCGGGGCGGTGCGGGCTCGTCGAGGATCGCGTCGAGCGGGTCGATCGAACCCGAAGAACGGATCGCGGGCTTGGGGCCCTTGCCATCGTTCTTTGCCGCGTTCGCCTGGAGGTCCTTGGCCGCGCCGGTCGCGATGAGCGTCGCCATGTCCGTCGTCCCCGCGTCGGCGGCGGTGGCGTGAGCATCGTCCTCTGCGATCTGCTTCTCGATCGCGTCGTGCAGGCGCTGGCGGTTGCCGGTGCCGACGTCGTCGCTCGACCCGGTCTTCGAAGGCGCGAAGGGGTCGCGATCGTGCGGGGCGTCGGGCGGGCGCGCGCCAGGCTTCCGCATACCGGCGAGCGAGCCCTCGGTGATGTGGCGCGGGAGATCGAGCACCTTCGGCATCAGCTCGGGATCGACCCCCTTCAGGAGCACGCCGGTCGCGGTGCGCTCGCCGTGGGTGACCATCATCGGGTTGATGACGAAAGGTGCGACGGCGACCACCCCGGGTACCGACTCCACCTTCTTCATCACGTCTCGGTAGTCACGGAAGTGGACCGCGTACTTGAGGACGATGACGTGGGCGTTCACCCCGAGGACCTTCTCCCGGAACTGCTCCTGGAAGCCGCCGGTCACGCTCATCACGATCGCAAGGGCGGCCACGCCGAGCGCCACGCCCAGCATGGCGAAGAGGGTGCCTACCGAGACGAAGGCGCGCTTCTTCGAGCCGAGGTAGCGGAGCGCGATCTGGAAGGGGTAGCCCATGGCGCGGCCAAATGAACGATACGGACGGACAGGTAGGTGCACGCGGGGTACGCGGCGCAGACCGTCCACCCTCTAGCACGGGAGCTTCTCCGGCCATTCCCTTTTGATGGCGCGCTACTTCCGCTTGGGCGCGAGACCACGTAAATCTGTGACTGGGCGCGCGTGTCCGAGTTCAGGGACAGACAGTCGAGCAGTCACCTCACCATCCCCGATTCGGGACGGATGGAAGGACTGACGTCGCCTGCTTCATCGCAGCGGCAGCCCGTGCACTCGGCCTCGCAGCCGAACCTGACGATCGATCCGGTGACCATGCGCGCGGGTACACCGGGGAAGCCGCCATCGTCGCAGCAGAAGATCGACGCCTACCTCGGCAAGACGCTGGAGGGGCGCTACGCGATCGAGGCGCTGCTCGGCGAAGGCGGCATGGGCTACGTCTACCTCGGCCGGCACAAGCTGATCGACAAGCGCGTCGCCATCAAGATTCTTCGCAGTGATCTCGCGGCTGACGCGGAGATGACGGAGCGCTTCCTCAACGAGGCACGGGCCGCGTCGAGCATCGGCAATCCGCACATCGTCGACATCTCGGACTTCGGCCGCCTGCCCGACGGCGCGGCGTACTTCGCGATGGAGTTCCTCGACGGCGCCAGCCTGAGCGCGATCTCGGGCAACGGGCGCATCGTCGCGATGCCGCGGCTCGTTCACATCGCCAAGCAGATCGCGAGCGGCCTCGCTGCAGCGCACGCCCGCGGCGTCGTCCATCGCGATCTCAAGCCCGACAACGTCATGCTCATCCCGCGCGGTAACGATCGGGATTTCGTGAAGATCCTCGATTTTGGCATCGCGAAGCTCGCGGGCGAGAACGCGAAGCTCACGCGCGCCGGCAGCGTCTTTGGAACGCCGCACTACATGAGCCCGGAGCAGGCCGCCGGCGTCCCCGTCGATCAGCGCACGGACGTCTACTCGCTCGGCGTCATGATCTACGAGATGGCGACGGGGCGCGTGCCCTTCGATGCCGACAACTTCATGGGGATCCTCACCCAGCACATGTACAAAGCGCCGGCGCCGATGCGCGTCGTCGCGATGCCGGGCTTCGACGTTCCCCCGGGCCTCGAGGCCATCGTCGTCAAGGCGCTCTCGAAGAAGCCCGAGCTCCGTTACCAGTCGATGGAAGAGATCATCCAGGATCTCGACAAGCTGGAACGCGGCATCTCTCCGGACGCCTTCGGGGAGATCACGAGTCGCTCGGAAGAGTTCAACATCCCGGCCGACTACTTCCAGAACCCCGCCATCGGCGGTCCGAGCAGCGGCTCGAGCTCGAAGCGCGCGATGATGTACGGCGCGCTCGCGGGCGTGCTCGTGCTGGGGCTCATCGGCGTCGGCCTGGTCATCAGCGCGCGGAGCCGTCAGCCGCAGCTCCCGCAGCCGAACGTCGCCACGTCGACCGCGGAGCCGGAGCCCGCCGGGCCGACGATCGAGGTCCCCGCCACGGCCGCGAAGATCAGCTATCTCGTCGGCACGGAGCCGGCGGACGCGCTCATCGCGCTCGAGGACGACCCCAACGATGTTCCGCAGCCCTCGCCGCGCGCCATCATGATCGGTCCGGACGAGAAGGTGGTCGTGCGGGTCGAGAAGGCCGGCTACGAGACGAAGCACTTCACGATCGACGGCAAGACGGTCAACCCGAAGAACGCGCGAGCGTCGTACTCGATCAAGAGGCTGCCCGAAGGCGGCGGCAAGCCCGCGAGCAAGCCCGTCGCGCAGCCCCCGAGTCGCCCGGCGCCCCAGCCGAAGCCGGCCCCCGCGCCCGTGGTCTCCGTCGCCCCGCCGGCGCCGGCCCCTGGCCCGATCAAGCGGCCTGCGAACTGCGCCGTCGAAGACTGGGACGACTGGTCCCACAAGTGTCTTCGTAAGTAGTCGCGCGGGGTCAGGGCACCAGCGCGAACTGGGTGCCGTTCCACGCATAGCGGGCGCTGGTGATCCCGCCCCACGGGAGGAGGACGGGCTCGATGGCGCCGGCACCCGGCTTGTCCTGCGGCCACGGGTACGTGTCCTTCGTCCAGCCTTTCGCGGTGCCCGGGCTCACGAGGATGTCGAAGCCCTTGCCCTTCTTGGCGGGGACGAACTGCACCTGGCCCTGCACGCGCTTGCCGCCGACCTCGCGGCCCGTCTCGATCGAGAACACGCGCGCGAGGTTGCCGCCTTTGACCTGGTAGATGAACTGCGCGTCCACGTCGATCGTCTGATCACCCGCCTTCACGTGGCGCTGGCCACGGACCACGAGCTCCGCGGCGCCGTCGCCGTCCATGTCACGCGCGGTGAGCTCGCTCACGTCCTTGTCCTCCGTGAACTGCGAGAGCGAGAGGCGCGAGTAGCCGGTGCCGCCCTTGAAGCCCGGACCCATGACGACGAGATCGCGACCGTAGAGCGCCACGCGCTCCGGCTTGTTGTCGCCATCGACGTTCACCGCGAGATCGAACCTGGGCTTGGTGCCGGCGGCGATGCCGGCATCCTTGAGGTACGCGTCGAGCACCGCCTTCGACATGTCCGGCTGGCTCTTCGTGACGGACGGGGTCGCGGGCTCGGGGGCGTTCGTCGCGGCCTTCGCCGTCGGAGGGGCGGACGAGCTCGACGCCGGCGACTGCGACTCCTCCTTCGCGATCGCCACCTTGCCGTTCTTGATCTCGAACGTTCGCGACTTCACCGAGCCCCAGGGCAGCAGGATCGGCTCGATGCCGTTGCCCGCGACCTGCTCCGAGAAGCTCGAGGCGTCCCAGCCCACGGCCGGCTCGATGGAGAGCTCCATCGTCTTGGTCCCGAGATGCATCGCGTTCGCGATCTTCTTCTTTCCGTCGGTGCTGGCGATCAGCACCTCCTGCGCGAGCAGCGTCTGCGGCTCTTCTCCCTTGTCCGGGATGGACCAGATCTCGAGCACCTCGTGGACCGCGCTGCCGACCGTCACGCGGCGGCGCACGATGAGCTCCTCCTTCTTGCGATCGAGGAGGTTGGTCGACGTGTTCAGCGAGACGATGTCACCGACGACCTCGCGCCAGAAGAACTGCTTTCCGCTCCGGTAGCCCGGTCCGCAGATGGTGAAGAACTTCCCGAAGACGCTGATGCGCTCCTTGCGCTCGTCGCCCGCGATGTCGGCGTAGACGTCGATGGAGGGCTTCGTGCCGGCGAGGCCCTTCTGCTCGAGGAGGCCCTCGACGACGGCCGCCTCCGCGGGGATGGGGAGGGCGAGGAGGTCGTTCGGCTTGTCGACGCCGCCCGGACCCGTGCCGAGGATGCCGCCACCATCATCGTGGTAGCGGAAGGCCGCGCGCATGCCGACGCGCGTGTGCGCGGCCTCGGGGAAGCTGTTCCACGGGACGGTCGCCTCGAAGGTGACGCCGCCCTTCACGTCGTTCTCGATGAGCTTCGCGCCCGTCACCTTCTGGCCCGCGTTCGGACCGGAGATCCACTTCACGGCGCCGACCGTGCTCCCGGGCGTCCCGGGCCAGAATCCGATCTCGTACGCCTTCAGCGCGCCGCGACCGGAAGGGAAGGCGAGGACGACCGTGACGTGATCGTCGCCCGGGCCGTACCCGGACGTGCGCTTCAGGCTCGGATCGCCGATCTCGGCCGCGAGCCACAGCGTGTCGTCGCCGCTCTGCACCGCCACATCGAACGAGAGGTTGTCCGTCTTGCCCGCGAGCGTGTCCTTCGCCGGCGATCGCGCGTGCCACTCGCTGGTGACGCCGTCGAGCTTCAGCGGCTTCTTCGTCGAGAGGCGCTCGAGGCGGAGCGGCCCCGCGAACGCGACCTCCGTGCCGGTGCTGCTCTCCTCGCGATTGCCGGCACCGCCGAGCGAAGCGAGCCCGCCCTGCTCGGCTGCTGCCTCCGCGATGGAGGGCTTCGGCTCGTCCTTCACGTCCTTGTCGGGCGCCTTGGCTTCGGGCTTCGCGCCACCGCACGCGACGAGCGCGAGGACCGCGCCGCAAGAAAGGCCGTGTCTCACTTGCATGTCGTCACCTGGAAGGAAGTGCACTTGCCGCCGACGCACGCCATCGGTGGCTCGCAGAAGGGTGGAATGTCGGAGCTCGCGTCGCAGGCGGCGCCCTCCTCGAGCGCCGCCACGCACTTGTTGTCGAGGCACGCGCCTTCGATGCACGCCGTCTTCGGCGGCGAGCAGGCCTCGCCCGTCTTCGCCGTGACGGCGGTGAGCCCGCACTTGCCGTCGATGCACGACAGGCCCTGCGCGCACGGGTTCTCGAACGGCGACGTGGGCGGGGTGCACGCGCCGTCCTTCGCGATCGGCTTGACGCACTTGTTGCCCACGCAGCTGAGGCCGCCGGCGCAGTCGTAGTTCGAGCAGTCGCCGTTCTCGCCCGGCGCGTTGATGCACTTGTTCGTTCCGCCGCTGTCGCAGAAGCTCGGCGGCTCGCACTCGTCGTTCTCGCACGTTCCGCCGAGCGGGACGGTGGCGGTGCACTTGCCGCACGTCGCCGTCTGGCTCGCATACACGCAGAGGCCCGTCTCGCACTGAACGCCGAGCGAGCAGTCCTCGCCCGTCTTCACCGTCCCCTTGAAGCGGCACTCCGGGATCTCGTTCTGGACGAGGCTACAGTCGGCGGTCTTGAACTTCTCCGCGCACGCGTTCAGCGCGGCCTCGGTCATGCCGCTCCCGGCGAGCGCCTTCTGCGGACCGATGAACTTGTCGTAGAGCTTCTGGCACGTCGCCGCGTCGCCCCAGCTGCTGGCCACGCTGCCGGGGAAGCATCGCTCGATGCGCGCGCAGATCTGCGTCGCGAACGCGGAGGCCGGCCCCGTGTCGCCGCTCGAGGTCCCGCCGCTCGAGGTCCCGCCGCTCGAGGTCCCGCCGCTCGACGACGAGTTGTCATCGTCGTCATCATCGCCGCTGCTCGCCTTGGGGTCGCTGCTGCTGCACGCGACCGAGAGCGTGACGAGCGACAGGCACACGAGCGCCGCCAGCGTCCCGAGCCTCACGCGAACCGGTTCCCGCATGGGCGCGATGCTACCTCATGATCGGAGCCGTTAAAAGCCACCGGCGCGAGCCCCGTGCGATGCACGCGACCCGCGCCGATGAACGATCTAGCGCTCCTGCGTGATGCAGGAGGTCAGATCACTTGCAGACTTCGACCGCCTTCGCCTTCGCGCACTTGCCCGACTCGCAGGTGAGGCCGCCAACGCAGCCCGGCTTCGTCGGAGACGCGCCCGGCGCTTCGCAGTCCTCGCCTTCCTTGGCGTTCGCGACGCACTTCGCAGCAACGCACGTGTGCGTGAGCGAACCGCAGAGGATGAACGCGGAGCCATCGAGGCCGCACTTCTCGCCGTCCTTGGCGTACTTCAGCTCGGCGCACTTGTTGTCCGCGCCGCACTGGAGACCCAGACGGCACTCGCTGTTCGCGAGAACGCACGCTTCGCCGATCTCCTTCGGTGCGTCGCACTTCTGCGCGCCCACCGCGCCGATGCACTGCGTACCGGCCTCACAGACGTCGGTCGCAGCGCAGGTCTCGCCCTTCTTCTTCGCCGCGGGCGCCGCGGGCGCCGCAGCGCACTTGCCACAGTTGTCCGCCGGCGCTGCCTTCTTGCAGTCGCCGCCCTTGCACTGACCGGCGCTGTTGCAAGCCGTGTCATCCGCGAGCTCACCCGCGTAGACGCACTCGGTCGGGACCTTGAAGCGGTCGACGCAAGCCGCAGCCGCGAGCTTGTCCTTGCAGGCATCCACCTGCGCCTGCGTCGGCTTGGCCGTGCCCGGGAGCTCCGTGCCAGTGCCGGTGGCGAGGCCCTTGTAGTAGGCCGCGCAGGCCGCTTCGTCGGCGAAGTCGGCGCCGAACGCGTCCGGGCCGCACTTCTTCGACTGCGCGCAGAGCGCCGTGTAGTAGCCGTCGTAGGACACGGTGCCCGACGTGGAGCCGGACGTGCTGCCCGACGTGGAGCCGGACGTGCTGCCCGACGTGGAGCCGGACGTGCTGCCCGACGTGGAGCCGGACGAGCCGCCCGAGCTGGTCGAGCTGCCGTTGGTGGTGTCGTCATCACCGCAGGCGGTGGACAGAACCGCGAGGCCCGCAACGGCGGAGAACGCGATGATCAAAGCAGAGATGGAGGCAGTCTTCTTCATTAGGATGGATCTCCCCAAGTGGTGCCCAGAGGCTCGCGGTCAGACGGGCTCTGGAAGGAATTCATGCACTCTAGCGAACCCATCATCCTTCGTGCCGACGAAATCGGCCAGATCCCGTCGAAAATCGCGGTGTGTCCACGGACGTCGCACGAGGTGTCGGGGCTTTTCCCCCAGACGATTCTCTGCAAGATCGCGCGCATTTACGGGGGTGCGTAGAAACGTTTGCTGACGGACGACGCATGCAGGACACGATTGTCATAGTGGCCCGCGAACAACACCACGCGACACGAATGTCCGAGATGAGCTTCCGTGAAACGTCCGCGGAACCGCGTTTGTGTTCGCATAACTTCGCGTCATCTCGCGCGCGCATCGCGTTGGCCCCGCGTCGCTCACTTGCAGTCGGGGTACGTGTTCTCTTCGCAGGTGCCCTCGACGCAGTAGCTGTCGGCGGTGCAGTCCGCGGGCCCGGTCGTCTCGTCTCCGCAGCTCTCGCCCGGCTTCGCGTAGGCGATGCACTTCTCGCTGCCCGCCGCGCCGCGACAGCTCGACTTGCGGCACGACGTCGAGGCGTCGCATCTCTCGCCGATCGCCGCGACCTTCGCCGTCACGTCCTTGCAGGTGCCGCCGCCGCAGAAGAGACCGCGACGACACTCGTTGCCGGTCGGTGTGCAGGCGCCGTCCTTGTCGACGGCCTCCGCGCACTTCGAATTCGCGCACACGAGGCCCGCCGCGCAGCGCTTGCCGTCCACGGTGCAGCTCTCGCCCTTCGCCACGAGCTTGGCGCACGTTCCGTCCGCGCACGTGAGCCCGAAGGCGCAGTCGCCGTCCTCGAAGCACGTGCCGCCGACCTCCTCGAACGCGGCGCAGGTGCCGCAGTCGTTGCTGAGCGCGGTCCGCTTGCAGCGCCCGCTCTGGCACTGACGCCCGTCGTAACAGGGGGTCCCGCCGGAGAGCGTGCCCTTCAGCACGCACTCCTCGAGATCGTCGAGACCGAACGCGCACGACGACGAAGCGACCTTCGCCGCGCACGCGTCGATCTGCTGCTGCGTGACCTGCGAGCCTGGGAGGGCCGAGAGGCCCTTCGCGTTCGTGGCCTCCACGTCGGCGATGCACTCGGCCTTGATCGCCCAGCTCTGCGTGAACGCGGCGGGCTGGCACTTCTGCACCTTCTCGCAGACCGCGGTCGCGTAGCCCGTCACCGAGACGCCGCCGGAGGAGCTGCCCGACGAGGACGACGTGCCGCCCGACGTCGAGGAGCCGCTGATGTCTCCGCTCGAGCTCGAGCCCGGCTTGCCGCTCGAGCTGGAGCTCGAGGTCGTCCCGCCGTCGTCGCTGCTGCTGCACGCGACGACGAGGACCCCGACGAAGGCGAACGGCACCCAGGAGAAGCGCTTCATCTCTCCATGATGGCTCAGTTGCAGACCGCGAACGAGCCTGGGCTCTGGCATTTGTTCGTGACGGAGTCGCAAAAGAGCTCGATCTTGCAGGTCGGCGGCACCGCCGAGGTGCAGTCCTCCCCGAGCGCCTTGTACGCCTCGCACTTGAACGTGCTCGGGTTGCAGCGCGCGTGGTTGCAGTAGGTCGTCCCGAACGTCGACACGTCGTACCCGCACGACTCGCCCACGTTGGCGAACTTCGGCGCCGGGATGTCCACGCACTTCTGCGTGGTGGAGCTGCAGATGGCGAGGTTGGTGCAGTTGTCGAGCGCGGTCGAGCAGGTCGCGCCTGCGGTCAGCGGCGCGCTGCACTTGTCAGCCACGCAGCGGAGGCCGCTCGCGCACTGGGCCGTCGTCGCGTCGCACGCCTGATCCTTCTGGAGGTAGGCGACGCACTTGCCCTGGACCGCATCGCAGTAGGACGTCAGCGGATTGCACCGCGGGAGGCCGGACCCGCAGCTGTCGCCCGCCTCGCCGCGCGTGATGCACGTCCCGCACGCCACGCCGGAGGTGAACTTGCACTGGCCCCCGGCGCACTGCGTGTCGCGGTTGCAGGGCTGACCGTTCGCCTTCGTGCCCTTGAGGTCGCACTCCACGAGCTGCGTCACGTCGGCGTCGCACGTGGCCGCCTCGTACGCGGCCGCGCATGCGTCGAGCTTCGCCTGATCCGTGTTCTCACCCGGCAGGTCGACCGTGTCGTTGCGGTAGGCGACGCAGCTCGCGAGCGAGCCCCAGAGCTGCTCCACGATGCCGTTCTGGCATTTCGTGTCTCGCTTGCAGCGTGCCGTCGACATCTTCGTGTGATCGAGCTTCACCGTGCCCGCCTCGGCGTCGGTGCCCGAGTCCTGGCCCGCGTCCGTACCCGCGTCGCCCGAGGAGCCGCTCGTCCCGGAGTCGCGGCCGGAGTCCTGGCCGCCGTCCGCCGCGCCGGACGACGAGGCGGCGCCCGACGTCGAGCCCGACGTGGACGAGCCACCACCGTCGAGAAGAGTGCTGGTGCCCGGGGTGGTGTCGTCGTCCCCACACGCCAGGACGAGCGCGGTCATGGCGCCGGCGATGGCGACGAAACGTGCAATGTTCTTCATGGGTTGTCCCTCAGGATGCGCGACGCGACATCGGGCCGAGATCCTTACCCACGATCCCGCCACGCTGCAGCACTTTCAGCACCTCGATCATCGGGATGATCGAGGCCGAGAGCGCGAGGAGAACGAGCCACTCCGTGCCGCTCAACGCGAAGGTCTGGAAGACCTCGCGAAGCGACGGTACGAGGATCGCGACGAGGTGAATGGCGGCGCTGATGAGCACGCCGCCCACGAGCGTCATCGGCAGGAACGGCTTCATCGAGAACATCGACGCGGTCGCGGAGCGGCAGTTCATGGCGTGGAAGAGGGGCGACAGCGCGAGGAGCGAGAACGCCATCGCCCGCGCGAAGTCGGGGAGGATGCCGGGAGCGACCTGCCAGGGCCACACGTAGCAAGCGATCGCGAGGCCACCCATGAGCACGCCCACGACGCCGATGCCGAGATACTCGCGGCCGCCGAGGAGCGAGGACGTCGACTTGCGCGGCGGCTCCATCATCTGCGTCGGATCGGGCGGATCGACGCCGAGCGCGAGCGCCGGCAGGCCGTTGGTCACGAGGTTGATCCAGAGGATCATGAGCGGACGGAGGCCCTTCATGCTCGGGATCACGCTCGCGACGAAGACGGTGACGATGAGGCCCGCGTTCGAAGAGAGCAGGAAGAAGATGAACTTCTGGATGTTGCGCCAGATGGCGCGGCCTTCGCGGACGGCGTCGACGATGGTCGCGAAGTTGTCGTCGGCGAGGACCATGTCGGCCGCTTCGCGCGCGACGTCGGTGCCTTCCTTGCCCATCGCGATGCCGATGTGGGCTTCCTTGAGCGCGGGCGCGTCGTTCACGCCGTCGCCCGTCATCGCGACGATCTCGCCGCGCGCCTTGAACGCCTTCACGATGCGGAGCTTCTGCTCCGCCGTCACGCGCGCGAAGACGCGGCAGTGATCGATGCGACGCTCGAGCGCTTCGTCGTCGAGCTTCTCGAGCTCCGTGCCGGTGAGCGCGATCGCCTTGTCGTCCCAGAGGCCGAGCTCCTTCGCGATCGCGACGGCGGTGAGCTTGTGGTCGCCCGTGATCATGACCGCGCGCACCTGCGCCTCGGCGCAGGCCTTCACGGCCTCCTTCACGCCGACGCGCGGCGGATCGATCATGCCGACGAGCCCGAGGAACGTGAGCCGCTGCTCGATGTCCGTGCTGTGCATCCCGGCGCCGCTCGAGGGCGGCGGCGAGGACGGGATCGCCCCGCCACGCAGCTCGCGACGCGCGACGGCGAGGACACGCAGCGACTCGCCGCTCATGCGCTCCGCCTCCGCGAGGATGACCTTGCGCTTCTCGTCGTCGAGCGGGTCGAGCCCGTTCTTCGTGACCTGATGTGCGCAGCGCGGGATCAGGATGTCGGCGGAGCCCTTCGTGTGCGCGATCTCGCGCCCCATCTCGTCGAGCGCGACGACGGTCATGCGCTTGCGATCGGAGTCGAAGGGGATCTCCTTGAGGATCTGGTGCGACGGCGCGACCGACTCCTTCGGGAGCCCGCCCTTCGCGGACAGTGTGAGGAGCGCGCCCTCGGTCGGGTCGCCGACCACGCGCCACGTGTCGTCCTTCTTCTCGAGCGACGCCGTATTCACGAGCGTGATCGTCGTGAGTAGCTCCTTCAGCGCGGGGCGGTCCGCGCACTCGACGGGCTTGCCGTCGAGGTCGACGATCTCGCCGCGCGGATCGTAGCCCGTCCCCGTCACGTTGTAGCTGACCGCTCCGGCGTAGATCTCGCGGACGGTCATCTCGTTCTGCGTGAGCGTGCCCGTCTTGTCGGAGCAGATGACGGTCGCGGCGCCGAGGGTCTCGACGGCGGCGAGCTTGCGAACGATCGCGCCCTTCTTCGCCATGCGCTGCATGCCGAGCGCGAGCGTGATGGTGGTGATCGCGGGCAGGCCCTCCGGGATCGCGGCGACGGCGAGGCTGACCGCGGCGAGGAGGAGCTCCTGCCACGTCGACTCTCCTCGATACAGGCCCCACGCGAACATGACGACGCTGATCGCGATGCACGCGATGAGGATCTGCTTGCCGAAGCGATCGAGCTTGTCCTCGAGCGGCGTCTTCTGCTGCTCCGTCTCGGAGAGCATGGTCGAGAGCTTGCCGAGCTCCGTGTCCTTGCCGATCGCGACGACGACGGCGCGCCCTTTCCCGCGGACGATCGTCGTGCCCGTGTAGAGCATCGTCGTGCGGTCGCCGATGGGCGCGTCGTCGCCGAGCTCGGCGCGCGCGTCCTTCGGGATCGGCAAGGACTCGCCGGTGAGCGCGGCTTCCATCGTCGCGAGGTTGATGGTCTGGATGAGGCGGGCGTCGGCGGGGACCGCGTCGCCCGCTTCCAGCTCGAGCATGTCGCCCGTGACGACCTCGCCCGCAGGGACGATCTTGACGACGTCGCCGCGCCGGACGCGCGCGTTCGGCGTCTGCATCTTCTTGAGCGCCTCGAGCGCCTGCTCGGCCCGCCGCTCCTGATAGAAGCCGAGCACCGCGTTGAGGACGACGATGATCCCGATCGCGATCGCGTCGCCGTAGCGGACGAGGAACGACTCGGACGCCTTCGCGCTCGCGCCGTTCACAGTGGCGATGACGGCCGCGACGAGGAGCGTGAGGACGATCGGGTTCGCGAACTGCGCGAGGATGCGCTTGATGGACGAGGGGCCCGGCGGCGTGGGCAGCTCGTTCGGCCCGTTCTTCTCGAGGCGCTTCGCGGCGTCGTCGTTCTCGAGGCCGCGCACGGGATGCGCGTCGAACCTCGTGATGAGGTCTTCGACCGCGACCGCATGCACGGCGGTGACGGCCGGCTTGGCGACGGATTTCGGCGGATCGGACGGGGCTTTCTCGGTGCCCAAGGCGGCGCCACCTTACTATCTTTCGCCTTCGAGGGCGCTTTTCATGGTCTCACGGTCGGGGCTCTGCCCCGACACCCGGCTCTCTCACGGTCGGGGCTCTGCCCCGACACCCGGCTCTCTCACGGTCGGGGCTCTGCCCCGACACCCCGGCTCTCTCACGGTCGGGGCTCTGCCCCGACACCCCGCGCGTTTTGGACCAGGACCCCCGAAGACGGGGGCGCTTCGCGCCGCTTGCGCGGTCCCAGTCCAAAACCGGGCATGCTGGGACGGCTGCGTTTTGGCCCGAAGACGGGCGCTTCGCGCCGCTTGCGCGGTCCCAGTCCAAAACCGGGCATGCTGGGACGGTCGGGGCTCTGCCCGACGCCCCGCCCGTTTGGAGCCGGTCGCGTTAACGACCGGCTTTGCGCTGCTCTTGCTGCTGCTCCGCTTCCATCTCTTCGAGGGCGGCGGCGAGCTCGTCTTGCTCGGTTCGGCTGGCGGCGGGAGTGGGGACGGCGGGGGCCTCGACGCGCTTGGGCGTCTCGGCACGGACCGCCGGGGCCTCCTCGGGGGGGAGCATGCCCATCTTGCGCTTGAGGGCCGCGAGGTCGTCCTCGGCGCCGGCGTTGCGCTCGAGGCTGGAGAACTTCGAAGCGAGGATGTCGCCCGTGTACTCCTCCTGCATCTCGCTGGCCGCCTCGGCCTCCGCTTCCATCTGGTCGATCTTGCCGGCCATGCGCTCGAAGGTCTCGAAGGCGCTCTGATCCTTGAGACCGTGCATGGTCTCCTGGATCGCCTTCTGCGCCTCCGCGCGCTTCTTGCGGGCGACGAGGACGTTCTTCTTGCGCTTCGCCTCCTCGATCTTGTCGTTCAGCATCCGAAGCGCCTTCTTCAGCTGATCGACGGCGTTCTTCTGCTTCGTCCACTGATCCTTGAAGGTCTCGGCGAGCTGGTCGTGCTCCTTCTTGCGCGCGAGCGCCTCCTTCGCGAGCTCCTCGTTGCCGGCGCGGAGGGCCATCATCGCACGCCGCTCCCACTCGGCCGCGTGCGCCATCTCCTGCTCGTACTGCTTCGCGAGACGCTTCTCGTCCGCGATCGAAGCGGCGACCTGCTTCTTCGCCTCGACGAGCTGGTTGTTCATGTCGAGGACGACCTGATTGAGCATCTTCTCCGGGTCTTCCGACTTGGAGATGAGGTCGTTCAGGTTGGACTTGATGAGCTGCGCGAGACGGCTGAAGACGCCCATGACTCAGGCCTGGCCTTTCGGAGCAGACGGCGGCATCGAGGCCGCCTTGGCGGACAGCTCGGCGAGCGTGGGCACGTGCTGCGCGAGGGTGAGGTCGATCTCGTCGAGCGTCGCCGCGAGCTCGTTGTAGTCGAGGTTCTCGAGCTCGAGCGCGGACTGAAGGACGATGCGCTTGTCCTCGAGGCCGAAGCTCGTTCGCAGGAGCCCCTTCGCGTTCAGGCTGAGGAGCTTGCGGAAGAGCTCTCCGTTCGCCTCGAGATCCGTGACGTCACCTACATGTACCCGTATGACGACGACCGGGGGATCGACCCGCATCGCTGTGGGCGGCATGTTGTCTCCGCCGTGGATGAGGAAGGTTCCGGGTTGATCTTCCACCGGCGTGTACCGGCGGTTCATCTTGCCGAGGTACGCCTCGACGTCGGTCGCGCTTCGCATGTGAGGAAGGAGGGTAAGGTCCCTTGGCGCCGCGCACAATGCGGTTTGGCTTTTGCTCTACCTAATCCCTGCTACGCTCCCGCAAGATGCCTTCGGAGCCTGGCCTTTCAGCCGGATCCCTCATCGGCGGAGTCTACAAAATCCGCCGTTTGATCGGTCAGGGCGGCATGGGAGAGGTTTACGCCGCGGAAGGCCGCGGCGGTGAGAAGGTCGCGCTCAAAATCCTGCACGAACGCGCAGCGCAGGACCCGGACCTGGTCGCCCGCTTCAACCGCGAGGCCGATATCGCCAAGAAGATCGCCTCGCCGTACGTGGCCGGCATCCTCGGCTCGGGCAAGGAACGAGACGGCCGCCTCTGGATCGCGTTCGAGCGCCTCGTGGGGGAGGGGCTCGACGAGCGCCTCCGCCGCGAGACGTACCTCTCGTTCGCGGAGGTCGCGCCGATCATCGAGGACTCGCTGCAAGGCCTCCACGCCGCGCACCAGGCCCACGTCGTCCATCGCGACATCAAGCCGGCGAACCTCTTCATCGAGAAGCGCAAGCTCACGCCGCAAGAGATCCAGGCGGGCGATCCCGAGGAGCGCACGCGCATCCTCGACTTCGGCGTCTCGAAGATGAAGCAGAACGCGAACCGTCGCAGCGAGCCCTCGCTCACCGCCTTCGATGCGACGCTCGGCTCCTTCGCGTACATGGCGCCGGAGCAAGTGCGCGGCTCTGCGCGCGTCGACGAGCGCGCCGATCTCTATGCGCTCGGCGCGGTCGCCTTCCGCGCGCTCACCGGCCGCCTCCCGTTCGAGGGCTCGAACGCGCTCACGCTCATCGCGCTCAAGCTCGATCGCGATCCGCCGACGCTCGCGTCCGTCACCGGCGATACGTGGCCGAAGGCGATGGAGAACTACCTCTTCAAGATCATGTCGCGTGACCGTGAGAAGCGCTTCGGCACCGCGATGGAAGCGCTCGACGCGTGGCGGAAGGTCTGCCGGCAGATGGGCAACGCGCGCCGCGCCAACGGCCGTCCACCGCAGGTACGCATGCCGTCCGAGCCGCCCGCGTACTCGATGCGCGACGACCACACGGAGGTCACCGCCGCTGGCAACTTCGACGCCCCGCCGCTCGGCCCTCCGTCGCGCCGCCGCTGAGCGGCGAGCTCCACGCGGTCAGTCCTTGCAGGCCGCGCTCTCGCGCCGCAAATACGCGCATTTCGCGGGGTTCATCACCGCGGCGCGCAGCTCCCAGAGCCGGCAGTTCAAGCTATCCCCGGCGTCGGGGCCGTTCGGGCCCTCGCCGCCGCCGTCGGTGCCGGCGTCGCGGTACGTGAAGGCCGTGCAGGCGGTCACGCACTCGCCGCGATCGGCGTAAGGCGAGTCGTTTCCGGCGTCGGGGCTGCACGCCGAGAGAAGGATGTCGCAGAAGGCGGTGCAGCGATCCCCGCACGTGTTTCCGCCGAACGGGCCCGCCGCGAGGCAGTAGGAGTCGGGGCTCGTCTTGGAAGGGGAGTCGGCCCAGTACTGGCGGCAGGCGACCGAGGCCGCCTCTTTCTCGTCGGGCCCGGCGCCCGTGCGCGTCTTTTCCGTGAGGGGAAGGTGCTCGCAGAATCGTGCGCACTCGTCGCGGGAGGCGTACTGCGCGTTCGCTCCGGTGCAATTGGTGGTCACCAAATCGCAATATTTATCGCAGGTTGCCTGGGGGGCGAGCCCGGCCTCGGGGGGCGCGCCGCTCTCGACCGGGTCGACGAGCGAGCTATCCCGCTTGATGTTCGTGCCCGAGTCGCTGGACGTCACGTTTTGCGTGAGATCCTCCTCGGAGGCGCCGCACGCCACGACCGCAGCTGCGGCGAGGGCAGTCGCACCGACGAAGGAAGCGGCAAAAGTTACGAAGCGTGACAAAGGGACCGATCCTTCGGAAGGCTCCGATGACCCGGTACTTAAAAGCGTAGCGAACCCTCGCCGCGAAGCAAAGGACGTGCGGGAAGAGGCGGAAGAGCAAGCTCTCGCGCGTTTGTGTGCATTCCTCTTGCCGGAGGCGCTCGCACGCGTGGTACAACGCCATCCCGTGGACGCAACTGTCGCAACCAAGGGCCGGCTCGAGGTACGGGGCGGGTCTCTGAAGGTGAATCGCGGTCAGGCCAACAAGCCCGACCTGGACATCGGCCCAGAGACACAGGTCATCGGCCGCAATGAGGCCTGCGACCTCGTGCTCGACGATCGCAAGGTGAGCGCCGTCCACGCCGAGCTGGTCGCCACGGAGCGCGGTGTCCGCGTCCGTGACCTCGGCTCGCGTAACGGGACGTTCATCGGCGATACGCGCGTCGGCGAGGTCTACCTCACCAAGCACACGCTCCTCACGGTGGGGGACTCGACCCTCGAGTTCTCCCCCACCACGCCCGAGCAGGTCGACATCCCGGAGGTGGCGCAGTTCGGCCCGCTCGTCGGTGTCAGCCAGGGCATGCGCGGCGTCTTCGAGCGCTGTCGCAAGGCCGCTCCCACCGACCTCACCGTCCTCATCCTCGGTGAGACCGGCTGCGGTAAGGAGCTCGTCGCGGCCGCCATTCACGGCGCCTCGGCCCGTGCGAACAAGCCGTTCGTCGTCGTCGACTGTGGCGCCATCCCCCCGTCACTCGCGGAGTCCGCCCTCTTCGGTCACGAGCGCGGCTCGTTCACCGGCGCCGTCGACAAGCGCGTGTCTCCGTTCGTCGAAGCCGATGGCGGCACCATCTTCCTCGACGAGCTCGGAGAGCTCCCGCTCGACGTGCAGCCGAAGCTCCTTCGCGCCCTCGCCGAGCAGCGCATCAAGGCGGTCGGCTCGAACTCCTACCGCCCCGTCAACGTGCGAGTCATCGCCGCGACGCGCCGCGACCTCGTTCGCGAGGTCAACGCAGGCACGTTCCGAAGCGACTTGTACTTCCGCGTCGCGCAGCTCCGCATCGAGCTGCCGTCGCTCCGCGACCGCCTCGAAGACATCCCGGCGCTCGTCCGCAAGATGATCGGCGACCTCGGCGATCCGTCGGCGTATAACCGCATCACGAACGACTCGCTCGAGCGCCTGATGCGCCACGACTGGCCGGGCAACGTCCGCGAGCTCCGCAACGTCATCGCCGTCGCGCTCGCGTTCGGCAAAGAAGGCCCGATCGACCTCGCGCAGCACCTCGCCCCGCTCGTCGCGGCGCAGGAGTCGACGCCCACGCGCGGTCGCACGTTCCAGGACGCGAAGCGCGAGGTCCTCGCTCGTTTCGAGCGCGAGTACTTCACCGCGCTCTACGCCGAGTGCTCGGGCAACGTCTCCGAGATCGGCCGTCGCGCCGCCATGGAGCGCGCACACGTTCGCGGTTACCTCCGCCGTCACGGCATCGGCGACCCGAAGAAGTCGAGCGAGTAACCGCGATGCCGGGGGCGAGGGCGGTACGCATCGCTTACGTCGGCACTCGCGCTCGCTCTCCTCGGCTGCGTCGGCGACGAGGGCGTCGACCTCACGAAGCTCAGCTCGTCCCCGGACGCACCGACACGACGACCTACCCCGTCTACGCTGCGGCCTGGACCGAGTCGGGCACGATCAGGTGCAACGACAAGGCCCACCTCTACTGCTTCGAGCGCTGAAGCCGTGCCACCGAGCGATCGCCCTCCGCAAAAGCCGCGCGTCCTCTACGTCGACGAGGCCGAAGACGTCCGCGAGGTCTTCGCGGCCGTGTTCGGCGACGACTTCGAGGTGCTCGCGGCCGCGGCCGGCGTCCTCTCCCAGGTCAACACCCGCGAGTTCGACGTGGTGGTGAGCGATCGCGTCGAGCCGTTCGACGTGTTCCCCGACGCGCAGCACATCCTCCTCACCGAGCATGACGCCCCGACGGAGACACGCGGGAAGCTCTTCGCGTACCTCGCCAAGCCGTTCGATCGCGTCCAGCTCGGCCTCGCCATCGAGCGCGCGACGAAGATCCGGCGCCTCGAGCAGGAGAATCGGCGCCTCACGAGCGAGCTTCGGCAGTCCGTCGGACGCATCCGCATCGAGGAGCCGCCGCAAGAGCCGGCGCGCCTGCTCGTGACCTCCGCGCCGATGAAGCGCGTCATCGAGCAGATCGCGGCCGTCGCCTCGACCGACGCGTCGGTGCTCCTCCACGGCGAGACGGGCACCGGCAAGGAGCTCATCGCGGCCGAGGTGCACGAGCGTTCGCCCCGGAAAAAGAACCGCTTCGTGGCCCAGAACCTCGCCGCGCTCCCTCCGGAGCTCCTCACGAGCGAGCTCTTCGGCCACGTCAAAGGCGCGTTCACCGGAGCGCAGTCGGCGCGGCGCGGCCTTTTCGAGCTCGCCGACGGCGGTACCCTCTTCCTCGACGAGATCGGCGAGGCCCCGCTCCCGCTGCAGGCGCTGCTCCTCCGCGCGCTCGAGTCGAGCGAGTTCTGGCCCGTCGGCGCGAGCGAGCCGAAGCGCGTCGACGTCCGCATCGTCGCGGCCACGAACCGCGATCTGCTCGCGGAGGCGCACCAGGGGCACTTCCGTCTCGACCTCTACTACCGCCTCGCGGTGTGCCCGATCGAGGTACCGCCCCTCCGGGCGCGTCCCGAGGACGTGCGCACCATCGGCCAGTACCTCCTCGACGCCTCGAGCACGCGCATGCACCGCGAGGTCCCCCGTCTCAGCGAGGCGTCGTGGCGCACGCTCGAGGCGCATCCATGGCCAGGCAACGTGCGCGAGCTCGGCAACGTGATGGAGCGCCTCGTCATCTATCACGCCGGCCGCGACGTCGAGCCGAACGACCTCGGTCTCCCGTCGTCGCTCCGTCCGAGCCTCTTTCCCTTCGCGGTGGGCCCGCGCCACACGCCGATGTCGGGCTTCCCGGCAGCCGAGCCCACGGCGCGCGGTCTCCCTCCGTCGCGTCCGTACCTGCCCGTCGCGCATCCGGACTCGGGCACGATGGAGATGGCGCCGCCGAGCGGGCACACGCAGCACGACAGCGAGCCGCCCATGTCCCGGCCGCGCATGGACGTCGACGCCGTCGCTCCTGGCCCCCTCTCGCTCGATCTGCCCGAGGGCGGCACCACCTTCGACGATCTCGAGCGCGAGATCCTCGTCCAGGTGCTCAATCGCGCGGACAACAACCAGAGCCGCGCCGCGCGCTCCCTCGGCATGAGCGAGAGCACGTTCCGCTCCCGCATGAAGCGCCTCGGTCTCAAGGGCTGAGGGATACTCGGGCTCAGCGAGGGGCGGGGACGCCGCAGCTCCCGAAGCCATTGAGGCTTCCGATGCACTGGACGCCGTTGGCGGCGCCGCAGCAGTCCTCCGGGTGACCCGCCCGGCAGCGGTCGCCGTCGTTCGAGCACGTGATGGTCTCGGGCTTCTTGCAGACGTACGGGCTCGTCGGATCGCCGTCCTTGCTCGGGCGGCAGAAGCCGTTGCAGCAGTCGTCACCGGTCGCGCAGCTCTGGCCGTCGCTGTGGCACGGCTCGACCGACCAGTACGCGCGCTCGCAGTGCTGCGTCGGGACGATCGACTGGTTCGTGATGAGGAAGGCGGGGTGGCTCGGATCCTTGTCCGGATCCGCGCCGGGCGAGATGGCCGTGATCCATAGCTTCTTGATCGGCGGACCGCTGATGCCGTCCGAGCGAACGCTCGTGAAGACGACCCAGTAGTAGCCGCCCGCCTGCACCGGCAGCGGCTTCGGCTCGTAGTTCGCGGTCGCGAACTCGGACTTGCTGCCGGTGTTGGCGCTCGTCAGCTCGACGTGCGCGTACTCACCGCTTGGCTTCTGGCGTAGGGCGTAGAGAGCGCCCGTCGTGTATTTGTACTCGGCGCCGGTCCAGTTCGGCAGCATGCCGTCGAAGGCGGTGTACTCGCTGTCGTTCGTCTCCTGGAGGACGACGTCGTGCGAGTCGGGCAGGAACGTGGGCACGCGCATGTGCCGCTTCGTGCTCGAGCCATCGTAGATGGTGTGGGCGCTCGTCATCGCGACGCCCGTCGCCTCCTCGATCTTCACGTCCACCGTGCCGACCGACTCGCGCGGCGGGCCGATCGCGTTGTCCGCGTTCACGAAGACGAGCTTCGAGCCGTCGGGGGAGAAGGAGGGGACGAACATCTTGATGCCGCCGCTGACCAGCACCTCCTCCGAGAGCGGCGCGCCGGCGTCCGGTGTGGTGGGCGTCTTCCAGGCGAGCGGCAGGTCGCCGCCCCAGAAGTTCGTCTTGCTCCGCATGATGTACGCGCCGTCGGGGCTGATCGCGGCCCAGGAGAGGCCGCGCGAGTCGCCGCCGACCGTCGTGGGGGCGCGCGCGATCTGCGTCGCGTTCGTGCCGTCGGTCGCGTAGACGCCGCTCAGCGCCGCCACCGACGCCTGGTCCGCGCCCGTGGTCAACACCTTGCCATTCGCGCTGACCGAATGGCAGATGACGCAGCCCGTCTGGAGGTGGCTCGGCGGCTGCACCGTGCCGGGGCGGACCGACCAGAGGCCGAAGTCGATCTCGGCGCCCGCGTCGCCGTTCATGATCTGGTTCTTGCTGTAGCTCGAGAAGTAGATGACGCCGGTGAGCGACGCCGGGGCCACGATGAGATGCGTGACCGCCGGGCCGTAGGCGATGCCGTTCGACGCCTTGATCACGCTGAGGGTGACGATGCGTTCCTTGTTCGCGTCGGGCTGCGCGCTGAGGAACGCGCCGTCCCACACCGCCTGCGGGATGGCCGCCTCGAGGCCCACCGGGACGTGCCCGTAGCCCACCCAGTGGAAGCCGTTCGTGTCGAGGATCACCTTGAAGTCCTCGGGCGGATGCGTGCCCGCGGTGAACTGCGGGACGGGCGCGAGGAGGCCGCGCGGCATGACCGTCTTGTCGTACGGATAAATGAGCTTCGTGCCGTCGGCGCCCTCGTCGGTGGGGTTCGTGTCGAGCGCGTCGCGGTTCGTCTTCGACATCTTGTCGGAGCCCTGCTCGATGACGCGGCCATCGGGGAGCGTCACGTTGCCGAGGTCGTCCTTCAGCGAGACGGCGAGATCGATGGTGGCGGTGCCCTGCGCGCCGCCGAGCGTCGCGATGACCTTCACTTTGCCGCCGACGGTGCCCTTGGCGGTGAAGACGCCGCTCGCGTCGATCGTGCCCGCGGTGTAGTCGTCGAGCGTCCAGACCGGCGTCACCGTCGCGCCGCTCTTGTTCTTCGCCGTGAACGTCTGCTTCGGCGGGCTCGCGCGGTCGGTGATGGTCAAGGTCGCGGTCGGCGGGTCGACGATGATCGACGGATCGGTCGGCGTGCTGCCGTCGTTATCGGTTGGAAACGGGCCGACGGGGCCGAGATTTCCGGAGGTTCCGCCGCCGTCGCCACCGTCGGACTGACCGCTGTTCGCGAAGTTGGAGCCCTCGCTGCTTCCGCAGGCCGCGAAAATCGCGACGGCGGCGCAAGAAATGACCAGGACGAGCAAAAAGGCGAGACCGCGAGCGGAGCGCGTCTTCATGCCAGGAAGAGTATCAAACGGGCTCCCCGCGGCTATGATTCGGCTGTGATCGCGAGCGCGGGCAGCCGTTCGAGCAGTCGCATCCCCGTGCTCAACAAGTACGAGGTGCTCGACGAGCTCGGACACGGTGGCATGGCCACCGTCTATCGCGCGCATGACAAGCGCCTGTCCCGCGACGTCGCCATCAAGGTCCTACATCCACACCTGCGCGAGAGCACCGAGATCGCGCATCGGTTCGAGGCAGAGGCGAAGGCGGTCGCCAAGCTCCGGCACGCGAACATCGTCGAGGTCTTCGACGTCAGCGCGGCCGACGAGAACGAGCAGTACCTCGTGGTGGAGCTCGTGCGCGGCCCCACCCTGCGCAAGCTCCTGCAGAAGCACAGCGCGCTGCCGCCCGAGATCGGGGCTGCGATCGTGATGGAGCTCCTCGCGGGCGTCGCCCACGCGCACGCGGCCAGCGTCATCCACCGCGACGTGAAGCCGGAGAACGTCCTCATCGAGCACCGCAAGATGGAGGGGCCGACGTCTGGCGGTGAAGGCACCGACCGCGGCGATCGCATCGCCGTGAAGCTCACCGACTTCGGCATCGCGAAGCTCCTCGATGCGCAGGGCGTCACCTCGACGGGACAGGTCCTCGGCTCGCCCGCGCACATGGCACCGGAGCAGATCGAGGGCGGCGACGTCGACGGCCGCGCGGACATCTTCGGGCTCGGCGTCCTCTTCTACGAGTGCGTCGTCGGTCACCTGCCGTTCCTCGGCAACAACCCGGCGCAGGTGCTACGCCGCGTGCTCGACGGGCAATACGCGTCCGCCGAGCGCGAGCGTCACGTCGTCGGACGGCGCTGGAGCGAGATCATCGACCGCGCGCTCGCGCGCCAGCCCGAGGACCGCTACCCCGACGCGGCCGCGATGCGCGAGGCGATCTCGACCGAGCTCTCTCGTCTCGGGATGGGCCCGCCACGCGCGGAGCTCGAGGCCTGGCTCGATGATCCGGAGGGCTGGACGGCGGCGCACGACGCGCAGCTCGTCGATCGGCTCTGCAAGCTCGGCGCGCTGGAGCGGAAGCGCTCGGACATCGTCGGTGCGGCGGCGGACTACAACCGCGCGCTCGCCTACAAGCCGGACGACGCGCAGCTCCTTCGCGTCGTCGTCAGCATGCAGCGCTCCGAGGCGCGGATGCGGCTGATCAAGCGCGTGGCGCCGCTCGTACTGGGGGCGCTCGTGCTCGCGCCGAGCGCGTACTTCGTCGTGAAGGCGTTGAAGGCCGACCCCGTCGCGCCGGTGAAGCCGATCGCGACGGAGTCCGCGCCCGTCGTCTCCGTCTCCGCGAAGCCGCCCCCCGTACCGGTGTCCGTGGCGGTCGTGAACAGCGCGCCGAACCCGACCACGACGCGCATCGTCGCGACGCCGACCGTGAGCTCGCAGAAGGCGGTCACGCGCACGGTCACGATCACGAAGCTCCGTCCCGCGTTCGGCGTGCGCATGACGCTCGACGGAGACCCGAAGCCCGAGCCGAGCCCGGGCCTGTCTTTCACCATCACCGACGACAAACCGCACGCGCTCGTCTTCTCCTGCAAGGACGACCTCTGCGCCTCGAAGACGGTGCCGATCCCCGCGGGCGACGCAAACATCGACATGCCGGTCGAGCTCGCGCTCGCGCCGGGCAAGCTCGTGGTGGAGGGGGAGCCCGGACACCTCTACGGCATCGAGCAGGAGCCGAACGTCACCATCCGGCCGGGTCAGGAGGTCAGCATCCAGATGGTGGGGGACGGCAGTCGCCGCGACATCACGGTCTACGACGTGAACAGCGCCGGAAGCGGCAAGAGCGTGACCATCACGACCGGCCGGCGTCACGTTGTGACCTTCAAAGCGCCCTGATGTAGGCTGGCAGGCGTGCGGTATCACCGCCTCGCCCAGATCGCGGTCGTCGTCGCGCTACTGCTTGCCGGCGGCGCCGCGCATGCCGACCCGCGCGCGGACTTCGAGAAGGCGCGCGTCGCGTTCCTCGCCCGGAACTGGAGCGACGCCGAAGAGAAGCTCCGCGCCCTCCTCGATCCGAAGAGCGGCCTCAAGGAGCGCTCGCTCATCTCGCAGTCGCGCATGTATCTCGGCGCGGCGCTCCTCAAGCAGGGCAAGAAGGACGACGCGAAGACCGTCTTCGAGACGCTCGTGACCGACGATCCGACGTTCGAGCCCGATCCGCTCGGCTACCCCGGCGACGCCATCGACATGTACATCGACACGCGCGCGGGCATGCTCGAGCAGATCAAGATCATGCAGCAGAACGCGGCGCGGCTCGCGGCGCAGAAGAAGGCGGCGGAGGACGCGGAGAAGGCGGCGCAGGCGGCCTGGCTCGAGAAGGTGAAGGCGCAGGCGGCGGAAGAGAAGATCACCGTCAAGCACTCGCGCATCGTCGCGTCGCTGCCGTTCGGCGTCGGGCAGTTCCAGAACGGGCAGGCCCTCCTCGGCTGGATCTTCCTCGGGGCGGAGGTCGCGGCGATCGCGGGCACCGCCGTGACGTTCGGCATGTACAACTACGCGCGCACGCGGGAGAACGAGACGACGAACGGCTCGAGTCAGCTCGCGGGTCAGTATCGACAGCGCGCGGAGGACATCCGTCTCGTGAACCTCGGCTTCGCGGGAGGCCTGATCGGCGTGGCCGCCATCGGGATCGCGCAGGCGCACATCGCGTTCACGCCCGAGTCGGCGGAGAAAAAGCCGCGCGACCTTCCGCCCCTCGAGCGAGCGCCGTCACGCACGAGCTTGCGCGATTTCGTCCCGCTGGTCGCGCCTGTGGCAGAAGGCGGCGTGATGGTCGGCGGCGCCGCGCGTTTCTGACCTTCGAGAGCGCGGTCTGATCCGTTTGGAACGAACCACGCACCTGACCGGGTGATGGTTCGCAAACACGTATTCGCGATGGCGGTCCTGCTGCTCGCGCCGGCTCAGGCGTTCGCCGCCGACAAGCCGTCGCAGGAGGAGAGGAAGAAGGAGGACCGTGACCGTCTCCGGGTCGGACCCGTGGTGAGCCTCGGATTTCCGAGGCCGTTCGCGCTCGAGGGGCTCCTCGAGATCGAGAAGGTCGTCGGGCTCGGCGTGGAGTACAGCTTCATGCCGAAGACGACGGTCGCGGACGTGACCACGCGCTTCGATGCGTTCGCGCTCGACGCGAACTGGTACCCGTTCAAGGGCGGGTTCTTCATCGGTATGCGTGCGGGACGCCAGTGGCTCTCTGGGAGCGCCACCCTCCGCGTGCAGAACGTCGGCGCCTTCACGGAGTCGGCGCAGGCGGCGACGTGGTTCGTCAACCCGCGCATCGGCTACCTCTACACGTTCTCCTCGGGCATCACGCTCGGCGTCGATGCCGGCGTCCAGCTCCCGATCGGCGCGACCTACGAGCGGAGCGGACCGGCCACGTCCGCCGGTCTCGCGCAGGGCACGGCCGTCGACAACACGCTCCGCCAGGTCGCCAACACGCTGGGAAACGAGGTCACGCCGACCGTCGATCTGTTCCGGATCGGCTTTCTCTTTTGAGTATGCTCAAGCCCCGGACCATGACGGCGACGGAGGAGAAGCTCACGGTCGTGCTCGTCGAGGACGACGAACGCCTCGCACAGTTGACGGCGAAGTACCTCGAGTCGCACAACGTGATGGTCACGATCGTCAACCATGGCCGCGACGCGGTGGGCAAGGTCGCGCAGGTCCGACCCGACGTCGTGCTGCTCGATCTGATGCTGCCCGGGATGAGCGGCCTCGACATCTGCCGCGAGCTTCGCCAGCGCTCGGACGTGCCCATCGTCATGGTCACGGCGCGCGGCGAGGAGGCGGACCGTGTGGTGGGCCTCGAGGGCGGGGCGGACGACTACATCGCGAAGCCCTTCTCCTCGCGGGAGCTCCTCGCGCGCATCCGGGCGCACGCGCGCCGCGCGCGGGGCGCGGTGGGACCCGCGAAGAAGGCGCTCGTCGTGGGCCGCCTGTCGATCGACGTCGACGCGATGAACGTGACGCTCGACGGCGCCCCGCTCGCGCTCACGACCTACGAGTTCATGCTCCTCCGGGCGCTCGCGGAGCGCGCGGGCCGCGTACTCTCGCGCGAGCAGCTCGTGGACCTGGTGCGCGGCAGCGCGGACGAAGCGTTCGATCGCTCGATCGACGTCCACATCTCGCATCTTCGCAACAAGCTCGGTGATGACCCGCGCGCGCCACGCATGATCAAGACGGTCCGCGGCGTGGGTTATATGCTCGCGCCTCAAGAGACCTGATGGGGTGAAGCTTCCGACCTCGCGCATCGCCCTTCGCATCTACGCGATCGGCCTCGTGCAGTTCTTGATCGTGGCGGCGGTCCTCGAGGTGGACCACCGCATGCGCTATCCGGCGGCGGAGATCGCGAGCCAGCCTCCGGCGCCGCCCATGGTGTTCGTCGCGGCCGTGATCCTCGTGGTGGTGGGCGTCGGCGCGTTCTTCACCGCGCGCTCCATCGCTCAGCCGCTCGCCGTGCTCTCGGAGACGTCACGTGCGTTCGGGAAGGGCAACCTCGAGGCGCGTACCAAGAGCACGCGTCGCGACGAGTTCGGCGACGTCGCTCGCGCCTTCGACGACATGGCCGATCGCCTGGCGCGGCTCATCGTGGCGGAGCGAGAGCTCCTCGCCAACGTCTCGCACGAGCTCCGCACGCCGCTCGCACGCATCCGCGTCGCGCTCGACATCGCGAGCGAAGCGGACCCGAAATCGGGCGCGATCTCCCTCGCCGACATCGCGCAGGACCTCGCGGAGCTCGAGCGGATCGTCGAGGACGTACTCGCCTCGGCGCGGCTCTCGCTCGACACCGGCGCGAGCTCCGGCGGCAAGCTGCCGATGCGCACGCAGCCCGGCGACGTGCGCGCCCTCCTCGACAAGTCGGTGGCGCTGTTCCAGCTCGCACATCCGAGTCGCGAGCTCGAGGTGAAGCTGCCCGACTCGCTGGGCACGATGGACGCGGACCCCGTGCTGCTCCGGCGCGTCATCGACAACCTGCTCGAGAACGCGCACAAGTACACGGACAAGCCGGAGCGCAAGATCACGCTCACGGCGAAGGTCGAGGGAGGCAAGGCGATCGTCGACGTCATCGATCGCGGCATCGGCATCAGTGAGGCCGATCAGAAGCGCCTCTTCGAGCCATTCTTTCGAGTCGATCGCAGCCGCGCGCGCTCGACGGGCGGGCTCGGGCTCGGCCTCCTGCTCGCGCGTCGCATCGTCGAAGCGCACGGCGGCACGCTCACCATCGCGAGCGTGCTCGACGAGGGCACCACCGCGACGGTCACGCTTCCCGTGACCTGAGCTCGCCGGTTCACGACATAAATCCACACACACAATCGAGATCGGATCTGCCGAGCCCATCCACATGAGGGGTTGGAGGTGCACGGCAATGATGAAGCTGATGACGATGGTGGTGGGGACGATGGTCGTGGTCGCTGGCTGCGCGGGCAGCACGACGGAGGATTCGACGGCGTCGTTGACGTCAGCCGTGAGCAAGAACGGCTCGTCCTCGGGGACGACCGATACGGCGGCGAACGCGGAGGGCGAGCGATCGGGCAAGGGTGACCATCACCGCGGTCCGCCGCCGGAGGCGTTCACCGCGTGCGAGGGCAAGGCGGCCGGTGACGCATGCAGCGTCACGACGCCCGACGGTGACACGCTCGCCGGCACGTGCGCGAGCCCGCCCGCGGACGCGCCCGACACGCGCATCGCTTGCCGGCCGGACCACATGCCGGAGGGCGGACCGCCTCCGCATGGGCGCCGCGGCGGCGGCGGGGACTGCGACGGCGACGGCCCGGGCGGCGAAAAAGCCGAAGGGAAGCCGGCGGATAGCGCGGCCGGTCCGTCGTAAACAATTCGACACGGGTCGAACATCGAGCGACAAGAGCGCCGCCGCAGACTGGTCGACATGAGATCGACTCAGGTCCGGCGGCGCTCTTCTTTCTCGTGTGACGGGGCACGCTAACAATTGCTAACGCGTGCAGCGCGAATGGGGACGGCGCCTGCGCATCAGAGAGAGACGAACAAGATGATGACGCCGAGCACGCCGTTCACTCCTTTCACGCCGATGGCCCAGTTTCGTCCGTACGTGGTGACGGGCCAGACGCCCGCCATCGCGTTCGCGCCGGTCGCGTCGCCGGAGCCGATCGTCGAGGTCGCGCCGGAGAGCGCGATGGTCCGCCTCGCCCGCAGCGCGGGCGCGGGCGATACGCAGGCGATGCGCGCGCTCCTTCGCGAGATCGCGCCGCGCATCGAACGCGTCGTGCGAGCCGTCCTCGGTCGCGCGAACGAGGACGCCGACGACGTCGTCCAGCAAGCCATGTTGGGCTTCGTGCAAGCGCTCCCGTCGTTCCGCGGCGAGTGTGAGCCGGTTCACTTCGCGTCACGTGTCGCGGCGCGCACGGCCATCGCGTGCGCGCGCCGTCGCCGTACGCTCTCGGCTCGTCACGAGGACGGCGTCGAGCTCGACGCGCTGCCGCGCGACGCGGGCGCGACCCCGGAGCCGCTCGCGACGGCGCAGCGGACGCGGCGCCTGGAGCTCCTGCGCCACGTGCTCGCGCAGATCCCGCCCGAGCAGGCGGAGACGCTCTCGCTCCGCGTGGTCCTGGGCTGGTCGCTCGCGGAGATCGCGGAGGCGATGGGCGTCCCGCTCAACACCGTCCGCAGCCGCCTTCGCCTCGCGAAGACCGCGCTCCGCGCCGCCATCCAGGACAACCCGACGGCGCAGGAGGAGCTTGGCGAGGACTGATCACCCTGGTCCAGGGTGGGGTACGTTGATGTAGGTGGCGGTTCCTGGAAACCCCACCTTGTGCAGTGAGGAAGGAACGGGACGTGGAAATCGTTCGCGATTTCGCGATCACCTCCGCAGGCACATCGCCTGCAGTGTCGGACGTCATGCGACACGCTCTCCTCTCTGTCCGTCCGGCGCTCCTCGGTCTCTCGCTGGCCCTCTCCCTCTCCGCGGTCGCCTGCGCGGCGAACACGGACGAGGACGCGGCCGACGGTGACGTGTCGGAGGAGGCGCTCGCGAGCGGCACCGGCTTCGATGTCAACGCGGCGAAGGCGCAGGGGCGCAAGGTCACCGATCACGGCAAGGGCGACACGTGCGTCGCGCTGAAGCCGCTGCCGGGCGCGACCTACAAGGAGGAAGACCTCAAGAAAGAGGACAAGCTTTGCAACGCCGACTTCTACATCGACCAGAAGCAGGGCGATGAGAAGCCGGTCGTCCTCTGCCCGAAGTTGAACAGCACGAACCCGGGCACGAACGTCTACGAGCTCGCGGATGGCCAGTCGAAGTCGGCGCTGCAGAGCGACGCGTCGTGCCTCTCGGGCCAGGACAAGCTCGAGAAGATCGGCAAGTACAAGCAGTCGCTGTGGTGTGGCCACACGGGCGCGGTCCTCGCTGCGTACCACGTGTCGCGCGCGCTCGGCGATGTCGCGGGCGTCCCCGCCGCCGTGCTCCGCACGATGGACAAGGCCTCGCACCGCACGATCGTCGACCAGGGCGCGCGCCTCACGACGCAGAAGTACGGCGCCTCGTCGAAGACGTTCATCAAGCGCAACTGGAACGCGCTCTGGCCCTGCCTCCACGACGGACGCAGCGACTGTGGCCTCCCCGGTACCCCCTCGGAGAACCTCTACATCCGCGGCCCCGTCCTCTGGGACACGGAGGTCGCCACCACGAGCTTCAAGAGCGGGCACCTCGTCGGCGCGTTCATGGCGAACGCGAGCGAGGACGGCACGTACCCGAACATCACGACGTCGGCGTCGGTGAAGACGAACAAGCGCTACGTCGCACTGAAGGGCGGCGCGCTCTCGTTCGCGAAAGGCTACGAGCAGGAGACGGTCCAGGGCATCCTCGCGATGAAGGACATCAGCGACTTCCTGATCCTCGACACGATCATCGAGCAGCAGGATCGTTTCAGCGACAGCGGCGGCAACCTGAGCCAGAAGAAGTACCTCGTCTGGCAGGGCGCCGACGGCGTCATGCACTCCGAGCGCGCGGACAAGAAGAAGGACGCGCCGGACACCGCCCTCACCATCGCGCGCATGGTCATCGAGGACAACGACTGCGGCCTCCGCAAGGGCATGCGTCGCGCTCGCGGCTACGACGAGCTCATCGCAGGCATCCGGCACCTCGCGCCGTCCACGTACACGGGCCTCATGAACCTCGCCGCGAACATCGACGCGCAACGCGCGGAGTTCACGCAGGGCATGGCCATGTCGAACAAGGAGTTCGATCGCCTCGCCGAGAACGTCCACTTCGTGGCGGACACCTTCTCGTCGAAGTGCAGCGCGGGCCAGCTCACGCTCGACCTCGACGTCGACGGCTACATCAAGGGCAACATCCCGTCCTGCAAGTGAAGGCCAAGGGTAAGGTCCGAGAGGCCCGAGGTCTCGGAGGTCTCAGAGGATCTGCGACGAGTGCTTCACCGACTTGTTCACCTTCTTGCCGAGCGTCTTGTAGGCGCCGCCGGCGAGGAGGAGGACCGCGCAGAGGAGCAGCGCGTATTCGACCATCGCCGCGCCGCGCGTGCGCCCGAGCGTGATCTTCTTCGAGGACGTGGAGGACCCGGACGAGAGCGAAGAGGAAGAGACCGAGGAGACCGAAGAGCCGTTGTTCATGCTTCGGAGTACTTCACACGTCGTGCCGAGCGCATAAATCCGCCGTCGATGGACGCCGGCGCGGAGCGGATCAAAAGCGATCCCTTGTTGCGCAGCCTCTGGCGCGAGCTCGCGCAATGCGCACATCGATGCCGGATCGGCGGCGTCGTGCTTCCTCACCAACATGACACGAATGCCTTGCGCATTCCGTCGCGCAGATGGCCACGAAGCGCTGGAATGACCGCGACTTGACGCCCGACGAGCCCGGCGAGCCTGGGGGCGCTCTCGCACCCGGTGCGCTGCGCGATCAGCGCACTTCGGTCGTGAGCGGAGTGCCGTGAACGATGGAGGTGCTGCCGTTCGGAGCTGGGGCTGGGCTCGTCCCGTGGGGACGTCGCTTCGAGCGATTCACGGGCGGGGTGACCGCGACGGCGCTCGGAGCCGCGGACGGCGCGCGCGCCGGCGCCGGCGTGGGGATCGGCGCCTCGACCACCTCGAGGATCGTCGGGGAGACCTCGGGCATCGGCGCCGGTGGGTCGTTGCTGACAATGATGGGCGGCGTCTGCGAGGGGGCCTTCGACGTGGGCGGCGTGAAGACGACGGCGATGACGATCCCGAGGAGGACGATCGCGCCCGCCGCGGCGAGGGGCCATCGCCTCTTCGGCCCTTCCACCAGGGTGACCTGGCGCGCGGTGGCGGACATCGTGCCCGTCGTGGGCTCGTGCCCGCGGAGCGGCTGCGCCATCATTGGCGCGGCGTCACCGAGGATGTCGTCGGCGCCCTCCGGGAGGGGGATCGTCCGCGTGGCGAGGAGGTCGTCCGGGACGACGGGCTCGCTGATCATGCGCTCACCGCTGTCCCCCTCGCCGCCGCGGAGGAGCGTTCGTTCGGCCGCGAGCTTCTCCTTCAGCGTCTTCTCGACGAGGCCCCCGAGCTCCGAGGTCGCGACGCGGCGCGCGTCGGGCGCCGCGGCGAGGAGCTCCTCGCAGAAGGCCTCCGCCGTCTGCGGTCGATCCCTCGGATCACGCGAGAGCGCGCGCATGATCACGGCGTCGATCTCGGGCGAGATCGCGCTCGTGCTCCATCGGCTCGGCGGATCGATGGTGGGGACCTGCACGTACTTGAGGAGCTCGAGGTCGCTGCCGGCCCGGAAGAGACGGCGCGACGTGAGCATCTCCCAGAGGACGATCGCGAGCGCGTAGACGTCGGTGCGGCGATCGATGGGCTCGCCGAGGGCTTGCTCCGGCGACATGTACGCGAGCTTGCCGGTGAGCGAGCCTGTCTCGCTCTGGCGCACGCCTTTCGCCTTGGCGACGCCGAGGTCGATGATCTTCACGATGCCCTTCGTCGACAGAAGGATGTTCTGCGGCGACACATCGCGATGGACGATGAGCAACGGCTCGCCGCTCTCCGACGTCGCCTCGTGGACCGCGTGAAGCCCGCGCGCGGCGTCCGCCGTCACGCGCACCGCGAGGGACGGATGGAGGGCGCGCGCCTGCTTCCTCAGCGCCGCGAGGATCTGCGCGAGGGAGCCGCCGAGCACGTACTCCATCGCGATGAAGTACATGTTGTTCTCGTGGCCGAGCTCTTCCGTATGGGCCACGTGCGGGTCGTCGACGCGCGCCGCCAGCTTTGCCTCCTCCACGAACATCTGGATGAAGCGCTGGTCCTCCGACAGGTGTTCGTGGACGACCTTGATCGCGACGGGCTTCGAGAATCCCGCGGCCCCGGTGCGGCGCGCGAGATAGAGCGTGGCCATACCGCCCGCGCGGAGCGCGTCGACGATTCGGTATCGGCCAAGCGTGGTGCCCGGAGAAAGCAGCACTCACGTCATCGTCTCACGTCCGCGCCACCGCTAGAAGCGCACGATGAAGGGCGTCCCGACCGCGCCGGCGGTCGAGCTCTTCGGCTCCTTGAAGATCGCGCGATGCACGAACAGCGCGTAGATCGCGCCGGCGCCCAGCACCACGCCGGCCACGAGTGTCACATCCGAGATGGTCACGAACGTCTTGGCGTTGTTCACGTCGCTGGGGGCGCACGTCCCGGTCGGCGCGCACGACCCCTCGAGATCGTCGTGGCGCTTCAGGCCGAGGAGGCCCGTCGCGGCGCTCGTCCCGAGCGCGATCGCCGCGCCGGCGGCGAGCACGATCCCGACCGTGCGGCTCGCGCTGCTCGTCTTCGGCGGCTCGCGCAACGGCGGCGGCGGCGCGACCGGTACCGGTGGGTGGAGCTCGACGACGCGCTTCTCGCCCGCCTCGAGCGTGAAGTCGGTCCGCTCCGCGTTGACGCCCACGCACGCGAGCGTCGCGCGGTGGGGGCCGGGATCGGCGTCGCGCTCCTCGTCGAGGGGGAAGGCGGCGTCGTCGAGCGTCACGGTGCAGTCGCGCGGCTTCGCGAGATGCAGCGTGACGTGCGCCAGCCGCGCCTCGGCGGCGCGGAGAGAGCTCTGTGCCAGGGTGACCTGCGCATTCGTGAGGCCGGCGGGCTGCAAGAGCACCTTGCGGTACGCCTCGATGCCGGCGAGGACGTGCCCCGTCTGCACCTCCGCGCCCGCAAGGTTGAAGAGGATGCCGGCCCGCGGGTAGAGGCGATACGCCTCCGTGAACGCAGCGCGCGCCTCCGTCCAGTTGCCCGTGTTGGCGGCGGCGACGCCCTCCTTCACCTTCTCGCGCGCCAGAAGGACGTCGGGAGAGCTGGCGTTCGCGGGCGGCGTGGAGGCGGGCGGCGTGGAGGCGGGCGGCGTGGAGGTGGGCTGCGCGTTCGCGGTGCTTGCGATGACGAGCGACACGCACCCCAAGACGCCGGCGACGACCCCGCGCACGATCCCGAGTCTCGCACAGGCCCGCGCACGATCCGTGAGGAAAGGAGGTCGCAGCCCTCTCGCCGTCCGTTCGCGGCCCCGCCCCCAAGAACGCCCCCAAAAAACGCCCACAAAAACGCGACGGTTCTCGCCGTTCGAGGGGCCGGAGAGGTGCTTCTTTCGAGGGCATGTGCGTTGCCCATGCGAAGGTCATGACGATGGTCGACGGAAGGGATGCGCGCGGCGCGATGACCTCTCCGCACGTGCGCTAACCTTGCCATGGTGGTGCGCCGGCTCTTCCTCTCGATGTCTCCCTTCGCGCTGAGCGCGTGCGGGCTCATCCTGGGCTTCGACGGCTACAGCGATCACTACGACGATCCGCCCGATCCGGGCCTCGTCCCCGACGGCGGGAAGGAGAAGTCCGACGCGAAGGACAGCGCCGCGACCACCGACGCGCCGCGGCCCACGAACACGGACTGTCCTCTCCCCGCCGACCCGTCGGCGATCGGCTGCGAGCGCGCGACCGTGTTCGCGCTCGCCGCGACGGACAACGCCGTCCTCTGGCTCAGCGGCGCGCGCGGCGCGGTGCTCCACACGCTCGCGTCAGGCGTGCAGTCCGTGATCCAGCCCGCGCCGCCGAGCCCCATCGGCGGAAGCGCGGTCGCGCGCGACGCGAGGCTCCGCTGGGGCTTTCGCTTGCAAACGGAGAGCTCGGTGCAGGCGTGCGATGCCCCCGCGTGCACGCCGGCGCCGATCGGCCCACCGGTGACGAACCTGCGGTGGCTCTCGATGAGCGGCGCGGGCCTCTACGCGCTCACCGGCGACGGCGCGAGCTCGAGGCTCCTCGCCATCGACGCGGTGACGCCGTTCGACTTCACGCCCCCGCCCGAGACGAACGGCATCAGCCATTTCGCGGTCAACGAGAAGTTCGCGTACTGGCGCCTCGACGACAAGAACAAGCAGAGCTGCGAGCTCGCGAGCTGCGTGCCTTCGGAGGCGAAGCGCACGGGCAACGCTCCTTACCTCGGGCTCGGTCAGGATCGCTTCGTGAGCGTGGGCAACGATCAGAACATCCCGCGTGTGATCATCTGCCCGTCGACGCCCGGCATCTCGGACTGCGAGGACAGCGCGCTCCTCGACTTCAGCAAGGACGCCTTCGACCCCGATCGCAACACCTTCCTGAACCTGTCTGCCGTCGCGCTCTCGTCGAAGGAAGAGATCTACGTCGGCGGTCAGGACGCGAACGACCCGACGAAGGTCAAGATTCGCAAGGCGCCGTCGGCAAAGACCGACCTCTCGGCCCCGCTCCTCGCAGAGCTCCCCGGCACCGCCGTGACGGCGCTTGCCGTCAATGGGACGCAGCTCTTCTACGCGGTGAAGAACGGCGACCAGACCATCATCTACGTTCAGCCGCTCTGACGCTGGCCCAGCGCGTACGGCGCTCGTTCCTGGCCTCGCTCGGACCGCGGGGCAGGTGGAGCGGGCCGAGGGCCGCGCGCTCGCTCCTTGGCGAGCAAGGTCTCGAGCGCGGGACGCACGATGGAGCAACTCGCGGAGCGAGCGCGACGCGGGCGACCCTCTCTCGCTCCGTCTGATTTCGGGCAACGTTTCGGTGCGGGCCGGTGTGTACAGCGGGCGACTCGGGCGAGCTCTCGTTGGACCGCCGCGTGCTCCGCGCTCCTCGCATGCTCCGCGCTCCTCGCATGCTCCGCGCTCCTCGCATGCTCCGCGCTCCTCGCATGCTCCGCGCTTTCAGAGCAGGCCCGCGCGTCCGACATCGCGCGCGCCGACGCATGCGTGCAAGACGAGTCGAGACGAGAGCAGCCACGCTGCCGTCCCATCCGTGCCCCGTCACTGGCCGTGTCGACGACGATGGGCTCTCCGTCGAGCGTCGTGCCGGCGGCGAAGGATCGGGACGGCACGGATGGCGTCTGCACGATCGTCGGGCGGTCCGGCGTCGGTCGAGCGCTTTCGCGCGTGCGAGGTGGGGCGTCGTGCGAGCGCGGAGCGCGAGCTCGTGAAGTGGGGGGCTTCGCGCGCCGCGAGGAGGAGCTCACAGAACGGGAGGGCCGCCAGCGCCCCACTCCAGGGCGATGGCAGCAAGGAACGAGGGGAGTGCGAGGCCCGCCAGGTGGGCGAGCAGCCGATGACGGAGCTTTGTCGCGAGGTCGGGGTCAGTCGGAAGACGGCCTACAAGTGGCTCGCGCGGTACAACGCGGACGGCCCCAGCGGGCTCATGAACCGCGTGGACCGCTCGCGCGCGCCGCCATCCGCACTGGGGTGCTCGCAAGATCCTCGCCTGGCTCGAACGAAAGCGTCGGAGTGGGGAGCTGCCCGTCGCGAGCACGGTCAGCACGATGTTCGCGAAGTACGGGCTCTCGCGGTCGCGACAGTCACGGCGTCGGACACCATACCGAATCGCGTGTGGTGCGACTTCGAGGGCGACTTCAAGACTGGCGCGGGATGCGGTGCTACCCGCTCACCTGCCGGATGCCTTCAGCCGGATGTTGCTCCGGTCATGATCGGACACGCCCCGGTGACGGCCTCCACCACGTCTTCTTCCCCGACGTTCGCCCCGGGTTCATCGGACGTGCTGGGCGAGAGTGAAGTCGGCGGTCGCTGACGCTCTTCGCCGCGATCGCAGGCTGCAAGCTGCCGGCTCCGCCGGGGGCTGCCGCCGCCATCGTTGACATCGAACCGAAGAGTCGTGCTCGCCATCTCGGATGCGAGGACATCGAAGACCGATTCCGTGTCACCCATGTCAGCCGGACTCCTGTCACCCAAGTCCTCGGTCAGAGGTGTCACCCATGAACGCGCTTGCTCACCGGTCCGGGCGATCACGATGGCGATCCATTGAGCACGATCGGCCGACGCATGCGCCAGGGTCGCCTGCGGCTGAGACGAAGTCTCTAGAGGGGCGCGCGAGCGCTCCTCGGCGGATCGGCAGGGTCGAGGAGGCCGAGGCGCTGATGCCATCCGACGCCGAGCAGCCACGTGCGAGGCGCGACGCGGGGCCAGGGCACGGCGTCGACGAAGGTGACCGGCGGGCGCGAGAACCCGCCGAAGCTCGCCGCCGACGAGCAGGGATCGGCGAACGCGGCATCGCCGACGACGCGGTAGTGCTTCTGCACGTTCATGAGCACGTAGCGGAGAGCGTTGCGTGTCTCGGTGGGCGTGCGGAGGTCGCGGCGGTGATAGCGCTCCGCCCAGAAGCGTCCCTTGCGGTTCATCAGCGCGTTGATGCGACGCGCGATGCGCACCTCGAGCCCGGCTACCCCACGCGCGAGCCCGCGCTTGTCGGGCGCCTCGACGATGAGATGCAGGTGATCCGTCTGGATCGTGAAGTGCACCACCTGGAAGTGCGCCAGCGCCTTCGCGGTCATCATCGCCTTCTGCGCGAGCAGGGCACGCTTCACGACGCGCTCGAGCAGCTCCTGCCGCAGCGAGGGGACGTGGCTCCGCACGCGCAGGGTCACGTGCACGGGATCACCCTTGCGATGCGACGGCCGCACGCGATGCGCGGTGCCCTCCCGCGGCCGCTCCGTCTTGCGCGGCCGCCCCGCGCCCGGACGCGCGCCACCACGCCCGGCTCGGCGTGCGGGAGGCTTCAAGGCGAGCGACAGCTGGCCCTTCGACCGCGCCGTCTCGCGCCGTCTCGCGCCTGTCTGGGATGGCTGCATCTGCGTAATGTATGAATTCGGGCAATGTTTGTCAAGGCGGCTCCGCGAGGGACTGCTCGTGGCGCGGGCTTCCGAGACGAGGGGACGGGACCCATGCAAGGGGCCTCGCACGGGCGTCATTTCTTGCTGCGGCCGTCTCGGCGTGGGGCGGTGCGCGCGTTCGGGCTCGCTGCTGGGGTCCTCCGCTCGCAGCGCTCGCCCTGTGGCCAGACGAGCTCGCGCTCCGCGCTCGCATGACCCCCTCGCACGCGTGCTATGCGCTCGGGCTCGCGTCGAGCGCGTCGACGGACGCCCGATGGAGCCTCCGATGGCGCGCCCGCGCAGCGGGGCTGCCAGCGCAGCGGGGCTGCCAGCGCAGCGGGTTGCCAGCGCAGCGGCCTGAAGAACAGGTGTTCGACAAACACTGCCCGGAATCAGTGCGCCAAGCGAAGCCTTGGGAAAGGAGAAGGTCGGTACCTAAACTTTTCGTAGCTACCCACGGTGAGCTCACCGAGCACACCCCGCCAAGGGATGCCGCCAGCGGTAAGCGAGTCTTGCGTGGTCGTCAGCGATGCCGGTCGCGAAGCCCGAGACGGTTGATTTCGTTGAAGGCAACAGCGGAGGCGCGAAAGTAGGGACTCGTCCCGAACTGGCATGAGCGTCGCCGCCTCGTCGGGGTCTGAGAGCACGGCACGAGGGCAAGGGTAGTCAAGGAACTTGGGCAGTCCGGCGGGGTCGCAGCGGTAGGGCGACAGTCGCGGCACGAGCGATCAAAAGCGAGGCCGTGATGAGCGTCGGATGTCGGAGCGCCGTCATATGAGCGATGAAGTGGGGGAACCGACCCGTCGGGACCCTGCGGAGCAAAGGACGACGCCGGAAGACGGACTCGTTGGAGGGAACGATGGCGGAGACACAGTCCTCCGTGAACATCTCAACGCGACTCGAACGAATAGCGAAGCTGGCGAAGGAAGCGCCGACGATGGCGTTCCGAACGCTCGCACACCACATCGACATCGACTTCATGCGTGAGGCACATCGCCTGACGCGGAGGGAGGGAGCCGTCGGCGTAGACGGACAGACCGCGGAACGCGCAGCACCTCGAGAGCAATCTCGCGTCGCTGCTCGAACGCGCGATGATGCACGTCGTGTCTTCGACGTGCTTCCGAAGCGATTCGCGAAGTACGGACTGGAGCTTCACCCTGACAAGACCCGCCTTGTCGAATTCCGCAGCCCAGGCCGGCGCGACGGAGACCGCGACTCGAACGAGCGCGAGAGCTTCGATGTCCTCGGCTTCATCCACTATTGGGGTAAGTCGCGGAAAGGTCGCTGGGTTGTCAAACGCAAAACCGCGAAGGATCGCCTAAAGCGAGCCCTCGTCGCGATAGATGCATGGTGCAAGAAATGGCGCCATGTTCCATTGCGCGAGCAGCACCAAAAGCTCCGGCAGAAATTGCTCGGGCACTTCGGCTACTTCGGTATCACCGGAAACATCGAAGCACTCGTGCAACTCGTACGCGGTACGCAGAGGTCATGGCGCAAGTGGCTTGAACGCCGCTCGCAGCGCGGCACGATGACGTGGGAACGCTTCAAGCTCGTCTTGAAACGCTACCCACTGCCTCCTCCGCGCATCGTGCACTCCGCGCTCGCGCGATGAGCGAACCCGTCTACCGAAGAGCCGGATGCGGGAAATCCGCACGTCCGGATCTGTGAGGGGCCGGCGGGGCGACCCGCCGGTCTACTCGACAATGTTGAGGAGAGGGCGCGAGGACCTGGTCTGGGCTCGCGTCGATGCGGGCGATGTCTCACGCGGAGGCGGCGCCGCGACGCGCGCCGCGGGGGAGCTCTTCGCTCGCCGCGGTCCGGACCGAGGGGACCCATGCAATGGGCCTCGCACGGGCGCCGTTTCTTGCTGCGGCCGTCTCGGCGTGGGGCGGTGCACGCGTACGGGCTCGCTGCTCGGGTCCTCCGCTCGCAGCGCTCGCCCTGCGGCCAGACGAGCTCGCGCTCCGCGCTCGCATGACCCCCCTCGCACGCGTGCCACGCGCTCGCTCTCGGGATCGCAGGCAGGGACGAGTGTGCCAGGACGCGCGATGGAGCAACGAGGGCAGCGCTCCGATGGCCGCTCTGCCCGCGGCGCCGGTGTCGGGTTGGACGCGGTGATCGTTCAGCACCGCTCCACGAGCACGGCATCGAAGAGTTCCTCCGGAGCGGTGCTCGGCGCTGCGTCCTCGGATTTCGGGCGCTGTTTCTCGGAGCTCACGAGCAGGAGGCGGCCCGCGGCGCCCCACTCCAGGGTTACAGGGCCTTGCGTACGAAGATGTCTTCCAGCGTCTCGCGCTTGGGGGTGACGGCCTCGATGCGGATGCCGGCGTCGAGAGCGCTGCGGAGGATGGTCGTCACGGCTTCGTCGCCTTCGACCTCGACCTGGAGCGTGCGGCCGATGCGCTGCTGCTTCGTCGCGCCCGCCGTGAGCTTCTCGATGGCGTCGTCGGGAGGATCGCGCAGCGTGATCTCGTGGCGCGTCGTCTCCTTGTCGAGGAGCTTGTCGATCTCGCCCGAGACGACGACCTCGCCCTTCTTGAGGATGCAGATCGAGTCGCAGAGGAGCTCGACGTCCGACAGGATGTGGCTCGAGAAGAAGATCGTCTTGCCCTTGCCGGACTCCTCCACGATGAGGTCGCGGACCTCCTTGCGGCCGACGGGGTCGAGGCCGCTCATCGGCTCGTCGAGGATGAGGAGGTCGGGGTCGTGCACGAGGGCGGCGGCGAAGCCCGTGCGCTGGAGCATGCCCTTGGAGAGCGCGCGGACCGGGCGATCGATCGCGTAGAGGATGCCCACGCGATCGATGACGCGCTCCGTCTCCTTCTCGAGCTTCTTGCCGGAGAGGCCGTTGAGGCGGCCGCAGAGGGACACGAACTCGCGCGGCGTGAGGTACGGGTAGACGTACGGGTTCTCGGGGAGGAACCCGACGTTGCCCATCGCCTCCGGGCTCGGGATGGGCTGGCCGAGGAGCGTCGCCTTGCCCGACGTGGGCGCGATGAGGCCCGTCAGCATCTTGATCGTGGTCGTCTTGCCGGCGCCGTTCGGGCCAAGGAAGCCGAAGATCTCGCCTTTCTTCACGTCGAAGCTGACGCCGCGGACCGCCTCGACCTTCTTGCCCGAGAACGGCTTCTTGAACGTCTTGGCGAGCTTCTCGACGCTGAGGACGTTCTCGCTCACTCGTCGTCCCTCTCCCGGTCCCTCGCCAGCGGACCGTCTTTCGACGTCGGACCCGGTCCGATCGGGCCGGTCGAATACTCATGGAGCTTGTACTGGATCTTGCGCGGCGAGACCCCGAGGATGCTGGCCGCCTTCGACGTCGAGCCGCCGCACGCCTCGAGCGTACGCAGGATGGCGTACTTCTCGAGGTCCTGGATGGTCGAGCCCGGGATCGGCGGCGGGCCCTCGTCCTTCTTCGGGGCGAGGGAAGCAGGCAGGTGGCGCACGTCGATGTGCGCCTGATCGCAGAGGACGACGGCGCGTTCGATCACGTTCTCGAGCTCGCGCACGTTTCCGGGCCAGTCGTAGCTGCCGAGCACCTTGAGCGCCTGATCCGTGAAGCCGTCGATGCCGCGTCCGTTCTCCTTCGCGTAGCGGCGGAGGAAGAAGCTCGCGAGCGGACCGATGTCGGCGCGGCGCTCGCGGAGGGGCGGGAGATCGATCGCGATGACGTTCAGGCGATAGAAGAGGTCCTCGCGGAACGTGCCCTTCTTGATCTCCGCCTTGAGGTCGCGATTCGTCGCTGCGATGAGGCGGACGTCGACCTTCAGGGTCTCGTTCCCGCCCACGCGCTCGAACGTCTTCTCCTGCAAGAAACGCAGGAGCTTCACCTGCGTGCCCTGCGGGATCTCGCCGATCTCGTCGAGGAAGAGCGTACCGCCGTCGGCCTGCTTGAAGCGGCCCTCGCGGCGCGAGACCGCGCCCGTGAACGCCCCGCGCTCGTGGCCGAAGAGCTCGCTCTCGAGGAGCGACTCGGCGAGGGCGGCGCAGTGCAGGCGAACGAACGGGCCAGACGCCCGCGGGCTCGCGGCGCAGACCGCCTCCGCGATGAGCTCCTTGCCCGTGCCGCTCTCGCCCGTGATGAGGACGGAGGCCTTCGAGGGGCCGACCTGCGCGACGAGGTCGAGGACGGCCCGCATCTTCGGGTCCTCGCTCACGATGTGTCCAAAGGCGTTCCGCTCGCGCAGGCGCTCGCGCAGGGCCTGCGTCTCCTGAAGGAGCTTGGCCTTCTCCATCGCGCGCTCGACGATCGCGGAGAGCGCATTGTAGTCGAGCGGCTTCGTCAGGTAGTTGTCGGCGCCCTGCTTGATGGCTGCGACCGCGCTGTCGATGGTGCCGAAGGCGGTCATGACCACGAACACGGTCTGCGGGGAGGCGCTCTTCGCCTTCTCCATGAACGCGATGCCGTCGAGGCCGGGCATTTTCAGGTCCGTGAGGACGACGTCGGGGGCGAACTCTTCCATCTTTCCGAGGGCCTTGAAGCCGTCGCCCGCGGTCTCGGTGGCGTAGCCCTCGTCGCGCAAGATCTCGCTCAGCGCCGCACGAGCGTTCGCCTCGTCGTCGACGACGAGGATGCGACCCCGCGCTCGGGCCCGATCCTCCGGTACATGGGCCGCCGCCATGGCCGCATCCTACAACATGACACCGCCCGAAGTTGGGTGTTACAACGGTACCGCCCATGAGATTGACCGGCGCTTTCCTGCTTCCGTTCTCGGTTGTTGCCGGGCTCCTGGCCACCACCGGTACCGCTTCCGCGCAGCAGACCACGTTCGGCGACAAGGCCGACGCGAAGGTCGACGCCAGCGCGAACGTGGACGCCAGCAACACCGCGGCGCCTCCCGCCACCTCGGAGCGCGAGCTCTTGCAGGAGGGCGTGACGGGGGAGAAGAGCGCGGCCAAGGAAGGCGAGGCGGAGAAGGAGTGGAAAGAGCGCGAGCGGATGCTCAACGAGGCGCCCACGCTCACGGGCGGCGTCGGCCTCCTCCACACCCAGCACGCCGCGGGCGGCGCGCCGGGCCAGTTTCGCGTCGGCTTCACCACCGAGTACTTCTCTGCCGGCTTCCTCTGCTCGCGCGAGTTCCCGTGCCCAGACCCGCGTAACGCCGGCAACCAGCTCCGCACGGACAGCGCCGATCACATCGGCGGCCGCCTCACGCTGTCGATGCAGGTCATCAAGTGGCTCGACGTCTACTTGGCGACGAGCGCCTTGGCGAACTCGAACCCGGCGAACCGCCCGAGCCTCCTCCAGGTCCTCGGCGACAGCACGCTCGGCGGCAAGGCGCACGTCCCGCTGAACAAGCTGTTCGCGGTCGGCGGCGGCTTCGAGCTGTGGCTCGTCAACGGCACCGGCTCCGTCGGCCTCGACGGTGGAGGCACGAGCGCGAAGTTCCGCGGCCTCGCCACCGCCGACCTCCGCGGGCTCGAGAAGAAGATCCCCCTCCGCTTCAGCACGAACCTCACCTACGTGCTCGACAACTCGGGCGAGGTCGTCACCTCGACGGAGACGCAGCGCGGGCAGCCGATCACGCGCATCGAGCGCTTCGGCCTCAACATCAACCGCGTCGACCACTTCGACATCCATCTCGGCGCCGAGCTCTTCGCCGCGGACGAGAAGGTGCGTCCGTTCATCGAGTACCAGATCCTCATCCCGGTGAACCGGCAGGACTACCTCTGCCGTCCGAACAACCCGAGCTCCGATCACTGCCTCGCGAACGACGCGTTCGCGCCGTCGACCTTCACCCTCGGCGGCCGCTTCTTCCCCTGGAAGCAAGGCTTCAACCTCACCGCCGCGCTCGACATCGGCGTCTCCGGCGTGAACACGTTCATCGAGGAGATGCGCCCCACGCCGCCGTGGATGCTCTACCTCGGGGCGGGCTGGGCGTTCGACACGCACGACAAGCCCGTCTTCGCGCCGCCCGCGCCGCCGCCCGAGCCGCCGAAGGCCGGTCGGCGTATCCGCGGCTTCGTCCACGAGGAGGGCCAGACCACCGGCGTCGCGAACGCGATCGTCGCCTGGGACAACCACCCCGAGCAGACGTCGTACGCGACCGGAACGGATGGCCGCTTCACGACCTACGAGCTGCCGCCGGGCCAGTACGTCTTCGCGATCAAGGCGGACGGCTACAAGCCCGCGCAGTGCAACACGACCATCGGTGGCGAGGCCGCGCGCACCGCGCCTGCCGGCACCGCGCCCGGCCAGGTCGCGCCCGCGGGCGACGTCCAGCTCGACTGCGTCGTCTCCGCGCTGCCGCGTGTTGGCACCATCATCGGCAAGGTGAAGGACCTCGACTCCGGCAAGTTCATGCCGAACGTCCCCGTGAAGATCATCGACGTCGGCCGCAAGGAGTTCACGGGCGTGACGGATGATGGCGGGCAGTTCAAGTACGCCGAGATCACGCCGGGCGAGGCCACGATCACGATCGACGCCGACGGCTACCTCATCTCGACGGAGAAGCTCACGGTCAAGGCCCGCGAGGACAACCCGATCGAGATCTCGATCAAGAAGAAGCCGAAGAACGCGAACGTCACGGTCGGCAAGAAAGAGGTCAACATCAGGCAGCAGATCCAGTTCGCGGTCGACTCCGCGACGATCCTGCCTGCTTCGACCGGCCTCCTCACCGAGATCGCCGACGTCCTCGTCCGCAACCCGCGCATCAAGCTCGTCGAGGTGCAGGGCCACACGGACGGCACCGGCACGCCGGCGCGCAACCTCAAGCTCTCCGACGATCGCGCGCAGTCCGTCGTCACCTGGCTCACGGCGCACGGCGTCGACTCCTCGCGCCTCACGCCGAAGGGCTACGGCGACACGAAGCCGATCGTCCCGAACGTCACCGACCTCAATCGCCAGCGCAACCGCCGTGTCCAGTTCGTGATCAAGGATCAGGACCCGGAGACGTCGGCCGCCTCGACTCCGACGACGCCCGGCGCGAAGCCGAAGCCGGCGCCGGCGCCGGCGCCGAAGCCGGCGAGCCCGCAGCTCCCGACGTTCTGATCCGCGCGCCGCGCGCCGGGCACTCCTTCGCCGTCGCGTCGTCGACTCGGACAAGCGCACATCCTGCACAGTGGTACCGGGCTCCGCTGCCCGAATGGGTCGCGTTTTCATCGGGCTCGGCGGGGGTCGACGAGGTTCAGGGCCCGGATTTCCCTTCAAATCAGGCAAGTGCGATCGCGGCTCGTCGGGGGTGCATTGACCTGGGGCAGAAGGTCGCGTTATCCCATAAAAGATGGGTCGCGCCGCCAGCCCCGAGACGAGCGTTCGACGGGAGCCTCGTCCGGAGGACGAGATCGCGAAGCTCCGTTCGCGGTGCGAGGAGCTCGAGCGCGCCAGCCGCTCGAAGGACCGCATGCTCGCGGTCCTCGGCCACGACCTTCGGGCGCCCCTGAACGCGATCCTCGGGTGGACCTCCCGGCTCCAGGCCGAGGAGCTCGACGAGGTCCAGCGGGCCCGCGCCCTCGAGACGATCGAGCGAAACGCCCGCTCGCAGCAGCGCCTCATCGAGCAGGTGATGGAGGCGTCACGCGTCGCGGCCGATCGCCTGCAGATGGTGCTCGCGCCGATCGACCTCGGTGCCGTCGTCGACACCGTCGTCGAGGGCTTCCTCCCGGCCGCCTCCGAGCGCCGCATCGAGCTCGTCTGTCTCTCCCTCGAGGGCATCGTCATCATGGCCGACCGCGAGCGGATCGAGCAGGTCGTGACCAACCTCGTCGGTAATGCCCTCAAGTACACCGAGGCAGGCGGCCACGTGACGGTGTCCGTGAAGCGCGTTCATGGGAAGGCCTGCCTCATCGTCCGTGACGACGGGCAAGGCATCGACGCCACGCTGCTCCCTCGCGTCTTCGACCTCTGGGTCCAGGACGAGACGGCGCCCACGGCCAAGGACGGGCTCGGGCTCGGGCTTCACATCGTGAAGAACATCGTCGAGCGCCACGGTGGCAGTGTGCTTGCAGAAAGCGCTGGCGCTGGTCATGGCACGACGTTCACCGTTCGCCTCGCGCTCCATGAAGGCTCCGTCAGCGGCACTCGCGCCAAGACGACGCCCTGACGAGCAGGCTTGTGTTCGAGCGCGGGAAACGCCTGCTCGACCGCCGTCCGCAACGCCGGGACCTTGAACGGAGCGAAAGGCCGCATGGCGCGTAGGCCTTTGGCCCCGAGCTCGAGCTCCCAGCTCCCGGACCATCGCCTGGACCGCCTCGAGGAGCCCGTCGAGGCCGTTGCTCTCGAGGGAGGCGAGGGCGTTGATCGACCGGACCAGGCGAGCATGGGTCCCACGACGAGGAAGATGCCGCCCTCGATCCAGCTGCCGCGCGTGATGTCATCGAGTCCCGGGATTCCGGTCGGGAGCCGCTCGAGGGTCATCGCTCTCCTCATCGCGTTCCCTCTGTAGCTCCCTCCGAAAAGCGCGTATCTATTCGTAATTGCCGCGTAAAATCGCTGCGTAAAAAAGCCGAGCGGGCGAGGCGAACTTCGGTTGATCGCCAATCGGTCGCGAGCTATGTTCCGCGCCCCAGTTGGTGGATGTCGCAGTGCGGACCCCAATTCAGGCGGTTCGCTTTTTTTTGTCTTTCGTCCGACACAACCCCGAGCCAAGTACGCGAAATCACCCAAACCACCTGATGATGACCGAGTCTCCCGTTAGCAACCATTCGCCCGCGAGCGTTGATCGCGAGCGGCTCGTCAGCGTGATCGAGCCGGTCGTCCGCGCGCATGGTGCCGAGCTGGTGGACGTGGAGCTGAAGAACGAGTCGGGGTGGGTGCTGCGCGTGTACGTCGAGAAGCTCGGGGCGAGCGAAGAGAAGATGTCGACGAAGCAGGCCGCGATCGATCTCGAGCTCTGCTCGAACATCGCGCGCGATCTCTCGCCGGCCCTCGACGTCGCGGACCCGATCCCGCAGCGCTACAATCTGGAGGTCAGCTCTCCCGGGGTGGAGCGTCCGCTCAAGAAGGCGGCCGACTACGTTCGGTTCGCAGGCGAGAAGGCGAAGCTGAAGCTTCGTAACCCTGTCCAGGGCCAGAAGGTCCTCGTCGGTCATCTCGGTCCGGTCGACGGCGGCGTGCTCGCCATCGTCGACGGCGGCAAGACCTGGAACGTCACGATCGACGACGTGGTGTCCGCACACCTCGTCTTCGAGCTCGCTCCCACCCCCAAAAAGGGCGGGAAGAAGAAGTAATCAGAGAGGAAAAAATGGCCGTTCAGCAGCAGGCAGCTACGAGTGAAGGGAACCTCCTCCAGGCGATCGACATGGTCGCCAAGGAAAAGGGTATCGATCGCTCGCGCCTCGTGAAGACCATCGAAGAGGCGATCCTCAAGGCGGCGCAGTCGGTCTTCGGACCGAACCGCGAGCTTCAGGCCACCTTCAACGAGGACACCGGCCAGGTCGACCTCTTCCAGTTCATGACCGTCGTCGACGACGTGTCGGACGACGAGCGCGAGATCGCCCTCGAAGACGCCCAGGCCAAGGGCCTCGAGGCGGACATCGGCGAGGAGCTCGGCTTCCAGATCTTCTGGCACCCGAACGACGCGCGCAAGGCAGCGGAGCAGGACAAGGAGTTCGGCGACCTGCTCATGGTGAAGCAGGCACGCTCCCAGTTTGGCCGCATCGCGGCGCAGGCGGCGAAGCAGGTCCTCATCCAGCGCGTCCGCGACGAAGAGCGCGACCTCATCTATCAGGAGTTCAAGGACAAGAAGGGCGAGCTCATCAAGGGCGTCGTTCGCCGCTTCGAGAAGGGCAACAACATCATCGTCGACCTCGGTCGCACGGAAGGCATCCTGCCGTTCCGCGAGCAGACCCCGCGCGAGACGTACCGCCCCGGCGACCGCATCGTCGCCCTCCTCAAGGACATCGACCGCGAGGCGCGCGGTCCGCAGATCATCCTCTCGCGCGGCGACGGCAAGCTCGTCGAGAAGCTCTTCGAGAGCGAAGTGCCCGAGATCTACGAGGGCATCGTGAAGATCGTCGCCTGCGCCCGCGAGCCCGGCGCGCGTTCGAAGATCGCGGTCATGAGCCGGGACGCGGACGTCGATCCGGTCGGCGCGTGCGTCGGCATGAAGGGCAGCCGCGTCCAGGCGGTCGTCCAGGAGCTCCGCGGCGAGAAGATCGACATCGTCCCCTGGGACCGCGACCCGGCGCGCTTCGTCTGCGCCGCGATCCAGCCCGCCGAGGTCAACAAGGTCATCGTCAACGAGGCCGACGGGCGCATGGAGCTCGTCGTGCCGGACGAGAAGCTCTCGCTCGCCATCGGCCGCAAGGGCCAGAACGTCCGCCTCGCGTGGCACCTCACCGGCTGGAAGCTCGACATCATCAGCGAGTCGAAGTTCAAGCAGATGGAGGAAGAGGCCATCGCGCAGCTCGCCCGCATCGACGGCGTGAGCGAGCAGGTCGCCCGCAACATGTACCGCATGGGCTTCCGCGCCCTCGAGGAGGTCGCCGAGGCGACGCCCGAGGAGCTCGGCGGAATCCAGGGCGTCGGCGCGGAGAACGCGCAGAAGATCCGCGGCGCCGCCGAGACAACGATGGAGACCCTCCGTCAGGAGCGTATCCGCGCGGCGTCGGCGAAGTCGGAGCCGCTCACGGACAAGGAGAAGCTTCTCTTCGTCCGCGGCGTCGGCGAGCGCACGGTGCAGCTTCTCGAGGACGCGGGCTACCGCTCCGTCGAGGACATCATGAAGGAGGACGAGGACAAGCTCGCCATCAAGACGGGGCTTGGCATCAAGAAGGCGCGCGCGCTCAAGCAGGGCGGCGAGTACTTCCTCCAGAACGAGTGGAAGCAGATCGACGCGGCCCGCAAGGCTGCCGTCGCCGCTGCCCAGGCGTCGAGCTGAGCTAGAGAAGGAACAGTCAGAGGATGGAATTGCTGATGACAGACGAGAGGAAGCGAAACGAGCGCACGTGCGCGGGGTGCGGAAAGCACGCCGACACGAGCGATCTCGTGCGCGTCGTTCTCGATCCGTCCTCGGGCGAGCTCGCGGTAGATCTCGCGGGCTCCGGCTTCGGACGCGGGGCGCACGTTCATGGTGCGCCAACGTGTCTCGCCAAGGCTCTGAAGAGCGGGTTCGCCCGCGTCTTCAAGACAGAAGTCAAAGGCGATGTGGGCGTGATCGGCGCCGATATCGTCGCGGCGGCAGACCGCCGAATCGAGGGTCTCATCTCGGGCGCAAAGCGCGCGGGACAGCTCGCGGTCGGGGGCGACGCCGTCAGCGATGCGAAGGAGCCCAAGCTCCTCGTCGTCGCGCGAGATGCAGCTGCGGCAGCCAAGCTCCCGGTCGTGGAGCGAGCGGTCGCCGAGGGGAACGCGATTGCGTTTGCAGACAAGTCACGAATCGGTGCCCTTCTCTCACCCGCGACGCGGGGAGAGTGTGGCACTAAGGAGGTCGCCGTGATCGCGATTCTCCATGCAGGAGTCGCCGAGGCCGTCGCTAAGACGTACCGACTGTCGGGCGCATTCCGCGAAAGCAAGGACTCATGGATGTCGTCGTCGGAGGTTCGATGAGCAAGGTGCGAGTCTACGAGGTCGCGAAACAGCTCAATCTCGACCCCAAGCAGGTCGTGACGCTGTTTCAGTCGATCGGCGTCACCGACGTCCGTAATCACATGAGCTCCGTGGACGTCGACGCTGTCGACCGTCTGAAGCGGAACCTCGAGAAGCAGAAGACGCACGACGTCGTCACCGAGCGCATCAATCGCGGTCCTGGTGCCGTCATCAAGCGTCGCGCGGTCGCGAAGCCCGCCACGGATTCCACTCCGGGGTCGGTCACCCCGATGAGCAGCGTCCCGTCGCAGCCCGTCCTCGACGACGTCGCTTCGCGCCGAGACATCTCTCAGATCGCGATCGAGCCGCCGCCGGTCTCGGCCCCGAAGATCGTCCAGACCGACGTGGCGGCGACGCGCACGACGAATGGCGACGTCCTCGAGGCCCGCGCCAAGCGCGACGAGAGCTCGCGCAAGGTCCTCCGCGAGGAGCCGGCCGCCCCCGTCGCCGAGGCGCCGCCGTCGGTGAAGAAGCTGCCGACGCCCCCGCCGAGCGTGAAGGCGCCGGTCGCGGAAGAGCCGCCGCCGCCCGCGCCGCCGAGCGCGAAGATCCCCACGCCGCCCCCGAGCGTGAAGGAAGCCCCACCGCCGCCGCCGTCGGTCAAGGCCGTCCCGCCGCCTCCGCCCGAGGTCGTCGAGCCGCCGCCGCCGCCGCCGTCGGTGCGCGAAGCGCCACCGCCGCCGTCGGTTCAGCAGCCCGCCGCGGCCGCTTCTCCGCCGCCGCCGGCCCCCGAGCCGGCGCCGCGCATCCCGTCGGACGCTCCCGCTCCGGCCGCCGCTCGCAACACGAGCGCGCCGAAGACGGGCGTCGAGTACTGGGCCGGCCGTCCGGGCGTGCCCATGCCGACTCCGGTCGGCGCGCAGCGCACGGGCATCGGTGGCGGCGCGGCCGGCATCGGCGCTCGCCGCGTCCAGTTCGACCCGCGCGCGGGGGCAGGTGGTCGTCCGGGCGGTATGCGCCCCGGCCAGCAGCGCCCGGGCATGATGGGCAATCGTATGGGGCCGGGCGGTCGTCCGCGTCCCGGCATGATGAACGTCCGCAAGGGCCCGGTGAACGTCTCCACGAAGGAGATGTCGGCCCACAAGAAGGTCATCCGCATCGAGGAGAACATCACGCTCTCCGCGATGGCCTCGCAGATGTCGCTCAAGGCCACGGAGCTCCTCATGAAGCTCCTCGGCATGGGCATGACCGGCATCCACATCAATACGACCCTCGACGCCGACACGGCGAAGATCCTCGCCAGCGAGTTCGGCTGGGAAGTCGAAGACGTCGCGACGACGGAAGAGGAAGACATCGAGGCCGCGCGTGGCGAGGCCGCCGAGGTCGATCCCGAGCTCGTCGTTCGTCCGCCGGTCGTGACCGTCATGGGTCACGTCGACCACGGCAAGACGAGCCTCCTCGACAAGATCCGCAAGGCGAACGTCGCCTCCGGCGAAGCCGGCGGCATCACGCAGCACATCGGCGCCTACAAGGTGAACACGCCCTCGGGCACCATCGTGTTCCTCGACACGCCGGGCCACGAAGCGTTCACCGCGATGCGCGCGCGCGGCGCGGGAGCGACGGACATCGTCGTCCTCGTCGTCGCCGCCGACGACGGTGTCATGCCGCAGACGAAGGAAGCGATCGCGCACGCGAAGGCGGCGAAGGTCCCGATCATCGTCGCGGTCAACAAGATGGACAAGCCCGGCGCCGACCCGGAGCGCGTGAAGCGCGAGCTCGTCGAGCAGGGCCTCCAGCCCGAAGAGTGGGGCGGCGACACCATCTTCACGCAGGTCTCGGCCCTCACCGGCCAGGGCATCCCGCAGCTCCTCGAGATGCTCGCCCTCCAGGCCGAGGTCCTCGACCTGAAGGCGAACCCGAAGAAGGCCGCCAGCGGCGTCGTCATCGAGGCCCTCCTCGATCGCGGCCGCGGTCCGGTCGCGCGCATCCTCGTCCAGGAGGGCACGCTCAAGGTCGGCGACTTCGTCCTCGCGGGTCCTGGCTTCGGCAAGGTCCGCGCGATGACGAACGAGCACGGTAAGCAGGTCCACGAAGCGCCGCCGTCCACGCCGGTCGAGATCCTCGGCCTCTCGGACGTGCCCGCCTCGGGCGATCCGCTCCACGCGGTCAAGGACCCCAAGAAGGCCCTCGAGATCGCGGAGAGCCGCAAGGCCAAGCAGGACAAGTCCAAGCAGGGCTCCGACAAGGGCCTCTCGCTGCAGTCGCTCATGGAGCGCCTCCAGCAGGGCGACCAGCAGGAGCTGCGCGTCATCGTGAAGACGGACGTGCACGGCTCGGGCGAAGCGCTCAACAACGCGTTCAACAAGCTCACCACCGATCGCGTGAAGCTCCACATCGTCCACTCGGGCGTCGGCGCGATCACGGAAGGTGACGTCAACCTCGCCATCGCGGCGAAGGCGATTCTCATCGGCTTCAACGTGCGCCCTGCCGGCAAGGCGGCGTCGCTCGCGGAAGAGAACAAGGTCGAGATTCGCCTCTACTCGATCATCTACGACGCCGTCGACGACGTGAAGGCGGCCATGGAAGGCCTCCTCCCGACGACGAAGGTGGAGAAGCTCTCCGGCAAGGCCGAGGTCCGCGCGATCTTCAAGATTCGCGGCGTCGTCGTCGCCGGCTGCTACGTCACCCAGGGCAAGGTCCGCCGCGGAAACCACGTCCGCGTGACGCGCGACGGCGCCATGATCTGGGAGGGCAAGATCGACGCGCTCAAGCACCTCAAGGAAGACGTCAAAGAGATCCCCGAGGGCATGGAGTGCGGCATCAGCCTCGACGGCTTCAACGAGCAGAAGAACGGCGACATCATCGAGTCCTTCGAGATCGAAGAGATCAAGCAGAAGCTCTGAGACGGTCGCCCGCGACGGCGACCAGCATCGTGCTCACTTCGTCGTGAGCACGATGTCGTCGAGCCACACCGCGCTCGGCGGCCTCGTGTTGCCCTCGCTGACGTCGTACATGCCGAAGCCCATCGAGAGCGTCCCACCACCCTCCTTCACGTCGAGCTTGGCGGTGCCCACCTCGACGTCGCTCACGCGCACGATCGCGTCGAACGCCTTGTCGTCGCGCGTGAGCACGATCTTCACGTGCGTCCAGACGCCGTCGGCGCCGGCGACACTCGGGGGCGTCCCCTTCTCGTCGGTGTCGTAGGTGACGGGCTCGCGGTGGCCGAAGGCGACCGCGCTCACGGTCCGGAAGCCGCCGGGCCATTCGAACGAGAAGCCGGCGAAGCGGAGGAAGTCGAAGTCCGAGGTCTCGCACATCACCTCGAGGTCGAGCTCGGCGCCCTGGATGCTCGCGAGGTCGAGCGCGACGCGATACGCGCCCTCCTCGTAGCCGAAGGAGTCGCCCTTCGTCGCCTTCACTTCCTTCACGAGCCTCATCGCGAGGGCCCGCCGTCCTCCGGGCGAGACGCCGACCTCCTTCGTGAAGTGCTCGTCGCCCCGCGGGTCCTCCAGCCCGGGCCACCGAGGCGCGCCTTCCTCCTCGAAGTCGGCGCAGAAGGCGACGTTCTTTTGCGTCGCGCAGAAGGTCTCCGCCGGCTTCGTGACGGTCGCGTCCGCTGCCTCCGCCGCCACCGAGCCCGCGTCGACCTGCGTCTTGCCCGCGTCGGGGACCGTGGAGACCTTGTCGTCGTCGTTCGAGCCATCGCCGCCGAAGCGCGAGCAGGCCACGACGCCTCCAAGAGCGACGACCGCGTGAAGTCCGTACCGACGCATCCTCCTCGAGTAGACCACGATTCGCCCCGCGGCGCCTCGTGGCGCTAGCGCGCGAGGAAGAGGACGTCGTCAATCCAGACGTCGAGCGAGCCCACCCCCTCCGCTAGCTCCGTGACCGCGGAGTTGAACGCGCCGACCCCGAGGAAGATGCTGTCGACCGTCCCGGAGAGGTCGCGCGTGTCCTCGCGCAGCGTGCCGCCCGGGTCCGCCGTGACCTTCCGCTCGAAGGGGCCGGTCCCGGCGCGATCGAGCGTGGTGACCGTCGAGCGCCAGTTGCCGACGACGCCGGTGATGGCGCCGTTCTGGTTCGACGGATCGTCCCCATCTTCGAGGAAAGGCGGGTCGTACTTCCAGAGCGAGACGCCGCTGACGGAGAAGTGCTCGGGGCCCGAGAGCGGCCGGATGATGGTGAGGCCGGCGAGCCGGGCGTAGTTGACGGTCGAGCTCACGACGAAGACCCGCGCCCGAAGCTCGATGTGCCTCTTGTCGGTGAGGAAGCCCGAGGACAGCGCGAGGCGGAGCATCGTGTCCTGGGGACGGTCGACGTCCTCCGGCATGATCTTCACGTGCAGGGCGTGGCCGGAGCCCATCGACGGCGGCAGCGGCTCGATGCCGATCTCGCCCGTGGACCCCGGCGGCGAGCTCACCGTGTCCGTCCACGCCTTCGAGATCGAGGAGCCTTCGAAGTCGTCGCACACGAGCACGTCGGGGCCGGCGCTCGCGCAGCCGCCGGCGGCCTGCGCGTCCGTCTTGGCGGGCGGACGCCCGGCGTCGGCGGCGGGCGTCGAGCCCGCGTCCGACGTGACGGGTGGGTCCGAGGTGCTGCCGAACTCGCCGCATCCCGCGAAGGACGTGAAGGCAAGCGCGAGCGCAGCCACACCGCAACGCATCTCCTCGATTAGACCACAGTTCGGCTAAGGTTGCCCGATGGCGACCGCGAAGAAGCGACCTCCGAACAACGAAGCGAGTAGACCGGTGCGCGTCGCGGCGCAGCTCCGCCAGGAGGTCGCCCGGCTCCTCGGGCGCGACTATTCCGATCCGCGTCTCGAGGGGCTCGTCGTCTCGAACGCATGGATCAGCTCGGACCTGCAGCTCGCCAAGGTGTTCTTCCGCATCGCGACCACGGACGAAGGCGCCGCCTTCGAGGCACGCAAGACGGACGCAGAGCGGGCCCTCGTGCGGGCCGGCGGGCGCCTTCGCAAGGCGGTGACGGCGCGCCTCGGCCTCCGCGTCGCCCCGGAGCTTCGTTTCCTCTACGACGACGGCCTGGACGCCCGCACGCGCATCGAGGAGCTGCTCGAAGAGGTCAAACGCGACCAGCGTCCGGAGTAGCCAAGGAGAGCACGATGCGGGCCTCGCCCAAGGCCCTGCTTGTCTTCGTGCGGCTCGTGGGCTACATCCTTCCTGCACACGAACTTCTCTCGCGACAAAAACGCGGTCGGGAAAGGCGTGGCGAGGCCCGCTTAAAAACCGCGAATGCCTCGCAGTGGACGCGTGCCTCATTGGGTGGCCCGCGCCGCGCACCCCCGGACCGACGTGGCTCTCGGGTGGTTGCAGGCAACCGGCGTCTCGCGCAGAGCCGCAGGACGTGCATTTTCGAGCCGCGAGAAGACTCCAGAGAACCAATTGATTCAGACCGAAGCGCCCGTGCAGGATGCACGCGCTCCCCAGCACGCATCGGCGGTACACCCGTTCGCTGCGCTCGGGCTTCACCGCGACCTCGTTCGCGCCGTCGCCGCCGAAGGCTACGAGAAGCCCACCCCGATTCAGGCCAAGTCCATCGGCCCCGTCATCGAAGGTCGCGACCTCCTCGGTTGCGCACAGACGGGCACCGGTAAGACGGCCGCCTTCGTCCTTCCCATTCTGCAGCGCCTCGGACGCGGCAAGCGCACGGGCAAGATCCGCTGCCTCGTCGTCGCTCCGACGCGCGAGCTCGCCGCTCAGATCGACGAGCGCATCGGCGCCTACGGCCGGCACGTGGGTGTTCGTCACATCGTCATCTACGGCGGTGTCGGTCAGCGCCCGCAAGAGGAAGCGCTCAAGCGCTCGCCCGACATCCTCGTGGCGACGCCCGGTCGTCTGCTCGATCTCATGAACCAGGGCTTCATCAAGCTCGACGGTATCGAGATCCTCGTCCTCGACGAGGCCGACCGCATGCTCGACATGGGCTTCATCCACGACGTTCGCAAGATCATCGCGGCGGTGCCCGTGCAGCGACAGACGCTGCTCTTCTCCGCGACGATCCCCGGCGAGATCGCGAAGCTCATCGCGAGCGTCCTCAAGGATCCGGTTCGCGTCGACGTCGCGCCCCAGCTGACGACCGCGGAGCGCGTCGAGCAGTCCGTCTACTTCGTCGGCGGCAAGGGCGACAAGCGCGTCCTCCTCGAGCGCCTCCTGCGCGAAGAGAAGGCGGAGCGCTCGATCGTCTTCACGCGCACGAAGCACGGCGCCAATCGCCTCGCCGAGCAGCTCGGCAAGTCGGGCATCACCAGCGCCGCCATTCACGGAAACAAGTCGCAGGGCGCGCGCGAGCGTGCGCTCGACGGCTTCAAGGCGGGCACGCTCTCGGTCCTCGTCGCGACGGATCTCGCCGCGCGCGGCATCGACGTCGACGGCATCTCGCACGTCTTCAACTTCGACCTCCCGAACGTCCCCGAGCAGTACGTTCACCGCATCGGCCGCACGGGCCGCGCGGGCGCGAGCGGTCGGGCGATCGCCTTCTGCGATCCCGAGGAACGCCCGCTCCTCCGCGACATCGAAAAATTCATCAAGCGATCGATCCCGGTTGTCGGTTCGAACGCATCCACGTCTTACGAGCCGACAGCCCCGTCGCGCTCGGTTCTTGGAGAGAGGAGAGCTCATGGGTCACCCGAGCATGAACAAGCGCCTCAAGGAGCGCCAAAGGCAAGAGAAGCAAAAGGAGAAAGCGGCGAAGCGTCAGGAGCGCAACGCCACGAAGGGCGACCGCCCGGCCTCGGAAGCCGGCGTCGATCCCGACATCGCCCACATCGTTCCGGGGCCGCAGCCGATCCCCGAGGAAGATCAGTGGTGAAGTGAGCTAGGGCAAGGCTCACTGGGGTCGGTCTCGACCCCCACTTTGCTCGACGATGAACGCGGCGCCGTGAGGGGACACGGCAGCCGCGTTCGCCGTTAAAGCGCCCGCGAGCTCAGCGGAGGTGCGTGACGTACCAGGCGCCGCGCCACGCGACCATCTGCGCGATCTCGAGCGTGTGGTCGCTGCCGTCGATCGTGAACCTGATCTTGGAGCGACTCACGCTCCAGAGCGGCTTCTTGTAGTTCTTCTTCGCGATCGGGAGCTGCTTGATGGAGTGGCCGATCTCGAAGCTCACGTACTTCGCGTGCTCGACACCCTTGAAGCGGTTGTGGAGCACCTCGATGGATCGCTTGAACGAGGTCTGGATGCTCTTGTCCCAGACCTTCTGCGGGTCGGCCGCTTCCTTCGCGAGCGCGAAGCCGTCGCGCGGGAAGAGGGCGTCGCCCGCGAGGTCCGGGTTGTTCTGCGCGATCGCCTCGAGCAGGTGCTTCATGCGCTGATCGAGATCGGGATCGTTCGTCGCGGGCATGGCAGTGTCGTCGACGCCGGCGTCTCCCTTGCCGGCGTCGCCTGCATCCATCAGCGCGGCCAGGAAGGCCTGCGCATCGGGCGCGTCATCCTTCTTCCCGCAGCCGCCGCATCCCGTGAGCGCCAGCGCGAGGACCGTGACGGCGACTCTTCTCAGGGCCTTGGCCCCGCCGCCCGTCATCGTCAGGCCAGGTTCGGAAGCTGAACGATGTCGACGTGCAGCACTTCTTCGAACGCGCGGATCTCGGCGAAGCACGCCTCGCTCGGGCGAGACACGACGCGGAGCTTGGCGCACGAGGCGCCGCCGCCCTCGAAGACGGTGTTGGTGACCTCTTCGACGTTGATGCCGTGACGCTTGATGACGGAGAGGACGTTCGCGAACGTACCGACGCGATCGAGCATGCGAATGACGAGCTGGAAGCGCGCATGCGAGAGGTTCATCACGTTCTGGACGTTCGGAACCGCGCCCTCGGTGAGGAACGAGCGAATGACCCGGACCGTCTCCTGCGCGATCGCGAGCTGCGCCTGGTCCGTGGACGCCGAGATGTGCGGCGTGGCGTAGAGGAAGCCGCCCGTCGCGGAGGGTGTGGTGAGGTTGAACAGCTCCGGCGAGACCTCTTTCTTGCCGCGGGGCTCGTTGGGGATGACATCGACGGCGACGCGGAGCCCGCGATCCTTCACCGCCTCCTTCATCGCCTCGTAGTCGACGAGATCTGGGCGCGCGCAGTTGATGAACATCGCGCGCTTTGGCATGACCTCGAAGATCCGCTTGCTCACGATCTGTCGGGTGCGATCGTTCAGCGCGAGGTGCAGCGTGAGGATGTCGGACTTCGAAGCGAGCTCCTCGATGGAGGACGCGTGGCCGATGCCGAGCTCGGCGGCGCGAGCCGGGGTGAGGTTCCGGCTCCATCCGATCGGGTGCAGGCCGAACGCCTTCGCGCGGGACGCGACGTCCTTGCCGATGGCGCCGAGGCCGGCGATGCCGATCGTCTTTCCGACGAGGCCCTCGGCCTTCGCGTACTCGACGCGCTCCCACTTGCCGCCACGGACCGCCGCGACGGCGTCGGGGATGCGACGGTCGAGAGCGACCATCATGCCGAAGACGAGCTCCGCGACGGCCGACGAGTTCTTGCCCGGGCAGTTGGCGACGTAGATGCCGCGCTCGCTCGCCGCTTTCACGTCGATGGTCGCGGTCTCGGCGCCGGCGCGGACGATCAGATTGAGCTGGCGGGCAGACTCGATCGCCTTGCGGGTCACTTCCTTGGAGCGGACGACCAGGATGCCGACGCCCGGGATCTTGGACTCGAGCGTCTCCTTGGTGACCTCGGGCTCGTAGAGGACGTCGACGGGGAGCGTTCGCAGCTCTTCGACCGCGCGGGGATGGAGCTTGTCGGCAACGAGAAGGCGCATGTGACTAGGCCGCGCAGCCTAGCGTAAATTCAGGCGGATTACGAGGTCGGCCGTTTCGACGCGATCACTGCTTCAGCGTCGCGAAGGCGTGCTCCGTCACGCGGACGGCGCAAACGGCGGCGCTCACGCGGGTGAGGGTGCCGATGCCGTTTTCGCCCGCCTCGGCGATCGCGCCGCAGAAGGCCCCGAGCTGGTCGGTGTGAGCGTCGACCGCCGCGGTGAGGCGCGTCTTGGCCGTCGCGAGGGGCCCGAAGGACGCGTCGTTCTCGACCTGGGTCTGCGCCGTCGCGTCGAGGAGCGGCGCCATTTCCTTGCGGATGCACTCGACCAGGTCCCCGTTCACGCCGACCATCTCCGCGGTCGACTGGGCGTCGGTCGCATCGTAGGCCTGGTAGCAGGCGGTGTGGTTGGCGCGGTCTTCTGCGATGTACGTCGGCTCGACGCCATTGAACGCGACCATGTCGTCGATGATCGCGGCCAGGAAGTGCTCGCGCGCCGCGTAGCAGCCTGCGCGCTCGACCCGCTGGAGCGAGCCGCCGAAGTCGGGGCTCGCCTTGTCGAGCTCCTCGCAGTAGGCCGCGTCGCTCTTCCGCGCCGCGTCGAGCGCCGCCTTCACGCCGCCGACGCTCGCGGACTCGTTCTCCTTGAGGAGGCTCTCGATCATCGGCACGGCCGCGTCGTTGGCCTTCGTCAGGCAGCTGGTGAAGTTCACCTCCGCCTCGACCATGGCCACCGTGCTCGCCGCCTCGCCGCCCTCCTTCTCGTTCGCCTGCTCGCACGCGGCGACCTTCTGGCGGTGCCCGCGCTGCGAGACCGCGTCGGCGCTCGCGCCGGCCGTCTGCTCTTCGGGGGTGCCCGCGCAGGCGGCGGTGGAGAGGGCGGCGAAGACGGCGACGAGGGCAAACGAGCGGTTCATGGCGGGTTCCTTCGAGGGGGGTTGCGAGAACCTACATCAGCACACGTGATGCCACTGCCCTGGCCCGGCTAAGTGCACGGAACTTCGAAATCATGGGGATCCGGTTCGGCCCGTCCTCGGCCCTGGAAGAGATCCAGCAAGCTCAGTCGACGGCGCGACGATCGATGGTCGGGTCGAAGACGCGGCGGTCGAACTTCAGGGCGGGGACGGAGGGGGTGGTGCCGGGGCCCCCGGCCTCGAGATGCGCCTTGAACGCGCGCGCGTGGAACAGGCGGTAGCACGTGGTGTGGTGCGCCTCCTGGATGCCATAAGCGGGGACGGAGCCGGACGCGAGCACCCCACCGCAGGCGTCCCGGTAGGGCTGCGGCGTCTGAAGCATCATGGCGTCGCCCATGCGGACGGGGTCGAGGCCGTCGGCGTGGAGGATGGTCATCGCGAAGTCGTCGGCCTGCTCTTCGTTCGTGAACTGGCGGAGGTGGACGAAGCGGGGCGAGGTCGTCACGGCGCGAACGCGCGCCCGAACGGCGTTCGTCACGTCATAGGTGCCCGTGAGCGCGTCCTTGCCCACCGCGATGGCTTGGTCCTCCGGCGAGAGCTGGCTCGCATACCAGGCGAGCCCCTGGCGCGCGGTGCCGGCGCCGAGCGTGTGGAAGATCTCCGCCATCGCGTGCGCGAGGTCGATCTCGGGCGTGGGGTGGACGCACGACGCGGCCTTCGCGTGGATGTCATCGACGGCGGCGGTGAGCTCCGTGCGCTGCGCATCGCCGAGGTCGACCGCCTTCGCAGGGGTGGAGGCCTGCCACAGGACGCGTGTCATCGTGTTGAAGGCGGCGGCGACGGCGGCGCAGTCCGGATTCTCGGGGTGCTGGCTCGCGGTGAGGGCGAGGAAGCCGGCGAGGTTGCCGAGCGGGACATCGGAGAGCTCGGGCGGCGCCACGTAGCCGGCGAGGAAGCCGTCGTGGACGTAAGCCTCGATCGTCGAGCGCGCGGCCGCGTCGTCGTCCGCGAGGTATCCGAGCGTCTCGACGTCTCCCGTCTCGTAGTGGCGAAGGAGCGATCGCGCGTACGCCGGGATGACGTTCTTCATCACGAGGTGGCCGAGCTCGTGGACGACCACTGCCTCGAGGTGATCGTCGTCGAGGGTGTCCATCAGCTTCGAGAGCATCACGATGACGTCGGCCGCCTTGGCCTGCTCCACGTCGTAGAGCGAGAACGCGTTCATGATCGTGCTCGGCACGACGAGGGCGTATGGCTGCGGGATGCGAACGCCGAACTTCCGAACGATGGTGGGCCAGTGCTTCGCGACCAGGCGATCGATGCGCTGCGTCTGCGGATCCTCGGCCGCGACGGCCGGTCCCGCGCCCGGGCCGAAGAGGCCCTCGATCTTCGGTCGATACGCCGCGAACCAGGCCTCCGCCTCGGCCCGCGAGGCGAACGTGAGGTAGTCGCCGTCGGCGGTGCCGATCTCGCTCTCGCTCGAGAGGGGCCGGTCGTCGTCGCTGGATGTCGGCGCGCAGCCGATCACGAGGGCCGCGACGAGCGCGGAGAAGGCAAGCTTGAGCACGCCGGTTCATACCGGCGAGCACCTGAAATTCAATCTGAATTCAGCGAGATTTCCCCGCGTTTCGTGCGCAAGATCGCCCGTCCCTCGCGCTCGTCGAGGAAGGGCCCGAGCTGCGTCTGTGCGTGACGCGTGAGCTTCGCGCGGAAGGGGCCCGACTTCGCCTTGTCCGGCGAGGGGTGCTTCACCTCGAGATAGAGGTCCCCGTGCGGGCCCATCGTCACGGTCGCGGGATCGAGCGGCTCCTCGGTCTCGTCGGAGAGCACGAGCATCGCGTCGCCATCCACCTCCCGGATCGCACGCACGAAGAACGGCACGTCATCGACCGTGAAGTAGGTCCAGTCGTATCCGTTCGTGAGGATGTAGCGGCCGTCGTCGGGGTGCCGCCCGATCCACGTGTGCAGCGCCTGCTGGAGCTTGGCGTGCTCGACGTACCCGCCGTGGTCGAAGAACTTCCCTTCGCCGTCGAGCCGGATCTTCGACTCGCGCGAGCGCCCCTCGGGGGCGGGAAAGCGAAAGAACTCGGGGTGTTCGCCGGGCTTCATCCCACGAGCATAAGACGGCCCTCCTCGGTCCGCCCTGCGGCCCTCGGCCCACGAGGGCCCATGCGCTAACCCCGCGAAATCCCGTGCCCCTTGACGCCTCTGGGGCTCGCCTCTAAGAACCTTCAAATCTTTTTGAAAGTTCGGAAACATGCCTTTTGACGGCCTTGGCGCGTTCGTTCGGAAGCTCGAGGAAGCGGGGGAGCTCGTGCGGATTCGACGCGAGGTGGACCCCTACCTCGACATCGCCGAGATCGCCGACCGCGTCATGAAGGCCGGCGGCCCGGCGCTCCTCTTCGAGCGTCCGAAGGGCTCCGAGTTCCCCCTTCTCATCAACCTCTACGGCTCGCGTCGCCGTATGGCGATGGCGCTCGGCGTCGACGATCTCGAGGAGCACGCGCGCACCATCGCCGAGCTCGTCCACACGAAGGCCCCCGGGTCCGCGAAGGAGCTCGCCGAGATGGCGCGGCGCCTCCCCGCGCTCTCGCACGCCGTCCCGCGCAAGGCCTCGCGCGCCGCTTGCCAGGAGGTCGTCCTCGGCGACAAGCAAGTCGACCTCAACCTGCTCCCCGTGATGACGACGTGGCCCCTCGACGGCGGTCCGTTCTTCACGCTGCCGAACGTGATCACGCGCGACCCGGACACGGGCGCGCGAAACATCGGCATGTACCGGATGCAGCGGCTCGATCGGCACTCGACCGCGATGCACTGGCAGATCCACAAGACGGGCGCGCGCCACTTCCGCCGCGCGAAGGAGCTCGGTCAGAAGCTCGAGGTCGCGGTCGCGTTCGGCGGCGATCCCGCGCTCACCTACGCCGCGACGGCGCCGCTCCCCGACGGCATCGACGAGTGGATGTTCGCCGGCTTCCTCCGCGGGAGGTCCGTCGAGCACGTGCGCTGCAAGACGGTCGACCTCGAGGTCCCCGCCGACGCCGACTTCGTCCTCGAGGGCTACATCGATCCGAGCGAGCCCATGGTCGACGAGGGGCCCTTCGGCGATCACACTGGCTACTACACGCCGGTCGAGAAGTTCCCGCGCTTCCACGTGACGTGCATGACGCACCGCAAGGACGCGATCTTCCCCGCCACGCTCGTCGGCCCGCCGCCGATGGAAGACGCATGGCTCGGGAAGGCGACGGAGCGCCTCTTCTTGCCGCTCCTCCGCATGATGTTCCCCGAGGTCGTGGACATGAACCTCCCCATCGAGGGGGCGTTTCACAACCTGTGCATCGTCTCGATCAAGAAGCAGTTCCCGTTTCACGCCGCCCGTGTCGCGCACGGCCTCTGGGGCGCGGGACAGATGTCCTTCACGAAGGTCATCTGCATCGTCGACGAAGACGTGAACGTCCAGAACACGGCCGAGGTCGCGTGGCGCGTCCTCGCGAACCTCGACCCGAAGCGCGACGTGTCGATGGTGGATGGCCCCGTCGATCACCTCGACCACGGCGCGAACCAGCAGTTCTGGGGCGGGAAGATGGCCATCGACGGCACGAAGAAGTGGCCGGAAGAGGGCTACACGCGCGAGTGGCCGGACGTCTGCGTGAGCGACGCCGCCACGCGCCAGCGCGTCGACGCGATGTGGAGCGAGCTCGGCATCCCGCTCGGGCGAATCAGCGGGGGCGACGCCGCCGGACGTGTCGAGCCCGAGCTCGCGCGTCGCGCCGCCGCGCCCGCCGCGCACGCCACCGGTAACCGCGAGATGTTCGACCGCATCGCGCCCTCGTACGACCGCATGAACCGCCTCATGACCCTCGGCATCGACCGGGGCTGGCGCAAGAAGGCGGTGGAGATGGTCCGGGGCGCGTCGCACGGCAAGATCCTCGACCTCTGCGCGGGCACGCTGGATCTCTCGTCCTCGCTCGAGGAGGCGTATCCCGAGGCGAAGATCGTCGCGTGCGACGCCTCCGAGCGCATGCTCGTCCTCGGCCGCGAGAAGGTGAGACGTGTCGAGACGGTCGTGGGCGATGCGCTGGCGATGCCCTTCGCCGGCGCCGAGTTCGACGCCGTCATCTGCGGCTTCGGCGTCCGCAACCTCTCCGACCTCCGCCGCGGGATCCGCGAGGTTCGCCGCGTGCTCAAGCCGGGCGGCGTCTTCGTCACGCTGGAGCTCTTCCAGCCGCGCGGCGCCACCTCACGCCTGATCCACGGCGCGGGCCTGCGCTTCGCGCTCCCCGCGCTGGGCGCCGCCATCGCGAACGATCGCGAGGCCTACGCGTACCTGGCCGAGAGCATGGAAGGCTTCGTCACGCGCGAGGCCTACGAGACGCTCCTCACCGAGGAGGGCTTCGGCGCCGTCGCCTCGACCGACCTCACGCTCGGCATGGCCGCCCTCGTCCGTGCGGAGGCCCGCGCATGAAGAAGCGGAAGATCGTCATCGGCATCACCGGCGCGAGCGGCGCGCCTTACGCGCGGCGCATCGTCGAGCACCTCCGCACGCGGTCCGACGTGGAGCTCGGGCTCTGCCTCTCCGCGACCGCGCCCGAGGTGTGGGCGCTCGAGTGCGGCGGCGACATTCGCGAAGCGCTCGCCGGCGTGCCCGTCTGGGGGATGCGCGACTACAAGGCGCCCTTCGCGAGCGGGAGCGCGGGCTGGGACGCGATGGCGATCGTGCCGTGCTCCATGGGCACGTGCGCCCGCATCGCCCACGGCATCAGCGACACGCTGCTCACGCGCGCGGCCGACGTGATGATCAAGGAGCGCCGCACGCTCGTCGTCGTGCCGCGCGAGACGCCGCTCTCGGTGATTCACCTCGAGAACCTCACCACGCTCGCGCGGGCCGGCGCCGTCATCCTGCCGGCGATGCCGTCGTTCTATTCGCAGCCCGCATCGGTCGAGCCCCTGCTCGATACCGTCGTCGGGCGCATCCTCGATCAGCTCGGGCTCGAGCATGATCTGCTGAAGCGCTGGGGAGCGACCGGCTCCAAAGGAGAGACCAAGTGAGCTTCGTCGAACGCGCGATCGAACGCGCTGGGCTCGGTGGCGTGCTGCCCGCGCGCCGCCGGGATGATCTCGCCACCGTACGGTCGATCCTCGCGTCGCATCCCGACGCCGACCTCCTCATCCTCGGCGCCATCGCCGACATCGCGCGGAAGGAAGAGTGCGGCGACGTCGTACGCGTTCATCCGCGCGGGCTCGACGAGCCGCTGCCCGGCGGCGTCGAGTGGGTCGCCCGCGCCGGCAAGAGCGAGCTCGAGTTCCTCCGGGCCATCGGCCTTGCGCGCATCACGTCGCCGCGCGGAACCCGCGTCGGCCTCGACTGGGGCACGACCGGGCTCGAGGTGCCTCAGGTCGCGCTCGGCTTCGGCGCCACCGACCTCACCGGTCCCATCACGCGCAAGAGCGGCGACCTCATCGACGCGGACGCGCTCAAGAAAGTGAAAGGGAAGGGGATGGTCGCGCAGACCTCCCTGAAACGCCTCGAGATCGCCGCGCTGCTGCAGAACGCCGGACGCGTCTGCCAGTTCGTCGACGAGCAGGCCCCCACCGTCGCCACCCGCGCTCAGCTGCACGAGGAGCTCGTCGCCAATGCTTGATGTCATCCGCCAGAAGCTCGCCGCCGGCGAGCGCCTCACCTACGACGACGGCCTCGAGCTCTTCCACCACCCCGACTTGCTCGCGGTGGGCCAGCTCGCGAACGAGGTGCGCGAGAAGAAGCACGGCGACCGCACGTACTTCAATCGCAACATGCGCATCGAGGTCACGAACGTGTGCGTCGCGTCGTGCCTCTTCTGCTCGTTCGCGAAGCTCGAAGAGCACATGCCCGGCGCGCACACGATGAAGCTCGAGGAGGCCTGGAAGACGTACCAGGACCGCCTCGACGCGGGCGATCCGCCGACCGAGATCCACATCGTCAACGGCCTGCATCCCGGCCTCCCGTTCTCGTACTACGAGGACCTCCTCCGCGGCTTCAAGCGCATCAATCCGAGCATTCACCTGAAGTGCTTCACGGGCGTCGAGATCCACTTCTTCGCGCAGCACTACAAGATGACGTACCGCGAGGTCTTCGAGCGCCTCCAGGCGGCCGGGCTCGACTCGCTCCCGGGCGGCGGCGCGGAGATCTTCCATCCCGACGTTCGCACGCGCATCTCGCACGACAAGGCGACCGCCGACGAATACATCGAGACGCACCGCGTGGCGCACGAGCTCGGGCTCCGCACCAACATGACGATGCTCTACGGGCACATCGAGACGTTCGCCCACCGCGTCGATCACATCCTCCGCGTGCGCGACCTCCAGGACGACAGCCTCGCGAAGAAGAAGCCCGCGTCGCTCCAGGCCTTCATTCCGCTCGCGTTCCACCCCGACGGCAATGGCATGAAGAACCTGCCCGCGCCCACCGCGGTCGACGACCTCCGCACCATCGCCGTCTCGCGGCTCCTCCTCGACAACGTCGATCACATCAAGTCGTACTGGGTCTCGAGCGGTCCCGACGTCGCGCAGATCGCGCTCCGCTTCGGCGCCGACGACATCGACGGCACCATCGTTCACGAGACCATCTACAAGGCGGCCGGCACTCGTTCGCCGGGCGCGCTCGGGTACGACGAGCTCGTGCGCCTCATCCGCGAAGCGGGGCGCATCCCGATCGAGCGTGACACCCTCTACAACGTGGTGAAGGAGCATCCGAAGGCGAAGGCCCCCGAGGCGTCGATGAAGGTGAAGGACCGGAAGCGCGCGCTGGAGGTGCTCTCGTGAGCCTCATCGAGACCGTCCCGCTCCGCGTCTCTTGCGTCGACTTCCTGAACGCGCGCCCGCTCTGGGAGGCCCTGCGCGATCCGGAGCTGAAAGACAGGCTCGCCCTCACGCTCGCCGTCCCGAGCGAGCTCTCGCGTGCGGTCGCGGAGAACGAGGCCGACGTCGGGCTCCTCCCCGTCGCGGCCGCGGCCACGATCGGTGACCTCCGGCTCCTTCGCAACATGGCGATCGGCGCGCGCGGCAAGGTCCGCTCCGTCGCGATCGTCGCGGACCGGCCGATCCACGAGCTCGAACGCATCGCGCTCGATCTCTCGTCGCGCACGAGCGTCGTCCTCGCGCGCTTGCTCCTCGCGCGCCGCAAGCTGTCCCCGAAGCTGTTCGGCGCGACGCCCGCGGAGGCGATCCCGCAGATCGCGGGCACGACGGGCGCGCTCATCATCGGCGACCCCGCCCTCCAGGTGGAGCACCGGTTCCCGTACCGCCTCGATCTCGCGGAGGACTGGCTCGAGTGGACCGGTCTCCCGTTCGTGTTCGCGGCCTGGTTCGCGCGTCCCGACGCGGTGAGTCGCGAGCAGGAGGACCTCTTCCGCGTCGCGAAGCAGAAGGGCCTCGCGCGTACCGACGCGATCGCGGCGGAGCACGCGGAGCGCACCGGCCTCGACGCCGCCTCGCTCCGCTCGTACCTCACCGAGACGATCCGTTACGACCTCGGGGACGAGGAGATGATGGGCCTCGAGCGCTTCTGGGTGGAGGCCTCGAAGGCGGGGCTCCTCCCGCGCACGACCGCGACGTTCGACGCGCCGAAGACCCGCCCGTCCCTCGACTCGCTCCTCACGCGGGCCGCGGACGGCGAGCGTCTCTCCGCCGCCGAGGGCCTTCGTCTCATCAAGGAGGGCTCGCTGTTCGAGCTCGGGCTCGCGGCCGACGCGGTGCGCAAGCGCAAGCATCCGCACGATGTCGTCACGTACATCGTCGATCGCAACGTCAACTACACGAACGTCTGCACCACGAGCTGCCGCTTCTGCGCGTTCTATCGCCCGGTGGGCCACGCCGAGGGCTACGTCCTCTCACGCGAGGTCCTCGGCAAGAAGCTGCAAGAGGTGGTCGACGCGGGCGGCGTGCAGATCCTCCTTCAGGGCGGCCTCAACCCCGAGCTCCGCATCGAGTGGTACGAGGACCTCTTCCGCTGGATGAAGTCGACGTATCGCCTCGGCCTCCACGCGCTCTCGCCGGAGGAGATCATCCACCTCTCCCAGCTCGAGAACATCAGCGTGAAGAGCGTCCTCGAGCGGCTCCACGCGGCCGGGCTCGACTCGGTGCCCGGCGGCGGCGCGGAGATCCTCGTCGATCGCGTTCGTCGCAAGATCGCGAAGGCGAAGTGCACGAGCGCGGAGTGGCTCGGCGTCATGCGCGTCGCGCATCAGATGGGCCTGCGCTCGAGCGCCACGATGATGTACGGCACCGTCGACACGGCGGAGGAGCGCATCCAGCACCTCGTGAAGATCCGCGACCTCCAGGACGAGACGGGCGGCTTCACCGCGTTCTTCTGCTGGGACTTCCAGCACGAGAGCGGTACGCACATCACGCCGGGAGACAACGGCACGCACCTCTACCTGCGGCAGCAGGCGGTCGCGCGGCTCATGCTCGACAACATCGATCACGTCGGCGCGAGCTGGGTCACGCAAGGGCCCGCCATCGGTCAGGTCGCGCTCCGCTTCGGCGCGGACGACTTCGGCAGCGTGATGTTCGAGGAGAACGTCGTCTCGAGCGCGGGCACCACGTTCCGCATCGGCGCGGAGGCGATCGAGCAGCGCATCCACGAGGCCGGCTTCAAGGCCACGCGACGCAACGTCCGTTACGACTGGCTGACGGAGCCGTCCTGAAGCGTTCATGACTCCGGCGGGCGTCATTCATGCGGACTGGGTCCTGCGCGGCGAGCTCGAGCCGATCGCCGACGGCGCGATCGTCTTCGACGCGCAGGGCACCATCCTCGACGTGGGCGGCGCGGCCGACGTGCTCCCGCGTCATCCGGGGCTCGAGACGAGGCGCGTTCGCGGGATCGTCTTCCCCGGGCTCGTCAACGCGCACACGCACATCGAGCTCTCGAGCCTCCGCGGCAAGGTCCCCGGCGGCCGCGGCTTCGTGCAGTGGGTCGACACGCTGGTCGCGACGCGCACGGAGTCGACGCCCGACGAGGAGGCGGAGGCGGTGTCGATCGCGGTCGCCGATCTCGCGCGCTTCGCCACGGTGGGCGTGGGCGAGATCACGAACTCGCTCGCGGCGGTGGCTGCGCTCGCGCGGACGGGGCTCGCGGGCTGCATCTTCCACGAGGTGCTCGGGCTCGATCGCGAGGTGGTGATGCGCCGGATCGAGGGCCTCCGCGCCGAGGTCGAGGCCCAGGTCCCGACCTGGCCGAGCGCCGATCTCGCGTACTCGCCCTCGCCGCACACGCTCTACACGCTCCATCCGGACGCGGCGAAGGCGTTGCTCGACTCCGCGAGGCGTCACGGCGTTCGTGCGAGCGTGCATCTCGCGGAGCATCCGTCGGAGCGCCGCGCGGTCGAGGCGGGCGAGGGACCGGTGGTGGAGTGGTTCGAGGCGCGCTTCAAGAAGACGCCCGATTTGCCGAAGCGTCCGCTCTTCGACGTCGCCGACGAGGTGGGCGCGCTCCGTCCGGGGGTGCTCCTCGTGCACCTCACGGAGGCGCGGAAGGACGAGCTCGAGCGCGTCGCGCGGTCGGGCGCGTCCGTCGTCTTCTGCCCGCGCTCGAACCTCTACATCGAGGGCAAGCTCCCGCCGCTCCTCGCGGCGCGCGAGGCGGGTGTCGACGTCGCGCTCGGCACCGACTCGCTCGCGTCGAACGCGAACCTCGACGTGCTCGCAGAGGCGAAGGCGCTCGCGGATCGCTTCCCGAGCGTGAAGGCGGACGACCTCTTCACCATGGCGACATGGAACGGCGCACGAGCGCTGGGTCGTAACGACCTCGGTCGGATCGCGCGCGGCGCGCGCCCGGGCGTCTATGCGGTGGTGCCCGCCTCCGGAGAGACCATCGAGCATCCCGCCCGCTGGCTGCTCACGCACCTCGGCGAGCCGCGCGTGTGCGTCGTGCCGCGCAAGCCCATCGGGGTGGGCGAGGCCCCGCGCTCCGCCCCCATCACCGAAAGGAGCGCGTGATGCTCTCGCGCCTGCGTCGCTGGAACGAGCTCGTCATGTTCTCACACACCATCTTTGCGCTGCCGTTCGCGGCGTCGGCGGTGGTGCTCGCCCTCGCGGAGCCGCACGTGCCGATGACGGCGATGCGCGTGCTCGCCATGCTCGGCTGCATGGTGACGGCGCGCACGAGCGCGATGGCGTTCAACCGCTACGCCGATCGCGACGTGGACGCGAAGAACCCCCGCACCGCGGGCCGTCCCGTCCCCTCGGGTCGCGTCTCGCCGCGCGAGGCGCTCGCGCTCACCGTACTGAGCGGCCTCGCGTTCTGCGGGCTCGCGGCGACGCTCGGGTTCTGGCCGATGGTGCTCGCGCCGCCCGTGCTTCTCGTCCTTCTCGGCTACTCGCTGGCGAAGCGCTTCACGTGGGCGGCGCACGCGTGGCTCGGCCTCGCGCTCGCCCTCGCGCCGGGCGGGGCCTGGCTCGCGACGGGCGCGACGCCGAACCTCGGCATCATCCTCCTCATGGTGGCTGTCATCACGTGGCTCTTCGGCTTCGACGTCCTCTATGCGCTCCAGGACGAGGCGTTCGATCGGGCGGAGGGGCTCCGCTCCGTCCCGGCACGCTTCGGCACGAGGAACGCGATGCGGATGGCGGTCGTCGCCCACATCGCGACCGTGAGCTGTCTCGCCGGCGTCGCGCTCCGGCTGCATCGGGGGCCGGTCTTCCTCGGCGGGGTAGCGCTGGTGGCGGCCATCCTCGTCGTCGAGCATCGCCTGGTTCGCGGCAAGGATGGGAAGGCGGACCTCTCCAAGATCCCGAAGGCGTTCTTCGACTGCAACGCCTACGTCAGCATGGGCTTCTTCGCGGCGACGCTGATCGACGCGCTCGTGTTGACTCGCACATAGGTGGCGATGTCGGACGGAGCCCGAGCTTCACGTCGCCGTCGCAGATGATCACCCACATTTGCGCCGAGATTCCGACGGCTCAGCAGGTGGGGCCTCGGTTTCTCGAATTGCGCATGAGCAGGGGCTGAAAACGGTCGCAACTTTCTGAAATCACGTCGAGCAAGCTGCGGCATGGCGCTCGCAACATGTGTAGGCATGATGAAGCTGCTCCTCGCCGCTGTCGCTGCTCTCTCGATGTCCGCCGTTGCGTGCGCCCCCGCGGCCACCGACGAGGGCTCGTCGACGAAGCAGAAGATCGGCAGCCTGGACGACTTCGGCGAGGATCCGGCCGACGACTCGGCGGATGGTGATTCCAGCCCCTCCTCCACCAAGAAGAAGAAGTCGACGAAGAGCAGCACCACCACCAACACGGGCACGGCCGCAGCCACGACCTCGACCAACGCCCCGAAGGCCACGACGACCACCCCGACGAACGGTGGCCTCAACATCCCCGGCATTGGTGGCGGTGGCGCGCAAGGCGCGGACGATCAGGACCCGGCGGCGGACGATCCGGCGGAGGATCCCGCCGACGACGGCTTCGATGACGGCGCGGATGACGGCGCCGACGATGGCGCGGACGACGGCGGGGATTTCGGCGACTTCTTCTGAGATTCACGCGGAGGCGATCACTTGCACGCGATCACTCGCAGCCGTTCGAGATGATGCACTTGGCGGCGCGCAAGCAGTCGTGGTTCTTCGTGCAGGTCGCGTCGGCCGCGCACTCGGTGAGGTGCTCGGATTTGCACTGATCCGGGTCACCGCCGTTGTTGAGGCAGGTCGAGTAGGCCTCCTCGAACGGCACCGCGTCCGGATTCTCCTCGAGGCAACACGCGAGGCAGAGATCGGTATCGGCGTTGTGGCAGCTCGCGGCGCCGCTCGTGCCGCTCGACGATGAGGAGGACGAGGACGACGAGGACGATGTCTTCGGCGTCGTGTTCGCCGTGGGGCGCTTCTTCGACTTCGCCGGCGGGTCGTCATCGTCGTCCGCCGGGATCTCGATGTCATCATCATCGCCCGACTTCGGGGCGTCCCCGGTGCTCGGCGCATCGCACGCGAACACGGCCACGACCACTCCGACGAGCAGCACCGCACTGGCGACGAGACGGAGAGACTGCGCTTCGAACGTCATGAGGAAACTCCACGTGCGCGCCGGTGGCCGAGCCAGAAGAGAGCGGCGAGATGAAAGAGAAGAGCCCCAGGCATGTCCCCGCGGACGCGTGGAGCCCCGGCGACACCGGGGCTGGTCGAGGCCTGGCACCCCGACCCCTTTGCTTCGTACTCGATGATCGAAGCCTCTGCGATGAAAGGGTCGATGAAGGCGCGGTACTTGTCCACTCGGATGTGGCGCCCGTAGACCTTGCAGTTCAGGTCGCCCGATGAGGTGATCCCGACGAGGACCTCCCTGCCGTCGATGGTCATGAACGACGGGCCGCCGGAGTCGCCGAGGCACGTGCGGGCGGGCGTGGCGTGGAAGCGGAAGTCGAGCGGCGTGACATCGGTGATCTTGGTCGTTCCGGTGCGCTTCTCGAGCTCCTTGGTCGCGCCGGGGCGCGGGACGCCGAAGCCGACGAGACGGATCTCCTGTCCGACATCCGGCTCGAGGGGCGCCGTGGCCATCGGCACCGGCGCGGCCGGCCCGTCCTCCTCGAGCTCGATCAGCCCCACGTCGTTTCGGAGGGTGTCGCCGTTGAACTTTGGATGCCATGCCACGCGGGCCACGCCGATCGCGCGGCCAGGCTGACCCAGCTTCGAGCCATAAAAGACGTAGTCCGGCGGCGCGTACCTCACGCAGTGGGCGGCGGTCAGGATGACGTTCCGCGAGACCTGCGTGCCGGTGCAATAGAGATCCTCGTTCAAGACGAGCCCGACCACGGCCGGGTCTCCAGTGTCGCTCTCGCCGCCGATGATCGCTTGCTCGACAGCACCCGTCCTCGGACCGGGCGCCGGCTCCGCTTCGTCCTGCGCGACGCAGCCTGCGCCGAGCAGGACCAGGGCGCTCAGTAATGCGTACAGATGCAGACGCGAGTCGTCTTGCTGCACGCGGTCTTCTTGCAGGAGCCCGTGGACTCGGCCGCTTCGTCGCCGCCGCCGTCATCGAAGCCGCCACCGTCGTCGAGCGAGCCGTCGCCGCCGTCGTCCGGGAGCTCCTCACCCTCGGCCGTATCTTCGCCGAGGTCCTCGGCCGACTCTTCGCCGGCTTCGCCCTCCGCTTCGGCGTCCTCCACGCCGTCCGCGTCCTCCGCCGATTCGTCGGCTTCGGCCTGGGACTCGGCCGCGTCTTGCTCGGACTCGGCCTTCTCCTCGTCCGAGAGCGACTCGTCGGCCTTGTCTTCCTCGGCCACCGCCCGATCTTCGGCGGCCTCCTCCTTGTCCTCCTCCGCGTTCTCCTTCGTCTCCTGGTCGAGCTCCTTCTGCTCCGCGTCCTGCTCTTCCTTGTCCTTCTCCTTGTCCGCGTTCTCGTCGTCCTTCTCGTCCTTGTTGGCCTCATCGGCGTCTTTCTGGGCCTTGTCCGCCTTCGCCTTCGCGCTGTCGGCCTTCTTCTGGGCGCCGGCCGCCTTCTGTTGCGCGGCCGGACTGCCCGCCCCGCCGCCGCCGAGCGCGCCGAGCTTGTCGAGGGCCTTCTTGAGCACGGCGTCTGCCGCGGTGGAGCGCTTCTTCGCGGCCGCGGCCTTGGCGTTCGCCGCCGACTTCTTCGCGGCTTTGATGGCGCCCTTGCGCGAGAGGAGCTTCTTGACGAGCGCGGTGCCTTTCGTCGAGAGGGCATAGCCGCTTCCGGCGCGCGCGCGATCGAGGAGGAACGCGTTGACGGTGCGAGCGAAGTCGTAGCCGAGCGTGTTCTCCTTGACGGTGAGGGTGCTCTTGTCGAGCACGAAGGTCCCACGAAGCGCGTAGCTCGAGGCGGTCAGCGTCGTGCCGTCATCCTTCAACGACGCCGAGAAGCGCACCTTGCCGGTGCTGTCCGACCCGTCGATGACGAGGGTGTTCGCGTCCTTCTGCTCGATGACGTGCCAGCGCGTGATCTTGAAGCGGGCGGCCGTACCCTTCGACGCGGCGACCGTTCCAAGGTGGAGACCGGAGCCGCTCGACTTCACCGAGGTATCGGGCTCGGCGCTGCACGCGGCGATCGTGACGAGCGCCATGGATGCACACAACACGTACTTGACCGCTCGGATCATCATGCGGAATTACCCCTGTCTCGGTGCCGTCTGGAACGGACCCTAGACGCTAACATTGGCCCCTACTCTGTCGAGTGGGATCGCGCGCTCCTGCCGCACTTCGGTCTCACCCGTTGCTACGTGCGCCCTACAACGATCGACCGGATCATTGCGCGCCGCCTGCCTCCATCCTCGTCGAAGAACGAGGCGGCGTGAACGCAGCTCTACATCCCGAACGATGATTCAGTTCAGCGTGCCGTAGGGGTTCGACGGAAGCTGCGCCGTCTTCACGCTTGGCTTCTTCGTCGCTGCGACGTGGGGACGGCGGACGGCAGGGCGCGCTCGATTCGCGGTCGCGGGCGGCGTGATCGTGGTGACGGTCACGGCAGCCGGCTCGGCGACCGGCGGCGCGATCTCGGGGACGGGTGCGGGGGCGATGGTCACCGCGCTCGCGACGGGCGGCGTGGTCTGGGCGGCGGCCTCGCGCGCGGCCATCTTCTCGAACGGGTCGGGGAGGCAGAAGTGCATCATGCCGAAGGCGAAGAGGCCGACCGCGAGGCCGATGAGAACGAAGAAGAGGAGGCTCGAACGCGGCGGAGCCTCGGCCCCGCGTCGATAGGACTTGCCGTGCGAGAGCGCGGTCGGCTCGTTGCGCGAGTGGTCGGCGGGACGCTCGCTCATGTCGAGGGGCAGCCTCATCGATCGCGGAGGCCGCGGCGCGCCGAGCACGGGGCCCGCGAAGTGGCGCGGAGCGCGGATGCGGCTGCTCGAGCGTGAGTGGCAGGTCTGCGCCGCGTTCGCCATGATGAGGAGGGCTGCAGGAAGTCGGCCAGCACGAGCGGGTGACCCGCTGCGCATCGGGCTGCGCAAAGAGGGCCGAAACGCCGCAAATCCGGGCCATCGTGAGGAAGGGGGCACGGACGCGGCCCTGACTCGTCCGCGTCCACCGCGGATCTCGGCGTTGGATGGGGGAGCACCATCCCGTGCTCGCATTGCGCAGCGCACGGCGCAAAACGCCCGCGCGAGTGCGCAGCACCTACATGGCCCGCCAGCTGCAACCTACGAGCAACATGAGCGTTTCTCGTAGTCTCCTCGGTCTCCTCGTTCTCGGCGCCCTCACCATGGGCTGCGCGGCCTCGGCGGATGAGGAGGTCGAGAGCGAGGAGCAGGGCGAGACGGAGTCCGCCGTCAGCGCGCGGCCCGGCACCAACGGCGATACGTGCAAGCGCAGCGCATACAACTGCTCGCTCCGCGCGGGCGGTCAGCGCGTGACGACGCCGGGCGGTCGCGAGACGTGGGGCATCCACTCGAGCTACCTCGCGTCGAACAAGGGCGTGCCCGTCGTCGACGGCAACGGCGATCCGCTCGGGCTCACGACCAAGTCCGAGTTCACGTTCAACTACGGCCAGACGCGCATCATGAACGGCAAGCGCTACGCGTATGCGATGAGCACGGGTCTTGGGTCGAGCGGCTGGATCGAGATCGAGGCGATCGGCGCGAGCGACGCGTTCGCGAAGGCGGTCGGCAACATGGACGCGAAGGGCGACAACCTGAAGAAGCTCGGTTGCTACGAGATCGCAGGCAGCTACGACGAGTCGCTCGACACCAAGTTCGTCGTGAAGGGCGCGAAGACCGGCTACGCGGAGGCGAACGACTACCTCCCGCAGGTCCGCGCCAACGGCAAGGTGTACGGCACGCTCAGCTTCAACGCGCCGGGCGATGCGCTCGGCGGCGCGAACACGGACATCTTCCCCGCAGGCACGAAGTTCCAGCGCGTCGACGTCCCGACGTGGGAGTCGCCGTCGCTGCCGTCGCTCGACGTGAAGCTCTACGCCGGCAAGGCCGGCACCACGCCCGCGGGCGAGATGAAGTTCATCTACGGCTACATCCGCGCGAAGAGCGGCGAGGTCCGCTACGGCTGGGCCGCCCTCGACGGCCTGAAGGTCTCGTCGGCCTGCGACGCCCGCTGAGCGTCGCTCGCGAATCGTGACGAGCCGTCGTCTGGCCGATCGTGTAGAAACGGCGCGTGCGGAACGCGGCGCTCGGCCTCTGCCTGATCCTTGCCTCCTGCAAGAGCTGCGAGGAGGACGAGAAGCCGAAGCCCAAGGACGCCGCGCCGGCGGAGTCGTCGGCGATGCCCGAGGCCGCCCCTCCACCGGCGGTGCCCGACGCGGGAGCGCCCGCGGACGCGGCGATGACCGAGGAGCTCTACGGAGAGGCGGGGACGTCGGACTGCCGGCTCGCCTACGGCCCGGCCGAGCAGCCCTTTCGCGGCCCCGCCGCGCTCGACGTCAACGGGAACGAGCTCCGCGTCATCGCGAACGAAGGCGGGCGACCGCACATCTTCCCGGTGACGATCCCGCCGAAGAAGGCGCCGCTCACGCCGCCGGCGCGGCCGTCGTCGTTCGTCGGCATGCGCTGGCCCCCGTGCGAGATCGCCGGCAAGTTCATCTACTGCTCCGGGCAAGGCGGCGCCATCACGCGCAGCACCCTCGGCCAGAACGACTTCAAGACGGTGCCCACCGCCAAGATCCGGAACGGCTCGCGAATCGCCGCGACGCTCCTCGACGCGGAGCACTCCGTCGTCGGCTGGCTCGAGTCGCGGCAGACGACGGAGGGCGCGATGCTGAAGGCCTTCGTGGCCGTCGATACCAACGATCCCGAGCGGCTCTCCGAGGACGGCGCGGGCGCCACGTCGATCCACTTCTTCCGGCGAAAGAGCGGGCCCGTCGCGGTGTACCTCGACACGCGCACGAACCAGGTCCCCGTCCATGCGCGGCCGATGGCGTTCAAGAACAACGCGCTCGCGCTCGGTACGGACGTGGTGCTCGCGGTCGGCGGCGTGCCCGAGCGCGGCATCGACTTCGAGGTCGGCCTCGTCGGTGAGCGCGGCTTTGCCTTCATCCCCATGCCCAAGGACACGCTCGAGTTCGGCATGGCGACGATCCCCATCGAGGACCCGCCGAAGGAGGACGTCGGCATCGCCTGGTCGCTCTATCCGAACGGGATCGATCCGGCGCCGATGGCCACCGCCGGGATGAAGGACGGCAAAGGCGCCTGGATCGTGCGGACGCGGCCGCGCGAGAGGTCGGTCGGGTCGCCGCGCATCCTCGAGCTCGGAAAGGTCGACGCGATGGGCGTCTACTCGTCGCTCGGCGAGATCGCGCCCGCCAAGAACGTGACCGACATGGCCATGATCGAGGACACCGCCGGCTCGGTATGGATCGTGTACGGCGACTCCACCATCACCTATCTGCAACGCCGCGTCTGCGCCGAGTGACCTCCGGGCCGCGGGCCACGCGCAACGGTCACTCAAACAAACCCAAATGAGCTAGTATTCGCGGGCTCAATTGTCCGACTCGGCCGCGCCCAGAACGATATTTCGAATCGGCGAAATCGTCTCCGAAGCTTACGAGATCCGCGCCGTGCTGGGTCGTGGCGGCATGGGGCAGGTCTTCGATGCGCAGGACCTCGGTCTCGTGCGCCGCGTCGCCATCAAGGCGAACTTTGCCGACATCGAGGCCCAGTTCTCCATCCGGAACGAGGCCCGCGCCCTCGCCGCGATCCGTCACCCCGGCGTCGTCGGCGTGTACGCGCTCGGCGTGCACGAGGGCATCGACTACATGGTGATGGAGCACGTGTCGGGCTTCACGCTCGCGCACCATCTCGAGCGCCTCGGCGCCTCGACGCCCATCGCGGAGCGCATCGATCTGCTGGTCGCCATCGCCGACGGCATGGCCGCTATCCACCGCGCGGGCATCTCCCACGGCGACATCAAGCCCGACAACATCCTGCTCGCCGCGACGGGACGCGTCGTCCTCATGGACCTCGGCCTCGTTCGCGCGCACTACGAGCCCGATCGAGGCATCGTCGCCGGCACGCCCGACTACATGGCGCCCGAGATCTTCTCGGGGACGCAGCTCGGCACGGAGCGTCACCTCGCCGACGTCTATGCGTTCGGCGTCCTCGCGTACCGCGTGCTCGCGGGCGCGCTGCCGTACACCGGCAAGGATCCGGTCGACGTCCTCATCGCCCACGCCGACGCACCGGTGCCGAAGCTCTCCGACGCGGTGCCCGTGCCGCGGCGCCTCTCCGAGCTCGTCTCCTCGCTGATGGCGAAGGACCCGAACGACCGGCCGGTGTCGATGGACGCCGCCGTCTGGCAGCTCCGCGCCGCGAAGGAGGAGCTCTCGCGGGAGACGGCGGAGCCGGGCCTCTCCGTGCTCATCGTCGATGACGACGTCGACATCGCGCGCCTCGTCGCGATGTACGTGAAGCAGGCCGCGCCCGGCGCCGAGATCATCCTCGCGGCCGACGCCCATCAGGCGCTCGAGCGCTTCCGCCAGAAGCCCCCGCGCCTCGTCTTCCTCGACCTCAACATGCCGAAGATGAGCGGCTTCGAGCTCTTCACGTACCTCCGCGGCGCGAAGCTCGTCGAGTCGTCGACGGTCGTCGCGATGAGCGCCGGCGGCTCGCCGACCGACGTCGGCCTCATGCTGGAGCTCGGCGCTCAGGACTTCATTCCCAAGGGCCCCGAGCTCCGCGGCCGTGTGACGCGCATCGTCTCTTCGCTCGCGGCGGCCACGAAAGCGAAGTAATCCTCGGGTGGTCATGTCCGACCAGGCCACGCGCGACTACTACAACGAGTTCTCCGAGCACTACGAGGACAAGCGCCGACCGAACAAGAGCGCGGGGTACCACGCGCTCATCGACGACCTCGAGATCGAGCTCGCGGAGCGTTACGGCCGAGGCAAAGACGTCCTCGAGTGTGGCTGCGGGACGGGCCTCATCCTCGAACGCATCCGTCAGTTCGCACGCAAGGCGGCCGGCATCGATCTCTCCCCGGGCATGCTCGATCACGCCCGCGCGCGCGGCCTCGACGTCCGCGAGGCCAGCGTCACGGAGCTGCCGTTCGAGGACGCGAGCTTCGACGTCACGTGCTCCTTCAAGGTGCTGGCGCACGTTCCCGACATTGGGCGCGCGCTCTCGGAGATGGCCCGCGTGACCCGCCCGGGCGGCGTGATCCTCGCCGAGCTCTACAATCCGTGGAGCTTCCGCGCCCTCGCCAAGCGGCTGGGGCCAGCGGGTAAAATCAGTGATAAGACTCGGGAAAGCGCCGTCTACACGCGGTTCGATTCGCCCCTGGACGTGCCCAAGATCATCCCCGCCGGGACGCGGCTCGAGGCGGTGCGAGGGATCCGCATCGTGACGCCGGCCGCGTTTGCGATCGATGTTCCGGTGCTCGGGAATGTTCTGTCGCGCGCCGAGCGTTGGCTGTGCGACACGCCTGCCGCGAGCTTCGGCGGCTTCTATTGCGCCGTAATTCGTAAATAAGCAGCCGCCCGGAAATCTTTTTCGGGCTCTCTGGTGTCTATACTGACATCTCCATGCGAATGCCTCCGCGCGCCGCTCGGTTCGTAGCGCTCTTCGTCGCCTTCGGTATCGCCAGCTGGCTCGCGATGCACCTTCATGGAGGTGGACTCTGGGACGGTCTCGCACCCGCCGTCGCGAGCACCGCGGATCCGAAGCACGGACCGGCGAACTACGACCTCCGGCAGCTCAAGGTCGTCAACGAGGTCCTCAAGAACGTCCGCGACAAGTACGTCGACCCGAAGCGCGAGAAGCCGAAGGACATGCTCCTCTCCGCGCTCAACTACGTGCAGCGCGACGTGGCGCAGATCATCGTCATCCACGAGGACGCGTCGCCGACGGTGAAGGTGCGCGTCGACACGCAGGAGCGCGAGTTCCGCGTCGACAACGTGCTCGGCCTCTGGGACATCAGCGCGCGCCTCCGCGAGATCTTCGACTTCGTGCAGGAGAACCTGAAGGGCACCGAGGTCGACCTCCGCGAGGTCGAGTACGCCGCGTGCAACGGCATGCTCCACACGCTCGACCCGCACTCGGTGCTGCTCTCGCCCGAGGCCTACAAGGAGATGAACCTCTCGACGAGCGGCCAGTTCGGCGGCCTCGGCATCGTCATCTCCATCCGCGATCAGCAGCTCACCGTCATCAACCCGATGCCGGGGACGCCCGCGTTCCGCGCCGGCGTGAAGAAGTACGACCGCATCGTGAAGATCGGCGGCGAGTCGACGCTCAACATGGGCCTGAACGAGGCGGTGCAGCACCTGCGCGGCGCGCCCGGGTCGAAGGTCACGGTCTGGATCCGCCGCGACGGGCCCGACGGCTGGCAGACGCCGAAGCCGTTCGAGCTGACGCGCGA
>JAXLYU010000009.1:0-520151 GCA_046351255.1 Labilithrix sp.
CGACGCGCTCAAGAAGGCGGGCATCAAGGTGAGCCTGTTCATCGCCCCCGATCTCGAGCAAGTGCGCGCGTCGCATGCGATGGGCGTCGAGCAGATCGAGCTCCACACCGGCGAGTACGCGCACGACGCGGGCGACCTGAAGCGGCTCGCGGAGGCGTCGAAGCTCGGGCACTCGCTCGGCGTCGAGGTGGCCGCGGGCCACGGGCTCACCACCGAGAACGTCCCGGCGCTCGTGACGATCCCGGAGATCGTCGAGCTCAACATCGGTCATGCGGTCGTCGCGGACGCCATCTTTCTCGGCCTCGGCGGCGCGGTGAAGGCGATGCTCGCGGCGATCTCGAAGGGGCGGCCGTGATGATCGTGGGGATGGGGATCGATGTGTGTTCCATCGAGCGCATGCGAAAGGCGCTCGAGCGCCACGGCGATCGCTTCTTCCAGCGCATCTGCACCGAGGCGGAGCGCGGAGACCTGACCGGGCGCGACGTGGCGACCGCGCTCGCGGGGCGCTTCGCGGTGAAGGAGGCCTTCGCGAAGGCGCTCGACGGCGCGCGCGGGGTCGGCTGGCACGAGGTACAGGTGCGCCGCGCTCCGAGCGGCCGTCCGACGCTCGAGCTGAGCGGCAACGCGCTCACGAAGATGGCGGAGTTCGGCGCGGAGCGCTGGCACGTGAGCATCACGCACGACGCGGGCGTGGCGGTGGCGGTGGTCGTGCTCGAGGGGACGCCGAAGGTATGATCCCGGTCCTCTCTCGCGAGCAGATGCGCGCGTTCGACGCACATGCGATCGATCACGGCGTGCCGAGCCTCGTCCTCATGGAGAACGCGGGGCGCGGCGCAGCGGAGCACGTCTCCGGTCCCGGCAAGACGACCGTGATCTGCGGCGCCGGCAACAACGGGGGCGATGGCTTCGTCGTCGCGCGGCATCTTCTCCGGCGCGGCGTCGAGGTCGAGGCGTGGCTCTGCGGCGACGCGAAGAAGATGACGCCCGACTGCCGCGCGAATCACGACGCGTTCAAGGGTATCGGCGGCAAGGTGCACGTGCTCGGCAAGACGCTCGATGCGCTCGTGCGAGCCGTCGCGCTCTCGACCGTCATCGTCGACGGCCTCTTCGGGACCGGCCTCGACCGCGCGATCGCGGGCACGCTCGCGGAGGTGATCTCGGTCATCAACGAGGCGCGCCGGTCGGGCGTGCACGTCGTCGCGCTCGACGTCCCCTCCGGCCTCGACACCGACACGGGCGTCCCGCTCGGGCCGTGCGTGACGGCCGACGTCACCGTGACGTTCGCGCATCTCAAGCTCGCGCACGTGACGGGGAGCGGCGCGAGCCTCTCCGGCACCGTCCACGTGGTGGACATCGGGGTCCCGCCGACGCTGCGCTCGGAGCCGAGCGCGAAGCTCGTCGAGGCCTCGGACGTCCGGGCCCTCATCGAGCGGCGAGCCGTCGATACGCACAAGTATCGCGCGGGGCACGTCGCGCTCCTCGCGGGATCGCCCGGAAAGACGGGGGCCGCGCTGCTCGCGGCGCAGGGCGCGCTCCGGGGCGGGGCGGGCGCGGCGACGGTCGTGTCGACCGCGCATGCGGTGCTCGAGGCGCGGATCCCCGAGGTGATGGTGGTCCCGCTCGCGAGCGTGTCCTCGTCGCACGCGCTCGATCGGACGCTCGAGAAGAAGGCGGCCTGCCTCGTCGGTCCGGGCTTCGGCACCGACGCGGCCGCGAAGAAGGCGGCGGAGCACGTGCTCCGGTCGTTCGGCGGGCCTGTCGTGTGTGACGCCGATTCGTTCACGCTCTTCGCCGGCAAGCCGGCCGCGTTCAAGCGCAAGAAGGTCCCCGCGATCCTCACACCGCATAGCGGTGAGCTCGGGCGCCTCCTCGGGCGGGACGACGTCGATGCGGACCGCTTCGTCGCCGCGCGCGCCGCGGCGAAGGCGACGGGCGCGGTCGTGCTTCTCAAGGGGGCGTACACCGTTGTCGCATCGCCCGATGGCCGGGTCGTCGTCACGGGCTCGGGCAGCCCGGCGCTCGCCACCGCGGGCTCCGGCGATGTCCTCGCCGGTCTCGTCACCGCCCTCGCGTGCACGCTCTCGCCCTTCGAGGCGGCGTACGCTGGCGCCTTCCTCCACGGGGTCGCCGGGTCGGCGTGGTCGAAGGAGCGGGGGGACCGCGGCATGCTCGCGAGCGAGATCGCGGACGAGCTCCCCGGCGTCCTCGCCGCCTTGCTGACCTGATGGCTGGCCTGATCGCGGATGCGGGCGGCTGTGCCTCGCCGTGGCACGGTAGGTCGATTTTTCGCGGGTTTTGACCGGGCGCATCGTGGCTTCGATCTTGCTGCCGGGCGGACGATGAGGCGCGCGCAGCAGCAGCCGTGGCGTCGTCATTCGCGAGCCCAAGGTGCATCGCACGGCGCCTCAGGCCTGCGCGCCGGGACGAAGCGACTCCCCGCCGAACGCTCCAGACGCAGGCATCGACCCGAGCGGCTACGTGAAGTGGACGGCGCACACGCAGTGCACGGCCGGCAAGAACGGCCGCTGCACCGGCAACGGCCATGACGGCTGACAGTGCACGTACGACGCGTGCGACGACGACAAGGGGGGCGCGGGCACGGGCGGCCCCGTCGTTTGTGAGTGCGAAGGCGGCTTTCGCGCGGACAACAACGTCTGTCTGACCGAGAGCGGCTGCGCCACCGACAAGGACTGCGGCCCCACCGGCTACGGCTGGTGCTCGCCGACCCTGGGCTCTTGCGGTCACTACGCCAAGACGGAGTCCTACCAGTGCCACACGCCGAGCGACGAGTGTATCGACGACGCCGACTGCACCACCAACGGCTCGGGCCCGTTCGGCGGCCCGGGCTATTGCGCATACGACAAGGCGATCGCTACGTCGACGACGCCGCGTTTCGGCGCGCCACGCTGGAGTCGAGCCTCGTCTCGAAGGACAACGTGTACGCCCGGCTCCGGCTCGCGAAGTACGACGCCGAGCGCTGGGGCGCGCTCCCGGAGCTGAACCCGGAGACCACGCCGCTCCGGATCGAGACCGCGCCCGCCGCCGATGCGACGTGGGCGTCCATCGATACGTCGACGGAGGACCTCCGGACCGGCCGGCGCCGCACCGCCGCGTAGCTCCACCGACCCCGACCCGCGCTCGATCGGCCGCCAGCTCTACTCGCGCGAGTGCGCGGGCTGCCATGAAGGAGGGGAGGCGGCGGGCGGTCCGCTCCTTCTCGATCAGGCCGGGACGGATCCGCGCGTGGGCGAGAGCCGCGATCGAGGGACGGGGATGTATCGCGTCCCATCGCTCCGCTTCGTGGGCGATCGCCGGCGGCTCTTCGCGAGCGGCGCCGTCGAGGACGTTACCGATCTCCTCACTCCATCGCCCGCCCGCGAAGCGAAGGGGCACACGTTCGGGCTCGGCCTCCCCGACGTTCAGCGCGGCGCGCTGCTCGGATATCTGCGCCGGCTGTAGGCGAGCGGGCGAGCGGCAGACGACGACATCGGGTCGGAGAACGCTCCGCCGGCCTTGGCTATTCCGCGTGCCGTGAAGTGGCCGCATCGCACACACGGGATGGAATGCGTGTGTCTTGCCGAGCGTGTCCACGGCCACGCATCGCGGGCCGAGTGACACACGCGGGCGTGTCCGGACCCCAGAAATGCCGCCATTTGCGCGGAATCTTGCCTGGCATCACGGCTGCAGTGGTCCGGCTCAGAGGGACATCACCGATGCCGACCACCGCCGTTCAGCCTGCTTCGACCGTCACCACCGCCCGCACCGCTTCGACCATGCTCGTCGCCCACGACCAGAAGGCGCTCGAGGCCGGGCTCGTGACGTTGCTGCCGGAGCTCCGCGGTCGCGCGTGCCGTCTGGCGGGCAACCCGACGACGGCGGACGACATCGTGCAGGACACGGTCGAGCGCGCGCTGAAGTTTTCGGCGCAGTACGAGCGCGGCACGAACCTCCGCGCATGGGTCTACCAGATCCTCTTCTCCGTCTTCGTGACGCGCTACCGCCGCGGCCGCCGGGAGAAGAACGCGATGCGCGTCCTCGCGAGCGACCCGTGCGCCTGGACGATGCCGGAGCGCTTCGCCGCGCCGGATGCGACGGCGCCGCTCACGCCGACGACCCAGGGCAAGCTCGACGCGCTCCCGGAGACGTTCCGCACCGTCCTCAAGATGGTCGACCTCGACGAGCTCACCTACCGCGAGGCGGCGAACGAGCTCGGCGTCCCGGTCGGCACCGTCATGAGCCGCCTCCACCGCGGCCGCAAGCTCCTCGCGACGCAGATGCTCGAAGCGGCCTGAGCCGCGTACGCCTCACGTCACTCGAGTCATCCCGCCCGCGGCGCCCACGGCACGTCCTCGACGCCGAGCGTCGCGTTCGCCTTGCGCGCGAGGACGAAGAGCAGGTCGCTGAGGCGGTTCAGGTAGATGACGATATCGCTCCGTGCGGGCGTATCGTCGAGCGCGAGCACCGCGCGCTCCGCGCGGCGGCACACCGTTCGGGCGAGATGCAGCGCCGACGCCTGCATGGAGCCGCCCGGCAGCACGAACGACTTCAGCGGAGGCAGCCCCTCCTCGGCCGCGTCGATCGCCTTCTCGAGCCGCTCGGCGTCCGCCGCGTCGAGGAGCTTCATCGACATCTTCTCCTCCTTGCCGGGGACGCACGCGAGCTCCGCGCCCAGCGTGAACAGATCGACCTGCACCTGCGCGAGGACGCCATCGGTGAACGCCTCGAGCTTCGTGGCGCGCGCCACGCCGAGCGTCGCATTCAGCTCGTCGCACGAGCCATACGCCTCGACGCGTAGCGACGCCTTCTTGACGCGAGCGCCTCCAAAGAGGCCCGTGGTGCCGTCGTCTCCCGTCTTCGTATAGAGCTTCACGCCGGGCAGGATACTCTCTTTGCGCGCCGGCGCTCAGGTACGCTGCGTCGCCGCGAGCAGCGTCGCGTTGCGGACGTTCACGTACTCGTGGAAGAGGTCGACGGTCTTGTCGATCGACTTCTGGGCCTCGTCCACGTCGCTCGCGTGATCGGCCGCGATCCGCTGGAGCGACGTCACGCGTTGCTCGTCTCCGGTGACCTCGCGGTCGGCCGCGTCCGAGAGGAGCTTTCCGCCCGCCCCGACGAGCGTCCCGTAGGCGTCGAGGGCGCGCGCGGTGCCCGTGAGTCCCTCCGACTGCGTTCGCCCCGCGCTGGCCATCTTGAGGAGATCGCCTCGCGTCGCGCTCGACGCTCCCGCGGGTAGATCCTTGAGCTTGTAGTCGGCGGTCGAGGCCTCCACCCCTGGCTTCACCGCCGCGAGGCCGAGGCCGGCCGAGCCCAGCTGCAGGCTCCCCTGTGCGATGCCGGTCGCGAACTTGAGGTCCGCGGCGTCCTGCATGTGCTCGAGCTGGACGCCTTGGGCGTGCTCGACCGCGCGATAGGCGCTGTCGCGAGCGCTCTTCGCCGTCGCGCGTTGCTCCTTCTGCGAGAGCATGAGCATCGCGGCGAGGCTGCTGCCATAGTCCCCGCTCGAGATCATGCGGCCGAGGGCGTCGTTCGGCTCCGGCAGCGCCGGCGCCGGCGCCGGGGCGCCCTCGGAGCTGGCGGGCGCGGCCAGCGGAGGATCGAGGTAGACGCTGTGGCTTCGGAGCGAGATCGTCGAGGTGGAGCTCATGATTCAGGCTTTCAGGGAGCTGGCCGCGAGGAGCGTGCGGCCGTGGGTTTCGATGGCTTCGCGCACGCTCTCGGTCGTGCGCTGGTGCGAGTCTTCGTTCGCTTTGACGGTGTCGATGAGCTCGTCGAGGAGACGCTGGAGCCGCGCGAGCCTCATCTTCGCCTCGGCCGCGTCGATGTTCGCCTCGTCCGCGGCGTGCTGATGCACGGAGTGGAGGACGGTGTCGGTGCCGTGGAGTCCACCGTTCAGCGCGGTGATCCCCATGCCGACCGCCTTCGCCTGCGCGATGCGTGCGCTCTCGCTGGCCGAGAGCGCCGCGTTCGCGCCGCCGAGGCCCGCGCCGAGGGAGAGCGCCGCGCCGCAGACCTGCAGCCCCAGCGTCAGCCAGACCGGTCCATTGGCCTGCTCGGAGGCGAAGGCTCCCGCCGAGAACGCGGCGGCGACGAGGGCAACGACGAGCGCGGTCGTGGACCCGGCCGTGAGCACGCTCGCGGCGGTCCCCGCGATCAGGATGTTGAGCTTCACGGCGGTGTCGACGACCGGCTTCACGTCCTCGTCGCTGATCCCCGGTACGTTCGTCCCGAGACCGAGCGCGTCGAGCTGCCTCTTCACCGCGTCGGGGGTCACGTCGAGCTTCCGGAGCAGGACGTCCGCCACGAGGATCTCGGGATGCGTCTGCACGACCGCGGCGCAGGCCCCATCGACGAGGTCGAGCTTGAGATTCTCGACCGCGCCGCTCTCGTGGAGCACGATGTCTGCCGCGACGAGACCATAGTCGAACGTGGCCAGCCCGAAGACGCCGAGGAGCCCGATGTCGTTCTCGAGCTCCTTGAAGATGCCGCCCTTCTCCGACTCCTGCTTCGCGCGCTCGAGGGCCTCCTGGCGCCGGCGATCGGCGGTGCTTTGATCGAGCTTGTTCGTGAGCACCCGTCGCCGGGAGACCTCGTTCTCCGTGCGCGTGAGCTGCGAGGCGAGCGCGAAGATCGCGCTGAGCTGGTCGGTGATGCCGTCGACCGGCGGAAGCGTCGAGATCGGCGTCCCGTCCACGCTCCCGGCCGGGAGCGTGGTGCTCTGCGCGCGCGGCACGATTCCACCGATGGCGCTCACGCCGCCCGCCTTTCGTGCGCGATCGCGGAGGCCGTTCCATCGTCCACCTCGAGCGCGCGTTCCTCGGCGCGCTCGAAGGCGGCATCGGCGTGGTCGTTCATGAGCCGGCGGAGCACGCGCGCATGCGCCAGTGAGCAGCGAAACGAGGTCGGGATCGCCGCTTCACCGAGAGCGTAGAGCCCCGCCGCCACGCCATCGTTACCGAGCTCCTCGTGCGAAGCTCCCAGACCGAGCCAGCCCCGCTCGTCGCCGGGAGCGCTCACGAGCATCGTCCGGAAGACGTGGAGCGCGTCCGCGAAGCGCCGCTGTTCGAGCAGCCAGTGGCCGACGACGTAGAGCGCGTCGGCGGGCTGAATCGGGGCGGGGAGCATCAGAACTTCGCCGCGATGGCCTTGGGGCCTTCGCCGAGCGAGTTGACCATGCCGGTGCACATCTGGATGGCGGTCTGACGCTGGGACATGAGGGAGTTCAGGTTGATCATGTCGAGCTCGGCGGAGGAGCTCAGGCTCTTCGAGACGTTGGTGAGGGAGTCGGCCAGCGCCTTGCACTCGCCGGCGGTGAAGACGAACTCCCAGCCGCCGTCATCGGGGCCCTGGCCGGTGCGGTCATGGAAGCCTGCCTTCCACTTCTTCTGCGCCTCCTCGACCTGCGTTCGCTCGGGGCCGGGTGGAAGCGAGTCGAGCGCCCTCGCGAAGGCGGCGTCGATCCTGTCTTCGTAGGTCTTCGGATCGACGCCGCCGTTGCCGATGCAGCGGCCGTCGATGCCCTTCGCCGTGTTCGCCGGCTCGTTGAAGATCGAGATGAGGTCGTTCACGGCGGCGGTCCCCGCGCGGTACTGCTTCTGCTTCTGGAACTGCGCCTGCATCTGGTTGTCGAGATCGTTGAGCTTGCTCTGGCAGTAGAGGAGCAAGGCGTCCGGCGTGATCGCGCCGCTGTAGTTGATGTCGGTGGAGCTCGAGGTGCGGCTGATGGCGTCGACCATGGTGTCTTCTCGTTCGTCTTTCGTTGCTGGTTGCCGATGGTGGAGGGTCAGGCGCGGAGGCCGAGGGGAAAGGTGAGGGGCGGCGATGCCGCCGCTGCGACGCGCGGCCGGCACACCTCTTCGAGGTCGTCGAAGAAGGTCGGCGGGAGGTCGTGCGGATCGATCGCGCCGATCGTGTGAAAGAGCTCTTCGAGCTCGCGGTCCTGCCGCTCGAGCTCCTGCTGCATTGCCTCGACGTCGCCGGGGAGTGTCTTCATCGTCGTGGATGGCTGGTCGGCCTCCACGCGAATCGGTTGCGTCCTTTCTCGAGGACGCGCCAAGCTGTCGGAAATTCAGCGGAAGCTGGTGAGCTTCGACTGCGTCTGCTTCAGCGACTCATAGAGCGCGCGGCGCACGGGGAGGAGGGCGCGGTAGCGGGCGTGGGCCTCCGCGCTGGGCGTGTGGCGGATGACCTCGCCGCGCCACTTCTTCGCGTCCGCGACCGACGCGAGCGCGCCGATGCCGAGGGCGGCGAGCATCGCGGCGCCGGCGACGGTGCCACCGCTCACGGGCGTGTACTCGAGCGGCACGCCGAGCGCGTCGCAGAGGATCTGACGGAAGAGGGCGCTCTTGCCGCCGCCGTTCGCGGCCGTGACCTCGCGCAGGCGAACGCCTCCGTCGCTCTCGAGGACCTCCTGGCAGTCGACGAACGAGAGCGCGATGCCCTCGAGGAGCGCGCGCCAGAGATGCGCGCGGCCGTGGTTCAGGCCGAGCCCCGTGAAGGTGCCGCGTGCCTCCGTGTCCCAGATCGGCGTGCGCTCGCCCTGGAGGTAGGGGAGGAAGAGGAGCGACTCCGCGCCCGGCGCGATGCGCGCCGCCTCCGCGTCGAGCTCGGCGTGAGGGACGCCGCCCAGCGTCTTTCGCAGCCACTCCTGCGCGCCGCCCGAGAGCGTACCGCCGAGCGAGAGCCATGCGTCCGAGCCGACGTGATGCGCGTTGATGAGCCGCGGATCCTGGCCCGGCGTGCGGCGCGGGACGAGGAGGTTCCCCGCCGTGCCGAGCATCAGGCAGGCCTCGCCCTCCGCGACCACGCCGGCGCCCAGCGTCGCCGCGGCGAAGTCGCCGCCGCCCGCCACGACCGGCGTGCCCTCGCGCAGGCCGAACGAATTCGCGCGGACCTGGCCGAGGATGGCGTGCGCGGCGCGGATCGGCGGGAAAGGGTACGTCGTGCCCGACCACTGGCGGGTCGCCAGATCGAAGAAGGGGAGACACAGCGCTGCGGTCGAGGGATCGGTGGCGAGCTCGCCCGTCAGACGATACGTGAGGTATGCATGCGATTGGACGATCGCCGTGACACCGTCCAGGTGCCCGTGCGCCTTCGCCCAGTCGAGCTTAGGGCCGAGGTAATACGCGGGGATGCCGAGCGCGCGCGCCTCCGCCTCCGCGCGTGTGTCGAGCCAGAGGATGGCGGGGCGCGCGGAGCCGAGCAGCACCGCCGTCGGCGCCTGGCCCACGACCGCGATCGCGTCGACCGCGGAGGTGACGGCGCGGTCGAGCTTTCCGAGCGCCGCGCCGGCGGCCGCCCACCACCGCTCCGGATCGATCTCCGCCCAGCCCGGCCGAGGCGCGTCGTACGGACACTCCACGCTCGCGTCGGCGAGCATCACGCCTGCGTCGTCGAAGACGGCCGCTCGCACGCCCGTCGTTCCGATGTCGATCCCGAGGAGGCGCGCCGCCATCGCGAGCGCTAGGATAGCCCCGATGGTGTCCGCCTTTCCCGCCTGGATCGACGGCACCCGCCCGGACGAGCCCCTCGTCCAGGTCTGGGCCTATGCGCCGGGCACCACGCTGCTTCGCCAGTCGATCCGCACCCACTTCGAGGCGCCGTTCGTCGTCCTCCTGGAGGGCCGCGACCGTGCCATGCTGATCGACACGGGGACCGGCGACGTCGATCTGCGCGCGCCCGTCGAGTCGCTCACGTCGCGGCCGCTCCTCGTCGCGCACTCGCACACGCACTCCGACCACGTCGGCGGCGACGCGCAGTTCGCCGGTCGCGCTCGCACGACCGTCATCGGTCACTCGGTCGACGAGGTGAGGAGCGCGCTCGGGCTCGCGCACGTGGACGACGTCGCCACCATCGACCTCGGCGGTCGCGTCCTCGACATCGTCGCGATCCCTGGCCACGAGGCGGCGCACGTCGCGTTCTACGATCGCGCGACCGAGATCCTCTTCACCGGTGACACGCTCTATCCCGGCCGTCTCTACGTCCGCGACTGGGGCGCGTATCGGGCGTCGATCGAGCGGCTCCACGCGTTCGCGTCCGCGCGGACGATCCGCCACGTCATCGGCGCGCACATCGAGATGGACGCGGCGGAGGTCGAGTACCCGGAGAAGGCGCTCGTCCATCCGAACGAGCACCCGCTCCCGCTCGGGATCGAGCACCTGCGCGAGCTCAACGATCTGCTCCGCGGGCTCGACAGCCCCGCGCGCCGCGTCGGCAAGCACTTCGTCGTCGTTCCGCTCGGCTGACGGCCGGCGACTTACTTCGCGTGGCTGCTGGGCGACGGCGACGGCGACGCCGCAGTGCCTTCGGGCACGACGAACCACTTCTTGTCCGCGCCCTTCTCGATGGTCGCGGTCGCCTCGGGTCCGGGCCTCGTGACCGCGCCGCAGGCCTTGTCGATCGACGCGAGCGTGGCGTCGAGCGTCAGGGTGCGCGCGTAGCGGATCTGACCGTGCGTATCGTCGGTCTTCGAGACACGGATGACCTTCTCCGCCTTCGCCTGGCCGCAGCGGAACTGGCCGTTGCGGAGGCCCTCACCCATGGCCACGCAGCCCTTGAAGAGCGAGTTTCGCGCGCGGCGTTCGTAGGCCGGCACCGAGTCGAGGCCGACGCCGGTCACCTCGTCGGGCCACTCGGACATGTACTCCGAAGGCATCGGCTTGGTGACGTTCGCGGCGACGAGGGCGTTCAGGCACGCCATCACGTCGTCGAAGGTCTTCTTGCCGGCCGGGTCCTGCTCGCGCGGGACACACACGGCCTTGGTCGTGTGCTGCATCTTGAACAGCGGGAGGAGGTTGATCGGCAACGTGCACGTCGCCTCCTCCTTCACGTCCTGCTGCACCATCGAGAGCGCGTCGGTCTTGTTTGGCACGTCGCTGCACGCCACGAGCAGCGAGCCGACGGCGACGAACGCAAATACGCGCTGACAAACGGACACAGCCCGGATCTTACCCGGGCCGTGATCGTTTTACCCAGTAACGTGCGCCTGGGCGGGCTGACCGAGCGCCTGGGCTCAGTTACGGAACATGTCGTCGACCTTGGCCTGGAGCGCGCCTTCGGTCAGACCCTTCGCCGCAGCGAGCTCCTTGAGGAGGAGGCTCTTCGCCTGATCGAGCAAGCGGCGCTCGCCAAAGCTGAGCTCCTTGTCGAACTTGAGGCGGTACATGTCGCGAAGGACCTTCGCGACCTCGTGCGGCGAGCCGCTCTTGATCATCTCGGTGTACGCGCGGAAGCGGCGGCTCCAGGGCTGGAGGTCGACCGCGACCTCGCGCGCCTTCATCGTGTCGAGGACCTTGTCGGCCTCCTTCGCGCTCATGACGGGGCGAAGGCCGGCGGCCTGGCCCGACGTGCGCGGGACCATCACGCGCATGCCGTTGTCGAGGATGCGGATGATGAAGAACTCGCCCTTGGTGCCGCCGATCTCGCGCTGCTCGATGGCGATGATCTCGCCGAGGCCGTGCGCGGGGTGAACGACCTTGTCACCGGCCTGGACGTGGAGGTCCTTCGGGGGCGGCGGCAGCGGCGCGATGTTGACGAGGGGGACGTAGCCCTTCGGCACGACGCCCGACGGACGGTGCTGGACGGTCGGCTCGGCCTTCTCGACCTTGGCCGGCTCCACCTTCGTGGACGCTTTCGGCATCGGCGGGGGCGGGAGCGGCGTGGTGCGGGGACGCTCGAGCATGGCGGAGCTGGTGGCGACGGGCTTCGCAGGCTCGCTGGTCGCCGGGCGAGCGGCGCTCACCGCCTTGAGGTGCGAGGCCTTCGCCTTCACCTTCGAGGAAGCGACAGGCTTTGCCTTTGCCGTCTTCGTGGCGGTTTCTTTGGTAGAGGTCCGGGAGGAGCGTGCGGTCTGAGCCATAGGGTGCCGCGCGCGTAGCATTGCTAAGAATTGGGCGTCAACCCTGAACCGCACGAATCTGTGGCTGAGCTCGACTCGTCCCTCCGTTAATGAGGAGAGGCGCTGCGATCTTCAGTCGTCGTTCCCGCTGCGGAGGGCCTCCGGCCGCACCGCGACCATCCGGCGAACCGTCGGATGTGTATGAATTCCGCTCTGTTCCGGGATCGACGGCGGAGGCTTGGTGACCGCGTGCGGCGGCGGGGGCGGCTTCGTCACGGCGTCGTTCGTCAGGCTCGACTCGGCGATCGCGATCGCGTCGAGCGCCTGCTCGCTGCTGTCGGGCGCGGCCTCGAGCTCGGGCGGCGTGAGCACCAGCGAGCCAGCGAGCTGCTCCGCCTTGAACGGGGCGATGAGCTTCGGCGCGAGGCGAACCGCGCGCACGAACTCGTCGAACGGAGCGGAGAGACGAGCGAGCGGGAGCAGACGTTCACGGATGCCGAAGCCGTAGTCCGCGAACACGGAGATCTTCGTCACCGCATCGTCGCCCGCGATGTCGATGTAGAGGGTGCCGTCGACCCACGCCGCGTCACCGAGCTTCGCGATCGCCTGCAAGACCTTCGGCGCGCCTTCGTCGGGGCGCGCAGTCGCGCTGGCCCAGTCGAGGAACTTCCGCATCGATGCCGCGGAAGACGCAGCCTCGGCCGCGTCTTCTGCGGTGAGCTCGGCGCACGACTCCAGCTCCTCGAAGCGAGGCATCCGAGGAGTATAGCCGCGTTCCAAAATTGCAATAGTCCGCCGTGCGGACGCCAGTCATCAGCAATCGTGGAGGCGAGGTAGGCGCGCGGCCGCTACTTCCGCATGATGTCGGCCACGCTTGCGTCGATCGCATCGTGGAGGCCCTTCGCGAGCGCGTTCCCATCGATCGTTGCCTCGAGCACGAGCGCGTCATTCTCGACGTGCGCCGCGGGCGAACGCACGGGATTGTCGAGGCCGAAGAGCCGCCCCACCGAGCTGCCCGACAGGACGTTGGCCCCCGCCGCGAGCCGCTGGGCGGCGGCCGGCCCGTCGTCGCCCCAGGCGCCGACGAGGACGACGCGCACGAGAAGGTCGGCCTTCTGGCCCGACCACGCCGCCGATACGCCCGCTGCCGTCGTCGCGCGCAAGATCCCGCCGAGGCCTTTCGCGGCCTCCTCTTCGAACGGCCCCGCCGCGAACGCGCGAAACGGCGCGTCGCCGAGCGCCTCCGCTGCGCGCTTCAACGCCGCGCCCTTCAGCACGGGCGACGCCTTCTTCAGCTTCATGAAGCCGAACGCCTCCGCGGCGCGGAGCGGTCCGGACGCGCCGCGCTCGAGCGCGATCGCCTCGAGCCCGAACGTGACGAGGCGCTGTTCCTCCTCGTGGCTCGGAGCCGTGGGGTCGTTCACCTTGCCCACGAGGCGCATCACCTTCGGGTTCGTGGCGAGGAAGCTCCGCGTGGCGGGCTCGGTGGTGCGCGCGTCGAAGGCCTTCGCGATGCGCTCGGGATCGAGCGGCACATCGAGCACGCCGAGCTGCGAGCCCTTGTACTGCACGAGGCAGAGGTCCTTCGTCTGGCGGAGATCGATGCCGCCGTGCGAGGCGGTGAAGAGCTGGAGCCGCTCCTCGGGCAGCACCTCTGCGATGGCGGGGATGAGGTCGGGGATCTCCGCGATCTGCCGCGGCTTCGCCTCGATCACCCACTGCGCGCCGGCGGCGGGCGCGAGGTCGCACGCGGGCTCGACGTGGAGCGGGATCGGCGGAGGCGGCGGCGCCGGGGGCGGCGTCGTCTTGCACGCCCCGAGCGCCAGCGAGACGCCGAGCCAGCGCTTCACGGCTCGATGTTCAGATATTTGAACTTCCGGTTCTTCGAACCGACGCGCAGGAGGTACCTCTTCCCGCGCTCGAGCTGGAGCTGGACGTCGGTCACGCGCTGCTGATCGACCTCGACGCCGCCCTGCTCGACCATGCGCTTGCCGTCGCTCGTCGACTTCACGAGCTCGCAGATCTGGAGCGCCTTCGCGATCCAGAGCGTCGGCGTATCGATCTTGATCGTCTTCTCCTCGACGTCGGTGGGCACCGCGTCTGCGGAGTAGATGTTCTTGAACTCCTGCTCCGCCCGCTCCGCCGCGGCCGCGTCGTGGAAGCGCGTGATGATCTCCTTGGCGAACATCGCCTTGATCTCGCGCGGGTCGCGCCCGTTCTTGCGCTCTTCCCGCAGCGCCGCGATCTCGGCGTTCGACTTCGCGCTGAGGAGGTCGAAGTAGCGGAAGATCACGTCGTCATCGATCTGCATCGACTTGCGGAACATGACGAGCGGCTCTTCGCTGAGGCCGATGTAGTTGTCGGCGCTCTTCGACATCTTCTTCCCGACGACGACCTGCTTGCCTTCGATGGTCTCCATCTTCGCGTCCGTGCCCTCGAGCAGCGGCATGGTGAGGACCATCTGCGCGGTCTTGCCGTACCTCGGCATGATGTCGCGACCGACGAGGAGGTTGAAGAGCTGGTCGGAGCCGCCGAGCTCGATGTCGCATTCGAGGGCGACGGAGTCGTAGCCCTGGAGGAGCGGGTACAAAAACTCGTGCTGGTAGATGGGGCGGTTCTCTTCGAAGCGCTTGGCGAAGTCCTTCCGCTCGAGCATGCGCGAGACGGTCGACTGCGCGAGGAGCCTCACCCAGTCCTGGCCGCCGAGCTTGTCGAGCCACTCCGCATTCGACCGCACCTTGGTCTTCTCGCGATCGAGGATCTTGAACGCCTGATCCGTGTACGTCTTCGCGGAGGCCTTCACCTCCTCGAGCGTGAGCGGCGGGCGCATCTCGTTCTTGCCCGTCGGGTCGCCGACCATGGCCGTGAACTCGCCGACGAGGAGCGTCACGTTGTGACCGAGCTCCTGGAACTGGCGCATCTTCGACATGACGACGGCGTGCCCGATGTGGAGATCGGGACGCGTCGGGTCGAAGCCACACTTCACCTCGAGCGGCTTGCCAGTGTCGATCGACCTCTTGAGTCGCTCGGCCAGCTCCTTCTCGACATGGATATCCACCGCTCCGCGCGTCAGGAGCGCGAGCTGCTCTTCTACGGATTTCACGGGACCTCGGCTCGGATCAGTCGTCTTTGTCGTCGCCGCCGGTGATCTGCGAGGTCAGACGGCTGTTGTTGACGAGCTCTTTCAGCTCTTTGCCGACCTTGAAGAACGGCAGGCGCTTCGGCGGGACCGGGACCGGCGCGCCGGTGCGGGGGTTACGACCGGAATAGGCTTTGTAGGGACGCACCGTGAAGCTGCCGAAGCCGCGAATCTCGATGCCTTCGCCCTTTTGAAGCGCTTCGGTCATCGCCTCGAAGACGCAGTTCACGACGAGCTCGGCGCGCGCCTTCGTGAGTTGGCTCTTGGCGGCCATGGCATCGATGAGCTCGCTCTTGGTCATGGCGACATTGAAACTCCAAAACGACGGAAAGGCTAGGGGGTTCGGAGGGTTCGGAGATACACGGCGTCCACCGCGACCGGGCCACCGGTCGCCTCGATCGTGACCCGGGCATGCGGAGGCTCGAGCCGCGCCGTCCTCGGCTCCAAGCTCGCGCAATCCTTGGGGTCATCCCAGTCGAAGCGCACGCTCTCGGGGCCAGCGCCGCGAGCCGCGGGGACCTCGACGCGCAGCGCGCCTCTGGGCGTGCCCTCGTTACGCGTTTTCGCGTGCGGAATCCGGGCGTTGGCAACGGCGACGGTGATCTCGTATCGGCCTGCGCTGGGGACGGGCACGAGGACGGTCGCGGAGGCCGTCGTCGCGCCATCATCGGGAGTGACGACGAGCGCGCGCTTCCCCGAGGCGCAGGCGTGGGTCCAGCCCGGCGCCGCGAAGCCCGCATGCTGCGCGAGCGCGGGCCACTCCGCCTCCGCCTCGAACCGGAGCACCTCGCCGAAGTCGGGCGGCGCCCACGGGACGGTGATCGGCTCCTTGATGTTCCCGTCCGGCTCGAAGCGGTACCAGAACGTCGGCGGACGCCCGAGGTTCTCGTAGAGCAGGCGATCTCGATCGTCCCCGCGGCGCCGCGCGACGATCACGCCGTCCTCGATGCGCTGGCCCGGGTCGTGCCCGAGCGCGAAGCCGTGATCGCTGTCGATGAACACGAGGCCCTGCGTGATCGACGCGTGCGTCAGCACGTCCTTCTCGAACCACGGATGGCCGGCGTCGCGTTCGCGGAGCTTGCCGTGCTCGAACGAGGCGTGGATGGCGAAGCCCGCGAGCGCCGCCGCGACGAGGAGATGCAGCGCGCGATCGGCGCTCTTCACGAGCCGCGTGACGCCCATGACGACGAGCACGTGCTCGACGGGCAGGACGTCCGCGAAGAGCCGCGCCCCGCCGCCCGGGTAGTCGCCGTCGAAGTAGAACGGCAGGTACGCGAGGACATGAAGGCCGACGAGCGCGCTCGCCGCTCGCACCGTCCTCGAGGCGCGATCCTTCACGATCGGCGCGAGGACGAGGAGCGCGAGCGGCTCGAGGTTCGCGACGTCGAGGAGGTGATGATGGAGCCGCCGGATGGTCGTGCCGAGCGCCTCGACGAGGCCGTAGCCGTTCGCGAGCCGGGCCCCGACGAAGTCGCCGTGCTCGAAGACACAGCCCGTGTCGTGTCCGAAGCCATATCGGAAGCAGCCCGCGGGCCCGTCGCTGAGTGCATAGTACATGCGTTGCGCGGACGAGAGCGGCGAGCCCGTGACCATGCCCTGCGAGAGGAGCAGCAAGAGGAGGCCGGGCAGGACGCCGGCGAGGCCGCGCGGTCGCCGGAAGGTGAGCGCCCCGACCACGAGCCCGATCGGGATCGCGGACACCGGGCGCGTCGCCACGACGTAGCCCACCGCGAGCCAGGCCAGGAACGCGCGCTGCCGTAGCGCGCACTCGAGCGCGAGCACGACGCCGAGCGCGGCGGCGCCGTGGCTCATCGTGTCCGCGGTGTGATAGCGGAGCGCGGCGCAGGCGATGGAGAGGAGCGCCGCCGCTCGCGCGTGCGGCGCCGCCAGCCCGAGCGTGCGCGCGAGGCGGTACGTCGCCACGACGAGCGCGGCGGCGATGGCGGGGCCGACGACCATCGGCGCCCCGAGCCAGAAGCCGGGCGCGAGGAGGAGCGGATACCCGGGCGGGAAGATCCCGCCGAGCCTTCCGCCTTCGTAGACGAGGAAGCGCCCGCGGAAGGACGACGACGGCTCGAGCGGGGTCCACGCGAGCTGGCCATGCGAGAGCGCGCGGCCCTGCAGGAAGTACGAGGTCGCGTCGATGATGCGCGGCCCGCCGTGGAGGTAGCTCGAGACGTAGGCGATCGAGAGCACGCCCGCGGCAGCGGCGGCGATGCCGAGGAACCTCCGCTCCGAGCCCTCGTGGAGCACGGGCGATCGCTTCATGAACGCGAGCCCCACCGCGATCGCCGCGAGCGCGACCGCGACGTTCGCCGGCACGTCCGGCGGAGGCGCCCAGGTGCCGACGACCGTGGCGAGGCTCACTGGGTGATCCACACGTGGTAATCGACGAAGTCTCCCGGCCCCTCGTTCCGGAGCTCGATGCGCGGGCTCGCGCTCGTGACGAGCCTGTCGGGGACGAGGAAGGCGCGCTCCTCCCAGCCGTTCGTACGCACGACGTCGAGCTTGCCCGCGTCCACGCCGTCGACGCGGATCCGCACGCTCGTCGCGCTCTCCTGCGCGAGACGTACGACGAGGTGGAACGGCTTGCCGAGGACGAGGCCCCGCGCGTCGAAGCTCTCGTTCTTTCCGACCGCGATCCGGCGGCCGCCGTCGAACATGTCCTTCTGGGGATCGGCCGGATCGGGGAGGATGCGCATGTCCGTCCACCCGTTCTGCGGGCGCTGGAAGCGGTAGCCGTTCTGCGCCTCGCTCACGAGGTCACCGACGTCGACCTCGACCCGCGCCTTCTCCTTCGTGCGGTTCGTCCACGTCTTCTCGGGATCCGGCGGCGGCTCCCAGCGCATCGTGTCGCCGGTGTTGAGGAGCGACCAGTTCGCGCGGTACACGTTCTGCTCGTAGCCGCCGCAGATGACGTTGCCCTCGACGGGGAAGCGGCGAATGACGTCGTCCGCGAACCACACGGGGAGCACGCCCCACCACGTCGGGAAGATGGCGAGCACGTCGGGCCGATCGCTCCGCGGCACGCGCTCGAGGAGCTCGAGCGTGGCGGGGAGACCATGCACGCCCGCGCGCGCGAAGGGCAGCCGGTGGTAGCCGCCGAGCCCGATGATGTCGAGGCCCGGACGCTCGCTCTCGTAGATGATGGCGCCCGCGTCGCCGACGAGCACGCGCTTCGGCTTCGTCTCCGCGAGGTACTTGCCGAGCGTCAGGTGTTGATCGCGGATGTTGCGCGACGCTCGCCCGAAGAACCATTTCTGGTCGCGCATCTTCGGCGCCTGATGATCCCAGGCGAAGAGCACGAGCAGCGTCGCGATGGCGATGCGCGCGGGGCGGAAGCGGAGGAGGCCGATGCCCAGCGCCGCCGCCGCGAACGCGAGGAGCCACGAGACCCGAAACGAAGGCATCTCGCCCGCGGGGCGGGTCAGGACGCCGATCGTCTGGACGATGAGCGCGCCCACGACGAGCCCGGCGGGGAGCGAAGGCCGCAGCGGCTGCTTGCCCGTGGCGGAGACGCGGCCGCGGAAGCAGACGCTCACGCCGAGCACGGCGAGGATGACGAGCCAGGCGACGGCCGGCATCACGTACCGCTCGTTCTGCCAGCGGACCTGCCCGTTGAACGCGACCAGCACGATCCAGCCGACGATCTGCGCCCAGAGCACGATCGCGACGCGCCGCGTGCGCGCGAAGCAGAGGGGGAGCACGGCGAGGACCAGCGGGACGACGCCCGCCCACCACGCCGTCTTGGACAGGTAGACGATGGGGACGCGCAGCGCGTTCGGCAGGCTGGGCGGCAGGCCGTCCGCGAGCGCGCTCATGCGATCGCCCTCGATGTGCGCGAAATGATAGTCGAGGTTCCTCAGCGCCGCGTAGCGCACGTTGAAGAGCCAGTCGGCGAACTTCTCCTCGCCGGTCATGAACGGGTTGTTCAGCGCGAGCTTCACGATCGCGCCGTTCGCGCTGACCTCGCCGGTGAAGACCTTGTTCGCGATCGACTGGAGGACCAGCAGGAGCACGCCGGGCAAGCCGACCCGGAGCAGGATCCCGATCCGAGCGAGCCGCGTGCTCGAGCGGGCGCGCAGCGCGGCCGCGATCCCGAAGACGGCGATCGTGAGCGCCGCCTCGGGGCGCGTCGTGACGAGGAGACCACCGGCGAGGCCGAGCAGCCATCCGCCGGGCCGCTGCCCGCGGCGAATGCGGTCCTCCACGCCGAGCCATGCCACCAGGGCGATGGCCCACGTCGCGAGGAAGAACGCGACCTCCATCCCGCTCCAGAGCGACCACGTGAGGGCGCCGATCCCGAGAAACGCGGGCGGAAGCAGGTACGAGGAGAGGCGGCCCCAGTCGTCTCGCTCGTTCTCGATGAAGAGGCGGCGCGCCGCGAGGAGCGTCCCGAAGACGCTCGTCATCGCGACGATGGCGGCCCACTTCATGAGGCTGCGACCGGTGAAGGTGAGGAGCCACCCCGCCGCGAGCACGAAGGGGTAGGTCAGCGAGGTATTCCCGGAGGAATAGCCGTTGCCGACCGTCCACTCGAACGGATGACCTTGCGCCGTGGCGCGGGCGTAGTCGAAGTGGATGAAGACGTCGTCGAGCGGGGCGCTCCACTCCCCACCGGTCTGCTTCAGCATGTAACCGTAGAACGAGCGTGCCGATATCAGCGTGCTGGCCGCCGCCCAGAGGACGTAGAGCGGCCGGTCGAAGCGACGCAGGATCGGTGCAACGTTGGGAAACACGACGGCGTAAGAAGCGGCCGTTTCTACCACGCCTGTGTGCTAGGTTGCGCCGCCGCGGATGAGACGGCTTCTTTGCGCGTCGCTCGTCGCGTTCAGCGCGATTTTCAGCGCCCCTGCACGTGCGCAAGACGCCCCTGCGCCTGCGCCCCAGCCCGTCATCACCATGCCCACGGTGGTGGAGGATCCGGGCGCGAAGTACCCGGCGGAGGCGGTCAAGGACAAGGTCATCACGGAGACCGAGGTCGTCCTCGTCCTCGAGCTCGACGCGACGGGCGCGGTGAAGAACGTGACCATCGACAAGTCGGGCGGCGGCCACGGCTTCGACGAGTCGGCGGTCGAGGCGGCGAAGGGGCTGAAGCTGAGCCCAGCGCTCCGCGACGGCAAGCCGATCCCCGCGAAGATCAAGCACCGCTACGTCTTCACGCCACCGCCGGCGCAGCTCGTCGGCAAGGTGACGACCCAGGCGCGCGACACCGCCATCGAGGGCGCGACCATCACCGCCACCGGCCCCGACGGCGTCCCGCACACCACCACCACCGCCGCGGACGGGTCGTGGAAGCTCGAGGGCCTCCCGTTCGGCAAGACCACGATCACGGTCACGAAGGACGGCTTCGAGGTCCAGTCGAGCGAGGAGCAGCTCGATCCGGGCACCGAGTCGAACGTCGAGTCGCGCCTCTCGCGCCCGCCGGAGCCCGAGCCGACCCCGCCCGCCGGGCCCAAGCCCACGGCGCCGGAGGAGATCCAGGAGGTCACCGTCAAGGGCACCAAACCCCCGCGCGAGGTGACGAAGCGCACGCTCGAGCAGCGCGAGCTCACGCGCATCCCGGGCACCAACGGTGACGCGCTCCGCGCCGTGCAGAACCTCCCCGGCATCGCGCGCGCGCCGGGCCTCGCGGGCCTCCTCATCGTGCGCGGCGCCGCCCCGCAAGAGACGGGCACCTACGTGGACGGCACGTTCGTGCCGATCATCTATCACTTCGGCGGCCTCTCGAGCGTCATCCCCTCGGAGATGCTCGATCACATCGATTTCTATCCCGGCAACTTCAGCACGTACTTCGGGCGTCACACGGGCGGCGTCATCGACGTCGGCGTGAAGGACCCGACCGTGAAGCGCGAGCCGAGCTCGGGCCTCGGCTCGGCGCGTGCGGGCATTCACGGCCTCGTGCAGGCCGACCTCATCGACGCGCGTACCGTCGTGCAAGGGCCGATCGGCAACACCGGCTGGACGTTCGCGGTCGGCGGGCGCCGTTCGTACGTCGACGTCTGGCTGAAGCCGGTCCTGGAGGGGCTCGGCTCGAGCGTCACGACGGCGCCCGTCTATTACGACTACCAGGCCATGGTCCAGAAGAGCTGGGACCACGGCAAGCACAACGTCCGCTTCTTCTTCTTCGGCGCCGACGATCGCCTCGAGATCCTCGTTCGCCAGGTCGCCGGCTCGGCGCCCGCGCTCACCGGCAGCGTCGGGCTCGGGACCGCGTTCTACCGGATGCAGGCGCGCTACGTCGGCAAGCTGAGCGACGACACCGAGGTCCGCGCCGTGGCCGCCGTCGGCAAGGACGCGGTGCAGTTCAACCTCGGCGACAACTTCTTCGTCCTCGACTCGTACCCCATCTCGGGTCGCGTGGAGCTCTCGCAGAAGCTCGGCGGCGGTGCGCGCAACAACGTCGGCATCGACATGCTCGAGCAGCCGTTCACCGTGAACCTGCGCCTCCCGCCGATCCCGCGTCCCGGTGAGCCGCCCGCGGGGCCCTTCGGCAGCCGCCCGCCGCTCAACTTCAAGGACTCCGACTCGCTCTATCGCCCGGCGCTCTACGACGAGGTCGAGCTCACGCCCTTCAAGGGCACGCGCATCGTTCCTGGCGTCCGTCTCGATTACACGAAAGAGAACCGGAGCTGGGACTTCCAGCCGCGCGTGGTCATGAAGCAGGACATCCACTCGGAGTTCCCGCGCACGACCATCAAGGGCGGCCTCGGCCGCTTCGCGAACCCGCCGCAGCCGCAGGAGACGAATCCCGTGTTCGGCGTCCCTGGCACGCGCTCCATCATCGCCAATCACTACGGCACGGGCGTCGAGCAGGAGATCACGAAGCACATCGAAGTATCGACGGAGGGCTTCTATCGCCAGTACGACGGCGTCATCGTCCAGGGGCAGGGCAACAGCGGCTCCGGCCGCGCCTTCGGCCTCGAGACGCTCCTCCGCTACAAGCCCGACGACCACTTCTTCGGATTCATCGCCTACACGCTCTCGCGCAGCGTGCGTCGCGACGCGCCGGACGAGCCCGAGCACCTCTTCAACTTCGACCAGACCCACATCCTCACCGCCATTGGCAGCTATCGCCTCGGCGGCGGCTGGGAGGTCGGCCTCCGCTTCCGCTACGTCTCGGGCAGCCTCCGCACGCCCCGGACGTATGGCTTCTTCGACGCGAGCGTCGGCGCGGACGTCCCCGCGCAAGCGTTCCCCCCGTTCGGGGTCCGCAATCCCGCCTTCCACCAGCTCGACCTCCGCATCGACAAGACCTGGTTCTTCCAGGACAACGTGAAGATGAGCGTCTACCTGGATTTGTATAATGCATACAACCAGGGGAACGTCGAAGGCGTGAGCTACAACTACAACTCGACCCTGTCGACCAACGCGAACGGCGTCCCCATCCTCCCGAGCCTCGGCTTCCGCATCGAGATGTGAGAACGATGATGCGTGTCCGCTACCTCCTTGCTCTCCTCTGTCTCTCGGTGATCGCCGCCATCGTCGCGTGCTCCGCGGGCGACTTCGATCCGCAGAGCAAGGTCACGAGCGTGCGCATGTTCGGCGTGAGGGCCGACAAGCCGTTCGCGAATCCCGGCGAGACGGTCACGCTCACCACGCTCGTCACCGATGGGCGTCGCGACAAGCCGCGACCGCTGAAGGTGTTCTGGATCCCCGTCGTGTGCGTGAACCCGCGCGAGGACCTCTATTACGCCTGCTTCATCCCTGGCTCCGCGAACGACGGCGGCCCGACGCTCGTCTCGCCGTTTCCGACCGACGCCTCGCTCCCACCAGCGGCCGAGGGCGCGAGCCCGTTCGATCGGATCCCGCGCGACGTCGACCTCGGCGGCTTCCTCCCGCAAGGCGAGTCGTTCTCGTTCCAGATGCCGGCCGACGTCATCAAGCCGCGTCAGGGCTCGGCGCCGTACGGGCTCGCGATCGTCTTCAACCTCGCATGTGCGGGGCAGGTTCGTTACGTCGGACGCCAGGGCATCAACCCGCAGCAAGTGCCGATCCAGTGCACCGACGAGCAGGGCAAGCAGCTCTCCCCCGACGACTACGTCATCGGTATCAACCGCGTCTACTCGTACGGCGATCGCACGAACACGAACCCCGTCGTCGAGCGCGTCACGCTCGAGGGCGCGGACGTCGATCCGAAGGCGGGCATCACCATCGACCACTGTGTGGCGGAGCGCCGCGCCGACTGCAAGGAGTGGAAGATCGACGTGAAGGTCAGCGACGCGAGCTGGGAGCCGAACCCCGAGCCGGGCGAAGCGACCCAGCAGCGCGAGCAGATCTGGGCCGCATACTACTCCGATGTCGGCGTGCTCGTGGACGACGCGCGCCTCCTCTTCGACTCGAAGGCGGGGAGGATCTCGGAGAGCGACGTGAAGTATCGCGCGCCCTCCACACCGAGCGAGGGGACGATGTGGATCGTCGTGCATGACAACCGGGTGGGCGCCGCGTTCGTGGTCTTGCCGGTCCACGTCAAATAACCACATTTCCCTCGATGGATAAGCGGTGCCCCAGATCGCGGCCTTTCAGCCTCGATTGAAATCCGTCGTGGCACCTTCGTGACGGGCCTCTGGTGACGTTCGTCGGGGCACGCACGCTGCAGTATCATCGCCTCATGCGCGCGATTGCCCTCCTTGCCTCGGTGGTCTCTCTCTCCCTCATCGCTCCGGCGTGCACCATCGAGGAAGCGGCTCCGGCCACGAGCTCCAAGCCGAAGAAGGGCAAGTCGACGAAGCCTGGCGCCACGAACGAGAACGGAGAGCACGGCTCCAATGCGCCCGCCGACTCGGATCAGGGGGAGCCGGAGGCGGGAGACGCGATCACCGCGGATGAGACGTGGGACACCGGCAAGACGATCGCCTCGAACAAGACGATCAACCCCGGCGTCACCGTCACGATCAAGCCCGGCGCGGCAGTGAGCATGGGGGCGAAGGTCGCGATCACGGTGAAGGGCACGCTCAAGGTGGCGGCCACCGCGAGCCACGCCAAGATGACCGGCGCGAGCTGGGTGGGCCTCGTCATCGCGTCGGGCGGCAAGCTCGATGCGGACGGCCTCGAGATCAAGGGCGCCTCCTCCGGCATCTGGACGCAGCCCGACAACGCGCCCTCCACCTTCAAGAACGGCGTCCTCGACGCGTCGACGCCCTTCAAGATGGACGCGGGCTCGAACCTCACCGTCGATCATTCGAAGGTCATCGCGGGCGGCGGCAGCGTCATCGCCGGGACGTTCGCGGCGAACTACATGGACTACGACAAGGGGACGAACGGCGGCCTCACGCTGAACGACAAAGACGGCACGATGACGATCAACAACTCGCTGCTCCACGGCGGCGGGGGCGGCGACTACGTCATCTCGAACGCGGGCAAGAAGGTCACCGTCACGCGCTCGAAGATCAGCGGCTCCCACTGCGGGCTCCACTTCAGCGGTGAAGGCCCGGCCTCGTTCCTCATCGACGGCGTGGAGCTCGTGGAGAACAGCGTCGCCGGCATGCTCTACAACTCCGGCGCCGGCCCGAACCTGGTCAAGAACACCAAGGTGACGATCACGAAGCCCACCGACGTCGAGTTCGAGCTCGGGAGCAACGGCAACGGCCAGATCGAGTTCACGAACGTGGACTCGACGCTCCCGACGGCCGCGAACGTCAAGGACAACGGCGGCGCGGGCCCGGCCCCCGGCGACATCGGCCCTATCCCGGAGTGAGCGCGAGCTTGGAAGCGGCGGCCCGCCCCGCCAAGGGCGCGCTTCCATAAGCGTGTAAGCGACGCTCTCACCGACTTTCATGGAGTCGTGAGCATCACTGTCGCAATAGCGCCCCTCTCCCCTATATTCGACGATCGAGCGTCTGCGCATACTTCCCGACGGGCCGTACGCGAAGCTGCTCGAACTTGAAGTTCGCGGGGACGACCCGCGGGGAGTCGGAGAGGCGATGGCGCGTTCGCATTGGTATTTCGCGGCAACCTGGGCCGCGGTCTTGGCGGTGGCGGCAGTAGCTTGCGGTGACTCGGCGACGGGCACCGATATCCCGGAGCCGGAGGGCGACGGCGGGAGCACGGTGAAGGACGCCGGATCGAGCGGGAAGGACAGCACCGTCCCCTCGTCGTCCTCGAGCTCCTCGAGCAGCGGCAGCGTCGACAGCGGCGTCGACAGCGGTCCGAAAGGAGATGGCGGGCTTCCCACCGTCTCGGTCTCGGCCCTCGACTTCGGTGAGGTCGACTGCGGACAGACCGGCGCGGCGAAGACGTTCACGATCTCGAATCCGAGCGGCGCGGCCGTCAGCTTCACGAGCGAGCTCGTGAAGGGCGGCGCCTCCCCCTACACGCTCTCGCCGCCGAGCGGCTCCGTTCCTGCGGGCGGCTCCATCGACGTGACGGTCACGCCGAAGGCGGTCCCCGTTCCATCGGCGACGACGGGCAATGCGCTCGGCGACACGGTGAAGCTCACGATCGGCCCCACGAACGCGCAGGTCGATCTGAAGCAGACGGCGCATGGCGTCTCGCTCAAGCTCGTCACGAACAGCGGCACCGATTTCGGCAACGTGTCGAAGACGGCGGGCGCGGTCTCGCTCCCGATTCAGGTCGCGAACGCCGGCAACCAGGCAGCGCCGATCACGCTCTCGATCGTCCCGGACCCGGCGTCGGACGGCGGACCGAATGCGTTCGCGATCGTGGATACGATCGCGGTCCCGAACCCGACCACCGCCACGCCGGGCCTCACCCCCGCGCAGGTGAGCTTCACGCCGGCCGAGGTCGCCTCCTACAACGGCAAGGTTCACCTCGAGATCGGCGCTGGCGTCGCGCTCTGCGACGTGGCCCCGGCGGACGTCACCTTCCAGGGCAAGGGCACGGACGGCGTCGTCTCGATCAATCCGCTCGCGTTCACGTTCGGCAACCCGAGCGCCGCGACGACGGACTGCGGAACGCAGGCGACGACGCAGGTGGTGCACATCACCAACTCGAGCAACAAGACGATCCTCATCAAGAGCGCCGCGCTCGGCAAGGGCACCACGCTCTACAGCCTCACGAGCGGCACCACGACGGGCAAGGACGCGTTCACGAACCTCTCCGTGGCGGCGAACGCGACGGTCGACATCTCCATCGTCCCGAAGCTCATCCCGCAGAACAACGGCACCAACCCGACGACGCCGGACGCGTTCGCCGACACGCTCACGATCACCACCGATGCGCCGGGCGACACCGACCCGCACGTCATCCCGCTCCATCAGACGGCCCGCGGCGCGTACATCGTTCGCTCCACGAACTCGACGATCGCGCTCGGAACGGTCGCGGTCGGCATCACGTCGGCGCCCCAGACGTTCACGTGGCAGAACGTCGGTAACGCCGACATCAATCTCACGCAGACGCTCGCCGCCGGCCTCCAGTTCGGCGTCACGCCAGGGACGCTCGCCCTCGGCGCGGGCGCCTCCCCGACCACCGCGTCGGTGACCTTCACGCCGACCTCGACCGCGTCGTTCACCGACACCATCAGCGTCGTGCAGAAGGCAGGCGAGAGCGTCGTGCTCTGTCAGACGCTGCCCGGCGGTCTCGGCGTGAGCGGCACCGGCGGTAGCGCGCAGCTCGTCGCGAACAACTCGTCGACGACGTCGACGCTCGCGTTCGGCGGCATCGCGTGCGGGACGGCCTCTCCGTCCTCGAAGAACCTCAAGATCCAGAACAACGGCCCGGCCGGCACGTACACCGCGGCCCTCCGCAAGGCGATCAGCCCCTTCACGATCTCGAGCACGGGCGGCCCGATCGGCGCCGGCGAGACGATCACCATCCAGGTGACCCCGAAGGCGGTCGGCAGCGACATCGGTACGGTCTCCGATCAGTCCGACGTCATCGACATCACGTCCGACACGGCGAGCAACACGCCGGCCGTCACCGTGACGTACACGCCGCAGGGCGCGATCATCGCGGTCAGCGGCCTGTCGGGCGGCGCGCTCGCCTGGGGCAATCAGAAGATCCCGCCGGCGGCGACGACGTCGAAGAACCTCACCCTCCAGAACAACGGCAACGTCTCGATCCCCCTCACGCTCACCACGGCCACCACCGGCCCGGTCGGCGCGACGGGCATCTTCACGGGACTCCCGAGCACGATGACCCTCCAGCCGGGCGGCGCGAGCGCTCAGCAGACCGCCATCACCTTCGCTCCGGCGGCGGCGACCGTGAATTACACGGGAACGTTCACGGTCGCGGCGGGCGCCGGCGGCGTTCTCTGCGCCCCGATCCCGCAAGGCTCGACGCTGCTCAACGGCGTCTACCCCCTCACGGGTACTGGCGTCCCTTGATCCCAGCACGACTCGTCCTCGCGCTTGCCATCGTCATGGCGAGCGCGGGGCCGGCCGCGGCCGACGAGCCTCCCCCTTCCAAGAAGGGCGGACCCCGTCTGCACGCACTCCTCGGGGGAGCGCACGCCGTGGGGGCGCCGCAAGGCGGTGACTTTGGTTTTGGCGGCGCCGGTGCCATCACCGGCGAGCTGCCCATCTTCTCGTGCCTGTCCGCAGAGGCGCTCGCGGGCGGCATCTTCCTTCTCCCCAACGATCCCGTGAATCCGGGCGTTCCGAAGAAGGACACCTCGACCATCTACACCTTCACGGGCGGCGTGAAGTTTCATCCCCTCCCGCGCCTCGGGACCGCCGGGCCCTGGTTCGGCGGCGGCGCGGGCGTCGCCTTCAACGGCCCGAACGCACGCTTCGGCGCGACCGGTCATCTCGGCTGGGACTTCGCGCTCGCGGACGGCCGGCTCGGCGTCGGTCCGTTCTTCGCGTACACGCACGTGCTCGAGCCCGGCACCGACAAGCAGAACCAGGCCGACGCGCACATCCTGTGGGGCGGCGTGCACGTGAGCTTCGGCAGCAAGCGCAAGCCGTGGTCTCCGGAGCTCGATCTCCCGCCACCGCCACCGCCCGGCCCCGACGGGGACGGCGACGGCATTCAGGACTCGGAAGACGCCTGCCCGAAGCAGAAGGGCGTGAAGACGAACGATCTGAACACCAACGGTTGCCCGGCCGGCGATCAGGACGGCGACGGCATCCCGAACGCCGAAGACTCCTGTCCGACCGCGAAGGGCGACAAGAGCGCCGACCCGAAGCTGAACGGCTGTCCGCCTCCGGTGAAGGAGAAGGACGACGATCGCGACGGCGACACGGTGCCCACCTCGGTCGACGCTTGCCCCGACGAGCCAGGCCAGCCCAACGCAGACCCGAAGCTGAACGGCTGTCCGATCCCGCAGAAGCCTTCGAACGACGTCGAGATCGAGTGAGTCGTTGACCCGTTCGGCTCGTTCGCGGCACCCTGCAAGATGATGGGTCGAGCTCAGGCGTTCGCGCTCACGTTCGTGATGGTCGCCTCTCTGGCGCCGTCCGCGTGGGCGCAGGCGTCGGGGCAGGACGTGGCCACGGCGCAGGCCCTCTTCGACGAGGGCAAGCGTCTGATGGCCGACGACAAATATGCGGAAGCATGCCCGAAGCTCCTGGAGAGCCAGCGCCTCGACCCGGGCGGCGGGACGCTCTTCGCGATCGCGCTCTGCCACGAGGCGGAGGGCAAGACCGCCACCGCATGGGCCGACTACAACGTCGCCCTCTCGGAGGCGCGCAAGGACGGCCGCAAGGATCGCGAGCAAGCGGCGGCCGAGAAGTCGAAGGCGCTCGAGCCGAGGCTCACACGCATGCGTATCGTCATCACGCAGAGGGTGCCTGGGCTCGAGCTCACGCGTGACGGCGGGATGGTCGGCGAGGCGCAGTGGGGCGTGGCGCTGCCGATCGATCCCGGTTCGCATGCCTTCACGGCGAAGGCGCCAGGAAAGACCACGTGGACGGGCTCCGTCGACATCCGCGGGGAAGGGAAGACCATCGACGTGCCCATCCCCGCGCTCGTGGACGCGCCAAAGGTGGCGGAGCCGCCTCCCGTGACCCCTCCGCCGCCGGTCGCGCCACCCGAGAAGCATGAGCCGAGCATGCAGAAGACGTGGGCCGTCGTGGCGGGCGCGGCGGGCATCGTGAGCATCGGCGTGGGTCTCGGGTTCGGCCTCGCGGCGAGCTCGAAGTGGAGCGACGCGGAGACAGCGTGCCCGAACAACCGCTGCAAGGACCCCACGGACACGGACCTCGGCGACACCGCCGGTTCGGCGGCGGACGTCTCGACGGTGCTGGTCGGCCTCGGCGCGGGCGCGGTGCTCGCCGGTGTCATCCTCTGGCTGACGGCGCCGAGGGAGCCGTCCACGGCGGTGCGCGTCGCGCCCACCGTGGGCAAGGACTCGCTCGGCGTCTCGCTCGGAGGCTGGCTGTGAAGCGCGCGCTCCGTGGCGTCGGTCTCCTCATGGTCATGCTCGGTGGCTGCCGTGCGCTCATCGGGATCGAAGACCTCGAGCCCGAGCAGCAGGGGCGCAACGACGGTCGCAACGACGGTCGCAACGACGGCGGTGGCAACGACGCCAACGGCCCAGGACCGCCGCTTCCGGATGCGGGCTCTTGTCTGAACGACCCCCTGGGCTGCCGGCGGTGCTGCAAGGAGCGGTTCGGCGCGTTTCGCGACACGTTCGAGCGCGGCGGAGGCGCGAAATGCTTGTGCGACAGGGGCGGGTGCGAGGCCCAGTGCGCGACCAGCCTCTGCTCGTCGATCCTCACCGACGCCGCTCTACCGATGCCGTGCGCCGAGTGCATCGATCCCTTCCTCGGCAAGCCCGGCAACGCATGCGAGCCGGAGTGCAAGGGCAACCCGGAGTGCGACCTCGGCCTGGATTGCGTGCAAATTTGCGTGGCAAACCGCCAGTAGAGATTCGAGCCTGGTAGGGGAGCTATACTGCTCGGGTGGAAGGTCGCCCGTTCGTCGATTCCCTGAAGGGGATGCGTATCGGCGGGCGGTACGTCGTGGAGAAGGTCCTCGGCTCGGGTGGCATGGGCGTGGTCGCGACCGCGCGCTACCCCGAGCTCCAGCAGAGGGTCGCGATCAAGTTCCTCCGCCCGGAGCACGCCTCGAACGCGATCCTGAACGCGCGGTTCATGCGCGAGGCGCGGCTCGCGGCGCGCGTGAAGAGCGAGCACTTCGTCCGCGTCTTCGACATCGGCAAGCTCCCGAACGGCGTGCCCTACCTCGTGATGGAGCTGCTGACGGGTCACGATCTCGCCGACGAGCTCATCGCCCACGGCGCGATGGAGGTCGAGGCGGGCCTCGAGTGGGTCCTCCAGGCGCTCGTCGGCCTCGCCGAGATCCACGCGCTCGGCGTCGTCCATCGCGACCTCAAGCCGTCGAACCTCTTCATCTCGGAGGCGGCCGGCAAGCGCATGGTGAAGGTGCTCGACTTCGGCATCTCGAAGGAGAACGCGAAGTCGGACAGCGGCGCGCCCCTCACCTCGACCGACAATCTCCTCGGCACGCCGCAGTACATGTCGCCGGAGCAGGTGCGCGCCTCCAAGGACGTCGACGCGCGGAGCGACATCTGGTCCGTGGGCGTCATCCTCTACGAGCTCCTCACCGCGCGCCGGCCTTTCACGTCCGACGAGAACGCGACGGGCGAGCTCTTCGCGAAGGTCCTCTACATCGATCCCGTGAAGCCGCGCGAGCATCGACCGTCGATCCCCGTGGATCTCGAGGCGGTGATCATGAAGTGCCTCGCGCGGGACCGGACGGAGCGCTACGAGGACGTCGCCGCCCTCGCGGAGGCGCTCCGCGCGTTCATCGCGCCGTCGTCCGCGCTGCACGTCGATGCGGTGAAGCAGGCGCTCGCGTCCCGCCGCTCGCTGGTCCCGTCGGAGCCCGAGGACGAAGAGATCGACGTACGGCCTGCGTCGCAGCTCGCGACGTCGAGCTCCTCGCCGGACGCCAAGCGCACGTCGGGGGCGAGCTCCCGGCCGCCGGACGCCGCGCCGGTGACCGCGATGACCTCCGCGACGGGCTCCACGGAGCGCCGTCCCCGGCCCGAGAAGAGCCGGGCGCCGCTCTTCGCGATCGGCGCCGCGGTCGTGGCGATCGGCATCGGCGCGTACACCGTGTCTTCGCGTGCGCCGGCGCCGGCGGCCCCGCTCGTCGCGTCCTCGCCGCCGCCCGCCGCGTCGTCGGTCGCGGCCCCCACCTCCGTCGCCGCCCCTTCCGGCGAGCCGGCGGTCGTCCCGAGCGTCGTCGTGTCGGTCACGCCCCCGGCGCCGTCTGCGCTCCGGACCGTCACCGCCGCGCCGCCCGCGCCGCGCCCCGTCGCGCCGCCGCGTCCGCCGCCTTCCGCCTCGTCCGCGCCGCCGAGCACGGGCTCGCTCATCCAGGATCGAAAGTGATCTCTGCTCGTCGCGTCTTCTTCGCTCTCGCCGCGCTCGCCTTCGCGTCCATCGTCATCGGCGCGGCCGCGTGCGGAGACGACCTCGAGCCGACCGTCCTACAGAAGATCGACCTGGCGATCCCGGAGGGCGGCCTCGTCCAGCCCTTCGATCGCAACACGATCGTCGAGAACAACGCGTTCACCGACTACGACACGATCACGCCCGAGGCGATCCAGAAGTTCCTCTCGAAGACGCCCTATTCGCGGTCGAGCTTCCTCGAGACGTATCAGTCGAACGGCGTCCGCGCGGGCGCCGCCATCGCCGCCACCGCGCGCCAGTACAAGATCAATCCGCTCGTCTTCCTCGTCCTCACGGAGACGATGCAGGGCCTCATCGGGGCTCGCGAGTACGTCTTTCCACCGGAACGTGTAGAATACATCTTCGGCTGCGGGTGCTTCCAGCAGAACCGGTGCATGCCGGACCTCGCGGGCTACGATCGCCAGCTCGACTGCCTTGGCAAGCAGCTACGCGCCTCGTTCGACCGCGCGCGCGGCCCGGACGGGCTCACGGCGGGCGGCTGGGGCAAGGACGTGACGGGCACGACGCTCGACAACCAGAAGGTGACGCCCACGAACGAGGCGACCGCGGTCCTCTACGACAGAAACCCGCGCCTCGACGAGAACAAGGAGGGCGGGCAGTGGCTCTTCTGGAACGTGTGGAACCTCTACGCGCAGAAGCTCGAGTACTTCGGCCCGCTCGGCTCGAGTGACTCCAAGGCGATCGGCGAGGCGTGCGTGAGCGACGACGAGTGCGGCGGCGAAGGCGCGACGTGCGCGCCCGACCCCGATTACCCGGGCGGCTCTTGCATCTACGACTGCACCGACACGAAGGCGTGCCCCACACGCTCCGACAAACCGTCTGCCTTCTGTACGCAGTTCACGAGCGGCGCGTTCTGCATGCCGATCTGCAACCGCACCGCGGGCGCGAACGGCGGCTGTCGCGATGGCTACAAGTGCATCCACGCGAAGGGCGTGGAAGACGACGCGCAGGACGTGTGCGTCCCCAAGCCCGGCGAGTAGAGCGGCGACGGAGCGCGAGGGCGACGACGGCGGCGAGGAGCGCCCCGAGGCTCGCGAGCGCGCCCCGGGGTGATGCGCCGACGGCGCAGCCCGAGCCGGACGCGAGGAACGTCCGCTCGACGGTGAGAGAGCCGGCCTTCTCGAAGCCCTGCACGTGGCCGAGATCGTCGGTCGCGAGGAGCTCGACGTCGAACGCCTGCCCGGACGTGCGGACGTCGGGGACGAGCGCGAGCTCGAGCGCGACGGTCGGGCCGTCGGGGCCGGAGCCGGTCACCTTGCTCTTCGAGAGATCGAGCCGTCCGCCCGTACCGCCGAGGACCCGCGCCTCGCCCGGCCGGCCCTCGACGAACGTTCCGTCGTCGGCCTGGAGTCCGAGCAAGAGCTCCTCGCCGTTCTCGCGGAAGCGCACCCAGATCGCGGTCCCCACGTCGTTCTTGATGCGGAGGTGCAGCGTGTCGAGGACGCGCCAGCGACTCGGGTGCTTCCACTCGAGCGTGTACGTGATGGGCTCGCCCGCCGGCGTGGTCGCCCGTGCGGGCGAGAGCGTCGAGATGCCGACGCGAAGCCCGTAGCGGACGCTGAGGAGGCCAGAGCCGGCGACCAGCGCGCTCTCCTTCGGCGTGCCGATGAGGAGATCGGCCTGACCATCCTTGTCGATGTCGGCGAACGCGAGCGTCGCGCTGCCTGGCACGTCCGAGCCGCCGAAGCGATCGCCCGCCTCGTCGACGTCGCCGACCGCGCCCTGGAGGAGGCGGGTCGCGGTCGCCGCGTTGAGCCCACCGCCGAAGCTCGCGGTGCCGGGGCCGCAGAACGAGCAGCCCGCCTGCGAGGCTGGGCCGCCGAGGACGAGATACACCGCGCCCGAGGCCGCCTTTCCGGCGATGGTCTGCCCCGGCGCGGCGATGGCGAGGTCCGCGGTGAGGTCACCGCTCGCGTCGCCAGCGGCGAGGGCCTGACCGAAGGCGGCGTTCGGCTCGAGCGTGCCTCCGACCTGCGCCGCGGTGAGCACCTTCGCCGTGGTCGAGAGAGAGGGGGCGGTCACGAGCGAGCTCGTGCTGTAGGTCGCGACGAGCCCTGCGTCGATGCTGCCGCTCACGTCCTGGCGGGGCACGCCGACGACCAGATCGCTCGGGCCGGTGGACGGAGCGAACTTGCCGATCGCGAGCACTTCACCGAAGCGGGCGCCGGCCTGGAGCCCGTCGTGGGGCGCGGGGAGCGAGCGCGCGTCGCGCGTCACCGCGGTCGCGACCTCGAGCGGTCCGTTCACGACGCCGCGGACGACGTGAACGACGCCCGCCTCGCTGACGCCGGCGATCGTCTCGCCCGGCGAGCCGATGGCGAGATCGACGGCGTTGTCGCCCCCGAGCTTGCCCGCCGCGAGCGAGGCGCCGAAGGCGTCGCCGGCCTCGTTGCCGCCGTGCTCGCCGGCGGGAAGGACCGACTGATCGATGATCTGCGGTGTGCTCCCGAGCCCGCCCGGGCTGCCGAAGAAGACGCGGACCGCGCCGGCCTCGACGCCGCGGGCGATCGCGCCTCCGCCGCGCGACTCGAGCGGAGCGCCCACGGCGAGGTCGCAGCGGCCGTCGCCGTTGAAGTCGCCCGCCGCGAGCGCCGCGCCGAAGCGCCCCGAGCCGCTCAGGGTCTGGTACGGCCCGGCCTTGCCTCGCATGACGAAGACCTTGTCCTGTCCGGGCGCGCCGATCGCGAGATCGGAGAAGCCGTCCCCGTCGAAGTCGCAGCCGACCATGGCGCGCCCGAGCTCGCCGTTCGCGACGGGCGCGGCGCCGAAGGTCGCCGCCGTGACGCTCACCGGGAGCTGATCGCGATCGTTCAGGTCCGGTCCGAAGGCGGAGCCGCGGAGGAGCATCACGCGGCCGGCGCCCGCGAGCGAGCTCACGGAGTCGAGGGGGAGCGCGCCGGCGAGATCGGCGAAGCCATCGTGCGTGAGGTCGGCATACCCGACGCCGGCGCCGAGGTTCGTGCCGGCGACGGAGATGCGGAGCGCGCTCTGGTGGAAGGAGAGGTTCTGGTTCTCCTCGTAGTCGGGCCGACCGTCGATGTCGGAGTCGGCGAGCTTGCACCACGAGGGGTGGATGTTGAGGATGCCGTCCGAGAGCAGCTGCGTGACGTGGACCTTGTTTCCGCCGTCCGCGTCCATGGTCCAGATCTGCATCGGCGACGAGAGGATGGGGAGGACCGACTTGAAGAAGGCGATCTTCGAGCCGTCGGGGTGCCACGCAGGGTCGCCCGCGCCGAACGCGAGATCGGACGTGAGGTTGATGCCGGGATCGTTCGCGCCCTGGGCAACGTTGATGACCCAGGTGTCTCCGAAGGGCGGGTTCGGCACGATGGCACGCTCGCTCGAGTAGGCGATGCGCGTTCCGTCGGGCGAGAAGACGGGATCGTGATCCTCGCCGAGCGTGTCGGTGAGCCTCCGCAGGTTCGCGCCGTTCCGATCGACGATCCACACGTCCTTCTGGGTGAAGCCGAGACCGAGGGGTGAGAAGGGGATGCGCGTGAACGCGATGCGGGAGCTGTCGGGAGACCAGGCGGGCTCGCTGTCGGGATCCTGGCCGAACGTGAGCTGCTCGACGTTCGAGCCGTCGGGGTTCATGAGGAAGATGTGGAGGACGCCGCCGTTTCGCTCCGAGGCAAAGGCGATCTTGCTCCCGTCGGGGCTCAGCGTCGGGACGATGTTGCGGCCGGCGACGCTCGTGAGCTGGAGGAGGCCCGAGCCGTTCGGGTTCATCGCGAAGATCTGGCTCTCGTTCGGCGCGAAGATCCCGGGCTCGCCGGTCCGGCTCGAGGAGAAGTAGATCTTCTTGCCGTCCGCCGAGCACGACGCGTGATCGTCCGGAAGGTCGAGCCCGTGGAGACGGAACGCGAAGTTCACGGTCTGGAAGTTCGTGAGCTTCCGCGGTCTCGTCCCGTCCGCGCGCATGAAGTAGATGCCGCCGTTCGCGTTCGAGTCACCGTCGAGCTTCAGCGCGGACGTGAAGACGATGCCGTGCGTCTCCGCGTGCACGTCGGCGGTGACCATCGGGATCGCGACCAGGAGACCAAGGAGCGCTCGCCGCATGGCGCCGAGCCTACGCGTGCGGCTTTCCGTCCGCGCTGCGCAACTTGCGCAAGAGGCGGGCGGTGGTCACTTACAATGTAGGCAATGGTGAGCCAGGGTCCCACCGCAGGGCGCGCCGCGCCGGATGAATGTTCCATTGATTCATGGGTTTGCGCATGGTCGCGTCGTGGCACGTTCGTCGCTTCAGGGGGGCACCATGTTCCACCGCGCCCTTGCCTTCGCCGTCACTGCCCTCGTCGCCGCCGGCTGCGCCACGTCGCCGGACGAGACGCCGGACGAGACGCCCGCGGAGAGCTCGGACGAGGCGCTCGCGAAGAAGTCGAACGAGCACTGGTTCTACACGGGACCGCTCGAGCCGCTCGGGTCGCCCGAGGTGACGATCGCGCAGACGGGGCACACGGCGCGCGTTCGCGGCGTCCTCTCCCCGCACCAGGACGTGGCGAAGCTGCCGCCGCACGCGCGGGTCCAGGAGATCGGCGGCCGCCGCATGGTCGACCTCGTCTATCCGATCGCCACGGGAGCGCAGGCCTCCTACGACGCGAAGCCCGGCACGTACTCCCTCGAGCGCGCGGTGCTCTTCCGCCCCGACGGAGAGACCACGTCCTCGTTCGGCACGAGCTACGTGACGTGGGGCGGCTTTCCCTTCCTCGCCTACAACGGCGGCATCGCGATGCACGGCCCGATCTCGTTCGAGGACAATCGCCCAGGCGCGTCGGACTTCGACGTCTTCTACTTGAAGCGCGGGACCGTCTCTCACGGCTGCAACCGCATGCTCGGCGAGCACGTCGTCGAGGTCGCGCACGTGCTCGGCATGACGATGCGAAAGGTGTACGACGGCGATCGCAGCTACACGCCGCCGAAGGTGAACGTCCGCGTCATCTCCGGCTATGACCAGCTCGACGGCAAGTACGTCGACGTCGACTACCCGACCGACAGCGGGTTCCGCCGTCCGGCCAAGGTGTACGGCGACGCGAGCGTGACGATGTTCGGCTCGTGGGTCGCGACGGAGATGCCCAACGGCGCGGATCTCCCGAGCCAGAAGGAGTGGGAGGGCGGCGTCTCCGGGAAGCCGTACAAGTTCCAGGAGCACGCGAAGCTCGACTGGGTCTGCTCGATCCGTCGCGATGTGCTCCTGAAGCTCCGCGCGTGGGAAGGGACGCTCCCGAACAAGGAGCTGCCGCGCGACCTCTGCACGAAGAAGGCGTGCGTCGTCGACGCGCTCCTCGCGAACAAGAGCCCGAACGCCTGCCTCTGACGGCTCAGCCGAGGTTGTGGCCCGACGCCGCCGGCGGCGGGATGCTCTGCGCCTTCTTGATGAAGGGCGCGAGCGTCGGGATGGAGTCGAGGCTCACCTGACCGCTCGTCAGGTAGGCCTCGTCCGTCGGCTTCTTCGCGAGGTGCTCGCCCACGCGGATGAACGCCTCGAGGTAGATGCGCTCGCGGCCGAGGCCCGGCGTCGTGCCGTCGCTCCCGCGGTAGGTGCGCTCGGCGACGTAGATCGCCTCGCGGACGGTGAGGCCGTGCTCCTTCACGAGGGCCTCGACGTTCTCGTGGAAGCGGGCGCCGCCGTCCATCGCCTCGACCGCGAGATGGCGCGCCGCGAGCTCGCGCTTGCGCTTCGGGCCGAGGAAGCCGTGGCGGTCCTCGAGGACGAGGGCGAAGCCCTCCTGATCGTCGATGCCACGCGCGGTGCCGATCTGGAAGATCGCGAGGCGCGCCTGCTGCGAGCGGGCGCGCGGGATCGCGTGCGCCTCGATCTCGTGCATGACCGTGCGCTCGACGTCCTCGCGCGTGACCTGACGGCCGGCGGCGATGAGGATGTGGCTCTCGCCCGTCGCGGCGAGCGCGGCGAGCGACGGCTGGACGACCACCGCGAAGGGGAGGAGGAGACGGCCGACCTCCTCGCGCATCCGCGTGAGGAGCGATCCTGGGACCGGGGCGTCCGTGAGGACCAGCTCCGTCGACGCCGCGTCCGTCGCCTCGCGGCCCTCGTTGATCCACTTGCGCGCGAGGATCGTCGCCTCGCCCGCCTTCTGCGGGTTCGCGGAGCGGAAGCGTGCCCGTGCGAGGGCGCCGAGGACGCCGGTGCCCACCTCGCTCGCGAGGGCGGACTCGATCTCCAGCTCGCGCGCGCGCTCCGCGTAGAGACGGCCGACGGGGTGTGCCTCGGACTCGAGGCGATGTGCGGCGCGCTCGAGCGCCTTCCGGAGGGCGGAGTGATCGCTTCGCGCGTACGACCAGCGCGGGGTCGCGTTCTGGCCGCTCTCGAACGCCTCGATCAGGCGGGCACGTTCCTGTGCCGCGTTTCGCGGCACGACGGACCCGAGGAGGCGGACGCTGCGCACCGCCTCGATGAGAAGGCGCTCCGCGCGGACGAGCCACGGGGGCAACGCGCCCGCATCCCCGGTGGATGGGCGCTTCCGGATGGCTGGCCGCTGGCTCATGCGGCCGTACACACTAGACGATTTCGGTAGATCGGGCTACGGCTCGGAGCGGCGCGAACCTAATGAAGAAGAACTACGTCCTCGATACGAACATTCTCCTCCACGATCCCAACGCGATCTTCCGGTTCGACGACAACAACGTCGTCATTCCCATCTACGTCATCGAGGAAGTCGACCAGTTCAAACGCGAAGGTTCCGAGCGCGGCCGCAACGCCCGCCACGTGGTGCGACTCCTGGACGAGCTTCGCGACCAGGGCGGCTCCCTCTCCAAGGGCGTGCCGATCAAGTCGGGTGGCACCCTGACGGTCAAGGTCCCCGCGCGCTTCCCCGAGCTCCCCACCGCCATCGACAAGCAGGCGATGGATGCGGCGATCCTGCAGACCGCGTTCGAGGTCCGGGACGAGAACGGCGCCGCGCCCACCATCTTCGTCACGATGGACACGAACCTCCGCATCCGCGCCGACGCGCTCGGCATGCAGGCGGAGACGTACGAGAACCAGCGGGTCACGCCCGAGCGCGCCGACTCCGGGGGCGGCACAACGGACGTGGAGGTCTCGGCCGACGAGATCGACGCATTCTTCCAGGACGGAAAGATCGCCGCCCCGGGCCAGCTCCTCGCGCCCGATCGCGAGGCGTCCACCCGCGACCTCCGCAAGGTCGAGTCCGCGCAGACCTACCTCGTCGCGAACCAGAGCATCCTCCTCCGCGACCGCGCCAACGCCTCGCACACCGCGCTCGGCCGCTTCGACTCCGCGAAGAAGGAGATCATCGCCCTCCGCACGCCGCGTGAAGGCGTCGTCGGCGTCCGCCCGCGCAACAAAGAGCAGAGCCACGCGCTCGACATCCTCCTCGACGAGAACGTCCGCCTCGTCACGCTCGTCGGCAAGGCCGGTACGGGCAAGACGCTCCTCGCGCTCGCGGCCGGGCTGAAGCGCACCGTCGAGGACGGGGTCTACACCCGCATGCTCGTATCGCGTCCGGTCATGCCGCTCGGCAAGGACATCGGCTTCCTCCCCGGCGACGTCGACGAGAAGCTGAATCCGTGGATGCAGCCCATCTTCGACAACCTCGAGTTCCTCTTCTCGTCCGGCACCCGCAAGGGCCCGCGCGCCTATGCGGAGCTCCTCGACAGCGGGCAGCTCCAGGTCGAGCCGCTCACGTACATCCGTGGCCGCTCGCTCCCGCAGCAGTACATCATCGTCGACGAGGCCCAGAACCTCACGCCTCACGAGGTGAAGACGATCATCACCCGCTCGGGCGACGGCACGAAGATCGTCCTCACCGGCGACCCCGGCCAGATCGACAACCCGTACGTCGACTCCGCGTCGAACGGCCTCTCCGTCGCCGCGGATCGCTTCCGCGGGGAGAAGGTCGCCGCGCACATCGTGCTCACGCGCGGTGAGCGCAGCGAGCTCGCGGAGCTCGCCGCGAACCTGCTCTGAAGGCCTCGCCTACTTCGCGAGGCCCATCACGCGGTTCTGGTTGTTGACGGTGTCGAGCCAGTAGACGCGCTTGTCGTCGGCGGCGAGCGCGCGCGGCGACTTCAGCGCCGTGGTCGCCGTGACGGGGCCCCCGCTCGTGCTGTTCACGTGCACGAGCTTCGAGGCGAACGTGGTGACGTTCAAATACCAGATCGTCGCTCCGTCCGGGTCGGCGGTGATGAACTCGATGTTGACGTCGGTCGCCACCGGCGGGCGCGGCGTGTTCGTCAGGAGGTCGATCGCGACCACGCCGATGCCACGGTCGGCGTAGACGAGCGTGTCCGCGAGGAGGACGATCGCGGAGATGGAGTTGGCGCCCGCTCCGATCTTCGTGCCCGTCCCCGCGCCGGCGGCGACCTTGATGTCCTTCGACGTGAGCGAGGACCACGCGATGCGGCCGTTCCCGACGGCGAGGTTCTGGGGAAAGGAGTCTGTGCCCACGACGTCCAGCGGCGCGGAGCACGGGATCGCGGAGCAGCGGAAGACGCTTCCCGTGGGCAGGAGCTCGTTCCACACCGTCCTCGTGCCGTCGGCCGCCACCACGTTGATCGGCTGCGCGAGGTTGTCCGCGACCGTCTCCGAGCCGGCCTCGCGATCGGTCTGGAGCGCGCGTGCGACGCGATGCTTTCCGTCGGTCACGATCTCGCCGAAGTAGACGTGCGCGCCCGCGCAGCTGATCTCGTCCGCGAAGGTGTGGGGCGCGATCGTCACCACCGTCTCCGCGGCGCCATTCACGGACGTCTTCTTCGTGGTCTGGAGCTGGTTCGTCGTCGCGTTCGTCCAGAACACGTCGGTCGCGCCGAGCGCGAGGGCCCGGAGGTCGTTCGTCCCCAGGTCGGCGAGTACATACGGCTGACAGGCGCCGAGCGCGCACGCGCCGCCGAGGCAGTCGTGACCGCACGTCCCGCAGTTGTGCGGATCCGTCTGGAGATCCCCGCAGCCTCCCCCGGCATCCGCGTCGGGGCCCGCGTCGGGCGCGGCGGCGTCCGCGTCGGACGCACCGGCCTCGACGACGTCCGGCTTCGCATCGACGAGCCCGCCCTCGGACGGCGGGACCGTGCCGTCCGATCTCGCGTCGCGGGGCGCGTCGCCCGTGGCGTCGAGGCCGCCCTCGGTCGCGCCGTCCGGGCTCGCCGCAGGCGGCTCGACGAATTCGCCCGACTCGATCCCGAGGAGCGCGTTGCAGCCTGTGAAGAAGACCGCCAGACCGAAGAACGCGAAGCGCGGGCGCATCAGAACGCGATGCCCGGTGAGGTGCTGAGCGCGCGAGCTCCGTGACGTGGGGGAGCGGTGACCCAGAGCACGATCGCCGTCGCGAGCGCGACGCCGCCGATCGCGAACGCGATGGTCGAGACGTTGCCCGTGCTCGACGCCGAGCTCCACGCGTCGGCGCCGGCCTTCGTCGGGCAGCGGAAGTGGTACGTCGCCTCCGGACAGAGCTCCTCGGCGTCGCCCTTCTTCGAGAGCGCGAGGCCGCCCGCGATCGAGCCGGTGATGAGGCCCGCGAGCGCGATGCCCTCCACGACGGGCGTGCCGATCTTTCGCGCCGTCGAGCGCGGCGCGGGCGCGGCCTCGGGCGGCTCGACCGGGGGTGGGGGCGCGGGCGGGTTGGGATCGACGACGTCCGGCATCTCGAGCTCCAGGCTCTTGCCGGCCTCGAGCGTGATCGTCCGCGTCTCGTCCGTGCGTCCGGGCGCGCTCGCGATGATGGTGTGCGGCCCCGGATCGAGCGGGAGATCGCTCCACTGGTCGCGCGTGAGCTCCTTGCCGTCGACCTTCAGCGTGTAGCCGGGCGCGACGGCCGGCGACTTGAGGTGGAGATGCGGGACCTTCGGCTCCACGAGCGCGGCGCGCTGCTTCGCGGCCTCTTCGCGCTGGAACTTGCCGGCGGAGTGCGCGATGCGAATGACGTCGAGGTAGAGGGCATGCGCGGTCGCGACGCGCCCGAGGTGCTCGTAGCAGTCCGCGAGATTGAACTGGGTGCCCACCGCGGGCTCGAGCCGGAGGCTCTCCGCAAGCTTCGGGCAGGCCTCCTCGTAGTTGCCCTTCGCTGCGAGGGCGTTGCCCTCGTCGAAGAGCTTCTGCGATGAATCGTCCGCGCGGGCGGCTTCGGCGGAGAGCGCGAGCGCAGCGATCAGAGCAGACGATACGAAGAACCTCCCCAGCACGCGTCAATCATACCGCGACGATGCCACGCCGGCCGTCTTCGTGGGGGCGGTCGTCGTCGGGGCCTTCGGCGCATCGACGCGCGGGTGTGCTGTGACAGGGCGCTTGAGGCTCGCGGCCGGCGTCGCGGAGGATGCCGGTTCGGATACCGCGGGCTCCGCCGACGCGACGAGCCCAATCGCCGGAGCCTCCGGGATCGCGAGCGAAGCGCTCGGAGTCGCGGAGGGCTCGCCGGCCACGAGCGGCGCCGGCGGCGGCTCGGGACGCTTCGATAACCGGAGCCCGAGATACGCGCCGCCGAGCGCGATCACGCCGAAGAGCGCGCCCGCGATGGCGGCCGTTCGCGTGCTGCTGCTCGGCGGCGGGGGCGGGGGCTCGAACGCCTCCATCACGTCGCGCGAGCTCGTCGCAGGAAGGCGCGTGCCGCTCTGGTACGCGAGGACGCCCACGCGGTTGATCCGCTCCGCGATGTCCGGGCTCGACGCCTGCGCGAACGGCGCGAGCGCGCGCGCGAGCTCCGCCACCGTCGTGTAGCGCCCGGTCACGTCCTTCGCGAGGCAGCGCCCGATGACGCGGAGGAGCTCGGGCGGCAGGTCGGGGCGGTTGATCGGCGGGGGCGGGTCGCGGAGGATCTTCGCGAAGATCTCCGGCAGCGTCCCCGCCGTGAAGGGCGGCCCGCCCGCGATGAGCTCGTAGAGCGTCACGCCGAGGCCCCACACGTCCGTGCGCGGGTCGATGAGCTTCGGGTTCGCCATCTGCTCGGGCGCCATGTACTGGGGCGAGCCGACGACGTTCTGCGTCTGCGTGAAGCTCGGCGCGGTCTCGTTGCCCGCCGCCTGCGGCATCGCCTTCGAGATGCCGAAGTCGAGCACCTTGATCCACGGCGTGCCGTCCGAGCGGCGCGTGAGGAAGAGGTTCTCCGGCTTCACGTCGCGATGCACGATGCCGATGCCATGCGCCTCCGCGAGCGCCTCGCAGGTCTGCAGCACGTAGTCGACGGCGGTGGCGATGGGCAGCCGCGTCCGATGGTTCAGCACCTGCCGCAGGTCGTGCCCCACGAGATGCTCCATCACCATGTACGGGGCGCCGTCTTCCATCGACCCGACGTCGAGGACGCGCGTCACATGCTCGCCCTTGATCCGCACCGCGGCGCGCGCCTCGCGGAGAAAGCGCGCCACGACCTCCCGATCCGTCGCGAAATCGGGACGGAGGACCTTGATCGCGACCTTCTCGCCCAGTGCCATGTGCTGAGCTGCGACGACCACGCCGTGGCCGCCTTCGCCAAGGATGCGCTCGATCCGGTACTTGCCCGCCACGACTTGCCCCGGAAAGACAGGCGGCGCGGACATGAGCATCACGTTATCATCCAAGGCATGCGTCACTTGCTAACGATCACCGTGCTCGCCTTGGCGCTGGGCGGCTGTTCGTCCGTCAGCGGCAGCGCCGTTCGCACGGGGCCGGTGAAGCTCGGCGCCTATTCCGGTCCGGTGGCCATCTACGCCACGGGGCGTCCGCCGCCCGGCGCGGTCGACCTCGGCGTCGTCGAGGTCCATGCCATGCAGCAAGAGGCGACCGTCGACACGCTGCTGCCCATGTTCCTGCAGAAGGTCGCGAGCATCGGCGGCAACGTGGCCGTCATCGAGGGCACCCGCGCGCGCTTCGAGCTCGCGGGACGCACGCAGGTCGAGCAGTTCTACTACTCCTGCGCGGTCGGACGGACCTGCTCCGGGACGCGCGTGTATTCTACAAACGACGAGCTCATGGTGCTGTCGATGTTCGGGCGCGCGATGAGCACGCAGGTCACGAAGCCCGACGACGCGCCGCTCCTGCCCGCGCCCGAGGCGCCCCCGTCGGCGCCCCCGCCGCCGCCCCCCACGGAGAGCAACCTATGAAGCGCGGTCTTCTCGCCGCGGTCCTGCTCGGCGCGGGCGTCCTCGCCGGCTGCGGCCACACCGAGACGCATCAGGCTCTCTTTCGCCAGCCCGAGGCTCCGAGCGGCCACACGGTGGAGCTCTACATGGCCGATCAGCCGATCCCGGCGCGGCCGTACTACGAGATCGCGCTCGTGCAGGCCGTCGGTTACGGCAGCGACGCCCACCCCGAGGACATCGCGGTCGCCTTGACGGAGAAGGCGGCCAAGCTCGGCTGCGACGCGGTCGTTCGCGTCTTCCTCGATCAGGGCTATTCGCGGGCGAACGCGTCGGGCGTCTGCGTCCGGTGGGTCGGCCCGGCTCCGGCGGGCGTCGGGCCCGGCCCCACGACCCTCACCCCCTCGGCCGCGCCGGCGCAGCCGCCGTCGAAGCTCGTTCCGGCCCCGGCGCCGCGGATGGAGTCGCTTCCTTCCGCAGGTCCGTCTGGCGGCGGCGGGCGCTGATCTCCGAGGACGAGACGCCTCTTGCGCGTTCCCGCGCCTTATCGCATCGTTCGCGCATGGACGAGCTCGAACGCACCGCGGAAACTCCTGCCGTCGCGTCGGTCCGTCTCGCCGCTCCGGCGAAGCTCGCGATGCTCGATGCGCTCCGGGCGCTGAAGCTCGCGTCGGGCGCGGCGGGGGCCAAGGTGCTCGAGGGCGCCGACGTCGCGGGCGCGTCGGCGCTCGCGGAGAAGGGCGAGCGCGTCTCCGTCGTGGCTCCGGCGAAGGAGCTCGGCGCCGCGCGCGAAGCGCTCCGTCGGGTCGCGGTGGCGCGCGTCGGTCTCGTGGCCCACGCCATCGCGGGCCACGGCGCGGAGGATCTGCCAGCGCTCGCGGATCTCGGCTGGGGCATCCTCTCCGCGTCGGGGCCGGAGGACTCGTTCGATCTCACGCTCGTCGCGCATCGCGCGGCGGAGGACTCGGGCGTGCCGTTCCTCGTGGTGCACGGGCTCGCGGAGGCGGGCAGCCGCGCGGGCCGCGCGCTCGCGATGGTCGGTCTCCCGCACGACCGCGCGATCCAGTCCTTCGTCGGCGTCGCCGGCGCGCCGCGCGCTCGCGCCGCGGCCGCGAGCGATCGCGCCTTCGCGGAGCGCGTGCCGTTCGCGCTCGGCGCGGCGCTCCGCGAGTATGGCTCCGTCTCGGGGCGCAGGCACGACGTCTTCGACAAGATCCCGCTCGGGGAGTCGCCGCTCGTGCTCGTCGGTACGGGGCCCGTCGGTGACGCGCTCTTCTGCGCGACGAACGAGCTCCGCACGCGCGGCTACGACGTCGGGGCGGTGCACCTCACGTCGCTGCGTCCGTTCCCGGGGCCGCGCCTCGTGAAGGCGCTCGGTCGCGCGCTCGCGATCACCGTGCTCGAGCCGGCGGACGAGCCGCTCACCCACGGCGCGCTCCTCGCGCGCGACGTGAAGTCCGCCTTCACCGACGCGCTCACGTGGATGCCCGGCTTCCCCGGCATCGGTCGCATTCCGAAGCTGTTCGTCGGCGCGACTGGCTCCGCGTTCGACGTGTCCGATCTCGCGGCGGTCTGCGAGAACATGCTCGCGGACGAGCACGGCAAGCGCATCTTCTCCTTCGTCGACGTGGAGCACGCGCTCGCGCGGGCGCCCGAGAAGAAGGAAGAGGAGACCCCGGACACCGACGGCGCGAAGTCGAAGCGCACGCCGGAGACGGAGCGGGACATCTCGCTTCGCTTCGTCGTCGACGACGTGGAGGCCGCGGACTCGATCCTCGAGGTGCTCGGGCCCGCCCTCGCGAACGGCGTCGGCCTCCGCGTGCATGCGATCGTGACCGCGAACCAGCCGGGCCCGGGCGCTGTGCTCGACGTCTTCGCGTCGCGTCTCCATGCGCGTGGCGGCATGGCGCGCCGCCCGCCGCGGCTCGTCGTGGCGACGGAGCGCGGCGTGTCGAGCGCGGGCGCGGTCGTGCCGCTCTCGGACGGCGCGGTGCTGGCCGTGGTCGGCGCCGATCCGACCGGCGTGCTCCCGGAGGCAGCCCGTACGGTCGTACGGGAAAAGCGCGCCCGCGTGCTGCCGATCGCCCTCGGCGACGCGTCGGGCGTCGTGCACGTCAGCGCGGCCTGCGTGGGAGCGGCGCTCGCCGCGGCCTCGAAGACGCTGAAGACCCCGCTCGACGGCGCCTCTGCCGCGCGTCTCGTGGCCGAGGCGGTGGGCGGCGACGGGGCCGACAGCGCCGGTGACCGGGCCCGCGCCGCTTTCGAGGCTGTTCGCAACCTCGCCTGATTCGACGTCGAAGGCTGACGCTCGGGCCGCCGCTGCGGTAGCATTTCCTTCTCGGGAATGGCGGCTCTGCGGCTGCAGAAACGTTTCGTCATGGCCGCGATCGTCTTCGCGTTGCCCATCCCATTTGCGCTCGCCGAAGACGGTGGCGCCCCGGCGGCCCCGGCCGACGCGCCCGCGACCCCACCTGCGACGCCGATCCCGGCGAGCAGCGTCCCGAAGGTGATCGAGGGCGAAGAGGCGGACGAGCATCCGCAGCCGAAGAAGACGGAGCCTCAGAGCGTCGTCATCGTGCGCCAGGCGGTCATCGTGAAGGACGGGATGGCGAAGATCCCGGGCGGCAAGTTCACGATGGGGACCGACGACAAGAAGGCGCCGCCGAACGAGCGCCCGGCGCGCACCGTCATCGTGTCGCCTTTCTGGCTCGACAAGACGGAGGTCACCGTCGCCGCCTACCGCGCGTGCGTCGAGAAGGGCGCGTGTCCCAAGCCGGCGCATTCGAGCGTGAGCTGCACGTACGACCAGGGCGATCCTCAGCTCCCGATCTCGTGCGTCCCGTGGACGAGCGCGCACGCCTTCTGCTCCGCGGCCGGCAAGCGCCTCCCGCGCGAGGTGGAGTGGGAGATGGCGGCACGCGGGACCACGCCGATCCGTTACCCGTGGGGCGGTCAGAGCGCGGCCGGATGCGGCGCCGCGGTGACGCTCGCGAGCGACGCCACCCAGCGGAGCTGCAGCGGCAAGCGGCCGATGAAGGTCGGGAGTCACCTCATGGGCGCGTCGCCTTTCGGTATCTACGACATGAGCGGCAACGTCGAGGAGTGGGTCGCGGACTGGTACGCGGAGACGGTGTCCGATCTCAGCCCGCGCGCCGGCGCGAGCCACGTGCTCCGCGGCGGCGGCTGGCTCTCCGCGCCGAGCGCGGCGAAGACGACGAGCCGCAACTGGGGCTCCGCGCGCGAGATGGGCCCGAACGTGGGCTTTCGCTGCGCCAAGGACGCGACGGACTAGCTGCTAGCCAGCGACCGTGATCGATTCCGCCGGGCCCCCGATTCCGGTCGAGGCCGAGGAGCGCGCGAATCTGGCACGGGCACGAGCACGGACGAGCACGGGCACGATTCCCCCGCTAGAATCCGCGTATGACGGGGATGCGCATCGTCACCGTCTCCGTGCTCGTGATCGTCGCTCTCGGCGCTTGCGCCGACTACGGCGAAGAGAGCGCGGCGGCGCCGGTCGCTCCCGTCGAAGCGGGGACCCCATCCGACTCGTCCACGCCGGACGCAGGGCTCGCAGCCGATGCCGGCATCCAGCCGGAGGGCGACGCCGCGCCGGGGGCGTGCGATCCGTTCGCGCCCTGGCCGAAGCCGGTGCGCGTGGCCGGGCTCGAGAGCGAGACCACGTCTTCGTTCGTGCTGTCGCCCGACGAGACCCGCGCCTACTTCGCGCGGGCGGCGGATGACGAGAGAGTGAAGCTGTGGACCGCCACGAGGGCGAACCGATGGGACGCCTTCTCCGCCGCGAAGGTCATCGACGGCGTGAACGACCCGAGCGTGGACAATAGCGGTCTGACGCTCTCCCCGGACGGGACGCTGATGCTCTTTCAGCGGACCAACGGGTTCTTGCCGATCGGTCTCTTCGTCGCCAAGCGCGCGGCCGTCGACGCACCCTTCGCTACCCCGGTGAGCCTGGCGGAAGAGGACTTCGACGGCCAGACCGACGGCTCGCTCGACATCCTGACGACGGGAGCGGCGGTCTACTTCGTGCGCAGCCAGGAGAATGCCTCGGCCCTCTACCGCAGACCGCTGATCGGAGCGACCTTCGGCCCGCTCGAGAAGGTGGGGATCGGCAAGGCGCCCGCTGCCTTCGGCTCGCTCGTGGTCTCGAGCGACGAGCTCACGATCTACTTCGGCGCCTCCGGGGATCCGAGCGATCCGATCGGCGGTCTCGACATCTGGCGGGCGAGCCGCCCGGGCACGGCCTCGGCCTTCGGCGACGCAGAGAGGGTCGCCGAGCTCGACACCCCCACCCTCGACGTTCCCACGTGGCTCTCGCCCGACGGTTGCCGGCTCTACCTCGCGAGCATGCGTGAGGGGCCGGAGACCATCTACGTCAGCGAGAAGTTGCCGCGGTAGAACGTCGTACACTCGCGGCGTGGCGGCGGCGCTGGTCCAGTCTTATCGGTACGCCGAGCCCTCGATCGTCGAGCGCGAGGGACGCGGCTCGCGGCTGGTGCTGGCGACCTCGAGCCCGGGGGACGAGGCGCCGAACCCGTTCTTCTTCGCGGGCACGATCGTCGCGCCGAAGCGTGTCGCGGAGGGGATGCTCCTCGTCGCGCGAGTCGCGCGCACGCGCTTCTACGTGCCGCCCGCGATGCTGGCGAAGATCCTCGCAGCCGCGGACCCCGTGGTGACCTGCACGAAGGAGAGCGTGCGCTTCGAGTCGTTCTCCGCCTGCGCGGGCGTGTACGCGCGGTTCGATCTCGGACGGGACGCGTTCGACGTCGAGCATGCCTCGCCCGGCACGACCAACGTGGACTTCAACCCGGAGATGCGCGCGGTCCTCGCGAAGACGCGTGTGTCGGACGCGTTTCGTCTCTCGGTCGGGCGAGAGGTGGTGAAGGTCGACACGTCGCGCGCCGGTGCGATCGAGCGCAAGGTCCCGTTGCCGGTCCGCTGGATCAAGAGCTTCGGCGAGGTGCAGGCGATCCTCGCGTCGATGACGCCGCGCCTTCGCATCGACGCGGCGCAGGCGCGGAAGTTCCTGAAGGCCCTGCCGAAGACGTCGCGCGGCTCGAGCTGGGTCGTTCGCGCGGGCCCGGGGCTACGACTCTCGCAGGTCGCGACGAAGGAAGGCGTGGAGGCGGGCGGTCTCCATCGGCTCGGCGTGCTCGCCGACGCCGCGAACGAAGCGCAGGAGCTGGTCGTCTACGGCGACGACCACGGATCGAGCGCATGGGAGCTCGTGCTGCCGGACGCACGGCTCTCGATCGTGCTCTCGCCCGAGGCGTATCGCGGGTTCTCCGGCGAGGGGCAGCTGCTGCTGGATCTGGCCGGCGATCGCGTCGACGCGGCGGTGGCGGCGGTGCGCGCGCAGCTCCGGTGGCAGACGAAGATCGACCCGACCGCCTTCGGCCTCGACGCCGACACCGCCGCCCGTGCGCTCGCCGTGCTCGCGAGCCGCGGCGTGGTCGGCTACGACCTCGCCGCGGGCGCGTTCTTCCACCGCGAGCTGCCGTTCGACGTCGGCGATGCCGAGTCGCTACACCCGCGCCTCGAAGCGGCTCGCCGCCTGGTCGCGGCAGGAGCGGTCACGAAGGACGGGCGCGTGGCCGCGAGCGGCGGCGGCTCGTACGAGGTGAAGGTCACGGACGATTCGTACTCGTGCACGTGCGCGTGGTTCAGCAAGCATGGCGATTCGCGAGGACCGTGCAAGCACGTCCTGGCGATGTCGCTCCAGGCGGAGGAGTCGCTTTGAGTCTCGACGAGGACCTGCAGACCGCGATTCGCGGAGGTGACGCGAGACAGTGCGTCGTGCTCCTCGAGGGTAAGTCCGAGAAGGAGAGGAGCGCGCTCGCGGGCTCGATGCTCGAGACCTTCACGCTCGCGCACGCGCTTCTCTTCTCGAGAGACTCGTCGAAGGCGGTCAAGAGGCTCGGTGTGAGCGACGACGACGGCGCTTCGAAGCGCCTCGTGCTCGATGCGGCGCGCGTCGCGCTCCTGGGCACGATCACGAACGTGGACACGATCAAGAAGTTCGCCTGGCGCAGCGTGCCGTCGTCGGACGACCTCGTGCTGGCGGCGTTGAAAGGGCGTCCGCCCGAGCTCGTGAAGGCGTGGGTCTCGCAGATCTGCGAGCTCACGCAGAGCCGCTGGCCGGTCATGCGCCGTCTCGTGAAGGAGGGCTTCTGTGTGCGGCCCGACACCGACGGCTACGTGCTCGCGATGATCCACGAGGCCGGCTGCCGCGCCTCGCGCCGCTTCGCGCACCTGACGCCGCTCTTCGAGGAGGATCCGGAGTTGCTCGACGACGACGTCTGGCGCGTCTTCGAGGTGGAGGGCAACCGGGACTGCAGTCTGACCGGCTTCGAGCGCGCCTGGCAGGGGTTCCTCGTCGACCTCCAAGCGCGGGGACGGCTCGATCGCGCGCGCATGCTCGACGCGACCCTCGCCGCGCTCGCGCGCGACTTCGCGCAGCACAAGGCCGGGTTCTATTCGCGGCTGCACGAGGCCTTGAAGCCGACGCCGGAGGAGATGGCGGCGCGCGCGAGCACGTACGTGGAGCTCCTCGGCAGCCGGATCTCGCCCACCGTCTCGCTCGCGACGCGCGTGGTCGAGTCGCTGCCCGAGGACGTCGAGATGGACACGGCGTCGTTCGCGCGCGCGGCGGTGTCGGCGGCGCGGTCGGCGCGCGGGCAGAGCACCGCCCTCGCGCTGCTCCGGTTGCTCCATCCACGGCGTGATGACGCACACGTGCTCGACGCGACGGCCGCGTTCCTCGAGCACACGGCGGTCGACGTCATCGACGCGGCGCTCGCGACGCTCGAGGCGAGCAAGCCGAGCCCGGCGCTCGTGGCGCGGGTGGCGAAGCTCGTCGCGAGCATGCCCGCGAGCCGCCGCGCACGTGCGACCGCGTGGGTCGAGGCAGCGGGCGGGAAGAGCGCCGCCGTCGCGCCCGCGGCGACCGAGGTCGCGCGCGCCGCTCCTCGCGTCACGAAGGACGCGAGCCCCGACGAGAAGCGCGCAGGGGTGGCCGCGCTCGCCGCTGCGCCGCCCGAAGGGCCCTGGCCGCGCGTGACGCTCGACGATCGCGCGAACCCGGCGCCGCGGCTCGACCCCGAGCGGCGAGTGGTCCCCATCGCGGATCTCGACGAGCTCTTCGCCGCGGTCGCGCGCTCGATGGAGGAGCCGAACGATCGCGTCACCTACGAGCGCGTGCTCGACGGTGTGTCGCGGCTCGGCGCCCCGCTCGACGCGCTGCCGAAGGACGCGACGAAGCCGCTCGCCGCACGGGCCGACAAGCTCGCGTCACGGCATGGTCACGCGGCGGCGCTGGTGCGAGGGTGGCTCGCGCACGAGGGCGATCTATCGACGAAGTTCGTCAACACGACGCAGTTCGGCGTGCGCCGCATCCAGAACGTGCTCACGCGGCTCGAGCGCGGAGAGACCCGCCCGCTGCTCTCGATGCCGTCGACGGAGACGTTCTTCGTCGACCCGCTCGTCCTCGCGGAGCGCGTGAAGGCGGAGGCCCGGAAGAAGAGCGCGCTCGACGTCGCCGACGCCGTGACCGCCATGCTTCGTCTCGCGCCCGAGCGCCGGAAGGAGGCGCTGAAGAAGCTCCGCGGCGTCGAAGGTCCGCTCGCGGCCGCGGTGAGGCACGCGCTCGGCAGCGACGACGAGAGGGTGGACGCGAAGCAGCCCGCGCTCTGGTTCGCGGCCGCTCGCGCGCGCGGCGGCGACGACGCGGCGGTGATGAAGGCATTCCCGGAGGCCGGCGCGGACGCGGGCGCGGCGGCGCGGATCGCGTTTCGCTGGAAGCGGGTCACGAGCCGGGACAACAAGGAGAACACCTGGGGCAGGCTCGAGGTCGACTTCGAGCCCGCGCCAGCATCGCTCGAGGCGGTCCCGCGTGACGCCTTCTCCGTGATGCTCGCGTCGGACGGTCACGGCGGACACGGCGCGCAGTTCGGGAGCGAGGCGGATCTCCGGCAGATCGGCTCGATTTACCCGCTCGATCGGCGCACCTTCCTCGCCCACGGCGTGGATCGAATCGCGGGCAACGTCGACTGGAGCTCTGCTTCCTGGGAGAACCACGTCTTCATCGAGGCCCTCGTCGATCCCGACGTCCCGCTCGACGACACGTCGATCATGCTCCTCGCGATCGCGACGAATACGAAGGAGGCGCGAGAGAAGGCGCTCGGGATCGACGCGCTCGTCGCCGCGATCTCGGACGGTCGTGTCGTCGGTCCGGAGCTCGGCCGCGCGATGGCGTTCTTCTGGGATCCCATCCACGACGACGTCCGCTGGAGCCGCCGTCCCACCGCCGGTCGCTGGGCGAGCACGCTCGGCACCGTCGCGATGGTCAGCGCGCTTCACGCCGAGATCGTACGTCGTGTCCTCGAGTCGTTCTTCGCGACGCCCCCCGCCGCGCCCCCCGCCGATCTCGTCACGCTGCTCCAGCTCTGGCTCGACCTCGCCGTCGACGCGCGCGCCGGCGTCCCTGCAGGGCCCGCGCGCGACGCGCTCGCGACGTACACGGGCAAAGCGAAGAAGATCGCGAAGCAGCTCCTCGAGCTCCAGGGCACGCGCAGCGTGAAGGCAGGGGAGGCCCACGCCGCGGCGCTCGAGGCGCGCCGGGCGCGCGCGGCCCGCTACATCAGCCGGCGCACGGGATGGTCCGCGACGAGCGGCTGACCGCTACTGTCCTTGTAGCTGCCCGTGAAGATGAAGATGAGATCGACGAGCTGCCAGATCCCGCAGCCGCCGACCGTGAGCAGCTGCGCGATGCCGATGCCGATGTGCCCGGTGTAGAACCGGTGGATCCCGCAGATGCCGAACATGGCCGGCAGCATGTTGAGGAGGATCGCGAGAAACTTGCTCTTCGGCTGCTGGCCAGGAGGCATGGGCGGTCCGAACCCTGGCTGCGGTCCATAGCCGGGCTGCATCTGCCCGTAGCCCGGCGGTTGTCCGTAACCACCGCCAGGGGGCGGGCCGTAGCCAGGCGGCTGTCCTCCGGGTGGGGGGCCATATCCTCCGGGCGGCGGCTGTTGTCCGTACATATCCCGATCGTAGCGATGGATTCGAAATCGAGAAGGCCGACGTCATCGCTGACGTCGGCCTTGCGAAGCACTCCTAGGCGGTGGCCAGGAGAGAGCTCGAATCACATACCCGGAACACCCGAGTCGGACGTGAGCGGGCGACCGTTGGAGTCGGTGTACTTGCCCGTGAAGATGAAGATGAGGTCGATGATCTGCCAGATTCCGCAGCCACCCACGGTGAGGAACTGGAGAATGCCGATGACGATGTGACCGGTGTAGAAGCGGTGGATACCGCAGACGCCGAACATCGAGGGGATGATCGCGAGCAGGATGGTGACCATCTTGCTCTTGCCAGGGCCCTGCATCATGCCCGGCGGACCGAAGCCCGGTTGCATACCCATGCCCATGTTGGGCTGCATGCCCGGGGGCCCGTAGCCCTGCGGCGGCTGACCGTAGCCACCACCCGGGGGAGCGCCGCCCGGCGGTGCGCCGTACCCTCCGCCACCCGGAGGCGGTCCACCCGGGGGACCGTATCCACCCGGCGGTGCGCCGTATCCACCACCGCCGCCTCCCGGCGGTCCACCGTAGCCACCTCCACCGGGCGGTTGATTACCGTACATGAAGAGCTCCTTTTTCTTCGGCGGCGCACGGAAGGCCCCCGCCAGAGCGGACATCCTATCGGTCCCGTGGCCAGGCCGGCGGCAAAAAAGCGCGTCCGGAAAATGACCCCGACATGAACCCACGAACGACCCCGCCGCGGCCCGGCACGGGCAAACCCGCCGCTTTTCGATGACTTTTGCGGGCGTTCTGCGCGCGCGCACCGCCACGTTGACGCACCCTGGGCTTCGGACTAATCCCCCGGCCCTTCACCCGACCCGCTCGTAACGCGCCGGATTTCCTCGGATGAAGCTGAGCCGTCAATGTCCTTCTCGTTTCAGAACGTAGCGCCCAAGGCCGGGACCCCCGGCGTCGAGGTTCCCGCCGCGCCTGCTGGCTCTCCCCAGCAAGCCGCGCCGCCGGGCGGAAGCATGATCACCATGCTTCTCCCGATCCTCATTCTCGTTCCGTTCCTCTTCATGAGCTTCCGTCGGAACAAGAAGGAGGCCGAGGCCCGCAAGAACCTGAAGAAGGACGACAAGGTCGTCACTCAGGCCGGCCTCATCGGCGTGCTCGTGGAGCTCAACGAGCGCACCGCCAAGATCAAGATCGCGCCTGGCACCACGGTCGAGGTCCTCGCGTCGTCGGTCTCCTCGTACGAGCCGGCCGCCGCGACCTCGACGTCGAAGGACGATCTCAAGGACCTCAAGGAAGCGAAAGCGACCGCCGACAAGAAATGAACCAGGCGGTTCGCAGGTTCGGCCTCCCACGCGGAGGCCGTGCCTGGAAGCGCGCGTGAGTGAAGAATGACCAGCTCTCAGCGTAACTCTCTCATCGTGATGGCCGTGGCCGGCGCCGCTGGCTACGCGTTTTATCGCGCCGACAACTTCTGGGGCCTCGTCATCATGGGCCTCACCATCCTCTGGGCGATCGTCACCGCGCTTCCGATCATGGACGCGGCCTGGCGCTTCAAGGTGGGCTTCACCACGGCGGTGTTCGCGGGGTCCATCGTGGCGCTCCTACCGACGTTCGAGGATCTCTCGCACGACAAGGACGGCAAACCGCGCTTCCACTGCCCGACCTACGTCCGCGAGCGCATCACGTTCGGCGTGGTGAAGGGCCTCGACCTGCAGGGCGGCCTCCGCCTCGTGTACACGGTCGAAGTCGAAGAGGCGCTCCGCGACAAGCGGGACAAGTTCGCCGACGACATGCGCCAGGACCTGGCCACGTCGTACAAGATTCACACGGGCGACGGCCTCCTGAAGCAGAACGAGCTGAAGCAGCTCGACGAGAAGGTCCACATCTTCACGCCGGAGAGCGCGCTCCTCCGCATCAAGTTCACGGACCCCGCCGACCTCAAGATGGTCGACGAGCGCTTCAAGCAGAAGTTCGCCAAGGAGCTCGCCGAGGTCCGCACGAGCGCGCCGGGCGAGGTCATGTTCAAGCTCCGCGCCGAGGTCGAGACGGCCACGCGCGACCGCGCTGTCACGCAGGCGAAGGACACCGTCAACCGCCGCGTCGACGAGCTCGGCCTCCGCGAGGCCTCGGTCACCACGCGCGACGAGGACATCATCGTTGAGGTGCCGGGCAGCAACCGCGCGCAGTTCGAGGAGATCAAGGAGATCATCCGCAAGACGGCCCGCCTCGAGTTCAAGATGCTCGACGACGAGGCCGACTTCTTCGGCAAGGTCGACGAGAAGAAGATCCCCGAAGGCATCGAGCAGCGTCTCGAGAACGCGCCGCTCGGCGAGGACAAGGGCCAGAAGCAGAGCGGTCGCCGCACCTTCTTCGCCATCAAGATCCCGAACGAGTTCGAAGGCAAGAACGTCAAGGAAGACGAGATCGCCCGCAACAAGGCGATGCAGGTCGCGCTCGACAAGATGAAGGCCTTCGTCAAGACGCTCGACGTCCCCGACGACCACGTCGTCGGCTACGAGAAGACCGAGGATTTCGATCCGGACACCGGCCGCGCGACGGACGACGGCTGGCGCACGTTCTATCTCCGCGCCCGCGCCGACGTCACCGGTGAGTATATTACCGACGCGCAGCGCCAGATCGATCAGCGCTCGGGCGTCCCCGAGGTCTACGTCGCGATCACGTTCAGCCCCGCGGGCGCGGATCGCTTCGAGCAGATCACCGGCGACAACGTGAACCGCCGCTTCGCGATCATCCTCGACGACACCATCAACTCCGCCCCGGTCATCCGCACGAAGATCGGCGGCGGCCGCGCGAGCATCACGATGGGCGCGGGCGATCAGGACCAGCAGCTCAAGAGCGCCGAGAAGCTCGAGATGGTCCTTCGCTCCGGCGCGCTCCCGGCGCCGATCCAGCTCTCGAACGAGTCGATCATCGGCCCCACGCTCGGTGAAGACGCGATCTCGAAGGGCGCCATCGGCGCGGCGGCCGGCATCGGCCTCGTGCTCGTGTTCATGATCCTCTACTACCGCGGCTCCGGCTTCGTCGCCGACGCGGCGGTGCTCTTCAACCTCCTCATCCAGCTCGCCATCCTCGCGTCGTTCAGCGGCACGCTCACGCTGCCGGGCATCGCCGGTCTAGCGCTGACGGTAGGTATGGCCGTCGACGCGAACGTGCTCATCAACGAGCGCATTCGCGAGGAGCTGCGTAGCGGAAAGAGCGTCCGCACCGCGGTCGACGCCGGCTACGACAAGGCGTTCACCGCCATCATCGACGGCCACGTCACGATCTTCATCTCCGGTCTCATCCTCGCGCAGTACGGAACGGGACCGGTCAAGGGCTTCGCCGTGACGCTCATCATCGGCATCATCGCCAGCCTGTTCACCGGCGTGTTCTGCACCCGCCTCGTCTTCGACTACTGGGTGCGCGGCGCCAAGGCCAAGCGTCTCAGCGTCGGCGCGGAGTTCTGACATGGAGTTCTTCAAGTCACACAAAACCTATGACTTCATGTCGCAGCGCAAGTGGTGGATTGCGCTCTCCGTCATCCTCTCCGTCGGGTCGCTGATCAGCCTGTATTTCCCGGGTCCGAACTACGGTACGGACTTCCGTGGCGGTACGGAGATCGAGGTCGCGTTCTCGAAGAAGACCGACGGCGGCCAGATCCGTCACGCGGTCACGGCGTCGGGTCAGTTCTCCGAGCCGGACGTCATCCAGGTGCAGAGCCCCACGTCGGACAGTCAGTTCCTGATCCGCGTGCAGGAGATCAGCACCGTCGACGACGCGACGAAGGCGAACCTCACGAAGGCGCTCTGCTACGGCGTCGAGGGTGACAACGTGGCGTGCCCGCCCGACGCCCGCGCCACGGAGGTGAAGTTCTCCGCCGGCGGTGACAAGCTCGGCGTCCGCTACGACACGGAGCCGAACCTCGCCGTCATCAAGAAGCAGGTCGAGGGCGTCGCGAACGTGAAGCTCCGCGTCTCCGACAAGAACCCGCAGGTCGTGAACAAGCGCGACCACCGCGTCGAGATCCAGCTCCAGTCGAAGGGCGACCAGCTCATGGACGTCCTCCGCCAGCAGCTTGGCGACGCCGTTCCGGAGCACGCGCTCCGCGTCGAGTGGGTCGGTCCCAAGGCCGGAAAGCAGCTCCGCGACAGCGCGCGCAACGCCGTCGCCCTCTCGATCGTGTTCATCATGATCTACCTCGCGTTCCGCTTCGACCTGCGGTTCGCGCCGGGCGTCGTCCTCGCCTGCGTCCACGACGCGCTCGTCGTTCTCGGCGCGTTCGTGCTCACCCGTCGCGAGGTGACCCTCTCCACCATCGCCGTCGTGCTCACGATCGTCGGCTATTCGATGAACGACACCGTCGTCGTCTACGACCGCATCCGTGAGAACCTGGGCAAGCACCGCGGCAAGAGCTTCGGCGACATCATCAACATGAGCGTCAGCGAGACGCTCTCGCGCACGATCCTCACGTCGGGCGCGACGATGCTCTCCGTCCTCGCGTTCTTCATCTGGGGCACGGGCGTCATCAAGGACTTCGCGTTCGGCATGGTCGTCGGCATCGTCGCTGGCACTTACTCGAGCATCTACGTCGCTGCCCCGCTCACCGAGTGGATCGACAAGCGCCTCGCGAAGGGGACGCAGACGGCGAACATGAAGAAGCGCCTCCGCGCCAAGCCGGCCTGACCGTCCATCGCGACCCATCGGCCGCCCGCGGTTTCTGGATGCGCCCGCCGGAAACCGTGGTATGAGGCCGCGCGGCTCGTGGGGGATTCCCCTCGCGGAGGCCGTGAGTAGCGGGGTTATCGCCATGAAGAAGCAGCTTGGGCTCGTCGCGATCGCGCTTTCCGCTCTTGGACTCCTCGGCTCGGCCGAGCCGCTCTCGACGGAGCGGAAGGTTCACGGCGTCATCACCGCGATCGACCCGAATACGCTCACGATCCGCAGCGAGAAGGCGGCCGTCACCGGCAGGCTCGATCCCGCGCGCACGAAGGTCACGATCAACGGCAAGCCGGGCAACATCGCCGACCTGAAGTTGACGGAGCACGCGAAGGGCGAGCTCTGCCTCGACGACGTGTGGCTGGTCATCGACGAGCACTGATCGCGCTCGCGCTGGCGGGCTGTACGAGGTCCGCCACCCCGGCCCCGCCGCCGCCCACGGGCTCCGTCGAGGCGTCCACCTCCGCGGTGGTGAGCGCGGGCCCGCCCGCGCCGAAGACGACGTGCCATTTCCCGGGTCCGAACGAGGTCAGCGACGACGATCACCCGTCCATCATCGGGCTCGATGAAGCAGAAGGGGTCGAGTCCGCGGCGTGGTTCAAGGCCCGCGGAACGACGTTCGCGTCGGCGCAGGCCCTCTATCGGTCACGGCATCAAGCGAACGCGGAGCTGCCGCAGGTATGCGTGACGACGAAGCTCGGCGATCCACTGGAAGACGCCCTCGTCTGCCATCACGTCTACCCACGGATCATGAACGCGTCGCGGCTCGTCGCATACGTGGTGCGCAACAAGAGACCGGTCATCCTGTGGGACGTGTTGATGGACATCGGGACGCTGGCGGACTCCCCGAGGTACCTCGATCTCACGTTCGTCCTTCATGGCCCCACGAAGTTCGAGCTTCGTCCGCGCGCGCCAGAAGGCAGCGTGATCATCTGGCCGCCCAGCCTCTGCATGGAGCTCGAGAAGAAGTATGGTCCGAACCCGCAGGAGCCGATGACGTACCCGGGCGTGATCCACGACTGCGAGGGCGCCAAGAAGGCGCTCGCGTCCGCGTTCGGCAGCCCGCCTTACAGTCCTCAGACCCAGGATGAGATGAGCTACGTGAAGCCGATGCTGACGAGAGCGTGCACGCAAGAGGTGGGGGTGTGGACGTGGAAGAACGGTCAGTTCGTGCGCGACACGCCGCCGAAGCCCTGATGAAATGAACGGCATGCGACGGAGCTGGCTCGGGTTCGGCGTCGTCCTCGCGTGCTCGCCCGCCGCGCCCCCCACCGCGCAGACCCTGACGCCCGCGCCCTCCGAGCGCGCCGCCGTCGCGCCGCCTCCGCCGCCGCTCACCGCCGACGCGGGACCTCCGAAGCCGCCGTCGAAGACGAGCCAGTGCAAGCCGCTCGAGCCGAACGAGGTGAGCGACGACGACCATCCCGAGATCGCCGGCGTGGGCAGCGTGGACGACACCACGACGGCGCTCGACTGGCTCGGCAAGCGCGGGGTGAGCGAGAAGGCGGCGAGCGCATGGTACGCGGCCCGCTTCGGCGGCAAGGCCGAGGAGGCGCGCGTCGGGGAGATGTACTGCCATCCGGCCAAGGTCGGCGATCCCTCCGAGGAGGCGCTCGTCTGTTCGGTCCTGCAGATCCAGGAGCTCATGCCGCGGCGGCTCGTCGGCATCGTGGTGCGGAACAAGCAGCCGGTGGCCGTGTTCCAGGTGGGCCTCATGCTCGGCGCGATGGACTTTCCCGAGGCGCATCACCTCGACCTCGCGTTTCGGTTGGCGCCGGACGGCAAGAGCTTCGATCTGACCGACCGCGCGCCCGACGGCAGCGTGCTCGTGATGTCGCCGAGCGAATGCCTCGCGCGCGAGCAGCGGGGAGAGGGCCTCATGCCCGACCACATGGGCCTGCCGGCGACGCTGCACGACTGCGCCGGGTCGAAGAAGGTGATCGCGGAGATGGCCGCGAATGCGAAGGGCGATCCGCGGTTCCGCCAGGTCGTGCAGAGCGGAGGCGCCTTCGCGACGAAGGCGTGCGCGGATCGCGGGCACTACGTCTGGACGAAGGATCGCTTCGTCAAGGGGCCATGACGGATCCGCTCATCCAGTTCCGTGGCATCCACAAGGCGTTCGGGCCGAAGGTCCTCTACCGCGGGCTCGACTTCGCGGTCGCGCGCGGCGAGACGGTGACCATCCTCGGCGCGTCCGGCAGCGGAAAGAGCGTCCTCCTGAAGATGCTGATCGGCCTCATCGCGTCCGACCGCGGCGAGATCATCTTCGACGGCCGCGACGTCGCGCAGATGAGCGACGGCGATCTGTACGGCGTACGCCGGCGCATCGCGTATCTGTTCCAGGGCGCGGCGCTCTTCGACTCGCTCACGGTGGGGGAGAACGTGGCGTATGGTCTCCGCGAGCAGCACTGGAAGACGATGACGGAGGAGGAGGTGCTGAAGCGGGTGGCGGAGTCCCTCGCGTCGGTCGGCCTCCCCGGCATCGAGGAGATGCGCCCGAGCGACCTCTCGGGCGGTATGAAGAAGCGCGTCGGCCTGGCGCGGACGCTCGCGCTTCATCCCGAGGTGCTCCTCTACGACGAGCCGACCACCGGCCTCGACCCGATCAACACCGCGCGCATCAACCACCTGATCGGCAGCATCAAGCGGCAGCTGGGGCTCACGAGCCTCGTGGTCACGCACGACATGGGCACCGCGTTCAGTGTCTCGGATCGCATCGTCATGCTCGGCAAGGGACGGCTTCTGATGCAGGGCACGCCCGAGGATTTTCGTCGCACGGACGACCGCTATGTGCGGGACTTCATCGACGGCAAGGCGCCGGAGAACGAGGACGTGTCGGTGCTACTCTCGACGTCGTGAAGCAGAATTCTGCGCGCACGCTGCGGGTCGGGCTCTTCGTCCTCTTCGGTATCGTCCTGTCGGGCATCGCCGTATTCACGATCGGTGAGAACCGGCGCGCGTGGGACCGGAAGGTCGTCTACCACGCCGCCTACGAGGATGTCGTGGGCCTGAAGCCCGGCAGCGTCGTCCGCATGGGCGGCCTCGACATCGGCACTGTCACCGCCGTCGAGCACAAGCCACAGAACATCGACGACACGAAGGTCTACGTCACGCTGTCGATCGTGAGGGAAGAGACCGGCCGTGTCCGGCAGGCCATGCTGGCGACGATCGACGGCAAGGGCCTCCTCGGCGACAAGATGGTCCAGCTCAGGTGGGACAAGGCCCGCGCCGACGCGTTGCTCAAGGAGGGCAAGGACCCGAACGCCCTCGTCCCGCCGGAAGGCTGGCTCGCGACCGCGCCGCCGGGCGATCCGATCGGCGACGCGACGAAGGTGGCGGCGGACGCGCGCGTGGTGATGAAGGACCTCCAGCGCGCCGTGGAAGGCATCGCGGACGAGCGCTTCAAGGAGGATCTCCACGGCACGATGAGCTCGCTGCGCCTCATCCTCGACGGCGTGGCGCTGCGTGACGGCCTCGCGCACAAGCTGATCTTCGATCCGGAGGAGGCGCGTCGCGTCGACAGCATCCTCGTGAACCTGCAGGCCTCGAGCGCGAACCTCGCCAAGATCACCAGCGACGCGCGCGATCTGACCACGCAGATCAAGACGGGGCCCGGCCTCGCGCACGCGGTCGTCTACGACGATCAGCTGGCCCGGTCGACGGCGGGCACCCTGACCGAGGTGAACAAATCGCTCGAGGCGGTGCGTACGGGCAACGGCCTCGCGCACGCGGTGATCTACGGCGACGACCAGACGCAGAAGCTGATGGGCAACGTGAACGCGATGAGCGACGACCTTCGCGAGATCGTCGCGGGCATGAAGGCCGGCCGCGGGACGGTGGGCGCGCTCCTCGTCGACCCGAGCGTCTACGAGGACATCAAGTCGCTCGTGGGCAACGTCGAGCGGAACCAGGTCCTGCGCGCGCTCGTGCGTTACTCGATCAAGCAGAACGAGGAGCGCGCGACGCCCGAGGCGCCGCCGCCCGCGCCGGCCAAAGCCCCTTGATTCCGTCGTCGTGAGCGCGGCGCGGATCAGAGGGAGTTGAACCACTTCCAGGTGTCGGTCGCCGCGCTCGGGTACATCGGCGCATGGCCGAAGCCCTGCACCTTGCAGAAGACGACGGGGTGCTGGCAGTCCTTGTACTGCTGGCACGCAGCGGGGGCGGTGCCCTGCGTCGTGCTCTGCTTGCTCGTCGAGCAGCCCGCGATCCCGGCCCAGTAGTCGGCCTGGAACTGGATGCCGGGGAAGTCGGGATCGTTCTCGCCGGCCATGACGAGGAAGGGGAGGCCTTGCGCGTCGGGGCAGTCGGGCTCGCCGTTGTCGTTCTGCTCTTGCGGCGCACCGCCCGCATACGACGCGAACGCGGTGAAGAGCCCGGGCTTGCGGCAGCCCATCTCGCTCAACATGAAGGCGCCTTTGCTGTGACCGAAGCCCCAGATCTTGCCGCCGTCGATGTTGCGGTTCTTCTTCACCTGGATGATGGTCGCCGCGACGAGGCGCTGATCGTTGTTGTCGTAATACGACGTGAAGAGGTCGAGGACCTGATCGGGGAACGCGACGATCGCCTGATCGCCCGTCGCCGCCGTGAGCTTCGAGTCCGTGACGAACCCGCGCGCGTTGCCGCCATCGCCGTGCAGCGCGATGACGAGCGGGTAGGCCTTGTTCGCGTCGTAGTTCTTGGGCACCGCGAGCACGTAGTGCCGGGCCTCACCATTGACCGTGATCTTCACGTCGCTGAAGTCGACCTTGTCGGAGACGCCGGGGTCGGGCGTCGCGGGATCGCCGGACGTCGTGCCGGGGTTCGGGTTGCCGATGTCGATCGGCGTCTCGGTGCCGTCGGGCGCGTCGTTCGGCGTGCTCTGCGGGTTCTTCTCGGTGGTCGTCTGGTTGCTCTCGGTGGCGGGCGGCGCCTCGGGGTTCGTGACGTCACCGTCGGCGCTCTTCTGAGAGCACGCAGCGAGGAGCAAGAGGAGCGCGCTTGCCGTGGCACAAGCGAGAAGCGGGCGAAGCATAGGCGTACAGCTTAGCGCCCGAACGCACGGATCGTCAGGTCGGCCAAGGCGCGAATCGTCAGCGGTGAGCTGCCCTCGGCTTTGTTGTTCACGAGCACGAAGGCCTCGCTACTTCCATGATCTGCCGAGGCTCTTAGGATCTCTACGACATCGTCACGCATGTCGGACTGGATCTCGCGCAGCTCATGGAATGGCCTGAAATCGGCCTTTCGCGTCTCGTACTTCGTGAAGGGCGGGAGCATCAGCCGCATGACCACGAAGCGCGCGAGCCGCTTCACCTGTTTCATCTGCACGCGTAGCGAAGGCATCGCGGTCCAGTAGTTGAGGACATGCGACGCGCCGTGCGCGTGCAAGACGTCGAGGTAGCGCGGCGTGAAGAGGTCTGCGTTGCGAAGCTCGAAGGCCCAGCGATGACCGCCCGGGAGCCGCGAGAGAAACGCGTCGAGCTTGGTCTCGAACGTGCGCGCGTCCATCGTGTTTGGAGGCATCGGCGTGATCTCGAACACGAATGGCCCCTTCGCTCCGACACGCGAGTACGGCGCAAGCACCTCGGAGAGGAAGACGTTCGCGTCGAGGAAGTGCGGGTTCGGCGCGCCCCCCACGACCGCGCTCGTGACCGCGTTCCACACCTTCGACACGACCCGAAACGGCGGCAGGTCCGGCGCCTTCGCGCGAGCGAGCTCGAGCTGCGAGAGGTAGCTCGCGAGGTCCTCGTCGCGGAGCGGGCGGTAGTGCGTGCGATCGAGCCCGACGGTGCGAAAGAGCGGCTGCTGCGCGTACGCCGCGAGGCCGCCCCGCGCGAGCTCCGCCTCGGTGGGCGCGCCCTTCCACACGATGCCCTTCCATCCCGGGAAGGACCAGCTGCTCGTGCCGAAGCGGATGAAGGACGGGATCCTCGCCGCGCGCTCGCGGTCCTCGTCGTGGATGACCGGCTCGATCTGCGGAGCGTCAGCGCCTCCGAACAGACCGAGCTGATCGTCGCCCACGGGAGCCGCTCACCAGAGCAGGCCAGCGAGCGCCGGCAGCTTGGCCGCCATCCTTCCGCCCGCGGGCGCGGGGTTGGGCCACCATTTGTCGCTCGAGCCCTGGCGCATGACGGTGAGGCGGAGGAGATCGAGCTCGAGGACGGCCATGAAGCCGACGGCGGAGGGATCGTCGCCGCCGAGCTTGAGGAACTGCGCGCCGACGCCGAGCTGGACGCCCCACGGCGCACCGCCGGTGACCTGCGCGAAGAGCGGCCACTTGCCGTACTGGCCGTCACCGTTGGAGCGCCAGCCGGGACCGAAGTCGAGGGCGAGGCCCCAGTCGCCACGCGCGAAGCCGCCGGTCGAGACGCGAGCGGCCAGGCTCAGGTCGGTGCCGAGACCGAACGCGGTCGTGCTGCGGAACATGCCCGCGAGGACGACCTTGCGGATGGGGTCCGTGCCCACGCCGATGGCGAAGCTGGCCGTCCCACCACCGTCGTTCGACTTCGCGACGCCGTCACGCTGCATGGAGTAGCCGCCGCCCGCGGAGAGGAACGACGTGATGTCCGCCTGCGCGGGCGCTGTATGTAGGATACACGCGCTGCCGAGAATCGCGGCGGATACGAGCGCCCGTGCGACACGAATGCGGCGGGGCGGACGGGCGACGTGGGAGGCCATCTGTTCAGCGGGACGTAGTCTTGTGGCGGGTCGGCAGCAAGAGGCGGTACGTTTCGAGGGGATGGCGCGCCGCCGAAAACGACGAACGAAGCGCGTCCGCCGGGCGCGCGTCGCGGCCCTGGCGCCGGCGTCGTCGGTCGTCGCGGCCTCCGCTTCGCCGCGACCGCGCCCCGTGACGACCCGCATGCTCGCCATCGGCGCGGCAGCGCTGGCGACGGTGCTCTTTTCGGGCGTCGTCGACGCGGCGCCGGCCAAGAAGACGCCGTCGATCGCGCCGCCGGCCCCCGCGATGGCGGCGCCGCCGAAGCCGCCGCCCGCGAACTGGCACTTCGTCCCCGCGAAGGAGCGGCCCGCGTGGGGCGCCTCGCTCCCGAGCGTCTCGGTCACCAACAACAACACCGGCGCGAAGGGCTCGTTCCGGCTCTACAGCGATCGCGGCTCGCTCGACCTCGAGGCGATGAAGGAGTTCATGACGGTCGTGAACGGCTCCGATGGGCCGCTCGACAACCGTCTCGTCCAGCTCGCCTTCCGCGCCGCCTACCATTTCTCCGCCGACGGACGCGCGCCTGCGATGACGATCGTGAGCGGCACGCGCAAGGGCGCGCACGGCAAGCACGGCTCGGGCGAGGCGCTCGACTTCAAGCTCGAAGGCGTGAGCGCGGCGGAGCTCGCGAAGTACGTCCGCACGTACCCGCGCGCGGGCATCGGCATCTACACGCATCCGAAGACGCAGTACGTGCATGTCGACGTCCGCGAGCGCAGCTACCACTGGATCGATGCCTCTCCGCCGGGCGTGACCTGGCGCGAGCAGCTCCTCTCCGACCCGAAGCAGCAGGAGCGCGACGGCTCCTACACCGCCGCGAACGATCTCCCGGAGACCGCTCGCTAACGCTCGCAGAGCGTGACGACCGCGGCGTAGACGCGGGCGCGGGGCGCGCGGATGTGACGCCGGAAGAGCTGTTCGCTCACGTCGCGGCGCGTTCGCGCTTCGCCGTCTCCTGCACCGCGCGCACGCGATCGACCACGCGGGCGATCGCCTCGCGGTGGAAGAGGAGCGTGTTGTGGCCGCAGCTCTGGAGCACGACCACGTCGCCGCGCGGGAAGACCGCGCTCTCGGCAGGGACCACCATGAGGTCGCCGTCGCCGAGGAACGACGTGTGCGGTACGTCGTGCTCGTGGGCGCGGGCGCGGAGGCGCGCGAGGAGCGGCGAGCGGTGCGAGAGATCGCGACCGACGAGGAACGGGAAGGGATGCGCGAGCACGGTGCCGCCGAAGGGCGAGCCGAGCGAGATGGTCTGCGAGACGCGCGTGTGGCCGCCGAGCTCCTGCACGTAGTAGCGCGCGACGAGGCCGCCGAGGCTGTGCCCGACGAGGTGGACGCGGCACGAGGCGGGGAGGCGATCGACGAGGCGCGAGAGCGACCGCGCGATCCGGTCGACCGAGGCGCCCGGCGCGTGCGAGAAGCTCGCGACGTGCGAGCCCGTGCTCTCGACGAGCAGACGCTTCATCGGACGCCAGACGCCGGCGCTCGCGAAGAAGCCATGAATCATCACGACCACGTCGTCCTGGTGGCGGAGCCCGTCCGGAACGGAGGGCGCGACGTCGAGCGGCCACGCGACCACTTCACGGAACGTCGAGATGGTCTCGGTGAAGTGCTGGCGCAGCGCCGACGACGCTTTGGCGGGGCTCATCATGCGGACTTCACTGATCAAGAAGCATGATCCGCGCCGCGGATGCAACTATATGCAGCGTCTCCGCTTCGCACCTCATGGCCCTCCCACCCGTGCATTCCATCTTCGTGACCGTCGCCGATGCCGACATCGACGAGCTCCAGCATGCGAACAACGTCGCCTACATCCGCTGGCTGCAGGACGTCGCGATCGCCCACTCGAACGCGGTGGGCCTGGATTTCGCCGCCTACCAGCGCCTCGGCGGCGTGTTCGTGGTGCGGCGGCAGGAGGTCGACTACCTGCGGCCAGTCGTGCGCGGCGCCCGCCTCGAGCTTCGTACGTGGATCGAGGGCGCGATGGCGGCCAAGTGCATCCGTATGACGGAAATGTGCAGCGACGACGGAACCGTCGTGTGCCGCGCGAAGACGACGTGGGGCTACATCGACATCGTGACCGCGCGTCCGGCCCGCATCCCGCAGGCGGTCCGCGACGCGTTCGCGCTCGGAGACTGACCCTCGGCGAGCCACGTGTTCGTCAAGGCGCCGAGGTCCAGCAGGGGAAGGACGACGGGCGCGCGACTCATTCGGGCGAGCTTACCACCCAGATGTGGTGGTCCCGGAGCTCGGCGCCGTGTGCTTCGAAGGTGAGGCGTTCGCCCGCGTCGAGCTGCGGCACACGGATGCGCGCGATGCGCCAGACGCCCGCGGTCGGCGCCGCGAGCTCGAGCTCTCCGGTCGCGCCGCTCGCGCGGCGGAGCCGGATGCCGCGCGCTGCGTCGTCGATGCGCATCCGGATCTCGAAGGGGCCGCGGCGATCGAACCCGCGGGACGGAGTGAACACGAACGACTCGCTCGCGCCGTCCGGGACGACACGGCCTCCGTCGAAGCGCCGCCGGCCGTGCTCGTCGTCGCGGATGTCGAGCGTGGTCCATCCGCCGTGGGGCTGCGGGGAGACGTAGCGTGCCTCGCGCTCGGAGGAGAGATGCGCGACGTCGACCTCTTGCGCGAGCGCGTCGTTCGACGCGAGGCTCATCCCCGGGACGTCGAGCGCGCTCCAGTCCGCCTCGTAGATCACCTTCGTCGGGCCGCCGCCGATGACGTTGTTGGCGATCGTGACGCGGTCGATCTCGTGGCCGAAGCGCGACGAGAGGTTCGCGAACCAGTTCGGGTAGAGCGCGAGATGCGTGGGCCGATCGGCCGGGCTCATCTCCTCGAGCTCCTCGACCACGGATGCCTCGCCTTGCACCGCGGCGTCGGCGATGCGTCGATGTCCGGAGCCGCCGAGGCCGAGCGCGTCCATGGCGTGGAGCCCGGACACGTACGGGATCGCGCCCGCGTCACCGACGAGGACCACGCGATCGCGCGGAAGTCGAGCGAGCTTGAGCCCGACCTCGACGTGCTGATCGCGGATGTTCGAGGCGCAGGTGACGAAGTAGCGGACCTGGCCCGGGACCTTCGGCGCAGAGATGCCGATGAGCACGAGGGCGCCGGCGATCGCGGCGCGCCTCGGGAGCTCGCTCAACGTGAGCGAGGCGGCGACGCTCACGAGCAAGAGCGCCGGCACGTAGTAGCGGAAGTTGTGGTACGGCGCGTTGCCGTTCCACGTCACGAGCGCGGTCCACAGGAACGCGGAGAAGACGCACGCACCCACGAGCGCGCGCCGGCGCGTGGCGAGGCCGAGCAGCGCCACGAGCGGCAGCACGAAGACGAGCGCAGGCAGGACGGCGAGCTCGCCGCGCACCGCCTTGAGCCAGAACGCGACCAGGTTCTCGACGTAGACGCGCGCACGGTCGACCTCGCTCAAATAGGGGTTCGACGACAGGAGCTTCAGCGCCGCGCCCGCGGAGCGGTAGTCACCGGTCTTCCACCAGTTGACGAGCGCGACGAGGCCGGTCGTCATCGCGCCGGGGAGGGAGGCGCGCACGAGCGCGAGGAAGCCGGAGCGACGGCCCGCGCCGCGCGCCGCCAGCACCGCGAAGACGGCGACGACGACGACCGCCTCCGGACGGAGGAGCACGAGCGCGATGCCCCAGAGGCCGAGGCGCCACTGCGCGCGCTCGCGCCGGGGCGCTCGCGAGCGGGTGCGCGCGAGCGCCTCGAGCGCGCGACCGAGCACGGCCGCGAACAGCGCCACTTCCATCCCGCTGAAGAGCGACCAGTCGACGATCCCGATCGAGAAGGGCACGAGCGCGACGAGCCACGGCACACGGAGGCGCCGGAGCGAGGCGATGAGCGACGCGACCGACAGCACCGCGACGGCGGCGGCCCCGTACCCGAGGAGCGGACCGCGGAGGCCGCACAGCCACCCGAGGCCGAGGACGATCGCGTAGAGCGGCGCGGTCTCGCCGGACGAGTAGCCCTGGCCGGCGATCCACTCGAAGGGATGACCCTGGCCGAAGGCCTTCGCGTAGTCGAAGTGGATGTACACGTCGTCGAGCGGGACCGGAAACCAGCCGCGCCCGACCGGCATCGAAGGGATCCAGAAGGCCGCCGCGAGGCCGCAGGCGAGGACGAGGGCGATCACACCCGAGGGACGGCTCGCGTGACGCGACGCCCCGGATCCGTGACGAGCCCCTGGCGCCATTGGCGCGCTACAGTAGTCGGAAACGATGGATCGCGACGCCGAACGATGGGCCGCAGTCGAGGAAGCAACGGAGCTCCTGCACGAGGAGCGTTACAAGGAGGCGCTCGAGGAGCTTCGACAGGTTCTGCACCGTGACCCGGAGAATCACTACGCCTTCTATTACCTCGGGCAGGCGATGTACGAGGTCGGCGAGATGCAGCCGGCGCGGGACGCGTATCTCGCGACGCTGAAGCTCGCCCCGCAGCATCTCGGCGCGCGGGTGGCCCTCACGCACGTGCTCCGGAAGCTCGGGGACACGAAGAGCGCGGTGCAGAACGGGCTCGTCGCGCTCGAGCAAGCGCCGACGGACGGCGAGGTGCTCTACGCGATCGGCCTCGCGTACCTGGCGCGCGGTGACAACGTCAGCGCGCGCCGTCACCTCGAGGCCTTCCTCCGCGCCAAGCCGGAGCTCGAGACGCGTATCGAGGTCGAGGCACTCCTCATGTCGATGGACGGCGGACCCGGCCGCGCGCCCAACTGACCGCGCTCGTTACTGGACGCAGTTTTCGAAGCGGAACTGCGCGTCGATACCACACGCGCGGTTCGAGTCGGCGCCGTTGATCGCGTTCGTGCAGGTGACGACGCCCCAGACTCGGCCGGCGGCGACGCCCATGTTCTGCTCGCTGTACTTCACGACGCAGGAGTCGGTGTCGCGGTAGGAGTTCGCGGAGCGCTTACCGCTCATGCGGACGGACGCCGTCTGATCGCCGGTCGTCTTGAACTGGCCTTCGATGGTGAAGAGGCCGCCCGTCGCGCCGGAGAGAACGACGGTCGCGCTGACGTTGAACGTGTCCGCGCCCGCAGGGGTGACGGAGCAGGAGACGTCGGCGTTGCCCTGACCGAAGGCCCCGCCCGTCGGGACCGAGACGGACGCCTGTGGCGGGCTCGCGTTCGGGTTTCCGAAGTCGCCGACCTCGAAGTTCGTGAGGCTGTCGCGGCAGTCCTTGCCGACTTCCTTCGTCGCGCCGGTGAAGATGACCTGGGGCTTCGCGCTGGTCTCTTCCTCGCAGGCCGCGCTCAAGACGGCGATGGTGCTGAGGGCGAACAGGCTGACAATCGCGTGCTTGACTCGGGACATCGGAGACTCCGGAAGTAAGGCGGCCCTATCGATGCGGCGGCGCCGCACGGAAAGCAATCAAACTCTAGCACACATGGGCGCCATTTCCGAAACTGCGCGCAAAACGCGCCTGAAAGCCGCTCAGAGCGCGGCTTCCATGGCGCGGAACCCGCGATCGAGGTCCTCGCGGAGGTCGTCGACGTCTTCGAGGCCGACCGACAGGCGGATGAGCCCGTCGCCAATGCCGAGCTCCTTGCGGGCCTCCGCCGTGAGGGAGGCGTGGGTCATGATCGCCGGCAGCTCCGCGAGCGACTCGACGCCGCCGAGGCTCTCCGCGCAGGTGAAGATCTGGAGCGCCTTGAGGAACGCGGCGGAGGGCGCGGTGCCCTTGCTGCCGACGCGAAGGTCGAACGTGATCATGCCGCCGAAGCCCTTCATCTGCTTCGCGGCGACGGCGTGGCCGCCGTGTTCGGCGAGGCCGGGGTAGAAGACCTTCGACACGAGCTTCTGCTTCGTGAGGTGCGCTGCGAGCGTCTCGGCCGACTTCACGTGCTGGCGCATCCGTACGCCGAGCGTCTTCAACCCGCGCAGCACCATGTAGCAGTCGAACGGGGAAGGGACGCCGCCGGTCGACTTCTGGAGGAAGCGGACCTTCTCGGCGAGCTCGTCGTTCGAGGTCAGCACTGCGCCGCCCACGACGTCGGAGTGGCCGTTCAGGTACTTCGTCGTCGAGTGCACGGCCGCCGTTGCGCCGAGGTCGAGCGGGCGCTGCAGCATCGGCGTCGCGAACGTGTTGTCGACGACGAGCGTGGCGTTCGCCTTCTTCGCGACGTCGGCCAGCGCGGCGATGTCGATGATCTTCAGCATCGGGTTCGACGGCGTCTCGAGCCAGACCATCTTGGTCTCGGGGCGGACGTGCTCGCGCACCTTCACCGGATCGCTCATGTCGACGAAGCTCGCGGAGAGGCCCCACTGCTTCATCACCTTGTCGAAGATGCGGAAGGTGCCGCCGTACACGTCGTCGCTGCAGAGGACGTGGTCGCCGCTCTTCAGCGTCATGAGGAGCGCGGTCGTCGCGGCGCAGCCCGAGCCGAACGCGAGGCCGTGCTTCGCGCCCTCGAGGCCAGCGAGACAGCCCTCGAGCGCGGTGCGCGTCGGGTTGCCGGCGCGCGAGTAGTCGTACGGACCGCGGAACACGGCGGGACCGTCCTGCGCGAACGTGCTCGCGAGGACGATCGGCGTCATCACGGCGCCGTGGTTCGGATCGGGTTCTTGCCCCGCGTGGATGCAGAGCGTGTCGGGCCTCAGGTTGCCGGCAGCGGACATGCCGCTTCTTTAGCAGAGGCGGGACGGAGAAACGGGTCGAATGCGAGGCAGCGACGCACGACCTCCGGCGTCTGGGCCGGCACGGCGATGGGGGACTCGGCGGCCATCGCGAGGAGCGCCGGAAACGAGTCGCCCGGACGCGGTCGCTCGCGGGTCAGCGCGTGGAGGAGCGACGCGCCGACGGAGAAGAGATCGCTCCGAACCGTCGGCCGCTCGCCGCGCGCGACCTCGGGGGCGACGTAGCCGATCGTCCCGCGAAACGCCCCGTCCGCGGGCGGTGCGCTCTCGCGCCACCACGCGAGATCGAAGTCGAGCAGCACGGCGCGCTCGCCGCTCTCGTCGACGGCGATGTTCGCTGGCGACGGGTCCGCGTGCACGACGCCGAGCGGTCCGAGCTCGTCCGTGGCCTCGTGGAGCGCGGCGAGCGCGCCGAGCACGGCGACGGCGGCGCGCTCGACCCAGGCCGCGTCGCTCGGCCCGCGCTCGATACGCGCAGCGAGCGTCGGCATGCGGACCCGCTCGACGCGATGCCACGGCCCGCGGGCGTCTCTTCCATGCGCCAGGAGGCGCGGGCTCACCCCCAGCGGCGCGAGCTTCTCGAGGAGTAAAGCCTCGGAAATTAGACGCCTTTCTGCCTCCGGCTCGGTCCGCTCGCGCGGGGAGAGTCTCTTTTCGAGCCAGTCGTCCGATTCCTCGATCATTCGGGTTGCCGATCCGGCCTCGTCAGCCAATGTAGGGCCGTGCCGCGGCCTGGATGGTACCTCTTTGCGGTCGCCGCGCTCCTCGCCGCGTGTGGCTCCGCCGATCTCGTGCGAACGCCGGACGGCACCTCGCCCGGGGGCGCGATCCCGTCTGCGACGGACGGCGACGACGCGCCGTCCACGTCGGGCGGTACGAAGAAGAAGACCCCCGGCTCCGCCGCCGGTGACGACGACGACACCACGGCGACGGGCGACGACGACGACACGGCGGGCACGCCGAACCCGAAGACCGTCGACCTCGTGATGAGCCACGACGTCACGATCCAGGTGCAGCCGACCGACTCCGGCAAGGCGCTCCTCGACGCGATCAAGGGCGCGCAGACGAGCGTGCACATGACGATCTACCTCCTCACCGACGACAAGATCATCGATGCGCTCGGTGACCTGAAGGACGCGGGCAAAGAGGTGAAGGTCGTCCTCAACCGGAAGTTCCCGCCGAACGGCGGCGACAACACGGACGCGTTCGATGCGCTCATGGTGCGCGGTGTCGACGTAGTCTGGGCGAGCGATCAGTACACGTACACGCACGCCAAGACGATCGTGATCGACGCGAAGAAGGCCATCATCATGACGATGAACCTCACCGTGTCGAGCCCGAAGACGAACCGCGAGTACATCGCGACCGACTCCGATCCGGACGACGTCGCGGCGCTCGAGAAGATCTTCGCCGCCGATCACGACGGCAAGGCCCTGACTCTGGCGTCGAAGCTCGTCATCTCCCCCGCGGCCGCGAACTCGAACGGCAGCCCGCGTGACTACCTCGCCGCCCTGATCCGCTCGGCGAAGAAGAGCCTCGACGTCGAGGTGCAGTCCCTGTCCGATCGCACGCTCGTCGACGCCATCATCGCGCAGCACAAGGCGGGGCTCGACGTCCACGTCGTCATCGACGGTGATGTGAGCGACACGAACGCGCAGGTCACCGTCATCGGCAAGCTGAAGACGGCAGGCGTGCCCCTCCACTCGCTGAAGAGCCCGGACTGTCACGCCAAGGCCATCGTCGTCGACGGCGAGCGCGCGTACGTCGGCTCGCAGAACTTCACGCAGAACGCCCTCGACACGAACCGCGAGGTCGGGGTGATGACGGACGCAGCCGCGGAGGTCGCGAAGGTGAAGACCCAGATCGGGAGCGACTTCGCGAAGGGCCTGGCCCTCTGAGGCCCCAAAGCGCTTCACAAGCGCGACCTACCGGGCTAACCTCACGTCGTTACGCACGGTGACCGTAGCTCAATTGGTAGAGCGCTGGTTTGTGGTACCGGTTGTCGCGGGTTCGATTCCCGTCGGTCACCCCGGAAAGAAGAAACGCCTCGCGCCTCCGCGGGGCGTTTTCGTTCGAGGCGCGTGAGGTCGCGGGATTGTCCTACCCCGTCGCACCTTTCGCGCTCACCCCTGAGCGCTCGGACGACCGGTCCTGGTGTCTGACGATCGCGAAATCGCAGGGTCGGATTCGCGAGGATCCGGGGTTCGTGGGGTGATCGGGGTCTGGGCATGACACCTGCTCCGGACACCTCTCATGACGACGAAGCTCCTGGCTGCCCTCGGCACCGCTCTCCTCCTCGCGACCGCCTCCGGTTGCGCGAAGGACTCGGCCGAGGTCCAGAAGGTCGAAGTCGGTGTGAACACGAACGGCTCCATCCAAGAGAAGTTCTTCGTCGGGACGACCCTCCTCTGGCCCGACCCGTCGAACATCCCGGTGTGCTGGGAGATGTCCGGCTTCACGCACGAGAAGCAGATCATCAAAGACTCCGTGAAGAAGGCGTGGGAGACCGACTCGAGCATCCGTTTCACGGGCTGGGGCCAGTGCACGACGAGCTCTCCGGGCATCCACATCGTCTCGCGCCTCGACACCGAGAACGGCCCGCACGTGCAGGATTTCGGCAAGAGCCTCGACGGCATGAAGGACGGCATGGTCCTCGACCTCCAGCTCCAGGATCAGCTCTTCGAGAACTGCCACACGGACCAGGACATGCTCGATCGCTGCAACCGCAGCGTCGCCGTCCACGAGTTCGGTCACGCGCTCGGCTTCTTCCACGAGCAGGAGCGGCAGGACACGCCGAGCTCGTGCCCCGACCGCGACACGAGCACGAAGCCGCAGCCCGGCGACAAGACGATCGGCAAGTGGGACCTCATGTCGATCATGAACTACTGCTACCCGGATCGCCTCGAGGTTTACCCCGACCAGCTCTCGACGCTCGACAAGCAGGGCCTGCTCCAGGTGTACCCGCCGCTCGAGGCCGAGCCGAAGCCCGCGGGCGATGACGACGACAGCACGGGTCCCTCGACGCAGTCGACGGGCGACGACGACAGCGAGCTCGGCGACGACGACGACAGCAGCCGCTCCGACGATGACGAAGACGAAGACGACGACAAGCCGTCGAAGAAGAAGAAGAGCTCGAGCAGCAGGTCCGGCGCGACCGAAGCCGCCTCAGCGGGTTGTTCCGCCGCACCGCACGGCTCGTCTACTTCGACCAACCCGAGCTGGCTCGTCGGCTTCGGCCTCGTCCTGGCGGCGCGGAAACGCCGTCGGGCCTGAGCCTGCAGCGGCAAGGTCGGCCGGTCGGAGAAATCAGATCTTCCACGCCTGCCTGGCCGCGCCCGCCGCGCGATCGAGGTCCGAGTGATCGACGGTGCGCGCGATCTCGACCGCGGTGCCCTCCGTGATCGCGCGTGTCGCGGCGAGGAGCCCGGACTCGAGCGCGACGAGGTCGTAGCCGCCCTCGAGGGCGAGGAGCACCTTCCCGCCCGCGGAGGCGTCTGCGACGCGGCGGAGCGCGCGGCCCATCCAGCCGAACGCGTCGGCGGAGAGCGCCATCTCGGCGAGCGGGTCGCGCGCGGAGGCGTCGAAGCCCGCGCTGATGATGACGAGCTCCGGCCGGTACTGTTCGAGTGTGGGCAGGATCACGCGCTCGAAGGCGCCACGGTAGATCGCGTCGCCGCCGCCCGCGGTGAGCGGGACGTTCACGGTGAAGCCCTTCCCGTCGCCCTCGCCCGTCTCGAGCACCGCGCCCGTCCCGGGGTAGAACGGGAACTGGTGGGTGGACACGTAGAGGACGTTCGGGTCGCCGTAGAACATCTCCTGGGTGCCGTTGCCGTGGTGCACGTCCCAGTCGATGATCGCGACCCGTGACAGACCGCGAGCGCGGGCATGGGCGGCCGCGATGCCGACGTTGTTGAAGAGGCAGAACCCCATCGCCTGATCGGGCCGCGCGTGATGCCCGGGCGGGCGGACGAGCGCGATCCCGCGCTTCACCGGGCCGTCGAGGAGGGCGTCGACCAGGGCCACCGTGCCGCCCGCGGCGAGCTCCGCGACGGCGATGCTCTGCGGTGCCAGGTAAGTATCTGCGTCGATATAGCCTTCCTCGCCCCGGAGGGTGTTCATCCACTCGAGGAACTTGGGGCTGTGGACGCGCGCCAGCTCCTCGGAGGTGGCCGCACGGGGGGCCACCGGGGCGAAGGTCAGGCCGCTCCCGCGGGCGCGCTCGATCGCCGCTTGTGCCGCATCGAGTCGCTCCGGCCGCTCCGGGTGGTAGGCCGCCGAGCGATGCTGGAAAAACCGCGGATCCGAAAGGAGAAGCGCGTCAGTCATGGGTTGCCGCAGAAGTGCGCAGGATGATAGCGTCTCGCGAACGAACGGATAGGGCTCGTGTGGTGTAACGAGGTCTTCCGCTGAGTCGTGGAACCCCACGCCGTGGGGACGGAACGAGAGCCGAATGCGAAACAAGATCATCGCAGTCAACGCCGTGATCGTCCTCATCGTGGGCCTGCTCGCCTTCGCGATCGTGAAGACGCAGCTGTCGGTCGCGACGAGCAGCACCGACCAGCTCAAGAAGAGCGCCCAGCAGGACGCCCTCGGCATCGCCGCACGGCTCCAGCTCGACGGGTTGCGGGCCGAGCGCTGGCTGGCGACGAAGGCGTCCGAGCCGGCCATCAAGGCGAACCTCGGCAAGGCCACGCCGGACGCCCGCGCGGCCGCTGCCCGCGAGATCTCGGAGCAGCTCGCCAACCAGTCGGTCGGCGCCATTGGCCTGAAGCCGGCCATGGTCGCGGTGGTCGAGTCGACCGGAAAACAGATCGGCCGCAACGGCACCGATGTCGGTCGCGGTGACGACCTCGCGGCGCTCTACCCGGCGTTCAAGGAAGCGCTCTCCAAGAGCGCCCCCGGCTCCGATGTGTGGATGGACCCGAAGCGCGGCGACCAGTACGTCGCGTCGTGGGCGCCCGTCCGCGACGACGGTGGTCGCGTGATGATGCTCGTCTTCGGCATCAACGTGAACGACGCGCTGACCCGCGCGACGACCGGCACGAACGCGAACTCCCGCGGCGTCCTCGTCGTCAACGCGAACGGCGACGTGCTCGCCAGCACGCAGACGTCCGACGAGATCAAGAAGGTCGTCAAGGACGGCACGCCGGACGTGAAGAACGCCCTTCAGACCGGCACCGCGGTGGGCGGCGGCAGCGGCAACACCTTCTTCGCGGCGGCGCCGCTCGACGGCTTCGGCCTCAAGCAGACCGCGGTCGTCGCGGTGGCGCCCTCGTCGCTCCTCGAGGGCGTGAACGCGGTCCCATTCTCCATCCTCGGCGCGATGGTCCTTGGCCTCGTCCTCGTCGTCGGCGCGGGCTGGTTCCTCGGGAGCTACATCTCGCGCCCGATCGCGATGCTCGAGGAGGGCCTCCTCGCCATCGTCAACGGCCAGAGCGACAAGCGCTTCGACCTCGATCACGCGGAGCTCGGCGGTCTCGCCTTCCGCATCGATCAGCTGCTGAACCAGCTGATGGGCGTCGAGGAAGACAACACGGACGAGGAAGGCCGCGTCTCGAAGGCGCCGGCGCCGGTGGGGCAGGCGCAGCAGGGCTACGGCATCGATCCGAGCTACATCGGCGGCATGCCGAGCTCGAACCCCGGCGTGGGCGAGCCCGCAGACCAGTACTACGCGCGCCTCTACAACGAGTACATCGCGGCGAAGAAGGGCCTCGGCGAGCAGACCGATCAGATCACGCCGGACATCTTCAAGCAGCGCATTCAGAGCATGGAGCAGGACATGCTCCAGAAGCACGGCAAGCCCGTCCGTTACCAGGTTCAGGTCAACGGCCGAGAAGTTCAGCTTCTCGCCGTGACGACCTGACCCGGCGTGCTTAAAGGGAAGCTTCGGCGCGTGTTCCCGGTTCGAACCCCGAGCGACGGGCATGCGGGTGCCCCGCATACGACGGTCGCTCGGCACAGATGAGTAGATGATGGGTTTCTTCGACTTTCTCAAGGGCGGCTCCAAGAAGGACGGCGCGGGCGACGGCAAGACCAAGAAGTCGAGCCCGGCCGCGAAATTTGCGGAGGCCGCGGGCAGCAAGCGTGCGCAGGCCTACGATCGCCAGGAGGCGATCAACGAGCTCGCGAAGCTTGGCACCGCGGACGCCGTCGAGGCGCTCCTCCGCCGCTTCACGTTCAGCACCGACCCTTCGATCACGGATCAAGAGGAGAAGGAGCTCGCGTTCGAGGGCATCCTCAAGGCCGGTCGCGAGTCGATCGAGCCCGTGCGCGCGTTCGTCGCGAAGGCGGAGAGCGTCTCCTGGCCGATGCGCGTGATGAAGGAGATCCTCGAGCCCGACGAGTACGTCGAGGAGCTCCTCGTCTGGCTCGAGCGCTGGGACACCGAGTACGCGAAGTTCATCGATCCGAAGCTGCAGATCCTCGAGGCCCTCGGCGAGCTCACGCACCCGAAGATCCGCGAGGCGACGGAGCGCTTCCTCGAGGACGTGAACGACCAGGCGAAGTTCAACGCGGTCGTGGCCGTGCTCGCGCAGAACGACGCCGCCAGCATCCCGGCGCTTCTCAGCCTCCTCCTCGAAGAGGAGAGCGTCCGCATTCGTACGAAGATCGCGAACGGCATGGGCGAGCGCGGCTGGTCCGTGCCGGACGACCAGCGCGAATCGATCCGCAAGGTCCTCCCGCCCGAGTTCAGCATCGACGGCAGCGGCTTCATCAAGAAGCGTTAGCGCTGAGCGCCACAGTCCGCTCCTTCGCTGGGCGAGCGACGACCGCGACGGCCACGTCATGTGCCTTGTGCCAACGTGAGCAACGTCTGCCTCAGCGCTCCGGAGGGGCGCGCGAAAGGACTAGGGGATATCGCGGCACGCAGGTTGCTGCGTCGCGAGCGTGCACACCCGCTTGCCGCGCCTCCTGTCGGATCTCGTGCGACTCACCCTTGCGACGACCGCGCTCGCGGCGTGCGGAGGTACCACTTCGGAGCCGGGCGGGAGAGCGGGTGGAAGCCGCACGTCGTCTCCGAGCGCGGCCGTCCACACGCCAAGCGCGTGTTACCCGCATCACTACGGGTGGAAGCCGGGGATCCCCGTCGACTATGTCGCCTATGGCCGTCCGGCGGGAGGGCCGGCACTGGAGAACGTCTGGCCGGTGGGAGTCGCGTGCGCGCACGCGGGGGATCCCTCGGACTGCGAACGACGTCTCGGCGCGTTGACCGGAGCCTACGTCTACACGCGCGGAGACGAGGTGGGGGCGATCACGACGCCCGAGGAAATCGCGGCGTTCCTTGCGCCGATCGACACCCTCGACGAGGCGGGCTCGGTCGCGCAGGCGGCGCGCTACCAATGCTGGATATGCGACTCCGGCAACCAAAGCCGCGTCTCCGAGACCCCCGACGGCTACGTGGTCGAGCGCATGCTGCACGCGAGCGCGGACGGGCGGGAGTCCTCCGCCACCGTCACGGTCTCGCGCGACGGCTCGCTGACGACGTCGAACGTCGCCGAAGTGACCTCCATTTGCGATCACGGCACTGTCTCGGAGGGGCGACGTCCCGAGGGGCTCGAGCCCGTCGCGACGCCGGGTGGCAACGATCTCGGCCGCTACTTCGCGCGCGTCGCGCATCTCGAGGCGGCGAGCGTCGTCGCGTTTCGACGGCTCGAGGTCGAGCTTCGCGCCCACGGCGCGCCGGAAGGGCTCCTCACGAAGCTTCGCGCGGCCCGCGCGGATGAAATTCGTCACGCCCGCGCCACCCGCCGCATCGCGCGTCGCTTCGGCAACCGACCGGCGCCTGTCCGAGTGGCCGAGGCGCGGCCGCGAACGCTGGTCGAGATCGCGATCGAGAACATCACCGAGGGATGCGTGCGTGAGACCTTCGGGGCGATGGTGGCGCTCTTCCGCGCGCAGCGGGCGGCGGACACCGAGATCGCTACGGCCTGGCAGGGAATCGCGGTCGACGAGAGCCGTCATGCGAGCCTCTCGTGGGAGCTCGCAGAGTGGCTCGACGAACGCATCACCGCCGACGAGCGGCGCGCCGTCGACGACGCCTTCGAAGCGGCGGTCGCCGCGCTCGACGACGAGCTCGGCCACGAGCCGCCGCACACGCTCGCCCTCCTCGCCGGCGCGCCGAACGCACGCGAAGAGCGAGCGCTCTTCGCGTGTCTCTCGGATGCCGTGTTCCACCAGGCGCGCCCCCGATGCGCGTGAAGCGCGATACCCTCGCGGGATGACGCGCGCCGCGATCAGGCACGCTGAGGAGTCTCTTCGGCCGCGCCGGGCTAACTGCCGCCGCGGAAGGTCTCGGGATCGAGGCCGAAGCGCTTCATCCAGCGGTGGATCTGCATGCGCGTCTTGCCCATCGTGCGCGAGATCTCGCTGATGTTGCCCTTCGTCTTCGTGAGCGCGGCGACCAGCTCGTCTTTCAGCTTGAGCTCGTCTTCCGTCAGCTCACGCGGCGCGCGGGAGTGCTTGCCCGTGTCTCGCAGCACCTCCTTGCCGGAAGGCGCGGGCTCCTCGGGCGACTTCGAGGTCTTCGGGGGCTTGAGCGCGTCGCCCACCGCCTCGAGGCGGAGCAGATCCTCCGATGAGGTGACGAGCGCGACGGACAGGATGTGCTCGAGCTCGCGGAAGTTGAGGGGGAACGAGTGCGAGACGATCGCCGTCGCGAGATCCGGCGCGAAGCGGACCTTCTGCGCGCGCTCGGCGGCGAGGCGCGGAAGGAGATCGGCCACGATGAGGCCGATGTCGCCCTTGCGCTCGCGCAGGGGCGCGAGGCGATGCACGAACGCGGCGATGCGCGCATAGAGGTCGCTGCGGAAGGTCTCGGTCTGATCGATCGGCTTCAGCGTGGCGGCCACGACGCGCAGATCCACCGGCACCGGCTTCGTGCCGCCGACGGGGAGCACTTCCTTCTCCTGGAGCACGCGCAGGAGGGTGGCCTGCGCGCTCGGCGGGAGCTCGCCGATCTCGTCGAGGAAGAGCGTGCCGCCGCTCGACGCGCGCACGAGGCCAGGCTCGTCCTTCATCGCGCCCGAGAACGCGCCCTTCAGGTGGCCGAAGAGCTGGCTCTCCACGAGGGTAGGGGCGAGCGCCCCGCAGTTGATGGCGACGAAGGGCCCGCTGCGCCCGGACAGTTTGTGGATCGTCTGTGCGAGCACCTCCTTCCCGGCGCCGCTGTCGCCGAGGAGGAGCACGGAGAGCTTCGACATCGCGACGCGCACCAGGCGAGGCATCGCGCTCTCGACCATCGGTACGAGCGTGGCCGTGCCACGCGGTCGTGACTTCAGCGAGGTGCTGTCGACCACGACGGTCTTGATCGTGTCCGGCACCTGCTCCGCGGGCTCGAAGATGAGGCACGTCGCGCCGAGCGTGATCACGGTGGGCTCCTCGAGGAGCGCCTGGCTCGTGCGCTTGCCCTCGACGAACGTGCCGTTCGTGGAATTGGTGTCCTCGATGAGCCAGCCGCCCTCTTCACGCACGAGGCGAGCGTGCTTGCCGCTCATGCGAGGGTCGGGGATCTCGAGGCTGGCCTTCTTGCCGTCGCCGAGGGCGAAGGTCCGCGTGACACCACGGCCGAGCCGTAGCTCGTCGATGCCGTTCAGCGGGATGCGCATCCCGCCGGAGAGCGCGCGTTCCCCCTCCAGAACGACGTAGAGGGCGGGCTCCTCCGTGGAGCCGCCCTCATCCGCCGAGAGGTCATCTCGGCGTGTCTGCGAGAGCGTCTCAGACATACGCCCTCGTCACGATACCAGTTATTCGCTGACCTTCGGCTTGGTCGGCAGGTAGAAGCCGACGCCGACGAAGATCATCTGGTTGAACTTGAAGGTACGGTCCTCGGAGTCGATCTTGTTGTCCGGGAACGAAGCATCCGGGCCTGCGCCGCGCGAGTCGAAACCGCCCTTGTTGTAGGAGAACGGGAACGCACGGTACTCGACGTTGATGCTGATGAAGTTGCTCGGGTAGAGCGAGAGGCCGAGGCCGAAGGACGGCGCGATGGCCACCCGGCTCTGCTGCGCGAAGCTGTCCTGTGACGTGCAGGCCTTCGCCGCCGAGCCGCCGCAGTCCGCACGCTCTTTCACGCCGACGAACGCGACGCCGCCGTGGATGTAAAGGTCGGTGTCGACGAACAGCTTCTGGAAGAGGGCCAGCTTGCCGCGGAACGGGCTGAACGTGAGCTGCGGCGTCGCCATCCAGCCGAGCTTGCCCGCCTGGTCGCCGAAGTCCGGCTTGCCGGCCGTGGCGGGGAGGTTGACCGCGGTGCGCGAGTTGCGCGGCGCCGGCGTGTCGTCGATCTTGTCGGCGAGGTCGGTGTTCAGGCTGAGCGCGTCGGGCGAGAAGCCGCCGAAGACGCCCACGCCGAGCCAGTCGAAGATGTTGTACTGGAGACGACCCGAGATGAAGATCGTGCGCTTGTACTCGTCGAGGAGAGTGAAGCCACCGCCCACCGCGAGCTCCGCACGACCTTCGCGGTAGAGACGGAGGTGGCGCACGGCGGGCTGACCGACGAGCGGACCCGTGAGCTGAATCTCTTGGGCCTGCGCCTCGGAAGGAGCCGCCACCATCGCCCCGAGCGCGACGGCGAGCCCGAGGAGGCACCGACCGGCGAGCTTCGAAAAGCGTGAAGAGGTTCGCTTCATTGCCTTGTGCGAGCTCATTTCGGCAACCTGTATTCCCAGCTAAACGGCAGGAAGATGCTGATGCCGACCTGAGCTTGGACGTTGTTGGTGAGCGGCTTCTCGCCGAACCACGTGTTCTTGTTGACCTGCTCCTGCTGCGTGGCGGCGACGTTCACGTTCTCGAGCTGCTCGATGTAGATGTAGTCGCGCACTTCACCGATGATCGAGAACCAGCGGTTCAAGAAGATGCGGAGACCGAAGCCAACGTTGAACGCGATGCGGTGCTCGTAGTCGAACTTGCGGTTGTCCGGGTCGATGACGGCGATGGGGCGAGTGAAGAGGCCGCCGACGCCGCCGACGAGGTAACCGTCGTAGTGGAAGATGAAGTTCGAGAAGCCGCTGAACTTGCCGTACATCGGGACGTACGTGAAGTTCACGGCGTAGCCGGCGAGGTACTCGTTCAGCGGGACCGCCAGGCGCGTCGCGCGGCGGTTCTCGAAGTTGAAGTCTGCGTCGCCGTTGAAGGGTTGGTAGTACGTACCGTTCAGACCGACCGCGAGGACGTTCGTGAGGTAGTAGTTCACGGCGAGGCCCGGACCCGGGTGGGTGACGAACTGGTCGTTCAGCGAGAACGACCAGTACGGGTTGACCTCGAAGCGGCCACGTCGCAGCGCGTAGATCTGCTGCACGGCGTAGACGTCCGCCTTGATGTCCCGACCCGCGAGCTTCGCGACGTCGCCCTGCTTGGGGCAGGCCGTCGGATCGATCTCGCAGATGCCACCGCCGCCGCTGTCGGCGGCCGGGGTGGGAGTGGAGGGCTGATCGCCACCCGGCGGGGGCACCGCAGGCTGATCCGGTGGCTTGGCGTTGGGATCATCGATTTCGATGTCGCCGCCTGCCGCAGGTTGGGTGGGCTGACCCGGGGTGGGTTTCGGCGCTGGTTTCGCCGCCGGGGGCTTTCCTGGCTTCTTTTGCTGCGCATAGGCAGCCTGGGGCAGCAGCAATAGCGCCACCACCAGAAGGAGCCAGCTTCGAGCGTGCTTCATCAAGAACCCCTTGGAACTCATTGCCCACGGCCTGTGGACAGTGCGACGAACAGCTTGCAACGCTTCAAGAACATTGAGGAATTAGGGGTACTGCAGAGATGCAGGCCACGATAACACGGATGTTTTTGGCCCGGCAATTCATTTCCTTACCGGCTCAGGCCGCCGCGGCTTCGTCATCGTCTTTGCCGAACAGAGCCTCGACGAAGTCCGCTGCCACGAATTCCCTGAGATCCTCGGCCCTTTCGCCGAGGCCGATGTATTTCACGGGGACCTTCAGCTCGTCGCAGACGGCGAGGACGACGCCGCCCTTGGCAGTCCCGTCGAGCTTCGTGAGGATGATCCCGGTCAGCTCGAGCGCTTCCTTGAACAGGGTCGCCTGCTGGAGCGCGTTCTGGCCGGTCGTGGCATCGATGACCAGGAGGGTCTCGTGCGGCGCGCCACTGAAGGCCTTGTCGATGGTGCGCTTCACCTTCTTGATCTCATCCATGAGGTTCACCTTCGTGTGAAGGCGACCTGCGGTGTCGACGAGGAGAATGTCAGCGCCGGTCTCCTGCGCCTTCTTCGTCGCTTCGAACGCGACGGCGCCGGGATCCGCGCCCTCCTTGCCCTTCACGACCTCCGCGCCCACGCGCTTGCCCCAGACCTCGAGCTGCTGAACCGCTGCGGCGCGGAACGTGTCGCCGGCGCCGAGGATCACCTTCTTGCCTTCGGCGTTCCACTTGGTCGCAAGCTTTCCGATCGACGTCGTCTTGCCAACGCCGTTGACGCCGACCATGAGGACGACCATCGGCTTCACCGTCTTCGGCACGCTCGGCGAAGGAAGCGAGAGGATGCGCGTGGCCTCGGCGCGGAGCGCAGCCCATACCGCGTCGCCGTCCGCGAGCTCGTTTTTCTTGAGCTGATCGCGGAGGCGCTCGAGGATCTGTTGCGTCGTCTTCACGCCGACGTCGCTCGAGATCATCACCTCTTCCATCTGGTCGATGATGGCGGGATCGATCTCCTTCTTGCCGGTGAACAGCGCCTTCAGCTTCGCCATGAAGCCTCCGCGCGTGGCGGCGAGACCCTTGCGAAGACCGGCGACGTCCTTCTTCGAGACGACGGGCGGCGGTGCTTCCGCGGCCGGCTCGGCGGCCGGCGCGACGGGCGTGACGGCATCGTCACCGGTCGGCACCTTGGTGGAGGGCACCTTCGACGAAGGCGCGGGCGTCGCCTTGACGGAGTCGGGTGGTGGTGCGGAGGGGGTCTTGACGGACTCCGCCTTCGCGGGCGGCGGCGTCGAGGCCTTCTTCGTCTCGACCTCGGGACGCTTGGTCGTGGTCGGAGCCTCGGGGAGCGCCTTCTTCTTGAAGAACAAGAAGTACGCGAGCACCACGGCCACGACGACGACGCCAATGATGAGAGGCAGCTTGTCCATCGAGGATCGCCTCTTGTATCGACAGGCGCGTCACGAGGTCAATCATGCTGAGCCGGTTGCCGGTCGGCTTCATGGCGGCTCATTTTCGACGCGGGACCCCAAAGATGGCGGCGCCGCGCAGCGCTTGCGCGTCGATGGTCCAAAAAGCCGCGTTCTACGCGGTGATTTGGGCGTCGGGGCCTTGACGGCCGCTATTTTTCGCCGCCCGGCGTGAGCTTGGCGACCTCGGCCTCGCGGCGAGCGTCGATTTCACCCGGACCGAACACCGCATCTTCCATGGCGGCGGCCCACTGCGCCGTCTCGGGGTCGCGGCGATCGAGGCTCGCGGCGCGGCGGACGTGGCCGGGCGTCGCTTCGGGGCGCTGATCGAAGGGCGGTCCCTTCTTCTTCGCCCAGGCCACGAGGGAGGCGAGGAGCGCGCGCCGGCGCTGGAGGAGGGCAATGTTGATCTCGCCGGCGGGCGGAAGCGCCTGCGAGAGGCGCGCGTGCAGGCGCGCCTCGGTGTGGATCGTCTCGTCGCCCTGCGCGGGGCCGATGCCGGGCAGCTCGAAGCGCCCATCGGCATTCGTCTGCGCGCTCGCGAGGAGCGTCCGACCGTCGAACGTCCCGCGCTCGACCCAGACGCGCGCGTTCTGGATCGGCGCCGCCTCGTGCGCATCGACGACACGTCCCGTCCAGCCATCCTGCCCGCGTGCGGCCGCCTTCACGACCTCGAGCTTCGGCTTCGCCTCCGGTACCTGATCGGGCTTCGGCGGCGCGGGCTCCGGCTTGATCTTCGGGCCCGACACGCGACCGACGAGGAAGAACGCGAGCACCGCGATGCCGGCGATGAGGATCGGCGCCTTCGAGAGGATGCTCGGCCCACGGATCGGCACCTTGATCGTCGGCTCCGACGTCGGCTCGAACCACGGCGACGCCGGTACGTAGCGGAGGCGCACGAGAGCCTCGCTCGACTGGGCCGCGAACGTGAGCGTGAGTCGCGCGATGCCACGCTCGACCGGCGCAGCGCCGACGACGATCTCACCGACGCGTGCCTCGACCGCGCCCTCCGCGACGGGCCCGAGGCTCGAGGTGATCTCGACCTGCAGCGGGATGCCGTCCTCGGGGATGGCCGGCTTGAGCTCGCCCTTGTCGGCGGCGGGGACCTTCAGCGACACCTTCACGTGGCGCTCGATCTCCTCGACCGTCGTCGCTGCGGCGATGTCTTGATTGCCGGCAAACGACGCCTTGAGCTCGCCCACACCGGGAGCTCCGAGCTTGCTGCCGGCGACGAGGAAGCGCGCGCGTCCAGAGCCGTCGCTCGGCACGCGCGCGATCTCCTGCTTCTCGTTCGAGAGCACGATCGTGAGGCCGGGCGCGACGTGCGGGGACTCGTCGTCGTCGTGGAGGGCGACCGCCTCGATGGTCACGCGTGGCGTGTCGATCTCGAGGACCTTCGGCACCGGATCGAAGCGAAGCGACAGACCGCGGCGGGAGAGATCGAAGCCGATCTGTCGCTCCGAGCCGTCGACGAGGCCGCGCCCGCCGGGAGGCGCGTAGACGATCGTCGCCTTGAAGCGATCGGGATCGAGCGTGGCTCGAAAACAGAAGCGTCCGGCCTCGTCCGTCGGCGCGTTGACCTCCGGGGCCTCGCGCGGACCGCTCACGCGCATGGCCGCGCGGCGGTTGTCGCATGTCCTCGCAGCTCGGAGACCTTCGGCTACACGCACGTCGTGCGCGTCCGTCTCGCGCACGACGCGAATCACGACAGTGGCGTTGGGAATGGCCTCACCCGCGTCGTCGCTCAACGTTCCGCTGAGGACGAGCTCGACGCGAGCGGGAGAGTCTCCCGTCTGCTCACGCCACCCGCGCGCCGAGATTTTGGCGGCGCCGCGAACGCGCACCTTGAGGGGCGCGGCCGAGGAGATGTCGCAGACGAGGACACTCGTGAGGATCGCCATAAGGACGATCGTCCACGCATGCCATCCTTGCAGCCGTCTCCTCATGGGTGACATCATCGTCGCGTTTTAGAGGCCCAATGCCGTTGAAGTTTTGGCGCTGTCAGCCGTCGATCTTCCTGCCGAATCCTGGATGCCGAACAGAAAGCTGTTCTGGAGGCGTGGTCGATGCGTGATAGCTTTGCCTTTGTGATCCGTCGGAGGGGCGTCATTGCAGCATCGCTGCTTGCGAGCGCATTGTACTCGTTGTCGCCATCCATTGCTCACGCGGAGCTGTCGGCCGCACACAAGGCGTTCGTCGAGAAGCTGAAGGACCCCAACGCGAACGTCCGCCTCGGCGCCGCGCTCGGCCTCCAGAACGCGAACGACAACGACGCGGTCCCTCCGCTTTGTGGTGCCCTCTCCGATAGCGACGAGAGCGTGCGCATCCAGGCAGCGAACAGCCTCCGCAAGCTCGGCTCGCGTCCGGGCTCGCTCGATTGCCTGAACGGGCGGCAGTCCACCGAGCCAAGCGACGCCGTAAAGGTGGCCATTACCCGCGCCATCGAGACGATCAACGCGGCGGGCGGCAGTGGCGATCCCATCCAGCAGAATCCGAACGCGAAGTACTACGTGCTCCTGTCGAACGTCGCGAACACGACGAACCGTCAGCAGGAGGTCGAGCAGATCGTCTTGAAGTCGATGAAGGCGAAGCTCGACGCGGCGGGCACGATGCAGCTCGCGCCGCCGAACGAGTCGGCGGACAAGGCGCGCGGCGTGATGAAGGAGCGTCACCTGAAGGGCGGCTTCTACCTCGCGATCGCGGTCGAGGCGAACTACGTCGACGGCAACCTGAAGGTGAAGGTCAAGCTCGGCGTCTTCAACTACCCCAACAAGTCGCTTCTCGGAAACGTCGACAAATCCCTCACCGCGCAAGGTGTTTCGCCCGGTGATAAGTCTTCGGAGAACCGACTCTTCGATCTTGCGGCGGGTCTGGCCGCCGACCAATTCGCGCAGAACGCACAGGCGTTCTTGTGAGAGGAATGTCATGACGACTTCAGCCACCCCCGCGGCCCCTCCGGTCAAGTACAAGCGGAGCCTCAAGAACTACCTTCTGGACGCCAAGTTCCAGCTCAAGTGGACGGGGCGCATCATCATCGTCGCGCTCGCGATCAGCGCCCTCATGGGCGTCTTCTTGTTCCAGACGAGCAAGAAGGTGACCGAGCAGACCGAGACCGTCATCGCCGAAGGTCAGAAGGCGATCGAGCAGAACCGCGTCAACTCCGAGCTCCTCCAGATGAAGATGCTCGCCGAGGCGGCCGACTCGCCCGAGCTGATGACCACGTATCAGGCGAAGGCGAAGAAGGAAGCGGCCGAGCTCCAGAAGCAGAAGGACGAGCTGCAGGCGCAGGCGATCGAGACACGCGCGCAGCAGAGCCGGATGGGCATCACGATCGTGGGGGCGCTCGTCCTCCTCGTTCTCCTCATCGGCGTCCTCGGCATCTTCTTCACGCACAAGGTCGTCGGACCCATTCACATGATGAAGAACCTGCTCCGGCAGGTCGGCGACGGAAAGCTCAACTTCAACCGTAAGCCGCGCAAGGGCGACGAGCTCCAGGACTTCTTCGAGGTCTTCCAGGCGATGGTCAACCAGCTGAAGGCGCGCCAGGCGGAAGAAGTGAAGGTCCTCGAACAGGCGATGGAAGAGGCGAGGGCCAGCGGCGCGAGCGAAGCGGCGATCGAGAAGATCAAGCGCGTCCGCGACCAGATGCACGCCGAGCTCGCAAAGTAAGCAACCGCTCACGGCAGCGGCCGATGGGCCGTCCGTGAGCAGCTCTCCCAAGCGCCCGACGACCACGATCATCGGGCGAACAGCGGAGGACGTCGCGGCCGGCGCCCTCGTGAGCGCCGGCTTCGACATTTTGTGGCGAAACCGCCGGCTAGGCCCGCTCGAGCTCGACATCGTCGCGCAGCAGGGCGAACTCGTCGCGATCGTCGAGGTGCGCTTTCGCGGCGAGGGCGCGTTCGACGGGCCGCTCGAGAGCATGACACTCCAGAAGCAGCGCCGTCTCCTCCGCGCCGCGCGCGAGCTATGGCGCCGCGAGCTCCGTCAGCGACGCGACGTCCGACGCGTGCGAATCGACGTCATCGCGGTTACCGGCGATAGCGTCGAATGGATCAAAGGCGCAGTGACCGCAGACTGAGATCGGGCTCCAGCCCGCGTGAAGGCCGCCTTCCGCGGCGCGTCACTGGGCGGCGCAGGGCGTCGACGTGTTCGCGGGGTTGCAGTCGCCCTGCGTGCACGCCGTGGTCGGGTCGTACGCGGTGCCCTTCTTGATGCAGTAGGAGCCCGTGAGGCCCTCCTGCACGCCACCGCCAATGGAGGTGACGAGACGGCTGCACTCGAAGCCGTCCGGGCAGTCGCAGAACGTCTGATCGCTCGGCTTGTCGCCGTTGATGTCGGCGCAGCGGCAGGAGCAGTAGACGGCCTTGTCCGCGGAGCGATCGACGCACTGCGGTTCGACCTTGGACTGCTTGACCTTGTCGACGAACGCGCCCGTCGAGTCCTTCGCGCCTTCGATCTTCTTGTCCGTGCCGGGGACCGTGCAGGCCTTGGCGCCGACGGGCGGGTCACCGGACTGCTCCTGGCCGTAGGGGCAGGACGCGCGGCCGCGGAAGTGATTCACGAGGCAGAGACGCGTGCGGCACTGGAAGGACTTCGACTCGACGTTGACCTCCTTCTGGTCGAACCCGAGGAAGTCCGCGTTGTACTCCTGCTCCGGCGTGCACGGGTCGCCGACGCCCTCGTCGCAGTTGGAGCCCGCGATGAGGAAGACGGAAGCGCCCAGCGCCAGCGTTTTGGCGAAACCCTTCGAGATTCGACCGATCAGTGACCAGCGCCTGGATCGCGCGCTCGGCGGCTCGGATGCGGAAAAGTCCGGACGGGGCAGGGCCTCTAGCGTCATCGAACGCGACGGTACTGTTTTGCGGCAAGGAGCGTCAAGCATAGGTTCGCCCATCCTCTCGTTTCTTTAAGTGTCAAGCGCCCTTCGCCGCGGCTCAGGAACCTGGCTCCCACCCTGCCCGCGGGGGGGCCAGCGACACCCGACTTCGCGTGAGGTTCCCGGAGCTCACCCAAGACGCGCCGCGGCGGGCGGGTCTGTGAGCCGTTGGCCGCCTCGCCGGCGACTACGGGTGCAGGGCTGAACAGCCTTGACATTCGCGTCGCGGCCTCTCTACCATCACGCCGCCCGCGGGGATTATCTTTGCAAAAACGTTCGGTTTTTTGCCGGACGAGCTAGAAGTCTGCAAGCCTCCACTCCGCCGCCCGCAAAAGAGGAACTCTCAGGATGCGTCTCTCCCTACTCCGCAAGCTTCTGATGGCGTCGGCCACGTGCATGCTGTCGCTCTCGCTCGCGACGAGCTCGATGGCTCAGGGCAAACCGAAGCCGAAGCCGCCCGCAGGAGGAGCACCGGCCAAGCCCGGTGGCGCAAAACCCGGTGGCTCGAACACCGTGGAGCTCGACGATCCGGGCGCCGCGCCCGCAGGGCAGGGCGGCGGCAACAAGAACGCTCCGCCGACGAAGCCGGCCGACTCCGGTCCGCCCGCGGTCGCGGGTCAGATGACGGAGCAGGCAGCGCAGGCGAAGCGCCTCTTCGACGGCGAGAAGTGGGGCGACGCCGCGGCCGCGCTCTACCGCGTCTACAAGGGCGAGACCGGCGACGACGAGGGCAACAAGCAGCTCGCGCAGTACCACCTCGCGATCGCGCTCTACCGCCTCAAGTTCTACCAGGGCGCGTACGGCATCTTCTCCGAGATCGCGGACAAGCCGAACCACCTCAAGTTCAACGAGACGCTCCTCTGGCTCGCGAAGCTCGCGACCGACCTCCCGGAGCCCGCCGACATCGTCGAGCGCGTCGGCAAGTACAACGACTCGCAGATCGACAAGTTCAACAACTCGAACCAGAAGGAGCTCTTCTGGCAGCTGAACTACCTCCTCGGCCGTTACAAATACCGTAACCGCCAGTACGACGACGCGCTCCGCCTCTTCTCGAAGGTCTCGCGCGAGTCGAAGTATTACATCCGCGGGCAGTTCTTCTCCGGCATCTCGAACGTCCAGCTCCGTCGCTCCGTTCCTGCCGTCCAGAGCTTCCAGCGCATCGTCGGCGCGATCGAAGAGGGCGAGCAGCAGGTCGAGGACGAGGACCGCATGCGGGACCTCGCGTACCTCTCGATGGCGCGCACGTACTACTCGGCGTCGGTCCGCCTCGACGAGTCGAACTCGCCGACGATCGACAGCTCGAAGCTCTCCGCGGCCGTCAAGTACTGGAACAAGGTCGACGTCGCCTCCGAGTACTGGCTCGACGCGCTCTTCGAGGAGTCGTGGGCGTACTTCATGGCCGGCGACTACGCGCACGCGCTCGGCAACATCCACACGATCCAGTCGCCGTACTTCCCGAACAGCTACTACCCGGAAGCGGACATTCTCCGGGCCGTCATCTACTTCGCGAACTGCCAGTACGACGACGCCGAGACGATCGTCGCCAAGTTCCAGCAGAAGTATCAGCCCCTCTACGACGACTTGAACAAGGTCCTCAAGCGCTTCCAGGGCGAGGACCAGGACGAGCCGTTCTACAAGTTCCTCAAGCAGGTTCGTGACGGCAAGGCGGACCTTCCGCCGCGCATCAAGACCGTCGTCACGAACGCGCTTGGCGATCGCCAGCTCCTTCGCCACCTCCAGTACGTCCAGGTCCTCGACGACGAGCAGAAACGCTTCGGCAAAGCGCCGGCGCAGTTCCGCGACTCGCCGCTCGGCATGGACGTCAAGGATGCGATGCAGCTCGCGCGTGACATCGCGGTTCGTAACGCGGGCCAGTTGGCGAGGGAGCGCTACCAGCGCAACCTCGACGAGCTCAACGAGCACCTCCGCGACGCCTCGAAGATCCTCATCGACATTACGTCCGCGAAGCGCAATCAGCTCGACGCGGCCATCGCCGGCTCCCAGGTCACGGTCCAGGAGTCCGAGCGCAACATCGTGAAGCCGGACGAGGAGCACGTCATCTGGCCGTTCGACGGCGAGTACTGGCGTGACGAGCTCGGGTTCTACCGGCAGACCATCACCTCGAAGTGCGGGAGGTAGTTTTTCCCATGAAGCGTGTACTTTCTCTGCTCGTGTTCGGCACCGCGGTCGCGGCCGGAACGGAAGCCCTCGCGGCCGACGCTTGCCTCGACGACAAGTCGAAGCAGTCGCTGAATGCGTGTGCTGGTGGCGTCGCTCCGAAGGAGTTCAAGGGGTCGAAGACGCCCACCACGAACTTCCACTCCGCGCCCCAGCCGGCTGACCTGAAGAAGAAGGATCAGCAGACCAAGCCGGGCAAGCCGAACATCGAAGAAGCGCCTCGCGACGAGCGCAAGAGCCGCCTCCAGGCTCGCCAGCGCGCCCTCCTCGTGACCGAGATCCAGGGCCTCGAGCGCCTCTTCGAGTCGACGGCGAAGAACAAGCCGGACCGCCCGCAGCTCGCGCGCCGTCTCGCAGAAGCGTACGTCGAGCTCGAGTCCGCCGCGTTCCGCGACAAGACCCAGGCGGAGATCAAGCGCGACGAGCTCAAGAAGTCGAACCCGCAAGGCGCCGGCCAGCAGCAGACCCAGGCCAACCAGGCCGATCAGGTCATGAAGGCGGCGCGCAAGAAGGCGATCGACAACTACACGATCATCGTCAACGAGTATCCGACGTACTCGCAGCTCGACGAGGTCCTCTACTACCTCGCGTACGAGTACGAGCAGGCGAACGACCTCGCGAACGCGCGCAAGGTCTACTACGACCTCATCAAGAAGGCGCCGCAGTCGAAGTACATCCCGAACGCGTACCTCGCGTTCGGCGAGCTCTTCTTCAACGAAGCCCAGGGCGACCCGTCGAAGTGGGACCTCGCTGCCCAGGCGTACCTCGAGGTGACGAAGTACCCGGCGCCCGCGAACAAGGTGTTCGGCTACGCCTGGTACAAGCTCGGCTACGTCTACTGGAACAAGGGCGAGCTCGAGAAGTCGCTCAACGCGTTCAAGAAGACGATCGAGTTCGGCGTCGTCAACTCGCAGCTCCCGGGCGCGTCCAAGCTCGCGGACTCCGCGCGCCGCGACGTCATCCCCGTCTACGCGCTCAAGGGCGACCCTGCGCAGGCGTACAACTTCTTCCACAACATCTCGGGTGACCAGGGCAGCAGCAACACCGAGACGTACAAGATGATGGACAATCTGGGTGTCAACTACCTGGATACCGGCCACTACCCGGAGGCCATCATCCTCTACAAGGATCTCCTCACGCGCGATCGCGGCGGTCGTCAGTGCGTCTATCAGGCGCACATCACCGAAGCGACGATGGCGATGAAGTCGAACGACAAGGAGCGGATCGTCAAGGAGATCGACGCCCAGGTAAAGCTCCACAACGAGGTTCGTCAGGGCAGCTTCACCGCCGAGCAGAAGACGGAGTGCTCGAACAAGACGGCCGCTCTGACGACCGAGACGGCGATGGCGTGGCACCTCGAGGCCGTCGGCTCGAACGGCCAGCGCGGCACTGGCGACAACAAGACGATGGCGTACGCCGCGCAGCTCTACAAGAAGGTCGTCGATACCTGGAACGCGGAGGAGTACTCGAAGTTCGAGTTCCCGCGCATCGTCAAGGAAGACTGGCCGACCATCTACAAGATCAAGTACGCGATGGCGGACTTGCTCTACTTCCAGAAGGACTGGGCGAAGTGCGGCCCCGCCTTCGACAGCGTCGTGCAGGAGAACCCGCAGGCGCCCGAGGCGGCCGAGTCCGCATACGCGGCGGTGCTCTGCTACCAGAACATCTACGAAGAGACCCACAAGAACGGCGAAGCCAAGAAGGGCTCCGGCAACCTCCCCGGCCAGAAGGGTGAGAAGCTCGACAAGAAGGCCCAGAAGGAGGCGGAGTCCGCGGCGCTGAAGCCGAAGGACATGACCGAGTCCCAGAAGGGCATGGTCTCCGCGTTCAACAAGTACATCTGCTACATCCGGCCGGCGGCGGGCGACTCCGCGGGGCAGGATCAGCTCGTCGAAGTGAAGTACGCCCGCGCGCGCACGTACTTCGAGGCGCAGCACTGGGACGAGGCCGCGATCGGCTTCCGTGACATCGCGATGAACAACGCCGACAAGGACGTCGGCATCTACGCCGCGCAGCTCTACCTCGAGAGCGTCAACGTCCTCGGCTCGCACATGGGCAAGACCTCCTGCTACGACGACATGGAGGCCGACGTCCCGAAGTTCATCGAGCTCTACTGCTCGGCGGACAAGGCGCAGAAGAACGCGGAGCAGTGCACGACCCTGAACAAGATTCAGGTCGACCTCCTCCGTCTCAAGGCGCAGGAGCTCGTCAAGGCGGCCGACAAGAACGGCGGCGCCGAGGCGCTGAAGAAGTACGGCGACGGCGGCACCGCGTACTACGAGATGTTCCGGCGCTATTGCCAGGACCCCGTGAACAACGGCCAGCAGCCGCAGGCCGAGAAGTGCGACGAAATCGCGTACAACGCCGCGAAGGCCTTCCAGGCCGCGCGTCTCGTCGCGAAGGCGATCACGGCTCGCCGTGCGCTCCTCGCGTACGACGAGAAGACCAAGGGCAACTCGCCGCTCGCCAAGAAGGCGACGTACGAGATCGGCGGTAACTACCAGGCGATCGCGGTCTACGACCAGGCGGCCCAGTGGTACGAGAACTACGCGAAGGCGGACCCGAACGGCGAGAACGCCGACAAGGCGCTCGCGGACGCGGTCGTCCTCCGTCTCGGCCTCGGCCAGGAGAACGAAGCCATCGCCGACGCGCAGACGTTCAACAAGCAGTACGGCGCGAAGAAGCCGGCGCAGACGGCGCAGATCGCGTTCGCGGTCGGCGCGCACTACGCGGACCAGGAGCAGTGGGACAAGGCGAAGGGCGCGCTCACCGGCTCGATGTCGACCATCGACCGGGCCGCGCCGGACATCCAGGTCCAGGCGCACGCGACGCTCGCTCGCGCCTACGCCAAGCTGAAGGCGGACCCCCTCGCGAAGGGTGAGTACGCCAAGGTCCGCGGTTACTGGCAGAACCCGGGCGACGCGGAGGCCAAGATCCGCAGCGCGTACCCGGGCGAGGACAAGGGCCAGCAGGACAAGCGTCTCGCGAAGACGCTCAACGCCGTCGGCGAAGCGTTCTTCTACGCGGCCGAAGAGAAGCGCAAGGCGGACGTCGAGCCTCTCAAGTTCCCGGCCTACTCGGGCCCGGGCGACAAGGCCTCCGTCATGAAGCACATCGCCACCAAGGTGAAGGACTGGTACCTGAAGAAGCAGGCCGCCATCGTCAAGACGGAGCCGGAGTACGTGAAGATCCTCGAGCTCAAGCCCGATGCTCCGCCGAAGTGGGTCATCGCGGCCGGCTCTCGCGCCGGTCTGATGTGGGGTGACCTCGTCGACGACTTCCGCCGCGCGCCGATCCCGGCCGCATGGAAGACCGACGCCGAGATCCGCGGCATCTACTACGACAACCTCGATGCCGCGAGCGAGCCCTACAAGGTCCAGCACGCGAAGCCGGCGCTCAAGAAGTGCCTCGACCTCTCCGTGAAGTACCAGTACTTCGACGAGTACTCGCGCGCTTGCGAGGTGTGGCTCGCGAAGAACTACAAGGCCGAGTACCACGTCGTCGACGAGCTCCGCGGAGCTCCGACGCTGTCGAACTCGGGCCTCGACGAGAAGGCGCCGCCGGTTCTCCCCGACGGTACGTTCTGGCACCCGCAGGGTCCGGCCCCCGAGAAGAACGCGGCGGGCACGGCCGACAAGGGCGACGAGAGCGGCGACAAGCCCGCCGGCGGTAAGCCGGCAGGTGGCGGCGCGGCGAAGCCGGCCGCGGCCAAGCCGCAACCCAAGGGCCTCCCCGGCAAGCCGAAGAAGTGAAGGAGGGACGAAACATGAAGCTTACAAACATTCTCGGATCCTCCCTCCTCCTCGTCTGCTGTGCCTTCGGTGGAGTCGCCTGTGGTGGCGGTGACAAGCCGCCGCCCAACACGCCGAGCAGCGGCGGCAAGACGGGCGGTGCGGGCCCGGCCGCCGCCGAGCTCTCGAAAGACGAGCAGGCACGCTTCAACGCCGCGGTCGACCTGATGGTCGAGCACGACAAGAAGGCGGACTGGAACCCGGAGACCTGCGCGGAGGTCGCGAAGGCGTTCGACGCCGTCGGCCGCAGCGCGCAGGCCCTCTTCAACGCAGGCCTCGCGTACCAGCGCTGCAACGACGACAAGAACGCGAAGGCGAAGTTCGAAGCGGCCCTCCAGGCCGACGCGAAGTTCCACCACGCCCGCGCCCAGCTCGCGCTCTACCAGTACAAGGCGGACTCGAACGAGGACGCGGCGATCGGCGCGCTCCAGCAGGCCGTGACCGACGCCCAGTTCCAGAACGTCCCCGCGCTCGTCAACCTCGCCATGGTCCAGATGGCGCGTGACTCGGCGCAGAGCGGTCAGGGCTGCAAGGACGACATGGACTGCGCGAAGCTGAACCTCCAGCGCGCGCTCGCCATCGACGACGCCTTCATGCCGGCGTTCAACCAGCTCGCGCTCTACTACTTCAGCCTCGCGAAGAAGCGCGCGGGCGCGGTGAAGGGTACGAGCAAGAGCTCGAAGGGCCGTCAGGTCGTCACGAGCGCGAGCTTCGCCAAGAAGGCGGACGTGCAGCAGCTCGAGCTCGCGGCCCTCGTTTGCTCGCAAGCGATCCGCAAGAACCCGAGCTACGCGCCCATCCACAACACGGCCGGCCTCATCCAGAACGAGCTCGGTCAGGTGAACGGCGCGGTCGCCGAGTTCAAGCAGGCGGCGCAGCTCGACCCGAAGTTCTTCGAGGCGCAGATGAACTACGCCGCGGTCAACCTCGGCTTCCGCGGCTTCTCCGAGGCCGAGAAGGCCTACAAGAACGCGCTCTCGATGCGCCCGAACGACTACGACGCGCACCTCGGTCTCGCCCTCGCGATCCGTGGCCCGATCACGGGCGCGGAAGGCGACTACGACGCCAAGATCGCCGCGGTTCAGGCGGAGCTCGATGCGGCGAAGAAGATCGATCCGAACCGCCCCGACGCCTACTACAACGAAGGCATCTTCACGCAGGAGTTCAAGGCAAAGTCCGGCGGCGCGAAGGAGAAGACGATCGCCACCCTCGAGGAGGCGAAGAAGATCTTCCAGACCTTCCTCGAGAAGGCGAACGGCAAGCCCGAGTACGACGGCGCGGTGAAGCGCGTGAAGGGCGACGGCACTCCCAAGGACGCCGGCCGCATCGGCGACATCGACGACACGATCGCGTTCTTGAAGCTCGACGCGAACGCCCAGAAGGACCAGGCAAACCAGGGCACTTCGCAGTAAGCGAGGCCCACGGCAACGACGAACGAGCTCGCTCCGGCGGGCTCGTCTCGTTTTGTCCCTAGCGGCTCGTCCGGCTCGCGAGCTCCGTGCGGTAGAAGCGCTCCCACGCTTCCCACACGCGCTCGCGGGCGAAGCTGCGGAGGATGCGCGCGCGGGCGCCACGTGCATGGGCGGCGCGAAGCGTGTCGTCCGCGAGGTAGCGCTCGAGCGCGTCGCCGAGCGCGCGCGCGTCTCCGCGCGCCACGATCGTGCCCGACTCCCCGTCGGCGATCGCATCGACGACGCCCGTCGAGCGGTAGCCCACGGCGGGCACCTCCGCGCTCGCCGCCTCGAGCGGCGCGTTCGGAAAGCCTTCGCGCAGGGAAGGGAAGGCGAGGACATCCATGCGCGCGTAGAGCGGCGCGAGGTCGTGCGACTTGCCGAAGTCGATGACGCCCGGTGTGGAGCGGACGCGCGCGGCGATGGTGCGGTCGAGATCGTCGGCGAAGCCCCCACCGACGAGGAGGAGCTTGGCGCGGGGGCGGCGAGCGCGGACCCGTGTGAAGGCCTCGAGCAGATCGCCGATGCCCTTGTCCGGATCGAAGCGGCCGACGAAGCCGATGACCTCGTCGCCGTCGGTGATGCCATGCTCCGCGAGGCGGCGGCGTCCCTCGGCGACGCGCTCGGGCGTCCGGGTCCAGCGGTCCGCCTCGACGCCGTTCGACGAGCCCTCGCCGACGAGCCTCGCCTTGGCCGCGGGGATGTGACCGCCGGCGACGGCCGCCTCGCGAAGGCTCCCGCTGTTGCACACGACGGTGTGCGCGCAGGCGGCGGTGATGCGCTCCGTCGCGGAGAGGACCCGGCGCAGGTTCCCCGAGGTGGTCTCGAGCCGGAGGCCGCGCATCAGATAGATCCGCACCGGCACGCGCAGCGTTCGCGATGCGAGCATGCCGAGGAGGGCTGCCTTCGGCGTGCTCGCGTTCACGATGTCGGGCTCGACCGAGCGAAGGACCGGGAGCAGGCGCGCGAGCGAGATCGCGTCCTCGCGCGGGCGGATGGGGCGCGCCATGGGCACCGCGACCGTGCGCACCCGCTCGCGCTCGGCCACGCGATCGAGCTCGGGGCCCGGCGAGGAGATGACGGTCACCTCGAAGCCGCGCTCGCGCATGAACGCGAGCTGACCGCGGAGGAACGCGTCCGCGGTGACGGGAACGGTGACGAGATAGACGAGGCGCGGCGCTCGGCTCAAGCGAGCGCCACGTTACTCACTTCGGAGCGGGTTTGTCGCGGAAGCGCATGCAGCGCGCGCCGAAGCTCGCCGTCTTCATGCGCGGCGTCGTCGTCTGCGTGCGGTGGGCCTGGATGCTCGCCCAGCCGATGCCGTAGCCGCGGAAGCTGAACTGGCCGTCCTTCCGCATGACCGCCTCGTTCAGGTTGCCCTTGAGATCGTGCCAGGGCTCGTCCCCGGCGTTGATCGCGACGGTGTCGGCGGCGATGCGGCCCGGCGGAGCCACGCGCCAGGAGGCGTCGAAGTCGCCGCCCTTGGTCGGATCGGGGAAGGCGTAGACGGCGTCGCACGTGACGGTGGAGTCACCGCCGGTGATGAGCGTGTTGCCGCCCGGACCGCAGCTCGTGTTGGCGCCCGCGAGGCGCGTCGGCGGCGCCGTGCCGGCCGCGGGGTTCGCAGGCCAGTCACCGCCCGCGACGAAGTCGAAGACCTCGTCCGTCATCAGCTGGCCGCCGTCCCATGCGCAGAACGCAGCGTAGAGCGCGAACGGCGTGCAGTTCAGCGCCTTCTCGTCCATCTCGTCCTTCGTGTACGCCTTGGCCACGCTGCCGCTGAAGTTCTGCTGCGTCGCCGCGTCGAACCAGAAGGTGGAGAAGCCGAAGGAGCCTTGCGTGTTCACGCAGTTCAGGTTGTGGCCGCCGCCGTAGTCGATGTCGTGGGTGGGATCGCCCGTGTTGCGGAACTCGGGGAAGAAGTGGGGCGAGCCGAGCATGAAGTTGAGACCGGTGTCGATCTCGTAGTCGCCGGCCGCGATCGTGAACTGGGTCGGGTTGGGCGGGTTGAGCGCCATCTGATCCTGGCTCGGGTAGTTCAGGTTCGCGGTGGGGCTCGAGACCGTGAACTTGAGCTGCCCTTCCTCCCAGCCCTCCGGCATGAGGTCGGTCCAGTCCTTGTTCCAGCGCGACGGCGTGTGCGCCGTGATCCACGCCTTCACGTCCGGGCGCGTCTCGTTCGCCGGGTCCTTCGCGAGCGCCGCGAGGAATGCGCGCATGCGGCCCGCGGTGATCTCGTACTTGTCGAGGTAGACGAGCTTCCCCGCGTTCTTCGAGTCGGTGAAGCCGTCGACGAGGAGGGACTTGCAACAGCTCTCGTGCTGCTTGCCCGCCTCGCCGAACTCGCCGGTGCCGCAGGTCGTGCCGCCGTGGACGACATCGCAGCTCGGGCCGACGAGGCACTTCTTGTCCTGGCCGCACTTGCCGCCGGTCCCGCAGTCACGATCGAACTGGCAACCTTGACCCCAGTCGCACGGCGGCGATTGCGCGCCGCCGCAGTCGATGTCGGTCTGGTCGCCGTCCTTCTGGCCCTTCACGTCGCCGCCGCATTTCCCGGCGTTGCACGTGCCCCAGTGACAGTCTTCGTTGCCCTTGCAGACCTTGCCCTCGAGGCACTTCGGCGCGTTCGTGGGGGCGGTGCCGCCGCAGTCGACGTCGGTCTCGGTGCCGTTCTTCACGTTGTCGGTGCTGAGCGGCTCGGTGCACTTGCCGCTCTCGCAGATCGTGCTCGCGCAGTCCGCGCCGACCTTGCACTCTGCACCCTTTCCGGCGCCGAGGATCGTGCCGTCGGGCGCGATCACGCAGTTGTCTCCGCACTTCGCAGCAGCGGCGCCGCTGCTGCTCCCTCCTCCCACGAGGTTCGGATCCGCCTGCAGATCGTTGAACGTCGTGCAGCTCACCGCTGCGAGCACCAGGCCGCTCGAGACGAACATTCCGGCAAGCACCCGCGCGAGAACGCCCGAAGGGACGGGTAGCATCATCCTGAAACATCGTACGGGTTCCAGAGAGAGCGGCAATATCCGTTGACTCGCGATACGCTATCGAGATGCGACGGGCTCTCGGCGCATGTGCTCTCTCACTTACATGGATCGTCACTAGTCCGGCGTATGCGGACGACGATGCAGTGACGAAAGCGCAGGCGCTCGAAAAATCGAAGAAGCCGAAGGACGCGGCGGAGCAGTGGGAGAAGGCGTTCGAGACCTCGAAGGATCCGGCGCATCTGTTCCGAGCGGCGAAGGATCGACAGAAGGGCGCGGACTATGCGGGGGCCGCGAACGACTACGCGCGCTTCCTCGCCGCGCTGAAGCCGACCGACAAGGAGCACAAGAAGGAGAAGGCGAGCGCGACCAAGGAGCTCGCGAACCTGCAGAAGACGCTCGGTCGTCTCGCGCTTCGCGCGACGGGCTCCTCGCAGATCAAGGTCGATGGCTACGCGATCGATCAGGCGCGCGCGGAGGAGTGGTACGTGACGGTCGGCCCGCACGTCGTCGAAGCGAAGTTCGAGACGGGCGTGGGCAAGGAGAACGCGACGGCGGTGAAGGGCCAGCTGGTCCCCGTGGTCATCGCCGCGCCGATCGAAGGCGAGAACGGCGCGACGCCGCCGGTGAAGCCGGACGAGAAGCCGCCGGAGGACACCAAGCCTGCCAGCGCCGACGCGAAGCCGCTCCAGGTGAGCACGAGCCGCGGGAAGTTCTCGCTCCCTCCGTTCTGGTTCTACGTCATCGGTGGCGTCACGGTCGTCGTCGGCGGCCTCACCGTGTTCAGCGCCGTCGACGTCGGGAGCAAGAAGGACGACTTCGACAAGGCGAAGACGCAGGAGAACCTGGACGCGGGCAAGTCTGCCCAGACGCGCACGAACATCCTCCTCGTGAGCTCCGGCGTCCTCGTTGCCCTCACCGCCGTCACCGCGGTCGTCCTCGTCGACTGGAAGCGGACGGACACGAAGCTCGGGCTTGGTCCGGGCGGGATGACCCTCCAGGGGACGTTCTGAGCCGAAATTCGGCCGGGGAACGACACCCTCGTACCCAAGTTTGGAACCGTCCGAGGTTTCGGGAACTAAGTGGGAAGGGGAGTGTCACTCCTCAACGAACCCGCTCGGCACCTGTCCGCTGCAGTTGGAATGCTGCGGCCAGGCCGAATTTCCTCAACGATTTTCGCGTTGGGGCTCCGTTGAAGTATCGGTTAGTCTGAGACGAAGCGCAGGAAAGGGAGTCGGAGCATGAAGAGGGTTCTCATCGGTCTGGTTGCAGCTTTCGTTCTCACGAGCGCCTCGGCGGCCTTTGCTCAACAGCCTGGCGGCGGAGCGGCGGCAGCGAAGGCGACGGGCGGCGGCGGCAAGGACGAGGGCTACGGCTACGAGTTCTCCGACGATCCTCTCGCGGCAGGCGGTTTCGGCCCCAATGACGCGACGATCCGTGTGCGCCCCGGCCCGGTGCGCACGACTCTGATTCGTCCGCGCACGTCTTTCGTGCCCGAGATGTTGAAGAGCGTCGAGAACCTCTGATCTCATAGGCACTGGCACGCGGTTTTCACCCCACCAGGACGTGGGGCCTCCTCGGAAGGATCAGGAAAGATGGAAGGCAAAGCGAAGGTTGCGCTGACGTTCGCGCTCTACCAGGGCGACAACCTCGTCCGTCGCGACACGATTGCGCAAGACATCGTGAAGGTCGGCAAGGACCCGCGCAGCCATCTGCGCGTCGACGATGATCTCGCCTCGCGTATGCACGCGGTCATCGAGGTCGCGGGCCCGAATGACATCACCCTGATCGATCTCGGCAACGAGCCGGGCACGATGGTCAACGGCCAGCGTGTGAACAAGTGCAAGGTGCGTCCGGGCGACCAGATCCAGATCGGGTCGACCATGATTCACCTCGAGAGCGCCGAGCTCGCGGGCGCTGCTGCCGCGCCTCCCGCTCCGACTGCGGGCGGCACCGCGCAGATGCCGGCGATGGCCTCACAGCCGCCGCCCGCTCCGCCCGTCCCCGTGACCGCGACGGCGCAGGTCCCGGCGCAGGCCGCGCCTCCGCCTCCGCCGGCCGTCGCGGCCGCCGCGGCGAATCCCTTCGGCGCTTCGGCCTCGCAGCCGCCGCCGGCCCCCAACCCGTTCGCGGGCGGCTCGAACCCGCCGCCCCCGCCGAACCCGTTCGCGCAGGCGAACCCGTTCGCGGCCGTCGCCTCGCCGTTTGCGGCCGTCGCGAATCCCTTCGTCGCGTCCGCGGCGGAGCAGGGCAACTACGGCGTCAACGCGCCGGGCGGCTCCGACTTCGATCCGAGCCAGCCGTACACGTTCTCGCTCGTGAAGAGCGGCCCCGAGGTGCACCCCGACGAGGTCGAGACGCACGCGGCCGCGATCGAGGTCCTCGTGAAGTGGGACCAGAACACGCTTCACGTGAAGCACTCGTCTCCGCCGCAGAGCTTCTACGTCGGCGAGGACCAGACCGACTACTTCATTCCGAGCGAAGCGCTCGGCACCACGCGTGCGCCGGTCGTCGTCGCTCGTGGCGTGTCGGCCACCCTCATCATGCTCCCGCGCACGACGGGCACGGTCGAGATCCCGGGCCAGGGGACCTTCTCCTTCCAGGACCTCATCTCGTCGGGTCGCGCTCGCTCCTCGAGTGAGATGAGCGGCGCGCACGAGTTCGACCTTCCGAACAACGCGAAGGCGAAGATGGAGCTCGAAGGCACGGGGCTCATCTTCGAGGTGAGCGCCGTCAACGCTGGCAAGAGCCCGCCGGTGGGTGTGCTCTCGAGCTTCGAGCCGGCCGCGTACATGTTCATCGGCCTCTCGTTCCTCCTCCACATCGGCATCGTCGCCTCGATGGCGTTCTTCATGCCGAAGATGGGCAACGACGACGCAGAGGCGATCGACCGCGATCAGCTCCTCCTCATGCAGAAGATGCTCAACGCTGCCGCCGAGCGCGAGCAGGAAGAGCAGAAGCAGGAGAGCCAGGACACCAACCAGCAGGACAAGGAAGGTGGCACGGGTACCCGCGCGAAGGGCGAGGAAGGTTCGATGGGTAATCCCAACACGAACCAGACGAACAAGCGCTACGGCGTCCAGGGTCCGGCGGACAACCCCGACCCGCACATCGCGCGCCAGGCCGCGATGAAGGAAGCGCAGGAGTTCGGCATGATCGGACTCATCAACGTCGGCGCGGGCGGCGACCCGAACGCTCCGACGGCGCCGTGGGGTCGTGACGACTCGCTCGGCAACGACCCGCTCAGCGCGCGCGGCAACATGTGGGGTGACGCGATCGGTGACGCCTTCGGCGCCGGCGGTCTCGGTCTCTCCGGTGTCGGCGAAGGCGGCGGTGGTCGCGGCGAAGGCATCGGCCTCGGCAACGTCGGTACGCTCGGCCACGGCGCCGGCACCGGCACGGGCCAGGGCTTCGGCAACGGTCACGGCAAGCTGCAGGGCGCGCACACGACGAAGGCGCCGACGCTTCGTCAGGGCACCACGCAGGTCAACGGCCGCCTCCCGCCGGAGGTCATCCAGCGTATCGTCCGCCAGAACTTCGGTCGTTTCCGTCTCTGCTACGAGAACGGACTGAAGAGCAACCCGACCCTCAGCGGTCGTGTCAGCGTGAAGTTCGTCATCGACCGTTCGGGCGCGGTCTCCACCGCGCAGGACGGCGGCTCGGAGCTTCCGGACCAGGGCGTCATCAGCTGCGTCGTCCGCGGCTTCGGCAACCTGAGCTTCCCGCAGCCCGAAGGCGGCATCGTCACCGTCGTCTACCCGATCATCTTCAACCCGGGCGACTGACACATAGCTGCAGACTACACGTAAAGGCCGCGCCCTCCTCGGAGTGCGCGGCCTTCGCGCATGCGGACCCGCGACGACCGACACGCGTTCGCGAGCGCGAGCAGAGAAAAATCGTACATGAGGTAACCGGCGCGCGCCGCGTTAGCGCGAGCAAGCGAAACGCCGGCGGATGAGACAGATACACGTGGGTGCACGAATGCCACGGTGGCGACGGGCCCGACCGAAATGGCCGATGCGACTCTGAGCCTATTTTCATGGCGTTTGCGATGGATAGAACTCCGTCTCGGATGCGCATCGTCAAAGTCGTCACGCTCGCCCTCACCGCCGTCCTCTCCCTTCACCTCAGCGGCTGCGCGAGCGAGACCACGAGCGACGAGCCGGGCCCGAGCGAGACCGTGGCGTCGCCGGAGCCGAAGCAGACGCTGAGCGCGCCGCTCCCCGCGACCACCGACGCGACGAACGATGCGACCACCGACGCCGTCGATCCCACGGGCGCCGGCGGCGCGCTCGGCGCGACGGGCGCCGCTGACGACGACGACGACGTGTCCACGCCGACGACCACGCCTTCGCCGACGACCACGCTCGCGCCGACGACCAACACGCCCAAGTCCCCGCCTCCGTCGGACCCGGGCCCGGCGCCGGCGGGCACGTGCAGCGTCACGAAGGACTCGCTCGGCTTCTTCGCTCGCAACTCGGGCAAGAGCGACTACGTCGCGTATGTCCCGGCGTCGTACGACAAGAAGAAGCCGATGCGCCTCATCGTCGGCCTCCACGGATGTGGCGACAACGCGCTCAACTTCGCCAAGTGGGCGGTCAACCCGTGGGACACGCGCGCGGCGCAGCAGCACATCGGCATCTCCGTCGGTGGCGAGACCGGCGGCAGCAAGTGCTGGAACATCGGCGGCGACGACGACAAGGTGATGGCGGCGGTGGAGGACATCGCGAAGTGCTTCTGGGTCGATCGCTCGAAGATCGTGGTCGGCGGCTACTCGTCGGGCGGCCAGCTCGCGTACCGCGTGGGCCTGAAGCAGGCGGACAAGTTCGCGGGCATCCTCATCGAGAACAGCGGCCTCTACGCGGCGGGCGACACGCCGGCGAAGCTCACCGCGAACGCGGCGTGGAAGATCAACATCGCGCACAGCGCGCACACGGGCGACAGCGTCTTCCCGATCGCGAAGGTCCAGGCGGACTGGTCGACCATCACGTCGGCGGGCCTCCCGCTGAGGTCGCAGGCGGTCGCCGGCACGCACGACGGCGACGGCAAGGAGTGGGCGAGCTGGCTCATCCCCGCGAGCGCGGGGTGGACGAAGCCGTCGAAGTGATCGATGGACCGCGCCCGCTCGCCGGACGGCGCGGGCGCGATCGGCGCGTGGGACGAGCGCCCGGGAGGCCCCAAGTGGCGAGGGTCCCGGAAGCGCCCCACGCCAGGGCGCCGGCCCGTGGGAAGGTGCCCCGTGCGAGGCCCCCACCCGATCTCCCTTATTTAACGGCCTGGTGCGTCCAGTAAAAAAGGATTTCGTTCTTGGTACATCTCTCGCGCATTTCGTATGCTCGCGAGCGCGATGAAGAGGCTTCTTGGTTCGGGTCTGGCGATCGCTGCCATCGTGTCGTGCTTCACTGCGACCGGGTGCAGCCGCAACAACATCGAGGCGGTCAACCTCGCCAACGAAGGCGATCAGGACAAGAAGGCGAACAACATCGACGGCGCCATCTCGAAGTACGAGCAGGCCTCGAACCTCGACCCGACGAACCACAAGATCCTCGGCAAGCTCGCCAACGCGTACCAGAAGAAGGAAGCGTGGGACAAGGTCGCGTCGACGTGCGCGCGCGCCGAGAAGATCGCGCCCAAGTTCGCGTCGTACTACGCGCAGCACGGTCATGCGATCGTGAAGCAGGCGGAGAAGGCGGCCCCGGGGAGCCCCGCCGGCTGGGCCGACGCGAAGCAGCCGCTCGAAGAGGCGATCAAGCTCGATAACAACCTCGCCGACGCGCACTTCGACCTCGGCGAGGTGAAGTTCCACCTCGACGACGAAGCGGGCGCCCTCGACTCGTACACGAAGGCGATCATGGTGAAGCCGGACGAGCTGGCCTTCTACGGTTACCTCGCCGAGCTCTACAAGAACCTGAACTACATCGACCTCGCCGAGAACGTCCTCACGCAGGGCGTGGGCTTTGCGAAGGAGGGCGACAAGGCGCTCTTCAACATCCACTCGCTCCTCGGCGACATCTACGATCGCAAGCGGGACCTCAACAAGGCGCTCAGCGAGTACGAGGCGGCGAAGAAGGCGTGCGGTCCCTGCAACGAGGCGGGACAACAGATCGCGTTCTTCAACCTCGGCGCCGCTTACGCGAGCGTGAACCCTCCGCGCAAGAGCGAAGCGATCTCGAATCTGCAGAACTTCCAGAAAATGATCTGCAAGGGCGCGGCCTCGGCGCGCTACGCGGACCAGTGCACTCAGGCGCAGCAGCTTGCAACCAAGCTCGGCGGCACTCTTCAGTAAGCGCGGGCTCGGCCCGCGAACCCACGTGAACCCAAGGGGCGGGCGGGCGGATTCTCCGCACGGAACGGCCGCTTGGCAAACCTGGGAAAGAACAAAAGTTGTGGCGCATTCACGTGCGCTTCTTGGTAGCCTTCCTTCCGGCGGCGCGGCCCGCGTTCGCCTTTTTCGGTTTGGATAACCGAGGGAATCCATGGAACTTCAGGAACGTCTGAAGCAGCTCGAAACCGTTCGCGATTGGCAGGGGCTCGTCGAAGAGCTCGAAAAGGGAATCCAATCCACGAACGCGAACGAATCTAAGGCGAGCTACCACCTGCGCCTTGGGCAGGTCCTCGAAGCGAAGTTCCTCTCCGGCGTCAAAGCGCTGAAGCACTTCCAGGACGCCTACAAGCTCAATCCCGCGCTCAGCGAGAGCCTCGAGGCCGCACGTTCGGTCTACTGGTCGCTCGGCAAGCTGAACATGGCGCAGAAGCTCCTCGAGCTCGAGCTGCGCACGCACAAGGAAGGGGCGATGGCCTCCGCGCTCCTCCTGGAGCTCGGCGACGTCCTTTGCGACATGGGCGACTACGACAAGGCGACGAGCACGTACGCGCGCTCGCTCGCCACGTCGGGCGGCTCGAACGCCGACGCTCGCTCGTGCCTCGAGGACGTGCAAGCGGAGAGCGGCTCGTGGCAGCAGCACGTGCAAGCGCTCGTCGACAGCGCCGCGGGGCAATCAGATCCGGCGGCGCGCTGCCGTCTGTTCCTTCGCGCCGCACGCATCACGCGTCGCTTCCAGCCGGACGCCGTGCTGGGCATGCTCGAGCGCGCGTACGCCGCCGACCCTACCGACAAGCAGGCGGCCGCGCTCTTCGAAGGCGCGCTCGCCGAGGCGGGCAAGCTCGACGATCTCGATCGCGTCCAGGCCGGCCTCCTGCAAGGGGAGGGCGATCGCCACCGCCGCGCGCGCCTCGCGCTCGTGTTCGGTACGCGCTGGGTCTCGCGCCACCAGAACGTCGACATCGGGTCGAAGTACCTCGAGGAGTCGATCAAGCTCGATCCCGAGAACGAAGGCGCCTTCCACTACCTGCGCGACGCGTACGGTCGAAAGGGCGGCGACTGGGATCGCGTCCTCACGCTCGCCGAGGAGGCCGTCACCGGCGCCGGCGAGAACGGCAACGCCACCTTCCTCCTCGCGCAGGCGGGGACGATCGCGTGGCGTCAGCTCGGCAACCTGATCCGCGCGCGGACGGTGTTCGAGCGCCTCAATCAGCTCCAGCCGGAGCACCCGATCCTTCGCCTCTTCGAGGCCCAGATCGGTGAGCCGCTCGGGCAGGCGCCCGCGCGCGAGCCGTCCATTCCTCCGCCGCCCGTGCGGCAGAGCGTTCCGCCGGCCGCGCCGAGCTCGCAGCCGCGCGACACCGTTCCGCCCGTCCGGCAGAGCGTCCCGCCGCCGGCGCCGCCCGTCGTCGTCAGCGAGCCGCCGGCTCCGCTCGTCAGCGAGCCGCCGCCTCCGCCCGTCGCCGTCTCCGTCGCTCCGCAGCAGGTCTCCGCCGCCCCGGCCGCGACGACCAGCGGCGCACCCGCCGGCGCGAGCATCGCCCCGGGCGACCCCGGCAAGATCGCGGAGCTCCGCGCCCTCGCCGACAAGCAGGAAGCGAACAAGCGCTACAACGAGTACGTCAAGACGCTTCTCCAGCTCGCGGGCATGGTCCCGGAGCCAGAAGAGAAGGTCGCTCTCTACACGAAGGCGGCGGAGCTCTATACCGGCAAATTCGCGAATCAAGCGGAAGCCGTCAAAGCATACGAATCCGTCATTGCCATCGATCCCGAGAACCGGAGCGCCATCGAGTACCTCCGCGGGATGTACGAGAAGCGCCGCGACTGGGAGAAGCTCCTCGGTCTCGAGCGCAAGGAGGCCGAGCGCCTCTACGGCGACGAGCGTGCGCGCAAGTTCCTCGAGATCGCGAAGCTCGCCACCGAGCGCGTCAAGAAGCCCGAGGTCTGCATCGAGCTCTGGGGCCAGGTCCTCGAGTCCGATCCGGCGAATGCCGAAGCGCTGGGCGCACTTGCGGGGCTGTACGAGCGCTCGAAGGACTTCGACAAGCTCGTCGATGTCCTCGAGAAGCAAGCCGAGGTCACGTTCGACAACGCGGCCAAGGTCGGCATCCTCACGAAGCTCGGCACGATCTACGGCGATCGCCTGAACAACGACGAGGGCGCCGTCACCGCGTGGCGCGCGCTCCTCGCGATCGATCCGAACGACCGCAAGGCGCAGGAAGCCCTCAAGAAGAAGTACCTCGCCCTCGGGCGCTGGGACGACCTCGAGGTCTTCTACGCCGAGAGCGGCAAGTGGGACGAGTTCATCCGCGTCCTCGAGCAGCAAGAGGGCAAGGAGACCGACGCCCAGGCCAAGATCGGGATGCTCTTCAAGATCGCCGAGCTCTGGGCGGACAAGAAGCAGAAGAACGATCGCGCTGCTCGCGCCTACGAGAAGGCCCTCGAGCTCGATCCGCAGAACCTCCGCGCGGCGGAGGCCCTCATCCCCATCTACAGTCAGGCCGGCAACAGCAAGGCGCTGGCGAACGCGATCGAGGTCAAGCTCGGTCACGAGGAAGATCCGTACTCGAAGCTCGCGCTCCTCCGCGAAGTGGCGGCGCTCTACGAGGGCAAGGTCCGCGACCCGGGCAAGGCCTTCGCGCGCTACCTCTCCGCCTTCGTGCTCGCGCCTTCGGACGAGCAGACGACGGTCGACGTCGAGCGCGCCGCCAAGGCGACCGGCCAGTGGGAAGAGGTCCAGCAGGCCTACCGCTCCGCCATCGACGAGGCGACCAACGCAGGCGACGCGCAGCTCGCCATCACGCTCCGCCTCAAGCTCGGTCGTGTCCTCGTCGAGGAGATGAACCAGGTCGACGAGGCGCTCAACGTCTTCCGCGCCGTCTACGACGCGGACAGCGAGAACGCCGAGGCCCTCGCCGCTCTCGAGCGCCTCTACCGCATGACGTCGCGTTACTCGGACCTCCTCGGCATCTACGAGAAGCGCCGCGACCTCACGACGGAGCACACGGAGAAGAAGCAGATCTCCTACGAGATCGCGAAGCTCTACGAGACCGAGGTGAAGGACCTCGATCGCGCCATCGACACGTACAACGGCGTGCTCGAGGACGAGCCCACCGATGCGCACGCGCTGAAGGCGCTCGACATCCTCTACGGCCAGCTCGAGCGCTGGGAGCCGTACGTCGACACCCTCCGCCGCCGCATCGAGCTCGACGTCAACGAAGGCGAGATGGTGGACCTCAAGTTCCGCCTCGGCCAGACGCTCGAGAAGCACATCAACGACGCCGCCGGCGCCCTCGAGAACTACCGCGAGATCCTCTTCCTCGACTCCCAGCACCAGGGGGCGAGGGAAGCGCTCGAGGCGCTCCTCCAGAACGAGGCCCTCCGCGGTGAAGCGGCGGCGATCCTCGAGAACATCTACGAGGAGCGGAGCGACTGGCCGAAGCTCCTCGTCGCGGTCGAGATCCTCGCGCTCAGCGAGGGCGATCCCGACAAGCGCGTGCAGCTCCTTCGCAAGGTCGCGCGCGTCTCGTCCGAGATGCTGAACGACCACCCCCGCGCGTTCAACTCGCTCGCGCAGGCGCTTCGCGAGCAGCCCCACCACGCGGAGACGCGCGCGGAGATCCAGCACATCGCCGAGATCTCGAACGCCTGGAAGGCGCTCACGGATCTCTACGAAGGCATCGCGGAGCACCTCACCGACGCGCAGCTCGCGCGCTCGTACTGGATGCTCGCCGCGAAGATCGAAGACGAGGCCCTCGGTCTCGTCGACGAGGCGGCGAAGGGCTACGCCCACGTCCTCTCGCTCGATCCGGCGGACGCCGAGGCGCTCGACGCGCTCGAGGCACTCTTCACGCGCACCCAGCGGTGGACCGATCTCATCGGCGTCACCGAGCGTCGCATCGAGCAGACGGCGGAGCCCGAGCTCCGCGAGCAGCTCTACGTGCGCATGGCGCGCATCTACGACGAGCAGCTCAGCCGCCCCGACGACGCCGTGTCCTCGTACAAGCGCGTCCTCGAGCTCGACCCCGCCTCGCAGACCGCGCTCGCGGCCCTCGACGCGCTCTTCACGCGCCAGCAGATGTGGAGCGATCTCGCCGAGAACCTCGAGGCGCAGCTCGCCCTCGCGGCGGAAGACGATCAGCAGATCGCCCTCATGCTCCGCCTCGCCTCCCTGCGCGAGACGCAGATGGGTCAGGTCGAGCAGGCCATCGACGGTTACCGCTCGGTCCTCGAGCGTGACATCTCGAACGCGCAGGCCCTCGGCGCGCTCGAGCGGCTCGGACAGGATCCGGCCTACGAGCTCGTGATCGCCGACCTCCTCGAGCCGCTCTACCGTCAGGTGGGCGACTTCGCGAAGCTCATCGGCGCGCACGAGGTGCAAGTGCGGCGCTCGGAAGACGCGAACCGTCGCGTCGAGCTCCTCCACCAGATCGCCCAGCTCTACGAGGACGCCGCGGCCGACCTCAACAACGCGTTCGCGACCCTCGCGCGCGCCTTGAAAGAGGACCCCGCGAATCAAGACACGCAGACGGCGATCGACCGGGTGGCGCGTGCGACCGGCCGCTTCGAGGACCTCGCCGCCGTCTATCGCCAGCTCGGCGAGAGCGTCGTCGCGAACGATCCCGCCCTCGGCGCCTTGCTCACGATGATGAGCGCGCGCGTCTACGAGCAGGACATCGGCAACGTCGACACCGCGATCGCGCTCTACACGCGCGTCCTCGAGATCGACGGCGCGCACCTCGCCGCCGCCGAGTCCCTCGAGCGCCTCTTCCGCGTGACCGAGCGTTACGCGGAGCTCTCGCAGATCCTCCAGCGCAAGGCGACCATCCTCCAGGAGCCGCAGGAGCAGAAGGACGCGCTCTTCCAGGCCGCCCAGATCGAGGAAGACGTCCTCGAGCAAGCCGAAGCCGCGATCGCGGTCTACCAGAAGGTCCTCGCGATCGACGAGGACGACGTGAAGGCGCTCGACGCCCTCATCAAGCGTTACCTCGGCCTCTCGCGCTGGCAGGACCTCCTCTCGGTCTACGAGCGCAAGGCGGATCTCGTCGGCGATCCCGACGAGAAGAAGCGCATCTACTACCAGGTCGGCGCGGTCTACGAGCGCGAGCTCGGCTCCGTCGAGCAGGCGATCGAGACTTACACGAAGATCCTCGAGCTCGATCCGGACGACCTCCAGGCGCTCTCGCGCCTCGACGTCCTCTACGAGCAGGCGCAGAACTGGGCCGAGCTCCTCGGCATCCTCACGCGCGAATCGGAGATGTGCGACGACCCGAACGAAGCGATCAGCTTCCAGTACCGGATCGCCGAGCTCTACGAGAAGCGCCTCGACGACGTGGTCCGCGCGATCGAGCTTTACCGCGAGATCCTGCAGCGCCAGGTCGATCACGAGCCGACGCTCCGCGCCCTCGAAGGCCTGAAGAGCGGCGAGAAGGACCCGCTCGGCGCCGCCGCCGTCCTCGAGCCCGTCTACGAGGCCTCGCAGGACTGGCCGAAGCTCATCTCCGTCCACGAGGTGCAGGTCGCACACGCGGACGACGCGTTCCAGAAGGTGGACCTCCTCCACCGCATCGCGCGCCTCTACGAGGACGCGCTCGAGAGCCACGGCCAGGCGTTCGACACGTACGCCCGCGCCCTCCAGCTCGACAACGGCAACGAGGCGACGCTCCAGAACCTCGAGCGTCTCGCGATGGTCGTGAACCGGTGGCCGCAGGTCGCCGCCCTCTACGACGTCGAGCTCGACAAGCTCGCCGAGACGCCGGATCGCTTCGTCGAGCTCGGGCTCCGTCTCGCGCAGATCTACGAAGTGCAGCTCGAGGACGTCGACAACGCGATCGGTCGTTACCGCCGCGTGGTCGAGGTCGAGCCCGAGAACCAGAACGCGGTTCGCTCGCTCGATCGTCTCTACGTGTTCACGGAGCGGTGGGCGGACCTCGCCGCCATCCTCGAGCGCGAGGCCGAGATCGGCCAGACGCCCGACGAGATCCTCGAGTTCAAGTTCCGCCTCGGGCAGGTCCAGCAGGCGAACCTGAACAACGTCGACGCGGCGATCGCGGCTTACCGCGACGTCCTCTCGGCGGCGCCCGAGCACGAGAACGCCTCCGGCGCCCTCGAAGGCCTCTTCGCGCGCGGCATCAAGCAGGTCGAGATCGCCGAGATCCTCGAGCCGCTCTATCGCGCAGCAGGGGAGTGGGAGAAGCTCGTCGCGGTCCACGAGGCGCAGCTCACGCACACGCCTCCGAACCCGGAGACGAACAACGAGGAGCGCCTCGCCGCGTACTACCGCATCGCGGAGCTCCTCGAAGACAAGCTGATGGACCCGGTGCGCACGCTCGACGTGTACATCCGCGCCCTGAAGGAGTTCCCACTCGACGAGAAGTCGAGCGAGGAAGCTCCGCGCCTCGCGGGCTCGATCGACAACGGCTGGGAGACGCTCGCCAACGCGTACGCGGACATCCTCGGCCTCCACAACGACAAGACGATCCAGTGCTCGATCGGTCGCCGCCTCGCGAAGACCTTCGAGGACGATCTCGGTGACGTCGAGAAGGCGGTCGAGACCTACCGCTACGTCCTCTCCGTCGAGGAGCTCGACGCCGAGGCGCTCGCCAACCTCGATCGCATTTACCTCTCGCTCGAGTCGTGGGCCGACCTCGCGGGCATCCTCGAGATGCGCGTGCGGGCCACGCAGGACGAGCTCGAGCTGACCGAGCTCTACGCTCGCCTCGGCGAGGTGTACGAGTCGCGCCTCGGGGACATCCCGAACGCGACGCGCGCCTTCCGCAAGATCTTCGACGGTCTCGACAAGACGCACGACCCGGCCATCCAGGCCCTCGCGCGCATCTACTCGGGCCTCGGGAGCTGGCAGGAGCTCAACACGGTCTACGAGCGCGAGCTCGAGAACGCGTCGGGCGACGTCCAGGAAGCGGAGATCCGCGCGCGCATCGCGAACCTCGCCTCCGAGCGCCTCAACGATCCCAACCGCGCGATCGACACCTGGAAGCAGGTCCTCGACCTCCGCGGCGAAGACCCCGAGTCGCTGAACGCGCTCTCGAACCTCTACGAGTCGCAGCAGATGTGGCGCGAGCTCGTCGATATCCTCGAGCGTCAGTACGACATCGCGGACACCGACGACGACCGCGTGAACATCCTCACGCGCAAGGCGCGCACGTTCGAGTCCAAGCTCCAGCGCGACGACCTCGCGCTCGAGGACTGGAACCGCGTGCTCGACATCGACTACGCGAACCTCGCCGCGCTGCGCGCGATCGCCGCGATCCGGCGTCGCCAGGGCGACGCCCAGGAGCTCGTCACCGCCCTCCACCAGCAGGTGGACCGCGCGGCGACGATGTTCGACCCCGACGAGCTCAAGGAGATTTTCCGCGAGCTCGGCAAGGTCTACGGCGAGCAGCTCTCGCAGCCGTACGACGCCGCCGATGCGTGGCGCAAGCTCCTCGAGGTCGGCCCCGACTTCGAGGCGATGGACGCCCTCGAGGCGATCTACCGCGGCCAGGAGCAGTGGACGGACGTCATCGACGTCAAGATGCAGCGCGCCGCCGCGCTGGAAGACCCCGCCGCGAAGATCGAGGAGTACCGTCAGGTCGCCGAGCTGTGGCGCGAGACGGTGCAGGAGCCGGACAAGGCGACCCTCGCCTGGCAGAAGATCCTCGAGGTCGAGAACACGCACGACGAGGCGTTCCTCCAGCTCGAGAAGCTCCACACGACGGGCTCGCGCTGGGAGCCGCTCATCGAGCTCTACCTCGGTCGCCTCGACACCCGCGCCGAGGTGTCCGATCAGACGGACCTCCTCCGCCGCATCGCGAAGGTCTTCGAGGAGAAGCTCGACGACAAGAACCAGGCCCTCGACGCGCTCATCAACGCGCTCGGCCTCGACTTCCACGACCGCGAGACGACCAAGTACCTCGAGCGCATGGCGCAGGCCACGGGCCGCTGGGGCGAGGTCATCCAGACCGCGAACAACTGGCTCCAGGCTCAGACCGAGCCGCAGCCGAAGATCCGGCTCTGCCTCCATCTCGCCAAGTGGTACGGCGACGACCTCGGCCACCCCGAGTACGCGCAGCCCTACTACGCGCAGATCGTCGCGCTCGACCCGAACAACGTCGGCGCGCTCCGCCAGATGGGCCAGCTCTATCGCAAGAATGGCAACTGGCAGCAGCTCGGCGCCACGCTCACCCGTGCGCTCGATGTCGCCGTCAGCGACGTCGATCGCAAGGAGATCCTCACCGAGCTCGGTGAGCTCCTCGATTCGCAGATGAGCCAGACGGATCAGGCCGTCACTCACTTCAACCGCGCCCTCGAGGTCGACGGCCTCTTCATCCCCGCCATCGAGAACCTCGAGCGCATCTACGCCTCGCGCGGCGAGAAGAAGCAGCTCGTCGACATCCTGACGCGCAAGGTCCGCGCCCTCGAAGACCCCTCCGAGATCGCGGCCACCAAGCTGCGCATCGGCGGTCTCAACGAGGAGATGAACGATCCGCAGAAGGCCGCGCAGACCTTCCGCGAGGTCATCGAGCTCGAGCCGCAGAACCTCCAGGGTCTCCGTGGTCTCGCGCGCGTGTACGAGATCCTGAACCAGTGGCCCGAGCTCGTGAAGGTGCTCGAGACGCAGCTCGACGTCGTCACGACGGAGCGCGAGCGCATCGACATCCTCATGCAGCTCGCGAACATCCACGAGGAGCACTTCCTCAAGGCGGATATCGCGGCCCAGCGCCTCGAGCAGGTCCTCGAGATCGACCCGAACCACGAAGAGGCGTACTTCGCGCTCGAGCGCGCGTACCGCAAGCTTCGTCAGTGGGTGGAGCTCATCAACGTCTACGAGCGCCACATCTCGGCCACGCTCGATCGCAAGACGAAGATCGATCTCTACGCCTCGATCGCCCAGGTCTACGCGGATGAAATCGAGGACACCGATCGCGCGATCGATGCCTACCGAAACATCGTCGACCTCGACGACGTGAACCTCCCCGCGCTCGAAGCGCTCTCGAAGCTCTACGACAAGCAAGGCGATGCCTCCCAGGCCATCGACTACATGACGCGCGTCGCGGAGCTCACGCAGGACACGAAGCAGCGCGTCGAGTCCTATTACAAGATCGGTAAGGCGCTCGACGAGAAGCTCGGAGACCGCGTCTCCGCGCAGGACCGCTTCGAGATGGCCCTCGATCTCGACCCCTCTCATCTCCCGACCTTGGGCGCGCTTCGCCAGATCGCGACCGACAACGCCGACTACGACAAGGCGGCGCGGTACATCGATCAGGAGCAGAGCTACACGCCGGCCCCGCGCCAGCGCGCGCGCCTCCTCGTCGAGCTCGGGCGTCTCCGCGAGGACATGCTCGGCGACCACGACAGCGCCGTCCTCGCCTGGGAGGCCGCGTTCGAAGCGGATCCCGAGAACGAAGACGCGGCGATGCCGCTCGTCGACGAGTACATCGCGAAGGAGAGCTGGGAGAAGGCGGAGCCGCTCCTCGACATGCTCACCCGCAAGGCGGGCAAGCGTGATCGCGGCGAGCAGCACACGCTCTACAACAAGCTCGGTCAGGTCTGCGCCGCGCTCCAGCGCGACGACAAGGCTCACAAGGCCTACCAGGCCGCGCACCAGCTCGACCTGACGGACCAGGTCACGATCCGCGGCCTCGCCGAGGTCGCCTTCCGCCTCAAGGACTGGGGCGCATCACTCACCAACTTCCAGAAGGTCCTCACCGCCCTCTCGGAAGACCAGACGAGCGAGCGCGCCGAGGTCTACTACAAGCTCGGTCAGATCAAGCGCGAGCAGGGTCAGGCCAAGCAGGCCATCAACAACTTCGAGAAGGCGCTCGGCGTCGAGTCGGCGCACCGCCCGACCCTCGAGGCGTTGGTTGGCATCTACACGGATCTGAAGGACTGGAAGCAGGTCGTCGCGTACAAGCGGCAGATCCTCGACTCCATCGTCGACGGCGACGAGCGGTTCAAGATCCTGCAAGAGATCGCCGACATCTGGCAGGACAACGACAAGAACCCGAACAAGGCCATCGAGGCCCTCGAGGACGCGAAGGACCTCCAGCCGGACAATCGCCCGCTTCTGAACAAGATGCTGCCGCTCTACGAGGCGACGCAGAACTGGGCGAAGATGATCGACACCATCCAGGCGATCGCGGACATGGAGAAGGACAACGCCCGCAAGGCGAAGTTCATCTTCACGATCGCGCAGCTCTATCGCGACAAGATGGGCGATCAGGATCGCGCGGTCGAGCAGTTCAACGAGGCCCTGGACCTCAATCCGGGCTACCTCGAGGCCTTCGAGCGCATCAACAAGATCCTCACCGCGCAGAAGGACTGGAAGCAGCTCGAGCGCGCGTTCCGCAAGATGCTCCGCCGTCTCTCCACGACGAACGCGGGCAACCCGGACCTCGAGTTCAACCTCTGGCACAACCTCGGCCTCATCTATCGCGACCGTCTCTCCGACGTGAACAGCGCGATCGAGGCGTTCAAGATGGCGACGCGCTTCAAGGACGAGCCGGTCGAACGGCAGATCCTCGCGGAGCTCTACGAGAACACCGACCAGCTCGAAGCCGCCGTCGGCGAGCACTCGCAGGTGCTCCAGAAGGACCCGCTGCGCGTCGATCCGTACCGTGCGCTCTACAAGCTCGCCTTGAAGATGCACGACTACGACCGCGCGTGGTGCATGTGCTCCGCGCTCGCGTTCCTCAACAAGGCTGACGAGGAAGAGCGCCGCTTCTTCGAGGATTACCGCCCGCGCGCGATGATCCAGGTGAAGAGCCGCCTCGACAACGAGCAGTGGGTGAAGAACCTCTTCCACAAGGACGAGAACATCTTCATCGGCAAGATCTTCGAGATGGTGACGCCCGCCGCGATCGTCGCGAAGACCCAGGCCCTCGCCAAAGCGAAGCAGTTGCCCGTCCTCGACCGCCGCTTCAAGCAGGACCCGGCCACCTCCACCGTCACGTTCGCAAAGACGTTCGGCTGGGCGGCGCAGGTCCTCGGCATCCAGCTCCCCGACCTCTACGTCCGCAACGACGTGGCGGGCGCGCTCCTCGCGGTCCCGTCTCGTCCGCCGGCCTCGGTCGCAGGCCAGAACGTGCTCACGGGCTACACGCCGCAGGAGCTCACGTTCATCGTCGGCAAGCACCTCAGCTACTACCGCGGTGAGCACTACATCAAGAACCTCTTCCCGACGCTCGGGGAGCTCAAGGTCGTCTTCTTCTCGGCGATCAAGATCATCCAGCCCGAGTTCAACGTCCCCGCCGAGATGGCGCAGGCGGTGAACATGACGGCGGCCGAGTTCGTGAAGTACATGCAGCCGGTCGAGCGCGACTCGCTCCGCCTCGTCGTCCAGAAGTTCATCGAGGACGGCGCGAAGGCGGACCTGAAGCGCTGGATGCAGACGGTGGACGTCACCGCGGCTCGCGCGGGCCTCCTCCTCTGCGCGGACCTCGAGATCGCGAAGAAGATCATCGCGGCCGAGCCGCAGCTCCCGGGCGACCTCCCGCCGCCGGACAAGCTGAAGGAGCTCATCATGTTCTCCGTCAGCGAGCAGTACCTCGGGCTCCGCAAGGCGCTCGGCATCGCCGTCGGCTGACGCCGGCGCGGCTCGTCGGAGCCGTCGTTCCTCGCCAGAAGGCCTCGCCTCCCCCGGGAGCGCGGGGCCTTCACGTGGGTTGCGCATCTGTAAGCCGAAGGCGGGCGACCCTTGCAAAGGCGCGCTCGGGTGTCACGGCAAGGATGCGGTGTGCGATCTGCAGTAGACTGCGTGCGTGAGCCGCTTCATCGCCGTGTTGTGCGTGGCGCTGGTCGGGTGCCGCGCAGAGATGGCGGTGGGGCACCCCTCGGCGCCGGCGACCGCGGCGATCCCGCGCGGCGCGGCGAAGACCTACTTCGCCGAGCTCGCGGGGATGGCCGCGGCCGACGGCGGGCGGCTCTGGGGCCGGAGCCTCGGCGGGCCGTTCGTGTTCGTCGATCCGCCGACGCGCGAGGTGGTGGCGAACGAGCGCGACGCACGCGGCGCGCTGACGGCGGAGGACGGCGTGTGGGTCGGCCACCTCGGACCGAACGATCCGATCGCCAACACCTCCATCGAGTGGAGCGGCACGCGCTGGACCATGGTGATGTGGAACGATGATCTCGCGGACGATGCCTTCGCGCGCCGCAAGCTGATGGCGCACGAGGCGTTTCATCGCGTGCAGCCCGAGCTTGGGCTCGTCGCGAGCGGCGAACCGAACGATCACCTCGACACCCGCGACGGCCGCTACTGGCTCCAGCTCGAGTGGAATGCGCTCGAGAGCGCGGTGCTCGACCCGGCGCTCGCGCCGTCGGCGGTGAGCGACGCCCTCGCCTTTCGCGCCGCCCGGCGGACGAAGCCGGAGGTCGCGCCGCGCGAGAACGCGCTCGAGATCCAGGAGGGCCTCGCCGAGGACACGGGCGCGCGGATGAGCGGCGCCTCGGGGGCGGACGTCGTGGGCGCGGCGCGGGCGCGGCGCGCGCGGACCTCCGGCTTCGTGCGGAGCTTCGCGTACGTCAGCGGGCCGCTCTACGGCTACCTCCTCGATCGCACCGGCGAGGACTGGCGGAGGCAGGTGACGAAGGAGACGGACCTCGCGGCGCTCCTCGCGGTGCGCGGTCGCTTCGAGGCGGCGCGCTCGCCCGACGCGGAGCGCTGGAGCGGACGCGCGCTCGCGGCGGCGGAGGACGCGCTCGAGACCAAGCGGCAGGCGCAGCTCGCCGCCTGGCGGAAGGAGCTCGTGGAGGATCCGGTGCTCGTGATCGATCTCACATCCGTGACGATGGGGACCTTCGATCCTCGCCGGATGCACGCGTTCGCGCCGAGCCAGATCGTCTACGAAGGTCGGACCCTCATCGCGGTCTGGGGCAAGCTGACGGTGGAGGGCGCGATCCTCGAGGACAGCGCCACCAAGCGAGGCGCGGTGTCGCTCGCGCAGCGGAAGTGGACGCTCGAGCTCTCGCCCGGCTGGCGCCTCGCGCCGGGCGAGCGCCCCGGCGACCAGCGCATCGTTTCCCCGTGAGCTCGCTGGCTATCTGCTCGATATGACGAAATAAGTTCGCAACGATTCGGGCGCGGCCACGAGAAGTGTTACGTACCGGCCACGCCTCGCATGGCCCTCTTCCGCTCCTCGAACTCGCTCGCCATCTTCCTCCTCGTGCTCGGCAAGGCGCTGGGCATCGCCGGGCTCATGGTGGGGACGGTCAACCGGGTCGCGGGCGGCATCCTTCTCCTCCTCGACGGCATCCTCATCGTCGCCGCGCTCGTCATCGCGCTGCGCAACGGCCGTGAGCAAGCGAAGGAGGCCGACAACGACAAGGCCGTCCTCGCCCGCCTCGTGCGCGAGGGATCGCTGAAGCAGTACCTCCGCGAGATCGAAGAGGACGAGAAGGCCGAGCCGAAGGCCGACAAGAGCGACGACTGAGCTATCGTTCGGCGATGCGCCGGCGGTGGCTCCTGGTCGTGCTGCTCGCGGCCCTCGCGGGCTGCTCGCGCTGCTCGCGCCAGTCCGCGCTCGCGCCCGCAGACGCATCGGCCGCGGACGCCGAACTGGCCGCGGATGCGGCGATCACCGCCGCCGTCGAGGAATGGGCCCTCGAGCCCGTCGCGTTCACGAGCGGCCAAGGTGTCCTCACGCGGCTCGCCGATGGAACGATCGTCTTCACGCACGGCTCGTTCATCGATCGGCTCGCCCCTGACGGACACCGGCAGCGGCTCGCGCGCGTACGAGGCGCGTCCCGGCTCGGTCCGCTCGGCAGCGTCGGCGGGACCGCGGAGGAGCTGTTCGTCTCGGACGTCGTCGACAACTACCCCTCGAGCACGGACTCGCACTCGTGGCGTCTCACGCTCGGCGCCGACGCGGGCGCGAACGAGCGGAGCATCCTCCGCGAGTCGCTCTTCTACGCCGTCATCACGCCCTGGAAGGATGGGAGCCTCCTCGGCCTTCGCGCGACCGGGGCCGCGTTCTCCGTGAACACGATGCTGCCCTGGTCCCCGGAGGCCTTCGCGATCATCCGTGGCGGCGCGAGGCCGCCGAGGATGCCGCCGAAGATCCCTCCGCACATGTTCCTCGAGGACATGATCGCGTTCCCCTCCGGCACCGTCCTCGCCGCGGCCACGAAGTACGGTGGCGACGGCGTCCTCGCGCGCGAGGGCCGCTACGCGGTGCGCTGGAAGGACGGTGCGGTCGAGCCAGCGATCGAGCCTCTGCCCGAGACCGACGACGGCGCCTCGCAGCACATCGTCGCGCGGAGCGAGGACGACGCGTGGATCGGCGGCAAGAACGCGTGGTTCGCGCACTGGGACGGCAAGACGTGGTCGTCGACCGACTCGCCGCTCGGCGGCACGGGCACGCGCTCGATGGCGATCGCGAGCGACGGCACGCTCTGGTCCGTCAGCGAGGATCACGAGCTCTCCCGGCGCGCGCCCGACGGCACGTGGTCGAAGGTCGAGCTGCCCACGGTGCGCTCCGCGTTCACGAAGCCGCGCCTGGGCTGGGATCGAGGCGGAGAGCTCCGCGTCGCATACGAGCGCGACGTCGCGATCGAGTCGGAGGCCCTCGCCGTCGTCGCGTCCGGCGACGACGTCTGGGTCGCCGGCGAGCCCGCGGGACAGGGCCTCGGCGCGCTCGGCTTCGGCATGACGCTCTTCCACTGGACGAAGAAGAGCGGCGGCGGCGACGCGGGCGCCAGCTCCACCGCCGCGGTCGTCGACCTCGACGAGGAGGACGGTCGCGACGGCGACGACGACCTCCGGCCTCCGAACGCGACCTGCCCGAGCTTCTTCCTCTCCGGCGGCCCGCCGACGGAGACGGCGCTGAGCCGCGTGCGCACGGCGCCGATGACCATCGTCGTCATCGCGCGCCTCCGCGGCCAGCGCGTGCTCGGCTCGCGCTTCGACGGATCGTCGCGCGAGGTGGCCGACGAGCAGGCCACGAAGTGGCGCAGCCTCGGCCTCCCCGCCGAGCTCCATTGCGGCTACCCGCCGCTCGAGTCGCTGGTGATCGATCCGAACGCGAAGGACGAATGATGGACGTGACCGCGATCTGCTACGCGATGGGCGTCGGCCGCATCCTCATCGGGCTCGCGCCGATCGCGGCGCCCCGGCTCTCCTCGAGGCTCCTCCGCTTCCCCGCGGAGCACGACAACCCGACCGCGCGGCTCATGGGCCGCCTCTTCGGTGTCCGCGATATCGGGCTCGGCGTCCTCGTGATGTACGCGGTGCACGATCTCGCGCTCCTCCGCTGGGTCTTCCTCTTCCAGGCCGCGACGGACGCGGGCGACGCGCTCGTCATCGCCCCGCTCCTTCGCGATCCGAAAATGAAGAGAGCCGCCGCCGCGAGCTTGATGTTCGCGTGCGGCGGCGGCTCTCTCTGGCTGATCGTGCGAGCGCTTACGTGAGGCTCACTGCGGAAGGAGGACCTTGTCGACGACGTGAATGACGCCGTTGCGGTTCGGGAGGTCCGTGAGGATGACGTTCGCGTTCGTGCCGGTGGAGTCGCCGACCTTGAGGTTGTCGCCGTCGACGATGAGCTTCAGGTGCTGGCCCTGCACGGTGGCGACGTTGCCGCTCTTCACCTGGTTCTGGAACGCAGTGGCGCCGAGCACGTGGTACGTGAGGATCTTCGCCAGCTTCGCTTTGTCCGCCAGGATGGCGTTGAAGGCCTTGGCGCCGATCTCGTCCTCGAGGTCCTGGAAGGCCTTGTCGGTCGGCGCGAAGACGGTGAAGGTGCCCGGCCCGTGGAGCGTGGTCTGGAGGTCGGCCGCCTTGATGGCGGTGGCGAGCGTCTTGAAGCTGGTCGTGCCGTCGTCGTAGTCGTTCGCGGTGTTGAAGATGCTGGGGAGGAGCACGCTGTCGACGGCGTGGATGACGCCATTCGAAGCGTCGACATCGGCCTGCGTGACCTCGGTGGAGGCGTTGATGGTCACCTTGGAGTTCGCGCCGTCGACCTCGAGGTCACCGCCGGCGGCGGACGGGATCTTCTGCGCCGCCTTGCCGAGGATGGCGGAGGCCGGGATGCGTCCCGAGACGACGTGATACTTGAGGATGAGACCGAGCTCGGTCTTGTACGGATCGCTCGTCAGCTTCGGAACGATGAAGGCGGGCAGCTTGCCGAACGCCGCGTCGGTGGGGGCAAACACGGTGAAGGGACCGGTGCCGCGGAGGGTCTGTTCGAGCTCCGCCTTCTGCACGGCGGCCACGAGCGTCTTGAAGTTGCCGGCGGTGACCGCCGTGTCGACGATGTCCTTGCCCGTCGCCGCGGGCTTTCCGTCGGTGGACGGGCTGTTGTTCGTCGAGTCGGAGGGCTTCGAGTCCGAGTCCGTGGACCCCTTCGAGCCCTTCGCGTCCTTCGAGTCCGAGTCATTGCTAGCCGGCGAGTCCGACGGCTCCGAGGACGGCGCTGCAATGGTGCAAGCGAGCGAGGAAGCTCCCATGAAGACCGAGAGAACGAGGAGCTTGCCGTTGAAAAGACGCATCGTGTGTGACCTCCAGATTGCCGCGACCGCCGCAGCGTTCATGTCCTGGAGTTCGTGGCCCCCCTCGATTCCGGATGCAGGGAAAGATCGAAATCGTGGATCGCCGTCCGCCGAGCCGTTCTCTTTGTGGGCTCGGAAGGCCACTGCGAAACGCAACGCTCGCCTCGGCTCGCGCTAACGCCTCGGATTCGCTTCGGTGTTCGTGATTGTTCGGCGGACGGGGCGGGAGGCTGCATCCAGAAGGGGGGTGAGCTCCGAATCCCTCGTGGAAAGGAGTCGAGTGCAGGAAGTCGTTTCGTCACCGGGGCTGGTTTTTGGGTCGTTCTTTGGCCGCCTCTTCAATAAAGAAGAGGCGGTGAACCCGGCCCTCCTTCTTCCGCGCGTCGCGCTTGGTGAGGATCCCGCGTTTCGCGAGTGCCTCGCCACCTACGGCAAGCTCGTCTACGGCATCGCTCGCCGGTTCCTCCGCGACGGAAGGGACATCGAGGAGGCCGTGCAGGACATCTTCATCGCCCTCTGGCGCAGCGCCGGCTCCTTCGATCCCTCGCGCGGGAGCGAGGTCACGTTCGTCGCCATGATCGCCCGGCGGCGCCTCGTCGATCGGCAGCGCAGCGCCGGCGCCCGACCTCTCCCACTAGGCGACACCGGCGACACCCCGGATGCGCCGGTCCCGGCCACGATGGAATCGTATGTCGACGCGCGTTTTGCCGCGTCCGCCCTCGCCGAGCTCGGCGAGGACCAGCGCCGCGTCATCCTGCTCGCCGCGCTTCAGGGAATGACCCACGACGAGATCTCCAAGGAGCTCTCCTTGCCCCTCGGCACGGTAAAATCTCACTACGCCCGCGGCGTGGAGCGTGTGAAGCGCGCCCTCGAAAAGGCCCGAACATGAAATACACCGACGAAGAGATGGCAGAGGCAGCGCTTCTCCTCGCCCACACCGACACGGCCAAGGCCCTCCCGCCCGAGCTCGAGTCCACCATCCAGGACCGTGCCCGCGCGGTGGCCCAGGACATGCGCTTCAGCACCACGAAGGCGGGCGCGATCGAGGTCGACGCCCCCGTCGCCCCGGTCATCCCGATCGGTGGACGGTCGTCGCGTGCCGGCGCCAGCGTTGGTGCCTACCTGGGCTGGATCGCCGCAGCCGCGTGCTTCGCGTTCGCGATCTACGAGTGGCGCACGCACGTCTCGACGAGCACGACCGCCGTCCAGCCGCCTTCCGCGACGACAAGCTCGCTTCTCGACGGAAAGGGGCAGACGATCGCCGAGCTCCAGATCGAGAAGGACGGGGGAGGGAAGATGAAGGTCGTGCACCTCGCAGCCAAGGCGGGTCAGCGCTACCAGCTCTGGACCACGACCACGGACGCATCCCATGCGATCCCGATGGGCAGCTTCGCCTGCGAGCCGCCCGGCTGCGACGGCCGTGAGCTGGCCCTCGCGCCGAGCCCGTCCGGGCGCCCGACCTGGGCCTGGCTCACGGTCGTGAACGGCACGGAAGCCGCGCGCCCCACCGATTCGGCAGCTATCGTAGCTTCTGGAAGCATTACCGGAGGGGGAGCTGCCGTCCCGTGAGACGCGCTGTTGACCATGACGTACGTGCTCGCGGGGAAATTTCGGATCGGTGAGCGCCTCGGCGAGGGGGGGATGGGCGTCGTCCATGCCGGCCACCACCTCGCCCTCGACACGCCCATCGCCGTGAAGCTCCTCCACCCGGAGGACGCCAACGATCCGGGCGCGCGGAGCCGCTTCATTCGCGAGGCCCGCCGCGCGGCGAGCATCACGGGCGAGCACTGCGTCCGCATCTATGACGTCGGCGAGGAGCCCGCCCCGCACATCGTCATGGAGATGCTCGTCGGCGAGAACGCGGCGGAGCGCCTACGACGCATCGGCGCGTTCAACGTCAGCGACGCGGCGACGCTCATGATCCAGCTCCTCGACGCGCTCTCCGAGGCGCACGGCCGGGGCATCGTCCATCGGGATCTCAAGCCGCCGAACATCTTCCTCGCCGACAAACCGGGCGAGCCCATCTGGGTGAAGATCCTCGACTTCGGCATCGCGAAAGACGTCGCGCCCTCGCAAGGCGCCGCCACGACGGTCACGGATCTCACGGCGCCTCACACGCTCATCGGCTCGCCGCAGTACATGGCGCCCGAGCAGATCCGCGCCGAGGCGGTCGATGCGCGCTCCGACCTCTGGTCGTGCGGCGTCATCCTCTACGAGCTCCTCTCCGGGCGTAAGCCGTTCAATGGCAACACCCTCGCGGACCTCGGCGCCAAGATCATCGGCACGGAGCCCGCGCCCCTTCCGAACACGGTGCCCGCGCCCGTCGCGCGCATGATCGAGCGCTGCCTCCGCAAGGAGCCGGCGGCGCGGCCGCAGAACGCGTACGACCTCGCGGCCGCGCTCGCGCCGTTTGCCACGCCCGAGGCGCGCGGCCTCCTCCCGCGCATCCGCACGTGGTGCAAGGCCGAGGCCGACGCGCCGCTCGCGTCCGAGCCCTCGCCGACGTCCTCGCGCCGGAACACGTTCGCGGGCGGCGTCGCGATCGTCGTGGGCGCCGGCGTCTGCGCCTTCGTCGCGGCCTCCGTCAAGACGCGGACCCCGCCGCCGATGGCGGCGAGCGCGGCCGCATTCGATCCCCCCATCGCCGCGCTCCCGCTCGCGTCGGGGACCCCACAACCGTCCGCCGCCACGCCGCCCGCGGAGGTCACGGCCCCCGCGTCGCCAGCGTCGGCGTCGGCGTCGACCGCTGCACCCGCTTCACGTCCCCGCCTCGCCGCGCCGGGCCCCGCGCCGGCTTCGTCGAGCGGCCGCATCCGAACCGTCAAAGACATGGACCTCATCCCGTGACATGAAGCGCCTCGTATCCCTCCTCCTCGTATGCGCGCTGGCGCTGGTCGCCGCACCGGCCTCCGCCGCGCCAAAGCTCGGCGACTCGCTGAAAGGCGAGGCGAAGACGGCCTTCGAGGACGGCACGCGCCTCTACAAGGCCGGCAAGTTCGACGAGGCGCGGACGAAGTTCGAGGCCGCGTACAAGGCGAGCGGCGACAAGCGTCTCCTCTTCAACGTCGGCGTCTGCGAGAAGTCGCTCGGTCACAACGTCGCGGCGGTTCGCGCGCTCGAGGAGAGCCTCGTCGAACGTGCGTCGCTGCCGACGGACTACATCGAGAAGGCCCAGCAGGCGCTCGCCGCGCTCCGCGAGCACGTGTCGAACCTCACGGTGGAGACGTCGGCGCCCGGCGCCACCATCAAGGTCGACGGAGAAGAGGTGACCACGCAGCCCGTGCTCGTCGACGAGGGTGAGCACGTCGTGATGGCGCAAAAGAAGGGCTATCAGAGCGTGACGGAGAAGGTGACGGCGCAGGGCGGCCAGCCGATCCGCGTCGCGCTCATCCTCAAGGCGGCGCAGATCGCGCGGGTGTGCATCACCGCCGAACGCGCAGACGACACGCTCGCGATCGACGATCGGCCCCGGGGTATCAGCCCGCTCGAGGCCGAGCTCGAGCCTGGTGAGCATCACGTCGTCGTCGCGCGGCCCGGCGGACCGACGAAGAAAGTGACGTTCGTGCTCCGTGAGGGCGAGACCCGCGAGCTCCGCGTCACCCTTCCCGAGGAGAGCAAGCTCTCGCCGTGGTGGTTCGTCGTCGGGGGCGTGATCGTCGCAGGTGCTGCGACGACCGCCATCATCGTGGCGACGCGCCCCACGAAATACGAGGGGAGCAACGTTGGACTGCTCGACCCGGGCACGGTGACTGCGGGCTACCGGGGGTCGTTCCGATGAGGCGCTCGTTCTGGCTCGTTCCGTGCGCGCTCGCCGTGTCGTGCGCCGTCTCGTGCTCCGTCGATCGAGAGACGCAGATCACGGTCGCGCTGCAGAGCGAGACCGAGGTCCCGGCGGAGCTCGACTCGTTCGTCGTGCGCGTGACCGCGATGCGCACGAGCGAGGTCCGCTTCCAGCAGGAGTATCCCGCGAGGACGGGCAACGAGTTCCCCACCACGCTCGCCGTCGTCCCCGCGGACGAAGACTCGCTCGGGAGCCCGGTGAAGATCGAGATCGAGGGCAAGCGTCAGAACGCCACCATCCTCACGCGGACTTCGATCGCGTCGTACGTCGAGGGGCGGAACCTCCTCCTCTCCATGCCCCTCCGCATGGCGTGCTTCCAGTTCAAGGACTGCGGCGCGGGCTTCACGTGCCGCGGCGGCCAGTGCGTGACGGCGGAGGAGACACCGCTCGTCGACTACGACGCGAAGTACATTTCCCCCGACAGCGCGGGCTGCTTCGACGAGGAGAAGTGCCTCGCCACGAAGACGGAGGTCACGGTGGCGGAGGACTGCACGTTCCCGATCGCCACCGCGGAGCCGGTGAACGTCGCGATCCGATGGGCGGCCGCGCCGAATCGCCTGCTCGCGCTCGACAGCGGAGACAAGCAGGAGGGCTGGACCCGCCTCTCCGCCGATCGCGGGCAGCTCAGCGCCGGCGCGTGCGACTCGCACTTCCAGCGCAAGGACGAGAAGGGCAACCTCAAGGTCTCCGACTGGGCGAAGCAGATCTACGTCACCACCGGTTGCACCGCGAAGTCGGGCCTCGTCCCGTACTGCCGGAGCGCCACGACCGGACACGCCGGCATCGGCGCGGCCAGCCCCGACGTCTCGAAGTAGCTACTCGAACGCGACGTGCATGATGCCGACGCTATCGCAACAGACGCAGCACCTCGTCCGCAGCGTCGCGATCCATCCGGAGCACGCGCTGCGCGGTCGAGAACGAGAACCCGCCGCGCGCGAAGGTGCCGAGCCATCGCCTCTCGAGTTTGTCGTCGCGCACCAGCGATGCACGGGCATAGGGGCCGATCCGCTTCCTCCGCATCAAGGCCACCGCCGCCGCGAGCTCGGTCTCCGCGTCCTGCGGGACCGCGGCGCGGGCCGCCTCCTCGTTGACGCCCTTGCGCGCGAGCTCGAAGGCGACTGCGCGGCGTGACTTCCCCGATCGCGTGAGCGCCTCTGCGCGGCGCTGGGCGTACGCGGCGTCGTCGAGGAGACCGCTCGCGAGGAGCCGTTCCACCACCGCCTCCGCCGCCGTACGCGCCTTCTCCACGCCGGCCGCCGCCTCTTCTTCGCTGGCCCGGCGTGCCCAGGCTGCGACGCGCCGGTCGAGGACCTTCCGCATCTGCGCCACCGACGCCGAGCGATGGGTCAGATAGGCGAGGGCCGCTTCATGAAGTACCGCCTGCGTGAGCGCCGGCGGAGGAGCTTTCGGCCGTGTCGAGGAGCGCGTCACACCGGCTACTGTAGTGTCGAGCGCGTTTCGTGCGAAGCTGCGTTCCCCGATGTCCCATCGTTCCAATAGGCCGCCCCCGCCGCTGGCGGTCCATTCCTGGGCCCTGGAGGCGCCGGACGTCAGGCTCGCCTGGATCACGAAGCCTCGTGTGGGGGAGAGCGTGAGCGGCGATGCGGTCGTCGTCCGCCGTTACGGTGCTGGCGCGCTCGTCGCGGTCGTCGACGCGCTCGGCCACGGCCCGAACGCGGCGCGGGTCCAGGAGGCGGCGGTCGAGTGGCTCGGGGCCGCGCCGGACGCGGACACGATCGACCCCCTCATCCAGGGGCTCCACAAAGCGCTCGCCGGGCTCCGCGGCGCGGCCACGCTCCTCTTCGGCATCAGCGCGCGGGGGATCGAGGCGTGCAGCGTCGGCAACGTGTCGCTTCGCTCCGTGACGGGCAAGCTCCCGTTCGTGCTCACTCCAGGCGTGCTCGGCCAGCGCCTGCGCGCGCCGCGCACGTGCTTCACCGCGGCGCCCCTGACGGATCGGTTCGTCCTCTTTTCGGACGGCATCTCGGGCCGCTTCGACCTCAAGGCGGAGGCGAGCCAATCGCCCGAGGAGCTCGCGACGCACCTCTTCGCGAAGCATCGCCACGCGCACGACGACTCGACCGCAGTCGTCGTGGACGTGAAGCTCTGAGCCTGCGGGCTACTGCGCGAGCTGGAGGTCGATCTGGACCTGCTCGGGCGACGGAGACTCGAGCGACCAGCCCGAGAGCTTCATCGACTCCACGCTGCGTCCCATCGTCTTCATCGCGAAGCCGATCCAGCCCTTCGCGCACGGCGCGATGAATGGATAGTCGGCGATGTCCTTCAGCGTGAAGATGAGCCGCCCCTTGTCCGCGCCGCTGAAGTCCACGGAGAACGCGCCGTTCGTGTTGTCACGCGACCAGAGGGAGGGGATCTTCTTCGCGAAGAGCGTCGGCGTGAGCACCCGCATGATGAGGCGGAGGAACGTGTTGGTCGCGTGGTGGGCGATGTAGCCACCGCAGGCCTCGATCTCTTTCTCCGCGCCCGCGCTGTCTTTTCCGACGACGACGCCCACCCCGCGGAGGACGTCACCGAAGTGCACCGCGGGGTAAAACTCGATGTCCTTGTAGGTCCCGAGCGCCTTCCTCACCTCCGGTGAGAGCTGCTCGACGATCTTCTCGCGGACCGCGGAATCGTAGGTGGCGTCGATGAAGGCCCACGCGCTGGTCATGCTGTAACCGCGCGTCTTCGATTCGGTCGTGCTCATTAGGACGTCGGCCTGGGCGGCCCCCCGGAAACCTCAGTGAGTGTCTTCGTACGCTTCCTTGGCGCTGTCACGAAGACGAGCGGAGAGGTCCCGCGAGATCTTCCCGTTCAGCTGCGACAGCGCGCCATCCACGCAAGCGAGATAGCTGCTCTTGCTGGAAGCGGTGGCGAAGTTACAGCCGATTTCCGGGATTGTCACTTGTTCACCGTTGCGGACGTCGTAGAGGCGGTTCCGGACGCCGCCCGGCCACATCACCTCGACCATGCCGCGATCGGCGTTCCGGCCGAGGCCGAAGCTCTGGATGAGAGACATCTGCGAGGCGGCGCCCGAGCCGCCGAGGACGGGGAAGAGCTGGGGCTGGCCGTTCTTCGGCGTGAAGTGGACGACGGCGCCGATGCCGTCGCGGTTGCTCTTGCCCGCGGTCGTGATGCCCTTCGTGCCGAGCAGGCCGACCTTCACCCAGCCGTTGCGGTTGCGGGCGCTGTTGATCTGGACGCCCATGAAACCTTCGTCCGGCTCCTTGCCGCTCCACTCCCACTCGAACGGACCGATGGGCATGAACATGGGGGCGTAGAGCGCCGTCGCGTCGAAGGGGCTACCCCATTGCGCCTTCATCTTCACGAGGGGCAGCTTCGCGGGATCGATGTACTGGCCGGACACGTGAACGATGTCCGGGAAGCCGTCGTTGTTCAGGTCGCCGGTCGCCATGCCGTTGCAGTCACCGCGGCGAACCTTGTCCCAGGTCTGCGACGTGGGCTGGAGGTTGAGCGCGAAGTTCGCGTTGCCGTCACCGTCGAGGATGACGCCGGGGTTGTCCGCGGTCACGAACGGACCGACGTTCAGGTTGCCGTAGTACGTGACGTCGGTGTCGCCGTCGTTGTCGTAGTCGAAGGACGACGTCGACCAGCCGAAGGCAGAGGGCGGGGCGGGCGGCAGCGTGAAGACCCCGTTGGCGCCGCCGAGGAACCAGCGCGACGTGGCGAGGTCCGGCGGGATGGGCATGCCGAACTGCTGCACGAGGTAGTCACCCGTGCTCGTCGCGAACATGTCCATGATGCCGTCGCGGTTGTAGTCACCGAACGAGATGCCCATCCAGCTCGACTGGCGGTTCGTCCCCATCTGGAGCGTCGCGTTGGTGAAGTTGCCCGCGCCGTCGTTCTTCCAGATCTGGACGTAGCCGCGATCGATGCCGGCGAAGACGCCTGGGGCGAGCGCGCCCTGATCGTCCGCCTGCACGGCGTCCACGTCGCCGTCCTGATCGATGTCGACGAGCGCGACGGCCCAGGTGATGGTCGCGTCGCCCGGCGGCACGTTGTAGATCTTGCGGATCCCGGACGTCTCGGACTTGTCCTCGAACTGGCGGTTGCCCTTGTTGACGAGGATCTGGTTCGGGTGGTTCAGCGCGAAGTAGTCGTTGTAGATCGCCTCGAAGCGCGCCTGATCGAAGGCGTTGCCGATGAAGATGTCGAGGAGGCCGTCGCCGTTGATGTCGCCCATCGAGCACGCGATGTGACCGTAGACGCCCGCGCCCGCGTTCGCGGTCGTGGTGATGTTGCGGAACCTGCCGTTGCCGAGGTTCTCGAAGAGGCGGTTCGGCTCCATGCGGCCGAGGACGTAGATGTCCTCGTCACCATCGTTGTCGATGTCGCCGTAGCAGACGCCCGTGCTGTCCATGTCCGTCGCGTCGACGCCCGCGCTGCCGGCGATGTCGGTGAACTTCACCGAGCCGCTCTCCTTGAACAGGTTCTTGTAGAGGCTGTTGCCGCGCCCCGGTCCGTTGGTGACGTAGATGTCGATGTCCCCGTCTTTGTCGAAATCACCGAGGGCGACGCCCGGCGCACCCGCGTACTTCTGCGGGGTGGCGTTGAGCTCCTCGAGCGACATGAAGGGTTTGATCTTGATGGCGTCGAAGCTCGCCTTCGTGACGGAGGCCTTGCGGCGATATGCGATGCCATTCGCCGGGTTCAGCGAGACGTCATCGAAGGTGATGGGTTGCGGCGCTGCCTTCGCGTCGGCGGCTGCCGTCGAGGAGCTCGGATCGGCGGCGGACGCTGCCGCGCCCGTGACCGCGACCCCCGCGAGAATGGCCCAGGGAAGCAGACCAGAAAGACTGCGGAGCGAGTGAGTCCTCATCGACGGCGCTGGCGTGCGACTGTCGTGCCATGACGACTTCCCTCGATTTGAACGAGATCAGCGATTCGCCCGTGGACCGAAATCGTTCATATGAGACGACGACCCTGGGTCAGATGCGACCCTCCGCCAATGGCACTCGCGCTTGCACACAGCGTGAAAATGAGGGTTTTTCGTGGACAGTGCTGCAACTGAGACACCTGTCTCGAATGCAACACTTCCATGCCGACGGGGATGAAAGGCGTGACGAAAATGCCCTTCTTCCTTCGAGAAACGGCCGGCGATGGGTCGGACTTAAGCCCCTCGTGACGGCACGCCGCTCGCACGTCGCCGCCGCATGGTCGTTCACCATCGTCACCTCGTGCCGTGTCTCGCACTCAGCATCTGTGCGGTCGCCTCTGGATGTACTGGAGAGACGAACGACGATGGAGACGTCGGTTCGACCTCCCAGGCCGTCGTCTCGCCCAACACGGACACGTTCCCTTCCACGTATGCGCGGCAGTGGATGACGAACCTGTCGAACAGCGTGAAGGGCGACCGCATCCACCCCGTCGTCGCGGCGCGAACGTACTCCTACGGCGCCATCGCCATCTACGAAGCGCTCGTGAACGGCATGCCGGGCTACCGGTCCCTCGGCGGTCAAGTGAACGGCCTCGGCCAGATGCCCACGCCCGACGCCAACAAGGTCTACGACTGGCCCACCGTGCTCGCCCAGACGATGCGTCGTGTCTCGATGGAGACGTACGTCTTTCCGCTGCGGCTCTTCTTCGAGTACACGACAAACACCGAGGCGTCGCTGGACGAGCTGGGACCGGCGCAGATCGGACACCGCCTCGTCGCTGGTGTCACGCCGCAGGTCAGCGCCGACTCGATCGCCTTCGGCAACCAGCTCGCGGACAAGCTCGTGGCCTGGATCAACTCGGACGGCTACTCCGTCGCTCGCTTCAAGGGTTGGGTCCCGCCCGTCGGGCCGGACAAGTGGGTGCCTACGGGCTTCTCCGACACGGACAAGGTCGCGAACCCCGAAGAGCCGTGGTTTGGCCAGCTCGTTCGACCGATCGTCCTCACGTCACCGGACGAGTGCAAGCCGCCGCCGCCACCTCCATTCTCCACGGACCCGAGCTCGCAGTGGTACATCGAGGCGAAGGAGGTCTACGACACCGAGCGCAACGCCACGGACGAGGGACGTGAGATTGCCGCGTTCTGGGCCGATGTTCCGGGGGCGTCTGCGACGCCACCCGGACACTGGGTCGCGCTCGCGACGAAGATGGTCCGGAGCCGAAATCTGAACCTCGCCCAGGCCGCGTATGGATATGCGCAGGGCATCATCTCGGTGCATGACGCGGCCATCGCGGTGTGGAACGAGAAGTATCGCTCCAACACGCTACGGCCGGAGACCTACATCCGCCGTCACATCGATCCGGGTTGGCAGGCGACCTGGCCGGCGCCGAGGTTTCCGGCCTACACGTCTGGCCACTCGGGCTTCTCGGGCGCGGCGTCCCGCACGCTGAAGGAGGCGTTCGGAGATGGGCCGATCGTCGACGACACGAAGGTCCGGCGCGGCTATGCCGCTCGCACGTTCGCGAACTGGGACGCAGCGGCGAACGAAGCGGCAGACTCTCGGCTCTATGGCGGCATCCATTTCCGGATGGACAACGTGCAGGGCCTGAACTCCGGCCACTGCGTGGCGGACAAGGTCCTCGAGCGCGTCCACTTCCGCCTCTGAGCCGGCGGGCGATCAGGTGCCGGTGAGGTTGTGCTTCTTCATCCGGTACATGAACGTCTGACGGCTGATCGATAGAAACCGCGCCGCCCGCGACACGTTTCCTTCGCACTGCTGCAAAGCGGAGCGAAGGATTTCGCGTTCCAGCTCCTCGAGCGGCACACCGCCCGGCGGGAGGGTCACGTTGACCGATCCGCGCGCGCTTTTCACCTCGACGTTGAGGCTCGCCGGGCCACGCGAAGGCGGGGCGGACGACGAGCGGAAGTGCGACTCGTCGACGACCTCCTCGTCGCCGAGGAGGACGATGCGCTCCATCTGGTTCTTCAGCTCGCGGACGTTGCCGGGCCACCGATACCCGCGCATCCATTCCTTCGCGCTCTCGTTGAGGCGCCGGTGAGGCATCCCGTACTCGCGGCAGAACATGCGCAGGAACGACTCGCCGAGGAGGATGACGTCCTCGCCGCGGTCGCGGAGCGGCGGCACCGTCACGCTGACGACGTTGAGGCGGTGAAAGAGATCCTCGCGGAACGTGCCGTCCTTCACCATGCGGCGGAGGTCGGCGTGGGTGGCGGCGATGATCTGGACGTCGACGCTCGCCGAGATGCGCGCGCCGAGGCGCCGGACGCGCTTCTCTTCGAGCGCGGTGAGGAGCTTCGCCTGGACGTCGAGCGGAATGGCGCCGATCTCGTCGAGGAACAGCGTGCCGCCGTCCGCCGTCTCGAAGAGGCCGCTGCGCGCCGTCTTCGCGTCGGTGAAGCTGCCGCGCTCGTGGCCGAAGAGCTCGGCCTCGATGAGCGAGGCGGGCAGGGCGGCGCAGTTCACCTCGACGAACGGCCGGTTGCGGCGGACGCCGTTCGAGTGGACGTTCTTCGCGATGAAGCCCTTGCCGGTGCCCGTCTCGCCGCCGAGGAAGATGGTGGGCGTGGCGCCGCGCTGCGCGCGCGTGCACACTTGCTGGAGCACGGAAACGACTTGCCGGAGCGAAGGAGCCTGCCCGATGATGCTCTGCCACCCGTTGCTCGGCAGGTCTTTCGTGTGCAGGTATTGAAGGTGGCGATCTCCGCGGCGCGCTCCGATGACGAAGCCCACGCGCGCCAGGAACTCATGCGGCTCGGCGACGGCGTCCTCGAGGTACTCGGTGGCCCCGACGCGCACCGCGTCCTCCGCGGTGACGACCTCGGAGTCGTGACCGACGAGGATGCATGGGACGTGAGTGTCGACCTCGCGGAGGGCCTTCAAGAGCTCGCCCGCGTGCGAGCCCACGACGGGCAGCACGACGACCACGAGGCGCGTGGCGCGCTCGGCGGCGAGCTTGCGCACGCCTTTCTCGCCGGTGTCGGCGAACGACAGCAGAAAACCGCGACGGGCGAGGGTGGCCTGCAGGCCGCGCGCGACCTCGCCCGGGCTGGCGATGACCAGCACGCTCGCCCCGGTCGCGGCGCGGACGTCGGAGCTCCCCTCTTTATGTTCCCCTTCGGAGCCCGGAAGTGTCACGCCACGGAAAGGGAGTATTGATGAGAGCCGTCATGTCGGTCAACTCGATAGGCAAGCTCGCGGCGATGCTCTGCGCGATTCCCTTACCTTTGGCGCTCGCGCTGACGGGTTGCGGGGACGACGACCCGAAAAAGGAGCCGGCCGACGCGGGGAGCGACGTGGCGCAGCCGTTCGAGGCCGGGTCGCTCTGCCCAGACAAGAACAACGCGCGCGTCCACTACGACTCCGACGATCCCAACGTCTGCCAGGGCGTGGTCCTCACGTGCACCACGGAGCAGAACGGCTTCAACAACCGCTGCGGATGCGGGTGCATCGACAAGGGCAGCCCGCTCTGTCCTGCGGTGGAAGATCCCGCCATCACGTTCATCAGTCGCGATCCGGCGCAGTGCGGCTCGGACCTTCCCTACTGCAAGGACGGCCAGATCGCCTTCAACAACACCTGCGGATGCGGCTGCACCTCGCCCGGAGATGACGGCTCCTAGTCCTGTCGCCTGCAAGGTGAACGATCCCTCGGCGGTCTACGCGGTCCGTACGATCGTGCGCGGCTTCGCGACTGCCATCGGCTTCGACAAGGAGGTGACGGAGGAGCTGGTCGTCGTCGTGTCGGAGCTCACGTCGAACATCATCAAGTACGGGCGGCGCGGGACGATCGCGCTCTCCGCGTTCGACCCGAACGAGGGGGTGGCGGGCATCGAGATCGTCGCGGAGGACGAGACCCCGCCGTTCGATCTCACCGGTAGCATGCGCGACGGCTACGACTCGGCGGGCAAGCTCGATCCGGCGCGTGTCTTCGGGCGAGGCGGCATCGGCGCGGGGCTCGGCGCGGTGGCGCGCTTCAGCGATCGCCTCGAGCTCGTGCCCACGCCGAGCGGCGGCAAGCGCATCGTCGCGCGGCGCGCCGTCAGCCGGCCGCGTCGGGGCTCGCAGCCGTCGTTCTAACCGTTGTCTTCGCGATCTTCGAGGAAGCGCGTGACGTAGCGCTGGAGCGCGTTCCGCATCGTGCGGTGCGTGACGACGCCCGAGAGATCGACGCCCATGTGGATGATGGTCTGGGCGATGGCTGGGTTGATGCCCGTGAGCAGGCAGTTGGCGCCGAGGAGGCGCACCGCGCGCGCCATGCGGAGGAAGTGGTCTGCGGTGCCGGTATCCATCACCTGGATGCCGGTGATGTCGATGATGGCGCACTCCGCCTTCTTCTCGACGATGGCGCTGAGGAGCTGCTCCGTCATCTCCGCGCTGCGCGTGCTGTCGAGCACGCCGACGACGGGCAGACAGAGCACGCCCTCCCACACCTCGATGATGGGCGTCGAGAGCTCGCGAATGGCGGCACGCTGCACCTCGATGGTGGCGAGCTTCTCCTCGAGCTCCTTCTGGTAGGCCGCGCTCCGCTCCTGTTCCTTCGCGAGCGAGCCGATCATCTGATTGATGCCCTCGTAGAGGGTCGACATCGGATGGTCGTCGGGGAGGTCGCTCTTCAGCCGGGTGGAGTAGTCACCAGCGCCGACGTCCGCGACGACGACGAGGATGTCCGCGATGCGTTCGAGCATCAGCTCCGCGAGGTTCTCGTCGATCCGATCTTCGGCGTTCGACATCTTCAGCCGCCTTCCTTCTCACCTTGCTTTGTCGGACGCAACCCCCTCGCGCGGCGCTTTTCGCCCCGGAGCTTCTCGCCGCCGACGCCGCGGACGCCGGCCTTCTCGTCCAGGCGCCCGATGCCGAGCGACTTGAAGGCGGCCTCCAACGTGAGAGCCGTCCGCACGACCCCCATGTCGATGCCCATCGTTTGCAGGGTGATCGCGACCTGCGCGTTCATCCCGCACATGATGCTGTGTGCGCCCATCAACCGGGCTGACGCAGCGAGTCGAGAGAGGACGGCACAGAGATGGCTGTCCACCATCCAGATGCCCGTGAGGTCGATGATGAGGCCTTCCGCGCCGGTATCCCGGATCGTATCCAGCACCTGATCGACGAGGCGCTCCGCGACCGCGTCGCTGATCTCGCCCTGCAGCGGGACGAGCAGATGGTTCCAGAGATTGATGACCGGAAGCCGATCGATGCTGGTCGACTCGTCCATGCTGGCGCGCAGGATGCACGAGAGCGCGGTCCGCGTCGAGGCCGCATCGAACATCTGTTATGGGTGATTCCATGGAAATGCGGGAAAGCTTTCGCGCGCCGTTCCTCGAGATGGCGTGGAAGCGTCACTCTCGGATCGCCGAGCTCGTTCGCGGCGCGGCGGAGGCGACCGAGCTTCGCTCCGCGGCCTCGGAGCTGCACTGCCTCTCTGGCGAGGCGGCGATGCTCGCCTTCACGCAAGTCGCCGACATCGCACGTGATGCAGAGGTGGCGGCCAAGGAGGGCAACGCCGAGCGCGTGCGCGCCCTCGTGATGACCCTCGCGGATGCGATCAAGGGCGTGGCCGAGGAAGGGCGCCGCTGATGACCATCCGCGTCGTGATGGTCGATGACTCCTCCATCTCGAGGATGGTGCTGCGGTCCATCCTGGAAGCGGAGGGCGACATCAAGGTCGTCGGCGAGGCCACGAACGGCTTCGAGGCCGTGCCGCGCATCGAGGAGCACAAGCCCGATCTCGTGACGATGGACATCGACATGCCGGGACCGAGCGGTCTCGAGACGATCGCCCGCGTCATGACGACGAGCCCGGTGCCCATCCTCGTCGTCACGGGCGAGCGTCTCGGACCGGACAGCGACATCGGCTTCCGCGCCATCCAGCTCGGCGCGCTCGACTTCATGGCCAAGCCGTCGGTGGCAGACGAGGAGAGCATGAAGCGCCTGCGCCAGCACGTGCGCGTGCTCGCCAAGGTGCCCGTGTTCCTCCACATGGACGAGCGCGGTGACGCGCAGCAGATGGGGCTGCCGGACGCGATGGAGGCGCCGCCGTTCTCGCTCGTCGCGATCGCGTCGGGCACGGGCGGTCCGAAGTCGCTCGCCACCATCCTCCAGGCGTTGCCCTCCGATTTCGCGGCCACCGTCGTCGTCGTCCAGCAGATGCCCGACAAGTTCGGGCCCGCCTTCATCAAGTATCTGCAAGGCGTCACGCTGCTGCGCGCCCGCAAGATCCCGCCGCTTCCGCACGACTGCCGGCACGGCGAGGTGCTGCTCGGCGGCCCCGGCGCCCACGTGTATTTCCCGCGCCGCGGCGTGGTGACGGCGATGGACGGCGCGCCGTATGCGGGGGCGATCCCGTCCGCGACCGTCATGTTCCGCTCCATCGCGGAGACCTACGGCAAGGACGCGATCGGCGTCATCCTCTCGGGCACCGGCACCGACGGGCTCGAGGGCCTGGAGGCGATGCGCGCGGCCGGAGCGCTCACGATCGCCGAGTCGCCGGACACGGCGCCGCTGCCGGAGCTCCCGGAGGCGGCCCTGAAGTCGGGCGCCGCGCAGCGGGGGATGCCGGCGCAGATGATCGCGAGCTCGCTCGTCAGCGCGCTCAGCGAGGCGAGCTCGAAGACGACCGCACCGCCGAGCAGCGACGCGATCCTCGCGGAGCTCGAGAACATGCGCGACGACCTCGGCTCATAGAAACGAGACGAGGCGCTTCGCGAGCGTGGCGCCGTCCTTCGGGACGAAGCCGCGCGCGCCGATGCGGCCGACGAGGGCCCGGACCTCTGCCTCCGCGCGGTCCGAGAAGAGGACCACCGGTCGTGAGGGGGCATGGGGCGCGACGAGCTCGACGAGGGCGTCGTCGGTGATGCCTGGATAGCTCGCGTCGACGAGCAGGAGATCCGGCGAAAAACGCGCCACTTCCGCGGCCAGGCCGCGCGGATCGTCGATGCTCGCGATCTCGTACTCGGCGGCGAGGGCGTGCGCCACCACCGCCCGGACGAGCGCGCTGTCATCGACGAGGAGGACCTTGGGATGGGCCACGGGCGCGCAAAGATAGACGAACGTGATTTGTTCGGTTGGGTTTTCCCCGAAACCATGCAGAATCGCGTCCGCCGGAGATGGGGCCCGACACGATCGAAATCGCGATCAAGATTGAGGGCGACATCGTGCGCGCCCGCGGGGCAGGCCGCGAGATGTGTCGCGAGCTGGGGCTCAGCGAGATCAACCAGGTCAAGGTCGCGACCGCGATCTCCGAGCTCGCGCGCAACATCTTCCACTACGCACAGACCGGCAACATCGCGCTCCGCAAGCTGGCGACGCCGCGCGTCGGCATCGAGATCATCGCGACCGATCGCGGGCCCGGGATCCCGGACCTGAAGCACGTCCTCAGCGGCAACTACAAGTCGAAGACCGGGATGGGGAAGGGGCTCCTCGGAGCGCGCCGCCTCGTCGACTTCTTCGAGGTCGACACCGGTCCCGACCGCGGCACCCGCGTCGTTCTTCGCAAGTTCGCCCGGTGACCGGGTGACCGCCGCGCTCGAACAAAGACTCGAGCGGATGCGCGCCTTCGGCGGGCTCCGCCGCTCGTTGCGCGTGACGGAGGACGTCGAGGGCGTCGCGAGGGAGGCGGTCCGATTCGTCGTGGACGTGCTCGGCGCGAGCCGCGCGGCGGTCTACTGCGCGGAGAAAGAGAGCAGCGATTTCCAGCTCTGCGCCCATGAAGGAGAGGTCCCGTCCGAGACGATCGAGCGGACCGCGTCGATCGCGGAGGCGATCGACGGCGGCTCGTGGGTGACGGACGACGCGTTCGTACGCGCGTTCGCCGACGGCGCGACCGCGCTCGCCCTGCGCGGCATGGAAGGACAGGCGATCGGCATCTTCATCGTGGCGGCGCCCGATCTCGATCGCGAGCTCTTCGACGAGCTCGTGTTCGACGTCGAGAGCGTCCTCACCACGCGCATGATGACGCAGCTCCGCGCCGAGGAGCTCGCGGTCCTCGAGATCCAGGAGCGCGAGCTCGTCGGACTCCTGCGGGACGTCGAGGCGCGCGACGAGATCATCCAGCGCGACCTCGAGGAGGCGCGGCGCTTCCAGCGCCAGATGCTCGGCGTCGCCCCGCGGATCCCGGGCGCGCTGGCGGAGGTGGTCTACGTGCCGCTGGGGCTCGTCGGGGGCGACCTCTACGCGGTGTCCGTCGATGGTCAGCGCGTTCGCCTCTTCGTGGCGGACGCGACGGGCCACGGCGTTCGCGCGTCGCTGACGACCATGTTCATCAAGAGCGGCTACGAGGCGGTGCGTCGCTCGGCGCCCGACCCCGCGTCCCTGCTGGCCGCGCTCAACGAGACGATCGCGCACACCTATCGCAGCGCGGAGATGCTCTTCTCGGCCGCGTGCGCCGATCTGGATCTCGCGACCGGCCGGCTGACGATCTCGTCGGCGGCCCACCCGCCGATCTGCATCGTGAAGGACGGCGAGGCGAAGATGCTCGAGGGCGGCGGCGCGTTCCTCGGGCTCCGCCCCGGCATGAAGTTCAAGCTGCAAGACCACGCCATCGGTCCGGACGACGGCGTGTACCTCTACACGGACGGCTTCACGGAGGCGCGCAAGGCGGGCGGCGAGCAGTTCGGCGAGGAGCGCTTCATGGCCGCGATCCTCGACGCGAGAAGGCGCGGCGTGGCCGAGGGCGCGGCGGTCGTGGAGGCGGTGACCGCCTTCCTGGACGGGGTCCCGATGGATGACGACGGAGCCTTCGTCGGCCTTCGCTTCGGCGTGGAGGACGACACCCCGCCATCGAGCCTTCGCGAATCGTTGAAAACGTGAAATGTGGCGCCTTGTTGCAGCTCGTGCACACCCAGATAACATCGAGAAAGTAGATGTCGCAGCCGATGGATGAGCAGTCGCTCTTCGAGCTCCGCTTTCGACCGACCGTGGCGTTGGTATCGACGGTGCGGCGCTTCGTCAGCGAGTTCTACCGCGAGCTCCTCTCCGACGCGGACCTGAGCCACAAGCTCGCGATGGCGACGCACGAGATGCTCGAGAACGCGGTGCACTACTCCATCGACCAGCGGTCCGACCTCACCATCTCCGCGAAGAAGGAGTCGGGTTGCGTGCTCGTCACGATCCGCACGCGCAACCGCGCGACCACGGAGCGTCTCGAGAAGGTGCGCGTCGCGCTCGACGAGGTGGTGAACGCCGACGACGTGACCGGGATGTACAACCGGCTCGTCCGCCGGGCCGCGAAGCGAACGGACGGCGGGTCGGGGTTGGGACTCGGACGGATACGGGCAGAGGCGGATCTCGCGCTGTCTTACGCGATTGATGGTGACACCGTCTCCGTCACGGCCGAGGGGCAATTTCAGCCATGATCGACATTCCGAACATCGATGCCAATGATCTTCGCGCGGCGCCGAGCTTCGTGGACGGACAGCTCTCGGTCGTCTTCGCCGGCAGCGCGGACTCGCGCTCGCAGAACGCGATCGAGGCCCTGCTGGATCGGGTGCACTCCGAGGCGCTGCGTCTGAAGGTGCCCGAGGTGGCGGTCGACTTCCGGGACTGCGACTTCGTGAACTCGTCGTGTTTCAAGGCGTTCGTCGTCTGGCTCGAGCAGATCCAGGAGCTCGAGGCGAACGATCAGTACAAGCTGCGCTTCTTCTCCGATGACACCAAGGCCTGGCAGAGGCGGAGCCTTCAGGCGCTTTCGTGCTTTGCGATCGAGCTCGTGAGCATCGAGTCGAAGGCCCAGCGTGCCCGGAGCTGACGCGCTTCCTCTAGACATCGTCGCCCAGTTTCGCGCGACGACCATCGATCGCCTCGGTCGAATCGAAGAGGCGTGGAGCTCGCTCACGCATGGCGTCGCGACCTCCGAGCACGAATCGCAGCTCTTTCACGAGGTCCACACCCTGAAAGGGGAGGCCCGGCTCGTCGGGTTCGCCGACGTCGTCCTCATCGCGCAGCGCCTCGAGGACCTCCTCGTGGCGGCCCGCCGCCGCCGCTACAAGGTGAACGAGGACGTCGACGTGCTCGTCACGATGGCGATCCAGTTCATCCGCATGCTCGTGCGAAAGCGCCCCGGCGCCTCGCATGGTGGCATCGACATCGCAGGCTTCCTCAAGCAGATCGAGGACGTCCTCGCGGAGTGGCCGAGGCAGTCCGAGTCGCCCGACTCGACCGGCGCCACCACCGTGCGTCCGAGCGACGGCGGCAAGATCACGGTCGCGATCCGGCAGCGCCTCGGTGGCGCGGCGACGCAGGTGTTCCTCGAGATGCTCGTCGCGCCGAACCGCCCGCGCCTTCGCCGCGCATGGGACTCGCTCATCGGCGAGCTCGCCGCCCTCGAGGCGGTGCCGCTCATGCCGACGGCGCGGCACCACGCCGCGTCGGCGAAGGAGCTCGCCGCGGAGCTGGGCAAGGAGGTCGACGTCGTCGTCGAGGGCCCCGAGCTCCGCGTCGGCATCGAGGTGCTCGACACGGTTCACACGTCGCTCCTCCACATCCTTCGCAACGCGGTCGATCACGGCATCGAGGCGCCGGACGCCCGCGCGGCGGCGGGCAAGCCGCGGCGGGGGAGCATCACGGTGCGGCTGCGTTCGGAGGCGGACGCGATCAAGGTGTCCGTGCAGGACGACGGCGGCGGCGTCGACGTGGACACCATCCGGCGTCGCGCCGAGAAGCTCGGCCTCCTCTCCCCGGAAGACGCGCTCGCCGCGCCCGACGCGACGCTGCTCGATCTGACCTTCGCGGCGGGCTTCTCCTCGCGCGACACGGCGAGCACGGTCTCGGGCCGCGGCATCGGGCTCGACGCGGTGCGCGCGGGCATCGAGCGGCTCGGCGGGCGCATCGCGCTCGAGTCGCGCCGCGGGGTCGGCGCCACGGCGACGTTCCAGATCCCGTCCTCGCGTCGGGTGATCGAGGTGCATCGTCTCCCCTCGACGCAGCCGGGGCTCGCGTTCGCGATCCCGACGACGTGGACGATCCGCAGCGAGCGCCGCGATCCGCACTTCGATCCGGTCACGCTGCTCGACCTCGGGAATCCGGCGAACGTCTCCCAGACGCTCGGCCACATCGTCGTGTCGCGAGACGGCGAGGACCACGCCCTCGTGGTCGGCGGCGGCGTCACGCGCGTCGCGGCTGCGCGCATCTGCCCGACGTCGCCGGACGAGCCGCTCGAGGTCGTCGCGTACGGCAGCGAGAACTTGCTCCTGCTGCGCCCCGAGATCTTCTTCACGACGTCCGTGTCGCGGCTCCGCTAGACCCGCTCGCGTCGCTACGGCGGCCCGAGGATCTCGAGGACCTTCGCGAGGAGCGCGTCGGGGCCGGACCTCTTCGTGACCCAGCCCTCGATCCCGGCCTCCTCGGCGCGCCGCGCGAGCTCGTCGGGCTCGAGGCTCGAGAGCAAGATCATGGGCGTGGTCACCTCGTACGCGCCACGCAGCGTGCCGGCGAGGTCGTCGCCGAACACCTCCGGCATCTGCACGTCGATCACGATGAGGTCGGGCGGGTTGTCCCGGCGCTCGTTCTCGAAGGCCTCGACCGTCATCGCGGTCGCGACCTGGTAGCCCGCCTTCGCGAGCGTGGCGCGCGTGACCTCGAGGACGAGGGCGCTGTCGTCGATGAGGAGGACCTTACGCGGCACCGTATTCCCTCCACGAAGCGGGGGAGCCGGTGAGGAACTCGAGGGTGAGGAAGAGATCCTTGAGGACGATCGGCTTGCTCAGGAACAGGTCGGCGCCGGCGTCGAGCATCGCTTTGCGCGCGGTCGCGCCGCTCCCGCTCATGCCCACGATGAACACGCGTCCGAGGCGGCCGTCGCCCCGGACGCGCGAGACGAACGACGTGCCGGCCTCGCCCCTGAGGACGTGATCGACGAGGAGGAGATCCGTGTCGGGCTGCGCGAGCGCCCAGGCTTCGGCGGTGGTGCTCGCCTGCAGGAGCTTCACGCCGGCGGTGCGGGTGCGGAAATAGCGCTCGAACGCGTAGGCGAACGTGTCGCGGAGGAGCTGGTTGTCCTCGACGAGCAGGATCGACAGCTCGCGGTTGGCGAGCGCTCCGGCGGTGGGACGAAGGCGCCGTGCGATCTCGGCGATCCGCTGCCGGAGCATGTCGTCGGGGACGACGAACTCGACGAAGTAGCCGGCGGGAGAGCCCGGACCGCCGCCCATACGGATCTGCGAGACGATGCCGTCCACCACGAGGGGCTTCAGCATGCGCGGGAAGGAGAGGTCGAGGCGAACGGAGTGCCCGAGCGGCGGCAGCGACTCCGAGATGATGAAGATGGACGTCTCCTTCATCTCGATCGCGCACGTGACCTCGAGGTGTCCGTCGCGAAGGATCTCGGCACGAAGGATCGCGCTTCGCTCGCCGCTGATACCCATCCCAGTCTGGCCAGACTAACTGCGATCCGGCGAGGCGAACAGACCTGGAACGAAGAGGCCGATCCGACGCGGAATCAGGTCTCGTCGAAGACGGCCCCGTGGGCCTCCACGAGGAGCTCGCTCACCTTCGCGCGCACGCTCTCTTCGTGCTCCGGCGGCACGTGGGTCACCTCGAGCGACACCCGCCCGAGGGACTCGAGACGGGCCTCGACCCCCGAGGCTTCCGAGAGCCCGAGGGCGCGGACCGCGCTTTCGACCTTGGTCTGGATGATGGCGATGTCCGACGCCTGGTACGTGCCGCGGAAGTTGAACGTGACGCTCTTGCTCATGGCACTGCGCAGCATAAGGGTGGAACGCCCACAGGTGCATCCTACTTGTGCAGGACGACGCTCCCGGCGAAGCGGCGCTCTACTTCTGGCCGCGCCGGAGCTGCGACGGATAGATGCTGCGGTGGCCGCTCACGAGGTAAGCGACCACCGTGACGATGAGGACGTGCGGGAGCGCGTTCGTGCCGCATAGCTCCACCGCCATGAGCGACAGCGCGAGCGGGGTGTTCGACGCGGCGCCGAAGACGGCGGCGATGCCCACTGCCGCGCCGAGCTCGATCGGCAGGCCGATCGCACGCGCGAGGACGCTGCCGAGCGTGGCGCCCACGAAGAAGAGGGGCGTGACCTCGCCGCCGAGGAAGCCCGCGCCGAGGGTAATCGCGGTGAAGAGGAGCTTCAGCGCGAAGGCGTACGACGGGAGCGACGGATCCGAGAACGCGCGCACGATCGTCGGCACGCCGAGCCCGAGGTAGTCGTCCGCGCCGAGCAGCTTCCAGAGGACGACGACGACCGCGCCCCCGATCGCCATGCGAAGGGGCAGGCGGAAACGCGCGAGCGCCTTCTTGAGGCCGTGCGTGAGCTCGATGAAGGCGACCGTCGCGCCGGCCATCGCGAGGCCAATCGCGACGAGCTCTCCGACGACGAGCGGCGTCAGCTCCACGTGTCCGATCGCGGGATACGCGGTGTGCACGACGCCGAGCCTTCGCGTGACGAAGTCGCCGAGGAGCGACGAGACCAGCGCGGGAAGGAGCGCGTCGTATTCCATGCGGCCGACCGCGACGACCTCGAGGCCGAAGACGGTGCCGGCGATGGGCGTGCCGAAGACGGAGCCGAAGCCGCCCGCGATGCCGGCCGCGAGGAGCTGGCGGCGGCGCTCGCGCGTGACGCCGAGGCGATGCGCGACCGCGTCCGCGAGGCTCGCTCCCATCTGCACCGCGGTGCCCTCGCGTCCGGCGCTGCCGCCGAAGAAGTGCGTGAGCACGGTACCCACGAGCACCATCGGTGCCATTCGGAGCGGGATCTGCGGCGTGTCCTCGTGGATGGAGTCGATGATGAGGCTCGTGCCGGGCGCGATGGGCTTCCCCCAGCGCTCGTAGGCGAAGCCGATGACGACGCCGGCCACGGGAAGGAGATAGACGAGCCACGGGTGCGTCAGGCGAAACGCGGTCGCGTGCTCGAGCGCGATCAGGAAGACGGCAGAGGCGACGCCGCAGAGGACGCCGGCGGCCGCGCCGAGGCCCGTCCACTCCGCCAGGGCCAACGCGCGCGCCTTCATCCTCGGGGAGCGTGGCAGACTCGCGGTCAGGTGGTCAAAGGAAGCTCGAACCAGAACGTCGAGCCGCTCCCGAGCTCGGAGCGCACGCCGACAGTCCCGCCGTGCGCCTCCGCGAGCCGCTTCACCGTCGCGAGGCCGAGCCCGAAGCCCGGCTGATTCGTGTTGCCGGCCCTTACATAAGGATCGAACACGCGCGGGGCGAGCTCGGGCGGCAGGCCTGGGCCCGTGTCCTCGACCTCGACGCGGACGCGGGCGCCGTGCTCGAGCGCGCGGATCTCGATACGCCGCTCGCGGGCATCGCCGAGGTACTTGAGCGCGTTGCGCGCGAGGTTGGCGACGAGGCTCGTGAGCACGCCCGGGTTGCACGCGGCCACGAGGGGCGCGTCCTGCTTCGTGGTGAGCTGCACGCTCTTCTCGTACGCGGCTGGCTCGAGCTCCGCGACGAGGTCCGCGATCGTGCGGCCGACGTCGGCCCGGGCGCCGTCGGCGGGACGTCCGCCGGCGCGTGCGAAGTCGAGGAGGCCCTCCGTCAGGCGCTGGATCCGCCCTAACGCGGCGGATCCGCGATCGACGATGCGCGTGCGCTGCGTCTCGTCGTCGGTGCGGCGTACGAGGTCGAACGCGAACGTGATCGCGCCGAGCGGGGAGAGGATGTCGTGCGCGACCCGGCTCGCGAAGTCTTCGAGCTCCTTCGCGCGGGCCTCGCGCTGCTCGCGATCGAGGCGCAACACGCGGTGCACGAGCAGCGCGCCGCTGAGGGCGATGAGCGTGCAGACGAGGTCGAGCCCGAGGGCGACGTGGCTCGCCTGCGATCGAAGCTGGCGGATGCGCAGCGCCGACTCGCGTGTCCGTGCCGCGTTCGACTCGAGGGCGCCCGTGATCGCGTCTCCCAGCTCCTCCGTCGCGGCGGGCACGTCGACCTGCATCGTGGTCTCGGCCTCGGGCTCCTCGGCGCGGGCCTCGCGGTCATAGCGGCGAAGCGCCGCGTCGAGCTTCTCCTTCGCGCGATGCACGTCGTTCCAGCTCCTCCGCTCGCCGGGGAGCACGGGCCGCGAGAGGTAGCCCTCGATGGCGTGATCGACGCGTCGCGGATCGACGGGGCGTCGCAGATCCCCGCGCGCCTCCGCGAGATCCTCGATGCCCGGCGCGGCGTCGTCGGCGATCTCGTTCGCCGCGTCGTCGATGGCGCTCATCTCCCAGTGCACGAACGCCGTGGCGGCGACGAAGCACAGCACGACCAGGCCGAAGATGCCCGGCAGCGCGATCCGTGAACGCATGACCCACCTCCAGACGAAGGGACGTCGAACCTGGCGCGAACTCGCGAGCCGCGCCACGCATTCCCGACGAGGCGCGGCTCAGCTCGGTGGTTTCCGCCCGCGCGTCAGCCAGGCGTGTGCGGTGGGGAGGACGAGCAGGGTGAGCAACGTGGAGCTGAACAGTCCACCGATGACGACCGTGGCGAGCGGCCGCTGCACCTCGGCGCCGGCGCCGGTCGCGATCGCCATCGGGATGAAGCCGACCGACGCCACGAGGGCGGTGGTGATGACCGGGCGGAAGCGCGAGGCGGCCGCGCGGAGGGCGGCTTGCTCCACCTCGACGCCGGAGCTCTGCAGTCGATCGATGGTGGTGACGAGCACGAGGCCGTTGAGGACGGCGACCCCGAAGAGCGCGATGAAGCCGATGCCGGCGGACACGCTGAGCGGGAGCCCGCGGAGGGCGAGCGCCGCGATGCCGCCCGAGATCGCGGCGGGGACGTTCACGAAGATGAGGAGGGCAGGACCCAGCCGGCCGAAGGTGAGCGCGAGCAAGACGAGGATGAGGGCGAGGACGATCGGGATGACGACCGCGAGCTGCTTGGCCGCGCCCGTGAGGCGCTCGAACTCGCCGGCCCACTCAAGGTAGGTGCCGACGGGGAGCTTCTCCTTCTCGACCGCGGTCTTCGCCGCGAGGACGAACGTGCCGATGTCGGTGCCGCGCACGTTCGCCTGGATCGTGATGCGGCGCTGGAGGCGCGAGCGCGAGACCTGCGATGGGCCAGGCGCGCGCTCGATGCGGGCGAGCTGCCCGAGCGGCACGAGGTTGCCGCGCGCGTCCCGTACGGGGATGGTGGCGATGACCTCCTCGTCCGTACGCGCGTCCTGCGAGAGGCGCACACGGATCGGGAAGCGGGCGTTGCCGTCGGCGACCTCACCCACGTCGATGCCGGCGATGGCGGCGACGGTGTCCGTGACCGCCTTCGCGTCGACGCCCGCCCGCGCGATGGCGGCGCGGTCGACGGAGATGGTCAGAGTATCGAGGCCCGCGACCTGCTCCGCGCTCACGTCCTTGGCGCCTGGGATCGACTTGATGACCCGGGTGAGGCGGTCCGCCGTCTGGTGCAGCTCGACGAGGTCGTTGCCGTAGACGTGCAGCGCGACGGCGGACTTGAAGCCGGCGAGGAGGTCGTTCGTGTTCATCTCGATCGGCTGCGTCCAGGCGAACTGCGCGCCGGGGACCTGCTCGTCGAGCGTCTTCGAGAGGATCTCGACGAGCTCCTCGCGGTCGTGGGTCGTCGTCCACTCCTTCTTGGGCTTCAGGATGACGTAGACGTCCGTCATGTTCATGCCCATCGGGTCGATCGCGATCTCGGCGCGGCCGGTGCGGCCGACGACGGTGATGACCTCGGGGAACTGATGCAGCGTCTTCTCCACGTTTCGCGTCATGGAGAGCGACTGCTCCAGCGAGACGGAGGGGAGGCGTACCATCGCGCCGACGAACGTGCCTTCGTCGAGCTTGGGGAGGAACTCGCTGCCCATCTGGCTCGCGCCGGCGATGGATCCGGCGAAGATGACGACCGCGACGCCGACCACGAGCTTCGGCCAGTGCAGCGCGCCGCGGAGGACGGGGGTGTAGGCCTTGCGCGCGACCTCGACGACGTAGGAGTGCCGCTCGATCCCGCGGCGCGACAGGAGGAGCGAGGCGAGGGCGGGGACGAACGTGAGCGAGATGACGAAGGCGGTGCCGAGCGCGAAGAGCACCGTCATGGCCATCGGCCGGAACATGCGGCCTTCGATGCCGCCGAGCGCGAGGAGCGGGATGTAGACGAGCGCGATGATCGCCTCGCCGAACGCGGTGGCGCTGCGGACCTCGACGGCGGCGTCCGCCACCGCCTCGCGGCGCTCGCGATCGGTGAGATCTCGCCCCAGCATGGCGCGCCGCTCCGCGATCAGCTTGAGCGCGTTCTCCACGATGATGATCGCGCCGTCGACGACGAGGCCGAAGTCGATCGCGCCGAGGGAGACGAGGTTGCCTGGCACCTTGAGGAGCCACATCCCGAGGAACGCTCCGCCGAGGGCGAGGGGAATGGCGAGCGCCACGATCGTGCCGGCGCGGAAGTCGACGAGCGTGATGAAGAGCACCACGATGACGAGGAGGCTCGCCTCGAGGAGGTTGACGCCGACGGTGTGGACGGTGCGCTCGACGAGCTCGGTGCGGTCGTAATACGGATCGATCGTCACGCCTTCCGGCAGCGATTTCGAGATGTCGGCGACCGCCTCCTTGATCGCCGCCACCGTCGGGCCCGACGGCGCGCCGCGGAGCATCATGACGACCGCGACGACGCTCTCTTCTTTCCGGCCGTCGCGCGTGACCGCGCCGTAACGCACGATCGGCGCGTCCCGGATCTCGCCGAGATCCCGGAGGTAGAGCGGCGCCGCGTTGGCGTCACCGCGATCCACGACGACGTCGCCGAGATCCTTCGCGGTCTGGATGCGCCCCTCCGCGCGCACGGTCACCATCTCGCGGCCGTCCGCGTAGTACGCGCCGCCGGCGGAGACGTGGTTCCGGTCGATGGCGGCCGTGACCTCGGAGACGCCGAGCTTCGCGGCCGCGAGCTTCCGCGGGTCGAGCGCGAGCTCGAGGCTCTTCGCCTCGCCGCCGAAGGTGTTCACGTCGACGACGTTCGGCACGAGGCGGAGGCGAGGCGCGATCTGCCACTCGAGGACGCTCCGCCGCTTCATGAGGGGAACGGAGTCGCCCTTCACCTCGAAGTGGAAGACCTCGCCGAGGCCGCTCGAGATCGGGCCCATCTGAGGAATCCCGTACTCCTCGGGGATGTTCCGCCTCGCCTCCGCGAGGCGCTCGTTGATCAGCTGACGGGAGAGCATCAACTCTGCGTCGTCGTTGAAGGCGAGCGTGACGACGGAGATGCCCGAGCGGGAGATGCTTCGTATTTCCTCGATGTTGGGAATACCCGCCATCGCGCGCTCGACCGGCACCGTCACGTAGCGCTCGACGTCGAGGGGCGACAGCGACGGCGCGGGCGTCATGATCTGCACCTGGACGTTCGTGACGTCCGGGACCGCGTCGATCGGCACCTTCTGGGACGCGACCGCGCCGAGGAGGATGAAGACCGCGGTGAGGACGAAGACGACGACGCGGCGCTCGATCGACCAGTGGATGAGGCGATCGATCAATCGTTCGTCCCCATCTGGGATTTCAGGACTTCGCTCTTGAGGATGAAGGCGCCGTCGAAGACGACGCTGTCCTCGAGCGAGATGCCGCGAAGCACCTCCACGTCGTTCTCGATCTGCTCTCCGCGCTCGACCGGACGCATCGCGTACTGTCCCGGCTTCTTCTCCGTGAAGACGAAGGGCTGGCCGTCGACGGTCTGGATCGCTCCGCGCGGGACGACCATCACCGTGCCGGCGTCGCTGGCGCTCGCGCCGAGGATGCGCGCGGAGGCGGTCATGCCCGGCTTGAGCGCGCCGTCCTCGTTCGGGAGCACGATGCGCGCCTCGAGGACGTGGCGCTCGGGATCGACGATGGCGCCGATCTGGTCGACCTTCCCCTCGAAGATGCGACCCGGAAAGGCGATCGACGTGACGTGCACGTCATCGGCGAGGTGCACCTTGCCGACGTCGCGTTCGTAGATGTCGGCGGTGAGCCACACCTGCTCCGTCTCGCCCACGACGACGAGCGTGTCGGTCGGGCCGACCGGCTGGCCGACGCGCGCGTTGAGCTGGAGGACGGTGCCGGCGATGGGCGCGACGAGCCCGACGCTCTGACCCGCGGCGCCCGCGCCGAGGCCGAGCGTGGAGAGGCGATCCTGCGCGGCTCTCAGCTCGGCGTCGGCGGTGGCGGCCTCGGCCTGCGCGGCGAGGAGCGCGCGCTCGCTCGAGGCGCCGCCGGCGCTGAGGCGATGCTCGCGCTCGACCTCGGCCTTCGCCTGCGCGGCGCGCGTCTTGGCGGCGGTGAAGTCACCGCGCGCCCGGCCGACCTCGACGGAGTCGACGGTGACGAGCATCGCGCCGCGGCCGACGCGCTGGCCGGGCACGACGGGGATGGTGCTCACACGTCCGGCGATCGGCGGACCGACGCGCGCGACGCGCGAGGGGACGAAGTCGACCTTGCCTGCGGCGACGACGCTCGTGCGCTTCACGATGCTGCGCGGCTTCACCGTCTTCAGCTGCGCGGCCTCGAGCGCCTTCGGTCCGAGCGTCACGTCGACGTCGTCGTCCTTCGCCCCGGCGTCGGCATTTGCAGCGGTCGTCGTGGCGTCCGCCTTCGGATGGCAAGCGGCGACGAGGACCACGAAAAATACGGCTCGGGAGCGGCTCATCGCAGGTGGGATCCTAGACCGAACGACTCGCCGATCTCCAATCCGATGCGTTGTGGTACGGTGCCACGCCGGTGGGAACTCGCGTTCACAAACGACCGGCCGCTCGCCGCAAGCGGATGTATCTCATCCAGGCGATCGCGCTCGGCATCGCGGTGCTGCTCGGCACGTTCATTTTCGGTAAGAAGGTGGCGGCCCAGCCTGCGAAGGGCGGTCCCGCCGCCGCGGCGCCGGCGCCCAAGGCCGCTCCCCCTGCGCCGAAGGCGGGCGGAAGAGGCGCGAAGGAGAAGGACGCGGGGCCGCCGCCGGCGCCCGAGCCTCCGCCGCCTCCGCCTGCGGCGAAGGGCAAAGAGGAGAAGGATGACAAGGACGCTGGCGCCGACCAGCTCGATTACGCCGAGGTCCAGACCGAGGCGGACTTCCCGGCGGACATGTCCGAGGAGGAGAAGCACGTCATCGGCACGGGCAAGGTGCCGATCCATCGCGAGGGGCCTTATCGAAGTCCGCTCGCGCACCCTCGCTTCGGCGGCCCGACGAAGACGAAGGTGGGCCTCGTCATCCGCGAGATCCGTGAGTTCAACATCCAGACGGGCGGCTTCGAGGCCGACTTCTTCCTCTCTTTGACGGGCGAGAAGGAGCTCCCGAACCTGAACCTGGCGTTCACGAACGGTCACGAGGTGAACCTCACGACGATCGCAGACGCCCCGACGTTCAAGCTCTACTCGGTCACCGGAAAGTTCACGACGGAGATCGATCTCCGCGACTACCCGTTCGACGATCAGGTCCTCCAGATCCTCATGGAGGATCAGAAGGCGGGCATCGATCAGCTCGTCTTCGAGGCCGACCAGTCGCGCACGAGCCTCGACTCCTCGTTCCGCCTTGCGAGCTTCAGCGCCGCGGCCGTCTCTGCGGTCGCGTACAAGCACAAGTACCCGCAGCGCTTCGACCGCGATGACCTCTACGTGTCGCGTTACAAGTTCACGACCACGGTGGCGCGCTTCGCGACGTCGGCTGCGTTCAGCGTCTACGTCCCCGCGCTCATCATCGTCCTCATCTCGCTCACGGGCATGTGGGTCCCGCCCGACGAGCTCGAGGTCCGGAGCAACGCGGGCGCGCCAATGCTCGCGGCGGCCGTGCTCTTCCACTACTCGCTCATCCAGGAGCTGCCCGCGACCGCCTACCTGACGCACGCCGACAAGCTGATGCTCGGCGTCTACGTCTCGCTCCTCCTCAACATGGCATCGACGTGGATGCTCATGCTCGGTGAAGAAGAGTGGGAGGCGAAGGTCTTCCGCGTCGCCCGCACCGCTGTTCCCATCGCGACGGCCTTCGTCATGGCCGCCGCCATCATCGTGTGAGCGCCATGTCCACAACCCTGAAAATAGTGCTCGCTGCCGTCCTCGCCGCCATCGTCGGCATCATCATCGGCATCTTCATCGGCCGCTTCTGGGCCGAGTCGCGATGGTCGCAGCCTTATGCGCAGGTGACGCCCGACGAGGCGAAGAAGTACGCCAGCGACGACGCGGACCCGACGGCCCCGGCGGGGACGAAGATCGTCAAGCCGATGCCGATCGGCAAGACGCGCGCCGCGGTCGATGCGCTGACGAAGGACGACAAGGCGCACGTACTGCTCGGCTCTTCGTTCGGGCAGGGCGACGAGGGCGTCGAGCTCCACGTCACGGTGGAGAACAAGGGGACGTGCACCATCAATGGCGGCTCCGGCGTCGCTTACGGCTTCGACGCGCGCGGTCGCTCCGCCAAGGCGAACAAGCACGGCGAGCACTACGTCGCGTTCAAGATCGAGAAGCCGATCGAGCCGGGCAAGAAGGACGTCGTCTCGGCGAAGATGCGCTACGCCGACGACTCGACGATCGCGGTCGCGCAGATCGACGAGACGACGTGCTCCAACGGCCCCTCGTGGAAGCGTCAATGAAGATGACGCCGCAGAAGCTCGTCCTCGGCGCCTCGCTCCTCGCCGCGACCGGGCTCGGCTGCGGTCACAAAGACGAGCGCTTCGAGTCGGCGGTGCAGGTCGTCCGCAAGGAAGCGATCGAGAAGGACGACAAGGGCGTCACGACCGCGATCGATTTCGAGACGGAGTGGGACGCGTGTCCGGGCGATCAGTTCCAGGTCATTCGTGGGGGCGCCGAGTTCGCAGCGTGCGCGGACAAGTACGGTCCCGGCGACTACGTCCCCGTGATCGTGAAGCACTTCTGGGACGCGCGGGGCTACTACCGCTGGGACATCGAGCGCCTCGGCGACTGCGTCCGGCCGATCGATCCCGACGCCTACGGCTCGTACGAGAAGAGCGCCGAGTGCAAGGACGTGGTGGATTACGGCCGCACCATCGGCTTCCAATGCAGCCGCCGGCCGTTCCGTGCGCTCCTGAAGCGCTGCCCGTGGATGGCGCGAAACTGACCCGGGCGCGCGTCCTTATGTAAAGTCGGGGGTCATGAGGACTCTCCTGCTGGGCGTGGCGTTCGTGGTCGGGGCGGAGATGCTGTCCGGGACGGCCTCCGCGGAGCCCACGTCGCGAGGCGCCAAGCTGACACGCGGCGACATGCTGGCGCGGGTGAAGCAGGAGAACCTGTCGCTGCTCGCGGCGAAGCATCGCGTCTCCGAGGCGCGGGCGGAGGTGGTCTCGTCGGGCGTGTGGACGAACCCGAACGTCTCGTTCAGCTCGATCCTGCTGACGCACGGCGCGGTGACGGGCGGCAAGACGGAGCTGGTCGCGTCGGTCGATCAGGTGCTCCCGATCGCGGGCCAGCCGGGCCTCAGGCGCGACGTGGCCAAGGGCTTCCTCACGGCGGAGGAGCGCGCGTTCGAGGGCACGGTGTGGCAGCTCGCGAGCGACGCGAAGGTGGCCTACCTCGAGCTGCAGCGCGCCGAGGCGCGGGCGACGGCGATCCGCAAAGGCCTGGATGATCTCGGTCGCGTCGAGGCGATCGTGAAGGAGCGCACGGCGGCGGGCGCCGGCTCGGCCTACGATCTCGTGCGCGTCTCCGCGGAGCGGAGCAAGCTCGAGGGCCGCCGGGCGCAGGCAGACGTCGAGGTCACCGCCGCGCAGGCGAGTCTGGCGCTCGCGATCGGCAAGAGCGTGGACGCGCGCACGGTCGCCGTCGCCGATCCGATCGACGAGCCGCCGGACGCCCCGTCGGACGTGGACGCGCTCGTGCGGCGCGCGATCTCGCAGCGCCCGGAGGTGGGCAGCGCGAGGGCCAGGGCGGACGCGAGCGAGCTGCGCATCACCGCGCTCAAGCGGCAGTACATCCCGTCGCCGGATCTGAGCGTCGGATATGGCCGGTATTTCAACGTCGCCGGGACTCCGGGGCATCCGGATGGCGGGGCGCTGGTCTTGGGTCTGTCCTTGCCCATCCCGCTCCTCGACCATGGACAGGGCACGGTCGATCGCGGCGTGGCGGCGGCGGCGGAAGAACGCGCAAATCGTGACGCAACGGAGCTGTCGATCCAGCGTCAGGTGGAGCAAGCCTCGGCCGCGATGGGCGTGCGGGTCGAGGCGTGGCGTCGCTTCCGGGACGTGGGCGCGAAGGACCTCCCACGTCTCCGTCAGATCGCGGAGCTCTCGTACAAGGAGGGCAAGGCGACGATCCTGGAGCTCCTCGATGCCTATGCGACGAGCCTCGACGGTGCGGAGCGAACGATCGAGCTGCAGGTGGCGGCGGCTCGGAGCGCCCTCGATCTCGAGCGCGCGGTCGGCCCCGATCGCTGATCGCGCAACCCCCGTCTTGTCGTCCCGGCTCCTCCGGCCGGCATGGCCGTTGCTCACCCATACGGCATGGGGATCCATCGCCTCCTCGGCCCTGCGCTCGTTGCGCTGATGGGGTGCGCCTCTCCCGCAGACGCAGACGCGGGCGCGGGCGCGGGCGTGGCGAGCTCCGAGATCGTCGGGAGCTCGATGGGCCTCGCGATCGGGTGGAACGGCAAGAGCGATCAGTTCGCGGCGATCGCGCGTTTCCGGGTGGCGGAGGGGAAGAACGCGGTCGGCCCCAAGCTCTGTCACAACTACCTCCAGTGGAACGTCGGCGAGGAGGCGCCGGGCGGCGATCCGAAGGTGGTCGGCTCACGTGCGTACTGGGAGGACTGGCTGTCGAAGGCGAACCCGACGTGCGACGAGACGCTCGTCTCGTTCAAGGGCCGTCCGGGCGCGGCTCCGGGTAGCGCGCGCTTCAAGATGGCGATGGAGAGGTTCTTCGCGACGGACTGGCGAGCGCTGACGGGCTACCGGGGGACGTTCACCTATACGGCGTGGAACGAAGCCAACAATCCGGACGACGCAGGCAACGGCCTCGGCGTGCGGATCCAGCCGGACCTCGCGGCGCGTTATCACCTGATCGTCGAGGAGCAGTGCAAGCGGCATGGTGGCTGCCTCGTGGCGGCGGGCGACTTCGCGTCGAACGGCCGGATGGACGAGGACTACGACCCGAGCGGGGACAGCTACCTCTCGAAGTACAAGGCGACGATCGAGCTCGAGTCGGCGAGCTTTGGCCTCGGCCCGAGCTACGTGCCGCGCGTGTTCGCGTTCCATGGCTGGCACGACATCAACCGCTACCTCGACGCGGGCGCGCACTGCAACGACGAGTCCGACTGCCTGACCAAACGCGTCGTGAAGAGCATGAGCGGCGCGTGGGGCGCGGTGGAGATCTGGGACACGGAGGTCGGCTCGGGGCAATTCCGGGAGCTGTCCGACGAGGACCAAGCCTGCGGCGCGGCGTATCTGCTGCGCATGACGTCGAACCTCACGCCCCGGATCACGCGTCTCTATTACACGCACGCGAAGGGCGGCGTCGGTCGCCTCTATGACGGCGACGCGCCACGTCCCGCCGCCGCGATCCTCGCAAACCGCGCCCAGTCCGTGCCTGCACACGCAAATTGCCGGTGACGCGAAGGCTCGCCGCGTGCCGCTCGCCGCGTGCCGAGCCTGCTCCTGTCAGATGTCGGGCTCCGCGCGGATGTTGTAGAGGACGCTCGACCGGTCGAAGAGGTGCCGGGCCACGTCGCGAAACTCCCACCAGATACGATCGAGCTCCTGCCCGATGACCCAGGGGAGGTTCCGCTGCTTCGTGTCGATCTTCTTCGAGACCATGCGCCGGTAGTGACGCGCGATGAAGCGCCCCGTGAGCACGAGATGAAGTGCGCGCTTGATGCGAGCCTCTCCTTCCTCGGTGAGGCGCACGAGCTTCTCGTTACCCCGTCCGTGGATCGGCTCGGACGTCACGAGCCCGAGCTCGACGAGCCGCTTCACGGCCTTCGAGATCGTCGCCCGCGCCAACCCGAGGTGCCGCACGATCTCGACCATCGCCATCGACTTCTGCTGCATCCCCAGCACGCGCGTCGGCCGGCCCAGCACGAGGTAGAGGATGTCGAAGCGCGCGGGCGTCATGTCGGGGACGCCGTCGTAGTCGGGATCGTCGGGCTTCTTCGTTCCACGGAGGACCTTCCGCCCGAGGGCGACCGCGCAGAGATGACCGCGTTTCAGCTGGTAGGAGATGGCGTGCATGCCCGAGGCGCGAGCAATACGTGTACCATGCACGTGTTGTGACCACGTTGCCGCCACGCCCCACCGATCCCCCTCCCAAGCCCAAAATTTCCTGTGAGCTTGCTAACAAGAAAATTTGGGCCTGGGAGGGTGACCCGGTCTGCTCGCCATACGTGACCATATGTGCAGAGTGGCACGTGCCGGCCAGGGCCAGGCCAGGGGCCAGGGTGTTGAACGGGTTCGCGAGAGGTTTTGCACGTGCGCTGGCGCAAGCGATTCCCACCGTCGATTCTGTAGCGGCGGCTCGTGCAACCGTGGCGACGGGCCTCTTCGCGTCTTCTTCCTCGATGTCGGCATGGAGCTCCGCAGGACGGGTCGCTGGCGCCCTGGCGCCCTGGCGCCCTGGCGCCCGCGGGAGCGTGGAGCGTGGAGCGTGCGAGCGTGGGAACGTGGGGCTGGGAGACCGGCGACGTGGCGCGACGGGAGCGGGACCGCGGAAATAGGAGAGCCCGGAAGCGCTCGCGTGGCGGGCTGCCTCCGGGCTCTGGTGATGATGGGAGGTCAGTCGACATGGACAACGACTCCCGCGCCGATGGTCTTGTTGCCTTCACGGACCGCAAAGCGGACGCCCGCGCCGAGCGCCACGTCATGGTCGAGGATGAAGCGGACACGGACGTTTTCGCCCGGCGTGACCGGGGCGTCGACTTCGACCGTGCCCGTGACGTTCGTGGGACCGAAGAAGAACTGCGGGCGATAGCCGCTCGCGAACGGCGTGTGACGGCCGCCCTCCTTCGCCGAGAGCACATAGAGCTCCGCCTCGCCACGCGCGTGCGGATGAACTGCGCCCGGACGACTGAGGACCTGGCCACGCTCGATCTCCTCACGCTTGAGGCCGCGCAGGAGGAGGCCGACGTTGTCGCCCGCTCGCGCCTCCGGTCGGTCCTCGTGGAACGACTGGATGCCCGTGACCACGACCTCGCGGTCTGCGCCCACGATCGCGAGCGTGTCGCCCACGCGGAGGGCGCCGCGCTCGACTCGGCCCGTGACGACGGTGCCGCGCCCCGCGATCGTGCATACATCCTGCACGGGCATGAGGAACGGCGCGCCAACGTCACGCACCGGATCGGGGATGTGCTCGTCGAGCGCACGCACGAGGGCACGGATGGACTCGACGTGGGGGTCGTCGAGCTTGCCCGCGTCCACCGCCTCCGCGGCACGGAGGGCGGAGCCACGGATGATGGGGACCGCGGCGCCGAAGCCATGCGCGCGAACGAGGTCCTCCGCCTCGGCGACGACCAGGTCGACCAGGTCCGCGTCCGCCACGTCGATCTTGTTCACGAACACGACGAGGTGACGCACGCCCACCTGCCTGGCCAGGAGCACGTGCTCGCGCGTCTGAGCCTCCGGCCCCTGCGAGCCGTCGACGAGCAGGATCGCGCCGTCCATCTGGGACGCGCCCGTGATCATGTTCTTCACGTAGTCGGCGTGGCCCGGGCAGTCGACGTGCGCGTAGTGACGCGTCGCCGACTCGTACGCGACATGCGCGAGATTGATCGTGATGCCGCGCGTACGCTCCTCGGGCGCCGAGTCGATCTCCGCGAGGGAGCGCGCACGCGCACGGCCCTCCGCCGCCATCACCTTCGTGATCGCGCTCGTCAGGGTCGTCTTGCCGTGGTCGACGTGACCGATGGTGCCGACGTTGAGATGGAGCTTCGTGTGCTTGTTCATGGGCGTGTCTCCGGTTCGTTGGTCCGGTCCACGCGCACGAGCGGCGAATGCAGAATGCAAAAGACCCCTCGGGCGCACGGCCGGAGGGGTCTGAGCTCAGCGAGAGCTCGGGATCGTCATGCCTTCAAGACGCGTCCCTCCAAGCCAGTTCGTCACCCGATGAATCGAGTGACGAGAGCACGGATGAGGACGCCGAGAAGCACATGGCCGACCCCCGTAAGGTCATCACCACGGAGCGATCCGTCAAGGTGGCGGCGGGAGAACGCGCCGAATCGTGCGGAGTCACGTGGATCGCCCTACGTTCTCTTCGCGAGACGCTCGATCGCCTCACTCTCCATCTCGCCCTCCGCCGCGGCCAGGAGCGCGGACCTGAGGGCGTCGTCGGCGGTGGCGTCGGCCGCCACGCGAACGCGCTGTTTTCCCACGTCGGCGTCGATCCGCGTCAGCACGAAGGCGGCGCCGACGCGCTGCTCGGCGTCGGCGTTCGGGTCCGTGGCGATGCGAGAGACCTCGTCGCGATCGAGGGGGGCTTCGCGGAACGTGGCCTCGCGCTTCGCGAGACCCTCGAGGGCTGCGCGCCACTCGACGAGCGTGCGGCCGGCGCGGGCGAGAGAGTCGGTGAGGAAGGAGCGCCCGTCCGACGCGAGACGGCGCGCGCGCTCGATGCGCTGCACGAGGCCGCTCACGCGATCCTGATCGACGGCGATGATGGGGAGCGTGCGCTCCTTGCCGTTCTCGAGATCGAGGACGATGTACCAGCCGAGCTGCCGGACGTGCTTGATCTCCGAGTAGCGGATGAACGGCTGGCTCAACATCCCGCGGAGCTGCAGGCCGTCGGCGCCGATGATCACGCGCGGCGAGCCGAGGCGGCGCACGACGATCCACGTGAGGAGGAACGCGAGGCCCATGGAGAGGAGCCAGGTCACGTCCGGTCGCGGCTCGCGGAAGAGCACGCGCGTGAGGGTCGCGCCCAGGATGCTGGACGGAAGCATCCCGAAGAACAGGGTGAGGAGCCCGATCGTGAAGCGTCCGAGCTGGCGGCGCAGCGGGACGGTCGCCGTGCGCTGCTCCGCGCTGACGCCGTACGCCGTGAGGAGGCGCTCTGCCGGCTCGCGTCCGCCCGCGAAGCTCAAGCGCAGGACCTCCTCGTCGATCAGATCGAGCACCACGCTGCCGTCGGAGCCGGACTCGATACCCTCGCGGATCTCGCCGGGCTTCACGCGAAGGCCGATGGCGGGGATCTCGAGGACGCCGTTCTCCAGCACCGCCTCGCACGCCGCCGCCGTTCTCGTGCCCGCGAGCGAGCTCGCGATGCGCGGGGCGCCGACGATCGAGAGCAAGAACGTGACGAGGAAGGCGAGCGGGCCGTTGAACGCACCCACCCCAAGGCAGACCAGCGCGCAGAAGGCGAACGCGCCGAGGCCGACGAAGAGCCGCTGTCGTGGCCGCTCGTGCGTGACGCCCTGCAGCTCGAACCGTTCCCCCATCAGCGCTTCGGATTCTTCCAGCGAAACCGGTCCACCAGGACGACCGGGTCATCGTTCTTCAGCGGGTCGACCTGTCCGAAGACCCAGCCATCGGCGTGCGAGCCGTCCTTCGCGAAGCGTAGCCGAACGAAGTGCTTGTAGCCGGGGTGGGCGAGCGCGCTGAAGGCCTGGTGCTGCTCGAGGCCGAGCATGGTCAGCAGCATGAGATACGTGCCGATCGCGAGCGTGCCGACGTAGACGCAGAGCGCGAGGCCCGCGAGGAGGACGGAGATCGAACGTGCAAGATGCACGTAATGCACGCCCGCGAAGACGAGGAAGGGCAGTAGCCCGATCGTGGCGCCGCAGATCGCGGCGAGCGCGGCGATCTGCAGGCGCTTCTTGCGGAAGCCGCCGAGGAAGAAGCACGCGATGAACGCGATGATGGAGACGACGATCGAGACGGTGCCCGCCGCCTGGTGCGTCCACCACTGCAGAAGGAAGATCGGCGCCTGCGCCGCCGCGACCACCGTGTGAACGACGAAGCCCGAGCGCCCGTGCGCGATCTGCCACGGCACCTGGAGGGCCAGCACGATGGTGGTCTTGCGGCCCGGGAACTCCGCGTCGGGCTCGGTGAGGCCGACGCGATTGATGCAGGCCGGATGGAGGAACGCACCGCCGCCGCCCGCGATGACCTGCGTGCCCTTGCCGAGCGTCTGGCGGCAGTAGTGGTGGGTGTCGCCCGTCAGGACGAGGAGGCCGTCGTCCTGGATCGTCACGTCGAGCGCCTGCAAGATCTCCTGGCCCGCGTCGCTCGCCTCGAGGAAGGCGTACGGTGGATCGGCGAGGCAGAGGACGACCGCGCGCTCCGGATCCTTCTCCTCCGCGAAGAACGCGCGCTGCTGGAAGTCGACGAGGCGGAGCTGCCGGTCGGCGCCCCACATGTCGACGCCGGGCGCGAGGCGGAATGTCCAGTAGCTCGCGTCCTGCACGGGCGTGTAGCCCGTGAGCGCGAGCGCGGCGCGCTTCACGACGTTGGTGCCGAGCCGGAACGCCTCCACCCACTCGATGAAGTGACCGATCTGGCCGAAGCGATCGATCGACAGATCGTCCTTCTTCTCCGCGCGGCCCAGCTTCACGCGGCGAGCGCGGAAGAGGCGTCCGAAGCCGTCGAGGCCCGCGTACCAGTCGTGATTCCCCGGGACGCCGAGGATCGCGCGCTTCGTGTCGTCCTGATGCTTTCGCAGCACGGTGTTGAACGGGACGATCACGCGGTTGTGAATCTCGATCTCGGTGGCGACCGGGTAGGCCGTGTCGCCGCCGAAGACGAGGAGCTTGCCGCGCGGCAGCACGAGCTTCTTCCCCGGCTCGTCCGGATCGTCGACCTCGTAGTCGCGAACGAGGAGGCGCGCGACAGCCTTGCTCACCGAGAAGTCGTCGCCCGTGTCGGAGACGTAATCCACCCAGAGGTCCTCGCCGAGCGCCTCCGTCAGGCTGTCCGCGTCGGGCCTCGCCGCGCCGATCGTCTCCGCGAGGCGCCGGGTCATGCCGCGCGCCGTGTCCGGGTGCATCCAGTCGCGCGAGTCGATGTCCTCGGTGGCGATCACGCTCGCCGCGAGGTGCCAGATGTGACCCCAGAAGCTCTTGAAGCCGAACCACGCGATCGCGCGCGGCCAGCGCTTCCCGCGGCGATAAAAGAGCTTCGGGACGTCGTCGGGCGCGGGCGCAGGTACGACGGGCGGTTCGGGCACGGCGCGCCACTTTACGCCAACCCTGTGGAGAAAAAACGGCGCAACTGACGCGGCGACGCGGTCGACGCGCACCACATGGAGCACGAAAGCGCCGAGCGCCTTCCCGAGACGACCGAGATCGACGCCCCGCCACGGGATCTCCAGCTGTTCCTCGAGTTCCAGGAGGGGCCGTCTCTCCGCCGCATCCCGATGGGCGATCGTCCGCTCTGGATCGGCAAGGGCCGTGAAGCCGAGATCCGCATCGGCGACCACGCGCTCAGCCGGATCCATTGCTCGATCGAGCTCACGCCCGACGGCCTCCATATCCTCGATCTCGGCTCGCGCAACGGCACCTTCGTCGGGGGCGCGCGCGTCCGCGAGGCCTGGGGCGGCGAGGGAACGACCATCGTCGTCGGGCGTACGACCATCACGAGCGTCCTCGCGTCCGCCGACGAGGAGAGCACGCCGTTCTCCCCGCTCCGGGGCGTCGCCGGGTGCTCGTCCGCGATGCGCAAGGTCGCGTTCCAGGTCCGGCGGCTCGCGAACGGTCAGGCCCCCGTCCTCGTGACCGGGGAGACCGGCACCGGCAAGGAGCTCGTCGCCCGCGCGCTCCACCTCGAGGGCCAGCGGTCCGAGGCGCCCTTCGTCGCGCTCAACGTCGCCGCCCTCCCGCGCGAGCTCGTCGAGAGCGAGCTCTTCGGTCACGAGCGCGGCGCGTTCACGGGCGCCACCGCGCGGCGCGATGGCGCCTTCGTCGAGGCCGACGGCGGCACGCTCTTCCTCGACGAGATCGGCGAGCTCCCGTTCGACGCGCAGCCGAAGCTCCTCCGCGCCCTCGACGGCTACGAGGTGCGCCGCATCGGCGCCGCCGGCTCTGGCAACACGACCGACGTGCGCGTCGTCGCCGCGACGCACGTGGCGCTCTCCGACCGCGTGCAGGCCGGGCGTTTCCGCCGCGACCTCTATCATCGCCTCGAGGCGTTCGTCGTCGAGATCCCGCCGCTCCGGGAGCGCCCCGGAGACATCGTGCCGATCGCGGAGGTCATCATGTCGAAGCATCGCGATCAGATCGGAGAGCACGAGCTCTCGCCTGGCGCGGTCGCGGTCCTCGTCGCGCACGACTGGCCCGGCAACGTCCGCGAGCTCCGTAACGTCCTCCTGCGCGCGTCCGAGCTGGCGAAGGATGCTCGCTCGATCGAGGCCGCGACCATCCTCCGCGCGATGCGCGCGGCCCCCGAGCGGCGCGCCAAGACCCTCGGGTTCAGCCCGGATCGCGCGCGCGAATGGCTCGACAGCCACGCCGGCAACGTCAGCGCCGCCGCCCGGGCCGCGCAGATGCCGCGCACGACGTTCCGGAAGCTCTTGGCGAGGACGGGGTGACGTGCGAAACACGTCGGATGGCCGATGAGCCCGTGACCGACGTGAAGCAGGTGGGACTTGGCCTCTTCGCCGTCCTCCTCCTCATGGGGACCGCGGTGAAGGTCTGCGGGAAGCCCGCCCATCCCGAGGAGCCCTCGCCGGCGCCGTCCGCCGAGGCGGCCAAGGATGTGCCGTCCGCCGAGGCGCCGCCCTCCACGCCCGCGAAGGACAAGGTCGGCCTCAGCGCGCCCATCGCCGCGGCGTATGCGAAGAACGGGGAGGTCGTCGTGGCCGGGCTCGACGTGCCCTCGAACGCGATCCGCGTGCAGCGCTTCGACGAGAAAGGAGCCGTGCTCGCCGACCGCGTCGCGCTCGACGACGTGAAGTGGTCGACCGACTCGGACCTCAAGGTCGCCGCGGGCGGCGACGCCGTCGCCGTCACCTGGCATGGTCTCCGTCAGAACAAGCTCGTGCGGCAGCTCGTCATGCTCGGCTCCGATCTGACACGGAAGGTCGACCCGACCGAGGTCTCCTCCGCCTACTGCGCCACGAAGGACGCGGTCTGGTTCGCGAACGACACGACCGCGACCGCGCGGAGCTGGAACGGCGAGCGGACGCGCTTCCCGCTCCCGAAGGACAAGGACGCCTCGCTCTATTGCTCGACGCATCGCGCGTTCGGCGTGATCGAGGAAGAAGACAAGACGTCGATCGTCCCGCTCGTGGCGGGCGGCGCCCCCGTCGTGATGGTGAAGGAGGGCGACTTCGGGGAGGACGATCAGCGCGAGCTCTCCGAGTACAACGTCGGCGACGAGATCGGCGTCGTGCGCCTCGGCCTCTCCGGCTCGATCGTGGTGCGCGAGACGACCGACGGCGGCGCGGGGATGCTGCGCAAGCTGAAGTCGACGATCGGCCACGACGACGACGTCGTCGCGGTGGACGCGACGAGCAAGGTCGTCGTCATCGTTTACACGGAGGACGTGTCGTCGAGCTGCCCCAAGCAAGGCGACAACGACACCCCCGTCTCGACGCGCGTTCAGGCGCTGCGCGTCGATCGCGCGACCTTCGAGGAGTCCACCGTGGAGCTCTCGCCGGGGCGCTGCGGCGCGGAGATCGGCCCATTTTTCACGGGTCCGCTGGGCGACGACGTGTCCGTGGCGTGGGTCGAGCGCGGGACGGGCCTCGGCAAGGCGCGCGCGCCGATCCTCGGGCTGTCGCACGCCTCCGTCGCGCACGCGGGGACGCCGGCGCTCGCGAAGATCGAGCAGGTCGCGGATGCGATTGCCGACGCGGGCTGCGATGGCGCGCGCTGCTACGCGGCGGCGCTCGTGCGTCGCGACGACAACGACGCCATGACCGCCGGCTACGTGCGCGTCCTGCGCTGGTGATCCCTAGAAGAGGAGGCCGCTGAACGAGAGGCCGCCGCTCTGCGGGCCCGCCCACGGCGAGAGCGTCGGCTTCTGGACGAGGCCGGTCTTCTTGTCGCCCGGCTTCGGGCCCGCGAGGTAGTACGCGCCAGCGCCGATGAGGCCGACCGCCATGACGACGAGCGAGACGTTCGCGATGGTCGCGTTCGTGTCGACCTTGTCGTTGTTGTCACGCAGCGTGGCGCAGGCCTTGTCGAACGCAGGCGAGAGCGCGGGGTTGTTGCACGCGCCCTGCGAGGGCTGACCGTACTGCGTCGTCGCTTTGTTGCGGATGTCGGCCGCGACGTCGTCCGCCTTCGACTGCGCCTGGCTCTTGAAGATCGCGAAGAGGATCGCGCCCACGGCGCCCGCGCCGGCCACGCCGAGGCCGACGTAGACGGGCCACATCGGGTCGGGCGCGGAGAGGAGGCCGCCCTGCGTCTCCTGTGCGGGCTTCTCCTCGGGCTTTGCCGGCTCGGTGGGCTTTGGCTCCGTCGGGACGGGGGTCGGCGCCGGGGCGGGCTTGTCGTCCTTCAGGAGGCGCGCCTCCGCTCTCTGTCCGATGACGGCGGTGACGGTGACGCTCTGGCCGGCGCCCTTCACCGTGTGCTGGCCAGGCTCGACCTCCTGGATGTCGATTGGCGCGGCGCCCACCTTGTTGTCGTCGATGGTCACCTCGGTGCCGGGCGACGCGACGATGCTGATCGTGGCGAGCTTTGCGCGGACCTCCTCGAGGCCCTTCTCCGCGTCCTTCCGCTGCTGCGGCGTCGCGGTGGTCGCTTCCTTCAAGTACTGCTTGAAGTAGCCCGCGGCTTCGAGCGGTCGGTTCGCCTTCGCCGTCGACTGTGCGAGGTTCAAGAGGACCGAGGGGTGCTTCTTCAGCGTGTACGCCTGGAGGAACGCGAGGCGTGCCTCCTCGTACTTGCCCTTGTCGAAGGCCTCGACGCCTTCCTTGAAGCGCGCGCGTGCCGCGACCGTCGTCGCGTCATCGGCGGCAGGCTGCGACCACGCGGGGAGCGCGATCGTGTGAGGAAGGAGCGAGAGGAGGACAGCAGCAGTGATGCGCCGAGCGCGTGCGGTCGTCATGTCAAGCGACCGCGAGGATACGCTCAGAAGGGGCTGTCGCGCACGATTCCGCCACCGGGCTTGCCCGTGTTGCCCTTCGGAGCGGGGGCAGGGGCCGGAGGAGCGGTGTGAGGCTTGGGCGCCGGCGCGGGCGCGGGAGAGGAGATGAACTTCGGGTTGTTCGGATGGCTTGCCGGCGGCGTCAGGCTCGCGTGGACAGGCGCAGGGGGCGGCGCGGGCGCGGGCGCGGGCGCGGGTGGCGGCGCGGCCACGGGCGCGGGCGGCTCCGGCGCCTTTGTCGGCTCCGGCGTGGCCTCGGCGGTCTTGGCGGAGTCGGCGGGCGGAGGCGTCCTCGCCGCTTCCTTCGCCGCCTCCTGGGCCGCCAGCTCCTCTTTGTCGGGCGGCGGTGGGATGTCCTGCGTGGGAGGCGGCGCGACCGCCTGAGAGGCGGTCGGTAGAGTGACCGGCTTGGCGACGGGCTTGTCATCGCCCATACCAAACTTCACGGCGGCGCCGATGTCACCGAGGAGCAGCACGGCGGCGACGCCGATGATGACGCCTTTGCCGCCGCCCTTCTTCGGGATGATGATCTCGTCGTCGTCCGCGGTGGTGAAGCCCTTGGCGAAGGGATCGACGGCGGCGATCGGGACCGGGGGCGTGGACGCGGCGGCGCGTTGCGGCGCAGGCGCTGGTGGCGTCGAGAGCGGTCGTGGGGGCGGCGGCGGCGCGGAGGGCACCGGCGGCGCGGCCACCGGCTCTTCGATCAGATCCGCGCTCGCGATCTTCTCGCGAACCTCCGCGGGCACCGTGCCTCCGATCGAGGTCGCCGCGAACTTCGGCGGTGGCATCACGGGCGCCGGCGAAGAGCCAGGCGCGGGCGGTGCGACGCCGGGCGCAGTCGACGCGGAGGGCTTCCCGCCGTTGGAAAATACGGCCGGCGCGGGCTCGGCAGTGGGCGCGCCGATGCTGATGACGGCGGTCGGAACGATGGGCGCTGCTTCGGCGGCGGGAGCCGGCGCGGGCGCGGGTGGTGCTTCCGCGACGGCGATCGGCGCGCTCTCCATCGAGGCCCAGGACGGTCGGAAGGATTCTTCCGCGTCCGCCAGCGCGTCCAGGTCGACTTCCTTCTCCGCCATGTTTCCCCGAGAGCGTAGCACCAAGGCCGGTCAGCCCGGAAATTCGCGCTTGAACAGATCGTCCCATTGATCGGCGACCCGACCGACCGTCTCGAGGAGGTCCTCGAACTCCTCGTAATCGAGGCCCGAGAGGCGGCGGACCGCCCTCACGTAAATCTCATCCTTATCCGCATCGATCGCAAAGGATGCGTCCGACGTGGTCAGGAACGAGAGCTCGAGGAGCCGGCGATAGAGGGCCTCGCGCCCGTGCTTCGGGACCGGCATCACGTGCGAGACCATGAAGAGGACGCCGTGGTCCTCGAGGACGTTCACGCCGATCGTCGCCGACCCCTGGCGCGTCTGTGTGTAGCCGTTCGCGTCGAGCGGCTGGAGCGCCACCTTCGCGCGGGCGGCGTAGCGCTCGAGATACGCGTCGACCATCTGCTTCGCGTCCTCGAACTTCCGCCCCGTCATCCGATCCGAATAGATCGGCGCATCGTCGCTTCGTTCTTCCACGGCCTCGATGATAGCCTCGCTCGCGCGCGCGATGGGGATCACTCGTACGCTCGTTATCGCATCGATTTTCCTGGCCTGTGGCGGCCGGGGCGGCGCGGACTCCGCCGACGCGGGCGCCTCGACCGAGGTGACGCGCGCGACGTCGCTGCTCTCCGTCGATCCCTTGCCCGCGCGACCGGAGGTCATCGCCCTCGCGCAGTCGGTCGAGGCCCTCGCGCTGAAGGAAGGCGCCGGGGCGCGTGCCGTCGAGCTCCACGCGCTCGCCGCGAAGCTCGAGGAGCGCATGTGGCGCCTCGAGCACCGCGAGCAAGACGCGAAGGAAGCGGTCGACCTCTACCGCGCCGCGAGCAAGGACCTCGCCCTGAACGGCGCGTGCGAGGCGGGCCAGCGCGGAGCCAAGCTCGCGGGCGAGGTCGCGCGGAACGCGGAGACCACGTATGCGGAGCTCTATCGCGTCCAGCGCCGCGCGGGCGGCGGTGCGTGCGCGAAGACGCTCGAGCCGATCATGGCCTCGTTGAAGGCCTTCCAGCCAGACGCCAAGGTCCTCGAGGCGATCGACCGCGGCCTCGCCGGCGAAGGCGCGATCGCGATGGCGCTCCTCGACGCGGGCCCGTCGCTCGTCTCCGTCGCGCCGCACGTGCAGAAGATCGAGCAGTGGGGCGGCCCCGAGGCGGCGCGTATCGTGGTGCACCTCGACAAGAGCGCGCACTTCCGCGTGAACGACGAGCCGAGCCAGTCCGGCCAGGGCGCGCGCACGGCGGTCGACCTCGACGGCGTCGATCTCGGGGGCACGCCGAAGACGATCCCGATGAGCGGCATCGTCACGAAGCTCACCGCGACGCCTTCGCCGACGGGGTCGCGCATCGCGCTCGATCTCAGCGGGCCTGGTTACCGCCGCGTCTTTCAGCTCCTCGAGCCCTTTCGCATCGTCATCGACATCGCGAAGCAGCCGCCGGGCACGGATCCGAAGACGGGCACGCGCAAGATCGAGCGCATCGCGGTGGACGCCGGCCATGGCGGCAACGATCCCGGCGCGAAGGGCCCGACCGGCGTGCAGGAGAAGGACATCACGCTCGCCGTCGCGCACAAGCTCGCGCCCATCCTCGCGAAGCAGGGCATCCAGATCACGCTCACGCGCGACGACGATCGCTACGTCACGCTCGAGGAGCGCACCGCACGCGCGAACGCGTTCGGCGCCGACCTCTTCATCTCCATCCACTGCAACGCGGCCGAGCGCACCGCGAAGCGTGGCGTCGAGACCTACGTCCTCGATACGACCACCAGCGACATGGCCGGTCGCGTCGCGGCCCGCGAGAACGCGACGAGCCAGGCCGCGAGCAACGAGGTGGCGCAGCTCCTCGCGTCGATGCGGCTCGCGGATCAGGCCTCGCGCTCCACGCGCTTCGCGGAGCTCTTGCAGCGCTCCGCGGTGGTGTCGCTCGGCACGCAGTTCAACGAGATCACCGACGGCGGGCTTCATCGCGCCGCGTTCTACGTGCTCGTGGGCGCGCGTATGCCCGCCGTGCTCTTCGAGACCAGCTACATCTCGAACCCGATCGAGGAGCAGCGCCTCGCCTCCGCCGATTATCAGCAGCGCCTCGCGGACGGCATCGCGAACGCGGTGAAGGCCTACCGCGAAGGGCGCTGAGGCGCGCGACGAGCCGTCAGGCCACGTCGAGCGCGCGCGCGAGCTCGAGATGCAGTCGTGCGAGCTCGCCCGGCGCCGCCACCCGGACGTGGACCCAGTTCGTCTCCGCGTCTCGTGCGAGGGCGGCGGCGATGGCCTCGCTCCAGGTCGCGTCGCCCTCGAGGACGACGAGCGCGTCCGGCTCGTCGGAGAGGAGGCGCGCGACACCCATCGCGGCGCACTCGAAGCGCCGCACGTGGAACCGGGCGGCGAGGCGCCTGGCGACCTCGTCGAGCGCGGGATCGATCGAGGCCACGAAGACGGTGGGCTCCACCGTCGTGATGGGCGAGGGGAGCGGGTAGCCGTGCGCGCGGAGGAACGCGAGCACGTGATTTCGCCGGAAGCGAAGGTGCCGGCCCTCGGTGCGGCGATGCGGGATCTTCCCGGCGTCGGCCCAGTGATGGATCGTCTTGAGGTCGACCTCGCAGAAGCGCGCGACGTCTTGCGCGGTGTAGACGAGCGGCGCCGACGCTAGGGGGCGTTTTCGGGCTGCCATTTCTCCCCGCGGAGGACGTAGCGCGACCAGTCGACGTCGAGGAGGCGGTGCTTCACGTCGTGCTCGGGATCGCCGGGCAACGTGAGCGCGATCGTGTCTCCGGAGGGCACGAGCTTCGGGCAGATCGGCTCGTGGGACGACCTCGAGGCCCACGCGAGGACGTCCGCCGTCGTGGCGCACCTCGCGAGGCCGGTGATGGTGGCGTGGGTCGGCGGCGCGAGCTGCACGTCGCCGGACTGCCACCGCTCGAGCACCTCGGCGGGCGTGGCCCAGAAGCTCCGCGTCGTCTCGTGCTCGTCGTGGGCGCCCGGCTGACCGGCGGGCGCGATGGCGACGTAGAAACGCGCGTCGAACCGGCGCGTCTCCGCGGCGGGGGTGATCCAGCGCGAGAGGAAGTGGAGCGCGTTCAGATCGAGCTTCAGCGAGCGCGAACGCAGGAACGCGCGGAGGGCGCCGGCGTCCTCGGCGAGCTTCGAGCGCAGGCCGACGAGCGTCTCGTGCTCCACGCCGCCTACGTGCAACATGCACGCTTCCTCGAGGGTCTCGCGCTCCGCCGCGACCGCGAAGCGATCGAAGACGCCTTCGATGAGGTCGTTCCAGGCCGGGTCCGAGTCGCTCGCGTCGACCTTGCCGCCGGGGAACACGAGGGCGCCGCCCATGAACTTGCTCTGCTTGCTGCGCTCGACGCAGAAGACCTGGAGCCGTCCGCCCTCGTCGCGGACGAGCACGATCGTCGCCGCGTCCTTCGGCTCGACGGCCTGGCCCCCGTGGAATTCGAGCTTCACGTCTTCTCCTTCTGGCGCATCGCCTGGCGGCGGCGCTCCTGGGCCTGGCGCTCGATGCGCTGCTGATCGCTCGGCTCCTCGACGAAGGTGAGCACGTCGCGCTCGTCGTCGCCGATGAGGTCGAGGAGGATGTCGGCGGCGCGCTCGGCGGAGATCGCCTGATCCCCGCGGCCCGGCAGCTCGAGGATCGCCTTCTTCGCGTGGAGGCCGGCGATGGCGTCGATCATGCGGCTCGTCACCTTCTTGAAGGTGGCGTCGCCGAAGGAGGCGCGCGGCCCGAGGCCGGCGACGAGGAGCTTGTCGAAGGGAAGGCGCGGGCGGACCGGCAGCGCAAGGACCTCGCCCACCTCTCCGAGGAGGAAGCCCTTCTTCGCGAGCTTCGAGAGACGACCCGCGAGGCGCCAGTCGCACAGGCCAGCGAGACCGGTCATGGGGCGGGCGTCGCGGTAGATGCCGCAAGCGATGACCTCCGCGCTCGTCTCGTCGAGGCGCCGCAGATCGCGCGCGACGAAGCGAAGGTCCAGCATCATTTCTCGTCTTGGCGCCCCAGATCGTTGGCGATGCGGTCGAGCACGCCGTTCACGAACGCGCTCGAGTCCTCGGTGCCGTAGGACTTCGCGAGCTCCACCGCCTCGTCGATGACGACGGCGCGCGGCACGTCCTTCTTCGCCAGGAGCTCCCACGTGCTCATGCGGAGCAGGTTGCGGTCGACGCGGCTCATGCGCTCGAGCCGCCAGTTGTTCGAGGCGGCGGTGATCAGCTTGTCGACGTCGGCGAGGCGCGTCTCGAGCCCGCTCACGATCTCGTCGGCGTAGGGGCGTCCCTCGGGATCCGCCTCGAACGAGCGCCAGAAGAGCTCGATCACGCGCGAGGCGCGCTCGCCCGACGCCTCGAGCTGGAAGAGCATCTGCAGCGCGGCCTCGCGGCCCGAGCGACGTGCGCCCATCAGTTGGCTCCGGTGCCGAGGGCGACGCTGTCCGTGACTTCGAGCCCGAAGCCGGAGAGGCCGGCGATCTTGCGCGGGTTGTTGGTGAGGAGCTTGATCCGATGGAGGCCGAGGTCGGCGAGCACCTGCGCGCCGAGACCGAACTCGCGGAGCGGGTGGTCGGCGGAGCCCGGCTTGGTGGCGCCGTTCGTGACGGGGGGCGCGAGCGACGCGAGCTCCTCCGCGGGCGAGGTGCGCGGCGGGAGGTAGACGATCACGCCGCGCTTCTCGGCCTCGATGCGCCGGATCGCTTCGCGGAGGTTCCGCCCGCCCTCGCGCGCGGTCGACGCGAAGACGTCGCCGAACGTGGAGCCGGAGTGCATGCGGCAGAGCATGGGCTCGTCGCCGCCGAGCGAGCCGTAGACGAGGGCGACGAACTGGCGCCCGTCGGTGGCGGACTCGTAGACGTTCGCGCTCCACTCGCTCCCCGTCTCGTCGAGGCGGAGGGTGCCCTGCGAGAGGCGCTTCACGAGGCGCTCCGTCTGGAGGCGGTACTGGATCATGTCCGCGATGGAGAGGATGCGGAGCCCGTGCTTCTGCGCGAAGACCTCGAGGTCGGGCATGCGCGCCATGTTGCCGTCCTCGCGCATGATCTCGCAGATGACGCCCGCGGGCGTGAGGCCGGCGAGGCGCGCGAGGTCGACGGAGCCCTCGGTCTGGCCGGTGCGCACGAGGACGCCCCCCTTGCGGGCGCGGAGCGGGAACACGTGCCCCGGCGTCACGAGGTCCTCTGGCTTGCAGTCGGGCGACGCCGCGAGGCGCATCGTGTGCGCGCGGTCGGCGGCGCTGATGCCGGTCGTCACGCCGTGGCGGGCCTCGACCGACATCGTGAACGCGGTGCCGAGCGAGGGGGTGGAGCGCCCCGGCGCGGCCATCATCGGCAGGTTGAGGCGGCCGATGGTCTCCTCCGTGAGCGTGAGGCAGATGAGCCCGCGCCCGTGCATGGCCATGAAGTTCACGGCGTCGGGCGTGACGAACTGGGCCGCCATCGTGAGGTCGCCCTCGTTCTCGCGGTCCTCGTCGTCGACGAGGATGACCATCTTTCCGGCGCGGATGTCGGCGATGGCGCCGTTCACGCGCTCGAGGAGCTTTGGCTCGATGTTGAGCGTAGGCGGCATCAGAGGACTCCAGACGCGCGGAGACGATCGAGGAAGCGCGAGTCGGGCGCCGCTTCCTCCTTGTCGGCTTCGAGGAGCCGCGCCACGTAGCGCGCGAGCACGTCGACCTCGAGGTTCACTCTGGTCCCCACGTCGAGCGCGGCGAAGGTCGTCTTCTCGAGGGTGTGGGGGATGAGCATGACGTCGAAGCGGTTTCGCTCGACGTTGTTCACGGTGAGGCTGACGCCGCTCACGCAGACCGAGCCCTTCTGCGCGATGAAGCGCGCGAGCTCGTGGGGAGCTTCGAACGTGACCTTGAGCGACTCGCCGACGTGAGCCTTCTCGACGACGCGGCCGACGCCGTCGACGTGGCCGCTGACGAGGTGGCCGCCGAGGCGCTGCCCGACCGCGAGCGCACGCTCGAGGTTGACCGTGCCCAGCACCGGGATCGACCCGAGGGTCGTCTTGGCGAGCGTCTCGCTCGAGGCGTCGACCTCGAAGGTCTCGGGGTCGACGATGACGTCCACCGTCAGGCAGACGCCGTCGACCGAGATGGACTCGCCGAGCGCGAGCGGCTCTCCACCCAGCGCGCCTTTCACGGCGAGACGCGCGTCGGCGCCTTTTTCGGTGCGGCGAACCAGCGTGCCCTTCGCCTGGACGAGACCGGTGAACATGGACGTTGCGTAAGTAGTGAAGACCCGCTCCCGCGTCAAAGGGGGTATGATGCATTTCGTGCGGATTCCCGCGGCTTTGACTGTGCTGGCTGGCCTGGTGCTGGGCGTCCTCGGCGCCATCGGCTGCGGACCCAGCTTTCAGGCCGTATACGAGGGCAACCGGCGCTTCGAGCACTGCTACGCCCTCGAGGAGAACCCGGGCGTCGGGATGCCGGACAAATCGAGCTGCTGGCGCGACTGGTCCGAGCACTACACCTTCGGCCAGACGCGTGATCGCGTGCAGTATGCAATCTCCCGCTACGTCGCGCTCTCCCGCGCCGGCTCCGCCCCCACGGACGAGGCGATGATGATGGCGGCCCCCGGCGAGACCCCGCGCACGACGATCATCACCGCGCCGCAGCCGACGAACGCGTTCGCACCGCCGCCGAAGGTCCTCGAGACGACCGACGATCGCAAGGGGATGAACGCGAACCGCTCGAGCGAGGCGGCGAACGTCCCGTTCATCGACGCCGGCGCGTTCACGCCTCCGCTCGCGCCGCCGCTCCCTGCGCAGCCCTGCAACGACAAGTGCGGCGGCGACTACAAGACCTGCGCGACCGGCTGCGAGGGCGACGCGGGCCCGAAGTCGAAGGCGTGCGTCGCGTGCGAGTCGAAATACAAGACGTGCATGCGCGGCTGCTTCAAGTGACGCGCTACCTGGCTCGCTAGGGCGCGGCCGCGTCGGGGTCGGGCGGCGTGGTGACCGGAGGCTCCGGCGGGAGCGGCGGCACCACGATGACGAGGCGCAGGAAGTAGTCCGAGCAGGTGTCGTTGATGATGTCGACGCCGTTCGGGCGTACGTTCACGATCGTCGCGATGTTGCCCGCGCCGATGACCTGGTTCGCGCCGGGCTGGTTCTGGAGCTCGTTCGCGCTGAGGTAGGGCGTGATGAGGACGGGCGTGCGGCCGCTCAGGGCCGGGATGTTGAACGCGTAGCCGCGCTGGCGCGGGAAGGAGAGCCAGGCCTCGCTGTTCGAGTTCGACTCCCACAGCGTGTCGGAGACCATGTGGCCCTGGCCGGGATCCTCGCCGTAGCCCTGGAAATCGCCGCTGCAGTTCTGCCCGTAGCAGCCGGGGGCGGCGACGACGACCGCCGCCACCACGGACCAGAGACCAAGAAAGAGGAGGAGCTTGCCGCGCATGGATCAGCCGCCGAGGAGCTCGGCTGCTCGTAGCGCGTGGTACGTCAGGATGAAATCGGCGCCGGCGCGGCGGATCGAGGTGAGCACCTCCATGATCGCGCGATCGCGGTCGATCATGCCCCGGTCCGCGGCCGCGTGGAGCATCGAGTACTCGCCGGACACGTTGTACGCGCCGAGCGGGAGGTTCGAGGCCTTGCGCACGTCCTTGATGATGTCGAGGTACGTGAGCGCGGGCTTCACCATGAGCATGTCCGCGCCCTCCGCCTCGTCGAGAGCGGCCTCGCGGAGCGCCTCGCGCGCGTTCGCGGGATCCATCTGGTAGCCGGCGCGATCGCCGAACTTCGGCGCGCAGTCGGCCGCCTCGCGGAACGGGCCGTAGAACGAGGACGCGTATTTCACCGCGTAGGAGAGGAGGGCGGTCGACTGAAAGCCCTCCGCGTCGAGCGCCGCACGCATCGCGCCGACGCGCCCGTCCATCATGTCGCTCGGCGCGACCACGTCCGCGCCCGACTTCGCGAAGAGGACGCCCATCTTCGCGAGGACCTCCACCGTCGCGTCGTTGTCGACCTCCCAGTGCCCCTCGGGCGAGCCGCCGCCCGGGCGCTTCCGCAGGATCCCGCAGTGACCGTGGTCGGTGTACTCGTCGACGCACACATCGGCCATCACGATGAGCTCGGGGACGGCGCTCTTCATCTCCTGGATGGCGCGCGGCACCGGGCCGTCGGGATCGAGGCCGCTCGTGCCGCGATCGTCCTTCGTCTTCGGGAGGCCGAAGAGGATGACCGAGGAGACGCTGCGCTCCTTCAGCATCTTCGCCGTCTTGCCGGCGTGTGCGATCGGGAGCTGCTCGACGCCCGGCATCGTCCCGATCGGCTTCGGCTCCGTGAGCGCGGCGTTGAAGAACATCGGATAGACGAAGTCGTTGGGCGCGAGGATGGTCTCGCGCACGAGGGCACGGAGCTCGGGGGTCGCGCGAAGACGGCGCGGGCGAACGACGGGGAACCGCATGGGCGGAACTATAGCCCGAGCACGCGCGTCAGCGCCGATGTCTTGGACTCGAGGTCCAGCGTGGTCGGGACGTCGTAGCGGGCGAGCTCGGCCGCATCGGTCGGGACGTAGGCGCGGCCGGGATCGCCGGTGACGATCCGTATCCCGCGGGCCGCGAGGTCGCGGAACCAGGCCACGAACCGCTCCGCGGGCTCGCGTTCGTACCAGACGTCACCGGCCAGGACGACGTCGGCCTCGATCGCGGAGCCGCTGAGGTCGCCGCACTCGGTGGTGAGCTCCACGCCGTTCGCGTCTGCGTTCAGCGCCGCGGCCACCGTCGCGAACGGGTCGATGTCGACGGCGTGGACACGCGCGCCGCTCTTCGCCGCCGCGATCGCGACGAGGCCGCTCCCGGTGCCGAAATCGAGCACGCGCTTCCCGCGCACCACCTCGGCGTGATCGAGCACCCAGCGCGCGAGCGCCTGCCCGCCTGCCCACGGCACGCACCAGTACGGGAGGCCGAGCGAGTGCTCCGTGAGGAAGGTCTCCCAGACCGGCGTGAGCTCGGCCGCGGTGTGGATCCGGATCTCCGGGACGAAGGGAACGGGCGCGATCCGGGTGTGCTCGCGGATGAACGACTCGGCGTGTTTCCCCCGCGTGTCCATCGTGCGCGCACCGTACTCCGGGTGTATCGTGACCGCATGAGCTTCTCGCGTGCTTCGCTCGTCCTCCTCGTCGCGGCGTGCGGGAGCGATCCGCCGGCGGAGTCGCCCGCGACGAAGAAGCCCGGCGACACGACGGAGGTGAAGATGGAAGCGGTGCCCGTCGCCTCGAGCGCCGCGCCGCCGCCGGAGACGCCGCCTGCCTCGAGCGCGCCGGCCACGATGGCGAGCAGCGCGCCCACGGGCGATCCCTCCGAGGATCCGAGCCTCGGCGGTCCGCAGGAGGCGACCCTCGAGAAGGCGGTCGCGCCCATTCGTCCCCGATTGCGTGTATGTTACAAGAAAGCGCTCGCCACCGATCCGAAGGCGGCCGGCAGCGCCACCTTCGACACCACGATCGGCAAGGACGGCAAGGTCAGCGCCGCTCGCTTCGTGAAGAAGGAAGGCCTCACCGACGATTTCATCAACTGCCTCACCTCCGCCGTGAAGGCGATGACGTTCGCGCCCGATCGCAAGTCGCAGGTGGTCTCGTTCACGTTCGGCAACACGCCGGGCGGATCGAAGGCGCCGCCGCCTCCCACGGCGCCCGCCGCCTCCTACGGTGGTCCCGACGCGGGCCCCCAGAAGCACTGAAGCCCCTCCCATGCGCAACACCGCCGCACTTCGCCGTCTCGCTTTCTCCAGCTTCCTCGTGTCGACCGCGCTCGCGTGCGGCTCGCGAACCGGCCTCTTCGGCGACGAGAACGGCCTCGGGTTCACGTCGAGCAGCGGCTTCACGTCGAGCAGCGGCGCCACGAGCACCAGCGGCAACATCACCGAAGCCGGCGTCTTCTTCGACGGCGGGATCCCCGTCCCGGACGACGCGGAGAGCACGATCGACGCGCGCCCCGTCCCGCCCGACGTCTTCCGCGCAGACTGCCCCGACGCCAACACGCTCCTCGTCTACGTCATCAGCGACGACAACGAGCTCATGAGCTTCAACCCGGACAACGGTCAGTTCACGACGATCGTGAAGCAGATCAAGTGTCCCGCGCCTGGCTACAACCCGTTCTCGATGGCGGTCGACCGCAAGGGCACCGCGTACATCCTGTTCACGGACGGCCAGATCTACCGCGTGAGCACGGCGAACGGCGCATGCGCGCCGACCTCGTACGCCTCGGGCCAGTCGAACTTCCGCTTCTTCGGCATGGGCTTCGCGACGAGGAACATCTTCGGCCCGCAGGAGACGCTCTACATCTCGGGCGACTCGGAGAACTCGAGCTCCGGCGGCATCGGCAACGGCGCGCGCGGGCTCGCCAGGATCGACACGAGCAACTTCGCGCTCACCTTCATCGGCGACGACCCCACGGTCGATCGCGCCGAGCTCACGGGCACGGGCGACGGCCGCCTCTACGCGTTCTACGCGAACGACCTCGACCTGAGCGGCTCCAACATCGGCGAGGTCGACACGCAGACCGGCCAGATCATCGGCCAGCGCCACTTCGATAGCGTCGATCAGGGGACCGGCTGGGCCTTCGCGTTCTGGGGCGGCGACTTCTACATGTTCCACGCGCCGAACGCCGGCACCACGACGGTGACGCGCTGGCGCCCCGTCGACAACTCCGTCGCCACCGTGGCGACCGCACCAGCGGGGGTGAAGATCGTCGGTGCGGGCGTCTCCACCTGCGCACCTCAGCAATAAAGCCGTAGACTGCGCGCATGGGAAAGGTGACGTTCGTCGGCGCAGGGACGGGCGATCCGCGCCTCCTCACGGTGCGTGCGGCAGAGGTCCTCGAGACCGCCGAGTTCGTCATCTTCGATCCGGACGTCCATCCCGACATCCTCGGCCGCATCCCCGAGGGCGCGCCGCGCCATCCCGCGTCGCCGCAGCTCTCCTCGGAGCGCATCGGCGCGATGCTCGCGATGGAAGCGCGGGCGGGCCGGCATGCGGTGCGCATCTCGTGGGCCGATCCGCTCCTCTTCAACACGGGCGACGTCGAGGCGCAGGCGGTGGCGCGTCATGGTGTGCCCCTCGAGATCGTCCCGGGCGTCACCGCGTTCGTCGCGGTCGGCGCCTTCGCCGGCTCGCCGCTCACGCGCTCGAGCGACGCGTCGCCGAGCGTCGCGGTCGTCACCGTCACGCGCGGTCACGAGACGCTGCACGAGTGGGACAAGCTCGCGATGGCGACGGACACGCTGTCGATCCTCTGCGACGCCGACAGCATCGCGGAGGTCGCGCGGACCCTCGTATTTTACGGGCGATCGCCGAACGAGCACGTGACGCTGGTCGAGAATGTGTCGCTCCCGACGCAGACCGTGATCGAGACGACGCTCTCGCAGGTGCCGCTCCTGCCGCGCATCAAGGCGCCGCGCGCGGTGCTCGTCGTGGGCGATCGCGCGATGCGCATGACGGAGCTCGCGTGGCTCGAGAAGCAGCCGCTCTTCGGCCGGCGCATCCTCGTGACGCGCGCGAAGGAGCAGGCGGGGAAGACGGCGGCCTTCCTCCGGGAGCGCGGCGCCGATCCGGTGGTCGTCCCCACGATCGAGATTCATCCGCCTCGGGATGGCGCGCCGCTCGCGGAGGCGGTGGCGGGCCTCGGGCGGTATGGCTGGGTCGTCCTCACGAGCGCCAACGGGGTCGAGCGGCTCTGGGCGGAGATCGAGCGACAGAAGCTCGATGCGCGCGCGTTCGGCGCGGCGAAGATCGCGGCCATCGGCCCGGGGACCGCGTCCGCCCTCGGAAAACACGGATTGACCGCGGATCTCGTTCCTCACGACCACAAAGGAGAGGGCCTCGCCGCCGAGCTCCTGCGGGCGATCGCGGACGCGAAGCCTCGCGTCCTCCTCGCCCGCGCCGAGATCGCCCGCGACGTGGTGCCGGACGCGCTCCGGGCGGCGGGATGTGCGGTGGATGTGGTCGCGGCCTACGAAACCCGGAGCCCGCCGAAGCCGCTTATCGAAGCGCTCGCCGCCCTCCTCGAGGCGAACGAAATCGACGCCGTGACGTTCACCTCGTCGTCCACCGTGGAGCACTTCTGTGCCGCCCTGGATGGTCGCGCGGCTGACCTCCTCGCCAACACCTGCGTGGCGAGCATCGGCCCCATCACCTCGGAAACTGCATCGCAATTGGGCGTTCGGGTCGACGTGACGGCGGAGACGCACACTGTCGCCGGGCTCGTCGCCGCCCTCGAGCGGCACTTTGCAAGCCTGAACGACCTTGCCCAGACCGGGACACGAAGAGTTACCGCAAGTTGACACAGCTCCGGCCACGGGCGACCCTCGTCCGGCCTTGTCCCTGAGCTCGCTCCTCGTTCAGCGCGGAGTCGCCACGATCCGCGAGATCGAGGAGGCGCTCGCGCGACAAGTGCTCTACGGCGGTGATCTCGTCACGAACCTCTTCGAGGTATCGCGCATCGAGGAGGACTCGCTCATGCCCGTCGTGGCGGAGTCCTATGGTCTCACCGCCGCGCCGCTCGGCGAGCTGCCGAAGCCCGCAGGCACCGCGCTGCGGATCGTCGCCGCTGACGTCGTGCAGGAGCGCACGTTCGTGCCGCTCGAGGCCGACAAGACGCTCGTCGTCGCGGTCGCCGAGCCGCTCTCGAAGGAGGCGGAGCAGGAGCTCACGTTCGCGCTCGCGCTTCCGATCGAGCAGAAGATCGCGCCGCTCTTCCGCATCCGTCAGGCGCTCGCGCGCGACTACGGGATCCCGATCGACAAGCGCATCGCCCGCCTCATCCAGAAGGTGGTGTCGAAGGGGCCGAGCATGGCGAGCTTCCTGCCGCCGCCGCTCGAGTCGCAGCCGAACATCCGCGTCCCTCCGCGCCCGCCGAGCATGATCCCGCCGCCGGTCGTGGCGCGCTCGATCGAGCCGCCGATCACCACCACCACCGCGCAGGGCACGTTCGTCCGCAACGCCGCCGTGAACGCGCCGCGCCCGCCGCGCCGCCGCCGCGGTCCGCTCACGCTCACCATCGCCATCGAAGAGCTCGAGGCCTCGGCCGAGCGCGACGTCATCCTCGACGTCCTCTTCGAGTTCGCGCGTCAGTTCTTCGATTACACCGCGCTCTTCACGGTGCAGGGCAACACCGCCGAGGGCCGCGACGCCTTCGGCGAAGGCGCATCGCGCGACAAGGTGGCCCGGCTCGCGGTGCCCCTCGACGCGGAGAGCATGCTGTCGTCGGCGCGCCGCGCGAAGAAGCCGGTCCGCATGAAGCCTGCGACCGACGCGCTCGATCCCGTCCTCATGGCGGATCTCGGTCGCGACGGTCTCACCGAGTGCATCGTCTTCCCGATCGTGGTCCGCACGCGCGTCGTGGCCTTGATCCTCGGCGACGGCGGCACCACCGGCATCGAGGACCTCGGCGTACGCCACGTCGAGAGCCTCGTCGACACCGCCGCGGGCGCGTTCGAGCGCGTCATCGTCCGGCGCAAGCTGAAGGGGCCCGAGCCGGCGGCCGAGACCGGGACGCCGGGGCCCGTCGCCGGCAACCTCCTCGCGAAGAAGGAGGAGACGGTCGCGCCGCCGCCGACGATGATGTCGGAGCAGCCGGAGCATCACCTCCAGCCCGAGACGCGCATCGCGGCGGAGGAGCTCGCGGCGCCGATCCGCGAGATCATGATGGAGCCGCCGTCGAAGCGGAACTTCATCGCTCCGATGGCACCATCGACGCCGCCGGAGAACCTGCCGCCCGCGCCGGCGCCGTTCCCCGTCGCGACGGCGTCCGCGAACGCGCCGCCGCTTCGTGACTCGATCCCCACGTCGACGCGCGACTCGATGGCGACGTCGATGCGCGATTCGATGCCGACCTCCGGACACGGCACCCTCGGCAGCGAAGCGCCCGGACGTGGGGAGAGCGCGCCGCCGAGCCGCTCGTCGCCGCCGCGCCGCCGCGGGACCGCGCCGCGCCTCGAGTTCGGTGTCAAGGCGGAGCCGAGCGTCGTCAGCGAGAGCAAGCGGCCCGGCCCCGAGGGGCCGATCGTGCATGTGCATCATGCGCTCGATCACGCGCTCGACGCGCCGCCGCCGAGCATCCAGGAGGCGCCGAGCATCCACGAAGCGGTGACGGCGCCGCCGCCGCCGAGCTCGCTCGCCCCGACCACGATGAAGGATCCGTCGGCGGTCCCGGTCTCGCCGCCGATCTCTCCTCCCGTCTCGCCGCCCGTGCATCCGTGGGGCGCGGACGACTCGGATCTCAGCACCGCGCCGCACTCGCCCAAGGCCGAGTCTCCGCCGCCGATGCGCGTGGCGCCCATCACGGACATGAGCCCGCAGCCGCTCCTGATCGGACCGATCAGCGAGGCGGTGCCCGACTATAGCGAGAACGAGCTCGCGACGAACGTCGGCCGCACGACGGACATGTCGCAAGAGCCGCTCGTCCTGCCGCCGTCGAAGCCGCCGCCGCCGGTGACGATGGCGGAGGAGGCCGGGACCGAGGGGGAGCCGAAGACCTTCGTCGGCGCGATGCCGCTCTTCGACGAGGAGGAGAAGGGCTCCGACCTCAATCGACAGATCCTGCAGAACCTCGACGAGGGGCAGAACGAGTCGGCGGGCGAGTTCCCGAAGTTCGATCCGGAGGCGACCCCGGTGGCGCCGCCGGTGTTCGAGACGCCGCTCGCGCCGGAGGTGACGGGCGGCGAGCCGCTCGCCGCGACGCGCATGAGCGAGCCCGCGCTGCCCCTCCAGCATCGCAAGGGGCAGATGCCTCCGAAGTTCGCGGTGAAGCCGATGCCAGCGTCGGAGGAGCAGATCAGCGTCGGTCCACACACGCCGCCGAGCTCGCACTCCGATCACTCGCGCGTGCTGCCGAGCGTCATCGTCGACGTGTCGACCGAGTACGTCGACCTCGTCGACCGCGTCATCAAGACCGACGACGAGGAGGCGGAGACGCAGCTCCTTCGCGCGGGCGGCTACGCGATGCCCGCGATCATGCAGAAATTCCCGGGGGCGCTGACGATCGAGCCGGATCGCCTGGAGCAGGACCCGCTCCCGCGCGTCGCCGATTGCGGCCCCGTGCTCCGCCTCATCGCGAGCCAGCGCCGCACCGCGCTGCCCTTCGTCCTCGCGCACGTCGAGGCGCCGGATCCGGAGTCGCGATTCTGGGCCACGTACCTCCTCACGGAGCTGGTGTACCCGGACGCGATCGACGCCGCCGTCGCGCGTGCGTTCGACGAGGACGAGAAGGTGCGCCGTGCGGCCCGCGCCGCGGTGCATGCGCTGGCGGAGGCGCATCCTGCGCCGGTGGTGGAGCGCCTCGGCGAGTTCACGCTGGCGCAGACGGTCGAGCTCCGCATCCGTGCCATCGAGGCGCTCGCGGAGACGCGCGAGCCGACGGCGGTGCAGGTGCTGCTCCCCCTCCTCGACGAGAACCAGGCCGAGATCGCCGCCGCCACGCAGAAGGCGCTCATCGTGCTCACGCGCCAGGACTTCGGCGTCGAGCAGGACAAGTGGACGCAGTGGTGGGACCAGAACAAGGGGCGTCATCGCCTCGAGTGGCTCATCGACTCGCTCGTCCACGAGCACCGCAAGATGCGCAACGAGGCGGGCGAAGAGCTCAAGTGGATCACGAAGGAGAGCTTCGGTTACTACGATGATCTCCCGCGTCGCGAGCGCGAGCGCGCGCAGAAGAAATTCCGCGACTGGTGGGACCAGATCGGTCGCGTCCGCTTCAGCCGCGCCGCCACCCGTGGCGCGTAGGCCCGGCCGCGCTACGCCACCATCGCGAGCATCGAGGCCCGCTCGCATGGCAGCCTGATCGTGAAGGTCGTGCCCTCTCCGACGGCGGAGACGAAGTCGATCTCGCCCCCGTGCTTGTCCACGATGATGCGCCGGGCGAGCGCGAGCCCCTGACCGGTGCCCTTTCCGACCTCCTTCGTGGTGAAGAACGGGTCGAAGATCTTGTCGCGAATATCGTCCGGAATTCCCGCGCCGGTGTCCCGGACGCTGATGCAGGCCCAGTCCGGCTCCTGCCAGGTGCGGATCTCGATCTGGCCTCGCTGATTCGTCTTCTTCACCACGTCGCCGATGGCGTGCGCGGCGTTGACGATGAGGTTCAGGAGCACCTGATTGATCTCGCCGCCGTGACAGGCCACCGGACCGAGATGGCCGAGATCGAGGGTCAGGTCGGCGACGTGCTTGTATTCGTTCGTCGCGATCGTCGCCGTGCTCCGGATATTGGAGTCGAGATCGACCGCGCTCTTCTCCGACTTGTCGGGATGGGAGAAGTCCTTGAGCGACCTGACGATGGTGGCGATCCGGTCGAGGCCCTCGAGCGCGCCCTCGAGCGCGGCGGGCACGTTCTCGAGGGCGTAGTCGGTGTCGGCGATCTCGTCGGCGATGCGTGCGTCGGCGGCCGTAGCCACGCGCTGCTCCGGCACGAGCTCGGCGCGCGTCGCGCCTCGGTAGACCTGCACGAGGTCTTTCATGCTGGTGAAGGCCTCCTTGATGTAGTGCATGTTGTCGGAGATGAACTGTACGGGAGTGTTGATCTCGTGCGCGATGCCCGCGGAGAGGCGTCCGAGCGACTCGAGCTTCTGCGCGGAGCGGAGCTCGGCCTCGAGGAGGCGGCCCTCCTCGGCGAGCTGCTTGAACTGCTCGCGGCTGGTGGAGAGCTCGCGTGTGCGCTCTGCCACCCGGGCCTCGAGCGTCTCGTTCAGGCTGGAATAGTCGCGGAGCGCCCGGCGCAGGCGCATGATCATGCTGACCACGGTGACGACGAGCGCCACCGAGAGGGCGATGAGGCCGATGCGGTAGTGATTGGCACGCGCGACCGCCGCCTCGCGGCCATTGCGCGCCGCCACGTAGAGCTCGTCGTACGGGGCGGCGTCCATCGTGCTGAGCTGGCGGGTCGCTCGTTCCACCTTCGGCGCGAGCGAGGCGAACACGCGCGCATGCTCGATCAGGAGATCCAGCTTCGGATCGCGAGGTAAGGCCGCCACCTGTGCGATGTCCCCCTGAATGCGCGCGAGGACGTCGGGGTTGCAGTCGCTGCGGCAGAGGACGACGCTCGCGAGGAGCGCGGCGACGACCGTGCGCCCCTCCGCCACCTCCGCCGCCACGATTGGCAAGTAGGTCGACGAGTTGTGAAGTGCGGAGTTGGAGGACTGAAAATCCTCGACGATGCGCTCTTTTCGCTGGATATGCGCCGTCGTTCGCTCGAGCCCGCGCGCGACCGCTGGGGCGTTCGAGGACGGCGAGGCGGCGATCTGGGCCTCGAGGCGGTGCATCTCGCGAAATGTGTGGGTGAGCGCGTCGTAATCGAGAGACAGCCCGGCGCTCTCCTCGAGCACCAAAACGTCGATGCGCGCGTCGAGCTCGCGGAGCCGCCGCGCGGCGTCGACGGTCTGGTTCATCGCGTCCGGATCGGACACCGCGCTACGTGCGAAGAGAAGGACGAGCGCTGGTAAGACGATGAAGAGCACGCCGTAGCGACGCAGGAACGTCATGGCGCCAGACTCTCGATGAAGGCGGCGATCCGAGCGATGTGGGGCGGCGGGATCTCGGTGCCTAGCTGGTATTTGCCCATCGCGCGGATCGCGTCCTCGAGGGTGGGCACCTGCCCGTCGTGAAAATAGGGCGCCGTCCGGGCGGCGAGGCGCAGCGGCGGCACGCGGAAGCGGTGCCGGTCCTCTTCGCGCTTCGTGACGGACAAGCGTCCGAGATCGGCCTCCGTCTCCGGCGTGCCGCGGTCGGCGAAGTAGTCGCCCATGATGCCGAGCGTCTCGAACATGTTGCCGCCCACGTTGCGGCCCTGGTGGCAGCTGATGCAGCCGTAGCGCTTGAAGTCAGCGTAGCCGCCGAGCTCGCTGCTCGTGAGCGCGTGGGTATCGCCGGCGAGCCAGCGATCGAAGCGAGAGCCGGGCGTGACGAGGGTGCGCTCGTAGGTGGCGATGGCGCTGCGCACGGTGGTGGGCGAGATCCCCTCGCGCCCGAAGGCGCTCACGTACGACGGATCCTCGCGGAGCTTCTCGAGCGCGGCCGTCCACATGCCGCCCATCTCGTCCTGGTTGAGGAGGGGCCCGTCGACCTGGGCCTCGAGCGAGTCCGCGCGCCCATCCCAGAACTGCCTCACGTTGGCGTCGGCGTTCCAGATCGTCGGCGTGTTGACGCGGCCGACGCGGCCGTGGATGCCGGTGGGCAGCGGCTTGCCGTCCGCACCCCCGTGAAGGGCGAGGTCGTGGCAGTCGCTGCACGCGACCGTGCCGTCGGCGGAGAGGCGCCGCTCCGAGAAGAGCCGCTTTCCGAGCGCGACCTTGGCCGGCGAGAGCGACGCGGGCGCGGGCAGGATCGGGCTGATGGGCTCCCTCGACATGGGGCTGGCGACGGCGGCACGGGCCGTCTCGGCCGGCTCATCCGCCGCCCCGTGGGCGGACCACGCCCACATCGAGCCGCCCGCCAGGCTCGCCGCGGCGAAGGCGATCACGACGGTGCGATCCATATGCCTCGAAACGGCCACGTTTCGGCCAGCCTTAAGCGGAGCGCCTCACAGGCCGTGAGCAAGTAGAGGATGAACGGTTGGTGAAGCGTCGGGTCGTGCTCGTCGATGACGAAGCGAGGGTGGTGCAAGGTCTGCAGAGGGCGCTGCGGACGCACCGCGACGCGTGGGACGTGCACACGGCGACATCGGGCGCGGCCGCGCTCGCGCTGTTCGAGGCGGGGCCGGTCGACGTGATCATCAGCGACATGCGGATGCCGGAGATGGACGGCGCGACGCTCCTGGCCGAGGTGAAGCGGCTCTATCCGGAGACGGTGCGCATCGTTCTGTCGGGCCAGACGGCGGCGGAGGCGGCGACGCGTGCGTTGCCGGTCGCGCATCAGTTCCTGAGCAAGCCCACGGATCCGGTCGCGATCGGCGAGCTTCTGACGCGGACGGCCGCCATGAAGGACGCCCTGCCGGACGCCGCGGTGCGGGTGGAGCTGGGGAGGCTGGACGCGCTCCCATCGCCACGCGCGATCCGCGAAGAGCTCGCGCAGGCCATCGCGGACGGCGCGGACGACCATGCCCTCACGGCGATCGTGGAGCGTGACGCGGCGCTCGCGCTGAAGCTCCTCCAGACGGTCAACTCCGGCTTCTTCGGGCTGCGGGCCCGTATTTGCGACATCGGAGAGGCGATTGCCTACTTGGGAGTCGACCTCGTCGAGGTCGTGGTCGCGTCTGGCGGCACGGTGGACGCTCCGCCGCGCACACGGGCGATCGCGATCGCGTCCCTGGCGCGGCAGATCGCGGGCGGCCACGAGCGCGGCGCGGTCGCGTATGCGGCGGCGCTCTTCTCGTCGCTGGGGCGACTGGCGATCACGGTCACCGATCCCTATATCGCCGCAGACCTCGAGCTGCCGATTGCCGCTTATCTCCTCGACCTCTGGGGGATTCCGCGGGTGATCGTCGACGCGTTGATCGACGTCTCGCAGGTCGAGGCCACGCTCGCGGAGCGAACGAAGTTGATGCCGGCGGACGCGGTGTGGATCGCGCAGCGTCTCTTCGAAGGCACGGGCGTGCCCGACGACTATCTCGTTCGGCTGGGCGTCGAGCTTCCGAAGGCGGCATGATCGCGGCGCCTCGCATCCGCGTGCTGCTGGTGGACGACGAGCCACAGGTGCTCGACGGGCTCGCCCGCGTGCTGCGGCAGGGCTTCGAGCCGCTGACGGCGACGTCCGGCGCCGCGGGCCTCGAGATCTTGAAGGCCGATCCCGAGATCGCGGTCGTGATGAGCGACATGCGCATGCCGCTCATGGACGGCGCCGCGTTCCTCGCGCAGGCACGCCTCGTCCTTCCCGATGCGGTCCGAGTCCTCCTCACCGGTCAGGCGGATGTCGAGAGCGCGATCGCGGCCGTGAACGAGGGAAGCATCTTCCGCTTCCTGAAGAAGCCGTGCCCGCCGGACGCGATCCGCGCCGCGCTCACCGCCGCCAACGAGCAGCGGCGCCTGGTGCTCGCCGAGCGCGAGCTCCTCGAGCGTACGCTGCGAGGCGCGGTGCAGGCGCTCTCGGAGACCCTCGCGCTGGCCGCGCCGACCGTGTTCGGCTCGTGCACGCGCGTGAAGCGCATGGCCTCGGAGGTCGCGTCGTAGCTCGGCCTCGAGATGCTCTGGCCGCTCGAGATCGCGGCCATGATGTGCCACATCGGCGTGATCGCGCTCCCGCCGGGCCTCTGGGAGCGCCGGGCCCATCGCGCGCTGATGAGCGCGCCGGATCGTGCGATGCTCGATCGCGTCCCGGTCCTGACGGAGCAGCTCCTCGCGCCGATCCCGCGTCTCGAGCGCGTCGTCGAGATCATCCACCACGCGCTCGGCCCGTCGTCCGCGAACGATCTGGCCGCCAACGTCCTCCGCGCGGTGCTCGACTACGACGAGCACGAGTCCCTCGATCCGCTTCGCGCCGCGCCCGACCGTCACCGGCCCGAGGTCCTCGACGCGCTGGCGGAGGTCCTGGGCTTGAGCCGCGGCGGCGGCGCGGAGGTGGCCATCGCCGACCTCCGCGAGGGCATGGTCCTCGCCGAGGACGTCCGCACGGCCGCGGGCATGCTCGTCGTTGCCCGCGGCCACACCATCACGGCGGGCCTCGCCGAGCGCCTCCGCAACTTCGGCAGCGAGAAGGTCCGGGTCGCCGCCTGAGCGCGCCGGACGATTCAGAGGCGTCTCAGGCTCTCGTCTTCCGTGCCCGAATAGACATGATCGAGCCAGGCGTCGACGATCTCGGTCGCGACGGGCTCGGAGAGGAGCCGCAGGCTCAGCGCGAGCACGTTTGCGTCATTCCACTTGCGCGCGCCGGCGGCGGTGGCGGCGTCCGTGCAGAGCGCGGCGCGAATACCCTTTATCTTGTTCGCCGCGATCGACGCGCCCGTGCCGGTCCAGCAGCAGACGATCCCCTGATCGTATTCGCCTCTTGCGACGCGCTCGGCGACGCCCTGGGCCATCTCGCCCCAGGTGACGGCGGGCAAGACGGTCGCCTCGTGCCCCCGCTCGCGGAGGCGCGCCGCGACGTGCTCGACCACGGGTCGCGCCTCGTCCGTCCCGATCACGAACCTCATGGATTCAGGTTGCCCGCATAGAGGCGGGCTCGCCAATCGGACGGCAGATCCAGGAATCCGTCGTTGTAGAGCATGTCGTAGACGGCGTCGCAGACGACCTCGCAGACCTCGCTGAAGATGACGGGGTCAGCGAGGAGGCGAATCGTCTCCGAGCGGAACTGCGAGCTCTGCTCTCGCACGCGGCGGAGCATCTCGTCCTCGACGAAGGGAATGAGGCGGTGCATGAAGCGCCGCTCGAAGGCCTGACGGAACGTGGGGAAGGTGGCGGCGCTGATCTTGTATCCCGCGCTCTTCGGAGAGTCGGCCAGGCGCGCGTCGTGGACGACGTGCGCGGCGAGCTCGTAGAGCGCCGGCGGCAGCTCCACGCGGAAGTACTCGGAGAGGACCTCGTTGAGGTAGCTGATGAGGGTGTTCAGCTCCGGCGTGGTGCGCGCGAGGAAGTCGTTCCGGAGATCCTTCAGCAGCCCGTAGTACCGCTGCTGCGCCTTCTCCCGGACGACGAGGTTGTCGTATTCGAAGCTCTCGAGCGTCGCGAGGATCTTCGACTCCGCGCGATGGAGGGCGTGGAAGAGGGCCTGCTCGTAGAAGCGCATCGTCTTCTGCTCGTCCTGCGAGCCGTGGATCTTCGCCGCGAGCTCGCTCTCGAAGAAGACGCGCGCGAAGCGCTTCGCCACCTCGCCGAGCTTCCGCTCGATGAGCGTCGCGAGGCGGTCGGGGCGGAAGATCTTCGCGAGCATCTCGTGGAGGCTCTCGGTCAGCTCCTGCTCGATCTCGGCGCGGTCGAACACGGCGACGGGCCGGCTCACCGGCGCCACCATCTTCACCGCCGCCTGGAGGCTCTGGAGCTCCTGGACCACCTGCGCCGTGATGGCGTCGAGGTCGGGGTTGGTCTCGAGCTCCGCGCGGTAGTGCACCACCTGCGCGTCGAGCTGCTCCTCACGCAGCGCGAGCGCGATGTCCGCGAGCGACACCTTCGCCGCCGCGCTCATGTAGCCGCTGGGCGTCGGCAACGGGCTCGCGACGGGAATATCCCGACTGCTCTCGTCGCCGTCCATCGGCTCCAATCATACCGCGTTCGGGCGCGTGGGGGGCGTCGAGGCGCGGGTCGGGGTGTTCCCGCCGTACCGGTTCGTGAATCGCTCCTTCTCGGAGTAGGCGAACAGGTCCTCCTGGATCCCGGCCTTCAGGCGCTCCTGCTGCGACCGCCAGAACGCCGGCTGCGCGAGGTCCGGGTGGAGCTTCACGAACATGTCACGCTGGGGACCGGGCGGAAACAGGAACGTCGGGAACTGCTCGGGAAACACGTCCGACTTCTCCACGTTGAACCAGGGGTCGGCGCTCATCTCCTCCGAGTCGTCCCGGGCCCGCGGCAGGGCCCGGAACCGGCACTCGGACATACTGACGAGCTCATCGTAGTCGTAGAAGACGATGCGTCCGTATCGGGTCAGTCCGAAGTTCTTGAGGAGGAGGTCCCCGGGGAAGATGTCGGCCGCCGCCAGGTCCTTCAGGGCCCGGCCGTAGTCGTCGATGGCGGTCTCGAGCTTGGCCTCCTCCGCGTTCTTCGGGTCCCTCAGGTACACGTCGAGGGGGACGAGGCGCCGCTCGACGTAGAGGTGCTTGATGACGATCCGGTCACCGTCGCGCTCGAGGACCGATGGCGCGAGGCTCTCGAGCTCCGAGACGAGCCCCGGATCCATCCGCGCCGCGGGGAAGGCGACGTAGGTGTACTCGAGGGTGTCGCTCATGCGCCCGACGCGGTCCGCCAGCTTCACGAATTTGTACCGCTCCTCGACGCTCGCGCGATCGGTGTCCTTCGGCGGCACGAACCAGTCACGGATGATCTTGAACACGTAGGGATAGGAGGGCAGGGTGAAGACCACCATGACCATGCCCTTCGTGCCCTCGGCGAGCACGAACGTGTCCGTCGAGTGGCGGAGGTGATGCTCGAGGTCGCGGAAGAAGAGCGTCTTGCCCTGCTTGCCGAGGCCGACCACGGTGTAGAGCTCCGCCCTCGATTTGGACGGGACGACCGTCTGGAGGAACTCGACGTAGGCCGACGGCACCTCCATATCGACGAAGAAGTACGCGCGGCCGAGGCTGAAGCAGCGGCCGATGTTCCGATCATCGAGGAGGAACGTATCGATGTACGCCCTCTTCTCCTCGTCCTGGCGGAACGGAACGACGAACGGGGTGAGCGAGCCGCCATTGACCACGCGTCCCACCGCGAACGCGCCCTTGTTTCGATAAAAGAGCGACCGCAGGATCTGGACCTGGAAATTCGGCCGCCGCTCGAAGCCGTGCGGGAAATGATCCGAGATGGCGCGCTCGATGAAGCGGAGATCGCGCTCGAGATCGACGAAGGGGATCTTCAGATCGAAGTCGGCGATCGCGCGCCGGAACGTGTCCCGCAGGTCGTTCGACTCGGGGTAGTAGCAGCGATAGGAGGGCTCCGTGCCCTCGAGGTACTCCGTCGACGTCGCAGGGCGCGAGAAGATGTAGTCGTTGCGGTAGTACCGGCGATCGAGGATGCGGCGCGCGACGGAGTTGAAGAACGTCTCCGCGCACTCGGGCTGATAGTGATCGTGGAGCAGGCCGATGTACGCGCGCTTGATCGCGGGCCACAGCGCCTCCTCGATCACGGCCCCTTCGAGCGCGTGGTGGATCGCCTCGACGCCCTCGCGCACGCGCTGGTCGTACATGTCGATGCGCGTCCGCGAGGCCTCGCGCACCTCCGCCCAGTCGGAGCGCTCCCACCGCTCCTTCGCGCGCGCGGAGGTGGCGCGGAAGAGGCGGTAGTGACGGTCGAATCCGTCGAGGATGGTGTGTGCGAGAGAGGCCGCGTCGGGCATCGCGCACGAGTCTAGCCCGCCCGTCTCATCCCGTCGCCTCGACCGCTCGATCGCGCACCAGGCGCATCGCGATGTCGCCGAGGTGCTCGCGACCCCGAAGCGGTTAGACTCATCCAAGCAACCGCATGAGCAGCAGCCCGGCGCACGCGAAGCATCCCGAGCTCGTCGTCGACGCCAAGCCCGCTCCCGGCGACGCCAGCGACGGGAGCGGCACCGCCATCGGTCGCATCGCGGTCCCGATCGGCGCGGCCGCGCTGCTGGCGAAGTTCGTGTCGCCCTACGTGGGGCTCGCGGGCCTCGGCGCGGCGGTCGTGCTGCTCGTGGTGCTCCGCAAGCCCGACGAGGGCCGGACCGTGCTCAGCGTCACGGAGCGCGAGCTCACCATTCGCCGCGAGAAGGTGAGCGATCCCGTCGCGACGATCCCCCTCGACGACGTGCTCGACATCACGATCGATCGCGAGACCCAGTCGCAGGGTAACCAGGCCTCGAAGGAGCGCGTGCGCCTCGTGCTCGAGCGCCCCTCGCCGGCGGAGCCGATCTACATCCCGGAGTCGCGCATCACGCCGATCGAGGCGCAGGAGTGGTACGGCAAGGTCCGCACCTTCCTCCGCGGGCAGGGCTGGCTCCCGAAGGACGAGCGCTGACGGCGCGCTACTCGGGCCAGCGGAGGCGACCTTCGCCGTCGAGCCACCAGAGGATCGCGACGAGCATCATGCCGCTCCGCAGCGTCCCGTCGCGCACGCGATCGCGGAGCGCCGCGACCGGCATCAGCTCGTGGGTGATCTGCTCGCCCGCGTCGAAGGCGGTCTCGCCGATGAGCTCGCAGCCCTCGCAGAGCACCGTGAAGCAGTGGTTCGACTGGATCGCGGAGTTCGGCCGGGCCTCGCCGAGCAGCCGCGCCCGTTTCGGCACGTAGCCGGTCTCCTCGAGGAGCTCGCGCTGCGCGGCGGCCACCGGATCCTCGCCCGGCTCGAGCGCGCCGGCGGGGATCTCGAGCTCGACGGCGGCGGTGCCGTGGCGCCACTGGCGGACCATCACGAGCTCGCCGCTCTCGGTGACGGCGATGATGTTCACCCAGTTGGGCGCGTCGAGGACGTAATAGAGCCCTTCCGCGCCGGTCCCGGGGTGAACGCTCGTCTCCTCGTGGAGCCGGAACACCGGCGTCTGGAGCACCTCGCGACGGCTCTTCCTCTCGAACTCGAGCTTGCGGTCCACGCTCGACACATAGGGCCGAACCGGGAGCGCGGCCATGGGGCTAAGATGCGCGAATGAAGCGATTCGACGCGATCGTCATCGGCGCGGGACAGGCGGGGCCATCGCTCGCGAATCGCCTCGCGAGCGCGGGGCAGACGGTGGCCATCGTGGAGCGGAAGTTCTTCGGCGGCACGTGCGTGAACACGGGCTGCATGCCGACGAAGACGCTCATCGCGAGCGCGCGCGCCGCGCACGTGGTCCGGCACGCCGCGGACTGGGGCGTCCGCGTGCCCGGGCCCGTCGAGATCGACTACGCGAAGGCGCGGGCGCGCGCGGCCGCGGTCACGATGAATTCACGCCACGGCCTCGAGTCGTGGATGCAGACACCGGAGCGCCTGGCCATGCTCAAGGCCACGCGCGCGATTCCTCTCCCGAACACGGTCCAGGTCGGCGACGAGGAGCTCACCGCCGAGCGCATCTTCGTGAACGTGGGCGCCCGCGCGCGTATCCCGAAGATCGACGGCCTCGACGAGGTGCCGTATCTCACGCACTCCTCGCTGCTCGCGCTCGAGACGCTGCCACGGCATCTCGTCATCGTCGGCGGCGGGCCGATCGGCCTCGAGCTCGGCCAGACGTATCGCCGCTTCGGCAGCGAGGTGACCATCATCGACATGGGCTCGCGCCTCCTCCCGCACGAGGACGAGGACGTCTCGAAGGCGATGCTCGAGCTCCTGGAGGCGGAGGGCATCCGCGTCCGGCTCGATACGAAGTGCCTCGCGCTGCACCGGGAAGGGGAGGGCGTGCGCGTCGCGGACGTGGTGGGCTCGCACGTGCTGCTCGCCGCGGGGCGACAGCCGAATACGGACGATCTCGGGCTCGAGAACGCGGGCGTCACCCTCGACGCCCGCGGCTACATCGTGGTCGACGAATTCCTTCGCACGAGCACGCCCGGGATCTGGGCGCTCGGCGAGGTCAACGGCCGCGGCGGATTCACGCATACCGCCTACAACGATTACGAGATCGCGGCCGCGAATCTCCTCGACAACGAAGAACGCAAGGTCACCGACCGCATCGAGGCCTATGCCATCTACACGGATCCGCCCCTCGCCCGCGCCGGCCTGAGCGAGGGCGCGGCGCGAAGGTCCGGCCGCCCTTTCCTGATCGCTCGTCGTCCGATGAGCCGCGTCATGCGCTCGGTCGAAAAGGGCGAGCCGCGCGGGTTCATGAAGGCGATCGTCGACGAGGAGTCCCGGCGCATCCTCGGCGCCACCATCTTCGGCATCGACGGCGACGAGGCCATCCACGGCCTCCTCTATGCCATGTACGCGGGCGCCACCGCGAAGACGCTCACGCGGAGCGTGGGCATTCACCCGACCGTGTCGGAGCTCCTCCCGACGCTCCTCGGCGACCTCGCGAAGCCGTAGTCAGCCGAGGCGCGCGGTGGCGCCGGCCGCCTGGAGGGCGGCGACGAGCGTGCGCGCGAAGGCGTCGTCCACGCCGGTGGCGATCACGCACGGCGTCTCCTTCACGATGCGCTTGGCCTCGGGGATCGTGAGCTCGATCTCGGCGCGGAGCGCGACGATCACGGCGAGCTCGCGCGGGCCGGCGCTCTCGAGCGTGACGGTGCGGAGCGGGATGACCACCTTGCGCGGGATCACGTCCGCCTGCGCGCCGCCCTCGCTGAGCGCGCTCATGATGGCGTAGGCGCGCTCGGCGCCGTCGCCCATGTCGAGCTCGGTGGGCGGGGTCGCGAGCCGCGCGCGGGCGTCGGCGGGATCGAGGCCGAGGTGATCCGCGAGGAGCTGCGCGACGCGCTCCACGTTCGACGGCCCGACCCGCAGGCGCACGGAGTAGTGCTCCTCCGTCCGCCCGCCGCCGGCCGAGCTCGCCGCCAGCGAGAGCGCCGCGCCGCAGTACACGCACTTCGCGAGATCGCGGACGGGGGCGGTGCAGTCGGGACAGCGCAGAGCGGCGAGCACGGCGCGATTGTGTCACCAGCACGGAGGCACGTGAAAGAGAGAATGGACCTCGGGCAGCGAGTCCTTGGCCCGCCACGCGCGGAGCAACGTCTGCTGCGCGACGCCATCGCCGTCGTGCGCGGAGCCCAGCATCCGGTAACAGTGAATCCGGATGGCCCGGGACAGCGGCCCGAGCCAGCCGAGGTCGTCGGGCCTCTGGCCGCCGCCCTTCACGAGGTCGACGTGGGCGTGGTCGAGCGGGACGCCGAGCTCGTAGGCACGTTCGCGCCCCCGCTCTTTTTGTCCGATTCGTTCAATACGCGCGCAAACGCGGCCTCTAGGGTCGCGTGCATGTCGACCCAAGGTCTCAAGGTCATGTTCGTCGCGGGCTTCGGCCCGATCGTGGAAGACGCTGCGAGCGCGAGGGAGCTTTACCTGAACACGCTCGGCCTCCCTCTCGAGGCGATGCCCCACGACCCTGCGTATCTCCACAGTGAGACGCTCCCGGGCGTGAAGCACTTCGCGCTCTGGCCGCTCTCCTCCGCTGCGGAGTCGTGCTTCGGCCAGAAGGAGTGGCCGGCGTCGATGCCGAAGCCGCGATCGTGGCTGGAGATGGACGTCGAGGACGCCACCGCCGCAAGCGCGGCCTTGAAGGCGAAGGGCTACGAGCTCCTCGTCGACAACCGGGAGGAGCCGTGGGGCCAGACGGTCACGCGCCTGCTCAGCCCGGAGGGCATCCTCGTGGGGCTCACGATCACGCCCTGGCTCCGCGGCGAGCCGGCGAAGGTTGTACAGACCATTGACAAACCTTAGACACGATCTATATCGATGCGTAGGAGAAACACCGTGCGCATCGCCATCACCGGAGCGACGGGGCTCATCGGCCGCCGCCTCGCTCGAGACCTCGATCCGAAGGACCTGACCGTGCTCACGCGCGACGCGAGCGTGGCGCGCAAGTCGGTCGCGGCGGGGCGCTACGTGACGTGGGACGGCGTGTCGGATCTCGAGCCGAGCGTCTTCGAGGGCGTGGACGTCGTCTATCACCTCGCGGGCGAGCCGGTGGCGAGCGGCCGCTGGACGGCGGCGAAGAAGGTCCGCATCCTCGAGAGCCGCGAGCTCGGCACGCGCGCGGTCGTCGACGCGATGGCCCGCTCGGGCTCGAAGGCCACGCTCGTGAGCGCCTCCGCGGTCGGCTTCTACGGCTCGCGCGGCGACGAGCGCCTCACGGAAGAGAGCGCTCCGGGCGAGGGCTTCCTGCCCGAGGTCTGCCGCACGTGGGAGACGGAGGCGGCGAAGGCGGCGCGCCACGGCTCGCGCGTGGCGATGGTGCGCATCGGCATCGTGCTCGCGGCCGAGGGCGGCGCGCTCTCGAAGATGCTCCCGCTCTTCCGTCTCGGCCTCGCGGGCCGTCTCGGCAGCGGCGACCAGTGGATGCCGTGGATCCACATCGACGACGTGGTGGGCCTCCTCCGCCGCGCGGCCGAGGACGCGACGATCGAGGGCGCGCTCAACGCGGCCGCCCCGCAGGTGGTGACGAACGCGGGCTTCACGCGCGCCCTTGCGAGCGCGCTCGGCCGCCCGGCCTTCCTCCCGGCGCCGTCGTTCGCGCTGCGCGTGGCGATGGGGGAGCTCGCCGAGGTGGTCCTCGCCTCGCAGCGGGTCATCCCGGAGAAGGCGCTCCGCGTCGGATATTCGTTCCGCCATCCGGATCTCGGAGAGGCGCTCGCCAGCATCGTCGACGCCGAGCCGCTGGAGCGCCGGGAGGTGGCGGCGTGAATACCCACTTTCTCCGCCGGGTCCAGGTCATCCCGCGTCCTCGCGCCGAGGTCTTCGAGTTCTTCGAGGACGCGACGAACCTGGCCCGCATCACCCCGCCGTTCCTCGGCTTCGAGATCCTCACGCCGGCGCCCATCCGCATGGCCCCGGGCACGCTCATCGATTATCGAATTCGTCTCTTCGGAGCTCCCCTCCGATGGCGGACCGAGATCGAGCTCTACGAGCGCGGCCAGCGCTTCGTCGATCGCCAGCTCCGCGGCCCTTATCGGCTCTGGCATCACACGCATACCTTCCGTGACGTCCCCGGCAGCGGCGGCAGCAGCACCGAGATGGTCGACGAAGTGAAGTATGCGATCGGCTTCGGCCCGTTCGGCGAGATCGCGCATTCGCTCTTCGTGGAGCGCACGCTCGCCCGGATATTCGATTATCGCGCCGAGACCATCACGAGCATCTTCGGCGCCGCGCCCCCTCGAAAGCCCGCCGCCCCGTCACGCCTCGCGACGGCATGAGCGCGTTTCGCCGCGAGCTCGCGGCCCATCAGCCGCGCGCCGCGAATCCGAAGAAGCGACGCTGGCTCTTCGTCTCTTACGATCAGCTCACGGACGAGATCGGCCCGCTCTCGCGCGAGGCGCCAAGGTCCCTCGGCGTCCTGCTCGTCGAGTGCCCCGCGAAGGCGGCGCGCCGCCCGTATCACAAGCAGAAGCTCGCCCTCGTGCTCACGAATCTCCGCCACTTCGCCCTCGAGCAGGCCAAGCGCGGCGTCCTCGTCCGCCACGTCGTCGCCTCCTCGTACGCCGCCGCCGTCCGCGAGCTCGCCACGGAGGTCGGCCCCGTCCGGATGATGCGCGCCGCCGAGCGCGAGCTCCGCGCCGAGCTCGCGCACCTCGCGGCGGAGGGCCTCCTCGAGGAGATCCCGCACGAGGGCTGGCTGACGACGCGCGAAGACTTCGCGGACAGCCAGGGCGACCCGCCCTGGCGCATGGATGTATTTTACAAGCACGTCCGCCGCCGCCTCGACGTGCTGATGGACGGCGGCAAGCCGAAGGGCGGCCGCTTCAGCTTCGACACGGAGAACCGCCGCCCGTGGCGCGGCGAGCCAGCCGCCCCGACCCCGCCCACGTTCGAGCCAGACGCCATCACGCGCGAGGTGTGCGAGCTCGTCTCGGAGCGGATGGCGCATCATCCGGGCACGCTCCGCCCGCGCGATCTGCCGGCCTCGAAGGACGACGCGGAGCGAGTGTGGGCGTGGGCGAAGGCACAGTGTCTCCCGAGCTTCGGCCCGTTCGAGGACGCGATGTCGACCGCCTCGCGGAGCCTCTTTCACACGCGGATCTCGCCGCTCCTGAACCTGCTCCGTCTCCCGGCCCCGCGCGTCGTCCGCGACGTGGCGGCGATGCCCGCGCGCTCGCTCCCGCTGCCGAGCCAGGAGGGCTTCATCCGTCAGGTCCTCGGCTGGCGCGAGTACGTCCGTCACGTCCACGAGGCGACGGACGGCTTCCGCCAGATCGCGGGTGCCCGCGCCCCGACAGCGAAATCCCCCGGCGACGGCGGCTTTCGCCGCTGGACGGGCCGCCCGTGGCCGAACGCCACCGCCGCCAACCCGAACACCACCACCGAAGACGCCGACGGCGGCTCCCTCGTCTCCGCGCTCGGCGCGTCGAACGGCGTGCCGCCGGCGTACTGGGGCGCGCCTTCCGGCCTTCATTGCCTCGACACGGTCGTTCGTGCGGTGTGGGAGGAGGGCTATAGCCACCACATCACGCGGCTGATGGTCCTCTCGAACATCGCGATGCATCTCGATGTGTCGCCGCGCGAGCTGACGGACTGGTTCTGGGTCGCGTACATCGACGCGTACGACTGGGTGGTCGAGCCGAACGTCCACGGGATGGGCACGTTCGGGCTCGGCGAGCTGATGACGACGAAGCCGTACGTGGCGGGCTCGGCGTACATCGCGAAGATGAGCGACTACTGCGAGGGCTGCCGCTTCGATCCGAGGACGACGTGCCCGCTGCCCTCGCTCTACTGGGCGTATCTCGGCCGCCATCGCGACGCGCTCGCGGACGTCCCGCGCATGCGCCTCCCGTTGGCCTCGGAGGCGAAGCGCACCGCCGCCCAGCGCCGCGCCGACGCGCGCGTGTTCGAGCGCGTCTCCTCCGCCCTCGCGCGCGGCGAGGAGCTCCCGTTCGAGCTCAGTTGAGCGGGAATTTCCCGATGCACTTCGTGTCGGAGCTGTTCGTCAGGTTCCAGTCGCCGTCGATGCAGCGGTACCACTTGGAGTCGGAGCGGGCCTGAACGCAGGTGTTCTCGGGCACCACCCGTCCGAGCGTGGCGCTGTGGCAAGCGTCGCTGGTGGACGGCCCGGGATCGCCGCTCATGGCGCGCTGGATGGCGGGCACCTCGGGGAGGGTGGCGAACTTCCAGCCCTCGGCGATCAAGGTCGGGACGATCACGGTCTTGACCATGTCGATCGTCTTGCCGTGAATGTCGTGCATGAGGGAGATGCCCTTGCCGTTCTTCCGCATCTCCTCGAGGTAGAGCTCACCGCAGCGCTTCACGCTGACGCCTTTGCCCCAGCAGTCCCAGTCGGCGGCGGCGTGGTCGGTGAGCACGCCGCCTTCGTTCCAGAAGATGCTCCCCGTGTACTTCTTCATCGCGGTCGCGTTGATGGCGCGCGCGGTGCTGCCGTTCCACGCTCCGAACGGCGCGCGGATGAGCCAGGGCCCGTCGGGCTGGTACTTCTTGATGACGTCGTCGGTCGCCTTCACCTCGCTCACGACCTTGTCGGCCGACAGCTTGGTGAGCTGCAGATGGTTCTGCGTGTGGTTCCCGAGGATGTGGTGGTTGGCGATGACCGCCTCGAGCGCCTTGTCGCGTCCGGCGGTGTTCTTCCCGTTGATGAAGAACGTGGCCTTGATCCCCTTGCTCGCGAGGAACGTGGCAAGCTCCTCGGTCCGGGGCCCGGGCCCATCGTCGAACGTGAGCGCGATGGTCTTGTTCGGCAGCTCGGACCCGGTGAGCTGGTGCTCGCCGACGAGCTCTTCGGTCTGCGCTCCGTCACCGTCGTCGCTCGCGACGTTCTCGTCCTCGTCATCATTCCCGTCGACCGCGCACCCACCGACGGCGAAACATCCCGCAGCACAGAAGAGGAGCAGCAGCGACGAAACGGAAGCAGGGAAGGACCGCACGCGAGTCGTGTATGCAGATCGCGTACCATGTAAGCCACGTCGAGCGACCTGGTCAGACGGATGTTATTTCAGGCACTTAGCGGAGGCTCGCGCAACGACTCGCTCATCGTCCGCGACGACCGTCGCGGATCCGTGCATCACCCTCGAGTCGTTCAGGCCTCGACGCGCGTGCGCCCGACGATCGTGACCGCAACGCGCGCGCGCATCCGTTGCGTTTGATCAACTCAATCGCTCGAGATCACGAAGAGTGTTGACCAACGATCCTCCCCGAACTAGAAACGCGTCGTTCCGTTTCGACGGACGTGGCGCGCGGTGGAGCAGCCTGGTAGCTCGTCGGGCTCATAACCCGAAGGTCGTAGGTTCAAATCCTACCCGCGCAACTACTCGCAGAATACCGCGAAACCTCGTGACGCCCTTCGGTAACCCCGGAGGGCGTTTGCGTTAGGAGGACCAGCGGGAGAACCTCCGAACGGGCGACGTAGAACCCGTCCGGTTGCGGGATGAGGTCGATCCGACCGTCCCGGAAGAGGCGCCGGAGTTCCTCACGCCCGCGCGTCGGGTTGGCGGCGAGGCGGCGTTCGAGGTCCAAGACGATCTCGAGCATCGCGTCCGGGGTCGGCAGCTTGATCGGGGACGATGCCGCTCGCTCGAGCGCCGCGAGCGCCTTTCGTTGATCGTCCGCCTCGCGCTCAAGCGCCTTGAGTCGGTCGGAGACGGTTTTCGTCCCGAGCCCCTGCGTGACGAAGTCGACCAGCTTGGCGATATTCGCCTCGATCGTCTCGAGCGCCCGACGCCGCTCCCGCATCTCGCCGCCCTGTTCGCGGGAGAGCGTGCCAAGACGTTCGGCGATCCGTTTTCGTGCGTAAGCGAGGCCGTCGCTCGAAGCGAGGCGATGGCGGAGCTCATCGAGGAGGCTCGTGCGGAGGACATCTTCGCGCACGGAGACGCCGTTCTTGCAGAGACGACGCTTCGAGTATTCTTGACAACGGTAGTACGCCGTCGAGCTGCCGCCCGAGATCACCATCTTGCCGCCGCACACGGCGCAGTGCAGGAGGCTCGAGAACAGGTATGTCGTCGATCGTCCCGGTACGGAGCGCCGCCGCGAACCCGGCGAGCAGGTTGAGCGTCATGGACCGTATGGGGATGGGGTTAAACGCGGTCATCTCGGCAGGTGACGTGCACCCGCCTCTGATCCGGCATAAAAACGCAGACGAGCAAGGAGCCATCAACCGACGCGCGCGAGGTCGGGCGTGGCCCACCTGGACAGACCCGCCCTTGCGCCAGATCCAGCACCCAACAAGCTCACGCGCTTCACAAGAAAGATCGCAAGACTATTGCGAAAACCCTGCCGTGGGTGCGAGGATCCGGCCGCGCCGGCCGCTTCCTCGTAGTCGGCGTTAGGACGAAGGCGATGGCGATGGCGAAGACGAGCAAGAACGGCGCGCGTTCGAGGGGACCGTCCTGGGATCCTTCGCCCGTCGAGGTCGACAAGCTGCACCTCGATCCACTCAACCCCCGTCTCGCAGAGTACGGGCTCAATGAGAACGCTGCGCAGCCGCAGATCCTGCAGGTGCTCTGGAAAGAGATGGCCGTTGACGAGATTGCTCTCTCGATCTCGGCGAACGGTTACTTCCCGTTTGAGCCGCTCTTCGCGGAGAAACGCGATGGGAAGCTTTGGGTCATCGAAGGGAACCGGCGCCTGGCGGCAGTCAAAGTTCTCCGAGACGAGAAGCTTCGAGACGTCGTCAGAGCACACGACCTTCCCCGACTCACCCAAGGCGAACGAAGCAAGCTCGATGTCCTTCCAGTCATCGAATGCTCTCGGGGCGACCTCTGGCGATACCTAGGGTTCAAGCACGTCAACGGCCCGCAGAACTGGGAGTCGTACGCAAAGGCGGAGTACATCGCCTGGGTCCACAACGAGCTCGGGAAGCCGCTTGAAGAGATCGCTCAGACGATCGGCGACAAGCACTCGACAGTCACGCGCCTCTACAACGGTGTCCAAACACTCGCCCAGGCCGAGAAGAATAAGGTCTTTGAGCGCGAAGACCGTTGGAAGAACCACTTCTCCTTTTCGCACCTTTACACGGGCCTTGGTTACGACGGCATCAGAGAGTTTCTCGGACTCAAGGACGCCGATCTGGAGAAGAAGGAACCCGTTCCGAAGGCTCACATAAAGGAACTCGGTGAGCTATGCCTCTGGCTCTTCGGGAGTAAGTCGAAAGAGGCGGTCCCTGTCGTCCAGAGCCAGAACCCTGACCTGCGGCAGCTCGATGAGGCGATCAAGTCGACGCGCGGACTGTCTGCGATTCGCAGCGGCCTGCCGTTGCGCGTGGCACTCGACATTAGTCGCGGCGACGACCGGCGCTTCAGGGAGTCCCTCGTAGAGGCGAAGGAAAAACTGCAGCTCGCGCGGGGAACGCTGCTCACGGGGTATCAGGGCGAGCCCGACCTCCTGAACATCGCGAAAGAAGCGAAGGTGTTGCTCGACGCGATCGTGGCGGAGATGCACGAACACAAGGGTGGCAGCTCGAAGGCGAGCCGCCCTGCACGGCGATAATGATGACCGCTGCGCTATCGTCGCCCCCTGCGTCGGCGCCGAAAGAGGAACTCGCGGACTGGCTCGAGCTGAGAGCGTTAATGGACAGCGACCGGAGCAGCTCGCTTCAGGACCTCGTACGCGAGATCCGCCGAAACGGGTCGATCGACGCTCTCGAGAACTCTCCAGACTGGGGCTCCTCCGACAGTGAACGCGTTGCCCAGGATGCGTTCGGCGAGGTCGAGAGCCGCATGCACGCCTGCGGCAAGAGCAAGTACCCGTTCGCTGTATCGAACCACTCGATTGTCCTCCGGGAAAACTACGAGCGCTCGCCCTACATATTCCAACTGCTACTCACGAAGTTCGGTCTCGTCTCGGCAAGCGGCCTTCCGTCTCCCGAGAAGACCTTTGAGGAGATCGCGGCTGTCGCCGCGCAGCGCTACTTCGGTCCTGACGGTGAGGTTGCCGGGTTCGCCTTCGGCTTTCCGCGCCGCTATGACGCCAAGAACTTCGCGCAGGCCCTTGACCACCTTTGCGGCAAACTCGGAGAGGGCGGCGGCGCAAAGATCCCCACGGCAGACGCGGCGGGTATCGCGAAGGCGAAGAAGATCGCTGAACAGAAAGACGGAAAGGTCGACATCGTTGCATGGCGCCCGTTCCCAGACCGACGCGTCGGCAAGTTGATCGGCTTCGGCCAGTGCGCGTGCGGCGCCACGGACTGGCGCAACAAGCTCTCGGAACTTCAGCCCGGGAACTTCGAGAAGCTCTGGTTGCGTGAGGGATTCTCGTTCATTCCGTTGCGCATGTTCTTCGTGCCTCGGCGCGTCGAGGAGCACGACTGGAAAGATATCGCGATACAGGCCGGAATCCTTTTTGACCGCTGCCGCATCACGCATCACTGCGGATCGCTAAAGGACGACCTCGCGTCCGAGTGCGCGGCTTGGACGAAGACGATCATCGCGTCGCGGTTGTTGGCGAAAGGCAGCGCGACCAAGAAGGCGAGACCGAAAGCCGGCGCCGCAAAGCGAACTCCGTCATCGAAGAGTGCATCGGCTCCAAAGAAGCGCGGGAGTAGAGGATGAGGCATCGCTTTCACGCGTTGTGCCCGTACTTCGCGATGTTCCCGGAGTCATTCGCCGAGACCTGGATCGACGCGTTGACTAGGAAGAATGACCTCGTGCTCGACCCGTTCTGCGGCAGAGGCACCTTGCCGTTTCAGGCTCTTCTCATGGGGCGCCGAGCGATCGGCGTTGACGTAAACGAAGTCGCCTACTGCGTGAGCAGAGCGAAGACGAACGCACCTACGCTCGGCGCTGTCCGTCGAAGGATCTCCGAGCTCGAGGAGACGTTCGACCCTGAGGTTTATGAAGTCGCGAGACGGCGCATGCCGGAGTTCTTTCGTGTCGCGTTCACCGCAGGAACGATGCGCCAGATCCTTTTCCTCCGCGAGAAACTGAACTGGAAGCGTTCTCGCGTTGACTGCATGCTCGGCGCACTCACCCTCGGATCGCTGCATGGCGAGAGCGAGCGGTCACCGTCGTTCCTCAGCAATCAGATGCCTCACACGATCAGCACGAAGCCTGCCTATTCCGTCCGCTTCTGGCGGAAGCACGGTTTCAAGGCGCCACGGCGAGACGTTTTTGACCTACTCCGCTCGCAGGCCGCGTTTCGTTACGCGAGTTCGCCGCCCGACGGAAGCGCATCCATCCTGCACATGGATATGCGCGACCTTCCGCGTGTGGGGCTCGAGGAAAAGGTCCGGTGCGTTATCACGTCCCCGCCCTACTTCGATGTAACGAGCTACCAGGAAGACCAGTGGCTGCGCCTCTGGTTTCTCGGCGGCGCACCGAAGCCGGAGAAGACGCGGGGCGAAGAGCGAACCTCCGATCAGGATCGGTATTGGCGCCTTATCGCGGACATGTGGCGCTCGCTGGGCCTTGTCCTCCGTCGTCGTTCGGACGTCGTTGTTCGGATTGGGGCCGTTTCGTACGCTCCTGAGAAGCTAACGCGGCAGCTCCAGGGCGCGGCGCTCGCCTGCGGCCGCCGGGTCGAACTTGTCAGTCACGCGGTGAGCGAGATCAAGCGTCGTCAGACGGACTCCTTTCGACCAGGCGCACGCGGTTGTCGTGTTGAGGTCGACTGTCACTTCGCGATGGCGTGAGCGGTCTTCTCGCACCGCGCGCAGAGGATGCGTCGTTTGGAGGCGCGAGCGCGTCAGGCGATTGCGGGCGAGCCCTCGACGGAAGTGCGGCGGTGGTTATGCTGAGCTGCCGATGCCCGCAGCTCCGGAAGAAGAACGAGAGGACACGTTCGGCGCGTTCATGCGCGATATCCGCTTCGCGTTCGATGACGCTGCGGACTACATCTGGAAGGCGCCCAAGCTTCTCAAACACGAGACTCGCGAGGAACTCGCCAAACTTGACGCGTACTTCCCGAACGACCTCGAGAGCCAGGCGTTTCGATGGCACTTTGAGGAGCGAAAGCTTCAGTCGGTGTTCCCACGCTTGATGGCGACGGGGAACCTCTTCGCGGTGGTTTCACTCTTCGAGGTGTACTGCCTTCGCCTCGCATCGATCATGACGCGGCAGTCCGGCGAATCGCTCTCGGGCGTGTCGGGCTGGGGCCTCGAGCGATCGCTTACAGCACTGAAGAACGCGGGACTGCGCCCAAGAGAGCAGCCGCTCTGGGGACAGGTCAGGACGGCCCTCATGATCCGCAACTGTCTTTTTCATGCGAACGGGCTTCTCAACCACTCGCGTGATGCGGACGCCCTTCGCGAGGTCGCCCGCTCTCGAGTACATCTCATCGCGTCGCACCGCCACCCGCATAACAGCGACCTCCTCCAGATCATTGCGTCTCGATTCGGTGACCAGGCGGTCATCACCAACGAGTACGCGTGGATCGTGTGCTCGTACCTGCGGGACTATCTCTTCGCGCTTTCTGAGGAGGCAGCGCGGCTTCTTGTGTCGGGCACGCCAGGCGAGTCTCTCGCTCCCTGACCGACCGGCTGCTGCCGACGCTCAGCGCCGCTGGAGAAGTTCATGCGCCGGATCAAGTGGTCCTAAGCGACTCGAAAGTAAGTTCTCGCCCTGCCTCGTCGTGACGTAGCGCGCAGAGGCGTGCTCGCGTGCGCGCATGAAAATGCAGGACGAGGCCGCCAAGCTCCGAGCGGAGCTGAGGCGACGGACGAGCGGGCGCGGGAAGCGATTCGATCCGGAGCTCCTGCAGGTTCCGGAAACTTCGCCGGTGCCGTTCCGGAAACTCTTGCCGGTTCGTCTTGTGCCGCCTGAGCGGGGTCCAGGTCAAGCGGGAGGTGGCGCGTGCGGCCTGATGGGCCGTCCAACTCGAGGAGGCGGCCGCGTTCGAGGACGCGATCGACGATGGCCTGGGCGAGGTCTTCGTCGTGGAGCACGCGCCCCCACGAGCGGAGCGGCTTGTTCGTCGTGAAGATCATCGAACGCTTCTTTAGATGCCGCTCGTTGACGACGTGGAAGAGGACGTTGGCGGCATCGTCGCCGTACGTGAGGTAGCCGACCTCGTCGATGACCAACACGCTCGGATGCGTGTAGTGCGTGCGCCGGCCCATCGCGATCGCACAAAACGGCGCATCGCGATCACCCGTTTCGCGCCATCGCGATCGCACAAAACGGCGCATCGCGATCACCCGTTTCGCGTCATCGCGATCGCTGGACTACTGAGCGGATGACAAGGTCTTGGGGTCTCCGGCCCACGCCGCCTACGAGGCGGCATGGCGACAGAGAGACTCCCCATGCTGCAGATACGAGAGATCCGCAGGCAGAAGCTCGCCCTCAAGCGGAGCCACCGCGACGTAGCGCGCTCGCTCGCGATCAGCCCGAGTTCGGTCGCGAAGGTCGTCATCGACGCCGCCGCGCTCGGATGCGACCTCGCGGCCCTCGAGGCGCTGACCGATTCCGAGCTCGAGGCGAAGCTCTATCCAAAGACAGCACCGTCGTGCATACGTCCGGCGCCGGACTGCGCCGCGCTCCATCTCGAGCTCCGGCGCCCGGGCGTGACGCTCGCGCTGCTTCACGTCGAGTTCCTCGGGACTCATCCCGACGGTCTTCGTTACACGGCCTTCTGCGATCGCTACCGCGAGTGGCTGAAGAGGCGGTCGCCCGTCATGCGCCAGGTGCACGTCGCCGGCGACAAGATGTTCGTCGACTACGCCGGGATGAAGCCGCGGCTCATCGACGCGAAGACCGGCGAGATCATCGAGGTCGAGCTCTTCGTCGCGGTGCTCGGCGCGAGCAACTACACGTTCGCGGAGGCGAGCCGGACGCAGAGCGTGCCGGACTTCGTGGCGAGCGTCACCCGCGCGTTGACCTTCTTCGGCGGCGTGACGCGCGCGATCGTTCCCGATCAATTGAAGAGCGCCATCGTCACCGCGTGCCGCTACGACCCTGGCGTTCAACGCACTACCGCCGAGCTCGCGCGCTACTACGACACCACGATCCTTCCGGCGCGGCCGAAGTCGCCGCGCGACAAGGCGAAGGTCGAGGTTGGCGTTCAAGTCGCCGAGCGTTGGCTCCTCGCGAGGGTCCGCAACGAGACGTTCACGTCTCTCGGCGCGCTCAACGCCCGTCTCGCGGAGCTCGTCGCGGACCTCAATGCGCGGACCATGCGCACGTACAAGACGAGCCGTCGCGAGCTCTTCGAGCGCCTCGACAAGCCCGCGTTGATGCCGCTGCCCGCCGTGCCCTTCGAGGCCTGCGCCTGGAAGAAGGTCGGCCTCAACATCGACTACCACGTCGCGTTCGAGGACCACTTCTACTCGGCGCCGCACGCGCTTCGCACCGATGACGTCAAGCTCTGGCTCCGCGCGACGACGACCACGGTGGAGATCTTTCACGTCAACGAGCGCGTTGCCGTTCACGTTCGCAGCTTCGTGCGCGGCGGCTTCACGACAAATCACCGAGCACATGCCGAGCAGCCATCGCGCGCACGCCGAATGGACGCCCTCGCGCATCCTCGGTTGGGCCGAGCAGGTCGGTCCAAACGCGCGCGCTCTCTGCGAGGTGATCCTGCGCGAGCGACGGCACCCCGAGTGGGGATACCGATCGTGTCTCGGCCTCTTCCGCCTCGCGAAGAAGTACGGCAACGCCCGCCTCGACGCTGCGAGCCGGCGCGCGCTCTACGCCGGCGCGCGCAGCTATCGACCCGTGCTGACGATCCTCCAGCACAACCTCGACGGCGAGCCGCTCCCGGAGCCGGAAGCGCCCGCCGCTGCGGGCACGCCTCACGAAAACGTTCGCGGCCCTGGCTACTACCACTGACCTCGATGACGAATGATCAAGAAAGAAGGAATGAAGGAATGACGATGAGAGAACCGACCCTCGAGAAGCTTCAAGCGATGCGCCTTCGCGTCCTCGCTGCGACCTGGCTCGAGCAAGATAAGTCCCCTGACACCCTCGCGCTCGCGTTCGACGAGCGCCTCGCGCTGCTCGTCGACGCCGAGATGCTCGCGCGCGAGAACGCCCGCCTGTACATGCGCCGGCTGGATGATGGCGTTGACCGCCGAAAGGCTGATGGCCATCAGGCCGGCACCTCCAGGTCGCACGGCGTGATGGCCATCGTGATGCGCCGGTCGTGGCGCCAACGCGATGCTGTCGAGGGTCAGTCGAAGCGGGCGAGGGTCTCGGCGACGCGGGCGATGACGTCGCGGTCGACGAGCTTCTTCTTTCGCCGAGCGGCGTCGCGGAGTGCTGCAGTGGCGAGGCGGTCGATCTCCCGGAGGGCGCCTTGGGAGAGCTCGTGCAGCGCGGCGAGAGCATCGTCTGGGAAGATCGCGCGGTCGGTGCCCGCTGCGGAGAGGCGGTACTTCACATACTCCGCGGTGTCATCGACCGTCGCCGGCTCGAGGAGGAAGCGGTGGTGCAGCCTGGTCAGCAGCGATCGATGTGCGCGGCGCGAGAGCGAGGCTTCGAGCTCTGGCAAGCCCACCATGACGAGGGAGAGGAGCGCTCTGGCGTCCCACTCGTAGTTCATGAGGATGTGCAGGTGCCCGAGCATGTCGGGGTGGAGCAGGTGGGCCTCGTCGAGCAAGAAGACGGGATGGACCTTGTCGCGGCGGAGATCGTGGACGTGGGTCTCGACGGCGAGGAAGAGATTCGCCGCCGTCGAGGTGGGGTGAAGGCCAAGCGTGTGACACAGGTATCGATAGAAGTCGCGTCGGCCGAGCGTGGCGTTTCGGCAATACGTCAGTCGGAATCCGGCCTGTGGAAGCCGCCGTCGAAGCGCCCGGAGTACACAAGTCTTCCCGACGCCGGGCTCACCGAGAAGCATCACGCTCTGGCGATCGCCGAGGGCTTCCTCGATTTCGGCGACGAGCGCCGCCTTGCTCTCGGGGAGCCAGAGGTCGGCGTCGTCGATCTCCTTCGAGAATGGAGACGAGCGGAGCGAGAAGGCCGCGAGCACATCAGAAGATGTCGTCATCGCCGTCCTCCTCCTGCAGCGTGCGGCCCGGGTTGAAGTTCACCGGGCCTTTGGCTCGCTCCGGTGCGGGACGGCGCGGAGGGCGCGGCCGTTTCGCGTTGCCGACGGGATCCACGAGATGAAGCGCGATCTGCTTGTCGTCGAGCTCGATGACCGGACTCTGGCGATCGAAGAGACTCGTCGCGATCGTGACGATCTGGCCGGCGAGATATCCGAGCGGCACCTCATAGACGACGCCGCCGACGGAGACGGTGCTGTCGCGGCGGACGCGCCGCCGCGCGCGCACGGTGAGGGCGGTGCGGAGCTGCTCCTCGGTGACGGGCACTTTCTCGCCTTCGGCGAAGCGGGCCGCGGGCGTACGTCCGAGGAGCCCGGCATGCGGGGCTACTTGATAATAGCGAGCGAGCCAGGTCCGGAGCTTCTGCTCGACATCATCGAGCGAGGCGACGTGCCCGATGTGCGAGAGGGCCTCTTCACGCATCCGACGCCAGAAGCGCTCCATTTTCCCGCGAGCCGGGGCATCGTAGGGCCGCGCGTGCATGAGCGTGATCCCGAGACGAGAGCAGGCCAATTGCAGAATTGCGCCGCGGTACGTCGCGCCGTTGTCGAGATAGAGCGCGTCGCACTTGCCATATTCCATGAGCGCCTGAGCGAAGAGCGAGAGCATCGTCTCCTCGCGCTCGTCCGACGCCACGCGGAGGGCGACGACGTATCGCGAGGCGTCGTCGAGGAGGGCATGCACCCGGACAGGCGTGCGCTTGCCGTCGAGCGTGAGCGTGGGGCCGTGGCAGACATCGCCGTGCCAGAGCGCGCCTGGCCGTTCGGCCTCCCAGCGGAGACGCGCCTTGCCGCCCTCCGCCTCTACCTCGACAGTGCGAGCGAGGCCGCGCTCGGCGAGCATGCGGCGGACGGTGCATTCGGTCACTTCGTCGCCGATGCGCCCGTCGGCGCGCAGCGTCCGGAGGACCAGCGTCACGCTGACGCTCGGGTGCTCGCGGCGGATGTCGCAGAGGAGCTCGCGTAGCTCGGGATCGAGGTTGCGACCGCGACCGCGATCACCACGCCCCTGAGGCACGAGCGCCTCGAGGCCGCCCTTCTTGAAAGCGTAGAGCCATCGCTCGAGCGTCGCGATCGAGTAGCAGCGCGTCGTATCGCTGCCGGGCGGCCGCACGCGCTGCGCGCTAAGCCGGCGAAGCTCCTCGCTTCGCTCGCCGTGGTCGAGGGCGCCCGCGCGGATCGCGAGCTCGCCGATGAGGCCGTGACGGAAGACCGCCACCTCCTCGCCGTGATTCTTCGGAGTCAGTTGATCCATTTCGTCTCCTTCGCGGGCTCGTTGGTGCCCGTGAAGCAGTCGTGCCGGCGCGAAGGGACGGCGTGCCCGATCCTCCTCGGTGGATCTGGAACGCTCGCGCCGGCCGGCGGCGCGGTCCTTCGACGGCGCGCGTGTCGAGCGGCGCCTCCGCGAGGCCAATCAAGCCGCGATCTGCGCTCCGGCGAACGCGCTCTCGGCGAGATCACCTCCCAATCGGCGTCCGCCGCGGGCGGCGAGCGCGAGGACGACGAGCTCGGCGACTCGACGGCGCGGAGCGGCCTCCAGGCCACTGACCCCGAAGAGCTCGCCGCGCCTCACTGCCTCGATCCAACGAGGCAGCGATATCCACCGATCGATGGCGGACGAGCCCAGCACGCGCGCCGGGCTCGTCCGGCCCCGCGCGGCGGCGCTGGTCTCGCCGGACGCGTACATCGCGAGGGCGATGGCGATCGCGCCGGCGCTGTACCACCGACGACGGAGAAGCCCGCGGGGCCCGACAACGAGGACGGCGCGGCACGCACGGCATCGGAAGCGGCGCATGACAACGACGCCCTGCTCGGCCACGCCCGACGGCGACATCGGGCCCCGAACCTGCCGCTCGACGAGCCCGTGCCCGACGATCGCCATTCGCCCGCCGATCGGCTGCGCGGGCGCCCGGCAGCAAGGACACGATCCCGGCCGCGCCGCGGCGCACGACGGCATCGACGCACGCCAGGACTTGATTCCGAGCGAGCTCACGACGAACCTTTCTTGGCTGCGCGTCTTTTCTACGGGGCGCGAAGCACGGCGGAGAGGGCGGTTCCGTCCAAAGAAGACGCCCTCTCCGTCACCTATTTCTGGGCCTGTGCTCTCCTTCGGGGCGACGCCCTACTCGGGCTGCCGGGCGATGCCCATCCCGCCGGCGCACGATGGGCGGGGGGCGATCCCCTGTCGGGTGCGGTGTCGCCTCGTTGCCCATCGCGACGCGGCTCCCGGCGTGGGCGCGGTCATGATGGCCCTCGCTGAGGCGGCTACGCGATCGCCCTTCGGCGATCATCCAGCGGGCGCGTTAACACCCGCCTCGCGAAGAATCTCCGCGACGCGAAGCTTCGCATCGGCGAGGCGTGCATCGAAGGCGTCGACTTCGCGCGCGAGCGACAGCTCGACAAGGCGGTCGTTCGACGGCTGGCGACATGCCGATGGGTCGTCGAGCACCAGACCGTCATCGTCACCGGCGCGACGGGCACCGGGAAGAGCTACCTCGCGTGCGCGCTCGCGCATCAAGCCTGCCGCAAGGGATTCCGTGTATTCTACAGACGCGTCCCCCGGCTCTTCGACGAGCTCCGCCTCGCTCGCGCCGACGGAACGTACACCCGTCTCCTCGCGCGCATTGCCAAGGTCGATGTCCTCGTCCTCGACGACTTCGCGATCGGACCGCTGACCGAAGAGGCGCGGCGCGACCTGCTCGAGATCCTCGAAGACCGCTACGACCTTCGCGCGACGATCATCACGAGCCAGCTCAAACACGATCGCTGGCACGACTTCCTCGCCGACCCGACCGTCGCCGACGCCGTCTGCGATCGCGTCATCCACGGCGCTCACAAGATCGGTCTCCTCGGGCCCTCGCGGCGCAAGACCAAGGCGGCCGCGACCGCAGATTGAAACCCGACCCGCGCACGCGTAGCGTCCGCGCGGTTCCAACCCTCAACTACTCACCCGTTCAGAGGAGACCCCAAGACAGAGACGTCGCTTCGCTCCGATCGCCATGCTGCGAAACGGGTGATCGACATGCAGCGGTTTGGCTGATCGCGATGGCCGAAATACGCACGTGTAGTGCGCAAGTACCTCGCGCATACGCCCATCACGAGTTGCACGCGACAGATCGTCGATGAGCGCAGCCGCCGTCGTGAAGAGCGCGTCGAAGCCGTTCTGGATGGCGCGGTAGGCAATGGCGATCGCGAGGTGCGTCTTTCCGCGACCGGTCTTGCCGGAGAGGATCAGCCCGCGTCCGTCGGTGACGAAGTCGGGCGAGAGGAAAGAGGCAAGGAGGGAAAGACGGAGAGTCGACTGCAAGGTGAAGTCGAAGTCGTCGATCGTCTTGAGGAAGGGAAAGTGTGCACGCCGGGTCAGCCGACCGAGTCGCGTCTGCTGGCGATGCGCGACCTCTTCAGCGACGAGCGTGGAGAGGAAGTCGCCGTAGCCCCAGCTGTCCTTCTCTGCGCGCGAGACAAGGTCGCGCCAGATGCGCCGCGCGTTGGCGAGGTGAAGGCGCTTCAGCAAATCGTCGATCGGGATGTCGGTTGTATTCATGTGAGGGTCTCCTGTTGAACGGCTTCGGCGAGCGCATGCGCGCCGAGGTCGAGATGATGGGCGACGTATTCGTATCCCCTGCGTGAGCCCGGTCCTTTCGCGACGTGACTGATGAAGCCATGCTCGCGCGCATGACGGACGGCGAAGCGGTTTGGGCGGAACGAGTCGAAGAGTTTCGGCGGAGCGGGAAGACGGCACCAGCGTTTGTGGCGGGACGCGGCTACACCGCGTCGGCGCTGAAGTATTGGGAGAGGAAGCTGAAGGCTGCTCCGGCGCGGGCCGTTGTACTCGCGCGCGTTGTCCGACCAGGCACCGTCGTCGCTTCGGCAGCGGCTGAGGGCGTGGAGCTGCTCGTCGGCGGGGTCCGCATCGTGGTCCGTCGCGGGTTTGACGCCGAGCTCGTTCGCGAGCTCGTTGCCGTTCTCACGGAGCGTGCGTGATCCCCTCTGGCGTTGAGATCTACGTCGCGCTCGAGTCCGTGGACATGCGCCTGTCTTTCGATCGCCTTTCTGGCCTGGCGAAAGAGCAGACTGGATACGAGGCGCGGAGCGGCGCTCTGTTCATCTTCTTCGGCCGTCGCCTTGATGCGCTGAAGATCCTCTTCTTCGACGGCTCGGGAATGGCAATCTTTTACAAGCGACTCGATCGCGGAACGTTCCAAATTCCTGAGCCGCCGAGCAAGACTGCCCGCCACGTCGAGATCGACGACGCGACCCTCGAGGCCCTGCTCGACGGGATCGACGTGGACGAGACCGAGCAGCCGAAGCCGCGCTCGACGCATTGAGGCACGCACAAGGTACGATCGAAATGCATGCACAACGCATGCATGGGTCGACGACCGCGTTCGCGTGCGCTACCACGACGAAGTCGTGGCTCGCGAAGGGACATCAGCCAGCGAGATCGAGGAGGTGCTCCGCCAGCGGGTCGCCGCGCTCGAGGCGGCGCTGACGACCGCGAACGAGACGCTGACAAAGACGACGGACGTCCTCAGCCACACGGCCGCAGAGCTTGCTTCGGTCATGCAGGAGCGGGACAAGCTTCGGCGCGCCTACGAGCTGCTGAAGGCGGAGGTGGAACTGCTCCGACGGCGGATTTTCCTGGCGAAGGCCGAACGAATCGATACAGAGCAGCTCGAGCTCGAGTTCGCAGAAACGAACGCTCGCCTCACACGGCTCGCCAAACAGCTCGGCGAGCCGGCCGAAAGCCAGGAGCTGGCAGTGAGCGACGAAGATGGCGGCGCGCGTGGGCCCACGCGCTCGAAGCCGAAAGGCCGGCGCAATCTTCGCGACCTCGATATCCCCGAGGTCCGCGTCGAGATTTTGGATCCTTCGCTCGAAGGCATCGCAGAGCGGATCGACTTCGAAGAAAGCTGCCAACTTGGATATCAGCGCGGCGGCCCGATTCGGGTCGCAAAGGCACGCGCGATATACAAGAAGACTTCGGTGGACGGCGCGCCGTCGGAGCTCGTGACGGCGCCGAACCCGCGCGAGGTCTACGAGCGAGGCATCCTCGCCCCGTCGTTCATCGCGCACATTCTCGCGAAGAAATTTCGCTGGGGAATGCCGTTTCACCGCCTCGCACAAGAGCTCGCGTCGGCGGGCATCGAGGTCGACGATGGTCTCATGTGTCGATATTCCGAGCACGTCGGCGCCACGCTCGGAGCGATTGTCGAAGTCTGCATAGAGGACGCAAAGGCGAATGCGTTCTGTCTTTCGACGGACGCCACGGGCGTTGCGATTCAGCCGGCACGGGTCGCGGATGGCAAACGGCAGGCGTGCACGAAGGGACACTTCTTCGTCGTGCTCGCCGACAAGGACCACGTCTTCTTCGAATACCAGCCGAAGCACACGAGCGACGCCGTCTGCGCGATGTTCAAGGGCTTCAAGGGGTATATCCAAGCCGACGCCCATTGCATCTACGACGCGCTTTACCGCGGAGATGCGGTGGGCAAAGGCGAGAAACCGCCGGACGAGGTCGGTTGCTGGTCTCACGCGCGGAGGCGGTTCTGGGAAGCCGCCGTCACCCTCAAGTCCGAGCACGCACGAGAAGCGCTCCTTCGAATCCGTACACTCTTCAAGCTCGAGGAGGACTGGGCCTCGCTCGCGCCGAAGCAACGGCACGATCGACGTCAGCGTGTGTCCAAAACCGTGCTCGCCGACTTCTTCGCGTGGGCGGAGCCTATCTTCGAGCGCGTTCGCCAAGTCCGTGGGCCGCTCGCGAGCGCTTTCGGCTACGTCATCCGTCAACGCGAAGCGCTCTGCCGGTTCCTCGACGACGGCCGCCTCCGTCTCGACAACAACGCCTCCGAACGCGAGCTCCGCGCCATCGCTACTGGCCGAAAGGCCTGGCTCTTCATGGGCTCCGACGACCACGCCACCGCCGCCGCGAATCTCTTCTCGCTCATCGCCTCGTGCCGGCTCCACGGCCTCGACGCCGAGGGCTACCTCGCCGACGTCATCCGCGTCATGCCGTACTGGCCCCGCGACCGGTATCTCGAGCTCGCTCCCAAGCATTGGGCCGGCACCCGCGCCCGCCTCGACCCCAAAGAGCTCGAGCTGCCCATCGGACACATTACGCTGCCGCCCCCTGCGGAACAGCAGCCGGCTGCGGACTGATCGCGCCTGCACGCCCGAGAGCTTGCGTCACGATGCCGGGCCCGTCGAGAACGGGGCTCGCGCAGTGAATACGGATCCAGACGGATACGTCCGTTCCGAAACAGCCTCCGGAGCGCCGCCCTCCCCTGGTCGACGTCCTTGGTGAGAATCACCTCCAGGTCGTCAAAGCGTGCCCGGACCTGATCGGGTGAGGGGAGCTGTACCGGGACCTTCGCGAGTTCCTTCAGGGCCATGATCGACTGGCGTTCCACGGCGGCCTGATACTCTCTGAGGCGCGCGCGAACGTGATCGGAATGGTCTCCGCCTGCAATGAAGGTCACGAGGTTGACCGACCGTCCGAACCTGCACCGACGCCGAGCTCGACGAGGACACGACAATGACCAGCACCACAGCCCAGCAACGTCCTGATATCAGGTACTTGGAGCGATGTAGGCCCGGCGCGTACTCTGCAGGCAGAAGAGAATATGAAACTCTCCCTCTCTCTTCTAGCTCTGTCCGTAGCCCTTCTCGGAGGGTGCGCGCCGAAGAGCGACGACGCGTCGAGGGACGAGAGCGCGCTCAGTGCCGTGCCCCCGCCCACCAAGATCGTCGACGGTATCGATAAGCTCCTCGTCGGCGTCACGCCCGAAGACGTGATCTTTCGAACGACTGGCGGCGACACTGGGCAGAAGGTCTACGCGGTTCCGCTTTCTGGCGGTGAGCCCACGGAGCTCTTCACGTTTGCGGAAGGTGACGTGATCAAGATCGCGGGCTCCTTCGTGGCGCACTGGCGCTCCGTGGAGCACGAGGTCGGTCAGCTGGATACGTGGTCTCGCACGCGCGCGCTCGAGCGAAACATCGCTTCGCGATCGGTGGTGAACATGTTCTCCGCGAACGAGAGCGGCAACCGCGTCGTCTTTACCGATCACGCGAGCACAGCGTACGATCATCCGCAGCGGGGCTCGATCGCGGTGGTCGAATTCGAGGCCGGGAACGTCGGGTTCGTTCCGCTCGACGAACTTGTGGAGGTGTCGTTAGGCCGAGCGTGCCTGCCGTGGTTCGAGTTCGCGAAGGACACGCTCGTCGTCCAGTACTGCGTGGGCGGCCATCCTACGGAGAACGCTCGACTCGGTACGCTTCTGCCGACCGCGTCCAGGCTTGCACGCATCGACGGTACTGGACTCGGATCGGTCGAACAGTGGTCGCACTTCGCGGTCGATCGCGACGGCACCACGGTTATCGCCAATAACGCTTTTGGCCCATTGGGCAACGCTCGAGTCTTCACGCTCACCTCGGAAGCCTCGCCCAGAACGATCGAACGGGCGGACCAATACGTGATCTCGCCGGGTGGCAAGGGCGTCCGCGCCGTTGGTGGCGGCGTACTGTGGCGTCGGTCCCTCAATCCTCCGAGCGCATCGCGGATCCTCGCGATGGATGTGAAGAGTATCCTCTCCACGAGTGAAGACGGCTACGGCCTCGTCGTGAACAAGAAGGCGCCCGACCGAGAGAAGGAGCTCGCGGACCTTAGCATCGTCGATACGACAACGATGATCCCCGCCTTCGCTTCGCTGGTCGCGACCTCGAACGGTCGGATGCTTGGCTGGAATGGGAAGACCGCGATCTATCTCGACATGACGAGCTCACCGTCGATCAAGGCTGCGACGCCCGACGGCGCTTCGACCATCATCGTCGATAGCCCCGCCCGTCCGTACTACCCAACGACCTCGACGGGCCCCTATATCAGCGGCAAGCGCCTCGTGTTCGCGAGCCTCACCAAGGATGCGGCCGGCCTTTACGTTGTCGAGCTTCCCGGAAGCTAGGATCAATGTCATGTCGCCGAGAAGCCGTCCGAAGGATCTGCGCAGAACGAGTCAAGCTGGGGCTGATCCGGCCAACGCCGACCTGGCAGCAGCGTTTGACGGCACGATTCCCCGGGGCCCGGAGCTGCCCTGATGCGCGGCTTTGGTCGCTCGTGGACCAGCGTCCGCCTGCCCGAGAGAGAGCTTGGAGAGACTATTCTCGAGGTCGCCGCGCCGATGCTCGCCGGGCTTGGTGCAGCGCCGACCGTCGAGCGGACGCGCGAAGCTCTAGCCCTTGTAGTCTTGTTCTGGAATGCCAGCGTTCGCGCTTCCAAGCGTTGGGAACGTCGGCGGGTGGCTGATCTGAACAGGCTGAAGAGGGAGCTACGGGGAAAGACGATCGATGGTTCGCCGATCTTCGACGTTCTCGCCCAGCGCTGCAAGCCGCACTGGCTGGACCCGCGGCTGCGTCCTCGTCGTACGTCCAGTCCTCGACGAGCAGGTACGCGGCGGCTGATCTGTACGATCGCTCTGCCGGACGGCGTCGAAGCGGAGGTGCTGCCACCGACCGACAAGCGCATCAAGATTGGCGGTGTCTTCCTCGATGAGGTACTTCCGCCTGGGCGGTCGCTGAATCCCAAGATGCCCGTGCCGCTCGCGACGTGGGCGCACCGCGCATCACGGTGCCGTGCGTGTTCGACGCCACTCCGTCCAGCTGTTCAGAGCTACGCCGGCCGTGAGGACGAGCGCGCTCACGGCCAGCGCTTGTCTGGCGTGAACAGGCGCGACCGACGCGATGACGAAGCCGGCGACGTCGACGCTCGCGAACGGTAGCGCGCGAGCGTCGCTGGTCACCGCAACGACGGTATGCGTGAGCGCGAAGAGCAAGAGAACGCCGGCGTTTATCGCCGCCAGGTCAAGCCCTCCACGACTGGCGCTCACGATCCAGGCGACGGCGGCAAGGTTGGCTGCGCCGGCGGCCAGCACCATGCCTCTCGTGAGGCGGTGCTCGAGGACGTCACGCGCGCGCAACAAGACCGCGATCGTGCCGAGCGCCAGGTAGACGAGAAGGAACACGAGGAGCGGCGTGGCGGACTCCACCGGCCACGCTGCGTAGCCGAACCAACCGGCGACCCAGAGCGGACCGAGGATCATCACGAGCGCGCCGCGGGCGGCGACTCCGACCGCGCGGTTCTGGTTCCACTCTGCCCGTGCCGCCTTCGCGCGATCGGCCTGCTCCGCTTCGAGCGCCGCCTCGACCTGTGTGACGAGCGCGGGCGGCGGGTCGGGAAGGGTGTCGAGCAGGCGGCGTGCGGTCTGCAGCTGTCCCTCGGCGAACGCGGCCTCGATGCGGCGGATCGCGACGTCGCGCAGGCCGTCGCGCGCGCGAGCGTTGTCCGGCCACGCCTCGAGCGCCGCTCGGAACCCGAACTCGGCTTCTCCGAGGTGACGCTCGATCTCGGAACGCTCCGCCGTCGACCCCGCGCTACTCGCTGCGCGAAGGCAGCGCACCGCGCGCTCGACGAGATCGAGCGACGCGCGGTGACCTCGAAACGACTCGATGAGCCCTCGGAACGCCTGCGGCGTGATGATTCGGTCCGCGGGGTCCGGGCTCATGGCCTGCTCGACGATCGCAACGAGCTCGCGCGGCAGATCGGGCCGGAGCGGCGGGACGACACGCTCGCGAGGGCGCGCTCGACTCTCCCGTGGGTCGGCGCCCGCGTGAGGAGGTCTCCCGCCGAGCAGCTCGTAGAGCGTCGCCCCGAGGAGGTAGGTGTCCGTCCAGGGCCCCAGCACATCGGGGTCTCCCTCGAGCTGTTCTGGAGCCATGTACGCGAGGGTTCCGGCGATCGGAGCGTCCTCGACGTGCGCGAGCGCGGGATCGGTGCGCTCGCCCCAGACCGCAGCGATCCCCCAGTCGAGGAGGTAGATCTCGCCGAAGCGCCCGACCATGACATTGGTCGGCTTGACGTCGCGGTGGAGCACGCATTGCTCGTGCGCGAACGCGAGCGCGTTGCAGATCGCGCTCAGCACGCCGAGGTTCCAGTCGAGGGCGTCTTCGGCCCCGAAGCGACTGCGAAGGATCGCGGGTTGATGCATGAGGCTCGCCCAGAGCTCGCCTTTCACCTCCTTGAGGACGACCTGCAGCTCTCCGCCGTGCCCTTGCACGATCTCGTGCACCGGGACGATGTTCGGATGCTGGAGGCGCGCGGTCAGACGCGCCTCCTGGAGCAGGCGATGGGTGCCCGACGGCGTCTCGTCTCGAAGCGTCTTGATCGCGACGGCGCGGCCCAGGTTCGTCTGAACCCCACGGCGCACGGTCGCCATCCCCCCCTCCCCGAGGGTCGACCCGACGGCGAGCCGCTCGGGACCGTCGACGACCAGCGACGTCGGCACGGCCGATGGAGATGCGCGACCGGAACGCTCGGCCGCCCCCATGCTCGCCGTGGGGTCGCGCGCAAGCGCGGCGAGCTCCTCGCGCAACGATGGGCGGAGATCGAGCTCGGCCTCGAGCGCGGCGACCTCCGCGTCGTCGAGCTCGCCCCTGATGAAGCGGTGCAGCCGACGATCGCCCACGGATGACACCGGGCTATCGTACACCAGCGTTCGCGCTGCGACGGACGGGGGCGTGACCTGGGACCGTGGTCTCACGTCGGGCGGTCTTCGAGACCGAGCTCGCGCCCGTCCGCGCCGACCGCGGTCTCGGCGCCATGACCAAGGTGCAGTGTGGCGCGCGTCGCGAGACGGTAGCGGCTAGACTCGCAGGCGATGCGATACCGCGTGTGGGGGGTCGGGGCGCTCGTGATCGTCGCCGGTGTGTGGATGGCGTGCACGGGTAGCGATCCGGACCCGGTCAGCGGCGAGGGTGGCCTCGAGCAACCGTGCTTCACGAACGGCACCTGCAACGCGGGGCTCACGTGCCAGGCGGGACGCTGCCGCCCGGGGCCCGCCGAGGCGGGCACATCGGCGAGCTCGGGCGCGAGCGGCGGGAGCACATCCTCGTCGAGCGGCGGGAGCACATCCTCGTCGAGCGGCGGGAGCACGTCCTCGTCGAGCAGCTCCTCGAGCGGAGGTCCGGACGGTGGGCGCTGTCAACAGACCATGGCGGGTGGCGGGCCCGTTTGCGCCGCCGGGATCATCTGTGCCTCTGGCCAGACATGCTGTGGGGAAGCGGCGTCGCCTTTCCCGTTGGGGTCGTGCGTTTCGAGCTGCACGGCGGCGCAGGTCCCGTGGCAGTGCGAGATCGACGCGCAGTGCGCCGGTGATGTCTGCTGCATCAGCTCGACGGAGCGCGTTCCCAACGGTGGGGACGCGTGCACGGTGGAGGTCCTCGCCAACGCGGTCTCACGCTGCGGACCGAAGGCGGCGTGTACGGAGCTCGGCAAGCGCCGGGCCTGCGCGAAGGCGGAGGATTGCCCCTCCGGCAAATGCACGCTCCACGACGTCTACCCGCTCACATCAGAGACGAAGCTCGTCGTCCGCGTCTGCGACCCCTGATTCGCGCCGGCGAGCGAAGGGGCGCATCGAATGGCCCGCCGATGTCGATGCCCAAGGTCGAGGCCGCGCGGGCGTGCGGACGTCGTGCCTAGTCGTCGAGGCTGCGACCGAGAAGGACGTCGAGGAGCCCGCTCGACGAGCTGCGGTCATGGTCACGCGCCGCGGCGAGCGCAGCCGCCGTCGCCTCCTCCGACGCGCGCGACCGCGGATAGATCGTCTCGAAGCGCCGCGCGGAGGGGAACGCCGAAGGCTGCGGCCGGTCGATGTCGCGCTCGACGCGCACCGCGGGCACGTAGCGCTGGGTGCCCGCCGGGTCGACCTCCGCATTCGCGATGGTGCCGGGAAGGATCGTGTTCGGCATGGGGTGTTTAAGTGTGGCACATGACGCGGTGACGCGCTTCCCGTCGAAGCCTGGCAGAGCCTCGGGGCCGCCGAGGGCATCCCCGTGCAACTCAGGGCGAGCAGCCTGCGTCTGCGGGATTGCAGTACAGATTGGGCGACAGGGTCCCGGTCCACTTCGCGCGCAGGACGGCGTTGTTGTTGTTGTTCGCCGGGTCGCCGTCCCAGAAGCTGAAGCCGAATTTCTGGCGGTGGAACCAGGGACCGACGTGCCCACCCCAGTAGCCCTCGGCGATGAGCGTGTTGCAGAAGCCGCGAGACCACTTGATGGACCAGGGGATATTGGACTTCGGGCCTGGGAATACGCCCTCCGAGCCCGCGTCGGCCTTGCACGTCGGATATCCCTTCGGGAGATACGGAGCTTGCTCGTCCGGGGAGGGGAGGAAGGTGGCGCCGCAGTGCTCGTTGGAAGAGCCCTGGCAGGGGCCATCGCTCGAGCCGCTCGTGCCGGGGTACTTGCTGTCCCAGAGCGTCGTGAACTTGCGCTCGTCCCCCCAGAGCGCACGCGCAAACATGCAGTGGTCTTTCTCCACCTGGCGGTCTGGGCTCGTATATCCAATCAACGCGCGCACATGGTCGAGCGCGATGCGATGCCACTCGTCCACCTCGGCCTTGGTGGGGTTCGCGTTGTCGGCAAATGGCTTCTTGGCATAGAAGACCTCGCGTATGCCGCGCACCCGATCGACGCTCGGGCAGAGCGCGTCGGCGAAGTCTTTCGGGCTCATCTTGGACGGGTTGTAGATCGTGCCGTCCCACCTGGCCGCCTCCCAGTCGGCCGGCGTGATCCAGCTGATGCTGTCCGGGTCGTGAGCCATGAGCCCCGCTTCGCGCGGCTTGCGGGCGAAGCTCTCCCATGGGGCCTGATCCGGCGTGTACTGCTCGAGCGAGCCGACTCCTTGCGTATCGCGCGCGTCAGGCGCATCCCCCGTGCTCGCGTCGCCCGGGCCGGTGATGCCGCCGCTTGCGCTCGCGCTGCCGCCATCGTTGCCGCCTGGGCTCGCGCCGTCGCCGCTCTGTCCGTCGCCTCCACACGAAGCGGAGGCGAGAATCGTGAGCGCGATCAGCGGCGACATGGCTTGACGGGTTCGCATCGTGGTCCTCTCGAAAAGGCGACCTCGGTCACTCGCACGTCATCGACGGGGAGGTCTCGACGGTGAAGCATGCCCCCGCGTTCTGGGCGCAATAGGTCTGGCACGTTTCGGCGTTGCAGCCGCCCCAGTTCAGCGTGTGGAAGCCCGAGTCTCGGTCCCGGCCCCACGAGAACGTGTGGCAGCCCGGCTCGAGGATGGGCCCGCAATGGCCCTCGCATCGCATGACGCCCTTGTCGTCTGGTTTGCGCTCCGCGACGAATCCGTCGATCACGTCGGCGCAGGTCTGACCGCCGCCTTCCCCTTGCGCGCCCTCACCGCACCGCGTGAAGGAGGAGTGGGCACCATTGCTGGCGTCGTGCTCCGCCTCCGAGTTGCTGCATGCATGACAGGCCGTGCACTCCGCCATGGGCGGCAATCCGGCCGGCGGACACTCGACCCAGCCCTCTGCGCAGGCGCGTTGCCGCCAGTAGTTGATGCGCGCCAGACAGCTGGTGCCGTCCGTCTTCCACTTCGCAGTGGTCGTGTTGGTCGGAGGGCAGGTCCAGTTGCACGCCTGGTCGAGCGGCTTGCTCACGCACGGGCACACGATGGAGTAGCGCTCGCCGAAGCAGTTGGCGTTGCCCGGATGGCTCGTGCAGCTGTACTTGGCCTCCGACGGGAAGAGGCAGGACTTCGCGCCGTCCTGGTCGGTGGCGATCGACACGAGGACCATGCCCTCGCCCGGGGCCTCATCGAAGCATCCGGCCTTCTTGCAGCTGAAGCCAAGCCCGCTCGCGATGGGCTTGAAGCTCTCGAGGTCCCGCTGCGCGACCGGACGTCCCTCGTCGCACGCGTGGTAGGCGGTGCTCTGCGAGAGCGCGTTCTCGCAGACCTGCTGGCAGCTCGGACCGTTGATGTTCCCGTCCGTCTTCGTCACCCAGACGACGTTCGACGTCGCGTCGTTGAAGCAGCGGTATCCGTCCGAGCACTTCAAGACGACCCCGCCGACGCCCGAGTCGAGCGTCGTCGCCGAGCCCGGCCCGCCGCCATCGGGCCCGCCGCCACCGTCCGCGCCCGGGCCCGCCCCGATGAGGGTCCCCGACTGACTCCCGCATCCCGTAGAGGTCACGAGACCGATCACGACACCGATCACGCTCACGACAGCGCTCGTTCGGACCATCGAGAGCATCATCGCGGAGAGAGAGGCGGCGACCACTCGAGAACGGCTCACGCCCCCTCGAATTAGGTGGGAGCATGTGGCGGGAGGCGAGCCCCCGACGCCATTTGCGCGGCACTCCTCGTGTGCGAAGCGCGTTGACGGACCGCATGATCCCGCGCAGGGTTGAGGCATGTTCAAGCTTCGGCCGGAGGCCCTCGCGGCACGCGGCCTGGACTCACGCCTCCTCGCATCGCCCGAGGGAGCCTGTCCCATCGTCGCGTCCGAGGACGACGCGCGTGCGGAGGACGCGGCGCGCTCGGAGGGCGCGGAGGGCGGGCGACGTTCCTTCGTGCCGTGGACGGCCGAACATCTGGCGCGGCTCAAGGCGGGAGACGCGCGGGCACGGGAGCAGCTCGTCGTTCGTTACCAGCGCCTCGTGACGAAGATCGTGTCCCGTTCCCTCGGATCCCATTCCGAGGTCGAGGACACGGTGCACGACGTGTTCGTCGAGGCGCTCGACAAGATCCGGCAAGTTCATCACGTGGAGGCGCTCACGGTTTGGATGATGCGCGTCACGACGTCGGTCGTTCGTGCGGTGCTCCGCCGTCGCACGCGTCGGCGCTGGCTGCAGCTGTTCGCGCCCGGCGACCTGCCAGAACAGGAAGCCTTGCCCGTCGATGGTCCCGCACGCGAGACCTTGCAGCGTCTCTACCGCACGCTCGATCGGCTGCCGAACGCCGAGCGCATGGCCTTCTCGCTTCGCTATCTCTGTGACCTCGATCTGGCCGATACCGCCGAGGCCTGCGACTGCTCGCTGGCGACGATCAAACGTCGACTTGGCCGCGCCGAACGGGCGTTCCTCGAGCTGGCGGCGGACGACCCGCTTCTTCACGCGCGCATCCAACGAGGAACTCGATGGGACAACGAATGATCGACTTGCGAGATGCATTTCGCGCCGAGCTCGACGACCTCGAGGAGGCGTCCGTCTCCGTTCCAGCGCCTCACCTGGCCAAGCGCGTCGAGCGCACACTGCTGGCTCGGCGTCGGACTCGAACCCTCCGGATGGCCGGAGGCGTCGTGGCGCTCTCGATCGTGGCCATCGCGGTGGGGCTCGGCCCCTGGCGATCCCGTGCGGCCGATCCGGCGTCCGAGATCGCGAGGGAGCCGCTCTCCCCGTCGCATCCGCTCGGCATCCCCTCGGCGCATCCGGCAGAGCCTCTGCCGGCGGAAGAGGTCCGTCCCGCCACCGATTCCATCGCGAGCGACGCTCACGACACGCCACGCGATCCAGGGCGTGTCGAGCCCCCGACGCCGCGCGATCGCGATCGCGAGAAGCCGTCCGACGCTACCCCCGACGCCGACGAGCTGCTCGAGCGCGCGCTCACGGCAAGAAGGGAAGGGAAGCTCGACGCGGCGAACGGCCTGCTTCAGACGATACGGAACAAGCATCCGGGTAGCTCACAGGCGGCCATCGCCGCGGCCTACCTGGGGCGCGATGCGGCTCGCCGTGACGAACGCGACGCCGCCCGACGATGGTTCGAGATCTACCTGCAGGAGCAACCGAACGGACCGCTCGCGCGCGAAGCGTCGGGACAGTTGATCGAGCTCACGACGGGCCCCGAGCAGAAGGAACGTGCGCGCGAGTATCTCGCGCAGCATCCGAACGGTCCGCATGCTCCGCTGGCCAGGCGGGTGCTCGCGGCCGCCCCATGAGGCTGAGCGCGCTCGGCGCTTCGGGCCTGGCGCTCGCGTCTCTCGTCCTCGCGCCGAGGGAGGCGCTCGCACAGAACGCGGCGTCTGCCCCGTCGAGCACGGCACGAGCGCCCGAGAGCGGTCGACCGCGAATCGTGATCGTCACCAATCACGCCGACGCGGCGATCGTGCCACTCCTGCAGGCCGATCTCGAGGCGCTCGGCCTGGACGTCTCGCGGGTGGATCACGGCCCCGATGAGGTCATCCCACGCGATCTGACGGCAGCGGCCCGGACGACCGGTGCGGTGGCGGGCTTTCGCATCATCGTGGCCCAGGGCAAGGTCGAGGTGTGGATCGCCGATCGCGTGACCGGCAAGATCGTGTTGCGGGAGATCCTGGTGCAAGAGCACGAGTCCTCCGCGAGCGAGCTGGCCACGGTGGTGTTTCAGGCGGTCGAGCTGCTCCGGGTCAGCCTGATGGAGCTCGAGGCACCGCATCCGTCGCATGGCGAGGTGGCACCGCCGCCGGCGATCGCGGAGATCTCCGGCTTCCCGGAGGCCAAGGGTGCCCTCGCGATCGGGGCGGGGCCGGCCGCGCTCCTGGCATCGCGCGACCTCGGCGTGCAGCCGATGGTCCGCTTCGCGGTCCGATGGCGGCTGCCGCTGGGACAGCACGCAGGGCGCAACGAGGACGGACGGCATTCGTTTCACGTCGCCGCGCACGGCGTGCTCCCGCTGACCAGCGCCGACGTATCGGGGCCGGAGGGCACGGCGGAGGTCCGGCCGATGCTGTTCGGCGCGTCCGTCCTCTACGCGCCTGCTCGGGCGGTCGCACGCTGGCAGCCGCTCCTGGGGATGGGGGCGAGCGCGCTGGTCGTTCGGGCCCAAGGCGACGCTGCCTTCCCGCGATCGGAGCTCTCGTACACGGGCGTGAGCCCACTCGCCCTGGCCAACGCCTACCTGCACGTTCGCGTCTTCGATCACTTTCGGCTGTGGGGCGGCGTCGACGCCGGCGCCTCGTTCGTGCCGGCCAAGCTGCTCTTCGGCCCTCGCGTCGTTGCGGCATTCGAGCCCTACCTCCTTCAAGCCGGCATCGGAGTCGAGGTCGCGATCCCCTGACCCCTCACATTCCCATGCGCAGACGATCCGGCGTGCGGAGCGAGCCGTGGGCCGCTACCGCAGAGCGCCTGCCGCGTCGCCCTCACATTTGCCTTGCCTCGTGCGGCCCGCGTCAGGCCGCGGGCGGCGGCGCGGCGCGAAGCCCTCCGGCTCGATGGAGCGGCTCGCCGTAGCCGAGGCAGATTGGGATCATCGCCGCAATCGGAACTGGATCGACCAGCGCACCCGGACCCGCACGGCGCGACCATCGCGCTGCGCCGCCGCGAAACGGTAGCTCCGGATCGAGGCCAGCGCGGCGTCGTCGAAGCCGTGGCCTGCGCGCGTGACCACGCGTGCGCTCACCACGCTGCCTCGAGCATCGACGACGATCTCGACCGGCACGTCCGCCTCGACGCCGGAAGACCACGCCTCCGTCGGATAGGTCGCGTCGACGTTCGAGAGGAGCGTGGCCGGCGTCGAGACCTCATCCTCGCCGTACGTGGTCTCGGGCATCGGGTCCGCCGCCGTTCCCTCGCGATCGGCGACCGTGCCGAGCCCGCCCTCGCCCGTCGTGTCAGGGGCATTCGTCGCCGGGATGGCCATCATGAAACGCGCGAGAAGATCGGGCGCCGCAGCCGCCGGTGGGCGGACCGGTGGATGATGATGCGCGTCGCGTGCCTCGCTCGACTTCGGCGTGATGGGCGGAGCCGGCATGGGCGGAGTCGGCGCGGGCGGAGTCGGCCCGTCCTCCGGCGTCTCCAGGATCAAGCTCGTCTCGGCCGCACACGGCCCCGTCTCCGGTGTGCGCGGCGTCGTGAACGCGAGCGACGCGAAGACCGTGGCGTGAATGGCGCCGGAGACCGCGATGCCGACGAGGCGAGGGGTCATGGGGAGAGGACGCTTCCTGCGAGCTTGGATGTCGGCGCCACCGAGGAGTCTGACCGTGGCCCTGGGAGAATCTTTGGTAGAGAGTTGCGAGGGGGCATCGTACCAAGCGCGCCCACGAACGCAGACGCCCCTTGTTCGGCGTAAACCCACGGGCGACGATGCCGCATGTCCCTCACGGCTCTGAGGTACCGCTACCTCTCCAGCATCGCCTTCTTCCTTCCGCTCGTCTCGGCGGCATGCACGAAGACCTCGGGCGGCGTGGACGCCGCACCCACGGAACCCACGTCGCCGGCGTTTACGTCGACGCCCGTGCGCTCGCTCCCCACGTGCCCGAACGGAGACTTCTGCGTCACGGCCTCGGCCTCGGCCATGTCCGACGCGGGGAGCGCGCCCGCTCCCTACGGACGATGCGCGGCCACGGCGACGCACCCGGACGACCTGCCCGACAGCGGCTTCCCACCGATCACCTCACGTCAGGTGAGCTTCAGCTCGGAGCGAACCGCCGCCGCGAAGGATCCGAAGGCATGCTGTTACACCTGGGTGATCCCATGTCCCGGCGGCCGCGCCTTCCGCGACTCCGATGGCGTGGAGCAGATCGCAGAGCCGGCAGCGCGGGTCGACTGGCTCGACGCGCTCTTCGCCGACGTCGAGCTCGACGTCGGGAGTCTCTCCAGCTCCGAGCGCGCCTCCCGCGCGAGCCAGTGGGCGAAGGACGCCCTCTACGAGCACGCCTCGATCGCGTCGTTCGCGCAGCTCACGCTCGATCTCCTCGCGCTCGGCGCGCCGCCGGTGCTCGTCGAAGGGGCGCAGCGCGCCGCGGCGGACGAGATTCGTCACGCCAAGATCGGGTTCGCCGTCGCCAGCGCGTATGCCGGGGAGCCGGTCGGGCCGGGACGGCTCGCGGTCACCCCCGGCGCGGCGCGCTCGCTGTCCGAGCTCGCACGCGCGACGTTTCGGGACGCGTGCATCGGCGAGACCCTCGCCGCCGCCGAGCTGCGCGTCCGGGCGCGCGACGCGGAGTCCCCCGCCATCGCCGGCGCCCTCGCCTCGATCGCAGCGGACGAGGAGCGCCACGCCGAGCTGGCCTGGAGCATCGTGGCCTGGGCGGTGGCGACCGGCGGGGACGCGGCCGCGACCGCGATCGCAGCTGCGCGCGACGCGGCGATGGACGAGCTCCCCCGCCGCCGAGGAGCCGCGCTCGATGTGCTACGCGGCATCGTCCTCCCATGCGCGGAGGCGGTCCTCGCGGTCAGGCCCGCCTGCTGATCACAGACGTGACCTGAGCCAGCCGTGGCCGCGCCGTGTCGTCGTCGTCAGCCGGGGGGCGGGGCCTCGCGGCCGAGCGCGTCGGTCATCGACTCCGGATAGCGGAGGCCCGCGGCGCAGCCGATGGGGAAGGCGGCGTCGAGCGCCGCCACGTCGGCGGCGTCGAGCGAGACGCGGAACGTCTCGAGGTTGCGCTCGACGTTCTCCGGACGGCCCATGCCCACGAGCGGGACGAGGTCGTCGCCCTTGCGAAGGATCCAGGCGAGCGCGAGGGACGCGGTCGCGACGCCCTTCCTTGCCGCCATCTCCTCGAGCGGCTTCAGACGCGCGACGTTCGCCGCGAGGTTCGCGCCCTGGAAGCGCGGGACCTGGCTGCGCCAGTCGCCCGTGGCGAGATCCGCCGGCGTGCGGATCTTGCCGGTGAGGAGGCCTCGGTGGAGCGGGGAGTAAGCGACGAACGTGATGCCGAGCGAGCGCGTGACCGGGAGGATGTCGCTCTCGGGATCGCGCTGGAGGAGCGAGTACTCGGTCTGGAGCGCCGCGATCGGGTGGGTCGCGTGGGCGCGCCGGATGGTCGCCGGGCCCGCCTCCGAGAGACCGATGGCGCGGATCTTCCCCGCCTTCACCATCTCGGCCATGGCGCCGACGGAGTCCTCGATGGGGACCTCGGCGTCGACGCGGTGGAGATAGTAGAGGTCGATGTGATCGAGGCCGAGGTGCTTCAGGCTGCGGTCGACCGCCTCGCGCAGGTAGGCCGGGCTCCCCTTGCTCGCCTTCGTGGCGACGACGGCGCGGTCGCGTCGATCACGAACCGCGCGGCCGACGAGCTCCTCGCTCTTGCCGTTGCCGTAGACCTCGGCCGTGTCGATCAACGTGATCCCCGCGTCGAGGGCGCGCTGGATGGCGACGACGCCGCCGTCGTCGTCGCGCGTGTCGTACCAGCCAGCGAACGCCATGGCGCCAAGCGCCATCGCGCCCACACGAACCTCGCCCTGCCCGAGCTTACGAGTCTCGATCATCGTGCGTTGCCTCCGCTCTTCCCGTTCGCGCTCGACCGTACACGGCCGGCGAGCACCAGGCTACGGCCGGCGGTAGACCCTCACCATCGCGTCTCATCGGGCCGCGGCGTCCTTGGGCCCGGAAAATCGCGTGCTAGCCCGCGTGGGTGAAGCTCGGACGCGGCCCGATCCGCCCCATCCCCATCGTCGGTCTGGCGCTCTTGCCTCTCCTGGTAGGCGCTTGCTCGATGGAGAGCGCCGACGACTCGGCGGCGGGAGCATCGGCCGTCATGGGGAGCGGACCCGGATCCGCATCTGCCTGCACGCCGGCGCCGCTCGCACCGGAGGCGGCCGCGTCGCCAGGCTTCCTCGTGGACATCTCCCAGGCGAGCGGGATCACGCGAGGGAACTTCGTCCCGAACCCCGCGACGCCGATCCCGATCAACGACCACAGTCGCCTCGCATTCACAGACCTCGACGGCGACGGCCTCGACGACATCGTGATGCACAGCCTGTTCCCGAACGCGAATGCCGGCATTCCGTTCGAGCACCTCGTCTTCCACAACAACGGCGACAAGACGTTCCGCGACGTGTCCGACGAGTCCGGGCTCCGCGGAGCACAGGCCGCGTTCTTCGTCTTCGCGGACGTCGACAACGACGGCGATCAGGATTGCTTCGCCGGTCTCGACATCCCGCTCGCGGGCGAGACGTCGGCGCTCTACCTCAACGACGGCCGGGGTCACTTCACCAGGAAGCAGGGCTCCGGGCTCGAGACGGCGTCGCTCACCGCGAACGCGGTCTTCGGTGACTTCGATGGCGACGGCAAGCTCGACATGTACGCCGGCAACGGCAGCTCGCTGTCGGCCCAGCGCGATCAGCTCTTCATGGGCAAAGGCGACGGCACGTTCGTCGAGGCCTCCGCCAACTTGAATGATCGGCCGAGCCAGCCCACGAACGGCGTCGTCGCGTGCGACTACGACGGCGACGGCGATCTCGATCTCTTCGTCTCGCATTACGGAGTATCGGTGGGACTCGGGTGGCGCGTGCTCTGGGAGAATGACGGTAATGGCCACTTCACGAACGTCGCGAAGGCGCACGGCTTCAACGCGCTCGGGACCGGCAACTCGTATCTCGCGACCACCGGCCACGGACGCAACGAGCAGCCCGATCCTGCGGACAAGTGGGTCGGCGCGAACGGCTTCGGCATCGACTGCGCGGACGTCGACGGCGACGGGGCGATGGATGTCTGGCAGGCCGCCATCTCCCATCCCGTCGACTCGGACTACTCCCGCAAGTGGAGCGATCCCTCGCAGCTATTCCTGAACAAGGGCGAACGGTTCGAAGCGGCCACGCTCGATCGTGGCATCCCCTTCAACGAAGGAGACATCGACGCGGCGATCGTCGATTTCGACAACGACGGCCGACTCGATCTCTCGGTCACGCGCGACAAGAAGTACGAAGGCAATTACTCGGCCGAGGCGCAGAAGGCGTGGGTCGGCCTCTTTCGCCAGGGCGCGGACGGACGCTTCAGCGGCGTCGGCGGGCTCATGAAGGCCGGCCAGAACCACGCGTGGTCGGACATCGACGGCGATGGTGATCTCGACCTCCTCGTCGGAGGGCGCGACAACGGGGACGGCGGCCGCGCGAACTTTCTCTTCGAGAACACGGTGGGCTCGCAGAACGGATGGCTCGGCATTCGCCTCCACGGCGACGGCGTGAAGGTCAATCGCGACGCCATCGGGGCGCGCGTGACGGTCACCGTCAACGGGCGAAAGCTGGTCCGCGAGGTGAAGTCGAGCCGCGGGACGTACTCGTCGGCCGACTCCCGCGCGCTGCTCTTCGGTCTCGGCGGCGCGAGGACCTCCGCGTGTGCGACCATCGACATCCGCTGGCCGAACGGCGAGATCCGCCGGATGACGGCCGCGGAGACGAACACGTATCTGACGATCAACTACGGAGAGTAGGGGAGGCGCCCCCGGTCGTCGTTCGAGTCGCCCGCCTCCGCGAGGCGAACGCGAGCGCGAGCGCGAGGAGGCCAGCGGCGGCTCCCCATCCGCACGAAGGAGGACGGACGCTGCGCGCGATGGTGCAGCCCGATGCCTCCGCGACCGGAGGAGGAGGGGCGCCGGCGTCCGCTCCCGCATCGGCGGGCGAGGGAGCGCCGATCGTCTGCAGCGTGGTGCCGGCGCACTCGGCCGAGCACTTGTCGCGGGCGCAGGCCGCGAGCGCTTGCCGCTTGTCGTTCGTCTTGCAGCTCGAGAACGAGTCGTCCCTCTTCAAGCAGAGATGACAGCGCCCGTCCGCGGTGCAACCGCGCTCCTCCTCGCAGCACGTGCTCTCGATGCACGCGATGCACGCGTCGCCGTTCTCGGCGTTCAGCTTCGCCCCGCATTTCCCGACGCCCGCGCACGATGGCGAGCCGGCGCACTCGTCGGCGCAGGCCTGCTCGCAGACGCAGCTCGTCGCCGCCGTGAAGGGGCCCTCGGCGAGGGTGTACTCGGTGAAGCACTCGGTCGAGGTCTTCTTCGCGTCGCCGATGCATTCGTAGTAGCCGCGACAGTCATCGTCGCCGAGGCAGGATGACGTGAGCAACGCGCAGGTGCCGGCGCCGGACTTGGCCGTCTTCTCGCAGAGACCGCAGCTCGGCTTGGGCGGCGGCTTGTTCAGCTGGGCGTCGAAGAAGTCGAGGTCCGTGGTGACGCGCCAGCTGCTGCCGGTTCCCATGCAGTCTCCGGGCGAGACGAACGAGTGGATCCCGACGACGCGTGCATCCTTGCCGCTCCCGGCGATGACCGGACCCCCGCTGTCGCCGAAACATACCCCGCTGGACTCCTGATCGTAGACGAGCAGCTCCTCCTCTACCCTGAAGAGCTTCTTGTCGATCGCGTAGCGCTGGCTATTGGACTCCCCGACCGTCGTCACGCCGAAGCCCACGCTCGTGACGGGCGCGTTCGGGACGAGCCCGTCGGGCGCGGTGGTGAGCGGGATCTCGGGGGTCGACGCGTCGACGCCGACGATCCGGACGACCGCGAAGTCGTAGGTGTTGTCCTTCGCGTAGCGAGGGTCGGCCTCGTGGTCGAGGACGGCATAGGTGATGGCGTCCGTCGACGTGAAGTCTTCGGCCTGAACGACGAGCGAGACGCCACGCGCCGTGCAGTGAGCCGCCGTGGCCACCCACCCGATGTGATGTTCGACGTCGCGCTTCACGATCGTCCCGGTGCACGTCCCTTCGAACGAGTCCGCGTCTTTTCCGAGGAGCAGCGCGACGACGGCAGGATGCGTCTTGTCGAGGAACCCGTGGATGATCGCGCTCTCGGCGCGCCCGACCTTTGCGGGTGCCGGTGCGTGGGAGGTGCCCTTCGAGCACGCAAGCATGGAGCCGATGACGAACAGCGGCAGCAAGAGGGCCAGGTCGCGCGCTCGGGGCATTTCTTCGAGACTCTGCCGGAAGCATGCCGCAACGCGAGCAGCGCGTCGAGTCGCTCAGAGCGTGATGGTGGAGTGGTGCTGCTGCTCGCCGTCGCCGGTCTGGAAGCGCGTGATGATCTCGTACGTGCCGGGGAGCACGTCGATGCCGCTCGGCGTCGCGTGCTCGTCCGTCGTCGTGCCGTCGGCGGCCCGGATCGTATACCGGCCCACCGTCGTGTACGTCGTCCCGTCCTCGCGCGTGACTTCGACATCGGCGATGTCGAGCCGGCGGAGAAGGATGCGGTTCTGCCCGGCCTGATCGAGCGGGAACGCGCTCGGTCCTGCGTGAAGGACGTAGTCGCAGCCCGGCGACTGGAAGGCGGAGAGCTCGACGGTCCCTCGGGCGGTGACGAGCTCGAGGCGGCGGTCTGTCGGGCAGCTCGAGGTGATCGTGGGTCTGGCCGCATCGGGCAGCGCGGGTGGATCGAGGAACGATACCCGAGTCGTGAACACCGCAGGGAGAGCGCCGACGACCGGGAGCTCGATCGAGACATCGGTGACCGCATCGCCGATCAGGCGCACCGGCACGTCGGTCGTGCCTTCCCTCGGTGCGAGGTAGTCTCCCGGGAGGAAGACACTACGGCCCCCGTCGAAAGACGCCGCCGAGCGGCCGTATTGGAGGGGGTCGCGGCGGTAGTCCTCGCAGGCCTCGCGCAGGCTCATGGGCGTCGGCGGACGTACGCAGCGGCCCTCGGCGCCGAAGGCGGAGGTCCACACGGTGTCGGAGAGCGCGGCGCAGTCGTCGCTGCCGTCGAGGATGGTCGCGCTCCTCGGATGACCGCTCGCGATCGTGCACGTCGCGCTCTCCGAGAAAAAGACGACCGGGGGCGGTGACGCCGACCGGAGCCATCCTGGGCACGGCGGGCGCGTGAGCTCGTGCGTGGCGCCGAGGTCCGTCCTCGGCGTCACGGGCCACGGGAGCTCGACGCACCTCAGGCGCGCGGCGGCGAGCGGAAAGTCTCGGACCTCGTCGGCCGCGACCGTCAGCGTCTGCGCCGTCCCCCGGAAAGAGATGACGTGCCGTCCTGGCCGGAGTCGGAGCGGCGCGATGGGAACGCGCTGGCCATCGACCGCGAACGTCCTGCCGTCGATGTACCACTGGCATCCCTCCGCTGGGACGCCGAGCTGACAGCCTCCTGCCGGCAGGCGAAACGTGAGCCGCGCCCAGTGCTCCTCACCCGTGGGGGTCACCGTGAGCGAGTCCACGTTCACGCCTGGGTCGCCGCGCTCGCAGGCGAGGAGGGCTACTGCGAAGGTGAGGAGAAGCGAGGTCCCGCGGAAGCGCATGATGCTGCGCGCCCAGCAAGCCGCGTACCTCACCTCGAGGCCGGGCGAAGCCGAAAGTCGCCAGGTTCACGCGCGATCCCTTGGCGGACGCGCGATCCGCGGCGCGGCTTCGCCCGGAAGGGCGCGCCGACCGGTCACCAGGCGCGGAGGCGGACGTCGTCCCAGTCGAAGGCGGAGCCGGTGCCTGAGCCGCCGCTCGCGAAGAGGATGACGCGGACGTACGCCGTCTTCGGCGGCGCCGTCGCGGAGACGCGGATCGCGTCGCCGGTCCAGGCCGTCTGCGAGCCCGTCTTGACGACGTTGTACGCGATGCGGTCGTACTTCTCGTCGGTGAAGTCGAGGTAGGCGAACTGCTCATCCGCGCTCGTGCCCACGCGCCGCGCGCGCGCCGTCAGCTCGTAGTTCACGCCGGGGAGGGCCCTGACGAGCTGGGTCGCGCTCGCAGACGCGTCGCTCGACGAGGAGTCGATGATGCGGAGCCCGTGGGCCGCGCTTCCGTGCGTCTCGTCGAGGAAGTAGGCGTTGTCGGTGCGGACGTCGACGCGCCCGCCCGCGGATGCGAACACGTGCCACCTGTGGAGGACTCGATAGTCCGTCTGGTCGCCGAAGCCGGGCGTGACGTACGGGTTCGGCCCGTACCAGCGGCCCGGCGAGCTCCAGGAACCCGATCGGATGGTGGGGTGGCCCCACTCGTCGACGGCCGGCTCCTCGAAGCTCCCGTTCGTCAGGAGCGACTTGCTCCACCCTTCGTCGAGCGAGAGCATCGGCGCTTGCGGGGCGGTGTACATCCCATACGTCACGGTCCAGTACCAGACGCCCGCTCGCGACTTCGCGCGGGCGACGCCCATCGCGGTGAAATAGGTCGCCAGCATGTTCGGCGACGGAGGATCGTCCATCGGTATGCCGACCTCGCCGAAGCCGGGGCGCGGCACGTGCACGTCATCGTGGCCGTCTGCGTCGAGGTCATAGGGGACGATCGTCTCGGCCAGCTCTCGGCGCATGAACGCAAAGGCCGCGGTGCCGGCGCCGATGTCCGCGCGGCGCTTGCAGTCCTCTCCGAAGCCCGGACCAGGGATCCCATCGAACCCCCAGAGGTCGAACGGGTAGTCGCGGTTGATGCGCGCCCGCGCCGCCTTGAGGGCTTGCCGGCGCAACGGACCGCTATCGCCGAGACCTCGATCGTTGTGGGTCGCCTCGGGGGCGTTGAGGTCCGCGAGCTCCTGCGAGTGCTTGCGCGCAGCGGTGACGAGGCCGATCGCCACCTCGAACGGCTCGAGCCCCTTCTCCTTGCGGTACGCGTTCATCGCGTTCACGAACGCGAGCTCCTCGGTGTCGAGGACGGGCGCGGCGCTCGCGGGCGGCAAGCGCTGACTGAGCTCGGCCTCCGCCGACTCGGTCTCCTCCGTCGGGGTGGTGCAACCCGCGGTGAACGCCGAGGTGAGGAGGAAGGTGAGGGTGAGGCCGATCGCAGACGAGAAGCGCATGGGTAGTCTCCTGGAGAAGTGGTGTTCGGGCTCCAGCAACCGACATGCCCCCACATGCCCGCCGCGATCTCCCATGGATTTCCGTGGCTTTCCGCGCGGCGCCGCGCGTGTAAGGATCTCAATCGATCCTTGACGCGCACGGGCGATCCGAGGACCCGGGACCGAAGATGCGCGCGCCCCGCACAACGCGAAACGCCAGCGACGTCAGCCCCCGTAGCATGGCCACCATGTCGGCGCTCGAGTCCGTCCTCGCCCTCGTCCTTCTCTCGCTCGTCGCCTGTAACCCTCCCGGGCCGCCCTCGAACAGCTCGGCGTCCGCGTCCGCGTCTGCGTCTGCGGTCGGCGCCACCCCGGGCGCCACGAGCGCAAAGGCGGACCCGCCGAGCGCTCCGCCCTCCTCGGCGGACGCCGGGCCGGAGGAGTCGGCTGCGCTCGACATCATCTACGTGCCGACGCCGCAGAAGGTCGTCGACAAGATGCTCGAGGTCGCGAAGGTCACGAAGAGCGACGTCGTCTACGACCTCGGATGCGGGGATGGTCGCATCGTCGTCAGCGCCGCGAAGAAGCTGGGAGCGCGAGGGCTCGGCTTCGACCTCGACCCGGAGCGGATCAAGGAAGCGAACGAGAACGTCAAGGGCGCGAACGTCGGCGCTCTCGTCTCCATCAAGCAGGAGAACGTCTTCTCCGTCGATCTCACTCCGGCGACGGTCGTGACGCTCTACCTGCTCCCCGAGATCAACGTGAAGCTCATTCCGCAGCTCGAGAAGATGCGCCCGGGCTCGCGGATCGTCTCACACGATTTCGACATGGAGGGCGTCACCCCCGACGGCCACTGGACCGTCACCGCACCGCAGTTCGTGAACGCCGAGGGCTACAGCGCCTGGAAGGGCGCCAGCGTCCCCGAGGACAAGAAGAACTACAAGGAGCGGACACACGAAATCTACCTCTGGACGATCCCGCTGAAGAAGGCGAAGCGGGTCGGCGACGCCGGCGCGGACGCCGCCAAGCCATAGGCGACTGGTGATCGGCGATCACTTCGTGAAGCGATCGATCCACGCGAGCACCTCCTCGTGCCAGCGCTTCGAGTTCGCGGGCTTCAGCACCCAGTGGTTCTCGTCGGGGAAGTGGAGGAGTCGCGACTCGACGCCACGACGCTGAAGCGCCGTGAACGTGGCTATGCCCTGCGTCTCGACGACGCGAAAGTCCATGCCGCCGTGGACCACGAGGGTGGGGGTCTTCCAGTTCTTCACGAAGTCGCGCGGATCGTGCTTCGTGTAGCCGGCCGGGTTCTCCCACGGGGTCTTGCCGTGCTCCCACTCGGGAAACCAGAGCTCCTCCGTCTCGTAATAGGCCATCACCTCGTCGAGATTGCCGTCGTGACAGACGAGCGCCTTGAAGCGATCGGTGTGGCCGTTGATCCAGTTGATCATGAAGCCGCCATACGAAGCGCCCATCGCCACGACGCGATTGCGATCGAGGAACGTGTACTTGGCAAGCGCGGCGTCGAGGCCCTTCATCAGGTCGTCGAACGGCGCGCCGCCCCAGTCGCCGCGGATCGCGTCGGTGAAGGCCTGGCCGTAGCCGGTCGAGCCGTGGAAATCGATCATCATCGTCGCGAAGCCATGGCCGGCGAAGATCTCGGGGTTCCATCGATAGTGGAAGTGATCGCCAAAGGAGCCCTGCGGGCCGCCGTGGATCAGCATGGCAACGGGCACCTTCGAGCCCGGCTTCATGTTGGCCGGCTTGATGAGCCAGGCGCTGACCGTGTCGCCCTTGGCGCCCTTGAAGGTGAGCTGCTCGGGCTCTCCCCACGAGAGGTTCTTCACCCGCGCATCGTTGAGGTGCGTGACGGCGCGTGGCGCCTTGCCGTCGAAGCCGCTCGTCCACACCTCGGCCGGGGCGCGAAGGGCGTCGTGGAGCCAGAGGAGCCTGTCGCTCGTCACGACGAGGCCGTTGTTGGAGCCTTCGACCGGGAGCGGCGTCGCGTCTTTTGCGCCGAGCGGGAGCGAGAAGAGCGCGTGGCGGCCCAGATGGTCGGCCGAGGCGAAGAGTCCCTTGCTGTCCGGCGCCCACTCGAGGTCGGTCGGTGATCGATCCCAGGCCTCGACGACGGCGCTCTCTTTCTTCGTCGCCCAGTCGATGACCCGCACGCGGCGCTTGTCGGACTCGTAGCCCGGGCGCGCCATCGAGAGGAACGCGAGCGTCCTGCCGTCGGGGGAGAAGACGGGATGAGAGTCCTCGCCCGGGTTCTTCGGAGTGAGCGACTGAGGGGCCTTGCTTCCATCCGTCGGAACGACCCAGAGGTCGGTGTTGGTCGACCACGCCGCCTCTCGGCCGACCATCTTCGAGGAGAAGACGAGCTCGCTCCCGTCCTTCGCAATGGCGATCTCCTCGACGCCGCCGAACGGCTTCGAGGGCGCGTCGTCACGCAGGCCCTTCGTCACGTCGATCGGCGCGGCGCCGTCGCTCCAGACGAAGATGTGATTGCGCTTTCCCTCGTCCCACGCGTCCCAGTGGCGAACCGGCAGAGCGGTGAACGCGCGCACCTTCGAGGGGTTCTTCGAGCGCGCTTCGTCGCGCGCGTGAGTCTCGTCGAGGGTGGCGGCGTCGGGGTAGACGTCGAGGATGAGCGCGAGCCGCTTGCCATCGGCGAACGGCAGCATGCCTTCGACATCGACGGGCAGCGAGGTCACCTTCTGCGCCTCGCCTCCGGTCGTCGGGACGCGCCAGACCTGCGTCGAGCCGCCTCGCGCGGAGAGAAAGAGGATCGACCTCCCGTCCGGGGCGAACCTCGGGCTGTGATCCGCGTCCGGGTGGTCTGTCAGGCGCCGGAGGTCGGTGCCGTCGACGTTCTGAATCCAGACATCGCTGCGCGACTTGTTCGCGGCGACGTCCGGGATCTTCACCACGAAGGCGATCTGCTTACTGTCCGCCGACACCGTGAGACCATCGATGCGCTTCATCGCGATCATGTCGTCGAACCCGAAGGCGTGGGGTGGGCCGAGCTCGGGCTCGACCTCGACCGGAGGCTTCGGCGCGGCGGCAGCGGTGGCCGATCCCGTGGGCGCCGGTGATGGGCACGCTGGCGGCGGCGGCGGGGTGGGCGGCGGCAGGGGCCCGCCTCCGCACGCTGCGGCCAGGAGTCCGATGAGAAGGAGGGGGCGCACGCCCGCCGGAGAGCTCATTCGCGCCGTTCTAATGGAAGAGGCCTCTTCCGTCGCGAGATTCCATGAGCGTAACCCTGCCCGGGAACCGTCGACGTGCCCGCCGGCGATGTCAGCAGGGCTGCATATTGCAGAATTGCGTCGCCGCGGGCGCCGGGCCCACGCAGTTCGAAGGCGACACGGGGGTGCCGCCGCCGTCGACGCACTGGACCGTGCGGGACTGGGTGCCGCCCCCGCACGTCGCCGAGCAGGTGGAGAATGGCCCCGTGAACCACGAGTACGTCGCGCACGACTGCGTGTTGCAGGCCTGGGTCGTCGGCGGCGCCGGGTCCGTGCAGAGGATCGAGGAGACCGGCGTGCTCAGGTTGTCCACGCAGGTCACGGTGCGGGTCTGCGTGCCGCCTCCGCACAGCGCCGAGCACGTGGAGTAGGCGCCCGCCGACCACGAGTACGTCGGACAAGCCTGCGTGTTGCACGCCTGGGTCGTCGGCGGCGCCGCGCCCGCGCAGAGCGTGGGCGAGACGACGCTGCCGTTCCTCGTGTCGACGCACGAGACGGTTCGCGTCTGCGTGCCGCCAGCGCATGCGGCGGTGCACGTCGAGTACGTGCCCGTCGTCCAGGTGTAGGGATCGACGCACGGCTGCAGGTTGCAGACCTGCTCGGACGGTGGAGCGATGGTCGCCGAACAGAGCGACGAGGAGACGACGGTCCCGGTGCCGTCGGCGCACTGGACGTCGCGCGTCTGGATCCCACCGCCGCAGGCGGCGGAGCACGCCGAGTAGGCCGACGTGACCCAGGAGTACGTGGGGCAAGGCTGCGCGTTGCAGCTCTGGCTCGTGACGGGGGCCGGACCCGTGCAGAGCGCGGCCGAGACGACGCTGCCGCTGCTGTCCACGCAGCTGACGGCGCGCGTCTGCGTGCCCCCTCCACACGCGGCGGAGCACGTCGAGAAGTCGCTCGTCGACCAGCTGTACGCCGTACACGGCTGGGGATTGCAGACCTCGGTCGTCGGCGGTGCCGGTTGCGGGCACGAGGTCGTCGGAGCGTCGGCGCCCGTGCTCTCGTTCACACAGCGAACGCTTCGAGCATGCGTTCCGCCCCCGCATGCGACCGAGCACGCCCCGTAGTCGGAGACGGACCAGGAGTAGACACAGGGGGCGGCGCATGCGCGCGTCTCGGCCGGCTTCGGTCCGGGGCAGAACACGTCCGGGACGGTCGCCGCGTGCTGGTCCTTGCAGACCCCCTCGCGCGTCTGAGTAGCGGCGCAAAGGGGCGCCGAGCACTCACTCCAGGGCGCGAGCTCCCACGCATACTGCGCGCCCGGGACGGCGCAGAGAAAGCTAAACAGTTTCGTCTCTCCCCACGCCAGGACGTTGTCCCCCTCCCGGTCGAACCCGAAGCGGGTCATCACGCCGCCCGCGGGGCACGATTTCGAGGGTGGGAGTGACGACGTCACGAGCAAGGCACGCTCGCTAGCCTTGGGTGGCGGGTCAAGCAAACCGCAGACGATGTATATGGTGGCAACGGGAGCGGGGCGCGAGTCGTGGTCCGCGTCTGGACCCGTCGAGAGCGCGCTCCCGGGGGATCCCTGGCACGGGAACCTCACGGTCTCCCAGCGTTCGACCCAGTCGCTGGTGCGCTCGTATGCGCCGAAGGGATCGAGGTCGTGATACTCACGACTGTCGCAGAACACGTAGACCTGCTCGCTCGCGATGTAGATGAACTGATCTCGCTGCTGCACATCGCAGGGCGGTAGCTCGCTCCGCTGCTCGAGACGAATGACGCTCACGGGAGGCTCCGACGGCGGGCGGTCCTCGTCGCACGCGGCGAGCATGCACGTCGCCGCGATGACGCTTCCCAACAGCGTGCGAACACCCGTACCCGCCATGCGCGTCCCTCCACGTCGAATGGTGCGCCGCTCGAGCAGCGCTGTCACGTCCGCTCCGCCATCCTCGAACGGATGACAGAGCGAGGGCGGCGCACACGGCGGCGCGTGCGCGCACGCCAGCTGCGCGCGGCCAAATGCTGGAAATGACTGGCGGCCGCGCTCGGCACGCCGGCTGCTCATCGGTCGCGCCGAGGTGTTCGACATGTTCAGCGTTCGTGGTCGTTCGGGTTCCCTGGGTCTCGTTGCTCTCCTGGCGCTGGTCGCCGGCGTCTCGTCATCGAGCGCCGAAGCCGCCGCGCCCGCGCCGAACGCGCTGGTCGGCGTCTCGCCCGATCAGTGGGCCGCGCGACAGGGCACCGAGCTCGGCCTCCTCGTGAATCGCGGCACGGCTGGCTCGTGCGATCGCGTCCGGATCACCGTCGACGGCAAGTCGCGCGTCGTCGAGAAGCCGGCCTTTCCGCTCTCCGTCAAGATCGCGCCGAGCGATCCGATCTACCCGTCGAGGAGCGGCAAGATCGACGTGGCCGTCGAGGGGCTCGCCGCCGGCTGTACGGGTCGCGTGACGACCGCGTTCAACTTCGACGCGACGCCGCGTCCGGCGCCGCGTCCCGCGTCGACCCCGAGCGCCCCGTCTCCAGGCGCGCCGGCGGGCGGCGCGAACCTTCCGCCGAGCGCTCCGGCGCCGACGGGGAAGCTGTCGAGCATGCTGGTCCCCGACGGGAGCTTCGCCGAGGACGATCCGCAGAAGCTTCGCGTCATCGGCTCGGGCGCGTGCCGCCTCGACCTCACCATCGCTCGGATCGACGCGGGCGCGCCCGGGCAGAAGACGTGGACGGTAGGACCGCTCGGCCTCGAGAACGGAGCGTTTCTCTTCAACGGCACCCACTTCGACACGCTGGCCGAGGGCTCCTACAGCGCGAAGGCGGTGGGCAAGGATGGCTGCACCGGCACCGCGACCATCGACTTCAAGGTCACGGCTCGGAGCACGGTGAAGCTGGTGAAGGGGCAGCCGAAGATCGCCCTCGACAAGAAGCCGATCTCCGGCCCCGCGTTCCGGCGGACCAAGGACTGCAACATTCTCTTCGCCGTCACCGTGCCCCAGTCGATCATCGACGAGCCGAGCGCGGGCTGCTGCGAGCTCGAGTACTCGTACAAGAACGTGTACGGGGCCTGGGAGGTGTACGGCGGCGGCCCGATCCAGGACTCGTCGTTCGGCGGAGCCGTCAAGACCGGCAGCTCCGTCGTCTACAAGAGCGTCTCCTCCTTCAAGGAGGGGACCGAGTGGCGCGTCCGGGCCCGCGCCTTCAAGTACAAGACCTCCTTCGAGTGGAGCGAGTGGCTCGAGTTCAAGGTCGACCCGTCCTGATCGGGTCGCGCGTCGCTACGAGCTACGTGCCGAGCGTGACGAGCACGTCGTCGAGCTGACCGAACGTCTCGTTCATGCCGTCGTATGCCCCGGAGGCGAGGCCGGCATCGCGAGCTTCCTTCGTGCGATAGAGCTCGTGCAGCACGAGCAGCGTCTGGCCGCCCTTCTCCTCGAGGGTCACCGTGCTGATGGCCCCGTCCTCGCCGCTCTCGTCGTTCGTCCAAACGATCTTCGAGTGCGGCGTCACCTCGATGTACTTGCCGAAGAACGCCATCGTCTTCGTGCCGTCGACATCGAAGACGAGCCGGTAGCTGCCTCCCGTGCGGATATCCGCCTCGTACGAGAGGAGGGCCAGCGGCATCGACTTCGGCACCCACCACTGCCGGAACAGCTCGGGCGTGGTCCACGCCCGGAAGACGATGCGCGCGGGGGCGTCGAAGGTTCGCGTGATGACGACCTCGCGGTCGGACTTGGGCTCCACCGTCGTGCGGTTCTTCGTGGTGGAAGGCTGACTATCTCTTTTTGCGTCCATCGACGTTCTCCTTGCGTTTCATCTCCGCGATCACCTCGTCAAGCTGGTCGAAGCGCTCGCTCCACACTTCACGCGTGCGCTGGGTCCATCGCGTCACCTCGTCGAGCGCCGTTGCACGGAGCTGACACGGGCGGCGCTGCGCGTCCCGGCCGCGCGAGATCAGCCCCGCGCGCTCGAGCACCTTCAGATGCCGCGAGATGGCGGGAAGGCTGATCTCGAACGGAGCGGCGAGCTCCAGCACCGTCGCCTCGCCCGTCGCCAGACGCGCGACGATGGCCCGGCGCGTGGGATCGGCGAGCGCGGAGAAGATCGAGTCGAGATTGGCAGCGGCCATGCGGTCTCCCTGCGTGATGAAATTAACCTTTGCGTTAAATAACCGCTGCGTCAAGTACGAGCCGCCGCGTTCTGACGGCGACTCAGGTCGGACGCGACGACGAGGTGCCGTGTTGACGGCATCCCTTGGGCTGGTGACGATGGGCCGATGGTCGATCTCGTCCACGGAGAGCCGAGGCCTTGAGCTCGCCCCACCGGTTGGTCGCGGAGCTCGCGTCGCCGAGAGAGGCGCTGGCGATGGAGAAGGAGCTGCGGAAGCACTTCGCGAGCCACGCGCGCGCGTACGATCGCGCGAACGAGAAGGGCGGCGTCGGCTGGGAGCCCGTGCCGACGCCGGCCGAGGTCGCCCTCGGCAAGAAGTACGGGCACACGTGGCGCGAGGCGCTCGCGTGGGGCGAGTCCGAGCCCCTCTCCGGGCGCGAGCCCGAGGTGCTCGCGCTCGGTCGTTCGCTCGTCGTCTACCACGACTTCTGCACCGGCCTCGGGCCCGACCTGCCGCGCGTGCTGGCGAAGGCAAAGGCAAAGGTGCGCGACGACGGACGCGGGCCGCCCATCGTGCGCGGCAGCTTCGTCGTCCAGAGCAAGTCCGGCGAGACGCTCGCGAAGGAGCTCGCGGCCATCTTCGCTCAGGGCGCGAAACAGACCGACCTCTCGCGCTGGAAGCTGCCGAAGTGGTGGCAGGGCAGGCCCGTCGGGCACGGCGACGACGCCTCGTTCGTGCGCGAAGGCGACGCCTGCACGTTCACGGTGCCGGCGGGGCCACGCGCGATCGAGGCGCTGCGCGAGCGTCTCGCGAGCGGGGAGGCGCGCGAGATCTCGCTCGCGGTCGGGAAGGGCGGGGGCGCGCCTGTCGTCGCCGCGGCTCAGGTCGCGACGTCCGGCGGCGCGCGAGCCGTCTCGAAGGTCAAGCCCACGGTGACGCTCGTGCGCAAGGCAAACCTCGACAACGCGTGGTGGACGTTGAACGGGATGGCCGCGGAGAGCGGGACGGGCCTCATCGCCGCCGGCGGGAGCGAACCGCATCCCCCGATCGAGCGCGCCGCGAACGGCCGCACGTTCACGGCGTCGAAGCGCGAGGGCCGCGGGACCGTGCACGCCGTCGTCGTTCACGGCAAGACGGTGTGGGCGTGCGGGGAGCTCATCGACAAGGACGAGAGCTGCGTGCTGATGTCCTCGGACAAAGGAGCGAAATTCCGGGCCGTGCGCCTGCCGAAGGCGGACTGTCTCCCGTTCTTCGGCGTGGCGGCGGAGGAGAACGGTCATCTCTGGCTCGCGGGATACGAGCGGGCGTTCCGATCGACGGACGGAGGCAAGAGCTGGGGCGAGGTGAAGGGCCTGCCCGACAGCGCGCGCCGCGCGAAGACGAGCCCGTGGGGCGTCCTCATCGCGACGCAGCGAAGCGGGCTCTTCATCGCACGCGACGGGAAGATCACCCGCTCGGGGCTCAAGACCAAGGACGTGTGCAACGACGTCATCGCCACGCCGGGCGGTGCCATCGTCGTGGTCGGAGGCGCCGGCACGAAGGGCTCGGCGTTCCGATCCGGGGACGGCGGGAAGACGTTCTCGCCCGTGAAGCTCCCCGCGAACCCCGGGCTCCGGTGCGTCGCCGCGTTCCCCGACGGACGCCTCGTCGCGGGCGGCGTTCGAGGCCGCGTCTTCGTCTCGCTCGACGACGGCAAGAGCTTCGCCGCGCTCGCGCACACGCACGCGCCTCCGAAGGCCGATCTCGGGTGCGCCGCGTTCTTCGATGGCGCCGTCTATCTCGGCGGGTCGGGCGGCCTCGTCCTCGCGGTTTCGTGAGTGTTTGTCGGACGATCCCGAGATCCCTTCCCGTCGCCGCAGAACGAGGATATCGACGCGGCATGAAGATCCGCTCGCTCGCCCTCCTTGCCGTCGCCCTCATCGCTTGCGATCCGAAGCCGGAGCCGACGCCGACGACGCCGACGACGCCGAGCGTGCCGGCGGAGTCCGCGGCGCCGGCGACCTCCGCCGCGCCGGCGGCCTCGGCGGCACCGGCCGCCTCCGCCGCGCCGGCGGCCTCGGCTGCCGCCTCCGCCCCGCCGCCCGCGCCTGCGATGCTCTACTCCTGCAAGGCGACCGTGAAGGACGCCGAGGTCGTCGTGGCCGACGTGCTCCCGGCCGACAAGACGCCGAAGGCGACCGTCACCATCACGACGAAGAAGGGGACGCGCAAGCTCGTCACCACCGTCGCGCCCCACGCCGGGACCGAGACCCTCGTGTTCGACTCCTACGGCGAGGGCGATCAGAAGCCGGCCGGAGAGAAGCTCACCGCGGGCAAGTCGCACATCGTGCGGCTCGTCACCAACGGCGACAAGCGCGAGATCTACGCATCGAACGATTTCTGGGGCAAGGGCGCCGACGCCAAGCCGAGCACCTGCGCGAAGTAGCCCTTCGGCGAGCTCAGTAGATGTCCGGGACGTAGAGCTCGTCCGGGATCGTGCCGCGGAGGTAGTTCGGGTTGTGCACGCGCTTCGGAAGAACGACGCGCGGGTGGGGGACCTCTTTGTACGGGACCTGGGACAGGAGGTGATGGATGCAGTTGAGGCGGGCGCGCTTCTTGTCGTCGCCCTCGACGATCCACCAGCGCGCTTCGGGGATGTGCGTGCGCTCGAGCATCGCCTCCTTCGCCTTCGTGTACTGCTCCCAGCGTCGCCGCGACTCTAGGTCCATCGGGCTGAGCTTCCACTGCTTGAGCGGGTCGCGGATGCGGGCCTTGAACCGGAAGTGCTGCTCGTCGTCCGTGATCGAGAACCAGTACTTCACGAGGGTGATGCCGGAGCGGACGAGCATCCGCTCGAGATCGGGGACGGTGCGGAAGAACTCCTCGACGTCCTCCTTCGTGCAGAAGCCCATCACGCGCTCGACGCCGGCGCGGTTGTACCAGCTCCGATCGAAGAGGACGATCTCGCCTCCCGCGGGGAGCTGCGCGATGTAGCGCTGGAAATACCACTGCGTCTCCTCGCGCGCGTTCGGCGCAGGGAGCGCGGCGACGCGGCAGACGCGCGGGTTCAAGCGCTGCGTGATGCGCTTGATGACGCCGCCCTTCCCGGCGGCGTCGCGACCCTCGAAGATCACGACGACCTTGAGCTTCTGCGCGACGACCCAGTCCTGGAGCTTCACGAGCTCACCCTGGAGGCGAAAGAGCTCCGTGAAGTAGCGAGCGCGGTCGATGTCGCCCGCGGTCGCCGGCTGATCGCGGAAGCGATCGAACCGGACCTCGTCGAGCTCCATCTCGAGCTCCTCGTCGAGGGTGTCCTGGTTCTCGCGCTGGATCCGCTCGCGCTTCGACGTGTGCGTGGAGACGAGCGATCGTCCGCTGAGCGGCCCGGGCGGCACCCTGACCACCGGCCTCGTCGCCGGCGGCGCCTTCTTCTTCTTCCTTTTCACGCCGACAACGGTAATCCGAGAAGCTATTCGGGGTCGAACACGTGGCAGAAGGTGGCCGGCTTTTCCTTCGGCAGGGCGGCCGCGGCGTAGGCGGCGAAGGCCTCGGCCTCGGCCCTCGTCGCGAACGAGACGGCCGACATCCACGGATAGGACCTGCGCGTGACGAGCTTCAGACCCGGCTGCTTCGGATAGTCGGCCACGACCTTCTCGAGCGCGGCCCGCTCCGGCGCCGCGCTGTTCGGATTGTCGTCCGTCAGCGCCACGAGCCAGCCCGGACACGGTCGCTCCGCGGGCACCTGCTTCGTCTCGCGCAATCGATAGACCTCCTTCTCGTCGGCGGCCCACAGACGACCCGCGCTGTCCATGACGAGATCCGTGATGCGAGCCGGCGCGCTCGCGAGGCGCGCGACCACCTCCCACGTGCCGGTCGCGTCGAGGCGCAGGATCTCGTCCGCGGCGCGGACATGGAGCCGCCCATCGTTGGAGAGGAAGACGTTGCCGACGGGCGCGTCGGGCCCGGGCTGCCGCTCGAACGCGCCGTTCTGGAAGTGGAGCAGCGGCATGACCTCGCTGCCCCGGATCCACAGCCCGTCCTGGCCATCGCGGATGGCGGCGGTGCGATAGTAGCCGACCCGCTTCCAGTACGCGCCGAGGGAGACGAGCTTCGACGTGGTGGAGCCCGCGGGCCAGACCTCCGCATAGGGATCGTTCTCTCCGCAGCGATCGCCGATGGAGACCAGCGTACCGGACGCGGTGGACTGGAAGGCGCTGGCGCGTACGGCGGCGAGCTCGTTGATGTGCGCCTGGACGTACGCCTGGCCGTAGAAGCTGCCCTTGCAGTCCTTCGCGCCGACGAACCTCCGCGTGAGCGTCGGGCCGCGCACCGTCGTGATGCGGTCGTTGTTCATCCCAGAGTGCGTCACGATCAGGACCGAGTCGCCGATGCGCGCCTCCGCCATCTCGCCGAGCCCGCCGAAGGTCTCGTCGTGCAGCGTGCCCTTGCCCGTGAGCGGCAGCCAGATCGGCGCGTTCGCGCGCCCGTTGTCGCTCTCCATGATCACGTCGATGCGATCGAGGTACTTCCCGTCGACGTGCACGATGACGTTGCGTCCATAGGAGCGGTCCCTGGGCACCTTCGCGATCCACTCGACGCGATCGCCGTCGATGTAGCCGACGACGTTCTCGGTCGTCACGATGGTCGCGCCCTCGATCGCGAAGACGCGACGGAGCGGCTTGTCGTTGACGCGGAGCGGCTCGAACGCGAGCTCGGGCACCGTGCGCGCCGCGGGCGCGGGGGGCGGCAACGGTGGCGCGGAGGCGGGCGCGGAGACGGGCGGGGGAGCCGCAGCGGTCTTCGCGACGGGCGTGGGCCTCGCCGGAGGCGTGCAGGCGAAGAGGACGAGGCAGAGGAGGGCGCGGCGCATGGAGGTTCACCGCTGCGTCGAGGCGGCGGTGAGGCGATGGTAGGATCAGAACACGTCCTTCGGGAGATCCACCGTGATCGGCTTGGAGGACTTGGAGGCCGGCGTCGTGACGGTGCGGACCGCGACGACCTTCGACGTCTTGCCCGGGCGCACGAACACGCGCGTGGAGATCGTCGAGCCGTCGGTGCCCTTGAAGTCGCTGCCCTCGTAGACGCGGTACTGGCTCGGCTTGCCGCCGAACCGCGCGGCGAGCTTCGTCCCCGTCTTGTCCGTCACCGGATCGAGCGGCGCGCCGTCGCGGAGCGCGGCCTGGATCTGGACGATACGAACCGCGTTCTCGACGTTCGGCTTCGACGATCCGGGCGCCGGCTCGAAGTCGAGGCTGACGAAGACGTCGTGGTCGAGCCGAACGCGGAGCTGGCCGATGACCGCCTTCGAGATGCTCCCGAGGTTGAACCTGACGATGACCTTGCTGATCGCCTTGCCGATCTTGCCGATGAACCCCGCCGTACGCGCCGCTTCGCCCTCGTCGAGCAGCGCCTCGAGCTCGTCGCCGCGAGCGCCCTGCGACGCAAGCCACGCGTCGACGTCGTCGCTGGAGTCGGCGGTCGAGCCCGAAGAACGGGTCGAGCCCGAAGAACTGATCGAGGAGCTCGTCTCGCCCATCTCCTCGGCCTCGGAGTCCCCCTCCACGGCGCAGCCCATCATCATCAGTGCTCCGAACAGGACGAGGAGGAGGCTCTTCATGGACGAGGGAAAGAGCAGCGCTCGTGCCAGAGGCTGGTGGTCGGGTAGGTGGGTAAAAGTTGAATGAATTCATGAGGTATAGCCTGTCGCGGACGGATCGGTCCCTCCCCGAGCGAATCCTTTTCGAGCCGCTCGGGGACCCCCGGCGACTACTATCGCGCCCATGGCTGCGCGTGCGGGACATGTGCACCACGGCTACTGCCTCGAGCGCCGCGTGGGGTCGGGCGGGTTCTCGGAGGTGTGGTCCGCGCGGCACGTCGCGACCGGGCGCCCGGTGGCGCTCAAGCTGGCGCGGCCGCCGATCTCCGAGCACCTGCGGCTCCGCCTGCGCCGGGAGGTCGCCGTGCACGCCCACGTCCGGCATCCGCGCGTCTGCGCCATCGAAGAGGCGCTCCCGAACGAGGCCGGGATCGCGTTCGCGCTCCTCGAGGGCGGCTCGCTCACCGCACACGTCACTCGGCACGGCGCGATGTCCGACGCGGGCGTGCTCGCGATGGCGCACGACCTCCTCGGCGCCCTCGAGGCGGTTCACGCCGCGGGCGTCGTGCACCGCGACGTCACCCCGGACAACGTCGTCTTTGCTCGTGAGCTCGGCGAAGCGACGCTCATCGACTTCGGACTGGCGAAGGTCGGCGGCGACGCGACCTGGGCGAGCTCGCTCACGACGGAAGACGCGGCCCTCGGGTCCTACGTGCACCAGGCGCCCGAGCAGCTCGACGATCCGCGCGCCGTCGACGGTCGCGCGGACATCTACGGGCTCGGCTCGTCGCTCTTCTATGCGCTCACCGCGCGGGCGCCGTTCCGCGCCGCGGCGCTCGCGGTCCTCATCACGCTGAAGGCGACGTGCGAAGCGCCGTCGCTCGGCGACGCGACCGGCCGCCGGTGGCCCGACGACGTCGAGGCCTTCATGGCGAGGATGCTCGCGCGTGAGCCCGCCGCGCGCTTCGCCTCGGCCACGGACGCGCGGCGCGCCGTCGAGCGGCTCCTCGCGGCGAGGCGGAGATGAGATGAGATGAGGACACCGGACGTCACGGTCGAGAGCTCTCGCAAGATGGAGCTCCGGGGCGGCACGCTCCGGGTCGTGTCGGCCCCCGAGCAGAAGCTCGAGGTCGGCATCGAGAGCCGGACCATCGGCCGCGGCGAGGCCTGTGACCTGAGGCTCGCGGATCCGAAGGTCAGCGCCATCCACCTCGAGCTGGTCGGCACCTCCGAAGGCGTGCGGATCGAGGACAAGGGCAGCCGCAACGGCACGTTCATCGGCGGCGCGCGTATCGCGAGCGGCTTCCTCATCCGCGCCGTGGAGGTGACGATCGGGGACACCGCGCTCGCGTTCGAGCCCGCGCTCGCCGAGCGCGTCTCCGTCGGCCGGGCCAGCGCGTTCGGCCCGCTCGTCGGCGCGTCCGCCGCGATGCGCGTGGTGTTCGAGCGCGTCGCGCGCGGGGCGCCGACGGAGCTCTCGGTGCTGGTGACGGGAGAGACGGGCACGGGCAAGGAGCTCGTCGGGCGCGCGCTGCACGACGCGAGCGAGCGACGGGCGGCGCCGTTCGTCGTCGTCGACTGCGGCTCGATCCCCGCGGGCCTCGCGGAGTCCGTGCTCTTCGGTCACGAGCGCGGCGCCTTCACGGGCGCCTCCGAGAGCCGTCGCTCGCCGTTCGTCGAGGCCCATGGTGGGACCGTCTTCCTCGACGAGATCGGCGAGCTGCCGCTCGAGATGCAGCCGAAGCTCCTCCGCGTCCTCGCCGAGCGTCGCGTGAAGCCCGTCGGCTCGAACCGCTACGAGCCCGTCGACGTTCGCGTCGTCGCCGCGACGCGCCGCGATCTCGCGGGAGCGGTCAACGCCGGGACCTTCCGGAGCGACCTCTACTTCCGCCTCGCGCAGCTCAGGGTGGAGCTGCCGCCGCTGCGCGCGCGACCGGAGGACATCCCCGTCATCCTGGCCGCCGTCTTCAACGAGCTCGGTCAGCCTCGCGCGCTCGGTCGCGTGAAGGAAGACGCGATGGATCGCCTGCTGCGCCACCCCTGGCCCGGCAACGTGCGCGAGCTGAAGAGCGCCGCGCTCGCGGCGATCGCGCTCGCCGATCCGGCGGACCCGATCGATCCGTCGCTCTATGTCGGAGATCTCGGCATCGAGGTGTCCACCCGGTTCGACGCTCCGTACAAGGAGGCTCGGCGAGACGTCCTCGAGCGCTTCGAGACCGTCTACTTCGGGCGGCACTTGCTGGAGACGCGCGGCAACCTGGCCGAGGTGGCGCGCCGGACGGGGCTGTCGCGCATGCACGTGCGTCGCTACGTTCGCCTCCACGATCTGGCGCCCGCGCGGCCCGCCGCGGGCGGAAAGAAGCCGAAGCCGCAGACCTGAACGCGGATTCGTACGTCCTCGCCGTGCGGCGATATGCTGGTGGCATCGATGGCGTCCGACTGGGTACCGCAGCGCTGCGCCGGCGGACGGCTCACACTCCACGAGCCGATCGGCGTGGGCGGGATGGCCACCGTGCACCTCGCACGGCTGCGGACCGAGAGCGGGGAGCGCACGGTCGCGGTGAAGCGTCCGCACGCGCGCGCGACGGCGGACCCTTCGTTCGTCGCCATGCTCCTCGACGAGGCGCGGCTCATGCTGCGGATTCGCCATCCCAACGTGGTCCCGACGCTCGAGGTGCTCATCGAGCCGAGCGACGTGCTCCTCGTGATGGACTACGCCCACGGCGAGTCGCTCGCGGGTGTGCTCGCGACGCCCTCCGTGGGCGCGGAGGGAGTCCCCGTCCCGATCGCCGTGGCGATCCTCGTCGACGTCGCGCGCGGGCTCCACGCCGCGCACGAGACGCGCGACGACGAGGGCGAGCTGCTCGGGATCGTCCATCGCGACGTGTCTCCGCAGAACATCCTCGTGGGCGCGGACGGACACTCGCGCGTCCTCGACTTCGGCGTCGCGAAGGCGGCGGGACGTCTTCAGACCACGCGGACCGGGCAGCTCAAGGGCAAGATCCGCTACACCGCTCCCGAGGCGTTCCGCGGGGAGGTGGACCGCCGCGCCGACGTCTATGCTCTCGCGGCCGTCTTCTGGGAGCTCCTCACCGGCAGTCGCCTCGTCGCCGCCGAGGGCGACGGCGCGGCCGTCCGCCAGATCCTGTTCGAGGATCCGCCGCCGCCGAGCTCCGTCCGTTCGACGCTCCCGCGCGCGATCGACGCCATCGCCGCGCGAGGCCTCGCGCGGTCACCGGACGATCGCTATCCATCGGTGCGCGCCTTCGCGGAGGCGATCGAGGCGATCGCGCCCGCGGCTCCGCGCGAGCACGTGGCGGCCTGGCTCGCGCGCCATGTCGGAGCGAAGCTCGCGTCCCGGATGGCGGTCGTGGACGCCATCGAACGGGCGCCCGCCCCGCGCGGTCGCGGGGCGGTGATCGTCGCCGTCACAGCGGCCGCGACGATCGCGCTCGGCGTCGCGCTCCTGCTCGGCGTGGGCCGTCCGGCAAAGAGCGCGGTCCGTGACGAAGCTCCGAGCCGCCCGCCTCCTGCAGCGGAGCCGGCGCCGAGCGCGAGCGTCGCCGCCGCCGTCACCCCATCCGCAGAGCCCGCGGCATCGGACGCGGTCCTCGCCTCGACGTCGAGCGCGTCGCCGCCCGTCCTGGCGAAGACCTCGCCGCCGAAGCGTCCGGCGAGGACGACGCCGGCCGCGCCGCCGAAGCGCGTGGACACGAACTGCGACCCTCCTTATGATCTCGACGCGAGAGGGTTTCGTCAGTTCAAACCCGAGTGCGTCGGTGCTCGATGAGTCAGGACCTCCGAGGAATAGACCTGCTCGCAGCGGGCCGCGCGAAGCTCGTCGCGATGGGCCTCGCCATCGCCGTCGCGCTCACCGCCCGAGAGGCGGCCGCGATCGACCCTGCGACGTGCGCCGGCCACTACGAGACCGCGCAGACGCTGTCCTCGGCGGGCAAGCTCCTCGCGGCGCGGTCGGCCTACTTGCAGTGTGGCCAGTCGGGGTGTCCCGACCTGCTGCGCCGCGACTGCGTGAAGCAGTACGACGCGCTCGCGCAGCGAATCCCGTCGGTGAGCCTCTCCGCGCGGTCCGCCGCCGGCGCCGATCTCGTCGGCGCGACGTTCGACCTCGACGGTGCGCCCGTATCGCGGCCCGTGGGCCGGGCGATCGAGCTCGATCCCGGACCGCACCGCGTCGTCGTCACCTATCGAGGAGCGCAGGAGAGCTTCGATCTCGTCGCCCGGGAAGGCGAGACGCTCCGGCCGGTCGTCCACACGTTCAAGGAGGCTGTGACGCCGAAGGAGCCGGAGCCGCCACCGAAGCGCAGCTCCGGGCCGTCGCCGGCGATCTACGGCCTTGGCGCCCTCGGCGTGCTCGGGTTCGCGTCGTTCGGGTTCTTCGGCATCCGTGCCTGGCAGGACAGCGAGGGCCTCCACGATCAGTGCGCCCCGCGTTGCTCGAGCGGAGCCGAGTCGAGCCTGCGGACGCAGATGATCGTGGCCGACGTCTCGCTCGTCGTGGGCGCAGTCGCCACCGCGGCCTTCGTCTGGCTCTTCCTCGACTCGCGCCAGGCGCCGGCTCGAACCGCGGTGCGGTTCTGATGCGCCTCCGCAGGGTGGTCGCAGCGGCGGCCCTCGTGTCCGCGCCGGCGTGCAGCCTCGTCCTCGACGCCAACGTCCACGATCCCGACGCCGTCGCCGCGAGCCCGGACGGCGACGCGGGCACGTCCACCGGGAAAGACGGCGGAGGTGTCGTCGATGGCGACGCCGCGGGGGGAGGGGACGCCAGCCGCCCCGACGGCTCAACCCCCTCGCTGACGAAGGGATGCGCCTCCGATCCCCCGCGGAGGTTCTGCGCGGAGTTCGAGGTCGGCGACGACTTCGCGCCGACCTGGGACCTCAACAAGTCCTCTGCTTCGACCATCGACTACGACTCGCTCGCCTTCGCCGGGGGCCGTGCGGTCAAGATGGCCATGACCGGCGCCCCGAGCTGCTCCTTCGCTCGCCTCGACAAGAACTGGGAGGACACGAAGGCGACCACGCGGGTGGAGACACACTTCAAGGTGCGCCCATCGTCGACCGCGACTTCGGCCAACGGTGAGGTCAACCTCGCAGCGTTCCAGATCGACGAGCTCGGGGGAAGCAAGACCTGCACGGCGATCGTGAGCGTGTCGCCCGTGGAGGTGGCGGTGGCCATCCAGACGCCGCCGACCTACCAAGACGAGCGGCACGTCGTCGGTGGCACGCTCCCCTTCGACAAGTGGACGGAGGTCGGGCTCGAGTTCGCCAGCGGATCGCCGACGTCGATGGTCGTGACGGTCCAGACCGAGGGCGGAGCGATCGACGAGACCAGCTTCCCGGCGCCGCAGTGCCCGCCCCTCGGCGGCGCGGTTCGGTTGGGCGTCGGTCTCCATTGCGAGACGGGCACGGCCGAAGCGCGCTACGACGACGTCTGGCTCGACTGGCGCTGAAGCGGCAACCGATCGAGCCGCATCGCGGGGGCCGGATCCACGGAGGGCAGGCCGAAGAGAGAGGCCGTGTCGCGCTATCTGCCTGGAATTGCAGGGCGAAGGCGAGGCTGCCGGGCTCGTCGTGCGGCGGCACATCGGTTGCTGTTCCTGTCCCGCGAGAGCGGTGAGGACCGCCCTCCAGGAGGAAACGCATGAAGGTCGGTTCGGTCGTGGGTCTGGCGCTCGGGGTGGTGGTGATGTCGGGTTGCGTGGCGCCAGCGGAAGAAGAAGAGATGGGCGAGAGCCACGACGCCATCGCCGTCGCCGCGCCCTCGGCCCCACGCATCGTGTTCGAGCGCGACGACGCGACCGGCGACTGCTGGCGGATCCCGAGCCTCGTGACGGTCGGCTCGACGTACGTCGCCCTCGCGGAGCGGCGTCACGAGCTGCACGGCTCCGTGTGCAACGACGACGGCAACATGGACCTCGTCCTCAAGACGAGCGCCGATGGTCGCTCGTGGTCGCCCGAGCGCATGGTGGTGTCGAGCGCGGACCTCAAGGAGAGGCTCAAGCAGCCGAGCAGCGTCTTCTTCGATCCCTCGATCCCCGAGGGCCTGGCGGCGGACCGCATGTACGTCCGTGCCGCGAGCCAGGCGATGGCGAACGTCGACGGTCGGCTCGTCGTGTCGTTCCAGGTCACCTACAACCTCGTCGCCGAGTGCGCGGGCCAGAAGGACTGCGTGAACTCTCCCGAGAACGTGGAGCTCGGCTTCGCCAAGGCACGCTACTTCACCGCTCGCACCGACGACATGGGGCAGACGTGGACGCTGCGGCGCTCACACGACGACATCTACCGCAGCTGCGTGAACACGATCGTGAAGGACGATGCGCTGAGGCAGAGCCTCCTCACGCTCTTCCCCGACGAGAACTACCGCGTCATCGATGTCAGCCTGCGGAACGAGGTCGTCTCCGAGGCGCTCGCTGCGCTCCGCGTGACCGACACCCCCGCGCTGCGTGCGCTCTACACGGCGCCCAAGGACAAGTACGCGTCGTTCGTCGCGAAGCTCGAGTCGCTCGGCGTCAGCAAGACGGCGTTCGTCCGCGCGTATCACTCGCGGCTGACCCAGCGCTACAACCTCGAGCTGACGCGCGCGCTCGCGAGCGACGCCTTCGCCGACAAGGCCGCCCGCGTGGCGCGACTGAGCGCCGTCCTCGGCTTCCCGTCGGCCACCATCGAGGCCCACTATGCCGCGATCGACGCGCTGTTTCGTGACAGCCTCCGCGCCGGTCCCGGCAACGCCGTCGTGTTCCCCGCGATCGAGGGCGGCAACGTCGTGACGCGGCTGTTCATGCCCGGCGGGCCCCTCGCGTTCTACTCCGACGACCGCTCCGACTCGTGGCGATGCTCGGACACGACCGCGACGACCAAGGGCAGCGAGCGCCAGCCGGCTTACCTCGGCAACGGCCGCGTGGTCATGACGCTCCGAAACAAGGTCAACTTCAAGGAGCTGGAGAACCAGTACCGCCGCTTCGCGGTGAGCGACGACTACGGCAAGACGTGGGGCGAGGCGGAGTACCTCGTCGACGCGAAGGGCAAGAGGCTCCTGCCCGATCCGATCTCGAACGCGGGCCTCCTCGCGATGGGGACGGGCGCGGATCGCCACCTCGTGCTCCTCAACCTCGCCAACAACACGGAGAGCATCGGCGACGGCGAGGACAAGCGCCGGATGCTGACGCTCACCCGCTTCGCTCCCGGCAGTCTCTCGCCGGTGCTCGAGGCCCCGTGCCCCGGCACGCAGGTCCATCGCTCGCAGTACACGGTCTGGGCTGGCTCCGCGGGGTACGCGGTGCTCGCGCAGCGTTCTCCATCCACGGTCGGCGTCCTCTTCGAGGCGACGGACGACTCCGGCCCGAAGCTCTCCTACCGTGGCTGGAACGAGAGCATTCGCTTCGTCGAGCTCCCCGTGTCGGTGCTCTGGTCGGGCAACCCGCACCCGGCCTGCCCGCTGAGCTTGCAGTGAGCCGATCGCTCAGCGCCGCACGAAGACGTTGCTCGTGATGGTGCGGAGCTGGCCGTTGACGAGGACCTCCGCGCGGTAGCGATCCTCGCCCGTCGCGGGGGCGGTCACGGCGACGTCGTGTGTGAAGCCTTCCGTGGGGACGAGGACGCTCTCGTTCGGGAGCGCATTCTTCACGAGGCGCACGCCGACGATCGCGCCGGGCACGCCGTCGAGGCCGGTGACCTTGGCGCGGATGTGGCGCGTGCCCGCGGGCTCCGCTGCCGTGCCGGGCTCCGCCGTGAGGTCGACCATCGGGTCCGCCGAGCTCCGAAGCTTCACGACGGTGCGGTTGTTGCGGATGCCCTCGAGGATCCCGGCCGCGCTCAGCTCCTCCGCATAGACCATCGTGACGGGCTCGCCGATCCGGCTCGCGAACATGCCGGTGCTCTCGCCCGCGCGGTGGTCGTCGCTTCCGCCGAGCGCGGCGGCGTGGTGGCCGCGGGCGCAGAGCCCATCCCAGAACCCGAGCGCGCCCGGGAGCATGATCGCGCCGCCGTTCGCCTGACCGAGGTTCGCGATCTCGACCGCGTCGATCTTGGCGCCGTCGAGGTCGTGACGCCACTCGCAGCCGATGCACTGGTGGAGATCGAGCTTGGGGTGATTGATGGAGAAGAGCGCGCCTTGCTGGTGGAACGCGTCGACCGCGCCGTCGATCGTGACGCCGGGCTGACCGATCTTGTGATCGACCCATCGCGTCGCGCCGATGCCGTTCGCGTGACCCGCGTAGGTCGTGTACTCGACGCCCGGGAGCAGGAGCAGATCGGGATGCGACGCCGCGGCCTCCGCGAAGTAGTCCTGCCCGCCGAGCACGTTGTGATCGGAGATCTCGACGAAGTCGAGGCCGTGCGCGCGAGCGTAGACGGCGATCTCGTCGATCGACGGCGTCGCGTCCGTGCTGTCGCGGGAGTGGACGTGGAAGTCGCCCGCGTACCAGCGCGCCTCGTGCTTCGCGACGCGCGGCGCGTACGGCTTGCGATCGTGCTGCGCCTCGAGCGTCGGCTTCGTGCGGAGCTCGATCTCGACGTGGTACTTCGCAGGCGAGTGCTCGATCTTCGCCTTGCCGCCGATGACCCGCCAGCGCCCCGGCTTGATCGCGCCGCGCACGTAGCCGGGGGAGGCCGCCTCCGCGTTGAGGATCGCGGGCTTGCTCGTGCCGCCGCCCCAGCCGCGCGTGCCGGCCGCGTCGTCGATGCCCCAGTCGATGATGTTGTCGTCGTCGAGCGTGTCGTGGCGCACCTGGATCTCGGCGGTCCCAGCCGGCACGTCGAACGGAACGAAGAAGTGATCGAGGCCGCCGCTCGGCACCTCGCCATCGAACGTGAGCCGCGTCACACCTTCGCCGTCGTCCGTCTGGAAGGCCGTCGACGACGCCGTCTCTCCATCCGCCGGTGCACACGCGACCAGGGGCAGGGCGCCGGTCAGGAGGGCCATCGCCAGGAACGGGCGGAAGCAGGTCATGTAGGTCCCAGACGCACATGATGTGCCCGCCCGATCTACGCGGAAACAGGCGCGTTGGAGGCGGCGCCGCTGAAGCGTGGATCGTCCAGCGTGGATTTCCCGCCGAGCGCCCAGGCCGAGGGACGGCGCAAGATGCGCAAATTTCGGCGCGGTCTGCGCGATTAGAATTCCGGCCCCTCATGACCGTCTCTCGTCGACTCCGGATGAAGCTCCATGCCCGCCTTGGCCTCCTCGCCGTGGTCGCGCTCGCCGGCCTCGCGTCCGCGTGCGCCTCGTCGCCGCGCGGCGCGCTCGACGGGCGGTTCGTCATCGAGGCCGAGCGCTCGCGCGGCGACTTCGCGAACGACTCGGCGCTCGTGCGCAAGGCCGACGCGCAGATCACCGAGCTCCTCGGGCATCCGGTCTCGTTCCACTTCGGCGCCGCGATCGCGCCGAAGTGGCACGCGCAGCTCGAGGCGCTCTCGGCCGGCGCGATCGATGCCGTCGCGCACGAGCTCGTGGAGATGAAGCGCATCACGCCGGACCTCTTCGCATGGATGGCGCCGGACCTGCGGCGGATCGAGTGGGACTACAGCGCGGTGGACGACCACGCGCGCTACACGTTCGATCCGAGCGCGCACGTGCTTCGCATCGTGCTCACGTCGAGCGAGTGCTGCATCCTGCAGGAGAGCTCGATCCGCTTCGCGATCGGTCGGGCTCGCGCGACCGCGCTCGGTGCTCGGTTCGGCGGGACGACGGCGAGCGGTGTCGCCGCGAACGATCGAGACGCTTATGCCGGCTGGCTCCTCGGCGCGGCCTACGGAGAGGAGGCGAAGGCGCACCCGCCGAAGGGAGACGACGAGACCGTCGATCGCCCGCGCGCGCACGTGCTGCTCGAGCTCCTGCGCCTCCGCGAGTCGATCCAGGGGAAGGCCCCCGAGCTCGAGGCGAAGCTGGTCGAGAAGCTCGTCGACGAGTCGTCGTACGTCGCGCACACGCGTCGCAGCGCGCCCGAGGTGCTCGCGCGTCTACCCCGTGACCACGAGTTCTTGCGCGCCGAAGCGGCCTATGTGCAGTGGCTCGAGAAGAACGAGCCGAGCCTTCCCGACCGCGCGCGCGTGAAGATCGCCGAGGAGATCATCACGTCGACGGAGAACGACGGCTCCGTGCGCGGGTTTCAAGGCCTCGACGTCGTCGGGCACTACCTCCGCCTCTTCGACGCCTGGGCCAAGGCCGGCGCGCCGACGAAGCCGGCCACCGACGGCGACCGCACGCGCCAGGAGCTGTTCGAGCTGATCGTGGCGCCCGTCGAGCTCCGCGCCGGAGACGGCACGGGGTGCGGGACGGCGCGCAGCCCGACGTACCGGCGCATCGTGACCGATCTCGCGGCCCGCAAGCGCGTGTTCGACGCGGTCCTCGCCCGACACGACGCGCGCGCGACGAAGACGTTCATGGCGCGGCTCGTCACGACCGACGTCGATACGGCGGTCGCGTTCTGGCACGCGAGCGAGCCCGACGACGCGGCGTTCCAGGCCACGACGCGCATCATCGCCGGCAACGTCCGGTGCTCCGCGAAGAGCCGCGTCTTCTACGACGCACTGCCGGAGCTCTGGAAGAAGTACCCCGCGCGCCGCGGTCTCCTCGCGTACGCCGCGCTCAACTTCTCGTACGCGCGCGAGGGCAACGGCAAGGCGTTCGCCTCCACGTTCGCACCGCTCGGATCCGCCGAGCTCGCCGCGACGCTCGCGGAGGAGGACGATCCGCTGCGCGAGCTGCCGCAGCTCTGGGGCGCGCTCGGTCGTGGCTGGTCGCGCATGGACGTGATCGAGCCACGCCTCGACCGCTGGCTCGAGGCCGATCGCTACAAGGCGGACACGTACTGGACGGAGAACCTACGGGCGATCGCGCGCGAGCTGTGCACGGAGCAGGCGGCCGCCGATCTGGCGCGCCTCAACAAATGGGTCCGGCAGCGGGTGAGCGCGCACGCGAGCGAGCGCGCGGCCCTCGAGAACGCCTCCGCGCTCAGCAGCCCCGGAGGCTGCCCGAAGCGAGAGACGTTCGGCGACTCACCACCGGCAAAGTCGCCGTCGAAGAACGCGCACGTCCTCGATTGAGCGGATCGCTCAGTCGACGACGGAGGCGATCCCGAGGAGGATCCCGGCGAGGGCCGTCGACGTCGCGATGGCGAGGTAGCCCCAGCGGCGTGGGATGCGGTCGCCGCGCTTGAGCAGCCAGTAGCCGATGAAGTTGAGGCCGAAGCCGAGGCCCGCGAGCGCGGCGAGGACGAACCAGCCGACGGTGCCCATGCCCTCGCGCCCGATCACGCGCCATCCGAAGAGCATGAAGAACGCGGCGTGCGCGATGCCGCCGGCGGTCGCGAGCGCCATCGCGGCCCGCTCGATCCCCGAGTAAGGTGTCCCTTTCCGTCGGAAGAACATCTCTATTTCCTATCACGCCTCGGCGAGCGGGCCGAGGGCATCGCGTCACTCGTGGACCGCGGCGCTCCCGAGGTAGACCGACCCGTTGAGCCGGTGCGAGTCGTCGCGCCAGTCCACGTGCAGCGAGACGCCCGTCGCCCCCGCCGCCGAGAAGGTCACGACGTACTGGATCGTCGCCATCGACTCCGTCTTGTTGTCGAGCGAGGCGTCGGTCTGGGCCGGCGTGCCGTCGCTCAACGTGACGGTGAGCTTTCCTCGGGCCTGGTAGGCGCCGAAGAGCAGCGTGAGCGTGCGCAGCTTCGTCGTGGCGAGGACGTCGAACGCATAGAACGAGTCCGGCGCGAAGATGCACCTTCCGGCATGGCCGGCGAAGCTCGCGGGGGCCGTGCCGTCCGACCACTCGAGCGAGCAAGGAAAGTCGTAGGCGGTGCAGTCGGCGGAGCCCGACGTCGTGAAGCCGATGATCGCCTGGGCTGGCGTGGATTTTCGTGTCTTTGGCTTCCCCCAGCTCACCCAGTCGACGCCGCCGAGCGCCGTGAGGTCGACGTTCGCGGAGGTGGGAAGCGCGCCAGAGGTGAGCGTGAGAGAAGACGTCGGGGTCGGATCCGGTACGGGCCCCGGCCCCGCACCGCCGCCGGCGCCGCCATCGGAGACGGGGCCACCCGGCGTGGCCGCATCGGAGGTCGCGGTCGGCGATGCGGTGGGGGCGCTGGGCGCGGTGGACGCGGTGGGCGCCCCTGGCGTCGTCTCCGCGGCCTGCCCGACCACGTCCACGCCGCACGCCGCCGAGGCGAGGACCATGACGGTGAACGTGGTCCGAGGCATCCGCTCATTGTGAATCGAGATCCCGGTCGCGACGAGACGAGACGAGAGGAGAGGCAGCGAGGAAGGAAGATCGGAGGTGGGCCAACGCCCACATGCGATGGCTGGGCTTGGCGTCGATCCGTTTTTCCGGTTCGATCCGTTCTTCGGGCTCGATTTGTCCGGCGTCCTGCGAAGGATGTCCGCATCCTGACTCTTTTGCGGGTCGGCAGTGGTAGGGTGCAGGTTCGTCGTCGCTCGTTGCGGGGGCGGGAGCCGCGTCTCACGCGGCCTACATCTGTTCCAGCAAGAGGTGACTCAGCATGGCATCCAGCACGACATTTCAAAAAAGACAGAAGGAACGCGCTCGCCTCGACAAGCAGCGTGACAAGAACGAGAAGAAGCGCCAGCGGCGCGCCGAGCCCAGCGCGCGCGTGGTGACGGAGCCCGGCGTCGATCCGGACATCGCCGGGATCGTTCCGGGACCGCAGCCGATCCCCGAGGAGTTCCTTTGAACGATCAGCGTGTGAAGGCGTTTCGCAAAGCGCTCAACTCGCTCGTGGAGTCACTCGATGCGACGGTGAGGGTCGCTCGTTGGTCGGGGCCTGAAGCCATTCCAGCGCCGCTCAACAGCAGCGCCTCGAAGCTCATCGACCATCTCGGCTCGGCGAACCGCTTCGCCGCGGATCGATACTCAGGCCCGCCACCGGTCATCGCTTGCATGACCGCGATGAGCACCGCCACGAAGGTCCTCGATGGGGCGTACGTCGAGTTTCGACGTCACCTCGAGGGTCAGAAGGCGGAGGTCGACCTCGCCGCGATGGCGCTCGACCACGAGCTCGATGGAGTGAAGGCCACGTCGCATCAGTGGGGCTGAGCCACCGGTCACTTGGAGTCGTTGCTCGGGGGGGCAACCTTCAAGCAGACGGTCGGGGCCGGGCGGACCCTGAGGCACGGGCGCGGCGGGGGCGGTGCTCCGGCGTCCGCGGGCGGCGGCGGCGGTGGCTCGGTCGTGGAAGCAACGGCCGGCGTGGACTCGACCGGCGCGACGGGCGGAGAGCTCGCGTCGTCGGGGGGCGTGTACATGATGGAGAGGCACGGCTGCGGCGGCTCGACCGGCTCCTTCTGGCAGGCGACGCTCGCGAGCGCAGCGGCGACGAACGATGCGCGGCGCGCGAGGATGAGACGACGGGTCTCGTCGACGGCCTTCTTCTTCGGATCGTCTCCCATGACGAGAGGGTAAACGGCCTCAAGGACGAGCGGACGAGAAAGCGGCGCGGCGCGCGCTCTCCTCGTAAGACAGCGCGTGGTAGACGAAGAGCGGCTGCTCGGGCGCACGACGCAAGCCGTGCGCGTCGATCGTGTAGGCACGCGTGGCCCCGCGGAGCATGCCCGCGAGGAGGAGATCGCCCCAGTGGAGGCGGCCGTCGAGGACCTCGACGAGGAGCGAGCCGGCGACCGCACATCGCAGGTCCCATGCGTCCGCGCTGCCGCCGAACGGATAGCGTCGCGTCTCGCTGGGGAGCACCACCTCGAGGAGGCGCGCGAACGGCGGCTGCGCGTCGAGCGCGGGCCGGAGCTCGTCGTTCACCCAGCGCTCGATGCGCGCCACGAGCGCGACCTCGCGCTCGCCGCGCGCGCCCGGATCGACGAGCTCCGGGACGGCGAGCGGCCGGTAATCGCGAGGATCGGCGATGTCGCTCTGGACGCCGGCGACGAGACCGCTCGCGATCGCTCCGCGCGTGTCGACCTCGACGCGTCCGTCCCGCACCCGGTACGTGGCGCCGACGACGTTCTCGACGATGTCGATCGCTGGGGCGCGGCGCTTCAGGTCGCGCGCGAAACGCGCCTCGCCGAGCGGATAGACGAGCGCGTTCGACGCCGCGAAAGGGGCGGCGTGGCACGCGCCCGCCGCCGACGGACAGACGACGGCCGGGTCGACCGCGACGACGTGCTCGAGCTCCGCGGCGTACGCTTCGAACGGGAAGCCGATGTCTCCCGCCGTGAATGCGGCGACCTCGAGGAGCGGCTGCCAGCGGGCGAGAGCGAGCGTGACGAGCTTCGCGCGCGGTCGGGCGAGGGCGAGGGCGGCGGTCTCGAAGAAGCGCTCGACGTCGTCGGCGCGTCCGAGCGACGTGTCGACCTGATTCCACACCACGCCGTCCTCCGTCGCGACGAGGAGGCCCCACTCGGGATCCGTGGCGTGAGGGGAGGGCGTCGTCACCAGGCGCGGGCCGTCGAGATCGATCGTCGTCTCGGCGCCGACGAGCCGGACGGAGCGAAAGCCGACCAGCTCCGCGATCTCTCCCACCAGCGGATCGGGTGTGACGAGGACCGAGTCGGGATCGAGCTCGGCGAGTCGACGCAAGCTCCGTGGATCGAAGTGATCCGGGTGCCGATGCGAGACGAAGACGAAGTCGGGGCGGAGCGCGGCCGCGTCGATGGTACGCCCAGGAAACACGCGAAAGACGCCGCCATGATGAGCGTCGTCGAGCAGCGGATCGAAGAGGAGGCGGAGACCGCTCGCCTCGGCGAGCCACATCGCGTGACCAAGGCAGTGCCAGTCCATCGCGCTCGTGAACCTACGCCACGATGTTCGGGCGGGGGAGACTCCGGGGTGATGCGTCGTGTCTCACTCCGTGAAATTGACCTCGCCGCCGCACGGGAAGTCGATGCTCTCCGGCGCCTGGTCCTCGATCTGGACACGGTGCACGCCGCAGCGGAGCGGCACCTTGCGCGGCGCCGTCCCGACGACGCGGCCGTCGACGATGATCTTTCGTCCCGCGGGGAGCGCCGTGGCGTCGAGATAGGAGCGCGACGCCGGGTCGATGCTCACGGCGGGCGCCGCGCCGCCGGTGCCGGTGGCGGGCTTCGCCGGCGCGACCGAGGCGCTCGGCGGCGGATCGGGCGTGTGCGTGGGCGGTGGCGGGGGCTCGTAGCTGAGCACGGGCTCCGCCGTCGTCTGCGTCGGCGGAGGCGTGGCCGCGCGCAGCCTCGCCTCGCGCTCCGCCTTCTGCTGCTGCTGATACGCGAACGCTCCGCCGCCGAGGAGCACGACCGCGAGGAGCAAGAACGCGAACGTCTTGCCGCGCGACTTCTTCTTGAAGGGGACGGACTCGGGCGCCGTGTCCGTGTCGGCCGGCTTCGGCGGCTCGACGTCGGGCGTCGCGGCGGGCGCGACTGGCGCTGCCTCCGCCGGGGCAACGAACGCAGGGATCGGCGCGGGCGCTGCGGGCGCAGGAGGAGGCGCGGGTGGCTCCGCGGGCGTCGCCGCCACGATCCCGTCCGTGCTCCCAGGCTCGAGGTGCTCTGTGGCGTCCTCGAGCGCGAGCCAGCCCGCGTCGATCCTGCGCGCGGACTCCGGAGACGGCGTCGGGGGTAGAAATGGATTCGACGCCGTCGGCGGAGGAAGCTTCGGCTTCGAGGCGGCGGGCGGCGGCGGCGGCTTCGCGCGCGCCGCGCCTGGCACCGAAGGTTTCGGCCGTGGCGGTGCTGCCGGCATCTTCGGGCTGCCACCGTCCTCTCCTTGCGACATCGGTCCTCCGCCGTCTCTCGCGTGAGCTTATCGGACATGGTTCGAAGGCGCTGGACCAACCATGGGCGATGTAGGTGCGGGTGCGCCGGAGCCGGCGGGAGGGGTGGGGACGGACGGGCGTCACCAGACGACCGGAGTCGCGCTCGTTCGATAAGGCGGCGGCGCACCGATCTGGCCGGCTTCATTTCTTCCCCAGCACGCGGCGCGGCCCTGGCTGACCGCGCAGACGTGCTCGCCCTCGACGGCGAACGCGGAAGGAGACGAGAGCGGAGTCTCGCGGAGGTCGGTCTCTTGCGCGAGCGCCCGGGACCAGCACGTCACGCTCGAAGGAGCGCCGCGCCGGAGCACACACGTCTTGTGACCACCGGCGGAGATGGCGGTCGCATCATCGATGCTCGGGACGTCGATGAAGCGCTGGCCGCGACATCCCGGCTGGGCGCCGTGCGAGCACACGATGCTCCCGTGATGGTCGTGGCCCCAGCACGTCACCTTGCCGCCGACGATGGCGCACGTATGCGTGGCTCCGGCGGCGATGGCGGTCGCGCCGCGGATCGGCGTGACCGCGACGGGCGCGCTGGGGGCCGGGCTCGGATCACCGCTCGGCTCGAACACGCCGACTTGCCCCGCGTCGTTCGAGCCCCAGCATGCGACGTCGCCATTCGTGCGAAGCGCGCACGTATGGTCGTTTCCGCAGCGCACGTCGACCGCGTCGGTGAGCCCTTTCACGGGGACCGCAGAGAGGCTCGGGCGTTTCGTCCCGTCGCCGAGCTGTCCCTCGCGATTCTGGCCCCAGCAGACCGCCGTACCGTCTCTTCGCCGCACGCACGAATGGGACTCTCCTGTGGAGAGCGTCGTTCCGTCCGTGACGCCGCTGATGGGATGAGCGGCGGTCTCGTTCTTGTAAGGCAGCTGCGCGCCGAGATGGCTCGGGCTCCCCCAGCAGGTGGCGCCTCCGGCCGGAGCGAGCGCGCAGCCGTGGCCGAATCCGAGCGCTATTTCGGTGACCGCGCCCAGCCCGGGGACCTCGCGTGGGGTGCTCGCGGTGAGATACTGGTCTATCGTGACGTCGTGTCCCCAGCAAAGCGCCTTCATCGAACTATCGATCGCGCACGATTGGCTATATCCGACGGCGACCTTCGCGGCGCTCACTCCCGGAACGAGAAAAGGCGTTCGTTCGATATCGTCGAGACCGATGCCGAGCTGAGCTTCGTTGTTGGCGCCCCAGCAGACGACCTGCTGATTCTTGCGTAGCGCGCACATGTGATTCCAGCTCGCGACGACCTGCGTGGCGTCGGTGACGCCGGCGACGGGCGCCGGCGCGTCATGCGGTTTCGTCGTGCCGTCACCGAGCTCACCCGAGACGCCCTCTCCCCAGCAGAGGACGGCGCCGGCGCGGGTGACCGCGCACTCCGCGGCGCCGCCGAGCGCGAGGCTCGTGATCTCCTTGGCCGCCATCGGACGCTTCGGGGGCGGCGGGCCGCCGGGGCCGACCGATCCGTGCGCCATGCCTCCCAGGCACTGGGCCTCTCCGTTCGCGCGAACGACGCACGTCACGCCGTCGGCGGCGAGGCCCACCGCGTCCGTGACGTCGGGAAAGGACTGCAGCGTGCCGCGGGCCACGGGCGCGGTCCCGGGGAGCGGCTCGCCCCAGCACACGACCCGGCCATTCGCGCGTCGCGCGCAGCTCCGCGTGTGCGAGGTCACGATCTCGACCGCATCCGTGAGATTGGGGACGAGGACGACGCCGGTGACGCGCGACGGGCCCATCGGGTCCTTGCCCGGCGCACGTCCGAGCTGGCCGGTGTCGTTCTTTCCCCAGCAGAGGACGTGCCCGTCGCGCCGTCGCGCGCACGTGTGATTCGCGCGCGAGGCGAGCTCGACCACATCGTCGAGCTTCGGCACGAGGACGGGCTCGTCATCGACGCTGGGCGGCTCGCCGCCGCCGAGCTCGCCCTCCGAGTCCCAGCCCCAGCAGAGGACCTTGCCATCCGAACGCGCCGCGCACGTGTGGTAGAGGCCCGTCGCGACGTCGATCGCGTCACGAATGCGAGGGATGACACGCGGATGCTTCACGCTGGTGCGGGCGCCGTTCACGACCGGCCCGATCCCGCCGCCCCAGCAGGCGACCTCGCCCGAGACGAGGAGCGCGCACGTATGACCGGGCGCCGCGACGAGCTTCTTCACCGGCGGGCCAGGCTTGGCCTGCGACGGCGTCGGCGCGGCTCCCTCCTGGGGGAGCCTGGGCGCGGGGGCGGACGCGGACGCGGGCGCGGGCGCGGAGGCGGACCCCGGCGCGGGCGCGGGCGCGCCGCCAGGCCCGTGCGCCGGTGGCGCGCCGCACGCGAGGAGCGAACCGAGGACGAGCACGGAGCGGCGCCGCATGGGCCGAGGGTAGCGAAATCAGTCGCTCGAGAGTCTTCGCAAGACGACCGTCACCGTCGACGTCTCCTCGCGGTCGAGGAGGTGCGTGGAGCCGCTCCACGCCACCCGATCGAAGGTCAACGTCACGCCTCGAGCGGCGACGGCGTCGATGAAGTCGGCGCACTTCGTGTCCGGGAGGACGTCGACGCCCGACGTGCTCACGGCGAGCTGCGTCGCCGAGATCGTGACATTGAAGACCGACTCGCAGCCGTTCCGCGGCGGCGAGATCACGGTCGCGTCGACCCGCTTCGCGAGCGCGGGGAGAGCGCCGCCCGCCGGCGCCGGCAAGAAGATCGGCGGACCGGCGATGTTGAAGAGCGAGGACCGCATCGGGCCCGCGTCGGTGCGCCGGACGAGGTAGCCGTCCGGGATCGCGGCCGCGATCGTGAGCTGCGCCGGGACGGACGTGGGCCCGGACGGCGAGGCCGGAGCGGGATCGAGGCCGGGACAGATCGTGGAGAGCGTGGCGCCCCCTCCCGCGGCGATGAGGTCCACGCAGCTCTTGCCCTCGAGGCACGCGGCCTGCGCCTCCGTGACGGCGGTGGCGCAGATCGACGCGCAGATCTGGCCCGCCTGCGCCGCGGGAGCTCCGCACGACTGAGCCTTTGCGACGCAACGCGTGCCGCACGCCTCGGGCGAGACGGTGGGCGGTCCCGCGTCGACCGCGGGCGAGCCAGGCGTGGTCTCCGCGGCCGAAGCGCAGGCGACGACGAGGAAGGCGAGCGAAGTGAGCGGAGAGACGCGCATCAGCGGCAAATCCGCTCATGATCTAGCACCATGCGGGCGACACCGGCGAGCGGCGCAGAAATTCTGCAGAGGCGCGCACGTCTTGCGTTCGAAACGCGGCGACCCGCGGATCCGTGGCGGAAACGTGCGCGGCGCGGCCCTTGCCTCGAGGCCCGGGATGCAAGTGCAGGTGCGCCTGAAGCGAGAGGTCATCACCATCCCACCATCGCTCCTGATCACGCATTGCTGGACCATCATGCAGCGCGAGAAGATCCGGCATCTGCCCGTCGTGGACGGCGGCAAGCTCGTCGGCATCCTCTCCGACCGCGACCTCCTCCGGCTGGGGACGCCGCAGCCGAACGGTGAGCTCACGTTCGTACGACGCCACGTCGAGGACGTGATGACGGTGAATCCTCGCACCTGCGGACCCGAGACGTCGGTGGGTGAGCTCGCGAAGATCATGACCGAGGAGAAGATCGACTCGGTGCCGATCGTCGCCGACACGCGCCTCGTCGGGCTCGTCACCTCGACGGATCTCCTCGACCTGCTCGTCGAGAACACTGCGGTGTGCATCCCGTTCGACTTCCAGCTCGACACCCGCACCGGCTGACCCGCGACGCGTCACGGCGGAGCGAGCAGACGCACGCGGATCAGCCCGTCGAATAGACGACGTGCGCGGTCCGCACCTCCGGCGAGGCGAGCGCGCTCGCCGACCGTTCGGCCTCGAGCTCCGCGCGCTCTCGGAACTCCTTCGTCAACGCATCGAGCTTGGCTTGATCCGTGGCGGAGCGCGCATGGCCCGGCACGAGGGCACGGCCCAGGATCAAGACGAAGCGAATGCCCGTCGCCGCGAGCGCGGCCCGATACCATCGATTCGATTCGCTGAGAGGCACCACGAATCCGGCCTCGAGAAGACCATCGGAGCCGAGGATCCGCCTCACGCGCGCCCGCGCGTGGAAGGGCACTGGCGCGCGAGCACGTGCTCGCGTGTGGCGCTCGGGACGAAGCGGATCCGCGGCCTGCGCCCGACGATCGCTCGGGGCTCAGCGGTGGTGACCGCGATGCGCCGGCGGCGGTGGGTGATAGCCGCCGTGGCCGTGGCCGTGATACGCGCCGCCGATCCGGTAGACGACGCCGGGACGCGCGACCCAGGCGCCGCGCCAGCCCGCCGGCCGCCACGGATGAAGGACCCAGACGCCGTAGACGTACGGCCCGTAGCCCCACGGCGAGACGTACCAGCTCCAGCCGTACGAGGGGGTGTACAGGTAGACGTAAGGGACGCCGTCGACGACGGCGTTCCCCGCGTCGTTCGGCACCCAGATCCAGCCATGGCCGTCGGCGTAGACCCAGCGGCCCGTCGCGTACGTCGCGGTTCGCTCCGTCAACGGCGGCGGCGCTGCCGGCGTGATCGTCACCGTGCTCGCGGGCGGGGTCGGCTCCGCAGACGTCGTCGTGGTCGAGCCGACCGCAGGGGGCGCGACCGGCTCCGGCTCCGGCTCGGGCTCGAGTGGCCGCGCGCCCTCGGGATCGTGCGGCGGAGGCGGCGGGACCTCGGGCGGCGCTCCGAGGCCAGGGTCGTGGCAGGCGGACAAGAGGCCGAGCACGACGGCGGCGAGAACGACGTGGACGCGTTTCATACCCGCACCACTTGCATCCGCCGGGCCTACCCTTCCGCACGCTTCCGTTTGCGGGTGCCGGCAAGCTTCGACCTCGCGAACGAGCGATCGGAGGGTCCGCCGACGGCTCCCGCGCGAGCTCGTCTGGCGGCGCCGCGAGTGGAGCGGGAGGAGGACCTCTGCAGCAAGCCGGATCGCCTGCTGCGCCCCAGGTCGAGACGGTCGCAGCAAGAAAGGAGGTCGGTGCGAGGCCCGAGCCGCCCCCGAGCCCCCCGAGCTCCTCGATCCGCCCCTCGACAAACCATGCCCGAATTCATACGTACGCGAGCGTGGGGAAGGTGACGCCCGAAGCGACGAGGCGCGGCTGACGTGGCGCTCGCGGGGCGGCCTCCTCGATCCGGCCGACGCGCCTGTCCCGCGCTGACGCGCCCCTCCCGCGCCGCGCGCGAACGCGACGCTCAGTCCGTGCCGAGGCCCCAGCGCTGCAGCATGCGGTAGAGCGTCTTCCGCTCGATGCCGAGGATGCGCGCGGCGGCGCTCTTGTTGTTCGCCACCGACGCGAGGACGTGCGTGACGTAGCGCTGCTCCATCTGGTCGAGCGTCACGAGCGGGGCGCCTTCCTCTGCACCATCGACGGGGAGCGCCGCGCGATGGCTTCGCACCTTGTCGGGCAGGTCCCCGACCACGATGGTGTCGAACGACGCGAGCGCGACCGCGCGCTCGATCGTGTTCTCGAGCTCGCGCACGTTGCCGGGCCACGAGTAGGTCATCAGCTTCTGGGCCGCGTCGGGCGCGATGCCCACGACCCGCTTGCGCGTCCGCGCCGCGATGCGCTCGAGGAAGTGCTGCGCGAGGAGGAGCGTGTCGCCTCCGCGTGCCCGGAGCGGCGGCAGGAGCACCTGGATGACGTTGATGCGGAAGAACAGGTCTTCGCGGAAGGTGCGCTCCTCCACCATCGTCTCGAGATCGCGGTTCGTCGCCGTCAGGATGCGCGCATCGAACGGCACCTCGGCGCCGCCGCCGATGGGGCGCACCGTGCGCTCTTGCAGGGCCCGAAGGAGCTTCGGCTGGAGCCCGAGCGGAAGCTCGCCGATCTCGTCGAGGAAGATGGTGCCGCCGTTCGCGGAGACGAAGAGCCCAGGCTTGGTGCTCTTCGCGTCCGTGAACGCGCCTTTCACGTGACCGAACAGCTCGCTCTCGAGCAGCGCCTCCGGCATCGCCGCGCAGTTCACGGCCACGAACGGGCCTCTCGCCCGCGGTCCCTTCTGATGCAGCGCGCGCGCGACGAGCTCCTTGCCGGTGCCGCTCTCGCCCGTGACGAGGACGGGGGCGTCCGAGGTCGCCACCTTCTCGAGGAGCGCGTAGAGCTCGGTCATCGTCGCGCTCGCCCCGACGATCGCGTCGAACGATCGCGAGGCCTCGACCGCCTGACGCAGCCGCTGCACCTCCGCCTTCAGCCGCGCCAGCGCGGCGCCGCGCTCGATGGCGAGGACGAGCTGAGCGAGCTCGAACGGCTTCGGCAGGAAATCGTAGGCGCCGGCGCGGATCGCCTGGATGGCGGTGTCCATCGTTCCGAAGGCGGTCATCAGGATCACCGGTTGATTCGGCCGGAGCTCGAGGATGCGACGGCAGAGCTCGAGGCCCGACATGCGCTTCATCGTCACGTCTGCGACGACCACATCGAAGTCCTCACGGCCGACGATGTCGACCGCTTCGACGGGGCTCGTGCGGGTCGTCACGTCGAGCCCACGACCCGTCAGACGGAGCGCGAGCATCTCGCACATCGCCGCGTCGTCGTCGATCACGAGCACCCTCTCCCTCATCGCGCCTCCTTCTCTTCGAGCGGCACGCTCTCTGCTTCGCGGTGTCGCATGCGAAAGCGAATCGTCGTCGCCGAGGATGATGCCGACCTGCGCGAGCTCGTCGCCACCGCGCTGCGCGAGCAGGGCCACGAGGTCGTGGAGGTGGCCGACGGCGGGCGGCTCCTCGTGCTGCTCGCGCGCTGCTCGCGCGCGGAGGAGCTCATGCCCGACCTCATCGTCTCGGACGTGCAGATGCCGGTGATGAGCGGGCTCGACATGTTGAAAGGCGTCCGCGATGCGCACTGGCACCTCCCCGTCCTGCTGATGACGGCGTTTCCCAACCGAGAGGTCGAGTGGCGGGCGGGCGCGCTCGCGGCCGACATCCTCAGGAAGCCGTTTCCGCTCGAGAGGCTGCGACAGGCGGTGGCGTCGGCGCTTCGTTGAGCTCCGGAGCGGCTTCGCCGATGGGCAGCTCCACGACGAACCGGCTACCGTGACCGCGCTCGCTCTTCACGTGGATGACGCCCCCGTGGTCCTCCACGATGCCGAAGCTCACGGACAGGCCGAGACCGGTTCCGTGTCCGACGCCCTTCGTCGTGAAGAACGGGTCGAAGATGTGTGGGAGGTCTTCCGGTGCGATGCCGCAGCCATCGTCCTCGACGCTGAGGGCGACGATCGGGCGGCCGTGAGAGACGGCCCGCTCGCAGTCGATCCGCACCGCACCGCCCGCGGGCGACGCCTGCACCGCGTTCACGACCAGGTTCGCGAGCACCTGCTCGACCTCCCCGCGATTCACCCAGATCCAGAGCTCGTCCGTCGAGGCGGGCGGCCGGATCTCGCAGCCGGCCTTCGCGGCGAGCGTGTCGAGCAGCGTGGCCGTTCGCGTGATGAGGGCCCGCACGTCGGTCCACTCGCGATTCGCGCCGCCCCGACGACCGAACTCGAGGAGATGCGAGATGATCGCCGTCATCCGCTGGGTCTGCTGGAGGATCGTCTGCGCGGAGCGATGCACGCGCTCGTAGGTGACGTTGCAGGTATCGATGAGCTCGGCGTTTCCGGAGATGACGCTGAGCGGCGTGCCGAGCTCGTGAGCGACGCCCGCGGCGAGCGTCCCGATGACATTGAGCCGCTCCGCGTGACGGAGCTGGGCGATCGCCGCCGTTCGCTTCCGCCGCTCCTCGTCGAGGGTGGCGCGCAGCCGGGCCAAAAGGACGATCCCCGAGACGAAGATCCCGAGCGCGCTCGCCTGGTTCCAGGCGACGGAGAACCACCCGGCGCCACCAGCGGCGGCCGACCACGTCCCGCATGCCGTCGCCGCGAGCGCGATGGCGAGGCCGAAGCGGCGGCTCCGGAACCAGGTCGCGACCCCGATCGGCACCAGGTAGAGCAGCGTGAACCCGATGTCCGCGCCCGTCGCATAGTCGCCCGCCGTCGCCAGGACGAGGAGGACCAGCGCGACCTCGACGTGGTAGCGCCGGGTGAGCTCATTCAGGGAGTTGGTTCCGAGCATGGATCGAGCGCGCCGCCAATCGGCTCAGCTTGGAGAGGGGAAAGGGTTTTGCGAGGATGGGGACGAGGAGACGTTCGGCCTCTTCGAGGAGGGCGGGATCCGGAAAAGCGGTCATGAGAATGATCGGAAATCGTTCCCCCTGCGCACGGATGGCGCGGACCGCGTCGAGCCCGACCCCGTCCGGCATCCGCTGATCGAGGAGGACGAGGTCGAACGGAGGTAGGTCCGGGACCGCGCGACGCCGCTCGCGAATGCGAAGGAGGACATGGTTGCCCGACTCGGCCTCCGTGACCTGGTACCCCTCGTCCACGAGGCGGGTCGTCAGCAGGAAGCGCAGCGCTTCGTCATCGTCGGCAATGAGAACGCGCGCAGGCCGGAGGCTCCTCGCGGGGATCGTGTCTTCCTCGTCTTCATCCCAGTCGACGTCACACATGCTCGAGGCATGGAGCATCCGGCGTGCCATCCCGGCGCCCCGATTCGCGCGATCCAAGGGGCGTGTCCGAACGACCCACCGTTTCCGGACGACCCGGTCAGCGCCGAGCGCCTCGCGCGCTCACCTCGAGTATGGCGGGCTCCGCTACGGGGCCTTCGCGCCTGGCCACTGATACGTGATCGGGCCGTTCGGCAGCGTGTTGCCGTTGTCGTCGCCGCACTTGATCGCGGTGCAGTTGAAGCTCGAGCCCGAGAAGTTGCACGTCGCGACGACGGGCGTGTTCGCGTGGCCGGCCATCGTCGCGGTCCCGGTGGCGGTGCAGTTGCCCGCGCCGTCGATGGTGCATGTGAGCGTGGCCCACGGTGAAGGCGAGAACGCGGTCACCGCGGTGATGGTCGCGTGGCTCGCGGCGTCGACGTTGACGTGAAGCGTGACAGACTTGCCCGCGCCGACGTTCCAGATGAACGGATCGTGGCCGTTCGGGTCGGCCTTCTTCGTCATCTGCCCGATGTAGTCCGCGGTTCGCGGGTCGATGAAGGTCTTCTTCTTGAAGGTCGCGATGGCGGTCGTCGTCGTGCCGGGGGCGCCGACCTTGGCGAGGACGGAGGTCTGGGTCCCCGAGACCGCACCACCCCAGCCTTCGAAGGTGGAGTCCGCGTCGGAAACGGCGGTGATGGTTCGCTCGCCGTTCTGCTTCAGATCCTCGGAGCACTTGACCGTGGGCGCCGCCGACGCACAGTCGATGTTCACGGGATCCGTCAGCTCGACGACCTTTCCGCTCCCGTCGCCCGCGAACGTGATCTGGAGCTTCGACGCCTGCACGAACGTCGCCGTGACCGTGCGGTCCTTCGTGAAGGGCGGATGACCGATGAAGAAGAGGTAGTCGTTGAGCGACTCCGGGGTCGTGAGCGGATCGGTCGCCGAGGTCCACTGGTCGAAGACCCAGCCCAGGCTCGGGGTGGCGTAGAAGTCGGTGCCGGAGAGGGCCCCGACCTTTGCGGTGCACGTCCCGCCCTCCGCGTCGCAGTCGATCACCGTCGTCGGGTGGTCGGGATCTCCGGGCTTCGTCACCTCTCCCTTGACGCGCCCGCTGCCGACGATTCCGACGACGGATAGATTGAGGAGCTGCGGCTTGCAGGTGTGCTCCACCTCGATGGTGGCCGACACGACCGTCGGGTCGCCGATGATGGTGTCGAAGAATCCATGGTCGGAGCCGTAGAAGCTGAGACGATTCCCGATCATCACGGGCTGGCTGCCCGTCCCGGCGGGGTAGTTGCAGAAGTAGGCGCCGTTGGCTCCGTACTCACCGGCGCCGCCCACTTCGATGAGATTGCCCGTGTCGGGCGTCGTCTTCGTGATCGTCGCCGGCAGGGGGTGGTGCTCGTAAATGGCCTCTTTCTCGTTCACCGTCGACGCGCCGATCGGTGTGACCCGATACTGAATCTCGAAGGCAGCGTTGTAGTCGGTCTCCGACGGGCCCGTCGCGGTGTAGTTGAACGCGGCGTCGCCGATCTCGTACGCGCGTACGACGGGCGAGAAGTGAGCCATGTCGCCTTTGAAGGTCCGCTTGCCGTCCGCTGCGATCTCGTACGTGCTGTTCTTCAGTCGCTCGAGCACACCGTTCGAAGCGGTCAGGATCTGCTCGAACGGGGCCGACTTGGCGGGGTTGGTGCCGAGGTCGAGCGCCGCATGCGCGGGCGTGGTGAAGGTCGTGCCGGACGGGCCGAGCTCGTAGGCCTGGATCTTCGCCTTCTCGAGCACGGGGGCCCACTCCGGGCCAATGCCCGTCTTGTCCGTCGACTCGATCCAGAGCTCCGTTTCCACGGCCAGCGCCCCCGCCGGCACGGTGAGAACGAACTTTCCGTCGGCCGAGGTGAGCGTTCCGCCCGCAGGCCCGATCTTCGCGCTCTTGCGATCCGCACCCGGCGGACGTGGCTGGTCGGCATCCTGTCCGGCATCGGTCGGCGAGATGGGAGGGGGCGTGCCGCTATCCGCGCCAACCGTCGAAGCGTCGGCTCCGTTTGCCGGCGCAGTGTTGCCGGCGTCATCGTCGTCGCCACACGCGCTCAGGATGGATCCGACAAGCAACAGCCCCAACGAGATCGCGCGCCGCCCCATGACCATCGACCGTAGTTGGGCGCATGACTCATCGCCACCCCCCCGTTCGGGGGGAGGGGGGGCGCGCCGGCGCGACCGAAGTCGGCGCTCGGACGATTCCGTAGTGATTTCCGTGTGTCGACAGGCTCGGGGGGCAGAAGGCAACGATCTGTGCGACCCGACCGCGGGGCCTGCACTAGGCTGCGCCGCCTGATCAAGCTCGAGGCCCTCACGTTCCCGATCTCTCTTCTCGTCGCGCTCTCCGCGCGTAGGGCTGGCGCAGCGGACGCTCGCGCCGGCCTCGAGCCGGGGGCGACGATGACGGCGGTTGCGAGCGGCCTCGCGGCGCGGCGGCGATGACGCTCGTCCGGCTCGCGACCGTGGAGGAAGGGCGCACGATCCTCGGCGCAGAGGACGATTTCACGCGCGCGCTCGGCGGCTTCGATCGCTCCTTCCGCCTGCGCACGACCGAGCCCGTGTCCGACGCGGAGCTCCGCCGTTTCCTCGGTGAGCAGGCGACGGAGTTCACCCCGGACGAGGCGGCGGCGTGGGAGCCCGCGATCGAGGCGGTCGCGCGCGGGGCCCGCGGGCTCGGCCCGATGCTGCCCGCCGAGGTGCTCGTCGTGAAGACGACCGGGCGCGAGGAGCGCGACCACGCGTACACGCGCGCGAACGCGATCATCCTCCCCGCGGCGCGCGTCGCGAGCTTCCGCGGCGATCGCGCGATCTACCTCCTCGCTCACGAGCTGTTCCACGTCGCGACGCGGTCCTCGCCCGCGCTCCGGGACGCGACCTACGCGCTCCTCGGCTTCACCGCCATCGCGCCCATCGCGCCGCCGATCGAGCTCGACGCGCGGCGGATGACCAACCCCGACGCCCATCGCCTCGGCCACTACCTCCGCCTCGGCGATCACGCGGTGGTCCCGCTCCTCACGTGCGTCGCGCCGCTCGCCGAGGTGATCGGGCGCGCGTCCGTGTTCGATGCGGCAACGGTGTCGCTGCTCGCGATCGACCCGGTTGCTGGCGCCGCCCTACGCGACGCTCGGGGAGCGCCCGTCGTCATCGAGGCGAAGACCACGGACTGGGCGAAGCGGATCGGACGGAACACCCGGTACACGATTCACCCCGAGGAGGTGCTCGCCGACAATCACGCGCTCCTCGTCCGGCGCCGGCTCGGAAGCGGAGCGAACGTCGCGGATCCCGCGTTCCTCGCTGCGTTCGAGGAGGCGATCGCGTCCCAGCGCAGGGCCGCGCCTGGAGGATGACGAGCCAGTGGAGTGACGTACACTCGACGGAATGGACCTCGTGTCTCCCGAGATCGAGCGGCAGGTCCGGATGGTCTCGGTCGCGCCTCATCTGCGGGGCGCGGTCGGACGCCTGCCGCAGCCGGTCCGGCTCGACGCGACGCTGCCGGAGGATCCCGGCGCGATCCCGATCGGCGCACGACAGCTCCTGAAGCTCGCCCTCGAGGGCGCGCGGCTCCGGCTCGGCGAGGTCGCGGGGGCCGAGCCTTCGCGCGCGGTCGCGATCACGCTCTCGGTCGGCGAGAAGCGGCTCGAGCTCGACGCTTCGGCGCTCGCCGGTGAGCTCCGCGGGCTCCTCACACGCATGCTCGGCGCGCTGTTCGACCCGAGCGACGTCACTCACCTCCTCGAGAGCCTGGCGTTCCAGTCGTCGAGCCTCACGACGCTCCGCCAGATCACGGCGCGCATGCTCGCCTCCACCGACGTCGACGAGGCGCTCTACCTCATGCTCGCCGGGATCACCTCGGGCTACGGCCTCTCGTTCGATCGCGCCGCGCTCTTCATGTGGGACGCGGCGAAGAGCGGCTTCGCTGGCGCGAAGGCGATCGGGCCTTACGACGACGCCGAGGCGCACCGCATCTGGGAGGCGATCGAGCTCGAGGGCATGACGATCGAGCGGCTCATCGACGACTACGCGGAGCGCCGCTTCGACACACGCTTCCAGCAGCGGATCCAGTCGACGATGCTCGTCCCGGGCGCGGGCGACGACGAGGTGCGCCTCGCGCTCGACGAGGAGCGAGACGACGTGCGCTTCGACCGCGCCACGCCCGTGAACGCGGAGCTCGCGCGGCTCGGGGCGTCGGGCGAGATGGTGCTCGCGCCGGTGCGGACGCGCGGACAGCTCCTCGGCCTCATCTTCGCGGACAACTGCTACTCCCGCGAGCGCCTCACGAAGGACCAGCTCGAGCACGTCCGGCTCTACGTCGATCAGACCGCGCTCGTCTGGGAGAACCTCTCGCTCCTGGCGCGCGTCGCCGAGCACGCGCGCACCGACGCGCTCACGGGCGTCCTCAACCGGCGTGCGTTCGAGACGAGGCTCGAAGAGGAGCGCTCACGCTCCGCGCGCTCCCGCGCGAGCCTGTCGCTCGTGATCGTCGACGTCGACTACTTCAAGACCACGAACGACTCGCGCGGGCACGAGGCGGGCGACGCTGTCCTGCGCATCGCTCGGTGAGCTCCTCGCCTCGCTTCGCACGCACGACGTGCTCGCGCGCTACGGCGGCGACGAGTTCGTCGCGCTCCTGCCGGACGCGGGCGTCGAGCAGCTCACCGCTGCCGTGCGCCGGATCGGCGCCGCGGCGCATGCGGACGGGATCTCGCTCTCGATCGGCGGGGCGACCTGGCCCGGGAGCTGCGCGGCGCTCGAGGCGCTCTTCGCCACCGCCGACGCGCAGCTCTACCTCGCGAAGCGCGACGGCCGCGGCTGCGCCTACGTGAACGGCGCGCGCTGCGACTACGTTTGAGTGCTCAGCGCACCCAGGCCGCGAAGCGCTCGTCGAGGACCTTCGACGCGCGATCGACCGCGGCCCAGCTGTCGCTCGGCACTGTCGGTACGGAGTGGCCGTGCTCGTTCTTTCGCCTTCCGAAGAGCTTGCAGAGGTCCCCGGTCAACGTCGGGTCGCCCGTGAAGTAGTGCCAGAGGCGGTCGCGCAGCCCGAAGGCGCCGCCCGGGAGATCGCGGAAGTGATCCCACCAGAGCCCGCGCGCGAGCGCCGCGTCGACCAGCGCCGTCCCGGCCGTCTTGCGCTTCGAGATGGCCGCGATGAGGGAAGCGTGGGGGGTGAAGCGCTTCTCGTCGAGCAGGCCGCGCGCGATCGCCCACGCGAGGAAGACGCCGAGCTCGTCGCGATGGCCGGGGACGAGCTCCGGCGAGACGAGGTCATGAGACTCGCCGATGATGACGTCGAGCTGGAGGCCCTTGGGTCGGATCGTCGCGGCGAGCTCGATGCCGCGCGCCGGATCGAGCGCGCGCCTCCAGTGCGTCTCGGACTCGTCGTCGTCGAGGCTCGCGCGGACTCGACGCGGCGCGCCGAGCGCACGCGTGAGGGCGTCCGCGTCCGATTTCCAGGTCAGCCCGAAGGGCAGGTCCTTGTCCGGCCAGTCGGTCGCGAGCGGGATCTCCGTGACATACGGGATGAACGCGCGCGCCGTCTTCGCGACCGGCGGATAGAGGTCGTGCCAGACCTCGTGCGAGATCCCGATGCCGCCGACGCCGTGCTTCTTGGGCGCAGCGATCCAGTCGGACCGGTCGGTCTCCGTCGTCGTGGCGCGGAGCTTTCGTTTCCAGTCCGTCGTCACGAGCTTCACGATGAGGGGATCGTCGACGCGTCGTCCGACCAGGTCGACGATGGCGGCGAGCTTCGGCGGCAGATCCTTCACCGGCTTGCCGGCGGTGGCCGGCGGAGCCACGACCGCCGGCGCGTGGTCCTCGAGGAAGAGGTCGAGGTCGAAGTCGGGGCCCTTCGGCACCGTGACCTTCTGCTCCTTGAGCCACGTGGAGAGCGCCTTTCGCCCCGCAGGTGTGATCCCCGGAAATTCGCCGCCGTCGAGCTCGTGGATGGTCGTCTTGCCCTTCGACCACGCGACGAGGAGCTCCTCGATGGACGAGGCGAGGAGCCGCTCGCCGCCTTCCGAGTCGAGCAGCGCGACGGGCGTGCGGCCGTCGACCTGCAGCACCACGATCATCGAGCCCTCGCCGAGCTCGAAGAAGACGAAGCCGACCTTCTCGAGCTTCGCCGCGACCTCTCGATCGTACGAGGCCGGGACCGCCTCGAACGTCAGGCCCTCGATGGCGAGGCTGTCCGCCGGCTGCGCGGCGAAGAAGGTCTGGAACTCCTGGAGGAGTGGCGGCACCGGTACCTTGCCGACCTTGGTGACGATGCGCGCGGCGCGTGGCTTCGCTGGCTTCGCGGCGCCGCCCGCGGGCTGGTAGCCCTTCTTCTTCTTCTCGGCGATGAGCTTCTCCGCGTCCTTGGCCGCATCGGCCGGTGAGCCGAAGCGCTTCGTCTTCGACTGGCCGTCCGTCCCGCTCCGGCCGAACGTCACGGTGTGCGTGTTGCCGTCGACCTGGATCTCCCAGAACTTGTCCGAAGAACCTTCCTTGAACGTGAGCCGCGTCTTCGCCATCGCCCCTCCGCGCGCACGAGGAGACCACAGCGCGATGCGAGGTCAATCGGAACCCAGCAGCTCCGTGCGTATCTCGGGCGAGATGACGATGCCGAGCGCGTCGAGCGGCGGCAGGACCTCGTTCGCGACCACCGCGCGCGCATGCGCCGCCGCGCGCGCGGACTCGAGCCAGCCGAGGGCGTGGATGTCGGCGACGTTCCAGCCCTGACGCGTCTGGCCGACGGCGACGCTCGGATCGTGCTGCTTCCAGAACGACGAGAGCCCGCGCAACGTATCCGCCGCGACGGCGGCGAGCCGCGCGCGCTCCGCGTCGTCGATGCGGTCGTTGGCCCATGCGAAGTAGAGGCCGCCGAAGCGCTCGTGGCGCGCCTCGTCGGCGAGGACGATGTCGTAGACGCCGCGTAGCAGGGGATGCTTCGAGACCTCGCGTGCGCCGCGGCCCATGCCGCCGCTGAACGTCTCCGCCACGCACGAGACGCGCAGCACGACCTCGTTCGCGCGTGCGAACGGCGTGAGGCTGCGATCGCCGGGGATCGAGAGCGAGCGCAGATCGAGATGACGCGGCTCCGCGCCTCCGAGCTCCATCGCGATGCGACTCGCGAGCTCGACGTGCAGCGCTTCGTCGGCGACGAACTCGCTCGCCATGCCGAGGAGATCGAGCGGCGCGCGCGCGAGGGCGAGCGCGTGCAGCACCTCCGCGAAGAAGGCGTACGCGCGGTACTCGTTCATCGCGAGCTCGGTCCACGAGCCGCGGACCGCGGCGACGAGCGCGGGCGGGTAGGCGTCCGGATCGAGCGTGCCCCACGGGAGCTCGTCGATCTCGGGACGGGCCTTGCGGAAGTGATGGGCCGCGGGGCCGCCCGTCCATTCCAGCTCGAACGGATCGAGGCTCACGTCTTCGAGGGCGCGTGGGTGGGCTTGGTGCCCGCGTCGTGCGCGTCCGGCGGCGCCGGCCTGGGCTCGCACGCGCCGAGATGGATCGACGCCGAGGCGATGGCGACCTTCCGTACGTAGCCTCGTGTGCCCGGGTTGCGCATGTCACGAAGCTACTACCTCCGCTGGCGAGCGAGGAGCGCCTTAACGCCGTATCGGTGGCGCTTCATTCCCGACAGGGAGCGTTTCTTCGATCGGGATGACGTCTTGCCGCGGAGACGCCATCGCGAGGTGCTCCACGCGCCGGGGCCGCGTAGGATCATGGATGCAGAACGTCCCGTTCGACGGCGCCCCCCCGATCGCGCCGCCGGCAGAAGCCCCGCTCCGCGGGCATCCCTATCGCCTCGACCCCCACGAGGGCGCCGCGCCGCGCCCGCATCGGGGGAGCGTGATGGCGGCCCGACCGCGCGAGCTCGCCGCCGTCGTCGCGCTCGTGGCGCTCGCGGACCTCGCGGTCTGGCGACATGGCGATCTCGGGGCAGGCGGGCTCGGCCTCGCGACGTTCTTCGTGCTCGCGCCGCTCCTCGTCTTCGCCGCCGCGCGCGGCCGGCGTCTCGGGCTGCGCGCCGGGATCATCGCCGCGATGCTCGGTGTCGTCGCCGTGCGCAGCGCGTACGCGCCGACCCTGGGCACCACGGTCCTCGGCGTGCTCGGACTCTTCGCGATCGCCGTCGCGCTGCGCCAGCGATCGAGCTTCCTCACGAACGTGGCCACGTCCTTCGCGTCGACGCTCCTGAGCTCACCGGTTCGCGTCGCGGCCGCGTTTCGTGGCGGGCGCCTCCTCGTGGCGGGCCGCTCCGAGCGTCGCTTCACGGGCGCGATCCTCGTCCCGGTCGCGCTGGTCGGGGTGTTCGTCACCATCTTCGCGTTCGCGAACCCGCTCGTCGCCCGCTGGGTCGGCTTCGTCGGGCGCGCCGTCGTCGTCCCGGATCCCATGCGCGTGGGGCTCTGGATGACGCTCGCGCTCGGCGGTGTGCTGCTCCTCCGTCCGGGTCTCCGCCGGGCCACCGCGGTGGAGCTCGCGGAGCGCGAGAGCACGGCCACCGAGGCGTCGCTCGCGATCGGACGGAACGCGCTCGTCGCGCTGAACATCCTCTTCCTCCTCTTCAACGCGCTCGACGCGACCTACCTCTGGGCGGGGGCGCCGCCGCCCGGCGTCTCCGAGCAGGCCTATGCGCACCAGGGCGCGGCGTGGCTCACGGTCGGCCTCCTCGTCCTCACCGCCGTCGTGGGCACGCTGTTCCGTGGCGCGCTCGCGCACGATCCGCGCGCGCGCCTGCCGCGCGTCCTCGCGTACGCGTGGCTCGGGCAGGGCGTCGTGCTCGCGCTCGGCACGTTCCGCCGCATCGCGATCCACGTCTCCACGTCGGGCCTGTCGAACGTTCGCATCCTCGGGATCGCCGGCACCGTGCTCGTCGCGTTCAGCCTCGTGCTCATCGGCACGAAGCTCCTTCGCCGCTTCACGTTCGCGTGGCTCCTCCGCCGCCAGCTCGACGCGCTCGTGGTCGGCCTGCTCGCGTTCAGCGTCCTTCCGACGCACCTCGTCTCCGCGCACGTGAACGTCTCACGCATCCTGATGCATCGCTATCAGCCGCTCGTGAACGTGACGGAGGAGGCGGCGGAGGCGGAGAGCGCGGCCGCGCTCCTGCCGCTCGTCGAACACGACGACGAGCGCATCCGCCGCGGCGTCGCCGCCATGCTCCTCGATCAGCTCGACGTCGTTCGCCGTCGCGAGGCGAGCGCCGGGCTCCGCGGCGCCGACCTCGCGACGCGAAGCGCCCGCGCCGAGCTCGAGGAGGCGCGGCCCCGTCTCGAGGCCGTGCTCGGCGACGTCGAGCGCCCGGACGCGATCCGGCAGTGGGAGTACATCCGCAACTCGTCGATCGAGGGCGTGATCTCGCAGTCCGAGATCGACAAGGTGGAGATGGCGCCGGCCGGCGATCAGAAGGTCCTCCGGCGCTGGATCGCGGCCCACCGCAGGGGCGATCTGCGGCTGCTCGAGGACGTCTATGCCGATCGCGTCGTCGTCGACACGACCTCGCTGTCGCGCGAGGAGATGCTCACGAAGAAGCACGCCGCGGCCGGGTCGGGCACGCTCTACGACCTCGCCGAGCACGCGCCATCGCCGGTGGTGGTCGACGGCTCGAGCCCGCTCCGCGCGCACGCCCGCGTCCCCGTCGTGGGGAAGAACCCGGTCACGCTGGTCTTCGTCCAGCAGCCCGATGGCTGGAAGGTCGTGGAGGAGCGCAGTCTATATTGAGCGAGCGCGGAGGCGCCCATGCCCACCATCGTCATCGCCGCCGGCGGCGGCCTCGAGACCGCCATGCTTCCCCAGCGCCTCCTCTATCTGCGCGCCGACTACGGCGTCGAGGTGCGCGCGGCCGTCTCGTCGGGCGCGCTCGACTTCGTCACGCGCACGGCGCTCATGGGCGTCACCGGTTCGTTCGTCTACGACCCCGACACGCGGTTCGTGCCCGGGAGCGCGCATCCCGTGCATCTCGCCCTCGCGGACGCGGACCTCCTCGTCGTCTACCCCGCGACCGCGCGCGTGCTCGCGCAGTGCGCGCTCGGCGACGTGACGTGTCCCGTGACGCGCCTCTTCGCGTTCACGGCCAAGGACCGCATCCTCGTCGCGCCTGCGATTCATCCGCGCATGGACCGTCGGATCTACGAGCCGCACGCGGCGCGCCTCCGCGAGCTCGGCTGCGAGGTGATCGGCGGCGCGGACCTCTGGGCCACGTGGCACGAGGTGGAGACGCGCATCGTCGCGCGCCTCGGGCTCGCGCGGGCGCGCGCGAAGACGGGCGACGTGCTCCTCGACGAGCTCGCCTCAGCCGCCGCGCGCCCGGAGCGCGGCGCTGGTGGTGCGTAGCTTGTTGGAGAGGACGCGCAAGAACGCCTCGTAAATCTGGGGCTCTGCGCGCCCCACGCGCGCGATCGCGTCCCCGGAGAGCGTCAGCACGCGGCACTCCGTGAGCGCCTTCGCGGTGGCGGAGCGCGGCATGCCTTCGAAGAGCGCCATCTCTCCAAAGCACGTCGACGGGCCCAGGCGATCGAGCGGGACGATCACACCGTTGAAGAGCGCCTCGATCCCGACCTGCCCGGAGAGCACGACGAAGAGCCGATCGCCGACGTCGCCCTCGCGAAAGATCACCGCGTCGCGCGGGAACGCCTGGACCATCGCGACCTCGGCGATCTCGCGGAGCTGATCGAGCGCGACGCCGGCGAACAGCGGGACGGCGCGGAGATGAACGAGCTTCTCGATGGTCAGCATGGTGTCCTCGGTGGGGGAGAGCGCGAACGCCGCGAGCTCGGGGAGCGGGACCGGCGGGCGGTCACCCGCGGGCGGGGCCTCGGCGCGAAGGATGACCTCGACGCGGGCGCGCAGCGCGATCGGGGCGGCGTTCGCGAGCACGTCGCGGACGACGTCGTCGATCGGGCCGCGCGCCATCGCGCCCGTGGCGAGGTTCGCGACCGCCCTGCACGTGGGGCCCGGCGCGAGCGCGCGCACCGCCTCGAGCCCCTCCGCGCGCGCCGCCATCACGAGCACCTCCGCCGCGAGCGCCTCCGCGGAGGCGGCCGGCGCGTCGACGCGAAGGCGGAGCAGACCCTCGGCATGCTCGATCCGCTCGGTCGCGAGCGCGACGACGGCGGGATCGAGGGCGGGCTCGACGCCGGCGATCTCCGCGCGGGCGGCCGCGATCCGCAGCGTGGCGGGAGCGTCGACCGCGGGTCGCCGCCGGAGCGCGGACACGAGCTCGTCCCACGGCGGACCGCCTCGCGGCGGGAGGCTCGCCAGCGCGAGGCGCGTCACCGCGTCGGCGTGGAGCCGATCCAGGAGCGCGTGCGCGACGGCGTTGGCGCTCGTCTCTTCCTCCGCGGAGCCGAACGGATCGACGAGCTCGGCGATCGCATGCGGCGCGCCGAGCACGTCGGGGTCGCCCGAGGCGACGGCGAGGCGAATGATCGAGCGGCGGACGCGCGCGGGGACGTCGGTCAGCGCGGCGATCGCGGCGCGCGGCAGCTCGCCGAGCGAACGGCCGTGCGCCTCCCAGGCCTCGAGCAGCGCGAGGCGTCGCTCCGGATCGGCGAGCCACGCCTCGAGGACGGCCGCGTCCGTGCCGCGATCCGCGGCGGCGAGCTCGAGATCGAGCGCCTCGGAGCGAAGCCCCTCCGGTCGTCCGGCGAAGGGGCGACCGGCGAGCGCGCCGAGCCGGACGAGGAGGCGCGCGCGCTCCGGCGAGCCTCGCGCCGAGAGGCCGCCGAGCGCGGTCGCGGGGCCGTCCTTGGGCCAGCGCCGGACGAGCGCCTCGAGCACGTCGTCGGCGTCCGCGGCGCGCGCGGCCACGGCGGGGATCGCGGCCGCGCCGTGGAGCACGAGCAGCCCCTCGGCTGCGCTCGCGCGATACTCGGGGAGATCGAGCATGTTCTCGAGCACACCCGCGACCTCCTCGGTGCGCTCCTCGTCGTGCGTGTGGAAGAGGTGCTCGTGGAGCACGTCGTCGAGCGAGGGCAATACCGCCCGCGCGAGGTAGCTCTCGACCCACGTGAGCCCGAGGTGCCAGTAATCCGCGGGATTGTCGGTGTACCGCGTGTCGACGTGCTGGCGTGCGAGCTCCCGCGCCGCGCCCGCGTCGCCCACCGCCGAGGCGGCGCCCGCCGTGAGCTGGAGCAGCTCGTCGAGCGGGATGTTGCGGCGCGCGGCGAGGCGCTCGAGGCGCTCGAGCTCCGTTCGATCGAGGCGCGCCGTCGCGACGAGCACGTCGCCGATCTCGGGCACGAACGCGGCGCCGGGCGAGTCGCCGAAGCTCTCCGCGAGGCGCGCGATCGATCGCGCGCACGCGGCGCGGAGCGGCGAGAGCGTCGCGCGGCGGGAGGGCATCGCGCCCACCATCGCCGCCGCCATGCGATCGCACACCTGCTCCTCGATGAAGTGGCTCGACGACGCCACGCCTCGCGTCATGCGGAGGTGATGCGACGCCTCGTGGCAGATGATGAAGGGCAGGGCGACCTCGTAGAACGCGACCGCCTCGGCGACCGACGCGCAGCCCATCATGCGGCAGTAAAAGAGCCATCGCGCGCGATCGACGGCGCCCTCCACGACCGGCGGGCAGAAGCCGATCTCGCGCTCGTCGTGCAGGTAACCGGGGCACGGATGCGGATCCGCCACGACGTGGAGGTCCTCGCTCAGCGCGATCTCGTAGGGCGCGAGCAGCGCGCCGAGCTCGCCGAGGATCGCCGTCGCTTCGCGGATCCAGTCCGCGCGTGTCAGCACGGCGAGAGCTCTCGCCCCGCGAGCCGCTCGAGCCCCGCGTGGCACGCGCCGTAGCACGAGGCGACCTCTGCCAGCTCCGGCGCGAGCCACCGGGACGCGACCGCGATCCCCTGTTCGTCGACACCGGCGCGGCGCAGCGCGGGCACCGTGAGCCACGGACCGCCGAGGCCGAACACGAGCGCGCGCCTCCGCGCGGCCTCGGGCGCGGCGGCGAGCGCGAGCCGGAGCTCCGCCGCGAGCCGATCGATGGCGAGCTCGAGATAGTGGCGCGCGAGCCCAAGGAGCTCGTCCTCGGTCGCGAGGTCCGCGTCGAGGTTGACGGAGTCCGCGATCGCGCGCAGCGCATCGGCCTTGCGCGGCGCGAGCCCGAAGAGACTCAGCTTCGTCGCGAGCTCGCGCGGCGCGAGCTCCAGCGCGGACACGACCGCGTCGAACGTCACGCCGCGCGGGAGCACGGGGAAGCGCCGGCGGCCGACCGGTACCTCGCGCGCGAGGTATTCGAGCGGGAGCGTCTGCGAGCCGATCCACGCCGCCTTGCCGTTCTGGAGGCGGTGCTCGAGGTAGCGCGCGCGGTCGATCCGGACGTGCGGCTCGATCTCTCCGTCGACGAGGGTGGCGACCTGCGACGTGGTCCCGCCCGTGTCCACCACGAGGCCGCTCGCGGGCGCGCCGAGCCACTGGAGGCGGCGCGCGAGGACGGCCGCGCCGACGCCATTCGTGAACGTGAGCGCGCCGAGGAGCTCCGGCGAGCCGCTCGCGATCGCCTCTCTGGAGACGAGCTCGCCGTCGTGCGCGAGGGCGAAGGCGGCGGCGCCCGGCAGCGCCTTCGCGATGACCTCCATCGTGTGCACGATCCCCTCGCGGTACGTCGGATAGGCGTAGCCGGAGCTCGTCACGACGACGACCATCGCGACCTCGCTCCTCGCCTCGCGCAGGAGCTCGTCGACGAGGGGAGGAATGCCGATCTCGAAGTCGCGATGCCGGCGATAGCGCGCGCGATCGTCGTACGGGAGCGGCCGGCTCATCCATCGCGGAGGCCCGTGGCCGGCGACGCAGAGCTTCAGCTTCGCGTTGCCGACGTCGACGCCGAGGACGAGGCTCGGTCCCACGCCTCGTCAGCAGGCGGCGCGGCGCTTCGCGGGGTCGGTGCTGGCCGCGTACTCGGCGGCGAACTGACGAAACTCGTCGGCGGTCATGCCCTTCACGGCGGCGGCCTCGTCGTCGCTGAGCTTCGCGCCGACCTCGGCCGCGGCGGCGTTCGGATCGGCGAGGAGACGCTCCAGGTAAGCGCCGTCGGCGAGCGCGCGCTCGAGGATGCTGGTGATGTCACTCATCGCGGTTCCCTCTCTGAGGTGAGTATCTGCTCGATGTGATCTCCCAGATCGGCGTACTGCCCGCAGCGGCGGACGGGCACCGATCGAAGGATGGGATCACGCTTCACCATGTCGAACAGTAGGTCCTCGAGACACACGACACAAGTGAGGTTCCCCTTCACCATCCAGTGCTGGAGGAACCGCGCGCTCGCCTGGCAGATCCCGATGAGCGGCTTCTTCTTCGCGGCGAGCCAGCCGGCCTCGCTCGCGCAGTCGACGCCGAACGCGTCGAGCAGCAAGAGCGCCGCGTCGCATCGCTCCATCTCCTCGATACATCGCTCGTAGATCGCGCGCGGGAGGTCCGCGTGGGGCACCGCGGGCGTGAACTCCTGCGGGAGGACGAGCTCGAAGCGCGGCCCGGAGAGTCCCTCGCGCAGCCGTGCGTTCAGCGGCCCGTTCGCGATCGCCGCCGACAGGTAGAGACGGAGGGGCTGCGGCATCGCGCGGGCACTCCAGCACAAAAGCGCGTCCTTCGAAAGGCATCCGCGGCGGAGACCGAGCGCGGGGATCGTGTAAGAAGGAGCGCGTGAGCCGGCTCGCGCGATGGTCGTTGGTCCTCCTCGGATGCAGTGCCCCCGCTCCCCGGGCGAGCCAGGCCCGACCGGACATCGAGATCCGCCTGCCGTTCCCCCCGAGGAGCGCGGTCGAGGAGCTCGCTCGGACGGAGGCGACGCCGCTGCCTCGTCGCGAGGTCGCGACGACGTCTTCGTGGCGCGTCGAGCCCGCGCCGGACGCCTCGCCGATCGAGTCACACTTCTCCGGCGTCACGTTCGCGAAGGGGCTTCGCTGCGTCGCGCGCGAGTATGGCCGGCTCCGGGCGGAGAAGGGCGTGGGCCAGCCCGACGAGCGGCTCGAGCGCTTCATCGCCGGAGCGTGCGGGCTGACGGCTCCGGTAGTCGCGGCGACGTCCTGGGCGATGACGGCGCCGGAGAGCATGCGCGACGACGCGGTCATCGCCGCCTTCGCCGGCAAGATGCCGATGCCGGACGACATGAAGGGCAAGCCGGCCGGCGCCTGGATCACGAGGAAGGACGCTCAGGCGATCCTGACGCTGGTCTCCGGGACCCCCGACGCAACAGTGAGGATCACCCTCGCGGATCCGTCCGGGCGCGTCACGGTGGAGGGCACGACCGACGTCGAAGGCATCGGGGCGCTCGTCAATCGCGGTCGCGATGGTGTCGCGGCTTGCCAGCACGACGTGACCACGACACGCCCGGCGTTCCGGCTGACCTGCACGCTCGCCCCGACCGACCCGTGGGCCTATATCGAGGTGTTCATGAAGGCGCGGTCGGATGCGCTTTTTGACTCGCGCGCGCTCGTGCTCGCGAGACGCGACCTCACGACACCGCTCGAGCTGGCGACGCCCGAGCCCGAGGCCGCCGCGGGTGATCCGGAGCGGCGCATCCTGAACGGCGTGAACCGCGCGCGACAGGCCGCGAAGCGCGGAGCGCTCTCGCTCGCCGCCGATCAGTCGATGACGAACGCGCGCCTCGCGCCGCACTTCTTCCGGGCCACGCTCGACCGAGACGTCACGACGAAGGAGGGGATCGCGCGCGGCCTCGTCGCCGGCTGGGACGTGGCGGGCGGGACGATCCGCGGCGGCCAGTTCTACGGCTCGCTGCTCACGGGCGCGCGGACCCCGGAGAGCTGGGTCGATTTCGCGCTCGAGACCCCGCTCGGTCGCGCCGCCTTGCTCAGACCCGACGTGGCGCAGATCGCGATCGGCGTGTCACCATCCGCGAGCGTCGGCGGCGCGGGTGTCGTCGTGACGACCTACGACTTCTACGAGCGCGGGGATCGCCGTGCGGACGAGGCCGTGATCCATCGACGCCTGAACGAGGCGCGGGCCGCGCGGAAGCTGCCGCCCATCACCTCGCTCCCGGAGATGCCGGTGCTCGGTCGCGAGATCGACCTCGTCCGCTCCGGGAAGCGCAATCCGCGCGACGTGACCGACGTGGTGCTTTCCAGCGAGACCCGCCGTCTCCAGCGTCCGCTCGTCGGCGCGATGTCGATCGTCCGCGATCTCGAGCACATGTCGTTCGCGCCGGTGCTCTTCGCGCCCGGCCCGCTCGCGGTGCGCGTCGCCGTGACGAGCTACCAGCCCGAGCGCTCACCATGGGGCGTTTACCTCGTCTACATCATCGGCTCCGTGCCGGAAGAGTAGGCGCGGTCGCGCGCGCACGGGCGCGGTGCCGTATGCTCGGAGGATTGACGGACGACCTCGAAGCGCGGCTCGTCCACGGTGACGACCTCATGGCGAGGGGCGCGCCCGGAGGGGAGCTCATCGTCGTGCAGTGCGAGCTCGAGCGCGGCGGGTTCGAGCGCGCCCGCGGGATCGAGCTACGGAAGCGCGAGGTCGGGCTCCTCCGCGAGGCCCGTGCGCGGCTCCGCGACACGCCGCTTCGCGAATCGCGCGTGGGGTTCCGCCGCGGCGCGATCGACGAGATCCTGATCGGCGTCACGTCGTACCTGCGGGACGAGGACGCCATCTGGAAGCTGGCCCCCGACCTCCGGCACGTCACGCTCCACGGGCTGAAGTACACCTCGTCGCACGTGGGCGTGACCCCCGGCGAGGACGACTGGACGCACGTCCGCGATCCGATCGCGCTGGCGCTGAGGAGCGGGCGCATCCGGAGCCTCGGGCTCTTCGATGCCGAGGTCGAGTTCGAGCCGCCGACCTACCCGGACGAGTGGTCCTACCTCGTGACGCCCATCGATGGAGTGTCGAGCGTGAACGACGAGATCGTGAGCTGGCTCGTGGAGTCGAGGACGATCGCGACTCTCCGAGGGCTCGAGCTGCCCGACGTGTCGCCCTGGACACTCAGGCTCCTCGCCGCCGAGCCGCGCGCGGGGCAGATCGACGAGCTCGAGCTCGGCGTGCGGCCGTTCCACGAGTCCGCGCTCGAGCTCCTCGCCACGACGGAGCTCGCTCCGCGGCGTCTCTCCTTCTGTCGCATCTACAGCGGCGGCGTCCTCGATCCGCGCCTGGTCGCGTCACCGTTCATGCGCCGCGTGACGGACCTTACCGCCCCCGGGCTCGCCGATCTCTCGATCGGACGGCAGCTCCGGCGGCTCTCCATCGACGTGTCCTTCGAGCCCGGCTGGGTCGAATGGATCGCGAACGCGCCGGAGCTCTCGGGGCTCGAGGAGCTCGTGCTCTCCGGCCCCATCGGCGGCTCGGGGACGCTCGACCTCCGCGCGCTCCAGGAGCCGACGCACCTCGAGTCGCTCCGCGTGCTGCGCCTATGGAAGGGCGTCACGGCGGACGCTGCCCGCGAGCTGCTCTGCGCGCCGATCGGCCGGCGGCTCGAGGCCATCGATCACCGGAGCTACGACGACCGAGATCGGGAGAAGCGCCTCGGCCCCGACGACTGGGACGGCCACGTCGTGGTCCCCGAGCCGCGAGGCTGATACCGTCGGCGGGACGATGGTGTGCGCGTCGTGTGGGAACGAGGTCGATACGTCGGGGGCTTTTCCCGGGGGAACCGTGACCTGCGCGTGCGGCGCGCAGGTGCGCGTGCCCCCTGCGCCTGCGCCTTTGCCTGCACCTGCGTCGACGGCGGCGCACGCCGCCGCGAGCGCGCCCGTGAGCACGTGCCCGCGGTGCGACGGCGGCCTCGACGTGCGCGAGGCGGAGGGCGTGATCGTCGCCGCCTGCGCGCGCGGCCACGGTCTCTTCATCACCCATGCCGCCCTTCGCGCCGCGAAGACCGACGGGCTCGCCGCCGCTCGCGTCCTCGACGCGGCCCCGCCGAGCCCGCTCGCGGACGACACCACGCATCTCCGCTGCCCGCGCTGCCGCGAGGCCATGGCGCACGGTCCCTACGGCGGCTCGGGTGGCGCGGAGGATCCCGTCATCGTCGACGTCTGCGCGACGCACGGGACGTGGTTCGACGCCGGCGAGCTCCGCGCCGCGCTCACGCTTCGCGCGACGAAGAAGCCGAACGCCCCGGCGGCCCCCGACGACCTCATGCGACGCGCGGGGGCGACCCTCGACGTCGCGCTGGCCCTCGAGACGGCGCGCGACGTGGACACGGCGCGCCGCGCGATCGACACCGCCGACGATCTGCTCGACACGTTCAATCTCATCGTGCTCGGTCGCACGCGCCTCCGCCGCGGCGTCTGGTGAGCGCTACGTCGGCGCCATTCACGTGGAAGCCCAGGCCGCTGTGGACGTCGAGGAGCCGGCAGAGCGATGGCCAGCGGCCGGGATCTCCGTGCCGCGGACCAGCGCCCGGACTCGGTCCGCCACGACCGAGCCCTCCGAGCGGAGGCGTGATGTTGCTCCGACCGAGGCGTCGCGTTCACCGAGGCGTCGCGTCGCGCTGCGCTCCGCTCCGCTAGGAACCTCATGCCACTGCCGAAGCCGCCCGCAGCTCATCGCTCCGGACATGATCGGTACGAAGGCCGAAGAAGCGATCCCTGGGGTGACCTCGATGGCGTCGCCGTCGGGCCTCGCGCCAGGGCGTCGACCTGCTCTTGCCGGTTCGGCGCGCGAAGGTCTGTCGACGACCCTGCGCCAAAATTGCAGTGCTTTATAGCTATGCCGAATTGCATCCCGCTGGCGAGTGGCTACACTGGCCGCGTGGCGGGGGTACGAAAGCATCGGAAGGGCGAGCAGCTGTCGTTCGCCGACGCGGGCGGTGTGCTGAAGCTGCCGAAGAAGCCGCGAAAGCGTCGCCGTGGCGTGGAGCTCGGGCGGAGGCCGCGTCCCGAGCGGGTCGGGTTCGTGTCGCACGTTGCCCGCGACCTCCACGACCCCCGCCATCCGGTCCACGTCTCCATCCGTCGCGTTCGGGGCGCGCCCAGCCTGCGCAGCGAGCGCATCTATCGCGCGATCGTCGGGCAGCTCGCGCGTGCCAAGAGCCAGGGCGTGCGCGTCGTGCATCATTCGGTGCAGCACGATCATCTTCACTTCATCGTCGAGGGCGAGGACCGTCGTGACCTGTCGGATCAGATGCGCAAGCTGTTCTCGCGCATCGCGCTCGCCGTGAACGCCATCGCGATGCGCCGCGGAAGCCTCTTTCGCGACCGCCATCATCGCCGCGAGCTCCGCACGCCGACGCAGACGCGCAACGCGCTCGTCTACGTCCTCTTCAACGAGCGCAAGCACGACTTCGAGGGCGGCGGTCCCATCTCCGACGAGACGATGTCGTCCCTCGACGATCGCACCTCCATCGGATGGGTCCATCTCTGGTCCGAGCGGGCACGCCCGCCGCCGGAGACGCTGTCGCGGCTCCGGTCGCGCGCCATCGATGGCGAGCTCGGCGACTCACCCGTGAGCGAGCCGAGGACCTGGCTCGCCCGCTCGGGCTGGGCCGAGATGGGCGGCGGTCCGATGGAGCTCCACGAGCTGCCCCGGTTCTGGTGATCGTCGCGGCGCCCCGCCGACGCTCGCGCATGGGCTCCTGCGCATGAGCTGCGGCTGGCGGCAGTCTCTGCGCCTCGGCGGTGGCCTTCTTGTTGCTCGTCGACCGGCCTCATGAACCCCTGGATGAAGACGACGCTCGCTGGTCTCGTCATGGCTGGCTTCGTGCACGGGGGCTGCAGCAGCGACTCGACCACGAACGAGCCCACCGGCTCGAGCTCCGGCTCGAGCTCCGGCTCGGGCTCTGGCTCGAGCGGGACCTCCGGGAGCAGCTCGGGCACGACGTCGAGCAGCTCGGGGACGAGCGGCGTCCCCGCGAACACCACGCTCTTTCGTCGCTGGTCCGCGTCCGACACCGGGACGTCGTGGAACTGCTCGTACGCCTGGCGAGCGATCGACCTCGAAGGCGGCCACTACGGCGACGGAAACAGCGTCATCCTCGAGGACACGACGTCCGATCGCTGCATCATGGTCGGGGACATCGTGAAGTCGGCCGCGTCGGGCACCGTGGAGATGGGGACGATCACGCTGACGGAGAAGGAGATGTGCCGGGGCATCGGCAGCATCGGTCTCGTGTGGTCGTATTCCTATTCGCTCGATACCGCCGCGGGCGTCCTCACGCTCTCCTCCAGCGTCTGCGCGGTCAGCGGCAAGCACGGCGGCGGGACCATGGCCTTCCAGTGACGAGCAACGCGACTGGCAGACGCTTTGCATCCAAGGGAGGCCATGTTCACGCTGGAAAATGCGGGCGGGGTTGTCGGAGTGGCCAAGGTGCTGGCGGTCTCGTCACTGGCCATGCTCGGCCCCTGTGGGCCAGACTCGGACGGTACGAGCGAGGCGCCGGCGCCGACGGTGAAGGCGCTCCCGGTGCCGGCCGTCTACGAAGGGAGCGCGAAGGTGACGAAGATCATCTCCGACGTGAGATGCAAGCAGGATGGAACGGCGAAGGCCGTCATCGACGCGAACGGCATCGCCACGTTCACGGTGCAGGTCGAGGGGACGATGGGGCTCGACAACAAGGGCGAGTGCGCGCCGCTCGACCAGGACACGAACGAGGTCCACGTGACGGGCGACACGCACAAGCGGGTCGAGGACTTCGCGATCACCACCTGCAACAAGGAGCTCACCGGAACGGGCACGGGGACCTTTCCGCTCGGCGAGCGGTGGCTGGGCGTGAGCGCGCAGTGCGCGTCCAACGGCAAGACGACGATCGAGGTCCTGGCGCTCAGCCTCGAGCGGACCTCGCCCACGTCCCCCTGAGCTACGTCGCCCGTTCAGGGCGTGAGCTTCTTTGCGGTGGACGAATAGGTGACCGGCGTCGCCGGGAGGGGCGCCGGCGTGATCGGGTAGTCGACGACGGGGCTCGTCGTGGTCGTGGCCGGTGCGGGATACGGCGCCTCCGTCGTGCCGCTGAGCTGCGCGAGCGCGAAGCCGCTCGCGAAGTCGATGTGGCCGTCGAAGGTCGCGTGGACGGCGAACGTGTCACTGTCGCCGAACGCGTTGGTCTGACCACCGAAGGCGAAGGTGCCGTCGGCCCAGAGCGCGAGCCCGCGGCCGGTGACGTTCTGGTTCGCCCCGGTCGCCCCGTACGCGCGCGACCAGAGCGGATGACCGCTCGTGTCGAGGCCGACCGCCCACGCGCGCGTCGGGAGGATGCCCGTCGAGCCTGTCGCGAGGTAGCCCGTCGGCGTCGCCACGATCGACGTGAGGTAGTCGGAGCCGGTCTCGCCGAACGCCTTCGACCAGGCGACGTTGCCGGAGCCGCCGAGGCGGACCACCCAGCCCGACCCGCCCGCCGGGCGCTGCGCGCGGCCCGTGACGACGAAGGCGTCGCCTTGCGGCAGGACCGCGTCGAACGACTCGAAGGTCCCCGTCCCGGCGTACCGCTTCTGGAAGAGGACGCCGGCGGCGTCGTCGAGGCGCGCCAGGAACGCGTCCGCGTCCTGGTTCGGTGCGTACTGGCCGGCGAGGATGTAGCCGCCACCGTCGAGATGGCGGACGGCGTTGACCTGCTCCCACTTCGCGTCGCCCATGCGCTTCGACCACTGGACGGCTCCGCTCGCGGAGAGCTTGGCGAACCAGTAATCGAAGTCCACGGTGGGGCTCACCGTGAGGCCGGCCACGATGCATCCGCCGTCCGGCGTGGCGTCGATCGCGCGCACCTCGGGATCGCTGCCGTAGCGGTTCGACCACAGCACGTTGCCCGTCTTCGCGTCGAGCTTGGCCACCCACGAGTCGCCCGCGACGAAGACGTGGTCGCCAGTCGCTCGCACCGCCTGGGCGATGACGCCGATCGGGAAGCGCCGCTGCCAGACGATGGCGCCGTCGGCGCCGATGCGCGTGACGGCCGCGTCTGCGCTCGCGTCGCCTGCGACCACGAGCCCGCCATCGGGCATGCCGTCGACGGCGTTCGCGTTGTCGGAGCCGACGCGCGTGAACGCATAGGCCCACGGACCCGGCGGCGGAATGACCGGCGTCTTGCAGGTACCAGAGGCAAGGGGCGTGGAGCGATCGAGGACGTTCGTGTCGGTGTCCACGAGCTTCAGACCGAAGACGTCGATCGTGAGCCCGAACCGCGACTCGACCCCCGCGGTGAGCGCCCAGCACGGTGTCGCGGCGGGCGCGGCGTCGAGCTTCAGGTAGCCGTCGATCGTGCCGTACGGGCCGAGCACGTCGTAGATGAGGAGCTCCGCGCGCCCGCCGGCCCAGGCCTTCACCGACGCGCCCGCCACCACGCTCGGACCGCCGAACGAGTACGTCGGCTCGGCGGACGCGATCGGGGAGATCGAGCCCGACTCGTAGGCGAGGCCGAGCTTCACCTGGGACTGCTCGACGATCGACACGGTCGAGGCCGCGTCGACATGGCCGCTCGCGCCGACCTCGAGGATGAGGCGCGGCGCGAACACCACGGGCACCGGACCGAACTCGATGACGAAGGGGACGAAGTTGTACGTCGCGACCTCCTTCTTCTCGTCGAACTGGAGGCTGGCGCCGGTGGTCAGGTCGATGGTCGCGCCCTGCGAGCCGCCGACGGTGAAGGCGAGGCGATGAACGCCGCCGAGGTCGATGTCGACGTCGAGATCGATCGACGGCTCGAAGGAGATGTTGCCGTTGGCGGTGACGCGCGTCCCCGCGGAGCCGCCGTCGTAGAGGACGACGTTGTCGAGGGCGACGTAGAACCCGGTGCCGGGCACGACCTCGGTGGCGGTCGAGATGTCCCCGCTCTTCAGGACGCGCGAGAGGTGGAGCTTGCCGCTCGCGATGACGTCGGGGAGCGCCGCGGGCTTCGTGCCGAAGACGAGGCCGGCGCTCGTGCGCTCGACGCGGGTGATGCGACGGAGCAGGCCGCGCGGCGTGGCGGCCGCGATCCCGCCCACGATCACGTCGTCGGGTATCAGCGCGTCGAGCGCGGGATCGCGGCTTGCGAACGTGATCGTGCCGTCCGGCGCGATCGAGCTGATACGGGTCAGCTCGGCGGTCGAGAGCACGTGCGCGTTCGGGCGCAGGACGACGTCGCTCGTTCCGCCGCCACCCGCGGGCGGCGTGTCGTCGCTCGAGCACGCGACGACGACCGCGAGCGACAGCAGAACGGGCGCTACGCGTGTCGATCTCATTTCTCGCGACCGGCAGCAGGGGACGTGCCACGCCGCTTGCGTCGGCCCAGCCCCCGGAGGGAAGGCGCCGGCGCGCAATCCCTGCGTGGCCGCGCACACCGTGGAGAGCTGATAGAACTCGGCCATGAACCTTCGCGCGCTCACGTGCTGTCGCTGCGGCGGTCCCCTCGCGAACCCCGAGGCCCTGCCTGCGCTCATCGACTGCCTGTATTGCGGCACGGTCAACTCCGCCACGCCGGAGGCCACGCAGGCGTCGCAGGGCGGGATGCCATGGGACGTGCGCAAGAACGCGATCGCGAAGTTCACCGAGGCGCTGGTCGCGGCGCTCCAGGAAGGCCGCGCGCCCTTCGATGCGATCCGCGTGTCGTCGGCCGCGCATCTCGGCATCGCCGGGCGCGCCGATACGGTCGCGCGCATCTCGCTCGCCCTCGCGCAGGACTTCGAGCGCGAGGCCGGCGTGTCGATCGTGCGCGATGCGGTCGTGCTCTCGCGGATCGCGCAGGCGTACCTCCTCGCGCTCGAGGAGCTCCGCACGAGCGACTCGTTCGACCTCAATCTCCCGTTCATCACCGCGACGCCGAAGGGGCCCGTTCACCTCCAGCGCCGCCTGACGGCGAAGCTCCTCTCCGAGCTCGCTGCGCGCGAGCCTCGCCTCGACGGCGCGCGCCCCGCATCGCCGGCGGCCGGGGGTGGGGCCGCGCCCCCACCGAAGAAGAAGGGCTGGTGGCCTTTCTCGTGACGGGCACGAGGGTCCGGAGCTGGCACAGGTTGGCATTGCGCGAGGGCCTTCTCGATGCGGTTTTTACGCATGATTGAACGCGGGTCTCGCGTGGATGGCCCGAAGATGTGCCGTCGCCGCGGCGGCACGACCGATGCTCGAGGGCCGCGTCATGACGCTCTCTCTTCGCTCGGTTTGCTTCGCTCTCCTTGGTCTCTCTCTCGTCGCGTGCGGTGGCAGCGTCGATGACGACGGGACGGCGTCCCCGAACGCGCCCGCGGTCGCCCCCGCCGTCGACACGCGCTTCACGCTCCAGATCGACGACAGGAAGATCGATCTGGCGAAGCCCTCGGGCACGCGCTTCATGCAGCCGGACGGCTCGTCGTACATCTCGCTCACCGCTCGCGAGGCGGAGAACGGCGGCGACTACGTCCGCGCCGCGAGCGCGCTCCTCGCGGAGCCGCTCACGCTCGGCACGCACGACTGCACGCCGGACGCGGACGGTCGCGTGTCGACGGGCGTCTCGCTCACGCCCGGTGACTTCTTCGGCTTCAAGGCGACGCTCACCGATTGCAAGGTCACGGTCACCTACCTCGCGAGCGATCGGATCGTCGGCACGTTCACAGTCGAGGGCCACGCGCCCGAGGGCAGCAGCCTCGACGGCACGGTCTCGAAGGCCACGGGCGCCTTCGACGTGCCGCTCGAGACGTCCAAGCTCTGAGGACGTCTCCAAGGCGCGCGCCGGGGGTTGCTTGCACTAGCCCCCGGCCGATACGACGGGGGTCATGCGTCGCTTCGAGCTCGTGGACGGCACGTCATCGAAATTCTGGGAGATCGACGTGGAGGGCAAGTCCACGACCGTTCGCTTCGGAAAGATCGGGACGAACGGCCAGACCCAGACGAAGTCCTTCCCCACCGAGGCCAAGGCCCTCGCCGAGCGCGACAAGCTCGTTCGCGAGAAGACGGGCAAGGGGTACGTCGAGAAGACGGGGACGGCGGCCGCTGCGCCCCTGGCCGCTCCGGCCGCCGCGCCCGCCGCGCCCGCCCCGAAGAAGAAGGCGGCCGCGAAGAAGCCGCCAGCGGAGGCACCTCCGCCAGCGGCGGCCGGCTGGGTCCCCGCGGAGGACGGCTATGCGCTCGCGCTCCGGGACGGAAAGATCGTCGCGCGCAGCCCGAAGGGCCAGGAGCTCTCGTCGGTCCCGAAGGACCTGAAGGCAGGCGCCGCGTACGGCGAGCTCGAGAACGTGAAGGAGTGGCTCCTCGCGCACGAGAAGGAGTGCCTCGCCGAGGTCGAGACGTGGATGCTGCGCTCGCTCCCCACGCCGCGCGCGGTGCTCGCCGCCGTCTTCGAGGACGAGGCCTGGCGGAAGGCGCTCGAGAACGCGGTCGTCGTTCCCGGCGGCGACGCGGAGGCGGGGCTCTTTCGCGGCGTCGATCCGGAGAAGGGGATCGGCCTGGTGACCCTCGACGGCGAGACGCGATGGACGCGCGCGGAGACGATCATGATCCCGCATCCCGTGCGCGTCCCCGAGCTCGACGACTTCCGGTCGCTCTCCGCCGAGCTCGGGCTCGTGCAGGGGATGAGCCAGCTCTTTCGCGAGACGTTCGCGCCGCCCGCGAGCCTCGACGCGTCGGCCACGACCGTGGGCGACTTCAAGAACGGGAAATTCCAGATGCTCCAGCACGCGCTCGGCGTCGCGCGCAAGCACGGGTTCCGCGTCTCGGGCGGCAACGTCCTCTGCCGCGTGTGGCAGGAGGGGAAGGTGTTCGAGGCGCGCTACTGGATCGGCTCCGAGGACCCGACCATCGAGACGTACACGGACGACCTCCTCTGGGTCGACGAGAAGGAGCGGCCGATGAAGATCGCAGACGTGCACCCGGTCGCGTACTCGGAGGGCATGCGCATGGCGAGCCTCGTCTACGCCGCGCGCGTGATCGAGAAGACGGAAGAGGTGGCCTCGTGAGCGGCCTCGAGGCGAGCGCGGTCGTCCGCGCGGGCGGCATCGTCCCCACGGACGCGAAGGTCAGCACCGACGTGCGCGTGGGCGAGGTGGCCGCGCGCCGCTACGCGCATCCGGCGCTCCCGGGCCGCACGATCGTACGGATCATCCCGGATGTGATGGCGCCCGGCGCGGACGTGGAGATGGAGACGCTCGGCTTCGCGCGTGGTGAGGTGAGCGGCAAGCTGGGGAAGGGGCGCTTCCGGTCCCTCGGGTTCCCGGGCTGGGCGCTCGTCCACGACCCGGCGCGCGCGAAGTTCGCGCTCGAGGTCATGAAGGACTTCAAGCGCGCCGCGAAGCAGGTGAAGAGCAAGCCCGGCAACGCGCGCGACGCGTTCGTCGAGATCGGAAAGCTCCTCGCCCGCTCCGTACCTCACTTCCTCCCCTCGTTCTGGGAAGAGGCGGGCCGGCGCTTCGTGGCGGAGGACTCCACCACCTTCGCGGCGCAGGCCTTCGAGAAGGCGCGGCAGGCCGAGAAGGAGCACGCGCTCCCCGTGGACGAGGACGTGCGCAGCGCCGTCTACCTCGAGTTCGCGCTCGCGGGCGCGATCGCCGCGAAGTCGCTCGCGGGCTATGCGAAGGAGCTCGAGGAAGCGTACGGCGCAGAGGCCGCGTACCCGCGCTACCTCGAGCTCGCGACCCGGCGCGTCCTCGGCGGAATGCCGCCGTGGACCGGGCTGGCGAAGGAGCTCCGCGCCCTCGCGAAGAGCGCCAAGAAGGACGTCGCCGCGGAGGACGACGCGTTCCTCGCCGCGATCCTCGACGCGCCCGCGATCTCGCGCGCGCCTGGCGAGCTTTGGACCACGTACGAGCCCGCGATCGCGCGGCTCGCGAAGCGGTCGCCCGCGGTCCGGCGCCGGCTCCGCCACCTCTACCCGGAGCCGTCGTCCCGCGCGAAGGACTTCGGCACGTGGTGGTTCGATCTGCTCGTGCGCACCGGCTCGCTCGAGGGCCTGTGGGACGAGAGCGTCGATGCGGCGGAGGCGGAGGCGCCGGGCGCCACCGCCGAGTGGCTCGGAAAGGCGATCCGCTTCACGAAGGGTGCGCCGGCCCTCTTCGACCTCCTGCCGAAGCTCCTGCCGCGCCTCGTCCGCGAGGCGAAGCCGGTCGCGGTGCTATGCGCGACGGCGCGGCGGCAGGGCATCTCCCTCGACTTCGCCGAGACGCTGCTCGCCGCGGGAGCGCCGATCGCGGAGCCGCCGCGCTGGTGCAGCATCGATCTGGCGGAGCCGTTCACGTGCGATCCCGTCCACGTCGAGGCCGACGCCGTGCTCGGGCCGCGCCTGCTCCTCGCCATAGAGGACGTGCTCGGTACCCCCGAGTTCGAGGCCCGATCCTCGGGGAAGAAAGGCCTCGCGCGGGTGCGTCGCGCCTGGCTCGAGCGAGAGGTGGGGCGCCTCGAAGGGCGCTGCCTCGTCGAGCTCGGCTACGCCTGCGCGCGTCTGCAAGCGAAGGTGCGCCCGACGCTCTGGGCGGAGCACCCCGACCTCGTCCAGCGCGTGCAGGGCACCGACGTGGTGCCCGCGCTCACGCGCACGCTCCGCGGCGGCGTCTTCGCGGAGTGGACGTGGCCGGTCTACGAGGAGCTCGTGGCGCGCGAGAAGGTCGAGCTCAAGCTCGACGGCGCGTGGCCGTTCCCGGTCTTCCGGACCGCGACGAAGGGCTTCGTGCTCGGCGCGGACCGCATCCTCCTCGAGCACGACTTCGTCCTGCCTCCGAAGGCGTCCGTGCATCGCTGCGTCTTCATCGAAGGGGACCTCCTCGTCACGCTCTCCATCGTCGGCTCCACGATGCGAGCGTACTGGGCGTCGAGCCCGAACGATCTCTTCGACCTCGAGGGCTACCTCTACTGGCGCGATCTCCCGACGTCGGTCGCGGCCCCCGGCGGCGGCGTCTCGCTCGGCGAGCGCGCGATTCACCGCGGCGATCGCGTCATCAAGATCGGTAACGGGCTCGTCAGCGACGGCGAGACGCTCTGGACCTCCGGCTACGAGGACGGGCGCATGAAGCTGTTCGAGCTCGACCCGAAGACGGGCGCGAAGGGGCGTGCGTCCTGGCCGGCCTTCGTGCAGGCCGCCGCGAGCACGTCCGACGACACGTCCCGCTTGCACGCGGTCTCGCTCGCCCCCGCGCCGGAAGGCGTCACCGCGTCGCCGCTCGGTCAGAAGGACGGGCTCCTCGGCGTCTACGTCCGCGGGCCCGCCCTGCACGCCACCGGCGCGCGCGAGGTGGTGCGGATCGACGGCCTCCGATGGACCGGCACGGGGACCCAGGCGCCGTCCGCGCTCGCGACCTGGCCCGGCGACCCGGCCCCGCGCGCTGTCTTCCAGCGGCGCCAGCTCCGCGTGGACGGAGGCTACGGCACCCCCGAGCTCCATCTCGAGGACCCTGCCGGCGCCATCTTCGCCGCGCTCGGCCCCGAGACCCCGTACCGCGCCGGCTGGACCGCGCTGCCTCATCTCTCGCTGTGGTGCTACCTCCGCCCGCGCGACGAAGCGGCGAGCCGCGCCCTCCGCGCGATCTCCGACGCGACGGCGAAGGCCCTCCTCGAGGGCGACGTCCTCACCGTGCTCCCCGAGGTGAAGGCGAAGGCGCTCGCGGAAGGGATCGCGGCCATCGCCGCGCAGGCGGTCGCCTTCCGCGCGGACCTCGCCAAGCTCGCGGCCTCGACCACCTCCGAGGCGAGCGCGGCGCCTGCCGCCAGCGCCACGACGGTCGAGGACTCGGAGCTCGCGGCCGCGCTCGGGCCTCTCATCGAGATGCGCCGCTGGTCGAGCTCGCAGGTCACCGACGAGATCGCCGCCATCTCGGACGCGGTCCGGGGCAAGGGCACGCGCTCGTTCTCCGAGAGCTGGGCACCGTGGGATCGGCTCGTCGGGCGCCTCCGCGGCGTCGCGCTCTTCGCGATGCTGCCGGGCACCTCGGCGGAGCATCGGGCCACCATCGCGGCGCTCCTCGAGGCGTTCGCGCCCACGGTGTTCGTCGATCCGGCGTACCGCATCCGCTGGTTCGCGGGAAAGATGACCAGCGCCTCTCCCGCGCGTCCAGGGACGGCGCACACGTGGATCGCGGAGAGCGGAGGGAGCACGTACGTCTTCCGCGACCTGAACGCGATCGTGCCGACCGCCACCGAGTGGGACATCCAGGCGCTCGAGCTGCGCGCGGACGACGCCTTCGTCCCGCCGCCCGGCGTGACGATCCGCGAGGAGCGGAAGATCGTTCACGATGGCGACGCCGCCTTCCTCGCGGGCTTCGCCGAGATCGCGCGGCAAGCGCTGCCGGCCTGGGATAACGGCGCCGCCGACGCGTTCGCGGCCGAGGCGGGCGTCACCCGCGCAGAGGCGACGCTCGTGCTCGCTGGGATGCCGAACATGCAGACATACGCGGCAGACTTCCTCGGGAAGGAGCTTCGCGAGAAGCTGGGGCTGAAGACCTCGGACGCGAAGATGGCGCGCGAGTCCCTCCAGGGCCTCCCGAAGTCGAAGCTCCTCGACGTCTACGCCCTCGCCGCGCCGGCCGACGCGCGCGATCTCGTCCGCCCCTGGTCCGAGAGCGGGCTCGCGCTCCGGCTCGGTCGCGCGTTCGGCGAGGTGTTCGGCGCGCGCGTGGCGCTGCGCGAGGAGATCGTCACGGCGTGCGAGCGCGAGCTCGACCCGCCGCTCGCCTCGACGACGCTCCTCGCGGCCGTCGCGTCGAGCGGCGAGCCTTCCTTCTTCAGGCGCCCGGAGCCGACCTTCGACGCCGCCTTCAAGTGGCAGCAGAAGCCGCCGAGCGATGTCCTCTCTCCCGCCGCGCTCACGTCGCTCGTGGGGCTCGTCTCGTGGCTCTACCTCGCGCTGCCGAGCGGCGATCCCTACCGTGACGCGGTCCCGCGCCTCGCGACCGCGATCGATCAGCTCCTCGACGATCCCAAGCTCGTGCTCCCGCTCCGGTTCCTCCAGGGCACCGACGCGGCCGCCGTGCGCTCCCTCGTCGACCTCGTGCGCGGCGACCCTGCGCCCGTGACGCTGAACAACGACCCCGCGCTCCATGCGGTCGACAGCGGCGCGATCGCGGTCGGCACGTTCCGCGAGGGGACGACGGCGGGCTTCCTCTTCCGACCCGCGAAGGTCCGGCCCGAGGATCCGATCGGCCGCGCCATCGCCTCGTCGAACCTGCCGAGCTGGGGCATCGGGACGGGGATGGCCTGGAACGCGGTCGCGCTCCTCCGCTCGCGCGGTCTCCGCGCCATCGTCGCGCGGATCGCGAGCGGCGGGCTCCCCAAAGGCGCGTACGAGGCGAATCCCTCCGTCTCGATGCCGGCGCTCGTCGGCGCCGTCGCCAAGGCGAAGAAGCTCTCCGAGGAGGCGGCGTGCCACTACCTCCAGCTCCTCGGGCTCCTCGAGCCGACGGCGAAGGCGGTCCAGACCTGGAACGGCTGGAAACCTGCACAATACAAGAAAACCTGCGAGGAGCTCCTCGCGAAGAAGCTCGTCGTCGCGGGCAAGCGCGAGCGCGCCGGACGAGAGGTCTTCCTCCCGGGGGCGTGGGAGAAGGGGCGGGAAAAGAACCTCCCCACCGAGGGCTGGAAGAAGGCGCTCTACGACGAGCGGGTCGAGGGCGGCGCGCTCGTCGTCCTGCCGCGCACGTTGCCGCTGCGGCCGCTCCCCGAGATCTGGACCGACGCCTGGAAGCGGATCGAAGCGGGCGACATCCCGAAGCTGGAAGAGGTCTGAGATGGCGAAGAAGATCGAAGCGCCCGAGGCCGAGCAGGCGGCGCCGGCGGAGACCATCTGGGCCGAGGAGCTCGCCTTCCTGCGCCAGTGGGACGACGCCCCGCGACCGCCGGGCTGGCTCCTCTCTCCGCGCGCCGTCGTCACGTTCGTGATGGGCTCGAAGGACGAGAAGCTCGCGCTCCCGAAGACGGCGAAGACCGAGGGCCCGCGCACGCTCGCGATCACGGAGAAGTTCGTCGGCGAGCGCGCCATCGTCGAGCGCTCCGTGGTCACGCTCGCCGGCGAGCGTGGCCTCCTCCTCGTGGGCGAGCCAGGCACGGCGAAGTCGATGCTGAGCGAGCTCCTCGCCGCCGCCGTGTGTGGGACGAGCGCCCTCACGGTGCAGGGGACGGCGGGGACGACCGAGGACCAGCTCCGCTACGGATGGAACTATGCCCTGTTGCTCGCGAAGGGGCCTTCGCGCGAGGCGATGGTCCCTTCGCCGGTCCTCTCCGCGATGCGACGTGGCAGCATCGCGCGCGTGGAAGAGGTGACGCGCTGCCTCCCCGAGGTGCAAGACGCCCTCGTCTCCATCCTCTCCGATCGGCGCATCGCCGTGCCGGAGCTCGCCGACGTCGCGGACGAGGCGCACGTCGAGCCGGCGCGGCCCGGCTTCAACCTCATCGCCACCGCGAACCTCCGGGACCGCGGCGTGTCGGAGATGAGCGCGGCCTTGAAGCGTCGCTTCAACTTCGAGACGGTGCCGCCGATCCCGGATCTCGCGCGCGAGGTTCACCTCGTGAAGCGTCAGGCGACGACCATGCTCGCTCGCACGGGGGCGCCGATGAAGGTCGATGACGCCGTGCTCGAGGTGCTCGTCACCGCCTTCCGCGATCTGCGCGCAGGGCGATCGAAGGAGGGCTGGGCGGTGGAGAAGCCGAGCACCGTCATGAGCACCGCGGAGGCGGTGGGGGTGGCGGGCGCGATCGGTCTCCAGACCGCGTATTTCGCGAGCGATCGCGATCCGCTCACGCTCGTCCCCGGCTACCTCCTCGGCGTCGTGCTGAAGGACGATCCGAAGGATCGCGCACGGCTCCTCTCGTACTGGGACTCGGCCGTGAAGCGGCGCGCGGAGGACAAGCAGCGCGTCTGGCAGCAGCTCCTCGAGCTCCGCTCGGTGCTCGAGGAGGTCTGAGCGTGGAGCCCGCGTCGGCCGTCTCTCTGCTCGCGGGGAGCGTGGCGCCGTTCGTCATTGGCGTGCGCCACCACTCGCCCGCGTGCGCCGCCGCGATGCCCGTGCTCCTCGACGCGTTCGCGCCCGATCGCGTCCTCGTCGAGCTGCCGGCCGATCTCGATCCGTGGCTGCGGTGGCTCGCGCATCCCGACACGAAGGCGCCGATCGCGCTTGCCGCCGCGAGCGAGGACGGCCGCCACCTGTCCTTCTATCCGTTCGCCGACTTCTCGCCCGAGCTCGCCGCCATTCGCTGGGCCGCCGCGCACGGCGTGCCCGTCGAGGCCTTCGATCTGCCCGCCGGTGCGCGCGAGGGACGCCGTGCATCTCGCGCGACGCGCGCGGAGAGGGACTCGCTCGTCCGGCGGCTCTCGGAGGCCCACGACGCCGACGACGTCGAGTCGCTCTGGGATCGCATGGTCGAGGCGCGCGCGGTGAGCGGCGCGGAGGAGGCGACGCGTCGCGCCGCCCTCCTCTTCGGCTGGGCGCTCCGCGTCGACGAGCACGCCGCGGGCGGCGTCTCCGTCGAGGACCTCCGCCGCGAGGCGTACATGCGCCGGGCGCTCGCGAGGGCGAAGGGCCGTGTCGCCGCCGTCGTGGGCGCGTTCCACGGGGGCGCGCTCCTCGACGCGCCGATCCCGGCGCCGGTGCCGCCCGCGGACGAGGTGGTCCCGCGCCACGTGGTCTCCTCGCTCGTCCCGTATGCGTTCCCGCTCCTCGACTCGCGCTCCGGCTATCCGGCGGGCATCCGCGATCCGATCTGGCAGCAGCGCGCGTACGAGGCGCTCGCCGCGGGGGGCGAGACCAGCGCGATCGTGGCGACCACGATGACGGAGATCGCGCGCGTCGTGCGCCGCCGTGGCCACGTGGCGTCGTTCGCGGACGTGAAGGAGGCGACGCGCCTCGCGCGCGACCTCGCGACCTTGCGTGCGCTGCCGGGGCCGGGACGGCGCGAGCTCATCGAGAGCATCGAGAGCGCGATGCTGCAGGGCGAGCGGCTCGGGCGGGGGCGCATCGTGGCGCGCGCGCTCGAGGAGGTGCTCGTCGGTCAGGCGCGCGGGACCCTGCCGCGCGACGTGCCGCGCTCCGGGCTCGCGCCCCATGTGATCGCGCTCCTCGCGGAGGACGCGCTCCCGGGCCCGCCGGGGGAGGGCGCCTCGAAGGAGACGGTGCTCGATCCGCTCCGCTCGCACCTCGATCGGCGCCGGCAGCGGACGCTCGTCCGGCTCCGCACCGCGGGGATCCACTACGCGGAGGAGGACGAAGATCGCGCCGGCGCCGGTGGCGGGGAGGCGCTCACGACGAGCTGGTCGATCCGCTGGAGCCCCACCACGGAGGCGACGATCGAGATCGCGAGCCTCCTCGGGGTGACGCTCGCACAGGCCGCGCGCGGCGCGCTCCTTCGCGACGTCGAGCGCGCGAAGGCCGAAGATCGCTGGGGCGCGGCCGCGCTCCTCGCCCACGTGCGCGCCGCCGCCGCGTGCGGCCTCGGCGAGCTCGTCACGGAGGGCCTCGCGCGCTTCGCGGACGAGGAGCTCGCCCACGCCGGTCTCTCGGAGGTGACCGCGCTCTCCGCGCTCGTCGACCGCCTCCTCCGCGGACACGTCTCGGCGCTGCCGGTGGAGCCGACGCCCGGCTTCGACTCGTTCGTCTTGCCGCCGAGCCTCCGCCGCGACGACGTCGCGCAGGCGCTCGTCCGCGCCGTCGAGGGCCTCGCCGGATCGACGCGCCTCGAGGACGCGCGCGCGCTTCTCGTCGTGGTCGAGCACCAGCTTCGTGAGCGTGATGCAGACGCGGACGACACCGCAGCGCGGAGTCGCGAGCCGTCCGAGATCCATCCTTTCGCCGATGGCCGCATCGGCTTCGCGCTCGACACGCTCGCCCGTGACGGATCGCCGTTGATGCAGGGCGCGGGCGGCGCGGCCCGCGTCCTCCTCGGGCGCGAGGACGCGGAGACGTTCGGCGTGCGTGTCGGCTCTTTCGTCGACGCGGGCGGGCCCGATCTCGCCGATCGCATGAAGGGCGCGCTGGTCCTCGGCCTGCCGCTGTTCGAGGCGCATCCCGGCTTCGCGGAGCGCCTCCTCGACCGACTCGAGGCGGTGGATGACCGCACGTTCCTCGAGCGCTTGCCTGCGCTCCGCGGCGGCTTCGCGGTGCTCGCGCCGGCCGCGCGAGAGCGCCTCCTCGCGGCGCTCGCGCCGAGGCTCGGCGACGGGCTCGGCGATCTCGAGAAGGCGCTCGAGCTCGCGAGCGGGCCCGAGCTCGCGGCCCGCGCGGCGCGAGCGGATGACGCCGCACGCGCCGCCGTCGCCGCGCTCGGCCTCGCTCTCCCACCGGCTCCCGCGCCTCGGTCCGCGCCGGGTCCACGCCCGCGCCGGAGCGCTCCTGGCTCGGCGATCTCGCTCGCGGATCGGATCCGGCTCGCGCTCGGGCGCGAGAACGAGAAGCTCGCGCCGCGCTCGCTCCCCTACGCCATCGCGCTCGACGAGCTCTACGGCCGCGGGCGAGGCGAGGGCTCGCGCCAGCTCGGCCCGCGCGGCGGCAAGGACGCGCCGTTCCCGACGGTGCGCGAGTGGGCGGAGGAGCTCGAGGCGCTCTTCGGCGCAGCCGTGCGCGAGGAGATCCTCGGCGAGGCGGCGGGCGCGGGTCGACCCGCGGCCGCGCTCATGCTGGACCCCGACGTGGTGCGCCCCTCCGTCGAGCTCCTCGAGCAGGTGCTCTCGCTGAAGGGCGGCCTCGCGGAGCGCGACCTCCATCGCCTGCGGGCCCTCGTGCAGCGCATCGTCGACGCGCTCGTCGAGGCCCTCGCGGTACGGGTCCGTCCCGCGCTCACGGGCCTCGTCACGGCGGCGCCCACGCGCCGCGCGATCGGACCGCTGGATCTGCGGCGAACCGTGCTCGCGAACCTGCGCACCGCGCGTCGCGCGGACGATGGCTCCGTCGCGATCGTCGCGGAGCGCCTCTTCTTCCGGCAACGCGCGAAGCGATCGCTCGACTGGCGCATCGTCCTCGTCGTCGACGTGTCCGGGTCGATGGAGGCATCCGTCATCTACAGCGCGATCATGGCCGCGATCCTGAGCGCGCTCCCCGCGATCACGGTTCATTTCGTCGCGTTCAATACGACGGTGATGGATCTCTCCGAGCGCGTCGACGATCCGCTCGGCCTCCTGCTCGAGATCTCCGTCGGCGGCGGCACCGACATCGGACGAGGTCTTCGCTACGCGCGCGGCCTCGTGAAGGTGCCGCAGCGCACGATCGTCGTCGTGGTCTCGGACTTCGAGGAGGGGGCCTCGGTGCCCGCGCTCGTGGCGGAGGTGCAGGCCCTCGCGGAGAGCGGCGTCCGCGTGCTCGGCCTCGCCGCCCTCGATGATCGTGGTGCGCCGCGCTACCACGCGGGCGTCGCGAAGCGCATCGCGGACGCGGGCGCCTCCGTCGCCGCGCTCACTCCACTCGAGCTCTGCCGCTGGGTCGGAGAGCAGATCCGCTGATGCTCCGCGCGGCGCCCACGCTCCTGTCGGCCCTCGCCGCGGCGGCGCCCGCGCGCGTCGTGAAGAAGCTCGACGCGGACCGCGAGGTCGCGCGGAGCTGGACGTGGATGGTCGGCCCCGACGGCGGCACGGTCGCGATCGCGGGCGGTGAGACGGTGACCGTCCGCGCGAGCGACGGGCTCGTCACCGAGCCGACGGCGTTCACGTGCTCGTGTCTCCTCACGCCGCGCTGCTTTCACGTGCTCGGCGGTCGCGGCGGCGCTCGAGGTCTCGCTCGACGACGCGCCGGCGCCGGCCGCGGCCGCGCCCGCCCCCAGCGCCGGCGACCGCGGTCGCCGTGGACGCCTCGCGGCGCGCGGTGGCGGAGCGCGCGCGCGCCGTGACGTCGGACGTTCTCGCCGCTGGCGCGCGTGGCGTGGGCACGATCCTCGAGGGCGAGCTCCTCCGCGTGGTCCACCTCGCGCGCGTGGCCGGGCTTCATCGGCTCGCGGCGGCTGGCCTGCGCGTGGCGCGCGACGTGCGCGATCTCGCGTCCGAGGCGGACGACTTCGACGCGAACGCGCTCGTCGAGGATCTCCGCGAGCTCTCGGTCACCGCACAGCTCTTGAGCCGCGACGAGGTCACGCCCGACGTCATCGGCGTCGCGCGCCGGGCGTACGAGCGGATCGGTCACCTCCGTCTCGTCGGCCTCGCCTCCGAGCCCGTCGTGGCGGGGCGAGGCTACGGCGGCGTCGTCACGCACGTCATCGCGGACGACGGCACGCTCTACTCCATCAGCGACGTGATGCCTGGCGGCGAGGCGCGCGCCCGCGGCGCCTACGACGGCTCTCTCGTGATGGGCGACACGACGATCACGCATCGTGCCCTCTCGCGTGGCGGCCTCTTCGTCCAGGACGCGACCTCCTCCGAGGATCATCGCCTCGGCGCGGGCAAGGACGTGAAGGCGGTCCGCGCCGCGAACGAGGCGGGCTGGGCGGCGCCCGCGATCCGCGCGCGCTTCGAGGAGCCGCTCGCCGCGCAGCTCGCCCGCGCCTACGACGCGCTCGGGATCCCGGCCACGCGACGCTCGCGCGGCGCGACCCTCGTCTTCCTCCGCGGTCACGTCGTCGGACACGACGCCTCCGCGCTGCTCGTCGCGGGCGAGGGCGGCCCTGTGCGGCTCATCGCGCCTCCATCGCACGGGACGCTCTTCACATTCGAGAACATCCGCCAGCTCTCGAGCGCGGAGGGGCTCGGGCTCGAGGTCCTCGCCGATCTCGTCCCCGACGCGCCGCGCACGCTCGCGCTCGTGGCCTTCGGGCCATGGGCGAAGGACGCCGCGCCCGTACGCCTCGTCCTCCCGCCCGAGTGGCGCGGCGTGGTGAACGCCGGCTATGACGTCATCCAGGGCTCGCACCTCGAGGGCCGCGCGTCGCGCTCCGCGGCCGCGGCTCCGCCCGCGGAGGCCGTCTTCGATCCGCTCTCGCCGCTGCGTCGCCGCATCGTACGCGTCGCGCTCCTCGGCACTCGGAGCCTCCCGCCGGAGGCGACGGCAGAGATCGATGCCGATCGCGTCGCCCTCGGGCGCCTCTTCATGTTCGGCGCGGTCGAGGTCCTCGGCGCGCTCTCCGCGGGCGCCCGCCGGCGCGGAGAGCTTCGGGACGCCTGGCTCGCGGCCGCGACCTACGCGCATGCGGCGAGCATCGCCCTCTGGCGTGACGCCTGGTGAGAGTACATCGGTGAGTCCATGGCATGATGCTCTCGTGCCAGCTCCTGCCTCGCCGTCACCTCCGCTCGTCGCGGCCCTCGATGCGCTCTTCGGTCGTAGCCCCGACGCCGTCGTGCTGCTCGGCGCCGGAGGGGAGACGCTCTATCGAAACGATGCCGCCGGAGCCGATCCGTGGGCGGCCGGGCGGAGCGAGGTCGATGCCGCGCTGCCCTCCGTGCTCGCGGGTGAGGCGGTGCAGCTCGAGGCCGGGGACACCGGACCGAGCGGCGTCCGTAGCTGGTACGCGTGCACGTTGTCGCCGGTGAGCGAAGGCGGCGCCGTCGTCGGCGTGCTCGCGGTGTCGAAGGACCTCACCGCGCTCAAGCGATCGGAGGCGCGCCTTCGCCGGAGCGAGCAGCTCTTGGTCGACACGCAAGGCGTCGCCCATCTCGGCACGTGGGAGTGGGACATCAGCGAGCCGCACGCGGTGTGGTCGGCGGAGCTCTATCGCATCTATGGGCTCACGCCCGAGTCGTACACGCCGAGCTACGAGGCCTACCTCACGAAGATCCACCCCGACGATCGCGAGCGCGTCATGGAGGCGACCAACCGAGTCTTCGAGGAGCACGTCCCGTACTCGCACGACGAGCGGATCTTCCGGCCGGACGGCTCGCTGCGGTACCTGCATACCTGGGCGTTCCCCGTGCTCGACGAGGCCGGCCAGCTCCGCAAGCTCGTCGGAGTCTGTCAGGACATCACGGATCGGAAGGTGGCGGAGGAGGAGGTCCATCGCCTCAACGAGAGCCTCGAGCTGCGCGTCGCCGAGCGGACGCGTACCATCGAGCGGTCGCTGAAGGACCTCGAGGCGTTCCAGGCGATGGTGAGCCACGACCTCCGCGCGCCGCTCTCCGTGATCTCCGGGAGCTGCGGCCTCCTCGAGCAGGAGCGAGGACACCTCCCCGCGACCGCCTCGAAGAACGTCGAGCGCATCCAGCGCGCGGTCTCGCAGATGACGCGGCTCGTGAACGATCTGTTGACCCTGGCGCACGTGGGCAACTCGCCGCTCGAGATGGCCGAGATCGATCTCTCGGCGCTCTGCGACGACATCGTCGCGAACCTCCGGCAGAGCTCCACCTCCGTCTCGCCGGCGGTGGTGTCAATCGAGCCGGGCCTGAAGTGTCGTGGCGACGCGGCGTTCGTCCGGACGATCCTCGAGAATCTCCTCGGCAACGCGTGGAAGTACTCCTCGCGTGTTCCGGCCCCTCGCATCGAGGTCGGCGCCAGGCCCCACGAGGACGAGGTCGCCTTCTACGTGAAGGACAACGGCGTCGGCTTCGACATGAAGGACGCGGATCGGATCTTCGCGCCGTTCGAGCGCCTGCATCGGGCGACCGAGTTCGCGGGGACGGGCGTCGGCCTCGCCGCCGTGCATCGCATCGTCGAGCGCCACGGCGGGCGCATCTGGGTCGACAGCGCCCCCGGGCAGGGCGCGTCGTTCTCGTTCACGCTCGCGTGAGCGTTGCAGCGTCGTGGATCGGCGCCCGCATCGTGGACCGGCGTTCGGCACGGCGAGAAGTCTTGCTCGAAGCACGCAAAATCGAGGCGCCGAGCTAGCATGGCGCGGTGAATCAGCATCGAGTGTGGGGAATCGCGATCGTGGCCGCTTCGGGCGCGCTTGGCTGTGCGGAGACGTATACGCCGCGGCCAGCGGCGGGCTTCGCGGCGAACGCAGGGCCGCTCACGTCGGCCTATGCCGCCGCCGAGACGCATGCGGACCCCGAGGCGGGGCGCGCGGGCACGCCGCTGCCGCCGAAGGCGGTCGAGCTGTTCGGCGCCGAGACGGTGCGCGCGGGCTCTCCGCCGGGTCCCACCATGAACCTCGAAGAGATCGTGCGGCTCGCGGTGCTCCGCGATCCGGCGATCCGCGCGGCGTTGGCGGACGTCGAAGCGGCGAAGGCCGACGTGGTGCGCTCGCGCACGCTGCCGAACCCGACCGTCCTTGCCACCCAGTCGCTCGTGCCGTTCCCCGGGCGGCCGTTCACGGAGGAGAAGACGGGAGGTCCGCCGCAGCTCGACGTCATCCTCGGCTATGCCCTCGATCGCATCGTCTTCGGCAAGCGCGGCGCGGCGGTCGCGCGGGACAAGCTCGCGGTCGACGCCGCGAGCGCGGCGCACGCGGATCGTATCCGCACGCGCGTCGCCGAGGCGGTGACGGCGTACGTCGACGTCCTGCAGACGCGAGCGCTCTGGGTCCTGGCGACCGAGGTCTACGGTCACGCTCGCCGTCTGCAAGCGGTGACGAACGCGCGCAACGGCGACACGGCGGCGGCCGAGCTCGGACGCGTCCGGATCTACCACCTCACGACGCACCGCGCGGTGATGCACACGGCGGCCGATCTCGACAGCGCCCGTGCGCGCCTCCGCGAGCGCCTCGCGCTGCAGCCCGACGAGCCGACCCCGGAGCCGGCCGGCTTTCCCATCGTCGATCATCCCGCGCCGCCGCCGTCGGAGGAAGAGGCGATCCGCGAGGCGTTCGCGGCCCGGCCCGATCTCGAGGGGAGCCGCCGCGACGCCGAGCGCGCGCGTTCGGCGGTGGTCTCGGAGAAGCGCGAGGGCCTACCCGTCCTCGGCGTGGTCGGCATCGTCTCGCATCAGTTCCAGTCGCAGGCGCTCGGCGCGCCGAACGTGTGGTCCTACGGCTTCGGCCTCTTCGGCACGCTCCCGGTGCTCGATCGCAACCAGGGCGGCATCGCGCGCGCTCGTGCGACGGTGACGCTCGCCGACGCGAACCAGTCCTCCACCGCGCTGCGCGTGGAGTCCGAGGTGCGCACCGCTCTTGCGGAGTACCGCGCGGCGTATCAAGCCATCATCGAGGGCAACGAGGGCCTCCTGCGCGGCGCGGCCGAGATGCGCTCCGGCATCCGCGACGCCTACGCGGCGGGCGCGAAGAGCCTCGTCGAGGTGCTCGACGCCGAGCAAGCCTTCTCCGACGCCATGCGCCTCGAGATCGAGGAGGAGGCCGGCTACATCCGCGCGTACCACCTCCTCAACGCCGCGGTCGGCCGCGCCATCCTCTCGAGCGAGCCCTGACCCACGGACGGACCGTTCGGGCTCACGAACGTGCAAGGCACTGCACCGCACGGCTCTCCTCTGCACTCCGTCACGCGTCACGACTGTGGTCGCGGGCGGCTCAAGGCCGATGGAAGCGCCTCCGGCGCGTACCGGATCGCCTTCGAAGTCTCCCCGACCGCGCCGAGCGCGCACCGCTCGTCGTCGCGCGCGCGCACGACGTCGATCGCGAGGCCCTTCGCGTGATCGCGGCCGCGTCGGTCCAGAAACCCGTCAAGCGCCGCGTGCGTTCCCCGTCCACTCTTTCCGGCGAATGTCAGCAAGTCGTGCATGGCTCGTTCACGAGGTGGCGCCGGTCGTGTCGAGACGACGAGGGCAAGGTCGCGCTTCCCGTGACGCGCGGAGCCTCGTCCGTCGTAGCGCGGACGTGCGCCGCTCGTCTGGTTAGCGGCGCCTGGCCGTCTCTTTCCGCCTCGGGTCGTCGAACCAGGTACGCGCGGCGAGGGCGCTCGCGGCGGCGCGCTCGAGGAGGCTCGACGCCTCTGCCCGTGTGGCCACGTGGCCTCGCGCGAGCTCGTTCGTGAGCCAGCCGGTGCCCTCCGGATGACACTCGAGCGCGGCGATGAGCTCCGGCGCTGCGTCGAACGGGCTCCGGAGCCTCAGCGTGAGGCGGCGGCGACCATCGGCGCTGCCGTGGTCGACCCCGACGCCGAGCGCCTGGAGCCTCGTGGTCTCGTCGAGCCCGAGCTCGGCCAGCGCGGCTCCGAGCGTGGCGTCTGCGAGCTCACGCCAGCGATAGCCGTGCGTCTCCTCCATGATGTCGGCGACCATCCGGTGGACGACGCGCGTGAGCGCCTGGTGCTCGGCGAGGGTGGGCGCGACGAGCGGGTCGGCGTGAAGGCCCACGAGTCGCCGCTTCGAGCCGGTCCCCACCTCGCGAAAGAAGATGCCGGCGAGCGCCGGCTCGCCCGGGAGATGCTTCTGCCAGCGCGGGAGCGTGAGCCGCTCCGTCCATTCCCCATCGAGGAGCACCGCGTAGGCACCGGAGTGCCACCACAAGCCGAACGGATTGACGGTCGCGCGGTCCTGAGCCTCGAACCCACGGGCGCCGCCGACCAGCGGGCGAGGCTCGATCTCGATGGTGACGCGCCGGAGGCGCTCGACGCGATCCTCGATCAACGCGATCGCCCAGTCGAGGGCGCCTGCGAGCGCTTCGCGCCCTAGCTCGAGGGCAAGGTGATCGTGACCGTGGGAACCGAGCGTGACCTGGCTCTCCGTGCCGTCGGCATGGAGGGTGATGCGCTTGTCCGCCCTGGTCATGGCCTCGGCCTTCGTGACCGGGTCCGGCACGAGCGGGCGTTGCTGGTTGCCGTGGCCGAGCGAGTAGTAATCGAACGTGATGCCGAGCTTCGATACGTGACGGACGACGCGTCCGATCTCTTCCGGCAAGTGGAGATTCGCGCCGTCCATGCCCAGCGAGAGCAGCGCGACGACCTCGGGTTTCGTCTTCCTGGCAGGCGCGTCCTCCGACGGCGCGTCGAGCGGGGGATCCACCGTCGCGCCCGGGAAGCGGGCGAGCGCCGCGCGGAGACGCGGCTGCTCGGAGGGGCGAAGCTTGGTTCGCTTCGGGTCCATCGCGATGACGTCGAGGCTCGCCGGCGGAAACGACTCGAGGAGGTGGACGATGTCGCCATACGTGGCTCGTACCGCGAGCCGGCGGAAGGGACCGACCGGCTCGGTGCGCTCGACGCGATAGACCACCTCTGCGCCGGCCAGGCGATCCGCCCAGCGATCGGGCCTCACCTCGATCGTCTTCGGGCCGGGCACGCTCGCCAGGTCTGCGAAGACCTTGTGGACGTCGATCTGACCGTCCGTGTTCCTCAACATGAGCCGCTCGATCCGTCGAACGATGGGCCACGACGGCAGGGACGCGACGGCGCTCGCGTGCCAGCGCGTGCAGGCGACGCCGAGCGTCTTCAGCGCGGGAAGCGCGGTGGTCGCGGCGAAAGGATGCCTGGCGTCGAGCGCCAGCGCACCGTCTCGCAGGACCTCCACGATCTCGAGGCGCTCGAGCTTACGGAGCGCGCCGCTCTCGAGCACGGGCAGGACGTCGTCGGCGCCGATGTTGGTGAGCTCGCGGAGGCCCGGGAGGCGGGTCAGGAAGGCGAAGCCCACCGAGCGGTCCCAGGGCTCGGGCCACTCGAGATCGATCGCGCGTACGTGCGACCACGCGGGATGCTCGACCTCCGGATTCTCCCGGCGCTCGAGCTGGCCGCCCGCGAAGAACCCCTCCTCGTAGCGCCGCGTTCCACGCTTGAAGTGCCGTGCGACCGGCCAGTCCCAGCCCGTGTGGTCGTCGGCGATCTTCTCCGTGAGCGCGCGCTCGCGGCGCTCCACCTCCTTCACCAGGCCCGCGGCCGCGGCGCGTCGCGCGATGCCGAGCGTGATGAGCTCGCCGCGCGGGTCGCCGTTCTCGGTGAGCCAGTCGGCGAACACGGTCTTGGCCGTGGTGTCCGACGGGTCGGCGTAGATGGCCTCGAGGAACTCGGCCGCCGTCGTCTTCGTCGCGGTCTCGGCGCGAGCCGTGCCCGCGAAGCGCGCCTCGAGCGCCGCGACGCGCGCCTCCGCGTCCGGCTCGAGCTGCTCGATGCGCTCGAGCTTCGCGAGGATGTCGGGCAGCTCTTCGCGCATCGCACGAGCGCGATCGTAGAGGCGCGCGAGGTCGGTGACCTTCTCCTGCACGACCACGCGCGAGCGAGGATCTTCGAGCAGGACGAGATGGCGGAGCATCTGGAGCTGGAGACCATGAGACGCCTGGCTCTCGTACGGTGGATCGGTGAACGTGCGGATGAGGAGCGCGGCCACGCGTGGGTCGGGCCCCCACGACGCGATCCGGTCGAACCGTACTCTCCCATCACGCCACTGCTTGGGCCATGGGTCGGCGAGGAGACGCTCGACGTCGACGAGGTCGTGGTCCTTCTCCGCCTCGAGCCATGCGGCGAGCCGGAGCTTCACCGTCTTTCCGGCGATCGCCGTGCGTCCGGCGGCCGCGAGCGACGAGATCCGCGCCGCCACGCTCGCGATCCGCGGGTGACGCTGCGCCTGCCATGCGGCGATGACCTCGGCGAGCGCCGCGGTCGCGTCGTCGCGATCGAGGGCGGCGGCGGCAGAGTCGAGTCGCTGGACGAGCGGCGCCATGGCCTCGTTCTACGGTGAAGCGGCCGCCCCGATCAATCATCGCCGCGCGTCACCGATCGATAGAATAATGAGCGCGTGACGCGACTCCTCGGCCTCGTCGTCGCCGCTCCGCCGCGGCGGGTCGGTCCGCTTCCGAAGCTCGAGGTCCAGGCGGTGGAGGCGACCGGGCGGAATCCGAAGGGCGTCATCCTCTCGCACGATCGCAAGACGCTCTACGTCACGAACTTCGGCGAGCTCTCGAACAAGCGCGTCGTCTCCGTCTACGACGCCGAGACGTTGCGCCTCCGGACCGAGCTCGACCTGCACGCAAACGTCGTCGAGGCCGCGCTCTCTCCAGACGATCGGACGCTCGCGAACTGGTCGGGCGACTCCGTCTCGGAGGTCGACGTCGCGCGGGCCGAGGTCGTGCGCACCCATCCGGTGGGGAAGAACCCGCGCGGGCTCGCCGTGACCGGGAAGGGGACGCTCTACGTCGCGAACTTCTACACGGAGTCGATCGACGTCTTCGAGGGCCCCGACCGGGAGCGCCGGCATCGGGTCAAGTCGTGCAAGTGTCCGCGGCATCTCGCGCTCTCCCCGGACGAGAAGACGCTCTATGTCTCGTGCCTGTTCCAGTCGGAGCTGCAGGCGCTCGATCTCGAGACGGAGACGGTCGTTCATCGCGCTCCCCTCGGCTCTTACCCGAAGAGCATCGCGGTCTCCGCGGACGGGAGGTACGTGTATTCCGCAGACTACGGCACGACGTGCAGCGCGTCGGTCGTGGACACCACGGACTGGACCTCGCGCACCTTCATCGTACCCGGCATGGACCGGGGAAGCGGGATCGTCGTGGGCGCGGGCGGCCAGCATGCGTTCGTCACTGGCTGGTACGACGCGCACCTCTACCGGGTCGGCTTCGAGGGCACGGGCGGCGATCCCGAGGCTGCGCGCGCGAAGATCGCGCAGTGGCAGCACCGGCCGTTCAGCGCCGATCCTGGCGATGGCCAGTAGCCACCGCGGAGGTCACTCGGGGCGCCATAGAGCGCCCAGGCGGCCAGCGGCGTCATGCACCCAGCGTAACGGGACGCAAGCTTTGCGTCGCGAATTTGCGGTGGCTCGTGCCCTGAACGCTCGCGCCGTGGCGGCCGTTCGAGGATCAGCATGGTCGCATCGCAGCTCGTGGCGCTCCTCGACTCGGCCGACATCGGCACGTTCTGTGTTTCCCTCGCGACGGGGGAGACGGTGGTGTCGCAGAAGCTGGTCGAGCATCACGGCGCGCTGCCCGGGCCTGGCACCTACATGGTCCAGGAGGTGCTCGACGCACTGCCGCTCGAGACTCAGCAGCAGATCATCGGCGGGCTGGCCGGGTGCGCCGAGACCCCGGCGCGGTTCGAGTGCTCGCTCGGCCGGGATGGGCTCGAGCGAAACCTCCGTCTCTTCGCGGTCATCGAGCGAGACGACGGCGTGCCGGTCGCGCTCCGCGGCCTCGTCGAGGACGTGACACAGGAGCGGGCGACGGAGCAGATCCTCGTACGCGCGCGCGCAGAGGCGAGCGCCGCGTCGCACGCGAAGACGCGCTTTCTCGCGAACATGAGCCACGAGATCCGCACCCCGATGAACGCGGTCCTCGGCATGACGCGCCTGATGCTCGACACGAGCCTGACGGGCGAGCAGCGCGAGTACCTGCGCTCCGTCGAGGTGAGCGGCGAGGCGCTCCTCGGTCTCATCAATGGCGTCCTCGACATCTCGAAGATCGAGGCGGGCAAGCTCGTGCTCGACGAAGGCCGCGTGCGCATTCACGATCTCGTGCACGACGTGGCGAGCTCGCTCGCGATGCGTGCCCACGAGAACGGCGTCGAGGTGATCGTGGACGTCGACGCCTCCGCGGACGTCGAGATCGAGGGCGACGCCAAGCGCCTCCGCCAGGTCCTCACGAACGTGCTGGGGAACGCCGTGAAGTTCACGGCCGCGGGCACGATCGTGGTGTCGGCGACGATCACGAGCGATCGCGCCAGGGGTGACGAGCTCGTCCTTGCGGTCGAAGACACCGGCATCGGCATCGCGGAGGATCAGCTCGAGTCGATCTTCACCGCCTTCCACCAGGTCGATCGCGAGGCGACGCGCGAGTATGGCGGGACGGGCCTCGGGCTCTCGATCTCGCGTGAGCTCGTTCACCTCATGGGCGGCGAGATCTCGGCGCGGAGCGAGGTCGATCGCGGGAGCACCTTCGAGGTGCGCGTCCCGATCCGGAATCCGCGTCCGGTCGGCCGATCGCTGGACGGCATCGTCCAGCCACGAATCGGCCTCCTCCTCGGCGAGCCCGAGCTGGCGCGGCGCCTCTCGGCGCGGCTCCAGGCGATGGGGGTCGACGTCACCGTCTTCGCCGATGCGGCCGCGCTCCTCGGCTACTCGCTCCACGAGCACGCCGAGAAGCTCCACCTCGTCCTCGATCAGGACCTCGGGCGCGGTATTCAAGGCATCGCGGTCGCGCGGCGCCTGGTCGGCTGCCCCAGCTTCGAATGCATTGCGCTCCTCGCTCGCCTCCCGGCGCACTTCACGAGCGACGAGCTCCAGGCGGCCGGCATCGCGACCCATCTTCGCAAGCCGATCCGGCCCGAGACGATCCTCGACGTGATCCGGAAGCGTCAGGCGTGCGCCGCACCGGCCGTCGCGCTGCCGGTCGTGTCGCGCCCGACCGCGCTCGTCACCTTGCCGGCGCCGCCGAGCGGACCGCTCGAGCGCGTGCTCATCGCGGAGGACGATCCGCTCAACGCGCGTCTCGCCTGCGCGCTCGTGCAGAAGCTCGGCTTTGCGCCCATCCTCGTACGTGACGGCCGGGCGGCGGTGCAGGCGTCCGCGGCGGAGCCCTTCTTCGCGATCCTCATGGACCTCCAGATGCCAGTCATGAACGGCCTCGCGGCGACCGCCGAGATAAGGCGCCGGGAGCTCATGACGAATACTCACACGCGGATCTACGCCCTCACGGCGAACGCGATGGCCGAAGATCGCGAGGCCTGCATGGCGGCCGGAATGGACGGCTTCATCGCCAAGCCGTTCAGCATGCGCGAGCTCGACGATGCGCTCCACTCGGGCGAGAGCAGAGGGGTCGGCGATGCACGCTCTGCCTGAGCCTCCCCCCGTGAAGCGCGTGCTGGTCGTCGACGACCTCGCGCTCATCCACCGCGTGGCCGCGCGCACCCTCGAAGCGGTCGGGTTTGCCGTCGAGGGCGTCGAGAGCTCGGACGAGGCGATCAAGCTCCTTCATCGGCAGTCGTTCGATGTCCTGGTGACCGACGTCTACATGCCCGACGGCGACGGCTTCGAGCTACTCTCACACGTGCGCGAGCACTTCCCCGAGCTGAAGATCGTCGTCATGTCGGGCCGGTTCAGCATCGACTCGTACGGCACGGCGCTGATGCATTCGCTCACGGATCTCGGCGCCCACGCCGTGCTCATGAAGCCGTTCCGGCCAAGCGACCTGCTCGACGCCATCGAACAGGCGATCTCGACGGCGTAGCGCCGGGTCAGTCCGCGGCGGAGCAGAAGCCGATGCAGCTACCGAACGGATCCGCGGTGTTGCAGTGGCTGCCTTTGCCCGCCTTGGACACGCACTCGTCGTCCGTCTTGCACGAGTACTGGCAGCTCTTGTCCGCGACGCACGACGGCGACAGGCACGTGAGGCCGTCGGAGCAGTCGCCGTCGCTCTGGCAGGAGTCGCCGAGCGTGTCTCCGCAGCCCCAGGTCGCCGCGATGATCAGCCCCACCGTCATCATCGCCAATGCATGCTTGATGGTCCTCATTTCCCCTCGATCGAATGGTTAAGTGGGCCGGTGCATCGGCTCAACGAGCATCTGCATCCGTAAAACAAATGACTATGTCCGTCCTCGAACACGGCCTGCGCGCCGAGCTCGGTGGCGTGCGGCTTGCAACGCGACGGCGCCATGCGAGACGACAAGGTGCGCGAGCTCACGGTCACCGTCGAAGGTCAGCCGGCGCGCGTGTTCGTTGGCGGCGAGGCAGAGCCGCTCTTGCTGATCCACGGCGGCTGGGGCGGGGCACGCGTTCACTGGGGCGCGATCTGGGAGCGGCTCGCCAGGTCCTTCCGGATCATCGCGCCGGATCTTCCCGGGATCGGGCGGAGCGATCAGCCGGGGCTCGGCCCCATCGGGGCCTACGCGCGATGGCTGGACGCGCTCCTCGGCGCGCTCGACGTCCCGAGCGCCTGGAGCGTCGGCAACTCGTTCGGGGCGTCCGTCGCCTGCCGCGTCGCGAGCGACTACCCCGCGCGCTGCCGCGGCCTCGTCCTGGTCAATGGCATCCCGTTGCCGCGGTCCCCGCGCGCTCTCCGCTGGCTGGGCGAGCGCCGGCTCGGGCAGCGGCTCATCCGCGCCGTTCAGAAGCGGGTCGCGTACAGCCCGTCCGCGCTCGAGCGAGCGTTCGTTCACTCCGCGAACGTGCCCGTCGAGGTGCGGTCGCTCGTTCGTTCGAAGTCTCCGCCCCAGCTCGACGCCTTCGTCGACATCCTCGTGCGCGGGGGCTCGCCGCCGCCGCTCGATTTCCATCCGCTGCTCCTGTGGGGCGAGGATGATCGCCTCCCGGGCACGAGCGCTCGCGCCGCCCGAAGGCTGCAAGCGAAGTGGCCCGGAGCCCGGCTCTCGTTCGTGAGCGGCGCCGGTCACCTGCCCCAGGTCGAGAACCCCGACGCGTTCGTCGCGGCGCTCGCGTCCTTCGTCGCCGAGCCGCCTCCGAGGTGACGTCGCGCTGCCGCAGCAGAGCGGCACGAGTGAACGTCGAAGAGATCCGCGAGCGCCGCCCGTCTGACGTTTAGGTCGGCGTGTTCCAGCCGCCGACGCCTTCCGTCAGCTTGTCGGCTTCGCTCGGACCCCAGGTGCCCGGCTCGTAATCGAACATCGGGCTCGGGCCATGAATGACCGGGTCCACGATCGCCCACGCCGCCTCGACGACGTCCTGTCGCGCGAAAAGCGTGGGGTCGCCGTTCATCGCGTCGCCGAGGAGACGCTCGTAGGCCTCCATCGGACCGTCTTTCCCGGGGAGCGCGGTGTCGGTCGCGACGAGCTCGACGGGCTCGCCCTTCATCTTCTCCCCGGGCGACTTCTTGCGGGCGCCGATCGCGATCTGCACGTTCGGGCTGACGCGGAAGCGGACGTAGTTGCCCATGCTCGGCGCCGGCTCGTTGAACACGACCTGCGGCGGGTTGTTGAACTCGATCATGACCTCCGTGACCGTCTTCGCGAGCGACTTTCCGGCGCGAACGAAGAACGGAACGCCCTCCCAGCGCCACGAGTCGACCCACATGCGAAGCGCGGCGTACGTCGCCATGTAAGAGTGAGGGCTCACGCCCGGCTCCTCGCGATACCCGCGGAACTGGCCGCGGATCATGTCATCGGCGCTGAGCGGGCGAATCGTCTTGAGGACCTTCGCCTGCTCGTCGCGGATCGCCTCCGGGATCGTGCTCGCGGGCGCCTCCATGGCGAGATAGCTCACGACCTGGAGGAGGTGATTTTGAATGACGTCGCGGATGACGCCCGTCTCCTCGTAGAACTTCCCGCGCCCGCGCACGCCGAACGACTCGGCGAGCGTGATCTGGACGTTCTCGACGTAATGGCGATTGAGGATCGGCTCCAGGATCGCATTGGCGAATCGGAAATAGAGGATGTTCTGCACCGCCTCCTTGCCGAGATAATGGTCAATCCGGAAGATCGACTCCTCGGGGAACGCGTCGCGCAACGTGCCATTGAGCTCGCGGGCCGAGGCGAGATCGCGGCCGAAGGGCTTCTCGATCACGACGCGCGCGTTCTTCGCGAGGCCGTGCGCCTTCAGCTGGCCGACGACCTGCGGAAATGCGCTCGGCGGGATCGCGAGGTAATGCAGCGGTCGCTCGGCGCCGCCGAGGGCGCTCTTGATCGCGTCGAAGGTGGCCCCGTCGCCGAAGTCGCCGTCGACGTAGTGGAGCCTCGTCGCCAGCTTCGAGAACGCGGCCTCGTCGATGCCACCGTACTCGGTGACGCTCGCACGAGCGCGGTCGACGAGCTTCTCGCGCGTGAACGCGGATTTGCCGACCCCCACCACCGGGACGTCGAGGCGCCCGCGGCCGACGAGGGACTGGAGGGCGGGGAAGATCTTCTTGTAGGCGAGGTCGCCCGTCGCCCCGAAGAAGACGAGCGCGTCCGAGGCGAGCGGCTTCTGGCTCATCCCGGCATCGTACGCAGTCAGGTGCCCGCTGCGAAGTCGTGACCGTCGGAAAGGTCGGCCAAGACGTCGGCGCGATGCTCTTCGGGTCGAGCCCGAGGCCGCGCCGGGTCACTTCCGCGTGGCGCGCTTGGCCTTCGCCTTCGCCTTGGCCTTGGCCTTCGCCTTCGGCGGGGGCGCGCTCGCGGCCTCGCGCGCCCCCGCGTCGAGCTGCGCGATGAGCTTCTTCGGCGCCTGGGCGCGGTAGCTCTCGTCGATCCATTCCTTCAGCATGTCGACGGGCACCGCCTCGTTGGGGCCGAACGAGGCGCTCACCCAGCCGCTCTTCCCGAGGCCGTACTCGGTGGGCTTGGTGAACGGGAGGCCGAGGGCGGCCGCGCTCGACTGCGGAAGCTTGCAGGAGATGCCGAAGGGCTCGCCCTCGATGCTCAGGTACGCGAAGGTCTTGTCCTTCACCGCGAGGTCCTTGTGACCCGGCCACGGGCTCTTCAGGTGAGCGCCGGGGTAGGTGAGGCCAAACGCGCGAAGCTCCTGGATCGCGGCATCGGTCTTGGTCTTCATGGGTAGAGCGTACCTTCCTTCTCGACCTCTCATCGGGCTGCGATCACGGGTCGATCGTGCGGCAGCACCGAAATCCGAGGTGATAGTTCGTGTGGATCGCCTGATCGATCGGCTCGACGTGCCAGCGCGGGTCGAAGTTGCAGTGATCGGGGTAGGCCGCGTCCTTCATCATCGTCGTCGGGAGAGGAGGCTGCCCCGGCTCCTTCGCCAGCTCGACGTAGAACCACGCGCTGCCCTTCAGCTGGGTCACGGTCTGCGTGCCCTCCTTGCGGGTCATCACCTCCGCGACGTTGCCATGCTGATCGAAGACACCGAAGCGCGATCGACAGCGCGGGAAGGCGCCGCTCGGCTCCGTGTCCGTCGAGCACGTGCCCCACGCGGTCGCGGGGCCGCGTGGATCGCAGGCCGTTCGATGAGCGAGGTGCGTGTTGCAGGCGTCGAGATCGAGCTTGTCGCCGTACGCGTAGCGCCGGTCCGCGCCGCCGTCCGGGTCGCCGCGGCAGGCGAGGTTCCATTCGACGTCGGAGCAGAGGCGCTTGCCCTGCAGCTCGCACACCTTCTTCGCGGCCGGAGGCGGGGTCCACACCATCGGGAGCTCGCAGGCCCGGTTCGGGAACTCGAACACGTCGATACAGTAGGCCGGCGCCTGTCCGTTCTTCCATACCGGCACCATGTTCTCGAGCCCGCCGCACTTCGCGCGCTGCTCCGGCGTCTGCACGACGATCCCGCTCGCGCGGAGCGCCTCGAGGCAGGTCGCGCGATCGATGAGGTGACGCGCGATCGCCCGGTTGCCCTGGTTCATCCGCGTCGGCCCCTCGGTCCCGAACGTGCGCGCGAGAAAGGTCGTCGCGTCGGCGGCGTCCGGGCTCTGGATCGCGAAGAGCGAGAGCAGCCCTTCGCGCGTGGACTGGTGCAGCTCCGCGGGCGCGGCTGGCGCCATGACGACGGCCTCCGCGTCGGGCGGCGTGCCCGCGTCGGCGACGACCTGGATCACGGCGGCGTCCGGCGACGGGAGGTTCGCGTCGGGGGTCGGCGTCCGCGCGACGTGGCTCGGCGACTCCGGTCCATGACACGCCGCGAAGAGCCCGACGGCGCCGAGGAGCGGATGGAGCGGCTTCATGTCGAGATCGCGGGGCGACGGGATCGATGGTACGCGGGGCGTGCCGCGCTGGCAGAACACCTCGGGCCCCGCGAGATCCACCCAGGTCCGCGAGGCGCCGGCGATTCCAGCGTGTATGGCGCGGTCCTACACGGGCACGCGTCGTGCAGGACCGGGGGTGTGCGCCTTCGCCTCGCCCTCGGTGTGAGCCTCCTTTTGATCGCCTGCACGAGCGCGAAGGGCGGGGAAGGTACCTCCGAGGACGAGGTCGCCGGGCATCGCTACGTCGATGTGAGCGCCGCTGCCCCGATGACCGGCGTGGCGCGCCAGAAGATGCTGCGCGCACTCGCGAGGCTCGACCGGGTTCTGCACGAGGCGCAGAGCCCGCTCCGCCGCGATCTCGCGACGGAGGTCCTCGCGCGCATCCAGAGCGGTGACGTGCTCCTCGGGTCGATCGAAGCCTCGCGCGGCATCGATCGCTGGCACATGTGCAAGGACTACGGCATGCCGGCGTGCGAGGGCGCCCCACCCGCGAGCGATGACCGCACGTGGCTCGGCGACGACGCGCTGGCGGAGAAGCTCCGCACCGACCTCGCCGGCTATCAGTGGGGCAACCGCATCTACTTCACGCTCGGCGAGGACACGGACGTGAACGAGCTCGCGGCCACGCTCGTCCACGAGACGGTGCACGTCGCGCATCGCTCCGAGTGCAACTACTACACGGTCATCGATCGGCACGTCGTCGAGCCCGATCCGGCGTACGTGGAGGAGTACCGCTCGTTCCTCGCCGAGTGCTACTTCGCCGACGACGCCGCGAACGTCGATACGTGCACCGCCTACGCGAAGGGCCGCACCGACGAGTACGGGTATGCGGCGCAGGTCCAGGGCCGCGCCGCGCTGACGGAGGAGCTCCTCGCGAAGGACATCGTCCCGCGGAAAAATGGCTGGCCGTCGGCGTTCGGCGCGTGCTCGCCCCGATGAGCGTCGCGCTGGCGCTTGCTTGCCCTCGAAGTTCCTCTACGGTTTAACCGCGTTGAGCCCGCGTTCCATCCGTATGCCGCTCCTGGCGATGCAGGTCGCGACCGTCGCGACGCTGATGCGAAGCGTCGCGCTCGACCGGTGGATCACGGTCGCCGCCTGTCTCGTGCTCCTCGCCGCCTCGGCCGCCGGCTCGCGCGGACGGACGTGGGGCGTCGCGCTCGCGTTTCCGCTCGGCGTGACGTTCCTCGGGATCTGTGCGCTCGGGATCGCGCCGCCGTGGTTCGCACTGCTCGGCCTGCTCGCGATCCGGCCTTTCATGCGGATGTGGCGTCACTTCTTCGCCTTCGACCGCGGCGCCACCGTGCTCCTCACGTCGGCCGCGACCGCGCTCGGCGCCGCCGGCGCCGTCGCGTGGAAGACCTACGCCCACGCGCTCTTTCAGGCGGTGCCGGCGCTCGTCCCCAGCATCTATCCGCATCACGGCGTCCTCGTCCTCGCCATCGGCGCGCTTGCCTCCGTGGCGGGTCTGCTGCAAGGCCGGGCCGAGGAGCGAGCGGATGCGGCCCAGCCCGCCGCCGCTCGCGTGCGCATCGCGGATCCTGTCGCGGAGCCTTCCTACGAAGAGCTCGAGGAGGCCGAGGTCGAGCACGAGACGCCCGCCAAGATGTCGCGCTGACCTCAGCGCATGCGCGCGAGCAGCGCGAGCGCGCCGGCGCGCGCGCTGCCCGTGGCCGATCGAAGGGCGCCGGCGAAGGCGGTCTGGAGCTGCGGGGTTCGCATGCGGCCGGCCTCGACCTGGGCCGCCATGCGGGTGACCGCCTCGAGGTCGATCGCCTCGAGCTCGTGAAGACCGACCACCGCGGCGAGGCACACGCCGTCGTCCTCGTGCGTGAGGAGCTGGAGCAGGACCGAGCGCGCGCGCGTGCCCCACACCCGCGGCAGCGCGCGCGCGGCGGCGCGCGCCACGCTCGGCACCGGCGAGCGCGCGAAGCCGAGGACGAGCCGGCCCACGAGCTCGTCTTCGCCGTTCGGCACGCCGAGGAGGACGTCCTCCGCGAGCTCCGTCCCGCCGCGGCTCCGGCCCGCGGCGACGAGCTCGACCAGTCGCTCGAGCGCGGCGCGCACGACGGGGCGTGCCGCCGGTCCGAGCGACTTCATCGTGGTCACGAAGGCCACGCGGACGTGCGACTCGGGCGGGAGCTTCGTGCGCGCCGCGTAGAGCGCCATCGCGCCCGCGGTGCGCGCCTGCGCGATGAGCTTCGACGCCACCTCCCGCTGCGGATCCTGCGCCGCCATCTTCAGGAAGCCGATCGCGATCGGGAGGAGGAAGTCGGGATCGGCAAAGAGGCGCGCCGTCGCGACCAGCGCGCTCCTCCCCGCATCGTCGCGGACGCTGTCGGCGAGACCCGTGACGACCACGAAGATACGCGAGAGCGTCTTCACGTCGGCGCGCTGCGCGAGGACTCGCGCTGCGCCGTCGAGCTCCTCGAGTCGCCGGAGCAACGCGCGCGGGCTCTGCTCGCGAGCCAGCTCGCCGAGCCATGCGCTCGCGTCCTTCGCGAGCCGGTCAGCGAGCGCATTCGCCGGCGCTTGCGAGGCCTGGATGTCGTAGCCGCTGCCGCGCTCGAGCCAGTCTTCGTCGGACGGCGGCGGCGCGGGACGGCGAGAGGACGGCGCGGGCTCGAACGACGAAGAGGGCGTCGGCACCTGGAGCACCGGCCCCGATGGCGCCGGCTCGGCGACGAGGAGCGCCTTCAGCTCGGCGCGAAGCTCCTTCATGCTCGGCTGGCGCTCCTCGCGATCCTTCGAGAGGGCCCGCTGCACGATGCGCTCGAAGCGCGGGTCGATGTCGGGGCGCCTGGAGGAGACGAGCGGGGCGGGCGAGCTCACGTGCATCTGCCGGAGCGTCGCGGCGTCGTTCGCGAAGAACGGCACCAAGCCGGTGGCGAGCTCGTACATCATGACCCCGCACGCATAGAGATCGCTCCGCGCGTCGAGCTCCTCGCCGAGGCATTGCTCGGGCGACATGTACACGGGCGTCCCCGCCAGACGCTCGGCCACCTCGCCGGAGACGCTCGGCGGCACCGCGAAGCCGAAATCGAGCACCTTGATCGTCTCGACGCGGTTCCCGTCGTCGTCCTCCGTGGTGACGATCATGAGGTTGTCGGGCTTCACGTCACGATGGATGAAGCCGCGCGAGTGAGCGTGGCCGAGCCCGGCACAGACCTGGAGCATCAGCGCGACGATGCGGGGGATGTCGAACCTTCGCTGGTCGCGCTGCTGGAGCTCGCGCAGCGTCGCACCCTCGATGTACGACATCGCGATGTACAGCAGCCCGTCCGGCTCCTGCCCGAAGTCGAGGACGTTGATGAGGTTCGCGTGATTGAGGCGACTCATCGCGAGGGCCTCGGCGTAGAAGCGACGGCAGAACTCCGCGTCCTTCTGGAAGGCCTCGTGGAGGATCTTTACCGCCACGTCGCGCTTCAGCGTCGTGTGGCGGGCGCGGTAGACAGCGCCGATGCTGCCCTTGCCGATGCGCGAGAGGATCTCGAAGCGCCCCCCCGCGAGCGACGTCCGCCCGCGATCCGTTTTTCGGGTTCGATCGCTCGAGGGCTTCCCGGCGGTCGGTCGCGGGTGGAGGCGGAGGGCGCTGCCGCGCTCGTCTCCCATGCCGAGCGGCTCGGCGAGCAGCCGGATGGGCGCATCGCCATCGGCGGTGTAGATCTCGAGGACGTGCAGGCCGTCCCGCGCCGGCTTCTGCTCGAGCGGCACCCAGACGTCGCCGCCCGCGCGCGCGGTCTCCTCCAGCGCGCGCGCGGCCTGCGCGGTGAGCGCCGCGATGAGGATCGGCAGCTTCTCGCCCATCTTGCTCCACGTTATCAGGGGATCCGAGGCTCTCGCGTGGATGCGTACCCGTCTCGCAGCGACGCGCGGTCGTCATTTCGGCCGCCTGATGACCGCGCCGTGGCGACCTCGTGGGCCAAGGTGGGACGGGCGCGCATCGGCGGCTGCGTTCGAGCCTCGGCTGTCGTAGCCTCTTGGGTTGGGCCCATGTCTCATCGGATCCTGCTCGTCGAAGACAACGAGACGAATCGAAATCTGCTCGTGCGACGGCTGTCGAAGCGTGGGTTCGAGATGACCATCGCCACCACGGGCATCGAGGCGCTCGAGAAGGCGCGGGCCGAGAAGCCCGATCTCGTGCTCATGGACCTCAGCCTCCCCGAGATGGACGGGTGGGAGGCGATGCGGCGACTCCGCGCAGACCCCGACAGCGCCACGCTGCGCATCATCGCGCTGACCGCGCATGCGATGGCCGACGATCGGCGGAAGGCGACCGAGGCTGGCTGCGACGACTTCGACACGAAGCCCGTCGACATCGATCGCCTCACGACGAAGATGATGGCGCTGCTCGCACGGCCCCACGGAGGCGCAGGGCCATGAGCGAGCCCGTCGCGTCGTCGGGAAATCCCTCGTCGGGAAAGCCTCCGTCGTCGCCGATGCACATCCTCGTCGTCGACGACAACGAGGACAACCGGAACCTCCTGGCCCGCCGGCTCAAGGGGAAAGGGTACCTCGTCGACGTCGCGATCGATGGTCCGTCGGCGCTCGAGGCGTGCGCCAACGTCACGTACGACGCGATCCTCCTCGACGTGATGATGCCGGGTATGAGCGGCATCGAGGTCCTCACGAAGCTCCGCGAGACGCACGCGAAGACCGAGCTCGCCGTCATCATGGCGACGGCGAAGAACGACAGCTCCTCCGTGGTCGATGCGCTCAAGAAGGGCGCGAACGACTACGTCACGAAACCCATCGATTTCCCCGTGCTCCTCGCGCGCCTCGAGACGCACCTCGCGATGAAGGCGGAGACAGCGAAGGCGGCCGCGGCCGCGGCCACCAAGGTCGACGTGACCTTCGGCATCACGCCGGGCACCGTCCTCGCCGACCGCTACGAGATCCTCGAGAAGTGCGGCGAAGGCGGCTTCGCGGTCGTGTATCGTGCGCGCCAGCTCTCGACGGATCGCGAGGTCGCGCTGAAGCACCTCCGCCCCGACGTCCTCGGGGCACACAGCGATCGCGTCCATCTCGAGCGCTTCGAGCGCGAGAGCAAGCTGATCGGCGACCTCAATCACTCGCACGTCGTTCGCCTGATCGACTCCGGCAGCGTGGCGGTGCGTCCGGGCTCGCCGCCGATCAAGCCGAAGGACGACAACGATCCCGCGGCGACGCCCACCCAGACCCGAAAGCGCCAGCCCGACGTCGACGCGATGAGCGTCCCGTACATCGTGATGGAGCTCCTCAAGGGTGAGTCGCTCGGCGATCTCATCGACCGCGAGGCGCCGCTCGAGGCGTCCCGCGCCATCGACATCATCCTCCCCGTGCTCAGCGCGCTCCACGCGGCGCACCTGAAGGGGGTCATCCATCGCGACGTGAAGCCGAGCAACATCATGCTCTCGACCGACGCGCGCGGCGTTGTGGAGCCGAAGGTGCTCGATTTCGGCATCGCCAAGCTCACCAAGCAGGACGACAAGGACCTGACGATCACCTCGTCGCTCGTCGGTACGCCGCGGTACATGCCGCCGGAGCAAGCCTTCGGCAAGAAGGACCTCGACACGCGCGTCGACCAGTTCTCCGCCGCCGCCGTGCTCTACCAGATGCTCACCGGTCGTCCGCTGTACAGCGGCGAGAGCTATCTCGAGCTCGTGAGCAACGTGCTCGCGGGCACGTTCGCGCCGATCGACGAGGCGAGGCCCGGCCTCGAGCCGGACCTCGTCGCGGCCGTCACCCGCGCCCTCTCGAGCAAGCGCGAGGACCGTTACCCGACCATGCTCGCGTTCGGGCGCGTGCTCTTGCCCTTCGCGACGGAGCGCGGGCGCCGCCGCTGGACGGACGAGTTCGCGAACGCGTCTCTCGGACCGCCGCCGCCCGAGCTCCTGACCACGAAGAGCGAGGCGAAGCCCGAGCCCATCAGCGAGCCCGAGCCGAAGACGCCGCCCACGCTGCCGGAGGAGAAGGCGAAAGGCGAGACGGTCGCCGAGCCCGCGTCCGAGCCCGCGCCGGCGTCCGAGCCCGCGCCGGCGTCCGAGCCCGAGGCGCCGTCCGAGCCCGAGGCCGCGCCCGTCGCGCTCGCCCCCGCGCCGCGGACCGGGCCGAAGTGGGAACGGATCGCGCTCTTCGCGTTCGCCGTCCTGATCGTCTCGTACCTACTCGCTCGTTATCTCTGATTCGGGCAAGTGATCGAGCCCGATCCGCGTCCGGATCTCGTCGGCGATCAGCGTGAGTAGCTCCGAGCGGCTGTGCGCCTTCTTCTCGATGACCTGCTGCGTGGTCGCGGCGAGCCTCTCGCGGTCCGCGTCGGTGAGCATCTGCGCCGTCGCCACGATCACCGGTACGTGCGCGTAGCGCTCCATGGCACGGAGGTGGTGGAGGAACATCATGCCGTCCATGACGGGCATCATGAGGTCGAGGACGATGACCTGCGGGTTGGCCTCGTCGAGGCGATCGAGGGCGATCTTCCCGTTCGCCGCCTCGACGACGATATGCCCGGCGGAGCGGAGCGTGCGCGTCATCAGCTCACGGGTCGGCTCGTCGTCCTCGACGACGAGGACGCGGCCCGTATCGGTCGGCACGTGGCGGCGGAGCACCTCCACGAGCGTGCGCGGCTGGAGCGGCTTGATGAGGTAGTCGACGGCTCCGAGGGCGCGCCCGACCTCCTCCTGGTGCATCACGGTGAGCATCACGACCGGGATCGACGAGGTCTTCTCCGACAGCTTGAGCGCGGAGAGCACGTCCCAGCCGCTCATCCGCGGCATGTTCACGTCGAGGACGATGGCCGCGGGGCGGAGGCGCGCGGCGAGCTCGATGCCGGTCTGGCCGCTCGAGGCGACCTCGACGTGGAAGCCGCGCTTCGAGAGGACACGCGCGACGAGCTCACGGTCGTTCTCCTCGTCGTCGATGACGAGGATGACGGGCGCGTTGCTGGCGCTGTCCTCGCGGGCCGCGCTCTCGGCGTCGGACCTCCCGTCTCCGGGCGGGAGGCAGATGCGGATCGTGGTGCCTTTGCCCTTCTCGCTCTCGAGCTCGATCGTCCCGCCCATCATCTCGGTGAGGCGCTTGCAGATGACGAGACCGAGGCCCGTGCCACCGTACTCGCGCGTCGTCGAGGAGTCGGCCTGGACGAAGGGCTGGAAGAGCTTCGCTTGCTGCTCCTTCGTGATGCCGATGCCCGTGTCGGTGACGTCGAACTGGACCCAGCGCACCCCGTCTCTCTCGACGTTTCGCGCCGAGATCGACACCGTCCCTTCCTTCGTGAACTTGTTCGCGTTGCTGACGACGTTGAAGAGCACCTGCCGGAGGCGCGTGCGGTCGGCACGGACCAGGCTGATCCCGTCCTCGATCGTCGCCACGATGCGGTTCTTGTTGTTCTCGGCGACGGGCTTGATCGTCTCCTCGACGCTGCCGATGAGATCGGAGACGGGGAAGTTCTCGGTGACGAGCTCGACGCGATCGGCCTCGATCTTCGAGATGTCGAGGACGTCGTCGATGAGGGTGAGGAGGTGGCCGCCCGCCTTCCGGATGACCTTCATGTCCTCGTGCATCTGGGAGTCGGCGTCGAGCTCCTCCATCGCCATCTCGCTGTAGCCGATGATGGCGTTGAGCGGCGTCCGGAGCTCGTGGCTCATGTTCGCGAGGAACTCGCTCTTGGCGCGGCTCGCGGCGAGCGCGGCGTCACGCGCCTTCTCGAGGGCGCGGTTCGCCTGGACCATCGCCTCGGCGCGCTCGAGGCGCTCGGTGATGTCGCGCTTCACGGCGACGTGGTGCGTGAAGCGGCCGGATTTGTCGGCGATCGGCACGATCGTGGTGTCGAAATGGATGTAGCGGCCGGCGCGCGACTTCGAGACGAACGTGCCCTCGAACGTCTCGCCGCGCGTGAGCGTGTCGTCGAGGTTCTTCCAGAACTCGGGCGGGTGGTAGTCGCTGCGAACGAGCTGCGCCGGCGTTTTGCCGATCGCCTCCGTCCGCGCGATCCCGAGGACGCGTTCGTAGGAGGGATTCACGTACTGGAATCGCGCCTGCGGATCCGTCACCTCGATGACGTCGCTCGTGCGCTCGATGGCGAGGGCGAAGAGTCGGTGCATCGTGCGGTCGCGCCAGGTCGGCTGGACGCCGAGGTAGGTGACGCGCATCGCGACCTCGCCGGGCTTCGTCGGCTTGAGCACGAAGTCGGACGGGAGGCGCACGAGGTCGATGGCGCGCGGCGCTTCGCTGGGCTCGAGCACCGCGAGGATGTGGCAGTGCACCTGGCTCGCCGCCTCGACGGCGGCGAGGCCCTCGACGACCGCCACCACCGCCTGCGGCGGCGCAGGCTCGTCGGGCTTCCAGTTGACGACGATGTGTCCGGCGCCGGCGAGCTCGGCGGTGAGCGGACCGCGCGCCTCGTCCGACACCGAGAGCAACACGAAGACGCTGCGTGGAAGCATGGCGTGGGACGCCTTGAACGATTTCGGGATGCTCACGCCCGCATCGTAGAATCAGGCGGCGGCCACGGCTACCGTCCTCAGTAGGCGTGGGCCACGTAACCGGCGGCTTGCGAATACTCCCGGTACGCCTCGAGGACGATCTTCGTGTACTCGCCATTGATCTGCGTGCAGCTCTTCGTGCTGCCGTAGCTGTTGTAGTTGCCAATGGCCATCATGGTGTACTGGTCCGTGGTGCAGCCGGGGAACTGCTCGACCACCTGCCCGCGGTTCCCGGCGATCCCCGACACGCCGACGTCGATGTTCACATCCGGGTTGAAGACGGAGCCGGCGTAGCCCACCGCCGACGTATCGGTGGTGAGGTTCGGGTGGCCGTTCGAGAGCAGCACCGTCTTCGGGGTGCTGTTGCACGCGGGCACGATCTGCATGAGGCCGTAGCAGCGGGACTCCTCGTTCGTCCAGCCGGCGGGCTGGTTGCACGGGAGGTTCGGGCAGGCCACCGACGTGCGATCGAAGCGCGACTCGACGTAGATGATGGCCTTGAAGATCATCGGGTCGGGCTCGTGGTACTTCGCGGTCGCGGCGAGGATCGCGCAGTCGAAGGCGTCCACGTTGACGCCCGTCTGCTTCGCGACGAGCCCGGTCCGTAGCTTCGACGCGTCGCACCCCGTGGCGGGGGTGACGCCTCCCGCGTCGCTCCTGCCCGCGCCCGCCCCCGCGCCCGCGTCGCTCGCGCTCGGCTCATCGGAGCTGCACGCCGCCAGACCGACCAAGGAGAAGAGGAGAAGCGCGCTCCGCATGGTCTCGTCGGCGTAACACACTTCCGGGAGCGGTGCCGATGCGCCAATCGCTTGTCCCCATGCGCCAGCATCACGTTTGCCGCCGCGCTACGCAGCGGCCTCGTGGACACTTCGAGATCGGAGGAATCCCGATGAAGAAGCGAAGCTTGATCGCCGGCGCGACGGCGCTCGTCTGCGCGACGATCGCCGCCGTGGTCGTCGCCGCGCCGAACGACCGGCCCGGCAACGGAGGCGCACCGCGCGGAAATGATGACGAGAACTGGCCGGCGTCGTGCGCGGGGCCGACCCTCGTGGACAAGGTCCTCTGCCCGAGCTCCATCAACTACAACGAGACGACGAGCGCGCCGGGCTGGTCTCCGAATACGGAGGTGAAGAGCGCGCCCTTTGCCGGCTACGAGATGGGGCCCAACGCGAAGCTCCAATGCAATTACACGGCGGACGGCACGGACAAGCTGACCATCCACAAGACGAGCCCGAAGGCCTGTGTGGCCGCGAAGAAATTCGGCGGCTTCAACTGTTGCAAGTGAGAGGGAAACCATGAGCTACAGATCGACGCTCGCGCTCGCCGCCGTGATTGGTATTTCGCTAGTCGCGATTCCCGGACCCGCCGACGCTCAACCCCAGTGTCAGTCTCCCTATGCCTGGGCCGTGGCCTGCAACAAATGCGTGCATCAGTCGGCCGAGCGATGCTGCGCCTCCGGCGTGGTCGTGCAGGCGAGCCAGGCGTGCCCCGCGCAGGCAACGCCCGGCAAACCGGGAATCACGCCGCCGAGCAATCCCGGTAGTCCGGGGAGCGGCGGTGTCCTTCCGGGCGGGGTGCATTCGAGCGGCTGCACATCGAACTTCGATTGCCCGGCTGCGAGCACGGTCAACGTCGTTCGCACGCCGATCGCGCCGGCGGGCTGGAGCGCCGGGCAGGGCTCGACCGCCCACGTCACGAAGATCTCCGACGAGAACAGTGATCGCACGCTCGACACGACCCAGGCGGACGGCATCATGACCTGCCGCTACGCGATGGGCGCGTCGATGGTGGCGATCAAGCGCCGTCGAAACGAGGGCGGCAAGACGTGCACCGCCATCTCCTCGATCGGCGACGGCTTCTGCTGCCAGTAGCGCAGCTGGTCAGGGGGCCGCGGGCGCGGGCGCGGGCGGTGGTGGCGTGGTGCAGATCGCCGGCACCTTCGTTCGCGTCTTGCACTTCGCTCGCGCGTCCGCCTCGGCGGTGGTGTCGCCCGCCGCCTTCTCCAGCTCGGCCAGCGCGGCGTACGCGTGGGCGCTGCCCATGAGGTCCTTGTCGCGAAGCGTGCGGAGCATCGTCGTCGCCGTGGCGGTCTGCGCCGGGATGCGCGAGAGGATCTCGCCGTAGTCCGCCTGCGTCGCCGGATCGGGCTTCGCGCCGAGGACCTGCCGCTCGTAAATTTTCTTCGCCTCCTCGCGGTTCGCGGCCGTCGACTTCGGGTCACGCGAGAGGAGCAGCGCCCTGGCGCGGGCCGCGCGACGCACGAGCCCTGGGGGCGGAGGGACGGTCGGGCCGTCGATGTGCAGGTTTCGTTCCTCGGCCTTCTTCGCGTCGTTCAGGTAGCCGTAGACCCAGTCGAGCCACTTCTTCGCCTTGTCGAGATCGTTCGCGTCGAGCGCCGCGTCCACCACCTTGAGGTTCTTGACGCTCTGCTCCATGTCCGCCTGCGTGGCGTTGAGGCAGAGCACGGCGAGGATCGAGGCGGCGAAGGCGGGGAGGTGGGCGGCCATGGCGCTTCCGTGCTTGGACGGACCTTGCCTCGGATCCTTCAAACGCGCCGCCGAGGATCGCGCATCCGACGTGATATCCGGCCCTTGCGCGGGTCCGGTCGCGTGAGCATATCCATGCCGGCCGAGACCATGCGTCATGACCTCCCTCGAGCCCAGCCTCGTCCTGCGCATCCCACGCGCTGCGCTCGCACGTCGTGACGCGGTCCAGCGCCTCTCGGCCACCTGGCAGGGACGGAGCCTCTTTGCCTTCAAGTGTGACGAGCTCGAGTTCGCGCGCGCTCTGCTCGAGCGGCGCACGAACCTGTGGCTCTATCGCACGAGCCAGCGCGCGTTCGCGGGCGACTTCCTCGTGGTCGACGTATCGAGCCCGCCCGCCCAGGCCGGCCGCCGCCGCGTCGTCGTCGTCGAGCTGAAGCGCGGCGATCCGTTGCGCGTCGCGCAGCCGACCGCGGTGCAGCTTCGCAACACGCCGGCGGCCGTCCGTGAGCTCGCAGAGACCGGCGTGGTCAACGAAGGCTGCGACGTGCGCGCCGTCATCGGCGACGCTGACGCGGTCCTCGACTACCTGTCCTGAGCGTCAGGCGAGCGCGCTCGCTTTTGACCGACTCGTGACGAGACCGTGACCGGTGCTCAGGCGCGATCGGCGGCGCGCATCTCGGCGAGCGCGGTCAGGAAGGAGAGCGTCGACTCGGCGCCCTGGTTCTCGTTGAGGCGATCCGCGTGGATCCCGTCGCGGCAGCCGCCGGTCCGGGCGTCGTAGACCTGCGCGTCGCGGGAGTTGTGACCGAGGAACCAGTGAAACGCGAGCCGCGCATGCTCGAGGAAGCGCGGCTCACCGGTGATGCGCTGGGCGTCGAGGCACGCCGAGACCATGCCGCACGCCTCGACCGGCTGCTGATCGTAGGTCGCGCGCTGCTCGCCGCGCACGTGAAAGCCATTCGAGCCGATCGGAGAGAACGCCCCATCCGGCCCGATGTGCTGCTGGATGAGCCAGCTCAGCGAGGTGCGCGCGACCTCGGTCATCTCGGCGTCGCCCATGCGGGCGGCGGAGACGAAGAGCGCCTGCGGGAGCCGCGCGTTGGAATAGGTGAGGCGGTCCTCGAACCACGGCCAGTCCTGGCTCTGGGCCGACCGGAAGCACGACATGAGCTTCGCCGTCAGCTCGGCGCGGATCGCGGCGACGCTGCTGTCGCCCTCGAACGCCCTGAGGTACTCGTCGATCCCGAGCAGCGTGTACGCCCACGCCCGCGGGCTCGTGAGCCTGGTCGCGGCCGGCAGCGACCGCTGGAAGATGCGGGTGCCGAGGCCGCGGCGGCCGGAGTCCGAGGAGCATCCGATCACGGCGCCGAGCGCCCAGATCGCGCGCCCGTGACTGTCGTCCGAGCCCGGCTCCTCGTGCCAGTGCCTCGCGTAGGTGAGGAAGTTGTGGAATCGCCCCGTCGACTCGTCGAACGCGTGGTTCACGAACGCCAGATATCGAGTCGCCAGCGCGCGCACGACGGCGGGGCTCTCCGCGCCCACCTCTTCGAGGCGCGTCATCAGCAGGAGCGCCCGCGCGTTGTCGTCGAGGCAATAGCCGTCGCTGTAGCGCGGAATGTCGAAGGTGGCGTGCTGGAGGATGCCGGTGTCGTCCGTCATCAAGCGGACGTGCGCGAGGTCGATCTCGGGAAGCTCCGGCCGGCGCCTGGTCACGGACCGCGCGGCGGCGCCCGCGCGTCCTCGCTGAGTGTGCGTCGTACGCGCCTGCTCGAACGCCTCGAGGTAGCGGCGAGCGACGCTCGGCCAGCTCATCGTCCGGCCGAAGGCGGCCGCGCGCTGCTGATAGAGCGCGCACTGGCTCGGCTCGTCGAGGAGACCGACCACCGCGCGACCGACGGCGGCGGAGTCCCGGGCCGGAACGAGGATGCCCCGGCCGTCTCCGAGGAGCTCGCGCGCATACCGGTAGGGCGTCGAGATGACGGCCTTCCCGCAGCCGACCGCGTAGGCGAGCGTGCCGGACGTGCTCTGCTCCTCCTTGAGATACGGAGTCACGTAGAGGTCGGCCGCGCCGAGGAACTCGACGAGCTCCTCGTGGCTGACGAAGCGATTGTGGAAGACGACGTTCGCCTCCACGCCGAGGCGCTGGGCGCGGATCTGCAGCATGTGCCGGTAAGCCTCGCCGTGTTGCTGCTTCACGTGAGGGTGCGTCGCGCCGAGCACGATGTAGACGGTGCTGGGGTGCTTCGCGAGGATCGCCGGCATCGCGTCGATCACGTACTCGATGCCCTTGTCGGGCGAGAGGAGGCCGAACGTGAGGATGATCGAGTGCCCCTCGACACCGAGCTTGCTCTTGCTCTTGCGCTCGGGCGCGGCGGGGATGCCGTGGGGAATGACGTCGATCTTCGATGGATCGACGTCGTGCACCTGCTCGAGGAGGGTCGCGCCGTCGCGGCTCATGACGACGAGCCGCTCGGAGACGTGGACGATCCCGTTCATCACCTCGCGCTGCACCGGATCGGGCTTCGCGAGGACGGTGTGGAGCGTCGTGACGATGGGCATGCGCAGATCACGCAGCAGCTCGAGGACGTGCGCGCCCGCCTTCGGCCCGAAGATCCCGTACTCGTGCTGCACCGACACGACGTCGACGTCCCGCACGTTCAAGAAATCGGCGGCGCGGCGGTACGCGATCGGGTCGGCCTCGGGGACCTCGAACTGGACGCGCGGCGGATAGGCGTGGTGGACGCCGGGATCGTTCATCGCGACCACGAAGCCATCGAGGTCGGGAATCTCGCGCTCGATGGCGTCCGCCAGATCGGTCGTGAACGTTGCGATCCCGCAATGCCTCGGGAGGTGATTGCCGAGCATCGCGATCGTTCGAATTTGCACCATCGCCGCCCACGATGCGGCCGGGGGCTAGCCGACGCAAGCAGCGCGGCTACGAATGACGTTTTCGTAAATTGCGACATACGAGTCGGCCATTCGATCGACGGTAAAACGCGCGGCGACCGCCGCGCGACACGCGGCGCGGTCGATCTCGGCGAGCCTCGCGATCGCAGCGACCGCCTCATCGACGCTGTCGACGAGAAAGCCCGTGACGCCATCGTCGATGAGCTCGCGCATCGAGCCGCGATCGCGAGCAATGACCGGTGTCCCGCATGCCAGCGCCTCCACCACGGAGAGGCCGAAGGGCTCGTCGAAGTCGATGAGGTGAAGGAGCGCGTGCGAGCCGCCGAGGAGGCGCGTGCGCTCCGTCCCGCCGACCGGGCCGTCGTAGACGACGCGGTCGCCGTCCACGAAGGGCGCGACCTTGCGCTCGTAGTAGCCCTGGTCTTGCACGATGCCCGCCATCACGAGGCGGCGGCCGGCGCGGCGAGCGACCTCGATCGCCTCCGCCGCGCCCTTGTCGGGATGGATGCGGCCAAAGAACAGCAGGTCGTCGCTGCCGAGCGGGTCGAACGGGAAATCGTCGAGCGGGATGCCGTGATGAATGGTCGCCGCGTAGCGAAGGTCGGCGTGCCGGTCCGACTCGCTGATGGCGACGTAGTCGACGCGATCCTGATAGCGCTGGTAGACCGGAACGATGCGCTCGGACGAGAAGCCGTGGATCGTGGTCACGATCGGCGTGTCGACGAAGCGCGAGAACGCGAGCGGCACGAAGTCCGCCTGGTTGTGAACGAGATCGAACTCGCGTGCACGCTCGAAGACGTGCGCGATGTGGAGGAGCTCCCAGACCTTGGCGTCGATCGTGGGATCCTCGGAGTACGGACGCGGGCACACCCCCGCCAGCGCACCGGAGGTGATCGAGTCGAGCGTCGCGAACAGCGTCACGTCGACCCCGCGCGCGACGAGCGCCTCGGTGAGGAGGCTCGTGACGAGCTCCCAGGGGCCATAGTGGCGTGGCGGAGTACGCCAGGAGATGGGCGCGAGCATGGCGACGCGCATGTCAGGCGAGGACCACGCCCTCGTTGGGCGCGAGGAGGAGGCGCTCGCCGGCGAGCGTCTCGCCCGGCGTGATCGTGGAGACGAGCTGCCACTCGACCCAGTCCGGGAGCACCGCCTCACGTGACTTCGCGCTCAGGTTCAGCGCCACCAGCACACGCTCGTCGCCGTGCGTGCGCTCGTACATGAGGACGTCGGCGCTCTTCGCGTCGAGCATGCGAATCGCGCCGACGGCGAGCGCAGGGTGCTGGCGGCGGAGCGCAAGGAGCCGGCGATGCAGCTCGAGGATCGAGCCGCGCTCCGCGTCGAGCCGCGTGACGTTGCGCTCGCCGTGGTCGGCATGGAGCGGGAGCCAGGGCTCGCCCGTGGTGAAGCCGGCCTTTGCGGTGGGATCCCAGGGCATCGGCGTGCGGACCGGATCGCGCCCGAGGCCGAGCCCGGGCTCGCGCAGCTCGCGGGGATCCTGCGCCCGCTCCGCGGAGATCTCGACAGACGGGAGACCGAGCTCGTCGCCGTAATAGATCGTCGGCGTCCCGCGCAGCGTGAGGAGGAGCATCGCGGCCACGCGGGCCTGCGCCTCGCCGACGCGAGAGGCGATGCGTGGGCGGTCGTGATTTCCGAGGACCCAGTTCGGCCAGCCGCCCTTCGGAAGCGCGGCCTCGTACGCCTGGATCATGGCGCGGAGCGAGGGGGCGTCCCAGCGCGCCTCGACGAGCTGGAAATTGAACGGCAGATGAACGCCGCTGCCGTCGGCGCCGTAATAGGCCATGAGCCGCTCCACCGGCAGGTAGATCTCCCCGATGAGGACGCGATCTCCATAACCGTCCGCAATGCGCCGCATCTCGGCGGCGATGGCGTGCACCTCGGGCTGGTCCGTCGAGTGGAGCTGCAAGACGCGGTGCATCTCTCCCATCTCCGGCCGGTAATCGGGATTCGGCGGGTTGTCCGGGAGGCCGGCCGCCTTCACGAGGTGCCAGAGGACGTCGATTCGGAAGCCGTCCACGCCGCGCTCGAACCAGAACCGAAGGACGTCGTACATCGCGCTCTGCACGGCCGGATTTCGCCAGTCGAGGTCCGGCTGCTCCTTCAGAAACGTATGCAGGTAATACTGGCCGGTCGCCTCGTCCCATTCCCACGCCGAGCCCCCGAAATCGCTGACCCAGTTGTTGGGCGGTCCGCCGCCGGGGGCCGCGTCGCGCCAGATGTACCAGTCACGCTTGGGGCTCGTGCGCGCGCGCTTGCTCTCGAGGAACCATGGGTGCCGATCCGAGGTGTGGTTGGGGACGAAATCGAGAATGACGCGGACGTTCCGAGCATGGGCCGCGGCGAGGAGATCGTCGAAGTCGGCGAGGGTTCCGAAGCGCGGGTCGATATCGCAGTAGTCCGCGACGTCATATCCGAAGTCGGCCATCGGGGAGGGGAAGATGGGCGATAGCCAGATCGCGTCCACGCCGAGGTCGGCGAGGTAGTCGAGCCGGGCGATGATGCCGCGCAGATCTCCGACGCCGTCGCCGTTGCTGTCCTGAAAGGAGCGCGGATAGACCTGATAGACGACGCCTCGCTGCCACCATGTCGCGTTCATGCGAAGCGCTCCTTCGTGACATGAGTGATGCGGCAAGCGAGATCGGCCTCGCCCGACGCGACGACGTAGTGGTCCCCGCCGTCGGCGATGCCGGTGGTGAAGACGACGGGGGTGGGCAGGTACATCTGGTGCGCGATGGATCGCGTGAGCTCGGGGTTCGCCTCGAGGAGCGGCGTCTCGTCCTCGAGACGGAGGATCCGGCTCGGATCGTCGAGGTCGAGGAGGGCCCAGAAGCTCCGGTAAACGCCCACCGCCTCGCGGGGCTCGACGCCGTGATAGATCGCGAGCCAGCCGCCGGACGTGCGGATGGGCGGGGCGCCGCCGCCGACCTTCATGCTCGACGTCGACCCCTTCCGCGCCCGGATGCCCGGCCGGTCGAACGGCTTCCAGTGGAGCGCGTCGGGCGATTCCGCGAGGTGAATCGACGGCCCGCCGGCGTACGGGCTGTCTTCCGGGTACGCGAAATACACCTCGCCGAGGGGCCGCGTGAGGGCGACGAAGCGGTCGCCGACCTTGCCCTCGAAGAGGATCACGTCCTTGTTCTGATGGTCGAGGATGACGCCTTCGAGCATGTATCGGAGCCCGTCGCTCGAGACGTGCAGGGTGGTGCAGTGACGCTCGGCGCTGACGGAGCACGTCGTCATGTACCATCGGTCCCCGACCTTGCTGACGCGGGCGTCCTCGACGCCGTACTCCTGATACGAGGCGGCGGGCTCGATCGCGTGCTCGTAGTGGACGGCGACGACCCCGGCGCCATCGGAGGAGAGCTCGACGGGGAGCAGCCACGAGAGTGACGTGAGCCCGAGGAGGCGATGGGGACCGCCGCGAAGCGAGAACTGGCGCGGATCCTTCATGTTCACGGCGTCGAGCGGATATCGATCCAGCACGTAGCCCGCGGGCGTCCAGCGGATGGCGCGCACGTGTCCGTCGGCGACGGGGTCGCCGAGCGCCTCCGCGACGCGCACGATGAGGAGCAAATTGCCATTCGGCAGTCGCGTGAGGCCGGGATTGAACGCGCCGAGCACGTGGGTCGGTACGTCGAGCGAGCGGCGGAGCGGCGACCGGCGGAGGTCGACGTCGTGGGGCCGAAAGACGAGACGGTCGGCGCTATGCCGCTTCAATGGGGGAAGCGCGCCAGCAGGTCGGGTAGCGAGATCGTGGCAATGCTCGTCATGCTGTCGGACACGGCGTAGGGGAGGATCAGGTGGTCGCGGTGGCGCAGCGCCCCGCACGAGTACACGACGTTCGGGACGTAGCCGTCGCGCTCGTGCGCGTTGGGCACGAGCAGCGGCTCGCTCAGTGAGCCGAGCACCTTCCAGGGATCCTCGAGGTCGAGGAGGAGCGCGCCGATCCAGTACTGCCGCATGGGACCCACGCCGTGCGTGAGGAGCAGCCAACCGACGTCGGTCTCGATCGGCGAGCCGCAGTTACCCACCTGGACGAACTCCCAGGGATATCGTGGCTCGTAGATGACCTTCGATTCGTTCCAGAAGTGGATGTTGTCCGACGAGAGGAGCTGGATGTTCTCGCCGTCGATGCGCGCCGCCATCAGGAACTTGCCGCCGACTCTTCGCGGGAAGAGGGCCATGCCTTTGTTCTGGACGCAGGTGCCGTTGAGGGTGTTCACCTTGAAGTAGCGAAAGTCGCTCGTCTCGATGAGCTGCGGCAATATCCGAAGTCCGTTGTAGGCGGTGTAGGTCGCGTAATACGAAATACGACCGTCGGGATGGGTGAACCGGACGAACCGCGCGTCCTCGATGCCGCGGCTCTCGTTCTCGCTCACCGGAAAGATCACGCGCTCGGAGAGCTCGGCGTCCGGCGAGAAGTCGAGCTCGTAGTTCGAGTGCGCGAGCCAGAGCATGCTGTCCGTCAGCTCCTGGTACTGCGTGCGCCCGTGCGCCGGCCAGCAGCGTCCGATGGCGTAGGTCAGGTCGCTGATCGTGAACCGGGTATCGAGGATGGCGAGGATGGGCTCGGCGAGCGGCGTGTGCGCCTTCATCTCGCGGAGCTTCCTGACGTAGCTCTCCTTGTCGTAGAGCGCGTCATCCTCGGGACGAGCGGTGAGCGCGAAGCGCGTCGGCGGATCGATCGTGACCGCGTGCAGCGCGTCCACGATCCCCGATCGAAACTCGATCGACGAGATGTGTCCTTCGCCGCACGCGCGCAGGCTCATCACGAACCGCAGCGCGCCGGGGGCCACGCCGTTCTGATCCGGGTGCGCGACCATCGACGGGTTGAAGAGCGCGACCGACTCGAGCGAGTACTCGTTCGTGAAGTAGGCCCCGAGCAGGAGACGACGCTCCGCGTTCGGCTCGCGCGCCTCCCCGAGCAGGCCGATCGCCGTCGCGTAGTTCTGCCGGAAGATCCCGCGCACGTCCTTGTGGCGCTGCCGGTAGTCCTCGAAGAGCGCGGCGACCATCGTCCCCACCTCGGCGTCCGAGAGCGCGGCGACGCGCTCGATGACCTTCCGGATGCGCTGGGTACCCCCGGGAATGAACGATCGGGCGATCACCCGGCGGGGATCGGCGGCCAGGCGCAGCGGCAGGCGAGTGACGTCCATTCAGCTCGCTTATAGCCCGGCAGGCAAAACGGGGTCGCCCGGGTTGCGTGTGACCCGGCGCCGCCCCTTCGATGTCGTCGACGACGCGACGCCACGGTCATCGCGCGGCGGCGTGCTTGCGCGACTTCGACGCCTTCTTTTTCGGCTTCGGGCGCGAGGGCGGCGGCGCGGGGGCCGGCTCCTCGGGCGCGCTCTCCATCGTGACCGCGGGCTGCGTCTCCGTCGCGGCGGTCGCGATCGCGGTCGCGGGTGGCGCCGGCCGCTTCGCTTCCTCGTTCTCGATCGGGGGCGGCGCCGGCTTCTCGTCCGGGCGCGCGAGGTCCTCGTAGGCCGGATCGCCATAGACCTGCTTGCGGCGGCGAAAGAGGGCCTCGAAGTTCACCTCCACGCTGACGGAGAAGACGTGGGTGAAGGCCCGGTACTCGCCATTGTTGATGACGGGGAGGTCCTTGCCGCTCGCGTCCTTGGAGTCACCGCGGATGTTGTTCTTGAGGAGGACAGCGCCGTTGGTCACGGTGCGCGGCTCCGAGAAGACGGCGGCGTAGGCGAGGTTCGCCGCGAAGGCGCCGTGGGAGATGCCGATGCCGGCGGTGGCGGCGTACTTCGCCATCGTGTTCGTCCCGAGGCGCGTATACGGGTCGTCGGTGGCAGCGCTATCGAAGAACCCACCTGCGCGGAGGGTGAGCGTGGGCCGCTCGCCATCACCGAGCGGGATGTTGTACGCGCCGCCGGCGCGAAGGCTGAAGGTGTCCTTCCAGTGCGGGTCGTCGGCGATCTTCACCTTGCGACCGGCGGCCTCGGTCTCGACCTCGGGCCCGCTCGTCGAGCTCCACGCCTCGTAGGTCGCATCGAGCTCGACGTCCCACGCCTCGCGCTTGCCGGTGCCCTGGTCGAGCGGCACCATCGAGACGTAACGGATGCCGCTGCGGAACACGAGCGGGAGCTTGAGCGTGAGCTTCGCAGGGCTCGGTGCTTGCTCCTTCGTGCCCAGCTTCACCTGCGTCGTGCCCTCTGCCTTGATCGTGAATGGCGAGCGGAGCTGGGCGCCGATCTGGATCGACTCGGTCGGGCGCGCCATCACGCCGACGCTGCCGCCCGCCCCGCCGCCCTTCGCCTTGAAGTGACCTTCGATATCGCACCGCCGATCTTCGGCATACTGGCAGCCGGTATCCGCATATGCGTTTTGCATCTGATCGAAGTCCGCGACCGCGAGCGACGCGCCCAGGCCGATATCGATGTGCTCCGTGACGCGCACCGCGGCCGCGGCGGTGGGAAAGAGGACCACGGAGCTGCCCGCGCTCCAGTCGTAACGAGCCGGCGACGGCGCGCCGTTGACGCCGAGCTGGAAGGTGCGTCCGGCCGCGGCGGGCCCGAAGACGCCGACGCCGAACGTCACGCGATCGAGGCCGAGGTCGGTCGTCGCGAGGAGCATCGGGAGCATGAACGACGGCTGCTTGTTCTCGACGAGGGGATAAGGTTTTCCCGCCCAAGGCGTCGCGGGATCGGCGGGGTCGCCGGCGTAGCTGCCGTCGCGCTGGAACGTCATCGACGAGAACTGGAAGTTGGCGCTCAGCTGGAGCTTCGTTCCGCGCTGCCGCGCGAGCCCGGCCACGTTGTAGTAGAGGGCCGTCGCGTCATCGGCTTTCGCGGTGAAGGTCGCGCCGCGGCCGAGCGCCTGCGCGCCCTGATCGGGGAGCTCGTCGATGCCGCCTGCGCGCGCGGGCGGCGCAAAGGCCAGCGTGGTCGCGAGCGCGGCCACGAGCGCGGCCACGAACGTGGAGAGCTTCATGGTCGGGCCTGGTCCTAGGAACAGCCGTCGGTGCCCGGGGGGAGCTGGCTGCACGGCGCGCAGAGCTCGCCGTCCGGACAGTCTCGCGTGATCATCTCGGCGAAGCGGCTCTTCAATCCGAGGATGGTGCAGTCCGAGACGCAGATCCCCTTGTTGCCGAGCAGCGTGCAGGGCCGGGCAGGCGACACCTTCACGAGGGGATTCGGGGCGCAGATCGGCGTGTCGCCGGTGCAGGTGTCCGGGCCGAGCGTCCCGTTCGTCGCCGCGTCACCGACCGCCGCCTTCGGAACGCATCGCCCTCCTTCGCCGCAGCACGTGGCGAACATCTTCGGCTTCTCTTTCGGCTGATCGCAGGTCGACTGGTGGCAGACCCCCGTGTCCTCGGCGGTACGCGGGTCGAAGCAGGGCGCGCAGCGCTCGTCTGCATCGCAGATGTCGCGCGGGAGAATGGCCTTTTGCTCGTTGATCGCCGGAATTCCCACGTTCGCGCAGCGGCCCTCGGCGCCTCCGATCGCCTTGCAGGTCTTCGGAATGAAGTTCCCGGCGCGGAGGATCGCCTTGAGCGGGGCGCAGACGCCCTTGGAGCAAGGACGGAGCTTCGCTGCCTGTTCGCCGACGAGCCCCTTGTCGACGCACGCCATGTTCGGCGTGCAGTCGAGCGGCGGCAGGTTCTCGGCGTCGAGGATCGGCTCCTCGAGGGGGCACGCGAGGCTCGACGCGAGACCGCCCTTCTTGGGGTTGGCGGCCTCCTTTGCCTTGCACTCCGGTGACGGCGGCTCGCCGAGCGAGCAGATGCCGGTGTCCTCGCCCGTCAGCGGGTTCTGGCAAGGCGCGCAGACCTGCTCACCCTCGCACTGGTCCTCGGTCTGGCTCTTGAGGAAGTCGTACTTCGCGAGGAGCTCCTTCGCGAGCGGCCAGAAGCAGCGACCCTCGAGATCGCGGACGGTGCACTTCTTCAACGTGACGTTCGAGCCATTCTTGACGAGCGTCTCGGGCATGCAGACCTGTGTGTCCTTGCACCCCGCCTGCTCGAACTTGTCCGCGAACACGCCGAGGAACACCTTCGGCGTGCAGCGCCCGGCGGAGCCCTTCGTGCCCTTGCATGCGGTGAGGATCGAGACGTCCGGCATGCCGGCCATCGGCGCGCGACACTCGGCGGCGGTCGTCACGGACTCGGTCTTGATGTCCTGGCTGAGGTCGCCATACGGGTCGACCTTCGCGCACGCAGCGACGAGCAGTGCAACCGTTGCCGTGACCGCGAGACCGCGCATGAGCGCCGCCTGCAGCAATCGACGTACCCTCCACTGTTACGCGAAATTTCCGCGGTTCTTCCGATCCCAGCCGCGCGGGCGCCTGTTTCCCGGGAGTTACACAAGGTGGGCCCCAGATCCGGCGCCCTTCGCCTACACGCCGCGGCCAGGTGCGACGGTGCGCGGTCAGGCGACGCCGCGCGGCGGTGCGTTCGGACCGGCGAGGGCACGCCACATCTCGGCGGGGCTCGTCACGCGGAGGATCGGGCCGAGCTCCTCGTGCGCGGCGTCGTCGAGGGCGCCGGCCTGGCGCTCCGCTTCCGCCGAGGTGACGAGGGCCGAGGCGGCTCCCACCTCCGACTCGAACTGCACGACGAGCCGCGCCGCGGTGGCGAGCTCGAAGACGAAGTCGCACGCGCCGCGGAGCTCGCCGATCAGGTTCATCATGCAGCCGTCGAAGTCGAAGCCCCAGATCTCGATCTGCGCGGTCGGCAGGTCGAGGCGGCCCTCGCCGTACTCGTCGACCTTGCCGTAGCGTGCGATCACGTCCGAGGCGGCGCGATACTCCTCGTCCGTCATCTCGAGCTCGGCGTACGTCTCCATCGCGCCCGTGAACGGGCTCTTTCGCGCCCGCGGCGGACCGCGATGCGTGCCGCGAACGGCGATCTCGATTCCCACCCGGCGGGCCGCTCCGTCAGGGAGGCGCGGAGCCTGGCATCTCGCTCGCGGCGGAGCTCGCCGCCGAGCGCGCTGCCCGGTACGGGCGGACGTATTTCTCGAAGAACTTCGCCTTGAAGTCGCGGTACGAGCTGACGCCGCCGAGGAGGCGAAGGAGGCAGATGAGGCCCCACGCCGTGTCGAGCTGCCACCAGAGGAAGCCCGAGCGCGCGCCGCCCGGATAAGCGTGGTGGTTATTGTGCCACTCGCCGGAGACGGTGCCGGCGAAGAGCTGGTTGATCGACAGATCCTCGCGATTGAAGTCGACGCCGTCGCGCCGCTTGTCCTTGCCGCAGCCGTGCGCGTCGTAGTTGAAATCGCGAATGCCGACCGCCCAGATGGCCGAGAGCCCGAAGATCGCGCAGGCGAGGCCGTGGCCGCCCATCAGGTAGAACGCGCCGTACCAGAATGCCCAGTTGAGCGCGTAATGGGCATACGCCCGCGCCGGATGGGTGACGGTGCCCCAGCGCTGGTACTGCTCGTAGTCGTTGCAGATGAGGCCCGTGTGCTTGAGCATCGAGACCGCGCGGCCGTAGTCCTCGCGCGAGAGGTTCTGCGCGATGCCCTGATGCAGCTCTCCCGCGAGGAGGCAGTAGAGGCGGCCACCGTGGACGTTGTACGGATCGCCCGGCTGCTCCGTGAATGCATGATGCACGTGATGGGAGAGGACGTACGCCTCCTCCGGCACGATGCGGATCGTCAGGTTGCGGATGACGAAGCGGTAGATGGGATGGCTGAACGTGAACGCGCGATGCGTGCAGTACCGGTGCAGCCACACGATGTTGACGGTGCCGAGCCCGACCATCGCGTAGAGGAAGCCGATCAGCAGCAGCGGCCAGCTGAAGTAGCGCGTGAAGAACACGACCGCGAACGGCAGGAGGCACAGCGTCCAGAACCAGCCCGAGAACGCGAACCAGTTCTTCCGCGTGCGGAACGGGTTCACCTTCGTGATCCAGTACGCCATGATCTCGCGCACGGTCGGCGCGTAGAACTGACCGTCCCGCGACCAACCGTACGCGGGCGGCTCGAGAACGCGGCGGAGGAAGGAATCGTTCATGAACGTACCCTGAGGCTACGAGTCTCCGGGTTAGGTGCCCCCGAATCGGTGCGGCGTAAATGAGTTTCGCGACCGTCCCGGTCGAGCTTCCGCCGGGCCCCCCGAAGACCAACAATCCTCGCATTTTCGGGGGGTGACGAGCGCGAACGCCGATCGTGGCTACGCTCAAGGTATGGCCAGCAGTTGGGGCCGCGGTCTCCTCGGTGCAGCGTGGTTGTCGCTTCTCGTGCTTCCCCACGGTTGGGATGGCGGCGGAGAGGCCCGCGCCGCGGACTCCTCCCCCGAGATCCCGATGCTCCCGCCCGACCCGCTCGCGATGTCCGCGACGCTGGAGCAGGGATGGATGGTGCGGGTGTTCGACACCTCATCCATCGCGGCGACCCTCGGGGAGCCGGAGGTCCAGGTCGGCGCGACGTACGTGAACGATCACTCCTTCGTGCAGGCGACGGACGGCACCTGGCACATGTTCGGCATCTGGCATCGCGAGCCCTTCGGTCCCGAGACCGAGGTCGACTTCATCCACGCCGTCGCGCGTGAGCCCGACCCGGCAAGGTGGGACGAGGGCACGTTCGAGGTCGCGGCGCGTCCGTACACGGTCGCGCTCCACGCCGACGCGGCCATCGGCGAGACGCACATCTGGGCGCCGCACGTCGTCGCGGCGGAGGGGCGTTACTGGATGGTCTACCAGGGCGGCGGCGCGGATCGCGATCGCTCGTCGATCCGCCTCGCCGAGTCCACCGATCTGTATCGATGGACACGCGTGGGCCAGCTCCCGCTCTTCGAGGACATCTGCGAGGCGCGCGACCCGATGCTGGTCCGCAAGGACGGTCTCTGGGTGATGTACTACACGCGCTGCGAGTCGACGTCGTCGCGCACGAGCGGCGTCGCCTATCGACTCTCGCGAAACCTCACGCAGTGGTCCGAGCCGCACATGGTGCTCACGCTCGATGACGCTCCGCACATTCCCAACTCGGGTTACACGGAGTCGCCATTCGTCTTCGAGCGAAACCAGTATCATTATCTCTCCGTGACCTCGTATCCGTTGCGCTGGGACACGACGATGCTGTATCGCTCCCCCGCGCCGTACGCCTTCCCGGACGCCCCCTTCACCCGTCTTCGCGGCCACGCCGGCGAGTGGCTCACCAGCGCGAGCGGCCGCCGCGTCTACCTCACCCACGCCGGCCCCGGCCAGAGCGGGGTCCTGATGTCCGAGATCACGGGCCTCTGATCGCGGCCCAGAGCCGCCCGCGCAAGAGCGCCGTGTCGACACGAGCGGGCAACACCCTCTAGGCTTCGCACGTGGAGTTTGGCGCGGACGAGCTCACGAGCGACGCCATCACCGCGTCCTTCCGGCTGATCCAGCGACGGCGCGGGCATCGGTTCTCGGTCGATGACCTCGCGACGGCGTGGGAAGCGGTGCACGCCGCGCCCGACGCGACCACGTTCCTCGATCTCGGCTGCGGGATCGGGTCCGTGCTCCTGATGGTCGCCTGGCGGCTCCCCGCCGCGCGCGGATTCGGCATCGAGGCGCAGGACGTCAGCATCGAGCTCGCGCGGCGCAACGTGCGGGAGAACGGCCTCGACGAGCGCGTGCGCCTCTTCCACGGCGACCTCCGCGAGGTCACGCGCGGCTGGCCTCATGGCACGTGCGCGCTCGTGACGGGGACGCCTCCGTACTTGCCGCTGGGCACCGCGTCGCCCTCGCCGGATCCGCAGCGCGCCGCGGCTCGGATCGAGCTCCGCGGCGGCGTCGAGGACTACCTGGCGGCGGCCTCTCTCGTGCTCTCGCCGGACGGCGTCGTCGTCGTCTGTGCCGACGGTCGCCATCCCGACCGCGTGACGCGCGGGGCGGCGGCGGCGGCGCTCGTGCCCGTGCGGCGCGTCGACATCGTTCCTCGGGCCGGCCGCGGCGCGCTCTTCTCCGTGTGGACGTGCACCCGTGCCTCGCGCGGCGCGCTCGATCACGGGGAGGTGATCATGCGCGACGAGAACGGCGAGCGCACCGAGGCGAGCCTGGCGATGCGCCGTACGTTCGGCCTCGATCAGCCTCTCGTCACGAGCACCTCATCATAACGCCCGACGCGCTCGAAGCCGAGCTCGCGATAAAGGGCAATCGCTGCCGCGTTGTCACTGGCGACATTGAGGCCAATCAGGTCGATCGACTGGCGGGCGAGGGATTGACCGACGGCCGCGGTGGCGACGCGCGCCAGGCCCTGCCGGCGCGCGGCGGGGGCGGTCGCGATATTACCGAGGGCCGCGACGCGGAGCGCACGCGACACGACGTGCACACCCGCCACGCAGGCGAGCTCACCGTCTCTCCGAACTCCGAAGTACGTCCCCGTCTCGAGCATGCGTGCGTCGAACCAGTTGCCTGGATAGGCCCCGCGATAGAACGCGAGCGTGGCGTCGATGTCGCCGGAGCCGAGCGCGATCGCCTCCGCCGAGTCGATCGCCTCGAGCCGCGCCGGAGAGGTGAGGACCATCCGATCGTGCAGGCCGTGGGGCTCGCGCGTCATGGAAGGCAACGCGTCGAGGATCCCTGGCACGAGATGCGCGTAGAAGCGCGCCGGGAGCGCGGGCTCGAGCTCGATCAGGAGCCGGCGGGCCGCGTCTCTCCCGTCCTCACCGCCGAGGAGGAGGAGGACCGGCAGCTCGGTGGCGCGGTACATCAGCGCCAGCGCCTCGATCTCTCCATTCGCCGCGGCGAGCGCGTGCCACTCCGTGTGCGGCCAGAAGAAGTCGTCCAGATCGCCGAGCTCGTAGAGATGCATCGGGGCATCGCGGCGTAGCCAGCTTTCGATGGCGCCTCGGTCGTGCAATCGGACGAGCGGCATGCGCCGAGGATACGCGGGGCTGCGGTCGTGGTTCATCTTTGCCTCGATGATCTCTTCATCGGGCGGCGAAAACCGATGACGAAGACGCCTCCGAGCTCGGCACCGATGCGGTCGCCGCGCTGGAGGCGCATTCGTGGCCCGGGAGTATTCCCGAGGTGCGAAACGTGGTGGAGCGACTATTTCTTTTCGCACTTGCTGGCGACGCAGCTGAGCGCCTTGTCGCAGGCCTGCGCGTTCACGCAGACGCCGCCCTGGACGGAGCCGCTGAAGCCGCCGCTGAAGCCCCCGCTCACCGCCCACCCGCCGGAAATGCTCCCGCTCACGCTCCCGCTGAAGCCGCCGCTGAAGCTGCTGTTGAAGCTGCTGTTGAAGCCTCCGTTGACATTGCCGTTGATGTTGCTGCTGATGCTCCCCGAATATCCCCCCGAGAACCCGCCGGTGTAGAAGGCGCTCGACGACCAGCTCGCGGAGTAGCTGCTGGAATAGCCGCCGTAGAGGCTGCCGCTGATGCCGCCCTGGACCTGGAAGCCGCCGGCGATGACGATCTGGCCGTCGGCCTGAAAGGACCACGGCGCGCCCCAGACGATCGCGCCCGCGTTTCCGGTCCAGCTCGCGCAGGTCTTGTCGTCGTCGCGCTCGGCGTCATCGGCGTGCGGCGTCAGCGAGGCCCACGACGAGTTTACTTTGACCCCGGCGTGGAGCTCGACGCTCGGCCAGATGAGGCAGACGTTGATGGCGTCGATCTTCACGCTCGCCGCGTCCTCCACCTTCGGACCATCGGCGTCACGAGAGTCGTCCATCGAGGAGCTCGGGTCGTCCGAGTGGTCGGGCATCGAGTCCGGCGTCGACTCGGGCGCCAGGGTCTTCGCCTCGGTGGTGGCGGAGACGTTGCCGAGGTCGAGCTCGCCGGCGGAGCTCGCGCCGAACCACTGGCTCGAGCCCGAGCCGCTCTCGAAGGAGACGTGGCCGATCTTCACCTGACCGCCGCCGACGAGCTGGTTCACGAAGACGATGCGGTACGACGCACCGACGGGGACCTCCAGGGTGAACTCGCCGTCGTGATCGAGAAACGACCAGTACGTCGTCTGATCCTCCGCGATCGCCAGCGCACGCGTGTTGTCGAGCGCGATGGTCGACTCGGCGAGCTTGCCGCGGACGACGGTGACGCCCGCGCCGCCGTTGGTCTTTGCGTCGCCGGACTTCGCCTCCGGCGTCGCCGGATCGGCCGGCGCCGAGCCGTTGCTCGCCGCGACGTCATCGGCGCCCGGCGCGGGCTGTTCGTCCGACGCGTCGTGGCCGCAGCCCGACGCGAAGGCGAGGATGACAACCGAGGCAAACGAGAGAGCGAGGCTGGTGCGCATTGAGGTTCTCCTTGTCGCGAGTACGCCGACAACGACTGCAGCCCCGATGCCACGTGCGGTGACGCCGAAGTTTTCTCGGGAATGTGCACGGAACGCCGTCCTCGAGGCGCACCCGAGGCGCTCGCCGCGGAACCAGGAGTTCCGTTTTGCGGAACGACGACTTCCGCGAGCTCCTCCCACGGCTGTGACCGCCGAGGTGGCCCAGGAACGATCCGTGAGACCAACGAAAGGACAATGAAATCATAGGCCAAGCGATGCGGGCGCCGGCCATCAAGGGCGGCACGTCCACTGCAATCCTCCATGGACGATGAAACGCGGAGCCACCCTCGCCGTCTCGACGCCGACCCTCTTCACGGACCTGGACGAGGAGAGCGGGATTCGCGTCCGGCCTCCGAGCGTGGTCTCGGACGCGATCGCATCGGGTGGGATGGCGTCCGTGCATCTCGTCGCGAGCGGTGATGATGGCCGGCTCTTCGCGGTGAAGCGTCTCCATCCACATCTCGCGAAGGACGAGTACTTCACCTCGATGCTCCTCGACGAGGCGACGCTCGCGGCTGCCATCCGTCACGAGAACGTGGTGACGACGTACGGGATCGATCACTACGAAGGTACGCCGTGCGTCGTCATGGACTACGTGCCCGGGCTCAGCGCGAGCGACGTGATCCGTCTGGCGCATCCGGCGGGCGTGCCGATCCCATTCGCGCTCAAGATCGCGGCCGACGCGCTTCGCGGGCTGCATGCGGCGCACGAAGCCTGTGACGCCTTCGGTCGCCCCCTCCAGATCGTCCATCGTGACGTGTCCCCTCAGAACATCCTGGTGGGCGCCGACGGCGTCACGCGGATGCTCGACTTCGGCATCGCGAAGGCAGCGCATCGCATCCACTCGACGCGGCCGGGCGACGTCAAAGGCAAGCTCGCGTACATGTCGCCCGAGCAGCTCATGGGCGCCGACGTCGATCGCCGATCCGATCTTCGCGCCGTTGGCGTCGTGCTCTGGGAGATGCTCACCGGTGCTCCGCTCTTCCACATGAAGCGCGAGGAGGACACGGTCGAGAAGATCATCCGGGGTCGCGTCCGGCGACCGAGCGAGCTCGTGAGCGACCTGCCGGCGGAGATCGACGCGATCGTGATGCGCGCGCTCTCGCTGCATCCCGCGGATCGCTTCGCCACCGCGCTCGAGATGGCGCAGGCGATCGAGGCGGTCGCGTTTCGCTATTTCGTCACCGCGCGGCAGGTCGGCGAGTGGGTCCACTCCATTGGCTTCGAGGTGCTCGACGAGCGCGAGCGCGTCAGCGCGAACCTCCAGGACACGATCTCGTTCATGCCGACGCTCGTCCGTCCGAGCCAGGCTCCGGCTCCGGAGCCGAAGCGCGCATGGACACCGAAGCGGCTCTTCTCGCGGCTGAGCGAGCCCGCGCTCCTCGTCTTTTCGGCGCTCCTCGTCGCCGCTGGCAGCGGGTTCTACCTGACCCGCGCGCGGATCATTCGCAAGTAGCGCTCGCCGATCCCGGACGCGGACGCGGCGCGCGCGACGTCCCCGGCGTGAACCTCGAGGAGGTGCGTCACGTAGCGACGCTCGAACTCGCGGGTGACGAGCTCGCGGGCACGCGCGAGCTCGAGGTTCTGCGTCACGACATCGTCGATGAAATCCGTCTCGCTCGCGGCGGGGTCGGGCGAGACCGAAGGCCGTCGCTGCATGAAGAGCTCGCCGTCGCCTTCGCCGAGCGCGGCGAGTCGCGCGATGGTGTTCGCGAGCTCGCGCACGTTTCCGGGCCACGAATGGCTCTCGAGCCTCGGGAGCACGTCGTCCGGAAACGCCTGGGTGCCGCCAAACTGCTTCCAGAAGAACCGCGCGAGCAGCTCGACGTCTTCCGCGCGCTCGCGGAGCGGCGGCAGAACGATGCGCGCGACGGCGAGCCGGAAGAAGAGGTCGTCCCGGAAGCGCCCTGCCTGGACCTCGGCGTCGAGATCGCGACGCGTGGCCGCGAGGATGCGGACATCCACCTTGATCCAGCGATCGCCGCCGAGCCGGCGCACCTCCGCCTTCTGGATCGCGCGGAGGAGCTTCGCCTGCAATGACTTGTCGAGGTCGCCGATCTCGTCGATGAGCAGCGTGCCGCCCTCGGCCTCCTCGAAGACGCCGGGCTTCGAGGTCGCCGCGCCGGTGAACGCGCCGCGCTCGTGACCGAAGAGCGCCGCCTCGATGAGGGATCCCGGCACGGCCGTGCAGTCGAAGATGACGAAGGGCTTGCTCGCGCGCGGTCCCTGCGCGTGGATCGCCTCGGCGAGCGCTTCCTTGCCAGTGCCGGTCTCGCCCTCGATGACGAGCGGCACGTCGGCGCGCGCGAGTCGCTCGCACATGGGATACAGGCGACGCATCGCGAGGCTCCGCCCGAGATAGGAGCCGAAGCCGTCGTCGCTCGAGATCGCGGCAGGCCTGGCGGCGGCGTCGCGCGTGACCTGGAGCGCGGTCTCGGCGCCGAGCTCGATCGTCTCGCCGCCCTGGAGGAGCGCCTCGACGACGCGGAGGCCGTTCACGCGCGTGCCGTTCGTCGAGCCCAGATCGCGGAGGCGGAGCCGCGCATCCTTCACCTCCAAGCTCACGTGGCGCCTCGAGATTTCAGGGTCGCGGAGGCGGAGGTCGACGACCTCGCTCGTGCCGACGAGGAGCGGCTGCGCGGCGGACTCGTCGACGACGAGCGCGGCGCCCGTGTCGGGACCACGCACGGCCTCGATCTTGAACGCAGAGGCGCCGATGACGGGCGACTTCTTCAGCGTCGTCGGCGCGTTGCTGAGCCAGGAGAGATCGCTCTTGGGCATCCGAAGACCGCAGGCGAGGATAGCAGTCATGAAGGCGTGCGCCGTGGCCATCGTGATGACGACGGGAGCCATCGGCATCGGCTGCGCGGGCGTGCTCGGCATCACGGACGTCCACGCCGTCGACGAGCCCGACGGCGCTGCGGCGATCGTGGACGCGGACGTCGCGCGCGACGCCCCGGCGATCTCGGAGGGCGGGACGACGGAGCCCGTCGACGGCGGGAAGGAGGGGGGAGCCCTCATCCCCGGCCGTCGCGTGTTCGTCACGTCGTCGGCGATGAACGGCGCGATCGGCAGCGCGAAGAACGCCGACGCGATCTGCGCGACCGCGGCCCAGGGCCTCGGCGGCGCGTGGGTGGCGTGGTTCTCGACGCCGGACTCGAACGCGCCCGAGGGGCGTTTCACCTACGAGGGACCGTGGTCCCTCCTCGACGGGACCTTGGTGGCCAACGATCTCGGGCAGCTGAAGAGCGGCACGCTCGCCCATGCCATCTCGCTCAACGAGAAGAAGCAGGCGCCAGCGGCAGGGATGCTGGTCTGGACGGGCACGAAGGCGAACGGCTCGACCTCGACCACCAACTGCACGAACTGGACGGACGCCACCGGGACCGTCTTCGGAGAGGCGGGCTCGCCGGAGCGCGCGGACGCGGCGTGGACGGAGTCGAACACGCTCGGCGGTCCCTTCTTCGTGGCCTGCAACTCGGCCGCGCTCCTCTACTGCTTCGAGCAATGAGCTCGCTCAGCGATACCAGACGAGGGTGACCCCCGCCGCGTCTCGCCCCACGTTCGCGGTGAGATGAAGCGCGACGCCGGCGGCGAGGATGGTCGCGCCGCCGATGATGCCCACCGTCGCGAGCGTGGCCCAGGTGCGTGCCGTGTCGACGTCCCTCTGCTGCTGGCCCGCGATCGCGCGCGGGCAGCCGGCGTCGGGACACGCGCTCTCCACCGAGCGCCAGTAGGTGAGGGCGATCGTCCCCGAGACGAGCCCGGCCGCGAGGAGGGCCCCGCCTCCGATCTCCATGCCGATCCCGACCGTACGGCGCGGGCTCGGCGATGCGGCCACGAGCTGTGGGATCGTGACGGTGAGCGATTGCCCCTCGGCGAGCTCGACCGTCGTCTGCCACGGCTCGTGGTCCGGCGAGGTGGCGGCGATGACATGACGTCCGGGATCGACCGCGATCGCGGCGTCGAGGGTGGCCGCCTCGATGGCGGTGCCGTCGCGGGTCACGGTCGCGCCCTTCTTCGTGGCGACGATGGTGAGGCGCGGCACGCGCGGTTGGAGCCGCTCCGCGCCTTTGCGCGCGTGGTCGACGCGAGGGTCGTGCATCGTCTCCGCGAGCGTGATCGCCTGGCGGTAGGCGAGCCACGACTGCGCGAGCTCGTTCAGGTGCTCGTGGCATTCGCCGAGGTTGAGGAGCGTACCGACCGCGGGCGACAGCTCCTGACTGCGCGTGAAGCGCTTGCACGCTTCCGTGTAGTTTCCCTGCAATGCGAGGCGATGCCCCTCGTCGAACAGGCTCTCGGCGGCGGCCAGCGTGGGATTCGCTGCGCTCGCGTCGCGGACGAGAAGGAGGAGGACTCCGGTGAGAACGAACGCGCGGGCCCGACTCATCGATGGTCCAGGTCGTGGTCGGGCGTCGGGGCCGGCGGGGACGGGGCGGGCGCGGGCGGCAGCACCGGGGGCGGAGCGGGCGCGGCCGACACACGCACCCTGGGCGAGCGCCGGATGGGCGGCCGCGTGAGCGTGATGGGCGGCGGGTCGATCGGGCTCGCGGAGGCGGACGGCGCCGTGGTCGCGGTGGGCAGCGGGGGCGGGGGCGGGAAGGGCGTAGCCGCCGCGAGCGCATCGCTGGGCTCGGGCGCCGCGCGAAGCCCGGCGATGACGCCGACGCTCCCGATCGCCGCCGCGATCGGGAGCACGAGCCACGTTCGCCGCCGCGGCGCGGGAGCGAGCGCTCCAGGCACGGCCCGAGCGGGATCCGTGAGGAGCTCCTCGACGGACCGGCTCGGATCGGTGGGGACGGTCTGCTGAAGCTCCTTTTGCTTCGCGATCTGCGCGGCGCCGACGCGGCGGACCCACGCGCCGACCTCCTCGTCGGAGGCGGCCGTCTCGATCGCGAGCGCTTCGTAGAGGTCTCGCGCGTGCGCATATCGGTCGGCCGGCTCGCGCGCGGTCGCCTTCGCGACGATGGCGTCGAGCTCGGGAGAGACATCGGCGCGCGCCGTGCTCGGCGCAGGAACGTCGGCCGTCATCACGCGCGCCATGACGACGCGCGCGTCGTCCGACTCGAAGGGGAGCCGCCCCGTCAGGAGCTGCCAGGTCATCACTCCGGCGGAATAGACATCGGTCTGCCTCGTCACGGGCCGCTCGAGCAGCTGTTCGGGCGCCATGTAAGCGAACTTGCCGCGCACCTGTCCCGTTTGCGTCGCGGGCGCGAGCCGACCCATGGCCTTGGCGATGCCGAAATCGATGAGGCGCGGCACCCCGTCCGCCCCCACCAGCACGTTTTGCGGCGACACGTCGCGATGGACGATGCCGAGCGGAGAGCCGTCGGCGCCCGTCGCCTCGTGCGCCGCGTCGAGCCCGCGGAGCATCCCGCGAAGGATCGCGATCGCGATCGGGCGTGGCACCTCCTCGCCGAGCGCTCTGGCCTCGTCCATCAGCGTGCCGAGCGCCGCGCCTTCGACGTACTCGAGCACGAGCCCGAACGCCCCGCCAGCGGCCACGAGGTCGAGCGTGTCGATGATGTTCACGTGCCGGAGCTGCGACGCGAGTCGCCCCTCGTCGACGAGCATCGCGACGAGCTGCGGATCGGAGGCGTGGTGCGGATGCAGACGCTTGATCGCGACGAGCCGCGAGAACCCGGCGCTCCCGGTCATGCGCGCGAGATAGACCGTCCCCATGCCGCCCGAGGCCAGCGTGCCGATGATGTTGTATCGACCGGACATGAGCGTCTGCCGCCGCGCCCCCGCGAGCCGCTGCGGTCGTCGTCGAATGTAGCATACGGCGGCACGCGCAGTGCCCTCGGCCGTCAACCTCGGAGCATCGCGATGAGGTCCGTGACGCCGGGGTCGTGGCCCGTGCTCAGTGCGCTTTCTTCATGTCCGCGAGGATGCGCGTGCTCTCGTCGACCCAGAGGTCCTTCGCGAGCGTGTCCTTCCACTTGTCGAGGCGCTTCTGGATGCGCGGGTCCGGGGACGGCGCCTCCTGCGTGAGCGACGACACCTCCATCAGCGGCTTCGGCTCGTGCTTCTTGGGATCGAGGGCCTCGAGCTCCGCCTTCATGCGCTTGTGATCGGCCTGCCACGCGTCACGCGCGAGGGGGACGAGCGTCTTGTCGCGGCGCTGCTCCATCAGCTTCGCGAACTTCGTGACCGTGATGAGGTCCGCGTTCGCGCTCGTACGCGCGGTGCTCGCGGCGGCGAGGTCGGCCGTCTTCCAGGCGTGAGGCAGCTTCGTGAACGGGGCAGGCGCGATCGTCGACCAGGGGATGGCGTGGAACAGCGTGCGCTCGCCCGACTCGACGAACGACGTGGGGTCGGGGAGGAGGACGTCGGGCACGACGCCTTTCAGCTGGGTGGAGCCGCCGCTGACCCGGAAATACTCCTCGATCGTGATCTTGTAGACGCCGAGCGGATCGCCCTTCGTGGGCTGACGCGAGTTGCGATCGAGGTCGAGCACGGCCTGCACCGTGCCCTTGCCGTGGGTCGCGCTCGAGCCGACCACGACCGCGCGCTCGTAGTCCTGGAGCGCGCCCGCGACGATCTCCGCGGCGGAGGCGCAGAAGCGGTCGACGAGCACGACGACGGGGCCGTCGAAGGCGATGGACGTGTCGGTGTCGCGGAGGACCTCGATCGTGCCCTTGCCGTCCTTCGTCTGGACGACGGGGCCTTCCTTGATGAACAGCCCGCCGATGTCGCGCGCGTGCGTGAGGAGGCCGCCGCCGTTGCCGCGGAGGTCGAAGACGAGCGACTTGACGCCCTTCTTCGTGAGCTGGTTGAGGATGGTGCGCATGTCGTCGGTGGCGTTGCGCTCGCCGGGCTTCTTCGCCTTTCCGGACTCCCCATAGAAGCCTGGAAGATGCACGTAACCGACCTCGCCGTCCGTCTTCGTCTTGAGGACGGCGCCGCGCGCGTAGGTCGCCTCGATGCGGATCAGGTCTCGCGTGATCGGGATGGTCTTGATCTCCCCGTCGGGCTTCTTCACGGTCAGGATGACCACTGTGCCCTTCGGCCCGCGAATCATGCTCACGACCTTGCCGATCGGCATGTCGGTCACGTCGACCGGCTCCTTGCCCTCCTGGGCGACGGCCTGGATGAGGTCGCCGATCTCGAGCTTGCCCTGCTGCCAGGCCGCGCCGCCGGGGACGAGGTCGTTCACGAGAATGTAGTGATCCTGCTCCCGGAGCGTGGCCCCGATGCCCTCGAGGCGGCCCGTGAGCTGGATATCGAAGTCGGCCTCCTCCGCAGGCGGGAGGTAGTTCGTATGCGGATCATAGACCGCATTGAGCGCGTTGATGAACGTCTGGCTGGCCTGGAGCTTGTCGGCGGTGGCGAGCCTCGCGAACTGCGTCGCGAACTGACCGGCGAGCTCCTTCTGCACCTTGTCGCGGCGTCCCTCGAAGGTCGGGGGGATCTCGCCGAGCGCCTTCTCCGCCGCCGAGTCGCGCTTGGCGTCATCGGCATCGACGGGCTTGTCCTCGGGCTTCGGGTTCTTGCGACGCTCGAGCGTGTCTTCGAGCTGCTGCGCGCGCTCGAGGACCTGGAGCTTCAGCACACCCCGCCAGCGCGCCGCGAGCTCTTCTTCCGTCTTGCAGAACCCTCGCTTCTTCGCGTCGGTCTCGATCGACTCGTTCGCGGTGAAGTCGAGCGGCGTGGCGAGCGTGCGCGCGATGATGTCCGCGACCACCTTGCGACGGCTCGTGAGCAGCGCCACGCCCTTGCGACCGAGCGTCAGGTCGCCGGCCTTGAGCTCGTCATCCATGTCCGTCTCGAACCGCGCGAGCCGCTGGACGTCGCCCTCGAGGAAGAACAGCTTCCCGCCGTCGAGCTCTTCGATGAACCTCGAGAACGCCTCCTTGGAGACGGCGTCGTCGATGGCTCGCGCCCGGACGTGCTCGGCGCCGAGCAGCGAGGCGGCCGCGTTGGCGAGCGCGGCCTCGCGCGGGTCGCGCGGGGCCTCGGCGAGCTCGGTGTCGATGACGCGCGCGGATCCCGCGGCGGAGGCGGTGGGAGCCGAGGCGGTCCCGTCGTGCTTGTCGGCGGGACGCCGAGACCCGCACGCAGCCGCGAGCAACAAGAGGAAGAGGGCGGGGCGAGCCGAACGACGCATCGCTCGAAAGTATCACGCGTCCAGCGCGTCGCCTCGCGACCTTGCATACTCGTGCCGGCTCAGTCGCGCTGCGTCGGAAGACCGCGTTTCGACCAGTCGCTGTAGCTGCCGGGGTAGAGCTTGCCCTCGCGTCCGGCGAGGTGGGCGCGGTGAAGGACGACGCAGGCGGTGACGCCCGAGCCACAGTAGACGACGAGCTCGCCGCCAGGGATCGCCTTCACGCTCTCCAACGATGCCTCGCTCCACGGGGCGTTGAGGGCGCCGGGGATACGGCCGGGCGGCTGGTCGACGGGGTTGGGCTCTCCACGCCACCGGTTCGCCGCGCGCGCGTCGACGAGCACGAGCTCACCCTGCCCCTGACCTGGTCCTTGCCGCCGAGCGAGCTGCTCGCTCAGGGCTTCCGCGTGGATGACGTCATCCTTCCGCTCGCGCGGGGTGAATGTCGCCGCGGCGATTCCTTCGGTCCCGGCTCCCGTCTCCAGCGGTCCGCGCCACGAGGCGAGGTCGATGACGGCGCACGCGTCGTGACCGAAATGGCGGAGGAGCCACCACAGCCGTTCGGCGCCGCCCATCGAGCCGTAGGCGACGACGAACACGCCCTCGCCGATCCCGGCCCGTCCGGCCGCCTGTGCAAACCGCGCCGCCGAGGGCAGGGGATGACGTCCCTGTCCCTCGATCGAGGTGTCGGAGAGGTCGGTCTCGAGGTCGAGGAACGAAGCGCCGGGAATGTGTCCTGCGAGATAGAGCTCGCGTCCGCGCTCCCTCGCGCCAAGCTCCCAGCGACAGTCGACGAATTGATAGCGCATGCCCCGATCCTACGGCGACCCGGGCGTCGCTGGGTACCGAGACGCCGCGGGGCAGATGGTTCTCCGTCTGGACAATGATTTCAAAATCAGTTAATCATTCACTCATCATGAACCCACCCCCCAAAGGCTGGCCCAGGCTCTCCGGCTCCGTCTACTACGAGGACCCCCGCGCTGCGATCGAGTGGCTCTGCAAGGCGTTCGGCTTCGAGAAGCGGCTCGTCGTCGAGGGCGACGACGGGACGATCGTGCACTCGGAGCTCACGTTCGGCGAAGGTCTCTTCATGGTCAGCGGGACCGGGAAGAACGCGAAGGGCGAGGAGTGGAGCTCCGTCCAGTCGTCGCCGAAGAGCCTGGGCGGCAAGACCACCGGCGCGCTCTGCTTCTTCGTCGACGACTGCGACGCGCACCACGCGCATGCGGCGGCGAGCGGCGCGAAGATCGTTCGCGCGCCGACGACCAGCGACTACGGGGACGACTACTGGACGGATCGCAGCTACGGCGCCCTCGATCCCGAGGGGCACCTCTGGTGGTTCATGCAGCGCATCAAGGGCGGCTGACATGAGAGGGGCCAACCGCGAGAGCGTCGATCGCACGCTCGCCGCGCTCGCCGATCCGGTGCGCCGTGGCGTCATCGATTTGCTTCGCAAGAAGCCGCGCAACGCGAGCGCTCTCGCCGACGCGCTCGGGCTCTCGCGGCCGGCCATGAGCCGCCACCTTCGCGTGCTGCGAAAAAACGGCCTCGTGCGAGAGGAGGCTCACGAGGCCGACGCACGGCTGCGCATGTATCAGCTCGAGGAGCCACACTTTCGCGAGCTCGCGAGCTGGATCCTCGAGGTGCAGAGCTTCTGGCAGGACCAGCTCGAGAGCTTCAGGATCCATGCGGAGACCAGGTCGAGCGCGGACCGAACGCTCACCGCGGAGAGGAGCGCTCGTCGTGCTCCTCGGTGACCAGGCGAAGGTCACGGTCCTCGTACGCGTGCCGCCCGAGGAGGCATTTCGAATCTTCACCGAAGAGATCAACGCCTGGTGGCGCGCCGGGAAGAAGTTTCGCATGGGGCAGAGCCGGAGCGTCGTTCATCTGGAGCCCAGGCTCGGCGGACGCCTGTTCGAGACCTTCGCCGCGCCCTCCGGCACCGGCGCCGAGAAGGTCCTCCAGACGGGAGTCGTCACGTCCTGGGAGCCGCCCTCGCGCCTCGTCTTCAAGTGGCGCGCGGCCAATTTCAAGCGCGAGGAGGAGACGGAAGTGGAGGTGCTCTTCGAGCCCAGCCCGAGCGGCACCAGCGTCACCGTCGTTCACCGCGGATGGGCCGCCATCCGTCCCGACCACCCCGCTCGGCACGGCGAAGAGATGCGCGCGTTCACCCGAACGCTCGCCGCCTGGTGGGGCGACCTCGTCACCTCCTTTCGCATGCGCGCCGATGGCGATAGCGGCTCGGACTCCGGCCGGGACTAGCGATACTCGAGGATCGCGCCGTCCCACGGCGCCAGGTCGAGCGCAAAATGACCATGGGGCGTGATCGCGGCCTCGACCGGGATCGTCTCCTTTCCGCCGGGCGTGAGGCGCTCGAGAGAGGAGATCGGAATCGTCGTGTGCACGTCGACGTGCCGCGCGTCTGGCCCGTGATTCACGAGCACGAGATGTCGCGCGCCGAGCGTGGTCGCCTCCACCTCCGGCGCTTCCACCTCGAACGGCAGCCGGGGGCCGAGGGCGCGGACGGCACGATGCAGGCGATCGACGAGCTGCGAGCGGGCGCGAAACTCCTTTGCGTCGAACGCGGACGGCGTCACGGCGAGCCAGCTCTCGAGCGGATAGGCGCTCAGCACCGTCGTGCCGCGGCCCAGCTTGTTGATCACGAGCGCGGGATGTCCGTCCTGATCGACCGCGATGATCTCGGCCGACGGAGAGCCGCCCATCTCGAGCAGCGAGCCCCAGTAGCGCGCCGACGCGATCGGGACCTTGAACGTGTACGTCTCTCCGGGCGTGAGCGGGCCGAACGCCTTCACGACTCGGAGCTGGATCTCCGTCGCCGTGTTCGTGTCGGCCAGGCGCGCTCCGAAGAGCGCGGTCATGTCCGGGATCGCTGCGTCTGCCGCGACCGATGCGTAGAGGACACCGCCGCCCTCCACGTAGCGCCTGGCGCGCGCGTAGAAATCGGTGTGGACGTGCGTCAGGAATGGCGTGGAGGTCGCGGTGAGCGGTGAGGGAAGGAGGACGATCGGGCGCTTCTCCCAGTCGTCGTATTCACGCGGGAAATCCGCCTCGAGCCCGGCGCGGCGGGCGAGGATGAAGGAGGTGAGGAGCGAGCCCATCAGCCACTCGTTCCCGCTCGCCGCCTTCTCCGCCGTGCCGACGGCGTCTTCCGTCGACCGATAAGGAATCGGCTCCTTGCCCGTGAGCCTCTGTCGCGAGAAGTCGCCGTGCGGTTTGGCCCACTCCTCCGGGATCGGAATCGCGGCGTCGGCGAGCGCCGGCTCGACCGGGGCGACCCGTGACATGACCTGCGCGAGGCGCCGGAATTCGCGTCCCCGTGGCTTGTCTTTCCGGTCCCAGGTCACGAGGCCCCACTCCGTCTCCTGGGGTGTCCGGAGATATGGCAATTTCTCCCATTCCGAAGGAGCGGCGTCGGTGAAGCACCAGAGGTCGACACCGATGGAGCCTGCCGCGAGGGCCGAATAGAGGCTCGTGCGCTCGTACTGGGCAATTCGCTCCGGCGCATACTGGGCGGTCGAGGCGCCCATCTCGTGGACCATGGCCGGACGCCCTGCCCCCCGCGCCAGCGCGATCTGGAAGGCCGGTCCGTACGTGCTTCGCGAGGAGAGCATCGCGTCGGGAAAGAGCTTCGGATCGTAAATGGTGAATGGGTGGACGCTCAGAAACCCGATTTGCGGGCTCTTGACCAGAATATCCGCGCGGAAGGGGCCATGGCTCGTCTCCTGTCCTGCCGTACCGACCACGATGGGATGCTTGCGGTCGTGGCGCCGCAGCCCTTTCGTGATCGCGTTGGTCCAGGCGAGCGCCTCGGCGTCGGTCACGTCCGTCGCGATCCAGAACGGCGGTTCGTCCGTGAGATCCCATGCCAGGATCGCGGGCTCGTCCGCGTAGCGACGACCGAGCTCCGCCGCGAGGTTCGCCTCGAGTCGGATCATCTCGGGATCCCGGTGCGGGTGACGCCCGCCTCGCCACGGGACATCCCAGTACGCCTCTCCGACCTCGCCGCCGATGAAGAGGCTCGGGTGAAGATAGACACCATACTTGCTCGCCAGTCCGACGAGGGTATCGAGCTGCTGGAACGCCTCCTCGTTGTAGGCCCCGGGGCGGGGCTCGAACCACGCCCAGAGCAGATCGAAGCGCGCGACCGTGAATCCGAGGTCGCGCATCTTGGCGAAGTCGGCCTCGATGTCCGCCGGATCGAAGCGTAGCGGCCATCCCATCGCCGCCTTCGCGGGCACCCAGTGCGCGCCCATCGGGACGAAGCGCTTGCCGGAGCGCACGAAGCCTCCGGCGTCGAGCGTGACCGGCGGCATCGACGACACGCGCGTGGTGCTCGCTCTCGTAAGCGGTCCGCGCGCGCAGGCGCCGGCCACGAGCAAGCCTGCGAGCGCGAGCCGCCTCAAGGCTCACGCTTGCCGCGCAGACCGCCGTTGCAGCCAATCTCCGCGATGTGGAGGAGCACGAGCCACGAGCGACGCATGAGGACAGAGTACCGCTCCTGTCTCCCTGCGGAGACGTCGTCTGAAAGCGGTACTCGCTCGTTTTTATCGCGTTGCGCGCGCCGTGAATCGCGGCCAAATGCCCGCCACGCATGACCGCTCCCGTTCGACTCCCCCTGGGCTTGCTCCTCTCCCTCTCCGTCGTGGCTTGCTCGCTGTCGGACGAGGAGCCGGCGACGACGAGCACGCAGCCGATCGTCGGCGGTCTCGAGGCTCCGTCCACCGCGTGGCGCGGAGCGGCGGCGCTCTACGCGAACGGCTACCAGTTCTGCGGCGGTGACCTCATCGCCGACGAGTGGGTCATCACCGCCGGTCACTGCGTGAACGCGTATTACGAAGACACGGGCGGCGTCGACAGGATCGTGATCGGCCGCCACTCGCTCTCCTCGTCCGAGGGCGAGGAGCGTGTCGTCGACCATGCCTATCGCCACGAGTCGTTCAACTGGCAGACCCTCGACTACGACATCGGCCTTCTCCACCTGTCGCAGCGGTCGACCGTGCCGCCGTCGAAGCTGCTGACCCCGGCGCTCGCCGCGCGCGTCGTCGAAGGCGCGGGGGTGACGGTGGTGGGCTGGGGCTCGACGGCAGAGGGCAGCCCCACGAGCGACGTCCTCCGCCAGGTCACGTTGCCGGTCCTGTCGAACGAGCAGTGCCGGACGTTTCCGCACTACGCCGGCGTGAATCGGGATCAGCTCTGCGCCGGCTTCGTCACCGGCGGCTACGACGCTTGCCAGGCGGACAGCGGGAGTCCGCTCTTCATGACCATCGACGGCGAGCCCTATCAGGTCGGCATCGTGAGCTGGGGGATCGGCTGCGCGCGACCCGGACGTCCCGGCGTCTACACGCGCCTCGCCAGCTATCTTGGCTGGGTGTGGACGACGACCCGCGGCGCGGCCGGCGCTCCGCCCTCCGCCCCGGCGGGGACGCTCTAGCTCTAGTCCTCGTAGAGCATCGCGGGGCGGATCCGCTCCGTGAACTGCACGAGCAGGGCGCGGTCTTCGGGCGCGAGCTCGACGAACGCGATCCCGAGCCCTGGAAGCTGATCGTCCTCCGAGGTTCGCACGAACTGCACGCATCCCGCCGCGCGAAGGCTCACGCCGTCCGGGAACGTGAGGATCAGATGGACGTGGACGTCGCGATCGAGGACGAGGAACGTCGAGGCGAAGACACCGGTGAGGTTTCCCGCGAGGTCACAATAGAGCTGCGAGGTGCTCTCCGCCGCGAGCTCGACCTCGAGCGGAGCGTCGGGACCTCTCCGCTCGGAAGCCTCGTCACGGAAGGGCACGAGCCAAGGCTACGCGAATCTCTGGGTGGCGCGAAGAACGCGATCGCTCGACGCTCGACGATCGTGATCATGCCTCCCCATCCTGACCGCATATCGCGCTAACGTCCTTTGCCCATGTGGCCCTCCAGTTGGATGAATCCAGAGCTCTCGGCGTTTCGCGAACAGGTCCGCCGCTTCGTGGCGGCCGAGCTGACCCCCCATCAAGAGCGCTTCGCGCAGCAACAGCACGTCGATCGCGACATCTGGAAGCGCGCCGGCGAGCTTGGAATTCTCTGCGCAGATATCCCCGAGGAGTACGGCGGGGCGGGCGGTTCGTTCGCACACATGGCGGTGCTCTTCGAAGAGCAAGCCTACGCGGGCGACACGGCGATGAACGTGTCGGTCCACATCATCCTCGCGCACTACATCCTCAACCAGGGCACGCCGGAGCAGAAGGCGAAGTGGCTCCCGAAGCTCGCCTCCGGCGAGATGATCGGCGCGATCGCGATGACGGAGCCGGGCGCCGGCTCGGATCTCCAGGGCATCCGCACGACGGCGCGGCTCGAAGGCGACCATTACGTCGTCGACGGCAGCAAGACGTTCATCTCGAACGGCTACCTCGCGGACCTCATCGTGGTCGTGGTTCGCACGAGTGACGTGCCTGGCGCGAAGGGCATCTCGCTCCTCCTCGTCGACTCGAAGACGGAGGGCTTCAAGGTCGGAAAGAAGCTCCACAAGCTCGGGCAGAAGGGCAATGACACCTGCGAGCTCTTCTTCGAGAACATGAAGGTGCCGAAGGAGAACCTCCTCGGTGGCGATCCGGGGCGTGGCTTCGCCCAGCTGATGACCGAGCTCCCCTACGAGCGTCTCATCATCGGGGTCTACGCCGTGGCGTCGATCGAGCGCGCGGTGAGGCTGACGGTGGAGTACACGCGCGAGCGAAAGGCCTTCGGGAAGGCGCTGATCGAGCTGCAGAACACGCGCTTTCAGCTCGCGGAGGCGAAGACGAGCGCCGTGGTCGCGCGGACGTTCCTCGACAAGTGCATCGAGGAGCTCATCGCTGGTCGCCTCGATACGGTCACCGCGTCGATGGCGAAGTACTGGACGTCCGACCTGCAGTGCAAGGTCATCGATGACTGCTTGCAGCTCTTCGGCGGATACGGCTACACGATGGAATACCCCATCGCGCAGATGTTCGCCGACGCGCGCGTGCAGCGGATCTACGGCGGCGCGAACGAGATCATGAAGGAGCTCATCGCGCGCTCGCTCTGAGTAGGAGCGTGAACGGCGCCGGGCGCATCGTGGCGTGGACGATCGATCGATTTCTGATCTGGGCCACGGCACACCGGCGGGGCGCACGTTGGCACACGGTGTCGCGGGTGGATCCACGGATCATCGTGGAAGGACGAGGGGCGGGCCCGGCATCCGGCGTGCTCCGGTCGCTCGCCATGAACGTCTGTCGCTCGTTCGCACTCGGCCTCGTGCTGGCCACCGTCGCCTGCGGATCGTCCTCCTCATCGAGCCCTGCGCTGGCCCGGGCCGACGCGGAGCTCGCCGGCCTCGTCCCCATGGCCTGCGGTGATCTCGACACCTTCGCTCGCGCGAGCGTGGTGGAGCAGATGAATCGATTCGTCGATCGGGAGATCGCCCGTCTCGGACCGGAAGGCGGATGCGCCGATCCGGGCAGCGGCGACGACGACGACGACCTCATCTCCGCCACCACGTCGAGCGACTCGGCGTCGCGGACGTCGACGACGAACAACCAGGTCGCGAACGTCGATGAAGCCGACTTCGTGAAGAACGACGACCGGTACATCTACGCCGCCGTCAATGGCACGTTTCAGATCGTCGAGGCGTATCCCGCGCCCCGGGCGAAGGAGGTGGCGCGGGTCCCCCTCGAGGGCGAGCCGCGCAAGCTCTTCGTGGACGGTGATCGCGCCGTCGTCTATCTCGCGATGCCGCGATCGAGCTCCGGTGCGCCGGAGAGCGCCTGGTACAGCACTCCGGCCGAGTGCCGCTACGGCTTCGATTGCGTTCCGAGAGGGGACAACACCGCGACCAAGATCGTGGTCCTCGACATCTCGGACCGAACAGCGCCGCTCATCCTTCGCCAGATCGAGACGAGCGGGTCCTACCTGGCCGCGCGACGCATCGGGCACGCGGTGCACACCGTCCTCGTGAACGAGCTGAGCGGGATTCCGGGCTTGCTGCGGTATCCCCAGTACCTGCCCGCGGACTGTTCGACCGAGATGGGGCGGAGAATGGCCTATTCGAACGCCGTCCAGAGCTGGGAGGCGCTTCGCCTCGCGAATCTCGAGGCGATCGCGAAGGCGGCCATCCATGCCGAGCTACCTTCGTTTCGCGAGAACGGCGGACCTGCCGCGGAGCCTTGCGATGGGCTCTACCGTCCCTCGATCGTGGAGGGGACGACCTTCACGACGTTGATGTCCTTCGATCTCACGCAGACCGCGGTCCCGAAGACGGCCACCATCATGGGCGATCCGGGCGTGGTGTACGCCTCGGACTCCTCGCTCTACATGAGCGTGCCGCAAGCGCGAGCGCCGGGGCGCGGCCTGGAGAATGGCGAGATGAGCCTCGTCCATCAATTCGCGATTGGCGAGGACCCGCGCGCGACCTCGTACCTCGCGAGCGGCGCGGTGAAGGGGCGCGTGATCGGTCAGTTCGCGCTCGACGAGTTTCAGGGCCATCTTCGCATCGCCACGACGAGCGGTCGAACGCCCGACCCGGACGTCCACAGCACGCTGAGCGTCCTTCGGCGCGAGGGCAACGCGCTCCGGGTCACGGGCGCGGTCGACCATATCGCGCCCACGGAGGACATTCGCAGCGTTCGCTTCGAAGGGACCCGCGGCTTCGTCGTCACGTTCAAGAAGACGGACCCGCTCTTCGCGTTCGATCTGTCGAATCCGACCGCGCCCCAGCTGACGGGCGAGGTCCAGGTCCCCGGCTTCTCGACGTACATCCACATGATGGACGACACCCACCTGCTCACGATCGGCTACGACGCAGACGATCAGGGTGACTTTGCCTGGTTCGCCGGCGTTCGACTCCAGATCTTCGACGTGGCGGACATGAAGGCGCCGCGTCTTCTTCACGCCGAGGTCATCGGCACGCGCGGCACGAGCTCGGAGGCGCTCGTGGACCACCTCGCATTCAACTATCACGCACCGAAGAACATCCTCGCCCTACCGATGACGATCTGTCAGGGCGGCGAGGTCGGCTCCTTCGGGACCGACATGACCTTCAGCGGCCTCCTCGTCTACGACGTCACGGTCGACGGAGGCTTTCACCTCCGCGGGCAGGTGGCGCATCCGAACGTGGAGACGGGCAACGGCTGGGACTCCGAGGCGTGCATGAGCTGGTGGACGAACGCCCGGTCCGAGGTGAAGCGCAGCATCGTGATGGACGACTTCATCTATTCGGTGTCGGAGCGCCGAGTGAAAGCGAGCTCGCTCTCGAACCTCGGCGTCGACCTCGCCGACGTCTCGCTCGAGAACCTCGGCTGGCAGTCCCCGCTGCGCACCGGCGGCGGCGATTGATTCCAGTCGACCACGAGGACCGTGCGCTGGACGCGCGTCCACGAGCGCTCGTGAACAAGACCGGCGCTTCCGTGTGCGGCGGCTGGCGGGATATCGTGCCCGCGTGCTCACCCCCACCCGTATCCTCGCCTCGCTCCTCGTCTCGTTGCTCTTTGCCTGTGGCGCATCGAGCGCCCCGGCGGCCGCCACCGCCGCGCCTGCCGACGACACGCCGGGAAGCAAGTGCCTGGCCATCGCGGGCGCGACCCGGGCGAAGAAGCCCGGCGAGCCGGCGAAGATCACGGCGAAGCACGTCCTCGTGAAGTACAAGGGCTCGAAGCGCGCCCCCGACTCCGTCACGCGCTCCCGGGAAGAGGCGTGCCTCCGCGCGCTCGAGGCCCGCTCGAAGCTCGAGGCCGGAACCGCGTTCGGTGACGTGGTGAAGTCCTACAGCGAAGAGCCTGGAGCCGGGACGCGGGAAGGGACGCTCGGCTCGATCTCACGCTCGGACGTGGCGGCGCCGTTCGCGGATGCTGCCTTCGAGCTCGCGCCGGGCGAGGTGAGCCACGTCGTGGAGACCGATTTCGGCTTCCACGTCATCCTTCGTGTCGAATGAAGGTGACTCTTCCCTGAAGCGCTTCAGCGAAACTCCCGCCTCGAGTCGATCTCGTGGAGCCGCTTGGGCGCCGCCTTCGTCGCGGACGCGTCCTTCTTCCCCTTCGCGGCGGCGGCTTCGTTGGCCGCGATCTGGGCCTCCTCCAGCGCTGCGACCTGATCGTCGAAGTCGCGGTCGAAGCCGCGCGCGCGGCTCGGTGCGGCGCTCGTGACGGGAGCGCGACGCGCCACCGCCTGGGCGTTGCCGAGCTGCGTGGTGCGGAGGCTCAGGCGCCGGCGCGCCTCGTCCGCGTTGCCGCTCGCGATGAGGTCGCTGGCCTCGGCGAGGCTCCGCGCGGTCTGGCTGCGCTCCACACGAGCGCGGACGAAGGGATCGAGCTCGGTGGCCGTGCCGTCGCTCTTCACCTCGACGCCGAGCGTGCCGTTGAAGGTCGCGTCACGCTGCTCGCGGAGGTCGCGATAGGCGAGCTTCACGTCGGCCACGGGCTGATGGCCGTCATGCCCGGCCGGCACGCGCAGCTTGAGCAGGAGCGACTTCTCCTCCTTTGCGCCGTAGTTGCCGAGCGGCACCACGATGCGACGGCCCTCGCGACGGAACGCGCGGTCGAAGACCTCGTCCACCTCCACGCCGGGGGCGGGCTCGACGACGAGCGCCGCGTCCCGGGCCACCGTCGACGAGAGCTGCTCGAACTCCTGGGTGAAGACCGAAGACAGGGTGTCGGAATTGGCGACGAAGTAGTGATTGCCATTCGCCTCGGTGGCGATCGCGCTCATCACTTTCTCGTCGTAGTCGAGGTCGACACCGATCGTGGTCACGGCGCAGCTCTGCTCGCGGATCAGCGAGGCGAGGCTGCGAAGCCCCGCGACGTCCCGGATACCGTTGTTGGTGACGCCGTCGGAGAGGAGCAGCATGCGGCGGACGCGATCGCTCCCACCGGGCGCGCGATCGAGCGCGCGCTTGCCTTCCTCGAGGCCGCACGAGATGCAGGTGTCACCGCCGAGTCGAATGCCGTCGATCGCGGCCTTGATCGTCGCGCGCGAGACGGGGGTGAGGACGGTGGGCTCGAGCACCGTCTGCGCCTGCGTGTCGAAGCTGACGACGAGGACGGTGTCGCCATCCTTCATGCGATCGACCGCGGTGTTGGCGGCCGCCATCGCGTTCGTCATGCGGCGACCCTTCATCGAACCGGAGCGATCGATGACGAGCGCGAGATCGACGGGCGGCGCCTTCGCGGGCGCGGAGTCGATGCCGGTGACGGTCGCAAAGAGGTAGGTCTCCGCGGCGCCGCCGCCGCTTGGGAGCGACGCGTGACCGAGGCGCGCATCGACGAGCAAGGTGCTTCCGAACGCGAGGTGCGCGCCCGGTGCGCCGGTCTCCGCGGTCGCCACGATGGGCGCGGGCGAGGCCGCGGACGGCGCGATCGGGATCGCAAACGCGGCCGCCGACGAGAACATGGCTCCCAGACCTGCGAGGCCGACGACCAAACGAAGCTTCATGCGGGCACCTCCTGCGCGAACCGTCACGCTTGTACGCGCCAGCACGCAAAGGGTGCTTTTTCGCCGCGAAATTCTTTAATCCGAGCAAAGTCGAGCGGTTGAGACCGCTCACTTCTGCGGCGCGCAGGGATCGTCGGTCTTGCAGGACACGTACTTCAGGCAGTCCGCGTCTTCCTCGCACGCCGCCTGCACCACCCGGAGGCACGTGCTGTACTGACCGTCGATGCACGCGTTGCACGTGGCATCCGCGGGCTTCGGCGTGCTGCCGGTGCACTGGGTCGCCGCGCAAGCGTCGCGGCACACCTCGTCCGCGCAGAAGCAGTGCCGGCGCGCGGAGTCGTACACCTTCGCGCCCTGCGCGTGCTTCTCCGTGCACGGCTGGCACGCGCCGGCGTCGGTCGCCGTCGTCGTCACCTCGCTCGCGCTCACCGCGCCCTCGTCGGAGCTCGACGAGGATCCGCAGGCCACCGCGGCGACGGCCAGAGCAACGAAAACGAGCGCGCGTGTCACTCCTCGAACGTAGCGCGAAACGCGGCCGCGTGCGGAAGGGGAACACGCACGAGCTTCCCGGAGCTCGGAGCCTCGAGCGTCGTGCGCTCATCGCCCCACATCGCACGCCTTCCTTCACTCCGCGGCGTTGCTGTGTCCGAAGCACTTGAACTCGTCGTTCCGCGTGCACGCGATCGGTCGTCGAGGTTCGGCCGGCGCCTTCGGATGCTCCACGAGCGCGTGCTGCTCTTCGAGATGATCCACGCAGTCGACCCAGATCGTCCACACCTTGACGGGACCCACCAGGACCTCTCGCGCCCTATTTCAACGGGGGCGGGGTCGCGCCGTGAATCGAGCGTACGGTGTCGATGGTGTCGGCCTCCGCCGCCGTCTTGTCGTCGCGATATCGAAGTACGCGCGCGAACCGTAGAGCGACCTTCCCCGGATAGCGCGAGGAGGCCTGCACGCCGTCGAACGCGATCTCGACGACCTGCTCGGGCCGCAGCTCGACGACGTAGCCTTCCGTCGAGCCCACCGCGAGCTCGGTGAATCGCCTGGTCTGCCATTCGAGCATCGCGTCCGTCATGCCCTTGAACGTCTTGCCGAGCATGATGAAGCCGCCCGTCGTCGGATCGCGCGCACCGAGATGGATATTCGAGAGCTTGCCCGTGCGCCGGCCGGAGCCGTGCTCCACCGCGAGGACGACGAGGTCGAGCGTCAGGACGGGCTTGATCTTCCGCCAGGACGCCCCGCGACGCCCGGCCTCGTACGGCGCGTCGAGCGACTTCGCGACGACCCCTTCGAAGCCGCTCTTCACCATGCGCTCGAAGAAGGCTTGAGCCTCGCCCGCGTCGCGCGTCACGAGGCGCTCGACGAGCTTCGCGGAGGTCTTCATCGACTCGAGGGCCGCCCGTCGCTCCGCGTTTGGTCGATCGATGAGGTCGGTGTCGTCGAGGCGGAGGACGTCGAAGAGGTAGATCGACGGGCGCTCGGTGTTCTCGTGGGAGGCGAAGCGCGACGCCGTCTCTTGAAACGGCAACGGCCGCTCGTCCCCGCCGTGAAACGCGAACCAGAGGATCTCGCCGTCTGCGACGAGCTCGTGCATCGGCCACTGCGCGACATCGGCCGCGACGTGCCCGAGCCGCCCCGTGACGTCGTCGAGCGAACGCGTGAAGAGGTGCACCTCCGGTCCGTGCTTGTGGATCTGGATGCGAGCGCCGTCGAGCTTCGCCTCGAACGCGGCCTCGCCGCCGAGCTCGGCCAGCGCCACCGCCACCGAGCTCGCGGTCTGCGCGAGCATGGGCGCGAGCGCGCGACCGACCTCGAGGTGAAACTCCGCGAGCGCCCCGCCGCGCATGGCGACGTCCGCGACGGCCGGCAAGTTCCCGCAGAGCATGGCCGCCCGCCGGACCTCCGCCGTCGCGACGCCGGCCGCCTTCGCGATCGCGTCGACCATCACGCCCGCGAGCGCGCCCTGGCGCAGATTGCCGGCGAGGAGCCCTCGCAGAAACACCTGCTCCACTTCCGTCGCGCGCGACATCACTTCGGTGAGCTTCGCGGTGCGCAGCAGCTGCGAGCCCGGGCCGGAGGCCTCGGCCATCTCCGCGAAGACTCGATTCACATCCGCGACTGCGAGCGTCGCCTCGGACGCGGCGTCCGGAGTGGTCGCGAGCGCGGCCCAGCCCACGCCAATGCGCCGCTGCACGAGGTCGCCGGAGAGCCAGGCGACGATCGTGGACACGTCTTCGAGGTCGGCCGCGCGCAGGACCTCGGCAAGGCGCTTCGTCTTCGCGGAGCGCGCGCCGGTCTTCGCAACTTCCGCCGATTCTCCGGCCACGATCGCGAGTCTCGTCACCCGATCACCTTATCGGATCCGATGGGGCCGAGGCGACGGAGGGGCGCGCGCGGCTCGATCCGTTCCTGGGCTCGATCGACGCTAGGGCTCGGTGTCCTCGTCGTCGGCGGGCTCGTCCACCGGCTCGAGGTGCTCGGGCGGGGCCTCGAGCGCCGCCGCGAAGCCGTTCCAGCGCGGATCGCTCGCGACCGCCCTCGCCATCGCGGCGCCGATCGCGCGGGCCATCCGATCGTCGAAGACGTGTCCGCGTCCGATGCCGGCGTCCGCGAAGCCGAGGCCGGGGCCGAGCTTCGCGCCCTTCGGATCCTTCGACTTCGCGGTCTCGAGGCGGCGCTCGAACTTCGCGCATCGCTGCGTGGCGCAGGCGATGATCGCGTTCGATGCGCGGCCCTTGCGAAGCGACGCGAGGCTCGTCGCGACGTCGAGGCGCGTGTGACCGACCTCCGCGAGGATGACGGGCTCGAAGATCCCGGGCCGCGCCGCGACCACGCCCGGTCCGCGCGTAGCGCCGAGCGACCAGCCCGCGTAGACGACGGGGCCCTCCGCGACGAACGCGCCGTAGCGCTCGCGCAGCGCGGCGAGCGCGCGATCGATTCGCTCGGCCATCACCACGGGCGAGCCCCACGCCAGGCCGCCGCGATACGGCACCCCCGCCGGACACACCACGAATGCCCACGCGGCGAAGGTCTGGCGCCAGCGCCGGCAGCTGATGTCGTGCCGGTCGTGCGAGCCGTGAATGCCGACCACCACCGGCCGGCGTTCGCGCGCTCCGACCGGCAACGAGGCCGCCACCTCGAAATCCCCGACGGCCCATGTCTGGAGCCGCTCTCCCACGAGCGCGGGCTCGGCGGCCTCGACGGGCGCCTGCATCGTGGAGGCGTCCGGGGCGAGCTCCGGCGCGATCTCCGGCGCCGGGGTGAGCGCAGGGGCGACGCTCGGCGCGAGCCTCGCCTCGGGCCGCGGCGCGGACGGAGCGTGACACGAGAGCGCCATCGCGGCGATCAACGCGAGTCGCTTCATGGGCGCTTCACTCGGCGAGCACGTGGCCCACGTCCGCGACGAGCCCGAGGAGCTCGGCGTCGTCGTGGAACCGCTTGCTCTTCGCGATGCGATCTCGCAGCCAGGCGATCGCGCCCTCGTGCGTGAGGTGCCCCCGGCGCCGTGCGGCGTCGTACTTGTCGAGGATGATGACGAGCTTCTCGGCGCGATCGAACGCGGCGTTGGCGCCGAAGCGGCGCGTGAAGCGATCGTCCTCGCCGACGATCGCGCCCGGGTTCACGTCGTCGAGGAGGTGGTGCGTGGCGGCGGCGGCCACGGCCTCGGGGGGCACGCCCGCTCGCTCGAGGATGGCGAGGGTCCACGAGCTGTGGAGATTCCAGAACTGCCGCAGGGTCGTCGAGGACGGGATCCCGAGGGCGGCAAAGGCCGAGATCCGGCGCTCCGCGTCCTCTGGAAAGTACGCGCGCAGGAACGTCTCGATCGGCTGCTGGTCGTCCTTCACGTTCTCCACTGCGAAGAGGTCGACCACGTAGCGGCGCGCGGTGGCGTCGGCGTCGGCGGGGCCCGTCTTGCCGATATCGGAGAAGAGGCTCGCGAGGATGACGGTGCGCTTCTCGTCGGCGGTGAACGCCTTGGCCGGCTCGTGCGCGTCGTAGTGTCGAAAGATCCGGTTCGCGAAGGAGGCGAGGCGGAGCGCGTCGTCGAAGGTCTTCGATCCCTCCGCGGCCAGACGCAGGCGCTCGAGCAGCGACTCCTCCGCCACGCCGAGGTCGAAGCCAACCGCCGCACAATGCGGGCGCAAGCGCTCGATCGGGTCTCGTTCCATCCATGGGTATACTGCGGCCACGGTGGGTGGATGAACAAGAAGAAGCTCGTGGTCGGCGCGCTGCTCTCGGCGATTTCATGGCCAGGGCTCGGTTGCTCCGCGACGCACGAGCCCGCTCGACGCACGATGGACGTCGACCACCAGCACGTCGGGATCTGCATTCCAGCGAATCGGGCTCTCGGTCGCGCCGATGCCGCGGCTGACGATCAGTGTCCGCCCGTCCCCGAGCTCGAACCGCCCGTGCGCGTAGCGGCGCCCGAGCGGGCCGGGCACGATGATGGGAACGCCGCCCGGCAGCGCGATGTGACCGCCGTGGGTATGACCGCAGAGGCCGAGGTCGAAGCGCGCATCGCCGATGGTGAGCAGAGCCTCCGGAGCGTGCGCGAGGAGGATGCGATAGTCGTCGGTCGCGGCATCGTCGAACGCGCGCACACCGTCACGTGAGCCCGTCCACGGATCGTCCACGCCACAGATCGCGATCCGGGGCGCCGGCTTCGCGGTCTCGTTGAAGAGCACGCGAACCCCGGCGCGCTCGAGCGTGGCGGTGATGTGTCGGTCGTTCGCCCAGAGGTCGTGGTTGCCGAGGACCGCGAATTTCCCGAGCCGCGCGCGCACGCCGCGGAGCCGGTCGGCGACGAGGCCGACGTGTCGGCTCGAGAGAAAGACGAAGTCGCCGCCGAGCAAGACCACGTCTGGCTCCGCCGCGTCGAGCGCCGCCGCCGCCGCATCGAGCTGCGAGGGATGGGTCGTCGGACCGGCGTGGAAGTCGGACGCGAACGCGATTCGTAGCGACGTGTCTCCCGGGGCGCGGACCTCGTGCCGGATCACTCGAAGTTGCCCGTGCAGCCCGAATGCGTGGGCGAGCCGCGCCGGCCAGCCGTCACGATACGCGTGCTCCAGTCCCCATTCGACGAGCGCGCGCCTTCGCGAGTAGCTCGTGCCCCGACCTTCGAGCGGCATGCCCTGGAAGGTAGGCGCGTCCGACGAGCGACGGGGCTACCGCCTCGGCCACCGGTCGGGGAGCGGCGGCGAACGGTCACGCCCCGTGGCCGGGGGTCAGCTACGGCGGGAGCGGGAGCGGGAGCAATGCGTCGAGCGTCATGGTGAGCGACTCGGCATACGTGATGGGGCCGATGAACGAGTCGTAGGTGATCGTGATCGTGCGCTCGAGGCGGACGAGCACGCCGCTCCTGGAGATGAACCACTCCGCCATGTTGGTGCCCTTCTGCGAGTCGCTCACCACGCGATCGTCGTGGTAGTGGTACACGTCGACGTTCGTGCCTGCGACGGTCTTGACCTCGGGACCGACGAACGTAAACGGGCCGACGGTGCGGAACGTGCTGCCGCCCTTCTTGCCGTTGCCGTCGGCGGCATTGCTGCCCAGGCAGTCGTGCGTCCAGGACTGGGCCGCGACGGGCGCCTGGGGGAAGTAGACGTCCCCCGGCTTGCACTCCTGGTTCGTCGCGGCTCCAAAGCCGAACGAGAACTTCTGCGCGCGCGTACCGGTGTCCTGCACGAAGTCGGAGCCCTTCTGGCAAAAATGGAAGGTCTCGTCGTAGTCCTGACGGATGTGCACCGCCTCCGTGAAGCAGCTCTCTCCCTCGTGGGTGATGGTGAGCGTACCCTTGGTGCCGTCGTAGGACTTGTTCCAGGCGATCTGCTTGACCTCGTCGCGCCCCGTGAGCGAGTAGGTGTACACCCCCGGGGCCGGGCGGGTCGGTGGCGGCGCCCCGTCCACGTCCGCCGGTGGCATCGCATCGACGATCGGCTCCGGCGGGCCGCTGTCCTTCGCTGGCGGGGTCGCGTCGGGGACCTCCACCGTCGCGTCGCCCGTGACCTCGAGGTCGGTCACGCCGACGAGCGCCCCGCATCCCGCCAGCGCCGCGATGCCGAGCATGCCGAGGAGCGACCGTCGCATCCTCTTCAACGTACTACAAACTGCGCCAAACGCGTCGTGCACTCGCGTCGCCGCGGGCACCGCATGTCGACGCCTGCGCACGTGCCGTCTATTCTCGATCGGGTATGAGGGCGTGGGTGGTGCTCGCGGCGCTGATCGTCGCGGCGTGCGGAAGCGATCCGCCGCCGGCGCCCGTCGCGCCTCAGCCTCCGCCGCCCGCCTCCGCCGCGCCTTCACCCGAGCCGCCCGCACCGGCGGAGAAGAGTGACGACATCCCCGACACGGCGGCGGACGAGGAGCCTGCGCCGCCTCCTCCAGCGCCGGACCCGTCGTCACAGCCGCCCTCGACCGCGAGCTTCGAGCAAGCGACGTCGACGCCCGAGCCGATCCGCAACGACGACGATCACCTCCACCTCACCGACAATCAGCTGAGCGGTCCCGTGCGCGGGGTGCTGCAGAAGTGCAAGGTGCCGGCGCGGGCGAAGGTCACGATCAAGACCGCGGTCCAGTTCGGCCGCGCCATCGGCGTCACCGTGGTCGTCGACATGCCGAAACTGAAGCAGCCGAAGAAGCCGACGAAGGAGTCGCAGAAGGCGGCCAAGGCGCAGCAGAAGACGGCTGTTCGCGTCCGTGACTGCATCGATCACGCGGTGCGCGTGGCGACGTGGCCCCCCAGCCGGCGCCGCGACACGATCACGACGACCTTCTAGGCTCGGCGTACGATGGCAGCGTCGTGTTCGATAGCCACGCGCATCTGCAAGACGTCCGCTTCGACGCCCCCGCACGCGTATGGGAGCGCGCGAGAGAGGCCGGCGTGCGACGTGTGCTCCTCGCCGGCGTCGACTCCACGGACTGGGCTCGCCAGGCCGCGCTCGCGGACCTGCCGGGCGTGTCGCTGAGCCTCGGCATCCATCCGCAGGTCGTCGCGGCGATGACGGGCCCCGAGCGAGACGCGGAGCTCGCGCGGCTCGAGTCTGCGCTCGCGCATCGCAGCGCGTCCGTCGTCGCCCTCGGCGAGATCGGCATGGACGGCGTCGGCGATCGACGGCGCTCGTACGACGCGCAGTCCGCGCTCTTCGCGGCGCAGCTCCGGCTCGCGAGACAGCACGATTTGCCGGTGATCCTGCACGTCCTCCGCGCGCACGAGGAGGCGCTCAAGGTCCTCGCCGACGTGGGCGTCTCGAGCGCCGGCGGCGTCGTCCATAGCTACAGCGGCAGCGCGGAGCTCGTGCCGCGCTACCTCGAGCACGGGCTCTACCTGTCGTTCTCTGGCTCCGTCACCTGGCACGAGGGCGGGCGCGCCGCGCGTGCCGTCGAGGCGTGTCCTCGCGATCGCCTTCTCGTCGAGACGGACGCCCCGGATCAGACGCCGCGCGCGCGCCGTCCCGACGCGAACGAGCCGGCGTTCCTCGCCGACGTGGTCCGCACCCTCGCCACCATCCGCGGCGCATCGGAGGCCGACATCGCCTCCGTCACGCACGCCAACGCCTGTCGCCTGTTTCGACTTCCGGAGGAGTCGTGACCCCATTTCGGCTTCATCGACGCTTCGACCGGCTCGGCCGCCTCTACGGCGACGATGCGGTCTCTCGCCTCTCGCGCGCTCACGTCCTCGTCATCGGGCTCGGCGGCGTCGGCTCGTTCGCGGTGGAAGCGCTCGCGCGGAGCGGTCTCGGCCGGCTCACGCTCGTCGATTTCGATCGTGTCTGCGTGACGAACACGAATCGCCAGCTGCAGGCGCTCTCCGTCAACGTGGCCAAGAAGAAGGCCGACGTCCTGGCCGAGCGAATCGCGCTGATCGATCCCCGCCTCGAGGTGCACACGGTGCCGCTCTTCTATGGCCCGGCGACGGCGGCCCGAATCCTGAAGAGCAATGTCGATTACGTGATCGACGCGGTGGATAACGTCACTTCGAAATGCCACTTGCTGGCGGAGTGCCGGGAGCGCGGCCTTCGCGTCGTCACCACCCTCGGCTCGGCGGGGCGCACCGATCCGCTCGCCGTCACCACGTCCGATCTCTCGAAGACGAAGGGCGATGGGCTTGCCATGGCCGTGCGTCGCGTCCTCCGTCACGAGCACGGATTTCCGATGCGGGGAAACTTCGGTATTCGCGCGGTGTGGTCGACGGAGCCGGGACGCGAGCCGCTTGCGCTCGCATACGACGGTGAAGAGGGCTTTCATTGCGTCTGCCCGGGCGGGAAGAACGAGCATCACTCCTGCGAGGAGCGCTCGCTCGTCCGCGGCAGCGCGAGCTTCGTGACGGGCACGTTCGGGCTCGTGGCGGCGAGCGTGGTGGTCAATGCCATCGCGGGCGGCGAAGTGCCGATTCCGTAGCGTCTCGCCGAATTCTCGATCCGGAGTCCGGGCCGCTCTCCGGACATTCCATTTCGCTTTGCGTCCGTCACCCAGACGCACGGCTCGCAGGGGCGCGACGGCGGGTGATCCTTGTCGCACCATTCCCAGGCGCGCTGCCGCTTGAACATCTCGTCGACGGTGCCCTCGTTCACGCAGGCAGGATCGGTCGGGTCCGAATGGCCTGGCGGGCAGCAGCCGCCGCGAATACGACCGCCGACGATCTTCATCACGCAGCTCGGTGTGTCCCTCCCGAGGAAGCGCATGCGAGGGCAGTCGATGCGGGAGAACGCGCCCGACGACGTCTGCACGTTGAGCTGGTCGTGCCACGTCCGGCCATCGCGGAGCGACTCGCTCGTGCACGTCGGTGACGCGGGCGTGACCGGCGGTACGGGCTGCGGACCGCAGACCGGCGCGGCGCCGGGCCGAGCGTTCGGTCCCGCCGGCGCCGGTGATCCGCTCGCGCTCGACGCCGCGACGACCGGGGCCTCGGGCGGCGCGGACGTCGCGCAGGCGGCGAGGATGAAGACCGCGATCCCGAAGCTCCGGCGCATCCGAGCTACCGCTGCATCTGCGCTCGTACGAGCGCGGCGACGGTGCCCACGAGATCTGCGAAGTTCTCCTCGTCCGGGAGCATGCAGCGCGCCTCGCGATCGAAGACGGCCACCATCGCGTCGTGGAGGGACGAGAGGACGCCCCAAAGCAGCTCCTCGTTGCCCGGCAGGACGCCGGGGCTCGCGGCCGTCCTCGGGGCCATGGCCCGGTCTGCCTCCGCGCCGATCGACTCTGCTTGCTCGTAGAACGCCGCGAGACGTGTGCCCATCGCGAATCCTCCGCGTCGCGCATCGTATCGGATACGGTGCGCGCGCAAAGCGCTCCTCGAGCGCCGCGGTTCCAGTCCCCAAGGGCGATGACGGGAATCCCCGCGAACGTCAGCCGGCGACGGCACCCACGGCGCGCACGTCGAACTTGGCTTCGTCCTGGAAGGTGACCTCGAAGATCGGGAGTCCCTTGGCGAGCGCGCCGAGCGTCTGGCCGAGCTGGAGCCCGCCGAGGCGCTCCATCTCGATGTGGAGCTCCTCGGGGTCGACGACGCCGCAAATGTCGAGCTGCAGGGCGAGGAACTCCGAGAGCTGCCGGCGGAGATACGAGGTCACGCGCGGGTGGTGCACGAAGACCTGCGCGCCGTAGACCGCGGGCGAGACGAGCGGAATACGCGAGAACGTGTTGAGGCGGCCGGCCATGCGCACGAGGAGGACGGCGCGCTCGGTGTGGCCGCCGGCGAGCGAGACGAGCTCGAGCTCCGGCGCGCCCGCCCATCGCTTCTCGTGGAAGCCGCGCAGCATCGACGCGACGAGCGACTCGCGGAGATCGTATGCGGACGCCTGCGTGAGCGCGAGGCGGAGGTGGCCGCAGCCGATGTGGCTCGGCTGGAGCAGGTGCTCCATGAGCGCGCCACGGAGCGGCGCTGGCGGGCTGGCGAGGAAGCTTCGCCACTCGAGGGTCTCGCGGACGTTCTGGAGTGACTCGGTGAAGCGGGGATCGGCCCGTAGCGCGCGTACCGTCTCGTTGCCGGCCGCGATGTCGGTGTGCATGTAGAAGCGACCGAACACGTCGAGACGGCGCATGAGCAGCGTCGACACCTCATCCGCGGAGAGATCGCGGTGCATCGTCTTCTCGAGCGCGCGGAGGCCGATGAGCATCTCGCCGGCGTCGCCGCCGGGAGTGCCGATGACTCCGCTGTCGTCGCGTCCGTCGACGCAGGAGACCAGGCCGCGAACGAGGAGCGCCGGCAGCTTGATCCATCGCACCGTGTGGCGATCTCCGACGTGGCGGCGGACGTCCTCGACGCTGACGGTCGCCGGCGCCTCCGCCGGCTCGTTCACCTCGTGGAGCCTGTCTTCGCGCTCGAGGATCGAGGAGTCACGCGTCGTCGAGTAGCCGAGATCTCGCCACGACATGATGCCGCCGCCCATGAAGGCGACGAAGCGCATGCCGGCCTTGTGAAGCGCCGAGACCGCGCCATACGAGCGCTCCTCGCCTCCGGAGACGACGATGATGGGCGTGTCGCGGTCGACGCGATCTGGGAGCGTCTTCACGCGATCGAGCGGCACCCAGTCGGAGCCCGGCAGATGACCGAGCGGGCCCGTGAGCTCCTCGGGCTTGCGCACGTCGACGACGCGCACCTTCCGGCCTTGCTTGGCCACGAAGTCGGCCGTCACGAAGGGCACGCCGCTCGGCGTCCACTTGATGTTCGCGACCCAGTTCACCCGGAACATGCGCTCGGATTGGGAGACGCTGCCGATCGCGGGAATGAGAGCTGCCGAGAAGGGCGGAACGCTGTCGGGCATGATTGCGACGGAGTCTAGGGGAACCGCGTCACGCCATCAGTGGTACTTGCGATCGCTGAGGCCGCTTCGCGCTCAGCGGCCGCAAGGCTTGGCCAGCTCGCGCAGCTTGCCCTTGAACGCCGCGAGCCAGTCGTCGACGGTGACCGCGCGCCTCTGGCCGTTCTCCTCGAGCGTCTCGCCGCGCTCCGTGACGCGGGAGGCGACGAAGATGTCGCGAAGCTGCGGATCGGTGAGCTTCGAGAGGAGGTCGAGGAGCCACACGCGGCTCTGTTCCGTGACGTATACGTCGGTGTACCAGGCCGAGAAGAGCGAGGCGTGGCACGTGCTGCGGTCGAACCAGACCTTCGTGTCTTCCCACTTGCCCAGCTTCGCCTTGGACGCCGAGAGCACGGAGCCGAAGATCTGACCGCCGCCGCCGAACGTCGCGCCCATGTCCTGGATCATGAGGTACGGCGCGGTGCACTTGCCGTCCGGCGTCACGGCGCCCTCGTCGCAGACGAGGCGCTGGTTCGCGGCCTTGTTGTCGGAGTGCTTGATGAACGCGGCGAGGAGCTTGAGCGCGTTCCACTCCGTGCTCGAGGCGCCGCTCGCGTTCGGGGCCTCGGCGCGGACCCTCTCCACCTCGTCGAAGGCCCAGCCCTGGCCGTCCTTGTCCGCCGGCCAGCCCTGCTCTTCGATCTTCGGGGAGTCGTTCTTTCGCTCGATGAGCGCCGCGGTGTACACGCGCTCGGCGCGCGGGCCGCCCTTGGCCGCCGCGCCAGGCGCGAAGCCCTGGTACGCGGCCCAGGGATCTTCCGGGCAGTCCTTGCACGTGACGCGGACCGGATAGACGTCATCGACCTTGTAGCCGAGCGCCCAGAGCAGACGCGTGGCCATGACCTCGGCGTAGACCTCACCGTTCGCGTCGGCGTCCTTGCCGAACTTCACCTTGAGCGTCTTGTCGACGTTGCAGCCGTCCTCACAGGCGCCGCACTGGAACTTCGGCGACTTGCCGCCGAGCTCGTTCGCCTTCGTGGGCTCGACGAACTTGCACGTGATGGACGGGAACGTCGCGCTGCCGTCCGGGTTGCGCGTGGCCTGGAACGAGCCTTTGCCGCCGGGACCGGTGAGGAGATCTTTGCGAGGGAGCTTCGCGAAGTCGTCGGCGTCCCAGATCTTCGCCGACGCGAGGTACTGCTTCCGGTCAGCCTTCGAGACCCCCGACACCTTGACGCTCGCCGCCTCCGTCGAGGTGTCCGACGCGTCCTCCGCCGGCGCTCCACAGGCGATGGCGGACACGAGGCCAAGCGCCCCGACCACGAGACCGAGCGTTCGCATGCCCTCCGTCCAGCAAGGTGTGCGCCATCCGCCTACACTGTAGGTTCTGGAGAAACGCCAATGATTTCAACGGTAATTCCTGGGAGCCCCACCCAGGAAAGATCCAATGCGTCTGGAGCCGATCCATCCTCCGCGGACGCGATTCATGGAGCGGATGCTCTCCGCGCTCACTCCCCGGGCGTTCCCGCGTCGGCGTCGGACGGCGGCGGCGCAGCCGGAGTGACCGGCGCCAACAGAAAGGGCGGCGGTGACGGTGGCGGCGGCGGTCGCGCGACGGTGACGTCACGGAGCAACGCGTCCTTGCCGCGGTCGACCTCGAAGACGTGCGGGTCTCCGCCCTCGAAGGCCACGCGATAGACGTGGTCGGCCTCTGCGACGAACGCGATCGCGGGGTAGCGCTCGTTCGGCGCGCTCGCACGTCCGACCATGACCGTGTGGCGTGCGGGCAGCATCTCGATGTGGAGCCGTCCGTCCTCCGCGATGGGCGCCGCGATGTCCTGCTCGTCGAGGAAGAGCAGCTTGGCGTCGTCGGTGGCGTTCGAGCGCAGGATCGCGATCGTCTCGCGCGGCCGGACGGGCCCTGCATATTGCTGGACGATGAACGTGGGGCCCGGGCAGCCAAGGAGGGTCCAAGCCAGGGCGACGACCTTCACCGTCGTCGAGATGACGTGCTTCACGCGGTCAACGTAGCCGGGCGAGCGCGATTGTCGAGCGCTCTACGGGCGTCGGACGGGTACGCGTAGCGTGAAGCTCGCGCCGCGCTCGCCTGCGGGCTGCCAGGCGATCTCCCCGGCGTGTGCTTCGGCGATACGCTTCACGATCGCGAGGCCGAGGCCGGTGCCGCTGGCGCGTGTCGTGAAGAACGGCGTGAACATGCGCTCGGCGACGTCCCTGGGGATGCCGTCGCCGTCGTCGGTGACGCGGAAGGAGATCGAGGCGGCGCCTCGCTCGGCCGTCGTCTCGACGCGAACGCGCCCTCTGCGGCCCGCCGCCTGGAGCGCGTTCGTGATGAGATTGATGAGCGCCTGGCGGAGGAGCTGCTCGTCGCCCTCGAGGTCGGGGACGGCGTCCGCCGTGACCACTTCGACCAGGTCCTCCGTCGTTCCGGCGCCGAACCCGGCCACCGCCGCGTCGACCGCGCCGTCGACGAGTGGGCGAGGGGAGACCGCATCGACGAGGAGGTCGCGGGGGCGCGCGAACTCGAGGAGCTCACCCACCACGCGCTTCAGGCGCTCCGCCTCCTCCTCGAGGATATCGAGCAGCGTGCCGGTGTCTCCCGAGATCGTGGCGCGTTTGCGAAGTGAGGATACGGCATTGAAGATCACGGTGAGCGGATTACGGACTTCGTGCGCGACGACGGCGGACAGCTCGCCGAGCGCGGCGAGGCGCTCGCGGCGCACGAGCTCCTTTTGCGCATGACGAAGCTCCGCCGAGGACCGCTCGAGCGCGCGTGCATCGGAGACGAAGCGGGTAATCAGGTTCGTGCCGACCGCGAGCACCACCACGAACTGACCGATATCGAGCATGTATGGCGTGTCGAGGCGGCCCGAGGCGGCGAGCGCGTCGTTGATGCCCGTCACGAGCTGCACGAATATGCCGACGAAATCCGCGAGCGCCCCCGTCCGCCCGCGCCGCCAGGCGAGGAAGATGCGCACCGAGAGGAGGGCGGTCAGGCCCGCCAGGAGCAGGTACGTGACTCGCCCGAGGAGGGTCGGGCGCGTCGTGGTGTAGGAGATCCCGAGCCACCAGACGTGCCGTACGAAGAGCTCCGAGCTGCGGCACAGCCCTGGCACGAGCCAGGCGACGCCGATCGTGGCGATCAGCCCGAGCGTCCACCGCTCCCATCGCGCGAGCGAGCGCTCCTGGGTGGCGCTGAAGTACGCGAACCAGGAGGCGACGAGGAGAGACGCCGACGCACCTGCGAACCGCGCCACCACCGCCCGGAGCTCCGCGCTCACGTCGATGGTGGTGACCGTCGTGCACATCGCATAGACCGACGCGCAGAGCGCGGCCACGCCAAACCATCTCAGCGCTCGCCATCCGGGCCCCGACGACAGGGCGATCGCGGCAACTCCCACGAACAGCGCCAGCACGGCGACGACGCAGGAGACGACCGCAGGGATGGTCAAGAGCACGGCGCCCGGAGCGTATCCGATCGCTCCGAGCGAGGATCTGGGCGACGATGCCTTCATGGCCACGTTCCGCGATCTCTTCATCGAGCATGTGGGTGCCTCGCTCGAGCGGCAGCTCGACCTCGAGGACAAGGTCGGGCCCTGCGATTGGCACCTCGACATGCAGGCTGGAACCATCTCCTTCGATACGCGGCCCGACGCGCTGGTGGTGCCGATGCAGGTGCTCGGCACCGAGGCGGACGCGGCATCGCTCTGGATCGCGGCGTGGTCCATCGATCCGAAGCGCATGCCTCCCGCGCTTGCGGAGGCGTCACGGAAGGTGAAGGCCATCGGCGAGAAGGAGAAGATCGCGGAGCTCTCGACGGGGCGGGTCGCGCTCGACGAGGTCGACGGCGAGAAGTACGGCATCGTCGCCACGGGCCTGCTCCGGGCGCCCGGCTACTATCGTGCGCCGTTTGCGGGCGGACCGATGTTCATTCTCCTCACCGGTCCCTCGCTCGTGACGAAGCCGGAGAAGCCCGCGGCGCGCATCGTGGAGGTCTTCCGTCGCGCCTCCGATCTGCTCTCGCCCGCGGAGCACAAGCGCGCCTTTGCCGCGTACGTGAAGCACCACGGCGGCAAGCTGCACGACGAGGAGAAGCAGCTCCGCGCGGAGTGGAAGGACGAGACGTTGACCGCGAGGGTCGACGCCGGCGGCACGGTCTACAGCCTCGACGCGGGGTGATCGTCGTCCGAGACGCATGACGCCTCTCGGCGCGTCGGCTAAGCAGGCGTGATGCCTACGGCGCGGATCGGTGACCTCGACATGGCCTACGAAATACACGGGGAGGGCCCCGTGCTTCTGGCCATCATGGGGCTGACCGGGTCGATGGGGCACTGGCGCGGCTTCCCCGAGCGCTTCGCGGATCGCCATCGCGTCGTCACCTTCGACAACCGCGGCGCCGGCCGCTCCGCGGCGCCCGCGGGGCCGTACTCGACGGCAGAGCTCGCTCGCGACGCGCTCGGCCTCCTCGATCATCTCGGGATCCAGGCTGCGACCGTCTTCGGTGTCAGCATGGGTGGAATGATCGCGCAGCAGCTGGCCCTCGAGGCGCCGACCCGCGTGGACAAGCTCGTGCTGGGCTGCACGACGCACGGCGGCCGAACCGCGGTCCTGCCCGACCGCGAGGTGCTCGCCGCCTTCGCGAGCGTCGGCCAGGGCGGCGCGGAGGCGACCGTGCGCCGTCTCCTCGCGCTGAATTTCGGCCCGGGCTTCATGGAGCACGGCGCGTCCGTGTTCGAGGAGCTGGTGGCCTATGGCCTGGCCAATCGTATGACCGCGGTCGGCTTCCAGGGACAGCTCATGGCGGTCACGACGCACGACGTCGCGGCGCGGGTCGACTCGATCCACACGCCGACCCTCATCGTCACGGGGACGCACGACCGGCTGATCCCGGCCGCCAACGCCGCGATCCTCGCGGCCAAGATCCCGACCTCGCGTGTCGTCACGCTGGACGGCATCGGTCACATGTTCTGGATCGAGGCGGCGGACGCGGCCGAGAAGGCCATTCGCGAGTTTCTCAGCCAGGGATAATCATGATTCGGGCTCGTCACGCCCCGAGCTGCCGGCGCAGGATGCGGCGGAACGTCGGGCACTCCAGGTGGCTCGGCGCCTTGCACGCGGCGGCGTGACGGAGGCCGTCGCGCATGCGCGTGAGCTTCGCGATCGTCGTGTCGAGCTCGTCGGCCTTGTCGCGCAGGGCCTGGCGATCGATCCGTGGCCGGCCGTCGGGGTCGAACATCCCGGCGATCTCGTCGAGCGTGAAGCCAGCGCTCCGCCCCATCGCGATGAGCGCCAGACGCTCGATCACCTCGACCGGGAAGAGCCGCCGCAGCCCCCGCCGCCCCACCGACGCGATGAGCCCCTTCTCCTCGTAAAAGCGTAGCGTGGACGGCGGAAGCCCGGCCTGTTTCGCGACCGCACCGATATCGAGCGTCTTCATCTTGACCTCAAGTCGACTTGAAGTGCCATGGTAGGTCAACGAGGAGCCAATCATGAACGACGCCGAGGAACAATTCTCACTCTGGAACGGGACCGCAGGAAAGGCGTGGGTCGACTCGCAAGAGCTGCTCGATCGGGTCCTCGCGCCGTTCGAGGACGCGATCCTCGAGGCCGACCTGGGCGCGCGCGTGCTCGACGTCGGCTGCGGCACCGGGAGCACGACGCTCGCGATCTCGAAACGAAGCACGGTGGTCGGCGTCGACATCTCGGAGCCGATGCTGGGGCTCGCGAAGCGCCGGGCGGAGGCGGCGAAGGCTCCGGCCACCTTCGTGCTCGCCGATGCCGCGAGCTACGCGTTCACGCCGCCGCCTTTCGACACCGTCGTCTCGCGCTTCGGCGTGATGTTCTTCGAGGATCCGGTGCGTGCCTTCGAGAACCTGCGGCGGGCAGCCACGCGGCTGCGCATGGTCGCCTGGCGGAGCGCGGCCGAGAACGAGTTCATGACCACCGCCGAGCGGGCGGCTGCGCCACTGCTCCCGTCGCTGCCGCCGAGGCGTCCGGGCGCGCCCGGGCAGTTCGCGTTCGGGGAGCGAGATCGGGTCGTCCAGATCCTCGAGGGGGCCGGGTGGCGAGACGTCGAGGTGAGCCCGCTCGACCGGACCTGCACCATGCCCGCGAGCGCGCTGATGCCATACGTGACGCGGCTCGGTCCCGTCGGACGCGTGCTCCACGACCTGGACGAGCCGGCGCGCGCACGCGCGGTCGAGAGGCTCGAGGCCGCGTTTCAGCCCTTCGTGGCCGGCGACGAGGTTCGCTTCGTCGGCGCGACCTGGCTGATCACCGCGAACGCCTGACGCGCGGGGGCGCCTATCGCTGCACCGACGGCACCCACGCCGTCGTGCGACCGCCCACGATCTCGCGAACGATGGCGCGTCCACCGATGCGCGCCGCTCCGCGAGTGCCGCCCCAGCGGTGCTCGAAGAGCCAGCTCTTCGGGAAGCGGCGGTGATCCGAGCCGACCTTCACGGCGAGCGTGAGCACGCGGAGGATGACGCGACGGAGCGTGACCACCTCCGCCTTCTTCAGCGACGAGGCGCGCCGCTTCGGCGAGATCTTCGCCTGGTAGAGGACCTCGTCCGCGATCCAGTTTCCGATGCCCGAGATGACGCCCTGGTCGAGGAGCACCGCCTTGACCGCCACCTTCCGGCGCGCGAGCTTCTCGAGAAGAGCCTCGATGTCCGGCAGCTCGTCGAGCGCGTCCGGTCCGAGGCGCTTTACCCGGCGATCGGTCGCGGGCGACGGCGAGATCCAGATGCGGCCGAAGCGGCGCGCGTCGGTGAAGGCGATGCCGCGGCCGCCCGCGGTGCGGACGAGCAGGCGGAGGAAGCGGGGCCGACCGTCCTCGTCATCGAAGGGCGCGGCGCCGTGGCCCATGAGCCGCGTGCCCTCTTTTCCTACCTCGCGGATCCAGCCCGTCATCCCGAGATGACCGAACACGGTCGGGCCGTCACCGCTCAGCGTGAGCCAGAAGAACTTCCCGCGCCGGCCGACGCTCTCGACGACGCGGCCTTTCAGCGCCTTCTCGACGGCGGCCGGCGCGTGTCCGGAGAAGACGATCGGATCGCGGACGACCTCGACGCTCGCGATCCGTTTTCCTTCGAGCGTGCGACGCATCACGCGGCAGACGGTCTCGACCTCGGGCAGCTCCGGCATCGTCTAGGAAGGATCGCGATGAACGGTGTCGGGCGAGAACGCGGGCAGGCACACCGCGATGTACTCGGCGCCGTCCGGGCTCGGGCTGCTGTAACGGATCCATTCGCCGGCCTTGGTGAGCACCGCCTGGCCCGCGGCGATATCCATCGCGCCGCCGTCGTGCTCGACGCGGAGCTCGCCGCGCAGCACGACGGTGTACTCGTCGAACTCGGGACGCTGGCCCGGCTCCACCCAGCCGCTCGGCGATCGCATGTGCGCGACGCTCACGCGTGTCTCGCCGTTGTTCACACGGCCGACGTACTCGTCGATGCGCTTCGGCTTGTTGCCCGCGGCGGTGATCGTGGTCGGCTTGTCGATGCGCGTCGGCATGTCAGTGCTTCATGGCGTAGGGGTCGACCTTCGTCGAGACGCCCGCCTTCACGAGGCAGGCGAGCACGATCTCGTCCACGTTCGTCATCGCCTCCGTGAGGATGAGCGAGTGCTGCTGGCCACGGCCGGACCAGAAGTCGACGCGCGTGACGCCGTCGACGCGGCGACCGCACGCCACGAGCCCGCCTTCGCGCTCGAGTCGCTCCGCTGCGTCCGCCGCGATGTCCAAGAGATCTCGAGAAGCCATGCCCTCCTCTTAGTGCGGCCTGCGTCCCGGCGTCCAGTCCCCGCTGGCCCCGCTGAGCCGCGCCAGCGCCATCGTCGTGTTCCAGTTACGGATCGTGAGCTCGCGGTAGATCGGCTTGCCGACGATCTTCGACAGCTTGCTCCTGCTGGCCTGCGCCACGAGACGTCGGAAATAGAGCGCATGCTTGCCGGCCCACACCTCGTCGACGCCCGGCGTGGTGTCGACCTCCGGCAGCGCGGCACGCGTGGTGAGCGGGGGCTTCACGAAGAGCACGTCGTAGCGATACTTCGTTGGCTGCTTGCCGAATCCTTTCGGCGCCTCCTCCAGGACGAGCGCGAGATCCTTCGCCGACACGACGACGATCTTCGACTCGTATGCGAACGTCTTGCTCAGCGCGGCCTCGATCGTCTTCGTCAGCGCCGCCTTCGTGCCCTTTGCCTCGAACACGACGTTGCCGCTCGCGATGTAGGTGGTGACGCCGGTGTAGCCGAGCGCCTCGAAGGCCTCGCGGAGCGCCGACATCTTGATCAGGTTGTTGCCTCCGACGTTGATGCCCCGGAGCAGCGCGACGTAGACCATGCTCAACCGGCCCAGATCGCGGAGTGAGCGTCTGCGTCGGCGCCCCCTGCGACGTAGTAGTAGGACGCGATCGACGCCCGGTGCCGATCGGTGGGACAGGCCAGCGGCGCCGGATGTCCGTGCCAGAAGTCGTCGCCGTGGGCGAGCACCGCGAGCCGATTCGGCCGCGGCGCGATGCGCGCCTCGCACGCGGTGCGGTCACGGTTCCAGAGCTCGAGGTCGCCGCCCCAGGCGGGCTCCCATTCGAGGCCGATGTAGAGGAGGACGGTCACCGTCCGCGCGAGGTGCCTCCGGCGGTCGCGATTGAAGTCCGCGTGGAGCGCGAGATGTCCGCCCGGCAGCGTGATCGAGGGGCCGGCGCCGGAGAAATGCGGATCGGCGATGAGTCCCTCGATGCCCGTGAGCGCGCCCAGGAAGTCGAGGAACGCCATCCCACAGAGCTCGGCGAGCACGTGTCGCACGACGGGCGCGACATCCGCGAAGCCCGTGCGCCCGAGCTGCCCGAGCCGCGCGCGTTGCTCGGCGTGATCGCGGCGCTTCCAGCCCGGATGCGCTGGCGCGGGAAACTCGAGCGCGAGCGTCTTCGCGAGGTCCGCGGGGAGGAAGTCGTCGAACACGAAGTGAGGGAAGGGGCGCGCCGCCAGGTATCGCTCGCGCGCCTCGCGTCCGCGTGTCTCGAGCGCCCGTCGGTCGAGGTAGGCCAGCGCCATCGCCGGTGCATCGTACACGGGCGCCGCGAATTTCGTACGGAGCCCTTGCGGGGGCGTGGACCGAGCCTTACCAGTCTCGTCGAGCAAGCGCGCCCTCGTTCACCGATATTCCGGGTGAAGGGCGCCAGACGTCTCGAGGCCGCCGGCCTCGTGCGTCCCTCACGATTTTCTCCGAGTGAGAGAGGCATGTGACCTTGGATCTAGATGCTGATGGTTCGAATCCATCCCGGCCCACTCGTAGCCGTTCGTTCGCGGACGTGCTGCTCGCTCACGCGAGCTGACTCGGGCTGGTAGGCGAAACTGGTAAAGCCGCGCACTGTGATAAGTGACGATTAAATCGTAAGTCCAACGTGGTCTCTCCGCTCGTGGGCGTAAGTCGCCGTTCATTTCGGACGGTGCGTTTGGGTGTCGTGGCGCAGTCGTCGCGGCATCGGGTAGCTGTGTCATGTCCACCGAAGCACGTCAGAAGATCCCTGTTCCCCGTCGCTCCTTCCTCTGGTCCCTCAACGAGACCAGCGGTGAAATCCTCATGCACGTCGGTCCGACCGAGTTCACGCCGTCGGCGAACGACCGGATCGTGCGCTCCAACGGCCGCGGAGGCTTCGAGCAGGCGCCCATGGAAGCGCGCCCGTTCGTCATCGCGCGTGATGGCGAGTACGTCGTTCTCGAGAACCCCGTGCGCGAGCTCCACTCCGAGGAGCCGGGCAAGAACGGCTCGTTCATCGCCGGTGGTAACAAGGAGAAGGAGCTCGTCTCCGGCACCAAGCGCATCATCCCCGGACCGTGCTCGTTTCCGCTGTGGCCTGGCCAGAGCGCGGAGGTGCGTCCGGCGCACAAGCTCGGCGCGAACCAGTACCTGCTCGTCGAGGTCGTCGGCGAAGTGGAAGAGCGCGCTCCTTACTACCGCCTCGTGATCGAGTCGGCGGGGCTGTCGAGCGCCGTCATCGATCAGGGCGGAGAGGCGGAGTCGACGCCGCTCGTCGGACCGGATTCCGTGTCCGAGCCGTCGCTGCGTCTCGGTCAGCGCATCGTCATCCAGGGCCGTCACACCCAGCTCTTCATCCCGCCGTCGGGCATCGAGATCGTGCCGCCGGTCGAGGAAGTGGAGCAGACGAAGGACTCCTCGGACGAGGACGCGACCGTCGGCCTGCCGACCGAGATCGCGGCGGAGTGCGCGAAGCTCGTCGCCCTCGTGAAGGAGGGCGTCAGCGCGAAGCAGTTCTCGACGATGAAGAACGAGCTGCGCCATCGGCAGGAGCTGCCGCTCGGCCAGCGCGCCATCATCCTGGCCGCGATGGACCAGGCCTTCGACGCACGCGTGAGCGCGCCCGCGAAGCGCGTGGACCGTGGACAGCGGAGCGGCCCCACCGATCCGTACGCGCGTCGCGCCGTCGTCCTCGGACCGAAGGAGTTCTGCATCCTCTTCGACGCCGACGGTAACCCGCGCATCGTGCGCGGCCCGGCGCGTGTCTTCCCCGGCCCGCACGACACCTTCCTCCAGCGCGGATCGCGGCGGCGCGTCTACGACGCCTACGAGCTCTCCGAGCAGCAGGCGCTGTGGCTGCGCGTCATCACGCCGATCTCGCGTGAGCGTCTGCTCGCGCACCTCCCGCCCGGCATCGCGCTCGACCGCGAGCACTACGAGGCCGGCTCGGAGCTGATCGTCCGTGGACAGCCGTCCGTCTTCTTCCCGTTCATCGAGGCCGAGGTCATCAACCCGTCGACGCGTGAGCCGCACGTCGGGAACGACCACGACTCCGTCATCATCAACGCGATCGGCATCGACCAGAAGAAGGGCGCGTACGTCCGCGATCTCCGCACCGGCATGGTGAAGATGATCCCGGGCGAGACCTCCTACCTGCTCGACCCGCGCTTCGAGGAGCACGTTCAGCGTCGCATGGCGCGCGAGTCGTGGAACCTCTGGGTCGCGCACGCCGAGCCGCACAAGGCGATGACGGTGAAGGCCCCCGGCGAGCGTGCGGGTGACGAGCCCGACTCGTTCTCCACGCCCTGGGCCGTCTCGGTCATCGTGCCGAACAACGAGGCGTGCCTGGTCGTGTCTCGTCACGGCCGGCGCGTCGAGACCGGTCCGAAGTCGATCCTGCTCGAGTACGAGGAGTCGCTCCTGCCGCTCCACCTCTCGAAGGGTCCGCAGAAGGACGGTCACCACACGACCACCACGTGCTTCCTCCAGATCCAGGGCGCCCGCGTCGCGGACATGTTCGACGTCGAGTCGAGCGACTTCGTGAAGCTGCGGCTCAAGCTCGGGTTCACCGGACACTTCGAGGGATCGCCGGAGTCCTGGTTCCAGGTCGACGATCCCGTGAAGCTCCTCGCGCATTCCGTGCGCGCGAAGCTCCGGAAGGCGGCGCGTGAGCACTCGTTCGCGCATCTCGTCCGCTCCGCAGGCGCGCTCGTCCAGAGCACGCTCTTCGGAAGCGAGGAGAAGCTGCGGTTCGAAGAGAACGGCATGGTCGTCGACTCGTGCGAGCTGCTGAAGCTCGACATCGTCGACCCGGCCCTCGCTTCGCTCTTCGCGGACGCGCAGCGTGAGGCGGTGAAGCTGCAGATCACCGATGAAACGGCGACGCGTCGCCTGGAGTCCGAGCGGCACCAGGACCACGTCGACTCGGAAGAGCATGCGATCGTGCGTGGCGCGGTCGTGCGCAAGGCCGAGAGCCGTCTCATCGACGCGGAGACCGAGCACAAGGTCGACCTCCGCAAGATCGAGCTCCGCCACGAGCAGTCGGTCCGTCAGCTCGACGAAGAGCTTGGCTTCGCGGAGCGCCGTTCTGCGGCCGAGGCGGAGCGGCGTCGGGTCGAGCACGCGATCGAAGAGGCGCACCTCGCAAAGGTCGCCGAGCTCGACCGCGCGCGCGCCCTGGCGTTCGCCGAGGCGGAGGCGCTGCGTCTCAAGGCGATCCAGCCCGAGCTGGTCGGAGCGCTGCACGCCGCCGCCGACGCCGAGGTCATGAAGACCGCGGCCGCGAACATGAACCTCGTGTCGCTCCTCGGCGGCAAGTCTCCTCAGGAGCTCTTCGAGCACGTCCTGAAGGGCACGCCGCTCGAGCGCTCCGTCCGTGACATGAAGAGCCGTTCCACGAACGGGTCGCATGGCACGACCGGCGAAGCCGAGTGACCAAGACTGACGACTTCAGAGCGGCCACGTGAGCACGTAGGCGCTTCGCGTTTAGCCCAATGGTAGGGCATCGATCTCTCAAATCGAGGGTTACCGGTTCGAGTCCGGTAACGCTTTAAAAGATGCCTCGGTTGGGTCGCTCTGAAGTCGTCTTATTCTTATCCGATGTCTCCGGCGCTCCGGCCGCGAGCGTGAAGGAGAACGTCGCGCCCTCGTCGGGGCTCGCGTCGACCCAGATCGTCCCGCCGTGACGGCGGCAGATCCGGTCTGCGATGGCGAGCCCGATGCCGGTGCCCTCGAACTCCTTCGGCCGGAGCCGGTGGAACGGCGCGAAGAGCGTCTTTGCATATTGCATGTCGAAGCCGAGGCCGTTGTCGCGAATCCGAAATATCTCGCCATCACGCGATAGCTCGATCCGCGCCGGGGACCGGTCGCGCGTGAACTTCCAGGCGTTCTCCAGGAGGTTCTGGAGGAGCGAGCGCAGGAGATTCGGGTCTCCGTTCACGAGGAGCGGGCCATCGACCTTCAGCTCGACTGTGCGCTTCGGCTCGATGCGCCGGAGCTCCTCGATGATCGTCGTCGTGACGTCGGCGAGATCGACCTGCTCGCGCCGGAGCTCCGCGCGCGTGACGCGCCACAACGCGAGGAGCGCGTCGATGAGCGCGCCCATGCGTAGCGCGTTGTCGATGACGCGGGAGAGCTGTCGCTTGGCGTCTTCGTCGAGCGCGGGGCCGTGGTCTTCCATCACGGCGGTGGCAAATCCGTTCACGGCCCGCAGCGGCGCGCGAAGATCGTGCGCCACCGAATAGCTGAAGAGCTCGAGCTCCTGCGTGCGCTCGAGGACCCGCTTCTCGAGCTCGGCGTTCAGCCGGCGCAGCTCGTCTTCGGCTCTCTGCCGGCCCTCCATCTCGGCCTGGAGCTCGAGGTTGCGGCGGTGGAGGTCCTCGTTCACGCGGCGCAGCTCCCTCGCCGCGTCGCGTGCGGCGAAGATCCAGGTCGCGCGCTCGCGCACGCGATTGAAGAGGCTCTCGTCCGGCGGGAGCTCGATATCGAAGTAGCCGCTCGTCTCGCTCTGCTTGGTGAGCGTCACCCTGGCGAGGGGAAGGCCGAACGCGCGCGGCACGCTCTCGAGGAGGCCCTGGCGCAGCAGCCAGAACTCGCGCGTGCATCCGTAGCCGGGCTTGATCGTCACGGCGTGGCGAAGACGATTCGGCGCGAGCTCGGTGCACTCCATGGTCTGCGCGGTGAGCGTCTGTGCCACGGGGCCGTCGGCGCCGGATCCCCAGAAGTAGATGTCGCGCACGGAGAAGAGGAGGCGACCGGGCAGGAAAAGGGTGCGATGAACGTTGCGTCCGATCTGGGTGCGGCCGAGCGCGATCAGCTCGTCGTCGGAGAGGACGCGTCCCAGGTTCCCGAGGACGACGAGGAAGGAGGCCCACGGGATCCGCTCGCGAGGATTCTCGAGGGTGGACATCGGAATGCCGCAGCCCTCCGTGAGACGCGAGCGCGGGAGGCCTTTCTTCTCCACCGCCTCCATCATCGGACCGATGACGCGACAGCTCGCCTCGCGCCCCCGAAGTGCGGGTGCGACGCTGGTGCTCTCGCTGTCGGCGACGGGGCTCACCGGAGTCAGTCGCCGGCGTAAGGCGCGCTCCCTGGAGCGCGATAGCGATCGAGGGGGCTCCGCTTCGCGTCGCTGCCGTAGTAGCGGCCGTTGCCCTCGAGCTCAGCGAAGAGCAGATACATCGGCGCGCGGGCGCCCTCGGACGGCGGCTTCATGCCGAGCTCTGCGGCCGACTTTCCCTGCGAGTCTCGGTAGTGTTGCGTGAGATCCGTCTCGATGAAGCCGGGCGTGCACGCGTTGACGTGGAGCTTCGGGTGCTGGCGCGCGAGGAGCATCGTGTACGAGTTCGCACAGGCTTTCGAGAGACCGTACGCGTCGTCCTCGCCGGCGGCGAGGCGCTCCTTCATGAACGCGTCGAGCCGCGGCCACGTCAACTCGGGGTCGAGGAGGAGCTTCTTCCGCTCCGCATCGCACTTCGAGACGTAGGTGGGGCCCGATGCGGACGTGACGTTGACGATGCGCCCTCCGCTCGGATCGAGGAGGGGGAGGAACGCCTCGCAGACGTGGTGGATGCCGTAGACGTTCGTCTGGAGCACGTCGGCAAGCGCGGCACGGCCGATGCCCGCGTTGTTCACGATGCCGTGGAGCGGCCCCTTCACGGAGGCGACGGCCTGCTTCACGGATGCCTCGCTGGCGACGTCGATCGCGACGACCTCCACGCGGTCGGCGCGGCCGAGCCCGCCCGCCGCGTCCTTCCCGCGCGCAGGATCGCGCGAGCCGAGGTACACGAACGTGTCTGCGTGATCTTCGAGGATGGCCTTCGCGATCGCGAGGCCGATGCCCTTGTTGGCGCCGGTGACGAGAACCCTTCGCATCGCCAGTCGTTATAGACTGAAATGGGTCACCTACCGCGAAGCGAACGAAGAAGATGATCACGACCGAGCACCTATCCGAAGACGCATCCTCGACGAGGATCGCGGTCACCGTGCGCGAGGGCACGTCATCGACGCGTCACGAGGTCACGGTGAAGGCGGGCGACCTCGCGCGGCTCGCGCGGAGCGGCGAGTCCGCGGCCGCGTTCGTGGGGCGCTGCTTCGAGTTCTTGCTCGAGCGTGAGGCGAAGGAGTCGATTTTGACCCAGTTCGACGTGATGGTGATCGCCCGCTACTTCCCGGAGTTCGAGCGCGCCATCACGGGGAAGTGACAGCGCGGGCATCAGAACGTCACGCCGGTCGTGACCCCGGCGCGATGGACGCCGTCCACGTCGGGGATGAAGTAGACGTGGAAGGGGACGTAGATGGATCCGACCTGCGGGGTCCAGCCTGCGGCGACGACGGCGTGCGCCTCGCTGCCCTTGAGGGGCGACACGTTCGTGCCGAGGCCAATCTGAAATGAGTTCTTCAGCTCTGCCCCGATGAGGAGGTTGCCCGACGGAAGGAAGCGGCTCTGCTCGAGGCCGGCCACCATCCCGTTCGCGAGGAGGAGCACGTTGAGCCAGGAGTGGCTGACGACGCGGTAGAGCACCTCGTATCCGAGGAGGAGGTGGCTCGGCGCGCGGAGGTCGGCGCGCTCCTTGAGGCTCTCGCCGTCGAGGCCTGCGACTGGCTTGTCGTAGCTCATGACGTAGCCGAAGCCGATGCGGAAGCCGTGGAGCAGCCGGTCGTCGTTGATGCTGCGGGCGGGGGCAGGGGCTGGGGGAGGGGGCGCGTCGATCTTCGTGGCTTCGAGCGTCATCTTCACGGAGGACGACGTGGGCGGCGACGGTGGCGGCGCCGGCTCCGGGTCTTGGGCGAGCGCGTGGAGCGGGAAGACGGTCACGACGGCAAAGGCGATGAGCGACGTAGGACGCATGGGATCACGCTTCAGCAACGCGTACGCCTCGCGAAATCGCGTGTGATTACGAGAAGTGGCGCCGCTTCTCCTGTGCAGATCTCTGCACACACGCTGTGAATCGGGCTCTGGATCCGCGTCCGCACAGCACGAAGGTCCGCCGGAGAAATGTGGGGGCTTCGCGCCCCCACTCGTAACGCGGTTTTTACAGGTGCCGGGATGTGCGCTCCCCACGATTTCGGGGAGAGCGGACGATTCCGGCGCCGGCACCCGACTTGCTGAATGACCGCGCGATGCTGCCGAAGAAGCTCTCGTCGCTCGCGATCGCCGCCCTCGCGACGTTCCTCGTGCACTGCAGCATCGCGTCGGACACGACGGTGAGCCCAACGTCCGACGAGCCGGCGAAGACCGAGCCCGGCGCCTCCGAGAAGACGACGAAGAGCGCGGACGCACCCGGCTCGAACGCAAACGGGGAGGGCAAGGCGGCGGGGCCGGTCGAAGACGGCGCGCCGGTCGAGGCGTTTCCTCCGACCGATCCGGGCGAGTGGACGTGGCTCGGGCCGGAGGAGTTCGACAACGCGCCCGAGTGCATGGACGGGACGCCCACGGGGCTCGGCCTCAGTCGGTCGCCCACCGGCTCGAAGAAGGTCCTCATCTTCATGCAGGGCGGCGGTGCGTGCTTCGACGGTCAGACGTGCGCGATCGCGGACCACGCGCTCTCGGCCGACCACATGGACGCGGAGACCTTCGCGGAGTGGAAGGACTCCGCCGGGCGCGCGACGGTGATGAACCGCGATCGCAGCGAGAACCCGTTCCGGGACTGGAACCACGTGTTCGTCCCGTATTGCTCCGGCGATGTGTTCTCCGGCGCGAACGAGAAGGGCTTCGATGGTCGGCCGCAGCTCGGGTTCAAGAACGTCTCGGCGTATCTCCCGCGTCTCAAGGCCACGTTCCACGACGCGCAGCAGGTCGTCCTCGGCGGCACGAGCGCGGGCGGCTATGGCGCCGCATACAACTACGTCCAGGTGCAGAAGGCCTTCGCCGGGCTCGACATCACCGTCATCGACGACTCGGGCCCGCCGCTCAGCTCGACGTTCACGCCGACGTGTCTCCAGGAGAAGTGGGCGAGCACGTGGCAGATGGACAAGACGTCGCCGGTCGATGGGCCATTCCCGCTGCGCGAGGGCGGCGGCGGTCTGTTTCAGCTCGTCCAGGATCTGATCCGCGCGCATCCGAAATTGAAGTTCGCGTTCATCAGTCACGAGGCGGACCTCGTGATGCGGTATTTCCACGGCATCGGCTTCTCGTTCAACTGCGCGGCGCCGGGCCTCCTCAGCGGTGACTTCTTTGCCGACGGCCTTCGCGAGGTCCGCTCCATCCAGGGCGACAACTTCCTCACGTACTACGGTCCCGGTCGCGGTCATCAGTACTTCAAGGGCGACGACGCCGACCTCTACGACACCGAGGCTGGCGGCGTTAACCTCGCGACCTGGCTCGGCCAGATCGTGAACGGCGAAGACGCCCCGAAGCGCGTCCCGGCGGAGTTCTAGCCGCTCGCTCCGGCTGCTAGTCTCGGCCCGCATGAGCGGACCCGAATCCACGGCCGCGCGCGTCGCGCTCTGGCGTGCGCTGCACCTCGAAGTCGACGCCTCGCCGCCGGTCTTCGCGGACCCGGTGGGCGCGCAGCTCGTCGCCCCCGACGAGGGTTGGCGCTCGCGCGGCGACATGCATCCCCAGGGGACGGCGCCGTTTCGCGCGTCGATCGTGGCCCGCGCACGCTTCGTGGAGGACTTCCTCGAAGCCTCCGGCGTCATGCAGTACGTGATCCTCGGCGCCGATCTTCGTGCCCGTGGACCTCGAGGCCGGCGCGTCGTGGTTCGATCTGCTCCGAAGCGCGGGGTTCGATCCCGAGGTGCCGGCCGTCGTCGCGCAGACGGGCGTGTCGATGTACCTCACCAGCGAAGGCAACGCGGCCACGCTTCGCCAGACGACGGCGCTCGCGCCGGGCTCGACGTTTCTCTCCACGTTCATGCTCCCGGCGGACCTCCTGCCCGAGGTCGAGCGCGCGGGGATGGAGTTCGCAGCCCGCGGCGCCAGGGCGAGCGGCACGCCGTTCATCTCCTTCTATTCGCCGGACGCGATGATGGCGCTGGCGAGGGAATGCGGATTACCGAATACGAAGGTCATTCTCGCTACGGAGATGATCGAGCGCTCTTTCGCGGCTCGCACCGATGGGCTTCGCCCCGCGAGCGCCGAGCCGATGCTCGTCGCGACGATCTGATTTGACCGGAATCAGTCGTCGCTCTCCATGTAGTCGAGGACGTCGATGGGCTTGAAGCGGGCGCGGTTGCGCGCGTTGTAGCCCCGGATGAGCTCCATCCAGGCGTCGGTTCCGGGCCGGATGATGGGGAACTCGGGCTTCATGCGGATACGGCGGACGCGCCGTTCGCGTTCGTGGACGATGAAGCGGTAGGGCTGGATGGTGCGAGACCCGTAGTCGTAATAGAAGCTCGACGAGTCGTAGAAGGTGTCGGCGATCAGCTCGAGGGTGTCGAAGAGGTGGTCGAGCGTCTCGAGGACGTGGCGCGTGGGCTGGAGCTCGCGAGCGATGCGCTCGAAGGGCTCGAGGAGGAGGCGCCCGCGAAACACGCGCCGCATGGCCTCCCAGATCTTCCGGACGCCGAGCTTGGTGAGCTCGACCGCCTTCACGCGGCGGTCGGAGTAGTCGGGGCAGCGAATGATCCAGCCCATCTCCTCGAGTCGCTTGAGGAGCTTGGAGACGGTGGACGGGTGAAGCCCGAGCGCCTTGGTGATGGCGCGCTGGGTGGTGAGCCCGCGCGCGAGCGGCCCGGGGTCGAACTGAATCCATCGCTGCCGTGCGAAGCAGAGGACGTCGAAGCGAGCGGGGGTCATCCCTTTCACGGCCCGCACGGCCTCCTTGGCAAAAGCGGTCACGCGCAGGTGACATCGTTTCAGTAGGAATGAAATCGAGTGCATCCCCAGGCGACAGCACACCGCATGCCGCCCCCTCCCCCCCACGCCAGGTCCAAAACAGTTGGCTTACCAATCATTTTTGACCTGGCGCGAGGGGGCGGGGGTGGCCGGGCCAGGCCAGGTGGCCGGCCCGGGCCAGGTTGTTGAACGGGTTGTGCACACGCGCGCGCCTGCGCCTGCGCCTGCACCTGCGCGGGGGAGGCGGGCCCGGCCCACGCCCCGCGGGCGCGAGCAGGAGCTCCGTCAGCGAACGACGCCGAACGCGACCTCCGGAAACAGCTTGTCGCCCCCTCTCGAGGTGCGGAGCGCATCGAACGTGGCGATGACGGTGTCGTAAGGCACGTCGGGATTGGCGGTGACGGTGACCTGCTCCTCGGTCGAGAACTCGGGCGAGCTGGCCTTCAGCTTCGCGGCGCAGTCGCGGAGCGCGGTGTAATCGTAGCGGCCTTCGCGCTTCGGGATCGCGAGGCCGCTGCCCGTGGTCTCGCACCCCGTGGCGACGTTGCCGCCCCTCGCCTTGACCGAGAAGCCGTCGCCGACGACGATCACGGCGAGTCCGAGCGTGGCCTGCTGCGCGGCGCGAATGCTGGTGGGCCGGCCGAGGTCGACGTCGATCGAGGCGGTGAACGTGACGGCGAGGGTCGCGAGCACGAACATGAGGACGTTCGTGATGATGTCGAGGAAGGGGACGACGTTGATCTCCTTGCCCTCCTCCACGTTCGCCTCGCCGGGCGCGGCGAGGCGACGGATCTTGCTCCGCTGAGCGGCGCTGAGGCCTTCCTTCGGCATGAAGGGTCCGACAGCGCGGCGGCGCGCTAGTTCCCGAGAATCGTCGTCGCCAGGTGGACGGCGTCGTAACCGAACTTCTCGCGCACCGCGTCGACCGCCTCGCCGCATCGATCGCCGTGGTCGAACGTGGCGAGCTTGAGCTGGGGCTCCTCGAGCGAGAGCTTCGAGAGGGCCACCCCGACGAGGCGCACGGGCCCGGGACGCGTCCGCGCCTTGCGATAGAGCTCGAGGACCACGCGATGAACGTCGACGTCCACGCTCGTGGGCGTGATCGTGCGCGACCTCGTGATCGTGTGGAAGTCCGAGTACCGCAGGCGCAGCGTCACCGTCGCCGCGCGCACGCCCCGTGATCGCGCACGCGAGCAGACCCGCTCGCAGAGCCCGCAGAGCATGGCCTCCGTCTGCTCCGGGCTCGTCTCGACGAAGGTTCGCTCGTTCGAGATGCTCCCGACGTAGGCGCCGACCGGATCGTGCTCGCGAAAGGCGGGCCGCTCGCGGCCGAGATCGTTTCCTCCCGCGCCCACCGCGTCACGGCGAATGCCGCTCGTGTAGGCGCCGAAGATCGGCCGCAGCACGTGGTCGTTCGCGCGCACGAGATCCGCGAGCGTGAGGATGCCGAGCCGCGCGAGCTTCTCCTCCGCCACGGGCCCGATCCCGGGCAACTTTCGCACGCCAAGCGGCGCGAGCGTCGCCTCCTCGGTTCCCGGCGCGACGAGGATGACGCCCTTCGGCTTGGCGAGCCCGCAGGCGACCTTCGAGGTCGACTTGCTCGTGGCGATCCCGGCGCTCGCGGGGAGCCCGAGCTCGTCGTGGATCGCCTGCGTCATCGCGCGCACGGTGCGGAGGATGGTGGCGTCGTCGTCGCTGTCCTCCGGCTTCCGGTACATGCTCTCGCAGCCGTGAAAATCGATGTATTGCTCATCGATACTCGCTGCGATGACGATCGGGCTGTAGCGCTCGACGACCGCGCGCGCGCCCGCGGAGTAGCGCGTGTACTCCTCGTGATGACCTGGCAGGAACACGGCGTGCGGTGCGAGCTCCGTCGCCTCGCGGATGGACAGGCCCGAGCGCACACCGAACGCGCGCGCCTCGTAGCTGCACGACGTGACGACGCCACGCCCGCCCTTGCGCCCACCGACGACGACCGCCTTTCCCTCCAGCGAGGGATCGATCAGCCGCTCGACCGACACGAAGAACGTGTCGAGATCGAGGCAGCAGATGCGAGCCAGGCGCACGCTACGAGCTTGATACTGAACGGACGATCAGTCAAGCCGGGGCAGCGTGAAGAACATGGTCGCGCCTTCGTCGACCACGCCCTCCGCCCAGAGCCTTCCTCCATGACGAGCCACGATGCGCTGCACCGTCGCGAGGCCAATGCCCGTCCCCGAGAAGTCCTTCGCGTTGTGGAGCCGCTGGAAGGGCTGGAAGAGCAGAGCCGCGAATTTCATATCGAAGCCGGCGCCGTTGTCGCGGAGGAAATAGACCTCCTCGCCCTCGAGCGTCGTACGACCGAGCTCGATGCGTGGGTGCTCGACGCGCGCCGTGAACTTCACTGCGTTGCCCACGAGGTTCTGGACGAGCGGCTCGAGGAGCGCGCGGTCTGCGTCGACGATGATGCCATCCGGAACGACGATCTCCGTGCCTGGGCGGGCCGTGTCCGCGAGCGCCTCGCGCACCATCGCGGAGAGATCGAGCTTGTCGCGTGTGAGCGGGGCGCGGTTCAACCGTGCGAGATCGAGCAGACCGTCGATGAGATGGCCCATCTTCCTGGCGTTCGTCGCGATCGTCTCGAGCAGGGCGCGGCCCTCGGCGTCGAGCTGGCCGGCGTGGTCCTCGAGCAGGATGCGCGCGAAGCCATTCATCCCGCGGAGCGGCGTCCGCAGATCGTGGGCCACCGAGTAGCTGAACGCCTCGAGCTCGCGATTCGCCCTCTCCACCGCTTCCTTCGCCTCGACGATGACCTGCTCGTTGCGCTTTCGCTCCGTGACGTCGCGGATGGCGGTGACGACGAGCGGACCTTCTGCGGTGAGGAGCGGCGCCTCCGTCAGCTCCACGTAGAATTCGTGTCCATCCTTGCGGCGGGCGCGGTCCGGGGCGACGAGCACGAGATCGAGCGACGTGCCTCCCAGCTCTTCGCGCGTGTAACCCAGACACCGCTCGGTCTGCGTGTTCACGGTCTCGATGTGCCGCTGCGCGTTCGTCACCACGACCGCGTCCGGGAGCGCCTCCACGAGGGCACGCACGCGCTCGAGCGTCGCCTCGGCGGCGACCTTCGAGCGCATCGCGGAGCGCTCGGCCTCGTAGAGGCGGGCGTTCGCGATGGCGAGCGAGGCGTGATCCGCGAGGTTCAGCGCCAGCTCGCGATCCTCCTCGTCGAATGGCGGCGACGTCGGGCGGTAGCGCGTGATGGTCATCAAGCCGAGCGACTTGCCATGCGCGTGAAGGGAGACGGCGAGCAGGCTGTGGATGCCTTGCTCGCGCTGATACGCGGCGTATGCGCTCGTCGTCTGCACCTGGAGCGCGGTCGGGTCGATCTTCGGCACGAGGAACGAGCCCTTCGACTCCAGCACTTGGCGCGCGGTCGGATGTGTCTCGAGCGTGAACGGATCGGACTCCACGAGGGCCTGCGCGCGTGCGAGGGCCTCTGCGTCCACGGCATGCGCTGCGATTGGCGCGAGCATGTCGCCCCGCTCCGAGAGCATGAGCAAGACGCAGGCGTCGCCGAGGACCTCGGCGACGTTGCGCGCGATGACGTGGAGTAGCTGGCCGAGATCGGTCGTCGCCTCCGCGAACGAGCGCATCACGGTCGTGAGGACGCGCAGACGCTCGTTTGCACGCACGGCCCCATCCTAGCTCCAGCTAAGGGTATGGTTGGCTCGCATGCAGAACCCGACGGTGCTGAGCACGACCGTGGGCGACGTCCCTCTCGAGGAGTACCGCCTCGCGCTAGAAGGTCGCAGTTGGCGAATTCTCCACACGGGCGCGATCATCACACACGAGGATGAGCAGCGTTTTCTCGGGGCGGAGCGCCGCTTGCCCTACGGGATCGTACTTTGGCCCTCCTCGATCGCGCTTGCGCACGAGCTCGTGACACGGGCGTGGTCGGGCAAGAGCGTCCTCGAGATCGGCGCTGGTACGGGCTTGCCGGGGATCGTCGCCGCATCGCTCGGTGCACGCGTCGTCCAGACGGATGTCCAGGAGGTGGCGCTCTCCGTGTCGCAGATGAACGCGGAGCGGAACCGCGTCACGATCGAGCGGCGCGTCGGCGACTGGACGGCCTGGACGGACGACACGAAGTACGACGTCATCATCGGCTCGGACATCCTCTACGGAACGACGATGCACGAGCACCTGCGCGCCATCTTCGAGCGCAACCTCGCGCCCGGCGGACATCTCGTGGTCGCGGACCCGTTTCGCAAGCAGTCCTTTCCGTTGTTCGAGAAGATGGAGAGCGAGGGCTGGCGAGCGTCGTTCAACAAGTGGAGCGTCGCGATTCGCGACGAGCGTCCGCGCTCGATCGGCGTGTTCGAGCTGACGCGATGAAGGCTCGGATCGGGCGCGTTCTCTCGATCGCCGGTCATCCGTTCATCCTCACTCCGCTCGCCGTGACGATCGCCACGTGGCGCGAGACGGCCCGTTCGCGCGCGGTCATCCTCGGCCTGCTCGCGGCAGCGATGCTCGCGGTCGCGATCCACGTCGTGCGGAGGCATCGTCGCGGGGAGGTGGCGGACATCGACGTGTCCGCGCGCGAGCAACGTCCGGCCGTCTTCCGCGTGGCGATCGGCAGCCTGCTCGTGGTCATGCTCGCGCTCCACTTCACGGGCGCGAACCCCGCCGCTCTTCGAGGCGCCGCCGTCGCGACGGGCCTCTTCGTCGCTTGCGCGTTCGCCAACCTCAAGGTGAAGGTCTCGCTGCACTCGGCGTTCGCGGTGCTCGCGGCGGGTATCGTCTGGCCCGTGAATCACCTCGGCGGGATCGCCTTCGGGATCGCGGCGGGCCTCATCGGCTGGGGCCGCATCGCGTACCAGCGGCACACCCCGATCGAGGTCGTGCTCGGCCTCCTGCTCGGCACCGCGGCCGCCGTCACGCTGGTCTCGATCCTCTAGAACGAGGTCTGGCCCGCGAAGCAGAGGTTTTCGGGCGCCTTTGCGTAGTGATCCGTGACGAACTTCGTGAGTGATGCCGCGTCCACGCAGTCGGCCCGGTAGGTCCCGCCGAACGCCGCCGCCGCGATCACCGTATCGTTCGCTGGACGAGGCGCGATGATGACGCGCACGCGAATCGAGGAGTCGCAGATCGGGTCGGCGGTGATCGCGTCGCGGACCGCGCGAAGCTCCCCGACGACCTTGGCGCACGCGGGATCGGCCGGGTTGCAGCTGTAGAAGAGCACCACCCCACCGTGCTCCAGGCTGTGCACGATGTTGCCATCCGGGACGGCGCCGGAGAACTCCTGGAAGTTCGCCCAGACGGGGTAGTGCGGGCCATTCGCGGGCGGATTCGTCGTGTAGGTGACGGTCGTGGTCTGCTGGACGTGCGGGCAGGATCGGGTCGCCGTATCGCAACGGGCGTCCAGCGTGACCGCGGCGACCTGCGCGTGGCAATCGCCGCCGTCGACGATCGGCAGCGTCGACGTCTCGGCGTCCGTCGCCGCGTCGGAGATCACGGGTGTGGCGGCGCCGGCGTCCTCGCTCACATTCGCGTCGGCGCTGGAGTCCGCGTCTGTGTCGGGCCCGACGCCCGCGTCGCTCGCGGGCGCGGGGAGGGCCAGCTCGTCGAGCTCCCGCGGAAAGTGCTCGCTGCAAGATGCAACGACGAGCATCACGAGCGCGGGAGCTGCGAGACGCCTCATCGCCGGATGGCTCTACCACGCGAACGCGGAAAGCACGAAGTCCGGAGTGATCGTCGCGTCCTCGGGGACCGCGCCGATCAGCGCGGCTGCGAGTCCGGCCGCCCTGGCGCCGGCCACGTCCGTGTCGACGAGATCGCCCATCGCCACGACGCGTGCGTCGCCCGCACGACGCTGGGCCTCCGCGTAGATCGGCGGATGCGGCTTGCCGTAGAGGAAGATGGGGCCGCCCTCGGCTGCGTACGCGGCTGCCACCGCGCCTGGGCCGAGCTTCGGGCCGCTCGACGTCGGGATGACCCGATCCGGATTGGTACACACGAGCGGAACGCGGCGCCTCGCGGCCGGACGCAGCGTCTCCCTCGCGCGATCGAGCGCCTGCTCGTTGCTCACGGCGCCGGTCGCGAAGACGAGCTGGGCGTCCTCGGGGGTCGCATCGAGATCGAGTCCGAGCTCGAAGAGCCAAGGCACGTAGTCGCGCGCGCCGAAGTGGAAGGCGGCGGGGCTCGCCGGGAGGTCACGAAAGATCGCGGGGTCGCGCGCGACGATCGCGTCGCGCGTGACGTCCCCCGCCGTCACGACATCGGTGAAGAGATCCCGGGTGATGCCGATCTTGCCGAGCGTCTCGACCACCTGCGGTCCGAGCCGCGACGTGTTCGTGAGCAGGACGATGCGCGTCCCGGCATCGCGCGCGGCGCGGAGCGTGTCGAGCACGCCGGGCAGGGGACCCTCGCCGGTGTGAAGCACGCCCCAGACGTCGAGGAAGAATGTGTCGAACTCGTTCGCGAGATCGCGGAGTCGGACGGGACGCGTCATGCGAGCTCGACGACGACCGGCGCGTGGTCACTGCCGACGACGTCCTTGCGGACGTGCACGGCCGTCGCCTGGAGCCTCGTGCTCGCGAGGACGAAGTCGATGCGCCAGCCCTGGTTCTTCTCGCGGAGGTTCCGCCACGGCGGCCACCACGTATAGACGCTGGGGTCGTTCGCGTGGGTGGCGCGCACGTGATCGACGAGGTCGTGCTCGATGGCGGCGCGGAGGAGCGCGCGTTCGTCCGGGCGCTGTCCGATCGCGTTCGCCTTCACCTGCGTGGGATGGACGTCGGCATCCGTGAGCGCCACGTTGAGATCGCCGCACACGACGAGCGTCTCGCCGGCCTTCTGGCGCTCACCGGTCCACGCCTCGAACTGGCGGAGGAACTCGAGCTTGGCCGGGAAGTCCTTGCCACCGTTCGGGACGTAGACGGACGCATAACGGGTATTTCCCACCAGCGCATCGACGATGCGAAACTCGTTATCGAAGGCGGGGTGTGTGAACACGGGGCTCTCCGGAAATGTGCCGCGGCGGAAATGCAGGCTCACTCCCGAATAGCCCTTCGGGCCGCCGTGCCAGTAATTCCAGTACTCGTGGAGGGTGGTCAGAGGGTCGGGGATCTGCGCGTGCGTGGCCTTGATCTCCTGGAGGCAGAGCACGTCGGGCTTCTCCCAGGCGACCCATTCGAGGAGCTGCGCGTGACGAGCCCGTAATCCATTTACGTTCCAGGTGGCGATCTTCACGGCGACCGCTTCATCCTACGAGAGTCGCGCCGAAATGACGATCATGGGAGCGTGTTCCGCCCGAGGTGCTCGTGGAGCCGCGACCGCGAGACTCGAAGGGCGGATGCGGCGTCCTTGTGCTTTCCGCCCGTCACCGCGAGCGCACGTTCCAGGCGCTCGCGCCCGAGCTCGGCGGCGACCGTCGGATCGAGCTCGATCGCGCCGGCGTCGATCTCCGCGCCGTCGGTGAAGATGACGGCTCGCGCGATCACCTCGCGAAGCTCGCGGGCATTGCCGGGCCAGGCGTGGGCACGGAGCTTCTCGGTCGCCGCGGGGGTGAGCGTCAGTGGTCCGAGCGTCTTCTCGTGTCGACCCAGAAACACGCGTGCGAGCTCGGGGATGTCGTCCTTGCGCGCGACGAGCGGCATCAGCTCGATGGTGACGGCGGAGAGGCGCGTCGCGAGCTCGCGGTCGTAGGTGGTCGCGAAGTCGTGGGTCGTCGACGCGAGGACGCGAAGGTCCGGGGCGTCGAGGAGCGCGAGCAGCTTCGTCTGGCTCTCGGCGGGTAGCGCCCCGACGCGATCCAGATAGAGCGTGCCGGTCTCGGCGATCGCGTGAGGCCGAGCGCAGTCCACGACCACGAGCTCGCCGCGGCCGCTCGCGGCGTGGAGGGCCCGGGCGGCGGTCTTCTTCCCGCTGCCGGGCTCGCCTCGAAACAGGATCGGCCCGGGCCTCGCGGCGAGCTGCTCGATCCGAGCGCGTAGCCGTTGTGTGGGCCAGGACGAGCCCGCCACCTCCGTGCCCTCCGGCTCCGCGGGCGGCGGGTCGACGCAAAAGCGGATTCGTGTCGCTCCGACCTGGATCACGTCGTCGTGCTCGAGCGGCACGCGGCCGGGCTCCTCCTGGTCGTTCAGCAGGGTGACGTTCTGCGGGGAGACGTTCTCGAGGAAGTACTTCTCCCCGTCGCGCTCGATCAGGAACTGGCGACGCGAAATGAAGGTGTCGGGCAGGCGAAGCGCGCACTCCGCCTCCCGACCCGCCACCAAGCACGAGGCGTCGAGCGCGATCTTCTCGCCGCGGCGAGGCCCCTGCTCGATCGACAGATAGTGCACGTCCCTATGCGAGATGAAGCTCGATATCGCGCTCGACCTCGTCCACGCGGGAGTCGAGGGCGGCGCGCGTCATCCGAGCTGCGTGAGCATGGTCTCGGCGTTCGAGACCTCGAACTTGCCAGGCGCCTCGATGTTGAGCTGCTTCACGACGCCGTCGTCGACGAGCATCGAGAAGCGCTTCATGCGCATGCCCATCCCCGCGTTCGTGAGGTCGAGCTCGAGGCCGAGCTTCTTTGCGAAATCGGCGCTCCCGTCGCCGAGAAAGCGGATCTTCCCGATCGCCTTCTCGCTCTGGCCCCACGCCGCCATGACGAATCCGTCGTTCACGGAGAGGCACCAGATCTCGTCGACGTTCTTCGCCTTGATCGCGTCCAGGTTCGCGAGATAGCCGGGCACGTGCTGCGCGGAGCACGTCGGCGTGAAGGCGCCCGGAAGGCCGAACATCACGATGCGCTTGCCCTTGGTCGCCTCGGCGACGGACACCTTCTCCGGGGAGACGGGACAGAACTCACCGAACTGCGTGGACTCCGAGAGCGTGGCATCGGGGAGGCGGTCGCCAACGTTGATCGTCATGCGCGCGAGGCTAGGCGGTCAGAGGCGATCGAGCAATGCCTTGAGCCGTCCCGAAGACTGTGACAGGCGTGCGACCTCTGCCAGCTCGTAGTCGGGCGTCGTCTTTCCCTTCACCAGATGCGCTTGCATCCCGAGGTTCACGGGCAGGGAAAGGTCGAGCTCGAAGATGTCGCCGCAGACGATGACCTCGCGCGGCTCGGCCCCGCCCTCCGAGAGCACCTTCTGGAGGGCATCGAAGTAGCGTCCGCGTCGCACGTGGATGGGACGTTCGAGGCCCGCGACCCGATACTCGTTCGGTAGTCTCTCCCAGCGCGCGTCCGGGTTCTGCGGGGCGCCGATCCAGAACTTCTGCGCCGCACCGAAGATGGTGATCCGCTTCTCGCTGACCACGCCCGGGATGAGCATCTCGAGCTTCTTGACCACGCCTTCGGTGCTCGCGTTCGTGATGCAGTACGTGCGGAGCTCTTTCGCGAGCACGCGTTCGAGGACCTCGCGGGCCTCCTCCCGGAAGACAGAGCCCGTCTTGCCGTACGCCCAGTGATAGATGCCCTGGATGACGGCGTTGCGATGCTCGGGGTTCTTCAGGACGCCGACGCGATCGAGGACGCCCTGCGCGATGGTGGTCGACAGGATGTAGGGATCGGCGAGCGCGGGCGCGACGATGTTGCCGTCGAACACCCAGCCGAAGCGGCTCGGGGCACCCTCGATCTCGCGCCGCATGCCGTCCCACTCGCTCGAGATATCCCGACCGACGAGGTCGAAGATCCCGGCCTTGAACGCGCTCGCGAACGGCGCGCCCTCTGCCTCGGCATCGGTGAAGGTCCCGTCAAAATCGAGAATGACGCACTTCATGGAGGGAACAGCATACGTCTATGCTGGCGGTCGTGGGGCAGCGGCTCGCCACGTTGCTCCCTCGTATGACCCAAGCGACGCTGCGGAGCCTCCGGGACGCGCCTTCGCTCGCGCGATGCCAGGTCGTCATCGGGCCGGACGCTTGAGCCTCGAGGAGCTGCTTCTCGCGATCCGTGGCCGCCCCGACGACGCGGAGCTGCGTCTCGTGTACGCCGACGCGCTCGAAGAAGCGGGCGAGGGCCTGCGCGCGGAGGTGATCCGGCGATCGATCGCGAACGATCGCGAATGGGTGGACGAGGCCCTGAAGGAGCACGAGGAGATGCTCGCCGGGCCCGCCATCGCCGAGCACGCGCGAGAGTGGTTGTTCTCCAACGGGCTCGTGTGGTGGGTCACGACCACGCTCAGCGAGCTCGCTACGCACGGGGCGGCGATGTTCCGCTCGGCGCCGATCCAGCGCGTGACGATCGTCGAAGGCGATGATGACGACGTGCCCGGCCGCGCGACGGGCGAGGCGCTCGCGACGATCTCCGAGCTGAGCTCGCTCGAGTCGATCGACCTGTTCACGGGCGTATTCTCGAAGAAGCTCCTCGACGCGTTCACGGCCTCGCCGCACCTGACCTCGCTACGGCACGTCGCGTTCATGTACGGAGAAGAGGCCGACCTCGCGAGGGTCTTCGCCAGGGCGCCGCTGCCGGCCCTCCGCGAGCTCCTATTCTGGATGGAGAGCGGAGGTGACGGCGATCGGGTGGCGAGCCTCCTCGCGCGATCCGAGCGCCGGAGCGATCTCAGGCGCCTCGAGCTCAGCGGATGCTCGCCGACCGACAAGGGGATGCGTGCGATCGCGAGGTCGCCGCACCTGCGGTCGCTGAGCCACCTCCTCTTTGGCAGCAGCCACTACTCACCGACTCGCCTCACGGACGACGCGACAAAGGCGCTCGCGGAGTCGAAGCTCACGGCGCTGACGACCCTCGAGCTACCCGACGTCGGGCTCGACGACGCCGGCGTCGCGCCGCTCACGAGGGCGGGCACGTTTCGCCTCGAGGCGCTCGACCTGCGCGAGAACGCGATCACCGAGCTCGGCGCGCTGCTCGAGGCGCCCGCGCTGGCTTCACTCGGCAAGCTGGACCTCCAGGGGAATCGCCTCGACGACCGTGCCGCAGAGGCCCTCCTGAGGTGGCCCGGGGCTTCGAACCTCCACTATCTCGACGTCTCGGGCAACCGGCTCACCCATGCGGCACGCGAAGCGTTGCGGACGGCACCGTGCCTCTCCAGCTGCAACGTGATTGTCGGCTAGAGTGCGGGCCGGAAAGGCGGCTCACATGGCGATCACTCTCTATCACCACCCGTTCTCTCGTGCGGCGGGCACCGTTTGGTTCCTCGAGGAGTGCGGCGTCCCGTACGAGTTGAAGTTCGTCGACATCATGAAGGGCGAACAGAAGCAGGGCGACGTCGCCAGGTACAATCGCATGGGCAAGCTGCCAACGCTCGTCGACGGCGAGACGGTCGTGACGGAGTCCGCTGCGATCGGTCTCTACCTCGCCGACCGCTACTCGTACGGCAAACTCTCGCCGAAGGTCGACGACCCGAACCGAGGGACGTACCTGCGCTGGTCGCTCTTCTCACCGTCGGTCGTCGAGCCGGCCGCCACCGCGAAGCTCCAGAACTGGGACTTCAAGCCGGCGCAGGTGGGCTGGGGCAAGTACGACGACATGATCGCGGCGATGGAGATCGCGCTCGAGGGCAAGGACTACCTGCTCGGCAAGGAGTTCTCCATGGCGGACGCCATCTTCGGCGGCACGCTTCGCTTCATGCTGACGTTCAAGATGATCGATCCGAAGCCGATCTTCGGCGCTTATGTCGACCGCCTGAATGCCCGTCCCGCGCTCGAGCGCACGGACGAGATCAATCAGAAGGTGATGGCCGAGCACGGCATCAAGATGCCGGGGTGACCGGTGCCTTCGACGGCGGCGCGAGCGGAGACATCGTTCGCGCCGCGATGTCGATGTCGAGATCGGCGGAGAGTAGTCGATCGATCCAGCGGCGCTCCTCGAAGAGCGGCCACCAGTCGTAGAGGAGGACCTCTGCCGGGCGCCACATCGCGACCCACCCCATGATGACGAGGCCCTCGCTCATGATCTCGCGCGCGAGCCCGAGCGCCTGGATGTCGGCGACGATCTTCGAGAGCGCGAGGAACACGGACAGGACGACGAGGCCGAGCACGAAGAGGAAGCGTCCACGGCGGAAGTTCTGCGTGATGGCGCGCTCGATGATCTCGCGCTCGTGCTCGAAGTGGGCGCGGATCGCGTCGCCGATGAGCGGCTTCTCGAGCGTGGGGTCGGCCTGGAGGATGAACAGGTTGATGCGGAGCTTCTCGCGAAGCGGGATCTCGCGCACGCAGACGAGGAAGTGCTCTACCGCGCTCGGATCGAGGTCGCGCTCGCGGAAGGGAGCGGGGTCGCGCAGGTCGAAGAGCTGCCGCGCGGTCGTGAGGCGGATGTCGATGCATGCTCGCCCGTCCTCCATGCGGTAGCGCGGCCCCTTCGCCATGGGGGTGTCGTACGCGAAGTGTCCGACCACGATCAACGGCCAGGGATCCCGAGGCGGCGGCGGTGAGCTCGTTGGCCTCCTCGAGCGCATCGGCGGCGTCCTCCCTATGACCACCATGCATAATGACCCCTCATCATCATGAATCATCTCCATGACCGCAACCTGGGAGCGGTCATAAGTCATGCTCATAGTGGGTGGGGTTCAATATGTGGGTATCGTCATATCGTTGGACCTAAGTCCATGAATGGGTGCCGAGAGTGGCGTATGTGACCTTACAATGAATGATATGTGGGGCGATGTCGTTGCGGCTGGGCGGCCCTGCCCGGTGGAGCGGCGGTGGAGGGCGATAGCGAGGTCGTGGCGGCCAAGCTTCAAGGGCTCGAATGATCGACTCGTCCTCACGCCCGCCCTCGCGCTCACGTCCGCGCGGGGAACGCCTCTGCATACGCCGCCTCGTCGAAGCCCACGAGCACCCGGGTCGAGGTCACCAGTACGGGGCGCTTTACCAGCTTGCCGTCCTCTGCGAGCCACTTCGTCAGCGTGGCGTCGCTCGCGGCGTCGACCTTCTCCTTGCCGAGCGCCCGATAGCTCTGGCCGCTCGTGTTGAGCCACTTGCGCACGCTGCGGCCGCTCTTCGGGATCCACTGCGCGAGCTCGGCCGGCGTCGGCGGCTCGTCGACGATGGGACGCACCGTCGGCTCGACGCCGTGATCGGCGAGCCACTTGAGCGCCTTCTTGCAGGTGGAGCAGCCGGAGTACGAGAGCACGAGCGGGGCCTTGGCACGCGTCATGGTCGCCTCGATAGCATGAGCTCAGCGCGCCGCGCGACGCGGATCGAAGAGGCTGATGTCGTGAGCCGTCTTGCCCGACGTGGCGAGCTGCGCCGCGATCTCGCCCATCACCGGCGCCATCTTGTAGCCGTGTCCCGAGAACCCGGCGAGGACGACCACGTTCGAATGCGTCGGATGAAGTCCGACCACGAAATGCGCGTCGGGCGTCGTCGTGTACATGCACGCCTGCGCGTGCACGAGCGGCCCGCCCGCGTTTCGCAGATGACGGTCGATGTACCCGCGCACGTCGGCCTCGTCCTCCGGTCGGAGCGTCCGGTCCAGCGACTCCGGGCTGGCCGGCTCGCCGCCGTGATGACGGCAGACCTTGACTCCGGCGGCGCCGTCGTTCGCGACGGGCAATCCGTAATAGTTGCCGCGGTCCGTGAAGTGAATGAACGCAGGCATCTTCGGCGCCCGCGCGAGGTCCTCGTGCTGCGGACGAAACCACAATTGCATCTGGCGCGTGACGAGGAGGGGAGGGAGGGCCGCGGCCAGTCCCAGCTGTGGCAGCCACGCCCCCGCGCCGAGGACGAGCGTGCGCGCCTCGACGTGCTCGCCGCCCGCGAGCGTGGCGCGAACCTCGCCCGCGTTGACCGTCACGTGCTCGATCTTGGTTCTCGTCCGAAGCTCGGCGCCGCGCTTCACTGCGAGGCGCGCGTGCGCCTCCGTGCAAGCCTCCACGCGCAGGTATCCTGCGTCCTCTTCGAACACGCCCACGTGCTCCGGCGACGGATCGAACGCCGGGAATCGCGCCCGCACCGCCGCTGCGTCGAGGCGCTCGTGCGGCAAGTCGTGCGCGCGAACACTCGCCATCACGCCCGCGATGTCGGCGTGGGCTTCGGGGCCGAGGTTCAAGCAGCCCGTGCGCACGTAGAGCGTCTCGCCCATTGCCGCCTCGAGCTCGCGCCACAGCTCGTAGGAGCGATGCAGGAGCGGCACGTAGCGCTCGTCCTCGTAGTACGCCTTCCGGATGATGCGGGTGTGACCGACGGAGCTCCCCCGGCGGCTCGGCACCTCGTCTTGCTCGATGCCGATCGCCTGCGCTCCTTGCGCAGCGAGATGCGCAAGCGCTGCGGCCCCCATCCCGCCAACGCCCAGCACCAGGACATCGAATTTCATCGCGGCGGATTCTAACGATGTGGGGGGAAACACCCGTCATCAATTAACGCCCGACCGCGTTGCCCGGCGCCGCGAGGGCGCTACGAGGCCCCGCATGCGGAAGAGCCTCTTCGCCGTTCCCGTCACCATGCTCATCGCGTGCTCCGCCGTTCCGGACGAGCCCATGGCCGCCACCGAGGCGAACGCCAGCGCTCCGGCTGCGCCCCCCGCGCCCGCCGCCCGTGCCTTTCCGCCCGGCTTCCTCTGGGGCGTCGCCACCGCCGCGTACGAGAGCGAGGGCCGCGACACGAACACGGACTGGGAGGCGTTCGTGGAGGCGAAGAAGGCGCCGGCCGCGGGCTGGGCCCAGAACTCCTGGGAGCTCTACGACACGGACGCCGCGAACGCCGAGTCGCTCCACCTCAACCTGTTCCAGCTCGGGATCGAGTGGGCGCGCATCGTCCCGCGCATGCCGGCCGATCCGAGCGCGCCGCTCACGGACGCCGACATCGATCACGAGGCGGTCGCCCATTACCACGACGTCCTCGACTCGCTCGAACGCCACCACCTCCAGCCCATGGTCGCCGTCACCCATTTCGCGCTCCCGCGCTGGATCCGGGACGGCTGGACCAACCCCGTCACCGGGCCCGCGATGGCCCGCTATGGCGAGTTCCTTGCCCGCGAGTTTGGTGGTCAGGTGAAGCTCTGGATCACCGAGGACGAGCCCCTCGTCGCGCTCGTCGCGGGATACATGGACGGCAGCTTCCCGCCCGGCTTCGAGGAGATGGATCTGGAGAACGACAGCCTCCCGCACGGCGCCTCACCGAAGAAGGTGCTCGAGAACATGATGGCGGGGCACGCGCTCACCTATCACGCGATCAAGGCGGTTCAGCCGGAATCGCGAATAACGTTTGCGCATAACTCGGTTTGGTGGGAGCCGAATGGCGACGAGCAACACGATATCGATGCCGCCCGGCGCGTCGACTATGCCTACAACCTGCATTTCCTCGACGCCGTCACGAAAGGCCACTTCGACGAAAGCCTCATCGGCGACGGGCCCCTCGTGCCACACCCGGAGTGGGCCCACACGCTCGACTTCATCGGGGTGAACTTCTACGACGCCGCCTATGTCGTGGGGCAGGAGGGGATCCTGCCGCCGCTGAACGCGCTGCCATGCTCGTCCGCCGTGACGAGCTCGCAGCCCGTCGGGTCCTGGCTCCTCGGCTGCGCGGGCGACCACCCCGAGGAGGAGCCCGCGATGGCGAAGATGCTCCTCGAGTACGAGGCGCGATATCACCTGCCGCAGCTCATCACGGAGAGCGGCTTCATCGATACACCGAAGGGCAAGTCGAGGAAGATCGTCCGTATTCTCGACTCCGTCCATGATGCCATCGCGCAGGGCGCCAACGTCTTTGGCTACACGTACTGGACCCTCAATCACGACTACGAATGGAACAACGGCTGGGCGGAGAACATGGGGCTCTTCGACATCGCGGGCATCAGCCGCCAGAAGCTGCCCGAGAGCGGCCCCGGTCCGGACACCGACTTCACGCGGATCCCGCTCCATCCGTTCGTGGACGTGTATGGCCAGATCGCCCAGGAGAACCGCCTCGCGCCGGAGCTCATCCAGAAATACGGCAAGCATCCGTGAGCGTGTACGCTCACCGAGGTGGGCGTGAACCTCGAGGAGCTGCTCGCCCGTCTCGATGGCGCAAATCCGAGGCCGGCTCTGGCCGAGCTCGACGCGGCGCGCCCCGAGCTCGAGGAGCGTTGCGTCGAGCCGCTCGTCCTCGAGGCACTCTCGCGCCGCGCCATCGCGCTCGGCGAGGCCGACGCGCTCGCGCGGCTCTGCGAGGAGCGCGGCCTCGAGGCGTCGTTCGAGTACGCGCAGGCGCTCCGGTTCGCGGGCCGCGGGGAAGAGGCGGCGCGACTCGTCCGCGACTACGACGGGGAGGACCCTCGCTTCCTCCGAGAGGCGTCGTTCGCGGCGCTCGCGGAGGGCGATTTCCTCGACGCGGCGAGCCTCGCACAGCGCGCCGTCGATCATTCATCGAGCTCGCTCCCGCTCCACGTCCGCTGCCTCCTCGCCCTCGGCCTCGTCGAGCGCTACCGCGGACGGCTGGCGGAGGGGCAGGACCTGGCTTACCGCGCCCTCGCCCTGCCCGGCATCGATGACTCCGTCGATGTGCTCCTCGAGGCGCTCGGCTACACCGCCTTTGCGCACTTCGACCGCGGGCAGGAGGACCTCGCGCGCGAGCTGCTCGTGCGCGCGCGCGGAGCAAAGGGCCGGGCGCCGGAGAGTCAGTGGATCATCCCGTCGCTCGCAGAGGCGAGCCTTGCGCACGTCGAGCGCCGGTTCGACGAGGCCGACGTCCTCTATGCGGAGACGGAGCAGGCGTGCGTTCGCTTCTGCTTCCGCGAGGTCGAGCTCCGCGCGCTCACGTGCCGCGCGGTTCTCGAGCTCGAGCGCGGTCGTCTCGAGATCGCCGCGAGGCACGTCGCGACGATGCGCGCCCGGATCGAGTCGTCGGGGCTGTTCCTCCTCTCCATCGCGGCCGAGCTCTTGAGCCTGGCGCTCTCTCCGTCACGCGCCGACCTCGAACGCATCCTGACGATGGAGGAGCTACTGCCGAAGAAGGGCCTCATCGCGCGCGTCTTCGACGCCCTCGTCCTGCTCGTCGAGTCACGATTGCCGGCGCCCGACCTCGACTCCATCCGGCACCGTTTCGCGCGCATTCATTCCCGCTCCGAGGATGGCGAGCGCTGGATCGACCAGTCTGCCGATCTCCGTGGGCTCCTCCGCGCCGCCGAGCGCCCGCTCGCGGCGCTCGGGTTGGTCGCCGTGGAGGAGGCGCAGCCGGACGTGCTCGTCGTCGCGGCCGACGGCGCGTGGTTCAAGGTCGGCGACGGTCCGCGGTTCCAGCTCGCAGATCGGCCGATCTTCCGAGGCATCCTCCTCTGCCTCGCGCGCGAGCGGATCGAGCGGCCGGGGCACACCGTGCCGCGCGAGGCGCTCTTCGAGGCCGGGTGGCCCGGCGATCGCGCGGCCACCGCGTCGCTCACGATTCGCCTCCGCGTCGCGATGACGAACCTCCGGAAGCTCGGGCTCGGCGGCGCCGCCAAGGCCTCTCGCGGCGGCTTCCTGCTCGACCCCGGGCTCTCCGTCTCTTTCGAGTGATCAGAGAAGCTCGCGTACTTCGATGTTCGGCCAGGCCGGCTCCACGACCGCCAGGTCGAGCTCGCTGATCCCCGGGACGAGGTGACGCGGTCCGGGCGGATAGAGCACGAGCTTCTCCGCGCGTCCCTTCAGCGGCTCGGCCGCCTCCGCGAGCTCGGCGTAATATCGCACCCAGCGCGGCCCCGGCCCCGCGACCAGCGCCAGCGATTGGCCACTTCGCTGGAGCTCCGCACCCGGCGAGCCATGCGCGAACGTGAAGACCAGGCGCTGGAGGATCGGATGGCGGTCGAAGAGGTCCGCCAGCTTCGAGACATCGTAAGCGCGCTGGCGGACGTGAACCTCGCGTAGCGTCGGGATCGCCTCGAGCCAGCCCTCGAGCGTCTCCAGCTCGCCTCGCATGTGGAGCTCGCGCAAGCGGAGGCCGGAGAAGCGGTCCGGCCGGGCGTTCTTCCCCGCCACGAGCCGCGTGAGCTTCGGATTGTCCCGGAAGAGGTCGGCGCCATCCGTCTCCACGAAGTCGTCGAGCTCGAATGACTCGAGGTTCGGCAGGGCGGCGAAGAGCGAGGCGCTCACGCCCTCGCGCGAGAGCTCGAGGTGGGTGAGGTCCGGAAAGCGCGCGAGGTGCGCCGGGGCGAGCTTCTCGTTGATGAGGCCGACGTGCGTCCACGGGAAGGTGGCCGTCCGCAGCTTGTCGAGCCAGCGCGGGGGCAGCGCGCTGACCTGGCGGAGGTTCTTCCCTCTACCCCCGTCGAAGAACGCCTTCAATGCACTGGCCGGCGCATATGCGACGCGCTCGAGGCTGCGGACGGTGCCCCATTCGACCGCGTCGGCGACGTGGCCAAGTCCGGTATTCGCGAGATCTACGTGGTGAGGAAAACCCCGCTCGAAGCGCACGTCGTCGGCGGCGGCAGAGACCGGGGCGCTCCACTCCTTGGTTCGCTTGGTGGCCGAGTATTTCGTCCGCTCGAGATCCGCGCGCTGCGGTGTGCCACGTCCTGCCGCGCGTTCGACCTGGAGCACGATGAGCTCTGCGCGGTCGCTCTGGCCTTGCTCCGCGAGCAGGTCCGCGTAGACGAGGCGGGCGTCGTCGTCGTCGGGCGCCTCCACGATGGCGGCGAACATCTCCTCGGGGGAGGTCGACGCCTTCGGCTTCGGCCGCGGCGCCGTCGCGCCGGCCTCGCCGAGGAGCTCGATCTCGAGCTGACGGAGCGCCGCCTCCTGCTTCGCGTCGAGCGGTGGCGGCTCATCGATCTTCGCCGCTGCCTTGCTCATCGCGCCCGCGACCCACGCCCCCATGATCGTGTCGTTGATCGTCTTGTAGCGCTTCGACAGATCGATCATGCCGTCGCGCGCGCGCGGATCTCGCGAGGCCTCGAGCGCGGCGACGAGCGCCTGCCAGAACTTTCGCGAGGTGCCGGCGGTGTAGGGCGGGCTCTCGGCGAGCGCGAGGAGCCCCGGGACGAGCCGTGGGTCGTCGCGCTCGGCGAGCTTGCTGACACGCTCGAGCGCCTGTGGTGAGTTGCCCGAGGCGATCGTCGCGATGAGGCGCGGTATGTCTCGCCAGTCGCCGGCCTCCGCGAGCGCGAACCACCGGGCGACATCGACCTTCTTCCCGCTCGCGCCGACGAGCTCGCGCTCGGGCTCCTTCCTCGAGATCGCGTCGACGATCGCCGCGAAGCGCGGGCTCCGCGTCTTTCGCCATGCCTCGAGGGCGGTCTCGAACGAACCGGTGGGCACGGCCGCAGCCTACCAAGCCAGTTCTTGGGTCACAGCGCGTTATGCACTATTGTCGCGCCGGAGTCGCGTTTGAACCGGTCGGCCGAAGAGCAGGTATTGGGCGTTGGCCCGCTGGACGCCGCACGTAACGAGGCTTCGTCGACGGGCGTGCTCGTCCTTCTGACGTTCTTCCTCCTCTTGTCCGTCCTCGCGCTGGCGGTCGCGCGCGGCCAGTCGCTCCGCTCGGCCGACGCGGTGACCGACGCGAACGAGGTGAAGCTCACGATCACGCAGGCGCGCGTCGCGGTGGACGAGGAGCGGGTCGATCGCCGGAAGGAGCTCTTTCAGCGTCTCCACGAGCTCACCGCCGACAACCCGCGGCAGCAGGCGCGCGCCGACGAGCTCATCGCCCACCAGGACGACGACCTCCGCGACCTCCGCATCCGGCTCGACGTCATGAGCGGCGAGCAAGACGCCCTCCTCGCCGTGCGCGAGGCCGACGCCGTCGACAAGCGCGGCTACGTGCAGGTCGCGCTCCTCTTCTGCACCCTCTTCGCGCTCGTCTTCTCCGTCGCCGCCATCTATCTCGTGCGCAAGGCGCGGCGCGACCTCGGCCAGCAGACGGCGATGCTCGGCTCCATCGTCGACAGCATCGGTGACGGCGTCGTGGCCGTCGATCGCGAGGGCAAGTGCGTCATCGTGAACTCCGCGTTCCGTCGGATGTTCGGCGTCGGCTTCGGACAGGGAAACGTCAGCATCGACGAGGCGCTCCAGCACGGCATGCGCCGCGAGGACGGCACCGCGCTCGGCTTCGACGAGGGCCCTTTCGGCCGCGCGCTCCGGGGCGAGGCGCTCGACAACTTCGATGTCTCGCTCAACACGGAAGGCCCGCGCGTCTGGCTCAGCGCGACCAGCCGGCCCGTGCTCAACGCGCGTCGCGAGATCGAGAGCGGCGTCGTCGTGCTGCGCGACGTGACGCAGGAGCGAAATGACCGCGAGCTCCTGGTGTTGCAGTCGGCGGAGCTCCAGGTCCAGTCCCTGAGCGACGAGCTCACGGGCCTCTACAATCGCCGCGGCTTCATGGTGCTCGGCAACCAGTACGCGCGCACGGCGGCTCGCCAGAAGCGTCCGTACGCCGTGCTCTTCCTCGACCTCAACGGCCTCAAGACCATCAACGACACGCATGGCCACGAGGCCGGCGACGACGCGATCGAGCGAATGGCAGCCGTGCTCAAGGCGACCTTCCGCGAGGCGGACATCCTCGCGCGCCTCGGCGGCGACGAGTACGTGGCGCTCGTGGACGGCGCGGACGACACGTCGATCCAGCAAGTCATCACGCGCCTGCGACAGGAAATGGACAACGACGCCGAGCGCAACACGACCCCGTATCGCTTGCACACGAGCATCGGCGTTGCGTTCCAGAACGCAGAGCACTCGCAGACGATCGAGCAGCTCCTCACGCTCGCCGACGAGCGTATGTACGCGGAAAAGAAGACGACGAAGGAGTCTCGCGAGGCCCGCGCGCGCGAGTCCGAGGCGCGCGAGGCAGAGAAGCGCGAGGCGACGGTCCGCGAGGCGAAGCTGAAGGAAGCGCGCGCGCGTGTGGCCGCGGTCGTGAAGAAGACGCCACCCAGGGCCTTCGTCCCGCCCCGCCCGACGCCGCGCGCCAAGACCTGAGGCGGCGCGAGCGGCATTTCGTCGTCGTCGGGGGGCCGTCTCGCCGGCCGCACCTCCGGCCCGGTCCCGCGACGATGTCGAGCTGAGGGTGGTCCTTTGGTGGTAGGTTCGCTCGCATGAGCGAAGGCGTTGGAGCCCATCTCGCCGTGGCCTTGGCCGCCGGTGCGGCCCTCACGAAGAAGGAAGGCGGCCCGGCCGCGATCGCCGATCGATTCAAGGCGCTGAAGCGGGCGATCTCGAAGAAGAGCGCCAGCATCGGCCTCGACGATCTCGAGTCCGAGGACCGTCGCAGGGCGCTCGCGAAGGAGCTCGAGGAGCACGGCGCCGTCAAGGATCGGAACGTGGTCGAGAGCGCCAAGGAGCTCCTCGGCCTCATCAAGGTCGACGAAGCGGCGCGCGCCGAGGTCGACGCGATGATCTCCGACATCGAGGCGGCCCTCGTCGCGCTCGCCGACGTCGAGACCGAGGAGCCTCCTCCGAAGAAAGAGGAGAAGAAGGAAGAGAAGAAGCCGGCCCCGAAGCCGGCCACGGCGAAGGCTGCGCCTCCTCCGGAGCCGAGCTCGCGCCGCTTCATCCCCGTCGACGAGCCGAGCATGACCGAGCTCGAGCGCACGGCGCTCCCGGTCTGGCAGCGCACCGATCGCTTCTTCCTGAAGGTCGGCGTCCTCGTCGGCGTCGTCATCGCCTCGTTCATCGTGTTCTGGGTGTTCATCCGCGTTCCCCCGAACGACGCGATCGAGCGCTGTCGCGGTGGCGAGGCTGCCAAGTGCTGGGAGGTCATCGCCCAGCAAGACACGGTCGATCAGGGGCACGCCGTCGCGATGGAGCCGCTCCAGCTCCTCTGCGAGAAGCACGACCCGTGCGGCTGCGCCGGCCTCGCATATCTCAAGGCGGCGGCCACGCCGACCGACACGACGGCGGACTGCAACGGCCTCTCCGAGGCGACCGCGATCGACCCCACGTGGCCCTGCAGCTGCGCGCGCTACAACTTCTGGCGCTGGGGCAAGAACCGCACGATGCAGTGCGGGATCATGCGTTGCGAGTAGCTTCGCTTCGGCGCCCTAGTCATCTTCGCCGTTCTCGTCGGGCTCGGCCGTGACCATGAGCGGCATGCCGTGCTCCTTGGCGAAGTCCATGCACGCCTGCGCCTTCGTCTCGGCGATGTCGCGCGTGTAGACGCCGGCGATGCCTCGGCCCTTCTCGTGGACCTGCATCATGAACGCGGTGGCGGTCGTCTCGTCCATGCGAAAGAACTGCTCGAGCACCATCACGACGAACCACTTCGTCGTGTAGTCGTCGTTGTAGAAGACGACCGCCCAGCGGCGGCCCTTCTTCACCTTCGGGTCGCGCTCGAGCACGACATTTCCGTCGTCGTCTTGCTCCCAGTTCGGCATTGCGTATCGCTACCTTACCCCCACAGCCGGCGGATCTCGAACCCATCGCGCAGGTCCTCGGCTCGCTCGTAACGAGCCGAGAGATCGAGTCGCACGTAGCGCTTCTCGGCCTTCGGCGCCCCGAAGATGCAGGGGCACACCTGGTTGTCTCCCTCGTAGAAGAAGCCGGCCTCCGTCTTGTCGTGGCCGTGCACGACGACGCGCAGGTCGAGCTCCGCGGTCGACACGCGCCGCAGCATCTCGTCCGTCACCGCCTTCGGCTGGCCGTAGCTGCAGAGGAGCGTTCGGAGCGCGTCGCTTCGCGTGGTGAGCTCGACGTCGTCGAACATGTCGAGCGACGTCACGTGCGCGTCGGGGGAGCCGTGCGTCAGGAGCACACCGCAGGGCGCGGCCACCATGAAGAGCGAGGACCGGAGGAACCCGTGCAAGAATCGGCGGTCGTCCTCCGATAGCTTCTGCTCGAGCGCCGTCACCTCGTCGTCGTGGAACTTGCTCGTGCGCGGGCCGCCGATGTGGCCGTGGTCGTGATTGCCGAGCACGAAGTGAACGCGGTCGGGATGGGTCTTTTGCAGTTCTGCAATGCGCTCTGCGATCCTGAAGGAGCCGTCATCGAAGTCGTACAGGCTCGGGGCGCTGCGGCGGGCGTCCTCGCTGGGGGCGTGGACGATGTCGCCTAGAATCACCCACTCTACTTCGGTATTCGCGGCCCGTTCTGCATGGAAGACGTGCTCGAGCGCGGCGAAGTCGTCCTCGTTGCCGTGGAGGTCGGTATTCACGAGGAGCACACCCTCCCGCCCCAGGATGCGATGGCGGCGCGTCATCCGAAGAGCGTACCGCGAAGAAGGGGAGGCGGCGGATCCCGGATGGTACGATGCCTGGTATGCGCGTCTCGGTTTGGGCTTTGGTCTTGGGCTTGGGTACGAGCGGCCTCGTCGCCGCGAACGGTGGCTGTGGAAGCAGTGAGGGGAGCGGCTTCCCTCCGGGCACGGGCGACGGCGGCCCCGGCGCGTCGTCGAGCAGCGGCCAGTCGAGCGGCAGCATCGTCGGCACGAGCGGTGGCACGGACGAGGGCGGCGCGCCGATCCCGAACACGCCGATCGCGATCGAGCCAGCCGAGGCGACTGTGGAGGTGCAGATCGTCGACGGTGAGCTGAAGCCGGTCACGCCCGTCAACTTCAAGATCGTCGACAAGAACACGCGCGCGCCGCTCGACGGCGCCTCGTGGAGCATCGATCGCGGCGAGGTCGGCGTCGTGGTCGTCGGCACGGGCGTCTTCACCGCGAACGGAAACGTCGCGGGTACCGCCACCGTCACCGCGCAGTACGGCGCGAACCAGGCGACGAGCAAGGTCACGATCAAGATCTCCGCGACGAGCAACGGCGCAAACGCGAAGTCCGGTATCGGACCACAGACGGGCCAGCCACCGAAGGGCGGCTTCAACGGCGTCGGCGGCGAGGTGCTCGGCCCGGCGCCGTCGGACGCGATCAAGACGAAGCTGGAGACCGACAATCCCGTCGCGACTTCGAAGTTCGAGATGCTCGCGCCGTACGACAAAACGGTCTATCCGCGCGCCATTCTCCCGCCGCTCGTCCAGTGGCGAACCGACATCGACGTCAAAGGATATTCGATTCATCTGAAGCAGAACGGCTTCGAGTTCCGCGGGACGTACGCGCCTGCCGCCGGCTCCACGAAGTTCCAGAACGCGCCGATCGACGCCGAGATCTGGAAACGTCTCCTCAATAGCAATCAGGGAGATCCGGTCACCGTCGAGATCAAGGTCACCGACGGCACCACGACCTACGGGCCCATCGTGCAGACCTGGACCATCGCGCCCGGCATCCTCCGCGGCACGGTCTACTACAACAGCTACGGCACGCTCCTCGCCGACATCACCCAGGGGAACAAGGCGGCCGCCGTCCTCCGGATCAGTCCCGGCCAGGCGGAGCCGGCGCTGGCGATCCCGGGCGCGGACAAGAAGTGCAAGGTATGCCACTCCGTCTCGGCGAATGGCAATCGCCTCTTCTCCAACGACACCGATCAGGACGACGGCGACTACGGCTACGCCCGCTCGTACGACCTGACGGCCGGAGCCTCCACGATCAAGGAATACGCCCCGGGCGCCGCCTGGCCCGGCCGGACGAAGCCGGACTTCGTCGGCAAGCTCTCCTACGCCGCGCCGTTCCCCGACGGCACGTTCTTCCTCGCGAGCTCGGGCGAGAACTACCATCACTGGCCGGACCCCTCGGACCTCTTCGCGGTCGACACCTACCAGTCGATCGCCACCACGGGCTTCAAGGACGTCGTGAAGCGTGCCGTCACGCCTGCCTTCTCGCCCGACGGCAAGCGCGTCGCGTTCTCCTACTGGGAGTCCGTGAGCGGCGCGGATCCGCTCGCCGACGGCGGCCACACCATGGTGGTCATGGACTTCGACTGCAACCGCGGCGCCGACGGGAGCTGCGGGGCGCCGCCCTACAAGTTCAGCAACCTGCGCAAGGTCGGCCACGACGACACCGCGTTCCTCGGCTGGCCGGCCTTCAGCCCCGACGGCAAGTGGCTCATCTATCAGCGCTCGACCAACGGCGGCGACGGCTCGGTCCTGAACACCTCGAAGACGGGGCGCGCCGACCTATGGATCGCGAGCGCGGAGCTCGCGCCTGCGTTCGAGACCATGAAGCTGTGCAGCGTGAACGGCTTCGAGAACACCTGCATCTCGAACGCGGCCGCTGGCTCGTACTTGCCCGTCGGGGACAAGCACCCCCAGAAGTTCGTCGACGACGCGAGCCCGGGCGATACGAACCTCGCGTTCGAGCCGACCATCACGCCGATCGTCTCGGGCGGCTACGCGTGGCTCATCTTCACGACGCGTCGGCTCTACGGCAACGTGGCGACCCTCGAGCCTTACGCCGGCAAGGACGACGGCGATCCGATGCCGACGAGCCCGGTGCCGAAGAAGCTCTGGGTCGCCGCGATCGAGCTCGAGCCCAAGACGGGCACCGATCCGAGCCACCCCGCGTTCTACCTACCCGGGCAGGAGCTCCTGGCCGGCAACATGCGCGCCTTCTGGGAGAACGATCCGTGCCGCAAGAACGGCTCGGAGTGCGAGACCGGCAACGAGTGCTGCAACGGCTTCTGCCGGGACAACGGCTCGGGGAAGCTGGTCTGCGGTGACAAGCCTGCGGGATGCGTGCAGGAGTTCGAGACCTGCACCTCCTCGGCGGAGTGCTGCGGGACCGGCCTGCAGTGCATCGGCGGGAAGTGCGCCGTGTCGCCAGGCGGCGTGCACTGACCCTCGCCAGGAGCGAACTCGGCTTTACAGAGAATCGCGGCCATCCGTTCGCAGTCCGGAATCGGTAGTGAGCAGATACGGATAGTTAGGAGCTATACCGAGCGGGGTATGCCGCTTGCTGCGTGCCCCGTTCATGCAGACGCGCTTCGTCACGCTCGGTGCGCTCGTGTGTGGTGCTCTCCTCGGAGCATGCCTCTTCGAGAGCGAGCCGTACGATCCCGATCCGGGATCGAACGGCAGCCTCGGCTGCTGCTGGAGCGGCGCGCCGGCGACGCTCGAACCGACCTGGGACATGGACTGCACCGGCTCGAACGAGGACGAAGGCACGACCTACGTCAGCGTGAAGACACCAGGCGGGGATACGTGCGAGCAATATGCCATTTACGGAGGGTATTGAGATGCGCGCCGCCATCGCGCTGATCCTCGGACTGCATTTTCGTGAAGTGCGGCGGTGGTACGATCGCGGGAGGGTGCTCGGGCGGGAAATCGGGACCGAATGGCAGCCATGGCTGCTGCTGGAGCGGGCTCCGGCCTCGCCGCCGGGAGGAGACGCATGCGAGCCCTGTCTCGTCTATGGCCATTCCTGATCCTCGCCGCGTGTGACGGCGGGGGCGGCTCGTCCGGGTCCGCGGGCGCCGGGTCGAGCGGGCGCGACGACGGGTCCTGCCGCTTCACGACCTCCATCTCGGGCGGGCTCGAGGCCAGTCTCAGCGGTGACAGCGCGGTCTGCGCGTACACGTCGCGCGCGGTGTCGCTCACCGAGATCGGCGGTGACCGCGTCGTCCTCCTCGTCGACTTCGACGACGCGCTCGAGCCGCTCCAGACAGGGACCTTCGGCGCCACGATCGACGTCCGGCAAGGCAACGACTCCTGGACGGGCGCGAGGTGCAGCGTCGTCGTCGAGAGCAACGTCAAGGTGTCGTCCGCTGACGCCGGCCGGCTCGGGTTCGACAGCTACCTCTTGAAGGGCACCGGCTCCTGCTCGACCCCGGGGTCGTATCGCGACCGCGACGGAGGCGCCGCCAAGACGCCGGTCGACATCGCTCCGTTCACCTTCGCGCTGCGAGTCCTGTTCTACTGACCCGATGCACGGCTTCATGTACGGGACGGCATGGAAGGAAGACGACACCCGCCGTCTCGTGGAGCTCGCGCTGCGCGCCGGCTTTCGCGCCATCGACACCGCGAACCAGCGGCACTACTTCGAGGCCGCGGTCGGCAAGGCGCTGGCGGCGACGAAGACGCCACGCGCCGAGCTGTTCCTGCAGACGAAGTTCACCCATCGCGGCGGCCAGGACGAGCGGCTCCCGTACGACCCGTCCGCGCGCATCGCCGATCAGGTGAGGCAGTCCGTGAAGAGCTCGCTCGAGCATCTCGGCACGACCTGGCTCGACTCGTACGTGCTCCATGGCCCGTCGACGCGTCGAGGCCTCGCGCCCGACGACGTCGAGGCCTGGGAGACGATGGAGGAGCTTCACGCGGCGGGCACGGCGCGGGCGCTCGGGATCAGCAACGTCACCGCGGAGCAGGTCACGACGCTGCTCGGGCGCGCGAAGGTGCGGCCGTCGTACGTGCAGAATCGCTGCTACGCGAGCGAGGGCTGGGATCGCGACGTCCGTGCGCTCTGCCGCGAGCACGGCATCGTCTATCAAGGCTTCTCGCTCCTGACCGCGAACCGGAAGGAGACGTCGGCGCCCGCATTTCGCGCCATCGCCTCGCGCCTCGGCCTGACGCCGGCGCAGCTCGTCTTCCGCTTTGCCCTCGACGTGGGCATGCTGCCGCTCACGGGCACCTCGAGCGAGGCGCACATGCGCGAAGACCTCGCGGTGCTCGAGAAGCCAGCGCTCTCTGCGGACGATCGCCGGGCGATCGAGGGCTGAGGTCAGCGCGGGTCGGGGTCGACCCAGTCGGGGCGCGGGGCTTCGCCGCCCTCGAGGTCGGAGTAGCCGTAGTCGAGCGGCTCGCCGAGCGCGAGGGAGAGGTAGCTCCCGAGAGGATCGGTGCGCTCCTCGGGATCGTCGAGGACGATGCCCTGGCCCGATCTGAGGAGCGAGCCCTCGAGCTTCGGGATCTTCGCCTCGAGACCGAACCAGTCGATGTCGAAGTGGTCGTCCTTCCACGCGACGAACTTCTGGAGGTCCACCGGCTCCCCGAGCACTCCGCGATTCACCGGCCAGACGAGCGTGCGTTCTCCATACCGGAGCAACGAATGCGCGAGCGACGTGAGGTCGGGGTCGGAGCTCTGGAACTCCTGCTCGACGATGCGTCGCACGTGCTCGACACGCGAGTAGACGTAGACGTCCCCGCGCCGCGCGCCGCCGGGGTCGACGGAGAGCTCCACGATGTAACAGCTCGGCTGCGGATCCATGCCGGGGTCGAGCGTAGCATCGCCCGCCTCTCAGCGGCGGGGTTGGCCCATGATGATCGCCGGCTGACGAACGATGGCCTCGCGCAGGTCGTTCGGCCACCGCCGGACCGCGGGATCGACGGCGACCGGCCTGCCCGCCAGCGCACGCTCTCGTGCGGCCGCGATGTTTCCGTAGAGCGGGACCTCGAGGCCGCATCGCTCGCAGGCCCGCGGCGTCCAGAGCTCGGCGCACTGCCGGGGACAGCCCTCGACCGCGACCGGCAGGACGCGGCGGCGCCACTCCGGCGGCGTTCGAGCGATGACGAGCGGATCGCGGCTGCCGCGGACGACCTCGGCGTCCGCCACGCGCCCGCGCTCCTCGAGCGAGTCCGCGTAGACGGTGCGCGCGTCCTCGTCGGCGTCGATGGTGGTGAGGAACTCGTCGTCCACGGGCTCGATGCCGCGTGGCACCCGCTCGTGGAGGTAGAGCTCCCAGGCGCCGATCGTCAGCTCGCCGAGCTCGTCGTTCGGGCGCGGGAGGCGGCCGTCGACCCGGACCCCGAACGGGTTCTTCACGTCGATGCGCACGCGCGGCGCCATCCACGGCCGCCCGATCGTGAACTTCAGCACCACGTGGCGCGCGGCGAGGTTGTGGCCGTCGATCTGGACGTCGGCCTCGCGCGCCGACCCGACCGTGACGAGGCCCGCGAGCTCGGGCCCGTACCAGCGCCGCTCACGGCGCTCCGGGTGAGACACGACGAGGTACACGCTCTTAGTGTAAGCAGAAGGAATGTCCGCCGACGCGATTGTCGTCTTCCACCCGAGCGACCCGAGCAAGCTCGAGCCTTTCCTCGATCTCGATGACGAGAGCGAGGAAAGTGAGGGGATTTATGCCGAAAAGCTCGACGATGGCACCTACCTCGTCCACACGTTCCAGCCGTTCGACGTGTTCCTCGAGAACCCCGAGGAGGCGCTCACCTGGCTCGAGCAGTTCGGGGATGCACTGCCGGACCTCCACGACGATCCGCGCGGCCTCGCGTTCTTCCCCGACGACCTCGAGCCTGCGGCCACCAACTACGACGCGGTCATCGCCGAGATCGCGGACCGGGCGCTCTTCGTTCCCATCCTCGAGCCCATGGTGCCGTTGCAGGCCATGACGTCGTACGACGCGGGCAAGATGATGGAGCAGATGCAGCAGAAGATCGCCGACCTCCTGGGAGGTATGCAGATGCCGGGGGCGGCTCAGGGTGAGGTCGTCGACGAGGAGTTCGAGCCCGACGACGAGTAGCCGTTCATCGCCTCGAGGACCTCGTCCCACCCGCGATCGGCGGCGATGTCGAAGGCGCGGATGGCGCGCTCGATGCGCTCCGCCTTGTCCGAGAAATCCTTGAAGTAGAAGCGACGCCAGATCGGAAAGTACGAGAACCGGACGATCGGCTTCAGGCAGAGGGCGCGGAGGATCGGGCAATCGAACTTCGCGATCTCGCGGGCGATGCCCGGTGCGACCGTGACCTCCTGCTCGAGCTCGAGCGACTTCAGGAAGACGTGCCGCTTCTGGCCCTCGTCGAGCTCGGAGCCCGCGCGCGCCGCGGCGTGCACGTCGTTCAAAGCCTCGAGCAGCTCGCCGTGCACGAGCTCCGCCGCGCCCGCCTCCCGCCCGTGCGCCTTCGTGAAGTGGTAGTTCGTATACGTGTCGACGAAGACCTCGCGGTTGACGGCCTTGAAGCCTTCCGCGAAGGCATCCAGCATCGCGTGCCGCGTCTTCTTCTCTTCCTCGTCGAGGAAGTAGCGATATGCGATCAGGTTTCCGAGCTTCCCCGTGACCTCGAAGAAATCGTAGCCCCAGAGCGCCCCGTGGAGCGCGATGAGCGGGAAGGCGTGATTGCCTCTCGAATCGAGATAGATCTCGCGATGGGCGGCGACGCGCGGGAGGATGTCTCCCGGCGCTCCTGCGATGACGCGTGCGCGCGCCTTGATCGCGTCGTAAGCGCCGCGGAGCGAGTCCGGCATCCTATTTCTCGACCGCTTTCCCGTCGTCCGTGCGGTTGCCGGTGAAGACGGTCACGGAAGCCTCGCGCCGGATGAGGTGGGTCCCGTACGCGGCGGTGGCCTTGTAGAACGTGTTGTTCGTGATCTTCACGTTCGTCGCTTTCGAGTCGTTCTGCTCGTCGACGTAGAGCGTGTACGAGCCACCGCCGAGCGTGTTGCCGTTCATCTCGACATCGTCGATGTCGCCCTGATACGCCGTGAGGTTGATGGCGCCGGTCTCGCCGAGCCATTCGCCCTTCGCGTCCGTCATGCGGATGTGATTGCCGACGACCTTCGTCGCGCTCCCGCCGCCGTAGATCTCGATCCCGTCGAAGTGGGGTCCGGTCTGGCCCGAGGCGAGCTTCTCGATGAAGCTCGCCTGGATGATCATGCCACCTCCGACGGTCAGGGCGTTCTCCCAGCCGTGGAAGTACGACGCGCAGACCAAGGCGTCGCCGCCGAGGAAGCCAACGTAGCCGCCGGTCTCGGTGTAGACCTCGGAGTGGAGGACCTTCGTGCCCTTCACGCCGTCCTTGATCTTGATGGCGATGTCGTTCTCGCCACCCTTCGAGTGGACCTTGCTGTTCTTGATCGTCACGTCGTTCGCGTTGACCAGGATCTGACCCGTGACGTCTTTGGCCTCGATGACCATGCCTGGCGTATCGGCCTCGATGTCTCCCGATGCGGTGAGCGCGATCCCGGTCGGGACGCCGGTGTTCGCGGCGGAGGGCAGGGCGGCCGGCAGCGTGAGGAGGGTGGCGCAGGGATCGGTGCCGGGCGGGGCATCGCCGTCGGCGCCTGCCTCCGCGGCGGAGCCGCCCCCCGGCAGGTGGTTGTTGGCGTTCGTGGCGCCCGAGGACGAGCCGGAGGAGGCGCCGCCGTCCGGCGCGCCCGGGCTCGAGCCGTCGCCGGAGCCACACGCCCCCATCGCGGCGGGGACCAGCAGGAGAAGCCAAAGGGCACGCACGACCGCGATAGTATCGCGAGATGACGAACGGGGAGACGGTCGACGTTGCGCTCATCGGCGCCGGCATCATGAGCGCCACCCTCGGGACGCTGCTGCGGAAGCTCGAGCCCTCGCTTCGCATCGGAATTTACGAGCGCCTGGACCGCGCCGCGGCCGAGAGCTCCGACGCGTGGAACAACGCCGGGACGGGGCACGCGGGGTTCTGCGAGCTCAATTACACGCCGGCAAACGAGGACGGCGGCGTCGACTGCAAGAAGGCGATTCACATCGCGGGTCAGTTCGCGACGAGCCTCGAGCTCTGGCGCTCGCTCTCTGCGAGCGGCGACCTCCCGGAGGAGAAGGAGTTCGTGCGGCCGGTCCCGCACCTCAGCTTCGTGTGGGGAGAGCGCGACGTGCGGTTCCTGCGCGCGCGGCAGCGGAAGCTGATCGACTCGCCGCTCTTCGCGGGGATGGAGATCTCCGAGGACCCTGGGCGCATCGCGGACTGGATCCCGCTCGTCATGGAGGGCCGTGACCGGAGCGAGCCCGTCGCGGCCACGCTCATGGCGCGCGGCACGGACGTCAACTTCGGCGCCCTCGCGCGCGCAATGGTCGCGGGCATGACGAAGCAGGACGGCTGCGACCTGCACCTCGAGCACGAGGTCCGCGGCCTCCGCCGCGACGAGGACGAGTGGTGCCTCGACGTGTGCGATCTCGCGAGCGGTGAGGAGCGCACCGTCCGCGCCAAGTTCGTATTCATCGGCGCGGGCGGATATTCGCTTTCGCTCCTCGAGAAGAGCGGGATCCCGGAGGCGGTCGGCTATGGTGCGTTTCCCGTCAGCGGTCAGTGGCTCCGGTGCACGAATCGCGACGTCATCGGCCGTCACTTCGCGAAGGTCTATGGCAAGGCGGAGGTCGGCGCGCCGCCCATGTCCGTGCCGCACCTCGACTCGCGGTGGATCGACGGCAAGCCGGAGCTGCTCTTCGGCCCTTACGCGGGTTTCACGACGAAGTTCCTGAAGGAGGGCTCGTGGCTCGACCTGCTCCGCTCCGTCGGGGTCAGCAACGTCGGCTCCGTCCTCAGCGCCGGCCTCGAGAACCTCGACCTCACCGCGTACCTCGTCGGGCAGGCGATGCTCTCCATCGACGAGCGCATCTCGCTCCTGCGTCGGTACTACCCGGCCGCGGAGCCCGACGACTGGGAGGTTCAGGTCGCGGGGCTGCGCGTTCAGATCATCAAGGCGGACGGCAACGGCCTCGGCGAGCTGAAGTTCGGCACGGAGGTCGTGACGAGCGCCGACGGATCGATCGCTGCGCTCCTCGGTGCCTCCCCCGGTGCATCCACCGCCGCCTCCATCATGCTGGAGGTCCTCGAGCGTTGCTTCACGACGCGATGGCGCACCCCGATCTGGCGGGAGCGCCTCGCGAAGCTCCTTCCGACCAGGTTTGTCGCTTAGTACCCAAAACGCCCCAGTCGCGACGTGTGACCCTCGCTCCTCGATCCCGCGAATGCGCGGCGATTCGCGCGCCGGAACGACCCTTGCCTCAGCGCGCGACCCTGCCCAGGAGGGTCGATGGCTTCCAAGAAGACGAGCGCGCGTTCGACGATCAGTGGTCCGTCCAGGAAAGGAGGGTCCGGCTCGAGGGACCTGCCTCAGCGTAAATTCGAGGGCACAGGCGCCCTCGCCGACGCGATGCCGTTCAACGCCACGAAGGCCGCGGAGTACGGACGCGCGGCGCCGATGCCTCCGGCCGGGGCCACCGCGACACCGCCCGATCCCTCGGTGACGGGGAGCACGCTCACGGAGACGATCGCCTCCCCGAAGACGGGCTCGGGCAAGCCACGCCTCGGCTTCAGCGCCGGGCAGCTCCCGCTCGACCGTGTGCGGGCGGACTCCTCCGGGCAAGGGTTGACGACGAACCACGGCGTACCCGTCGCGGACAACCAGAGCTCGCTCAAGGCGGGCCTTCGCGGACCGGCGCTCCTCGAAGACTTCATCCTGCGCGAGAAGATCACGCACTTCGACCACGAGCGTATCCCCGAGCGAATCGTCCATGCCCGCGGCTCCGGAGCCCACGGCTACTTCGAGTGCTATGACTCGCTGAGCGAGGTGACGCGCGCGTCGCTCTTCGCTCAGAAGGGCAAGCGCACCCCGGTCTTCGTCCGGTTCTCGACCGTCGCCGGTGAGCGCGGCTCGACCGACACCGCGCGCGACGTCCGCGGCTTCGCGATCAAGTTCTACACCGACGAAGGAAACTGGGACCTCGTCGGGAACAACATCCCCGTCTTCTTCATCCAGGACGCGATGAAGTTTCCCGACCTCGTCCACGCCGTGAAGCCCGAGCCGCACCACGGCATGCCACAGGCGGCGAGCGCCCACGACACGTTCTGGGACTTCGTCTCGCTGATGCCGGAGTCGACCCACATGCTGATGTGGGTCATGTCCGATCGCGCGATCCCTCGCAGCTACCGCATGATGCAGGGCTTCGGCGTCCACACCTTCCGCTTCGTGAACGCGGAAGGAAGATCGATGCTCGTGAAGTTCCATTTCCGCCCGCTCCTCGGCACGCACTCGCTCGACTGGGACGAAGCGGTGAAGATCTCGGGCGCCGATCCCGATTTTCACCGGCGCGACCTCTGGGAAGCGATCGAGGCGGGCGCATTTCCGGAGTGGGAAATGGGCGTCCAGATCTTCTCGGAGAGGCAGACCGAGAAATGGAGCTTCGATTTCCTCGACGCGACGAAGATCGTGCCGGAGGAGCTCGTCCCGGTCCAGCCGATCGGGAAGCTCGTCCTGAATCGCAATCCGGACAACTTCTTCGCGGAGACGGAGCAGGTCGCGTTCTGCGTCGCTCACGTGGTGCCCGGGCTCGACTTCACGAATGACCCGCTCCTCGCGGGACGAATTCACTCGTACGTCGATACCCAGATATCGCGCCTCGGTGGGCCGAACTTCCACGAGCTCCCCATCAACGGCTCCGTCGCGCAGGTCCACAACAACCAGCGGGACGGGATGCATCGCCAGACCATCCATCGCGGTCGGGTGGCGTACGAGCCGAACTCGCTCGGCGGCGGATGTCCGTTCCAGAACGGCGCCATGAGAGGGTTTACCTCGTTCCGCGACCCCAATGTCGAGGACAAGGTTCGCGGCAAGCCGGAGAAGTTCGCCGACCACTACTCGCAGGCCGCGCTCTTCTACCGGAGCCAGACGCCCGTGGAGCAAGCGCATATCCTGCGCGCGTTCCGCTTCGAGCTGACGAAGGTGCAGGTCCCGGCGATTCGCGAGCGCATGGTCGCGAGCTTGCTCAACGTCGATCGCGACTTCGCCACGAAGCTCGCCCGGGAGCTCGGGATGGACCTGCCGAAGCCGATGCCGAGAGCGATCAAGCGCCCGCTGCCTCCCGAGGTCGAGGTCTCGTCGCGACTGTCGCTCACCGCGTTCCCCGGCGACGGCCGCATCCGTACGCGTCGCGTCGCGGTGCTCGTCGCCGACGGGATCGATGGCGCCGAGGCGATCCACGCGGCGCTGTCGGCCGAGGGCGCGATCCCGCGCTTTGTCGGCGCGCGCCTCGGGACGGTGAAGACGAAGCAAGGGGAGATCGACGTCGAGGTGACCTTCGAGACGATGCCGTCCGTCCTCTTCGACGCGTGTGCGATCCCCGACGGAAAGTCTGCCATCGCGTCGCTCGCGGGCATCGGCAACGTGCTCGAGTTCGTGAAGGACCAGTACCGCCACGCCAAGACCATCCTGGCGCTCGGCGCCGGCGCCGACCTCCTCGCGAAGGCGGGAGCTCCGTCCGACGCGCGCGATCCCGGCCTGCTCGTGCGCGGTCCGGGACCGAAGGCGGTGCCAGAGTTCATCAAGGCGATCGGCCGCCACCGCCACCACGAGCGCGAGACGGACCCGCCCCGTGTGTGATCAACGCGCGAGGAGCTGGGCGATGGCGGTGCAATAGAGGCCGAAGCCCGCGATGAACAGCGCGAGGGCAGCGCGCAGCGATCGGCTCTTCCGATCGCGGAGCGCGATGCCCGCGCGCAGCGTCGCGAGGATGTCGTCCTGGATGGTCTGGGTGAGCCACTTGAGGCGAAGCACACCGCCGACGCCGACCGCCGCCGCGAAGAGCACGAGGAAGAGGCCGCTGATGATGCAGATGCGCGCGAGGAGGCTCGTCTCCGCGATGGCCCGGCCCGAGAAGCCGGTCACCGTGATGACGATGCCGCTCAGCGAGAGCACGACTTGCGTGCGGAGCACGAGGACCGCGAGCTGACTCTCGACCATCGCGAAGGCCTTCGACTTCGAGCCTTCACAGAGATCGAGAATCGCACGGGCCTCGTCATCGCTCACATTTCGTCAGTACCCCGAAACGCGGCGGTTTGCTACTTCGCGGCCGCGGTCCAGGTCGCGCCGCCGACGAGGGTGTCCTCGCCATCGACGGTGGCGTGGAGCTCGATCTCGATCTCCTTGCCCGCCAGATCGGCGCCGAGCACGTTCGTCTCGCCTTCCTTGCACGAGAGCGTGTCGCCCTTGTCGAGCTTCTGGTTGGTGTTGACGTCGTTCGTGGTGCAGGCGAGGTCGATCGCGTCCTTGTCGGGCGCCTTCGCCTTCACCACGATCTTCTCGAGCGGATAGCCCTCCTCGGGGGCGTCCTTCACCGTGACCGTGACGGCGTCGTCGTTCGCGTTGTCGGTCAGCGGGGTCTTCGAGCCTTCGACCGTGATCTCGCCGTCACCGCTGGAACAGCCGGCCAGGAGGGCGACAGAGAGAGCGAGGAGCGAGATGAAGTGGGTCTTGGTCATGGTCATTCTCCAGTCGAGTGAAGGGAGCGGGGGATTTCCGCTGACCAGGAAGATGCGGCGCTTCAGCCGTCGGCGCGACTGGCACGAAATGACATGAGCGCCTCCGCGCGGTCGGGCGCGGGTGCGGCCCTCGCGCTCTTCGCGTCCTTCCTTCGCCGGGGCTCACCGATTCCTCACCGATTCCCCGCGGCGGTCGTGCATCATGGGACATGGCCTTGGAGCGCCGCTGGTACACGGCGCACACCGTTGCAAGTCGGTGAGCTCCGCGCGCTGATCGAGGGCGGCGGCGTGGCGGACCGCGCCTTCGCCGACGGGGTCATCCGCATGAAGCGCGGAGAGCTCGTGACTCTGCATCCGCTCCTCGTGGAGACGGCCGCGCGCGTACACGGAGCGCTTCGCGCGCGCATCGTCGATGGGCTCCGCGGCGACGAGCTCCGCTCGATCTTCGACGCGCAGCCGGAGGTGGACGGGGAGGGGCGCGATCACTTCGTCGAGGAGGTGCTCGGGATCGCTTATCCGCCCCTCGAGGAGTCGACGCCGGGGCCGGAGCAGATCCCGTACCTGCCGAGCGGATATGCGGAGATTGTGCACGCATTCGACGCGACCGGCCTGAGGGCAGGGGAGACGTTCTTCGATATCGGCGCGGGGCTCGGCAAGGCGGTGATGCTGGCGGAGCTCCTCACGGGGGCGACGGCGGTGGGCGTGGAGCTCGATGCGGTGTTGCACGCGGAGGCCACACATGCGGCGCGGGCGCTCGGCCTCCGCTCGGCCTTCACGTGCGGAGACGCCCGCACCGCGCCGTGGCCGGCGCGCGCGGACGTCGTCTTCATGTACTTGCCATTCACGGGGACCGTGCTCGAGGCGGTGATGGTGCGCGTCGACGCCCTCGCGCCTCGCTTCGTGTGCGCGGGGACGCTCGACCGCGCGCGCCATCCGTCGCTGCACGTGCTCGGCGCGCCCAGGTCCTGGCTGCAGATCTATGCCGCGGGGAGCTCGAGCGTGACCGACGAGTCGTCGGATCCGCCGACCACGTAACCGGCGCGCCAGACGTCGTAGTAGCGCCGGGCGTCCGCGCGAGCGGCGAGGGCGACGGCGCGCGCGAGGTGCGGGCGCTCCGGGAAACGGGCGAGGACGGCGGCCTGGACCGTCTCGTCGAGGAGATGACCGCCGACGAGCTCGGGCATGCCTTCGAAGTCCTCGCCGAGCGGGCGCCAGCGGACGCGCGCTCCGCCGATCGCGGACTCGGCCTGCTCGACGCCCTCGGGATCGGCGGCGAGGAGGATGGCGGTCTCGAGCTGCGGCGCGTCACGCCAGCGCTTCCGATCGACCCAGGATCTTGGCGCGATGCGCGCCCAGATGTCCATGAGCTCTCCGTCGCGATCGCCGCGCGAGAGCCGGCGCCACTCGCGCTCGAGGGCGGTCATGCTCGCGGTGACGACGCCGTTCTTCGCGGCGAAGACCTCGGCGCGGAGCGCCTCGATGCGGCGCTCGCAGTCGGCGACCGCGCGCGCGCGCTCGCTCGCGAACGCCTGCGCCATGCGCTCGGCCTCGGCGCGGCACTCCGCGAGCCGGGGCCGCGCAGGCCGGAGGAGCGAATCCACGACCCGCAGCCAAGCTTCGCGCATGAGAAAACTCCAGCAGATCACGAGAGGCGGGGCAACCCGCGCGTCCCTGCCCGGATCAGGGCGTGTGCGTGCTCGTCGCGGGCGGGGGCTTGCCGAAGAAGTCCGAGCCGTCGCCGCCGAAGCCCCAGTGGTCGCTCGGGCGATCGAGCTGCGTGTAGCAATCCTGGAACGACTGGGTCATCGGCTTGCCCGCGATGGCGGCCTTCATCGCGCAGACAGCCGCCTTGTCCGACGGGCCGACGGCGAGGTCGTTGATGCCGGCGGCGTACTTCTGGCTCTTGGCCGTCTTCTGCACCGCCGTGAGCATCGGGTCGTTGTAGGCCTGGCACGCGAGCCAGATGTTCGTGACCTCGAGGTTGAAGCTCACGCTCGCCGCGAACTCGCGCGCGGTGATGGCGCCGTCGTAGACGACGATCTCGTTCGTGTTCGCGTCGCCGTCGTAGAAGTTGCCGACGAGCTTCGGGCACGCCATGTAGTTGAGCCAGGCGTCGTGCGTCGCCTGGGACTTCATGAGGCGCACCGTCTTCAGGCCCGCCGCCTCGGCCGCGTCACCCGCCTCGTTCGCCCAGCCGATCTCCGACGCGATGTTGTTCGGGCAGAGGGTCACGAACTGCACCTCCGGATCGGGGCAGTGGTAGGTCGGCGCGGTCGTGCCGTGCACCTGCTCCTCCTCCGTGCGGATGTAGTTCGGGCTGATACGCGTGATCTTGTTGGTCTCGTCGACATCGAGGCGTGTGATGGTGAGCTTGTGGAAGCCCTCCGTCAGGAGCTGCACCACGAGGTGCGTGCTGCCGTCCTCGGCGGCGATCTCCTCGACCTTCGCCTCGCGCATTCCGCCGAGGTTCAGGCTGGAGCGGACCAGGCCCGCCAGGACCTCGTCCGGGCGCCCCTTCTGCCGCAGCGCCCGGTCGTTGTGGATGACGGTCACGGGCACGTTCGCGCCGAGATCGCTCGAGACGCCCTCGCTCGGGTCGTCGGACCCCGATTCCGTCGCGCAGGCGACGAGGACGAGGGCGAGCGTGGCGACCGGGAGGAGGCGGCGACGAATCATGGGCGCCTACGTGCCTTTGTGCGTGGCGAAACGCAACGCGTTCCGGACGATTGATGGGTCTCAAGAACATCTCTCGGTGCCAGAATGGCGGGCCGATGGTCGACCCCGCCGCCGAACAGTCGACCCCCACCCCGAGCGTCCGTCTCGAACGCATCCTGCCGTTCCTGACGCTCACCGTGTTCCTCGACCTCGTCGGCTTCGGGATCATCCTCCCGCTCCTGCCCTCGTACATCGCGGAGATGGGAGGGACGCCGCAGATGGTCGGTGTCCTCCTCGCGTCGTTCGCCGCGTCGCAGCTCGTCGCGACCCCGATCCTCGGGCGCATCTCCGATCGCTACGGTCGCCGTCGCGTCATCGTGCAGTCCCTCGTCGCCAACGTCATCGCGATGATGGTGTTCGCGGTGGCCGCGTCGCGCCACGCGCTCTGGCTGCTCTTCGTGTCGCGCCTCATCGCCGGCGCGACCTCGGGGAACATCGGCGCGTGTCAGGCCGCGATCGCCGACATCGCGAGCGGTCCCGAGCGCGTGCGCGCCATGGGACGCCTCGGCGCCGGCATCGGCCTCGGCATGATGCTCGGGCCGTGGATCGGCGGTCGTGCGAGCGCCCTCGGCGAGATCGCGCCGCCCCTCGCGGCGGCGGGCATGGCGCTCGTCGCGCTCGCGGGCGTGATGGTGTTCCTGCCCGAGACGAACCCGGCCGTCGTCTCCGATGACCCGAAGGCGAAGCCGGTCGCGCGCCCGCGCCTCTCGCTCGGCGCGCTCCTGTCGAATCCGAAGATCGTGATCGTCATGGGGCTCTACTTCCTCTCTTTCCTCTACATGACGAACCTTGCCACTGCGCTCGCGCTGCTCGCGGGCGACCGATTTCAGTGGGGCAAGGACCGCGTCGGCGATCTGTTCGGTCTCTTCGGCCTCGTCTCGCTCGTCACGCAGTTCGTGATCGTGGGGCCGGTCTCGAGGCGGGTCTCCTCCGCCAACGTCGTGCTCGGCGCCGGCCTCCTCGCCGCCGCCGCGCTCGGCACGATCGGGTTTACCCCCGTCTCGGCCGGCCTCGTCGTCGGCATCGTCATGCTCGCCACCGCGGTCGGGCTCACGCAGCCGCAGCTCGCATCGCTCGCGAGCCATTTCGCCGGCCCGTCCCAGCAAGGGACCGTGCTCGGTTTTTCACAGGCGTCCGGCAGCCTCGCCCGCGCGATCGGGCCGTTGCTCTGGGGCGCCCTCTATCAACACTTCGGACCGACGGCCTCGTTCATCGGCGGAGCCTTCGCGGCCATCTTTGCCGCCGCGGCCTCCGTCCGCGCGCGCGGCGGCGCCGACGCCTGACGTCGAGCCGCTGAATCGTCCTGGGTCATCGACGTGGAGATAGCCTGAAGCGGCGGAGTGAGGACCTAGCAGTCCATCGTCCAGCGCGTGCGGCTCTTCAGCAGCTCGATGATCTCGCTCTTCGAGAGCTTGTTCTCCTCGTCGAGCTGCACGTACGCGTTGGCGAGCCAGTTGTACCGGCCGAGCATCAGGTAAAGCCACACCATGAAGAAGTCGATGCCCGCGAAGACGACCGCGCGCTCCTTCGCGTACGTGCCGATGTTCTGCGAGAACTCCTCCGGCATCTCCGTCCAGTGCCGCGTCTGCTTGAGATGATGGCCAATGTGATAACCGTCATTGAAGCAGCGGCGGTTGTAGCCGACGTTGATGCACGTGATGCTGTTCCGGTAACAGTTTCCGGGCGCCGCCTCGTCCACGAACGCGTGCTGGCCCCAGTTCCCGCACATCATGAGGAGGCGGGTGAGGAGATACGGGCCGATGAACACGGCGAGCGCCGCGCGCCAGTCGACGAAGTAGGCGAGCGGAATGACGATCGCGAAGTAGATGAGCTCGCCCGCGACCGCCTTCACCGCCAGCGACTTGCGGTTCTTGCGCACGAAGTAGCGCGGGAGCTCGAAGATGACGCCGAAGAAGAAGCGGCTGAAGTAGCGCGTGAAGCCCCACACCGAGTCGCGGCGGTACCGCAGCGTCGTCGACACGTCGTCCGCGAGGTTGTTCTCGGGGTGGTGCATGCCCACGTGATGCGCGAAGTACGTGTCCGGCGTCTCGCCGAAGAACGGGCCGAGGAACCACGGGATGTAGTGGTTGAGGCGCGCCCACTTCTTGTTGAAGAGCTTCCGGTGGCTCGTGTTGTGGAGCATGAGGATGTACGGCCCCATGAACCAGGCCACGCCCACGTCGTGCAGGGCGGCGTGCCACCAGCGGAATCCGAAGACGAACATCGCGATGCCGCTCGGCACCATCGTGAACGACAGGAGGAGGAGCAAACGGACGAACGGGACGTCCCGGACGTCGTTGATGAAGCTCAGCGACAGGCGCTCGAACCAGCTCTCCTCGGCCTGCGTAAACGTCGGATCGGAGAGGCTGATGTGCTGCATGGGCGCGCGGCTTCATAGCACGCTCACGTCCGCGGCGGCAGGCGGTTCAGCATCTCGACGAACGGCGGCGGCGGGTAAAATTCGAGCGTGTTTCCGACGACTTGTGCAGGGAGGCGCGTCAGGGCATGGCCGGGCTGCCACCAGTAGAGGGAAGGGGAGATGGAGCCAGGACCCTCATGGCACATCGTCGGGATGACCTGGAGCATGGACTGGACGGCGACGACGACGCGGCGGTCCTCGATGCGATGGAACACGAAGGTGTGCCGGCGGGGAACCGCCACCACGCAGCCGGACGGTGTCGACGGGCCGACATACGCCTCGAGGAAGAGCACATGAGACGCCGCGCAGTAGGTCCGGTCGCCTTCGACGACGTGGACCATCGCGCCGTCACCGACGTCGAGCGCCGGCGCTCGCAGCAGGCCCTCCGCGCGGACGTTGGCGAGCGCGAGGTGCCAGAGGTCCGCGCGGGACGCCGGCCACCTCACCGCGTCGTCGCGTCTCACGGTCGTGAGCATCTCCGGCTGGTCGAGCGTGAGCACGGCGAGGAGGTCGTCTGCGATGTCCCACGACACGAACGGTGCGCTCGGCGCCGTCTCCCGGTGCCACACGCGGAGCTTGAGCGTCGAGCGGATCGTCTCGAAGCTCCCGGCGAGGTCCTCGGCGCCGCTGCCGGGCGCCGTGGCGCGAAGCGCGATCCCGAAGTGATGGTCGATGAGGCCGGGCCACCGGTCCCACGGGAGGCGATGGCACATCTGCGCGAGGTTCGACAGACCGAGCGTTCGTCCGTCGGCGAGGCGCACGCAGCCGGCGTCGCCGTCGACCTCGTGTCCGAGGCCGCGCGTCTGGAGAGCGTCGCTCACGAGGTTCAGGAAGTGCCCCCACGGGGCGTCCTGATAGAACGAGGCCCACGCCGGGACGGCCATGGGCGCGAGGATATGCGATTACGAAGGACGGCGCGCGACGGTGAGCGACCGCTCGGGCACGTCGGCGGCATAGTCCACGAGCTTGCTCTCCGCGCGCACACTCGACTCGATGACGAAGCCGCACTCGTGGAGCAATTCGACCTGGCGCACCCGCTCCGCCTCCGTGTGATTCATGATGATCACGGTCCCGCCGGGCCGGAGCAGGGAATAGGCGCGATCGAACATGCGCTTCGGGGAAAAGAACTTTCGCGGCAGTCCCCAGCGCACCAGCGCGTATTCGAGGACGAAGGGAAAGAAGAAAGAGATGACGTCGATAGAAGCGGCGGGCGCCTCGTAGCGGAGAAAGTCGGCGACGCAATAGTCGACGCTGGCGCCGTCGACCTCGGCCGCGAACGCCTCCGCGTGCTCTTTGCGTGAATGGAGGTCGTCGTAGACGCGATGACCTTCGAGCTCGATGCCCGTGAGCGTGATGTCGTCGGCGATGCGACCGAGCCACCGCGCGAGGGCGAACGCGTAGCGGAAGTCCTGACTGCCGACGTCGAGCGCGCGAACGCGCTCCTGCGGCGGTAGCGCGAGGCGATCGAGGATGTCGAGCACGTAGAGGTTCTCGCGATAGGCGTGCACCGTGGAGGCGCCGCGGAGGCGCTCGAGGTCGTAGCGCTTGCAGAGCTGGTGCTCACGTTGTGCGAGGGCGCGGGAGCCCTCGAAGAGTCCGTCCTTGGGCTCATTGCCGTGCACGACGGGCCCGCGGGTCCAGGCGAGCTTCCTCCGGATGGCGAAGGAGATCGCGTTCACGGGGGCGAGGGCGAAGAGCAGCGGCGTCGCGTCGACCTGGCGGCCACTCAGGAGCCATCGTCCGAGCAGACACGCCACCGCCGCCGCCGCAAACCACCAACCCTTCACGAGCCGTGGTCCGTTCAAGTCGCGTGCCGCGCGCGATCGTCACGGTCTTGACGGTCGGGCAAGCTCGCACCTCGGTCCCGATCCCGGCAGGGCCTCCCTGAACTCTTTGCAGACCAAAAACCGGCCGAAGACGGAAAGTCCGCAAATCGTTCCACGAGACGCCCCCGAGGAGCGAGCGCTCGGTCCTGTCCACAAAACGGACGATAGACGGCGAATCCCGGATCCCGAAGAATGAGCGTAGGTGGCGCCCGTGCACTCGTATTGGCGTTCACGCTTCTTGCTTTGATAAGGTTTCGTTTGTCGTCTTGCGCACCGTGCTCCGGGATCGCCCGTGCGCGTGCCGACGAAGAAGGGACACGAACGTGTTTCAACGCCCGCGTAAGTCGCTCCATGTCTTGTCGCTTGGTCTCATCGCGACCGGTCTCGCCATCGCGCTCGGCGCGTGTGGAAGCGAGGGCGGTAACAACGTCTTCCCCAACGGTGATGGTGGCGGCGATGCCTCCAACACCAACACCTCCTCGAACGGGTCGATCGGCGGCTCGTCCGGGGACGGCCAGGCGCCTCCGGGGGATGACGACGATGACGACGGCGGATGCCGGAACGACGTCTGCGTGATCAACCCGACGTCGGTCTGCGGCGACGGCAAGATCGAAGGCGCCGAGGTCTGCGACGACGGCAACTCGATCCCCGGTGACGGCTGCTCGGGCACCTGCACGATCGAGCCGGGCTACACGTGTCCCACGGCGGGCAAGGGCTGCATCTACACCGTCGCGGTGAGCTGCGGAGACGGGCAGATCCAGGGCAACGAGGCCTGCGACGACGGCAACAAGAACGACGGCGACGGCTGCTCCAAGGGCTGCGATCCCGAGCCTGGCTATGCCTGCACGACGCCCGGACAGCTCTGCACGAAGGACCCGGACCCCGCCTGCGGCGACGGCGCGGTGAACGCGGGCGAGGAGTGCGACGACAAGAACACCACGCCGGGCGACGGCTGCAGCGCGGACTGCAAGATCGAGCTCGGCTACACCTGCCCCACGCCGGGCCAGCTGTGCGAGGTGCTCGAGTTCTGTGCCGACAAGATCCTGCAGAGCGCGAACGGCGAGGAGTGCGACGACGGCAACGCGGTCCCGGGCGACGGCTGCTCCGGTATCTGCAAGCTCGAGCCGGGCTGGGCCTGCCCCGCGGTCGGCAACCCGTGCACGAAGATCTGGGTCTGCGGCAACGGCAAGGTCGACCCGGGCGAGGCCTGTGACGACTCGAACACCGATCCCGGCGACGGCTGCACCGCCGAGTGCGCGGTCGAGGCGGGCTATACCTGCCCGAACGTGGGTGGCAGCGGCGGCCCGTGCGTGAAGGTCCCCGCCAACACGTGCGGCGACGCGATCGTCGCCGGCGCCGAGCAGTGCGACGACGGCAACTCCAACGACCTCGACGGCTGCTCGAAGAACTGCGGCGTGGAGCCGGGCTATACCTGTCCGGACCCGGGCAAGCTGTGCACGAAGATCGCCTTCTGCGGCGACGGCAAGGTGAGCCTCGACCTGCAGGAGGAGTGCGACGACGGCGACACCAAGCCGAATGATGGCTGCACCCCTGGCTGCAAGCTCGAGCCGAACTACGTCTGTCCGACCCCCGGCCAGCCGTGCATCTCGACCGTCGTCTGCGGCGACAAGAAGGTCACCGGCAGCGAGACCTGCGACGACGGCGCAACCGTCGGCGGCGACGGCTGCTCCTCCTCCTGTCAGGTCGAGCCGGGCTGGCAGTGCCCGGCCGCCAACGCGCCGTGCATCGCGAAGCAGTGCGGCGACGGCATCAAGGCCGGCAGCGAGCAGTGCGACGACGGCTTCATCGCCACGCCCGCCAGCAACACGCCCGGCTGCGACGCCAACTGCAAGCTCGTCCCGGGCTACGCGTGCAGCGAGGACGCGAACAAGAAGACGTCCTGCCACGTCACGAAGTGTGGCGATGGCACCAAGGAGGGCTTCGAGCAGTGCGACGACGGCAACCTGAAGCCGTACGACGGCTGCTCACCGACCTGTGCGATCGAGCCGCAGTGCTCCGGCGGCACCTGCACCGCGGTCTGTGGTGACGGCTTCAAGTTCGAGCAGGAGGAGTGCGACGACGGCAACACGCTCGACGGCGACGGCTGCAACCACCTCTGCAAGAAGGAAGTGGGCTGGACGTGCACCGACACGCAGCTGCCCGACCCGCCCTCGCTCGTGATCCCGATTCTCTATCGCGACATGCGATACAAGGCTTCGCCGAACGGACACCCCGATTTCCAGAACGCGATCGCGGGTGAGACCGGCCTCGTGAAGGCCAATCTCGATACGACGGCGCCCTACGGAAAGCCGATCTTCGAGAAGGCGGGCTCCACGCTCTCCAACGCGGAGAACTTCTGCTGGTGGTACCACGACGTCGGCTGCTCCACCCCGGCCAGCACGAATCCCTACGCCAAGACGGTGTGGCTCGACACGGGCAATAACCCGACCACGCTGACGCTCGCGAAGCAGGCCACGAACGTCTACCAGTTCTCGAGCGGCGCGTTCTTCCCCGTCAACGGGCTCGGCTGGAACGCGACCCCCGCGACGACGGAGACGAACAACAACTGCGCCGGAACCGGCCCCCACAACTTCGCCTTCACCAGCGAGCTCCACTTCCCGTTCACCTACAAGGGTGGCGAGACGTTCGACTTCACCGGTGACGACGACGTCTGGGTCTTCATCAACGGCAAGCTCGCGGTCGACATCGGCGGCGTTCATGGAGCGCAGAACGGCAGCGTGACCCTCAACGCCGCGAAGGCGGTCGAGCTCGGCCTCACGGTCGGCAAGCTCTACGTCATCTCGATGTTCCAGGCCGAGCGCCACACCTGCGACTCGAACTACAAGCTGACCCTCAGCGGCTTCGTGAAGATTCAGTCTGCCTGCACGCCGATCTGCGGCGACGGCAAGGTCGTTGGCGACGAGATCTGTGACGATGGCAAGAACGACGGCTCGTACGGCAGCTGCACCCCGGGCTGCAAGGGCCGCGGCCCGTACTGCGGTGACAACACGAAGCAGGACCCGCCGGAGAAGTGCGACGACGGCGTGAACCAGACGACCTACGGCGGCGCGGCGCAGAAGTGCGCGCCGGGCTGCGTCATCGCCCCGTACTGCGGCGACGGCACGGTCAGCAACACCGAGAGCTGCGACGACGGCACCGCGAACAACACCGGTGCCTACGGCAAATGCTCGACCACGTGCACGCTCGGCCCCCGCTGCGGCGACGGGATCAAGAATGGGCCGGAGGAGTGCGACCACGGCGCGTCCAACGGCGCGAGCGCGGACAGCTGCAATGCGGACTGCACCCTTCGCTGCGGTGACGGCGTGAAGCAGCCCGGCGAAGAGTGCGATGACGGCGCCGCCAACAACGTCGGCGGCTATGGCAAGTGCAATGCGAACTGCACGTTCGGTCCGCGCTGCGGCGACGGCATTCCGAACGGCACCGAGCAGTGCGACGACGGCAAGAACGACGGCACCTACGGCACCTGCGGCGTGGGCTGCGTGTTCGCGCCCTACTGCGGTGACGGGACGATCAACGGCGCGGAGGTCTGCGACAAGGGCTCGGCGCAGAATCTCGCCAACAACTACGGTCCGGACAAGTGCAACAACCGCTGTCTCCCCGCACCCAGGTGCGGTGACAAGGCGGTCGACGGCGCGTTCGGTGAGGTCTGCGACGACGGCAAGAACGACGGCACCCCTGGCTCGTGCGCCACGGACTGCAAGTCGTTCATTCCCAACGTCACCTGCGGCAACGGCACGGTGAACGCCGGCGAGCAGTGCGACCACGGGGCGAACAACGGCAAGCCCGGCGACTCGTGCGACGCGCACTGTCACAACACCTGTGGCAACGGCGTGAAGGATCCAGGCAATCCGGGAGCGGGCATCCCCGCCGAGGGCTGCGACAACGGCGTCAATGACGGAAGCTACGGCGGTTGCACCAGCAACTGTCAGGTCGCCGGCTACTGCGGTGACGGCATCAAGAACGGACCCGAGCAGTGCGACAACGGCGGCAGCAATCAGCCGGTCAACACCGCGTACGGTCCGGGCATCTGCACCCAGGCCTGCACCTTCGCCCCGTATTGCGGCGACGGGCGTATCCAGTCGAACAAGGGCGAACAGTGCGACTCGACCGCGTCGTGCGACTCGGCTTGCAAGCTGACCGGCCCGAAGTGAGCTGACTCAGGTCCCGCAGAAGGTCCGATACCCCTGCTGGAACTCCGGCCCGGGCGCGTCCGCGAGAGCGGCGTGCTCGGGCTGTTCTTCGTACGGCTTCGACAGCACCGACACGAGGCGCTCGAATGGCGCGAAATCGGAGTTGATGGCGGCGGCGGCGATCGCCTCCTCCACGCGGTGATTCCGCGGAATGAAGGCGGGATTCGCGGCCCGCATGGCGGCCGCGCGCTGCTCGGCCGGCACGTCCTCCTTCGAGCAGCGGGCGCTCCAGCGCGCTTCCCAGTCGTGAAACGCGCCGGGCTGCTCGAACATCGAGGCGACGTCGGCGCTGCCGTTCGAGAGGCGGCGGAAGAAGTTCGTGTAGTCGACGCCGCCCGACGCCATGCGCTCGAGGAGGTCCTCTGCCAGCGCGCGATCGCCGTCGTCGGCCGTGAAGAGCCCGAGCTTCGTGCGGAACATCTCCGTCTTTCGTGCCTCGAACACGTCGACGAAGCGACTCAGCTCCACCGTCGCCGTCTCCACCTGCTGCTCCTCCGAGTCGCCGAGCAAGGGCAAGAGCGTCTCCGCGAGCCGCGCCAGGTTCCACTGCACGATCTTCGGCTGATTGGCGAAGGCATAGCGGCCGGCGCGGTCAATCGAGCTGAAGTGCTTTCGCGGCTCGTACGCGTCGAGGAACGCGCAGGGGCCATAATCGATCGTCTCGCCGGAGATGGTCGTGTTGTCGGTATTCATCACGCCGTGGATGAACCCGATGCCGAGCCACCTCGCGACGAGGGCGGCCTGCGCGTCGATTACCTGCTTCAGGAGCGTGAGCGCGGGGCTGCCCTCGACGGTGACCTTCGGAAAATGCCGGGAGAGCGCATAGGCGACGAGCGACTGGACGGCGTCGCCGTCCTCGCGGTTGGCGAAGAGCTCGAACGTACCGATCCGGAGGTGGCTCGCCGCCACGCGGATGAGGACCGCGCCGGGCAGCATCTCTTCCCGTGCGACGGCGTCTCCCGTCAGCGCGGCCGCCAGCGTGCGGGTCGTCGGAACGCCGAGCGCGGCCATGGCCTCGCTCACGATGTATTCGCGGAGCACCGGACCGAGCGCGGCGCGGCCGTCTCCGCCGCGCGAGAACGGCGTGCGGCCCGAGCCCTTCCACTGGAGGTCGTAGCGTGCGCCGTTTGCCGCCACGACCTCGCCCATGAGCACGGCGCGCCCGTCGCCGAGCTGCGGGACGAAGTTGCCGAACTGATGACCCGCATACGCGAGCGCGATCGGATCCGCGCCCTCCGGGACCACGTTGCCGGCGACCACCTCGGCGGTGAGGTCCTTCGGGTCGAGGCCGAGCTCCTTCGCGAGCCCCTCGTTCACCTTGATGAGCGACGGGGCGCGCACCTTGGCGGGATGAACGCGCTTGTAGAAACGATCGGGAAGGCGGGCGTAGCTGTTGTCGAACGCGATCATCGGCGAATGCCGCGTACCTTAGCGCCGAAACGCCGCGCCCGGACTCCATTCGGGGGTCCGGTCCTCGTTCGCGAGACGCCGGCCGACGCGGAAGAGCAGGACCGTATCCTCGACCATGCCCGCGAGGTCCCAGTCCGGTGCGATCACGTCGTTCGGGGAGTGGTAGCGGTGCGCCACGAAGTCCTGCCGCTTGTGCTTCCCGAAGTCCGGAGGCTGGTCGCGGTAGTCCGCGCCTGGAAAGAGGAAGCCCAGCGCGGGCACGCCGTGCTTCGCAAACTCGAAATGGTCGGAGCGGAAGTAATAGCCCTTCTCGCCCTCCGGATCTGCGATCACCTGGCGGCCCTGCTTCGCCGCCTCGTCCGCGAGCATCGCATCCATCGTCGTCTGACCGAGCCCGAGGCTCACCACGGAGCGGGTGCGTCCCCACGGATTCGGAATATCCATGTTCACGTTCGCGACCGTCTTCTCCAGCGGATAGAGGGGATGCGCGGCATAGAACTTCGCGCCGAGGAGCCCGGACTCCTCCGCCGTCGTTGCCATGAACAGGATCGAGCGGCGCGGCAAGGCCGGCAGCGACGTGAAGGCGCGCGCCGTCTCGAGGAGCCAGGCGACCCCCGCCGCGTTGTCGAGGGCGCCGTGAAAGACGCCCGCCTCGTTCCTGCCGAAATGGTCCCAGTGCGAGCTGAAGACGACGTGCTCCTCCTTCAGGTCGGTCCCGACCACGCGGCCGACGACGTTCCGCGAGAGCAGCGGCTTGCTCGTGCTGTCGATCGAGATCGTGGCGCGCGCGGAGAGCGGGATCGGACGAAACCCCGGACGCCTGGCCGCCGCCTTCACGCGGTCGAAGTCGGGAATCAGCCTCCGCGCCGTACTCTCGTGAATCCAGCCTTCCACGCCCACGTGGGCATCCCGCGATCCTTCGTCATCGATCTCGTAACGGGCATTCTTCGCCCCGCCGGAGACCACGTTCCAGCCATAGCCGGCGGGGCCCGTCTCGTGGACGATGAGCGCGGCCGCCGCGCCTAGCCTCGCGGCTATTTCGAACTTGTACGTCCAGCGGCCGTAATACGTCATCGGGCCGCCGAACGGATCGCCGACGAGGAAGACGACCGTCTTGCCCTTCACGTCGACGTCCTGCAGATCGTTCCAGCCCCGCTCCGGCGCGGAGATGCCATGGCCGACGAAGACGACCTCGCTCTCGCGGACGCGGACCTCCGGCGTCGTGCGCAGGGACCACGCGACGAAGTCTTCGACGGGTCGAAGCTCGTCGCGATCGAACGCGAGCGTCGCGCGTGACGTGATGGCCGCGAGCGGCACCGTCTGTACCCAGGTCCCGTCCGGGTTCCCCGGCGCGAGCCCGGACTTCTTCATCTCGCTCTGGAGGTATTCGACGGTCAGGTCCTCGCCCGATGTCCCGGGCGCGCGGCCCTCGAAGCGCTCCGAGGACAGCGTCCCGATGTGTCCGAGCAGGGCCCGCGCGTGAATCGTGGACTCGGGCTCGTTCGCCGGCATGCGCGCTGGCGTAGCACACGCCGCGAGCGCGAGGAGAACGATGCCGGCGCGCATGGCGGCTCAGTCTACGGCAACGGGCTCCTTCGTGCTCGACGTGAAGAGCAGGTCCATCGCATGAAGGAGGCACGGCAGCGCGGCGAAGGCCGCCTCGTCGCCGTGACGGATCGCATCGAGCCGTGCCATCTAGCCTAGAGGACGACGACCTGCTTCCCCACCGTGCGGTTGTGCTCCATGTCGTCGTGCGCGCGGCGGATCTCGTCGAGGGCGTACGTGCGGATGGGCCCGAGGGTGACGGCGCCGCTGGCGATGCGGTCGAGGAATCGCTGGAGGACGGCGGTGGACAGGTGCCCGCTGTCGCCGCCGTACGCCGTGAGCCGCACGCCGGTGGGCAGGTAACCGATTGGATAGAAGTCCTTCACCGTCCACTCGTTCGAGAGCATGCCGGTGAAGCACACCGTGCCATGAACCTTCGTCGCGCGAAGCGTATCGGGAAGGGTCGGCGTTCCGATGAGCTCGATGGCGGCGTCGACGCCCTCGGGATGACGTGCTCGCACCTGCGCCGCGACATCTCCGTCATCGACGAGCGCGAGCGCTCCCTGCTGTTCCAGGAGATCGGCCCGCGACGCGCGGCGCGTGGTGGCATACACGGTGGCGCCGAGCTCCTTTCCGACCGCGATCGCCGCAAGACCCGTGCTCGAGGTGCCGCCGCGTACGAGCAAGATCTGCCCTGCGCGCAGATCGCACCCCACAGTGCACGAGCCATAGGCGGTCTGGAGCGTCTCCGGGATCGCGCCGAGCACGTCCCAGCCGAGCTGCGACGAGAAGGGAATGACCTGGCTCGAGGGGACGACCACGAAGTCCGCATAGCCCCCGTCGAACGTGCGGCCCATGCCGCCCATCATCGTCATCACCTGCTGGCCCTTCGAGAGCCCGCTGTCGGAGGGCTCGTCGATGACGCCGGTGGCCTCGATGCCGAGGATCCGCGGGAAGACCACGCCGTCCGCGAGACCGATCCGCGTGTGGTACTCGGATCGATTGAGGCCGAACGCCATGACGCGAATACGCACGCGGCCCGGGCCGGCCTCCGGCACCGGCACGTCGCGAAGGTGGAGATTCTCGACCGGCCCTGGGGCCTCCAGGACCACCGCGCGCATCGTCATGTCCCGGTCTCTCCTGGTCGGGCCGTCCGCATCGGTCCGGCGTCGGCGGTCACGGTCCAGATCGCCCATGATTTGCGGCTGGATCCCTCCACGAGCTCGAGAGGCGTCGGCTTCATCGGCGGGGAGAGTAACCTGAGTGTCGTGACGAGCATGACCGCCGTCTCCGGCGCTGCGTTCATCGTGCTGGCGCTCCTGCGGGTGTGGCTGACCATGCGCGGGCGCCGCGTCGTGCGCATGGGCACGCTCGCCGACGGCACCGAGGTCCTCGTGCGCCGGAACGGCGCCGTGCGCGAGCTGGTCCTGGCTCACGGACGCGACGAGCTCGTTCAATCGCGCAGCGACGGCGGCGGCTACGTGCGCGAGTTTCATCGCGCGATGCGCACGCACCCTCGACCCAGGCGCGTGCTCTTCCTCGGGGGCGGCGCGTGCGTGGCCCCGATGCAGTTCGAGCGTCGCTACGCCGACGCGTTCATCGACGTCGTGGAGAAGGAGCCGCTGGTGGCAGAGGCGGCGCGGAGCCATTTCGACTTTGGCGAGTCCGAGCGTCTGAAGCTCCACGTCGCCGACGCGCGCGACTTCCTCGCCGTGGCCTCACCGTACGATCTCGTCATCGTCGATCTCTACGACGCCCACGGCATTCCCCCCGAACTGGCCACGACCGACTTCTTCGGCTCGATTCGCAAGATCCTCCGCCCCGGCGGGACGCTCGTGGCCAATCTGATCCGTCCGCCCGACGCCGGCGTCCTCGCCGCGCTCGGCGCCGCGTTCCCGGGCCGAGCGCTCGACGTTCAGGAGGTCACGGACGAGAACGCGCTCGTCTTCGTGGTCACTGAGAGCGGAAGTTGAGCGACATCTTTTTTACCGACTTCACGTTCGCGCCGGTCCGCCCCGTCACCTTCACCTCGATGTCGCCGCTGATCGAAGGGAATGGGCAATTGAGAGATATTTCGCAGTCTGCGCTGTGCTCGCCCATGATGTTGGTGTGACCGCCGCAGATGCTCGTGCCGGAGCGGTCGGACGTCGAGCACTGGAGACGCCCGACGTCCTTGCCGTTTTGCTTCAGCTCGACGTCGTATTCGAGCTCGGGCTTGGAGTTCTTGGGGCCGACCCAGCGAACGTCGGTGTCGGCCCAGACCTGGAGCGGCCCCGTGGCGACGACGTGCGCGGTGACGGTGCCGGGACCCATGAGCGGAGCGGTGCCGGCGACCTTTCCGCGACACGCGCCGGTGCCCAGGACGACGAGCAAGAGACCGAAGCGCGATTTCATGCGGCTCAAGGCTCGTACTTGATGGGCGTGCCGTCGTCGTCCCAGACGTTCCCGGTCACGGTGGGACTCGGGTCGTCGAGCGTCCAGGGACCATAGCCGCTGTTTCGGCCGAAGCGATTGTTGATGATCTTCGTGTTCTTCGGCTTCGTCGCGCCCTGGCCGCGGATGTTCAACGTGTAGCCGCCGCCGTCGAGCCAGTTGCACTCGATGGTGAGGTCCTCGGTGGACACCATGCCTTCGTCGCCGGTCTGCACGCAGGCGTTGCTCGCGCCCGAGATGTTGTTGTTTCGCAGCGTGACGCCCTTGCCGCCCGTCGACTGCACGCCGTCGTTGTGCTGGTCCGGCCCGTTTCGCAGATCGTGGATCCACGAGTCCTCGATGAGGACGTCTGCGTCGGCCTTGAAGCCGTCCGCGCTGCCATGCACGTTGAGGCGGCGCGCGGTGTAATGCGCGAACGACACGGCGGACGTCACGTCATCGGAGGTGCCGATGATCTCGCTGTCCTCGATGACGAGCCCCTTGTGTGGATCGTCGTAGCGAACGGGGTAGTACGAGCCGCTCGTGATCTTCACGTTGCGAATCGTGACGTTGTCGGCCGCGACCTCGATCTCACCGTCGATGTCGAGGTTCTCCACCACGTCGCCGTCCTTCGTGACCTTGATGCCCTTGCTCGCCTTCAGGGTGACGCCGGGCTTGACGCCCGTGTTCGTCGGGCCTGGCTTTGGCTTCTTGCAGAGCGAGACCGGAATGGGCTCTCCGTCGCCGCTGTCGCTCCCCGTCGTCCCGCCATCGTTGCCCGTCGCGGCTCCGCCGTCGCCCCCGCCGCCCCCGCCACCATCCTTCGTGCCCTGCGGCGCTCCGCCGTCGTTCGTCGCGGGGCTGTCGTCGTTCGATCCATCACTACACGCGCCGAGCATCACGAACGCGACCAGCGCCGCGTGGGGTGCCCTCAGGGCCCAGGTTTGCATCGCGGCCCAGCGTATCAGCGAAGCTGGATCGAAATGGGGCTCGGCTCGTCGTGTGTGCCGCCGTCGGTGTACCAGCGGCCCCAGCAGTACACGTCGTTGTTGCTGGTGAGCGCGCAGGACAGGGTCCCTCCCGCGCCGACAAACTTCGCGCGAGGAAGGGGCTCCACGAGGGTCGGCGTCACTGCGTCGTACTGCTTGGTCGGGTCGGACGGCTGAGGTCGACCGAGCGCACCGGTATACGGATATCCGAAACAGGACACGCGACCGTCGCCGTGCCGCGCACATGCGTGACTGTCCGAGAGCGCCACCTGCTGGATGTCCTTGAGGTCGGCGACGGACACGATGCCACTGCCGAAGTAGTCGGTGCCGGGGATGAGGCGCCGGGCCTGGCCCCAGCAGAGGACGCGGCCGCGACGGATCGCGCAGTAGCCTTCGTCCTGCGCCTGGAGGGCGCTGACGTCGTCGAGGTCGGGGATGCGCGTGGGGCGCTCGTTCGTCCAGCGCGCTGCCTTCATCCTCGGACCCTGGTCTTGTTGCATGCCCCAGCAGACGACCTGGCGCTCGGGCGTCCGCGCGCACGTCGACTCGTTCCCGGCCGCGACGCTCTCCGCCTTGACGCCAGGGACCAGGGTGGCCGTCGCGAGGAGTCGCGCCTGGGGCATGTAATAGGTATCGCTCCCCGTCTGGCCGTGATCGTTGCGTCCCCAGCATTTCACCGACTTGTCGTCGAGGAGGGCGCACGCATGCGTGATCCCCGCCGCCACGCGTCGCGCGTGCGCGACCCCGACGACCTCGACGAAGTGATCGGTCTCCTCGTCCTCGGCGCGCGCGCCGAGCTCGCCGTGGGTGTTGGTGCCGGCGCACATGACGGTGCCGCGCCGGGTCGCGACGCACATGAGCGAACGGTTGCCCGACAGATCGATGGCGTCTTCCACGCCGGCGACACGAAGCTCGTCCTGCACGAGCGGTGACACGGGGCTCCCGGTCGATGGCTGGCAGTAGACGCGTCCGTCGCTGCGCACGCAGAGCCGGTTGCCGGCGAACGCCATCTGGAGTGGCGCCTCTGCCGTCTCCGGGTCCACGGCCGTCGCGACGGTGGGGGCGTCGCTCGTGCCGACGGGGCGGATCGTCATCGCGACCGGCGGGCTCGGCGCTCGACCCGGGCCGCACGCCACGGTGAAGAAGGCGACCGCGAGGGCTCGCCTCACGGATGCGCCCCGATGCCCGAGAGGGAGATCTTCGGCAATCGGCGGGGAGGACTCGTGTTGCCGGCCTCGTCCACCGCCGCGATGGCGATCGTCATCGACGGGGCGGACATCGAGATCGGGAAGTCGTGCGGATCGCACAGCGATCTCTTCCCGATTGTCAGCGTGTCGAGATACTTGGATATGAGCGCGGCTGGCGGCTTCGTCGTATCCAGATGACCGGCGGCGTCGGCCGCCCAGACCCCGTACATCAAACGCGCCGCTGGCCGGCCCGGATCCGACGCCGAGACGTTCGCGATCTCGATCCAGGGACCCTGGATGGTGCAATCTCCGCCGCCCGCGCGAAGGTTGCCTTTCGCGACCGCAGCGCCGACGGAGTCGAGCTTCGGCGGCGTCGTGTCCGCGGAGGTTCCCGTCTTGAACGTGCCGAGGACGGTGGTGCTCGGATACGCGCTCGGGTCGCTGCTGACGAGCGCCACCTCGTAGCGCGTGTCGGGCCCGAGCGGCTTCGAGGGCGTGAGCTCGACGAAGATCTGGGTGCCGTCGACCCAGCGCCGCTCGGCGACGTCGGCTTTGGCGCTCGTGTCCGAGACGCGCACGACCGCGGTCGCGGCCGGCGCGGTCTGTATGGGGACGACGAAGCGGACGCGGGCGTTGAGGGGCGCGTCGCTCACGCGATCGGGACCGACGATGGCGATCTGTGGGGCCATGCACGAGCACGCGGACGCGTCGCTGAGCCGGAGGAGGCCGAGCGCGATCGCACCGACGATGGGGAGCCCCCGCTTCAGCACCGACCTATTCTAATGGGGTATCCGGCCCATGCAAACCAGCCGGAACATGCGCAGCTCCGCTCGCGCGTGCCAGAGCGGATGCGCCCACGGCGTCGTGGCGTTGCCCTCGAAGAGACGGTGGGAGAGCTGTGCGATCGCGAAGTCGACGAGCGGCGCCGCGAGGAGCAATAGCGGCTGCCGCGACGCGAGCGCGACCAGCGCGAGCACGATGGCGGAGAGCGTGCCGGCGGCATGGGCGAGCTGCGTCTCGCGCCTCGCGTGCAGGCGCAGGTACCGCGGCCAGAACTCCTCGAAGGTCACGACGTCGTAGAGGCTCAAGCTGCCTCCGCGAGCGCCCGATGTACGGCGCGGAAGGCGTCGGCGCGGCCCGTCGTGAGACGCGCGTCGAGCGCTGGCTCGCTCGCGCGCTCCTCGATGCGCTCGACGAAGGCGCGGACCACGACGCCGTCGATGCGTCGCGCGCGCATGCCGTAGCCGAGCGCCTCGAGCCACGCCGCGTTCAGCTCCTGCTCGCCTTGATGCCGGATCGGCACGCTCAGGATGGGCTTGCCGAGGTAGAGCGCCTCCGCGATCGTGGTGAAACCGCCATTGGCGATCACGCCGCGCGCCGTCGCCAGGTCCTCGATGAACGAACGCTCGTCGAAGTCGCGTAGCTCCACGTGGCCGCTGGTCCGGGCGGGCCCCGCGCCATAGACGCGAAACCGGATGCGGTCATTGGCGAGGAGCGATGGCAAGAGGCGCGGATCTCCGTTCGAGGTTTGGTAGACGAGCACGTGGTCGCCGCGCTCGCGCCGTGCGTCGACGATCTCGCGGCGCAGCACCGGCCCCACGAGCGTGGTGGACGCGCTCTTCTCCACGCGCACGGGCGGAAAGAAGAACGAGCTCACCACGAAATGCGAGCAGCCCGGCGTCTTCGCGCGAACGATGGCCCGCGTGGCGCGAAAATCCCTCGATACGCGCTTCAGGACGTCGCGTGGATGCCGGCAGCGATCGACGACGTGCTGGTGGTCGAACGAGACGATGGGCACGTCGTGGAGCCAGCCGACGAGGTAGCTGAACGAGTCGAAGTCGGTGATGACGGCGTCGGGGCGAAACGCGCGCGCGTCGACCAGCGCCGCCTCGACGTTGCGGCGAATGGCATGCGGCGCCGAGTAGGCGAGGCTCGCGAGCGTCCGCGCGCGCTCGACTGCGCCGCGGCGATACGCGAGGCGAAACCCGTCGATCGCGATGGTCTCGAAGCCGTGACCGCGCAAGATGGGCGCCGCGCGGCTCGAGGCGGCGAGGCACACGGTGTGTCCCTGCGCCGTGAGCTCCTCTGCGAGCGCCCGCGCCCGCATGGTGTGACCGAGTCCTTCGCCCGTGACGCCGTAGAGGATCTTCATCCCGGTTCACCATGACGCCTCGAGTCGAAGCGCGAGTGGACACGGTATGAAACGCGCGTGAATCAGTCCGCGAGCGTGCGGGCGAGCCTCGACGCGACGCTGTTCTTCGTGCGCGGCTTGCCGACGTCGATCGGGTCGCCCGTCCAGAAGACGAGCGCGCGATGCGTCTCCGGATAGAACACGCTGACCAGCTTCACGTTGCCGAAGCTGCCGGGGCGCTCGACGAGGAGCGTCGTCCCTCCGTCGGAGGTCGGGTACGGATAGGCCCAGCAGCCGAGGGCAGCGCGGTCGTGCCGGGGATCGCCGTCGAAGAGGAGCTTCTTCGACTCCGCGTCGAGGAGCTTGTCCCCGTCGAGCGCCTCGAAGAAGGAGAGGAGATCGTTCGCGCTGGCGTAGCCATTCCCCGCGGTGAAGAAGTTCTCGGGACGTACGCGCCCCATCGGCCCGAAGTCGACCGCCGCCGGGCGCTCCGAGCCGCCGCTCTTCACCGCGATGCCCGCGCGTGTCATCCCGGACGGGCCGAAGACCTCCTTCGCGAGCGCCTCGGCCGCGGTCGCTCCGGACCGGGCCTCGAGGATCGCGCCCAGGATGGCGTACTCGCTATTTCGATATTTCCAGACGCCGCGCTTTTCCGTCGCGGTGGAGAGCTCCCTGGCGAGCGTCGCGGCGGGGCGGGTGAAATCGACGTCGGTGCGCGTGAAAAAGCCATTATCGAGCTCGGGGACGCGCGACGTGTGGCCGAGGAGCTCGCGCACGGTGGAGTCGGCCCACGGCCTCGAGGCGAGCGCTGGCAGCACGGATCTGATCTCGGCGTCCAGGGCGAGCTCCTTCCGGGCCACGAGACGGAGCGTGGCGACCGCGACCCAGAGCTTCGTGAACGAGGCGACGAGGACGGGACGATCCGGAGAGAGCGTCGAATCGATGGGGAAGGCGGCTCGCGCGCCGTCACCGACCATCGCGACCAGGCCCTTGGCGCTCGTTCCCTTGAAGGCGGCGCGGATCGACGCCTCCGTCGGCAGCGGACGCGGCGGGATGGCCGGCGTCGCGTCGGTCGTGGCCGCCTCCGGCGCCGCCTCGGGCGCGGCGTCGGCGGCCGCCTCGGGCGCGGCGTCGACGGCCGCCTCGGGGGTGGTCGTCGCGACCTTCGTCTCCGTGCACGCGGCGACGAGGAGCGCCGCGATGGCGAGGCGCTTCGAGCGCGCAGAGACGTCGGCGACGTAGTTCACTCGATTCACCGATAGCCGAGCCCGGCGCGTCCGTGGATCGTGAAAATGCCTCCGGGACGTATTTGCTCGGACGATCGATAGCGCCGCCAGGAGCGTCCCCGCCGGCGAAAAGGAAGAACGGGATGTTCTCGAGGTCGTTCAGGTCATGATTGCGGCCACCAGGATCAGCGAGTGAGCTTGGCCGCGTAGCCGTCCGCCAGCCGAAGGAGGGCGTCCGAGCAGCCCGTCGACGTGGACGAGCCGTGCATGAGCGCGAGCGTCTGCGGGTCGAGCTGCGCGAGGCGGCGGATGGTGGGCGCCGTCACCTCGGTGAGGGCGCTCGCCTTGAAGAGCTCCTCCGCCGCGAGCGCGGGCGCCACGATGTCGTCCGTCGTGAGCGCGGGGCCGTCTCCGGCATGTGTGAAGAGGTCGCCGCAGAAGAGCGTCCTGGTCGTCTCCTCGAAGAGCACGCGTGCCTCCCAGTTGTGGGGGACGTGCGGCGTGTCGATGTGGCGGACGCGCTTGCCGCCGAGGTCGAGCACCTCGCCGTCGGCGAGCTTGCGCGGGGCGCGGTCGCACATGTCGTCGAGGGAGACCATGCAGCCGGTGATCCCGTGCGCGACCTCCGCCCGGGGCGCGGCGGCGAGGAACTCGTTCATGGCGCCGCACTCGTCCGCCTCGACGTGACCGAACGTGATCCAGCGCAGGCTCGCGAGGGGGACGATGCGCGCGACCGCCTCCGACACGAGCGGGAACATCTTGCGATGACCGGTGTGGAAGAGGAGGGGCTCGTCGGCACGTACGAGGAACTGATTGAAGGTGAAGCCTCCGGGCGCGGCCTCCGCCACGCAGGTCGAGAAGCGGAAGATGCCGTCGGCGATTTCGGTCGTGGTGGTCTTCATCCTCGACGTTGTAACACCAGAGTCGACCGATGGTAGAATTGACTAACCGTTGGTCAAGAATTCGTTCGAGGGTAGAATGTGAGCGTGGCCATCCCGAAGAGATCACGGAAAAAAGACGCGGCAGCGCCGGAGGCCTCGCCACGGATCGCGCGTCGCGAGCGCCGTCGGGAGCGGTCCCGCGTGGAGATCATCGACGCGGCGAGGCGCGTCGTCGCGAAGCACGGGGTGGGCGGCACGACGCTCGATCTCGTCGCGGCCGAGATCGGCCTCACGAAGGCGGCTCTCTACTACTACTTCGCGTCGAAGGACGCGCTGCTCTTCGAGCTGGTCTTCGAGGCCCTCTCGCGCTCGACGCAGGCCGTCCACGACGGCGTGGAGCGCGCGAACGACGGCGGCGAGGCGCTCCGTGCGATCGTGCGCGAGACGGTGAGCTCGTACGCGACGCACCTGGACGACTTCCGCCTGGTGTTCTTGATGGGGCAGGTGGCGGGCCCTGGCGCGGTGCGCGTGGGCGCGGAGCAGCTCGCGAAGATCCGTCCGCGGAACGACATGGCCTACGGGCGGACCGCGAAGCGCCTCTCCGACGAATGGGAGAGGGCGCCCGGACGCGCGAAGGTCGATCCGCGCCTGATGGCGTTTCTCGCGAACGTCGCGGCGGTCGGCGTCCTCACGTTCAAGGGCATGGTCGAGAGCGTCGGCGATCCGCTGCGCTGGTCGGACGAGCAGCTCATCGAGGGTCTCTCTCGCATCTTCGAAGCGGCGGCGAGGCCATGAGCTGGCGGTGGGCCATCGCGAGCCTCGGTCTCCTCGCGTCCGCCCTGGCCGCGACGAGCCTCCGGCCCGCGGCGCGTCCGAGCACGCCGTCGCACGCCGAGGTGCCCGCGCTCACGGGCCGCGTCTACGCGCAACGCGTGGTCGAGCTCCATCTGAAGTCGCCGGACGGCAAGGTCGTCGGACGCGCGCATCCCGGCGCGGTGGTCGTCGTCCAGCCCGTCGACGCTCGCTACGTGCGCGTCGCGCTGCCGGAGCCGGGCCGCGAGAAGGGCACGCTGTGGCTGCTCGCCGAGAGGTCGGGATTCACGAGATCGTTCGTCCGCGCCGTTCCTCCCGAGTTTCCGCCCGAGAGCCGCCTCGTGCGCGCCGTGGTCGCGACGGAGCTCTTCCCGGAAGAGGAGAGCCAGGACAGCTTCGCGGTGACCATCTGTGGAGAGGTCCACGTCCTCCAGGCGGCGCGCGGGCACGGTGACTTCGTCTCCCAGGTCCACGAGAACGTCGAGCTCATGGGATGGACGTCCGCGCCGGTCCTCTCGCTCGCGTGGAGCTGCAACACCCGCCGGATCGCACGAGCGAACGGGAGGCTGCTCCTCCGCGGAGGCGCGACGACGCTCGACGAGGAGGAGGTGACGTCGATCCCGCCGTCCTTCGTGACGTGGAGCTTCGAGCGCTCCGATGGTGGGCCGGACGCATTCCAGAAGAAGGTGACCGCCGGGACGACCTACTTCCTCCTCTCGCCGGAGCCCGGCACGAGGGCGGGGAAGTGCTACGAGTGGAAATTCGTGCCGCGCGGGGCCGAAACCGTCCTCGTGCGGAGATTGCCGCTCATCGAGGACGGAAAGCGCGTTCACGCGTCGTACGGAGTGGGCTACGAGAGGGGCGTGCTCTCGCTCACGGGCCCGCACTACCACGCGCAGGCGCTCGACCGCGACGCGCGCGCGCCGAGCGTGGGCGGGTATCGCTGCGCCCGCCGCCAGGAGGTGGCCGGCGTGACGGACGACCTGGTCCGCTTCGCATACGCGGGCCACGACGATCTCGCGTGGCACCCGGACGACGAGGAGCACTGGTACGCGAAGGCGGCCGACTGCGAGGCCGCGCGCCAGAAGTACGACGCCGCGCTCGCTGCGGATCGGGACGCCCGTCCTCCGGGCGGCCCTCACGTCGACGAGTGCTTCGGAGCTTTTGGAGAGAAGGACGACAGATGAAGATCGATGTTTGGTCGGATGTGATCTGCCCCTGGTGCTGGCTCGGCCGGGCACGCCTCGCGAAGGCGGTCGCCGCCTCACCCCGGAGCCCGGAGATCGAGATCGTGTTTCGCAGCTTCGAGCTCGATCCCGGATCACCGAAGGATCTCGATATTCCGACGAACGAGATGCTCGAGAAGAAATTCAACATGGATAAAGCGCAGATCGACGCCATGCACCGACGCATCTCCGCGATGGGCAGGGAAGAGGGCATCGACTACCAGTTCGACAAAGCCCGAACGTCGAATACCTTCGATGCACACCGGCTCGTGCATCTCGCGGCGGAGCAGGGCCGTCGTACGGAGATGGTGGACCGCCTCTTCGAGGCGAACTTCCACGACGGCATTCGCGTGGGCGATCGCAAGAACCTGATCGCGCTCGCGGACGAGCTCGGCGTCTCCGGCGCGGCGGAGGCGCTCGAGAGCCAGCGCTTCGCGGACGCGGTCCGTGCAGACGAGGCGGAGGCGAAGCAGCGAGGCGTCAGCGGCGTGCCGTTCTTCCTCCTCGATGGGAAGAGGGCGGTCGCCGGCGCGCAGTCGGTCGACGTGCTCGTCCGCGCGCTCACCTAGCGTGAGCGCACGGCCGTCAGGGCCGTGGCGGTGGCGATCCCGACGGTGGAAACCAGGGGCGCGAGGAGCCGTCGATCTTCGATCGGGCGGACGCGCACGCCCCGATCGTACACCTCCCGGAATCGGCGTAGACTCGGGGGCGTGACCACCTCCACGAACCTCCGCGTCAACGGTGACCGTCTCTGGACCTCGCTCATGGAGCTCGCCCGCATCGGCGGCACGCAGAAGGGCGGCGTCTGCCGTCTCGCGCTGACCGACCTCGATCGTCAGGGCCGCGATCTCGTCGTGTCGTGGGCCAAGCAAGCTGGTCTCACGGTCACGATCGACAAGATCGGCAACGTGTTCATGCGCCGCGCAGGCAAGAACCCGAACCTCCCGCCGATCTCCACCGGCAGCCACATCGACACGCAGCCGACGGGCGGCAAGTTCGACGGCAACTACGGCGTGCTCGCGGGCATCGAGGTCATTCGCACCCTCAACGACCACAAGGTCGAGACCGAGGCGCCGATCGAGGTCATCTTCTGGACGAACGAGGAAGGCTCGCGGTTCGTCCCCGTCATGATGGGCTCGGGCGTGTTCGCGGGCGCGTTCACGCTCGACCATGCGTACGCGGCGAAGGACACCGAAGGCAAGACGGTCAAGGAGGAGCTCGAGCGGATCGGCTACGCCGGCCCCGAGGAGCCGGGCAAGCACCCGCTCGGCGCATATTTCGAGGCGCACATCGAGCAAGGCCCGGTGCTCGAGGCCGCCAACAAGACGATCGGCGTCGTCACTGGCGTGCTCGGTCTTCGCTGGTACGACTGCGTGGTCACGGGCATGGAGGCACATGCGGGGCCCACGCCGATGGGGGTGCGCAAGGACGCCCTCCAGGTGGCGACGACCATCATGCAGGAGGTGGTGGCGATCGCGCACCGCTATCCGCCGCATGGCCGCGGCACCGTCGGCTTCGTGCAGAACTTCCCGAACAGCCGGAACGTGATCCCGGGTCGCGTCTCCTTCTCCATCGATCTCCGCAATATCGACGCCGAGCGCCTCGACGCGATGGACCGCGATATTCGCGGGTTCATCGAGAAGACCTCCAAGGACTCCGGTCTCGAGATCACGATCGAGCAGGTCTCGCACTTCGAGCCCTGTCCGTTCGAGAAAGGCTGCGTCGGCGCGGTCGAGGGCGCAGCGAAGGAGCTCGGCTACTCGTACATGGATGCCGTCTCCGGCGCCGGCCACGACGCCGTCTACATGGCGCGTCTTGCCCCTGCGGGCATGGTGTTCGTGCCGTGCAAGGACGGCATCAGCCACAACGAGATCGAGGATGCGAAGCCGGAGCACCTAGAAGCCGGATGCAACGTCCTTCTCCACGCCATGCTCGATCGCGCCAAGCGCGTCTGACATGACCAGCGCGTGCGCGGCGGCGACGTCGCGCACGCCGATGCGACTCCCGGCCAGCGCCGCGTGCAGATAAGGCACGAGGAGGGGGCTGCCGGTCGCGCCGGTGGTGACGTGCGGCGCCTCGATGCCGCGCCACCAGAGCGACGTGGCGGTCGGATCTTCCTCCGTGGCGAGGAGCTCGGCGGAGGCGCGCTCGCCGACGATCCGCAGGTGGACGTCGCTTCGCGCGGGCGCATCGAGTCGGATACGGACGAACGCGATCGTGCCGTCGTCGAAGGCGAGCGCGACCTCGCCCCCGAGGCGGCTGTCGCGGAACGACGTGCGCACCGCGGGGCGGTTCACGCACCAGAGCAGGAGGTCGACGGCGTGGACGCCGATCGAGAGGAGTGCGCCGCAGGGCCACGCCGCCTGGTCGCGCGCGCGCCAGTACGCGTCGTCGCGCGCGATCCGCAGATCGCAGGCGATCCGCGGACGACCCCCGAACGCGCTCGACGCGAACGCGGCCCGGAGCTGGTGCGCGCTCCGGCCCGCGCGCCACTGGAGGATCGGGACGACGCCCGGGAGCCGGCCGAGCCGCGCCAGCTCGCTGGTGTCGCACGCCACGGGCTTCTCGAGGAAGGTGATGCGTCCTGGCCTCGCCAGCGCCTCCGCGTGCTCCACGTGAAAGGCGGGCGGGCTGCAGATCGCGACCACGTCTGCGCTCTCGACCGACCGGGCGTCGAGGCCCCGCAGGGGAAGGGCGCTCGTGAGATCCGCCAGCCACTCCGCGCGCGCGCGCTCCGGATCGTAGACCGCGCTGATGCGGACGCCGGCGGAGCGGAGCGCGAGCGCGTGCAAGAACCCCGATGCTCCGGCCCCGACGATCAGCGCTTCCATTTCCTCGAGCATGCGCGCTGGCCAGGGCCCGCGCGGCTGACACGCGCTGACTTGTGCCGTCTATTCGACGCGGACGGTCACGTCCGGATCGAGCAGATAGCCCTCGTCCCGCGTCACGAGGACGTCGCCGAGGCCGAGGCCGCGGAGGCGACGGATCGTCGTGTAGACGCGGAGCGTGGCCGCCTCGTGCTGCATCTTCTCTCCCGGCCAACCCGCCTCGATCATGTCGAGCGTGCTCATGGCGGCGCCGGGGCGGTCGCGCCGCAGGAGGGCGAGGGCCCACAAGATGCGACGCACCGGGCCGTGTCGCGCGAGGTCGTGCGTCTCGCCCGTCGGCAAGGTGAGGGCGCGGCCCTCGCTCGCGACGAAGAAGCTCTTCGCGGGCTCGAGCGCGTCGTGTTCGACCAGCGAGCGCACGAGCTTCGACGCGGGCATGCTCGAGAGGCTCGCCGCGGCGCGCGCCTCGAGGAGGCGGGCGCGCTCGGTCTCCGCGTCGCCGCGAGCGCGAGCGTCGAGGGCGAGGCGCGCGAGGGCGAGCGCCTCGCGCCAGCGCTGTCCCTTCGCGCGGAGCTCGTCGACCTGCGACGCGAGATGGCTCACGTCGGCGCCGCCCTCCGAGGGGAGGAGCTCCATCATGCCGCGCACCGCGGACTCTCGCGGTGCATCGCGCATCACGACGTGAATCGCGAGCGCCTCCGCGAGCAGCGCGCGCGCGGCGCTCGGATCGCCGGTCATGAGCGAGAGGATCCCGAGGCCGGCGGTGGCGTCGGCCTGGCCGCGCGGCTCGCCTTCCGCGAGCGTGCGCGCCTCCGTGAACGCAGCACGCGCCTCGTCGAGGTTGGTGAGTGCGAGGGCGGCCCACGCGTTCCCGCGGAGCGCGTCCGCGCGGAGCTCGTCGTTCGCGAGCTCGCGCGCCTCCTTCGTCAGCTTCGCGGCGCCGGCGGGATCGCCTCGCTCGAGCATGGCGCGACCGGCCACCAGGCGCGCGCGTACGCGGGGCTCCAGCGTCTGGCCCGCGTCGGCGACCTCGACCGCGCGCAGGAACGCGGGCGCGTCGAACGAGGTCGCGTCGCCGAAGAAGATCGCATCGGAGGCGGCGGTCCAGAGGAGAAGGCCCTTCGCGGCGGAGGCCTCCGTGAAGAGCGCCCGCGCCGCGAGCGGCACCGCGGCGCCGAGCTCCGTCAGCGTCGCGCGCGAGCTCGGGCCGTAGCTGGACGAGCGGAGCGCCTCCGCGCGTGCGACCCACGCGTCGAGCCATCGCTCGGGCGCGTCGCCGAGCGAGCCTTTCGCGCGCAGGAATGCCCGCACCGCATAAGGGACGAGGAACGTGACGACGCCCGCGCGCGTCGTGCGCCGGAGCAAGCGCGCCTCCTCGAGGCGGCAGATCCCCTCGATCGACACGTCGGGGAGCACCGCCTCGAGCACGTCCCACGCGAAGGGCGCGTCGCACGCGGCGAGCGTGCCGAGGAGCGCGGCGTCCTCCGCGCTCAGCGTCTCGGTCGCTCTCGCGACGTCCTCGTGCCACGGCGCCTTCGCGAGCGAGGACCAGCTCACGATACGCGTGCGCAGCGGGCCCCAGCCGAGCGTCTTCGCGAGCGAGGCCGCCCACTTGAGGACGGGGGGCTCGCAGTCGAGCATGCTCGCGATCTCGGTGAGCTCGCCCTCGAGGCTCGACTCGCTCGAGAGCATGACGACCGCATCGTCCAGCGGAATGGGGTCGAAGCCCTGCAGCACCGGCACGCTCGTTACTCTACCTCACGCGCCGCGCAGGGGGGCGACCGGGCGCCGCCGCTCGAGCGTCGAGGAGGTCGTCCCCGACGCTCGAGCGGCGTAGTCTGCCGGTTCTCACCCCATGATCTTCCGTCAGCTCTTCGACCAGGTCTCGAGCACGTACACGTACCTTCTCGCCGACGAGGCGACGCGGGAAGCGATCTTGATCGATCCCGTCTTCGAGCGACACGTGCGCGATGCGGCGCTCGTGCGCGAGCTCGACCTGAAGCTGCTCTACACCGTCGACACCCACTGTCACGCCGACCACGTCACGGGCGCGTGGCTCATGAAGGAGGCGTTCGGCAGCAAGGCCGCGCTCGCGAAGGCGGTCGGCGCGGAGCACATCGACGTGCCGCTCCAGCATGGGGACGTGATCCGCTTCGGGAAGGAGGCGATCGAGGTGCGCGCCACGCCGGGTCACACCGACGGCTGTCTCTCGTTCGTCACGCCGGATCGAACGATGGTCTTCACGGGCGACGCGCTCCTCGTGCGCGGCGCGGGGCGTACCGACTTCCAGCAGGGCGACCCCGCGCTCCTCTATCAGTCGATCCAGCAACAGCTCTTCTCGCTGCCCGACGACTGTGTCGTCTATCCGGCGCACGACTACGACGGCCGCACGTCGAGCACGATCGGCGAGGAGAAGAAGTTCAACGCGCGCATCGGTGGCAACGCCCGCGAGGAGGACTTCGTCGGTTACATGCTCAATCTCTCGCTACCGCATCCGAAGCAGCTCGATATCGCGGTCCCGGCGAACATGCGCGGCGGCAAGACGGAGGACGGAAAGATCCCCGCGGCGCCATCGTGGGGGCCGCTCGTCACCACGTACGCGGGAGTCCTCGAGATCAAACCGGACTGGGTCGCGCGCCATCGCGATGACGTGCACATCCTCGACGTGCGCGCCCCCGCCGAGCTGAGCGGAGAGCTCGGTCACTTGATGGGCGCGCTCAACATCCCGCTCGAGGAGCTGCGCGCGCGCACGGGCGAAGTCAAATCGGACAAGCCCGTCGTGGTGGTGTGCCAGACGGGGCGCCGCTCGGCGATCGCCACGCAGATCCTCGCGAGAGCGGGGTTCGCCAAGGTGGCCAATCTGGCCGGCGGCATGCTCGCGTGGCGCGACCTCGCGCTGCCGATGTGATGGGAGCTCAGAACGAGAAGCGGTAGTTCGCGCCGTCGAGGCTGTCCCAGTTGCCCTCGTCGTCGAGCGCGACGGCGACCTGGACGTTCCATGCGAGGCGGTGACCGCTGCCATCGTACGCCGCCGACTTCAGCTCGGGCTGGTCGCGGAACGTGAAGCGCTTCGAGGCGGTGCACGTGAAGTACTGATCGCCGGAGGTGTCGTGGCCGAGGCCGCCGCTGGGCTCTTCGTGACACTCCGTGACGTCGGCCTTCTGGAAGTCGTCGCCGCCGTTCAGGGCGACATAGAAGCCGACGCTCTTCTTCTGCGGCGCGGCGTCGTTCTTCTGCGACCACGCGTAGCGGAGCGAGAGGCCGCTGTCGTCGATGTTCCAGCAGCTCGCCATCGGCGGTCGCGCTGCGCTCACGGTGATCGCGCCCTGCGTCTGTGCGAGGTCGAGGCCGCTGCACCCGGACGTATCGAGGTTCGACTCGTCGGACGACGCGTTGTCGTCGTGAGGGGCCGCGCAGCCCATGGCAGAACCGAGGGCGGCGATCGCGAGGGGAAGGAGGCAAAGCTTCATGGCCCCGTAGGTCTCCCACATGTAGGCCCTTTGTCCACCTCAAACCGCTAACTTATGAGAATCGCTCAAGTTCGCGTCGAGCTCGTGGCGTGCGAGGGGCGGCGGCCCTTCACCTTGCGCGGCTTTCGCACGGGCATCGGCTCGTCGCCGGCGCGGAACGCGAGGCGCACGGGCTTCGGCGCAAGAGATGGTGTCTTCGACGCGAGCGCCTCGTACGGCGCGCGACCGACCGCGCGTCGCTCGTTGACGAGCGTCGCCCAGATGCCGCCCTCGCGGGCCTCCGCCCGCTCGCACTCGCGCGGGTCGAAGCGCAGCTCCGCCTCGAACTCCGTCGTGTCGCCCAGGATCTCGTCGTTCATGCCGAGCTCGGCGAGCTCGCGGAACGCGCCCTTGCCGCGGCGGTCGTACGTGAGGATCGTGTGTGCGGTGGAGACCGCGCCCGCCCAGGGATAGGAGCGAAGCGCCCAGCCGCTCGAGAGCTCGTTCAGACGATCGTCGACCTCCGCGCGCTCGTCGTCGGTCTTCCACGGTGAGTCCGGCGCGAAGAAGATGCCGAGGCCGAAGTGGTCGCCCTCGAGCTCCCACGTCTCGCGGATGCCGAAGCGATCGGGAGACTGCGCGACGAGCGAGCCGTGTGTGAGGCCGAACTCGCCGACGATGTAGACCGCGAGGTCGTCCCGGTGTTCGTCGAGGAAGTCGAGGGTGGAGAGCGCTTCGTCCGCGGTCTCGGTCGGGAACTCCGTGAAGCACATCGCCTCGGCCGCGATGCCCGAGGTCGTGAGGCGCGCCATGACGTCCGATACGACCTCGATCGGCGCGCCCTTGTCGATCAGCTCGAGGACGCGGTTCGAGGCGGACTCGACGCCGAGCGCGCACGCCACGGCGCCCGCCTTGCGGAGGAGGTCGGCGCGCTCCTGCGTCAGGTACTTCTCCGGCTTCAGGTCGGTCGCCCAGCGAATATCGAGGCCCGCGTCGACGATCGCCTGGGAGAGCTTGACGAGCGTCTTCGGCGCGACCGAGTCTTGCGAGAAATAGAAGTATCTCGTCCCGTAGTTCTCGGAGAGCGCCCGGAGATGATCGGTAATCCCCGCCACGTCGCGCTCGCGATATGCGGCCGTCCCGACCTCGGCGAGTCCGTAATGGCAAAACGTGCATTTGCCCCAGTAACAGCCGCGCGTCGGGTCGTAAGGGAGCACGAGCCGGGGCGCCAGATATTGCTTCAGCGGCAGGCCGTCGAAGTCCGGCGGGGGGAGGACCTTTAGGTTCTCCATCCCGTGGCCGGCCATCCAGCGCGCGCCCATCAGCTTGTCGCGCACGACGACGTTGGCGCACTCGCGGAGCGGCGTGCCGCTCTCGAGCGCGCGCACCAGCGCGAGGAGCGTGTGCTCACCCTCGTATACGCAGGCCGAGTCGAACGGCCCGAGCGCCCGCGCCAGCCGCTGGCCGGAGAGGCGAATGAGCATCTGCGTGATGCCCGGGCCGCCGCAGGTGACGTGCAGGTGGGGGAGCGCCCGCTTGATCTTGAGCGCGAACGCGTACGCCGGCTGGAGCTGACCAGGGAAGCAGACCGACAGACCGACGACGCCGACGTTCGCCTCGCGGAGACGGGGGACGAGCGTGTCCGTCACGTAGTCGTCGAAGGGATCCGCGTCCGGCCGCGCGCTCCGCTCGATCTCCTCCATCGTCGTGAGGCCGAGCGGCGTGCGGTACGCCGTGAAGTCGAGGTGGAGCGGGAAGTGCGTGGCGGAGACGACGCGCAGCGCGGCCTCGATCGTCGCGACGGCGGCGCCGTACGCGTCCGGATCGTGGAACGCCGCCTCGTCGCGCATCGTGGCCTTCGCCTCCTCGATGCCGGACGGCACGGCGCGGGCTTCGCCGCGCGCGCGGACGAGGCCGGCGTACTCGAGCTGCTCCTGATGGGAGAGGGCCCGCTGCCCGTCGAGCTCGGCGAGCCGGGCCTCGAGGCGGTCCCGCAGCTGCGCCAATCGATCGGCGGAGAGGAGGGCATCGAAGGCCTCGACGTTGGCGTCGATCGGCAGCACGTCGACGCCCTCGGACCGCAGAAATCCCGTGAGCATCGGCACCGCGAGGTACGGCGCGGTCGGGTCACAGGTCGGCGGATAGACGAGCGCGACGCGCATGGCGGCGGGTCCGTAGCACGCCACCGGCCCGCATGCCCGTGATACGCCGCAAAATCATGAGCCTGCTCCAGCTCTTGGGCCTCCGGCACCCCATTCTTCAGGCCCCGATGGCCGGCGTCTCGACCCCTGCCATGGCGGCCGCGGTCTCGCGTGCGGGCGGCCTCGGCGCGCTCGGGGTGGGCTCGAGCACGCCCGAAGGCGCCCGGAAGGCGATCGCGGAGACCCGGGCCCTGGCCCCGGCCGCGCCGCTCCAGGTGAACGTCTTCTGCCATCGCCCCGCGACGCCAGACCCCGCGCGCGAGGCGGCCTGGTCCGCGCGGCTCCCGTTCGCGGAGTACGGCGCGGCGCCTCCCGCGACACTCACGGAGATCTACCGGAGCTTCGTCGTCGACGACGCGATGCTCGCCATGCTCGTCGCGGAGCGGCCGGAGGTCGTGAGCTTCCACTTCGGGCTCCCGAAGCCGGCGGCGATCCGCGCGCTCCGCGACGCCGGCATCCTGCTCCTCGCCTGCGCCACGTCGCTCGCCGAGGCGCGCCTCTGTGCCGACGCCGGCGTTCACGCGGTCGTGGCGCAAGGCTGGGAGGCGGGCGGGCGCCGCGGCTGCCTCGCTCGGCACCGCGTTCATCGCTTGCCGGGAGTCGAGCGCGGACGAGCACCATCGCCGTGCGCTTCTCGGCGACGCCGGCCATCACACGACGATGACCCGCGCCGTGTCGGGACGCCCCGCGCGCTGCCTCGCCAATCGATTCACGGAGATCGGGAATGCGACGCCGGACGGCGCGATTCCCGACTACCCGATCGCGTACGACGCCGGGAAAGCGCTCCACGCGGCCGCGAAGGCCAAAGGGGAATACGGATTCGGCGCGCAGTGGGCGGGGCAAGGCGCGCCGCTCGCGCGGGCGATGCCAGCAGCGGACCTCGTCGAGAGGCTCGCGGACGAGCTGCGGTGACCCGCGTCAGCCGAGGGCGATGTCGTCCTGGTCCATCAGGAGATACTGATTGGCGAGGCCTTTCAGCATGTCGAGCGCGACCTGGATGTGCATCTCCGAGATGACGAGGAAATCTTCGTATTCGATCCGGTACGCGATGATGTCCGTCTCCGCGGCCGCGTCGTACGAGCGAGGCAGACCTCCCCAGAGGTCCATGACGCCGAGCGTGAAATCGGAGGCGACGTCGACGCTCTCGCCCGACGGGATCGTGCAGTGAATGCGCCCATACTCCACGTGGAGCGCGTACGTGCACGGATCGCCAGCCTTCCAGAAGCGGTGCCCCGCCGGCACGCGCACCTCGACCATGCGCCGCGCGAGATCGACGAGTGCATCGATGTTCATGTGTACGAACGGGCCTTTCCGTAGCTCGATGAGCTGTTCGACGAGCGTGCGCGGTCGGTCGTAATAGTCGCCGATATCCGCCTTGGGCGGCCGCTTCGGGTCCGCCGGCAGGCGATGGCGCATGCGGGAGAGGAGCGTCGCGAGGAAGCGGAGGGCGTTGCGAAGGAGAGAGAAGTTCTCCTCCAGCGCGGAGCGATATCCCTTTACCGGGATCTCGAGCGTCCGCGTGTCGATCTCCGCGATCGCGTCCTGGGTGCGCGCCTCCGCCATCACGTTGAGGAGCCCGAAGCCGCGGCGCTGCTTGATGACCGCGTCGGGCAGCCTCGGTCGCTTGATCACGACCTGGCCCTCGATGACGACGTGGATGACGCTCGGCTCGTCGCCTGCGCGGACGAGGTATTCCCCGGCGCGGTACGATCGCTCGCGCGCATTCTCGACGAGCAGGAGCAGGCCCTCGTCATCGAGTCCGCCGAACTCCTCGAGGGAGCGAAGGAGGAGGAGCCGGTCGCGGATCTCGGTCATGCCGCGAGCTCCTGCAGATGGAAGCGCGCCACCTCGCGCACGACCTCGCTCTCGTTGTCCTTCAGGCTCTCGAGGAGGTCGTCGTAGTCCTTCTTCCGCGTGAACTGGTAATGGCGCGCGACGAGCGTCCACTCGTCCTCGGAGATCTCGTCGACGAGCCCTCTCACCGCGCTCCGGAGAGGATTCACGAGGATGCCGTCGATGAGCTCGAGGCTCGTGGCGCGCTGGTCCTTGGTCCCGCGGAGCTGGCGATGGATCTGCGCGAAATCCTCGGTGGGAAACGCGAGCCCGAGCAGGCGGAAGAGCCGGGAGACCGCGTTCTTCTCCTTGTGCTCGAGCGTCGTTCGCAGGAGGTCGTGGCCGGTCGTCTTGCGTCCGGGCTCGCCCTCCGCGCCGCGCGTGAGGACGAGGCGCGAGTCGAGCGACGCAAAGGCACGCTGCACCGTCTGGTCGATGGTCTGCTGCAGGACCTTCGCGTCGAGCAGCAGGTCGGGCGTCCGGCGCACGAGCCGCTCGAGGGAGCGGATGATCTGGAATCGCACCGCACCATCGCGCTCGTTCGGGAGCCAGGCGAGGAGCGCGGCTGCGGCCGGCTGTGGCGTGAGGAGCGCCATCGCGTGGGGCAGGCGCCAGCGCAGCGTGCTCGCCGCATCGGACCTCTCGAGCGCCGCGACGAGCCCCGGGAGCGCGCGATCCCCGAAGGTCGCGATCGCCTTCTCCGCGCTCGGCCGCGTCGTCTCCTCGCCGAGGCGCTCGATGAGGGCGGGGATGAAGGTCTCGCGCCCGAGCCGGCCCATCGCGTCGACCGCGGCGCAGCGCACCGGGGGCTCGACCGCCGTGGCGAGGGTGACGAGGACGTCGTCGTAGCCGGTCACACCGCGCTGGGCGATCGCCTCCGCGAGCGCGATCTTGGTCTGGGACGTCCCGCGCTTCATGAGCGCGTCGATACGCTCCTTCGCGTCGGAGCCGTAGATCTCGCCCGATGCGATCAGGTTCACCGTGATCGTGGCGCGGACCTCGGCGCTCTCCTCGAAGCTCATTCGCATGAGCAGTTGCTGTGCGTCGGGCGCGAGCACCGAGCGGGCGGCGATGGTCGCGGCGCGGACGCGTGGCGACGGGTGCTCGATCACGCGGTCGATGACGTGCACGACGTTCGTGCGTCGCGCGCGCGTGAAGATCGCGAGCGCGCGCTCCACGACGACCTCCGACGGGTGATAGAGGATGAGGGCGGGAATCAGGTGCACCTTCTCCTCGCGCTCGAGGACGTGAAGCGCGGCCAGCACCTCGTTGTCGAAGCGGCTGTCGAGCGCGGCGATGAGCGTCTCGAGGGAGGCGAGGTCGAGGTCGGGGAACTCCTCGAGGTGAATCACGCGGCCGGTCCTCAGGCGCGCGCGGAAGAGCTCGACGTACGGCTCGCGGAGCGCGAGGGAGGCCACCGCCCAGAACGCGGCGATGGCGACGAGCCCGATCGCCAGCATCCGCAGCGTCGCGCCCGGCATCGCCGCGAACGCGAGGAGCGCGAGCGAGGCGACGATTTGCCCGCCGCGCTGGCCGATGACGTCCATGAAGCCCTTCACGCGGGCGCGGGCCTCGTCGCTGAACGGCAGAAAGAGCAGTTCCGTCGCCGTGCGATGGAGGGAGTAGCGGAGCGAGCCGTCGGCGCTCTTCAGCGCGAGGACGGCCGCGATCCCACCCGTGGCCGCGATCGCGGCGCCGCCGAACGCGAGGAGCACGGGCAAGATGGCGAGCGCCGCGCCGAGTGAGGTGCGCTTGAGGAGCCGGCTCACGAGGAAGAGCTGGCACGCGAGCGAGGCGACGTTCAGCGCGAAGTACACGGTGCCGAGGAAGCGCCCGAGGCTCGCGGCGGGGACCAGTCGCGCCACCATGCTCTTGAAGAGGTAGTCGGCGAGCGTGAGCGTGATGGTGGAGACGAGCAGCATCGCCACCACGCGTCGGGCGTAGAGCGACTCGCGGATGTATCCGAGGTTGCTCGCGAACGAGGTCCTGGCCTTGCCCTTGGCGGTGCCCGTATGGCCGGCGTCACGGAAGAGGAAGGGGAGGGCGGAGGTGGCGCCGAAGCCGATCGCGGAGACGAGGAGCAGGTCCTGCGCCGGGACCCAGCGCGTGAGCGCGCTCGCCGCGCCGCTGCCGAAGATGGCGCCGAGCACGCTGCCCGCGCCGATGAACCCGTAGAGCCGCTTCGCCTGCGTGACGCTGAAGAGGTTGCCCACGAGCGTCCAGAAGTGGACGAGCAGGAGCGTGGTGAGGAGCCCGGACCAGACGTAGAGCGCGTAGAGCCCCGATCGGCCGAGGCGCTCGACGACGGTGAAGAACGCGAACGTCACCCCGCCCGCCGCGAGCGAGAACACGGCGAGCGCGGGGCGCGCAGAGATGCGCGCGGACACGATCGCCTGGGCCCGGGCGATGACGAACGACAGCCCGGCGACGGCGAGAAAGACCCAAGGGAGCTGCGACGCCGGGACCTTGGCGAGGAAGAGCGCGTCGCGCGCGGTCTCGAGGACGGTGTGGCTGCCGATGAGCCCGAAGAGCGTGAAGAACGCGGCCCACGCGTCACGTCGCTCGTCCGGTCGTATCGCGAGGAGTGCCACCCGAGCGCGGCATCCTAGCCTGTTGTACGCTCGTGACCATCGCACGCTGGATCACGGCGGTTCTCGTCTTCTTCGCCTGGGGCTTCGTCATGCACGGGACGGGGCTCCTGTTGCACGAGTTCGGCGGTCACGCGCTGACGGCGACCATCTGGGGCTGCGGCATCGACGCCTACAAGCTGACGTTCTTCGGGCACGGGCAGGTCACACGCACGCCCTGCGAGGACTGGACGATGACCGGCATCGTCATCACGGACTGGTCCGGGCTCGTCATCACGAGCGCGGCTGGCGCCGTCGCGGCCGGGCTCCTCCGGAGGCGCCACTGGCCGCCGATGTGGCGCCTCCTCGTCGCGCTCGTCGCGTTCTTCTTCCTGATCGGCCAGCTCGGCTACGCGACGACGGGCGGCTTTCACGACCTCTACGATCCAGGCCGCACCGCGCGTTGGCTCGGCAAGCGCGGGCTCCACGTCCTCGCGTGGGTGCCCTCGATGATCCTCTACGCGCTCTCCGCAGTGTACTGCGCGCGCGAGGCGGTGGACGCCTATCGCGAGCACTTCGGTACGAAGACCCGCCTTCGCACGCTCGGACATCTCGCGAGCACGCTCGGGGTCGCGGGGGTCCTCTACTTCATGGCGTTCCGGATCGAGTGGAAGATCCGCGAGGACCTCGCGATGCGCGGCGTGGAGGTGGAGGCCGAGCGTCTCGCGGTGGTGCGGCACACGGCGCCCCCGTTCCCGATCGACAAGGTGCTCCTCCTCATCTCCCTCGGCGCCGTGATCTGGGCCTTTGCGCGGCCGATCCGCGAGACGAACGACCCGCGGCCCTATCCCGGGCGCCTCCCGGCGATCGTCGCGCTCGCCGCCGCCGGGTGCTTTCTCCTGATGTTCCTCCTCATAGTACGCTCCTAGGCATGAAGCGCTTGGCGGGGGCATGGGCGACGGTGGTGGCGTGCGTGAGCGAGCCGCCGCCGGCGGCGGTCATGGTGCCGTCGCCGTCGCCGCCGTCCGCGTCGTCCCCCGAGCCGTCACCGCCGCCGTCACCGCCACCGACCCAGGAGCCGCTCGCGTCTCCAGCGCCGGAGCCGGAGCCCCCGCCGGCTCCGGCCGCGACACCATCTTCGGCCCCGACACCGCTGGGCCGCCTCGGCAGCCACAATGGCTCGCCGACCCTTCGCCAGGGCGCCGTGACCGTCAGCGGCAAGCTCCCGCCGGAGGTGATCCAGCGCATCGTTCGTCAGAACTACGGTCGCTTCCGTCTCTGTTACGAGAACGGGCTCCGGGCGAACGCAAAGCTCGGCGGCACGGTGACGGTCAAGCTCGTCATCGATCCCACCGGCGCCGTGAAGAGCGCGAACGACGGCGGCTCGTCGCTGCCGGACGCGGGCGTCGTGGCGTGTGTCGTGAAGGGCTTCAGCAACCTCAGCTTCCCGTCGCCGGCGTCGGGGATGGTCACCGTGACCTATCCCATCGTCTTCACGCCACCCTGAGCCGGCGCAGGCCGCTCGACACCCGATCGGGTGTCATCCGATCGATCGACGCAGCAGGCGGTTCACGGGAGCGTGAAATTCCGGGCACTTCGCGGTCCTCCGCGGGCAGTTTCTCGCCTCGAGCAACGTGGCGTGGCGTCTGCAGTCGCGGAGACCGCCCGCTTAAGATCGACTCAGCATTCTCTTCGCCGACACTTAGGATCGCGAGTCGGCCGTCCGAGTCATCTTGAGCGAGGTCTTCGAAACAGGAACCTCCGCTCATGAAAACCACCGCTCTCGGCCACGCTGCCATCCTCTTCTCGTCCGCCGTCATCGCTTTGTCCATCGTCGTCACCGGCTGCACCGACGACTCGCCGTCGCCTTCGCAGGGGCCCGCGTCCGGCGCCGTGACGCCCGCGGGGGGCGCGCGCTTCTTCCTCCCCACCGGCGCGGAGATCGACAACACGGCCGCGCCTGTCGTCGAGGTCGACTCGCAGGGCACGACGCACGCCCTCTATCCCGCCTACGCAGGCGGCGGCGCGTACTACGCGCACTGCGGTGCGGGCTGCGGCGGCCCGGACACCACGAAGGTCGTGAAGCTCGAGACGGACGGCACCGTCGCGAACGCGATGCTCGTCCTCGATGCGCAGGACCGACCGCGCGTGCTCCTCTCGTCGTTCTCGAAGCTCTACTGGGCGAGCTGTGACGGCGCTTGCGACGAGCGGGCGTCGTGGACAGTGTCGATGATCCTCGACCACGGCGGCGATCGCGAGGTGAGCGGCGAGGCGCTGGCGCTCGACCCGCAGGGCCGCCCGCGATTCGTCATGCACACGTACCGCGCGTACCTCGGCATCGGCCAGAAGACGCCGGAGACGCTCTGGGTCGCTTGCGACGGCGCCTGCGAGAAGCCCGAGAGCTGGTCGCGGTCGGTGATGCAGGCGGCGATCTTCGAGGGATCGCACCTCCGCTTCGACGAAAGGGGCGTCGCGAAGCTCGCGACGGTGACGGAGGGCAAGGCGGCGTACCTCGAGTGCGCGTCGGGCTGCACCACCGAGAACGACTGGCACGGCATCGGCCTCGGCGACGCGTTCGCGAGCGAGTACGACGCGGTGGCGATGAAGCCGACGATCGCGATGGCGCTCACGAAGGCGGGCGGGCCGCGCGTCGTCTTCATGGCGAAGAGCGCCGAGGGCAAGCGGCAGATCCAGTACATCGGCTGCGACGCGGACTGCGCGCAGGATCACTGGAAGGGGATGATCCTCAGCGACCACGAGAAGCTCGCGGTGGGCCTCGACATCGCGCTCACGGCGGAGGACCAGCCGCGCATCGCGTACAACCTGGACTACAACATCGCGGTCGCGACCTGCGAGGACGGACACTGCGAGACGGGCGACGCGCCGTGGGACCTCGTGATGATCGAGAAGAGCTCGTCCATCCCGGCAGACCAGATCTTCCTCTACGCCAACTGCAACGTCGGCGCGTGGTTCCTCCACTCCCCGTCGATCGCGCTCACGCCGGCCGGCGACTACCGCGTCGGGTACCAGGCGCGGGACATCAGCGGCGGCTGGTCGAAGCAGGACTACACGAAGGCGGGGTGCCGCGCGGGCACCGACATGACCTGGAGTCGCCTCGCTCTGGTCTCGAAATAGCTCGAGCACGTCGAGCCCAAGCGACGGAAATGGCAGCTTTTTGCCGTGTAATCGCGGGCGAAGAGGCGAGGCGCAACGTCACTCTTCGCCGCGGAGCCCCGTCGTGGTACTGGCTGCGGCAACTAACCGACCAAACGGAGAATTTCCTTGGCCGCCAAGATTCCCCTCGAACGCATTCGTAACATCGGCATTTCGGCTCACATCGACTCGGGCAAGACGACGCTCACCGAGCGCGTCCTGTTCTACACGGGCCGAATCCACAAGATCCATGAGGTCCGCGGCAAGGACGGCGTCGGCGCCAAGATGGACTCGATGGATCTCGAGCGCGAGAAGGGCATCACGATCCAGTCCGCGGCGACGTACTGCCTGTGGCCTGGCTCGCAGAACCAGATCGAGCCGATCAACATCAACATCATCGACACGCCAGGCCACGTCGACTTCACGATCGAAGTCGAGCGCGCGCTCCGCGTCCTCGACGGCGCGGTCCTGATCCTCGACTCCGGCAAGGGCGTCCAGAGCCAGTCGATCACGGTCGACAAGCAGATGAAGCGGTATCACGTGCCGCGCATCGCCTTCGTCAACAAGATGGATAATCCCGGCGCCAACTACGAGAAGGGCGCCGACATGCTCGCGAGCTCGGTCACCTGGCGCGCGCCGCCGCGATCCAGCTGCCGATGGGCGGAGCATGAGTTCAAGGGCATCATCGACCCGATCCTCATGAAGGTCTTCATCGAGGGCAACGACGGGCGAGGTCATCAAGGAAGTCGAGATCCCGCCGAGCGCCAAGCGAGGTCGCCGAGGCCCGCCGCGCACATCATCGAGAAGGTGGCCGACGTCGAGGACACCCTCGCCGAGAAGTTCCTCGCCGAGGAGCCCATCTCGATCGAGGAGATCCGCGCCGCCATCCGCCGCGCGACCCTCTCGCTCAAGATGACGCCGGTCATGTGCGGCTCGGCCGTCAAGAACAAGGGCGTCCAGCTCCTGCTCGACGCGGTCTACTACTACCTCCCGAACCCGACGGAGGTCGTCAACGAGGCGCACGACCAGGACAACAACGAGGCGAAGGTCGTCGTCAAGAACGACCCCTCCGGCCCGTTCGTCGGCCTCGCGTTCAAGCTCCAGCAGGACAAGTACGGTCAGCTCACGTACTTCCGCCTCTACTCGGGCCGCATTGCTGCGGGCGACACCATCTTCAACACGTCGAACGAGAACCGTAAGGTCCGCGTCCCGCGAATGTTCCGCATGCACTCCGACGACCGCGAAGAGATTCAGGTCGCGGAGGCCGGTGACATCGTCGCCTTCTACGGCGTCGAGGCCTCGTCCGGCGAGACGTTCACGGACGGCAAGGTCAACTACACGCTGACCTCGATGCACGTCCCGGCCGCCGTCATCTCGCTCGCCGTCGCTCCGAAGGACCGCGGCGCGGAGACGAACTTCTCGAAGGCGCTGAACCGCTTCACGAAGGAGGACCCCACCTTCCGCGTGCACCAGGATGAGGAGTCGCAGCAGACCATCATCTCGGGCATGGGTGAGCTCCACCTCGACATCTACATGGAGCGCATGAAGCGCGAGTACAACTGCGAGGTCGTCGCCGGCAAGCCGCAGGTCGCGTACCGCGAGTCGATCTCGAAGAAGGCCGAGATCAACTACACCCACAAGAAGCAGACGGGTGGCTCGGGCCAGTACGCGAAGGTCATGGGCTACATCGAGCCGCTCCCGCCGGACGCGGTCGAGAGCTACGAGTTCGTGGACGACGTCGTCGGCGGCTCCATCCCGCGCGAGTTCATCTCGTCGTGTGACAAGGGCTTCAAGGAGGCGGTCAAGAAGGGCAACCTCATCGGCTTCCCCGTCGTCGGTATCCGCTGCTGCGTGAACGACGGCGCGAGCCACGCGGTCGACTCCTCCGAAATGGCCTTCAAGACGGCGGCCATGATGGGCTTCCGTGAGGCCTACGAGAAGGCGGGCGCGACGATCCTCGAGCCGATCATGAAGGTCGAGATCGACGCCCCGACCGAGTTCCAGGGCGCCGTCGTCGGCCAGGTCAATCAGCGCCGCGGCGTCATCCAGGAGACGATCGCGGGCGACACCGTGAACGTCATCGCCGAGGTCCCGCTGAACGCGATGTTCGGTTACTCGACCGACCTCCGCTCCGCCACGCAGGGCAAGGGCACCTTCACGATGGAATTCGCGAAGTACGCCGTCGTTCCGCGCCAGGAGCAGGACGAGATGATCAAGGCCTACAAGGCCAAGCTCGCCGCGGACGCGAAGAAGTAAGTCCTTCGCCGTCCAACCCCGGGAGCCCTCGACGCCGCACGGTGTCGGGGGCTTTCGTCGTCTAGACTGGCGGTCGATGGCGCGCCTCGACCCTCACTCCTATGCGGATGACACCCAGCCTCGCACCCGTCACTTCGACTGGCGGGCGCGCGTGGACTTCGAGACGCGCACCCTCGACGCGGAGGTGACGCTCCGCTTCGAGCGCGCCGCGGGCGGCGGGACGCTCGACCTCGACACGCGCGGCCTCGACGTCCGGCGCGTGACGGCGCCAGACGGCTCTGCGCTCTCGTTCGTGCTGCATCCGGCGGAGCCCATCTTCGGGCAGCGGCTCGCGATCTCGGTCCCTGCGGGGACCGAGGCGCTGACGGTGAGCTATCGCACCTCGCCGGACGCCTCCGCGCTGCAATGGCTCGAACCCGCGCAGACGTACGGTCGCAAGCACCCGTATGTGTTCTCGCAGTGCCAGGCGATCCACGCGCGAAGCATCCTGCCGTGTCAGGACACGCCGTCGATCCGGCAGACCTTCACCGCCTCCCTCGAGGTCCCGGCCTCGCTCCGCGCAGTGATGGCGGCCGCGCCGCTCGAGCGTGACGGCGCGACCTATCGCTTCGAGATGCCGCAGCCGATCCCGCCGTATCTCCTGGCCTTCGCGGTCGGCGATCTGGCCTCCAAGGACGTCTCGCCGCGCTCGCGCGTCTGGGCGGAGCCCGGAGAGCTCGAGGCCGCGGTGTGGGAGCTCGAGGTCGTCCCGGAGCATCTCCGCGTGGCGGAGTCGCTCTTCGGCCAGTACGACTGGGACCGCTTCGATCTCCTCGTCATGCCGCCCTCGTTCCCGTACGGCGGCATGGAGAACCCGCGCCTCACGTTCCTCACGCCCACGCTCCTCGCGGGCGATCGCAGCCTCGTCAACGTGGTGGCCCACGAGCTCGCGCACTCGTGGACGGGCAACCTCGTGACCAACTCCACAGCGGAGCATTTTTGGCTGAACGAGGGCTTCACCGTCTTCGCGGAGCGTCGGATCCTCGCCGCGCTCGAGGGCGAGGACATGGCCGCGCTCCACGCCGCCATCGGCTTCCAGCGCCTGCAGAAGGCCTTCGAGCAGTTCGAGAAGCATCCCGAGCTCACCCGTCTCCGGACGCACCTCGCGGGCATCGATCCCGACGACGCGTTCAGCGCCGTCCCCTACGAAAAGGGCTTCCTCTTCCTCAAGACGCTCGAGGCCGCGGCTGGCCAGGAGGCCTTCGACGACGTGATGCGGACCTGGCTCGGCGAGCATCGCTTCGGCGCCGCGACGACCGGCGACTTCCTCGCCCTCGTCGACCGCCTGCAGCCCGGCCTCCTCGCGAAGGTCGACGCCCCTGCGTGGATCGACGGCGCCGGCCTCCCCGCGAATCACTGGAAGCCGGCGTCGGCGAAGCTGACGGCGCTCGAGGCCGTGATCGGCCGCGCCCCGACGGACGACGAAGGCAAGGCCTGGAGCGCGACGGAGTGGCAGCTCTACCTCGAGGGCACGCCGCATCCGAGCCCGAAGGCGCTCTGCGAGGACCTGGAGGCGCGCTTCTCGCTGACCGCGTCGAAGAACATGGAGATCCTCGTGAGCTGGCTCGTCCTCGCGTGCGAGTCGGGCCACGCGGCGACCGTTCTGCCGCGCGTCGACGAGGTGCTGAGCCGCGTGGGCCGCACGAAGTACGTGAAGCCGCTCTTTGCGGCGCTCGCGAGGCGCCCCGAGACCGCCCCGCACGCCCGCGAGCTCTTCGAGCGCCTCCGCGCGACCTACCATCCGATCACGCAGCAGGCCGTTCGCTCGCTCCTCAGGTAGCCGTCGGGCGAAGCTCGGCCTCGCGGTCGGACCCGGTGGCCCAGAGCCGTTCCCCGTCCGCGTGGCTCAGCCCGTCGATCTCGAACTGCGTCCGGAGCAGCTCGAGGAGGAGCGCCGGCGACTCGATGGTGGTCGTCATGGCCTGCCCGCTCGCCTCGCGAATCGTGAATTCGCGATCGAGGATCGTGGCGCGGCGCCCTTCCGGAAGCGCCTTCGCCACCATGAAGCGGTCCTTGAAGTGCGAGCTCGGATGCGTGCTCGTATACCAACTTGCGACGACGCGATCGATGAACGGCATCTCCTCGCCGGTGAACTCGTAGACGTCGTTCCAGGTCTCTCCGTACTTGATCTGGTGAAAGCGGCGGCCGCCTTCCTCGATGAGGCGGCGCGGCTCGTGGAGCGTCGGCTGCTCCTCCGCGCCGACGGCGCCGAAGCGAAGCGGCGAGGTCAGCGACGCGGCGCCGACGCCGACGTCCGCGAGCCAGTCCTCGCCGTCGAGCCTCACGCGCAGGAAGGTGTGCGTTCGCGCGGGCGTGAAGTCCCGCGGATGGCGGAGCCGAACGCGCGCGCTGAGGAGCGTCGCCTCGAATCCCAGCTCGCGAAGCACCTCGAGAAAGAGCCCGTTCTGCTCGAAGCAGTATCCGCCGCGCTTCCGGCGGACGAGCTTGTCGAAGAGCGCCTCCGGCTCGAGCTCGATGGGCCTTCCGAGGAGCACGTCGATGTTCTCGAACGGGATCCGCCCGACGTGTGCCGGCATCAGCGCCCGGAGCGCTTCGAGCGTCGGCGCGCGCGGGCCGGTGTAACCGTAGCCGACGCGCTCGAAGTAATGGTCGAGCTTGCTCCCTGCGGGCGTCGACGACATGTCCGCCCGAGCTTGCCACGACGCGGGGCCGCGCGCTTTCATTCTGGCATGTCTTCGCGTGTGCTGCCCGACCGCGCGGTCATTCGCACGGCGCGCTGGGGCGATAAACCGTTCCTCGAGGCGCTCAGCGTCGAGGTCTTTTCGCGCTACACGAGGGAGCCGCTCCGCCTGCTCGAGCGTATGCGTGAGCACGGCACCACGCTCATCGCCGAGCACCCGCTGGCGGGCAAGCCGGTCCCGCTCGGCTATGTCGTCATCGAGGTCTCGGGCCGTCACGCGGCGACCCCCCACTTCCGCGAGCCGCGTCTGGCGCATCTCTCCGCGATCGCGGTGAAGCCCGAAGCGATGGGCTGCGGCCTCGGCCGTCAGCTCCTCGAAGCCGCGGAAGACGCCGCGCGCGAGCAGGGCGCGATCTCGATGTCCCTCCTCACGGCGAGCACCAACGTCATCGCCCAGTCGCTCTTTCGCAGCGCGGGCTATTCGCCGATCCTCCCGGTCGACGACGCCTACCGCAACGAGCAAGACGCGATCCGCATGCTGAAGTCGCTCACGCTGACGCCAGCGCGCGGCTGAATCACGCTCGGCGCTCGCCGCGGTTTCCGGCGCGAAGCCAGACATCTGTGCCCTTGCCGATCGAAGCACCTCAAGGTGCTCGAACGCGCCGGCCTGATTTCCCGCGGACGGGACGCCCAGACGCGTCCATGTCGTCTCGAGGGAGCTCGCCTCAAGGAGGCCACGCTCTGGATGGAGCGATGGCGCGCGCATTGGGACGAGAGCTTCGACCGCCTCGACGATCTACTGGTCGAGCTCAAAGCAAAGGAGAAATCTCGTGGTCATGACAAATGAGGTTACGGGCAAGCCAGATCTCCGCATGTCGCGCACGTTCGATGCGCCGCTCGACCTGGTATGGGAAGCGTGGAGCAATGCCGAATACCTCGCACGGTGGTTCACGCCGCGACCTGGAAAGTCGGAGGACGTCGTCGTCGAGCTACGCACCGGGGGAATCTTCCTCCTGACCATGCGCTTTCCGGTCGAGACCGGAATCGGCGCTCACACCATGCGCGCGAAGTTCGCCGAGGTCATCCTGCACGGACGCATCTCCTTCGACACGAAGGTCCACGGCCTCGATGTTCATACGACGATCGATTTCTCGGAAGCCGACGGCAAGACGACGCTCGACGTTCTCCAGCAATACTCCGGCGACAACGACGCGACCCGTGGCGCGCAGGCCGGCTGGACCTCCACGCTCGACAACCTCGCGGACGTCGTGAGGTCGATGAAGGCGACGAAGGCGTCCTGAGCCCGAGCCTGAGCCCGAGCTCGACGGCGATCGCTAGACGCCCTCGAGCACGTCGAGGCCCTTGCCGCCGACTGGCGTGAAGCGCGTCCCGTCGGGGGCTCCCGCCAGGAGCGGCATGGTCTCTTTGATGAGATCGCGGACGCCAGGCATCGACAGCGACGCGCCATGCGCGACCTCGTCGCGCCAGAGCTCCGTGATCCAGACGTCATCGGGGTCCGTGGGTGACGTGCTCACCACGTAGAGCAAACAGCCCGGCACGCCGCGCATCAGCTCCGCTGCGCGCAGCATCTGCTGCACGAGGGCGTCGCGCTTGCCAGGCATTGCCATCATCTTGCCGAACATGCCGAAGAGCATGCCCGACGTTCTATCATCTCGGGCTACTGCCGCGCGATGGTTGCGACGACGGTCGCGCGCCGTGCGTTCACGATCGCGAGGAAGCGTTGCGCCTCCGTGCCGACGAGCCCCACGAGATCCGAGCCGTGCGCATGCGTGACCCGTACCGCACGCGGTTGCTCCGGCAGCCCGTTGGCCGGCGAGGCGGAATGGATCGCGAGGTCCGTGATCGCCGCGTGTGGAATGGATACGCGCCGCCAGAGCCAGCGGAGATGAATGCCCTCCGCGTCGACCCAAACCTGCGTGGGAACCAGCGCAGCTGCGACCGCGACCGCGGAGACGGCGCAGACGAGCGCGCCGCCGAGCTGGATCATCAGCCCTTCGGCCGCGCTGACCGGCACGCCGTTCCGACCCATCTGCCGACCGGTGAGCGCGAAGGCGAAGCCGAGGAGGCACGGGATCCCCATGAACCAGGCGAACGTGCTCGGCGCGACGAGCGGCGACGAGGCGCGAAACGAGTCTCCTTCGCCCGTCATGTCGAACAGCCCACGCGCTACGCGCTCTCGGGCGGCTCGTCGGAGTCCGCGCGGCGCGTCTTCGAGGGGCGCATCCCGTAGTCCTTGAGGCGTTGATAGAGCGTGCTCCTCGGAATGCCGAGCCGGCGGGCGGCCGCCTCCACGCGGCCGTGCTCGGCCTCCAGCGCGTTCTGGATGTGCTCGCGTTCGAGCTCCGACAGCGTGCGGGTCGATGCGGCGGGCATGTTCGCCGAGACGGGCGTCTTCACGGCCGGGAGGCTCGTGAACGACGGCGAGTCGAATTTCAGGTCGGGCGCGCGCACGGCGTCACCGCTCTTCAGCAAGAGCGAGCGCTCGAGCACGTTCTTCAGCTCTCGCAGGTTGCCGGGCCAGTCGTGCGCGAGGAGGACCTCCCGTGCGTCGGCCCCGATCTGGACATCGGCGCTGGTCATGGACGCGAGCAGGTGCTCGGCGAGCGGAAGGATGTCTTCGCGCCGCTCGCGAAGGGAAGGGAGCGTGATGGAGATGGTGCTGACGCGATAATAGAGATCGGCGCGAAAGCGACCCCGGCCACAGGCGGCGAGCAGATCGTGGTGAGTGGCCGCGACGAGCCGCACGTCGACCGAGCGCTCTCGCACGTCACCCATCGGCCGGAAGCGCTTCTCCTCCAGCACCTTGAGGAGCTTCGGCTGGACCTGCAGGTCGATGTCGCCGATCTCGTCGAGGAAGAGCGTGCCTCCGTCGGCGGCGTCGAGGAGGCCGCGCTTCGTGGCGTGCGCGCCCGTGAACGCGCCGCGCTCGTGACCGAAGAGCTCCGTCTCCACGAACTCGCGGGTGAGCCCGGCGCAGTTGACCTCGACGAGGGGGCCACGCTTGCGTGCGCCGATCTCGTGAATGCGTCGCGCGAGGAGGCTCTTGCCGGTGCCCGTCTCGCCGAGGAGGAGGACGGTGCAGTCGGCGTCGCGGAGCTTCTCGATCTGCTCCTCGACCCGCAGCATCGCGGCGGAGCGCGGGACGAACGAGCGGCCGAACAGCTTGCGCTGAGGCCCGGTGCGTGAGCGTTCGCGCCGGGCGAGCGCGCTGCGTACGCCGTGCGCGAGCACCTGCATGTCGATCGGCTTGGTGAGGAAGTTCTCGGCGCCCTCCTTCACGGCGCGGACCGCGAGATCGATCGAGCCGTAGCCCGTCACGACGAAGACCGGCACCTGCGCGTCGATGGAGTGGATGCGCGCGAGCACGTCGAGGCCGTCGCCGTCCGGAAGGCGAAGATCGGTGATCACGACGTCGGGACGTGCGGTCGCAAATTGTCGCGCCGCGCTCTCACACGACTCCGCCTCTACGACGCGGAAGCCGAGTCGACGAAGCTGCGCGACGAAACCGAAGCGCACTGCCTCGTCATCGTCCACGACCATCAACGCTGGGCCGTCACTCGCCTCGCGCTTCGTAGCCATCATGAGGAACCGTCATGATAGGGAAACGTTTCACGAGCGAAAGGGTGCGTGATGCAGATCGTCGCGAGTCTCTCCGGACGGATCGACGGGAAGGACGATGGTGAAAGCCGTCCTCCCACCAGGGTTGGATTCGACCTCGAGGCGCGCGCCGTTCTCGTTGACGATCTGCTGTGCAATGGATAGTCCAAGCCCCGTTCCGGATGGCTTCGTCGTGAAGAACGGATCGAAGATGCGACTCAGATTCGCTGCTGAAATTCCCGGTCCGTCGTCGATGACCTCGAAGCGGATAGTGGGATGAGCGCGATCGGACGTGCCGGGTGCGACGCCGGCCGTCGATGTGTTTTTGCGAACGCGCAAGAGTACCCGCGACGGTGTGCCGCCCGTCGCGTCGAGCGCATTGTTGAGGAGGATGACGAGCGCCTGCGCGATCTGCCGATCGTCCACGTTCACGTCCGGCAGTCCCGCCTCCGCTTCCACGGGAATGTCCGTGTGCGCGCGGAGGCGAGCGCGCAGCTCCGAGAGCGCGGAGGCGGTGATGGCGGTGGGTCGTCGTGGACTTCGCTTCGGCGCGGCGGGGCGTCCAAACTGGAGGGACGTGCGCACGAGGCGCTCGATCCGCTCCACCATCTGCAGCATCAGCCCGACGTGGGGGAGCGAGATCCCCTCGTCGCGGAGCTCTTCGCAGAGCGATCGCAACGCTGCGACCGGATTGCGGACCTCGTGTGCGAAGCCGGCGACCATGGTGCCCATCGCGGCGAGCCGCTCGAAGCGCTGGCGCTCTGCATCGAAGCGCTCCTCGTCGGCGCGCCGACCGCGCGCCCGTCCGAGCTCGAGGAAGATCGCGAGCCTCCGCTCCAGCGCAGCCGCGCTCGTGATGCCCAGCACGAAGGTGTCGTTCGCGCGAAGGAGTGAGATGGTGGACTCGGGAATGGCGAGGTCCGAGATCAAGAGCAGCGGCACGTCGCCGAGGTGCGCACGAACGACCGAGAAATCCGCCACCGCCGCCGCGCGGAGGTCGAAGACCGCGGCCACGAACTCCACGTTTGGGATGGGGTCGCGTGGGCCCATGCGTGCGGTCGGAATCCCGACCGGCGTGATGGGAAGCTCACCGACCACCAGGATCATGCGGGCCTCGCCTGCAGGAGCGCGCGACGCTCGTCCGACGTGAGCTTCCGCGCGAGCTCGAGCTCGAGGACGGCGTAGAACGCGGCCGGGTCCGGCACCGCCGCTACCGCGCGCGCGAGCCCGGCCTCGACCGCCGCCGCCGTCGGCGCCTCGAAGACGAGCTCGCCGAGATAGCGCGGTCGTCCCGACTGGAGCCCGAACGACGCGGGGCCCAGGTCCAGGGTGACGCCGTGGCGCAGCGCGACGGTGAGCGTCTCTGCGATCGCCCCCGCATATGCCGCGACCGAGGAGATGGGCGGCATGTCTGGATGGACGGTCCAGATCCAGCAAGTGCCCTCGTCGGTCTGCTGCGCGACGAGCACCGTCTCCGGGACCAGGAGCTCTCCGATCTGCGCGTACGCGCGCGCGGTCCGCACGAGCGCCTGCCGCGCCGCCTCCGCGTCGGCGAACGACATCCGCCGGGACGTGCGCACGACGTGCCCGATGGCGGCGTGACGCAGGACGCCGTCCGCCGCGAAGTCCGCAGGGCTCCGCGCCGGCAGGTCGAGCGCTCGCAGCACGGCGCGCCCGGTGTGGGCGGGCCAGATGAAGCCGGTGGGGACGGACGGGGAGGGCAGGTGAGGCGCGAGCGCGCGCACGTGAACGGCAGAGACCGGGGCCGCGATTCGCTCGATCCGTCCGTGGATTTCCTGCGCCGCAGCGACCGCTGCGACCCGCAGCGTCTCGTCGGACTCGACCGTCGTCTGCGCCTCCTCGAAGAGCAGCGCGGCCTGCGCCTCCTCGAGGAGCATCTCCGCCGCCCACTCTGGATCGAGGGTCTCCTGGCCGAGGCGCGCGAGCAGCTCGCCGGCGCTCTCCGCGCGGCGAACCGGGATGGGCGGCGGCGTGAGCTCCAGATCTCGGACCACGTTGCGGATGGATTGCACGAACGTATCGACGACGCCGATCCCGTCGCTCGCGATCGCCTCCACCACCGTCGCGCCCTCCCGGCCGAGCGCCTCCGCGACGGCGCGCCCGTCCAGCGAGCCTCGGCGATCCTGCTTGTTCGCTTGCAGCACGATGGGCAGCGGACGTCCGAGCTCCTTCGCGATCTCCTCATAGAGCTCGAGGCCGGCGCGTGCGCGCTCGATGCCCTCGGGATCGCTCTCGCAGACGAAGACGACCGCATCGGCGGTGGCGAGGAGGTGCCGGCGCCGCGGGCGAAGCGCCCCCTGACCCGGCACGCTGAGGACGTGCGACAGGAGCGGTATTCCGCGGGCGACCCCGGCATGAATCGGGAGCCAGTCGAAATACATCGTCCGCCCGCGGAGCTCGGCGGGAGTGACCACCTGCCGATGGCGCTGCGCGGCAAAGAGGATGCATAGCTGCCGGAGATTCGTGGTCTTTCCGGCCATCGCCACGCCGTCGTAGACGACGCGCAACACGAGGCGTTGCTCTATGGGATCGAAGACCGGCATTCTCCCTACTCGTTCCGAAGGCGCTCTCGCGCGCGGCGATTGAGGATCAGCGCTGGACCATGCTCTCCGGTCTCGCCGACGACGATCGCGTTCCCGTGCCAGAAGGTGACCATCGACGATGCTCCTCGCTTCACGGCGAGGACCGCCGAAGGGTCGTTGAAGGTGGAGACGACGTCGAGCGCCGACGCCGCCCACTGGCCAATACGGAGGAGCCGCTTCGAATGCGATATTCGACTGCCGAATACCGCGATTGGCTCCGGAAAGGCGCATTCGCCGGTGCGGACGAAGGCGGCACCCCAGCCGCTGTCGAACGACGCCTCGAGCACCGGGCCCACCTCCGTGAGCACGGTGCGGTGTCGCTCGCCGCCCGCGTAGGCGAGGAGCTCCGCCGTCGTGAACGTGAACGTGGGGCTATATCCTTTCCCGGGGCGCGGAGACCACGTGGCGTAGGCCGGGGACGCGCACAGGCGGCTCACGCTCTCGACCGTGTGCTGAAGGAGCGCGCTGCGAAGATCCTCCGCTCGGAGAACGCCGACTCGAATCAGATGCTCTCCGAGCGGGGTTCGCTCGGCCTTGCAGGCGCGGAAGATCGATTCCATCTCGGGTGGCGGGATCAACGCACGCGAGACGAGTAGCTGCGAGAGCCGAGGGGCGAGACCGTGAGCCGCGGCCCAGCACACGCGCCCTCGCTCGATGAAGACGGCACCTCGGGCGCCGTCTTGACCTGCGATGAACAGCTCGCCGACCGCCCTCGGGCCGAGCTCGTCGACGAGCGGGTAAATGTCGTGCGCCGTGCGCAGCGCGCTCACGCGTGCGGACCCACCCGCTCCGCAATTTGTCGGATCCAGGCGCGCAAGAGCGCGATATTCGCGTGGCCGGGCGCGAGGCCGACCATCACGAGGTCTCTCCGCTCCGGCACGCGGGCGTAGGCATGAACCCAGCGCGCCGATGCCACGAAGGACTCGTCGCAGGCCTCGTTCTCCTCTGCTTCCGGGGCCGGTACGGAGCAGAGCTGCGCGGCGGAGAGCGCGGCGACCTCGACGTCGTCGCGGGCGGCGAGGTCGCGCACTTCGAGCCCGAGCAATAGGCCGGAGCGCGTATCCATGCACGCGAGCGCCACCGCTTCGGGACGAGCGGCGAGCTCCTCCTTCATCGCGACGTCGATTGGGCTCACGTCGTACCCATGCGATGGCTGTTTCGGTTCACCACCGTGCGGACGATCGCGATGTTCGCGGTCGAGCGGTCGGCGGCGAGATAGAGGAAGAGCGTCGGCGAGAGCACCTTGATGAAGTGAATCTGATCGCCGAGCGTGAGGATGATGTCCTCGAGCGTGGTCTTCAGATTGAGCGCCTTGATGATCTTCATCTTCTGCTTCACGAGCTCGCTGTTGTACGCGCTCGCTACCGCGAGATCGAAGTCGCCCCGCATCGATTTCACCGCGAGCGTCATGCCCGAGTCGAGATCGACGAGAGAGGCGGCGACGAAGCCCGGAATGTCCGCCGCGAATTGCTCGAATACTTCGTTCGTCTGATTCAGCATCGCTAAATCCCCACTTTCTTCAGGTAAACCAGCTCTTTTTCGGCTTCTTGAGCTCTTCGACGAGCTCGGTGAGTCGGGTGTTGACGGTGTCGATGGCGTCTTCGACCTTCTCGAGGCGCTTCATGAAGGCATCGAATCGCTGGATACGGAGCATCACGGCGTCGACGCTGTCGGCGGTGATGCGAATGTCCTCGCGGACCTGCACGATGTGGTCGCGCGCGTCGATCTCCTCCAGTGTCTTCAGCACGTTCAACGCGAGCGCGTCATCGGCGTCCTTCGAGGCGGCGTCCTTTGCCTCGAGGCGCTGCGCGAGCTCGTCGATCTGCTCACGCACCGTGTCCTTCAGGACCTTTCGCAGCGCGGTGAGGAGCGGATGCGCGGCATCGGCGGCCGAAGTTCTCTCTCTCGACGGCATCTCGAGGGACGCGATCACGTCGCTCAGCGTGCGCTCGAGCGTGGCCACTTCCTCTTCCACGTTGGTGGTCGGGCGCTCGTCCACCATCACCACGCCGTCCGCCCCCTCGCGCTCTCCGACGACGAGGGTCACGTGGATGTCGCAGTCCCGGAATCGCTTGGTGGTCGGTCGCCAGTCGAGCACTCGTTCGCCGGCGCGGGAGAATGCGGGCTCGTTCCGCAGCCGATCGAAGGTGGACAGGATGTGCGCTTCGGGACCGACGTAGGCGATCTTCGCCTCGATGCGATGATCGCGAAGGTTCAGATGGGCCACGCCGGGCGAGGTCGCAATGGATGTACCAACCGGTAATCCCCAGGGGGGACGCAGCGCCAGCCGGCACGCACCTGGAATCCGTCCCGAATCGGGACGTCCGTCCGTACGAGTTCTGGACGGCGGGACGTCCGTCCGGATGTCGGAATCGGGGGAAGTCCGTCCGAATCGCGCTCGAGAGCGGCCACGTGCTGCGGCACGCACACTGCAACTGGGCGCCGACGATGACCGCGCGTCGCATCGTTCTCGTCGACGACGAAGAAGCGCTCGCCTGGTCTCTCTCGAGTCGACTCACCCGCGCGTATCCGCACTACCGCGTCGAGACGGCAAACGACGGAGAGACGGCGCTCGCGCTCATCGGCGACTCGCCGATCGATCTCCTCATCGCCGACATCCGGATGCCGGGGATGAGCGGCATCGATCTGGTGCTCGCGGTCCGCAATCGCCTACCCAAGCTGCCCGTCATCGTGATGACGGCGTTCAAGTCCGTCGACATCACGAGCATCCACGCAGGGCCCTTCACGGGATTCCTCGAGAAGCCATTCGAGTTCGAGCGGCTTCGCGAGCAGGTGGACGAGGCGCTCGCGCTGCGCCCGGCGACCGGATTCTCCGGCGCCATCTCCGTTCAGACCCTTCCGGACATCGTGCAGCTCTACGTGCTCTCGAGCGCGACGGGCCTCCTGGCGGTGAAGAACGACGGTATCGAGGGGCGCGTGTTCTTCGCGCAGGGATCCATTCTCCACGCCGTCACCCCTACGAGCATCGGGGACGAAGCCTTCTACGAGATCATGATGTGGAGCACCGGCGAGTTCTCGATGCGCACGGGCGCCACGTCGCCGGAGCGCTCCGTGCACTCGAACTGGCAGGAGCTCCTCATGGAGAGCGTGCGCCGCATCGACGAGGAGCGCCGCGCCGACCCGAGCCGCCGAGTCTCCAGCGGCTGGACCCACCGCCCGCCGCCATCGTTGCCTGCGTCCTCCGACAGCGGGTTCGACGACGCCTTCTTCGACTTCGCGCCGGACCCACCACTTCCGGTTCCGGCCCGGACACCTCACATCACCGAATCAACGCACCCCACAGCGGGAAAGAGGGAATCGCCCATGAACATCAAAGACAGCCTCGCGAAGCTCAACCAGATTGACGGATTCGTCGGCGCGGCGCTCGTGGACTCGGAGAGCGGCATGCTCCTGGGGCAAGAAGGCGGCGGTAACCTGAATCTCGAGGTCGCGGCGGCCGGTAACACGGAGGTCGTACGAGCCAAGCGCAAGACGATGAACAATCTCGCGCTGAAGGACGGGATCGAGGACATCCTCATCACGCTCGGCAAGGCCTATCACCTCATCCGGCCGCTCCGCTCGCGCAACACGCTCTTCTTCTACGTCGCGCTCGACCGGCAGCGCGCGAATCTCGCCATGGCGCGCATCGTCCTCGCCGACGTCGAGAAGGAGCTTCAAGTCTGATCGCAAAGGGCTCGCTCTTCGCCCTCGCCAAAGCGCTGGAGGGGATCCCGGTGCTGGGTACGCTCAGCGGCACGCCCGCGGCACGCGCCGGGATCCGGTACGGTGACGTCCTCATCTCCGTCAACGGGAGGAGGACGAAGACCGTCGCCGACTACGTGGAAGCGAAGGCCCTACGGAACGACGGCATGGACGTCGTGGTCTTTCGTGCGGGGAGCGAGAGGCTCGAGGCCTTGACGTACGACGCTCCTGGCGCGCCAGCCGATCCGGCCGCCATCCTCGCGGAGCTGGTCACGCTCCGCATCGTCGGCGACGGTCTCGACGAGGGCGGTGGCTCGTCCGCCGTTTGAAATCGCTACTCGATCGCGGCCTCGAGCAGCGCGACCGCCATCGCGCTGAGCGGCGTCGGGATCCCATGCTTTTGGCCGAGCCGCACGACGACGCCGTTGCGCGCGTCGATCTCCATCGGCCGTCTCGCGAGGCGGTCCGCGAGGAACGAGCTCACCGAGTCGGGGGCGGAGCGGCGCAGGCGCTCGAGGACCTCGTTCGCGACCTCGTCCCCGAGCTTCGCTCCCTCCGCGCGTCCGACCGCGATCGTCTCCTCCGCGATCGCGCGCATCACCGCCGCCGCCTTCTCGTTTCGCACGACGCGCGCCGGCTTCTGCGTGAGCGCATGCACGATGCCGGCGCTGTTCAGCGCGAGCTTTCTCCAGGCAGCGGTGAGGAAGTCGCCGGTGAGGTTCGGCGCGAGGGGCGTGCCTTCGAAGAGCTCGCGGAAAGACTCTCCGAGCGGGCCAGCCGGCACGTGGAGGTCGCCGTGGCGGCGCTGCCGGATCCTTCCGGGAGCCGAGCGCTCCGCGGGAATGTCGATGATGACGGGCAGGATGCGCTCCGGCGGCATCACGTGGGCGAAGCGCTCGCGGTGCTCGACGCCGTTCTGGATCACGGCGAGCCTCGTTGCGGGACCACGGAGTCGCTCGATCCAGCGCGCGGCGCGGTCGGTGTCGTAGGTCTTCGTGACGCTCAGGATCCAGTCGACGGGCGTGGCCGAGTCCGGGTCGACGAGGACGCGAGGCGTCGACTCGAGCGTGCGATCCCCGGGGACGTCGACCACGAGTCTCTCGAATGGCGTGCGCGCGCAGAGCGTCACGTCGAGCTCGGGACGCTGCAGGAGCCAGGCAGCGACCATACCGCCGATGGCGCCGGGACCGATGACGGCGACCTTCATCTCGTGGCGATCGTACCCGGGTCGCCGTCAGCGACGCAGCTCTTCGATCGCGCGGAGGAGCGTGACGTCGCGGCCGTGCACGAGGTCGTCGACCGTGGGATGCACCGTCACGTCGGGCTCGTGACCGAGGCTGTGGAAGGGCTTGCCGTCGTGGTGGCGCACGATCATGCCCGTGAAGGTGAGGCCGACGCCGCCAGGCAGGCGGACCCCGGTGATGGTTCCGTTCGCGCCGCTCGTACGCTGGCCGATGACCTTGCCGCGCTTCCGGCTGCGGAAGAACTCCACGAGGTGCTCCGCCTGCGATTGCGTGTCGGGGCCGACGAGCATCACGGCCGGCCCGTCCCACGGCTGCCGCGTCGAGGTCCAGCTCGCGAACGATTGTGGCGGCTGCCAGGGACCACGTTCGCTCGAGAAGGGGGTCACGACCAGCTCTGCCATCTGCGGTCCGCGCGAGTCGGGCGAGCAGAGGTCGCCCATGACGGTCCACGCCGGCCGCTGCGGATATCCGCGCATGTCGAGGATCGCGCCGCGGGCGGTGCGCAGCGACTCACGAACTCGGGGCACGTCGTTCGCCGATACCTTGGCGAGGTCCACGTAGACGATCCCCGGTACGTGAGGGTCTTCGCGCCCCGGGGCGGGGAGCCGGACGTTCTCGGCCGGGATCGTGACCACCTTCTCGTCGCCCGACGGCGTGCGGAGGAGCAGCGGGGTGTCGCTGCCGATGGTCGCGCCGAGGCTCGAGAGGACGCGCGCGGAGGAGCCGCTCTCGAACCTGGAGCCCTCGGCGAGCCATGCGTCGATGTCCTGGCCGCCGACCGCGAGGACGACGTCGCCGAGCCGCACCAGCGGCGTCGTGGTCTGGCTCACGGCGAGGCCCTGGCCGCCCGTCGGCACGACGCGAATGCGCCCCGGATGGTGCGGGACGTTGCGATCTTCGTCGAAGAGGAAGACGTGCCCGTCGCGAAGGGCCTCGGCGTATCGACGGATCGCCTTTCGGAGGCTTGCGCGGTCACGACCGAGGTATGTCATCGCCTCCTCGAGGCGATGGTCGAGGTCCTCGGCGAGGCCGTGAATGCCATCGACCCTCTCCCCTCGATAGGGAAAGAACGTGCGCGTCGAGGCGTAGGCCACGATGAGCGCCGCGCGGTAGTCGCCTTCGCGCGTCGAGACGCCGGACCACGGACCCGCACGCCGGAGATCGACGATGGGCGCCCGGTCGAACTTCCCCGGCGGCCGGCGGCGCGGTCCGGTCCAGTCCACGCTGGCGAGATCGGCGGCGTCCGCCGTGAGGACATCGGGCAGGGCGGGGAAGCGCGAGACGCGGACCGCGAGGCCGCTCTTCCCGATGCCGACCCAGCGGCTCTCCGCGAGCTTCGTCGGTACGTCGGCGCCGACGATGAGCGCGTCTGCCGCGCCGCGAAGCACCGCCGCGGTCCACGCCGCGAGCGGGGTCAGGCGCGGCGCGACCGCGACGGCGATCGGCAGCGCGCGTCCGTGGCCGTGAATGACGTCGCGCCTCTCCGTGCGAACGCACCGATACTGGTCGACCGCGTGTCCGACCACCCGCTCGGCGGCCTCGTCGGGCTGCCCGTTGCAGGTGCGGAATTCGACGGAGGGCAGCGTCACGCTCTCGTGAAGCACGGCGCGCAGGACGCGATGCACCGCCTCGCGCGCCTCGTCGCTCTCCGGCAACGAGGTGACGTCGACGGCGACCCCGCGTGCCTCGTTCGGAATGCGCGCGAGCTCGCCGGTCCCCGGACGGAGGACCGCGATCCCGTTCTGCATGGTGACGCTCGAGGGGCCGAGCACGGACGGCTCCGCAGGCGCGGGACAGGACTCGAAGGGTCGATAGTCGACCTTCGCCTCGAGGGCGTCCGCGAGGCGGGCGTCCGCCGCGAGGGGATCGGCGCCGACTCCGAAGTAGCGAACGAGCGCGTGCGCATCGCCGAGGTCGGCGCTCGGGGACTTTCCAGGTGCGCCACCCTTCAGATGAAGACAGGCGTCAGTGATGACGATCGGCCGGCACGGGCAGACGTGCGCGGGCGTCGACGCCGCGCAGCCCGCGAGGGCTAGGCCGCCGCACGAGAAACGGAGGAGCGCCGGAAGGAGCGCCGGAAGACGCCGGGCGCCGAACCGAAGCGCCGCTTGAAGGCTTTGGCGAAGGCGAACTCGCACGCGTACCCGACTTCAGTCGCAATGTGAGCGAGGGGCAAGCTCGTTTCTACCAGGCGCTCCCGTGCGAGCTCGAGACGGTGCTCTGCGAGCCACTTCAGCGGCGGAACGCCTGCGCCGAGCGTGAAGCGGCGGGCAAACGCGGAGCGGGAGAGCCCGGCGATCCGCGCGAGCTGCCCCACCTTCCAGCGCTTCGTCGGGTCGGCTCTCATCGCATCGAGCGCACGTTCGACATGGAGGTCCTTCGAGTCGTTCGCGTTCGGGCCACGGCGGAGCTTTTCGCGGGGGACGAGCGGGAGATCCATCGATGTCAGCATGACGCGACTCGGCGGCGAGATCCACGCCGCCGCGAAAATCGAGACGATCGGACATGGCCGGCTCGACGCGGCGGAGCGAGGCTTCCTGGCCTGATGCCGGAGAAGGAACGCGAAGCGAGGACGGAAAAGGAAGACGCGTTTCTCGGACGCGCCGCAGACGCGCTGTTCGATGCCCGGACGGTCCTGGTCTTCGGAGAGGTGAGCACGCTGCTGGCGCGGACCGTGTCGGCTCAGCTCGTCGCCCTTGCCGCCGCCAGCTCGGAGCCCATCCGGATGATGATCCATTCGGAGGGCGGCCACGTCGAGGCGGGAGACACCATCCACGACATGGTCCGCGCCATCGCGCCGGACGTGCTGATGTTCGGCACCGGCTGGGTCGCGAGCGCGGGCGCGCACATCTACGTCGCGGCGAAGAAGGAGAACCGATACGCGCTTCCGAATACGCGTTTCCTCCTGCATCAACCCCTCGGCGGCATGGGCGGGAAGTATTCGGATATCGAGATCGAGGCGACGCAGATCCTCCAGATGCGCGAGCGCCTCAATCGCATCATGGCGGAGGCGACCGGCCAGCCTTACGAGAAGATCGTGAGTGATACGGATCGCAATTTCTGGATGAACGCGAAGGAGGCCAAGGCCTATGGCCTCGTCTCGAAGATCGTGAGTCGCTTCGACGAGATCAGCCCGCGGTAGCTGCGGGCCGGGCGCCGAAGGGTCGGAAGAAGCGCGTCGCTTCCTCGAGGATGCGAGGCACGGAGGTCGCGAGCTCGTGATCGTCGTCGACCTCGACGAGCTGGACGTGCGGGCGCGCCTTCGCCCACTCGCGCGAGAGCGCAATGTCGACCGTCTCGTCCTTCGTTCCGTGCACAATGCACGTAGGGACGCGGACGTCGGGGAAGCCTTCGTCGAGGAGAGCGAGCTCCTCGACGAAGGCGTGATCGACGAAGGTCATCTGACCGGTGGCGTGGTCCTTCACCTCGAAGCGACCGCTGTCCTTCCACGCGCGCCAGGCCTCTTCGCCGAGGCGCCGTCGCCAGCGCTCTGCGAGCCGAAACGCGGGCGCCATCAGGAAGAGGGCGCAGACGCGCGGCTCCTCCTCCGCTACGCGACACGCGGTGAGGCCGCCGAGGCTCGAGCCGATGAGCACGGCGCGACCTCGCTCGCCCTGAACCGCGATCGCGTCGCGCACCTTGGCGAGGATCTGCGAGAACCGCAGGCGCTCGAGTGATGGGACGCGCAGGTCGAGCGCATCGACGGGGACGGCGTGCTCGTGACCCCAGCGCACGAACGCGCGCGCCTTGTTGGACTGGACGCTCGACGCGAAGCCGTGAAGGTAAAACCAGGCCGGACCCGTCGACATCGAATCCACGCTAGCGCGAGACGGTGGACCGATTGCGGGTAAACTGACCGACCCCGAAAGGAAAATGATGCGCGTCGGCCTCGACATTGGAACCACGAACAGCGCCGTTGCCGTGTGCGACCCGGAGAAGGGGGGAGCGGTCGAGCTCGCGCGGTTCGAGTTCTCGGGCGGTCTCACGGAGACCTTCCGCTCCATTCTCTACTTTCGCGCGGGCGAGAAGCCGGTGGGCGGGCCGCGCGCCATCGACAAGTACCTCGCGGCGGAGGGCGATGGCCGGCTCATCCAGTCGATGAAGTCCTATCTCGCGGATCGCACCTTCCAGGCGACGAGCATCTTCGGACGAAACACGTCGCTCATCGACCTGCTCGCCACGCTCATGCGCGAGCTCCGCGCCGGAGCAGAGGCGAAGGTCGGCCCGCTCGGGAACAAGGCGGTGGTCGGGCGGCCGGTCCACTTCGCGAGCGAGAAGAACGCCGAGGACGAGGCGCTGGCGGTGGATCGCCTCAAGGGCGCCCTCGCGGCCGCCGGGTGGACCGATGTGGAGCTCGAGTACGAGCCGGTCGCGGCGGCGCATTATTACGAGTCCCAGCTCGATCACGACGAGCTCGTGCTCATTGCCGACTTCGGCGGCGGTACGAGCGACTTCTCTCTCATTCGCGTCGGGCCCGGTCAGAAGGAGAGCGGCGCGGGCCGGATCCTCGGGAATGACGGCGTGGGGATCGCCGGCGACGCGCTCGACGCTCGCCTCATGCACAAGCTCGTCGCGCCCAAGCTGGGAATGGGAATGACGTACAAGTCATTGCTCGGCAACAAGGACCTGCCGATGCCGGTGTGGATCTACTCGCGCCTCCTCCGCTGGCATCACTTCTCCTTCCTGAAGACGCGCAAGAACATCGAGATGCTCGAGGGCATCGCGAGCCAGGCCGATCACGACGAGTCGATCCGCGCGCTCCTCCACGTGATCGAGAACGACCTCGGTTATCACCTCTATCGCTCGATCGAGCGCACCAAGGTGGCGCTCTCCAGCGCGGAAGAGACGCGCTTCGAGTTCACGGACGGCGAGCTCACCATCGAGGCGCCGGTCACGCGCGCGCAGTTCGAGGAATGGATCGGCGAGGAGATGGCGACGATGGCCGCTTGCGTCGATGGCCTCCTCGCGCGCGCGGGGGTCGACGCGAAGGACGTGGACCAGGTGTTCCTCACGGGCGGCAGCTCCTTCGTGCCGGCGGTGCGCCGCATCTTCGAGGAGCGCTTCGGAAAGGAGAACCTCCGCGCGGGCGGAGAGATGATCTCCGTGGCGAGCGGCCTCGCGCTGCGCGCCGCAGCGGGCTGATCGCGCTGCCTACGGCTCGGTGATGACGATGTCGTCGACGATGCGCGGCGACGGTCGCGCCGGCGACGAGACCGACAGGGCGACTCCGATGGTGCGGCCGACGCGCGCAGTCTACGCGTCGTCGCTGGCCGCGGAGGCCTTCTTCTTTTTCGTGGTGGCAGCGGCCTTCTTCTTCTTGGGTGCGGCGGCGGCGGCCTTCTTCTTGGGCGCGGCGGTCTTCTTCTTGGCGGCCGTCTTCTTCGTCGCCTTCTTCTTCGGCGCAGGAGCGGCCTCGAGCTCAGCTTCGGCGTCGGCTTCGGCCTCTTCGTCGACCTGAGCCGTAGTCTCGACGCTCGCGTGCGCGGGCGGAGCAGGCGGCGGCGCCACGTCGATCGGCAGCGCGAGCTGCTTCTGGGCCGCGCGATCCGTCACGCGCTCGACGGGCGCGGGCGCGGGTGCCGGCGCGGCGTCACGGCCGAGCGCCTGCTCGAGCGCGAGGCGCGCCGGGCGGTCGGTCGTCTCGACGCAATGGTCGGCGATCACGCCGAGGACCTGGGTGGTGCCGGAACGGAAGAAGACGCCGGAGCCCTCCCCGAAGAGGAGCACGTCGTAGAGGGGCCGGCCGTTCTCGCCGAGGACGCGGCGCTCGAGCGTGCCCGCGAACGAGTCTTCACGCTCGCCGTCGAGGCGGTCGAACGCCTCGAGGTCCTGGCCGTCCCAGGTCTTGCCCGCGATCCGGAGCTGCGACTCGGCGAGATCGCCGAGGTCGAGCACGTCGGCGTCGCGCGCGGAATCGATGGTGGTCAGTCGCGGCGTACGAAGCGGCAGTCGATGCGCGCGACGGACCTGGTCATCGAGACGCTCGGGGTCGGGCGCCGGACCCGTCCAGGGCTCGAGCGCGCCGCGAACGACGTCGGGAGGGAGGTGATCGAGCTCTTCGAACGCGGCAAAGACCTCGTCCGAGCTGGCATTCCCCTCGCTGAGCCGCGCGACGATGGCTCGGGCGCGTGCATCCGGTGCGGGCATGCCGCGCACGCTACCACGACGCGGCGCGCCCGTTCGTGCGGAAAGCTCGGGCTCACGCGCCCGCTCCTGCGGCACAAAGGACTTGCGTGCGCCGGGGAGGGATGCCACCGGGGCGCTCGATCAAGGCTTCGAGAACACGAGCGCGAAGCGGTCGCTCGTGCCGCGCTTCTCCGCCGCCTTCATCGGGGACGCGTTCCAGTCACGCTTGTCCTCCGCGTTCTTCCAGGCCGGGCTCTCGCCGGTGAGCTTGAAGCCGGCGGCGGCGATCTCGTCGCGCACGATCTTCTCCTCGATGCGGTGGAGCGTCTGCACCTCCGCTGCCCCCGTGCCGTCGCGGCCGCTGTGATCGATGACGATGAACTTCCCGCCGGGCTTCAGCGCCTTCAGGATGCTGGCGTTCATCTTCGGGCGGTCCGTGCCCATCCAGAACGTGTCGTGGTAGAAGAGCACCATCACGACCGCGTCGAGGTCCTTCGCCTCGGGCGGAAGCGGATCGTCGAACTCGCGGACGACGCGGACCACGCCCTTGTTGACCGGCTTCGCGAGGCGCGCCGTCCACGGTTTGTTGGCGAACATCTCGACGATCTTCGCGCTGTTCTGGCTGTAGACGGTACCCGTCGGCCCGACCGCGCGCACGAGCACCTCCGTCGTGTAGCCGCCGCCGGCCGCGAGATCGGCCACCTTCATCCCCGGCTTGATGCCTGCGAGCTGAACGAGCTCGGCCGGCTTCCTTCCCGCGTCGAGCTTCTTGTCCTCGGGATCGCGGTCGTCGTTCGTCGCCGCGGGGGTGGGAGCGGTGCTCGAGGGCGTCGTCGCCGGAGGAGCAGTGGCTTCGCCGCCGCCGCATGCGGTCGGGAAGAGGAAGAGGACGAGGAAGAGGAGGCGAGTATTCACCCCCGACGCTGTAGCAGCATCGCGAGCTCGGTCGTGAACGCTTTCATGCGCGGATGGTCGTAGGCGGGCGCCATGCGCGAGAGCTCGGCGAGCAGCGCGGCGCGATCGAAGCCTGGCCACGCGCGTTCGAAGAAGCGCATCGCCGCGCGTGCGGAGATCCCAGCCGGCTGCTCGTGCATCGCCGCGACCAGCATGCCGTTGAGCGGATGAGCGAGGAGCGCGAGCAGATTTCCGCGCTGATGATTCCAGAGCCCGAGCGCGGACTCGATCCAGGCCGCCTCGTCCGCCGTCGAGGGCGCGGGAAAATCGGTTCGCGCCACGTGCGGCGCCGGACGCTGCGACGGATCCGGAGCCCAGGTATTCCACACGAGCGCGCGGAGCGCACCGAGGAGCTGGAGCGGCTCGGGCGCCATTCCGTGAGCGAGCAAGTCGAGACCCTGCATCAGGTCTGCCTTCGACACCCAGGGAATGGCACGCCGGAGGAACGCGAGGGCGCGCTCGGGCGACACATCGCGTGCGCCCGTGTGAATGAATCCCCCGATGGCGGTGATCGCTGGTGTGGGGCCATCGAGCTGATGGCGGCGGACCAGATCGTTCTTCGATATCGCCCAGAGCCCGAGCTGGGCCGTCGTCCAGGCGTCTTGCGAGTCGACGCTGGTGACCGCCCCGCAGTGACGGCAGCGCGCGAGGCCTCCGGGCGGGCTCTCGAGCGGGCCGCCACACTTCGGGCACGCCGCCGCGGCGGCCTCGTCGTCGCCGAGGACCTCGATGCGAATACGCTCCATCGTGTTTGCGCCGAGGAGCGAGGCGTACCCGGAGAGCGCGGAGCGAACGAGCTCCTTCGAGAGATGCTCCGCCCCTTCGCGGAGGATGCCGGGAGGCATCTGCGGGTGGACCTCCATCGCGCGGTAGTATGCGCGCGCCGCGTCGAGCATTCGCCGGGCGGCCGCGATGGGTTCGCCGCTCGTCACCTGGGCCGCGGCGGCGGAGTACGCGCGCATGAGGCTGGAGATCCGGGGGTCGAACGTCGCGAGCTCGCTCGTCACGACCGCGGCGGCGACGTGCTTGCGGCGCGCCTCCGGCTCCTTCGGAATGGGCATTCCGTGCGCCGGATACGCGATCGCCATGAGCACGGTCTGTTCCTCCATGAGCATGCGCCAGCGGTCGCGCGCCTCCGGCGTGGTGAGCCTCGCGAGCTCCAGCGATACCGCCATGAGCCGCGCCTGTGCCGCGGTCGGCTTCACGAGCTGCGCGATGCCCGCCTCTTGCCGCTCGGCGAGCGCGGTCGCATGCCAGAGCCCATCCCCGGAGGACGTGAGGATCGCTCCGCAATGTGGACAGAGAACGACGAGCGCGTTTTCCATCGTGCGTCGCGGCGCACCACAGACGGCGCAGGTGAAGTCGCGGAGGAGCATGTCGCTGCGAGCCCGACAGGCCGAAGGTTACGCGAACGAGCGGCCGTCAACGCGGCTAGACTTCACGGATGCGTTTCGCTCTCGTGCTCGTGGCCCTCACGACGTTTGCCTGCTCGAAGCCCGCGCAGGACGCGCAGGCCGACGGCTGTCCCAAGGATCTCCTCGCGGCGCGCGGGAGCTCCTGCAAGGACGAGGGGAAGACCTGCTCGAATGGCTCCAACGTGCGCCTCCTCATGTGCTCGAGCGGCAAGTGGACGGAGTTGAACATGCCGCCGATGCCCCAGCCGCCGCCCTCCGCGCACGAACCGAGGACGACCGAGCCTCAACCGAAGACGACGGAGCGATAGGCCGCGATGCCGGCCTGGGCGCCCTGGCCGACGGCGAAAGGGACCGAGCCGGCGGCGATCGCCGCGTCCCCGCAGGCGAAGACACCCTTCACGGTCGTCTCGCGCATCGCGTCGGCCTTGATGAAGGGACCCGTCGGCCCTTCGTCGAGCTCGCAGCCGAGCTGCTCGGCGAGATCGCCCACGGGGCGGGTCTTGGGCGCGACGAAGAGACCGGCGAAATCCAGCTTCCGTCCGTCCGCGAGGTTCAGCGTGATTCCCTCTTTCGGGTCGCCGCCGACGGATGTGACGGGGGTCCGTTCGATGACGACCCCGCGCTTCTCGAAGGCCTCGAGGTGTTCGGGCTCGAATTGCCCATTGGTGAAATAGGTCGTGGGGCCCCAGTCGGGAAGGAGGAGCCCCTGATGCTCCGAGGAGGGCATCGTCGCGAGCACCGCGAGCTTGCCCTGATTCAGCTCGTAGCCGTGGCAAAAGGGGCAATGAAATATCGATTTGCCCCAGCGCTCCGTCACCCCGGGCGTCGCGGGCAATTCATCGCGCACGCCGAGCGCCAGGATCACGCGCCGGCCAGCGTGCTCCTGGCCGCCGGCCTTCACCACGAGCTCGCCGTCCCTGACGCGCCGCGCCTCGGTCGCGAGGCCGTCGATCCACGTGACGGTCGGATAGGCGAGGATCTCCGCTTTTCCCGCAGCTGCGATCGCGCCGGGGGCCCGTCCGTCCTGTCCGAGGAATCCGTGCGACGAGGAGGCGAAGCGGTTGCGGCGCTCGCCGGCGTCGATCACGAGGATCTTGCGCCGGGCCCGCGCGAGGGGCATGGCCGCGGCGAGCCCCGCGTAGCTGCCGCCGATGATGATCACGTCGTACATGGTTCACCTCTCGTCTTCGTCTTCGTCTTCGTCGTGGTCGTGGTCGTGGTCGTGGGATGTTGCTCCGCGGCGTGGCCGACGCGTGCGGAGAGCTCCGCGAGCGTGAGGGAGCGGAAGCGTTCGAGCAGGAGGGCCTCCGCCGCGGCGAAGGTCTCGCCGAGCGTGGCGTTCACCGCCTGCTCGACGAGGCAGCCCGGGCTCTCGGTGCGGTTCTGCATCGCGAGGAGGGTGGGCATCCCGAGCGCGTCGTAGACGTCTGCGAGGGAGATCTCCGCGAGCGGGCGCGCGAGCGTCCAGCCGCCGCCGTGGCCCTTCTCCGAGTGCACGATCCCCGCGCGCCGGAGCCCAGCCATGGTGCGGCGCATGACGACAGCGTGGCTTCCCATCCGCCGGGCCAGCGATTCCGAAGGGATCGCCGTCGTCCCGCCGAGATGCAGCAGGGCGTGTAGCGCCATCGAGAGCTGGCCGTTACGTTTCATGTAACTATTAATGTTACGTGATCCGTCCGGCGTCAAGGGCCGCCGATGTTCCGCGACGATGCGCCGGCGACACCCTACCTGCTGCATGGGGGAGCGGAAGCACGGCATGACTCGACCGCGCCGAGCGACCGCGGCAGACCCACCGGCCAGCGTTGCGCTCGCATCTCACGACGCGACGCGGAATGACCTCCTGGTGTCCTGGTGCGGCGAAGGGACCTCTGCCGAACGACGGTCGCGAGGCGCGGGGCGCAAGGCGCAGGGCGCGCAAGGCATGAGACCCACGCCCCAGCGGTTCGGTCGCGTCACTTCGCGCTGCTTCAAAGCCAGTGAACGGGCTACGGCTCGATTCCGCAGGTCTGAGCGCCTAATCCGTTTTCGCCGCATCCGCGGCCGACGTGTCAGCAGTGGCCGCGTCAACCCTTGCCGCATCGGGGCTTTGAGCAAAACTGCCAGGAGTCTCAGGCGTCCGATCGCTCGGGCAGTAACTCCCGCCGAAAACGGTAATTCTACACTTCCATGCGCCGGAGACACAGTCGCATGTGTACCCGTTGATCGGCCCCATGACCCCAGGAACATCACAATCGAGCACGGTGAGCTTGCAACTGCCTTCCGAGGAGCACACTCCTGACGGTAAAGCCGAGCGACTGTGCACTCCAGCAGCTTCGGTTGTCGGACACTCAGGAAGTTCTGATGGATCGGAGCTGCAAGCGAGTGCGATCGAACCGACCAAGAGCCATGTCGAGCAAATGCTCGCGTATCCTGACTTCATCTTGCTCCTCGAGGTCAGTTCGCTTCGCCGAGCGACGAGGTTCGGCTCGTCGTCGCCGGGAGCCGCTCCCGGCGCCATCGCTAGCGATTCCTCAGAAAGTCCGCCACCTCCGAGAATCGACGGCGCAGGAAATTCCTGACGTCGTCGTTGATCTCCGGATCTTCGAGCGCTGCGTTCATGCAGCGGAGCCACGCGTCGCGAAGATCGACGCCGATGGGCACGTGACCATGGCGCATGCGGAGGCGCGGGTGGCCGTGCGCGGTCGAATAGTCGCTCGGGCCGCCGAGCCACTCGACGAGGAATAGCGAGAAGCGCTCGCGGACGATCGGCGCCACCTTCTTGCCGGTCTCGTCGAGGCGATGCACGGCGACGAGGTCCGGCTCGTGCTCGTCCATGTGATCGTAAAAGCGCTTTGCCAGTCGCTGCGCGACCTCGACTCCCATCGCATCGAAGGGAGTGAAGTCCGGGCCGAGCTTCCTCTCGGTCATCGGTGATAACCCTTTCTACCCACCGCGCGGGCGAGCGGACTCAGCACTTCGCCGCTCGCCGCGACGCTGCGGAAATCGTGCTTCGGCTCCCAGCCGAGGACCTTGCGCGCGCGCGTATTGTCGTAAATGCGATCGAAATACGGCGCCATCTTCCAGCCCGCTCTCTCGTATGGCTCGCGCCAGCCGGGGACCCGGCGATCGAGCGCGGCCGGCAGGTCGCGACGGATCTCCTCACAGTCGGCTGGCTCGAACGGGGTCGTGGCGCTGATGATGAACTTGCCAAACCCGATCGCCGCGCAACGCTCGAGCGCGCGCTCGTGAGCGGTGACGACGTCCTCGATGTCGACGCGGCGATGCAGCAGCTCGTTCACCTTGAGGTTCGCGTCCGCGTAGGCGTCGCGCGCGACGGGGTCGTCGTCCTCCTCCGGAAAGAAGCGCGAGGTGCGGAGCACGACGCACGCGAGCTTGAAGTTGCGGTGCGCGAGCGCGCAGAGGTCCTCCGCCGCCGACTTCGTCACGCCGTAGATGTTCTTCGGTATGGGCCGCGTGGCTTCCGTGACCCACGCCGCCGGCTCGCCCTTCGCCGGCACGAGCGCGTCGCCGAACACGCTCGTCGTGCTCGTGAAGACGAACGCCTTCACGTCGACGCGCCGAGCCGCTTCGAGGAGCGTCTGTGTCCCGCTCACGTTCGCGTCGATGAATGCTTGCGGCGAGTGCGTCGTGACGTGCGGCTTGTGGAGCGTCGCGACGTGGAGCACGGCTTCGATGCCGTGCATCGCCTCTGCCACCAGCGGCACGTCGGTGATGGAGCCGACGACGTCCGTGAAGGGCGAGTGCAGGCGGTCGAACCCCCGCACCGCTCGGCCGGCCTCGCGGAACGTCCGCACCAGCGCCTCGCCCAGATGACCTGCCGAACCCGTCACCAGGATGGTCATGCCCTCTCTATAGAGGAGGAGCGCCCTGGGTGGATCGCTCGACCCACACGTTTCGCGCACTTACGGCCCAGGAGATACCGTAATTCAGGAAAAATACAGCGAAGCACGAATGGCCCGGCTCGTGCGTACATGTAGGTCATGACGATTCGAGGCTGGCTCCCGGTGCTCCTGGCGGTGTTCGCGATCGGCTGTGCGGCCGAACCGACCGGCGACGAGACCGACGCGCCCGTCGCCTTCAGCATGGACGACCTTCGCCAGGCATCGCCCGAGGACACGACCTCTCCCGCCGCGTCCGCGAAAGGTCGCGACGCGGTCGTCGACCAGGCGCGTCTCGACAAGCTCGTCGGCGAAGAGGCGACCGGCTACCTTGGCCTCGTCACCGACACGGCCCTCATCGCGGGCAAGAGCGCCCCGGGCGACCTCGAAGCGCGCGTGCAGAACATCAACATCCAGCGTCGCGCGATCTACACCGACCTGGCCACGAAGAACGGCGTCACCGTGAACGACGTCGCGCAGACCACCGCCTGCATCCTCCTTCGCGACAAGGTGAAGGTGGGCGAGGCCTACCGCACCGAGGACACGGCGTGGAAGGTCCGCGTCTTCGACGTGCCGGTCACGACGCCGTCGTTCTGCCAGAACGTAGCGCCCTGAGCCTCGCCTTGAGCGCCGTGCCGACCTCGCTCACGAAGGCCTCGACCTTCGGCAGCGGTCGTGCGCCCGCGGGATGCACGAAGTGGATGCCGACGGGCTCGACGCGATAGTCCTCCAGCAGCGGCACCAGCTCGCCTCGCGCGAGCGCGCCGGCGACGAGGAACTCGGGCAGGCGCGCGATGCCGATCCCGGCGATCGCCGCCTCCGTGAGCGCCCCGCCATGGTTGATCTGGAAATTCCCGAGGACGGGCACCGTCATCGCGCCGCGCTTGCCGCGAAATCGCCATTCCTGGGCGGCGGTGATGTTCGAGAATCGCAGGCAGTTGTGGCGCGCGAGATCCTGCGGCGTCTCCGGTCGACCCGCGCGCGCCAGGTAGGCCGGCGACGCGACCACGATCCCCGCCGCGTGACCGACCTTCACGCGCACGAGCGACGAGTCGTCGAGCGCGCCCACGCGGAGCGCGACGTCGAAGCGATCCGCGATGAGGTTGACGAAGGCGTCGCCGAGCACGAGCTCGATCCGGAGGTCGGGGTACTTCGCGACGAACGGCGCCAGGAGCGGAACGAGGTGGCGCTCGCCGAAGAGCATGGGCGCGCTCACGCGCAAGGTCCCGCGTGGCTTGCCGCCGAGGGTCGAGATCTCGTTCTCCGCATCGACGAGGTCCGAGAGGATGCGCGCGGCATGCGCGTAGAACGCAGCGCCGGCGTCCGTGGGGAGCACGCGCCGGGTCGTGCGCTCGAGCAGGCGCACACCGAGCCGCTCCTCCAGCCGCGCCACGCGCTTGCTCGAGGCCGAGGTCGTCGTCCCGTACGCACGCGCTGCACCGGAGAAGGACCGCTGCTCGACCACGGCGGCGAAGAGCTGGAGATCGAGCATCTCGACGCCGATCGCACCCGAGAAACGGGTCGACTGTTTCCGCATTGGCAATAATGTTTCGCCATATTCATGCCTACTGCAAGGGCCTTGGCCGGCGCATCTTGAGGGGCACGAGGCCATGAACATGACCGCTCGAATCACCAATCCGTCTGCGATCTCCAACATCGACACGAACGCTGCGGCCGGCTGGCTCACCAAGCTCACCGCCACCAAGGCCGACATCGCGCCCGTCCTGGCGCGCGTCGCCCTCGGCGCCGTGATCTTCCCGCACGGCGCGCAGAAGGTCCTCGGCTGGTTCGGAGGCTACGGCCTCACCGGCACGATGGGCTTCATGACCGGCAAGCTCGGCATTCCGGCCGGCTTCGCGGCGCTCGCCATCGCGGCCGAGTTCCTCGGCGCGATCGGCCTCGTCACCGGCACGCTCTCACGCGTCGCCGCGTTCGGCATCGCGATGACCATGCTCGTCGCGACCGTCATGGTGCACGCCGGCAATGGCTTCTTCATGAACTGGACCGGCGCCCAGGCGGGCGAGGGCTTCGAGTATCACATCCTCGCGATCGCGCTCGCTGCGATCGTGATGGTGAAGGGCGCGGGAAAGTGGTCGGTCGACCAGGCGCTCAGCTCGAAGCTGGCAAAGTGATCGTGCCGCGACCGAGCTCCTCGACGAGACCCGAGACGAAGATGTGTCGGTCCTCGTCGACATGGAGGTGGAGCAGGGAGGGGCGCTCGACCGCCTCGCCCTGCGAGATGGTGTAGCGCACGGGCAGCGGCTTACCCGTGGCGATCATCCAGCCGCCGAGGTTGGCGCACGCCGAGCCCGTCGCGGGATCTTCGATGACGCCGCCGCCGCTGACGAAGAAATAGCGCGCCAGGATCTCGCCCTCGCCCGAGCGGGCCCAGACGTACGCCATGCTCGCGCCGCGCCTCTGACTGAAGCCGTGCTTGGCGAGCAGCTCCGCGTTCGGCCGCGCCGCGACGACCTCCGCCGGAGATTGCAGCGGCAGCACGAGCTGCTCCGCGCCAGTGTCGACCCACAGCGGCTGCTCCGCCATCGAGTGCTCGTTGAGCCCGAGCATGGTCGCGAGCTGGAGGCGCGACGCGTCCGGCTTCCGCACCTCGGGCGGCCGCGCCGCGCGGAGCGTCCACTCGTCGCCGTGTGCGATGACCTCGACGTGGCCCGCCTTCATCTCGAGCACGAGGCGATCGCCGATGCCGGTGATGCGCCGCACGACGTGCGCGGTGCCGAGGGTCGGATGCCCCGCGAACGGCATCTCGAAGGACGGCGTGAAGATGCGCACGCGCTTCGTCGCGGTCGAGTCCGAGGCCGGCAGGACGAACGTGGTCTCGGAAAGGTTGAACTGTCGTGCGAGCGCCTGCATCTGCTGGTCGTCGAACGGCTCGGCTCGCTCGAAGACGCAGAGCGGGTTTCCCGACAGCGTGCGGCCAGCGACCGCGAACACGTTCAAAAGAACGAACGGGTGCTCCATGGCGACGACGATATCGCGTACTTTGTCGTCGAGCATATGGACAACCGCGCCCGACTGCTGGCGCTCGTTCTGGTCGCGTGCGGCGGCGCCACCGCGAGCCCTCACGCGACCTCCACGCTTGCTCCGGTCGCACCCGGTGCGCTGCGTGCTCCGGCGGACTTCGGACGCATTGCCGACCGGAACGAGCGATCTCGTGCCCTCTTCGTCGAAGCTTCGCGGGTGATGCTGCATCCGCGCTGCAAGAACTGCCATCCCGCAGGCGATTCGCCGATGCAGGGCGAGTCACCGATCGTGCATGACCCGCCCGTCCTTCGAGGCGAGGACGACGAGGGGATCCCTGGGCTTCGCTGCGGCGGATGTCACCAGGACCGGAACCTCGAGCTCGCGCGGGTGCCTGGCGCTCCGAAGTGGCATCTCGCGCCGAAGGAGATGGCGTGGTTCGACAAGGATCCGCGCTCGCTCTGCGAACAGATCAAGGATCCGGCTCGCAACGGCAAGAAGACGCTCGCAGAGATCGTCGAGCACTCGGGCCACGATCCGCTCGTCGCGTGGGGCTGGGCGCCCGGCCACGGTCGCGAGCCCCCGCCCGGGACGCAGGCGCAGTTCGGCGCGCTGATGGATGCGTGGGTGAAGGAAGGCGCGGTGTGCCCATGACGATCAAGCTTCGCGTGAACGGGAAAGAGCACGCGCTCGAGGTCGATCCCGAGATGCCGCTCCTGTGGGCGATCCGTGACGTCCTCGGGCTCACGGGCACGAAGTTCGGATGTGGCGAGGCCCTCTGCGGCGCGTGCACGATTCACGTCGACGGCGAGGCGGTGCGCTCGTGCGTCATGCCGGTGCGCCGGGCGGAGGGCAAGAACATCACGACCATCGAGGGCCTCTCGACCGATGGCTCACATCCTCTGCAAAAGGCGTGGGTCGAGTTGAACGTCCCGCAATGTGGCTATTGCCAGTCGGGCCAGATCATGACGGCGGCCGCGCTCCTCGCGAAGAAGCCCCGGCCGACGGCGCAGGAAATCGATGACTCGATGAGCGGCAATCTCTGTCGCTGCGGGACGTACTTGCGAATTCGTGCCGCGATCCAGAAAGCGAGCGGGACATGACGGTTCGCCTCCTCCGTCGTGACTTCCTCACGGGGCTCGGCCTCGTCGCGGCCGGGCTCTCGCTCGGCGCGGAGGTCGAGGCCGCGCCGAAGCTGCCGGTCCCGATCGAGCCCGAGCTCAAGGACGCGACGGCAAAGAAGGGCGAGGGCTTCCGGCCGAACTACTTCGTTCACGTCGCGCCCGACGGCACCGTCTCGATCGTGTGTCAGCGCTCCGAGATGGGGCAGGGCGTGCGGAGCTCGATCCCCGCGCTCATCGCCGACGAGCTCGGCGCGGAGCTCGCGCGGATCAAGATCGTGCAGGCGCCCGGCGACGCCCGCTACGGCGACCAGAACACCGACGGCTCGCACAGCATTCGCGGCTCGTACAAGGAGCTCCGCCAGCTCGGCGCGGTCGCGCGCATGATGCTGATCTCCGCGGCCGCGAAGCGCTGGAAGGTCCCGGAGAAGGACTGCGATACGAAGGACGGCAAGGTCCTCCACGAGCCGAGCAAGCGCTCGCTCGAGTTCGGGGAGCTCGCGAACGAGGCGGCCAGGCTCCCGCTGCCGGAGGCGAAGGCGATCGCGCTCCGCCCGAAGCTTCGCTGGGCGGGCGGGGAGCTGCCGCTCGTCGACGCGCCCGACATCGTCACCGGAAAGGCGATCTACGGCGCCGACGTGAAGCTACCCGGCATGCTCACGGCGATCGTGCTGCGTCCGCCCGTCACCGGGGGGTCGGTGAAGGGCTTCGTGGAGAAGAACGCGCTCGCCATCCCGGGCGTGAAGAGGATCATCCAGCTCCCGAAGGCGCAGAGACCGTTCGCCTTCAAGCCGCTCGGCGGTCTCGCGGTCGTGGCGGACAACACGTGGGCTGCGATGCGCGGGCGCGCCGCGCTGGCGCCCGACGTGACGTGGGACGCCGGCGCGGGCCCGAACGCCGGGTACGACTCCCGCGAGTTCAAGCAGGAGCTGGCGGCGGCGCTGCAGAAGCCCGCGAGGACCTGGCGCGACAAGGGCGACGTGGAGAAGGCGCTCGCGGCCGACCGCGCGATTCACGCGCAGTATTACGCGCCGCACCTCGCGCACGCGACGATGGAGCCGCCTGTGGCGGTGGCCCGGATCGACGGCAAGACGTGCGAGGTGTGGGCGCCCACGCAGAACGCGCAGGCGGCGAAGAAGTCGGTCGCGGAGGCGTTGAGCTTCAAGGAGGAGGACGTGACGATCCACGTCACGCTCCTCGGCGGCGGCTTCGGGCGCAAGTCGAAGCCCGACTTCTGCGTCGAGGCGGCGCTCCTCGCCAGGGAGATGGGCGCACCGGTGCGCGTGCAGTGGACGCGGCCGGACGATCTCGGGCACGACTATTACCACTCCGTCAGCGCTCAGCTCCTCTCGGCCGCGATCGACAAGAGCGGGAAGGTGACCGCCTGGCGTCATCGCACCGCGTTCCCGCCGATCGGCTCGACCTTCGCGGACACGAAGGCGGGCGGGGAAGGCGAGATGCAGCAGGGCGTCACCGACGTCCCGCTCGATATCCCGAATATCCGCGCCGAGAACTGCGAGGCGGAGGCGCGTGTCCGCATCGGCTGGCTCCGCTCGGTCGCGAACATCTATCACGCGTTCGCGGGCCAGAGCTTCATGGACGAGCTCGCCCACGCGACGGGCAAGGACCCGCTCTCGATGCGCCTCGAGCTCTTCGGCCCGGCCAAGATCCATTCCGTCGCGGACCTCGGTCTCAAGAGCCTCCCCAACTACGGCCAGTCGCTCGACGAGCATCCCATCGACAGCGGCCGTCATCGCCGCGTGCTCGAGCGCGTGGCGGCGAGCGCGGACTGGGCGAGTCGCAAGTCGAAGGGCCGCGCGCTCGGCATCGCGGTGCACCGCAGCTTCCTCGCGTACATCGCGGTCGTCGTCTCCGTCGTGAAGGCGAAAGGGCCAGACGGCAAGATCAGCGTCGACGAGGCATGGATCTGCGCCGACGTGGGCACGGTCGTCAATCTCGAGCGCGTGAAATCCCAGCTCGAAGGCGCCGTCATCTTCGGCCTCTCGCACGCGATGTACGGCGAGATCACGGCCAAGAATGGCGTCATCGAGCAGCAGAACTTCCGCGACTTCCGCCTCATGCGCATCAAGGAGGCGCCGCGCGCCATTCACGTGGACGTGATCCCGAGCGATGCGCCCCCGTCGGGCGTGGGCGAGCCGGGCGTCCCACCGGTCGCCCCCGCGCTCGCGAACGCGGTCTTCGCCCTCACGGGCCAGCGCATCCGCGAGCTCCCGCTCGTGCGGAGCGTCCCGATCTAGCCGCCCCTCCCCACGACGCGCGAGCTCCGATCGGGGCGTACGCGGGGCTACGTGCTCAGCAGCGCGCGGGCGATGACGAGGCGCTGGATCTCGCTGGTGCCCTCGTAGATGCGGGTCACGCGGGCGTCGCGGTAATGGCGCTCGATGGGATATTCGCGCGAATAGCCGTTACCGCCGTGGAGCTGGAGCATCCGGTCGACGACGCGGCCACACGCCTCGGTGGCGAAAAGCTTTGCCATGCTCGTCTCGCTGCTCGCGCGCTCCCCTTCGTCGAGGAGCTTCGCGGCCCGAAGCATCAGCATCCACGAGGCGTCGAGGTCGACGCGCGAGTCCGCCAGGACGAGCTGCGTATTCTGCATGCTGGCCAGCGATTGACCGAACACCTTGCGGTCACGAGCGTAGGCCAGCCCCGCGCGAAGCGAGGCCTCCGCGATGCCGAGCGACAGGGCCGCGATCCCCACGCGGCCAGCGCCGAGCGCCGAGAGCGCGATTCCGTAGCCCGCCCCGCGACGGCCCACGAGGTTCTCAGCCGGGATCCGGCAGCTCTCGAAGTGCAGCGCCACCGTCCCGGAGGCGCGCTGGCCCATCTTGTCCTCTTCTTTCCCGACCATGAGGCCGGGCGTGCCCTTCTCCACCACGAAGCAGCTGATGCCTTCCTTGCCGCTGGCGCTGGCGCTGCCGTTGGCTTCGCTGCGCGCGAAGACGACGTGGAGGCCCGCGTGCGCGCCGCTCGTGATCCAGCACTTCTCGCCGTCGAGGACCCAGTGGTCGCCTTCGAGGCGCGCCGTCGTGCGAAGCGCCGCCGCGTCGGAGCCGCCGCTCGGCTCGGTCAGCGCGAAGCTCGCGGGGCCGAGCGTGCCCGCCGCGTAGGGGCGTAGCCAGCGCTCCTTCTGCGCTGCGGAGGCGTGGTCGCCGAGGATCTTCGACGCGAGGTTGCTCGACGCGAGGATGACCGCCGTCGACGCGCAGGCCTCCGCGATCGCTTGCATCGCCAGGCAATAGCCGACGTTGTCGGCGCCGGAGCCGCCGTCTGCGTGCGAGACCTTCATCGCGAGGAGGCCGAGGCCGGCGAGCTCCCGGAGGTGCTCGAGCGGGAACTTGCCCGTCCGGTCGCGCTCCGCGGCGCCGGGGGCGAGGCGCCGGGAGGCGTAGTCGCGAGCGGCTTCGGAGATGAGCGTCTGTTCCTCGGTGAGCGGAAGACCGAACATGCCTCTTTCTCCCGCAGGGCGGGGGTCGAGGCAACCGGTCGAGGTCGAAGAGTGACAGGACATCTGTCATATTCGGGAGATGAGCAAGCGCGCGCCACGTCGGTTCCGGAAGACGCCAAAGAACGATCTCCGTGCCGTGATCGACGAGACGATCGGGCTCTCGCAGCGCCTCATCTGGGTCGCCGACCAGCTTCATCGCGATCTCTCGGGCGCCTCCCTCCGCCCGGTGCAGCGTGGCATCTTGCGCGGGCTCGTGCGCTACGGCGCGCAGACGGTGCCGGAGCTCGCACGGACGCGCTCCGTCCGGCGGCAGAGCATCCAGCCCGTCGTCGACGAGCTCGCGGGGCAGGGGCTCGTCGAGCTCGTGCGGAACCCGGAGCACGCCTCGTCGAAGCTGGTGCGCGTGACGGCGAAGGGCGAGGCCATCGTCGCCCGAATGGATCGGACGGACCAGCGCGCCCTCGCGGCCGCCGGTGCGGGGCTGACGGCCGAGGCCATTGCGACCACGGCGGAGACGTTGCGCGCGCTTCGCCAGAGATTCGAGACCACACTCCGCTGGCGCGCGGTCGCCGGCTCGTGATCCGAAAGCGAGCGCGGGCATACCCAACCGCGTGATGGGCGGCGCCCGGCCGTCCTCAGGAGGAGCTCATGCGCTCGTTTATTCTTTCGGTCGGAGCGGCGGCCGCGGTCGCCGTGTCCGCGTGCGGCGAAACTCGAGATTCCTCGGAGGTCAGCATCGACGCCTCCGTGGTGAAGACCCAGAGCAGCGCGCTCGCGAGCGCGGTGACGGCTGCGCAGAGCAACGGCGGCGCGAACATCGCCGAGCAGCTCTCCGACATCGGAAATACCGCCGCTGCGCTCATCCCGCGCACGAAGGGCGCCTCGCGAGCGCAGATGAAGGGCGGCTCGAGCACGTGCTCGTGCCCGACGGCGGCGCAGAAGACCTGCACCTTCTCGAGCTGCAAGATCGGCAGCGCCACCGCCTCCGGAACGATCTCGTGGGCCGGCGGCAAGCTCGTCTGCACGAACCTCACCTTCGACGTGGCTGCCATCGGCCAGACGCAGGTCGAGGGGCAGTCGGTCAGGATCGGCGCGACGCACATCGCGGTGACCTGCGACTTCACCTACGGCACGGGCACGCTCGACGGCTCGCTCCACGCCACGGGGAGCACCGAGGTGAACGACGTGGCCTACCGCTGGGACGCCGCGCTCACGGCGAGCGACGTGACCTGGACGTCGAAGGCGTTCACGGCCGGCACGGTCGATGTGGGCGCGACGGTCACGACCGTCTCCGACGCCGAGGGCACCGACACGTTCCACGCCTCAGGCTCGATGACCTTCCCCTGAGACGCCCGCGAGCAGGAACGGCATGGCGAGCGCCTCCTCGCGGTCGAGGTGGTCGACGAGGATGTCGTCGAAGCGCCGGAGCACGGCGGTCGCGTCTTCGGACGAGCCGCCCGAGCGAAGCGCGCCGGAGACCTCGGCGATGGCCGCCTTCAGCGCCTCGTGATCGCCGGTGAGCCGCTCCGCGCCGCCCATCTGCGGAAAGAGCAAGATCTCCTCCGCGTGGTGATGGTGATGGAGCATCTCGGCGAGCGGATGGAACGTGCGTGCGAGCCAGCCGAGATCGACGTCGGGCTCACGCTCGAGCACGAAGCGGAGTCGCTCCGAAGAGAGGCGGAACTGATCGTGAATCACGAGCAGCATCTGCGCGTGGCCGAGGAAGCGCGGGTCGCGGCGCCAGTCGGCGCGGCGCATGCGGCCCAGCAAGCGCGAGACGGCGGTCGCGATGCGGGGGTGGGCCTCGAGCGTCGTCAGCGCCTCCGCCGTCGGCAGCCATGCGGCGCCCTCGTTGTAGGCCGCGTCCTCGACGGGCGCGAGGGTGGGCTCGAACCGATCGGTGAGGGTCGCCGCGAGGTAGTGGGTCGTGCAGTCGTAATCGACGCCATCCCAGGTGAATGGGTACTCGTCGACGAGCTCGAGCGACGGATCGACACGGACGTGTAGGCCCGTCTCTTCGAGCGTCTCGCGCTCCGCCGTCCGGGCGGGCGACTCGCCGGGTTCGATCCCGCCACCGGGCGGGTAAAGGTGCACCGCCCGGGTCGTCGGGTCGCGCAGGCGCACGAGCAGAAGATGCCCCTCGGCTTCGCAGACCACGGAGGCGCGTCGACGCGGCTTGCCCATCGGTCGTTACTTCGGACGTACGGCCATGAAAGAGATGGTATCGCGGTCGAGATAAATGACGCAGTCGTCCTCCGACACCCAGCTCGGCGCGTCGCCGTCCGCGCCGTCGAGGATCGGCTCCGCGGTGGGGGCCTCCCAGGCCGCGCCCTTCGTCGCGCGGTGCGCGCGGAAGACCCTGGCGTTCGGGTCGTCGCCGCGGAGAAAATAGAGATTCGTCTGGCTCGAGTTGACGACAGGATGCCACTCGGTGACGCCCGCTTGATCGGTGACCGGAATCGGCTGAAACGAGGTCGAGATGACGCCGCCGCTCAGGGTGGCGGTAAACAGATTACGCTCTCCCGATGTGCCGGACTTGAAGGCGTCGAGATAGACGATGTCGTCACCGTCGGCGTAGAAGATGTTGTCGCTCGTGCCCGGCTCGTCGACCTTCACGCCCGGGTTCCAGGCGGAGTTCTTGTCCGCGCGCGTGGAGGAGCGCGTGACGAGATCGCTGTTGTCGGGGATGTAATATATCTTGTTCCCGTTCTGCGTGATCGACTGCAGGAGCAGGAACTTGGGATTCATGAGGATCGTTCCGCCGCTCGCCCAGGGCCCGTCGCGCGAGGTCCGCTTGGCGGAGTGAAGGGAGTTTTGCGGGCCGACCCAGAAGGCCTCGAGCTCGTCGATCGAGAGCCGCGCGCTCCAGCCGTCGAAGGCGTCGACGCGCACCGGCGTACCGAACGGCTTCGCCGGATCGCAGCGGCCCGTCACGCTGGCATCGGCACCTCCGCTCGACGAGGTGGTCCCGCCAGCGTCGCTCGTCGTGTCATCGTCGTCGTCATCGTCACCGCGGCCACCGCTGCCGCCGCCGTCGCCGCCGCCACCGCCGCCGCTCGATCGGCCCGGGTCCGCCGGGATCTTCTCGAGGTTGTCGTAGCCGACGAGCGCATTGCATGCGGCGCACACCACGACGAGCGCGACGAGCACCGACGACCGAGACATGCCTGCAGGATAGCGGAAGTTCAGGGCAACGGCGGGCTGCCCGGGATCACGCAGCCCTTTCGACGCTCCACGTCGTGCGAGAGCGCCGCGCAGCGCACGCCGTCGAGCGCCCTCGCGTAGGCCTCGTCGCCGACGACGCTCTTCCACATGGGAAGCGCCGCCTTGCAGTCGGCGTCGGTCTGGCACGCGGGCGCGGTATGCGCCGGATCCATCTCGGCCCCGAGGCCGTACATGCAGAGCGACGAGACGGCGTAGCCCTGAGCGTAGAAGAGCGTGCACGTCGTGTCCTTCGGACAGTCCTTCGAGCTGTGGCATTCGTCGACGTACGTGCGTGCAGGCGTCATGGGAATGCGCGGCTCGGGCCAGGGCGAGCGACACCCGCTGCCGTTGCACAGCTCGTGACCGGAGCACTCGTGAACGGGATCGGACGAGCAGATGTACTGCGCCGAAGGACGAGGCCCGAAGGGCGTGGTCGGCGTGCTCGCCTTGATCTTCACGTTCGGGCAGCAGAGGGCGCCCGTCGCGCACTGCGATGAGTCGGTGCAGGCCGGCGCGGGAGTGGACGGGGATGTGGTGGGCGTCGTGGTGGGCGCAGGCGTCGTCGAGGCGGTCGGCGGCGCGACGGCGGTGGTGCAGCCCGCGAGGAAGAGCCCGCTGAAAATGCCGATACGCACGATCCGAGATGTATCATCGCGCGATGCGATCTCGTGCGGCTCTCTGCGGATTGGGGCTCTTGTGGCTGAGTGCCTGCGGCAAGGAGGCGGGACGCGTGCCCTTCGCAGCCGCCGACGAACAGTCCGCCGCCTTCGAGCTGAAGGCGGGCGAGGTCGCGTTCTGGACCGAGCTCGATCTGGAGTGGGAGGGTGACGGCGGGCTCGTCTACACGATCGACCTCTCCCAGGGTGGGAAGTCGGTGGCGACCGCGAGCTGCAATCCGCTCGGGCACCTTCCGATCAAGACGGGATGGGTGTCGACCGACATCGGAGCGAAGCACTCGCGGCGCGGCAGCGGCAAGATGGAGTGCACGACGAAGCTCGCCCAGGGCGGCTCGACGACGGTGAAGACGAAGCTCCAGTGGGGTCCGAAGCCGGCCACGATGGGCTTCCGCAAGGCGGATCTGGTGGTCAAGCAGTGAGCGGAATGGTTCGTGCCCATCCGGCGTAGAGAGGTCATGCGTTCGCGTCGTCGTCTCTTCGTTTCGCTCGCCCTCGCGCTCGGCGTCATCGCCGTCGCCGTCGCGAACGGCGTCGTGCTCACCGGCGGCGGGAACGAGGGCAAGGTCGCGAACGCGGACTGCGCGCTGGTGCTCGGCGCCGGCGTGCGCGAAGACGGCGCGCCGTCCGACGTGCTCCGCGACCGCCTCGACGAGGCGATCGAGCTGTACCGCGCGGGCCGCGTGAATCGCCTGCTCGTGAGCGGCGATCATCGCAGCGTGAGCTACGACGAGCCCAACGCGATGCGCCGCTATCTCGAGGCGAACGGAGTTCCGCCCGAGGTCATCTTCATGGACCACGCCGGCGTCGACACGTACAGCTCCGTGTGGCGCGCGAAGCACGTCTTCGGCGCGGAGCGCCTCGTGATCGTCACGCAGCGCTTTCATCTCTCCCGCGCCGTGTGGTGCGCTCGCTCGCTTGGCATGGAGGCCGAGGGAAGCGCCGCGGACCGCCACCTCTACCGCGGCATCGCGTATCTCCACGTTCGTGAGGTGGTGTCGCGGACCAAGGCGTTCGTCGACGTCAGCGTCGGGCGGCAAGCTCATCATGCGGGCGCGCCGATCGATCTCCGGGGCGACGGTCGCGCAACGGCGGGCTGAGCTGCGGCATCGAAAGGAACGTGGCTTCGGCGAAGGCGTTGTTCGGAGCCGCCTTCGGGCGCTTCTTCTTTCGCGACGCGACGGTCACCAGCGTTCGCGCGCTCGGCGAGAAGTTCCGCCTCGCCGAGCTCGAAGGCGACGCGCTGACCGGCGTGACGTGGACGCCCGGCGACAAGGTGCAGGTCTACCTCGGCGAGGACATGCGGACCTACACGCCCATCGCGTGGGACGCGGCGAGCGGGAAGACGAGCTTCCTCCTTTACGTGCATGGTGCATCGGCTCCGGGCGCGAGGTGGGCGCGTGATCTGATGGCCGGCGCGCGCTGCCAGTTCTTCGGCCCGCGCGGATCCATCGCCTTCACGGCGCTTCCCCCGGACGTCACCTTCTTCGGTGACGAGACCTCGTTCGCGGCGGCGGCCGCGTTGAAGGGCGTTCGCTCCGCGCGGAACGTCTTCGAGGTCGAGAGCGAGCGCGAGTCGAAGCGCGCGCTCACCGCCCTCGGCATCGAGGCCACGCTCATCGAGCGCACGGCGGACGACGCCCACCTCGAGGCCGTCGCGAGGACGCTCGAGAGGTCGCCGCCTCAGTCGCTCGTGCTCACCGGCCGGGCCCAGAGCATCCAGGACCTGCGCCGCCGCGGACTTCGTCCCGCGAAGACCAAGGCGTACTGGAGCGTCGGCAAGTCGGGACTGGACTGACGACTCGTCTGACGACCGCGCGGCTCACGCTCACGCGGAGAGCCGCGCCGCCTTCATGAGGAGGTAATTTCGTTCGGGGAGGCTCGCGGTGCGCTCGGCGGCGAGCGCGTAGCTTGCAATTGCCTTCTCGTGGTCGCCGAGCTTCTCGTGCAGGTGGCCGCGCACGGCCGCGAGCCGATGGTGCTTTGCGAGGCGCGGATCTTCATCGAGCGGAGCGAGGAGCTCGAGGCCGCGCGCGGGGCCGTGGACCATCGCGGCCGCGATCGCTCGGTTGAGGGTGACCACCGGATTGTCGGTCAGCTGCTCGAGCACGCCGTAGAGGGCCAGGATCTGCGGCCAGTCCGTCTCGCTGGGCGTCGTCGCCTCGTCGTGGACGGCGGCGATGGCTGCCTGGAGCTGGTACGGCCCGACGCCGCCGCATGAGAGCGTCTCGCTGATCAGCGCCACCCCCTCGTCGATCATCGAGCGATCCCAGAGCGTGCGCTCCTGCTCGTCGAGCGGGATGAGCTCGCCGTTCGGGCCGGTGCGCGCACGGCGGCGCGCGTCGGTGAGGAGCATCAATGCGAGGAGTCCGGTGACCTCGCCGTCGGCCGGCAAGAGATGCCGGACCGCGCGGGCGAGGCGAATCGCTTCGCCCGAGAGGTCGACGCGCGCCAGCTCCGCGCCTTCGCTCGTCGCGTAGCCCTCGTTGAACACGAGATAGAGGACGTGCAGGACGGACTCCAGGCGCGCGCCACGCTCCTCGTCCGTGGGCATGCGAAAGCCGACGCCGGACTTCTTGATCAGCTGCTTCGCGCGGCTGATGCGCTGGGCCATGGTCGCTTCGGGCACGAGAAACGCGTGCGCGATCTCGGCCGTGGTGAGCCCGCCCACCGCGCGGAGCGTGAGGGCGATCGCCGACGCACGCGTGAGCGACTCGTGGCAGCACATGAAGAGGAGGAGAAGCGTGTCGTCCGTCTCTTCGACGAGCGCGTGCTCGGGCTCGCGCTCGTCTGGAGGCGGGACGAGCAGCTCGTCGTCCGGGGTCTCCCTGATGAGCTTCGTCTCCCGCCTTCGCCGCGCGATCTCCGACCGAAGGTGGTCCGTGAGGCGCCTCGTCGCGACATGAACGAGCCATGCGCGCGGGTTCTCCGGCGTGCCCTGCGCCGGCCACTGCATCGAGGCGGCGAGCAAGGCTTCCTGCACCGCGTCCTCGGCCGCCTCGAAGTCGCCGTGGCGCCGGCACACGATGCCGAGCACCTGAGGCGCGAGCTCACGAAGGAGCTGGAGCAGATCAGACCTCGATCGGCGCTGAGGCCATCACTTCGCGGACCTCGATGGGGATGCCCAGCGGCTTACCGCCCTTGCCCGGCGCCGCCGAGGCACGTGCGGCGATGGCGTAGGCATGCTCCGCTGTCTCCACGTCGACGATCCAGTAGCCGGCGAGGAACTCCTTCGACTCGGCGAAGGGGCCGTCCGTCACCTCGGGGGCGCCGCTGGCGCCTGCACGTACGATGCGCGCCTGCGCGGGCGCGGCGAGCCCTTCGGCGCCGACGAGCGTGCCCTCTTTCCGGAGGTCCGCGTTGAGCTGCTTCATGAAACCGATGTGCGCCTTGAGGTCTTCCATCGGCCACTTCATCACGTTCCATTCGCCGTCACCACCCTTCGGCGCGTTCATCATCAGCATGAATTTCATGTCACTGTCCTAACGCTCCTGGCGCGGCTCCTGCAATCCCGCTGGCGTGCCGGCGAACGAGAACGAGAAGGGGGGAGGTGAGGCATGGCGACTCTCGGAAGATCCATCCGTGCTTGTGGTTCGACGATCAGGCGGAGGTCGCGGCGAATTTTTACGTCTCGACCTTCGACAACTCGCGCATCGTGCAGGTATCTCGCTACCCGCGCCCGCACACCGAGCCGCGCCGGCGCGTCTTCGGCTCTCCTTGGCTAGCGGGGGCCGAGCGGGACCAGGTGGCGGCCGACGCGGATCTCGGCGTGGCCGCCCTCTTTTCGGACGCGACGGAGCTCCGTGGCGAGGACGCGGAGGCGGTCGTAGCGGCTCGCGTCGAAGCACGCGAGACGGGCCCGCAGCGAAGGATACAGGCCGCTCCATGGATGGACGTCGTCGACGAAGGCGCCATCGACGATCGTGAGACCCCGCATCCGGTCGTCCTTCGCCTCGCGGAAGCCGACCTCGGAATGCGAGAGCAGCGCGAGGAGGCGCCCGCGGCGCACGAGCGTGCCCTCGCCCACGACGATGCGCTCGAGATAGCGCCGTACCGTCGCGCGATCCCACTCCGCCGGCGCGTCCTCCTCGTCCGGCGAGTCCTGCACCGCGATGCGTGTCGAAGCCTCGAGGATGCGACGGTCGGGGCGGTCGGGGCGGTCGCCTTCGAGCTCGTCGGCGCGGAAGGCCTCCCACTCGTCGCGAAAGAGCGCGAGCGGCGGGCCAAAGGCGCGGGGGACACCGACCGCGGCAGAGGCGCGGTCGAGGTCGAGCTCTGCCCCGAGAAGGAGCTCGCGCATCGCGGCGATGCCCGCGATCGCGACGCGCGAGGGAAGGGGACCGACGAGGTGCGTGTCGTCGACGGCCGGCGCCACGTGTCTCCAGTCGCGCGTCGCGAACCAGGCATCTCGATCCGCGGCGCGTAGGTGAACGTTGTAGGGCGGATCGAGGCGCTTGATCTCGTCCACCTCGAGGAGCGCGGCTTCGAGCGCGGTCTCGGTCGTCGTGACGTCGACGTCGTGGGCTTGCGAGAGCATCTCGAGCGCGCGCTCCGTGGCGCGGGAGCTCTTGTTCGCCGTGAAGTGGCTCGCGACGCGCTTCTTGAGGCTCGCCGCCTTGCCCACGTAGAGGACGTCGCCGTTCGGACGGAGGAAGCGATAGACGCCGGGCTTGTCGGGGAGGGACCTTCGGCGCGCGGCCGGCATCGGGAACTCGCGCGCGATCTTCCGTGGGCGGACGGAGGGGATCGCGAGCCAGTCGTGGAGCGACTCCCACGTGTGGATCCCCAGCTCGGCGAGCTTCGGCACGAGCGCCCGCCAGACGAGGGCGGTCGCGGCCACGTGCGGGCCCGCGCGGCGGAGGGCGTCTGGCGAGCCGCCGAGCGTCCCGGCGAGGACGCGCAGATTGCGGCGCGGCAGGTTGGGAAAGAGCCGCTCCGCGACGGCATGCACGCAGACGATGTCGAGCGGGAGCGGGGCGCCGGCCTCGAGCTGACCGTGGACGTGCTCGAGAAAGCGCCGCTCGAACTGCGCGAAGTGGATGACGGTCGGCCTTGGCCAGACGGTCATGTTCTGGGATACCTCGCGGAGGAGGCGCATCCAGGCGTCGCCCGGCTCGACGGCGGGCACGGTGGGCTCCCAGCCCGTCAATTTGCGGACGATCCGCGAGACCGGTCGCTCCGTCTTGGTCCATTCGGAGCGCGGCTCGAGCACGGCCGCGGTGCCCGAGGTGATCGACCAGCCGAGCTCGAGCAGGTCACCGTGCGCGGGCGTGGCACCGCTCGACTGGCAATCGATGACGAGCACGCGCAACTCGCTCAGCGTCGTCACGGGGCCGATGATACTAGTTCGGCAAGAGATGACCGAGGTGCGCGGCAAGCACGGAGGCTCCGCCCCCGACGGCGCTGGGCGTCGGGTCGAGGCGTTCCTTCTCTCGCGCGAGTGGCGGGATCAGGACGACGGCATCGAGCTCATCCTCTGGGCCCGCTCGAACGCGGGCCCCGTGCGCGTGCGGATCGGACGTCAGGAGGCGGTGATGTTCGTCCCGCGCGACGCCGTCACTCACCTCGGGCGGCGGGCAGAGCGCGAGCTCACGACCTTCGACGGGCGGCCCGTGGACGCGCTGTATTTCCGCTCTCGCCGGATGCTCTACGAGGAGCGTGACCGGATGCGCGCGGAGGGCCTCGAGACCCTCGAGTCCGACGTGAAGCCGGCCGACCGCTGGGTGATGGAGCGCTTCATCACGGGCGGCCTCTCCATCGAAGGGCCGTGCCGCGTGCGGAACGGCATCCTCTGCTTCGATCGCGGCGTGAAGGTGGCGCCGCTCGACGTCCGCCCCGCCCTCTCGCACCTCGCGCTCGACATCGAGACCGACGGCGTGAACGGGCCGGTGATCTCGGCGGCGGTGGCGACGCCGGGCTTCGAGCGCGTGTTCGTGCGGCGATCGAACGTCGCC
>JAXLYU010000010.1:0-494749 GCA_046351255.1 Labilithrix sp.
TGATCTCGTGGGCGATGCCAGCCGCGAGCTGACCGATGGCCTCGAGCTTCTGCGCCTGGAGGAGGCGCGCCTGCGTCGCGCGCAGATCGATGAGCGCTTTCTCGAGCTCCTTTCGACTCTGGCTCTGCGGTGGCACCGAGAGCAGCGGAGGCAAGACGAGCGGATCCATCGACAGGACCAACGGCCGCCCCCCGAAGATCTAAAGGGCGCGGGCTATTTGCCGTTAACCACTCAATATTTCCGCTCAGTGTGCGCCCGGCGTGGCGGGGCCGGTCTTGGGCTTCTTGAGGAGGAGAAGCAGGACCAAGCACGACAGGAAGACCGCCGTCGCGTGGAGGAAGCCGCTCTGGAACGCGAGGACGAGGGCCTGGAGCTTCACCTTGAGCGCGAGGATCGACTCCGGGACGAGGTCCGCGGTGTACGTCTGCGTCCCGAGAGAGCCGCGAACGGCGCCGATGGTCTCCTGGGTGAGCGGGTTGTACGGCGTGACGTTCTCCGCGAGGTAAGCGGCGTTGCGCGTCGTGGCGCGGTCCACGAGGAGGCCCATCCAGGCCGTGCCGATGCTGCCGCCGAGCTCGCGGGTGAGGTTGAAGAGGCCGGTGGCGTTGCCGCGCTGGGGCGCCGGGATGTCCGAGAGGGCCACGACCGAGATCGGGATGAAGACGAACGCGAGGGAGAGGGAGCGAACGAACATCGACTGGACGAGGTCACCGAAGCCCGAGCGCTCCGTGAGGTGCGCGTTCATGAAGAGACTGATCGCGACGCCCGTGATCCCGACCGCCAGCATCTTCCGCGCGTCGATCTTCCCGCCGAAGCGGCCGACGAGCGGCATCAGGAAGATCTGGAAGGCGCCCGAGTAGAGGAAGACCTTGCCGATATCGAGCGCCTGATAATGAAGTACGGCGCCACAATAGAGAGCGAACAGGAAATTCCCGCTGAAGAGGGCCAGGCCCATCATCAGGTTGATCCCCGTCGACGCGGCGTAGGTGCGATTCTTGAATATCCGGAGATCGACGACCGGATGGGGCGTCTCGAGCTCGTGCACCACGAACGTGACGAGGGACGTGGCCGCGACCGCGAAGAGGACGACGATGAGCGTGCTCTCCGTCCAGCCGTCCCGATTTCCTTCCTCCAGCGCGTACTGCAACGAGGCCATGCCGGCCGCGAGGAGCACGATGCCGAAGACGTCGATCTTCGCCTTCGAGGGCTCGAAGCCCGGCTCCTCGATGAACCGGAGGCAGAGGACGGCGGCCAGGATCCCGAGCGGGACGTTGACGAGGAAGCACCAGTGCCAGGTCGACCAGTTGATGAGATAGCCGCCGATGGTCGGTCCGAGCAGCGGGCCCGTGACCGCGCCGAGGCCGAAGAGGCCGCCCGCCAGGCCGTGCTCTTCCTTCGGATAGCGCGCGAACAGGATGGTCTGCGCGGTGGGAATGATCGCGCCGCCGCCGAGGCCCTGGATGGCGCGGAACACGACGAGCGAGGGGAGGTTCCAGGACAAACCGCACATCGCGGACGCGAACGTGAAGAGGAGGATGGACGCCGCGAAATAGCGCTTGAAGCCGAACCGACGCTGGAACCAGCCCGTCATCGGAATGACCACGATGTTCGCCATCATGTATCCCGTCGATACCCAGCCGATCTGGTCGATGGGCGTGCCGAAGCTGGCGCGAATGTCGTTCAGCGCCACGTTGACGATGGTGATGTCCACCAGCGCCATCAGCGCGGCGCACATCACGACGAACGTGATGCCGGCCTTGTTGCCCGCGACGTTTCCGCCCATGGCGCGCTCGACCTAGTTCACCGAGACGGTGACGTTCGTGCTCATGCCCGGGCGCAGCGTGACGTCGCCGGGGAGGCCGTCGAACCGAACGAGCACGGGGATCCGCTGCACCACCTTCGTGAAATTGCCGGAGGCGTTGTCGGGTGGGAGAAGCGAGAAGCGCGCGCCCGAGCCGCCGCTCAGCGAGTCCACGTGGCCCTGCAGCTTGCGCCCCGGAAACGCGTCGACCTTGATCGCGACGGGCTGCCCTTCGTGCATCTTGGAGATCTGGTCTTCCTTGAAATTGGCCACGATCCACACGTCGCCGAGCGCCGTCAGCGCCATCAGCGGGCGCGCGGGATCGACCGTCTGGCCGACCTCGACGCTTCGACGTGAGACCACGCCGTCGACCTGCGCCTTGATCTGCGTGTAGCTGAGGTTCAGCTTCGCCTGATCGAGATTGGCCTCCGCCTGCGCGACCCTGGCCTCCGCGACGCCGACCGCCGCCTTCGCCGCCGCGACCTGCTCCGGTCCCGACTGCGCCGCTGCGAGCCGGCCCTGCGCCGCCGTCATTCCGCCCGAGGCGTTCGTCACGCCCTCGATCGCGCTCGCCTGGCGCGCCCTTGCCTGCGCCAGCGCGGCCGCCGCCTGATCGTACTGCGCTCGCTGGGTATCGAGCTGCGCTTGCGGGATCGCCCCTTCCGCCGCGAGCCGCTGCACGCGCTTCAGGTCGATGTCCGCGAGGGCGAGGCGAGACTGCGCCACCTCGACATCGGCCTTCGCCTGATCGATCTGCGCCTTCGACGAGCCTGTCACTGCCGACGCGCTCACCACTCCGCCGCGCGCCTGGAGCAGGTTCGCGTCGACGTTCTTCTCCGTCAGCGCGAGGTTCGTCTGCACCGCGACCAGGTTCGCCTTCGCGCTGAGGAGATCCGCCTCCGCGGTGGCGAGCTTCACCTTCGCGTCCCGATCATCCAGCTCGACGAGGACGTCGCCGACCTTCACGCGCGCGTTGTCGGTGACGAGCACCTTCGTCACCTGCCCCGACATCCGCGGCGCCACGTTCGCGACGTGCGCCTCGACGAACGCGTCGTCCGTCGACTCCTTGCCGCGACCGTTGGCGTAGACGACCCCGCCGATCGTCGCGAACAGCGCCACCAGCCCACCCAGGACGAACGGGGCACGACGCGCCTTCGGCTTCGCTGCCGCCGCGTCCGGGGAGGGGGCGCTCATCGGAACCGCTGCCATTCCGCTTGGTATGATGCCGGACGCTTCTGTTTCGTTTCGCATCGTCGATCACGAAACCGGCGATAGCCGAGCCAGCCGGTCGAAGTGGCGGGCGATCTCGTCGTGCACCTTCGCCGGCTGCGTGAGCGGGGCCATGTGCGGCGCGCCCGCCATCTCCACGAGGGTGGCGTTCGGCCGCGATCGCGCGAGGGCGAGCGCCATCGCCCGCGCCGCCGGGGTGGAGCGCTCGCCGCGGACGAGCGTGGTCGGAATCGTGAGCTTCCAGTCGTCGAAGGGGCGGTCCGCGTAGAAGCAGGCGCGGACCTCCTGAAACATCTTCCAGCCCGCGGCCAGGTTCAGCTCCCGCATGGGTGCCGGGATCTTCTTCCAGGAGCCCGGGCGATTCCAGTAGTCGACGAAGCGCTCGAGCCACTCCTCGCGACCTCCGAGCTCTTCGTCGAACACGAACCTCGGATCCGTCGCGAACGTGACCGCCTCCGCGACGGCCGCCGGATCCGAGGACACGTCGTGACGGAGCGCGCCGAAGAGCACCGGCTCGAAGAGAAACGCCGAGGCAGCCCGCGCCCCGAGCGCCTCGATGACGTGAAGACCGACGAGGCCGCCGTACGAATGGGCGACCACGTGGACCTGGTCCGCGTCGGACGGGATCTGGCCCAGGAGATGTCTCGCCTCGTCGTCCACCGTCACGGTCGTGCCACGCGGGATCTCCGGGTTCGGAGCGTACCCGAGGTTGGCCGGAAAGAGCATGGCCCTCCCGCCCACCGCGGACTCCGGCGTGCCGCTCCAGAGGAACGGCCCAGCCCCGGTCGAGTGAATGAAGAGCACGGCTTCCTTCGCCATGCCCTCCGCATACCACTACTGCGGGTAGCAGCAGAGGCTCGGTCGCAGCACCGGGTGGAGCTGGTCTCGAAATGTACCTTGGCCACGTTCCCGGACAGCGGGACTTCGATCGTGCCCTCGATGATCTCTTCCGTAGGGCGCTCGATGACGACGCGCCGAGGTTCGTCTCGATCCAGGCCGAGCGGCGGTCTCCACAATCATCTGATCACGGAAATCACGGTCCACGCGGCAATACAGAGCAGCACACCGCCCATCACCCGGATGAAGGTGCTCATGCCTCGGGCTGGGAGCCGTGAATGGTATTTCGTCATCAGCATGACGAGCGTGATGTACCAGCTCGCGATACCGATACACGCGGAGAGCCCGAACGGGACGGCCATCCACGGCTTCATTTCCAGGAACTGCCGGGAGTGGATGCCCGCCACCACCGCCGCCCAGGTCGCGAGGATCGTGGGATTGAGGCCCGAGGTCAGAAGTCCGAGGGCGAACGCGCTACGCGCTTTGCGCTCGGAGACCGGCTCCAGCGGCCTGGGCGTGTAGCGCACGAACGAGATCCCGACCACGAGCAGGACGACGCTCGTGAGGACCCGCGAGACGGGGAGCGCCAGCGGATACCGAGTGAAGAGCGTGGCGAAGCCGAAGGCGATGCCGGCGTAGGTGCCTTCCGCGATGGAGGCGCCGATCCCCAGCTTTCGCGCCTCCTCGAAGCGACCCTCGATGCCGCGCGCCACCACCATCACCGCGATGGGCCCGAGGATGGGCATCGCAGCGATGTAGCCGAGCACGGCGGCGACGAGACAGACGACGAGGAGCGACACCTGCCGCGTAATTCATCACGGATCGGCGCTGGCGGAAAACCGTCGTTCGGATTTCTAGTATCGGCCGAGGCAGCACGCGGTCTGCGACTCGCCTTCCCAGTCGACGTACTGCGACACGATTTGCGCCTCGAACGAGAGCCGCTCGACATACGCGCCGCGCTTTCGCTCGAGCGTTCCCTCGAGGAGCGTCTCGCTGCGCGCGGTGACGGTGAGCGTGACGCGCGGCAGCGGATAGTCGTTGAAGAAGCGCTGGTGGGAGAGCCCGTTCGAGGAGCAGCTCGTCGTCCAGCTCGCATTGTAGAGCACGAGCTCGTGGGTCGAGCCGGCGGCGTAGAGATCGCTCGGCTCGTCGACGCCCGGCCACTCGAGACGGAAGGACTGCTCCTCCATCAGGCTGCTGCGAGCGTCGATCGTGCTCGGCATGGGAAAGGTGAGCTCGAGGTATCGCTTCGTGACGGGCGGCGCGGGCCCGGTGCTCGTTCCGCCCTCCTCGAAGGTCGCCTCGACGCCGGTGGTCGTGAGGAGCTCCGTCCAGCCGGACTCGACCTCGAACGTGCCGAGGCGGCGTCGCTGGAGCGCGGCGGCGCGGTCGGCGCAGAGCGCAGCCGCTTCCTTGCTCTCGAGATCGGTGACGACGGGCTCTAGCCCCGGGTCGCCGGTCGGGCGCGGCGGCGGATCGGGCCGGGCGGGCTTCGGCGCCGGCATGTCGTCGTCGTCATCGTCGTCGTCGCCGACCTGGCCATACTGCGGGCCGTCGTAGGGAATCGGCTCGGGCGCGAGCTTGCCTCCGCACGCAGCGAAGACCATGAGCGACGCGATCACCCCTACCCGTGCCCTACCGCTCATTCACCCGTCATCCTAGCAGCGCACGTACCGACCGCAGCACCGGGAATTCCGAGGAATGCGAGCCCTGATCTGGATCGCGGTCAGCGCAGGTTCAGCGCAGGCAACAGATGCCGTCCTCACCCGGATAGCTCTCGCCGAAGGGCGCGTCGAAGGTGAGCTTCCTGGCGCCGACGTCGATGGTGCCGCCGATGCCAGTCGCGTCGCGGCGCGTGAGGGTGACGATGCCCTTCTCGTAAGGGAGCCGCTCGCCATTGCTCCACTCCGACGCGAGGCCGTCGAGGCTGCACGAGAAGCGATCGTCGCCGGCGCCCCAGCCGATCGCGACCTCCTGCGGCGCGCCGATCGAGAAGGCATTTGGGTGCGAGACCTCGGAGTCGAGATGGACGTTGAGCCACGAGAGAGACTCGGCGCGGGTCCGTCCGTGCTCGGCGTCGTCGTACTTCTTCGCGTCGCGGAACATGACGGTGAACGTGGTGCGGTAGAGGCCGTCACCGTAGCGATGCTCGGTGAGGTCACGCGTGATCGAGACATGGGCGTCGGCCGGCACGCTCCCGTCCGCAGGCACGAACGTGTAAGAGCCCTTGGCCGCCTCGCGATCGGCGCACACCTTCGCGAGGTCCGGCATGTCGATGTCGTTCGCCATCGGCCAGGACTCGCCGGGCGGCGGCGGCACGTAGCCGCTGCTCGAGCTGCTCGTGCTCCCGTCCCACACGTCACTGGGCGGGCCCCCCGACGAGGAGGAGGACGACGCCGACGGTCCCGTCACCTTCTTGCTCACGGGCGTGAAGCCGTCGTCGTCGAAGCCCTGCTTCTCGGGGATGACCTGGACCGGGACCCACGTGTTGCCGTTCGCGTCCGTCACCCCGGCTCCCGTGCTCTCTCCGGGCGATGGTGCCCGGCCGCCGCACGCCGCCGCCGCCAGAAGAAGAAACGAGACGAGCGCATTTCCTGCGTGCGCATTCCCTGGGCGAAGAACCTTCATGCCTCCTGAGTCGTCGCGGCCCCTTCGGACGGCTCAGTTCTTTTCGCCGTTTCAGAGTGCCCGCGCCGGGCCTTCTCCGTCGGCTCGCGGAGATCCCAGACGATCCCGAGGAGGGCGAGGACACGAAGCGCGTAGTAGCTGAGATCGATCTCCCACCAGAAGAAGCCCTGTCGCGCGCTGCTCTGGAAGTGGTGATGATTGTTGTGCCAGCCCTCGCCGAGCGTGACGATCGCGAGGAGCGGATTGTTGCGCGAGGTGTCCGTCGTCTCGTAGCGACGCGTGCCCCACACGTGGGCGAGCGAGTTGATCGCGAGCGTGGCGTGAAACAGCACCACCGTGCTGATGATCATGCCCCAGAGGATGCCCGACCAGCTCGCGACGAGAAAACAGACCGTGCCGTACGCGAACATGGGCAACCAGCGATGACGCTCGAGGAAGCGGAGCTCGGGAAACCGGCTCAGGTCCTTCACGTTCGAGTAGTCGCGAGCCGCGGGCTCGCCGGCATCGAGCACCCACCCGAGATGTGCGCGCCAGAAACCGACGTGGGCCGGCGAATGCGGATCGAGGCTCGTGTCGGCGTACTTGTGGTGGCGGCGATGCCAGCTCGCCCACCAGAGCGGGCCATTTTGCATCGACGACGTACCGAGAAACGCGAGAACGAACTGGAATGCACGCGAGGTCTTGTAGGAGCGGTGCGAAAAATATCGGTGATAGCCGGCAGTGATCGCGAACATCCGGAGCAGGTAACTGCCTGCGGCGAGCGCGACGAGAGACCAGGCGAAATGGGTAAAAAAAGCCACGAAACACAGCAGATGCATCGTGATCAGCATCCCGAGCGACAATGAGTCGACGGGACGCCGTGTAGAGACGGCAGCCATCGGAGACCTCCAAGGAGACCAGTACTCCCGAGGACCGGAGCAACGTCACCTCAGCGTCGAATCCCGAGGCAGTTCGATTCTAGGTGATGAGCAGATCCCGGGCCATCACGGTTGCGTCACGGCCCGGAGCTCACTCGTCATCGTCTTCTTCGACATGACGCGGATGCTGCGCGATCGCCCCGATGATGCGGCTCAACTCCATGGAATCCGCAAAACCTCCGGCCGCGGTCTCGCCGAGACCGATCGAAATATTGGTATTCGAAGCGTGATGATTCGCGCCCGCATTCAGCGCGGAGCTCGCCGACGGCGTACCGTCGGGCTTGCCCGCGAGCGTGTGGAGGGCGCTCGCATATTTCGACTCGTCGGCGGTGTAGTAGTGCGCCTGCTTGAGCGCATGCGCGAAGCCGTTGATGTCGCCCGCCTCGGCGCGCTCGATCGCGGCGCCGAACTTCCCGCGGAGGAGGCGGACGTAATCGTCGGCGCCCGCGTCGAGGGACCGATACGCGCGAAACCCGTCGCGGACCTCGACCTCCTTGCCGTCGTAGACCTCCTTCGTGCGGAGCTTCGCCGTCTCGTTCGTGCCCGGCGCGCCGCCCTTGATGCCGCCGAAGTTGTAGTTGTACATCGCCGAGCCGCTGCCGGTCTCGAGCGAGGCCTGCGCGGTCAGCGTGTCGAGGACGTTCTGGCTCGGCTTCTTGCCGGTCTGGCTCTCGTAGGCCTTCGCGATCGCGCTGCGAAGGTCCGCGCGCGAGACGACGGTCTTCTGACCTTCGACCTGCACCCGCGCGGCGGCGCCTCCGCCGATCGCTCCGACGCCCATGATCAGTCGTTGTACGTGGGGGTCGTGGTCAGGACCTTGCGGTCACACTCGCTGAACGTATCCAGCATCTTCTGGAACGCCTCGAAGGTGCGCGAGGCCGTCACCATGTCCGTCATGGATCCGACGACGGAGGCATTCGATTCTTCGATGACGCCCGTCTCCACCTCGGGGCTGCCGACGGGCTTCATCGCCCCGCGCGCGGTGAGGACGCCGTCGCGCTCGTGGACGAGCTGAACGCCGGTGTCGGGCTCGACGATCTTGAGGCGCGCCACCTCCTGCCCCTTCTGCAGGACGGCGCCGTCGGCGCGGATCACCGGCGCGCCGTCCGCGGGGGAGATCTGGATGGTCTTTCCGTCCTCCCGCATGAGCGGCTGCCCCGCGGCGCGGAGCGTGCCATCCGGGCCCATCTTGATCTCGCCATTGCGCGTGTAGCGCTCGCCGCGCTCGGTGTTGACGGCGAGATATTGATTCTCCTTGAACGCGACGTCGGCGGTGTTGCCGGTCTGCTTGATCGGGCCGCGCGACGTGTCGTTGACGGTCCGCGCGATCGCGCCATAGTGGAGCTTCTGGTTGTTCTTCGACGCGCCGCGGAGGGCCTCGTTGAAGACCGGTCTCATCTTTTGATATCCGGACGTCGAGGCGTTCGCCAGGTTCTGCGCCGTCGTCTCCAGCGCCTGCTCCTGCGCGACCGCGCCGCTCAGCGCGACATAAACTCCACGCGACATGTTCTGGTGCCTATTCCTTGCCCGCCGCGGCCCGCAGGCGGTGGATGGCTTCCGTGTGAATCTGACAGACGCGTGACTCCGAAATATCGAGGACGGAGCCGATCTCGCGCAGCGTCCGCTCTTCCTGGTAATAGAGCGCGAGGACGAGCTGATGACGCTCGGGTAGCTGCTTGATCGCCCGGGCGACCACGCCTGCCAGCTCCTTCTTGGAGAGGAGGTCCTCCTGGAGCTCGGCCTTCTCCGCACCGGAGAAGGTCTGCGCCATCTCGTCGATATCGAGCATCTCCAGCTTGTCCATGCCGGACCGCCCGAGCTTCTCCATCGTGGCGCGATATTCGCCGACGCTCATTCCTAGCTTCTTCGCGACCTCGTCCTCCTCCGGGGTCTTGCCGCCGGATCTCGACGTGAGCTCGCCCATCGCCTTGGCCACTTTGCGCGACATGGCACGAGCTCCGCGGGTGGCGGGGTCGAGCGAGCGAAGGTGATCGAGCGCGGCGCCGCGGACGCGGAACATCGCAAATGCTTCGAACTCCTCCTCCGACATGCCCTCGGGCGCGCGCTCGAACGCGTCACAGAGACCGACCCAGCCATAACTGACGAGGTCATTGACCGTGACATGCGACGGTAGGCGACGCGCCAGTTTCATGGCGGTCCGGCGGACCAGCGGGAGGTAGCGGTCGTAGTCCTCGCGCGTGAGCTTTCGCTTCTTCGCGGAGTTTACGGGGAGAGACTCGGCGGCGCTCATTGAGATTCGTCGGCCTTTTTCGGAAGCAAGGCGTCGACGAGGACGCGGACGTTGGCGGGCATGATGTCCTCCGGGACGCGTTGGCCGTTGCACACGGTCGTGATCGGCAATCGCGTGGCGTAAGAAGCATGAACGATGCCGGCCGGCGTCGACGTCTCGTCGAGCTTCGTGACGATGAGCCCGGTCGGATTCACGATCGCGAAATCGCACTGCACGCGGTTCATGTCGCCGGCGCGAATCACCGCCGGGACGCAGAGCAGGACCTCGATCTTGCGCCCCTTGGTGGCACGGAAGCTCTCGTCGCCGAAGAGGGCCTCCGTCGCGTTCGCGTCGACCGGGCGGCCGACGGTGTCGACGATGATGACCTCTGCCGTCTCGCTCGCGATGATGTCGAGAAGCTCCTCCTGGTTCATCGCGGTGTGGAAGCGCGCCTCCATGAGGTCCGCGTACTTGCCGAGCTGATCGATGGCGCCGACGCGGAAGGCGTCGCAGGAGACGAGCGCGACGCTCTTCTTCGCCATCATGGCGCGCGCGGCGAGCTTGGCGGCAGTGGTGGTCTTGCCGACGCCCGCGGGGCCGACGAGGCCGACGACGATCGGGCCTTCGTCCGCGAGCTCCCAGGGACACGGCGCCGTGTCGATCATCGACGCGAACGCGGCCCGGATCCGGTCGCCCTTCGTCTTCGCATGGGCGGTGCGCGCGAGCGCGGCGGCGGCAGGGCCCTCGATGCCGGCGGCGGCGATGGCGGAGGTGATGGCGTCCGCCTCCTTCTGCGCGCTCTGCGACGCGAGGAGCTCGGTCACGGCGGAGCGAAGCGAGGCGAGCTGCGCGGCGAGGTCGTTCTGCGGGTCCTCCTTCTTCGGCCTCGCGCTGTTCTCGGAGCGGGCGGCGGTGATCGACGCACGCAGGGCCCGCGTCTCGCCGCGGAGCTCGGCGCGGAGACGCGCGATCTCCTGCTGGGCCATCTCCTCTGCGCGCTCGCGCCGCGTGGGAGCGGGATCCTCACGGTAGACCTCGGGGGCAAACAAGATTTCACGCGTCGAGACGGGCGACTTCTTATGAGCAGCGGCTTTGGCGTAGGGATTATTCATTTTGGGATTCTTCTAAAGGCCGGTGAGGTTTCTACGTTCACCAGAGGAGTCAGGCAGCGAGACGGTCGACGACGCGAAGAGGCGCGGAGGAGTCGATCTCGCGGAACGAGACGACCGGGACCTGCGGGAGCTTGCGCTCGAGGATGGCGCGGACGTAGCGGCGCAGATCGGGAGCGGTCACGACGAGAGGAGATGCACCGTGCGCGCCAAAGCCCGCAAGGCTGCGCTCCGCCGATTCCGTGACGTTCTTGAGGAGGTTGGGGTCGAGCGCGCCGCCGACACCCTTCGAAATATCGGAGAGAGACTGACGGAGGATCTGCTCGAGGCGTGGATCGAGCGTCATCGCGTTGACGACGCCATCGGACTTGAAACGAGCCGTGATCTGCGGCGCGAGACGCTCGCGGCACATCTCCGTCATCTGCTCGGGGTCCTTCGTCATCTGCGAGAGCTCGCCGAGCGACTCGATGATGGTGCGCATGTCGCGGATGGAGATGCCTTCCTTCACGAGGTTGCGAAGGATGCGCACCACGTCGCCGAGCTGGAGGAGGTTGGGGAGCACGTCGTCGACGAGCTTGGGGCTCGACTTCGCGAGGATGTCGACGAGGTGCTGGACCTCCTGGCGGCCGAGGAGGCGCGCGGCATTGGCGCGGACGACCTCACCGAGGTGGGTGGCCAGAATCGTGGAGTGGTCGACCACCGTGTAGCCAAGCGCTTCGGCGAGCTCGCGGTCGCGCTCGATGATCCAGAACGCGGGGAGGCCGAACGTCGGATCGACGGTCTTCTCCCCGTCGATCGGCGGGCTCGAGCCCGTCGCGTCGATGGCGAGGACGCGGCCCGGAGCGCACTCGCCGCTCGCCACCTCGGTGCCGAAGACGAGGACGCGGTACATGCCGGCGGGGAGCGAGAGGTCGTCCGTGACGTTGACCGGCGGGACCACGATGCCGAGCTCGCGCGCGACCTCCTTGCGGAGCTTGGCCACGCGGTCGAGCAGCGTGCCGCCGCGGCCCTCGTCGACGATGCTCACCAGCTCGTACCCGACCTCGATCGCGAGGGGGTGAATCGCGAGCGTCTGGTCGATCTCCTCCTGCGGGGAGGCCTTCTTGTCGGCCGCCGCTGCCTCGGCGAGGGCCGCGGCGGGGGTGCCCGCGGCCGGCCCCGCCTTCGCGCTCTTCCGCGCCATGTAGAAGAGCGCGGCCGCGAGCCCGATGCACGGCAGGCTCGGCATGCCCGGGAGGAGGCCGAGGCCGCCGATGATGGCGGCCGTGATGTTCACGACGCGCGTCTTGGCGAAGAACTGCGTGGAGAGCGCGCGACCGAGCTGATCGCCCGTCGCGCTGCGGGTCACGACGATGCCGGACGCGGCCGACATCAGGAGCGCCGGGAGCTGGGAGGCGAGCGCGTCACCGACGCTGAGGATCGAGAAGGTCTCGCCGGCCTTCGCGACGTCCATGCCGTGAGCGACGCCCATGATCAAGCCTCCGATGAGGTTGATCGCCATGATGAGCAAGCCCGCGATCGCGTCGCCGTGGACGAACTTCGACGCGCCGTCCATGGCGCCGTAGAAGTCCGCTTCGCGCTCGAGGTCGCCGCGGCGCTTCTTCGCCATTTCGTTGGTGATGGTCCCCGAGCCGAGATCGGCGTCGATCGCCATCTGCTTGCCGGGCATCGCGTCGAGGAAGAAGCGCGCCGCGACCTCGGCCACGCGGCCGGAGCCCTTCGTGATGACGACGAAGTTGATGACGGTCAGGATCATGAAGACCACGAGACCGACGACCACGTTGCCTTCGACGACGAACTTGCCGAACGCCTCGACCACGCCGCCGGCGGAGCCGTTGCCCTCGCCGCCGTGAAGGAGGATGAGGCGCGTGGTCGCGACGTTGAGCGAGAGACGGAGGAGCGTGCCGACGAGAACGAACGCGGGAAACGCGGAGAACTCGAGCGCGTTCTCGATGAAGAGCGCCGTCAGGAAGACGCCGACCGCGATCGCCATCGACAGCGAGATGAGCGCGTCGATGAGCCACGGCGGCATCGGCAGGATCATCATGAGGATGATTCCGATGATGCCGATCGGGACGACGAGGTCCTTCTTCGACGCAGTCACGGGCTTGACGCTTCCTTCCATCCGGGAAGGGAGTCAGCACGCCGTATGCCGGTCGGGACGGCCCATGAACGACGGATCCGTGGCGGCCTTGAGGAGAAATCTATCGCGCCGGGAGCTTTTTCTTGCGGAGCTTGTAGACGTACGCGAGCACCCGGGCGACGGCGGCGAAGTGCGCCGCCGGCACCGGGCGACCGACCTGGACCTCGGCATCGAGCGCGCGGGCGAGGCGGCGGTTCTCCAGGATGGGGATGCCGTGCTTGCGGGCCTCGGCGCGGATCTGGAGCGCGACGTCGTCGTGCCCCTTGGCGAGGACGATCGGCGCGGGGTCCTTCGGGCCGTAGCGAAGCGCGACGGCGACGTGGGTAGGGTTCGTGACGATCACGTCGGCGTTCTTCACCGCGTGCTTCTGCATCTTCTTCAGATTGGCGCGAGCCTTGGCCTTGATCTTGGCCTTGTTCTTCGGGTCACCTTCGCTCTGCTTGTGCTCGTCCTCCTGCTCCTTGCGGGACATCTTCATCTCCTTGTTGAGCTGGAACCAGCTCTGGGCGAAGTCCACGAGGGCCACGAGCAGGAGGGCGCCGGTCGCGTACATCGAGATACGTCCGAGGCCGCCGACGAGCGAGGGGATGGCCACCGTGAGCGGCATCCGGGAGAGCGCGCCGAGCATGGGGAGCTCGCGACCGAGCGCCTTCCACGCCACGAGGCCGACGAGGGCCACGCGAAGGAGCGCCACGAGCGTCTCCAGGCCTTGCCTCTTGAAGTCGAAGAGGCGCTGGAATCCCTGCAGCGGGTTCAGCTTGTCGAGCTTCGGCATGAGGAGCTCGCCGAAGAGCTGGCCCCGCGTCTGGACCAGCGACATCGCGACCGACGAGACCACCGCCGCGGCGACGGCGAGCCCCGAGAGGGTGACGAGGCTCACCCCCGCGTCGCGAAGGACCGGGCCGATGCCGACCCGCTCCGCGGCGTTCAGATCACCGACGGTGCCGTGAAACATGGTGCGCGCAGCGGCCCAGAGGGTGTCTCGCTGCATGGAGAGGACGCCGATGACGGCCGCCGTCGCGACGATGCCGCCGATGTCGCGCGAGCGAGCGATCCGGCCTTGTCTCCGGAAGTCCTCCTTCTTCTTGTCTGTCGGATCTAATGTCCGCTCGGTATCGTCGCTCACTTCGGCGCGGCTCCCTGGGCGGCCTCGGTGAGGACCTGCTCGATGCGCGGCGCCTCTTTTTCCATCTCCGCGCCGAGGCCGGCGGCGCTGTCGTTCAACGTGCCGAGGACGGTGAGGAACGCGGCCGCGACGCTGATCCCCATGCCGAGGCTGAACACCTGGAGCTGGGGAGAGGCGCGCGAGACGAGGGCGAGCGCGGCCTGCACGACCAGCGAGACGCCCACGACCGGGAGCGAGAGACGAACGCCCGCCTCCACCGACTGCGAGAGGAAGCTCACGAAGATCAGCGCGGAGGAGCTGATCTGCGGGCTATGGCCGATCGGCACGACCCGGAACGACTCGATGAGGTAGCTGAGCGCGACGCGGTGAGCGCCCATGGTGAGGAAGAGCAGCATCGCGAGGAGCGTCATGACGCGGGCCGGCACCGGATCTTCCGTGCCCATCGACGGGTCGTAGGTCTGCGCCATCGTGAGGCCCGTGGCCTGCGCGAACGAGGCGCCGAGCAGCTCCGCGGCCGCATACGTGAGCCGCACCGTGAAGCCGATGAGGAGACCGACGCCGAGCTCCGAAGGCACGAGGCCGAGGAGCATGAAGTCGAGGTGGAGCGACGGGAGGTACGGCTGTCCCGCGCGCACGACCCACGCGAGGAGCAGGATGAGGCCCACCTTGACCTGATTCGGCACGCTCTTGCCCGGAAACGGCGACACGAGGACGAACCCGGCCAGCCGCACGATGGCGAGCACGAGCGCGGCCGCTTCCGAGAGCACGATGTCGGAGAGCGCGTTCACGGAGACCGGTTGAAAAGCAGGGAGCGAGCCAGCGGAGGCGTCACGCGAATGGCGCGGCCCGGTCCCACCCTAGTGCACGACGGAGTCGATGCTCGTCAGCGAGTGCTTCGTGTAGTCGACGACCTTGTTCGCGAGCATCGGGCCGAGCAGGAGGAGCACCGCGACCACGCAGGCGACCTTCACGACGAAGGCGATGGATTGCTCGTTGATCTGGAGGACGGTCTGCGCGACGCCGACGAGGAGGCCGGCCACGAGCGTCACGGCGAGGACCGGGCCCGCCACCCACATCACCGTCTTGAACAGCTCGACAATCGTGGCGAGCGCCTGATCCGCGTTCATGTGGTCCCGAAGCTCCGGAGCAAGGAGCCGACCAGGAGGTGCCAACCGTCGACGACCACGAACAAGAGGAGCTTCAGCGGCAGCGAGATCGACGCGGGCGGGACCATCATCATACCCATCGCCATCAGGATCGAGGCGACCGCCAGGTCGATGACGAGGAACGGGAGGAGGACGAGGACGCCCATCTGGAACGCGGTCGTGAGCTCGCTCACCACGAAGGCGGGCGAGGCGATGCGCATCGGCACCTCCTCCTCCGTCTTCGGGAGATCGGCGTGGGAGGCCTCGTAAAATAGGGCGAGATCGGCCTCGCGGGTCTGCCGGAGCATGAAGGAGCGGAGCGGCGTCGCGGCACGCTCGATGGCCTGGTCGTCCGAGATCTTCCCGGCCGCATACGGCGCGTAGGCGTCATCGAAGATCTGTTTCGTGACCGGCGCCATGGTGAACATGGTGAGGAAGAGGGCGAGGCCCACGAGGACCTGGCTCGGCGGGCTCTGCTGCGCGCCGATGCCCTGCTTCACGAACGAGAGCACGACCACGATGCGCGTGAAGCTCGTCATCGTCAGCACGATGGCGGGCAAGAGCGACAGAAGCGTGAGTACGGCGAGGATCTTCAGCTGCGGCGCGAGGCCCGGACCTCCGCCGGCCGAGAGCAGATCGTGCGCGTTCATCGGCTCACCAGTCCCCGAGCTTGGTCACGTCCGCGTCCTGCATGGAGAGCAGGAGGCCCTTCGCCTGTCCCGGCACACGGGACGCCTGCGAGACGGCGGTCTTCCGCGCCGGGAGCACGCGCGGGCTCGACTCGTGAGGCGCAGGCGCCCTCTTCTTGCGGGCCTCGAGGAGCGAGCGAACGCGTCCCTCGAGCTCGTCGACCTCCTCCGGCTCGACCGACTTTCGCGCGCCGACGCGGACCAGCGCCGGCTCGTCGTCGTCTTCCTCGGAGAGCTCGGGCGCCGACTTGCGCGCGGAGGGCTTCTCCTCCTCCATGTACTTCTCTTCGCCCATCAGCGGGCTCTCCTCACCGATGACGCCCTCCGGGGTCTGGAGGACGGCGAGCGTGCTCATCGAGCCGGGCGTCATGCCGATGAGGAGGCGGGTGCCTTCGACCTCGACGACGAGGACCTCGCTGCGAACGCCGACGGAGTGACGCGCGAGGAGGTCGATCGACGAACGCTTCTTGGTCTTGTCCTTGGTGAGCCCGCCCTTCTTCTTCCGGGCATAGACCACCGCGCCCGCCACGATGACGGCGCCCGCGAGGAGCTTGTAACCTACGGAACTGCTTTCATTTTGTGGGGCGAGCTCGAGCTTCTTCGAGGGGCGCGTCTGGAGCGGAGTCCCTGCTGACACGACCGACGCTGCGGGGGCCGGTGTAGGTGCGGGCTCGTCCGCGAACGCCGTGCTCGCGGTCACGGCGATGACGCCTGCGAGCGCCGTGGCGGCGAACCTGGCGAAGGAGAGCTTCACTGACCGCCCTCGGGCTTCTCTCCGTCCGAGCGCCGTTCCTCGCTCGCATTTGCGATGATTTCCGTGATGCGGAGGCCGTAGCGGTCACCGATGACGACCGCCTCGCCGCGCCCGATGAGGCGACCGTTGACGACGATCTCGAGCGGCTCCCCGGCCGGTTTGTCCAGCTCGAGCGTCTGACCCGTGCCGAGGCGCAGGAGATCGCCGATCTTCATGCGCTTACGGCCGATTTCGAGGGTCACCTCCACCTCGACGTCGCGGAGCAAACCGAGTGCGTTCGTCATGCCGGCCCCTGTATCAAGGTGCGTGCCGGCCGTTTTGTTAAGGAAGCGTCATCCAGATGACGGTTCCTGGTTCGCTGATAGGATCAGGGGCATGCAAGCTCGTCGCATGCTTTCGCTTTCGGCTGTCTTCCTCGCCACCGCCTGCTCCGTCTCGATGCTCGGTGCTTGTGGCGACGACGACCAGACGATCATCTACGTGTATCTCGAGGCCGGCGCCCAGGACTCGGGCAAGAAGGACGGCTCGGCCACGCCGATCAGCGACGACGACGACGCGGGCGACCCCGGACCGACCACGTGCGACCCGCAGCAGGTCCCCGCGTTCTCCTTCAAGTATCCCGGCAAGTATCTCGGGAAGTGCAGCGACGAGGTCCTCGGCGAGTTCTACGACAAGTGCATGTCGTCGACGAACAAGATCGCCGACTGCGACGCGGCCAAGCTCCAGTACGCCGACTGCGCGACCTGCGCCTTCGGCACCGTGGACTCGGCGGACGGCGCTCATCCCTGGCTCATCTTCGACGAGGGCGTGACCGCCTTCCCGAACTTCGGCCTCTGCATGGCGACCGTGAAGAACGAGACGGCATCGACGGAGTGCGGCGTCGCCTACCACGAGTTCTTCGACTGTCTGAACGAGGCCTGTGTGACGCCGTGCGCGCCGACGCAGAACCCCGACGCGTTCGACCTGTGCTTGCAGGCGGCCAACGAAGCGAAGCTCTGCCCGAAGGGTGGCACCACCGCGCTCAGCGCGAAGTGCCGCGCCGCCTACGCCGAGACCAACCCCACCTACGGCTTCTGCACCAGCCAGAAGGACGAGCAGGGCAAGGACATGGACGAGCGCACGTACATGGTCGCGATCGCGCGCCTCACGTGCGGCTTCGATCCGGCCGCGGGCGACGGCGGCATCAAGGACGGAGGCAGCGACGCGGACGCCAGCGATGCCGGCGACGCAGGTGACGCGGACGCGGACGCTCCGTGAGACCAGCACGTTTCCTCCCGATCGCGCTCACGTTGAGCGCGGTCGGGATCATCGCGGCGTGCGGTGAGGACGCCACCGTCCCCGACGCGCCAGACGCCGGCGCGAGCCAGAGGTCGAGCTCGGGCGCCCCGGCGACGTCGTCGTCGGGCGCCGCGTCGAGCTCGGGAAACGCCCCGTCGAGCTCGGGAAACACCACGTCGTCCAGCTCGGGAAACACCACGTCGTCCAGCTCGGGGAGCACGTCTTCGTCGTCGTCGTCCTCTTCGTCGTCCTCGTCGTCGTCCTCTTCGTCGTCCTCGGGTTCCGTCCCTGGACCGGATGTCGATGGCGGGGAGCCGCTCGTGTGCTCGCCGCTCGACGTCCCGCCCTTCGGCTTCACCTCGCCCGGCGCCTACACGAGCCAGTGCTCGCGGGCGGAGCTGAAGCTCCTCTACGACGCGTGCGTGTCGGACCAGAACACGATCGACGGCTGCAACGAGGCACGAAAGACCCACTCCGAGTGCGCCCAGTGCGTCATCGGCTCGGGCCTGGCCAAGGTCCAGCATCCCTGGGTCATGTACGCCGACTTCGTGGTCCCGTTCCCGAACTACGGGCTCTGCATGGCGACGTACGCCGGCGAGACGAAGACGACCGACTGCGGCGTCGCGTACGGGCTCTACGACGTCTGCCTCAGCTCCGCGTGCGTCGAGCCTTGCGCCGCCGATGGCGACGCCGACGCCTACGATCAGTGCCGGCAGGCCGCGAGCGACACCGAGTGCTTCGCCGGTCAAAAGACCGCGCTCTCGCTCCGATGCCGGGTGGCGTACGGCGAGAACAACCCGACGTACGGCTTCTGCACCAGCGGCCGCGACGAGCAGGGCAAGCGACTCGACGACGCCGGCTACATGATCGCGCTCGCCAATCTCGTCTGTGGCTCGAAACCCAAGCTCGACGCCGGCACGGACGGCGAGGCAGGAACCCCGTGAAGCTCAAACGCGTACTCTTCGCCCTCACGCTTCTTCCTCTCGCGCTCGAGGTCGCCTGCAGCAGCGACGACAAGCCGAAGACGATCTACATCGTGCCGGAAGCCGGCGTGACCGTGAACGAGGACGGCGGCGCCTGCGAGCCGGCCAACGTCCCGGAGGCGAAGTTCGAGGCTTCGCCCATCAACCAGAAGGTCTGCACGGACGAGGACATCATTGCCGTCCTCGAGCTCTGCGCGTTCGAGAACGCGTCGTCGCAGGGCTGCAACGAGGCGAAGGCCCAGCTCGGCGACTGCGCGAAGTGCATGATCGGCTCCGAGGCCGATCCCAACTCGCATCCCGGCTACCAGTACAGCGCCGACACGGTGCTCCTCGCGAGCCCATCGGCCTGCATGCTCGCCGTCGCGAAGGACGACCAGCAGATGAAGTGCGCGCAGGCCTACGGCCAGATCGAGACGTGCTCGCTCGCGTCGTGTCTCCCGCCCTGCCTCGACTCCTCGAAAGACAAGTTCGAGTCGTGCCTCACCGGCGCGCTCAACACCGTCTGCACGAAGGGCACGGACGTGTACCTCAGTGATGTGTGCCAGCAGCAGTACGAGGGCTCGACCTTCGGCTTCTGTACGAGCTACAAGGCGCTCGACGGCACGGATCTGACGGACAAGCAGTACTTCTTCGCGGTCGCGCGGCTCATCTGCGGCGGCCTCGAGTCCGACGCGGGCGCGACCGACTCGGGCACCGACGCGAACGCCATCAAGGACGCCGCCAGCGACGGCTGAGCGCGGCTAGGCGGTGCGCTCGAGGGCGACGGCGACCACGTCGCCGCTCGCGGTGGGGCGGCCGTGGAAGAGGACCGCGCCGCCCGCGGAGACACGCGCGCGCTCGTCGAGCGGCAGCGAGAGCCTCACCACGTCGCCCACCTGAAGTTTGGAGATCGTGTCGAGCGAGAGACGGACCTTGCCGAGCTCGGCCACGATGTCGACGTCGACCTCGAGCATGGCGGTGGCGATCCCCGCGTCGTCCTTGGGCGCCTCGGCCGGCTCGTCCGCGCGGATGCACGTGAGCGGGAGCGCCACCGAGACGAGACCGCCGCCGTCGATCGCGAGCGAGAGCACGACCGCGACGCCCGCGTCGATCTCCTTGTTGGCGGAGGGCTCGACGACGAGCGCCAGCTTCGACGCCAGGGCGTCGCCGAGCGCGCGCAGCACGCCGGCCGTCACCCGGTTCGCGAGCGCGTTCTGGGCCGACGTGAGCTTGAGAGAGGGCAGCTTCGTGGAGTCGCCGCCGCCGAGCGCGCCGTCGAGGACACGGGCGAGGCCCGCCTCGTCGAAGAAGACGAGACCGCGAGCGTTCGAGGTCTTCTCGTTGAACGCGCTCGTGTAGACGACGCTCTCGTCCGCGGCCAGATCCGCGAAGCTGAGGCAGCGCGGCGCTTCGAGCTTCACCGACAGGCGCTTCCGCGCGAGGAACGGCAGCGCTCGCTTGAGCGCCACGATGAGCTCGGGGCCGGCGATCGCGGCCTTGGTACAGGCAGCGCGACCGCGACCTCCCGGCTGCGCGAGCGTCTTGATCTGCTCGTTCATGAGGTTGGGGGTGTTCACTGAATGACGAAGTCCGTCACGAGGACCTTCTCTGCGTGCTCGGCGCCGACTTCCTTGCAGTGGGCGAGGAGCTCGACGCGGATCTTGGCGAAGTGCTGCGGGTCCGTGACCTGCTCGTAGGACATGCCGCGGAGGTACGTCAGGACGGCGTCGCGGATGCGCGGCATGAAGGCCTTCGGGTCGTCATGAGCGGCCGCCTTTGCGCTGAACTCGACCGCGACGGTGAGCTTCATCGGATGCGGCTTGTGCTGCGCGTCGAAGACGCTGAGGAGGAAGGGCTCGAGCGCGAGCGTGGGACCAGGAGCTTCCTCGTGGTGCTTCTTGCCGTGCTCGGCCTCTTCCTTCTCTTTGACGACGACGATCGCGTTCTGCGCCTTGGCATAGCGGGTGCCCGCATAGGAGGCGCCCGCCGCGAGGAGCGCGGGGATCAGCACCTTGAGGATGCCGCCGACCGCGCCGCCCTTTTTCGGTACGCCGGCAGGCTTCTCGTCGTCGGCGGACTTCGTCTCTTCGGGCTTCTTCTCTTCGGTGCTCATGTTCGTCGTCGTCTGGTTGAACGGCTATTTCGCGAGTGGCTTTAGCGCTCCGGCGTCAGGGCTTCCGCGTCACTGCTTGATCGTCATCAGCTCTTGAAGCATCTGATCCGCGGTCGTGATCGTCTTGCTGTTCGCCTGAAAGGCGCGCTGATGTGCGATGAGGTCGACGAACTGCTCCGAGATGTCGACGTTCGACTGCTCGAGCGCGCCGCTGACGCACGCGCCGCGACCACCCTCGCCCGCCGCTGCGATCGCGGCCTCACCGGACTCGCGCGTCGCCGTCCACACGTTCTGCCCCGTCTTCGCGAGGCCGTCGTTGGAGCGGAACTTCGCGACCGCGATCTTGCCCGCCGCGACCGTCTGACCGTTCGAGTAAACGCCGCTGACGATGCCGTCTGCGTCGATCTTCACGCCCGCGAGGTCGCCAGACGCATAGCCGTCTTGTGACTGCGCGCTGACCGCGCTCGGCGAGCCGAAGTTCGTGGTGCCGTCGAGACCGGTGCCTCCGGCAGCGGTGGGCGTACCGAAGTTCAACGCGAGCGCCTGATTCGCCTTCGCGCCCGTGAAGCTGGCGCTCGGGGTGAGGGTCCAGGTGACGTCGCTGAGCGCGCCCGACGAGTCGAACTTCAAGCCTCCCGTGCCGATCTCGGTGTTCTGACCCGCCGTGCCACCCGCGATGTCGTCGCCCTTGGTGAGCGCGTGTACATCCCAGTTGCCGTCGCTCACCTTGCGGAAGTAGACGTCGACCGCGTGGGCCTTGCCGAGCGAGTCGTAGATCGTCGTCGAGGTGGAGAGGTTCGAGGTCGGACCGGGGTTCTGCGGATCCCAGGCCGCGAGAGGCGTGGTCGCGTTCGCGTCGAGGTTCGCGGTCACCGAGATCTTCGTCGTCGTGCGCGGCGGGAGCTGAGCGGTGGAGAGCTGGAGTGTACCGACCTTCGAGTCGAAGGTGCCGTCCGGGAGGCCGGGGTAGCCCTGGAGCGCGAGGCCGTTCGGGTTGACGAGCTTGCCCTCGTTGTTGATCGTGAGCTGACCCGCGCGCGTGTAGTACGAGCCTTTCACTCCGTTCACCACGCCGTCGACGACGAAGAAGCCGTCGCCCTGCAGCGCGATGTCGGTGGAGTTGCCCGTGTTGAGGAGGGCGCCCTGGCCGAAGATCTGCTGGGTGCGACCGAGCCGAACGCCGCCGCCCGAGTTGTCGGTCGAGCTCACCGCGCCGCCGAGGACGCTCTCGAAGACGGCGCGGGACTTCTTGTACCCGATGGTGTTGGTGTTGGCGACGTTCTCGCCGACGATGCTGAGCGTGTCGCTCTCCGCAACGAGGCCCGAGACACCCGAATACATGGCTTTGGTGATGCTCATTTCTTGATCGCTCCTGCTTGTCCAACGCTCACGAGATCCGAGATCGGAGCCGTGACCCCGGAGTCGAGAGTGATCTCCGGATAACCCTTGTCGTACGTGACCTTCGAGACGTTGCCGCTGACGTCCTGCGAGGCGTTGACGATGCTGCCGTCCGCCGTCGTCGCGCTGACGCTCAGCTTGTACGTGCCCTTCGGCGCGGGCTGACCGTCGTCGCCCTTGCCGTCCCACGAGATCGGCATCGCGCCGCCGGCGCGCGCGCCGACCTCGAGCGTGCGGATCGTCTTGCCGGAGGCGTCCTGCACCTTCACCGTGACCTTCGCCGCCGCCGCCGAGAGTGTCACGCTCGAGGTCGTCGCGGAGACGCCGTCGAACGCGATGCCGGAGCCGCGCACCGTCACGTTCTTGCCGACGAGCGAGGCCGCTTCGTTGGCCGACATGCCCGTCAGCTGCGTGGACACGATGTCGAGCTTCGAGGACTGCGCCATCGACTGCTCGACGAGCGAGAACTGCGCGAGCTGCGTCACGTACTCGGTGCCCTCGGTGGGCTGCGTCGGATCCTGATGAGAGAGCTGCGCGACGAGGAGCTTCAGGAACGCGTCCTTGTCGAGCGAAGCTTGCTTGGATTTCTCCGCCGTCGACGAGGTCGCGGCGGCGGTCTGGGTGGCACTGCTGACAGAGGCGAGCGTCATGATTTTTTCGGTGTCCCTCTGTCCGGGAGCTAAAGCACGTATCGGGCCTGACCTCGGCGCTGGGGGATTTGACGCTGAACGGCGGTTTCGCTCCCGTCTTGAGGCGATTCCTTCGAGTCGCCACGTTCCTGGTGGGAGGGCTCGCGATGCGAGGATTGCCCGCCGCTCTGCGCGCCGCTGCGCGGATCGAGGTACACGTTCGCGTTGGGCACCTCCGCCTGAACGTGCGCGCGGAGCTCGGGCGCGTGCTGCTGCACCACGGCGCGGGTCTGGGCGTCCTCGACCTGGACGTTCACCTGCACCGCGGTCGCGGTGGCCCCGATTTGTTCGGTGTGGGCGCGGACCTCGATGCGGCCGAGCTCGGGGACGGTGATGTGGCCGCGCGCTTCGCCGGACGCGAGGACACGCTTGTGGCCGAGGCTCTCCGCGACGCGAACCGCTTCCTGCGACGCATCCGAAGGCGCCAGCAGGCGCGGCTCGGAGCCGTCACCACCTCCGGCAGACGTCATCGTTTTGACGGGCGCGTCATGCGGCCTGGGGGCATGCGCGAGGCTCGGGGACGGGAGCGCGTCCAGGCCAGCCGCGATGCGGTCCACCGCCGGCAAGGGGTCCGCGCTCGGGGTCGAGACGACCTCGTCCGCGTCCTCGGCGACGGCATCCAGCCGGGCAGGACCAGATTTCACGGATTTGACGGAGGCGGTGGTTGCCGCAGGCTGGCCGATGATGTGGGTGGCGAAGGAGCCGTCGCCGAGGGCGTTCGTGAGCGCGGTCGAGCTGACCGCGCGCGGCATCGGCCCGGCGGTGATGAAGGCGTCGGGGCCGAAGTCGGTGGTGACGGGCGCCGCGACCGCGCGCGCGGCCTCAACGGTCACGGGAGCCGTCTGGACGGCGGCGACCGCGTCCGCGGGCTTGGCCGCGGACCTGGGGCGTGTGGCGCCGGCAGGGGCGGCTGCGCCCGGACTCACGCGCGCGACGTGGGCCGCCGGAGGAGGCGGCGCCGCGACGGCGCTCGGGTCGAGCGGGAAGAGGTCGGCGTGGGACGCGGTCGTGGGGGCCGGCGCTGCGGCAGGCGCCGGCGGCGCGGGGAGCGGCGGAGTGAGGGCGGCGGTCTCCGCCCGCGCGTCAGGGGTCGGCGCGACAACGGGCGCGTCCGTGACGGCCTCGACGTCCGCCGGCGCCGCCGTGGGGGCGACCGCGGCTGCGAGACGCGCGCTCGTGACGACGGGCGCGGGGGTCGCGGTCGCCTCGCTCGCGCGCGCCGGACGCGCGTTCACCGGTGCGCTCTCCATGCGGGACGTGCGCGGGTCGGGGCTCGTGGCAGGCACCGCCTCGGACGCGGGGCGCGCGGGTGCTCGTACGGGGACGGCAGCGACGCTCGAGATCGCGACGTGTGACGCGGTCGCGGGCGCGTCCGCCGTCGGCCGCGCGTCCGGCGCGGGGGTCGGCGCCGGGGCGGGGCTCGCGACCGGCGCGGGGGTCGGCGCCGGCGCGGGGCTCGCGACCGGCGCGGGGCTCGCGACCGGCGCGACCCTCGTGTCCGGCTCCGGCCGCGCGTCCGTGAGCTTTGCGTCGGGGGCGGGCGTCGCCTCCGCGACGGGCTTCCCGTCCGCGACGGGCTTGGCGACGGGCTTGGCGTCGGGGGCGGGATTCCCGTCCGTGACGGGCTTTGCGTCCGCGACGGGCTCGGCGGCGGGCTTTGCGGCCGGGGCGCGCTTCGCGGCCGCGACGAGCTTCGCGTCGGTCGCGGGGCTCGCGATCTGCGTGACGACGCGCTCCGCGCTCGCAGGGCGGGTCTCCGGCGGGCTCGCGTCGCGCGGATCGTTCGTGGATTCTTGGCGATCGAACCCGAGAAACGGATCGACGGGCTCGGCGGCGGGCGCTGTCAGGCCGTGCTCCTTCGGGCCGCGCGTCGCGGCTCCGATGGGAGGCGCCGCCGGCTCTTCGCTCGCGCTCGGGGCGTGCACGGCTCCGGCGAGGGACGCCGCGAGGTTCGAGGCCGCGAGCTGCGCCGCCGCCATCTCCACACGGGCGCGCTCCTCGGCGTCGGCGGCGGCGTCCACGTCACCCGCGGCGGTGCGCAGATCGCCCGCAAAATCGGCCTTCGTGAGCTCGCCGTCCGTCGAGGTCGTCGCGGCGACCTCGTTCACAGCGGCCAGGCTCGACGGTGGCGGCGCGTCCGGAGGCGATGGCTTCACGGGCTCCGGCGGCGCCTCGTTCACGAGCGCCGCGAGCAGGTGCGCGGGCGGCGCGAGCGCGGTCGCCGCCCCCGCCTCCGAGCTCGCGTCCGGCAGCGCGATCGACTCCGTGCCCGCCACGTCCTCGAGCGCGGCCTCGAGCGTACCCCCGAAGCCCGCGTCCGCCTGAGGTCCGTTCGCCCCCGCTCCCGTGTCCGCGAAGATTCCACCGAGGAGCCCGAGGCTCATGGTGGGCAAGGTCGTGTTCATCTCGATTTACCCCACGAGTTTCGTCAGCACGGACTCGAGGCTCGGCCCCGGGCCGTCCGGATGGTTCGGCGTCGGGTCCTTCACGCGTCCCCGCTTCGTCAGCTTGATCGGCTCACCGAAGACCCGGACTTTCCCGTCGATCCGCGTCGGAGCCTCGTCGGTCTGGGAGAACTTCTCCGTGAACCAGAACGCGGCCGAGCCCAGCGTCTCTGGCGTGAGCATCTCGCTCATGAAGCCGAGCTCCGCATGAGGCGCCCGGCGCGTCGGCGGCGGGCGCTCGGGCTCGATCACGGGCACGTCCAGCTCGATCGTCCACGTTTGCATGTGCATCTCGTTCACCCGTTGCTCGCTCGGTTCTTGCGCGCCGCGATCTCGTCATCCGCCCCGCGCTGCGCTCGCCCCTGCTCGATCCGGGCCAGCTCCTGCGTGTTCTCGAGCCACGTCTCGTAGCGGCGGAGCTCGACCCGCGCCTCGGTCATCTGCTCTCGCTTCGAGGCCTCGTCGTTGCGCGCGATGGCGACGTCCTTCTCCGCGTCGGTGATGACCTTGCGGAGCCACTTGTACTGGCGATCGCGATCCTCGAGGTCCGAGACCGAGCGAATGTCGGAGTGCTCCTCCGTGAAGCTCTTCCAGCCGGCGACGGCTTGCTTGAGCGTCTGCTCCGCGGCCGCGGTCTTGTGATGTGCGGCCACGTGAGCGGTCTCGGCGGCGTCCGCCGCGCGTTGCTTGATACCAATCAGGCGGTTGATCATCTTGGCTTGTTTCATCGGGATCGGTCGGCAATGGCGCGCAAACGCGCGATCGTCTGGTTTTGTGGCGTAGCCTCGTCAGGCGTTTGACGCAGGAGCGACTGGATTTCGCGCTCTTGCGCCTTGCAGGCGTCAACGTTTGGGTTGGAGCCAGGCACGTACGCGCCGATCTGCAAGAGGTCTGCCGCCTCCTCGTACGCCGCGAGCAGCTCGCGCAGGCGCGACGCGGCGGCGGTGTGCTCCTTGGTGCTCACGTCGCGCGCGACGCGGCTCACGCTCTTCAGCACGTCGATGGCGGGATGGTGGTTCTTGTCCGCCAGCTTGCGCGTGAGGACGATGTGACCGTCGAGGATGCCTCGCACCGTGTCGGCGATCGGATCGTTCATGTCGTCGCCCTCGACGAGCACGGTGTACACGGCGGTGATGGAGCCGGGGCCGGAGTCGCGTCCCGCGCGCTCGAGCAGCGGCGGCAGCGCCGCGAACACGGTCGGCGTGTAGCCCTTCGTGAGCGGCGGCTCACCGGCCGCGAGCGACGCCTCGCGGAGCGCCATCGCGAAGCGAGTGACGGAGTCCATCACGAGGAGGACGCGCTTGCCCTGCGCCCGGAAGTACTCCGCGATCGAGGTCGCCCGCAGCGCGCCGCGCACACGCACGAGCGGCGGCGCGTCCGACGTCGCGGCCACGACCACGCATCGGTGCATCTTCTCGGGGCCGATCGCGTGACGGACGAAGTCACCGACCTCGCGACCGCGCTCGCCGATCAGCGCGGCCACGATGACGTCCGCGTCCGCCTGGCGGCAGAGCATGCCGAGGAGCGTGCTCTTGCCGACGCCCGTGCCCGCGAAGAGGCCGATGCGCTGGCCCTCGCCGAACGCGAGGAGCGAGTCGATCGCGCGAATGCCTGTGCCGAGCGCCGTATCGATCGGCCGGCGCGCGAACGGCTGCGGTGGCGGGTTGTGGAGCGGCGCGCGGCCCGCGACACGCGGCATCGGGCGGTGATCCAGCGGGCGACCGAACGCGTCGATCACGCGTCCGAGGAGCGCCTCGCCGACCTCGGCCGACGCCTCGCTCGTGCGGAGGCGCACCCGCGCTCCCGGCGCGATGCCCGACGTCGGCCCGAGCGGCGCGGCCAGCAGCTTGCCGTCGCGAAAGCCGATCACCTCGAGCGTGAGCCGCTTGCCGCCGGTGGCGTCCACCTCGAGCTCGCGGCCGAGCGCGGCCCGGATACCGCTCACCTCGACGAGGAGGCCGACCACCTTGTCGACCTTCCCCTCCGCGCGAACCATCGGCGCCGAGGCGACGATCGCATGCGCGTGCGAGAGGTCGACGCTCACTTGGGGCCCTCGGACGCCGGAGCCGGCACCGTCGGCACCGACATGTTCGCGGGCGCGGGGAGCGTCGGCACGGACTTGGAGCCAGGGGCCGGCACCGTCGGCACCGCCGGAGGCAGGAACGACGCGAGGCGCGTCGGCTCGTCGAGGACGTCCTCGAGCGCGTAGGCGACGGCCAGCGCCGAGAGCGACGGAGAGACGTTCTCCACACGAAAACCCGCGACCCGCGAATAACGACCAGAGCTCATGAATCGACTCCCAGCGCATCGGCCATGGCGGCCATGCGCGCATCTGTACCAACCACGATCACGCTTCCGTCATCGCGTACCTCTGCCGTGCCGGCGGCGAGCGTCGCGTCGATCTGGGCGCTCTCGACGCCCTCGATATCCGATGCAACATACACGGAGCCGCTCGGCATCAGCCCCTGCGCCTCCCGGATCCACGCATGCACGACCTGGGGATCCGCGGCTACCTCGCGACCGACGACGCGCTTCGCGATCGCGAGCGCCAGCGCGACGATCGCCGGCTCGCTCTCCTCCATCACGCGCGCCTTCATGTTCTCGTTCTCGGTCATGACGCGCTGGAGCTCGGCGTGGAGCTGCATCAGCTCGCTCTCGAGCTCCACCTCGCGCGTCGTCTGGATCTGCGGCGGGACCCGGCGCGACGACGGCGGCGGCGGCATCGAGGGCTGCCGGAAGCTGCGCGGCGGCGGCTCGGACGGGATGACCTCGACGATGGGTGGCGGCGACGGCGAGGCCGCAGGCGCGCTCACCGCGGCGAGCCGAAGCCACGAGGGCTTCTGCGCGCGGGGCGCTCCGGGCGACATCCAGTTCGCGCGAACGGGCTCGCTCGCCATCACTCTTCCTCGCGGCCGAGGGAGAGCTTGCCCTCTTCTTCGAGCTTGAGCGCGGCGTCGATGATCTCGCGACGGGCGGCCTCGACGTCGGCCTTGCGTACGTGGCCCATGTTCGCGAGGTCGTCGCGAATGAGGTCTGCCGCGCGGCTCGAGAGGCCGCCGAAGATGGCGGTCATGACCTCGTCCGGCGCGCCGCGGAGCGCGATCGTGAGGCGATCCGTGGCGACCTCGCGGAGCAGCGTGCGCATCGCCTTCGAGTCGAGGCGAGCGAGATCGTCGAACGTGAACATCGCCTGCTTGATGATGGCGGCGAGCTCGGGGTCCTCCTCCTGGAGCTGGGTGAGGATCGCGGTGGAGGCCGCCTTGGACGTGCCGTTGAGGAGCTCGGCCGCCTTCGCGACGCCGTCGACGGTGACGAGTGTGTTCGCGTCCGCGTCCGGGAGCTGTGCCGCGAGCGCCGCCGCGACGTCCTCGATGACGCTCGCTGGGAGCTGCTTCATGCGGCCCATCTGGAGGACGATGGGGCCCTTCTGCTCGACCTCGAGCACGCCGAGGATCTCCGCTGCCGCCGTCGGGTCCATCATCGAGAGGACCGCCGCCGCGAGCTGCGGAGGCTCCGCCGCGAGCAGGCTCGCCACGTCCTCCGGCGCCGCCGACTCGAGCTTCAGGAGCGGCGACGTCGTGCCGTGCTCCTCGAAGAGCGCACGCGCGCGCTCCTCGCCGATCGAGCCGGCGGAGAGGCGGCGGAGGTAGCCGAGGCCGCCGCGCGGAACGGCGATGGCGGTGTCGGCCTTCTCGAGGAACTCCTTGAAGGTGCGGTTGACCGCGTCCTTCGGGACGACGCGCATCGTCGACGCCACGGAGCGGAGCTTCTTGAGGTCGTCCTCGGAGAGCTCGTCCACGATCGGGCGGGCGACCTCTTCGTCGAGCGACAAGAGGAACAGGACCGCCTTCTCGGCATTCGTGATCGACGTCGTCATCGAGGTGACAACGATTCAGGATCCGGGCCATGGAGAGCGTCACGGCGGTGACGTTCTTTTTCAACGCAGGGGCTCCGCCCCTGCACCCCGCTCGCGGGACTTACCCGCGGGCCAGCCGCGCGTCGCCCGCTCGTCAACGCAGGGGCTCCGCCCCTGCACCCCGCTCGCGGGACTTACCCGCGGGCCAGCCGCGCGTCGCCCGCTCGCATCCGTCTTTTTTTGTGCCTTTGTTTCCTGGAACGGTCGAGGGAAGAAGACCTTGAGAAGAAAAAGAGGTCAGGCGGCCTCGCTCACGGACTGCTCGCCTGCGGAGCCGAGCCAGCCCTTCACGATGAGGGCGGCGGTGGCCGGGTCGAGCTGCGCACGTTCGCGCACCATCTGCTTGAGGAGGTCCGGGCTGGGCGCGTTCTCGTCCTCGTCTTCCTTGGCGTCCTTGCCGAGGACCTCGATGGTGACCTGCTCCGCGGAGGCCTTCTCCTTGGCCGCGACGAGGGCGAGCGCATCGGAGGCCTTCTTCTTGCGCGAGCTGCGGAGCTTCAGCCAGACCGCGAGCACGAGGAGCGCGAGGAGACCGCCTGCGATCGGGCCCGCCTTCTTCGGGTTGTCCAGGCCGTACGGGATCTTCATCGCCGGCGGCGTGACCGCCTTCGGCTCCTCTGCGACGAGGAACGGCACCGCTTCGACCGTGACCATGTCGCCGCGGCGCTCGTCGAAGCCGACCGCGGAGCGGACGAGGCTGCCGATCTTGTCGAGGTCCTCTTTCGAACGCGTACCGTCGATGACGACCGCGACCGTCATGCGACGAAGCACGCCACCCGCGACCACACGCTTCTCGCTGACGTGATCGACTTCGAAATTACGCGTGTGCGACTCGCGGGTGGGCATCGCGGCCACGCCCGTCTTCGTGGGAGCGCCGCCGTCCGCCTCCTTGGAGCCCGCGGCCGAGCCGTTTGGGAGGTTCGACTCCGCGCCGGGGACGCCTGCCACGGGGATCTCCTCGGTGCCGCTACGCTCGAGGGAGGCCTCTTCGCTGCGGAGCGCCGTCTTCGCTGGGTCATAGTGATCCTCCACGTGCTCGACGCGGGCGGAGTCGATGTCGGCGGTCACGCGCACATCCGCGTGCCCCGGCCCCGTGACCTTCTCCACCATGGCGCGAGCGCGCTCCTCGAGCGTCGCCTCGAGCGAGCGGGCCTTCGACTCCTTCTCGTCGTCGCCGCCCGCTTCCTCGCCCGGCCGCTTCGGCTTGTGGAGCACGGTTCCGTCCGTCGTCACGACCGCGACATGATCCGGCGAGAGGCCGGAGACCGACGTGGACACGAGATGGACGATGCCGTTGACCTCGCTCGGGCCGAGCGCACGGCCGCCGCGGAGCTTCAGGACGACCGACGCGGAGGACGGCTCGTTCTTGCTCACGAAGACGGATTTCTCGGGTAAGACGAGGTGAATCCGCGCGTTGTCGACCGCGCCGATGGTGCCGATCGTGCGCGAGAGCTCGCCCTCGAGCGCACGGCGATAGAGGATGCGCTGCTCGAAGTCGGTCGCGCCGAGGCGCATCTTGTCGAAGCTCTCGAAGCCCACATTGCCGCCACGCGGAAGGCCCTGGCCGGCGAGCTCGAGGCGGAGCTCGCGTGCCTTCTCTTCCGGCACTTCGATGACGCTGCCGTCGCCCTGCACGCGGTACGGGATCTTGAGCTCCTTCAGCTTGGCCACGACCTGCCCGCCGTCGTCCTGGCTGAGGTTCGTGAAGAGCGGAGCGTAGTTCGGCTCGGCGCGGTGGAAGGCAAAGAAGCCGCCGATCGCGAGCGCTGCGATCACCGAGAACAGCGCGACCATCCGCGTCGTCCTGGACATCGAGCGAATCTTCGCGACCCCCGCCTCGAGCACGGGCCTGGCGGGCCCGGCCTTCGAGACGAGGTTGTCGACGAGTCCCTTACCTTCAGACATTGATCCTCCACAGCTCGTGGAATGCGTCCATGAGCTTGTCCCTGACCGAACCCACGAGCTTCATCGAGATCTCGGCCTCTTTCGCCGTGATCATCGTGCCGTGCAGGTCGTCGGACTTTCCGGCGGCCAGCGCGGCGGTCTTCTCTTCGGCTTCGCGGGCCTTGTCGCTCGCGGCGAGCGCCGTCTCCTTGAGGATCGAGGAGAAGCTCGGACCCTCGACGCGCTCGGTCCTTCTTGCGTCTGGCGTGCCAGGCTCGCCACCGATCCGGAGGTCGCTGCCACGATCCTTCCCGGACTCGATCTGCATCTCCTGCCGCCGCTGCTGCATCGCAGCTTGCGCGAGAGAGGCGTAGCCGCTGCCACCGATCTTCATGACTACTTGCCGATTTTCAGGGCGGCGCGCGCCATCGCCTTGAGCGACTCGATGGAGGTGACGCCCGCCTCGTAGGCCCGGCTGGCAGTCATCATGTTGACCATCTCCGTCACGGTGTTGACGTTGGGATACTCGACGTAACCCTCCGTATTTGCGTCGGGATGTCCCGGCTCGTAGACCATCTGACCGGGGGTCTGGTCCGGGCGAACTTCCGCGAGTCGCACGGTTTCCACCTTTCGGAGGACGGCGTCGTGCGAGGTGGGATTGAGGGCCTGGGCCTCGAAGACCGGGTCGAGGCGCTTGTAGGGACCGCCCTCCGCCGTGCGCGTGGTGCGAGCGTTCGCGAGGTTTCCGGCGGTGATGTTCATGCGGCTGCGCTCGGCGGAGAGGCCCGAGGCGGCCACCTCCATGGCCGAGAACACACCGGCGTGGTTGGGGGCTCCGACCTTCATGATCAGCCGCGCTTCCCATCGGTCGCGGCCCACTCGAGGCCCTGCAACTGGCTCGAGGCGAGCTGCGCGATCATGTCGTACCGCATCTGGTTCGAGGCGATCTTCACGGCTTCGCGGTCGAGGTCGACGCCGTTGTTGTCACCGCCGGCGTCGGAGCCCGTATCTTCCACGATCTTGCCGTGTGCCGATTTTCCTCCAGGTCCGGCGACTCCTGCCGTTCCGGAGGACGACCCCTGCATGTGCCCCTCACTCGTCATCGCGACCTGCAGCTCCCCGGCAAAGTTGCCGGTGCGCTCGAGGTCGACCGGCTTGTAGCCCGGCGTATCGATGTGAGCGAGGTTGGAGGCGAGCAGGTTGTGCCGCTCCAGGTGATAGTCGAGCGCGCCGCGTAGATTCTCAACGCCGTCGAGGAGACCCATGCGGCCTCTTCGTCCATGAATCGTTCCATCGAAAAGAGGGCATTTCCCTGCCCCTAGCGTCATGGAACTGGCACCCCGCTCTTGGCTTCGTCCTTGCGATGCGCTCCGCACCACGATGCTGAAGCTCACTCGCCTCGACCACCGCACGGTGGCGATCAATCCCGACCACATCGCCTGGGTCGAATCGAATCCGGACACGACGCTCTGCTTGATCGGTGATCGCAAGATCATCGTTCGCGAAAGCATGGACGAGGTGATCGAGCGCTTCACGGTCGCGCGCCAGCGCATCGGAAACGCGGGACCGATCAGCCTCCCGTCGATGCCGCCGCCGTCCTCGAACGGTCGTCGTTCCGGCCGTCCTTCGGGCGGCTACTCGCGGCCGTCGCTCGGCCCGGTGGGCATGCCTGCGATCATCGTGGGCGACGACCGCGAGGAGAGCTGAGATGCGTCCGGGAGCGCTCATCGGCATCCTGATCGCCGTCGGCTGCATCATCGGCGGCAACATCTGGGAAGGCGGCCACGTCGGCGCGATGGTCGGCGGCCCCGCGTTCGTCATCGTCATCGGCGGTACGGTCGGCGCGATCGTCGTCCAGTATCCCTTCAGCGACATCAAGATGGGCCTCGCGCAGATGGCGGGCCTCTTCAAGCCGCACAAGCTCGACGGCCCGAAGCTCGTCGAGGAGATCGTCGACTACGCCAACCGCGCTCGTCGCGACGGCATCCTCGCGCTCGAGAAGGTCTCGGAGAACGCCTCCGATCCGTTCCTGAAGAAGGCCCTCATGATGGCCGTCGACGGCGTCGACTCGCAGACGCTCCGCGAGACCCTCGAGGTCACGATCGGCGTCGAGGAGCATCACGCCGAGAACGGCGCGAAGGTCCTCGAAGCAGGCGGCGGCTATGCCCCGACCGTCGGCATCATCGGCGCCGTTCTCGGCCTCATCCACGTCATGAGCAACCTGTCCGACATCGCGGCGGTCGGTGTCGGTATCGCCGGCGCGTTCGTCGCGACGATCTACGGCGTCGCGTTCGCGAACCTCATCTGCCTCCCGATGGCGGCGCGCATCAAGCTCGATATCGCCGAGACGGCGAAGCTCCGCGAGATGGAGCTCACGGGTGTCCTCGCGATCCAGGCGGGTCTCAACCCGAAGCTGGTCCGCGACCGCCTCGTGCAGTTCCTCGGTGACCACGGCGGTCACGAAGAGAAGAAGAAGTAAGCCCAGATGGCCCGTAAAAAGAAGCATCCCGAGCACGTGAACCACGAGCGATGGCTCGTGTCGTTCGCCGACTTCATGACCCTGCTCATGGCGTTCTTCGTCGTCATGTTCGCCGTGTCTCAGGTCGACTCCAAGAAGCTCGGCCGCTTCACGGAGAACTTCTCGAAGGCGGTCGGCATCGACATGTTCCCCCAGCCCGGCCGCGGCCTCATGCCGGGCGCGCTCGAGACGAACATCGTCGAGAACGAGAATGCGCCGCCCGCGGGCAAGGGACCAGGCAACGGCGGCCTCCCCGAAGAGCTATCGCAGATCCGCGCCGCGCTCCTCGGGACCAAGGACAAGGACGAAGGGCTCTCCAAGGTCCAGGTCATCGCGCGCCGCAACGAGCTCGTGCTCCGCCTGTCGGACAACCTGTTCTTCGAGAGCGGCACCGATTCCATGACGGCCTCCTCGAAGGCGGTCGTCACGCGATTGGCGCGCGAGCTGAAGGAGCGAAAGGTCGACATCCGCGTCGAGGGCCACACCGACAACCGCCCCATTCACACGGCCCGCTTCCGCAACAACTGGGACCTCTCCACCGCCCGAGCCACCACCATCGTGGCGACCTTCGCCGACGAGGGCTTCCAGCCGGACCGCCTCTCTTCCGCCGGCTACGGCGAGTTTCACCCCATCGCGCCGAACAACACCGACGAGGGCCGCAAGCAGAACCGCCGCGTCGACATCGTCGTGACGATCCCCGTCCCGCAAGCACCCGTCGATCCGACCACGCTCCCGCCCCCATCGAGCCTCGGCGCACCCGCGACCGAGCCGAAGCACGACGAGAAGGCCGAGCCGAAGCACGACGAGAAGGCCGAGCCGAAGCACGACGGGAAGGCCGAGCCGAAGCACGACGACCATGCGCCGGCCCACCACGAGGAGCACCACTGATGCGCTGGTCGTTCGCCGCGTTGGCCTCCGCCGCGGTCGTGCTCGCCTCGCCTGCCGCCCATGCCCAGAAGTGGATCGCGAGCGGCGTCTCGCAGCTCTCCTCCGGGGTGGAGGGTGGCGGCGGACGTGCGACCTCGATGGAGCGCGCCCAGACCCGCATGCGCGTCGGCGCAGATCTCTTCGTCGACGAGAACCCCGAGGACATCTTCGGCGCAGCCGCGCTCATCGCGTTCGAGCCGCGCACCGCGTTCGGCCTGGATTTCCGGTACACGCGCGTCGTGGCGCAGAAGTGGGCGTTCAGTGGCGGCGCCATCGGGTACCTCCAGCCCGGCTCGCTCGTGGGACCGGTCGCCGCCGCCGAGTATCGCGTCTCGCTCGGCAAGACCTTCACGTTCACCGCCGGCCCGGAGGCCAACTGCTTCGTGCTCGGCACCGACCTGCCCGATCGCACCGTCATCTGGCAGGCGCTCTTCCAGGTGGGCGTTCGTGTTTCTCTCTAAAGGTCTCCTCGGGAAATCCGTTCTCGCGGGTGTAGCCCTCTCCTTCGTCGGCCTGCTCCACCTCGCGTGCAGCGCCGGCGAAGGCTCATGTCTCCGAAGGAGCGACTGCGAGGCGCCATTCGAGTGCGTCGAGGGCATCTGTCGATCGAACGAGACCCTCGGGCTCACCCCTGCGGATCCTGACGCCGCGGCGTCAGATCAGTGACGCTTCTCCAGCTCCTGGGCCTGGCCCCGGATTCGCAGAAGGGGTCTTCATGTTTCGATCGTTGAATATCGCCGCCACCGGAATGGCGGCGCAGGAAACGAAGCTCGACACGATCTCGAACAACCTCGCGAACGTGAGCACCACTGGCTACAAGCGCCAGAGCGCCGAGTTCGAAGATCTCCTCTACCAGAACCTCCGATCCGCGACGCCGAACGCGCAGGGAGGAACGGCTCCGTCGGGCACGCAGGTCGGTACGGGCGTTCGCGTCGTCACCACCTCGCGATCGATGGCGCAGGGCGCGACGCTCCAGACGAACAACCCGCTCGACGTCGCGATCGAAGGCGCGGGCTTCCTCACCGTCACGAAGGCGAACGGCGAGGTCGGCTACACGCGCACCGGCTCGCTCAAGATGGACGCCACCGGCCGCCTCGTCACGAACGACGGCCTCGCGATCGAGCCGCCGATCAACATCCCGACGGACGCCACCGCCGTGACGATCGCGTCCGACGGCACCATCTCCGCCACGACGGCCGCGGGTCGCTCGACGGTGCAGCTCGGTCAGCTCCAGATCGCGACGTTCCCGAACCCGAACGGCCTCGAGGCCACGGGCCACAACCTCTTCGCGCCGACGGCGGCCTCCGGCGAGCCGACCACCGGCGCCCCGGGCACGGACGGCCGCGGCTCGCTCCTCCAGGGCGCGCTCGAAGGCTCCAACGTCGAGATGGTCGAGGAGATGGTCGGCCTCATCCGCACGCAGCGCGCGTACGAGATCAACTCGAAGGTCATCAACGCCGCGGACGACATGCTCCGCAACGCCACCCAGGTTCGCTGAGGAGCTGCGATGATGAAGACCTTCGCTGCTCTCCTCATCGTCGGTGCGCTCGCCAACGCGGCAAAGGCGCCAACCCCGGCCGACACGATGCGCGTCGAGGTCAAAGGGCCGCGCGTCCACACGAAGGACATCTTCGGCGCCGGCACGGTCGACGTCGACCTCGGCCCGACGCCGCCGATCGGCACCACGCGCATGATCGAGAAGGCCGACATCGAGAAGGCGTTCGCGGACGCGAAGGCCGCGCCGCCAAAGAAGATCCCGGCCCACGTGCGCGTCTCCCGCAAGACGCGCCGCCTCGCCGCGAACGACGTCGACAACGCGGTGAAGGGCGTCCTTTTGACGCAGAAGCTCCCGCGCGGCGCTGAGCTCATCAAGGTCCGCGGCTCGGCCACCGAGGTGGCGGACGACTACGACCATCTCAGCGTGGAGCTCCCGACCGCGATCCCGCGCAAGGCGGGCCCGGCGACGCTCCAGGCGACCGTCTCGTTCATGAGCGCGGAGAACACGCCGATCTTTCGGGCCATCGTGCCCCTCGACGTCTCGTTCCCGCCCGAGGCGGCGTTCGCCGACATCCCGAAGGGCGCCCCGATCGCGCTCGTGGTTCGCAAGGGCCTCGTCGAGGTGAGCATGCCCGGCGTCGCCGCGATGGACGGCGATATCGGCAGCGTCGTGATGGTGACGCTCAAGCCGTCGGGCCGCGTCGTGCGCGCCCGGGCCATCGACAAGGATCACGCGGTCGCGGAGGACATGTGAATCATTCGAAGCTGGGAGTCGGGCTCGTTCTGGCGGGACTCGCGATCGGGTGCGGGCCGCGCCATATCCAGGCGTTCACGCCGCGTCATCGCATTTACGAGGCGGGCGCGTATGCCCAGCAGTCAGCGGACGCGAAGCCGACCAACGGCTCGCTCTTCAGCGAGGCCAACAGCGGCTGGCTCGAGGACACGCGCGCCGTCCGCGTCGGCGACTTCGTCGTCATCAAGATCGACGAGAAGTCGAACGCGAAGGGCAACTCGACGACGAACCTCAGCCAGGACAGCAGCACGACGGGCGGCGCGAACGCGCTCCTCGGCCTCGTCCCGGCGCTGAAGAAGGCTTATCCCGATATCGATCCGACGAAATTGATCGATATCGCCTCGAAGTCGAGCTTCTCGGGCACTGGCGACACCCAGCGAAACGGCGAGCTCACGGGCTCCATCGCGGTTCGGGTCTCGAAGGAGATGCCCAACGGCGACCTCTTCCTCGAAGGCACGAAGGTCGTCATGATCAACAACGAGGAGTATCACCTCTACATCTCGGGCCTCGTACGCCGCGTGGACATCGGCCAGGACGACACCATCGCGTCCTCGCGCATCGCCGATGCGCAGATCGAGTTCACCGGCCGCGGCGACATCGCAGATCAGCAGCGCAAGGGCTGGCTGTCCAAGCTCGTCGAGACCATCAATCCATTCTGACCGGCACGCCGGCTGCAGGACCACAACACGATCATGAACCGCCACGTTCGCCGTCAAATCAGCCTCATCCTTTTCCTGATCGGGCTCCTGGGGACCGTCCTCGTCCCGGGTGACGCGAAGGCCGATCACCTTCGAGACCTGGCGGACGTGAGCGGAGCGCGGGAAAACCAGCTCGTCGGCTACGGCCTCGTCACCGGCCTCAACGGGACCGGCGACGACACGAGCGTGCCGTTCACCTCGCAATCGGTGCTCTCGATGCTCCGCCGCCTCGGCGTGCAGGTGGACTCGAATCAGATCCGCCTCCGTAACGTCGCGGCCGTCATCGTGACCGCCAATATCCCGGCGTTCTCGAAGTCGGGCACCAAGCTCGATGTCACGGTTTCGTCGATCGGTAATGCCAAATCTTTGTCAGGGGGTCAGCTCGTACAGACGATGCTGAAGGGCGCGGACCAGAAGACCTACGCCGTCGCGCAGGGCGCACTCGTGCTCGGCGGCTACGAGGCCAAGGGCTCGAGCGGCTCCTCGCAGAAGTCGGGCTCGACCATGTCGGGCCGCATTCCGGAGGGCGCCATCGTCGAGCGCGAGATCCCCGCGCAGGTGGTGGAGAAGGGCGTCCTGAAGCTCGAGCTCCGCATCCCGGGTTTCACCGTCGCGTCGCGCATCGCGGAGGCGGTGAACACGAAGTTCCCGGGCTCGGCCTCGCCGATCGACGGCGGCTCCGTGCGGGTTGCGGTCCCGAAGGGCTTCGAGGACAAGACGGTGGACCTGATGGCGCAGCTCGAGGAGATCGAGGTCATTCCGGTTCGCCGCGCGCGCGTCGTCATCAACGAGCGCACCGGCACCATCGTCGCTGGCGGCGATGTGCGACTCGCGCCCGCAGCCGTCGTCCACGGCAACCTCACGATCACGGTCAAGGAGGCACCCGTCGTCTCCCAACCCCAGGCCGCGTTCGGGACGGGCGACACGAAGGTCGTCCAGCGCTCCGACGTGAAGGTCGACGACAAGCCGAAGGACGTGACCTACATGAAGGGCGCGCCGACGCTCGCGGACGTCGCGGCGGCGCTCGGCTCGCTCGGCCTGTCGCCTCGCGAGCTCGCGGGCGTCCTCCAGGCGCTCCGCGCGGCGAACGCGCTCGAGGCGGAGCTCGTGGTCCAGTGAGCCTCGCGAAGATCCAGGCGCCTCCGCTCGCGCAGAACGTCAAGGAGACGGCCGAGTCGAAGAAGGTCGAGGACGCCAGGAAGGTCGGCCAGGACTTCGAGGCCATCCTCGTCCGCCAGATGCTCGCGCAGACGAACATTGGCGGGAAAGGTGGGTATGCGGACATGGCGACGGAGGCCCTCTCGTCGGCCGTGACCAAGGGCGGAGGCCTCGGCCTCAGCAAGATGATCGAGCAGCAGCTCGCGCCCCATCACGCGGAGAGCGCCGCAAAGACGGCCGCCGGGACCACCCCGAGCGCCGCCGTTTCGGCATTCAAGAAGGTCGCGCCGGCCGAGATGAAGCCGATTTCTCCTGCCCCGGGCATGGTTTTCTCCATCCCGAAAAAATAATCCTCAAGGTCCGAATCGAGCTGCCGTTCCCATCTATGAAGGCAGACGACGATGCGAATCAGCGACCGATACCAGAGCACGATCGAACGAGTGGCACCGGCCAAGCCGGTTCAGTCCACGGCGAAGAGCGCGGCGACGGAGAGCGTGGGAGGTGACGCGACATCGAGCATCCTCGACATCCACGTCTCGCCTCAGGCGCAAGCGCTCTCGAATCGCGCCGCCGGCCTCGAGCAGCTGAAGGCTCGGGTGCAGAACGGCACCTTCAAGGTCGATCCGGACGCCATCGCGAACAAGCTGGTGGGCGAATGAACGCGCAAGAGTTTCTCGTGGAGATGAAGGCCGTGCTCGCCGACGAGCGCGACGCGCTTCGCCGCCTCGACGCGAAGGCGGTGATGAGCGCCGGGGCGCGGAAAGAGGAGATCTTCAAGAAGCTCGTCGACGCGTCCGAGAGCGAGAAGAAGGGCCTCGCGCCCGCGCTGCTCGAGGTGAAGGTCGAGCTGCGCCGCAATCTGGTGCTCCTCGCCCACGCGCGCGACTACCTGCGCGACGCGATCACGCTGTGCACCCAGAACAGGCAAGTCGCCCGACCGCGGCTTCAGGCGAGCCTCTGACATGAGCCTCTATGGATTGATGGGGACCGGCCGTCAGGGCATGGGGGCCGCGGCCGCGGCGCTCCAGACCACCGGCACGAACATCGCCAACGTGGCGACCCCCGGCTACGCACGCAGAACAGCGATCCTCGAGACGACCGAATCGGGCGGCGGTGTGCGTTACGCACAGACGGCGCGTACCGTCGATCGTTTCGCGCAAAGTCACGTGGTCGACGAGAAGGGCAAGCAGGGCTCGGCCCAGGCGCGAAGCAGCGCGCTCTCCGAGGTCGAGAACACGATCGCGCCCGCGACCGGCTCCTTCGGCGACAAGGCGATCGAGCTGGTCAAGGCGTTCAACGCGCTCGCCGCGTTCCCGATCGACCCCTCGCTGCGCGCGGACGTCGTCGCGAAGACCGACAACTTCGCGGCCGCGGTGAAGGGCGCCGCCACCGCGCTCCAGTCGCAGTCGCAGGATCTCTTCGGTCGCTCGAACGACGTAGCGACGGAGGTCAATGCGAACCTGAAGAAGGTGGCCGATCTCAACAAGCAGATCTCCATCGCCCAGGTGTCCGGCGGCGACGCGGGCGCGCTTCGCGATCAGCGCGATCAGGTCATCAGCCAGGTCGGAGAGCGACTCGGCGCGAAGACGATCGAGGACAAGAACGGTCAGGTGACCCTGTTCGCCGCCGGCGCAGTGCTCGTGGCGGGGACGGACGCCTCGGAGCTCTCGCTCGACCTCGATCCCAGCTCGGGCGCGATGCGCTTCTTCTCGACGGCCCCGGGCGGCCAGAAGAACGAGATCACGTCGCGCGTCGACACCGGCACGCTCGGCGGTCTCCGCGAAGCGCGGGATGTCGACATCGCCAAGACGGCGGCAAACCTCGACCAGTACGCCTTCGACGTGGCCAATGCCTTCAACGCCATCCACCAGACCGGCACCGGCCTCGACGGCGGCGGAAGTCGGCCGCTCTTCACCGTCAACGCGACGGCGAAGGGCTCCGCCGCGACGCTCACGATCAACAGCGATCTCGTGGGCCGTCCGGATCGGATCGGCGCGTCGAGCTCGGTCGCCAATCTCCCCGGCGGAAACATCGTGGCGCTCAAGCTCGCGGATCTCGCGGATACCCAGTCCTTCGGCGGCGCCACGCTGGCCGATCGCTTTGCCTCGATGGCGACCGACATCGGCTTCCGCAAGCAGGGCGCGGACTCGGAGCTACAGCTGCGCACCGACACGCTCGCGGTCGCGCAGTCGCTCAGCGACAGCGCCAATGGCGTCTCGCTCGACGAGGAGATGGTCAATCTGACGCAGTATCAGCGCGCCTTCGAGGCCAGCTCCAAGGTGATGAAGGTCGCCGACGAGCTGATGCAGACCATGCTGAATGCCGTTTAGTTGTTTGGCCGTTCAGCCGTCTCGTCGTTGAGTCGTTGAGCCGTTGAGCCGTTGAGCCGTTAGGCGAGTTGAGCCGAGTTGAGCTGAAGGGCCGTTCACGATCGGCCGTTATCGAGATAAGCCGCCATGCGCGTCACCGAACGTTCCCGCATCGAAACTCTGAGCCTCGCCAATTCACGCAACGCGGAGCGCCTCGACCGGGCGGCGCGGATCGCGTCCAGCAATCAGCGCGTCACGAAGCCGTCCGACGATCCGGCGGCCTATGGCGCGATGATTCGCCGCGACCACGATCTGGCGATGCTCGACACTCACGGTGAAGCGGCGAGCCGGACGAAGGATGAGTTCGAGATCGCGAGCAACGCGCTCGCCACGGGCGTCGATCTCATCGAGCGCGCGCAGGAGGCGGGCGTGGAGGGCGCAAACGGCACGAGCGACAGCAACACGCGCAAGTTCCTGGCGGCCGACGTGCGCGCGATGCGCACGGAGCTGATGAGCATCGGTAATACGAAGTACGGCGACCGCTATATTTTCGGCGGAACGAAGACGGACACGATTCCCTTCGACACGAACGGGGTATTCCAGGGCAACGATCAGCAGATCAACGTCCCCGTCATGGACGGCGTCCAGCTCCCGGGCAACGTGAGCGGCGCCAAAGCGTTCACCGCCGCGGGAGGCCGAGACCTCTTCGCGGACCTCGACGAGCTCGCGAGCGCGCTCGACGCGAACGACCAGCCACGCATCGCCAATACGCTGAAGAACCTCGGCCTGGGCCACGATCAGCTCGTTCGCTCGCAGGTCGAGGCGGGCTACGGCGCGCGCCGCTTCTCGGACGCGATCGACGTCCTCAGCAACACGAAGGCGGTCGTGGCGGAGCGCGAGAGCAATGACGTCAACGGCGACCTCTCCGCGCAGATCACCGACATGCAGATGGCCAAGAACGCCTACGAGCGCAGCATGGCCGTGACGAAGCAAATCCTCAGTATTCAAACGCCCCAATAATCGAACCCATGCCCACTACGATGACGAAGGATTTGCTACTCGAGACTCTGCGCGCCATCCTCGAGGAAGAGCGAGAGGCGATTCGCCGGCTCGACTCGGTCGCGATGGACCGCGCGAGCGACGCCAAGGAGACTGTACTCGCGGAGCTCCACGCGATCCCGTTCGACGATCGCGGCCCGCTCATCGAGGCGCTGGCCGAGCTCCAGCCCGAGCTGCGCCACAACATGATCCTCTTCGTCCACGCGGCCGCCTGTATCGCCGAGGCACGCCGCGACGCCCGCCGCCGCGCGAGCCAGCAGCCAGCCGCGCGCCTCGCGAGCTGACACGCGCCGTTCCGCGTTGTTCAACGCGCCGGGATCCATGGCCGCGCGGGCCATCGCTCGGGCGGCGGCGGTGGCTTCACCCATCGCTGCGAGCGCTCCTCGAGGAACCACGTCGGGTCGGGGGTCTCGGGCCACTCGCAACCGGCGGGCTCGTCGATCCCCATGTGGTAATGCACCATGGACTGATCGGCGAACGCGCCCGCGAGGAAGTCGAGCTCGCCCCAGATGTCCTGCAAGGCGCGGACGACCTCTTTCTTGTAGGGCCAGCGCTTCCTCGCGATGAGCTCGAAGCGAGCGAGGAACTTGCGCTGGCGAAAGACGATGCGCATCGCGTGCGCCGTCTGGCGGAGCCCGAGCGCGGTGAAGAACACGCGCTTCTTCCGCTTGTCTTTCCCGTCCCGCACGCGGCGCACCCAACCCATCTGCTCGAGGCGCGTGAGCATCTTGGACACCGTCGTCCGGCAAAGGTCGAGGCGCCGCGTGATCTCGAGCTGGGACATCCCGGCGAGGAGCCCGTTGGTTCGCGGGTCTCCGAGATCCCGCCAGAGCGCCGCCTGCCGGACGAGGCAGAGCAGATCGAAGCGCGCGGCGGTCATGCCTTCCACCTTTCGGAGCACGCGATGCCCGAACGCGACGGTGCGGAGGTGGAGCCGCTTCGCCTGGAACACGATGGGGTGCATGGCCCCACGCACGAGCACCCGCCGTGCCACGCGCCGCCCCCCCCGCAGGGGGGAGCCCCCCTCCCGCGGCGGGCCTATTTTAATGGTTGGCTAGCCAACCATTAAAATGGCGGTCCGGCGGAGGGGGTGGCGGGGGCCGGCCACCTGGCCGGCATGGGCCAGGGGGTTGAACAGGATACCGACAGGGTCGCGGAGCTCCACGTTCGACGATCGCAACCCGCTCATCGAGGCGCTGGCCGAGCTCGAGCCCGAGCTGGGCCACAGCATGATCCGCGACGCTTCACCCATCGCAGCTCATGAACGCGAGGCGGCGACCACGAGAGACGCCGCGGACCACGCGAGCCTCCGAAGACGGGTTTCGGGTCTCGGTCCGAGGGCCCCGAATTACTATGTATTATACAATACTTTCGCGCGCGCTGTTCACGAACGGAAGGACGGCGACGGGTTCCACCAACCAAAGGAGACGTCGCCTCTCTGACGGGACACGCGGAGCTACTTGTCGTAGGCGTCCTTGAAGCCGCTCGGTGGGCCAGGCTCCGGCTTCGGAGACGGCTTCGGCGCCGGCGTCGTGCCCGAGGCCCTGTCCTTCTCTTTCGTCATCTTGATGTCGAGGCCCTTCGCGGAGGCCTCCGAGGGCTTGGCGGACTTCGTCTCCGACTTGAAGCCCTTCTGCTCGATCGTGAACTTGTGCGTCTTCGCGGCGTCGTCGGCCTTGAACGTGACATCGCACGGCGTCGGCGCGCAGAGCTCCTTGCCGCTCTCCTTGATCGTTGCGCCCGGCGGCTCGGTCACGAAATGCACGACCGTGCCCTTCGGCTCGGAGCTCGCGGAGCTCGCGGAGCCCGGAGCGGACGCCGAGAGGACGGGCGCGCCGGACGACGAGAGGACCGGGGCCGTTGATGGAGTCGCCGAAGGCGTCGTCGCCGGGACGGGGATCGGATCGGTCGGCTTCGGGGCCGTCCAGTGGAACGCCAGCATGCCGAGACCGCCGCCCACCCCCGCCGCCACGAGCACCCCGAAGAGCACCCAGATCTTCGAGCGTGGCTTCGCCTCGATGACCCCCGAGTAGTCCGCCGCTTGCTCCGTGCGGATCATCCCCATGCCCGTGTGCGAGCCCGTGACGCCCGGAGGCGGCGGGGTCGAGCGGTACATCGGACGCATCGGGCTCGTCATCGGCGCCGGCGTGACGAGGACCGGGGCCTGAAGTGGCGGCATCGGCGGGCCGGTGGGATGCCAGCCTGCGAGCGGCGGCGGCGGTCCCGTGTTGTTGACGGAGTAGGGGCCCGTGCCGTGGGCCGGCATCGCCGCGATCTGACCCGTCATCGAGCCGCCGTGCGCGCGACGGATGTTCTGGAGCACCTCGTCCATCGTCGAGAAGCGCTCGTTCGGCTCCTTGGCGATGCAGCGCATGACGAGCTCCTCGAACGCGGGCGAGCAGAGGAGGTTCGGATTCACCTCGCGCATCGGCGGCGGGGGCTCACCGACGTGCGCCATCAGGATGTTCACGCTCGTCGCACGCTCGAACGGGACCTTCCCCGCGAGCATCTCGTACATGATGATGCCGAGCGAATAGATGTCCGTCCGGGCGTCGACGTGGCCGCCCTGGATCTGCTCCGGGGCCATGTACTTCGGGCTGCCCATGAAGAGGCCCGTCTGCGTGAGCTGCTCCTCGGGGCGCTCGCCGAGATGCTTCACGAGGCCGAAGTCGAGGACCTTCACGAAGTCCTCGTCTTCCTCGCTCGGGGGCGGGATGGTGCCGTGCGCGTCGGGGGCACGCGAGGACGGGCGCGTGAGGAAGATGTTCGCGGGCTTCAAGTCGCGATGGATCACGCCGAGGTTGTGGGCCTCGCGAAGCGCACGGCAGATCTGGGAGGCGATGCGTCCAGCGCGCATCTCGTGCATCACGCCGCCCTCACGGAGCGCCAGGTGGAGGGTCTTGCCCTCCAGGTACTCCATCACCATGTAGAAGACGTCGTCGTCGGTCTTGCCGTAGTCGAAGATGGTGACGCAGTTCGGATGCGTGATCTTCGAAGTGACGCTCGCCTCGCGGAAGAACCGTTTGTGGAACTCCGGATCGGCGTCGCCCGAGTAGTTCGGGTTCAGCACCTTGATGGCGCAGAGGCGGCCGAGGGGCGCCTGTTCGGCTCGGTAGACCTTGCCCATGCCGCCACGGGCGATGAGGGACGTGATCTTGTAGCGGTCCGAAATGACACGGCCGATCAGAGGGTCAGGCGCCCCCGACTTCGTCACCGGTCGGTTCTCGGTCATCGTACGTGTGGCCCAAACCCCTGAAAAACAGGCGGAGTCCCGCGGGTAAGTGTCACGCCTGCCCGCGCTGGTGTCAACGAAGCGGCCACGTCCCGAGGAGGTCACGGCCCCTGGAGGGAGGGGAGAACGACGGTCTTTTTTCAGACCTTTGACGGGTCTGGTACGTTCCCAATCCGTGATGCGTAACTCCATCGTTCTTCGGCCCGTACGGCTGGCCTTCCTCGCGCTCTTCGCGACCGTCGTCTCCCTCGCCGTCTCGGCCGACGCCGCGAGCGGGACGTTCGTGCTCAAGACCAAATCCGTGAACGAGACCGGCGGCGCCTGGCGCCTGTTCACGAAGGTCGAGCTCCCGAAGGCGCCGCTGACGGCTCACCAGTCGATGCGCTTCATCTTCAAGAAGACGATGGTGTACGAGCGCTCGCTCGTCGACGGCAAGTCCGAGCCGGTCATCAATCGCCAGGCGCTCACCGGTGAAATGCCGCAGACGGAGTCGCTCGACGTCAACTTCGGCGACGCCACCGGCAAGATCTTCAAGGGCACAAACTTCGACTTCGCCCTCACCCGTACGCGCGGCTATGAGGCCGGCGAATACGACGTCGAGCTCCGCACCGCCGACAACGTCATCGTCGGCAACAAGGAGCACCTCATCCTCAACGGCGACAACCCGCCCGTCGACCGCCGCGCCATGGCCTTCAACGCCAAGGACTCGAAGGTGAAGAAGGTCGAGGCCTACGACGCCGGCGCCAACCAGGCGAGCAACGACAGCAACGAGCTCCCCGCGAACGCCCCGCAGCACGGCGGCGGCAATGGCGAGGTGACCCCGATGGGCACCGCCACCGGCTTCGTCCCGAAGGAGGGCATGCAGGAGACGGAAGAGGAGAAGATCAAGACCAAGCCCGGCGGCTGCGGCTGCGAGACGGTCGGCCAGCGCTCGAACGCGAGCGCGCTCCTCGCCTTCCTCCCGATCCTCGGCCTGGGTATCGCTGCGTATCGCCGTCGTCGTCGTGACTCGTGACGCCTGACGAAGCCGTAAAGCGCGCCGAACGGGGCGAGCTGTTGCCGGTGTGGCTCCTCACCGGCGAGGAGCGCCTCCTCCGCGATCAGGCGCAGAACGCGATCATCAAGGCCGCCCTCGCCGGCGGCCTCGCGGAGCTCAACCTCGACAAGTTCACCGCGGGCGAGGCCTCGATCGACAAGGTCCTCGCCGCGACCCGCACCGTCCCGATGATGGCCAGGCGGCGCGTCGTCATCGTGCGCGGCCTCGAGCGATGGGACAACGCGAACAGCGGTGACGGCGGCGGTGACGACGGCGAGGCCGACATCAAGGCCCTCCCTCCCCTCGATCGCCTCGCCGAGTACGCGAAGGCGCCCATCGACACGACCGTCGTGGTCCTCGTCGCCGAGAAGCTCGACGGCCGTCGAAAGCTCGTCTCGACCGCGAAGAAAGGCGGGTTTGCCGTCGATTGCGCCGTCGTCGATGGTCGCGCCCTCCCTGGCTGGATCGCCGCGCGCGCCGAGGCGAAGGGCCACACCATCGATCGCGATACCTGCGAGCTCATCGCCCAGATCGCCGGCCCCGAGCTCTCCTACCTCGATGACGTGCTCGAGCGCCTCTCGCTCTACGTCGGGAAGAACGACGCCGGCACGGGCAACCCGATCACGGAGGACGCGGTCGGCGTCTGCGTCACGCGTGTCCGCCTCGCCGACACGTGGAAGCTCGTCGACGCCGCGAGCACCAAGGACCTCGGCAAGGTCCTCGCCCTCTTCAGTGACGTCTATGATCCGCGCGACCGCGGGCTCCCGCTCGTCGGCGCGATCGCATGGTCGCTCCGGCAGCTCCTCAAGCTCGACAGCGCGCTCCGCGACGGCGCCTCGATCGACGAGGCGGCCCGCGCGGCCGGGATCTACCCCGCGTTCCGCGCGCGCGACCACGCGAAGAAGCTGAAGGCATTTCGCCCCCGCGAGCTCGAACGATGGCTCGTCGTCGTCCAGGAGACGGACGTCGCGCTGAAGAGCTCGCGCCGCTCGGCGGACGCGATCCTCGAGGAGATGTTCACTCGACTCTGTCGTCGTGCGGCGCCGTGAATCGCTGGTCGTGGGCGCTCCTCATCGTCGCGTCGTGCCAGCTCTTCACCGACGACGTGGTCCAGTGCTCGACCAACGCTGACTGCGAGTCGCGCGGCGGCGAGTTCGCCGGCTCCGTCTGCAAGGACCGCGTGTGCGCCGGCCCGACGTCGTGTCGAGGCTCCGTCGTATGGGAAGCAGAGGACCCGAGCCGGCCGCTCCACGCGCACATCCTCTTCGTGGACTTCTCGCTGAAGCCCGTCGCGGGCGCGAAGGCGGTCGTCTGCGCGCAGCTCGACGCGAACTGCGATCGCCCGAGCGCGCCGTACGTGACGGGGCCCGACGGCTACGCGCTCATCGAGCTCCCTCGCGCCTTTCGTGGCCAGATCCGCGTGAAGGAGCCGCCGCCCGACTTCGACGAGACGTTTCTCCAGGCGGCCGTCATCAACCTCCCGCCCATCGTCGCCGACGAGAACGAGAGCACGGTGGTCCCGAGCTACGCCGCGGTCCGCCTCCTCTCGCGCGCCCAGCTCGATCTGCTGCTCGCGTTCATCGGGAAGAAGACGGAGCCCGGAAAGGGGCACATCCTCGGCGCGGTCTACGACTGCAACTACCGGCCGTTGCGCGACGCAACGTTGAAGGCCTCGCCCCCGGATCCGAACACGCTCTTCTTCCTCGGCGACGCGAACGACACGCTCGCGCCCGGGCAGGCGACCACGTCCGGCTCGGCCCTCTTCGCCTTCCTCAACGTCCCGCCCGGCGTGACGTCGCTCGAAGCGAGCTACCAGAATCAGCGTTGGTCGAGCGTCCAGGTGCTGACCAACCCCGACGTCATCACGACCTTAGTCCTGCCGCCCTCGCCCTAGCTATACTGAGGCAATGTCGGGCAAAGTCCCGCGGCGCGTCGGAGGCTATCGCATCGTTTGTCCGCTCGGTGAAGGCGGCATGGCGGCGGTGTACCTCGCGCTCTCGCACCGCACCGCCGGCTTCTCGAAGCTGATGGTGGTGAAGGTGCTACACGACAACTGGGATCGCGATCCCGACGGCCACCGCATGTTCCTCGACGAGGCGCGCATCGCGGCGCTCCTCTCGCACCCGAACGTCGTGCAGACGTACGAGGCGGGCGAGGACGGCACTCACCTCTACCTCGCGATGGAGTACCTCGAGGGCAAGTCGCTCGCCGAGATCACCTACGGCGAGGGCATCAAGCAGCTCGATCGCGACCTCCATCTCCGCATCATCGCCGACGGCCTCCTCGGGCTCCACTACGCGCACGAGATCTGCGACGTCGACGGCAAGCCGCTCAACGTCATCCATCGCGACGTCTCCCCGCACAACCTCTTCGTGACCTACGAAGGGCAGGCGAAGCTCGTCGACTTCGGCATCGCGAAGATGGCCGGCTCACAGAAGACGGAGTCCGGGGTCATCAAGGGCAAGATCGGCTACATCGCGCCGGAGCTCGTGGCGGGAAATCCGGTCGATCGTCGCGTCGACGTGTTCGCGGCCGGCGTCATGATCTGGGAGGCGCTCGCGCAGCGAAAGCTCGTGCTCCGCACCGACGACGAGACGGCGATGCTCGCGCGCCGTCTCGCGGGCGGCGATCCGCCGATCACCAAGGTCGCGGGCGCCGACGTGCCGGACGCGCTCATCGAGATCTGCGAGAAGGCGATGGCGTCGAATCCGGAGAACCGGTACGCGACCGCCCTCGAGCTCCACGACGCGCTCGACGCCTTCCTCGCCGGCAAGAACATCACGTCCCGCACCATCGCGAAGATGATGCAGGAGCGCTTCGCCGACGATCGCGCGAGCCAGAAGCGGAAGATCGAGGAGCGCCTCCGCCGCGAAGATCCGGCGTCGCTGCCCACTCCCGAGGGCGTCGTCCAGGCGCACGCGCCGAACACGCAGACGATGTCCCCGCCCACCGCCGGAGGCGCGGAGGCAGAGCCCGCCGGGGCGTCGTCGCCGTCGCCGTCGTCGCCATCCGCGCTCTCGTCGGCGTCGCTGCCGCCTGCCGCGCCGGCGTCGTCACACACGGGCACGGCGAGCGTCTCCGAGGTGCGTCCGCCACCGGCGCCTTCCTCGAAGCGCACGGTGATGATGGCGTCCATCGGTCTGCTCGGCGCCGCGGCCGCGTTCGGCCTCGTCGCGTCGCTCGGCGCGACCACCCCGCCGCCCGCGCCCCCCGCGCCCGTGGTGAGCACGGCGAAGCTCTCTGTCGACGTGAGCCCGCGCAACGCCGTCCTCACGATCGACGGGAGCATGCAATCTGCACCTTTCTCGCGCGGCTACCCGAGGGGATCGACGGTGCGCATCGAGGCCTCGGCGGAGGGCTTTTTGCCCTCGACGCGCGAGGTGAAGCTCGAGCAGGACATCGCGCTCGACCTCGCGCTCACGGTGCAGCCCGCGTCGTCGTCGACCGCGGCGGCGCCGCCCGCGCCCATTGCGAAGCCCGTCACGGCGCCGAGGCCCGCGACGGCGCCGGCCGGGCGGCCCAAGGCGAAGATCGACGAGTCAGATCCGTACCGAAAGAAATGAAGCGGTTCGTCAGGCTCATCGCTGCCGCCATGCTGGTGTCTTCCGTCGCCTCCGCCGACGACATCACCGAAGGCCGCGCGCGCTTCAACAAGGGCGTCACGCTGTTCCGCGAGAAGGCCTTCTCCGCGGCGCTCGTCGAGTTCAACGCTGCGTATGCCGCCGCGCCGAGCTTTCGCATCCAGTACAACATCGCGCAGACGTGCAACGAGATGCACGACTACGCGTGCGCCTATCGCGCCTTCGAGAGGTTCCTCGCGGACGGCGGCAAGGACGTACCGAAGGACCAGCAGAAGGTCGCGGATGCGGAGCTGAAGCGCCTCAAGCCGCTCGTCTCCTCGGTCTACGTGGTGGTGAACCTGAGCGGAGCCGACGTCGCCGTCGACGATGCCAAGGTGGGGACGAGCCCGCTCGCGTCGCCCGTGCTCGCCTCGGCGGGCCGTCACACGATCACGGCGCTGAAGACCGGACTCCCGCAGGCGCGCACGGTGCTCGACGTGCCGGGCGGCGTCGATCGCATCGACGTCCGGCTCGAGATCTCCGAGCCGAAGGCCCCTCCGCTGCCCCCGCCCCCGCCCGGAGAGGCGCCGCCGGAGAAGAGCCGCCTGCCGATGTGGATCGGGATCGGCGCGACGGGCGCCCTCGCCGTGACGACGGCGACGCTCGGCATCCTCACGCTCGGCGCGAAGAGCGATCTCCACGCGAGCGCCGATCGCTTCGGCTCGAGCCCGCGCGACATCGAGAGCGCACAGTCGAAGCAGGACACGCTCGCGGTCGTCACCGACGTCGTGCTCGGCGCCACCATCGTCGCGGCGGGCATCACGACCGCCATCGTGCTTCTGCGTAGATAGCGATCCGGCGATAGAGGACTCGAGTCCGCCCTCGCGCTGGCACGCCCCCTGCTGTGGGCGCTCGCATGAAGTGGAGCCTCGGCGCCTTGGGCCTGGGTCTGCTCGCGACGGCGTGCGGAGGCACTGTCGCGGGATCCGACAACGCCGCGGACGCCGGTGCAGACTCCGGCAATCCGACGGCGCCCCAGAAGCGCTCGGTGCGTGCAGACAAGCTCGGTGAGGTCTGCACCATCGAGAATGATTGTGGAAAGCCGCAGGTCTGCGCGAACTTCGACGCGGTCGACATCTTCGCGCGCGGCGCGCTCTGCTCCCCGCCGAACCCGTGCTCGCTCGTGAAGTGCCTCGACGGCGAGACGTGTGTCGAGAAGCCGGGACGTCCGGTCGTCGTCGAGTGCCAGTGAACTGACGCCCACACGCCGTTAGCTCCGTTACGCGAAAAATCTGCTGCTGCAGGTCGCCGCGGCGGGCATCCGAGCCCGCCATGAGGAGCGGGCGCACAGGTCGCGGCGCGGCGCGGCGCGCGGTCAGCGCTTTCCGAGCTTCTTCTTCAGGGCCTCGAGCTCGTCGTCCACAGCCTTCTCCTGGCGCACGCGCTTCTCCTCGCGCTCGGCGGCCTCGCGTTTCGCGCGCTCGGCGGCCTCCTTCACGCGCTTGTCGGCGGCGCGAAGCATCTCGGAGGTCTCCTCTTCCTTGCGCTTCTTCTCGGCGCGGCGCTCGGAGGGGGTCATGTCCTCCTCCTTCTTCTCGGTCTCTGCCTCTTCGCGTTCGCCGAAGAGCGCCTCTTCGATGGCGCGTCCGGCCCCTTTCGCAGCGTTGAGCGCGCCCTCGGCGGTCTTCTTCGCGGCGGCCTTCGCGATCGCGGCCGACTGCTCCTTCGCCCGTTCCGCCATCGCGTCCGCGACGCGGTCCTTCAGTTTGTCGAAGATGCCCACGCTTCAAGCATAGGCGCGCCCGAGGGCGGAGGGCGAGGCGACTCTTTCTGGGCTCGGTCAGTGCATGTTCTTGTAGAGCGCGAACGAGGCGCCCTGCGGATCGGACACGATCGAGAAGCGGCCGATGTTCGGGATGTCCATCGGCGGGACCATCACCTTGCCGCCGAGCTCCGTGGCCTTCTTCGTGGAGGCGTCGACGTCGTTCGTCGCGAGGTACGCGCACCAGTGCGGGGGCATGCCCTTCATGTCCGGCGTGATGCTCATCATGCCGCCGACCGAGTCGGCGACGCCGTCCGCCTTGAAGAGCGTGTAGACGCCCATCGGGCCCATGTCGTGCGGCTCGAGCTTCCAGCCGAGGACGGGCTCCTTCACGACCTTGCCACCGGCGCCCGTGACCTTCTTCGTCGTCTCGTCGACGCTGGTGACCGAGACGTAGGAGGACCAGTGCGGACGAGAAGGTGCCGTGCTTGTGCTCAGAATAGGTCGTCATGGTGGTCCCTCCGAGCGGCCGACCCTAACCGTCGTGCTGGCGCCGGGGAACGGTCGGCGCCTCTCCGTCATCCAATGCTCCGGAACCACCAAGCCGCGACTTTTTCGGCCCAGCTTGCGCCAGGGCCCAATGGATGACAAAAGCCCTGGCCCGCCTTACGTTAGGCGCGGTCCTTCGAGAAATTACCAGGAGATCATTGAGATGCACGTCCCCGCTAGGGTGATCCGGCCTCAGCCCAAGACCAAGTGGGCGGCCGCGGCCGAGATTCCCACTCGTTTTGGAACGTTCAGCACCAACGTCTTCCGTTCGGAGGATCCGGGAGACGGGGCGTGCTCGCAGGAGCACGTCGCGCTGGTCTACGGGGACATTCGCGGCCGCGAGGCGGTCCCCGTCCGTATCCACTCCGAGTGCATGACGAGCGAGGTCTTCGGCTCGCTCAAGTGTGACTGCAAGGAGCAGCTCGACGCGGCCATGGCCGAGGTCGCGCGGCGAGGCGCGGGCGCCATCCTCTACCTCCGCCAGGAGGGACGCGGCATCGGCCTCGCGAACAAGATCCGCGCGTACGAGCTCCAGTCCCAGGGCGCCGACACGGTGGACGCGAACCGCCTCCTCGGCCTCCCCGACGACGCGCGCGAGTACCACGCGGCGGCGCACATGCTCGAGCACTTCGACGTGAAGAGCGTCCTCCTCATGACGAACAACCCAGCCAAGGTGTCGGGGCTCGCCGCGCTCGGCATCAAGGTCGACGGACGGCTGCCCGTCATCGTCAATCCGAGCGTCCACGCGCGCGGCTACCTCGAGACGAAGCGCGTGCGCATGGCCCACGAGCTGCCGACGCGCTTCGACGCGGAGTCCGCCGTCCACGGCGAGGCCGAGTGATCTCGGCGCAGCCGAGTGATCGCACAAAACCCGCTGGACTGATGTAGCCTGGCGGCCGTGAAACTCGGCCGCAGAGTCGCCTCGACCGCCGTCCCGCTCGCCCTTCTACTCGGGGCGAGCCATGCGTCGGCGCAGCAGCGGCCCGGCATCGACGCGCAGACCTGGCGCCCCTCGACCGATCCCAACGCGTCCATCGTCAACGAGCCCGCGATCACGCCGGGCGCGGGCGTCCTCACGCTCGGTGCGTGGGGCCAGTACAACTTCCACCCCATCGCGTTGAAGCGGCCCGGCACGGACGACGTCGCCGTCCGGCCCATCTCGGATCAGCTGATGCTGACGCCGATCGCCAACATCGGCGTGGGCGAGCGCTTCGCGTTCGGCGCGTCGCTTCCGATCGTCCTCTACCAGACCGGAACGCGTCCCCTGCCCGCCTCCGTGTCCGACTCGCAGTCCGTGTCGAAGACCGGCATCGGCGACCTCTCCTTCAACGGCAAGCTCACCGCCATCAAGAACGACCAGGGCGGGCTCGGCGTGGCCGCGCTCGGCAACATCACGCTGCCCACGAGCCCGCGCGACGCGTTCATCGGCGAAGTGGCGCCGACCTTGTCCGGCCGCGTGCTTGCAGAGTACACGCTGCTCGTGGCGAGCGTGGAGGCAAGCCTCGGTTACAAGTTCCGCACCGAGCCGAAGACCTGGCCCGACGCGAACGCGGGCGGTGTGCGCTGGGGCTCGGAGATCCCGTGGACGTTCGCGATCGCGATGCGGCCCGGCGTGCTCGGCATCGATCCGAAGAACCGCCAGCGCCTCGAGGTCGGTCTCCACGGCTGGGTGCCCGCGGCGCCCATCGCCCCCTTCGGAATCGGCGACAAGGGCGCCTCCGCGCTCTCACCCGTGCAGCTCGCGCTCTCGGATCGTATCGAGCTCGGGCACTACCGCGACACGTTCCTCCTCCTCGGCGGTGAGCTCGGGCTCACACAGGCGGTCGGCGTCCCGGTGTTCCGCGGCATCGTCGCCATCGGGTGGACGCCGCGTCCTCACGATCAGGACGAGGACGGCGTGAAGGACGACTTCGACGGCTGCCCGGACATCCCCGAGGACCTCGACGGGTTCGAGGACTCGGACGGGTGTCCCGACATCGACAACGATCAGGACGGCATCATCGATCGCGAGGACGCCTGCCGCGACGTGAAGGGCGTCGCTTCTGCCGATCCGAAGAAGAACGGCTGCCCGAGCACCGAGCCGCCGCCCCCGCCGCCCGACGCGGACGGCGACGGCGACGGTGTCGTCGACGCGAAGGACAAGTGCCCGCAGGAGCCCGAGGACAAGGACGGCTTCGAGGACGAGGACGGCTGCCCGGATCCGGACAACGACGGCGACGGCATCAAGGACAAGGACGACGCGTGCCCGAACGTGAAGGGCGAGGCGTCGACGGACCCCGCCCTGAACGGCTGCCCGAATCCGGATCGCGACGGCGACACGTTCGGCAACGACGAGGACAAGTGCCCCGACACAGCGGAGGTCTTCAACGGCGTCGACGACAGCGACGGCTGCCCCGACGAGGGCGGCAAGCCGCTCGTCGTCATCGACGAGAAGACCCGCAAGGTCACGCTCGCGACGCCCATCAAGCTGGGCGGCACGAAGGAGCTGCCCGAGGTCGACGCGGCGAGCATTCCGTCGCTACGCGCGCTCGCGCAGGCACTGAACGCCCACAAGGACTGGACGCTCGCGGTCGGCTCGAAGCCGGCATCGAACGACGCGCAGCTCGACGCGCTCGCGAAGAGCTTCGCGGTGGTGAAGGTGCTCTCCGGCCTCACGCATCGCGACGGCGCCGCGGAGACGGTCGGCTGGGACGCGGTGAAGACGCAGCCCGGCGCGGAGGTCGCGTTCCTCGTCATCGTCACGCCGGCCACGCCGGCCTCGCCAGCGCCAGCGCCGCCTCCCACCCCTGCGGCCAAGCCGTGAAGGCGCGGGTCGTCCTCCTGTCGCTCGCGCTCGCGGCGCCCGCGTTCGCGCAACCCTCGCGGCCGCGACCGCCGCCCTCCGCGCCGCCGAACGAGGCGCTCCAGGGGCGCGTTCGTCCCGGGAACATCCGCGCGCACGTGGGGACGGAGCAGGTCACGTGGCTCCTCGGCGACGCCGACGATCGCATCCGCGGGATCGAGCGCGCGGCGGCGATCGGGACGCCCGAGTCGATCGCGCTGCTCGTGGAGGCGGTCGAGCGCAACGCGGCCATCAAGGGCGACTCGCGGGCGCTGCTCGCGGCGGCGCGTGGGCTCGCGCGCTTCGCGGATCAGGACCGCGCTCGCACGGGCCTCCTCGTCATCGTGGGGAGCGGCAATCCGTCGGGACGTCCGACGACGGCACGCAACGGCGATGGCGTCCTGCTCGAGGACGGCGATCCGGTCGCTCGCGCGCAGCTCGCGCGCGAGACGGCAGCGATCGCGCTCGCGAAGGCTGGCGGCGATCGCGCGCTCGAGGCGCTTTACGGTGCGGCGCGCGGGAGCGGCATCGGACGCGAGGCCGCCATCACCGCGCTCACGCTCTACCCGCCACGGGAGCCTGGCTTCTACGGCACGGGCAATCAGCCGCTCACGGTGCCCGTCATCAAGATGCTCGGTCGCCTCGGCGATCTTCGCGCGCTCGACGTGCTCGGCAACGCGGTCAAGGCGAACGACGTGAACATCCGCGCCGCGGCGCTCGTCGCGCTCGCCGAGCTCGGCGACGAACGCGCGATCGGACTCGCGCGCACCGCCATCGCGGAGACGGACGTGCGCCTCCGCTCCGCCGCGGGCGAGGTCTTCATCCTCCTCAGCGCGCCCGAGCGCTTCAAGGCCACGCAGGCCATCGTCGCGGACGACGCCACCGTCGGCATCGGCCTCCGGCTCGCGGAGCGCGTGCACTCGCCCGAGATCACGAAGCTGGTCTCCGATCGCGCGAACACCCATCCCGATCGCGAGCTGCGCATCGCGGCCGTTCGCGCGCTCGCTCGCTCGCCCGATCCGGGCGCGGCGAAGGCCCTCGTGGCCCCGCAGCTCCTCGGCGACAACGAGCTCGCGTACCACGCCATCGCGGCGCTCTCGCGCTCGCCCGCGCCGAACGCGAGCGCGCTCATCGGCGGGCTCCTGCCGACGCGCCTCTCCTCGTACGCGGTGCGCGCGTACGTGGTGCGGGCGCTCGTGCGCGGCGAGCGGCTCTCCTCGTCGGACGAGGCCATCTTCCGGCTCGCAGGCTCGGCGCAGCCGGCCGAGCGGGCGCTCGGCGTGTTCGCCAAGATCGCGCTCGGCGAGGCGACGGTCGCAGAGCACATCGACGACAAGGACGCCCGCGTGCGCCGCGCCGTGGCCATGGGCTCGCTCACCGTGCCGGAGCGGGACGCCGCCGCACGCAACCGCATGCTCGTTCGCCGCCTGACGCGCGAGGACGACGCCATCACGCGTCAGGTCCTGTCGATCGGCCTCCTCGGCGGCGATCCCGATCAGACGATGACGACGTCGACGCTGATCGATCGCGCGGAGTCCGGCGGCGGCGACGCCGCGATGGCCACGTTCGCGCTCGCGCGCCGCGCCGACACGCCGCTCGCGCGCAAGGTGACCCAGCTGCTCGCCTCGAAGGATCCGGTGCTCCGCGCTCACGCCGCGCGCGGGCTCGGCGAGGCCGTCCTGCCCGACGCGACGGGGCGGCTCGCGGAGCTATACCTCGCGGAGACCGACGTCGAGGTCCGTCGCGCTGCCATCGGCGCCCTCGCCGTGCGCGACATGGACGCGTCCGCGCCGGCGCGCAAGAACGTGCTCGCTGTCGCGAGTGAGCTCGATCCCGACGGCGCGGTTCGCCAGGGCGCCCGGCGCGCCATCAACGGAGCGACCGCGCCCTACTCCGCGTCGCCCATCAGCGAGTGCGCGTGGCTCCGGCTCACGCTCGACAACGGCGGACAGCCGGGCGAGGCGTTCGTGGGCTCGATCGTCCGCTCGGACGGCGTCGCGGTGCCGATCGTCTTCGACGAGGAAGGCTTCGCCGTCGTGCCGGGCCTCCCGCCGGGTGAATCACGCCTGGTCCTCGCGCCGAGATTGCCGAAATGAGCACGGAATCCCCCGACGAGAAGAAGGACGCCCGCCCCGCCGACCCGTCGTTCGAGGAGGCGGTCAAGCGTCTGTCGGACATCGTTCAGCGGCTGGAGCGCGGCGATCTTCCACTCGAAGAGTCGCTCGCGCTGTTCGAAGAAGGCGTCGGATTATCGAAGACTTCGCAGAGTAAGCTCGACAACGCCCAGAAGCGGGTCGAGGAGCTCCTCGGCGTCGACCGCGACGGCAAGCCGGCGACGAAGTCGTTCGAGATGCGCGGTGATCGGACCCGAGAAACGGATCGCGAAGATCGTTGATCGACGTCGATCGTTGATAATCTCACCCGCATGAGCGCTACGGCTCCGAGCGCCAGCTACGTTTCCGGCCGACGCGCCTTCGCCGAGATGATGATCACCGGCGGAGCGACGCTGCTCTTTTACCCGCTGTCGTGGGGGCTCCGTAAGGTCTTCGACCCGGGGATGACCGAGTACCACATCAGCTTCTTCTTCTTTTATCTCGCGTGGGTGATCAACGACCCGCACTTCGCGGTCACGTATCTCCTCTTCTATCGCGACATCAAGAAGCGGGCGCTCTCGCCCGAGACGCCGCTCGTCCAGCGGGCGCGATGGATCTTCTCCGGTGTCATCGCGCCGATCGCGCTCATCACGTGGGGCATCATCGCCATCCGCATGCGCTCCGCCGTCGTCATGGGCGCGCAAGTGCAGCTGATGTACATGCTCGTCGGCTGGCACTACGTGAAGCAGGGCTTCGGCGTGGTGAACGTCCTCGGCGCGCGCCAAGGTTTCCGCCTCGACACGTGGGAGCGCCGCGCGATCCTCTTCCACTGTTTCGCCGGCTGGGCCTACGCGTGGGCCTCGCCCGCATCGCCGCCGCGCGACTTCGAGGAGAAGGGCGTCATCTACACGGGCATCGCGCACCCCCGGTGGCTCGAGCTCGCGAGCCTCACCGCGCTCGTGATCTCGTGCGTCGGCCTCGTGGCGGTCGTGGTCCTGCGGAAGAAGCGCACTGGCAAGTTCATGCCGTTCTCGCCCGTCGTCGGCCTGCTCATGAGCATCTGGGCGTGGACGATCTTCTCCGGCGCCGACCCGCTCGTCCGGTACGCGATCCCGGCGCTCCACTCGATCCAGTACCTGTTCTTCGTCTACCTCCTCGGGAAGAACAAGGCGCTCGCGGAGGAGGGCGCGCCGAAGTTCGGGCGCCCCGTCGCGGTCCGTCTCGCGTTCCTCGCGATGGGCGCGCTCGCGCTCGGCGCGATCCTGTTCCACTTCCTGCCCGAGTTCCTCGACCTCGCGTTCTGGAAGAAGACGCCCGAAGGCGACGTGCCCGATCCGATCGGCGACACGCCCTTCTTCGCCGCCGTGTTCACCTTCGTCAACGTGCACCACTACTTCATGGACCACGTGATCTGGCGTCGCGAGAACCCGGAGACGAAGTACCTCCAGGACGTCCCGAAGAAGCCGGCGCCCGCGCTTGCCGCAGTGCCCGAACGTCTCGCGGCCTGATATGTTCGGCGCCCGATGGGGATCTCTGCGCGTGCCGCCCTCCTGAGCCTGCTCCTCGCCACCGGCGTCGCGTTGCCCGTGACCGCTCACGCAGAGGACGCGACGGCGGAGGCCAAGAAGCACTTCGACATCGGCCTCGAGCACTACAAGGCGAACCGCTATGCCGAGGCGCTCGCCGAGTTCAACGAGGCGAACCGTCTCTCGCCGCGCGAGAGCCTGCAGCGAAACGTGGCGCAGACGCAGCGCGATCTGCACGACTACGGCGCCGCGTACGAGTCGTACGACAAGCTGCTCAAGGTGTACGGCTCCTCGATGAAGGCCGAGGACCGGAGCACGGCGGAGAAGGCGCTCGAGGAGCTCTCCACGCTCACGGGCGAGATCGCGGTCTTCATCAACGTGCCCGGCGCCGTCGTCGTCATCGACGACAAGGAGCGCGGCGCCCCGCCATTGTCGACCCGCGCCAACATCGGCGCGCACAAGGTGGCGGTCCGCGCGCCTGGCTACAGGACGTTCGAGCAGCAGGCCGACATCAAGGGTCGCGACAAGGTCGCCGTGAACGGCCCGCTCGTGAAGGGCGGAGACGAGCCGCCGCCGCCCGTGTCCACGACGGTGTCCGCGCCCTCGTCGATCGAGCCTCCGCCGATCGCGCCGTCGGTCGACGTCGAGAAGTGGCAGGGCGTCTACGTCCGCATCGAGCTCGCGGGCGTGTTCCCCACCGCACACCACGACTCCGTGTCGGACGGTGACGTCTACGGAAAGGGCGTCCCCGTCACCGGCTCCGGCCTCTACGGCGGCGGCATGGGCGTCCACGTGGGCTATTCGTTCGGCCACCTCGGCATCGAGGGCTTCCTCACGGGCGCTTACGACCACGCCTCCGTCAAAGCCGATCTGACGTCGCGCAAGGACGACTGGAATTACTACCGCGGCGGCGGCGTCCTCGGGGTCGCGGGCCGGCTCATGCCGCATCTCGACGAGCTCGGCCCCTTCCGTCCCACGGCGGGCCTCGGCGTCGGTCTCGCAGGGCGCGCCGTTGGTTATCAGCGCCTCGTCGAGGACACGACCTCGAAGGACAAGGCGAGCTTCCAGTTCTACATGGCGCCCGCGCTGAACTTCGATATCGGATTCACCATCGGCCAGACGCCGGGCGTGAAGTTCTATCTCGGATTCATGATGATGCTCGAGTTCCCGGGCGGCATCGAGCTCCCGAGCGGCAACTCGAAAGACGGGAAATACCCCATTCCCGCGGGGGCCAAGGTCGAAGCCGCGAACGGCGTCGAGCTCTTCCTCGGCCCGCAGCTCGGTCTAGCGTTTGGCCATTAGCGATTTCACGTCCTCGTGCGGCAGCCGGTGGACGGTGCGGCCGCTGTGCCCCGTCATCGTCTCCGCCGAGACCATCGCGTTGATGATCGCCTCCTCCGTGGCGTAGATCACCGCGTCGAAGATGGGCGTGATCTTCGCGTTGCTGAGCGCCTGCACCGTCGCGATCCCGGACTCCGGACTCGCCGCGCCGGGGTTGGCGGTGGAGAACGCGATCATGATGTCGCCCGAGCCGTTGCCAGCGTGGCTGCCGGTGCGGGCGAGGCCCATCGCGGCGCGGCGCGCGAGGCGCTTGCATTGATGAGGCATGAGCGGCGCGTCGGTCGCGACGACGATGATGATCGAGCCCTGCTCCGTGCCGGAGGGCGATACGGGCTTGTCCCACGGCTCCGTCAGCGGGATCTTCTTTCCGACCGGGACCCCCGTGATCATCAGCTGATGACGTAAACCGAAGTTGCACTGCGCGATCACGCCGACGGTGTAGCCGTCGTCCGTCCTGCGCGACGACGTGCCGGTCCCGCCCTTGAAGCGATAACAGATCATGCCCGTCCCGCCGCCGACGTTGCCCTCCGCGATCGGGCCCGTCCTCGCGGAGTCGATCGCAGCTCGCACGTGCTCTTCCCTCACGTGAAAGCCGTTGATGTCGTTCAGGTCACCGTCGTACGTCTCCGCGACGATGGGATACGAGAACGGCTGGAACATCTTGCCCGTCTCGTGTTGCCACTTCACGGTCGCCGCCTGCACCGCACCGACGCTGTGCGTGTTCGTGATCATGACGGGCCCCTCGAGGAAGCCCGACTCCTCGAGCCACGTCGTGCCCGTCATCTCGCCGTTGCCGTTCAGCGGAAACCACCCGCCGAAGCACGGATCCTTCGAGTCTCTCCCGCGCGGCAGGACCGCCGTGACGCCCGTGCGAACGCCCTCTCCTTCGATGAGCGTCGAGTAGCCGACCTCGAGGCCGGCGACGTCGGTGATCGCGTTGAAAGGGCCAGGCGTTCCTTCGAATTCGATGCCCAGATCGCGTGCACGCATTCCCGCAGCCTAGACTCATTCAGGAGTCGGCGCAGACCGCTCGCGACGATCGCGCGCGGCGCACGCGAGCTCAGCGGCGCCGGGAGCGCAGGCGGGCGAGCACGAGGGTACACACGAGGGTCGTCAACGCGAGGCCGCCGGTGGGGCTCTCGGTCGTCCGGCAATCGCATCCCGACGCCTCCTCGTCATCCGCGTCTCCGTTGCGGGAGGCGTCGGCGCCGGACGAGGCATCCGGGCTCCGGGAGCTGCCGTCCGGACCGACCGGAGGGTCTGCGTGTCGCGAGGGAGGCCCGGAGGCGTCGCTCGTGGCATCGCCGGGCGCGGCGCCGTCGTCCGTCGCGGCGTCCGCGGGGGAGTCGCCGCCGTCGAAGGAGGTCCCGCTGTCGGCGGCCCCGCTGTCGGTGGCGCCGCTGTCACTCCCCGAGTCGGCACCCCCGGCGTCCGCGTTGCCTCCAGCGTCCGCGTTGCCGCCGGCGTCCGCGCCCGCGTCCGCGCCGCCGCCATCGCAGCCGCTCCCGAACGACGGTGTGGTCGAATCCCAGTCGGCGCACGTCCCTGCCGGGCCGATCCCGAGCGAGCCCGTCGTCGGATAGGTGACGGTGCCGCCCGCGGACTTGAATCGCACGACGTAGCGGTGGCAGCCGGTCGCCACGTTCGTGAGCGTCGCGGTGTAGGCCCCGTTGGTCGCCGTCCCACGCGCAAGGGACATGGGCGAGCAGGTTCCGTCGACGTTGACGACCGTCTCGCTCGGCGCGCCGGCCGCATACCAGTTCGCCCACACTGCGACCGAGGCCGACTGGCGTGGGTAGTGGGCGACGGACGGGATACTCGCGATCGTGCCGCCGCTCGAGAAGTCGCCCACCGACGGGCCCGCGCCAGCGCCGAAGCCGACCTGCCCCGTCCCCGTCAGGAGCTGCCATCGGTGGCCGTTGGTCGGCGGGCCCACGACGTAGACGCACTGCGTCCCGGCGAAGGACTCGAAGAGCCACGAGTAGAATGCCGTGTCCGGCTCGGACGAGCCCGACACGACCTCGGCGCCCGCGGGGATCCCGAAGAGCGCGATGCGCGCCGACCAGGTGGTGCACTTGCCGCTGCACGTCTTGGTGCCGCCCACGCACGCGCAGCTCGCGCTCCCGTCGCAGGTGCTCGGGTAGAGCCCGTCAATGCCGGGGACGACCGTGCACTGCGAGTCGTGCGCGAAGTAGCCCTGTCGGAGCTGCTCGTCGGAGTGAAAGCGAGCGGCGTGGTTCAGGCGCTCGTTCCACATGAGCGGCGCCGCCGGCACGTAGCAGGCTCCCTCGCCGCATTTCGCGCCGCAGCGAGCCATCTCGTACTGCGGATCGGAGCGAGCGCGATTGGTCCACTCGAGCATGACGCGTTCGGCCCAGCTCGGGAATCCGTTCACGCCTTCGCCGACGGCGCGCGCCTCGGACGATCCAAAGAGGAGCGCTGCGGCCCACGCAGCGACGACGGCCCTCCGAGCTCGACGGCTTCCCACGCCATCAACGTAGCGGATTTCTACGCCCAGGCCCTCCTCGCGTCGTCGACGGGATGGCGTACGCTCGAGGGATGAAGTCGCTTCGCGGTCTCCACCTCCTTCCCATGTCGTTGCTTGCGCTCGCCGCGATCGTCCACTGTGGCGACGACGGAGAGAGCTCGGGGTTCCCGAGCGGGTCGAGCGGAACGAGCCCGCCCACGGGGACGAGCGGCTTCACCCCCGCCACGGCCTGCGATGGCGGCCCGTGTCCAGACGACACCGACGGGAGTGTCTCCCAGGCGAGCTGCGGTGATGGCACGCTCGCGAAGTCGGAGGCGTGCGATGACGGCAACACGACGAACGGCGACGGCTGCTCCTCGACGTGCACGCTCGAGCCCGGCTACGCGTGCCCGACGCCGGGCCTCGCCTGTGCAGCGGCGAGGTGCGGCGACGGGATCCTCGTCGGGACGGAAGAGTGCGAGTTCACGGGGGCCTCCCCGCCCACCGGCTGCGGAACGGACTGCAAGATCACGGCTGGCTACGACTGCGACCCGAAGACCTTCGCGTGCACGGTGGTCAAATGCGGAGACGGCACCATCGGCCGCGGAGAGACGTGTGAAGACGGCAACGACGCGCCGTTCGACGGCTGTTACCAGTGCCAGAAGGAGCCCGTCTGCGCCGATGGCGTCTGCCAGGCGGCTTGCGGCGACGGCCAGCGATTCGCGGCCGAGGCCTGTGACGACGGCAATGCGCGCTCCGGCGACGGCTGCTCTGCGACGTGCAAGATCGAGACGGGATTCACGTGCACCGACATCGCCAATCAAGCGCCGGACACCATCGCGCTGCCGCTTCTCGTCCGTGATTTCATTGGCGTCGACAACGAGGTCAACGGCGGCGTCCCACACCCCGACTTCAACAAGCGCGGCGGCGTCGGAATCACCGGCATCGTGGAGCCCTTCCTCGACGCCGGCCGCATGGTGCTGAATTGCCCCGGAGGCGACTGCACGAAGAATCCCGGCTACAGCACGGACGTTCGTCCGAACATCACGAATCGCGCGAACTTCGACGAGTGGTACCGAGCCAACGACAAGAACAAAACGTCGCTGCTCATCCTGACGCTCGCGAAGCAACCGGACGGCGTCACGTACGTCTGGGACAGCGCCGACCCGAAACAGAACCCCAACGCGACACAGAACCCCACCTTCTTCGATCCGATCGGGACCGGAGGCTGGGTGGATGCGGGCAAGGAGCGTCAATCCCCGGGCTGCGATCCGCGCCGCAACACGTCCTGGACGACGGAGACGCACTTCTGGTTCGAATACCAGGGCGGCGAGCAGTTCCAGTTCTCGGGTGACGACGATACGTGGGTGTTCGTCAACGGACGGCTCGCGCTCGATCTCGGCGGGCTCCACGTCCCGCGAAGCGGCACCGTCAGCCTCGCGGAGAGCGGGGCGACCTTCTCGTCGGACATGCCGGGCAATCCGACCGGACCGCTCACGCTCGGCCTGACGAAGGGCGGCACCTACGAGATCGTGATGTTCCAGGCCGAGCGCAACGAGTGCGGCTCGAACTTCAAGGTCACGTTCAAGGGGTTCAACAAGCCGAAGTCACAGTGCAAGTCGACGTGCGGCGATGGCATCCGCGCGAGCGACGAGGTCTGCGACGACGGCAAGAACGACGGCAGCTACGGTGGATGCGCTCCCGGTTGCAAGGCGCGCGCGCCGCGCTGTGGTGATGCGATCGTCCAGGCGGGCGAGGAGTGCGACGACGGCAATGGCGTCAACGACGACAACTGCACGAACGGCTGCAAGTCGCTCGGGGTGAAGTGATCCGCGGCCGAGACCTCTCCGTGCGAGCGCTTCTCGGCGGGGCGCTCGCGGCGGGTGCGTGCGGTCTGCCGTCGGCGGACGAGTACTCACGTGGCGCCCCCGTCGCCCCGTCCGACGGCGGCTCGGACGGCGGCGGGGGCACCGTTCCGGGCGGTCAAGACGGCGCGGCGGACCGCGAGGCGGGTACGGAGTGCGCGGGTGGGGCCCTCTTCTGCGACGACTTCGAGGGCAACCCAGTCGAGGCGAAGTGGGAGACCAGGGACGACAGCGGCGGTGACCTCGTGGCCGGTGAGGGCGTGACGGGGCGGGGCCTGGCCGTGAACCTGCGTGACCGCGATGGCACGAAGGAAGTCACGGCGAACCTCGAGACGCCCGTCGTGATCCCGCGCCAGACCGCGTTCACGGTGAGCTTCGACCTGAAGATGTCGGAGACGAACGGGCAGGGAATCATCGATCTCGACTGCTTTCGCTTCCACACCCCCTACTTCATCTTCGGCTTCCGCATGGCCGACTACGATCCACGGGTGATCGTTCACTGGTACGGCGATCCGATCGGCGACGATGGCGAGATCTACACGGAGAAGCCGGTCGAGGTGCAGAAGCCGCGCACATGGACCCGCGTCGCGTGCTCGGTCACGTTCGGGCCGGCGTCGGTCCAGGCCAAGGTCACCTTCGACGGGGTCGAGGCCTTTGCTTCGTCTATCCCGATGGGGGGGTACGCGTCCGAGCGCCTCTATCTTCTCGCGGGCGTTGGGAACACGGAGAGGGCTGGGGCCGCCGTCACCCTGAGCTTCGACCGCTACGTGCTCACGACCCCGTGAATCCGGCGCTCGACTTCGTCTTGAACATTCGTGCCGCAGCTCCGTCCAACGACGCCTAAGCTCGAAGCGCTCGGCACATGCCGGACAAGGACAAAGGAGCCACGATGAACTTCTGGAAGGCGTCGACGATTGCTCTCACCCTCGCCCTCGCGGGCGTCGGCGTTTACGAGACCGCCCGCCCGGCGCACGCCGAGGCCCAGCCCAACATGCAGGCCGCCCTCGGCCTCCTCCAGTCGGCACAAAACCGACTCGAGCAGGCGACGGCGGACAAGGGCGGCCACCGAGTCAAGGCAATCGAGGCGACCAAGCTCGCGATCGAGGAGACGAAGAAGGGGATCGAGTTCGACAACGAGCACAAGAAGTAGCTCTCGTCCGATTCCGTGCCTCTACGGAGGTGACGTGGGACGATAGCGGTGGATGCCGGCGAGGAAGTAACCGCGCTCGAAGAGTGTGCGCTCTTCGGAGTCGAAGGCCGACCTCGCCGCGGCATCGATCATCACACGTCGCTCGAGGTTGCTAAGGCGGCTCTTCGGCGGCGGAGCGAAGAGGCTCCGCTCGGGCCTGGGCTCGGTCGCGGTGAGCAGCGCACCGGGCTCCACCCCAAGCCAACGGAGGTCGCGCGCGGAGAGGTGATCGACGTCACCGCGGTACTCCCGGATCCACGTCGTGGCGGCGCTCTCGAAGCCGCCTTTGGTCTCACCGCCAAAGCCCCGGGATGCCGCGAAGAGCGACACGACCCGATCGGCCCAGAGGTCATCGGGGCAGCGCACGAAGAGATCGACGATCGGCTCGACGGAGAGGGTCTTCATGTCGCGGATGCCTCCGAAGAGGAGAACGTCTCGACCGTAGCGCTGGCAGAGCCAGTAGCCGCGCCCTTCCGCGGCCGTGAGCTCGCGTGAGGAGAGCGCGGGCGCGTCCACGAACCAGCGCGAGAGACTCGGACTCGTCGCGTCGACCTCGAGCGGTGCAGGGCGGACGCCGGCGTCGTCGATCCAGTAGGCGCGCTCGGCGGGATCGATCACGAGGAGCGCCGTCTTGCCGGGCACGCCGAGCAGCGGGTGGAGGACCGCGTGGAGCTCGCGCCCAGCACCCGCCACCACCCCCTCGTCCCAGCGACCTTCGAGCGCGCCACGGACCTTCGCCTCGAGCCCCTTCGGCAGGCGAGCGCGCGGGCGTGTCTTGCGGCGCGTCGAGATCCACCGTGGGCCCCACTCGGCGAGGCCATCGTGATCGCCGAGCGTCACCATCGCGTCGAGGGCGAGCGCGACGAAGACGTTCGTGTCCGCGTCCGTGAGCGTGTCTCCCGCCGGAGGGGCCGCGCGACGAAAGAGCGCGAGCACGAGATCCGCGCGCGGGAACGTGAGGGTGGCGGTCCGACCGCGGCGCGCATCCACGAAGCCAAGCGCCTGCGCGTAGGACACACGATGGTCCTGGTCCCCCGCCAGAGCGATCGCCTCGATGCTCGCTCGGGTCGCGTCATCGAAGCGCCCGACGAAGGGCGACCAGTGGAAGCGGTCGGCCTCCTCGCGAAAGCGTTCGAGCTCCGCCGCCATCCAGTCTCGCTCGATCGACGATCGGCGCGAGACGAGCCGCCCGCGCGCGTCGTAGCGATCGTAGCGCATCGGCTCACCGTGGATGGTGTAGAAGACGTGCATGCCGAGCGGCTGACGCGAGAGGGCCTCGAGGTCTCCGTGGTGCCAATGCGGAATCGGCCCTGGCACGAAGCGCGCGCCCTCGGGCACGACCGCCGGGCGAGGGGGCGGCGCCTCCATCAGCTCTTCGCCTTGCCCCACTCGATCGCGACGCCGCCGAGCCGCGCGGACTCGTTCACTGCGGCGACGAAGGCGTCCGTCGCGAGCCTCACGTCGACGTACGCCTTGCGGCAGCCGACCGGACCGAGGGTCTCGAGGAGCACGCACAGGTTGTCCTGGAGAGCGTGGAGCCAGCCGTGTAGCTTCGACGCGCTCCGCACCGAGAGCTCCGCGGTCGTGGCGCTCGTCCGATCGATGCGTAGGTCGACGCGGCTGCCGTAGACGATCTCGCCCGCGATCGTGCGGAGGTTCGGCAGGCTCCTCGTCACGCGCATCCATAGCTGGATGAGCCAGTCGATGCTCGTGCGGTCCACGGCGCCCATGCCACCCGCGACCTCCTGGGCGATGCCGATGCGGGTGAGCCTCGTGGTGGCGGGTTGGTCCAGCCAGTCGAGCGTCGGGCGTTCCACGCGGCGGAGCGACATCGTGATCTCGGTGAGGGCCGGGAACTTCTCCGAGCGAAAGAGCTCGGTCAGCGCGGAGAGCTCGTGGACGGTGAGGGAGAGCGAGGTCACCCGAGGTCGGGGCGGCGAGGCCTCGATGCCGAGCCCGCGACCGCGATTCCCCAGCGCGAATGCGGCGCTGTCGAGGACACGCACCGAGAGGAGGGTCGGAGAGCACTGGAGCAACGGGTCGAAGCCGACGTCGAGCACCTCGACCGTCGACCACCAGGGGCTCGCGACGAGCTCCTCGGTCGACTCGATGCCGTGGAGGCGCTCGGCTTCGACGAGGAAGCCGCGATCGAAGCGGGCACCCTTCTTCAGGTACTTCGCCAGCGGGCCCGCGAGCTCTGCGACGTGGTCACGCTCGATCTCGGCGAGGCGCGCGCGGCCCGCCTTGTCGAGGGTGTCCCGTCGCGACGAGAGGAGGATGTGCTCGGCGCGGACGTCCTTCGGTCCGGCCGCCTCGGCGTAGGCCAGGCGAAGCGCGTGATCATCGGGCGAGGCGAGGATCTTCGCGAGGAGCTCGTCCTTCGCGTTCGTGCGCGAGGCGCCTCCGTCCGATCCCTTTATCGTCAGGATGTCGGAGAGGAGCTTCGTGTCGCCCGCATCGAGCGTGAGCGCGCCGAACGCCTCGAGCGCCGGACCACGCTCCTCCGCGATCTTCTCGACGACCTCGCGTGCCCAGGCGCCCGTGACCGTCTTCCACTCCTTCTTGTAGCGCTTCGACAGGCCTTGCAAGCGCTCGAGGATCCGCGCGTCCTCCGACGCCTTGAGGCGCGCGAAGATCCGTCGCCACACGGACTGCGTCCCGCTCGACGTGAACGGGATCGTCCACGCGATCTCGATGAGCGCGCGGTCGAGCCGCGGATCGGCCGGCCACTCCGCGAGGCGCTCGAGCCGAGGCTGGATCACGGTGGACGGCACGTCCGTGAGCGATCCGAGGAGGCGTCCGAGCGTGCTCGGGTCGCGCTTCTTCTCGACCGCGTCCCACGCCGCGAGCGCGGCCTTCGACTTCCCCGAGATCTCCGGCAGCGGAGGGGCCTCTTCGCCGAGCGTGTCGAGCGCGTCGGCGAGGGAGGGGACCGGCCGCTTCACCCACGCCGCGCGGAGGGCGGCGATCTTCTTGCCGAGGTCTTTGGCGTCGAGGGCGGCCGTGAGCTCCTTCGCGACGCTCGCCGCGACCTCGCGCGTGGGGACCGCTGCCTTCGTGGCCTTTCGCGAGTCATCTCCCTTCGGCTTCGCGGCCTTCACGGGCTCACGGAGCGGGAGCGTGACCACGCGATCGAGGCGGTAGCCGTTCCGGAGCAACTTCACCTCGAAGCGATTGAAGCGCTCGATCGCTTCCTCTTCGGACGCGCACTCCGTGACCGGCTTTGGCTTCGCGCCGGCCTTCTTCTCGATCATCTCGAGCCGGAGGACGCCAGGGTGCCGGGTCGCGTTGACGAGCGTCTTGCCGTCGACGCCCCGGCTCAGCTCGTGCCCGAAGGGATGCACGAGCGAGGAGTCGTACGCCCAGGCGAAGAGCCAGCCCTTCTTCTCGTGCACGAAGGGGCCGATCTCCACCGCCGCGGCCGGGACCGAGGCCTGGAAGATCGCGCGCACGCGATCCACCCACGACGCATCCGGGCACCGCACGAGACCAGAGAGGATCGACTCGCCCTGCCCTCGGCTCGAGAAGTAATGAGATCCTTGCACGTGGACCGTCCACCCGTACCGCGTGAAGGTCCACCAGACGTGCTGGCCGGAGAGGAAGAGCCGTCGCTCGTCACACGTGTCGAGCGCCTGGAAGTGGGCCGTGTTCCGCCGCTCGCTCGTGTCGATCGCGAGGGGGACCGCGGCGAAGGTCGCGCCGTCGAACAGGAAGGCACGCCCGAGCTCGTCGCGCAGCAAGCAGTCGCCCTTCGTCGGATCGCCGAGCCAGAGGCGCAGATCCGATGCGCGGAGCGCGCGACGGGCGAGACGGAGCAGGTCGTCCGCGGTCAGGGACGCTCGGGAGGCGGCGAGGCGCGCCGCGATCGCATCGAGCTCCCGCTCGGCCTTGCCCTCCGCGAGGGCCTTCGCCTTCTCGAGCAGCTCCGCGTGATCCGTCTCGTCCGCCTCGAGGATCGCACGGCTGGAGGAGAGCAGCTCGCGCACGGCTGCTCGGTCGAAGAGGTCGAGCCGTCGTTCGAGCGCCCATGCATACACCGCGGCGGCGCCCTTCTCCTTCACGCGTTCGGTCTTCGTGCCCCGACCGAGCCAGTCGTCGACGATGTCGAGCCCACAGGCGGTGAGCCCTCGCGGCGCGAGCTCCTCGAGGTGCCACTCGACCCGCTCCGTGAGGAGCTCGAGGTAGGCCGCGACGTGGACCGTCGACGCCTCGCGAAGCCGCGCGCGTACGAGGTCGTGCACCTCCGGGGTCCAGTGCTGGCCGAGCTGGTAGCGGGGAGAGAAGGTGACCGGATCTGCCATGAAGGCGTCGATCCGCGCCGCCTGCGGATCGGGGTCGAGCCCCGCGCGCTTCCAGACGAGACGCCCCCACGACGTGTACTCCGACTCCTCCAGGAGGACCCCTGCCGGCGACCATACACGGCGGCGTCCGATCGGGAGGTGGGTCGTGTATTGCGTGGCGCCGTCGATCCACGCTGGCACGTCTCCGAGCATCAAGTAGCGAGCGGTCGCCGGTACGCCGGCCGGCCGCGGCGGTAACGGCTCGCCGGTCGGCCCGACCTCGGCGCCGCTCTCGTCGAAGAGCATGCCCGTCCGCCAGCCGAGGCCGCGGTCGTCCGGGACGCTGACCATGCGCACGATGCGCGGGTGGATGTCCTTCCACATCGCGAAGTCGGTCTCTCCACTCTTGCAGCGATAGGCGGTGGTCTCCTTCTGGACGCCGGCCAGCCACTTCGCCTCCATCGCGGGGGAGCCGTCGGGATGAAACTCCGGCTGATCTCCGTGCGTGAGCCCGCCGACATAGTGGGTCTTCAAGTAGAGCGACCCGTCCTCGCGCCATTCGCGCCACGCCCCTGTTCGCGCCCCGTCCGGGGCGCGAGTCCCCTCGATCCAGCGACGATCGAGGTCGTCGAAGACGGCCTCTGCCGGCACCGACGCGGGCCGCGGCGGCGCGGCGGCCCAGGGCGTCCCCACGAGCGGCGCGCCCTTCGATACGGGCGCCGGCGGGGGCGATGGTGGGGGCGATGGCGCGGAGGCAGGCCGCGCCTTCGGCTTGCCTGCGATGAGCGCCTCGAGCTTCGCGACGTCCTCCTGGGTGAGGACTCGCGGGGTCTGGAGCGACATCGCGAGCTTCCCAGGCTCGGCGCTGATCCCTTTCCCCGTCGAGAAGCGCAGCTCTCCGAGCAGCGCCTTCACGTTCGTGACGGGCACCTCGTTCACCGCCGCGCGCCAGGCCTCACGCGAGTGGCGCGGCGCTCGGAGCACCGCGACGAGCCACGGCTCCTCGTTGGACCGCACCGTCACGAGGTAGAGGTCGCCCCCTTCGGCGAGCGTCTCGAGCGCGCGGTTCGAGCTCGCGTAGAGCGTGAAGCCGAGGACGGCGCCGAGAGAGGCTCGCGGATGGTCCTTCTCGAATGCGCCTTTGCTCACGAGCGCCAACACGGATGCCATCGTTCGTCACCCCGACGGGCGATGCTCTCGTGGGGTGTTGACGAGTGCTACTCCGCGGACGAGCTCGAGCAAGCATTCAAGAACGCTCGATAAATCACGCTCGCGCGCGAGCTTGCTCTCGGTCAGGGAGCCAGAATGGACACCTCGAACGTGCGTGTCCCGGAGCCGCCGGTCGCCGACCGATACTCGACGTGAATGCGCGTGCGGTCTTCGGCGTCGCTCGGGAGCATGACGCGATAGGTGCTCTCCCACGCGTGATCCTCGACGTAGCCTGGGTACGGGCTGGTCGTGTACGGATACGGCGATGACGCCGCGAGGGTCTCGGGGACGACCTCGGCGTCGAACGACTCGCACGTCTCCTCCCCGGCGCACACCTCCGCCGTCATCTTCGTGATCGTCACGCGCTCGATCGCCTCCTCGCCCCAGTGCGGACCGAAGTCGGGCGGGGTCCCGTGGCACTCGTCATCGGGATCCTGCGAGCTGCACGAGAGCGCCGTCCCGTCGGTGGAGCAGTGATAGGTCTTCTTCCTCACCTCCGCGACGACGTCGAGGCGAAGCTCCTTCCGACCATCGCCAGCGCGCTCGACGCTCGCCCTCGTCACGTTCATTTTCAGGAACGGCTGGAGGCGCGGATCGTCTTCCTGGTCGTTGTTGCAACCGAAGACGAACCGCATGAGGAGCGCACTGATGACGAGGAGAGGTCGATGCACATCCTCAGCCTGGTCACCGCCCGCGCTCCCCGCGACTGACACGGGATGACAGCTTGTGGTGCCCCAGCGGCTCGGCGACGAGCCGCCGAAAACATCGGCGAAACGCGACTTCAGCTTCGGCACTCACGTTGCAGCTCCGGCGCTTCGATGAAGATGAATCTGAAGGCAGCCGGTCTGTGCGGGAGGCCGTCGATGATCTCAGCGCCCGGCGGCGGAGGGCGGCGGCGCGAGGAGGACCGCGAGGACCATCGGCTCCACGAGGGAGACCGCCGCCTCGAGGTCGAGGTCGGCGAGCGGAAACACGAGCTGACCGATCGCGACGCCCTGGACGGCGTGGAAGGCGACATGGAGGCGACGCCGGATCTCCGGGACCGGAACCGTCGGATGGAGCTTTTTCATCGAGCCGGTGCAAGCCACGATGAGGGACTCGAGGGTCGAGGCGGCGTTGGGCGCCACCCACGAGAGAGGCACCTCGCTCACCACCGTGCGACGGAGACGTCCGCGTGGCCCCGAGACATCGAGGAAGTGACGGAGCATGCCTCTCAGCGCGTCCACGAAATTCTTCTCCAGGAGCGCCAGCGCCGCCTTCATCTGCTCGGCGTTCTCGCGGCGGTTGCGATGGTCGATCTCCGCGATGATCGCCTCCTTGTTCGCGAAGTAGCGATACACGGACGCCACCCCGACGCCCGCGCGCTCCGCGATATGGTTCGTCGTGAACGACTCGAGGCCGCCCGTCTGGAGCAGCTCCGTCGCGGCCGCGATGATGGCCTCCACGACCTCCTTCGAGTCTTGCCGTCCCGGGATCTTCGGCCTGAGCGGCTTGCGGCGAGCGCCCACGCCTCCTTCGTATCACGAAGCCCCTCCACGTTTGGCCCGACAAACCGGGACGCGCGAGCGTCCGGCCTCCTGCTAACCTGGCGGGCATGCGCGTGAGAGTCGTCATGGCATTCATCCTCGCGGTCGGGTCGGCCGCGTGCTCGTCGGACGACTCCACGGACGGCGACAACACCCCCGTGAAGGCTTCGAACGGCCTCGGGAGCGATCAGGAGAAGTGCGTCGACATCATCAATCAGTACCGCGCGAAGAAGGGGCTCCCGCCGTTCGCGCGCTGGACGGACCAGGAGACCTGCTCGAACGGTGAAGCCGAGAGCGACGCGAAGAGCGGCAAGGGTCACGGCTCCTTCCCGCGCTGCGGGGAGATGGCCCAGAACGAGTGCCCCAATTTCGGCGGCTCGATCTCCGACGGCCTCCCGAAGTGCCTCGCCGCCATGTGGGCGGAGGGGCCCGGAGGCGGCCACTACGAGAACATGGCGAGCACGAAGTTCACCAAGGTGGCGTGCGGCGTCTACGCGGTCTCGAGCGACAAGTTCTGGTCCGTCCAGAACTTCCGCTAGTGCCTCAGCGGCGGACCTTGCGGAGCGAGACGGTCTCCGCCGTCGTCTGCCCCTGCTCGGTGACGAGGAGCACCGCGTTCCAGTCCAGCGAGAGCGCGGGCGGCGCGACCTTCTCCGGGTCGCCGTAGACGGTCTGTCCGAACGTCTCGACGAAGCGCACGGGGTCGCCTTCGTATGCGTCTTCGAGCGCGTCCCTGGTGATCACGATCACGGAGGGCGCGAACTCGAGCGCGCCGCGGACGCGCGATGAAGGGGCGCCGTCGGCGCGGAAGGCGAGCACGCGGTCCTTGCGTTGGAGCGTGAGCTTCGCCGGTGACTGCTCGAGGTTCACGCGGAGGCCCGACCTCGACTCGCCGACGAGCGCGCTCGCCTCGAGCGAGGCGCTCGTGAGCGTCGTCGTCGACACGGCATCCCGCTCGTCGCGCGAGCTGCAGCCCGCGACGAGAATGGCCATGACGAAGAGCGCGCGACGCATCGAGGTCATGTGCGTCTAGCAGCTCATCGCCGCCGAACAAGGGCGCGAAATGCGCAATCGACCGGCGGATCGCGCAAAGATCGCGAGAGCCGTTGCGTCGCGAAAATTTCGAGGAAGAGTGCGGGTCGATGAGGCGTACGCCCCTGATGCTGCTCGCCCTCAGTGGCTGCTTCCAGGCCGCGACCGATGAGCACGACGCTGCGCAGTCGAGCATCGTCGGCGGGACGATCGATGAAGCGCATCCGTCCGTCGTCGGTGTCGGCGGACACACGGGACCGTTCTGCACGGGCACCGTCATCGCGAGGCGCGCGGTGCTGACGGCGGGGCATTGCCGTCCGTACATGACGAAGCGTGTGTTCTTCGGCGCTCGGGTCGACGAGCGCTCGCCGTCGATCGAGGTGGTGCGCGCGACGCGCGATCCGCTCTACGACGAGGTGCGGATCGCGTCCGGCGTCATCGGCGGCGTGACGCACGACCTGATGATCCTCGAGCTGAAGGAGGACGCGCCGGTGGAGCCGTCTCCGCTCTTCGAAGACACGCTCGACAACTCGGAGCGCTTCATCGGCCCGAAGCTCGTGTTCGTCGGCTACGGCTCGAGCGGCGCGGGTGACTTCGGTACGAAGCGAAAGGTGGAGCTGTCGTTCACGCGGGTCGGCCCCGCGCCGGTCGGCGGCACGCCGGGCACGATCGACGAGACGATGATCTATTACGGCCCCGCCGGTGTGAGCGCCTGCAACGGGGACTCGGGCGGCCCCGCGTTCCTCGTCGAGGACGGCCGGGAGTATCTCGTCGCCACCACCTCCTTCGGCAAGCCGGGCTGCCGCGGCGACGGCGTGTATTCCCGCGCCGACGCGCCCGCCATCGCGCGGTTCATTCGCCCCGAGCTCGATCGCATCGCGGGCGCCGTATACTGACGACGTGATCGTCATCGAGCACGCGAACGACGTGGCGGAGGTGCGCGCGCTGTTCGAGGAGTACGCGGCCTCGGTGGGGGTGTCGCTGTGCTTTCAAGGGTTCGATCAGGAGCTCGCGGAGCTGCCCGGCCGCTATGCGCCGCCGACGGGCTGCCTCCTCGTTGCCCGGGAAGGAACGAGGACCGCCGGCGGTATTGCTCTTCGCAAGATCGACGAAGGCATCGCCGAGATGAAGCGCCTCTTCGTGCGGCCCGCGTATCGGCGGACGGGGCTCGGCCGGAGGCTCGTCGAGGCCCTGCTCGCGGAGGCGCGCGCCCTCGGCTACGTGTCGATCAAGCTCGATACGCTGCCGTCGATGGCGACCGCGATCGCGCTCTACGAGTCGCTCGGGTTCCGCGACGTGCCGCCGTACACGGAGAATCCGATCGCGGGCGCGCGCTTTCTGGAGCTCCGGCTGTAACTTCCGGCCCGGAGCGGCCACGATCGAGCGTGGACGACTACGACCATTACGAATCCTACCGGAGCGAGCTGACGGCTGCGCTCTTGCGCATCGAGCAGCTCGAGGACGAGATCGCGCTATTTCGAGTCGATCCGTCGTACGAGCGTGTGGACATCGCGGAGGAGCGGCTCGCCCGCGCGCGAGCGCAGCGCGCACGGCTGCAGAAGCTCCTGCCGCGTATCTGCATCTCGTCCTTCGTGGCGATGGGCGCCTTCGCGCTCACCGATCCGTCGTTGCCCTCGTTCGTGCACGGAATCGCGTACGCGATCTGCGCGCTCGGCAGCGCTTCGGCGGTGGTGACGATCCTGTGGATGCTCGTGCTGGCTGCGCAGGGCGCGCGGCCGAAGAGCCTCCTCGAGCTCGAACGCCACGTGCGCATCGCGAAGGGCGATATCGGCAAGCGAGTCCGCGTGGAGGTGGCGCGGTCGCGCGTGCCGGAGCGATTGGACGACGCGGAGCCGGCGGAGGCGATGGCGCGCGACGGCATTGATCTCGCGCGGGGTCGTGCTTAACGCTGCTTCATGCTCATGCTCACGACGCGCGCCACCTCGTTCCGTCGGCGCGTTTCGTTCGCATAGCGAGGAGATCCGGCCGATGAGGCCGGCTGCATGGTGCATCTCGTCTCATTGGCCCCTTCGAAGAGGACAGACCAATGAAGATGTACATCCTGATTCGAGAGTCGGTGCCGCTCGGCAACGCGATCGTGGCGGCGGCGCATGCGTCGATCGCGGCGTATCTGAGGTTCCGTGATGCGCCCGAGATGGCGGAGTGGCTGAGCGGGCCGTTTCGCAAGGTCGTGTGCCGCGTCACCGACGAGGAGCTCGAGCGCGCACGCTCGGTGCCGGACCACGTCGTGCTGACGGAGTCGGCCCTCGGCGGTGCGGAGGTGGCGATCGCCTTCAAGCCGCGCGCGGAATGGGACAAGGCATTTCAGTTCTTGCGCCTTTATCGCTGAATGATTCCATGAGCGCGATGCATCGCGGAGCCGCCCCGTTGCGCACGTCGCATCGCCGCGCGCGGGCGAGGAAGCTCTGACATAATGGCCCGAGCATGAACTCGCTCCGCCGTGCATCACGTGCATTCCTGGTCGTCGTCCTCGCGGTCCTCACCCTCACGCTCGGAGCGTGCCGCAGGCGCGAGAGGCTGCCGTCCGGGACCACGACCAGCACGGCGACGTACCTCGTCGGCGAGAAGGTCGACGTGGAGTGGAACGGCTCGTGGTGGAAGGCCGAGATCGTCGGCGTCAACGGGAGCCTCTACCGCGTGCACTACACGGGCTGGAGCGCGAAGTGGGACGAGGACGTGACGACGGCGCGGATCCGCCCGCCGACCGGTGATGGTCGGATCGGCACCGAGGTCCCCGGCGTCGCGGATCAGGCCTCGCCGTCGAAGTGGAAGGTGGGCGACAACGTCGACGTGAGCTGGAACGGGAGCTGGTGGGCGGCCTCGATCATCGGCGTGAACGGCAACCTCTATCGCGTGCACTACACGGGCTGGGCGTCGTCCTGGGACGAGAACGTCACGCTCGCCCGCATCCGTCCCGCGACCCCCGGCGCCAAGCGCGGCACCGGCAAGTAGGTCACGGCTCGGGCGCGAGCGTCGCGGCACTGAACGCGATGTTCGGCGTGTCGGCAGCGTCGGTCGGGGCGACGTCCGTCTCGCTGAACGTGATGCTGACCTTCGTGCCCGCCACCGCGGTGAAGTGCGCGCGCAGCGCGTAGCGTTGCTGGTCCTTCGCCTTCGGGATATCGACCGACGCGGGCGTCACGCCGTCGAGCTTCGCGGTGAAGCTCGCGCCGGCGAAGTACGTGTCGACATGGACCGTGAGGACCTGGCGCTCGCCGTTCGCGGCCACCTCGAGCTCGAAGCCACCGCCGATGCCCTCGACGAAGACGCCCCCGTTCGAGGCCCCCTTCGCGACCGGCGTGCCGTTCGACCAGCGGAACGTGCGGCCGTCCATGCCGTACTCGTAGTACGGCGCGTCCTGCGTCGTGAGGAGCGTGATGGTCGGGGCGCACGACGCGCAACGGTTGGGCGGCTGCTCCTCGCTGTGGGCCTCGAGCCAGTCCGTCGCCCCGAGCTCGGTCAGGTCGTAGGTCGCGACTGGATCGACGGCAAAGTCGACCGTGACGACGGGCACGACCGCGCCGCCCTCTGCGGCGTCGGCGGCCGCCTCCGCGCCCGAGTCGCCGAAGGCCGAGGTCGTACCGCTGTCGCCGGCATCGGGGGACGGCGCACCGTTGCCTCGCGAGAAGGAGTCCCAGTCCGGACAGCCAGCGAGGAGAGCCGCGACCAGGAACACGAGTCCGACGCGAAGAGCACGCACCTATCCATCATAGGAGGCTGGAAGCGCGCGTCTCACTCTAAGATGGGCGCCATGAGCACGAACAAGCGCCCGCCTTCGCCGTACGAGTTCCTTCCCGAGGTGCCGTCGTTCACGTTGACGAGCACGGACATCGCGGACGACAAGACGCTCTCCAAACCGCAGGTCTCCGGCATCTTCGGCGCCGGTGGAGAGGACGTCTCGCCTCAGCTCTCGTGGTCCGGCTTCCCCAAGGAGACGAAGAGCTTCGTCGTCACGATGTACGATCCCGACGCGCCGACCGCGAGCGGCTTCTGGCACTGGGCGGTCGCGAACATCCCGGTCAGCGTGACCGAGCTGCCGAGCGACGCGGGCAACCCCGACGCGAAGAAGCTCCCGCCGGGCACCGTCACGCTCGAGAACGACGCCGGCGGCGCGCGTTACATCGGCGCCGCGCCGCCCCCGGGTCACGGGCCGCATCGCTACTTCGTCGTCGTGCACGCGGTCGACGTGGAGAAGCTGGAGGTCGGTCCAGACGCGTCTTGCGCGTACCTCGGCTTCAATCTGTTCTCGCATACGCTCGCGCGCGCGATGATCGTGCCGACGTACGAGCAGACGAAGTAAGCGGACTGCGCTCCTCGATCGAGGACTGGGATCCGCCGCGATCCAGCCCGAGCGGCACGATTTCCTCAATCATTTCGAGAATGGACGTTCTCAGCCGGCGGGCACCCTTCCTGAAGGGAGGGTGCGCATGTCCCATCGCCCCCGCTCGGTTCTCCGCGTCCTGGTCGGTGTGCTTGCCGCGTGCATCCTCCTCTTGGCTGCGCGCGAAGCCGAGGCCGCGCCGGCGTGGTGCGGCGAGGGCTTCGAGGCTCTTCCGTCGGACGTCTGCTACATCGACGGTCGCGGCAAGGCGGAGCGCAAGACGCTCGTCATCTGGCTCCACGGCGTCATCGCCAACGACTCGAACTGGTCGCACAACCACGAGAAGATGCTCTCGCGCGTCGCCAAGGCGACCAGCATCGAGATGCTCTTTCCGAAGGGCATCCGCGGCGAGCAGGTCTACGCGTGGCCGGGCACGAAGGACGCGCAGGAGAAGCACGAGGCGGCGCTCATCGAGCAGTGGATGACCGCCAAGACCGCCCTCGAGAAGCGCGACAACAAGTCGTTCGACGAGGTCTTCATCTTCGGCTTCTCGAGCGGCGCGTACTTCACGAGCTCGCTCGCGATGCGCGGCCGCGTGAACGTCGACGGCTACGCCGTGTTCGCGGGTGGCCAGTCGCAGGTCGCGACGGCGACCCCGATCGCTCACTTCGCGCCCGTGTTCGTCGGGGTCTGCGCAAACGACAGCACGACGGCGACGCACTCGCGCGCGTTCGCGGGCTCGCTCGCGGCGGCGGGCATCCCGCGCATGATCAGCGAGCAGAGCGTCGGTCACGACCTCTCACCCGCGCACTTCATCCAGGCGCTCGCGTTCCTCCGCGCCAAGAAGGCGGTGAGCCGCGTCTGATCAGCCCGCGCGGTACGGGGCCGCGGGCTCGCCCGGACCGAGCCGAGCGGAGCGTCGCTCCAGGATCTGCGCGAGCGGCTCGCGGCCAGACGCACGCGCCAGCGCCGCACCCGCGAGCAGCAGCGCGACCTCGGGCGACTCGGGCTCGAGCCACGTGGCGTAAGCCCGGATCTCGAAGTCGCGATCCGCGCGAAGGCGACGCGCCGCCGCGACCACGCTCGGATCATCGACCGCGCGCCCGGCGAGCGCGCTCGCCAGGACGAAGGCGTGATAGCGCGCGATCTCGCGATGAATGCCGAAGCGCAGCCGGCTGCGCCAGGCGAGGAGCGCGGCGATCGCCTGCTGCTGCCCGCCTGGATCGCCGGTCACGAGCACCTTCTTCTGCGTCACGAGCGTGTAGAGCGGCTGCCGGCGATCCGGCGCGGAGAGCCCGGCGAGGAGCGCGGCCGCGTGCGAGAGCTCGCCCGACTCGAGCGCGAGCGCCGCACGCGTGGTCGCGGGCGTGAGGCGAGACACCGGCTCCGCGAGCCGCTTCCGCCGCTCGGCCTCGTTGCCCACGCGCGCAAGGAGGAGGTCGCGAACCGACGACGCCAGCGTTCGCGAGAGCAAGACCCCCGCGAAGGGCGTCGCGGCGAGCCCGACGACGAGCCCGAGCCACCACGGCGCACCCGGGGCGCGCAGGATCGCGATGAGGTAGCTCAGCGGGATCGAGAGGACGGGCGCGACGATCCACGCGAAGCGCCGGAGCTTGCGGATCCGGAGCTCGGTCGCCTCGAGTGTGCTCATGGCCTGCCTCTCGAGTGTAGGCCATGTGCCGGTCGGGCCCGAGCGCTACTCCGCGGTCGTCTTCTCCGGCTCGTCGCGGCGCATCAGGCGATGCGACTTCACGAGGAGGAGGACGCCCGCGGGCGTGAACGCGACGGCGACCGCCGCGCGATGGGTATCGGCGAGCTCCGGATCGGTGCCGAGCCTGATCGCGCAGACCACGAGCGTGAGACCGAAGATCGCCGCGGCGATGCCGGAGGCCGACTTCCACAGCTCTGAACGCATGTTCGCTCCTTCGAACGAGAAGCTAGATCGCGGGCCGCGGGTCCGGGAGGTCGCGGCCAGACTCGCCGATGGACGCACCGAGGAGCGCCAGACCGAGCGGCGTCACGAGCGAGACGCGGTCGCGTCCAGTGTCCCACGGGTACACGAGGGAGAGCTCGTGCTCTCCGCCGTCGCGATCCCTTGCCCGTACGCGCGAGTTCATCGTGACGGACGTGACCGGGATCTTCGAGGCCGGCATCGTCCTCGCCTGCGCGATCCGCTCGCGCAGCCGTGCGGTCGCGGCGGCGTCGACGCCGTCGTAGAGCGCCGCCACCGCGTGGAGCCGGCGAACGTCCTGCTCCGTGATCGGGATCGTGCCTCGCCTCCGCTTCTTCGTCTGCGGCGCGCCATCGGACGCGGACGAGCGGACCTTCCATGGAGGAGCGCGGAAGAAGTCGGCGAGGTGATCGAGGAACGCGCGCACGCTCGCAGGCGGGAGACGGCCGTGGGGGTGCAACGCATGCACGCCGAGCTCGATCGTCTGGAAGTCGTCGAGGACGCGATGAAGGCGACCCGCCTCGAGATCGTCGAGGACGAGCGGCTCCGGCAGCATCACGATCCCGAGGCCGGCCAGCGCCGCTTCGCGGAGGAAGCGCGTGTCGTCCGCGACGAGCGTCGCCAGGCTGGCGATCGAGACGGCGCCCTCCTCCGTCTGGAACGAGACGTCGTCGGTGTTCGGGCGAAGGGGATGCGAAAGCGCGTCGTGCAGGACCAGGTCCTGCGGTCGAAACGGGATCCCCTTCCGGCGGAGATACTCCGGGGCCGCGCAGACCGCGACGCGGACCGTCGCCAGCTTGCGCGTGGTGAGGCCCGAGTCCTCGAGGCGCGACGCGACGCGAATGGCGATGTCGACGTCATCTGCGAGCGGCGCGGGGACGTGATCGCTGAGCCGCACATCGATGCGGATGCCAGGATGCGCCGCGAGGAAATCGCCGATCGCTCTCGTGAGATAGGCCTGCGCCAGCCCCGCCGGCGCGACGACGCGGAGCGTCCCGCGCGGGACCGCGCTCGCGCCCGCGGCGACCTCCGCCGCCTCGTCCGCCTCCGCGACGACGCGCGCACATCTCTCGTAGAGCCGGACGCCGTCGGCGGTGAGCGCGAGGCGGCGCGTGGTGCGGTGGAGAAGGCGTACGCCCAGGCGCTCCTCGAGCTTGGCGACGCGCGCGCTCACGGCCGACTTCGAGACGCCAAGCGCGCGCGCGGCCACGCTGAACGATCGCCCTTCGACGACGCGAGCGAAGAACGCCATTCCCAGGATGTCGTCGGGACTCGCGCGCATGCGGATCGAGTAGCAGACCTGCCCCTCGTCAACCGTCGTTGTTCCAAGGCGCCGCTGGCGACCGGCGCCAAAAGACGAGCGATATCGGGATGGTCACGCTAGACCTCGGTCGTGCCCGAGCTCGCACGTCTCCTCGATCCGGCCGAAGTCGATGCCATCGACGGCCCGCACGGCAAGATGAGCATCGAGCTCTCCGAGGCGCAGCTCGGCGCGACGGTGGAGATCGTCGTGCCGGCGCGCCTGGCGTGCGCTCGCTGCGACGGCGGCGGCTGCGACTCGTGTGGGCGGAGCGGCGCGATCCGTCTGGAGCTCGACGAGGACGATCGAAAGACGCAGTTCGGCCTGCCGGCCGCGGCGCCCTCGGGGGTGCGCGTGCGCCTGCTCCGGCCGGTCGCGGGGCTCGAGCTCCTGACCGTCGAGGTGCGCCTCACGCCGTCGACGGCGCTCGTGCACGTGCCGCCGTCGCCGCTCGCGGTCGTGTCGAAGAAGGACGATCTTCGCTCGATCGTGATCGCGATCGGCGTGATCCTCGCCGCAGCGCTCGCGATCGCCGCCGGCCTTCGCTGAACGCGGATCGCGAGACGTGGCGCCACATGACGACGCGCGTCGCCGGCCGCGACTGGCGATGCGCGGGCGCGTCGATGTCGACGTTGCGCCCGTCTTCGTGGGCGCCTGCGCGGAGGATCCGACGGGGACGGCGCCACGCACTTCACCGGCGCGCTCTCGTTCTTGCGTACGTCGCGGACCGCGCTCGCGCCCCGCGAAGGGGCGCCGGCGATAGATCATGAGGCTGATCGACGTCAGCCAGCCGGCCGGGATAGGAGGACGGTGAGGTCAGATCACCCCTCGATCGCGCAGCCGCCGCCGCTTTTTCCGCTCCGCCTGTGCGGACCCGGGTACTCAGGGCGAGGCATGGTGCGTGCTGAACGACTCAGCATGACCAACCCGACCTCGAAGAACCGACCCCTCTCCAGCTCGTTCGCTCGCTCGCTCTTCGCCGTCGCCGTGACGGCGATCATGGCCGGATGCGGGACGTCGGGCGCACCGGAGGTGTCGGACTTCGAGCTCGACCAGAAGCAGGTCGCCCCCGGCGGCATCGTGAACGGCACGGCGATGGTCTCGGACACCGACGGCGACCTCGACGGCGGCACGCTCTCCGTCACGCTCGTCACGCCCTCGGGCGCGCGCCAGACGCAGGAGCAGCCCATCAACCTCCACGGTCAGGAGAGCAGCCTCGCGGGCTCGAAGGTCTCGCTGAGCGTGGCGATGATGGTGCTCACGCCCGAGACCGGCGCGGGGACCATCGAGCTGCGCGTCATCGACAGCGAAGGCCACGAGAGCAATGTCGAGACCGCGACCATCACGCTCACGTCGGGGAAGAGCAAGTGAGCGTGGCCTCGAAGACCCCGACGCGGACGCTCCCCGGTCTTGCCGTCGTCGCCCTCGCGCTCTTGGGGCTCGTGGTGGGCTGCAGCAGCGAGGACTCGGACGGCTCCGCCGAGCAGGACACGAACGCGACGAAGCCGCTCCCCACGGCTAGCTGCAAGACGCCGGAGAAGGGCCGCTTCTTCGCGAAGCTCGAGCCCCGGGGCTCTTGCTCGTGGTGGAAGCCGGAGGCCGCGGACGGCCGCATCGTCTACCTCGGCCAGGACGAAGCTCAGTTCCCGGGCGTCGACAACCGCTGCCGGTCGGTCGAGTGGGGGACCTGCTCCGCCAAGAGCTCGTGCCCCGCGATGATCAACGCCAATGGCATCGGCTATCCCGGGACGGTCACGTTGAACGTCGCGTACACCGACGACTCTCACATCGCAGGCACCGTGACGTACGACGCCGGCCTCTCGTGCAAGGTCGTCTTCGATCTCACGGCCGATACGTTCTGATCTCTACGGCGAGCGGAGGAGCGCGGCCTGCTCGGAGGCCGAGAGCGCTCGCCACACCGCCTCGGCCAGCTTCTCTTCGCCGAGCGGGGACGGATGGACGTCGCACGTGCCCGCGGCGGGGCCTCGTTCGATCCGCATCGTGAGGCCGGCGGCGCACGGATCGCCGCCGAAGGGCCTCGAGGCCTCCTCGAAGACGTCGTAGCTCTCGACGAGCTTGAGGTTCAGCGATGGGTGCCGGCGCATCGCCGCCTTCGCCCCGTCGTGGATCTTCGCGTTCAGGACGCGAATGCCTGCCATCGTCGCGACGTCGGTCCAGCGATAGCCGGTGCTGTAATAGAGGACGCCGACGACGGGCCCGCGGTATCCGGCGCGGACGAGCGCGTCGAGGATGATCTCCCAGTTCGGCGCGATGTGGTTCACCGCGTCGAGCGCGCCGCCCGCCGCCGCGAGCGCGTCTTCTCCCGAGAAGCGAAGCACGTCGTTCGCGCCGGCCGTGACCGTCACGAGCTTCACGTGGTCCGGGTCCGTCGCGATGTACTCGACGGCGTGGTCGAGCTGGCTCCGTCCCGCGCCGAGCGCGTCGTCCTGGTGGTCGTACTCGTAGTGAAGCGCGTACGTGTGACGGTTCTCGTAGCAGTCGTTGTCGTCCACGCGCTGGCCGGTGATGAGGCTCCCCGTCGCCTCGCCCGGGCACGCGGTGTTCGCGACCGGGACGCGCACGCCGAAGGATCGCTCGAGCATCGACGAGAGCGCCTCGGGATACCCGATCGCATGGGCCGCCTGGTCGGGGAGGTCGTGCGAGGTCCCGTCGGGCGACCAGGCGCGGTGATTGATGTCGTAGCCGAAGGCGACCGAGTCGCCGAGCGCGAGGTACGCGGGCCGAGACGGGGCGGTGAGCGCCACATCGGTCTCCGAGACCGCGTCGGCGGACGGCACGGCGCAGCCCAGGAGCGCCGTCGCCAGCGCGATCCACCCGTATTTCATGGGCTCTCCATGCCACGGCGCCCCCAGCGCGCCATGACTCCGCGCGCCAACGCGCTGACCGCGTACGCCAAAATCAGCCGCGGAACTGGCGCGGCGTCTGGCCTGTCCAGCGCTTGAACGCGCGCAGGAACGCGGAGACCTCCGCGTAACGGAGCAGCGAGGCGATCTCCGCGAGCGGCTTGTCGGGATCGGCGACGTACACGCGCGCGAGCTCCTCGCGGACCGACTCGTAGACGCGGGCGAAGCTCGTCCCCTCCTCCGTGAGGCGACGCTGGAGCGTGCGGGGGCTCAGGCGGAGGTCGGAAGCGATCCGATCGACGGTCGGGGCCTCGTGGCGGAGACACTCCCGGATGGCGGCGCGAACGTCGCCCATGAAGTCGGGCGCCGCCGGGAGCTGTGCGAGCGCCACCGAGGCGTGCTTCTCGAGGACGTCGAGCAGCGCAGGGTCGGCGGTGAGGATGGCGTGGTCGAGGACCTCCGACGGCCAGGCGAAGCCGTTCGCCTCGCGCTGGAACTCGAGGTTCGAGGTGCCGATCGCGGTCACGAGCTCGTCGACCTTCTGCGGACGCGGATGCGCGAACCAGACCCGGGTCGGAACGCATGGCTTCCCGGAGAGCAGGCGCGCCTGATCGAGCAGCGTCGCGACGAAGAACTCGTTGGCGTGTCGTCCGAGGCAGAGCGGGCTCGCCGCGAGCCGCTGCTCGATGATCGCAACGCCGTCCTTCTCGTCGAAGGTCACCTCCACGTGGTCGTTCATGAGCTTGCTGAAGCGGACGATGCGGAGCATGGCGCCGCGCAGCGTCGGCGCCGAGCGACAGGCGAACTCCATGACGCCGTAGGCGCCGCGCCGGTAGTCCGCGGCGACGTGCAGACCGAGGAACGGGTCCTCGGCCGCGCGCTCCGCCGCCTCGAGGAAGTCGTGGAGCGACGCGAGCGGCAGCACGACCTCGTCATCGGTCTCGACGGTGGCGGGGAGCCCGAGCTGGAGGCGAAGCGCGTCCGCCGCGGGCCCACGCCGCCGTCGAACATACGCGAGCACGAGCCGGACGATCCGCGCGCGCATCAGGAGCTTCGCCACTCCCCGAGTCTACTATCGTCTGCGCCCTCACTGGCTCGAGCCGATGACGGGATGAATCTCTCCCTCGCGCCAGCAATCGCGCACCGGATACGTGCAGACGTAGACCGCGGTGCGCCCGCATCCGATCACGCGCCACCGTGTCTCGTCGAGGCGCACCGTCGTCGTCTCGTCCGCCGTACACCCGAGATCGCGCGCCACGCGGATGCGCGGCGTCGAGGTCGGAGCGCACGCGGAGGTGGCGAGCAGGAAGAGAGCGAGGACGAGGACGGAGATCGAGAGGCGACGGATCATGAGCGGACTCCGGAGCGAGGGCGAGCGAGGCGTCGAAGTGGGAGGAGCATCGCGACGGCGATGAGGATCACGCGTGAAAGCGGGCTCGGTCCGCGCCGCTTCTTCGGGCGCGCGATGGCGCAGGTCGAGTCGTCGCTCGAGTCCCAGCCGTCGCTGCTGCTGCTCGTGTCCCCGGAGCAGTCGTCGCTCGAGTCGCTGCTGTCCCAGCCATCGCTGCTGCTGCTCGTGTCATCGTCGTCGTCGTCGCCGTAGGTCCAGTCGTCATCGTCGTCCTCCTCGATGACCGTGGTCGACGACGAGCCGCAGCCGTCGCTCGGGACGTACACGGTGGTGCTGCCTTCGGTGTAGGTGCCCGAGCTGCCAGGGGAATAGCCCGACGAGGAGTAGCCCGACGAGGAGTAGCCCGACGAGGAGTAGCCCGACGAGGAAGACGACGGCGACGAGTCGTCATCGTCACCGAGGGTCACGTCGACGCCACCCGCCGGGCATGGATCGCCGGCGAAGCTCGCGGCGCTTCGCACGGGCGAGCGGTCCGTACCGGCGGCGACCTCGATGGAGACGCCGGCCGCCTCCTGCGCCGGCAGGACTCCGGCCAGACGCGTGAGCACCGCGTCCGCGGGTGCGATCCGCGCCAGCGCGAGCGCGAGATCCGTTCGCGTGCCGCACGTGAGGTGGGCCGCGTCTTGCGGGGCGGTGGCGGAGCCGCGGCTCTGCACGTTCGCCGCGCAGGTGCGGTCGTCGAAGTACGCCGTGGTGACGGGACGGATGCTCGCGTTGACCCCGACCTTGACCTCGTCGAAGAGCGCGGCGTGCGACGCGGACTCGCGGAGCCAGCCTTCATGGCCGAGCGTCACCTGGCGCAGCTCGGCGTACGAGCTCCCCTTCGCGCCCCAGCGGAGCGCGGAGTCGGAGATCTCGCGCATGTCCGCGATCGACGCGTGCCCGGCGCCCACGATCATGAGCGTCACCGCCGTCTCGGCCGCGGGAGCGCCGATGAAGAGCGGAGCCGTCGCGCCTCCGTCGTCGGTCGCGCGCAGCGTCGGCGAGGTCCGCGGCCGATCGAAGGCGAATAGCTCGACCGCAGCGACGCGCCACCCCGACGTATAGAGCGCGCGGAGCGCGCGGAGCCTCGCGGCGTCGATGATCAAGCCGTGGCCCTCGGCCCACGCCTCGGCGTCGGCCGACGTGGCCGGGAGCGCGATCGCGCCCGCCGGGAGCCTGTTCGCCGGTCTGACCCACGGCGGCGGGAGGTCGAAGGACTGATGCAGCGCGCACGGCGCCGCGATCCTCGGGACGAGCACGCGTGGCGCGCTCGCGAGGTCGAGCGCGTCGAGCCACGCGTTCGGCGCCCATTCGACCGTGGCGCCCGGCCGGATCGGGACGAGCCAGCCGACGGCCGGCCCGGCCGGCAGCGTGACCTCCGACCAGCGGGTGGTCGCGCCGCTTGGGCCGAGCGCGACCGCCATGCGCACCGAGACGGCGGGCGCGGACCAGCCCGCCAACGGGAGGAGCGCGCCGGTAGCGTCCGCCCTCACGGGAACGAGGAGCGCGAGGAGCGCGAGGAGGAGCGCAAAGGACAATCGGCGCAGCACTGCGGGCGACCCGAGCACGGCACATGCCCACGCCGGAGCTCACGGATTCTCCGGGTTTCCGCCCCTGTCCCCGCCGCGGTTCTCGTCGCGCGCGAGAACCACCGATTACTGCGAAGGAAGAGACACGTGCGTAGAAGCCGCGCCATCGCTCGTCGACCGCGTGCGTGACGAAGGGGAGGCGGTCAGCAGTCGAAGCGGGCGCGCAGGATCTGGAAGTAGCGAACGCCGACGTCGGCGGCTCGCGCCGCTTCGCGCGTGCTTCCGTGGCGCGCGAGCATGTGGCGCACGTATCGGCGCTCGAGCTCGTCGACCACGAGCTGACGCGCATCGACCAGCGGGAGCTCGCGATCGACGACGGCGCCGATGGTGTCGGTCTCGTCGCCGGAGAGCGCGACGGGATCCCAGCGCGCGAGCTCGCCGCGCTGGAAGCGAGCCGCGACCGCGATCGCGAGCTCGCGGACGTTGCCGGGCCACCGGTAGCGCTGGAAACGCGACGTGAAGTCCGGTGGAAGGGGCTCGCCCGGCCCCGCGAGGCCGTCCCAGAAGGCGCGCGCGAGGAGCTGGACGTCACCGATCCGATCCCGGAGCGGCGGAAGCTCCGCGCGGCGCGGCGCGAGACGGACGAGCAGGTCCTCGGAGAACGTCCCGCGCTCGACCTCGCGGTCGAGGTCGCGCCGGGTGCCGAAGACGAACCGCGCCGACGTTGGCCTTCGCGCGAGGAGGCGCTGGAGCCCGAACGGGAGCGCCGCCACCTCCTTCACGTAGACCGTCGCCCGCGTGATCGACACCTCGGAGATCTGGCGCTCGAGATCGTCCGGCGGGAGCGCGTACGTGTCGAGGACGACGAATCGCTCCGCGCCACGCGGCGAGCACGCGTGGAGCTCCTCCGCGCAGAGCTCCTTGCCGGTGCCCGTCTCGCCTTCGAGCAGCAAGGGCTCGTCCGTCGCCGCGAGTCGCGCGAGCAGCGGATAGAGGAGGCGCATCTCGCGGCTCGCGCCGAGCATCCGCCCGAACGAGGTGTCGCTCGTCAGCGCGAACACGGCGCCGCTGCCGCGCGAGACCGCGAGCACGGTGCGCCCGAAGCGCAGCGTCTCTCCGCCCACCAGCAAGGCCTCGCGGATGGCCACCTCGTTGACGTAGGTGCCGTTCGTGGAGCCGAGGTCCGTCACGACGATGCCTCGGCCCTCGGGACGGAGCGACGCGTGGCGCCGCGAGACCTCCGCGTCGTCGAGGCGGAGGGCGCACGTCACGCTCTTGCCGACGAGCATGCGCGGGCACGACGCGACGTCGACCGCGTGGACCGCGCCGCGGTCGGGTCCGTCGATGACGGTGAAGACGAAGGCGCCGCTCGCCTCCTCGCTCGTCTCCTCGGAGCGCTGGGTCGGCTGCTCGCCGGATCGGTCCTTTTTCATGGCCCTCGTGTATGATGCGTGTGCTGCGCATGAATCGCACCACTTTGTGCGTTTCGTTGGTGCTCGTCGGGGCGCTCGCCGTCACCCCGGCCTTCGCCGAAGACCCGCAGGACCGCGCCGCGCGATCGTTCGAGGACGGGCAGCGCGCCTTCGTGGCGGGTGACTTCACGCGCGCGGCCGTCTTCTTCGAGGAGGCCTACGCCGCGTCGCCGCACGCGGCAGCGCTCTTCAATGCGGCGAAGGCGCGGCTCCGCAGCGGCGACGTCGCGCGGGCGGCGACGCTCTACGCGAAGATCGAGCGCGAGTCGTCCTCTGCCGCGGACCGGGAAGACGCGCGCACGCGTCGCGAGGCGCTCTTCCCGAAGGTGGGCAGGCTCGAGATCGTTCGCGCGGACGGACCGACGGCGGTCGACGGCGTCGCGGTGGCAGAGAGCCCGGTCTACGTCATGCCGGGCGAGCATGTCGTCACCGCGCGCGCGTCGCGGAAGGTCGTGCGGGTCGCGGCGGGGGAGCGGCTCGACGTGGACCTCACCGCTCCCGCCCCGACCCCGCCGGCCCCGGAGCGCCACGGGCTCCCCCCGGTGCTCGTCTTCATCGCCGGGGGCGCGACCGTGCTCGCGGGCGGGATCACGACGTGGTCGGCGCTCGACACCGTCGCGCAGAAGGACCGCTTCGACCGGTCCGGCCTCGATGCGGATCTCGACGACGGGCTCGCCAAGCAGACCCGCACGAACGTCCTTCTCGGCGTGACGGTCGGGCTCGCCGCCGTGACCGGCGTGCTCGCGTTGCTCGTCGACTGGCGCGGCGGTCAGCGCGCGACGAGCTTCCAGGTCCCGCTGCTCTGAACGTCGATCGTGATCGTCCCCGCGCTCGTCGCGTGGAGGCCGACGCTGCTCGTGTCACGCAAGGTCTCCGTCTCGCCGTCCGGGCCCGTCAGACGTGCGGTGCCGCCGGCGCCGCTGAAGAAGACGTTCACGCACTCGTCGGCGGAGACCGTGAGCGAGAGCTGCGCGGTGCCTTCGCCACACACGGCGCGCTCGCGGGTGAGGCTCGCGGACGCGCCGCGGAGGACCGTCCCGTCGTAGGTCTCGGCCGCCGTCCCCGGACAGCCGCCGGCCCCGCCGCCGCCGTTCGCGGTGACGGAGCACGTCTCCGCCGCGCCGCTGCTCGATGTGGCGGCGCCGCTCGAGCTCTCCTGCGCCCCTCCATCCGCGTGTGAGCGGCGCATGCTCTCGTCGAAGATCATGCAGCCGCTCAGGGCGATCACGAGGATGGCGAGGCGCATCGAGCCCTGATTCTATTCTGCGCGGCCGCCTTTTCCGCCCTTTCCTCCGACGCCGCCCCCGATCGACGCGCCGTCCTCGCCGTCCTCACCGTCGGTGCCGCCTTGCCCGACACCGGGATCCTCGAACGGAGCCGCCGGAGACCATGCGTCGGGGAAGGTCCACTCCCCGCTCGTGTCCCACCACGGGCTCTCGTCACTCTCTCCCGTCATGGCGCCGGCGCTCTCCTCGTCGTCCGTTCCGCCGCCGCGCCCGCCCTTGCCGCCGACGCCGCCCGCCACGGAGGCGCCGTCCGCCCCGTCCGGCGCGCGCATGCTCGAAGAGGAGCCCTTCTCCGCCTCGGCCGGCGGATCCTCCGCGCAGCCCGCGAGAAAGGCCGCACCCACCAGAGCCATCGTGATCATCATCGTCTTCATGGTCGTTCTCCTTTGCCTCTTCGCGTCTCAGTCTTCGCTCTTGCCGCCCTTGCCGCCCTTGCCGCCGATCCCACCGGCGATGCTCGCGCCGTCCTCGCCATCGGCGCCGTCCTGACCGTCCTCCCGATCGTCGCCGCCGCCGTAGATCCGGCGCGCCATCGCGACGTCTTCCTCGGTGAGTGACGGGCTCTTGTCGCGCCGGCAGTAGCTCATGATCGACTCGGTATCGAAGATGCCGAGCGGGGTGTCACCGGCGGCGTCAGGACCGACCTGCGTGAAGTCGTCGTGGAGCCCGCGTCGCTCGATCTCCGCGCGGCACGCCGCCCGCGTCGCCGGATCGTCCTCGCGGTACTGCTCGTGTGCGAAGCCCGCGATGTGCCCGAGCTCGTGGGCTGCGTTGTACTTTACACACGACTCGATCATGCGCCGCGCGCCGGCCAGCACGTCGGGGTCCTCGATGTCGCGGCGGAGGTCGGCGTCCTTCTGGTCGACGGACCAGCCTTCGCGCATCTCGGTCATGCACGCCGCCGGCAGCCAGTAGATTCCGCCCTCGGAGCGCTCCGCCGGGACGAGCGAGCTGATGTCCTCGCCCCGCGCCTTCGCGCCGACGAGGCGCGAGACGTAGAGGAACTCGTCTCCGAAGGAGAGATTGAGGAAGAGGCTTCGTCCGCGCGCCTGCGTCCCGAGGCCCTGCGCGCAGGACTGCCCGGACTCGCCGCAGTCGGTCTGACCGAGGGAGTCGATCGGGACGAGGTGGACCGCGTCCCGATCGTCCGTCTCCTCGCAGTCGCCCCAGCCGACGAACTGGATCGGCGTTCGCGCGTTCCACTCCTTCTCCGCGATCTCCCGGACCGCGGCCTTCATCCGGACGAGCGAGCGATTCAGATCCTCCGCCATCACCGCGGCCGGGTAGCGATCGAGCGAGGCGCGCGAGCGATCCCAGCAGACGGGGATCTGCCCGTTCGGCCAGAGCGCCTTCGACATCGCGTTGAGATGACTCTCGGTGGATCCCTTCCCTTCCGCCGTCGCGGGCGCCGCGCAGCCGGCGGCGAGACCGAGGACGAGAGCGAGAGCCGGGAGGGTCGTGTTGGCGGTCTTCATGACGAGGATGAACAGCAAGCGCGGTGCCGCCCGCCGATCGCGGTTTTCTCGGCGTTTCTCGTCTATTTTCAGGATTCGCGCGCGCGGCGCGGCGCGACCGGATCCACGGCGACGGCTCGGTCGGTCGAAATGCGAACTCGTGGTTCGCTATGATCGGCGGGCACCGTGACCGCTCGCCTGCCGGCTCCAGGGACGCTCTTCGCGGGGCGCTACCGCATCGAGGAGGTCCTCGGTCACGGCGCGATCGGCGTGGTCCTCGCCGCGCTCGACGAGAAGACCGGCGTCGACTGCGCCATCAAGCTGCTGTCGTCGCCCGAGCTCGGACAGGATCGCGCGCGCCTCGTCCGGGAGGCGCGCGCACTGATGCTCATCACCCATCCGCACGTCGTCCGCGTGTTCGACGTCGCAGAGGACGACGAGGGCGCCCCGTTCCTCGTCCTCGAGCGCCTCGAAGGCGAGGACCTCGGCGCTCGTTGCCCGCTCGGCGCTGCGCTACCGGCAGCGCAGGTCATCGACTACGCGGCGCAGGTGTGCGAGGCGCTCGAGGCGGCGCACGCGCGCGGCGTCATCCATCGCGACATCAAGCCGTCGAACCTGTTCCTCGCGCGTACGAGCGAGGGTGAGGTGATCAAGGTGCTCGACTTCGGCGTCTCGAAGCTGCGCGGCGCCGACGGACAGGGATCCCTGACCCGCGCCGACGGCCCGCTCGGATCGCCGCAGTTCATCTCGCCGGAGCAGCTCGCGAACCCGAAGGCGGTCGATGCGCGGACGGACCTCTGGGCGCTCGGCGTCGTCATGTACCGGCTCCTCAGCGGGCGCTTCCCGTTCCACGGCGAGACGGTGATGGAGACGTTCGCCCTCGTCGCGCGCGGCGAGCGACGCGCTCTTCACGACGTGGCGCCGGACGTGCCGCCGGTCCTCGAAGCGATCGTCGATCGGTGCCTCGAGCGCGATCCCGCGCGGCGCTGGCCGTCGGCCGCCGCGCTCCGCGCCGCGCTCCTCGGCGGCGAGGCGGTCGCCGCGGAGGACGAGACCGTGACCACGCTCGCCACCGCGCCGCCGGCGCCGGCCCCTGCGTCGCGACGCTCGTGGGCGCTCTTCGCGGTGGGGCTCCTCGCGACCCTCGGCGCGGGCGGACTCCTCCTCTCGTCGCGCGGAGGCAGCGCGGTGCCCATGCCCACGCCCGCGGAGCCGAGCGCGCCAGCCGCGCGCGACGACGTCCTCAGGGAGCCACCTCCACCACCCACGGTCTCCGCGGGACCCGCCATCGAGCCCGCCGAGGTCGAGGCGCCCTCGCCGAGCTCCCCTCGGTCCGGACCGCGCCCTCGCCCGCGTCCCTCGCATCGACCGGCGCCAGCGCCGGCGCCTCCGCCTCCGACTCCGCCCGCGTCGGATCCGGATCTCCGCGGAAACCCGTATCGCTGAGCACGGCGCGGCGTCGCCGAAGGTGGCCGCAAAGCGAAAGACGTTGGCCGGTCCGCGAAAGCGCGGCTCCGCCTCGGGGGGTAAGCCGAGGCTCATGAAAACGACGCTCCTCGCCCTCGCCGCCCTCGCCGCCCTCACCACCGCCGCCTGCGCTGCGCCGGCGACCGAAGACTCTGCCGCCGACTCCGCCGAGCTCGCCGCGACCGGGCCGGCGCTCCGCCTCGAGGCGACGTGGTCGCGGGTCGTCACCGGCACGCCGACGATCGGCTTCGACGCCACGACGCCGAGGATCGCGCTGTCGCTGCGCGTCGACGACGCCGCCATCCGCCGCGATCGTCCCGGCTTCGATGGGCTGGAGCGCCCGCGCGTCATGATCCCGCGCGCCGGCGGCGGGACGACGCAGCGTGACCTGCCCTTCCGGTACACCACCCACGAGGGCTTCATCGAGCTCCATCCCGTGGACGTCTATGACGACGCCCTCCTGGTGACGGAGCGGGATCTCGCGATCATCCAGGAGCGCGGGATCGCCCTCGTCCTCGAGACGAACGCGGGCGAGCTCACGGCCCACGCCGAGCTCGAGGCGCGTCACGTCCCCTGAGCCAGGGCGTACGATGGGCGCGATGCCCTCCCGGATCGACGTCGACCGCGTCGCGGTCCCCGCCTTCGGACTCGCCGAGGACCACGAGCCCTTCGACGGAGACTGGCACGCGCACGATCGCCATCAGCTCCTCTTCGCCGCAAAGGGCACGCTCGTCCTCACGACGGACGAGCAGCGCTGGACGCTGCCCCCGGAGCGCGCAGCGTGGATCGGTCGCAAGGTCCGGCATCGGGCGGCGAGCTCCACCGGGGTCGAGCTCCGAACCGTGTATCTCACATCTAGCCTCGCCGGGCGCGGGGCGCTGGGCTCGGTGCGCGTCTTCGGGGTCAACTCGCTCGCCCGCGAGATGCTGCTCTACGCGATGCGCTGGGGCCCCCACGACCGCGAGTACACGCCGCTCGCGGACGCGTACTTCCGCGCGCTCGGGGCGCTGGCGCGGGAATGGATCGCGGACGAGCGGCCGTATCACCTGCCCGTCGCGAAGTCGGCCGGGCTCGCGAAGGCGATGGCGTGGGTCGACGCGAACCTCGGGGACGCGACCGTCGAGCGCGCCGCGGAGGCGGCGAAGGTGTCGGTGCGCACGCTCTCCCGGCGCTTCGAGGAGGAGACGAGCACGAGCTTCCGGGCGTATCTGCAAGGCGCGCGCATGATGCGCGCGATGGAGCTCCTCGCGCGCCGTGATGCCTCCGTCAGCTCGACCGCCCACGCGGTCGGCTTCCAGAGCATCGGCGCCTTCACCACCGCGTTCACGGAGCGCTGCGGCGAGACGCCGAGCGCGTACCGCGCGCGACGGATGACGTAGCTACTGGCACCGCGGGATGGTCAACGTCTGGAGCTCGGGCGCGTCGCCGGCGTGGAACGTCATCGTGACCTCGATGTCGCTCGCCTTGCAGCCCTCGCCCCTGCCGGCGTCGGCGAACGTGAACTCCTTGCCGATCACCGATCCGGAGAGCAAGCCCATGATCGCGCAGATGCCTTCGGGTGGACCGAGGAAGCAGATGGTGGTGTCGGGATCGGTGGTGCGCAGGGCGGCCGGACTGGCCCCCATGAGGATGTGGGCGCCGCTCGCGGCGAGGTCGCTCCCGCTCTCGGGGCCGAGAACGAGCTCGAGCCCCTCGTACTTCTTCGTGCCGTGATCGGCGTCGATCACCATCGTCTCCGGGAAGCTCAGGTGCACCTCACGGATCGGGGCGAGCGTCGACTGCAGGACCGGGATGCGAACCGCCGGGAAGGCGGCGTAGCGCGCGATCTGCTCGCCCGTCGCGTCGATGGCCACGTCGGCGAACTCGACCAGCTTGCCGTCCGAGAGGATCGCGCTGACCTCGGTGGCCGTCTCGGCGCCGAAGCGGATGCCCTCGCGCGCGAACCGCTTCGGATGGGCCACGATGTGGAGGTGGCCCGTCGTGATCTCGAGGACCGCGCCGTCCGGACCGCTCCGCAGCACGGCGGTCGTGCCAGGAGCCTGTGAATAGGTGCAGGAGTCTGCCGTGATCACGGGGTCCGCCGCCTCGATCTGCATGGGCGCGTCCACCATCGCGCCGTACTCGTCGACCGCCGCCTGGAACCGCTCGACGTCCGCCGGGGGCAGCCGCGCCGCGATCGCCTCGATGTCGTCCTCCGCGAAGCCGAAGCCGAGCTGCACGCGAAGCTCGCGCGGACACTTGGCCGGAACGACGATGGTGATCTCGGATTGGCTCACGCCGTCGTCGGGAGCGGACGAGGACGCCGAGCAAGCGAGGAGGGAGAGCGCGGGAAGGACGAAGGAGTAGGGGCGCATGGGCGCTCCCTCCGCAACGCGCGTACCCACCTCGCACGACCGCCAACCACGCGCATCCATTCGGCGTCCGCGCTCACGAAGGATCGAAGACGGACCTTAAGGCTGGTGCACGCCGAGGCTCATCGGGATCGTGGGGACCGACCGTCGCGTCGCCATCCCAAATGACGAAACGCCGCGGTCCCGGAGGAGCGCGGCGTTCGTTCACGAGCTCGAAGCTCGCGGCGTGGTCACACGCGACGGCGCTTCGGGGGCCGGCAGCCGTTGTGCGGAACCGGGGTCACGTCACGGATGAGCGTGACCTTGAAGCCCGCCGTCTGGAGCGCGCGGAGCGCGGACTCACGACCGGCGCCCGGGCCCTTGACGAAGACGGCGACGCTGCGCATGCCGTGCTCCATCGCACGGCGGCAGGCCTCTTCGGCCGCGAGCTGCGCCGCGAACGGCGTCGACTTGCGGGAGCCCTTGAAGCCACGGCTACCGGCCGAGGACCACGCAACCGTGTTGCCGTTCACGTCGGTGATGGTGACCACCGTGTTGTTGAACGTGCTCTGGATGCAGGCGATGCCGGTCGCGATGTTCTTCTTGACCTTCTTCTTGACCTGCTTGCCCTTGCCCGCCGGTGCTTGACCCGCGGCGGCGTTCTTCGCGCTTGCCATGATCTATATGCTCCTAGATTCTCACGTCGGCTTGCGCGGACCGCCGCGCGAGAGGATGCCCTTACGCGGGCCCTTGCGGGTACGCGCGTTGGTGTGCGTGCGCTGGCCGTTGACCGGCAAGCCGCGGCGGTGACGGAGGCCGCGGTAGCAGCCGAGGTCCATCAGACGCTTGATGTTCATCTGAACTTCGCGGCGAAGGTCGCCTTCGACCCGGATCTCGGTCTCGAGGAGATCGCGAATGCGCTTGATCTCGGCCTCGGTGAGCTCCTCGGTCTTCTTCTTCGGGTCGATGTTCGCGCGCTCGCAGATCACCTTGGCGAGCTTGTGCCCCACGCCGTAGAGGTAGGGGAGCGAGTAAGCGACTTGCTTGTGCTTGGGGAGGTCGACGCCTGCAATACGAGCCATGACGATTACCCCTTAGCCCTGGCGCTGCTTGTGGCGCGGGTTTTCACAGATGATGCGGACGACGCCCTTGCGGCGGACCACCTTGCACTTGTCGCAAACCTTCTTGATGGACGGACGGACCTTCATCGGACTTCCCTTGTGTCGCTGCTCTTAGCACCGCGTGGGCGCGGTAGAAATTCTACTTGTGGCGGTAGGTGATACGGCCGCGGCTCGGATCGTACGGGCTCACTTCCACGGTGACACGGTCGCCCGGGAGGATGCGGATGTAGAACTGCCGCATGCGCCCGCTGATGGTCGCGAGGACCACGAGCCCGTTGTCGCACTTCACGCGAAACATCGCGTTCGGCAGCGCCTCTTGCACGACGCCATCGAACTCGAGCTTGTCGCCTTTCGGCTCTTTCCGCTCACGACGCTCGCTCATCAAATCCCTACGCCTCTTCTCTTACTTCTTGATCGACTCGAGCGCGCCGAGCACCCGACCCGTAACTTCTTCCACTTTGCCGACTCCGTCGAGCTCCTGGAGGAGCCCCACCTTCTTGTAGAAAGGCAGGAGATCAGCGGTCATCTTCTCGTACGTCTCGACCCGATTCCGGACGACCTCTTCGTGGTCATCCGCCCGATGCTCCAGATCCGCCGGATTCACGTCCGGGGGGGGCGGGTTATACTTCAGGTGGTAAATCTGTCCAGTGCGTTTGTCCGTCCGGCGAAGGACGGCCCGCTCGATGAGGAGGCTCGCCGCCACGTTCAGCGCGAGGACCGTGTCGAGCTTGCTCCCGCGGTCGGCGAGGAGCTTGTTGAGCGCCTCCGCCTGGGGCACCGTGCGCGGGAAGCCGTCGAGAAGGAAGCCGTTCTTGGCGTCCTCCTCGTCGATCCGCTTGGCGATCAGGTCGATGACCGCCTGGTCGGGCACCAGCCCGCCGGCCGCCATCGTATCGATGAGCTCCTTCGGGAGGGTGCCGGCCTTCTTGCCGGCACGGAGCATGTCACCGGTCGAGATCTGCGGGATCTTGTACCTCTCGCAGATGACCTTCGCCTGGGTGCCTTTTCCAGCGCCCGGGGGCCCAACGAACACGAGACGCAGGCTCACGCGACATCCCTCCGCCCACGGATGCGCGTGGCCTTGCCACCGCCGCCCGAGAGGCCTTCGTAGTTACGCGAGATCAGGTGCGCTTCGATCTGGCTGACCGTGTCGAGCGCGACGCCGACGACGATCATGACCGAGGTGCCGCCCCAGCGGAACGGGACCTTGAAGTACTCGCTGATGACCGTCGGCACGACGCAGACGGCAGAGACGTAGATCGCCCCGCCGAGCGTGATGCGCGTCAGCACCTTGTCGATGTACTCGGCCGTCTGCTTGCCCTGTCGAATCGACGGGATGAACGCCTGCTGCTTCTTCAGGTTGTCCGCCACGTCGACCGCCTGGAAGGTGACCGCCGTGTAGAAGAAGCAGAAGAAGATGATGAGGCCGACGTAGACGCAGTTGAACAGCCAGTCGCCGCGCTCGAGGCTCTGCTGCAGGATCGCCATGCCCGGGATCTTGAAGTTCGCGAGCGTGGCCGGGAACATCAGGAGCGAGCTCGCGAAGATCGGCGGGATCGTTCCGCTCGTGTTCACCTTCAGCGGGAGGTGCGCCGTCTGCCCGCCGTAGACGCGTCTGCCGACGGTCCTTCGTGCGTAGTAGATCGGGATGCGACGCTGCCCGCGCTCGAAGAACACGATCGTCGCGACCGTGCCGAGGACGATGGCGCCGACGGCGAACAGGTTCAGCGGCTGGATCGAGCCCTTGTGGGTCTGGAAGTAGCCGAAGACGCCGCCCGGGATGTCGGTGACGATGCCCGCGAAGATGATGAGCGAGATGCCGTTGCCGATGCCGCGTTCGGTGATCTGCTCGCCGACCCACATGATGAAGCACGTGCCGGTGGCGAGCGTGATCATCGTCATGAGGCGGAAGCCCCAGCCGGCGTGGGTGACGACGTCACCCGTCGCGCCGACGGTGTCCTGGTTGTTCAGGGCTTCGAGGCTCATCGCGATGCCGAAGCTCTGGAACATCGCGAGGACGATGGTTCCGTAGCGCGTGTACTGGTTGATCTTGCGCTGCCCCTGCTCGCCTTCCTTGCGGAGCTCGTCGAGGGGCTTGAAGACCATGCCGAGCAGCTGGAGAACGATGCTCGCGCTGACGTACGGCATGATCCCGATCGCGAAGATCGAGAGGTTGGAGAGCGCGCCGCCGGAGAACATGTTGAAGAAGCCGAGAAGGCCTCCTCCCTGCTTGCTCACGACGGCCTTCATCACGTTCCGGTCGACGCCGGGGATCGTGACGAACGCGCCGATGCGGAAGACCGCCATCATCGCGAGCGTGAACAGCACACGGCGCCGGAGCTCCGGCACCTTGTTGATGTTCGCGAACCCGGCGAGGACACTCATACGGCCGCGGTTCCGATCACTCCGCCGAAGCGGCGGCCTGGGCCTGAGCGACGAGGACGGCCTTACCGCCGGCCTTGGAGATCTTCTCCTGCGCCGCCTTCGAGAAGGAGTGCGCAGTGATCGTGATCTTCTTGGTGAGCTCGCCCGACCCGAGGATCTTGATGCGGTCGATCTGGCCCTTGATGAGGCCGCGATCGCGGAGCGCGCGCTCGTCGACGTTGGCGCCGGCGTCGAACGCCTCGAGGGCGCCGACGTTGATCTCGGCGACCTTCGCGCGGTCGAGCTTCTTGAAGCCACGCTTCGGAAGGCGACGAGCGAGCGGGGTCTGGCCGCCTTCGAACTTGGGCGAGATGCTGTTGCGAGCGAACTGGCCCTTCTGACCACGACCCGCGGTCTTGCCGAGGCCAGAGCCGACGCCGCGGCCCTTGCGAAGCTTCTTCGCGGTGGAGCCCGCGGGCTTCGCGAGCTTGCTGAGAGTGTCAGCCATGACTTTAGATCTCCTCGACGGTGACGAGGTGAAGGACCTTCTTGACCGCGCCGCGGAACGACGGAGTGTTGGCCACTTCGACGGTCTTGCCGGGGCGGCCGAGGCCGAGACCCTTGAGGTTGAGGCGGAACTTCCAGTTCACGCCGATGCAGGACTTGACCTGCGTGATCTTGAGCTTCTGCTTCATGATGCAGTCGCCTCCGTGAGGGGCTTGGCCTTCTTGGCCTTGCTCGGAACATCCAGATCGCTCGCTTGCTTCCTGCGCTTCGCCGCGACCTGCTCGACCGAGCGGAGCTGACGAAGAGCCTGGAGCGTCGCGCGAACGACGTTGTGCGGGTTGGCCGAGCCAATGCACTTGGTGAGAATGTCGTGGATGCCCGCCGATTCGACGACGGCGCGGACGGCGCCGCCGGCGATGACGCCGGTACCCGCGGAGGCGGGACGAAGGAAGACCTTGCCGGCGCCGAAGTGACCGTGAGCCTCGTGCGGGATCGTGACGCCGTCGAGCGGAACCTTGAAGAGGTTCTTGCGCGCCTGGTCGTTGCCCTTGCGGATGGCTTCCGGAACTTCGTTCGCCTTGCCGAGCCCGACTCCCACGTGACCGCCTTCGTCACCGACGACGACGAGCGCCGCGAACGAGAAGCGACGGCCGCCCTTGACGACCTTCGCGACGCGGTTGATGTGGATGATGCGCTCCTTGAGCTTGTCTTCGTCGATCTGTTCGATGGCCATGATCAGAACTCCAGCCCACCCTCGCGGGCGCCTTCGGCGAGGGCCTTGATGCGGCCGTGGTAGAGGTACCCGTTGCGGTCGAAGACGATCTTGGTGATCCCCTTCGCCTTGAGCTGAGCAGCGATCGTCTTACCGACGAGCTTCGCCGCGTCGCTCTTGTTGAGGTCGCCCGCGGGCGCCTTCACGTCCTTCGCGAGGGTCGAGCAGTGACCGACGGTCTTGCCGGACACGTCGTCGATGACCTGCGCGTAGATGTGGCTGAGGCTGCGGAAGACGGAGAGACGCGGACGCTCGGCGGTGCCGGCGATCTTGTGGCGGATGCGAAGCTTGCGGCGCTCGCGGCCCTGGATCAAAACTGCCATCGTCGTATTCCTTACTTGCCCTTCGCGGCGGCCTTACCGGCCTTCTCGCGAACCTTCTCGCCCTGGTAACGAACGCCCTTGCCGCCGTACGGCTCCGGCGGGCGGAACCCGCGGATCTTGGCGGCCGTCTGGCCCATGACTTCCTTGTTCGCGCCCGTCAGGATGACGATCGTTCCCTTGGAGTCGCCCGGGATCGTGACGGTCACGCCCTCGGGGATCGGGTAGTTGATCTGGTGGGAGAAGCCGAGGAGCAGGTTGAGGATCTTGCCCTTCACCTCGGCGCGGTAACCCGTGCCGACGAGCTGGAGCGTCTTCGTGTAACCGACACCCGCGCCTTCGACCATGCCGTTGATGATGGAGCGCGCGAGGCCCTGGAAGCGGGACCCATCGCGGCCTTCCACCGTCGGCTTGATCGACACGGCGTTGTTCTCGACGACGACCTTCACGTTCGGCGTGAGCGGACGCGAAAGCTGCCCCTTCGGGCCCTTCACGTCGACCTTGCCGTCTTTCACGGTGACGGTGACGCCCTTGGGGAGCGCGATCGGACGCTTGCCGACGCGGGACTGCTTCATCTGGCCAGGCGCAAGGCTGGCGGGACCCGTCGGATTCGACGGGGAGTTGGGAAGAGCTGCGTTGCTCATGATTTCACCAGACCTCGCAGAGGAGCTCGCCGCCGACCTTCTGCTCGCGCGCCTGACGATCCGTCATGACGCCGTGAGAGGTCGAGAGGATCGAGATGCCCATGCCGCTGCGGACGCGCGGGATGCGGTCGTGGCGGACGTAGACACGACGGCCCGGAGCAGACACGCGACGGAGGCCGTCGATCGCGCTGTCCTTGCCACGGCCGTAACGGAGGACGACCGTGAGGGTCTTGTGGCCCTCGCCGTCGCTCTCGCGAACGTCGTCGACGTAGCCCTCGTTCTTGAGGACCTCGGCGATGTTCTTCTTGAGGAAGGAGTGCGGCATCTCAACGCGATCCTTGCGAGCAAGGGCGCCGTTGCGAATACGCGCGAGGAAGTCCGAGATGGGATCGGTCATGCTCATGATTTCACCAGCTCGCCTTGATGACGCCGGGGATCTCGCCGCGGAGTGCGTAGAGACGCAGACACACGCGGCAGAGCTCGAACTTGCGGTAATAGGCGCGACTGCGGCCGCAAACCTTGCAACGGTTCACGTGGCGCACCGGGAATTTCGGGGGGCGATTGAGCTTCGCAAACTGACTTGCACGGGCCATTTTCGTTCGTCCTTATGTCCTTCAGGCCGCGCGGAACGGCATGCCCATCGCCTGGAGGAGGGCACGGCCCTCTTCGTCGGTCTTGGCCGTGGTTACGAAGGAGATGTTGAGACCCTTGATGACGTCGATGCGGTCGTAGTCGATCTCGGGGAAGATGATCTGCTCCTTGAGGCCGAGCGTGTAGTTGCCCGCGCCATCGAAGGCGCGACGGGAGACGCCGCGGAAGTCACGCGTGCGCGGGAGCGCGACGGTGACGAGGCGGTCGAGGAACTCCCACATCTTGTCGCGACGCAGGGTGACCATGCAGCCGATGGGAATGCCCTCGCGGAGCTTGAAGCTCGCGATCGCCTTCTTGGCGCGGGTCACGACCGGCTTCTGACCCGTGAGGGCCTGGAGCTCGTCGACGCCCGAGTCGATGATCTTCGGATTGGTCACGGCCTGGCCGAGACCCATGTTCACGACGATCTTCTCGAGCTTCGGAACCTCGTTCGGGTTCGTATAGTTGAACTGCTTCTGAAGCGCCGGGACCGCGACGTCCTTGTACTTCGCGATGAAACGGGCCGCGACGGCCTGCGTGTTCGAGGTCTTCGCGGGAGCGATGACCGCGCGGGAACCGCTGGCCTCGCCCTTGCCCTTCTTCGGCTTCTTCTCGCCCTTGGGCTTCTCGTTCTCGTCAGCCATGATCAGCTCGCCTTCTCAGCGGTGGCCTTGCGCGGCGACGGAATCTCTTCGCCGCTCTTGACCGCAATGCGGATCTTCTTGCCCTTCTCGTCCGTCTTGATGCGGACGCGGGTGCCCTTGCCCGTCTTCGGATCGACGAGCATCACGTTGGATGCGGCGAACGGCTGCTCGCGCTCGAGGATGCCGCCCTGCTGCATGCGCGGGTTCGGCTTCATGTGGCGCTTGACCAGGTTGACGCCTTCCACGATGACCTTGTCGGTCTCGGGGAAGAGGCGCATGACCTTGCCCTTCTTGCCCTTGTCCTTGCCGGCGATGACGACGACGCTGTCGCCCTTCTGGAGACGATGGAGACTCATCACACCACCTCCGGCGCGAGCGAGATGATCTTCATGAACTTCTTGCCGCGGAGCTCGCGAGCGACCGGTCCGAAGATACGGGTACCGATCGGCTCGAGCGTCGCGTTGATGAGAACGGCCGAGTTCTCGTCGAAGCGGATCGAGGTGCCGTCGGGACGCGAGGTGTCGTCCTTGACGCGAACGACGACGGCCTTCGCGGTGTCGCCCTTCTTCACCTTGGAGCCGGCCGCGACTTCCTTGATCGCGACGACGATGACGTCGCCGAGCTTGGCGTAACGGCGGCGCGAGCCACCGAGGACCTTGACGCACTGGACACGCTTGGCGCCGGAGTTATCGGCGACGTCCAGGTTGGAACGCATCTGGATCATGGCGTCTATTCCTCCACGAACTTCTTCACGAGGCGCACCACGATGAAGCGCTTGTCCTTCGAGATCGGGCGGTGCTCCTGGATCTCGACTTCGTCGCCAACCTTGTACTGGTTGGTCTCGTCGTGCGCCTTGTAGCGGGTGCGCGAGCGGACGTACTTGCCGTAGAGCGCGTCGCGGGTCGAGGTGACGCACTCGACGACGACGGTCTTCTGCATCTTCGCCTTGATGACCTTGCCGGTCATCTTGCGACGGAAGCCGTGCGCGGTCTTCTCGACGGCGAGGGTGCGCGTCGAAACGGGAGCGACGTCGGCCTTGGGGGCCGCGGCTGCTTTCTTTGCGGGTTCTTTTGCCATGGCTACTTCGCGCTCTTCTTCGAGGCTTCGTTGATCTCGTGCTGACGAAGGATCGTCTTCACGCGCGCGAGATCGCGCTTGGTCTTGTTGATCGAGCTCGTGTCATCGAGGCGGTTCGTGAAGTTCTTGAACCGGTTCTGGAACGTGTCCTTCGCGAGGCTCTTCTCGAGCTCGCGGAGGTCTTCGATGCTGCGCTCGCGCAGGTCCTTCGACTTCATTGGATGCTCCCGCGAACGAGGAACTTGTAACCGAGGGGAAGCTTGTGGCCGGCGAGGCGGAACGCTTCACGCGCCGTCTTCTCGTCGACGCCCGAGATCTCGTACATGACGCGGCCGGGCTGGATGTCCGCCGCCCACTCCTCGACGCCGCCCTTGCCTCCACCCATTCGAACTTCGAGGGGCTTCTTGGTGACGGGGCGGTGGGGGAAGATGCGGATCCAGAGCTTGCCGACGCGCTTCACGTGGCGCGTGATCGCCATACGGCCGGCTTCGATCTGACGCGCCGTGAGGCGGCCCGGCTCGACGGCCTGCATCGCGAAGTCGCCGAAGGAAACATCGGACCCGCGGTAGGCGGTGCCCTTGTTGTTGCCCTTCTGCATCTTGCGGAACTTGGTGCGCTTGGGGACGAGCATGACTCAGCTGGCTCCTGCGATTTGCGGGCGGCGCTGGCGGCGGGCGAGGACCTCACCCTTGAAGACCCAGCACTTGACACCGATGATGCCGTACTTGGTACGCGCTTCCGCCTGACCGAACTCGATGTCGGCGCGGAGCGTGTGGAGAGGAACGCGACCCTCGCGGTAGGTCTCGACGCGGCTCATTTCGGAGCCACCGAGACGACCGGAGCAGCGGATGCGGATGCCCTTGGCGCCGAACTTCATCGCCGTCGAGAGGGCCTTCTTCATCGCGCGGCGGAAGGCGACGCGGCGCTCGAGCTGCATCGCGACGTTCTCGGCGACGAGCTGCGCAGAGGTCTCCGCCTTGCGGATCTCCTGCACGTCGATGAAGACCTCGTTCTCGGTGAACGACTGGACGCCGGGGAACTTGGTCTCGCCCTTGGCGGCGGTCTTGAGGTTGCCGATCTTCAGCACCTCGATGCCCTTGCCACCCTTGCCGATGACCATGCCGGGGCGCGCGGTGTAGACGATGACCTTCGCCTTGTTCGCGGCGCGCTCGACCTCGACGGACGCGATGTTCGCGTTCATGAGGTACTCCTTGACCGCGCGCTTGATGCGCACGTCTTCATGGAGCCACTTGGCGTAGTTCTTGTCCTCGAACCACTTGCTGTTCCACGTCTTGATGACGCCGAGGCGGAAGCCGTACGGATGAACTTTCTGACCCATTGCTTATCTCCTGAAGCGAAGCTTCTTCGCTTCAGCGCGTCCCGAGGTGGAGAGTGATGTGGCTCATGCCCTTCTGAATGCGCGTCGCGCGACCCATCGCGCGGGGACGCCAGCGGCGCATGTGCTTGTTCGGAGCCTTGTCGACGAAGGCCGTCTCGACGAAGAGGCTGTCGAGGTCGACGCCCGGGCTCGTCGTGCGCGCGTTCGCAACGGCGCTCTCGAGGAGCTTCTTGAGGACGGGGGCACCGGCCTTCTTCGTGAACTCGAGGATCTGGAGTGCCTCGCCGGCCTGACGGCCACGGACGAGATCAACCATGACACGAGCTTTGCGGGGGCTGAGCCGCGCAAAGCGGGCGATCGCCTTCGAAACCATTGTCGTAGACCTTCCTGGAGCGGCTCCGTCGTACTTCCGACGTCCGGTCCTCCTGTTCGGAGGGCTTGCGGACGAGTTTCAGAAGCCGTTACGGCAGCTTTTCCCTCTTCCCGGTGGGGAGGAGGGACGCGCACTCTACCCATCGGACCGCTTTTGGCAAGCGATATGGACGGGTTGGAGACGTTTTCTCGGTTTATTGTCCGAGGCTCCGCCCCTGACGCCCCCTCACGCTCGAGCTAGCGGTTCTGGGCGAGGTGCTGCTTCATCGCCGTGTTGAAGGCCTGGCTGGCCTCCAGGTTCACGTGATGGCCCGCGGTCTCGATGACCTCGCGACGGGCATTGGGCATCGCCTTCACGTAGGCCTCGGCCATTCCGGTGAAGGCGGGCAGGTCACGGCCGCCCGAGACGATGAGCGTGGGGATCTTAATAGAGGAGAGCCGCGGCATCGGGTCCGGGTCGGCCCACTGGGCCTGGACCTTCCCCGTCCAGTGATGGCCCATGTAGTCGAGGACGATGGCCCGCACCTCGTCGAAGAGCTCCTCCGAGTGGCGGAGGGATTCGAAGAGCGGATCCTCGAGCCACATCTCGGCGGCCGTGGCGCGGTCGCCGTCGTTGGCGAGGCCCACGCAGCGCTGCCACGACTCGATCCCGAGCTTCCGGCCGAGGAGCATGGGGCTGGCGAGCACGAGCGAGGCGATGCGATCGGGGAATTGTAGCGCGAGGTCGATCGCGACGGCCGCGCCAAACGCGCTCGCGATGACGTGCGCCGTGCCGAGATGCGCGGCGTCCATCGCGCGCTTCACCTCCTTGGCGATCTCGATCTCCCCGACCTCGCGCGCTTGCGGCCCGAAGCCCGGCAGATCGACGAGCAGGAGCCGGTAGTCCTTGCCGAACGCCTCGACCTGCCTTCGCCAGATCCGCGAATCCATCGCGAAACCGTGGAGAAAGACCAGGGCGGGACGATCGTCGGCTGCTCGTGCGCGCGCGGTCATCCGGGGTCTTCGCCTTATAGACGGACTCTCCAGCGATTGTCGACTTTGCAATCGGGGCTCGAGGCTCCCTCGCAACTAACTGAACTTACGCAACTTTATCGATTGCTACGGAGCCCATCGGGACGAACGGGTCTCACTGGAGCGAAGATGCTTGCTGCGGCACGATGAGCGACGCCGTGACCACCGACGCGAAGACGAGACCGCGCGCCGTCTTGTTCGCGCTCGGCGCGCTCTACCTCGCGCAGGGCATCCCGTTCGGGTTCGCGACCGAATATCTGCCTGTCGTGCTGCGCGAGGACGGCGCGACGTACGCGCAGATCGCGGCCTTCGGGTGGCTGCAGCTTCCGTGGCAGGTGAAGATCTTCTGGGCGCACGCCGCCGATCGGCCGGCCGTTCGCAAGCGCTCGCGTCATGCGATCCTCGCGATGCAGCTCGCGCTGACCGCGACCGTCGCGTCGTTCGCGATCGCGCCGCTGAAGGAGGCGATCGTCCTCTGGATGGTCCTCACCTTCCTCGGGGCGCTATTCGCGTCCACGCAGGACGTGCTCGTCGATGCGTTCGCGGTGCGCGTGCTCGAGCCCGAGGAGCGCGGCTTCGGCAACACGGCGCAGGTGGCGGGCTATCGCTTCGGCATGCTCGTCGGCGGCGCGGCGCTGCTGCTGCTCGTCGGGACGCTCGGCGAGCGGCTCACGCTGCTCGCCTGCGCCGCCGCCGTCGCCATCGCGAGCATCGGCGCGTTCGTCGGCTCGGAGGAGGTGCAGCCGGAGGAGAAGGACGACCGCGTGACGGCCGAGACGACGAAGACGGTCTGGGCCCTCGCGCGGCACATCGTGCATCGCGACGTCATCGCGGTCGCGATCCTCGCCGTCACCTACAAGCTCGGGCTCCACATGGCGGGCGCGCTCCTGAAGCCGATGGCGGTGGACTACGGGTGGACCAAGACGCAGATCGGCGCCGCGGTCGTGAGCGTGGGCTCTGCGTCGGCGCTCGCTGGCTCCGCGGCGGGAGGATTGCTCCATCGGTGGATGCACGAGAAGCGCGCGCTCCTGGTCGGGCTGTTCTTCCAGACGCTCGTGTGTGCGCCGCTCATCATGGTCGACCGCCTCCACGCCCCGCTCGCGCTGACGACCTTCGCGATCGCGATGGAGCACTTCGGGAGCGGCCTCGGCACCACCATCCTCTTCGCTGCGCTCATGAGCGCGACGCGGCCCGCCAATGCCGGCATGCATTACACGATCCTGCAGAGCCTCAATGCGCTCGCCATTGGCGTCGGCAGCACCATCGGCCTCCTCCTCGCGGGCAAGATCGGCAAGGAGGCCACCTTCATCATCGCCACCGGGGTGTGCATTTTGCCAGTATTTCTCGTATTTCGTTGGGATTCGGCGGCGCGAGCGTCCCGCGCCTGAGGTGCTACTCTGTGGGTATGTCTTTCTCTTCGCATCGCTGGGCGACCGTCGTCCTTGCGTCTGCGGGAGTGCTCTTTGCTTGCAACCAGATCCTCGGCGTCGAGGACGTGAAGCTCAAGGCCAACGGGACGCGCCTCAACAACGAAGGTGGGGTCGCCGGCGACGATGACGACGACGTCATCAACCGCCCGCCGCCCGGCACGCTCGAGGACGGGGAGGCTCCGCCGCCGGAAGACCCCGCGCGCCCGACGCTCGCCCTCGGCTTCAGTCATAGCTGCGCGCGCATGCTCGACGGCACCGTGCGCTGCTGGGGCACCAACTACAGCGGCCAGCTCGGAGACGGCAAGGACGCCGGCTCCGGCGACTCGCCCGATCAGCTCCGGCCGAAGAACGTCGTCGGCATCACCGACGCCGTCGCCGTCGCCTCGGGCACGACCCACACGTGCGCGGTGCGAAAGAGCGGCAAGGTATCGTGCTGGGGCGCAGGTGCGAGCGGCACCCTCGGCAACGGCAAGGACGACGACTCGTCGACGCCCGTCGACGTCCTCGGCATCGAAGACGCGATCGCGGTCGGCGCCGGCGGCCCGGTGTCGTGCGCGGTCCATCGCGACGGCACCGCGTCGTGCTGGGGCCTGAACTCGAACGGCGGCCTCGGCGACGGCACGACGGCGACGTCGAACAAGCCGGTGAAGGTCAACGACCTCAAGAACATCGTCCAGATCGCGCCGTCGACGAACCACACGTGCGCCGTCCTCGCGAGCGGCGAGCTCTATTGCTGGGGCGGCGCGAGCGACGGCCAGCTCGGCACGGGCTCGCTCACGCCCACCACGAAGCCGACCAAGGTGACGACACTGTCGGACGTGGCGCAGGTCGCGGTCGCATCGCGCTACGGCTGCGCGCGCATGAAGTCGGGCAGCGTCGCGTGCTGGGGTCGCAACGACACCGGGCAGCTCGGCAACGGCAGCCCGACCGACTCGCCGAACCCATCGCCGATCGCGGTCCCGTTCATCTCGGACGCCATCTTCATCTGGGCCGGCTACGGACACACGTGCGCGGTGCGAAAGACGGGCGCCGTCGCGTGCTGGGGCGACGCGACCTACGGGCAGCTCGGCATCGGACCCGTCGATGCGGGCGGCCAGACCGCCTCCACCCCGCAGCCGGTGAAGGACCTCGCCAACGCGAAGGCGGTGTGGACCGGCGGCGATCGCACGTGCGCCGTCACCGGTGACAACAAGGCGTACTGCTGGGGCTCGAACTTCGACGGCGAGCTGGGCATTGGCTCCACGGATCAGAAGTTCGTCCCCACCGCGGTCAGCGATTTTTGAGAGGAATCCGGCGGAGGATCCGTGATTCGACGCCTCACCGCCGTCCTGTTCGCCACCGCCACGCTCGTCGTGGCGTGCAATGCGATCATCGGCGTCGAGGACGTGAAGTCGAAGGTGAGCGGCGACCGCCTCGACTCGGGGCCCGTCACGACGGGAGACGACGACGACATCACCGGTGACGACGACAGCGGTCCCGTCGACCACTTCGACGACGGTGACCATCCCACGATCGCGCTCGGCTTCAACCACGGGTGCGCGCGCATGCTCGACAGCACGGTGCGCTGCTGGGGTGACAACGGGGCCGGGCAGCTCGGCGACGGCGCGGAGCTCACACCCCCGCCGGATCCGTCGCTGCGTCCGAAGAACGTGCCCGGCGTGAGCGATGCGGTGGCCATCGCGGCGGGCCTCTCACATACGTGCATTGCGCACGCGACCGGCAAAGTCTCCTGCTTTGGCGTGAACACCTTCGGCCAGCTCGGAGACGGCACGACGACGCGAAGCTCGAAGGCGGTCGAGGTGAAGAACATCACCAGCGCGAAGGCGATCGCAGGCGGCAACAGCACGACGTGCGCGCTCCTCGCGGACAAGACGGTGATGTGCTGGGGCTATAACGGCTCGGGCAACCTCGGCGACGGCACGAAGACGGCCGCAAGCACGCCGGTGAAGGTGAAGAACCTCGCCAACGCGACGGCGGTCGCGGCGGCTGCGGATCACTCGTGCGCGATCGTGGAGGGCGGCCGCGTGTACTGCTGGGGGGGCAACAAGACGGGGCAGCTCGGCATCGGCTCGCTCGATCCCGCGCCCGCGCCGACGGAGCTGAAGGGCCTCTCCGACATCGAGCAGGTGGCGACGGCGCAGGACTTCTCCTGCGCGCGCGAGAAGAGCGGCCGCGTGTACTGCTGGGGCGCGAACGACAAGGGCCAGCTCGGCAACGGCACCGCCACGGAGGCGCCGAACCCGAGCCCGGTGCTCGTGAGCGGCCTCACGGATGCGAAGTGGATCTGGGCAGGCTTCGAGCACGCGTGCGCGGTGCGCGTGACGGGCGGCATCGTGTGCTGGGGCTTCGCTGGGCAAGGGCAGCTCGGCTCCGGCAGCGTGGACGCGAGCGCCTCGAGCGCGACGCCGGTGGCGGTGAAGAACATCGTCGCCGCGCGCCGCGTCTCCACCGGGGGTGACCGCTCCTGCGCGGTGACCTCGGACAACAAGGGCTTCTGCTGGGGCTCGAACGGGCTCGGTCAGCTCGGCAACGGCACCATCAACCTCACGTACACGCCGACCCCGATCAGCGACTTCAAGTAAGCGGACGCTACTCGACGGTCGAGCTCAGCTCCGTCGCGCTCGCCTTCGTCGCGCCGCACGGCTGCGCGACCACGATGACGCGGCCGAAGTCGTCCTCGGGCAGGACGTCGCCCTCGACGCCGCGGAGCTTCACGTCCGCGAGCTCCTTCACGAGCGGCGGGATCAGGTTCGAGTGCGTCGCGATCACGATGACCGCCCCGTCTGGCGCCGCCTTGATCGCGTCCTTCATCTTCTCCGGTGGCATCGACTCCACCGGGACCGAGACCTTCTCCGAGAGCGGAGTCACCGTCTCCTGCGTGCGCTTGTAAGGAGTCGCGAGGATCTTCGTCACGCCGGAGGTCGCGAGCATCGACGCGAGCGTCTTCGCGCGCGCCTTGCCACGATCGGACAGCGCCGGATCCTTGCCGCCCTCCGCCGCCTTCTCCGCATGGCGGACCAGCACCACGGTACGGCCGCGCACGCAGGCGGGAGCTGGACCGTCCTTGCACATGCCCGCCCCGGCGTTGTTCGACCCGAGCGTCCCGCCACCGCACCCCATGAAAAGCGCGCTGGCGGCGACGATCGCCGCAGAGAGACGAAGCACGAGCATGTCCTCCATCTGCCACGAACCCGGCGGAGACGTCGAGCACGAAGCTTCGCGAGCTCGACAAAGAGGCGAGGCTGCGAGCTCACCGCAAGCTGAACGAGCGCGGCGCGGAGATGGCCACCGGCCGGTAGCGCCTCGCGTCCGCGCCCCACATGTTCTCGACCGCGGTCATCGTCGGGAAGCGGCGCACGGTCCAGGTGTAGTCGCCGACCACCTTCTCCACCGCGAGCGCGCGAAGATCGGGGATGACGGTCTGCGCCGACGTGCCCACGACGTGCATCGGCGGGGCGCCGGCCGTCTGCGGCTCGAACACGTACTCGAGGATGCCCGTGCCGAGCGCGCTCAGAGGATCGCCGCCCGTCACGGTCGAGCCGGCCTCGGGCAGGAGCGGCTCGGGCGGCGCCGGCAGCGAGATGAGCGTCGTCTTCGCGAGATCGAAGCTCGTCTCGCCGGAGTCGGAGATCGCGCCATCCGCGCGGGTCGCGCGCAGGTGATACGTGTACCCCTGCTCCGGCACGATCGGCACCGCCATCGACTGCCCCCACGGGATCGATGCGAGGAGCGCGTCGCTCGTGCGCGAAGAGCCGATCCGGATGTCGACTGCGCCGGGGATGAACCCCGGCGGGAGATCGATCGTGAAGACCGGCGTCTTCGTCTCCGTGATCGGATCGAGGTGCAGCGTCACCGCGGCCGCCGTCCCCGCGTCGCTGATCACGTCCGCGTGACCATACGCGCTCGCGCTGATCAGGCCCTTCGCCGCGTCGTATTCCACCGCGCGGATGGTCGCGCTTTGCTCGAACCGTGCCGTGTGAACGTCGAGGCCCGTCTGAAGATCGCCCGTCACTCCGTACACGCCGTCACCGAACGCGAGGAACAGGAGCGTGTGGCCCTCCGCGAGCGGAGCGTCGAGGTGAACGTTCACGTGTCCCGCCCACGATCGCGGCAGCGATCGCCCGGCGACGTCGAGCTGCGGCTCGAAGTAGCGATACGCGACCCCGCGGAACACCATCACGTCCGGCCGGCCGTCGGGGCCGCCGGGGAGCACGAACGACAGGTCGTACAGCGAAGACACCCGCCCGCGGGCGCGATAGAGCCCCACCGCATCCGTGCTCACGGTCGTCGTGAACGAGCCCGTGTCGATCGAGTTCACCGCCGGCGCGACGCGAACGAGCGCCGCGGGGACGCCGTCTTCCCCCCGGCGAACGATCCCGGCGACGTCGCGCGCCTTCGTGTCCTGGGCGGGGAACGTCGAGCGTGCGCAGGCCGACGGATCCGTCCCGTCCGCACACCCTTCGTGCTCGCCCGCCGTGTCGCATGCGACCGCGGTCGAGAGAAGAAGCAAGAGCCCAAGCGTCGCGCCGTGTCGCGCCACGCTGGCACTCTACCCTATTCGGTCGCCCAGCGATAACGCACACCGAGCTCGGTGAAATCGCTGCCGACGAGGCCGATGCGATCCGGGCTGTAGACGGTGAGCACGAAGCTCCCGCGCACCTCGACGCGGCGTGAGAGCACCCATCGAAGCACGGGACCGACGCGGACCGTCTTCGAGTCGTCGCGGTTCGGGACATCGAGCACGTCGACGACCATGCCGACGTTGTGCTGCTGATACTCGCCGAGGCGGAAGACGTAGCCGCCGCGCACGCGCCACACCCACGGCGGGTTCGCGATGATGCGCAGCGTCTCCTCGAAGACGTATTTGCCGTCCGGGACGCCCGTCATGTACGAGAGGCTGCCGCGGCCGATCAGGTTGCCCGGACCGACCGGGATCGAGGTGTCCGCCTCCGTCTCGTAGGTGACGACGCGCGACTGCGTGTCGTTCTCGGTCTCCAGCTGGATGCGGTCGTAGTGCTCGCGCGGATCGAGGTACGTGCGATTGAACGCGCCGAACCAGCGCACGCCGGCGCGAAAATCGATGAACGGGATCTCCAGCCGGAGCCCACCGTAGGCGCCGAGGCCCGCGCCGGAGGCGACCGGGTTCAGGTCGATGCCGAACCAGCTCGTGAACGGCTTGCCGTAGCCGAGCGACGCGCGCGGACGGACGTAGACGAAGCCCACGTCCGCGGTGGTGGCGATGAAGAAGCGCGCCGGCGCCGCGCCCCACGAGCGCGCCATGCGCGGATCGACGAGTCCGTCCGTCGAGGTCGGCAAGATGCCGAGCGGCGGCGTGGGGTCGATGACCGGCGGGGCATTCGGATCGTTGCCGACGGTGGTGGGCATCGTTCCCGACGACTCCGCGGACGCCGGCGCACCGAGCAGCAAGGTCGTCGACACGACCGCGGTGACGAGGAGCGCGCGCATCAGAACATCCCCACGACGCCGGCGCCGGTGCCGCTCGGGACGAGGCGCATCGTCATCCCGGTGGTCTTGATCGTACCGAGGCTCGGACGCCGGAAGTGCAGGAGCGGAACGCCCCACCCCACGGCGGTGCCCACGATCGCGCCCGTGATGACGTCGCTCGGGTAGTGCTCGCCGCCGGTCACGCGAAACGTGGCGGTGGCGGCGGCGACGGCATAGCCACCGATGCACGAGATCGCGTCCCACGGACCGCCGAGCAGATTGAGCTCGGTGTGCTCGAAGCAGATGAGCGAGGCGCCCGTGAAGCTGAAGGCGGAGTGGCCGCTGAAGAAGCTCCGGTAGTGCGTGCTTCCCGTGCAGTCGAGCGCGTTCGCGGGGCGCCCCTGGAGCCCGGGCTGTCCGCATCCCTCACCGTACGGACGCTCGCGGCTGACGAGCACGTTCGTGACGCCCTGGATCGCGCCGCTGACGGCGAGCGTCTCGAGCCCGACGAGCGCCATCTGCTCGGCCGTGTCGCGACTGCCTCGGTACCACCAGGCGGTGATGAGGGCGTCGACGAAGAACGGCCACGTCGCGAGCAGGGAGAGGCCGGTGTCGCTCGCGTCACGGTAGATGTACTGCTGCTGCACGGTCGGGGCGCGCAGTCTCTCCTCGATCGGTTTGTCGAACAGGATCGGGCCGCGGACGTGCTTGGAGCCCGGGTTGACGATCGCCGCGGCGAGCGTGAGCCCGGCGCCGGCGACGGTGATCCCGAAATCGAGCTTCGAGTAGCGCGCACGTTTCCACTCGAGCGGACGCGCGAAGCGGCCGGGCGGAAGCGGCCTTCCGCCGACGACGACGGGGCTCGGCGTGGGGACCGGCACGGGCTGGGACGGCGGACGCGCGAGGCGTTCGAGCTGACTCATCGGCGGCTCGGCCGATGGCGGAGCAGGCGCGGGCGGCGGCTCGGAGGGATTCGCCTCCGGGGCCGGAGCTGGCGCCGGGGCGGGCGCCGGCGGCGGCGGCGCCGGCGTGGGCTGCGCGGGCGGCGGCTCCTCTTCGGGCGGCATGTCATCGTCGTCTGCGAGCGCAGGACGAGCGACGAGGAGCGTCAGCATGACTGCCGCAAATCCCAACACGCACCGTTTCATCTCGGGACACCCACCGTAAGCGAAAACGCCGAATGCGTGGGGCGTGCCCGACGGCGAGACACGGGGCACGAGGGGTGCACACCCGAGCGAACGTCGTTTCGGAGCGGTCAGGCCCCTGGAGCCCTGGGCCGTCGGTGCAAAACACGACCGACGTATCCAAATGTCACGACCTCCTCGGCCATGGCTGCATGCAGCACGGGTCTCGTGACGTGAGCGGGACGCCTCGTCGGGATCGAGCGTCGGGGGACGCGCTGCGCTCCGAGTGATGCGCCGGGTGGGGCCCTTCCCCCCAGGCGGAAAACCCGAGCCTCGCGTCCTTGCTCACGTCGAAAATGCGCTGAGCCGGTAGGTTTCTCGCGGGCCCGAACGCGCCACGAACGCGAGTCCCGATATGGTTCTGAGACACGAGCGCCCTGAAACTCCGATGCTAGGGTGCGCCCCTCATGCGCGGCTTTCTCGTGTGGAGTCCGATCGCGACCGTGGTCGCCGCCGCCCTCGTGTGGGCATGCAGCGAGACGAACGAAGTCGACGAGACCACGCTGGACATCGCCGAGGTGCACGCCGCGCCGACGCCCATCGCGACGCAGCCGAACCTCAAGGTCGCGTTCATCGGCGACACCGGCACCGGGGCCGACTTCCGTCGCGTCCTCCAGCTCATCAAGCGCGAGAACGCGGACCTCATCATGGTCCAGGGCGATCTCAACTACAGCCTCTTCGGCAGCGCAGGTCCTTGGTTCGACGCGGCCGACCGCGAGCTCCGAGGCGAGGTCCCCTACTTCCTCGCGAAGGGAAATCACGACTCCGACTGGCGCGGCTACGCGGCGGGGATGAGCACGCGGCTCCAGGCCCTCGGCCTCACACCGGCCGGCGATCCCGCGTCCACGAACTACGCGCTGGACTACAAGGGCCTCCAGATCGTGATGGTCGGCGACAGCGAGACCTCGCCGTCGCGCGCGGACTTCATCAAGCAGCGCTTCGCGACCGACAATCACGCCTGGCGCATCTGCAGCTGGCACAAGAATCAGCGCGCCTCGAACATCGGCCCCAAGGACGACGAGATGGGCTGGGCCACGTACGAGGCCTGCCGCGCCGCGGGCGCCATCGTCGCGCAGGGGCACTCACACACCTACTCGCGGAGCCGCACGCTCACGAACGACGCGACGCAGACGGTCGACCCGAGCTGCAGCTCCCCGTTCGATCTCTGCGTCGGCGCGGGCCGTCACTTCTTCTTCGACAGCAGCGTGGGCGGACAGGACCTCCGCTCTCCGAACACGAGCGTGTCGACGAAGCCCTACTGGGGCGCCACCTTCACCGGGGCCTTCGGCGCGCTCTTCCTCGAGTTCAACGTCGACGGCAATCCGAACAAGGCGGTCGGCTACTTCAAGACGACGGAAGACCGCGTCGTCGATCCGCCGGCCTCGAGCGGTCGCTCGACGTTCACGATCTTCCGCACGCCCTGAAGAAGACGCCGAGCCGTCCTCACGTGCTCGACGACACCCGAAGATGGCGCGCCGAGTCGTTCTGCATCGCGCGCGTGAGATCGGAGAGGACCTCTGCCGCGGGACGGATGCTGCGGATCGCCGTCTCCTCGCCGAGCAGCGGCCAGATCGCGTCGCGGAGCTCGGTGGGAAGGACGGTCTGCAGGTACTCGAGCGCCGTGCCGCGAGCGCGCTCGTCTTCCTGATGTAGCGCGCGGAAGCAGATGCGAACCGACTCGCTCCCGAGAAGGATCGCAAGCTCGTTGAAGAGATGCTCGAGCCCGCGGCTCACGCGGTCGCGCGTGAGCACGTCGAGCGGCGCGAGGTCCTCGCCCGTGAGGTCCTCGTCGTCGAGCTTGTCGACGTACTCCTGCTCGCGCTGGATCTCCGCGAGGATCGTGGAGACGATCTCCTCGCGCGGCAGGACGAGCTTTGCGTTTCGCTCCATCATGCGCATCAGCGCGCGTCCCGCCGCGTAGCGCACCTCGAAGCGCGAGTCCGCGAGCGCCTGGAACAGACCGTCTGCGGCGCGCTGCGAGGGGTTCGCGGCGAGGATGGCGGGGATGCGCCGGCGCACGACGAAGTCCATGTCGCCATCGATCATCGCGTCGATGAGCTGGCCCGTGATGGCGGGGCCGAGCCGCTTCAGCGCCTCCTGGGCGTGCAGGTGGAGCCGTGGATGGGCGAGCAACAAGATGGCCGGGCCCGCCGCCACGCGGAAGCCGAGACCCGACAGCGCGGCCCTGGCGCGTCGCTCGTCCCCCGAGAGCAGATCCGTGCAGATCGCGACCACCTGAGCGGGCTGCGCGAGCGTCGCGTGAGCGAGCCCGTGGTCGTCCGGGCGCGGATCGATCGCGGCGACGGTGTGAATCAACGTGTCGCGCTCGTGCTCGAGCTCCGGCCGCACGCTGGGTGATGGCTGCGCTTCGAGGTGCTCGGCACCCTCGCGCAGGCTCTGCTCGAGCGCCTCGACGTAGTTTCCGTGCAGGCTCCGCACGACCGGAAGCGTGCAGATCGCACCGACGAGCACGATCCCGAGCAGCACCGTCTGCGCATACGGCGCCGTGGGCGACAGGATGTAGACCGCGCCCATCGTCACCAGCGCTCCGACGGCCGTGCCGAGGCGATCGAATCCCACGTCGATGAGCGCCTTCGTGGCGCGCTTGTGGAGCTCCGGGATCGGCGTGTAGAGCAGCTCGTACGCGGAGCGGAAGAAGGTGTTGCGATGGATCATCTCCGCGCCGCGGAGGAGCGCCGTCGACACGAGCCCCGGCACCGCCAGGCCGACCGCGCCGCCGAGGATGACGACGCCCGGCAGGACGCCGAGATGCACGGCAAGGTTCAGCTTCTCCATCGCCACGCGACCGAACGCGACCTGGAGGATGAGCGACAGCACGCTCACGCCCAGGCCGAAGAGGGAGAAGAACGCGAGGAGGTTCGGTCCTCTCCCGAGCGCGGTGACCGCCTGCACGCCGAGCACGTAGTCGAGCAGCGACGAGAGCGCGGCGCCGGTGCCCACGAGGATCGCGAGGTTCCGCAGGAACGGCGCATTTCGGAAGAGGCGCAGCGCCGAGAGCGTCGGCGGCTCGTCGGCCAGAGACACCGAGCGCCGTGATTCGAGGATCGGCGCACGCATCGTGAGTACGGCGACGAGGCAGAGCACGTTGATGCCGGCGAGCATGAGGATCGACGAGGGCAGGCTCACGAGCGTCGAAGCTCGCCACGCAGCGAGACCGCCGAGCACGCCGCCGAGCGTCCCGCCGCCCGCGACGCGTGCGACCTCGCGCTTCGCCGTGTGCGGATCGAAGCGCTCGTTGATGAGCGACCAGAACGTGGTGATGATGACCGGCGCGACGGTCGACACGTGCAGATACACCGCGATCGCGCCGAGGTGCGGGAACACGGAATAGAGAAGGCGCTCGAGCACGAGACCGACCGCGCTCCCGGCGAACAGCAACGGCAGAAGCCGGCGTGGTGACACGCGCGTCGTGATCATCGGCAGACACACCACGACCGCGAGCGAGAGCACCGAGGCCGCCGCCATCGCATGCGGCAGGTGATGCGCCTGGTAGACGGAGAGGAAGAGCGCGTCGCGCACCGCCTTGCCCGCCACCTGCTGCGCGATCATTCCGGTCGACGTCACCGTTGCCGCGAGGACGCCCGGAGCGAACGAGCCGGACTTCGCCGCCACCGTTCCCGGGCGAGTCTTTCCAAGCTCCGCCATGTGCACACCGGCCCGCGTTGCAACCGGTGTGCTCGACGTGACCGCGGCCATTTGCGCCGACCCGACCGTGACGAGATGCCCCGTCGCGATACGCTGTGGCGAGGATGCCGCGTCAGTCCTGGAGGGTGTCGCGGTCCGGGTCGGGCGGCGGCGGGACCGGCGCCGGACAGCCGTTCGTCTTGCGGCGACTCGTGCGCGGGCCGTCCGCCTCGGGGCAAGCGTCCTCGTATGCGCAGATCCCGTCACCGTCCTTGTCGACGCAGACGTCGGGCGCGTACTCGAGCACGGTGAGCACGCGCATCTTCGCGCCGCCGTCGCCGTCCGTGAGCCGGCCGCCGATCGCGGAGCCGACCTGCCAGTCGTTCGCGATCCTCACCTTCCCGCCAAGGAGCGCCTCGATGGGAACCCCGCGCACGTCGAGGGCGTCGGCGCCGGTGACGACCGCCGCGCCGAGGAGCTCGGGGCCGATCACGAAGCGATCGTTCACCTGCACGCCCGCGGATAGCGCGAACGTCACCTGACTCCCGAGCTCGCGTCCCGCCCACGCGCCGTCGACCGGCCGGTAGTGGAAGCCCACCTTCGCCGCCCAGGCGAACGCCTTGGCGTCCCCCGCGAGCAGCACGCGCGGCGCGATGCGAAACGTGCCGTCGCCGGTGAAGAGCTCGCGCCGTCCCATCGGAGCGAAGAGCTCGAGGCCCGCCGCGCCGCGCACCGTCTCGCCGTAGTGACCGAACAGGCGAGCGTCGGCGTCGAGCCTCGGATCCCCGGGCGCTTGCTCGCGCCCCGGCGAGACCGGAGAGTCGCCATGCTGGTAGATCGTGAGCGGGGAGCTCACGCCGAAACGAAACCGGTGCGCGATGACGAGCGAGGAGCGCGTGTGCACCGTGAGCTGATCCGTGAGCACGCGTATGCGTGCGCCGTTCTCGCCGTCGACGACGAGCGGCGCGTACGCCCAGTCGACGAGGAGGCCCACCTGCGGGCGCAGGCCTCCGCGGAGATCGAGCGACTCCGTGGCGTACCAGTCGCTGCCGGGCGACGAGGGATCGAACGGCGAGACCGCATAGCCCGCCGCCTGCGCGCGAGCGTCGGTCGTCATCGCAAGCGTCACGATCGGGACGAGCGGCAAAACGACGCGGGAGAACAGCCTCTTCAAAGCGCCTTCGCGCTTATACCTTAGCGTGGTGCGCTTCCCAACCCGCGCTCCGAGCACGGCGCGCTTCGCGCTCTCGCTCGGCATGCTGCTCGCGACGCCCGCGATCGCCAGCGCCGACGAGCCGCCGCACGTGAAGCGCCTCGGCTACGACGCGCGCGTGGATGTCGCGGTGACCGCGACGGGCTCGCTCTGGCTCGTCGCCGCCGAGCTGCTCAAGGCGGACCTCGTGCCGGAGACTTGCCGCTGGTGCTACCGCCGATCGAACGGCGACTCCGCGCTGAACTTCGTCGATCGCTCCGTACGCAGCTCGCTCAAGTGGCGCGACACCGAGCTCGCGGGCGGCATGAGCTCGGTGATCGCGTATGCGTTCATGCCGCTCGCCTCCGTCGGGCTCCCCGCGGCGGCCGCCGGCTACGACGGCCATTTGCAGTATGCACCTATCGACACGCTACTGATCGCGGAGGCGACGATCCTGGCCGCGGACCTGAACCAGCTCGTGAAGTTCATCTTCGTGCGCGAGCGGCCTTACGTGCACTACCTCCCCCACCTGCCCCAGGGCATCCAGGGCCTTGGCGACAGTCCCTCGGACGCGAACCTCTCCTTCTACTCGGGGCACACGAACCTCGCGTTCGCGATGGCCGCGGCGAGCGGGACGGTCGCGTTTCTCCGGAGCTATCGCCTCGCGCCGATGGTCCTCGGCACGCAGCTCGCGGCCGCGTTCTCGGTCGGATATCTGCGCATCGCGGCAGATCGCCACTATCTGTCGGACGTGATGGTCGGCGCCGTGCTCGGAGGCCTCATCGGTGCCGCAGTGCCACTCCTCTTCCACGGCCCGTCCTCGGCGCAGCCCACCGATCCGACGGGTGCGAACCCCCAGGGGCTCAGCCTCGGCGCCGCGCCGGCCTCGCTCACCATGCCCTGGTAGACGACGTGCTTCACGGGGATTCGGCGAATCTCGGCCCTTCTCGTGCGCGGCCAAGAACGCGAAGGACGACGTGAAAGATCCGCCGAAGGCCCCGTCCTGCGACGGACACCCCGCCGCCGCGTGTAAACTGCGGTCATGAGGATCCCAGCGCTGACGCTGCTCGCCGCCGTCCTGGTCGGCGCATGCGGCTCGCGCACGGGACTCTTCGCGCCCGACGTCGCCTGCGTCTTCCCCGATGAAACATCGATCGTCACGCTGGCGAACGACGTCTCGATGGCGCCGGCGGACTACGTCTCGCGCTGCCATCTGACCGCGGAGCAAGGGACCGCGATCGTACGCGGCCGGCGTTACACCTCCGCCGCGCAGGTCGACGCGCTCCCGCAGCTCACCGCGGGCACCTGCGACGAGCTCATCGAGTGCGCGAAGCTCGTCAAGAGCCAGGAGCCCTGCACCCCGAACAACCACCCCACGGTCGTCCTCGAGCTCGTCGTCGACGAGTCGGGCAGCATGATCGGCGACAAGTGGCAGGCGCTTCGCGACTCGCTCCTCGCGCTCTTCGCCGACATCGCGCTCGACAAGGACGACGCCCTTCGCGTCGGCGTCGTGATGTTCGACGACATCGCGACGAGCAAGGTGAAGCCGGCGCCGCTGACCGACGCGGGCCAGCTCGCGAGTCTCCGCGCCGCCATCGACAAGCCCGAGCCCCACGGCGGCGGAACGTCGACGCGGAAGGCGCTCACGGCCGCGTTCGACGTCGTCGACAAGGAGCGGAACGTCCGCCGCGTCGTCGTGCTCCTCAGCGACGGCTCTCCCACCGGCGGAGACGAAGAGAAGGAAGCATGCGTGGAGATGACACGCCAAGAGAACTTCTCTCACGGCACGCAGCTCTTCGCGGTCGGGATCGGGCCCTTCCCGTCGAAGACGCCGTCGCTCTACGACCCTGCGTTCATGGGTAGCCTCGCCGTGGCGGGCGCGACCGCCCCGAACGGCTGCGCGTTCGACTCCGAGAACGAGGCCGAGATCTGCCACTACCAGGTCACGCCCGGCAGCGATCCCGGGAAGCTACAACAATCCTTCGGCGCCGCGCTCGACGCCATTCGCCAGTCGGCGACGACCTGTCCGTGACGGACCCTACTTGCCGAGCCACGCCACGATGCGCTCGGCGAGGTAGGCGCCGCGATCCTCCTGCACGAAGTGACCGCCCCAGAAACGCTCGTGCGGCTGGCCGCTCGCGCCGGGCACCTGGCGCTGGAGCGAGCGATCGGCATGCCCGAGGATGGGATCGTTCTTTCCGAAGAGCGTGAGGAAGGGCTTCTCCCATCGACCGAGCGCCTCCCACGCGGCGCGGTTCGCGGGCATCGCGGGATCGCCCGGCTCCGTCGGGACGAGGGCCGGAAAGACGCGCGCGCCCGCCTTGTACGCCCGGGAGGGAAACGGCGCGTCGTACGCGGCGCGCTCCTTCGCGGAGAGCTTCGACACGCATCCGCTCGCGACGATGCGACCGATGGGGAAGAGCGGTGACCACCGCGCGAAGCCGCGCCAGATCCCGAAGGCGCGCGGCGGCGGCCGATCCGCGATCGGGAGCGCGCCATTCGCGATGACGATGCGCGCGAAGCGGTCCTCGTTCTCCGCCGCCAGACGCAGGCCCACGAGCGAGCCCCAGTCCTGACCGAAGAGCGTCGCGCCGCGGAGGTCGATCGCCTCGATGAACGCGCGCATCCATCCGACGTGACGGGCATAGCTATGGTCCTCGGCGCGGGCGGGCTTGTCGGAGCGACCGAAGCCGATGAGATCCGGCGCGATCGCGCGGAGCCCCGCGCGGGTGAGCACCGGGATCATCTTCCGGTAAAGGAAGCTCCACGTGGGCTCGCCGTGGAGGAGGAGCACCGGCGGTCCGTCCGTCGGGCCCTCGTCGACGTAGGCCATGCGGAGGCCGGGCTCCACGTCGACGTAGCGAGGCGTGAACGGAAAGTCAGGAACCCCGATGAAGCGGTGCTCGGGCGTGCGAAGGACCTCCATTTCGGCAGTATGCATGTGTCTGCGCGGGGTTGGCAGCGTCTCCTCACGACGCGAGGCTCGCGTCGATTCCAGGGAAGATCTTGTTTCGATTTTCGTAGCCTTGCCTCTCCCGAGAACGCGAGTACGTGGCGGCCTATGAACGTTCACCGGCTTGCCCTCCTTGGCCTCTCCCTCCCCCTCGTTGCCATCGCGTGCGCGGCGCCGGCGAGCGACGAGCCGACCGCAGCAGGCACCCAGGACATGACCGCCGCCTGGCTCCAGTCCAACATCCCGTCGGGGAGCGTCCTCGAAGCGAAGGTCCTCGCCCTCGTGAACGACAGCACGATGACGGTGAGCACGTTCCAGAGCGAGTGCGGCTACTCGTCGGATCAGGCGGCAAACCTCATCGCGTACCGCCGCGGCGACGATCTCCTCGCCGCCTCCGACGACCAGCGCTTCGACAACCTCGCCGAGCTCGACTCCGTGCCGTTCACGGACTCGGTGTTCTGGGCGAACACGGTGCGTTGCGCGATCCTCCACACCGCGGGGCCCGGCGTCTGCGCGCCTGGCTCGCATCCGCCGGTCATCGTCGAGCTCGTGGTCGACGAGTCGGGCAGCATGAACGGCGAGAAGTGGGCCGCGACGCGTGACGCGCTCCTCGGGCTCTATGGGCGCTTCCAGACCGCGGCCGACCCGAACGTGCTCGTCGGGACCCAGCTCTTCGACGACTCTCCGACGACGAAGGTGAAGCCGAAGCCGGTCACCGACGAGCAGCTCGATGACCTCACGTCCCTCGTCGACAAGCCGTCGCCGCACGGCGGCGGCACGGGCATCCAGAAGGCGCTCGACGCCGCCATCCGCACCGCCGACGCCGTGCCGGGCGCGAGCCAGGCGGGCGCCCGTCGCATCGTCGTGCTCGTCAGCGACGGCACGCCCAGCGGCGGTGAGCAGGAGCAGCGGGCGAGCCTCGACCTCGTCGCGAAGGCGCACGCGGACGGCGTGGAGGTCTACGCGGTGGGCATCGGCGAGTTCCCGAGCTCGAACCCGGGCAGCTACAACCCCGGCTTCATGGGCCGTGTGGCCCTGGCGGGCGGCACCGCCCCGGCGTCTTGCGATCCGGACGCGACGGACGCGGCGAGCGTGTGTCACGTCCAGATCACCCCCAGCGCGACGCTCGCGACCGAGCTCTCGGACGCGCTCGAGACGATCCGGAACAACACCGTCCAGACCTGTCCCTGACCGCTTCGCCATACCGGGCGTCGGGCTCGGCGGACCGCAAGACGCAGGAATTGCACGCACTTGGCGCTCAAAACGAGCGTGACAGTGCGGTGATCGGTGCTAGTCGAACGGTCGCGAAAGGATGGGTGGTCGATGACGAAGAAGGCCCTTCGCGGGATCTTGCCGCTTCTCCTCGTGCTCTCCGCCTGCGCGGCGGCGACCGAGCACGAGGACGCGACGTCGGGCAGCGCGGTCACGAACGTCGCTGCCTCGTTCCATCCCACGCGCTTCCAGGACGTGCAGGCCGCGCTCGGCGGCACGATCCCGTTCCCGCCGCAGAAGCTGGTCGACGACCTGCTCGCCCTCGAGCCCGCGTCGAAGGTCACCGCGGCGATCATCCCCTTCGGCCGCTCGCTCGAGCGCACCGCCACCGACTTCCGCGCGCCCCGGTCGATGTTCCTCTGGCAGGACGACGCGAGCCGTGCGCCCTTTCGGCTCTTCATCGGGTACACGCCCAACGCCGAGCAGCTCGAGGTCATCTCGTGGAACTGGCCGCGCCGCCAGTACGACTTCCTCGTCGTCACCGACTACGCGCCGGGGAAGACGCCGCGGGTCGTGCGACCGCCGCGTGGGGTTTGCACGGCGTGCCATCAGGCGGGCACCCCGATGTTCGCAGCCGTGCCGTGGGCAGAGTCGACGTTCAACGCCACCATCCGCGACAAGGTCGTCGCCGAGTCTCAGGATCCGTTCTCGCAATGGCTCTCGAGCCTGCCCCCGGGCGGTCGAGTGGCCATCCAGACCGCGCTCCTCGATGCGCTGGTCCAGAGCAGCACGAGGCTCCACCAGCAGCAGAAGATCTGCGCGAACGCATGCGGCGGCGATCTCGAGTGCCGCAAGGGCGTGCTCCTCGCCGCGCTGCTCGAGAACATCCAGCCCGGAACGGCGGCGAACCTGCCGGCGGCGTGGAAGACGAAGATGTCCACCGCCATGCGGAGCGCATGGCCCGCCGACGACTTCGCGATCAATGACAGCATCATCGTGGATCGCCAGGTCGACCTGGCGAACCCCCTCTCGTTCACGCACGCGGAGGATCCGCTGACGTGGCAGACGCCGAGCCTCTCCCGCGGCCCCTCTTCCGGGACCGCAGAGCTCCTGCCGGCATACGCCACGTGCTGGAGCTTCACGCGCCCCCAGATGCAGGCGCTCGCGGGCTGGGGCGCGGCCAGCGTGGAGGCGGCGATGGCGAGCGAGCAGCTCACCTCGCTCGTCGCGTCGTGGCTCCCGTCCGAGAGCGCGATCGTGTCCGCCCTGACCAGCGCCATCGACGCGCCGCTGCCGGCCACCTCTCCCGCGACCGTGCCGTGGGCGCCCCCCGCCTCGGTGACGCCATACGAGCCGCCGAAGCCGAAGAAGAGCGCCGTCGAGCTGTTCGACGAGTACTGCGTCCTCTGCCATTCGGGGCCTTCCCCGCGCCCGCAGATCCTTCCGCTGTCCGATCTCCCGGCGCTCGGCCGGTACGTGGGCTCCGCGGGTCGTACCGTGAGAGGCCTCATGGATCCGGCCCACCTCGTGATGCCCCCGGCGGACTCGGAGCGCCCGAGCCCCGAGGAGCTGCAGCAGATGCTGGACGCGCTCCCGTCATCGCCGTGACCTGACGCCCCACACGCTGTCGGAGATCGGGCGCGCATATCGGTTTTTCGCGAATTTCGCGTTCGGGTCGGATTTGACTCAAGTGCGGCGGGGCACCGTCCGTTCCGAGAGTCGATGACGCCCACGGTCCTCGCTATCGACGACAGCGTAGAAGTGCTCGCGGCGCTGAAGGCCTTCCTCAGGCCGGAGGGGGTGAACCTGCGCACCGCCCGTGACTGGGAGAGCGGGCTCGAGCTCGCCGCCGAGAGCTCCCCCGACCTCATACTCCTCGACGTCTGCATGCCGGACCAGAGCGGGCTCGATGTCTGCCGCCGTCTCAAGAACGACCCGCACACCGCGAATATCCCGATCATCTTCCTTACCGCGGTGACGGACCTCTCGACGAAGCTCCACGGCTTCGACCTCGGCGCCACCGACTACATCACGAAGCCGTTCCATCCCGAGGAGCTCCGGGCCCGCGTCCGGACGGCCCTCCGCCAGCAGCGCGAGCGCACCGCGCTGCGCCAGGAGGCGCGCATCGACGCGCTCACCGGCCTCTTGAACCGAGCCGCCTTCGACCGAGAGCTCCAGGGCGCGTTCGGCGCCTGCCTCCCCACGGGCAGCGAGCTCAGTCTCGTCCTCGTCGATCTCGACCACTTCAAGACGTTGAACGATCGCTTCGGGCACCAGTTCGGCGACGAGGTCCTCGGTCGGGTCGGCGCGACGCTCCGTCACGAGACCCGCCCGACGGACCACGCCTGCCGCTACGGCGGTGAAGAGCTCGCGCTCATCCTGCCCGGCGTCGATCTCGCCAGCGCAGAGGGCATCGCCGAGCGGATGCGTGTGCGCATCGCGTCCTTGCCCTTCTTCTTCGGGTCGAAGTCCGTCCAGGTGACGGCGAGCTTCGGCGTGTCCTCGCGAATCACCTGCGCGGACGACGACACCAACGTCGCCCTCGGCGCAGCGCGTCTCATCAGCGCCGCCGACCTCGCCCTCTACTCTGCGAAGCGCCACGGCCGCGACCGCGTCTGCACCTCGGTGTCCGCGCTGGCGCAGGCCTCCTGAACCGACGACCAACCAAGAGAACGAACGGAGACGACGACGATGAAGATCGAGCGCACGACGTGGACCAAGGACGAGGGCTGGGCCGGAGCGGCCGAGGGCGCGGGGGCGAGCTGGGTGCTCTACTTCGCGTCTCCCGAGCTGAGCGGACCGGAGCTCTACGAGGCGATCCGCGAGCGCTACCCCAGCGCGATCGTGCAGGGGTGCTCGACCGGCGGAGAGATCGCCGGCGAGGACGTGCACGACGGCATCGCCTCCGTCGTCGCGATCACGCTCGAGCGGACGCAGGTGCGCGGTGAGCGCCTCGAGGTCGCCAGCGCCGACGCCTCCTTCGCCACCGGTAGCGCGCTCGGGACGGCCCTCGCCGCACCAGACCTGCGCGCGCTCTTCGTCCTCTCGGATGGAACGAAGGTCAACGGCACGGAGCTGACGCGCGGTCTGCAGCGCGCGGTGGGCGACAAGGTCGTCGTCTCCGGCGGCCTCGCCGGAGACGGCGCGCGCTTCGGCGCCACGCGGGTCGGGCTCGACGCCCCCGCGACGCCGGGCGTCGTCGCCGCGATCGGCCTCTACGGCGACGCGCTCGTCGTTCGTTGCGGCACCGCGGGCGGCTGGTCGCCGTTCGGCCCGCAGCGACTCGTCACGAAGTCGATCGGCAATGTCCTCTACGAGCTCGACGGCAAGCCCGCCCTCGACCTCTACAAGAAGTACCTCGGCGAGGAGGCGCAGAAGCTTCCGGCGAGCGCGCTCCTCTACCCGCTGATGATGCAGCGCGCGAACGACGACGAGGAGCCCGTCGTCCGGACCATCGTCGGCGTCGACGAGGCGGCGAACACGATGACGTTTGCCGGTGACATCCCGGAGGGCGCGACCGCGCAGCTCATGCGTGCGTCGATCGACGAGCTCGTCGACGGCGCGTCCACGGCGGCGAAGGCCGCTCAGCTCGAGGAGGAGTCGGGCTTCGCCGTCCTCGTGAGCTGCATCGGGCGGAAGTTGCTCATGGGTCAGCGCACCGCCGACGAGGTCGAGGCGGTGAGCTACACCCTCGGCGAGACCTACCCGACGGTGGGCTTCTACTCGTACGGAGAGATCGCGCCGGGCACGACCGCTGGCTTCAGTGACCTCCACAACCAGACGATGACGATCACGACCTTCGCGGAGAAGGCGGCCTGATCATGCACCGCCTTCTCGAACGCCAGCTTCGCCGGAGCAAGGTGGCGGCCTCACCCGCGCTCGGCGATCTCCTGGCGCTCGTCGACGCCACCTACGAGGAGATCGACCAGGAGCGCCGGCGTCAGGAGCGCGCGAACGCGCTCCTGTCCGAGGAGGTGCGTGAGCTCAACGCGGCGATCCGCGCCGAGGCCGAGGCGCGCGTTCGTGCGATCCTCGACGCGGTGAGCGACGGCGTCGTCATGATCGACGAGGCGGGGCGCATCGACACGCTGAACGCGGCGGCCTCTCGCCTGTTCGGCCTGGCCCCGGGCGCGGTCCCCATCGCCCCGGTGCACTCGCTCTTCGAGGAGGGCTTCGCCGCGCCAGCGGCGAGCGGAGAGGGCGCGATCATGCGCGTGGACGGGCCGTCGGTCCCGGTCGAGGTGACGATGAGCGATGCGCTCCTCGGCAGCCGGCGACTCCGCATCGCGCTCGTCCGCGACATCACGGAGCGGAAGACGTACGAGGCGAGCCTCCGCGAGGCGACCGACCGAGCGAAGGCGGCGAGCCGCGCGAAGAGCGACTTCCTCGCGACGATGAGCCACGAGCTCAGGACGCCGATGAACGGCGTCCTCGGCATGGTCGGGCTCCTCCTCGACGGCGAGCTGTCGCCTTCGCAGCGCGCCTGCGCCGAGGCGGTGAGGGAGTCGGGTGAGTCGCTGCTCGGACTGCTCAACGACGTCCTCGACTTCTCGAAGATCGAGGCCGGGAAGCTCACACTCGAGGAGTACGACTTCGCGCCCGCCGGCGTCGTCGAGAGCGTGGTCGAGCTGCTCGCCGCCCGCGCGCTCGCGAAGAACATCGAGGTCGCGGTCGTCGTGCAGCCCGGCGTGCCCCAGAAGGCGCTCGGCGACGCCGGCCGCCTGCGGCAGGTCCTTCTCAACCTCGTCGGCAACGCGGTGAAGTTCACCGAGGTGGGCGGCGTCGTCGTGGAGATGCGTGCGACCGGCGGTACCGGCGATGGCTTCGGCCTCCGCATCGACGTCGTCGACACGGGCATCGGCATCAAGCAAGACGTCCTCCCGCAGCTCTTCGCCGAGTTCGTCCAGGCAGACGCTTCGACGACGCGCCGCTTCGGAGGCACCGGCCTCGGCCTCGCGATCTGCCGCCAGCTCGCGACCCTGATGGGCGGCACGATCGGCGTCGAGAGCGAAGAGGGCAAAGGAAGCCGCTTCTGGCTCGAGCTCCCGTTCCGGCACGCGGAGGAGGTGGTGGGGCACGGCGTCGATCTCCAGGGCCTGCGCTGCCTGGTCGTCGACGACAACCCGCTGAACCGCGAGATCTTCGAGCGGCAGCTCCGTCCGTGGGGCGTCGAGGTCGTGTCCACCGCGTCGGGTGACGGCGCGCTCGCCGAGCTCGTGAAGGCGGTCGCGATCGGAAAGCCGTTCCACGCCGCGATCGTGGACCAGCACATGCCCGGGATGAGCGGCAAGGAGCTCGGGGCGATCGTGCGCGCGATGCCGACCCTCGCCGGGACGCGCCTCGTCCTCGCGACCTCGGGCCTCGCGGACGAGGCGGGCGCGCACTTCGATCAGGTCTTCACGAAGCCCGTGCGACCGTCGGCGCTCCTTCGCACGCTCGGCGAGATCCACCGTCCCGCAGAGGCTGCGCCGGTCACGCGCCCAGCCGCCACGGAGGCGCCGGTCGTCGAGACGCGCAAGCTCCGCGTCCTCGTCGTCGAGGACAACGCGATCAACCAGCGCGTCGCCGTCGGCTACCTCGAGAAGGCGGGCCACCGCGTCTCGGTCGCGAGCAACGGCGTCGAGGCGCTCAGCGCCGTCCGCACCCTCCCGTACGACGTCGTCCTCATGGACGTGCAGATGCCAGAGATGGACGGCCTCACCGCGACGCGCGCGATCCGCGCGTTCGGTGACGAGCGCGCCAGCGTCCCCATCATCGGCCTCACCGCGAACGCGATGAAGGAGGACCGTGAGGCCTGTCTCGCCGCAGGCATGGACGACTACCTGCCGAAGCCGGTCGAGCGCGCAAAGCTGCTCGAGAAGCTGGCGAACATCGCGCGGTCGACGCCCCCACGCGTGAGCCACGCGCCTCACACGAGCGGCGCGCCGGCGCCGTCGCTGCGCGCGGTACCGGCGGCCCCGAGCACGCCGCCCGAAGTGCCGTTCGATCTCGTGGTGCTGAAGGAGCTCCGCGATGCCCTGCCCGCGGACGAGCTCGATGAGCTGGTGAAGGGCTTCTCCGCGACGGTGACCAAGCTCGAGGCCGACCTCGACGCGCCGGACGTGACCGCGCTCAAAGCCCGCGTCCACGGGCTCGTCGGCAGCGCCGGCGCGCTCGGGATCCTCGACCTCTCCAGCGCAGCGCGCGACCTCGAGCAAGCGATGGCCGCCGGACGCGACCGGCGCGAGCCGACGGCGCGCCTCCGTGCCCTCATTCTCCGCACGGTCCGCGGCCTCAGCGCCTTCGAGCGTGCTGCGTAGCTCTCGTGCGGGGGCGGGCTCGGCTCGGGGCCGTTTGGGTTTCGATGGGCGAGAAGGACGTATACGCTTCGTGGTGTGAGCCGCCGCCTACCCGCAGCTGCCGTCCTCGCGGTGGGGGCGCTGATGTCGGTCGCTGGATGTACGGTGCTCGTCTCGACGGATGGCTTCGTGGGCGGCGACCGCACGGCCGGCGATGCGGGTGATGAGCGGCGCGCGCCGTCGCCGTCGACCCCGGAGGCGAGCGTCGACGCCGGCAGCGCTCGCTTCTGCGACTCGCTCTCGAAGGACACCCTGCTCGCGTGCACCGACTTCGAGGGACCCACGCCGCTCGCGCAGTGGAAGGTCGAGGGGGACACGCCCCCGATCGTCGATCAGGAGGTGGCGTCGTCTCTCTCCTCCTCGTTGCGCTGCTCCGTCGGCCCCCTCTCGAAAGGAGAGGCGGGAGAGAGCTCGCTCCGGTTCGATTTCCCGTTCGTCCCCCGCATCCGCGCCCGGTGGTCGCTCTACCGGGAGCCGGGCACCACCAGCACCGACTACAACATGGGAGGGTTCTACTTCTCCGACGGCTCGAAGTTCGTCCTCGTCCAACTCCAGGTGCGAAACGACGGTACGATCGGCCTTCAGGAGTATGGAGAGCCCGGCCTGGGCGGCCAGGACGAGTACTCGGACGGTCCGCCGGAGACGGTGCTCTCCACGGAGGGCAAGTGGACGAGGCTCGTGCTCGCGGTGGACTGGTCGGCGGCCGGCGGTCCCGGGGTCAGCGCCACCGTCGACGACGTGCCGCTCTTCACGGACTACAAGATGGTCGGCGCCTCACGGCTCGGTCCGATCAAGGACTGCTTCCACCGCACCGGAATCACCTACGCCGGGGGCCCTCGCGCCAAGACGCGCATCCACCTCGACGACATCGCGGTGGAGGAGCGATGAGACTCTAGCGGCTAGCTAAGCTAGACGACCAGCCGGCCGGAACGCGGACGGAGCTCGTGACGGTGCATGCGGAGGTAGGCGAGAAGGTGGGGCCGGCGCTCGACGCCCCTTCCCCGTCCGCTGTCACGCCGTGGAATGAGGTCCGGCCGCACCTCCTCGACATGCTCGAAGACCGCTTTCCAGCGCTTCTGGATCGTGTGCAGCGAGACGTCGAGCACCGCACCGATCGCGTCGTCACGGAGGCCTCGCAGCGCCAGCAGCAGCATGTCGCGCTGCGCGCGCGTGAAGCGCAACGTCGGCTCGCTCGATTGGAAGTAGAACCATCCGGTAGAGGCGGGGAAGCTCCGCGCATCCGCCGCGGTCATGCCCATGAGGGACGGGCGCAGGTGCGCGGGCAGCCGTCGGATCGCCTCGGCGTCGGCGTCGCTCCACGCGTGAACGGGCATGCGCGCAGCCCGGCCGACGGCGACGAGGTCGTCGCCGAAGAGCTCGCGGTGGAAGGAACGAAGGCGGACGCCGGCGATCCAATCGTGGGCGGCGGCCACCATGGCGGGCATGAACCGAAGCGTGCCCGGCTGACTCCAGTCAGCGTCCGCCAGCACGAAGTCGAGCCCGAATGCGTCGGCGCCGTCCGCGACCTGCGAGCGGGCCAGCTCCTCGTAGTCTGCGATCGCGCCAGGGTCGTCGAGGATGCGACGCGCGACGTATGGCCTCGGAGCGACCTCGAGCTCCTTCGCCGCCCGCGCGCTGAGGAAGACCCCCGACAGAAGGCCACGCGTCGCGTCGTCCCCGCGCTCGGCGTCGTCGATCAAGACGTGGACGGCATGGGTCCGCGAGGCGATCAGGCTCTCCCACAACACCGGCAGGCGCTCGAGCGTGTGTGGATCGTAGCAGCCGCGCCCGTGCGCGCGGACGAGCTCCACGCAGCGGCGAAGGTCGCGCGGCTCCGCATGCCGAAAGTGGATCGCCATCGCGTGTAGCGTAGAGTCGACGCGCGGCGGTTGCGGTGGATTCCGCCGACACGCGCGAGCGTCGAGCGCTGAATTACCCAAAAAGGGGTCTACGCGCGCGGCGAGCGTCCGTTTAGGGTCTCGCCGTGCCCCGCTCGTCAAGCCGCTCGCGAGTCGTTGTCCTTGCTCTCACCATCGGAGCGTGCGACTCCGACGGTGGGAGTCTCGTCCCGACGACGCTCGGTGGACCCTCGGTCGACGCTGGTGGCGCGCGTCCGACGACCGACCTCGTGCCCCAGATCAGAACGGGCCCCGCGAACGTCACCGTGACGGAGCCGTCCACCGCGAGCTTCACCGTCGACGCGGTCGGGACCGCTCCGCTCGCCTACGCGTGGGAGCGCAAGCGCGCGAGCGAGGCTTCGTTCGTACGGATCGATCCCATGGTGGAGCCGAGCGCGGCCACGGCGACGTACACGACCGGCGCGACGACGGCCGCGACGGACGACGGCATGCAGCTCCGCGCCATCGTCTCGAACGGAAGTGGCAGCGTGACGAGCACGGCGTCCGTGCTCTCGGTGCAAGTGGCAGCGACGACGGTCACCGGACCACGCGATCGCCGGGTCGCGCAGGGGACCACGGTCGACTTCACGGTCCTGGCGACGCCGAGCGCCGGGCGCACGTATCAGTGGCAGCGCGCGCCAGCAGCGGGAGGTGCGTTCTCGGATCTCGTCGGTGCGACGGGGTCGGCGCTCTCGCTCGGCGGCGTCACCGTCGCTGACGCTGGACGGTATCGCGCGATCGTCTCGAGCGCGGCGACCGCAGTGACGAGCGGAGAGGCCCGCCTCACCGTCGTCCCGCTCGCAGAGGCGGCGGCGGTCTACGTGCAGAACAACACCGGAGTGACCGAAAATCCTGCCCTCGCGACGCAATCGACGGGCGCGTACACGGCGAGCGCCGATCTCGGCGCGGGGACGTTCGCGTCGACCGCCACGAGCACCGCGACGTCGGTCGCATCGTACGCCGGGATCCTCCGCCTCCGCTTCTTCAATACCAGCGGAGCGCCCGTGACGATCGCGGCGGGTGACCTACGCGCTCACGTCGAAGGCACCTATACGCACCCCGTCGTGCCATCGAGCTCGACGGCGACGACGGCGATCGGCGTGCTGGGGGTCAACTTCGGCGGGGACTCCTACGCCGCGCGCGGCGATCATCAAGTGACCTTCGGCTACGACGCAGCCGGGGTCGTGACCACCAGCACGAACAACTTCAAAAAGGCGGTCGAGACGAACGGCGCCACGGTCGTCGCGCCAATGGCGACGACCTCGTCGCTCTCGATGGATCTCGTGATGCCTGCGATCACGCTCCCGCCGAGCGCGGTCATGTCGGTAAGCCTCCTCTTGCAGACGACCGCGGTACGGGCGACATGCGCGTTTACGACGACCCCCTACACGGTCACGATGAAGCTACCGGCAGGCGTCACCCTCGACCACGACGCAACGGTTCCGCTCGCCTGGGTGACCAACCTCCCCTGAGGGAGCGATCGAACCCGAGAAACGGATCGCGGCCCCCTCTGTCCGGATAAAGGTGAGTGAAGGACACTCGCCATCGATGTGCGTCATGCACTCAGTGACTTTGCGGCTAGGTGCTCGCAGAGCTTGGTTCGAGGCGCCCTTTCCCCATACCGTTTCTGGCCCGAACGGAGGATGGAATGCGGACGCGACCCCAACTAGCGGCCTTCCTTACCCTCGCCGTCAGCGCCTTTGTCGCTTGCGGTGACGACAATCTCGAGTCGAACCCCAATCGTGATCGAGCACCGGCGTCCGACGCCGGTGCCGAAAGCGGCACGACCAGCGGCGGCCCCGAGACCATTCCGTTCGAGCCGGTCGGCCCGAACGTCTACGTCCCGAAGGTGAAGAACCTCCTCACCGGGCTCGCCGCCACGGACGAAGAGGTGCAGGCGGTCGTCGCGGATCCCGCCGCGCTCCGCCCTCTCATCGACAAGTGGATGGGCTTGCCGTCGTTCAAGACACGCATGCTCGACTTCCTGCGGAACGCGTTCCAGCAGAACCAGGTCACGCTCGACCAGTTGATGACGAACCTGAACACCCAGTTCATCATCAACAACGACTACGTCCCGCGCCTCCAGCGCAACCTCATGGACAGCTTCGGCCTCACGGTCTGGAAGCTCCTCGAGGAGGGTCAACCGTTCACGTCGGCCTTCACCACGCGTCGCTACATGATGACGACGGCGATGCTGAGCCTCCTCTCGTACATCGACGACCAGCACTGGAACGACAAGAAGCAGCTCGAGAATCGCCTCAGCAAGCGCAACGCGCTCCTCGAGTACACGTTCGACACGGCGTCGACGAACACGACCGACGACTCGCTCGATCCGTCGAAGACCGCCACCTTCATGAAGTTCAAGTTCGCAGGCGCCCAGCCGGAAGGCTGTACGACCACCGCGCAGACCTTCACGCCGGCGGGCGACAACAACTTCTACTCGCGCCTCTTCGGCTTCTTCATGGGCCGGTCGACGTTCGATCCCTGCAACAACATCACGAACGATCCGCAGCTGCAGTTCGCTCCTCAATACAAGGACGAGGACTGGGACGACTGGCACATGGTCGAGCTCAAGGTCGACCCCGCGGGCGCCGGCGCAAGTCCTGCGTTCTTCCAGCTCCCGCAGCTCCGCGCGGCGAAGGAGATCTCGCTCCACACCGACCGTGTGGGCTTCTACGGCACCCTCGCGTTCAACACGAACTGGGGGACGAACGTCACGAACGAGGCGCGCGTCACGGCGAACCAGGCGCTGATCGTCGGCATCGGCAAGAGCATCGATGGCGAGGGGCAGGACGCGAAGTTCCCCGTAGACGCCACGGACGCCGACCACGCCGCGAACCCGGCCTGCCAGGCCTGTCACATCCAGCTCGACCCGTACAAGCAGTTCTTCCGGAACTCCTGGACGCTCTACTACTCCGACCAGACCGACCCGCTCGTCGCGAACTCGCCCGCCGGCTTCTCGTTCGAGGGCGTCACGCAGACCGGCAAGGGCGTCGGCGATCTCGCCGCCATCTTCGCGGCGCATCCGCGCGTCGGCACGGCCTGGACGTCGAAGCTCGCGTTCTGGGCGAACTCCACGCCGGTCATCGAGTCCGACCCCGAGGTCACCCGCATCGCGAAGGCCTTCAAGGACGCGAGCTACGACTTCAAGACGCTCGTCCGCGAGACCTTCGCCTCGCCGCTCATCACCTGGGCGAGCGAGACGGAGACGACCAAGACGAACGGCGTCATCCTCAGCATCGCGCGGCGCGATCAGTTCTGCGCGTCGCTGTCGTTCCGCCTCGGCCTCGACGACGTCTGCGCCCAGACCTCGATCCGGCCGTCGACGAACCAGCGCACGATCCGCGACCGTGCCCTCCTCCTCCCGGCGGACGGCTACTACCGCACGTTCGCGCTCCCGTCGCTCGCCACCAACCCCGACCTCTTCTTCCGTCAGGCGACCGAGTCGATCTGCACCGAGGTGAGCAAGCTCGTCATCGATGCGAAGCCCCCGCTCACGCCGAAGTACGTCAGCACGGACGTCCCCGGCGCGCTCGAGGACTTCGTCACCACCGTGATGGGCATCGTGCCCTCGGATCCGCGCCACGCGAAGGCGAAGGCGATCTTGCAGGACAACTACGACCAGTCGATCGCGGCGAAGTCGAACCCCACCGAGTCGCTCAAATCCACCTTCCAGCTGGCGTGCCTCTCGCCCACCAGCGTCGTTGTCGGAATGTAAGGAGGACAAGATGAACGTCTCTCGTCGCAAGCTTCTCCTCTCGACCATGTTCGGCGCCGGCGCGGTCGGCCTTCGCGCCCTCGCGACCGGCCTTCCGGTCTCGTTCTTCAGCGGCATCAAGGAGGCGAAGGCGGCCGATCCGCCGCCGGCCTGCACGAAGCCGCAGTACGTGTTCTTCCTGACGTCGGGCTCGGGCGATCCGCTCAACGCGAACGTCCCGGGCACGTTCGACGACCCGGGCATCTATCACTCGGCCGATCCCGCGATGGCGCCGAAGGACATGACCCTCGGCGGCAAGACGGTGAAGGCGGCCACGCCGTGGGCGAACCTCCAGCCGGAGCTCCTGAACCGCGCCGTCTTCTTCCACCACTCGACGTACACGAACTCGCACGGCGATCACGCGAAGGTGAATCGGCTCCAGGGCGCGGTGCAGCGCCAGGAGATGCTCATCTCCCTCTTCGCGAAGAACCTGAAGCCGTGTCTCTCCACGGTGCAGGCGAACCCGGTCGTCCTGTCGAACAACCTCATCACGTTCAACGGCGCGGTGCAGCCCGTGCTCACGCCGTCGAGCCTCCAGGCGGTGCTCCTCGCGCCGACCGGTCCGCTCCTGAACCTCCAGAAGATCCGGGACACGCACCTCGACCAGCTCAACGCGATGATGAAGGAGAGCGGGACGAAGGCGCAAAAGGACATGCTGGATCGCTACGCGCTCTCGCAGAACGAGGCGCGCACGCTCTCGCAGGACCTCCTCACCGATCTCGCGACGGTCAGGGGCGGCGGTCGCAACGACCTCAACACCGCGGCCGCCGTGCTCTTCAAGATGAACGTCAGCCCCGTCCTCGTGGCGGGCTACAGCTTCGGCGGCGACAACCACGGCGACACGAACCTCGCCGGAGAGACGCGCGAGACGATCGCCAGCGTGACGGCGCTTGGAGACCTCTACACCAAGCTCGTCAAGTACGGCCTCCAGGACCAGGTCACGATCGCGATCCAGAACGTCTTCGGTCGCACCCTGTCGACGAAGGCGCACTCCAACGAGCCGAACGGCCGCAATCACAACGCGAACCATCACTGTACCGTCATGATCGGCGCCAACCTCAAGGCGGGCGTGATCGGCGGAGTGAAGCTGCAAAAGAACCAGTTCGACTACCAGGCGACCGGGTTCGACTCGGCCACCGGCGCCGCCAACGAGGCCGGCGACGTCCCCTTCGAGGAGACCCTCGAGTCCGTGGGCAAGACCTTCGGCCGCGCCGTGGGTGTCTCCGCCGCCGTCCTCGACGATCAGATCACCAAGGGTAAGGTCATCACCGCAGCGCTCGCGTGATTGTGTATGCTGCCGCGCGTGCGACGCTACTGGGTCGGGTCCGCCGGCCTGCTCTCGGCCCTCGCCGGCGCTCTGTATCTGTCGGCGACGGGCTGTATCGAAGAAGACACGACCGAGTTCGGTAACCCGAACACGCTGTCGCGCCAGAATCTCCCGGGCGAGGCGGGGGTCACGCCCGTGATCTCGGGATGCGCCGCGAATTACGACGGCGGCTGTCCCTCGTTCGACGTCGACATCTATCCTTACCTGACCGCCATCGGACCGTGGAAATGCTCGGACGTGGCCTGCCACGGCTCCGTGAGCGCGCCCGCGATCAAGTGCGATACCCCGGACATGTGCTTCGAGTCACTCTCCGCCATCCAGATCGACGGTAAGCCGTACCTCCCGATCGGCGTCGACCCGCCGAACGCGCGCATGCTCTGCAGCCTGCAAGGCGGCTGCGGCTCCAAGATGCCGAAGCCCCCCGGCGCCGATCCCACCCCTGAAGAGCTCTGCGTCATCGACACCTGGCTCAAATGCGGTGCGCCACGGTGAAGCGACGAGCCCTCGGCGCGGCCCTGTTCGCCGCGCTCCTCCTCCCCACCGCCGTACACGCCGCCGACAAGGACGAAGCCGCGCTCTCGACCGTCGTCGAGAAGGTCTACGCCGGCGAGGCGACCGCGCCGAACGGCGCCAAGATCCGCGCGCTCGTCGACAAGTGCAAGAGCTGCACGAACCGAGCGCTCGGCCGAGCCTACGGCGCGCTCGGCCTCGTCGCCGCGCACGACGGCAAGAACGAGGAGGCGAAGAAGGAGTGGTCGCTCGCGCTCACGTACGATCCGTTCCTCCCCATAGCCACCACCAGCTTCACCGACGCACGAAAGGCGTGGGTCGCGGTCGCGCCCGAGCAAGACGACGTGCGTCGCGCCGGCTGGATCCTCAAGAACGCCTACGCCGGGTTCAAGCAGTCCTACGAGTCCGCGCTCGGCGAGAAGTGGGCGGAGTGCATCGAGAAGGGCGAGGCCTCGATCGCCGTCGAAGACAACGCCTTCACGCGCATGCAGGTCGCGCAGTGCAAGGAGAAGACGGGCAAGCTCGTCGACTCCCTCAAGGACGACGCGAAGGCGCTCGACCGCGCGCGCCAGATCGGCGACGCCGACCTCGCCAAGACGATCCAGGAGCGCGTCACCGCGCTCTTGCCGCGCCTCGGTCACCTCAAGTTCGAGCGCCCCGTCGAGGTCGTCGACCTCAAGGTCACGTTCGACGACCGCCCCATCCCGGAGGCCCGCCTCGGCGAGGTCTTCACCGTCGATCCGGGCGAGCACCGTATCCACGCCGAGGGCGTGCTCCGCGGCGCCCGCGTCTCGAGCGACGAAACGATCAAGCTCGCGGAGGGCGAGATCGCGACCGCGCGCGTGAAGCTGAAGCCCGCCGCGATGACGCAGGGGCAGCTCGAGTGCATGGTCTCCGCCAAGACGCAGGAGGACATCCTCATGTGTCTGCCGCAGCAGCAGAAGGCGCTCGTGGCTCACGCGAGCCTCGAGATGAGCGGCTACACCGACACCCTCGACGTGCACGTCCTGTCGCCCGCCGTGCGCGCCAACGTCGCCTCGCCGACGCAGGGCTGGAACGTCGGCGGCTCGTACCTCATCGACGTCGTCACCGCCGCCTCGCCGGACGTGGTCGCGAGCGCCTCGCGCCGCTTCGCAGATCTCCGCCACGACGTCGCGCTGACGGGCGGCTACAAGCCGAACAACTACGGCGCCCAGCTCGCGGCGCACTACTCGACCGAGAAGGACTACATCTCGCGCACGATCGGTGTCACCGGCCTCGGGGACTTTCGCGAGAAGTCCATCACGCCGTCGCTCGGCTACTCGTTCACGTGGAACACGCTCGGCCGCGCCGGCACCGACTACGACGTCTTCAGTCGCGACTTCTACGTCCACGACATCACCGCGGCGTCGACGTTCCTCCTCGACGCCGCCTCGGTCCTCGTCTTCGGCGCGGAGCTCCAGCTCGAGGATGGCGAGCAGTCGAAGCCCTATCGTTACATCGCGCTCTTCGAGCCGGGCGTCACGGTGCCGAAGGGCGCGTCGCCAGCGGAGGTCAACGCCGCGCGCCTACCGACGAAGCCGCTCGAGCAGCTCCCGCTCGATCGCCAGCGCTTGAGCGTCGCCTCGCGCTACATCCGCCGCATCGGCGGTCGCTCCACGCTACGCCTCGAAGAGCGCCTCTATCGCGACACCTGGGGCATCATGGCCACGTCGACCGACGCCCGCTGGCTCGTCGACATCAAGCGCTTCCGCGTCGGCCCGCACGTCCACGTCCACGCGCAGACGCCGGCGAAGTTCTACCGTCGTATCTACGGCGCCATCCTCGACGCGGACGGCTACGCGAGCATTCCTGCCTTCCGCACGTCGGACCGCGAGCTCAGTCCGATGTTCGGCGTCACGCTCGGCGGCACGGGCCGCATCGCCATCACGAGCGCGGAGTCGAAGCTGCAGCTCGGCCTCTTCGCGAGCGCGGATGCGCTCTACAACCACTACCTCGACTCGCTCTACGTCACCGACCGCCTGGCGGGCTACGGCACCATCGGCATCGAAGGAGACTTCGAATGAGCGGAACGAAGCGCTCCGTGCTCGCCATGTCGCTCGCGCTGCTCGCGTCGTGCGCGGACAAGTACCTCGACAACCAGGCCGCGGAGCAGGGCAACGAGGTCGATCGCGTCCCGGTCGGCGAGCTTCACCGTCCGGGACAGCGCTGCGTCACGTGCCACCGGGAGGACGGTCAGTCCTCGGATCATCCCTTCGCGCTCGGTGGCACCGTGTTCGCTCAGCCGAATCGCCAGGTCGGCGTGAACGGCGTCGAGGTGCTCCTCACCGACTCGGACGGCAGCAAGTTCATCGCGAAGACGAACTGCGTCGGCAACTTCTTCGTCAAGACGACGGACTGGACGCCCCACTTCCCGATCATCGTCGACATCCAGAAGAACGGTGTGCGCCGCTCCATGCAGACCCCGATCGGGCGCGAAGGCGACTGCGGCGCGTGCCACAAGACCTTCGTCTCCGATCCGCTCTCGCAGATGCCTCATATCTATCTCTTCGCCACGGACGAGCCGGGGCTCCCGGACGGCGATCCGGCGTGCCCGGTCGACCCCGTGAGGCCAGGTACGAAATGAAGCGCACCATCGGCATCGCCGCCTTCGTGCTCCTCGGATGCAGCGCTCCGGACAAGGGGGCCATCGAGCGCCAGCCCGCCACCGCGCGCGCGCGTCTCGCCCCGTTCGAGACCCTCGTGAGCCCCGTCTTCGAGAAGCACTGCGGCTCCCTCGACTGCCACGGCGCGACGGGGCGAAACCTGCGAATTTATTCAGTCAATGGTCTCCGCCTCCCGAACGACGCGGGGCTGCGCACGGGCGCGGGTGACACCTCGACCGCCGAGCGCATCGCCAACTACCAGTCGATCCTCGGCCTCGAGCCGGAGCGGACGGAGGAGGTGTTCGCGGGTGGTGACCCCTACGAGCTGCTCGTCCTGAAGAAGCCGCTCGCCATCGAGAGTCACAAGGGCGGGCAACCTATCCGTCGTGGTGACGACTCCGAAACGTGTATCGTTTCGTGGCTACGGGCGAGCGATCAGACGCCGATCGATCTGAACGCGTGTACGCGGGCGGCCATCTTTCCGAAGGAGTAGGCGGAAATGCGCAAAGCGAAAGGCTCGATCCGAAGCGTCCTCTTCCCCGCGTTCTGCGCGAGCTGGCTCCTCCTCGGCTACGCGTGCGCCGTCGACGACGCGAACCCAGTCGTGCCGCGCCGCGAGCTCGATCTCGGCACGGGTCCAGGCCTCGGCCCGGACGGTGAAGCGCTGACCGACGCGAACGGCGCGCCGATCTGCGCGAGCTATGGCGGCGTGGCCACAGCGCAGCAGCTCGCGCTCGCGGTGCTGCAGACGGTGAAGCTCGATTGCCGGATCTCGCAGACCGTCATCCAGACGACGACGCAGAACCACGGCATCCAGTGCTTCCAGGCCTTCGTCACCGCCTCTTTCCAGTGCGACGGCACCACGTTGCAGGGCGGCTACAAGGACGACGACGGCGTCGTATGCACCCGGCCGATCGACGACACGCTCTCCGACGCCGACTTCGACGCCTTCGTCGAGCGCTATCGGCAGGTGCTGAAGGACAAGGGCGTGAGCGCCGGCGACGTCGAGCTCGTCGTCCCCGCGCTCCTCGCGCAGCGAGCCTTCGTCGTCGGCGACAACGTGCAGGAGGGCAAGTACACGACCTGCGCCGCCAACTGCCGCGATGCCGGCGCCGCGTGTGTGCGCGACGCGGGCCCGCCGCCCCCGAAGGACGCAGGCGTCGACGCCAAGACCGACGCGGGGCCGAAGGACAGCGGTCCCAAGGACTCGGGTGGGACGATGCCGGACACCGGTACGGGCACCGACTCGGGCAGCAGTGGCGGCCCGGTCGACTCGGGACAGGACGCCGACACCGGCACCTGACGTACGCGGAGACCCCCCAAAACTCGAGCGGATACGCTCCGTTGGATTGCGCTCGCACGCCATGATCGTCACCATGGAGTGGCTTCATGACGACGGACGTTTCTGTAGCAACGGACCTCGGCGCGCTCCTCCGCGAGTCGATTGATACGGGCCTCGACGAGGTCGCCAAGAGCAGCGGCCAGATGCCGGTCGCGCTCGCACCGCTCGAGTCGGGCGTGCAGTCGATCCCGCGAAATGGATCGGCCGCGCCCGTATCGGCGCGCGTGCCGACTCCGGGCGAGTTCCTCGTGAACGGACCTCCGTCCACGGCTCGCGGCGTGACGATCGATGCGCCGCCACAGAGCGCAAGGCCGGTCACGCCCGCCTCGACGACACCCACGAAGAAGCGTGGCGGCGCGATCGTCAGCATCGTGCTCGGAGCGGTGGCGCTCGCGGGCGTCATGGGCGGCGGCGCGTTCTGGTACGTCCACCACCAAGAAGCGAAGATGGCCGCCGCGGCGCCGCCTCCTCCCGTCGCGAAGAGCTCCCCGCCCCCACTTCCCCTCGACCTCATCACGGTCACACCCATCGCAAAGACGGAAGCGGCGCCGAAGGCCGAGGCCCCTGCCCCGACCCCGGCGGCCGATGAGCCGTCGGAGCCGAAGGCCGAAACGAAGGCCGAGCCGAAGGTCGAAGCGAAGACCGAGTCGAAGGTCGCAAAGCGCACGCATCGCACGGCGAAGATCGAGACGCCCGTCGCCGCGCCGCCGAAGGCCGAGGCGAAGGCCGAGGCGCCGAAGTCGGAGCCCGCGAAGCCGGCGGCCGCTCCGCCGAAGCCCGCCGCGGGCGGCGCCGTCGACGCCGTGCTCCAGCAGCAGCTGAGCGGCGCGATCCCCTGAAGCGCTGAGGCGATCCAAGGCCGCGAGGACGCCAAATGCACGAAGGCCCCGCGATCACTCGCGAGGCCTTCGATGCTCGTAGCTTCTCGCGAAGCTAGCGGCTCACTTGGCGGGAGCGGCCTTGGGCGCGGGGCCCTTCGCCTTCTTGTCGCCCTGGTGGCCGTGGAACGTGCGCGTCGGGGCGAACTCGCCGAGCTTGTGCCCGACCATGTTCTCCGTGACGAACACCGGCACGAACTTGCGTCCGTTGTGGACGGCGAACGTGAGGCCGACCGCTTCCGGAGTGATCGTGCTGCGGCGCGACCACGTCTTGATGACCTTCTTGGACTGGGTCGCCTGGGCAGCGGCGATCTTCTCCATGAGATGACCGTCGATGAAAGCGCCCTTCTTGATTGAACGAGGCATTGTTCTTTCCTTATTCCCTGGCGCTTACTTCTGACCGCGGCGCTTGATGATCATCGAGTCCGTGCGCTTGTTGTTGCGCGTCTTCTGGCCCTTGGAGAGCTGACCCCACGGCGAACAGGGGTGACGACCGCCGGACGTACGGCCTTCGCCGCCGCCCATCGGGTGATCGACCGGGTTCATCGTGACGCCGCGGTTGTGTGGACGCTTGCCCATCCAGCGAACGCGACCGGCCTTGCCGAGCGAGATGTTCGCGTGGTCGATGTTCGAGACCTGGCCGACCGTCGACTGGCAGTCCTGATGAATCTTGCGGACCTCACCCGACGGCATGCGGATCTGCGCGTAGTCGCCGTCCTTGGCCATCAGGACCGCGCCCGAGCCGGCGGAGCGGACGAGCTGCGCGCCCTTGCCCTTGCGCATCTCGATGTTGTGCACCGTCGTCCCGAGCGGGATGTAGCGGAGCGGCATCGAGTTGCCGGGCTTGATGTCGGCGTTGCGCGACGCGATGACCTTGTCGCCGACGGTGAGGCCGTCGGGGCAGAGGATGTAGCGCTTCTCGCCGTCCGTGTAGTTGATGAGCGCGATGCGCGCGGTGCGGTTGGGATCGTACTCGATCGCCGACACCACGCCCGGCACGCCGATCTTGTCGCGACGCCAGTCGATGATGCGGTAGCGCTGCTTGTGTCCACCGCCGCGGAAGCGGCTCGTGATACGGCCATGCGCGTTACGACCGCCAGTCGACGTCTGGTGCTCGGTCAGGGAGCGCTCGGGGCGCTTGCCCTTGGTGAGCTCCTTGAAGTCGTAGCCCGAGTAGTAGCGACGAGCCGGGCTCGTCGGCTTGTATTGCTTGATACCCATTTCAGCTCTCGCTCGCTTCGGCGAAGAAGTCGATGTTCTCGCCATCGGCGAGCGTCACAACGGCCTTCTTCCAGTTCTGCATCTTCGCGTAGCCACGGCCCATGCGGCGATCCTTACCGCGGTAAACCATGGTGTTCACGCTCTTCACCTTCACGGAGAAGAGCTTCTGAACGGCTTCCTTGATCTGGACCTTGTTCGCGTCGCGGAGGACCTCGAACACGACCTGATTCTTCCCGCGGAGCGTGTTGCTCTTCTCCGTGAGGAAGATCGGCTTACGGATGACCGATTCCGACTTCAGTGCGTTCATAATCAGCCTGCCTTCTTCTCGCCGCTCTGGCCCGTACGGGTCAGGCAGCGGGTCTCGAGCGCCTTCGCCGCGTCCTTCGAGAGGACGAGCGTGTCGTGGCGCAGGAGGTCATAGACGTTCACGCCCTCGGGGGGCAGGAACTGGTGAGCTTCGCAGTTGCGGATCGAGAGCTTGAGGTTCTCGTTGCCCGCGACGTCGACCACGAGGGCCTTCTTGTCCGTCTTCAGCGCGGCGAGGTGGCCGAGGAGGGCCTTCGTCTTGATCTCCGCGAGCTCGAAGCGGTCGACCACGACGAGGCGGCCTTCCTTCTGGAACTTCGAGAGCGCCGAGACGAGCGCGCCCAGGCGAACCTGGCGCGGCGGACGGTAGGACCAGTCGCGGTTGCGCGGCGGGTGAGCCTGACCGCCACCGACGAACGTCGGGGCGCGCTTGCTTCCGTGGCGCGCGTTACCGGTGCCCTTCTGCTTGTAGAGCTTCTTCGTCGAGCCCGAGACCGCCGAGCGGTTCTTGGCCGTCGCCGAGCCCTGACGCTTGCTCGCGAGCTGCGCCTTCACGACTTCGTAGAAGAGGTGCTCCTTGACCTCGGCCCCGAAGACCTCGTCCGAAAGGTCGACGGTGCCGACCTTCTCGCGCTTCAGATTGAAAACATCGATGGTTGCCATGTTGCTTTACTCAGGTTTGTTTTCAGCGCGGGGACTTGATCTCGACGTCGACGCCGGCGGACAGATCGAGCTTCATCAGAGCGTCGAGGGTCTGCTGGGTCGGCTCGAGGATGTCGAGGAGGCGCTTGTGCGTCCGGATCTCGAACTGCTCGCGCGACTTCTTGTCGACGTGCGGTCCGCGGAGGACGGTGTAACGCGAGATGTGGGTCGGAAGGGGGATCGGACCCGCCACGCGCGCGCCCGTGCGCTTCGCGGTCTCGACGATGTCGTTGGCCGACTTGTCGAGGAGCTGGTGATCGAACGCCCGGAGGCGAATACGGATGGTGGTGGCGGAGGCCATGCTGGTGATCCTTCTGCTTACTCGATGATCTTGGTCACGATGCCGGCGCCGACGGTGCGGCCGCCTTCGCGGATCGCGAAGCGCATCTGCTCTTCGATACCGACCGGCGTGATGAGCTCGATCGTCATGGTGACGTTGTCGCCCGGCATGACCATCTTGGTGCCTTCCGGCAGGTGGCAGGTGCCGGTCACGTCCGTCGTGCGCATGTAGAACTGCGGACGGTAGTTGGTGAAGAACGGCGTGTGACGGCCGCCCTCTTCCTTCTTCAGGACGTAGACTTCGCCTTCGAACTTCTTGTGCGGCGTGACCGTGCCCGGCTTGCAGAGGATCTGCCCGCGCTCCACGTCGTTCTTCTCGATACCGCGGAGGAGAACGCCGACGTTGTCGCCCGCGCGGCCCTCGTCGAGGAGCTTGCGGAACATCTCGACGCCCGTGACCGTCGTCTTGCGCGTCTCGCGGAAGCCGAGGATCTCGACCTCTTCGCCCGTCTTCACGACGCCGCGCTCGACGCGACCCGTGACGACCGTGCCGCGGCCCTTGATCGAGAACACGTCCTCGATCGCCATGAGGAACGGCTTGTCGATGTCGCGGACGGGGTCCGGGATGTACGTGTCGAGGGCCTCGATCAGCTTGCCGATCGACTCCGACCACTTCGCATCGCCGTTGAGCGCCGGGAACGCGGCGACCTGGACGACCGGCGCGTTGTCGCCGTCGAACTTGTTCTTCGTGAGGAGCTCGCGGACTTCCATCTCGACGAGGTCGAGCATTTCCTTGTCCTCGACCGCGTCGCACTTGTTCAGCGCGACCACGATTCGCTGCAGACCGACCTGGCGGGCCAGGAGGACGTGCTCGCGCGTCTGCGGCATGACCGAGTCGAGCGCCGACACGACGAGGATCGCGCCGTCCATCTGCGCCGCGCCCGTGATCATGTTCTTGATGTAGTCGGCGTGGCCCGGGCAATCGACGTGCGCGTAGTGGCGCGTCGGCGACTCGTACTCGACGTGCGAGACGGCGATCGTGACCGTCTTCGTGGCATCGCGGACCGTGCCGCCCTTGGCGATATCGGCGTAGCTGATGACCTTCGCGAGACCCTTCGTCGACTGGACCTTCACGAGCGCCGCGGTGAGCGTCGTCTTGCCATGGTCGATGTGACCGATGGTGCCGACGTTGACGTGAGGCTTCGTACGATTGAATTTCTCTTTGGCCATGATCCTTACCGTTTTATCGCGCTATCGCGCGGTGCCTTTCACTCGTGCCACGACCGCCTCCTGGACGGCCGCGGGTACGGGTGCGTAATGCGAAAAGTGGAGCGACGACGTCGCGCGACCCTGCGTGAGGGAGCGGAGGTCGGTCACGTAACCGAACATTGCCGCGAGCGGAACCTCGGAATCGATGACCTGCGCGTTGCCGCGCTGGCTCATGCCGAGGATCTTCCCGCGACGGGAATTGAGGTCGCCGATGACGTCGCCCATGTACTGCTCGGGGACGACGACTTCGTTCTTCATGACGGGCTCGAGGAGGTGGAGCCCCGCCTTGTTCGCGCCCTCCTGGAAGCACAGTGACGCCGCGATCTCGAACGCCGCCGCGCTCGAGTCGACGTCGTGGTAGCTGCCGTCGGTGAGGGTCGCCTTCATGTCGACGAGGGGGAAGCCGGCGAGGACGCCGCGCGCCATCGCCTCCTTGACGCCCTTCTCGATGGCCGGGATGAACTCCTTCGGGATCACGCCGCCGACGATCGCGTTCTCGAACACGTAGCCGGTGCCGCGCTCCGTCGGCTCGATCGTCATGACGACGTGGCCGTACTGGCCGCGCCCGCCGGACTGCTTCGCGTACTTGTACTCGCAGGGCGTCTTCTTCGCGATCGCCTCGCGGTACGCGACCTCGGGCTTGCCGATGTTCGACTCGACGTTGAACTCGCGCTTGAGGCGGTCGCAGATGATGTCGAGGTGGAGCTCGCCCATGCCGCTGATGATGGTCTGGCCCGACTCCTCGTCCGTGTGGACGCGGAACGACGGGTCCTCCGTGGCCAGCTTCTGCAGCGCGACGCCGAGCTTCTCCACGTCCGCCTTCGTCTTCGGCTCGACGGCGATCGAGATGACGGGCTCCGGGAAGATCATCTTCTCGAGGAGGATCGCCTTCTTCTCGTCGCAGAGCGTGTCGCCCGTGCGCGTGTCCTTGAGGCCTACCGCCGCGTAGATGTTGCCCGAGTCGGCCTCGGTGAGCTCCTCGCGCTTGTTGGCGTGCATACGGAGGATGCGGCCGATGCGCTCGCGCTTTCCGCGCGTGCTGTTCATGACCATCGTGCCGGACTGGATGGTGCCCGAGTACACGCGGAAGAACGTGAGGTTGCCGTGCGGGTCGTTGATGATCTTGAACGCGTAGGCCGCGAACGGCTCCTTGTCGTCCGCCTTGCGCTCTTCCGGCTTGTCGTTGTGCGGGTTCACGCCCTGCACCGGCGGGATGTCGATCGGCGACGGGAGGTAGTTCACGACCGCGTCGAGCAGGAGCTGGACGCCCTTGTTCTTGAACGCCGAGCCGCAGAGGACGGGGAAGAACTTGAACGACGTGCAGCCCTTGCGGAGCGCACGAACGAGCTCGGCCTCGGTGATGTCCGAGATCTTGCCGTCCATGTACTTCGCCATGACGTCGTCATCGACGTCGGCGCACGCCTCGATCATCTTCTCGCGGTATTCCTCGCACTTCTTGCGAATGTCCGCGGGGACCTCTTCCCACTTGAACTTCTGGCCCTTCGTCGAGTCGTCGAAGATGGCGGCCTTCATCGTGATGAGGTCGACGACGCCCTTGTGCTGGTCTTCCTCGCCGACCGGCCACTGGATCGCGACGGGCGTGACGCCCAGGCGCTCCTTGATCGAGTTGACGTTCATCTCGAAGTCCGCGCCCATCTTGTCCATCTTGTTGACGAACACGATGCGCGGAACGCGGAACTTGTCGGCCTGACGCCAGACCGTCTCGGTCTGCGGCTCGACGCCGTTGCCACCATCGAGGACGGCGACGGCGCCGTCGAGGACGCGGAGCGAGCGCTCGACCTCGATCGTGAAGTCGACGTGGCCTGGCGTGTCGATGATGTTGATGCGGTGGGTGACGTCCTTGTGCGGGCCGTGCTCCGGCTTCCAGAAGCAGTTCGTCGCCGCGGACGTGATCGTGATGCCGCGCTCCTGCTCCTGGACCATGTAGTCCATGGTCGCCGCGCCCTCGTGGACCTCGCCGATCTTGTAGTTGACGCCCGTGTAATAGAGGACGCGCTCGGTCGTCGTGGTCTTACCCGCGTCGATATGCGCCATGATCCCGATGTTTCGGGTCCTTTCGAGCGAATATTCACGGGGCATGGTGGAGGGGTTCTTTCGAGTTCTTCGAGTGCTAGAGACACGAAACCCCCTCTGGGTCCTTCCGCCTTCGTTCGAGGGCGGAGCCGGCCTGTTTGCCGGTTAGTCCAGAGAGGGTCCGAGGTACCGCTTCAGGTCGAAGTGAAGAAGCTTCACTTCGGGGAGTGAAGAAGCTTCACTTCCGTGACATGGGGTAACCCGGTCCTTATGTCGAGATAACCATCGGAATTTGCGTGATTTGCTCTCTAGTAGACGTGCCACTCCTGAGAGTGGGGGAGCGCTTTATTACCGAGGAGTCCTGCCCTGTCAAGGCCGAGCGGCGTTTAGAATGGGGCACGATGGTCGTTCGGGCTCCACGTGTAGCGCTTCTCGCTGTGCTCATGGGTCTCGTCCCCCTCGCCTGCGGGAACGACTACACGACGGATTCGACCGTCCCCGCCGACGCCAGCGATGCGTTCGCCCCTGAAATCGATGGCTCCCGTCTCGAGGATGCGGGCGAGGACCGCAGCGCCCCACACTCGAGCTTGGACGCCGAGCCGCCGGATGCCGGTGACGGGCTGCCGGCGCACGGGCCGAACCTCCTCTCCAACAGCGACTTCGAGCTCGGCTGCGCGGGCTGGTCGGGGAACGCGGCGGCCCTCGACTCGAGCTCGGTCCCCCATCGCGGCAGCGGTGCCTGCAAGGTGTGTCCGACCACGAGCAGCGGGCTCCTCCTCTTCGGCGTGACTCGGAACGTGAAGGCCGGCGAGCGCTTCTACGCGGAGGTCTGGGTCCGCACGGTCGCCGAGGACGGGGGCGCGCGGGAGCCAGAGCTGCTCGGGATGCGCACGAACGCGGAGGTCGGTCCCACCTCGACCGGCAGCGTCTCCCGCGGCATCTACTCACGACTCGGCGCGTTCTTCACTCCGAGCAGTGACGGCACGGTGCTCACGTTCCTCCTCACCATGTACGAATGCGTCATCGCCGACGATGCGCTTCTCGTGCAGCTCCAGTAGCGGCGCCGCCAGCCCGTCACTAAGGTCCGCGCGCGATGGCCGAGCCCGACCTCCCGCCGGACGAGCCGCCGGTCTCCGGACGGCGCCGCCATGCCGAGGGGAAGTCTGGCGGATCTGGACCGCCTCGTGGCGAGCGAGCGAGGGCGTCGTGGGACGACTGGCTCGCGCTCTATCTGCCCAACAAGAAGCGGGTCGAGCTCGGCCGGTCGCTCCTCGGGCCGGTCCTCCTCGCGCTCATCCCCGCCTGGTGGGTCATCGACGCGACGAAGCGGGCCACGCTGACGACCATCGGCCGCGATCAGGGCATCTTCCAGTACATCGCCTGGGCGCTCTTCCAGGGCGACGTCGACTACCGCGACGTCCGCGACGTGAACGGACCGCTCACCCACCTCATTCACATGATCTTCCTCCGCCTCGGCGGAGGCGACGAGCACCGGTTCCACGTGCTCGATCACCTCGTGACGGGGATCACGTTCGCGATCGCGGCGTCGATGCTCCCGGGCATCCTCACGAAGAAGAGGCCGGCCGCGCTCGAGCGGCTTGCCTGGGCCGCAGCGGGGTGGGTCGTGCTCGCCGGGCAGTACGGGCTCTACCTCTACTGGAACCAGGCGCAGCGCGAGAGCTTCTGCGACTGGTTCCTGCTTCCCTCGCTGGCGCTGCAGGCGATGCGCCCCGGCGCGAAGCCCGAACGTCGCATCGTCGTCTTCTCCGCGCTGACCGCGATCACGCTCTTCTCGAAGCCCGCGTTCGTCTTCTTCTCGCTGATGCAGCTCGGCGCGCTCATGCTCGACTCCGAGCAGACGCTCCCGAGGAGGCGCCGCCTCGGGCTCTTCGTCCTCGGAAGCGCGCTCGGCTGCGTCGTCCCCCTCCTCTTCTTGCTCCGCTACGGCGATCTCCTCGGGTTCCTCCGCATCACGCTGCGCGACGTGCCGCAGATGTATCGCTTCATCTGGCCGAAGAGCCCGCACGAGATCCTCGGCGAGGAAGGCCCGCTCGGCGTGACCACGCTCGCGATCGCCGCGTCGTGCGCCGTCTTCGGGCTCGTCGCGATGCGCGAGCTCCCGCGTCGCATGCTCGTCCTCGCGCTCGCGCCGGTGACGGGGCTCGCGGTCGTCCTCGCGCAAGCGAAGGGGTTTGGCTACCACTTCCACCCGCTCACCGCGTCGACGCACCTCTGCTGGTGTGTACTCCTCGTCTATCTGTGGGAGCGCTTCCGCTTCGCGCCGCGGAAGAAGCCGCTGGGGCGACTCCTCGCGCTCGGCGCGACGGTCGGCTTCGGCCTCTTCATCGCGTCGAGCATGCGCCTCAGCACGCACACGCGAAACGTATGGATCCTCGCGGGCGGCGAGACGGCGGAGAAGCGCGCGGAACAGGAGTGGTTCGACACCTTCAAGACGTACGACTTCTTCCCGTGGGAGCTCCATCAGGCCGGCGACTACCTCGCCGCAAACACGTCGCCGAGCTCGCGCGTTCAGGTCTACGGGATGGACCCGTACCTCCTCTTCCTCGCGAAGCGCCGGAGCGCGACGCCGTACATCTACTCGTACGATCTCAACGTCGACGCCGCCCTCGACGGCGGGTGGTGGGCCCACCCGACGGACGCCGACAAGGGCCGCATCCTCGCAGGCAAGGCCGCGCACACGAAGGACATGCTCGAGCGCCTGAAGGCGGCGCCGCCCGAGGCCTTCGTGTTCATCGATCACTCGCCGCTCATCTCGTTCATCGAGTCCGCCTGGGACGACTTCCGCTATTGCTGCATGGAGAACGCGACGTGGGTCGCGGCGCACTACCACCAGGCGAAGTCGTTCGGTGACGTGCACGTCTGGCTGCGCGACGACACGACGGTGAAGGACTACGAGGGCGAACCCTGGCTCGAGAATGGCTCCTGGAAATGAGCCGGCCCGGCACGATCCCGCATCTCCCCGCCCTCGATGGTCTCCGCGGCCTCGCGCTCCTCGGCGTCCTCTTCTTCCACTCGCGGAAGCTGCTCGTCGGCGGGTATCTCGGCGTCGATCTCTTCTTCGTGCTCTCCGGCTACCTCATCACGTCGCTCCTCATCGCGGAGAAACAGGCGACCGGCACCATCGCGCTCGGCGCCTTCTGGATCCGGCGCGCGCGGCGTCTCTTTCCCGCGTTGCTCTCCCTCATGCCGGCCGTCGCGCTCTACTGCTGGCTCTTCGCGCAGCCCGACGAGCTCGCGCGCGTCCGCACCGACGCCCTCGCGACCCTCGCCTACGTCGCGAACTGGAGCGGCATCTTCGCGAAGCGGAGCTACTGGGAGCTCTTCGCTGCCCCCTCGCCGCTCGAGCACACGTGGAGCCTCGCCATCGAGGAGCAGTTCTACATCGTGTGGCCCCTCGTCGCGGTATGGGCCCTCCGGCGCGGGAGCGAGCGCACGATCCTCAAGATCGCGCTCGCCGGCATCGCGGCCTCGATCGCCACGATGCTCTGGCTCTACACGCCCGCGAAGACATCCCGCGTGTACTTCGGCACCGACACGCGCGCGACCGCGATCCTCGCGGGGATCGCCCTCGCGACCGTCCTCCCCCCCACGACGAGGTTCACGACCTCGCAGGCCAAGCTCCTCGACGCGCTCGGCTTCGTGGCCGCGCTGGGCCTGACCATCGCGTGGTGGAGACTGCCCGGCGAGTCGCGCTTCCTCTATCGCGGCGGCTTCTGGCTCACCGAGCTCGCCGGCCTCGTGCTGATCGCGTGCGCCGTCGCGGGCCCCAAGGAGAGCCTCATCGCGCGCGTGCTCGCGCTGAAGCCGCTCGTGCACGTCGGGCTCATCAGCTACGGCCTCTATCTGTGGCACTGGCCCATCGACGTGTTCCTCACGCCCGAGCGGTTCCACATCGGCCTGAACACGGCGCGGGTCCTCCAGTTCGCCTCGACCTTCGCGATCGCGATCGTGAGCTACCGCTTCTTCGAGCGCCCCATCCGGACGCGCGGGCTTCCGTTCGGGCACCCGGGCATCGTCGCGCCAGCGGCGGTGGCGGCCTGCGTGACGCTCGTCGTCTCCTCCACGCATGCGCGTCCCATCGTCACGCATCCGCAGGTGATGCTCCCCCCGCCCGAGGCGACGGGCACGGAGCCGAAGGTCACGCTCATGATCGTGGGCGACTCGACCGCGAACTCGCTCGGCTGGACGCTCCGTGGTGTGCGCAAGCCCGGCGTGACGGTGGAGCTGCAGGGCAAGGACGGCTGCTCGATGGTCTACGACACGTGTCGCGGCGACGAGTGGGCGAGCGACGTCGGGAAGCTTCATCCCGACATCACGCTGATGTTCGGCGGTGGTGCGTTCCTCCATCCCTGGGAAGCCCAGAACGGCGACTGGGTGAACGCGTGCCACCCCGAATGGGACGCGCAGTACGAGCGCGTGCTCACGAAGCGCCTGCCGCAGCTCGTGGCGGAGAAGTCCCGCGTGTTCGTCGTCACCCTGCCCCACTCGACACGCGTATGGGACACGGAGGAGCAGCAGAGGCAGATCGACTGCGTGAACGCGGTGCTGCGCCGCGCCTCGGCCTCGGTCGCTGGCACCGAGCTCCTCGATCTCGGTGAGCGCGTCTGCCCCAAGGGTCAGTGTATTATGCAAGAACCTGGAGCTCCCCATCCTCTCCGCCCCGACGGGATCCATTACGACATGGAGGGCGCCAACAAGGTGGCGGCGTGGGTGCTCGAGCAAGTGGTCAGCGAGAAGCACTGAGCGGGACTCGGCACGCGCGTTGCCTGCACGCGATACATGATGAATGCACCTTCGTCGGCCTCACGCGACATGTGCCTGAGGACGTCGAACGCCAACCACTGAGGCGAGCGGGCGCCGGCGTCAGTCGACGCAGGCGGCGGCGTCGCAGCGCTGGGCGAGGAGCGAGCAGTCGGTGCGGAGAACGCGCCGCTCGCCCTCGTCCGCGCGCGAGCAGCGAACGGCGACGTCCCCCTCGCAGGCGCCTGCCGCCGGGACCCCATCACAAGGATCGCTCGCGGCGGCGGCGAAGAGGGTCTGCGCGGAGGAGCCGAACGTCGCATACACGGAGCCTGCGTTCTGACAGACCTCCTTGACGCCGCCGACGACGGTGGACGCGACGCCAAAGACCGCGAGCTTCCCGTCGACGACCTTGAGCAGCGGACCGCCGCTGTCCCCATGACAGACCTGCGCGTTGCCCGCCGCGCCGCCGAGCTGCGCCTCGTAGCCGTCGAGGAGCCGGAGATCGTAGCGCGCGCGGTAGTAGTCGCCCTTGGACGCGGCGAAGCCGGCGCCTTCCGCGCGATCGATGAACGAGGCAAACTCCTCGTACGTCGGGAACGCGGCGTGGAGGCCGGGCCCCGTCGTGGCCTGGAGCTGCAGCGAGGCCATCCGGCGCGTGCCGCGGATCGTGCTCCGCGCGTCCTGCGTCCCGTAGCCGACGCCCGTGAAGGTCTGGCCGACGAGGTCGGCGCCGAGCGCGGTGGTGGCGACGGGGATCGGCGTGACATCGGTGACCGGCTCGCGAAGGCGCAGCACGGCGACATCGCACCCGAGCCCGGCGGTGCCGCCGCTGGCGAGCTCACAGACGTGGACGTCGCTCGCGGCGACCTCGCGCGTCGAGAGGCGCGCGTCGTAGCCGATGCGAAACTCGATCTTGCCGCCGATGGCGAGGAACGTGGGCGAGCTCACGCAGGCCGCCAATGCAGCGAAGCCCGCGGTCCCTTTCGGGCGCGGGCTTCGACGAGAGCCGACCGCGAGGTCAGCGGGCGATCACCAGCGGTAGTGCGCGAACGCCTTGTTCGCTTCCGCCATCTTGTGCGTGTCGTCCTTCTTCTTCACCGCGTTGCCACGGCCGTTGGCCGCGTCGACGAACTCGGAAGCGAGGCGCTCGCGCATCGTCTTCTCGCCGCGCTCGCGGGAGTAGAGAACGAGCCAGCGCATCGCGAGGGCGACGCGGCGCTCGGGCCGAACCTCGACGGGGACCTGGTAGGTCGCGCCGCCGACGCGGCGGCTCTTCACTTCGAGCTTCGGCTTGACGTTGTCGAGGGCCTTGCGGAAGACCTCGATCGGATCCTCCTTGAAGCGCTCGCCGATGACGTCGAACGCGCCGTAGAGGATGCCCTCCGCGACCGCCTTCTTGCCGTCGAACATCAGCGTGTTCGTGAACTTCGAGACGAGCTTGTCCTTGTACTTGGGGTCCGGGATGATGCGGCGCTTCGGTACTTCTCGTCGACGGGGCATAGCTTGCTCTCTTGTTCTTCTCTAGGTCTCGATATTCTTTGCGTTGGCCGAGCGGAGCTCAGGCCTTCGGGCGCTTGACGCCGTACTTGGAGCGCTTGCGGTTGCGGTTCGCCTTGTTGGTCGAGGACGGACCGATGGCGCCCGACGCGTCGAGCGTGCCACGGACGACGTGGTAGCGAACGCCCGGGAGATCCTTGACGCGGCCGCCACGGATGAGGACGACCGAGTGCTCTTGGAGGTTGTGACCTTCGCCGGGGATGTACGAGGTGACTTCCATGCCGTTCGTGAGGCGAACGCGGCAGACCTTGCGAAGGGCCGAGTTCGGCTTCTTCGGCGTCGTCGTATAGACGCGGACGCACACGCCACGCTTCTGCGGGCAGCTCTTGAGGGCCGGAGACGCGGTCTTCACGCGGGCAGCGAGCCGGCCGTGGTTGATGAGCTGATTAATCGTCGGCATTCGAAGAAGATCCTGCGGTTTTGTAGCGCCCGAGACGCGGGGAGCGCGCACTCTAGTCGCGGCGCTTTTCCTGTCAAGCGTCGCGAGCGCGCTATTTTGGACGCGCTTTTTCCGAGCCGACGTCCATAGGCTGGTCGGGCGAGGAAATCCATCCAGGCGGCATCGGGAATGTCGATGGCCCACCCCACCGACGCCGCCTCTCGCAGGCGTCTCTGTTCGTGCGAGACCCGAAGGTTTCAGGAAATCCCTTGGCGAGGGAGGTGCCAGGGGCCGGGCAAAAACCCGCATCGTTCCATGGAGAAGCATGCCGTGATTCGCGCGCGATCCACCTCGAGATGAGCTTGATGGATAGAATCGTTGAAGAATTTCGTTCTCGCCGGGTCGACAGACGCCAAAGTTGAAGTAGGACGTATCTCGCACCGGATCACCTTACCCCTGGTGTAGGTGCAACCCCTGTGGAGAACTTGTCGTCATGATTCGAGCTTCTGTGATCGGTTTGGCCATGAGCGCCATCCTCGCGGCCACCGTCGCGTCCATGGCGGGTTGCGGCGATTCGGACGAGGCGGACGACATCACCTCTGCGGAGACCATCCGCTCCGCGAACGTCGCGCTGACGATTCAGGACGCGAACGGAAACAAGATCGGAGGCGGCTCCGGCATCCTCATCGCACCGAAGCTCGTGCTGACCGCCGCGCATCTCGTCGCAGGGCAGACCAGCTGGAAGATCACCACGTCGGACGGCCGAACCGTCAACGGCGTCCGCGGCCTCACCTACGACTGGCTCGTCTACAACAGCGACCGGGCGCATCCGCGCAAGCACGACGTCGCCGTCATCTACCTCGACAAGCCCGTTCACCTCGGCGCGTATCCGCACCTCGAGACCGGCCTCGTCGACGGCAACGGCAAGGTCACGCGCCTCAACTCGGGCACGAACCTCCCGTCGACGCTCTCCAAGATCTCGACGTTCCCCCACGCCTACGTGACGGACATGCAGCAGGGCGAGCGGCTCGACACCGGCGGCGCCGTCCTCAACGAGAAGAACCACATCGTCGGCGTCGTCACGGGCCGCGGCCTCACGACCAACAAGCTGTACATTGCACGCACCGATCAGGTGACGGGCTGGGTCGGCTCGCAGACGCACAACTGCAACAGCGGCAGCTCGAGCAGCAGCTCCAGCTCCAGCTCCAGCGGCTCGCCCCCGGACGACGGCATCCACGTCCGCACCTACCAGCCGCCGCCCCCGAACTCTTCCTCGGGCACCACGTCCTCCAGCTCCGGCACCACGTCCTCCAACTCCGGCACCACGTCCTCCAGCTCCGGCACCACGTCCTCCAGCTCCGGCACCACGTCCTCCAGCTCCGGCACCACGTCGAGCTCTGGCACGACCTCGGGCACCGTCCCGCCGGGCTGCGAAGAGCCCCCGGGCAACTGCTACGGCGGTAACTGCAGCTCCTCGAGCTCCAGCTCTTCCAGCTCCAGCTCGTCGTCGTCCTCCTCGTCCTCGAGCGGCACGACGTCGAGCACGTCGGGCACCTCGGGCACGTCCGGGATCCCGCCACAGACGAGCTCGGGCGAGACCTCCTCCGGCGTCAGCTCCAGCGGCGGCTCGACCACCTCTTCGTCCGGCACGCACGGCGTCCCGCCGGGCGGCGGCGACGACAGCTGCGGCGGCCCCAACGACAATCCGGAGGCTTGCCCGCCGGATCCCGATGGCTGCCAGGGCCCGACCTGCGGCGGCGGCGTCCCCGACTTCGAGCTCGACTACGGCGGCTGCGCGTGCGGCGGCGACTCGACCGACGGCGACACGAAGGTCAAGTGATCGGGCTCAGCTCCAGGTGAGCCAGAGCACGATCAACCCGAGCGCGATGCGGTAGATCCCGAACGGGACGAGACCGCGTCGCTTCAGGTATGCGATGAAGGCGGCGATGACCGCCCATGCGACGACGAAGGAGACGGCGAGCCCGATGGCGACGTTGATCGCGCCGATCTCGCCGAGCTCCGCGCGCGACTTGTACATCTCGTAGAGCGTCGCCGCGCCGAGCGTCGGCAGGCCGAGGAGGAACGAGAACTCGGCCGCGGTCGCGGTGGAGAGGCCGGCGAGCTGCCCGGCGACGATGGTGCACATCGAGCGCGACGCACCCGGCCACATCGAGACGCATTGACCGAGACCAATGTAGAATGCACGCAACGGCGTGACGTGCTCGAGGCCGTTGGCGCCGATCTGCTCGTTGTCGGCCCCGCGCGCCTTCGCGGCGCGGTACGCCTCGACGCCGATCATCACAATCCCGCCGACGACGAGCGCCCACGCCACGGGGTGTGGCCCCATGAGCAGCGCCTTGATCTTCTTGCGGAGCACGAGCCCCAGCACGGCGGTCGGCGCGAAGCCGACGACGAGACAGACGAGGAGCTGCACGCTCGCCTTCTCTTTCCGGAGGAGCCCCGTCACGCGCGCGCCGAGCAGCCGCCGGTAGTGCACGACGACGGCGAGGATCGCGCCCAGCTGGATGACGATGTCGAACGCGCCGGCGCCTTCCCCCTTCTGTCCGAGCAGGTGACTCGCGAGCACGAGATGCCCGGTGGACGAGACGGGGAGATATTCGGTCACGCCCTCGACGACGCCCAGGAGGACGGCGGTGATCGGACTCATCGGCTCGGCGGCGGTCATGGACGCGGTGGCAACCCTTCGGCGCTAGCATCTAACACATGGCGCTGCCGATCCCGCTCGACGCGAGCCCGGAGGAGGTGCGTGCGACCCTGGCGCCGCTCCGCAACGACTTCGCGATCGCGCTCCACGCGGCAGAAAACGCCTTCGCGGTGGGCGCCATCATCCGGGTCGCCCACAGTTTCCTGGCGCGCGAGATCATCCTCGTCGGCGACGCCCCGTATTACGAGAAGGCGTCCATGGGCATGGAGAAGTACGAATCGATCGTCCGTGTCCCGGACGACGAGGCGCTCCTTGCCCACGTCGGTGCGCGGCCGCTCTGGTGCGTCGAAAAGGACGCCGCGACGACGAGCCTCTACGCCGTCCCGGCGTTCCCGAAGGACGTGGTCCTCCTCTTCGGCAGCGAGCGCTTCGGTCTCCCGCGCTCGTTGACGGGCCGCGCCCAGACCACGCTCGGCATCCCGATCTACGGCGTGAATCACTCCCTCCCGCTCGCCATCGCCGCGGGCATCGTGATGAGCGAGTGGTCCCGTCGCCACTACACGCCGGGCAGCGCGAGGTAGTCCGGTGCTCGAGGCTCGGGGCGGCTCGGGGCCTCGCACTCCCCTCGTCGCCTGCTTCGACCGTCCTGCCGGAGGGCGCTTCCGTCGCCTTCACCGCACGACCTGCTTTGCCGAAAGGACGCCGCGCGCGCCGCCCGACGTGCGCCCGCACACGCGAGTCCATCGAACGCTTCTCCAGCGGTCGTCTCCTCTAGCCCTCGTGGCCCGAGCCCCGCGCATGGGGCGCTCGCGATCAGAAGGAGCCCGCGCCCTGCGTCGCGAAAGAGGAGAGAGAGACGAAGGAGCCGCCGCCTTGCGTCGCGAGAGGAGAGAGAGAGACGAAGGAGCCGCCGCCCTGCGTCGCGAAAGAGGAGAGAGAGACGAAGGAGCCGGCGCCCTGCGTTGCGTTGGTCGTGTTCATGGTCAGTACTCCTGCGAAGTCTTGAATCGATGGGGAATGCAGCGTGCGACAGCGCGAGGCCGTGCGATGCAGCTCGGCTGGGCTCGGGGCTCAGGGGACCGGGTTCTTCGAGAGCTTCTGCGCCTTCGCATAGTCGGCCGCCGAGTCGACGAAGACGACCGTGGCGACGTAGTCGAGCGCGCGGCTCTGCGCCGGGAGCGTGGAGTTCGCGAGGAAGGCGGTCGGCGAGTAGTTGCCGACGTTGCCGACGCCTGCGTTGAGCTGCGTCGCGCCCGCAGTGAGCATCTCCGCCGGAGCGCCCGCCGCCTTCCCCATGTAGTACTGCGAGAGGCCCGTCATCAGCGGGGCGACCTGCTCGGCGACCGCGCGGTGACCCGAGGAGAGGCCGCTCGCGTTGCCCGTCGCGAAGATCTGGCCGATGAGCTTCTGGCGATCGGCGGGCGGGGCGATGAGGACGTTCGTGAGAGGGCCTTCCGCGAGGCCGATCTCACCCTCGGTCGTGGAGACGAGCGGCATCGGCTCGAACATCGGATCGACGCAGGACGCGCCTTCGGGGCCCGCCGCCTGGATGTCGGCCGCGCTGCAGTTCGAGAGCGCGATCATGTGCCAGGCGAACTCGGAGCAGAACATCGGGAGCTTCGTCGACGTGTCCTGCTCGAGGATGATCTTGCCGAGCGTCGTGACCGTCTGCTTCGTGGTCATCTTCTTCGCGGCGTAGATCGGGGTGAGGTAGTCGCTCTGGAACTTCACCTGTGCGCGCTGGCCGTTCACGCGCGGGAGCGCGGACTTGAGCTTGCCGATCCAGCCCTGGAGCGACGTCTTGCGGGCCGCGTCCATGTTGCGCGGGCGAACGATCTGGAGCGCGTCGACGCCGCCGTCCTTCGCGCCGCTCGCGCTGACGCCGCCCGCGAAGTGGAGCGTCGAGAACTGGCCGACGTACTCGCCGTCGAGCGGGGAGTCGATGTTGAACGCTTCGCCGTTCTGCGTATAGACGAGCGACGCGTGCGTCACGCCCATCTGGATGTGCGGGTACGCCATCGTGCCCGCGAGCTCCGGGCGGAACGTGAGAGCGATGTCGCCGTCCTGGAGAACGCCCGCCTTCGCGAGCTTCTTCGCCATGTCGATGCGAGCCGCCTTCTTCAGCGCCGGCGCCTGCCCCCCCTGGTTGATCGCGATGACACGAAGGCCCGCGTCCGCCACCTCCGTCGAGGCGTTCCAGACCGTCGGGTACGGGTACGCGCTGCGGTCGACCGGCGTCGTGATCGCCGCCTTCGGCACCGAGAAGTAGAACGGGACGTTGAGGACCTTGTCCGGAGACGCCGCGCTCGAGGAGATCGCGTCGTCCTGGGCCGCGCTGTCTTCAGCGCCGTTCTCGGCCGCGCAACCAGCGCCAACGAGGAGAGAGAGGAGAGCCACCGTCGCGAGGGAGGAGATGCGGAGCATGACTCACCCTCTCGCACCATGTGTGCCTGAAATCCGCCACCGTGAAATCCAACACTTAGGCTGGAACCTGAATTTCAGAAGCCGTGCAACGGCGGTGGAATGATCCAGGGAGGGTGTAGCGAACGGCCCTCAGCGAGCTCAGTCGGCGCGGCGGCGGCGGCGGAGGACGAGGGCCGTCGCGAACGCGAGGCCGAGGAGCGCGCCGTTGCTCGTGGCGCCAGGGGCCGAGGAGCAGCCACCCGTCGTCGTCTTGATCGTCGAGTCCGAGCCCGGCGCGGACGGCGCGGACGGATCGGTCGCGTCGGTGGCGGTGCAGGTCTCGCCCTCGCAGCCCTCGGCGGGCGCCGCCGGCCTCGTGCCCGACGCCGGCGTGGAGGCCGGGGCCACGACGCCCTTCACCCAGTCCGCGCTCTCGTACTGACCGAGCTCGGCCGCCTTTTTCGCAGCGCTCACGATGAGATCCTTGTGCGCGTCGGTGCGGGAGTAGATCGCCGCGAGGCACTGCGTGTCGTTCATGGGACCGCGCGAGAGCGCCCCGAGGACGTAGGGGCGGCCGGTCGACGTGAAGCTCGACTGATCGAACGCGCCGCCGCCGCTGTCACCGCTGCAGACGTAGCCCTGCGTGATGAACTCGGCCTTGTCGTCGATCATCGTCGAGTAGATGGTCTTCGAGCAGTCGTAGCTGTCGTCGCCGGGGACGCAGATGATGTCGATGTCCTGGCGCACGCGCCGCGTGCCCTGATCGCCGGCGTTCGGCGCGGTGATGCCGTAGCCGAGGGCCGCGACCTGACCGCTCAGGCGGACCTTGTCCGCGATCGAGAAGTTCACGACCGGCACCGCGGGCTCTGCCTCGGCGGTGGGGATGTTCTTCGCGAGGCGGATGAGCGCGATGTCGTTGCCGCAGAAGCCCTTGGCCTGCGGGGTCACGATCTCCGTCACCTGGTAGAGGTTCTTCGAGCCGGAGATCACGGGATCCGTGGTGACGGTGAGGTTCGCTGGCGCGATGTTGTCCTCGAACTCGTCCTCGCACGTGACGGCCTGCTTGGCCTCGGGCGCGACCACGCAGTGGCGGGCGGTCAGGACGAGGTTCGGCGCGATGAGGGTGCCGGAGCAGACGGCGCCCATCTGGTTACGGATACCGACCGCGAAGTTGTGGGCCTTGACCGAGTCCTTCTTGCCGCCCTGGACCTCGTTGACCTGTGCGTTCTGGTCGTCATCGCTGATGGCCGAGCACGCCACGAGGCTGCTCATGGCGACGAATCCGAGGGCTTTCAGGAATTTGTTCATCAGAATCGGAAACTTCGGGGCAAGGTGGATCCGCTGACCACCGGTGAGTAGTACTGTTACCTACAGCCCTGGATCACGCCCGTATCCGTCGCGTCTCAGGATGGGAAGGCGGGGAATTTCGGGTCGTGGCGACCGAGAAACAGGCGTGGGCGTAGACTCGAGGCATGACGCGCCGCGCTCACCCCACCCAGGACGCTCGGGTCTTCCTCTTCAACTGTGAGAGCTATGACCCGGCCCGGATCCGGGTCCTCGTTCGCGGGGTGATGGAGACCCTCGAGCTGCGGCCGTCGGGCCGGACGCTCGTGAAGCCGAACATCGTCTGCGCCGGCGAGCCGTTCGCGCACGCGTACACGCGCCCCGAGATCGTCGAAGGGGTCCTCGGCGCGCTCCGCGATCGGGAGGACCCTTCGAACAAGATGAGCGAGCTCGCCGTCGGCGAGCGCTGCGCGATCACGATCCCGAGCCGCTTCGTCTTCAAGGAGTCCGGCTACGACGCCATGCTCGAGCGCGTGAGCGCCGAGCCCGGCGCGCCCGTGAAGAAGTACCACTTCGACGAGGTGCCTCAGGTCGAGGTCCCGCTCGCGCACGAGGGGCGCCTGCGCGACTACCTCTTCACGCCGGAGCCGGTCGCCAGGGCGGACTTCTTCGTCAACTGCCCCAAGCTGAAGGCGCACCCGTGGACGACGGTGACGTTCTCGATGAAGAACTACATCGGCATCCAGGACGATCGACATCGCCTGATCGATCACGACCACGCGCTCAATCGAAAGGTCGCCGACCTCCAGTACATCGTGCAGCCGCAGCTCGCCGTCGTCGACGGCATCATCGCCGGCGAGGGACGCATGCTCACGCCGATCCCACGCAACCTGAACCTCCTCGCGATCGGCAACAACCAGGTCGCGCTCGACTCCGTCCTCTGCCATGTCATCGGCGTGGACCCGATGGAGGTCGAGCACATCCGGCTCGCTCACGAGCGCGGCTTCGGTCCGATCGCGCTCGACCGGATCCGCATCGAGGGTGATCTCCCGCTCGAAGAAGCGAAGCACCGTGCGCGCGGCTTCGACGTCGGCCTCCATCGCGTCGAGAAGTATTTCGAGGGCACCAACATCCACGCGTACTCCGGCCCGCCGCCTGCGCTGCAGCTGAAGGGCGAGACGCACCAGAGCGACTACTGCTGGGGCGGGTGTCCGGGCGTCATGCAGGAGGTCATCGAGGTGCTGCGCCTCGCGGACGAGCAGTGCGATCGCAAGCTGCCGCGCATCCACCTCGTGTTCGGTCGCTACGAAGGCGCGCTCGACGTGAGCTACGGCGAGAAGGTCGTCTTCGTCGGCGACTGCGTCGAGTGGGACGGCAAGATCGACGGCGAGCTCGTGCAGATCCGGAGCAAGTACGTCGATCGAACGGGCCTCGATCCGCACGAGGCGAAGCACAAGGACGTCTACGCGCGCATGCTCAAGATGGCGGGCGCGCTGCGGACGCTGAAGACGAAGCCCTGGATCCGCCTCGAGGGCTGCCCCGTCAGCGTGGGCGAGCTCATTCTCCTCCTCGCCGAGCTCGGCGGCATCAACAACCCGTACTTCGACCCGCGCAGCGTCGTCGGCTTCAATCGCGCCTATCTCGAGTGGCGCGCGACGAGCACGTGGAAGCAGATGCTCGGCGGCAAGTACCAGAAGAGCGGCGCGACGGAGCGCGGTGAAGCCGCGCCCATGCTCGACGCGGAGTGAGCGACGCGTGATCGTCGCGGTCTTCGCCGAGGTGCCGCTCCCCGGGCGCTGCCTCAAGCCCCTGACTCCGTACCACGACGAGGCGTGGCTCGCGCGCCTCTCCGCGGCGATGCTTCGTGACACGCTCGACGGCCTCGAGAGCGTGCCCGCAGATCGCTACGTCGTGCTCGCGGACACCGATGACGAAGGGCGTCGCGTGCTCGAGCGGCATCTCCCGTTGCCATGGACGTTCGCGGCATCGATCGCCGACCTCGACACGAGCGACGGCTTCATCGTCGCGCGCACGCACGCGCCGTCCGCCCACCTCGAGCCGCTCATCGCGGTCGCAGCGAAGGAGTCCTTCACGGTCGTCGGCGAAGACTGGCTCTACGGTGAACGTGCATCATGCAAAGATCCGAGGACAGCGGAAGTCGTCGTCCTGCCGCCCGCCACGATCGTCGACTCGCAGTCCGCGCTCGATGCGCTCCTCGATGAGCTGCGGCGCCATCACGAGCGCGCGCCGCGAACGGCGCATCTCGCGATGACCACATGATCTGACCGCCCTGTCATGACGCCGGGACGATCCAAGCCATCAAGGATCGATCCAAACTACAGTGTATGTGTGCGCGCTGAGCATCCCGTGTTTCTCGCGTGGGACGCGAGGAGGCTCGCGGCATTGCCGGTGCATATGGGTGGGAACACCATGCGCCTTCTGTTCGTCGCCTCGCTCGTCTCGGTCGTCGCCATCACCGCCACGTTCGCGTGCTCGAGCAGCAACCCGGCGACCGGCACCGCCGACGCCGGCAAGGACGCGAAGGCCGCGCCGCAGACGACCGAGGATGACGACGACGACAAGCAGGAGATTGACCCGCCGGCCGCCACGGACGACGCCGGGACCTCCGACGCCTCCGACTCGAGCACGACGAGCTCCGGTGGACCGCTGACGACCGAAGGTGACGGCGGGAAGGCGTGCGGGACCGATTCGTTGCGCGAAGCGGAGCCGAACAACGACGTCGCCACCGCGAACACGATCCCGGAGAGCAAGACGTACGCGTTCTGCGGCACCGTCATCGACACCGATACGGACGTATTCACGTTCACCACGCCGGAGTTCGACAGCGGGTTCGGCGTCACGCCCTCGGGCGACAACGTGAAGTACAAGATCCAGATCGGCGAGAAGACCTTCGACGGATTCCCCAAGGGCGGGTTCGGCAACATCCAGGTCGGCGACAAGTGGATCATCACGGTGTCGACAGGCAGCGCGACGACGCGCAACTACGCGTTGAAGGTCCAGTTCAACTGACCTGAGCGACCAGAACGACACGGACGCGCGTGCCCTCGACGGAGGCGCACGTCGCGTCGTGTTGCGTTTAAATCCCCCCCATGGTCGTCCTAAAATCGGCCGAAAAATCGAGCCATTTTCCTTCACCGATGCGCGTTCGAAGTGCATCATTGAAGGATGCGATTCGCTCTCCTCGCCACCACGTCCTTGATCGCTCTCGCTCTCGCGTCCTACGCGTGTTCGTCGTCCGACGACAACAAGGGAGCGACAACGCCCGACGCTGGCAAGCCCAGCACGTCGTCGTCTTCGTCCGGCAGCTCCGGCGACGATGACGACAGCACATCGAGCTCGGGTGGGGAGACGAGCAGCGGCACCGCCAGCAGCAGCGGCTCCACGAGCAGCGGCGGCAACACCGACGGCGGCTCGACCACGAGCAGCAGCTCGGGCAGCACGTCGGGCGCTCCCTTCGACGCAGGGCCGACGCCCACCACGCCCGAAGGCCAGACCACGCCCGGCACGCTCTGCGAGGCGAGCGACCAGAAAGAGACGACGCCCGACAACTTCACGCCGGAGAAGGCGGTCGCGCTGACGACGACGACGGGCACCGCGAAGACCGCCTTCTGCGGGAGCATCGAGGGCACCAACGACACGATCGACTACTTCACGTACACGTTCAACGTGACCGGCGCCTTCAGCTTCAGCGCGAGCGCCAAGTACTCGGCCGCGGCGCCGAAGGTCACGCTCATCGTGGAGGGCGTCGAGTACGCGTTCGGCGCGGCCAACATCCCCGTGAAATCCGGCAAGCCCGTCCTCTTCAAGATCACCAACGCCACCAAGGTCGACTACCGCATCAACTTCGACGTCACCCAAAACTAAACTGAGGTCTTCTTCATGCGTAGAGCACTACTTGCGACTTCGGCGATCGTAGCTTTCGCGCTCGCGACATACGCGTGCGGTGGCGACGACGACACCAACTCCGACGTTCCGGCGCCCGGCAAGGACGCCGGCAAGACATCGTCGAGCGGAAACTCCTCGAGCGGAAACTCCTCGAGCGGAAGCTCCGGCAGCACCTCCAGCGGAAGCACCTCCAGCGGAAGCACCTCCAGCGGAAGCACCTCGAGCGGCAGCACGAGCGGCAGCACGAGCGGCAACACGTCGAACGGCGGCGTGCCGCCCGTCGATGATGCGGGCTCCGTCAAGGACGGCTCCGCCATCACCGACTCCGGAACGCCGGACGCGAACGAGTCCGACGGAAGCGCGGGTCTGCTCTGCCAGGTAGGCTCGATCCAGGAGTCGGAGCCGAACGGCGGCGACGGCAACGCGGACGAGATCACGGGCGACCACGCGAAGTTCTGCGGCACCGTCTCCACGTCCGACAACGACACCATCACGTTCACCCTCCCCGTCGATGCGAGCGGCTTCAGCATCGCCGTGAACACGAGCGCGGCGCTGCAGCTCGAAGGCACCGTCAACGGCGGTCAGCCCTTCGTGCTGACGGGAGCAGACGCGGGCTCCGCGATCCCGTTCGTCGCGGGCGGCAAGTACCTCCTCAAGGCGACGACGACGGTGGCGAAGAGCGACTACATCATCGCGCTCGACATCACGCGCTCGCCCGCGAGCACGAAGTGCGAGGCCGACTCGGCGAAGGAGTCCGAGGACAACAGCACCGATGGCACCGCGGATCCGATGCCGACGACGAGCGTGAAGTCCTCGTTCTGCGGGACGATCAACACCGCGACCGACGTCGACAAGTTCACGTTCACCCTCGCGTCCACCGTCACGAAGTTCAAGTACGACTTCGCGACCACGGGCAGCAACTTCAAGCTGTCGTGCACCGTGGATGGCGTGACCACCGATCTCACGGCGGCGGGCGCGAGCCTCCCGTTCAAGACGGAGAAGCCGTACCTGTGCACCGCGTCGTCGACGACGTCGAACAACGGGTACATCTTCCATCTCGACACGACGCCCTGAAGACCTCGTGCGGCACGTAAAGACCGGGCTCTTTCTCGGAACCATCCTCGGCTCGTTTGCGGTGGCGGCGGCATGCTCGTCACCGCAACCGGCCCGGGATCCCATCGGAGAGAGCACGGCCCCTCCGCTCAAGTCCAGGACCACGACGACCTCCGGTGACGGAGGCGTCGTCGCGGCCGGCGACGAGACGCTCCAGAAGCATGCGGAGCGGCTCCATCGGCAGGCGATCGTCATCGATACGCACGACGACATCCCGTCCGTCCTCTACGCGGGCGGGATGGATATCGCCGACAAGAGCCCGTGGACGAACACGGACCTCGCCCGGATGAAGAGCGGCGGCCTCACCGGGCTCTTCTTCTCCATCTACGTCGAGTCCGATCTGGTGAAGGAGCCCTCCGTCACCGGAGGCGGCCCGCTGCGCCGCGCGCTCGACCTGATCGACGTCACCTACCGCGCGGTCGAGCGCCACCCCGACGACCTCGTCATGGCCACCACCGCCAGCGAGATCCGCCGCGCCAAGCGCGAGGGGAAGATCGCGGTGCTCATGGGCATCGAGGGCGGTCACGCGATCGAGAACTCGCTCGGCGCGCTGAGACAGCTTCATCGCCTCGGCTGCCGCTACATGACGCTCACGCACACCAACACGAACGAGTGGGCCGACTCCGCCGGCTTCTCCGGCCCGCCGCCCGTCCGTCATCACGGCCTCACCCCGTTCGGCGAGGACGTGGTGAAGGAGATGCAGCGTCTCGGCATGCTCGTCGACGTCTCGCACACGTCCGACGAGACCTTCGCCGCCGTCATGCGCATCGCGCAGACGCCGGTGATCGCGTCTCACTCGTCGTCGCGCGCCATCGCCGACCACCGCCGCAACCTCAGCGACGACATGCTGAGGCAGCTGAAGGCGAACGGCGGCGTCGTCATGGTCAATTTCTGGTCGATGTTCCTCTCCAACGACTACGGCACCGCGGCGCGTCAATGGATGGAGAAGAACGGCGCGCAGTGGCAGGCTTTGCGTGCAAAGTACAAGAATGACTACGTGGGCTGGAAGCAGGCCCTCGCCAAGCTGAAGGCCGAGACGGAGCCGCTCCCGAAGGTGCCGCTCTCGCTGCTGGTCGACCACATCGATCACATCGTGAAGGTCGCGGGCATCGACTCGGTCGGCCTCGGCTCCGACTTCGATGGCGTCGACGCGCTCCCGGAGGGGATCACGGGCGTCGATGCGTATCCGAAGATCACGGAGGAGCTCCTCCGCCGCGGCTACAAGGACGAGGACGTGCTCAAGATCCTCGGCGAGAACTTCCTCCGCGTGTTCCAGAAGGCGGAGGATTTCTCGAAGACGAAGCCGTCCCGCATCTCCGGCGACGGCAATCTGAAGCGGATCGACCGCTGATCATCGGCGGCGTCCCCTCGCCCGCGGGGCAGGACGCCACCGTCCTCGTCGCGCGAGCGAACGCGAACGGCACGTTCAACTACTGCACCGCCACGATGGTGGCGCCGAACCTCGCGCTCACCGCGAGGCACTGCGTGTCGAACGCCGACCTGACCGCCGCGTGCGACGTGTCTGGCCGTACGCTGAGCGGCGGCGAGATCGGCGCCGACTTCGAGCCGGCGAGCCTGAACGTGTTCACGGGCCCCGCGCGCCCGCCCGGCGTGCTCCCGCCAGACGCGATCCGCGCCGACCAGTGGTCACCCGCCGCCCGTGGCGTCACCATCTTCCACGACCGCTCGGACCGTCTCTGCGCGCATGATCTCGCGCTGCTCTTGCTCGACCGCCCCTTGAGCACGCCCATCGCCTCGCTCCGCCTCGACGGCGACGCGAAGGCCGGCGAAGGCGCGACCGTGATCGGCTGGGGCATCGTGAACGATCGCGCGACGGGCTACGAGCCGCCGGGCCGCCAGACACGCGACGTCGAGGTCTTCAACGTCGGGCCCCAGCAGACGCAGCAGCTCGTCCTCACGGCCGCGGAGCTGAGCCTGCGCGGCGAGTCGATCTGCGAAGGCGACAGCGGCGGGCCCGTGATGGCTCGCGACAGCGGCGCCGTCATCGGCGTCGTCTCGCGCGGGGACAATCAGCTCGGCGGGCCCGGCCTGCCGAAAGGGGCGTCGTGTGTCGGGCCCGGCGAATACAACGTCGCGACGAAGCTCTCGCCGTTCCGGGCCGTCTTCGATCGCGCCTTCGCCGCGGCGGGCGCCCAGCCGAGGCCCGAGGTCCGGGCCGACGGAGAGGGCGGCATCTGCGACTGCCGCGTCGGCGGCGATCCGACCGACACGCTCTCCGCGGTGCTCGTCAGTCTCTTCTGGTTGCTCCGCGTCCGGCGGACAGCGCGGCGGCATCGGTGCGAGAGATGACGCGATCGGCGTCGCGGTCGAGGGCGCGGAGGACGAGATCGGCGAGCACCGTGGAGGGCGCGGCCGACGGGTGACGCCGCGAGAGCGCGCCCAGGAGCTCGGAGGGCGTGACCTTGTCGTCGTGGTCGACGTCGAGGGCGTCGAAGCCGCCGAGCTCGCGCCAGATGGAGACGGCGAAGGACTGCACGAGCAGCATCTTCGGCTCGCGACCGCTGCCCGCGGGCGGGATGAGGGCCGTGTTCGCCTTGCCCCACGCGACGAGCGGCTCCACGTGATCGAGCCCGAACAGGAGCTCGCGCACGAGCGCGACGCTGTAGAGGCGATCCTCCTCGAGAGGCTGGCCGTCGATCGCCGTCGCGCGATTCGAGCCGTCGACGAGGAGGCGGTCGTCGACCTGGAGGAAGCCGCCGAACTCGGCCGGCGCCCGCGCGCGAGAGAACGCGATCGCCTCGCGGATCACCTTGCCCGGGAGCGGCACCACGATGACCTCGTTGTCGAACGGCACCTCCGTCTCGATGTCGCCGTACGTGAGCCGCGTGTCGTAGTCGCGCATGGCGCGAATGCCGCCTCCGTTGAAGACGCAGGCGTTCGCGCCGAGGCAGTCGCGGAGCCGGGAGCAGATGAGCTCGCCGATCGACGTCTGCTGGCGACGCGTCCCCACCGACGAGAGCGACTGCCCGGTCTCGAGATAGAGGAGCGTCGCCGTCTCGAGCTCGTGCACCTTCTCGAGGTGGAGATCGACCCTGGCGCGCACCGCTGGATCTTCCGGGTAGCCGGAGACCGCCTCGAGGCGCGTCGTGACGGTGGGCGGCCCATCGCCTTCCGGCCACTCCACCTCCGTGATGACGGCCTGCACCGCGTCGGCGCCGGCCTTCACGATCCATGTATCCTTCACCTTTTCGAGCATCGGCGTGTGCTCGTGGCCGCCGACGATGACCGGGAACGGGTAGAGGCCGGCCAGCGCGCGGTCGTCGGTGATGGATTGATGCGTGATCGCGACGACGGAGCGGCAGCCCTGCGTGACGAGCTGGTTCGCCTCCGAGACGGCCGCGTCGTTCGCGCGCGCGAGATCGGTGCCGCCGAAGGGCTTGCCCCGATACACGGCGGGATCGTCCATGACGACGCCGATCAGGCCGACCTTGACCGGACCAACGTCGAGGACGAGATGACGCGGGAGATCGAGCCCGTGCAGGATGTTCGTCCCCAGGCTCGTGGCGTGGAGCTCCTTCAGGCGCAGCCGGAGCTGCTCGGCCGGGATGTCGTCCTCGTGATTGCCGAGCACGACGTGCGTGATGCCGACCGCGTTGAGGCAGTCGATCATGCCGCGCCCCGCGTCGATGGACGAGAGGAGCGAGGGCGCCACGAAGTCTCCCGCGAGGGGGACGATGACGTGCTCGTTCGTGCTCCGGTAATGCCGGACGAGCGACGCCAGCCGCGGCAGGTTCCCGAGCGCGTAGACATCGTTCACCGACACGATGACCAGGCGCGGCATGCGTGCGGTCATTCTCGGCGAACTTTGGCGATCTCGTCGAGCTTCCCGGCGCGCACGCCGTTCCGGAAGGCGTTTACGACGCTGTCCTGCCCCAGGTCGACGCCCGGCAGCGCCGCCTCGATGACCGCGACCACCACCTCGGCCGCCTCCGCGGGACGCCAGTGCCGCTTGTCGCCCGCGACGAGCACGTTCACGAGGTACGCGAGCTCCTCCATGAGCTCGGCCTGACGCGCCGGGGCGAGATCCTTCATCGCCTCCATGAGGAGCGAGCGCCCGAGCACCCTGGGCGGCTTCTGCTTCGGACGCGTGACCTCCGCGCGCTCGAGCACGTTCATCAGACGGGACGGCTTCGTGACGGGTCGGGGCGACTTGTCGAGCTCGCGGAAGTACGCCTTCGTGACCGCGTCGCGCTCGCCCGGCTTCGGCGCGTGCTCGCGCGCGAGACGAAGGAACGCACGCGCGTCCGACGCCGCGATGAACCCGTCCTTCGCGCGGCGCTCGTTGCGATCGCCTGCGACGTCGTCCGCGAGCGACTCCGCCTCGCTGAGCACGTCGTACCAGCCGCCCTCGTCCACGACGGCGCGCTCGGTCAGCGCGGCGAGCCGCTCGAGGAGCCGATCGCAGGTGTCGTGATCGAGCTCGTCGAGCGCGACGAGCGACGTCACGATCGCGTCCCACCCCTCGTGCTTGCGCGCGATGACCATGTACTCGCCGAGCTCGTGGCTGAGCGCGCCGGCGAGGGCGCGCTCGATGTCGTCGAGCTCCTCGTTGCCTGCCAGCTCCTCCGTGACCACCACGTGGACGAGCTGGTGGAACGCGAAGGTGACCGTGTCGGGATCGAGCTCCGCGAGCCGGCGCGCGGTGACCCGCTCCCCGGCCTCGAGGAGGATCTCGAGCCACGTCGCGAAGCGCTTCGCGTCGAAGGCCTCGTCCGCGCCGGGCACGTCGCGTGTCCAGAGGTCCTCGTCGAAGACACTCGCGATCTGCTCCGTGGTCGCGAGCGCCACGAGCTCGCCGGCGTCCTCGAGGCCGACGTGATCGATGAGCCTGGTCAGCGCGGCCGGCGGCAAGGCACGGACCTCCGCCACGAGGGCGGGCTCGTCGAGGATCCGGGCCAGCACATGTCGTACATCGGGCTTCGGACGGGTCAGCATCCTTAGGCCTTAAGGTCCCCGGCTCGGTTCGTCGAGCCGTCGCGAAGACAAAGTGAACGGTCGCAGGAAAGAGGCGGCGGAGACGCTTTTTTCGGCCTTTCGCCGTCCAATGAGTTGATATGATCTCTGTGTCGCCGCTGGATGAGAGGCCTCCCGGCCGGCCCGGATCGACGCGAGCGCTCGTCGCGCTCCTCGCGTTCGTGCTGGGCTTCGCCACCGTCCCGCACCGCGTGTGCGAGCGCGAGGCAAAGCGCTGGCTCCGTGACGACCCCGTGCTCGCCGACTCCCTCTCGAACGGGCTCGCGCGCTGGACCACGACCGAGCTGAAGGAGAAGTCGTTCGCGACCGGCTCTGCGCGCTTCGACGGCGAATGGATGTTCGGGACGTACGTGATGGCCGGCCTCGGCTTCGGTCAGATCGCCCTCACGAGGGCCGACGCACGCGACGTGAACATCGAGCGTCTCGAGCGGTGTCTCGACGCGCTCGAGACCGATCGCCTCCGCGCGTTCGATCGCGACGGCTGGGGCAACGACGCGATCACCACCCTCGAGGACGGCCGGGGCCATCTCGCATACCTCGGCTATGCGTCGGTCGTGTATGCGCTCCACCGGCGCCTCCGGCCGGAGTCACGGTACGCGGCGCGCGAGGAGGCGATCATCGCCGCGATCGAGCGGCGAGTCCTCGCGTCGCCGATCGGCTTCATCGAGACGTACCCGAACGAGATCTACCCCGTCGATCACGCGACCGCGATCGCCGCCCTCGCCCTCCACGCGAAGGCGACCGGCGCCGCCCCGAGCCCCGCGCTCGCGAAGCTCCTCACCGCGGTGAGGGGCGCCGTCGATCCGCAGACCAGGCTGCTCTTCCAGTCCGTCCATGCGGACGCCTCGATGCGCGACACGCCGCGCGCCTCCGGCACCGCGCTCGCCGCTTATCTCGTCTCGTACGCCGATCCCCCGCTCGCACGGCAGCTCTTCGTGGCGCTCGAGAAAGGGCAATTCCGGACCGTCCTCGGCTTCGGCGCGATGATGGAGCATCCCGTCACGATGAAGAACGGCAAGGCCGACATCGACTCGGGGCCCGTCGTGCTCGGCTTCGGCGTCTCCGCGACGGGCTTCGCGCTCGGCGCGAGCCGCGCGAACGGCGACCGCGAGACCTTCACCGCGCTCTACGCCACCGCGCATCTCTTCGGCGCCCCCTTCGACGAGGACGGCGTGCGCACGTACACGACCGGCGGCCCGATCGGCGACGCGATCCTCTTCGCGATGCTGACCGCCCCGAAGGCCGGCACCTGATGCGTGCATACTTCATCCAGTTGCTCCGCGCGAACCGCCGGCCCATGGTCCTGGCCGTGCTCAGCACCATCTTGCTCGTGAGCTACCTCGTGCTGGTCCGGGTCATGGCGCATGGCCAGATCGCGCACGTGCTGCTCGGCGGCGGCGCCTCGTCGGGCGACACGGCGATCGCGGTCATGCTCGTGATCGTTCGGTTCGTCACCGTCGTGCTGGTCCCGGGGCTCATGCTCGCCTCGTTCGCAGAGCTCGCGGCGTACGTGCTGGTCGGGCCGAAGCGGGAGACGGACGACGAGCTCGACCTCGGGACGGAGCCCTAGGCGCGAACCTGTGCCGAGCTGTGCCGGGCGCGTCCCGGCGATCCCGCTGGAGCCAGAAAATGCTCGAGATTTCCGCGCGGCATGCGGAGTGCTCGAGGTGACCTCGACATGACGGTGAAGAGGACGTTCGGGCTGGTGGCGCTGGTGGTGGGCGGGATGATCGCGGCGGAAGCGGAAGGGCACGCGTGCTCACCCGTCCTCCCCGACCCGAGCCCAGCGCTCACGTCGGCCGAGCTCGTGATGACCCGCCACCTGGCGAAGAACGTCGGTATCCCGATCGAGGTCCGCTCCATCGGCCCGCTCTCGGCCGAGCTCGTGCGCGCGAATCTCGTCGTCACGGTGCGGTCCGGAACGACGGAGCTCGCGGGGAGCGTGGAGCCCCTCGTGTCGTCTGGTGCGTGGTTCTATCGCTGGAGACCGGCGGCCGGTGCGACCCCTGTGGGGGAGCTCACGGTGACCCTCGCGGTCGCGGACCAGACACCGGCGACCTCGACCATCACGGTCGAGGACCGCATCGCGGCGATTCCGCCGACCGGAGCCACCATCGCCGTCTCTCGCTCCATCGTCGAAGACGAGCAAGCGCCCACCATCACGTGCTCGCGCACGCGCGGGATCGGCGAGTGCAGCTCGGGGAAGTACGACGAGAAGATCGCGACCCACTGGATCGGCGTGCCGAACGTGGAGGCGACGCTCTCCCCGGCCCCGACTGTGGACCAGCCCCTCGTGCAGATCGCAACCGCGATCTTCGGACGCGATCGCAACGGCACGAAGAGCCCGGGGCCGAGCTTCACGTATTCGCAGTCGAGCACCACCTACGGCCGCCTCGATCGCGCCTACGACGAGTACTGCGTCACCACCACCACCACCCTGCTCGGGCTGCCCGACGCGTCGGTGACCACGACGTGCGCCTCGCCGAGGGTCGATCTCTCCGTGTCGAACGACGAGGCGGTCGCCAAGATCCGGCGACGAACGACCAGCTGCGACTCGACGGTCTACCCGGCCGGCACGTCGGAGGACGATCCGACGGGCGAGGGCGGCGGCTGCTCGATCGGCCGCCGCCCGGCCCACGCGCCCACGATGGAGATCGCGCTCGTGCTGGGAGCCGCGCTGGTCCTCGGCCGCGCGAAGCGCCGGAGGGTCACTTCCTCGTGACCGCGAGGGCGGAGGCCCTCGCGGGCGCCTCCTCTTCTTCCTCCTCCGGGCCGTCGGCGATGCGAAAGAGCGTCTGACGGGTCTCCTCGCGCGCGCTCGAGGATGCGAGATCGGCGATGCGAAGACGGAGCTCTGCGGGCGCCACGCGCTGGCGAAGGAGGTCGGCCGCGCGCGAACGATCCGCCGCGTTCACGTCCGGTCGATCGAGGAGGCGGAACAGGTCCTCCTCCGGAATGGCGACCTCGCGGAAGCCTTCCTGCCCGTGCGCGTCGGCGGCCGCGAGCGCGCCTTCGAGCTCGGGGGCGGTCCGGCTCGCGCCGGTCTCCGCGCTCCGTGCGAGGCCCGCTCGCGCGCGCTCGACGAGATCCGCGTCCGCCGCCTTCGCGCCGGGATCGAACGCGGCGAGCCACGGGTCGGTGCCGAGCGCGACGACCTCGCCGCTCCGGAGGACGACGGACTGCGCGTCGATGCGCGCGATGTCGGCGTAGGGCACGAACCTCCGCTGGCCGCGCCTTCGGACCTCGATGCCGTCGTCGCCGGCCACGACCTGCCGCATACTCCGGACCCAGGCCGCGACCGCGAGCGGAAGCGCGACCGCGAGCGGCCATGCGATCGGCGCCGCGGCGAGGACGACGCCGACCGAGAAGAGCGCCACCGTGATCGCGAACGTGAGGAGATCGCCGAGGCCGGGGACGCGTCCCGACACCGACGTCCGCGGCGGTCGAATCGCGCGGAGGAGATCACGCGCCGCCTCCGGGGAGATCGTGCGTACCGTCATCGTGGAGCCGTCGTCGCCCGTGAGCAGGATCTGCTCCGGCTCCGCGCCCGCGCGGGCGCCGAGGAGGCGCCGCCCGGAGAGGTGAGGTCGCGTCGCGAAGCGGAGGGCGCCGTCGTCCAGCTCGACGTCGACGAGCGAAGTCGTGCTGTGCGCCTTGGAGCGGATGTAGCCGATGAGCACCCCCACCAGGATCGCCGCCGCCGTGCTCGAGACGGTCGCGAACATCGCCGTGGCGGTGAGGGCGAGGATGGCCGTCGGAGCCGCGAGCCACTTCCAGCGAGGCTCCTCCTGCACCCGGACGATGCGCTTCTCCCCCATGCCTGCTCTCTATTTGGAGTCGGCCGGCGGCGGCGACAACCACTCGATCTCGACCTCGCTCGCCGGCGGCTTCGGCACGAGCATCTTCTGATACGGCGTCGTGTAGTAGCGCCAGACCGCATAGAGCGACGCCACCACCGCCACCGATCCGATGAGGAACATGCGGAGCAAGATCCCAACCGGGATCGTGGGTCGCTCCGGGATCGCTCGAGGCTTGCGCGGGTCCGTGACGGATGGCTTCCTCTTTGCGAGCACCAAGGCTGGCAGAGGATAGCGGATGAAGAGCAGGCGGGTCTCGCTGGGCGCAGAGCTGGTCGAAGGCGGCACGCACTTTCGGGTGTTCGCACCGAAACGCCAGCGTGTGGACGTCGTGCTCGAGGGCACCGATCGAACGGTCGCGCTCGTGCGTGAGGAGCAAGGCTTCTTCTCCGGGCTCGCGGCCGGGGCCGTAGCGGGCGCGCGATACAAGTTGAAGCTCGACGGAGATCGGACATTTCCTGACCCAGCGTCGCGCTTTCAGCCGGAGGGACCGCACGGCTGGTCCGAGGTCGTCGATCCCGACGCGTTCTCGTGGACCGACCGCGAGTGGAAGGGCTGCGGGCTGAGAGGCCAGGTCGTCTACGAGCTCCACATCGGGACCTTCACGAAGGAGGGCACCTACGCGGCCGCGGCGGAACAGCTCGCCGAGCTGAAGCGCCTCGGCATCACGCTGATCGAGATCCTTCCGATCGCAGAGTTCCCCGGCCGCTTCGGCTGGGGCTACGACGGCGTCGACCTTTATGCGCCAACGCGGCTTTATGGTCGCCCCGACGACCTCCGCGCGTTCGTCGATCGCGCCCACGCGCTCGGGCTCGGGGTGATTCTCGACGTCGTCTACAACCACCTCGGGCCGAGCGGGAACTACACGGGCGAGTTCTCGGAGCACTACATCCATCGCGACAGGGCGAACGAGTGGGGCGACGCGCTCGACTTCGAGACCGAGCCCGGCGCGCGCGAGCTCTTCGCCGCGAACGGCGCGTACTGGGTCGACGAGTACCACTTCGACGGGCTCCGCCTCGACGCGACCCAGGCCATTCACGACGCGTCGAAGGAGCACGTGGTCGCGGAGCTCGTGCGTCGCGCCCGCGCGGCGGCGGGCAAGCGCTCGATCGTCGTGTTCGCCGAGAACGAGCGGCAGGAGGCCCACTACGTGCGCCCCCTCGAGCGCGGCGGCTACGGCGTCGACGCGATGTGGAACGACGACTTCCACCACTCCGCGCGCGTCGCTGCGACCGGCCACGCGGAGGCCTACTACTCGTGCACGAAGGGCACGGCGCAGGAGCTCGTCTCCGCCGTGAAGTGGGGCTTCCTGTTCCAGGGCCAGCACTACCCGTGGCAGAAGGCGCCGCGTGGTCATCCCGCGCTCGACGTCGCCGGCCCGCAGATGACGCTCTTCCTCCAGAACCACGATCAGGTCTCGAACACGACCGACGGTCGCCGGTTTCATCAGCTCACGTCGCCCGGCATCCATCGCGCGCTCACCGCGCTCTATCTCCTCGCGCCGAGCACGCCCCTCATCTTCATGGGAGAGGAGTTCGCGGCCTCGTCGCCCTTCCTCTTCTTCGCGGATCACGAGCCCGACCTCGCCAGGCTCGTCGACGAGGGCCGTCGCCAGTTCATGGCGCAGTTCCCGAGCGCGAGCCATCCCGCCGTGCAGGCGCGCATGCCCGCGCCGCACGAGCCCTCGACGTTCGAGCGCTGCAAGCTCGACTTCCGCGAGCGCGAGACGAACGCCACGACCTACCGGCTGTTCGAGGACCTCCTCCGGCTCCGGCGCGAGGATCCGACGTTCGCCGCGCAGGACCCGGGCACGCTGCACGGCGCTGTCCTCGACGATGGGGCGTTCGTCCTGCGCTTCGGGACCGGCACCGGCGAGGATCGCCTCGTCGTCGTCAGCCTGCGCGGCGCGCTCGACGCAGGCGCCGCCGCGGAGCCGCTCGTCGCTCCGCTCGAAGGCCGTCCCTGGCGCGTCGTGTTCACGACGGACGACCCGCGATACGGCGGCTTCGGCCACGCCGCGCTCGACGGCGGACACATCCCCATCCTCGGCGGCTCGGCCGTCGTCCTCGCACCGGAGCCGCAGAGATGAGCCTTCCCGTACGCACGATCTCCTGCGACCGGAGCTGCAAGCTCGAAGAGCTCGTCGATCGCGAGTGGCTCGTCACGAACGGGCGCGGCGGCTACGCGTCGGGCTCGATCTCGGGCGTGCCGACGCGCCGCTTCCACGGGCTGCTCGTCGCCGCGCTCCCGCCTCCGATCGGCCGCGCGCTCATGCTGAGCGAGGTGACGGAGACGGTGCGCTTGCCCGACGGCCAGGTCGTCCGCCTCGGCGGCTATGAGCGCCTCGGCCATCCGAACGAGCTCGACACGGCCAAGGTCCTCGAGTCGATGCGGCTCGAGGGCGGGCTGCCGGTGTGGACCTATCGCATCGGACACTTCGTCCTCGAGAAGCGAATCCACCTCGTTCATTTGCAAAATACAGCCATCGTGCGCTGGCGCCTGATCGAGGGGCCCGCCGAGGCCGCGCTCGACATCTCGTTCCGCGTCTTCGCCACGTTCCGCCCGCACGAGGGCCCGGTGCAGGGCCCCGACGCGAGCCAGTACTCCGTCCGCGGCGAAGGCGGCGAGCACGAGGTCCACGGCCCCGCGCCGTTCCCACCGCTCCGCCTGAAGACGACGGTGGAGCTCGAAGAGGACACGTTCGCGGAGTCGAACGTCATGTTCCGCATCGAGCGCGCGCGGGGCTACGACTGGCAGGGCTCGACGTGGAGCCCGGGCCACTTCGAGACGAAGCTCGTACGAGGCGAAGAGGTCTCCCTCGTCGCGTCCACCGAGGACTGGGACTCGATCCGCGCGCTCCCCCCCCGGGCGGCCGCGAACGCCGAGGTCCTGCGGCGCGAGCGCCTGCTCCAGACGGCGGGGACGCGCCATCCCATCGCGCAGGAGCTGGTGCTCGCCGCCGACGCGTTCCTGATCCGTCCGTGGTCCCGCTTCGGCGACGCCCTCGAGGCGAACGCGATGGGCGACGACCTCCGCTCGGTCATCGCCGGATACCACTGGTTCACGGACTGGGGCCGCGACACGATGATCTCGCTCGAAGGCCTCACGCTGTCGACCGGGCGCTGGACCGAGGCGGGCTACATCCTCCGCACGTTCGCTCGCTACGTGCGGGACGGGCTCATCCCGAACATGTTCCCGGAGGGCAAGGCGGCGGGGCTCTATCACACGGCGGACGCCACGATGTGGTTCTTCCACGCGCTCGATCGCTACCTCGCGGTCACCGGCGATCGCCTCACGCTGCGCGTTCTCCTGCCCACGATGCGCGCCATCGTCGACGCCCATCTCCGCGGGACGCACTTCGGCATCCACGTCGATCCGAAGGACGGCCTCCTCGCCCAGGGCGAAGGCGGCTACCAGCTCACGTGGATGGACGCCAAGGTCGACGGGTGGGTCGTCACTCCGCGTCGCGGCAAGGCGGTGGAGATCAACGCGCTCTGGTTCAACGCGCTCTCCGTGCTCGCGCGCTGGCTCGACGAGGAAGGGGAAGACAGCCGCGCCGTGCGCGACGCCGCCGGGCGCGCGCGCGAGTCGTTCAACCATCGCTTCTGGAACGAGGAGCGCGGCTACCTGCACGACGTCATCGACGGCCCCGAGCCCACGCTCGGTCCGGCCCTCCGCCCGAACCAGATCTTCGCGGTGTCGCTCCCGAACCCGATCCTCGACGCATCGCGGTGGGCCGCGGTCGTGGACGTGGTCGAGCGCGAGCTGGTCACGCCGGTCGGGCTTCGCTCGCTCGGTCGCGCGGAGCCCGACTACGAGCGCTGCTACGACGGCGACCTCCGCGCGCGTGACGCGGCCTACCACCAGGGGACGGTGTGGAGCTGGCTCATCGGTCCTTTCGTCGACGCCTGGCTCCGCGTGCATCCTGGGCGCTCCGAGGACGCGCTCCGCTTCGTCGCCGGCTTCGAGCCGCACCTGGACGCGGGCTGCATCGGCTCGATCAGCGAGATCTTCGACGCGGAGCCGCCGTTTCACCATCGCGGGTGCGTGGCGCAGGCGTGGGGTGTGGCAGAGGTCCTGCGTATCTACGCGAAGCTCGGCGCGTCCAGGCCTCGCCCGGGGGAGCGTTGAGAAGCGCGAGCAACTCTGCGACCATGCCCTCGTGGCCTCGCGGAGCATCGAACCGCGCCCCCGCGACGAGGGCTCGCTGGCGTCGATGAAATGGGGGGCGAGCTGGCTTCTGTTCGCGGCCAGCGTCACCGCCTGCTCGCTCGGCGTCGACTGGGACGCGCTCCGCGCGGGCGCCGGCGATCTGCCCGAGGGCGGCGCGATCGCGGACGGCGGCGCCTCGGACGCGAGCGGCGCGCTGGACGCGAGGGACGGCGCGGTCGGACCGGCCGACGCGGCGCTCGGCCCTTACTGTTCCCTCGCCGCCCACACGATCTGCGTCGACCTCGAGGGCGACCCATCACCGCTGAACCTCACGGCTCACGTCAACGGGACCTCGACGCTAACGGTCGATCGTGCGAGCGCCGTGTCACCGCCGTCGTCTCTCCTGGCGCGGGTCCCGGCGGGCCAGGCGGAGTATCACGCGGCCGCCGCCAGCGCATTCGACCTCGCGGCCAGCTTCGACCGCGGGACCATCACCGCGCGTGCCTCGTTGCGAATGGAGAGCGCGCCCGACTCGATCACGTTCGACATCCTTCGCATCGCGCTCGAGAAGGACACCACGTCGAGAGGCGTCGCGGTTCGAGTCACGAGGCCGCCGGGCTCGTCGAGCTTCGCCGTGCGCGTGGTGGAGGAGAACGAGGACTCCGCGAGCATCTCCAGCGTCGAGACCGGGGTGAGCCTCACCATGAACGCCTGGTCGGTGCTCGAGCTCACCCTGGTCGACCACGCCGCCGCTCGCCTCCGGATCGATGGGAAGACCGTCTTCGACGCAAAACTTGCAGACGCGGAGTGGGCGCGCGTGACCGACTCGCCCCAGGTCAACGTCGGGGCCTGGTACCTGAAATCCGCGGCCGGCGCCCCCCCGGTCGACATCCGGCTCGACGACATCTCGATCGATCTGTGACGCTCGTCTTCGCGCGATCGGAATGGTCGCGCGCGAGGAGTGCGCTATATCGCAGGGGTGGGCCTCGAAGCGAAAGACGTCGTCGACGATCCTCCCCGTGTCCTCGTGGCCACGGATCTGAGCCCGGCCTCGGAGGCCGCGCTCGTCCGGGCACGCGACCATGCCCGAGCGGTGGGGGCGTTCCTGGTCGTCTGCCATATCGTGCCCAATGGGATCAGTAACAACGCGCTCTTCCCGCAGCGTAACGAGGTCGAGGCGCTCGAGGTGTCGGATCTCCTGAAGCGCGCCGGCGACAGCGTCGACGAACAGATCGCGCGGCTCGAGATCTCTCCAGACGAGACGAAGATCGTCATCGAGAGCGGGTCCCCCGACGAAGAGATCGTCCGCGTCGCAGAGGACGAACGCGCCACCCTCGTCGTCATCGGCGGCCGAGAGCGCGTCGGGATCGAGCGTCGCGTCGGACACATCGCCGAGCGGGTCGTGCGCTATTCGCATGCCCCCGTCCTCGTCGCACGCGAAGCTCCGCGAACGGGTCGCATCCTCGTCGCGACGGACTTCTCCGAGGCGTCGAGCGTGGCCCACGAGCAGGCGGCGATGCTCGTCAAAACAGTGGGCGTCGACGCGACGCTGCTTCACGTCGGACCCGAGCTCGGCGGCGCGTCCCTCGAGAGCGTGTGCAAGCAATACGGCCTGGCGCACGGCGAACGGGTCGACGGCGAGCCCGCGGAGATGATCGTCGAGCGAGCGAGAGCGCTGTCCGCGGAGATGATCATCATCGGCAGTCGCGGCCGCACGCGCCTCACCCGTCTGGCGCTCGGCAGCGTCGCGGAGGCCGTCGTCCGGAGCTCCACGTGCTCCGTCCTGGTCGCACGAGCGCTGCCGTGGAGCGCCCCGCCCAGGGCGTAGCCGCCTCGTCCGGCGGGGCCACAGGCTTGTCGGAAACCCGCGGCGGAGCGCGCCGGATCGCGCTAGGGATCCCAGGAGATGCGGTGGAAGTGGGTCCTCTCCGGCACGCTCGCGCTGATCGGCTGCATCGACTTCGGCGGCAAGCTCGACACGCCCATCGAAGGCGGTAACGGCGGCGCGCTCGGGAACGGCACCACGCTGGGGGCCTCCGGGGACGGCGGCGCGCCCGGCACATATGCGTGCGATCTGCACGGATTGGACAGCACGTGTACGACCTACGCGTCCGGGACCTCGAAGACCGACGCCCAGGCCAGCTGCTCGGGCAAGCTCCTCGAGACGACTTGCCCCACGGCTGGCTCGGTGGGCCGTTGCGCGATCGGCGGCACGACCGACGTCTACTATTCGGACGGCGCCACCCCGCACACCGCCGCCGACGCGAAGGCGGACTGCGCGTTCAGCGGCGGCACATTCTCGAACTGAGCCGAGCCGGGCTTATCGGCGTGACGCGACGTAGATGTCGAAGTCGACGCCGTTGTCGCGATTGGTGGCGAAGTACATCCGACACTCGTCGGGCGACAGCCATCCGGGCGCGGCGGAGAGGTTGCCGGTCTCGAAGCCGGCGAAGTCGGGCACGAGGGTCGGGGCGCCGAACGTGTCACCGGGCTGAGGACGCGTGGCGGTCCAGATGCTCAGCAGGGCGCCGCCCCGCCCCCGCGCACTCGTGAAGTAGACCGTCCGCCGGTCGGCCGTCAGCACGACGTGGAGCTCGTTCGCGGTCGAGTTGAGCTCGCTGACCCGCTCGGGCTTCGACCACCCGCCATCGACCCTCACCGAACGCTGGAGGTCGTAGTCGCCGCCCGGGCCGGCGGGCTGATCGCTCGCCATCCAGAGCTCCTGTTCGTCATCCGAGAGGAACGGCGAGAGATCGTCCGAGAAGCCATCGAGCCCCTTCAGGAAGGCAATGCCCGAGACGCCACCGTCGTCCCAGAACGACGCGCCGACGAGCTTCCACACCGACGACTCCGCCTGCGCATAGTAGAGGCGCTTGCCGTCGCGCGACGGCCAGAGCTCGCGGCGCGCGATGCTTTCGCCGAACAGGAGCCCCTTGTCGACCCAGGGGTCGGTGCGCGACTTCCGCTCGAAGCGATGGAGATACACCAGCGCCGCGCCTGGGTCGCCGAGCGTGGCCCACATGACGAGCTCATCCGGGGACAGACGCGGAGCCGTCTCGTTCCTCCCGCCCTTGTTCACCTCACCGAGCGCCGGCGAGAAGTCGGTGAACGGCATCGTCCGGTCGCAGCCGCCATCGCTGGGGATGACGACGTCTGGGCCCGCGTCCTGGGGCGTGGCGACGACCGCGCCATCGGCCGGCGGCGTCGGGACCTGCGGCGCAGCGTCGGCAACGGGCGACGGGGTCCCGACCGCGTCCTCCCCGACACACGCGAACGCGACCGTGACCATCGCGAGAGCACCGCCGACCCACCACGCACGTCCCCGCATGGGCTCGATCATAACCCGTGTGGGTGTCATTGACTGACCGGTCGTTCAGCGGCAAATGACGAGGCCGAACGCAACGGAGAACGCGGCCAGTGAGACCGCGAGGACGAGGTGGGCGCGCGACCGACGGCGCGCCTCCGCGAGCGCGAATGCTGGAGGGTCGGCCTCACGCTCCAGAGCACGGCGCCGCGCGAGGATGACCGGCAAGCGGTGACCGAGGAGATAGCCGCCGCCGATACCGAAGGCGAGCCACCAGAACACGAACGCGAGCCCGACGACGCGTCCGAAGATCGGAATGACCGCGATCGATGCGCCGAGCGCGACGTGAAACGCGACGACGAGCGCGCAGGCGAGGTTGCGAAGCGAGCGGAGCTCTCGGCGCTCCTGATCGTCGATCGCGGTGCGAACGAGGCGGCGCACGAGGAGCACGATGACCGCGATCCCGGCCGTCAGGCTGACGACGGGCGGCGCGACCAGCGGCAGGAGCGCCAGCGAGAACGACGCCTTCGCCAGCTTCGGCGCGAGCGCCGCCGCCGCCGCGGTCGAGGGGGCGCCGAACGCGAGGGTCCCCGTCACGGCCGCCACGAAGCTCGCGCCGACCGCGCTCTTCGCGGCGACCGTCGCGAAGCGCGCCTCCACGTCCGCCCGGAGCGCGTTGCGTGCGCGCTCGAGCCGCTTCTTCACGGCGGACTCGCCGATCCCGAGCAGATGCGCGACCTGTGCGACCGAGCGACCCTCGCGGTAGAAGAGCGTGAGGACGTCACGCGCGTCGTCGGGCATCGCGGCGAGCGCTTCTTCGAGGACGAGGCGCTCTTCTTCGGAGATCGCCTCGTCCATCGGCGACCGCGCGACCTCCTCCTCGGGCCGCCACGCCTCGCGACGGCGCTCGTACCGCTGTCGTGACCGCGCGTACGACATGGCCTCGTTCCGCGTGAGCTGGCGGATCCACGGTAGGAAGCTGTCCGCGTTGCGAAGCGAGGGCAGGTCCCGCCACGCCTGGACATAGACCTCCTGCGCCACGTCCTCGCTCGCCCGCAGGTCCCGCAAGATCCCGAGCGCGATCGACGTCACCGCGTGCTTCGTCGCCGCGACGAGCCGCGCGAACGCAGCGTGATCGCCGCCCGCGGCGCTCTTCACATCGATCGTTTGCTCCAGCATGGCCATGTCAACCCTCGCTTCGAGACCAAGGCGCCACCCGCGCGAGAAGGTGACCGCGCCCTTCAACATATCGGTGTTGGCTCCGCGATCAGAGCCACGGAGCGCAGGAAGTGCGCTCCCTGCTCGAGACTTGCGCGTGTGGAGACGGCGCGCCCCCTCGCACCGCCCGATCGGGCTCATCCCATGGCTCCGCCGCGTGGCATCTCCGATGCACGGCAGGCGCGGTCATGGACTCCGACGACGCGCTCGCGGGCGCCAAGGTCATCGAGACACGGAAGACGGGCGTGTGGCTGCTCCACAACCCATCCACGAATCAGGCCACCGCGTTCGATCGCACACAGCGCGACGAGCTGCGCGTGCGCGGGATGGTCCCGTACCGCGTCTCGACGCTCGCGGAGCAGGCGACGGCCGCCATCGGTCAGATCCGCGCCAAGCACACGCCGCTCGAGCAGTACATCGGGATGGCGAGCCTCCACGACCGCAACGAGGTGCTGTTCTACCGCGTGCTCGTCGACCACATCGCGGAGCTGATGCCCGTCGTCTACACGCCGACGGTGGGCGAGGCATGCCAGAAGTTCAGCCAGATCTATCGCAGCGCGCGCGGGCTCTGGATCACGCCCGACGACGTGAACGACATCCCGAGCGTCCTTCGCAACTCGCCGTACAAGGACATCCGCCTCATCGTCGCGACCGACAACGAGCGCATCCTGGGCCTCGGCGATCAGGGCGTCGGAGGCATGGGCATCCCGATCGGAAAGCTCGCCCTGTACGTCGCGGGCGCCGGCATCCACCCGTCGAAGTGTCTCCCGATCAGCCTCGACGTGGGCACGGACAACCCTGACCTGCTCGCCGACCCGCTCTACCTCGGCTACCCGAAGAAGCGCCTCCGCGGACGCGACTACGACGCGTTCATCGAGGCGTTCGTGCGCGGCGTCCGGGAGGTCTACCCGCGCGCGATCCTCCAGTGGGAGGATTTCCACAAGGACCGCGCGTTCTTGCTCCTCGAGCGGTACGTGCGCCGCCTGCCCTCGTTCAACGACGACATCCAGGGCACCGCGAGCGTCGCCGTCGCCGGGATCCTCGCCGCGCTCCGCATCACGAAGGAGAAGATGGCCGACCAGCGCATCGTGTTCGTCGGCGCCGGCGCCGCGTGCACCGGCATCGCGCGGCTCTGCGCCATCGCGATGCGCGCCGACGGCGCGGACGAGGCCATGATCCGCCGTGCGATCTTCGCTCTCGACAGCAAGGGTCTCCTTCACGACGGTCGCGTCATGGACGAGCCGCACAAGAGCGAGCTCGCCGTGCCGCGGGCGATCATGCTCGAGCGCGGCCTCGACCCGAACGTCCCGCTCACGCCCCTCCACGTGATCGAGGCGGTGAAGCCGACGATCCTCATCGGCGCGACGGCTCGGGCGGACGCGTTCACCCAGGAGATGATCGAGACCATGTCCCGCGACGTCGCGCGACCGATCGTGATGCCGCTCAGCAACCCGACCAGCAAGGCCGAATGCACGGCCGAGCAGGCCATTCGCTGGAGCGGAGGACGGGCCATCGTCGCCACCGGCAGCCCGTTCGCCGACGTGACCTACGAGGGCACCCGCCACGTCATCGGGCAGGCCAACAACGTGTTCATCTTCCCCGGCGTCGGGCTCGGCGCGGCCGTCGCGGAGGTCCGTGAGGTCACGACCGAGATGTTCCACATCGCGTCCGCCACACTGGCGCGCCACGTCCGGCAGGAGCGCCTGGACGCCGGCGCCATCTACCCGGATCAGACCGAGCTTCGTCACGTCAGCTTCGAGATCGCCTGCGCCGTGGTGCGCTACGCGAGCGAACACAATCTCGGGCGTCGCATGGAGCCCGAGGAGATCGAGCCCACCGTGCGGGCCGCGGTCTGGGATCCGAGCTACGTCCCGGTCCACGCGCCGCGCGACAGACCATGACACGTCCGGCCGGTGCCGCGCCATTTCGCCGCTTTTTCGCCACGTTTCGCCGCCGGTAGTAGCCTCGCTGCGATGAACTGGGCCCGCGGTCTCGGCGTCGTGCTCGTATGCGCGGCGTGCGCGCATACGCCGCCGCCCGCGCCGCCTCCGCCGCCGCCGAAGCTCGTCGAGGTGAGGCCCCGCGCGCCGCGCCCGCCGCCGCCCGCGGAGTGGTTCTGGACGCCCATCGTCGCCGACGTCCACGCGCCGCCGCGGAAGCCGCTCGCGCTCCCGGTGCCCGAGGCGGCGATCGTGAAGAGCGACGCGGTGTGGAGCGCGCTCTCGCCCGAGGCAAAGGAGAAGCTTCGGAGCACCGGCGCCATCGTCAACGCCTCGGAGAGCGACGTGCTCCCGAAGAGCGCGACCTCGCTCGGTGCATTCTACACGGAGCTCGCGGACCAGAAGGCGGCGGAGCTCGTCACGGTGGACGCCCTCTTCGCGGTCACGCGCCTCGGCCTCGAGCTCGCGCTCGCCCAGGCGGAGGAGCAGCTCGCTCCGCTGCTCGAGACGCTGCTCTCGCGTCTGGAGAAGCGTCTCGCCGCCGAGCAGAAGGGCGTCGGCGCGACGCTCGCGGACGCGTACCGCATCGCGCGTGGGATCGTCGCGGTCGCCGGTAGCGGGAAGCCGCCGCCGGATCTGGCGGCGGCGGTGAACGCGGAGCGCGCGCTCATCGAGGCGCACGCCGTGAGCGCGACCTCGCCCGTGCTCGGCTTCCCGATCGACTACACGCGGTTCGCGGTGCCGAGCGCCTCCGGTCGCCCCGCCGCGTTTCGCTCCCTGGCGTGGCTCGGCAGCGTGCCGCTCCCGCTCGTGGCGCGGGCGGAGCAGCCTGGCGCGCTCCTCGACGTGGCGCAGGCGCGCACCACGACGCGCACCGCCATGCTGCTCGCGCGCCTCGTCGACGCGGACATCGACGCCGAGTCGAGCGCGCTCTACACGCGAATCAAGCGATTCCTCGCGTTCGCCTGGGGTGCGCCCGACGATCTGACGCTCTCCGAGATCGACGACATCGGCACGAAGGCAGAGGTCGACCTCACGAAGCCGGACCACATCCTCGACGTGGCGAAGGTCGACAAGGTCCGCCTCGGCGCGATGAGGGCGCATGCGCCCGTGATCTACGACGGGCCGGGCGGAGCCGGTCGCTCCGCGCGCATCTTCGGCGGCCATGCGTCACCGGACTCCATCGCGCTCACGTCGCTCCTCGGGCCACGCGTGGGCATGGCACAGGAGGGCGCGCCGCCGTCGCTCCAGCGCGAGGGCGTCCGCGTCGTACCGACCACGCTCGACGTGGCGAGCTGGCTCGGCGCGACCGGAGCCAAGGCGGCGCTCCACGAGACGCGCGCCGACGCGTTCGCCGAGTTCGACGCCGCGATGAACAAGCTCACCGAGGCGCGCGACCTCGACGCGTTCCACTCGTCGATCTACGAGTCTCTCCTCGCCTCCGCCGGCGCGCTCGCGACGAGCGAAGCCGAGCCGGGGACGCCCGCGCGGCTCGAGTCGGTCCTCACCGCGTGGACGATGGTTCACCACGTGGACCAGCCGTTCGCGCGCGCGAAGCCGAAGCCGCTGGCGGCGCGGACGCCGGCAGAGAGCAGCGTACCGGTGCTGGTCGAGAACGCGCCCGAGACGATCGCGCGTCTCCTCGCGACCGTGCGCCAGACGAAGGCCGGCTTCGAGGCGCTCGGCGTGCTCTCGCCCGACTCGCCGCTCCCCGCCCTCGACGAGCTCCTCAAGATCGCGCTCACCGCCGCCGAGCATCGCGCGAACGACGAGCCCCTCGCGCCTGCGGACCACGCGAAGATCGCGACCCTGCCCGCGAGGCTCGCCGCGATCGAGGACGACACCGGAACGGACACCCACGCCATCACCTCGGTCGTGGCCGCGGACCCGCCGAGCCGACGCGTCCTCGTGACCGCGACCGGCCGGATCGAGCCGATCGTCGAGCTCACCCGTGACATCGGACGCGAGGAGCCGCTCCTCGTGGTGGGCGCCCATCTGGCGCATCACGAGATCGTCACCGACGCCGGCGACGCCCCGAATGACGCTGCCTGGCGGGGAAAGGTGGCCACCGCCTCGCGCGCCGCCTACACCGCCGCATTCCGCATCACGCCGCCGAGTCGGGGTTCGCCGTAATTTGCGCTAAGGTGGCAGGCTCCGCCATGGCCGTCTCCCACGCCGATCACCCCTATTCCGCCTTCGTGTCCAAGGTCGAGAAGCCCGCGCGCTATCTCGGCGGGGAGTTCGGAGCCGTCAGCAAGGACTGGGACGCCGTCGATGCCCGCGTCTGCCTCGCGTTCCCCGACGTCTACGACATCGGCATGAGCCATCTCGGCTTCAAGATCCTCTACAAGATCCTGAGCGACAATCCGCGCACGCTCGGCGAACGCGCGTACGCGCCGTGGGTCGACATGGAGGCGCTCCTCCGCAAGCACGAGGTGCCGCTCGTCTCGCTCGAGAGCGCGCGCCCGCTGCGCGACTTCGACGTCGTCGGCTTCTCGCTCCAGTTCGAGCTCACGTACACGAACATCCTCACGATGCTCGATCTCGGGCGCATCCCGCTCACGAGCGCGGAGCGCGGCGAGGACGATCCGCTCGTCATCGCCGGCGGTCCGACCGCGACCCACCCGGAGCCGCTCGCGACCATCATCGATGCGATCGTCGTCGGCGACGGCGAGGAGCGCACGACCGAGATCGCGCTCCTCTGGACCGACCTGAAGAAGAAGGGCGTCGACCGCAAGGGGCGCCTCTGCGAGATCGCCAAGCTGCGCGGCGTCTACGTGCCTTCGCTCTACGAGGTGGAGATCGAGGAGGCGACCGGCCTCGAGGTCGTGAAGGGGCCGATCGCGGGCGCGGAGCAGCTCGCCATGCCGGTCCGTCGCTCGCTCGTCGACGACCTCAACAAGTACCCTTTCCCACACGACGGTCCCATCGGCGGCCCCGAGGCCATCTTCGATCGCATGTCGATCGAGATCGCGCGCGGCTGCACGGAGGGCTGCCGCTTCTGCCAGGCGGGCATGATCTATCGCCCGGTGCGCGAGCGCGATCCGGAGCAGATCGTCGACACGCTCGTGAAGGCGGTGAAGGGCTCCGGCTACGACGGCGTCAGCCTCACGTCGCTCTCCACCGCGGACTACTCCTGCATCGCGCCGCTGATCCAGAAGGTGACGGAGCGCCTCGCGCCCGAGAAGGTCTCGCTCGGCGTCTCCTCGCTCCGCGCATACGGCCTCTCGGAGACGGTGCTCGACGACATGCGCAAGGTGCGCGCGAGCGGCGTGACGTTCGCGCCCGAGGCGGGCAGCCAGCGCATGCGCGACGTCGTGAACAAGAACGTCACCGAGGAGCAGCTCATGACGACGGCCGAGCGCATCTTCTCGCGCGGCTGGGACAGCATGAAGCTCTACTTCATGATCGGTCTCCCCACGGAGGAGGAGAGCGACGTCCGCGAGATCGTGCAGGTCGGCAAGCGCGCGCGCGCGGTCGGCAAGCAGGTGCGCAAGGAGATGCTGAACGCGGGACCGCCGAAGGTCACGGTCAGCGTCTCGTCGCACGTCCCGAAGCCGCACACGCCGTTCCAGTGGTGCGCGATGGACGTGGAGTCCCAGATCAAGCAGAAGCAGAGCTGGCTCCTCGAGGAGGTCCGCGGCGCGAAGGGCGTCGACCTCCGGATGCACGACTCGCGCACGAGCTGGCTCGAGGGCGTGTTCGCGCGCGGCGATCGCAAGCTCGGTCGCGTGCTGCTCCGCGCGTACGCGAGCGGCGCCCGCTTCGACTCGTGGGAGGACCAGCTCGAGATCGACGTCTGGGCGCAGGCCTTCGCCGACGAGGGCATCGACCCGAAGGCCTACCTCGGCACGATCCCCGTGAGCGCGCGCCTCCCATGGAGCCACATCGACGTCGGCCTCGAGGAGGGCTTCCTCGTCCGGGAGTATCGCAAGGCGCTGAAGAGTCGCCTCTCGCCGCCGTGCGGAAAAGCGGCGGGCGACTTCGTGCACCACACGAACCTCGAAGACGCGAAGACGGATCAGCGCAAGCTCGTCTGCTACGACTGCGGCGTCGCCTGCGATCTCTCCGCGATGAAGACGGAGCGCGTCGACTACCTCACGCGCCTCGGCGCGGAGAAGCCGCGCGTGGCGCTGCCGATCGTGAAGCCGGAGCCTCCGCCCCCACCGCCGCCGGTGGTCCTCGCGGAGGGCGAGGCCCTGCCGCCACCGAAGCGGAGGGGCCCGAAGCCCCCGCCGCGCATCATCCAGGGCGAGCCGCGACGCATCCGGTTCGTCTACGGCAAGTTCGGCCCGATGGCGTTCCTCTCGCACCTCGACGTGGTGCGCGCGATCCCGCGCTCGTTCCGCCGCATCGACGTGCCGCTCTATTACACGTCGGGCTTCCATCCGAAGCCGGACATGGTGTTCTCGCCGGCGCTCTCGCTCGGCGTGGCGAGCCTCGCCGAGATCCTGGACGTGAAGGTCACGGTCGACGTGGACCCGGGCGAGCTCGCGAAGGAGCTCTCGCGCGTCTCGCCGGAGGGCCTCGTCTTCCGCGGCGCGGTCGCCTTCACGAAGTCGGATCGTCCGCTCTCGCAGACCACGAACGGCGCGCGCTACGCCGTGGGCATCCCGCGGAAGGCGCTCGCCGCCGGTCAGCTCGAGGCCGAGGTCGCGCGCGTGCTCGCCTCGACCGACGTGAAGGTGATCCGTCGCTTCGAGCGTGGCCTCGCGAAGTCGATCGACGTGAAGAAGTACCTCCGCACGATCGTCCTCGGCGACGACCGTGCGGTCCGCTTCCTCGCCGACGCGCGGGTCGCGGGCGATCTCGTCCCGCTCCTCATCGACGTCGACATGACCGGCGAGGGCGGCGTGAAGGTGGCGGAGGTGATGGAGTCGCTCTTCGGCAAGAACGAGGACGGCGACGTCGCCATGCCGTACCACGCCGTGCGCGCCGAGATGGGCCTGTGGCAGGGCGACGGCGCGAACGCGACGCTCCTCTCTCCGCTCGCGATCGAGGCACACCGCGCGCTCGTCCCCATCGAGAAGCCGGTCGCCGAAGACGTGTCCGCCGTGCACGACGTGCCCTCCGTCGAAGAAGTGGCCGCCGCCGTCCCGGCTTGATGCGGCGGCTCGCGGTCCTCGTGGCGCTCCTCGCGCTCGGCTGCGGCCGGTTCCGCAAGCCGTCGCCGAAGGCCGACGCGAGCACGGGCGACGCGGCCGTGCGCGACACGCCCGCGCCCGCGCCCGAGCCCGCGTCCTCCGTGGCGATGCTCGAGGCGAAGGACCTCCCGCTCGGTCACTGGGAGACCACGGAGGGCGAAAAGCTCGCGCTGACGCTCCTCCCCGACGGCCTCGCGCGCTTCGGGACGCCGGTCCCGCACTACCGCAACGCGGCGCGTGTCTTCGGACAGATCACGCACGTCGAAGGCAACGATGCCAACACGTTCCGCATCTGGGTCGACGTGACCAAGATCCTGGCGAAGGAGATCGGCGCCCGGCATCGCTGGTCGGAGGACTTCGAGCTCTACGAGGCGGCGATCCTGGGCCAGCGGGTGACGAGCCCGAACTCGAACGGGCATCACGTCCCCGAGCTGGGCGGGCAAGGGCCGGAGCCTCCCCCCACCTTCAAGCTCACGTTCGACGAGCCGCGAGCCACGCTCGAGCTCTGCACGGCAGGTCAGGTCCCGCGCTGCCGCAAGCTCACGAAGGCGAGGAGCCCGTCGGAGCTCTCGCGCGTCCGCACGAAGGCGGAGTGCAAGGCGGACGAAGACTGCGTCACCGTCACGGACGGCGAGCAGTGCGATCCCTGCCTGTGCCCGTCGAAGCCGAGCGTGAAGTCGTGGCCGAAGAAGGCCGACCCGGACAAGGAAGACACGACGTGGGAGACGAAGGCGGAGCATCTCTGCGGGAAAGAGATCACGCGCAAAGACACCTGCGCCGCGTGCCCGGAGCTACGTGCAGTATGCAAGCAACGACAATGCATCCTTCGCCCCTGATCGGCCAACATATCTCCATCGAGACAGCGCCCGTCGACCACCCGTGAATCGACACGGGCTCGATCAGGGGCAGTCGACGTAGTGCCACGTGATCTTCACGCGGCCCTGGCTCTTCGTGGCGATCTGCGTGAAGGCCTCCGTCGAGAGGTCCATGCTCGCGCCCTTGCAGCCGGCGCAGCGATCGTTGATGACGACGGTCACAGTGCCCTTCGGGCCCGTCACCTCGGCACACTGACCACAGACGTCCTTCGAATAGAGCGACGGACCGAGCGCGCCGACGAGCTTGTCCGCGGGCGTCTTCGTCCCGCACGCGCCGAGCGTGCCAGCCGCGAAGTACGTCGCCTCGCCCTCGTGCTCCTCGGGCGGCGGCGTGTCGTCGTCGCCGGTGGGAACGCCTGCGTCGGGCGCGGTCGTCGAGCCGGACGACGAGCTGCCCGCGTCGCTCGACGGCGTGGCCTTGCCCGCGTCGGTGGCCGCGCCATCGCGGATCTTCGTCGACGACGTCGGCCCCGTGTCGTCACCGCCGCACGCGGTGAGCACGATCGCGAGGACGAACCAGCGCATCGTCCGACAGCGTAACGGAACGAGGTGGCCGCGCGTGGCCGGAAGAAGTAGAGCCTGGGTGTGACATCACCAGACCTCGGCGGCCTCACGGATGTAGGCCTCGTCCTCCTCCTCGCCTTTGCGGGGTTCTGCGCCGGTCTGGTCGACTCCATCGCGGGCGGAGGCGGGCTCATCACCGTGCCCGCGCTCTTCGCCACGGGCCTCCCCGTCCCGCTCGCCCTTGCCACGAACAAGGGCCAGGCGTCGTTCGGCGCGGTCTCGTCGTTCCTCTCGTTCTGGAAGCGCGGCGAGATCGACAAGCCGCGCGCGCTCCGCGGGTTCATCGGCGGCTTCGTGGGTTCGCTCGCGGGCGCGCTGCTCCTCCTGCGCGTGCCCTCGAAGCCGCTCAAGCCGATCTCGCTCGTCCTCCTCGTGCTCGCCGCGGGCACGCTGCTCTGGCCGCGCAAGGCCGGCGACGGAAAGGGCCGGACGTGGGCGATGGCCGCGCTCCTCCCGATCGCGCTCGCGCTCGGCTTCTACGACGGCTTCTTCGGGCCGGGCGTCGGCTCCATGCTGATCGCGACGTGGGCGCTCGTCTTCGGTGACACGCTGACGCGCGCCTCCGGCAACGCAAAGGTCGTGAACCTCGCATCGAACCTCGCCGCCCTCCTCGTCTTCGTCGTGAAAGGCGCTGTCCTCTGGAAGATCGCCGCGCCGATGGCGATCGCCAACGCGACGGGCGCGCTGGTCGGGGCACGGTTGGCCGTGAAGCGCGGTGATCGCTTCGTGAAGACGGTGGTGCTCGGCGTCGTGACGCTGCTCGTGCTCAAGATGGCCTATGAGCTGGTGTTCGCCTGATGCTCGCTCCTCCGAGTCGCCTGCCGCTCCTCCTTCGCCCAGCGATCTGGCTCGCGAGACGCATGACGGGCAAGGATCCCCTCGTCGCGCGCCTCCTCGCGCACCTGCCGAAGGCGGCCGTCGCGAGCGGAGTCCTCGAGCTCCTCGCAGCGCACGCGCCCGGCGATCTCGACGCCCGGACGCTCAAGCTCGCACGCCTCGCGGCGTCCGTCATGGCCGGATGCCCGTTCTGCATCGACATGAACGCGGCCGAGTTCTCCGTGGCAGGAGTCACGCGCGAAGAGGTCGCGGCCCTCGTGGAGGGAACGCCGCTCCCGCCGTCGCTCGACGCGAGGGCGCGCGCCGCCGTCGAGCTCGCGCGCGCCATGTCGTCGACCCCGGTCGAGATCGCGAGCTCGCTCCGCGCCGAGCTCGAGGAGGTGTTCGCGGCGCGCGAGCTCGTCGCGCTGACGACCGCGATCGCGCAGGTGAACTACTGGGCGCGCCTGAACCAGAGCCTCGACGTCCCGGCCGCGGGGTTCTTCTTCGAGCCCGGCGCCGCCTGCCGCCGGATGCCCTGAGCTCGTGCGTCACGCCTTCGGGCGGCGTCCGACGACCTGATGGATCTCGTCGCCGATGGCGTCGAGGAGATCGGTGCGGCTGCACGCGGTCTTCTCGATGACGCGCTGGACCGTGGTCTCCAGCGTGCGCCGCTCGTCGTCGCTCAGCGTCCGCGCCGTCGCGACCACCACCGGGACGCGCCCGAAGCGCGGGTCACGGCGGAAGTGCTCGAGGAACGTGAAGCCGTCCATGACCGGCATCATGAGGTCGAGGACGATGATGTCGGGATCGGCCTCGGCGAGCCGGTCGAGCGCGACCTGACCGTTCTCCGCCTCGAAGACGGTGTTCACGTCCGCTTCGAGCGTGCGACGCATGAGCGTGCGCGTGGGCTCGTCGTCCTCCACGAGGAGGACGCGGGCCGCCGGCGCCCCCGTGTGACGCCGCAGGGTCGAGACCAGGACCGCCGGATTGATCGGCTTCATGAGGTAGTCGACCGCGCCGAGCGCCTGACCGATCTCGGGCTGCTGCATGAACGTGAGCATGATGACGGGGATCCGCTGCGTCGCCTCCGAAAGCTTCAGCGCCGACAGCACCTCCCACCCGGTGAGCCCGGGCATCTTCACGTCGAGGACGATGGCGTCCGGCTCGAGCTGGGTCGCGGCGGCGATCCCCTCGTGCCCCGTCGCGGCCACGTGAGGACGGAACCCGCGGCTCCCGAGGAGACGCGTGAAGAGATCGCGGATGGTGGGGTCATCGTCGATGAGGAGCACCGTCGGAGGAAGCGTGGCCCTCCCGACGCCGGACGGAGGTGCGCTCTCCTCGGATGGCCCTTCGCCCCGAGGGAGCCGGACGCGCATCGTCGTGCCCACGCCGGCCGCGCTCTCGAGGCTGATCTCGCCGCCCATCATCTCGACGAGCCGCTTGCAGATCGCGAGCCCGAGCCCCGTGCCGCCGAACTCGCGCGTCGTCGACGAGTCGGCCTGGACGAAGGGCTGGAACAACCTCGCCTGCTGCTCGGGACTGATCCCGATGCCCGTGTCGATCACGGTGAGCTCGACCCAGGGTGCGCCGTTCCGCTGGATGCGCTCGCCTCGCACCGTCACCACGCCGTTCTTCGTGAACTTGCAGGCGTTGCTGAGCAGGTTCAGCACCACCTGACGAAGGCGCGTCTGATCCGCATAGAGCTGGCCGAGGTCCGGCGCGAGCTCCAGGGCGAGCTGGTTGTCGTTCTTCTGCGCGAGCGGGCGCGCGGTCGCGGCCGTGAGCGTCACGAGCTCGGTGAGACCGAACCAGTCCGGGACGAGCTCGACCTTCTCCGCCTCGATCTTGGAGATGTCGAGCACGTCGTTGATGAGCGAGAGCAGGTGCTGGCCAGCCGCGTGGATGCGCGTCAGGTCCTCGGCGGTCTGGCCTTCGGTGAACTCCTCCAGCAGCATTTCGCTGTAGCCGATGACGGCGTTCAGCGGCGTCCGCAGCTCGTGGCTCATGTTCGCGAGGAACTCGCTCTTCGCCCGGCTGGCGCGGATGGCGGTGTCTCGCGCCTCGGACAGCGCGCGGTTCGCCTCGAGCAGCGCCTCCTGCCGCGCGAGCCGCTCCGTGATGTCGCGCTTCACCGCCACGCGGTGCGTGACCTCCCCCTTCGCGCTCGTGACGGCGGCGATCGCCGACTCCAGATGGATGAGCCGGCCGTCCTTCGCGCGCGAGACGAGGACGCCCGTCCAGCGCTGCCCGCGCGCCAGCGTCTGCTCGATGTCGTCGAGGAGCTCGGGCGCCTGCTCGTCGCGCTGGCTCAGGTGCGCCGGCGTCTGCCCGGTCACGTCCGCGGCGGAATATCCGAGGACCTTCTCGTACGCGGCGTTCACGTACTCGACCCTGAGGTCGGGCGAGCTGATCTCGATGACGTCGCCCGCGGACTCGACCGCCACCGCGAGGAGGCGCTGCTGGATGCGATCGCGCCACGGCGGTCGCGAGGCGATGGCGCGTATGCGCGCCGCGATCTCGGACACGCTCGCGGACTTCAAGCAGAAGTCGGTGATCTCGCGCGGGCACTCCGCGAAGAGCTCGAGCTCCTCCTCGTCGACGATCGCGAGGACGTCGCAGAGGGCGTCGTGCGCGGCCACCACGTCGTCCAGACCGACGATGACGAGCAACCCGACCGTGGCCGCGACCTCGTCCCCGGGTGACCATCGACCCACCGAATGCCCGGCCTCCCTCAGCGACACGGTGAGGCGCGTGGCGAGCGACTCTTCTGGGATGCAGAGCAGGATTTCCAAGGGCGCCGACGGTGGTTGGAGCACCGACCAATCTACATGACGCTGTTCACCGCCGTGAAGGCTGCTGCTATGGATGATCGTCGATGTCGGAGTCGACGGAGTGTCCCTTCACCGCGAGCTGCGAGCTCTACCCGCGCTTCCGTTTGAAGGGCGCCCTCAAGATCTGGCAGCAGCGCTATTGCGCGCACGCCACGCAACATCAGCGGTGCGCGCGGTACCAGCTCTCTCTCGCGAACGAGCCGGTGCCAGCGACCCTTCTTCCGAACGGCGAGCACATTCAAACGTGAGGTGAGATGTTCTCTGGATACTGGCCGTGGTGGTTTGGCGGACCGGTCTTCGCCCTCGTCGTCGTCGGGTTCTGGCTGATCGAGCGCCGTCTCTTCGGGACGGTCGGGCAATACGTCCAGGTGATCGAGCCGGCCGAGGGCAGTGATGCCCTCGACAAGGCGACCCCCGAGGCGCTGGACGCTGCGCTGCGTGAAGCCACGCTCGCCGAGTTCGGGCCCGAGGCCGTCGCCGAGCTCGAGGCCGAAGCCGCGCGCGAGCATGCGGAGGCATCGCGGCAGCGCGCGCCGGTCCCGCGGCTCGCCTCCTTGCTGTTCCTCCTCATGCTTCCGGTGGGCGGCGCGATCGGCGCGTGGGCGTCGGGCACCTTCGGTGTTCGCACCAGCCTCGGCCCGGTGCACGAGCACCTCGTCGCGAATGGCCCGCTCGGGCTCGCGATCCTCCTCGTCGGCGGCGTCATGGTCGGCATCGGCACGCGCCTCGCGGGCGGCTGCACGTCGGGGCACGGCCTGAGCGGTTGCTCGCGGCTCCAGCCGGGGAGCCTGGTCGCGACGGCGAGCTTCTTCGGGACGGGCGTGGCCGTCTCCTTCCTCCTCGAGGCGCTGGCAAAGCGATGAAGGCGGTCCACGTTCGCTACGCGCTCTACGGCCTCGCGTTCGGTTTCATCCTGAGCCGGATGGGCTTCTCGGACTTCGCCGAGGTCCACCGGATGTTCCTCTTCGCCGACCTGCGCCTCTTCTTGACGTTCGCCACGGGCGTCGCGCTGTCGTTCGTCGGCTTCATCGCGTTCGCACGGCTCTCCGAGATGCCCAAGCGCGTCTACCACCCGGGCAACATCCTCGGCGGCGCGCTCTTCGGCACGGGCTGGGCCCTGACGGGCGCATGCCCCTCGATCCTGCTGGTGCAGGTCGGCCAGGGCCAGGTCGCGAGCATCGCCACCCTCGCCGGCGCGCTCGTCGGAATGGTCGTCTACCCGTCGCTGCAACGCCGCTACTTCCGCTGGCCGATGGGCGGAAGCTGCGGCGCCTGATCCGGAGCTCGGGCCAGCCCGAGTCGACGACTCAGAGGTCGAGCCGCTCTCCCTTCGGCCCGGGCGCAGCGCCCGGCGCCGCCTGCCCACCCGGTCCGACCTCGAAGACGATCGCCTCTCCGATGTCGACGGTCGCGCCCAGCGTCACGATGCCGTAGGCGGCGCCGCCCGCGCCGGGACCGCCCGCGCCGCCCGCTCCTCCCATCCCTCCAGGGCCGCCCGCGGGTCCACCGGCGAGCGTCTGGTTCGGCGCGCTGTCGGCGACGCACTTCTGGTTAGAGCCACCACCGGCCTGGCCCTGACAGCGCCTCGCGTCGTACTGGATGGAAGCCCCAGCCGCGCCCGCGGTGCCGGCGACGCCTGCGCCGCCCGCGGTCCCCTTCCGCCCGTCGCCGCCACCGACCGACTTCATATGCGTGTAGACTGCATGCACGCGTCGCGTCCCCGAGGCGAAGATCGCGATGGATCCGCCGCCTCCGCCACCACCGCCGCCGCCCGCGCCGCCCGCGCCGCCGCAGCCGCAGGTCCCCGCCTTGCCCGTGACGAGCTCGAGCGGGGTCTTGCTACCGCAGTTCGGCTCGGTCTTGTCACTGCAGCCTCCCGCAAAGCCTTGCACGGTGGGCGCCGGTCCCGGCGGCTTGCCGGGCTCGCCCGCGGTGCCGCTCTCCCCTCGGCTGCCGTCGCCGAGCACGAACCCCTCGGAGGTGAAGCTCGGGGCGACGGCCGCTCCGGCGCTGCCCGGCTTGCCGCTCACGCCGCTTCCGCACGGAGCGCACGCTCCCGGCGTGGTCGGAGCGTTCGCTCCCGGCACGCCGTCACGACCGCGATCGGCGACGAGCGTGACGTCCGAGAGCTCCCAGTCGGGCCCCGAGCCCTTCAAGAAGAGGACGTACGACGAGGCGGCCGTCGACGTCTTGCTCACCGTCGCCACGCTGAGCCCCTCCACGAAGATCTTGCCGGCCGTGCTCGCGGGAAATGCGTCGCCGAGCGCCGGGCTCCCCGCGACGTAGACCACCGTCTTCGCTCGACGACCCGGGGAGCAGTCCCGCGTCCAGCGAAGAGGATCTTCCTTCCACGCTCCGCTGATGCGCAGATCGCTCGTCTGCACGAGCAGGGCGGCCGGCTCCTCGTACGTGCCCGCCGCCACGTAGATCTCCCGGTGCCCGCTGCCCTTCGCGAGCAGGAGGGCTCGGCCGAGGGTCGCGACCGGGGACACGGCCGAGCCGGCGTTGTCGTCCTTGCCGCGGGCGTGGCTCACGAAGATGCCCTGGTCGATCGGCGTCTCCGCGGCATCGCATGGTCCGTCGACCGACACGGGCGGGATCACGGGCACCTCCGCGTCCGGGGTCGACACGCTGGGCGCGGAGGCGTCGAGATCGGAGGCGTCGGGCCCCGTGGGTGGCGGCGGAATGGAGTCGGCGGCCGAGTATGATGACCCGCAGGCAAACGCGCCCGCGACGATCACGGTGAGCCATGCGCGCCGCATCTCGAAATCATCGCAGTATCCGACGCGGACTGCCAGTCGGTGGTCCAGCAGATGACTTACGACCCGCCTGAGGTACCATTCTCCACACTTCACGTGAGCTCGAGTCTCCCTCGCATCGTCTTCGGTCTGGTCGTTCCCTCCGCCGGCAGCGGCAAAGACGAGCGCTTCGACGAGCTCACCGCCTGGATGAGCGATCGGGCTGGCGTCTCGATCGAGCGCCGCGACGCGGCCTCGTACGAGTCGCTCGCGAACGACGTTCGCGAAGGCCGCATCGACGTCGGCTGGCTCCCGCCCATCGTCTATGTTCGCCTCGGCGACGTGGTGAAGCCGCTCGGCTCCATCCTTCGCGGTCGCGAAGGCGAGCGCCCCGGCTACGAGGCCGCCCTCGTCGTGCAGAAGGACTCGAAGATTCGGACCATCGATGCGCTCCGCGGCACGCGCGCAGGCTGGGTCGATCGCTGGAGCGCGGCGGGCTTCGTGCTGCCGCGCGTGAAGCTCGCGCTGCTCGGTGTCGACCCGCGCACGCTCTTCCGCACCGAGACCTTCCACGGCTCGCACCGCAGCGCGATCAAGGCGCTGCTCGCGGGCGCCTGCGACGTCGCGGGCACGTTCGCCACCGCGGACAAGACCGGCAACGTCACGACGGGCGCCTGGTCCGAGATCGAAGGCGCGGAGGTCCGCGTGCTCGCCACCTTCGGCGCGATCCCGCCGGACGTCTTCGCGGTGCGCAGCGTCGTCGCGGACCGCGTGGGCGACAAGGTGTTCACCGCGCTCAAGGCCGCGGCAGCCGATCCGGTGATGCAGCAGAAGCTGACCCTCGCGTTCGGCGGCAACGAGATCGTCGAAGGCCTCGCGCCCGGCTACGACTCGCTCAAGAAGGCGCTCGAGATGGCCGCCGCGCGCGGCATCTTCGACTGATGAGCGAACGACTCAGGTGCGGCTGATCGGCCGCAATTCTCGGGCAAAACTCGTACTCGAACGCCCTTGCCGTACTATCCGCGCGTGCCTCGCCGGTGCGCCGTCCTCGCGCTCTCGTTCGCCATCACGACCGTCGTGCGCTTCATGGATCTCGAAGCGTGACCTCCCGCTACGAGCCGCTCCTGCTGCTCGGCACCGGCGGCATGGCATCCGTGCACGTCGGGAGACTCCGCGGAGCACACGGCTCCTCGCGACTCGTGGCCTTGAAGCGCGCGCATGCGCACGTGAAAGAGGACGTGTCGCTCGCGAACGGCATGCGGAACGAGGCAAGGCTCGCGTCGCGGCTGCACCATCCGAACGTGGTGAGCGTCCTCGACGTCGAGGAGGACGAAGGCGATCTCGTGCTCGTCCTCGACTACGTCGAGGGCTGCACGCTCGCGAGCCTGCTCGCGAAGATGCCCGCCCCCCGCGGACGCCCGCGCGAGATGGTGCGCGTGATCCTCGATATCGCGGCGGGCCTTCATGCCGCGCATCAGGCCACGGACGAGGACGGCCATCTCCTCGGCGTCGTGCATCGCGACGTGTCGCCGAGCAACGTACTGCTCGGCACCGACGGCGTCGCGCGCGTCTCCGACTTCGGCATCGCCAAGGCGCAGTTCGCGGAGCGCGAGCGCACGGAGACGGGCCTCCTCAAAGGCAAGGCCTCGTACATGGCGCCGGAGTACGTGCTGCATCAACGAGCGTCTCCGGCGAGCGATCTCTTCTCGCTGGGCATCGTGGCATGGGAGGCGCTCACGGGCACGCGGCTGTTCAAGGGCGCGACGGAGATCGACACGCTGGAGCGCATCGTCTCGGCGACGGTGCATCCGATGGCGGAGCACGATCGCGCGCTCGCCCCGCTCGATCCCGTCGTGCTGCGCGCGCTCTCGCGATTGCCGGAGGATCGGCAGACGAGCGTCGACGAGCTCGCGGCCGAGCTCGCTGCGGTCGCGCGCCGGCACGACCTCCTCGGCTCGCATCACGAGGTGAGCGCGCTCATCGAGGCGGTCGCCGGTGCGGCGCTCGCGGAGCGACGCCGCGAGCTCGCTCGGACCATCGATCGAACGACCATGGCCGTCGTCGCGCCGGCGTCCGTGCACGCGCCCGTGGGCGCCGGAACGCTTCCGAAGATCGAGGTCGTGGTTCCGGCGACGTTCCGCCAGGATGACAAGCCGGCCGCGACGGGGCGCGAGAAGCTCGGGCTCCTCGGGGCGCTCGTCTTGCTCGTGTTCGCGCTGCTCTTCCTCGCGATGCGCATGCGCGAAGGCGATGGCGCGACGCCCGTCGTGCCGACCGCGACGGGTGCCGCATCCGCCGCGCCATCGATGTCAGCGGCCCCGGAGGAACCCTCCGCGACACCGGTGACCGACGAGACGCCGGCGCCAGAGGTCGACGCGTCCACGCCGAAGTCCTCCGTGCGCCCCGCGCACAAGCGCACGCCTCCCGCGCTCGGGCCGCGAAGGCCCCCGCCGGATCCAAACGCGGGCGCGCCCAGGTGACGCTCGTGCATCGAGGAACTTCTCGCGGAGAGGACTGTCTCTCGCTCGAATGCAGCGTCTCGTGGGTACGGCGGCCATCGCCTTCACGGTCCTCGCGGGCTGCACGACGAGCACCGAGACGGTCGGAGCGATCCCGCCGCCGTCCACCGCGCACTGCACGCATCCTCGGGCGATCCTGAGCACGTCCTCGCCGCTCCACTCCGCGCTCACCCAGTGGGCGGACCAGCCCGCGGGCGCGAAGAGCGCGCTCGAGGCCCTCGACTTCGCGTGCGACGCGAGCCGCGAGCCCGACGCGCTCGGCACCGAGCGCGCCGCCTGCACCCTCCTCGCGCTCGTCTACTCCTCTGGCGAAGGGATGAAGCGCGACCCGACGCGCGCGTTCGACTACTTCAGCCGCGCGAGCGGGTGCGAGAGCTTCGGCTTCGCGGCGATGGACTCCGCCCGCACGGCACTCCACCAGCTCGATCAGGAGCTCGTCGCGTGCTGCGCGAGCCGCGGGTGCGCGCCCGGCTGCGACGCCCTCTGCGCGCAGGCCTCGCAGCACGTCGAGCGCGAGCTCACGCCGATCCTCTCGCGTGCGTGCAGCGCCGGTCGCGGGACCGGGTGCTTCATGCTCGCCTTGCTCTACCGCGGCGAGTCCGTCGCACACGTCGGGATGGTCAAGGCCACGTTCGGCCGGTCCGAAGAGGACACGCTGAAGGAGTCGACGCGGCTCCTCGAGCGCTCCTGCGCGCTCGGCCTCGGACAGTCCTGCGCGTGGCTCGACAAGCACGAGCAGGCCTGCGGCGCGGGCTGGGCGGAGGGCTGCTTCCAGAAGGGCCTCGCGATCGAGGCGGCGAAGGGCCGTCCCGCCGCGCTCGGCTGGTACGAGCGCGGATGCGCCCTCGGCCAGCACCGCCTGTGCGACCAGCTGGGCGAGATGTTCGAGCACGGCGCCGACGGCATCCCGATCGATCACGACCGCGCCGTGAAGAACTACGCCAACGCCTGGCGTTGATCGCGCCGGGTCAGTGCTTCGCGGTGGGGATGCGCTTCGAGCCGCCGATCAGCCGGAGCGCCTTGCAGACGTCCGCTTCCTGGCACGGTCCCACGTTGCCGTTGTGGGCGGCCCACTGCGCCTCGTCGTTCTTCTGCGCGCTGATCGCCGGATCGCGGACGTCCGGACCCGACCACGCCGGCGCCGAGTGCGCGAGCTTCGACTCGCGCTCCTCGATCGTCTGCGGATCGCCCTGCGCCACGAACGGGAAGCGGATCTGCGGGACGAGGCCCACGCGCTGGACCGGCGTGCCGTCGGGCAGCGCGTAGACGAGGGTCGTCATGCGGAGGACGCCCGCGTGCGCGTCGTCGTCGACGTACTCCTGTGCGCAGCCCTTGCCGAAGGTCGTGGCGCCGATCGTGGGACCACGCTTGTACGCCGCGAGGGCCCCCGCGATCATCTCGGCCGCGCTCGCGGTCGAGCCATCGACGAGCGTGGCGACGGGGCCGTTCCAGCGATCGCGCTCGTGCGGGACGGACGCGCGATCGATCTCCACCGTGCCGTCGCGACGCTTCATCGCGAAGAGCGGCGCCCCGGGAAGGAAGAGGGAGAGCGCGCCGAGCGCGCCGTCGGTCGAGCCTCCGCCGTTGCCGCGAAGGTCCAGGATCACGCCCGTCAGCTTCCGGCCCGGCTTTTCGCGCTGCTCCGAGATGACGGTCGCGAGGTCGTCACCGAGCTCGTCGCGGACGTCCTTGATCGGGACGATGATCGCGTCGCCGTCACCGAACGCGATGCGCTCGACGGGCAGGTCCGTGCCGCCGTGCGCGGGCGCGCCGGCGTCTTCGACCTTTCCGATCTCGAGCCTCTTGAGCTGGCCGTTACGCAGAACGACCGCGGTCAGCGTCGCCTTCGGATCGTTCGACGCGAAGCCGAGCTGATCGACCTGCTCGAGCGGCAGCCCCGCGGTGGCCACGTTCGCGACCGCGAGGACGACGTCGTTCTCCACGAGCGGCGGCGTGGGCGACTCCGTGATCTTCACGCCGATGGCGGTGAGGATCGCGCGGCCCCAGAGGCGCGACGGCGGGCGCGACGCGAGGTCGACCTCGTAGATGCGCGACTCCTCGTCGAACGGGGCCCACTCGCCGTGCGGGTCGACGAGGGGGACGTAGGCGCGCACTGCGGAGGCGAGGACGACCTTCGCCCAGCCATCCTTGCCGAGCGGCGGGAAGAAGCGACGGCGCGCTTCGTCCGCGTAGTGCTTGGCCTCGGAGCCATGCGCGATCTCGAAGGCGCCGGCGCGACGGCCGAGCTCCTCCGCCGCCTCGCGCGCCGACGTCGCGACCGGGATCGCCTCGAGCGCGGAGCTGGCCGGCGTGTTCCCAGGCGCGGACCGTCCCTTGTCGAACGCGGCGCGGAGGTCGTTCGACCAGCTCTCGAGCACGGCGCCGGGCGCTTGCGCCGCGGCACAGTTGCGCTTTCGCTTGCCCTCGATGTCCGCGAGCAGATCGGGCGCGACCTTGCTGAGCGCCTGTGCCGACGGCGCGTCCTTCGAGAGCGAGAGGAGGCCGTGCGGATCGAGCCAGTCCGCCGCGGAGGCCGCGAAGGGGCCAGGCTTCACCGGCTCTGGCGTGTAGGCGAGGCCGGCCCGGACCTGATCGATGATGGCGCGCGCCTCGTCGCAGGTCAGCGCCGTCGGCTCGCCCGAGGGAATGCGGAACACGTACGAGCGGTCGTCGTCGTGCGAGCCATCGTCTGGATCGTAGACGTCCGGGCTCCCGGACGCGCTCGCGGACGGCGCCGCCCTCGCGATCCCCGGCGTCGACATGGGCGTCCGCACGATCGCCCATGCGACGACCGCGATGGGCACCAGCGCCGCGACGATGACCCCTGCCTTCCGCATCCGAGAGGCCTTGCAGCCTAGCAGGGCCCGGAAATGCCGCGAAGAAAGGCGCTCCCGCCGCCGTCGTTTTGCAAGCTCGACCTCGAGCTCCGCGGACCTTCGGCCGTCGCGCAGCGGTTGCGTGGTTTCACGAGGGAGCCGGTATTCTCGGCCGGCAGATGTCTCGGAGCTGGCCGTATCTCCTCCTCGTCCTTGCGGCGTGTCGTCCCTCTTCGACGACCGGCACCACGGAGGGCGCGCCGTCGAGCAGCGCGTCCGCCGCACCCTCACCCTCCGCCTCGAGCCCTCCGCCGAAGCCCGCGCGCGAGTTCGCTTCCGGCGGCGTCATCACGCTCGAGGTGCAGAAATACTTGCCGCTCGAGTACATGGCGCACGGCACGTGGGCCGCATTCTCCCCGAAGGGCGAGCACGCCATCGTCGGCGCGCCCGGCCGCGGCTCCCTCTTTCCTGGCGACAAGGCGATCGGCGGCAGCGAGCCCTCCAACGCCTCGTTCACGAACGACGGCAAGCGCTTCTTCGTGGTCCGCCAGGGCGCGACGAGCTCGTCCAACGAGGTCACCATTCATGCGACGAGCGATCTTCGCGTCATCACCAAGCTCGCGAACGCGTTCGATCCCCGGTGGATCGACGACGACGTCGTCTTCGATCGCGACGGCCAGGTCTTCCGGCTGACGGGCAACGAGACGAAGCTCATCGGCCCGCCGAAGCCGGCGTTTCGCGAGCGCCCTCGCGCGGTGGTGGTGGCGCCGAACCTCGAGTCGATGATCGTCGTCGATCAGCTCGACCGACGCGTCAGCGGCGTGCGCCGCGTCGCGCTGACCGCGAGCGGGCACGACGCGCTCCTCGTCTCGTCCGAGGTCCTCGCGAAGTTCTCGAAATCGGCGGAGCCCATCGCCGTCGTCGCGCCCGATGCGAGCCGCGTCTGCATCGTCGGTCCGATCCGCAGCGAGACCGCGATCTGGTGCGCGTCCGACGACACGCCGGCAGAGCAGATCGTCTCGTTCGTCGACTCGAGCAAGCTGTACGCGGCGTCGTTCGTCGGTCCGAACATCCTCTCGTATCGGCTACCGACCGCGGGCGCCGTCGGGATCTCGGACTTCAACGCGCGCACCGCGTCGACGCTCTCGATCCCCGGCGGCACCACCACCACCGATCTCACGCCCCTGCCTGGTGGGCGCCTCGCCGTCGCGCGCGACTTCTACCGCCTCGGCATCGTCGATCTCGCGGCGCGCAAGTTCACGCCGCTCGGCGACGATAGCGCGACGCCCAAGGCGGTCGCCGGTGTAGGCACCGACGACACGGTGTTCGCCGTCACGGGCTCGTCGCTCGAGGCGGGCCTCGGCATCTTCCGGATCGTAGTGAAGTGAGCGTGACCGCCGCCGTCAGGCCACGAGGTCGGCGAGCTCGCGGAGCTCACCGCGGAGCTTCGTGCGGGCGCGCTCCTCGAGCTGACGCACGCGCTCCTTGCTGACGCCGAGGCGCGCGCCGAGCTCCTGCAGCGTCGGCGGCTCTTCCTTCATGAAGCGCTCGTGCACGATCATGCGCTCGCGTTCGTCGAGGTGCGAGACCGCGTCCGTGACGGCGTCGCCGGCCTGACGCGCGAGCTCCGAGCGCGAGGCGTCTTCTTCCGGTGAGGGACCGCTGCCGGCGATCCGTTCCGCCGCAGGAGCGCCGTCGAGCAGCGTGGCGTCGAGGCTCGTCTCGCGCGCCGCCATCAGCGGGAGCAGCGTGCGGACGCGCTCCTCCGAGAGCCCGGACTCGCGGGCGAGCTCCGCCGCGTCGGTGCACTTCGTCTTGCGGTAGGTCCGGAGCGCACGACGCTCGGCCTTCGTGGTGCCGAGGCGCACCACGCGGAAGGCCCGCATCACGTACTCGCGAATCTCGGCGCGGATCCAGTACGCGGCGTAGGTCGCGAGGCGACACTCGCGCGTGGGATCGAACTTCGCGGCGGCCTTGAGGAGGCCGAGGTTTCCCTGCTGGATGATGTCCTCCATGGGGACGCCCCAGCGGCGATACTCGTAGGCGATCGCAACGACGAACGGCAGACACGCTTCGACGAGCTTGGAGCCCGCGGGCTTGTCGCCGGCCGCCCAGCGCACCGCGAGGTCGCGCTCGGCCTCACGGCTCAGCACCTTCACGTGAGCCAAGCTCCGCCGATACGCATGCAAAGAGTCGCCCCCCGACCAGCCGCTCTTGGCTGCCGCCGCGCTGCCCATCGTTCGCCTCCGTTCGGAGCGGCGTGAAGCAACGATTGCTTCTTCGCTCCGGGTTCGATGCCCTAGCGAATGCATCGCCAGTGCCACGCGGGTTCACGGCGATTTCACATCCTCGCGAAGACCAAATGCGAAACGCCGTCCGGATGGCCCGAACGGCGCGCAGAACTTTCGCGGTTTGCTCTAGAGCTCGATGACGAGGCCTTCGCGCGCGGCTTCGCAGTTCGCAAAAAGTGCTCGCGCGCGGCGCTCCTTCTCCGCCACCGCGGCGTCGTTTTGCGTGGGATCGTGGTGGTAGAGGATGAGCCGCTTCACGCCGGCCGCGGTCGCGAGCTTCACCGCCTCCTCGTAGGTGCTGTGGCCCCAGCCGAGCTTGGGCATACCGCCACCCGCGCCCGTGTACTCCTCCGGCAAATATTGCGAGTCGTAGATGAGCACATCCGCGCCCGTCGCGAGCTTGGTGAGCTTGGGGTCGACGACGGCGTAGTGCTCGGTGTCGGTCGCGTAGACCACCGATGCGCCCGCATGATCGACGCGGTACGCCCACACGCCGTTCGGGTGGTTGCCAGGCGCGGCGCTGATGAGCGCCTTCGTGCCATCACCCGCGTCGACCTCGACCGGCGTGCGACCGTCGATGCCGTGAAAGTGCATCTTGGCGCCCATGTCCGTCAGGTGGACCGGGAAGCTCGGGTGGTCCATCTGGCCCGCGAGGGTCTCCTCGAGCGTGCGCGAGACGTTGTTGCCGCCGTAGAGATGAATCACGTTCCCCGCCACGAACGCGGGGTCGAAGAAGGGAAATCCCTGGATGTGGTCCCAGTGGACGTGGCTGAAGAAGATGTGGGCCGTGAACGGCATCTCCTTGAGCGCCCGTTTGCCGAGCAAGCGCAGACCCGTGCCGCCGTCGAATACGAGGAACGCGTTGCCGGCGCGCACCTCGACGCAGCTCGTGTTGCCACCCACGCCGATAGTGTCCGGGCCGGGGGACGGTATGCTCCCGCGGACACCCCAAAAGGTGATGCGCATCTCCCTCCGATTCGTTCACCATGGACTACGGTGACCGCTCAAACGGGTCAAGATTATATGGCCGTGTGTGTGCTTGGGTGCCGGGTCGGCAGCCCTGCCCTGGAGCGCCGCGTCCGGACCGCGGCCCAGGCTTTCAAAGATGAAATGAGCCGCGGCGGCGGTGCCCCGATCGTCGTCGCTTGCGGAGGCCTCTGGTGGGACGGCGTCTCCGAGGCGGACGCTATCGCCGAGCTCCTCCAGGAAAGCGGGGTCCCGAACGCGAAAATCGTGCGCGAACGGGGGTCTCGCGACACGTTCGAGAACGCCGCCGAGGCGGCCAAGATCCTCGCCGACAAACCGACCGTCCTCGTCACCTGCACCTGGCACCTCCCGCGCGCGCGCCTCCTCTTCGAGCGCGCCGGGGTCAAGGTCGTCCGGGTGGTGGGAGCGACCCCGCCGACCCCCGGTCTCCTCCGCCGCTTCTGGTGGTATGGGCGAGAGCGGGTGTCGACGTGGAAGGACCTTCAGCGGTGAAGAGCAGCGCCGTGCGAACCGGGGGCCGGCTCGTCGGACGCGCGTTGCTCGCCGGATGCGCGTTGCTCGCCGGATGCACGAAGCCCACCGCGCCTCCGAGCGCGGAGGCGGGGACCCCGTCCTCCACCTTCGACCCGGTCGCGCTCGCGAAGGCGGAGGACCAGCGGCGCGCGAAGGACGTCCCGGCGGAGGTGCGCACGAGCCACGACCCGAGCGCGCGCCGGCGTAGCGCGCGCGCGCTCGCGCGCATCGCGGACGCGGCGAGCATCGACGGCCTGATGGCGCATCTCTCCGACGACGACTGGCAGGTCGCGGGTTGGGCGGCGTACGGCCTCGGCTTCGCGTGCAAGGGACGCGAGGACATCACGGTGCGCGCGCTCGCGGCGCGCGCGGCGAGCATCACGGTCACGATGCCCAAGGTCGTGGCCGCGCCGCGCGGGAGCGACGAGATCGATCCGCGCCTCGCGCTCGCGCGCGCGATCGGGCGCTGCGCGAGCACGCAGTCCGAGGACGTGCTCGTCGGCCTCGCGCAGCGAGGCGGCGAGTGGATGGTGCCGGCGCTCACCGGCCTCGGCGACCTCGCGGCGCGCACGAAGACGCTCGGCGCGCTCGGGATGACCACCCTCCTCGACGCATCGGCCACGAACGACATCGCGTTCTACGGCCTCACGCGCGCGGACCTCGGCGACATGTTCAAGTCGCGCGTGGGCGATGCGGCACGCGCCGCGCTCGGCCGCGCCACGGAAGGTCGCATCCTCGCCATCCGTGCGCTCGGCCGCGCGGGTAAGACCAGCGCGCCCGATCTCGTGAGGGTCGTGAGCGATGGAAAGACCTACGACATCGGCGAGCGCGCCGAGGCCGCGCGAGCGCTCGGTGTGGCCGGGGACGGCGTCTCCGATGCCCTCCTCGCGATCACGCCCGACGGGAAGGACGCGGTCGGCATCCAGCGCGTGGTCGGCGCCGAGTTCAATGTATTTTACACACTACTGAGCCAGGTCGGGGCCGATCCGCCGAAGAAGGCGGAGCCCGTCCTCCAGGTCCTCGCGACGCTCGTCTCGACCGAGCCGCGCGTGGCATGGATCCGCTGCGCGGCCGCGCTCGGGCTCGCGAAGGGCGCATACGACACGGAGATCCTGAAGAAGTGCGACGCCGAGGGCACGGAGGCCTGGCAGAAGGCGCGCCTCACCGCCCTCCTCCGGCGCCCGCTCGTGAAGGATCGCCTCGCCGCCTTCAAGGAGCTCCTCAAGACGGATCACCTCCGCGTCCACGAGGAGGCCATCGACGGGCTCACGGGACACGGCGAGATCGGCGACGCGGCGAGCCCCATCTTCGTCGAGGCGCTCGGCTCGAAGCACGCTGGCCTCGTGGCCGCGACCGCGGAGGTCATCGCGCAGCATCCCGACCTCGTGATGACGCTCGCGGAGAGCGAGAAGAAGGCGGCGCTCGATCCGAAGTCGCCCCCGCCCACCGCGAACCCTGCGCAGGAGGTGATGCCCGCCGTCGGCAAGGCGCTCGCGAGCGCGCTCGCAGAGAAGTGGCCCGAGGATCGCTTCGAGACACGCATGGCCCTCTTCGAAGCGGCGGCGAAGGTGAAGATCGCGGGCGCGAAGGAGGCGGCCACGAAGGCCTGCGGCGATCCGAACGCGGTCGTGCGCGAGCGCGCGTTGAAGGCGCTCCGCCAGCTCGGCGTCGAGGTCAAAGGCGGCTGCGAGGCGCCGAAGGACGTGCCGGCCGCGGCCGAGATCGGCAAGACCGTCGCGAAGCCGGCGAAGCTGCACTTCGAGGTGAGCCCGGCGCCGTCGGCCCCGCCGTCGAAGCTCACGATCGTGCTCGAGCCGGATCTGTCGCCGATCACGGCGACGCGCATCCTTGCCCTCGCGAAATCCGGCTTCTACAAGGGCGTCGTGGTTCATCGTGTCGTCCCTGGGTTCGTGGCGCAGTTCGGCGATCCCGACGGCGACGGCTATGGCGGCTCCGGGACCCCGCTTCGCTGTGAGACCTCGCCCGTGCCATTCCGCAGCGGTGACGTGGGAATGGCGCTCGCGGGGCGCGACACGGGCTCGAGCCAGATGTTCGTCACCCTCTCGCGCACGCCGCATCTCGACGGCGAGTACACGCGCGTGGGTCGAGCCGAGGGCGACTGGTCGCTCGTTGCGCAGGGCGACGTGATCCGCGAAGTGACGGTGGAGGAATAGATGCTGCTCGCGATCGACGTCGGGAACACCAACATCGTCTACGGCCTGATCGACGGCACGAAGCTCGTGCATCAGTTCCGCGTCGAGACGAACCGCAATCGCACGTCCGACGAGTACGCCGTCATCGTGCGGCAGCTGCTCTCGATGCACGACATCGAGCCGAAGCGGGTGACCGCCGCCATCATCGCGAGCGTCGTCCCCGCCCTCACGGAGCCGATGCTCGCGCTCGTGCGCCGCGCGTTCGCGCTCGAAGCGCTCGTGGTCGGTCCCGGGATCAAGACCGGGATGTCCATTCTCTACGAGAACCCGCGCGAGGTCGGCGCGGACCGCATCGTGAACGCGGTCGCCGCGTACGATCGCTTCAAGAACGGCCTCATCGTCGTCGACTTCGGCACCGCCACCACCTTCGACTGCGTGACGCCGAAGGGCGAGTACATGGGCGGGGTCATCGCGCCGGGTATCCAGATCAGCGCCGACGCGCTCTTCGCCCGCGCCGCCAAGCTCCCGCGCGTCGAGATCAGCAAGCCGCCGAAGGTGGTCGGTCGCAACACGCAGCACTCGATGCAGTCCGGCATCGTCTATGGCTACGTCGGACTGGTGGACGGCCTCGTGGATCGCCTCATCGACGAGATGGGCTTCTCGCCCTGCGACGTCATCGCCACGGGCGGCCTCGCGCGGCTCATCGCGCCGCTCTCGCGCACGATCAAGGAGGTCGACGACGAGCTCACCATCACCGGGCTCCGCATCCTGTACGAACGTAACCAGTGACGCGGCCTCTGGGCGTCTTCCTGGTCTCGCTGGTGGCGCTCGCCCTCGCGATCGCGCTTGCCGTCTCGTTCGGCTCCGAGCCCGTGTCGCTCGCGAAGGCCCTCTCCGACTCCACGTCGCTCGATCATGTCATCGTCTTCGAGGTGCGCCTGCCGCGCGTGCTCCTCGGCGCGGTCGCGGGGGCGGGCCTCTCCGTGGTCGGGGTCGCGCTCCAGGCCATGCTCCGCAACGCGCTCGCGGAGCCGTTCGTGCTCGGCGTGTCCGGCGGCTCGGCGGTGGGCGCGACGCTCGCGATCCTCATCGGCGTCTCCAGCGCTTCCCTCATCCCCCTCTTCGCGCTCGGCGGCGGCCTCGGCGCGACGCTCCTCGTGCACGCCATCGCGAGCGCCACGCGAAGCGATCGCGGCGTGAGCACGCTGCTCGCCGGCATCGTCGTCAACGCGATGGCCGCCGCCGTCATCACGCTCGTGAAGGTGCTCGTCACGCAGTCGAAGGCGCAGGAGCTCCTCTTCTGGCTCACCGGCTTCCTCGACGTGCCCTCGCCGTCGGCGCTCCTCGCCATGACCGTCTATGTCACGGCGGGCTCGCTCGTCCTCGTGCGCGACGCGGGGCGGCTCAACCTGCTCTCGCTCGGCAGCTCGGCCGCGGAGCACCTCGGCGTGAGCGTGCGCGCCCTCGAGCGGCGCGTCTATCTCGCGAGCGCGATCGTCGTGGGCGCGATCGTGAGCTTCACGGGGCTCATCGGCTTCGTCGGGCTCCTCGTCCCGCACGCGCTCCGCCGCGTGGTCGGGCCCGACGCACGCGTGCTCATGCCCGCCTCGCTCGGCTTCGGCGGCGCCGCGCTCGTGCTCTGCGATCTCGTGAGTCGCGCGTCGTTCCGCTGGCTCCATCGCGAGCCGCCGGTCGGCGCCATCACGGCGCTGATCGGCGGAGGCCTGTTCATTTATCTGCTGGTGCGTCGGCGGTCATGAGCGGCGGGAGGCTGTTCTCGCCCTCCGTAGGCGCCGTGTCGGCCGGCGGCGCAGGCGTCGCGGCGACGGGCTCGGCCGCCTCTGCGGGCTCGGGCTCGACCGCCCCGGCATCGGCCGTGACCGTGGCGTAGGCCTTCCGCGGGCGAGCCGGCGGCGTCCAGTGGTGAACGACCGGCGCGGGCTTCGGCGGCTGAACCTCGGCGCTCGGCTCCACCGAGATGATCGGCACGAGCTTCGTCGTCGGCATCACCGGCTCCGCTTCCTGCTGCATCGCCGGCTCGGCCGCGAGACGCGGCGTCTCCGACGGCTGCGAGACGACCCGGCGCGCGATCGGGAGGAGGAAGACGAGCACCGCGAGCGCGGGCACCGCGAGGGCGTAGCGACGCAGCTTCGTGTACGTGCCCGTGACCTTCGCCGTGGGCGGGATGCTCACCGGCGTCACCGTCGCGCTCAGCGTGCTCATCACGAGCTGCTGCTGCTCCGCGGCGAGCCGCTGCGCGCCGGAGTCGAACTGCGTCCGCCACTGCTTGACGGCGTCGAGCATCTCCTCGGCCGTCTGGTAACGAGCGTTGACGTCCTTCGCCATCGCCTTCGCGACGATCGCCGCGAAGCCGCGGTCGACGCTAGGCACACGAGTCGTGAGCGGCGTGGGCTCGTCGAGCGCGACGCGGAAGAGGAGATCGTTCACGTTCTCGCCGGTGAGCGGCGGCTCGCCCGCGAGCGCCTCGTATAGGATGACGCCGAGCGAGTAGAGGTCGGTCCGCTGATCGATGAGGCTCGTGGTGCCGCGCGCCTGCTCCGGCGACATGTAGAGCGGCGTCCCGAGGACGGCTCCGGCCTGCGTGGCACGGACGGGCGGGACCGACTCCGACATCGCGCCCATGACCTTCGAGATGCCGAAGTCGACGAGCTTCACGACGATCTCGCGCCCGCGCTTCGTGACGATGACGTTGTCGGGCTTCAGATCGCGGTGAACGACGCCGCACGCGTGCGCGGCGGAGAGGCCTTCGAGGATCTGCGCCGCGATCGTCCCGAGGGTCTTCACCGGGATCGTGCGATCACGCTCGAGCCTGGTCGCGAGGCTGTCGCCCTCGAGATACTCCATGACCATGAAGCGCTCGCCGTGCTCGAGGGTGCCGAAGTCGTAGACGTCGGCGACGTACGGGGAACGGATGCGAGACACGATGCGCGCCTCGCGCTCGAAGCGCTCCACGACCTCGTCGGTCGCCGCCATCGCGGTGCTCAGGACCTTCACCGCGACATCTTTTCCGATGCGCTGATTGACCCCGAGATACACCGTGCTCATTCCGCCGTCTGCGAGCCGGCGAACAATGACGTACTTGCCATCGAGCACCTGACCATCCGCGAGCGACATCTTCCAACTGCCTCCGAGCCGCGAGGCGACCCGCCAGGGCCAACGCACCGAGCGTGCCACGGACCTCTGCCGGAGAACGTCGTCGGAGACCGGCGATTTCGCCGGAGAGTCATGGTCGAGGTCGGCCGGTCACGCGCCGCGTCGAGCGAGCGGGCTCGCGCAGCGAGTCAGAACGTCCCGCTGAGCCCGATCCCGGAGCTCTTCCCGGTCGTCCATGGGGAAAACTTCACGTTTCCCGTCTTCGGACCGACCGGCTCGAGGAAGTGCCACACGAGGCCGCCCGCGACGAACGCGGCGCCGACGCCTGCGATCACGAGCCCGAGCACAGGCTGGGAGTCGGCCTGACCTGCCTGGTCCTTGTCCTTGGCGAGGTCGGCGTCGCTCTCGTTGGCGGGGCTGCGCGTGCACTTCTGCGTGACCTCATCGCAGTTCGAGGGACGCTCCGGCGTGGTCGCGAAGATGACGACGCCCGTGATGACCGCCGCGCCGCCGAGACCGACGAGGATCCAAGGCGCGACCGAGTGCTCGTTCTCGGGTGGTGTTGGACGCGGACCAGGGCCGGGACCGGGACCGGGACCCGGAGCCGGCCCGCCGCCGTCGAGCGTGACGTTGATGACGCGCGCCTTCTCGCCTTCCTTGACGAGATCGGTCTCCGTGAGGGGCGGGAGGCCAGGCGCCTCGAACTTGAACGTGTGCTTGCCGGGATCGACGGTGACCGATTTGCCGTCGAGCTTCTTGATGAGGACCTCGCCGTCCATCGACACGGTGACGTCGAAGAGGTCCTTGCCGCTTCGATCCTTGGCGCCGAAGACGACGGTGGGGAGCGTGGCCGCGAGCTCCGAGTTCCACTGGCTGCAGTCGTGACGAACGAGGTTCGGACACGCCTCCGCCCCGCAGACGACGAAGTTCTCGCGCGCCTCGCGGAGCTTGCCCTGCGAGCGCAGCTTCTGGCCCTTCTCCGAGGCGGCCAGGCACGCCTGCACGTCGGCCGAGGCGACGCCCGGCACCGCGAGAAGGAATCCGACCGTGAGCGCGCCGAAGACGACGCGCGATGTGAAAGACATCAGAACGAGATCCTCCCTTGCGCCAGCGCACCGCCGGTGAGCGGTGTGACAGCGATCCCGGTATCCGAATTCTTGCGTCCGGTGAAATAAAGCACGGCGCCCGAGACCACCGCCGCCGCGCCGACTCCGGCGAGGACGCCTGCGATCACGTACTTCGATTTGACGTCGTCGACGTCGTCTTGCTTGCAGTTCGGGGCGCACGTGGCGCGGAGATCGTGCGCGTCGCCCGTCGCCGCGAGGTCCATGTAGAGCGCACCACCCAGGAGCACGACCCCGGCCGCGCCGAGGATGATCGGCAGCACGGGCAGCGGCTTGCCGCTCTCGCTCGGCCGTTCACGCGGCTTCTCGGACGGCGGAGGCGGGGTCACGGGCGCGACCTCGAGCTTCCACGAGACGACGCGGTTCTGCTCGCCGGCGCGAATGACGACGCGCTCCTCGACGGGCTTCATTCCGCTCGCTTCGAGGCGAAAGACGTGGACGCCCGTGTCGACGAGGACGGGCTTGCCGTCGAGCGTCTCGGTGACCACCTTGCCGTCGACGAGGAAGCGGCCTTCGACGACGTCCTTCCCGCCCGGATCCTTGGCCGCCGGCACGACGCTCGGCAGCGCCGCGAGGACCTCGCCCATCCAGCGCGTGCAGTCCGTCTGAACGATCTTCGGGCACTCCGGCTTGCTGCAGCTGACGAGCTCGTCGCGAGCGGCGGTCAGCTTGCCGGCGTTGCGCAGCTCCTGGGCGCGCTCGGATGCAGTGATGCACGCGTCGGCGCTCCCCGCCGCCGACGCGACGCGGGGCACGGAGATCGCGGCCGCGAGCGCGACCAGGACCAGAGACCGGCGGCGGTGCCGCAGCATCTCGCCATCCTACACGTTTTTCGGGGCGCCTATTGCTTCTGGAGGCACTGCGGCTTGTAGTGCTTCACGCCCTGGGCGTCGTACCAGTACGGCGTGGCGCAGTCGCTGTTCGCGCTGCTGTTGTTGTTGTTCGGCTGCGGGGCGGGCGCAGGCGGCGGCGCGGGCGGCTTGAGTGGACCGGGCGTGCTCGGCCTGCCGCCGTTGGCGATCCGTTTCTCGGGTTCGATCGGGTTGGGCTTCGGGGTCTTCGGGCTTCCCGCGTCGACCACGTCCGCGATCTCGCCCTGATCGCGGGGCGGGAGGGTGCTGCTGCCGGGCGGCGTCGCGTGCACGGGATCCGCGGTCGTGACGATGGGCGCCGGGGCGGCAAGCGACGCCGACGGAGCCGGGAGGGTCGGGTCCTCGGCGACGGGTCCAGCCTGGCGATGGTTCCACCACAGCGCGCCGCCGAGCACGGTCGCGCCGATGAAGACACCGATCATCGCAGCGATGGCGTTGCGGGTGCCGTTGTTCTTTTCCTGCTGGCTGCTGGCCGACTGGCTGGTGACCGAGATCGACGAGGGCTGCGTGACCGGCGGCCCCTCGATCGCCATCGGGTAGCGACCCGAGGCCGGCATCTGCAGCTTCATGTTCATGCCCGTGCCGGGGCCCACGCCCTGCGGCATGGCCATGGTCGCGTTGAGCTGGGGCGCCGACTGGCGCACGCCCGGGATGCTGCCGCTGCCGCTCAGGTCGTGCGAGGACGAGTTGCGGTTCGTCACCAGCGAGCTCGACGGGCCGAGCGTCGCCTTCGCGTTGAGGACCGACATGATGTGGCTCTCGTCGACGACGTGCGAGGCGCTGCTCTCGATCTCGGCGATGAGCGCGGCGCGCGACGCGAGGACGTCGCGCGCGATGCTCTCGAGCCAGTCCGCGCACTCGGACGCGGTGGCAGGCGGGAGCCGGCGCTCGATCTCGATCGCCATCTCGCGCGCGGTCGCATGGCGGCCGCTCGGATCCATCGAGAGCGCCTTCAGGATCGTCTGATCGAGGCCCTCGAGCTGGCGCATCGTGACGTCGGTGAGCGTCATGCGGCGGCTCCGCATGAGCACCTGCGACGGCGGCTCGACGCGGCCCTCGAGGACCTTCGCCACGACGGCGCCTTCGTTGTCGCCCGCGAAGAGGCGCTGGCCCGTGAGGAGCTCCCAGACCATGACGCCGGCGGCGTAGATGTCCGTCTTGCGATCGACGGAGGCGCCGCGGAGTTGCTCCGGCGGCATGTACGAGAGCTTGCCCTTGATCTGCCCTTCGCGCGTCGTTTGCACGCGGCCGGCCGCCTTCGCGACGCCGAAGTCGAGCACGCGGGGCGAGCCGTCCGTGCCGAGGATGACGTTCTGCGGGGAGACGTCACGATGGACGATGCCGAGCGGATGACCTCGCTCGTCCTTCGCCTCGTGCGCCGCATGGAGGCCATGCAGCGCGCCGCTCATCACGGCCGAGAGAATGCGGAGCGGGATGGTCTGCTGCCGCTCGCGAAGCACGCGCATGAGGCGCGCGACGGACTCGCCCGGCACGTAGTCCATGACGAGGAACAGCTCCCCCGCCGTCGCCACGACGTCGACGGTCTGGACCACGTTCGGATGCCGGATGCGCGCGGCGAGTCGCGCCTCGTCGAGGAACATCGACACGAACTCGGGATCCGACGCGAACTGCGCGTGGAGCCGCTTGATCGCGACCGTACGCGAGAAGCCGACCGGACCGAGCAGCCGTCCAAGATGGACTGTGGCCATGCCACCGGCTGCGATGGCGTTGTAAAGGGCATAACGCCCAACAACACGCACGTTGGATTCGGTCACGGGCCTAGACTCGGAATGCTACGGGCCTTTCAGGCGAAAACGAAAGAGTCGGTCCGATTTATTGGTCGGCCGACTCCCTCGCTGGTCCTCGCTCACCGCGCCACAGCTCGGCGCATGTACGAGAGGCGCGCTTATTTGGTCTGAGCGGCGGCCTGGAGCGCCTGCTGCTGTTGTTGCAGCATTTGGGCGATCGCGCGGCTCCGCTCGATGGCGAACTGCTTCACGTCCTTGTTCGAGCTGGTCGCCAGCTTGTTCAGGAGGGCCGTGATCTTCGGCATGTCCTTCGACTGGAAGAGGGCCTCGAAGTAGTTGTGCGCGAGGCGGACGTCGTCGCGCATGAGCGCCTCGTGCGGGGCGAGGAGCTTGACGACTTCGTCGATCTTCCCCGTCTGCCCATAAAGCGCGGAGAGGACGATCAGGGGGATGGGGTCTGTGGGGTTACGCTCGACCGCCTTCTTCGCGTAGAGGATGGCCTTGTCGCGCGTGCTCTCCTCGTTCGCGTAGAAGCCCTGGAGCGCAACGTACGGCGCGGCCGTCTTCATGTTCACGGGAGCGTTGGCGAGGTCCTCGATCACCTTGATCGCGGCCTCCTCGTTCTCGTTCTCCTTGATGGCGTTGAAGAGGTACGCCCAGGCGTCGACGTTGCCCGGCTGGATCGAGATGGCGCGCTCGACGCTCTCCTTCTCCTTCGCCGCATCCTTCTTCGCCTTGTAGAGCTTCGCGAGGTGGAGCGAAGGATACGGGTTGTCCTTCATCATGTTCTGCGCGCCCTTGAGCGTGCCTTCCGCCTTGTCGAGCTTCTCCTGCGCGAGCTGGGCGACGCCGAGGCCGAGCCAGTCGTTGCCGTCGCCGCCGCGCGCGACGAGGTTCGCGAGGACGCTCTCCGCCTTCTCGTGGCGGTTATGCTTCATGAGCTCCTGCGCGAAGATGCGACCGCGATCGAGGTCGTCCTTCGAGTCCTTCCAGTGCTTCTCGAGGCCACCGAGGAGGTCCTCGAGGCCGATCGCGATCGGGCGACCCTGCTCGTCTTGCACCTGCACCGCGGGGCCGTTGAAACCGAGGAGCTTCCAGACCTGCTCCATCGTCACCGCGACCGGGCCGTCGACGACCTGCTTGTCGACCGGCTGGCCGTTCGGGCCGAGCGGGATCAACACCATCGCGTTGCCGGGCACGCCGTTCGGGAATGCCGTGATGGGGGCGAGGATCGCCGCGCCGCCTTGGAGAGCGACCGCCTCGCCGCCGCCTTCGTTACCAGTGTTCGGAGTGCCTTGCGTCATGGGAAGGCGCGGAACCTAGCACGGGCCGCCGCAGCGGAATATGGACGGAGGCGCTCGGCCAAACGCGTGGATTTGCGAAGCAAGCGTCCGATAGCGCGCTTGTAGGATAAGGTGAGACGAGGCCGAGACGGGCGCAAGTGCGATCCCGGTGGTTTACCCCGTCATCATGAAGGAAGAGCCCTGGGTCACCTCGCTGTCGTCCACCGCGCGCTGAAGAGCACGCGGCGTCCGGGGAGTGGATAGTCATAGAGATCGCCGATCGCCTGGCGATCCGTCGCGCCCCCGAAGGCGATGTACTCGGCGGTTCGGAGATCGAAGAGGTTCCTCACGTCGAGCGTGAGCGAGAGCCCGCGCACGCTGGGCACCTGCGTGCGGATCGAGGCGCCGTGCAGCATCCGCGCCGGGACGGTGACCTGTCCCTTCGTGTCAGCGACGATGCCGCTCACGAAATCGACGCCGTAGCGCACGCGCACCGGGCCGCGCTCCCACGCGAGATCGGCGACGAGATCGCTGGACGGTCGCCCGATGAGCGGAGGGCGTTCACAACCCGTGGGGAGCTGCTGGCAGCGGGTCGCGTCGGCGGTCTCGAGACCCGTGTAAGCTACACGCAGATCGAGGCCGTACGCGCCAGCGCGCACCTCCGACTCGAGGCCGTAGATGCGCGCCTCGCCGATGTTCGTCGCGCGCGCGAAGCGCTGCACGCCCTGGTAGACGTACGTGATGAGGTCGTCCGCCCACGTCGCGAAGCCAGCGAGCTCGGCGTGGAGCTTCAGCGCGCCGAAGCGCCGGTCCAGGCGAGCGCCTGCGTCGGTGGTGAAGGCGCGCTCGGGGCGGAGATCGGGCGCGTTGAGGAACGCGCCGCGATTTCCGTAGCGCTCGACGAAGCTCGGCGGCCGCGTGACGAAGCCGGAGTGCGCGGCGAGCACGAACGGCCCCACGGGCACCTCGACGCCGGCGTGGCCGGTCGGACGGAGCTCGGTGTCGGCGACGAGGCCCTGCGCGTCGATCCACGCGTCGCCGCGCGCGCTCGCGGAGAAGATGGCGGGCCCCGCGACGAGCGACGCGTCCACGCCCACGCCGGCGTTCGTGCGCGTGGCGCCCTGCGGCGACGTCCCGCCGGCCCACGTGCCCGGCGCGTAGCGCTCGCCGCTGCCGTCGAGGCGGAGCTCGAGGAGCAGCTCGTCGACGGGACGACCCTTCCAGCCCGCGCTCCCGCCCGCGGCCACGATCGCGTCGTCGGTGGACGCCGGCTGGCCGAGGCGGGCGCTCGGATCGGGATCGTCGTGAAGCGCAAGCCCCTCGCGGCGCGCCCAGGCGCGAGCGCCGAGCGCCCCGCTCCCGGCCGGCAGCGTGAGCTCGAGCGCCTGCACGAGACGTGAGGAGTCGAGCCGCTGGAGCGGCGTGGAGTAGCGAAAGGAGCCCGGGAGCTCTTGCCGTCGAGCTTGTGCGAGCAACGTGAGGGTGAGCGCGCCGTCGGCGCCGCGAAGCGGTACGGGCAGCGCGATCGACTCGAGCCCAGCCGCAGCGGCGTGGCCCGCGTTGATGCGCCGGACGTCGCGCTCGCCGTCGAAGTACGTGAAGTCGTCGTCGGAGCGGGAGGCGCTGATCCCGCTCGAGAAGCGCACGTCGCCGATCTGCCGGACGTCTCCGATGCGCAGGCGAAGCGCGTCGTAGCTGCCGGCGGCCGCCCAGACCTCCGTCGCCTCGTGCGCGCGGGGCGACGGCGGATCGATGACGAGCGAGCCGCCAAGCGAGCCCCGGCCGAGCGCGGCGGGGGCGAAGGTGCGATGGACGGTCGCCCGGGCGCCCGGCCAGAGCGGAAGCGTGGCGAGATCGAGCGTCGGGTCGGCGCCGCCCGAGAGCGGGACGCCGGCCAGGTAGACCGCGACCTGGGTGGAGGTGGAGCCTCGAATGGAAAGGGTAGCGAACGAGTCGTCGGCGCCGAGGCGACGGACGTGGACCCCGGGGAGCGGCTCGACGAGGCTCGCGGCGTCGGTAATTTCGCGGGGCGAGCTCTCGATCGTGGCCCGCGACGCGAAATTTCCGGCCGCCCCGCGGACGAGGACCTCGTCGTCGTCGTCCGCGCGCGCTGTTCGGGTGAGCAGCAGAAGCGCGGCCATTAACCAGCTCGCCCTGCGCACCATTCCCCGCCTCTTATACGACCGCGGGTTGCGAGACGAGTTCAGGAAACCACGCTAGGCTCAACGTATGTCGGGTGTCCCTTATTACTTGATCGCCATCCTCGGTCTTGCCGTGCTGATGGTGGTCCACGAAGGCGGACACTATCTGGCGGCGCGGCGCTTCGGGATGCGCGTCACGCGCTTCTCCATCGGCTTCGGCCCGACGCTCTGGAAGCACAAGCCGAAGGGCAGCCCGACCACGTTCCAGGTCGCGATCATCCCCTTCCTCGCCTACGTGCAGATCGCCGGCCTGAACCCCTACGAGGAGATCGATCCGAAGGATCCGGAGAGCTACACGAACGCCTCTCTGTGGGCGCGCATCACGACGATCGCGGCGGGCCCGATCGCGAACTACCTCTTCGCGTCCATCCTCATGTTCTTCGGCTTCTGGCTCGGTGGCCGCACCGTCGTCGACGAGACGATGCGCGTCGCGATCCGTCCCGAAGGTCCGGCCGCGCTCTCCGGCATCCAGACGGGCGACCGCATCCTCTCGGTCGACGGCGTCTCGATCAAGGACTGGGATCAGCTGAAGGAGGTCGTGGGCACGCATCCCGGTCAGCCGGTCGACGTCGAGATCGAGCGTGGGAGCGAGCGCCTCCACATGCATCCGACCCCGCTCGCCTCCGAGGGCGACAACAAGGGAAAGATCATGGTGAGCCCCTTCTCGGAGTGGAAGCCGCTCTCGGCGGGCCAGGCCGCGGTGCTCTCGGTCACGGAACCGCCGAAGGTCGTCTACAACCTGGTGAAGGGCCTCGCGCGCATGATCAGCGGCAAGGAGAAGCCCGAGCTCTCCGGTCCCGTCGGCATCGGCAAGGAGATGGCGAGCGCGGCGAAGCGCGGCCCCTCGGACTACCTCGGTCTGCTCGGCGGCCTGAGCGCGTACCTCGGCGGCTTCAACCTCCTGCCGATCCCCGCGCTCGACGGCGGCCGGCTGCTCTTCCTCCTCTTCGAGGCCTTCTCGCGCCGCAAGGCCGACGCGAAGGTCGAGGCGAAGGTGCACGCCGTCGGCCTCCTCATGTTCCTGACGCTCATCGCGTTCGTCACGTACACCGAGATCATCCCGAAGCGCTGAGCACGCGCGTCTCAGGGCGCCTTGGCGAGGGTCATGATCTCGGCGTCCGAGAGCGCGCGCGCGTAAAAGCGCACGTCGTCGAGGGCCCCACGAAGCGGGTAGTCGTAGGAGCGCGCCCCGATGACGACGGGGGCGTCGGGGACGGCGACGCTGGCGGGGGCGGGCACCGCGCCGACGAGCACGCCGTCGAGATAGATCCGAAGTCGCTCGTTCGGCTCGAACACGCCGGCCGCGTGCACCCACCTCGTGCTGGGGATGGGATCGACCGAGGTCACCTCCACCTCGTCGACCTTGTCCGGAGAGAGGTGGAAGACGAGCCGATGGCCGGTGGACGGGGTGGCCGCCGTGACCGCGAGCTCCCAGCCACGCTGGTTCTCCCTCCCCATTCTCGAGAGGATGGCCGGCCGCTCGCCGTCGCCGAGCTTCCCGAGGCGCACCCATGCGGCGACCGTGAGCGCCCCCGTCACGTCGAGCGAGGCGCTGCTCGACACGCTCATGAATGCGGCATCGAGCTCGATGGCCCCCGCCAGGACCCCCGAGACGCGCGTCCCCTTCTCCGGGATGATCGTCGCGAGCGAGTGGGACGAGCAATCGTGGGTCGTGGGGCCCCCGAGCTCGTCGAACGTGAACCTGAACACGAGGCCTGGCTCGTCGCATACCGCGCTCGCATCGGCGCGTGCATCGGCGGGCGCCCCGGCCTCCGGCTTGGCCTCGACCGTCGTGGCCTCGAACGGCGTACAGCCAGCGATGGCGGACACGAGACCCCAACCGCCGAGCCGTGATGCTCTCCCCACCAGGCGATTCTAGACGCGAAACGAGCGCGCGGGCATTCAGTCGAGCTCGGCCTGCGGGCGGAGCGTGCCGTTCTCGTTCTTGAGCCACACATGCTCGTCGTGCTCGATCATCTCGTACTGCCACGGCGTCGTGTCCTCGAGCGACGGGTCCGGCGTGAGCTTCAACGTCGGGTTCGTGATCCAGCCGCCGCCCCAGCCTCCGACCACCTCGAACGTGCCGTGCGAGCGCATCACGCCGCCCTCTTCGTCGCAGGGTTGGTACGTGAACTGGTACGTGCCCTTGGGGAACCAGTCATGCTCGAGGGTGAGCGTGCGCCCGCACGCGAGGTGGCCCTTGTCCTTGAAGACCGCGTCGCGGAGCGCCCACTCGTAGGCGTCCGGATGCGAGAGCGCATCGCTCGTCTCGCCGGTCGCGTCGGTCTGGTCCGCCGTCGCGCAGCCGGACAGGATGGTCGCCACGAGAAAGCCCAGCATCGTCGTTCGGGTCATCATTGCCTCCGCGTCCAGCCAATGCGGGCCGCGTGCCGAGGTGCGATTATGCGCACTTGAGCAGACATTGAGGGATGATGTGAGTAGCGATTGATCCAGCTTCGTCGCCGGCGGGTTACGCCGTCATGGCCTCGTGCCCTCGGGGGTCAGCTTGGCGACGTTGCTCGCGGTGCCCGAGACATAGCGTCCCCGCCGTGCCTCCGATCACGTAGACGTCGCCCTTGCCGTCGAGCGCGATCGCGTCGGCGCCGTCGTTGTTGTCGGTGCCCCACTGCTTCGTTCCGGTCCATGGCGAGGTCGGCGGATCGATCACGATGGCGGCGGTCGCGGTGCTCGCCCCGACGCTCGCGCGCAGCTCGAAGGAGCCGGCGGCGAGCGCGGTGACGGTGCCGGTCGCCTCGAGATGCGTCTTCGGCGTGCGGATGGCGAGGCCGGCCGGATTGGATGTCCTGCCCGGCGTGGGCGGCGGCGCCGCCAGATCGTCTCCGCATGCGGTCGCCAGCGCGACGCCGAGCGCCAGGACGGCCACTACGTCACAGAGCTTCAGGTTCCCCTCTTTTGGTCGGTGGCCCGAGCAGAGCTTGCTCGTCGCGACACGCTGGTAGAGTACACGTGGCGAGGAGGGCTCGCGCCCGGAAGGCAGAATCCGGGTAGCATCGCGAGATGGGCTGGGGGCTGCGCGTCGGGTTCGTCCTCGTCTCGAGCATGACGAGCGCGCTCGCAGCGTGCAGTCTCCTCGCGGACTCCGACGGACTCTCCGACCACTACGGCGAGAGCACGGGCGACGCCGCGACGAGCGGTGGAGACGGAGCGGCCGGGTCGAGCGATGGAGACGGAGCGGCCGGGTCGAGCGATGGCGAGGCGCCTAAGCCGTGCTCGGAGAAGATCACGAAGCTCCTCGCCTGTGATGACTTCGACGGCACCTCGGCAGGCGTCCTCTCGTTCTCGCCGCGAACCGACGGGGCCGGAAGCATCGAGGTCACGAGCGCACGAGCGTTCTCGGCTCCTTCTTCGCTGCATGCCGTCGTGGGCGACGTCGGCGGGCAAGGCCAGCGATTCGCGAAGTTCTCCGAGGCCCGCGACGAGGTCGCCGTGACGATGAAGCTCTTCGTCGCCGCGCCGACCTCGGCGCCGGTGCGCCTCCTCGACCTCGAGAGCGCCAGCGGCAAGCGGCTCTCGCTCGTGCTGGTCGGGCTGAACCTCGCCTTCGCGGTGGGGGTGCCGGAGGACGGAGGACTCGATACGAAGATCTACCCGTCGACGATCGACGTCTCTGCCGGGGCGTGGTCGCCCGTGAACGTCGACATCTCGGACCTGAACGCGACTCCGAACCTCTACGTCGGCCTTGGTGAGCGCGGCCCGCGTGTCTCGGCATCGTCGAAGCTCGCCGTCGCGACCGCGATCGCCATCGGCGCGGCGACGAGCGCCTCCGCGGCGGACATCTACCTCGACGACCTCGTCATCACGGAGCGATGAGGCGCGCTACAGACCGAGGTCCGTGTTGATCGGCACGCCGTTGATCATCTGAACCGGCTTGCGCGCGGACGACGATGGAAGCGGAGGCGCGGTGGCGCTCGCATGTCCGCGCGCCGTCGCGGGACGCTTCGAGGTGGGCGCCCCGGCGTCCGTCACGTCGGGAGCCGTGGGCTCGGTCTGCGCGGCCGAGGCCGAAGGGACGGCCGCGACCTCCTCGGGCTCCGGCGGTGGGGGCATCGTCGCGACGGTCACGATGGCGGACGGCACGTCGGAGTTCGCAGCGGCTCGCTTCGGCCTGGCGCCCGCGGCCAGGACGACGGCGACCGACGCGATCGCGCCCGCGGCCGCGATGAGCAGGATCCAGATCAGCGGCTTCGACGATCGCGTCGTCGACGCAGGCTCCTCCCAGCGCGCGGGCATGACCGTCGCCGCCTGCGTGAGCGTCTCCCAGCGTCGCTCCGGACGCTCCTGAGCGATGTTCGAGACGAAGGGAGCCCGCTCCGTCGGCGCGAACGCCATGCCGGCCGGGTTCCCCATGGTCGCCGTCACCGCGGCCGCGTTGGGCACCGTCGCCGGCGCGCTCGTCACCGTCGACTCGCCCGCCGCCGTCGACGTGCTCGTCACGGTCGCTTCGGCCTCTCTGGCCACCTCCGCGGCCTCGGCGACCTCGCCGTAGACGTGCTCGTCGACGGGAAGGAGCTTCTGCTCCTTGTCGAGCTTGTCGCCGAGGAGACGCTCCACGAGCAGCGCGATCGCGGCACGATCGACGCTGGCGGTCGCCGGCACCGCCTCGAGGAGCCGTCGTCGAAGGTCGGCCGCCGTCTGCGGGCGCTTGGACGGGTCGGGCTCGAGGGCCCACATGATCACGGACTCGAGCGCAGGGTCGACGGAGGCGTAGGTGCTCGGCCGGACGACGCTCGGCTGCCGCACCATCTCGAGGAGACGGATGTCGCTCGCCGCCTCGAAGCAGCGCTTCATCGTGACGAGCTCCCAGAGCATCACTCCGAGCGCGTAGAGATCCGTGCGCAGGTCGACCGGCTCGAGGCGAGCCTGCTCCGGCGACATGTACGCGAGCTTGCCCTTCAGCGCCTTCGTGTTCGTCTGCTGCTGGGCGCGCGAGCGGACCTTCGCGATGCCGAAGTCGATCAGCTTCACGTGGCCCTTGCGCGCGATGAGGACATTGCTCGGGGACACATCTCGGTGAACGACCCCCAGCGGCGCTCCGTGCTCGTCCGTGGTCTCGTGCGCGGCTTGGAGCCCGGAGGCGATCTGAGCGCCCAGGTGGACGATCACGGAGGCATCGAGGCGCCGGCCCTCCTTCGCCAGCGCCGCGAGGAGCTGGGAGAGCGAGCAGCCGGGCACGTACTCCATGGCGAGGAAGAGGGCGCCATTCGCCTCGCCCAGATCTTCGACGTGAACGACGTGCGGATCCTCGATCCGGGCGGAGAGCTTCGCCTCGTCGATGAACATCTTCACGAAGGCGGGGTCACGCGCGAGGTGCGGATGGATGATCTTGATCGCGACGGGACGCGAGAAGCCGGCCGCGCCGCGACGGCAGCCGAGGTAGAGCGTCGCCATCCCTCCCGCCCGGAGCTTCGCGACGATCTCGTAGTCCCGGAAGCGATCTCCGCGGCGGAGGGCGCTCACCAGCGCACCCCGAACGGCAAGGCGGCGCGAGCGGCTGGATCCGGACGGCGACCGTGACTGAACCAGAGGTAGCCGGCGACGGCGGCGGTGACGATCCCGACCCCGAGCGCGATGTCGGACGCGAGGAGCTTGGTGTTGGCGGCGTCGACGTCGCTCGGCGCGCATCTCGAGGCGACGCCGCACCCATCACGGAGATCGGAGAGGTCCGAGAGCCCCGTGAGGCCCAGGAACGCGGACGTGCCGAAGGCGACGACGGAGACACCGGCCAGCACGATCGCCGTCGTGGGCAGTGATGTGGCCGGCTTCGCGGGCGGCGCGGAGAGCTCGACGTCGCGCCGCTCCCCGGAGACGACGGAGAAGGCCTGGTCCTGCGGGTCCACGGACGATCGTAGGAGACGCACGCGGTGCGCGCCCGGGTCGAGGGGCAGCTCCACGCCGGCGCCGACGCGCTCGTCGTCGAGGAAGATCTGGTCGCTCGACGTCGGCGCGGTAACGACGACACGCACGTGCGCGAGCTTCGCTTCGGCCGCGGCGAGGGCCTGCACGACCGCGCCGCGCTGCTCGTCCGACAGGGTCCCCGACGCGAGCACCTTCTTGTAGCTCGCGACGCCGGCGACCACGCGCCCGGTCTGCACCTGCGCACCCGCGACGTTCATCAGGATGGCCGGACGCGGAAGGACCTCGTACGCTTGGGTGAACGCCTCCAGCGCCTGCGGCCAGCGCTCCGCTCGAGCCGCCTCGACGCCCTGCTCGAAGAGCGCGCGTCCGCGCTCGTCCGAGTCCGCGTCCGCGCGAGCGCCCGACGCCGCCAGCATGGCGGAGGCAAAGAAGAGCGCCTGGGCGACGCGCCGGAGCTGCACGCCGGCGATCATAGCTGGTCCGACCTCAGCCGTCGCGACGGAGACGCGCTGGTATGGAGAGGCTCTCTGCACGTGCCACGAGCTCGCGCGTCTCCGCCTGTGGTGAGCGCGAGCCATAGCGCTGCGCGAGGCGGCCCAGCGCATCGGCCACGATCTCCGCGCTCCTCGGCCGAGCGGCGGGAAACTTCGCGAGCAATGCGAGGACGACGGCGTCGAGCTCCCCCGCGGCGGCGGGGACGTGGACGCTCGGCGGTGGCGCGGACTCATCGCGGACGGCGCGCGCGATCCCCGTCTCGGACTCGAACGGCCACAGGCGCCGGCCCGTGAGCATCTCCCAGAGCACGACCCCCAGCGCGAAGAGATCGGCGCGCGGATCCACGTCGAGCCCCGCGATCTGCTCGGGCGCCATGTAGGCCGCCTTGCCGCGCACGATACCGGTCCGCGTCGCGGCGGCGCGGTTCGTCTTCGCGATCCCGAAGTCGAGCAGCTTCACCGCTCCGTCCAGGGTCAAGAAGACGTTGTGGGGCGAGACATCGCGATGAACGACGCCGAGCAGGTGCCCCTCGGGATCGCGAAAGACGTGCGCGTGGTGAAGACCGCGTGCGATCTGGGAGGCGACGGCGCACGCATACGCCGGATGAATCGTCTCGCCGCGCGCCCGGACCGCGCCGAGGATGGCGTGAAGGTCGAGGCCATCGAGCCACTCCATCGTCAGGAACGGCAAGCCGTCCTCGGTCTCGCCGACGTCGAGGACGCGAACGATGTTGGGGTGCTCGAGCTGCATCGCGAGCGCGGCCTCGCGCGCGAACATGTCGCGAAGCTCCTCCGAGTCGGCGAGGTGCTCGCGAACGCGCTTCACGACGACGCGGTGCCCGGCCCACGGGCCGCTCGTCGCTCGGGCGAGGAAGACCTCCGCCATGCCGCCTTCGGCGAGGAGGTGTTCGAGGACGTAGCGTGACACCGCGTCATCGTAGCGGCGAAGCAGCAGCTCGTGCGACCCCGCAGAGGGCCGACGACCCCTGGCGCCTCGCCGCCAGGGGATGGCGGCTCGCCCCTCGGCTTCACGCCCCGGACACGAGGGGCGGTCATCCCCCGGCACGCGCCGGCTTCTGCGCGAATCCTCGTCCTCGAGCGCAGGCACGACTTCTGCGACCCGCTCGCGCCGGAGGCTCACACGTCATGGTCGCTCGCTCTCGTCTCGCGTTCTCGTCTGCCCTTCTCCTCTCGCTCACGATGACCTTCTCGCTCGGCTGCGCGGCGGAGCCCACCGAGGAGCGCGAAGGCGCCAGCGCCCTGCTCGAGACGAACGATCCCGGCACCGATCTCGTGCTCGCGTCGTGGGACGCGAACCGAGCGCGCCAGGCCAGTGACGAGAAAGACGCCGTCCTCGGGCGGCTGCTCACGCGGATCTCGCCCGCGCTCGATGACGCACAGCAGAAGGCGGTCATCGACGCCTTCGAGGCCCGAAAAGACGTGGCGGACGCCCGCGGGGACTACCTGACGAAGTCCCGCGCGCTCGCGGACAAGCTCGAGGCCATCGATCGGGATCCGGCGCTCGCGAGGAGGGTGGCGACCGAGCCAGGTCTGTTGATGGCGGCCTACGAGCAGCTCGCGGCCACCCCATTCTCCGCGGGATCGATCCGGTTCGCCGGCCAGCTCCTCGCGCTCGGCGACGGCTCGCCGTACGCGAACATGAAACAACTCGGGCAGCTCGACGCGCACGCGGCGAAGCTCCTCTCCGTCGGACTGACGGCAGCGCTGGTCGAACGCAGCGTGGCGCACGCCGACATCGATGACGGGCTCGCCGACCTCCGCGCCTACCTCGGAGACGCGAACGGGAAGGCGGGCGTGGTGCTCGCCGTCATCGCCGATCGGAAGACCCTGCTCGCGCGGAGCGAGCTCGGCGACAAGCTCGTGGTCGCCGGCGGAGATCTCGCGCCGACGGTGCGTGCGATGGGCGGGATCCTCGCCATTTGGCAGGCCGCGGAGGACGTGAAGAGCGGAAATGTCTCTGGCCTGATCAAGTCCGGGCCAGATGGCATCGCCGCCCTCCTCGAAGGAACGAACGCCCTCCGGCGCGCCCTCGGGGCCTCGAAGCTCGTGTGGGCGGAGGACGCCGCGAAGACGCTCGGGAAGCTCGGCGCCGGCATCGGTGTCGTCATGTCGGCGGTCGGCGCCATCGAGGGACTGCGCGACCTCGACGGGACCGATGCGAAGGTGCGGACCCTCGGGAACTGCCTGGTCCTCGCGGGCTCGGTGGTCGCGCTCACCGGTGGCTCGGGGGCCCTCCTCATCGCGGCGGGCACGGCCGCCTCGATCCTCGCCGACATCCTCGAGGCGCCGAAGCCGGACGAGCTGCGACCGCTCCTCGAGGCCGCCGCGGCGAACGGCGTCATCCGCGCCGAAGCCGTCGAGCCGCTCGTGCACAGCCGGCGAGAGAACCTGGAGCTCCTCGCGCGCGACTTCGAGCTCGGCCCGGCAGAGGTGCTCTGGACCCTCGTGCACGCGCCAGCGGCCGCGGCGAGCGAGGTCGACCTGTACCGCTCGCTCTCCGCTCTTCATCGACTCTTCGGCGTCCGTGGCGCGACGATGAGCGCGCTCTTGAAGGCGATCGGCAGCGACAAGGACGCGGGCAAGAGCCGCATGCGGCTCTCCGAGTTCCTGCGGCTCACGTGGGATCGATCCAAGGTGTGGGGCTCGCGAACGCAGGTCCTCGGCGAGCTCGCCGCGTTCCCCAAGGACCTCCGCGCGAGCGACTTCGACGAGGACGCCTACGGAATCGCCCCGGACACGCAGCTCGCGAGCGCCCGCGCGGCGATCGCGGCCGCGCGCGCCTTCCTGACGACCGTCCACTGAGCCCGGCTCGGGGGGTGGCGGGCGACCGCCACCCGCTGTCTGGTCGCCCGCCATGAGCCGCGAGCGTCCGGACCCGGGGCGCCTCCGCTCGAAGAGGACGCAAATTCGCGCACTTGGCGCACGTCGCGGGCTGGCGTGTGAGTTGCTGAAGCTCCCACCATGATGCGCAACGCGTTCGTCGTCCTCGGAGCTCTCCTCATTGGCTGCACGTCCACCGACCTCGGTGAAGCTGACCCCATCGACGATGATCGGACCGACCGGTCTCCTTCGTCCGAGCGCGATGCCACCGAGAGCAAGACGCACGAGGCCCCGAGCGCCCTGAACGAGCCGACGGCGCCGGGACGCGGCACGGTCCGCGGCGTCGTGCGCCTCGCGAGCGGCGATCCGGTCCCGGGCGCCTCCGTGCGGCTCGACACCGTGGTCGTGACATCGGACGCCGGTGGGCGGTTCGAGCTCACGAACGTCGCGCCGGGGCCGCAGACCCTGACCGCGACCTGGGGCGACGAGCCCTGCGTGGCGACGACGGAGGCGAGCGTGCTCGTCCACGCGGGCACCAACGACGCGGACCTCAGGCTCGGCGGCGACGACGCCATCGTGAGGAAGACGATGGTCATCAACTTCGACCCGATCATCGAGGCGCACGGCAACCAGCGCCTTCATCAGGTGAAGAAGTGGAACGATCCGAAGGAGCTCAATCAGAAGTACGTCGACGCGCTCGCGCAGTGCACCAACGGCGCGGTCGTCTACAAGGTCGTGGAGTGGAACGACGCGGACCGGTTCCCGATCAAGGCCGACGGCTTCACGTACACCGATGACGCCTATCTCGCGGGCAAGTTCCACGCCCCCGACACCGTCCGCTACTCCCCCATCGTCAAGGACTACGACGTCATCGCCAAGGTCAACTCCGGCGCCGTCGACGAGGTGATCATGTGGGGCGGCCCCTACTTCGGCTACTGGGAGTCCATCATGGTCGGACCGACCCCGTACTTCGTGAACTCGGACGGCTACCTCCGCGCGGATGCGAAGCGGAACTTCGTGATCATGGGAATGAACTACGAGCGCGGCGTCGCCGAGGCGCTTCACTCGTACGGCCATCGCTTCGAGTCGATCATGACGAAGGTCTACGGTCGCTGGGACTCCAAGGCCGCGAAGCCGAATGCCTGGGAGCTCTTCGCCGCGCGCGACTCCGATCGTCGCGGCAGCTCTGGCTGTGGAAGCGTGCACTTTCCGCCGAACGGCGCGATCGACTACGACTACGCGAACGAGGCGACGGTGACGAGCCGCTGCGACGACTACCTGAGCTGGCCCAAGCTCACCGGGGCCAAGGCGCCCGTGAGCTTCACGAAGTCGTGGAAGACGGCGAGCGGCGTCGCGGAGCTCGACTACCTGAAGTACTGGTTCGCGCACATGCCCCACGCCGCCGGCCGCAACGCCGACGGCAAGCAGAACGACTGGTGGAAGTACGCGGCCGACTTCAACGCCTACGCCGAGAGCCGCTGACCCGGCCTCGACGAGCCGCGCGAGGAGAAGAGCCCGCTCGAAGGATCGAGAGCGATCCTTCGAGCGCGGAAAGCGGAGCGATTCCGGATGTAGGTTCGGGGCATGACGGTTGCGACCGGCACTGCATGCGCGGCTACTCGATCGTCTTTCCCTTCGTCCTCGCCCTCGGCGTCACGGCCACGCCCGGTTGCGCCGACCCGCCGTCCGAGCCTCCCCGCGCCGAGGCGATGGCGCTCTTCGACGGGAACACGGACGCGGACACGCCGTGGCCCTCGGACGCCTTCCTCGTCGACGGCAAGCTCCGGCTGACGAGCCTTCCGCTACGCGGAGACTCGCGCGTGGGGCCGAAGCCAGTGGCCGCCCTCGTGGCGAGCCTCTCCGAGCTCGACGGCGCCCCGATGTACACGTCGGTCTTCTTTCCCACGAGCACGCTGGCGCTCCCGCAGGGACCGGTGGCGGGCCGCGCGCTCTACGTCGATCTCGATCAGCCCGACGCGCGCGTCCTCGAGAGCACGCTCTTCTTCCGCGCCTCGACGAAGGAGCTCGTCGCGCTCGCGCCGACGAGCGGCGTCCTCTCCGCGGGACATCGCCACGCGTGCGTCGTGACGAGCCCGGTCGTCCGGCCCTCGACGTCGATGCTCGATGCCATTCGCGGGACGGGCCCGCAGGCCGCGATCTTCCGCGGGCTCGCCGAGCGTCTCGGCCACGGGCTGCCGTCGCTCGACGAGGTGAGCGCGGCCACGGTGTTCACCGTCGGCCAGCCCATCGCGATGACGGAGAAGATGCGGGACGTCGCGGCGACCCTGCCGCCGCCGCGCGCGGTCGTGACGAGGAGCTATCGCCACGGCGCCGAGCTCGACGAGGTCTTTGGGACCCCGACGACGACGCGCCCCGGCATCGGTGATCCGAAGGGCATCACGCACGACGCCCTCGATCGCGCGGTCTTCGGGACGTTCGAGGCCCCGTCCTTCCTCACCGCGACGCCGCCGCGGCTCGGCATCGTGGAGACGGACGCCGGCGGCAACCCGAGGGTGAAGGGCACGGCCACCATCCCGTTCCTCCTCACGCTCCCCGCGAAGCCACCCGGCGGCTGGCCCGCGGCGGGGGTCCCCGTCCTCGTCTTCCAGCATGGGCTCAACGCCTCGCGCGCGCAGGTCGCGGCGGTCGCGAACGACTATGCACGCGCGGGGTTCGCCACCATCGGGATCGACGCGCTCGGTCACGGCGACCGCTCCGCGTTCGCGAAGGACGAGCGGCACAACTTCACGGGTGCGCAGGGGCCCGACGGCCTGGCGGACGGTGACGCGTTCGGGGCTTCGATCACACTCTTCGACTTCCAGGGCGAGTCGTCCGCGGGGATCGGCGTCTTCGACCCGCGCGCCGTCCGCGACAACTTCCGCCAGGCGGTCGTCGATCTGACCGTCTTCGCGCGCCTCCTCGCGCACGGAGATCTGTCGGCGATCGCCGCGTCCGATCCGACGGACCTCGCCGGCCTGAAGCTCGACACCTCACGGCTCGTCTACACGGGCGAGTCCTTCGGCTCGATCCTCGGCATCGGCGCGCTCGCCGTGTCCCCCGACCTCGGCGCGGCCGCGCTCTCGGTCGGCGGCGGCGGGATCTTCCTGAACATGATGGCGCGCTCTCCGATCTTCGCGCGGCTCGTGACCCCGTTCGTGCAGGCCGCGTTCGACACGACGCTCGACGTCTCCGATCTGGTGGCGTTGCCGCCAGACGCGCAGCGCTCGCTCGCGCTCCTGCAGGCGGCGATCATGCCCGGCGATCCGCTCGCGTTCGCGCCGCTGCTCGAGGAGCGCCAGAAGCGCCTGCTCCTCCTCCAGGCGCGCGCGGACGAGGCGATCCCGAACGAGTCGGGAGAGCTGCTCGCGACCGCGGCGGGCGCCACGTTCGTCGAGCTTCCGGAGCGCAGCGCGCCGCCGCGCTTCGCGGCGCTGCCCGCGGCGCGTGCGCCGTGGGCCGTCTCGACGCCCGCGTTCGTGCAGCTCTCGCCCGCGCTGCACACGATGTTCACGTCGTTCGAGGACGTGCGACGCACGGACCCCGAGACCGTCCCGCTCGTGCGACTGCCCGCGCCGCAGCGAGTCGACAACCCGATCGAGCTCGCGCATCGGGTCGCCCTCCAGTTCGCATCGACCTATCGGGCCGGAGCCCCGCGCATCGAACCCTAGGAGCATGGACAGGCCGAGCCGGCGCTGCGCCGCCGGAGATCCAGGCCAGACGTAAAATGGCCGTAAAATCGCGCGAATTTGCCCGGCGCGCCCTTTGCTACCTACATCGCATGACATGGAGGCACGTGCTGCTGGCGGCGCGCCTGCTGTTCCTCGGCGGGTGCTCCGCCGAGGCGTTCGACGAGGCCGGTGAGCCACCGGCGGCCGAGGCCCAGTCCGCGTCGCGGCCCCTCGTGCTCGGCCTCCGTTCGAAGGACACCCGTGTCGCGAAGGCCTTCGATGACGTCATGATCGTGAAGGTGCCCGGCAAGCCGGACGTCACGTTCGCCGCGTCCACGCATCCGTGGTTCCAGAACAGCGCCGCTGCCACCGACGCCGATCGCGACGGCGAGCCCGACGTCGGCATGCTGAAGCCCGGACGCTATCGCGCCCGGCGCGCCGGCACGCACTTCGGCGCCCCCAAGTTCGCCGTCTCGCAGACGAACGGCAAGGCCGCGGTCCCCGGCTGGCGCAACACGAACCACGACGATGTCTACGATGAGGACGAGATCGCCGCCTCGGATCGGCGCGGAGATCTCCTCACCGACATCCTCGTGCACGCCGCCGGCGAGGGCTCACTCCCCCCGATCGGATGCCAGGTCCTCTCGCCCGACGACATGAACGCGCTCGCGAAGCTCGTCGGCAACGACTTCGACTACGAGCTCCGCGACGCGGAGTGAGCGTTCAGCGAAGCTTGTCACTCGCGGCGCTCGATGCCGACGACGGTGATCCCCTTCTGCGGGCCGCGGTCGTAGAGGTGAACCTCGAGCGGCGACTTCGCGACGCCGTTCGCGATGCGGACGACGACGTAGCGCTCGGGCGCGTCGTCCGGCTTGCCGCCGTCCGGCTGCGCCGACGGCAGCGAGACGCAGACGCGTCCGTCGTCCTCGACGCTGACCCCCGTGAGCTTCGGCTTGTCGTCGTAGCCGCGCGCGATCGTCGCCCGGTAACGGAACGAGGTGGGCGCCCAGGTCTCCTTCTTGCGCGCGAGGTCGACGCCGCAGAGACGATCGCCGCTCATCGTAATGTCCGTGATGGGCGAGAGCTTCGAGAAGTAGCGGCGCTCGAGGATCCTCTGCCGCGCGATGAGGACGCGTACGAGGAACGCGCTGTGCGCCGGATCCGTGAAGTCGCCCGCGCGCACCGCTGCCTGGATCTGCGCCGGCGTGAAGCGCGAGACGATGCGCGTGCCCCAGGCCCCGTCCGCCTCCGACATGTTGTCGAACGCGGGGTTCGGATACTCGTTGCGCCAGACGTCGGGGTCGAAGTCCTCTTCGTTGAAGAAGCCGAAGATCGGCGCCTCCGGGTTGCGATGGTTGTGATCCCACGCGCGCTCGGGGATCCCGAGGAGGAAGAAGTCCTCTGCGAGGTACGGAAAATCGAGGAGCCAGGCGTGGCCGAGGCGGCGGGAGATGCGCTCGACCGTCCACTCGCTGCCGAAGGAGTCGCCGAGGTCGATGTACCAGTGGCGGACGTGGCCTTTGTTCGTGGGCTCCGGGTCCTTGTGCCCGTCGGCGAGCTCGTTGAGGTTGTCGGGCATCCACGTCGACATCGAGTTCTGTTCGCGCGAGTCGAAGTGGTTGGTCCACGCCGCCATGATGCGCGCGCCGCGGAGGTCGCGGCGGTGCTCGTGCGGGATCACGTCGGAGGGATCGTCTTCGTACGTGCCGTTGTACGTGAACGGACCGAGCGGGACGCCGGGCAGCCAGCGCGAGGCGGCGACGCGGAAGAGATCGCCACGCTTCGACGTGTGCGAGAGCATCGCGTTGAGGAGCTTCTCGTCGAACTTCTTCGGCTTGCCGACGTTCGCCTGGATCTGGAGTCCTTCCTTCAGCTTCAGGATCGACTTGCGGAACCAGACGATGGCGTCGCATGGCGCCCACCAGCCGGCCGCGAAGTAGAGGCGCGACGCGATGACGGTGGCGGCGGTGGCGCGCTCGCCTTGACCGTCCTCGATCGCGTCGAGCTTGAACATGTACTTCACGCCCTCGGACTTCACGCGGAAGCCGGGGTTCGCGCCATTGTCCTTGCCGTGATCGATGAGCCACTCGCCGTCGCCGAGGTTCGGGTCGAGCGTCTTGCCCGGTTTGCAGTAGCCGTCCTCGACCTCCTGCTCCGTCATCGGACGCGCGCCGATGCGGTTCGTGAACCAGCTCGAGTCCGGCACCTCGTCGAACGCGTTCACGTTCCGGGACTCACCGATGGGCTTGAGGAGCAGCGCCTCGGAGATCGGCCGGAACAGCGTGTTGTCCGCGGCGTCCCATGCAAAGCTCGATTCATACGGCTCTGCACAAGGCGCCTTCTTCTTGTCCTTGTCCTTGCAGTCGAGCGTGACCTGGTCGAGGTCCTGATCGCGAAGGACCGGCGCGCGGAGCCCGAAGCGACGCGGATCCGAGTGCGCGCACGCGCCTAGCGCGAAGAGGGCGAGGAGCGGGAGGCCGAGGCGGCCCAAATTCCTAGAGACCATGATGCGACCCCAAGAGGAAACGGAAGGAGGTGATTCCCAGACCTTCGGAGAGAGGATCCGTCCCGGCGCCGACGAGCAGCTCGAAGCCCGAGTCGCGATCGCCGTTCGAGCGGACACCGACGCCGGCCGCGAGGCGCGAGTCCTGGATCTTGAAGTTGTTGAGGTGCTCGCCCCAGACGTTGCCCATCGACGCGGTGAGCACGCCATCGAGGAACACCCAGACCGGCCACGTGTACTGGAGCGTCGCCGCGGCGGAGCTCCGATCGATCATGCGATTGCGGATGAAGCCGGGCATCACGTCGTCGCCGCCGAGGGAGGCGAGGTCGGTGAACGGCACCTCGCCCTGGATCGGATCCGCGAACTCGGTCCGGACGGTGAGGCCGAGGACGCGCTGGTAACCGTTGAGGTCGAGCGCGCCGCCGATCGAGCCGCCCCATTTGATCCAGCTGCGATGCTGCTCGCCCTGATGCGCCGCGAGGTCGAACATCGTCTCCTCGTGCGCCTCGACGCGCAGGCCGCTGCCGGGCGCCGGCCGCGGGCGGCGCGAGTCGAGCGCGACCGCCACCCGCTGATAGCCGCCGAGATAGCTGCGCTGGTAGCCGTTGGGGATCGGAAGCTGGCTCCGCGCGATCGCGGTCTCGAGGGCGGGCTCGTCGCAGCAAGTGCCTTCGAAGAAGTCGAGGCCGCGAACACCGGCGGTGGTCGTGAACGTGCTCTCGCGCCAGAGATCGCGCTGGTAGGTCGGCGCGACGTTGAGCGTCTGCGCGCCGAAGCGCGTCCAGTCGGACGTATCGGAGAAGGTCCCGGTGCCGAAATAGGGATTGTCGCGGCGACGGATGAGCTCGGCGTTGAGGGTGAGGTGCTCGTTCTTCGAGAAGTCGTAGGTGTCGGAGAGCTTCGCGTTGATCCAGCCGAAGCCCCACGTGCCGAAGTGGACCTTCAAGCTGTTGTCCTCGGCGAGGAAGTGAGCCCACGAGAGGTTGAAGCCGACGCTCGGGAGGAGACCGAAGTCGAAGAGCGCGGAGGGATAGATCGTGACCTCGTTGCGCGGACCGAACGTGAAGAAGTCCTGCACCGTCTCGATGACGCGATGCTTCTCCACCGTCGTCACGAGGAACCCGAGCGGGCGACGGAGGATGAACTCGTTGATCAGGAAGAGCGGGAAGAGGACGACGCGCGCCGGCCAGGCGAGGACGTCGCCTACGGTCGTTCCCTCTTTCGGTCGGCCGTAGTCCTGCGCTGGACGCTTGTCGTCGGCGAGTGCGTCACCGGTGATCGACGCAAGGAGAAGAAGGGCAGCGGCGCTGACGAGGCGTCGGTGGAAAAGGTGCACGCGGCCGCGAATATCGCCGATTTCCGCCCGGGAGACATGAGGCGTTTTTGCGAGCGACGGGCTCAGATCTTGAGCTTTGTGGCCATTTGGTCGCCCAGCTGGGCGGCTCGATTGGTGGCCGCTTCGACCGCGTCGATGAGGGTGCGCCGGAGCCCGCCGGACTCGAGTGTATGGAGCCCGGCGATGGCGGTGCCGCCGGGGCTCGTGACCATGTCCTTGAGGCGGCCGGGGTGCTCGCCCGTCTCGAGCAGCAACTTCGCGGAGCCATAGACGGTCTGCGCCGCCAGGAGCAGGGCCGTGTCGCGGTGGAGGCCGACCTTCACGCCGCCGTCGGCGAGCGCCTCGATCATGAGCATGACGTAGGCCGGGCCGCTGCCCGAGAGGCCGGTCACCGCATCGAGGAGCGACTCGTCGAGGGTGACGACGCGTCCGACGGCGGAGAACATCGCGCGCGCGACCGCGAGGTCGTCGCCGGTGGCGGAGGAGCCCGCGGAGATGGCGGTCGCGCCGGCGTCCACGGTGGCGGGCGTGTTGGGCATCGTGCGGACGACGCGGGTGCCCGGCGGGAACCTCGCCTCCATCGCGGCGATGGGGACCCCGGCCGCGACCGACACGACGAGCTGCTCGGGACGGATGTCCTTGCCGATGGTGGCGAGCACGCGGTCGATCACCTGCGGCTTCACGCTGAGGACGATCACGTCGCACTTCAGCACCACGTCGAGGTTGACGGTGCTGACCTGGACGCCGTGCTTCTCGGCGAGCGCTTTCAGGCGATCGGCGTCCACGTCGGAGACGAAGATCTGACCCGCGGGAAAACCGGAATGAATCAGACCCTTGATGAGCGCGGAGGCCATGTTGCCGCCGCCGATGAAGCCGAGGTGGTGGGCCTCGAGGTCCGCCGTGGGAGCGCTCGCCTTGTTCTCGCCGCCCATCACTCGGCTCCCATCGGGAACGCGGCCGGCGCGAGCACGGCGGAGAGCCACTCGTCGATCTCCTGGCGAGCCTTCGCCCCGTCCTCGCCGAGGTCCTGCGCGATGCGATCGTGGCGGGCGCGGAAGAGCGCGCGCCGTCCGATCGAGGGATCCTCGTAGAGCGACGCGGCCCACGCGATGCCGAGCACTGCCTCCTTGTCCTCCGACGAGATGGTCTTGTAGCGCTGCGCGAGCGTCACCCGGGCGCCGTGCCCGACCTGCGCGAGGACCTCCTCGCGATACCGCTTCGGGAGCATGAACATGCCGGTCTTCGCGGCGAGCGTGACGCCGTGGCCGGGCATGCGATCCGAGAGGATGAAGCGAATGGCGTCGACGGCGGCGGACCCCACGTTCCGTCGCGCGTCGATGAGCTTCACGATGTCGTTGCGGAGGACCTCGAGGTCCATCGCGGGGAACGAGAGCTTGTTCGCGACGACGCGGATGATGTGCTCCTCGCGCGGGTCGATCGTGTCCCACGCGGAGGCCATCCAGGCGCCGCGAAGCAGCGACTTCGCGATGTCCTTCTCCACGTCGCCGTAGACGTCGAGCTGCTCGACCGCGATGGGCGCCTCCGCGAAGAGCGGCTTCGCGTCCTCGTCGGGCAACCCCAGCGACGCGACGAGCGACGCGATCGTTCGCTGCTCCTCGGGATCGAGCGGGCCGTCGGCGGCGAGGACGGCGCGGAGCACGCGTGTCGCGAGCGTGCCGAGCCGCTTCACGCGGAGCACGTCCTTGTCGCTCGGCTTCGACGAGAAGAACGAGCGGAGGCCTCGCGCCCCGGCCTCGAGCGTCACGTTCTGCCGGAGCACTTCGCCCATCGGCATGAACGACGGCGGATGGATCGGCACGATCGCGCGCGTCATCTCGACGAGCCAGTGGTCGAGCTCCCCCGAGAGCGTGTTCAGACGATGCCCCGCGAGGACGGCCTGGTACGCCTCTCCCCTCCGCTTGCCGAGCCCATCGAGCGAGCCGGTGCCGCCGCCGGTGCCGAGCGCGAAGATGGCGTCCTCGGAGATGGTCGAGATGAGCCGGGCGAGGGCGGCGGTCCTGGGATCGGGGCCGGGCGGCATCGGCGGCTGGCCCCCGGGAGGTCCGTAGGCGGTCATCGTCATGGCGGAGAAGTTAGCCGAATACTTGGCCCGAAGCGCGCCCGTCCGTCAGCGTCGGGGGCATGCGCGCTCACGTGTCCCTTCTGATGGTCGCTTTCGCGGCGGCGTGCGGCCTGCCGAAGCTCGACCTGGGCGACGACACCTCGTCCGCGGCCTCGAGCGGCGGCACCGACGGCGGCGCCTCCGCGGACGCCGGCTTCGTCGGGGGCGGCTGCGGCCGCGAGTCGACGACGGGCGCGCAGCTCTGCCTCGCGACGACGATGTGTCCGACCCTCTCGGTCGACACGACGGCGATGCCCCACTGCGGCTTCCGCCTCCGGAACGGCGTCCCCGATCTCGTCTGCACGTGTGGCACGAACATCTGCTCGATGGGCGTGTTCGACACCTGCCTCCAGGCAGCAAACCTCCTCGCGAACCAGACGGAGGCGAGCGTCTGCGCGCAGGTCTCGGAAGGGCGCTGCCTCGAGGTCCTCCCGACGAGCACGCCGGTCGTCGATCAGACGCCGGCGTCCACGTCGAGCTCGAGCTCCACGTCGGGCGGCGGCATCGGCTGCGACCAGCAGTGCGTCAAGGACTGCGGCGGCGGCGCGGCCTGCGCCTCCGTCTGCAACTGCAACTGACGGAGGGCCTCGCCGCCCGAGCCCTGACGCCTCGCTACTTGCAGCCTTCGACGGCGTCCACGGTACACACCACGAGGTTGCGCGTGGTGGCCTGCTCGGTGATCGCGAGTGAGCCGGTGGCGCCGCTGAGATGCACCATCGCGTCGGGCGAGGCGCGGAGCGTCGTGAGCAGGTCCTTGATCGCGGAGGACTGAGCCGCGATCTCCTTGCCCGCCGGCGCCGAGGCGCGGAGGAGGGCGGCCTGGAGGACCTCATCCTTCGTGTCCTCGGGGGAGACGGCGGGATCGACGGCCGCGAGGGCCGCGAGGGCGAGGTAAACCGCGTCGTACATCTCGGCGTCACCGAACGCACCGGCGGCGAAGGCCGGCGAAGGCACCGTGGTGCTTCGCGCCGCCTTCGCGCTCTTGAGCGTGGGAAGCGTGCTGCCGGCGCCGAGTGCGGTGGCGATGTCGGGGGTCGCGCTCGGCAGGACGTAGCTCGTGCCCTTGATCGCGGCCCTGGTGAGCACGGTCGCGGTCTCGCCGTCGCCGAGCACGGCGACGCTGCTGTTCGGGTCGCCCGAGAACGTGAACGCGTTCGGATCGTCGTAGGTGACCGCCGTGAGCCCCGGGATGGCCGTGGTCAGCGCGGTGGCGAGCCCCACGTAGCTCGTCGTCTGGCGGAAGAGCGACGTGGGCTTCGGGGCGACGTCCTTGAGCACGTTGCCGAGCGCGGCCTCGTTGCCGGCGAGGCGGAAGAAGTACGTGCCGACGTTCGCGCCCTGCGTGGGCGCGGCGAACGTGGTGGGGCTGAGGAAGACGATCTTCGCGTTCGTCAGCTCCGTGGTGAGCAGCTCCGTCTGCGCGTTCATGACCGCCGGACCGACGACGAGACGGGTGCCGGAGTTGAGGTAGATGTTGCGGAGGTCGGCCTCCGGGACGTCCTCGGAGCACGCGATGAACGCGAACGGACGTGGAGGCGCCACCGTGTCTGCGCCGGTCGTCTGCGTCTGCAGCTGGCGTTCGATGCCGGACCAGTCGTCGACCGCACGCTCGAGACCACGCTGCACCGCCGCCGCGAACGCCGGGCTCGTGCGGCCCGGCAGGAGCGCGCCGAGGAGGACGACCTGATCGTTCTTGTAGTCGCCGAGGATGGTGCAGTCGCTCGACGGCGTGAGCTGCTGGCAGACGCCCTTCTTCTGCGGGTCGTCGCGATCACGCCGGCAGAGGAAGCCCTCACCGAGCGCGGCGACGCACTCCTGGGTCGCGCGGCAGTCCTTCAGGGTGGAGACGACGGGCGAGGTCGAGGCCGCCGACGTCGCCGAGACACAGCCGCCCGCCTGACATGCGAAGCCGCCGCCGAACTTGACGAAGCAGTCGTTGTCGTTCGCGCATTGCGGCGCCTCCGACTTGGCAATCACGCTGCAGCCGAAGAGGGCGATAGGCGCGATGATCGAGACCCAGCGACGCGAAAGACGGAGGCTCATTTCGTCACACTCTTGGCAGCATTGATCCAGGGGGACCAGACGACGTTCTTGCTCTTGATCCAGTTCCGGGCGAGCACCTCCGGCGCGTCGCTGGACGACGCGAGTAGGGCCACCATGTCGTCGAGCGGCGGGGCGTAGCTCTGGAGGAACTTGAAGACGCTCGGGTTCGTGAACTCGAGGCCCGGTGCGGCGACCTTGAGGATCGTCTCGGCCGGGTAGTCGCAGCCGTAGACCTCCGCCTTCACGTCACAGCCGTTGGCGGCCGGGAGCCCGACCGCCATGAGCGGGTAGCGCGAATGGATCGGGTGCGGGTACCAGAGCGACGCCATGAACGGCTGACGGTTGGCGAAGCCGGTCTCGATGGCGGCGAGGAAGCTCTTCTCCGTCGCCTCCGCGCGCACGGGGAGCGAGCCGAGGCCGAGCGCGCTCATGCGCGCGGGTGTCGGCGTGATCCAGTCGCCGGGGCCCACGAGCAGCTCGGTGACCTGCGCCTTCCCGACGAGCTCGGCGAGCAACGCCGAGGTCGTCGGCTTCGTGATCTCCGGGACCTTGTCGACGAGGTACTCGGGGACGAAGAACGCGCTCCGGCCGACGCCGAGGTCTCCGACCACCGCCACCTTCCCGCTGTCGACGAACCTCCGCACGCCGACGCCGTTCCGGAGCGGCCACACCTCGAGGCAGGCGTGGGCGGTACCGGCGGCGAGGGCGTCCCAGATGTTCGCCTCGAGCGTCGGTACGCTCGCGGCGGTCACCGCCAGCTGCTCACGGAGCAAGAGCTCCGCGATCTTGCCGATGAGCAGTGACGTTCCCCATGACTGAGTCAGGATCTTCAGGTCCGCCACTGGCGCGGCGGCAGGGAGGTTGGTCTCGGCGGTGTCGCCACAGGCCGAGACGATCGGGAGGGCGGCGAGCCCCTTGAGGAAGCTTCGGCGTTCGATTTTCATTCTCTGCTCATCACTCACACTTGGCGCCGAGCTCGGTCAGCGCCTCGACGACGACCGAGCCGTCGAAGATGCCGCTCTGCTCGTTCGTGAAGTCGGCCAGCTTGGGGTCGACTGCGCTCAGCTTGTTGCCGTCCTGGAGAAAGCTCTTCAGCTCGGTGAGGTAGTCGCGGAGCGGCATCGGGTTGGCGGCGGTCGAGTCCTTGAGCGCCATGCCTTTCGCGGCGCCGTTGACGCAGACCTGTTTGTTGGCGCTGTGGACCTTCACGTTACTGACGAACTGACGAAGCTCGGCGTCCGTATACGGATTATCTGCGGGGCGGTCACCCGCAAACGTCTGGTCGCGCAGGATCTGGGCGTACTCGTTCCAGTTGGCCTCGTTCACGACACGGTTGTCAGGGTCCGTATAGACCCACTGAACGGCCTTCTGCCAGCCCTTGATGAAGCGCTTCAGGCCCGTGCGATCGACCTTGGCGAGGATGTCGGCGCGACCGACGAAGCCCTCGGGGATCACGCCCTCGAAGCTCGGTGAGCGGCTCGTCGCCACCATCTCGCCTTGCGCCGCGGGGTCGAGCTGCTTGGCCGACTCGGGCTCGTAGTTGACCGTGAGCTGGTAGGTGCCGGCCGCGAACTGATCGGCGATCGCCTTGGTCTCGAGCTCGACCGTGCTGACGTCCGTCAGCTTGAAGGGATTGCCCGTGCTGTCGGTCTTGGTGGCGAGGTACTTGCCGAGGAAGAACGTGACGCTCGGCTGATCGAGATAAATCGCGACCGACTGGCCCTTCAGCTTCGTGATGTCGAGGGTCTTCTTGGCGATGATTTGGTCGCCGCCATACGACCAGTCGGTCTCACCGATGATCTTGAGCGGAGTACCGGCCAGGTGAATTCCGACCCAGCTCCCCATCATGTCGAGGGCGACGTCGATCCGGCCGCTGGTCAGGTCGGCGTTCAGCTCCTGATTGCTCACGCGATTGACCACCTCGACGTCCACGCCCTCGGCCTTCCAAAGGCCCTTCTTGTCGGCCACGTTGATCGGGCCATAGGCCGCCCAGTGGAGCATGCCGACACGGAGCTTTGGATTCGGCGTCTCATCCGAAGAGCAATGCAGCCAGCTGGCCGCCATTCCAATGATCACCTCGGAAGGATCTTTTTCACGTGTTCGCTCCCCAAGGAAAAAGGCTGGTTTGTCGGAGTGTACACAGTTGCTGGGAGTCCGAACAATTGGCTGAAGGATCCATGGAAGCTTCGATGAAGCGGGCACGCTTTTCCCGATTGGTGGAAAAGGCGCAGACCGTTAACCGATGCACCGAGAGGACTGCTAACTTCCATTCGGGATCCCATGAACGCAGTGCAGGGTCAGTCCGCGACGCTTCCAGTTCGAGTGGGAGACGTCATCGCGAGCAAGTTCCGCATCGAGAAGCCGATCGCCGAAGGTGGCGACGGCGTCGTGATGCTCGCGACACATCTTCAGCTCGACGAGCGCGTCGCGTTGAAGTTCATCCTCGCGAAAGATCCCGAGCGCGCGCTCACGGAGGCGCGCGTCTGCCTTCGCCTCAAGACACGTCATGTCGCGCGTGTGATGGACGTCGGTCGCCACGGTGACATCCCGTTCATCGTGATGGAGCACCTGGAGGGCAAGGACCTCCAGACGATGCTCGCGGAGAGCGGCTCTCTCGACGAGGTGAGCGACGCCGTGGAGCTCGTCACGCAGGTCTGCGAGGCGGTCGCGGAGGCGCACCGCGCGGGCATCATCCATCGCGACATCAAGCTCGGGAATCTGTTCCTCGTCGCATCGAGAAGCGCCGTCCCTCAGGTGAAGCTCCTCGACTTCGGCATCGCCGCGGGAGAGGGCGTCGCATCGACGCAGCGCACGGCAGGGACCCTCCAGTACATGTCGCCGGAGGCGATCCAGGGCGTCGTCGACGATCCGCGCGTCGACCTCTGGGCCATCGGCGTCGTCCTCTTCGAGCTCCTCACCGGTGTGAAGCCTTTTCCCGGCCAGGACGCGGTGAACCTCATCGCCGATATCTTCGAGGCCGAGCACCCCGCGCTTCGCACGCTCCGTCAGGACGCGCCCGAGGAGCTCGAGAAGATCGTCGACAAGTGTCTCGAGAAGGATCCCGCGTTCCGCTTCCAGAGCGCGGGCGAGCTCGCGGAGGCGCTTCGCCCCTTCGCTCCGCCTCGCGCCATGGTCTCCATCGAGCGCGCCGTGGAGCTGTCCGCCGAGGGCCCGCCCTCGGTCCGCATGCTCGCCGCGTCGGCACCGCCGTCGTCGAGCCGCCGCAGCATCTCCAGCCGCGACACGACCGCAGCACGCTCGAGCGGATCGCTTCGCCTCGCCGAGGGGCTCCGCGCGAGCGGCTCGCAGCGCCTCCGCTCGCCGACGACGCGTTCGGGCTCTGGCTTCTCCGTCGCCGCACCGGCGAACGAGGCCAAGAAGCGCACGCTCCTCTACGTCATCGCCGCCGTCGCGGTCATCGGTCTCATCACGACGTTCGTGGTGGTGCGCAGCCTGGACTCCGAGGCGGCGGCGCAGAAGACCGGGACCGCCGCCACCACGGCCGCTCCCGCAGCGCAGCCTCCGACCGTCGCCTCCTCCGAGCCCGCGCCGCCCGTGACCGCCGCCGTCACGACCACCACCCCGAGCGCCCCCGTCACGGGGACCGCCGCCGCCGCCGTGCCGGTCTTCCGAGGCGGTCCTTACGTTCCGCCTCGTGGTGGCCTGCCGCCCACGAGCGGTCAGGCGGCCGCGCCGAAGCCCGCGCCCGCGCCCGCGCCCGTCACGCCCAGCGCACCGCCGGCTCCGGCGAGCACGGGTGTCGACAAGGATCCCTGGAAGGCCAGCCGGCCCAAGCTCGAGGACAACCCCTTCAAGTGAGCGCAGACGTCGACGCAAGCGCGCCGCCCTCGGGAGACAGCGAGGAGTATCCCGTCGCCATCGGTGACGTGATCGCCGGACGCTTTCGGATCGATCGCTACATCGGTATCGGCGCGATGGGACTCGTGGTGGAGGCGCGCCACCTCGAGCTCGACGACCGCGTCGCGATGAAGTTCCTCCGCAAGGCAGCCAAGAATCAGCCCGACGCGGTCGGCCGGTTCGCGCGCGAGGCTCGCGCGGCTGCGCGACTCAAGAGCGAGCACGTCGCAACGGTGATCGACGTCGGCGAGGCGGCGGACGGCACGCCGTACATCGTCATGGAGTACCTCCACGGCGCAAACCTGGACGACCTCCTCGAGCGCCAGGGCCCGATGCCGATCGACCGGAGCGTCGAGCTGACGATCCAGATGTGCGAAGCGCTCGCGGAGGCGCATTCGTTCGGCATCGTTCATCGCGACATCAAGCCGGCGAACATCTTCCTCGCGCAGCGCAGCGCGGGCACCTCGATCGCGAAGCTGCTCGACTTCGGCATCTCGAAGGCCGCGCTGACCGGCGAGTACACGGACATCAAGCTCGACGCGCAGAAGACCAGCGTCATCATGGGCACGCCCTATTACATGTCGCCCGAGCAGGTTCGGTCGACGCGTGACGTCGACGCGCGCGCCGACATCTGGTCGCTCGGCGTGGTCCTCTTCGAGCTGATCACGGGCCAGCAGGTCTGGCGCGCCGAGGAGCTCGGTCAGCTCGTCCCCGAGATCATCGCGTCTTCGCCCCGGCGGATCTCGGAGGCGATGCCGTCGATCGACCCGGCGTTCGATGCGGTCCTCTCGCGCGCGCTCGAGCCGGAGGTCACGCGGCGGTTCCAGACCGCGGCCGAGTTCGCGGAGGCGCTCTTGCCCTTCGCGCCCCCGGCGGCGCGCGTGAACGTCGATCGCGCCAAGAGCTACCACCAGCAGCCGGGATCCGAGCGCTCGATCCCCCTCCTGCGTCAGAGCACCCGCGATCTCGGCGAGGCCGGGCGGTCGTCGTCGAACGTCCCCGTTCCCGACACGAGTCGGCGCACGACGATCGCCGTCGGAGCGATCGCCGCCTTTGCGGTCGTCGGCATGATCGTCCTCGTGGTGCCGCGGCTCCTGCGCGGGTCGGCGGCGCCGACCCCCGCGGTGAGCGCGACCCCCGAGATCGTCAGCCCCACGACCACGACCACGACCGCGACCGGCACGACTCCGGCGCCCCCCACGACCGGCGCGTCGCCGGCCGACCCGAGCGCGAGCGCGACCGCGACGGGCGCCGCGCCGCCGCGCTGGGGGACCGCACGCCCAGCATGGAACCCCCGTGCCGTGGCCGCGCCCGCGGGTCCCTCGAAGGCCGTGACCTCACCGGCGTCGGCCCCCACGCCCGCGCCCGCGCCAGCGCCCACGCCCCCTCCCGCGCCCGCTCGACCCACCGCCTCCGGCATCGACAACGATCCGTGGCACTCTCGTCAACCGAAGCTCGAAGACAACCCGTTCAAATGAAGGACTCGCCGTGAATCTTCGAATGCGCTCTCTCGTTGCTGGAACCGTTCTCTCTACCGCGCTCCTCGTCCCCACCCTCGCGCATGCCCAGGCGAACGAGGCGGAAGCAAAGGTCCACTACCAAAAGGGTGTCGAGCTCTACAACGAGAGCGCCTACACGGCGGCCCTCGAGGAGCTCGAGAAGGCCTATGCGCTCTCACCGCACTATCGCGTGCTCTACAGCCTCGCGCTCGTCCGCGCGCAGCTCTCCGACTTCGTGGGCGCCCTCCGCGGCTTCCAGGAGTACGAAGCCGCCGCCGTCGACGAGCCCGCCCAGCGCAAGGCCGAGGTCCGCGAGCGCATCGAGGCGCTCCAGCAGAAGGTCGCCTCGCTCCAGATCAAGGTGAACCTCGAGGACAGTGAGGTCTACATCGACGATCAGCTCAAGGGGACGAGCCCCTTCGACAAGCCGATCCTCGTCAATCCGGGCAAGCACACACTTTACGCGAAGAAGGGCACGAAGAAGAGCGAGCCCAAGGTCGTCACGGTCGCTGCGGGTAGCTCGACGCGCATCGCGTTCGAGCTCGAGGGAGTCTCCTCGACGAACCCGAGCACGCCGTCGGCGGGCGGAGGCGGTACGGCTCCCAAAGAGGGCGGCCCCTCGACCTTCGTCATCGTGGGTGGCGTCGCCACTGGCATCCTCGCCGCCGGCGCGATCACGACCGGCATCCTCACGCTCGGCGCGCGGAGCAGCCTGAAGGACGCGCAGGAGAGCCCCGCCGCAGGCACGGACCTCACCGACAAGCACGACAAGATCTCGACGTTCGCGCTCACCACGGACATCCTCGGTGGCGCGGCGATCGTCGTCGGCGCGGTCACGCTCGTCGCCTATCTCCGCGGGAAGAAGTCGGACGCTCCGGCCACGACGGCGAGCACCTGGGTGACGGCGACGCCGCGGGGCATCGGGCTCGGCGGCCGCTTCTAGAGCCTTCGAGAGCGCTACGGGGTCAGTGGCCCGCCGCGAGATGGGCAGAGATGCGCGCGGACGTCGGCGCGCGCGCGTAGATCGCGAGCGCGGCCCGCCAGGCGAGCCTCACACGATCTGCTTCGCGATCTGCTTGGCTTCGTCGCGCTCTTTGAGCGACTCGAGGATGATGACCGCGGTCTCCTCGATCGCGCGTCCGGTGACGTCGATGACGGGCCAGTTCGGGTGTTTGGCGAAGATGGTCTTCGCGTACTCGAGCTCCGCCTTCACCTGGTCCTTGAGGCCGTAGTTCGCGTCGACGCTCATCCCGAGCTGCTTCAGGCGCGCCTTGCGGATCTCGACGAGCGGATCGAGACCGATCGTGAGACCGACGCAGCGCTCCTGGTTGGCTTCTTCGAGCTCGGGCGGCGTGGGGACGCCGAGGACGAGCGGGAGGTTCGCGACCTTGAGGCCGCGCTGCGCGAGGAGCGTGGAGAGCGGCGTCTTCGACGTGCGGCTGACGCCGACGAGGACGAGGTCCGCCTTCTTGAAGTTGCGCGGCTCCTTGCCGTCATCGCTCTTCACCGTGAACTCGACCGCCTCGATGCGACGGAAGTACTCGTCGCTGAGCGGCATCGCCGCGCTCGGCTGGTTGATGGGCTGGCGATCGAGATAGACGGTGAGCTTGCCGATGAGAGAGCCGATGAGATCGAGCGCCTCGACGCGAAGCTCGTAGCTCGACGCGTGAATGAACTCGCGGAGCTCGGGGCTCACGACGGTGAACACGACGAGCGCGCCTTCACGAGCGGCGCGTTCGAGGATCGGACGCGCCGCCTCCTTCGTGCGCACGCGCGTGTGCAGTCGAATCTGCGCGCCCGAGTGCGGGAACTGGAGCATCGCGGCTCGCACGACTTTCTCTGCCGTCTCTCCCGTCGAGTCGGAAAGAACATCGATTCGCTTCGGGTCCACGGCCCGATTCCTATCACGCCCGAGGCCAGAGCGGACCTGTGCGGTGAGAGTACGCAAACCTGACGCGCCCGTCTCCATCGCGTCGCGCCGTCGGGAAAGCTCCGACAAATCCACGATCTTCATGGACCCAGGGATGGATCTCCATGGACCGGGCCTTCAGAATGGAGGGCTCCCTCGGGATGAGTAGAGGGGCTCTTTCCATGTGACCTGAGGCCTGTGAGTCTCGGGCCCATGACCCAGGTACCCCTCCGGTACCGCGCACGGAACCTGCAGGAGAACTGTTGTCCTCCAGTGGTGGTGGACGAACACCCGACATGGCAAACCAGCGGAGCATGCTCCCGAAGTTTCGACCGGCGACCCTGGGTGGGTCCGAGCGGCCGAAGATTCGTCCGGTGAAGCCGTCGGCTCCGCCCGCACCGCCACGTCGTCATTCCTCGGGGATCCGCAACCCGGACCCCATCGAGCAGCAGCCGGCGACCCAGAACTACGGCGAGCCGCCGACCATGGCCGCCGCCCGCGCTCGGATCCACGAGATCGCGCGCGAGCTCCCCGCGGAGAACCGCTTCGATCGCCACCACGATCGCCACAACTTCAACGACGAGACGCAGGGCCGTATCGAAGGCGCCGATCTCGCCGCGGCGCACGCTGCGTATGATCGCCGGTTCCCGGAGCCCGCGCACCATGGCCATCACGGCGGCGCGGACCCGCTCGATCAGCTCCCCGCGCTCGGTCATCACGAGCACTTCGACGCGGAGTACCAGCAGCACGACCCGATGACGGCGCTTCGTCCCGCGTACGACGAAGTCCTTCAGCGCCACGAGGACAAGTACCGTGGCGACGAGCCGTATCGCGACGATGCGTTTCCCGATCGCCCGCTCCCCGAGGACGACTCCTCTGGCGAGTATGCCCGTCGCCAGCGCCACTCGCCTCCCCCACCCGCGACGTACAGCGCCGCGAGCAACAGCTACGACCCCGCCGCTTACGAAGCGAACTACCCGAAGGGTGGACGCCGCGAAGAGCCGAGCTATGCCGATCGCCGCCCCAGCTATCGCGGCGAAGACAACAAGAGCCAGGCGCCCAAGAGCGATCGACGCAACCGCTCCGAGCGCGACGATGCGCGCGACGACGGCCGCAGCTTCCGCCGCGATGAGCTCCCGCGCGAGGGCAGCTACCGCGACGAGCCGCGCCGTGACGAGCGCCGCGAGGACAATCGCAGCTTCCGCCGCGACGAGCGCGCGAGCAGCTACCAGCCGCCCCGTCCCGAGCAGCGCGACGAGACGCGCGCCGAGGGCAGCAGCGCGAAGCACGAGCGCAAGGGCGATAGCTACGGCGGCAACGAGCCTTCGATCCCCGGCCCCGCACGCGTCCCCGCCGAGCTCCGCGTCCCCGACAACTTCGTGGTTGGCGTGCAGCCGATCCGCACGCCGAGCATGGGCGCTTCTGCGGCGTTCCCGCAGCCGCAGGCCGTCATCACCCCTGCCTACGGTCCCGCGATGACGGCGGCCGCATCGCCCGGCGCGATGGGTGGCCAGATGCAGATGGGCATGCCGCTGATGCCCCAGATCTCGATGCCGCCGATGATGGCGCCGATGACCCCGATGATGGGTCCGAGCTCGGTCGTCAATCAGATGCACGTCCGCGCTCACACGAGCGCGCGCCCGCCGGGCCATGTCCCGCAGATGACCGAGGTCGAGGAGGCGCAGCAGAGCTCGAAGGTCGGCCGCTTCGCGTGGTTCGTCTTCGGCGCCGCGTTCGGCATCTTCTTCGCGTTCGCTGCGACGGGCTTCGGCTTCGGCAAGAAGGAAGAGCCCCCGCCCGCCTTCCCGCCGGCGCCCGCGCAGCTCCCCGTGCAGACGCAGCAGCCCGTCGCCCCGCCGCCGCCGCCGGTCGTGCAGCAACCGATGCAGCCGATGGCCCCGCAGCAGCCGATGCAGCCGATGGCCCCGCAGCAGCCGATGCAGCCGCAGATGATGCAGCCGCAGATGAACGGCGTTGCGCCGCCGGTCGCGCCTCCCCCTCCGCTCGGCGTGATGGTGGCGCCGAATCAGAATGTGGGTCCGATCGTCCCCGCGGCGCAGCCCGCGCCGCAGCCGGGCGGTCGCGCCCAGCAGCAGGCCCAGCCGCAGCAGCAAGGCGCTGTCGTTCGCGGCGGTGGTCGTCCGGCCGGCGGCGGCGGTGGTGCGCGTCGCGGCGGCGGCGCTCGTCCGGCTCAGCCGCAGAACGACGGCGATGACGCGCCGGCGCCGAAGAAGAGCGGCGGCGGCGAGCCGAACGTCGCGGATCTCCTCGGCCAGGGCCTCGGCAACTGATCACTCACCGACGAACGTGACGTTGTCGTAGAGCACGCGCTCAGCACCCGGATTCTTCCGCGCGCAGAAGAGCCCGTGCTGCAGGGTCACCTTCATCGGTCCTTCGCATCCGGCGGGGAGCGTCTCGGACGGCTCGCGGAACGCGCTCTCGCCGTCGATGCGGATCATGACGCCGGCCGGCTGGGTGGTGCCGTCGAGCGAGATCTCGACGCGGTGCCACACGCCCGCGGACATGGGCGCCTTCAGGGGGCGCTCGTTACTGTCGTCGTTGAGACCGGGGTTGCCGCGGAGGCCGCTGAGAAAGAGCTGGCAGTACTTCGACGAGGCGCTCGGGCGCCAGATGAAGTTCGTCACGGCGTCGTCGTAGAAAGCGCCCCCCTTCTCGTCGCCGAGGAAGAGATCGAAGCCGAACGTGAACCGCGAGACCTCGACCGGGATCTCCTTGATGAGCCGCGCGTAGTTGCAGTCTCCGTCTGGCTCGCCGACGTTGGCGTCCCACTCCACCTGCAGCGCGTTCGAAGCGGGGCGTGCCGGCACGATCGAGAGCGTCCCGCCCGTGTTGACGTCATCGCGCGTCCAGCCGAGCTTGGGGCTCGCCCGGTTCGGATCGTCGAAGTCGTCACAGAACAGCGCATCCGCGCCGAAGCGCTCACAAAAGCGACCGTCGAAGCCCGCGTCGATCGGCGCGCTCGAGTCGCCGCGTGGCACGTCCACATCCGCCCGCGCGCCGTCCATGCCTCCGTCGCCGCCGGCTCGCGGACCGCCCGCGAGCCCGTCGGTATCGACGAACAGCGAGCACGCAGCCACGCCTGTCATCGCTGCGAGGGCCGCGAGAAGCAGTCGGCTCATCCCCAAACGTTAGCGCAGCAGCGTCAGTCCGGGATGAAATCGCGGCGCGTGTAAATCGCACGCAGCTCGAGGCCCGCCGCCTCGAGCGCCTCGCGACCGCCTTCGAGGCGATCGACGAGCGTGACCACGCGCCTCACGACGTAGCCCGCGTCGCGCAGCTTGGCGACCGCCTTGAGGGTCGAGCCGCCGGTGGTCGTCACGTCCTCCAGGATCACGAGCGATGCCCCCGGCGCGAGCTTGGTGTCGCCTTCGAGGAGCCGCTTCGAGCCGTGGTCCTTGGCGTCCTTGCGCACATAGACCGCGTCGCGCGGGGCGCCCTTCTGGAAGCTGATGAGCGAGGCCGCGCTCGCGAGCGGGCATCCGCCGAGCTCCACGCCAGCGATGGCATCGAACTCGTTCCCCGCCGCCTCGAGCATCAGCTCGCCGACGAGCGCGTGGCCCTCGGCGGTCAGGATGGTCTGCTTGCAGTCGATGAAGAAATCGCTCTCGCGTCCGGAGGCGAGGGTGACCTTCTTCCGCGCGAACGATCGCTCGCGCAGCAGCGCGAGGAGGCGATCGCGTGCGCTCATCGCTGCCGCCTCATCCCTCGTGCCTCATACGCCAGTGCCTCATCGCTTCTTCGCGATCGCCTTCGTGCCCTTCTTGAGGACAGGGACGACGGGAGGCGGGGGGCGAGCGATGGTGGCGCGATTCGGCGGCGGGACCGCCTTCGGCAGGTTGATCTTCGGCACCGCGACGACCTTCGGCGGGGGCGGAGGCGCGGGCTTCGCCTTCGGGGGCGGAGGCGCGGGCTTCGCGACGGGCTTCGGCGCGGGGCGCTGCGCGGGCGCCGCGGCGGCGCGGGTGGTCCGGGCGGGGCCGGCGCCCGACGTCTGCACGTGCCCGCGGACGAGACCGCCCGGGGCGATCGCGATGCGCGGCGCCTTGAGGTTGCCGACGATGCGCGCGCCGGCCTCGACGATGAGGACGTCTTCGGCCGTGAGGTCGCCCTTCACCGCACCGCGCACGATGATGCGCGAGGCCGAGACGTTCGCGGCGACGAGGCCGGTCGCGTCGATCGACACTTCGCCGCTCGAGCTGACTTCGCCTTCGACGCGGCCCGCGATCTCGACGTCACCGGTGCCGATGACGCGACCGCGAACGAACGTGGTGCGGCCGATGAGGGTCGATGCCGCCATGTCACACGTCCATGTCGACGTTGCCCTTGAACTGGGCGCCGTCCGCGATCGTGATGCGCGTCGCCTTCACGTTGCCGACCACCTTCGCTCCGTTCTGGAGGTCGACGCGGTCGGTGGACGTGATGTTGCCGGTCACGTTACCTGCAATCTGCACGGGTCCGCCGTGGATGTCGGCCTCGACGGCGCCGCCGTTCTCGACCGTGATCGCTTCCTTCGTGCTCAGCTTGCCGCGAAGCGTACCCGCGACGACGACGTCGTCCTCGCTCGTCACTTCGCCTTCGATCGTGATGCCCGCGCCGATGACCGTGCTCGCCATAGGATCCTCTCTCGTCTTTTAGCGACGGCGTCCGCCGGTCGCGCCGCCTAGCTCGGCGGGAAGCTCGAAGTCGGCGTTCAAGTTGCCAACGTATTCGGCGCCTTCGTCCATCGAGACGGACTCGCCGTGGATGTCGCCGCGGACCTTGGAGCCCGCCTCGAGGTGGACGGTCCCGCCGTCGGCGCGGATGTCGCCCTCGACCTCGCCGGTGACCGTGAGCGCGCCCTTCACGCTGACGTCGCCCTCGAGGTACCCCTCGACCCGCAGATCGCCCTCGCCGGAAACCCGGCCGCGCACGCGGGTAGAGCGGCCAATGACCGCTTCTCCGCCGGAGCCTGTCCTCGCTCTCGCCATCGCTTCGCGTGATAGTACAGGCTGAGATCGCTGTCACTTGCTATAGAGTGCGGCGCCGTGAAGGGCCTAGAGCGCGCAGGATGGCTTTTGTGCGCGGTGCCGCTCATCGGGCTGGCCGAGCTGGCGCTGCACGTGAAGCAGACGGGTCCCGACGTCGTCCCCGCGAGCGACTGGGAGCGCGCGCGCGACATCGTCAAGGCCGACCTCAAGCCGGAGGACCTGGTCCTCTTCGAGCCGTTCTGGGCGGATCCGATCGGCCGCGAGATGTTCGGAGGCGAGATCATGACGATGCGGCGCTCGGGCTTCTCCGATCTCCGTCGCTTCCAGCGCACGTACGAGGTCTCGATCCGCGGCGACCACGAGCCCGAGCTCGCTACCTGGAAGAAGGTGAAGGAAGAGCGAGCAGGCGGCGTCACCGTCACGCTCCTCGAGAACCCGGAGTACACGCCGGTGCTCGAGGATCTCATCGACCTCGTCGGCCCCGATCGCCTCGCCGTCACCGCCGGCGACACGCCGTGTGGGTTCACGCGTGGCGCCACCTCGGGCGGAAGCACGGTCGTCCCGCAGGGCCTCCTCGTCCCCGGCGACAAGTTCGTGTGCTCCGGCGGCCATGTCGGCGTCGCGGTGCTCCACGCGCTCGATCACCATCCTCATGTCTGCATCTATGCGACGCCGATGGCGACGAGCCTGAAGCTCCGCTTCAAGGACGTCGCCTTCGGATCGCGCATCGTCGGCCACTCGGGCGTGCAGTGGGTCGACGAGCGCACGCCGACGCCGGAGAAGATTCAGCTTCAGTTCTCGGCGTTCGATCACGGGATCGCGCCCGTATTCCACAAGGTCGGGGCCGGCTGGACGGGCTTCGAGCTCCCGACCGACGACCTGGCGGGCAAGAAGGGTGACCTCGTCGTCGAGATCGAGCCCGCAAAGGAGCGTCAATTCTGCTTCGAGGCGACGACGCGCAAATGAGCGAAGAACCCGCAGCGCCGCCATCTTCGGACACCGCTCCGAAGCCTTCCGACGAGAAGGTCGACTGGAAGGCGTGGGTCCGCCGGAACGTCGATCATCTGAACGGCGCGGGCCTCGGGCTGATCTACGTCGTATGGCTCCTCGGGACGTCGCGCGATCTCGGCTTCTCGCGTGACGAGGGCTTCTACTTCTCGGCCTCCCACTCGTACGAGCGCTGGTTCAAGACGCTCTTCGAGTCCCCGTCGAAGGCGCTCGAGCGCGGCTTCGTCGACTCCGCCTGGAACGCGAATCACGAGCATCCGTCGCTCGCGAAATCGGCGTTCGCGCTGTCGCATCACTTCTTCTACGAGAAGTGGCATCTCTTCCACGATCAGAGCACGGCGTATCGCTTCCCGGGCATGCTCAGCATGGGCCTGGCGATCTGGATCACGTATCTGTTCGCGGCGCGTCGTTACTCGCGGCGCGCGGGCTTCATCGCGGCGATCGCGCTCGGCCTGATGCCGAACGTCTTCTATCACGCACATCTCGCGTGCTTCGACGTGCCGATCATGGCGATGTGGATCGCCTGCATCTTCACGTACTGGATGGCGGAGAAGCATCGTGGCTTCGGCTGGGCGGTGCTCGCTGGCGTCGTCTATGGCCTCACGCTGGAGACGAAGCACAACGCCTGGATGCTCCCGGGCGTCTTCATCCCGCACGCGCTTCTGGTGCACTGGAAGGCGGCCAGCAAGCAAGCGAACGAGACGGCCCTCCTTCCGGTCCCCGCCTCGCTCTTCTGCATGGCGACGATCGGTCCCGCCGTCTTCGTGGCCCTCTGGCCCTGGCTCTGGCACGACACCCTGCCAAGATTCCAGGAATATTTCAATTTCCACGTTCATCACGAATATTACAACATCGAGTTCCTGCATCAGACGTACTTCGGTCCCCCGAGCCCGAAGGCGTACATGCCGGTCATGCTCCTCGCGACGGTGCCCACCGTCACGGTCGTCCTCTTCCTCATCGGCACGTTCGATCGCCTGATCGCGTACCTCCGCATGCTCGTCGCCTGGGCGAGGAAGCGCTTCGACGCCGAGACCGACGCCGACTTCGACCCGATGTACACCGACATCCTCTTGATGCTGTCGGTGGCGGTGCCGCTCGCGGTGTTCCTCCTCCCGACAACGCCGATCTTCGGCGGCACCAAGCACTGGATCACGGCGTATCCCGGCCTCGCCATCTTCGCGGGCCGCGGCTTCGATCTCGTGGCGACGCGCATCGGCATGCTCCTCCGCGATCGCACGAAGCTCGACGAGACGAAGCAGCGCTGGGCGCTCGCGCTGGTCGGCGCGCTCACGTTCGTGGGCCCGTTCGCGGTGACGCGCCACTCGCATCCGTTCGGGCTCTCGGCGTACGTGCCCTTCTTCGGCGGGACGGCGGGCGGCGCGGACCTCGGGCTGAATCGTCAGTTCTGGGGCTTCACGACGACGAGCCTGGATCCCTGGCTCCGCACGCACTCGAAGCCGGGCGACACGTTCTACATCATGGACACGAGCTGGCAGAGCTGGGAGCGCATGGTCGACGAGGACCGCGTGCCCAAGTGGCTCCGTGGCGTCGGCTCCCCGGCCGAGGCCGAGCTCTCGATCGTGCATCACGAGCAGCACATCAACGAGGTCGACTACAATATCTGGACGGAATACGGCTCTCCCGCGCCCGAGTACGTCCTCACGCACGACGGCGTGCCCATCATCACCGTCTATCGTCGCCCTCACGGCCGCCCCACCCGCCGCGCCCGCTGACGCCGCCCGACCCACCCCCGAAGCTCCGGGCCCTCGCCGGTCGAGCCTGTCGAAATCCTGTTCAACCCCCTGGCCCGTGCCGGCCACCTGGCCGGCCCCCGCCACCCCCTCCGCCGAACCGCCATTTTAATGGTTGGCTAGCCAACCATTAAAATAGGCCCGCCGCGGGAGGGGGGGCTCCCCCCTGCGGGGGGGCGGCGCGTGGCACGGCGGGTGCTCGTGCGCGGGGCCATGCACCCCATCGTGTTCCAGGCAAAGCGCCTCCACCTCCGCACCGTCGCGTTCGGGCATCGCGTGCTCCGCAAGGTGGAAGGCATGACCGCCGCGCGCTTCGATCTGCTCTGCCTCGTCCGGCAGGCGGCGCTCTGGCGGGATCTCGGGGACCCGCGAACCAACGGGCTCCTCGCCGGGATGTCCCAGCTCGAGATCACGCGGCGCCTCGACCTTTGCCGGACGACGGTGTCCAAGATGCTCACGCGCCTCGAGCAGATGGGTTGGGTGCGCCGCGTGCGGGACGGGAAGGACAAGCGGAAGAAGCGTGTGTTCTTCACCGCGCTCGGGCTCCGCCAGACAGCACGCGCGATGCGCATCGTCTTTCGCCAGCGCAAGTTCCTCGCTCGCTTCGAGCTCATCGCGAGGAAGCGCTGGCCCTACAAGAAAGAGGTCGTCCGCGCCTTGCAGGACATCTGGGGCGAGCTCGACTTCCTCGCGGGCGCGTTCGCGGATCAGTCCATGGTGCATTACCACATGGGGATCGACGAGCCCGCCGGCTGCGAGTGGCCCGAGACCCCCGACCCGACGTGGTTCCTCGAGGAGCGCTCGCAGCGATGGGTGAAGCCGCCGCCGCCGCCCGAGCGATGGCCCGCGCGACCGTGGATCCCCGCGCGTTGAGGCGCCGTCGAGCGCCTCGAGGTGCGCCGAACGCAGACGACGGCGAGGACGTCCGACGGCGGCGCCGAGCTACGCCGCTTCGGTCTTCACGTCGTCGGCAGCGAACGTGATCGTGAAGCACGCGCCACCCTCGTTCGCGATGACGAGCTTGCCGCCGAGCTGCTCGGCGAGCGTGGCGACGAGCTGCATGCCGAGCGAGCGGCTCTTGTGAATGTCGAAGGTCGGCGGGAGGCCCACGCCGTCGTCGGAGACCATGAGCCGGACCGTGTCCGGACTGCTCGCCTTCAGCTCCACGCGGAGGCGGCCGCGACGATTGTCGAACGCGTGCTTCAGCGCATTCGTGATGAGCTCGTTTACGATGAGGCCACACGGGAGGGCCCGGTCGATGCCCAGGGGTATGTCATCGATGTCGATCTCGAGCGTCACCGCAGCCGGGGAGAGCCCCGTCGCGCGGAGCACGTTGCCCGCGAGCGTGCGCACGTACGTGGAGAACTGAACACGGCCATAGTCCTTCGATTGATAGAGGTTCTGATGGATGAGCGCGATCGTGAGCACCCGCGAGCGACACTCGTCGAGCGCCGCGCGGGCCGGACCTTGCTCGAGCTTCCGCGCCTGCATGTTGATCAGGCTCGAGATGACCTGCAGGTTGTTCTTCACGCGATGATGCACCTCCTGCAGCAGCACCTCACGCTCGCGCAAGCTTCGCATGAGCTCCGAATGCTTCCCCGCGAGCTCGTCATCGCGGCGCCGGCGATCGGTGGCGTCGCGCGCGATCTTCGCGAAGCCCTCGAGTGAGCCGTCCGCGGCGCGGATCGCCGTGATGATCACCTCTGTCCAGAAGCGCGAGCCGTCCCTTCGAACGCGCCACCCCTCCTCCTCGAAGCGGCCGTCCCGCGACGCGAGCTCGAGGATCGCCATCGGGCGACCGCTCGCCACGTCCTCTTCGGGAAAGAACATCGCGTAGGGCTGTCCGATCGCCTCCCTGACCGTGTACTGCTTCAGCCGCTCGGCGCCCGCGTTCCAGGTCGCGACCCGTCCCTGCGGATCGAGCATGAAGACGGCATAGTCCTTCACGCCTTCGAGGAGCACACGGTGACGCTCCTCCGTGCGCTCGATCGCGGCGGCCACCTCGCGCTCGCGGAGCTGCGCGACGACGCGCACGTGCTCGATCTGCATCCACGCGCGCTCCGCCACGAGGCGAACGAACGTGATCTCGCGCTCCTCCCACTGATGCGCGCGCTTTCGCTCGAGGACGAGCGAATGAGTCCAGCGCCCGGCGCGCACGTTCGGAGTCATGAGCGTGTGATCGTTCGCGACGAACGCGACGCTCGATGAAGCGCCCAGCGCCGCGAGCGAAAGGCGGGACGGCAGGAGCCGGCCATCGCTCGTGTATCCAGGGTACACCGTGCCCTGCTCGCCATTCGCGTCGACCGAGACGAAGAACCCACGGTCGATGCCGAGATAGATCCCCAGCTCACCGGAGACGGCGCGGAAGATCTGTTCCTCCGTCGTGCAGCGCTGGAGCACACCTGTCAGGCGCAGGAGAAACGCGCCGTCACGCTCCGCCAGCTTCCGCCGGGTGATGTCGCGAAAGATCGCGAAGGCGCCAATGATGCGCCCCTCGGGGTCGCGTAGCGCCTTCAGCGTGAGGCTCACATCGAGCGTGTCGCCGTTCTTGCGTCGCAGTCGCCGCTCGACGTCGGCGAGCTCGGCGCCATCCTCGAAGAGGGCGAGGTTTGAGCGATACGCACGCCGGTAGTCCTCGGGGTAGAGCAGCTCGATCGACTGACCGACGAGCTCGTCCTTCTCGTAGCCGAGCGCCTCGCAGAGCGCGCGGTTGCAGTCGGCGATGCTCCTCGTGTCGAGGCCGCACGTGATGAACATGTCCGGCGCGTTCTCGTAGAGGTCCCGGTACTTCTGCTCGCTCTTGACCCGCAACGCCTTTGCCGCGACGCGGAGCTCGATCTCCGAGACGACGGACGCAGCCAGGTCCGTCAGGAGCGCGACCTCCTTCTCGGTCCACGTCCGCGGCTTGCCGGCGATGACGCAGAGCGCGCCGATGGCGTGGCCCTGCACTATGAGTGGCACCCCCGCGTAAGCCCCGAGCTCCGAAATGGCGGGGTTCGCCTTCAACACCTGGTGCTCGCGCGCGTCGGACACGAGGACCGGCGCGCCGCTCTCCGTGACGTGCGCGCAGAACGAGTGGTCGAGGGGGAGCTCGCGACGGCTGGCCCACGGCTCCTGCAACCCGAACGAGCTCTTGAAGAACTGGCGCGACTCGTCGACCAGGCTGATCAGCGCCACGGGCGCGTCCAGGAGGCCCGCCGCGAGCCGGGTGAGCCGATCGAAGGCGGCGTCGGGCGGAGAGTCCAGTAAGCCAGTGCCGCGCAACGTCGTGAGGGGGCTCGCCATCGCAGCCCGAGCATAGCGCGAGGTGATAAACGCGCATAACTCATTTTTGTCGTTTTACAGTGTTCCCCTTAACCCATCCCGATCGAGCCCCTAAGCTCGCGCGCCATGAGCCGAGCGACCATCCTCGTGGTGGAGGACGAGGCGGTCATCGCGGCCGACATCCGAGCCTGCCTCGAAGAGCTCGGCTACCTCGTCCCGACGACGGTCTCGAACGGTGAGGACGCGCTCCGCGCGGTCGACCAGCACCACCCCGACCTCGTGCTCGTGGATATTCGCATCCAGGGCGAGCTCGACGGTATCGAGACCGCGACGCGCATCCGCGAGCAGCTCGCCACCCCGGTCATCTATCTCACATCGTTCTCCGATGAAGGCACCCTGTCTCGCGCCAAGCGCGCGGGAGCGTATGGCTACCTGCTCAAGCCCTTCTCCGATCGTGATCTGAAGACGGCCATCGACGTCGCGATCGCAAAGCGCGAGCTCGAGCTCCAGCTCTCCGAGAGGGAGCGCTGGTTCGCGACCACGCTGCACTCGATCGGCGACGCCGTCATCGCCACCGACGTCGAGCAGCGGATCACCTTCATGAACGCGATCGCGGAGCAGGCGACCGGCTGGACGATGAAGGACGCGGCGGGACGTCTGCTCGACGAGGTCTTCCGCCTCGTCGACGAGGACACGGGGGCGCGGATCGAGGCCCCCCTCGCCCGCGCGCTGCGTGATGGCTTCGCGGTCCAGCTTCCCCATGGCGTCGCGCTCTCCATGAAGGAGGGCGCTCGCCGATCCGTCGACGACACGGCCACGCCCATCATCAACGACGAGGGCCGCGTCATCGGCGGTGTGGTGGTCTTCCGTGACGTCACGGAGCGACGCGAGCTCGAGAGGCGGCTCGCGCAGACGGAGCGCCTCGCCGCGATCGGCACCCTCTCCGCGGGAATGGCGCACGAGATCAACAACCCTCTCGCGTACATCCTCGCCAACGTCGAGTTCGCGCTCGAGACGCTGCCCGAGCTCTCGCGTGGAGCTACGCCGGAAGCGGCCGCGCTGATCGAAGAGCTCGGCGAGGCCCTCCGCGAGGCCAAGGAAGGAAGCCATCGCGTCCACCGGATCGTTCACGACCTGAAGCGATTCGGGCGCGCCGAGAACGCCGAGCGGACCACGCTCGAGCTGCACGACGTCCTCGACGGCGCGATCCGGATGACGGAGAACATCGTGCGCCATCACGCGCGCGTGCGTCGCGAGTACGGGACCACGCCCTTCGTCGAGGGAAGCGACGGGCAGCTCAGCCAGGTGTTCATCAACCTCCTCGTCAATGCGGCGCAGGCGATCGGCGACGGCGCCGCGGAGTCGAAGGACATCGTCGTCGCGACCTACACGGACGAGGAGGGACGCGCCGTCGCGGAGGTCCGCGACACGGGCCCCGGCATCCCCGCCGAGCTACAGGCGCGCATCTTCGATCCGTTCTTCACGACGAAGCCGGTCGGGGAAGGCTCCGGGCTCGGGCTCTCGATCTGCCATTCGCTCATCCGCGCCCATGGCGGCGAGATCTCGCTGGAGAGCAAGCCGGGCGCGGGCGCGACCTTTCGCGTGGCCCTCCCCGCAGCGCGCCCGAAGTCCCCCGTGCCGCCGGGTCCCATCGGCCCCGACGCTCCCACGAAGCGCGCTCGTGTCCTCGTCATCGACGACGAGCCCGCGATCGGCCGCGCGATCGCTCGCATCTTGCAGCGCGAGCACGAGGTCTTCGTGGTTCAGGACCCGCACGATGCCGTCACGCGCATCGCGGCCGGCGAGGCCTTCGACATCGTCTTCTGCGATCTTATGATGCCGCAGATGACGGGCGTCGACCTGTTTCACGCGGTCTCCGAGCTGGATCCCGAGCTCGCGCGTCGCATCGTCTTCGTGACCGGCGGCGCGTTCACGCCACGCGCGGAGGAGTTCCTGCGCACGACTTCGAACACGACGCTCGGAAAGCCGATCGATCCGCAGGCGCTTCGCCGGATCGTGATCGACTACACACGGCGGGCCGCGGCGAAAGAGGAGCCCGCTACTTCCCGATCGTGATGAGCATGCCGAAGGTGCGATTGTCCTTCGTCGTCTCGCGATACGTGACGCTGGCGCCCTTGGGGCAGTACTCGTACGTGCGATTGCCCTTCGTCGTCAGGACGCCGGTGTCGTCCTTCGTGTAGTCGTCGGCCGTCGTCTCCTCGATCTTCACGTCTGCGCCGCACTTGCAGAGGTCACCATCCTGCGTGCACTCCATGTGATCGAACTTCTTCCCCGGCGGCGCGAACGGCCCGGTGAGAAGCGACGGGATCGACGAGCAGCCGCCTCCACCCGGAATGACCTTGGCGCAGTCCACGGGGAAGTCGAGCTTCGCGCTGAGGAAGACGGTCGTCGCCTGCTTCACGACCGTGTCGGTCGCATCGACGGTGCCGCTCGCCTTGATGACGATGTCGTGCTCGTTCAGCCCCTGGCAGAAGGTACGGAACTCGTCGAAGGTGTTGTCCGCGAGACAGCCGCCCGTGACCTTCCAGCTCCCGGTGATGGAGCCTGGGCACTTGGTGAACTCTTCGCACTTGCCGAAGGTGACGTCCACGCCGGGCACCGTCTTCGGGTCGATGAGGCCAGAGGACGACGTCGTCGAGCCGCTGCTCGACGTGGTGCCGGACGAGCCGCCGCTCGACGTGCTGCCGGACGAGCTACCGCCGTCGCCGCTCGCGCTGCCCGAGCTGGTGGTGTTGCCGGGGGCCGCGTCGGCCTCGTCGCCGCCGCACGCTGTGGTGGAGGTCATCCATACGACGGCGCCCGTAAGGCTGATGGCGCTCGCGAGGGTAAAGGTTTTCTTGAGCATGGTTAAGGACCTCCACCCCGAAGGCTATCAAAGGGAAAGCTTCCGCGACACGACGGTGATGTCGCCGTCCTGAAACGCGACCGCCGACGACGGCCGCGCTTTTACCGCCGCTTCCGCGGGGGTGCCGGGCGGGACCCCGAAGGTGCGATCCGCGAGATCGAGCGCGAGCGAGCCGGCCCCCGAGGCGCTGATCTCGATGTCCGCCTCCGGCGCGGCGATGGCGAGGAGCTGCCCCGTCCCGAAAGAGCGCGTCGAGGCGTAGCGACCGTTGACCTTGGCCTCGATGTGCCGACCGGGCGGGAACCAGAGCACGAGCATCGACGCCTTGCGATCCGAGCGCACCCGACCACGGATCTTCCGCGTGCCGTTGTCGTCGATCGCGGATGCGACCTCGAAGGACGGCGCCGCGATCGGAAGGAGCGGGATCTCCGCGTAGGGCGCCGGTCGCAGCCACGGGAGCGCGGAGGTGGTCTTGTCGCCGGTGCCGGCGGCGGTCAGCATCGCGCTGGGCGGCGAGCCCCACTGCATCGCGGGGCCCCAGCTCGTATCGACGAACACCTTGGCGCCGACCTCGTCCTGCCGGAGCTCGACGTTCACGCGCTGCGGATGCTCGGCGCTGTATTTCGGGACCACCGCCGCGCCGACGAGGCCGACGAGCGCGAGCGCGCCGAGGCCGAGCGGGACGCGCCGATCCGTCGGGACGAGCATCGGCGCGAGCGTCGTCGCGAGCAGGATCGCGGGGAGCGCGAGGACGGGCGCGACCGCGAAGCCGAGCGCATCGTAGAGGCCCCCACGGAGCGTGAGCACGAGCGACGCGGCGACGACGGCCGGCGCGACGCATGCCACCTCGAAGCGCGCGGCGCCCGCGATCCCCGCCACGAGCGCGGGGACGATGAAGAGGTACGAAGCGCCTGGCGCGAATTTCGCCGAGACGATCCCGACGAGGGCCCAGGAGAGCCACGTCCCCGCCCAGAGCGCGCGCGGCGCGTCCGCGAGCAGGCGGATGGCGGCGATCGCGCCCGCGAGGCCGCCGAGCTCGACCGCCATCACGCCCGGAAACGGCCGCGCGATCCACGGCGACGGGAGCGCATTGAACATGGAGAGGAGCGTCGCGAAGGCGAACGCGACGGCGCCGCCGACGGCCAGCGCAGCGGGGAAGACGGCGAGCCCGCGACCGAACTGCTTCGCCTTGATCGCCCAGCGCAGCACGAATGCGAAGGCGATGATGGAGAGGAGGATCGACCAGCCCTCCGGCCAGCGCACGATGCCGAAGGCGAGGATATCGAACCATACCGCGTCACCGACCTCGTCGGCGCGGGCCGCGATCTCACCATTCGCGAAGGCGCGCGCCATGCCGAGCACGTGATCGCCGTGGTGCTGGAGCGTCCCGAGATCGGAGCGCGCGAGGTCGTCGAGCGGCGTGTGGTAGTGCTCGATCTGCCCGATGTTGGCGAAGTTCACGCCGGACGCGATCGTCTTCGTGACGCTGAAGTCCGTGTCGTTCGGCATCCGCCGGTAGACCTCGTAGAAGAGCGAGGTCGTGACGGGACGCTCGAGGTGCTCGGCCATGAGCGAGGCCAGCCACGCGTTGCCGCGACTGGTCTCGAACATGGACGACGGACCGCTCGATCCGCGGGCGTCGACGTTGACCGTCGCTCGCACCTTCCCGGCGAGCGGATGGCCGCGCACGAAGGCCTCCGCGCCGGCGAGGCCGGACTCCTCGCCGTCGGTGAGGAGAGCGACGACGGTGCGCCTCGGCCGTGGGCCGGCCGCGAGCGCGCGCGCCGTCTCGACGATCGTGGCCACGCCGAGCCCGTCATCGCTCGCGCCGGGCCCCGCGCCGACGGAGTCGTGATGCGCGCTGATGAGCACGCCGGGGAGCGCGGGCTCCGTTCCATCGAGCTTCGCGACCACGTTCGCCACGGGGACGCACAGCCCGTACCGCGTGCAGGTCATCGCCTCTTGCGTCTCGACCGCCCAGCCCGCGTCCTCGAGCTGCGCGAGCATCGCCTCGCGACCGCGGCGATTGCCCTCCGTGCCGACGAAGCGCGTCGCGCCATCGCCGACGAGCTTCTCCTGCACGGCGCGGGCGCGCATCGCGGAGAAGCGCTCTCGTGGGGCGTCCGCCGGCGCAGGCGACGGGGGCGAATACCGCCACTGCGTCAGTGCGATGAGGATCGCAAAGAGCGCCAGCGTGATACGCGCCATCGACACGCGCGCACTCTACGCTACAACACGGCCCATGCGCGATCTGGACGGCAAGACAATCATCGTCACCGGTGCGAATACCGGCATCGGACGTGTGACGGCGGAGGTCTTCGCAAAGCGCGGCGCGAAGGTGTTCCTCGCGTGTCGATCGCGAGAGAAGACGGAGCCCGTCATCGACGCGATCAGGGCGGCGGGCGGAAAGGCGGAGCTCCTCAGGCTCGATCTCGGCTCGTTCGACTCCATCCGAAGAGCGGCGAGCGATTTCCTCGCGAGCGGCGAGAAGCTCGATGTCCTCGTCAACAACGCCGGGCTCGCGGGCGCGCACGGCAAGACGAGCGACGGCTTCGAGCTCATCATCGGCACGAATCACCTCGGGCCGTTCCTCTTCACGCTCCTCCTCTTGCCGCGCCTCCGCGAGTCGGCGCCTGCGCGCATCGTCAACGTATCCAGCGGCTCGCACTACGACGCGAAGTCGATCCCCTTCGAGCGCTTCCGCGAGAAGACGTGGACCACGACGGGCATGGAGGAGTATTCGATCAGCAAGCTGTGCAACGTGCTCTTCACGAAGGAGCTCGCGCGCGGCAAGGCCGGCAAGGGCATCACGAGCTACTCGCTCCACCCGGGGGTCGTCGCGACCGACATCTGGCGCGAGGTCCCGTTCTTCGTCCGTCCGATCATGAAGCTGTTCATGATCTCGAGCGAGGAGGGCGCGCAGACCCAGATCTACTGCAGCGCCTCTCCGGACTGCGCGGACGAGGACGGCCTCTATTACACGAAGAGCAAGGTGAAGAAGCCGAACCCCCTCGCCGAGGACGAGGCGCTCGCGAAGGAGCTCTGGCAGCGCTCCGTGGAGTGGACCGGGGCGCCCGCCAGCGCCTAGCCACGATCCGGCGTCGCTCGAATCGCGATCGAAGAGACCCGAGTTGCGCACTCCTCCGCACATGGTAAGAGCGGCCCGTGCGAACGCTGGCGCTGCTGGGTGTGGGGGCTGTTCTCGTCGCGTGCTCGACGACGGATGGGTTGGAGATCGCTAAGGAAAACGTCGCCGCAGAGACGGCGACGGCGCCCTCGGTCTGCCCGACGCTGACCCCCGGCGGGCACTCCGGCTATGCAGTCGGCGGCCAGCAGCGCAGTTTTCAGGTTCTGCTCCCCTCCTCTTCTTTCACCGGCCCGCGCCCCCTCCTCTTCGCGTGGCATGGCACGGGCGAGAGCGGCATCCGCTTCATCAACCGCGCCAAGCTCCAGCAGTGGGCGGACCGCGGCTTCGTCGTCATCGCGCCGGACGCGAACAACAACGGCTCGTTCTGGCCGATCTGGGACGCGATGCGCCTCCCCGCGACGGCCGGCGCGCCGAACCCGGACGTCACGATGTTCGACGAGCTGATCGGCTGCGCGAAGAGCCAGCTCTCGATCGACCAGAGCCGCATCTTCACGGTCGGTCACTCGGCCGGCGGCATCATGGTCAATCACATGCTGCGCGTTCGCTCGAACGTCCTCGCGGGCGGCATCGCGGGCTCGGGTGTGTTCGATCTCACCGGCCCCGGCGGCGCCCCGCAGCCGCTCGACAACATGCTCGTCCTCGTCACCTGGGGAGGTGACAACGACCGCTGGTCCGGCGCGACACCGTCGGGCGTGAGCGTGCCCGAGTTCAGCTTCGTCGAGCAAGCCTCGCTCGCGAGCACGTACTACGCGGCGCAGCCGAACGTCGACTTCGTCAGCGTGCGCGGCAACAACGTCGGCCACATGTGGCTGCCGTACAACGACTGGTACATCGACATGCTCCTCGCGCACCCGAAGGGTACACCGGTGCAGCGAAACTTCCCGCTCGCGCCCCTCCCCGCCGGCGCGGCCGCCGTCGCCTCCACGACGCCGTACCCGCTCACGCCCTCGCCGCAGGTCGACTGCCCAGCGACGCCGCGCGCGGGCTGCGAAGAGATGTGCCAGCTCATGGCGGACTGCGCGGTCGAGAACCAGACCGTGAATCCCGCGCTCGGCGCGGCCATCGGCGGTCTCGGCTTCACGCAGACGTCGTGCGGCGGCTGCGTTCAGCGCTGCCAGCTCGGCGCGACCACGCAGGCGGACGCGGACGTCCTTTCGTGCATCTCGGAGTGGTCGCAAGGCACGACGTGCGGCGGCGGGATCGAGGGCGCGTTCCCGATGTTCCTCATCATGAACCAGTGCTGCTCGAACCAGTCCGGCTCGGTGCTCTGCCAGGGCATCTGCCAGGGCCTCGCGTCCAGCCCCACCGCGGCGCCGTTCTTCCCCGTCTGCCAGACGCTCTGAAGCCAACCTGACCGCCTACCGTTCTCCGAGCAGGCGCGAGCCTCCGACGCGCGACACGTCGCAGCTCGCGCTCCTCCGCTACCCGACGTGGGTGTTCGTGGCCTTGCTGCCATGGCTGCCGATCCTCGGGTTCCTCCTCTTTCTCACGGTGCCACGGAGCGAGGTGCTCGTCTGCGACGCGCAGAGCTGCGTGCTCGAATCGCAGCGGGGCCTGTCGACGCAGCGCGCCGCCGTCCTGGAGGTCGCGGTCGAGAAGGACGAGGACTCGAAGCGCCCGACGCTGATGGTGCAAGCGAACGGCGTCGCTCATTACGACCTCGGGGACCGGGTCACGCCCGCGTTCGATGCGTACCAGGAGTCGCGCCGTACGAAGACGCCGCTGCGCCTTCCGGTCGGCGGTCGCGCGTGGTGGTGGATGCTCGGCGTCATCGTGGCGCTCGAGCTCGTCATCCTCGGCGGCTATGCGCTCGGGCAGCGCGCGATCACGTTCGAGGTCACACCGGAGACCGGCCGGCTGCGGATCCTCGAGCGAAAGCGCGGCCGAACCCGCGAGCTCACCGCCTTCGACCTCGGGGACATCGAGGAGCTCGAGCTCGAGGACCTCGATGAAGAGGCGATGTCCCGGGCGGTCGTGGTCAAGCTCCGCGGGAAGAAGCGACGCCGCATCTTCGATGCCGTGAACATCGAAGCCCAGCGCGGCTTCGACTTCCTCGAAGAAGCCCGGGCGGCCTGGACGGATCGAGCCACCCCCAGTTGACTTTTAGTTACACATTCGCAATCATTTCCGCGTAGCAATCATCTGAGGGAGAGATGGTCATTCCCGGGGTCGGCTCGGCGGCGGAGGCGCTGACGCGCCGGATGTTCACGCGCATCATCGCGAGCGTCGCGCGGACGCTTCGCGAGCACGAGCTCAGCGTCGCGCAGGTCGCGACGCTCTACATGCTCGACGAGCGCAAGGAGCTTCGCGTCTCCGACGTGTCGGTGGAGCTCGAGCTCTCGCTTCCGACCGCGAGCCGCCTCGTCGACGATCTCGTGCGGCAGAAGCTGGTCACGCGCGAGGAAGACCCTACCGATCGCCGTGCCCGCATCCTGCGTCTCTCCGCGAAGGGACGCACGTTCATCGAGAAATCGAGCGAGGCCCGCATGCAGACGATCGTGGCCGCCGCCGCCGAGATGCCGTCGAACACGGTCGCCGCCGTTCTCTCGAAGCTCGCCAGGTAGTCCCAGACAAGTCGAAGAAAGGATCTCTCCGTGAACCTCGTCGTATTCGATTCCACCGAGCTCGTTGCCGTCGCCCGCGCTCTTCGCGCCATCGCGGAGACCAACCAGTCCTTCACGGACGGTGAGGCCGACTTCATCGAAGCGATCGCGTCGATGCACGGCATCGCGCTCGATCCGCGTGCGCTCGATCCGATCGAGCCCGAGGACCTCGCGCGAAGCGTCGTGGACCCGTTCAAGCGAAAGCGCGCGCTCCAGCTCCTCACCGTGATGTCGCTCGTCGAGGGCGAAGCGACGCTCGACGCGGAGAGGGCGCTCCGGCGGTTCGCGGCCGCCCTCGAGCTCGACGAGAAGGGCCTCGACGTGGTCCGCGAAGTGGCGAAGGAGCAGCTCCTCCTCGCGCGCTTCGACATGGTGCAGCGGATGCGAAAGACGCTCTTCCGCGATCGCACGCTCGAGACGCTGAGGTCGTTCGCGACGGCGGCCATCTTCGGCGAGGACAAGGCCACGGCGGAGAAGTACCGCGCGCTCGCGACGTATCCGGAGGGCTCGCTCGGCCGCGTGCTCTACGACAGCTGGCGCGAGCACGGCTTCGCGATCCCCGGCGAGAAGGGCGGGCTTCCGGAGCGCGGCATCTTCCACGACGTCGGGCATGTCCTCTCCGGCTACGGCGTGGACCCCTACGGCGAGATCCGTCAGGGTGCGTTCCAGGCGGGCTTCGTACGGGAGGACGGCTTCGCGTTCTTCCTCTTCGTGGTCCTGCAGTTCCATGTCGGGGTCCGCATCACGCCGGTCGCGAAGGGTGAGAAAGGCTATTTCGACCCGAAGGACGTCCTTCGCGCGGTCGAGCGCGGCGCCGCGTGCAAGGTCGACCTCAGCGATCCGAAGGCCTTCGACTTCTGGAGCGTGGCGAACGTCCCGGTCGAGGAGCTGCGTACGCGCTACGGAATTCCGCCGCTCGAGGCCTGACCCGATAGACTCGTCCCGTGCTCGAGGTACTCGATCCATGAAGCTCCAGGAGCACGATCGCCCCCGCGCGCACCTCGTCGTCGACGACTTCTTCGACGCGAAGGCGCTCACCACCGTGATGGCGGAGGTGGCCACGCTCGAGCGCACGAAGAAGCTGAAGCCGGGTCTCGTGCGAGACATCGGCCATGATGGGCAGTCCGTGTTCTTCCCGCACGAGCGGCGACAGAACCGCGCGACGTGGATCCACGAGGGATCGAGGACGCTCCGCGCCTTCCGCGAGAGGCTCTGGAGCGCGCCCTTCGTCTCCGGCTTCGAGCGGGCGCGCGAGCCGCTCTTCCAGATCATCCCGAATTGCTGGGCGCCGCATCTCCAGGTCTCCTCGTATCTGACGGGCGACCATTACGACTTTCACGAGGACGAAGGCGCGGGCGTCAACCTCACCGCGATCGTGTTTCTCGCGCGTGATCCGAAGAAGATCCGCGGCGGCGATATCGTATTTTCGTATGGCGACGAGCAGGCGACGGTGAAGTTCCGTCACAACCGCCTCCTCGTATTCCCGAGCAAGACGCTGCACCGGGTGACGAAGGTGCGCGTCGCATCGGACGATCCGCTCGATGCGCGAGTCTCCCTCCAGTGCTGGCTCGCGCACGGAAAGGCGCCGGCCGAGGCGGAGAGGCGCGAGGCGGTGGCAGACGAGCCCACGTTCCTCCTGGCGGACGAGCCGATCATCGCCGCGGCGCAGGCGCTCGTCGCGTCGCCGGAGTCGCCGGAGCAGACGCCGGAGAGCCTCTACTGGGGCGCCTTCTATCTCTCGCGGATCCTCACCGCGAACCTCGCCTTCCTCGTCGCGGCGCACAAGAAGACGCTCGGCCCCGTGCGGATCCATCAGCGCGAGGACCGCCTCGAGGTCTTCGGCATGGTCGAGCGCGCGCGCGTCGGCTTCGCGCTCGGCGGCGCAGAGGTCTCGCCCTCGGAGGCGCTCACGCTCTTCGTCGAGCGAAAGCGCATCCGCGAGGAGCGACCGCTGTTCCCAGGCACGGGCGAGGCCGAGGCGACCGCCCTCCTCGGCCGGCTCCTCGCGTCGAGGTGACGCCGGCGACCGGCGCGCGCCGCCTCAGCGCACGCGCGCGCCGGCGCGGACGAGGTCCTGCCGGAAGCGCTCGAGCCGCGGCGGATCGTTCCACTCCGCCACCACGCAGGGCGCTCGGTCGACGAGGTCCTTGGACTCCTTCAGCCCCAGCCCCGTGTGCTCGCGCACGACCTTGATGACATGGATGACGTTGTCGCCCGCGCTCTCGAGAAAGACCCCCTGGGCCGGTGCCACGAGCGGCGCCATCACCGGCGCCGCGCCCTGAATCGCGAGGGTGGTCCCGCAGTAGCGGCAGACCGAGACCGGACCGCTCGCCGGTGCGACGGGGGCGAAGCACCGGGGGCACTGGAGCGCGCTGACCTGCATTCCCGCATCCTAGCGATGCGAAGAGCTTCCCTCAATTCGACGGGACCGGAAAAGTCGGCTGAAATCACCGCTTCAGGTTCGACGCCGGGTCCCCGGGCGCTACACCGAGGTCGCCGCCATGATGCCCGTCGCGCACACCACTCGCCTGCCGCCGCCGGCGCCGACGCCCCGGATGCTCCCGCGCTCGCTCGCGCCGGTCGGCACGACGATGCGGTTCGCCGCGCGTGCCGCGCACGCCGCGCACGTCGCGCAGGCGGAGCGTCCGACGTGCCTCAACTGCGCCGAGGTCCTGGCGGGCAAGTTCTGTCATTCATGCGGTCAGTCCGCGAAGACGCCGAAGCGCATCACGGTCGGCGCGATCCTCCATGAGCTCCCGCACGCGGTCCTGCATCTCGAGCACGCCCTCCCGCACACGATCCTCGCGCTCCTGCGCCGCCCCGGTCACACGATCCGCGACTACCTCGGTGGCAAGCGCGCGAAGGTGTACTCGCCATTCACGCTCCTCTTCCTCGTGTCGGGCCTCCTCGGCCTCGCGCTCGTCGCGCTCAGGTCGAAGAACATGGTCCCGGCCGGCGCTCCGTCCGCGAACGAGCTCGGCCCGAGGATCACGACGGCGCTCTTCAAGCACCAGGCGTGGGTGCGTCTGGCGTTCCTCCCGCTCATCGCGGTCGGTCCCACGCTCGTCCTCCGCGGCCGCACGGGTCTGCGCTACGGAGAGCAGATCGTCGCCGCGGCGATGCTCACGGCGGGCAGCGCGATGGTGAAGCTCGCCTTCGTCCCGCTCCAGTATCTCGGGTACCGCTGGTCCGTCTCGCTCGGCGGTGCGCTCGCGAGCGCCGCCGAGGTGGCGACGACGCTCTACGCGCTCTGGACGTACGCGCAGCTCCAGAACGACGGCAAGCGTCGCGACCCCATCCTCCGCTGGCTCCGCTCGCTCGCGTCGCTGGCCGTCTCGACCGTGGCGTGGCTGCTCGGCTGCATCACGCTCGGCGTCCTGGTCATCGCCGGCGTGGAGCTCGTGAAGCGACTGCACGGTTAGCGACGAGCCTCATGATGGCGCGCGCGCCGCGTGGAGGATCTCGTCCTCCCCGAGCTGCGCCGTATTCATGAGCGAGCGCTCGGCCTTCAGCTCCGCGACGTTGCCCTCTGCGAGGACGAAGAACTCTCCGGGATGGGCCCCGGCGAGCTTGCTCGCGGGGTTGGAGCGATATTCGCTGAGGAGCGGCTTCATCTTGTCGAGGGCGGTCTTTTCGGAGATCTTCCCGACGAACCACGACGTGATGTTGTCACGGCACTTGTAGTCGAGATCGCCGGGGCTCTGCGTGGCGAGGAAGATCCCGACCCCCGCGGAGCGCGCGCGCTTCAAGAGGTCCTGCATGGGCTGCTTCGTGGCCGGCTTCGTCTGCGCGGGCAGGTAAATATCCGCCTCGTCGAGCATCACGATCGCCTGGAGCTTGGCCGACGGATGCCTGCTCGACCAGCGCGTCAGCTCGATGAGGAGGCGCGATACCCAGAAATCGATCACGCCGGCGTCCGGAAGGAACTTGGTGCTCACGATGCTGAGCGCGGTCTTCCCCGGCACCGCGAAGGGCCCCATTCCGAAGAGCAACTCGGCATTCAGCGTCTCGCCGCCCTTGAGGAGCGTCTCGAAGCGAAGGCGGAGCGTCTCGAGGTGCTCGACGAGCGCCTTGAAATGCTTCGTATCGAGCTTGCCGATCGCGTCGACGAGCGCCGGATCCTCGTCCGCGATGAGGTCGACGAGATCCTTGATCCCGAGCTCCTTCTTCCCGCCGAGCTGTGCGAGGACCTCGATCGCCTTGGCGAGGATCGCCTGGCGCGTCGAGTCCTGGTGAGAGCCCTTGTACTTCATCATCGAGCCAAGGCCCGCCGCCGCGCTGCTCGTCATGGCCATACGCTCGGCCACGTCGAGGTCCGCGAGGCCGGCCGGCACGATCGGCAGCGCCAGCGGCCGTCCGCGATGCTCTCCGGGCGTGAAGACCTGCACGTGAAGCCGCTCGCGGAGGCGACGCTTCCGCTCCGCGCGCGCGGGATCCGTCTCGACCTCGGACCAGAACGACTCGCTCGCGTAGCGACAGAGATCGCCCTTGCGATCGACGAGCAACACCGGCGTCCCTTCGAGAAGGCACTGCTCGATCACATTGAGGGCGAGCGTGGTCTTTCCGCTCCCGGTCGAGCCGAGGAACGCGGCGTGCCGCATGAGGGTCGCCGGGCTGCGTGTCACGTCGGTGGGGCTCAGCGAGCGCGTGCGCCCGAGGTAAATCTGTCCGGGCGCGCTGCCGCCTCGGGACGTCGGGCTGACCGGATCGCTCGACGGCGGGAGGGACACGGCGGCCGGGGTCGGCGTCGAGACGGCTGGCGGCGCTGCCGAGATCGGCTTCTCTCGGGGCGCGAGCTCGTCGCCGACGATGTCACGCACGAGGTCGAGCCGCGCCGCGACGCGCTCCTCACGGAGCCAGGCGTCGAGGTCGGGCGCCGTCGCGCGCTTCTCGACGAACGCACGAAGCGCGGCGAGCGTGCGGAGGTCGCCATCGCGCGCGACGACCTTGGCGCCGCCCTTCTTGATGACCTCGCCGAGCTTCAGGGTCGTCATCGCCTTCGGCAGCATCTTCGGGAAGTCCTGGCTGCGGAGGAGGACGGCGCGGCGGCCGCTCTTCTCCGCGCGCTGCGCAGCTGCCTCGATCTGCCGCCCGAGGTGTCCGGCCTGCGGCGCATGATTGCACAGCGCGACGAAGCTCTTCTTGCTCGCGTCGCCTGCGGCGAGGGTCACCTCGAGCCCATCGGCGGTGGTGGTGGTGATGGTCGCGTTCACCTCGCGACCCGCGTGCCGGGCGGCCCAGGCGAGGAGCTCGAGCATCGCGTCTTCATCGAGCGACGGCGCGGAGAACGCGGCTACGTGCTCCGTCCACTCGACCGCGAGGCCTTTCGCGATGACGGGTGGCGTGATGACCTTGGGCGGCACCGCGCCCGGCGACGTGACGACCCGCCCGGCGGCGGAGGAGCGCTCCTGCACCGCGCGGCACCAGTCGAGGACGTCGCGCGTGCGAAGCCCGGTGAGGGAGTTGATGCTCGCGGCATCGAACGGGAAGAGCGCCTCGTCGTCCCGAATGCGGGCGTTGTACTGCTCGAAGAGGCGGCGCAGGCGCACCTCGACGAGGAGCTCGATCTCCTCGCGCGTCCGCGGAGCCGCGATGTGCACGGGCTTCGGGTCCTGTTCGAGGCGATCGAGGAGCGGACGCGTGAGCCCGTCGCGGAGCTTCTCGTAGAAGTCGTCGAGCGAGGCCACGACCGAGAGCGAGGTCGGCACGAGCTCGGTGATCTGGCGCAGGACGTCCATGAGGAAGCGGAAGCGCTGCTGCGCGGAGCTCACCTCGTAGACGTCTTCGAGCTGGTCGACGAGGAGTACGAGGGCGCCGCCGTGCGTGGCCGCGACGAGGCGGCCGATGCCTGCCAGCATGCGGAGCGGCGCGTTCTCGTCGCTCGAGGTCGCCATTCCGTCGAGATGCTTGCGGTCGTAGTCGGAGAGCGGCTCGCAGCGGAGATAGCGCTTCACGCGGGCGCCGAGCACCGCATCGTTCGACGCCAGGTACACGAACGCGCGGAGCAGGTTGACGTCCTCATTGGCAAATAGTGGCTGCGCGACGAGATGATCGAGAATACGCCCGACCACGTTCGCGCGCTCCTTCGGGTCACCTTCTTCGCGTAGCGCCGAGGCGAGCTCCGGAGAGACTCGATAACGCATGAGCGAGTCGGCGAGGCACGCGAGCGACGACGGCTCGCCCGTGAGGAAGGGGCGCTCGAGCGAGTCGATGAGACTCGTGAGCACGTGCTTAGCATACGAGCCACCCGAGCTCGTCATTTGCAAGTAACCGACATAGCCCACGCGCTTCTCGTGGACGTAATTCCGGAACGCGCGCATCAGGTGCGTCTTGCCGGCGCCGGACTCTCCTTTGATGAGGAGCATCGCGCCGTGCTTCGAGGGCCGATTCACGGCCGTCACGCGGGCCACGGCCCGAGCGAACGCCTCGCGCGCCTCGGCGTGGATCGCCTCCACGTCCATCGTGTCGGGCTCGAAGACCTCGTTTGCGTGCGCGACGGCGTGAAAGACCGCGCCGGCGGACGGCATGCAGAACGCGGCGGCGCGGCCGTCGGCCGTGTCCTCGCGGTCGAGGTGGGAATGACGCTCGATCTCCTCGCGGAGCTGCTTTTGGCCGGCGGGATCGCTGCCCTTCGTCAGGTCGAAGATGTCGTCGACGAGCCGCACCATGGTCTCGCGATATTCGACGAGGGGTCCGTCGTCGTTGGCGTTGATGGCGAAATTCCGGCAGATCTGCGCGCCGGCCCACCGCGTGTCGGCGCATTTTCCGCCGAAGAGCTGCCGATCGGTCATGTGCGCGTCGAGGAAGTCTTTCGCGTCCATCGCCTCGACGAACTCCTCGTAGCTCTTCCGGAAGTGAACGAGGTAGCGCACCGCGGCCTGTGCGAGCGGCGTCACGAACGCGTTCTCCTCGGGCGTGATCACGCCGTCCTGCATCACGGCGTCCTCGGCGATCACGAGCGCGTCGTTGAGCAGCGCGAGATGAACGAGCACCTCGACCGTCATCTTCTCGCCCGAAGGCGAGACCTTCTTGCTGAACGCGGTCAGTCCGTCGCCGACGACGAGACGCGTGATCTCGTCATCGAGCTGCCGCGCGATCGTCGACGCGATCGCCGTCATTCGTTCACCAACCACAGAGCTCATGACAGCGACCCCTCCAGATCCACGAAGTGGAAGACGGCATTCAGATAAGGAACCTCGGACGCGGCCACGATCTCCGGCGTCATCGCGGGCGTGAGATCGGCGCGGCTCAGACGCAGGAGCCCGGCGCGGTGCGCATCGACCAGCTTGGCCTTGAACTCGGTCTCCGACAGCCCGCCGAGGGTCGCCTCGGTGCGAGCGCGTGCCCAGAGCGGCGCGATGAAGACCTTGTGACGCCCGAAGCGTCCCTCGACGTTCTCGCGCGCGAGCTCCTTCACGACCGTCGCGAAGGCGTCGAGCTCCGAGGGCGCCTCCTCGACCGTCTTCTTCGGCGGCGGCGGCGAGCCGAGCCAGTCGCGAAGGACGGCGTCGCGAATCGAGGCCGCGTCGGTGCGGGGCACGTCGAGGACCTTGGCGGTGGCATACGCGCCGATCCGCTTCGGATCGCGCAGGGAGTCGATGCCGAGCGCGCGGGAGAGGACGTGGGCGCGAACGTTCGCCATCGTCAGGCGTTTTCCGGGCATTCCGAGCTCGCGCGCCGCCAGGGCGTCGAAGATCTCGCCCGGCGTGTCGCCCGGCAGCCCGAGCTTCGCGGAGAGGGCCGCGGCCCGGATCGCGCTCGCGGTCATCGGGCGACCACGACCTCGCTTTCCCAGCGCGAGCTCGGCGAGCCTGGCGCGGAGCGCCGGCCACCGCGTGGGGACGTCGCGCGCGCTCAGCTCGAGGACCTCGACCGCGCGCTTCCTTCCCTGCTCCGTGAGGCTCATCTCGCCGGTCTCACGCATACCCTCGGACGTGAGCTGCTCGAGCGCGTGACGAATGCGCTCGCTCGTCGCCGCCGCGCCGAAGAGAGCGGCCACGCTCTTCACGACCTCGCTCTCGGAAGGAGGCTTCCTGGACCGTACGAGGAGACGCGCGAGCAGCGCGGCCTCGAGGGGATCGACCTTCTCGCTCATGGCGCTATTTCCCTCCCTTGCGAGACTCGAGATGGGTCATCACGCGATGAATCATCTCGAGGCACTCGTCGATACGTTCCGTGATGTCCTCCGCCAGGATCCGGACGACGAAATATCCCGATTGCTGGAGGACGATGTCCTTGCGTCGGTCGCGCCGGTAGGCCTCCGGCTCCTGGAAATGGAAATAGCCGTCCACCTCGATCGCTAGGTGCAGCGAGGCGCACGTGAGGTCGATCTCGAGCTCCCGACTGCCGAACAGGACGTCCAGCCGTCGATTGAGCGCGAAGCAGCCGCGGGAGTGGGGCGACGACTCGAGCGCCTCGAAGAGCGCCCGCTCGGCCGCGCTTCGCGCCGCGTCGTCATCGTCGCGCGAGCGTGACTGCTTCACGCGGTCGGCCAGCGCGCGGGCCCGCTCGAGCGCGGGCACCTGATCGACGATCACGCTCTCGCCCGGGACATCGACCACACCGGCGCGGAGCAAGGCCTTGGCGTGGTCCCGGCCCGGCATCTCGCTCCAGGCGAGCCACGCGACGGGACCGGTGGCGATCGCGACGTGCGCCCGCGGCGAGGCCTCCGCGAACCCGATGGCCGCGCGCACGGCGGCGTCGACGCCCGCGCCGTCGTCGAGGAGGATCGCGGGCGCCTCGTCTCCGAGGACGTGCACCGCAGCGGTGAGGGCGCGGGTCTCCGCGTTCTCACGGGCACCGCGTACGACGGAAGAGACGAGGAGCGCGGCCTCGCTATCGCCGGCGGCGAGGAGCGCGTCGCGAGCGAGCTCGGACCAGACCTCCGTCTCGTAGGCGGTACGCGGCGCGGTGGCCGAGGGTGCGGCGCGCGCCGCGATGACGCGCGCCTCGATGCGCATCGCGAGCCTCGAGCGAACGAGCGGAGCGTCGAGATAGGCGGAGGCTCCTCGCTCCGCGTCAGCGGCAGAGATCCGCACCACGCCACGCGCGCGGTGAGCGTCGAGCCAGCCGTCGCAGGCGTCTTGACCCACGAGCACCACCGGCGTCGGCAGCCCGGCGGCGCGGCGCTGCGCGTGCTTCTCGAACGACTGGACGAGGGCCGGGACCGAGCTCGGCATGACCGCACATCCTAAGCGGATCCGGCCTCCCGCCGTTGTCGTCTTTTTGATCTTTCCGACGATTGGCGCGATCCGAGTTATCCACAGGCTCAGCGAACGCATGCGCCCAGCGCAGGGCATCGCCGCCGCGACGGGACGCGTCGCAGTATGCTGCGCGCGTGGGTCAGAAGAGCTCGACCGAGACGCTGTTCAAGATCGTGGCGGCGTTCATCGATCAACCAACGTGGTCGCAGGCCGACCTCGCGCGGCGCGTGGAGACGACGACGGAGACGGTGCGGAAGCGCCTCGTGGAGCTCCAGGAGGCGGGGTGGAAGCTCGAGGTGGAGACGGATCGCCCCCACGTCTACTGGAGCGTTCCGAAGGGATGGATGCCGGGCGCGCTCGTCTTCAATGCAAGCGAGGCGAAGGAGGTCCTGCGCCTCATCGGCCGCTCGCCGAAGAGCGCGCTCCGCGATCGCGTCATCGATCTGGCGCTAAAGCGCCTCGCGCGCACGGATCCCTCCGCGACGTTCAAGCGCGAAGCGGTCGAGCCGCCCGAGATGACGGAGGACGAGGAGCGCTGGCTCCACGTGCTCGAGGACGCGGCGCGCGAGAACGTCACCGTGAAGATGCGCTATTTCACGGCGAGCCGCGGGAAGGAGTCGTGGCGGCACGCGTCCGTACACCGCGTCGATACCGGGCCGCGACCGCAGTTCATCGCGACATGCCATGTCGCGGGCGGCCTGCGCCGATTCCGCGTCTCCAACGTGCTCGACGTGAAGCCCGCGCCCGGCGAGCCCTATCGCTCGGCGACGGCCGCCGCGATAACCAAGTTCGACCGCGAGAGCTTCGGCGGATATCGCGATGTCGGCCCGATCGTTCGCTGTGCGTTCTGGGTGCGCGATCCGGAGGCGGTCTGGGTGGCGAAGAACCTGCCCGACGCGAATATCGCCTCGGCGCCTGCGCCCGGCGGCACGCGATTCAGCATCGAGACGGCGGCGGTCTCCGCGCTCGCCCGCTTCGTCGCGGGGCTGGGCGAGATCGCGCGACCCGAGACGCCGGAGCTCAAGTCCGAGATCCGGAGCATCGCCCGCGCCGCGCTCGCCAATGCGGAGATGACCTAGCCTGAAGAGCGTCCTCGCACCGGCGCCGCGAGGTCCTGCGGCGCCACCACCGCCGCCGGCGCGAGGCCGGCGACGAGCGCGAGGAACGGGGGGAGCGCGCTTCGTGGGAGGCGCACCGTCACGTCGACCTCGTCGCCCTCGACGCGCGCCGGCGGGAGGCGCGCGATGAAGGAGGCCTCGTCCGACCACCTCCAGCCGAACGGCTTCGCGCGCTCGTCGGCGATGATGGGAAATACCTCCGCGAGCTCGATGAGGTCGCGCTGGATGGTCCGCCGATGGACGTCGATCCCGCGCTCCTTCAGGCGAGCCTCGATGGCGCTCGTGTCGATGCGCCGCGGCCGGACGGGCAACATGGAGAGGATCAACCACTGACGCACGATCGCCGAGCTCACCCCCTCTTCGTGAGGCCCGGCGCCGCCCGAACACGTAGCGGCGTTAGACGTGACTGCTAAGGTGTTCAGCGCCCGACGGCGCGGCCTCGAAGAGGAACTCGCAGGGAGACGCGCGTGCCGGGGTCCGCGGGGCTCACGTCGAGCGTGCCGCCGAGCCTCTTCGCGCGGAGGCGCATGCTGCGGAGGCCGCGGCCCGCGGGCCGAGTCTCGTCGATGCCGGGGCCGTGATCGCGCACGGAGAGCAGCAGCTTCTCGTGATCGCCGTCGCTTCGAACGTCGATCTCGACCTGCGCGCCCGGCGCGTGGCGGAGCGTGTTGGTGAGCATCTCCTGGAGCACCCGCACGCACTGGATGGTGCTCGCGCCGTCGAGGTCGAGGTCGCCGTCGAGGTCCGGGTCGACCGCCCACGTCACCACGCTCCGCGCCGCCTCGAAGCGCGGAGCGAAGCGCGCGCGGACCTCGCTCAGCGCGCCCGGGAGATCGCCGGCGCGAGCCGCCTCCGAGCTCACGACCACGCGCAGATCGTCGAGACAGCTCTCGAGCTCGCCGGTGAGGCGGCTCGGGTCGAGAGTGCCCGCGCGGACCTGCACGAGGAGACCGAGGAGCTGCGCGCCGACGCCGTCGTGCACGTCGTCGAGCACCCGCGCGCGCTCGAGCTCGAGGCTCTGCGCGCGTTCGGCACGGAAGGTGGCGCGACGGGCGGAGGTATCGATGACGATGGCGAGCGTGATCGATGCGACGTCGCCTGTGTAGCTCGCGATGCGCAGGATCCCGAGCGTGCGCGGAGGGAAGTCGTTCGCGACCTCCCATCCCGCGAGCTCGAGGCCCCAGAAACCGAAGAGCGGAAGACACGCGAGCGCGGCCCAGAAGGTGGCCCATCGCGGCCCGAAGACCGCATAAGCAACTACGGGAAATAGAAATACGTTGAGGAGCACCGGAGACGCGAAGCCACCGGACCTCGAGGCCACGATGACGGTCATGAGCCACGTGGCGCCGACGACCGTATTGCCGAGTCGCTCGATCGAGCTACCCCGGCGAATCGCGAATGGGACCCCGAGGAGCGCGGCGGTGATGGAGAGCACGGCCAGGCTCGAGATCGGCGAGCCGGCGCCCGCGTAGAGCGCGCTGAACGTGGCCGTGAAGCCGACGCCCATCCACACGAAGAAGAGCGTCATGCGGAGCCGGTGGATCTCTGCTGGCGCGTGTGCCGACGCGGGCAGAAAGCGGTCCGTGAAGGCGCTCGCCCACGCGCTGGCCCAGCCTCCGGCGCGAGCGAGGGCGCCGCGCATCAGTCGCGAACCGAGATGATGCCGGTCTGTAGCGCCTCGAAGACGGCCTCCGCGCGCGAGCCCACAGCGAGCTTCCGATACACCGCCTTCGCGTGGTCGGAGATCGTGTAGTAGGAGACACCGAAGACCTCGGCGAGCTCCTTGTACGAGAGACCCTTCGCGAGGCCCTCGAGGAGCGCCACCTCGCGGGTGGTGAGCGAGGGCCGGCGCTCGCGAGGCTGCTCGCGTGGACGGCGAAGCCGAGCGAGCAGATGGCCGGCGACGGACGGGCTGATGGGCGCGCCGCCTTCGAGGACCATCCCGATCGCGGACGCGACCTGCTCGACGCCCGCGTCCTTGAGGAGGTATCCGTTCGCTCCCAGCTCGATGGCGCGGACGACGTTCGGCGCGTCGGCGAAAAGGGAGAGCACGACGACCTTGTAACGGGCGCCGTCCGTATGGATGAGCTCGTGTCCGCTGCCGTCCGGGAGGCCGAGGTCGAGGAGGAGGAGATCGACGCCGCGGTGGACGAGCGCACGCCCCTCCGCGACGGTCGTGGCCACGCCGACGAGCTCGTAGCCGGCCGCCTCGACCATGGAGGCGATCGCGGGGGCCAGCACCGGGTCGTCCTCGACCACACCGATCCGCGCACGACGTCGATGATGCATCGCGAGCATGAACGCCGCACCCTACTCTTCTGATCGACTCGAGGCTCGTCGGGGGCCGTCGCCCCTTTGGATGACACGCGGCGGGGTCGTCCGTTTGGGTGACAGCGTCGTGGCGTCAGGTCAGGGCGCTGGCGAGCGCGGCATACGCGGCGCCGGCGTTCACGAAGCGGTCCTCGGGGGCCCGCGCGACGCACTGGGCGAACCACTCGTTGAAGCCCGAGGGGATGCAGTCGACCGCCTCGAGCTCGATGGCGCGCGCCCAGGCGATCGGGATCGGCGCATGGAGGATCTCGCGGAGGAGGCTGATCGTGTCGTCCGACGCGCGACTGGCCAGCCAGAAGCTCTTTCCGGTGAGCATGTAGAACGCGAGGAGGCCGATCGCCCAGACGTCCGTCGCGGGCGTCGTCGCCTCCCCGGCGGCTTGCTCGGGTGACATCCACTTGGGCGTACCGAGGGTCGTCCCGGTCAGCGTGAGGCTCTCGGCGAGGACCTGGGCGATGCCGAAATCCAGGACCTTCACCACGCTGGTGGTCCCCACCCGGCGCGCCTCGCTCAGAAAGACGTTCGCCGGCTTGAGATCGCGGTGCACGACGCCGAGCTTGTGCGCCGCGGCGAGGGCATGACAGAGCTGCTCGAGATACGCGCGCGTCGTCTCCTTCGGCAGCGGACCGCGCTCCTCGACGTAGTGCCCGAGGTTCTGCCCTTCGAGCAGCTCCATCGCGATCCACGGGAGCTCGAGCTTCCGGTCGATCCCTGCGGCCAGAGTCTGGGCCACGTGCTCGCTCGGGATGCGCGACGCGACCTGCACCTCGCGCTCGAATCGACGGTAGAGCGTCGTGTCCGACACGTACTCGCGTCGCAGGATCTTGAGCGCCCGCGGGCGCGTGGTGCTGAGCTGCTCGGCGACGTAAACGGCGCCCATCGAGCCACGGCTGAGCGGACGAACGACCATGTAGTCGTTGCCGACCACCGTGCCGTAGGGCACCTCGGGCAGCCCCACCGGTCGGTCCTTCTCGTCACGCATCTACGGAACGATAGCCGAACCTCGGTCGGACGCTCGCCGAGTCGAGTACCATCGAGCACGGCGTGTCAGGGCGCTCATGGCTCGGAATCGTGGGGCTCGTGACGGCATTGGCCGCGTTCGTCGCCTATCGCTCACAACCGGCCGCGCCGCCGGCCATCGACGAGGCCGCGGTCCGGAGCGGCCCTCATCCTCGTGCGCTCGCCAGCGAGCCGCTCACGATGATGGCGCTCGAGCGGCGTGGCCTGTCGTTCCACGACGTGCTCGCGGACCGCGGGTACGACGCCCTCGTCGATACGCTCACCTCGGATCTCACCGAGCTCGCGCGACGCCCCGGCGTGGGCACGAGCGAGGACGCGCTGAACCGCACCTTCGACGTCCGCTGGCTCCACGACCCCGACGCGACGTTCGAGCTCGTGGGCCTCGTGCCGCGCCTCGATCGCGCGTTCGCCGAGCCGGACACGGGGAGGTGCGGCGAGCTCCGGCGGGTCTATCGCCTCGCGCTCACGCGCCGGGGCCGACCGACCACGCGCTTGCCGATGACGATCAGCGTCATCTCGTTCGAGCGAGGCTCGTGTCGCCCGGTCGCGGAGCGCCTCGTCGCGCTGCCTCGCGCCGGGGCCCCGCGCCTGGACGCGCTCGTCGGGCTCTATGGATTGCCCCCCGGGCGCTCCGCGGAGCGCATCGAGGTGAACCTGCAGAACCTGCACGGGACGGCGACCCCGCAGGACAACGAGGACCACGCGGAATATCTATTACGATCCTTCGATATCACGCCCGAGGGGCATCTCGTGGCGCACCCGCTCCTCGCGACTCCGCGGGAGGACCTCTCGCCCTCCGAGAAGGATCGATTATCCGATTATCTCCGCGCCCACTTCGATGACGTCGATCGCGGGACGCTCGTGCTCCCGACCGATCTGCTCGCCGTGCGCGCCATCTCGGTGAGCCCGCGCGGCCTCGCGCGCGAACGAAACCGTGTATTCCGCAAGCTCTTCGGCGCCGACGCGGAGACGCGGTTCGCGGGCCTGCCGTACGGATCGGCGCGCGTCACCCGCTCCCCGCGGGCGTTCTTGCGCCGGCTCGATCAGGGCACCTGCCAGGGCTGCCATCAGAGCCGGGCCATCGCAGGCTTTCACCTCCTGGGTGAGGAGCGGGACAAGGAGCGGACCTTCAACGCGCTGCGCGTCGGCATCTCGAACCATCTCGCGGCGGAGCTGCCGTGGCGCGAGGCGATGATCGAGGCCATCGCCGCGGGTCGCGCGTACGACGTCCCGCGCCCCTTCGCGGAGCGCGGCGGGCCCGGCGGCTACGGCGCGCGATGCGGCCTCGGCGATCCCGGCTACGCGGCGTACACCTGCGAGCCCGGCCTCGCGTGCAAGGACGATCGCGGCGACGAGCTCGGCGCTTGCCTCCCCGCGGATGGCCCCCACGAAGGCGACGCATGCGAGCCCGCGGCGGTCACGACCGGCGCGGGTCCCGCGGGCGATCACCTGAGCCCCGAGCCGTCGATCACCTGCCGTGTCGGCACCCACGTCATTCCGCGCGACGGCTGTCTCGGCAACGGCCTCGGTTTTCCCGGCGGAGCGTGCACGGATCGCTGCACGGAGGCCGGCGCCCGCGAAGGCGAGGGCATCTGCGCCGAGCTCCCGATGTCGGGCTACGAGAGCGACTGCTTCCGGACGAACGAGCCCATCGAACGGTGCCTCGTCGAGCACCTCGGCCTCTCGCGCGTGCGCGCGTGCGACCCCGATCACGCGTGTCGTGACGACTACGCGTGCGCGCGTGTGCGTGGCGGCCATGGCGCCTGCGTCCCGCCCTATTTCGTGTTCCAGGCGAGGGTCGACGGTCCGCGCACCGATCGCTGATAGGATCGAGGCATGCGGCGAGGGCTCGTGATCGGCGTCGTCCTCCTGGGTGTGCTCGCGTGCGGAGGCGGAAACAGCGGCGGCGCGAGCGTCAGCGGCACGTCCGTGAAGGACGAAGGCTTCAGCCACGCATGCGCCTCGGACGAGGATTGCGTCGTCGCGTACTTCGGAAATACGTGCGGGCTCTGCGTCGGCTCGAACGCGTCGGTCTCGAAGAGCGCGGAGGCGTCGTGGCAGCAGGCCTACAACACGGCGCGCGGCCATTGTCCGTCGACCGGCGCGGTCGGCAAGTGCGCCGCTCGCTTCGGCGTGGCCCGCTGCGAGCAGAAGGTGTGCACGTTCGTGGATTGCGGAAACCAGAGCCCGGCGGACGAGCACCATTGCCGCTCCGACGCCGGCACCGACGGAGGTCATTGAGCCATGCGACTGTCACGCGTCTTCTTCCCCGCCCTCTCCGCTGCGGTCCTCGCGACCGCCCTCGCGTGCTCCGGTGGTGGAGGCTCCACGGATCTCGACGCGTCGACGCCCGACAGCGGCGGAAGCAGCAGCGGCGCGAGCAGCAGCGGCGCGAGCAGCAGCGGCGCAAGCAGCAGCGGCGGCACGCAGGACGCCGGGCCGAAGGGGCCCACGGACGTGAAGGACACGTTCAATCACGCCTGCGCGACGGACGACGACTGCACGACCGTCTTCATCGGCGAGACGTGCGGGATCTGCAGCCTCTCGAACACCGCGATCGCGAGCAGCGACAAGGCCACGTATCAGAAGGCCTACAACGACGCGCGCGCGAACTGCCCGCCGGTGAACGTCGCCGGAAGCTGCGCCGCCTTCTATGGCGTCTCGCAGTGCGGCGCGAGCAAGACGTGCACCTTCATCGAGTGTGGCACGCGCGCGCCGGTGGACGAGCACCACTGTCAGCCCGACGGCGGCTGATGTCGCCCGTTCGGGTGACACCGAACTCGGGAGGGTGCTCGCAAGCGCGCCCCCCTATCGGTTCTGATCATGCCGAACGTTCGCCGCGCCTTCTTCCCTCTCCTCGTCACTGCCGTGGCCGCTGCGGCAGCTGCGTGCTCCTCCACGGGCGGTAGCTCCAGCTCATCGTCGTCCTCGTCGTCCTCGTCGTCCTCGACGGGCGGGCCGGTGCAGGACGGCGGGGCCCAGAACGACGGGTCGGCGGACGCGGAGACCGATGCGGGGATCGACGCGGACGTCGACGCGGACATCGACGCGGACGCCGACGCCGGAGGCGACGCAGACGCGGGGGTGAGCGACGTGGGGCAGCTCGCGAGCGTGAGCGCAGGCGAAAACTTCACGTGCGCGCTCTACACCACGGGCCACGTCTACTGCTTCGGCGGCAACGACAATGGCCAGCTCGGGCGCGGCGACACGACCGATGTCGGAGGCGAGCCGGGGACGATGAGCGGCCTGCATCCGATCGATCTCGGGACCGGCGCGATCGCGACGCAGATCGCGGCCGGCGGCCATCACGCCTGCGCGCTCCTCGCGGGCGGCAGCGTGAAGTGCTGGGGAGCGAACAGCCGAGGCGAGCTCGGCCTCGGCGATGGCACGCGGCGAGGCGACAAGCCCGGCCAGATGGGCGACGCGCTCCCGGCCGTCGCGCTCGGGGCCGCGAAGCGCATCGCGGCGGGCGCCACGTGGACGTGCGCGATCCTCGAAGACGGCTCCGTGAAGTGCTGGGGCTCGAACGCGAACGGCCAGCTCGGGCTCGGTGTCGGCACGCCCTTCATCGGTGACGACGCGGGCGAGATGGCGGCGCTCGCGTCCGTGGACCTCGGCCCCGGCCGTACCGCGACCGATCTGGCGCTCGGTGAGCAACACTCGTGCGCGCTACTCGATAATCAGACGGTGAAATGCTGGGGCGGAAATGGCGAAGGCCAGCTCGGCCAGGGCGATACCCAAGTACGAGGCAACAAGGCCAATCAGATGGGCGCGAGTCTCCCCGCGATCGCGCTCGGCACGGAGCGTAAAGCGAAGTCGCTCTGGGCAGGAGGCTTCCACAACTGCGCCCTGCTCGACGATGACAGCGTGAAGTGTTGGGGTGGCAATGTCGCGGGTCAGCTCGGCATCGGCACCACCGCGATCGTGGCGACGCCGCAGGGCAGGTGGACGACGCCCTCGCCGCGTCGATCTCGGCGCCGGCCGCAAGAGCAGATGCATCTCGGTCAGGAGTTCAGCTGCGCCCTGCTCGACGACGCGAGTCTGAAGTGCTTCGGAAACAACTTCTTCGGTCAGCTCGGCTATGGCGACACCGCCAAGCGAGGCGACGGCGCGAACGAGATGGGCGATCAGCTCCCCGCTGTCGACCTCGGCCCGGGCGCGAAGACCCGCGCCGTCGCGGGCGGGCCCAACCACGTGTGCGCGCTCTCGGTCGACGCCAAGCTCCGCTGCTGGGGCGCGAACATCTCCGGCCAGCTCGGCGTCGGCGACCGCAACGCGCGCGGCGACAGCGCCACCGAGATGGGCGCCGCGCTCGGTCCGCTCGCGATCCCTTGAGCGAGAGCGAGACCTCGCAAGGATGCAGCGCCACGGCCTCGCGCTTTTCAGGATTTCGTCGCTGCCGTGCCATTGACGGTCGCGTCCCTCGTGGCATGACGCGGCGCATGAAGATCGGGCTCTCTTCGCTCCTCCTGGTCGCCACCATGCTCGCGTCTGGCTGCGCCGCTTCCCCCGCGGAAGACACGAGCGCGAGCGATGCCATGCTCACGACGGTGACACCGCTCGACCGCGTCACCCCTGCCGAGGTCGCCGACGCCTTCGCCGCCTCGGTGAAGGAGGGGCTCGCGGCATGCACGGCGGCGCACCCCGAGATCACCGTCGTCGACCGCACGAACCTCTCCCGCTTCCACGTCGTCGGCGTCACCTCTTACTTCCAGGTGGCGTACGCGGTCGAGGCGCTGCTCGATGACACCGGCGCTTCGTCGATCGCACCCGCGGCCGTCGCGACCCGGATCGGCCCCTGGGCCGCGTCGACGCTCGCCGGCCACGTCGATGCCTCTGGCTTCTTCACCGGCGACGTCGACCGTTTCTACTCCGCGGAGCTCGCGGCTCGAGAGGCGAAGGCGCACGCGATCGCGAAGGCCCCGGGGGGCAAGTCTCTCTCCGACATCCGTGCGCTCTGGCGCGAAGTCGAGCGCGCGAAGAACACGCTCGACTCGTCCTGGCTCCGCCCGGTCAAGGTCTCCGGCGAGCCCTCCCTCGGCGAGATCCGGACGACGATGCACATCCCGTATGACGTCGATCTCGAAGCTTGGGGCGACGCGGCGGTCGACGAGTTCGCGGAGGCGCCCGAGGGACCAGACCGTACGCCTGCGTTCGCGCCGCTCGCCTCGTTCCTGAAGAGCGACGCGATCAAGAAGCGCTGGCTGTTCCAGGCCTATGACCACTCCGGCAGCACGAACGTGCTGGTCGTCCTCGACGAGCACGACCAGCTCTGGGGCATGCAGATGGGCTACTCGGAATAGACGCGGCGCCCACGCGCCCGTTCTCAATCAACGAACGGATTTCGATCGAACGTGAGGGGCTCGATCCCTCTCGTGCTCCCCGAGCCGGCCGGGGGAGCGGCCGCTCCGGGTGCGGCCGTGGAGGTCGCGGGGCCGATCGCGGGTCCGATACGCGTCCAGACCAGGAAGGCGGCGGCGCCGGCGGCGATCGCCAGCAGCACGAGCGCGAGGACCACGAGCCCGAGCCTGCGCTTTGGCTTCGCGGGTCCGGGCGCGAGCCCATCGCGGAGGTCGAGGGCAAGCGTCGTCGCGCCGACCTGAAGCGCGTGGCCCGGGGCGACGACGCCCTGAGGCACGGGAGCGCCGTCGAGGAAGACCGGCGCGCCCAGGCCGTGGAACTCGAGACCGCGGGCCACTCCGTGCACCGAGACGTGGCGGGGAGCCACGGCGGGGTCCTCGAGCACGAGGTCACAGCTCGGGTCCCTCCCGACGATGACGGGGCGCGCGCCGAGCACGAAGCTCGTCCGGTCCCGAGGCCCGAAGACTCGAAGGTGCATGCCGCGCGTCCATGCATCGTGCACACCGGGAGGAGAGCGCTGCATCCGCGCGCCCTCTCACCCATGCGTGACGCGGCTCGTGCGCGATCGCGCAGTTCGTGCGCCGCGGCGCAGGCGTTTTCGCGACGAGACACGAGGGCATGGCGGATGCTTCGAGGCCTCGCATGGTCCTCACGCGTCGCGGCTCGTCCTTGGCCGCGCTGGTGTCGCTCGTGATCGTCAGCGTCGAGCCCAACGCAGCGCGCGGCCAGACGCCGGATCAGGTGAACGACTGCGACATCGCCCTGGGAAAGACGATCGGAGATCCGGTCGCGTCGCAGGTCTGCAAGGAGTGCAACTGGGACGTCACGTGCGCCTGCGCGAGGCTCCCGGACCGCTGCAAGCAGACCCCGAAGGCCGCGACCAACCTGTCCCTCGCCGTCACGTTGCAGCTCGACGCGAGGGCCGTCGAGGGCGCGCGTGTCTCTGTCCTCGCGGGCGCCTCGACGCTCGAGAGCGTCACGGACGCGAGCGGAGACGCACGCTTCGCTCTCGCTCTCGGTGTGCCTCGGCCAACGAAGCTCACCATCAAGTCGGTCGCGCTCTCCGCGACGACGAAGCTCCCGGGCGTGATGTTCCCGAAGGGGTTCGTGATGCCCGTCGATCGCGAGGTCCCGCTCGCGGCGGGTGACACATCGAAGCGGGTGACGGTGACACTGCCGACCGCGAAGCTGGTCGTCACTCCCCTCGCCTATGACTCGAACACGGGTAAGTGGTCGTCCGCGCCCGCCCGCGTCGAGCTCGTCTACGGGAAGTCGGCCTTCCACGCGGATGTCGGGCCGGCGGCGACGACGATTCCTCTCCTGATCCCGCCTGGCGTGGTGGGGAAGGAGTACCGCGTCCAGGCCGCCACCACCGACGGCACCAGACTGCGCGACACGGTCTTGCTTCGGGTGCCCGCCCCTGGAGCGACGGCGTTTCTCTCGCTCTACCTCGCGGACCTACCAACGCAGCTCGAGCGAGCTCGTTTCAGGCTCAATCAGATGCTCGTCCAGGCCTATGGCAAGGAGGTCGCGGATCGGATCACCAAGTCGGTCGTCTTCGCCTTCTCGGCCGACGCCACCACGCCGAGCTACAAGAACGGCGTCATCACCGTGCCCAAGGTCTACTCCTTGGGCTCGCTCGACGAGGCCGAGAACCTGTTCCACGAGTGGGGACACCGCGTCCAGGAGGTCCTCGCCTACGACCGGCGCGTCGACTGGTTCAGCGCCGGCGGAAGGACGGAGGGTCCGTGGGCTCCCGATCCGGACAAGAACGAGTGGCGAGCCTTCGACGAGGCGCGAGCGAACTTCTACTCGCAGCTCTTCACGGCCGCGCTGCGCTACCCGGGAGATCGTACCTACACCGAAGCCGCCGCGAAGCCGCACATCGGCAAGTGCGCCACCTGTCCTGGCGTCTTCGCCGCCGCGATGGTGACGCACTACCGAGATCCAGCGCTCTACGGCAACGCGCTCGAGATCGCGCGGGACCTTCGCGCCGTGAACGACGAGGGCGCCGCCACCTTGGGGCATCCGCCGCGGACCTACGCCGAGTTCGTGAAGGCGAAGGAGTCGCTCCTGGATCGGCAGCGCGCCGCGGGGGCGATCACCGCCGAGCGCGCGGAGGCGATCAAGAAGCAGCTCCGCGAGACGAACGCGCGCTTCAAGCTGTGAGCACCGCGAGGACCGCGCGTGCGCGCGAAGCGACCTGCTCGCGCGCCGCTTGAAAGCGCTCCGACGGCCTCAGCGGCTGCAGCAGCGGGCAGCGATCGAGCCAGGAAATGTCGAGGAGGCCGAGCTCTGCGGCCTTCTCGATGGACTGGAGCGCCTCGTCCGCCTGCCCGTCGAACGAGAGCACCTCGGCGAGGATCTGCCTCCACAAGATGGCGCCCCTCACCGCACGGCGACGATGTTGCGCCCGCGCGAGCAGCGTCGGCGCGAGCTCCGCTGTCGACGCGGTACCGGCGCGCACGCGGAGGAGCTCCAGCGCAATGTTGCGCTGTGGAACGTCGGCGAGCGGTCTGATTCGCTTCTCGAGGTCGGCTGCCCAGGCGGTGTCGGGGTTCCAGAGCGCGAGGCGCGCGGCCAGCATCCAGAAGATCCCGGTGGGCAGCGTCCGCATCTCGTCGGCGGTCGCGACCTCCTCCCAGACCCCGCGCAGGGCCTGGAGGCGGATGATGTCGATGCGCGCGCGCTCGAGCGAAGGATCGATGGCGACCGCCGCGCGAAGGCGGTCGAGGCCCTCCTCGATGGCGCCCGCCTCTCCAAGGAGACGACCATGCAGGTCCTGAACGCCCGGGGATGTCCACCCGCCCGCGCGAAGCGCGTTCATCACTTCGCGCGCCGCGCTCGCGCCATCACCGACGGCCAGGTGCAGGCTCGCGAGCGCCGCGCGCGCATCGCCGAGCGAAGGCGACAGGTCGAGCGCGCGCCGCGCGGCGCGCTCGCCGAGCTCGAACGCCTCGTCCCCGTTCGGGTCATCCGCGATGAAGGCGAAGCGCCGGTACTGCGCCTGCGCGTATGCCGACAAGATGGTCGGATCGTTGGGCAGCCGCACGAGCGCACGTTCGAGAAACGTGATCGCGGAGCGCGTCGCCTCCGGAGATACCTTGTTGAGCTCGCTGCGACCTCGAAGGAGAAGATCGATCGCCTGCTCGTCGCTCGAGACACGCGCCCGCGGGCCAGCAGCCGCGCCGGCGGCGCGAGCGGCCGCGGCGGAGATCTCGTCGGCCACCGGGAGCAGTCGGTGCTCGGGAACGTCGAATCGCTGCGCCCAGAGATGAAAGCCGTCCTCGACGCCGACCACCCGCGCGTTGACGTGAAGCATTCCTCCGGCACGCCGCGTGGCCCCTTCGACGACGAGGTCGACGCCGAGCATCCTTCCGACGTCCCGTGGGTCGCGATCCGTACCCCGAAACGGCATCACCGCGCCGCGGGCCCGGACCACGAGCTGAGACCCGGCGAGAGCGTCGATGAGCTCCTCGGTGAAGCCATCGGCGATGTAATCATCGGCCGCGTCTCCGCGGTTGCGGAACGGCAGGACGGCGATCGAGCGGGCCCTGAGGTCGAGCGGAGTGGTGCGCGCGCTACGGAGGGACGCTGACGGACGAACCGTGCGGGCGAGCTCGAGCGCGCTGCGCACGTCGCTCACGGAGGCGTAGCGGTCGTGCTTCGCGCGCGCCATGCAGCGGACGACGACGGACGAGATCTCCTCCGGGACGTCCTCCCGACGCGCTCGCGGATCGGGCGGCGGCTTCAGCAGGCGCGCAGACGCAATCGCGAGCGCGGTGCTCCCGTCCCACGCCGGCGCGCCAGTGAGCATCTCGTAGAAGATGGCTCCGAGCGCATAGATGTCGGTCGCTTCGTCGAGCTCGTCACCCGTCACTTGCTCGGGCGCCATGTACGCGGGCGTCCCGGCGATGACCCCGCGCGCCTCCACGTGACCGATCGCCCGCGCGATCCCGAAATCGCCGATGACGACGCGGCCGTCGTTCGCGAGGAAGACGTTGTCGGGTTTGAGGTCGAGATGGACCACGCCGGCTGCGTGGGCGGCCTCGAGGCCGCGGCAGACCTCGATGCCCAGGTCGAGGAAGTAGCCGAAGTCGAGGCGCTCGGTCTCGACGAGCGTGCCGAGCGAGCGGCCCTCGACGAGCTCCATCGTGAGGAAGCGGTCCCCATCGTGCTCGCCGATGTCGAACGTGCGCGCGACGTTGCGGTGTGTCACACGCCTCGCGAGGCTCACCTCCCGGCGGAAGTGCGCGATCGCCTCGGGCGAGTGGAGGAGCTCGCGACGGAGGACCTTGAGCGCGACGACCTCTCCGAGCTCGGTGTCGCGCGCTCGATACACGCTCCCCATCCCGCCGCTGCCAAGCAGCCCGAGGAGCTCGTACCTCCCCGCCACCCGCGTTGGTGTGAACGCCGGAGCGGCTGCCGTCGTCAGGTCCGGCAGCGTCGCCGAGAGCGTGTCACCGCTGCCAAGCGATCCCGAGGTCGGGCGATCACTCATCGAGCGAACGATATCAGTAGCGCGCTTCGATCTGCGTCCAGGCGGTCCTCGCTCGAATCATTTGCACTCGACGTAGAGCTCGGAGAGCAAGCTGCTGTTCGGATCGTTGCACTGGAGCCCCGTCGTACCGCACAGCGGGCAGTCATGGCACTGGACCTCGCCGTTGCAAGCGAGTCCGCCGGCCGTGCCGTTGCAGTAGACCCCCTGCCCCCAACCGTTCACGTCGCTCTTGACCACGGTGCCCGGGTGGAACGCGACGCACGCGGCGCTCGCCGGCGAGAGGACGGGGACTCCGGCGCACGTCTTGCCCGCCGCCGCGCACACCTTGTCGCCGCTGCATCCGACGTTGACCGGCACACGATAGATGAGCTTTCCGCCGACGTTCCGCATCGGATCGGGATGCGCGCATGGATCCGGTACCGTGCCCGCGATCTGGATGACGTACGGGCTCTCGTCCGCGTCGGAGCTAACCATCTGCACACTGCACGAGAAGGCGCCGACGCCCGTCGGAGTCACCGACACGGTGAGCGGCGAGGTCGCGAGGGGCGCCACGACGGGGCCCGGACTCGCCACGACCGTCGCCGTGCAGTTGCTCTGGGCCGTGATCGTGACCGACGAGATGGTCAGGTCGGCCGTGCCCTCGTTCGCGACCTGATAGCTCCGCGAGAATGCCGCATCCTTCGTCTTCACGCCGACCGCGTCGATGGCGTTGTTCGCGAAGCCGGCGACCGCGATGTCGGGCGAGGGCGACACGGAGCTACCACCGTCGCCACCATCACCGGCATCAACACCGCCATCGAGGCACTCGCCGACGCGCAGGACCGCGGTGCTTCGGTAGACGTAGGGCGCGATGTAGACGGCGATCGAGTAGGTCGTCTGTCCGGGCTTCTCCCCCTTCAACCGGACCGTGGCCGCCCCGTTCTTCGTCGTGTCGAAGAGCACGCGGATGAACGAAGCCGTCGCGATGGACTCGTCGGCCACCGTCACGTCTCCGACGGCCGATAGCGTCACCGGCTTGGGCGTCGGGACCTCGAAGCTCACCTCGACGCCCGGGCAAGGGATGTCGGCGGCGGGGATCGCCGGGGAGAACGCGCGCCCATCCTTCAGAAGCGGAGTGTAGTGCGGCTTCGGATCGAGGACGTCCTCGTCTCCCTCGGCCTGCACGCGCTGAAACGCCTCGTCGAGCGTGATCTGACCGTCACCGTTCTTGTCGGCGGCGCCGTCCGACCACGACGTGATCAAGGCGTCGGTGAAATAGGACGAGTACCCGAATCCGCCGTCGTGCCAGAGAACGCCCGCGCCGGACTCGCTCGCCTCGTCCGCCGCCGCCAGGAACTCTCCGTCGACGCCGAGCTCCTGAAACATCTTCGCCCCGTTCTGCGAATAGCAGGCGTCCAGGATGACGCTCAGCTTGGTGCTGCTGTCGAGGTTGGGCCGAAGCACCTCCGCGAGGTCCTCCCAGTTGATGGTGTCGAGCTGCGTTCGCGTCGGATCGAACCGGATCTTCGTCGGCCCCGAGCTCCCACCGTGCGAGCTCATGTAGAGGATGATCTTGGTGCAGCCGGACTGCTTCGCGGCGGCGAGCAAGAGCGGAAGGTCCGCGAACGTCGGCTGGACGAGCTTGCCCGCGCCGTCGGTCTTCGCGAACACCGGGATCTTGAGCTGGTTCACGAAGAAGTTGCGGGCGTTGTTGGCGTCGTGAGCGAGGTAGCTGCCCTCCTCGCCATAGAAGACGACGGCGCACACCTTCTCGCCCGGCCCGCCACCCGCGGTCGGAGCAGCGGTGGGGCCGGTCCGCACCGACGGGGCTCGTCGCGACGCTGTCCTCGAGGAGGCGCTGGTCTCGGCCGCGATTCGGCTCGTGACCGCGGGCGAGCGTAGCGTGGCCGGGGCACCTCCCGGCAAGACGAGCTCCGGCCAGTACCGAGCCTCCACGATCTTCGGTGCGCTCGCGATGTCCGCCGCGTCGAGGAGGACGAAGCGAGTCGCGTGCTCGTACTTGCGCCGCGACCTCTCGTCGACCCAGAACACGAGCGAGGCTGCACCGATGTCGACGGCCTCGGAGGCCGAGCCCGCCGGCTGGATCTTCGCGCCGGGTGGGACGAAGAATGGCCCGTGGAGGAGCTGCTCCTTGCGCGTCCGTTCGTCGGAGGAGAGCAGCTCGCGCTCGAGCCGGCACCGGGCGTCCTTGAGCGAGGCGCTCGGCTTCGTTCCGTCGGCGTTCACCGTGATCGCGAACGTGGCGCCACCCACGGCGCCGACGGGCAGCGCATCGACGAGGAAGGCGCCCGCCGCTCCAGCGACGAAGGTGATCGCAGCGACGCCGTCGTCTCCGGTGCGCGCGCGACCGTAGGTGGGCCCGCGCGGATCGGGCGGGTCGAACGCGCCGGTCGCGACCTCGGGGGCGTCGGGCGCGACGAAGAGCACCTCGGTCCCCTTCGACGGCGCTCCGGAGGGATCGCGAACGGTGACCTTCAACGTCTGCCGGCTCGATGGCGCGAGGACGAAGCCGGCCTCGCAGTCCGTCGGCGTCAGGGTGAGCGTGAGACCGGCGCCGGCCTCTGGAACGCGGGCGGGCGTGGACGCCAACGGTTCGTCCGAGCCACAAGCGGGAACGAGGACGCTGGCCGCCAGCGTGAGCATGGTGGCGACGAGGAGCAGCGCAAGCGTACGAAGACCCGAGCGTCGAACGACCGGCATGGTGCCTCCAGGGTCACCGACCGTCGCCCGACCGACCACCCCCCGAACGGGGGGGGAAAGACGCGAAATCGTGGCCGTGTCGCCGGGCGAGCACTCGGCGACCGCTCGCCGCGCGCGGCTCTTGCTAGACTCGGAATCGTGAGCGATCCCGCGAACGCCGCCGACGTCATCCAACGCGCGCTCGCCGCGCATCGCGAGCGCGCCGGCGCCCTCCTCCCCGTCCTCCACGCGATCCAGGACGAGCTCGGATGGATCCCGGAGGAGGCGATCGCGACGGTCGCCCAGGCGCTGAACCTCTCGCGCGCGGAGGTCCTCGGGACGGTCAGCTTCTACCACGACTTCCGCCGCTCCCCGCCGGGGCGCCACGTGCTTCGTGTGTGCCGCGCCGAGGCGTGTCAGGCGGTCGGCGGCGCCGCGCTCGAGGCACACATCGCGGACAAGCTCGGCTGCGGCTACCACGAGACGAGCACGAGCGGTGTCACGCTCGAACCCGTGTATTGTCTCGGCAACTGCGCGTGCGCGCCGTCCGTCATGATCGACGGGCGCCTCCACGGCCGTGTGTCCACGGCGCGGTTCGACGAGCTCGCGGCCCGCGACCTCGCGGAGCGCACGTGACGAAGGTCTACGTCCCGCTCGACGCCTCCGCGCGCTCGGTCGGCGCCGACGAGGTCGCAGAGGCGCTCGCGAAGGTGCCCGGCGTCGAGGTCGTCCGCAACGGATCGCGCGGTCTCCTCTGGCTCGAGCCGATGATCGAGGTCGCGACCGCATCCGGTCGCATCGCCTACGGGCCCGTCTCCGCCGCCGATGTCCCCTCCCTCGTCGCGAGCGATCTCCTCGCGGGCGGCGCGCATGCATTGCGGCTCGGCCTGACCGACGAGCTCCCCTACCTGAAGCGGCAAGAGCGGCTCACCTTCGCGCGCTGCGGGATCATCGATCCGCTCGACCTCGCCGACTACGAAGCCCACGGCGGCCTCCGCGGCCTCGACGCCGCGCTCCGCCTGACGCCGTCCGAGATCGTGGACGTGGTCACGCGCTCCGGCCTCCGCGGGCGCGGCGGCGCGGCGTTCCCGACGGGCGTGAAGTGGAAGACCGCGCTCGAGACGAAGGCGACGCAAAAATACGTCGTCTGCAATGCAGACGAGGGCGACTCCGGGACCTTCTCCGACCGCATGATCCTGGAGGGCGATCCGTTCGTCCTCATCGAAGGAATGATCATCGCCGGCGTCGCGATCGGAGCGACGCGCGGCTTCGTCTATCTCCGCTCCGAGTACCCCGACGCGGAGCGCCTCTTCGTCCGCGCCATCGCCGTCGCCGAGAAGGCGGGGCTCCTCGGCCCCCGCGTTCGCGGCACCGACCATGCGTTCTTCCTCGAGCTGCGTCGCGGCGCGGGGAGCTACGTGTGCGGCGAGGAGACGGCGCTCCTCGAGAGCCTCGAGGGCAAGCGTGGCGAGGTCCGCTTCCGGCCGCCGGTGCCCGCGGTCGCCGGCCTCTTCGGCAAGCCGACCGCGCTCAACAACGTGAACACCTTCGCGTCGGTGCCGATCATCCTCGACCGGGGCGCGGACTTCTATCGCGACTACGGCGTGGGCCGCTCGCGAGGCACGGTCGCGTTCCAGCTCGGAGGCAACGTGAAGCACGGTGGCCTCGTCGAGAAGGCGATGGGCCTCACGCTCCGCGAGCTCATTCACGACTTCGGCGGCGGCACCGCCTCCGGTCGCCCGGTGCGCGCGGTGCAGGTCGGCGGGCCGCTCGGCGCGTATCTGCCGGCATCCGAGCTCGACACGCCGCTCGACTACGAAGCGCTCGCGGAGAAGCAGGCGCTCCTAGGACACGGCGGAGTGGTCGTCTTCGACGACACGGTCGACATGGCGAAGATGGCGCGCTTCGCGCTCGAGTTCTGCGCCGTGGAGTCGTGCGGCAAGTGCACGCCGTGCCGCGTCGGGTCCCGGCGAGGCGTGGAGCTCGTGGACAATCTCATCAAGTCATCGCGGAGCCGCACCGCGCCCGCGCCCGAACCCACGCCCGCACGCGAGCTCGCGATCCTGCGCGACCTCTGCGAGACGATGACCCATGCGTCGCTCTGCGCGCTCGGCGGGCTCACGCCGTATCCGGTCGAGAGCGCGCTCCGCCATTTCCCCGAGGACTTCGGGCTCGCGCGAAACGGTCAGCAGCCGTGAACGCGGCCGCCGTGAAAGAGGAGGACGAGCCATGTATTCGGTGAAGGAGCTCGATCGGGGCACGCCCGCGAGGACGGGCGACGAGGCCGTGACCGTCACCATCGACGGCCGGGACGTGCGCGTCCCCGCCGGCACGAGCGTGCTCCGCGCCGCGTCCCTCGCCGGGGTCGCCATCCCGAAGCTCTGCGCGACGGACTCCCTCGAGCCCTTCGGCTCGTGCCGTCTCTGCCTCGTCGAGATCGAGGGCCGCCGCGGCTTCCCCGCCTCGTGCACGACGGAGGTCGCGCCGGGGATGAAGGTGAAGACGGAGTCGCCGAAGCTCGCGACGCTCCGTCGCAACGTGATGGAGCTCTACATCTCCGATCACCCGCTCGACTGCCTCACGTGCACCGCGAATGGCAACTGCGAGCTGCAGGAGATGGCGGGCGTGGTGGGGCTTCGCGAGGTCCGTTACGGGACCGGCGGCGAGACCCATACGGACCTCCCGAAGGACACCTCGAATCCGTATTTCAGCTTCGATCCGGCGAAGTGCATCGTGTGCTCGCGGTGCGTCCGCGCCTGCGAGGAGACGCAGGGCACCTTCGCGCTCACCGTGCTCGGCCGCGGCTTCGACTCGAAGATCGCGACCGGCGCCGCCGACTTCCTCTCGTCCGAATGTGTCTCCTGCGGCGCGTGCGTCCAGGCGTGCCCCACCGCGACGCTGACCGAGAAATCGATCGAGCAGAGCGGCCAGCCCACCCACGTGGTGAAGACGACGTGCGCGTATTGCGGCGTCGGCTGCTCGTTCCGCGCCGAGGTGAAGGGCGGAGAGGTCGTCCGCATGGTGCCGGACAAGGACGGCGGCGCGAACCACGGCCACTCGTGCGTGAAGGGTCGCTTCGCGTGGGGCTATGCCACACATCGCGACCGCGTCGTCTCGCCGATGATCCGCGCGAGCATGCACGAGCCCTGGCGCGTGGTCTCGTGGCCGGAGGCCCTCACCTACGCCGCCTCCGAGATCCGGCGGATCCAGGCGAAATACGGCCGGAGCTCCGTCGGCGGCATCACCTCGTCACGCTGCACGAACGAGGAGACGTTCCTCGTGCAGAAGCTCGTTCGCTCCGCGTTCGGGAACAACAACGTCGACACCTGCGCGCGCGTCTGTCATTCGCCGACGGGCTACGGCTTGAAGCAGACGCTCGGCGAGTCCGCGGGCACGCAGAACTTCGACTCCGTCGACGAGGCCGACTGCGTCATCGTCGTGGGCGCCAACCCCACGGACGCGCATCCGGTCTTCGCCTCGCACATGAAGCGACGGCTCCGCGAGGGCGCGAAGCTCATCGTCATCGACCCGCGCGCGATCGATCTCGTGCGCTCCCCGCACGTCGAGGCCTCCTACCACCTCCAGCTCCGGCCCGGGACGAACGTCGCGGTCGTCAACGCGCTCGCACACGTCATCGTGACGGAGGGCCTGGCGAAAGAGGACTACATCCGCGAGCGCTGCGAGCCCAAGGCCTACGAGAAGTGGCGTGCGTTCATCTCCGACGCGAAGTGCTCGCCCGAGGCGACGGAGGCCGAGTCGGGCGTCCCGGCGGCGCAGATCCGCGGCGCGGCCCGCCTCTTCGCGAGCGTCCCGAACGGCGCGATCTACTACGGCCTCGGCGTGACGGAGCACTCGCAAGGCTCGACGATGGTGATGGGCATCGCGAACCTGGCGATGGTCACCGGCAACATCGGTCGTCCGGGCGTCGGCGTGAACCCGCTCCGCGGCCAGAACAACGTGCAGGGCTCGTGCGACATGGGCTCGTTCCCGCACGAGCTCCCGGGCTATCGCCACGTCTCGGAGCCAGCGGTGCGCGCCCTCTTCGACGAGGCCTGGGGTGTGACGGTGGACGCCGAGCCGGGTCTTCGTATCCCGAACATGTTCGACGCCGCCGTCGACGGCAGCTTCAAGGCCCTCTACGTGCAGGGCGAGGACGTGGCGCAGTCGGACCCCGACACGCAGCACGTCTCCGCCGCCCTCGCCTCGCTCGAGTGCCTCATCGTGCAGGACCTCTTCCTGAACGAGACGGCGAAGTACGCGCACGTCTTTCTCCCGGGCTCCTCGTTCCTCGAGAAGGACGGCACGTTCACGAACGCCGAGCGGCGCATCAACCGCGTCCGCAAGGTCATGCCCTCGAAGAGCGGCATGGCCGACTGGGAGATCACCTGCGCCCTCGCGGAGGCGCTCGGCTATCCGATGCGTTACTCGCATCCCTCCGAGATCATGGCCGAGATCGCGCGCCTCACCCCCACCTTCACGGGCGTCAGCTACGAGAAGCTGGACCGCCTCGGCAGCATCCAGTGGCCGTGCACCGACGCGGCGCACGAGGGCACGCCCACGATGCACGTCGGCGAGTTCGTTCGCGGCAAGGGCCGCTTCATGCTCACGGAGTACGTCCCCACGGAGGAGCGCACGACACGCAAGTACCCACTCCTCCTCACGACGGGCCGCATCCTCAGCCAGTACAACGTCGGCGCCCAGACCCGCCGTACGGAGAACGTCGCGTGGCACGCCGAGGACCTCCTCGAGATCCACCCCGCCGACGCCGAGCTCCGCGGCATCCGCACTGGCGATCGCGTGGAGCTAAAGAGCCGCAAGGGCGTCACGACCCTCCGCGCGACCGTCACGGATCGCGTGCAACCGGGCGTCGTCTACACGACGTTCCACCATCCCGAGTCGGGCGCGAACGTCGTGACGACGGACAACTCCGACTGGGCGACGAACTGCCCCGAGTACAAGGTCACGGCGGTCGAGGTGCGTCCGAACGCGGAGCCCGCCGAGTGGCAAGCGCGCTTCCGCGACGAAGACGCAGCGCAGAAGCGTTACCTCCCGGTCGTCCGCGAGGGCCAATGAACGCCGAGAAGCTCGTGAAGATGGCCAACGACATCGGCCGCTTCTTCGAGGCCGAGCCCGAGCGCGACGCTGCCCTCGAGGGTGTCGCCAGCCACATCGCGCGCTTCTGGGAGCCGCGCATGCGCCGTGAGCTCCTCCACCACCTCGACACCGCGGGAGGCGCCGAGCTCCGCCCCCTCGTCCTCGAAGCCCTCCGCGCCCATCGCGATCGCCTCGCCCCGAAGTAACGCCGCGAGCCGGGAGACCTAAGGGTTATCCCTCATTGTCGAATCGCCACAATCGTCGATTCTGTCGACTCTCACGGGGAGGCAGAGTCATGCGACGGACGGCTGTACGAACGACGATCGGCGCAACTTGCATTCTACACTTCACACTGACAGCACCCACCGCCGCCGCAGCTCCCGACGCGGCTCAAGCCCCCGAGTCGCGCGCCCCCACCGTCGCCGCGGCAAAGGACGCTGCGGCTCCTCCCAGAACGTGGGAGTCCCAACCATCGGATTTCGGAAGCCGCTCAATTCCTTCATAAGCTTCGATGCCAGCCTCTATACCGCCATCATCTCGCCGCAATTCGAGCTCGCGCAAAAGGCCACCTCGGGTGGCGGCTGCAAAGCGGGAGGCGGCAAGTTCGAAGACACGTTGCCCTGCGAGGGAAACGCCGAGCTCCGTCCTTACATCGCCACGCTGATTGGATTCACCGCTGGCACGGGTAACTCTTCGCTCGGCATCGTCACGATCGGTGCGACGGCGGGAGTCGCTCGGACGGGTCAGGACCCAAGCGGATTCGCTTTCTACGGGCTGATGGTCACCACTGGGGGGATCTTCGCGACCTTGCCGATCGGCAAGTCCGCCAAGGAAACCGTTGCCGCGGGGAAGAAGCAATGAAGCAGAAGGCCTCTCGCACGCCTGCCGACATCATGGCCGTCGCCGGCCTCGTGGCGCTCGTACTCGTCTGCTCGTTGCCTTTGTCCGGTGCTTCTTGCCGTCCGTCGAGTTGTCAGGAGGCAACGTTGTCTCTCCAGAAGGGCATCGATCGGGTCTGCCTCGAACCAGCGTTCGAGAACACGCCGCTTTGCAGCTGCTGCGTTCCGTCGGGCTTCTACGCGATCGACGACACGTGCCAGTGCACTCCATTGATCTTGAACACGGACTTCTGCTTCTACGATGACTCGGAGTCCGGCGACCCCAAGATCAGGACCGCCATTCAGTACGCCGCAAGCGTGTGTCAAAATCGAAACGTCGTGGTCCCCTATGGAGATGCCTCCACCGCGTCGTGTCGGGCAAGCGCATCGGGCCTCGAAGATGCAGGCCAGCCCGCTTCACCGCCGGACGCGGAAGCCGACGATTCGGGTCCGTAGTCTGAGCGTGCAATCGCTCTGACTGACGCCATACACATCGCGGGCACCTGCGCTGGCAACCCGCTGTACCAGGCGCTCGCGTGCCGCTGTGCGCCGAGGCGCTCCGCGATGGGTACGATGTCGCCGACTCCCCATGGAACCGTGCGACAAACCAAGCTTGGTCGCGCGCGCCTGCTGACGCTCCTATCTCTACAGACCGCGATGCCGCGAGGATTGGCGGCACACGTGTGCGCTGGTACGTTCCCAGCACGGCTCGCGCGGGTCGGTTGAGTCGTGTCGCGCAGCTCTCCGAGGGGAGGCCGGTGTCGCAGGGGAGCTCATGAAGGCGATTCGACCCAAGCAGCTCGACATGCAGCGGTTGCGGCTCTCCCCCGAGGAGGGCTTCCTGCTCTCGCGCGTCGAGGGGAGCACCTCCGTGAAGGAGCTCGTCGCGCTCACGGGCTTCGAGGAGAGCCGCATCGTCGACATCGTCAACCGCCTCGAGGCGGAGGGCGCCATCGAGGTGAGCGGCGGGGCCGCCGAGGGGAGCGCGGCCCCCGTCTCGGGCTCGCGCAGCTCGAAGACGGGCAGCGAGCGCGACGAGGAGGCACGGCAGGCCGAGCGAGCGGCGCGCGAGGAAGAGGCACGGAAGGAAGAGGAGGCACGGAAGGAAGAGGAGGCACGCGAGGCCGAGAAGAGCGAAACCGAGGACGAGGAGTCGCAAGAGGCGGAGTCGGACAAGGAGCTCGACGAGGCGGAGGCCCGCAACGAGGCGGACTATCGCAAGGTCTACATGGAGCGATACGCGGGAGAGCCCCGCGACGCGCGGCTCAAGGCGGGCATGGAAAAGACCGGGACCGACCTCCTCGCGCTCTGCTTCGACCCCGATCCGCAGGTCATCAACGCCGTCCTCACCAATCCCCACGCCGGGCTCAACCACGCACGCTTGGTCGCGTTTCACCATCGCTCGCAGATGGGCCTCGAGTGCATCGCGCGCCGCGCCGACTTCTTGAAGGACGCGCAGACGCAGCGCCGCCTGCTCCGCAATCCGCTCCTTCCCACCACGATCCTGAACCGGATCATGGGCCCGAAGATGCTGCTCGACACCTACAAGATCGCGATCGATCGCGATGTCCCCGAGCGGACGCGCGGGCTGGTGCGCGACGTGTTCCGCAAGAAGTTCCTCACCGCCGGCTCGGACGAGAAGGCCTCGCTGCTCTGGAAGACCGAGGGCCGGTGCCTCATTCTCCTCGTGCAGGTCACGCTCGACATGCACGCGACGAACATCCTCTGTGGCAAGAGCAACTACTCCATCGTCTTCATTCAGAACCTCGCGCGCTGGTCAGCCACGCCGCCCGCGCTCCTGGCTCACCTGCTGAAGCTCAACGTCGTGCGCCGCAACGTCGGCCTCGCGAAGCTTCTCCTCAAACATCCCAACGTCCCGGCCGAGGCGAAGCGCAACTTCGCTCGTTGAGCAGAGCTGAGCCGAGCCTCATCGCCGGTGAAAGCGCATCAGGGCCGCGATTTGCCGAGGCTGACTCGGCCGCCTCAGCGCACGACCGGCACGGAGGAGGGCTCGCCTTCCGGTGTGTGCGCGGGCTCGGCCGGCGGCCCAGGCGCGCAACCGGGAGCGTCGTCGGTGATCTCGAAGGCAGTGGCCGTGTAGCAGCCAGCAAAGTCGGTGAGGGCGCCGAACTTCTGCTTCGCCTCGCCCGCGAAGACGGGGGTATCGCAGCCGCCCGTGTCGCTCGGCCAGATGAAGCTGCAAGCGGAGCGATGGCTGGCCTCGCCGCTCCGATTCTCGACCGGGACGCCAGCCGGCGCGATCACGATGTGATCGCTGTAGCCATCGACGAGGACCCCGACGAGCTCCGCGCGGGACCCACGACGATCTCGAAGTCGGTCGGCTCGTACGCACTGAGGACGAGCGCGTGGCGTCCCTTCCGGGTGAGCGTGATCGTGGCGTGACCGCGCGGGTGATAGTCGAAGCCGTGATCGGAGCGCGTCTCGTACATGCCGAGGGCGTGAACCTCGACGTCCCCCGCCTTCGACGTCGATGTCGAGCGGGCGTAGGACGGCTCCTGCTCGCTGTCGCCGCACGTCACGTGCACGGCGCTGCATGCATTCGGACCGGTCGCGTACTGGCTCTGGTCGACGGCCGCCGCGAGCGCGCTCCGGTCGGCCGCGATGGTGTCCTCGTCCCTCGTCCCGCTGCATGCAACCATCACGAACCCGAGCATGACCGAACCGATGAGAGCGGAATTCTTCATGAACACCACCAAGCGCAAGTCGCGGACCGAAGCGCCGGCCGACCGTAAGTCCCGAGAATCGCGCGCGTGGCGCGGGGCCGAGATGTAGGGATCATTCCCGGCGTCGTAACGCGCGCTTTCCGAACCGCTGGCCCGGACCGATCCAGGCGCCGGCTGAGGCCGGATCACCTCTACGGGACCGCGAAGCTCACTCGCAGTCGTCCTGATCGTCGTCGTCACACGAGTGACGTGCAGGGCACGCGTCCTCGGCCGCGCGCACGGGTCGGACTTCTCTTCGCACGGGTCGCCGCAATGCAGTCCGCCGCCTCCTTCATCGCCGAGGTGGAGGACGAGCGCTCTCGATCGGTGGCGGGGCCGTGCTCAGCGCCCAGCGTCGCCGCCGGACCTGCAGACGACGAAGTCGGCGTCCGTCGCGCTCTGATCCGACGACGCTTCCCACGCCCTTTGGTCCCATGAATCGACGATCGGTCGGAATGAACTCGACCGTTCTACGTTTCGTCGACGAATGAGGTTCGTACGGATCAGGCGTGTGGGGCTCTTTGCCGTCCTTGCCGTGGTGGCCGGGTTCACGGGCCTCGTCGTCCACGAGGTCCTCGGACACCTTTTTCCGGCGTGGCTCTTCGGGGCGAAGGACTTCCACCTCGTCCTGAATCCCGACTTCACGGGCAGCGCCGGATATTCCGCGCCCGAGGGAATGGCGCGGTGGCAAGCCATCGTCGTCGACAGCGGCGGCATCGCCGTGAACCTCCTCACTGGCCTCGCCGCCCTCCTCCTCCGGCCTCGGCACGCCATGCTCCGGCTGTTCCTCGTGCTCTTCGGCGGTATCAGCGTCTACAAGGCGCTCGAGTACACCACGATGAGCCTGTTCTACGGCGGCTCGCATGATCCGCTCCAGCACGCGAACCCGTGCACGATCTGGCACGCGACGGGCTACTGGCTCGCCCCGCTCCTGGCGCTCCCCTTCGCGGCGTTCGTCTTCGCCCGCGCCTACGTCGAGGCGCATGCCGAAGCCTGCCCGGAGCTCCCTTCCCCGAAGGCGGCCCTCCTGATCGCCGCGCCGACGCTCTCCCTGGGCGGCGCGTTCTACTACCGCGCCAGCCTGTTCGGTGGATTCGCCAAAGGCGTGAGTCGCCTGAACGCCGGGCTCGCCGCGCACTGCCACGTCGATCCAACCGCCGTCCGCGTGCCCTTCCCCATGCTGCCCTTGATCGTCATGGTCGTCGCCGCGGGCGGCCTCTGCGGGGCGGGCATGCTCGCCTACGTGGAGACCCGTATACGCAACCGCCCGACGGCCAGCTAGGGTGAGGTTTCGGTTTCCGGGGGGGGAACCGACCACTCTGGCGGGAGCGCACAGCCTCCCGTGCGTGGAGTACACGGGGAGCTGGCCCAGCAGCAAGGTGCGGCCTCGGCCGGGACCGGCTATCACTCGATCAAGCTGCGGACCTGCAGCGCGCCCGGCACGCACGTGTGCAACAACTACGCGGACGTGAGCGGCAGCCTCGTCGTCGGCAAGGCCCGCAGCGCTCGGCTCAGAAGGCGGTCGACGGGACGCGCTGGGGACGCGCGCCCGCGTCGCCGTTGCCGAGCGCCCCTTGCGCCTGAGTCGAGGAGGTGTCCGAGGCGACGTCGCCGGAGGCCTCGTCGAAGCGCCAGTAGCCGACGAGGCCCGGTTCGTTGCCATTGAGCGGTGTCTTCATCGTCGCGAGGATCTGCGCCGGCGTACGGACGATGTTCCAAGCACGGATCTCGTCGATGAGGCCCTTGAAGAAATGACCATTATTGAAGTTCGCGCCGATATCCATCTTTGGATTCGCCGAGAGCGTCGCCGTGCTCATGCCCGTGCGCTGCCCGTCCTGCACGCCGTTCACGAACAGCGTGACCGTCCCCGAGCTCTTCACGCGCGTGACGGCGACGTGAACCCAGCTCCCCGTCGCGACGTTGGTCGCTCCGACCACGGTGAGATCCGGGGCGCCCATTCCGAAGGCGAGCTTGCCATTCTGGATCGACGAGCCAAAATCGGAATTGGGCCCGTCGACGTCGGCGTGGAAGACCGGCGGGCCATCCCAGAAATTGGGGCCAGGTCCCGATACCGTCGTCTGGATCCAGGCCTCGAGCGTGAAATCGTCCGCGACTGGCCGCGACATGCGGACGAAGTCGTCGACGCCGTCGAACTGGAGCGCGCGCAGCGCGAGGGACGCGCCGCCGGCGTCGGTGGACGCGTCGGCGGACGCGTCGGCGAACGCATCGGCGTCGGCGGACGCGTCCGCGTCGGCGGACGCGTCGGCGTTGTCGTCGTCGTCGTCGTCGTCGTCATCGCCGGAGCCATCCGCCGCGTCCCGCGCCTCGGCGTCGTCCTGGGCGGAGGCGCTGTCGCGAGGAGCGACGGTGCTCACGTCGGCGCCCGCGTCCGCGCCTCCTTCGGGAGCAATGCCCTGGACGCTCAACCCGCAGGCGGCGAGGAGCACACCGAGAGTGAGCGAGATCGGAGTGTTGCGGGCCCTGCGCATGCGTCCACGGGTGAGACTATCGCAGGGCCCTGCCCTTTCGATCAGCCGCGTTCGGCGCTGCTGCACTCACACCTGCGACCGCACGCGCAGCCGGGGCCACAGAGGCACGCCGGGCCGCAACAGCATTCATGGTTCGCACGCGGCTCCGCGCACGCACAGCTCGAGCCACCGGTCGCTGCTGACGCGGGACTCCGCTGCGCCTTACACGTAAAATGAACGGATGGGCCGGAGCCGCATTTTTGCGCGGATGAGGCCCGAGCTGGGGGAGGCGCTCTCCCACCACCTGGTGCTCGGCGACCACGTCTACGCCGTGCCCCGCGGGCCCGACGCGCCCTACGCCCCACCCCCGCGCGGGCTGCTCGCGGTCAAGGTCCCCGAGGAGCTGGGCGGGCCGGAGAAATGGCGGGCCCCCGGCGCCTCCGCCGGCAGCGCCGCTTCGCTCCTCGACACGCTCCTCGCCAACCAGCGCGTCGCGCGCCGCTTTCCCTGGCTTCGCGGTGTCGCGCCGCCCGAACACGTGCTCGCGTATCTGCGCGCGCTCGGTCTCCGCCACCGCGTCCCCATCGCATTCTATCACCTGCTCGAGCGCGGCGATGACCTCTACTACGACCTCGCCGTCGTGTTCGATGCGGGCGCGGCGCGCGTGCTCCTTCACGCCACGCACCTCGGCGCGGACGAGCCCGGACGGCTCCTCCTCGATGCGAACGGGCTCGACGACGCGCCAAGCTTCCAGTGGGTCCTCGCAGAGGTGTGGCGCGCGCTCGGGGCGCGCTCGGGGCTGGCGTATTTTCCACCCGACGACAGCTCCACGTTCGACTGGGAGGCGCACCGGATCCGCTCGCCCTGGCCGACCGTCCGCGAGACGAGCCTCGATCGCGCCGTCGCGATCGTGCGCGACATCCGTGAATGGGAGTCCGACGACGAGACGGACCGAGCCCTGTTCGCACGCCTCGTCGGGCTCGACGCGGACGAGCTCGCGGGCGCGGCCGATCGGGCGCGCGTGACGTCGCTGCCCGTGCGCTCGAGCCACCACCTCCATTTTTCGCCCGACTCCTCCCAGATCGCGGTCTTGCCCCTGATCCAGGAGCGAGCGGAGATCGAGGTCTACCGCGTGCGCGACGGGGAGCGCATCGACTCGATCGAGGTGCTCGGCGACCGTCCGATATGGACCGACAAGACCTCGAGGCACCTCGGGGACGCCATCGTTCATCTGGAGTGGTCCGAGGTGCCCGCCCCCAGGCGCTGGCGCCTCGTGCGGCATCGCCTGCCCGGAGGCGCGCGCGAGGTGCTCCTCGACGAGATCGAGGCACACGGCATCTACCTCGACGCGGTCCCGGGAGGATTCATCGTCGTCGGGCCCAGGTGCGTCTGGCTCGGAAAGAGTGAAGGACCGGCCATCGAACGGCGGGCTCTCGACCTCGCCCCCGGCGAGACGATGTCGCTCCTCGCGACCGAGCCGGCGAGCGGACGAGTCGCGATCGCGATCGACCTCACGAAGGAGCTCGTCGTCCTCGACGTGCGCGGCGACGAGCTCGAGGTGGTCGCGCGCAAGCCGCTCCATGGCGACGACGGTGATCACGCCTGGTTCTGCGGACCGGAGACGCTCCTCACGTTCGGGCGATATCGGCGACTGCGGTCCTGGCGCGTCTTCGATGGCTACTTCGTCGAGGAGGCATCGATGCAGCTCCCGAGAGAGGATATCCAGCTCGACGATCACCGCCTTACGCTCGGGATCACCGCCGTACCGAGCCAGGGCGAGATCGCCGTCGCGGTCACGCACGACGCTCCGACCTGGTATTTCGCGAGGCGGCTCCAGCCCCGGCTCGCGGATACCGACGTTCCACGCGGGCTCACGATATCGCGTTTTCCCGCATGGCTCTCGACCGACGAACGATACGTCGTCGTCATCGAAGCCCCGAACCTCGTCGTGCTCGACATGCGATGGCTCGAGCTCGTGCGCTTCGCCCGGACGCGGGTGGCACACCTCACCGACGCCGACTTCGATCGAATCGCCGCGCTCCTGGGCCGGCGCTGATCGCTCGTCGACCTGAGAGGACTCGCGAAAGAGCGCGGGGCGAATCCCGCGGACCGTCGTCGCCCCATCGCGGGCGGCCCCGGCGTTTGGCTCCGGAGCATGGCCTCCGCCTCTTCGATCCGTTTCTCGGGTTCGATCGACTTCGACGCCGTCGGATCGGAGAGATCATCGGAGCTGCGAGGCGAGACGCGCGAAGACCGGGGCCGCGACCTCGCCGCCCCACGGATGATCGCCTTTCGGGGATTCGATACCGACATAGATGACGAAGCGCGGACGGTCGGCCGGCACGAAGCCGACGAAGCTCGCATAGGTGTGCTTCGCGTCGTTGGCGGTCCAGTCCGAGGAGCCCGTCTTGCCGGCGACGCGCGTGCCCTCGACCCGCGCCTTCTTGCCGGTGCCTTTCTCGGACACGACCACGCCCTCCATCATCCTGGTGACGCGGGTCGCGGTGCGCTCGGACACCACGCCGTCTCCGCCGTTCGCGAGGGACGCGTACGCGCGCGCGACCTGGCGTGGCGTCGCGGTCATCGTCGCGCCGATCGCCGCCGGCGCGTCGAGGGTGGCAGGCGTCGCGAAGTGGAAGCCCTGGAGGACCCGGCGCACCTCCTCGCGCCCCACCTGCTCGAAGATGCGCGTGAACCCCGGATTGCTCGACGTCGCGAGGAGGTCGCCCACGTCCGCCTCTTGCACCGCGTCCGCCTCGAACGCGGCCGCGAGGAGCAGCGGCTTCATCGTCGAGCCCGCCACGATCGTGCGGTCCGGATCGCCCGCCTCGGCGAGGACTTCGCCCTTCGGGGTCAGCACGAGGATGGCACCGCCGTCCGCGCGCCACACCTCGACCGAGCCCTCGAGCTCGCTCGTGACCGCGCGCTGGAGCGACGACTCGCTCCGAGCGGGAGCCATGGCCGTGAGCGGCGGCGTCGTCGCGGCCGGGGCCGGATCGGCGACCGGGCGCTTCGGCGCCTCCGTCACGTCCGTGCACGCGACCGCCAGCGCGGTCGACGCCGCGCCCGCCGCCAGGCCGAGCTGCGCGGCGCGGCCAAGTCGACGCGGACGGCGCGCCCCCACGATCGCCTCGATGCGACGCACGAGGGGCTTCTCCCCGAGCGCGACCATCCCGAGCGGCGCCGCGGCCGCGATCGCGAGCAGATCCTCCGCATAGCTCGACGCGCGCACGCCCGCACGGAGCACCGCCTCGTCCGCCGCGAGCTCGCGCTCGAGCCGCAGGCGCCGCGCCGCCAGCCACGCCAGCGGATTGAACCAGTGCAGACTACACACGATCGCGGCGACGAGCTGGACCCGGACATCCTGCGCGCGAGCGTGCGCGAGCTCGTGGAGCAGCACGGAGCGCTTGCGGTCATCGCTCCACGACGCCGACTCCACCGGCACCAGCACGACCGGCCGCACGAGCCCCGCCACCGCGGGCGCACGGACAGCGGCAGAGACGCGCACGTCGACGCGCTCGTCGACGAGGCGATCCCACGAGCGTGCGCGCGCTGCGGTGCGCGCTCGATATGCGGCCACGAGGAAGCCGAGCGCGAAACGCGCCCCCACCGCGAGCGCGCCCACGAGCCAGAGGAGCGCGTAAGGCACCGGCGACGAAGCGGTGGCCGCGGGCGCCGGGGTCGTGGACGACGCCACCGCGGGCTCGTCGATCATGCGCGCCGCAAGCTCCTGATAGGCCGCCGGCGCGTCCACGTGGAGCGCCGCCACGCGCGAGGGGAGCAGCGGGACGGCCGCCGCCGCCACGAACGCGATCACCAGCACGAGGCGTCGTGCCGAGGCCGGACGACCCGAGAGCAGCGGCATCACCGCGAGAGAAGCGCCGAGGATGAGCGTGACGCGGAGCACGGAGTCGAGATGAAAGAGCATGTCAGCGGCCTTCCTTCTTGGCGCGGTCGATGATTTCCGAGAGGCGATCCAGCTCCTCGGACGAGAGCTTCGAGCGATCCACGAGCGCGGCCACGGCGTCCTCCACCGAGCCGCCAAAGAACGTCTTCACGAGGTGCGTGAGGGCGCTCTTCCGCGCGTCGCCGCGGGTCACGGCCGGCGCATAGACATAGCGCTGGCCGTCGATCGTGTGCTTCACGTGACCCCGCTCCTCGAGCAAGCGAAGGAGCGCGCGAACGGCCGAGTAGCTCGGCGGATCCGGCAGATCCTCGAGGACCTCGTGCGCCGTCGCCCGGCCACGACGATAGAGGATGTCCATGATCTCGCGCTCACGGCGCGTCAGGGCAGTCGTCTTCGGCATCGCGAGAGACGTTGTAGTGAGGTGCTAAGAATTTAGCAACCCTTTGATGCTAATTTATTAGCACCCAATTCGGGCTGATCTTTTTTGTCCGGCGCGCGTCGGATCGATCGTCGTGAGGCATGACCATCCCGTTCTGGTGCCTCTTCGCGGCCGTCGCCCTGCCCTACGTCTGGTTCACGTTCGCCGCGCCGTGGCGGGCGAAGCAGTTCGGCAAGGACCTCGACAACCACACGCCCCGCGTTCAAGAGAAGCTCCTCCTCGGTCGCGCCGCCCGTGCGCAGGGCGCCCACACCAACAGCCTCGAGGCGCTCACCTACTTCGCGCCTGCCGTCATCGTCGCCCACCTCGTGCAGGCCGATCCCGCCTGGACGGCGCGGCTCTCGCTCGTCTTCATCGTCTGCCGCGTCATTCACGGCGTCGTCTACATGGCCGACCGTCCGCCCCTCCGCACGCTCTTCTTCGCCATCGGCCTGATCGCCTCGCTCGGGATCTTCGTGCTCGCCGCCCGTGCGTGAGCTGGAGGAATCCGGGGCCCCACCCGGGCGTATTCTCGTTTCATGTCGATCCGTGGATCGGGGGCGGCGTTCTGCGTCTTGCTCGTCGCGTGCGCGGCGGCGGTGCCGAAGGGGACGGCTCACCTCGACGCGCCGGACGCGGCCGTCCCTGCCGCCGTCCCCGCTCCCGCGGAGGGGAGCTGCGCGGCGGCGCCTTTGCCCGTCGATGCGACGTCCGCCGATCCCGACGCGATGCCCCCGCCGCCGCCCGACGAGGACTCCGTCGGCGCACGCGAGGAGCCCTGGAGCCAGGACCCGAAGATCAGCGCCTGCGAGGTCACGATCAAGACGGTCGAGGCCGCCACCGCGGAGGTGCTCGCGCTCCCGGCGCCCGGCAAGGCGACGACCGCCGCCGCCGGCAAGACGTGGGATCACCGGACCACGCCCGTCGGGCTCGACAAGGTGAAGCGACGATTCGCCCTCACCGAGGCCGAGCTCGCGCAGCTCGCGCGCGATGGCGTCGTCGTGCCGGCACGCCTCGGCGCAGGCGACTGGGCGGAGTCGCTGCACGAGGTCTGGCAATCCCAGTTGCCGCTCTGGGTCTCCGCCGACGCGGTGCTCCACGCCGTCTACGCGTCCAACGATCGGCTGGTCGCACGCATCGAGGAGACGAGCCTCGCGCCCCGCGCCGCGAGCGCCCTCGCGGCCATGCACTGCCAGCTCTTGCCGATCGCGGAGAGCGGCAAATGGCCAAAGGAGGTCGTTCACGATGTCGACCTCTACCTCACCGTCGCGCGCTCGCTGCTCGCCTCCGCGCCCGTCGCGAGCGTCTCCGGCGATGGGGTGGACGCCGAGGCCCGAGCGTTGACCGCGCTCCTCGAAAAGGCGGAAGGGCTCGCGCCGCTCGAGGTCTTCGGGCGCTCGCGCAGGGTGGACTATTCGCAATATCTGCCGCGCGGGCACTACGCCTCGAGCGCCACCCTCAAGGCCTATTTCCGCTCCGCGATGTTCCTCTCGCGATTCGAGCTCAACGTCGTGTCGCGCTCGTCGAGAAGCTCCGCGAGCACCCCCACCGCGGATCCCCGCGAGACCCCGCGCGAGGCGCTCGACGCCCTCGCGCTCGCGGAGCTCGCGAGCGCCTCGCGCGCGCGCGACGATATCGAGGCCATCGATCGCGCCTGGCGCGTCCTGGCCGGAAGACGCGAGGACCTGAGCGTCGCGGATCTCACCGCCCTCCGCGCCAAGGCGAATATCGGCTCGCTCGCGGAGAAGGACGCGCCCGAGCGCCTGCGCGCCGCGATCGGCAATGATTTTCGCCGGACCGCGCGGCTCCACCCGATGCCCGAGGGCTCGAGGGAGCTCCCCGCCATCGCCACCCTCCTCGGCGTACGCGTGACGCCCGACACGTTCGCGACACGCCCGCTCGTACATACCGAGGTCGTCGATCGCCACCTCATCGGGCCAATGGATATCGCATTCATGCTCGGGCACGATCGCGCTCGCGATCACCTCAAGAGCGAGCTCGCACAATATCCGGCGCTCGGCCCGGCGCTCTCCACCGCCCGTACGCTCGCCGCCGCGCCGACGACCACCGAGGACCTCTACGGGCCCTGGCTCACCGCGGTCCGCAGTCTCGCGACGCCTCCGGCCGGCGCCACACCCTCGTTCATGCGCGGGGCGGCCTTTGCCGATCTCCGCATCGACGGCGCGATTGCCAGTTACGCGCAGCTCCGGCACAACAGCGTGCTCGTCGTCGGACAGGGGTATGACGAGGGCGGCTGCGAGATCCCGGACGCCTTCGTCGATCCGGTGCCCGACGTCTACGACGCGCTCGCGGAGTACGCGCGTCGCGGCAGGGCCCTCGCCACGATCGCGGATCCGGAGGGCAAGCTCCGCATCGTCGGATATTTCGATCGACTCGCACGGACGCTCGGCGTGCTCTCGAGGATCGCGCGCTGGGAGCTCCTCGGTCAGCCGATCCCACCCGCCGCGAAGCACTGGCTCGAGCTCGTCGTCGAGCTTCGTCCTTATGGCGGGACGGGCGGACCGCCGTCCTTCACTGGCTGGTGGTTCGATCTCTTCCGGCTCCGCCAAGAAGGGCTCACGCCCGCAGGGCTCATCGCGGACGTCTTCACATCGACCGAGGAGCAGAAGGTCCTCTACCTGGGCGCGCGTGCGCCCGCGATGGGGATCTTCGTCGTCGACACGGGCGGCCCGCCACGCGTGATGGTCGGCCCCGTCGCGAATGCCTTTTCGCACGTGGGACCGCTCACGAAGCGTCTCACCGACGCCGACACCTACGAGGTCGCGCGCTCGGCGCCGTGGGAGACGAGCTACACCGTTCCCGCGCCCGTCCCTCCCCCCCTCGAGGTGCGCGGCACGTATCCTGCGGGCTCCGCGGAGAAGTCACCGAAGTCGCTCACCTTCGAGCTGCGAAGCACACGTGCGATCGGAAACGTGATCGTGGAGGCGCTCGATCATCACCGCGTCGTCTATGCGTCGAGGTCGGCCTCCGTGGGCACCTCGTGGACGCGCTTCACCGTGCCCTACACCGTCCCGCCGCGTGCGGCGAAGACGATCGAACCCGAAGAACGGGTCGACGGCGGTGACAGCGGCGCCGATCAGATCGACGGTCTCCGCATCCGCGCGGGCGGCGCGGTCCTCGAGCTCGCTCGTCCTCATGCGCCGTGGACGGATGACAGGCCGCTCCAGATTCACATGACCTATGGTGGAATGAACGGGCCTGCTCCGCCCTGACAAGCTATCCTTTTAGAGATGGACTGGCGTTGGGCGGGGGCGCTCGGTCTGGTGGGAGTGAGCTCGGCGGCGTTCTTCGCCTGCGGAGAGGACGCGGCGCCGGCGTCGTCGCCTGGCTTCGACGCGGCCAGGGTCCCGCCCGGTCCGTGCAAGCTCGTGCCGGCGCCCGCGCCGCTCTGCGTACCGGGAATGGACTCGATCCCCGACGCGAGCGCGCCCGCCGACGCGTCTTCCCCGGACGGCGGCGGTCCCGTCATCGCGCCCGAGAGCGAGAATCGATGCCTCCTCACGTACGATCGCGCGCTCGACTGTCCGTCCGTCATCGGTCCCATCGCGATTGGCGTGGGCCCGGATGGAGGCACGGAGCTCGTCGTCGCGCAGCGCGGAATATCGCCTGGCGATGACCGTGCTTACTCCGACCGCATATCCATCGACGCCGCCGGCAACGGGACGGTCACGCGCGGAGTCGCGCCTCCCTATTCGTTCCGGAGCGGCCCCACCGCGACCGTCCTGATGGCGGGAGTTCCCTCTTCGTCGTTCGTATTGAGCGGCGAGGACGACGCGATGACGAGCAGCAGGGTGCTGATCGGACCGTCGCTGGCGCCCTCGATCTCCGTCCCGTTCGCGCCTCCTTTCCGGCCATCGATCTTCACCGCCGCCACGGGGGAGGGATTTCTCGCGACACGCACGAACGGTCCGGTCTTGCTCCTCCGCGGCTTGCCGTCCGCGCCTCGCCTGGTCACGACGACCACGACCATTCCCAACTTCGGAATCACCACCGACCCGAGCGGCGAGCCGGTCGGACTCTTTCAGGAGACCTCCACGCTTCATCTGCTCGAGGGCGAGACGTTCGCGCGCGAGCGATGGTCGATGGGCACGCGCACCGGCGGCCTCGGCGCGACGCTGGAGCTCGCGTATGTCACGAAGGGCGGCGTCACCTCCCCCGTCTTCGTCACTCGCGCCAACGAAAGCGACGAGCTCCGCGCGTTCTGGCTCCACGACGCGACGAAGATCGACGGCTTCCATTTGCTCTCCCACACCGCCAAGATCGGCGAGAGCTACTCGACCTGCCCGCGCGCGAACTACCTCGGCGTGACCTGCGACGCATGCCCCGTCGGCGAGCAGTGCCTCGCCGGCGAAGACAACATCGTCACCACACGCCTCTTCACGCGCGGCGAGCGCGTCTTCGTGACCTACGTCGCGCACGACACGCGGAAGACGCTCGCCTACGCGAGGCACACCGTGCCCGTGGTCGGCGTTGGCTGCTCGTGCGTGCTCGAGGAGGTCTCGCGGCAGCTCCCTGATCGTCCTCGAGCTCCTCGACAGCGGCGCCGACGCGCGGCCCCTCATCGTCGAGCGCATGCGCCTCCCGCTCGCGCCGCTCGGCTTCGTGCCGGCAGAGCTCGATCTCGCGGCGCGACCCGACGGCGACATGGATGTGGTGATCGGGCCTGGTTCTCCGATCCATTTCGGCGACCAGACCACGACCCCAGGCGGGCCTTTCACGCCGTATCGCGTACTTCGGATCTCCACGGCGGCGATCCCCTAAGCTGGGGGCGTGCGCGGAGCCTTCGTCCTCTTCATCGCCATCCTTGGCGTGCTCGGGTGCCGGCGCGGAGCGTCGACGAGGGAGTACGACAAGGTCGCGGAGGACCTCGCCGTGCTCTCGCAGAGCCTCGACGCGACCTTGGAGGGGATGGGCCTCGACTGGCTCCCCGACTCCGCGCTGGAGCTTCGTCCCATCATGGCGAGCGTCGGCCCGAAAGGCGCGTCGCTCTCGTCGGGACGCGACGGTCCGCACTACCACCTCGAGCGCGTCCATCCGGACGCGGAGGGGCCGACCGTCACCTGGGCGTTCACCGTGATGCGAGGGAACGATCCTGCCGTCGAGGCGGCCCACGTCACGATCCCTCGCGAACGCAAGATGTCGATGGCCGACTTCATGGCTCATGCGATGAAGAACTACGCGACGCAAATCGCGCGTGCGCCGGACGACCGAAATCATCACTTCACCCGCATCGAATTCGCATTTCGATTCCAGGACCGCGCCGCCGTGCGAGCGCTCCTCGTCGACTCCGTCGCGCGGGCGCCGGACCTCTCCGAGCCACGCATCGCGCTCGCGATGATGGGCGAAGACGGGTTTCGAGAGCTCGAGCGCTGGGCCACCGATCGCCCGTCCTACCGCAAGCTGACCGATGCCGCGCTCGCGCACCGGATGCGTCATCACCCCGAGCCGGCGATTCGCTTCATGCGCGACGCGATGAAGCTGCCGATGAAGGAAGAGGCGCACCAGAACCTCAACGCATCCGCCCGCGCGATGCCCGTTGCCGAGATGACGCTCGTCGAGAAGCGCTTCGACGTCACGATCGAGATCGCCTCGTTCATGCGCGCCTCGCACGAGATCGACAGCTACTCGAAGAAGCGCTTCGAGCTCGACTGGCGCGCGCTCCAGGCGGCGGCGACGTACCGGAAGGGCGATCACGCGGGCGCGGTCGCGCTCGTGACGGACGGCCTCTCGGAGAAGGAGCCCTTCTACCAGAGCGACCGCGATACCCGACCGAGGCTCGCGACCGCGATTCGCACGAGCGACGATGCCGCGGTCGAGGCCTGGAGGCCGAACCCCGGAAGTGACGTCGCGGACGCGTTTTTCTGCGGCGTGAAGCTCCTTGACCACCTCGGGCTCGACGCGCGCTAGAGTCGCCGGCCATGCCGCGTCGCTACGCCCTCCCTCTCCTCCTCCTGACCGCCGCTTGCTCCTCGCCGCCGCCCCCGCCGCAGGCGGTTCCGCCCGCGCCGGCGCCCGCGCCGACGCCCGCGCCCGTGACGTCGGCCGCCGCCGCCACGCCGGCCGGCATCGATCTCGCGGGCATCGATCGCAGCGTCGCCCCGGGCGATGACTTCTTCGGCTTCGCGAACGGCAGCTGGATCAAGGGCACCGAGATTCCTGCCGACCGCAGCACCTGGGGCGCCGGCGCCGCCACCGCGGAGAAGACGGCAAAGCGCACCGCCGACCTCATCGAGGACGCGGCCAAGAGCGGGAGCGGCCCCGACGCGAAGAAGGTCGGCGACTACTACGCGAGCTTCATGGATGAGGGCGCCATCGAGGCGAAGGGGCTCGAGCCGATCAAGAAAGAGCTCACGTCGATCGCCGCGATCAAGGACGCGAAGGCCCTCGCCACCGTGCTCGGCGCCTCCCTCCGCGCGGACGTCGACGTCCTGAACGCGACCGCCCTCGATACCGCAAATCTGTTCGGTCTCTGGGTCGCCCAGGACCTCGACGATCCCTCCAAGTATTCCCCCTTCCTCCTCCAGGGCGGGCTCGAGATGCCCGATCGCGACTACTACGTCGCGGATTCGCCGCGCATGAAGGAGATCCGCGACAAGTACAAGTCGCATATCGCGGCGATGCTCGGACACGCGAAGATCGCGGACGCCGAGAAGAAGGCGGTCCGCATCCTCGATCTCGAGACGAAGATCGCTCAGGTCCACGCGAATCGCGAGGAGACGGAGGACGTCAAGAAGGGGAATAACCACTGGGCCAAGGCCGACCTCGCGAAGAAGGCGCCCGGCCTCGACTGGGACGCGTTCCTCGCCGCCGCGCAGCTCGACAAGCAGACGACGTTCGTGGCCTGGCAGCCGAAGGCGATCACGGGCATCGCGGCGCTCGTGAAGAGCCAACCGCTCGACGTGTGGAAGGACTTCCTGACGTTCCACGCCCTCGAGCACCATGCGGACTTCCTGCCGAAGGCGTTCGCAGACGAGGCGTTCGCCTTCCACGGAAAGACCCTCAGCGGCATCCCCCAGCAGCGCGAGCGCTGGAAGCGCGCCGTGACCCACACGGACAAGGCGGTCGGCGAGGTCGTCGGCAAGCTCTACGTGGAGAAATATTTCCCCGCCTCCGAAAAGGCCCGCGCCGAGGAGATGGTGAAGAACATCGTCGCCGCCTTCGGCAAGCGCATCGACACGCTCGACTGGATGTCGCCGAAGACCAAGGAGCAGGCGAAGGCCAAGCTCGCGGTCCTCAAGGTGGGCGTGGGATATCCGGACAAGTGGCGCGACTATTCGAAGCTCGAGGTCGTGCGCGGGGAGGCATATGCCAACTTCGATCGCGCGGAGCTATTCGAGTATCGGCGTAACCTCGGCAAGCTGGGGCAGCCCGTCGATCGCAGCGAGTGGGTGATGAACGCCCAGCTCGTGAACGCGGTGAACCTGCCGGCGATGAACGCGCTCAACTTCCCGGCCGCGATCCTGCAGCCGCCGGGCTTCGACCCGAACCGCCCCGCGGCGATGGACTACGGCGCGATGGGCGCGGTCATCGGCCACGAGATCTGCCACTCGTTCGACGACACGGGCGCGCTCTTCGACGCCAAGGGCAAGTTGAACAACTGGTGGACGCCGGAGGACCTCGCGCATTTCCACGCCTCGTCGGCGGCGCTCGTCGCGCAGTTCGACGCGTATCAGCCCTTCCCGGACGCGCACGTGAACGGAAAGCTGACCTCGGCGGAGAACATCGCGGACGTGGCGGGCCTCAGCGCGGCCTACGACGCCTATCGCCTCGCCAACGGCGGCAAGGAGGGCCCCACGGTGGCCGGCCTCACGGGCGACCAGCAATTCTTCCTCAGCTTCGCTCAGAACTGGCGCTTCAAGGCGCGCGAGGCCGCCGCGCGCCAGCGCCTCCTCACGGACGTCCACGCCCCCGCCGCCTATCGCGGCGCCACCGTCCGCAACCTCGACGCGTGGTACACGGCGTGGGACGTGAAGCCGGGCCAGAAGCTGTATCTCGCGCCCACCGCCCGCGTGCGCGTCTACTGACGCCGCGAGCCCTGAACACGAAGCAGCTCCGCCTCTCCGCCTCTCCGCTCTCTTCAACGCCGCGCTCGGGTCGCTCGGGAGGTGTCCGCCCGGACTCACGGTCGGGCATCGAGGCCGACTCCCGCGCGCTCGGCGACGGCTCCTGCGAGCGCCCGGCGCGCCGCAGCACCATCAAGTGCGAGGCGTCATGCGAGCGCGAAGCGCGAGCTCGTCTGGCGCGCGCCTGCGCGAGCCGCGAGGAGGAGGCCCGCAGCAAGCCAGGACGATCGCTCCGCCCCAGCTTTCGCCCCTTGATAAGGCTGCCCGAATTCATACACGGCAGACATGACGCGCTGGCGAGGAGCTGGGGGAGAAGGTCCCCTGAAGCGGCAGCTCTCGCTCGGCCTCGAGGCCGCGAAAGACGGACGAGAAGCGGGGGTTCATTGCGCATCGGGCGCGGCCGTCGCATCGGAAGGGGGATCCCGTGCACGTGACGTTGCGGGTTCGGCGGGGGTGCCGTCGCTTCGCGAGGAGGCGCTCGAGCAGATCGTGAAGGCGGCGTTGCTCGCGCAGCGGAGCAACCTCGACGAGAAAGCAGCGAAGCACTTTCAGGTCGTGCACTTCACGATTCAGACCGACCACCTCCATCTCATCGTCGAAGCACCCGACAAGCGCGGGCTCGCGCGCGGCATGACGGGGCTCGAGGTGCGGATCGCTCGCCGCATCCATGCGCTGTTGCAGCGCAAGGGTCGCTTCCGGGCGGAGCGCTATCACCGCCGCGACCTCCGTACCCCCACCGAGCCCCGCAATGTGCTGCGCTACGTGCTGATGAACGTGCACAAGCACTCTCGCGTCATCGGGGATCACGCCTTTGCCGATCCGTTGTCCTCCGCGGCGACCGTCGATGGGTACTCGCGCCCGCCCGCGGCCTTCCGTGATGCGTTGCCCTGGCCACGCGTCGCGCCGCGCACGCGGAGGATGCGGTCGGGTGTGAGTTTGTTGGTTCTCCCGACGCGAGCATGACAAACTCTGCAGCAATGATGCACTCGAAGCACCTCGTTCTGCGGCCGGTCCTCACCCTCGCGGGGCTCGCCTCTCTCGTCCTCGCGTGTGGTGGTCCGACGGTGAAGGAGGCCGCGGAGGAGTTCCTCCCGCCGTTCTGCGAGAAGTTTCGCAGCTGCAACCAGGCCGCGTTCGATCGCGCCTATTCGAGCACTCAGGCCTGCGTCGACAAGGGACTCTCCGGCCTCAACCAGGACGACCTCGACAAGCGCTCCGCCTGCGACGACGACGAGCTCACCACCTGCAAGAACGACATCAACGCCCTCGACTGCTCGAGCGCCCTCTTCCAGGCGGGTGACATCTCGCAGCTACCCGCGTCTTGCAAGAAGTGCTGAGCGAGCGCGCTCTCGAGGCTCGTCGCGCGCGGTGACGGACGCAGCTCGGCTCGGCTCGGCGCTCTTGCCGTGGCGTCGTCGTGCTCACGAATCGCGCTGGCCCTGAAGGGCCTCGCACCACCGTCTTTCCTCGCTGCGACCGTCCCGGTGTGGGGCGGAGCGATCGTCGTCGCTCGCTGCGGACCACCTCCTCGCGGTTCGCGAACGAGAGCCCCAGACGAGCTCGCGCTCCGCGCTCGCATGACGCCCCCGCCCGTATCATGCTCGGCGCCCGCATCACGCCCGCGCCCGCGCCCGTATCACGCTCCGTCCCTGCTCCGCCCCTCCTCACTCGAGCTCACGCGGTCGCCCTCGGTGCTCGGGCGACGCGCGGAGGGAGCTCGGGATCAGCCGGACGTCAGCAGCGATTCGTAGTGGGCGGCCATCCGCTCCGGGAGCTCGGGCTCACCGTAGAGCGATTGCCAGTGCTCCTGGATCTCGCCCGCGACGCCGCCGATGTCGGTGGGGATCGCGTGATGGCTATTCAGGTAATCGCCCGAGCGATAGGTCAGACGCGAGGCGTCACGGCGGGGAGTGGCGCGGCTCAGCGTGGACTCGAGCGTGAACGCAGCTCGAGCCCGCGGGGAACGCACCGCGCAGCCCGTCATCGACGCCACCGTCGAGAGGATCGACGTGTGATCGTAGATGGCTTCGAAGCGAGTGCCCCGCTCGATCCACGGTGAGACGAGGACGGCCGGGACCCGCGGGCCCAGGCGGTCGAACTCGAAGCCCTCCGCGGACGGGCCGGACGGGACGATCACGCGATGATCCGCGAGCTCCGAGCCGGGATGCCCGGGCGGGACCACGTGATCGTAAAAGCCGCCGTGCTCGTCATAGACGATCAGCAGCAGCGTCTTCTCGAACACGCGCGGATTCGCGATGAGCTCGTTGTACACGCGCGCGATGAGCTGCTCGCCATGGCTCACGCCCATGAACGGATGCTGGCTGTTCCACGGCGGGATCACGTGGCGCGGCTCGATGAACGTGTAGACCGGCAATTCGTCATTCCGGACATCGCGCGCGAAATGGCCAATTCGACGTTGCTGCGCGCTGAACGCCTTTACCCACGCATCGCCCGTGAGCCAGAGATGCGGGATATCGTGATAGTAGACGCGCCAGAGATCGCGACGATCGCCCAGGGCGTCGAAGATCATCTCGCCGCGGATCCTCGAGTAGTACGCGCCCTGCGAGGTGGCGCCGCCCGACGTGCCCGCATGCGTGAACATACGATTGGGCGTGGTGGAGCCCGGGAACGCACTGAACCAGCGCGTGCACACGCCATATTCCTTCGCCAGCGTTTGCAGGATCGGCAGCGATCCGTCCGCGTAGCACGTCGCGTAGTCCTCGAGCGTCGCCGCGACCTCCGGGACGATCGGCTTCTCGTCCATGAAGACCTGACCGAAGCCGCCCATGGTCGCGACCAACCCATGGCCATGGCCGTGGCCGCTGCCACTGCTGTCGGCGACGCCGTAGATCTGCTGCTGCACCTTGGCCAGGCGATGCGGCGGGTCCGGGTAGAACTGATCGCGCGGGATGCCGAAGCGGAGCGGGACCTCGCCTCCGCGATGACGGAGGACGGTGCCCGGCGGAGGGCCGGCCGCGATCGCGCCGAGCATCTGATCGTGCGAGCGGTTCTCCATCATCAGCACCACGAAGTGCTGCACCTTCCCGCTCAGCTTCTCGACGTGAGGGATCTGCGCGACGCGCGGAGGCGCGCACGCGACGAGCGCCTCGGCCGAGGCCGCGGCCGCGGCCGCGGCCGCGACGCCGAGCTCGAGGAAACGACGGCGAGGATAGCGACGGCTCATCCACGTTCATCGTATCGGACGAGCGCGCTCGAGTCGCCCGGTCGGGCGGGTGCGCCCGTCACCTTCCGGGGCGGAGATGCTGCGCGAGGTGCACGTCGAGGCGGCTCGCGACGAGATCGAGCTTGCTCTGGAGCGCGACGCTGTCGGCGTCGAGCTCCGTCTTCAGCTCGGCGAGGAGCTGGTCACGGAGGCCCTGGACCCGGCGCTGCATCGTCGACTCGTGCACGTGATAGATGCGCGCGAGCGCGGCCAGGGACATGCCCTCCACGAAATAGAGGCGCAGGATGGTGCGACCGCGATCGTCGAGCTTCGCGAGCGTGCGCTCGATCGCGCGATGAAGCTCGTCGGCCCCCTCCTCCTTCAGGAAGTCGCGCTCGGGGCCCGGCGCGTTCCGGCCCGGCATCGGCGCTGCCGGCTCGCTCGGGAGCGTGACGAACCGCGCGTTCTGCTTCGCGAGCGTGCGCGCGGAGCGGATCGCCACCACGCGGAGCCACGCGCGGAGCGGGGCCCGGCCGCCATAGTCCTGGATGCCCGGCTCGCGCTCGGCGGTCCGGACGAGGAGTCGCATGCGCACCGTCTGCAGGACCTCGGAGACGAAGTCGGGCGCGGAGATGACCCGCGCCACGAAGGGCTGGAGGCGCGGCAGGAGCTCCGTCTCGAAGGCATGAAGCGCGCGCCGATCGCCGAGGCTGCAGGCGCAGGCGAGATAGAGGTCCTCGGCGAAGACCTCCTCGCCCTCGGCCACCTCGCCCACGCCGGCACGATCGAGATGCTCGTCGAAGCGCTCGCGCGGGACCGTGATGCTGGGGTGGGCGCTGCGGCCGCGCTCGTAGAACGCGGTGGCGCGGGCGGCGTCGAGCTTCACGAGAGAGACGTCTCTGATTTGCGGTACGATTGCAAGTCGCGGGATGGATTGTCTGGGTGACACGACCATGCTCGCCTATCTCGGCGGCTCGCTCGCGCCGGCGCAGGCCAGCGCCATCGAGCATCACCTGGGTGGCTGTGCGGAGTGCTGCGCCTCGATCGCCGAGTGCGCGGCGCTCCTCGAGGAGGACCCCGACACGTCCGTTCAGGCGCCGCCCGCGGAGGTCCTCGCATCGGCCCCGAAGACGGTGGGACGAGGGCAGCGCGTCGGGCGCTACGAGATCGTCGAGCCGATCGGCCGCGGTGGGATGAGCGTGGTGTACCGCGCGCGCGACCCGGAGCTCGATCGCGATGTCGCGATCAAGATCGTCCGGCCCGAGCTCTCGCTGCGCGAAGGGCCGGAGGAGTCGAAGGCGCGCCTGATGCGCGAGGCACGGGCGATGGCGCGGGTCGCGCATCCGAACGTCGTCGCGATCTACGACGTCGGCGAGTGGGAAGAGCAGATCTTCGTCGCCATGGAGCTCGTCGAGGGCGACACGCTCAAGGCCTATCTCCGGAAGGCGCGCCGCCCGCTCAAGACCATCCTCGATCTCTTTCTCGCGGCGGGCCAGGGCCTCGTGGCGGCGCACGGCGCGGACCTCGTCCACCGCGACTTCAAGCCCGAGAACGTGCTCGTCGGCAACGACGGGCGCCCGCGCGTCCTCGACTTCGGTCTCGCGCGAAGCGTCGACCTCGAGGAGGCGACCGGCGGCCTCTCCGGTGCGCCGGTCCGCGGCTCGGGCCCGCTCGGCGCGCTGACGCGAACTGGCGCGGTGGCAGGGACGCCCGCGTACATGTCGCCGGAGCAGTTCACCGGCCAGTCGCTCGACGCGCGCACGGATCAGTTCAGCTTCTGCGTCGCGCTCTACGAGGCGCTCTACGACGAGCGGCCGTTCGGAGGAGACTCCGTCGACAAGCTCGCCGAGCAGGTGCTCCAGAGCGACGTCCGTCCCGCACCCGCCGGGAGCGCCGTGCCCGAGAGCCTGCGCGCGACGCTCCTCCGCGGGCTCGCGAAGCGGCCGGACGATCGCTTTCCCACGCTCGCGGAGCTGCTCGAGGCGCTCGCCTCCTCGCGCGACGCGCTCGTGGCCCCGCCGTCCCTCATCCTCGCAGAGCCCTTCGCGCCGCCTGCCGCGAAGCCGAGGCGAGGCAACCTCGGGCCCGGGATCGCCCTCGGCCTCGCGGGCGCGGCGCTCTTTCTCGGCGCGATCGGGCTCGTCGTGCAATCGCTTCGCCCGCCCGCCGCGAGGCCCGAACCGCCCGTGCTCGCGGCCAACGCCACCGCGAACGCGAACGGCGCGCCCTCGGCGACGCCGAGCGATCCCGCGTCCTCGGCGGCGATCGAGCTTCCCGCCTCCGCGCCGACCTCCGGCCCGGCCTCTGCCGCCGGCGTTTCGAGCGCCACGCGCGCGACCTCGAACAAGCGCCGGCCCCCCGGCCGCCCCGGCGCGCCCGCTCGCCCGAACGCCCCCGCCCCGCTCGGTGACAAGGTTGAGAATCCGTTCTAGCCACGCTGCCTGGGCGTCCTTCTTTGCCGTCATGCTGTGGCTCGCGACGCCGATCGCTTCGGCAGACGAGACCACGACCGCGGAGGCAAAAGCGCTGTTCGACGCCGGATCCCGCGCGTTCGATCTGGGCGAATACGATCGCGCGATCCAGAGCTTCGAGAGCGCCTATCGCCTCTCCGGCGCGCCCGCCCTCCTCCTCAATATCGCGCAGGCCCATCGCCTCGCCGGCAATTGCGGAGAGGCCGCCCGCTTTTACCGGAAATTCCTCGAGAAGCAGCCGAAGACGCCGCGCCGCGCCGAGATCGAGGCCCGCCGCGCGGAGATGGAAGCCTGCGAGTCCAAGCCGAAGTCTGGGGCCGACACGAAGCAAACCGACACGAAGCTCGCCGACACGCCGCCGCCGCCTCCGCCGCCTCCAGCTGCCGAGGGCACCGATCCGTGGCGGATCGTCGCGTGGTCGGGCGTGGGGCTTGGCTCTGCGGGCGCGGTCGTGACCGGGATCACGACCGTCCTCGCGCTCGGAAAAGAGTCGGACCTCGCGGACAAGTGCCGGTCGGACGGCGGCTGCCGGGAGTCGGAGCGAAGCACGCTCGACGCGTACGAGACGCTCCGCGTGGTGGCCATCGTCGGCGGAGTCGTGACCGCGATCGGCGCCGGAGCGGCTATCCTTGGCTTCGTGGAGTCGAAGCCGCGCAGACCGGAGGCCCGATCGCGCTTCGAGCTCCTGCTCGGCGCGGGGCAGATCGGAGCGCGCGGTGCGTTCTGAGCGCCCGTTCGATCGACGGCTCCTCGCGCTGGGGCTCGCGCTGCCGACGCTCGCGATGATGGGATGCCGCGACTTCTTCATCCTCTCGGACGAGGCGACCGTCACGGGCGGCGACGGCGGCTCGTCGAGCGGCGTCGATGGCGCCTCCTCGTCTGGCAGCTCCTCGTCGTCGGGCACCCCCAGGCCCGACGGCGGCAACGAGGCCGGTGCAGGCGCGTTCTGCGAGCCCGGGAAGTCGCTGTTCTGCGACTCCTTCGACGACGCCAATCCCGGTCAGATGTGGACGGCTCAGGCAGAGCACGGGCGCTTCATCGAGACCACCTTCGCGTCGGCGCCGCGCGCGTTCGAGCTGGCGTTTCCCGATCAGGGCGGCGAGGGCGTCGACTACCTCGCAAAGAACCTCGCGTTCCCCGCCGATGCGAACCTCCGGCTCGAGGTGGCGATCCGCCTGACGACGGACGACGACGTCTATCCGGTCGGCCTGTTCTTCTCGAACGATCACCGGCTCGTCCTCAACCTCGACGGGTTCGTGAACGAGACCGAGGGGACGACGCAGAATGGCGGTCACAAGTACACGAAGGCGCCCATCGACGGGCAGTTTCACCGTTACGTGTTCTCGCTCGAGCGCCTCTCCAACACGGTCGAGCTGACGATCGACGGTAGCGTCGCGCTCGCGAAGACCACGCTCGTGAATGCCAACATGCTCGGCGACGGGACGGTCAAGCTCGCGATCGGCGTCTATTATGCGCCGTCGAATACACCCTGGACGGGGACCTTCGACGACGTTCGCGTCACGACGTTCTGAGCGCTAGCAGCTAGTTCGATATCGCATCACTCGATGTGCGCGAGGACGAAGTCCTTCACCGTGTCGGTACGCGTGCTGTAGCCCTTGCCGAGGCAGGTCTTCACGTTATCGACGTAGGAGTGGACGCCCACGATGAGGGTCTCCTTCGTCTGGCCATTCACGGAGAGCATCGGGCCGCCGGAGTCGCCGCTGCAGATACCGCTCTTGCCGTTGCCGGTCTGGAGCACGTGCGCGGTCTGCATCGTGACCGGCAGGTCGACCGTCTGCTTCGTGTGATTCTTCGTCTTGCCGCTCGCGTCGGTCTTGCCGAAGCCGACGTGCGTGACCGTCTTGCCGGTCATGTTGGTGATGACCTGCGCGATGCGTAGCGGCTTCACCGTCGTCGCCGTCTCGAGGACGATGATGCCGACGTCGTTGTTGCCGAAGACGCTGGGGTCGTAGCTCGGGTGCGGGATCGCCTCGACGCCGGCGATGACGGCGTTCGCCTGCGTGAAGTCCGTGCCGAACGCGACCTTGTAGTTCGAGTACTCGTCGGTGTCGTCCGACGGCTTCACGCAGTGGCCCGCGGTGAGGATCGTCTTCGGACCGATGACGGTGCCGGTACACGTCGCGACACCGTTCGTGCCGTCCGCGTGCGCGATGTTCCACTGGATGGCGACGACGGCCGGGTGCGCCTGATCGGTCTTGCCGTTGATGATGAGCGAGCTCGTGTCGCCTTCCTCTTCGGTGGCGTCGTCGTCCATGGCCGGCGCCGCGCACCCGACGAGGGAGAGCGTGGAGAGGGCGAGCATGAGAGCGGCGAGAGAGAGCTTGTTCATCGGTGGTTCCTCCTGGGCGGGCTCATCGCGCCGCCTTCGTTAGGGGGACCGCGCTCGGCCGCGTGTCCTGCACGCGACCTCGATCTTTTTTTTCGAGGGCGCGTGAGCCCCCGCCAACCTCTCGTTTTTTCAGTTCGATTTCGTCGTCTGGGGCATCGCTGGCTCCATGGATCCGCGAGAAGCCACGGCGAACGGGGGGTAGGAGAAGGTGTCAGAAAAACCTTCAGCAATCTCTAGGCGTTGCGAGGAATCGACAGGAGGGTGTGCAAGACGAGGCTCGCGGCTCGGTCCCCTCCGCATGAACCGCTCTTCCTTTCTTATCGCTTCCGCTTCGCTCTTCCTTTCGTCCGTCGTCGGTTGCACGGCGGACTCCTCTTCCTCTTCTGCTTCCTCTTCCTCTTCTGCTTCCTCGTCGGAGTCCGACGTCGAGAGCTCGATCGTGCTTCCTTCCGTTACTGGCACATACACCGCAAAACTCGGATCCTGGAAGGGTGCGCCGTTCCGCCGTCTCGAGCTCACGAACGAGCTCGTGGGCGGACGGCACACCTTCCATGCCGAGGTCGACAACCTCGCGACCTGCCTCGTCTGGGCCGGCGTCGATCCTTGCCCCCCGTCGCGCCACCTCGACGGGACGTACACCTGGGACCTTCGAGCCATCACGTTCGAGTCGAGCACGACGGACGAGAAGCTCATCCCTCTCCTCGGTCGCTACGACTACGCGTTCACGAGCAGCGAGCTCTCCCTGAAGCGTCCTGGCTTCGAGCAGAAGCTCGAGATCGACGTCTGCGCCGGAAAGAGCGAGGCAGCGTGCTCCGACCAGGCGGGATGCGAGCCGGTCTACGGTCCGAGCGTCTGCTCGGCCAACGGACTCTGCACGGCCGATATGATCTTCAAGAGCTGCCAGCGCGCCGGCACGCCCTGAAGGCGTGGTTATGCTCCTGGCCCATGAAGCAGCTCGTCGAGGCCTTGTGCGCGCCGGCATGCGAAGGGCGCGCCGCCGGGACCGCCGGCGGCCGCCGGGCGCGCGGGCTCGTGCGCGATGCGCTGCGTGAGGCCGGACTCGATCCGGCAGAGCAGCGTATCGGCCGATCGAACCACAGAAACGGATCGCAGGGCGCCAACCTCGTCGCAACGATGCCCGGCGAGATCGACCGCTGGGTGCTCGTCGCGGCGCACTACGACCACCTCGGACAATCCGGCAGCCAATATTATCCGGGTGCAGACGACAACGCGGCCGCGGTCGCGATCCTGGTCGACGTCGCGCGGGGCCTCGCGAAGACGAAGGCGAAAGGACGCGGCGTCATCATCGCGGCGTTCGACGCGGAGGAGCCGCCCTACTTCCGCACCGGCGAGATGGGCTCGGCCTGGTACGCCAAGCACGCGTCCGAGGTGGGCCCCTCCCTCGATCGAATCGACATGATGGTGTGCATGGATCTCGTGGGGCACGCGCTCGGGCCCGAGGGGCTGCCGCCGGAGCTTCGCGGGACGCTCTTCGCGCTCGGCGCGGAGCGGAGCGAGGGCACGGGGACGATCGTCGATGCGATGGGCACGAGCGAAGAGGGACTCTTCGTCCGGCGCGCGGACGCCGAGATCATTCCGCCGCTCTCGGACTATGATGCGTTCTGGAAGCGCGAGATCCCGTTTCTGTTCCTGACAGGCGGGCGCTCGGCGCGCTATCACACGCCCGCGGATACGCCCGAGCACCTCGACTGGACGAAGATGAGCGCGACGGCGCGATGGCTCGAGCGCTACGTGCGCGCGACCTGCGCCCGCGAGCACACGCGCATCGAGTTCCGGAACCGGCGCGACGACGCGTCGACGCTGCGGAGCATCGCGGCGATCGCGCCGCAATTGCCGGTGGGTGACCTGCTGCAGGCCTGCGATGCAAATGGGCAATTGCCGGACGCGCTGGCGAACGCCCCCGCGGGGCTGATCGAGATGATCGAACAGGCGCTCGCCTGATCGCGCCGGTGACGGGGATCAGGCGCGGGCGCGGTGGGCGACCGGGCGCGACCGCTCGAGGGCCGGCTTGACGGGCTTCTTCGTGCGCTTCGCGACCGGGGCGACGGATGACGCGAGGAGCGGGGCGAGGAACTGGCCGGTGTACGAGCCCTTCACGCGCGCGACGTCCTCCGGGGTGCCCGTCGCGACGACGAGGCCGCCGCCGGCGCCGCCTTCGGGGCCGAGGTCGATGATCCAGTCGGCGCATTTGACGACATCGAGGTTGTGCTCGATGACGACGACCGTATTCCCCGCGTCGACGAGCCGCTGGAGGACCGCGAGGAGACGCTGGATGTCCTCGAAATGGAGGCCTGTCGTGGGCTCGTCGAGGACGTAGAGGGTCTTCCCCGTCTGCGATTTACCGAGCTCGCGACTCAGCTTCACGCGCTGCGCTTCGCCGCCCGAGAGCGTCGGGGCGGGCTGGCCGATCTTCATGTAGCCGAGGCCGACCGCGACCAGCGTATCCAGGATTCGTTTGAGCTGCGGGAAGGCCGCGAAGAGCTCCAGACACTCGTCGACGCTCGTATCCAGGACATCGGCGATGTTCTTGCCCTTGAAACGGATCTCCCGCGTCGACTCGTTGAAGCGCGTGCCCCCGCACACGTCGCATGGGACGCGCACGTCGGCGAGGAAGTGCATCTCGACGCGCACCTCGCCATCGCCGCTGCACGCCTCGCAGCGACCACCCTTGACGTTGAACGAGAAGCGGCCTGCGTCGAAGCCGCGGGCGCGGGCGTCTGGCAGCTGCGCGAAGACCTCGCGGATCAGATCGAACGACTTCGTGTACGTGCCCGGGTTCGAGCGCGGGGTGCGGCCGATCGGCTTCTGATCGATCGCGATCACCTTGTCGAGCGCATCGATGCCCGTCAGCTTGTCGTGAAGGCCGACCGGATCTTGCGAGTCGTGCAGGTGATGCGCGAGCGCGGGAAGCAGGATGCCGTTGACCAGCGAGCTCTTGCCCGCGCCGCTCACGCCCGTCACGCATGCGAGGACGCCGAGCGGAATGGTCACGTCGACCTTGCGGAGATTGTGCTCGCGGGCGCCCTTGACCTCGATCTTCCCCCTGGGGGAGCGGCGCTGCGACGGCATCTCGATGCGCTTCGTGCCCGCCAGATACGGGCCCGTCACGCTGTGAGCGTCGGACGCGATCATGTCGGGCGAGCCCTCGCTCACGACCTTGCCGCCGAGATGCCCCGCGCCCGGGCCGAAGTCGACCACGTGATCGGCGGCGCGGATGGTCTCCTCGTCGTGCTCGACGACGAGCACCGTGTTGCCGAGATCGCGCAGGTGACGGAGCGTCGCGATGAGGCGCGCGTTGTCTCGCGGGTGGAGACCGATCGACGGCTCGTCGAGCACGTACATCACGCCCGACAGCTCGCTGCCGAGCTGGCTCGCGAGACGGATGCGCTGCGCTTCGCCGCCGGAGAGCGTCGGGCCGGAGCGGTCGAGCGTGAGGTAGTCGAGACCGACGTCGAGCAGGAAGCGGAGGCGAGCGTCGATCTCGACCAGCGCGCCCTCCGCGATCGTGCGCTGCGCCTTCGTCAGCGAGAGCGTGCGCACGTGGTCGAGGGCCTTGCCGACGGTGAGCGCGGTGAGGCCGGCGAGGTTCTTGTCACCCACGTAGACGGCCAGGCTCTCCGGACGGAGGCGCGAGCCCTTGCAGGCCTTGCACGCGCGATCACGGAAGAATTTCCGATAGTGCTCGCGCATCGGCTCGCTCGTCGTATCGCGATAAAGACGCTCGAGATGGGGAATCACGCCCGAGAATTTCACGGCGAAGGTGCCATGAGAGGCCCCGCTGCCGCTCTGCCACGCGACATCGAGCTTCTCGCCGCCGAGACCGAAGAGGAGCTTCTTCTGCTTGTCCTTCGGAATATCCTTCCACGCCGTATCGAGACGAACGCCACACGCCTTGGCGGCGGCGGCGGCGATGCGGAAGACCCAGCCGTCGCCGCGCTGCATGGCCGAGGCCCACGGTACGATCGCGCCCGTCTTGATGGAGAGGGATTTGTCCGAGACCACCAGATCCGGATCGATCTCGGCGCGCGTGCCGAGGCCGTTGCAGTCCGGGCACATGCCTAGTGGGGAATTGAAGGAGAACGACTGCGGAGACAGCTCCGGATAGGAGCGGCCGCAGCACGCGCGATTGGCGCTGAACGGTATTTGCTTGTCGTCGATGGCGGCGATGATCTCGCCTTTGCCTTCCTTCAGCGCGAGCTCGACCGCCTCCGCGAGGCGAGACTGCGCGACGCTACCGATGACCACGCGATCGACGACGAGATCGATCGTGTGCTTCACGTGCTTCTGCAGCGCGGGCGGATCGTCCAGCGAGTGCGCCTCGCCGCCGATCTCCACGCGGAGGAAGCCGCGCGACTTCAGCTCCGCGAAGAGCTCCTTGTGCTCGCCTTTGCGGTGCGTGACGAGACGCGCGAGGACGCGAAGCTTGGAGCCCTTCGGGAGGGTGCCCATCTCGCGCGCGATCTCCTGCGGGCTCCGCGCCCTCACCGCCTTGCCACACTGCACGCAGCGCTGCTCGCCAGCGCGCGCGTAGAGCACGCGGAGGTAATCCATCACCTCCGTGATCGTGCCGACCGTCGAGCGCGGGTTCGAGGCGGCGCTCTTCTGCTCGATCGCGATCGTGGGCGAGAGGCCGCGGATGCGCTCGACGTGCGGGCGCTCGAGCTGGCCGAGGAACTGCCGCGCGTACGCGGACAGGGTCTCGAGGTAGCGACGTTGACCCTCCGCGTAGAGCGTATCGAAGGCGAGGCTCGACTTGCCCGAGCCGCTCGGGCCCGTGAAGACCACCAGCGCGCGCTTCGGAATGGTGAGGAACGGGACGTCGAGATTGTGCTCACGCGCTCCGCGGACCTCGATCGCGTCGAGCTCCTTGGCGCGGGTCGTCGTCGGCATGGGTCAGAGGGGATAGCACCCAATCCTGACGACCCTTTGTCAGTTTGGCAGGCGTGGTCGAGCCCGCGAGCCGCCCCTGCCAGGATGGCGCCTTTTCGACGCCTTTGGGACGGCTCGAGCTTGTGCAATGTGACGAGACCACGGCGGAAATCACCGCTCCATCCCGGTGGCACGCGCTATGCTCCGCGCCTTCGGTTCCAAGCATGTGGTCTCGCGTTCTTCGGCGCCTCCTTCTCTCTAGCGCCATCGTTGCCCTCTTCCTGTGCATCGCGCCCAGGCTCGCGCACGCGCAGGCCACGATCACGATCTACCAGGAGAACTCGCTCCCTCGCGTCAACGCCGACGGGAGCGACCGCACGAAGCGACCGCTCAACCTCACCCCCGAGGGCGTCAACAACCAGGACTGCGTCGACGACGCGCGGATCCGCTTTCCGCTTCAGCTCGCCAACTTCGTCGGCGGCGGCACCCTCGAGGCCTGGGCCGGCCTGTCGGGGGAGAGCTGCTCCTCGAACACGTCTCGCACGAGCGCGAACCGCGTCTGCTGGAACCTGCTGACCGGCATCCCGCTCACGCTGAACCAGAACGTCGAGATCCCCGTCCGGACCATCATGTCCGGCGTCAAAGGCGCGACCACCCCCAACGCCAGCGCATCGATCTGCGGGACCGTCGACCTCACGACCGTCAGCGTCAACTTCCTCTACTTCGCGCCCGGTCAGACGAACGAGGCCTCCACCACGAAGACGGTCTCGGTGCAGATCGACACGATCGGACCCGCCGCGCCGACCGGGCTCCGCGCGTTGCCCGGAAATACCCGGCTCGTCATGAACTGGGACAACATCTCCGGGGAAGGCGGCGTGAGCGTGCTCACGAGCGTGCAGGTCTTCTGCGACGAGAATCACACCGGGGAGATCCCCGACGTGTCGGAGTGCAAGGATCTCATCGCGGAGCGAAGAGCGAATCCGCTCACGGCGAGCGACGCCGGTACCACCAAGGACGCGGGCACGAGCGCGGACGCGGGCGCGGATGTGGACTCCGGGACCACCGCCGCCATCCTGGAGGACGGCGGATGCATCGACGAGCTCGACGACGCCGGCAATACCATCGTCACGTGCGACTCGGGCGCGGCGGTGAGCGTCGACGGGTCGACCGCCGGCTCCGGCGGCGCGTGCGAGAGCACGAACCTCGCGCCCTCGACCGGAAGCTTCGCCCCCACGACCGCCTACAAGAAGTGCTTCTCGTGCGGCACGGTGACGGGCAACACCGGCACCTCCGTCACCGCCAGCTCCCTCCGCGGCAAGCCGCTCACCAACAACACGGTCTATGCGATCGCCGTCGCCGCGACCGACGCCTTCGACAACGTCGGGCCCCTCTCCGCCATCCAGTGCGAGTATCCCGAGGTCACCAACGACTTCTGGCAGGACTACAAGAACGCCGGCGGAAACGCGGGCGGCGGATGTGCCGTCTCCAGCGAGACGCCCGTGGGTACCATCGTCGTCCTCGGTTCCTCCATGGCCGTCCTGATCGTCACGCTCCGCCGCCGGAGGAAGAAGTGAAGCGCGCGCTGGCCATCGTGGCGGGCGCCGCCGCGCTCCTCTGCGCCGGGCACGCGCAGGCGTTCGAGCTCGGGACCCGCGAACAGAAGACGAGCCCGACCGGCTACCACTCGGCTCAGAACTTCGCGCTCGAGGTCCGCGTCGCGCCGTACCGCCCGCAGGTCGACGACGAGCCCGGCCTCCGCGGTACGCCGTTCAAGGACAACTTCGGCGACAGCGCGCGCGTCTACATCGGCTTCGAGTTCGACTGGCAGATGTGGCGCATCCCGGGCATCGGGACGCTCGGTCCGGCCTACAGCCTCGGCCGCGTGTCGATGAGCCGTGACTCGCGCACCATCACGGGGCGCCCCTCCGGCGACAACTACACGCTGCTCATCTACCCGATGTACCTCGCGGCCGTCCTCCGCGTGGACACGCTCTGGCGCAACTTCGGTATTCCGCTGATGCCTTATGGCAAGGCGGGACCGGCCCTCGCGCTCTGGGAGGCCGATAACGCGCTCGGCACCTCGCGCGCGAACGGCGTCAAGGGCTCGGGCATGTCGCTCGGCTACGACCTCGCGTTCGGCGGCACGTTCCCGCTCGACTTCTTCGACCGCGGCGCCTCGCGCGGCATGGACTCGACGACCGGCATCAACACCACGTCGCTCTATTTCGAATACATGATGCTCGGCCTGAACGGCTTCGGAGACGCCAACACCTTCCGCGTCGGCACGAATACGTGGTCGGCGGGTATGACGTTCGAGTTCTGAGCCATGGCGCGGTTCGGCGAGGCGGCGCTCCGGGTTCGCAAGCGCGTCGGCGCGGCCGTCGTGGACGGCTTCTTCAACGGCGCCGCCCGCATCGCGAAGCTCCACCCGCGCGCGAACCCCGCGTCACATGGCGTCGAGCACATCGTCGACGTTCGCTACCTCGAGGGCACGAAGGGCAAGGAGCACCTGCTCGACGTCTGGCGCCCGTTGAGCGGCGGGCCCCCCTGGCCGATCGTGTTCTACATTCACGGCGGCGGCTTTCGCATCCTCTCGAAGGACACCCACTGGGTGATGGGCCTCGGCTTCGCGCGGCGCGGATATCTCGTCTTCAACGTGAGCTATCGGCTCGCGCCCGAGCACCGATATCCGGCGGCGCTCGAGGACGTCTGCGCCGCCTTCGCGTGGATGGCGGCAAACGCCGAGAAATACGGCGGCGACACGTCGCGCGTCGTCCTCGCCGGCGAGTCGGCGGGCGCGAACCTCGCCACGAGCCTCGCCGTCGCGCTCGCGTACGAGCGACCCGAGCCATATGCGAAGAAGGCATTCGCCACCGGCATCGTGCCGACGGCGGCGGTCCCCGCGTGCGGCGTGTTCCAGGTCTCGGATCTGCAGCGCCTCAAGCGACGAAAGCCGAAGATGTCGGCCTTCATCGCGGATCGACTGCACGAGGTCGAGACCTCGTACCTCGGCCAGGAGCCGCGGGACGATCTCGACTTCGCGGACCCGCTGGTCTTCTTCGAGCGCGGCGAGAAGCCGGCGCGTCCGCTGCCGCCGTTCTTCTTGCCCGTCGGCACGCGCGATCCGCTGTTGCCCGACACGCGGCGGCTCGGCGAGGCGCTCGGGAAGCTCGGGGTCGAGGCCGTCACCCAGTATTACCCCGGCGAGCTCCACGCGTTTCACGCGTTCGTGATGCGGAAGAACGCCCAGAAATGCTGGCGCGATACCTTCGATTTTCTAGACCGGCACGTCAGCCGGTGACCTTGCCCCACGGGATCGACCGCGGGCCCGTCGTGTCCTGAAGGCGGAAGCGCGCGACGCTCAGCGCGTCGAGTCGATCGCGGAGGCACGAGGCGCACGCCGTGCGATCGAGGCCGATGCCGACGGCCGCTTCGACGGGCTTCGAGCAGAGGCTGCACGACGCCTTGGTCGTCGGGTCGATGCTCACTGCGCCGTTCGAGACCGTTCCTCCGCCCGTGATCTGCACGTCGATGCTCATGCGCCCGAGCATCGCTCACCCGCGCTCTTCCCGCAACGCTGCCCCGATGCACGCGCCGAAGAAGAAGACCTGCGCGGAGTAATAGACCCACACCACCGCCAGGACGAGCGCGCTTGCGCCCTCGTAGAGGTCGTTCATCTGCTTGTGGCGCACATACGCCGTCACCAGGCTCGATCCGAGCGCGAAGAGGACCGTGCTCACCACCGACGAGAGCGCCGCCTCGCGAAACGTCACGTCGGTCTCGGGGAGGAAACGGAAGAGGACGAGAAACAGCACGAACGTGATCGCGACGGAGGTGGCGAGGTCGATGCCCCAGACGAACGCGGGCGAGAGCGTGATGAAGGCGAACGCCGACTTCTCGACCACGATGAGCGCCACCAGCAGCGCGCTGAAGAGCGCCAGCGCGAGCGCGCCGCCGTAGCGAAGGCCGTACTTCACGTGCGTCTTTCGCTCGCGCTCGACCGCCTCGAGATCGATGCACCACAGCTGATTGAGCGCGCGGCGGAGGGCGCGGAAGAGCCGCGTGCTGCCGTACACCACGACCAGCACGCCGAGCCAGCTCTTCGAGCCTTCGACCTTCTCGAGTCGATCCGTGAGCTGGCGGACCGTCTCGAGGCCCTCCGGCGCCACCCACTGCTCGAGGCCGCCCCACAGCGCTTCCTCCGCGCGATGGCGACCGAAGAGCGCGCCCACGACGTGCAGCACGAGGAGGAAGAGAGGCGCGGCGCTGAGGAGCGCATAGAACGCGACCGCCGCGCCGAGGAAGCGCGCTCCTTTGCCCGAGAAGAGCTTCAGCGCACGCTTCAGGACCACCAGGTCACGCACGGGCGCAGCCCCAGGGGACCTCGATGCAGACGAAGTGGCCTTCGCCCGAGCACGACGACGTCCACGGCCTCGATGCCGCCGCGCGCGCCGTCGCGGTCGGTGACGACTCGTCGCTGATGCACGCAAAGACTCCGAGACCGAGGGCACGGGCCCCGTGGAGGAGTGCCGAAGACCGCATGGGACCGACAGGCTACCCCAGGTGCGAGCGATGGCTCGCCGCTACCTCGCGAAGTAAGATGGGAGCTTCATGACGACGCATCTCTTGGTGGGAAACCCGACGGCGCAGAGCGGCAAGAATCAGGAGCGCATCGATCGCGTGCTCGATCTGCTCGCGGCCGCGAAGCTCGACGCGAAGCTCTTGCCCACGCTCCCGAACGGCGGGACCGTGAAGGCGGTACGCGACGCGCTCGAGGCGGACCCCGGCATCCTGGTGGTCATCGCGATGGGCGGTGACGGCACCTTCCGCGAGGTCGCGGCTGGGCTCTGCACCTCCACCGCGCGCGAGCGCGTCGCGCTCGGCATGATGCCCACCGGCACCGCCAACGATCAGGGGAAGAGCTTCGGGCTCGAGGCCACCGCCGAGGCGCTCGAACGGAACGTCGAGGTGATCGCAGCGGGGCACGAGACGCGCCTCGACATCGGCGTGTATCGCGCCGGCGACGCGCCCGCGGATTACTTCTTCGACTCCTGCGGCTGGGGCCTCTCCGCGCGCGTGCTCGCGCAACGAAACAAGGACCGCGCGACGGTCGAGGCGCTCGGGCCCCTCAAGGAGCTCTATCGCGATCACGCCGTCTATGCGGGCGCGTTCTTGAAGACGTTCCTCGAGTCGTACGTCGTCGACGACAAACTGCGCGTCGAGGCGGTGTTCGACGGCAAACCGGTCGTGCTCGAAGGGCTCACCGACCTCATCGTGAAGAACACGCGGGTCTACGCCGGCGCATGGGTCCTCGACGAACGCGCGAAGCACGACGACGGGCTGTTCGAGATCATCCCCTTCCAGGGCAAACGAGACTGGGCCTCCAAAGCGATCATCGATCTTCAGGGCAATCCCCTCACCGAGGACATGCTCAATCAGGTCGGCGTCGAGCACTCGGCCAACCATCAGGCCTCGAAGATCGAGCTCACCCTGATCGATCCGCCGGACGGCGCGCCCCTGGCGGCTCAGCTCGACGGCGAGGAGTGGCCGGCGAATCCGAAGGTCACGATCGAGGTGGTGAAGCAAGGGATCCGCCTCATCGTGCCGGCTGCCGGCTGAAGAATCTCCAGAGCTCCTCGGACAGATCGAGCTCCTTCGAGACACGGCCGATTCGCGACTTCGGCAGGTACTGGGGGCCGCCTGGCCAGGTGTGACCGCCGCCCTCGATCTCGAAGAGGCGGACCTCGGCGCAGCCGGTGTGGGCGATCTCGGTGATGCTCGTGCCGTCGTCGGGGACGCGGTCGTAGTGCACCGGCGGCTGCGCGGGCCCGCAGCCGTTGAGCTGCGCGAAGCGCTCGCGCGTGGCGGTCGCCGAGAGCACGCGGCCGCGATCGCCCGCGACCTCACCGCCGCGATACGGGACGAGCGGATCCTCCGTGCCCGAGAACATCACGAGCGGCATCGGATGCGACGGCTTGCACTCCGCCGCGCCGTTCTCCGGCAGCGCCCCGATGACGGCGCCGACGGCCGTGATCTTCTCGGAGAGCTCGCACGCGAGGCGAAACGTCATCATCGCGCCGTTCGAGATCCCGGCCACGTACACACGCTTCGGGTCCACGTTCCGCTCGCGCACCATCGTGTCGATGAGGGCAGAGACGAACGCGACGTCGTCGACGTGCTGATCGGCGGCCGGGCCCTCTTCGCGGCGGTCGTGCCAGGAGCGATCGACGCCGTCGGGGTAGACCACCACGAAGCCTTCGCGCTCCGAGAGCGCGGTGAGGCGTGTCTGGTCCTCCGTGCTCGCGCCGGTGCCGAGCCGGCCATGCAACATGACGAGGAGCGGACGCGGCGGGCCTGGCGTCGCCGGCGCATGGACGAGGTAGGTGCGTCCCGATGACGTCTTCGCGCGCACCGTTCCCGGATCCGGGGTGTGACACGCCGAAAACAGAACGAACACCATCGCGGCGCGCCGCATCGCCTCTAGTGTAAGGCGGGTTCGGCGCTATCATCGGTGGGCTTGCGGCGTCTTTCCTTTGGCCTCGTCTTCGCGCTGCTTTTCGGCGCCGGGAACGCGAACGCGTTCTGCCGGACGACGACCGAGAAGTCCCCCCCCGACTACGACGCGGTCGTCAATGGCTGCTTCGCCACCGGAGTGCCGCTCTTCTGGCGCAACGCGTGCGTCGGTTACAGCATCGCGCGCGGCGCCTCGAAGAAGATCTCCTACGAAGAGGCGGCGAACAACCTCTCGCAGGCGTTCACCCGGTGGACCGGCGCGAGCTGCCCGCAGACCGGCGACTCGAAGCGCTCGCGCGTCAGCATCGACGTCCGCGACCTCGGCCCCGCGGACTGCGCCAACGTCGAATACAAATCCGGCGTCGCGAACCAGAACGTCATCCTCTTCCGCGACGAGAGCTGGAAGTACGGCAAGACCGTCCTCGGCCTCACCACCGTCGTCTACGCGCCCGACACCGGCGAGATCTACAACGCGGACATGGAGATCAACATGTTCGACATGGATCCTCTCGCCGTCCGCGATCCCGTCGGCCAGAACGAGTACGACTTCCTCAGCGTCGTCACGCACGAGGCCGGGCACTTCCTCGGCATGGCGCACTCCGACGTGCAGAACGCGACCATGTACGCCCGCTACGATCCGGGCCAGACGAGCATGCGCAACCTCGCGCCCGACGACGTGGAGGGGATCTGCGAGGTCTACCGTCCGAACGGCGAGCGCGCGGTGCTGAACGGCAAGGTCACGGCCGCGCCGCAATGCGATCCCACCCCTCGCGGAGGCTACAGCCCGGAGTGTCAGGAGAAGGACACCGGCTGCCGTGCGACGAGGGGCGGAGTGCCCGACACCTCAACCGTCTTGCTCGTGGTGGGCACATGCGTCCTGGTCTCGCGGCGGCGGCGCTCGCGATAACGCTGCTCGCACCGGCGAGCGCGTCCGCGTTTTGCCGCACGCGCACGAAGGGCGTGGCCGCCAACTACGACGCGGTCGAGAACGGCTGCAGCCTCGAGGGGCTACCGCTCTTCTGGCGAAACGCCTGCGTCGGATATTCGATCGCCGCCGCCGGCTCGAAGAAGATCTCGTACGAAGAGGCCTCGAACAACATCTCCCTCGCATTCACGCGCTGGACCGGCGCCTCGTGCCACGCCGACGAACAGGGTCGCTCGCGACCGAGCATCGACGTGCGCGACCTCGGGCCCGTCGAGTGCGCCAAGATCGAGTTCCACAGCAACGTCCCCAATCAGAACGTCATCCTCTTTCGCGACGACAACTGGGAGCACCCGCCGGAGGTGCTGGGGCTCACGACCGTGAATTACTCACCTTCGAACGGCGAGATCTTCGGTGCCGACATGGAGATCAACACGTACGGGATGGACCCACTCGCGGTGCGAGATCCCGTCGGCGAGAAGGAATACGATTTTCTCAGCGTCGCGACGCACGAGGCCGGGCACTTCCTCGGGATGGGCCACTCCGATGTGAAGAGCTCGACGATGTATGCCTCTTACAAGGCCGGCCAGACGGTGCAACGCGTCCTCACCGACGACGACATCGAGGGCATCTGCAGCATCTACCGGCCCGACGGCAAGCGGAGCGTCCTGAACGACTTCGTCGCCGCCGCCCCGCAATGCGATCCGACCCCGAAGGGCGGCTACACCCACGAGTGCTACGAGAAGCCCGACTGCGCCATCGGTCGTGGTCAGTCCGGGACACGAACGACGGCGCTCGGGCTCGCTGGACTGGCCGTCCTCCTCCGACTCCGGCGGCGACGCTGATGGCGCACGCTCGGGAGCTCCTCGGCTCGTATCTGCAGCGGATCGGCGAGGACTGCGCCGTCGACGCCGTCGCACGGGCGGCCGGCGCCGAGACCGCCGTGCGCGCCGTGGCCGATATCCTCGACGAGGCCTGTCGCGGGTCGGGACCGCTCGACGATATGAGCTCGGCCCTCTTCTGGGTGCGCGATGCGTCGATCGGCGTCGGCTCGCAGGAGACGAAGGCGGCGGTTCGCGAGTGTGTTCCGCATCGGCTCCGCTCGACGCTCGCGAACGCGCTCGTCGCGCCGCGCTTCGCGATCCGCAGCGCCGCCATCTACACGTTCGGAAAAATGACGTTCAAGGAGGACCTGCGGCTCCTGCGCGGCGTCCTCGACCGGTACCTCGATCGCGATCCCATCCTGCTGCCGAAGCTCATCGCCGAGATGTGCTGGCTCGGGCTAGGCGACGAGACGCAGGCGGTGCTCGCCCGCGTCCGCGACCACGGGAGCTACCTCACACGCTGGTCCTTCTTCGGGACGGATCACTCCGATTCGCACGACGGATGCACCGAGCTCGCGAACGATCCCTCGGAGCTCGTCCGCGCGGAGGCCCGCTGGGCCCTCGAGCTGTTCGCGACCGGCGACGATCCCGAGCACGGCGTGCTGCACTTCGTGGACGCAGCGGCCCGCTTCACGAACGCCGTGACGGACGACTACGAGTGGGAGAACCTCGACGAGTTCGTCCAGTCGCTCCGAGCCGGCTAGGCCGCGAGCGCGCCGCGCGACTTCTTCACGATCACGCTGCCGACGCTGTAGCCCGCGCCGAAGCTGCAGATCACGCCCACGTCGCCCTCCGCGAGCTCCGCGCGATGCTTGTGGAACGTGATGATGGATCCGCAGCTGCTCGTGTTCGCGTACTCCTCGAGGACGGACGGAGACTCGGTGGCGGTCGCGTCGCGGCCGAGGACCTTGCGCGCGATCCACTGGTTCATGGTGCCGTTGGCCTGGTGGAGCCACATGCGGCGGATGTCCGTCGGGGCGACGCCGACGCTCTCCAGATGCGTGGAGATGAGGTCCGCGACCATCGGCGAGACCTCCTTGAAGACGGCGCGGCCGCGCTGGACGAACAGCTTGTCGACGTCGTCGCGGTGCTCGGGATCGCAACGGTCGAGGAAGCCTGCGTTGTTCCGGATGTTGTTCGAGAACTTGGTCGCCAGACGCGTGCCCATGATCTCCCAGGCCTCCTTCGCCTTCGACTTCTCGAGATCCTCGACGATGACGGCGGTGCACGCGTCGCCGAAGATGAAGTGGCTCTCGCGATCGCGGAAGTTGAGGTGGCCGGTGCAGATCTCCGGCGAGACCACGAGCGCGCGCTCGACGCTGCCCGCGCGGACGAGGTCGTGCGCGATGTTGATGCCGAAGGTGGCGGAGGAGCACGCGACGTTCATGTCGAAGGCGAAGCCCTTCGTGCCGAGCGCCTCCTGAACCTCGACCGCGACCGCGGGGTACGAGCGCTGCTGATTGGAGCACGCGAGGATGACGGCGCCGATGTCGCCCGCGGAGACGCCCGCCTGCGCCATCGCCTCCTTCGCCGCCGCGATCGCCATCTCGCACTGGATCGAGTGCATCTCGTTCGAGCGATTCGCGATCTGAGGGCGCATCAGGTCCGGATCGAGGATGCCCGTACGGTCCATCGCGTAGCGGCGGCCGATGCCGGACGCGCTCGTGATGAACTCCGCGGAGGACTTCTCGAGCGGCTTCTCCCCCGTCTGAGCCCGTTTGGCGTTCTCGTTGTCCACCCACGTGTTGAACGCGGCGACGAGCTCGTCGTTCGAGATCGAGTGCGGAGGTGTGAAGAGGCCCGTCCCGGTAATGCCAATGCGCATGCGAAGACAGCCGTCTTAAACCGCCCGCTGCGTGGTCGCAAACCCTGGATGTGATGCGGTGCGTCGATGCTATGGTTCCCGCGAATGCGGAAGGCCGAGATCCTCACGCCAGGCCAGGTTTTGGCCGGGAAATACCGTGTGGATCGCTGGCTGGGGGGCGGCGGCATGTCCGCCGTCTACCAGGGCTTCCACCTCGGTCTCGAGCAGCCGATCGCGATCAAGGTGCTCCTGCCGAAGCTCGCGGCCAGCGCCTCCTACGTCACGCGCTTCGTCCGCGAGGCCAAGGCGGCGGGCAAGCTCCGCGGAAACCACGTCGGTCGTGTCCTCGACGTCGGCACCGACACCGCGCCTTTCATCGTCCTCGAGCTCCTCGAAGGCGAGGACCTCGCGTCGCTCCTGAAGGCGCGTGGCCCCTTCCCGATCGACGAGGCGGTCGACTTCGTCATCCAGGCCTGCGATGGCCTCGCGCGTGCCCACGCCGCGAACATCATCCATCGCGACGTGAAGCCAGGGAACCTGTTCCTCACCCACGTCGACGGCGAGCCGTGCGTGAAGGTGATCGATTTCGGCGTCGCCAAGCAGATCGAGGAAGAGCAGACCCAGCTCACGAACACCTCGGAGATCTTCGGCTCACCGCAGTACATGAGCCCGGAGCAGGTCCGCGCGTCGAAGAACGTCGGGCCGCGGAGCGATGTCTGGTCGCTCGGGTGCGTGCTCCACGAGCTCCTCACCGGCGAGGCGCCGTTCGTCTCGCCCTCGCTCGTGTCGCTGACGACGCTCATCCTCTCCGAGCCTGCGACGCCGCTCCGGAGGCGCCGCCCCGACGTGCCCGCGGAGCTCGAGGCGATCGTGCTCAGGTGTCTCGAGAAGGAGCCGCAGAAGCGACACGCTTCGATGATCGATCTCGCGATCGCCCTCGCCCCGTTCGGGCGCCCGAACCTGAACGGGCGTATCGTCGACTCGCTCCGACGGCTCAAGATCGACGACGTGCCGCCGAGCGTGGTCCCCGCCTCTGTCCCGCGCTCCGTGCCCACAGCCGCGCTCGCGCCCGTGAAAACAGGGCTCTCGGCGAAGGTCATCGTCATCACCGGCGCCGCGACATTCGCGCTCCTCCTCGCGATCGCGTTCGTCGTCGATCGAGCTCTGCATCCCTGACTCTCCCGGAGTGGTCAGGCGGCATGTCACGTGCAGAACCGTGGACATGCACCACGATCCGAAGCGAGATGCGCAGAAGACCGAAGAAGCTGGGTTCACGGGGCTCTCGGAGGAGGCCCCGTCGGTCGCGAATCCGAGCATCGACAGCGTGAAGACGCCGCCGCAGGGTCCCGTCACGCAGCCCCGCCCCTCGAAGCAGGACCGCCTCGACCTCGAGCGCTCCTCCGGCGAAGGTATGACCCCGCCGACCTCCGATCGTTGACGCGCAGACGAGCTGTGGCGGCGGCGCTCGCGCGCGACAGAACGCGCCAGGCGGTGCGCGTCGCCGCCGCTCGCGGCGGCCGCGTGGCGGCCCGGACCGCCGGCACGCGACATGCTGAGTCCTCGCGCATGAGCGCAAAGAACAGCGACGCGGGCGAGAAGGAAAAGGACAAGGGCTACGGCGAGTCGCACGGCTATTCGCCGGGGCACGGCGGGCCGAGCGGTCCGGGGGACGCGCCCGCGAACCCGCAGGTGCCGCACGCGATCCCGCCGAAGGATCCGTCCGAGGACGCGAATCAGGACGAGCCGCTGCCCTGAGGCTGGCGACGGCGCTCGATCGCGCGCGTGTTACTCGTCCATCTCGCAGAGCACGCCCTTGAGGGTCGCGCAGTCGACGTCCGTCCACTGCGCGCCCTTCGCGCCGCTCCCGGCCCACGATCCGCACGTCGAGGGACCGAGCGGATGGTTCGCCGTCCACGCGTCGAAGGTGACCGCCTGACCCGTGATCCACGACCAGCTCGCCTTGTCCGTCGCGACCGTGCCCCGGAGCTCGAGGCCGATCCACGTCGCGAGCGTCGGAGGGAATGGGCCCGAGTCGGCGACGACCGCCGCCTTCTGCGCGAGCGGAAAGACGGCCAGGTGGCCGTGCGCATCGCCGCGCGTGATCGACTCGCACATGACCCTTCCCTCGGACCACGTGCGCCTCCACCCCGCGTTGTGGAAGAACATCACGCAGTGCCTCGTGCCGTCGGAGTCGACGACCACCGCGTCGTTCATCTGATCGACGACGTACGCAGCGCAGTCGCTCTCGAACGCGCCCGTGTTCGGCATCGCCGTCGTCGTCAGCGGCCCCGCGTCGGACGAGATGAACGCGTCCGCGCCCGCCTCGGGATGGGCCACGACGTCGTCGTCACCGCTCGCGCCGGCGTCGGGCGTTCCGTCGCCGGGTCCTCCGTCGCCGGGCGTCGGGTCGAACGTGTAGTCCGGCACCGTGCACGCTGCGGCGATCACGAGGAGCCCCGCGACCCGTCTCACGTGCCGCGGAGACCGTGCTTTCGCAGGAGATCGCGGAGGTGGTGGCGCTCGATGCCGGAGATCGCCGACGCACGCGTGAGGTTGTCACCGCTGCGCTCGAGGAGCGAGGCGAGGTAGCCGCGCTCGAACTCGTCGACGAGCGTGCGCTTCGCGGCCTTGAAGTCCGGGAGCGCTTCCTGCGGCGCGTCGCCCGCGCTGATGGCGGCCGTGGCCGGCGCCGGCTGGCGATTGCGTTCGCCCGCGATGAGCCGCTCGAATCCGAGGTCGGCCGGGGTGATCGACGCGCCTTGCGCGAGCATCGCCGCGCGCTCCACGGTGCTACGGAGCTCGCGCACGTTGCCCGGCCACGAGCGCGTGCGGAGCTCGTCGAGCGCCTCGCGCGTGATCATGCGCGCGCCCGGCGCCTTCGGCGGGAGCTGCTGGAGGAAGTGGTAGACGAGCGCGGGAATGTCGTCGGAGCGATCCGACAGCGGCGGGATCCCGACGCGCGCCTGCGCGATACGGAAATAGAGGTCCTCGCGGAACGTGCCCGTGTTGACCATCTTGCGGAGGTCGCGCCAGGTCGCCGCGATGACGCGCACGTTGACGGGGATGGTTCGGTTGCCACCGATGCGAACGACCTCGCGCTTCTCGAGCACGCGAAGGAGCTTCGGCTGAAGGTCGAGGGGGAGCTCGCCGATCTCGTCGATGAAGACAGTGCCGCCCTCGCCCGCCTCGAACAGTCCGGGCCGCGCCTCTTCCGCGCCCGTGAACGCGCCGCGCTCGTGACCGAAGAGGACGGACTCCGCGAGGGCGCGCGGGACGGACGTGCAATCGAGGATGGAGAACGGGCCGTTCGCGCGCGGCGAGGCGCGATGGATCGCGTCCGCGACGAGCTCTTTGCCGGTGCCCGTCTGACCTTCGATGAGGATCGACAGCTCCGTCGGCGCGACGCGCGCGAGGACGGCGAAGAGCGAGCGCATCATCGCGCTCGACGCGCGGAGGCGACCGAAGCTCGCGAGCTCGGGGGTGACGGTGCGCGGGCCGGGCCCTTGCTCCATGCGATCGACGCGCAACGTCGTCTGGCCGACCATGATCATCGTCCCCGGCGGGACGACCGCCTCGGTGATGCGGATCCCGCCCGCGACGTACGTGCCGTTGCGGCTGCCCGCGTCCTTCACGAGGACGCCATGCGGCAACGAGACCAGCTCGACGTGAAATGCAGAGACCGCAGGGTCGTCCAGCCACACGTCCGCCGCCGCCGTGCGCCCCACCGTGATCGATGGTCCATTCGAGTTGAACGTTGCGGCGTTCGCGCCCTTCCCCTCCAACACGGTGACACGCAGCTCGGGGGGAAGATCGGTCGCGGCGGCTCCGCCGAGACTCAGGGTAAGGCCTACATCGCTCACCCTCGGAGAATAGCTCGGGCGTGGCGCGTCCGCGCAGGGATTGCACATGAGGCGTCTCGGCCGCTTCGAGCAGCGCGCGCGGGACGCCGCTCACGCCGGGAAAAAGGTCTCTTCGGCCCTGGTACGCGCGCTGCTTCGACACCACGTGAGGAGCGCGTGATGTGGATCTTTCGCACGGTCGGTTTGGTCGCAGTCATCGGCTCGCTGGCCGCGTGCGCCGACGACACCGATGACGCCGAGGCGACATCCCAGAGTACGAGCCACCTGAGCGACCCCGGGCTCGGGAGCGACGTACCGGAGCCGCAGCTGCCGCCGGGGCCCTGGAACGATGCGAGCTGGAAGGCGCCTCCGCCGCCGGATCGCGAGCACGATCCCGTCGGCCCCGAGGCGAGGTGTGGGCTCGGCTACCAGAAGATCTACGACCCCGCGCGCGGTCGAACCATCGAAGTACCTGTCGTCCTCTGTGAATGACGGATCGCGCTCCGAAACGAAATCGAGAATCTGCCATGAAAGCCTCTGCCCTTTTCCTCGTCCTCTCTCTCGCCACCGCCGGTTGCGCCGGCGGCTCCCAGAACCCCGGCAACATGCAGGTGAAGACGACCTCGGCCGTCATCTCTTCCATGAGCGGGCACAAGACCTACGCCTACGAGGCGATCGCGCCGGCGCCGGCCGGCGATGCGCAGTGGGCCGGCGCGCAGAACGCGATCGCCGAGGTGAAGGAGCACATCGACGCGGGCATGAAGGCCAAGGGCTACGTGCTCTCGCCCAACCCGGAGATGGTCATTCGCATCTCGATGGGCGTCCGTACCGTCCGCGAGGAGCCGACCGGCTCCAAGGCTCGGCTCAACGTCCCCGAGGGTAGCGATACGCAACAGGACCTCGCGATCGACGTGTTCGACTTCTCGAACGGTGGACACCTCTTCCACGGCACCGCATCGAACCCGCTGCACCATCGCGAGCCCGGGGAGAACAAGCTCGCGAAGGCGGTCCGGCTCATCCTCGAGCCCGTCCCGCCCGCGTCGATCTGACGCAATTCGAGGCATCGTGCTTCGCAACGCCGCACGGCGCGACGCGGAGATTTGCCTAGTTGAATTCATGACGGTTTGACCTCAAACCTTCGACCATGAAGTTCAAGTGGTGGCTCCTTCCCATCGCCCTGGGCGCGGCCGGCTGCGCCCATCACCCGAACGTCAAGACGAGCTCTGCCATCCTCGCGCCGATGGCTGGTCACAAGACGTACGCCTACGACGCTACCGTCCCGGCGCCGCCAGGCCACGCACAGGGACCGGAGACGCAGGCGCAGATCGCCAAGATCAAGGAGAGCATCGACGCTGCGATGCAGGCGAAGGGCTACACGCTCTCCTCGAGCCCGCACCTCCGCATCCGGATCTCGATCGGTCTCCGTACGGCGAAGAACCCGAACGCGGTCCGCGGGGGCACGAACGACATCACCACGGAGCAGAACCTCGACATCGACGTGTTCGACCACGCGACCGGCGCCCAGCTGTTTCATGGCACGGCCAATAATCCGCTAGAGCATCGAGAACCTTCGGAAAGCACGATCGCCGAGTCCGTGCCGGCGATCCTGGAGCCCGTGCCGCCCGCGTCGAGCTAACCTGACCGGCCGAGATGGCCGCCACGGATCGCGTCGAAGAGCTCGCAAAGCTGGTCAAGCACCACAAGGATGCATACTACAACGGTCAGCCGGAGATCTCCGACGCGGCCTTCGATCAGCTCGAGGACGAGCTCCGCGCGCTGAAGCCGGATCATCCGGTGCTCCAGACCATCGGCGCGCCGGCGCCGGCCATCACCGAGTGGCCGAAGGCCCGCCACGCGATCCCGATGGGCTCGCTGAACAAGGCGGTGAACGCAGACGAGCTGAACGAGTGGGCGGCCCGCTGCGACAAGCTCGGCGCAGAGGCCGGGCTCAAGCCGATCTCGAACGCGCTCCTCGTGACCGAGAAGCTCGACGGCCTGTCGCTCGCGGTGAACTACGAGAACGGGAAGCTCACGCAGGCCATCACGCGCGGCGACGGTCACGTCGGCGAAGACATCACGCCCAACGCGCGTCGCATGCAGGGCGTGCCCGCGAAGTTGAAGGAGAAGATCTCCGTCTCCATCCGAGGCGAGATCATCCTCAAGCTCAGCGACGTGAAGAAGGGCTTCCCGGGTTACGTCGCGACGCCGCGAAACAAGGCGGCCGGCACGTCGAAGCGCTTCGACGGCGAAGGCTGCCAGTGGCTCACCGTGTTCTTCTACGACCTCGAAGGCGAGGAGTTCGTCACCGAAGAGGCGAAGTACCAGCGGATCCGCGATCTCGGCCTGATCGTCCCCGAGTGGAAGGTGACGGACATCGAGGGCGCGCTCGCGATCTACGCCGACTACATCGCCAGGAAGCGCGCCTCGCTCGACTACGAGATCGACGGGCTCGTCGTCCGCGCGAACGATCTCCGCACGCAGGGCTTGCTCGGCGAGCTCGGCGACCGCCCGCGCGCGGCGGTGGCGTTCAAGTTCCCGTCGATGGCCAAGAACAGTCGGGTCATCGCGATCACCTGGGAGACCGGGCCCTCGGGGCGCGTCACGCCGCTCGCGCAGGTGGAGCCCGTCGATATCGGCGGCGCCATCGTGCAGAACGTGTCGCTCCACAACGTGTCGAATATCGAGCGGCTGGGCGTCGGGCCGGGCGACGAGGTCCTCGTCTCGCGTCGCAACGACGTGATCCCGTATCTCGAAGAGGTGGTCGTGAAGCACGGCCCGGCGGCGGTGGCGCCGACGAAGTGCGCCGTGTGCGGGCAGCCGCTCCTGCGGCGCGGCGAGTATCTCCAGTGCACGAACCTCGAGTGCTTCGCGATCGTCACCGGGCGCCTCAAGCGCTGGGTCGGCGTGCAGGACATTCACGAGTGGGGCGACAAGCTCATCATCCAGCTCGTCGAGGCGAAGCTCGTGAAGGAGCCCGCCGACCTCTACCGGCTGACGATCGATCAGATCGCGGGCCTCGAGCGACGCGGCGAGCTCAGCGCGAAGAAGATCCACGCCAACCTCCACGCCGCCTTGCCCCTCACCCTCCCCGTGTTCCTCGCGTCGCTCGGCATGGACGACTTCGCGTTCGAGACGGCGAAGCTCCTCGTCGCCAACGGCTACGACACCCTCGACAAGCTGTTCGCGGCGAAGCTCGAGGACGTCGAGGCGATCAAGGGCATGGGCTCCATCAAGGCGAAGAGCGTCCTCGCCGGGCTCGAGGCGCGGCGCGAGGAGATCGGTCGCCTCCTCGCGGCGGGCATCGTCCCCGTCGCGCCGAAGGAGGGCGGCGGGTTCTACCACCGGACGTTCTGCTTCACCGGAACGCTCCCCCGGCCCCGCAAGGAGTACGAGGACCTCGTCGCGGAGCACGGCGGCCAGGTCCTCTCGGGGGTCACGAAGGACCTCGACTACCTCGTCATGAGCGATCCCAACAGCGGCTCCACGAAGGCGGAGAAAGCGCGCAAGTACGGGACGATCTGCATCGATGCGGATCAGTTCATGGAGCTCGTGGCCCGGGCGGTAGCGGGTGAAACGATCGCCTCCCCCCGCCCGGTCGAGGCCAGGACCGAGCCCGAGAAAAAAGCCAAGAAGAAGAAGGCCGCGGAGGCGTGATAACGTCCGTTTCCTGATGCGTGCCGTTCTTCTTTCGCCGTCGTATCCGGCTGAGATGATCAACTTTTCGCGCGGCCTCGCCGAAGTCGGCGTGGCCGTGTACGGCGTGGGCGACACCCCGCGCGGTTCGCTGCCGGACCGCGTGAAACCGTATCTCGCCGACTACCTCCAGGTCCCCAAGATCATGGACGAGGTCGACGTGATGAACCGCGTGTCCGACTGGCTGCGCGGCCGAACGATCGATCGCGTCCTCGCGAACTGGGAGCCGCTGGTCCTCCTCGCCGCGCGCCTGCGCGAGCGCTGGGGCATCCCGGGGATGAGCGTCGATACCGTCCTCGGCTTCCGGGACAAGCAGATCATGAAGGAGCGCGTCGCGGCCGCCGGTCTCCGCGTGCCGAAGAGCCGCCGCGTGCACACGGCGGCCGACGTCTTCGCGACGGTGGAGGAGATCGGCTATCCGCTCATCCTCAAGCCCATCGCGGGCGCCGGCTGCGCGGACACGTTCCACGTCCGCGACAAGGCGGAGCTCACCGCGGCGCTCGCGGCCATGGGCGGCCGCGCCGAGGCGAGCTGCGAGGAGTACATCGACGGCGAGGAGTTCACCTACGACACGGTCTGCATCGACGGTCGTCCGATGATGGAGAACGTGACGCAGTACATTCCGAAGCCGCTCGTCGCGCGTACCACGGAGTGGATCAGCCCGTTCGCGATCTCCGTCCGCGACACGAAGCAGCCGAAGATCGCGGTCGGCGTCGAGCTCGGACGCGGCGTGCTGAAGGCGCTCGGCATGGGCGACGGCTTCACGCACATGGAGTGGTACCTCACGCCCAAGGGCGAGGCCGTCTTCGGCGAGATCGCCTGCCGTCCCGGCGGCGCGGGGCTCGTCGATCAGATCAACTACACCTACGACGCCGACTTCTTCCGCGAGTGGGCGCGCATCGCGTGCTGGCATCACTACGCGGGGCCGTTCGAGCGCAAGTACAACGTCGGGATCGTCTTCAAGCGCGCGCAGGGCTGGGGCACGATCCAGCGCATCACGGGCCTCCGCGACTTCATGCACGAGTGCGGGAAGTGGGTCGTGGAGGACAAGCTCCTCCGCCCCGGCACCCCGCGCCGCGACTGGAAGCAGACGCAGGTGAGCGACGGCCACCTCATGGTGCGGCACCCCGACTGGGACACCGCGCTCAAGATGTGCGAGATGGCGGCGGCGAACATCAAGATGTACGCGCAGTGACGGCGCGCGCCATGCTCGCGCCGTGACGAGGCACCTGAGGTTCGAGAAGGCGACCTCGCGAAGCGCGCGCAGGCGCTATCGCGGGAACAACCCGGCGGGGACCGCTATCATGGATGGGTATGCCGCCGCGGGGGCCTCAGCCTGGAGACGTCATCGGCGAGCAGTACCGGCTCGAGCTGATGATCGGGACGGGCGGCATGGGCGCAGTCTGGAGCGCCGCCGTCGAGGGGAGAGAGCACGAGCGCGTCGCGGTGAAGTTCCTGCACTCGCAGATGGCCTCCGATCCGCTCATCGTCCAGCGATTCCTCCTCGAGGCGAAGGCCGGCATCGACATCCGGCACCCGAACGTCGTGGCCGTCATCGCGCAGGGCTGGCTCGAGGCCTCCGATGCCGGCGGAGATGCGTCGCCGTGGCTCGCGATGGAGCTCCTGAACGGGAAGTCGCTCGGCGACACGCTGCGCCTCCGCGGGCGCGTCGACGCCGTGGACGCACTCGCGATCGTCGCCGACGTGACGGCGGGCGTCGCCGCGGCGCACGCGAAGGGGATCGTTCACCGCGACATCAAGCCGGGGAACGTGTTCCTCCAGCAGACCGACGAAGGCGTCGTGCCCAAGCTGCTCGACTTCGGCATCTCGAAGTACGTCGAGCCGGGGATGGATGGCGGGCTGACGTCGACCGGCGCCATCGTCGGCTCGGCCATGTACATGTCGCCCGAGCAGGCGGCCGGTGGATACAACGTGGACAAGCGATCGGACGTCTGGTCGCTCGGCGTCCTGCTCTACCGGATGCTCACCGGCGAGTCGCCCCTCCCCGCGAGCGGCCAGCAGGAGGTCATGACCCTCCTCGGATCGCCGCAGGAGCTCGACCTCGGCGCGCTGAAGCATCCGCGCATCCCGGCTGGCGCGGCGGAGGTCGTGCGGAGGTGTCTCCGGAAGAAGCGCGAGGAGCGCTATGCGTCGGCGGCCGAGCTCGAGCCGGAGATCCGGAAGATCCTCGCCGCCGAGATCCAGACCTCGCACGCGCCGAACATCGATGCGCTCCTCCGCCCCGCGTCCTCGCGCGCGACGGTCATCGCCGCGCCGCCCGATGCCGCGTTTGAGCCGACGATGCCGACCGCGCCGACCGGTGCCGGCCGCGGCGACGCGCTGGAGCCGTCTTTGGTCGTCGATGCGTCGATCGTTCCCGTCGTCACCCAGCCCGCTCCGATGCCGTCGCTGCTGCCTCCGCCTGCACGCGCCGCCGGAGCGCCGGGCTGGGCGAAGGCCGGCGCGGTCGCCTTCGGGATCGCCATCGTCGGCGTCGCCGGATTCGCGTATCGCTACCGCGCGGCCACGACGAGGACCGCCACGCCGCAGCCGGTGACGCAGCCGGCCACCGCCACGCCCGAGCCACCCGCGCCGTCGAGCGAGCCCGAGATCGAGGTCGTGGAGGTAGCCGCGCCCGCGACCGCCGGCGAGCCTGCGACGACCACGCGACCTCGCAGCGGCGCGCCGCGCCTTCGCCCGAAACCGATCGCCACGCCAAGGCCGAGCGCGGATCCTTGGCGTAAGCCCGGCTTCTAATCGTAGACTCGCGCTCAGGTGGTGGGTCGGCTCCTTCGATGCTCGATCGTGCTTGGCGCCATGCTGATGACGGCACCGGCATGGGCGGATCCGAGCGTGACGGAGGCGGAGCTCGCGACGGCGCGCGCGCTCTTCGAGGAGGGGCTCGCCCGCGAGGACGCGAAGGACTGGAACGGCGCGCTCGAGCGCTTCAAGCGCGTGGCCGAGATCCGCGTCACGGCGCAGGTCCTCTACAACATGGCGCTCTGCTACGAGCGCCTCGGGAAGATCGCGACGGCGGACGCGTTCTACGGCCGCGTGATCGAGAAGAGCGGCGCGCCCGACCTCGTGAAGCTCGCCACGCAGCGGCGCGCCGATCTCAAGAACAAGGTCCCCGAGATCACCTTCGAGGCGCCGCCCGATCTCACGCTCTCCCTCGACGGAAACGCCGTGATCGCCGGCAACACGATGCCGATCGATCCCGGCAGGCACGAGATCATCGCCAACCGCGGCCCCGACTCCACGCGGAAGACGTTCGAGGTCACGACCGGCAAGCTCACGATCACGGTCCCCGTCCCCGCCCCCGCGGCGCCGCCGCCACCACCACCCCCGCCCGAACGACACGTCCCCGTGCTCGCGTTCGTCACCGGCGGCGTCGCCGTCGCGGGGCTCGGCGTCGGCATCTATGGCGCCGTCGCTCGCGCGGGCACGATCGGCGATCTCGACAACCTGTGCGGAGCGGCGCGCTCCTGCCCCGACGAAGCAAGGGACGACGTCGACACGCTGAAGACGCAGACCTTGCTCGTCAACGTTGGCTTCGGCGTGGCCGTCGTCGCCACGCTCGTGACGGCGGGCATCGTCTACTTCGGCTACCTGCGAAAGCCCGCGACGAGCGCGGGGGGCATTTCCCCACTCCTCGGCCCCATCCGGTTCTGAGCGGATCCGCCTGTTTCTGCGTGGATCGCACGGCGCGATTCGCGCAAGCATGCCTCGGTGGGAGAGGCACGCACGTTGCGGAGAGCGTCGTCATGGCGACCTGGCGATGGGCAGCGGCGATGGGCTTCGTGGTCACCGCGGCGTGCAACGCGAGCGGTGACTCGTTCGACAGCGCCGTCTCCGATGCTGACATGCTCACCTCCGCGACCGATCACGGCGCGGGCGCCGCGGAGGCTCGGTTCGACACCGACCCCTGCGAGAGCCCCGCCGCGTTCGCGCGTGCACACGGGCTGAACCTCATCGTGGCGAAGCAAGGGGAGCACGACCTCGCCGGCACCAACGCGAGCGACCTCATCGTCGGCACCCCCGGCGACGACACCATCCGCGGCGGCGAGGGCGATGACGTGATCTGCGCCGGCGGCGGCGTCGACACGGTGCACGGCGACGCGGGCAACGACTACATCGACGGCGGCTCCGACAACGACCGACTGTTCGGCGACGGCGGCAACGACATCATCCACGGCCGCGGCGGCGGCGACGAGATCCACGGGGGCGACGGCGACGACCAGGTCTTCGGCGACATCCTCGACGACAAGCTCTGGGGCGACGACGGCGACGACCTCATCGTCGGCGGGCACGGCACCGATCAGATGAGCGGCGGCGCCGGCAACGACTACCTTCGCGGCGACACGGGCAACGACTTCTTCGACGGCGGGCCCGGCCAGGACGTCGCCTCGTTCATCACCGCGATGCCGCCCGGGCAGCCGGACAAGGTCTTCGACGGCATGCGCATCGACTTCACCAACGACTGTCGGGCCTCACCCGACGGCCAGTCGCACGATGGATGCGCGAACGGCGACGGCGGCAACGAGCCCCTCGACTCGATCGAGATCGTGGTGGGCTCGCCATACAGGGACCAGTTCACGCAGAGCAAGGCCCCCGGCGCGAAGGTGAAGTTCGCCGGCGGCTACGGCGAGGACGAGTGCGACGGCGCTCCGTGCGGCACCCCGCTTCCGGCGGAGGCGAAGGGGAAGGTCTTCGTGACGATGGATACGGGCAGCGCGCGCGACGTCGGGCTCGTCGTCATCGGAACGGATGGCAACGACGACCTCGACATCGTGGCGCAGGGCGAGGGCTTCAAGGTCACGGGGAATGCGCTGTTTGCGGGCCCTGGCTGCGCCGCCGCCGGCAACGGCGTCACGTGCACCGCGAAGCACGTCCTGCGCTGGATCGCCGCTTACGGCGCGGCTGGTAACGACACCGTGAAGCTCGCCCGTGCGGCGGACGCCGGCTCGCGCCGCTTCCCGAGCGACATGACGGCGCACGTCAGCGGCGGCGAGGGCGACGACCGCCTCGAGGGCGGCGACGAGGAGGACGTCCTCTTCTCCGGTGTGACAGGCGAGGACAAGCTGTTCGGCAACGATGGCGACGACGCGCTCCTCAGCGAGAGCCGCAAGTGGCCGGCCCGCGACTGCTCGGCGCTGAGCGCGGCCCAGCGAAAGAGCGACCCCACCTGCACCGAGGACAAGCCGAAGGGTGCAGACTACACAGATGGCGCCGACGAGCTCCGCGGCGGCGCAGGCGACGACCAGCTCGTCGCGGACTACCCCTGCGGCGGCCACCTCTACTCGGGCGGCGGCGGCAAGGACGTGGCGGGCTTCGCGCGGAGCGGCCGCTTCGACATCCAGGCCCAGCTCGCGGGCAAGGCCTCCCGGAAGACCGCGTTCCACGGCAAGGCCTTCAATCCGCAGCTCTGCGACGCCGGTCGGGGCACGCGATTCCTCGAGGACGACCTCGAGATCCTCGAGGCGGCCGACGGCAACGACGAGCTCTGGGGGAACGACTCGCCCAACACGATCTGGGGCCGCGAAGGCGACGACGTCATCCACGGCCTCGGCGGCGACGACCTCCTCCTGGGCCTCCTCGACCACGACACGGTCTACGGCGGCGACGGCAACGACACCATCCCCTCGAGCGACGATGACCGGGTGCTTCCGGATGCGGAGTGATCCTCGAAGCTATCGCGGCGCGAAGCGCAGCTTCGCCGGTAGGGCGACCTGCAGCAAGGCGTGGCCCGACCCGCCGTACGCGAGATCGAGGTAGTTCGTGAAGAGGTCGTTGTAGCCGGGCTTCGCCGCGAGGTAGCTCGGCTTCGGCGTGCTCGGATCCACCTTGCCTCCGAGCTGCCGGAGCTCCTCCTCGCTCCACACCCCGCGCGTGCCCCACGAGTTCTTGATCCGGAAGAAGGTCACGTTGGCGGCGTCGTCGAGCGCCGCCTCGAGCGCCTCGGGGCGGGTCTCGGGGACCTCGACGCCGAGCGTACCGAAGCCGGGCACCGCCTCGACCTCGTAGTCGACGAAGATCGATCAGCTGGGCCTTCACCTCCGTGTTCTCGACGGAGGTGACGTCGTTCTCGCGCGAATTCGCCGTCCGATCGCTCGAGACGCAAGCGGTAGCGAGTCCGGCCGCGGCGAGGAGCAGCGTGTGACGAAGGAACGAGGAGGCCATCCACGCCCGTTCCTGCGGCTGGTGTGCCAGCGATGAACCGCCGGAAAGCCCGCGGATCCGGGCGGACCAAGCCAGCCGTGTCGCGACGCGACCAAGCATGCAATTGCCGCGTCGAGCCGGGGCGGCGATACTGGTGCCGCCTTGAAGCTTCACGCGCCTCTCCTGTTGCTCGCGCTCGCGAGCGCTGCCTGCGCCGCGGGCGGTCACGTCGCGACCACCCCGCCCGCCAAGACCGCCGCTGCCGCCCCGGCGAGCAAGCCGGCCGCCGCCGCCCCGACCACCGCGGTCGCGGCGACCGAGGCGCCCCCCGCGATCGAGAAGAAGAAGGAGCCCGAGAAGAAGAAGATCGAGCTGCCGCGCGGCGGGCGCGAGATCTTCCCGCGCTATCGCATCATGGGCTACTGCGGGACACCGGGCGGCGAGCCCGCGATGGGCCGCCTCGCCGGCAACCTTGCGCAGAAGGCCAAGGCGATCGAGAAGCTCGGCGCTCAGTACGCCCGCGAGCGCGAGTTCATGCCTGTGTTCGAGCTCATCGCGACGATCGTGCTCGGCGGACCGGGCGCGGACGGCAAGTGGCGGCGGCGCGTGCCGATGTCCGTCATGGACGACTACCTGAAGGCGGCGCGCGAAGCGAAGGCGCTCCTCCTCATCAACATCCAGCCCGGCCATTCCGACTTCATCACCGAGGCGAAGTACTGGGAGAAGTACCTGCACGAGCCCGAGGTCGGCCTCGCGCTCGATCCCGAGTGGCAGATGCACGGCAACCAGAAGCCGGGCATCTTCTACGGCCAGACCACGGGCACCGCGGTCAACGAGGTCGCGCAGTTCATGGCCGACATCGTCAAGGCCGACGACCTGCCCGAGAAGGCGCTCGTCTTCCACCAGGTGAACGGCTCCGTGGTGAAGGACGAGAAGGACATCGTCCCGCACGAGGGCATCGCGCTCATCAAGGGCGTCGACGGGCTCGGACCGGCGCCGACGAAGGTCGTCACGTACAACTACCTCGTCAAGGACATGCCCTCGACGACGCACGCGGGCTTCAAGCTGTTCTTCGACGAGGACACCGCGAACAACAACAAGCTGATGACGCCTGATGATGTCTTCAAGCTGACGCCGATCCCCGAGTACGTCATGTACGAATGACGGCGGGCCAGGTCCTCGTAGCCGTGATCAAGGGGTCGCGGGGGCCTGCGGGACCCACTGGGCCGCGGTGCAGACGGAGCCGTCTTCGACCGTGCCCTCGGCGAGGCAGTCGCCCGCGCCCGCGTTCGCCTTGTCGCTCCAGCACCAGTGCGCGGAGGCCACGCAGCAGGCGGGGCGGCTCGGCTTCACGGTGGCGGAGTCGGCCGCGCACGTCGAGGTGTCGAGCTGAGCGGGGACGGTGCAGCGCGGGGAGATCTGCGCGACCGTGCCCGAGAGCTTGTCCTTCAGCGCGAGGCCCTGCGAGAGACGGACGGTCGCGTCGGCGAGGCCCTTGTGCTTGCTGAACTTCGAGGCCGCCGTCGAGCCCGGCTCGCGCTCGATGTAGTTGTGCATGACGTCGCACGCCATGTTGATCGAGCCGACCGTGAACTGCGGGAGCTCGGTGAACGTGCCCTCGCCGAACTGCTCCGCGCTCGGGTTGATCGCGTTCGGGAGGGGCGTGCGGCCCGTGTTCTGCGCGTACGACGTGCCATCGTCGATGGAGAGCTTCGGGTACGACGCCGACGTCGGGTCGTTGTAGCCCTGGATGGCGACCCACTCGCGCACCGTCGGGACGCGATCCGGGAAGAGCGCCGGGTCGAACACGTAGAGCTGGTTCTCGCCGTTCTTCGTCGCGATCGGCGCGACGTGCCAGCCCCAGATGCCGTAGAGCGGCTGCGTGCCCGGCTTCATGTTCACGTAGACGTGCTTTGTCGGGATCCCCGCCTCGGCGAGGAGCATCGAGTAGTAGAGCGCGCGCGCGTAGCAGCCGTCCGTCGTGTACTTCCACGGGAGGTACGGGAGCGCGCCGAGCTTGCTGGCGGCGAGGTCGAAGTCGGTCGCGCTGAGATCCGACGCCGAATCGACGACCGGGTCGGCCGACTCTTCGGTCGACGTGGTGCACGCAGCGAGAGCGAGAAGACCGGCAGCCGCAAGGGAGGCAAAGACGCGCATGTGCGCTCACGTAGCAGGCACACCGCTTCATGCAACGAGTGTCGAAATGAGACCTGGGGGAGACGGGATCCAGCGTGCCCGGCCCTCGCGCTAAGGCCGCGAAGGTCTTGGGGCTTTCGGAATCATCGACGGACGCGCGGAGCTGCCGACCGGCGCGATGACGGCGTCGAGGCCGAGGAGCGCGCCGGGCTGCGTCTCCATCGCGGTGGGCTCGAAATCGAACGTGCCCTTCCACCGGAGGAGGGCGGTGAGGGCCTGGATGGGGTCGCGCGTCTTTCGCGTGTCGACGAGGACCTCCGCGATCTGACCGCGACCGAACGTGATCTTCGCTTCGAGCGGCGGCGACGTGAGGTTCAGCACGCCCGACTTCTTCAGCACCGCGATCGCGCGGAGCACGGCGGCGGGCGGAATCTCGGTGAGGTTGCCTGCGATCATGCCCGGGGCGGCGCCCGGGAGAAGGCCCTGCGGAGAAGCGCCGTAGACCCGGCAAACGACGTCCCCGACCGAGAGAATCCCGCCGATCGCGACGCGCATCTCGCCGAGCACGCGCGCGCCGTTCACGAACGTGCCGTTGCTGCTCTCGAGATCCGACACGATGAGATCGCTCGCGTTGACGACCACGCGCGCGTGCGTGCGGCTCACGAGCTCGGTCGGCAGCACGATGTCCGCGTCCGCGCCGCGGCCGAAGACGTACGTTCCCCCCTCGAGCGGGATGACCCGCCCGCGCTCTTTCCCGAGCAGGATCTGCAGGTGAACCGACACTCCTCCTCATGTAAGCCGGATTGCGGGTTTCTAGCCACTTCCCGGAGCGATCCGGGAGCTCTTGCGCCCTAGCCACCCAACCGTCATAGTCCGGCCCGCGTTTTTTCCACGCACGCCCTCATGGCGCACTTCGAAGCGATGACCCAGCCCCTCCGGATCGGCCAACTACTCGTGCAGAGCGGCGCGCTCTCCGAGGAGAAGCTCGCGGAGGTGCTGGAGCGGCAGAAGATCGACCGCCGCCGCCTCGGTGACCTCCTCATCGAGCGGAACCTGGTCGAGCCGCGCAAGCTCGCGCAGATCATCTCGTATCAGCTGAGCTGCCCCTGGCTCTCCCTCACGAACATCGACATCCCGAGGGATCTCCTCGAGCTCGTCCCGCGCGAGCTCGCGATCAAGCACACGCTCGTGCCGGTCCACCTGCGCGAGAAGAAGGGCACGACCTACCTCTACGTGGCGACCCACGATCCGACGGACGAGGCCGCGCTCGCCGAGGTCAGCGCGGCCGCGAAGATGCCCGTCCGGCCGATGATCGCCATCACGTACGAGATCCGTCAGGCGCTCAATCGCTACTACGGCGCGCCGATCCCGTCGCTCACGACCGCGCCGATCGATTTCAAGCCGATGACGGTCGCCGCCGCCCAGGCCGCCGCTGCCGCGTCGTCCGCCACCACCCAGCGCATCGCTCCTGCGAAGCCGCCACCCCCGCTGCCGAAGAAGCCGCCGCCTCCACCACCACCTGCGCCGCCGCCCGCCCCGGTGGCGCCCGAGACGATGCGCTTTCCGATGGTGCTCGTGTTGAACGCGCCCGAGCGCTTCCACAACGCGTGCGTCGCGGCCGCGAAGCTCTGCGGCGCAGCGGTCACGCAGGGCACACTGATCAACGCCGCCGACAAGGTGAAGGACTGCCGGCCGGCTGCGATCGTCGTCACGGACGACATCTACAGCTTCGATCGCGCAGGCTTGAACAAGCTCGCGATCGAGAGCGACGCGCTCCTCGTCGTGTGGAGCGAGGACGTCGAGGCGAGCCAGCTCCAGCCGCTGCTCGAAGGCGCGCTCCGCCGTACGCGCCCGAAGGCCTGACCACAAAACGAAGCGCGGGCGCGCGCCCTTGGCGCCGCCCGCTCGTCATCGTTCATGTGCCGCCAGCCAAGCGCGTCGAAGACGCGCGCGTGCTCAGCGCGACTTCGCCTGGAGCTTCTCCGCCTTGTTCGGCTCCTGGAGCTTGCGCGCGCGGGGAGCCTTCTTCTCCTTCGCCACGGGGTCAGCGCCGATCTCGAGATCGCCCTGACCCGGCGGGATGAACGCCGGGTCGCTCGACGGGTCCAGCGCGGGAGGCTCGTTGCCGGCGCAACCGACGAGAGACGAGAGACCAACGACGAGGACCGCGACGAGGAGGGAGCGCTGCATCGCTTGGACAATGTGCAGTTGCAATGCCATGGAGACGTGAACGCGAGAGCTCGGAAATTCCACGACTTTTGTCGGCGATCCAGGCGGAGTGGCTCCGCGAGCAACGGATCGGTGATCCTCTGGATCGAGACGCAATCAGGACGAGCGCATGACGTTTCCCTACCTGGAGTCGAGCGGAAACGTGTCGCGACGCTGGAAATCCCGGCGAAATCTGAAATCCGGGCTCAGCGCGGGTCGTAGACGGACGGGTCGTACACACTGCCGCTCTTCACAGGAGCCACGGACGACGAGAGCGCGGGGCGCGGGGTGTGATGGCGACGATGCGTCGAGGACGGGCTCGCCGACGGCATCGGGTCGGCGACGGTGACCGAGTCCGCGGGGGCGGACGATGGCGGCGCTGACGGCTCGCTCGAGGGGCTCGTGCTGCTGGTGGTGCTTGTGGCGGGCGCCTCGCTCGCCGCCGCGATCGGCGCGGCGCTCGGCTTCGGCGGCGTGTCCTTCGGCTGCATCGACACACGCGCGGCGTAGAGGCCGCCGACGATCGAGACGGCGATACCGAGCGCGAAGACGAGCGGGATGATGAGCTTGCTCTTCGCGGGGGCGGGCTCGATCGCGGCTGCCTCCGCGACAGGCTCGCGCGGCGGAGGCACGCTCGGCACCGCTGCCGCGAGCGGCGTGACCATCCCCGGCGGCGGCCCCGTGGGCGTCGGCGGGGGCAGCTCGAGGACGCGCGGCGGCGCGTCGAAGACGAGCAGCGGCGGCGCCTGCGGCGGCTCCATCCCACGCGGGATCGTCTCCGCCGCCATCGTCGCTGGTGACGGTCGCGGCAGCGCGGGCGCAGGGCCTTGGATCGTCTCTGCCGCCATCATCGCGGGCGACGGACGTGGAAGCGGGTTTGTCGGGAGCGGCGCCGTCATCGCAGGGCCGGTCGCGAGGGGCATCGGCATCACGCCCGTGGGGGCGTCATCGGTCGGCGGCTCCGCCGGCGGCGCCATCGTGTCGGCGTTCATGCGCGCGGGCGACGGGACCGGCAGCGGCGCGACGGGCTGCGGGCCGTGCCCGATGAGCACGGGCTTGATCGTGTGATCCTCGGACGACGGCGGCGCCTCGGGCGCTGGCTTCGGCAGCTCTGCGAAGGGCGAGAGCCGACCGAGCGGCTGCGTCGTAGGTCCGTCCTCGGGCACGGGCACGACGTCGAGCGCGGCCTTCGGCGCGGGCGAAGCGCCCGGCGACGCCACCGTCGCGCTCACGAGCGGTATCGGCGGAGGGGGCATCGGCGGCGGCAGCGGCCCCGACGTGCGCTTCGGCGGCTCCGAGCGCTTCGGCGGCTCCGAGCGCTTCGGCTTCGGTGGCTCGAGACGATTCGCGATCGCCTCGAACGCGGGGACGATGCGCATCGTCTGCGGTGTGGCAGCTCCGATCTCGCCGCTCGCGTCCGCGATGGACGCCACGAGCTTCGGGGCCTCGGCCTTCGGCGGCGCGCCTGCCGGCCGCGAGGACATCAGCTCGGCGATGTCCTGCTTGCGATGCACCTTCGTGGCCGCGTTCTCGTCGTGCGGCGGGTCGACGCCCGGAGCGGTGCCGGGGTCCGTCACGCGGTCGGCGTCGGGATCCGTCCGGTCGAGCTCCTTCGCCTGCTCCGCCGCGCGCAGGACCATCGGCGTCATGCGGCTCTGCATCTGCTCGAGCGCGCGGAGCTCGTCGAGCGTCGCCTTCTCCGTCGGGACCTGCGGCGTGAGCGGCGCCTCGTCCGTGGTCGCCTCGAGCGCGTTGATGACGTCGCGGATCGATCGGAAGCGATCCGCCGGCTCGCGCTCGAGGCACTTCCTCACCACCGCCGCGAGGCCGGGGGTCACGTCGGGGCGAAGCTTCGTCACGTCGGGCGGTCGCTCGGCGAGGATGCGCGTGCAGAGCTCGGCGAGATTTCGTGCGTTGTACGGATGCTTGTTCGTGAGCAGACGGAAGAGGCATGCGCCCACGCCCCACACGTCGACGCGCTCGTCGAGGTCGCTGCCGCGCGCGAGCTCGGGCGCCATCGCGAACGACGTGCCTGGCACGTCGCCGGGGCGGAGGCGTCCGTCACCCTTGTTCCCCACGCGCCACACCGGCGCGAGGCCGAAGTCGAGGACGCGAATGCTCGGCTCCCCGCCGCTGCCGAGCGCGGGCATGGCGAGGAAGAGGTTCTCGGCGTCGAGATCGCGATGCAGGAACTTCTGCGCGTGCGCCTCCACGAGCGCATCGCATACCTGGAGCATCCACTTCGTCGCCTCGCCCACCGGGAGCGGGCCCGACTGCATGATCTTCTGCGCGAGCGTGCGGCCCTCGAGGTACTCCATGCTCATGCACGGCGCGCCGTCCTGCGTGGTGCCCACGTTGTGCACCTTCACGGAGAAGGGGCTCTTCAGCCTGGCCATCGCGCGCGCGGCGCGCTTGAAGCGCTCGACGCTCTCGAGATCCGAGCCTCGCGCGATCTTGACCGCGACCTTCCTGCCGCCGTTGCCGCGGTCGATGGCCGAGACGACGGTGCTCGTCCGACCCTCGGCGATGACGCCTTCGATCTCGAGCTTGCCATCGATGACGTCGCCCTTTTGCGGGCCCGTCTTTTCCGTGCTCGGCGGCTGTTCCACCGCCGCCTAGGGTAACAGAGCTATCAGAAGCCGATCGTGCAAGACGCCGACGGATCCGTCAGGAGCTTGCGGTCGAAGTTCGTCTCGAACTTGAGGACCGTCCCGGTCTTGATCTCGAGGGTCTTCGCCTCGGTGATCTCGACCGCCTTGCCGTGGACGAGGATGTCGCCCGAGTTGAACTTCTTGGTCTCGCCGACGAAGACATCGACGTCGTTCTGGTCACGGTTGTCCGGGTTCGTGACGGTGACCGTCATCTTCGTGATCTTCGCGGTGCCGTTCGAGACGGTGTACGTGACGCTCGTGAGCGCCTTGTAGTCGCCGTTGACGGAGGTGCAGGTCTGGGTCTTCGCCGTCGGGGTGCCGGTGCCCGTGCCCGTGCCCGTCCCCGTGCCCGTCCCCGTGCCGGTCCCCGGCGGCGTCGCGCTCTGATCGCCGCCCTGAGCGGGCGTCTGGCGATCGTCCACGTCCGGCGTCGCCTTGTCCGAGGCCTCGACCGGCGTGGTCGGCGTCACGGGGAGGTCGAGGTCGTCGTTCGCGCTCTCCGCGTCGTCCGCGGTGCGGGACGGCACGTTGATCGTGTCCTCGTCGACCGGGGTCTCCTTCTTCTCGGTCGGGGCCGCCGCGCAGCCAACGAGGGAGAGGCAGCCAACGAGAGCGAGAGCGATGCGGACCGTCGAGGTAACCATGTCCTACATCATCGCAACCGATGTGCCGGGCCTGGCGGACGTGATTTCGCTGCGTTGCGCAACACGCCGGTGACCTACATCGGATCCGCGTGAGTCGCCGGCGCCTCGATCTTTCAGAATGCTCGCGCGGATTGCGCAGAAGTCGCGCTAGCTGGCAGGAGCGGAATTTTCTACTTCGACACGTGCAGCGCGGCGATCGCGTCCAGATCGAACCCGTTGGTCTTGGGGTTGTTGACCGGATTGCAGGCCATCCCGCCCTTGTCGACGATGCGGACGAACTTCGCGCGGGTGACGCCGATGTCGTGGAGGTCGAAGGGATCGCCGCCGACCTTCTCGGGATCGAGCGAGGACGAGTCCTCCTTGGACACCGTATGCCAGCCCGCGCAGGCGCCCCACGGATACTCCGTCGCGGTGCACGGGAACGTATGCCACGTGACGCCGTCTTCGCTGACGCTCACCTCCGCGATCTCGGCGAAGGGCTTGTCCGCGCCGTTCGCATAGAAGGCGTTCTCGAAGACGAGGAGGTCGACGCCCGGTCCATCGACGAGGACGTTCGGCTCGAACGAGAGGACGATCTCGCCGCCCGTCCCGAGCGACACCACGTCCGTGCTCCCCTTCTCTTCGCCGCCACCGACGGGCGGTCCGAGGACGACGTTCGGCAGCTTCGCGTTACCGAAGCCCGCGCACTTGCCGGGCGCGAACGACACGACCTTCGTCGCGTAGGGAGGCACCTCGATCTCCACCCCGGCGTCGGGATCGATCTCCTGTGTGCCGCCGTCGGGCAGCTTCACGATCGGGATGAGGTTCGTCGGGCTCGCGTTCGGCCCATCACCGAGGTCGCCGTCCTCGCTCCCCGGCGGTGACGCGCCCGGAGCGAGCGCGCCCGCATCGGGCGAGGACACGCCGACCTCGCTGCTGCTCGAGCATGCGAGCGCCAGCGCTGGAGCCGCGACGAGGATCGCGACCGCGTAGCTCTTCACGGGGCCTTGGGCTCGAGCTCGATGAGCCACGCGCCGGTCTCGGCGGTGACGGTGACCCAGAGGTTGCCCTTCGGATCGGTGAACATCGACAGGGTGCTCGGCGAGATCACCGGCTTGATGGCGTCGGCGAGGACCTCGCCTTGTGCCGTGATCGCGTCACCCGTCGACGTGTACTGGCGCGCGTAGATCGGCTGCGCCGTCGCGGTGTCCCAGCCCTTCGCGAAGAGCCAGCCCGTCGTGGTGCCGGGGATCGAGGCGGCCGCGATCGACGAGGTGCCCTGCGTGTCGGTCTCGGCGAGCGTCGCCGGGGTCTGCGCTTCGCTTGCGAGCGCCTGGTTCTTGCCGAGCGCATAGATCGCGTTCGAGTGCGCAGCGCCGGTGACGAAGGCGGCCACGAAGACGTTTCCGTTCGAGTCCGTCGTGACGGGGCCCGAGGAGCCCTCCCACTTCACGAGGCGGGTGCTCGGCGTGGCGGGGACGATCTGCGTCGCGGTGATGTCGCTCGCCCAGAGGCCGCACTCCTTCGTCTCTGGCGCCGGCTGCGCCGTGATGCCAGAGAGGCCGCTGTACACGAAGCGCGCGTCGGTGACGCTCGCACCCGAGTAGTAGCCGTTGACCGAACCACGCGAGAGGATCTGGTCGTAGTTCTTCGAGAACTGGATGAGCTCACCCGTGAAGTTGCCGGTGTTGCTCGACCACGCCATGAGCGCGCCGTCTGGCGTGTCGAGGAAGCCGTCGTTGTTCCAGAAGAAGCTCTCCGGATCGCTCGGGAGGTTGGGGACGGCCGCGGTGGCGAGGGGCTGCGCAGCGGCGGGCGAGTTCGGGCTCTTCGGCAGCCACCAGCGCGTGACGATCGGCGAGCTCGACGTGTCGTCCGCGAGCGTCGCCACCGGTCCGCCGTGCTGGCCCCAGCGCGCGGTGAAGATGCGGCCCGTCGCCGGGTGCATGCGCTTCACTTCGTAGGGGAGGTCCGCGCTCACCGTGATGAGGGAGGAGGCGTCGACCGACTGGCTCTCCGCGGAGGCGCTCGCCTCGGCATCCGTGCCCGAGACCTGGCTACAGGCAACGCTCGAGAGGGCGAGACCAGCGAAGAGGGCGAGGGCAGAGTGTCGTCCGATAAGCATTTTTCCAAGTCCTTCCGCGCACATAGCACGACGTAGAGCCGGTGAGACAGTGTCGTACCCTGACCCACGATTGGCCCCTGGTCAAGGCGAGGGTACAGAGAAGCCGTGATCTTCCGGAAACTCGGGTCCGGCGCGGCGCTTCTGGTCGCCGCCTGTGGGCCGTCCGCCCCTCCGCCGTCGCCCCCGCCGCCGCCCATCGTGGCCCCTCCGGTCGCACAGGTCCCGCCGCGACCGCTCCCGCCCCCGCCGGCGCTGAGGCTCCCGACCGACCTCCGACCGCTCAAGTACGACGTGACGATGCGGATGTCTCCGATGGAGGAGGGCATCAAGGGCAGGGTCGAGATCGAGCTGGTCGGGACCCCCACCGACGTCGTGTGGATCCACGCGGGCGACAACCTGACGATCACGTCGGCGATGTTCGAGAACCACGCCGCGCGCATCGAGCGCGTGAGCGAGGACCTCGTCGGCCTCTCCTTCTCGCTCCCGCTCCCGCACCACCCCACCCTCTCCATCACCTACGAAGGCAAGCTGCCCTCGAAGGACGGACGCGGCGCGTACCGCCAGGAGGAGAAGGGCGACTGGTACATCTTCACACAGTTCGAGTCGACGGACGCCCGCCGCGCGTTCCCCTGCTTCGACGAGCCTGGCTTCAAGACGCCGTTCACGATCACGATGCAGGTCCCGGAGGACCAGCAGGCCTTCGCGAACACGCCCGAGGTGGCCTCGAAGAAGGAGAACGGCTGGAAGACGGTCACCTTCGCGCCATCGCAGCCGCTCCCGACCTACCTCGTCGCGTTCGCGGTCGGCCCGTTCGAGGTCGTCGATGCGGGCAAGCACGGCAAGAAGCAGACGCCCATCCGCATCATCGTGCCGAAGGGTCGCTCCGTCGACGCGAAGTACGCCGCCTCCACCACGGGCACCATCCTGTCGAAGCTCGAGGAGTACTTCGACATGCCGTACCCGTACGAGAAGCTCGATCACATCGCGGTGCCGCAAAAAGGCGGCGCGATGGAGAACCCGGGGCTCATCACCTACGGCACGCCCATCATCCTCTCCGCCGGCGACGTCCGCAGCGTGCGCCTCGAGCGCGCGTACACCTCCGTCGCCGCGCACGAGCTCGGCCACATCTGGTTCGGCGACTACGTGACGACCGCGTGGTGGGACGACATCTGGCTGAACGAGGCCTTTGCCACCTGGATCTCTGCGAAGATCCAGCACGCGATTCACCCCGACTGGGACACCCTCGCGAATCGCGCGGAGTCGAAGAGCGGCGTCATGCTGAACGACGCGCTCGTCTCCGCGCGACGCATCCGGCAGCCGATCGAGTCGCGCCACGACATCCTGAACGCGTTCGACGGCATCACGTACCAGAAGGGCGGCGCCGTCATCACGATGATGGAGAGCTGGGTCGGCGCCGAGCCGTTCAGGAAGGCGGTCCATGGCTACCTCCAGCGCCACTCCCACGGCAACGCCACCTCGCAGGAGTTCCTCGCGGAGATGGCCGCACAGCTCGACGCAGAGCACAAGGACTCGTTCGCGGCGGCGTTCTCGAGCTTCCTCGATCAGCCGGGCTTCCCCGTCGTCGACGCGAAGCTCAACTGCAGCGGCCCCGGCGCCGCGACGCTCTCGCTCTCGCAGCAGCGCTACGTCCCGACCGGCTCGAGCGGCGCCTCGCCCGAGACGTGGATCGTCCCCGTCTGCGCCGAGGTCCCGGACGGCAAGGAGACGAAGACGTCGTGCGGGCTCCTGCGGGACAAGACGGGGGAGCTGAAGCTGCCCACGAAGACGTGCCCCGCCTGGGTGAACCCGAACGCGGGCAACGTCGGCTACTACCGCGCCTTCGTCGACGAGAAGAACGAGGTCGCCCTCCTCGCCAACAAGAAGCTCACGCCGCAGGAGCGCATCGGCATCTTCGGCGACGAGCTCGCTTTCGTGCGCAGCGGCCGCTTCTCGGACGACAAGGTGCTCGCGCAGCTCGGTCCGATCGCGCAGGAAGGCGATCGCTTCCTGCTCGGGCTCGGCATCGGCTACGCGTGGAGCCTCGAGGAGAACCTCGTCTCGGACGCCAATCGCCCGAAGCTCGACAAGTTCATGCGGGTGACCTTCCTGCCGAAGGCGAAGGCGCTCGGCTGGGCGCCGAAGGAGAAGGAAGACGACGGGACGCGCCTCCTTCGCCTCCAGCTCGTGAGCGTCGCGGCGGTGCACGACGAGGCGGGCCTCTCCGCAGAGGCGAAGAAGCTCACCGAGGCGTGGCTCTCGGATCGCAAGGCCATCGACCGCGATCTCATGGGCCCCGTACTCGCCGCCGGCATGCGCTTCTCCGACAAGACGCACTGGGACAAGCTCCACGACGCGGCGAAGAAGACGACGGATCGGCAGGAGCGCTCGGCGCTCCTCGAGGCCATGTCCCGCGCACGCGATCCGAAGCTCGCGGAGGAGAACCTCAAGCTCGCGCTGAGCGACGAGTTCGATCGCCGCGAGTCGATCTCGCTCGTGTACGGCGTCGCGACGTATCCCCCGCATCGCCAGCTCGCATGGGACTTCGTGAAGCAGCACTACGAGGAGCTCATCGCGCCGCTGCCGTGGCGCGCGGGCGCGTCGCTCATCTACGTCGCGGGCCACTTCTGCGACGCCGAGCACCGCAAGGACGCGGAGGACTTCTTCAAGGATCGCGCGCAGAAGTCGCCCGGCGGTCCGCGCACCGTCGCGCAGGTCCTCGAGGACATGAGCCTCTGCATCGCGCAGCGGCCCGTCCGCGAAAAGAACGTCGGCACGTTCCTCTCGAAGTACTAGGAGTCACCGATGATCGCTTTCTTCGGAACCGGAATGCTCGGCACCGGCTTCGTCCGCGCGCTCCGCAAGCGCGGTGAGACGGTGCACGTCTGGAATCGCACGCTCGAGAAGGCGAAGAAGCTCGAGGACGCCGGCGCCGTCGTCTTCGACGATCCCGCCGCCGCCGCGAAAGGTGCAGAGCGCATTCATCTCTCCCTCAACGACGACGCATCCGTGGATGACGTCCTCGCGAAGACGAGCCCGACGAGGGACCAGATCATCGTCGATCACACGACCACGAGCGCGACGGGGACGAAGGCGCGGGTGGAGCGCCATGACGCTCAGGGCATTCGCTTCGTGCACGCACCGGTGTTCATGGGCCCGCAGAACGCGCACGACTCGACGGGCCTCATGCTCGTCTGCGGCGCGCGAGACCGCGTGGACGCGGTGAGGCCGCACCTCGAGAAGATGACGGGCAAGCTCGTCGACCTCGGCGAGCGCGTCGACGCCGCCGCCGCATACAAGCTGTTCGGAAACTGTTTCCTCATGTTCTTCACGTCGGGGCTCGCGGAGGTGTTCACGCTCGCCCGCGCCGTCGACGTCGATCCGAAGGAGGCGGCGACGCTCTTCCAGCACTTCAACCCGGGTAACCTCATCGGCGCCCGCATCGACCGCATGCTCGGCGCCGACTGGGCGAAGGCCTCGTGGGAGCTCTCGATGGCGCGAAAGGACGCGCGGCTCATGCTCGAGGAGGGCGAGCGCGGAGGCCATCCCCTTCACCTCCTGCCGGCGATCGCGGCGCGCATGGACGAGCTCATCGCCCGAGGACACGGCGCCTCGGACTGGACCGTGATCGCGAAGGACGCCGTCGAGCCGAAGTGAACGCCACGGCGGCGAGCGACCACGCACGGAACGCCCCGGCGGAGTGCCGGCAGTTCCCGCTCCATCTCACGAACACCCACGCGCTCATGATGTGGCCCGCCGGCTTCGTGCTCGGCGCCCGCGCTCGTCATGGAGGTGAGCCTGGGCCTCTTCCTCCGGGCGCCGTTCCTCGTTCCTGCCGCGCTCGCCGGGGGCGTCCTCGGGGTCCTGGCCTTCCGGTACCTCGCGCTGCAGCACCAGCGCCACGTCGAGGTCGTGATCGACGAGCAGGGCATCCGCGAGCTCGATGACGGCGCGCTTCGCCTCGCGATCCGCTGGGAGGACGCGCGCCTCTTCGCGGAGTCGCGCAGAGACTTCGTGCGCGCCTATCGCGCTCCGGGCCGCACCGACGACGACGGCGCGTTCGGCGACAGGATGCGAGCACGCGCGCGCACGCGTCTCGTCGTCTACGTCGCGCTCTTCGCCGCCGTGTGCGCGTTTCCGTGGGTCGGGCGCTGAGCGAGTCTCACTTCACGACGACGTCGCGCCGCTGGCAGCCAAACTCGACGCCGACGTTTCCGGTCGGGTCGGCGGCGAAGAGATCGCAGGTCGACTTGCAGAGCGAGATCTTCGAGGGCTGCGTCGGCGAGTCGAAGTGCCAGCCCTTCCCGGTGCCGGTGCAGCTCTCGTCGTAGTCGAGAGCTTCCTTCGCACCCTTGGTCGGCGTGAAGCTCACGTTGACCTTGTTGAGGTCGAGCTCGAGACCGTCGGGCGGCTTCGGGAGCGTGACGTCGCACGAGAGCGTGCTCTGGCGGATCTGGTTGATGCGATCGAGGAAGGCCTTCTGCGTCTTCACCGGATCGGAGGTGTCGATGAGGGTGAGCTGGGTCTGCCCCGCGTCCGAGAGCTTCTTCAGGTCGGCGAGGCTCTGGGTGTTGCTCGAGGCGCCGATGACGTAGACCGGCACCGTGTCGGAGTACTTCTTGATCTCGTCGGCGATGCCGTCGACGTTGTCCGCGCCGTCGCAGCCGAAGGGGACGCCGTCGGTGAGGAGCACCATCGCCGTCTTCGCCTCGGGGTGATCGGTGTTCCATTTCTTCGCGATGGGGCCGATGGACTGGATGATCGCCTTCGTGGGCGTGCCGAAACGCGTCGGCGTCGCGGGCCATTTGCTCGAGAACTTCGCGGCCGCGACGGCGTTGCCAACGGGGGTCATCGGGACGACGAGCCCGCTCGCGTTCTGCGCGTAGCTCGCGGGCTGGCAGACGTTGCCGCTGTTCGCGGGGAAGAGCTCCATCGCGGCCTCGATGCCGGTGGAGACGGGATCCGCGAGGAACGCGTCGAGCGCCTGCGTGATCGGCGTCCAGCGCTTGGCCTTCTCGAGCGTGCAGCACGCTGCGGGGGTGGCGCCGGTGCACGACTGGCTTCCGTTCGGGAGGCAGGGGTTGTCGCCCGCCGCCATGCTGAACGACTGGTCCAGCATGAAGAAGAGGTAGGCCGGCTTCCTCGCCGCGTCCGCGGACTTCGCGGCGCACGCGCCGCCGTCGTCGACGGGCTGCACGCCGCCGGTGGAGCCGCTCGTCCCTCCGCTCGTGCCGATGCCGGAGCTCCCACTGGACCCGCCGTCGCCGAGGCCGCCGGATGTCCCGTGGCCGTCGTCGAACTTCGAGTCATCGTCGGAGCCGCACGCCTGGATCGAGAGCGCGAACGCGAGGCACGCCCCGGACAGGTAGAGTGCGGTCTTCATGATGCAAGGCTACCGCACGTCCTGGCGCGGGCAGGTCGTGGAGGTCGGACCGACGGCGGCGCGCTGGTGCCGATCCTCGTCGGGCCAGAGGTCGAGCCAATCGAGACGAGAGCGAGACCCCCGCCGCTGGCCGGGGAGGGCGGCTTCATGAGGTGGCCGCATCGAGGTCGTCTACTGCTCGATCCATGTGGGATTCCGCTCACGTAGCCAGCCATCACGCATCGCGTCGTGCGGAAATGACGCGGAATCTGCGCGATTTGCGCAGCTTTCGAATGGATTGGCGCGAGCCCCGATCGGTTGCTACTCCAACGTGCCTACCTAATCCCACACGGTAGGCAAACTAACCCGGGGCCGTCCGCAACGGTCCCCGGCACAGATGAAAGAGACCTCCCTGATGGCCGCTCGGAACTACGCCTTCTTCTCTTCCGCCCTCCTCATGATGATGGCGGTCGGTTGCAGCGACTCCTCCAAGGAGGAATCGGCGAGCTCGGATATGGCGCTGGTGAACGACATCCAGTGCAACATCGGGCGCGGCGCCTTCGTCTCCAAGAGCCAGGCGAGCCCGACGGGCGACCTCCGGGTGAGCTGCCCCGGGACCACCAACGTCACGTTCAACAACCAGCCGATCGCGGGTCAGGCGGAGGCCTTCACGGTCCAGCCGCACGAGGGCGTGAACATCATTCACGTCGAGGTGCCGACGAACAACGGCTCGGTGAAGACGAACGACATCGCGTTCATGTACGGCACCTTCGCGGATCCCCGCGCGGTGACGGGCAAGGCCATCTCGCTCCGCCTCGGCGCGAAAGGCATGAGCACGGCCTCGCTGCCGGCGCTCCCCCTTCCGCAGGGCCCCACGAACGTCACGCTCTCGCAGATCGGCACGCAGATCCTCCGCGACCAGGGCAACCTCCTCGGCAAGCTCGACGGCCAGGAGAAGAACGTCAGCGGCGCGGGCTTCGGCGCCGGCGTGAAGCTCGTTCACTCGAGCTACGACCCGAAGGGCGCGACGATCCGCCTCTCCGCGCGCGACGGCGGTCTCCGCCTCGAGGCGATCATCACGAAGATCAACGCGCAGATCGACTGGCACGCGTCCGCGCCGCTCGGCATCCGCTACGACGACACGCTCGACGCGCGCATCGAGAAGATCCACGTCTCGGCGGACGTGAACCTCCGCTACGACGCGGCCTCGAAGTCGATCAAGGCGACCCTCGGCGGTCACGACCTCCAGGTCGAAGGCCTCGACCTCGACGACGTCGGCCTCGGCCGCATTCCCTTCGGCATCGGCGATGGCATCGAAGACGCCATCGCGGGTGGCGCGGAGTGGCTCATCAACAACCTCGCGGATCCACTGCTCGACGTCGTGAAGGACTCGGTCCTCCCCGACCTCGCGCTCTCGCTGAACCAGTTCCACCTGCCGGAGTCGCTCGACGTTCCGTTCCTCGGCGGCTCGGTCGACATCAAGCAGGACTTCGACGGCGCCTCCTTCAAGGCGGCCGGCTCGGAGCTCTCGATCGGCGCCGGCATCCTCGCGCCGCAGGGCTCGAAGACGATCCCGAACCCGGGTTGGCTCACGCAGCCAGCGGGCAACGCGAACTGGGATCAGTCGAAGGGCTTCGGCGTCTCGCTCTCCCTCGACTACGTCAACCAGGCCTTCTACTCGGTCTGGTCCCAGGGCCTCATCAACCGCGAGATCATCGACCACGTCGAGATGCTCGGCATCAAGACGGGCCCGATCGTCCTCGACGCGAAGCTCCCGCCGGTCGTCCGCGCGGCTCCGGAGGGCGACGGCCTCCTCCTCAACATCGGCGAGCTCCAGCTCAACACCGTCTACCACTCGTCCCAGGGCAACGGCGACGCGAAGGTCCGCCTCGCGGTCTCGCTCGTGACCAAGGCGAAGATCTCGATGGAAGACGAAGGCGCCACGCTCAAGGTCATGCCGAGCGGCGACGAGTCCACCACGCAGCTCACGGCGCAGCTCATCGCGGTCGAGAGCGGCAATCAGGCGGCGGCCGACGAGCTCCAGGGCGTGCTGACGCTCTTCACGCCGTACCTCCAGACGCTGATCTCGAACGACATCGACCTCCCGCCGGTCGCGATCCCGAGCGTCGACCTCGGCATCATCTCCCCGTCGTTCTCGGGCCGCGACGCGCGCTTCAATGGCCAGCTCCACTTCGACAACAAGGCGAACCGCATCGTCCTCGAAGGCGACCTGACCGCGCACTGAGCGCACGGCAGCGACCCCCGAGCTCGGTTCGACCCCCACGCCAAAACGCCCGGCGCCGATCTGGCCCGGGCGTTCTTGCGTTCGCGCATCACTTCGCGGTCGGCGTGATCGCGATCTTCTTCGGCTCGCGCTTCGGCTGCTGCGCGACGCGGACGGTGAGGACGCCGTCCGCGAGGTCCGCCGTGAGCTTCTCCGGATCGACCGTGTCCGGGAGCGTGTACGACTTCGAGAAGGCGCCGTACGCGCGGCCGAGCAGGACCTTGTCCTTGTCGTTGCCCTCGTACTTGCGCTCGCCCTTGATGGTGAGGACGCCTTCATGAAGCGTGATCTCGAGATCCTTGTCCTTCAGGCCGGGCACGTCGGCGGTGAAGACGATCTCGGTCTCGTTCGCGCGAACGTCGATCGCGGGAGAGAACGTCCGCGACGTCTGCGCGGTGCCGCCGGCGCCGGTCATGACGTCATCGAGAAGGCGATCGAACACGGTGAAACCATTCCAGGTGCTGAGCATGGACAAAACCTCGTCGTTGGGGTGAGCTCGACCAGACGCCCGCTTTCTCCGCGGCGTGGCGAACATCAGCGATTTCGTGCCAAGAGAGTTAAACCCTCGTTCGCGCGGGTCAACCCCTCGCGTGCCAACTCTTTTACGGCCGCGCTCAGGGCCGGGAGCGCAGGCCTTCTTGTGGGAACTTCGGCTCCGCCGACGGCTCCGCGAGACAGCCGCGGCTCTCGTCGCTGCTGAGGAGATCGCCGAAGACGCGCGCCGTGTCCGTGCCGGTGCCCTCGCCAATGGCGATGTCGACCGGGTTGATCACGTTCTGGTAGCAGGGGAAGAGCGGCGCATCGACCGCCTTGCCCTCGTCGCGCCACCAGAAGTAGAGCGAGCGCACGCTCCAGAGGTACGTGAACTCGTACGCGGTCGGGTTGTCGCGCCACGCTGCGATGCGGTCCGCGGGGACGCGATAGCGCTTCTCGCGCGCGGCCACGATCGGGAGCGCGTCATCGAGGGCCTTGCGCGCCGTCGCGAGGCGAAGCTTGCGCGGCGCCTGATCGGAGTCGAAGTAGCCATCGACGTAGTCATAGAGCCCGTGCACCTGCTTCGCGCGGAGCGCCGTCATCTGCATCGCGTCGGCGAGGTCGTCGAAGAGGTCCTTCGCGCCGGGGTCGAGCACGCGGGCGCGGAGGGCCTCGCCCTTCGCCGCCATCTCCGCGAAGCGCGTCTCCATCTCGCCGAGCAGCGGCTCGACCTCCTTCGAGTAGCCGGGGCCGCCGTGCGCGGGGTTGCGCATGTCGACGAGCCCGAGCTTGTCGGGCTGGGTCATGAGGAGGGGCGCGTCGAACTTCTGCCCCAGCTTCGAGACGTCGTCCCACGTCTCCCAGCCCTGGAGATAGGCCTGGCCGTTCCGCATGTCGATCTTCGACGGCGGATTGCCCCCGACCTTGCCCTCGATGAGGAGCGCCTTCTGGAACGTGGCGACGTCGGAGATCCACGTCGCGATGTCGTCCTTCGCCGACCCGAGCGGGCGGAGGACATGGCCCAGCATCGCGCGAAAGTCGCCCTGCGGGCTCCATGCCGCGCGCGCCGCGATGACGTCGTTCAGCCAGTACCCCCACTCCCAGCCGCTCGAGAACACGAGCTGGCCGTCCATCTTCTTCGCGCCCGAGAGCTCGTCGTTGACGAGGTTCTGGAGGTCGTCGAGGCGGCGCTCCCCGTAGAGCGGCAAGAAGAGCGGGACGTCGACGTCGAAGCTGACCCAGTACGCCGTCTCCGGGTAGTAGACGACGGGACGCGTTCCGGCCTCTCGGTTCACGAAGTCGCGGATGTAACCGAAGCTCGTGTTGCCGTAGGTAGGCGCAGGATCGTTCAGGCCGTAGTGCTGCACCGTGTGCGGGAGCACCCCGAGGCGCGGATCGGCGAAGTGCGGGAGCTGGTTGAAGTCGATCGGCTTTCCGGTGAGCGGATCGATGAAGCCCTCCGCCGCCTGACCCGTCGAGCAGTGCACCTTCACGAAGGCGCGCTTGTGGTCCTTCTTCTCGTCGAGGTAGATCGCGACCTCGTTCTCCCACGCGAGCATGCGCGCCGGATCGGGGTGCGTGAACTCGCTGGTGCCCGCCTCGATGCCATAGAAGTCCCAGCCCGCGCGATCGAGGTAGTCGAGGCGCGAGCGGATCTCGGCGAGCTCGTCGGCGAGCTCGCCCTGCTTGCGAAGGAGGCGATACGAGTGCTGCTGCTGGAACGCGATCGGCGCGTCGATGCCGGCCGCGAGACCGAAGCGGTGCGCCTGCTCCACGAGCTCGGCGAGATGGCCGATGCGCTGATCGGAGTCGGCGAACGCGGCGTACGACTCCGCGTAGAGGAGGAACCACTCCACGCCGTTCTCGCCGTTCGCCACGCACCACTCGAGGAAGCGCTCCCATTCCGGGAGCTGCAAGTCGAAGGCGCGTTGCTCCTCGGGGAAGCCTTGCAGCATCTCCGTCAGCTCGAGCGGATGCTGCGTGTGGAGGTGAATCCTCCGGATGTCCCAGTGCGGGGAGGAGGTGATGTCGATCGTCGCGCTCGGGACGCGCAGGGTCTTCGGCACGAGCGGCGCGAGCGGATGCAGGAAGCCGAAGCCGAGCTCCTCGAGCAGCGCGTAGGCGGCGTGCAGCGCGCCGAGGTTGCCGTGCGGGCGATCCTTCGCGGGCTGGCCGTCGGCGACGAGGAGCGTGGCCTCGCCGCGCTTGCCGCTCCGCACGATGAACGCCTCGGGCGCGAGCTTGCTCTTCTGCGCATCGGGGACGAGCGAACGCGTGAGCTCGCCCGCGCCGACGGAGACGATGATCGCGTTCGCGTCGAGGGAGGCGGGGAGCGTCGCGGCGGTCGTGACCACGGGCGGCTTGCCGAGCGCGGTCTCGAGGAGCGATGCGTAGCGCGTGCGCACCGTCTGATGCACGTCGTCGGCGAACACGAGGTAGACGCCCGACGCGACGGGGCGCGTGTCGTGGTCCGGATTCGTCGAGCCGTCGCCCGGCGCCGGGCCCGTGCTCGACCTGTCCCCGTCGTCGCTCCCGCAGGCCACCGCGCAGGCGAGGAGACCGAGGCCAAGGAGGAACCGCCGCACCGAGCTCGAGGATAGCGACCGGGATGACTGGTGTCGTCCACGCGAGACGCCCGGAGCCCTCGCAGTCCATGCGAGCGAGTAAATTCATGCACTTATAACGATGTGGTCAATGGTCCGACACCTGCTACAACATCGAGGCAACATGAAGACGTTCTCGCTCGCTGCTCTCGCCCTCATCGCGGTCGCCGCCTTCGGATGCGCCAACAACGCAGGAGAGGGCGACGACATGGCCACCGCCGCTGGAGAGGTGAACGCGACGGCACCGATCACGATCGGCAACTGGCTGACGCATCCCAAGATCGTCGCGGTGCGGGACATCGTGAATGCGATCGACGCATCGGAGTACGCGAGCGAGTCGAAGACGGAGCTCTGCCAGGACTCGGGCCACGGCGAGTCCGAGCGCACGAAGCTCACGGACGAGAACGGCGTGATCCGCGAGCTGGTCCTCTCCAGTGGCTCGGAAGACAGCGCGCAGATCGAGAGCCACTACTACGACGCGAACGGCAAGCTGCGCTTCATCTTCACCACGCGCAACGACGTCCACGGCAACTCGAACGAGCTCCGCACGTACTTCGACGAGACCGGCGCCCGCATCTGGGACGTCCGCCGCCACGCTTTCTCGGCGACCTTCAACCCCGACCTCGAGCACGCGAAGTACGAGCCCGTCGCGACGGAGGACCGGTCCGAGATCGATCCCGCGGTCTTCACGCCGGCCGTCCGCTACGACGCGCCCAAGCAGTGCGACTGAGGCTCACGCCGGCGTCAGCGCGAGCTCTTCGATGGTCGGCGGCGACGTCGTGAAGTCGCTGAAGCGGATCCACGTGGGCCGGACGCGGAAGTACGTGATGAGCGGCCACGCCTCGCGCTCCACGCCGTCGGGGAACTTCGCGAGGTAGACCTTCTTGATACGCGCGAGCTCGTCGCCCTGTGGCTCGTCGGCGACGCCCTCGATCTGCGCCGTCTTGCCGTCGTCCCAACCCATCACGAGCGCGATCCGCGGGTCTGCGCGCAGATTGGCCGCCTTCCGGGTGTCGCCGAGGGTGTCGAAGACGAGCTCGAGCTCGTCGGACACGGCCACGCCGACGACCGCCGCCTGCGGGGCGCCCGCGGTCGTGACGGAGGTCTCGACCGCCCACTTCTGCGCACGAAGGAACTCGACCAGCTCGGGGCGCTTCATGGCGCCCCATTATTCACGGCCGAGCCGCGCGCGCGACCTTCTTCTCTTCCGTGCGGTTGATGACGCCGAGCTCGCGCAGCACCGCTGCCGCCTCGGCGTAGTCGTTCACGAGGTACTGGCCCTCCACGAGGCGGCTCTCGTCGAAGTCGGACGCCTTGAGGATGATGCCCGCGATGACACGCTCGGGATGCTTCTTCAGCACGTCCTGCTGCACGTCGACGTCGACGTGCGTGGTGTCGCCGAAGAGCACGAAGCGCTGGGCGCCCGTCTTCGAGAAGATCTTCTCGATGTCCTTCACCTTCTCCGGCCGCGCGATGAACGGCGCGCCGGACGTGCCCGTCTCGATCGGACCGGCCGGGACGCCGTTGTCCGCCAGATACTTCGGCACGTCCTTCACGCGCTCCGGCTTCCGCGCCGTCACGTAGTAGACGTCGCCGTCGCGGCCGCTCCGGCGGTGCTCGAGGATGTCGTAGAGCTCCGCGATGCCCGGCTGTGGCGGCAGCGAGAGGTCCGGCTCCGCCTTCGGGATGAGGGTGTCGTCGAGGTCCGAGATCACGCCGACCTCGCCGCCGGCCGCGAGGTCCTGCGTCGTGGTGTCGACCTCGTCCGTCGTCGCGGCACATCCGATCAGCAGGGTCGCGAGCAGCAGGTGACGAAGCATGGGCGGCGTTATGGAACACGCCCGCGGCTCCGCCAGCCGGTTTCAGCTTCGGCGTGACGAAAACCTGAAATCCCCGTCATTCATCGGAGGATGTGCCATACCGCGCCGCATGAAGAAGGTCGCTGCCATCCTCACGCTCGTGATGCTCGGCTCCGGCTGCGCCGCCACCACGGAGAGCCCGGATGCCTCGAGCTCGGAAGAAGCGCTCTCCACCCTCACTGCGCTCGACCGCGTGACGCCCGCCGACGTGGCGTCGACGTTCGCCGCGTCGATGCGGGCCGACCTCGGCCAGGCCATGGCGCACAATCCGTCGATCACGGAGGTGAACGCGTCGAACCTCGACCGCTTCTACCAGCTCGGCCCGACGACCTGGTCGTTCGACCTCCGCGAGGCGATCGAGGGTCTGCTCGCGACCACCGCCTCGATCCCCGTCCGCGACCTGGGCGCCCGGTTCGAGCCGTGGGCGAAGGAGCGGCTCGCCTCGCACGTCGACGCGAATGGCTTCTACGTCGCCCCGAAGGAAGGCGACCTCCTCTTCTACTCGTACGAGATCGCAGCGCGCGAGGACAAGGCCAACTCGCTCGCGGCGAAGCCGGGCGGCCAGGACCTCGCCGCGATCCGGGAGCAGTGGCGCGCGGTCCAGCGCGAGCGCGGCAACCTCGACTCGGCCTATCTGCGACCGGTGAAGGTGCTGGGCGAGCCGACCCTCGCGCAGATCGAGAGGACGTTCCACATCCCGTACGAGGCCAAGCTCGTGGCGTGGGGCAACGAGGCGGTCGCGTCGTTCGGCGCCGCGCACGAAGGGCCGGACGGAGCCCCGAGCTTCGCGCCGCTCGCCTCGTTCCTCGAGAGCCACGCGATCCAGAAGCGCTGGCTGTTCCAGGCGTACGACTCGAGCTGGAGCACCAACGTCCTCGTCGTGCTCGACGATCAAGGTCAGCTCTGGGGCTTCCAGATGGGGTATTCCAAGTAGAGACGAATGGCGAAGCGAGGACGCAAGCGACGGCTGCTCGTTCTCGCCGTCGTCTGCGGCTTCGCGTTGATCGGCGTGCAGCGCGTGAGCCACTGGCTCGATACGCAGGGGCTCACCGCCACCGACTTCGCCAACGAGCTCTCGCGCGACCAGCCCCGCTTCGAGTGGAAGAGCATCGACAAGAAGCACTGGCAGGCGCTCGGCAAGCAGGCCCAGGAGACGACGGCGCAGACCGACGCGCGGGAAGGCACGCGGCGCGGCTGTCCAGCGGGGATGGTGCACGTCAAAGGCCTCTTTCGCGACGAGGCCAGAGGCCAGTCGACCGGGATGATCGAGCGCCTCCAGGACGGCGCCTGCACGGACTGGATCAGCAAGGAGTTCCCTGCGCGCTGTCGCGTATTCGACAGGCAGAAGATCGCGCAGGACATCGCGAGCGTGCCGACCACGGCGCTCGACTTCTGCGTCGACCGCTTCGAGTATCCGAACGTCTTCGGCCAGTATCCGATGATCGTGACCACCTGGCGCGAGGCGGACGCGATCTGCAAATCGGAGGAGAAGCGGCTCTGCACGGAGAACGAGTGGACCTTCGCCTGCGAGGGTGAGGAGGCGAGGCCGTATCCGTACGGCTGGACGCGCGATGAAGCGGCCTGCGTGATCGATCGCCCGTGGCGCGCGTTCACCGAGGGCGCGCTCCAGCCGCGCGACAGCGAAAAAGCGCGCAACGAGCTCGACACGCTCTGGCAAGGCGAGCCCTCCGGCTCGCGCACGCTCTGTCGTAGCTCGTTCGGCGTCTACGATCTCACCGGCAACGTCGACGAGTGGACGCGCAGCGTGAATCCGACCGGCTACCGATCCATCCTGAAGGGCGGCTACTGGGGTCCGGTGCGCGCGCGCTGCCGTCCGTCGACGCGTGCGCACAACGAAGACTTCATCGCGTATCAGCAGAGCTTCCGCTGCTGCTCCGAGTCGGGCCCGGAGGAGGAAGAGGACGCCGGCGCTCCCGACGCCAGCGTGGAGCCGGACGCGTCCGCGCCCGCGGAGATCGACGGTGGGACGGATGACGAGGTCGTCGCGATCGCGCGCACGCGCTCGCGCGGATGCAGCACGAGCGCGGGCGGAAGCGACGCCGGGCTCTTCGTGGCGCTCGCGATCGCTACAGCGACCGCCAGAGCGTTCCGAAGAACCCGACGAGCAGCACGAACGTGATCGCGCCCGAGACGGCGCCGACGAGGAACATGCGCCACGTCACGCGCCGGCGCGCGGCGTAGGCCCCGATGAGCGCGCCCCAGACGGGGAGCACGAGGAGCGACATCTGCACGCCCTTCGTCTCCGATCGGTACGCGGCGAGGAAGAGCGGCAGGAGCGCGCCGACGGCGAGCCCGAGCCACACGCGCAGGATCACGCCGTTGATCCTCGGCACGGCCTGGTTGTGCGGCGGCGGCGGGATCGGCTGGCCCTTGAGGCGCTCGATCTCCGCATTGGCCTTCTGCAGGCGATCGAGGAGCTGCTGATTCTCCTCGTGCTGCTCCGTCACGCGCTGCTGGAGGCTCTGCATGCGCTGGAGCGCGGCCTCGCCCTCGTCGCGGTAGCTCATCGTCGCCGGAGAGCGTAGCTCGATCATCGCGCCGCAAGCGATCCCGGCAGGAGGTGCGGAAAACCGCTCGTGGGGCGGCGCCCGTCCCTATTCTCTGGGGGTGTCGCCCAGGAAGCTCGCGCCGGTCCTCACGTGGGTCGGCGGGCTCCTCGCGGCGTACGGCGGCGCGATCGCGTGGCAAGGGCTCGCGATCGAGCGCTGGGTATACAGCCTTCTCGCGATCGACGGCCCGTATGCCGAGGTCTCCGCGTACGAGCGCCTCTTCGACAGCGTCGTCCGCGTCGTCACGTCCGGCTATGCCGTCGCGCTCACCGTCGCGACGCTCGTCCTGCCGTCCGCGTTCTTCGTCCGGGTGCTCGCGCGCGCACGGACGCGTTCCGGCTATGGCGATCCGTTCGCTGGCCTGCGGAGCCTCACCGCGAAGCGACCGCTGCTCGTCGACGCCGGGCTCGCGATCGGTCCGGGCCTGTGGATACTCGGCCTGTGGGGCCGCGTCGGCGACCGGCTGCTCGCGGACGAGGTGTCGACGACGTTCTGGCTCGGCTTCGTCGCGCCGGCGCTCTTGCTCGGCGCGGTGCAGCTCGCGATCTCGCGCGCGGGGTGGCGCGTGTTCACGTCACCCACCGTGAAGGAAGACGAGCTCTCGGCCGCGGCGCAGGCTGCGGACGGGCTCGCCTTTCGCGCGGTGGCGGTCACGCGCGAGACGCGCGCCGCGGTCGGCGGGCTCGCCGTCCTGTCGCTCGGCATGCTCGGGGCTTCGTACTGGCTACCGGTCGGCGTGCTGGCGCGGAGCCCCGCGTTCCTCACCGCGCTCCTCGCGTATCTCGCGCTCGCGATCGGCGGCGCCGTGCTGTTCGTGCGGTCCTCGCGGATCGCGGTCGGGCTCGACGGCATCTACATCAGCGGGAGCGCCCGCGCGCGCTTCGTGCCTTACTCCGAGGTCGACGGCGTCGCGCTCGACGCGAGCAACCTCGACCTGATGCGCGGCGCCCGGCGCGTGTTGCGGCTCCAGCTTCACGGAGAGGACGCGCTCCGGCGGCACGCGCTCGCGGACCGGATCCGCGACGCGATCGTGCGCGCGATGCAGCAGCGCGACGAGCCCGCGGCGCTCTTCGTGGCGCATGCGAACCCGGACCAGATCGAGCGCGCGGCGTCGGGCGCGGCGAATTATCGCGAGGTCGCGCCGACCCGTGAGAAGCTCTGGGAGATGCTCGAGAGCCCGGCGCTGGACGCGAGAGGTCGCGCGGCGGCGGCGACCGCGCTCGCGCGGAGCAGCGACCCGAGCGAACGTGTACGGCTGCGCCGGACGGCCGAGCAGTGCGCGGAGCCCTCGGTCCGGGCGCGAATCGTCGAGCTACTCGAGGACGACGAGCTCGATACGAGGAGGACGAATGCGGTTGAGTGAGGCGGCGTTCACGGAGCTCGTCGACGCCGGTTGTACGAAGTGCGGAAGCAAACGCGTGACGGTCGAGACGTACGTCGCGCAGAAGCTGCCCCTCATGGGCGGTGAGCCCTACGGCTCGCCGTCCTGGGGCTACAAAGGAGAGGACCTCGTGCACGGCACGTATCGCATCGCGTGCTCCGACTGCGACGCCGAGCTGTTCACGGACGCAGGCTGTCCGCGCTGCGACGCGCCGGACGGCCTCGCTCGCGCCCTCGACACCGAGAACGCCTATCCGCTGCCCACGAAGTGCCTCGGCTGCGGGAGCGAGCTCGTCAACGCGACCGCATACGTCCCCGCGACCGTGGCGTACGAGGGCAAGCGCGGGGCGAAGGCCCGCACGCAGACCGCGCCCGAAGATCCGGGGTTTCACGCGTTCAGTGCAGAGTGCAAGCAGTGCCGCCGCTCCGCCGCGCGCAAAGAGCCCTGCCCGCTCTGCGGCTGACGCCGCTACATCGACGACGTCTCGCTCGTCCTCGACTGGGGCGAGGCGGAGCGGGCGCGACGGCGGGGCTTCTCGAAGAGCGCCGCCTGCTCGCGCACGGCGGGCTCCGCGAGGAGCGCCGCCTCGGCGAGGAGGAGCGCCTGCTTGACGTGGAAGGTCACGCGCGCGGCGTCCGAGAGCTCGATGCGAAGCGAGCGCTCGAGGTCGGGATCGAGCGGCGCCGGGTCGAGGCCTTCGCGCCAAGCCGCGAACGCCGCGGCGAGCTTCGCGAGCACCGGCGCGACGGGCTGGTAGCTCTCGTCCGCGAGCATGCGCGACGCGTAGCTCGACGCGAGGCGCTTCTCCATCTCCACACAGTACGCCTCGAAGTCCTCGTGCTTCGCGCGGCGCGCGGAGACGGAGGGCTTCACGTTGCGGAAGATGACCTCGATGAGCGGCGAGCGCTCGTTCAACGCCGTGATCGCGGCGAGGAGGCCGTCGACCGCGTCGACCGCGGCGCTCTGGAGCTGGCGGGTGACGTCACCGCGGAGCGAGGCGAGCTCCGGGAGGACGAGCACGCGATCCATGAGGTCGCCCATCGCCGCGAGCGCGCTCGTGATGCGCTTTCGTCCGGCCTCGAGCCAGGCTCGCTCCTCCGTGCGGTCCGGTCGATCGGCCAAGAGGTCAATCGCCATCCCGAGCCGCTCGGCGATGACTTCGGCATGTGCAATCTCGTCGTACGACTCGAGAACCGACGCGCCCATGGCGCATCACGGTAGCATCTCCGCGTGCGGATCGCCGTCCTCGTTTTCGCGCTCTTCGCGGTCGTGAGCGCGGTCGTGCTCGGCAACACGTACATCTCGCGTCTGCCGAACCACGCGGGCTACTGGCTCGTGCACGTCGACGATCGCATCGAGCCGAGCGAGGCGAAGAAGCGCCCGCGGCGCATCGTGATGATCGTGGTCGACGGCCTCCGCCGCGATCACGCGGAGACCATGCAGAGCGCCAAGCTCCTGGCCGCGCGCGGGCAATGCCGCCACTCGGATCAAGGCGACTACACCGTGTCGCGGCCCGTCTATTCGTTGCTCTCGACGGGCGTGGAGTCGGATCGGACGGGCTCTCGCAACAACGATCAGACCGCACCGCTGGCGGCGGAGTCGTTCTGGGAGGTGGCGCGACGATCGGGGCTCCGCGTGCGGGTGTCGAGCCATCTGCCGTGGTGGCAGCAGCTCTTTCCGCGCGGCTTCGACGTGTACCGTCACACGCCCGAGCACGAGGTCAACGTCTTCGAGTCGACGCGCGAAGAGGACGCTCGCTTCGACATCGATCTGTTCCATCCGCTCTACGTCGACGAGGCCGGGCACCATCACGGCGCGAGCTCGCCGGAGTACGCCGCCACCGTCGCGCGCGCCGACAAGGAGATCCTCGGGCTCCTCGATCGCGTCGACCTCGATCGCGACGACGTCATCCTCACCGCCGATCACGGGCACAGCGACGCAGGCGGCCACGGCGGAGCCCAGACGGAGATCCGCGAGGTGCTCGCTTGCTTCGCCGGCCCCGATATCCGCCACGGCGCCCCGGACGCGCCACAGATCCGCTACTTCGACGGCCGGCTCACGGCGGCGCTGCTCGCGATCCTCGCGCGCGTCCCCTTCCCGGCGAACATGCGCGCCGGCGAGGACAACCTCGACTCCCTCTGGTACGTCGTCGAGCTCGACCCTTCGTACGAGGGGGATCGACGCGCGGCGGTGACGCACTTTCGCGAGGAGAACGCACGGCAGCTCGAGCAGTGGCTCGGCGGCGAGCCCGCCACGTGGTCTGCGCTCTACTCGCGCGAGCGCCGGGCGCAATGGATCCGCGCCGCCGTCGTCGCGCTCGTCGCGCTCGCGTTCCTCGTCCATCGCACACGCAAGACGCCACGAGATCTCCTCTGGCTCCTCGCCACGCTCGGCGCGTTCTGGCTCGCGCACCACGCCGTGCTCGGCGACTTCGACTACACCGTCGTCAATCGCAAGGTGACGTTCGTGCCGCGCGGGTTCGTCATCGCCATCGGGGCGGTGCTCGCGTCGATCGGCGTGCATCGCCTGCTCCGCGACGCATCCCCCGACGCCCTCGCCCGGCGCCTCTTCACCGGGCTCGTCCTCGTCATGCTCGCCGCCGGCGGACACATCGTCGTGTACGGCTGGCCCCTCGGGTTCCCGCTGCCGTCGCAGCCCGTGCGGTACGTGCCGTTCTTCCTGCCGTTCGCGCAGGCCGTGCTCGCGGTGACGTGGGCGATTCAATCGATCAAGCGCGGGCCGAGCTCGTTGAAGAGCGTCTGACGTGCATCGGCGCCGATCGCGTTGCCCTTCAGGGTGAGGTCCGCGACGTGTCGGACGTGCGAGGTCTCGGCCACGAGCGCGAGCGCGCCTTCATCGCCGAGCCCGTTGTCGCGAAGCAAGAGATGCGTGAGCCGCGACGCGGCCGCGGCCTGCGCGATGGCGCGCGCGCCTTCGTCGCGAAGGGCGTTGCCGTTCAGCTCCAGGCGAAGCGGCAGTCGGGGCGCACGGGCGAGGATCGCGCCCGCCGCTGCGGTGAGCCCGTTGGCCTCGAGATCGAGCGTCTCCAGCTCGGCGAAGCGCGGATGGGCGACGAGCGTGGCAAGCCCCTCGTCGCCGAGCGCGCACTCGGCGAGACGGAGGACACGGAGCGCGGGAAGCGCGTCGAGCAGAGCGACGAGCGTCGCGGAGCTCATCGCGCAGCCGCGCAGATCGAGCTCCCACAGGAGCGGCATCCCGGTGAGGCGGCGCGGAGCCTCCGGACCGAGCTTGCGATCACCGCGACGCCCGAGCGAGAGTCGCCGGATCGTCGCCGCGATGGGCCCGCGTGCGAGCGCCTCGACCCCGACCTCGTCGAAGAGTCCGTCCTCGAGCGTGAGCGACGCGAGCGGCAGCGTCGCGAGCGATGCGACGCCGTCGTTGCCGATCTGGCTCGAGGAGAGATCGAGCGCGACGAGCGACGCGATCCGGGCGAGCGTGCGTGCCCCTTCGTCGCCGAGCGACGTGTCCGAGAGCCGGAGGCTCCGCAGCCGGAGCTCGGCGAGCACGCCCGCGGCGCCGGGACCGAGCGCGCTCTTTCTCAGGTCGAGGTCCTCTAGGCGGCGCAGCCGCGGCAGCCGCCCGACGTCCGCGTCCTCGAGCTCGCACGACACGAGCGTGAGCGACTCGAGCTCCGAGAGGCCCGTGCCTCCGAGCAGCAACGCGCCGAAGCCCGCCATGCGCGTGAACGAGAGATCGAGCTTCGTGAGCGCCGCGCGCCCGCCGATGAGCTCGAAGCTCTCGGCGGCGGTGAGCCCGGAGGCGCGCATGGTGAGCTCGCGGAGGCCCGGGAGGCGTCCTCCGAGCTGGCGAACGAGCTCGGCGCCGAACGGATACGCGAGGAGCGTCGTCTGATCCTCCGGGTTGTCGGTGAGAAACCGCGGATCCGAGAGATCGAGCGCGGGCAGGCGCTCGACCCGTGCGTCGCAGAGCGCCTCCCACGGGGAGTCCATGCGTTCGTTGCGCAGGCTGCGGAAGCGAAGCTCGCGCAGCGGCGGCGAGACCGCGAAGAGCTCGTCCGCCTCCTCGCGGAACGCGACCCAGCGAACCTCGGCCGAGCTCGGAAATCCGCGCTCGTAGATCCGACCACGCTTGCCCCACGTGCGTCCGTGATGCGCGACGAGCTGGAGGACGCGCGGCAGGAGGGTCGCGCGCAACGGGTCGTGTGGATCGAGGGCATCCATCCGGCATTGCGCCGCGATCATCTCCCCGCGCGGATCACCTCGCTCCGAGAGGACGTCGGCCCACACGAGCCGCGGCCCATCGTCGCCGGGCGCGGCGGCGATCGCCGCGAGCAGCACGCGGTCGGAGATCTTCGCCATCTCGCGCTCGAGGTACGTTCGGTCGGAGTCGTCCCTCGCGAGGCGCGCGAGCTCCCAGGCGAGGTCCTCGAGCGCGCCCTTCGAGTCGCCTGCGAGGTCGCGAAACTCCGCGCGATAGCGCCGCCAGCGCGCCGGTCGATCCCTCTCTCCGACCATCGCCTCCAGCGCGTCGAAGAAGCGGACGCCGTATTCGCCGGCCGCGATCGACCTCGTGCCATAGCCGATGGCGGATCGGATCGCGTGAAAGACATCGAGGCCATCCGTCTTCGCGATGCGCGCGAGCATCTCGGGCGAGGGCTTCGTCTCGGGCCAGTCGAGGACAGCCTCGACGAGATGACGATGGTGAAGGCAGTCGCCGAAGAGGTCGAGGTCACGCAGGCGCTCTCGCTGCGTTCCGCGCGAGACGTCGCCGAGGAGCGCCTCACGAAAGGCCTCCAGGAACGGCGCGCGCGCGACGCCGACGAACTCGTTCGCGCTGCCCGCGATCGTGGCGCGCAGCTCCTCCTCGGTGATGGTCCGCTCCGAGGTCGCGCCCTCGTCGAAATCCTCGACGAGGAGGTCGGTCCCGTTGCCGCGATACGTCGAGTGAACGCGCGAGCCGCCGATCACGACCTCCATCCCGGCGCGGACCCGGCCCACGATCCCGTCCACCTCGCCGGGCGTGAAGCCCCCCTCGACGGTGAACGGCTCGGAGCGCCGGCTCCGGGACGCCCTCACGCGCGCAGCGGCGCCCTCGATCCATTCGCGCAGGCCTCTCAGCGCGAAGAGCGTCGCCACCTCCGTTCGCTCTTCGCCGCTCCCCTCTCCAACGATGACCGTCACCGAGCTCGGGTTCTGCACGAGGCGCATCGTCTCCTCGCCCGAGCGCATCCACGTCACGCCCGTGGTCGGCCGCGAAGGCATCGGCGTTGGCATCGACGGCGGCGGCGCCACGGTCTCCCAGCCGTACGGGACCGTGACGTCCTTCACCATGACGGTGGGGCGGTGCTCGGCGTACGTGCGGAGCTCCCACGCGATCCCCATGCGCGAGTCGAGCGCGAGCGGCACGTAGCCCATGAAGATGCGGATGTACGCGGCCGCCTCCTCGGCGGGACCGCGCGCCGGCGTTCGGCTCACCTCGGCGAGGACGCGCGCGACGTGCGCCGGATCTTCGTCAGACCCCGCGTGTGCGATGAGGCGACTCGCGAGCGCGACGGGGGCGGCGAGGAGCGGCGTCAGGAGCCCGGACGCGTAACCGAGGTGGTCGGCGGTGATGAGCGACGTCTCGACGGTGCAGTCGTCATCCTCGCGATCCGGCTCCGGGGCCGCGCCGTAGACGCCCATGTCGACGTCGAGGGCCTTTCGCACGAGCACGTCGGGCTCCCAGCCGTGCAGGACCTCGATGCGGGTCCACCCGCCGCTTTCCGAGCGCCGCTGATCGAACGACATCGCGTCGATCTCGTCCGGGTGGTTCGCCGGGACGACGAGCACGGTGAGCGTGCGATTCATGGGCGCGAATCTACGCTGGAGGGTGCTATTTGTAACGGATGAGCCAGTCGCCTCTCTTCCAGGCCATCGTGGTGGCTGGCGTCGCGCTCACGGCGTGCGGTGGTGAGACGGAGTCGACGCCGAAGTCCCCGAGCTCGTCGTCGACGTCGTCGTCGTCGGGCGGCTCATCATCGTCGTCGACGTCGGGCGCGAGCGCGTCCTCCGGCGCGAGCACGTCCTCCGGAGCTTCCAGCTCGTCGGGGACGGACCGACCCGACGCGTCGTGTCCTCCGGGCTCGGAGAGGCCGACGCCGCCGTGTGCGCTGATCAAGTAGACGCCGTGGTGCCTGACGCCCTCACGCGTCACTGGCTCTCACGTGGCGCGGCCGAGGCGGGTGTGGCGCAGGCGCTTCGCGCGCTCGCGCCGCGTCTGGCGGCGGTCGGCGCGGAGCCGGCGGTGCTCGCGCTCGTCGCGAAGGCGATCGCGGACGAGGAGCGTCACGCCGGGATCTGCGTGGAGCTGGCAGAGCGCTACGCGAAGCGCTCGCTCGCGCCGCGAGCGCCGCTCGAACCACTCGCTCCGCGAGGTGGCACGCTGCCGGACTTCGGCACGGGTGACGAGGCGCTCGAGGTCGCGCTCCTCGTGCTCGGAATGAGCTGCATCAACGAGTCCATCGCGTGCGAGTGGCTGCGAGCGTCCTACGCGCGTGCGACCGACCGCGCCGCCGCGGAGGTGCATCGCGCGCATCTCAAGGACGAGATCGACCACGCGCGCCTCGGCTGGGCGCACTTCGCCTCGCGCGCGGTGAGCCCCGCGCTGAAGGCGGTCATTCGCGAGCGCTGGGTCGAGCGCGTGCTCGCGGCGAACGTGACGGAGTGGCAAAAGCCCGACGAGCACCTCCCCCCGGAGGGCGTCCCCGAGCTCGGTCACCTTTCGCAAGCAGAGAGCCTCGAGGCGATCGAAGCCGCGGTGCGCGACGTGATCCGGCCGGGCCTCGCACGGGTCGGCCTCTAGGGCTGGAAGGGGCCCTCCACGTCCCACGCCCACTCGCGCGCGGGCTCGCGCTCGGGATCACCGGTCATACAGTCATCGCTCCTGGGGCTTCGCCGGGGCGGCGACCGCCTGGACCTCGGAGCTCCGATGCCACTCGCGGGCGTTGTTGCACTCGTAGGTCGTCTGACGACCGCAGCCGCGGGCGCCGACGCGAGAGCCGAAGCAGCCAAGACCATCGTTGCGAACGAGGACCGTGACCTCGATCTTCTCCTCCGGACACTGCAGGTCGAACGACGCGGTCTTCGCGCCGTTCGACGCCCACGTGCTCTCGACGGTCGTGCCCGCGCACCCCGCGAGGAGACCGAGACCGAGACCGACACCCAGACCAAGGACGCGGACCATTCCAGGTCGAAGCATCAGCGGGAGTTAAAGCGAATCGGCCGCGGCGTCGACTGCTGGATGTTGCAGGTATCGATCGTGAGCTTCCGGGGCACCAGGAAACGGTCGGATCTCGGGGCGCGGGCGCGGAGAATTTTTCAATGTTTCCGTCCGGGGACCGGTGGCATGCGACCTGCACCCACACGAATCGTCATGACGTCCTGGCTCTGGAAGCTCGCTCTCGCCGGGTCCGTCGCGACCGCTGCCGCCATCGCCGGCTGCGCCACGGCGCCAGACGAGACGTCGACCGAGCCCGACGAGACCGCGGACGCCGTCACGACCGGAACCGCCGGGCGCAGCATCGTCGTCGACGAGGACACGAGCGTGCTCGTCGAGCACCCCGAGACGCTGCGCGCGCTCGAGAAGAAGGGATTCGATCTCGGGTCGCGCCTCGCAGGCACGGCCTTGACGGACAACGCCGGGTTCGGCGCGTCGGGCGAAGGCCAGGCGCTCATCGACGCCGTCGCGAAGGACATCGAGACCGCGAAGGCGGCCGATCGCGGCGTCGGCGTCGGGATGGCGTTCGGTCACCGTGCCTTCGACGCCCGCTGGATGTCCTCCGCCGAAGGTCACTTCGATCTCGTCGCCGTGACGAACCGCATGGACCGGCGACACGCCGACCCGAACGCGTGCGGCGAGCTTCACCTCGTCTATCGCCTCTCGTACACCAACGCGAAGAGCTCCTCTCGCCTCCCCATGACGGTGATGCTCGTCTATCCCCAGGCGAAGCAGGACGGCGCTTGCACCGCCGTCGCAGGCGCCTGGCTCTCCACGAAGAGCGCCACGACGATCGCGGCGAAGGTCGATGCCCTCGTGAAGGGCCCGCTCGCGAGCGCGTCGGCGACGATTGCGCCCAAGGTCGAGATGAACTACCAGCTCGTGCGCTGGCCGTCGACGACGCGCACGGACATGGGCGGTCACGCGGAGTACTCGCTCCGTGTGTTCAAGCACGAGGGCGCGAGCCTCGCGCCGGTGCGCCTCGAGAACACGCCGAGGACGGATCTCGACGCGACGGAGAAAGGCGCCCTCGCGAAATGGGTGAGCGAGAACATCGACGGGATCGACCGGGGCACCGCGAAGCTGCCCGACGAGCTCCTCGCCGAGACCGCGATCTCGGTCTCGCCGAAAGGCCTCGCCCGCGCGCAGAATCGTCCGTTCGCCGTGCTCTTCGGGCCGGACGGTGCCTCGCTCGGCGACGTCGACCTCGCCGGCCTCACCGGCCTCACGATGATCAAGTCGAAGGCGGCCCTCGTTCGGCGCCTCGACACGATGTCCTGCAACGGCTGTCACCAGAGCCAGGGCATCGCCGGCTTCCACATCGTCGGCCACGACCGGCCGGAGATGGCGGACATCAACGCGCTCATCCAGGGCGTCTCGGCGCACGCGCGCGAGCAGGTCGCCTTTCGCAAGAAGGACGTCGCGGCCATCGCGGCGGGTCGCGCCGAGCTCGCGCCCATTCCGTTCGCGGAGCGCGCTCCCGGCAGCGACGCGTTCGAGATCGACGGCGGGTACGGCGCCGCCTGCGGTCTCGGCGATCCGGGCTTCGCCGCCTGGACCTGCGCCAAGGGCATGAAGTGCTCGGACATCAACGGCGACCAGGTCGGGATGTGCGTCACCGAAGAGGTCCGCATGCCGGGCGAGGCGTGCGAGGAGTCGGACACGAGCTTCACGGCCGATCCCCACAAGGACAAGGTCACGAACATGAAGGTCCTCGCCTGCAAGGGCGGCGCGCGATGCGTCCGCTCCGGCGGAGATCCCGGCGGCTTCCCCACCGGCATGTGCGGAGGCTCGTGCTCCAAGGTCGGTCAGGTCTCGAGCGACGGATCCATCTGCGCGCTCGCGGTGCCGAGCGGCTTCAACGCCTGCATCGGCGCCTGCGGCGAGTTCGCGAAGTGCGCCGCGGGCGGCCCGAAGGCGGTCCGCAAGGCGTGCAGCGCGACGAAGCCGTGCGGGCAGGACTACGTCTGCTCCGCCGTGCCCGACGCGCCGCCGGGCGTGGGCGCTTGCCTGCCGCCGTACTTCATCTTCCAGGCACGCGTCGACGGCCACATCTTCGGCACCTGCAAGTGAAACGTCCGCGCCATCGCGCGCCGGAGCGCGGGCGCCGGTAGACCGAGCACGCGCCGGTCGACGTCGTCGAGACCGTCGACCGCCTCGGCTGGGTCGACCGCTCCTTCGCTCAGCGACTCGAGCGCTCGGGTCTGGGCGATCTCGATCCGGGCGCGCGCCGCGGCGTCGAGCCTCGACGTCGCCCACGCATGAACGTCCCACGCAAGCTCGCCGTGGCGCGACTCGTCCTTCGCGATGCGCTTCATCGTGCGCCGGAGCTCGAGGTCCTCCGCCTTCTCCGCCTGATGGAGGCCGATGAGCGCGCCGAACGTCTCGAGCACGCACCCCTCGACCGCGTTCTCTTCCGCGAACGCCTCGAGGCTTCGTTCGGCGAAGTCGAGCGGGCGCTGGGCCGGGACCTCGCTGCCATGACGACGCGCGAGACGTCCCATCGCCTCCGCGTGACGGACCTCGTCGGCGCGCGCGCGCTCGGCTCGGCCGATCAGCGCGGCCGGAGCCCCGAAGCGCGCGAGCTCGGCGGCAAGTCGCTCGAAGGACCGGACCGAGGCCGCCTCGAGATAGGCCACCTCGGCGAGCCAGCGACCGATCGCGGACGCCGACGTCGGCGGTGAGGGCGTGGCCGCGATCAGACCCTCCGGGCGGCGACCGATGCAAGCGCTGCTCGAGTAGATGACGCGGCTGTCGAGCTCCTTCATCTGCCCCGCTCCGTCGAGCTCGAGGAGGTACTGTCGGAGCTCGATCGGGTTGCAGTCGCTCGTCCGCTTCATCGCGATCACGCGATAGCCGCCGCTGACGGCTCCGACGGCGCCGCGCTCGAGGTCGTTGCACGTCACGCCGTAGCCCTTGAGCTGCGCGACCGCCACCGCGTCGCCCTCCGTGTCGATCGGGAGGATCCACGCCAGGACCTCCTCGCGACTGCGATAGACCTTGATGCCGTTCTGATCGCTCGTGATGAGGATCTGATCGATGGGAGCCTGGCCGCCGCCCTCGCCGAAGATGGCGCGGTCGCTGTCGACGAACGCGATCGCCTCGTAGTCCGATCGGCACCTCGCCGCGTCGAGCGCGCCCTCGCAGAGCGAGCCGCGCTTCGCCACCGGCGCCCGACCCGACGTCGCGCGGAGCTCGGCGTACGCGACGGGCGTCGCGGGCTGCACGCCGGGGAGCGGATCGTCGGGCGTGCACGGAAGGAGGTGCAGGCCCGTGGCATCGACGCGATCGGGCTGCGTCACCGTCGAGCCGCCGCAGCCGGCGAGCGAGGTCACGAGGATCGCGCGAAGCACTTCGTGAAAGCGGCGCATCCCGCCATCGAATCACGCCGGTTCGCGAACGCCTAACGTTAGCCTCGGGCTAGCGCTGCATCTGGAGCGTGAGGCTCGCCGGATCGTTCGCCGCGGCGCGCGCGTCTTCGAGGCGGACCTCGCCCGCCGCGACGCGCTCCGCGAGGCAGCGCTCGAGCATGATCATGCCGTCCTTGCGACCGGCCTGGATCACGGTGCCGAGCTGCGCCGTCTTGCCGTCGCGGATGAGCGACGCGGCGGCGTGATTCACGCGCAGCACCTCGAGCGCGGGGACGCGACCGCTCCCACGCGCGCTCGGGACCAGGCGCTGCGCGACGACGGCGCGGAGCGAGTCCGCGAGCTGACTCCGGATCTGCAGCGCTCGCTCGGGCGGATACGAGTCCACGATGCGCTCGACGGCGGAGGCCGCCGAGCGGCTATGCAGCGTCGCGAACACGAGATGCCCCGTCTCGGCCGCGGTCAGCGCAAGGCCGATCGACTCCGGATCGCGCATCTCACCGACGAGGATCAGATCCGGATCCTCGCGCAGCGCGTCGCGGAGGCCGGTCGCGAAGTCGGGGACGTCGCGTCCGATCTGACGCCGTCGCAGCACGGAGCGCTCGGTGCTGGCGAGGGCGTACTCGATCGGATCCTCGAGCGTGACGAGCACGACCGAGCGACGGCGCAGCGCCTCCTGCGCGAGCGCGGCGAGCGTGGTCGATTTTCCGGAGCCCGCCGCGCCGCAGACGAGGACGAGGCCGTGAGGCAGATGGATGAGGTCGTCGAGCGGCACCGGGAACTGCAGCGACGAGAGCGCGGGCGCTTGCTGCGGGAGGAGACGGATTGACGCGGCGCGACCGCGATCGCTGCGGAAGACGTGCGCGCGCACGCGACCGACGCCGGGCACCTCGAGGCCGAGGTCGAGCGAGCCGCTCTGCGCGAACGCGGCCTCCGCCTCGCCGAGCGGGAGCACGGACGCGAAATCGATCGGCCCTGACTCGAGCGGCGCGAGGCGTCCGTCGACGCGCACCATCGGCACCACGTCCTCCGCGAGATGAATGTCGCTCGCGCGCCTCGCCGCGGCATGCGCGACGAGCTCGCCGAGCGCGGCCGAGGTCCCGACCACGGGGACGATGGGCGCGGCGGCCACCGCCATGCGCACGCTCGGCGGAGGCGCGGCCGCGGGCATCGAGGCCGACGGCGGCGGCGCGGCCGGCGCGGCCGGGATCGCCTGCGCCGCGATCGCGTGCGCGGAGCTCTTGCGGAACGTGGCATCGAACCCGTCCGTCCGCGAGGTGAGCGTCAGCGCGAAGAGCCCGAGCGAAGGCGCCTCGTATGCCGCATCGATCCGACCGCGCTCTGCAAGGAGAGCCTCGCGTTCGGGAGAGAGGATCTCGCCGAGGAGGTCGCGCACCGTCTCCGTGTCCATCGAAGGCAACGCGAGGCGCTTCGATGTACCATACGCGAGCATCTTCGGCTCGCGATCGGTGCCGACGCGGAGCTCGTTCGCGTTCTGATCCAGGACGAGGGAGAGGAGTCGGTCGATCTTCGCCATGTGTCTTTCGGAAGCCCAGGCGCAGCGCGCCAGGGCCGCCGTTCATTCCCGGACGCGCTCGCGCCGGCGACTCAGCGAATGCCGGACTCGAAGAGCGTCGCCATCGGGGGCGGCGGCCTCGACTCGCTCGCGTTCTGACAGATTGGCACGAAGGCCGCGATGGTGCTGTCCCCGAAGATGGTGCAGAGGTCCGTGCAGATCTGCGAGCCCGGATGCGGGTTGCAGCAAGCCGCGAAGTCCTCGAAGAGCGGAAGACCGCCCGCGAGACCCGGACCGCACGTGGTGATCGCGCTCTTCGCCGCGAAGCAGGAGAGGACGGCGTCGTCCTCGGGGGTCGTCGCGTTGGCGTCGCAGCGCGTGGTGCACGTACCGCAGCTACCCGGCGCGACACCGAGCCAGTCGAGCTCGCCCGCGATGGCGCAGCTCACGCTCTTGTTGGAGACGCCGCAGTCGGCGAAGAGCTGGCACATCTCCTTGCAGCCTGCATGCGTCGTGGGCGCGCAGGTGGTGGGGACTGGCGGCGGCAGGGTGAAGACGGTGCCTTCGCACGCGGACTGCGCGCTCGCCGGGACAGGCGGCAGCGTGAGCGGCGTGGTCGTCCCCTTCGGGCGCGCGAGGAGGATGTCCATGAACCAGCCGTTCATCGGGAGCCACGAGTGACCGAGATCGTTGCCGCGACACCAGGCCTGCTGGACCTTCGGCTCGCTCGCGAAGTACTTCGACTCCATCGCCGCCGACTCGACGAACGTGAAGCCCGACGCGGCCACGCCGGTGTCCGGATCCCAGCCGCCGAAGCCGTCGTTGTCGCCGCCCCACGTGATGAGCACGGTGAGGTCGTCGAGCGGCTGAGGAGGCGTGCCCTCCGTGAAGTCGAAGATGCCCGACGCCACGATGCCGCCCGCGAAAACGTTCGAGCGCATGCGGAGGACGTGGTTCGTCATGATGCCGCCGGCGGAGTGACCGCCCGCGAAGATGCGCGTCGCATCGACGGCGTAATGCGAGCCCATGCAGTCGAGCAGCGAGTCGACGAGGGCGAGGTCCGCGTTCGGCGCGACCGGAGCGCCGGGCAGATGCATGCCGTCCCACACGGGCCACACGCTGCCGTTGCCCACGGCGTCCGGCGCGACGACGATGAAGCCGCGCGCCGCCCACTCGGCGAGGCGAGCGCGATTCGAGAACGACTTGCCGGTCTCGCCCGTGCCGTGGAACGCGACGAAGAGCGGGCGCGGACCGGTGAACGACGGCGGCGGGAGGAGGAGCTCGAAGCTGCGCGTCTGCCCGCCCGCCTGGTACCCCGTGTTCGCTCCCGCATGCGGCGCAGAGCAAATGGACGCGGGCGCGGTGGCCGCCTGGCCGGCCTGATCCGCCGGATCGATCTCGCCGCTCGAGCACGCGACGACCGAGGAGAGAAGAGCGACTCCGGCCACGAGGAGACGACGCATGCGCCGCGAACTACCACGGTGCCCAGGCTGCGGCCACGGTCCCGGACGGAGACGCGCAGGGGACGGCGCACCGCGTCGTGGCTATCCTCGGGACGATGAGATCCGCGGCATTTGTCGTATTTCTGGGCTTCGCGATCGCGTGCGGGCGAGAGCCGACCGCGCCCGCGCCTCCCCCCGCTTCTCCATCGGCCTCTCCAGCGACGACTCCACCCATGACCGATCCCGTGATCCGCTCCCAGGCCGACGTCGCCGCGCACGTCGGGCAGATCGTGACCCTCGAGGGTGAGGTCGCGCGGAGCAAGATCCCGACGCTCCTCGGGGTCGACGTGAACGAGACCGGCTCCGACGGCCACGATGCACGCGGCAAGCGCTGTCGCGCGACGGGCCGGCTCGAGAAGACGGTGGTCACGCAGCAGGAGATCGACCGCGAGCCCATCTCCGCGAACCGCGGCGCCGGTACGTTCTACGCGCTCGTGAACACCGACGGCCAGGGCCTCGCGCGTCCGACACCGCTCGCGCCCTAGCTCAGTAACGCGAGGACGATGCGCCGGCCAGCATGAGGCGCAGGACGAAGCCGACGCCGAGCTGCGCGACGAGACCCCAGCGCGCGCCGCGCTTCGTCTCGGTGCCCCGAGCAAGGACCATGACGAGCCCGAAGCCGATGAAGCCGCCGAAGAGGCCGGCGCAGAGCCCCGCGCCGAAGTTGCCGAGCTCCTCGGGCGCGTCGCCGCTCGAGGAGGAGGAGCCCGACGAGAGCCCCAGCTCCGCCGCCTTCTTCGCGGCGCGTTTCTCCTCCTTCGCGAGGAGCTCGGAGAGCGGCTGCCACTCCTTCTCGTCCTCCGCGCGGACGAGCGTCGACGGCTTGATGCGGTCGGCCTTCCCCGACGAGACGAGGGAGTCGTATTCGAACGGTCCCTTCTCGCTGCCGTCTGCGTTCTGGACGAACCAGCTCCTCAGCTTGCGCGGCACCTTCTTGCGCTTCCCCGGCTCTCGGTAAGACTCCATCGCCCCCTCCGGTCGATCATGATGACACGCTATTTCGACGTCCGGGATCGTCATTGAGTGAGCAGGACCGCGCCGGCGGCGACGGCGAAGGTGCCCGCGAGCGCGACGCGGGACGGGCGCTCGCCGAGGAGGTACCCGAGCGCCTGCGCGAAGAGGATCGATGTATTGCGCAAGGTCACGACCACGCCCGCGCCGATCTGCGCGAGCGCGGCGAGGAAGAGGAGAAAGCCGGTGGCGCCGAGGAAGCCAGCGAGCGCGATCGAGATCGGCTCCGCGCGAAGCGCGGCGAGGGCACGACCGCGACGCGCGCCGCCGATCGCCGCCAGGTTGAGCATCGCCGCGAAGCCCAGCGAGATCGCGTTCGCGGTCGGAGCCGTCACACCTCCCGCGAGCGCCTTCTTGTACGCGAGGTTGTACCCACCGATGAAGACGCCGGTGAGGATGGCGAGCGCGAAGGCGGAGCTCGTCTTCGCGTCCTCGCTCTCCTTCGGCTTCGCGGGCGCGCCGAAGCCGGTGCAGGCGAGACCGGCGATGACGAAGAGCGTCCCGAGCGCGTGGACCACGGTGAGCTTCTCGCCGAAGACGAGCATCGACACGGGCCACACGACGACGAGCGCGCCGCCGCGGCTCACGGTGTAGACGAGCCCGAGCGTGCCGCGCGCGAGGGCGCGACCGAGCGTCTGGAAGTAGGCCGCCTCGAGCACGCCCGCGACGAGGCACCACACGACTGCGTGCCCGCGACCGAGGTCGAGGCCGAAGGGCAGCGCGACCAGCACGGCGAACGTCGCCGAGACGGCGGAGCCCGCGATCACGGCGTGCTCGGGCTGGCGCGATCGCTTGAGGATCGCGTTCCACGACGCATGGATGAGCGCCGAGGCGAGGACGAGGAGGAGCGCGGTGACGGACATCCGTCAGCCGAACGCGAACAGCTCGGGAGACTCGAGGATCCTGGGGCCCGGCGCAGGATCCTTCGCGAGGGCGATCATCGCGGCCGCGACGGTGCGCACCGAGATGGGTCGATACTTCGAGAGCACCGGCAGCTTCCCGAGAAGGCCCATGACCGCGCTGCCGATCGCCTCGCCGGGGCGCGACTCCTTGCGATCGCCCTCGAGGAAGCTTGGACGGACGATGCGCGTCCGCTCGAAGCCGAGGGCGAGCACGTCGCGCTCGAGCTCGCCTTTCATGCGCGCGTAGAACGAGCCCGCCGTCGCGCTCGCCCCGATCGAGGAACACAGCGAGAGCGTGGACACGCCGGCGCTCTTCGCGGCGCGGGCCACCTCGAGCTGGAACGTGTAGTCGACCTCGTATTGCGCCTCCTTGCTGCCCGCCACCTTCAGCGTGGTCCCGAGCGCGGAGAAGAGCGAGTCCGCCTCGAGCGCGCCGAAGCTCGCCGGCTCGCGAAAATTCACGACGCGGACCTCCGTCTTCTTCGCGGTCGTGCGATCGGGCTCGCGCCGCACGAGGAGCACGACGCGCTCGACGGACGGGTCCTGCTCGAGGAGGTCCACCACCTCGCGCCCGACGAGGCCGGTCGCGCCGAGGACGATCGCGGACTTCATCGGAAGGAGTCTCGAGGCTCGAGCACGTCCACGCTGCCGCCTCTTCGATGCGCGTAGTGGGCCTTCGTGATGGCGAGCAGGGCCTTGCGGCCGAGCGCGGCGTAGGCCTTCTCGAGGAGCGGGCCGCTCGCCTCGAGAGAGAGGTCGTTGCATTTCCAGTGCATGCTGCGTCCGAGCACGAGGGCCATGCGAGCGTCGCCTTTCGCGAGGCGCGCCTCCGCTTCCTTGATCCACTTCTTCACGACGCCTGGCTTCTTCGAGAGCGCTTCGTCCGCGACGGCGGGGTCGTCGCACGGCGACGCCTTCCCCGGGCACCGAACGCCCCACCCGCCGAGGATCGGCGGCGGGGCTGGCTCCTTGCGCGGCGCCTTGCCGTCGGCCTCGGCGAACCATGCGAGGACCTCGAGCAGGAGGCGCCTCCGGAAATCGCCGTGTCCTGGCGCCGGCTCCCGCTCGGAGAAGCGCTTCGAGAGCGCCTGCATCGGGGTCGCGCCCGCGAACCAGGTCTCCCCGGAGTCACGCGAGAAGTTCATCATCACGCGGGACGGCAACTTGTCGTCCTCGTCGTACCAGAGACCGAAATGGATCCCGTCCTCGCCGCCGTGCAGGAACGTGAGGAGCTCGGGCGGATCGCGGAAGTAGCGACCGAGGCAGAGCTCGTCCTTCCCCTTCTGGAGGCCGAGCTCCAGCCCGCCCACCGCGAAGCGCTCGAGGACGCCGGAGGCGCCGAGCTCGAAGTCGAGCACGAGTCGGGCGGCGAGGGTCTCGCTCCACTCGCTCGCGGCGAAGTCGAGGAGCGCGCGCACCGGGATGAGCGAGCGAGGGACACGAAGCCCCCACACCTTCTTCACGTGCGCCGCGAAAGCGTCGAAGCGCTTCGCCGCCGCGTCGAGGGCCTTCTTCTGTCGGGCGATGCGCTTCTTCGGCTCGGGGTCGTTCTCCTTCTTCCACTCGAGGTAGTCCGCCTCGAGCTGCGCCGCGGTCAACGGCTGAAACGGCGCGAGCTGCTGGGCGGTGAGCTTCAGCATCGTCGCGAGCCGCTGCTTGCCGAGCCACTTGCCCCAGTGCAGCAGCTCTTCGTCGAGGTCCCTCGCCGCCATCGAGGAGAACGCGTCGGCCGGCGCCATGACCACGCCCGGGACCGCGTGTGCGTTCTTCCAGCCCTTCGCGCCCTTCGGCCGGATGCGGATCCGGGCGGTGAGGCCGGTGCCATAGCCGAACGCGAAGTCGTCGATGTCCATGTCGAAGTCTTTCCCGCGAATGGGAAAGAGCTGTGTGACACACCTCGTCTGCCAGGGCTGGAGGTCCACCTCGCTCATGCGCCGATGCTAACGCAACGCTTGCGCCCGAGAGTCGCGAGCGCACCTCTTGCGCCGCGCGCCGAAACATTTTCGGCGACCGACACGGGGCGTGCGAAAAGCGCATGCGAGCTTCAGACTCGTGACGATGTGGATCGTTGCGCTCGGCATCGTGATGTTCCTGTTCCTGCTCGGTGGGTGCTCGACGGACGAAGCGGCCCCCGGGAGCACGCCGTCGTCGAATCATCGCCACGACTCGAGCGCGGACGGCGGAACGACGTCGGAGACGAAGCCGGCGGCGACGCTCTGGGGCGCGCCCGAGCTCACGGACGAGAACCCGGATCCCGACGTCGTCGAGGTCCACCTCACGGCCGCGAAGGGCCGCGCGACGCTCGACGGCAAGGAGATCGACGTCCTCGCGTACAACGGCAGCGTCCCCGGGCCGATCCTCCGCGCGAAGCAGCATCAGACCGTCATCGTTCACTTCACCAATCAGCTCGCGGAGCCGACGACGGTGCACTGGCACGGCCTGCGGATCCCCGAGGCGATGGACGGCTCGCCCGTGATCCAGACACCGGTGCCGCCAGGCGGCACGTTCACGTACTCGTTCATGGTCCCGGACGCGGGGTCGTTCTGGTACCACCCGCACGTCAACACGTACGCGCAGCTCGCGCGCGGCCTCTACGGTGCGATCGTCGTCGAGGGCGCCCCGGATCCGGCGTACGACCTCGAGCGCTCGCTCATCCTCGACGATGTCCTCTTCGATGCGGACGGGAACATCTCGCCGCCCACGCTCGACGGGCTCGTGCCGCTCACCGGTCGTGTCGGGAAGGTGCTGCTCACGAATGGCAAGGCCGCCGCGCGCGCGAAGGCGTCGGCCACGAAGGGAAAGGTCGAACGCTGGCGCATCGTCAACTCGGCCAACGCGCGCACGATGCGGCTGCTCCTCGAGGGCGCGAAGGGACGACTGATCGGAGCCGACGGCGGGCTCTTCACCGCGCCGGTCCCGCTGCCCGAGCGGCTCGTCCTGCCGGTGGGCGGGCGCGTCGAGATCGAGGTCTCGTACGATACCGCCGGCACCGCGCGTCTCGTCAATGCGGTACCGACCTCGAGCGTCGAGGAGAAGACGACGATGCTGGAGGTCGCCGTCGCCGACGGCCCGGCCCCGCGCACGATCGCCTGGCCGACCATCACGCCCGCGGTGGCCGAGCGCCCGGCGGTGGACGACTTCGACATCAGCTTCGACTACCAGCAAGGCTCCTCGATCACCTGGACGGTGAATGGTGAATCGAATCCGAAGGAGCCGCTCTTCACCGTCGCGAAGGGCGCCACGGTGAAGATCACGCTCTCGAACGCGAGCGCGGTCATGGACCACCCGTTTCATCTTCACGGTCAGTTCTTCCGCGTGAACGATCCGGCCTGGCCCGGCCTTCGCGACACGGTGCTCGTGCCGGCCGCGAAGCCGATCGAGATCATCGCGTACCTCGACAACCCCGGCATGTGGATGGCCCACTGCCACATCCTCGAGCACGCGGAGGTCGGGATGATGGCGCACATCATGGTGCTCGGTGACGGCGACACGATGGGGCACTGAGACGAGGGACTGCGCGCCTTGCGCGACTCGTTGCGCAATTGGAGCCAATCCGGTGATGGTGCGGCTGATCGAACCCGAAAGACGGATCGCGGCTGGCCCAGGGGAGCGCGCCGTATCCATCTGAAATCACTCGCCGCCAGGCCTGGCACACAAGGTGTACAGATGTAGGTATGCGCTTCCTCCACGCTGCCTCGGCCGCCCTCGCCCTCGCCCTCGCCGCATGCTCTGCCGAAGAGAGCGGAGGCGAGAACGCGGCCCAGTCGGCGGACGCGCTGAGCTCGACCTGGAGCTCGTTCGTCGCGACGCCGCCGGCGCGCGCCTACGACTCTCGCACCGCGCAGGGTCCGGTCAGCGCGGGCAGCGAGGTCTGCATTCCGATGGCGGGCGCTGGTCACGTGCCGGCCGACGCGACCGCGGTCGTCATCAACCTCACCGCCGCGGACGCGACGGCGCCGGGCTACCTCACCGCGTATCCGGGCGGCTTCGAGCGGCCGGTCGCGTCGAACGTGAACTTCCTCCCGGGTGATGCGGTCGCGAACGGCGCCGTGATCCCGATCGGCCCGCGCGGCGATGTCTGCGTCTTCAACTCGGCCGGCAGCACCAACGTCATCGTCGACGTGAGCGGCTACACGCGCCCCGATCGCGAGGGGCTCCTCTTCAACGCCACGACGCCGACGCGACTCCTCGACACGCGCGCAGGAGCCCGTCCGGCGGCCGGCAGCGTGCAGCGCGTGACGGTGAGCGGACAGCGGATGGCCGACGGCGACGCGATCCCGCGCGAGGCGCGCATGGCGGTCGTGAACATCACCGCGACCGACACCGCCGGCGCCGGCTACGTCACCGCGTATCCCGCAGGCGGCGAGCGTCCGCCGACGTCGAGCCTCAACTTCGGCCAGGGCGCGACGCGCGCGAACCTCGCCTTCGTCACCCTCGACGCGAGCGGCGCCTTCGAGCTCTACGCGCAGACGCCCGCGCACCTCATCGTCGACCTCGTCGGCTATCTGCGCCCCGGCGTCGGCGGCGCGTACATGCCGATCGTCCCGCGCCGCACGTACGACTCGCGCACCGAGTCGCGCGGCAAGCTCCGCGGGCAGGAGACGCGCAAGATCCCGCTCAGCGGTCGGGCCGCTTCGGTGCCCGAGGGCGGCGCCGTCCTCGCGAACGTCACCGCGGCGGAGCCGACGTCGGCGGGCTTCTTCACCGCCGGCGCCTCCGGTCCGGTCGCGTCGAGCGTGAACTTCACCGCTGGCGCCACCGTGCCGAACCTCGTCGCGACGTGGACCGACGCGAGCGGCGACGGCTACTTCTACAATCACACCGGCAGCGCGCACATCGTCGTCGACGTGCTCGGCGTGTTCTCGACGCCGCCGAACCCGGCGCCCCCCGTCCTCCCGAAGACCCGCGGCCTCGACGTCGCGCTCGCGACGCTCGCGAAGGAGGTGCCGCAGCGCACGCCCGGCACCGAGGCGAGCTTCGCCGTGCTCGACCTCGCGACGGGCGAGTACGCGGGCGTCCTCGACGACGAGCCGCGCGTCTCGGCGAGCTCCGCGAAGGCGATCTGGGTCGCGGGCGCGCTCTCCAAGGTCGGCATCGGTCCCGTCTCGGAGTTTGCGGGCCCGATCTTCGAGCAGTCCGACAACTACGCCTCGGGCTCCGCGATCGACCTCGTCGGCATCAACGCGATGAACGACTTCTATTCACGCGCGGGCATGAAGAACAGCGCGCTCATCAGCTGGAGCTTCGGCGCCACGCGCAACGCGACGAACCGCCCCTACGTCCTCGGCTCGAACAACTACTTCACCGCGCGCGACGTCGTCACCTTCCTCGAGGGCATCGGACGCGGGACGCTCCTCGGCGCGGCCGAGAACGCGCAGCTCCAGGAGTGGATGCGCCGCGCTCCGCGATCGGGCGGCGTCGCCGGAGCCATCGGGACGCTCCTCCCCGCCGACGTGCGCGCGGGTGTGATGCACAAGGCGGGCTGGCTCCCGCCGGGCTCTGCGACCACCCCGGCCGCCATCAACACGCACAACGAGATCGCGCTCGTGCCCTACGGCGACGATCGCATGTACGCGGTATCCATCCTTCTTCACGGCGGCAGCGACTATTACGGCGCGCAGATCCCCTTCCTCGAGCACGCCTCGTGCGCCATCTACGTGGCGGTCAGCGGCGACGAGCGCATCGGCTGCGACTGACCTTTTTGAAGGTAGGCGAACATCTCCTTCTCTTCCCTCCTCGCCTTCCTCGCCGTCTCCACGGCGGTCAGCGCCGTCGCCTGCACCTCCTCGTCTCCGGACGACGCCACCGGCGAGCCGCTCACGAGCTCCCCGGGCACGCCGGCCTCGTGCTGACCGCGCATAGTCCGCGCCGCCACGCACGTGATGCGTCGCGAGCGCGGAATTTCCGTGGAGAACTGCGGCGCTCCACCACGGAACGCGGGATGCATCCGTGCGTGAGTTGGAGGTACTCACGTGCGCGCCAAGTTCGCTCTAGTGCTCCCGATGGTCGTCCTTGCGCTCGACTGCTCGTCCACCGAGTCCTCGGAGGGCGGCTCGCTCGATGCCGCGAAGGCGGCGTATGGACCTCGCTCGCAGGCCGTACAGCTGACCTACGCGGTGACGACGTCGAACGGGACGAAGCTCTCGGCCGGCCTCGTGCGGACCGGGCAGCGCACGGTCGGAGGAAAGAGCTTCGCCGTATGGCAGGCATCGGGCGGGACGAACCCGGATCCGCTCGAGGTCGTCCTCAACAACGACGGACTCGGCACCATCACCGTCGCCGGTGGCACGCGCGGCCCGAGCAAGGCGCTCAACGTCGATCCGCCGTTCGCGATCAAGCTGAACCCGCCGGCGAACGCCGCGCAACCAGCGAACGTCGCCGGCACGATCACCATACCGGGCTCGCCGCCGAACAGCCCGGCGAACGCGACGGGTCAGTACACGCTCGTCTCCACGAACGAGACGGTCACGACCTCGACGGGCGTGATCCATGGCGTCTCCAAGTTCACCGCGAACGGCACCGCCCAGGGCGACGTCCTGCCGGAGTCCATACGCGGCAAGCCGATCACGGGCTCGGTGTTCTTCCATCCGAGCCATGGCGTCGTCGCGGCGTCCTCGCCCGAGCTCGGCGCGTCGCTCGACATGGCCGACTCCTCCGACTGCGGTGAGATCGAGCCGTCGGGCTACCGGCACATCCGCAAGATGGGCGTCATCTCCACGCAGACCCCGAACTTCCAGCTCGACTCGTACACGTGCTCGGGCAACAAGTTCGACGCCGACAAGAACACGCACGCGAAGATGCTCGTCGAGCTGCGCTGGCTCGCGGAGGAGAACGCCAAGACAGACAACAAGCCGGGCGAGCCGATGATCCGCGTCGACGCCGGCACTGTCATTGGCGTCTTCCCCTGCAACCTCACCTCTTCGCCGGTGAGCATCTTCCACCCGGAGGAGAACGGCGCGGGGATGAAGTTCTGGTACTGCTTCGTCGACGAGGCGGCGAAGAACGAGCCCGGCGATGCGCACACCGCCTATCACGTGCGCGTGCGCACGGACTCGGGCTTCAGCCCGGTGCGCGTGACGGCGCGCATCTATTACAAGACGCTTCCGTAGCGCGCCGTGTTCTTCCTCCGCGCGCCTCGCGCGCTATCGCGCAGCGTGATCGCCCTCATCGGAGTCGCGCTCGCTTTCGCGCTGCAAATCGCGGTCGGCACGCTCGTTCACGGCCTACGCACGGAGGCGGCCGCGCTCGCGGCGGGCTACGACGCGGACGTGATCGTGCAGGCGCGCGGCGCCTCGACGCCGACCGCCTCGCGCATCACGCCCGACGAGCTCGCCGCGCTCGCCGCTCGCGTGGGCCAGGTGCTGCCCGTCGTGATCGGCACGTCTCGCGAGGAGTGGAGCGCGTTTGCGGTCGTCGTAGGCGTCCCGGCGAGCGCGGCCGATCGCTTCGGTCTCGCGGCCGGGCGCGTCCCGCACGGCCCCGACGAGGCGGTGGTGGGCGCCCATCTCGCCGAGCGCCAGCGGCTCGCGATCGGAGGGAGCGTCGAGCTCGGCGGACGCGCGCGCGAGATCGTGGGGGTCTACCGTGTCGGGAACCACTTTCTCGACGACGCGGTGGTGCTCGACCTCGCGGCCGCGCAAGAGACGCTCCGGCTCGGCTCCGACGTGAGCCTCGCGCTGATCGGCGCGAACGGCTCGTCCACCGCGCGGGCGCGCGCGGCCGACATCGAGCACGCCCTCCCGCGGCTGTCTGCGAAGGCGAGCCAGGACTTCGTCAGCTCCCTTCGCGGCGTCCGCGCGCTCGAGGCCTTCGTCGACGCGGTCGAGCTCGTGACGCTCGGCGCCTCGCTCCTCGTCGTGACGAGCACGCTGCTCATGACCCTCTCCGAGCGCACGCGCGACATCGGGGTGCTGATGGCGGTGGGCTGGAGCGGACCGAGGATCGTGCGCGCGCTCTTCGTCGAGACCCTCACGCTGTGCCTCGTCGGCGCCGGGATCGGCGCGCTGCTCAGCGCCGGCGTGCTGACGGGCCTCAGCCAGAGCCGCGCGCTCGGCTTCGGCTGGATCCCGCACGTCCCCGCGCCGTGGGCGATCGCGCGGGGGCTCGCGTGGGCGACCTCGCTCGCCGCCGCCGCGATGATCTGGCCGACGTGGGTGGTGGCCCGAACGACGCCCGCCGCGGCGCTGCGGTGGGAGTAGCGCATGACGCCCCTCGTTCGCTGCACTTCGGTCGCGAAGTCCTTCGAAGGCGGGCGCTTGCAAGCGCTTCGCGGCCTCGATCTCGCGGTCGGCAGCGGCGAAGCGGTGGCGATCACGGGACCCTCCGGCTGCGGCAAGAGCACGCTGCTCTCGATCCTGGGCGGCCTCGATCGACCCACGAGCGGGACGGTGCTCGTCGACGGCGCGGCGATCGGCGCCCGCGAGCCGCTCCATCTCTACCGCGCGCGGACCGCCAACTTCGTGTTCCAGCTCCACAACCTCTTGTTTGGGATGACCATCCTCGACAACGTCGCCGCGCCGCTCGTCGGGGCCGGCGCGATGAGCGGTCGAGACCGGCGCGCCCGCGCGCTGGTGATGCTCGAGGCGGTCGGACTCGCGAGCCGGGCGAACGCGCGGCCGCCGGCGCTCTCGGGCGGGGAGCGCCAGCGGGCGGCGGTCGCGCGGGCGCTCGTCGCGTCCCCTCGCCTCGTGCTCGCCGACGAGCCGACGGGGAACCTCGACAGCGCAGCCGGCGCCGTCGTCGCGGAGCTGCTCTTTGCGCAGGTCCGGGCCCACGGCGCCACGCTGATCCTCGCGACGCACGACCCCGCGCTCGCCGCTCGCTGCGACCGGGTCCTCACGATGCGGGATGGGGTCTTCGCAGGAGTATGAGCACGATCGCGCGCGCGGTCGCGTACACGATGCAGCCGAGGAGATTGGCCGCGAGATCGGTCATGTTGTTGTCGTAGTCGCCGACGCCGTTGTGCGGGATCGTCTTCACGACGACGTACTCGACGATCTCCACGACCGCGCCGCATCCGAGCACGACGAGGCCGACGAGGAGCATCGTGGCCCGCCCCGCGCGAATGCCGAGCACGCGCAGCAGCTCGAGCGTGATGACGCACCCGGCGATCGCGTTCGCGAGATGGACGATCTTGTCGAAGCGAAGGGCGACGTCGAAGACGGTCAGCCCGATCTCGTGGTCGTAGAGCCTCCATCCCCCGGGATGCAGGAGCCCGCCGGCGAAGTGGAGGAGGAGCCCGGCCTCGAAGGCGGCCAGGCTCGGCCACCGCACCGGGAGCTTTCGCCCTGCGAACCACGCCCCTCCGATCGCGGACAAGAGGAAGGTCGCATACGCGAGGAACTCGGGGAGGTTCGCGCTTCCCCGGAAGGCGACGAAGCGCTCCCAGTACACGGTCGCCGCGAGCAACACGAACAGCGCGACGTTCCCCGCCGCGAAGAAGTCCACGGGCGTCAAGCGTCCCAGGGCGCCCCGGACCGACGACGCAGACATGACGCGCAGCATATTCAAGGCAGGGTTAGACTTCCTGGGTGAAGAACGCGGCCTGGCGAATGCTCAACGCGGCGCTGGGCGATCTCGTCATCGAGACGGGCGCCGCAGGCGCGGCCGTCCTCGACGACGGCAACGGCCTCTGGTGCACGTCCCATCCCGGCCTCGATACACGGGCCGATCGCTTCTATCGCGAGGAGATCGCGACGCACCCCGAGGTGAAGCTCCGTCGCGGCGTCGGGTTCCACCTCGTGAGGACGACCCCGCCGGACCACGCGTACATCGCGGAGTCGTTCAGCTCGATCTACGTGCTCGTGCTCTTCTTCGACGCCGATTTCGATCCGTTCACGAATCGCACACTGCTGAAGAGCGCGCTGCCGCGCGTCGAGCGCCTCACGCTCGCGATTCCGCCGCCGAATCGCTCCGACGCCTGAGCCTCGCGACGACGAACAAGGCGAAGATGAGCGGGAGCACGGTGCCCGTGGCCGGGCCCGACGAGGTCGAGCATCCGCCCGACGCGAGGCTCTCCGAGGTCGCGCGCCGACTGCGCGACGAAGCGCGCGGCTCCTCGTCCGGGTCGCCGGGGTCGCCGGTCTCCTCCGAGCGCGTCGAGACGGAGGTGGCGCCGTCGTCCGCCGGGGCTTCGCCCTTCGGGACGCAGCGGCCCGAGCTGCACGTGGCGTCCGTCTCGCATCCGAACGACGGCAGCGCATCGCAGTCCACGGTCCCGCCGCAGCCATCCGAGACGCGACCGCACTCGAGGCCGGTCGCGGAGCTCGCCGCCGCGCACGCCGTGGCGGCGGACTTCGGCTGGCACTCGGGAGCATCGTCCGCCGCGGGCGCCGGGTCCGGCGTCGCGGGCTCTGGCGTCGTCTTGGGCGCCGGCGGCGCGGTCTCCGCGGCCAGGGACTTGGCGCGGATCGGCTTGTAGCCCTCGGCCGTGAGCGACGCGCGGGTTCGCACGCGGAACTGCATGTCGCTCGCGGTGCTCGCCTGCTCGAGCACGCACGCGCCCGCGCGCGAGGCGTCGTTCCAGCCGAGGAACAGCACGATGTGCCCTTGCTTCACGAGGGCGTCCGCGACGAGGAGCTCGTCGTACGATCCGAGGCGGCGGTTGGCGTCGCCGGAGTAGAACGCAGACGTGTTCGACGAGCGACCGAGCGTCCAGCACATCGACACGAAGCCGGAGCAGTCGGTGCGATAGCCCTCGTGCGAAGCGGACTGGCTGTACGGCACATCGTCGTCGAGCCACGCGAAGCCTCGCTGCACCGCGGTTCGGCGTCCCGGCGTGGCCGAGGCGAGGATGTTGGCGCGCGTGAGGGAGCAGCCGGTGAGCTGGCTCGTGACCTCGGACTTCGGCTCCGCGGGATCGTCTTCCTGCTCTGCGCTACACGCCACGGCGAGAACGCCGATGAGCGCGGAGAGGATGACTCTGGCCGGGGTTCCCATGACTCCATCCCACGAGCACTTCGTGTTCCAAGGTGTGCCGCGAGCGATCGGCGCACCCCCTGCGCTTCGCCGGCGAAGGCGCCGCAAGCGGTGCGCATGCGGTCATGGCGCTCGCGCCCGACCCCTCACGAGACCGCTTGAAAATCGAGTGATCGCGAGACGCCGCGCGCCGCGCGTCGCATGCGCGTTCCGATCATGATCATGGTCTCTCCTGCCGACCCGGTGGGCCGTTGATCCAGACCGGGGATGTCCGAAAATTGCGCGATTACTCGGCGAGCCAGTAGCTCGGACCGGAGCGGTAACCGATGACGGGCGCGCCGCTCGGGTCGAGCGCGAGGCTCGGGAGCTGGGCCCGCCCCGCGAAGACTTCCTCGCTCGACCACGAGCCGCTCGCGCTCCGCCGGGCATAGACGAGCGCGTCGGCGGTGTTGGTCGAGAACGCGACGTGGACGACGCCGCGTGCGTCGATGGCGAGCGACGAATAGTACGAGGTGCGCAGCGCGACCGACTCCGGGGCGCTCCAGGCGCCGTCGTTCGGGCCGCGCCGGATATAGAGCGGATACGTCCCGGAGAGCCCCTTCGACGAGAGCACAGCGTGGAGGGTGCCGTTCGCGTCGCGCGCGAGCGCGCCGGTCGAGGCGTCGACGCCGACCGGCTCGACCCGGAAGGCGCCTCCCGCAGAGCGGCGCGCGAAGTGCGTCTGCGGCCCGAGCCCCGTGCCGACCTCGAGCGGAGCGGTCGCGAGGAGGAGGTATTCGGCCCCCGCGCGGTCCACGACGAGACCGAAGGCAGTGAACGACGAGAGCTCGCTCGAGGTCGCGGGACGCGGCACCTCGGTCTGCACGAAGGCCGCGCCCGGCCTGCGGGTCGTCACGAAGGCGCGCCAGTATGCGGGCGCAGGCGCGACGTCACTGGTTGCAATATGCACGGTTCCGCCGTCGTCGACGGCGAGCGCGTCGACCTCACCGGTGAAGCCCGTGGGCTCGACCCGCCACGCGCCGCCCGAGTGCGTGGCGAGCATGACGCGTCCGCCGCTGAAGGCGTACGGATCGATCGTGAACGAGATCCGCGGCTCGCCGTCCGGCCCGAGGACGAGCCGGGGCCGCACCGCCTCCGCGTCGTCGGCGGAGAACGTCGTCTCCGTGCTCGCGGGACCGCGGTAGTGAACGTGGTTGTCCTCGCCGACGAAGGCGAGGTGACGCCCGCCCTGCCGGTCGATCGCGAGGCTCACCGTCTCGTAGTCGATCGGATCCGCATCCGGACGGCGCGCGAGCTCGGAGCTCTGCCAGCCGGCAGGACTCTGCGCGAGGGTCGTCGTGCTCGCGTCGTCCGCCTTCCCGGCGCACGCGCCGAGCCCGAGGATCGCGGAGACGACGAGACCGAGCCGACCGGGGGACATGTGCCCCTCTTACGTCAGCGACCTCGCGGACGCGAGACCGTAAAAGCCGTCTCGTGCGGCTTTTCGAGGTGGGGCCGCTCAGGCGCCGGCCTTGATGCCCGCGCTCTTCCGGAGCTTCTTCACGAACGTCTTCGTCACCTGGCCGTGACTCGCCTCGTGCTCGTAGATCTCGAGCACGAGCTTCGCCTTCGCCTCGGCGCTGAGCGAGGTCTTCTCGACCTCGTTCATGAGCAGGATCCCCATCGGGGTCGTCGGCTTCGTCTCCTTCGGCGCCGCGGGCGCGCCGATGCGGTTCGAAGGCTGGTGATGCGACGGCTTCGTCTTCGTCACGTCGTGGAAGCCGGTGTCCACGCGCCGCTTGCCGTTGCCGTGGCAGCTCGGGCACTTCGCGCGCTGCCCCCACGCGTTGTCGATATGGCCGTCGCCGCCGCACACACCACACGGCTCGACCTGGGGAGGCTGATTCATCGGGAGAGCGTAGCCGACAATCGCGCCGGCGGCTCCGCTCACTGCGCACAGCGTGCTTCGATTCGTGTCCCGCCGTCCGCGGACGGCCACTCGCCGCAGCTCATGAGGCCGTGGGCGTAGCAGCCGGGCGCGACCTCGTCGCCGACGTTCGCGTACCAGCAGTCGAGCTTCTCCACCGGACAGGTGAACGTCGAATGAGCGGCCCCACAGGCATCGCCCCACGTCTTCGGGCAGCCCTCCGGATTCGCGGGCGGGGGACGGTCGTACTGGCAAGGCTTCGAGGATGGCGTCTTCGCGGAGCCCGACGCCGCCGGCTGCGCGCTGGAGGGCTCGGAGCGATCGGTGTCTCGGGCTCCGTCGGTCGAGGGCGTGGGCTCGGTGCTGCCGCCACAGGCCGCGAGAAGAAGGGCGAAGGTAGCAAAGGTGCGGGTCATGAAGCACGGTCAGCAGATTTCGCGCCGCCGCGAACCCCTCGAGATCACTTCGCCGGACCGTGCCATTCCAGGTCACCCGCGACCTTCGAGGTCATGGCGCTCACCGCGATCAGATCCCTGTGCAACCGAACGCGGGCGCCGGCTCGGCTTCGCTCGTGGTGCGCGTGCAGTCGGCGAGCGGGGCGTGGTCGGGGGGCGTGCTCGGGAGGCGGAGCTCGATCGTCTCGGTCGTCTTGCCCTCGCCCTCGCGAAGGATCTCGCCGACCTGGCTGTAGAGCACCTCGCCACGCGCGAAGCTGTACGTCTCCGCGTAGCCGGGCCCGTCGCCCGCCATCGTCGCGCGGCGGGAGAACGCGCCGACCGCGTCCTCGCCGAGGGTGAAGCGGCCGGTGTCCTCTCCCTTGCGCCATGCATAGCGGTAGATGAGGTGCGCCACGTCCCCGTTCATCTCCATGTCTCGGACGTGCACGCCATCGAACATGACGTCCGTGGTCACGTCCTTGATCGTGAGCGACGAGAGGCGACCCGAGATGGTGGACGCGTGCTCGAACGGCTGCTCGTGCGGGCGCTTGTTCACGGAGTCGAAGCGCTCCGCCTCGCTCACGTCGTAGCGAGAGAGATGAACGACGCCGCGCTCGAAGACGAAGTGCGTCTTCTGCATGCCGGAGTCCTGACCGACGAGCTTGCCGAAGTCGTAGCGGAGGACCGCGTCGAGCGCCGCGCCGCTCAGGGAGACGGTCCCGTCGGGCCGGCTCAGATCGACGCACAGCACCGGCCGCTGATCGCCGGAGTTGTAGCCGGAGCCCTTCTTCGCCCAGAACGCCGCGCCGTTCGAGTACCGGCGAAACTCGAACGTCGTGTACGACGTCGGGCTCGCGATGAGCGCGCGATAGCACTCGCCCGAGCGCAGCGCCTCGACGCTGCCCGGGTTCTGCGGCGTCGCGAGCTCGAGACCGAGGGTCCGCTCGAGCGGGCTCAGGTCGGTGATGCCGACGACGTCCTGAGCGCCGGTCGCGCTGTCCTCGCGGGGAGCGTCGGCGGCGCAGCCGGCGAGGGCCATGGCGGTGAAGAGACCAGCGACGGGGAGACCAAGGGAAAGCTTGCGCATGACGATTCTCTCTTTCGTTTTCGAGTGGTTGAACCTGGAGTCGCGGGCGGATCACTTGATCGAGGCGTTGCCCTCGACGACGAAGTATTCGACGTCGGCCCACGTCGCGTAGCGCTTCACGCCGCCCTCGTACTCGTAGAAGCCTTCCGTCGTGTTGATCGAGTACGCGGCCGACACGTTGGCGCCGTACGTCCCGGAGCCCTTCGTGCGGAAGCAGCCGACGTAGTCCGTCTGGCCGTGCGCGTTCTGGCGGTACGCCTTGAAGATGGCGGCGATCCGCGACTTCGAGGTCGTCGTCACGAGGGCGCTGTCGGCACCGGAGCCGTCGTCGAGGCGAATGCCGTCGTGCGAGGCCATCTTCTTCCAGCCGGGGCCGGGCTCGCAGGTGTCGGGCTGCGGCTCGGACGCGCCGGTGTCGTTCGAGAAGTCCGTGCACGTCGGGGTGAAGCGCTTCACGAACTCGTCGTTGGTCTCGTTCACGCCGCGGCACTTGAAGAGGGACGCGTTGACGAAGCCGCTCGCCTTCTCGCCGTTGACGACCGCGGTGCCGTACGACCAGACCGAGCAGCTGTTGGCCTTCTCGCCGAGCACCGCCGCGTTCGGGTTCCGGAGGTCGACGTGGAGCTGGTAGCCGCACGGGAGGCCGCCCCAGCCCGCGCTCGAGAGGAGGTCGGCGCTCGACGCGCTCGCTTCGGCGCGAAGCTTCGCGCCGAGGTCGGCGGTGATGATGCAGAGCGAGTCGCTCGACGCGCCGGGGTTGTCGGTGCCCGGCGTGACATTCGCGTAGCAGTCGGTCGATGCGAGAGCGCTGTCGCTCGAGGCCGCTTCCTCGGAGGCGTTCTCGGCGGCGCAACCAACGGCCGCGAGGGCGAAGAGGACGGCGGAAAGAGAGACCTTGGAGGCGAAGAGCGTCGTGTTCATGCGACACGGTAGGAGCATGTAAGATGCCACCCGTATCGCTAGAATTTTCGCTACTTTGGAGGGGCTCGCGCGCGATCCGTGGGGGGCGCGTGTTGCACCACCTCGCGGCCGCCTGACGTCGAAGATGGACGAGAGCTCAAAAGAAGGACCCGTCGCTGAGCCGCATCTGCGAGACGGATCCGGTGGGCGGAGTCCCGGCGCGCTTCCTCCGCACGCTCATGAACGCGACGCCCGCGATCGAGCCCGAGGCCTTGTCAGCGAGGGGCCGGTGCAGCCGCGAGCCGTTGATCGGCCGGCGGGATGATCGCGATCGCCGCGGCTCTAGAGCTCGGCGGTCGCGAGGATCCGCGAGAGGCTCGCGCGGCATTCGAGCTCGGGGATCGCGCCGAGCGCGCCGACGAAGAACTGATCGTCCCCGTGAGAGATCGAGAAGCACTGGACGCCAAGCTCCGCGGCGCGGTCGCGGCTCGTCGCCACCGCCGAGACCTCCGTCACGTCTTCCTCGGTGCCGGTCCCCGCCACCGCGAGCCCCTCGTCGCTCGCGAGGACGACCGCTCGACACGCGTGCCGGGCGGAGAGGCTCTCCAGGAACAGCTGGACCGCGGCAAATACCCGATCGCTCCGTCGCACGCGTCGCTCGCTCGTCATCATGGCCGTACCTCCGACCCCTCAGCCTAGAGAGCCCCACATGGGGGGCCAAATGTTCGACCGTAATAGCGACTTAGCATCGAGATAAGAACGTTTGAGCGTAACGCCCGCGCTCGACGCGCCACATTGGTGGGCATGAACGCAGCGTCGATTCTCTTCAATCAAGTCAACCCCATGTTCGCCTTCGCCGTGCGCGGGCTCGCGTCCCTCGACGGCGCCGAGAAGAAGTCCGAGATGCTCCGACACCGGAGCGCGTTCAGGGTGACGCTCGAAGCGGCGGGCGTCGACCTCTCGAACGTCGAGGAGAAGCCGACCTCGAAGGCCCGGGCCACGCTCGTGTGCTGGTACGACATGACGAGCAGCGCGCTCCGCCTCTTCGTCGTCGGCGATGACGACCTCGACGAGACGACGGCACAGGCGCTCGAGCTCCTCAACGGGATCATCGTCGGTGACTGGGAGCGTCACCCGATCGAGGACGTTGACGCGTCGATCCGCATGATGGCGCTCATGGGCACGGGCGGCGCCACCGCCGCCGAGCTCCACGAGAACCACGTGGTCCCGAACGCGCATCGCTACGACGAAGACTTCACGCCGCCGACGGTCGACGACCTCGAAGAGCTGTGGTGCACCTGGCGCGCGCACTACATCGGCGGCTCCACCGCCGCGCCGGACGACATCGACGCGTGGGTGATGCGCACGTTCGCCTTCGGCATCTAGCCACCGGACTCTCTCTCGAGCGGCCCGTGCCTCGGCCCGAGCTTTGCTCCTCGATCGAGGCATGCACGTCTATGGCTACCGCACGCTTCTCACCGATGTCGCCGAGCTCGCGCAGGCCGTCTTCGTCGAGCGCCTGAACGAGCTTGGAGCCGAGGGCTGGCAGCTCGTGGCGACCGTCCCGCACGACCGACAGGGCCGATCGCACGAGGTGAACCTGGTCTTCATGCGCCGCGTCGAGCCGCCGGCGAAATGAGCGAGGCCGCAATCCCTGCAGCGCCCGCGCGCCGTTTGCGCGCGTCGCGCCCGCGGTCTTCCGGCGATCTCGTGGAACCGGTACGTTCGGCGGATGCTCGAGCTCCACGGTTTTCCGATGTCCCCCAACACGCGACGCGCACGGCTGATGCTAGAGGAGCTGGAGCTCCCCTACTCCCTCGTCGTCGTCGACCTGATGAAGGGCGAGCAGCGCGGCGAGGCGTATCGCGCGCTCAACCCCACCGCGCGTGTCCCCACCCTCGTGGATGGCCCGCTCCGGCTCTGGGAGTCGAACGCGATCATCCTCTACCTCGCCGAGAAGCATCCGGAGAAGAAGCTCGCGGGCGACGGCGCGGAGGAGCGCGGCGAGGTCGCGCGCTGGATGTTCATGAACGCGTCACACCTCTCCCCGAACGTCGCGCGGATCTTCGCTCACACGATCCGTCTCCCCGAGGACCAGCGCATCCCGCGGCTCGTCGACGAGGCGCGCGCGGAGGTCGCGCGATCGCTCGCGCCCCTCGACGCGCAGCTCACGGGCAAGGAGTACGTGCTCGGCCGCTTCACCGTCGCGGACGTCGCGATCGCCCCTTCGCTCTCCGCCGCGCCCATGCTCGGGATCGATCTCGAGCAGACCCCCGCGATCGCCGCGTGGATGAAGCGCATGGGCGAGCGTCCGGCCTGGAAGAAGACGGGCTGAGCGTCTGGCGAACACAGGCTCGCTCGAGTCAGGGGTCGAGCTGCAGCGCGACCTTCGGATGCGCCGCGCGGTACGCCTCGACCGACGGGCCGCTCGCGCTCGCGGGGAGCTCGAGGATCTCGAGCGACGTCGAGGACGAGAGCGCCTCGAGCACCTGGGCGGTGACGTGGGTGCCGTGGAGCCTGAGCCAGCGTAGCCGGGGGAGCTTCGCGATGACGCGAACGGCGGTGTCCGTGATCCTCGTGGAGCTCAGGTTGATGTACTCCAGGTCCTTCGCCGCCGTCGCGACCGCGATCACGCCGGCGTCGCCGACCTCCGACGACTCGAGCATCAGCCATCGCAGCGTCGTGGTGGCGGAGAAGGACGCGAGGTCGTCGTCCGTGACGGAGCCATACGAGAGATCGAGCCGCTCCAGCGCCGGGAGCTTCGCGAGCGCGCCGATCCCGGTCGGCCGGCTCGTCGCGGAGGTGCCGCGAAGGCCGACCTCGCGCAAGCTCTGGAGCCGCGCCAACGACGCGAAGCCCTCCGCGCTCATCCGTCCCATGACGAGATTCACCGTGCGAAGCGGCCCGAGCGCGGGCTCGCTGGCGCGGCCGCCGAGCAGCTTGGCGATCTCGTCGCTCGAGGCGCTGGCGCCGAGCGCCTCGCACCCGTCGAGGTGCGTGAGCAGATCGACCTGTGACTCCGTGAGCGGGGTATCCGCGTCGAACGAGAGCGCGCTCGGCGCGAAGGCACGAATGCACTCGACGCCCTGCCGGTCGACCGAGCCAAAGCGGACGTCGAGCGACAGGCGCGTCCGCTCGACCGACGTGAGCGCGCGCAACACCTTGCAGACGAATGGCGGCTGGACCGTGAGCGTGAACTGCCCCTTCCCGTTCCCGGCCGCGGACCGCGCGCCGTTCGCGTCGCCGACGAAGAAGAACGACGTGGGTCCGCTCTCCGGCGCGGGAAGGAATCCTGCCGCGCCCCCCTCGCTCACGACCCACCGCACCGAGGACGAGGCCAAGCGCGGCGCATACGGGGGCCCGGGCGGCGGCGGCGCCGGCTGCGATTGCCCGCCGGCGCGCCCCTTTCGACACCCGAACGCAGCGAACACCAGGAAGAGGGCGATCGCGATGGCGCACCACCGACTCATGGCTCCCAGTCTAGCGTGCCTCTTCACGGCTCGAACCGACGTCTCGAAGACGCCATCGATGTTCGTGATCGGCGCGCCGTTCACCGTCCTCCCAGAGCGGAGTCGTCGCACGCGGAAGCCGACAGACTCTCGGTTGGCGTAAGATCGACGCGTCATGGAAACGGTCCGCGAGCCCACCCCCGACCTCCCGATCGCGACGCTCGAGATCGAGGTCGTCGAGGGGCCCGACACGGGGCTACGCAGCGCGGCGGGGGCAGAGAAGCTCACCGTCGGGACGGCGGAGTCGAACGACGTCATCCTCCGCGACGGAACGGTCTCGCGCTTCCACGTCGAGCTCACGCGCCGACCGGACGGCGTGCTCGTCGTCGACCTCGGCTCGACGAACGGCACCTTCGTCGGCGCGACGCGCGTGGAGCGTGGGGTGGTGGCTCCCGGAACCCGGCTCCGCACGGGCGGAACGACGCTGCGCGTCGGCGATGGCGGGATGTCGGCGGCGACGCTCTACCCAACCGATCGCCTGTCCGGGATCATCGGAGGCTCGCCCGCGATGCGCCGGCTCATGGCGCAGATCCAGAAGGCGGCGATGAGCGATGCCTCCGTCCTGGTCACCGGCGAGTCGGGCACCGGCAAGGAGCTGGTCGCGACGGCGATCCATGCGCTGAGCCCGCGCGCCGCGAAGCCGCTCGTCGTCGTCGACTGCGGGTCGCTCGCGCCGACGCTCGTGGCGAGCGAGCTCTTCGGTCACGAGCGGGGCGCGTTCACGGGGGCGAACGGAACGCACGTGGGCGCGATCGAGCGCGCGCATGGCGGCACCGTCTTCTTCGACGAGCTCGGAGAGCTTCCGGCCGGCCTTCAGGCGACGCTCCTCGGCGTGCTGCAGCGCCGCCGCTTCCGGCGGCTCGGTGGCAAGCACGACATCGAGGTGGACGTGCGGGTCGTGAGCGCCACCAACCGCGAGCTGAAGTCGGAGATCAACTCGGGCGCGTTCCGGCTCGACCTCTACTACCGCCTCGCCGTGGTGACCCTGAGCGTCCCGCCCCTGCGCGAGCGACCCGAGGACATCCCGCTGCTGGTCGAGCGCTTCGTGCGCGAGTGCGGTCACGATGGACCGATCGCAGATCTCTTTTCGGCCTCGACCATCGCGCAGCTCCAGCGAAGTCGATGGCCGGGCAACGTCCGCGAGCTGCGGAACGTCATCGAGGCATCGCTGGCGCTCGGAGAGGCGCCGGCGCCGTCCGACGATGGGGCGCCGGTCGGGGCGGCCGTGATGACCGGCATCCAGCACGACGAAGCGCTCCTCGCCCTTCCCTACAAGCAGGCACGGGCGGAGGTGCTCACGAGCTTCGAGGCCGCGTACGTCTCCCGGCTCCTCGCACGCGCAGGAGGAAACGTCTCGCGCGCGGCGCGTGACGCGAAGATGGATCGGTCGCACCTGATCGATCTGGCGAAGCGCCACGGCGCGAAAGACTGAGCCCTCAGGGCTCGGTCGCCGGCTCGGCCTGGAGATCCGCGCAGTCCTCGAGGTGCGAGCAGGTCGGGTCCTCGAAATCGACCGCCACATCGGCCTTCACGTCGAGCTTCACGGGGCAGCTGCGCGCGCAGCCGAGCAGCCGCCGGTCCGGGCCGACGAGACTCTTCGTCGTGTCGGTCATGGCGGCGCAGCCACCGTCCACGTCCACCGCCGCGACGCGGACGATGACGTACTGATCGTTGGGCGCGGACTCGTCGATCACGCCGGCGTCGGCGATCGCGCCGACGAGGGCCCGGCCGAGCTCGTTCGCCTGATCGGTCGCCTTGCTCGCGGTCGGCGGCGGGAGCGCGATATCGAAGCAGCGGCGCTCGTTCGGGAGCGGCTGGCATGCGCCGGGCGTTCCGCGGCGCTCGCGACACCAGGCGCGAAGGTAGTTCGGAAGACAGCTCGGGAAGCCGTCGAGGCGAAGGAAGTCGACGACCACCGCCATCTTCGGCGCCGACGCGAGCACGGGTGTGGCGCAGGCGTTCTGGAGGCACGTGCTGATCGCCTTGCGCGAGGATGCGCCGCCGTCGTTCGCGCTGCCGAGGCAGCTGAGGAGCGACGGGTCACACGCGCGATTGCGGCACGCGGCCACGAAGCACGACCGGACGTCGCCCACCTCCTCGCAGGCTCGAAGCGCATCGCAGACGGGAGTGCTGCGAGGCTGCACGCACTGAAAGCCGCCCACGCCGGAGTCGTCGGGGTTGAAGCGCAGGGTCACCGTGGCCGTGTCGGAGATGTGCTCGGGACTGCAGCCGAGGAAGGCGTGCGCCGCGACCGCGGCGAGAGCGAAGGCGGTCACGACGAGGAGCTTACGATGATGGCTCATCGTGCCACCCGGACCTGCGTGGTGAGGGAGTGCTCTTCGCCGCGCGTCGCGTACGCGGTCAAGGCGACCGCGGCGCCGGCCGCGACACCGACCACGACGACCCAGAAGAGCGGCTTCTTGAACAGGCTCGGATCCTCCACGACTCGCCCTTTCACGAGCAGGTCCATCGCCACGTCGCGCGATCGGCCGCCGAGATGCGCCAGATCGGCGTCCTCCCTCGACTCCCTCGCGACGATCTTCCCATCACGCGCCAGAGCGCCCTGGATTCGAACCCCGGCCCCGAAAGGCTCGGGCCGGAGATAGAGGACCTGGCGCGCGCGCACCGCGAGCGAGAGCAGCTCGAGCGAAGCGGCACCGTCGACGGGCTCGTTGGTCGTGGCGTAGCGAGAGGTCCACTGGCGCCCCGCCTCCTCGGGTGAGGCGACCGGGAGCTCGAAGACGGCGGACTGCGACACGCGCGCGACGTCCACCCGGACGAGACGCGCGCTCGACGAGAAGCCGTCGCGTTCGACGCGGAGCCAGTGGTCTCCCGGGCGCAGGTCGAGCGAGCATGGGGTCTTGCAGGCGCTGGCGCGACCATCGACCGAGACGCTGGCATCGTGAATCGCCGACTCTCCGTTGCGCGCGCTGACGAGCAGCGTCCTCCGGCCGGACTTCTCCGCCTCCGCGAGGGCTCGTCCGAGCAGCTCGTTCGCGCGGACCGGGATGGCGTTCGCCTCGGGCGGAAGCTCGGCCTCGAGCGCGGCGAACGTCTGAGCGTCGGTCAGCGCGGCGTCCTCCTGGAAGATCGAATCGCAAGCCGTCTTCCACAGAAGGACGCGCAGCGCGGTCGACCGGGCCCCCGCGCCGATCGCTCCCCAGACGAGCGACGGGCTGGCGAGCTCGGCGGCGCAGCGCTGTGCCCCCTCGAAGCCACCGTCGAGATAGCGACGACGGGCCGAGGCGATGTGCTGCTCCGTCTCCGCCGTCGACGCCATCGGCGCGGGCGGCGTGTTGGGCACCGCCGCAGCGCGGACGGTGACGCCGTAGTCTCCGGCGAGCGCGCCCTTCTCCGCCGCGACGCGAAGAGGCTCGCGTCCCTGGACGACCAGCGCGACGGGCGCCGCGGACCGTTCCTCGACGTGGGCGCAGCCGGTCGCCAGCAGCGTCGCGACGACGGCCACAATCACTCGGCTCCTTGTCACCCGGACCTCCAGCTCGCCAAGTTAGCAAATCGCGCGCCGCGGCGTGCGTGCGCCGGGCTGTGTTACCCTCGTTCGAACGTGTTCGGGGTCCGCCGTTACCGCGTCGTGGGACAGCTGGGACGCGGGGGCATGGCCGAGGTGCTCGAGGCCCAGGCGATGGGAGAGGCCGGCTTCGAGCGTCGCGTCGCGATCAAGCGCATGCTCCCGGCGGCCGCCTCCGATGCCTCCAGCGGGCGCATGTTCGTGGACGAAGCTCGTATCGCGAGCCAGCTTCATCACGCCAACATCGTGTCGATCCTCGACTACGGCATCGTCGACGGCACGCCGTTCCAGGTGCTCGAGTTCGTCGACGGGGCGGACGGCCGGACGCTCGTCCGGAAGAGCGAGGCGGGCCGACTCCCCGTCGACGTCGCGCTCCACCTCTGTGCTCAGGTCGGACACGCGCTCTCCTACGCGCACGCCGCGCGCGACGAACGGGGCGCGCCGCTCGGGATCGTCCACCGCGACGTGACGCCCGGGAACGTGCTCGTCTCGTGGGAAGGCGACGTCAAGCTCGCGGACTTCGGGATCGCGTTCTCGGAGAACCGGACCGAGGTCACCGAGTACGGGATGACGAAGGGAACGCCTTCGTACATGTCTCCAGAGCAAGCCCTGGGCGTGCCCGTCGATGCGCGAGCGGACGTGTTCTCGCTCGGCTGCGTGCTCCACATGCTGCTCACGGGGAGCAGCCCGCTCGCGAAGGGCGCTCACCTCGACTTCTACACGAAGCACGTGCTCGAGCTCGCGCCCGATCTCCCCGATGACGTGACGGCGATCATCCGCCAGGCCACCTTCTTCGATCGCGCGGATCGCTTCAGCTCGGCGGGGGCGATGACCGAGGCGCTCGGTCAGGCGCTCGCCGCGCGAAGCGCGCGCGACCCGCGGATGGCGCTCAAGTCCTTCGTCGCGCCCATGCGACCGCCGCAGAAGGTGGCGGTCGCGAAGCTCGATCACCTCTTCGAAGCCGAGATCGTCTTCACCGACGAGGTCGACGGAACCCGCCGCTTCTCGCTCCTGCCTGGGGGGAGCGGGACGGCGCCGCTCCTCGCGGCCGGCGCTCCGATCTCCGAGCCCGAGCTGCCTCGAGCGCCAGAGCCCGCGCTCCCCGCCCCGCTGCCCGCGCCGTCGTCGGCCGCGCAAGACACGACCGCGCTCGTGCCGATCGCGGGCCTCGAGCCCACGCCGCGCTGGCCGTTCGCCGCGGCGGCGATCGTCACGATCGCGGCGGGGGTGGCGGGCATCACGATCTGGCAAAGGAACCACCGAGGCGCCGGGGACGGTCTCCTCCCGCCCGCGCCGAGCGTGGCGAGCGCCGCACCGTCGGCGACGACGAGCCTCGTCCCGCTCCCGCCAGCGGCCACGGCCGAGGCCCAGCCGACAGCGGCCCCCGCGCCGCTCGCCTCCGGACGCACGCGTCTGCCGAGCCCGCCGCTGCCCGCCGGTCGTCCGACCGTCACCGCGGCGCGTTCGGCTGTCCCCGCCCCGACCGGCGACGACTGCCGCGGGACGGTCTACGTGAACTGCACCGCCGCCACGCGCGCGCACATTCTCCTCGACGGTCACGCTCGCTCCGAGCGCAGCGGCGACCGCATCGCGGACGTGGGCTGCGGCACGCACACGGTCACGTTCGTCGATAGCTCGAAGGGCACGCGGGCCGTGTCGGTGACCGTCGAGCGCGGCCAGCTCACAAGCGCCGCGTGCGGATTCCCGAGCGACTGACGCCAACGCCACCGTTCGCGTCTCGGCTCACGCTCACGGGCACACGTACCCCGGCTCGTAGCCGGGCATCGGAAGCCGACCCGCGGCCGTGATCGCCGCCTGGATGGCAGTCACGCGCGCGGTCGCGTCGACCTTGGCCAGCCCCGCCGTGATGCTGACGGGCGCGGTCGAGGCGGTGTAGACCGTCGCGCCGTCCTGATCCGTCGTGGCCGTCCCGATGAGCACGTCCTTCGTGAGCTCGGTGAAGCCGCTCTTGAACCACGCGGGCTTCGAGGAGCGATAGGTCTCTTTGAACCACTTCAGCTCGTCGTACGCGTACTGGAGGGCGGTGAAGTCACGAAGCGGAAGGGTGTACGCCCCGCCGCTCTGGCCGGTCGCCTGACCGACCTCGTAGAAGTGCCCCGTGTTGTGGTTCGCGTTGGTGCAGGCCCGAACCGAGTAGGAGTACTGAAACGCGTTGCCGCTCGCGGTGGCGTAGGACGAGTCGCCACAGTACGCGTGCGAGATGCGGTCCTGCAGCGCGTGGAGGTAGAAGCCGAGCCGGGCGATCTCGGCGGGCACCTTCTTCCCGCTGGTGCCCGAGCCGCCCGTGCCCAGCCACAGCTCACCGCTCGCCTGATCGAGCGCGCTCTGCAGCGAGGCGTAGTCGACGTCCCCCTCGAGCATCTGCGTCCCGGTGGCCGCGCTCCACTGGCGGTTCCGGCCGCCCGAGGTCAGAGGCACGATGCCGCTGACCGTACCGCCCGGCCAGCAGGTCGTCCCGGTGAAGTAACTCGTCCCGCTCACCGGCGACGCGAAGCCGAAGACGCACGCCACCGGCGCTCCTCCCATCACCATCGTGCGGAGCTGCGAGAGCGTGCCCTCGTAGGTTCGATCGAGCGTGAAGGTCGTCGGGTAGGCTTGGTATCCGGCGAACGGCATCACTCCGGTCACCGTCGACGGGATCGAGCCACGACCGCTCGGCGCGAAGGGGACCATGAAGTGATAGGCGAGGCCGCCCTTCTTGGTATTCGAGCGGCTGACGCCGTCGAAGTCGACGTTGGCGACCGCACGCGTCGGATCCACGAGGAGCTTCCCACAGCGATCGAACGGCGTGTAGCTCGTCTCGTCCGTCACCTCGCTGTAGGCGGTGATGAAGTGAGCGATGTCCTCGCGGAAGCCGAGCGCGACCGCGATCGCGTACGTGGCGTCGACATGGACCGTGCTCCGGCGGCCGACCCCGTTGTTGCAGACGCCGACCGCTGTCGTATCGGCCGGCAGCGACAGGCAGTTGCCGACGCTGCCGCCGAGCGCCACGACGTCCTCGGCGAACGCAGAGGCCGACGACGGAGAGAGAAGAGCCGTGGCTAGGAGTCCGAAGGTGAGGCTCTGTTTCATGGTCGTTCTCCTCAGGTTCCGTGGGGGGCGCAGGTCTGGAGCGTCGAGAGCAAGAAGGCGATGCGCACGACGACCTTGCCGAGCGCGGCGCGGGAGGCCGGCGCGGCCTCGTCGGTGTCGGTGCCGCTCGCGCTGGAGAGCGCATCGAGCGTGTCGTCGAGCTCGTCGAGGTCGCGCAGGGCGACGCCGGCGGACCGGAGGAGCGCGCGGAGATCGAGCGCCACGAGCGCGAGCCCCGCAGGCGTGAGGCCACCGCCGCTCTCGTACGTCGCGAGGCTGTGCTTCAGCTCTCCGAGGAGGAGTCCATCGAATCGTCCAAAGTCGGCCGAGAGCCGCGAGAGATGCGTGGCGAGCGTCCGCGAGGCGGCGGGGGAGCGTCGCTGCACGACCCCGAGCTCCGCTCGCGCATGCCCCGCATGTGCGAGGAATCGCCGGCACGCAGGCGCTTCCCGATCCCGCGCCCGCCGGAACCGCGAGCCGAGGCCGAGCGACTCCACATCGCTCATCGCATCGGCGCTGGCCGGCGCGTCGACCACCGCCGGAGCCTCGACCGATCCGCGGACGACGTTCGAGGGTGGGGAACCGTCGGTCGTGGGCTCTCCCGAGCACGCAGTGACGAGGGCAACGAGCATGGATCCGATGGCGATGACCGATGTGCGCACGATTCCTCCTGGCGCCCGCCCCGGGGGACGGCACGCAGGAGCGAAGGAGCACGGCGGGTGCCACCACGGATCCGTCTTCTTTTTCGGCAAGAGCCGCGGTGGTGCCCCACTGGCTGCAGCCTCGCCCCTCCGACGATTGTAGGGTCGAGCCAACAGGTCGAAGGCGTCGCCTCCCTGGCGCTCGAAGCAAAACGCCGCGATCCCGAAGGACCGCGGCGTCTGTGTGCGTCAGCTCACCTCTCGGGAGCTAGTCGCTTACTCCTCGTTGACCGCAGCGAGCTGCGAAGGAGTGGGCTGCGGGACCGGCTGCGGCTGGTACCGCGACTGATCCTGCTCGACCGCTTCGCCGTCGACGACGACGTTGAGGACCTTGTACGCCGCGAGGCCCGTACCGGCCGGGATGAGACGACCCATGATCACGTTCTCCTTGAGACCGCGCAGGGTGTCCGTCTTGCCGTTGATCGCCGCTTCCGTGAGGACCTTGGTGGTCTCCTGGAAGGACGAGGCCGAGATGAAGGACTCGGTCGAGAGCGACGCCTTCGTGATGCCGAGGAGGAGGGGCTCGGCGATGCCGGGCTTGCCACCGCGCTCGATGACGCGAGAGTTCTCGCGCTCGAAGAGGTGCTTCTCGACGTTCTCGTCGACCAGGAAGTTCGTGTCGCCGACGTCCTTGATGCGGACGCGGCGGAGCATCTGGCGAACGATGACCTCGATGTGCTTGTCGTTGATGGCGACGCCCTGGAGCCGGTAGACCTGCTGGATCTCGTTGACGAGATAAGCCGCGAGCTCCTTCTCACCCTTCACGCGAAGGATGTCGTGCGGGTTCGCCGGACCGTCCTGGAGCGGCTCGCCCGCGCGGACGCGGTCGCCCGGCTGGACGTGGATGTGCTTGCCCTTCGGGATCAGGTACTCGCGCGCCTGATCGCTGAGGGGCTGGCCATCATGGCTGAACGGCGTGATGAGGACCTTCCTCTTGCCCTTCGTGTCCTTGCCGAAGGAGACCTCGCCGTCGATCTCCGCGATGATCGCGTGATCCTTCGGCTTGCGGGCCTCGAAGAGCTCGGCGACTCGCGGAAGACCACCGGTGATGTCCTGGGTCTTCGTGGATTCGCGCGGGATCTTCGAGATGACGTCGCCCGGCTCGAGGAGATCGCCGTCCTGGACGACGATGTTCGCGCCGACCGGGAGGAGGTAACGCGCTTCGAGCGTCGAGTTCGGGAGCTTGAGGGTCTCGCCCGTCTCCGGGTGCTTGAGGCTGACGCGCGGACGGAGATCCGCGGCGCGCGACTCGATGACGACCTTGCGCGAGAGGCCGGTGACCTCGTCGAGCTTCTCGATCATCGTGACGCCTTCGACGATGTCGCCGAACTTCGCGACGCCGCCGACCTCGGTGAGGATGACGTTGGCGAACGCGTCCCACTCCGCGAGGAGCTGACCCGGCTTCACCTTGTCGCCCTCGGTGCACTTGAGCACCGCGCCGTACACCATGCGGTGGTGCTCGCGCTCGCGGCCGGTCTCGTCGACGATCACGAGCTCGCCGTGGCGATTCATGACCGTGACGGTGCCGTCGCGGCGCTTCGCGAGGTTCGCGCCGCGGATGCGGACGAAGCCTTCGGTGCGCGCCTCGATCGAGGACTGCTCGATCTTGCCGCGCGCCGCCGCGCCACCGATGTGGAAGGTGCGCATCGTGAGCTGGGTGCCCGGCTCGCCGATGGACTGGGAAGCGATGATGCCGATGGCCTCACCGATGTTGACCTTGTAACCGCGAGCGAGGTCGCGGCCGTAGCACTTCGCGCAGACGCCGCGGCGGGTCTGGCACGTGAGCACGGAGCGGATGACGATCTCCTCGATGCCCGCTTCCTCGATCTTGAAGACGAGGTCTTCTTCGAGCTCGGTGTTGAACGGAACGATGACCTCGCCCGTGAGCGGGTCGACGACGTCTTCGAGCGCCACGCGGCCGAGGATGCGGTCGCCGAGGGGCTGGATGACCTCGCCGGCGTCCTCGAGCTTCGCCACGCGGATACCGTCGAGGGTTCCGCAGTCGAACTCGGAGATGACGGCGTCCTGCGCGACGTCGACGAGACGGCGCGTGAGGTAACCGGAGTTCGCGGTCTTCAACGCGGTGTCCGCGAGGCCCTTACGGGCGCCGTGGGTCGAGATGAAGTACTCGAGAACCGTGAGACCCTCGCGGAAGTTCGCCTTGATCGGGTTCTCGATGATCTCGCCCGAGGGCTTGGCCATGAGACCGCGCATGGCGGCGAGCTGACGAATCTGCTGCGTGCTACCGCGCGCGCCGGAGTCCGCCATGATGAAGATCGAGTTGAACGACGGCTCGACCGACTCCTTCTGCGTCTCCGGATCGGTGACGGTCTCCTTGCCGATGACCGTCATCATCTCGCCGGTGACCTTGTCGGCAACGCCGGCCCAGATGTCGACGATCTTGTTGTAGCGCTCACCGTCGGTGATGAGGCCTTCCTGGTACTGGTCGATGACCTGCTGGACCTCGCCCTGGGCTTCGCCGAGGAGGACGGCCTTCGCATCCGGGATCACCATGTGATCCATGCAGATGGAGACGCCGGCCTTGGTCGCGTGCTCGTAGCCGAGCGAGCGCAGGCGGTCCGCGAGGAGAACGGTCTCCTTGTTGCGGTGCTTGCGGTAGCAGGCATCGATGAGCGTCGAGAGGGCCTTCTTGTCGAGGGCCTTGTTCACGAGCTTGAACGGGATGCCCTGCGGGACGATCTCGGAGATGAGGCAGCGGCCGACCGTCGTGTCGACGGTGACGCGGTTGCCGGTCTCGGGGTCGATCACGCGGACGCGGATGCCCGTGTGGATCGTGACCTCGTTGTTGTCGTACGCCATGCGAACTTCTTCGCGCGACGAGTAGACACCACGGAGGTAGCCGCCCTCGATCTTGCCGTTCTTGGTGATCTGCAGCGAGTTCGGGCGGTAGCAGCCGCGGGCCCACTTCTTCTCGCGGGTCGCGTAGTAGAGCCCGAGGACGATGTCCTGCGTGGGGTTGATGATCGGCTTGCCGTTCGCGGGCGAGAGGATGTTGTTCGTGCTCATCATGAGCACGCGCGCTTCCATCTGCGCCTCGATCGACAGCGGGACGTGAACGGCCATCTGGTCGCCGTCGAAGTCGGCGTTGAACGCCGCGCAGACGAGCGGGTGCAGCTGGATCGCCTTGCCCTCGATGAGGACCGGCTCGAACGCCTGGATGCCGAGGCGGTGGAGCGTGGGCGCGCGGTTCAGGAGGACCGGGTGCTCGCTGACGACCTCTTCGAGGATGTCGAAGACCTCGGGGCGCTCCTTCTCCACCATCTTCTTCGCAGACTTGATGGTGTTGACGTAGCCGCGCTCTTCGAGCTTGTTGTAGATGAACGGCTTGAAGAGCTCGAGCGCCATCTTGGTCGGGAGACCGCACTGGTGCAGCTTGAGCGCCGGGCCGACGACGATGACCGAACGGCCCGAGTAGTCGACGCGCTTGCCGAGGAGGTTCTGGCGGAAGCGGCCCTGCTTGCCCTTCAGCATGTCGCTGAGGGACTTGAGGGGGCGCTTGTTCGGACCGGTGATGGTCTTACCGCGACGGCCGTTGTCGAAGAGCGCGTCGACCGCCTCCTGGAGCATGCGGCGCTCGTTCCGGATGATGATCTCCGGAGCGTTGAGCTCGAGCAGGCGCTTCAGGCGGTTGTTGCGGTTGATGACGCGGCGGTAGAGGTCGTTCAAGTCCGACGTCGCAAAGCGGCCGCCGTCGAGCGGGACGAGCGGACGGAGATCCGGCGGAAGGACCGGGATGACCGTGAGCATCATCCACTCCGGACGGTTGCCGGACTCGCGGAACGCCTCGGTGACCTTGAGGCGCTTGACGATCTTCTTGCGCTTGGCTTCCGAGGTCGCCGTGCGCATGTCCTGACGGAGCGTCTCGCAGAGCTGGTGGATGTCCACGCCCTTGAGCATGTCGAGGACCGCTTCGCCGCCCATGCCGGCGGTGAACTTGTCGTCGCCGTACTCGTCCTGGAGCTGCATGTAGCGCTCCTCCGAGAGCAGCTCGCCACGCGTGAGGGCGGTCTCCTTCGGATCGATGACGATGTACGCCTCGCAGTAAAGGACCTTCTCGAGATCCTTCAGCGAGATGTCGAGCATGTTGCCGATGCGGCTCGGCAGGCTCTTCAGGAACCAGATGTGCGCGACGGGCGTGGCCAGGTTGATGTGGCCGAGACGCTCACGACGCACCTTGCTCTGGATGACTTCGACACCGCACTTCTCGCAGACGATGCCGCGGTGCTTCATGCGCTTGTACTTGCCGCAGTTGCACTCGTAGTCCTTTACCGGTCCGAAGATCTTCGCGCAGAAGAGACCATCCCGCTCCGGCTTGAACGTGCGGTAGTTGATCGTCTCGGGCTTCTTGACCTCACCGTGCGACCACTCGCGGATCTTTTCCGGAGATGCGAGCGAGATACGAATCGCGCTGAACGACAGCGGATCCTTGGGCTTCTCGAAGAAGCTGAAGATGTCGCGCATCGGAGTTTCCTTTTCCTATCTACTTACGAACGAGTTCTTGTTTCAGGGGGCGGAAGCGAGGGGCGACCTACGGACGTTTCAATCCGTAGGTCGCTCGACCATCACTCCTCCGCGGCCTGGTCGGCGGCCCGGATCTGGCCTGGCTCGAGGAGCTCGACGTTCAGGCAGAGAGCCTGGAGCTCCTTGATGAGAACGTTGAACGACTCGGGGAGACCCGGCTCGAGCGTGTACTCGCCCTTGACGATGGCTTCGTACATGCGCGTGCGGCCCATGACGTCGTCGCTCTTGACGGTGAGGAACTCCTGGAGCGCGTAGGCGGTGCCGTACGCTTCCATGGCCCACACTTCCATTTCGCCGAGACGCTGACCGCCGAACTGGGCCTTACCGCCGAGGGGCTGCTGCGTGACGAGCGAGTACGGACCGATCGAGCGCGCGTGGATCTTGTCGTCGACCAAGTGGTGAAGCTTGAGGACGTACATGACGCCCACGGTCACTTCCTGGTCGAAGGCCTCACCGGAGCGGCCGTCGAAGAGGACCGCCTGGCCGCTCGACGGGAGACCCGCGAGCGCGAGGGAGCTCTTGATCGACTCTTCCGGCGCGCCGTCGAAGACGGGGGACGCGAAGTGCACGCCCTTCTTCAGCTTGTGCGCGACCTGGCGAGCTTCATCCTGCGTCAGCTTCGAGAGCATCTTGGAGATGTCCTTGTCGCCGTCGAAGATCTTGATGATGTGCTCCTTGATGTTCGCGTCGCTGAACTTGTGGTCCAGCATGTACTGGAGCTGCCAGCCGAGCGCGAGACCACCCCAGCCGAGGTGGGTCTCGAGGATCTGACCGACGTTCATGCGCGACGGAACGCCGAGCGGGTTCAGCACGATGTCGACCGGGCGACCGTCCTGCGTGTAGGGCATGTCCTCTTCCGCCATGATGCGGGAGACGACACCCTTGTTGCCGTGACGGCCGGCCATCTTGTCGCCGACCTGGAGCTTGCGCTTGATGGCGATGTAGACCTTCACCATCTTGATCACGCCCGGCGGAAGCTCGTCGCCCTTGGAGAGGCGCTCGATCTTGTCGCGGAAGTGCTCTTCACGGACGCGGATGATCTCTTCGAGCTCCGCGAGCTTCGCCGCGATGTCCTCGGCGTCCTCGACGGGGAGCTCCGCCCAGTACTTGCGCGGCACCTCGTCGAGGGCCGCCTCGTCCATCGTCTGACCCTTCTGGAGAAGGACCTTGCCCTTGTCGTCGACGAGCTTGCCGTTCGTCGTGCCGCCAATGAGCTTCTTCTTGAGGCCGCGGAAGAACGAGTCGCGGAGGATCTTCACCTCCTCGTCGCGCTGGCGCTCGAGGCGCTCCTTCTCGGCCGTCTCGATGGAGACCGAGCGCTCGTCCTTCTCCGTCCCCTTGCGGGCGAAGATGCGCGCGTTGATGACGATGCCGCTGACGCCCGGGGGGACGCGCAGCGAGCTGTCACGAACGTCGCCCGCCTTCTCGCCGAAGATGGCGCGGAGGAGCTTCTCCTCGGGGGAGAGCTGGGTCTCGCCCTTCGGAGTGATCTTGCCGACGAGGATGTCGCCCGGCTTCACCTCGGCGCCGATGCGGACGATGCCGCTCTCGTCGAGGTCCTTGAGGGCCTCTTCGCCGACGTTCGGGATGTCGCGGGTGACCTCTTCCTTGCCGAGCTTCGTGTCGCGGGCGACGCACTCGAACTCCTCGATGTGGATCGAGGTGAAGACGTCGTCCTTCGCGATGCGCTCGCTGACGAGGATCGAGTCCTCGAAGTTGTAACCCTGCCAGGGCATGAACGCGACGAGCACGTTCTGGCCGAGCGCGAGCTCGCCCATGTCGGTCGACGGCCCGTCCGCGAGGACGTCGCCGGCCTTCACGCGCTCACCGGCGCGGACGATCGGCTTCTGGTTGAAGCAGGTCGACTGGTTACTGCGCTGGAACTTGTAGAGCTGGTAGATGTCCGGGATCTCGGCCTTGTCCGACTCGGGACGGACGACGATGCGGGACGCGTCGACCGACTCCACGATGCCGTCGCGCTTGGCGATCATGCAGACGCCGGAGTCGCGAGCGAGCTTGCCCTCCATGCCGGTGCCGACGAGCGGCGCCCAGCTACGGATGAGCGGAACGGCCTGACGCTGCATGTTCGCGCCCATGAGCGCGCGGTTCGCGTCGTCGTGCTCGAGGAACGGGATGAGGTTCGCGGCGACCGAGACCATCTGGTTCGGCGCGACGTCCATCAGCTGCACCATGTCCGGCGCGACCATCTGGAAGTCGCCGTTCAAACGCACGCTGACGAGGGACTCCTTGAACTTGCCCTTCTCATCGACGTCGGCGGAGGCCTGCGCAATGAACTTCGCTTCCTCTTCGAGCGCCGAGTACCAGTTCACCTCTTCGCTCGCGCGGCCGTCGCCAGCGCGGCGGTACGGCGTCTCGACGAAGCCGTACTCGTTCACGCGAGCGTAGGTGGAGAGGCTGGCAATGAGGCCGATGTTCGGACCTTCAGGGGTCTCGATCGGGCAGATACGACCGTAGTGGGTCGGGTGAACGTCGCGGACCTCGAAGCCGGCTCGCTCGCGCGTGAGGCCGCCAGGGCCGAGGGCGCTCAAACGACGCTTGTGCGTGACCTCCGAGAGCGGGTTGGTCTGGTCCATGAACTGCGAGAGCTGCGAGGAGCCGAAGTACTCCTTCACCACGGCCGAGACCGGCTTCGCGTTGATGAGGTCGTGCGGCATGAGCGTGTCGATCTCTTGCGACATGCTCATGCGCTCCTTGATGGCGCGCTCCATACGAACCAGACCGATGCGGTACTGGTTCTCCATGAGCTCACCGACCGCGCGGACGCGGCGGTTACCGAGGTGGTCGATGTCGTCGACGGAGCCTCGGCCGTTCTTGAGCTCGATGAGGTGGCGGACGGTCTCGAGGATGTCCTGCGCCGTGAGGACCTGGGTGTCGAGCGCGGGGCGCTGCTCTTCCGGGAGGTCCTTGTAGAACTTGTAGTTCAACTTGAGGCGGCCGACCTTCGAGAGGTCGTAGCGCTCGGGATTGAAGAACAGGTTGTGGAAGAGCGTCTTCGCGGTCTCGAGCGTGGGCGGGTCGCCCGGGCGGAGACGGCGGTAGATCTCCATGATCGCGTCTTCGGTCGTCTTGACCTTCTCCGCGAGGAGCGTGTCGCGCAGGTAGCTGCCGACGTTGAGGCCGTCGATGAAGAGGATCTTGAAGGACTCGAGGCCCGCTTCGCGGAGCTTCTCGAGCTTGTCCGCGGTCACTTCCTCGTTCACTTCGAGGATGACCTCGCCGGTCTCCTTGTCGACCACGTCGTGCGCGGCGACCTTGCCGACGAGCTCTTCGACGTCGGCCTGGAGGCGATCGACCTTCGCCTCCTTGAGCTTCTTCATCGCCGCCTTGGTGAACTTGGTGTTCTTCTTGACGATGACTTCGCTGCCGACCTTGATGTCGCGCGTCGAGCGCTGGCCCGCGAGGAGGTCGTACTCGACCGACTTGGCGTACTTGCCGCCCTTCTCGAGGTACACCGTCTCGGTGTTGTAGAAGTAGTTGAGGAGATCCTGCGTCGAGTAGCCGAGCGCGCGGAGCAGCACGGTGGCGTGCATCTTCCGGCGGCGGTCGATACGGACGTAGATGATGTCCTTGGGGTCGAACTCGAAGTCGAGCCAGCTGCCGCGGTACGGAATGACGCGCGCGCTGTAGAGGAGCTTGCCCGACGAGTGCGTCTTGCCCTTGTCGTGATCGAAGAAGACGCCCGGCGAGCGGTGAAGCTGCGAGACGACGACGCGCTCCGTGCCGTTGATGATGAACGTACCGGTGTCCGTCATCAGCGGGATCTCGCCGAAGTAGACCTCCTGCTCCTTGATGTCGCGGACGATGCGCTCCCCGCCGTCGCGGGTGTCATAGATCATGAGCTGCGTCGTGACCTTGATCGGCGCAGCGAACGTCATGCCGCGCTGGCGACACTCGTCCACGTCGTACTTCGGCTTCTCGAGGTTGTAGGACACGAACACGAGCTCGCTCGTGCCGTTGAAGTCCTTGATCGGGAAGACGCTACGGAAAACCGCCTGGAGCCCCGTCTCGACGCGCTCGTTCTGCGGGACGTTGGACTGCAGGAATTTGTCGTACGACGACTTCTGGATGTCGATGAGGTTCGGCACCTCAACGACGCGGGAGATCCGTCCGAGGTTCTTGCGGATGCGGAAGTTGGACTGGATAGCGGTCGCCATCGTTGCTCCTTAGTGTGCGGCGGTCCGTCCGAGGCTGGGTTCTCGGACGAAGGCCTCATCCAGGTTTTGAGGACCTGGGGCTCGTGCGCGGGGCGAAGTTAAGAAGAGGGGTGAGGCGGAAGACGAAGAGGAAGAACTTGGTACGAGAAATGCCCTAAGGCCGGGGCGGAGGGACGTGTCCCTTCGCGCCAGCCTGGCGTCAACGGAAAAGTTAGGAATTGCTGGCCAAACGGGGTTTTTGGGCGATCGCCGTCGCGGGGCGACCGTAACTGAGAGGATTCGGAAGACGCGACCCCACCCCCCTGGCTGAGTCTTAGGCCCGATCCTTGCGATGAGACTTGGGGGAACGCTGTCTAGACCAGCGCCCTGAGACAGGCAAGCACAGCGGGAAATAATTTTTGCAGGCGGCTCCAGGCCGCACTTGACCGCCTCGTTTCAACGGTTCCGCGCGGTTGAGCTTGGCTCGGCCGCGGTAAGCTCCGGCCCATGGCGCTCTTCCCGGACGCAAAGCTGGCGGTGTTCTTCCCTAGCACCGGGGTCATCTCCGGGACGCGGGCCGAGGGGACGCTGCGGGTCGACGTGCCAGAGGACATCCCGCGCGCCGATCACATCCATCTCTTCTGGCGTACGCAGGCGGTCGCCGGGTACGGCTCGGGAAAGCATCGTCGCGTCTACCGGCAGGACGCGTTCGTGGCGCCGCTCGAAGTGAAGCTCGACCCGACGAAGCCCCTCGCCGCCGGATCGTACTCGTATCCGTTTGCGATCGATCTCCCGGCCTGGCTCCCGCCCGCGTTCTGGGGGAACGACTGCTCCATCTCCCACGTCATCGAGGCGCGGCTCGATGTCGACTGGGCGATCGATCCCAAGGCGCGTGTGACGCCCGAGGTTCACTTGCCGCCGTACGAGGTGGTGACGGAGCCGGTCGTCACGCGCTCGCCGCCGGGCTTCCACGGCGACTTCGTCATCGATCTCACGCTCGACCGTCGCTGCGTCATCGAGGGCGAGCCGGTCACCGGACAGGTCGCGCTCCGCAGTGGCCACCACGCGCGCTTCGACGCGATCGCGATCTACGTCGCGAGCAACGCGGTGGTGAAGCTCGGTCGCGGCGCGGTGCGTCGTGGCCCCGCCGCGAGCGTGCGCATCCCGGCCGACTATCTCCGCAACGGGCAGAGCGCGCCCTTCGCGGTGCACACCGGCAACGCGCACATCCGCCCGACGTTCCAGAACGGCATCATCGACAACGAGGTGGTCGTCATCGTGGAGCTCGACATCCCGTGGGCGCTCGATCCCTCGTTCCAGCTCCCCATCCAGGTCCTCCCCGCGGGCTCGCGCGTTCACCTCGGCGCGCCAGCGGGGGTGGCGGTCGGGGCGGAGCGGCTCTTCCGCCTGGCCGCCGCGATGGCGGAGGCCACCGGCTTCGCGCAGGGTCGCCTCCCCACCCTCGTCGCGGGCCGCGTCGGACCAGTCGCGGTGGCGATCTCGGACAGCCCTCGCGAAGGCGCGCTCGGCGTCGACCTCTCGTTCGATTTTCCGAGCCTCGGCCTCGGCACGAGCTGCCGGCCGCTCGGCATGCTCGAAGGCTTCCGCCAGTCGCCGCTCCTCCCGTCCAGCCTCTCGAGCCAGTACCTGCTCCGCGCCGAGCCCGAGCGTCCGGTCGACAACGATGCGCTCGCCGCCTTCTACGCGACCGTCCTCTCCGGCTTCGACGGCAACACCGAGATGCGCCTCTCCGATCACCATCTCGGCGTGCGCCAGCCGCTCGCGAACGACGGCTCCGAAGCGATGACCTCCCTCGCGCAGTGGACGCGCGCCCGCGCGGACGTGATCGCACAGGCGATCGCGCGCCTGCCATTCGCCCCCGATCGCGCGGCGGCCGCGCCCGCATGGCTCGCGACGGCACAGGAGCAGAACGCGGTCTTGCTCCCTCACCTGCCGGCGATCGTCGGTCTCGTGCTCAGCTCTCGCGTGGTCGGTGGAGAGCAGCGGACGCTCGGCCTCGACCTTCGCACGCACGCCGACGGCACCATCTCCGCCGACCTCGATCTGCGCGGCGCGCCGCTGCCACGCGCGGCCTGGGGGGAGCTCGAGAAGGGCGCCGATCTCGAGGGGCTCCGCGCCGTCCGCGCCGTGTTCCCGCGCATCGACGTCCACGGGATGGAACGGGTGTCGCTCGAGGGCGCGACATTCGCGGCCGACCCGCGCACGCTCCTCTCCACCGCCGAGACGTTCTTCTGGTGGCTCCTCGACGTCCGCGGCGAGCGGCGCGCCGATGCGCCGTATCGCTGATCAGTTTCCGATCTCGATCACGCCACGCTGCGCGTCCTGCGTGGTCTTGAAGCGACCGAGGAAGCTCTGGCCGAGGAGGCCGTGATCCCCGATGTCCTTGTCCTCGATGACGGTGCAAGGGACGTTGGTGGCGACGAGGCCCTGGAGCCGGACCTCGCTGAGCTTCGCCTCCCACGCGTTGCGGATGCCGCCGGCGGTGCTGATCTGGATCGCCCTCAGCGACGTCATGTTCATGCCGAGCCGCTCGGCCACGGAGCGCGGGATCGCGACGGAGTGCGCGCCGGTGTCGACGATCACGGTCAAGCGAACGAGACCGTTGAGCATCACGCTCGTGTGCGCGACGTGCCCCGGCGTGTAGCGCACGACCGCCTTGCCGTTCGCATAGGCGCTCTCGGCGAGCGGCTTCGGTGACGGCGGGGGCGACGGCGTCCAGGCCTCGGTCTCTCCTCCGCCCTTGGGGGTCAGGTTCACCGGCATCGCGTTCGCAGGCTCCGCAGGGGAGGTCGCGACGCCAGGCTTCGCGCCGCGCGCCTTCGTGCCGGCCGCGACCCGCTTCTGGCTCCGCGGATCGCACGGCCGGTCCACGGAGAGCTCCGCGAGGCGATCCTCGAGCGGCCGTCGCGCGTCCGCGTCGCGCTGCTGCCCGATGCTCCGCGTCAGCATCCGGATCGCCTCGCATGCGCGGCCCTGGCGCTCGTAGACGTTCGCGAGCTTCAGCGGCGCGACGTTCGACGCCGGCTGGATCCCGATCGCGTCGCGATAGTCCGCGGCTGCGTCCTCGTACTGCCCGAGCTCCTCGTAGATCTCTCCGCGCGAGACGTGGGGCTCGGACTCGTTCGGCGCGCTGCGGACGAGGACGTTGGCTTCCCCGAGCGCGGAGTCCCACTGCTTGAGGCGCACGTGCGCGCGGAGCTTTTGCTGGCGCACGTGCGGGTCCTCACCACATCTGGACAGGAACGCGCCGGTGCGCTCGACGGCCTCGGCGGTGTCGACATCGACGAGGATCGGCGCGAGCTCCGTCATCGCGGCCCGGTCGCACGGCGTCTTCGCCAGCGTCTCCTCGAGCTGCCTCTGCTGCGGCGAGCGATGATCGGGCCCGGCCGCGTCGGCAGGCTCCGGATGGGCCGCTCGCAGGCGGTCCCAGCGGTGGACGACGAGGCCCGCCACGAGCACCGCTCCCAACGCGATCGCCGCTCGACCCCCGCGCATCTCTCGAGAATCGCACGTCGTCCGGCCTTGTCAGGCCGATTTCGCGCAACCGCTCCGCGGCCTGACCGATAAAAGCCCCACCATGCGACTCCTCCACGTCTCCGCGCTCCTCTTCGCCGCCGCTTGCTCCTCCACCACCGCCGTCCCTTCGGTCCCCGTCCCGACGAGCAGCGCGCCGGCCGCCTCGAGCAGCGAGGCGCCCGCGCCCGCGCCCGCCGAGAAGCGGATGGCAGAGCCCGCGCCGCCGAAGCCGAGCGGCCCCTTCGCCGCCTTGCCGCCGTCGCTCTCCACGAGCCCGACGAGCGACGTGACGCCGGTGAAGCGCTCCGGCAAGACCTGGCCGTACCACGCATGGGATCGCGCGGAGTCGGTGGTGATGAACTGGGCGCCGTATGGCCCGACCTCCGAGATGCACGCGTATGGCGAGCGTGGCTGGACGACACGCATCGCGTACCGCGCGACGCTCGACGCCGAGATCGCGAAGCGCTCGGTCGACCTCGCGGTGAAGGAGGGCGGTGAGCTCGACGTCACGAAGTGCCCCATCCCGCGTCACGCGGTGGTGCTCTTCGAAGGCGACACGCCGGTCGCGAGCATCAACGTCGACCTCACGTGCCAGAACGTCCTCTTGTGGCCGCAGTGGACGGCGAAGGAGACCGCGAGCATGGCGCCGAAGCTCGCGGCAGAGTTCATCCCGCGCTGGCGCAAGGTGTTCATCGAAGAGCTCCACCTCCCCGAGTGGACCGAGAAGGAGTGATGCGCGTGGCGGTGAGCGCCGGACGGTCACCGTTCCCGAACGCCGCGGGTCGCTCGAGGGGACACGGATCTGAAAAAGCTACGCCGGGTCGCGCCGCCAGACCTGGCACATCGGACGCCACTGGCACACCTTCGTGCTGCGATGTCCGGCACATCGTGAGTGGCCGCTTGGAGAATCCATCACTTCGCCGCGGGCGCCGCTCTTGCTTCTTGGACGGACATGCTCCGCGCCGCCTCCGCCGCCGTCCTCGCCGCCGTCTCTTTTCAGATCGCCGCCTGCTCGGCCGAGAACGAGGAGGTGACGGCGATCGAGAAGGCCGAGGCCCTGATGACGAGCGCGTGCACCGCGACCGGCGAGCAGGCCTTCACGGTCTGGAGCGTGCAGCCCGATCCTGGCGTCGACTACTTCGCGTTTCGCGAGGAGGTCCGCGACGAGTCGCGCTGGGAGGTGACGCTCCGCGAGGAGCACGGCGCGCTCTGCGCGACCGCCACCGACCAGGAGGCGTGCAAGCGCAAGGTCGCCGCGCTGCGAGAGCTGACCGAAACGTGCGAAGACCTTCCGAAGAGCGCGGGCTGTCGCACGAGCTACTTCGTCGCGACGCGCGGCGACGAGGTGTGGGTGGCGAGCGAGAACGCCGAGATCGCGAAGCTCGCGGGTCGGATCGACGTCCCGAGCGAGGCCTTCGGCGCCGCGTGGCGCGCGCGCAACTACCAGCTCGTCTGCGCCCCCGAGAGCGTCCCGCCCCGCTGGCGCGCCGTCGACGACGGCTACGAGATCATCGCCGAAGACTCGACGTGCGAAGCTCACGTGCACGTGCGCTTCGAGGTCCTCCTCCACGTCCACGCCGACGGCCGCGTGGAAGAGCTCGCGCGGAAGGAGTTCTCGCGCGCCACCGAGGAGTACACGTGCGTGCCGATGCCCACGCGGTGAGCACTTCGACGAGCCGTTCGACGCACAAAAGCCGCGAGCCCCGCGGGCCGAAGCTCGCAGGGCTCGTGGATTGCGTCGGGAAGACGCGAGCTCGATTACTTGAGCTCGACCTTCGCGCCGGCCTCTTCGAGCTTCTTCTTGAAGTCGTCGGCCTCCGCCTTCGAGACGCCTTCCTTGAGATCCTTGGGCGCGCCCTCGACGAGGTCCTTCGCCTCCTTGAGGCCGAGGCCCGTGATCTCGCGGACGACCTTGATGACGTTGATCTTGTTCGCGCCGGCTTCCTTGAGGGAGACCGTGAACTCCGTCTTCTCCTCGGCCGGAGCGGCCGCAGCCGCCGCGCCGCCACCACCACCGACCGCCGCGACGGCGACCGGAGCGGCCTTGACGCCCCACTTGTCCTCGAGGGTCTTGATGAGACCCGCGATCTGGATGACGGGGAGGTTCGAGAGGTAGTCGACGACCTGGTCCTGAGTGAGATCTGCCATTTGAATTTCTCCGTTACTTGAATCTGTGACCTGCAATTTGCTGCAGGAAAAATTTGAACAATGGGTTAGGCGCGCGTGAGTGAACCTTGTTCACTCACCCGCCGTTGGCCTGCCGCTCTTTGGCGGCGAGCACGTAAACGAGGTTCTGCGTCGGAGCCTGGAGGAGCGCGACGAACTGCTGGAGCGGCGCCTGGAGGGTGGCGAGCAGCGAGGAGCGGAGCTCGTCCTTGCCCGGCATCGAAGCGAGCTGGCTCTCGACGGCAGGGCCGTCCATCACCGAGCCGTCGATGAGGCCGGCCTTGACCTTGAGCTTCTCGCCCGCCTCGACTTCGTCCTTCTTGAACGCCTTGACGACCTTCGCGGCCGCCGAGGGATCTTCGTAGGACCAAGCGATGCCCGTCATGCCGACGAGAACGTCGTTGAGCTTGCCGTTGTAAGCCGACTCCTTGAGAGCCTGCTTGACCAGCGTGTTCTTGACGACCTTGTACTCGACGCCCTGCTTGCGGAAGGCGGCGCGCAGCTTGGTCACCTGCTCGACGTTCATGCCCTTGTAGTCGAGCAGGACGACCGAGGTCGCCTTGTCGAACTTGCCTTTGACGGTGCCGATGAGCTCCGTCTTGCCCGTACGGGTCGAAGATGCAGCCGGCATGATCAGGTCTCCTCCGTCCCGCCGACGAACTGACCCGGATCGATCTTCACGCCCGGACCCATCGTCGAGGAGATGGTGATGGAGCGGACGTACGTGCCCTTGGCCGTGGACGGCTTGGCGCGCACGAGCGCTTGGATGAGGGCCTTCGCGTTGTCGCTGAGGGCGTTCTCGGCGAACGAGACCTTGCCGATGCGGGCGTGGACGATGCCAGCCTTCTCGACGCGGTACTCGATCTTGCCGCCCTTGGCTTCGCGCACGGCGTTGCCGATGTCGAAGGTGACGGTGCCGACCTTCGGGTTCGGCATGAGGCCACGGGGACCGAGGACACGACCGAGCTTACCGACGGCGCCCATCATGTCGGGCGTCGCGATCACGCGATCGAAATCCATGAATCCTTCATTGACCTTCGCGACCATGTCGTCGCTACCGGCGAAGTCGGCGCCGGCCTCGCGGGCCTCGCGCTCTTTCTCGCCCTTCGCGAACACGAGCACGCGCACCGTCTGACCGGTGCCGTGAGGGAGGACCAGCGCGCCACGGACCATCTGGTCCGCGTGCTTGGGATTGACACCCAAGCGGACGGCGAGGTCGACCGTCTCGTCGAACTTGGCGAACTTCGCGCTCTTGACGAGCGCGCACGCCTCTTCGACCGTGTATTTGCGAGTGCGGTCGACTGCTTTTTCGACCTTCTCGCGGTTCTTGGACAACTTCGGCAAACGTGCCTCCTTTTCGACCCTTAGAGATGGGCCTCCCACCGGGTCAGCGAACTCGCCTGGAGCCGCCGTCGGTGGTTCGAGAGGTTTTCTACGAAGACTCGGGACCCATTTCCCGAATCGAGTGAGTTTTTCAGCCCTTGACGTCGAGGCCCATCGAGCGGGCGGTGCCCTTCACAATGCGAACGGCCGCTTCGATGTCGGTGCAGTTCATGTCCTGGATCTTGGACGCCGCGACCTCGCGGACCTGCTTCTCGGTGACCGAGCCGACCTTCACCTTGTTCGGCTCCTTGGAGCCCGAGCCCGGCTTCTTGCCCGTGGGAAGACCGGCGGCCTTCTTGAGCAGGATCGCGACCGGCGGGGTCTTGAGGATGAACGTGAAGGAGCGGTCCGAGTAGACCGTGATCACCACGGGGATGATCATGTCGCCGCCCTGGGTCTTGGCGTTGAACTCCTTGCAGAAGCCCATGATGTTGACGCCGTGCTGACCGAGCGCGGGACCGACGGGCGGTGCAGGGTTCGCCTTTCCGGCGGGGAGCTGCAGCTTGATGTAACCGGTGATTTTCTTGGCCATGACACTCTCGCTCCTACGGTGATCGACCAGGGCATGTACGCCGGCGGGCCGTAGTGATCGCTGGGGGGCGGCTTTCTAGGACAGATCGGCGGTAAGGACAAGCGCGGCCGTACGAACTTGTCTCAAACCGCACGATTTGCGAGCCGGCGGCACAGGTCGCGGGTCGTGTCGTCGAGCGGAAAGCAGCTCTCGATGCGCACGTCGGGAGGCGCGTGCCGGGCCGTCGCGAAGGTCGTGATGGCGATGAGGAAGCCGGCCCGGAGGTCGCCCCGGACGAGGCGGAGGCGGGTCGCCGGGGGGACGGGGCGCGAGAGGTCTGGGCGGCGCCACGCGCGGGGGACGTCGGGGCGCGCCAGAATGCGCTCGAGGGCGGCCGCCTGGCGTGGGTCGCCGTCTCGGAGGTGCTCCCGCTGGAGCCGCGTCACGAGCTCACGCGCGAAGGACGCCCACTCCACGATGAAGGGGCGGAGGAAGCGCGGATCGAGGAGGATCGAGTAGAGGTCGGCGCCGGCCGGCGGGACCGCCTCGGGCGACGCGAGGAACGCGGAGAACAAGCAGGCCGCGCCCCGGCTCTGGCGAAGGATGGTCCCGTCGAGGGCGACCACCGCGAGCGGAAAGGGCTCGTGCTGCTCCATCATCTGCGCGATGGCGCCGTCCAGCTCGGGCGCGAGGACGCTCGAGGCTGCTCGTCCGCCGCCAGCCCGACACCCCGTCGCTACGCGCGATCCTCTGGGGCAACGCGATCGTCCATGCGGTCTCTTGCCCATCGAGATCTTCGCGTGGCACGGCGGCGTCATCACGCGCCTCGACGGCATCGTCCCCAACTCGATCCTGCACGTGGTCGTGTCGGTGGGCTTCGTGTTCTTCGCTACTCGGCGCGCAGCGTGAGGAGCGCGATCTCGGGCGGCACACGGAAGCGAACCGGATAGATGCTCGTGCCGACGCCCGTGGTGACGAAGAGGTGCTTGCCGTCCTCCACGATGTGACCGGCCGCGAAGCGCTGGCCGTAGTCGGAGGGCACGACGGGGCGCCCGAAGAGCGGCAGGCGCACCTGACCGCCGTGCGTGTGACCGGCGAGCGTGATGGCGGGCTCGGGGAGATGGCGCTCGAAGATGTCGGGCTCGTGAATGAGCGCGACGATCGGCCCTGCGTGCGCCTTCGCGAACGCGCGCTCGGGCCACGGATAGCTCTCGTACATGTCCGCGTAGCCGCAGATGTTCACGGGTTTGCCACGATGCACGATCGTCTTCGTCTCGTTCTCGAGCACGACGATGCCGTTTTGCTCCAGCGCGCGACGCGTGCGCGCGCGATCGTTGTAGAAGTCATGGTTCCCGAGCACGGCGATCACGCCATGCTCGGCGCGGAGCCCCGCGAGCACCTTCGCGATCGGCTCGATGTCGACGCGCGTGCCGAGCTTCACCCCGTTGATCGTGTAGTCCCCCGCGAGGAGCACGACGTCGGGCTCGAGCGCGTTGATCTCCTCGACCAGCCTCGCGGTGCGCTCGAGCGACCACCATGGCGAGCCGACGTGGAGGTCGGAGACGAGCACGACCTCGAGCGGAGGCTGATCCTTCGGCCACTTCGGCAGCGGAAGATCCACGCGGTTCACGACGAGCGTCCAGGGCTCGATGAAGAAGCCCCAGACGAGCGAGAGCAGGAACAGCGCGGAGAGGACCGCTAGTCCATATCGAACGAGACGTCGTCGATGCTCACGCTGCACGGGCTCGGTGGAGCTAGCAGATTGTCCGTGAGGATGCCCACTGCGATCCGGGGCGACTGCGGCGCCGCGACCGGCTCCTTCAGCGGCTCGCTCTCGACGATCTTGCGACCGTCGACCGTGAGATCGATCGTCTTCTTCGTCAGATCGACGTCGAGCACGACGCGCGCCACGCGGTCGCGAGGGAGTTGCTCCTGCAGCACGTGCGACTGCACGAGGCTCGAGCTCGCGAGCCCGGCCTCCGTGATCGCGTCGTGGTCCTTTCCGTGGCGCACCGCGACCCAGTAGCTGTTGTTGCGGAGGCCGATGACGCCGGTCTCGACCGAGTCGCCCGCCTTGATGCAGGCCCCGTCCACCTTCTCCGAATACGCGAGCGTGAAGCGCGAGCCGCTCGCGGAGAAGTCCTTTTTGAGCCGCGCATACGTGCGCGTGCCCTGCGTGACGAGGTCGGTCGTGGCGAGGAGCGCGCCGCCATCGGTGCTGACCTTCCCCGCGAAGAGCTCCGGCCCATCGAAGAGCGAGCTCCCCGTGCTCGCGAAGCCGTCGCAGAACGTGTGCGTGGACGCGCCACACGACGTGTCGCCGACCGGTGTGTACGAGGAGCCGTCGGGCCCGTTCGCGACGTTCGCGCCAGCGGTCGCGCTGCACCCTGGATCGAGGCTCGAGAGGACGGCAGACCCCATCGCGGCAAGCAAAGCTTTCATCGTTGACCCTCCGTGACGTGACCGGAGCAACGCAGAGGCCAGCGCTCGAGCTAGCGAATTTTCAGGCTTTCGCGGGAAGGGCCGCGCGCGACGTGAACGTCAGTCCTCACCACACGGCCGCCAGCCGCGCCCATCGTCCCGGCATGCCTGCGTCGTCACGGTGCAGTGCTGGACCCCGGGCTGCTCGCGCGACGTCCAGAAGACCTTGCACTGGCGGCGCTCACCCGCGACGCAGAACGGATGCAGGTGGCTGCCGCCGTCGTCCTCCGTGCTCGCCATGGCGGTCGAGGTGGTCGGCTCCTCCGCCAGAGGCCGATCATCGTCCGGCCCGCACCCTGCGAGAAGGAGGAGAGCGACGAATGCACGCCGAAGAGCCATGCCTTCCTAAACGTCCCGGGCGCCGGAGCCTTAAGGCGTGGGCCCGGAAGTGAGCCACGCTCCGACCCCGCCTTACGCTCAGGCCGGAGGCGCCAGCGCCATGAGCTCGCGGGTGCGCTCGGCCACCCGGACGAGGAGCTGATTGCAGGGCTCGCAGCCTCCGCCGCAGCACCGCGGGTATCGCGCGGGCCCGTCGCGGAGGAGCGGGCGGACGCAGTCGCGGTACCACTCGTCGAGGCCGAGCTCGTCGCTCGCCTGCTTCAGCGCGGAGTCGAGGGTGGGATCGCCCACGTGAAGAGGGTAGCGTGCCGTGCGAGACTCTCGGCGTCTCGATGTGGATTTTCGGGTACGGCTCGCTCATTTTCCGACCAGGCTTCGACTTCCTCGAGCGGCGCCCCGCGTGGATCGCGGGCTACGACCGCCGCTTCTGGCAGGGCTCGCCCGATCAACGCTGCACCCCGCGGGCGCCTGGTCGGGTCGTGACTCTCCTCGCGGACGCCACCGCGGTCTGCGGAGGCTGCGCCTATCGCATCGATCCGGCCACCGCGGACGCGACGTTGCAGCTCCTCGACGAACGCGAGATCGCTGGCTTCGAGCGCACACGCGTGCCGCTGCTCGACGGCCCGAGCGGCGGCGCGTTCGCGGAGGGCATCACGTGGATCGCTCCGAACGGCAACCCGCACTTCCTCGGTGAGCTGCCGGAGGCGGAGATCGCCGACCACGTGCGGCGCTCGCACGGGCCGAGCGGCGCCAACGTCGACTACGTGAAGCACCTCGCTGCCGCGCTACGCGAGCTCGGCGTCGAAGATCCTCACGTGGACGCCATCGTTCGAGCCCTGTAGGGCCCGGACGCTCAGGCGCGCTTCTCGACCTGGGAGAAGTCGAGCTCGACCGGCGTGGCGCGGCCGAAGATCGAGACCTTCACCTTGAGCTTCTGCTTGTCGGGCTTCACTTCTTCGACCGTGCCGGAGAAGTTCGCGAAGGCGCCGTCGATGACGCGGATCTCGTCGCCCACGTCGAAGTTCACGCGCGGCTTCGGCTTGACCGCGCCCTCCACCGTACGGCGGCGCTGATCTTCGATCTCCTGCGGGCGGACCTCTTGCGGGCGCTGGTTACCGATGAAGCCGGTGACCTTCGGCGTGTCCTTCACGAGGTGCCACGCCTCTTCGCTCATGTCCATTTCGACGAAGATGTAGCCGGGGAGGCTCGTCTTCTGACGAATGCGCTGCTTGCCGTTCCCACGAGTCTCCTGGACCGTCTCGGTCGGGATCAGGACTTCGCCGAACTGCGCCTCTTTGTTGTGCTCCTTGATTCGCTGGAGCAGCGCCTCTTTGACCTTGTTCTCGTAGCCCGAGTAGGTCTGGATCACGTACCACTTCTTGGCCATGGCAAGCTCGGTTCTCAGAAGGTGTAGATCTTGTCGGTGATGAAGGCCCAGAAGCGATCCATCAGGGCGAAAAACACCGTGGCGAACAGCGTCGTGAGCACCACGACCGTCGTCGAGTTGGTGACTTCTTTACGGCTCGGCCAGGTGACCTTGGAGAGCTCCTCCGCGACTTCGTCGGCGTACTTCCGCGCGTCGGCCTTGCGCCAGTAATAGATGGCGACGATCACGCCGAGCAGGCCCGCGACCGGAAAGACGTACTCGTCCTTCGGCTCGCCGAGCTCGGTCTTCCACTGACCGAGCCGGTACCAGCTCGCGTGGCCGATCTTCGCAAAGAGAAACGCCGCGATGAGCGCGCCGGCCATGTAGGCGGCGTAGACGTAGCGCTGGTAGCCGAGCTGGACGGGAACGGCGACGCCATCATCGGTTTCCTCGCCGGTCTCCTCCGACGACTCCGACTTCGCGGCGGCGTCGGGCGAGCGAGGCGCGAGCGAATCGGACTTCTCCGCCGGAGCTTCTTGCTCCTCGGATTCCTCTTCGCCCGCTTCGGCGGACTTCTTCAGATCTTCTTCCGTCGCCATTTGCTTACAGCTTGCCCTTTGCGGGAGGGGCTTCTCTAGCACCGCCCCGTGCGGCGCTGCAATCGATACCTGCGGCGCCCGACGGGTCTCCCCGCGGAGCCCCTTCGCACGCAAACACGTGACGACACGTACTATTCCGGTGATCTCACCGATTCCATCCCGAGAGGCAAAGTGAGCCGGCCCTCGGTCGGGTCACTGACGCTCGTAGGCGAGCGCGTGCTGTGGCGCGTCGGGATCACTGCCGCCGCCGCTCTGGTGGAGGATCAGCTCGTTCCCCGTCACCGTGTATGTGAACGGAATGCGCGCAGAGCGGTACGCCGCGCACGCGTCGGGCCCGGTGACGTGGACGAAGAGAGACGAGCCGTCGAGCTCGTACGTGCCGGTGCAGCACGGGAGCAGCGCGCCGCCCTCCGTCGCGAGGTCGATCGACACGTCGGCCCCCGAGAAGCGAACGCTCGAACGAACGCGGGTGCCGCGGAGGCCGCTCTCGGCGGTGGCGACCGCAGACGTGAGCACCCACGTCCCATCGAGGCCCGTCCCGCCGCTCGGAGCGGGGATGCTCGTGGCGTCCGCGACCGCGACGAACGAGGCCGCGACTCCTTCGCACGTATCGGCGTCGCCCGTCGACGAAGAGCCGAGCGAAACGCCGTCCGGCGCCGCGGTGCTCTCGGACCTCTTCGCCGCGGGCTTCCTCGCCTGGCCCTGGCCGGCCGGCGTCGACATCGGACCGACCGGGAACGGCGCCGGTCCCTGGTCCTCGGCGCAGGCCTGGAGCGCGAAGCACGATGTCCAGAGCGCGAGCAAGAAGACACGCGAGCCATTCCACATGCCGATCGACTTCGCAATCGTCGTACCGGCCGAAAATGCGCGCTTTCTCGGTGTCTTGCCGGTGACATTCCAGGTCACCCACGACCCGCGAGGTCACTCCCGCGCGGCGGCGCGCGCCGAAATGCGCGAAGCGCCGCCCTCGTGAGAGTCGCGACGCTTCGTCTCGTTTGCAGGGGCTGGGGGGCTCGAACCCACGACCTGCGGATTTGGAATCCGCTGCTCTACCAACTGAGCTAAACCCCTGAACGCTCGCGTCCGATGGGACGCGAGCTCTTCACGTACGAGAGACCTACTTCGTCTCTTTGTGAACCGTGTGCTTGTTGCACTTGGGGCAGTGCTTCTTCAGCGTGATCTGCCCCTGCTGGTCCTTCTTGCGCGTCGTCCGGTAGTTGCGGGCCTCGCATTCCGTGCAAGCCAGAGCGACATCGATCCGCCCTGTGCTGCTGCGAGGCCCGGCCATCGGATTATTCGATGATCTTGGTCACGATGCCGGCGCCGACGGTGCGGCCGCCTTCGCGGATCGCGAAGCGCATCTGCTCTTCGATACCGACCGGCGTGATGAGCTCGATCGTCATGGTGACGTTGTCGCCCGGCATGACCATCTTGGTGCCTTCCGGCAGGTGGCAGGTGCCGGTCACGTCCGTCGTGCGCATGTAGAACTGCGGACGGTAGTTGGTGAAGAACGGCGTGTGACGGCCGCCCTCTTCCTTCTTCAGGACGTAGACTTCGCCTTCGAACTTCTTGTGCGGCGTGACCGTGCCCGGCTTGCAGAGGATCTGCCCGCGCTCCACGTCGTTCTTCTCGATACCGCGGAGGAGAACGCCGACGTTGTCGCCCGCGCGGCCCTCGTCGAGGAGCTTGCGGAACATCTCGACGCCCGTGACCGTCGTCTTGCGCGTCTCGCGGAAGCCGAGGATCTCGACCTCTTCGCCCGTCTTCACGACGCCGCGCTCGACGCGACCCGTGACGACCGTGCCGCGGCCCTTGATCGAGAACACGTCCTCGATCGCCATGAGGAACGGCTTGTCGATGTCGCGGACGGGGTCCGGGATGTACGTGTCGAGGGCCTCGATCAGCTTGCCGATCGACTCCGACCACTTCGCATCGCCGTTGAGCGCCGGGAACGCGGCGACCTGGACGACCGGCGCGTTGTCGCCGTCGAACTTGTTCTTCGTGAGGAGCTCGCGGACTTCCATCTCGACGAGGTCGAGCATTTCCTTGTCCTCGACCGCGTCGCACTTGTTCAGCGCGACCACGATTCGCTGCAGACCGACCTGGCGGGCCAGGAGGACGTGCTCGCGCGTCTGCGGCATGACCGAGTCGAGCGCCGACACGACGAGGATCGCGCCGTCCATCTGCGCCGCGCCCGTGATCATGTTCTTGATGTAGTCGGCGTGGCCCGGGCAATCGACGTGCGCGTAGTGGCGCGTCGGCGACTCGTACTCGACGTGCGAGACGGCGATCGTGACCGTCTTCGTGGCATCGCGGACCGTGCCGCCCTTGGCGATATCGGCGTAGCTGATGACCTTCGCGAGACCCTTCGTCGACTGGACCTTCACGAGCGCCGCGGTGAGCGTCGTCTTGCCGTGGTCGATGTGACCGATGGTGCCGACGTTGACGTGGGGCTTGGTGCGGTTGAATTTCTCTTTCGCCATTCTCGGTCTCCTGGCCCTTCAAGGCCTTCTCGGCACTACTGCGCGAGGCTGATGCTGAGCCCACCACGGGGCTTGAACCCGTGACCTCTTCCTTACCAAGGAAGTGCTCTACCACTGAGCTAGGTGGGCGTGTCGTAAGCGGTCGATAGTCTAAGTATTCCTGGGCGTCGAGAGCGGGAGACCGGGTTCGAACCGGCGACGTTCAGCTTGGAAGGCTGACGCTCTACCAACTGAGCTACTCCCGCAGATTGGTGGAAGCGATGTGGATGGTGTTGGATTCGAACCAACGTAGGCATAGCCGGCAGATTTACAGTCTGCTCCCTTTGGCCGCTCGGGCAACCATCCGAATTTGTTCGTTTAAGCTTACTCTCTAAGGGTTCGTTTCGTTTCGAGCTAGCGAGGGGACTTGAACCCCTAACCGCCTGTTTACAAAACAGGTGCTCTACCGACTGAGCTACGCCAGCGAAGCCCCTGTTACGGGGGCGCGGACGTTAGCGTATGCCGCCACGCTCTACAAGCAAGACCACGAACGGGAGTCAAGACACGGCGGTGAGCCGCCCGTTCTTCACTGCATGATGGGGGTCGGCGGCGGCTTGTTCGGGTCGCTCGGCGGGGGCGGAGGGGTCTTTTCGACGATGTGGAGCTCGACGCGGCGATTTTGCGCGCGGCCGTCCTCGGTGGTGTTCGTGTCGATGGGGTTCTGCTGGCCGGCGCCCTTGGCTTCGAGGCGCTTCTTGTCGACGCCGGCCTTGATGAGCGCCTTCACGACCGCCTCGGCGCGCTGCTCGCTCAGCTTCAGATTGCCCTGCGGCGTACCCGTGTTGTCGGTGTGACCTTCGACCCGGACCTTCGTGATCTCCGGGTGCTTCTTCATGGTGGACGCGATCGCGAGGATGAGCACGTCGCTGTCGCGAAGGAGCTCCGCCTTGCTCGTCTTGAAGCGGAACTGCTCGGTGATCTTGATCTCACCGTCCTCGATGCGCGCGAGCGGACAGCCGTTCTTTCGCACGTTGGGATCCGCCATGCCCGCGGCGTCGGGGCAGGCGTCTTCGTGATCGGCGATGCCGTCGCCGTCGCGGTCTGGCGGGCAGCCGTTGGCGAGCTTGTCGGGGTTCGGCTCGCCTGGCTGATCGGGACACGCGTCGAGCGCGTCGGGGATGCTGTCGTTGTCGCGATCCGGCGGCGGTGGCGGCGGCTCGGGCGGAGTCGGGGGCGGCTCGACGGGAGGAGGAGGTGGCGGCGGAGCCGGAGGTGGCGGCGGAGGCGGCGGCTTCTTCACGTCGGGCGCCCACTCCGCGGAGAGGAGCGCACGAAACGCAGGCGACCCCCAGCCTCGCGAGATGCCGCCGCCCGCGCCCGCGCCGAAGCGGAAGTCGCGGTACGTGAAGTGCCCGCTCAGCATCATCTCGACGGGCGTGCCGCGTCGCTTGAGGAAGGAGTCCTCGTGGAGCACGCTGCTCGCGAAGACCTCGGGGCCGACCACCAGGTTCTGCACGCGGACGCCCGCGGCGCCGCCGAGCTCGATCTGGCTTCCGAGCGGGTTGCGATCGAAGCGCTCCGTGAGCGGCCGGTAGTGGAAGGCGGTGCGCGCCGAGTACGTGAAGAACCCGACATCGCCCGCGACGCTGAGCCGGGGCGCAAAGCGCGTGTTGCCGTCGCTCGTGTAGTTGTCGCGCGAGCCGCTCGGGACGTAGAGGGCGGAGCCGAACGCGCCGGTCACGACGTCGCCGTACTTCCCGAAGAGCCGGACGTCGGCGGAGAGGCGGATGTCGCCGATGTTGCCGCCGGGCGGTCGATAGGTCGCGGTGTCGGTGGTGATGCGCTTGCCGTCCTCGTAGACCGCGATCGGGACGAGCGCACCGATGCGAACGCGATCGAAGAGGACGAGCGACGCGCTCGGATCGAGCCAGAACTGCTGGCGCACGAGCGGGGCGAGGTACTTCCCGTCGATGTCGTAGGCGACGAGCGGGTGGTAGCTCCACTCGCTCGTCAGACCGATCGCAGGACGGAGCTTGCCGCGGAGATCGAGGGAGTCCAGCGCGAACCACTCGCTGCCACGCTCGGAGGGCTCGTAGCGATTCAGCGCGAAGCCACGCTGGCGGGGCTGCGCGGCGACGGTCGCGGACGACGCCAAAAAGGCGAGCACGAACGCGGACGACACGACTTTGCGCACGCGATGAGCGTATCGAGGCGCGACAAAACACACCAAAATCCGCGCAGGACCAGGCGCGGGCGCTTATCGAAGCAGGAGCGCGATCGCGGCGGCGGCGATCGCGATGAGCACCGCAAATACCAGGACCGCCGGCGAGCGACCGGGCGGCGGCGGCGGCGCGATCACGCGGGAGATGCGCTGCACGGCAGAGAGCTCGAGGGCGTTCGACGCCTCCAGCGCGCGGTCGTCGACGTGAACGACGTCCGCGAGCCTCTTCCCTTCGTGGAGCGCCGCTTCCTCGCGCGCGAGCTGCTCGGAGAAGAGGTCGCGCATGAACCGCTCGAGCGACAGGCGCGAGACCTGCAGCTTCTGCTCGCGCACGAACGCCTCGAGATCGTGCTGCAGCTCGCGGCCCGACGCGTAGCGCTGGTCCCGCTCCTTCGCGAGCGCTTTCATCACGATCGCCTCGAGCTCCGCGGGGTAGCCGGGCTTCACCTCGCTCGGCCTCGGATACTCGCGATCGCAGATCAGCTTCAGCGTCTCGAACTCGCTCTGTCCCTTGAAGAGGCGCTTCCCGGTCGTGAGCTCGAACAGGATCGTGCCGAGCGAGAAGAGATCGCTCCTTCGGTCGAGCGACTCGCCTCGCGCCTGCTCCGGCGACATGTACGGGACCTTGCCCTTCAGCTTCCCGCTCCGCGTGTTCTCCTCGGAGCGGCGCGCCTCGCTGCGCGCGATCCCGAAGTCGACCACCTTCACGTCACCGTCGAAGGTCACGACGATGTTCTGCGGAGACACGTCGCGATGCACGATGCCGAGCGCCGCGCCATCGAGCCCGCGCTTCTCGTGCGCGTAGGAGAGGCCCGCGCACGCGCCGAGCACGATCCCGATCGCGTGCTCCAGGGAGAACTCGAGGACCTCCTTCTTCTTCATCTGGCGCACGATGGCGCGGAGATCCTCGCCGTGGACGTGCTCCATCGCGATGAAGTAGCGGCCGTCGATCTGCCCCGCATCGAAGACCTGCACCACGTTCGGGTGCCCGAGCGTGGCCGCGATGCGAGCCTCGTGGAGGAGCATGTCGACGAACGCGCGATCGCCGTTCAGCTCGGGCAGGATGCGCTTGATGACGATGAGCTTCTCGAACGGCGTCTCGTGGCCGGTCGCCGCGCTCCGCTGAAGGGCGAGGAAGATCTCCGCCATCCCGCCCTGCGCGATACGGCGGAGGAGGGTGTACTTCCCGAAACGCGCGGGCGGCACCGAAGTGGCGGGAACGGGCGCCTCGGACATCCACGTATTAGTGTACTTCTTCGCTGGGCCTCATGTTTCGCCTTCGCGCTCTCCCGGTCGGCCTCGTCGGCCTCGTCGGATCGCTCGCCACCTCGGCCGCGCACGCGAAGGTCACGAAGGGCCCATGGGTTCAGCTCGTCACGCCGACCTCGGCCGTGGTGCGCGTCGAGGTGAGCCCGCCCGCGGCCGTCACCCTCGATCTCACGGGCGCGGAGGGCGGCCCCGTCACGCTCGAGAGCAAGGAGGCGAAGGCGCTCCACGAGATCGCGCTCGAGAAGCTGACGCCGAGCAAGCGCTACACGTATTCGGTCAAGGCGGGCAGCGCCTCGAAGCTGGCCTCGTTCACGACCGCGCCCACCGACGACTCCGACGCGCCGTTCCGCTTCCTCGCCTATGGGGACAACCGCACCGACGACGCGGCGCACGCGGCCGTCGTGCGCGCGATGGTGCCGGCGCCCGGCGAGCTCGTGATTCACACGGGTGACTTCGTCGAGAACGGCGCGTCGCCCGCGCAGTGGCAGACGTTCTTCGAGATCGAGGCCCCGCTCCTCGTCACGCGCCCCATCGTCTCGGCGGTCGGCAACCACGAGCTCGTCGACGGCTCGGGCATCAACTACGTGAAGTTCTTCGGGCCCGGCGGCGCGACGAAGCCGGAGCACCTCGACCACACGTTCCGGTGGGGCAACACGCGCTTCTTCCTCCTCAACGGGATCTCGCAGTGGAAGAGCGGGGTCGAGCGGCAGTGGCTCGAGAAGGCGCTCGGCGACGCGGACAACGAGAAGGGCGTCGTGTGGCGCGTCGTGGTCGTGCATCACGGCCCGTGGTCGAGCGGCCCGCACGGCGGCAACCCGCGCTTCCACGAGGCGGGGCTCCCGGCGCTGTTCAAGCAGCACAAGGTCGACGTGATCCTCTCCGGTCACGATCACACCTACGAGCGAGGCGTCGGCGACGGCCTCCCCTTCGTGGTCACGGGCGGAGGCGGCGCGCCGCTCTACCGCCTGCGGAGCCGCATTCCGCAGTCACGGCACAGCGAGTCGACGCATCACTTCGTGCAGGCGGAGGTGAACCAGCGCGTGATGCGGCTCACCGCGGTCCGCCCCGACGGGTCGCGGATCGAGTCCTGCGCGCTCTCGAAGGACAAGGAGGGCTGGTTCTGCGGCGACGGCGTGACCACGTCCGGACCCGACGGCGGCTCGCCGCTCGTGGGCGAGCCCGAAAAGGCCTCGATGCCGACGCCGACGTCGTGCTGCTCGTGCGAGGCGGTGGGCGCGAGAGGGCCGCGCGCGGGCGCGCTCGCGGCGCTGCTCCCGCTCATTGCGTATGCGCGGCGTCGTCGGCGATACTGAGCGCATGCGCTCGGCCCAGCTTCTCGCGTTCGTCGCCGTCCTCGCGTTCGCCGGGCTGGCCGGCTGCAGCACGTATCGCGATCAGCTCGCGCGGAGCGAGCGCGCGTTCGAGAAGAACGAGGCGGACAAGACGCTCGCGATCCTGCGCGACCTCGAGCCGAACTTCCAGCGCCTCACCCCGAACGAGCAGGCCACCTACGCGTACGTCCGCGGGATGACCGACCTCAGCCTCGGCTACAAGGCCGACGCGCGCCACTGGCTCGCGGTGGCGAACGCATACGAGCAGGTAACGCCGGGCGCGCTGCCGGGCGATCGCAAGACGAAGACGACCGAGGCCCTCAAGGAGCTCAACGACGTCGTCTACATGAAGGGCACGGGCGAGCTCGTGAACGCCACGCCGCCCGCGGCCGATTCCGCGGCCCCGGCTTCTCCTCCCGCCAGGTCCGACAAGGGCGATGGCAAGAAGAAGGAGAAGCCGAAGGCGCCGGCGGCCGACGACTCGTCCGATCAGGACTGACCGAGGCGATCCTTCAAGCTCAGACGCATCCGTTTCAGCTCCGCCGAGAGCTCGCGTTCCTTCGGCGTCGGCCGGGGGCGGTGTGCGAGCTTCCTGATCTGCTGCTCCACGTGCTGCGCCTGGAGCTCGAGATCTTGCGTGCTGAGATGGCCCAACTTCATCGGTTTACCTCCGAGTCGTTTGCGTGAGTCGTACGTTCGTGGGTCGAACCGTTAACACTCGACCGGCGCGCGGCTAGCGGCGCGACCGTCTCTTACGAGTCGCTCCACCGCGCCGCGGAGGTCTCGGATACGTCACTCTTTCGCTATGCTCCGAATCATGTTTCGTCGCGCCGCTTTGCTGATCGTGACGCTCGGGATCGCAGGTTGTGGAGAAAAGCCCGAGCCGCGATCGCCGCAGCCCGCGACGAAGGTGAACGCGTCGAACCAGATCATCTCCACGCGGGTCGAAGGCACCGCGAAGGAGCTACGCATACGGGGCGAGCACGCGCTCCTCGAGCAGAAGTGGCAGGAGGCGGTCGACGCGTTCGAGGCGCTGATCGCCGGCGATCCCGCGGCCGCGAACGACCCGAGCATCATCTACGACCTCGCGCTCGCGTACGAAGGCGTCGGCGAGCGCGAGAAGGCGCGCGTGCGCTACCGCGAGATCGTCAAGCGCTTCCCGAACGATCCCAACGCGCGCTCCGCGCTCGCGCGGGAGGTGTCGCTCGATGCATACCTCGAGGACTGGACCGCGCTCGGCGAGGCCGGCGAGACGATCCTCGCGCGCAAGGACATCGAGCCGGCGGACAAGATGCTCGGCTACGGCGCGCGCGGCCTCGCGCGCATCACGGCGGGCGACGAGGACGGCGCGAAGAAGGACGTGAACGCGGGTCAGGACATCGTCGACGAGACGGGCTTCGGCAAGACGGGACAGCTCCCGATCGCGGCCGCGATGCTCAAGTACGCCGAGGGCGAGATCAAGAAGACGAAGTCGGAGAAGATCGTCCTCAATCCGCCGCCGCCCGACTTCGTGATGAAGCTCGAGATGCGCTGCGCCCTCCTCCTCGAGGCGCAGAGCAACTACGCGGACGCGATCCGGAGCGTGGACCTCCACTGGGCGGCGATGAGCGGCTTTCGGGTCGGTCAGATGTACCGGTCACTGCACCAGCATCTGATGATGATCCCGCCCACCGCCCTCGCGAAGACGGAGAGCGACAAGCAGCTCTTCTACGGGATCATGCACGTGCGTTACCGCGCGCTCCTCGACAAGGGGATCGAGATGATGAAGCGCACCATCGCCCTCGGCCAGAAGCCGGAGATGCAGGGCGTGGCGACGGCGTGGATGAAGCGCGCCGAGTCGGCGAAGGCGGAGATGGAGCAGGCGCTCGCGGAGGAGAAGGCCATCCTCAAGACGCTCCCTTACACGGAAGAGACGCTCGAGAAGACGCTCCTCATCATGAAGCAGAAGATGGTCGACGACGAAGAGAAGAAGCTCAAGAACAGCAAGTAGCGCGGTCACTCCGAGCCCGGTTCATTGCCGGTGCAGAGGCCGTTCTCCGAGCGGAAGAGCAGCGTGAAGCGGAACAGGAAGCGCACGAAGTCACCGAGGCTCGGGTAGCTCCCGGCGACGTTGTTCGAGGTAGACGACACGGGCAGTTGATAGAAGTCCCCGGGGAGCGACGAGAGCGGGAGGTCGTCGATCTCGTCCATCGTCACCACGCCGTCGGCGTTGCCGCGCTCGTCCGCGCGGATGAAGGGCCGGACGCGGAACGGCAGGCTGCCGCCCGAGAGCGCCTGCCGGAACAGGTTCTCCGCCGCGAAATAGACGGTGGCCTGGTCACGCTGGCCGACGAGGATCCGCGTGCCGCGTCCGTCCTTGCCGCCCGTCGCCTCGCGGCAGCCGCCGAAGCGCGTCGAGGTCGTGATGGGGTTGAAGCGAAGCTGGATCTTCGTCGGTGGTGAGTCGTCGTCCGCGGGCGTGGCGGTCGCGTCGACGAGCGCGTGCAGGCCGTTCTGGGCGAGCTCGACGAGGTCCTCCGACGTCGCGTTGGCGTCGAGGACGGTCGTGTCCCCGGGCATGGCGAAGATGACGCCGACGTCGGGGCACTCGACCGGGGAGATGCCGTTGAACGTCTGCACGAGCCCCCTCGACGGGCCGAGCGGACGGAACACGACGTCGCTCGCCGCGCCGCGGCCGCGGTACGAGCACGTGTCGGGCGCGCCGATCTTGCCGACCGTCATCGTACGGAAGCCGAGCGCCACGCGATCGAAGTCGAGCCGATAGCGCACCCCCTCGCTCGCATCGAACTCGCCGGGGTAGATGCCGTTCGTGGTGCGCGAGGACGCCGTGAACAGGAACTGCACGGAGCCGAGCCCCAGCGCCTCGTCCGCGGGGACGCACGCGACGAGCGGCAACGCGAGCCAGAGCCAGCGCCTCGTCATAGCCCGCCCTCCACGCCGATGCTGGGCACGCTCACCGGGCCGATCACACGTTCTCGACACTGCGGAGCTCGCGGCGCCGCTCCCGGGAGCTGCAGCGCGGTCGGGCACGCGTAGCCCGTCACCTCGCGCGAGAGCGTCGCGTTGAGCGCTTCGACGACGAACGAGATCCATCCCGTCTTGCCGATCGTCCAGCGCTTCTCCACCCGCAGGTCGAGACGCACGAACGGCGGAGTGCGCTCCGGCGGGACCGCCACTACCTGCGCGGGAAACGCTGGCCGCGCCGCGTGCTGCGGGATCCCGCTGTACGTCACGACGCGACCGCCCGCGCGCCAGCTGCGTCCGAGATCGACCGAGACCGCGGCCGAGAGCACGTGCGTTCGATCGTAGGCGGAGACGAAGCGACGCCCCTCCGCGGTCCGGTCCGAGCGCGACAGCGTGTAGGAGAGGATGCCGCCGACGCGATGGGTGAGCTTGCGCCGCACGCCGAGCTCGAGGCCGTACGCCGAGCCCTGGCTCTTCCCGAGCAGGGCGTCGCTGCGCTCGATGTCGATGAGCTCCACCTGCGCCGTCCCGAGCGCGTCGTTCAGGTTGTAGAACGCGTTGTGAAAGAGCCCGAGCGTGCCCGTGAGATCGAGCGGAAGGTCCGCCTCCACCGCGCCGCTCGTCTGGTACGCGCGCTGGAGCCCGCCGCGGAGGTTCGCGAGGGTGATGCCCGGCAGCGTGAGCGGTGTCGACGGCGGCTGCGCCGCGACGCCATACGCGTGGACGAGGCGGAGCTTCTTCGTCACGAAGAACCGTGCGGAGAGGCGTGGGTCGATCGCGCTGCCGGTCGCGCCGCCCGATCCGTAAGCGTCGAGGCGAAGGCCGGGCATTAGCTCGAGGTCCTTGATGGCGGTGATCACCGCGTCGACGCGCGCGCCCGTCGCGTAGTCCGTGCGCTCGACGAACACGCTCTGCTGGCGCTGCACCACGTCGTCGTCGTCGGCATAGCGAGGCAAGGCGTCGCCGCCGAAGCGGTCGACCACGACGTCGGCGCCGGCCCGGACGAGCACGCCCTTCATCGCCTGCTGCTCGAGCTCGACGCGCGCCGCCGTCATCACGTCGCTGCCGGCGCGACGCGCCTCGACGCGCGTGCGATCGAACCCGAGCGTGCCGGCCACGCGCAGATGGCCCGTCGCCCAGACGCGATCCCAGCGCAGATCCGCGCGGTGGAACTCGGACGCGAAGAGCGTGCGCGTCACGTCGATCGTCTCGTTCGCCTTCGTGCGATCGGAGTCCGTGAAGAGGCGCGCCGACGGGTCGAGCGTCTCGCGCTGCGCGGCGTAGTCGTACGCGCCGAAGCCGAGCAGCGAGATAGTGTCGTGATCGGAGAGCTGATACGTGCCGCGTATCTGGTAATCGCGATACGAGAGCTGCGTATCGGACTGGAGGATCGTGAAGAGCGCGGCGGTATACGAGTATCGCCCCGCGACGAGCACGCTCCCCTTCCCGTTCGCGAACGGCGCCTCCGCCAGCGCGCCCGCGTCGATGAGGCGAACGGAGGCCTCGCCGTGGAGCCGCTCGCCCGGCGGCAGCGCCGTCGACTCGACCACCCCGCCCGAGTAGCGGCCGAACGCCGCCGGGTAGCCGCCGCGATGCAGCGTGGTGGTGGAGATGAGCGCCGGATGGATGACGGCGGGGCCGAGACCGAAATGGAAGAGATACGGGACGCGGACGCCGTCGAAGTAATAGCCGACGTTGCCGGGCGGGGCGCCGCGCACGTAGAAATAGGGCAGTCCCGAGATCACCGGCGTCATGCCCGGCATCGCCTCGACGGCGCGAAACGGATCTCCGAACGCGCCCGGGAGCGTCCGCGCCTCCGCGCGCGAGAGCGCTTCGCTCGCGTCCGAGCCCGGCGCGCCCCTCGCGCCGCGCACCATGACGTCCTCGACCGCATCATCGGCGAACGCGGGCGTGTGCACGCCGGCGATCGCGATGAGGACGGCCACCCCGAGGCGCATTGAGCGCGCACGATAAGCGATCGCAGCGGCGGTGAAACTCAAACCGGCTCCGACCCGCAAAGGCATGGACGCTGCACTCCATCGCCGTCATGGTCAAAACCCGCTTCCTCTTGTTCGCTCTCGCCCCGGTCGCTCTGCTGTTCACGGCACGCACCGCAGAGGCTGGACTCTCCGCCTGTAACGACATCGACGTCCGCGCCAATGCGCAGTGCCAGCTCGAGACGTCCGGTGGCTGCACCGCGCACTGCGAGCCCACCCGGTTCGAGGCCGCGTGCGACGCCAAGCTCACCACCCAGTGCGACGGCCAGTGCACCGCCTCCGCCAGTGCGGAGTGCACGGGCAGCTGCGAGGCCGACTGCTCCGGCAAATGCAGCGCCGATCCTGGCTCGCTCGACTGCGAAGGCTCGTGCAAGGTGGACTGCAACGCCGACTGCAGCGCCCAGTGCGAAGGCCAGGCGAGCGGCAACAGCGCCAGCGGCTCGTGCCAGGCGAAGTGTCAGGCGAACTGCAGCGGCAAGTGCAGCGCGCAGTGCACGGGCACCCCACCAAGCGCCTCCTGCGATGCGAAGTGCAAGGCGTCGTGTCAGGGCTCGTGCAAGGCGAAGGCGACCGCCAAGTGCAACATCGACTGCCAGACGCAGGGCTACGCGAAGTGCACGGCGGACCTCGAGGGCGGCTGTGTGGCGCAGTGCACGCAGCCGCAGGGCGCGCTCTTCTGCGATGGCCAGTACGTCGACACGGGGAACAACCTCCAGAGCTGCATCGACGCGCTCGAGGCTCAGCTCGACATCACGGTGACGGGGTCGGCGAGCGGATCGTGCTCGGGCAATACGTGCACGGGTGAGGCGGAAGGCAGCGCATCGTGCGCCGCATCTCCGTCAACGGCTCCGGTAACGCCGCTCTTTGCGCTGGTCGCCACGGTTGGTCTAGCGATTGCTCGTTCCCGCCGTACCAAACGGGAGAATGTCTGATGGAAACTGCGACGCACAACCAGGTGAAGAACGGCACGGCGAGGACGACCAAGGGCATCGAGGCCGTCGAAGAGCAGGTCGAGAACGTGGAGACCGCGCTCAAGCAGCGCGTCGACCAGGTCTCCGACATCGTCGAGGACGTTCGCGACCGCGTCGAGATGGCGATCCACGAGCGTCCCTACATCGTGCCGGCCGCCGCGGGCGCGCTCGGGCTCGGCGTGGGCATCCTCATCGGCTCGAAGCTCTCGCGCATGCTCGTCCTCGGGGCGGCCGGCGCGCTCCTGAGCGACACGGTCCGCACGCAGGCGATCAAGCTCGGTAAGGAGCTGATCAACAACCTCGCCGCCGAGGTCGACGAGACCGAAGACGTCGAGGAGCCCGCGGTCTGAGCTAAGGCAGCTCCAGATCGACGATCAGCGGCAAGTGATCGGACGCGCGCCGCGCTCGGGCGTCGCGCGGCACGGTCACGCCGCGCACTGCGATGTCTCGCGTGACGAACACGTGATCGATACGCAGGGCAGGAAGGACGCTCGGGAAGGTGGGCCGGGGCCGGTGTCCAGCCAGTACGCGCTGGGCGTCGTTCAACTGCGAGGCGAAGTGACGGTAGGTCCGCGCGTGTTGCACGGCATTCAGGTCGCCGCAGAGGATGCGCTCCGAGCCCATCTCCGAGCTGCCGAGCCATTCCGGCCCGAGCAGCTCGCTGGCTTGTCGTCTCCGTTCGCGTCGCGAGAGTCCGAGGTGCGTGCTGACGACGTCGAGGCGTTTGCCTTCGATCGTCGTCTTGCCCCAGATCGCGCCGCGCGGCTCGGACGACTCGTGGATGGAGGCGAACGTCGTCACGCGCTTCAGCTCCATCGGCGTGCGGCTGAGGAGCGCGTGGCCATAGAAGCCGACGCCGCGCCGGAAGGTCCGGCAGAAGAGCAGCGTCATGCCGAGGCCCTTGGCGATGTCGCGCGCGTGATGCGCGCCCTCGTCCTCGTCGGTCTCCGGCGCGTCGAGCTCCTGGAGCGCGACGAGGTCGGGCTGCGCATCGCCGATGACGGAGGTGATGTCCTCGGTGGAGTCATACCCACCGCGACCGACGCAGCGATGCACGTTGTACGTCATCACTCGGAAGCGCGACACGGAACGAGCATTGCATCATGAGGACCCCCATGAACAAACAGAACTCGGGGCTCTCGCCCCAGCCGACCCAGGACGAAGCAGGCGAAGGGAACTACGACGCGAGCCGCCGCTACCGCGAAGGTCTCGAAAAGTCGGTGCAAGAGGGCAACTCCGAGCAGCTCGGCGAGGAGGCCAAGAAGGCGCTCGAGGGACCGGAAGGCGCGGACCTGCGCCGCGCCGAGGAGCAGGGCAAGCGTGCGGACATTCCGACCAAGAAGTGACGATGGCCACAGTCGCGCACTCGGAAACGACGCCATCGATCGACAAGCCTCGGCTGAAGAATCGCCTCGCGTTTCTCGTGGAGCTCTTCGGCGACATGACCGATCGGTTCTCCGACAACGACGGCTTTCGACTGGCGGCGTCGTTCTCGTACTACGCGACGTTCTCCATCTTCCCGCTCCTCCTGCTCGCGATCACGATCGTCGGCTTCATCGTCGGCGACTCGGAGATCACTCGGAATCAGCTCCTCGATGCGATCGCCGCCCCGGGCAATCCGATGCGCGACGTGGTCGCGAGGACGCTGACCTCGATGCAGGAGAGCGGGAATGCGCGGGGGATCTCCGCCGTCATCGGCGTCGTGACGCTCCTGTTCGGCGCGAGTGGCGCGTTCACGGAGGTCGACGAGGCACTGAACCGGATCTGGTGCGTGCCGAAGCGCAAGTCGGTGGGCCTCGCGGGGTTCCTGCGCGTCCTCCTGCTGGAGCGGCTCGCGAGCTTCGCGATCGTGGCGGGCCTCGCGCTCACCGTGCTCGTGTCGCTCGTCGCGAGCTCCGTGCTGTCGTTCGTGTCGGAGAAGACGAGCCGTGTCATCGGCGGCCCGCTCTGGCCGGCGATGATGAGGACGGCGGAGTCCGCGTCCTCGATCATCCTCCTCTCGCTCGTGTTCACGCTCGCGTTTCACTTCATCCCGCGCGTCAGCCCGCGCCCGCGCATGCGCGTCGTGCTGCCGGGCGCGATCCTCGCGACCGTGTCTCTCTCGGCGCTGAAGGAGGTCTTCGCGATGTACCTCGCGCACCTCGCGGACTACTCCGCGTACGGCGTCGCCGGCGGCGTGCTCGGTCTCGTCACGTGGATCTACCTGACCGGGACCATCATCTTCATGGGGGCGCAGCTCACGCGGATCTACGCCGAGAAGATCGGCGAGGTCCCCGTCTGTCAGCGCGCGGCCCACGCGAACGAGGCCGCGGCGCAGACGTAGGGGCGCTCGGTCACGGGCTCGCGGTGCCGGCGCGGTTCTCGGGGAGATCGAACATCCCCACGAGGCTCCCGGGACGACCTCACGCCGAGGAAGCGATAGAGGTCGCCCGCGTCGCTCATGAGGAGGCCGATGTGGACCTTGCCGACGTCCGCCTTCTCGACCGAGATCTGGATCAGGTTGCCCGGCACGCACATGCGCTTTCCGCGCTCCTCGTCCGCGTCCGCGTCCTTCATGACGAGCGCGTACGAGCTCTCGTCCTGCGCGACGCCGACGTCGCTCCAGACCATCGCCTTCGATGCCCAAGCGAGGAAGAGGAGCGTGCCCTTCCCTTCGTCGTCGTGCGCGTCGACCATCTCGGGCTTCGCGATCGCGAACGCCGCGCGGAGGTTGGGCGCGGCCTGGATCCGTTCGAAAGGCGTCGGGGGCGGCGGCTCGCGCTCGTCGGGTCGAAACGGCCCATGCGTTGGACGGGACTGCGCACCTGAGCAGTCCGATGAGGCCGGCGCGCCGCCACGCGCTACGATGGCCAGGTGCCGCCTGCGCCTCGCTCGGGGATCGCGCTCGTCCTCGCCGGCGGAGCCGCGCGGGGCGCGTACGAGGTCGGCGTCGTGGAGCACGTCGTCGAGGAGGTCGCGAAGGACCTCGGCCGCGAGGTGCCGCTCGACATCCTCTGCGGCACGTCGATCGGCGCGCTCAACGCCTGCGCGCTCGCCGCGTTCGCGGATGACCCTCGCGGGCGCGCGGCGCGGCTCGCCGCCGTGTGGACCGCGCTTCGCCTCGAGGACCTCATCAAGCCGGACCTTCGCGGGATCCTCTCGCTCGGCGCGCGCTGGCTGCGCGGGACCCGTGAGGGCGGGCTCGTCGATCCGACCGGGCTCGAGCGCCTCATCGAGTCCGTGATCCCGTTCGCGGCCATCGAGGATCACCTGCAGGCGGGCCGGCTCGAGGCGCTCACCGTATCGACGACGCACATCGCGACGGGACGCACCGTCGTCTTCGTTCATCGACGCGAGGGCGATCTCCCGCCGTGGAGCCTCGACCCCACCATCTTTCCGCGCGCGGTGCGGATCGCACCGCAGCACGCGTTCGCGTCGGCCGCGATCCCGCTCCTCTTCCGCGCCGTGCGCATCGACGGCGAGCTCCACTGCGACGGAGGTCTGCGCCAGAACGTCCCCCTCTCGCCCGCGCGCCGGCTCGGGGCGCGCGCCGTCCTCGTCGTGAATCCACGCTACATCCCGCCGCTGAGCGGAGAGGCGCCCGGCCACATCGAGCCCGACGCCTTCGCTGGTCCCGTCTTCCTCCTCGGCAAGACGCTCAACGCGCTCCTGCTCGATCGCGTCGACACCGATCTCGCGCGCCTCCGCAGCATCAACGACATCCTCGAGGCCGGGTGCCGCCGCTACGGCGAGGGCTTCGTCGACGAGATCAACGAGGCGCTCGGTCATCCGAAGGGCCGCGGCATGCGACCGATGCGCTCGCTCCTCGTTCGCGCGTCCGTCGACATCGGCAAGCTCGCGATCGACTACGTGACCTCGGAGACGTTCGCGCGGCGCGTCGGCGGCGCCGCCGGCCGCCTGCTGCGCCTCATCGCGGAGCGTGACTCCCCGGACGAGTCGGACCTCCTCTCCTATCTCCTCTTCGACGGCGAGTTCGCCGGTCGCCTCCTCGAGGTCGGGCGGGCCGACGCGCGCGCGCGGCACGCCGAGCTCTGCGCGTTCTTCGACGCGGCGCTCTAGCTCGACACGACTCGTATCGCTCGGACCGCTCAGTACAGCGTCACGTACGCGAGGCCGCGGCCGCGCTCCCACCCGCCGTCGGCGAGCGAGTGCCCCGCGAGCGAGCCCGAGAGCGACGCCGGCGGGACCGCGTGATCGATCGCCTCGATGATGCACGCCAGCGTGGCATCGGCGACGCCGGCGCGCTCGTCGACGCGGGTCACGTGCACCGAGCCCTGGTCGTCGATCTCCTGGAGGACGAGGACCGCGTGACCGGCCGCCCCGCCCGGCGCATGACAGCGCGCGATGATGGCCCCGTAGCGGTACGCCGGCGGCATCGCCGCGTTGGCGGTGACGGTGCCCTGCTCGTCGATGACGGAGAGCACGATGGTGCCTGGAGGCGGCGTGTACGGCGGCGGCTCGGGGACGGGCGGCGGCGGCGCCTCGTGAGCGACCGGCGGCACGAAGACGAGCTCGGCCGGGCGCGGCGCCGTCCCGCGCCCGCTGCGGCAGGCGAGGAGGAGGACGAGGACCGGCGCGAAGCACCCCAAGCGACAGCGCACGGGCGAACTGTACAATGAGCGAGTGAGGCCGCGCTCCGCGTTGTTCGCGCTCGTCGTGCTCGCCGCGACGGCGCGCTCGGAGAGGACGGACGCGTCGGTGTGCCTCGCGCCCGATCAAGTCGCGCTGCCGCTCCTCCACGTTCCGGCGCCGACGAACACGCACGTATGGCTCTTCGTCTCGAAGTACTTCCGTGACGTCGGCTGCGCGAAGCCGCCGTGCGAGGGGCGCTTCGTGCTCCGCACCGCTGCGGGCGACGCCGACGCGCGAGAGATCCCGATCGCGAAGGTCACGCAGACGACGAGCGGCACGCTGACCGCGATCGAGCTCGTCCCGGCGCGAGATCTGCCGCCGCTCCGCACGTTCGAGACGTGGTGGATCCCGCGCGACGACGGCGCGCCCCGGCTCATGAGCGCGTTCCACACCGGCAAGGCGAGAGACGAGTCATCGCCGACCGCGCTCGCGTTGACGCGCGTCCATCGCTTCACCGCGAGCTCCATGATCCTCGGTGAGTCCGGCGTCGAGCAGATCGTGTTCGAGGGCGAGCCCGGCCTCGACGACGGGGCGCCGGCGCCGCTCTACGCGATCTGGATCGACGCCGACCCCACGACGCGACGCCCGCCCGACGCGATCCTCGACCGTGCGCTCATGAGCCGCGATGATCTCTATCGACCGCGCGCGTTCGTCGCGGGCACCGGCGCCTCGTGTTACTCGACGTTCACCGGAGGCCGGGACGTGGTCGGAAAGACGCTCGTCGTGCGGGCGCTCGATCTCGCGGGAAATCCTGGGCCGCCGTCGGTCGTGGTCGTCGCGCCGCGCTGACCACGTCAGAGCCGATCGAAGGCCGCCACGTCGGTCGAGAGGACGAGCGGCTTGCCGCCGAGACGGGTGACGTCGTCGAGCAAGTTGCTCACCGTATCGAGCGGAGTCTCCGCCGGCACGACGAGCACGACGCGCTGCTTGTCGCGCGACATCGCGCTCAGCAGGTCATCGCGCTCCGAGCGGTGCTCGGGCTCCCAGCGACGCGGAAACGAGTCGTCCGCGAGCTTGTTCCCGCGGCTCGAGATCGTCGAGCCGTGGAGCCGGATCCCCCGGACGTGGAAGCGATCGCCGTCCCAGCGGAGCATGATCGCCTCCGCCGGCATCGGTCGTGGAGGCACGACGTCGAGCCGTGGCGACAGATGGATCTCGAAGGGATGAGCGCCGCGCACCGCGACGACCCCGGCGTAGGGCCCGAGGCTCGCGGGCGACGACATGCTCACCAGTCGAAAGTCGTCCTGTCGCACGCGCAGGAAGGGGGCGACCGCCGCGAAGAGCGAGGACAGCGGCTTGTCGGACTCGCCCACGAGGAACGGCGGCCCCCCCGTGTCCGCCGCCGCGAGCTTCTCCGCCAGTTTGGGGGAGTACGGCTCCGGCGGCACGTCCGGCCTCGCCGTCGCCAGCACCCCGCCGCCGCGCACGTAGAGCGTCGGGCCGCGAAAGGTGGAGCTGCTGCCCTGGCGGCCATCGAGCGAGCGCAGCATGGTGCGCAGCCCGAAGTACTCGAACGGCAAGGCGCAGAGGAGAACGACCACGACCGCGCCGCTGGCGGTGCGCCAGTCGATGAATCCGATCGGCCCGCGGGCCATCGCGCGGAGGCCGACGAGGAGCCCGAGGTCGAGCGCGGCGACGAGGAGGTGCAGGTTCTCGACGTGCAGCGTCTCGCGCAGGATCGTGCCGACCTGCGCGCCGTCGACGGACTCGCTCGAGCTCGCCTCGAGGCCGATCCGCGCGACCATGAGCTTCGCGGCCACATCGAGCAGCGCCATGGCCGCGACCGCGCCGAGCACGGAGCCGAAGCTCCTGGCACGAGCGACGACGAGCGCGGCGCCGAGGAAGCCGATCGCCGCCACGACCTCGAGCGGACCGGTGCTCTCGATGAACGTCGCGCGCGCTCCGGCAGCGATCACGACGGCCCCGACCACGAGCGGCCACTTCACGCCGTCTCGCCTCTCCGGATGCAGGAGCAGCGCCGCGATCGCGACCACACCGGAGATCGCGGCGCCGATGATGATCGGCTCGAAGAGCTCGGCGGTGGCCTCGGCGTAGATCCGACCGAGCTGCTCGAGGTCCACGTCGCTCCACTCCCCCTGGCGCGCCTCCTGGATGAACGTCCACATCCGGCCGGCCGAGAAGACCCCGCCGAGGGCGGGGAGAAACGCCCAGGTCGCGCGCGCCTTCGTGCGCCCCACGGCCACGCCGGCGAGCATGACGCCCGAGGCCAGAAGGACCGCGGTCTGGCGAAGGAGGTGGCCCACGACGCGCACATCGAGGTGGAAGCGCGAGCGGTTGGCCGCCGCCGCGGAGCCGACGACGAGGACGAGGACGGCGAAGGCCAGGAACAGACCGAGCGTCTTCATCACGCCCGTCTGACGCCGCCACGCCCAGATCCCGGCCGCGACGAACGAGACGAGCCACGTGATCGCGTACCCGAGGGGTCCCTCGAAGACGTTCTTCACGACGTCGATCAGGCTCGCCGGAGATCCGCTCGATTCGCGATCCTCGCGACGACCGCCGCCCGGATACCCCATCGGGTTCGACTCCACATCGGGGACGATGAAGTCGTCGACCTTCAGATCGCGCTCGGCGAGCGGATTCGGCAGCGGGTCGGGATCGCGGCGGCCGTTTGGCGGATCACCCCACACTCCGTAGCTGGGCCGCGCGCACTCGACCGGGCCGGTCCAGCGATGGCGAATGACGTAGCGTCCCTGGAAGTTGTTCGAAGAGGCGGTCGTGGCGGCGTGGGAGATCGCGCCCCCGTAGCGGCGGTCCTCGCGTCCGCCCTCGATCGGCGGGGCGGCCTTGAAGACCAGATCGTCACCGATCGAGTCCTTGCCGTAACGCGCGTGGAGGCGGGTGAGCACGAGCTGCGACGGCGGGGGCTTCATGACGTCGAGCCCGAGGAGCCGCGAGTCCTCCTCCGCGAGCGGTCCGGCGCCGGCCGGGCAAGGGTCGCAGCTCTCTGGTGACCATGCGTACTCGGTCACGACCGCGCGCGGATGGCCCTTCAACGTTCGATCGAAGAGCGCGGCATAAAACGAATTGAACTTCGATTTTACGTCGTCCTTGAGGTCGAGGTTGGTCGGGATGGTGAGGTTTTCGTAGTTGGCAGTCTCGTAGCGCTGCTCGCCGAGGATGTAGACGATGAGGTCCTGCGTTCCGCCCGAGTTGATGAGCCCGAGCCGGATGGGCAGCGTGAGCTCCGGCGTGTCGTAGTGGAAGCGCAGCGGCGAGAGGTGCGCGCGATTCCAGCGAAAACGCACGCGCTCGATATTCACCTTGGCGACGAAGAATTTCGAGCCTGACTGCACGTAGGGCCGGAGGTAGGGCTCGGCGCCGGCGGGAATGACGTACTTGTTCTGGTGGAGCCAGGCCTCGAGCGCGCCGGAGTCGAGCGCGCTCAGGATCACGATGTCGTATTCGTCGACGCTGAACTGCCGCTCGACCGTGACGAGCGGCTTCTGGCTCGGCCTTCCCATCGAGCCCTCTTCGCCCTTGGCGCGAGTACCGGTGCCACCCTCTTTCGCGTCGTCGTTCGCGCCGAGGCAGGGATCCTGCTCCCAGTACTCGACGAGGCGCGGGCTCGTCAGCCGGTCGATGCGCTCGAAGATGGAGTGCTCGAGGGTGCGTACGTTCTCGCGCTCGAGGATGATCGGGACCGGAATGACGAGGGCGAAGCTCTCGAGCGGGCCCTTGTAGTCGTTCTGGATCGACAGCACGGTGCGCATGCCGGAGCGCATCATCACGACGCGCGTGGCATCGTTGAAGAGCGGCTGGTCCCCGGTGTTCACGTAGAACCCGCAGAACGCATGGCTCGGCACGGGCGCGAGCAACGCCGCGACGACGAGCATGAACAGCACCGCGAACCGCCGTATCCCCCGTTGCATGGCGCGGAGTATCACCCGAAAAGCGGCCGGCAGCGGCCGGGTTTCGGTCAGCTCCGGTCGGGCTGGGCGACCACGCCGCCGTAGAGGATGCCGGCGCGATAGCCCGCCTTCGCGTACACGACCTCGCTCGTCTTCTGGCCGGTCGGGCCGTAGGTGCGGAGCACGCTGTCCTTGGGCGTCATCCCCGTGGCGGTGGTGCCGCGCCACCGGATCTGGCCGCTGGCGGACACGCAGACGACGCACGGCTTCTCGACCCCGGAGCTCGTCGCGTCGACGAGGACGAGGTCGGTCCCGCACACGAGCCCGGCGTCGGGAGTGAACCCGATCTGGACGGTGCCCACGTGACGACCGCTCGCGAGGTCGACGCACACGATGTCATCGCCCGAGGAGCAGAGGACGCTCGTCCCGACGCGGAAGATGCGCTGGATGGCGGCCTCCGCGACGAAGTGCCAGCGGATGGCGCCGCCTTCGCGATCGAATGCGACGAGTGCGCGTCCCATGCACACGACCACCGGCTCCTGCTGCGGTCCGGTCTGCGGCTGATTTCCCGTGGGCGGCGGCGCTCCGTAGTTCATGGACCCGGTTTACCGGATCTCGGGGCGCCTTTCACTCATTGGGTTGCGGCGCGACGAACGCGGCGCGAGGTCGGGGTCCGGCCGCGGCCGGTCGATCCTGGCTTCGAAACGAAGCGTGAGCTTTACATCTTCTTCCGACACACCGACGGCGCCGTCCACGGCGCTCAGCGCGAACGTTCCGCCGCCGATGCGAGCGGGCAACGCGAGCTGCTTCGAGAGGACGCGCCCGAGCTCCCATGAGAGCTTCGAGCGGTTCTGCGCGAGCCCGTCTCCGATCGCCCTGGCGATCTTGTCGTCGAGGAAGCCGGGGACGCGCTTCAGATCGAGGACCTCGATGACCGGCTCGAACGCGAGCGCGCGACCGCTCTCGCGGTCCACGATGCGCGGAACGAGCAGGACCTGCCACGCCTTGAGCGTGACCGGAATCGCGACGCCCGCGACGTCCCACGTGAGTCGGGCGTCGCCGCGAAGGCGGATCCCCGCATCGGGGACGAGCTCGAGCCGCGGGCGACCGAGCGTGATGCTGCGCCCGCGGTGCTCGTCGATGACGACACCCAAAGGCGTCAGCGCATCGACGAGCGCCGCAATCTCGGCCTTGGTGACCGCGGCCGTGAGAAGCATCAGACCGGGACGCGGCGGCCGAAGATCAGAGAGAGCGCGCCGAGGACGAGGAACACGAAGAAGAGGATCTTCGCGACACCCGCGGCGGACGCAGCGATACCACTGAAACCCAGCACGGCGGCGGCAAGCGCGATGACGAAAAATACGGCGGCCCAATACAACATGACGACTTCCTTCTCCCTCGTGAGGGTCTCGATGAACTTCTGGAGGGATGCGTAGCGAGACGCGTGCCCGGCCGGATCCACGCGAAAACGCGGCCGATGCCGCATTTGGTGACGCGTAGTGGCCTCATCCGAGGCAGTTACGCACGCACTGACCACGCGATGTACCGGCGATGGCGCAGGCACCGAGCGTGCATTGCGGGTGGCTCATCATGAGCACGAACCAGCCGAACCAGCCCCAGCAGATGCCCAACCCGGTCAACCCGGACCCGAAGGCTCATCCGATTCACCCGAACATTCCGAGCCAGCCCATCCACGAGCCGCTCCAGACGGGCGAAGGCACCGATCCGAAGCGTCCCGTCACGCCCGGCACCCAGCCGGACAACGGTTAGCGAGGACGCTCCGTCCGGGTCCAGCGCATCCGCGTGACCGGGAGCCCGTCGGCGATCGCGCGATGCTCGCGAGGGCTGCGCGCGCCGTACGGGTTCTCGGTCACGTGCGGGTTTCCGTCGGCGTCGCCCGCGGGCACGAGCTCGGGGCTCTTGGCGACCACGTCGGCGTAGAGCTCCGCGCGCTCCTCGACGTCCGTCTGGATGTAGAGCTCGCCGCCGGGTTCGAGCAGACGAACCACCTCGACGAGGAGATCGTCGCCCATCACGAGGCGCTTCTGATGGCGCTTCTTCCACCACGGGTCGGGGAAGTGCAGGAACACGCGCCGCACCGACCCGTCGGGCCGGAGCCGCTTCAATGCATCACGGGCGTCCTCGCAGAACACGCGCGCTCGAGCGCCGAACCCGAGCTTGGCCGCCTTCGCGTCGCCCACGGCGGCCCACTTCTTCCGGATCTCGAGCCCGATGATGCCCGCCTCGGGCGCCGCGGCTGCGCGCTCGAGGAGGAACCCGGCCTTGGGACCGGGACCGATCTCGAGCTCGAGCCACTGGCCTCGCGCGAGAGTGCGAACATCGACCGTCTCCCCTTCGGGAAGGCGCGGGGCATCGGCATAGGGTCCGGGCTTCTTCATCTCGTTGGGGCTCCGCCCTTCATCCTGCGTCTTCCTGAAGGGCGGGGCGGACTATAACCTCGGACCGCGATGAGCGGCGTGTACCAGCGATTGCGCCGGCTCGGGCCATGGGCTCCGCTGGTCCTCGGCACGGCGATCCTCGCGCACCACGCGATCGCGCCGGTGCTGCAGAAGCTCGGTCATCCCGGGGCCGCCCTCGACGACGCTTACATCCATTTCCAGTATGCACGGGCCATCGCGGAGGGCCATCCGCTGCGTTTTCAGGCCGGCGAGCCGATCTCGACGGGCGCGACCAGCTTCCTCTGGCCCCTCGTCCTGTCGCCCTTCTATCTCGTGGGCTTCCGCGGCGAGTCGATCCTGTGGCCCGCGTGGGCGCTGTCGTTCCTGGCGATGGGCGCGCTCGCATACGAGGCCTACGCGCTCGCCAGGCCGCTCGCGGGACGCGGCGCGGCCATCGGCGCGGGCGCGATGACGCTCGCGTTCGGCGGGCTCGCGTGGGGCGCCGCGAGCGGGATGGAGGTGGCCGTCTTCGCGTGGCTGATCGCGCATACGTCCCGTCGCGCGGTGGAGTGGGCGGAGGGCTCACGCCAGGACGGGCGCGCGCTGAAGTGGCTCATCGCGCTCGCCTTCGCGCTGCCGCTCATGCGCCCGGAGGGAGCGCTCACGTCCATCGCCGCGGGGTTCACGATCCTCGCGTTTCCCCGCGCACCGAGCGTGCGGTCGCGCCTCGAGGCGGCGCCCTTCCTCGTCGCGGCGGTGTTCCCGCAGCTCCTGCTCCTGGTCCTCACGGGCGCCGCGACGACGAGCACGGCCCAGGTGAAGCTCCTCTTCGGCAATCCGTACTACACGCTGCCGGACGCGGCGATCGCGAACGCCCGCACGCTCGTGGGGCAGATCCTCAACGGCGACGTATGGAGCGCGGAGTTCCTCCCGAAGGGCGGCTCCGCCTTCGCGTGCGTCGGCCTCGTGGCGACGGCGTGGCGTGGTCACGCGAGCAAGCGCCTCGTGCGCGCGGGCTTCGTCCTCCTGTTCGCGCTCTCGATGTTCGTGCCGTGCTTCTACGTGACGTTCCTCTGGAACCGCCTGCGTTACCTCTGGCCGTTCGCGCCGGGCTGGTTCATCGGCCTCGCCTGCCTCGGCCGCGCCGCGGGCGATCTCGCCGCGCGTCTCGATCGCCGCGTCGCACCCGCGGTGGCGACGCTCATCGCCGGCGCGTGTGCGGGCACGTTCGTCACGCGCCTCGACTGGGTCCTCGAGGACGTGGCGCAGTCGGCGAGCGGGATCGATCGCCAGCAGGCCACGCTCGGCCGCTGGGCGAAGGAGCACCTCCCCGCCGACGCGCGCATCGGCGTGAACGACACGGGCGCGATCGCCTACTTCTCCGACCGGAAGACGTTCGACGTGGTCGGCCTCACCACTCCGACGGAGGGCCGCTACTGGGTCGCCGGGCAGGGCTCGCGCTTCGAGCACTACGAGCGCATGATGAAGGACAAGCCGTCCGCGCTGCCGACGCACTTCATCGTGTACCCGGAGTGGATGGCGTGCACGCCTCTCATCGGCCCGATGCTCGAGGAGGCCACCGTCACCGACTCGACCATCCTCGGCGGCCAGACGATGCGCGCGAGCGAGGCGAACTGGAAGCGCCTCGGCTCGGGAGAGCAGCCCTGGACGAAGCTCTCGCGCATCGACGACGTGCTCGACGTCGCCGACCTCGAGAGCGAGCGCGAGCACGGCTATCGGCTCTTCGCGGTGCGCGAGGGAGATCAGACGGTCGAGGAGGCGAACGTGCCGGACGATCCGGACCGCGGCCTCGTGGTCGACGGTGGTCGCACGAATCGGTCGCACGATCAGTTCGTCGCGAACACCACCGGCGGGCGCGGGATCATGCGGGCGCTCGTCTCGACGGAGAGCGCCACGACGCTGCACATCGCGGTCGCGGGCAAGGAGCTCCTCGTCCGCTCCGTGGAGCCGGGCGACTGGGTCGAGCTCGCGTTCGACATCCCGAAGGAAGCAGAGAGCAAGGAGGCGACGGTGGACGTCACCGCGGAAGGCTTCTTCACCTCCTTCCACTACTGGTTCGGCGCGCAATGAAGGAGGGCCGGGAGCATCGCTGCTCTCCGGCCCTCTCCTCTTCGTGGGTCTCCTGTCGGGGCTACCCCCGACGGGAGGTCACTTCTTGTCGGCCGGCTTCGGCGCGGTGACGGGCGTTTTCGTGTCGCCCGGCTTGCCCGCCGGAGCGCCGCCCGCGGCCGGCTTGTCGCCCGGCTTGCCCGCCGGCGCCGCGCCTGGCTTCGGCATGAGGCCGAGCTGCATCGCCATGTCGGCGCCGTTCGCGTACGCCCAGCCGCGGACCATCTTGCCGTCCTTGAACTGGTAGACCGTCATGTGCTTGAGGTTCAGCGCCTTCTTCGTCGCAGGGATGCCGAAGAACGTGCCCTTGTGGGTCCCCTCCATCGTCTCCTCGCAGAGGGTGTAGTCGTTGACGCCCATGCAGTTGCCGATCGTGTGCTTGCCGTCCGGGAAGCCCGTCGTCATTTCCTTGAAGAACTTCTTGGCGTCCGCCTTGCCCTTCATGCCCTGCGGCTGCGTGTAGTCGTCGTACTCGACGTTGTCCGCGAGGTTGGCGAGGAAGTCCGCCTCCTTCTTGGCGTTGAGCGCGTCGGCGAGCTTCTTCACGATCTCGACGTTCTTCGCCTCGTCGGGACCGCCGGTGGAGACGATCACCTCGGGCTTGCTCGCGAGGGTCGGGATCGCGCGCGCCTTCTGCTTCGAGATGCCCGCCTGCGAGAGGATCGTGCCACCGTCGTAGTAGGTGTGAAGCTCCTTGATCTGGCCTTCGGGCGTGAACATCATCACGTCCGCGCCCTGCGCGCCGACCGGCTTCTCCGTGGCCTTGATGCCCCAGAGGTCACCCTTGTGCGTGCCAGTGAAGGCCCACTCGACCGCGACCGTGTCGCCCTTCACGAAGACGCGCGACGCGCCGGTCTTCATGTCCGGGAACGCGTCGAAGAGCTTCTGGTACGCCTGCGCGATCGCTTCCTTGCCGCTCGCGTCGCTCGGAGCGCCCGCGACCTTGAGGACGGCGCCGTCCGAGAACGCGCTCGCGACCTTCTTCGCGTCGTGCGTGTTCATGCCCTCGACCATCGCGCCCATGTTCTCCTTCTGGAGCTCCATCGGGCTCTTCTTCGGCGGCTCGGGCGCCTTCGGCGGCTCCGCGCTCGCGACGGGGGCCGAGCTGGCCGGCGGGGGCGGCGCCTCGGGCGCCTTCGGCGGCGGCTGCTCTTCGCCTCCGCAAGCGTTGATGGCAACGAAACCAGCGGCCACGAGGGCGAGAGACAGGCAATTACGCATGAGCGCGTCGTAGACCCGAGCCGTGCTGCCCGTCAAGCGGCGTTCCCCGTATGATAGAAGGTCGATTCGATGCGAAAGCGGCCCCTCGGCAAGACCGGCCTCGTTGTGTCCGAGATGGCCATCGGCACGTGGGGACTCTCGGGCGACGCCTACGGCAAGGTCGAAGAAGCCGACGCCGAGGACGTCCTGCGACGCGCGATCGAGATCGGCTTCGATCTCATCGACACCGCCGACGCGTACGGCGCCGGTCGCATGGAGCGCCTCGCGGGGAAAATCGCGAAGGATCACCCGCACGTCGTCATCGTCACGAAGGGCGGCCTCGACCGCACCACCGAGCCCGCGCGGAAGAATTTCTCGAGCGATTTCCTCCGCTCCTCCGTCGAGCGCTCGCTGAAGCGCATCGGCAAGGAGGCGCTCCAGATCTACCTGCTCCACAACCCCGGCCCCGAGACGCTCTGGAACGGCGAGGCGGCCGAGACGCTCCAGGCCCTCAAGAAAGAGGGCAAGATCGAGCACTGGGGCGTGGCCGCAGGCGACGAAGACGTCGCGCGCGCGGCCATCGACAAGGGGGCCGAGGTCATCGAGCTCGCCTACAACCTTCTCCACCCCGTCGATCTGCATCGCATCTCGGGCGACATCATGATCTCGGGCGCAGGCATCCTCGCCCGGAGCGTCCTCGGGCACGGCCTCCTCCACGGGATGTGGGCGAAGGACCGGCGCTTCGAGGACGACGATCACCGCAGCCAGCGCTGGACGCGCCTCGAGCTCGAGAAGCGCATCGACGATCTCGACGCGGTCCGCTTCCTCGTGAAGGGCGACGTCCACACGCTCCGCGGCGCCGCGGTGCGCTTCGTCCTCGCCAATCACAACGTCTCCGCCGCCGTCCTCGGTCCCCGCACGAAGGAGCAGCTCGAGCAGCTCGTCCGCGAGACGGGCGGCGGCCCGCGCTACATCCACGACGACGACCTGCGCCAGCTCCCGCGCGCGCTCGACAAGATCGGTATCCACACGTGAGCCCGATCGATCGCAACGACGTGATGGAGAAGCTCCTGAAGGCCGCGGCGGCGGCGGCCGAGGTGGTCATGAAGATCTACGCGGAGTCCGATCCGGGCGTGGAGATGAAGGGACCGAACGATCCCGTCACGCGCGCGGACAAGGAAGCGAACATCCTCCTCCTCGAGCATCTCACGCGGGATTTCCCGGGCGTCCCGCTCGTGGCCGAGGAGAGCGCGCCCGAGACCTACGAAGGCTTCGGCAAGGCGCCGTACGCGATCTTCGTCGACCCCGTCGACGGCACGAAGGAGTTCATCCAGAAGAACGGCGAGTTCGCGGTGATGCTCGGCTTCGCGGAGGCCGGCCGCGCGACGGTCGGCGTCATCGACTGCTGCGCGTTCGGCGAGATCTTCGCCGCCGCGGAGGGCATCGGCGCGTTCCGCCTCGCCGGCGGCGCGAAGACCCCGCTCCGGGTGACGAGCGTCGCCTCCCTCGCCGACGCCTCGTGCACCGTGTCGCGCTCCAACCGGAGCGAAGCGGTCGAGCAGCGCATCGCGCTCCTCGGCTGCAAGACGCTCGTGCCGACCGGCGGCTCCGGCATCAAGGCGGTGCGCCTCGCGGCCGGTCGCGTCGACCTCTATGCGCATCCCGCCAAGGGCCCCATCAAGCTCTGGGACACGTGCGCGCCGGAGGCCATCGTCCGCGCCGCGGGCGGGATCTACAGTGACTGGCACGGAGCGGAGTTCGACTACCGCGGCCCCTACGCGCAGAACGCAGGGACGCTCGCCGCGAATCCCGTCCTCCACGCCGCCGCCCTCGAGCGCCTCAACCCCGCATGAAGAACCAGGCCGAAGTGGTGGTGATCGGAGCAGGCATCATGGGCCTGTCGATCGCGTATCACCTCGCAAAAGAAGAGGGCATCGAGGACGTGGTCGTCCTCGACCGGAGCTACCTCTGCGGCGGCGCGAGCGGCCGCAACGGCGGCGGCATCCGCGCGCAATGGTCGAGCGAAGCGAACGTGAAGCTCATGCAGGAGAGCATCCGCATGTGCCAGGACTTCGCGAGCGAGTTCAAGATCAACGTCTGGCTCCGGCAAGGCGGCTACCTCTTCCTCGCCCGGGACAAGAAGCGCGCGAAGGCCCTCGAAGATTCGTGCAAATTGCAACGATCGCTCAAGCTCGACACGCGGATGCTCTCCGCGCAGGAGGCGCAGAAGATCGTCCCCGAGCTCACCACCGACGGCATCGTCGCCGCGAGCTTCAACCCCGATGACGGCGTCGTCTTCCCCTGGCCTTTCGTCTGGGGCTTCGCGCAGGCGGCGCGGAAGCTCGGCGTGGAGATCGAGACGTTCGCGGACGTCATCGGCTTCGACACGCGTGGGTCCAAGATCACCGGCGTGCGCGTGCACCACGAGGGCAGGACCCACCGCATCAAGACGCAGCGGGTCGTCAACGCGTGCGGGGCGTGGTCACCCGAGATCGCGAAGATGCTCGGGGTGGAGCTGCCGAACAAGCCGCACCGCCACGAGATCTGCTCCACAGAGCCGCTCAAGCCGTGGCTGAAGCCGCTCGTCGCGGATCTCGGAAACGGCCTGTATTTCAGCCAGTCCACGCGCGGCGAGATCGTCGGTGGCATCGGACAGGAGCGCGTCCCGGACGGCGTGAACCACGACAGCTCGTTCGCGTTCCTCGGTCTCTACGCGAAGGCGCTCGTCGCGACCTGCCCGCTCCTCGGCGAGGTGAAGGTCCTGCGCCAGTGGTCCGGCTGCTACGATCTCACGCCGGACGCGAATCCCATCGTCGGACGCGTCGACGAGATCGAAGGCTTCTACCAGGCGTCCGGCTTCATGGGTCACGGCTTCATGATGGCGCCCGTGATGGGCAAGCGCATCGCGGAGCACATCGCCAAGGACGGCGAGGAGCCCGAGGACGAGGACGACCGGGAGCTCTTCGAGCGGTGGAACCTGCGCCGCTTCAAGGAGGGGAAGCTCCTGAGCGAGTCGATGATCATCGGCTGACTCAATGGATCACGACGTTGTCGAACGTCGCGGTCACGCCGGCGGCGCCGACGTCGTCGGAGGACGCGACGCCGACGAAGAACGAGTACTTCGTCGTGACGTCGAAGACAGGAAACGCCTCCTTGATCGGGGGCCCGCCGCTCACCGTCAGCGTCGACGGTCCGCCCGTCGTGGACAGGTGCCAGACGAGATGGACGGGGGCCTGACCCGATGCGAGCGGGATCTTGCCGCTGAGGAGCGGCGCCACCACGGAGTTCCTCCCCGTCATGTATACGCCGTCCTTCTCGACGATGAGGGCGATGAAGGTCTTCCCCTCGAGGTCATCGCCGTCCGGCGTCAGGCCGAGGAAGGCCGCGCGCGCCGGGCTGCTGAATTCTGACTCGTTTGCCACGAACGAGAAGTCGAGGTCGATATCCACGTTGCCGTTCAGCGGGCGCGTGAACGTGGTCTTCATCACGCGGGTCTCGCTGACCCCTCCACCGAGATTCTCGACGTGCACCTGGAGCGCGCGCCGGCAGCTCATCGCGTCGAGCGCGATGATGCGGAAGGTGGCGTCGCCCTCGGGTAGAGAACCGGCATAGCTCCACCCTTGGAACGGAAGGACGGCCGAGCGCTCGAAGTCGTCGCAGAGGAAGTGCGGCGAGATGGGACAGGGCGGGCAGTCCTCTGGCGAGCCCGAGGATGAGGACGAGCTCGCGGTCGAGCCGCTCGTGCCGCTCGTGCCGCTGCTCGCCCCGCTCGTTCCGGCTTCGCCTCCCGTCGCTCCCTGGACGGTGCCGCTGCTCGTCGCAGTCGTCTCGGCGCCGCCGTCCCCGGGATCTCCAGTGAAAGACCCGCACGCGACGACCGCCGCGAGCGCGAGGCCACCGATGACCGCCGCGCGCCGAAACGCAGACATGTCAAGAGACTAGCAGACTGAGAACAAACGTTGACACCTCACGATCCCCCCGATTACCGTCCGATCTCGGGAAAAACAGGGGATTTAGCCAATGAAGATGCGTGCCGCGCTCGTAATGTCGCTGTCTCTCCTCCTCGGCTCCGCCGGCCTCTCGGCATGCGCGGACGAGAACGACCCGAAGACGTGGGTCAAGCGCCTCGACGATCCCGCGCAGCGCGGCCCCGCTCTGAAGCGCCTCGACGAGATGTACCAGGGCGCGATGAGCTCCGCGAACAGCAACCGCGATGACCCGAAGGTGAAGGGCATCATCGACGACGCGGACGAGGCGCTGGTGAAGGTCTACACGACCCAGCAGCTCGACGAGAAGACGCGCAAGGACCTCATCAAGCTCATCGCCGACATGGGCGATCCGCGCGGCGCTCCGGCCTTCGCGAAGGCGTTCAAGGACTACGAGCCCGGCAAGAACGACGAGGACGTGAAGTTCGCGGCCCAGGGCACGAGCCGCCTCTCGACGCAGGGCAAGCTCAACGATCAGGGCCTCATCGACGCGCTCTGGGAGTGCTTCTCCAAGTTCAAGCCGTCGCAGGCGAAGTCCATCAACCTCGTGCAGGACCTCGCGAGCGCCGTGAAGACGGTCAAGCACCCGACGTACGGCGCGAAGGCCGCGGCGCTCCTCTCGATGCCGATCCCGGACCCGAAGAACGTCAACGATCAGCGCGACTACCTCCAGTTCTGGCAGCAGACGTCGGCGCAGCTCATCGGCGACACGAAGTACGCCGCCGGCATCGCGCCGCTCGTGAAGGTCCTCCTCACACCGTCGAAGGCGGCCCTCTCGCTCCCCGTCCGCACGGCGCTCATGAAGATGCCGAAGGAAGCGGAGCCCGAGCTCGTGAAGGCGCTCAAGGGCGAAGGCGACTACCAGAAGCTCGCCGAGGGCTACGAGGCGCGCGGGTACATGCCGCTCATCGCCGAGCCGATCGCGTACATCTCTCGTCCGTCGGGCAACGCGGCGCTCATCGAGCAGCTGCAGAAGGGCGACCTCACCCCGCAGAACCGCGTCATGCTCGCGCGCTACCTCGGCCACTTCCCGCCGGACCCGAAGAACGTCGCCGCCTACAAGGAGGCGTACGCGAAGGTGCCCGCCGAGGCGCCGATCGCGGCCATGAACGGCGCGAACGGTCACGCGCTCATGCTCGAAGCGGCGGCGAACCTCTGGGACTCCACGCTCACGGAGTGGATCGTCAAGGAGGTCAACTCGGCGAAGACGGAGACCGAGTCGCATCAGAGCTCCGGCCTCCCGGCGGCGATCAAGCTCATGACGAACGAGCAGTCGAAGCTCGTGAACGACGCGGTGAACAAGATCACCGGACCGGCGACGGAGAAGGAGAAGTTCAAGTCCGCCAACGCCGTCCTCGACAAGTGCAAGAAGGACTCGGCCTGCTACCTGTCCTTCCTCGACACGCCGATCCCGTCGACGCCGGACACGGCGAAGTGGGGCCACTACAAGGCGGTGTGGATGGCGGTCGAGCTGAAGGACGGCTCGACGAAGGCGAAGCTCGTCGAGAAGCTCGACAAGATCAAGGATCCCGACGTCCGCCTCGACATCCTCCTCGCCATCGACGCGCTCTCCCCCCAGGGCGACGCCGCCGCCGCAGACAAGCTCGAGAAGCTCGTCGCGGAAGCCGAGAAGGCAGGCAACAAGAGCGGCGTCGACGAGATGTACCGCATCGCGCTCAAGCTCCGCGCGCGCACCCCGTGAGGTCTGCAGGTTGATTCGCCTCGAGGTCACGCGCGGCCAGCACAGCGGAACGGCGATCGAGCCGACCTCCGATGTGATTCGCATTGGCCGCGCGGAAGGAAACGACCTCGTCCTGACCGACTCCCACGTCTCGAGCGAGCACGCGAAGATCGTGTTCGCAGGAGACAAGTACGTGCTCGTCGATCAGCGCTCGACGAACGGCACCGCCATCCTCCGCGGCGCCGCGCCGGAGCGCATCGTCCTCGACGACAGCAACGGCCGCGAGGCCCCGCTCGAGGACGAAGACGTGATCGAGCTCGGTTCGCAAGATCGCGTCGTGCAGATGAAGGTGACCCTCCGCGAGGAGAGCGACACGGCGCAGGTCTTCGCCCTGAAGAAGATCGAGGATCTCGTCCCGCGCGCCACGATCCTCGAGAAGGACGACGGCCGCCTCCGCATCCTCTACGAGGTGCTGAAGCGCATCGGCGGCGCGCAGGATCTCAACGAGGTGCTCGTCGCCATCTGCGAGTCGAGCTTCAAGCTCGTCCCGCTCGCGACGCACGTGACGATCATCCTCCGCGACGACGACGAGGAGCAGCCGGCCGCTTCGACACGCGGCAGCGGCTCCGCCTCGGCCTCCGCCTCCGGCTACGTGCCCGTGATGACGCGCGTGCGCGGCCAGGACACCGTGCCCACGGGCGCGATCCCGATCACGCGCTCCGTCTTCCGCAAGGTCGTCAGCGAGCGCGCGGCGGTCGTCGCCGCCGACGCTCCGCGAGACGTCGGCCAGAGCGAGTCGCTCATGGGCGCGCAGATCCGCTCGACGCTCGGCATCCCGCTCTGGAAAGCGGAGGAGATCCTCGGCGTCATCCAGGTCGACAACCGTGAGGCGGGCGTCCTCACCGCGCACGACCTCGACATCATGGCCGTGCTCGCGCAGAACGCCTCGCTCGCGGTCGCGAACGCGCGCGTCGCCAAGCGCCTCCGCGCCGCCGAAGATCGCCTGAAGAAGGAGAACACCTTCCTCAAGGGCAAGGAGCAGGAGCGCCGCACGGGCGCGAAGGCGAAGGACGGCGCGCCCGAGATCATCGGCCAGAGCGCGCCGATGCGCCAGCTGCTCCAGCAGCTCGAGAAGGTCGTGAACACGCGCGTCACCGTCCTCATCGAGGGCGAGACGGGCGTCGGCAAGGAGCTCGTCGCCGCCTCCGTTCACTACCGTTCGAACCGCCGCGATCGCCTCTTCGTCGGCCAGAACTGCGCCGCGATGCCCGAGACGCTCCTCGAGAGCGAGCTCTTCGGCCACAAGAAGGGCGCCTTCACGGGCGCGCACGAAGACAAGCGCGGCCTCTTCGAGGTCGCCGACGGCGGCACGCTCTTCCTCGACGAAGTGACCGAGATGCCGCTCTCGCTCCAGTCGAAGCTCCTGCGCGTCCTCCAGGAGGGCGAGATCCGAGCCATCGGCGCGACGCAGGAGAAGAAGGTCAACGTCCGCATCGTCGCGGCGACGAACCGCAACCTCGAGAAGGAGGTGGCCGAGGGCCGCTTCCGCGAGGACCTCTACTACCGCCTCAAGGTCTTCCCTCTCCGTGTCCCTCCCCTGCGCGAGCGCCGCGAGGACATCCCGCTCATCGCCACGCACTTCCTCACGCGCTTCGCGCTCGAGTTCGGCAAGCCGAGCGGCGGCTTCAGCCAGCAGGCGATGGAGCTCCTCCAGGGCTACGACTGGCCGGGCAACGTGCGCGAGCTGCAGAACGAGGTACAGCGCCTCGTCATCCAGGTCGACGCGGGCGGCTTCGTGACGCCGGAGATGCTCTCCCCGCGCGTACGCCAGGTCGAAGGCATGATCGAGCGTGTCCGCCCCACGAAGGGCACGCTCAAGGAAATGATGGACCAGGTCGAGCGCTGGCTCCTCATCGAGGCCCTCCGCGAGCACGGCAACAACAAGACGGCCGCCGCCAAGAGCCTCGGCATCACACGCGAAGGCCTCCACAAAAAGCTCCGCGCCTTCGGGCTGTAGCCGTCCGACGCGGGAGAGTCGCTCCACCCCGACGACCGGCCTCGGGCATCGAAGCCCGCCGAGGCCGCCGCGCACCGGGGCAGAGGGCCGCAGACGATTCACGCTACTCAAGAAGAGGTGGCCGTGTCGGTAGTGCTTCGGGCACGACACAGCAGGTCGCTACCAAGTCCTAGACTCGAGCGGCGGCTAGCTAGGCGTGTTCAGCGATATCCCCTTTTATCTCTAAATCCCTTTTCAACCGAAGCGGCCCGGCGTAGCGTCGCTTCGTTTGGGTTGGGGAACGTTTCGGCTCGCACCGACACGCGTTGCGACGCGCGTCGGGTGCTCGTAGGGCCGTGCCTTTGCACGAGTGCAGGAGAACACATGACAACGTTGGATCTCGAGACGCTGAAGAAGGCTGTTGGCGGCGGAGCTGCCGCAATTCGCGCACTGACGCGACTGGAACCAGCGGGCGGTCCCGCAGACAAGGTGTTCCCTCCCACCTACGTGATGGAGCGCAACGCCGAGACGAAGTATGCGCTCGAGAAACGGCGCGTCGGTGAGGACGAGGTGCAGACCGTGCTGCTGGACTCGGTTGCTTCGCAGGCCAATCGCTTCGAGGAGGCGCTCTTCGAGGGATGGCGCCGTGGGGAGCTTGCATTCCCCCTCGTGCAGGTCGACTTCTCGAAGCAGGAGGGCCTCGAGGATCTCGAGCAGATCACTGCCCTTCACGCCCCCCATCGAATCGCCGACGCGCTTCTTCGCGATAGCACTCTCGACGGCGTTCCGTTTCGCCACGCAAGCGTCGGCAAGGAGGTCACCGATGCACGGCCCGCGCAAGCGACCGCGATGTACAAGTACTGCCCCACGGCGCTCGTCTTCGGGGTGTGGGACAGCACCGGTCCGAAAGGCGGCCTCGGCGCCAAGTTCCAGCGGTGCCTCGTTTCGGAGATCGTCGGCTTCGACGTCACCACCGGCGTGAAGACCGCCAGCCGCATCGACCCCGCGGGGATCCAGACGAAGGCAGGCCCGGTCTTCAAGCACAAGGACCCCGAGCAGGAGTGGACCGTCGACGAGAAGGACGCGGAGAAGAAGAGCGGCAAGCCCGTCGAGTTCTCCCGCAGCGGGGGTGGCGACGGAAAGAAGGGATCGCCCTCGGCGATCAATCACGGCAATATCCCGCCGAGCATCGATCAGGAGGCCGGCGGAGTGACGATGAGTCGCGCCGAGCAAACGACCGTGCTCTCACTTGCCGGCCTGCGCCGCCTCCGTTTCCAGACCAGCTGTGCAGGCGAGCGCATTCCGGACGCCAAGCGAGACGACGCCGAGACGGCCGCGCGCACGGCGCTTGCGGCCCTCGCCCTGGCGGCTGTCGTCTACCAACGAGAGAACGACTACGACCTTCGCTCCCGCTCGCTTCTCGTCGCGAAGACCCCTCTTTCGCTCGAAGTCGTGTCGCGCGATGGAAGCAAGCCTGCCGAGTACACACTCTCTAAGACCGAGGCGGCCGCACTCGTCAAAGCAGCCGAAGAGGCCGCACGAGCGTTCGGTCTCGGGTGGGACCCCAAGCCCATCACGCTCATTCCCGCACCGAAGCTCGCCGGACTCATTCGCAAGAGTCGCGAGGTCGCTGCAACCGCAGAGGACGGCGCGGGGGACTGATGTTCGCCATCGAAGTTACGCTGCTCACGGGTCGCTACGTCGCCACGGCGTTTGATCGACGGAGCCGTGCCGAATGGCCACCGCATCCTGCACGACTCTACTCGGCTCTCGTCGATGCCCACTATGACGGGGGGGCGAACGACGAGCGCGAAGCACTCCAATGGCTCGAGCGCCTTGGGCCGCCGCGCATCTCGGCGAGTGAGGCGTCACAGCGTGATATCGCCACCGTCTTCGTTCCCGTGAACGATCCATCCGTCATCGGCTCGTTCGACGACGAAGCAAAGGCGCTCGCCGATCTGCGCATCGAGGTGGCAGCTGCACGCGATGTCGGTGGAAAGACGCTTGCATCGCTGGAAAAGAAGCTCGCCAAGGCGGAAGCGAAGTTCCAGGAGAACATCAGCAAGGCGATCGCCGTGGTGCCTGCCGGAAAGGAAGGAAAGGAAGGGCCGTCTCGAGCGGCCTCGCTCCTACCAGACCGTCGTGAGCGCCAGCCTCGCACGTTCCCCTCCGTCTCTCCGACGGATCCTCGCATCGTGTTCTCATGGCCCGATGCAACCGCGACGAACGCGCAGAGCTCGACGCTCGACGCACTCGCGGCACGAGTCGTCCGCCTTGGACACTCTTCATCGCTCGTCAGTGTGCGCGCGGGAGAGATCGAAGCGACGAGCACCTGGATCCCGGACGAGACCGGAGAGGTAGTCGCGAAGGAGGACGAGCTCACGGTCCGGACGGTAAGCCCCGGGCAGCTCGACGCGCTCCAGGAGACCTTCGCACGCGCCGGCGCCGAGCCCGGGCGAGTCATGCCGGCCGCCTTTCAGAGATACATCCGACCCAGCAGTCGCAGGCCGGAGCGCGCACCCACGACGGTGTTCGATCAGCTCGACTGGATCGTCCTTCGCCGCGCTGCGACGCCCTCGCCGACGGGCGGCCGCAACATCAAGCTGCCTTCGACGCGTGCCGCAGAGGTCGCTCGCGCCGTTCGAGCGGCGTTGCTGACCGGATATGGAGCCAACGCCCCCGAGGTGCTATCCGGCCACCGTTCACCGAACGCGCCCACCGACCGTCCGCATGTCGCTTTCGTTCCACTCCCCTTCGTTGGACATGAACGCGCTGATGGGTCCATTCTCGGAGTTGCGATTATCCTTCCGGTGCAAGCGACGAGCGCCGACCGAAGCGCGGTCTACGCGGCAATACGCAACTGGAAGAGAAACGCCGCCGCCGACTACAAGGGAGAGCTTCCGGTGCTGCTCGGGCGCGGCGGCGTGTTCCGACTGGAGCTCATGGAGGAGGAAGCGGAGCAACAAACGCTCCATGCGGCGACTTGGTGCGCGCGCTCGCGCTTCTGGTCGAGCGCGACACCGGTGGCTCTCGACCGAAATCCCGGCGACCTCCGGAGCTCGGACCCCGCCAAGGAAGCCGCGGCGTACGCCGCGGCGGAGGCGACCATTGCGACCGCATGCGAGCATATCGGTCTACCGCGTCCCGCCCGGGTCGTCGCTACTCCGTCGGCGCCTCTCGCTGGAGGCGATAAAGCCCGCGTCTTCCCTTCGTATGCGCCCGGACAGCCTCCAGTCCAACGTGTGCTGGTTCATGCACGTCTGGAATTCGAACGAGCTGTCGAAGGACCAATCCTGCTCGGCGCTGGACGGTATCGCGGACTCGGGCTCTTCCGACCGGTGAGGGACCATGGCTGATCTATCCATTGACCACTTCGCCGACTTCTTCGAGGCCGTCCACGGCCCCGGGAAGCGTCCGTTCCCGTGGCAGGAGAGACTTCTCCGGGACATCACACAACATCCGGAAGGGCGATGGCCGGATCTGTTGGATCTCCCCACCGGCTCTGGGAAGACGGCTGCGATCGATGTTGCCGTGTTTCATCTCGCGCTCGAGGCGGCGAAGCCTCGGTCAGAGATGCGTGCACCTCGACGCATCGTGCTCGTCGTCGATCGACGAACGGTGGTCGACCAGGCGTTTGCTCGAGGAAGGAGCATCGCTGATCGTCTTCTCGCCCCCGAGGCGACGGTACTCCGAGCGGTGCGAGACCGCCTGACGACGCTCTCCTCCGATACCGTCGCAACGAACGTTCATCCGCTCGAATGCGTACAGCTTCGCGGCGGAATCCCTCGTGATGATTCCTGGGCCCGCTCTCCCACCCAACCTCTGGTTGCAGTCTCGACCGTCGACCAAGTCGGCTCTCGCGTCCTCTTTCGTGGATACGGCGTGAGCGACACGATGCGCCCGATTCATGCCGGTCTCTTGGGGAATGACACCCTATTCCTTCTCGACGAGGTTCACCTCGCCCGACCGTTCATGGAGACGCTCGAAGCAATCGGAGGCTATCGAGCGTGGTCGGGCCCAAAGGCCGCACCTCACCTCCCGAACCGCTGGCAGGTGGTCCCCATGTCAGCCACTGCGAACCGCCGCGCAGGGGTATCCTTCTCTCTCGCGAAGGACGACCGCGACCATCCTGTTCTCCAGCGTCGACTGCGAGCCTCGAAACCGATCATGTGCGAGGAGGTCAAGGTCAGCGGAGCCGAGGCGGTTCGCCGTCGACAGTTCGCGGAATCGGCTGCACGACATGCGGTGGAGCAGGCGACCGGGAGCCGCGCCGTCGCTGTCGTCGTGAATCGAGTGGCGACGGCGCTCGAAGTCTTCGGTCTCGTTCGGGAAGCCTTCGAGAAGAAGAAGGCCAGCGCCACGGTCGAGATCGTCACCGGCCGCATGCGACCGCTCGATCGCGATGCTCTCGACCGACGCCTCTCGAAACAGGTGGGCGCCGGCCGTGAACGCGATGCGGCCGCAGAACCGTTCGTCGTGGTCGCCACGCAGTGCATCGAAGCCGGCGCGGACTTCGATTTCGACTTCCTCGTCACGGAGTGCGCTTCGCTCGATGCGCTCCGCCAGCGTTTCGGTCGACTGAATCGCCTCGGCGACGTCGACGGGCCCACGCCAGGTGTCGTCCTCGCTCGCTCGGATAGCCTCACCGACAAAGCCAGCGATCCGATCTATGGAGATGCCCTCAAGAAGACCTGGGCGTGGCTCAGCGACAAGCTCCCAGACTTCGGTATCGAGGCATTCGATGCTGCCGCAGCCGCGCTCTCGCCAGAGGAGAGGGTGGCGATGTTGCCGCGCCCGGCAGGAGCGCCCGTCATGCTGCCCGCTCATCTGGACGCATGGGCCCAGACCTCGCAGATTCCTTCCGCCGACCCAGAGATCTCCTTCTGGCTTCACGGGAAGGATCAGCGGGTCGACGCCGACGTCCAGCTCGTCTGGCGCGCAGACATCGAAGCTCCGCTGACACATGTTGCCCAAGTCGGGGCGACGCCACAGGCTCTCGAAGCACTGCAGACGCGCATCGAGATTTGCGCTCCCTGCGGCCTCGAAGCACTATCTGTACCGATTCAGGCCGCCCGCGAATGGCTCGCGAGCACACCTGCGCCGGGCATCAGGAGTGAGGCCGCCGACTTCGGCGACGTCGATGGTGTGACTGCTTCCAGGGACGATGGCCGTAACGAGCGTCCTCTCGGCCGACCGGCATTCGCGTGGCAGGGCGATGAGAGCCGACTCGTGTATTCCCCCGATCTGAAGCCCGGGATGACCATCGTCGTACCGAGCAGCTATGGTGGCCTCCTCTCCGGCACCTGGGATCCCGCGTCCGGAGCCGCCGTGCCAGACCTCGGAGATCAGGCGCGCTGGACGCAGAGCCGGCGGCCGGTGTTTCGACTTCACTCGGCGGTCCGGAGCTACTTCCAAGAAGCCGCACCTCCGCCAACTCCGACTCTCGATGATGACGCCTCGATGGGCGATGACCGCGAGGCCCTCGCCGAGTGGCTGCGTCAACTAACGCCGCCGGTTGGAACGTGGCAGCACGAGGCGCTCACGCGACTCCTCTCGTCGAAGAGATGGTCGATTGTCCGATTGATGCCGTTCGAGTCGACCTCGGACTCTGCCGGATACTTCGGTATTGTCGGGCGAAGAACAGCCGATGCCGATGGTGATGCATCCACTGAAAATGGTGGTTCATCGTTGACCGGCGTTCGCGTCGGCCTCACGGCCCACATGACTGGCGTCGCCACGATCGCCGAGGCGTTCGCGCGCAGCGTTGGTCTAGATGAGCGCTTCGTCATGGCGCTCAGCATCGCCGCCCGCTGGCACGACGCAGGAAAGGTCGACCCGCGATTCCAGCGGTGGCTCCATGGCGGAAGTCCCCTCGCAGACGCAGCAAGTCGTCCGCTGGCCAAGAGCGCGCTCGTGTTCGCTGATCGAGTCAGCCGGCGACGGGCTCGAGAGCGCTCGGGATACCCCCGAGGCGCGCGCCACGAGCTTTCATCGCTCGCGATTCTCGAGGAGGGTACGCATCTCCTCGAGACGGTGACACCCGCGGACCGTGACTTGGTCCTCCACCTCGTCGCATCTCATCATGGGTGGTGCCGTCCTTTCGCCCCGGTGGTCGAAGACCGTGAACCGGTCCCAGTCACCTTCGAACACTCGGGGGGCTCGATCTGCGTGCAGAGCAACCATCGTTATGCAGCGGTCGGCTCGGGCGTCGCCGAGCGTTTCTGGACGCTCACGGAGAAGTACGGCTGGTTCGGGCTGGCATGGCTGGAAGCGATCCTGCGACTCGCCGACCACCGACGAAGCGCGCTCGAGCAGTGCGGCACTTTCGAGGATGAAGAGGAGGAGAACTGATGGCGCTCGTGCTCTCTGGGCTCGACGGCAAGAATCCGCTCGCCTTTCTCGCAGCCCTCGGTTTGCTCAACGTCGTGACGGACCATGCGGGCGCTGGAGCACCCAAGCTCGTATGGCAGAATCACGGAACCTTTCGCCCTGTCCTCGTCGATGGCCCGGAGCGTTCGGTGCTCCTCGAGCTCCTCGTCAGAGATCAGGCCGAATTCAAGACGGAATCCGCACTGGACCTTCACTATCCGAAAGCGAGCAGTGGCGCTCAAGCGCATGATCTCAAGCCGCCACCGGAGTATCTCGAGAGCTACCTGCGGTCACTGCTGAGGAATGGTTCACGGCGGAGTCAGTCGTTCGCCGCGAGCTATTTCACGGACGTCGTTCAGGACAACGCAGGAAACACGAAGCCCACGGCCCTTCACTTCACCGCTGGGCAGCAGGAGTTTCTTGCGATGGTGAGCGAGCTTCAAGAGAACGTCACACGCGACGACTACGAGGAGGCTTTGTTCGGGCCGTGGCGCTATGCCCGCCCACTCCCGGTGCTGCAGTGGGACAACTCCCAGGCGCGCGACTACGCGCTGCGCGGAACCGATCCTTCCAAGGACAAGAAGCTTGGCCTACCAGCCGCCGACTGGCTTGCCTTTCGTGGTCTCCCATTCCTCCCGACCGCTCCAGTCATTCGGAGAGGTGAGCCCGCTCTCGTGACCACCGGTTGTGCGGGTGGCTGGAAGGGCGGCACGTTCCGCTGGCCGATGTGGAACGACGCGCTCTCGGCGCGAGTCGTGCGGTCGCTGCTTGGTTCGAGGGAGCTCTTCGACATGAACCGCATGATCTTGAAGGAGCGCGGCATCTCGGTCGTCTTCGAATCCTCGATCTCGCGCTCCGATCAGGGCGGCTATGGCGCCTTCTCGCCGGCAGGGGTCGCGGAGAGTCGTGGCTGAGGCCAATTGCCGGCGCCGGCTCGGACCGCTTCGTCGCGAGCGGCAGACCACACACGCCTCGCCGAGTCATTCGCTATACTTCGCCTGCGATGCCCGCACTGCCGGCTGACGCTCCCCTATCCTACGAGGAGTATCTGCGCTTCGAAGAGTCCGTCGACTCGCGCCACGAGTTCATCGATGGCGACATCCTCGCCATGGCAGGCGGGACAAGGCGGCACGCCGTTCTGAAGAGCCGGCTGGCGACCGAGCTGACGATCGGCCTCGGTAAGGACGCTCCCTGCCGGGTCGAGGACTCGGACACGCGGGTCGTCGTCGAGCGTGGCTCCAACCTGAACGCGTACTACCCCGACATGGTCGTCATCTGCGGAGAAGGCGAGACCCATCCGCGGGACCGCGACGGAGGTGTCGTCAATCCCACGCTCGTCGTCGAGGTCACGAGTCGAAACACGGAGAAGCGCGACCGCGGAGTGAAGCTCGACGACTATCGGCTCCTTCCATCCTTGCGCGAGTACCTCATCGTCTCCCATGTTCGCCACGAGCTCGAGGTGTGGTCTCGCGCGAGCGCCGATGCCGAGTGGACGCGGCGCGTCTTCACCGAGGGACAGGTGGTCCGCCTCCATCTGGAGGTCTCCGTGGCCGTGGACGATCTCTACAAGGATCCGCTTCCGCCTCGTTGAACGAGCGGCGCGACGCCGTTTGTCGCAGTCGCACCACTTAACCCTCTGGGGTGATGTTCGGTCCGTACGCCTCATGCTGATCTCGGCATCGTGGACGTCACCGTCGGCATCGCCATCGCCGGGCCCGTGTTCTCGCCCGACCGCGCTGGGATCGGGCGACCCATATGGGGCTTGGCAGCGTTGCTGCGCGACCTCGAGCTGCGTGTCGGGCTTGCTCCGGTAGACGAATCGCACATCCAGCGGCTTCCCCCATGGGCCGCCCGCATCCGAGCCCTCTCCGACGAGCGCGCCTTCTACTGGCGCTCGTTCCAATCCGACGAGCTCGGCACCGCGGATCGTCTGCTCGAGTGGCGCGATCTCCTCGTCGAGGCCGGGTGGAACGGACACCCCATCGGTGATCCTCGCGTGGACGAGCTCGCGGCCATCGAGCAGGACGCGACGGCGGCCCTTCCACCGGGGCGGGGCGATCGCCTGGCGCGCGTCGAACATGCGCTCCTGCGCCATCGTGCTCGAGTGTACGAGCGCATCGCGCTCCTCGACACGCGCGAGCTGTGGCCGGGTCGATGGGGTCGGGTGTTCGATCGGCTGACCGAGCTCGGGACGCGCGTCGAGAATCACCTCGCCGAGAGGACCTTCGAACATGCGCGGGCCGACCGTCGTGGAGCGGACCGGTCGCCCGATCTCGCGCTACTTCAAGCGCGACTCCGCGGCGAGGACGCGGAAGGAGAGGTCTGCGGTGACGGCTCGCTGCTGCTGCTCCGCGGCGACACTCCGGGCGATCTGGCCGAGCTCACCGCCGCGTTTCTGGCGTCCCTCCGCGGGGCGGAGAACGTCGTCGTCCGGCTTCGAGATGTCGCGCCGCTCGAGTCTGCCCTCCCCCGCTACGGACTTGCCTCCCAGGGCTGGAGCGGGCGGAGCACATGGCGGCCCGTCATGCAGATCCTCGCGCTCGCTCTCGAGCTCGCGTTCGAGCCGCGCGATCCCAATCGAGCCCTCGAGCTGCTCACCCTGTCGATCGGCCCCTTTCGCGGGCAGCTCGGCGCGAGGCTCGCACGCGCCGTGGCACGACAGCCTGGGATCGGGGGAAAGGAGTGGACTCGGCAGAGAGCAGAGGCGGTGACGCGGCTACGCGCTCAGGCTGCCGCGACCTCCGATCCGAAGGCCATCCAGGCGAAGCTCGGCGGCGCGGATCGCGTCGCGACCTGGCTCGAACGACCGGGCGCCGTCGACCGCGTCGGACGCGCCGAGCTCCAGGCGATCGTCGAGCGAGTCTTGAGCTGGTTCAGCGGACGCCTCGCCGGCGAAGACGCTGCGGTCTATCACGATGGCTACGCTCAGACCGCGGCCTTCGCCGAGGTGCTCCGCGGGGACCCGCGCGGGCTCTTCACACGTGAAGACGTCCGGCAGATGTTCGATACGTTCGCGCGGCTCGAGCTCGATCACGAGCTCGTCGTGGAACGCGCCGGGCGAGACGCTCACGTTCACCACCCGTGCTCGCTCCTCGGCCCGTGCGACAATCTGCTCTTCTGGAACTTCGTCATTGGCTACGAACGGCTGCCGCGGCGTCTTCCCTGGACCGATATCGAGCTACGGCTCCTCGAGCAGAGCGGGATTCAGCTCCCTTCGCCCACGGCCACCCTGCGCGCCGATGCCGCCACGTGGCGTCGTGCCGTCCTCGCGGCGCGAGAGCGCATCGTCCTCGTTGTGCCATCGACCATCGCCGGCGTCGCGACACCGATTCATCCGTTCTGGGACGAGATCCACGCCCGGCTGCGACTCGATGAACGAGCGACGGCGTCGATCACGAGATCGCCACGCGAGCTCCTCGCCGGCAAACACGCGCTCGTCCCGACCCGGACCACTATCCCGCTTCCGCTGCCGGAAGGACGCCCGACGTGGAGCGTTCCTCCCGAGCTGCTTGTGGCCGAGACCCGTCGAGCGACGACGTCGGTCTCGGCGCTGGAGCAAATCACGACCTGCCCCCTCGCCTGGGTGCTCGAACACAGGGCCGCCATCGTGTCGGGCGCGATGTCCCGACTGGCCCGCGGCGGCTTGCTGAACGGGAATCTCTGTCACCGTCTCGTGGAAGTGCTGCATCACGATCGCGCGTTCGAGCTCCACGAAGAGGAGTTCATGACCCACGTGGACGCGCGATTCGAGGACCTCCTGAGAACGGAAGGCGCCACCTTGCTCCTCCCCGGCGCATCCGTCGAGCGACTTCAACTCACCCGCCAGGTCCGCAACGCGTTGCGCGAGCTGTATCGATATCTCGCCCGAAGCGGCTATCGCATCGCCGCCGTAGAGGAAGAGATCGCCACTTCCTCCGCCATTGGACCACTTCACGGGCGCATCGATCTCCGCCTCGCCGACCAGGAAGGACGAGTCGCGATCCTCGACCTGAAGTGGGGAGGCACTACGTACTCCGAGCTCCTGGAGAAGGGGCGATCCGTTCAGCTCGCGGTCTACGCTCGCGCGATCGGAGACGACCCGCCCGCCGGATACTTTGCGCTGGCTGCCGGCAAGCTGCTCGCGACCGACGCGCGCATGCATCCCGAGAGCGTCATTGATGGCCCGTCGCTCGCGCACACGTGGGAGTGGGTCGAGGCGACCGCCTCTGCGGTCCTCGCATCCCACTCCATGGGAACGATCCATGTCCCCGCTGCGAAGGCCGAGCGTCCGCTCCTCGAGATGCTCGACATCCACGCCGACGCTCGACATCGCTATTACGACCCGCCCGCGACCGCCGCCTGCGACTACTGCGATTACGATGGCCTGTGCGGGCGTCGCTGGAGGGGGTTGTCGTGACCGCTTCTGGTATCACCGTGATCGCCGCGAGCGCAGGGAGCGGAAAGACATATCGCTTGACGCGAGAGGTCACCGACGCCCTCACGGCCGACGAATCGCGGATCGACGTCACGAGCCTCGTCGCAGTGACGTTCACGCGAAAGGCGCACGCGGAGCTCGAGGCGAGGATCCGGCAGAAGCTGGTCAGCATAAGCGCCTTCGAGGACGCGCTGCGACTCCCGCTCGCCTATGTCGGCACCGTTCATGCAGTCTCCCTTCGTCTGCTCCAGGAGTTCGCGATAGATGCGGGACTATCCCCAACGGTCGACGTCGTGGCCGGGAACGAGACCAAGCTCCTTCGCGAGGCCTTCGAGCGCACCCTCGATCAGCCGACGCGACTTCGCCTGGACGAGCTCGCGGCCCGACTCGAGCTTCGTCTAGACGGACGCGCCCGACGCACGGACTGGGTCACTCCATGCGCTGACATCATGGACCTCGCAAGGTCCAACCGGATCTCGCCGAGCGCGCTGACGAGCATGGCGGAGCGTTCGCTCGAGCGACTCTTCCTCCTGCTTCCACCGGCGGCAAGAGATGGGCTTGCCCTCGATGAGGCGCTTGCCCATGAGCTCGAGATCACGAGTCGCCGCCTCGAGCAGGGCACGGATGGGAAAGGGGTAACCACCTCCGCGCTGGACCTGATCAAGGTTTCGAGACGGAAGCTCGCCGACAACGAGCTCCGATGGTCGGGCTGGGCCAAGCTCGCCATGATCTCCACCTCGCAGAAATGCGAAGGGTTCGTGAGCGACCTGCGCCTCGCGGCGGCGAGATACGAAGAGCACCCACGGTTTCACGACGATCTCCGCTCGATGACTCGCGCCATCTTCGATGCCGCCCGCGCCGGGCTCGTCGCCTATCAGGACTGGAAGAGAGAGCGGCACGTCGTGGACTACATCGACATGCTCGACGGCGCGCTCACCCTGCTCGACCATCCGCGCGCACGAAGCGAGCTGGCCAGCCGACTCCGGCTCGTCGTAGTTGACGAGTTCCAGGATACGAGCCCCATTCAGCTCGCGCTATTCATACGACTGCACGCGATCGCGCGCCGCTCGATCTGGGTCGGAGATCGCAAACAGTGCATCTTCGAATATGCCGGCGCGGACCCCCTCCTCATGGACGCCGTCTCCGACTGGATCGGCCGGCAGGGCGGTCGGCGCGATCGGCTCGAGCACAACTACCGCTCGCGTCCCGAGCTCGTCGTTGCTTGCTCCGAGCTCTTCGCGCTCGGCCTCGCGCGTCACGGCTTCACGCGCGAGGAGGTCGCGGCCTCCCCCAGACGTGCGATGCCGGATGCCGCTTCGTCGCTCCCGCCAGTCGGGCTCTGGTGTCTGGAAGGTCGAAACAAGCGTGACGACGCGAGCGCGATCGCAGAAGGCATCCAGAGAATGCTCGACGAACCTCACGAGACCCCGATCGTCGACCGGGTCACGGGTCGGGTTCGCGGCGTGCGACCAGGAGACATCGCGGTCCTCGCGACGACGAACCAGTGGGCGGCCGAGCTCGCGCGAGCTCTGCATGTTCGCGGTATTCGAGCCGCGACAGCGCGGGCCGGGCTGCTCGATACCCCGGAGGGCGCGCTGACGGACGCTGCCCTACGCTGGTTGCTCGACGAGCACGACGAGCTCGCAGCTGCGAACATCGATGCCCTCACCGGGTGGCGAGGAGGCTCCCCGGACGAGTGGCTCGCGAACCGATTGCGAGACGTCGCTTCGGGCGGTACCCACGGGGCCGCGGGTGAGGAGCTCGCCGACTGGCGGGGGGCGCTTCGGCCCTTGCGCGATCGCCTGGCCTGGGTGTCACCAGCCGAGGCGTTCGACCTCGTCCTCGAGGCCCTCGACATCATCTGGCTCTGCGCCCGGTGGCCGGACTCACCCCAGCGAGTGGCAAACCTGGACGCGCTGCGCGGTGTCGCTACGAACTACGAGGCTCGCTGCGCACAGGAGCGCGAAGCTGCGACGGTCGCTGGCCTCGTCCGCTACTTCGATGACGTGCGCTCTCCCACACTGCAACGCGACGAGATGCTTCCGTCCGACGATCAGCACATCCCGACCGATGATGGCGCCGTCGTCGTTTGCACCTACCACAAGTCCAAAGGCCTCGAGTGGCCGGTCGTGATTCTTGCCAATCTCGACCGGCCGGAGCGACGTGACGCTTTCGAGGTAAGCCCGGAGTCCGACGAGAGCGGCTTCGACCCGGAGAATCCGCTCGCGCACCGGCGAATTCGCTACTGGCCCTGGCCCTTCGGCGCAACGGAGCGAGCACCGCTACGGGACCGCGCGGAACAGTCGCCGGAGGGGCGGGCGGTGGCGCAGCGCGAGGAGCGAGAGCGAGCTCGATTGCTCTACGTGGGATTCACACGTCCACGTGATCATCTCGTACTCTCGATTCGTACGACGAAGCAAAAGGCAGCCAAGGCGTGGCTCGATGTGCTCGGCGAGGACGCCGCGCTCGAACTGCCCTTGGGGTCGCTCGATCGGTCGCTCGCCGAGACGCGGATGGGCGCGACGCGAATCGCCACGCGCGTCTGGCGCCTCGGGGCCGAGTCGGTTCAGACCTCCCTCGACCCCGCGGCGCCTCGCTGGTTCGCACGCCCCAGCGGTCAGCCGGACGTCAAGCTCCCCTATCGCATCAAGCCATCCGCGATCGCCCAGGCTGAGGCTGAGCCCGAGGCTGAGGCTGAGTCATTTGCTCGGGGAGCCGCGGTGGGGGCGGTCGAGCGCTTCGAACGCGGGATTCCGCTCCGAGGCCGACCCACCGCATACGACGCGATCGGACACGCGATACACGCCTTCCTCGCCGCCGACGTCGAAGGTCTCTCGACCACCCAGCGAAGCGAGCGCGCAGAGCGATTGCTTCAGGGCTGGCGGGTGTCCGACTTCATCGCTGCGGAGGATGTCCTGCGAGCGGGCGATGTGCTGAGGTCATGGGTCGACCGGCGCTTCGGAGCTGCCGTGTGGCACCGCGAGATCCCGGTGGAAGGGCCAGTCGCGTCCCTCCACGGGGAGCGCTGGGTGAGCGGCATCGTCGACCTCCTCGTGGAGACGTCGGACGGCTTCGTCTTGATTGACCACAAGACATTTCCTGCGCCCAGCGAGTCCGCATGGCGTGCGAAGTGCGCGACCTTCATCCCTCAACTCGCCACTTACGAACGGCTCATCACGACAACGCAATCGAAACCGGTGATCGAATGCTGGATTCACCTTCCACTCGGAGGCGGAATGGTGAGCTTACGTCTCGGCATCGACTCTGCAACGTCCTCACCATCGCGGTCCACGCAGCAATCTGGGGCGTGGAAAACGTGATATGCGACACTATTCGACCCAATGACGGAACGGAACCCACTTCCCGAGCGCGAGGAGCTCAGGGCAAAGCCGCTCCCGCGGCGGCTTCCACTGGTCGTCGACCCGCCGGCTCTGGTTCCGGCACGAATGATTAACGAGTCAATCTACTGCGAACGACTGATGTATCTGGAGTGGTCGCAGGGAGAGTTCGCGGATAATGCATTCACGGTAGATGGGCGCTCGGTGCATCGACGCGCCGACGTGGCGGGCGGACAATTGCCACCGGTCTCTCCTTCGGTGCAGGGAGCTCGGCAGCGCGACGACAACCCGAGCGGACGCGCCGAGGACGTCGACGACATCGACGACATCGACGATACCGAGTCGGAGCCACCGCCGTATGAAGCGCGTTCGCTCTGGCTTTCGTCCGAACGTCTCGGAATCACGGCGAAGATCGATGTGGTCGAGGGAACGACTGCAGGCGTGGTGCCCATCGAGTACAAGCGCGGCGCCGCACCGGATGTACCCGGAGGAGCCAATCTTCCCGAGCGTGCGCAAGTGTGCGCCCAGGTCCTCCTGCTTCGCGATCACGGATACGAGTGCGGTCATGGCGAGATCTACTTCGCTCGTTCGCGTCGCCGCGTCCGGATCGAGATTGACGACGAGCTCATCGCGACAACGAAGCTGGCGGCGGAGCGCGCGAAGACGGTCGTAGGCAGCGGGGAGATGCCGGCTCCCCTCGTCGATGACAAGAAGTGCGAAGGCTGCTCTCTGGTCGGGATCTGTCTTCCCGACGAGACCAACCTCTTGCGAGGTGTGGCCCCCGGGGTAGACGCAGTGCCTTGCGAAGCGCCCGACGAGATGGACGAGTTTTGGCCGGTCGATGGCCCGGCAGCCGAGGTCGAGGCAGGCGAGGTGATCCTGCGACGGCTACAGCCAGCGCGCGACGACGAACTTCCGCTCTACGTCCAGGAGCAAGGAGCTCGTATCTCGCTCTCGGGCGAGGAGCTGGTCGTTCGCGGAAAGAAGGGGGACACTCGAGCTCGTCTGCCGAATGTCTCCCAGGTGAGCCTCTTCGGAAATGTGCAAATAACCACTCAAGCGCTTCGCGCTTTGATGGAGCGAGGTATCTCGCTGTCGCTCCTGTCGACGGGCGGCTGGTTCTACGGCCGCGCCACTGGCGTCGAGTCGAAGAACGTCGAGCTCCGTATCGCTCAGCACCGTGCGATGGCGGACACGTCCACCTGCCTTACCCTGGCACGTGGAGTCATCGCTTCGAAGATCCGAAACTCGCGAACCATGCTGAGACGAAATCACCCTCATCCCCCAGAAGTCACGCTCTTCGAGCTCGAGCAACTGGCGAAGAAGGCAGAACGGGTCGACTCGATCGAGTCGCTGCTCGGAATTGAGGGCACTGCAGCGCGCAGCTACTTCTCCGCGTTCTCGGGGATGTTGAAAGGAGCGGCCGCGCGCCTCTTCGATCTCGAAGGTCGCAATCGCCGTCCGCCGCGGGATCCCGTGAACGCGCTCCTCTCCCTAGCCTATTCTCTTTTGACGAAGGAGCTCGCCCACGTCACGGCGTCAGCCGGCCTTGATCCATTGCTGGGTTTCTATCATCAGCCCAGGTTTGGACGCCCCGCCCTGGCCCTCGACTTGATGGAGGAGTTCCGCCCGATCGTGAGCGACTCGATCGTGTTATCCGCGCTCAATACGGGCGTACTCGAGCCGAGCGACTTCGATGAGCACTCCACCGGCGTCGCGCTCCGCCCGGCAGGACGCCGGCGCTTTCTCCTCGCGTACGAACGTCGAATGGATCAACTCGTCACGCATCCGGTCTTTGGCTACCGCGTGAGCTACCGGCGCGTGCTCGAAGTGCAGGCGCGTCTCTTCGGCCGCTTTCTGCTCGGCGAGATCCCACACTATCCCGAGTTCAGGACGCGGTGATGGTCGGTCTGTCGCTGGCGGCCCCCCTGTCCCGACCCACCGTCACGCGCCGAGGCGAGATCCAGAAGGAGCGAAGTTCCACGCCATGCGTCAGACCTTCGTAGTGAGCTACGACATCTCCTGTCCGAGGCGCCTGCGAAGGGTGTATCGACTGATGCGTGGCTGGGGAGACCATATTCAGCTCTCGGTATTCCGTTGCGAACTGAACGCACGCGAGCTCGTTGAGCTCCGAGCGCGTCTCTCGGAGATCATTCACACACACGAGGACCAGGTCCTTTTCGTCGACGTCGGCCCCGTCGAAGGCCGCGGCCACACCGCGATCCGTGCCATTGGCAAGCTCTACGCGCCGCCCGAACGACGCGCGATCATCATCTGAGGTGGAGGACCTCCGAGCGAGCGGCAGCGGCGAGCGTCAAAATGTACCCGTCTGCGCGGTTACAGCACGATGCCGGTGGTTCCGATCGTGCCGCCCTCGGCGGCGAGCGTCAAAATGTACCCGTCTGCGCGGTTACCGCGACAGGCAGACGGCGGGGACCGTGTCGAATTTGCATGCCGCCGATGGAAAGCGGATGCAGACTTCCTTCTCCAGTTGTCGAGCAGCGGAGTGCCGTGAGCATCCCCGCTCCCGCTCGCAGGTGGCTAGCTCTCTGAAAACTATGACCTTTTCCGCCCCCGCGTTTCCCCATACGCGAGGGGATTGCGTTCACCAACCACGTCACGCGTCCCCCCTCGCATCCCGCGTCGCAAGGCCTTGATCTCGCAGGGAACCTGCGACGCGGCTCTCCGCTGATCCCG